>NZ_FUWJ01000028.1 GCF_900167455.1 Enhydrobacter aerosaccus
GGTCGATGCGGCCGAGGCATAGGCGCCGGTCACGCCGCCCGTGGCCCGCACGATCGTATAGGTCGTGCGCGCGCCGTAGGTGCCGGGCCCGACGCCGGCCAGCACCGTGCCGCCCAGAAGCGAGGCCGCACCACCGACGGCGAGCTGGCTGGCCTGCCCTGCGGCGTTGACCTGCGTGTAGAGCGTGCCGCCGACAGCTTGAGTGTAGCTGCCACTCACGTTCAGGGTCCCGTAGGAACCGCCCGGCGCCACGATACCGGCGTTGATGAGATTGCCGCCGATCGTGCCGGTGCCGCCCAGGCTGCCAGCGCTGCCGACGAGCGCATTGCCGGCGATACTGCCGGTCAGATTGAGGAACCCACCCGCCACCGCCGTCTGCCCGGTATAGGTGTTGGCGCCGCTCAGGGTCTGCGAGCCGCCCACGAGCAGAAGCCCGCCGCCGGTGCCGCCCGAGGCACCGCCGTCGGCCATAACGCCGGAGAAGGTGCCGTTGGCGTTGAGCAGGACCAGCGTCTTGGCCCCGAGGTTGACCTGCCCGGATCCGGTCAGCGCCTGGAGACCTGCCCCGGTGGGCGTCACGCCGGAGATGTCGAAGGTGCCGTTGTTGGCGAGTCCGCTCGAGCTTGCGATGCTACCGAAGCCTAAGAGATTGAGCTGCGCGCCAGACTGGATCGTCGTCGCGCCGCTGTAGCTGTTTGCACCGCTCAGCCCCTGCGTGCCGCCGGCGATGGTGAGGTTGCCACCGCCGACCGGATAGGCCCCGCTATCGGCGATCACGCCCGAGAAGATGCCGCTGGCGTTGGTGAGGACGAGGGTGTTGGCACCGAGATAGGTCGTGCCCGAGCCAGTGAGCGTATTGATGCTGATCGGCGCCCATGCCCGCGAGATGTCGAAGATGCCATTGTTCACGACGCCGCTCGAACTGGCGATGCTCCCCGGACCCGCGACGAGGAACATGCCGCCAGCGATGATCGATGTCTCGCCGGTATAGGTGTTCGTCGCGCTCGTCTGGATGGCGCCGCCGTTTCCGACCACCACGCCCCCCGGCCCCGAGATCACCCCCGCCAGTCCCAGCGGCACGTTGCTCCCGCTCACGATCAGCGGCCCACCTGCTGTCGTCGCAAGCGGTGCATCGGTGACGAAGAACGGCGTATAGCCGATCACCCTGTCCGAGAGATCGAACATCACCGAGTTCTGCATGAAGAAGGGCAGGCCGAGGATGTTGGCGTCGAACGGCGCATAGGCATAGGAATAGGGGCTGGCGCCTTGCGTCAGTGACGCCGACGTCGTCGGCAGTCCGGGAATGGTCGCACCGGCCGGCGTCGCACCAACCATCGAGATGGATGTCGCAGCAAGCCCGACGCTACTCAGGCTCTGGCTTAGCGTGAGGTTGGTCGTACCGGTATCCAGAAGGGTGATGCTCGTCGTCGACGTCGTCCCGCTCGGCGTCGTCAGGGAGACTCCGAAGTTTGCTCCGTACTCCAGTGAGGCATTGTTACCCGGCGTGGCGCCATAGGGATTGACGAAATTGTGCGAACTTGTCCGCGCCCAGGGAACCAGGCCTGGCAGAGCCGGATTCTGACTGGGCAGACCGACTGGCGCGAACTGGCCGATCAATTGCGGCGTCAGGCCAACGGTGACGCACGGATTGCAGTTCGTGACCGGCGTGACCGACCCGCCGATCATCACCGACGCGGTGCCGAACGGCGGATTCGAGACGCCGCCCGTGTTGCCCGGATTGGGTTGGCCGTTGGCCGCGACGATGAAGCCCTGCGCGGCAATATTGCTCCCGGCGACGCTTATCTGGCCGAGCACGCTGCCGACCGAGACCGGCGGGGTCTCGCTACCCGAGGGGCATCTGGAAGGCAGCGAAATGGCAACGGAGCAGCCGAACTGGGGAGAGGTGAAATCGCCGGCGCCGAAGATCCCATAGAACTGCGGCCCGTCCGGCGCGACCGGATTGGGATTGGAGGGACAGGAATAAGGCGAGTTGCAGAAGTAGCCCGGGAAGACCCAAGGCGGATTCTGATTCACGCTGTTGTCGGCGGCGACGGCGGTCATCTGGAAGCCTCCGCTCGCTGGTGTGGTCAGGGTCGTCAATCCTCCGGCCGGATTCTGGAAGCTGAGCGACGGGACCTGGACGATGTTTCCGAGATAACCCCGGCAGCTATTGCCGGGGCCGGTGCCGTAGCAGAACTGGACGTTGTTGCCGTTGGGAATCGTGGAGGTCGGAACGGCTTGCGTGCCGCCGCCGAATCCGTTCCAGGTGGCGGGATTCCAGGCGGCATTGAATCCGGGGGACCCGGTATCGAACAGGTAGGACTGCAGCGGCCCTCCGTTGATGCCGACATTGATGGCAAGCCGGTAGTCGGAACCGACGGGGACATAAGACAGCGGAATATTGGTCGACTGCGTCGGCATGCCTGTCTGGCCAAGCGCCGCCGTGCCAACGCCGCAGACCAGCATCAATCCGACAAGGGCCGTCGCAATTCGTTGCATCGATCTGCGGGCAGCCCACCGGCTCCGCAGAGAGAGCAGCACGGTCGTGACGATGCCAGGCCGCAG
>NZ_FUWJ01000026.1 GCF_900167455.1 Enhydrobacter aerosaccus
ACCTCCGACGCCGTCGCATTCGACGTTGCCTCGAGCTCACCTACGCGCGCCTCCCGACTAGCCAAGTTCGCCTCCAGCGCGTCGCATGCCGGTGTTTTGTCTCTCTCATCGGCCACCCGCTCTTGACGACTTTGGAGTTCCGCAACTACGGAACGCGCCTTGATTAGCTCGTTGATGCACGCGCCTAGCGCCTCCTCTTTGATGGGGCCCGTCATCGCTATCGCCGCTGGAGCATTGGCCATTGCGTCAACATACGAAAGCAACGGGGTAACTTGCATGTGCCGGCCAGTTATGAATCGGCGAAACGGTCTCTTTTTCTTGCGAGCATACTTTTCTATAACCGCCACCGAGTCGTAAAAAGCAATACGGGCAACATTCAAATTTAACTCTCGAAGTTCCACGAGCCGCTGCTCAGTCAGTTGGGCATCTTGCTCAAAGTGGTCGTAGTTCAACGCATCAATTATTGCCTTGAAGTATTCAATCGCTGTACCCGCTTTGCGATACCCACCCTGGTGTGAACGCCAGTAACTCGAATGAAGATCTTCAACGATGTATTTCCCGCCGTTCGCCAAGCGCGGAAATAATGCACCAAATGTCGCCAATATGTCAGATTGTTGATGGGATCCATCATCCACAATGACGTCAAAGCGCTTGTCGCCGAGCAAATGCTCAAGTTCCGCAGCGTTAGCGGCGTTACCGATATGAACCTCAATCTTATTGCCAAAACTCAGTTGTCGGCAGTGAAGATCCGTGTCGATTCCAGTGATGGTCGAACCCGGCGGCAAAAATTCCCGCCACACTTCCAAAGACCCGCCATTCTGGACGCCGATTTCCAACAACTCCAATGGCTTTGCCTGCGCCACAAGCCTCCTAAGCTCAACTTCGTAAATATACAGATATTGCTCCCACTTGTCCGACACCTTGCCCTTGTGATCTAAAAAAATCTGCCCATAGCTTTTGGCGACCCCAATGCTGGCGCTCGCCTTGACGACTGCCTTGCTCCTGCTACTTGGTCGACGGCTTTTGTCGGTCGGCATGGTCGCACCCTCCGGAACACCCTTTTGGGAGTATAAGCTTTCAGACTCAATCAGACGGTATTCTCATCACGTGCGTGAAGGAGGGAAGCACTAGTCTTGCTCCAGGCGCCACGCAACGCGGTTTCCCATCTGCAAGTATTTCCCCCATGTCCGGACTACTAGTTCACGCTTCTCCTTCCAGGGCGCTCGGGCATATGTACGAGTTTGATTGTCCCCGATCAGAAGGCCAAACTGGTCAAACTGGCGAAACGTGCCGCTCGAAGGCCACAGTGGTGGAGGATAACTTCTGCCGCTTCGGCAAACAATTGCCACATCGAATCCTCGGATGATGAATCTTCTTGTGAGGCTTGCGGGTCCACTTTCAACGAGGAAGGCATCTATCTTGCTCCGAATCGACAAGCTGCCCAGCATTGAAATTGCATCTTGGCGTCGAAGCATGAACGCGTTGGTTCTGACATGGACGTTGGGAAAAGTTGGGAATCTACCGTCTAGCTGGGAGAGGCTCTCAAATGAGCCCGTTGCTCCCACCATTCCCATTCCTGGGCGACGCATCGATATGGCGATCTTTTGGAGCCAGTAAGGGGCGAGGATTTCCGCATGAGTATTAAGAAATAGGACAAGGTCCTCCTCAATGTAGGGCAGTGCATCTCGATAAGCGCCAATGTCGAACTCCTTATCCTGCGTTTCCAAGACCACGGGCACTAAAGAGGAAAATCGACTTACTACAATCGCTTTCTCATTCTCGGAAGCGAAGCCTTTAAGGATGATATACAATTTGTAGGCAAGGCCTGCTGCCGTGGCATTTAATGAGGATGCGAAACGCTCGACGCCTACAAACCAATTGGGATCGGCACCTCGAACCAGAAAAACTACTGCGACTTCGGGCATTTGTCCTCGACACGATTACAAGTATCGCCCATTGAATGTCACTTCGAAGGTTGGTGGCTGAATTGTGAGACCTACCTCGTTGTAGAAGGGATCAACCGTGTCGACGGAAGCCCACCTTCGCTGATAAATTTCTGCCTCTTTTGGATCTAAAGTTGGCGTACGGGATTGTGACTCCATGTGAATGAGCGTCGCCTGCGGAGCATAAACCACCGAACGCCCCATTGCGCGAACCTTCTGGCAGAAGTCGATGTCATTATAGCTAACCGCCAAGTCTTCGGAGAACCCGCCTACCGACAGGTAGATGTCCCTTCTCGTCATCATACAGGCGCCAGTTACAGCGACGTAGTTGCGAACTCCGCACGTACTCAAAAAATAGCCCTCTTGGTCTGCAGGAAAGCAACGAACAACATGATCGGGGTTGCCACAGTTGATGACCACTCCAGCGTGCTGGATCATCCCACTTGGATAGAGCAACTTCGCTCCAACTACTCCCACATGACTTTTTTCGAAGTGCTCGAGCATTCGTTCAATCCAGCTTCTAGTGACGATTTCTATATCGTCGTTGAGCAGAACCAAAAACTCTCCCCGTGCTTCTCTCACGCCCATGTTCAGCTTCTTTGAGATGTTGAAAACCGGCTCCTCATAATTCACTAATCTACATCCGAGTGCCAAAGCCTTAGCCTTATGCTCTGGCTTCAAATCTCCGTTGGATATGACAATGACCTCGAGATTCGAGTAGTTCGTTCTGTCAGAGATGCTCGACAGCACATTCGGAAGTAATTCTACAGCCCGATCCCCATACTCGATTGTTCTACTTGCTGTCGGCAAAATGATCGAAATCATAGGCATCCGATTTAAATCTATACGGATATCCCAACCGAAATCAGCTCCAATCAGTGGTAGTATTTTTCCGGCACGTTTCGTTCGCCCGAGTCGCCCCATTAACGCCAACCGATCACGATTGACGTCGTGTCGTTCACAAGGCGATCGGTTTACCTTGCAAAGAACCTTCCTTATGTGATGGATCTGACTGGTATATTCACAAAACCTTAGGACAAAATCATAATATCCTTCGCCGCCAACGCTTCGCTGCGCGATGTTGGCCCGAAAGCAGGCGGGACGGCCGATATAGTTGAACACTTCCAAATAATCCGGACTCCAATCCGGCTTAAAGAACGGACTTCCCGCGCAGCCGTTAGGAAGACGAACATCTTCATCAGCATAGTGTAAATCAGCATCCGGCTTTGCATTTATTGCGCTTGCGAATTCGAAGAGTGCGTTAGGCCTGAGCTCATCACCTTCTTCGAGCCAGATCAGGAAATCGAAGTCGCTAGACTCGAGAAAATCCGCTCCTGCGCGACCATGAAACAGACGCACCATCCAATGCGGATAAACTTGAGCCTTCAAAGACGCGACAGTTTCACCAATTCGCGCTTCCTCGCTTCCCTCAATAGCTACAAGAAATTGCGGCTGGTACAACATCTCTCGGACGAATTGCTCGGCGTCAGCGCGATCCAACTCGAATTGGACAAGCTCCTCGTTCACGAGCGCTTGGTAGGATAAGCGCCATTCGATGAAGGGCTCGACCACGATTGCAAGCAATGCCAGCGGCGAGCCGTTGGCGGCTCGCACGATGATGATGTGAGGTCCGTCATCAAGCCAGTCTGAAGGCGTGGCGGCGTAAATGTTCCTAATCTCGTCTTGCTCACAGTTAAGCTTGACGGTGGGCGCCGGAAGAATCTCCTTCGAGCGCAACCCGCATAGAGGGAACAGTTCGATCGTCAGCGCCTTCTCAACCGAGCTGCGAACTCGTATGATGGGACTTCCTCCGACGACTGCCCATCGCGAAGGAGTCACAAACTCCACTTGTCCGAAAGGTCCACTCTCCGCCACAACATATTGAGAATCTCTGCTCTTTAGCATGGCAAAAGTAGTATTGTCCGCTTCGTAAAGGGCGCAGAGTTCACCCAACGGCTCGGGCCATCCCGGCTTTAGCTCCGCGGCACAATAGTAGGCCCAAGCAGCATCCCCGAGTCTCCCGACGACTTTGTAGAAGTGACCAATCTGGAGATGAAGGTCTGGATCGTTCGGTGTCAGCGCGAGTGCGTGGAGATAGTGTGTTTCAGCCAGTGCGAACCGACCGACCTCCTTGTTCATATGGCCGCACTGGACATGGATGGCACTCAGTGAGCTATCCAGAGTCAACGCCGCACCATATAAAGATGCCGCAATTTCGTAGTTCTTCTGATCGCGCGCCCAGTCGGCCTTGCTAATTAAGCTACGGACCTTCCTTCTCTGCGCGTAGGCCATTATTCTCCGCAGCCACCAACGAGGCACAGCTGGCATCAAACTCGAGAAATCAATAGCCCCGGCCATACTTCGTCTCCAAGCCCGTCGAGCGCCGCCGCATTATTGTTCGGTTGCGGCCTTGTGCTCGCACGGAAACGAAAGGCCGCCAAGTTGTCTGTTGGGTCAGTGCTGCGTTCTCCTAATACCATAAGGCGATGGAGCAAGGTTGGTGGTATGTCCATGAGATCATTCAAACAAATGCATGCTGTCTATGCACTATATATTTCTTTCGGGTCTTGCCTAGCTGAGGGGGTTATTGCGGAGCAAAGCTAGGAGAGATTTGTATCGGTCTGCATGCCTGTTGTTGTAACGCCACTCGGTCTCTTTGAGATGAAGATGGAAGGTCTGCCTGGGGACGCCTTTAAACTTTGCGAGCACGTCGGGTAGATTACCAATAGGTAATCTCAGGCATCGCCCAAATGTTCAGAAGTAGTACCTGCCGGCTATGCCATCCACCGGAATGGCGCTGGAGCCCCAGCCTCTTCCCCTTCCACCGCGGCGCGCCGATCTTCTTCGACACTCTTGCTCACAAGCAGCGTCATCAGGTCGTGCGCATATGATGCAGTCTCAAAGACTTCCGCCCCGTCAATGCTCGATGCGACAACCTCGCCAGAAACTATCTCTCCGACTTCTTCATCACCGCTGCCCATGCATATTGGCTAGTTTAATCTGCGCCCAAGGGGCTGGCACAATTGGGTCCTGTCATCGGCGCGAACTAGCGGTGGATTTCCTGTAAACTTGATAGGATTTTCATAGGCATCTCGGGAAACGACCGACAAGGACTCCGCATGTGGTTTCGCTGCCGTATCGCCCTTTCTGCCTTACTCGTTTTGCCGTTAGCGCCCTTGCTTGCAAACGCGAAAGACCCGGCGACCTCTGCTTCAGAGTCTCAACGCGCGCTACGGGCCCTACCCTCGAGTGCAATTATCTCCCTCAAGGATTACGGCGCGATCTGCGACGGCTCATCGGATGATAGTGCGGCGTTCTCGGCGGCCTTGACCACTGGCATGAGCAACTCAATGGGCCGGATACTTGTCCTTCCCCAAGGCACCTGTGCGCTCTCGTCGAAGATATCAGTCATTCTGACCAACAAGCTCACGATTGTCGGCGCTGGCCGCGGGGCATCAATCCTGAAATGGACGAATCCAGACGGCGGCTTGGCCCTGACATATACTAATCAATACCTAGCACCTTCGATCGAGGGCATGACGTTTCTGACAACACGAGCTGGCGGCGGCACCGCACTCACAATCGCCCTGAGACCGGCGCTTACTACAGCTAATGATGTAGGGCCCATAATCCGCGACATTGACATCCGAGGTCTTAACCCTTCGGCTGACTACTGGACCGACGGCATCAAGCTCATTGATGTATGGTACCCGACTCTTTCCCACTTCACCATCAAGGGCAAGAACGAGGTAACGCTGCCATTCTCAATGCAAAGCGGCGTCCAGTATATCCGCTCGCAAGGTGTTTTTCTTAGCGCGTTCACAATGCAGCACATGCAAGACGCGGTGCTCCAAGGAGGAACGACACTCGGTGAAGGCTTGAACGCATCGGCCTTCGAGTTGGTAGGGGTTAAGAACGGCTTCAATCTCTCTTCTTGGACCTCCGGCGCGCTCGCTATCCAAGGCATCCAAAACGGCCATATCAACGCGTACGCTCGGGCAATCATTGCCAGCTATATCGTGCAGGCCCACCTCTCTGGGTTATTGATCTATAAGGCGCACCTTTCGAAATCGGCCTTCATCGGCATCGAACTTCTGATCGGCAACACCAACAACCGACTGATCGGCAATCACATCGAAGACAATCCTGCAGCCACAGGCGGCTTTACAGGAATCGCGGTCGGAACGAATGCTGCGTACAACACTGTGATCGGCAACACTTGCGACTATGTTGTCACGGCCAGCTCTGACTGTGTTGCCATTGGCGCAAATGCTAGGAGCAACATAATCATTGCCAACGTCGGCGGTCGCTCCGGCGCCGCAATCGATACAGTGTCCGTGAGTAAAGATGCCGGTCCGAACATCATTGTCGGCAATCACAGTGCATCGGGCGTCGCTGTTTCAAGCAACTCAGTTGCGACACAAACGATCTTCAATAATAGTCCGCTTCCCGACCAAATCCTGACAATCAACAGCACGACACCATCGGTGAAATCGTCGCAACATGAAGCTTGGCGTACAGCAAACACGTCTTCAACCACGATAACAAACCTCACAGACGGCACGCTGGGCCAGCGCGTCACACTGTTACTGGATGCCAATACCGGCTTCTCCCATAGTCGTAGCTTCGTATTAAGGAGCGATACCGACATCGCCGTTGGGGCTGGCAGCGGCCACACAATCACCTTCATACGGTACAGCGATAAGTGGGTTGAACAGAGCAGGAGCTTTTGACTCGACATCTTATCCGAGCTTCATATCGGCAAAACCTCAGGTACATCACTGCGTCATTCACTCTTGGCGGCGGGCCTGTCGTGCAGTCCTCAATTTGCGCAGAACTTCAAGACTGATGCCGAAGCCGGACAGCTGACCGATCACGACATTATTTGCGAGCATATCAGCAAGGTCGACCAGTTGAAATGGTTTCGCGACCACCAGGTGCTTACCCTATTGCGCGGACCGATCGATCGCGCCCTCCTCCGTCCTGCATTAGTTTCGACAGCCGGAGAGAGCTCCGATGCTTAGCATGAAAGGGATGTCACTGTTCGACATGCTGGAAACGAGGGTGGGACTTGAGAACCATCACAACGCGATGGCACGCCAACTCGGCGGACACATGCTCGAGCTCGATCAGGGCCTTCCGACGTTGTTGGAAGCCGCAAAGGAAACGCTTCGCGGCGTCGCTTGGTTCGGGTTCTAGGACACGCTTGCTTCAGACCTTCTGCGGCTTGCCAAACTGCTTGGTCGAGACGTAGATGCCCTCATCGAGAATGTAACTCCGGGTCGTCCGCCGATTGCTACTGAGAACATCTACCTCATTAGTCGTCTCCGGGATCTCTACGCCTACGATCTCCGACTCCGAAGCTGGGCAAGGGTAAGCGTCCGGCCGGGGCCGTGGGCTGACTGATGCGGTCGTCAGGTTACTGACGGGCCATCCGGGACGAGCCTGTCGCGGAGGTTCCAGGGCAG
>NZ_FUWJ01000005.1 GCF_900167455.1 Enhydrobacter aerosaccus
TACTTGACGATTTTGGTTACGACGCCGGCGCCGACGGTGCGTCCGCCCTCGCGGATGGCGAAGCGCAGGCCCTCGTCCATGGCGATCGGCTGGATCAGCTCCACCACCATGCGGGCATTGTCGCCCGGCATCACCATCTCCGTCCCCGCCGGCAGCGTCACCACCCCCGTCACGTCGGTCGTGCGGAAGTAGAACTGCGGACGGTAGTTCGTGAAGAACGGCGTGTGACGGCCGCCCTCTTCCTTCGTCAGGATGTACGCCTCGGCCTCGAAGTTCGTGTGCGGCGTGATCGAGCCCGGCTTCGCCAGGACCTGACCGCGCTCCACGTCCTCACGGCCAACGCCGCGCAGCAGCGCCCCGATGTTGTCGCCCGCCTCGCCGCTGTCCAGCAGCTTGCGGAACATCTCCACACCCGTCACCGTCGTCTTCGTCGTCGCCTTCAGGCCGACGATCTCGACTTCCTCGCCAACCTTCACAACGCCACGCTCCACGCGGCCCGTCACCACCGTGCCGCGGCCCGAGATCGAGAACACGTCCTCGATCGGCATCAGGAACGGCTTGTCCTTGTCGCGCGTCGGCTGCGGAATGTAGCGGTCAACCTCCGCCATCAGCTTCAGCACCGCCTGCTCGCCCAACTCCGGGTTCTTGTCCTCAAGCGCCATCAGCGCCGAACCCCGGATCACCGGAATGTCGTCGCCCGGGAACTGGTAGCTCTTCAGAAGCTCGCGAACCTCAAGCTCGACCAGGTCCAACAGCTCCGGATCGTCCACCATGTCGCACTTGTTCATGAACACGACCAGCGCCGGAACGCCAACCTGGCGCGCCAGCAGGATGTGCTCCCGCGTCTGCGGCATCGGACCGTCCGCCGCTGATACCACCAGGATCGCTCCGTCCATCTGCGCCGCGCCCGTGATCATGTTCTTCACGTAGTCCGCGTGACCCGGGCAATCCACGTGCGCGTAGTGACGGTTCGTCGTCTCGTACTCAACGTGCGCCGTCGAGATCGTGATCCCCCGCTCACGCTCCTCAGGCGCCTTGTCGATCTGGTCGTAGGCCGTGAACGTCGCGCCGCCCGTCTTCGCCAACACCTTCGTGATCGCCGCCGTCAGCGACGTCTTCCCATGGTCCACATGCCCAATCGTGCCGATGTTGCAGTGCGGCTTGTTCCGCTCAAACTTCGCCTTCGTCATGGTGCCACGACCCTCGTGATTCTTTCAGTCTTCGACAATCCGGCCTCGAAAAGTGGCCAGCCTAAAAAACTGGAGCGGGTGACGGGAATCGAACCCGCATAGCCAGCTTGGAAGGCTGGAGCTCTACCATTGAGCTACACCCGCAACTTCGAAACAGGGCTATCGCACACTGGAGTCCGTTGGTGGAGGGGGAAGGATTCGAACCTTCGTAGACGCGAAGTCGGCAGATTTACAGTCTGCTGCCATTGACCGCTCGGCCACCCCTCCGAACCTGCGGCACGCAGCGCGAGATAAGCCTGTTCGGCCCGCCGTAACGGGCGGGCGTTGCTCGCAAATCCAATGAGTTACGTCAAGGGCCAATTCCTTCTTCTCGCTCCATTTGCCCCGTTTTCTCTGTCGCCATAAAAGTCGCCTATGCGCCACCGTCCTCCGCGTCCCCCTCGGCCAGCCCGCGCTGGCCGTCAGCCAACCTGGCTCTACGGACGCCATCCTGTCCTGGCGGCTCTCGCCAATCCGGATCGCAGGGTCGAAAAAATACTGGCAACCAAGGATATAGCCGATCGCCATGCGGCTGAGTTCGGCAATCGCGTCCAAGTCGTAACACGGGAGGAACTGGCGCAGCGGCTGCCGCCGGGCGCCGTGCACCAGGGCATGGCGGCGCTTGTCGCCCCGCTGGAAGAAGCTGCACTCGAGGATATCCTGGCGCGCTGCGGGGAGGACGCGCTCGTCCTCGTCCTCGACCAGGTGACCGATCCCCACAATGTCGGAGCCGTCCTACGATCAGCGGCTGCCTTCGGCGTCGCCGGTCTGGTCGTCACTGAAAGAAACGCCCCCGCCGACACCGGCGTATTGGCAAAGTCGGCCTCGGGCGCCCTCGAACTGGTGCCACTCGTGCGCGCCGTCAATCTGGCCCGCACGCTCGACCAGCTCAAGGAGGCAGGCTTCTGGCTATACGGCCTCGACGAGCGCGGCGACACGCCGATTGGAACGGTCGACCTCCGCGGACGGGTCGGCATCGTCCTCGGCGCCGAGGGCGAAGGATTACGGCGCCTCACTGCTGAGAAGTGCGACCGGCTGGTGACGATCCCGACCACGGCTGCCCTTGCGGCCCTCAATGTCTCCAATGCTGCAGCGGTGGCGGCCTATGAATGGGCCTGTCGACGTCAAGGGCTCCATCGCCCATGACTTCGCGTGTGAACGCTGGTAGGAGGAGGCGCGGAACGCCGGGTTAGCACAGCGGTAGTGCAGCGGTTTTGTAAACCGAAGGTCGGGGGTTCAAATCCCTCACCCGGCACCAGCCTTTTTGGCAGGCGCTCGGGACAACCGGCGATCGAGCAGTTCCAACGCCAGCAGGACCTCGGCAAAAAGTCGCTGGAAGGCATAGAACCAACCGGCAATGCCGTCGAGTATCGCGCCCTTGGCGATCAGCACGTAGAAAAAGACGAGAATGGGCGCGGGCCATCCCATCCTTCGGATTTTTTCGACCATGGTCAGCCGGTCGCTTGGCGATTCGATCAGATGAACCGCCTCCCGCTGCGCATACTTCAGTTGTGACCCCAACCATCGCGTCAAGGGCTTGCGGTCGTCGTGATAGATCGGCGCCCTGAGGTCGGATACCTCGCCGGAAATCCTCACCCGGTGGCCGTGGCCCTCGTTCTCGTAATGTCCGCGGCTCACGCGATAGAGCACCACGCGCGGCGGATAGAGCGATCCCCGCAAGGATCGACCATAGATGCGGTAGGTGAATCGGGCGCGAAAGCCACCATGGGCGTCTGATGGCCACAGGGTCTGGAGCTCCGCAACCAGTGGCTCGCTGAGCTCGTAGTCGGCGTCGAGCGACAGGACCCATTCGCTGGTGATCTTCGATAAGCCGAAATTGCACTGCTCGGCGAAGCTGTCGAACGGTCGGTAGTAGACTTCGATTCGCGAATCCTTCTTGAGGATATCCAGCGTTCCGTCCGTACTGCCGCTGTCGACCACGACGATACGGTGCGCCCACCCGAGCGGCGCCAGGGTGCGCTCGATGTTCTCGATCTCATTGTAGGTGATGAGAAGCGGCGTGACGTTGTCGATGAATTCCATGCCTGATCTTAGCCGGCTTTCGCCTCGATTCTGCGCTCTCGATAATCGCTCATCCAGCGCCACGCCGTCTCGATCACGTTGTCGAGGCCGGATTGCGTCGGCGTCCATTGCAAGGCTGTCCTGGCGAGCGAGGCATCAGCAACCAGAACGGGGGGATCACCTGGCCGGCGACCTTCGGCGACGGCTTTGATCGGCCGTCCGGTGATCTCTCGCGCCCGTTCGATGACCTGGTTGATGCTGGCCCCTTGACCAGTGCCAAGGTTGTAGGCGCCAAACTGGCCCTTCTGGCAGACGGACAACGCCGCGACGTGAGCTGCCGCCAGATCCGCGACATGCACGTAGTCTCGAACGCAAGTGCCATCTTGCGTCTCATAGTCGGTGCCGAAGATGGAAATGTGGGACCGAACACCGGATGCCGCCTGCAGGACAAGCGGGATGAGATGGGTTTCGGGATCGTGCTCCTCTCCCAGGTCGCCGTCTGCATCGGCTCCAGCGGCATTGAAATAGCGCAAGGCAATTGCAGCCAGACCATGCGCGGCACAGGCGTCCCTCAGGATTTCCTCTCCCATACGCTTGGAGCGGCCATAGGGATTGATCGGATCCTGTCGGGTGCTCTCGACAATCGGAAGATGAGCCGGCACGCCATAGGTTGCGCAGCTGCTCGAGAAGACCATGGTGCCGATATCGTGCGCCCGCATCGTCTCCAGGAGCGTGATCATGCCCCCTACATTGCTACGGTAGTATTTCGTAGGCTCTGTATTCGACTCACCGACATAGGCTAAGGCGGCAAAGTTGATCACGGCTTCCGGGCGATGCTTGCGGATGGCGGCTGACAAGCCGGCTCCATCGTTGATATCGCCATGCTCGAGCGGCCCCCATCTCACCGCCCAGTCGTGACCGGTATGAAAACTGTCATAGACGATCGGCGTATGTCCGGCCTCGGCAAGTGCCTTGCATGTGTGCGATCCGATATACCCAGCACCACCGGCGACCAACACGCGCATATATGACTCCGACATTTCCTGGAATTTTACGCCATCTGCTACGCCAGCCGCAGCGGTAGGTTCCGCAGTCTCTTTCCGGTCGCAGCGAATATCGCATTTGCCACGGCCGGAGCGATAGGCGGCATACCGGGCTCACCAACGCCACCGGGCTCGGCGGCACCGCTGTCGACAATGTGCACTGCCATGACGGGCGAATCGGCCAGGCGCACGACTTCGTAATCCGGAAAGTTCGCTTGCTCGACTGCACCGTCCGACAGCGTGATCTCGCCATGGAGAGCCGCCGAAAGACCGAAAATGATGCCGCTTTCCATTTGCATGCGCACGATCTGCGGATTGACCACCAGACCACAGTCCACGGCGCAGGTGACGCGCTCGACGCGGAGCGACTGGCCCACGACCGCAACCTCCGCGACCTGCGCAACGATCGATCCAAAGGAGGCCCGCAGCGCGATGCCGCGACCGCTGCCGGCCGGCAAGGGTGTTCCCCATTTCGCTTCGCGTGCCACGGTTTCCAGCACCTTGAGGTGGCGTGGCTTGCCAGCGAGCAGCTCTCGGCGGAAAGCCAAAGGATCCTTCTTCAGGGCGTGCGCCACCTCGTCGATGAAACTCTCATCGAAAAAAGTGCTGTGGGAATGCCCGACCGACCGCCAAAAGCCGACGGGCACGGGGCCCTGCGTGACCACGGCTTCCAGCCGATAGAAGGGAAAATCATACGGCGGATTCTCTACAGCGTTGCCCTCCGGTTGATCCGACGCCGGCAGACCAAAGGCGCGGGTCGTGAAAGCGTCGCTCGACGATTGGCCAACCTGCCGTTTCGTCACCGCAGTGAGGCGCGGTGCAGGTCCCGACATGTCGAACTCCGCTCGCCAGCGCGCGAGCGCCATCGGCCGGTAGTAATCGTGGCGGATATCTTCCTCGCGAGACCACAGAACCTGTACCGGTCGTCCTGGCACCGCGAGGGCACATACGACGGCCTGGCGAACCAGGTCGGTCTCGAACCGCCGGCCAAATCCACCCCCGAGAAAGGTCGTGTGGACCGTGACATCGGAGGTGGAGACACCGGCCATTTGCGCGGCCGCCTTCCGGACGAGTGTCGGGGCCTGATTGGGCATCCAGATTTCGATTCTCTGTCCGTCGGCGCGCGCCGTGCAGTTTGCCGGCTCCATCGCTGCGTGTGCCAGGTAGGGCGCACGATAGACGGCGTCGAGCGCCTGGCTCTGCATTGGTTTGGCTTCGATCCCGAGGGTTCGCCTCAGCGCGACAGATCCTGTTTCCAGGAGGCCTTGGTACTCCGCCCAGAGCGCTTTGCTGTCGAGCGTCGGGGCCGGCCCAGATTGCCATTTTATGGCGATGCCCTCGTCCAGGAATTTATTCGCCCGCCACCAGCTCGTGCCGATCGCAGCGATGCCACCCGGAACGATGACGATCTTTTCGATGCCTTTCGGCAGCGCTCCTTTGACATCGAAGGCAATGGCGGCGCCCCCGAAAGTCGGTGCATTGCGGATCGCTGCGTAGAGTTGTCCCGGTTGGCGAACGTCGATACCGAATGTCGCCGCGCCCTGAACTTTGTCCAGTACATCGATGCGCGGCAATGGCTTGCCGAGAAGGCGGAAATCCGCGGGGTTCTTGAGGCCCGGCGCGGGCACTGGCTCCAGGTCGCCGACGAAATCCACCAGCTCGCCAAAACGGGCGACACTATCGCCGTCGCGCCGCCGGACCTCTCCTTCCGACACAGTCAATTCGTCGACGGCGATCGCCGCTTTCCGGCTTGCAGCGCGCAAAAGAAGGGCGCGTGCCACCGCCCCCGCCAGGCGCATCGGAACGAACGCGTCCCGCACGGAGGTCGAACCGCCCGTCATCGATATTCCGAGGATACCCGCGACCTTGTCCGTGGCCCAATGCGCCCCATCGACCAGTGCGCCGTGTTGCTCCGGCGAGAATGGCAGCGCATCGAGCAGGACGGTGACATTGCGATAGACGGGATCGTCCGGCGGGTCCTCGACGCGCATCTGCGTCCAGCGGGCATCCATCTCTTCGGCGACCAGCATGGCCAACGCGGTCTGAACGCCCTGCCCCATTTCCGACCGTGGCACGGCAACGACGACCGAATCGTCTCTGCCGATCTTGACCCAACCGTTCAGACCAGCCTGGCCCGGCTTGATATTGAACAGACCGCGATGCCCGAGCCGGTCCTGCTCCTGAGCGAACCACCAGCCTGCGCCGACAAAGCCAGCACCGACGATCCCGCCGATGATCGCCTTGCGCCGGCTGAGTTTCACGACGCCCCTCCGATGATCGCTGCCGCCCGATGCACCGCGCGGCGGACGGCGCTGTAGGTGCCGCAGCGGCAGATATTGGTCAGCGCCTCGTCGATATCGGCGTCGGTCGGCCGTGGCTTGTCCCTAAGCAACGCGGCAGTCGCCATGATGAAGCCCGGCTGGCAGTAACCGCATTGGGGTACCTGCTCTTCGATCCAGGCCCGCTGCACGGCGTGCAGTCGGCCGTTGCCCAGTCCTTCGATCGTTGTCACGGCCTTGCCCGCCGCCTCGCCGACCGGGAGGGAACAGGAACGCACCGCCTGGCCGTCGACATGCACGGTGCAGGCGCCGCACGCGGCGACGCCACAACCGAACTTGGGTCCAACGATGTTCAGGTCTTCCCGCAAGACCCAAAGCAGTGGCTTGTCCGCCGGAACGTCGACGTCATGGCGCGTGCCGTTGACGACCAACGCAATCATCGCGAGATGAAGGTGTCGCCCAGAACGAGCACGTCCATCTTGGTCCGCAGGAAACAGTCGATGGCTTCCTCAGGCTTGCAGACCACCGGCTCGTTCTCGTTGAAGCTGGTGTTGAGGACGATCGGCACGCCCGAGAGCTCCCGGAACGCGGAAATCAATGCCCAATAGCGTGGATTGGCTGACCTCGTGACTGTCTGCAATCGGCCGCTCCCGTCGACATGCGTGACGGCCGGGATTTCTTTGCGCTTCTCCGACCGGATCTTGAACACCTGCATCATGAAAGGCACGTCGTCGTCGGTCTCGAACCAGTCCTTCACCGACTCCCGCAAAATAGAGGGAGCGAAAGGCCGGAAGGACTCGCGACGTTTGATCTTGAGATTGAGGATGTCCTTCATGTCACTGCGACGCGGGTCGCCCAGGATCGAGCGATTGCCAAGCGCTCGCGGTCCCCATTCCAGGCGTCCTTGAAACCATCCAATGACCTTGCCTTCGGAAATCGCCTGCGCTGTCCGCGCACACAGTGCCGCTTCATCGTCGATCTGCTCGATCGTGCAATGTTCGGCGTCGAAGTCGGACTGGCGGGCCGCGATCGCGCCGGCGATCTGGGCGGGCGTCGCCGACGGCCCCCAATAGGCGTGATCCATCACGAAATGGCGGCGTGCCTTGTCGCCCTCGACCTTGTGCCAGGTTGCGAAGGCCGCGCCGATCGATCCCCCGGCATCGCCGCCCGCCGATTGGATGTAGACTTTCTTGAACGGCGATTGTTCGAAGATCTTGCCGTTGGCCACGGAATTGTAGGCGCAACCGCCTGCCAGCACCACGGCGTCCGTCCCGTAGCGCTTGTGCACGGCACCCAGCAGATTGAAAAAGGCCTTCTCGTAGGTCGCCTGGGCGGAGCGGGCGATGTCGCGGTGACGGTCCTCGAGCGGCGCCGATGGATCGCGGGCTGGCCCGAGCAATCCGGTTATGCGCTCATTCCAAAGCTGTCCGCCTGATGGGATGCCGTCCTTCACCTCGTAGTTCGCCCCCTGGCCCGAAGCGTGGCGGAAATAGCGGAGATTGAGTTCGAAAGTGCCGTCGTTTTTCAGGTAAATCAGATCGCCCATCTGGTCGACAAAATGCGGCTCGCCATAGGGAGCAAGGCCCATCACCTTGTATTCGTCACCGTAATGCGGGAAGCCGATGAACTGGGTCATGGCCTCGTAGAACACGCCCAGCGAATGGGGAAAGTACACACCCCCGTCGACGGCTAGCCTGCTGTCCTCGCCCAAGCCCCAGGCGGCGGACGAGAAATCGCCGAATCCGTCTACCGACACCGCTACGGCTCGAGGAAATGGCGACACCAGAAACGCGGACGCCAAGTGGCAAAGATGATGCTCCACGGCGTGGACGGTGCCGCGGAATTCCTGCTCAGGCAGATGATCGCGCAGGTTGCCGGCAATGTCGGTACGTTCGCGGCGCGCCTGAAGGCGCTTCAGCACATAGCTGGGGCTTATGCCGGACGTGAGAATGAAAGCGAGCTTGCGCCAGCGGTGCGCGCGGTTGTCGGTATTGACCGCCACATGCGCCACGTCCGCCAAGGATATCCCGGCCTCGGCCAGGCAATAGCGGATCGACTCGCTCGGAAATCCGCCCCAGTGCTTGATGCGTCGAAACCGCTCTTCCTCGACGGCGGCAACCAGCTCCCCATCCTTGACCAGGCAGGCCGCAGCATCGGCGTGGTAGGCGTTCAGTCCGAGAATGTAGGTCATCCCGGCTGAGTTATCTCCCGCCGTGAAAATAACGCAAGTGCGGCGCCGCGGCGGAGCCAATAAAGATCGACTCTAAGCCTCGAAGATCACTGCAATTTTTTGCGCCAACTCTGTGACCATGACAGGCACCGGGCTCCTTCGGAACGTCGGACAGCTTGACGGCCGCGCTTTGCGCGCGCAAACGGACACTCCGCGCAGAGGTTCCGGTCGTCCGGGACCCCGCGACGGCTGGCGACTTGGTCGCAAGTCTTTGAAAATTCAGGCAATTTGCCCCTCACGCGTCGATCGAAAGGCTTTGTCTATGTCCAAGGATGATCTTGTGGTCGTCACCGGCGCCGGTGGATTCATCGGTGGCCATCTGGTTCGGGTGCTCCAGCAACGCGGCCACACCAAGATCCGCGCAGTCGATGTGAAGCCGCTCAACGAGTGGTATCAAAAGACCCCGGGCGTTGAGAACCAAGTCGGCGATCTGGCCCTGCTCGAGCCGTGCCGGGCCGCGGCCAAGGGCGCCCGCATGGTCTACAACCTGGCCGCCGATATGGGCGGCATGGGCTTCATCGAAACCCACAAGGCGGAGTGCATGCTGTCGGTGCTGGTCAGCACGCACATGCTGGTCGCCGCCAAGGAAGCCGGTGTCGAGCGGTTCTTCTATTCGTCCTCCGCGTGTGTCTACAACGGCGACAAGCAGACCGACGCCAACGTCACTGCCCTCAAGGAAGAGGATGCCTATCCCGCGCTGCCGGAGGATGGTTACGGCTGGGAGAAGCTCTTCAGCGAGCGCATGGCCCGTCATTTCCGCGAGGATTACGGCATCGCCACCCGCGTCGCCCGCTATCACAACGTCTATGGGCCGGAAGGCACCTATGACGGCGGTCGCGAGAAGGCCCCGGCCGCGATCTGCCGCAAGGTCATCCAGGCCAAGCTTTCCGGCAAGCACGAGATCGAGATCTGGGGTGACGGCGAACAGACCCGCTCCTTCATGTATATCGATGACTGCACCGAGGGCACGATCAAGCTGGCCCAGAGCGACATCATCGAGCCGCTGAACATCGGCAGCGACGAGCTGGTCAGCATCAATCGCTTGGTCGATATCGTCGAGAACATCGCCGGCGTGAAGCTCAAGCGGCACTACAATCTCAACGCGCCCAAGGGCGTGCGCGGCCGCAACAGTGACAACACGCTGATCAAGAAGCTGATGCACTGGGCACCGTCGATCCGCCTCGAGGATGGCATGGCCAAGACCTACAAGTGGATCTACGACGAAATCGCCTCCGGCAAGGCCTCGGTGGTGAATGCTCTGCCGCGGGCCGTTGCCGCTCAGTAACGGCCAGATAAAGAGCGGGCCTGTCGGTGCAGGCCCGCAGCAGCCCTAGCGGCCGACGCGGCTGACAGCCTTGTTGCTCTTCAGCAGACCATCGAAATAGGCGATGGTCTTCGTCAGGCCTTCATCGAGGGCCACCTTCGGTTCCCAACCAAGCTTCTCCCGCGCCAGGGTGATATCCGGGCAACGCTGCATGGGATCGTCCACCGGCAGAGGTTGAAAGATCAGCTTCGATTTGCCGTTCACGAGCTTCAGGACCTTTTCCGCGAGGTGCTTGACCGGCATTTCGACTGGATTGCCCAGATTGACCGGGCCGGTGAAGTCGTCGGCCGTATGGTCCATCAGGCGGATCCATCCCTCGATCAGGTCGTCGACATAGCAGAAGGCGCGGGTCTGCATGCCGTCGCCGTAGATGGTGATGTCCTCGCCCCTCAGCGCCTGGACGATGAAGTTCGAGACCACGCGCCCATCGTTCGGATGCATGCGGGGACCGTAGGTGTTGAAGATGCGGGCGACCTTGATCCGCAGCTTGTGCTGGCGCCAGTAGTCGAAGAACAGGGTCTCGGCGCAACGCTTGCCTTCATCGTAGCAGGCACGCGGTCCCAACGGATTGACGTTGCCGCGATAACTCTCGACCTGCGGATGAACGGTCGGGTCACCATAGACCTCGCTGGTCGAGGCCTGGAAGATCTTGGCACGCACGCGCTTGGCGAGCCCGAGCATATTGATGGCGCCATGCACGCTGGTCTTCGTCGTCTGCACCGGATCGTGCTGATAGTGGATGGGCGAAGCCGGACAGGCGAGATTGTAGATCTCGTCGACCTCGACATAGAGCGGAAAGGTCACGTCGTGACGCATCAGCTCGAAATGCGGGTTGTCCATACAGGCAGCGACATTGTCCTTGCTGCCGGTGAAGTAGTTGTCGACGCACAGCACGTCGTTCCCGGCCCGCAGCAGCCGTTCGCAGAGATGTGAGCCCAAAAAGCCCGCCCCGCCCGTCACCAGTATTCGCTTGCCCATGACACCCCAGAAGACCTTTCTCGAAGGCGAGACTAGGCGATCAAACTCTTGAAATCACTCCCAATCCGTCGCACTCCAGACGCCATAAGACAGGATAGGGAGTAGCGCACCATGGGCATGCAGATGGTCGGCCTTGCCGACATCGTGCGGACGCACGCGATTGGACAAGGCGCGGCGGTCGCTCTCGTTCATGACGGCCGACCGACGACCTATGGCCATCTGCATCAAGCCTCAAATCGAGTGGCGCAGGGCTTGATTGCTGAAGGTATCCGGCCGCAGTCCCGGGTGGCGCACCTGGACAAGAGCAGCGATCTCTTCTTCGACCTGCTGTTCGGCGTGTCAAAAGTCGGCGCGGTCATGGTTTCGGTGAACTGGAGGTTGGCCGCACCGGAAGTGCTCCACATCGTCAATGACGCCGATGCCGAGATCCTGTTCGTCGGAGAGGAGTTCTTCCCGGTCATCGACGAGATCCGCGACCAGCTCCGCAGCGTCCGCGAGATCGTGGCCCTGTCGGGCGTCCACCCCGGATGGGAGCCCTTCGCGCGCTGGCGCGATCGCCATCCGAACATCGACCCACAACATCCAGCCAAAGCCTCCGACACTGCGGTCCAGTTCTATACGAGCGGTACGACGGGCCTCCCCAAGGGAGCCGAGCTCACCAATTCGAACTTCGCCTCCATGTTCCGATATTGGTCGCGGAGCTGGCAGCTCGAGCCCGGCAGACGCAGCATCGTCTGCCTCCCCATGTTCCATATTGGCGGAGCGGGCTGGGGAATGGCTGGTCTCTACGCCGGCGCCACGAACTATGTCGTGCGCGAATTCGTGCCGGCGCAGATCCTCGATATCATCCAGAGCCATCGCATCGAGGTAGCCCTCTTCGTTCCGGCCATGATCCTGTTTCTGCTCCAGGCACCGCAGGTTCGGGAAACCGACCTGTCGAGTCTTCAGCTCATCGTCTACGGCGCTGCGCCCATTCCGGCAGAGCTGCTCAAGCAGGCCATGGCTGTCTTCGGATGCGGTTTCCAGCAGGTCTACGGACTGACCGAAACGACTGGCGCCATCACGCTTCTGCCGACGGAAGACCATGATCCCTCCAATGCCAAGAAGCTTCTTTCCTGCGGCTATGCCCAGAAAGAAGTGGAGCTGCGCATCATCGGTGACGATGGACGCGACCTCCCGCCGGGCGAGGTCGGGGAAATCGCCGTGCGTTCGCCGCAAGTCATGGGTGGCTACTGGAAGCTGCCGGATGCCACCGCGCGCGCCGTCAAAGGCGACTGGTTCCTGACTGGCGATGCCGGTTATCTCGACGACGAGGGCTATCTCTACATCTACGACCGCGTTAAGGACATGATCGTCTCGGGCGGCGAGAACATCTATCCTGCCGAGGTCGAGAGTGCGCTGTTCGGTCACCCCGCGGTCGCAGACGTAGCCGTGATCGGCGTGCCCGATGAACGCTGGGGCGAAGCCGTCAAGGCGGTGGTGGTGACGAAACCGGGCTCGGTCGTGACGGCCGCCGAACTCATCGACTGGGCCCGATCACGCATTGCCGGCTACAAACTCCCCAAGTCCATCGACTTCATCGACGCGCTGCCGCGCAATCCGACCGGCAAGATCCTCAAGCGGGAGCTGCGTAAGGCTTACTGGAGTGACAGGACGCGGCAGGTCAATTGAGATCCGCAAGCGGCGGCTTCATCCGAAGCCGCCGACTTCTATCATTCAACCAGGCTATCGCCGTCCGCCGAAGCTATGGCCGGCACCGTAGTTGCCGCCGTTATAGCCGCCGCTGGTGTAGGACCGGTTGGCGGCATAACCGGCGCCGTTGTAGGTCGCTCCGTTATAGCCCGCGCCGTTATAGCTGACGGTTCGAGGCTGGCCGCTGTTCCAGCCGTGTTGCGTCGAGGCCGTGGGCGCCGGGGCGCCGGTAGCGGGAGCCCCGCCATTATGCTGCCAGCCGCCGCCAGCCTGGCCGTACCCGTTGCTGCCAGGCGTGTTCCCCTGGTAGCCCGAGCCGGTGCCGTGCTGCCATCCGCCCTGACCGGGATTGCCGTTCCAGGAATGCTGTGAACCCGGCGTGGGCTGTCCGGGCTGACCGCCATTCCAGCCATGCTGACTGTTCTGGTCCCAACCGTAGTGATTGCCGTTCCAATTGTGGTCACGGCCCCAATCCCGGCCATCCGCCTGACGACGATCCCAGCCGTCGCGGTCGCGGTTCCAGTCGCGCCGATCGGCATCGTGTCGATCCCACCCCTCGCGACCTCGATCGCCGTCGCGCCCGCGCCAGGCATCGCGATCATGCCCGCCGCCATCGCGCCCCCAACCGTCACGACCACCGGAAGCCGTCCTGTCGTTGTGGGTGTCGCGGTAGATCTCGCGGCCCTCATGGTTGGTCATGCCGTCGATACGCTGACGCTCCTGCGGAGAGACATGGCCGTCCGCCTCGGCATAGGACTGGGCTCGGTTGATGCTACGTTGGCCCTGCTCCAGACGGGCTGTCTCGCCCGGTGTAAGTTGTCCGTTGCTGACACCGTGGCTAATCCATTGCTGCTGCTCGGCTTGGCGCTGATCGATGCCGTACATCGATTGCGCATACGCACCGCCACCAACGAGCAGACTGCCCGCCGTCAGCGCCGCGTAAGGCATGTGGCGAAGTTTCGACATGAGGTCCTCTGGGCGTGTTTCGGCGGCACCGAGGTGCCACCTTAAGAATCGCTACGCCGACCTCCCTACAAACATCCCTCGAAAATGTGATGGGAGATGTTAGAAAAGCCGTCTCCTAAGGAAACGCCACAGAGAAGTCACAGCGATGTCCCAGTTGCCGCCGAACCTTACACCAGTGCGCGAAGCGCATCTGTTCGATGAGGCCCGCCTGGCCGAATATATGACCGACAACGTCGAGGGCTTCCGTGGTCCGATTCGGGTTCTCCAATTCGAAGGCGGCCAAAGCAATCCGACGTTCCATCTGACGGACGGCAGCGAGCGGATGTACGTGCTGCGCAAGAAGCCCCCCGGAAAGCTTCTGCCCTCGGCTCACCAGGTCGATCGCGAATACCGCGTTATCAAGGCGCTCTCGGACCACACCGACGTGCCGGTGCCGAAGCCTTACGCGCTTTGCCAGGACGACAGCGTGATCGGGACTGCGTTCTACATCATGGAGTTCCTGCCGGGGCGCATCTTCGCCGACGTGAAGATGGCGGATGTCTCGCCAGCCGATCGCGGAAAGATCTTCGACTCGATGAACGACGTGCTGGCTCGCATCCACAACGTCGACTACCGCGCGGTCGGCTTGGGCGATTATGGCCGCGAAGGCCAGTATATCCCGCGCCAGATCGCCCGCTGGTCAAGCCAGTATGACCTCTCCCAAACGGAGCACATCGAGTCGATGGAGCTCCTGAAGAAATGGCTGCCGGCGAATATTCCCCCGGGTGACGAGACGCGCATCAATCACGGCGACTACCGGCTCGGCAACACGATCGTCCATCCGACCGAACCGCGCATCATCGCGGTGCTCGATTGGGAATTGAGCACGCTTGGCCATCCGTTGGCCGATCTCGGCTACAACTGCATGATGTATCATTTCGGCGAAGGCTTCGGCGCCTCCGGCGGCTACGCTGGCATGGATCTGAAAGCGTTCGGCATTCCGAGCGAGCAGGAATACCTTGCCGCCTATGCCCGTCGCACCGGTCGGGCAGGCATCGACCATTGGGATTTCTACCTGGCCTTCTCCCTGTTCCGTCTCGCGGCGATCGTGCAGGGCGTTTACAAGCGCGGGCTGGACGGCAATGCGTCCTCGACGACGGCCACGAAGTACGGCAACCGCGCCAAGGCAATGGCCGATCTCGGCTGGTCGATGGTGAAGGCGCGCGCCTGACGGGGCGCGCGAAAGATCTCAGGATTCGTCGGCGAGCGGCACCATTGAGGTGTCATTGCCAACCGGGCAATTGGCGCTGTCTATCACCATGTTCGCGGGGTTGCGATATTTGTCGATATCGTAATAGGTCGACTCGGTCGGCGCTTTCGGCGGCGGCGTCCGCAACGTCCAAGCCACCAGTCTCTTGATCACGCTGCCGAGCGCCTGGTCGAAGGCCTCGACGATTTTCGGCACCTTGTCGGCACGGGCCCGCACACAACGCTCGAAAGTGGCCTCGCCGATGATCTGGCGCTCCGGCATCTGCACGAGCTTTGCAACGATGCGCACATGGACGATCGGCGTGCCGCCATAGAAGTACATCGCCTCGAAGTTCCGCAGATCCGGCTGCAGGACGTAATTGGCCCGCAATCCGATCGACTCACGGGCTACAGCCAGGATCTTTCGCGTGTTCTCGAAGGAGTCGACGATGCGGGTCTGGACCATCAGCGGCGCCCGGTCCGTCCAGGCCGTCTTGGCATAGTAGTCGAAGGACGTCGGCGATTGGGCGAGCGCGATGCGCCCGGTGTTGAGGTTGGCCGCGGCGGCCGGTACCTCCACTGCCAGCTGCCAGCGGACGGACGGCAAATCCGGATCGAATGTGCTCTTCGGAGTGACCTGATACAGATCCGTGGGCTCTTCAGCAGCCTGGATCAGCTGGCAACCGGAAAGCAGCATGGCGGCTGCTATCGCCACCATGGCCCAACGCAAGTTCATTTCGGCGTGTATCCCTGCTTGCCGCTGAATACGAATCCGGCAGGATCGCGCTCCAGCTTGGTGGCGATGACGTTGAGGTTGGCCGTCAGCTCGCGCAGCTCACGGATTGCCAGCGAGAGTTCCGTCAATCCAGTCTCGGAGAATTGCTGTATCGGGCCGCGGCTTCCTGCCAGCAGCTTGTTTACCTGATTCGCCGCGCCGTTGATGTTGGCGAGTGCGACCTTGGCCTCGCTGATGGTCTTCGCCAGTTCACCGCGCTCCTTGCCCGCCAGCGCCTTGCGGGTCGCCTCGTCCTGGGGGCCGAGCTCCATGGCCATGAGGCCAAGCGTATCGGACAATCGATCAAGCTTGGTAAAGGTGTTGCGGAACTCCGCGATTGCGACCGGCAACTCGGACAATGTCGACTGGATCGCAGGATCCTGCTTGGCGATGCCACCGGTCACGGTCGAAATATTCCGCATGGTATCGCTGAAGGCGGTGAGGTTGTCCTCGCTCAGGAGCTCGTTCAACCGATCCACGGTCACACTCGCCTTGGACAGGAGTTCCTGCGCGGTAGTCGAGGTGGCTTGAAGGAAGGAGGCACCTTCGCGGATCTCGGGATACGGCTTTTCGCCGAGCTTCTTCTTCGGCTTGATCTCGTCCGATTCGAGACGCCCCACGATCTGGATGTAGGCGGCGCCGGCGATGAACGGCTTCTCGAAGACTGCGTAGGACCGTTCACGGATATCGATGTGGGAATCGACCGCGACCGTGACTTCGATCTTCTCGCTGAGACGCTCCCGCCCGGTGCTGCGCTGAACGTCGCGCCGCGATGTCAGCTCGATGTCCTGCACACGACCAACCCGGAGGCCGCGATAATAGACCGGTGAATCGATGGTCAGGCCCTGGACATCACCCGAAAAGAGAATGACGTAGTAGGCATAGGAGGTCTGGTCGCCCTCCCGCAATTTCCAGATCACGAAGCCGACCAGCGACGCGACGAACAGGATCATCGCCGCGCCGATCAACACATAAGGCGATTTATTTTCCATCGGACGACGCTTTGTCCTTCTGCCGGGCTGCCGCCCGTCCGCGCGGTCCATGGAAATATTCCCGGACCCAGGGATGATCGTAGGCCAGCAATTCGTCCATCGTACCCGCTACCACGCGCTTGTCGAGAAGGACCGCGACCCGGTCGCAAATGGCATTCAGGCTGTCAAGATCGTGGGTAACCATCAACACTGTGAGGCCGAGGCTCTGCTGCAGGCTCCTGACCAGTTCGTCATAGTGGGAGGCACCGATCGGATCGAGGCCGGCGGTCGGCTCATCGAGAAAGAGGAGTTCCGGATCGAGCGCGAGTGCGCGGGCAAGGCTGGCCCTTTTCCGCATGCCACCGGAAAGTTCGGATGGCTTCTTCTCGCCAGTATCAGCCGGCAGACCAACGAGGGCGATCTTGAGCGCGGCAATGCAGCGCATGGCCTCCTCATCGAGACCGGCATGCTCGCGAATGGGAACCATGATGTTCTCGGCCACGGTAAGAGACGAAAACAAGGCACCGTCCTGGAACTGGACTCCCGTATGCGCATGAAAATCATGCTCGGCCTTGCCGTGCAGGCCACGGCGATCGACTCCCAGAACCTCGATCCGGCCATGGCGGGCCGGATTCAGGCCGATGATTGTGCGAAGCAGAACCGATTTGCCGGAGCCCGATCCGCCGACCAGCCCGACGACCTCGCCCCGGAACATGTCGAAGTCGAGTTTGTCGTGGATGACATGATCGCCAAACTGCGTGCGCACGTCGCGCAGCCTGACGATCACCTCCCGTCCGTTACGATGGTCGACAAGTTGTCCACCGTCGGCCATCACACGCCTGCCAGCAGGAAGATGATGGAAAAGATCGCGTCCAGAACGATGACGCAGAAGATGGATTCGACCACGGACCGCGTCGTCAACAGCCCCACGCTCTCCGCGCTGCCGCGCACCTGCAGGCCTTCGAAACAGCCGATCGCCGCGATGATCATGCCGAAGACGGGCGCCTTGATGATACCAGTATAGAAGCTCCAGATTCCCACTGTGTCGCGCAAACGCGCGAAGAACTGCACGAAGGTGAAATCGAGATAGATCGTGCAGGCGACGGCACCGCCCAGCAGTCCGGCCATATCGCCCCAGAACACCAGCAGCGGCATGGAGATCACCAGGGCAAAGATGCGCGGCAATACCAGCCACTCGATGGGATTGAGGCCGATCGTGCGCATGGCATCGATCTCCTGATTGACCTGCATCGTTCCCAGTTGGGCGGTAAAGGCACTGCCGGAACGGCCGGCGACAATGATTGCCGTGAGCAGGACGCCCAGTTCCCGGAATATGCCGATTCCGACCGCTTCGACCGTGAAGGTCTCGGCCCCGAACTGCCGCAGCTGCTGAACGCCCTGATAGGCTATGACGACACCGATCAGGAAGCACAGCACCGCAACAATCGCGAGCGCCTTGATCCACACCTCGTACATCTGTCCCACCACCGCGGTGGGCCGAAATCGCCTGGGCTGCATGAAGGCCCCGGCCAGCACGACCAGCGTCTCGCCGAAGAACGCGCACAGCGCGATGATCTGATGGTAGAGGTCGACCAGGCTATGGCCGACCTCGCCAAGCCAGTGCGTCAGCCAGTTGACCTTTGGCTCCGGCGGCGTCGCCACCATGTTGGTCTGCACGACACGGAACAGATCGGCCTGGCCCTGTTCCCGGGTCCGAAATTCGATATCCTTCTCGTTACCGGCAAGCTGCAGCAGTTCCAGGACACCGGCTGTATCCAGACGCTCGACGTGGGTGAGATCGATCAAACGGGGTTTGCGGGTCGATCCGGCCGGGGATGCCTGCCTCCGTCTCCGCCGGAGCGTGCGAATGCTGAACACGGTCCAGGTGCCGGATGCTTCGAGGACCGGCGTGCCGTCACGGTCGACGTAGCGAAAAGTGGGATGGGCGCCAGCCATTGGAGACAGGATTTGTCACGACACACGGTTGCGCTGTCAATCGGCATACGCGAATTGCGCCGCCGCCGATGCACTGGCACCATCCGGCCCGGAGGCGCAGATGGGCAAATGGCCGATCCTCGACCGGCTGGAGATGAACGAGCATCCGGTCGACGAGGAAACCTACGAACGAAAGCTCAAGAAACTCCAGAACAGGCTCCTCGACCTCCAGGTCCACCACATGCGGACGGGTGGGCGGGTCATCATCGGCATCGACGGTTGGGATGCGGCCGGCAAGGGAGGAGCGATCCAGCGGCTGATTTTCGGCCTGGAGCCGCGTTCGACCCATGTCTGGCGCATCGGGGCGCCGACTCCCACCGAGCAGGGACGCCACTATCTTTGGCGCTTCTGGGAAAGGCTCCCGGCCCCTGGCAACTGGTCGATCTTCGACCGTACCTGGTATGGTCGTGTGCTGGTCGAACGCATTGAGGGCCTTTGCGATCCGGCCGCCTGGAAACGCGCCTACCGCGAGATCAACGAATTCGAACGCCAACTCACTGACGATGGCGTGCGTATCGTCAAGCTCCTCTTTCATGTCAGCGAGGAGGAACAGAAACACCGCATGATCGAGCGGCTCGACAAACCCCATAAGAGACACAAGTTGGGTGTCGAGGATTTCCGCAACATCGCCAAACGCAAGCAGTATCTGGAAGCTTACAAGGACATGCTCGACAAGACCGATACGGATTACGCACCGTGGCATGTCATCGCCAGCGACAACAAGCGGCAGGCGCGGCTCGCCTGTCTCGCGATCGTGGCCGACGCTATCGGGCAAGGCGTGAAGATCACGGAGAACACGCTCGATCCCCGCATCGCCGAGGCGGCTTACAAACTCTGGGGCTGGAAGCCCGCCGACAAGAGGAAGGCTCGGGACAGGAAGTGACCCGAACCCGCATTTTCGCCGGCTGGTGGGTCGTGGCCGGCGCCTTCCTCTGCATGTCGACTGGATTCGCGATCGTCTATTCGTTCGCCGCTTTTTTCAGTTCGCTTGAAGCAGAATTCGGGGCACAGCGCGGCGAGACCTCATTGGTCTTCTCGATTTCGGCCTTTCTTTACTTCTTCCTGGGTTTGCCGGCCGGCTTGATCGGCGATCGAGTTGGACCGAGGCCCGTTGTCATTGGAGGGCTGCTGGTCGTCGCGCTGGGGCTCGTGGCCGCGGCCGGGGCACACTCGCTGTGGCAGGTTTATCTCGGCTACGGGCTTGGCGTTGGCGTCGGAGTCGGCTTTTCCTACGTGCCGAGCGTGGCAGCCGTCCAGCGCTGGTTCGTCCGCCGCCGCGGCACGGCGAGCGGCATCGCCGTGGCCGGCATCGGCGTCGGCACCCTGATCGGCGCGCCACTGGCACACGAATTGATCGCGTTCATCGGCTGGCGTCAGACTTATCTCGTCCTCGCCGGTATAACGGCCGTCGGCGCCATCGTCTCCGGCCTTCTGGTGCGGCCCGATCCGCATCTCTACGACCTCGCTCCCGATGGCGATCCGCCGACGGCGGGAATGAGACATAGGCCAGCGGGGGGCATCGTCTTGTCTGATGCCGCCCGCACCGGCCCGTTCTGGGCGGTCTATGCCAGTGCGCTCCTGATGTCGTTTGGCCTGTTCGTTCCGTTCGTCCATCTCGTGCCTTACGCTCGAGACCTTGGCTTGAGCACGGGGTTCGGTGTCATCCTGATCACCTTGCTGGGCGTCGGCAGCACCGTCGGCCGGTTCCTGTTCGCCGCGATCACGCCCTGGCTCGGACGTCGGCTTTCCTTTGCCACGATGCTGTTGGGCGCGGGATCGATGTCCATCTTCTGGTCGTTCTCCACGAACGCATCAATGCTGGTGATTTTCTCGCTCCTTTTCGGCGCCTTTTATGGCGGGTTCGTCGCCATTGCGCCGTCGCTGGCCGCGGACTATTTCGGCGGTCGCTCCTTGGGAGCGATCATCGGCGCCCTCTACAGCGGCGTGGGTATTGGCGCCCTCTTCGGCTCGCCTGCTGCCGGTTATGCCTATGATTTTTTCGGCTCTTACAAAGGCGCGATCCTGGGCGGCGCCTTTCTCTGCTTCATCGCCTTTGCCATCATGCTGATGGCGCCGGAACCGGCGAAGTGGCTGGCCAAACGCGAATCGTCGGCCTGACGTCCGGTCCGAGGTGAGAAGCAATCCAGGGCAAAGCCTCCCGCATCGCCTCTTCGAACTTCCACGGCGGATTGACGACGGCCAGTCCGCATGCCGACAGCTTTCCCGACTCGATCGTAGGCCCGAGGTTCAGTTCGAGCGTAACCAACTTGAGATCGGTGAGCCCAGCGATGAAGTCCTTCGCGGCGTCATCCTTGATCGGATACCAGATCGCATAACAGCCCGTCGCGAAGCGCCGCAGCCCCTGTCGAAGCCCGCGAAGCAGGCGCTCGAATTCATCCGGCACTTCGAACGGTGGATCGATCAGAACCAGTCCCCGCCGCTCCGGCGGTGGCAATAGGGCCTTCAAGGCGTGATAGCCATCGGCCTGGCGAATCTCGACGGCACGATCACCGGCGAACTCGCGCTTCAACGCCAAGCCATCCTGGGGATGGAGTTCACAAGCGACAAGACGATCGCCTGGCTGCAAAGCCGCCCGGATCAGCCGCGGCGAACCGGGATAGTGCCGGAGGCGAGGGCCGGACGACCCGAACTTTCGATCATAGGCCGAGACCGCAGCCAGATAGCGCGCGACCGCAGCCGGCATTCCGGCCCGGGCTGCCGTCTCGAGGCGAAGGACGCCCAGTTCGGCTTCGCCGGTACGCGTCGCGAAGCCGTCGCTCAGATCGTAGCCCCCCGCGCCGGCATGCGTGTCGAGCACAAAGAGCTTCTTGCCCTTGGCCGTGAGAAGCCGAACGAGTTCGACCAGCGCGACGTGCTTCAAGACATCGGCGAAGTTTCCGGCGTGATAGCCGTGGCGATAGTTCATCGGGCCGCCATGGCGACAGTGTTGCAGGCGCCGAAGGGCCTGTCCTTGAGAAGACCGGCCGCCACCAGGGCAGCGCGATCGGGCGGGCAGAACTCCGCAGCCTTGTCATCGAGCTCCTGCAAGGTCCGTGGGAATTTCATGATGCAGCCATCCGTCCTCAACCCTGCCAATACGGCGATCGATTTCAGCATCAGCTTGTAGAGCCGATCGCCGGTAACATCGGAAACCCGTTTGCGCGACAAACCGGCATCACGCGGCATCAAGCGGATGATCGACACGACACCGACGCCCGTTCCGTCCAGGAAGGTATTGGAGAAGACGTAATTCAAGCCGGTCGCCTTCAGGTCGTAGGGCAAGATCAGATATCGAAAGGCATTGCCACGATCCGCCGCCGTGGCCTGGTCGAAGGCGGGACCGACGGTCTCTACTCGGAGCTGGCTGGGAGTGGCGAGATCTGCCTGTGTGAAACGCATGTCGATCTCCGCCGCACGCACCTTGGGAACGAGTACGCGGCCGAGTTCGCAGACGAGTCCTTCGACGAAGTCCGCGTTCGTTACGGCCGAATGGACGTAGATCACGATTTCGTCAGGCGCGACCAACGTTTGGGCGAAGCCGCATCGCGCGGAAAGAATGATGCCGGCGGCCAGCAGAAAGGCGAACGAACGACGCATGTCCCGGCCAGTTTAGCCGCAGCGCCCCATGTCTGTCAGATTCAGATGGTTGCGGGGCATGGATCGTGCTTCAAACCGGAGCGAAAGAAGGGGGACCGTCATGGCCACGCACGAGCTTCATTCCTCGCCCGAGACCTGCCACTGGGGCTATTTCGACAGCCAGCTCAAGCCGTCGCTCAGCCTCAAGTCCGGCGATATCGCCACCATTCATTGCGTTTCCGGTGCCGCGGAGATCCTGCCGCAACCGCCGATGAACGTGCTGCCGGAACATCGCGAGATCCTAGGCAAGCTGAAGCCGCATCTGGGGCGCCATATCCTGACGGGCCCGGTTCACGTCGAAGGTGCCGAGCGCGGCGATGTCCTGGCCGTCGAGGTACTCGACATTAAATTCCGCACCAATTGGGGCTGGAACGTGCAGCGGCCGTTGATGGGGACACTGCCCGAAGATTTCCAGTTCTACCGTCTCACGCACATTCCGATCGATTCGAACCGCGGCGTCTGCACCATGCCCTGGGGCACCGAGATCGAGCTCAAGCCCTTCTTTGGCATCATGGGCGTCGCCCCGCCGCCGGAATGGGGCCAGTGCAGTTCGGTCGAGCCGCGCGCCTTTGGCGGCAACATCGACAACAAGCACTTCAATGTCGGGACGACAGTCTACTTCCCGGTCTTCGCACCTGGAGCCCTCTTCTCGACCGGGGATGGTCATGGTGTGCAAGGCGACGGCGAGGTCAATCTCACCGCCCTCGAGACCAGCTTGAGCGGTACCTTCCGCTTCACCGTCCGCAAGGACATGAAGCTCAATAATCCGCGCGCGGAAACGGCCACGCACTGGATCACGCACGGCTTCGACACCGATCTCGACGACGCCGCCAAGGAAGCGCTGCGCGACATGATCCGCCTGATCACGGCCAAGACGGGCCTGAAGCCCGAGGACGCCTACATGCTCTGCAGCCTGAAGGGCGACCTGCACATCACCCAGACCGTCGACGGCAACAAGGGCGTGCACTGCATGATGGAGAAGGCGCTCATCGGCGGATGATCAGACCGACCGCCGTCGCTTGAAATATCCCGCATTCTGCCAATGATGGACCTGCCGCCCCATATTGCGGCGGCAGTTAACGGGAGGCAGTCGATGAAGACAGTTCAGGCGATGGTCGCGGAAGCGAATGCTGCCGTGCCGGCAATCAGTCCGGACGAGGCGAAGGGGCTGATCGGTCGTTCGGATGTGGTGTTTCTCGATGTTCGCGAGCCCGGAGAAGTGGCGGCATCCGGCAAGGTTCCCGGCGCTCTTGCCATTCCCCGGGGCCTGGTCGAGTTCCGCGCCGACCCAGCCTCTCCGTTGCACGATGCCGCGTTCGATCGCGCCAAGAGAATTGTCACTTATTGCGCCTCCGGCGGTCGCGCTGCTCTTGTCGGCAAGACCCTGAAGGACATGGGGTACGCCAACGTCCGCAATCTCGGTGGCTTCAAGGCCTGGGTCGACGCCGGCGGTCAGGTCGAGAAGGCCTGACTGTCGCATTTCTCAAGCCGGCTGGAGCGATGGCCGGGAGCGGGAGGGCAGCGGCGGGAAGGTCAAGGCAATCGCCGCCGCCCCCAGACCGATCCCGAAGGATCCGATATAGAGCCAACCGTAGCTGCCGTAGCTGTCATAGATCCAGCCGCCCACGGCAGGCCCCAGCGCCATTCCCAGGCTTGAAATCATGGCCGCTGCGCCAAACACGGTGCCCATGATGCGCATGGGAAAATATTCGCGCGCAATCACGGCATAGAGCGGCATCACTCCGCCGTAGGCCATCCCGAAGACGACGGCGACGGTATAGAACTCATCGAGCTGGCGGGTGAAGAAGTAGCCGCCCGCCGCCAGGGCCTGGATCAGAAGTCCCGCGACCACGACCGGCTTCGCGCCAAACCTGTCGCCCGCCAATCCGAACACGATGCGACCGACAAGGCCGGCAAGACCTTCGGCACTGTAGATCGTCACCGCCGCCATCGGCGCCAGACCGCAGGCAATGGCATAGCTCACGGTGTGGAAGATCGGCCCGGAGTGAGTGGCGCAGCAGCAGAAGAAGGTCAGCGCCAGAACGATGAACTGAGGCGAGCGCAACGCTTGCCGGACCGTCATGTCGGATTTGCCGGAGCCTGCTGCACCGGCTTGCATTGCCCCCTCTCCCGAAAGCGAGGGTGGCCGCCGCACGAGCATCGCGGTAGGCACGAGGAGCAGCCAGGCGAAGACGCCGATCACGATCTGTGCCGTGCGCCAGTCATAGGCCGAGATGAGCCAGCGCGCGAAGGGCGAGATCGTCATCGGTGCGACGCCCATCCCGGCCGACACGAGCGACACCGCGAGGCTGCGATGCTTCTCGAACCAGCCGGTGACCGTGGCAATCATCGGCGCAAAGATGGCGCCAGCGGCCGCCCCGACAATGATGCCATAGACCAGTTGGAACTCGAGCAGGCTGGTCGCACGGCTGGCTATCACCAGTCCGAGCCCCAGCAGCACCGCTCCCGACAGCACAACGATGCGCGGTCCGAAACGATCGGTGAGAGCGCCCCATCCGAATGCGGCAACACCCATGGTCAGGAAATCGAGCGTCATCGCGCTCGATACGCCAGTGCGTGACCACCCTGTCGCTTCCGTCATCGGCTGCAGGAACACCGCCAGCGAGAACAAGGCGCCGATAGCGACGCACCCCATCAGCGCGCCCGCGCCGACAACTACCCAGCCATAGGAGAACCTCATGCGTCATCTCCTTCAATCTCCTTGCAGGTGATAAGTTAACCTGTCGGTTAACTATATGGCAAGCCTGTCTGCAGGGCGGGCGCACCTTGCCGCAACCGCGGAGGTCCTTGGCCGTTGAGGTAACCGAGCTTCACAGGAGACACCGATGAGAAAAACCGCCGCTATGGCTTTGATTATCTGTGGCTTCGCGGCTGCCTGTACCGTCCGCTCCGAACGGACTGTCGTCGAACATCCGCAGCCGGCACCGACTGCCGTCGTCGCAACGCCTCCTCCGCCGCCACCGACCGTGGTCGTTCCGGCCGACTAGCAAGGCTGGTTAGGTCGAAATCCGCATTACAGGCAAAAGGTCACGGCGCCGGCTCTACCTTGAGTTCGGTGCCGTTGATCCCGACGACACGAACCCTGGATCCGGCCGCCATGTCGGGGCCGACGACGATCCAGCTTCCATCGGCCAAGGTGGCGCGGCCTCGACCGCCGAGAATCGGCTGATCGAGGAAGAAGGTTTTCCCGATGAGGGCCGCGCCGCGCGCATTGATATGGGGCTCGTCAGAACGGCCCTGAAGTCGCCGCAGCGACCGCCGCAGGAGGACTGCCGAAGCAACCGACAGCACGGCAAAAACGAAGAGTTGCAGTTCGAGGCCGGCGCCCGACGCAACAAGAAGCAGCAGACCGGCGCCGCCGGCACCAATGGCCAGGAAGAGAAAGACCACGCCCGGCAGCAACATCTCGAACACGAGAAGCACGGCCGCCAAGGCCCACCAATACCAGAATTCGATCGTCATGGTCGCTCAGCCGGAGGGCGGCACCGAGCCGCGGGGGCGGGCCGCACTCTCGGCCGCCCTCGCTTGGGCTTCCTTGGCCAGTTCGGCAATACCGGCAAGGGAAGCCATCACGCCCGCCGCCTCGACCGGCAGAAAGAACATCTTGGCATTGTTGGATGCACCCATCTTGGCCAGTGCCTCGACGTACTTGGTGCCGAGGAAATAGTTGATCGCCTGGGCGCCATTGCCGGCAATGGCCTGCGCCACCGATGCAGTGGCCTTCGCCTCGGCCTCGGCCAGACGTTCCCGCGCTTCGGCCTCGCGGAAGGCCGCTTCCCGCCGACCTTCGGCGATCAGGATGGCCGACTGCTTCTCGCCCTGAGCCCGCTGGATGCTCGATTCGCGCACGCCCTCGGCTTCGAGGATCGCGGCGCGCTTTTCGCGCTCGGCTTTCATCTGGCGGCCCATGGCCACTACGATGTCGTCGGGCGGCGCGATATCCTTGAGCTCGATCCGCAGCACCTTGATGCCCCAGGGATTGGTCGCCTGATCGATGACCGCGAGCAGTGTGTTGTTGATCTCGTTGCGCTTGGACAGGACCTCGTCGAGCGCCATGTTACCCATCACGCTCCTGATGTTGGTCAACGCCAAATTGGTGATGGCAAGATGGAGGTTCTGGACCTCGTACGCTGCACGTGCGGCGTCAATGACCTGGTAGAACGCGACCGCATCGACCTGCACCGTGGCATTGTCCTTGGTGATGACCTTCTGGGCCGGAATGTCGAGGACATTCTCCTGCATGTTCATCTTGCGGCCCACCGTATCGATGAACGGCACGATGAGATGCAGGCCGGGCGGCAGGGTCCGCGTGTACCGGCCGAAGCGTTCGATCGTCCAGTTGGTGCCCTGGCCCACCGTCTTCACGCCGGCAAAGACCAGCACAACCGCCACGACGACAAACGCCACGACGAAGATCAAAGCGCCCATGCCCGCCCTCCTGCTGGCGGGACCCTAGCCTAGCTGCCAGCCGCGAGCCATGGCGGTCGTGTCGGGCGATCGGTTATTCGGCGGCGAGCCGGAAGGCGGCCTCGATCGGCTCTTCGGCCGACATATCGTTGGCGGCGATAGGCTTGGCGCCCCGCTGATCGGTGGCAAGCCACCGGTCGAGGAAGCCGTTGATCCAGCGATCGAGCGGCGGGTCGTACAGGGGATGCATGGAGAGATGCACACCCCTCTGCTGTGCCCCCGGCATCTTCAACCGCTCGGCGGCGCTCAGCGTCCAGATTCGCTTCATCTCCAGCGTCACTTCCGGATGGAACTGAAAGCCGAAGGCATTCGGACCATGACGAAACGCCTGGACGGGATACCGGTCGTTGGTCGCCAGAACCTCACAGCACGCCGGCAATGTCATGCCCTCGCGGTGCCATTGATAGACCTTCATCGGCGCGCGGAACCATGCGCGGCCGGTCTCGGTCGGATGGATATCGACATAACCGATCTCGACCAGGCCTTGCGGATGTGGCGCCACGCGGCCGCCGGCCGCCCGCGTCAGGAGCTGGGCCCCGAGACATAGGCCGAGAAAGGGCACACCTGCCTCGACGACTTTGGGGATCCACTCGAGTTCGCACTTGATACCGGCCAGGGTGCCGCAGTCGTTGGCCGACATCGGTCCGCCGAAGATCACCACGCCGGCATAATCCGACATGTCTTCCGGCAGCCGGCAGCCGAGATTTGGGCAGAGGCGATGGAGTTCGTAGCCGCGCTTCTCGAGGAGGGCGCCGACCCGACCGGGCCGGGAATGTTCCCGATGGACCACGATGGCAATCTTTTTGGGCTTGTCAGCCGGTACCGTCATGGATTTGAAAAGTACGCTCGGCTTGTGGCAACGACAAGGCCAACCAGCGGCAAAGGGACGAAATGGCGCGCCAAATCGATTTCTACTTCGACTGCTCCTCCCCATGGACCTATCTCGCTTTTCACGCCATCCAGCCCCTGGCGGCCGAACTCCTCGCGGAAATTGCGTGGAAGCCAATCCTGGTCGGCGGTGTGTTCAATACCGTCAATCAAAGCGTCTACGAATCGCGAGCCAAGCCCAATCCGCTGAAGCAGGCCTATATGCTGAAAGACCTCGGCGACTGGGCTCGGCTCTACGGGCTGAGTATCGTGTTTCCGCCCCGCGTCTTCCCGGTCAACAGCGTCAAGTGCATGCGCGGCGCCTTTCTTGCCCTCGATGAAGGCAAGCTGGTGCCTTACGCCAAGGCAGCATTCGAGGCCTACTGGGGCGCGGATCGCGATCTCTCCAAGGAAGAGGTGCTGGCCGATATCGCCACCCAGGCTGGTTTGGAGCGGCAGCGTTTCTTTGCTGCCGTGGAAAGCCAATCCTGCAAGGACCGCCTTCGATCCAATACCGACGAGTTGATCGCACGCGGCGGCTTCGGTAGCCCGACCCTGTTCGTCGGATCGTCGATGTTCTTCGGCAACGACCGACTGCCGCTGGTGCGGGCGGCACTGGAAGCGACATGAGCCGGAATCAGGATCCCCAATTCTGGGCCAAGGCCCGGGCGCATCTGGTCCGCTACGGCGGCAGCTTCGCGCCGCTGATCGCGGAGCGCGCAGCGGGGAACTGGTTCACCGACGCCGACGGCCGGCGCATTCTGGATTTCACCTCCGGCCAGATGAGCGCCATTCTCGGCCACAGTCACCCCGAGATTGTCGAAGTAGCCAGACGCTCCCTGGGCGAGCTGGACCATCTCTACTCGTCGATCCTGTCGCGCCCGGTCGTCGATCTCGCCGCCCTCCTCGCCGAGATCTCACCGGGTCACCTCGACCGCGTGTTGCTGGTCTCCACCGGCGGAGAGTCGAACGAAGCGGCGTTGCGCATGGCCAAGCTGGTGACCGGCCGACACGAGATCGTGGCCATGAGTCGATCCTGGCACGGCGTGACGGGGGGCGCGGCATCCGCTACCTACTCCTCGAGCCGGCGCGGCTATGGCCCCGCCCTTCCCGGCGCTCTCGTCCTGCCGGCGCCCGACACTTACCGCTCGCGCTTCATCGACGAGCGCGGCACCTACGACTGGAAGAGCGAGCTTGCCTTCGGGTTCGACCTGATCGACCGGCAATCCACCGGGGCCCTGGCCGCCTGCATCGTGGAACCCATTCTGAGCTCAGGCGGCGTCCTCGAGCCGCCGGAGGGCTATATGGCCGCCCTGGCCGCCGAGTGCCGCGCTCGCAGGATGCAGCTTATCTTCGACGAGGCCCAGACCGGTCTCGGCCGAACCGGGAACCTATTCGCGTGCGAACGCGATGGAGTCGTCCCCGACTATCTCACCTTGTCGAAGACGCTGGGCGCCGGTCTGCCCTTGGCAGCGATGCTGACGACGCCGGAGATCGAGGACGTGGCCGCCGAGCGCGGTTACCTCTTCTATACGACCCATGCCTCCGATCCCCTGCCCGCCGCCGTCGGGTTGAAAGTCATCGACATTATCCTGCGCGAGCGCCTCACGAGCCGCGCCGCCGAATTGGGCCAGCAGCTCAAGTCGGGTCTTTTCGCGCTGCAACAGCGTCACGAATGCATCGGCGATGTGCGGGGCCGGGGCCTCCTTCTCGGCGTCGACATCGTCAAGGACCGGCGCAGCCGGGCGCCAGACCCGGAACTGGCCCAGCGTGTCGCCCAGGAGTGCCTCTCCCTGGGCATGATGACGAGCGTTGTCAGGGGCGGCTTCGGCATTTTCCGCATTGCGCCGCCGCTCACGATCGAGAGTGGGGAGATCGACCTTGGCCTCGAGATTTTTGACAAAGCCTTGACCAGGGCTCTCCGGTAACGGGGACTTTTCCCCCTGTGCGGTATTTGCGTTTGAAACGGCCTGCTAACTGTTGTACCCGCTGACCCGTTCCGGCCAATGTGTTGGGAGTGTGTGGATGATCAGCAAGGTTAAGCAGGTGGCAGTTCTGGTAGCAGGCGGCCTGGCGCTGGGCGCCTGCACGCTTGGGGGCGCGGATACCGCCGCTCCGGCGAAAAAGCCGCCGGCTCCGGACTATCAGGCGGCCAGCACGGCTCCGCCGCCCGCCAGCAAGGGCCTGCAGGCCATTTGCTACACCGATGCGGATCTCGCGATTGTTCGTGCGCGCATGCTCCAGCAGGAGCTCGTGGTGGCAACGCTGCAGTGCCAGAACCCGAATGGCACGCGCGCCTTCGACTCGCTGTACGGAAACTTCGTCAACAAGTTCAGCGCCGATTTGAGTAACAATGCCCGATCACTTACGGACGTTTCGCGGCGCAAGCGCTTCAACGTCGACGTGCTGGTCACCGAGTTCTCCAACCGCATGGCGCAGCGCGCGCCGGTGGACAAGGAATTCTGCTCGCGCAGCCTGCGCGCCCTGGAATGGTCGCTCGACCCGAAGGTGAAGACCCTGAGCGACGCGCCGCCGCCGTATGATCTCGGCCCGGAGATGAATATCCATCCCTGCCCGGCGAAGTGATTACAGACTTCCCAGTCGAAAGGCGGTCCTGACGGGCCGCCTTTTTCGCTTCCGGTTACGACGAGGCCATACCCTCAGATATGCTGCACGGACGGCCGTGGCCCCTCACCCCGGTCATCGCCGTGCTGCCGGGCAGCTGCGCGCTGGAGGACGGACCGGTAGCCGCGCTGGACTTCCATCTGCTCGCGCCAGCCAGCCGCGACCATGGCGCGATGCGCCTGCGGCAGCCGCCAACACGGCACGAACATGAAGAGATGATGTTCGAGGTGATAGTTCACCCAGTAGGGCGCGATGAACAGGCGCTCCAGCGGATTGATCAGCGTCGTTCGGGTATTGCGCAAGGGATCGTCGTTGTCGGGCACGACCGCATGCTCGGCGATGTTCCGGATGCGGCTGACGAGCTGGTACCAGGTCGCCAACGGCAACAGCCAGAGCACGGGATAGAGCCACCAGTATCCGGCCAGGGACAGCCCACCGAGCAGCAGCAGGTTGACGACGAAGGGCCCGCGTTCGGCCCGCCATAGATTGGCGAGCCTCCGGGCTGTCGACAGCTCGCGGTTGCCCAAGGCGCGTCGGATCTGCTCGCCGCGACGCTGATAGGCGGTCTGACCCGACAGATCGCGGACGATCTTGCGTCGCAGGCTCTGTCCGCTGATGGGAAATGGCGCAGATAGGCCAAGGTCGGGATCGTCGGCCTGCTGGGTGAAGCGATGATGCTTCAGGTGGTAGGGCCGATAAAGATCGAGGCTGGTGAAGACGGGAAAGGCACAGAGCCGCGAACCGACCCAATCATTCATACGGCGATTGGCGAACAGCAGCCCGTGCGCCGCATCGTGCATGAGGATCGCAAGACCAAGCTGACGGCAGCCAATCACCATCACGGCCAGCAAGAAGGTAAAAGGACTGGGCCACCAAGCGAACAGCGCCATGCTGCCCAGGATCAAAGCCCAGGCGTGCAGGACCAGAAGCGCCCCCATGACGTTCGACTTGGCGCGCAGACGCTGCACCACGTCCAGCGCAAGAAGCTCGCTGACCTTGATCGGCACTGACTGTGTTTCCTCCTGACCGAGGAGCGTGAGGGCAGCAATCAGGGCTGTCAACGCAACGCCGCTTCGCTAAGCTTGCCGCATGGATTCCCTGATCGTCCGCACGGACCAGCTCGACATTGCCTGCGAGGCCCATGGGCCCGCAGAGGGCCTGCCCGTAATTCTGCTGCATGGCTTCCCGTATGATCCCCGTTGTTTCGATCAGGTTGCGCCGCCCCTCGCCGCCGACGGTTGTCGCGTTATCGTCCCCTACCTGCGTGGCTACGGCCCGACGCGCTTCCTCTCATCCGGCACGCCACGCTCCGGCGAGCAGGCAGCGCTGGGCCACGACCTGCTGCAGCTCATGAACAAGCTCGACATCAAGCGAGCGACCTTGATGGGCTACGACTGGGGCGGCCGCGCCGCCTGCATCGTCGCAGCCCTGTGGCCCGATCGGGTACGAGCTCTGGTGACCTGCACCGGCTACAACATCCAAGACATTGCCGCGTCGTCGAAGCCGGCCTCGGCGGCGCACGAGCACCGCCTCTGGTACCAGTACTACTTCCATACCGAACGCGGCCGCGCCGGCCTGACTGAAAATCGCCGCGACATCTGCAAGCTTCTTTGGCAGCTGTGGTCGCCGAACTGGCGGTTCGACGAGGCCACTTTCGAGCGAAGCGCGTTGTCATTCGACAATCCCGACTTCGTCGACGTCGTGATCCAGTCTTACCGCCACCGCTATGGCTATGCGCCTGGCGATCCGGCCGTGGCCGATATCGAGACAAGGCTCGCGCAACAGCCTCCCATCCAGGTTCCGACGATCAACCTCCATGGCGAGGCCGATGGTGTGGGACCGGTCCCGCGGACCGACCATCATGCGCCGAGGTTCACAGGCGGCTACGAGCGCCGCCTGCTTCCCGACATCGGCCATAACGTCCCGCAGGAAGCGCCGGCGGATACGGTGGCGGCCGTCCGCGATCTGCTGAAGAGGACCCAGCCTTGAACCTCGTTGTGGTGGGCGCCACCGGCGCCATTGGCAGCCGGATCGTGGAGGAAGCGCTGCAGCGCGGCCACCAGGTTACGGCCACGACGCGCACCCCCTCGAGGCTTCCGGCTCGCGCCGGGATGACTGTCGAGGCCATGGACATCGGCGATGTCGGCCACGCGGCGAAGGTCTTCGCAGGACATGACGCCGCCATCGTCTCGGTCAAATGGAACGAGAACGACATCGGCGCGGTACTCGAGGCGATCCGCCGGTCGGGGATAAAGCGCTGCCTGTTCGTGATCGGAGCCGGCAGCCTGCTGCGCAAGGATGGCCGTACGCATTTCGAGCACATGGCCGAGAAAGGCATCCAGCCGCCGACATCGAAGCCAGCCGCCTTGGCCTTCGACGTCATCCGCAAGGCCGACGACCTCGACTGGACGGCGATCTCGCCGGCTGCGTCGATCCAGCCCGGCGAACGGACAGGCCAATTCAGGCTGGGCCTCGACCATCTGATCGAGGATGACAAGGGAGAGAGCCGTATCAGCCGCGAGGATTTCGCGATCGCCATTCTCGACGAGATTGAAAATCCGCGTCACATCCGCAAGCGCTTCACCGCCGCCTACTAGTCCGGAATTCACAGCCGCGCGAGCGACGGAGGGATCGGGCCGAGGCCGAATCTCTCCAGCCACTTGCCGCCTTCCGCCCTATTCCAGCGTCTCCAGCAGCCGCGAGCAGAGATAGGTCCGTGGCACCAGGGACGAATAGTAGATCTGCTCGTTGGCGGCGTGCGCGCCCTTGCCGTCGGCGCCCAGCCCGTCGAGCGTCGGGATCCCCAGCGCGGCGGTGAAGTTGCCGTCGCTGCCGCCGCCGGTGAGCGGCACATCGTTCAGTTCCTTGCCGATCTCGCGGTAGATCGCCTGCGCCTTGCCGAACAGGTCGGTGATGCCCGCATCCTTCTGGTAGGGCGGCCGGTTCATGCCGCCCTCCACAATGAGTTCAACATCCTTGCCGATCGGTTCGAGGTTGAGGAACCAGTGCGTCATCTCTTCCGCCAGTTCCGGGCTGGGCACGCGCAGATCGACGTCGGCGGTGCATTCGGCCGACACGACGTTCACGCCCGTACCGCCCTTCACCAGCCCGACGTTGCAGGTGATGCCGCGCGCGTAATCCGTCTTGGCTTCGATGCGCAGGATCTGGCGCGCCATCTCGAGGATCGCACTGCGTCCGTCCTCGTGACGGACGCCGGCATGGCTCGCTCGGCCCTTCACGGTTAGCGTGAAGCGTCCAACGCCCTTGCGCGACGTCACGACCTTGTCGCCGTCGCGTCCCGGCTCCATCACCAGCGCGTATTTGTGACCGCGCGCTGCTTCCTCGATGCGGGTGCGCGAGGTCGGGCTGCCGACCTCCTCCTCGGGGATGAACAGGAACGTCACCGGCAGCCTAGTCTTCTTGCCCTGCCGCACCAAGTGCCGCAGCGCGTAGTAGGCGATGTAGCCGCCCGCCTTCATGTCGTAGATGCCGGGCCCGTAGATGCTGTCGCCCTCACGCCGGATTTTCAGCTCCTTCTCGATCATGCCGATGGGATGAACGGTGTCGAGATGAGCCACGACCAGGATGCCCTTGCCATCACCCTGACTCCATTCCGTCGGGGTCCGGCATTCGAGAATGTCGCCGAAGCCGTCGATGCCGGGCGTCCGGTCGATCTTCAGTCCCAGATCGCGGAACTGGCCTTCCACATGGTCGACGACCTTGTTGACCGCCTTGCCGTCATGGCTGGGGCTCTCGATCGAAACCCATTCGACGATCCCGCCCAGGATCTCGTCGGCATCGATTTTCGGTTCGTTCTTGCGGCTGTCGGTCATCGATAGGTACTCCCAAAACGACTCCGGGAAGCGGCGTGGCGACCGCCTCCCGGTTTGACTGTTGCTCCGATCAGATCGGATCCCAGGTGAAATACTCGGGCGAGCGCTTGAGGTCGGTGAAGAACGGCTTCATCGACGGCACTGCCTGCTCGGCAATCGCTTCCAGCGTCCAGCCCTCGGAATTGTGCACGGAGCGCACCGGGCGGTTGGCGTTGAACAGCATGATCTCGTTCATGCGCACGCCGAAGATCTGCGAGGTGATGCCGGCCTCGTGCGCCGCATCCGACAGCAGGAACACCGCCATCGGCGCGACCTTGGCCGGCGTCATCCGCTTCGAGCGTTCGAGGCGCGCCTTCTGCGCATCGGTATCGGCGGGAATGGTGCCGATCATGCGCGTCCAGGCGAAGGGTGAGATGCAGTTGGAGCGCACATTGAACGCCGCCATGTCGAGCGCGATCGAGCGCGACAGGCCGATGATGCCCATCTTGGCTGCCGAATAATTGGCCTGCCCGAAGTTGCCGACCAGACCGGAGGTCGAGGTGAAGTGCACGAAGGCACCCGACTTCTGCTCCTTGAAATGGTTGGCGGCGGCGCGGCTCACATTGAATGCACCGTTGAGATGCACGTCGATCACCATCTTCCAGTCCATGTGGCTCATGCGATGGAAGATGCGGTCACGCAGGATGCCCGCATTGTTGATCACGCCATCGATCTTGCCGAAGTTCTCGACTGCCGTCTTGATCATGCGCTCGGCGCCGGCCGGATCGGTGACACTGTCCGCATTGGGCACGGCCTTGCCGCCGGCCGCGGCGATCTCGTCACAAACCTTCTGCGCCGGCGTGGCGCTGCCCGAGCCTTCGCCATCGACGGCGCCGCCCAGATCGTTGACCACGACGCTGGCACCCTCTTTGGCCGCCAGCAGTGCCATCTCACGGCCAATGCCGCCGCCGGCGCCGGTGATCAGTACGACCTTGTCCTTCAGCATGTTGGGCATTCTCTTCTCCCTATGTTCGTTCACGGATCCACATTGGCGACCGGCGATCTACGGCGCAACAAGCGCGCGCTCAATACGGTCGCGACGGCAAACGGCATCAGCCCGATCACGAGTGGCATCGCCACGTACCGACTGCCGAGCGAGGTCAGCAGGGCGACCACGATGGTGCCCAGCGCGCCCATGCCCATCTGGGCAAGTCCGACCCATGAAGAAGCTGTACCGGCGAGCTTGGGATAGAGCCCAACGGCACCGGCGCTGCTGTTGGGCGAGATCATGCCAGAGCCGAAACTCAGAACCATGTAGGGGCCCGTGATCGCCCACCATTCGAGGATGCCGGACAGGGACAGGATGGCCATCACGGCCAGGGCCGCTATGTGGAACCAGCCGGCCCAGGCCAGAAGGCGTTCGGAGGACACACGCCCGACGAGCCGGTTGTTGGCAAAGTTGCCCGACGCATAGCCCGCAACATTCAGCAGCACGATCAGGCCGAACTCGCGGGGCGAAAAACCGAGACGGTCCTGCAGGATGAAGGGCGCTCCCGCCAACATGCCGAAATTGATGGCGAAGGCGAAGCCCAGGGTCAGCACATATCCCAGGAACCGTGGGTCCCGCAGCATGGTGCCCGAGCCGCCGAGCAATCTACCGAGAGCGATACTGTCGCTCCTGAACTTGTTGGTCTCACCAAGCCCGACAGCGACGACGACCAGCAGGATGGCGCTGAAGCCTCCGACCACCCAGAAGGTCGCGTACCAGCCGAACGCCTCGCCCAGGAACCCACCCAGGCTGGGCGAGATGGTCGGCGCGATGTTCATGCCGAGCGCGATCCAGCTCATGATCAGCGGCATTTCCTGGAAGGTGTAGGCATCGCGCGTCAGCGCCCGGCCAAGCACCGTTCCCGAGGCAGCGCCAAGCCCCTGCAGCAACCGCAGACCGATCAGCCCGCCGATGGTCGGCGCGAGCGAGCAGCCGAAGGTCGTGACCGTGAAGAACAGCAGGCCGCCCATGAGGACGGGTCGCCGGCCATAGCGATCGCTCAACGGACCGTAGAACAGCTGGCCCACGGCAAAGCCCAGCATGAAGGTCGTGAGTGTGAGTTTCACACTCTCGGGCGACGCCTGCAGGTCGTGGCCAACCGCCGGCATGACCGGTGAATAGATGCTCATGGTAAGCGGGCCGAAACTGCCAAGCGCAACCAGAAGGGCCGCATAAGCGGCCGAGCGCGGAACAATCCTCAAGAGCGCGCGGCCTCCGCTGCACCCTCGGCGCCGAAGTCGCCGCCGAGCGCCATCTCTTCCTGCTGCCGCGCCATCCGCGGATAGTAATGCCGGAAGGCGCCCCTGATCTCGTCGAACGGAATATCGGCGAACACGCCGCGATAGGCGAGATATTCCATATGCCGCCGCCCGCTCAGGTCGAAAGGATGATAGATCGAGTCCGACGCGGCATCCCAATCGAGCGGCTTCAATCCGAATCGGTCCGTCAGTTCCTTATTGAAGGCCGGCGTCGCCTTCACCCACCGCCCCTCGAGCCACACATCGGTGTAGCCGTGGTAATAGAACACGTCGCTTCCCATCAACTCGGCCAGCCTCTTGGTCGTCATATGGTTGCGCACATCGGCGTAGCCGACGCGCGCCGGAATGCCCGAAGCGCGGCACAGTGCGGCCATCAACCCGGCCTTGTTGACGCAATATCCGTGCCCTGCCGCCAGCGTCGTGCTGGCGCGATAGGCCTCGCGCTTCATCGGCGTGTTGTAGGGGTCGTAGCGCACGCCGTCGCGCACCGCGTAATAGAGTCGTAACGCCTTGTCGCGATCGCTGCCCGCGCCGGCGATCTCCGTCGCGTACGAGACGATCTGGGGGTGGCCGGAATCAATCAGGTCGCCCGGCCGCCGATAGGCCTCGAACGCGACGCCATCCCGCACGACACTATCGTGCTCGCCCCTCAGGGAATCGTAGTCCATCGCCTGTGTTTACTTGAAGGAAACACAAAGTCCATGCACCTCGACATGCAAGCCACCCATGCGCACGGTACTCATCCCGCATCGCGGCCACGGGCGGCGGTACGATCGTCCGTACCGGCCGCAGGGTCGACGGGCCGCCGCGCGATGGGCCGCCACGCGATGGGCCGCCGCGTCGGAGGGCCGCCGTCACTGGGTTGCCGTCACTGGGCCGCCATCACAGGGCCGACGGCTCGTCCTCCGAGGTGACGAGGAAATGCGCCTGCGCCGTCGCCACCGGCTTGGAGCGATCGTCCTGCCAGGCCTCGGCGAAGACATTGACCATGCGCCGGCCCTGTTTGGTCACCTTGGCCGAGGCGATGACATCGAGCGGACGGGCGGAGCGCAGATAGTCGACGGTGATGTTGACGATCTTCGGCACCGTCTCGGCTTCCGTCTCCCACAGGAGATGGAAGATCGCCGCCATCTCGAGCAGCGCCCCCAGTGTCCCGCCATGGATGGCCGGCAGGAACGTGTTGCCGATAAGCGCCTCGTGATAGCGCATGCGAGTGAGCAGTTCCCCGGTGCCGCTCTCCGGGGCGATCTGCATCCAGCGTGCGTAGGGGATCGCGTCGGCAAGCTGGCTGACGTCGCGATGCTTGCGCGCTTCGGCCAGGCGCTTCATCAGGCCGCGGCTCATTTCGCCGTCTCCTTGCCCAGTACTTCCTTGGCGATCGCCTGGGCGCGTGTGACCTTGCCCTTGGTGCCCAGCATGAAGGTGCCGGCCGCTGCCGCCACCGGATCCTTGGGATCGCCCTGGTGGGCGAAGGCTCGCGTGAACGCCACCGACCGCGTGATGCGATAGCATTCCGCTTCGGCAATCACCGGCTTGCCCGGCACGGCGGGCTTTGCGTAGTCGATGCGAAGATCGAGCGTGGCGAACGGCATCGGCTCCTTCAGCATGGTCGCGACCGCCATGCCGCAGCAGCCGTCGAGCATCGCCGTCAGCGGCCCACCGGCCAGAACCCCGGTCTCCGGATTGCCGACAAGTTCCTCGCGCCAGTCGAGTTGCATCGACGCCAGCCCCCGCGCCACCGCGAGGACTTTGAGGCCCAGCGCCTTGTTATGCGGAATGGCGTCGGAAAACAGGGTCTGGAAGAGCGCGATGCGCTCGTCGGGGGTCGTGAGTGACTTGGGCATACGCTACTCCTATCGTCATCCGGACCACGGAAATCAATATCCTCGGTCGGACCGGCATGACACCGACGATGTGACGCACATTGCGTGCCGCGGCAGAGACCGGGCGTGCACTCATCAAAGCCCGCAGGTTACTCCGCGCCAAATCGAGACTTGCACCGCGCCCCTCATCAGGAAGTCGTGTCGTGACAGGGCAGCTACCCCTCCGTGCGAACCATGTTGGCCTGTCCCCTCCTCACCCTGAGGAACAGCGCGAAGCGATGTGTCTCGAAGGGTGGATTCAAACACCGCCCTCGCGCCATCCTTCGAGACGCGCTTCGCGCTCCTCAGGATGAGATGAAGAAGGCGAACCAAGCCGCGTCTCGCGCGGGACGTGGCCCAGGACCACCCCGCCTATAGCCCCATCTGCCGGGCGGCGAGGTCCTTCATGATCTCGACCGAGCCGCCGCCGATCGACATCACCTTGGTCTCGCGATAGATTCGTTCGACCTTCGCGCCGCGCAAATAGCCGGCGCCGCCGAAAATCTGCATTGCCTCGTTGGCGCAGAATTCCATCGTCGAGGTGGCGAGGTTCTTAAGCATGCAGATCTCCGCCACTGGTTTCTCGCCCTGCCCGACGCGCCAGGCCAAGAGGTCGAGCGTCGACTTCACCGCATTGATGCGCATGGCCATGTCGACCAGACGATGGCGCACCACCTGGTTGGCGATCAGCGGCTTGCCAAAGGTATGGCGCTCGCGCGCATAGGCGATCGACTCATCGAGGCACAGCTTGGCATAGCCGTAGGCGCCTGCCGACATGCCCAACCGCTCCTGGTTGAAGTTGAGCATGATGCCGATGAAGCCCTTGTTCTCCGGACCGATCAGGTTGTCGACCGGCACGCGAACATCGTCGAAGAAGAGCTGTGCGGTATCGGACGCCCACCAGCCCATCTTCTTGAGCTTGGTGCGCGAAAAGCCCGGGCGCTCGCGCTCGATCAGCAGCAGCGACACGCCAGCCGCTCCCGGCCCGCCGGTCCGGACCGCGACGGTGAAGTAGTCCGCCCGCACGCCGGACGTGATGAACATCTTGGAGCCGTTGACGACGTAATGATCGCCCTCGCGCCGCGCCGTGGTCTTGAGGTTGGCGACGTCGGAGCCGCCACTCGGCTCGGTGATAGCAAGCGCACTGATCTTCTCGCCCAACAGGAGCTCCGGCAACAGTTTGCGCTTCATCCATTCCGGGCCCAGGGCGGCAATCGGTGGCGCGCCAATGGTGTGACTGTTCAGGCTGGCATTGAGGCCGCCGCTGCCGTGCCGGGCCATCTCCTCGGCCTTGATGATCCCGAAGAAGGGATCGGTTGGCACGCCGCCATATTCCTCCGGGAAGCCGAGCTGCATCAGGCCGGCGGCAGATGCTTTCCTGTAGAGTTCGCGCGGGAACTCCTCGGCCTCGTCCCACTGATCCACGTACGGCATGATCTCGCGATCGACGAAGCGACGCACGGTGGCGCGGAAGGCTTCGTGCTCCGCTGTGTAAAATGGCGAGTGCGGCGGCGCCGACACGATCGGCTCGACAAACGACATCGATTTTCCTTCCTGCGCTCCGACAATCGCAAACACTACCGACGCCTTGCTGAAAATCCATTGACTTGGCGATGAACGGCCCGTCTTAATGAGCACGCCGCGCGCACGATCGGCAAAAGAACTCAGACGGCGCGCGACCCCGGAACAACCGGAGTCAGGGAAGGAATGCTCGATTTCATCCAGCAGTTGGTGAGCGGGATTGCGCTGGGCTGCGTCTATGGGCTGATCGCCCTCGGCTTCGTCCTCATCTACAAGGCGACAGAGGTCGTCAATTTCGCCCAGGGCGACCTGATGATGCTGGGCGGCTTCTTCGTCTTCACCTTCATCGCCCTTCTCGGACTGAACTACTGGCTGGGCTTCCTTCTCGCCGTCGCCGCCATGGCCCTGTTCGGCATGGGGGCCGAGCGGCTGCTGGTGCGGCCGATCCTGGGCTATCCGCAATTCTCGATCGTCATGGCGACCATCGGGTTGGGCTATTTCCTGCGCTCGGTCGCCGGCATGATCTGGGGCACCGACGACCTCAAGATCGAGACCCCCTTCTCCACCGGAGTGCTCAAGATCGGCGATCTGGTTCTCGCCTACGACAAGCTGTCGGTCATCGTCGCCACGGTGATCCTGTGCGGCGTGCTCTACCTCTTCTTCAACCACACTCGCCTGGGCACGGCGATGCGAGCGACCTCGGAGAACATGCTGGCCGCCTACTACATGGGCATTCCCGTGAAGCGGGTGGTGTCGATGATCTGGGCCATCAGCGCCGCAGTCGCCGCCTGCGCCGGCGTGCTGCTGGCGCCGATCACCTTCATCCATTCGAATGTCGGCCTGGCGCTGGGGCTCAAGGCGTTTCCGGCGGCGGTGCTGGGCGGCTTCGGCTCGATCCCCGGTGCCCTGGTCGGTGGGCTCATCATCGGCGTGATCGAGACGCTCGCCGGCTTCTATCTCCCCCAAGGCTGGAAAGACGTGACCCCTTACATCGTGCTGCTCGCCGTGCTGCTGATCCGGCCCCAGGGTCTGCTCGGGCCCCGCATCCGCAAGAAGGTCTGAGCACATGCGGTTCATCTTCAAGACCGATTACGACCAGGACATCCGCATCCTCAAGCACGCCGGCTACTGGTGGTCGTACGGGCTGCTGCTCGCGGCGCTGATTGCCGTCCCATTCGTGCTCGACACCTATCTGCAGAGCCAGATCGTCTTCGTCTTCATCTATGCCATCGTCGGCGTCGCCCTGATGATCCTGACCGGCTTCACCGGCCAGGCCTCGCTGGGCCACGCCGCCTTCCTCGCCATCGGCGCCTATACCGCCGCCTTCCTGCAGAAGAACGGCGTTCCCTTCATCGTCTACTTCCCGCTCGCCGCCATCATCGCCGGCGCCGTCGGGGCGCTGGTCGGCTTCCCGGCGCTCAGGCTGCAGGGCATCTACCTGGTGATCGCCACCATCGCCTTCGCCTTCATTGTCGAGGAGGTGATGGCGCGCTGGGAGTATGTGACCAACGGCAACGAGGGCATGCGGGTGAAGACGGCCGAGCTGTTCGGCATGCCGCTGCCGCGCGACGATCCGCAATTTTACTATCTCTGCCTTGCGGTGCTCGTGCTGGTCATCCTGATGACCCTGAACCTGCTGCGCTCGCCGACCGGCCGCGCCTTCATCGCCATCCGGGACAGCGAGACGGCGAGCCGCAGCATGGGCATCGATCTCGCCAGCTACAAGGTGAAGTCCTTCGCCATCAGCGCCGCCATCACCGGCCTGGCCGGCGTGCTGTTCGCGCACAAGATGACCTTCATCTCGCCCGAGATGTTCACCCTGCAGCTCTCGATCGAGTTCATCATGGTGATCATCATCGGCGGCGCTTTCGGCCTGCACGGCGCGGTATTCGGCGCCATCTTCATCGTCATGGTCGATCCGTTCCTGACCTGGCTGAAGGATGACGTTCCCGGCATGCTGGCGGCGCTCGGAACCACCCTGGGCGCCACGGCGGAAACGGCGTCCGGGATCCAGGATGTCGCCTCGCGAGTCGGCTCCGCGGCGGGCCTCAAGGGGGCGATCTACGGCCTGATCATCATGCTGTTCATCCTGTTCGAGCCCTACGGCCTCTATGGCCGCTGGCTCAAGGTGAAGCTCTTCTTCGAACTCTTCCCCCTCTACAAGAAGGCGACATTCAAGCGGCAGAAGACCTACGTGAAGTCGGAGCGCAACCGATGAGCTTCTTCTCCGTCGAAGGCATCTCGCTGCAGTTCGGCGGCCTCAAGGCGGTCGACAATGTCAGCTTCGACATCGCCCAAGGCGAGGTCTTCACCATCATCGGCCCCAACGGCGCCGGCAAGACCTCGATCTTCAACCTGATCTCGCGGCTCTACGACTCGACCTCCGGCAAGCTGGTGTTCGAGGGCCAGGATATCACCCAGGTGCCGGCGCATCGCATCGCCAGGCTCGGCATCGCCCGGACCTTCCAGAACATCGAGCTGTTCGAGAATGCGACCATGCTGGCTAACCTGCTGGTCGGCCGTCATTGCCATACGACGACGAACCTCCTGTCGGAGATGCTGTTCCTGCCCGGCGTACGGCGTGCCGAGAAGGCGCACCGGCGCAAGGTCGAGGAGGTCATCGAGTTCCTCGACCTGCAGGCCTATCGCGACAAGGTCATCGCCGGCCTCCCCTACGGGGTGCGCAAGGTCATCGAGCTCGCCCGTGCGCTCTGCTCCGAACCGAAGCTGATCCTGCTCGACGAACCCTCCTCCGGCCTCAATGTCGAGGAGACCGACGACATGTCCTACTGGATCCGCGACATCAAGACCGAGCTCGGCATCACGGTGCTGATGGTCGAGCACGACATGTCGCTGGTGAACCGCGTCTCCGATCGCGTGCTGGCGCTGAACTACGGCAAGGTGCTGGCGACCGGCACGCCGGCCGAGGTGCAGGCGCATCCCGACGTCATTGCGGCCTATCTCGGTGCCTGAGGTCCCATGAGCGCAGACACCATCCTCCGCGTCAGCAACATCGAGAGCTACTACGGCCCGATCATGGCCATCCGCGGGGTCAGCCTCGCGGTGGAGCGCGGCCGCATCGTCACCGTGCTGGGCGCCAACGGCGCCGGCAAGACGACCATCCTCAAGACAATCTCCGGCGTGCTCGATCCGCAGAAGGGTACGGTCGAGTTCGAGGGCAAGCCCATCCAGCGCATGGATGCGGACAAGATCGTGCGGCTCGGCCTCAGTCACGTGCCCGAAGGGCGCGAGGTGTTTCCATTCCTGTCGGTGCGCGAGAACCTGCAGATGGGCGCCTTCCTGCGCCACGACCGGGACGGCGTGGCGCACGACCTCGAACGCGTGTTCGGCTATTTCCCCCGCCTGCGGGAGCGCATCGACCAGCCCGCCGGCTCGCTGTCGGGTGGCGAGCAGCAGATGCTGGCCATCAGCCGCGCGCTGATGAACCGCCCCAAGCTCCTGCTGCTCGACGAGCCGTCGCTCGGCCTGTCGCCGCTGCTGGTGAAGGAAATCTTCGCCATCATCCGCCGCGTCAATGCCGAGCAGGGCGTGTCGATCCTGCTGGTGGAGCAGAATGCCCGCATGGCGCTGGAGACGGCCCATTACGGTTACGTGCTCGAGGTTGGCCGCGTGGTGATGGACGATACCTGCGAGCGCCTCATGGACAGCAAGGACATCCAGGAATTCTACCTCGGCGCCAAGGAAGAGAGCGCCCGCGGCGAGCGCCGCTGGAAGCGCAAAAAGACGTGGCGATGAGAGGACGATCGGAGGACCCATGGCGCGACTGGCGACGCTGACGGTAGCGGAGACCCTGCCCAAGAGCTTCGTCCTCTCCTGCAAGACGCGCGGCGACAGGCCGGCCATGCGCGAGAAGCTGTACGGCATCTGGAACGCGATCTCCTGGAACGACTGGCTCGAACGATCCCGGGCAATCACCTACGCGCTGCATGCCATCGGTCTTCGGCCCGGCGACGTCGCCTCGGTGCTGGCCAACACAGTACCGGAGTGGAACTACGCCGACTTCGGCATCCTCTGTGCCGGCGGCGTCTCGTCGGGCATCTATCCCACCGACTCGGCCAAGCAGGTCGAATACCTGATCAACGATTCGCGCACCGTGGTGCTGTTCGTCGAGGACGACGAACAGCTCGACAAGGCGCTCGAAGTGCGCGACCGCTGCCCTACCTTGCGCCAGATCGTCGTGTTCGACATGGAAGGACTGTCGACCTTCCGCGATCCCATGGTCGTATCGCTGCAAGCCTTCATGGACCGGGGCCGCGAATACGCCAAGGGCCGGGAGGGGCTGTTCGAGGAACTGGTCGACAGCCGCGGCCCGGACGATCTCGCCATCCTCGTCTACACTTCCGGCACAACCGGTCCGCCCAAGGGCGCGATGCACAGCCATCGCAACGTCGTCTACCAGATGAAGAACTGCATGCATCCGGAGCTGTCGTTGTCCTGGTACGAGGGCGACGAGCGACTGGCGTTCCTGCCGCTCTGCCATGTCGCGGAGCGGGTCGCCGGCAGCTACTACTCGATCGCCACCGGCTGCTGCAGCAATTTCGCCGAAAGCCCGGAGACGGTGCCGGACAATATCCGCGAGGTGCAGCCGACCCTGTTCGGCGCCGTGCCGCGTGTATGGGAGAAGTTCTATTCCGGCATCACGCTGGCCCTGAAGGATGCAACGCCGTTCCAGCAATGGGCCTATCGTCGGGCCATCCAGGCCGGCTTCGCTGTCGCCGAGGCTCGCATCGAGGGCCGTTCGCCCAGCGCCTCGCAGAAGCTCGCCTTCCAGGCCGCCTACTGGCTGGTGCTGCGCAACATCCGCAAGATGATCGGGCTCGACCGCTGCCGATGGCTGTTCACCGGCGCAGCGCCGATCGCGCCGGAGCTGATCCGTTGGTACTTGGCGCTCGGCCTCAACATGTACGAGGTCTACGGCCAGACCGAGAATTGCGGCCTGGCGACGGCCATGCCCGCCGACGGCATCAAGCTCGGCACCGTCGGCAAGTCGGTGCCCTACGGCGAGGTGAAGATCTCGCCGTTGGGCGAGATCCTGATCAAGGGCGACTTCGTCTTCATGGGCTACCTCAACCAGCCGGAGAAGACCGCGGAGACCGTCGATCCGCAGGGCTGGCTTCACACCGGCGATGTCGGCCTGATCGACAACGAAGGTTACGTGAAGATCACCGACCGGATGAAGGACATCATCATCACGGCGGGCGGCAAGAACATCACCCCGTCGGAGATCGAGAACCAGCTCAAGTTCTCGCCCTATATCAGCGATGCGGTCGTGATCGGCGACCGTCGGCCCTACCTGACCTGCCTGGTGATGATCGACCGCGAGACGGTCGAGAAATATGCCCAGGACCGCAACGTGCCGTTCACCAACTACGCCAGCCTGTGCCGCGCCAAGGAAGTGCAGGACCTGATCTGGTCGGAGATCGAGCGGGTCAATGCCAACTTCGCCCGCGTCGAGACCGTCAAGCGCTTCTACCTGATCGAGCAACAGCTCACGCCCGAGGATGAGGAGCTGACACCGACCATGAAGCTCAAACGCAGCTTCGTGAACGCCAAGTACAAGGCCGAGATCGATGCCATGTACCGCGCCCAGGCCGCGTGACGGCTGTGCCATAAACCAAGGAGGAAACAGTTGCGTAACCCGTTCAGTATCGCGTCGTCGCTGTCCGCTGCCGCGCTCGCCCTCGTCGCCCTGCCCGCGCTCGCCGACGAACCCAAGGTCACCAATCAGGGCGTCACGCCGACCGAGATCGTGCTCGGCACCCACCAGGATCTCAGCGGCCCGATCAAGTCGTGGGGCGTGCCGGTCACCAACGGCATGAAGCTCGCCGTCGAGGAGATCAATGCCGCCGGCGGCATCAACGGCCGCAAGATCAAGCTGATCGTCGAGGACTCGGGCTACGATCCCAAGCGGGCGGTGCTTGCCTCCCAGAAGCTGGTCGAGAAGGACAAGATCTTCGCCATGCTGGCGCCGATGGGCTCGCCGACCGTGCTGGCCGCGCAGGACATCCTGCTCGACGCCGGCGTGCCGCAGCTCTTTCCCGTGACCTCGGCGGCCTTCACCTACCAGATGGATCCGAAGAAGCCGCAGGAGCGGCTGAAATTCAACAACGTGCCGCCTTACACCGAGAGCGTGCGAGCCGGCGCCCGCTACCTGATGCAGGACAAGGGCCTCAAGAAGCCCTGCATCATGTACCAGGATGACGAGTTCGGTAAGAACGTGCTCGATGGCTTCAACCAGGCGGTGGCCGACGTGAAGCTTACCCCCGCCGCGGTGACGAGCTACAAGCGCGGCGCTTCCGACTTTTCCTCCCAGGTCGCCAAGATGAAGGCCGACGGCTGCGACTTCGTCGTGCTGGGAACGATCGTGCGCGAGACGGTCGGTGCCATGTCCGAGGCCAAGAAGATCGGCTTCGCACCCATCTTCTTCGGCAGCACGGCCGCCAACGTCGTCGAGGTACCGGAACTCGGCAAGGAGGTTGCCGAGGGATTCTATGCCGTGGGCGGCATGGAGATCCCCTATCGCGACACCGCTACCGGCAAGGCGAAGGATTGGGCCGAGGCCTACTACAAGACCTACAAGATGGAGCCCAATACCCAGTCGGCCCTGGGCTATGACGAGGTCATGATGTTCGCCCACTATGCCAAGCTCGCCGGCAAGGATCTCACCGGCGCGAAGTTCCTGGCCGCCATGGAGTCGGGCGACGTGTTCAAGGACATCTTCGGCATGCCACCGGCGAAGTTCTCCAAGACCGATCACCTCTCCGCCAACGTCTACCTGCTGCAGCAGGTCAAGAACGGCCGCTGGGTCGTCCTGAAGAGCGACCTGAAGAACTGACCGGCCGATATCGGTATCGATGGCCCGGCGGAGAAATTCGCCGGGCTTTTTATTGCAGCGCACCCTCCGTTTGCCCATTTCCTTCCGCTGTGAAGAAGCGATAATCGCCGCAAGCCGCAAAGCGGCACCGTCGGCCCCGCGCCGACCGGCGGAAACAGAAGGCGCGACAGTGGAGGAAACAACATCATGAAGGACAAGGCACTCGCGGCCGCCTGTTGGCTCGCCTGCGTCGCGGCAGCGGCACCCACCTTCGCGCAGGAGGTCAAGGTGACCGACCAGGGGATCCTGCCGAACGAGATTGTGCTCGGCACGCACCAGGATCTCAGCGGCCCGATCAAGACCTGGGGCGTTCCGGTCTCCAACGGCATGAAGCTCGCGGTCGAGGAGATCAACGCGCAGGGCGGCATCAATGGCCGCAAGCTGCGGCTGGTCATCGAGGACAGCGCCTACGACCCCAAGAAGGCGGTGCTCGCGACCCAGAAGCTCGTCGAGAAGGACAAGGTGTTCGCGGTGGTCGGCGGCATGGGCTCGGCACCCGTCATCGCCTCGCAGGACATTCTTTTCGATGCCGGCGTGTTCCAGCTCTTTCCCCTGACGGCGGCCGAGTTCACCTACAAGATGGATCCGAAGAAGCCGCAGGAACGGCTGAAGTTCAGCAACCTGCTGCCCTATGTCGAGAGCACGCGAGCGGCGCTGAAGTACATGGTCAACTTCAAGCACCCGCAGAAGCCTTGCCTGATGTATCAGGACGACGAATACGGCAAGAACGTCTATGAGGGCTTCACCAGCCAGCTCGAGGCGGAACACCTGAAGCCGGCCTCGATCACCACCTACAAGCGCGGCGCCTCCGACTTCAGCGCCCAAGTGGCCAAGATGAAGTCCGACGGCTGCGACCTGGTCGTGCTGGGCACCATCCTGCGCGAGACGATCGGCGCCATGACCGAGGCCAAGAAGCTCGGCTGGACCGTCACCTTCCTCGGTGCCACCCCGACCAACATTCCCGACACCATCAGTCTCGGCAAGGATACGGTCGAAGGACTCTACGCCGCCGGCGCCTTCGAGACGCCCTACGCCGACACCGCCAAAGGCAAGGTCAAGGACTGGGTCGAGGCCTACAAGAAGATGTTCGGCACCGACGCCAACACGCAGTCGGTGATCGGCTACAATAGCATCATGACCTTCGCCCACTTCGCCAAGCTCGCGGGCAAGGATCTCACCGGCCAGAAGATGCTGGCCGCCTTCGAGTCGGGCGATCCGTTCAACGACATCTTCAATTCGCCGCCGTCGAAGTTCTCCAAGACCAACCATCTCGCCAATACCATCACCCAGGTTCAGCAGGTCCAGAACGGCCGCTGGGTGGTGATCAAGGAAGGGTTGAGCTTCTAGCAGCAGGTAAGACTGCAAAAAGAGAGAACCCGGGCAGCAATGTCCGGGTTTTTCTTTGGCTATGGCCGCGCTCCGGCTATGGTCGCCGCCGAGATGAGCGAACTTTCCGACCGGGTGGCGATCGTCACCGGCGGCGCCTCCGGAATCGGCGCCGCGACCGCGAAGCTGCTGCAGGCAGCCGGTGCCACGGTGATCGTGGCCGACATCAACGAGGCCAAGGACGGCGCCGGCCGCTTCGTGGCTCACGACGTCACCTCCGAGTCCTCCTGGCAGGCGCTGTTCACGGACGTCCTCGACCGCGAGGGCCGGCTGGACATCATGGTGAACAATGCCGGCATCAGCGGCAGCCCGGGCAATGTCGAAACGACGACTGTCGAGGAATGGCAGCGTATCCAGGCCATCAACTCCGACGGCGTGTTCCTGGGCTGCAGACATGCCGTGGAGGCCATGAAGCGCACCGGATCACGCAAGCCGGCCGTGAAGGGGTCGATCGTCAACATCTCCTCTATCGCTGGCCTGATCGGCTCGGCCGGACCGATCGCCTACACCGCCAGCAAAGGAGCGGTACGGCTGCTGACGAAGAGCGTGGCGCTCTACTGCGCCGAAAAGGGCTACGACATCCGCTGCAATTCGGTGCATCCCGGCGGTGTCGACACGGCGATCTTCAATCCGCTGTGGCAGACGGTCGGCCACGAGCAGGGCAAGGCTTTCATCGGCGCCCGTCATCCGATCGGCCGCATGGCCGAGCCGACGGAGCTGGGTGAGGTCGTGCTGTTCCTGGCCTCCGATCGGTCGAGCTTCGTCACCGGCGCCGAGTTCGTGGCCGATGGCGGCATCACCGCCGGCCTGATGAGGAGGGCTGCCCTTGGCGCGTCTTGAGAACAAGGTGGTCCTGCTGAGCGGCGGGGCTTCGGGTATCGGCGCCGCAACGGCGCGCCTGGTCGTGAACGAAGGCGGCAAGGCCGTGCTGGCCGACCGCGACGAGACAACAGGTCGAGCCCTGGCCGCGGAACTCGGAGAGGCGGCACTCTTCACTCCTCTAGACGTGACACAGGAATCTTCCTGGCAGGCAGCCGTGACGGCCACGGTCGAGAAATTCGGCGCCCTGCACGGGTTGTTGAACTCGGCCGGCATTGGGACGCGCACCGACATCGAGACCTGTTCGCTGGAAGACTACCGGCGCGTCAACGACGTCAACGCCCTCGGCACCTTTCTCGGCTGCAAGGCTGCCATCGCGGCAATGAAAGAGTCGGGCGGCGGCTCCATCGTCAATATCTCGTCGGTGCTGGGCCTGCGCGGCGCCTCCTATGCCTTGGCCTATTGCGCCAGCAAGGGAGCGGTGCGCCTGCTGACCAAGCACGTGGCCCTTCACTGCGCGCAGATGAAATACAACATCCGCTGCAACTCGGTGCACCCGGGCTACATCGAGACACCGATGATCGCGCCCCGCCTCGCTCAGGGCGATGGCAATCGCAGCGGCCGACAGGTCCTGGAGGAACTTCATCCGCTCGGCCGCCTCGGCCGGCCCGACGAGGTTGCCAACATGATCCTGTTCCTGTTGTCCGATGAGTCGAGCTTCTCCACGGGCTCGGAATTCATTTGCGACGGCGGCCTGACCGCCTAGCGTTCCCGTTAAATAAACGGAAATTAAACGGGACGAGGGGCGCAGGTCTGCTGCTTGCCTTGCCGTGCAGGACCTAGGATTCCGGCACGCGCACCCGTCGGCCAAGCCGCCGCTCTCGTCGTCCGATGTTCTCCGGCGCGAGTCCTTGTCGCCGCCGCATGCGTTCCCGAATTCCCGAAATCGATCAATCTCAAGGACTTGCGGCCAGTTTCGGGAATTCTGGAATGCAGGGACGCCCGGGACGGAAGGGTGCGGCGACAATCTCATTGCGATAATATTGCGTATATCGCAACATCAGTCAAGATCCTGAGCCTGTTCGACGGGTACACGCACATAGGCCGCCGCTCGTTATCGTGCCATTGTCCGACGCGACGGGGCGTACGGGGACACGGGGAGACGGGGGAATGGTAGCAGGCGTCGGACGACGGCATTTCATTTCTGCGCTCGGCGGAACGGCGCTCGCCCTGCCCCTCACAGCCCAAGCACAGCAACCCGCCAAACCGGCCCGAATCGGCTTTCTCTATCCCGGTGTGAGCGCAGTCGCAGTGTCGCGGATAAAGGCGCTGCGCCTGGGCCTGGAGGCCATGGGTTACGGCATCGACCAAGTGGAGATCATCGACCATTCGTCACAAGGCGACCCGGGCAAGCTTCCCGGACTTGCGGCGGACCTGGTCGCTCGCAAGGTCGACGTCATCGTTCCGATCAGCCCGGCCGGCGTGCGGACCGCGAAATCCGCCACCACGACCATCCCGATCGTCGCCAACGATCTCGAAAGCGATCCGGTCGCCAGCGGCTTCGTCGCCAGCCTTGCCCGTCCCGGCGGCAACATCACCGGGGTCTTTTCCGATTTCCCGGACTTCGGCACCAAGTGGCTCGAGATCCTCAAGGAAGCGCTGCCCAACCTGACCAAGGTGGTGGTGATGCGCGATCCGGCAACAGCCCCGACGCAGTTGGATGCCGTTACGGCGGCGGCACGCCTGCTCCGGGTCAGGCTGGACGTTGTCGACGTGCGCGCCATCGCCGAACTTCGACACGCTTTCGAGATTGCCGCCGGCCACAAGCCGGACGCCGTCATCGTGCTTGCCTCGCCGCTGTTCGGGACCGAGCCGAAGCTGATAGCCGATCTTGCGCTCGACCATCGCCTTCCGACCGTCACGCTGTTCTCGGAGATCGCACGCGCCGGCGGGCTACTCTCCTATGGTCCCGATCTGCTCGAGACCTTCCGGCAGACCGGCACCATGGCAGGCAAGGTTCTGCGCGGCCAGAAGCCGGCCGACCTTCCGGTGGAGCGGCCGACGAAATTCGAGATGATCGTCAACCAGCGTACGGCCAAGGCACTCGGCATCACCCTTCCCAATGCCGTCCTGCTGCATGCCGACGAGGTGATCGAGTAAGGGCCAGCCGGTCGCCTTGGCGGTCTCCGACCGCCAAGGAACAACCGCCGCGGCAACCCGCGGTCTGGATCAGCGGCTCGGCAGAGCGACCTTGCCGTCCTTCAGCGCCTGTTCGAGGACCGGGATCGATCCCTTGGGATCGGTCGCGCACTTCGACATCGCTTCCGGGACCGCGGCCGCCGGCGTGGTGTTGGGCGCAATCGACGCGCGATAGGCCTGGCTGAGCTTGTTGCAATAGTCGACATCGCTCGACTGGGCGAAGGCACTCGGGGAAAGCAACGCAGCAGTGCCAACTACAATCAGGATACGTCGGAACATGTCTCGTCTCCTCCCTTATGGATCTTGCAAAAGGGAGTGTACGCAGATGCCCGTTCGGATCAAGCACGCTACCTGCAATTTAGTCCAACTCCAGCAGAAGCCGGGCCGAGGGCTTGGTGGTTCTTGGCTACCTCATGCCGGTGATCGAGGCGCTGACGGCGCGCGGATCGCGCTTGGGCCACCGACCCGCCTCGACCTGGCCGATGAAGTCGCCGACGATGCGGTTGAACTGATCGGGGTCCTCGAGATTGATGGTGTGGCCGCAGTTCGGCATCACCGACAGCGCCGCACTTGGGATCTCGCGCTTCATCAGCAATGCCGGCGCCAGACAGGGCCAGTCCTCGTCCCCGGTCAGGATCAGCGTCGGCACGGTCAGGCCGCGCATCGGCCCGATCAGATCGTAGAGCGAGGGCCTCTGGCCCTGGCAGCCGATCTGCGTATTCGCCGATCCCAACGCCGAGTGCTCGCCCAGCGCCTTCTTGAATTCGGCGAAGCCGCGCGGATCCTTGTTCTCGAACTGCACCCGCGTCGGCCCATAGGCGTACTTCTCGGCAAAGGCCGGCATCCCCTCCGTCAGCAACGCCTTTGCCACCACCTCGACCTCGGCCTTGAAGCGCGCCTGCTGGTCCTTCTCGGCGCCGTAGCCGACGCCGGCCACGACCAGCGAGCGGGCTCGCGTTGGATGCCGGAAGCCGAAATGGAGGCTGGCGAAGCCGCCCATCGACAGGCCGACCACATGCGCCTTGTCGATCTTGAGATGATCCAGGACCGCGAGGATGTCATCTGTCGCACGGTTCTGCGAATAGCTCTCCGGCTTCTCGGGTACGTCCGAGGGCGGATAGCCGCGCGCCCCGTAGGTGATGCAGCGATAGCGCTGGCCGAAATGGCGCATCTGCATTTCCCACGAACGATGATCGGCGGCGAATTCATGGACGAAGATGATGGGCGCGCCTGTCCCCACCTCTTCGTAATAGAGCTTCACGCCATCATCCGTCGTTGCGTACGGCATCGTTTCCCCCGGACCGGTTGCTTCAGTCGAAATCGCGCTCGGCGCCGATCAGTCCGCGCAGTTCGCGCGCCAGCGCCGTGAACTCGGCCGATTGTTGCGTCCTCGGGCGGGGCAGGTCCACCCTGACGTCGGCCGCGATCTTGCCCGGCCGCGGCGTGAAGACGAGGATGCGGTCAGCCAGCAGCAGCGCCTCGTCGATCGAGTGGGTGACGAACAGCACCGTCGTGCGCTGCTTCTCCCAGATCTGGAGCAGTTCGTCTTGCAACCGTCCGCGGGTCTGGGCATCGAGCGCGCCGAACGGCTCGTCCATCAGCAGCGCCTTGGGATTGGTCGTCAGCGCACGGGCGATGCCGACGCGCTGCCGCATACCTCCCGACAGCTCGTGCGGATAGCGATCGCCGAAGCCGGTCAGGCCGGTCATCTCGATGAAGCCGCGTGCCCGCTCGCGCCGTTCGCCGGCGGCCACGCCCCGCGCCTTCATGTTGAACTCGACGTTCTTCTGCACCGTCATCCAGGGGAAGAGCCCATGATCCTGGAAGACGATGGCAGCGTCGGGTGACGGCCCGTCCAGCTCACGGCCGGCAACGGCGATCTGTCCCGAGCTCGGCCTTTCGAGTCCAGCCAGCAATTGCAGCAGGGTGGACTTGCCGCAGCCCGAACGTCCGAGCAGGCAGACAAAACTGCCTTCGTCGCACAGGAAGTTGATGCCGCGCAGGGCTTCCACCTGGCCGGTCTTGCCCGGGTAGATCTTCCCGACATTCACGCATTCGATGAATCGGTTCATTCGTTGGTGGCCGTCAGGCCCTCCTGCCAGCGGCAAGCACGACTGCGCGCCAGGCGCACCAGTTGATCGGCCAGCAGGCCGATGGCACCGATCACGATGATGCCGGCGAAGATGAGATCGGACCGGAAGGTAAGCTGGGCATTGAGGATCATGTAGCCTAGCCCCGACTTGACGGCGATCATCTCGGCCGTGACCACGGTCAGCCAGCCGGCTCCGACCGCGAGCCGCAGGCCCGTGAAGATGGCCGGCAGCGAGGCCGGAAGGATGATGTCCTTCATCACCAGGAACTCGCCGGCTCGCGCCGCCCGCGCCACCTTGATCAGCGTCCGCTCGATGCCGCGCACGCCGAAGATGGTGTTGATCAAGAGCGGCCACAGGCCGGACAGGAAGATCAACGCGATCGCCGGCTTGTCCCCGATACCGAGGAACAGGATCGCCAGCGGGATCAGGGAAATCGGCGGCACCGACCGGAAGATCTGGATCGACCAGTCCGTCAGCATGTCGAGCAGGCGGTAGCGGCCGATCATGAGACCGAGCGGGACCGCGACCAGGAACGACAGGCCGATGCCGACGAGCACGCGGCCGACGCTGGACAAGGCATGGTCCAGCACCGTCGCGGTATCGTTGACGAACACCAGCGCCACCTTCTCCGGCGACGGCAGCAGGACCGGGGGATACACCTTCAACTGAACGGCGACTTCCCAGGCGATGAGAAGCAGCGCCAGGGGCATGAGCCCCAGCGCACGACGCAACTGCATCAGACGTAGCCGAGGTTGAGGAAGCTGCCCCAGTCGGGCTCCTTGTCGAGCATCTTGTCGTCGACCATCATTTTGGCCAGCGCCTTCAGGCCGTTGACGAACGGGGCACCCGACTCGGCGCTGAAGAACAGGTTCTTGGTCGAAAGCTCGGCCACCTCCTTGGTCATCTTGAACTGCTTGATCGTCGTCTCGATGGCGATCGAGGGATCCGACGCCATCTTCTGCGTCGCCTTCACATGCGCCTGAACCATCTTCTTGGTCAGGTCGGGGTCGGCCTTGGTGAATTTCTCCGAGGCGACGAAGCCGAGGTTGGTCTTGCCCATCGGGGAATCGTACGGCACCCACAGCCGCTTGCCCCAGCCGTTGATCTCGGCCAGCGCGGCATAGGGCTCGAAACAGCAGATCGCGGCGACGTCCCCGCGCATCAAGGGCACCGGCTGGTCCTGGTTGTCCATGAAGGCGAGGTCGACCTTGCCGAAGACCCCTTCTTGCTTGAGCTTCCAGTTGAGCGAGACGAGACCGATCGAACCGTTCTGCACCGCGATCTTCTTGCCGACCAGATCCTTGAAGCTCGAGATCGAGGGTTGGGCCAACACCATCCAGCCGCCGTCGCAGCCATTGGCCAGGACCTGCATCGGGAAGCCCTTGGTGGCGACCTGCATGGTGGCTGAGAGTCCGCCATTGCCGATATCGACGTCGCCCGAGGCGACAGCCTGCATGCGCTGCACCAGCGACGGGAACATCACCAGTTCGAGATCGATGCCCTCCGGCTTCAGGAGGTCCGGCATCAGGAAGGCGGCATTGGTCGTGGTGGTGAAGGCAGTCCCCATCTTCACCTTGCGCAGATTCTGCCCAAGCGAACTGCGCGAAACGATGGCGGGTGCCGCCAAAGAAGCAGCGGCGGCGACGATCAAACGGCGGCGTAACATGCGATGTATCTCCCCAGGAGGCTCGGCGTTGATTGAATGCAAGGCGCGCGCCAATCCCTAGAAAGCTTCATGCGCACCGCCTGCCGAATTGGGCACGGTGGTGCTAGGGTGGGTTTCATGAGCGAGATCGGTACCGGACTGCAAAACGCCACAGGCATTCGCAACGCGCTGGCCCGCGCCGGCTATGCCTTCGTCGAGGCCTCGGACATGCGCGCCGCGCTGGGGCGCTTTGGCACCTTGGCCGACTGGGCGGCCTTCGCCGACAGCTGGAACGACCTCGGCCTCGACACCTACATGGGCGATGGCGGCCGCTATCGTCGGCGCCGCTTCGGGGTCTTCGCGGCCCCGCGCCAAGGCCAGATCGTCCGCGCACCCCACCAGCCTCATTACCAGAGCGTCAACTACAATACGCTGAATGGCGGCATCGAGCGCTGGTTCGAACCCATCAAGCCCGAGATCAGCGAAGGCCCGAGCTTCCGCACCGTCCTCGAGTACGCCCGCGCGCTATTCAGCCGCCTCGTCCCCGAAACGGCGGAATGGCATGTCGAGACCCATCAGTTCCGCATCGAGGCCCGCACCGGGGAACACGGCAAGCCGACGCCCGAGGGCATGCACCGCGACGGCGTCGACTACGTGATGGTGCTGCTGGTCGCCCGCCGCAATATCATGAGCGGCACGACGACGATCCACGATCTCGACAAGCGCACGCTCGGCAGCTTCACCCTTACCGATCCGCTCGATGCGGCGCTGGTCGACGATTCGCGCTGCTATCACGGCGTGACGCCGGTGGTGCCGGAGAATCCAGCCCAGCCGGCCTATCGCGATGTGCTGGTGGTGACCTTCAGGAAGAAGACTGCCGCTTCCTGACCGATCTCGCCGTCCAACCTCAGTTGGGCTTCGCGCTCGCATAGATCGAGCGGAGGTCTTCCGGCGAAACGTCCCGCGCCGGCTTGTCCACGACGATGCGGCCCGCCTGCATGCCGATGATCCGGTCGGCCATCTTCAAGGCATGGTCGACATGATGCAGGCTGCAGAGCACCGTGATCCCATAGTCGCGGGCGACGCGCCCGAGGACCTGCATCACCAGCAAGGCCGATTCCGGATCCAGGCTGGCGATCGGTTCGTCGGCAATGATGGCATGACTCTGTTGCGCCAGGGCCCGGGCAATGGCGACACGCTGCTGCTGGCCGCCCGAAAGCCCGTCCACCCGTCGATAGGCAAAGTCGAGCATGCCGACAGCGTCGAGGCAGCCCAACGCAAGCTGACGATCGGCTTTGGAGAAGGATCGGCAGGTAACGCGCCATAACGGTGCGCTGGCGAGGCGTCCGGTGAGGACATTGTCCAGGGCCGACAGACGCTTGATGAGGTTGAACTGCTGAAAGACGAAGCCGATGCGGGAGCGGAGCTGCGCCAGCCCTCTCCGATCCAGCGTGTTTACGCAGAGGCCTTCATAGTGGACCGTTCCCGCGGAAAGTTCGGTAAGCCGCGTGATGCAGCGGAACAGCGTCGATTTCCCCGATCCGCTTGGCCCGAGGACGACCGCGAACTCCCCCTTGCCGACGTCGAAGGAAACCTGACGGAGGATTTGCGTACCGCCGTAGGATTTGCCGACATCGCGAAGGCTCAGGACGATGTCGCGGTCGACGGCGAGCGACGCCGAAGGCGCAAGAGCGTGGTCAAACACGACCGATCTCCCCATCGCCGACGCGCAATGGCGCGGGCCGCGCATTGCTGGCTCGATCCTGAAGGATGCGACGCCGCAGGAAGTCGCTGATCACGTCGATTGCGCCAACCATCAGAAGGATGATCGCCAGGACCGTCACCATCTTCGGGAAGTCGAGCAGGTCGATGGTGTTCTTGAGTGTCTGCCCGATACCGCCGGCGCCGACGATTCCCAGCACAGTCGATGTGCGGACGCTGAACTCCCACATGTAGAGCGCAACGGCGATGAAGTTCGGCATGATGTCCGGCAGCAAGGCGTAGCGCAGGACCTTGAGGCGGCTGGCGCCGCTGAGGGCAGCGGCCTCCAGCGGGCCTCGATCCGCGGGTTCGATGACATCGGCCAGCATCTTTCCGATCGCGCCCGTCATGTGAAAGGCGATGGCCAGCACGCCGGTGAACGGACCGAACCCGATCGCCGCTGTGAAGATGAGCGCGAACACCAGCGTTTCTGTCCCGCGGCTCAGGTTAAGGATGCCGCGAGCGATCTGATAGACGATGGGGTGCGGCGAGATATTGCGGGCCGCGAGTAGCGACAGCGGCACAGCCGCAACCAGTGCAAAGAGCGTTCCGATCGTCGCCATCGCCAGGGTTTCGAATGCGGCCGCCAGCACTTCCGGAAGGTCGCGCGTGTCGGGCGGCAGCATCTGGCCGAGCCAGCCGGCAACCCGCGGCATTCCCTGCGCGAGCTTGCCGAAATCGACGTGGGATTCCCGCCAGAAAACGACGAGAACCGCCACGCAGCAAACGAGCAAGGTGTTCCGGGTGAGACTGGAACGATCCAGCAGCCGTACAGCCGGTTCCTCATAGCGCCTTGGAGAGATCATCACGCCCCTGTTCGCCTGGTCCTCTTGCGCGCAACAGCGCGACCTTCGATCGTCAGATCCTAGATCAGCTTGACGATCCGCCCGGCCTCGACGATCGGCTCGTAGTCGTCGAAGGTCGCCTTCACGAAGCCGTTGTAGCCGGCACCCATCATCGATTGGGCCTTCTCCTCGGAGAGCGAGGTCAGGAGCTGCTGTATCTTGCCCTTGAGCTCCGGGTCGAAGCCCTTGGGAACCGTGATGGCGTCGTTGGGCAGTGGATTCGAGGTCCAGTAGACCTTGACCTTGCGCGGATCCATCTCGCCCGCCTCGATCATGCCATACCGGCCGCGATCCATGTCGGAGCCGAGATCGATGACGCCTTGCTGGATCAGCGCCACATTGTTGGCGAAGGTCGCGCCTTCCTTGTATTCGAAGAACTTGGCGGGATCGATTCCCTGGCTGGTAAAGTAGGCCATGGGAATCAGCCAGCCCGAGGTATTGCCGCGGTCGCTAAGCGACAACTTCATCCCCTTGGCGTCGTCGGGCCATTTCTTGATCGGCAGTCCGGGACGTCCTTCGATGATGGCGTGATAGATCGGCTTGCCCTGATACTTCGCCGTGGCGATGACCTCGGCGCCGGCTTTCTGATGCGCGAGCACGTAACCCCACGGCCCGAGCCAGCCCACATCGACATGGCCGTTGGTCATGGCGACCGAAATTGCCGCCCAGCTTTCGGGAGAGACCAGCTCGTAGGTCATGCCGAGTTCGCCCGCCAGATATTTGAACAGCGGCTCGAACTCCTTGATCGTGATCTGCGGCGTCGGCCGCACCGGCGCGATCGCGAACCGGAGATGTCGGGCGTTGTTCTGAGCCCGCACCTGAGTTGTCAGGATGGCGGGCGCTGCCACCAGGCCTGCCGCGACCGCACGGCGTGAAAGCGTCTTCATCGGTATCTCCTTGCCGCGAAAATCAAAAATGCTTGTTCCGAAGCCCGCGCTGGCTTTCGAAGATGTGGCCGCCGTAACGCGACACGGGGAAGGGCACGGTGAGAGGCAGCTCTTGCATTCTCGGAAACACGGTCGACTGTCCGCAAACGATCGCATCCTCGAAGGCGCGGTAGTCCTCGACTCCGAGAAGCGGCCAAGCGTCAGCAGCCGCGTAGGTGATCAGGAGAAAGCGCCGCGACAGATTCGAGCGGTTGGGCGCCGAGCCGTGCAGCGTGCGGACGTGATGCAGGGTCAGGCTTCCTGCCCGACCGGACAGAATTTCCGCTTCGGACAGGTCGATCGGATGGGCATCGAGGTCGATGGCATGCACGAACTCACCGTTTTGCGGATTGCGGTGATCGTAGACCGGGCCGAGATGCGACCGAGGCACGCACATCATGCCGCCGTTGGACTCCGAGCTATCGTCCAGCAGGACGCCGACACTGAGGAAGTCGTCATTCGTGTGGGGATAGAATGCCCAATCCTGGTGCCAGGCGACCGCAGCCCCTGTCGGCGGCTTGAGATTGATCTTGCTGCCATGAATGCGGATGTCGGGGCCCAGGATCGATTTCAGGACCGACAGGAGTCGTTCCGACTTCGCGAACGCGGAAATGCCGCCGAAGAGCGCATGAGGATGATTGATCCGACGAACCCGCGGCAGCTCGGGCACATGCGTATCCTCCAGCTCGAAGATATCGTTGGAGCGCGTCAACTTCTCGGCCGAGCGGATGAGCCCGTCGACCTCTGCGGTCAGGGAGCCGAGTTCGGCTGCATCCAGGAAATCCGGAATGACAATGAACCCGTCCCGCCGATAGCGAGCGACCTGATCTTCGTCGAGCATTTGATCTTTCTCCTCGTTCTTCGTCTTTTGTTATCATTCATTGATTTCAATTATGTTATGTAATTATCCGCTGAACTAAACAGTCGAGGCGCGATCGGGCGCCTGGAAGGGAGCAGGTCAGCAATGTTGGACGAAGAGCTGCTTAATCTGACGCAGGTGCGCGCGTTCCTTGCGGTCGTCGACCAGGGCGGCTTTAGAGAGGCGGCCGCAGCCCTGGGATGCGCGCAGCCGACCGTTTCCCAGTTGGTGAGGAAGCTCGAAGAAGCGCTCGGTGACCTCCTGATTGTCCGGGGGCATGCGCAATGCCTGCCGACGAAATCCGGGAGTCAGTTCCTGCCCTTCGCAAGAGCCCTTCTTCGTGTCGATCGCCGCGGGCGTGCGGCAGTCAAGGCGGGCCAGCTCGTGGTCGGAGCGAGCAGCAATATCGGCATCTACCTTCTGCCGGTATTGATGAAGAAGTTGAGCGACGCCTGCGGACAACCTATCGAATTGAAGATCGGCTCCAATCCCGAAATCGCCGACCAGCTTGAATCAGGCGAAATCGACGTCGGCCTGATGGAATGGTGGGACGAGCGCCCCGGCTTCGAAGCCACGCCGTGGAATCGCCAATCGCTCGTCGTCATCGTCCCGAGGACTCACCCATGGGCCAGGCGCAAGATGGTGTCGATCGAGGAATTGGTGGGAAAGCCGTTGGTCGGCGGGGAGCCGGGCAGCGGCACAGGAACCCTGCTCAGGAAGGCACTGGGCGCGTCTTCCTCCCAGCTCAGGACGACCTACCAGCTCGGCAGCACCGACGCCGTGAAGGCTGCCGTCAAGGCAGGCCTGGGCATCTCATTGGTGATGGAAAGCTCTGTGCGCGAGGAAGTGCGGCACCGGAGCCTCGTCGCACTGGAGCTCGAGGATGTCGATCTGGCAAAGGAGCTTCAATCGATCATTCCGGCCAACCTGCCCAGTTCGTCGCCGTCGCGCGCCTTCGTTTCGGCCCTGGGCGAGCTGTCGAAAGGCGCGCTGTGAGGGCGCGTCCGCGCATCGCATGGGCGGACATGATCATCCCCGAGAAATGAAAGACGGCGCCTTCAGGCGCCGTCTCTCCTTCTCCGAGACGCCGGGGGCCTCAGTGGCCCGGCGTGGCCGCGATATGGGGCGGCTCTTCGAAGGTATGGAACGGCGGCGGCGACGACACCGTCCATTCCAGCGTCGTGGCGCCCTCGCCCCAGTAGTTGGCTCCGACCTTGCGGCCGTACAGCAACGTCCCGAACACGACGAAGATCAGCCAGAAGATCGCGCCGGTGAAGGTAATGAAGGCACCGATCGACGCGATGAAGTTCCAGTGCCACATCGCATCGGGATAATCGACGTAGTGGCGGGGCATGCCGCTCAGCCCCAGGAAGTGCATCGGGAAGAACGTCAGGTTCACGCCGATGAACGTCACCGTGAAGTGAAGGTAGCCTGCCCATTCGGGATACTGGCGGCCGCTCATCTTGCCGATCCAGTAATAGAAGCCCGCGAACATGCCGAACACAGCCCCCAGCGACAGCGTGTAGTGGAAGTGCGCGATCACGTAGTAGGTGTTGTGCATGGCGTAGTCGACGCCGGCATTGGCCAGCACCACGCCCGTCACGCCGCCGACCGTGAACAGGAAGATGAATCCCAGGGCCCACAGCATCGGCACCTCGAGACGGATCGAGCCGCCCCACATGGTGGCGATCCAGGAGAAGATCTTCACGCCCGTCGGCACCGCGATCACCATCGTCGCCGCCACGAAGTAAGCGCGCGTGTCGACGTCCATGCCGACCGTATACATATGGTGCGCCCACACCACGAAGCCGACCACGCCGATCGCCACCATCGCGTAGGCCATGCCGAGATAGCCGAAGATCGGCTTGCGGGCGAAGGTCGAGACGATGTGGCTGATGATGCCGAAGGCCGGCAGGATCATGATGTACACTTCGGGATGACCGAAGAACCAGAACAGGTGCAGGAACAGCGTCGGGTCACCACCGCCGGCCGGATCGAAGAAGTGCGTGCCGAAGTTGCGATCCGTCAGCAGCATGGTGATAGCACCGGCCAGGACCGGCACCGCCAGCAGCAGCAGGAACGCCGTCACCAGCACCGACCAGGCGAACAGCGGCATGCGATGCAGGGTCATCCCCGGCGCGCGCATGTTGAAGATGGTGGTGATGAAGTTGATGGCGCCCAGGATCGAGGACGCGCCAGCCAGATGCAGCGAGAAGATCGCCAGGTCCATGCCCGCGCCCTGCTGGATCGTCAGCGGCGGATAGGCGGTCCAGCCGGTGCCGACACCGCCGCCGATAAGAGCCGACATCACGAGCAGGATCAGCGCCGGCGGCAGCAGCCAGAAGCTGATGTTGTTCATGCGCGGGAAGGCCATGTCGGGCGCGCCGATCATGAGCGGCACGAACCAGTTGCCGAAGCCGCCGATCAGCGCCGGCATGACGACGAAGAACACCATGATCAGGCCGTGCGCCGTGACGATCGTATTCCACAGATGCCCGTCAGGCGTCCCGTCCGCCGCGTTGAAGAACTGCACGCCGGGATTCAGCAATTCGAGCCGCATCCACATCGAGAAGCCGGCACCGACGAAGGATACGGCGATGGCGAACACGAGGTACATCGTGCCGATGTCCTTGTGGTTCGTGCTGTACAGCCAGCGCTTGATGCCGGTCGGTGTGTGATTGTCAGCGTGATGGCTGTGAACGGCGGCGCCGTGGCTGGCCATGGATTTGTTCTCCCCAATGAAGCTGTCCCGGTTTTCCCGGATGGGCCCGAAAAGCCACGACATCTTCGAAGAGGTGAGACGATCTCAGCCTCAAGGCGCAGGAATCGCAGGCGCTCACGAGCCTGCGCCAGCGATAACCTCACTCACTGAGGGGAATCAACGAAGCTCGCGATCAGCGCCCGCATCGCGAGATTTTCGTGATGGTCATTATCACTATCGTTGCAAGTGATTCCGAAGCGCGCGATCGCCGTCGCCCCGACGATCGGCGCCCATCGCGGTCAGCTGCCGATGGTCACGCCGGCATCGGCAACGATCGTCTGGCCAGTGATGAAGGCGCCGGCCTTGCCGGCCAGCATGACCGCGATGCCACCGATATCGTCAGGCTCGCCGATGCGCCGCAACGGCGCCGTGGCCAGGCGCTTGTTGAGATACTCGGGATTGTCCCACAGCGCCTTGGCGAAGTCGGTCTTCACCAGGCCGGGCGCGATCGTGTTGATGCGAATGTTGTCCGGCCCGAGTTCGGTCGCGAGGTTGCGCGCGAGCTGCATGTCGGCGGCCTTCGAGATGCCGTAGGCACCGATCACCGGCGTGCCGCGCAGGCCGCCAATCGACGAGACGATGATGATCGAGCCATCCTTCTTGGCGCGCATGTCCGGCAGGCACGCGGTGATCAGCCAGATGTTGCTGAGGATGTTGTTCTGCATGATCTTCATGAAGGCATCATCCGGCATCTTCTCGGTCGGCCCGTAATACGGGTTCGAGGCCGCGTTGCACACGAGGACATCGACCGGGCCGAGCTGCTTGCGCGTCTCGGCGATCAGGTTCTGGCACTGCGCCTTGTCGGAGATGTTGCAAGGAATGACGGTCGCATGCCCTCCGGCCTTGCGGATCTCGGCGGCGGCTTCCTCGCAGGCTGGCGCCTTGCGGCTCGACACCACGACCTTGGCACCTTGCAGCGCGAGATGCAGCGCGATCGACTTGCCGATGCCCTTGCTCGACCCGGTGACGACGGCGACCTTTCCTGTCAGGTCGAAAAGCGGCGATGCCATGCGATATCCTCCAAGCTCGTTTGCAACTGTGTGGCACAAACAACAGAAGCAACCAATGGCGCATTTATTGCAGTATCTTCGGCAATAGATCGGAGCGAATTGGGGGTTCCGCGATGCAGCAAGAGATGACCAGTTCCACGCTCTCCGTGGCCGGGGTGACCCCCACCATGATCGGCGGAGAGATTCCGCTGATCGATGTTTCGAACTTCCTCGCCGACAAGTCTGGCGCCGCCGAACTGGCAGCCGCGCAGCTCCGCTATGCCTTCGAGAAGGTCGGCTTTTACTATCTCGCAGGCCACGGCATCTCGCAGTCGCTGATCGACCGGACCTACGACGAGGCAGCCCGCTTCCATGCCCAGCCGATGGAAGAGAAGCTCGCGGTCAAGGTGGACGAACATACGATCGGCTACATGCCGATCCAGGACAAGGCGCCGCCCAACGCGCTAGCGCAGAACAAGAAGCCGAGCCAGAACGAGGCCTACTTCCTGCGGCGCGAGCGCACCCGCGACGATCCCGACGTCGTATCGAACCGCCGCTTCCACGCCCTGAACAAGTGGCCCGGGAATCTGCCGGGCTTTCGCGAGAACGTGCTGGAATACATGCGGACGCTCGAGGCGCTGTGCCAGAAGCTGGTCAAGCTCTACGCGCTGGCACTCGACCTGCCGGAGACGTTCTTCGACTCGTCCTTTGCCAAGCCGCACATGATCCTGCGCATGTCACGCTATCCGCAGATCGATGCCGGTGACGACACGGTTGCCAGCCTGGTCCCCCATACGGATTCGGGCTTCATGACGTTGCTGCCGCCCAACAAGGTGCAGGGGCTGTCGATCCTGCTGCCCGATGGGAGATGGATGGACGCCCCCTATGTCGAGGGCGCTTACGTCGTCAATGGCGGCGACATCCTGCATCGCTGGAGCAACGAGCGCTTCCTGTCGACGCCTCACCGGGTTCGCAACGTCTCCGGCACGCTTCGCTACGCCATTCCGTTTTTCTGCGACCCCGACCATGATACGATGATCGAGTGCCTGCCGGGCTGCGCCTCGGCGGACAGGCCGGCCAAGTATCCGCCTATCAAGTTCGGCGACTACGCCCTGTGGTTCGCAGCCCAGCGCTACAACCACATGGCCAAGGTAGCGGCGCCGGCCGACGCGGACGTCACCCCGGGTGACCGCGCAACGGCACGGTGGAAAAGCTGATCCCTCACGAACGGACTGATCGATGAGACTCCGCTCCATTGCAGCGGCGCTCGTCGCCGCTCTGCTCGCGGCTTGCCCGACGCTCGCCCAGACGAAGACGGTGCGGGCCGTGATGCATTCCGACATCAAGATCCTCGATCCGATCTGGACCACCGCCAACATCGTGCGCAATCACGGTTACATGGTGTGGGACACGCTGTTCGCGATGGATGAAAAGCTGCAGGTCCAACCGCAGATGGTGGATCACTGGGAGCTCAGTCCGGATCGGCTGATTTACACCTTCACCTTGCGTGACGGGCTCAAGTGGCACGACGGGCTGCCCGTCACCAGCGAGGACTGCATCGCCTCGTTGAGACGCTGGGGTGCCAAGGACTTTACCGGCCAGAAGCTGCTGAGCTTCGTAAGCGCCTTGGAGGCCGTGAACGACAAGACCTTCCGGATGGTCCTGACGGAACCCTACGGCCTCGTGCTCGACTCGCTTGCCAAGCCCGGCGCATCGGTGCCGTTCATGATGCCCAAGCGCATCGCCGACACCGATCCCGGCACGCAGATCACCGAGATCGTCGGGTCGGGCCCCTTCATCTTCAAGAAGGATGAGTGGAAGCCCGGCGAGAAGATCGTCTATGTGCGCAATCCCGACTACAAGCCGCGGGCCGAACCGCCCTCCGGCCTGGCCGGCGGCAAGGTGGTAAAGGTCGATCGCGTCGAGTGGCTGGCCATCCCGGACCACATGACCGCCGTCAACGCGCTGCTGGCCGGCGAGATCGACTATATCGAGGCGCCGCCGCACGACCTGCTGCCGCTGCTGAAGGCAGACAGGAGCGTCACCGTGAAGGTCTACAACACAATCGGCGCGCAGTACGACTTCCGCTGGAACTGGCTGCAACCGCCGTTCGACAATCCCAAGATCCGCCGCGCCGCCCTGTACGCCTTCACCTCGAAGGAGTTCCTGGAAGGTGTGGTCGGCGACCCTGCCTATTATCGCGTCTGCAAGGCGATGTTCGTGTGCGGGACGCCGCTCGAGAGCACTGCCGGTACGGAAGGCCTGCTCGATGCGAACTTCGCCAGGTCGAAGGAGTTGCTGAAGGAGGCCGGCTACGACGGCACGCCCGTCGTGCTGCTGCACACCACCGACATCAACGTGCTGACCAATGCCGGCCCGATCGCCAAGTCGCTGCTCGAACGCGGCGGATTCAAGGTCGAGATGGTTCCGCTCGACTTCCAGTCGATCGTGTCGCGACGTCTGCGTAAAGGCCCACCCTCGGAAGGCGGCTGGAGCGGCTTCATGACCGCGTGGCTGTCGATCGACATGATGAACCCGCTCACCAATACGATGGTGAACGCCTCCTGCGACAAGGCCGCATTCGGATGGCCCTGCGACCAGAAGGTCGAGCAGCTGCGCGACGCCTTCGCCCGCGCGCCCGACCTCGACAGCCGCAGGAAGATCGCGGCCGATCTGCAGGCACGCGCGCTCGAGGTCGGCACTCACGTCCCGTTAGGCCAGTACACCCTACCGACCGCCACGCGGGGCCTCACGGACATCGTGACGGCGCCGATTCCCGTGTTCTGGAACATCGACAAGCCGTGAAGCGCTGCGGCGCGCCTCTCAGAGCGCGCCGCCCTCGACGCTGCGGCCCTCGCCGCGCCAGCGCAGCATTCCGCCGGGCAGATTGGCGACGTCGCTGAATCCGGCCTTCTGCAGAATCGCGGTGGCATGGGCGGACCGACTGCCGGCGCGGCACACTGCAACGATCGGCTTGTCCCGAGGCAGCTCCGCAGCGCGTTGTGCAAGCTCGCCCAACGGCACCAGCATGGCGCCGCGAATATGCCCCAGCGGACCGGTGAATTCGTCGGGCTCTCGGACATCGAGCACACAGACCTTGCCGAGATTCTCCTCCAGCCAATGCGGCTCGACCTCCCAGAGGCCGCTGAAGGTAAAGCGCAACGGCGCCCAGCCCGGCTCGGCGCCGAGCGACGCCTCCGCCCCGGCGACCGGCTGCCCGCAGCGCAGGTTTGCCGGCACGGCTTCGTCGATCTTCTTGGGATGGGGCAGGTTGAGATTCTTCATGTAGCCGACGCAGTCGCCTTCCCCAATTTCACCGCCAAGGCGCGGATTGTATTTCTTCTCCTCGCCGACACTGGTGACCGTCAGGCCGCGATAGTCGTGGCCGGGATAGAGCAGACACGAATCCGGCAACGAAAAGATGCGGGCACGAACGGAGCGGTAGAGCGTCCGTGCATCGCCCTCCTGAAAGTCGGTACGTCCCGAGCCGCGAATCAACACGCAATCGCCCGTGAAGGCCATGCTCTCGTCATCGAGCACATAGGTGAGGCAGCCGTTGGTGTGCCCCGGTGTCGCCCGTACTTCGAGCAAACGCTTGCCGAAACTCACGCGCTCTCCATCCTGGAGGAGCCGGTCTGCACCCTTGGCGCCGCCGGCTGCCGCAAGCGCAATGCGGCTTCCCAGGCGCTGCTTCAGCAGCCACGCCCCCGTGACATGGTCGGCATGGACATGAGTCTCGAGGGTCCACAGGAGCTTCAGCCCCAGCTCCGCGATGAGCGCGGCATCGCGCCGGACCTGCTCGAAGACAGGATCGATCAGCACCGCCTCGCCGGAGATGCTGTCGCCGAGAAGATAGGTATAGGTCGAGGAGGTCGGATCGAAGAGTTGGCGGAAGACGAGCATGGATTTCTATCGCTCTCCTGCAGGCCAAAGAGATTAACTCCCGGAAGCGCGGGATCCTTCGGCGATCCGAAGAATCCCGCTACCCCCCCCCCCGGAAGATGCTCCATTCGAGCCGCGCCGCTTAAGGTGCGCTCGCCTTGTCGATGGCGGCAACCGAGTCCGGATCCAGCTTGATCGCCGGTGCCGCGATAAGATCCTTGAGCTGCTCGACACTGGTTGCGCTGACGATCGGCGCCGTGATCGACTTGCGCTGAATCAGCCAGGCAAGCGCGACCTGCGTGCTGTTGGCGTTGTGCTTCTTGGCCGCGTCGTCGAGCGCCTTGAGTACGGCCAGTCCCTTGTCGTTGAGATATTTCTTCACCCCGGCACCGCGGGCGCTCTTGGCCAGGTCGGCCTCCGACCGATACTTGCCGCTCAGGAACCCGCTCGCCAGCGAGTAGTACGGGATCACGCCGATCCTCTCCTTCAGACACTCGTTCTCGAGATCGCCCTCGAACAGCGCGCGTTCCATGAGATTGTAGTGCGGCTGGAGGCTCTGATACTGCGGCAGCCCCTTCTCCCGGGCGATCTTGGCCGCCTCTGCCAGCCGCGGCGCTTCGAAGTTGGAGGCGCCGATGAAGCGGATCTTGCCGGCCTTGATCAGCTCGGCATAAGTCGAGAGCGTCTCCTCCTGCGGCGTGTCCTTGTCGTCCTTGTGCGACTGGAAGAGATCGATGCGGTCGGTGTTGAGACGCTTCAGCGAAGCATCGACCGATTCGAGAATGTGCTGGCGCGACAGCGCCTTGGACGGCAGGCCCATGCCGCACTTGGTGGCGAGCACGATCCTGTCGCGTTTGGTCCTGTCCTTCTTGATCCAGGTGCCGATGATCGTCTCGGACTCCCCGCCCTTGTTGCCCGGCGCCCATCGCGAATAGACGTCGGCGGTGTCGACGAAGGAGAAGCCGGCATCGACGAAGGCGTCGAGCAGCCGGTGCGAGGTCGCCTCGTCCGCCGTCCAGCCGAAGACGTTGCCGCCAAAGGCGATCGGGGCAAATTCGATATCCGACTTGCCGAGCTTGCGCTTTTCCATACTGCTCCTCCGAAGGTTACTGCGTTGGTTATTGAGCGGCCTGCGCCCGGGCGGCGGCATCGAACCCGCCGAAGCCCATCATCGCATAGGGTGGCTTGGCGAAGGCGATGCCGAGCTTTGGCAGGCTTTCGAACAGGCGTCGAATTGCCGTGCGCTGGATCAGGCTGGGATTGTTGGGCCGCGCCGTGAACTTGAAGCGCACGATCAGCGACGCGTCCTTGATATCGACGATGCCCTGCATCTTCAACGGCTGCAACAGCTCCTTGGCGAAGGCCGGCTCGTTCATCATGTCGAGCCCGATCTTCTTCACCGTCTTGCGCAGAAGCTCGACATCGGTCTCGAGCGCGAAGGCAAGGTTGAACTTCACCGTCGTCCAGTCGCGGCTGAAGTTGGTGATGTGGGTGAGCTGGCCGAACGGCACGATGTGCAACTGGCCATTCTGATGCCGCAGGCGGATCGACCGAATCGAGAAGCCCTCGACGGTCCCCTTGACCTTGGTCGCGTCGATATATTCGCCGACACGGAAGGAATCCTCGGCCAGGAAGAAGACGCCGGAAACGATATCCCGCACCAGCGACTGGCTGCCGAACGAGACCGCAAGACCCAGCACCGAGGCGCCGGCAATCAGCGGCGTGATGTTGATGCCGAGCTCGGACATCACCAGCAGCGTTGCCAGCACGAGGATGGTGATGCCTGCCGTCATGCGCAGAACCGGCATGATGGTCCGGAGCCGAGAGGCCGACGCCGGCTGGTCCTCCTCGGCCTGGGCATCGAAGCCTGCCGCCGGCAACGGATTGTCGGCGATGTAGCGGTCCATGCGGTACTTCACGATCCGCCACAGGACAAAAGCGGCGAGCGTCGACAACGCGGCCAGCTTCATCGCGTTCTGGTGCGGCGCCCACTCCTCCGGCGTCATGATGCCCAGCGCGTCGATCAGGATGGCCGGTATTGCCACCACAAGCGCCAGCAACCGAACCGCAAGGCGCAGGCAGCTCGCCAGCACCTCACCGACCGTCGGAACTTCCGTCGTGAGATGGCGCGTACGGCGATGAACCAGCGTTTCCAGCAACAACAGCAGGATCAGCATGGACTCGACCACGGCGAGGCCCCGCATCGCGTCGGCCCGCTCGGTGATCGCGGCATAGATCGCCGACAGTGCGGTCACCGTGTAGAAGGCGATACCACCGATCCACCACTCCTCCGCCATGGCCAGCTTGAGCGCCCGGAAAAGGTCGGTCTTGGAGACCATACCTGAAAGCCATGCGGCCATGTCGCGCCGCCAGCGCCAGATGACGTAGACCTGGCAGGCGCCGAAGAAGGGCACCGTGAAGATGATCGCTGTCGAAATGACGTTGGATCCCGCCTGGGTTACGGCCATGAACATCACGATGTGCCGGGCTACCAGCGGGATCAGGATGACGAAATTCAGGCCGACCAGCAGCCGCTGCGCCGTTGCGTCATCGACCGGTGCGATCCGACCCTCGGGTGCCGTCGGATGGAGCCAAGCCCGGAAGATGAAGTTGAAGCCGCGCCAGTAAAGCAGGGCGATGAGCACCTGATGCGCGACCTTGCCGGGGATGGAGTCCGGATCGCCAACCTGGCCGACGACGAAGCGGCCGACGACCATCAACGCCAGCAACGCAAGGCCATCCAGCAGGGCGGCGTGGAGAAAGGCCCGCAAGGGGGACTCGCCGCCATGACGGGCGAAGATGCCGTGGCGCATCCGCTGCAGGGCCTGCCGGGTCAGGTATTCCGCGGTCAGGCCGCCGATCACGATGGCGGCCAGCAGCAATACCGTCGCCAGATCGAATTGCTGAGGAAGGGCAACCAGATAGCGGACGAGTTTCGGAATGTGCGTGACGGTATGGTCGAGCCGTTCCGACAGGGTGGTCAGAAAGGTCCCGAAGGTCGTGCTGCCGGTGCCGAAAATCTTCGCCGCCTGCGCCCAGGCAGCGGTTGCCGGCACGACCACGCAGGTGGCGGCCGCCATCACTGCAAATTTCCACCGCATCGCTTTCGTCAGCCTCCGCCCGTGCCAGAACGGTAGGCCAGAACGTAAGAACCCGCCAGTAGGCGAAGATGCGGCGCTGTTCCCGCTGGCGCCCTGCATGCCGTCTGCTAGGTTCCGCCCGTCTTAATCACGAAGCTCAACTCCTAGGAGAAAACGTCCGATGTTCGGCCTGATGCAGGACCGCCCTCTTTTGATCCAGCAACTCATCGAGCATGCGGCGCTGAATCACGGCGATACCGAGATCGTCTCGCGCACCCTCGAAGGCGGTATCCACCGCTACACCTATCGGGACGCGCGTCTCCGTTCGAAGAAGGTCGCCGAGGCGCTGCAGTCGCTCGGTATCAAGGCTGGCGATCGAATTGGCACGCTGGCCTGGAATGGTTACCGCCATTTCGAGCTCTATTATGGCATCTCCGGCATGGGTGCGGTCTGCCATACCATCAACCCACGCCTCTTCCCCGAGCAGATCGTCTACATCGTCAACCATGCCGAGGATCAGCTCCTGTTCGTGGACCTGAACCTGCTGCCTGCGGTTGAGAAGCTGTTGCCGCAGTTCAAGACCGTCCGGCACGTCGTGGCCATGACCGACCGCGACCATCTGCCCAAGGGCCTCAATATCCCCAATCTCCTGGTCTACGAGGACCTGCTGGCGGACAAGCCCGGCACCTACGAATGGCCGGAGTTCGACGAGCGGACGGCCTCGTCGCTCTGCTACACCTCCGGCACGACGGGCAACCCCAAAGGGGTGCTCTATTCCCATCGCTCGACCATCCTGCATGCCTATGGCGCAGCATTGCCGGACACGCTGGGCCTGTCGGCCCGCGCCACGGTGCTGCCGGTCGTGCCGATGTTCCACGTCAATGCCTGGGGCCTGCCCTACTCCGCGCCGATGGTCGGCGCCAAGTTGGTGTTCCCCGGCGTCGCGCTCGACGGCGCCAGCCTCTACGAGCTGTTCGAGAAGGAAGAGGTTGTCTTCACCGCCGGCGTGCCGACCGTGTGGCTGGCGCTGTTGCAGTACATGCAGGCGAACAAGCTCAAGCTCTCGACCGTGAAATACGCGGTGATCGGCGGGTCGGCGGCGCCGCCGGCGATGATCGAAACCTTCGATCGCGACTATGGCGTCGAGGTTCTGCATGCCTGGGGCATGAGCGAGATGAGCCCGCTCGGCACGGTCAACCATCCCAAGTCGAAGCACCTCAAGCTCTCGCACAAGGAGCAGCTCGACATCCGTCTCAAGCAGGGTCGCCCGCCCTACGGTGTCGAGATGAAGATCGTCGATGGCGACGGCAAGGAACTGCCGCACGATGGCAAGGCGTTCGGCGATCTGCTGGTCCGTGGCCCATGGATCACCTCCGGCTACTTCAAGGGTGAAGGTGGCGATGTCCTCGAGGAAGGCGGCTGGTTCCCGACCGGCGATGTCGCCACCATCGACGCCGATGGCTACATGCAGATCACCGACCGTTCCAAGGACGTCATCAAGTCCGGCGGCGAATGGATCAGCTCGATCGATCTGGAGAATGCCGCCATGGCCCATCCGGCCGTCGCCGAAGCGGCTGTGATCGGCGTGTTCCATCCCAAATGGGATGAACGGCCCCTGCTGATCATCCACAAGAAGGAGGGCGCCACGCTGGAGAAGGACGAGCTGATCGACTTCCTGAGCGCCAAGGTCGCGAAATGGTGGCTGCCGGATGACGTGCAGTTCGTCGACGCCATCCCCCATACGGCCACCGGCAAGATCCTGAAGACGCGCCTGCGGGACGACTTCAAGAACTACAAGCTGCCGACGGCCGGCTGACCCCGCATCGCGATACAGCGGCGCCATCGCCCCCGTGCGGTGGCGCTGCTCGCAGGGCAGAATGCTGGGCGGCGTATTCACCTCAAAGGTCATGGTCGACGCAGGATGCCGAGGATCATGTAAAATTTGTTCCTCCACCGCGCAGTAGACCCCTCCGGCTTTCGGCCGTATCGTCGTCCTTCAGTTGCCCAAGGCATGGAGTGCCGACCGTGTCCGCTACCGAAACCATTCCTGTCATCGATCTCGGCCCTTATCTGGCCGGGGAGCCTGGCGCTCTCGACCGCACAGCCCAGGAACTGCGTTTCGCGCTGACGCAGATCGGCTTCTACTTCATCACCAATCACGGCATTTCGCCGGAAAAGATCCGTAGCGTTTTCGAGCAGGTGAAGCGCTTCCATGCGCAGCCGATCGAAAAGAAGATGGCGCTGAAGCTGGACAACCACGGCACGGGATACATGCCGATGCGCGGCAACACGCTGCGCACTTCGACCGTGCAGGCCGGCACAAAGCCCAATCTCAACGAGGCCTTCTTCGTCAAGCGCGAGCTGCCGCCCGACCATCCCGATGTCCTCGCCAACCGTCGCTATCGCGGCCCGAACCGGTGGCCTGCCGATCTGCCCGGCTTCCGCGAGATCGTGGTCGATTATTGCAACGAGCTGGAGCGGCTGGTGCAGAAGATGGTGCGCCTCTATGCGCGCGCGCTCGACCTGCCCGCCGTCTACTTCGATGCTGCCTTCCAGGATCCGCAATTCTCCCTGCGCATGACGCACTATCCTCACCAGGAGGGGCCGGCGGTCGATGAATTCGGCCTGGCGCCGCACACGGATACCAGCTTCCTGACCTTGCTGGCGCCGAACGACGTAGCCGGCCTGTCGATCCGCACGCAGAGCGGCAAGTGGATCGATGCTCCCGCCATTCCCGATGCCTATGTCGTCAATGGCGGCCAGATGCTCCAGCGCTGGACCAACGATTTCTTCCTCGCCACGCCGCATCGGGCCGTGAATCGCAGCGGCGGCGAGCGCTACGCCCTCGCCTTTTTCTGCGATGCCACCATCGACTGGCCGATCGCCGCCGTGCCGACCACCGTTGGCCCCGACAGGCCACCGAAGTATCCGACCACCTATTACACCGATTACATGGTGCGCTATCAGAAGCGGACCTACGACCTCCTGGCCGACGCGCAGGCGGCGGATTGATTGTCGCCGAGCCGGCGCGCGTTGTCGTTGAACGCGGCGCCCTTCTCGCCGACTTCGGCGGCGACGAACTGGTTCCGTGGTGGAGTTTCACCAAGACCGTGCTGGCAGCCGCCGCCCTGATCCTGGTGCGCGACGGCCGTCTCACTCTCGACGGCCCGATTTCCGGCAAACCTTACACCGTGCGTCAGCTGCTGCAGCATCGCGCCGGCCTGGGCAACTATGGGGCACTGCCCGACTACCATGACGCGGTCGCAAGGCGCCTGCCGGCATGGCCGGTCGAAGAACTCCTGACGCGCGTCGATGCCGATCGTCTGATCTACGCGCCCGGCGAAGGCTGGTCCTACTCCAACATCGGATATCTCATCGTTCGCAACATCATTGTCGATGCGGTCGGCGAAGAGCTGGGGCGCGCCCTTCAGCGTCTCGTCCTGGCCCCGCTCGGCCTGCGAACGACGCGCTTGGTCCGGATGGGCGATCTCGGCGACTACGATCCGGCCTGGGTCTATCACGGCCTGCTGCTCGGCCCGCTGCGCGAGGCGGCGCTGTTGCTCGATCGCCTGATGCACGGCGTACTGCTGCCGGCAACGGACGTCGCGACGATGGTGCGGGCCCATCCGGTCGGCCCTGTTTCCGACCGTCCCTGGCTTACGCCCGGCTACGGCCTCGGCCTCATGACCGGCGGGGTCACCGGCGGCCGCATCATCGCGGGTCATACGGGCGGCGGCCCGGGCAGCGTGATTGCGGTCTACCATTTGTTGTCATCTCGGCCGGACCGTACCGTAGCCGCCTATGCCGAAGGCGACGATCAAGGCCTGGTCGAAAGAAGCTGTATCCGGGAGGAATAGATGAGTTCAGGCAAGCTCAAGCGAGTCGAAACGTATGTCTTCCGAGTTCCGATCGAAGAGCCTGTCCGCACATCGTTCGGCGCCATGACCGAACGCGCTGCCGTGTTCGTGCGCGTGGAGGACTCCGACGGCGTGCAGGGCTGGGGTGAGATCTGGAGCAACTTTCCTACCGCCTCGGCCGAGCATCGCGCGCTCCTGCTGACCGAGATCGTGGCGCCCCGTGCGCTTGGGCGTCCCGTGGACGATCCGGTCGGCCTGTGGGGCGAAATCGACTGCGGCCTGCATGTGCTGCGCCTGCAGAGCGGCGACGCCGGCGCCTTATCGGCTGCCGCGGCCGGGCTCGATCTCGCGCTGCACGATCTGCGGGCTCGCCAGCAGAGCCTGCCGCTGTGGCGGGCGTTGGGCGGTACCGACGATCGGCCGTTGCCGATCTATGCCTCCGGTCTCAATCCCGGCCAGGCCGGGTTCGATACCGTCGAGCGCATGCGCGCCGCCGGCTACCGCGCCTTCAAGATCAAGGTGGGCTTCGGAGAGGAGGCGGACGTCGCATCGCTGCAGCCGATCGCCGCAACGTTGCAGCCAGGGGAGCGGCTGATGGTCGACGTCAATCAAGGCTGGGATATCGCCACCGCCTGCCGGGTCCTGCCGAAATTTCGCGATTTCGGCCTGACCTGGATCGAGGAGCCGTTGCCGGTCGACCGGCCGGCCGCGGAATGGATCCACGTTGCCGCTGTCGCCCCCGCACCGCTGGCTGGCGGCGAGAACATACGCGGCGCCGGTCCCTTTCAGCAGGCGATCGATTCAGGCCAGCTGGCATTTATCCAACCCGACGTGGCGAAATGGGGTGGCCATTCCGGCTGCCTTCCCGTTGCCAAGGCAGCGCTCGCGGCGGGCCGAACCTATTGCCCTCATTTCCTCGGCAGCGCGGTCGGGCTGATGCACTCGCTCCACCTGCTCGCCGCCGTGCGGGGTCCCGGCCTGCTGGAGGTCGATGCCAATCGCAACCCGCTGCGTGAGGACGTGTTGGCTGATGGTTTCAAGGTAACTGACGGCCGCGTCACTCTTCCCGACGGGCCCGGACTCGGTCTAGAACCTGACTTGGAACCGCTCGGCAAATTCAGAAGTCTGTATATCGAGCGGCACGCGTAAGAGAGGGAGCGCCATGCTGGGTTTGATGCAAGACCGTCCGTTGTTGATTTCGCAGATCATCGATTTCGCCGCCGCGTCCTATCCGGACGTCGAGATCGTGACCCGCACGGTCGAAGGGCCGATCCACCGCTACGGCTACAAGGATGCCCATAAGCGCGCCAAGCAGGTGGCCGAGGCGCTGCAGGGGCTCGGCATCAAGCTGGGCGACCGTGTCGGCACCATCGCCTGGAACACCTATCGCCACTTCGAACTCTACTTCGGCATCTCCGGCATCGGCGCCGTGCTGCACACCATCAATCCGCGCCTGGCGCCCGAGCATGTGGCTTATATCGCCAATCATGCCGAAGATCAGATCATCTTCGTCGACCTCAACCTGCTGCCAGTCGTCGAGGGGGTCTACGAGCAGCTCAAGACGGTGAAGCATATCGTGGTCATGACCGACCGCGCCCATATGCCGGCCTCGAGCAAGATCCCCAACCTGCTCTGCTACGAGGAGCTGATCGCCGGCAAGCCGGGCACGCTCACCTGGCCGGAATTCGACGAGAAGACCGCGTCGTCGCTCTGCTACACCTCGGGCACGACCGGCAACCCGAAGGGCGTGCTGTACTCGCATCGCTCGACGATGATCCACTCGATGATGATGGCGTCGGGCCCGGTGCTGGCCATCGATCCCGACACCACCATCCTGCCGGTGGTGCCGATGTTCCACGCCAATGCCTGGGGTCTCGTCTATGCCGGCCCATTCTCTGGCGCCAAGCTGGTCTTCCCGGGCTTCAAGCTGGACGGCGGCAGCGTCTACGAGCTGCTCGACAAGGAGCAGGTGACGTTGAGCGCCGGCGTGCCCACCGTGTGGCTGGCCCTGCTCGACTACTGCGCGCAGAACAAGGTCAAGATGTCTGCCATGAAGCGCACGCTGATCGGCGGCTCGGCCGTTCCCTACGCCATGATCGAGCGCTTCTGGAAGGAGCACGAGGTCGAGGTGGCGCAGGGCTGGGGCATGACCGAGATGAGCCCGCTCGGCACGCTGACCCGCTTCAATCGCGGCGAACGCGACCTGCCCGACGCCGAGCGCTTCGCCATCACCGCCAAGCAGGGCCGGCCGGTCTTCGGCTGCGAGATGAAGATCATCGATGACGCCGGCAACGACCTGCCCAAGGACGGCAGCGTCTCGGGCAACATGGTGGTTCGTGGCCCCTGGATCGTGAAGGGCTACATGAAGGGCGACGGCAAGAGCCAGTTCCTCAAGGACGACTGGTTCATGACCGGCGACGTCTGCAAGATCGAGCCCGACGGCTCGGTCGTCATCACCGACCGCTCCAAGGACGTCATCAAGTCGGGCGGCGAGTGGATCAGCTCGATCGATCTCGAGAACGCAGCCATGGGCTGCCCCGGCGTGGCGGAAGCGGCGGTGATCGGCGTGCGTCATCCCAAGTGGGACGAACGGCCGTTGCTGGTGATCGTCAGGCGCCCTGAGGCGAACGTCACCAAGGACGATCTCCTCAACTACCTCAACGGCAAGGTCGCCAAGTGGTGGCTGCCCGACGACGTGCAGTTCATCGACGCGATCCCCCACGGCGCCACGGGCAAGATCCTGAAGACCGAACTGCGCAAGCGGTTCGAGGACTACAAGCTGCCCACCGCCTGAGCGGCAACCTTTCCAGGCCCTTCACCCTTTCTGCTGACAGACCGTTGTCAGCAGGTGCGCGATAGGGTGCGCCGGGTCAGGAAAGGAGACGCACATGGCTTCGACACGAGTCGACTATGACAGCATGGACTGGACCTCTGCAGTGCCGTTCTATGGACCGGCAGCGGTCCAGGCCGGCCGCGAGCTGGTCCAGCTCAAGATCCTGAGCGACCGCCGCGCCGAAGGTGGCGGAATCGCCTGGCTGGTCAAATTCGATCCGCCCAGCGGCAAGCTGATCAAGATCGTCGCGACCGCGCTGTCGGACGAGCACGTGTTCAACCTGCAGGGTGGGCGCGCGACCAAGAGCGGCCAGCCGGCGCACGGAAGCGGCGGCTACAGCCTGAACCCGAAGGGTCAACCGCACAGCGCCATGATCGCCACCGAGACCACCGCACTGGTGATCTATACCGGCGAGCCCGACGAGGTTCATTCGATGGAACTGGTCGAAATCGCCCCGGCACATTGATGTTCCGAAACGTCAAGGCGCCCGGACGTCGGGCGTCTTGGTGTTGTCCCGCGCCGGCCATTGCTCGGAGCGCGCTGGCAGCGGTGTCTCCTTTCCTGTCAGCCGCTCGATGGTGATGGCGTAGACGGTGATGTCGTCCAGCCGCGGATAGAACCCCTTGGGCCGCCCGACATCACGGCCGTGATACTTGGCCATGAGCGCATCGCAGAAGTGCTGCTTGACCGACCGATCCTCGATGATGCGGATGAGCCCGAAGGCGATCACGCTGCGATGGGCAATCGAGACATCGCACTCGAAGCGGCCATAGTCGAACACCTCGCCCGCCTCGTCGACCTCGAAGCAGACACGCGGTTCCCGATCGACGTTGAGGCGCAGATGGCCGCGGGCGGCCGTGTTGTGGACCAGGATCTCGCCGTCGAGGCAGACATAGAGAAGCGGTATGCAGTATGGCGATCCGTCCGCGCTGACCGTCGCCAGCCGTCCGGTGCGGCCATGCAGCATGAAATCGCGGGCCTGCTCATCGGCCATCAGCCTGTCGGCGCGTCGCACCTGCGGCGGCGGGTTGCTCAATGGATCTCTCCCCGGAACGGGGCACGACTATATCCGCGACCACGGCCGCAATCACGACGAGACCACCGGCCAGCGTCGCAGCCCCCGGTGCCTCGGCAAAGGCGAGCCAGACCCACAGCGTGCCCAATGGCGTCTGCAGGACGCCGATGAGCGCCCCGCGCGTCGCCGATACCAGCGGCGTGCCGAGCGAGAGCAGCAGGAGTCCGAGGCCGAACTGGCTGGCCCCGAACAGGGCCAGCAGCGCGATGTCGCTGGCGTCGACGCTGAAGGGCCGCGCCAACGGCGACACGATGGCGGCGCACAGGAATGCCGAAAGGCCGACCGCCGGAAGCATGCTGACGTCCGGCCGACGCCGGATGAGCACCAACACCAGGGACATCAGCGTCGCCATTACCAGGGCAAGCAGGTCGCCGAGAAAATGCCCCTCCGCCACCGCCGGGCCCGCCATGATGATCATGCCAGTGAAGGCGGCGACGCTGGCGGCCAGCGTGATCCTGTCCTCGCGCTCCCCGATTACCAGCCAGGCGATACCGGCGGTCAGGAACGGAATGGTGGCATCGATCACCAGCACGTCGGCCACACTCGCCAGGCGCATGGCGTTGATGAAGCAGACCGTGGCGACGGCGGAGCACAGCCCGATCAGGATACCGTCCCGGCCGATGGCGAGGACCGCCCGAAGGGTCTTGGTCCGCTCGCGCCACACCAGCATGCCGACGAGAAACAGGCCGCCAAACACGCCGCGCCAGAACAGCATGGTCCAGACGTCGACATGGATCAGGCGGGTGAAGAAGCCCGCCGTGCTGAAGGCCATGGCCGACCCCCCGAGCAGCAGCGTGCCGATCCAGGCTGTCGTCGAGGGCTTTATCGCCATGGTGAGCTACCGGAATCCACGGCCAAGGTCATCGGGCCAGGGCCACGCAGTCGATCTCGAGGTCGAAGGGGCCGAACCAACCCGCCGTGCAGAGGAACAGGCGCGCCGGTTTGAGATCGCCGAAATACTCGGCGTAGATCTCGTTGATCGTCGCGAAGTAGGCTGGGTTGGAACAGTAGAGCGTGCACTTCACCACGCGGTCGAGCGACGAGCCCGCCGCGTCCAGGCATTGCGTCAGCCGCTCCAGGCATCGCCGGGCCTGCTGGTCGATCGGCAGGATATCGTAGCCGCCGGTCTCGGCGTTGACCGGTGCCAGTCCGGACACGAATACCCAGTCGCCGGCACGCACAACGGGTGAGGCCGGCACGGCGATTCGCTGAACGAACTTGGTGAAAGCGGGCACGTCGGGCTTGATCATTTCGATGCGGGACATGAGGGCTCCTGAAAGGGGATGTCCGGACCCTAAGTCGGCCCTCCTGACACCGTTATGTCAGTAGTGTAGAAACCCCGGAATGCGCCGGTCCGACCGCCTGTTCGACATCATCCAACACCTGCGTGTCGCCACCAGACCGGTGACCGCAGCGATGCTGGCTGCCGATCTCGAAGTCACCGTGCGCACCGTCTACCGCGACATCGCCACCCTGCAGGCGCGCCGCGTGCCGATCGATGGCGAGGCCGGCGTCGGCTATGTCCTGCGCAAGAGCTTCAACCTGCCGCCGCTGATGTTCACCGCCGACGAGGCCGAGTCGATCGCCGTCGGCGCACGCCTGGTCCAGCGGCTGCGCGATCCCAAGCTTCAGGAGGCGGCAGCCAGCGTGCTGGCCAAGGTGACCACCGTGCTGCCCGAGGCGTTACGATCGACCTTGGGTGCGCCGCACATCTTCGTCTCCGAGGGAAGCGCGGTCCCGGCCGAAGGAGTCGACCTAGCCGAGCTCCGCGCGGCCATCCGCGACAGCCGCAAGCTCCACATCGCCTATGCCGACGAGAAGGGCCGGCGCACCAACCGCACGATCTGGCCCATTGCAATGGCCTACTATGTCGACGTGACGCTGGTCGGCGCCTGGTGCGAGTTGCGCGCCGATTACCGCAATTTCCGCGTCGAGCGCATCCTGTCCTCGCGGGTCCTCGACGAGCATTTCGACCAGGACAACGGCCGCCTGTTCGCAGAGTGGTCCGCGCTGCCCAAGGAGCGGCCTGACTCGGCCTGGCAACGGCGCTAGGCTCGCGCCATGACCATCGCCATCAAACCCATCGATCCGGTCGGCCGGGCGTTCTTTGCAGGCGAAGTCTCCGGCATCGACCTGACTCATCCCCTGTCGCCGGCGGAAGTCGCCGCTGTCCATGCCGGCATGGACGAGTTCGGCGTGCTGGTGTTCCACGACCAGACGCTGAACGACGAGCAGCAACTCGTCTTCAGCCGGCAGTTGGGTCCTCTCGAGACCGCGACTGGCGATATCGCCGCGGCGCACGAGCGGCGCGTGAGCATGGATCTCAACGACATCTCGAACCTCGACAAGGACAACAAGGTCGTCGCCCGCGACGATCGCCGCCGCCTGTTCGGCATCGGCAACCAGCTTTGGCACTCCGACAGCTCCTTCAAGGCGGTGCCGGCCAAGTATTCGATCCTCTCGGCGCGCACCATCCCAGCCGAAGGCGGCAATACTGAATTCGCGGACATGCGCGCCGCCTATGACGCCCTCGACGAGCGCACCAAGCGCGAGGTGCACGACCTGATCTGCTGGCATAGCCAGATCTTCTCGCGCGGGCTCCTGGGCTTCACCGACTTCACCGACGAGGAGCGGGTCAAGTGGGCGCCAGTGCCGCAGCGGCTGGTGCGGCGCCATCCCAACACGGGCCGCCTGTCGCTGTATCTCGCCAGCCACGCCGGCGGCATCGAAGGATGGCCGGTACCGGAGGCGCGGGCGTTCCTGCGCGATCTCACCGAGCACGCGACACAGCGCCAGTTCGTCTATAGCCACGTCTGGCGCCCGCACGACGTGATGATGTGGGACAACCGCGTCACCATGCATCGCGCCCGGCGCTACGACCATACGCAGGTGCGTGACCTGCGCCGCACCACGCTCACCAACGAGGTCTCGAGCCTCGACCAGGCCCCCTAACCCGCCGCCGGCATCCAGGACTCGACGCGGCAATTGACCGACGCATCGAGCATGCGCGTCTCGCGCAGCACCAGGCCGTGGCGCGCCATCACCGCCTCGACCGTCGTTGTCGAACCCACACCGGGAAACACCGGCCGGCCTTCCGGCACGCTGGCATCCGTGCGAGTGAGGTAGAAGCAGTCGTAGCCGATCGTCAGGAACAGTCCGAACACCGCGGTCCCGCCGACCACGGCCGCGACGCCATTCTCGATCCCAAGTCCTGACCACGCCTCGGCAAAGGGCGTCGATGCCGGATTCCACAGCATCGCCCGCGGATTGGTCGGATCGGGCATCAACGCCGTCACGCGCCCTGTTACGACGAGGCGGCGGCGCAGCTTCTCCTTCGGGCCACCCTCCGCGGAATAACGGCCATTGATGATCGCCGACGCCCGGTCGACCGACTCCTGGTAAAATTTGTGGTCGGCCGGAATCTTGATCTGCTCCGGGAAACGGCCGTCCGCTGTCGCGATCATCCCTTCGCGGGAGATGACGGCATAGCCCTCGACATAGGGACGCGCGACGGTCATGGCTCTGTCTATTCCGGCTTGATGCCGAGCGCCACGATCATCGGGATCAGCGACGCCTTCAGCGTCTCGTAGTCGGCCGTCACCTCCTCATGCGGCATCGGCTTCTCCGTGAGGCCGAAGCTTTCCATCATCCGCCGACCCGGCTCCGAATCGGCAGCCGCCACCCACAGGTCGGACATGCGCTTGACGACCTCCTTCGGCGTGCCGGCCGGCGCCGCGAGGCCGAGCCAGCCGCGCACGACGAAGGCGTCGTCCGTGAAGCCCTGCTCGATGGTGGTAGGCACGTCGGGCAGCTTGCCGGCACGCACCCGGCTCGGCGCCGCGATCGGGCGGATCTCGCCCTTCACCAGCAGCGCGTTCATTGCCTGCGGGCTGCCCATCGCCGCCTGGAGCGAGCCCGCGCCCATGTCCTGCCACATCGGCGCCTCGCCCTTGTAGGTGACGATCTCCATCGACAGGCCGAACTTCTCGTTGAGGTGCTGCGCCAGGATATGCGCCGACGAGCCGAGCGCCCACGAGCCGAAGTTGACCTTGTTGGTCTTGGCGTAAGCCACGAGCTCCTTGAGGTTGGTCACCGGCACCGACTTGTGCACCACGACCGGCAGTACGCCCGACGACATGCCGGAGACGAGCACGAAATCCTTGTCCGGATCGAAACCCAGATTCTTGAACATGGCGCGGTTCTGCACCAGCGTGCTCGAGACCGTGTGCAGGAAGGTGTAACCGTCGCCGTTTGCGCGCGCGACCTGCGCGGCGCCGATATTGCCCGAGGCACCGGGGCGATTGTCGATGATGACCTGCTGACCCGTCGCCTGCTGCACCGCCTGGCCGAAAGCCCGCGCAATGCCATCCGTCAGGCCGCCGGCGGGGAAGTTCACCACGATGGTGACTGGCTTGGCGGGCCACATCGCCTCCGCGCGCGCAATGAACGGCGCGGCGACGACGGGACCTGCGACGGTGACACCGGCAAGGCCGCGCAGAACGGCTCTTCTTGTTTGCTTCATTCGCTTCACTCCCTGTGTGCTAACGCCAGTACGCATAGACCAGGCAAAGCGGGAAAGGCCAGACGACTCTCCGCAAGGCGAAACCACTGCCCGCTGGGCGGCGCGCCTCGGGATTGCTAAGACCGTCCACCTTCTACGGTCTTCACGATAGGAAAGAAGCCCATGTCCGACGCAGTGCTTCGCTCCACCCAGGGGCGGATCGGCATTCTCACGATCAACAATCCACCGGTGAACGCGCTGGCCGCGGCGGTGCGCGACGGCATCAAGGCCGGCATCGAGGCGTTCGGCGGCGATGCAAACATCGACGCCATCGTCCTGATCGGCGGCGGCCGCACCTTCATCGCCGGCGCCGACATAAGAGAGTTCGGCAAGCCGCCGCAGGGCGCCAACCTGAACGACGTGATCGCCGCGATGGAGAACTGCCCCAAGATCGTGGTGGCGGCATTGCACGGCACGCCGCTGGGCGGCGGTCTCGAGACCGCGCTCGGCGCGCACTATCGCGTTGCCCTGCCGAGCACGCGCGTCGGCCTGCCGGAAGTGCATCTCGGCCTGCTGCCGGGTGCCGGCGGCACGCAGCGCCTGCCGCGCCTCACTGGCGCCAAGTACGCTCTCGACGCCATCCTGTCGGGCCGGCACATTCCCGCGCCCGAGGCGAAGAACAAGGGCATCATCGACGCGCTGGTCGAGGGCGACGACCTGCTGGCCGGTGCCGTTGCCCACGCGCAGATGCTGGTTGCCCAGAACGCGCCGCGCCGGCGCGTGCGTGATCTCACGGTCACGCTGGAATCGCCCGACCTGTTCGCCGAGACCGAGAAGGCGATCGCCCGCCGCGCCCGTGGCTTCAAGGCGCCGTGGAACATCATCAAGTGCGTCCAGGCCGCCTGCGAACTGCCGTTCGACGAGGGCATGAAGCGCGAGCGCGAACTCTTCGTGGAGCTCCTGACGTCCCAGGAGTCGGCGGCGCAGCGCTATTACTTCTTCGCCGAGCGCGAGGCCGCCAAGGTACTCGACGTGCCGGCCGATACGCCGCAACGCCCGATCAAGACCGCCGGCATCATCGGCGCCGGCACGATGGGCGGCGGCATCGCCATGAACTTCGCCAATGCCGGCATCCCCGTCACCATCCTCGAGGCGCAGCAGGAAGCGCTCGATCGCGGCCTCAAGACGATCCGCACCAACTACGAGAACACCGCCAAGCGCGGCGGCATGAAGGCCGAGGATGTCGAGAAGCGCATGGCGCTGATCACGCCGACGCTCTCCTATGACGGTCTCAAGGACTGCGACGTCATCATCGAAGCCGTCTTCGAGACGATGGAAGTGAAGGAAGGCGTCTTCAAGAAGCTCGACGCGGTCGCCAAGCCGGGCGCCATCCTGGCCACCAACACCTCCGGCCTCGATGTGAACCAGATCGCGAGCTACACGAACCGCCCCGGCGACGTGATCGGCATGCACTTCTTCTCGCCGGCCAACGTCATGAAGCTCTTGGAGAACGTGCGCGGCAAGGCGACCGAGAAAGACGTGATCGCCACCGTGATGTCGCTCAGCAAGAAGATCGGCAAGATCCCCGTGCTGGTCGGCGTCTGCGAGGGCTTCGTCGGCAACCGCATGCTGCGCATGAGGGGCATCCAGTCGGCCTACATGCTGGAGGAGGGCGCGCTGCCGCAGCAGGTCGACAAGGTGCTGTACGACTTCGGCTTCCCGATGGGCCCGTTCGCCATGAGCGACCTGGCCGGCAACGACGTCGGCTGGCGCATCCGTCAGGGCAAGAACGAGAAGGAGAAGCGCAACGTGCGCTACTCCGGCTATGTCGCCGACGCCATCTGCGAGCTGGGCCGCTTCGGCCAGAAGACCGGCTCCGGCTACTTCAAGTACAACCTGCCCGACCGCACGCCCATCCCCGATCCTGAGGTCGAGGCGATCATCGAGGAGACGTCGAAGAAGCTCGGCATCACCCGCCGCGCCATCTCCGACCAGGAGATTCTGGAGCGCACGCTCTATCCGATGGTGAACGAGGGCGCCAAGATCCTGGCCGAAGGCATGGCGCAGCGCTCGCTCGACATCGACGTGGTGTGGGTCAACGGCTACGGCTGGCCGGTCTATCGCGGCGGCCCGATGTGGTGGGCCGACAACGTGGTCGGCCTCAAGACCATCCACGACGCGCTGATGAAGTATCGCGACGCGTCCGGCGACCCGTTCTGGGAACCTGCACCCCTGCTCAAGAAGCTGGTGCAGGAAGGAAAGAAGTTCTCCCAGTTGTAGGCCGAAATGCCAAGCGATCCGCCATTTTGGCATACCGCGGTCGCGGCGGAGGATAAGGTTTCCGTCGCGTTTCCCGGCAAGCCGGAAGCAGACACACAAAAGCACGTCTATCCCGATGAGAATCCGCCTCGGACCGTGTTTGTCCATGCGCTGTTCCTTAAACCTGCTATGGGAACTTCCTATTTCGTTATTTGGCAGAAGCCGACTTTCGAACCAGGTGATCCGCAAGCGGGAGTAGAAGCCCTGAAGACTTTTGACTCTAACTTCACCGTCGAATTCGAACTCCACGGCAGAGAGATCGAGGTCGAGGGAGTTCAGGGCCTGGAGGCGACATGGCCGACCACGACCGGATATATAGAGCGTAAGCGCGTGTTCCTTGTGGATGGCATCGCCATTGAGCAATGTTACGAAGGATGCGCAGGCACCGAGAATTCTCCCGATGTCGAGAAGTTCTTTTCATCGCTAAAGTTCCATCTGAAACCTGAGAGGAAAACCAATGGCTGATGCCGTCATCGTTTCAACCGCCCGCACGCCGATCGGAAAAGCCTTCCGCGGCATCTTCAACGACACCCACGGCGCCGACATGGGCGCGCATGTGATCAAGCACGCCGCCGAGCGCGCGAAGGTCGAACTGGGCGAGGTCGAGGACGTGCTGATGGGCTGCGCCGCGCCGGAAGGCACCACGGGCTCCAACGTCGCGCGCGTCGCGGCGATCCGCGCCGGCGCACCGGTCAGCGTCTCGGGCGCGACCGTGAACCGCTTCTGCTCGTCGGGCCTGCAGACCATCTCGATGGCGGCCCAGCGCGTGCTGGTCGACAAGGTGCCGGTGATGATCGCCGGCGGCCTCGAGTCGGTCTCGCTGGTTCAGGGTCCGCCGGGCGGGAACAAGAACCGCCTGGTCAATCCCTGGGTGCAGGAGCACGTGCCGGGCATCTATCACAGCATGATCCAGACCGCGGACACGGTGGCCGCCCGGTACAAGATCAGCCGCGAGGCCCAGGACGAATATTCGCTGCAGAGCCAGCTGCGCACGGCAGCGGGCCAGCAGGCCGGCAAGTTCGACGACGAGATCGTGCCGATGGAAACCACGATGCTCGTCACCGACAAGAACACGGGCGAGACCTCCAAGAAGACGGTCAAGCTGACCAAGGACGAGGGCAACCGCCCTGATACCAACATCGAAGGCCTCGCCAAGCTGCAGCCGGTCATGGGCCCGGACAAGTGGATCACGGCCGGCAACGCCAGCCAGCTCTCCGACGGTGCCTCGGCGGCCGTGATCATGAGCGACGCCGAAGCCGCCAAGCGCGGCCTGAAGCCGCTCGGCATCTACAAGGGCCTGGTCATCGCCGGCTGCGAACCGGACGAGATGGGCATCGGTCCGGTCTACGCGATCCCCAAGCTGCTGAAGCGCTTCGGGCTCAAGATGGACGACATCGACCTGTGGGAGCTGAACGAAGCCTTCGCCGTGCAGGTGCTCTACTGCCGCGACAAGCTCGGCATCCCGAACGAGAAGCTGAACGTCAACGGCGGCTCGATCTCGATCGGCCATCCGTTCGGCATGACGGGCGCCCGCTGCACCGGCCACGCCCTGATCGAGGGTCGTCGCCGCAAGGCCAAGAACGTCGTCGTGACAATGTGCATCGGCGGCGGCATGGGCGCTGCCGGCCTGTTCGAGGTCGTGCACTAAGCGTCTCCCGGCCAGAGACTCATCGTTGCCTTCTCCTGTGATCGGGGGAAGGCCACGCGAACGACCGACGGAGGCTTCCCGCTCCTTCCCTTCTCGTCGGAAGCCTCGAATGCCGATGACATAAGGTCTATCGGCGATTCTTCCCGGTCTCCCCGCCTCCCTTCCGCTCTCACAAAAAATCCTCGCGAGGATTGCCGTAAATCGGCGGCCTGGCGCGCTTTTGCACGATTCCTCGCGAGGCTCGCGAGCTTCGCGAGAAGCACGACAGGCGGGCGGAAAATGAACGGATTGGCAGCGATCGGATCATGGTCGCCACCTTACGCTCGCCTCGTGCGCACTCCCTATTATGGTCGCGAACGCCCGCCCGCGACGACGATCGCTGCCAGAACCTGTACCGCCGCCGCGAGCGCGAACGGCACCAGGTAATCGTGCGTGCTGTCCTTCAGCCAGCCGAGCACGACCGGCGCGAAGGCAAACAGCGCCTGGTTCATGGCCGTGACCAGAGCCACGACCGTACCGACATCGACGGCGCAGAACTCGCGTTGAGCGATCACGGGCGGCAAGGACACGAGGTTGCCGACGCCAAGGCCGAACAGCACACACCCCAGCGTGAGCTGCGCCAAGCCGGCGCCGAACGCAAGCATCGACGTCCCTATGGCTTGGGTCACGAGGCTCGCCGCACCGAGGAGCCGTGCGTCACGTCCGCCGATCAGCCGACCAACCAGGACACGGCCGAAGATGGCACAAATCGTCGTCAGGCTGACGGCGGCGGCAGCCAGGCTTGGCCCGAGCGGCGGCGTAAGCCGGGCAATCAGATGCGCGAACATGCCGATCTGGGCGAAGAGGCCAAGCGCGAAGGCTGCCGACAGGGTGAGGAAACGCGGCATGCGCATCAGCCTGCCGCGCGTCGTGGCCGCCGCCTGCCGCAGGTCGATAGTCTTGGCGCCAGGGGACTCCCACAGGAAAGCCCGGGCGAGCGGACACAGCACCGCCACCATCAGGGCCCCAAGGATGGTGGTCGCCCCGCCAAGACCGAACCGCGTGATCAACACCATCCATAGGGGCACGAACGCGACGCCGCCGACGCTGGCGCCATTGAAAGCCAGGCTGATCGCCCTCGGCCTGTTGCTGGTGAACCATGGAGACACGATCGCATTGAGCGCCGCGCCGCTCGTCGCCGCCCATCCGGCCGCGCTTAACAACACTGCTGGTCCGATCTGCCAGAGCTCGTGGGCATGGCCCCAGGCCGCGGCGCCGGAGGCCGCCAACAGCGCGCCGGCGAAAGTCACGCGCCCCACGCCGAAGCGGCGATAGGCGTCCGGCAACCACGTGATGAGGATCGCGCTCACGAGAAAATGCGCCGAGACGGCGGACGAGACTGTCGAGATCGACCATCCCTGAGCCTGGTGCAGCGACTGAAGGTAAACAGCCGGTCCATAGAAGCCGACACCCCAGCCGAACACGGCGACGACAAACGCCACCCAGGCGACGCGCCATCCTTCCCGGTTGGCGACGATCACCTCGGACGCCGCCACAGGACGAAAATCTCCCGACGCACCGTGAAGCCAAGCTTCCGGTAGAGCGATACCGCCGCCCCATTGTCCGGTCGCACATGCAGGAACGGCACCTCGCCGTCAGAAAAGGCCTGCCGCATCAGCGCCAGGGTCAAGCATTGGCCATATCCTCTTCCGCGTGCTTCCGGATGCACGCAGATCGCGCTCAACTCGACATGGCCCGGCGGCCGCAAGCGCTCTCCCGCCATGGCCATCAACCGGCCGCCCTCCTTGATGCCGAGGTAGCGACCGAGTTCCGGCGTGCGCGTGCCGAAGGGACCCGGCCTGGAGCGTTCGACCAGTTCGAGCATTGCCGGGGTGTCGGCCAGTGAGAGAGGAGCGACAGCACGCTCCTCCTTCATGGCCGCCGACGGACCGACGGCAATCATCTGCAGCATCGGGAATGCGTCGACTTCCTCCCATCCTCCCGGCATGGGCTCGTTCAGCGGCCGGAACAGCCGGGCTTCGCTGCCGCGCGGCAGGTCGAGCGCGAGATCGGCGTAGGAGCCGTCGCTCGCATCGACGATGGCCGAGAACGGCGCCATGTCGCGCGGATAGTGAGCGGCGCGCTCCTGCAGCGTTGCATGCCGACGGTGCGGACCGGTGAGGGCGTGCCAAACCGGATTGTCGAGAACGTTGATCGTCATGACCGGCGAGCTACCATGAGGTGTGAAAACCAGCTCGCCGGAATCGGACTCCATCCTCCCGCTCGCCCCAGCGATCTGCGAGCGCGCCCGTGTACGGCGCGATCGCCGGTTCGATGGCCTGTTCTTCAGCGGCGTGCGCACCACCGGCATCTATTGCCGCCCGGTCTGTCCGGTCCGTCCCGCGCATGGCCGCAACGTCATCTTCTTCGGATCGGCGGCGGCGGCGGAAGGCGCCGGCTTCCGCCCTTGCCTGCGCTGCCGCCCGGAGACCGCGCCCTTCTCGCCGGCCTGGCAGGGATCGCGGGCAACGGTGCATCGTGCGTTACGCTTGATCCGCGACGGCGTCCTGGACGACGCGGGGCTTGAAGCACTCGCCGACCGGCTGGGTGTCGGAACGCGGCATCTCGACAGATTGTTCAAGCGTCATATCGGCGCCAGTCCACTTCAGGTTGCCCGCACCTATCGCGTGCAACGGGCCAAGCGCCTGCTCGACCAGACGTCTCTCCCGATGCCGGAGATTGCCTTCCGCTCTGGATTCACGAGCTTGCGGCGCTTCAACACCGTGTTCGCCGAAGTGTACGGCCGTCCGCCGACGGCCATCCGTCGGGTCGCAACGCGATCCTAGCGGTAGTGGCCGCCAACTGCGGGCCTCCGGCTTTACCGTCACCAGCGCAGCGCACCTTCGCGCCTTCAGCCTCACGAAAATCCGAGCCGTCCCCGCGATCGCGCGATGCCGCTGGCTGCAGGCAGCGCGCGCGGGCCCGAAATAGAGTCAGAAGATCAGCAGCTTCCGCTCTTCGTGCTGTGCGCTCAGCGCCCCTGGGGAACGTGAGTAGAAAGGCGGAGCCCTGCGCATAACATTCGAGTCACTGCCTGACGGCAGCGCGACAGACTTCTCCGGAAATACAGCTGTGGAGACTTGCCATGGGCGAGACCCCTCTCCGCGCCGTCCGCTTCGGACGCGTTCCCCTCTTCCTGACCGCCACGCTTCTGCTCGGCGCCTGTTCGACGGCGCGGATCGTCTCGGCCGAGGATGTCTCCACCGGGGTAAAAACGCGGCCCCCCGCCGTCCATGTCGTCGACTTCGACCTGCCCGGCGATGCGGTGAAGTCGCAATCGTTGCGGGCCGTGCTGCCATTGCATACCCGTCTCGAGCAGGCCAAGGCGCAATCGCTGGTCGACAAGCTCAGCCGTTCCATCGTCGACAACCTGCAGAAGAAGGGAATTGCCGCCGACCGCGTGACCGGGAACCAACCGTTGCCGCCCGGCGGATGGCTGGTCCGCGGCGTCTTCACCACCGTCGACGAAGGCAATCGACTGGCCCGGGCCGCCATCGGCTTTGGCGTCGGAGCAACCGACGTGGAGGTCTCCGCGTCGATCGAGCGGCTATCACCGGCAGACGCACCCACCCCGCTCTACCGCCTGCAGACCGATGCCCGGAGCGGCAAGATGCCAGGTGCCGCCGTCACCTTGAATCCTTACGTGGCGGCCGCGAAATTCGTCCTCGATGGACGGGATCTCGACCGCAGCGTCAGCGAAACGGCGCAGAAGATCGCCGACGAGATCTCACGCCAGGTCAGGGCCGCCGCCCATTGACGGCCTCGATCTCCCGCACCTCCTCACAGGTAGGATGCGTCACCCAGAGCGTAGCCACCCGAAGGGCGGCGCAGCCGAGGGGCCCGTCCTGGCCATGCTCCATTCGATGTTGGCGCAGAAAATGGGTCCTTCGACTGCGCCTCGCTACGCTCGGCCCCGCTCAGGACGACGGAGAAGCTTTGCCACCTGCGATTGCGCCGGAGCTCCCATAAGCGGTGATCGCAGAGGAAAGGCCGACGATGACTTGATAGGGTCGTCGTCATGTTTTCGCATGTTCATATCGGCGTCACCGATTTCGCCCGCGCCTGGCGTTTCTATCAGGCGGTCCTTCCCCTTCTCGGCCTGCAGGAACGGTTCAGCGAACCGGAGCGCGGTTGGGGCGGCTGGCAATCACCGGGCCACGACAGGCCGCTGTTCCTGGTCGGCCGCCCCTTCGACGGTCGCCCCGCCGATCACGGCAACGGCCACATGACAGCCTTTCTCGCCGGCGATCGCGAGACGGTGGACCGGGTCTACAAAGCAGCCCTCGCGGCCGGAGGGACGTCCGAAGGCGAGCCGGGACTGCGGCCGCACTACCATGCCAACTACTACGGCGCCTATTTCCGCGATCCCGACGGTAACAAGCTCTGCGTCTGCTGCCACACGCCAGCCTGACGCTTCACCGCCGGTTACGCCGCAATTCCTCCTCGTCCTTCCACATCATGAAGTGCGGGCCGAGATCGGCGATCTTGGTGGCGCCGATCTGCGCCATGGTGAGATCGATCTCGCGCCGGAAGATCTGTAGCGCCGTCGCGGCACCGGTAACACCGCCGGCCGTCACGCCATAAAGCGTTGGCCGTCCGACGAAGCAGTATTTGGCGCCAAGGCAGAGAGCGACGACGGCGTCCATGCCGCGCCGGATGCCGCCATCGAACATCACGGTCATCTTGTCGCCGACGGCATCGCGGATCGCCGGCAGCACCTCGAGCGGCGACGGAGCGATGTCGAGCTGCCGGCCGCCATGGTTCGACACCATGATGCCGTCCACTCCCAGCGACCAGGCCCGCAGCGCATCGTCCGGATGCATGATGCCCTTGAGGACGAAGTTGCCCTTCCATAGCTGGCGATAGCGCTCGACATGCTTCCAGGTCATGGGCGCACGGTTCTGCTGACCGACGAAGTCAGCGACCGCATCCGCGCTCTTGCCCGGCGCGTACTTCAGCCAGTTGTCGAACATCGGCGTGCCGTGCCGCATCCATTCCAGCATCCAGCCGGGATGGCGCAGGGCCTCGAACTTGCCTTTCCAGCTCAGCCGCAGCGGCCGACCGAAGCCGTTGCGCGTGTTGCGCTCCCGGTTGGAGCCTTCGGGGACGTCGACGGTGAAGACCAGGGTCTTGAGACCGGCATCGGCGGTACGCTTGATCATGTCCTCCGACACGCTCTGGTCCTTGGCGGAATAGAGCTGGTACCAGCCATGGTCCGGCGCGATCCGGCCAAGATCTTCGATCGAGCCGGTGCTCGAGCCCGACATGATGAAGGGCACGTTGGCCTCCCGCGCCGCTTCGGCCAGCATCAGGTCGGCGCCGCGCCGGAACAGGCCGGCAAGCCCCGTGGGGGCGATGCCGATCGGACTCGAATAGGTCCGCCCGAACAGGGTGGTCGACTGGTCGCGCACCGACACATCGACCAGGTAGCGCGGAACGATGCGGGCCTTGCGGAAGGCCTGCTCGTTGGTGACCAGCCCGACCTCGTCGTCCGTCCCGCCTTCGATGAAGTCATAGGCAATCTTGGGCAGCCGTTTCTTGGCCAGCTTTCGCAGATCCTCGATATTGACGACACCATTCATGCGCTTCTCTCCCATGGCTGCGATCTTGCCGCGCTTTGCCGGATCGGACCAGCGATGTTAGACGAGGCGCATGCAAATCAGACATCCGCATAAGGGGGACGAAGCCCATCTTGCCCACCTTCTCGAAGAGCATGAGCATCACTACGGCAATCCCGTCGCGCACGGCACCGGCCTGCCCGGCGCGGCCTTCCTGATAGCCCCGCCGGCCGGCGGTCCGATTTGCCTGATAGCGGAGCTGGATGGGCGATTGCTCGGCTTCGCCATCCTCAATCCCTATTTCCCGGGACCCAATCTAAGCCATGGGCTGTTTCTCAAGGAGCTCTATGTGGCAGCCCATGCCCGCTCCGAGGGCGTGGGCGAGCGGCTGATCGACGCTATCCGCGAGCTGGCGCAGCAACGCGGCGTCAGTCGCGTCATCTGGACTACGGGCGAGAACAACCTCGGCTCGCAGCGCTTCTACGACCGCCTCGGCATGCGCCGTGAAAAGAAGATCTACTACGTGATGGAGCCCTGACGCGCGGTCGCCTCCCGCCGCACCGTCCGGATGACACCGACGGGCCTTTCCCTTACCGTTTGGAAAAACAAACGGAGGATGCGCCCATGGAACTCTCTGCCCAGCAGCTGGAGCAGTTCGACCGCGACGGCTTCCTGATCTTCCCCGATCTGTTTTCGCGCAACGAAGTCGCCATTCTGCGCCGCGAGGTGGCGCGCCTCAGCCAGGTCGAGGGCGAGGAGGTCGTGCGCGAGCATAGCGGCGGCGTGCGCACCATCTTCCGCGTGCACGAGAGCGACGGCGCCACGCGCTCCCAGCCCTTCCACGCCTTCGTGCGCACACCCCGCGTGCTGCGCCCGGTTCAGCAGGTGCTTAAGGACGATGCGGTCTATGTCTATCACACCAAGATCAACACCAAGCCGGCGATCGAGGGCACGGTATGGCAATGGCATCAGGACTACGGCTCCTGGATGCGCGACGGCTGCGCCCGGCCCGACATGGCCACCTTCAATCTGATGATGACGGACACCACGGAGATGGGCGGTGCCCTCTACATCATCCCCGGCAGCCACAAGCTCGGGCGCATCGAGCCCGTCTACGACGAATCGACGGCGTACAAATTCTGGGCCATGCCCAAGCAGCGCATGATCGAGATCCTGAAGAGCTCGCCCGAGCCAGTTGCGGTCACCGGTCACGCCGGAACCTGCGTGCTGTTCCATTGCAATGTGCTGCATGCGTCCGGGCACAATCTCTCGGCCGAGGATCGCTGGCACATCTATGTGTCGTGCAACACCGTCGCCAACAAGCCGCAGCTCGGGCCCAATCCCCGGCCGGACTGGGTCGTGTCGCGGAACTGGGCTCCGCTGCCGGTCGAAGCCGACGATGGCGTGCTGAAGGCGGCGTAGCTCTTGCGCCGTCCTCTCGTCCTCCATCACTACGATTTCTCCAACTTCGCCGAGAAGGCGCGATTGATGCTGGGCTTCAAGCGGCTGGCCTGGCAGAGCATCGAGCAGCCGCCGATTGCGCCCAAGCCGTTCCTCACGCCGCTGACCGGCGGATACCGTCGTATCCCGGTGCTGCAGGACGGCGCGGATCTGTGGTGCGATACGCGCCTGATCGCCCGCGAACTCGAACGGCGCGTACCCAGCCCGACATTGTTTCCGCCCGAGACCAGCGGCTTTGCCGAGGCGATCGCCTGGTGGGCAGAGCATCAGCTCATGCGTCCGATGGCACTGTTCGTCTCGGGCGTGAACGCCGACCACATGCCCGAAGGACTTCATGCCGATCGGGCGCGGCTGCACGGACTGCCCGTCCCGTCGATCGAGGCTGTGCGCGCGGCCGCCACCCGCAACCGGCATCTGGTACGGCCGCAGCTTCGGTGGCTGGCCGACATGCTGCGTGACGAACGACCGTATCTGTTGGGTGAACGACCCTGCATTGCCGATTTCGCCGGCTATCACGTCGTCTGGTTCCTGCGTGGTCGCAAGATCGATTGCCGCGCCGAGCTCGATCCCTATCCCCGATTGATCGAATGGCGCGACCGCATGGCGGCGATCGGCCATGGCAGCCGCACCGAGATCGAGCCCGCCGAAGGTCTCGAAATCGCCCGGGCAGAAACGCCGCTCCCGCCCCGCCCGTCAGATCCGCAGGAGGGCGATCCTCGCCCGGGGCAACAGGCTCGTGTGCGCCCCGCCGACAATGCCAGGGATTGGGTCGAGGGCGAGGTCCTGTTCGTCGATGCCGAGGAGATCAGCCTGTTGCGACACGATCCGGAGGTCGGCGAGGTTGCGGTCCACTTCCCGCGGCTTGGCTACGATTGGCGGTCGATGCGCGCCTGACGCGCGCTTCGAGCTGCCTACTCGTCACCGGTCTTGAGCGCGTCGGCGATCAGCCGTGCCGCCAGGGCATTGCCGCGGACGTTGAGATGATAGTTCGCGTAGTAGGAGTCGGGCGCGCGGCCCACGCCCTCCTTCTCGAACGGCCCGAACGTGTCCAGAGTCGGCAGTCCGGCCTTCGTCGCACAACCCAGCACGGCCGCCACGGCGGCATGTTCGGCCGCGCCGCCGGCCGGATCGGACCAGCCCAACGATTGGGGCAAGGACACCACCAGCGCCTTGACGTCCTGGCGTCGGACCAGATCGGCGAAACGATCCATCAGGCGGCAGGAGATGACGGCCGGATCGGCACCCGTCCACACGACGTCGCCATACCAGAGCTCGACCGCGCCGAGCCGGCGCATGACGAAGTCCAGCAGGCGCGAATAACCGAGGACATCGCGGGCGGCCGTCAGCCACGGCGACTTGAGCGCGGTCTGCACCGGCACATTGCGCAGCTCCAGACTATCGCCCGCCGGCATGAAATAGGGCTTGCCCATCGAGTCGCGCACGGAGAACGAGGTGCGCGTCGTGTCGTCGGCGATGAAGGCCAGCACCACCGTGTGCGGCTTGAGGCGCGGCACCAGCCGCTCCGCCCGCAGCACCATCTGGTCGATGCCGTAGCCGCGCACGCCGCCGTTGAGCACCCGCCTTCCCGTTAGCCGCTCGAGGTCGGCCGGCCACGTCTCGTCGTTGCCGACGCCGAACCCTTCCGTGAAGGAGTCGCCAAGCGTGAGGATCAGGGGGCCGGTGGCCGCCGGCTGGCCGAGATTGTGCGCCCGGGTGCCTTCGGCCGAAACCGTGAACGGCTTGTCCATGAGCGTGCCCGACACGCCCGGGATCGGTTGCCAGCCGAGTTCGGAGTCGTAGGCGAGCTGGCGCTGCAGCACCGGTCGGTAGGTCAGTTCATGGATGTAGTTGGGATAGCGCCAGAGCGACGCCTCGGGATCGAAGACCCGTGTCAGCACCTCACCGACCAGCAGACACAGCACGACGGTCACGAAGGAAACAGCGAGCCCTCCCGCGAGCGAAGGCGAATGGCGGGACGATCGACGCTTCATCCCCTGCTGAACCGCGCGATGCCCAGCCCGTCGATCGGCACGTTGCTGGCGCCGGTGGCGATCAGCTCCGCCATCATCGCCCCCGTGCCGGGTCCGAGCTGGAAGCCATGGGCGGAAAAGCCGAACTGATGATAGATGCCCTCCGAGGTCGAACTGGGACCGATGACGGGAATGTCATCCGGCATCCGCGCTTCGATTCCTGCCCAGCCACGGACGATCGTGGCCTCCCGCATCACCGGGAACAACTCCCAGACCGTGCGCGCCGATGTCGTGAGTTTGCTCCAGTCGAGCACCGTGCGGTTCTCGTCGCGAAACGGCGTGGCCAGATGGCCGCCGCCGATCACGACCGTGCCATTGGCAAGCTGCTTGAAGGAGAGCTTGCGGCCGCGCAGGATCACCACCGGCTGAATGAAGGGCGGCACGCGGCTGCTCACCATCAGCATCGGCGCGATCACCTCGAGCGGCACCGGCTCGCCCAGCTGGGCAGCAATGCGATCGGCCCAGGCCCCGGCGGCGTTCACCACCTTCGGCGCCTCGATGGGACCGTCGCTGGTCTCGACACGCCAGACCGTGCCGGCTCGGGAGAGGCTCGTGACACGCACGCCCTCGATCACCTCCGCTCCCTTCTCAATCGCGCGCCGGCGAAAGGCCTGCGTCGTACGGAAGGGATCGGCGGCGCCGTCGCGGCGCGACACCACGCCGCCCGGACAGTGGTCGGACACCGCCGGCACCAGCCGCTTCAGCTCGGCGCGGTCGATCAGCTCCTCATACGTGAAGCCGCGCAGGCGCAGCTCATCGACGCGGGCGCGGAAGCCCGCCAACTCCTCCTCGCTCTCGGCCACCAGCACCGTGCCGTGACTGTCGAAGCCGCAATCGTCGCCGACCAGGTCCTCGATATGCTCCCAGATCGCCATCGACGAAATGGAGAGCGGAATCTCGGCGACATGGCGGGCGAGCTGGCGCACGCCGCCGGCATTGACGCCCGAGGCATGGCGGCCGGCATAGTCCTTCTCGACCAGGATCGGCTTCAGGCCGCGCAGGGCAAGATGCAGCGCCGTCGAACAGCCATGAATACCTCCGCCGATGACGACGACGTCGGCGGTCCTCACGGTCAGCGCTCCACGGCCTTGCGCTCGGCCTCGCCGATCGGCAGCGAGGCGAGCTCGGCCAGCGTGATCGGCTTGACCGGCGGGCGCAGGCGATAGTAGCCAACCTCGGCCGGCGAGACGCGGCGCTGCTCGGCAATGAGCTCCGTGACGGTGAGGCCGCACAGTCGTCCCTGACAGGGCCCCATGCCGGAGCGCAGGAACGCCTTCATTTGGTTCGGACCCTCGCAGCCCATGTCGGCAGTGGCGCGGACCTGCTGGGCGGTCACCTCCTCGCACCGGCAGACGATCGTGTCGCCCTCCGGCCGACGGAAGGAATCGCTGGGCCGATAGATCACATCGAGAAAGGCCCGGCCCATCTCCTCGCGCGCCAGCTTCTGCCGGACGACCTGCGGAGCGGGCACGGAGGCCTCGGGCTTCAGCGCCCGTACCGCAGCGATGGCCGCGATCCGCCCGCGCTCAGCCGCCGCCGTGCCGCCGGCAATGCCGGCTCCATCGCCCGCGATGGCGATGCCAGGTACGGAACTGCCGAAATCGTCGTCGAGTTCGGGCACGAAACAGAGCTGGCGCTCGTTCCAGCGATGGGCCGCGCCGGCCGCCATGGCGAGGTTCACGTTCGGCACGACACCATGATGCAGCAGCAGCAGGTCGGCCAACAGTCGGCGTTCGCTGCCGCCGGAGACATAGACCACTTCCTTGAGCTTGCCGGCGCCGGTCGCCGCGAGCTTCTGCACCGGGATCACCGGGACCGCGGCCTTCACCTCACGCATCAGCCCAAGGCCCTTGCGCCAGTAAGGCGAGAGCAGGAAATCCGGCAGATGCGGCAGCGCGCGCAGCCAGTTGCGGCGCGAGGATGTCTCGAGCATCGCCTCGATTTTCACCCCGGCACGCAGGAGCTGCGCCGCCAGCAGCCATAGCAGCGGCCCGCAGCCGGCCAGCACGGTGCGTCCGCTCGGGACGAGACCCTGGGCCTTCAAGGTCGTCTGGGCGGCGCCCGCCGTCATGACGCCGGGCAGCGTCCAGCCGGGAATGGGGAACGGTCGTTCCAGCGCGCCAGTCGCGATGATGACCCGGCCCGCCTGGACGAGCCGGGCCTTGCCGGCGATCGAAATCCCGACCGCCAGAGACGGGTCCAACGTCCAGACCGTGGCGCCGTTCACGATCGACGCGCCGCTCGCCTTGGCTTCGGATGCCAGGGCCGCACCGGCCCAGTAATCCTCACCGAGGACGGTGCCGTTCTTGACCGGGGTCGAGGTGATGCCGCGATAGATCTGGCCGCCAACGCCCGGATTCTCGTCGAACAGTACGGTCGACAGCCCTGCCCGGGCAGCGAGGGACGCCGCCGCCAGCCCCGCCGGGCCGCCGCCGATGACGATAAGATCGTAGGCTGGAGAAAGATCCGCTGCTGCGATCATCGCCCCGCCTCCCGCTTGCCGACCTGCGTCGCCACTTCCATGCCTTCGCGCACCGGCACGAGGCATCCCTGCCGATTGCCGATTCCGTCGATCGTCACCAGGCAGTCGAAGCAGACACCCATCAGGCAATAGGGCGCCCGCGGGGCACCGGTGACGGGTGTGGTGCGGCAGTGGTCGATACCGGCCGCCAGCAGCGCTGCCGCGACCGTATCACCGCTGCGGGCGCGGACCGTCTGACCATTGACCTTGATGGTCACGGTCGGCGTGTCATGCAGCCTCTTGAACATGGAACCTCCGCGCGCTGAAAGGAGCGACCAGCGACTTGTCGAGAGCGCCACGGGCGATCATGGGCGCCACGGTGAGCGCGTGATTGGCCGCGAGCGTGACGCCCGAATGGCAGCACAGCACGAAGGCGCCAGGATGCGTCTCCGACTCGTCGTAGATCGGGAAACCGTCCCCGGTCATGACGCGGATCGCGCTCCAGGTCCGCACGACGTTGACGTTCGCCAACAGCGGAAACTGCCGCACCGCACGCTCGGCTTCCGTCGCCGCCACGCCCAGCGTCAGCCGAGCCGGATCGGTGCCTTCTTCCTTGGAATCGCCGATCATGACCGTGCCCTCGTCGGTCTGGCGCAGCGTCACCACGGGGTAATTCAGGAACGGCCGCAGCCGCTCCGTCACCACGATCTGCCCGCGTTCCGGTTTCATCGGCGCTTCGAGCCCGACCATCGGAGCCAGCCGCATGTTCGCATTGCCGGCGGCAAGCGCGACACGGCCGGCCCTCACCTCGCCCTGCGGCGTGAAGAGCCTGAAGGTCCCGCCCTCCCGGCGGATGTCGTCGACCCGATGGCTCGGCAGATAGGCGACGCCGCGCGCGTGGATCGCCTGATGCAGCGTCCGGAAAAGCCGCAGCGAGTTCACATGTCCGTCGAGCGAGCAATAGCTGGCGCCGACAACCTCCGGCCCAATATCCGGCAGCATCTTCGCGACCTGCGAATGGTCGAGGATCTCGGTCTTGTAATCGACGATGCCGGGCTGGTTGTGCAGGCGCTTCAGGACGTTGGCCCGCGCCTCTAGCTCCTTCTCGGACAGGGCCAGATGGAAGCCACCCGGCCTCTGGAAGCAGACGTCGAGCCCGGTCTCGTCCTTGAGCAGGCCGGCGAAGCCCGCCCAGGCCTCGGACGATCGGATGGTCCATCCGGCATAGGCGGCGAGGCCCAATCCCTTGCTCTGCACCCATACCAGGGCGAAGTTGCCGCGACTCGCCCGGACTGCACGGTCGCCCTCGTCCAGCAGCGCGACGCGACAGCCCTCGCGCGCCAGGCCCCAGGCCGTGGCGGCGCCGACCAGTCCACCGCCGACAACGACGACGTCGTATTCACTAGCGGCCATGACCGGCCTTTCCGACCAACAGGCGCTCAAGCCCGTAAGCCCGATCGAGAGCGATCAGTGCCGCGACCGTGACGGCGATCACGCACGCCGACACCGACGTCACCAGCGGGTCGATATTGTCCTGGATGTAGAGGAACATGCGCACAGGGAGAGTTTCCGTTCCGGGGGCTGCGATGAACACCGTCATCGTCACCTCGTCAAATGAATTGATGAAAGCCAACGCCCAGCCGCTCACCAGGCCAGGCAATACCAGCGGCAGGGTGATCCGCTTGAGCACCGTCGCTTCGGAGGCACCCAACGAGATCGCGGCATGCTCGATGCGGCTGTCGAGTCCCACCGCCGAGGCCAGCGTCAGGCGCAGGGCGAAAGGCAGCACGACCACGATGTGCGACAGCACCAGGCCGGTGAAGGTCCCTCCGAGACCGATCTCGGTGAAGAAGCGCAGGAAGGCGATGCCCAGCACGACGTGCGGGATCATCAACGGCGACATGAACAGCGCCGTCATGCCCTCCCGTCCCGGGAATCGATAGCGGGCGATGGCCAGTGCCGCCGGCACCGAGATCGCGACCGCAAACGCCGAGGAGAGAGCACCCAGGCCGAGGCTGCGCCAGAAGGCGGAAATGAACTCCGGATAACGGCCGATGGCGTAGAACCAGCGCAGCGACCAGTGACTTGTCGGGAAGGACAGGAATCCTTCCGGCGTGAAGGCGACCCAGCACACGACCACGATCGGCATCAGCATGAAGATGACGAACAGCGTGTGATAGGCGAGTGCCAGCGGGCCGTTGCGGCTCATCGGAACACCTGCCCGTAACGGCGTTCGACCAGACGGTTGGCCCCGACCATGATGATCACCAGCGCCACGAGCAGCAGCACTGCGACCACGGCTCCCAACGGCCAGTTCAGGGTGTTGAGGAACTCGTCGTAGGCGAGCGTCGATGCGACCTTGAGTCGTCGCCCGCCGATGATGGCGGGCGTGGCGAAGGCCGAAGCGGCGAGCGCGAAGACGATTACAGCGCCCGACAGGATGCCGGGCATCGCCTGCGGTAGGACGATGCGGCGCATCACCGTCAACGGCCCTGCCCCCAGGGCGATCGCGGCATTCTCGACCTGGGGATCGAGGCGCTGCAAGGCCGCCCAAACGGAAAGCACCATGTAAGGCATCAGCACATGCACCATGGCGACAACCATGCCGGTTTCGGTGAACATGAAGGGCAGCGGCGCGTCGATCAGGCCCAATCCGGTCAGCGCCTTGTTCACCAGCCCGGCATTGCCGCCGAACAGAAGCGCCCATCCCAATGTACGGGCGACGACGGAGATCAGCAGCGGCCCAAGGATCACCAGCAGAAAGATGCCGCGCCAGGGGCTCTTCATGCGGTTGAGGATATAAGCTTCGGGCGCTCCGAAGACGGCGGAGAACAGCGTGACCAGCAGGGCGATGCGAAAGGTCCGCCCGAACATCTCGGCGTAATAGGAATCGGTGAAGACCTCGCGCCAGTTCTTCAGGATGAAGACCGGCTCGATGCCCTTGTATTGGCCCCAGTCGTGGAACGACAGCGCCACCGTCATGCCGAGCGGCACGATCACGATGGCGGCGAACAGCAGCAGCGCCGGCAGCGAGAGCAGGTACGGCGCGGACTTCATCTGACCGAGGCCTCCGGCACAAACCGATCAACCCTATTTTCTGCCCGACGGATCATCTCGTTCCCCAGGCCAGATGCACCGCAGCGCCCTCGCCGGGCATGTCTTCGCCGGTATTCTGGCGGATCACCGTCACGAGGCCCGATTTCGTCTCGACCTGGTACAGCCAATGATTGCCCTGGAAGATTCGGGTGCGCACCGTGCCGGCCAACCCGCTCGTGGCGAAGGCGATCCGCTCCGGCCGCACGGCGCTGCCCTCGAGAAGATTGGTCTTGCCGAGGAAGCTCGCGACAAAGGGCGTCGCCGGATGCTCATAGGCGTCGAGCGGCGTCGCGATCTGCTCGGCCCGGCCCTTGTTCATCACCACGACCCGGTCGCTGAGTGCCATCGCCTCGGCCTGATCGTGCGTCACCAGGATCGTCGTGGTCCCGACGGTGCGCTGGATCTGACGCAGTTCGATCTGCATCTCCTCGCGGAGTTTGGCATCGAGGTTGGAGAGCGGCTCGTCGAGCAGAAGAATGCGTGGCCGGATCACCAGCGCCCGCGCGAGCGCCACGCGCTGCTGCTGGCCGCCGGAGAGCTGCCGCGGATGGCGCGCCGCGAAAGCGCCAAGTCCCACGAGTTCGAGGGCATCGGCCACCCGCTTGGCCCGCTCGCCGCCTCCGACTCCCTGCATCTCCGGACCGAACGCGACGTTCTCGGCCGCCGTCATATGCGGAAACAGGGCGTAGCTCTGGAATACGATCCCGAGGCCGCGTTTCGCCGGCTTCACTGCCAGCAGATCCTGGCCCTCCAGCCGGATCGCCCCTCCGCTCGGATCGACGAAGCCTGCGATCATCTGCAACGTCGTCGTCTTGCCGCAGCCGGAAGGGCCGAGGAGGGAAACGAATTCTCCCTTCTGCACTTTCAGCGACAGACCATCGACCGCGACCTGCGCCCCAAATGTCTTTCGGAGCGCATCAAGTTCGAGGAAGGACACGTGCCGGCCGTTCTAGCGCTCGACTTCGCGATTCCAGCGCTTGGTCCATTCCTCGCGCTGCGCGTTGATGGCGTCCCAGTCCGGCGTGATGATCAGCTTGGCGCGCTCGCCAACCGGCGCCATCTTGAGTTCCGGCATGTTGACGTCGACCTTGGTGTTGACCGGGCCGTTGCCCATCTCCTTGGCCATCAGGGTCTGCACCTCGGCCGAGATCAGCGTCTTGATCAGCTCGCTCGCCAGCGGATTTACCTTGGCCTTGGCCACCGGACAGGCCGACGCCAGCAGGATCGGCGCGCCTTCCTTGGGATAGATGAAGTCGACCGGGAACCCGGTATTGGCGAAAGCCTGGACACGACCGGTGCCCCAGACCGCGATGTTGGCCTGACCCGACTGGAACAGCTCGGTCATCTTGCCCGGCGACGGCTCATAGACCAGCACGTTGGGATTGACGTCGTTCTTCATCACCTTGAAGCCCGGTTCGATATTCTTCTCGCCGCCGCCGTTCATGCGGGCGAACATCATGAGGGTGTAAAGGCCGTAGGTATTGTTGATCGGCGGGATGACGAGCTGCTTCTTGAATTTGGGATCCTTGAGATCGTTCCAGGAGGTCGGCGTCGCCCAACCCTTGTCCTTGAAGACCTTGGTATTGATCATGAAGCCGGTACCGGTCTGGCCGACCGCGACGGCCTTGTCGTCCTTGAACAGGGCGGCAGGATAGAGCTCATCCTTGTTCAGCCCGTCGATCTTGGCGCAGAAGCCGAGCTGGATGGCCTGATACATCGGACCGTCATCGACGATCGCCACATCGATGACCTGGTTCGCCTTCTGTGCCTGCAGCTTGGCCAGCGTATCGGTCGAGTTTCCCGCGACATACTCGATCTTCACGCCGTGCTTGGCTTCGAAGGCCGGAAACACCTCTTTGCGCAGAAGTGAATCCCAGACGCCGCCGTAACCGGCAACCGTGAGTGTCTGCTGTGCCGATGCCGATCCGGCGATCAACAGGGCCACCGTCCCGATTGCTCCCGCCATCCAGGTTGAACGCCCCATCTGCCCCTCCGTTTGCCTGTTTTGAAGGCTGCCTCGTTTATGCTCACCGGTCGTCATGGTGGCGTCAAATTCGAAATTTCAGGCGTTTTCATAACAGGATGTTATAAAGCCCGATGCGAGGCCTGAATCCCCGGCAGATCGAAGCCTTCCGCGCCGTCGTGCTGACTGGCGGAGTGGGTTCGGCCGCCAACCTCATCAACGTCACCCAGCCGGCGGTCAGCCGCATGATCCGCGACCTGCAGCGGCAGCTCGGCCTGACGCTATTCGAGCGTCGCGGCACCGGGCTCGTACCCACCAGCGAGGCGCTGTCGCTCTATGCCGAGGTCGAACGCGCCTTCGTGGGGCTGGAGCGTATCTCGCAGATGGCGACAGAACTGCGCACTCGCGGCGCCGGCTTCCTGCGCATCGCCGCCCTGCCCGCGCTGGCGAACGGCTTTCTGCCGCGCTTCGTCGGCCGATTCCTCGCCGATCGGCCCAAGCTCGATGTCGTCCTGTCCGGCCTGGTCTCGCACGCCGTGGTCGCCGCCGTCGCCCAAGGCCAATGCGATCTCGGCTTTGCCGAGGCCTCGATCGAACATGCTGCCGTGCGCCACGAACGCATGCCCGCGGCGCCGTTCGTTGCGGTGCTCCCGCAGGACCATCGGCTGACCCGCAAGAAGCGACTGCGGCCGAAGGACTTCGAGGGCGAGAACTTCATTTCGCTTGGCCATTCGTCGCTGTCACGGTTCCGCGTCGACCGCGTCTTCGCCGAGCATGGCGTGAACCGCATCCTGCGCATCGAGACGCCGCTGTCGGAGATCGCCTGCTCGTTCGCCGGATCGGGGGCGGGTGTGACACTCTGCGAGCCCTTCACCGCGACCGAATATGCGACCCGCGGCATCGTCGTGCGGCCATTCGAGCCGCGCATCAACTTCGAGTTCGCCGCTCTCTATGCGGCGCAACGCACCCCGCCGCCCGTGGCCCGCGAGTTCATCGACAGCTTCAAGGCCCACGTCACGGCTTTCCTGCGCCATCCCCTTCCAGCATGAATGTCAGCTCATGCTTGTTGTGATGCAGATGCATCACCCGTGCGCCCGGCAGCGCTGCGAAGGCCGCCGCAGTGTCGTGGTCCGTCTCGCCTTGGAACTTGATGGTGCAGACGAAGTTCCGCACCAGCCCCGACGCCCGCCACCGTTCGACGAGACGGAGCAAACGGGCCGGATAGCAGATGACGTCGGAGAACAGCCAATCCACAGGTCCGATGCTGTGCGGTTCGAGGGCAAAGGCGCTCTCACCGCGCCACTGGACGCCCGGCATGGCCATGACCTTCGGATCGAGCGGCGCCTTGTCGATGGCGATCACTTCGGTGCCGAGCTTCCCCAGAACATAGGTCCAGCCGCCCGGCGAAGCCCCGAGGTCGATACAGCGTTCGCCGGGTTGCGGCCAGCGGCGGAGGCGAACCAGCGCTTCCCATAGCTTAAGATACGCCCGGCTTGGAGGCCCGGCCTTGTCCTCGACGAAAGTCACCTCGCCGTTGGGAAAGGGCGAACTACACCGGGCGGCCGCCAGCATCCGGTCCGGTGCCAGCAACGTCCACGAACCGAGCGGCGCGGTCGGTGCCGGCGCGGGAAAGACGATCGGCTTGGCGGAGACATGCGGCAGCCGTTCCTGGATCAGCGCCGCCCGTCGATAATGGAGCGGCGCATGCATCGCCCAGTTGCGCTGGATCGCACGCAAGGCCTTGGCGGCTTCCCCGATCGAGGGCACCGGCAACTCCCGGCAGTCGAACCAGGTATTGGCCGCCCAGGCGGCGGACATGGCCGGTTGATCGCAGATGAACAGTCGGCCATGTCGGGCGCGCACCGTTCTGCCGGCTCGCCGCAGTTCTTCCTGGAGTTGCGCCTCGAATCCCTCGGCGGCGAGATAGGCGGAAGTCATTCCTTCAGAAAAGCGTCCAGCGCCGCCAGATGCCGCTGCTTGACGGCCTCGTCGCAGAAGGCGGCCGTAAAGCTGTTGCGGGCGAGCGTGACGATATCCTCGCGCGTCAGGCCGAGCGCCTGTTGGACGGCCAGGAAGTTTTCGGTCACGTAACCGCCGAAATAGGCCGGATCGTCGGAATTGACGGTCGCCATCAATCCGGCTCGCAGCATGTGCTTGAGAGGATGTTGGGCCATGTCGGAGACGCCGCACAGGCGGAGATTCGACAAGGGGCAAACCGTCAACGGGACCTTCTCCGCTGCCAGCCGCGCCGTGAGTTCCGGGTCGTCGAGCGCGCGATTGCCGTGATCGATGCGGCGAACGGCCAGGATATCCAGCGCCTCGCGGACATAGTCGGCCGGCCCCTCCTCCCCGGCATGCGCGACGGTGGCGAAGCCGAGATCGCGCGCCCGCTCGAAGACGCGCCGGAACTTCGACGGCGGATTACCCTTCTCCGACGAATCGAGGCCGACGCCAATGATGCGGTCCCGCCATGGCAACGCCTGTTGCAGGGTCCTCTCGGCACTTGCCTCGTCGATATGACGCAGGAAGCACATGATCAGGCCGGTCGTCAGTCCAAATTCACGTTCCGCATCCTTGAGTGCGCGCCACAGACCATCGATCACGGTCTTGAAGGCGATGCCACGCTCCGTGTGCCCCTGCGGGTCGAAGAAGATCTCGACATGGCGAACATTCTGGGACGCTGCCCGCCGCAGATAGGCCATGGCGAGATCATGGAAGTCCTGCTCTTGCCGCAGCACGCTCATGCCCTCGTAATAGAGATCAAGGAAGTCCTGCAGGTTGGTGAAGCGGTACGCCGCACGCAGTTCCGCCACGCTGCCATAGCGCAATTGGACTCCGTTACGTGCCGCCAATGCGAGCATCATCTCCGGCTCGAGGCTGCCTTCGATGTGGATGTGCAGTTCCGCCTTGGGAAGCTGCGCGATGAACTGGCCGAGGTCGGTCATGCTGCAACCTATCACCTAAGTCGGCGTTCGCAGACAAGGGAAGTCAAGAACGGCAATCCGAGTCGGGGGGCTTCATCAAGGGAGCATTTCATGGCCAGACAATCGCCGTCCCAGCGCAAGAGCGTCGGGCGGGTCATGCACGAGTTCAAGCACGGTGAGCTGAAGAGCGGCCCACGCGGACGGGCCGGCAAGGTCAAGAATCCTCGACAGGCGATCGCGATCGCGCTGCATGAGGCCGGTGCCTCGAAGTACGAGGGCAAGCAAGAGAATCGCCGCAGCTACGCCCGCACCAAGCAGAAGGAGGCACGCGGCGAGACCGCGCAGCAGGAAGCCGAAGGCAAGAGCCGGGTCGGTGCGCGCGGCCGTCGTGAGAGCAGCCGGGCGATGGGCGGCAAGAATGCCAAGACCACAACGCGTAGAGGCGGTCGTGTCACGACCGCCCGACGCAAGAGCAGCAGCCGCCGTCCGGCAGCAGCCACCCGCCGTCGCAAGAGCACGGCGCGCCGACGCAAGGCGGCGTAACCCCTCCTCGTTCGCGGATTTCCAGGTCGTAACACAAGCTTCGCGGACCGCGCAGCGACGTGATCCGCGAGGCTTTCAATCCGGCTGCCGGCCGTCTAACCTCCACGGAATAGCGGAGGAATGCATGGCGAAATTCGGCATCGGTCAATCGGTTCGCAGAGTCGAGGATCCCCGCCTTCTTACCGGTGGCGGTCGCTATACGGACGATACCAAGCTCGCGCAGCCTGCGGCTCGCGCCTATGTGTTGCGCAGCCCGCACGCTCACGCCGACATTACCAAGATCGACACGGCAGCGGCGAAGAAGGCGCCGGGCGTGCTGCTGGTCTTCACTGGGGAGGACGTAAAGAAAGCGGGGTTCGGCGACCTCCCCTGTCTGGTGCCCGTGACCAACCGTGACGGCACGCCGCGCGCCGAAACGTCGAGGCCGATGCTGGCGCAAGGCCGCGTCCGGCATGTCGGGGACCCCGTGGCACTGGTGGTCGCGGAGACGCTCGAGCAGGCCAAGGACGCCGCCGAACTGATCGAGATCGATTACGCGCCCCGCCCCCATACCGTCGGCACATACGAGTCCGCCCAGCCCGGCGCGCCCCTGGTCCACGATCACATCAAGGGCAACATCGCCTTCGATTGGGAGATGGGCGACAGAGCCAAGACCGAGACGGCCTTCGCCAAGGCCGACCGGGTGGTGACGTTGCGGCTGGTGAACAATCGTCTGGTTGTGAACTCGATGGAGCCGCGCGGCGCCATCTGCGAATACGATGCCAAGGACGACCGCTCCACGCTGTGGGTATCTTCGCAGGGCGTGAGCGTGATCCGCCCGGTCGTGGCGGACATGATTCTGAAGATCGGCCAACCCAAGCTGCGCGTGCGTACCGGCGATGTCGGTGGCGGCTTCGGCATGAAGATCTTCGTGCATCCCGAATATCCGATGGTCGTCTGGGCCTCACGCGAACTGAAGCGCGCGGTCAAATGGATCCCCGACCGCCAGGAGGCCTTCCAAAGCGACGTCCAGGGCCGCGACCATGTCTCGGTAGCGGAAATGGCCCTCGACAAGGACTGCAAGTTCCTCGGACTGCGAGTCACCACCTATGCGGCCCTGGGCGCCTATCTCAGCCATTTCGGAGCCTTCATCCCGACCATGGCGGGAACCGGCATGCTGGCCGGTCTGTATCAGACGCCGACCATTTACGTGAATGTGAAGGGCGTCATGACGAACACGGTGCCGACCGACGCCTATCGCGGTGCCGGCCGGCCGGAGGCCGCCTATCTGCTCGAGCGCTTCGTCGATCATATCGCGCGCGAGACCGGGCTGACCCCCGACGAGATCCGCAAGCGCAACCTCGTGAAACCCAACCAGATTCCCTGGACCACGGCGCTGGGCGATGTCTATGACAGCGGCGACTTCGACAATGTCATGCTGAAGGGCATGGAGAAGGGCGACTGGAAGGGCTTTCCTGCGCGCCGGGCGGCGTCGCTCGCCAAGGGCAGGTGGCGGGGCATCGGCATGTCCACCTACGTCGAGAAGTGCTCGGGCGGCGCGCCGGAGAGCGCCATCGCCAAGTTCAACGACGATGATACGATCACCGTTTACGTCGGCGTACAGACCAATGGTCAAGGCCACGAGACGGCCTTCACCCAGATCATGTCGGCCCGGCTCGGTGTCGATGGCGATCGCATCCGCATCGTCCAGGGCGATTCGGACTTCACCCCCGAGGGCATGACCGGCGGCAGCCGCTCCATCCCCGTGGCCGGCGCGGCTGTCCTGGGAGTAAGCGACAAGATCATCGCCAAGGGCAAGCAGGTCGCCGCCAGCGTCATGGAGGCAAGCACCGGCGACATCGATTATGCCGACGGGATCTTCAAGATCGTCGGCACCGACCGGCAAATGAGCCTGTTCGAGGTCGCCAAGGCCGCGAAGGATCCCAAGAACGTGCCAGCCGGTGAGAAGCCCGGCCTCGACGACGACTTCACGCGGACGCCCCAGGCGGCCACCTTCCCCAACGGCTGTCACGTCTGCGAACTCGAGGTCGATCCCGACACGGGAACCATCGAGATCCTGAACTACAGCATCATGGATGACTTCGGCACGGCATTGAATCCGCTGTTGCTGCAAGGGCAGGTCCATGGCGGTGTCGGCCAGGGCGTCGGCCAGGCATTGACGGAAAAGACCATCTACGACGACGAGTCGGGCCAGCTCATGAGCGGCAGCTTCATGGACTATGCCTTGCCGCGGGCCGACGTGGTGCCACACGTGCACTTCGACATGCACAACAGCCTTTGCAGGACCAATCCACTGGGCGTGAAGGGGGCGGGCGAAGCGGGAGCCATCGGAGCGCCACCGGCGGTCGTCAATGCAATTATCGACGCCATCTATCCCGAGACCGGCGTCAAGCACGTCGACATGCCGGTAACGCCCGCGAGCCTGTGGGCGGTCATCGCTGCCAACCGCACGAGGAAGGCGGCATAGCAAAGAATTGAAACAGAGTTTTTGTTTGTTTCTCTCCGGGAGGTCTGCATAAGCTGCTGACCTCTTGGGGGAGATAGCTTTGGCACAAGATCGTCGTAGGTTGCATGCGCTCGCCTCTCTGTTGCCAGCGGGCGTGCTGACTCTTTCCACTGCCTTGGCCACGACCGATGCGAAGGCCACGGCCGTCCCCGACAGCGGCGAAAAGAAGCCGGGCTCTGTCGCCGAGCGCCTCCAATCGATCCGGAGTTCGGTGTCCGGCGCCTTGAACGAAATGCCCGACGGCGACGCGCCGTTCCTCAAGGTCGATCCTGCCCAGCGCCTCGCCTGGTGGGGCAATGGGTGGCACAACTGGGGAAACGGCTGGCACAACTGGGGCAACGGATGGCACAACGGCTGGCACAATTGGGGCAACGGCTGGCATAACTGGTAGTTGGAGATCGGCTGTGCCTGCCCCGCCGCAGATCGGCATCGTGGTCCTGCAGCCCACCGCCTTCTGCAACATCAACTGCACGTATTGTTATCTGCCCGATCGCGACAGCAAGCATGTGCTGGCGCAGACTACGGTCGAGCGGTTATTTACCGAACTGTTCGCGTCCGGATGGGCGCTGCCTCGGATCACGGTCATCTGGCACGCAGGCGAGCCGCTGGTCGTTCCGGTGAACTTCTATCGCGATGCCTTTTCGCTTATCGAGCGGCTGCGCCCGCCATCGGTCAGCGTCGTTCATGCTTTCCAGACCAACGGCATGCTCATCGACGCGGATTGGTGTGCGCTGTTCCGCGATTGGGAGGTCGGCGTCGGCATCAGCCTCGACGGACCACGGGAATTGCATGATGCGAACCGCAAGACCCGCAGTGGCGCGGGCACGTTCGATCGCACCATGGCCGGCATCCGCTGCCTGCAGGCCGAGGGGATACCCTTCCACGTCATTTCGGTGCTGTCGGCGGCAAGTCTCGATCGTCCAGACGAACTGCTCGAATTCTATCTGGCCCACGACATCGACCAGATCTGCTTCAACGTCGAGGAGTCCGAGGGCAGTCATATCTCGGCGCTGTTCGACGGGGGCGATCTCCAGGGACGCTACGAACGCTTCCTGCGACGCTTCTGGCACGCCGCCCGAGCGAGCGGCAGGGTGCAGTTCGTGCGCGAGATCGATCTCGCCATCCCGCGCATCTTCCGTCCGAGCGAGAGCGACGCGCACAACACGCAGGTCGAGCCGCTGGCAATGCTGAACGTCGACAGTCACGGCAATGTCTCGAGCTTCTCTCCGGAATTGCTCGGCCTCAAGAACGCCGACTATGGCGACTTCCTGCTCGGCAACATCAACCGCGACTCGCTTTCAACGATCTACGAGAACTGCCTGCAGTCGGCGCTGCTGCGCGATATCCGCGCCGGCGTCATGGCCTGCCAGGCGGAGTGCGACTATTTCTCGGTCTGCGGGGGCGGCGCTCCGATCAACAAGCTGTTCGAAAACGGCTCGTTCGCCAGCACCAAGACCTCCTATTGCAAGCTGACGCAGATCGTGCCGACCGACCTGGTCCTCGAAGCCTATGACCGGCTCGAGCAGAGTTGGACCGACGACAGTTCATCTTTCCCACAAGCCGAATCCCCTGCGGTCCCGCAGGCCAGCGCACCGTCACCGAGGATGCCATGACCAGATCGACGTTGTTCGCCACCGCCTCCCTTCTGGCCGCCATCTGCGCGTCCTTCGGAGCTCATGCCCAGACGGGGCCAGCTCGTCCCTCCAATACGCCGGCTTCGACCTCCTCCGGCGCCCCACCATCCGGCGGCCAGACGTCCGACATGGCTCCCGGCTCCCAGATGGCGCCGGAGGGTGTTCCGCTGCCGATCCTGTTCGTCACCAGTGTGGAAGTTCTGCGATCGGCCCGTGACGGCGGCATGGACATCGTGCGGGCCCGCGGTCTCGTGACCTCCAATGCCTGGTCTGCTCCGCGTCTCCTGCCGATCAATGCCGGCCCGACGGTCGACGGCGTTCTGGACCTGATCTTCCAGGGCAATGCACCGCAGATGCCCAGCCCCTTGGGCTCGTTCATGGAAGTCGAGGCTCTTCTGCCGATCGCACCGGGCCATCCCTACAAGGCGGTACGCGTACGTTCGAGCTCGAATGCCGTGACGCTCAAGACCATCCCCGGCTTCGTGGAGACGAAGTTCCAGAAGACCGACTGCGCCACCTGCGTCGGCAAGTACTTCGTGGCCAAGGGCCAGGCAGCGCCCGCCAACGTCCCCGCCGCCGATATCGTCCGCCAGGAAGATCTTCCGGGCGATTTCCGCGTGATCCGTCCGGATCAGGGCATTCCCAACTACGTGCTGGATCCCAATCGCCTGACCCTGGTGCTGACCGAGGATGGCCGGATCAGCGATGCGGGCTGGGACTGAAAATTGTGCCACACTGCGCGCTCTGACATAGGAGTCGTTCATGGCATCCCATGATCTTGTCGCGCTTTGGGAAGAACACTGCCGGCACGAATTCGAAACCCGCGACGTCGATGCGACGATGGCCACGATGGTCGCATCGCCCTACGTCAACCATGTCCCGACGATGACCGGCGGCGTCGGCCACGATCAGCTTAAGCGCTTCTACAAGTACCATTTCATTGGCGGCAATCCGCCCGATACGACGCTGACGCCCGTCAGCCGCACAGTCGGTGCCGACCAGATCGTCGACGAGATGATCTTCGCCTTCACGCACACCAGCGAAGTCGACTGGATGATCCCAGGCATCCCGCCGACTGGTCGACGCGTGGAGATTCCCCTGGTCGCCATCGTGAAGTTCGTGGATGGCAAGGTCGCACACGAGCACATCTACTGGGATCAGGCCTCGGTGCTGGTGCAGATCGGCTGGCTCGATCCCAAGGGATTGCCCGTCGCAGGACTCGAAACCGCACGCAAGGTCCAGGACAAGACCCTGCCCAGCAACGAACTCATGGCTCGCTGGGCGACCAGCGCCGGCAAGCCGATCTAAAATTTCACCACGACAGCGGCGTGGTCGCGATGCCGACGACCGCGCCGCCCACACCGCCGACAACCGCACCCGGCACGACGCCGACGCCGGTCGTCGAGCCGACGACTGCGCCGGCGCCCGCGCCGATCGCGCCTCCGGTCAAGGCACGCGTTCCCGGATCATGGCCGCAGGCGCCGACAGTCAACATCAGCGCGAGCAGGCCGATAAATCTGCTCACAGCCGAACTCCATGATCTTGTCCTTAAAGAACGTGGTGGCCCGCGCGTGGTTTCAGCAAGCCGGCTGACGCGCATCGGCCTCCAGGCGGGCCAGTGCCTTCTCCAAGATCGGCCTTTGCCCGCCCAAAATCTTGACCATGGCTTCGTCGGCACCAAACCAGGCCGCGCGATCGACCTCCGGAAAGGAAGCCATGCGACCGGACCGCGGCGGCCATTCCATCTCGAACAGACAGCTCTTGAGGTTCGCAGGATCGAGATCGGCGGCCTCGATCATCCATGAATGAACCAGCTTGCCGCTCTTCTGTCGGACCGGCGGCAGGCGGCGGAAACGTCCACGGATGCTGAAGCCGGTTTCCTCCTGCGTCTCGCGCTTGGCGGCCGCCAGCAGGTCCTCGCCGTCGTCGACCTCGCCCTTGGGGATCGACCAGGCGCCGTCATCCTTGCGGGTCCAGTAGGGACCGCCCGGATGGACCAGGAAGAACTCGACAGAAGACGCTTCGCCCGGCACTCGCCGATAGAGGACGAGGCCGGCACTGGTTCTTTTCTTCACCATTGTCGATACGACCGTCTTTACAGAACCAGGTCGTCTGTCGACCTGGCTGTCGTCTCCGCCATGGCTCCGCAGAGATTCACGATGCGACGCTACATCGATTTAGCTTCGCGCGCGCGTTCGGCAAGGTCGTCCGCCACGACCTTGCGGAATTTCACCAGGTCGGGTCCGCGAAGCTGGGCATGCTTCAGGGCAGCATTACCAATCGGATTGGTAGGACGGCCATTGACGCGAATTTCGAAATGCAAATGCGGCCCGGTCGTCCGCCCGGTATTGCCAGTGTAGCCGATCAAGTCCCCCTGCTTCACCTCGCTACCGGCCTTGATGCCAGCGGCGAAAGCGGACAAGTGGCCGTATACGGTGGCAAGCTTGCCGGCGTGGTCGATCTCGATCCAGTTGCCGTAGCGCCCCTTCGGTTCCGCGCCGATGACGATCCCGTCGCCGGCCGCATAGACGGGTGTGCCGACTGCCGCCACGAGGTCCACACCCTCGTGCAACTGCATCGGCGCTCCACCAACCTTGAAGCCCGACAGGCGGCCGCTTCCCGGCGGCGCCAGGCCCATCGCAAGACCGAGAGGAGTTGGTGCGTTCACCTTGCCGGCACTCGTCAGCGGACTTGGCGCGGGAACGACCTTCGGCCTCCAGTTCTGTCCGGCCCCCCAGGGCGCGGGACCGATCGGCCCGATGGCGACGCGGGACGCCCAGGGCTGATCCACCGGATCGGCTCTCATGCCGAACCCCGACGTGACCGTAATCGACGCCAGCGGCATTTCGAGTTCGGGTGGTGCCGTGCTTTGACCGCTGGCCAACCATAGCGACTCCTGTCCGGCACTTGCCGGCCGGAAGCGATGCAGTGCCAGCGTCCCCTTGGCCGCCGTCTTGAGTTCGAGCCACAATATGTGCCCGACTTCGATCGGATCTCCTGCGGCGGTGAACATCTGCGCGTAGCGAACGTAGAAGCGATCACCGTCATGCACGTCGCGATCGAGATCGATCGTCGTCGCCAGCGCCTTCAAGCCCTCGAGCATCACGGCCGGCGGAACGCCTGCTTCCGCTGTTGATCGGTCGAGTCCGTCCTTGACGACGCCACTCACGGCAATGGCTCGCGTGAAAGGCAGATAGCTCTGCAACTGCGCCTCCGCGCAATCGCATCCCAGGAGTCGTTCCTCCTCGGGTGACGTAGCGTGAGCACTTACAGCGAGACAGGAGCAGAGGATGGCAAGTGCCACCGCGTGCGACGACATCCTGATCATCAGGCCTCGAAAGCGTTGGGGCAGCCGGAGGCGTTCATATCCAGCACGAATTACAGGAACGCGGTGTGACAAGGCCGTGACGAGTCAACGCGGCGCCTCCCATTGACGGATCAGGCGTTCCGCTTCGGCGATCTGCGCCGGAGTCATGCGCGCCTTCAGCGTGGCAAGATCCTTCGCCGCCTGATCGAGACGATCCTGATTCTTGGCCGTGTATCGCATGATTGCCAGACTGATCCACTTATAGGCCTGCACATCGTCGTGAGGCGGAATTCCCTCACCAAAGCCATACATGAAACCGATGTCGTTTTGCGCCCGGGCATAGCCCTGCTCGGCGGCCCGCAGATACCACCTGGCCGCCTCGCGGTGGTCTCGCGGCACCCCCTCCCCGCTCCAGTACATGGCGCCCAGCAGCGTCTGCGCCTCGGCATTACCCTGCTCGGCCAGCGGCCGCCAGATCGCAATAGCTGTGGCATAATCGTTGCGTTCGTAGGCGCCCGCGGCAGTCCTCATGCGCTCTTCGAGCGACTGGGCCGCCGCGAAGCTCGTGCCAAAGAGCAATATGAGTGATATCAAGAGCTTGGCTCGCATAGGGCTATCGTATTGTTCAGTTGCTCAGAAGTCATTGATCCGTTTGACACTGTAAATGAATGGTGAGTCATTAGTTGGCGCCTATGAGGAATTCGCATCCTTCCCGCCGGTCCATTGTGGCCGGCCTTGCCACAATGCCGCTGGCACCCGCCATAGTACGGGCGGAGCAGCCGCGGCACGTCGATTTGCTGATCGATTGGAAGCCAAGTCCGACACATGCGGGTGTTTTCATCGCTCGTGAGAGTGGCGCCTTCGAGAAGCGGGGTCTCGATGTGCGGGTCGTCGAGGGCCACGGCGCGAACATCGCCGCCGAGATGGTGAGCATGGGCAAGGAGTACTGGATCGCGACATCGAGCGCCGGCGCCACGGCGATCGCCCGTTCCAACGGCCAGGCTGTCCGTAGCCTTGCTGTTTACTATCGGCGCGAGCCGACTGTCCTCTATGCCCGGGCGTCCGAGCGGATCGACGCTCCGCGTGACCTCTATGGCAAGAAGGTGGGCCTCGTGCCGGGCTCGATGGCGGTCGACGAATTCCGTGCCTTGCTATCGGCCAACCGGCTCAACCGGGCGAACATCAAGGAAGTCGAGGTCGAGCCAGGACCGCAGGCGCTGCTCGACCACAAGGTCGATGCACTCATAGACTATGAGGAACTTGCCCCCGCCGAATTGCAGGCGGAGGGCCACAAGATTTCCACCCTGCGCTTCGCGGATTACGGAGTGCGGCTCTACAGCCTCAATCTCGTCGTCAACGAGATGGCCTGGCTCGACCCTGCCCGACAGGAGATCGCCCGCAAGATCGCCGAAGCCCTGGTCGAAGGCTACCAAGCTGTTCGCGACCATCCGAAGCAATCGGCCGCGCAGTTTGGAAAGCTCTTCCCGGACTTCTCCGCACGCTATCTCGAGCTCAGCTTCCAGATCGTCAGCCGACAGCTGGCCACGCCGATCGGCAGCCAAACCCGGCTGGGCTGGGAAGACACGCTCAAGACCTTGTCGTCGCTCGGCCTCCTCTCGCGCGCCGTCAGCGCTGAAGAGGTCGCCATCTACGATTGATCGTCGATCGAGCCGGCGTTTTTGGGGAGAAGCGCATGACTACATCGATTTCGAGGCGGAGCATGCTGGTCGCCGCGGCGGCGGCAGTCGCGACGCGATATGGATCTGATGCACGAGCTCAGGTCTCCAATGTTGCGGCCCAGCCCTTGCAAAAGGTCGATGTGCTTCTCGATTGGAAGCCGCTGCCGACTTATGCGGGCTTTTTCCTCGCCCGGGAGATGGGGGCGTTCGAGCGTCGGGGCCTGGAGGTCACATTCGGCGAAGCCCAGGGCGCAACCACTGCTGCGGAAATGATCGGAGACGGCAAGAAATTCTGGATCGGATCGTCGAGTGGCATGGCGACCGCGATCGCCCGATCCAAGGGCCTGCCGATCAAGAGCCTGGCCGTCTACTACCGCAAGACGCCCAGCGCGGTCTTTACGCGCGCCGAGGACCGCATCGCCCATCCCCGCGATCTCTATGGCAAGAAGATCGGCTTCGTGAAGGGCAGCATCACGAACGAGGAATTCCGGGCCATGCTCGACCTCAATCACCTCGACGGAAGCAAGATCACACAGGTGAATGTCGAGTGGGATCCTTGGGCCCTCCTCGAAAAGAAGGTGGACGCGCTGGTAGACTATGAGGAGATGACGCCGGCAGAGCTTTTCTCCGAGGGGCGCCGCCTGCTCCTGCTGCGCTTGAGCGATTTTGGCGTGCGCACTTACAGCCTCAACCTGATCGTCAACGAGGAGGCATGGGCCTCACCCGAGAAGCGGGCGATTGCGCAAAAGGTCGCCGAGGCGGTGCAGGAGGGCTACAGCCTGGTCAATGAACGGCCGGCCGATGCCGCGGCGCGCTTCTCGACCCTGTTCCCGCGCCTTGCGCCGAACTATGTCGACCGGAGCATGGCGGTGGTCTCGCAGCAGCTCAACCCACCGCCGGTGGGGGCCCAGACGCGTGCCGGCTGGCAGGAAACGATCAATACGCTTTCCTCGCTGGGCCTGCTGGCTAAACCGATCACCGTCGACGACGTGGCGATCTTCGACAATTAACCGGCTATCCGTGTCGGCAGCCTGCCGATTGCGGGGCGGCCAACCAGTCTGTTGGCAGCGACGATGACGACCGTCGTGATCAGGACCATCGTCAGGCTCAGCACGGCGATTGCACCGACATCGCCACTCTCCTTCAGATCGAAGATCAGCACGGACAGGACCTTCGTCTCGGAGGTGAAGAGGATGATTGCCGCCGACAATTCGCGGATGACTCCGACGAAGATGAAGCACCAGGTGGCGATCGCCGCCGAGCGCAGGAGCGGCCCGACAATGTCGCCGAGAGTCCGCAACCGGCTGGCACCGAGCATCCGCGCGGCCTCTTCCAGCTCGGGATGCACCGCATGAAAGGCCGAACTGAACTGCTGATAGGCGGCCGGCAATTCGATTGTCACGAAGGCAATCAGAAGGATCCAGAGCGTCCCGTATAGGGTGAGCGGTGGCCTCGTGTAGGCGAGGAACAACCCAACTCCCAGGACGATGCCCGGAATTGCAAGAGGCGCGGTGGCCAGGAAGGCAAGGATGCGATGGCCGCGGATCAGACGGCGAGCCACCACGTAGGCGATCACCAGCGCCAGCAATCCGCCCAGCGTCGCCGCCGACACGGCCAGGAAGAACGTGTGCCGCAGCGCCGGCAGCGTCGAGCTGAGCTCCCAGAAGGTGAACCGGATGTTGCGCAAGGTGAAATTGTCGAGGCCGACAATCTGCGACGATACGCGGGAGAATGCCGTGTTCAGCAAGGACAGGTACGGCAGGAACAGGGGCAACGACAATATCAGCATCGCGAAAGCCGTGGCCGCCCAACGCCACGCCCCCAGCCTGATGAGACGCGGCGGCCCATACTTGCCGCCGACGATGGCATAGCCGCGACGGCCGAGAACGAGCGCCTGGGTCCTCAGGAGGGCGACCGTGAGAAGCAGTAATGGAAGTGCCGCCGCCGCTGCCAGCTCGGGCTTGGGCGGGAACTCGAACAGACTCCAGATCTTGGTCGTCAAAGTGTGAAATCCGGCGGGTATCGCGAGAATCGCCGGAGAACCGAACAGATTGAGGGCCTGCAGGAAGGCTACCAGCGTCCCGGCAAGCAGCGTTGGTAATGCCAGCGGCACCGTGATGCGGCGGGCCGTCGCCCAGGCTCCTGCTCCCAGCATCGAGGAGGCGTCTTCCAGTTCTCCTGGCATGCGCTCGAGAGCATTCGCCAGCAGGATAAAGACATAGGGGAACGTGTAGCAGGCGATGACGAAGATCAGGCCCTCAAGCGTGTAGATATCCAGAAGCGCCTCATCGGAGGAAGCCCCGGTCACCAGTCGCCAGAACTGGTTCAACAAGCCGGAATTGGGTGCGGCCAGCATCTCCCAGGCAACAGCACCGACAAAGGGCGGAGTTACCAGCGACGCCATGATCAAGGTCCGCACCATACGGGCAAGCGGCATGTCGGTGCGCGCCACGAGCCAGGCCAGCGGTGCAGCCACGGCCGCGCAGATCAGGCTGACGGAGACGGCGATGATGAGCGTCGTGACGAGAGGATCCGCGAAGCTCGGATCGCTGAACAAGGTCACAAAGTTCGCAAGCGTCGCGTTGCCCGCCTTGTCGCTGAAGGCGAAGACGCCAAGCCATCCCATGGGCAGCGCGATGATGACAACCAGCACGACCACGATGCCGATGAAAATCGGCAAGGAAAGATCGACTCGGCGCACCTTCATACCTTGAAGTACCGCGCGTACTGGGTCTTGATCGATTCCGCCTCTCTTTCGACGGCCCTAGGATCCTCGCGGAATGTCTTGATATCCGACAGAAGCGGTCGTCCGGGCTTGGGCTTGATCTGCCGGTTGGCCGGATACTGACCGCTCAAGGAGACGATGAACTGCTGTCCTTCCGGTGACATAATCCAGCTCACCAGCAGGCGCGCGGCGTTTGGATTGGGAGCCGACCTGAAGATGCCCATCGGATTTGTGATCAGTGGCGTCCCCTCCACGGCATGCACCACTTCGATCGGCGAGCCGCGTTCCTTGGCCATCCAGAACAGGTAATCGCTGCCGTCGACAGCGATCGCCCGCTCACCGGCCTCGATCTTCTTCGGCGGCTCGGTGGCCGATTGAACCTGCAGCACCTTTTGTTTCGACAGCTTCTCGAGATAGGGCCAGCCGAGCTCGCGAGCGATCTGCTGGGTGGCCGTCATGATGGTTCCTGAATAGCCGGGATGGCCTTTCACCAGCTTGCCGACATACTTCGGGTCGAGCAGATCCTGAAAACCCTTGGGCCCATCTTCGGGCGCAATCAGCTTGCTGTTGTAGGCGATCGTACTGAGATGGGTGCGCTGGTTGCAGAACATGCCGTCGGCGTCGACCATCTCGGCCGGAACGTCGCGAGCCACCGCTTCCGCAACAAAAGGCGCCAGCCACCCTTCCCGCTTCCACGGTTGGAAATGCGCGGCATCGGCACTGTTGACGACATCGACCCTGAAGAGCCGGCTCGATTGCTCCTGGGCGATGCGGTTGAACAGGCGCTCGCTGCCGGTGCGCTCGACTGTGACCTTGATACCGGCATATTTGGCCTCGAAGGCCCTGGCCATCGGCTCGGCCACGGAAAGATCCATCGCCGTGTAGTAGGTGACCTTGCCTTCCTTGTTCGCGGCGTCGATCAGGGCCGGCGTTACCGGTTCCGCGGCGGGAGCTGCGGATAGAACGCGCGCGCCCAACGGCAGCATGGACAATGCGGCGGCGTTCCTGACGAAAGTCCGACGGCGCACCGACACTACACCTTGAACAGCTTGACGTAGTGCGCCTTGATCTCGTCCGCCTTGTCGGCCACGACAGTCGCTTCCTCGCGCATCGTCTTGATTTCGGAAAACTTCCGCATATCGGGTCTGTCCTTCACCCGCGGGTGAGCCGACCGCAGGGCACCGACATCGACATTGAGCTGCTGCGCTTCGGCCGTCATCGACCACGCCTGGAACAGCCGGGCGGCGTTGGGATTAGGCGCCTGCGCCATGATGCCGGATGGTCCTGTAATCAGAGGCGTTCCCTCGCTGGCATAGATCAGCTCGACGGGCTCGCCCTTGGCCTTGAGCTCGGTCACAACGTATTCGCCGCCGTCGGCCATGATGGCGCGCTCCCCCTGAGCCAACTTCTTGGGTGGCTCCGTGGCGGACTGAACCTGCAGCACCTTCTGCTTGGCCAGCTTCTCGAACCATGGCCAGCCGAGTTCCCGGGCGAGCTGCTGGGTCGAGGTCATGATGACGCCGCTATAGCCGGGATGCGCCTTGACGATCTTCCCCGACCATTTGGGATCGACCAACTCAGCGTACGATTTAGGGGCGTCGTCGGCCTTCACGAGTTTCGTGTTGTAGGCCATCGGGCTGACCGTGACGCGCCACGACGCAAACATGCCGTCCGGATCCTTGTGCTCGGCCGGAAAATCGCGAGCCACGTCCTCCGGAAGATAGGGAGCGAGCATGCCCTGCCGCTTCCAGAGGATGAAGTGCGCCGCATCCGAGCTGTTAACGACATCGCAATTGTAGATCTTGCTGGCATATTCCTGCCCGATCCGCTGGAAATTGCGCTCGGCCCCCGAACGTTCCACGCGCAAGGTGACTCCGGGGTACTTAGCCTCGAACGCCTTCGCGACCTTCTCGGCCAGAGCCAGGTCCACTGACGTGTACCAGGTAACCTTCCCCTCTTTCTTGGCAGCCTCGACCAGGTCCGGCGTGATCTTCTGCGCTTCGGGCGGCGCGCCGAAGACAGGGGTGACGAACGAGGTCGCCGCAAGGGCGGTACCGCCAGCGAGAAGCTGCCGACGCCGGAAACGCTTGGTCATGCTTCGTTACCCCCCATCAGCGCCCGGCAGCCGCGTGCCGGCATGCGCAACCATACCTCCGCTCCTGGCATCACGTTCCGATCCGGCGGAGTCGTTATCCGGATCTCGGTCTTGTCGCCCAGTACCGCGGTGTAGTCGCGCGAGGAGCCGAGGAAAACACCGCGGCTGACGATCGCCTTCACGACGTTCACACCGTCAGTGGGCGGCGCCGTCAGGAGATCGATCTCGTGCTGACGCACCGACAGAGCCACCGTTTCGCCTGCTTTGAGCGGCCGGCCCTCGGCGACGAGCCGCGCCCCCGCGATCTCGACATGGCCGGCGTCCAGCGCCTGACCCGTCAGGATGTTGCTGCCGCCGATGAAGCGGGCGACGAAGGCCGAGCGGGGCTGGTCGTAGATCTCCAGCGGCGTGCCGAGTTGCTCGATCCGGCCATGGTTCATGACCACAATCAGATCGGCCGTCGTCATCGCCTCGGCCTGGTCATGTGTCACGTAAACCGTCGTGTAGCGGTAGCGATCGTGCAGGCGCCGGATCTCAAACCGCATCTCCTCACGAAGATTTGTATCGAGATTCGACAGCGGCTCGTCGAGCAGCAAGGTCTCCGGCTCGACCACCATGGCCCTGGCGAGGGACACGCGCTGCTGCTGGCCGCCTGAAAGCTCACCCGGATAGCGATCCGCAAGGGCCTCCAGCCGCGCCGTCGATAGGATGGCCTTCAGCTTGGCCTCGACCGTCGCCCTGTCCATCTTCCGGATCCTCAGTCCGTAGGCCACGTTCTCGGCCACGGTCATATGCGGCCAGAGTGCGTAGCTCTGGAAGATCATCGACATGTTTCGGCCTTCCGGCGGCACTGTCCGGGCCGGAGACGACAGCACTTTGTCCCCGACCAGGATTTCGCCCTCCGAGGGCTCGATGAAGCCCGCGATCAGGCGCAACGTCGTGGTCTTCCCGCATCCCGAGGGGCCAAGCAGGCAGACGAGCTGCCCGTGCTCGATGCGCAACGACACGTGCTCGACAGCCACGGCGGCGCCGTACCTCTTGCCCAGGCCCTTCAGTTCTACCGCGGCCACATTTCCTCCCAGACCGTGCCTTTGGGCTCAAAACCCAAGGGGTCTTTATCGTTCGATCAAAGATGCTTCGCTTCGCCCTGCATGACAATGGTGTTGTATATTGCGCCATCATCGGAGGATCGCCGCATGCAGGAACAGAAGATCTATGGTCGCCGCGAGGGCGCCGTTGGACACGTCGTTTTCAACAATCCGGCCAAGTTGAATGCCGTCTCACTCGACATGTGGGACGGCTTCGTCGGCATCCTCAAGGACTATGAGAAGGATCCCGAGATCCGCTGCCTTGTCGTGAGCGGCGCGGGCGGCAAGGCCTTCGTCTCCGGTGCCGACATTTCGAAATTCGAGAGCGAGCGGGCCAACGCCGAAGCACAGGTCCGTTACGACGCCATCTCCAAGCAGGGATACGAGGCGCTTTACGACTTTCCCAAGCCAACCATCGCCAAGATCACCGGCTACTGCATCGGCGGAGGCATGAATCTCGCAGCCTGCTGCGACATGCGCTTCTGCAACGACGGTGCCCGTTTCGGCGTGCCGGCAGCGAAGCTTGGTCTCGGCTACGGTTTCCTGCGGATCGAACGCCTCTCGCGCATCGTTGGTCTGCCGCGCGCGATGGAATTCCTGTTCACCGCCAAGCAGTTCTCTTCGAAGGAAGCCTACGAGATGGGTCTGGTGAGCGGCGTGGCATCCGACGCCGAACTCGACGCGCTGGTTGCCAAGACGACGGACGCGATCTCGCAGAACGCCCCGCTCACCATTGCCCTCGCCAAGGCGGCGGCGCGGGAAATCGCCAAGCCCGAATCCCAGCAGGATCACAAGAAGCTCGAAGCGATGACCAAGGCCTGCTTCGACAGCGAGGACTACAAGGAAGGACGCCGCGCCTTCATGGAGAAGCGCAAGCCGGCTTTCAAGGGACGCTAGCCTCGCCGCATCGTTGCAAACCCGCAGGGGATCTTCGACGACGCTGCGGAGATCCTTGACTGCGTCCGCTGTGGCCAAATCCTACACGATAACAATTTGAGGAAACGCCCATGACCGACTTGCCGCTTTCGAACTTGCTCGTGCTCGACCTTACGGCCCATCGTGCCGGTCCGACGGCAGTCCGTCAGCTCGCGGATTGGGGCGCCAGCGTGATCAAGATCGAGCCGCCTTCCGACGGCAAGACCGACTCCATGGGCGGGGCCCGCCACGGTTTCGATTTCCAGAACCTGCACCGCAACAAGCAGGCGATGACGCTGAACCTCAAAAGTCCGGAAGGCCACGCCATCTTCATGAAGCTGGCAGCGAAGGCCGATGTCATCGTCGAGAACTATCGCTCCGATGTGAAGCACCGGCTGAAAGTCGACTACGATACCGTGGCCAAGATCAATCCGCGCATCGTCTACGGTTCGATCGCCGGCTTCGGCCAGAGCGGGCCGGACGCCGCACGCCCAGGTGTCGATCAGATCGCCCAAGGTATGGGAGGGCTGATGTCGATCACCGGCGAGCCAGGTCGCGGGCCGATGCGCGTGGGCATTCCCATCGCCGATCTCACTTCCGGCCTGCTGTTGGCCCAAGCGATCCTGCTTGCGCTCTACAACCGCGAGCGCACCGGCAAGGGCCAATGGGTCCATACCTCGCTGATCGAGGCGATGATCTTCATGCTGGATTTCCAGGCAGCGCGCTGGCTGATCAAGGGCGAGGTCGCCAAGCAGGCCGGCAACGACCATCCGACCTCGATTCCGACCGGCGTGTTCCCGACCGCGGACGGCTACATCAACATCGCGGCTGCCGGCGACAATATGTGGAAGCGGTTCGCCAAGGCGCTTGGCGCCCCCGAGCTGATCGACCATCCCGAGCACGCGAACCCGACGCTCCGATCACAGCACCGCAAGGCACTGAACGAGCGGATTGCCGCCGTCACCAGAACCAATAGCTCGGCGCATTGGATCGAGGCCCTCAACAAGGCCGGTGTCCCCTGCGGACCGATCAACACGATCGACAGGACCTTCGCCGAGCCGCAGGTCCAGCATCTCGGCATCGCCCGGTCCGTGAGCCACCCGAAGCTCGGCGACATCAAGGTCGTCGGCCAGCCGATCAACCTCTCCGATTTCCCGCAACCGGCTTCCTTGAAGCCGACGCCCGAGCTCGGCCAGAACACCGAGGAGGTGTTGGCTGACCTGGGATACGACAGGACGGCAATCGAAGGCCTGCGTGCCGGAGGGGTGATCTGATGAGCGGTACGGGCCGGACGGTGCTGGTCACGGGAGCCGGCCGCAATATCGGTCGCGCCTGCGTTCTCGCCCTGGCGGCCGAAGGGTTCAATGTCGCCATCAACGGCTCGAGCGACCGGGCCGCCTGCGAGTCCGTGGCGCGCGCCGCTCAGGCCTTCGGCGTCAGCACGCTGGTGGTTATGGGAGACGTCGGATCGGCGGACGAATGCCGTCGCATCGCCGGCGAGACGCTCGACCGCTTCGGGGCCGTCGATGCGCTGCTGAACAATGCCGCCCTGCGGCCCAACAAGCCGTTCCTCGAGATGAGCGAAGCGGAGTGGCGACGTGTGATCTCGGTCGATCTCGATGCCGCAGTGTGGCTATCGCGGGCATGCCTCCCTGGCATGTTGAACAAAGGTTGGGGCCGAATCGTGAATTTCACCGGCATGAACGCCATTCACGGCCATGCCGGCCGGACGCCGGTTTCGGTGGCGAAGCATGGCGTCTGGGGATTGACCAAGGCCTTGGCCAAGGAGTTCGGGTCCAAGGGCATCACCGCCAATGCGATCTCGCCCGGCCCGATTGCGCCGGATGTCGAGGAAAAGAACGCATCGGCACAGGCGCGACAGGAAATTCTGTCGCGTGTACCGGCTGGCCGCATGGGAGCGCCCAAGGAAGTCGCAGCCGCCGCCCGCCTGCTGGTTTCGGACGACGGCGCCTATATCAACGGCCAGATGATCCAGGTAAACGGCGGCGCCGAAACCTAGGAGTCGTCCGTCGGCAGCTCCAGCAGGCTCGCCTGATCGCCGCCACTCACGATCGACAAAACGGGCGGTCGCCCATGGGGCGTCTGCACGAAGTGATCGGCATCGGCGCCCGCGATCGACAACCGGATCCGGCTGCCCTTGGCGAACCGCCACGCCACAGGCAGCAGCGCAAACTTCAGAAGCTGCGGTTCTGCGATCGGCATCGGCCTGACATCGGCACGGGCAAAGGTGCGCCAAGGCCAGGTGGTGCGATAATTGGGCGGACAGGACGCTTCGGCACGATGGATGGCACGGAGGACGCCCTCCGTGACGTAGCGTACCCTTCCGTCGCTTTCGACTTCCGACAGATAGACGAACACCGACGCATCCGGTTCGCTCGAGGCCAGCCACAGGGACACGACGGGATGGCCGGCAATCTCCAGCGCCTCGTCGAGCGGCTCCGTGGTGAAGCTCGGCAGCTTGGCTTCGCGCTCGGGCCAGTCCTCGTAATAGTTGGTCGCGTCGATGCCGGCGATCCGCTCGTAACGCGTCTGAGACCCGCTGCCGGCGGTGAAATCCGATTCGTGGGAGTCCCAGACCGCATCCGCAGGTCGAGTCGATAGGAGCCGCCCGGCATGCGCAGTAAAGAAGCGCTTGCTGCCGGTGACGGGCGGCCAGCTCTTGGTCCCACGCCACTCCTCGGCATGGACCGCGAAGTAGTGAATCGGGTCTTCCCGATCGAGCCCCGTCGCGCGTCGCATGAGATGATGATCGAAGAAGCGCAGGACCTCGCCCAATACTGGAAATTCCGGCTCTTGCTTGCTTCGCCACGGCGATGCGTTGACCCGAGCTCCATGATCCCATGGCCCGAGCAGCACGCGCCGCTCGGGGTTGGGCAGAGAGAGAAAGCGCGACAGCACGCCGTTGGCATAGCCCGCCCCGTCCATCCAGCCGGAAATGGCATAGACGGCGACGTCCCGCGGTATCTGATCGAGATAGTGATAGGGACTGAATGAAGCCGAAGTGAAATCGGGATCGTAGGGCAGCGCATCGTCCCGGCATTTGAACTCGGTGATGAAGTCGGGCATGCGGAAGTTCGAGAGATGGCCCTTCACGGCGTCGCGCGCCAGCGATCCATCGCGGTCGTCGTCGACCGGCATCGGGCCCAGCAGGGCCGGATTGGCGAAGTAGGCAAACTGCGCACGGAGATCGCGGCGATCGTGATCGAGCGCCAGCATCAGTTCGTCATAGACCTGCGCCAGCCGCTTGATGAGCATGCCACCTGGATAATAGTTGTCGGCCCAGGTGTCCCAGACAGCGAAGAGCGGCGCGATAGCCTTCACGGCCTTGTGGCCGGTGCTGGCCAAGAAATCGCAGGCCGCACCGAGATAGGAGATTCCGGTCGCGCCAATCGCGCCGTCGCTCCAGGGCTGAGCCACGATCCAGTCGGCGATGACGCGGTAGTCCTCCCGCTCGCGCGGCGACCGGAAGGAGTCTCGGGTACCGAAGGAGGCACCAGTGCCGCGCGCATCGACCACCACCAGCGCATAGCCGCGGGGCACGAACATGTCGCGATAGCGGTAGGTATTGGGGGAAGGTTCGACACCGTTCGCACCTCGGGCCAACTCGAACCGTCTGACGTAAGGCGTCAGGATCAGGACCGTCGGCCAGCGCCGGGTTCGATCGCCGTTCGGCAGAAGCACGTCGACTGCCAGACGGCAGCCATCCGGCATGGTGACATAGACGGACTGCGGCGCTCCGATGGAGAATTCCGGCGTGCGTTCCGCCAGATATCGACTGGGCGGAATATGCCAAGCCCGCCCAAAATCGTCGCGATCCGCCATGATTACGCCCTCACCTGCTCCAAAATCCGCGGCAGTGTTCTCATTCAGTACGTGCACTTCGACTGAAGTGTTCGTATGTATACGGTCATACAAATACCAATGAAGTTGACGTCAGGGAGGAAAATGTGAAGTTCGTCTTGCCGCGCCGACGGGCGCTGATCCTGTCGGGTGGCGCACTTGCCGCGCCAATGCTGGCCTCAGGAATTGCCAGGGCCGCCGACGACTGGCCGAGCAAGCCGGTCAAATACATCAACAGCTTCCCCGCCGGCGGCCCGACCGACGCGCTGTCGCGCATCGTCTGCCAGAAGCTGTCGGAACTCAGTGGCCAGCAGTTCATCGTTGAGAATCGCGGTGGATCGGGCGGCAATGTCGGCGCCGATGCGATCGCCCACTCGCCGCCGGACGGCTACACGATCGGCCTGCTGAGCGTGAGTTCACATGCCATTGCGCCCAGCCTCTACGCCAAGCTGCCGTTCAACGCAGACAAGGACTTCACGCCGGTGACCATGCTCTGGTCACTGCCGAATCTTCTGGTGGTGCGCAAGAGCCTCGGACCGAAGACGGTACCGGAACTGATCGCGCTCGCGAAGGAAAAGCCAGGCAAGCTCTCCTATGCCTCGTCCGGCTCGGGGACGACGGTGCACCTGAGCGGCGCCCTCTTCGTCTCGATGGCCAAGATCGACATCCTGCATGTGCCATATCGGGGCAGTGCGCCGGCTGTGCAGGATCTGCTGGCCGATCAGGTCGACATGATCTTCGACAACATCCCCGGATCGCTGGCCCAGATGGGTGGTGGCAAGGTATGGGGTCTCGCGGTAACCGGCACCGAACGCAGTCCGATGGCGCCCGATGTACCAGCCATGGCGGAGTTCCTGCCGGGCTACGACATCAACTCCTGGGGCGGTATCTGCGGGCCAGCCGGCCTGCCGCCGGCGATGGTCGAGAAGCTCAATGCCCTGACCAAGCAGGCCCTCGACAGCGACGACGTGAAGAAGGCCTATCTCAAGAATGGCGCAACGCCGCTTTGGAAGAGCGTCGCCGACACCGTCGCCTATCGCCGCAGCGAGGAGGCGCGATTCGCCCCCATCGTCAAAGCGTCGGGCGCCAAGGTCGATTGAAGAACTGCGACCGGGCAGGCAACCTTCTGCAAGGGGCGTCATTCCTCCGCTGAACCAGTGAGAGGAATGACCATGTACCGAACCCTGTTGCCTGTCTTGTTTGTCGCCTTCGGATTGCTGAGCCCGGCCTACGCCCAGCAATGGAAGGACTATCAGCCGCGGGGCGAGGGTTACCGTGTCGAATTTCCAGGCACACCGACGGAGGATACACGTCGTACCTCCACCAATGCTGGCGTCATCGAGTCCCACACTTCGGCCTTGAGCATCGGTAACCAGACTTTCATCACCGTGCGTTCCGAGTATCCGTCGACGATGACCATGGGCGATCCTGAAACCAATCTCGATCGTGCCGGTGCTGGCAGTATCCAGAGGGCCAACGGAACATTACGGCGGCAAGAGCGGCTGACGGTCGGGGATGCACCCGCACGACATCTCGTGATCGATATTCCTGGCAGCAACCAGGTCGCCGATACCCTCCTGGTGATGCAGGACCACCGCCTGATCCAGGCGGTCTATGTCGGTCCTGCCGCCGTGCAGGAAGCGCCAGAGGCCCGGCGCTTCCTGTCGTCGTTCGCGCTCGTGCGCTGAGCGCTCGGCTTACATGCCGAGCGCGGTCACGAATTTGGTGTTGAGGTAAGCCTCGAGCGCCTCGACACCGCCTTCCGAGCCGTAGCCCGAATCCTTGATGCCGCCGAACGGCACCTCGGGCAGGGCCAGACCGTGATGGTTGATCGACACCATGCCGCTTTCGAAGGCGGCGCCGACCTGAGCCATCGTCCTGCTGTTCCTGGTGTAGGCATAAGCCGCCAATCCCCAGTCGAGGCGATTGGCCTCCTTCATCACGCCGTCGAAATCCTTGAACGGCGTGATCGGAGCGAGTGGGCCGAACGGCTCCTCGTTCATGATCTTGGCGTTGAGCGGCACATCGGTCATCACCGTCGGCTCATAGAAGTAGCCCTTGTTGCCCTTGCGCTGCCCGCCGGTCTGGATCTTCGCTCCCTTCGAGATCGCATCGCTCACGATTGAGTCCATCGCATGCAGGCGGCGCTCCGCCACCAGCGGCCCCATCTTGGTCTCGGCCTCGAGCCCGTTGCCGACCTTCAGGTTCTTGGCGAAGGTGGTGAAGCGCTCCACGAACTCGGGATAGACCTTCTCGTGCACCAGGAACCGCGTCGGCGCCACGCACACCTGGCCGGCGTTGCGGAACTTGTTGGCGCCCAGCACATTCACGGCCTGCTCGAGATCGGCATCCTCAAACACGATCGCCGGAGCATGGCCACCCAGTTCCATGGTGACGCGCTTCATGTGCGCGCCGGCCAGCGACGCCAGCTGCTTGCCGACCGGCGTCGAGCCGGTGAAGGTGATCTTCTTGATGACCGGATGCGGGATCAGATACTGGCTGATCTCCGACGGCACGCCGTAGACGAGCTGGATCACGCCCGCCGGCACGCCGGCATCGACGAAGGCCTTGATGAGTTGCGCGCAGGAACCTGGCGTATCTTCCGGTCCCTTGATGATGATGGAGCAGCCCGTGGCGATGGCGGCGGAGGCCTTGCGCACGACCTGATTGATCGGGAAGTTCCAAGGCGTGAAGGCCGCGACCGGGCCGACCGGTTCCTTCATCACGAGCTGATGAATGTTCTCGCCCCGCGCCGGAACGATGCGCCCGTACGTGCGCCGGCCCTCCTCGGCCATCCAATCGATGATGTCGGCGGCGAGATTGGTCTCGATCTTGGCCTCGTACAGCGGCTTGCCCTGCTCCATCGTCATGATCGCGGCGATATCATCGAGCCGCTGGCGCATCAGCTCGGCTGCCTTGCGCATGATCTTGTAGCGCTCGAAGGCCGGAACCTTCTTCCATTGCCGGAAGCCCTTGTCGGCCGCCGCCAGGGCGCGATCGAGATCCGAGGTCTCGGCATGGGCAACCTGGCCGATCACTTCCTCGGTCGCCGGATTGACGATGGGAATCGTCCGCCCGTTCGCGCCCTTGGTCCAGGCGCCATCGATCATCAGGGAGACATCACTATAGGTGGTCATTGGCTTCCTCCTTGTTTTCCCTAGCTTCCGCGATAGGTCGAATAGCTCCAGGGCGTACACAGCAACGGGACGTGATAATGCCCCTCGGGCTCGGCAATCGAAAAGCGCAAAGGCACGATATCGAGGAATGGCGGATCTCCGCCTTCCACAGCCCTATTCCGATAGTGGTCACCGACGGCAAAACGCAGTTCGTAGCGACCGATCGGCAGCGGCTTACCGGCGATCAAGGGAGCGTCGGTGCGCCCGTCGGCATTCGTCACGGTGCGTGCGATTCGGTAAGCCCCGTCGCCCGCCAGTTCATAGAGCTCGACGCCCATGCCGGCAGCAGGGCGCCCCACATGTGTGTCGAGCACATGAGTGCTGAGGCGCCCAGTCACCTTGGGCATGCCGTCCCCGATCACGGCATCGGCCAGCCGCAGCCGCGTGATGTAGAAGATCTCCTGCAGGGCTGTCGTGAATTCGACATCCTGCTCGTGCTTCAGGCGACGCTCGAACTGACGCAGGATCGAGTCGCGCGTATGCCGCCGCACACAGATGATGAACGGAAAGCCGAACTTGGCCTTGTAGGCATCGTTGAGGCTGTGAAAAAGCCTGAACTCCTCGTCCGACAAGGCATCCAGCCCGGCACTTGCCTGTTCGTGTCGCGACTCGACGGTAATGTCGCCAGCGCGGGCCGCCTTTCCGGCCAGGTCGGGATGGTTGCGGACGAAGCCGAGCTGCGTCTCATGGGGCGCGGCTCGGACCGCCTCCATCATCGCCGCGTGCAGCGCGGTCACCGTGGCGAACGGCCCCTTCGCATGGGCCGCCGCCGCAACCCACGGGGCAAGCTCGAACGTCGGGCCCACCACCGCTTCGAAGGCCGGCAGGGCCATGCCGTTGAGGTCTGAAAGGCTCACAACCATGTCGGTCGACCTAGCATGGCGGCGCGACCGTCTCTATAGTCCGGCCAGCCAAAAACAGGGGCCGCAGAGGTCCGCCGAATACAGGGAGGGTCAGATGACCAACCAGATCCGCTTCACCCGTCGTCATTTGGGCCGAGCCGCCTTGGCCGGAGCCGCCGTCATCGGCGCGCCGTTGCCACTGCGCCATGCCCTCGCCCAGTCTGGTTCCGGTGACCTCAAGGTCGCCGTGCTGCTGCCGACATCGGGTACCCAGGCGCAGATCGGACAGGCTTGCAAGCGCGGTTCCGACGTGGCCAACGCGGTGTTCGCCGACATGAAGATGCCGGTGAAGCTCGACGTGGTGAATTACGACACGGAAACCAAGCCCGACGTCGCCCGGACCCAGGCAGAAAAGGCCATCGAGGCCGGCGCCCATGTCCTGATCGGCGCCTTCGATTCGGGCCAGACGATCGCCATTGCCCAGGTCGCCGAACAGCGCGGCATTCCCCTGATCGTCAATATCGCCGCCGCGCCACAGATCACGGAACAGGGCTACAAGTTCGTGGTCCGCAACTTCCCCACCGCGCCGATGCTGATCTCCGGCGCCTTTGCCCTGCACAAGGAAATCTTCAAGGCCTCGGGCGTCACGCCCAAAACTGCGGTGCTCATGAGCATCAACGACACGTTCGGGACCTCGATGGTCGGCGGCATCAAGGCGATGTTCCCCAAGCTCGACATGCCGTACCAGCTCGTCGACATCATCACCTACGATCCCGCCGCCAAGGATCTCTCGGTCGAAGTCGCCAAGGCCAAGGCGACCAAGGCCGACATGCTCATGCCGGTCAGCCGCCTGAACGACGCCAAGCTGATGATCCAGGAGATGGTCAAGCAGCGCTGGGAGCCGATGGCCATCATGAACCCAGGTGCGCCCGGCCTGTACGAGCAGGACTTCCTCAAGACCATGGGCAAGTACGGCGACTTCCATATCTCGAACGTGCCGTGGCTCGATCCCAAATCGGCCATGACGCAGTCACTGGAGAAGCAGCACGCCGCCAAGTTCGCCAGCGACCAGCTCGACCTCAACGGTGGCTTCACCTTCGAGGCGATGCTGATCGCGGCGCAAGCCTGGCTGGCCGCCAAGTCGACCAAGGCCGACGCCCTGATGGCGGCGCTGCGCGGCCTGAAGATCGATCAGCACGTCATGGTCGGTGGTCCGATCCAGTTCGATGCCAAGGGCCAGAACGTCAATATCGTGGCGGCGGCGGTGCAGAACCTGAAGCGCAAGCCGACGGTGGTGATGCCGAAGGCCTCTGCGGCAGCCGATCTGGTCTTCCCGGAGCCGGGCTGGAACGACAAGCGCCGGACGTGATCACGCTGTCATCTTGACGTCGGACTTCCTCCTCTCACTCGCCCAGGCGATCACCAAGGGCCTGCTCACCGGCATGGTGTACGGGCTGATGGCGCTCGGGCTCTCGGTCATTTTCGGTGTCATGCGCGTCGTCAACTTTGCGCATGGCGAGATGATGGTCGTGGGCATGTATCTCGCCTGGGCGGGCTTCGAGTATCTGCAGGTGTCGCCGCTGATCAGCCTGCCGGTGATCGCGGTGGTCTTCTTCGTGGCCGGGTATGCCCTGCAGCGCAGCGTGATATCACCGTTCATCGGGCGGCCCGAGCACCAGCAATTCCTGCTGTTGCTCGGCATTGCGCTGGTGCTGGTGAATGTCTGCCTCGCTGTCGTCGGCCCGGATTCCCGCGGCGTGCAGCTCGACTCCCAGTTCGACTCGTACGAATTCGGCCCGCTGGTGCTGGATGCCGTTCGCCTGCACGCCGCCATCGCCGCGGTGGCCATCGCGGGCCTGCTGTGGCTGTTCTTCACCCATACCCGAATCGGCAAGTCGATCCGTGCCGCCGCCGACAACAACATGGGCGCCCTGGTGGTCGGCCTGAACGTGAAGCGCCTCTATGCGATCACGTTCGGAGTCGGTGCCGCCTGCGTCGGCGCGGCCGGTGCCCTGATGATCACCATCATTCCGGTGACCCCCTTCCTTGCCGCGGAGTACACGCTGCTCGCCTTCATTATCGTCATCGTGGGCGGGCTTGGCAGCATGACCGGCGCCCTGCTGGGCGGGTTGCTGATTGGCGTCAGCGAGGCCGTCGCCGGCCTGCTGGTCGACCCGTCGCTCAAGAGCATGTTCAGCTTCGGTCTTCTCATCCTGGTCCTGCTGTTGCGTCCGCAGGGACTGACGGGCAAGCGCAACCCATGATGCTCCTCCGCCGACTGATCCACGGCGTAGCGCCACGGATTCTCTGGGTGCTGGTCGCGCTGCTGGCGTTGCTGCTGGTGGCACCGGCCGTGCTCGACAAATACGGCCTGTCGGTCCTGATCCTGGTGCTCTACTTCGCCTATGTCGGCCAAGCCTGGAACATCATGATGGGCTTCGCTGGCCAGTTGTCACTTGGTCACGCGCTCTATGCCGGTCTCGGAGGCTACGTTGCCGCTGGCCTGTTCACGCATTACGGCATCGGCCCCTGGGCCGGAGCCTTCGCCGCTGCGGCGGCCGCAGCCCTTGCCGGCGCGATCGTCGGCTATCTCGGCTTCCGCTTCTCGCTCGCCGGCGTCTATTTCGCCCTGCTCACCATCGCCTTCGGCGAGTTCACCCGCATCGCCTTCGACCACCTCGATTGGTTCGGCGCCTCGGGCGGGCTGTTCCTCAAGGTCGATGTGGCACCCAATCCATTCGACCTGCGCGGCGGACCGCTGCTGTTCTATTATGTGATCCTGGCGCTTGCCGCCGGCACCTTCATCCTCTGCCGGCTGCTGCTGGAAAGCCGGCTGGGCCGCTACTGGCTCGCCATCCGCGAGGACGCCGAAGCGGCGCAGGCCGTCGGCGTGCCGGTGCTGCGCTACAAGATGCTGGCCATCACCATTTCAGCCGCCCTCACCTCCTTGGCCGGAGTCTGGAACGCCTTTTACTACAACAACCTGTTTCCGGAGACGGCCTTCGGAATGGGGAGGTCGATCGAGATTACGCTGGCGCCCATCATCGGCGGCCTCGGGACGCTGTTCGGCCCGGTCGTCGGTGCGGTCGTCCTCACCGGTCTGGGCGAGGTCTTCACCGACCTCGGCGATGCGCTTGGCATCCCGGGCATCAAGCAGATCTTTTACGGCATCGCCCTGTTGGCGATCGTGATGTATCGCCCGGCTGGCATCTGGCCCTGGCTGGCCGCGCGCCTGGGTATCGGGGAGCATCGCCAATGACCGGCGCGCGACTGGAGATTGCCGGTGTCGGCAAGAGCTTCCGCGGGTTGCGCGCCGTGCACGACGTGAGCTTTGCCGTTCCCGCCGGCGCCATTCACGCCCTGATCGGCCCCAACGGGGCCGGTAAGACGACGATCTTCAACATGATCGCCGGCGTCTACACGCCCGATGCCGGATCGATCAGCCTCGACGGACACGTCATCTCCGGCCTGCGCCCCGATCGCGTGTGCGCCGCGGGCGTCGGCCGCACGTTCCAGATCGTGAAGCCCTTCAAGGCGCTCAGCGTCCTGGAGAACGTCACCATCGGCGCCCTGCATCGGCATGCCGATCTCGTCGAAGCGCGGCACAGCGCCGAGACAATTCTGACCCAGCTCGGACTCCACGATCGGCGCCATCGGCTCGCCGAAAGCCTCACCCTTCCCGATCGCAAGCGGCTCGAAGTGGCCCGCGCGTTGGCGACGGACCCGAAGCTGCTGTTGCTCGACGAGGTCATGGCCGGCCTGAGGCCGACGGAAGTCGACGTGATGGTGGCGTTCCTGCGCGACCTCAACCGGACGACCGGCCTCACCATCCTGCTGATCGAGCACGTCATGCGCGCTGTCATGGCACTGGCGGCCGAAGTGGTGGTCGTGAGCTATGGCGAGAAGATCGCCGAGGGCACCCCGCTCGAGATTTCGCGCAATCAAGCCGTCCTCGACGTGTATCTCGGCGAAGAGGACGCAGCGTGAGCGACCCGCTGCTGCAGGTCGACGCCGTCGATCTCTATTATGGCGACGCCCAGGCGCTCAGCGGCGTTTCGCTCGAGATCCGGACGGGCGAGATCGTGGCCATCGTCGGCGCCAACGGGGCCGGCAAGAGCTCGCTGATCCGCGCCATCCATGGCATCGAGAAACCGGCCAGCGGCCGCATTCGCTTCGACGGTGTCGATATCACGGCCTGGCCGAGCTATCGCACCTGCGAGGTCGGCGTCGGGCACGTCGCCGAAGGACGGCAAGTGTTCCCTAACCTCACTGTGCTCGAGAATCTCGAGATGGGCGCTACGCTCAAACGGGCGCGCGGTGCGGAGAAGCGGACGCTCGAACGTGTCTTCACCATGTTCCCGCGCCTGTCGGAACGCCGTCGGCAGCCCGCCGGGACACTATCGGGCGGCGAGCAGCAGATGCTGGCCATCGGCCGCTGCCTGATGGGACAGCCGCGCCTGATCATGTTCGACGAACCCTCGCTCGGTCTCGCCCCCGCCATCGTGCACGACGTATTCCGCATCGTGCGGCGTCTGAACGAGGAAGGCCTGACCATTCTGCTGGTCGAACAGAATGTGACGGCGTCGCTCAAGATCGCACATCGCGCTTATGTGCTGGAGAACGGGCGCATTGAATTGTCGGGCTCCGGCCGCGAACTTCTCGATAACGATCGCGTGCGCCAAGCCTATCTCGGTCTGTGATCCCATCCCTCGCGGTTGACGCCGGAGCGTACGCGCTGCACGTTGACCCCATCGGATTTCGACTGCTGCCGCGGTGCGGTGCAGTCCGATCCGGGACAGTTCGGATTATCCGTCGACGGACCATCCGCCTCCCGGCGTCTCAGCTTGGAGGAACGAGGGATGATGAATAGACGCAGGCTGTTGTCCGCTGGACTTGCTGTCGCAACCGTCGGCATCGCCCCACGCCTGGCAAGGGGCGATGGCAACTTTTCACCCGTTCCGGCTGGATGGCGCACGGTCTCGCTGACGACCCGCGTCGAACCGACCTTCGCCAACAAGGCCTGGATCCCGCTGCCGACCTTCGTCGCATCGGAATGGCAGCGGCCGGGCAGTGTCACCTGGACCGGCAACGCGACGATGGCGGAGCGCGTGAAGGATGCGAAGTACGGAGCGGAGATGCTGCGCGTCGAATGGGCGACCGATGTCCAGGCGCCCGCGCTCGAGGTGACGACGACCGTCCAGACGCGCGACCGTGCTGTCGTCCCGGGCAAAGGAACCGCAGCGGCCCTCGACGACAAGGAACGCGCCATCAACCTAGAGGCCACGGCCCTCCTTCCGGTCGACGGCATCGTCAAGGAAACGGCCGAAGGCATCGTCCGCGGCAAGACGACGGACGTCGACAAGGCCCGCGCGCTGTACGAATGGGTCGTCGAGAACACCTTCCGCAATCCCAAGACGCGGGGCTGCGGCATCGGCGACGTGAGCTGGATGATCAAGACCGGTAACCTGAACGGCAAATGCGCTGACCTGAACGCACTTTACGTCGCCATGGCCCGCTCGGTCGGCTTGCCCGCCCGCGATGTCTACGGCATCCGCGTCCTGCCATCGCAGTTCGGCTACAAATCTCTTGGCACCGCGTCCGACATCGTCACCAAGGCGCAGCACTGCCGGGCCGAGGTCTGGCTTGCTGGTAGCGGTTGGACACCAGTCGATCCCGCCGACGTACGCAAGGTCGTACTCGAGGAGCCGCCGACCAATCTCGCCTTGCTGGACCCCAAGGTCGCGGCGGCGCGTCGCGCCTTGTTCGGGGCCTGGGAAGGCAACTGGGTCGCCTTCAACGTCGCCCACGATGTCTCCCTGCCCGGGAGCCAGCAGGCGGCGCTCCCCTTCCTCATGTACCCGCAGGCTGAAGACAAATCCGGCCTGGTCGATCCGCTCGACCCGGAGGCCTTCCAATATAAGATTACAGCGCATGAACTGACGACCTGAGCGGCATCCCGAGGCCGGTGTCGCAGGTCGTTCCGTTCCGACGCGATCCGCTCTATACAATCGACATGGTCGCGTCGTCCCGCGCGGTGCCGGCGTTGTCGGCCAACAATATCGTCGCCCGCTATTACCTCGCGATGGGCGTGCCTTTCGCCATCGATGTGGCGACATCCGCGGTCTATGTGGCGATCAACGGTCAGCCATTGGCTCTTCCGCCCATGGCAGCCGTGTCGGCGCTTTTCCTGGTCCTGGGGCTCGGCTCGGCGGCGTGGCTGCTGTTCAGACCGGTACACCGCTACATTGACGGCGAGATCCCTTATTCGGCTGTCGAGCGCCGGTTGGCAAACCTTCCGCGATCCTGCGCGGCGCTCGTGGCGCTCTTCGACGCGCCGCTGATGGCGTTTCATATGCTCTCGGCCCGAGCTGGTATCACCTTCGGTGCGACCTTCGAGATTCAGGCCTGGACCGACACCATAACGTCCTTCGTGGTCGAGACGTCGTTCAACGTCGTCCTGACCTATTTCATCGTCAGCACCTATCTCGACCGTCTGTGCGAGTTCCTGTTCGAGACCCGGGGCGTGAACATCACGACCTTTCGCGGCACCTTCCGGCGCAAGGTCGGCGTCGCCATCCTGTTCGTGTCGTTCGCCGCCATGACGCTGCTGGCCGGCGATATCGCCAGCTACAGCGGCAATCGCCTCCTGCGCGAGGCCGCGGTCGATGTTTCTGCCTCGGTGATGGGCGTCATCATCATCTACTACTGGATCTCCCAGGCCCTGACCCGGCCGATCACTCGGCTCGACGATGGCATGCGCCATATCGCCGAGGGCGATCTCGCGGTCCGGCTGCCGGTGACATCGGATGACGAGATCGGACGAGCCACCAGCGGCTTCAACCTGATGGCGGAAGGCCTTACGGAACGCCAATACCTGCGTGATGTCTTCGGCAAGTACGTGAACGAAAGGGTTGCGTCCGAAATCCTGGCCGACCAGGAGCGCCACGGCCGCGTTGCCGATACGCTGGCCGAAGCGACATTGATGTTCACGGATATCGAGGGCTTCACCGCCCTGTCCGAGATGCTGTCGCCGCACGAAGTCGCCCGCATTCTCAACACTTATTACGCGACGGTCGTCCCGGTGATTCAGCACCGCGGCGGCGTGGTCAACAACTGCATCGGCGACGGCCTGTTCGCGAGCTTCAACCTGCCGCTTCCGCAGGAAGATCATGCTGCGGCTGCCATCCAAGCCGCCCTCGAGGTCCAGCGCGCCCTCGCAACCGTCGCCTTTCCCGCCAACATGCGCATCCGTACCCGTATCGGCATCAACACCGGTCCGGTAATCGGCGTCACGATCGGGACGGCGGATTGGCTGAGCTACACGTTGCTGGGTGATGCGGTGAACATCGCTTCTCGGGTCGAACAGCTCAACAAGCACTTCCATACTTCGATCCTGGTGACCGAGAATACCATCCGGGCCGTCGGCAATCGCTTTGCCTATACCTGCCTGGGCGAGACCGACGTGCGCGGACACAGAGGCAATGTCATCGTGTACAGCATCGACCCACAGGCATGACCGCCTCGGCTGCCCCAGCCACGGCGGCCGAAATTGGCGTCATCCGCCGACGGTATTTCTGGATGGCGCTCTCGGTCGCCGGGCTCGACATCCTGGTTGCCATCATCTTCATCGTCGTACACGACGCCTGGGTCGCCGCCCCCTCCTCGCTGGCGGCGAGCTTGTTGGTGATGGGCGGCCTCCAGTATCTGCTCTGCCGGCGGCTGTTTGCACCGATCCAGCGTTACCTGGACGGCGAGCAAAGCTTCGACGAGACGCAACGTCGTCTGACGCAGCTCCCTCTGCTGACGGCTCGCAATGTCGCGATCCTCGAGTTCGTTCTCACGGCTTACCGGCAGGCGATCGGCTATCTTCCGAGCGCGGCTGCGCTCGGCATTCTGCCTCCGACCATCGCTGATCTCATCGTCGTCACGATCGTTCTGCCGATCTTCTACTTCACCTACACTTACTTCGTCGTCAGCGACTACCTGGCCCAGCTCTGTACCTTCATCTCGCGCCACTATGGGCGGACGCTCGAACTGTTCTTCGGCAGCTATCCGCTCAAGCTCTTGGTCGCGCTGATGGCGATCTCGCTGGCGCCACTCAGTGCCATCATCGTCGATCTGTTCTCCTATACGGGAGATCGGCTGCAGAGGGAGATCACCAACGATGTCGGCGTCGCCGTGCTGGGAATCGCGATCACGGCCTACTTCATCATCCGCACCTTGTTGCGGCCGCTCGGCATCCTCTCCAACGCGATGACCAAGGTCGCCGGTGGCGATCTCGACATCCGCGTCCCTGTCACCTCGAACGACGAAATCGGCGAGCTGACCCGCCAGTTCAACGCCATGGTCGAGGGGTTGCGTGAGCGGGAACGCATCCGCGAAACCTTTGGCCGCTATGTCGACGAAAATGTCGCCGCCACCATTCTGCGCCGCCAAGGCGACGGCCAGCGGTCCGCGGAGATGGCCGAGGCGACGATCCTGTTCACCGACATCGCCGGCTTCACGACGATTGCCGAGCATCTGGACCCACCTGATCTCGTCGCCGCGCTCAACGCCTATCTCGAGACTGTTCTGGCGCCGATTCGCGACCATGGCGGCATCGTCAACACCTTCATCGGCGATGGACTTTTTGCTTCCTTCAACATGCCTCTGGCCTGCCATGACCATCCCGCGGCCGCGGTGCGCGCGGCCATCGACATCCAGCGGGCCGTCTCCTCTCGCCGTTTCGGCGATCACCAGGTCGCCTTCCCGACCCGGATCGGAATCAGCACCGGCGCCGTCATCGGTGGCGATGTCGGCGCTGGCAAACGCCTCAGCTTCACGCTGCTGGGCGATACGGTGAATCTCGCTGCCCGCCTCGAGGAGTTGAACAAGGAATACGGCACGCGCATCCTCGTGTCCGAGCGCACCTGCCAGGCCTGCGGCGAAGGCTTCACCTTCACGCCTCTGGGCACGGTTGCCGTGCGTGGCCGAAGCGATCCGGCCAACATCTACAGCATTGATCCCTGCCATCAGGAAAGCCTGCCATGAACGTTTCTGGATTGTCTGCCGACCAGCTGAAGCTCCAGGCCCGCGCCCGCGAACTGGCGGCTGGGCCGGTCTCGCAGCGGGCCGCGGAGGTCGACCGCACCGAGCAATATCCCTGGGATAATGTCGAGCTGCTGAAGGATGCCAAGCTGATCGGCATGACGATCCCCACGCAGTATGGCGGCCAAGGCAAGGGCTGGCTCGAGGCGGTCCTGGCGATCGAAGCGCTGTCGGCGTCCTGCGCCGTTACCGGCCGCATCGCCGTCGAGACCAACATGGGCGCCATCAGCGCCGTTATGGCCTACGGCTCGGAAGAGCAGAAGAAGCTCGCCGCCGACATGGTGCTGGCCGGCGACAAGCCGGCGATCTGCATCACCGAGCCTGGAGCCGGCTCCGATGCCAACGGCATGACCACGCGCGCCGACAAGAAGGGCAACCGCTATGTCCTCAATGGCCGCAAGCACTGGATCACGGGCGGTGGCGTCTCGCGCCTGCACCTGATCTTCGCCAAGGTCTACGACGAAAAGGGAGAGTTCGAAGGCATCGGCGGCTTCCTCGCCATCCGCGACGAGACCAAGGGCCTCAAGATCACCAAACGCGAGCCGACCATGGGCCTGCGCGGCATTCCCGAGGCGGTGATCGACTTCGAGGACATGGACGTGCCGCCCTCCGCGCTCGTGATCCCGCCGCGCGGCCTCAGGAAGGGCTTTGCCGACCTGATGAACGCCTACAACAGCCAGCGCGTCGGCGCGGCGACGGTGGCGCTCGGCATCGCAGAGGGCGCCTATCAGCTCGCCCTCGACTGGTCGGAGAAGCGGGAGCAGTTCGGCCGGCCCATCAACGAGTTCCAGGGTCTGCAATGGAAGCTCGCCGACATGTCGATCAAGCTCGCCGCCGCCCAGGCCCTGGTCTACAAGGCCGCCCGCTCTGGCGAAGGCGGCTTCCCGGACATGCTGATGGCGGCGCAGGCGAAGGTCTTCACGTCGGAGAACGCCATCCAGGTGGTGAACGACGCGCTGCAGGTTTTCGGAGCGCGCGGCTACAGTCGCGAACTGCCGCTTGAACGCATGGCCCGCGACGTGCGCATGTTCACCATTGGCGGCGGCACCGCCGAGGTCCTGCGCAACGTCGTGGCCGGCGCCCTGCTCAAGAAGAAGTTGCCCCAGACGCGCGACGGCTGGAGCAAGGACGGTTCGATCCGATGATGTCTTATACCCGACCTATGCTGCGATGATCGCAGCATAGGTCGGTGATCTTCCCTGATCGCTGTGAAGGATCAGGCGAGGTCGAAGCGGTCGAGGTCCATCACCTTGGTCCAGGCCGCCACGAAGTCCTTCACGAACTTCTCCGACGAGTCGGTGCAGGCATAGACCTCGGCCAGGGCACGCAGTTGGGAATGCGAACCGAAGATCAGGTCGACGCGCGTGGCAATCCATTTGACCTGCTTCGTCTTGCGGTCTGTTCCCTCATAGACGCCGTCGGAGCCGGCGGACGGCCGCCATTCCGTGCCCATATCGAGCAGGTTGACAAAGAAGTCGTTCGTCAGCGTCTCCGGCCGCGCAGTGAAGACGCCATGCTCGGATTTGCCAATGTTCGCGCCGAGAACGCGCAGCCCGCCGACGAGCACCGTCATCTCGGGGGCCGTCAGCGTGAGCAATTGAGCCCGGTCGACCAGCAGTTCCTCAGGCGATACACGCTGCTTTCCGCGCTGATAGTTGCGGAAGCCGTCGGCAATCGGTTCGAGCGGCGCAAACGAATGAACGTCGGTCTGCTCCTGTGAGGCATCCATCCGTCCCGGCGTGAACGGCACCGTGACTTGGTGTCCGGCCGCCTTGGCGGCCTTCTCGATCGCCGCACCGCCAGCGAGAACGATCAGGTCGGCCAGCGAAACCTTCTTGCCATCCGCCTGCGAAGCGTTGAATTCCTTCTGGATCGCTTCGAGCTTCTGGAGAACCGCCGCGAGCTGCGCCGGCTGGTTGACCTCCCAATCCTTCTGCGGCGCGAGCCGGATGCGCGCGCCGTTCGCGCCGCCGCGCTTGTCGGAGCCGCGGAACGTCGATGCCGATGCCCAGGCCGTCGAAACGAACTGGGAAACCGACAGCCCCGAAGCAAGGACCTTCGCCTTCAACGTGGCGATGTCGGCTTCATCGATCAGTGGATGATTCACCGCCGGGATCGGGTCCTGCCACGGCAGCTCCTCCTTCGGGACGAGCGGGCCGAGATAGCGCACGATCGGACCCATGTCGCGGTGCGTAAGCTTGAACCATGCGCGGGCAAACGCGTCGGCGAACTGGTCCGGATTCTCGTAGAAGCGCCGAGAGATCTTTTCGTAGACGGGATCGATACGCAGGGCGAGGTCGGTGGTCAGCATCGACGGCGCGTGGCGCTTCGACGGATCGTGCGCGTCCGGCACCGAGCCGGCCCCGCCGCCATGTTTCGGCGTCCATTGATGCGCGCCGGCCGGGCTCTTGGTGAGTTCCCACTCGTAGCCGAACAGGTTCCAGAAGAAGTTTGTGCTCCACTTCGTCGGCGTCGAGGTCCAGGTGACCTCAAGACCGCTGGTGATCGCATCGGCGCCCTTGCCCGTTCCGTATCGGCTCTTCCAGCCCAGGCCCTGGTCCTCGATGGCAGCTCCCTCGGGTTCCGGCCCGACCAGGGCGGCATCCCCGGCGCCGTGGGTCTTGCCGAAGGTATGGCCGCCAGCAATCAACGCGACCGTCTCCTCGTCGTCCATCGCCATGCGCCCGAAGGTCTCGCGAATATCGCGCGCCGCGGCAAGCGGGTCCGGCTTGCCGTTCGGACCTTCCGGATTGACGTAGATCAGCCCCATCTGCACCGCGCCAAGCGGGTTCTCCAGATCGCGATCGCCGCTATAACGTTCGTCCGCCAGCCACTTGCCCTCGGGGCCCCAGTAGATGTCCTCATCGGGCTCCCAGCTATCGATCCGGCCACCGCCGAACCCGAACGTCTTGAAGCCCATGGACTCCAGCGCAACGTTGCCGGTGAGGATCAGCAGGTCCGCCCAGGAAATCTTGCGCCCGTATTTCTGCTTGATCGGCCACAGCAGCCGGCGCGCCTTGTCGAGATTGGCATTGTCGGGCCAGCTGTTGATGGGCGCGAAACGTTGCTGGCCGCGCCCCGCGCCACCCCGGCCATCGCCGATCCGGTAAGTGCCGGCGCTGTGCCACGCCATCCGAATGAACAGCGGGCCATAGTGGCCGAAATCGGCCGGCCACCACTCCTGCGACTCCGTCATCAAGGCGCGGAGGTCCTCGATCACGGCATTCAGATCGAGACTCTTGAATTCCTTGGCGTAATCGAACGCCTCCCCCATCGGATTGGACAGGCTGGAATGCTGATGAAGAACATGGAGGTTCAGCTGGTTCGGCCACCAGTCCCGATTGCCGTAAACCCGCTTCCCGCCCGCGAACGGGCATTTGCTTTCTTCTGTCATGGCCACTCCGATCGTCTTCAATAGCTTGAATATAGTTTAGATTAATTCTAATCAAGGGGCGGCGGACTTTTTCGAGCCTCTCCCGCCTAAGCGCGCGGCACGGAAAAATGCGCGTTACGGAGCTGCTGAATAAGCCGCCCGACCAGAGAGATTTATCACGATTCCGTGGACTTGTGCTTACGGACTGGCAGAGACGCCACGTCGCGGTTGACGTGGCCGCTCAAGAATATGTTGCCCTAGACGCACGGGGGATGGAGCCCGACCGATCACAAAGCAGTATGTTGCCAACCGTCAGTCCCAGGGCCGAAGTTCTTGGCTGCGTTCCTGGAAGTCGACACCGGGCGTCAAGTTGGCCTGAACCTTCTTGAGATCGAAGAACCCCGGCACCGACCGTAAGACATCATCGATGGCCTTACTGGAGCGCCAGTCCTCGGGATGGTCATAGAATCGGAACAGATGGATGCCGCCCCCCAGATCGACATGTTCGAGCGCGATGTTCTCCAACACGCTGATCGGCACCCCATGCTTCTCGAGAAGCTGCTCCGAAACCAGCGTCAACCAGTAGAGCCCCGGGACGTACCGATCGATATTGCGCCCGTAGTAACCGGACATGACGCCGCTCTTCACTTCCATGCGAAGATAGTGCCGGTGCATTTCCTCTTCGTCGGCGCAGCAGTACCCGAAGATTGGCCCTGCCGCTGCCATGTGTGTCAGATAATCACGAGCCAAGGCTGAAGGAATGCGACGAGCCGAGCAGTCGATGGGCAAGTGAGCGTTTGGATTGAAATTGTAAGTCCCCTGTGGCGCAACAAGGTAGAAGCTACGCCCGCCCAGCATCGTGTTCTGGAATTCAGACGGATCCCCAATGGGTTTACGACGATCTCTTTCGCCCACACGGTGATGAGTGGGTCCCATGTCGCCAGGAAGAGACAAGAATGCAGCAAGAACCTCAGCTCGCGCAGCCGCCGGGAAAACGAGTCTGGATACAATGGTCGATTTCTTCGTCATAAGGGCAGCTCCGCTTCACTTACCTCACGCACTATGAAATTCGCTCGCACTTCCGCGCTAACCCGTGCGCCTTTCCTTACGTACAACACAGCCGTCAATCCCAACCTCTTCGCGGCTTTAGCCTGTATACACAATTGCCGGGTCATGGTGACATAGGCACGATCCTTGATCTCGATGAGTTCTGTGTCCGTTAGGGCATCCGGGATCGAGCTTCCCTCATCTGTAGTCACCTTTATGGTATTCTTATTAAGTCCAAGCATCTTCAGAACACGAGCCTCAAAATTTCGCCCTCGATGTCCGTAGATACGCAAGATTGCCGACTTCAGCGCGTTCCTTACTTTGACCAGGGCTTCCTCTATCAGCGACGGCTCCTTGATTTCCGGACTGCCCGATACCTCTGGATGGGAGGGGTCGAGTTGTTTCAGTTTCCCCCGGCTGGCGGACAACTTTTCTGCAGGAGTCTGAGGTTTCGAGACTGGAGGCTTGGCCCCCTCGGACAGGATTGGAGGAATAGTCTTGGGCGCCGGCGTGGGCGTCTCAGATGGCTTCACCGCGGAAGAAGGCGGGCGATACGGCGCGAGAGGTTGGGGGATCTCGTGCGGCCGGATGTGTGTCTCATCGAGATCATGAAGCACCCGCCGCCCGAACTTCCCGGTCTCTTTGTCTATTTCCTTCTTTACCTCTTCCGTCTCATCTTCCTCATGCTTGTCCGAGACCGGGATGATCCGAGGCCGGGTCCTCCCGAGGACATTCGCTCCACCTTCGGCATTCCGCTTCAGGATGTCCCTGACCGCCTGTTGTCGCTCGGGATCGAGTTCCGCCCATATGGCCGGCGGAGGAAGCGCGGTTTGCGGAAGCCCGTCTTCGCCCCGCTTGCTGAGCCAATCGTCCAGCGCCGAACCGCGTTTGCCTTCGGCTTCCGCTCCGCCAACTCTGAGCTTGCCGAACAGCACATCGAGGAGATGCTGGATCGTCGCACGCAGTTCCGGGTCGTGGCCCCAATCCGCGTCGCTACGGGCGCTCGCTTCCTCGTGCGCATCGTCGATGTCCGCCGGCGTTTGGGGTGCATAGGCGATCGGCGCAATTGCCTCGACATACTCACGGGCAATCTCGTGCTCGTGCGCAACGCCAATCAACGTCGACAGGGCGGACCGATCGGCCGCTGCCAACCTGTCCTTGCCGCGCTCGTACAAAGCAATCGCGGGCTTAAGCTCCATCTTACCGAGCGCGGCCTCGATCGCTTGGCGCCAGATCGAGGAACGCGCGCGCCCTACCGTCGAAATCGCTTCGTCGGAGCTTTCGAGCCATCCCGAGGCCCGCACCTTCTCCTGGGCAGCGCTCTGGCTTGCACGGTCATAGGCTTCAACGGCACCAGGATCGCCATAGTCAAGAGCGGCCTGCCGGCCAAGCTGGTCGAGACGCGCGGCAGCGGTCGCCGCCCTCCACTCGCGCGTCTGCTGTCCAACATGATCGGAGACAGTCGCATGCTCGACGAGCCGGTGATCGGCCAACGCCTGCGAGAGCAGTTCTCGTTGTGTGGCATTCGCGGCCTGACTGAGAACGTCCTCTCTTGCCGCGTCCAACCTGGCGATCGTTGCATCGGCACCCAGAAGAGCATCCCTGCCCCTCGTGCTCAGGTATGCGTCAGGCCCGGTGGCAAGTATCTCGCGCTGGCGTTCGAGGAACTGGTTCTGCAGTTCCGAGGCGCGTGTCGCATTTGCGATTGCGATCTCTCGCTGAAAGTCTGGGCCGAGTCCTTCTCCCGGTTGTAGCCGATCGAAGGCTTTTCTGGCGCCGTAGGCCTCGTCGGGAATATTGAAGTCCTGTGGCCTGGACGGTGGCGCAGTATCCTCAGGAGGAAGCGGGGAAATGAGATAGCGTGACATGCGGACAAGTTACGACCGCAGACTCTCAATCACCGATTATGGTCCTTACCGAACCGATCGGTTCACCGGCCCCTACAGTCCGCGCAGGAACGAAGCGTTGCTCTTGAGCAGCGTCTCGAGGCTGATGGAGCGCAATGTCGCTTCGGCGATCTCGTCGATCTCGATCAGCACACGCTGCAGGGCGGCGCCGATATCGGTGTCTTCGCCGGGTTCCTTGGCGCGCTGGCCGGGCGCCGGCTCGAACAGGGCGACGACATCCATCAAGGTGGTGCGGCGACGATTGCCGGTGAAGCGATAGCCGCCCGCGGCGCCGCGGTCGCCACGCACGAGGCCGGCGACGCTCAAGGTCCGCAGCACCTTGGCGAGGTGATGGCTGGAGACGCCGAAGCGGTCGGCAAGCTCCATGACCGACAAAGTGCGCTCGGGATCGCGTGCCAGTTCAAGCACCGCATAGAGGCCGAGGCGCGTCGCCGTCTGCAGCTTCACGCGGCGCTCCAGAAGACGCGCCTCACGACACGTCCATGTCGAGCTGCAGCGACGGACCGGCCACCATGCCCTGAGCGCGGAAGAAGGAGAGGATCAGATGGTCCTTCCGATCCACCAGCGTGCGCACGCGGGTCACCCCCTTCTCCTTGAAACGCGCCACCAGCGCCTCGAACAGCCGGCTCCCGACGCCGTGCAGGCGCAGGCCGGGTGCGATCTGGATGGCGAACACCCAGCCGGCCGCCGGCTGGCCGAATTCCCACGCGCGGATCTCGCCGGCGATGAAGCCGGCCAGCGCGCCCCGCTCCGTCTCGGCGACAAGGAAATGGCGGTCAGGGGCCAGCATATCCCGCCAGTAGTCCGGCTTGGTCGAGCCCGTGATGCGGCTGTCCAGCGCCGAAATGGCCGGAAGATCAAGAGCTTGCGCGGGACGGATCGAAATCATCTGAACGTGAATAAGATGCGCTTGCGGCCGGCAAAGTAAATAAGTATTTCAGTACCGAATTACGCAATTCACGGGAAACGCCATGGCCGCAGAGTCCGCATCCGCCGCGCCGATCGATTTCAGGACGTCCCCCGACCGCTACCGGCACTGGAAGCTCGCCCTCGAGAACGGCGTCGCCTACCTGACGATGGACGTGAACGAAGAAGCGGGACTCAAGCCCGGCTACAAGCTCAAGCTCAATTCGTACGATCTGGGCGTCGACATCGAACTGGCCGACGCCGTGCAGCGCCTGCGCTTCGAGCATCCGGAAATCGGCGCGGTCGTGATCCGCAGCCAGCGCGACCGCATCTTCTGCTCGGGCGCCAACATCAACATGCTTGGCCTCTCGACCCACGACCACAAGGTGAACTTCTGCAAGTTCACCAACGAGACGCGGCTGGCAATCGAGGATGCGACCGAGCATTCGCGCCAGAGCTACATCTGCTCCATCAACGGTATCGCCGCCGGCGGCGGTTACGAGCTGGCGCTGGCCTGCGACAAGATCCTGCTCGCCGACGACGGCTCCAGCGCCGTCTCGCTACCAGAACTTCCGCTGCTGGCCGTGCTGCCGGGTACCGGCGGCCTTACCCGTTTGGTCGACAAGCGCCTGGTGCGCCGCGACCATGCCGACTTCTTCTGCACCACCGCGGAAGGCGTCCGCGGCAAGCGCGCCCAGCAGTGGCGCTTGGTCGACAGGCTGATCGCACCCAGCAAGCTTGCGGAGGAGACGAAGAAGATCGCCGAAGAGATCGCCGCCGGGTCGGATCGCCCCAAGAACGCCAAGGGCATCGCGCTGCCGATGATCGAGCGCACGATCGAGGGCGATACGATCCGCTATCCGCATCTCAGCGTGGAGATCGACCGCGAGCGGCGCGCCGCTCATTTCCGGATCGGTGGACCGACCTCTCCTGCTCCCGCCGACGCGGCGGCCATCCACGCCGAAGGCGCCGCCTTCTGGCCGCTGGCGCTCGCCCGCGCGTTGGACGATGCGATGATGCATCTGCGCCTCAACGAGACCGAGATCGGCACCTGGGTCCTGCACAGCCAGGGCGATCCCGCCGCCGTCGAGGCCTATGATGCGCTGCTTGCCCGCGAGGGCTCAAACTGGCTGGTGCGCGAGATCGTGCTCTACTGGAAGCGCACCCTGAAGCGCCTCGATGTCAGCTCGCGCAGCCTGATCGCGCTGGTCGAACCGGGCTCGTGCTTCGCCGGGACACTGTTCGAACTCGTGCTGGCGGCCGACCGTTCCTACATGCTCGATGGCGTGTTCGAAGGCTCGAACCTGCCCGAAGCCGAGGTCAAGCTCACTGCGATGAACTTCGGGCCCTATCCCATGGGCAATGGCCTGACGCGTCTGGCGACGCGCTTCCTGGCCGAGCCGGAGCATGTCGAGGTTCTGAAGAAGGACATCGGCCAGTCGATCGATGCCGGCAAGGCGGACGATCTCGGTCTCGTCACCTTTACGCCCGACGACATCGATTGGGACGACGAGGTGCGCCTTGCTGTCGAGGAACGCGCAGGCTTCTCGCCCGACGGTCTGATCGGCATGGAGGCCAACCTGCGCTTTGCCGGCCCCGAGACGATGGAGACCAAGATCTTCGCCCGTCTCTCGGCGTGGCAGAACTGGATCTTCCAGAGACCCAACGCGACCGGCCCGGAGGGCGCGTTGAAGCTTTACGGCACGGGCAAGCAGAGCAAGTACGACCGCAAGCGCGCCTGAAACGGCACACGGCAAGCGCCAGGCACAAGGAGGAAATCATGGCCATCGACTACAGCCAGCGCATTCCCAACAACGTCGACCTCGCCAGCGACCGCCGCCTGCAGCGCGCGCTCGAGAACTGGCAGCCGGGCTTCCTCGACTGGTGGAAGGAACTGGGGCCCGACGGATCCACTGACTTCGACGTCTATCTGCGCACCGCCATCTCGACCGACGCCAACGGCTGGGCCAACTTCGGCTATGTGAAGATGCCGGAGTATCGTTGGGGCATCTTTCTCGCCGAGCGCGATCCCGAGCGGCAGATCGCCTTCGGCGACAACAAAGGGCAACCCGCCTGGCAGGAGGTCCCCGGCGAGTTGCGCTCCACACTGCGCCGCCTGATCGTGACGCAGGGCGACACCGAGCCGGCCAGTGTCGAGCAGCAGCGCCTGCTCGGCAAGACGGCGCCGTCGCTGTACGACCTGCGCAACCTGTTCCAGGTCAATGTCGAGGAAGGCCGGCACCTGTGGGCGATGGTCTATCTGCTGCACGCATACTTCGGCCGCGACGGCCGCGAGGAAGCCGAGGCGATGCTGGAGCGCCACTCCGGCGATCCCGACAAGCCGCGCATCCTTGGCGCCTTCAACGAGAAGACGCCGGACTGGCTGTCCTTCTTCATGTTCACCTACTTCACCGACCGCGATGGCAAATATCAGCTCGCCTCGTTGGCCGAGTCCGGCTTCGATCCGCTGGCGCGCTCCTGCCGCTTCATGCTGACCGAAGAAGCGCACCACATGTTCGTGGGCGAGACTGGCGTCGGCCGCATCATCCAGCGCACCTGCGAGTTGATGAAGGAACACAAGACCGACGATGTCCGCTCGCTCGGTGCCATCGATCTGCGCACGATCCAGAAGTATCTCAACTTCCACTTCTCGGTGTCGCTGGACCTGTTCGGGCAGGAAACCTCGACCAACGCTGCTAACTACTACAGCCAGGGGCTGAAGGGTCGCTTCCTCGAGACGCGCATCGAGGACGATCACGTCCTGACCGATGCAGCCTACGAGATCGAGACCGCCGAGGGTGGCGGCATCGTGCGCAAGCCCGTACCGGCCCTGTCGGCCCTCAACGAACGGCTGCGCCAGGACTATATCGAAGATTGCGGCCGCGGCGTGCTGCGCTGGAACAAGATCCTCGAGAAGGCCGGCATCGATTTCGAGATGAAGCTGCCCCATCGCGGCTTCCATCGGCGCATCGGCGCCTTCGCCGGCCTCAACGTCTCGCCCGACGGCAAGGTGCTGAGCGAGGCCGAGTGGAAGGCCAACGAGAGCAAGTGGCTGCCCACCGACGCGGACCGCGCCTTCGTGACCTCGCTGATGGGCGCACCCGTGACAGAGCCGGGCAAGTACGCGCACTGGATTGCGCCGCCAGCCCGCGGCATCAACGGTCAGCCGGTCGACTTCGAGTACGTACGGTTCAACTGAGCGACATCTGCATGCTCAGAGAGCCACGATGGGCGTAGCGCCCACCGTCGGTCGCCATATAGAGTCGCCTGGGGAGGACGACGCAAAGGATGATTCCGGGAATCGAATTCGGACCGGACCACAAGGTTCGCTTGCCCGAGGCGTTCAACGTGGCGGTGCCGTTCATCGACCGCCACATCGATCAAGGTCGTGGCTCGAAGCCGGCGATCCGTACGGCCCACGAGACGGTTACCTACGCCGAGCTTGCCGAGCGCGTGAACCGCGCCGGCAACGCACTGCTCGCCCTCGGAATGGCGCCCGGCGACCGCCTGCTCATGGTCGTCAAGGACTGCCCGGCCTTCTTCTATCTGTTCTGGGGCGCCATCAAGGCCGGCATCGTCCCGATCCCGCCCAACACACTCCTGCGCGCGCCCGACTACGCCTACATGATCGACGATTCGGGTTGTCGGCTCGTCGTCTATTCCCGCGAATATGCGGGAGAAATCGAGCCGGCACTGAGGCAGCTCGGAGCAAAGGCGCCGCCCGCCCTGACGGTCGACGCATTCCTGGCCGAGGTGAACAAGGCTTCTCCCAGTCTCGTGCCGCGGCTTGCGGCACCGGATGACGACTGCTTCTGGCTCTACTCCTCCGGGTCGACCGGACGCCCCAAGGGCGCCGTCCACGCTCAGCGCGATATGGTCGTCACCAGTGAGCTTTACGGTGTTCGCGTGCTGGGCGTGACGGAAGAGGATATCTGCTTCTCTGCCGCCAAGCTGTTCTTCGCCTATGGTCTCGGCAACGGCATGACCTTTCCGCTCTGGACCGGCGCGACCGCCGTGCTCGACGAACGGCGTCCGACTCCCGATTCGACTTTCGAGACGATCGAGACATTCAGCCCCACGATCTTTTACGGCGTGCCCACGCTCTATGCGGCGCAGTTGGCGGCGCTGGACGCAAAGCCGCGGCGACTGGAGAGCCTGCGCGCCTGCGTCTCGGCGGGCGAGGCCCTCCCAGCCGATATGTTCCGGCGCTGGAAGGAAAAGACAGGTACCGTCATCCTCGACGGGATCGGTTCGACCGAGGCTCTGCACATTTTCATCGGCAACCGCCTCGACGACCATCGCGCTGGCACCAGCGGTCGCCCCGTACCGGGTTACGAGGTCCGCATCCTCGACGAGAATGGCGATCCCGTGCCCAAGGGCGAAAGCGGCCGTCTGTGGATTCGCGCCGAGTCCGCTGCCAAGTATTACTGGAACAAGCCCGACAAGACGGCCGAGACCATGGTCGAGGGCTGGCTCAACACGGGCGACACCTACCGCCAAGACGACGATGGCTATTTCATCTACGAGGGCCGCAGCGACGACATGCTGAAGGTCGGCGGCATCTGGTGCTCGCCGGTGGAGATCGAGAACTGCCTCGTCGGGCACCCCGCCGTCCTCGAAGCCGCCGTCATCGGCTATGCCGACGCCGACAGCTTGATCAAGCCCAAGGCGGTCGTCGTCCTGAAGCAGTCCGGCGATGCCGGCGCGTCCCTCACCGACGAGTTGATGACCCTCTGCAAGAAGAGCCTCGCGCCGTACAAGTATCCGCGCTGGATCGAGTACGTGCCCGAATTGCCGAAGACCGCCACGGGCAAGATACAGCGCTTCAAATTGCGCGATTGAGACACGTTCCCCGTTGTTGCCGGGAGGTTTTTCCGCTTCTATGTCGCAAACAGAAACAGGGAGCGGGGCTGGATGACGGGTAAATTATTTGGGGGCGCAACTGTCGCAGCGATGCTGGCGCTCGGACTGCAGCCGGCGTTCGCACAGCAGGCTGTAAAAATCGGATTCGTCAGCACCTTCTCCGGCCCGCAGGCGGCGATTGGAGAGGATATGCGCCGTTCCGTCGATCTCGCGGTCGAGCATCTCGGCGGCAAGATGGGTGGCAAGCCGATCCAGATCATCTACGAGGATGATCAATTCAAGCCGGATGTCGGCAAGCAGCGCTCCGAGAAGCTCGTCGAGCAGGACAAGGCGAACTTCATCGCCGGCTACATCTGGTCGAACGTGCTGCTGGCCTCGCTCAAGACCGTGGCCGACGAAGGCGACACGATCATGATCTCCGCCAATGCCGGCCCGTCTCAGATCGCCGGAGAGCTCTGCAACAAGAACTTCTTCTCGACATCGTGGCAGAACGACCAAACGCCGATGGCGATGGGCGAGTACCTGAACCAGAAGGGCGTGAAGAACCTCTACCTGGTCGGGCCGAATTATGCGGCGGGCAAGGACATGCTGGCCGGCCTCAAGCGCACCTACAAAGGCAAGATCGTCGGCGAGGACTACACCAAGTGGCCTGACCAGCTCGACTTCTCGGCCGAGCTCACCAAGATCGGCGCCGCCAAGCCCGACGGCATTTTCATCTTCTATCCCGGCGCCCACGGCGTGCAGTTCGTGAAGCAATGGGCCCAGGCCGGCCTCAACAAGACCGTGCCGCTGTATCAGGTGTTCTCCATCGATGCGATCACCCTGCCGCAGCAGGGCGACCTCGCCCTGGGCACGCTGGGTGCGCAGGAGTGGGTAAACGATCTGCCCAACGACCAGAACAAGCGCTACGTCGAGGACTTCAAGAAGAAATACAACGTCTACCCGTCCTATTACGGCGCTCAGAGCTACGATGCGATCATGCTGATCGCCTCGGCGGTCGAGGCCCTCAAGGGCGACCTGTCGAACAAGGACAAGGTGCGGGCCGAAATGAAGAAGGCCAACTTCAAGTCGCTGCGCGGCGACTTCAAGTTCGGCAACAACAACTTCCCGGTCGAGAATTTCTACATCCAGGAGACGGTGAAGGATCCGCAGGGGCTGATGACGGTGAAGACCATTGCCACGGCGGTCACCGCGGCGAAGGATCCCTTTGCCGACAAGTGTCCGATGAAGTGACCGGCGACGCGAGCGATCACCGGCGGGAGCGCGGCAGGGCGCTCCCGTTTCGTTTGATGGCGTGAAAGTTGCGAATGACTGTGTCGTCTCGACAGGGCTGAAAGACCGAGGGAATGGAATATCTGATCCAGGTTCTGAACGGGCTGCAGCTCGGCCTGCTGATGTTCCTGCTTGCCGCTGGGCTGACATTGACCTTCGGCATCATGGACCTCGTCAATCTGGCGCACGGTTCGCTCTACATGATGGGTGCCTACTTCGCCTGGACCCTGATCGGTTGGACCGATTCCTTCGTGCTTGGCGCCCTGCTGGCCATACCCGCCACCTTCCTGCTGGGCGTCGTCGTCGAGGTCGTCGTCGCGCGGCGGCTCTATGCGCGGGACCATCTCGCCCAGGTGCTGGCGACCTTCGGCCTGATCCTGTTCTTCAACGAGCTGGTGCGCGCGATCTGGGGACCGGACGGCAAGAGCATCGCCGTGCCGGCCTTCCTCGACCATACGGTGGAGATCCTGCCGGGCATCCCCTACCCGGCCTACCGCTTCGCGCTGATCGTGGTCGGCACGGCGGTGGCCTTGCTGCTCGCCTGGCTGGTGGCGCGTACGCGGCTTGGCATGCTGATCCGCGCCGGCGCCTCGAACCGGCGCATGATCGGCGCGCTGGGCGTCAACATCGAGCTGCTGTTCACGCTGGTGTTCGGTCTCGGCGCGGCCTTCGCTGGCCTTGCCGGCCTGATGGCCGCACCGATCGCCTCGGTGAAGATCGGCATGGGCGACGATATCCTGATCGTCGCCTTCGTCATCATCGTGATCGGCGGCATCGGCTCGATAAAGGGTGCCTTTGTCGCTGCCCTGATGGTGGGCCAGATCGATATCGTCGGCCGCGCCTTCCTGCCCGACTTTCTCAAGACCTTTCTGGACCCCGCCAGTGCATCAGCGGCAGCGCCCGCGATCTCGCAGGTGCTGATCTATGTCGTCATGGCCGCTGTGCTGGTGTGGCGTCCGACTGGTCTGTTCGGGCAGCGGAGCTAGCTGCTTTGCAGACCTCCCTGATCGCCTCGCTGCGCACGCCGCGCGGCCTCGTCACGACGGCGCTGCTGCTCGTGCTGGCCCTGCTGCCGCTGCTCACACAGGCCCTGGACCAGCGCTATCTGCTGTTGGTCGGCACGCGCATCGTGATCTGGTCGATTGCCGCCGCGAGCCTCAACATGATCCTGGGCTATGGCGGCCTGGTGAGCTTCGGTCATGCCGCCTTTTTCGGCATCGGCGGCTATACGGTCGGCATCCTGTCGGCCAACGGCATCAACAGCGGCTGGATCCAGTGGCCGGCCGCGGTTGCGATTGCCGGCGTGTGGGCGGCACTGATCGGCGCCTTGTCGCTTCGGACACGCGGCGTCTATTTCATCATGATCACGCTCGCCTTCGCGCAGCTCGTCTACTATCTCGGCTCCGGTCTCGAAGCCTACGGCGGAGACGACGGCCTCAATATCGGTCGCAGCCGCTTCAGCGGCCTGATCGATCTGCGCGACAAGGCTTCCTTCTACTGGCTCTGCTTCGCCCTGCTACTGGCGACGCTCTGGTTCAGCAGCCGGCTGGTCAATTCACGCTTCGGCTATGTCCTGCGCGGCGCCAAGTCGAACGAGTTGCGGATGACGGCGCTGGGCTTCCCGATTTTCCGCTACCGGCTCGCCGCTTTCGCCATCGCCGGCGCCTTCGGTGCACTCGCTGGCATCCTGCTGGCCAACGAGGGCGCTTATATCTCGCCCGCCATGATGTCGTGGGTGAAGTCGGGCGACCTCATCGTCATCGTCGTGCTGGGGGGCATGGGCGCCCTGTTCGGGCCGCTCTACGGCGCCATCGGCTTCTTTGCCGTCGAGGAATTCCTCAAGCCGCTGCTCGACCTCCTGCACAAGGGATGGGGCGAATATTGGCAGATCGTGTTCGGTCCGCTCCTGGTGATGGTCGCCCTCTATGCGCAGGGCGGCATCGATTCGCTGCTGGGGCGGCGCCATGGCTGAGCCATTGCTGTCGGCGCAGGGCTTGGTGAAGCGGTTCGGCGGCCTGCTGGCCACCGACAATGTCTCGATCGAGGTCATGCCGGGCGAGATCCATGCCCTGATCGGTCCCAACGGTGCCGGCAAGACCACGTTGGTCAGCCAGCTCACGGGCAACCTGCGCCCGGACAGCGGCTCCATCCGCTTTGCCGGTCGCGACGTCACGCGCCTGCCGCTCCATGCCCGCGTCCGGCTGGGACTGGCGCGCTCGTTCCAGATCACGGCCGTGCTGCGCGACTTCACCGCGCTCGACAATGTGGCGCTCGCCGTCCAGGCCCATGATGGGCATTCGTTTCGCTTTCTGGCCGACGTGCGCGCCGACCGAAGGCTGCGCGATTCCGCCCGACGCGGTCTGGAAGCCGTCGGACTGCAGGCCCGCGCCGAGACCCTGGCCTCGGCGCTCAGCCACGGCGAACAACGGCAGCTCGAGATCGCCATGGCGCTGGCCGGGGAGCCCAGGCTTCTGCTGCTCGACGAGCCGATGGCCGGCATGGGTCCGGAGGAGTCCCAGCGTCTGGTCGGGATGCTGCGCAACCTCAAGAGCCGCTGCGGCATGCTGCTGATCGAGCACGACATGGATGCGGTCTTCGCGCTGGCCGACCGCATCACCGTCCTGGTCTATGGCCGCGCCATCGCCTCCGGGACGCCCGACCAGATCCGCGGCAACGCCCAGGTCCGCCAGGCCTATCTCGGCGAGGAAGTGGCGTGATGCTGAAGGTTCGCGATCTCACGGCTTTCTACGGCGCCAGCCAGGCCCTGTTCGGCATGGAGCTGTCCATCGAGGCCGGCGAAGTCGTAACCCTGATGGGGCGCAACGGCATGGGGAAGACCACGACCGTGCACGCGATCATGGGCCTGCTTCCCGGCCGTTCAGGCGCCATCGAGTTCGATGGCCATCGGCTCGACCTGCTGTCGTCCTTCCGCATCGCGCGGCTCGGGCTTGGCCTGGTGCCGGAGGGCCGCCAGATCTTCCCCAATCTTTCCGTCCGCGAGAACCTGGTCGCGGCCGCAGCCAATCGCGGCCGCCGCCCGCAACCCTGGACGCTCGAGCGCGTGTTCGAATTCTTCCCACGACTTGCCGAACGGCAGAGAAACGGCGGCAACCAGCTCTCCGGCGGCGAGCAGCAGATGCTGGCGATCGGCCGGGCCCTGATGACCAACCCCAAGCTCCTCATCCTGGACGAGGCCACGGAAGGCCTGGCCCCACTGATCCGTGAGGAGATCTGGTCCTGTCTGCGCCGGCTGAAGCGCGAGGGACAGTCGATCCTGGTGATCGACAAGAATGTCGGCGCCCTGCTTGGCCTGGCCGATCGCCACTACATCGTCGAAAAGGGCCGGGTTGTCTGGAGCGGACCGTCGCAGACGCTGGCGCAGGACACGACGTTGCAGCATAGATATCTTGGCGTCTGACGTTCCGGAGTTGCTGATGCGTCTCGGCTTCCTCGCCTGTCTGCTGGCCTGCCTCGCCGGCCCTGCCTTCGCCCAGGGCCAGGTGAACGTCTACAACTGGTCGGATTATATCGCCGAGGACCAGCTCAAGGTCTTCACCAAGGACACCGGCATCAAGGTCAATTACACGACCTACGATTCCAACGAGATCCTGGATGCCAAGCTGAAGACCGGCCGCTCCGGCTATGACGTCGTGGTGCCGACCGCATCGCCGTTCTTCGTGCGCCAGCTTGCGGCCAACCTTTACCTGACGCTCGACAGGGCCAAGCTCAAGAACTGGGGCAATCTCGATCCCGGTATCATGGCGCAGCTTGCCAAGTACGATCCCGGCAATGCCCACGCCATTCCCTGGATGTGGGGCACGGTCGGGATCGGTTACAACGTCGCCGAGGTCCGCCGCCGGATGCCCAACGCGCCCGTGGATTCGCTCGCCATGATCTTCGATCCGGCTGTGGTATCGCGCTTCGTCGATTGTGGGGTGATGGTGCTGGACAGCCCGACCGACGTGCTGCCGGCGGCGCTCAAGTATCTCGGCCTCGACCCCGATTCAAAGAGCTCGGAGGACCTCAAGAAAGCGGCGGAGGTCCTGAAGGCCGTGCGGCCCTATATCCGCAAGTTTCACTCCTCCGAGTACATCAATGCGCTGGCCGGCGGCGATATCTGCCTCGCCTTCGGCTTCTCGGGAGACATCCTGCAGGCCCGTGACCGCGCGGCAAAGGCCGTCGAGAAGCGCGAGATCGCCTACGCCATCCCGAGCCAGGGCGCGATGCTGTGGATCGATGTCGCCGCCATTCCCAAGGATGCGCCGCATCCCGAGGCTGCCTACCGCTTCCTCGATTTCATGCTCGATCCCAAGGTGGCGGCGGCTTCCAGCACCCTGACCGGCTATGCCAACGGCAATGCGGCGGCAACCGCCCTGCTCCCCAAGGCGATAGCGGAGAATCCCTGGATCTATCCGCCACCCGACATCCGCGCCAAGCTCTATACCGTTACCGCCGCCAATGCCGAGCAGGTGCGCGAGCGCACCCGGCTCTGGACCACCATCAAGACCGGTCGGTGAGCCGGTGTCGCCGAGCGGACCGATCGTCAAGGTAGAGGGCCTCGTCAAACGCTTCGGCGACGTGGCCGCAGTCGACGGCGTCGATCTGGAGATCGCTCGCGGCGAGCTGTTCGGGCTGCTGGGCGGGTCTGGATGCGGCAAGACGACGTTGCTGCGATTGCTGGCGGGCTTCGAAACGCCGGATGCCGGCCGCGTGCTGATCGATGGTCACGACATGACGGGCGTGCCGCCGCATGTGCGGCCCGTGAACATGATGTTCCAGTCCTACGCCCTCTTCCCGCACATGACCGTCGCCGACAATGTCGCCTACGGACTGCGCCGCGAAGGCCTGGCCCGCGCCAAGATCGCCGAGCGGGTCGCCGAGCTGCTGGCGCTGGTGAAGCTCGAGGGGCTGGACGGTCGCAGGCCGGCCCAGCTTTCCGGCGGCCAGCGGCAGCGCGTGGCACTGGCGCGCGCCCTGGTGAAGCGGCCGAAGCTGCTGCTGCTCGACGAACCGCTGGCGGCACTCGATCGCAAGCTGCGCGAGGGCACCCGCTTCGAGCTGGTGCGCCTGCAGGAGCAACTCGGCCTCACCTTCGTGATGGTGACGCACGACCAGGAAGAGGCCATGTCGATGGCGACGCGGCTGGCGGTCATGAATGCCGGCCGCATCGTGCAAACGGGAACACCACACCAGCTGTACGAGCGGCCGGTGTCGCGCTTCGTGGCCGATTTCGTCGGCGTCGCCAATATCCTCGACTTGGGAAACGGCCGGTGGCTGGCGATCCGGCCCGAGAAGATCGCGCTCTCTGTCGATCGCCCCGATCTCGCCCACGCGGTCCCAGGCGACGTGGTCGATGTCGCCTACGAAGGCGATCGCTCGCTTTACCGCGTCGCGGTCAAGGGTGGGCCGGTCATGCTGGTCTGGCGGGCAAACGTCCGCCGCGTCGAGGAGCCGTCGTTCCGTCGCGGCCAGCCCGTTTGGCTCGGCTGGGGCAACGATGCCGGGCAGGTGCTGGATGAATAGGCCGATGCCGGCGATCGACGCCGTTTGCCTTTCCAGGCCCTGACATGCGCGCGGTCATCGCCCTGCCCTTCACCTGGCTGATCGTATTCTTCCTGCTGCCGTTCGCGCTGGTGCTGGCCATCTCGTTCGGCACCAACGCGCCCGATGCCGCGCCGCCGGTCGCGCTCACCTGGAGCCTCGACAATTTCAAGCTGCTGTTCACGGACGATCTTTACGTTGCCGCCTGGCTGAGCTCGCTGCGCATCGCCGCGACCTCGACCATCGCGACCTTGTTGCTCGGCTATCCCATGGCCTACGCCATCGCGCGCGCTCGACCGGAACGGCGCTCGCTCCCGCTGATGCTGGTGGTGTTGCCCTTCTGGACCTCGTTCCTCATCCGCGTCTATGCCTGGATGGGTCTGCTGGCCGAGAACGGCATCCTCAACCAGTTCCTGCGCTGGACGGGACTGGTCCCGGATCCCGGCACGATCCTCGGCACCGAATGGGCCGTCCATATCGGCATCGTCTATGCCTATCTACCCTTCATGGTGCTGCCGCTCTACGCGACGCTGGAGAAGCTCGACTGGAGCCTGCTCGAGGCCGCGGCGGATCTGGGCGCCAGACCGGTGGCGGCATTCCTCACCGTCACGCTGCCTCTGTCACTGCCGGGTGTCGTCGCCGGCTGCCTGCTGGTCTTCATCCCGGCCGTCGGCGAGTTCGTGATCCCGGATCTGCTGGGCGGCACCGGCACGCTGATGATCGGCAAGGTTCTGTGGGACGAATTCTTCACCAATGCCGACTGGCCGCTGGCCTCGGCGGTCGCGGTCTGCCTGCTTGTCCTGCTGGTCGGACCGATGGCCCTGTTCCAGCGCCAGCAGGCGCGCAGCCTGGAGCGACACCGATGATGCCGCGAGCGCGCTTCGCCTTCACGGTGCTCTGCTTCGGCTACGCCTTTCTTTATGTGCCCATCGGCCTGGTGATGATCTATTCCTTCAACGCCTCGCGGCTGGTGACGGTGTGGGCTGGCTTCTCGCTGCATTGGTGGCGGACCCTGTTCCAGAACGAGGCCATGCTGTCCGCCGCGTGGCTGTCGCTGCGCATTGCCCTCGTGAGTGCGACGCTGTCGGCGATCCTCGGTCTTGCCGCCGGTTATGTGCTGGCACGCGCACCGGCCTTTCTCGGCCGCACCCTTTTCGGCAGCCTGGTCATCGCGCCGATGGTGATGCCCGAAGTGGTGATGGGCATTTCCATGCTTCTGCTTTTCGTGGGCGCCGAACGTTTTCTCGGCGGACCGGATCGCGGCTTCCTCACCATCGTGATCGCGCACACGACTTTCTCGCTCTCCTTCGTCGCCATCGTCGTGCAGGCGCGCCTGGCCGATTTCGATCGCTCGCTCGAGGAGGCGGCGATGGATCTTGGCGCAACGCCGTGGACGACCTTTCGCACCATCACCCTGCCGCTGATTGCACCAGCGCTGGGCTCGGGCTGGTTACTGGCCTTCACCCTGTCGCTCGACGATCTGATCATGACCCAGTTCGTCGCCGGCGCAGAGACGCAGACCTTGCCCATGCGAGTCTATTCCAGCGTGCGCCTCGGCGTCGATCCGCAGATCAACGTTCTCGCCACGCTTGTCGTCGTCATCGCGGCGACGACGCTGGCGATCTCGGGTCGACTGACGCGGCGGCGCTAAAGGAAAACGCGCCGGAGTTGCCCCCGGCGCGTTCCTGCATGGCCAGTCCAGCTGGCCAAAGCGTTTGTGGTGCGATCAGGTGCGCGGCGGCAGCGGCACCTTGCCGTCGATGAGGATCTTCTCCAGCACCGGAATGCCGGCGGCATAGTCGCCCTGGGCGCACTTGTTCATGGCATCCGCAGCGGCCGCCTGCACCTCGTTGGCGCGGTCGATCGTGCGATACTTGGCGCTCAGCGCGGCGCAATAGGCGGCGTCGTTGGGCGACGCGGCAGGCTGCGGGATCACGATCTCGGCCCGGCGATTCTGCGGCTCGCGCACCCCATCACCGGTCGGGACCAGAAGCCCCTGCTCGCCACGGCCCACCGTCGTAATGGCCGTCGCGGGAACACCCTGGCGGACCAGCACGTCCTTAACCGCATTGGCGCGGCGCAGCGACAGTGCCATGTTGTATTGCGGCGAGCCCGAGGTGTCGGTGTGGCCGGTCACGGTGACCTGCACGTTGCCGCTCGTCTTGTAGGCGTCGCCCGCCTGCGTGAGTGTCCTCAGCGCCTGGTCGCTCAGCTTGATGCTGTCCCAATCGAAGAAGACCATGAAGGTCTTCGGAGCGGGCGGCGGCGGCGGCGGTTGCATCGATGCTTGAGGTGTCTCGTCACAGGCCGCCATCAGGAATGCAGCGGCACACACGGCAATCAACTTCTTGAACATGTATTCTCCCCCTCAGTTAGGCCGCGATCACCGCGAACCCAAAACGAACTAGATCACAATGACGACCTCCGCGTCATGCGCCTTTGATCTACGTCAAAGCAGTTTTCTGGAACTGAGCGAACCTATGGCAATCAGACACGCATTTGTAACGATGATATTGACAACGTTGCCGGTGCGTGACTGGATTATGTCAGTCATATCCGACACGGAGGTTTAGATGCTTCCACCGGGTAAGCGGGCCGCGATGATTGGCGATGCAAGCATTCGGGCATCGGCATAGCGGCACTTCACGAATGACGCGCCGGGAGCGGCCATCCGAGGGCCGCATCAGTCAGGCGAGGCCCCAATTTGGCCGTTCCCGATGTGCGGTTCTCATTGAGCTGTCTTTATGACAACAGCAGGCGCCGCTTGACCAGGTTACTTGGGCAGGTGACGAGCCCATTTCTCGGACCAGACGTGAAGCGGCAGCAGGAGAGTCACGAGCTCGCCGCCTAGCGAGGTAAGGCAATAGCCGCTGGTATCGTCCAGCACCACGAGCTTGGCGTCCCGCAATTCTCTCAGCCGTTCGTTCACGATCGCCGGGCTGGCCCCGATCGCGTCCTGAAGCGCCCGGAACCGCCTGGGCTTCTCGCGCAACTCCCAAAGCAGCCGCAGCGTCCACCGCCGACCCAGGAGGTCGAGCAGGACCATGATCGGGCGCCCGCTCGCGGAACCGCGGGCCGGCTTCCCAGGTCGGAGGGGTTTCGTCATTCGCGTATCCTATTGCTACAATTTCCATAGCGCCATGCGATTCGATGCGCTACAGCATCCGGTATGCTACAGAAAATATAGCAACTTGCCTGGGAGTTTCGCTTGCCGCGTATCGAACCCGTACGAGCGCCTTATGCCCCTGCCATCGCCGACGCGTTGCAACAGATCATGCCGCCCGGCCTGGAACCGTTGCTGCTGTTCCGCAGCATGGCCGCAAGCCCGAGGATCTTCGCGAAGATGTTCGCGGGCGGGCTGCTCGACAGGGGGCCACTAAGTCTGCGCCACCGCGAACTGGTCATCGACCGCACCACCGCGCGGCTGGGCTGTGAATACGAATGGGGCGTGCATATCGCCCTGTTCGCCGAGCGCGTGGGCTTCACCGAGCAGGAGATCGCCGCCATCGTCCATGGCCCCGCGACGGCGGCCTGCTGGACGGCGGCCGAAAGCGCCTTGATCGGGCTCGTCGACGAATTGGTCGATCGCCGCACGATCGGCGACAGCGCCTGGGACGCTCTGCGCGCCCATTTCGACGATGCGCAGAGCCTCGAGGCGATCGCGCTCGTCGGCTACTATCACACCATCAGTTTCCTCTGCCGCGGCCTCGACTTGCCGCTCGAAAGCTATGGCGCCCGCTTCCCGCCCAAGGAACTGCCGCATTCGTCCTGATACGGGCGACAAGTCGGAGAACAGGAGGATCGGTGGCGCTCATGCGCCCGCTTCATTGCCACCGAACCGTTAACGGACTAAATTCAGACCGTGACCTGGAGTTCCGCATGACCCGTGCCGCTCGTATCAAGCCCATCAGCTATTTCAAGGCCAATGCCGCCGAGGTCATCCGCGACCTGAACGAAGGCGGAGAGCCGTTGATCATAACGCAGAACGGCGAGGCGAAGGCGATCGTCCAGGATATTGCGTCCTATGAGCAGACCCAGGAGACCCTGGCACTCCTTAAAATCCTTGCGCTCGGAGAGCAGCAGGTAAAGGAAGGCAAGACCGTAACGGCTGCCAAGGCGATGCAGCGCTTTCGGGAGCGGACGAAGCGCAGCCCCAGAAAATGAAGCGTTACGCCGTCCGGCTGACCGAGCAGGCGCTTCTCGATCTCGACGACATCGCTCTCTACATCGCGCATCACGACACGCCTCAAAGGGCCGAGTACGTTGCGCAGCAAATCGAGCGAGCCTTCTCGTCGCTGTCCACGCTCCCAAGTCGGGGGGCCCATCCACGCGAACTGCTGGAGATGGGAAACCGGATGTTCCGGGAAATCCACTTCAAGCCCTACCGCGTCATCTACCGGGTATACGAGCGCGAGGTCGTGATCTTCCTGATCGCCGACGGACGGCGCGACATGCGGTCCCTGCTCGCCAGACGATTGCTGGGAGCCTAGCGCGCTGGCCCGTCCGGAAGAGCGAGGCTAATGATCCAGCCTCACTTCCAAGGGTCACGCAATGCTGCCGCTCAGCGATACGCTCGTTCTCGATCTCACGCAGGTTATCGCCGGTCCGACCGCCGGCCAGATCCTGGGCGACATGGGCGCCGACGTGATCAAGGTCGAACCGCTTCATGGCGAACACTTCCGGCCGCATTTCGGCGGCGCCTGGGTGCCGTCGATGAACCGCAACAAGCGCGGCCTGGCGCTCGATCTGCGCACCGCGGGCGGCCGCGAGGTGCTGATGCGGCTTGTGCGCAAGGCCGATGTCTTCATGGAAGCCTTCACCCCCGGCGTGATCGACAAGCTGGGCTTCGGCTGGGAGGTGGTGGCGAAGGAGAATCCGCGGCTGATCTATGCCTCGATCTCCGGCTACGGCCAGACCGGCCCCTATTCGCACCGCGCGGGCTACGATCCCTGCATCCAGGCGGAGATCGGCCTGATGGACGCCACCGGCCCGTACCAGGGCGAGATGTGCCGGGTCGGCACGGCGCCGATCGACTATGCCACCGGCCTCGCCTGCGCCAGCGGCATCGCCTTCGCCCTGCTGGGGCGCCACAAGACCGGGAAGGGCCAACGGCTCGACCTGTCCCTGTTCGATGTCGGCATGCACCTGATGAGCCACTGGATCACCAATCACGGGCTGACCGGGGAAAATCCCGAGCGCATGGGCACGTCGAATTCGTTGATCTGCCCCCTGCGCGTCTTTCCGACCCGCACGCAGCCGATCTTCATCGCCGGCACCAACGATGCCTTCTGGCGCATTCTCTGCACCGCGCTCGGCCGCAAGGACTGGCTGGACGACAAGCGCTTCACGACCAATGCCGACCGGGTCGCCAACCGCGCCATCCTCGAGCCGATGATCGAGGCCTATTTCCTGGAGCACACGGCGGACGAACTCCTCGACAAGCTGATCCCGGCCGGCATGGCCTGTTCGGCGGCCTACAAGGTGAGCGACGTGGTGAAGAACCCGCACACCGCGGCGCGTGGCAGCGTGCTGGGGATCGATTATCCCGGCATCGGCACGGTGAAATCGGCCAACAACCCGATCAAGCTGTCGGACGCGCCGGTCGAGACTCGGCGCAAGTCGCCGATGGTCGGCGAACACACCGTCGAGATCATGCGCGAAGTGGGCTATAGCGATGCCGAGATCGCCGCCCTTCGGGAGGCGAAAGCCGTCGCCACAACCTGAGTCCGCTCGATGAAGATCGTCTATTCCGACAAGCATGCCGTTCACGATCCGCAGACCTTCGTCGTGCGCGGCGTGAAGCAGAGGAGCACCGAGCAGCCCGAGCGGGCAACACGTCTTCTGGGCGCCGCCACCGAGGCCGGCCACGAGATCGTCGGACCGCGCGCCTACGGCACCGCCCCGGCCGCCACCATCCATACGCCTGACTATCTCGACTTCCTGCATATCGCTTCGCGCGAATGGGCCAAGCTGCCCAACGCCTCGGCCGAGGTCGTGCCGAACATGCATCCCTCGCGCTACGCCGCGACCTATCCGCGGGCACTGGCCGGCCGCGCCGGCTGGCATCAGGCCGATCTTGCCTGCCCGATCGGACCCGGTACCTGGGAGGCCGCCCTCGCCTCGAGCGAGGTAGCGGCGACAGCCGCCGACCTCGTGCTGGAAGGCGCCCGCGAGGCCTATGCGCTGTGCCGACCGCCCGGCCATCACGCCTATGCCGACATGGCAGGCGGCTTCTGCTTTCTGAACAACACCGCCATCGCGGCCCAGCGGCTGCTCGCCAAACACCAGCGCGTGGCGGTCCTCGATATCGACGTGCATCACGGCAACGGCACGCAGGGCATCTTCTACGAGCGTGCCGATGTGCTCACCATCTCGATCCATGCCGATCCGGCCGACTACTATCCCTACTTCTGGGGCCATGCGCACGAGACGGGAGCTGGCGCGGGCCAGGGCTTCAACCTCAACCTGCCGCAACCGCTTGGCTCATCCGATGCCGTTTGGCTTGCGGCCGGCGACAAGGCGATCGCCCGGATCCGCGCCTTCAATCCCACCGCCCTCGTGATCGCCCTCGGTCTCGATGCCAGCGAGAGCGATCCGCTACAGGGGCTGAAGGTCACCGGTGCCGGCTTCCATGCCATGGGGCAGAAGATCGCCAGCCTGGGGCTGCCCACCGTGCTGGTCCAGGAAGGCGGCTATCTCAGCGACGATCTCGGCCGCAACCTGGTGCAGGTCCTGTCGGGCTTCGAGAAGGGTCGCTAGTTCGATCGCGATCGCGACGCACGATGCCGGGCGGAAACCGCTGCCGCCGGACGGGTGGCCAAGCCGGCCACGACCTCGTCGACGATCTCACGCAACTCCACCGACGAAGCGCCATCACGGGCCTGGATGGAAATGCCCTGCATCACTGCCGCCAGATGTCGGGCGATGCGCTGCGCCTCCTTCTCGTCAACCCAGGGACGCAGCGCCGCGCCGATCGCCTTGCGCATGGCATCGCGGCGCCGACCGAGATCATCGGCCAGTGCCTGATGGTCGGGATGGCAGGCGATCAACCCGCTTGAAATCATGCAGCCACGCTCCCGCTTGGGACTGGTGACGGCATCGATGCTGGCCTCCAGCAACAGCCGCACCGCCTGCGACAACGACTTCGCGCCCCGCAGCTTCGAGAGATCGAACGCCGCGGAATCCTGCTCATAGCGGGCAAGCGCCGCAGCGAACAGTTCCTCCTTGCTGCCGAAGGCGGCGTACAGACTCGGCGCGGCAATGCCGATCGCCTTCGTTAGCTCCGCGATCGACACGCCCTCATAGCCGTGTCGCCAGAACAGGCGCATGGCGATGTCGACGGCCTTGTCGCGATCGAAGCCGCGCGGCCGCCCGCCCTTTGATTTCTCTTTCTCCTCCACTTCCATAACGACCACTAAACAACCCTTGACACGAGAGGTCAAGGACAGTTCTTTATCGATCACTACATAACATATGAGGTTCGCCATGGAATTCTCGCGACGCGTCCTTTTCGGCACAGCTCTTGGACTCGGCTTGGCCGCCACGCAGCTGCGCGCGCAGCAGCAGCTTTCAGGATCGGTCGAGCCGGGCCAGCCTCTCGCGGTCCGCACACCCGACGGATTGCGGCTGTCGGCGCGCGCCTATGGCGATCCCGGCCATCCGGAAATCGTCCTGGTCCATGGCCTGGGCCAGAGCCGGTTGTCGTGGGAACTGCAGACCGACAGCGCCCTCGTGCAACGCTTCCGCATCGTGACGTTCGACCTGCGCGGCCACGGCGATTCCGACAAGCCGGACGAGGCGCCCGCCTATGCCGACGGAGCCCGTTGGGCGGACGATCTGGGCGCCGTGATCGCGGCCGCCAAGCTGCGGCGGCCGACTCTCGTCGGCTGGTCGTTGGGCGGACTCGTGATCGGCCACTATGTGGCGCGCCGCGGCATCGACGGGATCGGCGGGATCAACCTGGTCAATGCCGTGACGAAGCTGTCGCCCGACCTGCTGACGCAGACATCGCTCGACTATGCCGGCCGGCTCGCCTCGCCGGACCTGTCGGCGCGGACCGAAGCGATCGCACGCTTCCTCGCCGCCTGCTTCGCCGAGATGCCGTCGGCAGAGGCGTTCGCACGCATGCTCGTGTTCAACGGCATGGTGCCCCGCGCCGTGCAGCAGGGCGTGGTGCGAATCGGCAACGACGGTCTGGACGAGGCCTTCGCTCGGGCTCCCCGCCTGCTCGTGACATTCGGCGCGAAGGATGCGCTGACGCGACCGGAGATGTCCCGTCGCCTCCTGACCCTCAATCCCCGAGCCACGCTGTCGATCTACGAACAAGCCGGTCACACGCCTTTCTACGAAGACGCCGAACGGTTCAATCGCGAACTCGGTGATTTCGCCTCGAGCTGATCGCGGCCTGCAGCCGGCGCTTGTGGCACACGGCCTCCGTGGGGTAGTGCGATGGCTCTCACTCGCACCCTCCCCTAGGGCAATCGCCTATGCAAAGATTTCCCGTCATCCCGAGCGAAGCCGAGCGGAGCGAGCCCTGCAGGCGGCTTCGCTCGGGATGACGAAATGACTTCATAGGCGATTGCCCGACCAGCAACACGGAGTTCTGCATGGCACGGACGATTGCCGACCTGATGGCCGAGACGCTTCAAGCCGCCGGCGTGAAGCGGGTCTACGGCGTGGCCGGGGACTCGCTCAACGGCTTCACCGACTCGCTGCGCCGCATGAAGGGACTCGACTGGGTGCATGTGCGGAACGAAGAAGCCGGCGCCTTCGCGGCCGGCGCCGAAGCCCATATCACCGGAGAACTCGCGGTGTGCGCCGGAAGCTGCGGCCCCGGCAACATGCATCTCGTCAACGGTCTGTTCGATTGCTACCGCAGCCGCGTGCCCGTGCTGGCCATCGCAGCGCAGATCCCCAGTGCCGAGATCGGCGGTCACTATTTCCAGGAGACGCGCCCGGAACAGCTCTTCACCGAATGCTCGCACTATGTCGGAACGATCTCCAGCGTCGAGCAGATGCCGCGGGTGCTCGACAAGGCGATCCGCGTCGCTGTGGCCGAACGTGGCGTGGCCGTGATCGTCATTCCGGGCGACATCGCGCTGCAGGCCACCGCAGCTCAGGCCGGGACATGGATCGCGCCCAGGGCACCGATCGTGCGGCCGGCCGATTCAGAGCTCGACGCGCTGGCGGCCCTGCTGAACGACAGCCGCAGGATCACGATGATGTGCGGCGCGGGCTGTGCCGGTGCGCATGACGCAGTGGTCGAGCTGGCGCGCACCCTCAATGCCCCGATCGTGCATTCGCTGCGCGGCAAGGAGCATATCGAGTACGAGAATCCTTTCGATGTGGGCATGACCGGCCTGATCGGCTTCGCCTCCGGCTATGCCGCCATGAAGGAGTGCGACACGCTCCTCCTGCTCGGCACCGACTTTCCCTACCGGCAGTTCTATCCCGAGAAGGCCAAGGTGGCGCAGATCGATCTGCGGGCGGAGAGCCTGGGCAATCGCTGCCGGCTCGATCTCGGCGTCGTCGGCACCGTTGCCGACACGGTCGCGGCCCTGCTGCCCCGTCTGAAGCCCAGGACCGACCGCTCCTTCCTCGACATGGCCCTCGCACACTATCGCAAGGCGCGCGCCGATCTCGACGCGCTGGCCGAGAGCCGGCCCGACGGCAAGCAAATCCATCCGCAATATGTCGCTCGGCTGCTGAGCGAGCTGGCAGACGACGATGCCATCTTCACTTGCGATGTCGGCACGCAGACGGTGTGGGCCGCACGCTATCTCAAGATGAACGGCAAGCGACGCCTGATCGGCTCGTTCAATCACGGCTCGATGGCCAACGCCATGCCGCAGGCGATCGGCGCCCAGGCAACCTTCCGCGATCGCCAGGTGATATCGATGTCCGGTGATGGCGGCTTCGCGATGCTGATGGGTGATTTCCTCAGCCTGTCGCAGCTTGGCCTGCCGGTGAAGGTCGTGGTTCTGAACAACGGCACGTTGGGCTTCGTCGAGATGGAGATGAAGGCGAGCGGATTCCTCGATACCGCCGTCGACCTCAAGAATCCCGACTTCGCGGCGATGGCCACCGCCATGGGGATCAAGGGCATCCGCGTCGAGAATCCGCGAGATCTCGAAGGCGCGATGCGCGAGGTGCTGGCGCACGAGGGGCCGGCCCTGCTCGATGTGGTGAGCGCCCGGCAGGAACTCGCCATGCCGCCCAAGGCAACGATCGAACAGGCCTACGGCTTCAGCCTGTTCCTGATGAAGGCGGTGATGGATGGGCGCGCCACGCAGGTGATCGACCTCGCGCGCACCAACCTGCGGATCTGACTCCGCCCCGATCGTTCATCGACGGCGCCGTTGACGACCGGAATCGTCGTTTGCGGCCCGTAGGGCTTAAGGAGGTCGGATCGCCCAATCCGGGCCTCCAGGAGCAACGACGATGTTCGAGACTCTTCTTTCCACCTCCTCCCCGTCGGCTGGTCCGTCGACCGATGCGTCGACGGCCTCCTCGGCGGACCCGGCGCCAGAACGCACCGCCGACGGTCGTTTCGCCAAGGGCAATGCCGGCGGCCCCGGCCGCCCGCGCGGTCCGGTGACCAGCGGCGTCACCGTCCTCGACAGGCTTGGAGCCGACGCCGGTCCGGAGCTGATCCGGATCGCGATCGACGAGGCGCGCGGCGGCAACATGAAGGCGCTCGAGATGGTGCTGGAGCGAATCTGGCCGAAGCGTCGCGGCCGCGCCGTGCAGTTCGAGCTGCCGTCGATCGAGAACTTCGGCGATGTCGTTGCGGTTCACACGGCCGTGACGCAGGGCGTGCTGGCGGGAGAGCTGACGGCCCAGGAAGGCACTGCCCTGTCCGACCTGATCGAACGCCAGCGGTGCCTGATCGAGAACATCCAGATGGCGAAGGTCATCGGAACAATGCTCAGCGACGACGGGGCCTGACACGCGGCACGATCTTGCGGGGCCGGCGCACGGCAGGCGGAGGACAAACCGTTTTTCCAACCGTTTGTAAACGGTGGAAACGGTAATCTCAGCCGCCGCCGTCGCCGGCCACGGCGATGACGGTGAGCTTGTCCGGCAGGTCCTCCTTCGCGATCTCGACGGTATGGCGCTCCGGCCAGATGAAGGCGGGTTCCAGCGGCGCCAGCAGGCCCATGAAGCGGTCGAGCTGCGAGCGGCCCCAATAGTGCATGGGCAGCACGACCTTGGGCTCGATCTGATGGATGACGTCGACCATCAGCGGTACACCCATGGTGTAGGAGCCGTCGATCGGCACCATCAGCACGTCGATGCGGCCCAGCGCCTCGAGATGCTCGGGCGTCAGGCGCTGATGCAAATGGCCGAGATGGGCGATGCAGAGATCGCCGACGGCGAAGATGAAGATCGAGTTGCCGTTGATACGGACGCCGCCGGCCCAGTCGCGCGCATTGGTCGGCACGTTCCAGACCCGCATGTCCTTCAGGGTGACGTCGACCTTCGACTCTGTCTCGCCCTCGCGCGGCCAGCCGCGCAGGACGTAGGTGATGCCCTCCTCCGGCTCGTCCGTGTAATGCGTGCTGTGGGCGTTGTTCATGGTGACGATGTCGGGATGGCGGCCGAAGCCGTTGACGCCGTTGTAGTCGGTGATGGCGCGCACCCCCTGCGGCGTGTCGATCTGGTAGCTGGCATGTCCCAGGAAGGTGATGACGGCCCGGTTGGCCGATGGATCGCCGGCCAGGCGCAGGCCGTCGAAGGAAGCCAGATGCAGGGGCGACCCGAAATTCTCGACCAGATTCTTGGAGCAGCGGGCCAGGGCCGGCCCGCTCAGCAGGGCCAGGGCCGTGGCGATCAGGGCAGCACAGGAAAATCGCAGGGACATGCAGAGCCTCCGTGGGTCCCGGAAGGAGGGTGACTTCAGGCCAAAAGCAGGGGCTGTGCCAGTGCGAACAGGCCCGCCGACGGGCGTTGACTCTTCAAGGTTCGGTGATTAGAACAAAACAAGAACAATTATCCAGCCACAGGAAGAAACCCGAGGGGGCAATGCCTGTCATTTCCCCAACCGCCTTTGCTCCCCCTACCGCCACTATCGAGCAGGGGCACGTTCCGCCAAAACTGCGCGAGCAGGTCCGGCGGCTGGAACGTGCGCATAGCGCCCAACGAGCAGGCCGAACGGCCGTCCCGACGGGTCTCGTCGCCATCGATGCTTTGCTGCCCGAAGGCGGGCTGCTGACCGGGGCACTGCACGAGATCGAGGCCGGTCAGGCGCCGTCGGGCCGAGTCGCTCCTCACGATGGCCCCGCCCTGGGATTTGCCGCTTATCTGCTGGGCCGCTTCGGCCAGGATCGACCGGGCACGATCCTCTGGTGCCGTCAGCCGCTCGGCGTCTTCGATGCCCCGCCCTACGCGCCCGCCCTGTCCGGCTGGTTCGATCCGGCGCGCCTGCTGATGGTCACGGCGCGGCGCGAGGAGGATCTGTTCTGGGCGATGGAGGAAGGGCTGCGCACACCGGGTATCGCCGCCGTTCTGGGCGAGACCCGCGCCGCCGATCCGACCCCCGGCCGTCGCCTGTCGCTGGCGACGGAAAAGAACGGCGTGCCGGCTCTCCTGCTCCGATCCCAGCCGGCGCCGCCGCAAAGCGTCTGCACCACCCGCTGGCGCGTCGCTTCGACGCCGTCGCCCGCCGCGGCAGGTTCCGAAGATCCCGTCACCGTGCAGTGGCGCATCGAACTCAGGCGCAACCGCTTCGGCACGCCCTCGACCGAGGAGATGCCGGGTTGGCTCGTGGAGTGGAACGATGAAACGCATCATCTCGCTGTGGTTCCCCAAGCTCGCCACCGATCGACTGGCCCGGCCGCGGCCGGACTCGGCTGGGGAGGTCCAAGCCGCCAAAGACTGGTCGGCTAGAGCCGCCGCCACCGTCCTCTGGCTCGATGGCTGTCCCCGTCTGGCGGCCGTCAATGCTCATGCCCGCGCCGCCGGTCTGCGACCGCACCTGCGGCTGGCCGATGCGCGCGCCCTGGTGCCCGACCTGGTTACGACCGGTGCCGAGCCGGAAGCCGATCGTCGGCTGCTGGAGGCCCTTGCCGGCTGGTGCGATCGCTACACGCCCTGGGTCGCGATTGATCCGCTGGGCGCGGCCCTTGCCGAGCCCGATGCCGAGGGCCGTCTCGAAGCCTGCAGCGCCGGTGGCTTTGGCGGTGATGCCGGATTGCTGCTCGACGTCACCGGCTGCGGCCATTTGTTCGGTGAGGGCGAGGCCGGCGAACGCGCGCTGCTGGCCGATCTCGTCGAACGGCTGGCGCGGCACGACTTCACCTGTCGTGCCGCCCTGGCCGATACGGCCGGCGCGGCCTGGGCGCTGGCCCGCTATGCCGACCGACAGGCCGATCTCTTCTGCCCGCCCCGCGGCCAGCGCGAGGCGCTCGCTGCCCTGCCCGTCGACGGGCTGCGGCTCCGAACGCCGATCCTCGAAACCTTCCTCAAGCTTGGCCTGCGCCGCATCGGCGATCTCTATTCCCTGCCACGCGGACCGCTGGCGCGCCGCTTCGGCGATCAGCCGCTCACGCGTCTCGACCAGGCGTTGGGGAGAGTCGACGAGCCGATCGAGCCGCGCCGCGCCCCGCCCGCCTTTCGCAGCCGCCTCGCCTTTGCCGAACCGATCGGCCGGCCCGAGGACATTGCCGCCGCCACCAGCCGCCTGCTGGCCGCGCTCTGCAAGCAATTCGAGCAGGCGGGCGTGGGCGCGCGCAAGCTCGAGATCGCACTCTATCGTGTCGATGGTTCGGTGGACCGCACTGGCATCGGCACCAGCCGTCCCAACCGCGACAACCCGAAACTGATGAAGCTGTTCGAGGAAAGGCTGGGCGAGCTCGATCCCGGCTTCGGCGTCGAGCTGATGATCCTGAGCGCGCCCGAGGTCGAGGACTGGACCGGCGCTCAGGACTCGCTGCCCAACGCCGGCACAGCCGGTACGTCCTTTGCCGGCAGCGACGGCACGATCGATCTCGCCGACCGGCTGGCCTTGCGTCTGGGCGCCGAGAATGTCGTGCGCCTCGCGCCGCGCGACAGCCATCTGCCCGAACGCGTACAGACGGCGATACCGGTCTCCGCCAAACCGGCGGCAGCGGGCGCCTGGGCGCGGCTCGCCTCGATGAAGGGCACGCGACCGACGCGGCTGCTGCAGCGGCCCGAGCCGATCGATGTCACCGCCTTGCTGCCCGACGATCCGCCGCGCCAGTTCCTGTGGCGCCGCCATGCCCATCGCATCGTGCGCGTCGAGGGGCCGGAACGGATCGCCGACGAATGGTGGCGGCCGCGCACCAACGGCCGTCATGCGCCACCCCAGACAACTCCGCCGGTGCGCGACTACTATCGCGTCGAGGACGACGATGGCGGCCGCTTCTGGCTGTTCCGAGACGGCAGCCACAACGCCTCCGCAACCGGCGGCGCGACCAAGTGGTTCCTGCATGGCTTTTGCGCCTGATCTTTTTGCTGGGGGCGCGCCACTCCAGTGGCGCGTCTTTGTCCATGCCTGCGCAGATCGCGCCACTGGAGTGGCGCGCCCCCGGCCATGAGCATCGTCGATCCCATGCGCTACGCCGAGCTGCAGGTCACAACCAACTACAGCTTCCTGCGCGGCGGGTCGCATCCGGGCGAACTCGTCTATCGGGCGGCCGCGCTCGGCCACAACGCCATCGGCATCGCCGACCGCAACACGCTGGCCGGCGTCGTGCGCGCCTTCACCGCGATCAAGGACTATTACGAAGACGAGGACGTGCCGGAGGACAAACGCCTCAAACTCCTGGTCGGCGCCCGGCTGGAGACGCGTGACGGCTATTCGCTGCTCGCCTATCCGATGAACGTCGAGGGCTACAAGCGCCTGTCGCGCCTGCTGACGGAGGGCAATCGTCGCGCCGCCAAGGGCGAATGCGATCTCACCTTCGCCGACCTCGAGCAATTCTCCGACAACCTCCTCGCCATCGTCCTGCCACCGCGCCATCTCGACGATCCGGCCTTCCACGAGAGATTGCGCAAGCTGGCGCATCTCTATGAAGGGCGCTGCTACCTCGCCGCCAGCGTGCTGTTCCGCGGCGACGATGCCCGCCGGCTGGCGAAGCTCGATGCCTTGGCCGAACGGATGAAGACGCCGCTGGTCGCCACCAACGACGTGCACTATCACGTGCCCGAGCGGCGGGCGCTGCAGGACGTGCTGACCGCCATCCGCCTCAACCGCACGGTCGAGGAGCTGGGCTTCCATCGCTTCGCCTCGGCCGAGCGGCATCTCAAGACACCGCAGGAGATGCACCGCCTCTTCCGCCGGTATCCGCACGCGATCGAGCGCATCCAGGAGATCGTCGAGCTCTGCAAGTTCGAACTGACCCATCTACGTTACCAGTACCCGGTCGAATACGAGGGCGGCGAGACGCCGATGCAGAAGCTCGAGCGGCTGACCTGGCAGGGCGCGGCCTGGCGCTATCCCGGCGAGATCCCCGACAGGGTGAGCGCCACCATCAAGCGCGAGTTCGCCCTGATCGCCGAGAAGAAGATCGCGCCCTACTTCCTGACCGTCCACGAGATCGTGAAGCAGGCGCGCGAGATGGGCATCCTGTGCCAGGGCCGCGGCTCGGCGGCCAACTCGGCGGTCTGCTATTGCCTCGGCATCACCTCGGTCAATCCCGACGAGACCGAGGTCCTGTTCGAGCGCTTCCTGTCCAACGAACGCAACGAGCCACCCGACATCGACGTCGATTTCGAACACGAGCGCCGCGAGGAGCTGATCCAGTGGATCTACAAGAAGTGGAGCCGAGATCGTGCCGCGCTGGCCGCCACCGTGATCGCCTACCGGAGCCGCAGCGCCATCCGCGATGTCGGCAAGGCGCTCGGCCTCTCGCCCGACACGCTGGGCGCGATGGCCAACACGGTGTGGGGCAGCGGCTCGGGCGGGATCAACATCAGGCATGTGCGCGAGGCCGGCCTCGATCCCAACGATCCGCGGCTGGCGATGGCGCTCGACCTGTCGGCGACGCTGTGCGGCTTCCCGCGCCACCTCTCGCAGCATGTCGGCGGTTTCGTCCTCACCGACGGCCGGCTCGACGAGCTGATCCCGATCCAGAACGCGGCGATGGAGGACCGCACCGTCGTCGAATGGGACAAGGACGATCTCGACGCGCTCGGCATCTACAAGATCGACGTGCTGGCGCTCGGCATGCTGACGGCGCTGCGCAAGAGCTTCGAGCTGATCAAGCAGCATTACGGCGAGGATCACACCCTCGCCATGAAGCCGGACGATTCCAAGGTCTACGACATGCTGTGCAAGGCCGACTCGATCGGCGTGTTCCAGGTCGAGAGCCGGGCGCAGATGTCGATGCTGCCGCGGCTCAAGCCACGTCAGTACTACGATCTCGTCGTCGAGGTGGCGATCGTGCGGCCGGGGCCGATCCAGGGCGGCATGGTACACCCCTACCTGAAGAGCCGAGCCAATCCGGACGACGTGACCTATCCCAAGCCGGAACTCAGGAAAGTCCTGGAAAGGACCCTGGGCGTACCGCTGTTCCAGGAACAGGCCATGCAGATGGCCATCGTCGCGGCAGGCTTCAGCCCGGCCAAGGCCGACAAGCTGCGGCGCGCCATGGCCACCTTCCGCCGCACGGGCACGATCCACAAGCTCAAGGACGATTTCATCAACGGCATGCTCGGCAATGACTACGAGCGCGAATTCGCCGAGCGCTGCTTCAAGCAGATCGAGGGCTTCGGCGAATACGGCTTCCCCGAGAGCCATGCCGCGAGCTTCGCGATCCTGGTCTATGTCTCGTCGTGGGTGAAATGGTACTTCCCTGAAGTCTTCGCCGCCGCGCTCCTCAATGCCCAGCCGATGGGCTTCTATGCCCCCGCGCAGCTCGTGCGCGACGCGCGCGAGCACGACGTCGAGGTGCGGCCGCCCGACATCAACGCCAGCGACTGGGACTGCACGCTGGAGAAGACCTCGGGACCGAAACGCGCCCTGCGTCTGGGCTTTCGTCAGGTCACCGGCCTCCGGGAAGCCGACATGAAACGCCTGGTCGAGTGCCGTGGCGAGCGCCCTTATCGCGATCCGGCCGATGTCTGGCGCCGCGGCGGACTCGACAAGCGCCAGATCCTGGCGCTGGCGCGTGCCGACGCCTTTGCCTCGATGGGGCTGTCACGCCGGGACGTGCTGTGGGCCGTGCGGGCTTTCTCGGAAGCGTCCCTGCCGCTTCTGGAGCAACAGCCCCATCCGCAACAGTCTCGCCCCCAACACCTCCGCCCACGCGATCTCGAGCCCAAGGTCACGTTGCCCAGGCTCACGCTCGGCGAGCAGGTCGTCGACGACTACTCGACCCTTTCGATGTCATTGCGGGCCCATCCCTTGCAGTTGCTGCGGCCGAGCCTGTCGGAGCGGCGCATGGCGCATTCGCAAAAGCTGCGGGAGGCCTGCAGCGGTGATTTCCTGCAGCTCGCCGGGCTGGTGCTGGTCCGCCAGCGCCCAGGCACCGCCTCAGGCGTCGTTTTCGTCACCCTCGAGGACGAGTTCGGGATCGCCAATCTCGTGGTCTGGCCCAAGGTCTTCGAAGCCTATCGTCGGGTCGTCATGGGATCGCGGCTGCTGGGCGTCGCCGGCAAGGTCCAGCGCGACATCCAGCACGACGGCACGGAGGGAATCGTGATCCATCTCGTCGCCGAGCGACTGTGGGATTGGTCGGCCGATCTCGACCGCATCGCCGATCTCGACGGTCATTTCGAATTGCGCATGGGCCGCGGCGACCAGGCCCGCTCCTCGACGCCCGACCCGCGCGACGACTCGGCCAAGCGCGAGCCGCGCAAGAAGCAGCCCTACGACCGCAGCCGCATCGTCCTCGACCGCCCGACCATCAAGATCGCCTCCCGCGATTTCCACTGAGCGTGCGCACTTCAGACCGCGGGCTTCCAGCCCGCCTCATGAGCGAATAGAGATCGTTACCGACAATCGACACGTGATCGACTATGTGCTTTCGCCAATACAGCGGCACCGCATACGGCGAGAGAGGGACGATGATCCAGATGCGGCATTTTCTTCGCCTGCGGCCCCGCACTAGCCCACTGTGGGCTGCTGCTCTGCCTCTGCTTGGGTTGTTTCCGCTGCTTTTGGAAATACCAGCGTCGCAGGCTCAGATGCCTTCGCCGACAGATGAAGAAATCGCCTACATGGTCCCAGCCCCTGGAGAGAGCGGATACAAAGCGCCCTATTCACGCTGGAAGGAAGGCGTGCAGATTTCAGTCATCGTCGTCACCAGCCATCAGTCGGCACCGTGCCTCTCGAAGGCAATCAACGACATCCGCATACAGGTTGAGGCGGTGCGCCAGGAGATTCCGGCGCTCGCTGGGCTTGCCGACCCGACCGTCGTGGAAGCAGTCCCAGCGCACGTGCCTCCATCGACAATAGTACTCGCCTTGCCGACCAACGACGCGAAGATCGGGGGTGATCTGACGCGCTTTGCCGAGCATCAGCGTGATGATGCCAAGCTGTTCGAGATCGATAACAGCGTTACCTCGTCACATGGATTTACCCCCAAGCCCGGCTCGCCGTTTCTACCCGTCGTGAGGACGCTGGAGCATGTCAGTCTGGTCGCGATCGAGACCGACCATATTGTTTCTGTTTACGACTGGCATATGAACGCGCGCGGTATCGACTTGTACAGCGATGACGAATGTCAGAGACGGCCATGGGGACAAGACCTGATTTATGCGTTAGGCGCATATAACTTCGACATACCCATGGGATCCCGGGGCCTTCGGCTTTATATCGGTGATGAGAAACGCTACCCCGTGTCTCGCCACTATTATGATCGGCTATTTCTCCGCACGCTGTACTCCTTGAATGCTGATATCGGGATCGATGAATTCCGGCGAGCCTTCAGGAAGGCCCTTAAGTCAGCCAATCCTCCTTAGTGCGGAACACAGACATCCCAACCATTCGTATGCCAATTGAAGGCTGTTCCGGTCTGTCATCAATATGACTTCCGGTCCGCCTCGTGAGCGGGCCGGAAGCTTGATTGGCGCCTTCGTTCTATTCCACACCACCTCGTTCGCGGATCAGCGCGGCGATCTCGGGGCGGCCGAAATAGGTCGCCCAGCCCAGCGCCGTCGCCTTGAACTTGTCGTCGCGGACATTGGGGTCGGCACCGGCGTCGAGCAGAAGACGCGCCAGATCGATCGCACCGCTCTCGACGGTCATGTGCAAGGCCGTGTGGTTGCAGCCCCACATCGGCCGCTTGGCGCTCACGGCAACACCGTGGGCGATCAGCCATCGAATGGCGGTCAGGTTCCTCTTGTTGACCGCAAGATGCAGCGCGATCGTATCGCGCCCCTCCGGCCCGATGCGCGCGGGGTCGTCGCGCAGCATGGCTTCCGCCGCCGCGTAACGTCCCAGGTTCACCGCGGTCAGGAAATCGAGCTTCGCGCCGGCATTCAGCAGAAGATCGATCACCGCCGCATCGGCATTCTCCAGCGAGGCGGTCGTCACCGGCGTGGCACCCGCCGCATCGATGGCATTCGGATCGGCACCGAGTTCGAGCAGGAGGCGCACCATCCTCACCCTGTTCTTGGCGGCGGCATGGTGCAGGACCGTCCGGCGATGCTGGTTGCGCGTCATGCGCGCCACCAGCAGGTCCGGCCGGCGGGCGATCATCACCCGGACGTCGTCGACGCGATCGAGGGCAATCGCGCTCCAGAGGGTCAAGGTCGCGCCATGGGCCAGCAGATACTCGGCCACATCCTCGCGCACCCGCGCAAAGCAGGTCGCCCAGCCCAGCACGCCAATCCCGTAATCGTCGCCCTTGCCCTCGACATCGGCGCCCGCCTCGACCAGCAGCCGAATGGTCTCCAGGTCGCCATGGACCACGGCGAAATGCAGCGGCGTCGCATTGTCCGGGAAATCCCGAGGATCGAGATCGGCGCCGCGCTCGATCAACAGCCGGATTGCCTCATGCCGGTTGCGCAGGGCGGCCAGATGCAGCGCCGTGGCCTTCTTGAGGCCGCCGCCCATCGCGTCAATCAGCTCGGGATGGGCATCGAGATGGGCGCGGAGTTCGGCGACATTGCCGTCCTGCGCCGCGCTGAGGATGGCACGCACCTCCCGCCCCTCCGATTCCGGGCGGCCCACCCTCTCCCAGAGCGTCCGGGTCAATATCTCGATCGCGTCGTGGCCATGCTCCTTGGCGATCTGCATCACCGTACGGCCATCGCTGTCCGGCGTCGCCGGATCGAAGCCGGCGGCGAAAGCGCGCCGCACAGCCTCGACATCGCCTGCTTGCGCGGCATCGAACACGCGCCGGCTTTCCCGATCGGTGGCGGCAATGCCGTCGACATGCGCCTTCAGGGCGCGCCAGCTCGCGAAGCCATAGGCACGTGCGAGGGCAAGCTGGGCCTCGTGGAGGCGTGCAGTCGGACTTTTGACCCGCAGCTCGGCAAGCTGTTGCTTGGCGGTTTTCTTGAGCCAAAGGATGTTGGCTTTGGCAGGCAGGACCTGCGGCATGGCAAACCTTCTTTCTTCGCGCCCGGCGACCGCAACTCTCGGGCAAGAAAGAAGGAGGATGTCAGCGTGACGCTGGAGGCGGGTTCAACCCTTTACGCGGTCCGTCGGTCGCCTTCTCGACCGGCGGCAAGTGTAAAGGCGGCTCGCGGCGGCCGTCAACGGACGAACGGCAGCGTGGACGTGAATGCTCTACAGGGAAGCGTAGACGGCGCGCTCGAAGGTCTCGAAGGCGGCAACGGCCCGAGCATCGTAGAACGGCAGCAGCTGCGTCGCCCACACGCCCGTCACCTTCTTCACCGGATCGATCCAGTAGTAGGAATTGGCGAGGCCGGCCCAGGCGAGGCTGCCGGCCGAACGGCGCCCCGGGAAGGGTTCGGGGTTGATCATGAAGGTGAGCCCCCATTCCATGCCGTCGACGAAATCCATGTCGGCACTGCGGCCGGGGATCTGGGTCTTGAGCGGCCGGCAGCGCACCTCGCCCATGGCGTTCTTCGACATCGACGCCACCGTCTCCGGCTTCAGCACCTGCACGCCGTCGAGCGCGCCCTGCCCCAGGATCATGCGCACGAACCGGAGATAATCGCCGACAGTCGAGTAGAGCGCGCCACCGCCCATGAAGACTTCCGGCTCCTGATTCAGTTCGTGGTCGGTGGCCACGAAGCCGTCGGTTTCGGCCCGCACATGCACCGCCGCCTTGCGTGGCCGCTGCGTGGCACCGATCCTGAAGCCGGTATCGACCATGCCGAGCGGCTCGAACAGGTTCTCCCGCAGGTACTGGTCGAGCCGGACACCACTTGCCGCCTCGACCATAAGACCGGCCCAGTCGATGCCGGTGCTGTATTCCCACTGCTCGCCGGGATCGAACAGCAGCGGTGTTTCCAGGACCGCCCGCGTTCCCGGTTTGGGGACGCCCTTGAGCTGGACATAGCGATAGATGTCGGCGTTCCAGGTGTCGTAGCCCAGTCCCGCCGTATGCGTCAGCAGATGCCGTAGCGTGATCGGCCGCTTCGGCAGGCGCGTGTGCACCGTGCCATCGGCATCGATGCCCACCAGCACCTCCTTGGCGCCGATCTCCGGCACCAGATCCGCCGCCTGCGCATCGAGCGAGAGCTTGCCGCGCTCGACGAGCTGCAGGGCGGCCGCTCCCGTCACCGCCTTGGTCATCGACGCGATCCAGATCACGCTGTCGGGCTTCAGGACCCCTTCGGCACCCTGGAAGATCACGCCGCCATCCGTTGCCGCCGCCGCGACCACGCCGGGTACATCGCCCGCGCGTACGGCGTCCTTCAGGGTATTGCCGATGTCCATGGTGCCCCTCAATTCATGGCCCTGAATATGGCGACATTTCCGGACCCAGCGCGAGCGAAGACTTTTCTCTCTGCGGCGCGATCGACCGAAGATCCCTCGGCCTGCGGCCTCGGGATGACACCATCGTCGATCCGCACGATGCGCTCCCTGATCGGTGTCATCCCGAGCACCGCGAGGGATCCCTTGCCGTGTCGATCATGGAGACCGGTCTATGTCAGCCGCGTCGCCTCATCGATCAGTTCCTGCGCCGCGATATCCAGCAGTTCGTCCTCGGCGGTGCCGTCCAGTACACGCTCCTTGCCGATCTCCAGCAGCACCGGCACGGCGAGCGGCGAGATGCGGTCGAGGCGACGGTAGTCGATGCGGCCCTTGGCGCGCCGCAGGAGATCACCCAGCCGCTTCAGGTCGGCGAGCTGCCAAGCGGCATCCTGCCGCGTCGCCCGCAGCAGGATGTGATCGGGTTCGTGCTTGCGCAGGGCGTCATAGATCAGGTCCGAACTGAACGTGACCTGCCGGCGCGACTTCTCCTCGCCGGGAAAACGCCGCTCGATCAGGCCGGCGATCACCGCCACGTTGCGGAACGAGCGCCGCAGCATGGTCGATTCGTCCATCCACGCCTCGAGATCGTCGCCCAGCATGTCCTCATCGAAAAGCTGGTCGATCTGCGCCTTGGTCGACGGCCGCAATCCCCACAGGCCGAGCACGTAGTCGGTGGCGACGAAGCCCAGCGGCTTCAGTCCCAGGCGCTCCATGCGCCGCGTCAGCAGCATGCCGAGCGTCTGGTGCGCGTTGCGGCCCTCGAAGCAGTAGGCGACGATGAACTGCTTGGAGCCGCGCGGGAAACCTTCGACGAGAAGGCTGTGGCTGTTGGGCAGGGTCGAGCGCCAGCGCTGGATATCGAGCCATTGCCGCACCTCCGGCGGCAACTTGGGATGCCGCGACGGATCCTGCAGGATGCCACGCACCCGATCGGCCAGGAAGGTCGAGAGCGGCAGCCGGCCACCCCCATAGGCGGGCACCTTGGGGTCGCCCATCGTCGCGAGCGAACACAGCGCCACCAGTTCCTTGACGCCTTCGAAGCGCAGCAGGCGGCCCGCGAAGACGAAGGTGTCGCCCGGCACCAGGGCCTGGATGAAGGATTCCTCCACCTCACCCAGCATCGGTCCGCGCCGCAGCTTCACCTTGAGCAAGGGCAGCTCGACGATGGTGCCGACATTCATGCGGAACTGCCGCGCGATCAGGGGCGAGGACAGCATCCAGCGCCCGTCCGGCAGCTGCTTCAGACGATGCCAGCGGTCGTAGGCCGCCAGCGCGTAGCCGCCGGTAGCCACGAAATCGAAGGTATCGTCGAAGTCCTTGCGCGGCAGGTCGCGATAGGGCTGCGCGCGGCGGACCTCGTGGAAGAAGGCCTCGCGATCGATCGGCTGAGCGCAGGCGGTGCCGACGATGTGCTGGGCCAGCACGTCGAGGCAGGCCGGCCGCGGCGGGTCGCCGTCGAGCTCGCGCGCCTCGATCGCCTCCAGCGCCGCCAGCGATTCCAGCACCTCGAAGCGATTGGCGGGTGCGATCATGGCGCGGCTGGGTTCGTCCAGGCGGTGGTTGGCGCGCCCAATCCGCTGCATCAGGCGACTCACGCCCTTGGGCGCGCCCATCTGGATGACGAGATCGACATCGCCCCAGTCGATGCCGAGATCGAGCGAGGATGTCGCCACGACCGCGCGCAGCTTGCCAGCGGCCATCGCCGCCTCGACCTTGCGCCGTTGCTCGACCGCCAGCGAACCGTGATGCAGGCCGATCGCGAGATTGTCGTCGTTGAGGCGCCATAGCCGGTCGAAGGTAAGTTCGGCCTGCGCCCGGGTGTTGACGAAGATGATCGAGGTCTTGTGCTGGCGGATGATGTTGTAGACCTCGGGCACCGCATGCTGGCCCATGTGGCCGCCCCACGGCAGGCGCTCGTGGGCATCGATGATCGAGACATTGGGCGGCGCGCCGGGATCGCCGAGGACGATCTCGACCATATCAGCCTCACGCAGCCGCAGGTAATCGCTGAGCTGCGGCGGATCGGCCACCGTCGCCGACAGGCCGACGAACCGCGTCTTCGGTGCCAGGGCCGCCAGCCGCGCCAGGCACAGCGCCAGGTGGTGACCGCGCTTCGAGGTCGCGAAAGTGTGCAGCTCGTCGATGATGACGCAGCGCAGGCTGGCGAAGAACTTCTCGGTATCCGGATAGGACAGCAGCAGCGCCAGCGACTCCGGTGTCGTCATCAACAGGTCCGGCGGCCGTTCGCGCTGGCGCAGGCGCCGGCTCTGCGGCGTGTCGCCGGTGCGGCTTTCGGCCCGCACGGGAAGCTGCATTTCGCTGATCGGCGCCTCGAGATTGCGCCGGATGTCGGTGGCCAGGGCCTTGAGCGGCGAGATGTAGAGCGTATGCAGCTCGCCCTTGCCCTTGGCATGGGCGAGATCCTTTCCAGCTCGTCGCCGCTCGCTCAGCTCGATCAGGGACGGCAGGAATCCGGCCAGCGTCTTGCCGCCACCGGTGGGGGCGATCAGCAGCGCGCTCTTTCCTGCCTCCGCCAGCGCGATGAGTTCGAGCTGATGCCGGCGCGGCGTCCAGCCCCGGCTTTCGAACCAGCGCGCGAACAGGTCGGGAAGGACGCGATCCGCCGTATCGGGCCTGCTCAAGGGGGAGATAAGCGTCATGCCTTGTTCGTCGCCGCTCCGGCGCTACGTACTTCCTCGGCGACGGCGAAGGCCGTGCCCGTAATGATGACAATACCTATATGAGGTTGGCACGGGTCCAATCCTACCGCGACCGACGCGACCGCCGGCGCATTTGACGACCGGAATCGTCAGTTGGGTACGGTCGGGCTTACGCTGGCGGCGGTTCTGCCTGGAGACATCTGTGACCAACGGCGGCTCAAATAGGAATTCTCATGCAAACGCGCCAGTTACCCGGGTGTAACGCTTAAATTTTCCATTTTTTAATGGGATCGAAGACAAAAGCCGAATGTCACTCCCCAAAATTCCTCATGTCCGGACGGGTCGGACGGAGCTGTGATGAATCCCCGGTCCTGGCTCTATCCGACGCCGCGCGGGCTCTATTGCGCGCCGGGCGATTTCTATGTCGACCCCGCCGTCGCGGTCCCACGCGGCGTGATCACGCATGGTCATGGCGACCATGCGCGGCCCGGCCATCGCTCGGTCCTGGCCACGCCCGAGACGTTGGCCATCATGCGGGCGCGCTTTCAGGACATGCCGGATACCCAGCAGCAGGCGCTGAAATACGGCGATGGCGTGAAGATCGGCGATGTCGACGTGAGCCTCGTGCCGGCCGGCCACATTCTCGGCTCGGCCCAGGTCGTGCTCGAATACAAGGGCCAGCGCATCGTCATATCGGGCGATTTCAAGCGCCGGCCCGACCCGACATGCGCGCCGTTCGAGCCCGTCCCCTGTGACGTCTTCATCACGGAAGCGACCTTCGCGCTGCCGGTGTTCCATCACCCTTCGGATGCTGGCGAGATTGGCAAGCTGCTGCGCTCTCTGCAGACCTTTCCCGAGCGCACGCATCTGGTGGGCGTCTATGCCTTGGGCAAATGCCAGCGGGTCATCAAGCTGCTGCGCGCCGCCGGGTACGACAAGCGGATCTGGCTGCATGGTGGCCTCGCCAACCTGTGCACGCTCTATCAGCAGCACGGCATCGAGTTCGGTGACATCGCCCTGGTGTCGGACGCCATCCTCGAAACCTTCAAAGGCGCCATCGTCCTTTGCCCACCCTCGGCGATCGCCGACCGCTGGTCGCGCCGCTTCTTCGATCCCATGCCGGCCATGGCCTCGGGCTGGATGAGCGTGCGCGCACGCGCCCGCCAGCGTGGCGCGGAACTGCCGCTGATCATCTCCGACCACGCCGACTGGAGCGAACTCAAGCAGACGCTGTCCGATGTCGGGGCGCCAAAGGTCTGGGTGACCCACGGTCGCGAGGAGGCTCTTGTCCATTACGCGCGCTCGATCGGCATCGACGCCGAGGCCCTCCACGTGGCCGGTCGGGACGAGGAAGAGGGCGAAGGCTGAGATGATGATCGGTCCATCGACGGTAGATTGGCTCGCGAGCGGACGCCCGTCGTTGCCCCCTCACCTCTCCCCCTTGCGGGTAGGGCAATTGCATATGAAGTCGTTTCGTCATCCCGAGCGAAGCCGCCTGCAGGGCGGCGCAGTCGAGGGACCCCTTTTCCCGCTTCCATCCAGAAGTGACGGCAGAGAAAAGGTCCCTCGACTGCGCCTCGCTGCGTTCGGCTTCGCTCGGGATGACGGCAAATCTTTGTATAGGCGATTACCCTCCCCCGGTCGGGGGAGAGGTCGGGTGAGGGGGTTGCGGATGCCGTACGCATCCCACGCTCCTCGCGTGCCCTGATGCAGGCCTTTGCCGCACTCCTCGACTCGCTCTCCTTCCAGCCGGCGCGCAATGCCAAGCTGCGGCTGATCGAGACCTATCTGCGGGAGACGCCCGATCCCGACCGAGGCTGGGCCCTAGCCGCGCTGACGGGTGAACTCGATTTCCCGGCCGCCAAGCCCGCCCTGCTCCGCGGTTTCGGCGAAGACAAGATCGGCCCCGAGCTGTTCCATCTCTCCTACGATTATGTCGGCGATCTGGCCGAGACGCTGGCGCTGATCTGGGAAGGCAATCCCGATGCCGGGCCGCCGCCGAGCCTGGGCGAGGTCGTGGAGACATTGCAGCGGGCCACCAAGATGCAGACGCCCGCCATCCTCAAGCGCTGGCTCGATTCGCTCGATGCCACCGGACGCTGGGCGTTGTTGAAGCTGCTGACTGGAGCGCTGCGCGTCGGCGTATCGGCGCGGCTCGCCAAACAGGCGGTCGCGAACATCGGCAGCCAGCCGGTGTCGGAGGTCGAGGAGGTCTGGCACGGGCTAAGCGCGCCCTATCGTCCCCTGTTCGACTGGCTGCTGGCAGAAGGACCGAAGCCTCGCAGCAACATGGGCGGTGCCTTCCTCTCGCCGATGCTCGCCAATCCGATCGACCGCACCGAGCTCGACACGCTCGATCCGGGCCATTTCCGTGCCGAGTGGAAGTGGGACGGCATCCGTGTCCAGGTCGCGTCGTCCGGCGGCGTAAAGCGACTCTACAGCCGCGCCGGCGAGGACGTTTCGGGTGCCTTTCCGGACATCATCGAGGCGATCGATTTCGACGGCGTGTTCGACGGCGAGTTGCTGGTGCGTCGCGACGAAGCCATCGCGCCGTTCAACGACCTGCAGCAGCGGCTCAACCGCAAGACGGTGACGCCCAGGATGCTCAAGGAACATCCTGCCCATGTCCGTCTCTATGACGTGCTGTGGCTGGAGGGAGAGGATCTGCGGGCCCTGCCCTTCGATGCCCGCCGTGCCCGGCTCGAAGCCTGGATGGCGGAGCGGCCGCGCGCCCGCTTCGACATCTCGCCGCTGGTCGTCTTCACCGACTGGGCGCATCTGACAGAGCTGCGCGAGGCCATGCGCCAGGACGGCATCGAAGGATTGATGCTGAAACGCGGCGACAGTCCCTATCTCGCTGGCCGCCCCAAGGGTCCGTGGTTCAAGTGGAAGCGCGATCCGATGCTGGCCGATTGCGTGATGATGTATGCGCAGCGCGGCCACGGGAAGCGTAGTTCCTTCTATTCCGACTACACGTTCGGCTGCTGGCGCGAGACCGACGAGGGCAAGCGCGAGCTTGCGCCCGTCGGCAAGGCCTATTTCGGCTTCACCGACGAGGAGCTGCGCTGGCTCGATAAATGGGTGCGCGACCACACCACGAACCGCTTCGGTCCCGTGCGCGAAGTCGAGCCGTCGCTGGTCCTGGAAGTGGCATTCGATGGCGTCGCCCGTTCCACACGCCACAAATCGGGCGTATCGCTGCGCTTTCCGCGCATAAACCGGATCCGCACCGACAAGCCGGCCGCGGAGGCCGACACCGTCGACAACCTGCTGCGCCTCGTGCCATGACCGCTACGATGGAGACATTGATCGACGGCCTGCCGCCGCAGACCCATACCTTGCCGCTGCAGGAGCGTATCGCGCGTGGCCATGCCTTGCGGGACAACTGCCCGCGCAAGAGTCATGGCGAATGGACAGCCCCGACCGACCGCCGCGATCCGATTGCGATCCTGATCGAGCAGGGCCAGACGCGCCTGCAGGATCTGCTGCCCTTGCGCTACGCGCGCATGACTGCGTCACCCTTTGCCTTCCTGCGCGGCGCCGCCGCCGTGATGGCCGCCGATCTGGCGGCCACACCGGCGACGGGTCTGCCAGTCCAGGCGGCGGGAGATTGCCACTGCCTGAACTTCGGTGGCTTCGCCACGCCCGAGCGTCGACTCGCCTTCGACATCAACGACTTCGACGAAACGGCGGTGGCCCCCTGGGAGTGGGATGTGAAGCGCCTTGCCGCCAGCTTTGCCGTTGCCGGCCACGGACTGCTCGACAAGGACGGACGGCGCGACCTTGCCGTCGCCTGCGCCCAGGCCTATCGCGAGACGATGACGGCGGTCGCCGCGATGCCGGTGCTCGACGCCTGGTATCTGGCGACCACGATGGACGACAAGGAAGTGGCCGCCTCGATCGGCGTCAATGCCCACACGCTCGAGAAGGCTGGCAATGCGCTGAAGCATGCCGTGGCGATGATCTCGCTCAAGCATAGCGGCGGCCCCACTCCCCGCATCGACGATCAGCCGCCGCTCGTCTACCACGCACCGCCCGCCGAGGCAGACGCGTTCAAGGCCGCCATCGAAACCAAGCTCGAGGACTACATCGCCTCCCTGATTCCCGAGCGGCGCACGCTACTGCGGCGCTATCGCCTGGCGGACGTCGCCTACAAGGTCGTGGGCGTGGGCTCGGTCGGCACGTTCTGCGGCGTCATGTTGATGGTGTCAGGCGACGGCGAGGGACTCTATCTCCAGTTCAAGGAGGCGACGCAGTCGGTGCTCGAGCCGTATGCGGGCCCTTGCCCGCATGCGCATCATGGCGAGCGTGTGGTGCGCGGCCAGCACCTGCTGCAGGCCGCCTCGGACATCTTCCTCGGCTTCACGACCGGTCCGACCGGACGCCACCTCTATATCCGCCAGCTGCGGGACGCCAAGGTCAAGCCCCAGGTCGAGGCCATGCCGCCGGGCCAGCTTCGCCGCTATGCCGCGATCTGCGGCGAGGTCCTGGCGCGCGCCCATGCCCGCACCGGCGACGCCGTGGTCCTCTCCGCCTATCTCGGCAAAAGCCCTGCCTTCGACGAGGCCATTGGCGCCTTCGCCATGGCCTATGCCAAGCAGACGGAACTGGACCATGCGGCGCTGCTGGCGGCCGTCAAGGACGGCCGGGTGCCGGTGGCGGGACCGGAAACATGAGGTCCGCGTAGCCCTTGCAGCGCATAACGGTCATCCCCATTATCCGGCCGTCATGATCGATCCTTTTGGCCGCCATATCACCTATCTGCGCGTCTCCGTGACGGATCGTTGCGACTTCCGCTGCGTCTATTGCATGGCCGAGGACATGACGTTCCTGCCCAAGGCCGAGGTGCTGTCGCTGGAGGAACTCGAACGGCTGTGCACCGCCTTCGTCCGCCGGGGCGTCAGGAAGCTGCGCATGACCGGCGGCGAGCCGCTGGTGCGCAAGAACGTGATGTCCCTGTTCCGGGGACTCGGCCGGCATCTGGAGAGCGGCGCGCTCGAAGAGCTGACGCTGACCACCAACGGCAGCCAGCTGGCCAAATACGCCCGCGAACTCGCCGATATCGGCGTGCGCCGCGTCAATGTCTCGATGGACACGCTCGATGCGACCAAGTTCCGCCAGATCACGCGCTGGGGCGATCTCGACCAGGTGATGCGCGGCCTCGACGCGGCCCAGCAGGCCGGCCTGCACATCAAGATCAACGCCGTCGCCCTGCGCGGCGTCAACGACATGGAGTTCGAGGAGCTGATCCGCTTCAGCCACGGTCGCGGCATAGACCTCGTCCTGATCGAGGTCATGCCGATGGGCGAGATCGGCGGCGAGAACCGCCTCGATCAGTACCTGCCGCTGTCGCTGGCCCGCACCAATATCGCCCGGCATTTCACGCTCACCGAGACCGACTATCGGACCGGCGGCCCGGCCCGCTACTTCAAGGTCGAGGAAACCGGCGGACGATTGGGCTTCATCACGCCCCTCACCCATAACTTCTGCGAAAGCTGCAACCGCGTGCGCCTCACCTGCACCGGCACGCTCTATATGTGCCTGGGCCAGGAGGATGCCGCTGACCTGCGCGCGCCGCTGCGCGCCTCGGACAGCGACGAGCTGCTCGACAAGGCCATCGACGCGGCGATCGCGCGCAAGCCCAAGGGCCACGATTTCATGATCGATCGTCGCCACACCGCGCCTGCAGTGCCTCGGCACATGAGCGTCACCGGCGGCTGACCGCGCCGATGTACAGCGCGACCATCGGGGGCCATCGCTACACCTTCGACACGCTTGCGACCCTGATGGCCAAGGCAACACCGCTGCGCAGCGGCGACGTGCTGGCAGGCCTGGCCGCCGGATCGGCGCAGGAACGCGTCGCGGCCCAGTATGCGCTCGCCGATCTGCCCCTGCGGACGTTTCTCTCCGACGCGGTGGTGCCGTACGAATCGGACGAGGTCACGCGGCTGATCATCGACTCCCACGATGCAGGCGCCTTCGCGACCGTCGCGCATCTGACCGTCGGCGGCTTTCGCGACTGGCTGCTGTCGGACGACGCCACGTCCGACGCGCTGGCGGCGATCCGACCTGGCGTCACGCCGGAAATGGTGGCCGCGGTCAGCAAGCTCTGCCGCCTGCAGGACCTGCTGACGATTGCCGCCAAGTGCCATGTCGTCACGCGCTTCCGCACCACCATCGGCCTGCCCGGACGGCTATCGGTGCGCTTGCAGCCAAATCACCCTTCCGACGATCCGGCCGGCATCGCCGCCAGCATCATGGATGGCTTGCTGCTCGGGGCCGGCGATGCGGTGATCGGCATCAATCCGGCGAGCGACAGTCCCGAGCGCACGCACCAACTGCTGTGCCTGCTGGAGGAGATCCGGCTCAAGCTCGAGCTGCCGGCGCAGAGCTGCGTGCTGTCACATGTGACGACGACGCTCGAGCTGATCCGGCGCGGCTCGCCGGTCGATCTCGTCTTCCAGTCGATCGGCGGCACCGAGGCAACCAACCGCAGCTTCGGCATCGACCTCGCCCTGCTGGCGGAAGCGCACGCCGCCGGCCAGTCCCTTCGCCGCGGCACGATCGGCAACAACCTGATGTACTTCGAGACCGGCCAGGGCAGCGCCCTGTCGGCCGAGGCGCATCACGGCGTCGACCAGCAGACCCTGGAGGCCCGCGCCTATGCCGTGGCTCGCCACTTCGATCCCCTGCTGGTCAATACGGTCGTCGGCTTCATCGGTCCGGAGTATCTGTTCGACGGCAAGCAGATCATCCGCGCCGGCCTCGAGGACCACTTCTGCGGCAAGCTCCTCGGCCTGCCGATGGGCTGCGATGTCTGCTACACCAACCATGCCGAGGCCGATCAGGACGACATGGACGTGCTGCTGACCCTGCTGGCCAATGCCGGCGTCAATTTCGTCATGGGCGTGCCGGGCGCCGACGACATCATGCTCGGCTATCAAAGCACCTCGTTCCACGATGTACTGGCTGTGCGCGAGCTAGTCGGTCGCCGGCCGGCGCCCGAATTCGAGGCCTGGCTCGAACGGCAAGGACTGCTGAACCCGCAGCGCAACATCCGTCCGGCCAGTCTGCCGGGCACGATGCGCAAGATGCTGGCCGGTTGAGGGGCGATCATGATCGATCACCGACGGCAGGACGCATCCCCTTCCGCGGACCGGCTCGACCAGGAAATCTGGGATCGGGCCCGTCGATTCACGCCGGCCCGCATCAGCTTGACACGCAGCGGCGCCTCCCTGGCAACGGCTCCTCTCCTCGAGTTCCGGCTGGCCCATGCCATTGCCCGCGATGCCGTGCACGCGGCGCTGGAAGTGGCGGACCTGCGGCGCGCGCTCGAAGGGCTCGGCCTGCCGATCCTGACGGTACCGAGCGCGGCCCAATCCCGGCGCGACTACCTGCTGCGGCCCGATCTCGGACGGCGCTTGTCGTCGGAAGGCGCCGATGCGCTCGCCCCTCACGCCGGATCTTACGACCTGGTCTTCGTGCTGGCCGATGGATTGTCCGCAACGGCAATCGCCCGACACGCGCTGCCGCTGCTGCAACAGGCCTTGCCTCTGGTGCAGGCCAGAAAATGGCGACTGGCGCCCCTGGTCATCGTCGAAAGGGGTCGCGTCGGCATCGGCGACAGGATCGCCAATCTGCTGGGCGCGCGCGCCGTGGTCGTGCTGATCGGCGAACGGCCCGGCCTGTCCGCACCCGACAGTCTCGGCCTCTACATGACCTGGCAGCCCGGACCTGGAACCACCGACGCCGATCGCAACTGCATCTCGAACGTGCGGCCGGCCGGTCTCTCCTACGCCGATGCAGCCTATAGGCTGACGTACCTGCTGCAGCAGATGTTCGCCGTTGGCCATTCCGGCGTCAGGCTCAAGGACAACTCCTCCGATTCGGCCCTTCCCTCTCAGGCGGCGCTCAACCTGTCGAACCTGGAGTCGCCGTCGCGCTCTTGATGCGGGCGCGCCGAACGGCCTCGCGGTGGGAGATGTACATGGCGCTGCTGAAGATCACGGCGGCACCGACGAAAGTCCAGATATCGGGTTGCTGGCTGAACAGCACGAAGCCCAGCAGCGCGTTCCACAACAGCGACAGGAAGCCGATCGGCTGCAGCAGCGTGATGTCGGCCAGCTGGTAGCCGTTCTGCTGGCTGAGATGGCCAAGCGTGCCGCACAGGCCGGCGGCGACGAACCACAGGATGTCGGCCCAGGCTGGCGTTTCCCAGAACCACAGCGCCACGGGGGCGGCGAACATCACGATGGTGATGTTCTGCCAGATCACGATCGTATTGGCCGAGTCGGTTCGCGCCAGCGCCTTGGAGATCAGGTTGGAGGCCGAGAAGATCGGCGTGCTGGCCAGGATGCAGAGCGCACCGATGCCGATATCGCCGACACCGGGCCGGATGATGATCATCGCACCGGCAAAGCCCACCAGGACGGCGATCCAGCGCCGCAACCGCACGTCCTCGCCCAGGAACAGCGCGGCACCAATGGTGATGAAGATCGGCCCCGTGAAGCCGAGCGCCGTCACGCTCGCGAGCGTCGTCAGCGGCAGGCCGATGAACCACAGGAACATGCCGGCGGTGTGCAGAGCCCCGCGCGAGACATGCAGCGCGAGCCGGTTGGTGCGCAGCGATCCGTACAGGCCCCGGCGCAGGACGATCGGCAGCAGGAACAGCGAGCCGAAGAAGTAGCGCAGGAACGACATCACATAGGAGTTGAGATGCTGCGCCGGAATGAGCGTGCACACGTTCAGCAGCGCAAACAGCACGCCCGACAGACCAACCCAGAGAATGCCGCGAAGATTGGGAGACAGTGCCCGCCAGCGGAGCACGAACGAAGACGTCAGGGAGGGAAACACGCGGTGACTATGTCACAGCCGCTGCATTGGCGCACGATGATCGATGCACAATGATCGACCTATGACGATCGATATCGATTTCGAATCGCGAGCTCAGGCGCTGTGCAGGACCTCGGCCGATGGCGCGACATCCTCGCCGCGCAGATGCGCCACACGCTCCATCAGCTCCTCGATATAGGGATCGATGATCCCCAGCGCGCGGGCATGCGCCGCCGTGTTGGCCAGATAGTCGCGACAAGCACCACGACGGCCTTCGGCGAAGGCGATGTGGTGCGCCTTGCGCTCCATCGACAGGTTTCCGCAATACTGGCAGTGCGCCGTATCGACCTCGAAGGCCACGGCGGTAACGAGGCGGCCGTCGCGCAGGCGGGTCGGAATCCATTGCGGCCTGTAGACACCGGACAGCATCTCCCGGTTCCACACAATGGCCAGTTCGCTGCGCACCTGGTGCGGCGCCAGGCGATAGGCAATGCCTTCGCAGCTCCCGCCTCGCTCCAGCGCCAGCATGAGCCCCGGCAATTCCGGCGTGCCGCGCCCCATCGGGGTCCAGAAGCAGAAGGAACGATGCCAGCCTTCGACGCGGCACGGCGAGGCCTCGACATAGTCGATCGCCGGGTTCCACATCAGCGACCCGTAGGCGAACACCCAGGCATCGTCGTCGGGCCCGAAGCGCTCGAGCGCCTCGTTCAGGCTTGCCGCCCGCTCTTCCGCCGTCAGGAAGAAATCATAGCCGGCGGCGCGCGCATCGGCGACGATCTGCTCGATACGCTCGTGGCTCAGCTCTTCACGTTTCAGCAACGCCATGGGGTCACGCGACAGAAGGAAGTTACAGGCCGTAGACGATGGACATGGTCTCGGCCACGCAGGCGGGCCGCTCCTGTCCTTCGATCTCGATCGTCATCTGATTGGTCAGCCGCACGCCACCGCCGGCCATCGGATCCGCGGCCAACAGCTTGGCCCGCGCCCTGACCCGCGAACCGGCCGGAACCGGGCTGGTAAAGCGGACCTTGTTGCAACCGTAGTTGATGCCGTTGCGCACGTTGTTGATGTGTGAAATCTGATGATTGAGCATCGGGATGAGCGACAGCGTCAGGAAGCCATGGGCGATGGTCTTGCCACCCGGCATTTCCTTCTTGGCCCGCTCGACATCGACATGGATCCACTGATGGTCTCCGGTCGCATCGGCAAAGCGGTTGATGCGGTCCTGTGTAACTTCAACCCAATCGCTGACGCCGATTTCCTGTCCCACATACTTGTGCATTTCATTGGGGTGGGCGAACTCCCGTTTTGCCATTTCCTACCTCGGTCCGTCTTTTTTCCTAGATTGAGCAACATAACACAGGATCACTCCCCTCGCGGCCGAATTTCCGCCGGAGCAACGTTTCGGACGAGACTGTAGCCAAAAACCAGACCGCCTCATTCAGTTCATCGGGTGACAATTGTAGCGCTGCAGTTCCATTTGTATCGTTACGCGGATTTTCCCGTAATGCGATCCACAAAAACGCACAGGAGGATGCCCAGCAATGCGATTTGAAACGGTGCTCTACGACGTCGAGGAGTCGATCTGCACGATCACCCTCAATCGTCCCGAGAAGCTCAATGCCTGGACGCGCCAGATGCATCTCGACCTGAAGGAGGCAATGCATGCGGCTGGAAGCGATCCCGACGTGCGCGTCATTATTCTCACCGGCGCCGGGCGTGGCTTCTGTGCCGGGGCCGACATGAGCGGCCTCCAGGCGATCGGTGCCGGCGGCTCTGCGGATCGCAGCGCCAAAGCAGCAGGTGACCTGGCCGGCGGCAGTACGCTTGCTGATTTCCGGATGAACTATTCCTATTTCCCGGCCATCCCCAAGCTCATTATTGCAGCCATCAATGGTCCCGCCGCTGGGCTGGGTTTTGTCATTCCACTCTATGCCGACATGCGCTTTGCCGCCGAATCGGCCGTCTTCACGACGGCGTTCGCCCAGCGCGGACTGATTGCCGAGCATGGCGTCAGCTGGCTGTTGCCACGGCTGGTCGGCCTGCCGGCCGCCCTCGACCTCCTGTGCTCGGCCCGTAAGTTCCGGGCCCCCGAAGCCTTGTCCCTCGGACTGGTGAACCGGGTGGTACCCGACGACAGGTTGATGGCCGAGACGCGGACCTACGCCCGTCTGATCGCCGATACGGTGTCGCCGCGCTCGGTCGGCGTCATGAAGCGCCAGCTCTGGGAGGCACAGTTCCAGACCCTGGCCAAGGCCACCGTCCAGGCCAACCACGAGATGGAACTCTCGTTCCAGACCGCCGACTTCAAGGAAGGCGTGGCGCACTTCCTGGAAAAGCGCGCCCCGAAATTCACCGGCACGTGAGATGGACCTGTCGCTGGAGATCGAACCGACGGGCTCGAACGAGCTGGCCTCCTGTCCGTGGTGCGGGCAAAGGAGCCGGACGGTTTGGGGCCACGTCTATGCCGACGACCTGCCGCGAGCGGCCTATTTCTTTCATTGGACGGTCGATCGCATTGCCGATCGCGGCGCCAGCATCAACGTGATCATCGGCGACTGGGGAGACGGAACCACGGCCGAGGACCGGATGGTCGTGGCCCTGGAATACAGGCGCCTCGAAACCGGTCCGGGAATGGGCGTCGTCGATACGACGACCCAAGGCAAGTCGAGGCCGGCAACGCGGGCCCTGAGGCGCGAAGAGGTCATCGGCACCGCACTCGCTGACGAGGTCTTCGCCATCGTCGATACCTGCCTCGGTTCTGACAGTCGTCTCGCCGAGCTGCTTTAGCTGGCTGCCGTGACAGTCATCGACCCGGAACGGTTTCCGGCCCGCGGGCCGGTCCGGCGACTGTCGTGTGCGTCGGCGTAAGCGGCTGGCCTTCTATGAGGCCAACACGCTCACGGCCACACAGGCGCGCCGTCCAGCCCCGCCGTTTCCGGCAGGCCGCAGATCAGGTTCGCGTTCTGCACCGCCTGACCGGCCGCGCCCTTGCCGAGATTGTCGACCACGCCCATCGCGATCACCAGGTTGCGCTCCGGGTCGGCCGCATAGCTGACGAAGGCGAGGTTCGAGCCGGTCGCCCACTTGGTCTGTGGTGGCTTGTCGGTCACGCGGACGAACGCCCGCCCGGCATAGAAGCGCCGGGCCGCGTCCAGGCATTGCTCCGTGGTGGCGCGGCCGCGGCAGTAGATGGTGGCGAGGACGCCGCGGGTCATTGGGATCAAGTGTGGCGTAAACACCAGCCCGGCTGCACTGCCGCCACTCAGCCGCTCGATCGTCTTGGCAATCTCGGGCATGTGGGTGTGCTTGAGCAGACCGTAGGGCACCAGGTTCTCGTTGCTCTCGGCGTAGCCGAACCTGCTGTCGGCGCCGCCGCGGCCGGCGCCGGAGATGCCGGTCTTGACGTCGATCACGATGTTGCCGGGCTCGATCAGCTTGTTCACCAGCAGCGGCGCCAGCGCGTTCAGCGTCGCCGCGGGGTAGCAGCCGGGATTGGCGACGCGGGTCTGGCCCTCGATCTGGGTTGGCCAGACGTCGGCCAGGCCATACGCCCAACCGTCGACATAGCGGTGGTCGCCGCCGATATCGACGATCTTCACGTCCTTGGGCACGCGCGCCAACGCCTCGGCCGAAGCGCCCGTGGGCAGCGACGCGAACAGCACGTCGAGCTTCGGCAGAGTGGCGGGATCCCACTTCTCGATCACCAGCTCGGCCAGCCGGGCCGGCACGCCGGGGAAGCGGTCCACCAGCTTGCTGCCGGCGCTGCCTTCGCCCGCCGCGTAGACCAGTTCGAAAGACGGATGGCTCGCCACCAGGCGCATCGCCTCGCCGCCGCCAAAACCGCTGATCCCCACGATGCCGACGCGAATGCTCATGGTGGTATCCTACTCCTGGAGAGACCGAGCCGGGCTAGTTGCGCAAGCCGTTGGGCATGTCAAGCAATCCAGTCCGTCCATCAGTTGCCGTTCCGAGCCGATCGAGTAGAGCTGCCTCCGGCCGCTTTGCGGGCGCGATGCCGGGCAGCTCCGACCGTGCAGGCTCAGCGAATGACGATCCGACCTCGGAGCGGGAGTTTCCCAGCACCCGGTCGAATCAGACCTTCTCGGTTTCGCTGGCGCGAGGCTGCCAGGTCATCAGTCGGCCTTCGACCGCGCTGACGAGAGCATCGAGAACCAGCGCAAAAATCGTGAGCACGATGATGCCGGCGAAGACCGTGTTCACGTCGAACGTCCCCTCGGCCTGCAGGATGAGGTAGCCGACGCCCTGGGCCGAGCCGAGATACTCGCCGACCACCGCACCCACGAAGGCAAGCCCCACCGCGTTGTGCAGGCTCGCGAACACCCAGCTCATGGCCGACGGAAGATAGATCGAGCGCAGCAACTGGCGCCGCGAGGCGCCCAGCATGCGGGCATTGGCGATCAATGTCGGACTCACCTCCCGCACGCCCTGATAGACATTGAAGAACACCACGAAGAAAACCAGCGTGACGCCAAGCGCGACCTTCGACCAGATGCCGAGGCCGAACCAGACCGCGAAGATCGGCGCCAGCACGACGCGCGGCATCGAGTTGAAGCCCTTGATGTAGGGATCCATCACCGCCGACGCGGTGGGCGACAGGGCGAGCCAGAGACCGATGCCCAATCCGAACACCGAACCGATGACGAAGCCGAGGGCCGTCTCCAGCAACGTGACGCCCAGATGGACGAAGATGTCGCCCGACACGAACCAGTCGATGATGACCGCCAGGACCTTCTGCGGCTCACCGAAGAAGAAGGCAGCGCGATTGTCCTGCTCGAAATAGAAGGGCGGAATCAGTCCGGGCTTGGTGAAGACGTACCAGAGCGCGACCAGGAAGCAGAGGATCAGGGTCTGCAGAACGCGAAGCCGCATCTCAGGCCGCCCTCTGCCGTTCGTAGGCCTTCAATACCTCCTCCTTCATGGCACCCCAGATCTCCTTGTGAAGAGCCAGGAAGGCGGGCGTCATACGAATCTCGGAAACGTCGCGCGGCCGCGGCAGATCGATGCGGAAGTCGCCGATCGGGTGCGTTCCGGGACCAGCCGACAGCACCAGCACGCGGTCCGACAAGGCGATTGCTTCCTCGAGGTCGTGGGTGATGAACAGGACCGACTTCCTGTCCTCCGCCCACAGCGCCAACAGCTCGTTCTCCATGAGCTGTCGGGTCTGGATGTCGAGGGCCGAGAACGGCTCGTCCATCAGCAGGATGTCGGGTCGGGTGATCAGCGTCTGCGCCAGCGCCAGGCGCTTGCGCATGCCGCCCGACATCTGGTGCGGATAGCGATCGCCGAACCCGGCGAGCCCGACACGGCGCAGCCATTGCTCGCCCTGCTGGCGGGCATCGGCTCGCGCGACACCACGGAACTCGAGGCCGGCGATCACATTGTCGATGCCGGTGCGCCAAGGCATCAGGGCATCGGCCTGGAACATGTAGCCGGCCCGCTTGTTCACGCCCTGCGCCGCCATCAGGCGTTCGCCGAAGATGTTCACAATTCCCGATGACGGCGCCAGCAATCCCGCCGCCACGTTCAGCAAGGTCGACTTGCCGCAGCCAGTCGGCCCAACCACGGAAACGAACTCGCCCTTGGCGACCGTCAGCGTGGTGTTTGCCACGGCGGTGTAGGCTGCTCCGCCGTCCCGCCCGGCAAACCGGCACGTCACGTCCTCCAGCGCCAGCGCAGGTACGCTACTCATCGCTGGGCACGCCTAGCTGTGCTTCTTGGCGCGCTGCGCGAACTCGTTGGTCCAGGTCTCCTCGAGCTTGATCTTGGCCTTGTCGGCCGCGATCTTCGGATCGGCATCGGACAGGAACTTCAGGCAGTTCTCCATCGCACCCGGCGGCATCATCCCGTCCGGCGAGATCGTCTCGCGCACGCCCGCAAAGGACTTCTCGTAGATCGCGCGGTCGCCCAGCAGGTACGCCTCGGGCACGGTATTGGCGACATCGGCCGGCGACGCCGTCTGCAGCCATTCGTCGGCACGCACGATGGCGGTGGCGAGCGCCTGCGCCGTGTTGGGATTCTTCTTGAGGAAGCCGGGCTGCGTGTAGAGGCAGGCGGCCGGGAACGGTCCGCCGAAAACTTCCTGATTGCCCTTGGTCGTGCGCGTGTCGACCTTGATGTCGATGAGACCCTTGTCCTGCAGGATGGTCAGCGCCGGATCGGTCTGCGACACGCCGTCGACCTGGCCCTTCTCGACCGCGGCGACGACCGTCGCCCCGGCACCGACACCGATCGCGATCACATCGCTTGCCTTGAGCCCGCCCTTTGCCGCCCAGCTCAGCAGCAGCATGTGGGTGGACGAACCCGGCGCACTGACGCCGAACTTCATGCCCTTGATGTCGGCCGGACCCTTGACCTTGGCCGCGATGTCCTTGCGCAGGCCGATAGCGATCTGCATGCCTCGTCCCATCAGAGCGAAACCGACGATCGGCTGGCCGCGCTGCTGCATGCGGATCGTGTGCTCGTAGGCGCCCGAGGTCACATCGGCGCTACCGCCCATCAAGGCTTCGAGCGACTTCGAGCCGCCCTGGAAATCGTTGATCTCGACATCGAGACCCGCATCCTTGAAGAAGCCCTTCTTCTCCGCGATGGTCAGCGACAGGTAATACAGAGCCGACTTGCCGCCGACCGCCAGCACGACCTTCGGCTTCTCCGGTTTGCCCTGCGCCCTGGCGATGTAGGGCGCCGCGACGGTGCCGACGACAAGAGCCGGAGCCGCCGCCAATACCGAACGGCGCCGCAAGTGCAGCTTGGTCATTTTTTCTGTTCCCTCCCAGGAATGCCGGCAAAACTTGCCGCAACTATACCTCGCCCGCAACTATCTCCAGCTCGCCGTTCGGTGGGCCCGTTGGCTGGACGCCGCTAGCTGAACTTTCTCTCCGTCCACCACGGGAAATAGGATGGCATGCCGGTGCTGACCTTCATCGGAAAGCGGGCCGGACGCTTCTCGAGGAAGGCGGTCACACCTTCCTTCACGTCGTCCGACTTGCCTCGTGCATAGATGCCCTTGGAATCGATCTTGTGGGCTTCCATCGGATGATCGGCGCCCAGCATCTTCCAGATCATCTGCCGGTTGAGGGCGACCGACACCGGTGCCGTGTTGTCGGCGATCTCGCGCGCCAGCGCGTAGGCTGCCGGCAGCAATTCGTCCGGCTTGTGCACCGACCGGACCAGCCGCCCCCGCAACGCCTCTTCAGCCGGAAACACGCGACCGGTCATCACCCATTCCAAGGCCTGCTGCGGGCCGACCAGCCGCGGCAGGAACCAGCTCGAGCAGGCCTCCATCACGATGGCACGGCGCGTGAACACGAAGCCATAGCGGGCGGCGTCCGAGGCGAGCCGGATGTCCATCGCGAGCTGCATGGTCACGCCGACGCCCACCGCGGGGCCATTGCAGGCGGCAATGGTCGGCTTGAGGCATTCGTAGAGTCTCAGGGTGAAGAGCCCGCCACCGTCGCGATGGCCGTCCAGGCCCGGATCGACAGACCCCCGGTTTTCGGCATTGAAGGTATTGGCGCCGCCGGAGAGATCGGCCCCGGCACAGAAGCCGCGCCCAGCCCCGGTGAAGACGATCGCCCGAACATCGTCGTCGCGATCGGCACGATCCATCGCGTCCAGCAATTCCGAGAGCATCTTGCCGGTGAAGGCGTTGAGCTTGTCCGGACGGTTCAGCGTGATGGTCAGAATGCCGTCTTTGGCTTCGTACTTGATCTGCTCGTAGCTCACACCCGTCTCCTCACCCCTGATTGATCAATGCCACGCCGCACACGATCAGGACGATGCCTCCGACTTGCCTCAGACCGAATGGCTCGCCGAACAGGAAGTGCCCCAGCACCGCGACGATGGCATAGGACAGCGACACGCTCGGAAAGGCCACGGACACCGGGATCTTGCGCAAGGCAATGATGTAGAGAAAGGCGGCGGATCCATAGAGCGCAAGGCCACACAGGGTCGAAGGGCGAAACACCTGGCTGACGAAGTCGGGCGCATCGGCACCCTGCTTCAAAAGAATTTGGCCGGCGATGCCGGCCAGGATCCCGATGCCCAGCGCTACGTAGTTGACCAACATCTGTCATGCCCCCGAACGAGTTGGCTCGCGATGCGGATGCCCTGCCGCTTTCGTATCCGGCGCCGGCCGCTCGACCGCGAGGCCGCCGCTCCCCTCCTCGGCCTTGCGCCGGAAGACCTCGCGCACGAGGTATTGCGGCTTGCGATTGACGGCGAGGAACATGCGACCGAGATATTCGCCGATCAGCCCGACCACGACCAACTGCACGCCGGCAAGGACCAGCACAGCCACCATCAGCGAGGCCCAGCCCTGCGGTGGCTTTTGGTCGGAAATCGCCTCGGCGATCACGATCACCGCCGCAAGCGCGCCCAGCGTCCCGAAGGCAATACCGAACAGCGTGGCGAAGCGCAGGGGAATCACGGAGAAATTCAGGAACATCGACAGCCACAGCCGGAACAGGCGGGAGAGCGTGTAGTTGGACCGACCTTCGGCGCGCGGCAAATGATGGACCTGCAACCGGCCGACATTCTGAGTGACCTGGAATACCAGGCCGTCGACATAAGGATAGGGTCCTTCGTATCCCGACGAGATCTGCTCGCGGACAAAGGCCGACAGACAGCGGAAGCTCGACAGATACAGGCCGCGAGGCTTGTCGATCAGATAGTCGGCGCACCAGTTGGTGAAGCGGCTGCCCAAGTTGCGCCAGGCGGCGTGCTTCTTCTCCTCGTAGTAGGTGTAGACGGCATCGTAATTGCCGTCCCGCGCATATTCGAACAGACGCTTCACCTCGCCCGGCGGGTTCTGCAGATCGTCGTCCATCGTGATCGCATAGGCGCCCCGCGCACGCGCAAGCCCGGCCATGACGGCGTTGTGCTCGCCGAAATTGCGGCTGAGGCTCAGCACCGTGACCGGAGCGCCGGGCTGGGCAGCGAGCTGCTTGCAGACGTCGAGGCTGTTGTCGGGACTGCCATCCACAACCAGGACGATCTCCAGTCCGTCCTCGATCTCGAGGGCCCGCAGGGCGGCAACGAGTTCGCCGATCGTGGCGGCACCGTTATAGACCGGGACCACGATCGAAAGCGCGGGCGCGTCAGCCATGGCGTTCGGCCATCAGGATGAGCGAGCCGCCGAACGGCAGACGCAACCCGGCACGAATTGCCCAACGCTCCATGGCCAGCGCCGCCGAGAACAGGCGGTCCTGCCAGGCCGGAAAGTCGCGGACATCGCTTTCGGCATCCTCTCGCTCGATCAGTCGGTGCAACAGCATCAGGGGAAACAAGAGCATATTCCAGTAGGTCGATGACAGCACATGAAAGCCGTGGTTGGCGAGCAGCCGGCGTGCCTGGCCGAGCGTGAAACGGCGCGCATTGTGCACGCGCCTGTCGTGTGCCGACAACATCCAGGAATAGGCCGGGAGATTGAAAACGGCGATGCCGCCGGGGGCGAGGCAACGCCGCGCCTCGTCGAGGGCGAGATCTGGCTCGACGCCGGTGTGGCAAAGGACATCGAGGGACAGATATCCAGCGAGGCGGCCGTCGCCCAGCGGCATTTCGGTGACCGACCCTACCGCCACCGGCCGCCCGGTCTTCGCAGCCGCGAGCGCCGCGGCAGCCGTGTCGTATTCCAGCCCGATGGTCGCATGGCCGTGCACATCGGACCCGAGCCGCGCCAGCATGCCTCCGGTGCCGCAACCCGCATCCAGCACCGCCCCCGACGCCGCCGAGCGATGCAGTGCCGCGACAAGAAAGTCGGCGACCAGGAGACGCAAACCGCGATACCACCACATACGGTCCTCCACGGCATGCATGCGCTCGTACTCGGTCCGCTCCACGCTCGACGCTCCTGCTTGTCGCTCCTTGCCCCGCTTATGATATCTTCGCCCCGCCTTGCCAACCGCTCCCCATAAGCCGCCGCTTCACGCGCCCCGCCTCGAGCAGCTTCTCCTGCTGCCGCTGTTTGCTCTGCCGATCCTGTGGCTCACCGGCTATTTCTTCCCACCCATCAACCATGATGTGGGCGCCATCCTCGATGTCTCCGGCCGCTGGGTCGCCGGCGAGAGGCTTTATGTCGATGTCATCGACGAGAACCTGCCGCTGACCTTCATCGTGCACGCCCTGCCGGTGCTGACCGCCAAGGTCCTGCCGGGCGGCGTTCCCTTCTGGTTCACCGCCTGGGTCGTGGCCGGCATCTTCGCCTCGTTCTTCGCCTGCCGCCGCCTCATCCGGCAAATCCCGTCCGCCGACCACGCGCTGACGGAAGGCCTGCTGCCTCCGGTCCTGCTGTTCCTGTTCACGGTGTTGCCGAACGAGCATTTCGGGCAGCGCGAGCACATCATGTTCGTGGCCAGCGCGCCTTACCTGTTCGCCTCGATGGCGCGCGCGGAAGGGGCTCATTTCAGGCCAGGCAGTGCCATCGCTATCGGCCTCGTGTCCGGCGTCGCCTTTGCGCTGAAGCCGTATTTCCTGGCCATTCCCGCCGCGGTCGAACTCTACCTTCTGCTGCGGCGCGGTTGGCGCGCGAGTCTGTCCGACCTCATGCCATGGTCGATCCTGGCGGTCGCCGTGATTCATCTCGTGCTGATGTATACGGTGTTCTCCGCCTACGGCCGCTTCGTGATGCCCTTGGCGGTCGAAGCCTACGAGCCGATCGGTGATGCGGGCTGGTGGCAGATCCTGACCGGCAACGTGATGGCGCCGACATTGCTGGCGCTGCTGGTCTTCGGTGCCTTCGCCGTCTTCCTGACCCATACGCTCGCTGCCCGCGCCCTGCTGGCCTTCGGCATCGGCGCCGCCGCGTCGGCGATCTCGCAGGCCAAGGGCTGGCCCTATCATCTCCTGCCCGCCCTGTCGGTGGCGATCCTGCTCGCGGCCCTCACCATCTCCCAGACCGTCGATCGCTTCCTGCCGATCAGCCGCAGCAGCCATCGCCTGCCGGTGGCGGTCATATCGGCGACGTTGATGGTGCTGCTCTACTTCCAGGCGGCGCTCTACACGCCGCCGTTCCTCAAGCAGCGCCAATACGAGGATTCGGTTGGCGGCCTCCTGCGGCACATCGTCGAGCAGAATGCGCCGCATCGAACCATCCTCGCGCTGTCGCCCGGCATCTACCCGTTCTGGCCGATGCTGAACTACACCCGCGGGCGCATGACGATGCGCTTCCTCACCATGTGGGTGCTGCAGGGTGTCTATGCGACCTGTGAGGATTTTCCGGCGCTCTACAATGCGCCGGACACGATGTCCGACACCGAGAAGTTCGTCTACGACGCGGTTTCCGAAGACTTCGCCCACGGCAAGCCCGATCTCCTGATCGTCGACACGATCCCCGGAATTCCCCGCTGCCAGGGCAAGATCTTCGACTATCTCGAGTACTTCCGGCAGAATCAGGTGTTTGCCGACGCCTTCGCGCACTACGAACACCTGATGGATTTCGATCGCTACCAGATCTACCGCAAGAAGAAGCGCTGAGCCGCGGCGTCAGCCGGCGCCCCACTTGCCCAGCACCTTGGCTCGCATCTCTTCCGGGATCTTCTCGACATCCGGCACCTTGAAGACGCCCGAGGCGATGAGCACGATCTCGCCGCCGCACACCAGGTCACAGTTGCAGAAGCAGAAATTGACGGTGCGCCGGACGATGCGCGCGGTGCCTTCGAGCCACTGACCCAGCCGGGCACCGCGCACGAACTCGGTGCTGAGCGACACGGTGGGATGAGGCCAGCGGATTCCCGTCGCGTGTCCCGACCCCGCTCCCATCACCATATCGGCGACGGTCACCAGCAGTCCACCATGCGCCCATCCCATGGGATTGCCATGGCGCGGTTCGAGCGGCAGCCCGACCCTGAGCTTGTCACCCTCGGCCTTGAACCACAGCGGTCCAATCAGGCTGACGAAATCGTCGGTGGCGTCGAGCTTGCGAAAGCCCTCCGGAATCAGCGTCTGGTTCATGTCGGCATTCCTTGCGGAGAGGCGGCGAGCTGTTCGAGGACCGTGCGTACGGTGGGCTCGAATGGCGTGCTGCGATGGGTTTGTTCGTTCAGGGACACCATGACTGCCTTCAGCACGGCGGTGCAGTTCCCCTGCTCGTCGAACAGGCCATGTCCGACGATGCATTTGCGCTCATGGGCCTCGATCAGGCGGGCACAAGCGGTCGCCGTGCCCGGATAGAACATCTGTCTCTTGAAATCGACCTCGAGCCGACCGACGACGACGCGGAAACGCGGCAGCCCGCTGCGCACGATCTCGCGCATGTAGGAAACGCGCGCATTCTCCAGAAGCTGGAGGAACGCACCGTTGTTGATATGGCCGTTGGCATCGAGGTCGGCGAAGCGCAGATGCTCGGCGGTTGCAAAGCCGTAGATGCTGCGGTCGGAAAGATCGAACGCCATCGCGCCTAACGCCCGACAAATTCCAGGGCGAGATTGGCAGCCTGCGACGGCGCTACCAGCAACCGCTCGGCATCGGCCTTGACGATCGTGACGCCATTCTTCCGCAGCAGCGCCTCGCACGCCGACAGCGATTGCACTTCTATCCGCAGCAGGGCCGGATGATCGCCCGAACGGGCCAGCGCAATGCCGGGATAGCGGGCGAGATAATCGCGCGCCGTCATATAGGTGATGGGCTGGGTGCCGGTGTCGATCCTCAGCCCCTCGCCCTCTCGCTGGATGGCGCTGGCGCCGAAATACTTCTCCAGCAGGTCGATCCATTTCGCCGGCTGTTCGGCGACCACGGTGACGCCCCTGATGCCGCGTGCGCCGTTGGGATGCCGCGCCCATTCGGGACGATAGACGAATTGCGGCGTCTGATGTTCGCACACGAAATAGCCGACCACCGGCATGTGCGTCTTCGGGATGCGCACGGTGCGGAAGCGCGCCTGTTCGAGCCGACCCTCGATCTCGACGGCGCGCTCGAACGCAAGCGGTGCATCCGGCTCCAGGCCACTGGCCTTGAATGCGGCGTAGGCAACATCGGCGCCATCGGTGGCGAGAGCGACATTGGCAAGACCGCCGCCGGTTCGCCTCAGCCACTCGCGTCGCTCGGCGTTGAATTCGGTGTCCTCGACGATGCCTAGGATCTCGAAGTAATCGCGCTCGAAGATCATGAGATGGTTGGCAGTGCCGAGCTTCCTGTGGAAGCCGCGCGGTTGGACCTGGAAGCCCAGCCGTTCATAGGCGGCTTGGGCGGCATCGATCTCCGCCACCATCACGACGACGTGGTCCAGGCCTTTCACTGCCTGCATCACGCCGGTCTCCGGCGCACCATGTTGATGCCCTTGGCCGTCATGACCAGTTCGCCGTTCTGGTTGATGGCGGTCCAGTTCTCATGAACCACACCCAGGGTCGGCCTGCTCTTGGACGGCGCCTTTGCCGAGCACTCGATCCACGCCGTCAGCGTGTCTCCGGGACGGACAGGCTTCAGCCATCGGATCTCGTCGACGCCCGGCGATCCCAGCGCCGTCCGCTTGTCGAGGTAGTTGTCGACGAACAGACGCATCAGCTTGGCACACACCTGCCAGCCGGAGGCGATGATGCCGCCGAACAGCGAGTGGCGCGCAGCCGCGGCATCGACGTGGAAATCCTGGGGATCGTAGAGGGTTGCGAAGTCGACGATCTCTTTCTCGGTGAAGCTCGTCGACCCCAAGGGATATTTCCGGCCGACTTCGTAGTCGTCCCAATAACGCGGTGCACTCATCGCGGCGCACCATGCGGTGGGATAACTGCCCTGACAAGTCTACCGGCCCGGCTTACTGTACCTTGACTGTATTGCGAACGCGTCTTATTTGCTGATGCGATCAATTCGCAACATCAAATTCATGTATATCTGCATCTGCCGCGCCATCCGAGATCGGGATATCGAGACCGCCGTTCGCGCCGGAGCACGCCGTCCGGTGGACGTCTTCCGGGCTTGCGGGCACCAGCCGCAATGCGGCGGTTGCGCCGCCGACATGCGGCAGAAGATCGAGCAGGTGCTGACGGAGGAAGCGGCGACGGCCGCTCCTTTGCTCGCGGCGGACTGATGTCCGGTCAGCCCTCAGTCGGGCTCCTTCCCCTCTCCGATCTGGGTCTGGAGGTAATTCTGCAGACCGACTTTCTCGACGAGGGCGATTTCCGTCTCGAGGAAATCGATATGGGCTTCCGCATCAGCGAGGATGTCGACCGCGAGCTCGCGGCTGACATAGTCCTGCGCCGTCTCGCACGCCGCAATTGCAGCGACCAGATCGGTGCGGGCGGCCGTTTCCAGCCTTAGATCGGCCTCGAGGCATTCCGGGACAGTTTCGCCAATTCCGAGCCGCCCGAGATCCTGCAGGTTGGGCAGGCCATCCAGCAGAAGGATGCGCTGCATGAGCCTGTCGGCATGTTTCATCTCGCCGATGGACTCCTGGTAGATCTTGCCGGCCAGCCGCTCGAAGCCCCAATGCTTCATCATTCGGGCATGCAGGAAATACTGATTGATCGCCGTCAGCTCGTTCTTCAGCAGCTTGTTCAGGTCGGCGATGATGGTCGGGTTGCCCCTCATGACAGGCCTCCGGGTTGGTTCCGTTTCCTACATATCCGACGCTGCAGCCCGCACAACCCACCCTGCAGCCGCCGCTTTACCTTGACAAATGGCTGGCGAAAGCCAATTCGCGAAGCGCCAGCCCGGCGTAAATGGGACGCAACACAAACTGCATCTCCGCGTTTCATAGTCGGGCGTTCGCAACGAGGAGTCCAAAAGTCATGCCATCAGACAAGCCCAACGCCTTTTCACTCCCGAAGCTGCCCTACGCCGACAACGCGCTGGAGCCAGTCGTTTCGGCAAAGACCATCTCCTTCCACTACGGCAAGCACCACGCGGCCTACGTGAACAACCTGAACGGCCTGGTGCCGGGCTCGGCCTACGAGGGACTGTCCCTCGAAGAGATCGTCAAGAAGTCGGCCAAGAACGACAAGGACAAGGCGATCTTCAACAATGCCGGCCAGATCTGGAACCACAATTTCTACTGGGAAAGCATGTCGCCGAAGGGCGGCGAGCCGACCGGCAAGCTGAAGGACGCCATCCAGTCGAGCTTCGGCGGCGTGAAGGAATTCAAGGAAGCGTTCCAGAAGGCGGCGGTCGGCCAGTTCGGCAGCGGCTGGGCCTGGCTGGTGAAGGGCGCCGACGGCAAGCTCAAGATCACCACGACGTCGAATGCCGATACCCCCATCGCGCACGGCGAGACCCCGTTGCTGACGGTCGATGTGTGGGAGCACGCCTACTACCTCGACTACCAGAACCGCCGTCCGGATCACGTCAAGGACCTGCTGGACAAGGTCGTTAACTGGGCTTTTGCCGAGAAGAACCTCGGCTAAACAACCAAGGAGGCAACATGCTGGGCACTATCCTGCTGATCATCTTGATCCTGATATTGCTCGGCGCGTTGCCGACCTGGCCCTACAGCAGCGGCTGGGGCTACTACCCCAGCGGCGGCGTCGGGCTGATCCTCATCATCGTCATCATCCTGCTCCTGATGGGACGTCTCTGATCAGACGCAGGAGTTAACCTCCGATGAGACAAGCGGCGTGCGGCCCCCCGCCCAAGGCGGTGGTGGTCGACACGCCGCTGATCGTTTGGACCCTTCCTTACCGCAGATTCGCTGCAGCGTGCGAATACCAGAGGTGTTCGCGCCAGTGCGATGCGATCAGCATCGTGAACACGATCCCGACCAGACTGAACAGGGATCCGGTGATCGCGAACCCAAGATGTTCGACCAACGGTCCGCTCAAGACCAAGCCGAGCGGCAGGCCATAGACCGCCAGCATGCGCACGCCCATCACCCGGCCCCGGAAGGCGGGATCCGCCGTCCGTAGCAGCAGCACCGCCATCGGCACCATACAGAAGCTCTGCGCCGTCCCCATGGCGACCAGTAGCAACTCGCCCCAGCGCGGCGTCTCCACCCATGAGAAGACAAAATTCAACGCGAACCACAGGAGAGCCGAGGCGATCATCGTCCGCGCCGCGCGAACCCGGCTGCCGTGAATCGACAGCACGATCGACCCCGCCAGAGCCCCGATGGCGAAGCTTGCGATCAGCCAGCCGAGGCCGGTCTGGTCCATCCCGTAAATGTCCTTGGCGACATGCGCTAACAAAGATCCAACAAGGGGATAGGCAGCGAAGTTCATGAGAAAGGCGAGCAGCGTGGCGGCCCGTACGTCCGGCGTCGACCAGACATATGCGAACCCTTCACGTAATGCTTTAAGTGGGCCGGTGCGGATCGGCTCCTCCCGCAGCATCCGCAGGCGCTTGATGCCAACATTGAGCGACAGCAGAAAGCTCAGGACATACACGCTGCAAACGACGACGTAGGCCAGTCCCGACCCGAGCGCCGCGACCAGGGTGGCGCCGGAGAGCGCACCCACCACGCGGGCGATGTCTGCCGTGGTGCGGGACACGCTCATGGCCCGCATCAGCAGGTCGCCCGGCATGCTCTCGCCGACCAGGAGGTTGCGCATCGTGATGTCGGAGGGTCTTACCAAGCCCATGACGGTCGCCAGTGCAAATACTGACAGAGGCGCCGCAAATCCGGTCAGAAACAGCAGCGCCAGGCACAAAGCGACGCCGACATAGGTAATCCGCATCAGGCAGATCAGATTGCGGTTGCCGATGCGGTCGCCGGCCATGCCGAAGAAAGGCGAGATCAACGTCCCAAGAAATTGCAGCGAGCCGAACAGCGCCAATGCCGTCACGGACTGGGTGGAGACCAGCACGAACCAGCCCAGGATCACGCCTTCCATTTCGAAGGCCCAGGAGGCCAGGAGATCGGCGGGCCACTGAAATCGAAAGCTGCGAACCCGAAAAGGTGCCAACGCCGGCACATGGGCAAGAAACGTCACGTCCTGTTCGCTTTCCTCCGCAAGGCGCCTTAATGCGCTTCTACAAGGCAGAAACTGCCGGTACGCCAATGAACCTGCAATGCCGGCAGCCCGGTGTTAGATATGTCACAGGCGACGGCCGTTCACAGGACCAAACTGTACCTGCACTTGCCGGGGATATTCGTTCAGGTCATAACGTATTGAAGAAGAAGGTTTTTCCTTTCGCGGGGTAAGGGCTTGCGTCAGGAAATGGGGCAGCGCAGTGTGAGCCGCGTCACCGTCAAGCGAGTCGATGGATCGCACGCGGATTTCGGAATGGAGAAAAGGTCCGCATGGGCGGTTTAGCCAGCAAGAAGATTTTCCAGCTCATTTTGATCAAGCCGACGCATTACGATGACGACGGCTATCCGATCACGTGGCTGAAATCGCACATTCCGTCGAACACGCTCGCCGCCCTTTATGGGTTGGGCGACGACTGCCGCAAGCGTCACGTGCTGGGCGAAGACGTCGAGATCGTGATCAAGCCGTTCGACGAGACGAATACCAGGGTGCGTTGCGATCGCATCGCGGCAAAGGTTCGTTCGACCGGGGGCAAGGCGCTGATCTGCCTGGTCGGTGTTCAGAGCAACCAGTTCCCGCGCGCCGTCGACCTCGCCCGCCAATTCCTCAAGGAGGGACTGCCCGTCGCCATCGGCGGTTTCCATGCCGCCGGCTGCCTGTCGATGCTGCCGGTCGTACCGCCGGAAATTCAGGCGGCGATGGACATGGGAGTCTCGATCTTCGCCGGTGAGGCCGAGGAAGGCCGTCTCGACGTGGTCCTGAAGGACGCGTGGAACGGCACCCTCAAGCCGCTCTACAATTACATGGACGACCTGCCCGGCCTCGGCGGCGCTCCGACGCCGGCCCTGCCGCCGGCGGCGCTGGCACGCAACGAAGGCCGCAAGTCCAGCTTCGATCTCGGCCGCGGCTGCCCGTTCCAGTGCTCCTTCTGCACCATCATCAACGTGCAGGGCCGCAAGAGCCGCTTCCGGACCGCCGACGATCTCGAGAACATCATTCGCGAGAACTACAAGCAGGGCATCACGTCGTTCTTCATCACCGACGACAACATGGCCCGCAACCGTCATTGGGAAGACTTCTTCGATCGCCTGATCGAGCTGAAGGAAAACGAAGGCATCCATACGTCGCTGATCATCCAGGTCGACACGCAATGCCATCGCGTTCCGAACTTCATCGCCAAGGCGCAATGGGCGGGCGTGTATCGAGTCTTCATCGGCCTCGAGAACATCAACCCCGACAACCTGCTGGCGGCCAAGAAGCGCCAGAACAAGATCACCGATTACCGCAAGATGCTGCAGGCATGGCACGCGGCGGGGATCTCGACCTGGGCCGGCTACATCCTGGGCTTCCCAGGCGACACGCGCGAATCGGTGCTGCGCGACATCGAGATCATCAAGAAGGAGCTGCCGCTCGACATCCTCGAGCTGTTCATCCTCACGCCGCTGCCGGGTTCGGAAGATCATCAGAAACTCTGGAAGCAGGGTGCCTGGATGGATCCGGACCTCAACAAGTTCGACCTGCATCACCGCGTCGTGCACCATCCGAAGATGAGCGACGCGGAATTCGACCAGACCTATCGCGACGCCTGGAAGGCCTACTACACGCCCGAGCACATCGAGACGGTGGCGAGGCGGCACGGCTCCATCGCCGGTCGTGACCCGGCCGAGCCGGCGCACTTCATGACCATGTTCAAGATCATGTTCGAGGCCGAGGGCGTGCATCCGCTCGAGGGCGGCATCGTGCGCATGAAGTACCGCCGCGATCGCCGCTATGGCATGCCCATCGAGCCGGTCGGCCTGTTCCACCTCAAGCTCGCGGCCGAGACCTGGCGCAAGCTGAAGATCTACGCCCGGCTGGCGTGGCAGGGATGGCGCATCGGCTCCAAGGTCAAGCACGATCCGAAGCGGCTCGAATACACCGATCTCGCCCTCGAGCCGGTCGCCGAGGAAGAAATGGACAAGCTCTCCCTGTTCGCCGAAACGGCCGGCGGAGAAGCGGCCGTGTCCAAGAAGCGCGGCGAGGATCTCGCCCGCGCTCGCGCCGCGGTCAGCCAGAACCAGAGATTGGCTGCCGCCGAATAATCCGGCGGCGCTGCCGTTCAATGAACGGCAGTGGGTCTGACCTCGTTCAAGCCGTCGGCGTCGGTCGCGGAGATGGTCGTGCGCACCATCGTCCGCTCATCAGCGTAATTCCAGGGACGACCGCGATGGAGCATGGCGCGGTTGTCCCACATGACCACATCGCCCTGCCGCCATTTGTGGCTGTAGACATAGTCGGAGCGCGTGGCTTCGCCGAGGAGTTCGGCCAAAAGCTGGCGCGCCGCGCGCTCCTCCATGCCATCGATGGCGTAGGCGTGGCTGGCGACATAGAGGGCACGACGGCCGTTCACGGGATTGCGCCAGTTGAGGCGCCAGCGCACCGGCGGCAGGGCCCGGCGCTCCATCTCGGTGGCGAGATCGGGATGGATCTGGTCGCGGCTGTTGGCATAGGAGTGCGTCGCCACCGCATCCGTCAGACGCTCCTGCAGATCCGTCGGCAGGCGTTCCCAGGCCAATCGGGTGGAGGTGTATTCGGTCTCGCCGCCCTCGCCCGGCAACACCCGCGCCGTCAATACCGAGGCCAGGGCCGGTGTCTTCTTGAAGGAGGAGTCGGTGTGCCATAGCGCGTTTGCCTTGGCGACCAGCACCTGGCGATGATCGGGAGGCACCACCTTGCCGTTCATCGTATTCGTCAGCCGGGAATAGAACGTGTTCTGGCCGAGGGACGACACCTTGGTCAGTTCGAGCGGGCCGAAGGCGCGGCTGAAAGCAACCTGAACGTCATCCGCCACCGGCTGATCGCGGAAGACCAGCAACGAGTGGTCTTCGAAAGCCGCCCGCACGGCCTTGTAGGCTTCGGCATCCGTGGCGACATCCAGAATGCCGACGCCGCGTACCTCGACGCCAAATCCGGGACCCAGCGGAATCAGTTCCATCGGTTCCTCCTTTTCCTTTTGCTTGGATCGGACTCTATCGCAATGAAGGCAGCGGTCGCTATAGTGCGCATTCCGTTCCAAGCGTTGCCGAGGCCCGATGCCCACCTCCTCCTCTTCACCGCGTCTTGCATTCGTGGCCGCGGCGACGCCGGTGGCACGCGCGGCACGCGCGGCGCTCGAGAAGCGCTATGCCGGCGTCGTGCCGGCGCAGGCCGATATCATCGTGGCACTGGGCGGCGACGGGCTGATGCTGCAGGCGCTGCATCGCAACATCCGGCGCCGAACGCCGATCTTCGGGATGAATCTCGGCACCGTGGGGTTCCTTCTCAATCAGTATCGCGCCGGAGGGCTGATCGCCCGCCTCAAGATGGCCCGCGAAGTGACCTTGACCCCGCTGCGCATGCTCGCCACCACGACGCGCAGCCAGCGCCACGAGGTGATCGCGATCAACGAGATCTCGCTGCTCCGCTCGAGCCGCCAGACCGCACGCATTGCCGTGGCCGTGGACGGCCAGATGAGACTTCCGGACCTGCACGCCGATGGCGTGCTGGTCGCCACGCCGGCCGGATCGACCGCGTACAATCTGTCGGCCCATGGTCCCATCATCCCTCTCGGCGCCGGCCTGCTTGCCCTCACACCGATCAACGCCTTTCGGCCGCGTCGTTGGCGCGGCGCGTTGCTGCCGCACCAGACCAAGGTCGAGTTCACGGTTCTCGATCCAAGGAAGCGCCCCGTCGCCGCGGCCGCCGACTCGGTCGAGATCGCCAATGTCGCCAAGGTGACGGTGACCGAGGCTACCGACATCCAGCTGCCGTTGCTGTTCGACCCGGAGCACGACCTGGAGGAGCGCATCCTCAAGGAGCAGTTCGCGCCCTGAGCCGATTGCCTGGCTTCGCTAGGCGCGCACCGTGATGCCGCCATCGACCACCAGCAGGTGGCCATTCACATAGGCCGCCTCGTCCGAGGCCAGGAACAAGGCGGCATTGGCCGTATCCCAGCCGGTTCCCATCTTGCCGGTGGGTGACGCGCGGTCGCGGATGGCGATCATCCGATCGTAGGCCTGGTTATGATCCTTCTCGCCCTTGGCATACTGCTCGGCGAGAAAGTCGATCATCGGCGTGTGCATCAGGCCGGGAAGAATCGCGTTGCAGCGGATGCCCTTCTCCGCATATTGCGAAGCGATGGCCAATGTCAGCGAGTTCACAGCGCCCTTGCTTGCGTTGTAGGCCACATAGGCGATGCCCTTGGGGCTGCGGATCGAGGCGATCGAGCTGACATTCACGATCGCGCCCTTGCCCTGCTGCTCCATGATCGGCAGCACATGCTTCGCGGTGAGGAAGAAGCTCTTCACATTGACGTCGAAGACGCGCTGCCACTCGTCTTCACTCAGCTCCACCGGCCCGCCGGTCGAGCCCATGCCGACATTGTTGTCGAGAATGTCGATGCGGTCCCATTTCGCCATGCAGGCATCGACCATCGCCTTGACGCTGGCATTCTTGGACGCGTCGGCCTCGAACGCGACAGCGACGCCGCCTTCCTTCTCGATCAGGCCCACGGTCTCTTCCGCAGCGGCGCGCTTGCGATCGACGCAGAAGACCTTGGCACCCTCACGCGCAAACGTGACGGCGGTGCATTTGCCGTTGCCCCATCCTGGACCGATCGAGCCCGCGCCGACCACGATCGCCACCTTGTTGTTCAATCTGCCAGCCATGTCGTTCCTCTCCTTTATGCAAACCTAGCATGCCATCTGCCGCTGCTGTTGCGAGTGGTGTTGCTGCGTGAAATGCTCCGACCAAACGAAGTTCTGGGAGGAACATCATGCTGCGCCGCACTTTCATGTCGGCCCTTGGCGTCGCCATCGCGAGCCCGGCCTTGGCAGACACATGGCCGAACCGTCAGATCAAGGTGATCGTGCCCTATCCGCCTGGCGGCCCGACCGACATCTCGGCGCGCATCGTTCTCGAGAAGGCGGGTCATCTTCTCGGTCAGCCTGTCCTGTTCGACAACAAAGGCGGCGCATCGGGAATGCTGGGCGCCGAGGTCGCGAAGAACCAGCCAGCCGATGGCTATACGTTCCTGGCCACTACCGTGGCGATGCTCGCGATCACCGGTCATCTCCAGCCGATCCCTGTCGATCCGGCCAAGGATTTCGTCACCGTCGCGCGCATGTCGACATCCTGGATGGCGCTCGCGATCCATCCGTCGGTGCCGGCCAATACGCTGGCCGAGTTCGTGGCCTACGTGAAGGCCAATCCGGGCAAGGTGAACTTCGGCTCCGCCGGGCTCGGCACCATCACCCAGTTGTTCGGCGAAATGCTGAACATCGAGGCGGGCATCAAAATGACCCACGTCCCCTACAAGGGCAGCGCGCAGGCTACGCAGGATCTCCTCGGCGGGCAGATTCAGGCGCAATTCGATCAGACCGTGCTGCCGCACATCCTCGCCGGACGCCTCAAGGGCCTGGCCATCATCAATGACTCGCGCTGGCCGCAGAAGCCCGACATCCCAACCTTGCGCGAACAGGGCTACGGCAAGGAAGGCGGCGAGAGCTGGTACGGCCTGCTGGCGCCAGCGGGAACGCCCGATCCGATCGTGCAGGCGATGGCCAAGGCGATCGAGGAGTCGGTCAAGTCGCCGGATGTGATCGACAAGCTCGACAAGGGCGGCGCCAAGCCGACTTATCTCAGTCCGGCCGACATGCGCGCCCAGGTCGAGCGCGAGAGCCGTATGTTCGGCGACATCATCAAGCGCGGCAACATAACGTTGCAGTAGGCGGGGCGGCGACGGTGGGTTGGCCGCGCCTTCATCGTCCGAACCAGGCGCGCGGCCACAGGCACGAAAACAACAGTGCCGCGAGTAACCCACCGCCGGCGGCCATGAAGGCAAACCGGTAGCCAGTGAGGAAGCCATCGATGCCGGCCTGGCCGGCGGCTCCCCTGGCCTGGAGCGCGCTCAGCACCGCCGCGCCACTCACCACCCCAACCGTGCGCGTCAGCAGGGCGAGCGCGCCGGCGACGCCACGATCCCGACGCGCCAGGCTGCTGGTCACGATGTCGGTATAGGCCACGACCAGCAGACCATAAGCACTCCCCTCGATCAGCAGGAGCAGCGCCAGCACGGGCAACGGCGTGCCGGCCGTGGTCCAGGCCAGCGCCATCAGGCTCACGGCAACGACGAGCACCCCGGCAAAGGCTGTTGGTCGCTGGCCGAGCCGCGGCACCAGGCGCGCAGCCAGTGGTGCGCCGGCGGTGCCGCCGACAAAAGCCAGGGCGATCATCAGGCCGGCACCCGAGGCCGACAGGCCGAGAACGTTGATCAGGTAATACGGCGTGAGCAGCAGGATGGCGAAGCTCGCGAGGTTGGCGAGCACGCTCAGAAGGTTCGGAATCGTGAAGCGCGCATCGGCAAACAGGCTTGGACGCAGGATCGGTTCCTCGAACCTGCTCTCGTGGCGAACAAAGCGCGCCAGCGCCCATGCGGCGGCCGTGACAAGGGCCAACGGCTGTGAGGCCGGCACGGCGCGCTGGGACAGCACCAGGGCAAGCAACAGCGACGTCATCGAGAAGGCGAGCAACAAGGCCCCGATCGCATCGAATGGTCGATTGTCCGGCTTTGGCGACGGCAGCAAGGGAGACAAGGCCAAGGTCGCCAAGGCGAGCGGCACCCGCATCCAATAGACGGCGGGCCAATCCCAGAGTTGCACCAGCACGCCGCCCAGCAACGGACCGATCGTCGAGGCGAGCGCCTGACCAGCGGCAAAACCCGCCAAGGCCTTGGTGCGGTTCTGCTCGCTGTAGAGCGAGGTGGAGAGGGCCGGACCGCAGGCCAGAGCAAGAGCGGTACCGATGCCCTGCCCGGCCCGCGCCCACAGGAACAGCGGCCAGGACGGCGCCATCGCACAGGCGGCGCATCCGACAGCAGACAGGATCAGGCCGAGCTGGAAGACAAGACGATGGCCGAACAGGTCGCCCAGCTTGCCGCAGACCAGCATGAGCGAGCCATAGACCAGCACATAACAAATCACCAGCCACTGCACCTCGCCCAGAGGCAGGCCGAAGTGTGAGGTGATCGCCGGAAGCGCAACGTTGACCGCGATGTCGAGAGGGCCCATCGCGGCCCCCATCCCGACGATCGCCAGCCCGATGGCCGGACGGACGGTCAGAGGTGCTTGCTCAGGAAGGCGAGCGTGCGATCCCAGGCCTGCTTGGCGGCAGTCGCGTCGTAGGCCGCGCCGTCGTCCTTTGCGAAGCCGTGCCCGGCATCGTAGCGATAGATCTCCGGCTTGTTGCCGGCACTGGTCATGGCCTTCTCGAAGTCGTTGACGACCTGCGGCGTGCACCAGTCGTCGCGGTTGGCGAAGTGCCCCTGGATCGGCACCTTGATCTTTGCCGGATCGGCAAGCTGCGTCGGCGGCACGCCGTAGTAAGGGACGCCACAGGCAACGCCGGGCACGCGGGCACAGGCGGCAATCGTGAGAGCGCCGCCCATGCAGAACCCCATGACCCCGACTTTTCGGCTAATACCGGCCAGATGCGCCACGGCGCCGGCAATGTCCTGATCGGACGCGCCGACAAAATCCAGGCCGGTCATGAGATGGTTGGCTTCGTCCGGCTTCTGCGTCACGCGGCCCTTATACAGATCGGGTGCCAGGGCGTTGTAGCCGGCGGCGGCGAAGCGGTCGGCAACGCGCTTGATCTGATCGTTCAGCCCCCACCATTCCTGGATCACGACAAGGCCCGGCTTGTCCTTGCCGGCCTCTGCCAGATAGCCCTTGCACGTCGAGCCATCGGGACGCTTGAAATCGATCATGCTGCCCATCCTGTCCTCCTCCAGTCGTCCGCAATCCTACAGCAGGGTGCGAAGCTCGGTTTTGAGTATCTTGCCGTAATTGTTCTTCGGCAGCGCCTTGATGAAGCGGTAGTCCTTGGGCCGTTTGAAGCGGGCAATGTTCTCGAGACAGAGCTGGTCGAGTTCGGCCGATGTCAGTGTCATGCCCGGTCGAGTCACGACGAAGGCCACGACTTCTTCGCCCCATTCCGGGTGCGTCCGTCCGACCACCGAACATTCCGCCACCGCCGGGTGCAGGTTCAGAACGTCCTCGATCTCGCGCGGATAGATGTTGCTGCCGCCGGAGATGATCATGTCCTTGGACCGGTCCTTGAGGGTCAGGAAACCATCCTCGTCGAAGGCACCGACATCGCCAGTCCAGAGCCAGCCATTGCGCAGTGACTTGGCCGTCGCCTCGGAATTGTTCCAGTAACCCGACATCACCGTGTCACCCTTGACGATGATCTCGCCCACCTCGCCGGCCGGAAGCCGACGCCCCTCCTCATCGACCACCCGCACCTCGACACAGGTAGCGGCGACGCCCGCGGAAGCAAGTCGCGCTTCCCAGCGCGGATGATCGCGCAGGGCATGCATCGCGCGTGACAGGTGGGTTATGGTCATCGGGCTCTCGCCCTGCCCATAGAGCTGGCACAGCACGTCGCCCAACGTATCCATTGCCCGCTTGAGATCGCTTACATACATGGGCGCGCCGCCATAGGAGATCAGCCGCAATGCGCCCGGCTTGAGATCGCCGACCACCGAATGCTCCACCAGACGCTTCACCATGGTGGGCGCGAGAAAGATGCTGCAATCAGGCCAGCGGTTCATGAGCTCGACGGTCTCAGGCACATCGTATTTGCCGCTCTCGGGGAAGACCTGCGTCACGCCTCGCGCCAGCATGGGAAAATTCCAGAGGCCCGAGCCATGGCTGATGGGCGCGGCATGGACCATCGAGCCGCCTGCCACAGGACGGTCGACATCGGCGTAATAGTTGAGGGTCATGGCCAGGAGATTGCGATGGCTGAGCACGGCTCCCTTCGGTCGACCGGTCGTGCCCGAGGTATAGAAGAGCCAGGCGGGATCGGTGGGCTCACAATCGGTCATCAGGCTTGGATCGCCGACCGCCATGAAGCTGTAGGCACGCGTCGTGACATCGACGATTTCCTTCAGGGCCGACGCATCCTGCGCCGCCTCGGCAATGCTTGTCGCCAGATCGGGCGTGACGAAACAAAGCTTGGCCCCGGAATTTTCCAGGATGTAGGCGAATTCCTTGGCGTGCAGCTTCGCATTCATCGGCACGGCACAAAGACCGGCATGCCAGATCGCGTACATGACCTCGATCGACTCGACACAATTGGACAAGGCGAAGGCGACGCGATCGCCGATCTCCAGGCCGAACCGCACGCGCAGATGCGTGCTCATCACCGACACCTTGCGCCACAGATCGCGGTAGCTGCCGTGTGCCTGCATCCCGCGCGCGAGCGCCACTTGGTCGCGGAATTCTTGTGACGATCCGAGCAGGAGATGAGCGATATTCATGGCGGCCCGACTATTGCAGGCGGACCGCTCACCTTGCAATGTGGGGCTTATGCAGGAATTCGATTTCGCCATTGTCGGCGCCGGCATCGCTGGCGTGTCCGCAGCCTACAGCCTTGCGCCGCACGCCCGTGTCGTGATCCTGGAGCGCGAGACTGTCGCCGCCTATCACACCACCGGACGGTCGGCCGCTCTTCATTCCGAGACCTACGGCAGCGCCGAGATCAGGGCGATCACCGTGGCCTCCGGGCGGTTCTATCGCAAGCCGCCAGAGGGATTTGCCGACCATCCTCTCCTGACGCCGCGGGGAGCGCTGATTGCCGGCCGGGCGGAGCAGCAGGCCGCGCTGCGAACCGCCGCCGCCGAGTTCGCGAAGCTGGTCCCGACCGTGCGCTGGCTCGATCCAGAAGAGGCTTTGCGCATCCAACCCCTGTTCAAGCCTGAGTCTGTCGAGGGCGGCGCGATCTTCGAGCCCGAGGCGGACGATATGGATGTCGCCTCGATCCATGGCGGCTTTCTGCGCGGAGCCCGCGCGGCCGGCGCGGCCCTGCGTCTCGAGGCCGAGGTGACGACGCTGGCGCGCAAGGACGGACGCTGGCTGATCACCTTGCGCGGCGGCGACACGCTGGCCGCCACCAACGTCATCAACGCTGCGGGGGCGTGGGCAGACGTGCTGGCCGGCTTGGCCGAAGCCGCACCCGTCGGCTTGGTTCCAAAGCGGCGCACGGCCTTCACCTTCGATTCGCCGCCCGGCCTCGACATCAGCGCGCTGCCGATGGCGATCGATTTCGACGAATCCTTCTATTTCAAACCGGAAGTCGGCCAGTTCCTCGCCTCGCCCGCCGACGAGACTCCGTCGCCGCCCTGCGATGCCCAACCCGAGGAGATGGACGTCGCCATCGCCGTCGACCGCATCGAAACAGCCACCACCCTGCAGATCCGCCGGATCAAGAACAAATGGGCCGGACTGCGCAGCTTCGTCGCCGACAAGAACCTGGTGGTCGGCTACGACAAGAAAGCCCCTGGCTTCTTCTGGCTGGCCGGCCAGGGCGGCTACGGCATCCAGACCGGCGCCGCCGCCGGCCGTCTCGCCGCCAGCCTCGCCCTCGGGCAAGGCCTGCCGATCGACATCGCTGACCTCGGCGTCACCGAAGAAGCGCTTTCTCCGGCGCGTTTTGGATGACGGCATTAGCCTGTGGGCTTGAGGCGATGCCCACGGCCATAGACGACGGCTAAGGACGGCGGCATAAGCGATGGCCTCGTCCGTCAACCGCCGAGCCGGTGACCGTACGTGCCCCCGTGGCGGAACAGGTAGACGCCAGGGACTTAAAATCCCCCGGGATTTAATCAGTGATCCCGTTGCATCGCACTTAACTCTTACGCTATAAGCCTTTAGCCACCGTGGTCCGGACGCTTGCCTACATTGTCAGTGATCCCGGTGGATTTCGTAAGTGATCCCGGAAGGTGACCAGCATGGGCAATATGTGGGAAGAACAAAGAAGGATCGAAGAAGAAGCGACCCTGGAGGGCGTCCGCCGTGCCGCTCGGGCCATGGAAAAGGCCCAGGCCAAATCCCGCGAGGCGACTACTCAGGCGGGCTCCGCAATGGTCCGCCGGATCGTGGTCCCGATGGAAGCCCTACTGGCCGCCGATCTGGAGAAGCGATCCGCCGGCAAGGCCACCAAGGGGGGCTCTCTCCTGAAGCCTCTCAGGGGCATCGATACGCGCCTCCTGTGCGTCACCGCGACCCGCGCCGCCCTCTCCCGTATGTCCCAGCCCACAAAGCTCACGGCCCTCTGTAGGCGCATCGGGGAGGCCCTGGAGGACGAATACGTGTGGGCTCGCTGGGAGCGGCTCAACAAAGGGCAGGCCCGAGCGGTCCGGAAACGGGTGGAGCAATCCCCCAGCGCGCACCAGCGCCGAGCAGCCCTCCGGGGGTTCGCACGCAACTGGGAGAAGCGCGCCCTCACGGACGCCTGGACGACCTACCGCCTCTGCGGTGTGGGCCTCCGGTTCATTGACTACCTCGTGCAGCTCGATGTGTTTGAGCTGACCAAGGTTCCCTCCGGACGCAAGGGCAAGTCCAAGCCGGCCCACGCCGTGCAGCTCACCCCGCAAGCCGCCGAGTGGATAAAGGAGATGAGCGACTTCCTCTCCGTCAACCGTCCCCTCAACTGGCCGCTGGTCATCCCGCCCGTTCCCTGGACGACACCCTCAGGCGGCGGCTTCCACTTCAGAGAGGGCATCGATCACCCGCTCGTGCCGCGTCCCCTGAAGCCCCTCCCGCTCATCCGCCGATCCTCCGCCGAGCAACGGGCGAGGCTCCTGAAGGCTGACCTCACGGTGGTCTATGCGGGTCTCAACGCGGCCCAGGCAACGGCCTGGAGGATCAACCCCAAGGTCCACTCCGTGATGCTGCGGATGATGGAAGATGGAAGGGGAGGCCCTGGGCTCACCGCTCTTGATCCAATGGTACTACCCGGCCGGCTTCCCGATGAAGAAGCGGCCGATCCTGAGAAGCTCCGCGCCCACAAGACGCAAATTCGGAAGATCAAGCGAGCTAACGCGGCCATGGTCTCCAAGCGGTTTGCTCAAGCACGCACCCTCACCGCCGCCCGGAAGTTCGTCACCTACCCCGCGATCTACTTCGCTTATCAGGTGGACTTCCGGGGACGTGTCTATGCGTGCTCGGACGATCTCTCGCCGCAGGGCAACGATCTTCAACGGGGCCTCTTGGAGTTTGCTCAGGGCGACCCTCTCGATGCGGATGGGCTTCGCTGGCTCCTGGTTCACGCGGCCAACTGCTACGGCGTTGACAAGGTGAGCTTCGCGGATCGTGAGCAATGGGCGCGGGACCATCTCGACATGATCTATGCGGTTGCGGACAACCCGCTTGAGTGCACCGAGTGGCACAATGCGGATGAGAAGGCGCGATGGCAGTTCCTCGCCGCCTGCTTTGCCCTCGCGGACTATCGAGACAATCCTACTTCACCTTGCCGCGTCCCGGTGATGCTCGATGGATCGTGCTCGGGTATCCAGCACTACTCCGCACTGATGCGAGATGAGAAGACGGGAGCCGCCGTCAATCTCGTGCCTGGGGACCACCCTCGCGATCTCTACGGCAATGTTGCCGAGGAGGCCATGCGGTTGCTCGCGGAGAGCCGCGCCGAGTTCTCCCAGGAGTGGCTCGCGTGGGGTATTGACCGGAAGATCGTCAAGCGGTCCGTCATGGTGCTGCCCTATGGGGGCACCTTCCTGAGCAACCTGGAGTACCTCCGGGACAGCGTGCGCAAGCGTTGTGACAGAGAAGGCCGCCCGCCGTGGCTCACCGATGAGAATGAACAAGACGCCTACGTCGCTCTCGCGAAGACTGTATGGGAGGCGATGCACACGACCATCAAGGGGCCTATCGAAGGGATGAAGTGGGTTCGCTCGGTGGTGCGCGCGTGGGCGGCCCAGCGGCCTCATGTGAAGCTGCGTTGGACTTCGCCGTGCGGGTTCCCGGTTGAGACGGAGTACGCTGAGCGGGTCCCTTGCGCCCAAGGAGTGGGGGAAATAAAGGGCCAGCCCATAAACTTGGGTCTCGTTACCTTTTCCAAGGTGCAGGACTGGAGCCGGGCGGAGACCGCCGCCGCTCCCAACTTCGTGCACTCCCTGGACGCCTCGCATCTTCTCTTCTCCCTCAAGCGCGCACGAGAGGAAGGGATCACGCAACTGGCCGCCGTCCATGATGCCTTCGGGACCACTCCGACAAAGACCGGGCAATTCGCTCGAATACTCCGCGAGGAGTTCGCCAAGCTGTATCTATGGAACCCGTTTGAGTGCCTTGTTACGGCGTGCCGGGAGGTGGGCGTAGATTGCCCGGACTACCCTGCGGGTGGCTCTCTCAAACTGGAGGACATAGCAAAGTCTGAATACCTCTTTTCGTGACCTTTTTGTTAGTGATCTCAAACAATTACAGGTTCCAGGCGTATAGTGCGGACCAACGAACATCGAATTTGGAGGCCGCCATGTAGCGGCAACTAGGGGCGGTCCACTCGGCCGCCCTTTTCCTTTTCAACCTGTCCCGGAGAACCCAACCATATGAAGCCCTCCACCATCACGATCCGCCGAACCGCCGGAAGCCATGTCCTGATCGACACGGCCGGCGAGGTTCACGATCTCAGCCGCTACTTCACCGTTACCCGTGATCGCCAAGGCGTTCGCGCGGACCGAGCGGGAGAGTTCCAACGCGGCATCGTCAACCCGGTGCGGGACTGGTTCTTCCACGTCTAAGCCCACCCCTCTTCCTTCCCTCAACTCGCCTTTCAACTGGGAGCATTTCTAATGCCCGACAATATGATCGACCTCAAGGACCTGGACCTTCATCCCGTCTTCAGCTTGCTCGATCCCACGCACGACGCTATCGCCAATGACATCCGTGCTGCTAGCCGCGCCGCCCTGCACGGGCCGGGCCTGGAGAGTGATTCGAGTGTTGGCCCTGATATCTTCGGGAGTCTCACGGCGAAGCTCATGGTCATGAACGACAACGCGGCGCTTGGCTTCAAGTTCGTCGCCTGTGCGGACGGCTCGATGGTGGTCGAACTTCACCTCGGCGCTGCCTCCACCAAGGAACTCTCGGCGTTGCTCGATGTGGGAGCGGCGTGCCTGTCCAAGATGGATGACCACGCGACCCGCGAAGGGTGGGGAGCGTAGGGCTGACGATGATGCACTTCATTGCACTCCTGGTCAGCTCGGGACTTCTCGGCTTCTCGCTCTTCGCCATCGCCGTTTCGATCTGGATCGAAGAGCCGGACGCCCTGGCCCGCCACATCCGTGCCGCCGCCCTGGCCTGCATCGCCCTCGGTATCCTGGCGCAGCACTCGTGAAGCGTCCCAACGATCCCATCGGCGTGGCTACGCTGGTCTTCGCCGTGATCGTCATGATCGGTATCTGGCTGCTCTAGTCCATGGAAAAGACTGACGCGGCCATCTCGGCCGTCATCACCAAACTTGATGCCCTGATCGCCAACCACGCGGCCCAGGGTATCGAGGTGACGCTCAAGGCCATGTGGTGGCACGAATTGTTCGACTTGCTCAATGGGCTTGCTTACTTGGCACTTGCGTTTCTTGCGGCGTATTTGGTCGTCAAGCTCTGGAAGGAGGGCACAAAAGCCGACTGGGACCCTGACAAGGTAAGCGGATGGCTTGTCGGCGGCCTGATCGTTGGTGGAGGAGCGACATTCATCTCCACCATCATAGGCTTTGCCTGTCTCGCCTCAACGTCGTGGGTCACTTTGGTAGACCCGCGCTACGGTCTCGCCCTGAAGCTCTTGCGGGTGGTGGGCCTCTAGCTGATGCCCATCACCTCACGGCTCGATAGGGACCTCCTGCATTCCCTGCCGACCATCAAGGCGGCCCGCGCTACGATCAACATCCTCGACCGCATCCAGTTCCTCTCTCCCGAGGAGCAGATCGCGGGAGCTTGCGCGGCCTTCATGCTCATCTGTGAAGGCTACAAGTTCCCCGCCCAGGATGCCTTCGCCGCGACAAAGAACATGATGGCCCACCACGACGACCGTGGCCGGTCAGAGTTCGATGCCGCTCGCTCGTATCTCGATGCGGACGTGTTCCGCACGAAGCCCAACACCTGATCAACCCACACACTCACACCCACAGGAACAATCTCTCGCCATGGCATCCCAGAATCGTCCCCGTATCCCGAGCAAGACCCTGATCCTTCCGGCTGGTACCGCATGGTTCGCCGTCACGCATCCCGACCGCGCCGAAAACAAGTGGGACCCGACCAACCCCAACTGGTCCATCCGTGTAGTGTGGGAGGGTGAGGCCCGCAAGGAAGTTGAGCGGCTGCTCGGCCCGCTTCCGCTGGAGGCCCTCGAAATCAAGAAGGCCGAACTCATCGCCGCCGCCGGCTCCGACATGGTGAAGGTCAAGAAGGCCGAGGCCATGGAATACGAGATGCCGTGGCGCGAAGTGCTGAGCAAGGAGACGGGCGAACCCACGGGCGAAATCGAGATCGTGTTCAAGCGCCCCGCGTGGAAGACCGACCGGGCCACGAAGATGAAGGTTCGGAACTCGCCACCGGCCACCGTGAACGCCCAGGCGGAGATTGTCTCGGGCCTCGTGATCCCCAACCGATCGATTGTCGTGGTGAAGATGGCGACGTGGCCGGTGTACTTCTCCTCGGACAACCGAGCGGGCATCAAGCGGCTCCTGGAGAGCGTGCAACTCGTCTCGCTGCCAAAGGCCCGCACTCCGGATGCCTCGGGCTTCCAGAAGTACGAAGCCACGGGCGACGACAGCGACCAATCCGACTACCAGCCCCAGGGCACGGATGGCGCGCAGACGGTGGGCGCGGACTACTAAGCCCAAGACAATCGACGGCACTCCCTATCGCAGCAAGTTTGAGGTGGCCATCGCCGCTGATCTGACTGCGAGGGGAGTGTCGTTCGATTACGAAGCCCTGAAGCTCCGCTACGTGACGGAGCACACCTACAAGCCGGACTTCTCTTCCGGCTCCGTAGTGATTGAGGCCAAGGGATACTTCACGAGCGCTGACCGCTCGAAGCTCCTGGCCGTCAAGGAGGCGCATCCCGAGCTGGACCTTCGCCTCCTCTTTCAACGTGCATCAAACAAGCTCTCGAAGGAAAGTGAGACAACCTATGCAGACTGGGCAGAACAACACGGGTTCCAATGGGCCGAAGGGCGAGTACCTGAAGAGTGGCTCCGGCCGCTCCCCCGAAAGTCTCGTAGGCGCGGGACCCATTCGCTTCTCATTCGTTCACGCTCCGCAACGCCGAACCATGCTGAAGCTGCACCTATGCTCACTCTCTGTGCTCTTGGATAAGAGCGATGTGAGCGAACTGATCACTGCGCTGGAATCTTATAGGGGAGTTCTCTAACGATGCCTGAAGTTAGGGTTATCCGAGTTTGCCCCGATCCGCCGGCGATCAAAGACGTGGTGGTGGTCCTGACAGAAGCCGAGGCGCGTCAGCTCCGGACACTCATTTGGAACAGCGTGACGCGGCGCAGGCGGCGGCGCCATGACACCATATACCTAGTATCCGCCGAGAAGCTCGGTAGGGAGCTGGTGTCGGAGCTATCAGAGAAAGTTCCGACACCGTTTGAGAAGGACACTTAACGATGGCTACGATCACCGTTGAACGCGAAGAGCCGGCTCCGACTCCCCTGAAGAACGTAACGATTACGTTCGACGCAAAAGAGGTGAGGTTCCTTCGCTCCGCCCTCTGGAGTTCCAAGTGCATGTTGGAATCCAAGAAGTGGAAGGACGACTGGAGTGCCCAAAGCTTGGAATTCCAGAAGAAGCTCTACGATCAGCTCCGGGAGGTCCTCTAACGATGCCCACGGTAAGCATCGGGCAGAACGTTCCACCGCCTCCCCACCCGTGGGAAGTCTGTATTGGCCTGTCCCGAGAGGAAGTTGAGTTCCTCCGATGGAACCTCTGGCTGGCCCGTCTATCGATGGCGAAGAAGGCACGCAAGAGGAAACTGCGGGAGGGCGAAGCCAAGGCATACGCCTTCGCTGGGAGCCTCTATGAGACAATCAAGGAGATCGCCTGAGATGGCCCCGCTCATGCTGGAGCCCGTTAGAGGGGCACAGGTGCGCGCATATTACGAACCGGACCTCGGCGGGAAGCCGTTCGTGATGATCCGTTTGTTCAGCTCCAAGTTCGGCCCTCAAGTGGGCCAAGTTGAATGGACGCAAGAGAAGGACGTTGACGCCGTGATCAACGCCCTCAAGGAGGCCAAGGCAACCGCCTTCCCGAAGTCTCCCAAGCCCCTCTGCCCTGCCTCCAAGGAACTCCTCGGCTATCTCCGCCGGCACCGCGACATCACCCCCATCAAGGCTCGCGAGGAACTCGGCATCGAGCACCTCCCGAGGCGTATCAAAGACCTCAAGGAGCACGGCCACAAGATCGTGACCGAGTTCAAGAAGGGATGGGCCGGCAAGAGGTACGCCCACTATGTGCTCAAAGAGGAGCCCCAGGTGAGCGCGGGGGGCTGATCATGGACGGTAGTCCGCCGATGCTCCTTTGGTTCCTCCTTGGGGCGTGTGCCGGGGTGCTCTCTTGTTTGCTCCTCGTGGCCGTCTCATTGGTGGCTCCTTTGTCGGGGCCACACTTCGTTTCCCTGCCCAACCCCCGGCCGGCAACATCAGAAGAGAAAGGTTGAACGCATGAGTGAACGGGACCGCTACCGACGCAAGTATCGCCGCCTCAAGAAAGCGGTGCTCGCGCTCTACACCGCTGCAATGTGGGAACCGGATCGTGACGTTCCCCACCAAGCGGAACTCTGGGCCAATCTCCGGGATGCCGCCGGGATCAAACCGGGGACCAAAATGGATCTGATGCTAGGGCACCTCCGCGACGACGCCGACCGCTAACTTCAAGATATTTCCCAAGGGAACCTAGCGTAGGTGACAACCACCACCAACGACATCCTTTTCACTCTCGACGGCACGCACAAGACCACCGATATCTTCCAGCCCTTCGATCCGACTTCGAGCGCATCCCGCCGCCCCTTTGAGGTCCACATCACTGGCACCTTCGTGGGCCGCGCGCAGTTGCTCGTGAGCTATGACGCGGGGACGACTTGGACTTCGCTGATCACTTTGGAAGCCCCTGCGGTTATCCCGAGGCAGCGCACGTCCCGCCCCAACACGCTCTACAAGGTTTCCTGGGATGACACCGTCACGGGTGACACGGGCGGTTACACCTCGGGGGCCGCAACGGTGTTCATCGGGCGGTCTGATGAGCATTCCCGCGTTCCGTACAAGTTCGTCAAACAGGTGGACTATAAGGGCCGCGCCAAGATGCCCCTCGTGTGGGGTTCTCCTGTTGCGGTCTCTAATACCGGCACGTCGAAGCTTCTGGTTGCCGCTAACCCGACAAGGCGTGCTCTCAAAATCATATCTCCGGATGGAAACAGCCGCGCTGATTATGACCTGTCCGGAGGTACAGCCGTGGCCAACGGAGGGGCACCTCTCTATGGTGGCGAGAGCGATACCTACACCTTCGAGGACTGCCCCGTTGGGGCGGTTACGTTCATCTGCGCTAGCGGCCAGTCGTTGGTTGTGCAGGAAGCAACCTAAAAATGAGTGTCCTGCACTCTAGGCCGTCCCCAGTTTCGTCATTCGTAACGGCGTCGGGGACCACCACCCCCCGACGGCTCACGGACCGCTTTGCCGAAGAGATCAACGTCAAGGACTTCGGGGCAATCGGTGACGGTGTGGCGGATGACACGGCGGCGCTCCAGGCAGCGGCAGCAGCGGCTCAATCTCTAGGCCGCCAGTGGCTCGCACCGGCGGGACGGTACAAGGTCTCTGCTCCGATCCCGGTCACGACTTCTGGTGCCTCTCTAGGCGGCGCCCCCGGAGGTCTGACAACCATATTCGCGGCGGGAAATTTTACGGCCGTATTCACGTTGTCCGGCACTGCGCTTGAAGCAACAAGCATCTCTGACATCAAGATCGACACTTCCGGAACGACCACGCAGTGCATCAACGTGGCGCTTGCGACGAACACCGTTTCAGGGACGCGGCCGTTACGGTTCGAGCGGCTGTGGCTATACGGCGACTTACCCGGCGCCTTGTTCTATAGCGCCGGAAACCTTCTTTCGATCAAGGGCTGTACGTTCGGGCCGAATAGTCCCAACACGGTGGCTCTCCACATGGATATGTGGAACCTCAACAACATTGTTGAGGGCAACGACATCATGGGTGCCGGTCCCGGCGTCCATATCTCAAAGAGTGGTTCCGACGTTGCGCCTCAAGGCATAGACATCCTCGGGAATAAGATCGTCAGCTTCGGGGCGGCTTACAACATCAAGATTGATTGTGCGGCCGAAGAGATAGTGATCGCCAAGAATATTTGTGATCAGGCGTTGACGACAGCAGTTGATCTAGCGCTGGCGTACCAGACGACACTTGAGGGCAATTGGTTTGGCCTACAAGGTACAGCAAATATCGCCGTAACGTTGCACGAGACCACCTCTCAAGTAGAAGTATCCGGAAATACTTTCGGACCCTGCGGGATCGGCTTGGCGGCTCTTGCAACAGCTAGCTCGCGCGTCTCCTCAGTCGGGATACATGGGAATCAGTTTGCGGGATGCGCCGAAAGTGCATTGCAGCTTGATTCTGTGCTCGGCGCGACGATTACGGGGAACAAGGACACTTCCAGCTCCGCGAATGGTTCTTGGGTGACGCTCGCGACTTATGGACCCGGCAAGTACACCTTCGACAACAGCAACTGGAGTACGAACGGCCTTGCCGCTTTCGACCCCACTAGTTCGTACCGCTTCGGTAATGATACCGGGATTGTGGGGAGAAATCGAGGCAAGGCAGTGGTGTCCTCCGCCGCTACTTCAGTCACGATCAACCACGGGCTATTCACGACCCCTTCATGTGTACGTGTTTCCCCCGAAGGGAATACCGGAGCGTTCTTTGTCTCCGCGATTGGAGGCACCAGTTTCACCGTCACTTGGTCAAATAGCATCGCCTGCAATATCCACTGGGACGCTGAAGTCTGAGAACTTCAGATTACCAGTTTGTGGCGCGATGCGACCATGTTGATGCACGGCCCGTTGGGATGGTCGCGAACGTCCATGCTCTGGTCAATGTAGATGAATCCCATCTGGCATAGGTGGTTGAAGATATCCCGTTTGGTCAGCCAAGCGCAGCTCTCATAGACGCCACCGCAGTAGACGGCCTTCGTCCCCATACCGCCGTAGGACTTGATGTAGTGCTTAACGCCGTCACGAACCTCTGTGGAGACGATAGAGGAAGCCCATTCTTCGTTCGGTCGGAGATCATCCGGGATGTAATGCGTGTAGATGTAGAGCCGATCAGTGGCGCGCCCAAGCAGCGTGAGAAGCTTCAGCGGTTCCATCATGTGGTAAAGGACGCCCGCCGCCACGATCACGTCGAATTGTCGGTTACTATCCTCCAGCCACGGCAGAAAGTCGCCGAGCAGGAAGCGGCTTCTGGTGAGGCCAGCGATTTCCTTGGTAATCAGGCATTTCATGAAGCAGCGGCGGTTGGCTTCTATGGCTGTGACTTGAGCCGCCCCTGCTCGCTCCAGCATATAGGTGTGGCCGCCTTCAAGCGGACCGAGTTCCAGCACTCGCTTTCCTTTGACTCCACCAAGGCGCTGGAGTGCCCAGCTTACGCGTGCGTCCTCAAACAGCGCCGCACCGCCACCGCTCGCCTTGAAATGGGCCGGGAACTGGCTTGTCCAGTCCGAGATGCAATCGACAGCGGCTTGCGGGGTTGGGGAAGTGCCAAGGCAAATGTCTTGAACGGCGGGATTGTTTGTCATGGTTAAATCTTGCCACTCGCGTGCACCTTGTTCAATCCCCCTTTTATTAAGGGAGCAACCATAAGTAGACAGGCCAACTTCCAAGTCGTGACTGATAGCGAGCAGACGGCCAAGCTAGATTGTCCGGACTGCGGTGGTAAGAGGTCCCTCGGGGTTTACTCGGACGGACACACCTACTGCTTCAAGTGCGGGACCGTCACGAAGGATTCGGAGATAGCACAGAACGTCCCTCCCGATCACCGCACGGAACCCCAAGCGGCGATCCCCCTGGAGAATATCGAGTACGTCCCACTTACCAAGCGCAAGCTCTCCGCCGAGACCACGCGCAAATGGAAGTACGGGGTTAACGGCGCTGCCCAGGTCGCCAACTACTTCGCGGACGATGGGGTGACACTCATTGACCAGAAGGTGCGCCTCCCGGACAAGACCATGTTCTGGAAAGTGGGCGGCCAAGAGGTGGGCCTCTATGGCAAGTGGTTGTGGCCCAAGGGGGGTAAGAGGGTGATCGTCACCGAGGGCGAGATCGATGCCCTCACGGTCTCCCAGCTTCAGGACAACAAGTGGCCCGTGGTGTCTCTTCCTCACGGCGCTCAAACAGCCGTCAAGGCCATCAAGAAGGATATGGACTGGCTCCTGTCCTTCGAGACCGTGGTGCTCGCCTTTGACATGGACGAGCCCGGCCAAGCGGCGGCCAAGAAGTGTGCCGAGGTCCTCCCGCTCGGCAAGGTGAGGATCGCCAAGCTGCCCGCGAAGGACGCCAACGAAGCCTGGACCACGGGCAAGGTGGAAGCGCTCTCTTCGTCCCTGTGGAACGCCGAGGCATTCAAGCTCGATGGCATTGTAGCCGCTGCTGATATTGCCGCGACGATCATGGACGAGCCGAAGATGGGAACCCCGTGGAAGTGGGACAGTCTCACCAAGCTCACCTATGGACGGCGGCCGGGAGAGATCATCGGCTTCGGTGGAGGAACCGGCGGCGGCAAGACCGACTTCTTCTCAGAGCAAATCGAGTTCGACGTTTGCACGTTGAAGGTTCCGACCGGCATCCTCTTCTTGGAGCAACCTCCTGAGGTCTCTATTCGGCGCATCATGGGAAAGCATCTCTCAAAGATGCTCCACATTCCCGGAAAGGCATCGAAGGAAGACCTAGCCACCGCCTCACGGTTAGCGAAAGACCTCCCGCTCTACTTCTTCGATCACTTCGGTCAGATGGACTGGGAGACGATCAAGGCGAGGATCATCTACATGGTGAAGTCACTAGGGTGTAAGCACATCTACCTTGATCACCTCACGGCTCTCTCAGCGGACGCGGAGGATGAGAACAAGGAGCTTGGCCGGATCATGGCTCAGATCGCGGGCCTCGCCCAAGAAATGGGTTTCATCTTCCATTACATCTCCCATCTCGCCACGCCCGAGGGGAAGCCCCACGAGGAAGGTGGACGTATCTCGTTCCGCCACTTCCGGGGCTCTCGTGCGATCCAGTTCTGGTCACACACTGGCTTCGGCCTTGAGCGCAATCAACAGGCTGAGGATCAGGACACGAAGCTCACCACCACGCTCCGTTGCCTGAAGTGCCGCGAATACGGACTAGCTACTGGTGAGGTGCTCTTCTTCAAGTACGACCCGGAGACCGGACGACAGAATGAAACCGACAAAGCCCCCGCTCCGAGCGCTGAGGGATTCCAGCGGCACGCCGCCCCCAACGACTACTAGAAGCGATCCCCAGCTCGCCGCGATCACGTTCAAAGGCGCGTACCTCAGCCGGGAGAATATTCGAGACCTAGCGGCGGCTTTCGCGGTGGCCGACAGGGAGACCCGTGATGGTATCCCGAGAGCCGACGGGATGAACATCCAGCAGGGCCTTCTCTCGATTTGCCCTAGCACTTCGTTCCACTATGCGTGACGCGGAGCTTTTGGCTCACATGAAGAAGACGGGAGCCACTGTATCTCTCCTGCATTCCTTCAAGGAGCTTCCGGCAGAGCTAGCTATTCGGAAGGGGGACAACCTAGTACGCCTTACCGAAGATGAAGTGAGAACACTCTTTGAGGTTCTCCCGATGATCCTAGAAGAGTTTACGTGAGGCGGCTTCTCTTCGATATCGAAACGAATGGCCTGCTCCGTGACCTGACAAAGATGCACTGCTTGGTCATCGGCGATGAAGAGGGAAACATTCTCTTCGATCCCGGCGGCCCCGAGGCAGACTTCACGGAAGCTCTCAAGGCCCTCGAAGAAGCTGACGAGATCATCGGCCACAATATCATCCGCTTTGATATCCCAGCGCTGAAGAAGCTGTACCCGTGGTGGAACCCCAAGGGCAAAGTCCGGGACACGATCATCTATTCCAAGGTGATCTGGCCGAACCTGAAGGACCTGGACTTCCCCAACTGGCGCGCTGGAAAGATACCAGGACAGATCATCGGGGCTCACCGACTGGAAGCCTGGGGGCTTCGCCTTGGTGAACTCAAGGACGAGTACGAGGGCGACCCTTCGATTGAGAACCTGAAGGAGCGCAAGGCCCGCAAGTGGGAAGCGTGGAACCCAACCATGCACGCCTATATGCGGCAGGACTACAAGACCACGCTCGCCTTCTGGAACAAGATCAAGACGAAGCTCTCCCTTGTGCCGGCCGACGTGATCGACCTGGAGCACAACGTAGCGGAGATCATCTTCAGGCAAGAGCAGTTCGGTGTCTGCTTCAACGTGGAGAAGGCTCAGGCCCTCGCGGCGAAACTCACGGCGGAACGCGCGGAACTCGGCCAGCAGCTTCAGGAGAGGTTCCCCGCGTGGCACGATGAAGAGGTCTTCGTTCCCAAGGTCAACAACAAGAAGATGGGATACGAGAAGGGCGTTCCGTTCACGAAGATAACCGTGACGGAGTTCTCGGCCAGCAATCGGTTCCACATCGAGCGGGCGTTTCGAGAGCACCTAGGCTGGGAACCCACCGAGTTCAACGAGGACGGTACGGCGAAGACCGACGAAGAGACGCTCAACCTCCTGCCGTATCCCGAAGCAAAGCTCGTGGTCCGCTACTTGGTGCTCTCCAAGCTCCTGGGCTATGTGGCCAACGGCAAGGAGGCGTGGCTCCGTCACGTCACGAGTGAAGGGCGGATACATGGTGGCGTCGATAGCGTCGGTGCCCACACCTTCCGGATGACGCACTCAAAGCCGAACCTCGGGCAGGTCCCAAGCAACGACGTTCCTTACGGCCACGAGTGCAGGGAACTATTCGAGCCTCCTCCCGGGTGGCTCATGACGGGTATCGACGCGGACGCCCTAGAGGGCCGCGTGATGGCTCACTATCTCAGTCCGCTTGATGGCGGCGAGTTCCTGAAGACGATCCTCGAAGGCAAGAAGGAAGACGGTTCCGACCTCCACTCGCTCAATTGTGCGCGTATCGGCCGAGACCCGAAGGGCAAGTACCTCCGGGGAGGCACCATGTTGCCCGGCCGAGATACTCTCAAGGAGTTCTTCTACGCGCTGATCTACGGCGCAGGTGGGGAGCAGCTCGGGGTGATCCTTGGCGTAACCGGACCGAAGGAAAAGATACGTGGTCGGGTGGTCGATACGACAGCCAAGGCGGCGGGCTCCGAGGCCGAGCGAAAGCTCCTTGATAACTTCCCTGCTCTGAAGGCGCTCCGCGAGAGCGTCCAGAAAACTTGGAGCATTCGCAAGTACCTCATCGGCATTGACGGACGACGCCTCTATCCCCGCTCCCGCAACGCGGCTCTCAACACGCTCTTTCAAAGCGGCGGTGCTATCCCGATGAAGGTGGCCCTCGTCATCCTAGACGGTGATCTGCAAGCCGCCGGATACGTGCCGGGTGTCGATTACGAGTTCATGTTGAACGTACATGACGAATGGCAGATCGCCCACCGGCCGGAAATCACGGAAGATGTTAGGAAGCTCGGGACAGGTGCCATCGCGAAAGCGGGCGAAGTCCTCAAGTTCCGCTGTCCCCTCGTGGGATCGGCCAGCAAGCCGGGACACTCGTGGGCGGAAACACACTAACTCCCGTCCCGTTGTCTACCTCATCACCAATCCGGTGTGGCCGGGGTGGTTCAAGGTGGGCAAGGCGGATCGGCTTTCTGATCGGCTCAACACTTACCAGACTGGCGATCCTCATCGATCTTACGAGGTCCTCGCCTACGTCCTCACGGATGACCCTAGAGGCCTCGAACGGATTGCCCTCAATCGTGTGCCTCGGCACTCTCGACGGAGTGAGTGGTTCAAGGCCAAGCGCAGCTCAGTCGCTATCTCCCTCTTAGAGAAGGCAAACCACGATCACAACGAACGTAAGGCCAACGCTGCTCGTGGACGGCGACGCTCTCGCTTACCGCGTCGCGGCAGCCACCGAGCGGGAGACCGAGTGGGCTCCTGGCGAGATAACTCTTTCCACCTCGTTACCCGCCGCATACGAAGGCGTTGAGCTGCACCTCCGCACCTGGAAGGAGAAGCTCGATGCGAAGTCTATCAGGGTGGCGCTGAGCGATCAGCCGTGGACGTTCCGCATGGACGTTTACAAGCCCTACAAGGCGCATCGCAAAGAGGTCCGCAAGCCGCTCGGCCTGAAGCAGGTTCGCCAGTACCTCGTGGACAACCACAAGGGCGTGGTCCTCCCGGGCCTCGAAGCGGACGACCTCATGGGCCTCTGGATGACCGACCCGAGGAAGCACAAGGAAGACGGGATCATCGTATCCTGGGACAAGGATATGCGCGCCGTTCCTGGCCGCTTCTGGGTTCCTGGGACAGACGAGGTGGAGGAGCGAGACGAACTCCACGCCGATCTCATGTGGATGGCCCAAGCCCTCTCCGGAGATACCGCAGACGGTTATCCGGGGTGCAAGAACGTTGGCCTCGTGAGGGCCAAGCGGATCGTCGAAGCAGCTATCGATCTTGTTCCGGAACCGGGACACCTCGAAGTCATGTGGCACGCAGTGCTGAAGACGTTCCTCAAAGCCGGCCACACCGAAGACGACGCAATCGTATCCGCCCGCCTCGCGCGCATCTTGCGCCACGGGGACTATGACCTGAAGGAGAAGAAGGTCCGTCTATGGACGCCGTTGAACTCAACAAGCCCCACATCATCGCCCTCTACAGTGATGCTCCGCGCGCGGGGAAATCGACAGCGGCTCGGGAACTCATCCGGCTCGCCTCGGCGGAGCCCCTCGCTGCAACCGTGGTCTCGTTCGCGTACCCCATCCGCCGCGCCGCGCGCCAAGTCCTCCCGGCATCGTGGAGCACCGAAAAGGTCCGCGAGCACCTAAGCGGGGATAAGAAGGACGCGCCTCTCGGGGAACTCGGGGGACGATCCGGCCGGGACCTCCTGAAGATCATCGGCAACACCGTACGGCGTTCCGTTCGGGATGACCTGTGGGCGGACCGCTTGCTGGAGGAGATCGACCAGACGTGCTTCGGCGGTGTGGTGGTGATCGATGATCTCCGCTTCCCCGGCGAGTACGCCAAGCTGAAGGAGCGAGGGGCGTTCCTGATCCGCCTTGTGACGACACACCCGGTTCCCCTCAGCGGTGTCCCTGCGGAGATGGTGGACGGGCTCCTCAACAACTGTGACTTCGATGCTCAGGTGCCGGCCAAGGGGCTGGTCCCGCAAGAGGTCCTGGAGAAGCTCATCGGTGACCTTTGGCGCGACCGCATCAAATCCTGGGTGGACCTCGCCTGATGTTGTTCCTAGGAGGCTGGGTCAAGTCGGCCATGGATGCTGTATCCGATGAGAAGCTGGAAGCGCACATCCGCAAGCGGATCACACCTGAGATGGTGGAGTTCCTCCGCCGTCGTTCACTAGGTCCTCGTCCGGAAGCAGACCGGGAGAGCAGCAGCGCGTACTTCAACTACGCCCTGGGTGTGCGTGACGGCAAAGCTGAAATGGTTGCCCACTTTGAACGACTGCTAACTGAGGCCCAAGACCCGGAGAACACCTAAGATGTGTTTCTTTGGCGGGGGCGCGGCCACGCCGAGCAGCACGGTTGTGAACCAGACGGTTCCAGCTCCTACTCCGCCGCCGACCGCCCCAGCCGCTACCCCAACTGCCAATCCTACCAAGAGCCCTGAGACCCGCCAGTCTGCCAACCCCAACGCGGTGGGATACGGCTCTCTCATCATCCCGCGCACGGCTATCTCTCCGGTCTCCCGGAGCGTCCCAGGCGCGTGATGGTTGAATGTCCCTAAGGGATGAGTACACGCCCGGCCGAGCGGCTGAGCGCTACAAGCACATGGAACGGGACCGCTGGCCCTTCCTCCAGCAAGGCCGATACAACGCGGCGATAACGATTCCTTGGGTGTGCCCTCCGTACACCTACAGGACGCCTCACGTAAACCTCCCGAAGCCTAACCAGGGCCTCGCGTTCCGTGGGCTGGACAACCTCGTGGGGACCTTCCTCGGCGTTCTCCTGCCTCCCGGGATGCCGTTCTTCAAGGTAAGCCTTCAGCCCAGCGTGGAAGCGGAGCTGATCGCAGCTCAGGGAGACCAGCTCGGTAGCGTCGTCTCGGCTCTCTCGAAATACGAGATGAGCTTCGTTGAGGCTATCGAGGAGGATGGTGATAGAGCCGGCATCTCGTCCGGGTTCCTTCACCTGCCCATCACGGGCAACGTGCTGCTTCACCTTCTGCCCAAGGGCGGAGTGCGGTCCTTCGGCCTCAACCAGTACGTCGTGCGTCGTGGGCCAACTGGGAAGATGCTCGAAAGCGTCCTCGTGGAAGCCACCCGGGTTTCCTCTCTGGATCGCGACCATCAGCTTCAGGTGTGTGGAACCAACGATGACCTCGCCTTCTCGGATGAGATCATTGACGTTTACACGCACGTCTTCTGGGATGCCGATGACAACCGCTACTACGAGTACCAGGAGGCCAAGGGGCAAATCCTTGAAGGCACCGAAGGGAACTACCCCGAGGATGCCGTGCCGTGGTTGCCGCTGCGATGGTCCTACGTCTCTGGCGAGGACTACGGCCGAGGGCTCATCGAAGGCATCTACAAAGATGTTGAGCGCTTCGATCACCTGAGCAAGGCCATCGGGGATGCCTCGAAGAACGCCGCTAAGCTCATCTGGATGCTCGGCGGTGGCGGCTCCCAAGCCCTTGCGAACAAGCTCTCCAAGGCTCAGTCCGGTGACTTCGTGGTGGGCGACGCGGCGAGCGTCAAGGCGCTCCAGCAAGAGAAGGCGGTAGACCTCCAGGTGGCCATCAAGGAGAAGGAAGCGCTCGGCGCTATGCTCTCCAAGATATTCCTGGATGGCACTTCGATCCAACGCGGCGGTGATCGCGTGACGAAGTTCGAGGTTGAGTACATGGCCCGTATGCTCCAGGCGGCCTACGCCAACGAGTACACGATCATCGGCCGGGAGTTCCAGCTCCCCTACTTCAACGCGAAGACTGCCCAGCTCCGCCGCCGGGGAGTGATCCCTCAGCTCCAGAAGAGCGCGATCAAGATCGCCATCACCACGGGTATCGATGCCCTGGGACGTGGCTCCGATCAGCAGAGCCTTGAGACGCTTGCCGAGGCTGCCTCGAAGATCAGCCAAGTTCCCGAGGACATGATCATCCATCGGGAGTACCTCCGCCGCTCCGCTGCAAACCTCGGCGTGAAGCCGGATGGCCTCATTCCCTCGGATGAGCAGGTACAGGCCAATCAACAGCAGCGGATGCAAGCGCAGATGGTCCAAGGGGCCACCCCGGAGATCGCTAAGGGTCTCGTGGGCGGTGCTCTCCAGCGACAAGGCGCGGCTATCGAGCAGGCACAACAGCAGGGCCAATCCCCTGAGCCAGCTCCTCCACAGTAACCATTACCACCATTACAAAGGAACAACTGGAACGTGACCGTTTCCAAGACCGATGAGGACCTCAATCCCCGCGTGACCGCGAAGAAGGGTCCGGAACTCATCAACACCGAGGCCACCGATCCCCAGGTGAAAGCCCTCCTGGCCCGTTATCCGAAGGCCAAGAACATCGAGCGTCTTCCGAGCGGCTCGTTCGCGGTTCGCTTCCTGAAGAAGCGCAACGTCTACATCAAGCCGCGTTCACATGGCTGAAATCATCACCGCAAGTGTGCCTCTCGATGGCTCCGGTAAAGCTCCGGCTGCGACAGGCACGGAGAACGGTGGTGCGGCTCCTGGCGGAGCTGGCGCGCAGTCTCCTGCTCCTGGTGGTGCTGCTCCTGGCAATGATGGGGCTGCTCCCGCTAACGGTGCTGCTCCTGGCGCTCCCAGTGATGGCGATAAGGGCCAAGCTGCGCCCGCTAACCCATCTGAGCTGACGAAGCCCGAGGAGAAGCCCCTCGGGAACACCAAGACGGAAGAGCAGCTTCGCGCCGAGAAGGTCACCGGGCGGGACCTCACGAAGTTCGCTGAGGAGTTCCAGGCCAACGGCAAGCTGAGCGATGAGAGCTACAAGGCTCTCGAAGAGGGCGGCTTCAATCGGGAAGTCGTGGATACCTACATCCGGGGTGTCCAGGCTGACGTGACGACGCGCTTGACGAATCTCGCGGAGACCGTGGGAGGCGTGGAGAACTACAACGCCATCCTCAACTGGGGCAAGACGGCCCTCACGGACACCGAGAAGGCGGAAGCCGTCAAGATGCTCTCGGGATCATCCCCGGAGACGGCCAAGACGTATCTCATTGGCCTCCAGGCGCGCTTCACCAAGGAGAACGGTGCGGCCCCCACCAGGACGGCAGGCGGCGGCGGCGCTCCGGCGGCTGACGTGTTCACGTCCCGGGCTGAGCAGGCCAAGGCGATGCGTGATCCTCGCTACAAGACCGATGCCAAGTACCGCGAGGAAGTCACTCAGAAGAGCATTCGGTCCTTCTCCGTGAAGGGCTCCCAGCGCCGCACCAAGAAGGCCGCTCCCCAGTCCTCTCGCCGCGCCCGCTCGAAGGGCAAGCGGTAGTTCAACCACTTCAATCAATAGGAACCTATGTCCGAATCCAACATCTATACGCCTTCCAATCCCGGCCTTCGCAACGGTGGCTCCGATCCTTACGAGCTGTACCGTACCGTATTCCCGGGCGAAGTCCTGGAAGCCTATGACCAGCTCCGCATCCTCTCGCCGCTGGTGTTCACCCGGACCATCACCATGGGCAAGGGTGCCGAGTTCCCGGCCATCGGTCGCGCCAGCTCGCGGTACTTCAGCCCCGGTGAGCGACTGACGGGTCAGGGCCAGATCGCCATGGGCCAGCAGCTCATCAACGTGGACTACCCGCTGATCTCGGACCTGTTCATCCTGGATTTCGAGGATGCGATGATCCACTACGAGCTGCGCTCTCGCTACGCTCATCAGCTTGGGGAAGCTCTCGCCAACGGCGACGACAAGGACACGGCTATTGTGCTCTACAAGGCGGCGCGCCTCTCGACCGACCTGACGGGTACGCTCCCGGGCGGCACGCAGATCGCCGTCTCGAACATGAACACGGATGGCGGTGTTCTGGCCGACGCGATCTTCGATGCCGGTATCGATATGGATGTGAAGTCGGTTCCCGCCTCGGATCGGCACGCTGCCCTTCCTCCGGTCCAGTACGCCCTCGTCGTCAAGAACGGCAAGGCTATCGACCGCCAGTACAACAAGCCGGACATGAGCAACGGCACCTACGCCTCTGGTGTCGTGAAGGAAGTCAACGGCACGCCTATCCACAAGTCGCTGCATCTGCCGAACGGAACCAACATCACGACCAATCCGACCGGCGCTCGCAACGACTACACGGGTGACTTCACCAAGTCGGTGGGCATCGTGTTCCACGGTGAAGCCGCCGGTTGCGTCCGCCGCTGGGAGCTGGAAACGCAGATGGAAACCCGTGTGGATTCCCAGGGTACGTTGCTGGTGGGCCGCATGATGCACGGCAAGGCTCCGCTGCGGGGCGCTTGCGCGGTCGAACTGGCCACTCCGTAACCAGCGGATCAACACTTCTCGGGAGGAGGGGGAGAAATCCCCTTCCTCTCTTTTTCCCTATGGCTGACGCCCTAGACCTCTCAACACCTACCACGCAGCTCGACGCCGTTAACTGGTCGTTGCGGGCCAACGGGTTTCCTCCCATCAACTCCCTCTCGGGGGTCATCGGGCGAGATGCTTCAGCGGCCCTTACCTGGCTGGCGGATGCTACGCGCGAACTGTGCCTCAAGGGGTTCTGGTTCTGCCGCCGCCACGTCTCCCTGGTGCCCGATGATAACGGCTACCTCAATCTCCCGGGCAACTGCCTCAGCATCGCCTCTCCGAACTGGCACGATCTGTGGCGCGAGGGCTTATTCCCTGACCCGGGAATGAGGGACGACTGGCTTCGCCTGCGCCCCGTGATGCGGCAAGGTAAGGTCTTCTCGGTCATCAACCAGACCTACGTGTGGACCCGCCCGCTCACGATCCTGATGCGCGAGGCGATCAACTTCGAGGATATGCCCGAGGAAGCCCGACGCTACCTCCAGGTACTTGCCGCTTCGTATCTCAATGGGGGCACTCTGCGCTCCCCCGACGTGGACAAACGTCTGCAACCACTGCTTACCCTGACGTGGGATGCACTCATCGACGCTGAGTTGGAAAACTCCGATCATAGGTTCCTTTAGGCCATGATTGTCAGGGGCTCAGTCCCCTCTCTTATCCAGGGTATCTCCCAACAAGTTCCTTCACTGCGCCAGCCGGGTTACCTGGATGACGCGGAGAACATGTACGGCACCATCATTGAGGGCCTTTCGAGGCGTCCCGGTGGTGACCACGTAACGACGTTTGCAGGGTTGACCAATCCAGTGGCACATCACTGGTTCCTGCGAGACGCCAACAACCGCTTCAAGATCGTCGTGGATGGTGGTCAGCTAAAGATATGGGACTTCAACGGCTCGCTGCGGACTGTCACTGCGCCTGACGGTTGGGACTACATCTCCGGAGCGTCGTCCCTCGGCTTCGTCACGATCAAGGACTACACGTTCATTTGGGATCGCGGGAAGACCGTCCAGATGACAACCGATGTGGAGCCCCAGGAGAACTCCGCCGCCGTGGTTTGGCTGAGGCAGGGCAACTACAACACGCAATACACGGTGAACGTAGGCTATCCAGCAAATGCTCCTACGTGGTATTCGGCCAGCTATATTACGAGCGCTACGGATAGCGGGACGATCAAGCTGACGAGCATCATCTCCCAGCTTTACGGAAGCCTCTCGCTCCCCGCCGGGTTCAGCAAGGGGTACGTCAACAACTCCCTGCTTATCAATCGCGCGGACCAGCAGGACTTCATTGTGACAGTCAGCGACAACGCCACCGGGCAGGATATCGTCGCCGTGCGGTCATCAGTGGAGAAGACCACAGACCTCCCGACGATTGCTCTCGTGGGCCAGCACGTCACCATCAAGGGTGACCTCACGTCCGATATTGACGACTGGTATGCGCGGTTCGTGCCCACGAGCCCAACGGGAACTGGACTTCAGCCCGGCGGATGGCAAGAGAGCGCTAAGCCGGGAACGTCAACGACCTTCGATGCAAGCACGATGCCCCACGTCCTCACCTTCAACGCGGATGGTACGTTCACCTTCCGAAAGGCAACGTGGGGAACGCGGGTCGCCGGCGACGAGACCAACGATCCCAAGCCCTCGTTTGTGGGTGCTCAGATCACCGATATCAGGGCCATCAAGGGCCGCCTTGGGCTGCTGACCTCGGTTGGAACCATGGTTTGCTCACGCCCGGATGACGAGTTCAACTTCTGGATCAAGAGTGCCCAGCAGCTCACGGACGGCGACCCTATCGATATCGCCCCGGATTACCCCAAGAGCTTCGTCTTGAAGGGGGCCGCGGAGTTCCAGGCTGGTCTCGTATTACTGGCCGACGAGGTGCAGTTCCTTGTGACGGACGGAGGCACGTTCGGGCCTCTCACCGTGGCCACCAAACCACTGTCGGCCTACAACCTCCAAGTCCAGAACGGTCTCCTCCCGCTTCAGCAGGACCGCATCGTGTGTGCGCTCAAGCGGACCAACTCGACGGGCCTCCAGTCGTTCCTCGCGCCTACCGGGTCGCTGGCCTCGATGGTGTTCGATGAGGCATCGGCAGAGGTCCCCACGCTGCTCCCGGGGAATGTCGAATGGATTGCGGGAAGCTCCACGGAGAACGTGGTGGTGATCAAGGTGGATGGCGATTCCAACCGCCTCTACGTCTACAAGGAGAGCACCGACAGCGGCAAGGTGATCCAATCTGCGTGGATACCGTGGCGGTTCATCAACCGGACGCCAATAGCGGGCACGTTCATTGATGCGGACTTCTATGTGGTCCTCCGGGACAGCAACAACGTCTACACAATGGAACGCTACTCGCTTCGTCCGTTCGAGCGCGATCAGATCACTTGGCCGATCTACCTTGATCGCCGGGTGGCCCTAACCACTGACGCATTCACGGCAGTAGGCGGATCAACGACCGTGACGCTGCCATGGACCGCTACGCTAGGTGAGGATGTTTACTACGTTCCCACGCAAGGTCCTCAAGCTGGCGCCGTCTTCAAGGCATCTGCCAAGGGACCAAACAGCGCCACCTTCCCGGGCCTCTTCAGTGGGCCTGGAGTGGTTGGCGTGGGTGCTCCGAGCTTCGCCACCGTAGGCACCTTGTACTGGCGCAAGTACATCATGGGAGGTGGCATCGAGAACGTCACCAACGGCGTTCTGCAAATCCTCCGAGGCAAGGTGAGCTACGCGGAGAGCGGTCCATTCTTCATCAACGTCATCCACACGGACCGCGCCGATCCGTTCCAGGAACTCGTAGGGGTGCCTCTCTTCGGTGATGGCGGATACCAAAGCCCGCTGGACCTCCTGGGAGGTTCTCAGGACTTCCCCGTTGGGCAGATCAACGACCGCGTGAAGATACAATTCTCATCCGGCGAGAGCCCCATGCCCATGCGTATCGGGAGCTTCGAGTGGGTGGGCGATATGAACCTCACCGCAAGGCCGCTGTAATGCAGTGCCCAAAGTGTGGAGACAGTGAATGTTGGAGGGACAGCGTAGACGTAGGAGTTGGGAGAATCTTTGGGCCTTGGGGCTGCCCTACGTGCAGGTGGTCAGAGGACCCGGACTATGATCTCTCCGAAGGTAGAGACCCGGTGAACGAACGAGGCGGCGTAATTGACCAGTATGGTGGATACCATCCTCCCGGTTCATCTATGGCGCTTGCTTATCGAATGTCCCGCTTGGCTAATGAGTAGAATTAGCCATTGCGGTAGATACATGGTGTGGCCGGCGGAGATAGGGGACGCAATCACGGTACTCACGGACCTCTCAGAGGTAGAAGAAGAGGAGCGCGTTCGGCTGGGCATCAACGACTTTGAGCCCACCTATCGACAAGTGGATATGGGCCGGGTGTTCGTCGTGGTGGCCTCCAAGGCTCCCCGAGTTGCCCTCGCGATCTTCGGGGTGAACGAGCACGGGTTCATCTGGTTCCTTCCCTCGCAGTACGCGGTGGAGCACCACGGGCGAATGCTGGCAGACAAGCGGATGTGCCGCTGGTTCATTGAGCACTGCTTCGCCCTGGCTGGCCCCGAGGTGAAGACGCTTTACAACGGCGTTACCCCCGAGGGAACGAAGATCATCAACTGGCTGAAGAAGAGTTGCGGTGCACGGTTCTCTAACACTCCAGTCCCAACGGAGCACAACGGGGCATTAGCCCTTCCCTTCTTCATCGATAGGCCGAACCATCTGTGATGCAGGCGCGCTCTTCGGAGCACAGGTTCTATTCTCCCTAGGCGGCGCTCTCGCCAGCTCGGGGCAGCAAATGTCCGCTTACAACAAGAAGGTCAACGCGGCCAACGCGGCGGCGGACGCAATCGATAAGAGCACCGTCTTCCAGTATGCCATGGACGGCCTCCAGGAAATCCAGGTGCAGAACCAAGCGCAGATCAAGGAAGGCCAAGCGAGGACGAAGCTCGATGCAGCCACGGGCGAAGCCGCAGGGGCCGCCGCGTCGGGAGGCGTAACCGGGAACAGCGTGCAGGAACTCTTCCGCACCTACGCGGTCGCTACCGGCAAGGACATCTCAAACATTCGCTCGGATGCCGAAGGGCAGATCGCGCAAGGCGAGGCCCAGAAGAAGGGCCAGCAGATGAGCGCCCAGAACCAAATACTCAACATCGCTGAAGGGCTGCCCGACAATCCCTCGAATGCCATCGTGGGCAACTTCATCGCGGCTGGCTTGGGGATCGCCAAGGATTACATGGCGGACACCACGAGCACCCCGGGTCGCGGCATCTTCGGTAGGAGCTTCGGCTAATGGCTGACACACAACGCGGTATCGCTCCCGGCCAGCGCCAAGAGGTCAACATCCCAGGTGTGGGCCTCGGTCCCGCTCCGGGTGTATCCGCTCGGCCGGTTCCAGTCGCTCTCCCCGGTGTCGTCAACCCGGACACCTCGGCCTCTCAGGCATTGCTACGCGCGCTCGACATCGGTGCGGGGAACCTGGACGGGTTCGGCAAGGAATACCTGAAGGATAGCCGCGAGGAAGAGTTCAAGCTTGGGCAGATGAAAGCCCAGGAGAGCCAAGAGAAGTTCGCGGACGCTCAGGCGAAGGGCATCATCCCGCAAGGGGCCAACCCGTGGTTTATCAAGGGCTATCAGAACCAGGATGGCCGCGTCACGGGCATGGACGACTACTACAACCAGATGCAGTCCGCGTACCTTCAGAGCCCCGCGAAGAGCAGCGACGATCCCGCCGTCTTCCAGAAGTTCATGCAGGACTTCAAGAAGCAGTACATGGCGACCCTCCCGGCGGACCGCACGGCCGACTGGTGGGACGGCTTCCGGCAAAGCTCAGGGCTGGCCGATGAGCGCATGGCGCGGGAACACGCGAACAACATCACCCAAGCCGTCATCGCGAAGCAGGAGACAAACACGGGAGCCGAGATCAACGCCATCTTGAACACCACGGGTGATCCCAAGGTGGCCGCCGAGCGGATCAACGCGCTCGGAGAGAAGATGCGCCTCGAAGGTATGCCCGATCAGTCGTTCGCCAACGTGGCCGCCCAGGCAATCATCGCGAAGGCCAAAGGAGACGGCAACGCGTCGTACCTCGCGGCCCTTGACAACGTGAAGACGGGCGGACCAGGAAGCTCGGCTACGCTCGCCAGCAATCCCCGTGTGCAGGACGCCCGTGTGTCTACCAATCGGTGGCTCATCGATAAGGCGAGGGGCGACCAGGAGTTTGCCTGGGCGGCTGACAACCATCGCTACCAGATGGAAGTTGTACGTCCCCGAGCTGAAGCCGCGTTCAAGCACGAGCAGGAATCTTGGGCGCACCAGTCGGCAACGTGGGACCGTCAGACGAAGGGCCTGTCCCTCCTGACGCAAATCCAGACAGCCACGATCTCCGATCCGGCCTCCGCCTACGCAACGACCCGACCGCTCCTGGAGAAGCTCGCTGAAGTTGATCCCACGGCGGTCTCCTCGGCTACCTCCTTCGTTGCCTCGTACATCAACGGGACGAATGAAGTGGCGGCCAGCGCTGAGGCTCCCGTGCTCGCTGATCTTCGGAACCAGATCATCTCCTCGGCGGGCAATCCCCTGGGGCAGCTTGAGGCGATGAAGAGCATCAACGATGCGGTAGCGAACAAGAAGATCAACGCGCGGTCCAGCAACGACCTCTTCGCGATGGCTCAGCACATGGCGTCCTATGATCCGTCCCTGGTGCGCAAGATAAACTCCCCCGAGATGAACGACCTGAAGTCCTCGGTGAAGTCCATGCTGACGAAGAAGGAGAACAACCCCTTCGGCCTGCTTGATGCCAAGGGAGCTAACGACTTCATGATGATGACGGACGCGATCAACAACTCGGCCATGGAACTGCTCAAGAAGAAGCCGGATGCGACGGCCCTTGAACTACGGGCTGAGGCTGAGAAGACGATCAACGCGCTGATGCCGACGCTTGTCCCATCTGGGAACACGAACTCCCTGGATGAGCTGGGCCGTAAAGCGCAGTCGGCCGCCAGTGGGAACCCCGGGGCTAAGCCTGAGGAACTCTCCGCAGTGGTTGGCCGCATCTCCCCGGCGGACAAGTCGCAGATCGTCCGGGAGGCCGCGCAGGCGCACGCCCAGGGACCGCAGGCGTTCCAGCAGTTCATCACTAACCTAGATCAGCAGCTAGGTAGGCCGGGCATCACGGCTGCCATCATCGAGGATGCGAACAATCCCCCTGCTACCGCCAAACCGAAAAAGAAGTGATAGGCCCCAAAGGTGGATGACGCTCTCGTTCAACGGATGAAAGCGGCAATAGCCGCACCGCCTCAGCAGCAAACCCCGGACAACTCCGCCTCCTCTCAGCCCGACGCTCAGCCACCGATCGATCCAGGCCAAGGCATGGGTAACCCTGAGTTTCAGGGGATGCCTACCGAGGTCACCTCCGATCCCACGTTCCAAAGTAGCATGATGGCTACCGCGCTGGCCCCCTTGGGTGCCGTCCGGGATGCCGCCCAAGGCGCTATCGATACGGTAAAGGACGCACCCTCTCCGTTCGCTCCGCTTGACCGCATGATGGGAACTCAACGGCCGAAGTTCCCGGAGGGTTCGCTGGAGCTTCCCGAGGTTCCGCGTGCTGACGAGAGCACAGGCTATGGGCAGGCCGTCAACGCGGCGAGAGACATCGGCCGCTTCATCGTTGGTTTCCTCGGGGCTGGCACGGTCCTGAAGGGACTGGGGATGGCCGAAGGTGTCGGCACCGCTATCGCCTCGGGCGGTATTGGCGACTTCCTTGTCACGGGTGCCCACGATCAGCGCCTCGTGGACTTCTTCGATACCGTACCCGCACTCAAAGGGCCGGTGCTCGATGCCCTCGCGGAAGCGGGCTCTGGAGAAGGTGATAGCTGGGTACGGAAGATCGAAGCGGCTGGTGAAGGTGTGCTCGCGGGAGCTGCCATTGAAGGTGTCGTCAAGCTCGTGGGAGGGCTCCGGAAGGTAGTCCAGGCGCAGCTCACGGGTGACGCTGAGGCGGTCAAGAAGGCCGTCACCGAGGCCGAACCGGAGTTGCAGCAAGGGCTCGATGCGGTAACGAAGGAGCACCCCGAAGGCGAACCTCTGGCGAAGAGCCCGACGCCTCCCGAAGAGCCCGACAACGTAGAGGTCAAGACCAACGGGGACAGCTTCGAGCATCCCGACAACGGAGACACCCCGCTTCCCCTGAGCGACAACGCAAAGTCGGAGATCAAGGCGGCTTCCGAAGGTGGCGACGTGCACTTCGACAAGCTCTCTCCGGAGACGCAAGCCGAGGTGAAGGCGTGGCTCGAAAAGAACCCTGACCTCGTTCCTCCCGCTCCGAAGCCGAAGTACGAGCCCGCGTTCAAGCTGGACGATGCCCAGAAGGCCGACTTTGAGAAAGCCCTGGAGACTTCCCTTTCGGTCCCCTACGCGACCCTCAAGGCGGAAGCTCCTGGCTCTGCCCTGGAAGACACGCTCGGCAACTACTTCAATTACCGCCGCATGGACAGCCCGGACGCCGTGAAGCTCTCCCTCTCGCAACTCGCGGAGATGATGGCTCCGAAGATCGATGAGGTATCCGGGGGAGCCAAGCAGACGTTTGCTCGTGTGCAAGAGCTGGCCGACTGGGTGGGCTCCAAGCCCGATGTGCTTATGGGCTCCCTTCAGCAGCTCACGGGTCAGTCCGAGAATATGCCGGCGCTTGTCGTTGCCGGTAAGACCTGGATGCAATCCCTCACGAACGACATCTTGAAGATCGCCAAGATGGACGCGGCCGGTCTCGCGACGGATGCCGACAAGGTTTACATGGACCAGATGACGAACGTCCTTATGGACCTCGTGGGGACCGTCAAGAGCGTTCAACGAGCAGCGGCTCGCACGACAGCAGCCGGGAGGATCGCCACGGGGAGCGGCCTGGAGGCGGCTGACGCGGCAACGCTCAGGGGCCAGCTTGGGGACAAGAACTTCAAGCTCATTGGAAACCTCTTGGGCCTCACGGACGGCAACCCGGGAAGCGTTATCAAGCTCCTTGAGCCGACGCTCGGTCAGAAGATCATGGGCGTGGCTAACGAGTTCTGGATCAACTCCGTACTCAGTGGTTGGCCCACTCAAGTCGTGAACCTCGCCGGCAACGTGCGTAACACCTTCCTGTATCCGCTCTATCGGATGGCAGGCGGCGCACTCACGGCCGACAAGCAAGCACTCCAGGTTGGCATGGCTCAATACGCCGCGCTCCGTAGTCACGTCTTTGATAGCTTCGAGATGGCTCGTCGTGCGCTCGTCTCCAACGCCCCAGTGCTCGATGCGGCGGGACAGCAGGTAGAGGCTCACCCGGGATGGATACGGGCCGGGACCTTCGGGCTTCAGGACGACAACATCTTTGGTGTGGGCGTGAACTGGCTGGGCAAGGCCATCGGTATGCCTACCCGGTTCCTCACGGCCTCTGACGAGTTCTTCGCCCAGTTGAACTATAGGGCATCCGTGGAAGCTCGGGCTCGTACCGAGGCGTTCCGTACCGGACTGAGCGACAAGCCTTCAATCCCAGTCTCGATTGATGGGAAGGTCAAGCTCGTCTCTCCGGTGGATCAGTACGTCAAGGATGCCTTCGAGGAAGCGTTCAACCCTGCCAACGGTTCCGCGTTCGGAGCCGAAGGAGAGCTGCTCAACTCCGCAGCCATGGCCGACAGCCGGAGGGCTCGCTTCACCCAACCGCTCAAGCAGGATGCCAACTGGTTCGGTGCTACCAAATCGCTTGGGGAGATCGTCAACGGCGCGGCGAACTCGATGCCATGGTTCCGCCACGTCGTGGCTCCCTTCACGAAGGTTCCGACCAACCTCTTCCGAGAGATGATGTACGAGAGCCCGGCGGCTCCGCTTCGCGCCCAGTTCTGGCACGACGTGCAGCAAGGCGGAGAGCGGCGTGCTGATGCCATCGGCCGCTTGTCGCTCGGCTCGATGTTCTCGGCTGGCGTCTCAATGCTGGTAGCGGAAGGCGTCATCACAGGCAAGGGACCGACCGATCCGCAGCTCAACAAGCAGTGGCGGGCGGCGGGTAACCAGCCGTATTCCATCCGCTTGCGGGGAGCTGGGGAGAATGGTCAGGACCTCTTCATCCCGTATCAGCGATTCGATCCGGTGGCCGGCATCATGGGCATCATCGCGGACGCCTCCTACATCATGGCGCACGTTGACGAGCGCACTCAGAACAGCCTCGCTATGTCCATTGGCTTGTCTCTGGCGGCCAACTTGAATGCGAAGGGCTACCTCCAGTCCATGACGGACCTCATGGGAGTTCTTCGGTCTTCCCAGCAGGCAGACGGACCGAGCACCGTGCAATCGTTCCTCAACAGTCGCGCGGCCTCATACATCCCTCGGGCGATCTCCAGCTTCAACACGGACGACACTCTGCACCAAGTCCGGGGCATGATCGATGCCATCGAGAACCGCATCCCCGGGTTGGCCTCCAAGCTCGATCCTATGCGGGACAATCTCGGGGACAAGATGACCACTCCGGTGGGTTGGCCGTGGCGAGAGATCAACCCGTTCTCCCTGGTGGAGGGTAAGACCAGCCCCGCACGTAGCGAGATGGCCTACTGGGGCGAAGGACCTACCAAGACGCGGTTCATGATGCCGAGCCCTTCGGTGGGTGGCGCTATCGATCTGCGGGACTTCAAGAACCCTCGCACAGGTCAGTCCGCTTATGACCGGTGGATGGAACTCGTGAGCAATCCGGGAGGCAACCGGAAGAGCGCCGAGGAATCCATCAACGCGCTGGTGTCAAGCGACGCCTACAAGAACGCCAAGAAGAACGGCGTTGAAGATCCAATTTATCGCCAGCATCCCGCCGCTCAGATGATCAAGGACGAGCTGCAACGTCACTACGAAGCGGCCCACACACAGATGCTCTCTGAGCCCGGCTTTGAGAACCTTCGCGGTGCGCTGGCGCAGTTCTCGGCAGCACAACGAGCGGTCCCCCTGGGGGCTCCCACGCCGACTAACCCCACGCTCCAAGACCTCCTCAACAACAAGTAAGTGTGCCTTACGCCTATGACACTCACCCCGGCGACGGACTAACCACCGCCTGGGACTTCACGTTTGAATATCTAGACCAAAGTCACGTCTTTGTTGATGTGGACGGCGTGGTGGTTGCTGGCACGTCTCTTGTCGGCCCTAACCGCATTGCGCTGCCTTCGGGAGCCACCCCTCCGCCAAGTGGAAGCAACGTTCATATCTTCCGGAAGACGCCCCTGACGCCGCTCGCTACGTGGCTCCCAACTACGCTCAACGATGCCGAGACGAACCGAATATCTCAGCTTCAGACGCTTTACGCCACGCAAGAGAACCAAGACGAGATCGGGCGACTTGGTAACACCTATGACATTCCGCAGCTCATTGCGCAGGCGCTCGCCTTCGGTGGAGTGTGGACTGTCCCGGGTCCGGCGGGTCCTCCGGGAGCTACTGGTCCGGCTGGCGCTACTGGTCCGGCTGGTCCGGCTGGCGCTACTGGTCCGGCTGGTGCTCAAGGACCGGCTGGTCCGGCTGGGCCGTCAGGGGTTGCCTCGGTGGCTAACCTGGGTTCCGGCGTAGCGCTTGCGGGACTGGCTACAGGAGGTGTGCTCAACATCCGCTCGATCAACGTCCAGACGATCAACACGGGAGCTTATCCAGGCGGAACCCCAGGCGGATGCACCATAAGCGTCGGCCTTGGAGGAGACGGCACTCTATTCATCACTCTATATCAAGGTTGGAACTCTATCGGCCCCTGATGCCTACCGTAAACTCTTCCCATGGCATTGAGCTACCTTCTCCGGTTCGCATTGGCAGGCATACAGTAGGGTTCGCCTTGATCCACCCCCAGGAAGCTGATGAGGCTCGCGTGTGGGGCTACTACGATCCCAACGGAAAGCGCATCGTGCTCGATGCCGGTATCTCCGGATTACGCGCCGTGGAAGTCGTCATACACGAACTGACGCACGCCCTCTATCACCTCAAGTCGGTTAACCCGCGCTGGGGCGAGGAGAAGACCGTTACGGCATTCGGGCTGGGCTGGGCGCATCTGCTTCGAGACAACCCCAAGCTCCTGCTCTGGATCATCGCGCACATCCTCAAGACCAACAAGACGGAGGTACTGACTTGAGCGGTAAGTCTAACCGCACTCGTACCGAGGAACTATTCGACCACTTCGTTGATCGGTTGATCGACGTGGTTAAGCCGGGAGCCGCTGGGACTAAGCCAGTGCCGGATGCGGCCTCGCTCAACGTCGTCCGCCAGTTCCTCAAGGAGAACAACATCCAAGCTGACGACGACAAGCACGAGGGCGTTAAGACCTTGAAGAAGCACTCCCTGCCATTCGCGGAGGACCCGGGAGAAGGTGACCTCTAATGGCAGCAGCTCTTCTCATTGAGGGGTCGGCCAATGGAGCCAACTCCTGGAGCGCATCTTCTTCGTTTCGAGGGAGAGTTAACGCGTTCGCTGATGCTGGAACGTGGACCGGCACTATTTCGGTGCAGCGGAGGTTCCTGAAGAGCACAGGAACTTACACCAATTGGCTTTCCTTTATTGAGTTCACCGATGGTGGTGGCACTGAAACCTTCGTGGAGCACGAGGATGGTGTTCAATACCGCATCGGAACTATCCTCGGAGTTACCGGAGGGCCGGTCTATGTCAGGTTGTCTCAATAATGACCATGCGTAAGGACAGGGTGCCGCCGAAGAAGGCGCGCAAGCCCGCCGCGCTCATCATCGCGGAGGCCCGCCTCGCCACCCTTGAGGGCGACGTGTCGGAGATCAAGAAACTCCTCTGGAGGGTTGCCTTCGGCGTGATCGGGGCACTCCTGACTACTGTGGGCACCCTGGCGGTCAGCCTACTCCGCTGGCCGTTGGCCGCGCACTAGGTGGACCCTACACAAGCCACCACGGCGATCCTCACTCCCTGGGCTCAGTACGGGATCGTTGGTTCCGTTGTGGTGGCGCTTGGCTTTACCACGGTGTTCCTCGGTATGTGGATCAAGTCGCTGGTCAACCGTCAGCTCGATAGGCTGGAACGGGACCTCGACGAGAAGAACCAAGCCTACGAGCGCCTCGTGGAAAGCATCCGCAAACGAGAGAAGGACCCTCAATAGAAATGGACAAGCTACTCAGCTTCCTTCCGTCGTGGGTTCCCCTAGCAGCCATCGGGATTCTTCTCGTGGTGCTCGCGGGCGGAGCCTGGGCGTTGAAGACCTCATGGCAGAACGAAGCCCTAGCGAGCGCACAACTGGAGCAGTTCAAGAAGGATGCCGCGCTGAGCGCTAAGGCACTCGAAACAAGGGACGCACGGATCAAACAGGTGGAAGCCGAAGCGGCGACCGCCAAACAAAGGATTGCGAATGCGCCAATTACTGCGACTTGCGGGCCTGTTGTGCGTGATGCCGCTGACAGCGTGCGGCACCTCCTTGGGGGGAAGACACCCTGACGCTTCGCTTCTGACGAAGTGCGAACGCCCGATTGCCCCGAGCGACAACCCCACGGACAACGAAGTAGCCAACGCGTGGAACGATGCAGTCGAGAAGTATCTGATCTGTGAAGCGAAACACGATGCTCTCGTCTACTTCTTCAACGGGGACAAGTGACCGCCATCGGTACGGCCCTTCTGGCCCTCTCAATCTCCTATGCCATCGCTGGTGAACGATACGCCCATCCTGAAGACCGCATATCCGTTCTGAAGCACGCGCTGGTTGGCGGCGCAGTTGGGGCTTCCCTTATGATAGCTGGCCTCGTCCTCTGATGATCGTAAGTGAAGAGGGCCTGGAGTTTCTCGTTGAAGAAGAAGGCAAGGAATATAAAGCATACCCCGACCCTGGTCCGAGCGGTTATCCGTGGACCATTGGCGTGGGCCACACCGGAGCGGATGTGTATCCCGGCCTCGTTTGGACGGATGAGCAGATCAGGGAAGCACTGATCAATGACGCGGCTGTGGCCGGTTCCATCGTTAACGGACACGTTACCGTACCGCTTACACAGTCTCAGTTTGACGCCCTTGTGTCCTTTGTCTTTAACATCGGTCAAGGCATCCCAGGTCAGCGAGACGGCTTCGTTTGGCTGAGGAGTGGTTACCACTCCACGATGCTCCGCAAGCTGAATGCGGGAGACTATAAGGGAGCCGCTGACGAGTTCCCCAAGTGGGCCAACCCTCCCCTCCCCGGTCTCATCCGGAGACGAGCAAAGGAACGCGAGATGTTCCTCCGGGGGATCGTCTAGTCATGGTCAACTGGGTTTTGTTCTCGGCTGGATTCCTCTGTGTGTCGCTCGGGGTTCAAGCTCTCGCCTACGCTTACAAAGTGGCGTTCGGTGAAGGATGAGCGTTCGCTCCCGCCGAGTTCCGAGGAAGCGTTCAATACCGAGATTGGAGACGATATCGAAGGCATTGCGGCGCGCGAAAGAGCACTCAACATCGCGTCGCCAGTTGGGAATGACGAAAGCTCAGACCCGCTAGCCTTCAACGACTTCCGGAACTTCGTCTATCTCCTCTGGCACGAGCTAGGGCTCCCTGATCCCACAAGCGTCCAGTACGAGATCGCGAACTTCCTCCAGCACGGCCCGAAGCGCCGCATGGTGCTCGCCTTCCGAGGTGTCGCCAAGACCTGGCTGACGGGCGCTTACGTGCTCTGGCGGCTGCACCGCAATCCGCTCCTTCAGATACTCGTGGTGAGCGCGAGCGCCGATCACGCGAAGTCCGTTACCAGCTTCATCCTGAAGTGCATCATCGAAGTCCCCTGGCTTCGCCACCTGATGCCCGATGAGAAGAAGGGCCACAAGACCAGCACGGTCAACTTCGATGTGAACGGGTGCAAGGTCTCGGTGCAGCCCAGCGTGCGTGCGCGAGGCATCACGGGGCAGCTTCCAGGCAACCGCGCCGATATCATCATCGGTGACGATCTGGAAATCCCGAAGAACTCCGACACGGTGGGCAAGCGAGAGCTGCTTCACAAGGGCATGGCCGAGTTCGCTTCGATCCTGAAGCCCGGCGGTGAGACCGTGATCCTTGGGACGTACCAGTCTGAGGAATCGATCTACAAGGACCTGCCAGCGAAGGGCTACAGGTTGTTCGTGGTGCCCGCTCGATATCCCGACGCGGAGCAACGTAAGGTCTACGGTGACACGCTCGCGGACTTCGTGGCGGATGCCCTGGACAGCGGGAAGGCTCGCCCAGGTGATCCCGTGGAGCCCACTAGGTTCCCCGAGGAGGAGCTTCTAGAGCGTGAGATGGAAATGGGCCGAAGCAACTTCGCGCTCCAGTTCATGCTCATGCCCACGCTGCTCTCCGAGCTGCTCTACCCGCTGCGCCTGAGGGACTTGATCGTCCTCAGCCTGACACCCACCCACGCGCCTCGCACGGTGCTCTGGAGCGGTGGTGTCGAAAGCAGACGCACGGACCTTCCCAACGTGGGCTTCAAGAGCGACAGCTACAACAAGCCCGCGATGTATACGAAGGACCTCTGGGACCCGTGGGATGCCAAGCACATGTTCATCGATCCAGCCGGCAAGGGTCAGGACGAGATCGCGTACAGCATCACGGGAAAGCTCGGCGGTAAGATCGGCTTGCTGGATTGCGACGGTCGCCTCGGCGGCTATGACGACAACAATCTCGTGTGGTTGTCCGAGAGGGCCATCGAGTACGAGGTCGGGACGATCACCATTGAAGACAACTTCGGTGGTGGGATGTTCGCCAAGCTCTTCCGTCCGGTGCTCGTGAAGACCGCCGAGAAGCACAACAAGCCGGCTCCGATCATCGAAGAGGTCCACTCTACCGGGCAGAAGGAAAAGAGGATCATCGATACGCTTGAGCCGATTATGAACCAGCATCGCCTCGTGGTGCACGATGCCCTCGTGACGAAGGACTACGAGAGCGTGATGGATCGCTCCCCGGACAAGCAGCACCTCTATCGTCTCTTCTACCAGATGACGCGGCTCACCAAGGAGCGCAACTCTCTGAAGCACGACGACCGCATCGAGACGGTTGCTGGGTCTACCGCCTACTGGCTCGATAAGATCAGTGAGGACGTGGACAGCAACCGCCGGGATCGGGAGTTCGATGAGGCGGTGGAGCGACTTCAGAGCATTGGCCTGGATCGGCCCACAAGCACCAACTGGAACGACAGTTACACCACTACCACCACGGGAGGCATCCGATGATGCACCTAGAGGCTATCATTGAGCGCAACAAAGGCGAGCCCGAGACTGTCGAGATCACCAAAGCTGAGTATGAGCGGCTGCTCCGTTCGCGGAAGCGGTTGAGGTGTCTGGAAGCCGCCGGGGTGTTCAACTGGGAAGGGTATGGTGAGGCAATCCAGCTTGAGGATGAGGAAGGCTAGTTCTAGAATCCGTCCCTAGGGGCAACCGAGGGGATTAACCATGAAGTGGGTTTTGATCGTTGTGGCGTGGGTGTCCACGGGAAGCGTCGGGGGCGGATACCACGTCACTGGCGTTCCTGAGTTCACCTCCCAGCAGGCTTGTGAGGCGGCTCGTCAGGTGGTCCTAAAGGGCTCCAGTGCGGCTTCCCAGTTCACCCCGCAAGTGACGTGCGTGCAGCAGTAACAGAGAAGCCAAACCAACAACCTTTGAGAGGGCCGTGGGGTAGTCTCCTGCGGCCCTTTCTTCTTTTGAGAAATACCTGATGATGACCTCGGTGGACTGCGCCGTGATCTGGCTAAGGAAGTACCAGGGCTATCGATTTGATGAGCAGACGCAGGCATGGTTCCCTCCCGCCGGCCATAGGGTCTCCCGGGCTGACTGGGAGGCCATCCAGGAAGTCCGCTCCAAGTTCGGCACGGGCCTCCTCGGGAACTTCTCCTGTTTGGGTAGTTGCTGATCACTCACAATGACCCAAGGCTTCTGATAAGGGATCACTGACCAATTCGTTCGCTAGGCCGGTTTATCTGGCCGTACAGAGGATCGGGGGGCTTTCAGGTAGGGTGACCTATCTGGGCCTCTCGAAGCCTCTCAGCGGGCTCCTGATGGCTTTCTATGTGGGGTATTCAAGTGTTCCCTCGGGAGCTTCCCCTGATGGGAGGGGGACTAGGGGATGAGGGCTACTAAAGGATGGTTATGGGATAAGGATGGTTTTAAGGGTATTCATCAATGATAACAATAGCTTACAGATTCCAGCATATTATATCCGGGGGACCACCGAGAGCCTCCCCTGGTGTTCCCTAGAGGTTATCTAGAGGAAGTGTCAGATGTAATGAGGCAGCTCTATGGCACTATCCCTAGAGGCTCCCGAAGTTTAATCATTACCTAGAGCCCAACCCTACATCTAGCCCCTCCGATCCTAGTGTCAGATGTGGCTTATATCCTTACCCTACCCAATCCCCTCCAGGGTCAGAATGTTAGCCTAGGATATTCTCAAGCCCCTTGGCGACCCCTCCCGCGTGGCCGGACCCCCCTCTACCCCCGGCCGCGCCTATTGGATGGTCACCACCCCACCACCCCGGGGCCATCGGGCACGCCTCCGGGCACCGTCCCGAGCTAACCCATTGAACTTGCTCGCCTGCAATGGGATTACACGTCCCTTAGTTGGTGGCTGAGCTGGTCCCGAGGGGTGCCCGGGAGGGTGAGGGCTCCTTTTTTCGGCGTTATTCCCACTCGAATATAAAGCTAGGAATCTGTGCTTTTGAGCACCAGCACATCTCACACTAGGACCTAGCGCGCCTCTCGGGCTCACCACGACGAACCCACCGCGATCCACCACGCCACATCCCACGCTATCCCCTAAAGCCTCCCCGCTCGCCTCCGCCTGTCTCTATTCGGGCTCGCCGCACAGGGGCCGCCGAGATGGTCCCGTGGGGTTCGCCTTGGTGCGCCCGGGAGGATAAAATGTGTGATCACTCACATTTTGTTGTTGACAGGTTGTTAGTGATCGCTCACAGTGCGCACCGACTTCGACGCAAAGGAGTGACACGACATGACCACTAAGGCACATCCTGAATTCTGTTACGCGATCCTGCCGGGACGTAAACGCGCGGTAATACTCATCAAGCGCGGCGAGGAAGGATACTGGCCCGAACATGGGATGACCGTTGAGGAAGCCGAACGCCGCAACGGACTGTTTAACGTAACGCCTGCCATGCGGACGGCTATGCAAGTCGGCTCCATGTTCGGTTGGCACCTTCCCGGAGCTGACCCCGAGAGGGCTGAAGAGTTGTACTCCAACGCGAAGCCGCTGAGTGTGGAGGGCTAACACCATGTCTCTCACCAACTCCCAAGTTGCCCACCTTTGGGTTGCCCACGCGAGGGGCACCACGGACCAGTCTTCGGCCCGTTCAAGCAACGGCAACTTTAGCTTCGCGGGGCCGTCGCTCTACTCCTATTCGACGGAGATTGCGCGGTTTCTCCCGCCGGCTCCGGACGGAACGCGGTTCGTGATCTGCTCCACTCATAGCTATTCGATCACGACCACATCAAAGCACTACAACGCCCGCCGCCGCGCATTGCACGGGACCGAGTTCGTTGAGGTGAGTTTGGACCTCCCAAACAGGGGATGGAGGTTCGGCACCAACGAAAAGCCGGCGGTTATCCTCGAACTCATCATGAACGCTGCCAAAGAGGCTAAGGAGAAAGCAGCGCGCGCTCGCTCTAACCGCGCTTGGTGGCTAAACCAAGCCACACACTACGCCATGGCCGGCGAAACATGGGCTAAAGCTTATGGGCTTCCCACGGGAGAACCCTCGGAAGTCCTCTCGCGGCTTCTCAAAGCCTCTGAAGGCGAAGCTATCTTTGATAACATTCGGGCCTTCTTCAGAGCCTACTTCGATGCTCCAAAGCTGATGTGGCGGAACCTCGCTAATGCGTTTGGCGAGATTGCCTTGGGCGCATACTGGCTGGGAAACACGCGCGCCGGATATCCGATTGAACTGCAATATAGAACCGGCGGCCCGCTTGGTCTTCCACCTACGCTGCTCCGCGTCAACGGCGCCACGGTGGAAACCTCGCGCGGCGCTGACTTCCCCTTGGAACATGGATTGAAGGCTCTACCCTTCATTGATCGCGCCGTAAGAGAGGGTCGGGCCATCGCTTACGCTCCCACACTCTCCGGGGTAGGCCGCACGGTGCGGCTTGGTCACTTCCGGATCGACAGTGTATCGGCCGCTGGCTGGGTTCAAGCCGGCTGCCATAACGTCCCCCACTTCGCGATCCGCTGGGCTGCCCGCCAAGCTGGCGCAATCGAGGCTCCCGAACTGGATCACGTTGCGGCGCTGGTCGATTACGTGAAAGCCAAGCGAGCGGAGGAAGACGCGATCTCTCCTACCGCCACTCGTGTGTCTTGATTGTTAGGGATCACCCACCATCGAGCCTTGACCTTAGCCCGCTTCGCCACACTCGTCTCGGTGAGGTGGGCCTAGGCCAGCGCTCTTCGGGCTGGAGTTCATCGGAAAGGACAGGCACAAGTTGAAGCTCGCACAGGATTATCACAGGGGGTCCGACCGGATTTCCTCCGCCGCGTGGTGGACGACACCGCCGAGCACATCGCCTCATGGATCGCGGCGAACAAGGAAAGCATCACACACATTGTTTGCTCGGGCGTCTCCGGGCAGGCCGTCGCGTGGCCCGTCAGCTACAAGCTTGGGCTACCTGTATGCGTCGTTCGCAAGGAAGGCGAGCAGAGCCATGCCGGGTGCATCTCGGGCTATGGCGAACTTCAGGACTACGTGATCCTTGATGACTTGATCGCAACGGGGAACACCATTCGGTACATCACGGGGAAGATTGACGCCACTTACAGGTCCGGAAAGCAGTATGACACCGAGCCCCGATGCCGCGCGGTCTTCCTGTACGCGGACCGCAGTCGTGGCAGCTTTGACCAAGGGAGATTTGGTGTCCCTGTGTTGGCCCACAACGTTGTGTGTGAGGGCGAACTCTACGGCTGGAACCGGGAGGATGACGACAACGCTGAAGCTCCCGCCAAAGAAGTGGACGCGGCTACCGCTTCCCTGATGGATAAGGTCCGCCGTGAAATGGACGCCAAGCCCGTTCCCACGTTTGACCGCTACCTCGCTCCTCTGATCCCTCCCCCTACCTTCGATCTTCCCAAGGGGTTCTTTGAACTGATCCCGGGAAGCGTGACGGAGGAAAAGCCGTGACCACCTCGCCCCTCCTCACAACGGATACTGAGCTATCCGGACTGTGGGCCACGCACCACGGGAAGCGCGCGTCGTCCACCACGGTCAAGGTCCCGGCGGATGCTCTCGAACATCTCCTCAAGGATCACCACACCCTGCTCACGGCCCTCCGCGACCGCAAGCTCCTAACCATCACCATCGGACCAGATATGGAGAGCCTTAAGCCATGACCGCCCCAGTAACCCAAACGACTATCCCCGAGATTGTCCGGGCCTTCACCAAGCCGGGCCGTGTTCCGGTGATCCTCGCGGCGGCCTCTGGGCCGTCTCTCATCGGTGACATTCCCGCCGCCGATTTCTCATCCGTCGAAAGCATCCGGGCGGTTGTCCGGCCGCTGCTCACCAGTCTCGGGCTTGGTGCGTCGTCCATCACCTTTACGGTGATCGATAGCCACCCGTGCATCATCACCCACTAGCACCCGGACATTCCACCATGACCATCGCAACACCTATCAAGGTCGATACCTACGCTTTCACCTCGGCGGCCACCTCCGGCGATGCTTCCATCGTCTCCCGATACATCGAATGGGACCGCCGGAACCGCCTGCGGATAGCCCAGGAACAAGAGGCGATGTACTTCGGTTTCTCCCTCGGGGGTGAATACCTCGCGCCCCGATGTGTGCCTAAAGGCGGCTTTTGACCGGATGACTTAGCGGGGAATGCCTCTGTCGCTCATTGATTGCGGGCGGTTTGGGCATTCCCCTACTGGTAGTTTAGGTATGCGTAATTAAATTTGGTAATAGATCACGGATTATCTTGCAGTGGTGGGGAGGGATTGTATACGGTTGCAATGGGAATGAAGACTTGGGGAAAACTAAAAAACTATCGGAGAGAACGGTGTTAAACATATTTCGCATTAATATCCTGGGGTTTCATCTTCACTGTGAATGGCTGTACGGCTCGCTAGTGATCTCTAAGTTTCGTTATGATATTGGTTCGCTCCAGTTGGGTAGACTAGAGATAACTTGGGAGACAGATTATGGCCGACAAGGACAAGCCCGATTTGAGGGCAGTGCCGAACGTTCCCCCGCAGATGAACCTACTGGTGCGCATGAGCCACGCTATTCAGCGGTTCCGGGAAGAGGACCCGAAAGCGAGTTTGGGCACGATTGAAGTCTTCCTCGCTATCGCTTCGTATCCCGGGGCGGTCCCTCAAAAGGACCTTGTGCGAGACTTCACAGAAACCCATCCGAACGGAACCCGCACGTTCATTTCAACAATGCTCGGGAAACTCGACGGTGATGCGGCTCGCGCGCTGCGGTGGGGCTCACCACTCGGTTTAGTGCAACTCTACGATGATGCCGAAGACGCACGAGGGCATCTCGTCCGTCTAACCGCCAAGGGTCGCCGTGTCGCGATGGACATGGCCCAGCTCCTTGGTGGCAAGTAAAACGCGGGGAGACACACACCATGGCTAAGCCTCGTCACTCCGGCTTTCAGGCTGACGTTACCTTAGACGGTAAACGCCTTCGCCCCTCAGGGTTCCGCACCGAGGCCGCCGCGAAGGCATGGGAATATCAAGCCAAGGCTAATCACCTTGTCGGCAAGCCGCTTCCTCCGATGCCATCCGAAGAGGAAAGCACGGAATGGGGACTGAAGGACTTGCTTGATTGGGCCTACACGGAGCACTGGGCGAAGATGCCTAGCGCGGACACGATGCTTAAGAACATGAAAATCCTTGTGGCTGATCTCGGGGCCAACTATCCGGCCGTCGAGCTGTTAGGAGCAGAGGGCTACAGGGCTTTGGAGGCTGCGTGTTTAGCCCGGGGGAACTCGGGTGGTACGATCAACCGCAAGGCGTCACTGGTAAGTAAGGCGCTCAAACTGGCTATCGAGCAGGGAAAGATACAGGGTGAGAACAAGCCTCAGTACGGACGGAAGCCCGAAGCTGAAGGCCGCGAATACATCCTCTCTCCTGAGATTGAAGCAAGGTGCGCTGAATGGTTAGGCCGGTTCTGCCCTGACACTGCCCGGGCCGGCTCCCCCGAAATGCTCGACTGGTTTACGCTCTGCATCGATACGGGAATGCGTGTCTACTCTGAGACCTTGCACGTCTACCCCCATGTTGACGTTACGGGCCGCCAACTAGTCATTCGAGGACGCGTGTTGGAGTTGGCCCCTAACGTGTCGATATTCCGTGCTGATCGCAGAACCAAGACGACCAAGGGGCGGTTCATCTCCCTCACGGAGCGCTCAAAAGCTATCATAGAGAGGCGCAAGCGTTATGTCCCGGAAGACAAGACGCTATTCCACGGCACCCCTCTCAATAAGTATTACATCTACGATATCTGGCAACGGATGAACCTCACGCTAAAGGTCAATCATCCCGACTTCGTACCCTACTCCCTTCGTCACACCTGCCTTACTCGCCTATTCATCGCTGGGAACACGATGCCGGAGGTGATGGACTGGGCGGGCCATACAACGCCCAAGCAGACGTGGCGCTACGCCCACCTCGCCGGCATCCTGAGTAACAACGTGGCGAGCAAGCTGGACAAGTACCTGGAGGACAATAAGGGCCGGTAAAACGGTGCCCGAGACGGTGCCCGAAAGGCACCAAACGCCTAGCCCCCGTGGCGGAAATGGTAGACGCATGAGGCTTAAAACCTCAGAGATTTCAACGATCTGTGCCGGTTCGAGTCCGGCCGGGGGCACCACGGCAACGGTCCTTAAAATCCCTTGATCCGTAAGGATCGTGCCGGTTCGAGTCCGGCCGGGGGCACCATCCTGCGGAGGGACATCCGCAGAGGTCGTGTCGGTTCCTGCTGGCAAGGAGTGCCCGCCAGACCTCGCAACCCTCCACCGAGGTCCGCGTTTGTCTGCTAGCGCCGTCGCGACATCCGGCGAAGGAGCGAGCATGAGCAAGAGTATCGTTTTAGGCCGCCGATCGTTGATCGGCGCGGCTGCCGTTTGCGGCCTGGTTCCCGGTCCTCTTGCTCTGGCCCCTCTCGCCATGGCCGACGAGCGCCCCCAGGGCAAGGGCACGAAGGCCGAGGCCGAAGCTCCGGTGACGCCGACCGAGGATCTGATGCGCGAGCATGGCGTGCTGCGCCGGATCCTGCTGATCTACGAAGCGGGCGCGCGACGGTTGGGACAGGGCGAAGACATGGAGTCGATCGTCTTCGTCCAGACCGCCGAGACGATGCGTGACTTCATTCACAACTACCATGAGAAGCTCGAAGAAGATCACCTTTTCCCGATCTTCAAGAAGGCCGGTCGGATGGTGCAGCTTGTCGATGTGCTGCTGACGCAGCACGCGGCGGGCCGCAAACTGACGGACCGCATCCTGCAACTCGCCCCGACGGCGCCGAACAACAGCGATCAACGCAAGGCGATGATCGAGGCGATGCAGGCATCGATCGTCCTGTACCGTCCGCATGCCGCCCGCGAAGACACCGATCTGTTCCCCACCCTGCGTCACCTCGTGACGCCCAATCAGTTCGACGCCCTGGGTGAGACGTTCGAACAGGAAGAGAATGCCAAGTTCGGCGGTGACGGTTTCGAAAAGGCGGCCAAGAAGATCGAGCAGATCGAGAAGAAGATCGGCATCAACGATCTGAGCCAGTACACGCCGAAGATCTGAACCGCGGACGAGCTTCGCCCGACATCCATCCGATCGGTTTCAGCTCGACGTCCCTAACCGCGATAGTGGCAGGCGACCCAATGGCCTGGCTGGCTTTGTCGCAGCTCGGGATCGCGCTGCGAGCAGTCAGGCCGAGCGATCGGGCAACGCGTATGGAAGTGACAGCCCGAGGGCGGATGAATGGGATTGGGGACATCACCCTGCAGCATGATGCGCTTGCGCTTCACGGTCGGGTCGGGGATTGGCACCGCCGATAGCAGCGCCTCGGTATAGGGGTGCAGTGGCGTGTCGTAGAGGTCGCGTGACGGAGCGATCTCCACTACGCGGCCGAGATACATCACGGCGACACGGTCGGAAATGTGCTCCACCACGCTGAGATCGTGCGCGATGAAGAGATAGGTGAGCCCGAATTTCTCCTGCAGGTCCTCCAGGAGATTGACCACTTGGGCCTGAATCGACACATCGAGCGCGGAGACTGGCTCGTCGCATATGACGAGCTTCGGCTCGACCGCGAGGGCGCGCGCGATACCGATGCGCTGTCTCTGTCCGCCGGAGAACTCATGCGGGAAACGGCGCATGTGGTCGGCTCGCAGACCAACCGTCTCCAGCAGCTCCACCACCCGCTCCTCGAGCTCGCGCCGCGACCGGGTGAGCTTATGGATCTGCAGGGCCTCGCCGATGATCGCTCCGACGGTCAGCCGCGGATTGAGCGAGGCAAACGGATCCTGGAAGATGATCTGCATATCGCGCCGCAGCGCCCGCAATGCATCGTGGCCGAGCCGGGTGACATCCTTGCCCTGGAACAGGACCTCGCCCGAGCTGGGCTCGATCAGCCGCAGGATGCAGCGGCCGGTCGTGGACTTGCCGCAACCCGATTCGCCGACCAGGCCGAGCGTCTCGCCCTTGCCGATATCGAAACTGACACCGTCGACGGCATGCACCCGCTCGACTTCACGCGAAAAGACGCCCCCTTTGACGGCGAAGTGCTTGCGGAGCTTGTTGACCGAAAGGAGAGTATCCGCGCTCACAGCACGCACCGCACGAAGTGGCCGGGAGTGACCTCCTTGAGAGGGGGAATGCCCTGCGTGCAGATGTCCCGCGCCGACTTGCAGCGCTGGGCGAAGCGACAGCCCGGCGGGGGATCGAGGAGACTCGGCACAGTCCCCGGAATCGCTTCCAGACGCTCCTTGTGCGCCGCGGCGCGATCGACGCGCGGAATCGAGCGGATCAGCCCTTGCGTATAGGGGTGGCGCGGATTGCCGAACAGCGCTTCCACCGGCGCTTCTTCCACCACCTTGCCGGCATACATGACAACGACCCGCTGGCACGTCTCTGCCACGACGCCCATGGCGTGGGTGATCAGCATGATCGCCATGCCGAACTTGTCCTTCATCTCCTGCATCAGCTCGAGAATCTGCGCCTGGATGGTGACGTCGAGCGCGGTGGTCGGCTCGTCGGCGATCAGGAGCTTGGGCCGGCAGGACAGGGCCATGGCGATCATCACGCGCTGGCGCATGCCGCCCGAAAACTGGTGCGGATAATCGTGCACCCGCTTCTTCGGATTGGGGATGTGCACGAGCGCCAGCATCTCCACCGCGCGCTCGATCGCCTGACGGCGCGAGAGATTCTCATGCTCGCGCAGTACCTCGGCGATCTGGTCTCCCACCGTGTACACCGGGTTCAGCGATGTCATCGGCTCCTGGAAGACGATGGCGATCTCCTTGGAGCGGATCTTGTCCATCTCCGTCGCCGGCAGCGGGATCAGGTCGCGCCCCTGCCACAGGATCTGCCCGCCGGCGAAGCGCCCGGGCGGCATGTCGATCAGCTTCAACACCGAACGCGCCGTGACGGTCTTGCCGCAGCCGGATTCGCCAACCACACCAACCGTCTCGCCGCGCTCGATCCGAAGATCCACACCATCGACCGCTCGCACGACGCCACCGTCCGTGGCGAACCAGGTCTTCAGGTCACGAATATCGAGAAGGGCTTCCGACATCGCAAAACCTACAGCACGCGGCGGGGATCGAGCGCATCGCGCAGGCCGTCACCGATAAAATTGATGGAAAGGACGGCAAGAAAGATTGCGGCGCCCGGAAACATCGCCCAGTGCGGCGCAATGTCGAGATAGTCCTTGGCATCGAACAGGACGCGGCCCCAGGTCGGAACATCGGGTGGGAAGCCGAGCCCCAGGAACGACAGGGTGGATTCAGAAATGATCGCGGCGGCAACATCGATCGTTCCGGCGACGATCACCGGTCCCAGCGCATTCGGCAGGATGTGGCGCACTACCTGGCGCATCTTGGAGGCCCCCAAGGCTCGGGCCGCCTCGACGAATTCCTTCTCCCGCAGCGACAGAATCTGGGCTCGCACCAGGCGTGCCACCGGCATCCAGCGCAGTCCCCCGATCACGATGACGATCATGATGAAGATGCCGCCTTCGGGTCCGAACACGGCCTTGAGCGCATCGCGGAACAGATAGATGACCAGCAGGAGCAACGGCAGCTGAGGCAGCGACAGGAACAGATCCGCGAGCCACATCAGGATCGCATCGACCGTGCCGCGCGACATGCCGGCAACGGCCCCTACCAGGACGCCGACCAGGGCCGCCACTAGCATGGCGCACAGCCCCACGGCCATCGAGATCCGTCCGCCGTAGAGCAATCGCGCCAACACATCCTGCCCGAGATCGTCGGTGCCGAAAGGATGGGCGAGCGTCGGCCCTTCGAGCTTGGCGGTGAAGTCGATCTCGTTGATGGGCACGCGCCACACGAGTGGCCCGAACGCGATCGCCACGATCATGACCAGGAGAATGACGGCGCTGGCGACGGCGAGCTTGTGGCGACGGAAGCGCCGCCACGCCTCGAGACCCGGCGAGAAGCGCGGCGTCTTGGCCGGAGCGGCCGTTGCCGGTCTCGTCGGCAGTTCAGCGGAAAGCGATGCGGGGGTCGAGCCAGGCATAAAGGACGTCGGCAATGAGGTTGAAGAGAACGACGAGGCAGGCGAAGACGAAGGTCACCCCCATCACCACGGGGGTATCGTTGGCCAGGATCGACGAAATCAGCAGCGATCCGATACCTGGAATTCGAAAGATCTGCTCGGTAACGATGGCGCCGCCGAACACGATCGGCATCTGTAGCGCCACCAAGGTCACGACCGGAATGAGCGCCGTGCGCACCACGTGCTTCACCACCACCTTGCCTTCGCCGATCCCCTTGGAGCGCGCCGTGGTGACATAGTCGAGCCGCACCACGTCGAGCACGGCCGACCGCACGAACCGCACCAGCGATGCGCCCTGAAACAGGCCAAGCACCGTGACCGGCATGATGGACTGCTTCACCTGCTCCCACAGCCACTGCAGGCCGGTGGCGTTGATATCATCGCGAAAGACGAAGGGCAGCCAATCCAGCTTGATGCTGAACACAAGGATCAACAGCAAGCCCGTGAAGAAGGTCGGCAGCGAGAAGCCGATGAACGCCAGCGTATTGGCGACCTGATCGAAAACCGAATAAGGGCGGGTTGCCGCCAGCACGCCGACCGGCAGCGCCACGACGATGGCGAGGAGTTGCGCGGCGCCGATGACAACCAGGGTCGTCGGCAACCGCTGCAGGATCAGCTTGTCCACGTTCATGCGGCTGACGAAGGAGAAGCCCCAGTCACCCTGCAACATGGCCATCAGCCAATGGACGTACCGCGTCCACACCGGATCATCGAGACCGAACTTCGCCCGCAGCGCCGCCGCGACCTCGGGCGGGATCGCGGGGTTGGTCACCAGTTCGCCAAACGGGTCGCCCGGGGCCAGCGCCAAGACGCAGAACAGCACCACGCTGATCCCGAGCAAGCTCGGGATCGCGATCAACAGACGACGAATCAGATACTGCCGGGACATGCCCTATTCCCGCGGCTACAGCCCACCATGATCGGGTAGCTCAGGCTTCTTTGAACCAATTCTGCAGGTCCCACGTATTGTTGTCCCAGCCGCTGACGGAGGCTTGCAGCTTGTTCGCCCGGGCCACCACGACCGGTCTCATCACGACTGGAATCACTACCTGATTGCTGACCACGAGATCGTTCGTCCTTATCAGGAGCGCCGCCCGCTTCACGGGATCCAGTTCGTTCTCTGATTCGCGATAGACCTTGTCGTACTCCTCGTTTTGCCAGCGCGTGATGTTGCGGCCTTGCCACTTATTGGCCTTGGTGGCCGCTTCCCAGGAGCAGAACTGGTTCATGAACAACCCTGGATCGGGCTGCCCCTGGGTCGTCGTGTACATCTGCAGATCGCAATAGAAATGCGGATAGGTATCGGGATTGGCAACGTCGGAGGAGAAGAAGACGGACGCCGTGACAGCCTTGAGCTCGATATCGATGCCGGCCTTCTGGCAGGCCTGCTTGACGATGGCCTGCGTCTTCTGGCGCGGCTGATTGATGGACGTCTGAAATACAAACTTCAGCTTCTTGCCATCCTTTTCGCGAATGCCGTCGCCGCCCTTCTTCCAGCCGGCCTTCTCGAGCAGCTCAGCCGCCTTGTCGACGTTGAACTCATCCTTGATGTTGCTCGAGCGGAAGCGTTTGGGATTGTTCACGAAATTCGGCGTGGCCGGGCCCGTCCGTCCGTAGATGAACTTCTCGACCGAGCCCTTGTCCACGAGCAGGGCAAGCGCCTGGCGAACCGCCGGATCGGACAGGATCGGATGCTTCGTCTTGAGGCTGGCGCGCTCGCCATCGACCTCCGTCCAGGGATCGCACGAATTGAGCTGGATATGCTCGATATTGCCGCTCTCGGCGATCACCACCTTGCCCTTGCCGGTCTTCTCCAGCCGGCTCAGGACCTCATCCTCGACCTGGAGATTCCACGCGAAATCATACTCACCGGTCTGCAGAACGGCGCGGGCAGCGGAAACGGCATCGCCTCCGCCCTTCATCTCGATCGCGTCGAAATAGGGCCGGTTCGGCATGTGATAGTTGGGATTGATCTCGCCCGAGACCGTATCGCCCGGCTTGAAGTCCTTGAACTTGTAAGGACCGGTGCCGACGGGCTTGAGATTGGTCGGCGCCTCGCGGGACTTGGCGCCGATATAGGGTTCGAACAGATGCTTGGGAATGATCATTCCCTGAGCGCCTACGAACGCATTGGCCCAGAACGGCGTCGGCTTGTCGAACAACAGCTTGACCGTATAGTCGTCGACCTTCTCGACCTTGACGTCCTTGTACGAGCCGATCGTGACGGCGGCAGTTGCGGGATCGGTCGCGTACTGCCAGTTGAAGACGACGTCGTCGGCGGTGAATGGCTTACCGTCGTGCCAGGTCACGCCTTGCTTGAGCTTCCAGACGACCGATTTGCCATCCGCGGCCAAGCCACCGTTTTCCCGACTCGGGATTTCCGCCGCCAATACCGGCTGGAGATTGCCCTCCGGGTCCCACCCTGCCAGCGGCTCGTAGAAGATACGGCTGCCGTCCTGATCCTTCGTGCCAACGGCGAAATGCGGATTGAGAAGCGTCGGTCCCTGCCACCAGAGGATTTTCAATAGACCGCCGCCGCCGCGCTTGGTCGGCTTGTAGGTCGAAGCGCTTTGCGCCATCGCGACCCCGGAATAGGCCAGCAGCTGCGTGGCCATCGGCGCCGTCAGACCCACCGCCGCCATCCTGCGCAGGAAGACGCGGCGCGACAGCCCACCCGCCTTCACCTCGGCAAGCAAACGCCGCAGTTCACCTTCGTTCATTGAACACCCCATCCTTCAGCCTTCCCAGACCACGCTCTCGCTATCTTGCAAGATGCGTGCAATGCTCAATCTGAACCGTCCAAGCGGACATCGTCAACGCCAGTCACATTCGATGGGGAGAAATTGCATGGCGTGGATCGCTCTTCTTTTGGCAGGCATTTGCGAGATCGGCTGGCCGGTGGGATTGAAGCTCGGCTGGACGGATGCTGGCCCACGTCCCGCCTGGATTGCCTTTGCCGTGATCGCCATGGCTGCCAGCGGCGCGCTCCTTTTATGGGCACAGCGGACGATTCCGATGGGGACCGCCTATGCCGTTTGGACCGGGATCGGCGCCTTCGGTGCGTTCATAATCGGCATCCTCGCCTTCGGTGATTCGGCATCGGCGCTGCGCATTGTCTCCATCGGCCTCGTCGTTGCCGGCATCATCGGACTGAAGCTCGCCTAGGGAGGAACGAATGCGCCTGAAGGACAAGGTCGCTCTGATCAGCGGGGGCGCCAGCGGCATGGGCGCCGCTACGGCGCGGCTCTTTGCCCGGGAAGGAACAAAGGAGGTGTTCGTCGCCGATCTGCTAGAGAAGGAGGGCACGGGCATCGTCGAGGAGATCCGGCGGGACGGTGGCAAGGCGACGTTCCTGCCCCTCGATGTCACGAACGAGTCGCAGTGGAAGGCAGCCATCGACGCTGTCGAAGCCGGTGCGGGCGGCCTCGATGTCCTCGTGAACAACGCCGGCATCAGTGGCTCCGCGGAGCAGGACCTCTACGATACGGCAGCCTGGAACCGGCTGATGGGGGTCAATGCCACCGGCGTCTTCCTCGGCATGAAGTACGGAATCGCCGCGATGAAGAAGACGGGGCGCGGCGGCTCCGTGATCAACCTATCGTCGATCTCCGGCATCACCGGCCAAGGCTATATCCATGTCGGCTACAACGCCTCGAAAGGCGCCGTGCGGCTCATCACCAAGGCCGGCGCCGCCCAGCATGGAAAGGACCGCATCCGCGTCAATTCGGTGCATCCCGGCCTGATGCCCCCGATGCGGACCTCCGGGCGCACGGCCGATCCGGAAATGCGCGCCAAGACCCTCAAGGGCGTGCCATTGGGACGGGCCGGGGAGGTCGACGAGGTCGCCTACGCCATCCTGTTCCTCGCCTCGGACGAATCGTCCTACGTGACCGGTGCAGAACTGGTGGTCGACGGCGGCTGGACCGCGGTCTGAGAAATCGTCATAGGCTCAGCGACAAGCTGACGCTTTCGATACACAAGGCGCAGGTGCATAGTTTGCGCATGGATCGCAGTCGCCATCAGTCCGGTTGGCGCGCGTCGGCCCTTGCCGTCGCGCTGTTTGCGATCACGCTCAATTTCCTGCAGCCGCTTGCCCATGGCATGCTCCTGCGCGACGGCGCTCCGTCCAGTCTGTGGACGGTCTTCTGCAATGCCTCGGCGGCTGATCCGGATGGCGAAAAGAATTCCGCTCCGATGGCGGTCGACAGCCACGAATGCTGTCTCGGGCTGGCCCACGCCGTCACGATCGTTCCTCCGCCGACGACCTTCGTCGCCGTAAGATTGGTGGTTGCCGAGGCGGCACCCCTACCTTCTTCTGATCATCCCGGCTCCGTCGGCATTCGTGACGGACCGAGCCGACCGCGCGGTCCTCCTTCCCTCACCTGACGTTTGAAACCGCCACGCGCCCTGTCGCGCGTGGCGTTCGTCTGTCTGTGTGGGGAGAAATTCATGTTGTCAGTTCGAGCGGCGACCATCGCCGCCTTTACGGGCCTGGCGTTCGCGCCGGCCGTCCTTCATGCGCAAAATACGCAATCGACGGCTCCTGCTACCAACGCGCCCTCTCAATCATCCGATCCATCGAATGCGCAGTCGCCGATCAACCTGCCGCCGGTAACGGTGACGGCCGCGCGTGGCTCCGACATCGAAAAGCTCGATGTCAGCACGACGGTGATGACGCAGAAGGAGATCCAGGCCATGCCGGAAACCGGCATCGATCAGATCGTCAACCGGATCCCCGGCGTCTGGAGTCTGACCATACCGACGGGCGAACTCCATCCGACCGGGCAACCCGTCAATATTCGCGGCTTCGGCAGCAGCACCACCATCAACACGCTGGTCATGGTCGATGGCGTGCCCATAAACGATCCCTACTTCCGGACCGTCGACTGGAGCACCATCTCCAAAGCGTCCATCGACCGCATCGAGGTCATTCGAGGCGGCGGCGCGACCAGCCTGTGGGGCAACATGGCGATGGGCGGCGTGATCAATATCATCACCAAACAGCCGACACGGACGGGCGGCGGAATCGACGCTAATTACGGAAGTTACAACACTGCCGGGGTCGATGTGGACGGTTCGGTGGTCACTGGACCGCGCTTCAAGGTAGGCGTCAATTACAGCCACCAGCAGAGTTCCGGCTACAACCTGACGCCGGCACAATATCAGAACTCGAACCTGGTTCCGACGGCTTCCCAAGTAAACAATATCGGCTTGTCGACCTACCTCGAACCGAATGACAGGCTGAAGCTCTTCATCAAAGCCTACTACCATCAGGCCTATGAGGATGGCCTCGTCTGGTCTCTGGCGCACAACGGCTGGTCCTCATACCGGCTGCTGATGGGCGGGACCTACGAGTTCGCCGACAAGTCGTCGATCAATTTCAGCGCCTGGGCCGGCGGTGGCGTGTTCAGCACCATCAATGCCGGCAGCGGATCCTACTCGCTGAATAACATCTATGCGCTGAACCAATATGTCAGCCAGCGCGAGACCGCGCCCAACAACAACGAGGGCGGGTCGGTCTTCTACCAGCTCGACACCGATCACGTGAAGGACATCAAGGTCGGCTTCGACCTGCGACGCACGCAGATCACCGACTACATCAACCTCTTCGCGAGTTCCTCCGCGGCGCCTACGTCCTTCATCTCGCAAGGCGAGCACCGGCTGGAGGGTGCGTTCGCGCAAGGCACCTTCAAGTTCGATGTCGTTCCGCTCGATGTGACGGTCGGCCTGCGCGGCGATTTCTATCAGGCGATGAATGCCAGCGTGCTGACGGTAAACTCGAATACGAACAATATCGTTCCGAATTCGAGTTCCGGCAGCTTCGATCCGCGCGTCGGGTTCAAGTACTACGTCACCGACGAAGTGACGGTGCGCGGCGCGATCTACCGCAACTTCTCGGAGCCGGGCATGAACCAGATGTACCGAAGCTTCGCCAGCGGCACGAGCTATACGGCGACAAACCCCAATCTGCAGCCGATGACGAACACCGGCGAGGAGATCGGCTTCGAGATCAACGGCAAGCGGGCCAACTTCTCCGCCACTTACTTCAACAACAACATGCAGAACTTCATCGACTACGTGACGATCTGCAACACGAACCCGACCTGCGCGGCGCCCTACATAGCCGCAGCGGGCCTCAGCTCGTCCTTCACGAGCGTCAGGCAGTACAACAACGTCGGCAACGCCAACTTCAACGGCTTCGAGCTCATCGGCGGATGGCAGGTGGTCGATTCCGTGAGGTTCACCGCGTCCTTCACGTATACCAATGCCGTCCTGACCAGTTCGTACTATCCGACCCTCGAGCGTACGGGGGTTCAGCTCGGACAGGTGCCGCAATGGATGCTGAATCTCGGCGCCGAGTGGCGACCGCTGCCGGAACTCGCCCTCAACATCAACCTGAAGTCGTTTCCGGCCTACTGGAACGACACTGGCCATACCCAGTTGAATGAGGGCACCACCCTGATCGATCTCGGCGCGTCCTACCGCTTGAAGGAAGCCGTCGAGCTCTACGGCATGATCCAGAACCTCACCAACGCCCAGTACCTGGCGCAGGGCTATACCTTGACCTCGTTCCAGGGCTCGACCGTCAGCGCCACCTCGATTCCCGCTATGGGAATGCCGCTTACTGTTTCGGCCGGATTGAGGGCGCGCTTCTGATGACGACAGGACCCCACGGAGGCAAGACCATGCGACGAGCCCTTCTGCTTGGCGTTGCCGCCCTTCTGTCTGGTGGGGTCGCTGTCGCCCAGCATCAACAGCACAACATGCCGGCGATGACAGCCTTCGCGGCGGATGCGCGCGAAGCCTTCACGGCGACGCCGACTTTCGCCGCGGATGGGACATTGTGGGTGGTCCGCGGCACGGCCGACCGGGTGCTCGTCTCCCGGTCGGCCGACTTTGGCAAGAGCTTCGGCCCTCAGGTTTCTGTAACAGCCGAGCCGATAAACATGGATTGGGGGCCGGATTCGCGTCCCCAGATCCTCGTCACTCCCTCTGGCAGGCTGGTGGTCACCTACGCCATCTTCAAGGACAAGCAGTTCAACGGCCGCGTCTTTGCCACCTATTCGGACGACAAGGGTGCTTCGTTTGCCGAGCCCCGCTCCATCACCGCGGACAACTCGAGCCAGCGCTTCCAGCAAACGGCGCTCGACCCGGATGGTCGGGTATTCGCCGCCTGGATCGACAAGCGCGGTGCGGCCGCCGCGCGCGCGGCCGGCAAACCTTATCCCGGTGCCGCCCTGGCCTTCGCCTGGTCGAGCGACGGCAGATCTTTCGGTGACACCACCGTCGCCTTCGACAATACCTGCGAATGCTGCCGACTGGGCATCGCGTTCGCTGGCCCGGGACGCCCCGCCGTGCTCTTTCGCAACGTCTTCGGCGGCACGACGCGCGACCATGCTGTCGTCACCTTCAAAGACGCGGTCACACCCGGACCGTTACGGCGGGTGAGCGTCGACAATTGGAACATCGATGCCTGTCCCCATCATGGCCCCAGCCTCGCCATCGCTGCCGACGGTTCCTACCATGCGGCCTGGTTCACCGGAGGCGATGCCCGGCAGGGCGTATTCTATGCGCGTGCCGACGATGCCTCGTCGGCCTTCAGCGAGCCGCGCGCTCTCTCGGCGCCTGACCGGCAGCCGGCGCGGCCTTACCTGCTGGCGATCGGGAACACCATCCATCTGGTCTGGAAGGAATTCGACGGCAACCGGACCCGCATCCTGGGCCAGGCCTCGCACGATAGCGGCCGGTCCTGGAGTTCGGCGCACTCGATCGCCGACACCGATGACGCCTCCGACCATCCCCTTCTTATCGCCTACAAGGATCGAGCCTATCTCTCCTGGCTCACCAAGACCGAGGGATATCGCCTCATTCCACTGGAGGACGCGCCATGAGACGGACAGTTCTGATCGCGCTGCTGATGGGCCTCGTTTTGCCGGGCCCGGCGCATGCCAACGAGCCCTTGCCGTTCGTGCGTGGCAGTTGGGCGAAACTACGCGCGGCTCATGCGGGCCAACCGACGATCGTGCATTTCTGGGGGCTCACCTGCGGCCCCTGCCTGGTCGAGCTGCCGAACTGGGGCAAGCTTTTGGCAGAACGCAATGACCTCCGCCTGGTGCTGCTGGCGGCCGATCCGTTGCCACAGCCGCCCGAGCAGGTCGAGAACACGCTCGGACGAGCCGGCCTCGGCACGGCCGAAAGCTGGAGCTTCACCGACCGCTTCTACGAGCGGCTGCGTTACGAGATCGATCCGACCTGGTCCGGCGAGTTGCCGCGGACCGTGATGATCGGCCGCAACGGCACCATCAATGTTCTTCCAGGCGTGGCCGACCTTTCGAAAGTCCGCGCCTGGCTGGATGAGCAATCCAAGCTCACGGCCCTGATCCCTACCCAACCCACGAGGTGACAACATGCGTTTTCTACGTCTGACAGCGATCGCCGTCCTTATGGCTCTGCTTCCGGGCCTAGCCCTCGCCCACGACTACAAGCTCGGCGCTTTGACCATCGGGCATCCATGGTCTCGCGCGACCGCTCCGACCGCGCCCGCTGGCGGCGGTTTCCTGACCATCACCAACACCGGAACCACGCCCGATCGTCTCGTCGCCGCCCGTAGCCCGGCCGCCGAAACGGTGCAGATCCATGAAATGAAGATGGATGGCAACGTTATGCGGATGCGCGAGGTCGAACACGGGCTCGAGATTGCGCCTGGAGCAACCGTGACCCTGGCGCCGGGCGGATTCCACCTGATGCTGATGGGACTCAAAGCTCCCCTCAAGCAGGATACGCACGTGCCGGTAACGCTGGTGTTCGAGAAGGCTGGTTCGATCGATGTCGAACTCGCCGTCGAGGGCATGGGCGCCATGCACTCCGGTCACTGATCTCGGGAGGGCACGATGAAGGAAGAGCGCCAGACCATCTTTCCTTCGATAATCGTTCTGGCCGGCATGGCCCTGCTGGCGGCTGCCCTGGGCAGCTTGCTTGCCGGACTCCGTGGCCTGCAAGCGGGATGTGTCGCGGGACTCGCGATTGCACTCCTGCCCTTCCTGGCCGATCGCGTGGGCCGTTGGCTCACGCGACCGGATGGCCTGCCTCGCTTCGTCGCCCGGGAAATCGGCCACGCGGCGATTTCCGCGGCGACGCCCGTGCTGCGGGCGATCAGCGCGCCGTTTGTCGAACTCGCCCGGCTTCTGCACGGTCCTGCCGTGCTGGCGCTGGTCGTCGGATCGATCGTGCTGGACTACTTAGCCCTGCTGCTCGACGACCTGTACCGCGTCATCGCGACACCCCTCGGGTTGGCCAATCTCGCCGCTCTGCTCGTCATCATGATCGACCAGATCGGCCTTTCCTTCTCGCCGCTGGCGATCGGCGTGGGGCTCATCGCCTTGGTGCTCGCCCTGTTGGTGACCCTGAACGAGGAGGACAGTGCCGGCCTCGGGCGTTGACGGGATCTCACGCGCCCCTACACGACCTGCCGCTTCGCCAGCTTTCGCGCGAGGGTGCGGCGGTGCATTCCGAGGCGCCGCGCTGTCTCGGAGACATTGAATTCCGTTTCCACGAGCATCTCGTGGATTCGCTCCCACTCCAGAGTCTTGAGCGTCGTCCTGCGCGTGGTAAGCGGCACGGAGACATCTCCGGCTGTCTTGCCGAAGGCTGCCTCGATATCGTCGGCGTTTGCGGGCTTGGCGAGATAGTGGCAGGCGCCGAGCTTGATCGCCTCGACGGCCGTCGCGATGCTTGCGAAACCGGTGAGGACGACGATACGCATCAGCTGATCGTGCTCTTTCAGGAGCCGCACGCAGTTCAGGCCGGACTCTCCGCCCAGCTTCAGGTCGACGATGGCGAACTGGGGGGACACGGCCTGCAACAGCCCGGGCACCGCGCTCACGAGACCGCAGACCGCGACCTCGTAGCCGCGCCGCTCGAATGATCGGCGCATCGCCCGCACGAAAGACGCGTCGTCGTCCACGATCAGCAGATACGGACTAGCCGACACGGATCGGCTCCACCGACAGCCTCGCGATCGGCAACCTGACCATGACACTCGCACCGCCTTCGGCTCGGTTACGCGCGGCGACGCTGCCACCCAGCTTGCGGACCACATTTGCCAGAAGAAACAACCCCAGCCCCGAACCCGGCCCTGTCTTCGTCGTCTGATAGGGCTTGCCAACGACCGCGAGCATCACCTCGGGAAAGCCGGGGCCGCGATCGTCGACGATCAGGACCATGTCGTCCTGGTCCCGCCGAACCGTAATTCCGACCCAGTGCGGCGAGGCGTCCGCTGCGTTGTCCAACACGTTGACGAGGCTCTGCTTCAGCACGATGTCCGAGGCGATGGCGTGATCGGGGGCGAACTCGTTGGCGTAGCTCACTGCCGGCGGCATCCTATTCGCCTGCCATTCGGCCACCATGCCATCGAAAAAGCGAACCACCGTCGTTGGTGCGGCGCTCTCGCCCCTCGCCTCCCCCGAAGAAGCGAGGATCTTGGACAGGATCTCCTTGCATCGCAGAACCTGGCCCTGCATCTCCTCGATATCCTCGCAGATCTCCGGGTTGGCCTGCAGCTCGGGCATCCTCTGCCAGTCGTTCAGGATCACCGACACGGTCGTCAGCGGCGTGCCCAGTTCGTGCGCCGCGCCGGAGGCGAGGAGCCCCATCCTGACCACGAGTTCCTCTTCCGCCGACTGCTGGCGGAGCGCTGCGAGGCCGGTGTCACGGGCAACGAGATTGCGGTTGATGCGGGTGACGAAGAAGACCAGCAGAATGGCGGCCAGGACGAAACAGATGAACATCCCCTGGATGTGCAGGTTCAGGAAGTTCATCTCATGCTGATGCGGGACGGCAAGCTCGACATTGACGGCCGTCAGGAACACGAAGCAGGCCGAGGTGACGGCAACGAGTGTCCATGTCGCCCAGGTCTCGAGCAGAACAGCCCCCAGGATGACCTGCAGCAGATAAAGGGAGATGAAAGGGTTCGCCGCACCGCCGCTGAGGTAGAGCTGTACGGTCAAGGCGCCGACATCCAGAAGGAGTTCGAAGAAAATCTCCGTCTTGGTGACCGCCGGTTGAAGCCACAGCCTGAAATGATCAAAGATGTTCAGCCCGACCAGGCACAGCACGACAAAGGCCATGGCCGGAATCGGAAGCTCGACACCAAGCGCAAATTGCGCCACCAGAATGGTCGCGATCTGACCTACCACCGCGACCCAGCGGAGCTGGATCAGGAGCAGCAGGTTTTTCTTGTTCGTCGCATCCTGAATCGAAATCGGCCAACCTCCGTTTGTCGTGCGATCTTGCCAGAATTGGACACAGGTCTGTCAGATCGGGCGATGTCGCAGCATCGGGGACATCGCGACGTCCCCCGCTATGGCCGCCGCTGATCTCCTGCCGGATGAGCCATCCGGTTCGCTTCTCCGACGCGCCGCACGTAATCCTCAGTCTTGGCCTTCACCAGCTCACGATGGGGCGCAATCGATGCCTCGCGGTAAAGGTGGCGCCCTGCGCCCATGAGCACCAGAACCGAGAGCATGAGCAGGCAAATGCTCGCGAAGCTTCGGCCGATGCGTTCCGCCGGCCGTCCGACCTCGACAAAGATCAAGAGGGCCATCCACAGCGAGGCGAGGAGCGAGAGCCCGAAGACCGCCGTGGTCGGACCGGTCGAACCGCTGACATGCGGCAACGTCAGCAGGGCGACGGGTCCGACGACGAACTGTCCCACGGTCGGCCAGAATGCCCAGGAATAGCCCTTGCGTATAAGCTCGGCGCGCTCGAACCCAATGACATTGGCTTCCTCCATGGTCTTGCGGCGGAACAGCCATACCAGCAGCAAGCCGGTCATCGCCGGACAGGCAAGCAGGAAATGCGCATAGCGCGGGAAAACGTTCGGCAAGGTGAGCGCCGACAGGAACCCCTGAACGGTTCCCCACTTCTCCGGAAACAGCATGAGGTTGATGTTGGCGAGGAAGATCAGCGGAATGAACAGGAAGATCAGGCAGGCAGCGAAGGCAAGGGCCAGGTGGAGCAGCTTCCTCCGCGCCATCCGTTTCCAGAGGTATTTGTGCGCATAGGTGAGCAGGAAGGCCGTTACCACGAGGGGGATGATCGAGATCCAGAACGTTCCCGTCAGCGCATTGGCCGTATAGAAATAAACCGTATACAGCGTGTTGATGGCGAGCAGCGGCCCGACGCCGAGAACGACGGCAATGCTCTTGTTGGCCGTGATCGTCGAGGCGATCTCGTAGGCCAACGTATCGTAGCGCTTCTCCTTCAGGCCGCGCAGTTCGTAATAGAAGGCCAGCAGCGCACCGCCCACCATGAAGTTGACGAAGGCGATGTGCATCAGAAAGAAGACCACCAGCACGATCACGAGAACGGGTTCCGGCGTCGGCAGCGGCAGCGGTATGTCGCGAGGAATGGGGATCTGGTTCATCGCCCGACACCCTGGCCCTTGTCGCCGGCGGCCTGACGTTGTGCCCCTGCCGCATTGACGACAATGCCGACCTGCTGCGCACCGCTCGTTGGCGTCGTGTTGTGTTGAAGCTGTTCGAGGTAGAGGGCGAGCAAGCTGAGCTCCTGCGACGTTCCCGGGAAGGGAGGCATGAAGGGTTGGGCGTTGTGCATATTCTCGAGGTAGCCCAGCGTCAGATCCGGCTTCCAGGGCTGGTTGCCGAACAGGCGCTGCAGATGCGCGGCGACCGCGTTCACGCCGTGCGTGGTGTGGCAGCGCGAGCAGGTATCCATGAAGACGTCCTTGCCCTTCTGCAGCCGATCCAGCGCAGCGTCGCGCTCCGCGGCGTCGAGGCGGCTCGGGACCGATGCCTTCTCCGCCTCCGTGAGGGGCGTGGAATAGGTCGCATAGGCCAGCACGCCATCGCGCTGGAGCAGCGCGTAGTCATCGACCCGCACGCCATTGGCGTACATGTATCGTCCGATGACATAAGGCTTGCGGATGAACTCGCGGACGCGCTCGAAGTGCCCGGTCATCCAGAGGATCGCCACCAAGGGGAAGATCAGGGCGACGCGCGGCAGCAGATTGGGCCGTGAGATCGCCACCTGCACCACCGCGACGACAGCGACCACCGTGAAGACGGCGATCCACAGAAGTTCGTCGAGCCAGCCGCTGAAGGCCAGGGTGAGCGCCGAAACCGCGAGGTTGTCCTTCATGAGCGAGGGGACGACGCTGTAGTACCACCAGCCTCCAGCAGCGACCAACGGCGCGAAGAAGAGCGTCCAGAGAGCGATGGCGCGCATGGCTTGGTGGCGGAACGGGTCGATGCGGGGCACGAAGAACGGCACCAGGAACAGGGCGATGATGCCGGCCATCGTCGCGGCCAGCGGCGTGCGGAACGCGAGCTGCGGCAGATAGATCGGGTTGGTAAACCCGGACCAGAGCGTGCTGTCGGCAAGCCAGTTGCCTGGGTCCATCATGAATCCAAGGATCGAGACGATGATCGCCATCGTGATCCAGGAGAACAGGCCGAGAGCGAATCCCAATCTGACATGCCGGCGCTTGGCCTCGCCGTCGCGCCACTTCTTCCAGGTCAGCGTGTAGGCAACGATCAGGCAGACCTCGGTGATGAACACCAGCCATTCGACGAACCAGGCCCAGAAGAAGACGCGGATCAGGCTGCCGATCGAATAGGGATTGACCAGGGAAACCGAAAGCCAGATGCCAACGCCGCTCAACGCGCCGATGGTGGTCGTGATGATGAAGCTGACGAACAGGATCTTATAGGCCAGCTCGTCCCACCTCTTGTCCCCTTTCCTGACACCGTACCATTCGAAGCAAGCCAACAGCGGCATCATGCCGACCGCCAGTCCGTGATTGATCAAGACGTGCAGGATCGCGATCATCGCGATCAGGCCACGATTGCCGAAGATATCGAGATGAAAGACGGGGAAGTCCATCTACAGCGCTCCGCCGTAGGCACGCCCGCGCGCCAGGCCGGAAAGGTCCGCCGTAACGACGGCTAGCGCCACCAGTTCGAAGGCGAACAGCAGCAATCCAAGCCGTTGCAGCGGACTTCCCTCGCCGCTGGTGACAACCAGATCCAGTCCCAGGATGGCAAGACAGAGCGCCACGGCTCCCGGAAGCCAGGTCAGCAATTGCTCGAGCAAGCGGCTGCCGCGGCCTCGCCGTGACAAGGCCGCCTTGCCGGCATTCACCAATCCGTACAGCGCGAAGAGAATGACCGTGGCCGCACCCGTCGCGGCAAAGATTACCGGGCTACCGACAAGGGCCAGCAGCAGCACCAGCATCAGGACATTCAGAACGGTGCCTCGAACCGGCTCGGCACACAGCCAACGTACTAACGCTCTCACTCTCCCTCCCCGCTCGATGCGAGCGCAATGTCGAGAGGAGGGTCAGGAGATTAAATTGGACAAAATGCCCAAGCACTGCGGCGGCGGCGAACCATCGCCCGCCGCGGCAGCGCGTCGATCAGAAGAGCTGGGTGGCGATGACGATCATCCCGACCACGGACACCAGCCAGGCGAGGGTGCGCAGTCGCGGAATGCCGATCCAGTAGATGATCGCATGAGCCACACGCCCCCAGAAGAAGATGAGCGCACCCAGTGCGGTCGTCGTGTTGGCTTTGCCCGCCACCGCGGCGATCAACACCAGCGCGGCGAACAGAACCATGTTCTCGATCATGTTGGCGTGAGCGCGCCGAGCCCGTCCGGCAAAGCCGATCAGCTCGGGAAGGCCTTCGCGGTTGCCGGCAAGGGCCTTCAGGCCGAGTTGCCTGTCAGCAGCCAGCGCAGCGACCAACATCTGGATGAATGTGAGAATGACGGAATAGAGCAGGTACTTGAGATCCGGGCTCATGCGTTTCTCCCCTTACCTCGTTCCGAACAGGCGGTCTCCTGCATCGCCGAGGCCGGGGACAATATAGCCATGGTCATTCAGCTTGGCATCGACCGCCGCCGTGAAGACCGGCACGTCGGGATGCACTTCGGCGAAGGCGCGGGCACCCTGCTCAGAGGCCAGAACGCAGATGAACTTCAACCGCTTGGCACCGGTCTCCTTGAGGCGATCCACCGCTGCGATCGCCGAATGTGCCGTCGCCAGCATCGGATCGCAGACGATGACATCACGATCAGAGATGTCGCCGGGTGTGCGGAAGTAATACTCGACCGCCTGGAGCGTACGCGGATCGCGATAGAGGCCGACATGGCCCATGCGAGCCAGCGGCATGAGATCCATGAGCCCTTCGGCAAGGCCAAGGCCGGCGCGCAGGATCGGCACGATCACCAGCTTCTTGCCATCCAGCAGAGGGGCATCCATCGACTCGATCGGCGTCTCGATATGCGTATGCACCAGCGGCAGGTCGCGCGTGGCGTCGTATCCCAGCAGCAACCCCATCTCGCGCAGCAACCGCCGGAAGTTCGCGCTCGATGTCAGCTTGTCGCGCATCTTGGTGAGCTTGTGCTGCACCAACGGATGTGAAACGACATGGATCGAATGCGGCAACGACATCTTGTTCTCCCCCACTCCTAAAAGACAGTGCCGTCGCTGGCGACAGCAATCGGCGGGCCACCACCCGCGCGGCGCTCTGCCGCCAGCCTGCGGCCGGCGAACCAGGTGCCGGCCTCCAGCACCTTCACCAACGGCAACCGGACAGCATCCATCCCCAGATGCAGCCGGACGTGCTCGGCAACACGGTCGAGCAGCGCGACGGTAAGCGCACGCCATTCGACGATCGGTTCATCACCCGGCGCAAAGGTCTCCTGCAGCAGCGCCGATTGCTTCGGCCGCAGGGCTCCGGCATCGATCAGCAGGCCGCCGTTGCGATATTCGGGCAGGCCCGTCAGCGCATCGAGTTCGACCACCTCGAGACCTGCCCCCTGCAAGGGTTCGACGAGGGAATAGGACATCCATTGTGACAGTTTGTGGAACGGCACCAGCCCGATCGCCGGGTGCCGCCACACGTCGCCCAAAGGCTGGCCGTCGAGCGTCAGGCGCGAGGGCCAGATCGAGGAAAATCTGTCGAGGACAGCTGCCAGGATGGAGGCCGCCTTCATCTTGGCGGCATCTTTCGCGATGAGGTCGAATAGTGCTCCGGGGCGCTCGAGGCCAACGCTCCCCAGCTTACGCAGCAACTCGGCCCGGCCTTCGAGGCCGAGCAGCGGATTGTGCGCCTTGACCTGGAAGCCAAGGGCGACGTCCACCGGTGTAAGCGCCGACAGCCTCTCGGCGTCAACGCGCAGCGGATCGCCCTTGGGATCGCGGCTGAAGGCGCCATTGGCGAACATATGGAAGCTGGCCACGCCCAGCCCCTCCGAGCGGGCATAGGTCTCGCCCGTGCCCGGCTCGCGGTACGACCAGCCAGCACCGGCCCCGGCATCGAGCAGCACCGATACGATGGCGAGATCCATTCGCCGCCGCGCCACCTCCTCTTTCGACAGGGCCTCGAAACGAGGGGCCAGAGAGGCCCACCGATCGTGGCCTCCGGCCTCGAAATGCCGCCAACGCGAATGAAAAGGAATCGTAGCCGGGTCGGAGAACCGGTCGCGCGTCACCTTGAGCGTTGCCTGCACGGCAGCTTCAAGCCCATCGGAATCGAGCGCAAACCACTGCGAACGGCCGTCCTCGACATACTTCAGGACCTGGCCCGCACGCTCCCGAATGGCAGCCGGCGAGCGGAGATATTGTACATTGTCCGAAGACGGAGACATTATCAGGCTGCAATCCTCCGCGATCTTCCTGTATCGCCCGCGGCTGCATACAGCGCGAGCGCCCCGGACCGCAACAATCACGCCAAGCCGATACCCGGGTCGAGAACCAAGGCTTCATGAAATTCTAGATATGCGTGTGTTTTTGCTGCGGCCGTGGCCTTTTCTCGTTATGGTGGGGAAAATATTCATAATGAATATGTGAAGTTGCGCAGAACGGGTAGCCATAAGTGGCCACGGACGACGAACAGGGCAGCGCTGATAGTGGTCTTTCTGCGCTGGTGTTGATGCTGCGATTTCTGGGCAAGCCCATCGAGCCCGACCAGCTAAGGCACAAATTTGCACCGCAAGGCGAATTGTTTTCCGCCGAACATATCCTGCGGGCTGCCAAGCATCTGGAGCTAAGAGCGGATATTATACGCGTCCAGCCGCGACGGCTTGCCGGCACGGTCCTGCCGGCAATCGCCTGCTTGAAGGATGGCACTTTCACGGTGCTGGCGCGTGCCACCGACGACCGCGTCCTGCTGCAGAATGTCGTTACCGGCCAACCGGTCATCGAGCAGCGCAGCGCCTTCGATGCGCAGTGGAATGGCGAGATCATTCCCATTACGACCCGTGAGCGCGCGTCGGGCCCGGAACGTCCCTTTGGCCTGACATGGTTCATTCCGTCGCTGGTTCGCTTTCGCAAATTGCTGGGCGAGGCACTGATTGCCTCCTTGTTCCTGCAGCTGTTCGCGCTGGTGACACCGCTTTTCACGCAGGTCGTGATCGACAAGGTTCTGGTCCACAAGGGCTGGAGCACGCTTGACGTGCTGGTGTTCGGTCTCGTCGTCGTCTCGATCTTCGAAGTCCTTCTGAGCGGTATGCGCGCCTACGTGCTGGCGCATACGACAAACCGCATCGACGTCGAGCTCGGCGCCCGCCTGTTCCGCCACCTGGTCAACCTGCCGCTTGCCTATTTTGGCGCCCGACGCGTCGGCGATTCGGTCGCCCGCGTTCGCGAGCTGGAGAACATCCGCCAGTTTCTGACCGGGCAGGCCCTGACGATCGGCCTCGACGTCGCCTTCGCCGGCGTGTTCGTCGCCATCATGTGGTTTTACAGCTGGCAGCTCACATTGATGGTCATGGCGGCGATCCCGGTCTGGATCGGCATCGTAATCGTCGCCGCGCCGCTGTGGCGCCGCCGCCTGAACGAGAAATTCGACCGCGGCGCGGAAAACCAGGCCTTTCTCGTCGAGAACGTATCGAGCATCGAGACCGTCAAGGCGATGGCGGTCGAGCCGCAGATGCAAAGAGGCTGGGAGGACAAGCTTGCCGCCTATGTCGGCGCCTCCTTCCGGGTGACCAAGCTCGCCGTCATCGCAAGCCACATCATCGAATTGACCAGCAAGCTTCTGACCGCCGCCATCCTGTGGGTCGGGGCCGGGCTGGTCATCGGCGGCAAGCTCACGGTCGGCGAGCTGGTAGCCATCAACATGCTGGTTGGCCGCGTCACCGGCCCGATTCTGCGCATGGGCCAGGTCTGGCAGGATTTCCAGCAGATCCGCATATCGGTCGCCCGCCTGGGCGACATTCTGAACACCCCTAGTGAACCGCGCTACACTGCCAGCCGGGCGACGCCACCGCGCGTAACCGGCCACATCGTGTTCGACCATGTGTCTTTCCGTTATCGACCGGACGCACGGGAGGTCCTGAGCGACGTCTCCCTCGACCTGCCGGCGGGACAGGTCGTCGGCATCGTCGGTCGCTCCGGCTCCGGCAAAAGCACGCTGGGGCGTCTGGTGCAGCGTCTCTATGTGCCGAGCAGCGGACGCATTCTCATCGACGGTCTGGATATCGGTGTCGTGGATCCGTCCTGGCTGCGGCGCCAGATCGGCGTCGTCTTGCAGGAAAACCTCCTGTTCAACCGCACGATCCGGGAAAATATCGCTCTCGCCGACCCCGCCGCTCCCATCGAGGCCGTCATGCGGGTTGCCCAACTCGCTGGCGCACATGATTTCATCCTCGATCTGCCGGAAGGCTATGACAGCCGTATCGAGGAGCGCGGAGCCAACCTGTCCGGCGGGCAGCGCCAGCGTATCGCGATCGCCCGCGCTCTGATGGCCGATCCGCGCATTCTGATCTTCGATGAAGCCACGAGTGCGCTGGATGCCGAATCCGAGGAGATCGTCCAGAAGAACATGCAGGCCATCGTCCGCGGCCGCACAGTGCTGATCATTGCCCATCGGCTGTCGGCCCTACGCGTGGCCAATCGCATCCTGAGCGTCGAGCACGGTCGCATCATCGAGGATGGCACGCATGCGGACCTGCTGCGGGCCAACGGCCGTTATGCCGATCTGTGGCGGCGGCAGATGGGCATGACGACAATGACCCAGACGACCACACCCTGGCAGGTCGTCGGCGTGGCACCGAGGAGCGAACGCTCGTGACGGCCCTCTCTTCCTTGTCCAGACATTGGGAATTATGGCGCGACGCCTGGATCGCCGATCGGCGCCGTACCGAGCGTCGGCTCCCCAAAAGGGAGCGTGAGTTTCTGCCGGCCGCGATCGAGCTCATGGAGACCCCGGTCTCACCGCTCGGCCGGGGGTTGATCTGGGTGCTTTGTGGTTTCTTCGCCGTCGCAGTGGCATGGTCGATCATCGGCAAGGTCGACGTCGTCGCCATCGCCGACGGAAAGGTGATTCCCCACGGCAAGACCAAGGTGGTGCAACCGCTGGAGATCGGCGTCATCCGCGCCATCCATGTCCAGGATGGCGACCGGGTGAAGGCCGGACAGGATCTGATCGATCTCGATCCGACAGATGCTTCCGCCGACTATGCCCGCATGGAGCGCGAGAGGGTTGCCCGCACGCTCGACATTCTGCGCCTGGACTCGCTGCTTGCTGGCGGGCCGAGCGCCGCACCGCTGACACCCAAGGACGAGAAGATCGATCCGCTGCTGCTTGAGGCAGCGCGCCAGCTCCTTAGGGCACAATGGCAGGAGCGCATCGCAAAGTTGGCTGCCCTCGACGGCGAGATCGAGCAGCGCCGCGCCGACCTGCGGGTTGCCGAGACAGACATCGAACGGTTGAACGCTGTCCTGCCGTTGCTGCGCGATCGCACCGAGAGCATGAGCGGGCTGGCGAAGCAGGGTCTCGCCTCGCGACTGCGTGTTTCGGAACTGCAACAGCAGCTGATCGAGACGGAGAAGGGGCTCGCTTCGGCTGTCGAGAAGCGACAACAGGCGGAGGCCGCCATTCGTGCCGCGGAGCAGCAGCGGCAGCAGGCCGAGCGTGAAAGCGAGAGCAACTGGCGCAAGGAGCGCGCGGACGCGCTCGAAAAGCGGTCGGCGGCCGAGCAGGAAATCCTGAAGGCGCGCAAGCGCCGCGACCTGCAACAGCTGACATCGCCGATTGATGGCACCGTGACCAATCTTGCGACCTGGACAGTGGGCGGAATCGTCAAACCGGGCGATACCCTGTTGAACGTCGTGCCGCTTGCGGAACAGCCCGAGATCGAGGCGATGGCTCTCAACAAGGACATCGGCTTCATCCGCCCGGGACAGCCGGTCACCGTGAAATTCGATGCCTTTCCCTTCACGCGTTACGGAACGCTCTCGGGTGAGGTGATCGATATTTCCCGAGATGCCAACAAGGACGACAAGCTCGGCCTGATCTATCCCGTGCGCATCCGCCTCGCAGCCTCCGACATCGCTGTCGATGGCGCCCGCGTGTCGATAACTCCCGGCATGGCGGCCAGCGCCGAGATCGTCACCGGCCAACGCCGCCTGATCGAATTCATATTGTCACCCCTCCTCCGTTATCGGGACGAAGCAGGACGCGAACGATGAGCTCCAGTATCTGCAATTGCCCTCAATGCCAGTCGTTGTGGTTCGGCAGCAACGATGCCGCAGGCGCCGCCACGTCGGTGGATACGATGTCCACCCCTTCCAACCAGGATGCGACCCTGGGAGTGGTGATCCCGCTTACGGCAACACCCGCGACGCCGGATGCGACAACGCAGACCCTGCAACCCGACGACACTCTGATCAATCTCGGCACCTTCCAGTCGGATCCGCGTTTCGCCGGCATCAACGGCGCCGGCGTTTCCGTCGTCGTCATCGATACGGGTATCGACCTCAACCACAGCTTCTTCGGTCCAGACTCCAACCACGACGGCATCGACGATCGGATCGTCTATTCCTACGATTTCTCCGGCGCGAACGATCCCAATGCCTCCGACACGGTCGGTCATGGCACAAACGTCGCCAGCATCATCGGATCGCAGAACTCGACCTATCCCGGCATGGCGCCGGGCGTGAACATCATTGCGCTCAAGGTCTTCCCTGACTACTCAAGTTCGGCCTCCCTTATCGATATCACGGAGGCGCTGAACTGGGTCATTGCCAATCGCGCGACTTACAACATCGTTGCCGTAAACATGTCGCTCGGATCTGGCGACAACCTGAATACACCCACGGCTTCTAATTGGTCCAGCCAATTTGCCTCGTTGGTAGCTAACGATACCGCGGTAGTCGTTGCCTCCGGAAACAACTACTATAGTTATCAGACGCAAGGAGTCGCATCGCCGTCCGCTGACCCCAATGCTTGGTCTGTTGGTGCCGTCTGGGATCGGAGTTGGGGGACATCTTTCTACTGGAGCAACGGTGCCATCGACTACAGCACCGCACCGGACCAGATCACTTCCTTCTCCCAACGCAGCACGTCCCTCAGCACCATCTTTGCCCCCGGCGGTCAGATAACCGGCGCGAACTACAATGGAGGGACTGTTACCTATTCAGGAACGAGTCAGGCCGCTCCGCACATCTCCGGCCTGGTCGCCGACATGCAGGAGCTCTCTCTCGAGATAAGCGGCCACCTGCTGCCGGTCGCCGAACTCGAGCAGGACATGATTGCCGGCTCGGTAACGATCTATGATGGGACGACGTGGGCTGACAACGTCGTGAACACCAATGCCGCGTACCATCGAGTCGACGCCGAAGGCTGGGCCATCCAGGTCCTGAACGACCTCTTTGCGGGAACGACGAGCAACGATACGCTTAACGGCACATCGGTTGCGGACGTCATTCATGGCAATAGCGGTGATGATACGCTGTACGGGAACGGCGGCGACGATAGCCTCTATGGCGATACAGGCAACGATACGCTGATCGGCGGTGCGGGGAACGACACTCTGGATGGTGGAACCGGCGCTGATACGATGATCGGCGGCACCGGGAACGATACCTACTATGTCGACAATCCCGGTGACATCATTGTCGAACAGGCAGGCGAAGGAACGGACACCGTCCAATCATCGATCTCGTACACGTTGGGCGCGAACCTGGAGAACCTGACCCTTCTTGCCGGTGCGGGCGCGATCACCGGCACCGGCAATGACGCCGACAATGTCATTACCGGCAATGACGCCAACAACATTCTGACCGGCAACGGCGGCAACGACACGCTGATCGGCAATGCCGGCGACGACATCCTCGATGGAGGAACGGGAGCCGATACCATGATCGGCGGCGCCGGCAACGACACCTACTATGTCGACAATCCCGGCGACATCGTGCGCGAGACCGCCGGCGCCGCCTTCGCCGTTCCCGCCGGATGGACCCTCAAGGGCACCGCCGACTACAACGGCGACGGCGAGCTCGACGTCGTCGTCAGCCAGGGCAACACCAACCAGCTGTGGCTGCTCTCCGGCGGCGCCCTCCAGTCGACCGTGGCCCTGCCCGACCTCAGCGCCGGCGGCTGGCAGTTC
>NZ_FUWJ01000008.1 GCF_900167455.1 Enhydrobacter aerosaccus
TACTCGATGAAGCCGATGTCGGGCGTGGAGCCTGGATAATTGTATCGCATCCAGCTGAGGTCGACGAGGAGCTTCTCGTTGAGGGCCTTGAGGCGGAGGCCGGCGATGGTGTCGAGCTCGAAGGAGGCGCCGGTGCCGGGGAAGCTGACGTTACTGCCCCACAGGCTGGCATAGGCCGATAGCGGCACCTTCTCGCTGACCTGCGGAGTCTCGTAGCCGAAGCCCATCTGGAAGGCAGGGTTGCGCTGGGTCTGCGAGATGCCGCGATAGGAATAGTCGGTGGCGATGGCGAAGTTGGCGTTGAAGGTCCCGCCGAACGGACCCTTCCACGTCTCCTTCTCCGCAGGTGCTGCCGCCGTCTGTGCCTGTTGTGTGGGCTGCTGATCTGACGACGATGCTTGCGTTGGCTTATCTTGTGCCTGAACGGCTCCCGCTGCATACAAAGTGAATAATCCAACGCCAATTGCAGCGATTTTTTTAAGCATTCCCGTACCTCCGGTTGTTGTTTTTTACCGCACGCCACCTCAAGCACGTGGCGTGCCAAATCGCACAAAGTGCGAATTCACGTCCCTGGCACGGTATTTGCTTTGCGAGAATTGGATCTTTTTGGGGGCGACGGTTCCGCCCGGTGGAGGACAGCCGCAATGAAGATGGTGATGGCGATTTTCAAGCCGTTCAAACTGGATGAAGTGCGGGATGCGCTGACATCTCTCGGCATCCAAGGGTTGACCGTGAGCGAAGTGAAAGGGTTCGGCCGGCAGAAAGGCCAGACCGAGATCTATCGTGGCGCCGAATACGCCGTGAGTTTCCTGCCCAAGGTGAAGATCGAGGTCGTGATCGACGACAGCATGGTCGAACGGGCCCTCGAAGCGATTCGTAAAGCGGCCGGCACGGAGAAGATCGGTGACGGCAAGATCTTCGTCCTGCCGGTCGAGCAGGCGATCCGCATTCGTACCGGGGAGTCGGGCGTCGAAGCGCTCTAGTTCCACGGCTCTCAGGCAACCAACTCAAAATTCGAGGGAAGATCGATGAAACGTAAGCTTAGCTCCGCTCTTGCTGGCCTGGGGGCGGCCGGCACGCTGCTGCTGCCGGTGATGGCGTTCGCAGCCGACGAAAAGCCCAAGCTCGATACCGGCGATACCGCCTGGATGCTGACGTCCACGGCGCTGGTGCTGATGATGACCGTTCCAGGACTGGCGCTGTTCTACGGCGGCATGGTCCGCAAGAAGAACGTCCTGGCCACCGTGATGCAGAGCTTCGCCATCACCTGTCTCGTGACCGTGCTCTGGATGGTGCTGACCTACAGCCTCGCCTTTACGCCCGGCAACGCCATCATCGGCGGCTTGGGCCGCATGTTTCTGAGCGGCATGGCGCTCGATGCAGTGAACGACCTGGCGAAGACCATTCCCGAATCGGTCTTCATGACCTTCCAGATGACCTTCGCCATCATCACGCCGGCCCTCATCGCCGGTGCCTTCGCCGAACGCATGAAGTTCTCGGCTCTGATGTGGTTCATGACCCTGTGGGCGATCTTCGTCTACGCGCCGATCGCCCATTGGGTGTGGGGCGGCGGCTTCCTGGGCGACTGGGGCGTCCTCGACTACGCGGGCGGCACCGTGGTGCACATCAATGCCGGTGTTGCCGGTCTGGTCTGCGCGCTGGTCCTCGGCAAGCGCAAGGGCTACGGCACCGACAACATGGCGCCGCATAACCTGGTGCTGAGCGTGATCGGTGCCTCGCTGCTGTGGGTCGGCTGGTTCGGCTTCAACGCCGGTTCGGCGGTCGGTGCCAGCACCAATGCCGGCATGGCCATGGCAGTGACGCAGATTGCCACCGCAGCCGCGGCGCTGGCCTGGATGTTTGCCGAGTGGATGTCGCGCGGCAAGCCGTCAGTGCTCGGCATCATCTCGGGTGCCGTTGCCGGTCTGGTCGCTATCACGCCGGCCTCGGGCTTCGTCAATCCAGTGGGCGGGCTGGTGATCGGCATCGTCGCCGGCGTCATCTGCTTCTGGTCGGCGACCAGCCTCAAGAAGGCGCTGGGCTACGACGATTCGCTCGACGCGTTCGGCGTGCACGGCGTCGGCGGCTTCGTCGGCGCGATCCTGACCGGCGTGTTCGCTGTCGAAGCCGTGGGCGGCGACGGCAAGAAGGGCCTGATCGACGGCAATGCCGGCCAGGTCCTGACCCAGCTCTGGGGGTCGCTGGTGACCATCGCCTGGTGCGCGGTGGCGACCTTCATCATCCTCAAGATCATCGACGCGATGATCGGCCTGCGCGTCACCGCGGAAGAGGAAGTCGAAGGCCTCGATATCAACCTGCATGGTGAGACGGTGCACTAAGGCACCGCTCGCAGCCGAAACGGGAACGCGTCTCCTCCCCCGTTCCCGCCTGCCATCTTCGTCGGTGGCATCAAACTCGGGTCCGGCGGCTTGTCCGCCGGCCTTTTCTTTGAGGGCACGCGTGAAAAATTGACGGCGGCGACACGACGCGCCACTCTCCGGCCGTCCGCCGACCGCCGGGAGTAAGCCGATGAAACTCGTGTCCGCCATCATCAAGCCCTTCAAGCTCGACGACGTGCGCGATTCACTGACCGGCGTCGGCGTCTCTGGCCTGACCGTCAGCGAAGTGAAGGGTTTCGGGCGCCAGAAAGGCCAGACCGAGATCTATCGCGGCGCCGAATATCTCGTGAGCTTCCTGCCCAAGGTGAAGATCGAGATCGTTGTCGACGATTCCCAGGTCGAGCGGGTGGTCGAGGCGATCCAGAAGGCGGCCCATACCGGCAAGATCGGCGACGGCAAGGTCTTCGTCACGCCCGTGGAGCAGGCCGTCCGCATCCGGACCGGAGAAAGCGGCTCGAACGCTCTTTAGCCGCCGGCTCTTTCCTCTCCCGACCGCCCCGGCTATTTTACAGCCCCAATAAGAAGAATGGGGCGGGGGAGTCGTGTTCAAGTCTATCAAGCGAAGCACCGCCTTGGCGGCGGTGGTGACGGCTGTCCTGGCGTCCACGGAACCGAGTGCCTGGGCGGCCGGCCGGCCGACCATCGATACCGGCGATACCGCCTGGCTGCTGGTGGCGACGGCGCTCGTCCTGATGATGAATATTCCCGGCCTGTCGCTGTTCTACGCCGGAATGGTGCGCAAGAAGAACGTTCTGGCGACGGCGGTGCAGGCCTTTGCGGTCGCCGCCCTGGTCACGGTCCTGTGGTTCGCCGTCGGCTATTCGCTGGCCTTCACGGACGGCAACACCATCAATCAATGGCTGGGCGGATTGAGCCGGGCTTTCGGGGTCGGCCTGCATGGCAGCGTCCATCCGCTGGCGCCGACCGTGCCGGAAAACGTCTTCCTGATGTATCAGGCGACCTTCGCCATCATCACGCCCGCCATCATCGCCGGTGCCTTCGCCGAGCGCATGAAATTCTCGGCCATGATGTGGTTCATGGGCTTGTGGCTGTTGTTCGTCTACGTACCCGTGACCCACTGGGTCTGGGGCGGTGGCTTCCTGGGGACAGCGGGCGTACTCGATTTCGCGGGCGGCCTGGTCGTGCATCTGAATGCGGGTATCGCGGGCCTGGTCTGCGCGCTGGTGCTGGGCCGGCGCGAGGGATACGGCCACGAATACATGGCGCCTCATAACCTGGTGCTGACATTGATCGGCACGTCGCTGCTGTGGGTCGGCTGGTTCGGCTTCAACGCCGGTTCGGCCTTGAGCTCGGGCGAGCTCGCGGGCGACGCCATGCTCAACACCCATGTCTCCGCTGCCGTCGCGGCGCTGGTCTGGATGGCGATCGAGTGGGGGGCGCGCGGCAAGCCCTCGGTGCTCGGCGTGTTGTCGGGCGCCGTCGCCGGCCTCGGCACCATCACGCCCGCGGCCGGCTACGTCGAACCATGGGCGGCGATGGTGATCGGCCTGGTGGCGGGAGCGGTCTGCTACTGGGCGTCGGTCGTGGTCAAGACCCGGCTGGGCTACGACGATTCGCTCGACGTCTTCGGTGTCCATGGCGTCAGCGGCATCGTCGGCTCGGTCCTGGTCGGTGTCTTCGCGACCCGGGCGGTGAACGATGTGGAGCATGGCGGCGCGGTCGGGCTGGTCGATGGCCGCAGCGCGCAGGTCCTGGCGCAGCTCTATGGCGTCGTGGTGATCGCGGCCTTCTCGGCGATCGTCACCTGGGCCATTCTCAAGATCATCGACGTCATGATCGGCTTGCGCGTGACGCGCGACGAGGAGACGGAAGGTCTCGATACTGTCCTGCACGGCGAGCGGGTGCAGTAACCGCGCCGCTGCTTCACAGGCCGGCGGCTTCGACGAGACAAAGCTCCGACTCGAAGGCCTGTGCCAGCGTTATCACAAGCCCGTTCTCCAACGCCTCGCCGGTCATCTCCAGCTGCCGCCCGCTATCGAGACGGACGTGATAGCGCCGCTGCTTGTGAAGGCCACGCAGCGTGAAACGGCGTGTTGGCTGGTCGCCGGCCAGTCGGAAGGCGAACAGCACGCCGGATAGGCCGTCCTTGGCGGCGAACCATTGCGCCGCCCAGTCGCCGTTACCATCGGGCGGCGGCGATCGGGTCAACGCGTAGCGGTCGCCGTGCTGGATGATGGCGCGCAGCCGGCTCTTGTAGAGCGCGACATGATGCGTCGCGGTGGCGATGTCGGCCCTGGTCCAGCGATGGACGGGCGCGCTGATGCCGAAGGTGCCAAGCATCGCCACGCGCAGTCTGAAGCGCAGATCGCCGCGGGGATCGACGAGGCTGGGCGGCTGGTCCGGCGTGTCGCCGCGCCCCGGCCAGTCGATCAGCCAGTCGTTGCACACCACCGCCGGATGGGCGAGCTGGATGCCGAAATGGATCGCGAGCTTGCGCAGGGCGCCGCTCTGGTCGCTCATCCAGTTGACGTGGGCATGGGCCAGGATGCCGCCATCCATGCGGCCCGCACCACCGGCGCACATCTCCAGGATCAGGTCCGGAAAAGCACCGCGGATCGCGTCCTGAAGGCGATAAAGTCCGCGATAGTGGGCAACGAGCGGATTCTGTCCGGTCAGATCTTCCGGCAGATCGGGTGCCCATCCGCCGATGCCGAGATCGGTGTTGAAGTCCCACTTCATCCAATCGATGCCGATGATGCGGATCAAGGCGGTGATCCGGTCGAAAACGTGGTGCCAGGCTTCGGGCACGCCGAGATTGAGCACGGCCCGTTCGTCCGCGGCCGGTGGCTTGCCGTCGATATAGTGCAGCCACTCGGGATGGCTCTGGCGGATTGCGGAGCTCGGGCTGATCACCTCGGGCTCGAACCACAGGCCGAAGCGCAGGCCGGCCTCGCGACATCGCAGGGAGAGATCGCGCAGGCCCCTGGGGAAGCGCTGGCGGCTCACGCGCCAGTCCCCGGTGCGCTGGTCCCAGTCCGCATCCGATTCGCCGCTTTCCGTCCGGTACCAGCCCGCATCGACGACGAAGACCTCGCACCCGAGTTCCTTCACCGTCGGGATGAGCGGGACGAGCGCCTCCGCCGAGGGCTCACCGGCAAAGGGATACCAGCTGTTGAACTGCACCGGCATCGGCCGTTCTGGATCCGGCCGGTGGGCGCGTCGATAGTCATGCAGCTGGCGCGTGGCGCCGTCGAGGTTGTCCTCGAAGCGACCGAACAGCACTGTCGGTAGCTGCAGGCTTTCCCCGGCACGGAGATGATGGCGAAAGCGCCAGTTGTTGAAGCCGCCGAGAACGACGGCCCCTGTCTCCCGTGGCTCGACGCGCAGCATCCAGTTTCCCGACCACAGGATCTGGCAGAGATAGGTGGCCTTGGCCGTTCGGAGCGCGACGTAGGGCTGGAACTCGAACCCGGTCTTGCCCGTCCGGCTCTCCAGGCTGATGGCGCCGGCGGAGGGCGTGGTGCGGACGATCGCCGCTTCCTCTTTCCATTCGCCGGTGAGGTAGAAGATCTGCTCGATGGGTTCGTGCACCGAGACCAGGAGGCCAAGCGTCGCGCGCAGATCGACTTCGTCCGGCCCGCCGCTGTGGCGCAACACGGTGCGCCGGACCAGGAGGCCGGTGAGTTCGTCCAGCACCAGCGACACGTCCGCCTCGAGCGGATGGTCTGCCGCCTTCAGGGTCAGCGCACGGCTGTAGCGATTCGCTTCGGTCCAGGACACGGCCGTCCATGACAGAGGGCGTTCCTCGTCGCCGACTGCGGCCAGCGGCGCCGCCACCCCTTGGTCGAGCGCATGGCGGGCCGCAGCCGGGCTCGTCGAGGGGAAGCAGTCGATGGCCAGGGATGATCCCCGGAGACTGATCTCGTAACGATGGTCGGGCGCGATCAAGGCCCGAGCGCCGTCTCCGGCCGCATCCTGCGCCAAGGCCAGGCGATCGAACGCCGACAATGCTCCAGAGCTTCCCAAGGCCGTGCCCGCGACGAGTAGATCTCTTCGCTTCACACCATGCTCCCGTCGGCGAATGAAGTCGTGACTTCAGCGCGTCGGCCCCTGTCCCGCAACATCGAAGCCACCTGCCAATGCGGCCCATCGCCTCAAGAACGCTAGCTATTGCGTTGTTGTTAAAGGTTAATTCGTCAAATACAATGAATACAGTCGTCGGTCCGCGCTGTCCCTCCAGCCGGGTCGATTGGGTTGCCCGGCCGACGCTTTCGGCCCAATTGGATGGTTTAGATGTTCAATCCGCGCCTCACCGAGACGCTGACCGATTTCCCATTCGCGCGGCTGAACGCTCTTCTCGCCCCGGTGACGCCTCCGTCACACCTGCCGCTGATCAACATGTCGGTGGGAGAACCCCAGGGGGCGATGCCGGCTTTTGCCCGCAAGATCGTGGCGGAAGAGGTCGAGGGCTGGAACAAGTATCCGCCCAACCAGGGTCTTCCCGAGCTCAATCTAGCGATCTGCGAGTGGCTGAACCGGCGCTACAAGCTGCCCAAGGGGCTGCTCGATCCCGCGCGGCACGTCCATCCGACCGCAGGCAGCAAGGAAGGCGTCTATATCATCTCGACGATCGCGACGCCGCAGCAGAAGGGCGGCGGCAGACCGATCGTGGCGCTGCCCAATCCCTTCTATCAGGCCTATCTCGGCGGCGCCGTCCTGTCCGGGGCCGAGCCATTGCTGGTGAACGCCAACGCCGCGAACGGCTTCCTGCCGGACTACGAGGGCATCGACGATGCCACGTGGCAGCGCATTTCGGTCGTCTATCTCTGCTCGCCGGCCAATCCACAGGGCGCGATCGCAAGCGCGGACTATCTACGCAAGCTGATCGGTTTGTGCCGCAAGCACGATGCCGTGCTGGCCGTCGATGAATGCTACGCCGAGATCTATACCGGCGATGCTCCCGTCGGCGCGCTGCAGGTGGCGCTCGCCATGGACGAGACGGGTGGCAAGGATCCGTTCCGCAATCTCGCCGTCTTCCATTCGCTGTCCAAGCGCTCCAACGCCGCTGGACTGCGCTCCGGGTTCGTTGCCGGCGATCCAAAGCTGGTGGCGATGGTGTTGCGCTGGCGCACCTACGGCGGCCCGCAGATTCCCTTCGCGATCCAGAAGGCCTCGGCAGCCTTGTGGCAGGACGAAGTGCATCCAATTGAAACCCGCGAGTGGTATCGAAAGAATTTCAAGGTCGCGGAGCAGATTCTGCACAATCGCTTCGGCTACTATACGCCCGGTGGCGGTTTCTTCCTGTGGCTCGATGTCGGCAACGGCGAGGCAGCGACACGCAAGCTATGGGCCGAAGCGCATGTTAAAGTGTTGCCAGGCGCCTACTGCTGCCGCGAGACCGACGGGATCAACACGGCCGAGCGCTACATTCGTGTGGCCTTGGTCCACGACGAGAGCACGACACGCGAGGGCTTAAGTCGCCTCGCGTCGGTGCTCTAGGGGGAAGCTGCGACATGGCCATCATGTCGGCGATGCAGCACAGGATGACGATCCTGCCCGAGGGCGGGCGGGATTTCTTGCGTCGCCGCATGATGGAGCTTGTGGGGGTCGCGCTCGCCGGCGGCGGCGTGATGCTGCTGATGGCGATCTTCACCTTCAGCAACGCCGACCCGTCGCTCAATCATGCGACCGGCAATCCGCCCAACAATCTTCTCGGCCTGCCGGGCGCCTATATTTCCGACCTGCTGCTGCAGACGTTCGGGCTGGCGATCGTGCTGGTGCCGATCGCCATGATCACCTGGGGCGTCCGCCTGGTGCGCACGCACCATCTCGGCTTCTTCGGGCTTCGCCTGTCGCTGCTGCTGCTTGCCGTGCTGATGATGAGCGCCGCCTGCATCGGTCTCGGCGATGTCGGGGGCGCGGCGACCCACGCCGGCCCCGGCGGGCTGGTCGGTACCGCGCTGATCGGTCGCTTCCGCGAGTTCGTGCTCGCTCACTCGAGCGGCGGCAGCCTGACGCTGATCGAGCCCGCCTGTGCGGCGCTTGCTTTCATCGCCATGGCGCCGGCACTGGGCATGAATCGCACCGACCTGCCGCTGATCTTCCGCATCCTGCGCGCGCCGTTCCTCGGTGGCGTCTGGCTGATGCGGGCGGCCGTTGGTCTGTGGCGCGGCCGGCCCGAGTCGCTCGACGAGCACGGCGACCCACCGGCGCCCGAGATCGGCTATGCCGAGATCCCGGGCGAGATCGATGCCAGCCAATACGATCCGGCCCGCTTCGACAACCAGTTCGACCAGATCCCGGAAGAGGGCGCGGCCCTGCCGCCACGCGGTTCGCTTCTCGTCGATGCGCCGAACGCGCCGATCGAACGGCCGACACCCGACATTCCTCCATCACCGGCGCCCGTGCACCCTGCCGTGCCCCCGATGCCGTTGGCGACCGAAGTGGCCACCCCGGACTCGCTGGGCGAGCGAACCCTGTTCGATCGTCTGGCCGGTGGCTTCCGCATCGAGCCGATCCTGGGCCGACTGAGGGCGGCGGCGCCTGCGCCCGCTACCGCGGCGGCGCCGTTGCCGATGGAAGACGAGCGTCCGACCGAGGTCGTTCGCTTTGCGCCGCCGGCCGAGCCCGAAGTCGATACCGAGGAAGAAGCCGAAGGCGCGGGCGAGACCGAGGAACTCGACGAGAATCCCTTCACGCCGGACGCGCTTGCGGCGGAGCCTGCTGCGGCCGCGGCCGCGGCGCCGGGCGTGAAGATCGTGCCGCGCAAGTCCGGAACCACCCAGGGCAAGCGCGCCGCGAAAGGCGGCCAGCGCGAGCTCAATCTCGGTGGCGATCATTACGAACTGCCGCCGCTCGACATTTTGTCGCTGCCGTCGCGCGTCTCGGCCGAGACCAAGATCGACGAAGGCGCGCTGGAACAGAATGCACGCCTGCTCGAGACGGTGCTGGAGGATTTCGGCGTCAAGGGCCAGATCGTGAAGGTGCGGCCAGGGCCGGTCGTGACGCTCTACGAGCTGGAGCCAGCGCCCGGCACCAAGTCGAGCCGCGTGATCGGCCTTGCCGACGACATCGCCCGCTCGATGAGCGCGGTGTCGGCACGCGTGGCGACCGTGCCCGGCCGCAACGTGATCGGCATCGAATTGCCCAACGCGCGCCGCGAGACGGTGTTCCTGCGCGAACTGCTGTCGACCCGGCAGTATGAGGACAACCGCCTCAACCTGCCGCTGGCGCTCGGCAAGGATATCGGCGGCGATGCGGTGATCGCCGATCTGGCGCGGATGCCGCATCTGCTGATCGGCGGCACCACCGGTTCGGGCAAGTCGGTGGCCGTGAACACGATGATCCTGTCGCTGCTCTACAGGCTGCCGCCGGATCGTTGCCGCTTCATCATGATCGATCCCAAGATGCTGGAGCTCAGCGTCTATCAGGATATCCCGCATCTCCTCACACCCGTCGTGACCGAGCCGCGCAAGGCGATCGTCGCGCTGAAATGGGTGGTGCGCGAGATGGAGGGTCGCTATCGCGCCATGAGCTCGCTCGGCGTGCGCAACATCGCCGGCTACAACGAGCGGCTGACCGAAGCCAAGCGCAAGGGCCAGGCTCTCACGCGCAAGGTGCAGACCGGCATCGATCCCGAGACGCGGCGGCCCACCTTCGAGGATCAGGAGATCGATCTCAATCCACTGCCCTTCATCGTGGTCATCATCGACGAGATGGCGGACCTGATGCTGGTGGCGGGCAAGGAGATCGAGGCCGCCGTCCAGCGTCTTGCCCAGATGGCGCGCGCCGCCGGCATCCACGTCGTGATGGCGACGCAGCGCCCTTCGGTCGACGTCATCACCGGCACCATCAAGGCGAACTTCCCGACCCGCATCTCGTTCCAGGTCACGTCGAAGATCGACAGCCGTACCATCCTGGGTGAGCAGGGCGGCGAGCAGCTGCTGGGCCAGGGCGACATGCTCTACATGGCCGGCGGCGGCAAGATCGCCCGCGTCCATGGCCCGTTCGTGAGCGATACCGAGGTCGAGGAGGTGGTTCGCCATCTGCGCGCCCAGGGCGCTCCGGCCTATATCGACTCCGTCACCGACGATCCGGAAGGCGAGGAGGGCGGCGGCTTCCCCGGCGAGAGCGAGGATGGCGAGAGCGACCAGCTCTATGACCAGGCGATCGCACTCGTGGCGCGCGAGCGCAAGTGCAGCACCAGTTTCATCCAGCGCTATCTGCAGATCGGGTACAACCGCGCCGCGCGCATCGTCGAGCGCATGGAACGCGAAGGGGTCGTGAGCGCCGCCAACCATGTCGGCAAGCGCGAGGTGCTGGCGCGCGACATCGACGATCGCACGCGTTGAGCGTGCGGGGGGCCGTCGATCTCGGCACAACGAGGTAGACGTGCCCTTGCGTTCTCACATTGCCAATCCCCTGTGGTCGCGGATCCTGCCGATCGCGGCGGCGCTGATGGTGGGAGCAAGCCTGACGGGGCTCCTCCAGGCCAAGAGCGGTCTTGTCATCACCATGGCCGCCGCCTTGCTGGGCGGCGCTGTCTTCTCGGCCGTCCATCACGCCGAGATCCTGGCCGCACGGCTGGGCGAGCCGTTCGGCTCGATCGTGCTGGCCATCGCGGTGACCTCGATCGAGGTGGCGCTGATCGTGTCGATCATGCTGTCGGGAGCGCATGGCAGTGAGGAAGTAGCCCGCGACACCGTCTTCTCGGCCATCATGATCGTGCTGAACGGCGTCGTCGGCGTCTGTCTGGTGCTGGGTGGAAACCGCCATGGCGAGCAGACCTTCCAGCTTCACGGCGCCTCCGCGGCCTTGGCGGTCCTCGGCACGTTGTCGCTGCTGGTGATGGTCCTGCCGAACTTCACCCAGAGCGTCCCCGGCCCGAACTTCACCAGCGCGCAGCTGATCTATGTCGCGGCCATCTCGCTCGTGCTCTACGCCGCCTTCATCTTCGTCCAGACGATTCGCCATCGCGACTATTTCCTCGAGGCGACCGACGACGAACACGAGCCGAGCCAGCGGCCCGGCGTGGCGCTCGCTTCGGAAAGTCTTGCTCTGCTCCTGGTGTCTCTGGTCAGCGTGGTGCTGCTGGCCAAGATGCTGTCCTATCCGCTGGATGAGGCGATCCAGGCGGCCGGACTGCCGCGCGCCGTGGTCGGCGTGATCATCGCCGCCATCGTGCTGCTGCCCGAGGGAATCGCCTCGGTGCGCGCGGCCCTGGTCAACCGGCTGCAGAACAGCATCAATCTCGTTCTGGGGTCGGCCTTGGCCAGCATCGGCTTGACCATCCCGGTCGTGGCCGGCGTTTCCCTGCTCCTGGGCAAGCAGCTTGCCCTCGGCCTGACGCCGGAGAGCATGATCCTGTTGGCACTGACCCTGTTCGTCGGCACGCTGACGCTGGGAACCGGCCGAACGACATTGCTGCATGGAATGATCCATCTCGGCATCTTCGGCGCCTTTCTCCTTCTGTCGATCGTCCCCTGAGCCGGTCCGTTGTGCGGCCGTTTTGAACGCACGCTTCGGTACGCTCTTGACAATTGACATTACAATTGTAATGTCATTTTATGAGAGACAATGTAAATGGCTAAGCGGGCGCGGGTCTATCAGAGTCCCTTGCGCGATGCGCAGGCGGCCCTGACGCGTGAGCGCATCCTGATGGCGGCCAAGGACTATCTCGAAAAGAACGATATAGAGACCCTGACCCTGCGGCACCTGGCCGAACTTGCCGGTGTCTCGGCACCCACCGTCTATTCCCATTTCGCGACCATCGACGATCTGGTGACGGCCTTCTTCCAGTGGCTGAAGCCACGCCTGGGCTTGCAGAAGCCGCTGCCTGATCTCGATCACTTCGCCGAACTGCCCGCGGACCTGTTCGGCCATTACGAGGAATACGGCGCCCTGCTGCGCAACCTGATGAACCGGCCGGCATGGGATCGCCAGCGCCACGCGGACAGTGGCAAAAGGCACGGCCCGTGGGTGGATGCGGTCGGTACGGCCTTGCCCAAGCTCACCCCGGATCAGCGACGCCGTGGCGCGATGGTGGCGTCGGCATTCTGGACGCCCACGGTGTGGCGCTGGCTGCGGGATACCTGCGGCTTCACGCCCAAGGAGGCCGAACAGGTCGCCGGCTGGGCGGTCGCGGCGCTCGTCAAGGCGCTGAAAGATGATCCGTCGGGCCTGGCGGGCCGAGTACGCGATATCGGAGTCCGGGGGAAACTGCTGGAAGGGGTGAAATCGTGATCCATCACTTCTCCCTTCCGGCGCGCGATCCCGTTAACGTCGCCAAGGTGCTGGCCAAGCTGATCGGCGGACGGGCCTATCGCTTCTCCGGACCATTGCCCGGGGCTGCCATGGCCGTCAGCGGCGATCGTCACGGCACGATGATCGAGGTGTATCCGGAGACCATCGTCATGGCTCCTGGTGACGATGAGGCGCCGGTTGCCTATCGTTCGCTTCCCGGTGATCGTTCCTACATGGGCTTCCACGCCTTGCTGTCCGTGCCTCTCGACCGGATGGCCATCGAGCGCATTGGTGCCGAGGCCGGATGGCGCACGAAATTCTTCAGCCGCGCGGCGCCGGGTCGGCCGCCGGTATTCCATGTCGTCGAGGTCTGGGTCGAGAACCGCTATCTTCTGGAAGTGGTGCCGGCCGAGATGATCGCGGTCTACGAGGCGTACATGCAGCCGGCGCAGATGGAAGCGCTCGATCTGTCGCTGACGCCCTAGCCGCACCACATGCCGCAAGCCAGAGGGGGAGAGTCATGACTACAGAGCCGTCTGCAGATGTCCTGATCGCCGGTGCCGGCCCGACCGGCCTGTCGCTCGCAATCACCTTGCGTCAATACGGCATTCCCGTGCGGATCGTCGATCGCGCCGCGGCGCCCAGCTCGGTCTCTAAGGCGCTGGCGCTCTGGAGCGCCAGCCTGGAGGCTTTGCAGGCCCTGGGCGTCGTCGAGCATTTCGTGGCTGATGGTCAGCGCCTCAACGCCCTGTGCATCGGCGATGGCGGGCGACGGCTGGCGACGCTGGCCGTGGGCGAGGGGATCGACAGCCCGTTTCCGTTTCCCCTTCTGTTGCCGCAATCGCGTACCGAGCAATTGCTGACCGCCCGTCTTGCCGAACTCGGTGTCACGGTCGAGCGTTCGGTCGAGCTGGCCGGCCTGACACAGGACGGCCAGGGCGTCACCGCGACCCTGACTCATGCCGACGGCCGGAAGGAAACCGCCACGGCCAAGTATGTGGTCGGCTGCGACGGGGCCCGCAGCGCTGTGCGGCAGGCGCTCGGCATCACCTTCGAAGGCTACACCGAACCGCAGACCTTCCTTCTTGGCGACGTGCTGATCGATGGCGGTGATCTCGATCATCGCAGCATCTATCTGTGGTGGCACAACGGCGGGACCGTGGCGCTGTTCCCGTTCGAGACCGCGACCTGGCGCGTGTTCGCGATGCGCGCCGACGATCCGTCGAACGGCAGCGAGCCTACCAGCCTGGAGGAATTGCAGCGCGCCATCGACGACCACGGTCCGCACGGGCTTCGCCTGCGCGACCCGAGCTGGCTCTCGGTCTTCCGCATCAACGAGCGCCTGGCGGCGCAGTACCGCGTCGACCGTTGCTTCCTTGCCGGCGATGCCGCCCACATCCACTCGCCGGCCGGTGGCCAGGGCATGAACACCGGCATCCAGGATGCGGTCAATCTCGGCTGGAAGCTGGCCTACGTCCTGAAAGGCGTCGGCAATGCCGCGTTGCTGCTCGACAGCTACGAAGCCGAGCGGCGCCCGGTGGCCAAAGCGGTGGTCGACGCGGCCGCGCAGAAGCTGCATCTCGCCTTCGGCGGCAACAAGCTCATGACCCTGGCCAAGGATATGGCCGTGTCGATCTTCGGCAATATGCCGGCCGTTCAGCGCAAGCTGCAGGTCGAATTGTCGGAGACGGAGATCATCTATCGCGACGGACCATTGGTGGCCCTGGGCGGCGGCAAGCGCAAGGCCAAGCGCACCGATGTCGGCAGCCGGGCGCGTGAGGCGACGATCGTCGAAGCGGCCAGCGGTAAGAGCCACGGACTCTGGCCCTATCTGTCGACCGGTCACCACAGCCTGCTGATCTTCGAGGAGGGCGAACGCCCGCTGACGGCGCCCGGCATCGTCAATGAGGCGGCCCAGCAGCTCCAGGTGCTTCGTCTCGACGGTCGCAGCGACCCCAAGGGCGAAGTGCGGGAACGTTATCGTCTGCGCGGTCCCGGCTGGGTCCTGGTTCGTCCCGATCAGGTCGTCGCCGCCCGTGGCGAGGGCGACGACTTCAGCGTGTTGCAGGCCTATGCGGCACAGGTCCTTCACCCGTCCTGAGCGGCGAGCGTCCCGTCAGCCCGGACCGGCTCCCTGGGTGTTGACGAACACCGCGTAGAGCGACTGGCTGGCCGCCATGAACAGCCGGTTGCGCTTGGGCCCGCCGAAACAGATGTTGCCGCACACTTCCGGCAACCGGATGCGGCCGATCAACTTGCCCTCGGGCGTCCAGACCGTGACGCCATTGTAGCCGACGGCGCGGCCGGCATTGCTCGAGCACCATACATTCCCGTCGACGTCGCAGCGGATGCCGTCGGGACCGCATTTGACGCCATCGACCATGAAGTCGGCGAACCGCTTGCCGTTGGCCGGTTTGTTGTCGGCGCCGATATCGAACACGAACACATCGCCCTTGCCGCCGGGCCCCTTGTCGCCAGGCCCTTTGCCGGTGCTGACGACATAGAGTTTCTTGTAGTCGGGAGAGAAGCAGAGGCCATTCGGATCGGGAACCTGCTCCTCGGTGACGACCAGATCGATCTTGCCGCTGGGATCGATGCGATAGCAGCTGGTCGGCAGCTCGCGCTTGAGCATGCCCATTCCCTGCGCTTGGCCGAGCGTCGATTTGAGATGTCCCTGCGGATTGACCGGTCCGCCGGCGGCGTCGGGCGCGCCTTCGTAGAGCGAGCTGCCGTAGGGCGGATCGGTGAACCAGTAGCTGCCGTCGGGATGGGCGACGACATCGTTGGGCGAGTTCAGCCGCTTGCCGTTGTAGCTGTCCGCCAGCACCGTGATCGAGCCGTCGAGCTCGTAGCGCACCACGCGCCGCGTGAGATGCTCGCAGGACAGTTGCCGGCCCTGGAAGTCGAAGCTGTTGCCGTTGCTGTTGTTGGACGGCATGCGGAACACGCTCACATGCCCGTCATCCTCCAGCCAGCGGAGCTGACGGTTGTTGGGGATGTCGCTCCAGACCAGATAACGGCCCTCGGCGCTCCACGCCGGACCTTCCGACCACAGCGCCCCGGTCCATAGCCTCATGATGGCGGCGTTGGGCTGGGCGATGGCGTTGAACGACGGGTCCACCGAGATCACGTCGGGATCGTTGAAGTAGGTGGTCGGGGCGCCATGACGACTGAAATCGCGCGGCGGGTTGGTGATGGTGCTGGGCGGCCCTGGGGGCGTCGGCGGTGACGCCTGCGCCAAGGCAAGACCGGGCAACGCCACCGCGCCGGCACCGGCGGCGGCGATCAGGCGGCGACGAGACAGATCGCGGGCATTGGCTTGCTGCGTCATGAGAACTCCTTCCAGGATTATCGGATCGGAATTATCGGGCGTTGTCTGATCGGTACGCTCGGACGCGTGGATCGGCGCTGTCGGCATTCGCGGATCGAAGAATGCGACGCGCCGGCAAAGCCTAGGGCGCTGGAATTGGCGGCACAATGAGCGTTGCCGCATGCCTCGTGCATGCCACAGCGTCCGCTTGGCGCTGTTTGCGGCGCGAAGTGCAGACGCAGCAATCGAGGTTCGACGGCCTGGGCATTTGCTCAGGCCGCGAGTGCGGCGATACCGCTGGCCCTTCGGCTACAGCGCGATGACTTTTCGCGGAATCAGGGCCGAAGCAAAAGCCATCGCGCTTTAGTCGCGACGGGGGCGGCGCAAGGTGAAGGTTTCGAAGGGAGCGATCTGACCGTCCAGGCCCACCACATCGTAATAGGTGACCTTGATCGTGGTGACGTCGCCGGGATGGGAGCCCGGATCGACAGCGAAGGCGGCGAAGCCGTACGCATGTGCGGCGTTGCGCACGGCCGACCAGGCCGCGCTCTCCTTCAGATAGATTGGCGCGCGCTTTCCCGTCTTCGGGTCGGGGGCGCCGACAGCGGTGATTACCCGGCATTGCGGCGGGTCGAAGAAGAGCTGGTTCGATGGCACGGAGGTTCCGCCGCCGCCGATGACCATATGCACCGTGCCTTTGGTGGTATCGATGACGTCGGTCGTCGTCGCGGTGGGGATCGGTGTCAGGGTCGGGGTCGATTGCCGACCACGGATCGGGTGGGAGCGTTCGTAATGATGCTCGTGCCCGCACACCACAAGGTCGACCTCGTACTTGTCGAACAGCGGCAGCCACTCTTCGCGAATCCCGAGATCCGCGCCGTTGAACTGGTCGACGGTCGAAATGGCGACCTGGTGCATGCAGACCACCAGCCAGTCGATGCTGCGGTCCGCGCGGGCGGCCGCCAGTTCCTTCTCCAGCCAGGCTTTCTGCGCGCCGGCGGAATAGCCTCGAACATAGGAATTGCCGCCGTCCTGGTAGCAGATGTCATCGTTGGCGATGCTGACCATGCGCACCGATCCGGCCGTGAAGGCGTACCAGAGCCCGCGCGTCACGTCGGTCTGACCCGCGGCCTCCGGTACCGAGAAGTAGGTCTGGTAGGCTTGGTATCCGATCGGTCCGTTGCCCAGTTCGTTCTCGTGGTTGCCGGGAGAGGGCATCCAGGGACGATTACGGGCGCTGCGGGTGTTGTTCGTCCAGAAATCCCACCACGTCCGCACCCGATCCTGGGCGATGTTGGCATAGCAGAGGTCGCCGTTGAAAAGATGGAACAGGGGATTCAGCCGTTCCACGCCGAGGGTCGTGTCGCCGGCCGCTGGCGATCCGAGGTTGTCGTTCACATAGGCCGGCGGAGAGGGAATCGTCACCCCTTCCGGCAGGACGAACTTCCGCGCCAGGGTTGGAGTGCCCTGGTCGCCGAAGCTGGTGAAGGTGAATGCCGAACGACCACGCGGCGCGGTCCGGAAGGTTCCGAACTCCGGCTGAGCGCCATCATGAAGGGCGCCATAGAGAAAGGCCGAGTCCGGTTTCAGATCACCGATCTTCGCGTGATAGGCGTAAACGGTCTGCTTCGACTTGCCGTCGGTGTAGCTCACGGGCGTCGCTGTAACCGTACGTTCGAGCCTGCCATCGAGTCCGCCGACCAACACGCGTGGATTCTGGACGGGCTGCAGCGCATGCCAGGACACCACCACTTCGGATGAGGCATCTGCACCGAACTGAAGGTGCAGGCCGGAGACCGGTGACGTCGCCGCCGCCTCAGGTGCCGTGCCGGACGCGGGAGTGGCCTGGGCCGATCCGATCGGCAGGAGCGATGCCACCGCCGCTGCTCCCCCGTAGATGCCCGCGGCGGCGAGCAATTTGCGGCGGCTGAGCTGAAGATCGATCTCATCGTTTTCCGGGGTCATGTCGGCGGCTTCCCTCATGGTTCGCAGCGCACCTGGCTGTCGAAAGCGGCCTGTCTAGTCCAACAATATGACAGCCCAAATCATCGGTTCGTTCGCCTTATCCCCGATGCGGCGCGACTGTCTCGTTTCTGTAACCAAACGGTCGTCTGTTTGCAGCCTGCCACCGCTACCCAGCATCCGACGCATTGCGGGGTTTGCATGCTGCGGCTTGATGGGGTTGTGAAACAGTTCGGGGCCAAACGGGCCGTCGATGGCATTTCGCTTGGAGTGCCGTCGGGTCAGTTCGTTGGCGTGATTGGCCAGTCGGGCTCTGGCAAGTCGACTCTCCTGCGCATGATCAACCGGCTGGGCGATCCGACCGGCGGAGTGATCCGCTTTGGCGATGTCGACGTGACGGCGCTCAAGGGGCGCGCCTTGCGGCAATGGCGGGCGCGTTGCGCCATGATCTTCCAGCAATTCAATCTGGCCGGCCGGCTCGACGTCCTGACCAACGTGCTGATGGGGCGCGCCTTCCACGCCCCGGCCTGGCGGGCCGTGCTCAAGCTGTGGACCGACGAGGAAAAGGCCATGGGTCTGTCGGCACTCGAGAGTCTGGATATCGCCCGTCTCGCGGGCCAGCGCGCCGATACGCTCTCGGGAGGCCAGCAACAGCGCGTGGCGATCGCGCGCGCCCTGATCCAGGAGCCCGAGATCATCCTCGCCGACGAGCCGATCGCGTCGCTCGACCCGCGTAACACGCAGGTGGTGATGGATGCGCTTCAGCACATCAACCGCCACTTCGGCATCACTGTCATCTGCAATCTCCACAGCCTGGATCTTGCGCGCAAATACTGCGATCGCCTCGTTGGGCTCGCCGCCGGACGGCTGGTGTTCGACGGCGCGCCTGCAGCCCTCACCGATCACGTCGCTCGCGATCTCTATGGCCTGGAATCGGCCGATGTCATCGGCCCTGCCTCCGCGCCGGGCTTCGTTCCGGGCGCTCAGCCCGGTCTGGCACTCGCCGGTTCCTGATTTCCCGTCCGCTCAATCAGCCTTCCCCGTCAATCAGCCAATCAGCACAGCAGGAGATCGCTCATGTTCAACCGTCGACAGCTCATCGGCACGGCCTTCGCCGCCGGAACGGTCGCGTTCAGCAGCAGCTCCTGGGCGGCTGGCTGGCGGGACAAGTATCCGGAGTTGGTGCTCGGCATCGTTCCGGCCGAGAACGCTTCGGGTGTCGCGGATCGTTATGCGCCCTTCGTCGATTATCTGTCGAAGGAACTCGGCGTGAAGGTCACGCTGCGCATCGCCAACGACTACGCGGCGGTCATCGAGGGACAGCGCAACGGCTCGATCCATATCGCCGGCTACGGTCCAGCCTCCTATGCGCGCGCCGTCGTCACCGGCGTCAAGACCGAGCCCTTCTGCACCACCGTCAACAACGACGGAACGGTCGGCTACTACTCGGTGTTCTATGTGCGGTCCGACAGCCCGTACAAGACCATCGACGATCTCAAGGGCAAGAATCTCGGCCTGGTCGACCCCAACTCGACCTCGGGCAACAACGTGCCACGCTTCATCCTGAACAAGCTGCACATCGTGCCGGAAAGCTACTTCTCCCACGTGACCTATACCGGCAGCCACGAGAACGCGATCCTCGCGCTCCAGCAGAACACCGTGGACATCGCCGCCAACTGGTGGAACTCGGACGAGGATTCCAACCTCACGCGCATGGTCAACAAGGGGCTGGTGAAGAAGGACGACTTCCGCATCATCTCCAAGTCCGACCTGATCCCGAACTCGCCCTACGCCTACCTGACCGACATGCCGGCCGATGCCAAGGCGGCGATCTGGAAGGCGTTCGAGGAAGCGCCGACCAAGGCCAAGGCCGCCTACGACAAGCTGTCGGACGGCAAGGATCGCGAGTTCAAGGCCGTGGATGCGAAGTACTACGAGACGGTCGTCGAACTGATCAAGTTCATCGACTCGCTGCGCAAGCAGAAGAGCTGATCGTCGCCGCGTAGCGGAAGCTGGTCCTCGTGCCGTCGCCCGTCGCCCAGCTCCCAGAGGCGCAACTGAGGCCACTGTTCGCCGCCTACGACGCAGCAGTGCGGACGCGGCGGTGGCATTCGCTGATGCTGCTCGCCGCCCTGTTGGTCGCGATCGCGCTGTCGAGCGTCGCGGCCGAAGTCTCGCCGTCGTTGTTCTGGGCCAAGATCGGCAATTTCACCGGCTATTTCGGCCGGCTGCTGCACCTCGACAGCGGCGCCCTGGTCTTTTCCGATCCGGTGGAATGGTTCTGGGGGATCGGCCGTTGGCTGAGGCTGCTCGGCGAGACCCTCGTGATGGCCTATGTCGGTACGGTGCTGGGCGCGATCGGCGCTTTCTTCCTGGCCTTTCTGGCGGCCGCCAACGTTACGCCCAATCGCTGGCTGAGCATGGCCGTTCGTCGCTTCTGCGAGTTCTGCCGCACCGTTCCGGGCCTGGTGTTCGCGCTGATGTTCGTGATCGCCTTCGGCCTCGGTCCCATGGCAGGCGTGCTCGCTGTTGCGATCCACTCGCTGGGCACGCTCGGCAAGCTGTTCTCCGAGGTGGTCGAGAACATCGACATGAAGCCCGTCGAGGGCGTCTCCTCGACCGGGGCGCCGTGGCATGTGGCCATGCGCTTCGGCGCTCTCCCGCAGGTCTCGTCCAGTTTCGTCAGCTATGCTCTGTTGCGCTTCGAGATCAACGTCCGCGAAAGCGCGGTGCTCGGCTTCGTCGGCGCCGGCGGTATCGGCATGGACCTGTTCGAGGCCATCCGCAAATTCTACTACTCCGATGTCTCGGCGATCCTCGTCATGATCGTGGTCACCGTGGCCCTGATCGACATCCTGACCGGCATGATCCGCCATCGGCTGATCGACCTCGTGGAGAAGCATTGATGCCGGATCGGCGCCAGCTCGACGTCGCGGCGCTGCGAACGCGTCATCCGCAGCACTTCGGCGGTCCGGGCCGCGAGCGTCCCGTGGCGATCGTGTTCGCCGGCATGTTCCTGCTCCTGGTGCTGGGCATGGCCAATCTCGGCTTCTTCCAATGGAAGACGATCGCTGGGATCGGCAAGCTGTGGGATGTCATCCTTCTCATGCTGCCGCCAGATCCAGGAACCTGGTCGCTCTTCCAACTTTATTTCTGGGGGCTGGTCGAGACCATCGCCATCGCCCTCCTGGGTACGCTTACCGCTGCCGTATTGGCGCTGCCACTCAGCCTGCTGGCGGCAAGAAACGTGACGGCGGCGCGACTCGTGAACTTCCTGACCCGGCGCTCGCTCGACACGATCCGCAGCGTCGACATCCTCATCTGGGCCCTGATCTGGATCGGCGTGGTCGGGCTTGGACCGTTCGCTGGCGTGCTGGCCTTTGCGACCTCCGATATCGGCAGCTTCGGCAAGCTCTTCTCCGAGGCGCTCGAGACGGCCGACCACAAGCCCGTCGAAGGCATTCTCTCGACCGGCGGTGGACGGCTGCTGAGCGTGCGCTTCGGCATCCTGCCGCAGGTCTTCCCCGTTCTGGCCAGCCAGATCCTCTATTTCTTCGAGTCCAACGTTCGGTGGGCCAGCGTCTTGGGCGTGGTCGGAGCAGGCGGCATCGGCCTTCAGCTCGCCGAGGCAATCCGGACGCTCGAGCTGCAGCAGGCCTCGTTTATCATCCTGATGATTCTGGTGGCAGTCGCGATGATTGATTTCATCTCCAGCCGTTTGCGCTTCGCCCTGATCGGCCGTCGCGAGCGCACCTCGTGACCGAGGTTCGGCCGCGTTACGCGCTCTATTATGCGCCTCGCCCCGACGAGGGACTGGCGACGACCGCCGCGCAATGGCTGGGCTGGAATCCCGAGGGCGGACGGACGCGACGTCTGGCGCTCTCGGTCGGCTTCGCGCCGGACCGGCTGGCCGAGATCACCGCGGAGCCGCGGCGCTACGGCTTCCATGGCACGCTGAAGCCGCCGATGGCGCTGACGGACGACGTCTCGGAGGCGGATTTCCTGGCAGCCGTCGGCGCCTTCTCGGTCAAGCTGAAGCCAGTGACGGTGCCCTCGATCGTTCTGGCCGGCCTTTCGCAATTCCTGGCACTCATCCCTGCAGAGCGCTGTGTCGAGCTGCATGATCTTGCCGATCGCTGTGTGGTCGAGTTCGATGCGTTCCGTCGTCCTGCCGGTGAGGCCGAGCTCGCGCGGCGGCGGGCTGCCGGTCTATCGCCCCGCCAGGAGGAGCTGCTCGTGCGCTGGGGCTATCCCTATGTGCTCGAGGAATGGCGCTTTCATCTCACCTTGACCGGCCGCATTGTCGACGCGGGCGAGCGCGAAGCGGTGAAGACCTTGCTCGGTCAGCGCTTCTCCAGCTTCGTCGACCGGCCACTCGAGATCCGCGATCTCTGCGTTTTCCGCCAGAGCGCGCCGGACCGCCCTTTCACCGTGCTGGCCCGGTTCAGGCTCGGCGGCGGGCGGCTGGTGAGTACTGAAGTGTGGCGAGCAAGCTGACGAAGGCGGTCGCTGCCGTATCGAGGGCGCCGTCGTTCACGATCGTCACCAGTCGCGGATCCTTGACCTCATAGGCCATGCCGCGGTCGAGACGGGCGAGGGCCGCCGATTCGTCCTCGCGACCCCGCGCCGCCAAGCGCTCCGCCAGCATCTCGGGCGGGGCCGTGATCAGCACCGGATAGGTATCGTCGTCGACGCCGCCCACCTTCTCGAAATGTTCGCGCGAGCCGGAGATGACGACCGTGAGGCCGGCCTTGCGCCAGGCATGGATCTCGCGGCCGATGCCGTAGTCGTTGCCGTGCGCCTGCCAATGGAAGGCAAACAGGCCATGGCTGCGGCGCAGGGCGAATTCGCGGGGGCTGAGCGCGATATGGTTCTCGCCGCCAGCCTCGGTCGGCCGCGTGATGTAGCGATGGGCGAAGACGACGGGCGCCTCCGGCGCCAGGAGTGCGCGGGCGCGGGCCAGGACAGAATCCTTGCCGGCGCCGGATGGGCCCATGACATAGACTAGGGCGCTCTGTCTTTCGGACGGCATGTCGGAGTGGCTTGGCTAGAGAACGCGCTCGCCGCCGCGCCAGACCGAGCGCACGACCGGCGATCCGCCGAGCACGCGCGTGCGCACCAGATCGGCTCGCAAGCCGGGCGCGATCTGGCCACGATCGTTGAGGCTGACCGCGCGGGCCGGATTGAGAGAGGCAAGTTTCACCGCCTCGGGCAGGCTGATGCCGACTTCGTTCGTCAGCTTGAACACGCCTTCCATCAGGCTGGCCGGGACGTAATCAGACGACAAGATGTCCGCCTGCCCGGCTCGCACGACGTCGATCGCGGCGATGTTGCCGGAATGCGAGCCGCCCAGCACCAGGTTCGGCGCCCCGACCAGCACGGCCAGGCCGGCTTCGCTCGAAGCCTGCGCCGCCTCGGGCGTGGTCGGAAATTCGGCGATGCTCATGCCGTTCTGCACCGCTTCGCGGACATGGTCGGTCGTCGCATCGTCGTGGCTGGCGAGCGGCAGGGCGCGTGCCTGCGCGCGTGACACGATCTCGTTGCGGTGACGGACGGCGTTCTTGGCGTGCAGCGCCATCGATTCGGCGCGGAAGACCTCGAACTCCTCGTTGGTCATGCCGTACTTCTTGGTGTGGTACAGGCGCAGCTTCTCGGGATCGATGAACTGGCGCTGGCCCGGCGTGTGGTCGTTGATCGAGATCAGGCCGACCAGGGGCAGATCGATCCAGCGATCGACGGCATCGACGGCATCGTTGGCGACGATCTCGCAGCGCAGATGAATGCGATGGTCCGCGCGCGTGAGAGCCCGTTCCATCGCCTCGCAGATCGCGTCCATCATGCTCTCGCGATTGCGGACGCGGTCGGTCTCGCCGCGAACGTCGCCCAGCGCCAGCGAATCGAACACCGTGGTAATGCCGGCGGCGGTGATCTGCGTGTCATGGGCCATCAAGGCCGGCACGCTCGGCCACTTCACGCCAGGGCGGGGGGCGAAGTGCTTCTCGAGATTGTCCGTGTGCAGCTCGACGAAGCCCGGCAGCAGATAGTCGCCCTCGAGATCGACGGCGCCTGCGACCTGGGAGCGGCCTTCGTCGAGCTCGGCGATCTGACCGTCGCGCACCACCACGGTCCCGTCGAATTCGCGGTCGGCGGTGACGATGCGGCCATTGGTGAAGATGGTTTCGCAGCTCATGCTTGAACTCCCGGGGGATCGACCGTGTACAGACGGGTGGCGAGCGCATCGCGCACCGCTACATCGTGGAAAATGCCGACGATCGCGGCGCCCGCGTCGCGTCGCGTTCGAATCAGGTCGATGACGCCATCCCGGTTGGCGACATCGAGTGAGGCAGTTGGCTCGTCGAGCAGGAGGATCGGGTAGTCGGCGATCAGGGAGCGGGCGATGTTCACGCGCTGCTGCTCGCCTCCGGAAAAGGTGGCCGGCGGCAGCGACCACAGACGTTCCGGGATGCCGAGAATGCCGAGCAGGAACTCGGCCCGCCGACGGGCCTCTTCCGGCGATGCCCCGAGGCGCATCATCGGCTCGGCAACGACGTCGACGGTCGCCACGCGCGGAATGACACGCAGGAACTGGCTGACGAAGCCCATGGTATGGCGTCGCACATCGAGGGTGACGCGCGGTTCGGCGTTCACCAGCTCGACCCAGTCAGCGCGGTGGCGCACGCGGATCGAGCCGGCTTGCGGCCGGTAATTGCCATAGAGGGAACGCAACAGCGTGCTCTTGCCGGCACCCGAGGGGCCCACCAAGGCGAGACATTCGCCGGGCGCGACGTCGAGCGCCACATCGCGCAGGACCGGAAGCGCAAGATCGTCCTGCGCATGCATGACGAAGGACTTGTTGAGGTCGCGTACGCTCAGAACAGGCAGCATGACGTTGGGATCCGGGTCAGACGGGCAGGATCGAGGCGACGAGCATCTGCGTGTAGGCATGCTGCGGATCGTCGAGGACCTGATCGGTCAGGCCAGCTTCGACCACCTCACCCCGCTGCATGACCATGAGCCGGTGCGTCAGCAGCCGGGCGACGCCGAGATCGTGCGTCACCAGGATCGCCGAAAGATGGAAGCGATCGACCAGGCCGCGCAGCAGATCGAGCAGGCGCGCCTGTACCGAGACGTCGAGGCCGCCAGTGGGCTCGTCCATGAAGACCAGTCGCGGATTGCTCACGAGGTTTCGCGCGATCTGCAGGCGCTGGCGCATGCCGCCGGAATAGACGGTCGGCGAATCGTCGATGCGGGCAAGATCGATCTCGACCCGCTCCAGCCAATCGGAGGCCGTGCGGCGAATGTCGCCATAGTGACGGGCGCCGATCGCCATCAGGCGCTCGCCGATATTGGCGCCAGCACTCACGCCCATGCGCAGGCCTTCCCGCGCGTCCTGGTTGACGAAACCCCATTCGGTCCGGGCCAGCAGTCGCCGGCGGGCCTCGGTCAGATGATGGACATCGACGATACCCGCGGACTGGGTCTCGTACAGAACCGAGCCCTCTTCGGGCGTGAGCCGCCCGGCCAGGCAGTTGAGCAGGGTGCTCTTCCCGGAGCCCGACTCGCCGACGATGCCCAGCACTTCGCCCGGCCACAGATCGAAGCTGATCTCGTTGCAGGCGGTGCGGTCGCCAAAGCGCTTGGTCAGCCCCTGAACAGAGAGAAGCGGGCTGGTCATTTGCTGCGTATCTCCTGGCGTTCCGCTTCCTGCCGCTGGTTCTCCTGCCGCTCCTGGCAGTAGTCGGTGTCGGAGCAGATGAATTGCCGCGTTCCCTGGTCGTCGACGATCATTTCGTCGAGGAAGCTTTCGGTCGAGCCGCAGAAGTCACAGCTCTGCGGCCAGCGCTCGATCTCGAAGGGATGGTCCTCGAAGTCGAGGCTCTTCACCGGCGTGTAGGGCGGCACGGCGTAGATACGCTTCTCCCGGCCTGCGCCGTAGAGCTGCAGGGCCGGATTGCGGTCGAGCTTGGGGTTGTCGAACTTCGGGATCGGCGACGGGCTCATGATATAGCGCCCGTTGACCAGCACCGGATAGTTGTAGGCCTTGGAGATCCGGCCATGCCGCGCGATGCTCTCGTAGAGGCTGACCTGCATGACGCCGTATTCGCTGAGCGCGTGCAGCGTGCGCGTTTCGGTCTCGCGCGGTTCCAGCATGCGCAGGGGCTCGGGGATCGGAACCTGGAAGACCAGGATCTGTCCCTCCCGCAGCGGAGTCTCGGGCACGCGATGGCGGGTCTGGATGACGGTCGCGTCCTCGGTCCGCGTCGTCGTGGCGACATCGGCGACGCGGGCGAAGAAGCGCCGGATGGAAACGGCGTTCGTCGTATCGTCGGCGCCCTGGTCGATCACCTTCAGCGTGTCGTCGCGGCCGATGATGGAGGCGGTGATCTGGATGCCGCCGGTGCCCCAGCCATAGGGCAGGGGCATTTCGCGGCCGCCGAACGGGACCTGATAGCCCGGGACCGCGATCGCCTTGAGGATCGCGCGCCGGATCATGCGCTTGGTCTGTTCGTCGAGATAGGCGTAGTTGTAGGCGCTGCCAGCGTCCTGGTTCGTGTCGGGCATGAGACTACTCCGCCGCCTGGCCAAAGGCGGAAACCGGTGTGCTGCGGCGGCGCCGCGCTTCGACTTCCTCGCGCAGCGTCCGCACCACGACGAGCTCGGATTGGAAGTCGACGTAATGGGGCAGCTTGAGGTGCTGGACGAAGCCCGAGGCCTCGACGCTGTCGCTGTGCGCCAGGACGAACTCCTCGTCCTGGGCCGGCGAGGTCACGCCCTCCGACAGCTCGTCGGCGCGTAGCGCGCGATCGACCAGCGCCATCGACATGGCCTTGCGCTCCGAATGGCCGAAGGCGAGCCCGTAGCCACGCGTGAATTGCGGCGGCACGTCGTGCGAACCGGCGAACTGGTTGACCATGTCGCACTCGGTCACGTCGATCTCGGCGATCTCGATGGCGAAGCCGAGTTCCTCCGGCACGAAGCCAACCGGCACGCTGCCGTAGCGGACTTCGCCGACGAAGGGATGATTGTTGCCGTAGCCGCGTTGGGTCGAATAGCCGAGGGCGAGCAGGAAGCCCTCGTCGCCGCGCGCCAGGTTCTGCAGGCGCACGGCGCGCGCCGCGGGAAAGGTAAGCGGATCGCGGGTGATGTCCTGCGTCGGCGCCCCGGCATCCGCTGGCGGTGGCGGCTCGAGCATGCCTTCGCGTTCGAGGATGTCGCCGACCCGCGGCAGCTCCTGGGCTGTATCGACGGGCGCGGTCGGCGCCGTCGGCCGCTCGTCACCGGTCATCAGGGAGAAATCGAGCAGGCGATGCGTGTAGTCGAAGGTCGGTCCCAGCACCTGGCCGCCCGGCACGTCCTTGAAGGTCGAGGAGATGCGTCGGTCGGCGACCATGCGGCTGGTGTCGATGGGAAGGGAGTGACCGAAGCGAGGCAGGGTCGTGCGATAGGCGCGCAGCAGGAACACGGCCTCGAACAGATCGCCGCGCGCCTGCTTGATGGCCAGCGCCGCGAGTGTACGGTCGTAGCACGAGCCTTCGGTCATCACCCGATCGACGGCCAGCGACAGCTGCTGGTCGATCTGGTCGAGTGTCAGCTCGGGAAGGTCACGCGCTCCGCGTCGACGATCGGCCAGCAGATCGAGCGAATGGGCGATCGCTGTTTCTCCACCCTTGACGGCGACATACATGGTCAGCGCTCCACGACGATACTGCGGGGAAGAGCCAGGAGTTCCGATCCGGCGGTGAAGACGAGGTCGACACCGCAGGGAAACAGCGCGTGATTTGCGGCCCGCTCCTGGACGAAGTCGTCCGTCAGGCCGGGAATGGCCATCTGGGCCTGGCCGTCGATGCCGGGCCCGCGCAAGGTGAGGGACGGACCGCCGCGCAGCGACGGCACCTCGACCACGACCGTCGCCGAGCGATCCGGATAGGCGTCGTTGCCGATCGGAAAGCCGTCGAACAGCGGACAGCGTTCGGTCGATGCCAGGCCGAAGAGCGCATCGGCCTCGAATGCGACGAGAGCCGCGCCGGTGTGGAAGCGGACGAAATCGCGGACCGCTGGTGTATCGAAAGAGGGCGCCAGCCATAGCGGCGTATCGCGATCGATCAGCGTCAGGATGAAGGCGGTCGCTGCCTGGCTCATGGGCGCCACGGCTGCCGGCGCCTCAGGCAATGCAACGATGCGCCCGGGATGCGCGAAGGCATCGAGAATGGCGCGAAACAGGCGCTGGCTGTCGTGTGCCGGATCGGCGAGACCGGGAGCGAGGCCGTCGCTGGCTGTGATGCCGGTCATGCTCCGCCCTCTCGTGCCACCGTGAAGAAATCGACCTTGGTCGCCGCGGCCTTGGCGGCGCGCATCGTGCGGCGCGCGTCGGCTTCCTGTTCGAGGGGCGTCACGATCTGCTGCTCGATCGCGTCCTGCCATTCCGGGCGCTGGCCCAGGGCGTCGATGGTGGCGATCAGTTCGGCCTGGCGAGGATGGCGGCCGCCGACATAGCCAATGCCGACCTCGCCGCTGTCCAGCCGTATGGCGGCGCGCGTGACGGTCATCTCGCCGGCGGCAAACGGCGCGCCGCTGCCGGAGATGCGGCCCTGCACCATCACCAACCCGATCTCGGGCCGGCGCAGGAGTGTGTAGGACGGCGCCACGCCCAGCGTCTGCCAGAGCGTTTCGAGCCGCTCTGAAGGGGCTTTCGCCAAAACGGATAACCAGCGCTGGCGCTGAGGCGGCGCTACGGAATGAGAAGATGAGGGGGGCATGGCTGCGCTCTGTAAGGCGCGCACCATGCTAAGATCGGATTACCGATTCGCGCGATTTGCGTGAACTTATCGTGACGATCCGGAGTCGCTTTCCCCTGCCTTGCACGGGCGGAAAGACCCCTCTCCGGTGAAGGCCACCGGAGGCTCGATCAGGAGCAGGACGCGCTTATCAGGGCTTCCAGCGCAAGAAGTTGGCAAGCAGGCGCAGGCCCGTGGCCTGACTCTTCTCGGGATGGAACTGCGTGCCCGCGAGGTTGTCGCGTCCGATCACCGCCGTGATCGGGCCACCGTAATCGGTGATGGCCAGCAGCGTCTCCGGCCTTGCGACCTTGAAATGAAAGGAGTGCACGAAGTAGGCGTGATCGTGCTCGCCGATGCCTGCCAGCAGCGGATGCGGCTTGAGCTCGAGCAATTCGTTCCAGCCCATATGCGGAATCTTGAGATGGGCCTGGCCCGGCTCGATGCGCACGACGTCACCAGCGATCCAGTCGAGTCCGGCATGGACGCCGTATTCGACGCCACGCGTGGCCATCAACTGCATGCCGACGCAGATTCCCAGGAACGGCTTGCCGCGCTCGATCACCTCACGCTGCAGCGTGTCGACCATGCCCGGCACGCCGTAGAGGCCGGCCCGGCAGTCGGCGAAGGCGCCGACGCCCGGCAGGACGATGCGATCGGCTGCCGCGACCTCGCGCGGATTTGCCGTGACCAGCACACGGTCGTCCGCGCCCGATTCGCGCGCGGCGCGTTCCAGGGCCTTGGCGGCCGAGCGCAGGTTGCCCGACCCGTAATCGACAATGGCGACTGTCATGGGAGCGACCTACAGCACGCCCTTGGTGCTGGGCACCGCCGTCTGCTGCCGCGGATCGATCTCGATCGCCGCACGCAGCGCGCGCGCGATGCCCTTGAAGCAGCTCTCGACGATATGGTGATTGTTCTCGCCGTAATGGTTCCAGACATGCAGCGTCAGCCCGCCGAGCTGGGCGAAGGCCTGGAACCACTCCTTGAACAGCTCGGTGTCCATGGTGCCGAGCTTGGGCTTGGAGAAATTCACCTTCCAGATCAGGTACGGTCGATTGGAGACATCGAGCGCCACCTCGGTCAGCGTCTCGTCCATCGGGATGGTCGCACTGCCGTAACGGCGGATACCGGCGCGGTTGCCCAGCGCCCTGGCCAGACACTCGCCCAGCACGATGCCGCTATCCTCGGTCGTGTGATGGTAGTCGATATGGAGGTCGCCCTCGGCGCGCAGCGTGATGTCGATCAGGCTGTGGCGCGAGAGCTGCTCCAGCATGTGATCGAGGAAGCCGATACCGGTCTGGATATCGTACTTGCCGGTGCCGTCGAGATTGATGGCGGCGGCGATGCGCGTCTCCTTGGTCTGGCGCGAGACGAACGCCCGCCGCCCGCCGGTGCCGGGGGTGGCAAGGGCATCTGTCGCCAGGACCAGCTTGGGAGCGGCCTTTGAGGCGGCCTTCCGGGCCATTGCAAATCCTCTGACTTTTCGCCCCGTTCATACAGGAACGCGGGCGGCGCGGTCGAGTGCTACGCGCGTCAGGACCACGCCCAGCAGCACGACCAGGCCGCCCAGGACGCGGGCCGGGGTCAATGGATCGCCGAAGAAGGCGGCTGACAGGCCGACGCCGGCGACCGGGATCAGGTACATATAGAGCATGACCCGGCTCACCCCGAGCCGCTCCAGCCCCGCCGTCAGGCCGAGAAAGGCCACCCCCACGGGGAAGATCGCGGTGTAGAGCCAATAAAGCCACTGCCGGTCGGTCAGATGGCCGAACTCGCCCAGGGAATCGAAGACCAGCGACAACGGGGTCAGCAGGCCAGCCCCCAGCAATGTGGTCCAGGCCATCACCTTCAGGGTGCCGAGGCGCCGGTTGAAGGGCGCGCACCGCTCGACATAGAGCGCCCAGGCGAAGGCCGAGGCCATCCAGAGCAGGGCGCCGTCGAGGCTGGCGGCCGCCAAGGTGATGCGGGTCAGGCTGTTGTTCACTACCAGCACGACCCCTGCAAAAGCAATGACGATCCCGCTCCAGCCCAAGGCTGGCAGCCGCCGGCCGGCCAGGCGCGCCAGAATGGCGGAGAAGGCCGTGGTGGTAGTCATGACGATTGAGCCGAGGCTCGGCGCGCTGCGCGCCATGGCCAGCCCCCAGCAGGCCTGGAAGATGGCCACGCCCAGCACGGACAACAGCAGGATGGGCAGCCAGTCGCGTTGCGGCAGGCCGAGCGGCTGGCGTCGCATCAGCATCACCGCGAACAGGAACAGGCCGGCGATCAGGTAGCGCGAGCCGCTGTAGAGCAGCGGACTCATGGTCGCGAGCACGTCCTTGGCGAACGGATAGCTCGATCCCATCAGCAGCGCCGTCGCCAGCATGATCGCGTCGCCGGTCCAGCGGCGTGTGGCTTTCACCGCCCCCTCACCCGACCTCTTCCCCGAAGGGCGAGAGGAGGAGGAGGAAGGAGAAGGGACGCTTTTCAATTTCATGTTCCTCTCCTCCGGGAGGGTCGGGCTATCGCCTATGGCGATGTCTCTTCGTCACCCTGAGCGAAGCCGAGCTCCGCTCGCGGTGACGATAGAACTCCATAGGCGATTGTCCTGCCCGGGAGAGGTCAGGTGAGGAGGAGGTTATCACATCGCGTCACTGCGGCGCGGTCGAGGCCTTCTGCGCTCCCCAGAAGCCGAACAGGGCGCCGGCGACGCGGCGGATCTGGATCTCCTCCGAGCCCTCGGTGATGCGGTAGCGGCGATGGTGGCGATAGATGTGCTCGAACGGATAGTGCCGCGAGTAGCCGACGCCGCCATGGACCTGCATGGCGCGGTCGGCGGCGTCGCAGACCAGGCGGTTGGCGCGGTAGTTCGACATCGCCACCCATTCGCTGACCTGCATGTGATGCTGGCGGTCGAGGTGCCAGGCGGTCTTGCGCACCAGGCCGCGGGTCATCTCCGCCTCGGTATGCAGCTCGGCGAGTGGGAACTGGATCGCCTGGTTGGCCGCCAGCGGCTTGCCGAACACCTTGCGGTTGCGCGCATAGGCGACCGACATGTCGATGCAGTACTGCGCCGCGCCGAGGCTGGAGGCAGCCTGGCGGATGCGGTTCTCGTGCACGAAGGTCTGCGCCACGTCGAGCCCGCGGCCTTCCTCGCCCAGCATGGTCGAGGTCGGCACCTTGACGTCAGTGAGCGAGACCTCGGCATGGTCCGACGGCATGTTGAAGGTCCACCACATGTACTCGACCTTGAAGCCCGGCGTCTTCACCGGCACCAGGAAAGCCGAGATGCCGCGCGCGTCGCCGGCCTTGCCCGAGGTGCGGGCGAAGACGAGATCGACCGTTGCCGTATGCATGCCGGTGTTGAAGCGCTTCATGCCGTTCAGCACCCAATCGCCGCCCTGGCGCACGGCGGTCGTCTCCATGAAGGTGGCGTCCGAGCCGTGGTCCGGTTCGGTGAGGCCGAAGGCGATGCGTTCGTGGCCCGTGAACATGCCTTCGAGGTAGCGTTCCTTCTGCTCTTGCGTGCCGAAGCGGTGCAGCAGCAGCGCGACCGGGAAGTTGCCGACGATCGAGCTCTCGTTCTGCAGGTCGTTGTGCAGCCCCAGTCCCTTGTGCGCCAGATGCTCGCGGATGATCGCCATGGCGAGGTTGGAGCCTTCCTTGCCGCCCAGTTCCTTCGGCAGGGCGAAGCGCAGATGGCCGGCCTTGTCGGCGCGGCGCCGCATCTCGGCCAGCAGCTCCTCCCATTCGTGCCGCGGCTGGCCGTCATTGTCCCAGTCGGTGCGGGCGTGCTCGCGGCGATGGTCGAAGAAGCGGATATTGTCGTTCTCGCGTTCGAGCGGCCGGATCTCGCGCTCGATGAAGGCATCGAGCTCGCGCAGATAGGCCGCGATATCGGCGGGAATGTCGAAATCCATGACGTGCCTCTTCGCTGGAGCGCGGCACTCCAGTGCCGCTCTTCTTTCATTGTTCGACGACGACAAGAGCGCCCCTGGAGCGGCGCGCTCCAGCAAGACTACGCTGCCGGCAGGTCGACCCGGAAGCGGCTGCCGCCGCCCTCTGCCGCCAAGCAAACGGCATCGCCGCCATGGCGCCTGGCGATTTCGCGCACCAACGCAAGGCCGAGGCCGCTGCCGCGGCCGCTCTCGCGACTGTCCTTCAGGCGATAGAAGGGCTCGAAGATGCGTTCGCGCTCCTCGGACGGCACGCCGGGCCCATGATCGCGCACCTCCAGCACCGCCTTGTCGCCTTCGACGGTCGCCGTGATCTCGATCGGTCCCGTGCCGCCATAGCGCTGCGCATTCTCGAGCAGGTTACGGATCAGCCGACGCAACAGCAGCCGGTCGCCGAGAACCGTCACGGGCACGCCGTCGGCCTCGATGTCGTAATGCGCCGCTTCCTCGGCGGCCAGCGCCAGCAGATCGATCGGATCGCGGCGCTCGAGTCCCGGTACCGCGTCGAGCCGGCTGGTCAGCAGGATCTCGTCGATCAGCTGGTCGAGCTCGGCGATGTCGCGCTTCAGCGACTCGCGACGCTCCGGATCGGTCTGGTCGCTCATCAACGAAACGGCCAGCCCGATGCGCGCCAGCGGCGTGCGCAGCTCGTGGCTGCAGTTGGCGAGCAGCAGCCGGTGCGCCGCCACCAGCTCCTCGATGCGCGCGGCGCTGCGGTTGAAGCTCTCGGCCAGCGCCGCGATCTCGTCGTGTCCCTCGACCTTCACGCGCGCGGCCAGATCGCCGGTGCCGAGCTGTTCGACGCCGGTCTTGAGCCGTTCGATTCGGCGGCTGAGGCCACGCACCACGGGATAGGCGCCGACGGCGATGGCGGCGGCGACGATGGCGAGGAAGGCCGCGATCCAGACGGTCGGATTGGGCCGCTCGCGCACCTGCCGCGCCACCAGCCAGCGCCCGTCGGGAAGCTGCAGTGTGAAGCTCGGCCCCTCGCGGCCGCGTCGCCATCCCGGCCGGGCGCGCGCCGGATCGAAGCGCGGCGGCGGCCGTCCCGCGGCGGCCAGCACGGCGCCGTCCGGGCCATAGAGCGCGATGTCGAAATGCAGCTTGCGATGCAGTTTCTCCAGCGCGCGTTGGTCGTCGGCCGGCGGCGCATCCGCATCCGGCAGCAGCGCGCCGGTCAACTCGGCAGCCACGTCGAGATATTGCGGCGTGCGCGCCTCCTCGTCGGCCACGCGCCACAGCAGGGCGGCGACGCCGACGAACACCGCCAGCGCCAGCACGATGGTCAGATAGAACTTGAGATAAAGCCGCTGCATCGCCGTCGTCGCCCCCTCACCCGTCCTCTCCCCCTCGCGGGGGAGAGGTGCACAAGGGGCTGTTCCCTCGAATGTCAGGCTCCTCTCCCCCCTTTGGGGGGAGAGGTTGGGTGAGGGGGACCGAGAGAGCGCGTGCGATTTCGGCGGCGATGCCCTCGCGGCCCGCCATCACCTCGGTGGCCCAGAAGCGCAGCACACGCCAGCCGTCGCGTTCCATCGCCGCCGTTCGCCGTGCGTCGGCCTCGACCTGGAACGCATGCTGCTCGCCGTCGATTTCGACCACGAGCCGGCGCTCGAGGCAGGCGAAGTCGGCGAAGAATGAGCCAATCGGATGCTGGCGCCGGAACTTGGCGCCGAGTCGGCGGTCGCGCAGCAGCTCCCAGCAGATCCGCTCGGCCCGGCTGCCGTCGCGGCGCAGCGAGCGGGCGCGTGTGATGGCGTCTTCCTCCGCCGCCCCCTCACCCGTCCTCTCCCCCTCACGGGGGAGAGGTGCTTGAACTCGAAGAGACGCATCATTCGGGCTCCTCTCCCCCTTGGGGGAGAGGCGGGGGGAGGGGGGGATGGGGCGCGCCATCAGCGGTCCTGGTCGCGGGCGAAGACGTAGCCGCTGCCGCGCAGGGTCAGGATGCGGCGCGGCTTCTTGGGGTCATCCTCGATGGCGGCGCGGATGCGCGAGATATGGACATCGACCGAGCGGTCGAAGGCTTCGAGCTTCTCGCCCTTCATCAGGTCCATCAGCGCGTCGCGCGACAGCACGCGGCCGGCGCGCTCGGCCAGGGCCAGCAGCAGCGCGAACTGATAGGAGGTGAGCGGCCGTTCCTCGCCGTCGACGCGCACGACGCGGGCGCCGCGATCGATCTCCAGGCGGCCGAACCGCAGCACGTCGGTGTTCGCCGCCGCGCTGCCGCCCTTACGGCGCAGGATGGCGCGCAACCGCGCCTGCAACTCGCGTGGCTCGAACGGCTTGGCGAGATAATCGTCGGCACCGATCTCCAGCCCGACCACCCGGTCCATCGGCTCGCCGCGGGCTGTCAGCATCAGGATCGGCACGTCGCTGCCGGCACGCAGCTTGCGGCAGAGATCGAGTCCATCGGCATCGGGCAGCATCAGGTCGAGGATCACCGCGTCGAACGCCTCGCGCTTCAGCAGCGCCTCGCCCTCGCGCGCGGTGCCGGCGAGGGTCAGGCGAAAGCCCGCCCCGCCGAGATAGTCGGACACCATCCCGGCGAGGCGGTCGTCGTCATCGATCATCAGGATGCGCTCGGCCATGAGCCCAGTATCGGGCCGGCGCCATCCCGCTGTCACTGGTGCCGCGGATGATGGCGATCGTGGCTGTCCCAGTTCTTGAAGAAGGCCTGGCGCTGCTGCGCCGTCAGCACGTTGCCGGCGTCGGTCAGGGCCTTGGTGAACAGCCTGGACGAGGCGTCCGCGATCTTCATCTGGTCGGTGCGCAGCGATTCGATCTTGGCCGGATCGATCGTCGGCGCCTGCAGCGCATCCTGCATCGCCTTGCGGTTCTCGATGCGCTGGTCGCGCAGCGGCTTCATGTCCTTGAAGGTCTGGCCGAGGATGTCGGCGATCTTCTTCTTCTGCTCCGCCGTGGCGTCGGTGCCGTCGAGCGCCCGGTCGACACGCTTCTCGACGCGCTGCTGGAACTGTGCCGGATCGAAGGACTGTCCGTCGGGCTTGGCATAGGCCATGCCGCCGGCCGTCAAGGCCAGGCTGCCGGCCAGCAGGGTCGCGAACGCGGTCTTCAGGGTGAGGGTCGTCATTGTCATCTCCATAGGGTCAATATCCCCGTGACCGCGATATGGAGGGCGCCGGTTTCGCGCCCGTCTCGCCTATGTAAAGTTATGTAAAGATGTCCCTGCCCCAAACAGCCATCCTCCAGGCGGCCATCCTCCAGACCGAGCGCCTGACGCTGCGCCCGCTCCTGCCGGGCGATGCCGAGGCCTATGCCGCCATGCGCTACCATCCCGAGGTCGCGCGATGGCTGCTGCCGGCCGCCGGCGATCCGCTCGAGGCCTCGCGCGCCGCGATCGCGCGCTATGCCGCGTCGTGGCGCGAGCGTGGCTACGCGCCATGGGGCGTGTTCCGGGACGGCCGGCTGATCGGCCATGCCGGCCTCAACTTCGTGGCAGAGTTCGGCGAGACGGAAGTGCTGTGGTCGCTGCATCCCGACGCCTGGGGCCATGGCTTCGCTACCGAGGCGGCCCGTGCGGCGCTGGCCTTCGGGTTCGATACGCTCGGCCTGTCGCTGATCTTCGCCATGACCAAGCCGGACAATCTTGCCTCGCAGGCGGTGATGAAGCGGCTCGGCCTCAGCTACCGCAAGGACGTGGTCTATCGCGGGATCGAGGCGGTGTGGTTCGAGATCGCCCGGGAGACGTTCGAGGCAGCGAAGGCCGGCGCGAAACCTACCACACCCACTTGAAGCCGGCCGTTCCGCCGATGCTCTGGCCGCGGTTCGACAGTTCGGCGGCGGCGTTGGCGAAGAGCGACATGTGATCGTTCAGGGTATAGCGGGCGCCGAGATCGATCCGAGCCGCGTTGCTGGCCGCCGTGGCGCCGTCGACGGTGAACAGACTGCCCGACAGGCTGGTGAAGCCGGCCGTAACGGGGCGGCCGGTCATGAATTCGTGTTCCCAGGCCAGCCGCAGCCACGCCGCCAGCGGCCGCGAATCGACATCCGTGCGGACATTGAGCTGGGCGCCGAGGAAGCTGGGCAGGGAGGTGGTGGACTGCGCCTGATAGGACAGTCCGAACACGCCCGGTGTGCCGTTCGCGGTCGTGCTGGTTTCGGTCATGCCCGGTTGCCAGAACTGCGCCGGTTGCAGGGCGGCGAAGGGCGCGATGGTGGTCGATCCGATCGCGAAGGCGCGCCCGATCTCGAGGCGGCCGCCGAGCAGGCTGGAGGTCGAGAGCGAGCGCTCCGTCTCGGTCGTGCCGATGCCGGCGATCTGTCGCGTCATGCTGCCGTTGAAGAGGCTGTAGACCACCGAGCCGTTTATGTAGAAGGCGTTCCAGTCCTGCAGCGCATAGGCGCCGAAATGCACGCCGGTCGCCTGGCCGCTCGCACCGTTGCCGGGCATCGAATAGCCGATGGAACTGCCGCCCACGGCGAAGCCGACCAGCGTGTCCGGCCCGACGCGATAATCACCCCCGACCGCGCCGCCGCCGACGCTCTGCTGCGACGCCACCGCGCCGGTCCCGCCGTTGGCATTGAGCCAGGCAGCGCCGCCGAAGCCGGCCGTCCACGCGCTCCAGCCCGGTGGCACGTCGCAGGCCTGCGCCTCGTCGGCACGGTCGAGGCAGGCGAGTTCCTCGTTGCGCCGCGTGATGGCCCGGTCCGCCATCAGGGAGGCGAACTGATTGCCGGCGAGGAAAGCCGTGGACTGCGTCACGCTCGCGCTGTCGCCCGACAGCATTTCCAGGGAGCTTGGCAACTGGCCGGCCGACAGGCCGTACAGCGCCGGCATGTTGCCGAGGCCGGGTCCGGCGTTGAAGGCGGTGTCGAAGGCGCGCGCGACCGCGGACTGGTTGCTTGCGAGGCCGGGCGTCGACGCCATGGCCGATTGCAGGTTGAGCGAAACGCTGGTCGGGCTGTAGCCCAGGCTGGCGTTGAGAAAGCCTGGTAGACCGCTGGCGGTGAGGGAGCTGAAGCTGCCGTTCACGGTGGCGGCCGACAGGATCGTGTAGCTGCGCTGGAAGCTGCTGGTGGCAAAGCTCGCCTGCACCGCGCCGCCGGCAAGCGTTGCAGTCTGGGAGACATTGGTGCGGTCGGCGGTGCTGCCGACCTGGACCTGGTAGGTGCTGCCGGGATTGAAGGTCAGGTTGCCCATGACACTGAGCAATCCCACCGAATTGCCCGGCGCCAGCGTGCCGTTCACCACGGTCGAGGGCACGAAGCCGTTGCCGCCCAGCGTGCCGTTGACGCCGACCGTGACGCCGCTCGAACTGGTGATGTTGCCGTTCACCGACAGGGTGCCGTTGGTGACGGTCGTGGCGCCCGTGTAGCCGGACGTGCCGTCGATGGTGAGGGTGCCGGTGCCGACCTTGGTCAGGCCGCGCCCGGCCGCGGCGCCCGTGCCGGCGGTGAGCTGCGCGTCGGTCGGCGTCGAGTTGTTGTTGGCGGCGCCGAAGATCAGCGTCGTTGCCGAGCTGAAATAGGTCGTGACGTCGTAGAGCAGCCAGGCGCCGCGACCGAACGAACTGACCGCCAGCACGTCGGCCGTCGGATTGTAGGCGAGCTGGTACACCATGGTGTTGGGCAGGTTGGCGCCGAAGATGCGGAACGGCGACAACGTCCCCACGGCACTGCTGTCGGCCACCGCCAGCGGACTTTGCAGTGGTCCCACGATGCTGCTCAGCCCGCCGACCAGCAGCGCATTGACGCCGTTGTTGGAGATGAACTCGACGGCGCCCGGCTGGATGATGTTGACGCCGCTGAGATCGAGCGCTGTGAAGCTGCCGCCCGCCGTGGCGGCGGAGCCGGACCACAGCTTTGTGCCGTCGGCGACGTAGAACTGCGTGTCCGACCGATAGTCGAACACCAGCGATTGCGGTGCCGCGCCGCTGTAGTTGGATAGGTTGGTCAGGTTGCTGGAGGCGGACGCCGTGTAATAGAGGCCCTGCGTCGAATAGTTGGCTCCGACCAGCAGGGCATTGACGTTCGTTCCGGTGCCGTAGGCGATCGCCGTGACGCCCTGGCCGCTGTTGCCGAGATAGGAGCTGCGCGGCGTCAGGTCGAGGGTGTCGCTCTGCGCGCCGGTATCGACCGTCGTGTAGAGATAGTTGGTGCCGAAGGCGATCTTGCTCGGGTCGTTGCGGTTGAGGGCCATGAGGCTGGTGAACGGTACGTTGTCGTCGGCCTTGAAGTTCAGGCTGTTGAATTCCTGCTGGGCGACCTGTGTTCCGGCCGCGTTGTAGGTCCAGCGGGTCAGGCCGGAGAGGTTGTAGAAGCTGGTGTAGACGGCGCTCAGGCCCTCGGCGGCGCGGGTGCGGTCGTTGACCACGGCAACGATGCCGTCGGCCGGCCCGAGCGCGGTATAGGTCTGGCCGCCGGGCTGCTGCTGGTAGGCCGAGCCCGTATCCTGGGCGGAGATCACCAGCCGCTTGCCGATCGCATCATAGGCCACGGCATAGCCCTCGCGCACCGACAGGCTGGCCACGTTCATGCCGGTCCAGGTGCCGTTGGTCGATTGCGGATTGGTCCTGAGATAGATGCCGCCATCCTCGGTCAGGATCAGGTTGCCGGCGGCATCGAAGGCGAAGGCGCGCGAATCGGCATGCGGCGCCGAGTTGTTCGACGTGCCGCTCAGCGTCAGGGTCTCCACCGTCGAGGAGCCGTTCGGATTCAGCACCACGCGGAAGGCGGGCACCGTGTAGGGCTGGGGGTTCGAGGCGTCGCCGGCCACGTAGACGATGCTGGAATTCTTGGGATCGATCGCCAACGTCAGGTTGGTCAGTGCCTGCGCTCCGGTATTCACGTCGGATGGCGTCGTCAGCGGCGTCCAGTGCGCGCCGCCGTCCTGCGTCAGGTAGAGGCTGACCAGCTTGGCGCTGCTCGAACTGAGCGAAGCCGAGGTGTACTGGTAGATTCCGGCGACCACCGAGCCGTTCGGTCCCGCCGCCAGCCGCGCCGACTGGTTGAGCCCGATCGGCACCTGACTCGGCGAGATCTGCGTCCAGGTCGAGCCGTCGCTGCTACCCTTGTAGATGCCGCGCGTCGCCGCATCGGACGAGTTCACGACGGCATAGAGCGGCGCATTGGCGTCGTTGGCGCTCACCAGCGAGGCGACCGCGCCGGCCGGGATGCCCGCCACCGCCGAGAAGGTGCTTCCGCCATTGGTGCTGATGTAGAGCCCGCCGCCGCCGGTCTTGGGGTTGAGCGGCTCGGACTCCGCCGCCACGATCGTGCTGCCGCGCGCCACCACGCCGATCACGCTCTTGTCGAGCGTGCCGGACCCCAGCACCGACCACGACGTGCCACCATTGGCGCTGTAGAGGATGCCGATCTTCTGCCCGCCCATGTTGCTGTTCGACGTGGCGCCGGTGCCGGCATAGATCTTCTGGCCGGTGGTGTCGGTGGGATCCATCGCCAGCGTCGCGATCGACAGCGACAGCTGCTTGTCCGTCAGCGGCGTCCAGCTCGCGCCGCCGTTCTGGGTCTTCCAGACGCCGCCATTGACGGCGCCGATATACATCGTGCCGGCATTGACGGAATCGACGGCGATCGCCTGGATCGCGCCCGCCACGGTTCCCGTGCTCGTCCTGGGATCGCCGGTCGGCGCCAGGTCCTCGCTCTGCACCGTCAGCGACGGCCCGACGCTCGGCGCCGGTCCTTGCGATACGAAATTCTGGCCCAGGGCCACGCCACTGCTGCCGGCGACGAGCGCGGCAGCCACTCCCCAACGAACGACAGGCGTCACGAACTCTCCCCCAAAGAGGTCCCATGGCTCTTGTTCAGTCGCCTCTTACTGTACCATGAACCTGCGCAGGCGCCGCAACGTCCGAGCATGACGTTCCGAGCCGTGATGGCGCGAACGGGCTCGGTGATGTTCCAGGCGCTGCCAGCTCCTGCCTGCGGCATCGACACCCCCGCATGTCTGAATTTCCAACCTGATCTTCTCGCACACTCCGTTTATATATTGCTCGCACGCGTTTGAGGGCTTTGAGATGAGACTGGGTATTGCTGCATTGGTTTCGATGGTTGTGGCCGCGGCAGGGGCGGCCCATGCACAGCCGGCGGCATCGTCCGCCGAGCGCGGCATGCCGGACCAGGCTTTCTTCGTCGGCGCGGGCGCCGGCTACTCCTTCACCAGCTTCGGATCCCAGTCCGTCTACAACAAGGGCATCTCCAACGTCTTCCTGAACGGCAGCCAGGTCGCCAACGGCCAAGCCTCCGGGCCGCCGGTGCAGACCTTCCTCGGCGGCAGCCAGTCCAATCCCTCGCCGGTTGTCCAGCTCGGCTACTTCCAGCATTTCGCCAACACCGACTGGTTGTGGGGCGGCAAGGCTTCCTATGCCTATGTCGGGTCGACGTCCTCGGTCCAGAACCTGGTCATTCCCCAGTACGGCAGTTCCAGCAATGGCGGCGTCTCGAGCTTCAACGGCTATTCGGTCACCGGCAGCTACTCGGTGACGCTCGGCCATCAGTTTTCCCTCATGCCGTTCGTCGGCCGGTCGTTCGGCAAGGGCTTCGTCTATGCCGGTGCCGGCCCGTCCCTGTCGCAGGTCCAGGCCAGCATCAACAACGTCGTGGGATACGCCACGATCAACGGCAAGTTGACCGACGTTTCCGGCCCGCCGCAGACTTTCTCCAGCAACAACTGGCTGATCGGCTTCGCCGCGACCGCGGGCGTGACCTACTTCCTGACGCCGTCCTGGTTCATGGATCTCAGCTACGGCTATTCGCAACCCGGCGGGCGCACGAGCTACATCAATTCGCCCTTCTATAATCCGGGCACGGGCGGCGTGTCGTTCAGCGGTAACCTGATCGGCTACTACACGGCCAACGTCAGCGCCCACATGGTCGCGCTGACGTTCAACAAGTCATTCTGAGGCAATCTGGCCGCCTCAGGGGGTGGCTCTCATTGAATTTGTTGTGTCAGTATGATGACTGATCGTGGTGACGGCGGCTGACGATCCAACCCTCGATGTGCTTCTCGATCTGGATGGTCAGGTTCTGGTCGTCGACCCGGAGGGCGGCCATTCGGGTCGATTCGTGGTGATGCGAGTGCCGGTATCCCCGGAGAAGGCGCAGGGTCTGGACTATTCCCTCACTCTGCACGGGCCTGACGGGGAGCGACTGGTTGGCTTCGACAACACTCATCCGGTCGGTCGATAGAGGCGGGGCGGGCCGTGGGGCGTCTTCCGGGAGGTCCGGCTGATCGGCCTGTCGCTGCTCTTCGCCGTGACGAAACCCGACAACCGCGCCTTGCAGGCGATGATGAAGCGGCTGGGGCTCATCTACCGCAAGGACGTGGTCTATCGTGGGATCGAGGCGGTGTGGTTCGATGTGGGGCAGGAGGGGTTCGAAGGGTCGAGTGGAAACACTGTGCGATGATGGCAAGCGCGGTTGTCGTGGCAGCGTCGACGCGGGGGTGAATTATCGTAACTACAAAAATGTTGGCGACGGGTCTTTTTCGTAGTAACATGAAGCTGTGGAGATCGAATTCGACCCCGTCAAGCGTCGAGCCACGTTGCAGGCGCGCGACCTCGATATGGCCGATGCTGGAGAGGTATTCGAAGGCCCCACGTTGACCGTCGAGGACGACCGTCAGGATTACGGCGAAGCCCGGTATATCACGATCGGGTTTCTCGCCGACCGGATGGTCGTTCTGGTCTGGACGCCGCGCGGCGCGGCCCGCCGCATCATTTCCATGAGGAAAGCCAATGACCGCGAACAAGCGCTCTACGCGCCGCGCTTTCGTCGACCCTGACGATGCGCCGGACCTCTCCACACCGAAGTGGAAGGCGAAGTTCGACGCCATGCCCGTGAAGCGCGGACGGCCGAAGTCCGAACGGCCGAAAATATCCACGACACTGCGGCTGGACGCCGATGTGGTCGACCATTTCCGCGCCCTCGGCCCGGGCTGGCAGACACGCATCAACGCCACGCTGCGTTCGGCCATCAGGAAACGGCGCGAACGGGCAGCGTGATATTCGTGCTGCGCGAGAGAGGAGTGATTCCATGACGACATTGAAGGTCGGCGTTGCCACCTACAAGGAGATGAAGGCCCGGCCCCTCGCTGTGGCGCGCGGCGAGCGCGGCCGCATCACGCCGAAGGTGATGCACGATCGGGTGGAGCTGGAATTGCCCCTGGCGGTGTCGCGCAAGGCGGGCTGAGCCGGTCAGGTCCACGCTGCGAAGGCGGTCAGTTTTGGTCATCCTCTGAACAACCGCCCATACCCCTCCACCTCCACCCGCACGCCCGCTGACCGCAGGCAGTGCCACAGGCTGGTCGGGCATGCGGCTAAGGGCCTCAATTGAAGCGTGGATCTTGTGCGATGCGCGCGGGCAGCTGCAAAGGCGTCACGACTTTCGTAACCAAGTCGACGAGCCACGGCTCCTGATGAGGTGCCCCGCGCACACCGTAGGATGGCTTGGCGGGTGAGCTGGCGGCGACGCTGAACGCAGCGACGTTGCCGCGTTGAGAGATGACGGCTGTGCCAAGCAGTTTGCAAATCCTGGTGATCTGCGTCGCAACTCCGTTCTCAATGGCATAGACGTCGTATCTGAACATTGGTCCAAAAGGGCCGATCTGCGGCGGCTCAGCACAGGAAGTGTCATTCGATCGTCCGACAAATGCCGTACGCCTCCCGCCTTCAGAGCTGACAAAAGTGCTGAAACTTGCGAATGGCGTTTGCAACAGGCGTCTGACCACATCCGGAAAGGCTATTTGTGGCGTTGACCCAAATCGAAACCTGTACGTCATCAGCTGAAGATCTTGTGCGCCCAGCTCTTTGCCCGCGGCACGCAGCTCATTGTTCGGAGCGTCCCTCGTGCCAAACAGAAATTCGGTCGGACTTACGAAGGAGGGTTGAGCAATATCAAAGGTGCTCACCAGGTTGCCAAGAACGATCTGGCGCTGGCCGGTTTGAATGTCGATCAACACCATAGTGGGATGTCTAATGGCCTTGGGAACCATCATGTCGATGCACAACAGCGTCTTGTTGCCGGGCTGAAACACCGGCAGAGAGCAGCCATTACTGTTCGGCACCAAGTCAACCCGCGTGGGATCGGACGCATCTGCCACTAGAAGGCCCTGCTCATTGTGGCCCGCGATCTTCTTGCCGTCGGTCGAGTAGGAATTGGCCATGAAGGGCGTCGCACGCAGAAGGCCTGTCTTCCAGTTATAAAGGGCTGAGCCGCGGGTTTTGGGCGTTCGATAGCCGAATGCCAACTCGCTCCCGTCGGGTGACAGGGTAAACTCGCTTCCGATAGTGATCTGCGCTGTCGCGGCCTGTGGAATTACAAGACAAAGGATCATCAATAGCAGTCTGGACAAAAAGGGCGGCCGCCCCGCGATGATCGGCCGCCTTTGACTTGGCGATCTTCGACTGACGAATGCTGTTGCTGCAGTGGCGTCGTTCCTACTGATCTCGTTAGCAGACATCTTGGAGATGGAGAGATTGCGCATCGCTTGTTGCTCGCTTGCTACAAAGGCCGCTGCGGCGCGAGTCCCAGCAAGGTCGCAGGCGGCGAGCGCGGTCATTCCTCGTCACCCCTTCAACAACCGCCCATACCCCTCTACCCCCACGCGCACACCCGCTAACCGCAGGCAGTGCCACAGGCTCGCCTGGTTGGCGGTGATCACCGGGCGGGCGAGGTCCTGTTCCAGGGCGTCGATGATGCCGACGCAGCGGAAGCCGGTGCCGCCGATCAGCACGCCGTCGGCCTCGGCGGGGCAGGCGGCGCGCACCTGCGCGTAGAGCGCCTCGACTTCCTGCAGCACGGCCATGCCGTTGGCGTAGAGTTCGTTGGGCGGCAGGTCGCGCCATTGGCGGCCGGGATCGAGGCGTAGGCATCCGGCGGGCGCGAAGCCGCGCTCGGTGTAGTAGCGCGTCGCCGCGGCCAGCGTGTCGTCGGGATACCAGGGCGGCAGCACCAGGAAGGGTCGTGTCACACCGCACGCCTTCAGCGCCGCCATCGTGTCGAGGCCGTTGGTGGTGGCGATGGTCTGCGGGCCGACCACGGCCGAGAGCGCCGCCGCGGTGACCTCGTCCCAGCCCGTGCCGCTCGATCCCTGGCCTCCGACCACGCTGCTGGTCGTATGCGCCAGCACGACCGCCGACAGCCGCATGGCCGCGAACTGCTTGGCGCCGCGCAACACGTCGTCGGCCAGCGTGACGGCGGTGCGATTGTCGTTCCACTGCGCCCACGGCGATTTCGCGGTCACGCGCGCGGCATGGATGGAGACGCCCGATGGCGTCATCGCCCACCATTCGGCTTCCGGCACCACTTCGTTGCCGACGATGAACAGGCCGATGCGCGCGCGCCAGCCCCAGTTGTCCTTCTGTATCATGGCCGGGAGTGTGGCGCGCGCTGTCGAAAGGTCCAGAGGCGATTGCGCCGACGCTTGGGTTGGCACTTGCGTCGGCACTTTGGTCGGTACGAGAAGGGTCGGAGCGGTAGAGACCGTAATCGGTGCCGGTGGATGGTGCGCCTATGATGGCCGCCATGGAACAAGGCCTCGTCTCCGCCATCGACAAGCCGTGCGCGGCCGTCTCGGGAGCAGGCTGTCGTTTTTTTCCCGTTTATTTAACGGGAGCCGGGGCCTCATGGCGGGAGGCGACGTAATGAGATTGAAGGGGCGACTCCGGCGACTCGAAGCCCAGGTGGCATGGCTCTCCAGCGAAGGTGAGCTGCGGGCCTGCGCGCTGCGGCTCGAGGCGCTGGAGAAGATGCAGGAAATTTCCGATCACCTGGCGCGCGATCCCGCGGCTGCCGCACGATGGAAAGCGGCCGGCTTCAGCATCGCCTTGCCGCCGCCGCGCGTGAGCGAGCGCCGGTTCCCCCTCATGGCTCGCCTCGAGCCCGCTGCCGCTCTCCCCCTCACCGCACCTCTCCTCCTCCCGGGGGAGAGGAGTCCGATGGATGCTTCCGATCTGTCTTCAAGCGCCGCTCCCCCCACAGAGGAGAGGCGAGGGAAGGCGGATATCCCCGAGATGTCCGATCAAGCCCCTCTCGATCCGCCCGAGCACATGCAGATCCGCCCCATCACCTGGCGCATCCGCGGACCGGACGACTGGGACGATGACGAGGGGGACGACGGAAAGCTGTGCCCGCTCGACGAGGAGTACGACGTGCTTGCCGATGCCTGAGGACGTTTCAGGGGTACCTTTCTTTGCCGCCCTCACCCTGCCTTTCCCCCTCGCGGGGGAGGGGAGTTCGACTCAAAGCACCTCTTCCCATCGGGGGAGAGGTGGGATGAGGCGGCTCAGGCGAAGAATGTCAGCCCGCGAGGGCCTGTTGCGCGGCGCGATGGACGGCGGGGTCGCCGGCGGCGAGGACGGAGCCGTCGGAATGCATGTCGAGTTCCCGGCCCTGCCAGTCGGTGATCAGGCCGCCCGCGCCCTTGATGACCGGCACGAGGGCAGCGAAGTCGTAGAGCTTCAGCGAGTTCTCGACCACGAGGTCGACATGGCCGGCGGCGAGCAGGCCGTAGGCGTAGCAGTCGCCGCCCCAGCGGAACAGCTTCACCTGCTTCGCCAGCGCCATGTGGCGCCGTTCGAGATCGCCCGGGAACATGATCGGCGCCGTCGAATACATGTAGGCGCGGTCGAGCGTGGGGCAGCTCCGCACCGTGATCGGCTTGCCGTTGAACGTCGAGGCCTGGCCACTGACGCCCAGCCAGCGCTCGCCCAGGATCGGCTGATCGATGACGCCCAGCACCGGCTGGCCGCGATGCAGCAGCGCGATCAACGTGCCGAAGATCGGCAGGCCGGTGATGAAGGCCTTGGTGCCGTCGATCGGGTCGAGCACCCAGACATACTCGGCGTCGGTGCGCTCGGCGCCGTGTTCCTCGCCGAACACGCCGTGCGCCGGCACATGCTGCGTGAGCAGGGTGCGCATCGCGGTCTCGGCGTCGCGGTCGGCGATGGTGACGGGGCTCTTGTCGCTCTTGTCGTCGATCGCGACGGGCGTACGGAAATGGCGCGCCACGATCGGGCGCGCCGCGTCGGCGAGACGATGGGCCAGAGCGACCAGCTCGGCGGGAACCGATCCGGTCACCGGCGGCCTGTGGTTTTACTTGGCTTCCGGCAGCGGCGGCGGATTGTCGTTCATCGTGCGCAGATAGGCGATCAGGTTGACCCGATCCTCTTCCTTCGGAAGACCGGCGAACGCCATCTTGGTGCCCTTGATGAACGCGCTGGGCTTGAAGACCATGTGATTGATGTCTTCATAGGTCCAGTCGCCGCCCTTGGCCTCCATGCCCGACGAGTAGCTGAAGCCGGGATGGCTGCCCTTCTTGCGGCCGACGATGTTCCAGAGATTGGGGCCGACCTTGTTCGGGCCGCCCTTGTCGTCGGTATGGCAGGCTGTGCAGACCTTGGTGAAGATCGCCTTGCCGGCATCGACGTTGGCGCTGGCGAGCTTGGCGCCGATCGGTGCCAGCTCGGCGGCGGGCGCCGGCGCACCGGTCGCGGCAGGAGCGGATTCGGCCACGGCGATCGCGGGCTTCTCGAGATGATGCGGCTCCACCAGCGCATTGGAGACCTTGCCGCACACCATCGCGAAAAGAGCCGACGCGAGGAAGCAGCCGGCAGCCGTGTTGAAATTGACCATTCTCAGTTCCCGCAGCGCAATTTCTTCGGAGTTGCATGTAGCACGCCCCGAGCGCCGCCAGTAGTATCCGATCGCCTCTTCGCCCTCGCGCGGCGGAACGTCGCAAGTTCCGGATTTAGCACGGTTTTTCGCCTCTGGCGCAGGGTTGACGGAGCGAGTCCGGGGCGCGAAACAGCGCGGCGCAAGACGCATCGTGCAGCCCGGCGGAACGGGGTGGGGGAGATTTAGGGCAAATGGCCAAGTCGCGCGCCGGCAAGAGCAAGGCCGGCAACATCATCGCCTTCCAGGGCGAGCCGGGCGCCAATTCGGACATGGCTTGCCGGGCGGCGTTTCCGGACATGGTCACCCTGCCGTGCCCGACCTTCGAGACCGCCATGGCGGCGGTCCAGGCTGGCAAGGCGGCGCTGGCCATGATCCCGGTCGAGAATTCGATCGCCGGCCGGGTCGCCGACCTGCACAGCCTGCTGCCCCATACCAGGCTCAAGATCGTCGCCGAGCATTTCCAGCGCGTCGAGCATTGTCTGGTGGCGCTGCCGGGCGCCTCGCTCAAGACCATCAAGACGGCCAAGAGCCACGTCCAGGCCCTGTCGCAGTGCCGGAACTTCCTGAAGAAGCATCGCATCGAGCCGCTGGTTCATGCCGACACCGCAGGCGCGGCGCGCGAGATCGCCGAGATCGGCGACGCCTCGGTCGCCGCCATCGCCTCGTCGCTGGCGGCGCGCATCTACGAGCTCAAAGTGCTGGCGCGCAACATCGAGGATGCGGACCACAACACCACGCGCATGCTGGTGTTCAGCCGCGAGGAGGCGCGCCCGGACTGGCGCTCGACGCCGTGCATGACGGCCTTCCTGTTCCGCGTGAAGAGCGTGCCGGCCGCGCTCTACAAGGCGCTGGGCGGCTTCGCCACCAACGGCGTCAATATCGTCAAGCTCGAGAGCTACCTGTCGGGACCGCAGTTCGAGCAGGCGCAGTTCTATGCCGAGGTCGAGGGCCATCCCGAGCAGCGCAGCGTCAAGCTCGCGCTTGAGGAGCTGGCCTTCTTCTCCGAGGAGCTGAAGATGCTCGGCACCTTCCCGACCAATCCGTTCCGGCGCAAGGGCTGGGACGCGCCGACGCGCCCCGGGACCTGAGAGGCGGCCATGGCCCAGCAGCCCGTTCGCATCGCCCCCTCGATCCTGTCGGCCGACTTCGCCGCGCTGGGACAGGAGATCGCCGCGGTGACGGCCGCCGGCGCCGACTGGATCCATGTCGACGTCATGGACGGCCACTTCGTGCCTAATCTCACGATCGGGCCGATGGTAGTGAAGGCCCTGCGCAAGCACAGCGCGCTGCCGTTCGACGTGCATCTGATGATCACGCCGGTCGATCCGCTGGTGCCGGCCTATGCCGAGGCCGGCGCCGACGTGATCTCGTTCCATCCCGAGGCGGGGCCGCACGTCCATCGCACCATCCAGCTCATCAAGGGGCTGGGCAAGAAGGCCGGTCTCGTCCTCAACCCGGCGACGCCGCTTGCCGCGGTCGAGCCGGTGCTGGGCGATCTCGATCTGGTGCTGGTGATGAGCGTCAATCCGGGATTCGGCGGCCAGGCCTTCATCGACAGCCAGCTCGCCAAGATCGCGGCGCTGCGCAAGGCGATCGACGCGCTCGGCAAGCCGATCGCTCTCGAGGTCGATGGCGGCGTCAATGCCGAGACGGCGAAACGCTGCATCGTCGCCGGTGCCGATGTCCTGGTTGCGGGCACCGCGGTGTTCGGCGGCGGGCCGGCACGCTACGCCGACAATATCAAGGCGCTCAGGTCCTAGCTCAGCCGTGCGAGTGCTTGCCGCCGGGGTGACTGATGTCGCCCAGCGCGGTCCCTGCCGCGCCGCCGCTATGCAGGGTGGCGACGTCGCCCAGCGACAGGATGCCGACCAGCTTCTTGTCGCGATCGACCACGGGCAGCCGACGCACCTGCTCCTCGCCCATGTTGCGGGCGACATGCTCGATGTCCTCGTCCTCGAAGCAGTATTTGACCTCGCCGGTCATGACCTCGCGCACCGGCGTCTTCGGCCCCTTGCCGCTGGCCACCGCGCGCAGGGCAATGTCGCGATCGGTGATCATGCCCACCAGCCGCTCCTTGTCGCCGACGGGCAGCACCCCGGAATCGGCTTCTAGCATGAGCCTGGCTGCCTGCTGGATGGTCTGGTCGGGCGTGGCGAGCGTGACGGGCGTGCTCATAGCTTCGCGGACTTGCATGCTGTTCTCCTCCGGTCCGGTTGGGGGAAGTCGATCCAGCAATGATCCGCGCGCGACCGTGGTTGCGTTCCGATCCGTGCCGAAGGCGGTCCTAAAGCGAGACTTCGCCGCGCAGCACCGGTACGCAGCGGCCGCCGACGCTGGCCCGGATACCGTCCGGCCCGCGCCAGGCCCGGCACAGGAGCTGGCTGGGGCGGCCCATCTCCACGCCCTGCACGATCTCGACCGGCTTGTCCTGCTCCTTCGACAGCGAGAGCAGCAGCGCCGCGAGCGGCGTGGCCGCGCTGCCGGTCGCGGGATCCTCGACCGTGCCGGACAGGGGTGAGAACATGCGCGTGCGGACGCGTTTTCCGTCGTGGGCATAGAGATAGAGCGGCAGCCGGTTGGCGCCCATCGCCGTATAGACCGCGGCGGCCTCCCGGAAATGGCTGATGTCCGGCGTGGCCCGCGTCAGCGCCTCGCCCGTCACCTCGGCGAGGACGAAGGAATTGCCGACCGAGGCATAGAGCGGTCGATGGCCCGTGATGACAACGTCCTTGGCCTCGAGGCCGACGCAGCGGGCCAGCAGCTCCACCGGCATTTCCGCGCCCAGGGACAGAGGCTGCGGCGCGGCGATCGTCACCACTCCAGCCTCGACCTTCACCTCGACAAGACCGGCCATCTCCTCGAATCGCAGGCTGCCGTTGGTGGCGCGGCCCAGTTCCGTCAGCACCCACCCCGTCCCGACATTGGGGTGGCCGGCGAACGGCATCTCGTGCCTGCGGTTGAAGATGCGGACGCGGGCCGTGTTGGCCGAATCCTGTGGCGGCAGGACGAAGGTCGTCTCGCTGAGATTGAACTCCGCCGCCAGCGCCAGCATCTCGTCGTCTTCGAGACCGCAGGCATCGGGAAAGACGGCGAGAGGATTGCCGCCGAAGCGGCGTTCGGTGAAGACGTCCACCGTGACGAAGGAAAAGCGACGCATGGTTCTTGTGCTCTCTCAGACGATCTCGGCGCCGATTTCCTCGGCAATCCGGCGCAGGGCCGCGACCGATCGTGCCGTCGCGTTGCGCCCGTCCTGCGGGCAATGAGTCTCGATGGAGGCGATGACCTCGGGGACTTCGACCGCGCTCAGCAGTCGTTGAAGTTCCGCGGCCCACGGAATATCGCCGTCGCCGAGGGGAACGGTGCGGTTGCCGGCGAGATCGCGATCCTTGAGATGGATCATGTCGACCAGAGGGGCAAGACGCGCGATGTCCGCCGCCTCCGGCGGCGCACCCATGGCATAGCTGTTGCCGATATCGACCAGGGGCTGGATCTTCATGTCCTCCGGCTGCGTTCCGATCAGCTCGGGCAGGGCAGTGAAGAAATGCGCCAGCTCGGCGATGTTGCCGACGTTGCAGATCGGCTCGTTCTCGAGCTCCAGAAGGGCATCGTGACCGCCGGCGATGTCCAGCAGCCGATAGAGCACACGGTCGAGATCCTTGGGCTGGAAGTCGGGATAGCGAAGATAGCTGAAGATCCGCACCCGGCTTGCATTCAGCACTGTGGCGATGTCGAAGGCATAGGCGAGAGGGTCATCGCGCGGGCACTCGGACGGATCGAAGGCGAAGTCGACCGCTCCCTCCGGCCGGGATTTGTCCGGCGCGGTCCATTTCAGCAGGGGAGAGACGAGGGTCGGCACCGTGATCCCGGCGTCCTCCAGCGCATCGCTGATGTCGGCGATCTCGGCGAGAGACATGCCGAGAAGGTTTCGGCCGCCCACGGTGCGCATGTCCAGGCGACGCACCTGGTGCTCGGCGCAGAAGGAGATCATGTCGGAGAGCGACGATCCGATTTCATCGCCGATCACGGTAAGAGCAAGTCTTGGAAGAGCCATGACCGGACCCTACTACGGAGGATCGTGTTTGGCTAAAGCCGGTATGCTAAAGGAGCGGGCATGGATGATGCGGAAATCTTCGTCGGCGCCAGTGACGCCGATCAGTATCTGCTCCTGAAATATGCCAATCGCCACGGCCTCGTGGCGGGCGCCACCGGCACCGGCAAGACGGTGACGCTGCAGACGCTCGCCGAAGGCTTCTCGGCGTTCGGCGTGCCGGTGTTCCTGGCCGACGTGAAGGGCGATCTGTCGGGGATCAGCCAGCCCGGCGGCGACAATCCCAAGGCGGTCGAGCGCGCCAGGGCGCTGAAGATCGACGGCTACAAGGGGCGTGGCTTTCCCACGGTCTACTGGGATCTGTTCGGCGACAAGGGCCATCCGGTGCGGACCACGGTGAGCGAGATCGGCCCGGTCCTGATGGCGCGCCTGCTGCAGCTCAACGACACGCAGGAAGGCGTGCTCAACATCGTCTTCAAGGTCGCGGACGAGCAGGGCCTGCTGCTGCTCGACTTCAAGGATCTTCAGGCGGTGCTGCAATGGACGGCCGAGAATGCCGGCACCCTCACCACCAAGTACGGCAATGTCAGCAAGCAGACGATCGGCATCATCCAGCGTGCCTTGCTGACTCTCGAACAGCAGGGCGGCGAGCGCTTCTTCGGCGAGCCCGCCCTCGATCTCAAGGACATGATCGCGCGCGATCCGTCGGGCTACGGTTATGTCAATGTGCTGGCTGCCGACAAGCTGATGGAAAGCCCGCGGCTGTACAGCACCTTCCTGCTGTGGCTGCTGTCGGAGCTGTTCCAGGTGATGCCGGAGGTGGGCGACGCCGACCGGCCGAAGTTCGTGTTCTTCTTCGACGAGGCGCATCTGCTGTTCGACGATGCGCCCAAGGCCCTGCTCGACAAGATCGAGCAGGTGGTGCGTCTGATCCGCTCCAAGGGCGTGGGCGTCTACTTCGTGACGCAAAGCCCGCTGGATATCCCGGAGAGCGTGCTGGGCCAGCTCGGCAATCGCGTCCAGCATGCCCTGCGCGCCTTCACGCCCAAGGATCAGCGGGCGGTAAAGACCGCCGCCGATACCTTCCGTCCCAACAAGAAATTCGCGGCCGCCGAGGCCATCGTCGAACTCGGCGTCGGCGAGGCGCTGGTGTCGTTCCTCGATGCCAAGGGCGTTCCGACGCCGGTCGAACGCTGCCTCATCGCGCCGCCGCAGGGCCGCATCGGTCCGGCGAGCGACGCCGAACGCGCGGCCGTCATCAAGGCGAGCCCGCTTGCCGGCAAGTACGAACGCACGGTCGATCGCGAGTCGGCCTATGAAGTGCTGACGGGGCGTGCCACCGGCGGGCAGGTCCATCACGACGACACCGATGCCGCGCCCAGTGCCGGGCAACGGCGGCGTGGGCAGTATGGAGCGCCACCGCCGGCAGAACCTACGACGGCAGCTCCTGGCCCCAGCGGGCCGTGGGGCAGCGCGCCGGCGCCATCGGAAGCGCCGGCGCCCAAGCCGCAGCCGCGATTGCGTGAAGCCCAGGCGCCGACATCGGCACCGGTTCCGCCTGCAGCCAAAACGCCGGCCCGCCGCAGCGATACACTCGGTGAAACCATCGCCAAGTCGGCCGCTCGCACCGTGACCACGATCGCGGTCCGCGAGGCCTCGAAGGCGATCTTCGGCAGCGGCCGCAAGGGCGATACCGGCCTTCTCGGCGGGCTCGTGCGCGGTGTCCTGGGCGGCCTCGCCAAGTAGCGGCGGCTGCGCCGGCTCTTACAGGCCCCTCCTACCGGTCGCTCCTAGGGTCCGAGGCTGCGTGCCGTGACGAGGGCCTTCAGGGCCGAGTCCGATTGGGCGTATTTCCGCTGAAGGACCGTCGCTTCCATCGCCAGCGAATCGCATCGCAGATGACTGAGCGCATGCTCGATGCGGGTGTCGCTTGCCTCGTCGGTGACTTCGGCCGTCAACCAGCGACGGCAGGCGGCTTCTCGACCGGCCAGAGCGACGATGTCCGGTGGTGCATTGTGCAACGACTTAGGCAGGGAGGCTGCTTCCTTGTCGATGGCCCATGAAGGCCCGACGAGCAAGGCGATGAAGCAGACGAGGAGAAAGGAGCGAGCAATGGATCTCATGGCCTCTTCCCTTCGATGGCATCGGTCTAGTTCCTGAACTTTTCATGACAGGCCGCGCAGGCTTGGCGTGTAACGGTCATCTGTCGCGCAATCGCCTCCTTGTCGCCGCCATTGACGACAGCGAAGAGCTTGCTGGTTTCAACGACCAATTTCTTCTGCGCATCGAGAAAACGCTCGAAATCGTCCCACGTTGTGGTCGGTGCGTCGAACTTGCTCGGCAATTCCTCGAGTTCGCTACCGGGCGGGAAAATACCGGGAATGGTTTTTGCCAGCACGACAACTTTTCGTGCGCTGTCGACGGGAAGCGGTTGATCGCCGGCCGCTTTGCCGAACTTGTCGATCTCCGTCATCGCCGCGGCCATCGAGCGCATGGTGGCGATCAGCAGCTGCTCGACGGCTTCGGCATGGAGCGCAGCGGGAGTGAAGAGGACAGCCGCGAGGGCGAGGACTGGCCAGGTTCGGCCAATCCACCGGGTATTTCGCAACATGACGCAACTCTCTTCGAAGGGATGGGACGATCAGGCTTTGCTGACGGGCAGCTCGGTGAGCGTGATCTTCGCCCCCATGGTGATATCGCGCGTGCCAAGTCCGCTCATCGCGGGATCGTAGGGAAGCGGGACGCGCTTGGGCTGCGAGCCCGGGGCGGGCTGCGGGAAGATCAGGGACTTCGCCGCATGATGGGGGATGTGGCCCGTCATGTCGTGATGCTCCTGGTGGATATGGCCGTAGAAGACCACGACGTTCTGGTAGGGCATCAGCAGGTCGATCGCCTTGGTGCCGTCGGCTGTCGTCCAATCCCACTTGGCGTAGAGGTCGAACAGGGGCCGGTGCGTCATGACGACGATCGGCTCATCCACCTTGCGTTGCTTCAGATCGGCGGCCAGCCAGGCCAATTGGGCTTCGCCGAGCTTGGCTTCGGGATCCGACGCGTTGTCGAGTGCGATGAAGTGCACGCCTTTGTGATCGAAGGTGTAGTGCGTCTCGCCGAAGAATTCCTTGTAGGCTTCGCCGGCGTCGAGCGACGCATCGTGCTCGCCCGGCATGAAGCGCACGTCCTTGACATGCAGGGCGCCGACGATCTCGCGAAACCGCTTCATGCGCGCGCGCCGTTCCTTCGCGTCTTCTGTCGTATGGGTGAGGTCGCCGGTGAAGACGATGAAGTCCGGTTGGTTGGTCAGTCCGTTCACCGTCGCCACCGCCTTTTCGAGCGTATGCTCCGCATCGGGATTGGCCGGGCCGCTGTAACCCCAGTGCGTGTCCGAGAATTGCACGAAGTGGAAGTCGGCGGTCTGGGCCGAGATCTTCCTGTCGGGAAAGAGCCCTGCGGTGAATGTCACGCCGGCAATCCCGGCAAGCTTCAGGAAATCGCGACGATCGACGTGAGCCACGGTGGCCTCCAGCGTTGTTGATGCCGGACCTACCGAGGCGCTGGGGGCTTTATTCCGGGGCCGACCCAGGGGGAATAAAATCGACGCCCTGCCGGTAATGATGTCCAATGGCGATCATGTCGGAGGCGCCGAAACCGGATAGTGGCATGGTCGAACGGTTTCGTTCGGTGATGCTGCCGCACCTCGACGCGGCGTATGGATTCGCGCGCTGGCTGACGCGCGACCCCGTTCTTGCGCAGGACGTGGCGCAGGAGGCGATGGTCCGGGCGCTGCGATACTTCCACGCCTTCCGCGGTGAGGAGGCGCGGCCCTGGCTGCTGCGCATCGTGCGCAATACCTGGCACGACGCGCGGATGAAGCAGCGAGCCGACCAGCCGCTCGAGGCGGCGGAGGAACAGCCGACCGAGGGGCCGGACCCGGAACAGTCGGCGATGATCGAGGATCGGCGCCGGCACGTTGCGGCGGCATTGGCCGCCCTGCCGGCCGAGTCGCGGGAGGTGCTGGTGCTGCGCGAGATCGAGGACCTCTCCTACAAGGAGATCGCAACGGTCCTCGATATGCCGATTGGAACCGTGATGTCCCGGTTGGCGCGCGCCCGGGAGAAGCTGGCCGGCGATCTGCGGGTCCGCTTGGGAAGGAGGACGAATGGACTGCGCGACCTGTGAGTCGATGGTCGAGGTCTATCTCGACGGCGAACTGTCCGCGGCTGAATCGGCGGCCTTCGAGCAGGCCCTCGAGCGTTGCCCGGCCTGCCGCGAGCGCCTCGAGGAGGCACGCGCGCTAAGCGGGCTGTTGCGGGACCTGCCGGCCGAGTCGGCACCCGATCTGCTGCGGGCGCGCGTCGAGCGGGATCTTCGTGCCGCCGGCGGTGCGCGCCCGGCGGCGGCTCCGCGTCTGCCGCTGCGCTGGATGGCGACCGCCGCCAGCCTCCTTGTTGCCGCCAGCCTCGGCTGGATGGGCGGCATGTTGTCGACCCAGCAGGGCCGGGATGCGGATGAACTGGTGTCGGGCTATCTGCGCGTTGCGGCCAGCGACCATCCCGTCGATGTCGTCTCCAGCGACCGCCATACGGTGAAGCCGTGGTTTGCCGGTCGCATCGATTACTCACCGCCCGTGCACGACCTTACGACCGATGGCTTCCCGCTGCTGGGCGGACGGATCGACGTCTATGACGGGCGCAAGGTCGCGGTGCTGGTCTATGGGCACAACCAGCACAAGCTGGCGTTGACCCTGTGGCCGGCTTCGGCCGACAACGGCGTCCCGCCAGATATTAGTCAACGCGACGGCTTCGTGCTGGCGCAATGGCGGCACGGCGGCTTCGAGATGCGCGCCGTGTCTGACGTCGGGACAAGTGAGATGGAGTCTTTTGCGAAGGCGATCGACAGGACGATCGACAGCGATCGGTAGCAGCCGGAACGTGGGCCCCGGCGAGACCCACGTTCCCTTTGGCTCTACACGAGTCGATCGAGTTCCTTGACGATGGCGTCGCCCATCTCCTGGGTGCCGACCTTCTTGGTGCCGTCGGTCTTGCCGACCAGCAGGTCGCCGGTGCGATAGCCTGCCTTCAGCACGTTCTCGACCGCGGTCTCGACCAGGTCGGCTTCCTTGCCGAGGTCGAAGGAGTAGCGGAGCATCATGGCGTAGCTGAGCGTCTGCGCGATCGGGTTTGCCAGGCCCTTGCCGGCGATGTCGGGTGCGCTGCCGTGGATCGGCTCATAGAGCGCCTTGCGGCGGCCAGTCGCGTCGGGCGCGCCGAGCGATGCCGACGGCAGCAGGCCGAGCGAGCCGGTCAGCATCGAGGCTTCATCCGACAGGATATCGCCGAACAGGTTGTCCGTGACGATGACGTCGAACTGGTTCGGAGCGCGCAGCAGCTGCATCGCCAGCGCGTCGGCGTACATGTGGTCGAGCTTCACGTCGGAGTACTTCTCCTTGTGCAGCTTGGTCGCTTCCTCGCGCCACAGCACGCCGGTGTGCATGACGTTCGCTTTCTCCGACGAGGTCACCTTGTTGCGGCGCTTGCGCGCCAGCTCGAAGGCGACGGCGCAGACGCGCTGGATTTCCGGCGCAGTGTATCGCTGCGTGTCGAAGGCCTCGACCTCGCCCTTGGCGTTGACGTGCCGGCCGCGCGGCTCGCCGAAGTACACGCCGCTGGTCAGCTCGCGGATGATCATGATGTCGAGACCCTTGACGATCTCAGGCTTGAGCGAGCTTGCGTCGACCAGCGCGTCGAACACCTTGGCCGGGCGCAGGTTGGCGAATAGATCCATCTCCTTGCGCAGCCGCAGCAGCCCACGCTCGGGCTTCTTGGTGAAGTCCGCGGTATCCCACTTCGGCCCGCCGACCGAACCGAACAGCACGGCGTCGGCCTCGAGGGCGATCTTCATCGTATCGTCGGTAATCGGCGTGTCGTGCTTGTCGAGGGCGGCGCCGCCCACCAGGTCTTCCGTGATGTCGAAGCCGACCGCGCGCTTCTTGCCCATCCAGGCAATGATCTTGCGCACTTCGTTCATGACTTCGGGGCCGATGCCGTCGCCGGGCAGCATCAGCAGATTGCGGTTCGACGCCATTGTCTTCTTTGTCCTCGGTTAAGAGTTAATCCTCACCCTGAGGAGCGTGCGCAGCACGCGTCTCGAAGGGTGGGAACGAGCACCTTGTCTGTGGCCCATCCTTCGAGACGGCCCTGCGGGCCTCCTCAGGATGAGGTTGTGTCCGGATTACTCCGCGGCGTACAGCCAGGGCTGCGATTCCTTCTGGCGCGTCTCGAAGTCGTCGATCTCCGGCTTCTTCTCCATCGTCAGGCCGATGTCGTCGAGGCCGTTCAGCAGGCAGTGCTTGCGGAAAGGATCGATGTCGAAATGGACGGTGCCGCCGTCCGGTCCCTTGATCTCCTGCTTCTCGAGGTCGACCTCGATGACGGCGTTCGAGCCACGGCTCGCATCGTCCATCAGCTTGTCGATGATCTCCTTCGGCACCTTGATCGGCAGGATGCCGTTCTTGAAGCAATTGTTATAGAAGATGTCGGCGAAGCTCTCGGAGATCACGCAGCGGATGCCGAAGTCGAGCAGGGCCCAGGGCGCATGCTCGCGGCTCGAGCCGCAGCCGAAATTGGGGCCGGCGACGATGATCTTGGCGTTCTGGTAGGCCGGCTGGTCGAGGACGAAGTCCTTCTTCTGGCCGTCCGCCGTCCAGCGCAGCTCGTAGAACAGGCCGTCCTTGAGACCGGTACGCTTGATGGTCTTCAGGAAATTCTTCGGGATGATCATATCGGTGTCGATATTGACCATCGGCATGGGCGCGGCGACGCCGCGCAGCGTCGTGAATTTTTCCATCGGGCATCCCCTCGCGAAACGCCGGAATAAACGGGCTTTCGGCGGCCGGGTCAAGCCGCTGGCCGACCGGCCTATCGCGCCCCGGAAGCGCCTAGCGGACCTTGATCACCAGGGTTCGGGCCATCATGTCGTGCAGGCCCTGCTTCTTGTCGGTGAAGGCCACCATGATGAAGCCGATGCAAAGCAGCATGGCGGAGATGAATTTCGCAAAGTAGCGCCCGGTGGCATTGGCGAAGGACAGGCGCTCGCCGCGGTCGGTCACGACCCGCAGCCCGACCGCCATCTTGCCCAGGGTCGCGCCGCGCTCGGAACTCTCCATCAGGGCGAAGTAGAGCCAGCCGATCACCAGGGAGACCAGGTTGATCCCGTGGTCGTACAGGGGATGGCCGCCACGGAGGACGTGCATGCCGCCCACCACGACGAAGAGCACGCTTCCGACGATGCCCAGAATGACGGCGTCGATCAGGTAGGCCACGACGCGGATCCAGAACCCGCCATAGCCGGCACCGCCGGAAGTCGGCGGCTGGGCATCCCATACGGGAGCGGGAGGCGGGACGGGAGGACCCTGGGTTGGGACGCTTGGCATGGCACCGTCAGCGGTTGTGGATGACCAAAGTGCCGGCCATCATATCATGCAGGCCGCGCTTCCTGTCGGTGAAAGCCACCATGAGGAAGCCGATGCCGAGCACCAGCAGCGACACGATCTTGGCGAAGTAGCGCCCGAAGGCGTTCGCGAACGTCAATCGCTGGCCCTGGTCGGTGACGACGCGCAGTCCAACCGCCCTCTTGCCCAGCGTGGCTCCACGCTCGGAGCTTTCCAGTACGGCGAAGTAGAGGATGCCCAAGCCGAGGCCAAGGATGCCGCCGCCGATGCGGGCAATCGTCTGGGCCGTTGCTGGCACGCCGACGAAATGCCAGACGAAGCCGACGACCAATCCGAAGACGAAACCCACGACCGTGCCAACGACATAGAGCAGGACGCCGTCCAGCAGGTAGGCCACGACGCGGATCCAGAAACCGCCATATCTCGTCGCTGCAGCCGCTGATGGTTGGGCATCCCACACCGGTGGCGGCGGTGGCACGTTGGTCATGCAGGCTCTCCCCCGAGATATCCGGCACAAGAAAACGGGCGGTGCATTGCTGCACCGCCCGTGACTGTATCACTATCGCTTCGGAAGCGGCTATTGGAAGTCGCGCACGTCGGCGAGCGTTCCCTTGATCGCCGCCGCCGCCGCCATTGCTGGGCTGAGCAGATGCGTGCGTCCGCCTCGACCCTGACGGCCCTCGAAGTTACGGTTCGATGTCGAGGCGCAGCGCTGGCCCGGCTCGAGCCGGTCGGCGTTCATGGCCAGACACATGGAACAGCCCTGGATGCGCCACTCGAAGCCGGCCTCGAGGAAGATCTTGTCCAGACCTTCCTTCTCCGCCTCGGCTTTCACCAGGCCGGAGCCCGGCACGACCATCGCCGAGACGGTCGAAGCCACTTTGCGGCCCTTCACGATCTCGGCCGCGGCGCGCAGATCCTCGATGCGGCCGTTGGTGCAGGAGCCGATGAAGACGCGATCGACCGGCACGTCGACGAGCTTGGTACCCGGCGTCAGGCCCATATAGGCGAGCGACCGGGTCCAGGCCTCGCGGCGGGCCTCGTCGGGAGCGTTGGCCGGATCGGGAACGACATCGGTGATCGGCAGCGCGTCCTGCGGGCTGGTGCCCCAGGTCACCATCGGCGGGATGTCCGATGCATTGAGGTCGATCTGGGCGTCGAAGTGGGCACCCTTGTCGCTCGGCAGGCGACGCCACTGGCCGAGGGCCAGATCCCAGGCCCCGCCCTTCGGCGCGTTGGGCCGACCGAACAGGTACTGGAAGGTGGTCTCGTCCGGCGCGATCAGGCCGGCGCGGGCGCCTGCCTCGATCGACATGTTGCAGACCGTCATGCGGCCTTCCATCGTCATCTCGCGGATGGCGCGGCCGGCATATTCGATCACGTAGCCGGTGCCGCCGGCCGTGCCGAGCTTGGCGATGATGGCGAGGATCACGTCCTTGGCCGTGACACCCAGCGGCAGGCTGCCCTCGACGGCCACGCGCATGTTCTTGGCCGGCTTCTGGATCAGCGTCTGCGTGGCGAGCACATGCTCGACCTCGGAGGTGCCGATGCCGAAGGCCAGCGCGCCGAACGCGCCATGCGTCGAGGTGTGGCTGTCGCCGCAGACGATCGTAGTGCCCGGCAGGGTGAAGCCCTGTTCCGGTCCGGTCACATGGACGATGCCGCGCCGCGGGTCCTGCAGGCCGAAGTAGGGAACGCCGAACTCGGCGACGTTCTTCTCCAGCGTCTCGACCTGGATGCGCGATTCCTCGTCGGGAATGCCCAGGCTGAGATCGGTCGTCGGCGTGTTGTGGTCGGCGAGCGCGATCGTGGCCTCGGGACGGCGCACCGGACGGTGCGCCATGCGCAGGCCCTCGAAGGCCTGCGGGCTGGTCACCTCGTGGACGAGGTGACGGTCGATGTAGATCACGCAGGTGCCGTCGTCCTGGCGATGGACGACATGGCTGTCCCAGATCTTCTCGAACAGGGTCCGCGGCGGCGGCGGGGGAGGTGGCGGCACGGCCGCCTTCTTGCGGGTCGCCATGGCGGGCCTACTTCTTGCCGCCGCCCTTCGCGGCGCGAACGGTCTTCTCTTCCTTGGGCTTTTCCTTCTTGAGCTTCCCGCGCCGCGGCCGCTTGGCCTCTTCCTCGGCCTGCAGGGCGATCAGCTCGCGCTGGGCCTCGACGTCCTCGGCGATACGGCTGGCCTTGCCGCGCAGTTCGCGCAGGTAATAGAGCTTGGCGCGACGCACCGTGCCCTTGCGGACCACCTCGATTTCCCAGATGCCCGGGCTGTAGAGCGGGAACACGCGCTCGACGCCTTCGCCGAAGCTGATCTTGCGAACGGTGAACGAGGAGTTCACGCCGTCGTTCTTGCGCGCGATGCACAGGCCCTCATAGACCTGAATGCGCTCGCGATTACCTTCCTGCACCTTGACGTGCACCTTGAGGGTGTCGCCGGGCTCGAAGCGCGGCACCGGCCGCTCGGCCAACACCTTGTCCATCGTGGCCTGGGCCAGCGTATCGAGAATGTTCATCGCATCCATCCTTTCGTCACTTCTCTTCGTTCCTCGTCGCGGTCCGTCGGTGGGCCCACAAATCGGGCCGCCGCCGCCGCGTGATCTCTTCCCGCTGCTTCATCCGCCATTCCGCGACCTTGCCGTGGTGCCCCGATACCAGGACCTCCGGCACGCGCCGTTCGATTCCATCGGGGCCTGACCAGATCGCCGGCCGGGTGTAGTGCGGGTACTCAAGCAAACCGTCCTCGAAACTCTCCTCGCTCGCCGATGCGGGTTCGCCCATCACGCCGGGCAGCAGCCGCACGCAGCAATCCATCACCGTCATGGCCGCGATCTCGCCGCCCGAAAGCACGAAATCGCCGACCGAAATCTCCTCCAGCGCGTGGGCCTCGATGACCCGTTCGTCCACGCCCTCGAACCGCCCGCACACCAGCAGCACACCCGGTCCCGCCGCCAGATCCCGCCCGCGCGCCTGACTGAACGGCGCACCGCGCGGCGAGAGCAGGATCTTGGGGACGCCCGGCTCGGCCACCGCCTCGATCGCCGCCGACAGAACGTCGGGCTTCATCACCATGCCGGCGCCGCCCCCGAAGGGCGCATCGTCCACCGTGCCATGGCGATCCTTGGCGAACCGCCGGATGTCCACTGCCGTCAGCGACCAGACGCCGTCCTTCAATGCCTTGCCGGCCAGGCTGAGACCCAGCGGGCCCGGAAACATCTCCGGGAAGAGCGTCAGCGCCGTCGCGCGCCACACGTTGCTTCACGCCTCCTTCGATTCGCCGCCGGGCAACAGGCCCGCCGGCGGAGTCACTACGATCTTGCCGCCCTCGACATCGATCTCGGGCACGGCCTCGTCGGTGAAGGGCAACATCAGCCCCGCCGACACTTCCATCACCGGCCCGGCACCGAAATCGTGGAAGGCGACAACCTTGCCCCAATCCCGGCCGTCCCGGCCAACCGCGGCGAGCCCGATCAGGTCCGCCTCATACCACTCCCGCTCGCCCGCCTGCGGCAGCGCGCTGCGCTCCACATAGAGCCGCAAGCCGCGCAAGGCCTCCGCTGCCGTGCGATCGGGTACGCCCTCGATCCGGGCCAGCACCGCGCCGCGTACGGCACTCAGCGCTTCGACCCGGTACGCCTTCTTCCCCGTCTCATCCGACAGCGGCCCGTACGAGCCGAGCGCCATCGGATCCTCGGTGTAGCTCTTGATGCGCACCAAGCCTCGTACACCATGCGGCGCCGCGACGACGCCGAGCAGAACGCGATCCTTGGACATCAAGACAGCCGCTCATCAGGAAGCGGCAGCTTCCTTCTCGCCCTCGCTGGCCGCGGCAGCGGCGGCCTTCATGCGCTCCTGCGCCTTGGCGCGCGGCTGGTTCTTCTTGGTCTGCTCACGGCGCTCGCGCGGCTTCATCAGCTCGGCCTGGGCCAGGAACTTGGCGACACGGTCCGACGGCTGGGCGCCGACCTTCAGCCAATGGGCGACGCGCTCCTTGTCGAGCGTGAGGCGCTGGGCATGCTCGCGCGGCAGCATCGGGTTGTAGGTGCCGATCTTCTCGATGAAGCGGCCGTCGCGCGGGCTGCGGGAATCCGCCACCACGATGTGGAAGTACGGGCGCTTCTTGGCGCCGTGGCGGGTCATGCGGATCGCTAGCATTCTCTCTCCTTCGATTCGTCAGATAGACTTGAGTTCACGAAACTTCAGCGCGGGAAGCCGGGCGGCGGCGTCATGCCTCCGAGGCTGCGCATGAATCCTTTTTCTCCGAGTTTGTTGACGCGCTTCATCATCTTCAGCATGTCGGCGTGCTGCTTCAGGAGCTTGTTGACGTCCTGGATCTGCACGCCCGATCCCTTGGCGATGCGCTTCTTGCGCGAGGCATGGATCACGTCGGGGTTGCGGCGCTCCTTCGGCGTCATCGCCAGGATGATCGCCTCCTGCCGCTTGAGCTGCGTCTCGTCGATCTTGGCCTTGGACATCGCCGCCTTCGCCTGCATGGCGCCGGGCAGCATGCCCATCAGGCCCTGCAGTCCGCCCATCTTGCGGAGCTGACGAAGCTGCTTGAGCAGGTCGTCCATGTCGAACTGGCCCTTGCGGACCTTGGCGGCGAGCTTCTCGGCCTCTTCCTTGTCGATCGTCTCGGCCGCACGCTCCACCAGCGAGACGATGTCGCCCATGCCGAGGATGCGGCTGGCGATACGGTCGGGATGGAACGGCTCGAGCTGGTCGAACTTCTCGCCGACGCCGATCAGCTTCACCGGCCGACCGGTCACGGCGCGCATCGACAGCGCGGCACCGCCGCGGCTGTCGCCGTCGACGCGGGTCAGCACGATGCCGGTGACGGCCAGGCGATCGTTGAAGGCCTTGGCGACATTGACCGCGTCCTGGCCGGTCATGGCGTCGGCGACGAGCAGCGTCTCCTTCGGCTTGGCGAGGTCGGAGATCTCCTTGACCTCCGTCATCAGCTCTTCGTCGATCGAGAGCCGGCCGGCCGTGTCGAGGATGAGGACGTCGTAGCCTTCGCGCCGCGCCGTCTCGAGCGCGCGCCGCGTGATGGCGAGCGGCATCTCCAGCGGCACGATCGGCAGCGTCGGTACACCGGTCTGCTCGCCCAGGACGGCCAATTGGTGTTGCGCGGCCGGGCGCCGCGTGTCGAGCGAGGCCATCAGGACCTTGCGCTTCGTGGAGAAGGCGCCGCCGAACATCTCGGCGGCCATGCCCTGCGGGCCCTGGCTGAGGCGGTAGGCGATCTTGGCGCTGGAGGTGGTCTTGCCCGAGCCCTGCAGGCCGACCATCAGGATCACGACCGGCGGGATGGCGTTGAGGTCGAGGTCGGCGACCGTGCCGCCCAGCATCTCGACCAGGTGATCGTTGACGATCTTGATCACCATCTGGCCCGGCGTCACCGAGCGGATGACATCGGCGCCGATCGCCTTGGGGCGCACCGAATCGATGAACTGGCGCACGACGGGCAGCGCCACGTCGGCTTCGAGCAGGGCCGTGCGCACCTCGCGCAACGCCATATCGACATCGGCCTCGGACAGCGCTCCGCGCCCCCGCAGCTTGTCGAATACGTCGCCCAGACGTTTGCTCAGACCCTCGAACATCGTACTCCCGTCAGCCCAAACAGGTATCGCGCCGATGCGCGAACCCTCGCGAATCAACGGAGCTCCCCGAAGGGGGAACCTCAGAAATCGGCACGACCGATTGAACGGGCGGGGTATAAGGCCAGACGGGCATGGAGTCAAAGATTTGGCGCTTGGCGATAACCCCTTGATGTACAACAGCTATCGGCCGGTTCCTGGTTGGGCTCTGCTGCTCTTCCTGGCCGCTCTGGCGGTTTTTGGCGTCGCTCTCCGCCTGTTCGTGGGGCCGGACCTGATGGAACTGGGGATGCTCGGCATCCTCGGAGCGTTCTACGCGGTCATGCTTTGTGCCGTCGTGGTGTCGATCGCTCCCCTCCGGACGGCGGCATTTCCCGCCCTCGGGGTTCGGGGCGCCGGCTGGAAGCCTGTCGTGTTTGGCGCCATCGGCACCCTCGTGCTGTCCGTGGCCGTCAGCAAGATCGGCCCGGAAGTGAAAGGCATGCAGGCGGTCGAAGAACTGGTCCGCGAGCCGCGTGCCTTCCTGTCCAGCCTTCTCCTACTGGGCCTATTGGCCCCTGTGGTCGAGGAGCTGATCTTTCGCGGTCTCCTGTACGGCTGGATCGCCGGTCGCTGGGGGACGATTCCGGCCTGGCTCGTGAGCTCGATCGCCTTCGCGATCGCCCATTACGAGCCGGCCCACATCCTCCTGGTCCTGCCGCTCGGCCTCCTGTTCGGCTATCTGCGGCGCCGGACCGATTCGCTGCTGCCCTCGACCGTCGCCCACATCGTGAACAACAGCTTCGCCGTCCTGGCTGCCGCCTATGTCGACGGCTGATCGGCGCCAGACCGAGCGGCTGGGCGTTCAGCCGGCGAGCTTGCGATCGACGAAGTCGAGCCGGTCCTGACCCCAGAAGATCTCGCCGTCGATGACGAAGGACGGCGCCCCGAACACGCCCTGCGAGATGGCGTGCCGGGTGTAGGCCTCGCGCTTCACCGCCATCTCCGGCGCGTCTCCGGCCTTCATCACCTGATCGGCGTCGAGGCCGCAGCCAGCGATGATGGCTTTGAGCGTCGCCACGTCACCGGTGTCTTTTTCCTCGGCCCACAGTGCATGCATCACGGCATGGGCCAGCGTGATGGCGTCGGCCATGCGCCCCTGTTCGCGCAGGGCAATTACGCAGCGCGCCGCCGGGACCTCGTTGGCCGGGAAGAACTTGGGTTCGAGATTGAGCGGCACGCCGAGATGCTGGCGCCAGCGCTTCAGCTCCATCATGCGATAGGCCTGGCGCTGCGGAGCCCGCTTGGGCAGCGGCAGGCCGCCCGAGACGGCGAAGACCGAGCCGAAATCGACCGGCCAGATCGTGACTTCGGCCTTGTGCTTCCCGGCGATGGCCTCGAAGCGCTTGGAGCCGAGATAGGCCCAGGGCGAATTGAGCGAGACGTAGTAATCGACGTGCTTGGGCATGGTGTCCTCCGCGGCCGCCGGACTGTGGCCGAAAGACCGGCGACAGCAAAGCGATCATTCGCCATGCTGATCACGTGACGGAACGAACCATCGCGATCACGGGCGGCGATGCCGGCTATTTCGAGCTCATGCGCGACTGCATCGACTCGCTGCAGGCGACCGAGGAAGGGCGCGCCGTTGCGCTCGGCATCCTCGATTGCGGGCTAACCGAGGAGCAGCGCGGCTGGTGCCAGGCACGCGGCGCGACGCTTGTCGTTCCGGGATGGGATTTCGACTTTCCCGGCCGCGAGACGCTCAAGGATGGCTACAAGGCGCTGACGGCACGGCCGTTCCTGCCGCGCTACTTTCCCGGCTTCGATCTCTATCTCTGGATCGACGGCGATTGCTGGGTGCAGCAGGGTGATGCGATCGCCCTGTTCCAGCGCGCGGCGCGCAGCGGCAAGCTTGCCGTGGCGCCGGAGATCCACCGCTCGATGCGCCACTATCATCACGCCTGGACGGAGTTCTCCACGATCAACGGCGCCGCCTTCGCGTCGTGTTTCGATCGGGAAACGGCGGAACGGCTAGTGCGCTACCCGCTCATCAATGCCGGCGTGTTCGCGCTGAGGGCCGATGCGCCGCACTGGCAGGGCTGGGCCGGGCTGCTGGGTGAGGCGCTGCAGCGTTCTCGCGACATGACCGACCAGATCGCCTTGAACGTCCTGGTCTACGACAAGGGCTTCGACTACGAGCCGCTGCCCAGCCGCTGCAACTGGCCGGTCCATCACGCGACGCCGGCCTGGGACGTCGAGCGGGCGCTGTTTGTCGAGCCGGCCATGCCCTACGACCCGCTCGGCATCCTGCATCTCACCATCTACACCAAGCGGCTTCCGGCGCTGGACGTCCGCGAGGTGGGCGGTCCGCACGCCGGCGAGGTCCGGGCGCGCTCGTTGCGCTGGCCGGGGCGAACGGCCATATAGCGCGCCATGGCAGGCACTGGGAGCGGGACCCCTTTCCTCAAAATGCACGGTCTGGGCAATGACTTCGTCATCCTCGACGCGCGCTCGCATGCCCTGGCGCTCACGCCGGCCCGGCGGCGCACCATTGCCGACCGTTGCCTCGGGGTCGGGTGCGATCAGCTGATCGTGCTGGAACAGCCGACCGAGCGCGACGCCGATGTCTTCATGCGGATCTACAACCCCGACGGCAGCGAGGCAGGCGCGTGCGGAAATGCCACGCGCTGTGTCGCATCGTTGGTGATGGACGAGCGCAAGGCCGACCGGGTGACGGTCCAGACCATCGCCGGGCTGCTGGAGTCCCAGAAAATGGGCACCGGGACCAACGGCCTGCCCGTCATTTCGGTCGACATGGGACCGGCGCGCCTCGACTGGCGCGAGATCCCGGTGCGCGAGGCCTGCGACACCAATCACATGCCGGTCGGGCTCGGTCCGTTGCAGGATCCTGTCGGCACGAACATGGGCAATCCGCACGCGACCTTCTTCGTCGAGGATCTGGCGGCCATTCCGCTCGAGGAACTGGGGCCGAAGCTCGAACACGATCCGTTCTTTCCCGAGCGGGCCAATATCGGCGTTGCCCAGCGGGTGGGCGAGGCCAGGCTGCGCCTGCGCGTGTGGGAACGCGGGGCGGGTGTGACTCTTGCATGCGGCTCGGGCGCCTGTGCGGCCGTGGTGGCGGCAAGCCGCCGCGGTCTGGTCGATCGCAAGGCCGAGATCATCCTCGAGCACGGTTCCCTGACCATCGAATGGTTACGCGACAACCATGTGCTGATGACCGGGGGCATTTCCGTTGCCTTCAAGGGCGAGCTCGATCGCTCGCTCCTTTCCTGAGGTGGCCCGGTGAGCGAGACGGAACCCGAGAAAAAGGGCTGGTTTGCGCGGTTTCGCTCCCGGGGAGCCCCGGCGAACGAGACGCCCCCGAGCGAGACTCCCCAACCGGCAGAGCGGCAGGTCGAGAAACAGACCGACATACCGGTCGCGCCTCCCTCGGCCGAAGTCGCGCCGTCCCCAAGCGAACCGCCGCCCGAGGTGCTCGACGCCGCGCCGGGTCCGGACGCCGGGAAAAAAGAAGAAGAGGTCGAGGCGAAGGGCTGGCTGTCGCGGCTGCGTGCCGGCCTCGCCAAGTCGACCAAGCGCGTCACCGAGAGCATCACCAGCCTCTTCACCAAGAAGAAGCTCGATCAGGAAACGCTGAACGAACTCGAGGATGCGCTGATCCAGGCCGATCTCGGCGTCAGCGTCGCCGCGCGCCTGATCGCCAAATTGGGCAAGGAGCGGTTTGGCAAGGAAGTCACGGACGAGGAAGTGCGCGCCGCCTTCGCCGACGACATCGCCGAGATCCTGCAGCCGGTGGCCATGCCGCTCGCCATCGATTCGGCGCGCAAGCCGCATGTCGTGCTGGTCGTCGGCGTGAACGGGTCGGGCAAGACCACGACCATCGCCAAGATGGCTCACCTGTTCAAGGGTGAGGGCCGCAAGGTCATGCTGGCCGCCGGCGATACTTTCCGCGCCGCTGCTGTCGAACAGCTCAAGGTTTGGGGTGACCGCGCCGGCGTGCCCGTGATCTCCAAGCCTACCGGTGCCGATGCCGCAGGCCTCGCCTACGAGGCGCTCGAGAAGGCGCGTGCCGAGGGCAGCGACGTGCTGCTGATCGACACGGCCGGACGCCTGCACAACAAGACCAACCTGATGGAAGAGCTGGCCAAGATCGTGCGCGTCATCCGCAAGATCGATCCCTCGGCGCCGCATTCCTGCCTGCTGGTGCTGGACGCCACGACCGGCCAGAACGCCCATGCCCAGGTCGAGACCTTCAAGACCATGTCGCCGATCGATGCGCTGGTCGTGACCAAGCTCGACGGCAGCGCCAAGGGCGGCGTGCTCGTGGCCTTGGCGGAGAAGTTCAAGCTGCCGGTCGTGGCGATCGGCATCGGCGAGGGGATCGACGATCTGCGTCCGTTCGAGGCGCGGGCGTTCGCGCGAGGATTGATGGGGCTGCCGGCATGAGCGACGACACGCGTGGCAAACCGAAGGAAGGCCATCGCCTTTACGCAACCCTGCTCGAACTCGCGCCGCTGGCGCTGTTCTTTTTCGCCAACTCACGGTGGGGCATCTACGACGGCATTGCCGTTTTCATCGCCGCCTCGGCGATCGCGCTTCCCTGCTATCGCTGGCTCGAAGGCCGCTGGCCCATCATGCCTGTCGTCAGCGCCTTCTTCGTCCTGGTGTTCGGCGGCCTGTCGCTGTGGCTGCACGACGACCTCTTCATCAAGCTGAAACCCACCATCCTGAATTGCCTGTTCGGCCTCATCCTGGGCGGCGGCTTGCTGCTGCTGCGCCGGCCCTTGCTGAAGCCGATCTTCGGCGCTGCCTTCCGGCTCACCGAGGAGGGCTGGCGCAAGCTCACCATGCGTTGGGCGCTGTTCTTCTTCGTGCTGGCGGCGGTGAACGAGGTGTTCTGGCGCGGTTTCTCGACCGACACCTGGATCGCCAGCAAGATGTTCGTCAGCTTCCCGCTCACGATGGTCTTCGCGTTCCTCCAGATCCCGCTCCTGAAGCGCTACTGGGACGGCGACGGCAATCCGTTCGGCTGATCGGTCAAAACCTACAGAAGCTGCGGCCGTAGTCCCTGCGCCTCGTCGCGCAGCGCAGCCAGGTAATCGTCGGTGGAAGAGCCGACCGACGAATCCTCCACCCATGCGGCAATGCAGAGAGCGGCGATCGTCGTATCGTCGAAGCGCCGCAACGGAACCGCCACGGCATGGTAGCCGCGACGCAGCTCCTGCACGGTGACCGCGTATCCCTGCCGCCGCACGTTCAGGATCTCGGCGCGCAGAGCCCGTTTATCGGTCACAGTGAAATCGGTCATCACCTTGGGTTGGAGTTTTTCCAGCCAGGCGTCGAGCGCCTCGTCGGAGAGCTGGCTGAGGATGGCGCGGCCGGCCGCCGTGTTGAAGGCCGGCCGCCGCAAGCCGATGGTCGGGGCCAGGACATCGGGCCGGCCATGCAGCGAATGAGCGATCATGACGATGTCGTAGCCGTCGAGAACAGCAGCGAAGCACGACTGCTCCGTCTTCTCGGACAGGCGCTCGCAGGCCGGCTGGACGATCGTCGTGATCATGTTGGAGCCGAGATAGGCCGAGGCGAGTTCCATGATGCGCGGGGTCAGGCGGAAGGTGCGGCCGTCGCTGGCCGCCAGCCCGAGGCAGGTCAACGTATAGAGCGCCCGGCGTACGCTGGGTTTGGGCAGATCGGTGGCGCGCGCGACGTCGCTCAAGGTCATCTGCGGACGCTCGCGACTGAACGCGCCGATCACCCGCAATCCGCGCGCGAAAGCCTCGAGGAAATCCGGCCCATAACCGCTCGCTGCCCGCTTTTCCGCGTCAGCGGCCCGCAGTTTTCCCATCGACGTCCTCCATGCCCGTTCTTCGACTATCAGGCATGGATGGCCCAGGCATTGTGGGAATCGACCAGCACGGTCGCAGTCTCGCCGGGAGGCGGGGCGCGCATGGCGGCACATTCCACTCTGAAACGAAGCGTATCGGTTTCGACCGCGAGCGACCGGCGCGCACCGCGGAAGCTCGTGTCGACCACGCGTCCTCGCCACCCGAGCCGGCCGTCCGCGATCGCGACATCCGCTCCGTCGAGCAGCGCATCTTCGGGGCGGACGATCACCAGCACCTTGTCGCCCGATGCGAAGGGCCGGGCCGCGCGACAGCTTCCCTGCCATCCCGCGCCACCGACTCCGAGCTTGAACTCGCCGTCGTCCAGCGCCTGGCAGGCCGTGACGGTGGCCTCGATCAGGTTCGGCGTGCCGAAGAAGGCGGCGACCTCACGAGTAGCGGGCCGGCGGTACACTTCCTCCGGCGAACCGACCTGTTGAATGCGACCGCGCTGCATCACGACGACACGATCGGACAGCGCCATCGCCTCCTCCTGGTCGTGCGTCACGTAGAGCGTGGTGATGCCGAGCCGCTGCTGCAGCGCGCGGAACTCCTCGCCCATGGCCGCACGCAGGCGGGTGTCGAGATTGCTGAGCGGCTCGTCGAGCAGCAGCACCTCCGGTGCGAAGACCAGGGCGCGCGCGATCGCCACGCGCTGCTGCTGGCCGCCGGACAGGGCGGGTGCCGGCCGGTCGGCATAGCGCTCCATCTCCACCATACGAAGCGCGGTGAGGACGCGGTCGCGAATTTCCCGCCGCGGCGTGCGGCGCACGACAAGCGGATAGGCGACATTGTCGAAGACCGTCATGTGGGGCCAGATCGCATAGGACTGGAACACCATGCCGAGCTTGCGCTGGTCGGGCGGCAGGAACAGGCCACTATCGGCATCGCTGACGATGCGTCCGCCGATGGCGATGCTGCCGGTGTCGTTCCGCTCCAGTCCGGCGACCATGCGCAGCGTCGTGGTCTTGCCGCAGCCGGACGGTCCCAGCAGGGTGAGAAACTCGCCATCCTCGATGGCGAGGTCGATGCCGTCGACCGCCTTGAGATCGGCAAAATGCCGCCCGACCGACTGCAACGTGACGCTCGGCATCCTGGTCCTCCGTCAGCTGTAGATCTGCTTCGCGAGCTCGAGCATCGCATCCTGCTTCTCCGGCGACGTGGTGCCCATCGCCTTGGCGGCGAGCAGGGGACGCAGATCGTCCACGACCTTCTCCACGACTCCCGTCACGACGGGGTTGTAGCCTGCGTTGGCAAAGACGAGCTGCTGCTCGTGCTCGAGATAGAAATTCATGAACAGGCGAGCCGCGTTGGGATGCGGCGCGTTCTTCAGCATCGACAGCTGGAACAGGATGTAGGGCCGGCCTTCGGCGGGAACGATCGGCTTCACCGGCAGGCTCTTGATCTGATTGTAGTCCTGCAGCGAGAAGGGGAGGTAGAGCGGGAACTCGCCGCGGGCGGTGCGGCGTTCGCTGTTGGCGATGTCGCGCGAGAAGACCGGCTTTTGGGCGGCCAGCTTCTCGTGGAACTCCTTGCCGAAGGCGTCGTAGGTGACCATGAAGAACACCGCACCGCCGCCGAGCGCGCGGAAGTCGTCGGAAAGGATCTTGCCCTTCCACCGGGGATCGAGAAGGTCCTTCCAGCTCTTCGGTTCGTCCGCGGGCTTCACCTGGGATCGGTTGATCAACAGGCAATAGCTGATCACTTCGGCCGGCACACGGATGTCATCGGCCTTATAGGTCGCCTCGATATTCTTGAGGTTGGGGATGCTGCCGTGCGGCTGGAAGTTGCCGTCGCGTAGCATCAGCCCGGTCGTCGTGCTGCCATTGTGATGGATGTCGCCGACGAAGCGCCCGGCTGCCTGTTCGACGCGGACGCGCTCACGGATCTCGCTCGCGCGCGCCTCCAGAGGCTCGACATGAATGCCGTATGTCTTCTCGAAGGCCTGGAACACGGCCTTGTGCCACGGCGACCCGATGGTCGCGGTGTACAGCGTGAGCTTGCCCTCCTTCTTTGCCGCCTCGACGATCTTCTGCCATTCGGCGTCGTCCTGCGCGGCGGCGTGACCGGCAACGGCGAGACTTGCGGCCATGGCGAGGAAAGTCTTCCTGCGGATCGGCGTCATGTCGTCTTTCCTCCCTGTTACAAGGTGTTGAGTCTTGATTTGATGAAGCGGAGCTGGACCCACCGGAACAGCAGGACGAGCGCGAGCATGAACAGCCCTATGACGCTGACTTCCTCGGGTTTGCCGCCGACCCACATCTTGAGCATCGTCACCGACAGGACACTCGTGCCCGGCGCGTAGAGAAGGATCGAAGCGCTGAGCTCGCGCATGATGCCGAAGAAGACCAGCACCCAGCCGACGGCGAAGGCGGGCCAGGCCAAAGCGATCAGGATGCGCACGAGTGTCTGCCACCATCCGGCGCCATGAACCCGCGAGCATTCCTCTATGTCGCGGGCGATCTGCTGGTAGGCGCCCGACATCACGCGCACCGAGACCGGCGTGCCCAAGGCGACGTAGGCAAGGAACAGGGCCCACAAGGTGCCGTAGATCGGGATCTCGTGCGGCAGGGTGGCGAAGCCCCACAGGAAGCCGACGCCCAGCACCATGCCCGGCATCATCCAGGGCAGCCAGGCCATCAGGTCGATGAGCCGGCGTCCCGGCCATGTGGTGCGCGTGGTGATGTAGGCGACGATGGCGCCCAGGGCCATTGTCGCGGTGGCGCCCGCGAAGCCCAAAAGCATCGTATTGGCGAGGGCGCTCCAGAACTCGTCGTTGGTCCAGATCGCCCGATAGTGATCGAGCGTCAGCATGTCGAGCTGGTAGAAGCCGAAGAACTGAAAGAACGAGCTCAGGAGAAGCTGGCCGATCGGCATCACGACGGTAGCGACGACGAAGGCGACGCAGATGCCGAAGGTCATCCAGCGCAGTCCGCCCAGCCGGGTGACATTGGGGGCGTAACCCTTGCCGGTGACGGTCGTGAAACTCCGGCCCTTGAGCAGGCGCGACTGCAGCACCAGCAGCAGGAACATCAGCACCATTGCCGCGAATCCGAGCGAGGTAGCGAATTGGTAGTCGGGCTGACCGCGCTGGGTGATCGAATCATATATGGCCGTGGTGATCACGTTTATGCCGACCGGCGTTCCGAAGAAGACGGCCGACTCGAACGATTCCATGCCCCGGATGAAGCTCAGGATGAAGGCGCTGGTGGTGACCGGGAGCATCAGCACGAAAGTAATGCGCCAGAACGTCTGCCAGCGTGTCGCGCCTGACATGCGGCTGGACTCTTCCAGCGACGGGTCCATGGCGCGGAAGGCGTCGACGACGAACAGGAAGATGAACGGCGTCGAATACTGCATCATGTGCCAGATGACGCCGCCATACGAATAGACGTCGACAAGCGTGCCGTCGCTGCCGGTCAGCCAGCGCCAGAAAAGATTGATTGTCCCGACCTGCGCGTTGCCAAGCATCGCCCAGGCGGTGGCGGTCAGGATCGGAGGGATGAAGAAGGGCAGCGTGATCAGCACCTCGAGCAGGCCGCGTCCCGGCGTATCGGTCCGGGCGATGATCCAGGCCAGCAGGATCGCCAGGGCGATCGAAAGGACGGTCTTGACCAGCGAGATGCCGACCGTGTTGGCGAGCACGATGAGATTCGCCTGCGTGAGGAGACTGGCATAGCCGTCGAGATTGAATTCGCCTGCCATGCCCGGCGGCGTCGAATGCAGGCTGCCGTAAAGCAGCATGGCCATCGGATAGACCGACAGAAAGCCGAGAAGCAGCAGAAGTGCGGCGATGCCCGCGGGCCGGCCGAGACGTCGCACTCTCGCCAGCGGCAGGTCTGCCTGCAGCGGAAGAGCGCCAGCCACGGTCGCGCGGTCTGAACGCTGCCAAAGCGCAGCCGATCCCATTCGCGTTTCCTCCCGTCGGCCAGGGCCGTCGCTCTCGCCCTGGCGACCTTGCGGCGGCCGTCTTCTGCAGCCGCTCGACTGACCCTGTTACTCCGCCGCTTCCGGCATCCGCATCAGCAGGCCAAGCGGGCTCTTCGCCGTTTCGAGCTTCTGGGCATAGGCGGCCAACCAGTCGAGGTTGGCGGAGGCGATGAAGGACCCGCCGCGGGCGCGACGATAGATGTCCGGATCATCGACAGTGGCCGGGACCTTGTTTTCGTTCATCAGCTCCTGGGCCGCAGACAGGGCGCGCTTGCGAGTGATCGCGATCATGCGATCCGATGGCGCCAAATGCTCGAGCGTACGGTCGACGATCTCGCCCATGCACTCCACTGCGGCTTGATCCTGACGGCCGATGCCCTGGATGCCGGTATAGCTCTCCGTCTTCTGCTTCTGTCGGTCGATGAAGTAATCGTTGTCGCGACGCGCGACGAGACGATGGCGCCCGTACCAATCGGTCGTGTCGGGCAGGTACTGCATGTCCGGCTGCAGGCCGGGAATCCAGTCGCCGTTCGCGAGCGTCTGCAGCGGCAGCGTCTTCTTCTTCCAGTTCACGTTGTAGGTCATGGTGTGCGTGTCATCCATCGGCACGTTGATGGTGCACGCGACCTGGTCCTCGAACGAGCCGTTTGGCGTGAAGGTGTAGAAGGGCAGCAGGAAGTGGGCGAAGCGGTAGTAGAAGGTATCCGGATCCGCCTCGCGATAGGCGGCATACATGGTGCCCCATTCCGTCTCGGTCGCCTTGTAGCTCGGGGCACGGTCCATGACGCCCCAGCGATGAATGCTCTTTGGATCGACGTCCTTCACATCCAGGCTGCCGATATGCAGGAAGCCGAAATGGGAGGTGTCGATGTCTCCCTCGAGGGACTGGAACCAGTTGCACTCGCGCTGGTGGACGCGGATGTTGCTTTCCTCCTCGGGCAGCATCAGCACTTCGATGTTAGGAAGCGGGGGCGCTTCCTCGCGCGACCCCATATAGGTCCAGACGAAGCCGGCGCGCTCGACGACCCTGTACGCCTTCGCCTTGATGCGCTCCTTGAAGTCCTGTGACGGCGGCACGTTCGGCATGTCGGTGCAGTTGCCTTCGACGTCGAATTTCCAGCCGTGATAGACGCAGCGCAGGCCGCCTTCCTCGTTGCGTCCGAAAAAGAGCGACGCGCAGCGATGCGGGCAGCGATGTTCCATGATGCCCACGCGGCCCTGCGTGTCGCGGAAGGCGATCAATTGTTCGCCCAGCAGCAGCAGTCGCATCGGCTCGCCGTCCGGCTTGAGTTCAGACGACAGACAGGCGGGAACCCAATACTGGCGCATCAGATTGCCCATCGGGGTGCCCGGCCCCACCCGGCACAGCATGTCGTTGTTTGCCTGAGTCAGCATCGTTTCCTCCGTTTTGTCCGTCTACCGAACTTTTGTACGATATTAGCAGGAAGCGGCTTCATCGGCAATGAAAGTCACTTGCAAATGCAATGACTTGGCGCAAATCGGCAAAAGAAAGCCGCCCAATGGCGGCCTGAAGGATCGTGACTTCTTTACAGTCCGGCCGGCTTTCGCGGCGGCCACATCCGGGCGAGGTCGCCCGTGGGATTGGAGTAGGTCGCGAAATCGGTCTTGCCGCGCGCCTCGTGGAAGTGCGCCAGTGCCCACACCACAGTGGGGAAGGCGAGCTGGTCCCACGGAATGTCGTTCCAGTCGAACAGCCCGACCTCTTCGCTCTCCACGCCCGCGGCAATATCGGGGTTCACAAGGCGCGCGCGATACATGATCTGCACCTGGCCGATGCGGGCGACGCTGTACATGGCCAGCAGCCGGTCGATCTCGATCTCGGCGCAAGCTTCTTCCCGCGCTTCGCGTGCGGCTGCCTGCTCGGTGGTCTCGCCGAGTTCCATGTATCCGGCGGGCAAGGTCCAGAAGCCCTTCCGCGGTTCTATGGCGCGCTTCGCCAGCAGGATCTTGTCGCCCCAGGTACAGACGACGCCCGCAACGATCTTGGGATTCTGATAATGGATGAACTCGCAGCGGGCGCAGACCAGCCGCTCGCGGTTGTCGCCGTCGGGAACGCGCTTCTCGAAATGCTCAGGCGGATCCCAGGGAAGCCGCGGGCGATTCGGCGAGGCGGAGGGAATGTCGGGAGGCGTGCTCATCGCCTCCGAGTCCTACGCCGCCCGGATCAGGGCCGCAACGCCGGGCAGCGTCTTGCCTTCCATCCATTCGAGGAAGGCGCCGCCTGCGGTCGAGACATAGGAGAACTTGTCTTCGACGCCCGCGGCGGCCAGCGCGGCCACCGTGTCACCGCCGCCCGCGACCGAGAGCAGCTTCTTGGCCGTGGTCAATTCCGCCACCGTCTTCGCAAGGGCGACGGTGCCCGTATCGAAGGGCTTGATCTCGAAGGCGCCGAGCGGGCCGTTCCAGACCAGCGTGGCGCACTCGCCCACTTCCTTCTCGTAAAGCGCGATGGATTTCGGCCCGACATCGAGGATCATCTGGTCGGCGGGGCATGCATTGGCGTCGACGACCCGGTTGGCGGCGCCGGCCTTGAACTCGCTGGCCACGACGACGTCGACGGGCAGCAACACCGTGCAGTTGGCGGCCTTGGCCTTGTCGAGGATCTCGAGCGCGGTTTTGCCGAGATCTTTCTCGGACAGCGACTTGCCCACGGGGATGCCCTGCGCCTGCAGGAAGGTATTGGCCATGCCGCCGCCGATGATGAGCTTGTCCACCTTGCCGACGAGGTTGCCCAGCAGGTCGAGCTTTGTCGAAACCTTGGCACCGCCGACGACGGCGCAGACCGGCCGTTTCGGATTGCCCAACGCCTTGTGCAGGGCCTCGAGTTCGGCCTGCATCAGGCGGCCGGCCATCGCCGGCAGGCGATGTGCGACACCCTCGGTCGAGGCATGTGCACGATGCGCGGCGGAGAAGGCGTCGTTGACGTAGAGATCACCCAGGGTCGAAAGCTTGTCGACGAAGGCCGGATCGTTCTTCTCCTCCTCCTTGTGGAAGCGGAGATTCTCCAGCAGCAGCACCTCGCCAGGCTTGAGGGCCCGCACGGCTGTTTCGGCCAGCGGCCCGACGCAGTCGTCAGCGAAGGCCACCGGCTTGCCGAGCGCGTGGGCGAGCGGCTCGACCAGCGGCTTCAGCGACATCTCGGGCACGCGCTTGCCATCGGGCCGGCCGAAATGGCTGAGGACAATCACCTTGGCGCCTTTTGACGCGAGTTCCGAAAGCGTCGGCACGGCGCGTTCGATGCGGGTGGCATCGGTCACCTTGCCGTTCTTCATCGGCACGTTGAGATCGACACGCACCAGGACGCGCTTGCCCTCGACTTTCTCGGAGTCGATCGTCTTGAAGTCGCTCATGGCCTTCTCTCTGCGAATTCTTGTGTTGCCGCTGCCTACAGCGCGATGACTTTTCGTGCAATCAAGCCGTCGCCCTGACGCATGCGCTGCCATGCTACGAGCGTCAGGGCGACGGCCGAAGCAAAAGTCATCGCGCTTTAGCGCTTCCGGATGACAAACACCAGCACCTCGCCTTCGCGGCTCGTCGAGACCAATTCGTGGCCGGTCTGCTTGCAGTAGGCGGGAAAGTCCTGCTCGGCGGCGGGATCGGTGGCGCGCACGGTCAGCAGGCCGCCCACCGGCAGTTCGCGCAGCTTGCGATTGGCGCGCAACACCGGGAGGGGACACAGAAGCCCCGTGGCATCGTATTCGAGTGTGTCGGTCACTGGGGATGATAGTACTTCATCGCCTCTGGAACCCAAGCCTTCAGATCCTTGATTCTCTGCTCGTCGCTGGGATGCGTGCTTGCCCAGATCGGCGGATTGGGGCCCTTGTCGATCAGGCGCATACGTTCCCAGACATTGACGGCCTCGTTGGGATCGTAGCCGGCAAGCGCCATCAGGATGAGACCGATGCGGTCGGCTTCTGATTCCTGCGTGCGCGACATGGGCAGGAGGATTCCGTATTTTGCGCCGGCGCCCAGCGCCACCATTGTTGCCGGTGCCAAGGCCGAAGTCCGGCTGTTGACCGCCAACGCCACGACGGCGGCAGCCGCGGCAATGCTCACGGCCTTCTTGTCGCTCATGCGTTCGGCGCCATGGCGTGCCAGCGCATGGGCAACCTCATGACCGATCACAGCCGCCATGCCGGCATCGTCCTGCGTGATGGGGAGGAGACCGGTATAGACATAGATCTTGCCGCCCGGCAGGCACCCCGCATTGGGGATGCGTTTGTCGATCACCTCGAACTCCCAGCGATAGTGCGGCGCCTTCCAGAGATTGTCGGGAGGTGCTTCGGCAGCCGCCGCGATACGGCGGCTGACCCGCTCGACGAGTTCGTTTGCGGCCGCGTCGTGAGATGGCGGTTCCTGGGTGCGAACCTGATGGAAGGCGAGCAGCCCTGCCTGGCGCTCCTCCTCCTCGCTCACCAGCATCAACTGCGACCGACCCGTCACGGGCGCAGATTGGCATGCCGCCAGCACCAAGGCGGACAAAAGCAAGGCAATCATCGAGCGCAAAGCATATCCCCTGTGGCAACCATAGCGGGAGCTCCAGATGGAGTCGAGCGGCAGCACACTTGACCTGTGGCGCAATTGTATCGTTGAAGACGCCGGTCAGCGGCGATGCACGCAGGATATTCATTGGACGCCAGTCGACTCACGGCCATCGGCGACGAGCGCTTTGCTCAGGGGCGCCTCGACGAAGCGATGTCGGCCTACCGTCAGGCGCTCAGCTTGTCGCCCGGCTTCGGGGCTGCGCGAGCGGGGCTCGATGCGATCCTGGAGCGTGCTCGCACACCGCGGCCGAACGAGCATCTGATTGCGCTGCTGCTCGAGGGCTATGCCGACGAAGGTGCCAACTGGGACGCCCTCGGCTGGGGTGCCGCGCATCAGCTCGTGGTCGGCTGGCCGAAGTCGGCAACACCGGCGGAGATGGCCGGCAATGGCTTGCTGCTGGAGTTCCTGCGCAAGTCCCTCAATCGGGATGCGACGCTCGAACGCCATCTCGTGGCGTTGCGCGCCGCGACCGCGAGACTGCTGCTTCAGCCTGAACCATCCCCTGCCGTCGTCGCTCTTGCCGCGGCGATCGCGCAGCAGGCCTGGCAGAACGAATATATCTGGCCCGACGATCCTGCCGTGCCCGACGGCATCGCCGGCGCGATGTATCGTCCACAGCCGCAGCCGCAACCGGACGCGCTCGAGGAACGACGGCTGGCTGCCGAACTCCCGGAACTCGCGCCCATCACCGACGCCGTGTCGCAGTCGGTGGCGGCAATGTACGAGGCCAATCCCTATCCGCGCTGGACGCATCTGCCGCGGCGGCCGACGCTCGATGTGCGGGCGAGCCTGCAGCGGGACTTTCCGCACGCCCGCGCCGTCGATTTCGAGACGCCGCTCGCGGTCCTGATGCCGGGCGCCGGCACGGGCCAACATCCGCTGTTGGTCGCGTCGACCTACGACAACGTCGAGGTAACGGCGGTCGATCTGTCCCGTACCAGCCTGGCCTACGGCAAGCGCATGGCGGCGCGCCACGGCGTCGGCAACATCGAGTTCCTGCGTGGCGACATTCTCGATCTGCCGAGGCTTGGCCGAGTGTTCGATCATGTCGAATGCGTGGGCGTGCTGCATCATATGGCCGATCCCAGAGCCGGCCTGCTGGCGATCTCCGCCGTCATGCGGCCTGGCGCCTTCCTGCGGCTCGGCCTCTACGGCGAAGGGGGCCGCAAGATCGTCGAGAAGGCGCGGCGCGACATCGCGGCAGCCCGAATTCCCCCAACGCTCGAGGGCCTGCGTGACTTTCGGCGGCGTGTGATGGGCGGCGATCTCGGACGCTTGGCCGGGTTGACCGCATGGGAGGATTTCTGGAGTGCCAGCCTGCTGCGCGACCTCTGCTTCCATGTGCAGGAGCATCGCTTCACCATTCCGCGCCTGCGCGCCTTCCTGGAAGGCAGCGGCCTGACCTTCCTCGGCTTCGAGTTCAACGCTGGCAGCGCCCATCGCGCCGTGGCGGAGGCCGACCCTATCGCGCTCTATCGCGCACGCTTTCGCAACGAGACGACGCTGTCCGATCTGGCCCGATGGGAGCAACTCGAATGCGAGAAGCCGGCGTTGTTCGCGGGCTACGCGTTCGTCTGCCAGAAGGATTAGTCACAAGCTGCCCTGCTTCGGTCATGAGAAGCCGATAGGAAGGTCGGATGGACGCCATTACGACCGACCGGCTGGTTCTGAGAAATTTCAGAAAGGGAGACGCCAACGATCTGCTCGCCTATCTGCGCGAGCCCAGGGCGAGCTGTTTCCTCTCACTCAAGCTGGAAGATCTTGCAGCGGCGGAAGTAGAAGTGGAAACGCGCAGCAGAAGCGACGAGCATATCGCCGTATGCCTGCGAGGTGCCGATAGGCTGATCGGTGACGTCTTCTGCGTGCCCGAGCCTCCCGATACCCACGCCGTCGGCTGGAACTTCAACGCCGATTTTGGCGGCGCGGGATTTGCCTTCGAGGCTGCGCGGGCCCTTTTCCAGTATCTGTTCGCGGAGAAGCAAGCGCGACGCCTCTATGCCTATGTCGAGGAAGGCAACAGCGCCTCGCAGCGCCTGTGCGAGAGATTGCGAATGAGGCGGGAGGGAGTGTTCAAGGAGTTCGTGTCCTTCACCAGGGATCACCAGGGTGTCCCGATTTTCGAGAACACGATGCAGTACGCCATCCTGCGGAAAGAATGGGTGGCATGACGGCCCCAACGGTCAAGCCAGCTAGGACTCCAGGAAGCCGGGTCCGCCGCGGCGCTTCAGCTCCTCGCCCGCTTCGCGGCCCAGCCGTTCGGCATCGCGGATGGCCCCCTGCCGCTCGGTCGTGAGGACCTCAGAGCCATCCGGTTTGGCGATCAGCCCGCGCAGATGGAGGCCGCCGGTCGCGTCGAGGACAGCATGGCCGGCGATCGGCGTGCGGCAGGAGCCATCGAGCACGGCAAGCATGGCGTGTTCGGCCGCGACGCAGGTCGCCGTGGCGGCATGATCGATGGCGGCGAGCCAGCCCCGCGTGCGCGCATCGTCGGCGCGGCACTCGATGCAGACGGCGCCCTGACCGACCGCCGGCAGGATCTCGTCTTCACTGATCGGGGCGCCGACATCGGCAAGGCCCAGGCGTTTCAGTCCTGCGAGCGCCAGCAGGGTGGCATCGACCACGCCGTCGGCCCGCTTGGCGAGGCGCGTATCGACATTGCCGCGCAGGGTGACGATCTGCAGGTCGGGCCGGCGATGCAGCAGTTGCGCGCGGCGGCGCAGGGCGGAGGTTCCGACGATCGCGCCATGTTTGAGATCGGCAATGCGCCGCACTTCGCCGGCGATCAGCACGTCACGCACATCCTCGCGCGGCAGGAAGGCGGCGATCGCGAGTCCCGGTGGCTGGGCGGTCGGCATGTCCTTCATGCTGTGCACGGCGGCATCGATGCGGCCGCCGAGCATGGCCTCCTCGATCTCCTTCACGAACAGCCCCTTGCCGCCGGCCTCGGCTAGCGGTCGGTCCTGGATCGCATCGCCCGTGGTCCTGATGACGGTGATCTCGATGGCACCGGGCGCGGCCAAGGCGGGAACTGCCTTGGCCAGCGCATCGCGTACCAATCCCGTCTGGGTGAGGGCGAGCTTGCTGCCGCGCGTGCCGAGACGCAGGAGGGTAGCCGTCATGGCGCTGCTCTAGCGTAGCTGGACTGCCAACGCTAGAAGACACCGCATGCGGGTCATGGGCATCGAAACCAGCTGCGACGAAACGGCAGTCGCCATTGTCGAGGCGCCGGCGGGAACCGAACCGGTGGGGCGGATCCTGGCCAATGTCGTGTACAGCCAGCTCACCGAACATCGTCGCTTCGGCGGCGTCGTCCCGGAAATCGCCGCGCGGGCCCATCTCGAGCGGCTGGACGGGCTGGTGCGCCAGGCGCTGGCCGAGGCCGGAACGGACCTGGCCGATCTCGACGGCATCGCCGCGACCGGCGGACCTGGCCTGATCGGCGGCGTCATGGTCGGCGTCATGACGGCCAAGGCGCTGGCCTTCGTCCACGACAAACCTTTCCTGGCCGTGAATCATCTCGAAGGGCACGCGCTCTCGGTCCGGCTGACGGAAACGGTCGCCTTTCCCTATCTGCTGCTGCTGGTTTCCGGTGGCCACTGCCAGCTCCTCACCGTGCACGGCCCGGGTGCCTTCACGCGCCTGGGGACGACCATCGACGATGCGGTGGGCGAATGCTTCGACAAGACGGCGAAGCTGCTGGATCTCGGCTTCCCGGGCGGCCCGGCGGTCGAGCGCACGGCCAAGGGCGGCGATCCGAAGCGCTTCGCCCTGCCGCGACCGATGTGGCGCAAACCCGGCTGCGACTTTTCCTTCTCCGGATTGAAGACCGCGGTGCGCCAGGCGGCGGAGAAGCTGCCGGTGGACGACGCGCAGGCGGTTGCCGATCTCTGCGCCTCGTTCCAGCGCACGGTGGGCGATGTGCTGGCCGATCGCTGCGCCAACGCCCTGGCGCTCGAGCCATCGCCGACATTGGTCGTGGCGGGCGGTGTGGCCGCCAACGCCTATCTGCGCGGCCGGCTGGAAGAGTTGGCCACCGCCCACGGTGCCACGCTGGTCGCGCCGCCGATCAAGCTCTGCACCGACAACGGCGCCATGATCGCCTGGGCCGGCCTCGAACGCCTGCGGCTCGGCAAGCAGGACACGCTCGATTTCCGGCCACGGCCACGCTGGCCGCTCGATCCGATCGCGGCATGACGGGCAGCATGGCCAGCTTCGATCATATTGGCGTCGTCGGAGGTGGGGCCTGGGGCACCGCCCTGGCCTGCCTCGCCCGCCGCGCCGGCCGTCGGGTGACGCTATGGTCGCGCGATCCCGCCATTTCGCATGCCATTGCCGAATCGCACGTCAACCCGGTCTATATGCCCGACATCGCGCTCGATGACGGCATCGAGGCGGCAAGCGACATCGCCGCGCTGGCCGGCTGCGATATCGTGCTGCTGGTCTGCCCGGCACAGGCGGTGCGCACCGTCTCGGCGAAGATTGGCGGCACGGGTCCAATCGTGATCTGCGCCAAGGGCATCGAAGCGAAGACCGGCCTGTTGATGCCGGAAGTGCTGGCCGAGTGCCAACCCGGGCGGGCCATCGCTGTCCTGTCGGGGCCGAGCTTTGCCGAGGAGGTCGTCCGCGGATTGCCGACGGCCGTCAGCATCGCCACCGCCGACCACGAGCTTGGGCGGCGGCTGGCGGCGACGCTGGCGGCGGCTGCCTTCCGGCCGTACTGGACCCACGATGTGCTGGGCGTGGCGCTGGGTGGCGCCGTCAAGAACGTGCTGGCGATCGCTGCCGGTATCGTCGAGGGGCGAGGGCTGGGGACCAACGCGGCCGCGGCCCTGATCACGCGCGGCTTTGCCGAGATGGCGCGACTCGGCCAGGCGATGGGCGCCGAGCTCGAGACGCTGGCGGGCTTAAGCGGCCTCGGCGATCTGGTCCTCACCTGTTATGGCCCGCTGTCGCGCAACCGCTCGCTCGGCTCGGCGCTCGGTAAGGGCATGACGCTCGCGGGCTATATGGAGGGCCGCCGCCAGGTGGTGGAGGGCCAGGCGACGGCGCCGGCGGTGCTGGCGCGGGCAGCGCGGCTTGAGATCGAGATGCCGATCTGCACGGCGGTCGATGCTATCCTGCATCGCGGCGCCGATCTCGATCAGACCATCCGCGGTCTGCTGGCGCGGCCGCTGCGGCGCGAAGGGGAGTGAGGAAGGGGAGCATCATGGCTTACTGGCTCATCAAATCCGAGCCCTCGGTCTATTCGTGGGATCAGTTCGTGAAGGAGAAGCGCACCTCCTGGACCGGCGTGCGCAATGCCCAGGCGGCATTGAATCTCAAGGCGATGAAGCCGGGCGACCGCTGCTTCTTCTATCACTCCAACGAGGGCAAGGAGATCGTGGGCATCGCCGAGGTGGTGAAGGCCGCCTATCCCGATCCGACCGACAAGGCCGGCAAGGCCGTGACGGTCGATGTCGCGCCGATCGAGCCGGTGAAACAGTCGGTGACACTCGCGGCGATCAAGGCCGATGCTCGGCTCAAGGACTTCGGCCTGGTGCGCCAGTCGCGACTATCCGTCGTGCCGGTCAATGCCGAGCAGTGGAAGCTGATCCTGAAGATGGCAGGCGGCAAGTAAGGTCGCCCGCAAAGAGTCTCGGGCGCGCGCCCTCGATCAGCGGGCGACCCAGCTTTCGTAGTCGCGCGCCACATCCGCGACCGCAGCCTCGTAGATGCGCTTGCCATGCTCGACCGTGGCCAGGTTCGGATCGGAGCCGATGCGGCCGTCGGGGAAGTTGCGGCGATAGTCCTCGGCATCGGCGAACGATCCGGTCGGCGCGATGCGCGGCTCCATCGGCTTCTGCTGCACCGTTTCGGGATAGAGGTGCCAGGTGACCGCCACTTCCGACGGCGTGGCGTGGCTGCCCTCGGCGCTGCCATAGAGCTCGCGACTCAGCCCCTTCACGCCGGCGCTTTCCCACCAGTTGCGCAGCGCGCACTTGAGTGAAGGCTGGTTGCTGAGCTTCTCCATCGAGCGCTCGGCATAGATCTCCGAGAAGGCGGCGGTGACGGTGGCGATGTTGCCGCCATGGCCGTTGACGAAATAGAAACGCGTGAAGCCATGGCGGGCCAGCGACAGGACCATGTCGCGCACCACGGCGATCAGCGTGCTGGGCTTCAGCGTCATCGAACCGGGAAAGCCGAGATGATGCTGCGCCATGCCGACGGCGATGGTGGGGGCCACCAGGGCTCCGACCTTCTCGCCGGCCCCGCGCGCGATCATCTCCGAGGTCAGCGCGTCCGTGCCGATCAGGCCAGTGGGGCCATGCTGCTCGGTCGAGCCGATCGGGATGATGATGCCGGTCTTGGTCTTGAGGTAATCCTCGACGAACTGCCAGGTCTTGAGCTGAAGCTGCACGCGCTACTCCGTCATTGCGGCTCGGCCCGACAGGACAGCGGCCATCTCGAGCGAAGCCAGGAACTAGTGGATTGGATGCCGCGAAACATCCCTCGCTTCGCCCGCGATGACAACCGTCGTTTGGCGGCCAGCCGCTTCCTCGCTAATCGGCGCGCCAGAACTCCGCGGCGCCCTTGGGCAGCCGGGCGAGCACGCCCTCGAGCGCCGAGTGGTCGACACGGCGGCGCAACGCGGCCGCGACGTCCTCGATGGCCGACTGCGTCGATACATTGTGGTCCTGCCGCAGCTGCAGGACTTCGGCATTCATCGCGGCCTTGTCCGCGAACGGCCGTTTCGGCGCGTCGATGTCCCAGTCGGCCACGAACAGGGCGCGTAATCCTACCGGGAGCACGTTGGCGAACAGCAGCGCCTCCTTCACGGTCAGCCGCCGTCGGAAGGCCTGCAGGACGCCCTGCGCCATCGTGTAGGCGCGATGCGTCGTGCTCAGCAGGGCGGTGTCACGCACATCGACCAGGAATGCCTCGAACTCCTTCGAGGCGCGTTCGTATTCCTGGGGCACCGTCATGCGCGATCAGGTCAGGGAGAATTGTGATGGTTCGGTGACGGGCGCCTCGCAGCTCATGTCGCGACAGACATAGAGGGCCGGTTTGCCGTTCACGAGCCCCTTGCCCGCGGCCGGATGGTCCGGCGGCAAGAGCGCGTCGGGCGCAAGGCGGCGCACGATCTTGTTGGGCAGGCTCTTGTGATAGATCGCTCGACGCAGCGCTTCGGTGGCCGGATCGCCGGGAGCGCCCACGAGCACGAGTTCAGTGGCGCCGTGCAGCGTCTCGTAGCCGTTGAGGAAGGTCATCAACGGAAAGAAGTTGCCCTGCAGTTCGCCGGCGAATGCCTCGACCTGCCGCTCGGCCTTTTCACGCCACACCACGTCGGCGGTCAGGATCCACAGCCGGGCAAATACGCCGACCAGCGTGCCGTTGCCCGAAGGCACGGCATTGTCGTGACAGTGTTTGTTGCGGACGATGAGGTCCGCGGCATCGTCGGCGGTGATGAAATAGCCGCCCGCCTGTGGATCGGCGAAATGCCGGTCGAGGACACCGATCAGGGCCTGCGTCTCGTCGCGGTAATGGGCCTCGCCTGTGGTCTCGAACAGGGCGATGCCCGCGCGGGCCATGTTGGCATAATCGTCGAGTGTACCGCGATGCAGCCGCTTGCCGGCACGATGGGAGTGGAACAGCCGGCCGTTCTCGTCCCGCATCGTATCCATCACGAAGCGCCAGGCGCGCACGGCCGCCGCGAGCCAGTCGTCGCGCTGGAAGACAGCGGCGACATTGGCGAGCGCGGCGATCATCAGGCCGTTCCAGTCGGCCAGCACCTTGTCGTCCCAGCCCGGCCAGACACGCTTGTCGCGCACCGCCTTCACCTTGGCGCGCAAGGCAGCGAGTCTCCGCTCCTCGGCATCGCCCAGCAGCGCCGGCGACGTGTTCCGGTGCAGGATATTGTGATGCTCCCAGTTGCCTTCAGGCGTGACGTCGTAGACCTGACGGAAGAACGCGCCGTCGTCGGCGCCCAGGATGGCGTCGATTTCGGCGGCGTCCCAGACGTAGAACTTGCCCTCCACGCCTTCGGAGTCGGCATCGTAGGTGGCCGCGAAGCCGCCGCCCTCGGCCACCATCTCTCGCAGCACCCAGTCGCAGGTCTCGGCGATGCGCGTGGCATAGAGCGGGCTTTTGGTCTCCTGCCAGGCCAGCGTCAGCAGATCGACGAGCTGGGCATTGTCGTAGAGCATCTTCTCGAAATGCGGGATGAGCCAGTGCTCGTCCGTTGCGTATCGGGCGAAGCCGCCGCCGAGATGGTCGTAAATGCCGCCCTGGCACATGCGGTCGAGCGTCACCGTGACCGCGTCGAACAGCTTCGCCTCTTTGCGTCCGCGCAGCCAGCCGCGCCAGATGTTCTCGAATACATAGGGCGACGGGAATTTCGGCGCCTGACCGAAGCCGCCCCATACCGGATCGCACGCATCCGCCAGGCGGGCCGCGATCTGGTCGAGCAATCGCAGGGGAATGATCGGACCGTCTCCGCTGGCGACGACCGCCTTGTTGGTCGCCTTCTCGCGCAGCGCCTTCAGGAGTCCCGTGCGATTGGTCTCGATGTCCTGTGGCTTTTCCCGCCATGCCTGCGCGACCCCACGCAGGACGTCGACGAAGCTGGGTCGTCCGAAGCGGGCGGGATAGGGGAAATAGGTGCCGCCCCAGAAGGGTTCGCCGGCGGGCGTGCAGAACATCGTGAGCGGCCAACCGCCATGCTCGCCCAGCAGGTGAAGCGCCTGCATGTAGATGGCATCGACGTCGGGCCGTTCCTCGCGGTCGACCTTGATGTTGACGAACAGCTCGTTCATCACCGCCGCGACGTCGGGCGATTCGAAGCTCTCGTGCGCCATCACGTGGCACCAGTGACAGGCGGCATAGCCGATAGAGAGCAGGATCGGACGGTTGGTCCGCTGGGCTTCGGCCAGCGCCTCCTCGCCCCACGGCCACCAATGGACCGGATTATGGGCGTGCTGCAGCAGGTAGGGGCTGGTCTGGTCGCCGAGGCGGTTCCGTCCTTCGCTCATGCCGGACCTTCTCCGAGGTTGCCTTCGCTATTGATCAGGAGCACGCGGGCAGTCTTGTCGAGCCCGACCGCGCGCCGCGCGTCGTCGTTGGCGCAGAGGCGCAGAAGGCCGGCCATTCCGGCGCAGCCGGAGGGTCCGGAAGCGATCGCCGGATCTTGGCCGAGAGGATGGGCGTATTGGCGCCGGGCCGGCATCACCTCGTCCTCCTCGATGGTCATGAACCAGTCCGCGCCCAGGCCGATCACCGGCCAGGTCAGGGGCGAGATCTCCCGGCAGGCAAGCCCACCCATGACCGTTTCGGCATCGCCGGATGCCAGCATGGCTTTGCCGGCCAGGTTGCTCTGGAACCAGCAATCCGCACTCTTCGGTTCAACGACGATGAACACCGGCCGTTGCGGCAGCACGGCCCAGAGATAGCCGATCACCGCCGCGGCGAGGCCGCCCACACCGGCCTGGACGAGAACGTGCGTCGGCGCCTGCGGCCATTGATGGGCGATCTCGTCGGCCAGCACGGTGTAGCCGCGCATCACGTCGCGCGGCACGGTCTCGTACCCTTCCCATGACGTGTCGGAGATGATGGTCCAGCCCTTCTGTTCGGCCTGCCGCCGGCACTCGGCGACGGCGGTGTCGTAGTCGCCGTCGATGCGGATCACCTCGGCGCCGCGGGCACGGATCGCGGCCTCCTTTTCGGAGCTGGTGAATTTCGGCAGAAAGATCACGCAACGTGCGCCGACCAGCTGCGCCCCCATGGCGACCGAGCGGCCGTGATTGCCCGAGCTTGCCGTGGTGAAGACGATATCGGCCGGAGCCCTGTCCTTGTGCGTGGCGACAAATTCATGCACCGCGAAGACACCACCCAACGCCTTGAAGGCGCCGAAGCCGAAGCGCTGGCTCTCGTCCTTGATGCGGAGTTCGGCGACGCCGAGCCGGTCGGCCAGGGCCGGTAGCGGCACGAGCGGCGTCTGGCTCTTGTCAGGCACGGCAAGCTTGCCGATATCGGGAAGGGCGGCAGGATCGATGACCGTGCGTTGCGCGGGGCCATAGGGGCGGGTGCGGTCGACGCGGGGATTGTGGGCAAGCCAGCTCGTAGTCATGCCTGCTCATAGCATGGCCGCGACGCGGGATATCCCCTAAGGTTGGCCGGCCAAATGGAGAGCGACGGATGAAAGTGAACCTCGAAGTGAATTGCACGCCCGAGGAGGCGCGCGCCTTCTTCGGCCTGCCCGATCTCAAGCCGATGCAGGACCGGATCATGGGCGAGATCGAGGAGCGGCTGCGGTCGAGCCTGAATGCGATGAATCCCGAGGCGATCTTCAAGACCTGGCTGCCCGCCTCCATGCAGGGCGTCGAGCAGATGCAGCAGATCCAGCAGGCGTTCTGGGCCCAGCTTGCCAATATCGCCAGCGGCAAGAAGGAATGAGCGCGGCATGTGCGAGCGCGAGAAACCGACCGATCCCAGGCCCTATTACGAAGCGCATGTCTTCTGCTGCACCAACCGGCGGCCGGCCGGCCATCCGCGCGGTTGCTGCGCGGAGAAGGCATCGGAGCAGTTGCGCGACTACATGAAACGCCGCGCCAAGGAACTCGGCCTCGGCAAGGTCCGCATCAACAGCGCCGGCTGCCTCGATCGCTGCGAACTCGGGCCGACGGTCGTGATCTATCCCGAAGGCATCTGGTACACAGTGGCGACCAAGGAAGATGTCGAGGAGGTGCTGAAGACGCACCTGATCGATGGCGGCCGCGTCGAGCGCCTCATGCTGCAACCGACCGACCGGCTGCCGAAGGATCGCGTGAAGGGATGACGGGTGGCAGCGAGAGATCGTGCGCGGCGGTCAATACCAGTAATTGACGAGGTAGTAATGTCCTCCCAGAGCGGTCCTGCGGATCTGACACGCCGCTCATGAGCGTTGGACGATGTTGACGCGGCCGCGCTTGAGTCGCGCCAAAGCCTCGGCTGCAACTTTCCGTGTAAAGACGGTTCCAAACGAGCCACGAGCTGTAAGGCCGGCAAAGTCGTACAGGGAGTGGGTGTTCGTCAGATTGAACTCGTCGACGATGATCCAACTTGGCGCATCTAGTCCCGTTCGCCTGCGTTCGATCTCCGGGACTGCGATGGCCGCGCGATCGGCAGAGGGCTGCTGTGTCGTCAGCGGGAAGAGATAAAGTCGGGAGGGATCGCGGCTGATGGCGAGAAGGACGCAAACGGGGCGTACCTTTCGTCCTGTCTCTTCTCCGGCCTCTGCCTGCCGGTGCCAGAGGTAGTTGAAGTCCAGGACGTCGCCGGGCTGGAACACGTTAGGTGGTCGTCTTCTTGCCCTTCGCGACGGCTTCCAGGCCGGCCGCGAGTTCGCGGGCGATGTCGGCGGGCATGTCGTCAACGCTGTACGACTGCGGTGGCGGATGGCCGGCAAGGCGCCGGTAGAGGTCGGCCGGCAAGATGACCAGCTTTTCCTTGCCGCGCTTTGTCAGGCTGATCGGTCCTTTCATCGCCTCATCCAGGACATCACCCGCGGATCGCATGAGTTCGGAGAAGGAGTAGTTCTTCATATATGTAAAATATGTATCTTGCGTAAAATGCGCAAGACCCCTAAAGGTCGGTACCGGGGCACAGCAGGCGTGCTCTGGAGCAGCAGCGCCAAGGAAAGCCGATGCAAGCAACAGTGGCCGTATTTGGAATCCTCCGGTTTCCTCCGGATCAGATGGAAGAGGTGCGTCGCCACTTGAAGGCGCTGGTAGATGCCACATACAGGAATGACGGGTGTATCGCCTACGACGTTGGCGAGGACCCATTTGATCCTGGTCTGATTCGGTTTTCGGAGCTCTGGCCAAGTCACGAGGCTTTGGACCGGCATCTCAAGGCTCCGCATATTGAACCTTGGCGGGTGGTGGCGCGTCGCTGCGGGCTGATGGAGCGAAAGTTCGTCGCCTATGACGTCGCGGCCACGCGGGATGTATGAGGCTCAAAGAATGCCGTCCCGAATTTCTTGTCCATGCGGGCGGTAGAGGCCGGAATCGTCGATCGTACGGCAGCGGCCTTAAGCTGGGGCCATGGTGGTGTGCGTTATTGCGGTCGGTCGGAAGGCAGTTGCCAGGGGGCTCCCTTTTCCTGCCATTTATTTAATGGCGATCCACAGGATTCGGGATCGGTCAAGCGTCTGCTCGTGGCTTCGCAACGGTAACGGGAAGGTGCCGGAAAGAGCCGGCCGGTTACTCGACCAGCTCGCCCAGGCGCCTGATAATGCGCGTGGGCCGCACGGTGGCGTGCGCGGGTACGCCAGCCTCGAACGGGTCGTACCAGATGCTGCAGATGCCGAGCTTCTGCGGCGCCACGACTTCCCATTCGTAGTTGTCGCCGACCATCCAGGCATCGCTGGCGGCGACGCCGAGGCTTTCGAGGGCATGGCGATACACGGCCGGCTCGGGCTTGCCCTGGCCGAATTCACCCTCGATCTGGATGTGATCGAAGCGGTGGGCGAGGTCGAAGCGCTCGATCTTGGCGCGCTGGGTTTCGCCGGCGCCGTTGGTGACGAGTGCCAGCTTCACGCCCGCGGCACGCAGCGCGTCGACGGTCGCGTGCGCATCCGGATAGAGACGGTATTCCTGCCGTCGCATCTCGGTGAAGGCATCGGCGATGCGGTCGGCGAGGTCGTCGTCGGGACGGCCGAGGCGGGCGAGGCCGCGGCGCACGGAAAGACGGCGCGCGCCCGGAATATCAAGGCGCCATTTTGCGGCCTCGGCTTCATCGGACCAGAAGGCGCGTGCTTCCGTCATGATCGCCACGCGCACACGCTCGATGGTACCCGCGTCGTGTGCATCGAGATGCGCCGAGAAGATATGCAGCAGCCGCGTCCACGCCTCCTCGGGCTGGGCATAAGCCCGGATCAGCGTGTCGTCGAGATCGAACAGAATCGCCCGCGGCAGCATTGTCACCGTCACGAGGGCCGATCAGTTCGTCGGCGACTGGCCGAACGAACTCGGCGACCGGCTGACCACGACGTTGCGGTTGCCCTGGATCTCGATCACCGCCAGCCCACGCTCCGAGCGGCCGTCCGGCAGGAAGCGGAAGATGCCATCGACGCCGGACCAGCCGGCAGGATTGGTGATCGCTTCGGTCGAGAAATCGCCGCCGGGCTTCAGCCGGGCAAGCTGAGCAGCCAACGCCACCCCGTCGTAGGCCAGCGTCGCGAGACGGTGTGGCGGCCGGCCGTAGGTGGCGACGAACCGCCGCTCGAAGTCGGCGCGCTTGTCGGGATCGGGGGCGGCGTACCAGGCGCCGCGCAGCTGCGGCTCCGAGCCGATGCCGGAGATGTCCCACACACCGGTGCCGATCAACTGCACCTTGCTGGTGTCGATATCGGCCGCGGACAGCGAGGCCAGCGCCGCGGAAAGCTGCGGCGGCGCGATCGGCACCAGGATCGCAAGCTTGCTGTCGCCGGTGACGCTCGCTGCCACTCTCTTGGCGGCTGCGGTCATGTCCAAGCTCTGCGGTGCGAACTGTTCGATCGCGACCACCGTGCCGCCGCGGGCGACCACTTCGTCCTGAAGGACGCGGCCCATCTGGTCGCCGTACGCGGTCTGCGGCGCGAAGACGGCGAAGCGCTTGATGCCGCTCGAGAGGGCGTAATCGACCACGCGGCGCACCTGCGGCGGGGCCGCGATGCCCATGATCCAGACTCCAGGCTGCGCCGCCTTCTCGTCGTTGGAGAAGGAGATGACCTTGGCGCCGCCCTGCTGGATCTGCGGCGCCAAGGCACTGGCGGAGGCTCCGAACAGGGGACCGAGGACCAGCGCACAGCCATCGGCGCGCGCCTTGTTGTAGGCCTGGACGGCGGAATCGGGTGTCTCGCCGCTGTCATAGGTCGACAGCGCGATATCCTTGGCGCCGGAATCGAACAGCGACATCTCCGCTGCCTGCTGCAGGGACTTTCCGATGGCAGCGGTGCGGCCCGAGAGCGGCAGCAGAAGCGCGATGCGCGCCTTGCCCGAAGCCGTGACCGGCGAACCGACTTGTGGCCCGGCGGGCTTGGGCGGCGCGGCAGTCGTGGTAGTCTGCGAAGGTTCGCTGCATGCAGCCAGCAGGAGGGCGGCAGTGACGAGCGCAAGAAGGGACGAACGCATCGGCGCGGGACTCCGGCAGGCGAATGCACATGAACGAACGCGGTTCCTTACAAGCTAACGACGCGCAAGGCTCGCGTAAACCATCGCTCGCGCCCGGTCTCCATATTGTCGCGACACCGATCGGCAACTTGCGCGACATCACGCTGCGCGCGCTCGATGTGCTGCGCGCTGCCGACCTCATCGCCTGCGAGGACACGCGGGTCTTTGCCAAGCTCGCCACTCATTACGGGATAAGCGCCCCCACCATTGCCTATAGCGACGCCACGCAGGAGGCGGCCGAGCCCCGCATCGTCCGCGCCCTCGCCGAGGGCAAGAGCGTGGCGCTGGTCTCCGATGCCGGCATGCCATTGGTGTCCGATCCCGGCTATCGCCTGGTGCGTGCAGCTTTGGCTGGTGGTCATTCGGTGACGGCTGCGCCGGGACCGTCGGCGGTGCCGATGGCGCTTGCCCTGTCCGGCTTGCCGACCGATCGCTTTTTCTTCGGCGGTTTTCTGCCGGCTAAGGCGGTGGAGCGCCGCCGCGCGATCGCCGAGGCCGGCGCGGTGCCGGCGACGCTGGTCTTCTTCGAGGCGCCGCATCGCCTGGCGGCCTCTCTCGCCGACCTGGCTGAGTTGCTGGGCGACAGGCCGGCGGCGGTGGCGCGCGAACTGACCAAGCTGTTCGAGGAGGTGCGCCGGGCGCCGCTCTCCGAGCTGGCCGCCCATTATGCCGAACAGGCGGACGTGAAGGGCGAGATCGCCATCGTCATCGGCCCGCCGGGTGAAGCCGATGCCCCGGCCGCTGATGCGCTTGATAGTGCCTTGCGCACTGCCATGGCCGGCGCCTCGGTGAAGGATGCCGCCGCCGAGGTGGCGGCACGGTTTGGACTCAAGCGCCGCGAGGTCTATGCTCGGGCCCTCGCTCTCAAGCGGGAAGGGGTATCATGACCACCGAGACCCGCCAGAAGGCTCATCGACTAGGCCATACCGCCGAATGGCGTGCGGTGTGGCGTCTGCGCCTTGCCGGCTATTCGATCATTGCGCGCCGCTACAAGACCAAGCTGGGCGAGATCGACATCGTTGCGCGGCGCGGCAGTGTCCTCGCCTTTGTCGAGGTCAAGGCGCGCGCCGATCTCGAGACGGCCGCCTTCGCCCTGCACGGCAGGCAGTTCGGTCGGGTGGCACGGGCGGCAAGCCTGTTCGTCGCCCGCCACCCGCAATATGCCGCCCATTCGTTACGATTCGATGCTGTGCTGGTGGTCGGGATGTGGCCGCGTCACCTGCCCGACGTCTGGCGGGCGCCGGAGTGAGGCGTGGCGTCTGACAACTCCGTGCATCGACAGGATGTCAGCCGACTCCGTGCTCTGTGTGCAGGGGATGGCCGGCGGCTCGACCTTGTCGAAGCGGCGTTCGAGATGGCAGCCTTGCAGCGCGACGAGGTCATCGATCGCGGTCCGTTCCGCCAGCATGTGTCGGCCATGGCCAGCGATGTGGCGGATCTCGTCCATCGCCGCGGCGCGGTGCCGGAGCGGCTGGGCGAGGTGATCGCCCAGGCCTATGGCTATCGCGGCGACACCGAGACCTATGACGACCTGCAGAATGCCGACCTGCCGCGCGTGATCGAGCGACGCAAGGGGCTCCCGGTCGCGTTGTCGATGATCTACCTGCACGTGGCCCGGGCGCAGGGATGGGACGCCGAGGGCTTGGCGTTTCCCGGCCATTTCCTGATCCGCGTCGAAATCGAAGGCGGTCGGCACGTGCTCGATCCTTTCCATGGCGGCGCCGCGCGGGATGCCGCCGAGCTGCGCGCCCTGTTGCATCAGGTGCTCGGGGCGGACAGCGAACTGCAGCCCGGCCATTTCGATCCGGTGCCGGACCGCGACGTGCTGCTGCGGCTCGAGAACAACGTGCGGCTGCGGCTGGCCAAGCACAAGGACTGGACCGGCGCCGCACGCTCGCTGGAGCGCATGCTGGCGATCGCGCCAGATCGCCCGGAGCTCCTGTACGAGTCGGGTGAGATCAATGCCCGGCTCGACAATCGCCGAGCCGCGATCGCGGCGTTCGAGCGTTTCCTGGGGCTCGGGCCTCCTCAGGCCGATGCCGGCCTGCGCCAACGGGCATCGGCCCTGTTGCAGGAATTGCGCCGCGGGCTTAACTGACGCTCCCTTTGCCGCGGACAGGACGGAACCATGAAGCTGAGCGTCGCCATCCAGATGGACCACGTGTCGACGATCGACATCGACGGCGATTCGACTTTCGTGCTGGGACTCGAGGCGCAGCGGCGCGGTTACGAAGTCTGGCACTACACGCCGCCCGAGCTGATCTTCCGCGACCGCAAGGTGATGGCCCGCGCCCAGCCGATGCAGCTGCGGCGCGAGAAGGGCAACCACTACACGCTGGGCGCGTCCGAGATGCGCGACCTGGCGACGTTCGACGTGGTGCTGCTGCGCCAGGATCCGCCGTTCGACATGTCGTACATCACGACGACGCATCTGCTGGAGCATATCCATCCGAAGACGCTGGTGGTGAACGATCCCGCCAGCGTGCGCAACGCGCCGGAGAAGCTGTTCGTCACGCATTTCGACAACGTGATGCCGCCGACGCTGATCACCGCCGATGCGCGGGCGCTGCGCGAGTTCCGTGACGAGCACAAGGACATCATCCTGAAGCCGCTGTTCGGCAATGGCGGTGCGGGCGTGTTCCGCCTCAAGCCGGATGACGAGAACTTCGCCTCGCTGCTGGAGATGTTCTCGCAGCGCAGCCGCGAACCGGTGATCGCGCAGCGCTACCTGCCGGAGGTGCGGCAGGGCGACAAGCGCATCATCCTGATCGACGGCAAGCCGGCCGGCGTGGTGAACCGCGTGCCGGCGGAAGGCGAGGCGCGCTCCAACATGCATGTCGGCGGTCAGGCGGTGAAGGCGACCCTCACCAAGCGCGACCTCGAGATCTGCGAGATCATCGGGCCGGAGTTGGCGCGGCGCGGCATGATCTTCGTCGGCATCGACGTCATCGGCGACTATCTCACCGAGATCAACGTCACCTCGCCGACCGGCCTGCAGCAGATCGATCGCTTCGACGGCGTATCGCTCGAGGCGCAGATCTGGGACCGGATCGAGGCCCGCTACCAGGCCACGCGCGGCGGCGCCGGCTGATGACGGGTCCGGCCAAGGCGGCGCCGATCCGGATCAATGGCGCGCTTTGGCTGGATCCGGACGAGATCGAGGAGAGCTTCGTGCGCGCTGCCGGCCCGGGCGGCCAGCACGTGAACAAGAGTTCGACTGCGGTGCAACTGCGCTTCGATGTCCGCCGCTCGCCCTCGCTTCCCGACGATGTGCGGCATCGCCTGGAGCGGCTGGCCGGGCAGAGATTGACCCGCGACGGCGTGCTCGTGCTGACGGCGCAAAGCGAACGCAGCCAGAAGCGCAACCGCGAGGAAGCGCTGGCGCGGCTGGTTGCGATGATCCGGACCGCGGCGCGACCGCCGACGCCGCGCAAACCGACCAAGCCGACGAGGTCGAGCAAGCTTCGGCGACTGGACGACAAGAAGCGGCACGGCACCCTGAAATCGCTGCGCCGCAGTCGGACTGACTTTTCCTGAGCGCGGCCGCCGCGACTTGTCGACGGCGCGGGCCTGCCCTACCGTTCGTTCAACGAACGATAAGGGGAGGGCGGGAATGCCCGCTATTCAGGTCCGTGGCGCCAACCTGGTCTACGAGGTGCTGGGAGACGGCGGTCCCTGGGTCGTGATCTCTCCGGGCGGACGTCGCGGTCTGACGTCGGACCGCGCGCTCGGCATGCTGCTGGCCGAAGCCGGCTTTCGCGTGCTGGTCTACGATCGCCGCAATACCGGCGCCTCCGACATCGGCTTTCCCGGCACCTCCGAAAGCCACGAGCAGGCCGAGGACCTGCTGGCACTGCTGCAGGCGCTCGGCACGGGCCCGGCCTATGTTGCCGGCTGCTCCTCCGGCGCACGGCTGTCGCTGTTGCTCGCCCTGCACCATCCCGAGGCTGTTCGTGCGCTGCTGCTGTGGCGCGTGACCGGCGGCCCGTACGCGGCCCGGAAGCTCGCCTTCAATTACTACGAACAGTTCATTGCCGCAGCCGAATCAGGCGGCATCGATGCCGTGGCCCGGACCGAGCACTTCGCCGCGATGATCGCCGCCAATCCGCACAACAGGAGCATTCTCGATCGGTTAGGCGCGGACGGATTTGTCGCCGCCATGCGCCGCTGGCTTGCGGGCTTCCATCAGGGCAGCGGCTACCCGGTCGCCGGCCTCAGCCCGGAGGAGATGCGCCGCATCGCGCTGCCCGCCCTCATCGTTCCCGGCAACGACCGCATCCATCCGCGCGCGCCGGGACAGGCGGCGCATCGGCTGCTGCCGAACAGCGAGTATCGCGAGATCATGACCGAGGACGTCGATGTCGATGTCGATTTCGCCGCCTGGGAGGCGAAGACTGGAACGCTTGCCGCCTGCTTCATCGACTTCCTGCGCCGGCGCGAGACGCTGGCAATCCGGCGACCGTGACAGGCTGACGAAGCGGAGGCGCGCTTGGACAAGTTCATGGCTCTGCGCGTCTTTGCCCGGGTCGTCGAGCATGGCGGCTTCACCGCGGCGGCCAACAGGCTCGGCCAGTCGCCCTCGGCCGTGACCAAGACGATCGCACGGCTCGAGGACGAGCTGGAAGCGCAACTGTTCAATCGTTCGACGCGTCGCTTGCGCACCACCGACTTCGGTCAGGAGTTCTACGAACGCTGCGTCCATATCCTGGCGGATCTCGAGGATGCCGAGGCGGCCATCAAGCGCGGCAGCGTCGTACCGCGCGGCTGCATCCGTGCCGTCTTCCCCTTGTCGTTCGGTCGGGTGACGCTGGCGCCCGAGCTGCCGGCCTTCTTCGAACGCTATCCGGAAATCAGCCTCGATCTGCATTTCAGCGACAGCGCCGTCGATCTGATCGCGCATGGCTTCGAGCTGGCGGTGCGCACGGGCAACATCACCGACTCGCGCCTGACTACGCGGCTGCTGACGCGCGGGCCGCAGGTGACGGTCGCGGCGCCGCGCTACCTCGAGCGCCGGGGCGAGCCCAAGACGCCTCGCGATCTCCTGAAGCACAATTGCCTCATCAGCCGCTTCGGCCCGGAATGGAGCTTCAAGGGCAAGGGCGGCCGGCCGTTCGGCGTGCGCGTGCGCGGCAATGCCGCGATCAACAGCGGCGATGCCTTGCGCGAGGCCGTCGTCGCCGGCACCGGCATCGCCCAGGGAACATGGTGGCTTTATCGCAAGGATCTGGAGCGCGGCGACGTCCGGGCCATCCTGCGCGACTACGAGCTGGAAGGCGCGCCTGTGTCGGTACTCTATCCGCCACAGCGACACCTGCCGATGAAGCTGCGCGCCTTGATCGACTTCCTGGTGCAGATCACCCGCAGCGGATAGCCCGCCTCATTCGGCTGCCGCGGCGCGCGTGGCATGGAAGGCCGGCATCACCTCGCGGGCAAAGGTGCGCAGGTTGGCGACGGAGGCGTTGGGATCGACCAGCAGGATGTTGGTGGCGCCGCCCGCTTCGAGCTGCTTCAGACGCGCGATCACCTCGTCCGGCGTTCCGAGCAGCGGCGCGGTATCCTCCTCGATCCGGTCGGCCAGCTTGTCGCGCGCCAGGTCGCCGATCATCTTGATCACGCGCTGACGCGTTTCATAGGCCTGCGCCCGTTCGCTCTCGCTATGGATCATCTGTAGCGCTCGTGACGTCGCGACCATGTTCGGATCGTAAGGACGGCCGATGCGCTCGCACTCCTCGCGGAAGATGGCGATGCGCTGGATGATCTGGTCGACCTGGGCAAGCTGGTCGAGCAGCAGGTTGTAGCCCTCGCGCGCGGCACGGCGGACGCTGTCGTGGCTGCCGGCAGCCAGCCATAGCGGCGGATGCGGCCGCTGCAGCGGTTCTGGTTCGACCAGGATGTTGTCGTAGTGCCAGCGCTTGCCGTGATGCGTGAAGCGACCGTCGGTGGTCCAGGCCTTGCGGATGATCTCCATCGCCTCGTCGAAGCGCTCGGTCGCCTCGGCCATGGGAATGCAGAAGCCGTCGAACTCGGCCTGGCGATAACCCTTGCCGACGCCGAAGTCGAACCGTCCGCCGCTCAGCAGGTCGAGCGTCGCGGCCTGCTCGGCGACCAGCACCGGATTGTGCCACGGCAGGACGACCACGGCGGTGCCGAGCCGGATCTGCTGGGTCTTGGCCGCAAGATAGGCCAGCAGCGTCATGGAGGCCGAGACCTGGCCCTGGCCGGTGAAGTGATGCTCCACCATGAACATGTGCTTGAAGCCGAGCCGATCCGCCTCGACCACATAGTCGATGAAGCTCTCGTAACCCTGGCTGTCTTCGATGCCGACGCTGCGTTTGGTTCGTGCGCCGCCGAACAGTCCGAATTGCATATGCCGCTCCCTGGCGCCGTCCGCGGGCGCTGCTGCCATGCTGGCGCAGGCTGGCGGCGGAAGGAAATGCCGAAATCGCCAAATCACCGTTGCCCGGATGTCCGAAATCGCCATGCCTCGGATCTCGGCGCCACAGGAACGGACGGGTCGTCGATTTCGGACAATCCGGAACAGATCTTTTGCTCTTTGACAGCGTGCCGCTCGCGCCGTGCTTGGCCCATGCTCCGGCCAAAGAACGGAAGTATGGGAGGGAGGTCGCGGCCGCATGGTCGACCCATTAGCCGTGCTGAATGCGGTGGTGGCGGGCGTCCTGCTGGGCGGCTTCTATGCCGCCGTCGCGCTCGGCATCGCCATCGCCTTCGGCATGCTCGACATCCCGAACCTCGCCCATCCCGCCTTCGTCGTGGTCGGGGCCTTCGCCACCTGGCTGCTGAACAGCCACTTCGGCATCGATCCCGTGCTGGCGGGATTCCTGATGGCGCCGCTGTTCTTCCTGCTCGGTCTGGCGCTCTACCGGCTCTACCACATCTGCTTCGAACGACGAGGCGAGGCATCCTTGCAGGGCCTCGCCTTCTTCTTTGGCGTCCTGTTCATCACCGAGGTGGGCCTCGTCCTGAGCGCCGGCGCCGACTATCGCTCGGTCTCCGCCCCCTATATCGGCGCGAGCCTCAGCTTTGCCGGCATGGTGCTGCCCGGGCGCATGCTGGTGCCGTTCGTCGTCTCCATCGCCATGATCGGTTTGCTGCACCGCTTCCTCGCCCGCAGCTTCACCGGACGCGCCATCCTCGCGGTCTCGCAGGACCAGACCGCCCTTCGGCTGATGGGCGTCAGTCCGATCCGCATCAAGACCCTGGCTTTCGGACTCGCCAATGCGACCGCATCGATCGCGGGTGCGTTGCTGATCATCGTCGAGCCGGTTGAACCCAGCATCGGTCGCGACTTCATCGGTCGCGCCTTCGCGGTCGTCGTGCTGGGCGGCATGGGAAGCTTCTACGGCATGCTGCTGGCGAGCCTGATCCTAGGCATCACGGAAAGCCTGGTGTCGGATATGTGGAATCCGTCGTGGGCGCCGGCCATCGCCTTCGGTTTCCTGCTGCCGACTCTTGCCTTCCGGTCGGGTGGCCTATTGGGGCGCAAGCTATGACCAATCTGCGCTTCGGTCTGCTCGGCCTGGCGTTGATCGTGGCCTTGTGGCTCGCGGGTCGCCTGGTCACCAACGAGTATGTGTTCTTCGCCGGCTACGCTGTCGCCCAGTACATCCTGCTCGCGACTGCCTGGAACCTCCTGGGCGGATATGCCGGCTACGTCAATTTCGGCACGGCCGCCTTCTTCGCTCTCGGCGCCTATGTGTCGGTGGCGGTGAACAAGCTGTTCGAGCCGCCCTTGATCGTGCTGATCCTCGTCGGCGCGCTGGCCTCCGGCGCGGTCGGGCTCGCGATGGGCTACCTCACCCTCAAGCTGCGGGGCGTGTTCTTCTCGATCGCCACGCTTGCCCTCGCCATCGTCGCCCAGGCGGTGGTCACCAATTGGGAATTCGTCGGCGGCTCCTCGGGGGCCTACCTGCTGCGTCCGACCGCCGGACCGTGGGGCGGCAGCTACGTCGAGTATCTGTTCTACGTCATGCTGGTCATGGCGGTGGGCGCCGTCGTCCTGGCGCGCTGCATCGAACGATCCAAGATCGGCTTCGGCCTCGCGGCGATCCGCGACGACGAGCTGGTGGGCGAAGCCTATGGCGTGCCGACGCTGCGGCTCAAGCTCCTGGTCACGGTGCTGTCGGGCGCGCTGATGGGCATGGCGGGTGCGCCGCTTCCCTTCTACGTGGCCTATCTCGATCCGCCCTCGGCCTTCAATCTCGCTTACGCGGTGAACACTATCGCCATGCCACTGATCGGCGGCGCCAGCACCTGGGTCGGGCCGGTGATCGGCGCGGTGCTGCTCACGGCCGTCCAGGAAACCGCGATGGTCACGATCTCGTCGGCTGCCAACCTGATGATCGTCGGTCTCCTGATGGTGCTGTTCATCTCGCTGGCACCGAACGGCATCATGGGCCTGCTGCGCGGCGTGCGGAGCCGCGCATGACGGCGCCGCTGCTCACCGTCGACCAACTGACCAAACGCTTCGGCGGCTTCGTGGCGCTCGACCAGGTGTCGCTGCAGGTGGCGCAGGGCGAGCGCCTCGGCCTCATCGGCCCGAACGGATCGGGCAAGAGCACCCTCGTCAATTGCATCAGCGGCACCGTGCCGATCAGCTCGGGTCGCGTGCTGCTCGACCGCGAGCGCATCGACAGGCTGCCGCCGCACCGGCGGGCGCAGCTGGGGTTGGTGCGCAGCTTCCAGCTGCCGCGCCCGTTCGGCAGCCTCACCATCGCCGACAATCTCAAGGTGGCGATGCTCTATGCCGGCAAGCCGTCCTCCGACTCGATCCACGATCTGCTGGCGCTGCTCGGCCTCGAGGACAAGGCCGGCCGGCTGCCGCGCGAGCTGACGCAGATCGAGATGCGCAAGCTCGAACTGGCTCGCGCGATGGCGGCAAATCCGCGGTTGCTGATCGTGGACGAGGTCATGGCCGGCCTGTCCCATGCCGAGGTCGACGAGATCGTCGAGCTGCTGCTGCGGCTGAACGAGGCCGGCGTCACGATCGTCATGATCGAGCACATCATGCGCGCGGTCATGGCCTTCTCGCAGCGCCTGGTCTGCATCGTCGCCGGCCGCAAGGTGGCCGATGGCGATCCGCGGGAGGTCACCGGCGACGCGCATGTGCTGAAGGCCTATCTCGGTGAGTAGCCTCAGCATCCGCAACCTGACCGCCGGCTATGGCCGCGTGCGCGTGCTGGCCGATCTGTCGATGGAGGTGCGCGGCGGCGAGACCGTGGCCTTGCTCGGCACCAATGGCAACGGCAAGTCGACCTTGATGCGCTGCGTGATGGGCCTGCTCAAGCCGGCCGCCGGCAGCATCACCGCCGAGATCGATGGGCGGACGCACGAGCTGGCGGGAGCCGAAACAGAGGAGATCGTCGGACTCGGCATCGCCATGGTGCCGGAAGGCCGCCGCCTGTTTCCCCGCCTCTCGGTCGAGGAGAATCTCACCATCGGTGCGTCGCGACGGGTGGCGCGAAGATCCCTGGCGCGCAACATCGACTTCTGCTTCGAGACCTTTCCCCGCCTCAAGGAACGCCGCTCTCAGCTCGCCGGCAGCATGAGCGGCGGTGAACAGCAGATGCTGGCCCTCGCTCGTGCGCTCATGAGCGAGCCGCGCATCCTGCTGGTGGACGAGCCGTCGGTCGGCCTCGCGCCGCTGATGGTCAGGCGCACCATCGAGAAGATCAAGGAACTCAAGGAAGAGAAGCGGCTGACGGTGCTGATGGCCGAGCAGAACTTCCATCAGGCCCTCGGCATCGCCGACCGCGGCTATGTCATCGTCCAGGGCAGGATCGTGTTCACCGGCAACTCGACCGACGAGCTGAACGACAACGAACTCATCAAGAAGCTCTACATGGGACTTTGAGGAGGAGGCGCACATGACGCAGCAGTTGATTGGCCGTCGTACCGCCCTTGCCGGTATCGTCGGCACGGCCGCCATCGGCACCAGGACGGCATGGGCCGCCGATCCCATCAAGATCGGCTTCTCCATCCCGCAGACCGGGGGGCTGGCGGCGATCGGGCTGCAGGCGCTGCTGACCCTGCAGATCTGGTCCGAGGACGTGAACGCCCGCGGCGGCATCCTTGGCCGGCCAGTACAGCTGGTGACCTACGACGATCAATCCAACCCCGCCAACGTGCCGCGCATCTACACCAAGCTGCTCGAGGTGGACAAAGTCGACCTCATCGTCACCAACGGCACCAACCTTACCGTGCCGGCCATGCCGATCGCCATGCAGCGCGGCATGGTCGTTTTCTGCATGCTGAGTCTGGCGGTCAACGACAAGTTCAAGTACCCGCGCTTCTTCCAGACCATGCCCTACGGACCGCACGGCAAGGCGTCGATCAGCGAGGGCTTCTTCGACGTGGCGATGGGCATGAGTCCCAAGCCCGCGACGGTGGCTCTGGTCGGGGCCGATGCCGAATTCTCCAAGAACGCCGTCGATGGCGCGCGCGACCAGGCCCGGAAACGCGGCCTGAAGATCGTGTACGATCGCACCTATCCGCCTTCGACGGTCGATTTCGGACCCGTCATTCGCGGCATCGCCAGCGCCAATCCCGATATCGTCTATATCGGCAGCTATCCCGTCGACACCTCCGGCATGGTGCGCGCGGCGCGTGAACTCGGCTTCCGTCCCAAGCTGTTCGGTGGCGGCATGGTCGGCACCCAGGCCGCGACGCTCAAGGGCGATCTGGGCGAGATGCTGAACGACGTGGTGAGCTACGAGCTCTATTGCCCGGCCGTCGCCGACAAGTTTCCCGATGTCGAGCCTTTGCTGAAGAAATACCAGCCCCGCGCCAAGGAGAAGGGCATCGACCCGCAAGGCTATTACGTGCCGCCCTTCGCCTACGCGACCATGGAGGTCCTGCAGCAGGCCGTGACGGCGGCGGGCGGCCTGGACCAGGACAAGATCGCCAAGGCCGCGCACGCCACGACGTTCAAGACCATCGTCGGCGACATCAAGTTCGGTGCCGACGGCGAATGGGACCACCCGCGCATGCTGTGGGTGCAGTTCCGTGGCCTCAAGGGGCAGGGGATGGATCAGTTCGTCAATCCGTCCGCTGAGGTTGTGCTCGATCCGCCGGAATACCGGACCGGTGAGCTGCGCTATCCGATGGGAGTGGCCAAGCAATGACCGGGCATGTCGCGATCGTGACGGGGGGCCTGCGCGGGCTCGGCAAGGCCATGACCCTGGGACTGCTGCGCACCGGCCGCAAGGTGGTGGCGGTCGGCCATATCAGCGAGGACATCCCGGAACTGCAGCGCGAGGCGGATGGCCACCGGGATGGCTTGCATTGCCTGGCACTCGATCTGCGCAAGCCCGCAGCGTGCGACGAACTGGTGGCCGTGACACGACGCCATTTCGGAGGGCTCGACATCCTCGTCAACAACGCCGGTCTCACCTTCACCTACACCGACCCCGACCGTTTCGTGAAGGGGCCGAAGAAGTTCTGGCAGCTGACCGACGAGATCGTCCAGAACACCATGGATACCAACTACATGGTGGCGGATCAGCTGGCGCGACGGGTGGCGCCGATCCTGCTCGAGCGGGGCTGGGGGCGGATCGTCAATGTCACCACCAAGCTCGACACGATGAACCGCGAAGGCAGCGTGCCCTACGGCCCCTCGAAGGCCGCGCTCGAAATGGCGACCGAGATCTGGGCCAAGGAGCTGGCCGGTACCGGTGTCACGGTGAACATCGTCAATCCCGGTGCCGGCGCCAACACGCCCGGCATGGCCAGGGAGATGCGCGATTGGTCGGCCACCGGCAAGGCACCGAAGCTGGTCGAGCCGGACGAGATGGTGGCACCTCTGCTCTTTGTCGTGTCGCGCGAGGCAGACAAGGTGCACGGCTATCGCTTCGACGCCAACACCTGGATCGGCGACATCCCACCGGCGCAGAGCGCCGCGCGCACCGGCCGCAAGGCGGGGTTCGAGCTCTATCCGCTCTCGGATTGCTTCGCGGGCCACTAGCGGCGCCATCGCCGCAAAGCGACGCGAAGAGCCAACGAAGGAGGAACGCTGCATGGACTGGAACCCGAAGCCCCTCGATCCGGCCGACGTGACCGTACATCGGCGCGGCAAGGGCAAGCCGCTGGTGCTGATCCACTGCCTGGGCATGGACTGGCATTTCTGGGACGTGCTGGAGCCGTTGACCGATCGCTTCGAGCTGATCACCTATAGCCTGCCCGGCCATCACGACACGCCGCTGCCCAAGGGCCAGTATGGCGAGGCCGAGCTGACCGAGCAGCTGCGCGCCTTGATGCAGCGCGAAGGCATTGCCAGGGCGAGCATCGCCGGCATCTCCATGGGCGGCTCGACGGCGCAGCATTTCGCCGGTACGTATCCCGACATGGTGGAGCGGGTCATCCTGTGCGACTGCACTCCGCGCTACACTGACGAGATGCGCGCCAACTGGCCGGTCCGCGCGGCCCTCGCGCGCCAGAACGGCGTGGCGAGCCTGATCCCGATGCTGGAGAAGGTGTTCTTCACCCAGGCCTCGCTCGACGAGAACGGACCCGACGTGCGCTATGTCAAGGAGAGCTGGGCCTCCTGCAGCGGCGAAGGGTACGCGCTTGCCTGCGAGATGCTGGCCATGGTCGATGCGCAACCGCAGGCTAGGCGCATGCAGATGCCGACCCTGATCATGTTGGGTTCCAACGAAGGCCAGGCCTTCAAGGATGCAGCCGGATGGATGAATGAGAACATCCCGGGAAGCCAGGGTATCGTCGAGGTGCCGCAGGCGGGACATGCCAGCGTGCGCGAGCGGCCCGATTTCGCGATCGAGCAGTTCCGCCGGTTTCTGGGATGAGAGAGCGCCTTATTGCAGGGGCCGATATTTCCAGATGCCCATGGGCGGAAAGTTGCGCCATTCGCGGCCGACGAAGGACGCCTTGAATCTGTGTTCGCTCGCTGTCGGATCGACAGGCGCACGCAGGCCATAAGTGTACTGGATAATGGCGCCCCCGTCCGGCATCAGCTCGAACGCCTGCGCATAGCACCGTGCCGCCAGCTCGGCCGGGATGGCGCGCATCGGCAGGCCGCTCAACACCGCGCGCACCGAGGCGATTCCCACGTCGCGCAGCAACCCGCCAAGATGCAGGGCATCGCCGTGAAGCACCTGCAGACCGTGGAAGCGCTTCTTCAGGACACGACACAGTTCGGCGTCGCGCTCCACCACCACGACGTCCTGGGGAAGACAGCCCAGTGCCAGGAGCGCTCCAGTCACGGCGCCTGTCCCGGCACCAAGCTCGACGATGGGGCCGTCCGATCGCCCGGCCTCGAGCACCGCCTTGGCCAGCCGCCGGGCGGTCCAGGGGCTGCTGGTGAGGGGCAGGCCGACGGCGGCGGGCGCGCGCCACCAACTTCGCAAGAACGCGAATCCGCTGATCCACGTCGATCCGCGCAGCAGCGTCCGGGACGCCCTGGTTCGCTCCGTCATCGTCATCGTCGCGGGCACCACATTTTGCGGAAGACCGATAGCTTCTACGGATAATCGCGACACTGGTTCCGCCGCCGATTGTAGGTCGATCCGAGGGGGCCGTGTCAGCCGTTTCCTGTTGAAAACCGGCCTCCCGCCGCAAGGGCCCGCATGGCGGCGACAGGGCTGACGCCATCCGCATCGGATGCTATACCGCCGCCACGTCCCCGTAGCTCAGCCGGATAGAGCAGCGGTTTCCTAAACCGGAGGTCGGAGGTTCGAATCCTCTCGGGGACGCCATTTCGGTACAAAACTGCGAACGCCAGCGGTCGCCGATTCTACGCCCGAAGCGGCGACAAGTGTTCGTAGCAGCTCGGCTTTCGAGCCCATGATGCGAATCTCGCTCGGGTCAACCACTTCGATGCGCTGCGCAAGCGCACGCAAATGGTCCCGCCGATATGTTCCATCTTCGTTCCGCAGCTTGCGTCGCGCGGCAAGCGCAAATCGCCTGAGACTCTCCAACGTGATTGCTGGACCGAGACGCTCCACCGCCGCGGTTGCGCGCTCAGCATCGGCCTGGGCTTGATCGCGGACCGCCGCGAGTTCGCCGACGCGATCCTTCAAAGATGGATCCGCGACATCGACGACGCCGTTTTCGATCGCGTCATAGAGGCGCTTCAATTTCGCTCCCGCGTCGGCGGCGCGCTTGCGTAGTTCCGCGATGTGTCCGCGTCGGCGTTCATTCCACTCCTCACGCCGCTCAAGCAATTGGTCCATCATCGCCGCCAGGCGCGGTGGATCGAGCAGCCGCCACTCCAGATGATCAGCGACGGCGCGGTCGAGCTTGTCCATGGGTACTGTCAGGCCTCGACACCCCTTTTCGCCCATCCGCGCCTTAGTCGAGCAGGTGTAGTAGCGATATCGGCTGCCTTTGCCTGTCCGGAGTGTCATTGCGCCACCGCATGACGCGCAGAAGCAAATACCGGTCAGCAAGGTTGGACCGCTGACCGCGCGCGGCGGCATCCATTGCGGGCTGCGCGCCTTCAGTGCTGCCTGGACTGCGCGATACTCCGCCTCGGTGACAATCGGCGGTACGGCCATAACGGCATGCTCGGTGTCCGGCTTCGCCGCGCCCGTCCTGTGATCGCGGGTGTTGAACCGATGCTCACCGATGTAGGTTGTACGCGTGAGGATCTGATGCACCGAGCCAATACCCCACCGGCCGCCATCGCGCGTCCGGATGTTGCGCTCGTTCAGATGGGTAGTGATTGACTTGATCCCCAGCGGCCCACTCCCGCCGTCGCCTGTCAGTGCAAGCCTGTAGATCAGGCGCACGGTGTCGGCGTGGATCGGGTCGATCTCCAATTTCTTCTTGATCTTTGCGCCGCGCTGTTCGGCGGCGACAATGCGATAGCCGATCGGCGGCAGCGCGCCGTTCCAGTAGCCTTGGCGCGCGTTCTCCTTCATGGCGCGTAGCGTGTGCTTGGCGTTCTCTTTCGACTGGTATTCGTCGAACAGGGTCATGATCTGACGCATCATCACGCTCATCGGATCATTGCCGAGGTCCTGCGTGATCGAGACCAGCCGCACGCCGTTCTTGGCGAGCTTGCGGACGTAGAATTCAAACTGAAACTGGTCGCGGAAAAACCGCGAGAAGGAGTGGACGACGATGACGGAGAAGGTCGGCGGCTTCACCAGCGCAGCATCGATCATCGCTTGGAATGCCGGGCGGCGATCATCCGTAGCGGTATTGCCCGGCTCGACGAACTCCGTGGCCACGTCCCAGCTCTTGGCGACGCAATAGGCGGTGATCTGCCGGCGCTGATCGGGGATCGACAGATCGCTTTCCGCCTGCCGGCCGGTCGAAACGCGCAGATAGAGCGCAGCCTTTGCGGCGGTGCTGGCGGCTGTCGCCTCAAAGGATGTAGAAGCCGTGTCGATCATGGTTTCACCAGTCGCTGGATTGCATGCATCGGCAGCACAAGGCGAAGCGAGTCCGGCAAACGTACAAAGCCGTTTCCTTCATAGAAGGCAGCGGCACGCTCATTGATCGCCTCCACGACGAGCATCGACGAGCCGACCGTGCCCGCGCTAGCGAAGGCGCGTTGCACCGCGTCGGCGAGGAGCACCGCGCCCAGGCGCTCGCCCTGCCGTCTGTCTGAAACCGCCAGACGTCCGATGAGGGTGGCGCTGACGAGCGGATAGCGGGGGACGTGCTTACGGGCAGCGGGCGGAACATCGCCTGGCAGCAGCGCCGTGGCACATAAGGTGTAGTAGCCGAGTACGACATCCGGTTTGTCTGGCTCGACCAAGATGAAGACGCCGTTCGCCTTGCGCCGAACATCCTGGCTCGCTTGCGTCCGGAGATAGCGGTCAAGGCTGTCCACGCCGCAGGAAAAGCCATCCCGATCATGATGCGACGCAAGGGTCTCGATCCTCAAGTCTGGCCGAGGTGGTGCCATCAGGTGGCGACGCGGCGCTTGTGTTCGGCCAAAGCGCGCACCAGCCGCTCGCTCGGCTCGGGTGGATTGACCAAGGCGTCGAAGAACGCCTTGCGATCGCGATCGGAAAGCACCATCGTTTCATGCTCGGCGATCGTCCGGCGCGCGGTGTCGGTGAGCGCGGTCACGCAGAAATCGCTGATTTTGCGGCGCGACAGATGGGCGGCGCGCTCGATAAGGTCCTTTGTTTCTTCATCCAGACGGAACCCGAGACGCTCAACTCGGTTGGGCATACCCCGTGTTGTCTTGGCCAGCTTACGTGCCATTGAACTACTCCTGACAGGGTCTCTTGTTTCGCCAACAATGTACGTCATATTGACCAACAAAGCAACCTCTAACCAAACCCGTCATCAAGCCCGCGGCCCGAGGATTTCGTCCAGCTCGTCGGCGAAGTGGCTTTCTATGACACGGAGTTCTGCGTCGGTGATCGGTACGCTCTCGGGCCAATCATCTGTCACGGTGATAGGCCCTGCCGGGCCCAGCGGGGCGCGGGCCGCGCGCGGAGCAGGCGGATCTGCATAGTCATAAAGGTCCTGAGGATCGCCGGCCCAATCAGACAGGACTCGGCGTGAACGTCGTTTTTGCGCCATACGTTAGTGGACCGATCTGCGGCGTCCCACACAACCGAAACGACACGTCGTCGTGCTGTGGCGTAGGAAAACAGGCAGTAGGCGGGTGCTGCTTGTCGGAGAACCGTTCCGCGGTTTGTGTGTGGAGCATGAGTGTCGCGGCGAGGTAATCCAGGTGGGCACAGCTGCCATTCCCACGGCCCCGTTCCTCACTTCCGAACCTTCGACGATTAGCGGCGCAGTGCACGAAAGGTGCCGACCCACCAGCCGGCGCCAACGGGAGCATCCCGTTACGTATTCGCCAACGATCCGCCCACGACTGCACCCCAGCCTTGTGGAATTTTCGGCTAAGCTCATACCAAACTGAGGGAGTGGATGGTGCTGCGGCTTGTGAACCGCTATGAAGAAGTCGCCCATGGCGAGATCAAGGCCTCGGCCGACCGCTGGAATCTTTCGGTCTATCCGAAGGTTCGGCTCGCGGACGTCATCGATCTCGATAGTCTCGGCGTCGTTGGCGAATTAAAGCGCTACGGCCTGCAGGCCCATTTCGACTTCGTCGTTTGCCGTAATCAATGGGAGCCGGACTATGCGGTTGAGTTCGACGGCCGGTACCATTCGATGCCAGTGCAGATCGCGCGCGATCAGAAGAAGAATCAGCTATGCGCGCTTGCCAGATTCCCAATCCTGCGCATCAACAGCAAATACCTCTCGCCGACTTTCGGGAGCATGTCGCTGTTGGCCTGGCTGATGGACGTCTACGAACTCCAATTGGGCTTCGAAGAACAGCAAGCACGCGGCGCCATTCCACCGGACGAGCCGTTCGATCCCTTCTTCTTCATGAGCGTCGATCCCAAGGACGAACGCTTTCCGTACTGGTTCTCCGCCAAGCCGCGCATCCGGCTCCAACAGCTTCACAAGCGTGGAACGATCATCGATTGGGGTTCGTCAGGCTTTATCGGGTATGACGGCAACGACATCATGCGTGGCATCGAGTATATCCGCCTATCAGAAGCGATGGGCACCTACGTTCTCACGGCGATGCGGCCTCAGCAGTTTCCGTTATGCTTTAGTGATCTCCTCGACGAGATCCTGTGCGTCCAGCTTGCCGATCGCGTCTTCAGTTGGCTCCGCGGCGAGGTCGCGCCGACACCGCTCGCGGAGATTTACGCCATCGCCGACAGGATGCGGCAGTCGCTGACGCTTGGCCGCGCCCACGGATATGGACCGGCCGTGGCGCCCGAACGCAACTCGGCATAAAGCCTCAACCAGGTGGGACGCCAAGACGAGCGGTGCCGCCAAGCCCTACATTCTCACGCGCAGTCGCCGCGCCCTTTCCCGGAAGGCGGCTTCGCCGCCTTCCAAGATTTCGCAGACTTTTCGGCGAATGTCTGGATTCTCCAAGCCGCCGCTCTCGTAGCTGATCTCCGGTAACTCACCTGGCCGATGCGAACCGCACGTCGCAACGATCACCTGATCGGCGTCGGCGTTGACAACGAGATTGGCGTTGTGGGTGACGATGATGATCTGCCGACGCAGCTTGGCGCGACGAAAGCGCTCGACCAACTCTTCGAAGATCGACTTGGGATCGAGATTTTCTTCGGGCTGATCGATGATCAGGGGCCGATCGTCGTCACGATCGATCGCCAAGTACAGTAGCAACAGCACAATGCCGCGCGTCCCCGGCGACAGTTGCTCGATATCGACGCCTTCATACTGGACGCCATAGGCGATCTTGATGTGATCGGTTCCGTAGAGCCACGCGGAGATGCGTCCGCCCCATTCCCGGAACGCCGCGGCGTTGCCGCGATCAACCGGCGCATGGGCGATCAGCTCAGACTCATGGGCGTCACGGAACTTGGCCATCGCCTCGGCGACGTCGGCACTCGAGCCCCGTTCCCAAGCCGGAAGCAGCTCCGCTTTCGCCGCTTCCAACAGAGCACCGCGCCCCTTGAATGGTCCAATCTTGCGCAGGTCCAGGAGATCCTCGCCTTGCTGCGCCCAGGCCGCGACATCGACCGAACGGCGAATGGAGAATGAGAGCTTGCCCAAGGCTCCTTCCTCAGCCTCGAGGCGCGCCTTCAGCGGCTCATAGAGCGCTGAAAGCTCCTTTTCTTCTTCGATGATGCCGTCGAATACCGCCGCGTAGCTGTCGCGTCGGGACTGGATCAGCACCCTGATCCGTTCCTCGGCCTGGTTGGCGGATTCGATGTCGCGGTCGAGTTTTGCGAGCGCCGCCTCATCGCGCGAAATCTTCTCTGAGAGCCGGGCGAAGGCCTTGGCGTTCTCGGCGTCGACGCCGATCAGGGCGCGGAGCCGAGCCCCCTCCTTATCGAGCAGGCTTAACGTCTGCTTGTCGAGCGCGGCACCATCCGGCAACAACGACGTGGACAGCTGCGCACCCGCGGGGGCGCCCACTTCGCCAGCGGCCGGGCCGGACAACACACGAATACGGCCGTCCATCGCCGTGATGGCCGCCGTGAGAATCCCGTCCACATCGCCGGCAAAATCCAGCAGGAACGCCCTCCAGCTCTCGGCCGATAGGCCGGCTTCCGCATGCGCCTGTTGAAGTTGGCGCAAGCGCATCGGCGCCCTGTTCGTGCGTGTATCAGCCACGTCATCCTTCAAGGCGAGTAAGGCTTGGCGACGGCGACGCGCTTGCTCGACTTGAAACCGCACCGCCTCCGCGGCGGTCGAGACTGTATCGAGCCGCTTGGCACGTTCCTCGCCGCCCTTGCCGATCAGGGTGCTGCGGTCGCGCTTGTCCTTGGCAATCGATCCGACCTTTTCGATCCGCTGCTTCTGCAGGCTTGGCAGGCTCGCGCGGCGATCACGCTCGACGTTGAGCTCCTGTGCGGTCTCTGCAAGGGCTTCCTCATGGCTCTGGCGGGTCGCCCGCCCACGCGCGGCGCGCAGATCAAGCAGCTCGCGAAAAGTCGTCGTCCCCATCCGATCCTCGGACGGATGCGCCTGATAGATGACGCGCTCTATCTCGGCGAGCAGCTCGTCTGTGACGCCTTCTGCAGAGCAAAGGGTGTCGACGAATTGCTGCGACAGATACTGCACGCGCGGGGAATCCAGGAAATCCTCCATCTCGACATGCCGGAGCTCATTCGAGGTCGGGTCGCCATCCTCCCAGGCGAGTTGTGCAGCGCTTTCACCGAGATGCGGCTTGGCGCGACGAATGAAGGATCGCTCGCTGAGATGCGGCGATAGGGCAAAGCTGCCAGCCGCGATGATGTCAGCGAGCGCCGTCTTTCCCGATCCACGCGCGCCGATGATGCCGACGAGTCCGCTATTGAGCGGAACTGGCGTCGTCTTGAGCCAGCGCGCGTTGGTGACGGCGACGGACGTGATCGCCTGAGACGGCAGGGCGCCGCGCGGCGGCGCCGCACCGATCATGGTGCGCGCATCCGGCTCCAGGCACGTCTGCCGCAATGACTCGAAGTTGATGTCGCCTTTGATCCAACAGCATCGGTCGAGGTCGGGGGTGCCAACCGCCTTAGGGCCATGGGCGTCGCTGCCGTGCAGACACGGCTTGCGACCGCCCCAATCCGAATTGAGCTTCTCGACGCTCGCCGCCCCGCGGCCGAGCCAGAACTCGCGCTGCTTCGGCTGTGAGGCGAAGATGATATGCGCGGTCCGCTCAATCTCTTTCCGCAACGCTGCAAGGGATGCGTCGCCCTGCAGTCCTGACGTACCATCGTTGCTGCCGGCGGCAACGGCGATCAGCACATTCTCCTGGACCCAAGTGCTGCGCTTCCATTCTGCACGCAGTTGGTCCGGGTTGACTTTGAACTGATTGGTGCCGGCGGCGAGCGCTGCTCCATCGTCTTGCAGGGTGGTGTCGTGGGCTCGGCCGAGTCGGATCAAATCGCCGCGATCGCAGCGGAAAGACTCGCCATAGGCATCGAACGTGAAGGCTCGAAGGAACCTCCGAAGCTGCTCGACATGTTCGGGATCGTCGGGCGACACAAGCAGATGGACATTGATCGGTGATCCTTTGCCCGTTCCGATCCCGTAACGCATCTCCACATTCGGAAAGATCAGATCAACGTCGGCGAGTCGGCCTTCCTTCTTCTTCGCCAGCACCGTCTCGTAGACGTCCACGCTGTAGTAGTCGGTAATGCCGAGCGCGCGTATCGGCGGGTCTGAGGCCTCGACACGGTCAAGGAACTGTGCCCAGCCATCGGCGCCAGGATACTGGTCGTTGAGAACCGTCCCAGGCGCATGGAGATGCGGATCCCACCGATGCCATTTCGAACCTCCTGCGTCTCGACTCCCGACCATAATCCCCCCCTTAGCCGGCGATGCCGCTGCCAGTGGGCGCAATCGGCAGGCTCCGCTGGCAGCGGATGCATTTGGACCGCTCTTGTGTGCGGTTCACTTTGCGTCATATACCGAATCGATCTTACACCAGACTCAGCCCGAGGTTGCGTATTCGATGTTTGCGCAGCGTCAGGATAGGAGGCGAGTAGGGGAACGCCTTCCTCTGCGTTCGAGCCTCGCGTCTCGGTCGATGTCTCCCGTAAGGCTGGCCGCACCGTAATGCCCCGCTAGAGGGAGAGGGCTGCGGCTGTCGCCGTGATGGGTTGAGGGTCGAGAGAGAGGCTCCCGGCCGACCCGTCATGGAGATTCTACCATGACTCAGATCAACATCCTCCCCGGGCAAGACGCCTTCCGTGCCACGCCGGTTTCTGCCGGCTATAAGGTCGACATCTCGCGCGGCGAACGAATCGGGCGAGTGTCGTCCGAATGGTTCTCGCGGCCTGACGACGAGCGCTATCTGTCGCTCAGCGCCCTCTACGCCACCGTTCGCGCACGCGCCGACCGCGCCAACGCCCGCACCGTCGAGACCCGGACCCTTCGTGTCGAGGCCAGCCGGGATAACGCCGAACGCCTGGCCCTGATCGTGCCCGGCCGCGAAGAGCCCATCGCTCCGACACACTGGTCGTTCGGCCAGATGTGTAGCCTGGTCGGCGCGCCCGCCGGCTACATGCGGCAGCTTCCGGCGCCGCTTGCCGGCATCAACATGCAGCATGGGCTGCTCTCGCACCGCGCCGAGCTGGTGAAGACGCTGGAGGCGGACGACGGGCGGATCGAGCTACGCGCCGTCACCGGCCCGGACTATGGCCGTATCTGGGACCATGAGCTGGTCGCCGCGGTCATGAAGATCGCCGGTGAGGGTACGGGCGATACGCGCTGGAAGGTGCCGGGCCTGCTCGACTGGTCGACCATGACGCACAACCCGTTCGTCGAGGTGACCAAGGATACGACCACCCTCTATGCCTCCGATCGCGATGTCTTCCTCTTCCTGGTCGACGATACCCATCCGATCGAAGCGGGCCGCCTCCCCAACGGCGATCCCGACCTCTACTTCCGCGGCTTCTATTGCTGGAACAGCGAGGTGGGCTCCAAGACGCTCGGCATGGCGTCCTTCTACCTCCGCGCCGTCTGCATGAATCGCAATATATGGGGCGCCGAGGGCTTCGAGGAGATCTCGATCCGCCACAGCAAGTTCGCCAGCCACCGGTTCGCACACCAGGCGGCGCCAGCGCTGGAACGCTTCGCCACGTCATCGCCCGCGCCGTTTATGGCGGGGATCAGGGCCGCTCGCGAGCAGGTCGTTGCGCGCAACGATGAGGATCGCGAGAGCTTCCTGCGCAGGCGCGGCTTCTCGCGTCCCGAGACCGAGAAGATCATCGCCACCGTGCTGGAGGAGGAAGGGCGGCCGCCGGAGTCGGTCTTCGATTTCGTCCAGGGAATCACGGCGCTTGCCCGCGCCAAGCCGCATCAGGATGCGCGGCTGGAGCTGGAGGGCAGGGCCGCGAAACTCCTTTCCAGCGTCCGGTAATACCGGGGAACGGGAGGCGTGGAGCCGGGTCCACGCCTCCACGCCTTTACGATTCCGCGCAGCCCCAGCCTCCTAGAGGAAGAGGGCTGCGCTCGCTTCATGACGGGTTGAGGGTCGAGAGAGAGTCTCACGGCCGCCCGTCATGGAGAATGACCATGACCCGAGTTCAGAAGATCGTCTTGTCCTCATCACGGGACATCCCCTTCAACAAGCTGGTGCTGAGCCAGGCCAATGTCCGCCGGATCAAGGCCGGCATCTCGATCGAGGAGCTGGCCGAGGACATCGCCCGGCGCACGCTCCTGCAGAGCATCACCGTGCGGCCGGTTCGCGATGCCGAAGGCGTCGAGACCGGCATGTTCGAAGTTCCGGCCGGCGGCCGCCGCTTCCGCGCGCTCGAGCTTCTGGTCAAGCGGAAGCGCTTGGCCAAGACCGCGCCCGTGCCCTGCGTCGTGCGCGAGGACGGCATTCCCGAGGAAGACAGTCTCGCCGAGAACGTCCAGCGTGCGCCGCTGCATCCGCTCGACCAGTTCCGGGCTTTCCTGGCGCTGCGCGAGAAGGGCCAGTCGGAGGAGGACATCGCCGCGGCGTTCTTCGTCGCCGTGTCGGTCGTCAAGCAGCGCCTTCGCCTTGCATCCGTCTCGCCCAAGCTACTCGACATCTATGCCGACGACGGCATGACGCTGGACCAGCTCATGGCGTTCACCGTCAACGGCGATCATGAGCGCCAGGAGCAGGTGTTCGAGCGCCTGAGCCAGTCCCATTCCAAGGAGCCGCATGTCATCCGCCGGATGCTCACCGAGGGCGCCGTGAGGGCGTCGGACAAGCGTGCGCAATTCATCGGCCTCGATGCCTACACCGAGGCGGGCGGCGTGATCCTGCGCGACCTGTTCCAGGGCGACGACGGCGGCTGGCTGCAGGATGCCGGTCTCCTCGACACGCTGGTGGCCGAGAAGCTGCGGGAGCAGTCCGAGGCGATCCGCGCCGAAGGCTGGAAGTGGATCGATGTCGCGCCCGATTTTGCTTACGGCCACACCTATGGCCTGCGGCAGTTGCGCGGTGAGCGGATTCCGCTCACCGATGACGAGCAGGCGACGCGCGATGCGTTGCAAGCCGAGATGGACGGCCTGGAGGCGACCTACGCCGAAGCAGAGGAGCTGCCCGATGAGGTCGATCGCCGGTTCGGCGAGATCGAGACGGCGCTGGCCGCCTTCGATGGTCGCCCCCAGGCTTTCGATCCCGAGGAGGTCGCGCGAGCCGGCGCCTTCGTCAGCATCGACGGTTCGGGCACCCTGCGCATCGAGCGGGGTTATGTGCGCCCCGAGGACGAGCTTCCGATCCTCCCGGAGAACGACGCCGAGACCGATCCGGCCGGCGAGCCGACGAACGGGGCGCGAACCGTGCATGACGGTACGAGCGTGCCTGCGGGCGCGGAGCCTCCTGCGGGCGAACCGGAGGAAGACGATGGTATCAAGCCGATCCCCGACCGGCTGATGACCGAGTTGACGTCCCATCGGACCCTCGCGCTTCGCCACGCGCTGGGCGAGAATCCGGACATCGCCTTCGTCGCCGCGCTTCACGCCCTGTGCCTCAAGGTGTTCTACCGCTATGCGCAGGACACCTGTCTCGAGCTCGACCTGAAGAGCGCCGGTTTCAGCGCTCAGGCGCCGGGCCTAGCCGACAGCACGCTCGCCGTCGCTTTCGACGCCCGGCATAAGGCCTGGCTCGCCGCCCTGCCGAAGGAACCGGCCGAACTTTGGGATGGGCTCATGGCGTTCGACGGCGACAGCCGTCAGGCGCTCTTCGCTCATTGCGTCTCCCTGTCGGTCAACGCGATCCATGAGGCGTACAATCGCAAGCCTCGCGCGTTGGCCCACGCCGACCGGATCGCCCAGGCCGTCGATCTCGACATGGTCGCGGCCGGTTGGAGGCCGACGATCGACGCCTACTTCGGTCGGGTGACCAAGGCCCGCATTCTCGCAGCCGTGCGGGAGGCCAAAGGTGTGCGGGCGGGTGACCGCATCGAGCACCTCAAGAAGGCCGAGATGGCCGCGCAGGCCGAGACGCTCTTGGCGGATTCCGGATGGCTGCCGGAGCCGCTGCGCACGCCGGGTCGCGACGTTAGCAACGCCACTGCGTCCGAAGACATCGATACCGAGGATGCACGCGACGATACGGTGAGCGAAGAAGCGGCGGCAGCCGGCGGCGAAACGGCCATGGTGGAAGACGGGGCAGGGGCCGAGGCTAACTCGGTCGTGCCCTACGCCCACGCCACCGCAGCCGAATAGCGAGAGCGCCAACCGCACTGCCAGGGGCCCGCCAGCGACGGCGGGCCCTTTTTCTTGGAGAACACGATGTCGGGAAATGCATCCGATCTGGCGCGCCGCTTGGCGAGGCAGGCTGAGGCGGTCTGCCGTCATTATCTCTCCAACGGTCGCCGCGAAGGCCGCTACTGGCTGGTCGGCGATGTCGCCAACACGAAGGGCCGCAGCCTGTTCGTGCGCTTGAGCGGCCCGGACCATGGCAAGGGCGCAGCTGGTAACTGGACTGACGCCGCAACGGCCGAGCACGGCGATCTTCTCGACCTGATCGCCCTCAATCGCGGTTTCAACCGCCTTCGCGATACTCTGGACGAGGCACGTGCCTTTCTTGCTTTGCCACCAGTCCCGCTCGCTCCGCGGCAGGATCGTCTTCCTGTGCCGCGAGGGTCACCTGAATCCGCACGACGTCTCTACGGCATGTCTCGGTCGATCGCTGGCACGCTGGCGCAAACCTACCTGCACAGCCGAGGCATCGTAATTGTGCCTGATGGTGACCCGCTGCGTTTCCACCCGCGCTGCTACTATCGCCCCGACGAGCACAGCCCGACCGAGACCTGGCCGGCACTGATAGCCGCAGTCACCGATCCTGGCGGCAGGATCACCGGAGCACACCGCACCTGGCTCGATCCGTCAGGTCATGGCAAGGCGCCGATCGCTTCGCCGCGACGGGCCATGGGCCATCTTCTCGGGCACGGTGTCCGCTTCGGCCTGGCCGACGATGTCATGGCTGCCGGGGAAGGGATCGAGACCATGCTGTCCCTGCGCATGATCCTGCCGACCCTGCCGATGGTGGCCGCGCTCTCGGCCAACCACCTCGCCGCCCTGCTGCTTCCGTCGACACTGCGCCGTCTCTATGTCGCTCGCGATGCCGACCCGGCTGGCGATGCTGCGATGTCCAGCCTGTGCAACCGCGCCGACGCCGCCGGGATCGAGCCGTTCGTCCTGTCGCCCTGCTTCGACGACTTCAATGACGATCTCCGCCGCCTGGGAATCGAAGGGCTCCGGGCATCGGTGCACCGGCAGCTCGTCCCGCAAGACGTGGTTCGCTTCCTAGCCTCGGCCGGGACGGGATGAGCACGGGCACGGTGAATCGCTTCGTCGTCGGTTGCTCTTCTGCCCTTTGGACCGAACGGGAGCGCGCCCCGGCCTTCTAGAGGGGCGATCGGACGGCAGGCAGCCCGCTCCCGCAACGGCGGTCCTGCGGCTTTCTTCCCCTGCCGGCTGCGCCGGCATTCCTCGCGAGGCAAGAAAGCCTCGGCCCGCCGTCCTCCGCTGCGCTCCGGCCGCAAGCGCGGTGCGGGACCGTTCCGCCTGCCGTCTGTCGACGCCCACGAAGGCCGCGATGGGCGCGGCCGATCCGACAAAGGACAGCATCATGGCGACCCACGACGATCCCGAATTCGAGCCCGTGCACGCGTCATCCCCGACCGATCACGTCCTCAGCGAGCTGCAGCTCTTTGGCCATCGTCCCTTCCAGGAGGAGCCCGACCCGAGACCATTGCCTGAAGCCCCGACCATCGCCGGTGCCGTTGTGGACATCTTCGATGCGCTGGTCTCGACCCTTGCCGACACCCGTCTCGAACCCGACCTCGAGGACCTGCTGTGGTCGACCGTCAACCTGTTCCATCGCGCCGTCGACCGCATCGAGCGCGAGCTCGACGGCAACGAGCAGGCGCAGCGTCGCAGCCAGAAGGAGCAGAACGGCTCGGAGGTCCGCTCCGTTGAGCTGGAGCGCCTCACCGCCCAGGGTTTGACCCTCATTGAGCGCCGCAATGCCATGGAACTCTTCCGCGACCAGGCGGCCGAGCGCTTCGAGGTCCACACCGGTTCGGCCTGGCGACCGCGTACCGGCTCGATGGTCAACCATCGGGCTCTCACCGCCGCGATGATCGACAGCCGCGAGTTCCTGGCCGCTCGTCGCCGCGCCGAGACCGAACTCCTCGTGCCGGCCGGTCCCAAGATCGCATTCACCGGCGGTGCCGACTTCAACGACCACCAGCTCATCTGGAGCACGCTCGACAAGGTCCACGCGAAGCATCCCAACATGGTGCTGCTGCACGGCGGCTCGCCGACCGGCGCCGAGCGCATCGCTGCCCGCTGGGCGGACACCCGCAAGGTCACGCACGTTCCGTTCAAGCCGGATTGGACCCGCCACGCCAAGGCCGCACCCTTCAAGCGCAACGACCAGATCCTGGAAGTGCTGCCGATCGGCGTCATCGTGTTCCCGGGCTCGGGCATCCAGGAGAACCTCGCCGACAAGGCTCGCAAGCTCGGCATCCCGGTCTGGCGCTTCGGTTCAGGTGGCGCGTGAGCGCCACCTCTCTTCTCGTTGCCGACGCCGGATGGCCGGACTCGCAAGAGCAAGAGGAGGACCGGGAGCGGGTGAGCCGCTGGCCTTCAGAGAGAGCGGGCGGCGGCTCGCCCCTTCCTGCTCTCCGGGACATGATCCATGTCTGCTTCATCTTTGACTTCTGCATCAGCGTCGCCGAGCCAAGGTCCCGTCATGAACGGCAATCTTGCCGTTTTGCTGTCGACAGAGACGACAGAGCAGGACTTGCTCGTCGGATTGCTGACTTCATCGCAAGGTAGCGCTCGGGCTGCTGACCTCTTGCAGCAGTTTCCAAGCATTGGCCATGTCATCACAGCCGAAGCGGCTCAGCTTCGCGCATTCGGATTGACGGGCCGTGACATCGCCGCGTTTCGCTTGGTTCGGGAGATCGCGTGCCGCATGGCCAAAGCCGAGGTGCGCAGCCGGCCGGTGCTTGGCAACTGGCAGGCGCTGATCGCCTACCTGCAGACGGCAATGGCTTACGAGCAGGTCGAACAGTTTCGAATCCTGTTTCTTGATACCAAGAATAATCTCATCGCGGACGAGGTGCAGCAGCGCGGCACGGTCAATCACACGCCCGTCTACCCGCGCGAGGTCCTGAAGCGTGCTCTGACTCTCAACGCCACTTCGCTGATCGCTGCCCACAATCATCCAAGTGGCGATCCCAAGCCGTCCCGGGCCGACATCGAGATGACACGCGAATTGAAAGCAGCCGCCAAGGTGCTTGAGATCGAGCTGCACGACCACGTCGTGATCGGGCACGGAACCCATGCCTCCTTCCGGTCACTTGGATTGCTCTAGAACGATGCCGGGAATGGCGGTGCTCGCTTTGGCCTGGGCGGTGCGCAAAGCGCCGCCTTTTGGCCAACTTCACATCCGAAAGTTAATCGATCGCGCCATGGTGGTGGTGGAAGGCGCAACCGTTCGACCTTTGTCACGGAGTTCCACCATGCTTGGCATTGGCATCGTTCTCAGCATTTTCGGCCTCGGCTTCTTCTGCTGGCTGCTGTTCACGCTCGCGGTTTACGCGCTCCCTTTCCTCGCTGGACTGACAGCAGGCCTCGCTGCCCTTCAAAGCGGTGCTGGTGTCATCGGCGGGCTCGTCGTGGGATTCTTTGCAGGTGGCGCGACCTTGGCGCTCGGGCAGATGGCCTTCGCCACTACCCGCAAGCCGGTGATCCGTATCATCATCGGCCTGCTCTATGCCGTGCCGGCAACGGTCGCCGGCTATCAGGTGTCGTTTGCGCTGGCCGGAATCGGCATGTCGAGTGGCGGGTGGCAGACGGCATTCGCCGTGATCGGTGCCGTTCTCTCTGGCTGCACGGCCTTCTCGCGCATGACGCTGTTGGTCCCGCCGCCGGACGGACAGGGCACCGGGGGCGCTTACTCGCTTGCTGACGAGCGGCTGCACGACCAGCGTCACTGACGCCCTCTGCGTTCCCAATCATCGAGCAGGTTGGCGAGGATGGGCGGTGAACACGTGTCTCGACCCGACAGGGAGACCGCAGCCCTGGATGGAGCGCTTCGATCCTTCGTCCGACTCTGCCGACAGCGACCCGGTGAGGCGCACTGCTTTGCGATCGGTTGGGCTGAGACGACGCCGTCCTTTTTCTACGCTATAGCCGCCGTCTCTTCGCCTGGTGTGCCGGTGCTCTTGCGCAGGAGCCTTCAGGTTGGCCACGACTTCTCCCGAGGATGCTGCTCGGCGCGCGACCCACGGCCTCTCCTTGGCTGATCTGGCCAGAGGACGGCTGCACCTCGATCGCCTGAGCCGCAACGGCGGCGGTTCGACTTTCTTCCCCTGGGCTTCGCCCATTCCTCGCGAGGCAAGAAAGTCGCCCCGCCGCCATCCTCCGCTCTGCTCCGGCCCTGCGGGTGCGGCGTCGATCGCCTCCGGCCTGCAGATCGCCATCGAGGCCGCGATGGTCGCGGGGCTCGAAACAGCACAGGAGAAGTCACATGGCCAACATCGGTTCCTTCAAGAAGTCCGGCAACGAGTACCAGGGCGAGATCGTCACGTTGAGCGTCCAGGCGAGGGGTGTGCGCATCGTCCCCGAGCCCAACAGGAGCAACGACAACGCGCCCAGCCACCGGGTGTTCGTCGGCCGGGCCGAGATCGGGGCCGCCTGGTCCAAGCGCTCCAACGAGGGCCGCGACTACCTCTCGCTCAAGCTCGACGATCCGAGCTTCACTGCACCGATCTTCGCCAACCTGTTCGACGACGAGGACGGCGAGGGCTTCAGCCTGATCTGGTCGCGCAGCCGCAAGAAGAACGGCGAGTGAGCCGACGCCTCCAGAGGCCCCGCCCGGTCCGCCGGGCGGGGCTTCTCCCTTTGTCTGCCATGCGCGAGAAGGCCGTGAGCGTTGCTATGGATGGTGGCCGCCGATCTCAGCTTGGATGAAGGCCTGCATAGCGTCGAATGCTTCGTTCTCAAGCCTTTGCAGCCTTGCGACTTTGTCGGAGGTCGGCGGTGGCCGGAACTCCGCCAACTGTGCTTCAAGCGTCCTTCGCGCGCTAATCCATTCTTGGAACAGCGGCTGCCACTGCCGGTTCCAATAGCTGAAAGGTCTCGAGTCTGGGGATGACATCTTTCGCAATGCCCACGAGGCGACCTTTGTACTCGCACGCTTGGGATCATCCCAGTTCACGGGCACGGTCCAGCCGGCGTCACGGAATCCCTTCGGCCTGTGCATGTCAGGGCTGACCACTGCAGTTGCTGCACCATTCACCGTGCCCATGCCGAACAGCTTGTGGTCCACCCGATCCCCTTCTTCAAAGGGGCAAAGATCGTGCTTCATAGGTTCTGCGTTCATGATCGCCGCCATTAATCTAACCAGTCATCCAGCCGTTCGTAGACTCGCTCCATCTGCCTTTCCTCGCTTAGCGGGGAGTGCTTCACGACATAGTCGCGGAATGCCTCAATTATTTGCGATCGGCTTCGACCGTCCGCTTTCATTAGTCTGATGGTTGCTCGTGCGCGCCGTTCGTCGTTCGGATGAACCGCGAATGGCGCGCTCACAAATGCGAACCCGCCGCCGATCCTGTATTTGTCGTCGCCCTGATTCATGTTGGTTCTCTGGCTGAACTAAGTTGATAGACGGGTGTGTAAGGTTGAGCCGGCTCTTGCAGAAACATCCGGACGATACGGTCTGCTGCAGTATCGACAACGCGCTCGGCGGCCGCCGGCAAATGCTCGACAGCCAAAGTCCAGTCGTCCAATTCGATCTTCGGAACCGATTTTGGAACGTCGAGTCTAACGAGGCTTTCGGGTCCGACGAGCAGGCCGGCTTGCCCGAGGGCGCTCTGGGATTGCAGCCTCATGGCGGCCAGGATGATGTCCTTCCAGTGAAACATGCCGCCCTTAAAGATCTTCGAGCCGGTCACGCGATACGGATCATCACCGCAGCCGATACTCAGAATGCGAACCTGGTTGCGGCGCACATCAAAAGACGTCAATGCTTCCGTCACGGCGATCATGATGGGGTTGTTTGCCCACACTCCTCCATCGACGAAGGTATATCCACCGTCGCGGTGCGGCCGAAAGTATGTGGGCGCCGCGGCGGTCGCCAAAGCAACTTTCACCATCGGCTCGAACAGATCCTTCTTGAACGCCGGATGATGCGGTGTCTTGAAGACGAAGACCTCGCCGTACTCACCTTCGAACGAGGGAATGCACAGGCGCGTGGCTGCGGACCCAAGCTTGCGGTCACCAAGTACATTTGTCAGGACGTCAGACAAAGCTTTGCTATCGTAGCTATACCGCAGCAATCGTATCTTCCCGCGCAGCCACCGCCGCAGGTTACTCAACCAGCCTACGCCGCCCGTCGGAAAAATCTCGTGTCCTCGATCGCGGTAGAGGTCGCGGAGGTCGGCAGCTGCAAGGCCGGCGCCGAGGCCGAGAGCGAGGATACCTCCGGTCGACGTACCAACGATGAGGTCAAAGTAGGACGCGATGGACCGGCTGCCCAGGAAGCGGTGTTCCAGCGTGGCCAGCACATGGGCAGGGAAGATGCCACGGATGCCGCCGCCATCAATGGCGAGGACGCGAAAGTCCCGATCCGACGGCCAATCCAATGGAACGCGTCGCGACGTGGCGATTCCGGAGGAGCGCGGTTCGGCTCTGCTTCGTGAATGGTCGTCGACAGGCATGAATTTCTCCTGCTCTCCGGATGTCGGCCTCCTCCCGTCCATTCGCCCGTCGCCTGCCAGCTCTCGTAACAAGCTAGCCAGTTCGCAGTGAACGGTATGATGCGATCAGCAATGAAGTGTCGGTCCCACCGCCACTGAGGCGGGTCAGCCGCCGGGTCATACAAACATAACGGGGACCGCTCGAGGTCGTTGAAGTCCCAATAGACATGGTGTGCGAATTCGCCGGTCTGGCGATGGCGCACCTCGAGTTTCGGATTCAAAAGGCGAACGCGCGGCACATAGCCGTGGATCAACTCAAGCCCGTTGATCCAGGACCGACGGATGAAACTGACCTGCACCGTGTAGGGCCGCCTGATCGGACTCAGTTCCCCAGTCCAGGTCGCCATCCAGTCGCATGCGTCCACCCGGAAATCCGGGTAGCGCTCCTTCATGCGGTCAATCTGTTCCGCGATGGTCGGCGGCATGTTCACGCCGGTGGTTCCGTTCCGAAGAACTTGTGGGATGGCGCGGCGAACGACGTGGTCGAGGACGCACCCGCGATGGCCGGCGCGGCCAGACCGGACCGTACGACGTCGATGCGACCAGAGCTGCGCTCCTGGTACGCATTGCCGGTATCGATCACGTTGCCGAGACGCTCTGCGTATGCCTTAACCACTTCCAGGGTGGGCGTCTCACCGAACAGGTCGCTGAGGATGTCCTGCATCTCGGGCAGACCACAATCAGGCCGATGTAGCTCGTAGAGCTTGGCGAGCAGGTGCTTCAGGTCGGCGATATAGATCGCTTGGTCATTGAGCGAGGCAGGCCAGCGATCGGTGAATACGTCCTCGGCGCAGGTCGGGTTGGTGACCGACACGAGTCGCCCCCGGTCATGGGCGAGCTTGATGGTGTCGTGGACGTGCTGGGCCAGCCGCCGGAACTGGTCGAACAGGCTCCCCGTCTGCACGGCGACTTCCGCCGCGAACTTCGACAGCATGACCGACGGCGGCCGCCGGCCGGACCGCCCATCGAACCGCACGTTCCGGTTCCGCTTCAACAACTGAAGCGCGATCACCGCCATCGACTTCTCGTGCGGGGGCTTCTGCTCCGGGACCGCCTCCATGTCGGCCCGTGCTTCGAGCGTGGCCGCCCACTTTTGGACGCGGCCCATATAGGCCCGGGCGAATGCATCCGAGCTCGGCGTCCGAACCTTGAACCACTCGGCGAAGCCGTACGGGTTTGCCCAAAGCGCGTAGCCAGTGAGGTCGCTCTTATCCTCGGGCTTGTGGTTGAAGATGAAGCTCGTGCGCGGCGACCGTCCATCGGCGAGAACCGCGGGCGTGATGTCGAGATGCATGCCGTCGGCATAGTGGATGGTGACGCAGCGATTACGGCGCTCGACCATCTTGTAGTACCGCGATCCCAGTTCGCCGCGCACCGCCTCGTAAAGTTCGTCGAGGACCTGCTTAGCCGTCATGCCGGGGCGGACGATGATCTGTGCGATGATGTCGATGTCGAACTCGTCGGTCCGCAGCTTGCGGGCGATCGTGGCGTTGTAGGCCATCGACCCTTGCGCATACGTCAGCACCACGCGCCCGTGCAGGGGGCTAGCCGGCCGGTCGACCCAGTCGCTCAGGACATTCGCCCGGTAAACCGCCAAACTGTAGTTCGACGGCGATAACTGGACCCTGATGGCCAGATCCGCCAGCAGGATATCGATCACGTCACCTTGGGAGGTAGGCCTAACAATCTGATTCATAACCTTTTTCTCCTAGAGGAAGCCTAAGTGCCACCGTCTCCCTGGGGTCGCTTCTTTTAGGTCAAAGCTATTGACCTATTGTCTTGACTGGTTTACGTTGCGAAGATTACACTACAAAACGAAATAGGAGTCGAGTCCATGTTCGGTGACCGGCTACAACTCGCCCGTAAGAAGGCAGGCCTATCCCTCCGGGGATTATCGGACGCGATGGGTGGTCAAGTGACGCCGCAGGCGCTCGGCAAGTATGAGCGTGGCGAGATGATGCCCGGCTCGACCGTTCTCATCGCGCTGACGAAGGCGCTCGACATCTCGATGGAATTTCTGGCCGCGCCTCTCGAGGTGCGTCTCGGCGCCATCGACTTCCGGAAAAAATCCGGCACCAGCGCCCGCGACCGCGCGCATGTTGAGGCGCTCGTCCTTGAGCGCGTCGAGCGCTATCTCTTGGTCGAAGAGGTTCTTGAACTGAAGTCGGCGGCGTGGGAACCGCCGTTTGCGCCGAAGCAGATCAGCACCCTCGAAGCCGCCGAAGCCTTGGCGATGGACCTGCGTTCTGTCTGGAAGCTTGGCATCGACCCTATCCCGGATGTCACCGAACTCCTGGAGGAGAAGGGGATCAAGGTCATGCACCTTGAGTTGCCCGATAGCGTCTCTGGTCTCACCTGCATGATCGAGCGCGACGGAGTGGCCGCCGTTCCGGTGGTCGTCGTCAATGCGCACCACGGCATAGAGCGTCGGCGGCTGACCCTGATTCACGAACTCGCCCATCGCCTCATGATTGTCGAAGGCATAGACGAAGAAAAAGCCGCCAACCGGTTTGCCAGCGCTTTTTTGATGCCCGCCCCCCATGTGAGAGATCAGGTCGGCAAGCACCGCGCCGGATTCGGCGTTGCAGAACTCATGGTCACCAAAAAGATTTACGCCGTCAGCGCGGCGGCGCTGCTCGTCCGGTTCAGGGATCTTGAGATCATCACGCAACAGACCATGGTCTATGCGTTTCAATCATTTGCCCGCACCTGGCGCAAGACTGAACCGCAGCCGATCGCCACTGCCGACGACCAACCACGCGAGCAGCCACAGCGGTTCCAGCGCCTATGCTATCGCGCATTGGCCGAAGGCTTGATCACCATCAGTAAAGCTGCCGAGCTGCTGAGAAAGCCGGTCGCCGCCATCGATGAGGAGATGCGCGGTGCCACCGTCACAGATAGTCGTTAGTGACGCTTCCGTAATCCTGGACCTGGCGAAGACCCGCCTGATCGAAGCAACATTGGCGCTCCCCTTCAATTTTGTCATACCCGATGTGATCCTCGACAAGGAGCTATTAGACCTCGGCACCTACTCGCCGACCGATCTTGTTCGGCTTGGATTCACCATCGGCACGCTTGATGGCAACGGTGTTACGACCGCGCTGGCGCATTTCAGCCGCAACGCCTCGCGGCTCAGTTTCAACGACTGCGTCGCGCTCACATACGCCGAGGAACGTTCGTGCATCCTTATGACGGGGGATGGACCACTGCGCACTGTCGCCACAAAGTTGAAGATCGAGGTTCACGGATTTCTATGGGCTGCCGGTCTCATGGCGGAGCATGGAACCTGCCCGACCGATCGGCTGATCGCCGCCTTACAGCAGCTTCAATCTGCTCCCTCAACACGATTGCCGCAAGATCTTCTGACCGCGCTGATCGGTCAGCTTCAACGGGGACGCTGAAACCATCAGCGCAACTGGTCTGGGCATGTTCGCCTAAAATTCATCCGGAAGGGGGTGGAGCTGACGTTCGATACGCTTGCGATCCACCTTCTCGTTATTCGTATGGAAGTGCACACCCGTGATCTTTCGCACCTCCAGCGACGCCAAATCCACTTCTAGCGTCGCCGGTCGTACATCGGCATCGGGCGTCGTGTCCCAATCAACATCTTGAAGCCTGCCAAGATCGAAGGTGTCGAACGGAGGGGGAAGCTGCTGCTTCTTGGGTTCTTCGGGCGGCACCTCTTCAACCACGGTCAGCTCGTGCTCCCACTCCTCACCATTGAACATGCCTGTATCCACGGAGAGCTTGGTGCCCTTGGGGTATTTGATCGCCTTGATGCGCGCTGCCTTGTGGAACAGCACTACATTTTGCTTCTCGCCCGGAACTTGAACCGAGGGAAACAGAATCCCATCGAGCTCGGGCTCAACACGTGATGCCAAGAAGTCCGCGACGGCCTGTGTCGCCAAGTATTCGAGCGCTTCATCGCTGGGCATGACCGGCATTGTCATGCGTCTCAGCAGCTTCTCGAGGAATAACGCCCGTTCCTTTCTCGGGGCATATGTCGGATCAAAGATGCTGCCTCTCTCGAGAATATCAGCGAAAGCCTTCAGATCCAGAAGACGAACGCGGCGTACGAGCTTGAAGTGTGCGACGACCACATTCGCGCCAACTGGAGGGCGTACCTCGGCCAGCGCTGTCTCCGGTTCGTCCGCCCCGTAGAACACGGCGATCCCGCGTGCGTTCAAGGATGTGCGGTCACAGCTTGGAAGAGCCGGTTAGCGATGCGCCTGGTCGAATCGCTTTGGACGCCTCAAGAGCTCGGCAGGATCGATGGCCAGCGCATCGGCGATCTGCCCCAGCACCGAGACGCTGGCCGACGCGTCGGCCCGTTCGATCGCGCCGATATAGCGGGCGCTCAGTCCGGCACGCGCGGCCAACTCTTCTTGCGTAATTTTCTTGTCATGACGTACACGACGCAGATTGACCGCCATGATCTCTTTGAGATCCATGACCTGAGAGGAACCTGCATCGGAATGATCGTTCCAGGAACGATCATTCCGATTCGTTCGGAGGTATGGTATTCAATGGACGCTGCGTCCCGGAGCGGAAGGCCGAGGGACGTCTTGGCGATAGCCGGGGGGGCCTAGTACGATGCACCCGGTGCATCAGTTCGCGCAGTCGCCGCCGCACTTTACGCGACACAGATTGCTCGGTCTCTGTAATGAACACGACCGGCGAGGCTTACGATGACAACCGTTCCGTTCGATGACCGTCCCCCTGATAAGCCACATCTTACCACCTATGATGAGCGCCATCTGGCCGACTATATCCGGCTCCTTGACGCGGCAGAAGAGGGGGCCGATTGGCGCGAAGCCGTAAAGATCATCTTTGGCCTCGACGCCCAGCGTGACCCTGAACGGGCGAAGGTCGTCCATGACAGCCACCTTGCACGCGCCCGCTGGATGACTGAGACCGGGTTCGCCTATCTCCTTCGTCCGCCGCTGCACTAATTAAGATCCGTGCTTACCAGCTCACATCACCCTGCCATGGAATGCATCGCTATTGCCAAACGTAGGGGCTAGCGCACTGCAATTTGTACAGCCTATTGAACGTCGGCGTTTGGTTCAATTGAGTTGGAGGCGTATATGCCGGCGACATCTGACTGGCGATCTCCGAAGCGTGCACAAGAACTCAAGAATCTGCAACGTTCGCACCTGGGTTTGGAGTTCCTGAGGAGGAGCCCGGCCTATCGCGCCGCTTACAGCCGAATGCGCGAGCATGTTGCGGTGGGCGTCGTAACCCAGCAACGGGCTTTCGCCGACTTAGCCCGTCGCTGGGGATTGATCTTTCCCTTTCGACCCGGCAGCTGCTGTCGGCACTGCATCACATCTTTGGCGGCCGGAACTGACCCCGGTCACCGTGCTGCTGGTCCCTGTGCCCAAGGGATTCAAAGCTGCGCGTATCGATGCCGTTGCTGGACTGTATCCGCAAGAGATTCATGATGCCGAAGACGGGCGGCATTTCCTGATCGACGATCCGACAGGGCCGCTCCAGCTTTGGTGCTTCGAAAAGGATCCACGGCAGCGCCTTGGCGTGCTCATCCCGCTCGATGCCGAGTTCCGAATTAGGCTCGATGCCGTGCGGCGGTTGCACCGTCGGCTGATCGGTCTATCGGCAGGTCCGCTGCCGCGCGGTTGGCGATTGACGGCCATGCAGCGACGCCGGTTCATCCTGATGCTGCGCGCGCTCGACGGCCATCTGGAAGGTGCCAGCTATCGCGAGATCGCGCGCGTGCTGCTCGACGCCGAGGCGGCCCGTTGGCCGGCAAGCGCCTGGAAATCGTCTGCAGCACGCTCGCAGGTCATTCGCCTCGTGACCGAGGGCACGGCCATCATGAATGGCGGCTATCGCAAGCTCCTCCAGGGCCGATGATGGTGAGTTCTGATCGTCTGCCGCCCACCGCGACTGACGCTCGATGACCAGCGGCCGTGCGAGGCCGATGCAGGATCAAGGGGTAGGCGTCGCCGTGCTTCGCAACTCCGTACTCCACCTGTCCGCAGATTCCTCTCCATCGTGATCGCGAGTTCGCCGCAGTTCCTCAGCGGCATCCACGACAAGCTGGAGGCGCATCCGATGCCCGACGATCCTCGACAACTGCCGCCACGCTACCTGCGCACGCCCGAGGCAGCGCGGTTTCTCGGCCTGTCCGGCCGTACGCTCGAGAAGCACCGTACCTTCGGCACCGGCCCGGTCTATCGCAAGCTGGGCGGCCGCATCGTTTATGCGCTCGAAGACCTGAAAACCTGGGCCGATCGCGGCCTTCGGCAGTCCACGTCCGACCCCGGCCACGGCGTCGTCCATCCCGCCAGGCCGCAGCCGCGGCGCGGCGACGACGGCACCGGCCGGTGAATGAAACGCCGATGGCCGCGCAGATCAGATCGCAGCACCGACGCGCTTGGCGCACTGGGCGTCACGCGGCTGGTGTGTCCGTCGAGGTGCGCCGCCCCTTCGGGTGGCGTCGCGGCCGCACGTCACCTGCATGCTCTCCAGTCGGTGACACAGGGTCATGACGATTGATCCGCCCAGGGGCTCCACGAGCGTCGAACTGATGTGGGTGGAGAAAGAGATCGAATGCTGGATCAGGTTCGGCCGTGTCATCCATGAACGGATCCTCGATCGTCGCCGCCGTGTCGTCAGCTTCGCGCCGGACAGCATCTTCGCGGCGGTCCGGTGGATGGGGAACGACTTTGGCACCATCCTGTCCTGCATCGATATCGTACGGGCCGTTCGCCCGGGCGAGCCTTATTCCACCGTCTTTCGAGTACAGCCCGGCGGCGAGACCCTCTTGCGCTGCTCCGGCTGGCCCCGTGTCGAGCGGGTGCTGAAGGTGATCGATGCCGTCGAGGCGCTCGGCATCGATCCTGAAGACGCGGCCCCCGACCATTGGCGTCATGTCCATGCACGCTTGCTCGCGAACGAGCCACCACGCCCTTACACGCAGGCGCGTCATCGCGCCTGGCTCAAGCGCCGGCACGTCACGCCATGAACCGACGCGCCGTCGCGATCATCGTTACTATGAGCGGGATCGTTTTGATCGTCCTGCCGAGCGTCGTCGGGGCACCACGCTTGCTGCTCTGGAACAACAGCGCCTCGGTGCCGATCGGGCTGTACGCGGTGCTGCCGCCGCGCGTGCTGCATGTCGGTGACGTAGCCGTCGTCGTGCCACCGGACCCGCTTGCCGCCGCCCTCGCCGCACGCGGCTCGTTGCCCAGCGGCGTGCCGCTGATCAAGCCGATTGCCGCGCTCGCCGGACAGACCATCTGTCGTCACGGCCTCCACATCACTATCGACGGAGCCGTCGTCGGTGCAGCACGCGCGCGCGACCATCGCGGCCGTCCGTTGCCGGCTTGGATGGGCTGCCGCACGCTCGGATCGCACGACGTCTTCCTGATGAATCCCGCAGCGCCCGACAGCTTCGACGGCCGCTATTTCGGTTCTTTGCCGGTGTCGTCGGTCGTCGGCCGCGCGACACCTCTCTGGGTTCCCAAGGAGTACTGACCATGCCTTCGCCTCCTTCTCGGTCCGACATTCCTCTGTTCCACAGCCTGCCGAACCTCTCCTTCGTCCCGGCCGGCTTCTTGGCCGCGGCCGCGCGTGGCGGTAGTCCAGGGCGGCTGGTCGGTCGGTGCGCGAGCGTTTCACCTTGGGTGGACGCGCGCACGATGGCACACTTGCGGATTGTCGGGATGGCGGCACGCATCGTCGTGTTTGTCGTCACCCTGGTGGCAATGACGAATGTCGCCGCGATGGCGCAGACCGCGCCTTCGGTTGCACCGTTGCAGCACCAGGCGATCAACGACCCGATCGCGGCCAGCATCGCCGAGGCGTCGCGGCGCTTCGGCATGCCGGCGACGTGGATACACGCCGTCATGCAGGCCGAAAGCGCCGGTGACGCGCGTGCCGTGTCGTCCAAGGGTGCCATGGGACTGATGCAGATCATGCCTGACACCTGGGCTGAGTTGCGCACCCGCTACGCCTTTGGTGCCGATCCATTCGACATCCGGGACAATATTCATGCCGGTGCGGCGTATCTACGCGAGCTGCATGATCGTTACGGCGCGCCCGGATTCCTCGCTGCCTATCATGCGGGTCCGGGGCGTTATGACGACTATCTGGTGAACAGTCGGCCGCTGCCCGTCGAGACGAATGCTTACCTTGCGGCGGTCATTCGGGCGATCGACGGGATGTCGCGTGACGACCGACTGGTGGCGACCGATCCGCTCGCGTGGACACAGGCACCGTTGTTCGTTCCACGAGGCCAAGTCGTGTCCGCAGGCACGTCGGCGGCCGGGCAACGGCCGATCGATCGCGCGCCGTCGCAGCATCCCATCGCCAGCAGGTCGGCACTCGTCGCCCAATCGGATGGCCTCTTCGTGCCGGCGGGCGGTCGGAATCGCAAGCCATGAATGCAATCGTCTTCTGTCGCAGCCTGTCGCAAGTGATCGGGTGCTTGGCAGTGAGAGCAGGTGATCAGGGCCTCCCAACCGCGCGATGGCAGGATAAAGGAGCGCGATGTGCGCTCAAGGACGGTCGTGCCTTTTCAAGGTCTTACACAGCGAATTCGCGAGGTGCGCCTGTCCGCGCAGCCTGCGACTTCAGCAATTAGCCAATGATATCTGCATGATGGCGCGATGTGCGGGCCACAGTAATGACCGGTGACGACGACTTCCGCGTTCGGCCCGGCCGCATCCGATCGACGCGCGTCCAACGGGCGCGGCCCTTCATTGCGCAAGCGCTCGCGGCCGCCCAACGGGCCGGGGGATCGGTTTCCCGCTCCGGGAAAATCAGTCCCGGGCATCGCTCGCGATTCGGACGAGGCCAGCGCGCGTCGGTGCAGGCTAACAGGTTCATCACGTCGCGCTCGCGCGGCGCTGTGGTCAAGGCGCGCGTGGTCCGCCATGGCGGACGCACCGCGCCGCTTGCGACTCATCTGAACTACCTGCGGCGCGAGGGCGTCACCCGGGACGGGGAGAAGGCGCGGCTGTTCGGCCCAGGTGTCGATACGGTCAGCCCCAAGGAGTTTGCGGAACGGTGCGACAGCGACCGACATCATTTCCGGTTCATCGTCTCGCCCGACGACGCCGTGGAAATGGCTGACCTCAGGAGCTTCACGCGGGAGCTGGTCGGGCGGATGGAGAAGGACCTCGGCACCCGCCTCGATTGGGTCGCCGTCGATCACTGGAATACCGAGCATCCCCACGTCCACCTGATCGTGCGTGGCGTGGGGGACGATGGTGAAAACCTCGTCATCTCCCGCGACTACATCAAGGATGGAATGCGCGATCGCGCGCGGGACCTGATCAGCCAGGAACTCGGGCCACGAACCGATCGGGAGATTCGTCGCGCCCTGGAACGCCAGATCGACGCCGATCGCTGGACCAACCTCGACCGGCAGCTCGTCCTAGACTGCAGCCGCGCCGGCATCATCGACCTTGCGCCCCACGCCGACCGCCAGCCTGACGCATTCCTCGCCCTCAAGGTTGGTCGTCTTCGCAGGCTGGAATCACTCGGGCTGGCCGACCAAGTCGGTCCTGGCCAATGGACCATGTCAGAGAAGGCTGAGGTGACCCTTCGCGAGCTCGGCCAGCGCGGCGACATCATCAAGCGCATCCATCGCGGCTTGACGGAGCGCGGGATCGAACGCGGCGCCGCCAACTATGTGCTGGCCGGGGAAAGCCTGAACGATCCTGTTGTTGGCCAGCTGATTGCCCGCGGCCTCGACGACGAATTAAAGGGCACTGCCTATGCGGTGGTGGATGGAGCGGACGGCCGCACCCATCACCTCAAGCTCCCCGATCTCGAGGCCGCCGGCGACGGCGGTCCGGGGTCTATCGTCGAGCTACGCAAGTTCGATGATGCGAGCGGTCAGAGACGTGTCGCCTTGGCGGTCCGGTCTGACCTCACGATCGAGCAGCAGGTCACGGCGACTGGCGCAACCTGGCTCGACCGGCAGGCGATCGCGCGCGACCCCGCCGCGCTGGGGGAGGGTGGCTTCGGAGCGGCAGTCCGAGAGGCGCTGGACCGGCGTGCCGAACACCTGATCGGGCAAGGCCTCGCCGAACGCCAGAGCCGTGGCGTCAGCTTTAACCGCAACCTGATCGAGACGCTACGCCGGCGGGAACTGGACGCGGTCGGCGCAGAGCTTGCGGCAGAAAGCGGTCGCCAGTTCAACAAGAGCGGTACAGGCGAGTATGTTGCCGGCGCATACCAACGCCGTATCGCGCTCGCCTCGGGCCGATTTGCCATGATCGACGACGGGCTCGGTTTCCAGCTCGTGCCCTGGACGCCATCTCTTGAAAAACAGCTTGGGCGTCATGTGTCTGGTGTTGCACGAAGCGATGGCGGGGTCGATTGGAGCTTCGGTCGCAAGCGAGGGGTTGGCCTGTGAGCGTATCGCAAGCCGCTCTAGCCCGACTGCCGGCATTCACAGGCACGAAAGCTGGAAATCCGTGACGGATCCACTTGGTTTGAATTTGATTTGCATCAATTCCCATTGGAAGCGTGTAGAGTAAATGCTTCTGATCGGCGTCTTGGCTCATACTTTGACGGGCACGCCGAACGGCTGTGGGTAAGGGAATGCTCAGGTATCTGGCACCACTGATGGTTTGCATGCTCGTCTGGGTGATCCAGTCCGGGCCGGCAATGGCGCATAGCGGTGAGCCCACGCCGCCCGTTTCGGAAATTCGGTTCGTTGATGGAGAGTTAAGAGCCCTTGATGCGGATGGGGACAAGTGTCCTTCCGAGTCAGGTTGCTGCAAGGCGAACTGCGCTCCCTGCGTTGCGCCCTTGGCCACCCAGCAGGGCCGATTTGAGATCGTGAGACGAGGTGCCTCCAAAATATGCGCGCTAAGGGCGGACTGCCTCCGGTCCATCGTTCTCGGCCTCGATCCTCCAGTACCGCGAAGTCATCTCCAGTAGGGGATATTCCCCGTCCAAACTTCGGCCGCCTGACTGCGTGAGCAATCTGGCTTCGAGGCGACGGGCTTGCACAGTGCCTAGCTGAACGCTTGGGTTCATGGTCACGTTCGCTCTACTCGCGGAGCGTTGACCGAGCCAAAGCCGTCGTAATCTCCAGCTCGACGCCTGAAACTTCGATCAGTCTGTCTGGGGTCGAGTGAAGGCGCCGATATTGGAACTGGACAGATCCCTTCCTTTCGCAAGGCGCTGAGGAAGCGGATGGCACGCACGAATTTCAGGCTGGTTGCATCGCCAATCTGCTCGTTCGTCAAGGCAGTACTATTTCTTCACGACCAGGCCAGTGGTTCGGCACCGCAAGGGCAGTCCGAAGCTTTGCCAGGGCTAGTCAAGGACGAGATCAAATGAGTTCACCGAATACCCAGCCGGGCAGTCACTACGTGCGCCATCAGCACACTGCCGATCATTCGCAGCATGGTTATGGCATCTCCAACGTTGTCGCGGCAGCCGGATCAACCCAAACTGAGCACTCTGAACATGCCGGACACGACCACGCGGCAATGGTCGCCGACTTCCGCCGCCGCTTTTGGGTTTCCCTGCTTCTCACACCGCCCGTGCTCCTTCTCTCGCCAATGATCCGCCATTGGCTTGGCTTGGCCGACTCATTGTCGTTTCCTGGTGACGGTCTCGTACTCTTTGTTCTCTCCACCATCGCCTATGTCTACGGGGGCTGGCCGTTCCTGACCGGCTTCACTTCAGAGCTGCGCAAAGGTCAGCCAGGCATGATGACGCTGATCGCGCTCGCGATCTCGGCGGCCTATTTCTTCTCGGCTGCGGTCACGTTTGGGTTCCCGGGCGAAGCCTTCTACTGGGAGTTGGTGACGCTCATCGCCATCATGCTGCTCGGCCACTGGGTGGAGATGCGCTCCGTCATGGGCGCCTCGCGCGCACTCGAGGAGTTAGTGCGGCTCCTGCCGGACAGCGCAACGCGGATCGAAGCCGACGGGACGACGCATGAGGTGCCCATCTCAGCACTCCAACCCGGCGACCGCGTGATCGTCCGTCCGGGGGCAAAGGTGCCGGTCGATGGCGAAATCATTGAAGGATCAACCGCGTTCAACGAAGCCATGCTGACAGGCGAATCGCGGCCCGTTTCCAAGAACGTTGGCGCATCCGCTATCGGCGGTGCGATCAATGGTGCTAACGCCGTTACCATCAAGGTAACAGCGACGGGGGATGCGACCTATCTCTCTCAGGTCATCGACCTCGTGAAGAAGGCTCAGGCAACTCGGTCAAAGACCCAGGACCTCGCCAACCGGGCCGCCGCTTGGCTCACCTATATCGCCCTTGTCGTCGGCTTTGGGACACTTCTCGCGTGGTGGTTCGTTGTCGGTTCGCCTCTCGAGTTCGCCATAGAGCGCATGGTGACGGTGATGGTCGTGGCCTGTCCCCATGCACTCGGCCTTGCCGTGCCGCTGGTCGTGGCCGTCAGCACGTCGCTGAGCGCAAGCAATGGCCTGCTGATCCGCGACCGCGCCGCCTTTGAGCGCGCACGCAATCTCGATGCGGCCGTGTTCGACAAGACTGGCACGCTGACCGAAGGCCGTTTCGGTGTCAGCGATATCGTGATCTTGGCCGGAGGCGACGATAGCCAGGAGCTCGCTTTGGCCGCTGCAGCGGAGAGTCAGTCGGAGCATCCCATTGCTCATGGGATCGTGGCCGAGGCCAACAAGCGTGGCATCACGGTCCCAAAGGCCGCCGAGGTCAGCAACATCACCGGGGAGGGCATCACCGCGAAGGTCGACGGACAGGAAATTCGAATCGTCAGTCCTGGTCATCTGGCTCGACAAGGCAGGCCGATCGAGCATCCGAAACTCAAGGAACTGGAAGCCGGCGGCAAGACCGTCGTCGTACTTGTTCGCGGCGGGGCTCCCCGCGCCCTCTTCGCGCTTGCCGACATCGTGCGCAGCGAATCCAGGGAAGCAATCGCGGAACTTACCCGCCTCGGGATAAGGTCCGTGATGCTGACGGGCGACGCAAAGGGGGTCGCCCAATCGGTGTCCAAGGAACTCGGCATCTCCGAGTACTTCGCCGAGGTGCTTCCCGATCAGAAGTCGGACAAGATCAAGGAACTGCAAGCGCGTGGCCTTTCCGTCGCGATGGTTGGTGACGGCGTCAACGATGCCCCAGCTCTGGTCCAGGCGGATCTCGGCGTCGCAATCGGGGCCGGGACGGACGTGGCCGTGGAATCGGCGGATGTAGTCCTCGTCAAGAGCGACCCGCGCGACGTCGCCGCCATTCTGGGACTGTCTCGCGCTACCTATCGGAAGATGGTTCAGAATCTGATCTGGGCCACCGCCTACAACACCGTGGCGATCCCCATGGCGGCCGGCATCACGTTCGGGACTGGCTTCCTGATGACGCCCGCCGTGGCGGCGGTCTTCATGTCGGCTAGCACCATCATCGTAGCCATTAACGCGCAGTTCCTACGCCGCTATCGGAGGCATGGATGACGCCGATGCAAGCAACAAGACGATCTTCGAGACACCTGATCCTGCCGCTTCCGGGAAACGAAGCGTTCGCGCATCGGCTTGCCAACGAATGCGACTGGGATTTCGGTAGCCTCGAAACGCGGAACTTTCCGGACGGAGAGAGCTATTTGCGCATTCTGTCTGACGTGGTCGACAAGGCAGTGACGCTTGTCTGCACCCTGGCACGTCCCGACGAAGGCTTTCTGCGGCTCATCTTTGCCGCTGATGCCGCACGGTCACTCGGCGCAAGCGAGGTAACGCTGATCGCTCCCTATCTCGCCTACATGCGGCAGGACCGCCGCTTCCGGGCGGGAGAGGCCGTCACGTCGCTCACGTTCGCCCGCCTGATATCGAAGAGTTTCGATCGGTTGATCACAGTCGATCCGCATCTGCATCGCTATCCGGCTCTTTCGGCGCTGTATTCCATTCCGACAGCGACGCTGCATGCCGCGCCGCTCCTTGCCGACTGGATTGCGGCAGAGGTGGCCGCCCCGCTGCTCATTGGCCCGGACGAGGAGAGCGAGCAATGGGTATCGGCCATTGCCACGCGCGTCGGCGCGCCGCATGCGGTGCTACAGAAAGTTCGCCACGGGGACCGCGATGTCGAAATCGAACTGCCGGATCTTTCCATGTGGCGCGATCGGCAACCTGTGCTCGTCGACGATATTGCCGCGTCCGGCCACACGCTCATCGAAGCGGCACGAAAGTTGCGCATGCAAGGCCTCGCTGCCCCCGATGTCGCTGTCGTGCATGGGATCTTCGCCGGAGATTCTTACGAGCAGCTTGTCCCACTCTGCCGTCGGATCGTCTCGACCGATTCGGTCACGCACCCGAGCAACCGCGTCGGGCTTACACCGCTGATTGCTACCCATATCGCTGTGGCTGCTTCCAATGACGATCTGGCCCGCCATCGCCGTCCCCCGGAACCGGTCGACGACGTGGAGCGCGCAGGCATCGATTCCTTTCCCGCCAGCGATCCACCCCCTTGGGGGCGCGGTTAGCGCGCTCGACGGGTAGTTTCGACGAACATTTCACAGGACCCCGAACAGTATGGCCGTACCGACTTACGAAATCCTTGAGGCATGGCGCGATGGCCATGGCCCGATCCGCCATAGCGAGGAGACCGTCCAGCACATGCAGGCGCTAGCCGCGTTGGACCTCGTCGAGCCGAAGCAGCTTTACCAACTGCTTGCGGCGGCCACCGCGTCCACACCGCGGTCGTGTGACGAATGGGGCGCCTGTGTCGAACGCTACGCAGTCGACAGACTGGGCTCTCCTGCCAATCTATCAGCAACAAGAAATTGAAGGGCACCATGCTGACACTCACTTCGCTCGGCGGTGCAGGAACCGTCACAGGTTCGAAACACCTCGTCACCAACGACAACAAGCGCATCCTGATCGATTGCGGCCTATTCCAGGGCCTCAAGAATCTGCGTGAGCTCAACTGGATGTCACTGCCGGTCGCTCCGTCCAGTATCGACGCGGTAGTGCTGACGCATGCCCATCTCGACCACTCCGGCTATCTGCCGAAGCTAGTGCGCGACGGCTTCCGCGGTCGGATCTACTCCACCGCGGCGACGCGCGATGTCGCCGAGCTGATCCTGAAGGACAGCGGCCATCTTCAAGAGAAAGACGCGGAATATGCGAATCGAAAGGGCTTCTCGAAGCATAAGCCGGCGCTAGCGCTTTACGGCATCCGCGACGCTGAGCGGGCGCTTGAATTCTTCTCGCCCGAACCTTTCGACAAGTCTGTTCGCCTTCCAGGTAATGCGACGCTGACCTTCCGCCAAGCGGGGCACATCTTAGGTGCCGCCATCGCCGAACTCGAATGGGCGGGACGTCGTATCGTTTTCTCGGGAGACCTCGGCCGTTACAACGATCCGGTCCTCCCGGACCCCGCCGCTGTGACAACGGCTGACTACATCGTGATCGAGTCTACATACGGTAACCGTATCCACGAGGCGGTCGATCCCACCGAGGCTTTGGGAAGCGTCATTGAACGCACTACCGCGCGCGGCGGAACGGTCGTCATTCCAGCCTTTGCTATCGGACGCGCCCAGTCGCTTCTCTACCATCTCTGGAAGCTCAGGACGCATGGCCGTCTCCGCAAGGTTCCCATTTATCTCGACAGCCCCATGGCGATCGACGCGACGGATTTGCTACACGCTCACCGAACCGATCACCGCCTGGGTCCCGAAGAATGCAACGCCATTTGCTCGATCGCCACCTATACACGCGATGTCGACGGCTCCAAGGCGATCACCGCAAGTAAGTTTCCAAAAGTCGTGATTTCGGCGAGCGGGATGGCCACCGGCGGCCGCGTTTTGCACCATCTCAAAGCCTTTGCCCCGGACAGCCGTCACACTATCCTGTTCTCCGGTTTTCAAGCTGCGGGAACGCGCGGTCGGGCCATGCTTCAAGGCGCCCGAGAGATCAAGATCCATGGGGAATGGATATCCGTTCGGGCGGAAGTCGCTGACCTGTCCATGCTATCGGCGCATGCTGACGCCAACGAGCTAATGCGCTGGCTCTCCGGCTTGCGTCGCGCGCCGTCTCGCGTGTTCATCGTGCATGGCGAGGACGAGGCATCTGAGGCGCTACGCGTCCGGATCGACCGCGAGCTTGCATGGAATGCGGCCGTCTCGCGCCAGAATCAGGCCTTCGACCTATGACGCTTGCTGACGTGGAATCCAGGGCGCCCTTCCAACCAGTGCTGCGCGTACGCCGCTTGCGGCTGCACACGCAGCATCGACCAGTCATCGTAATGCGGACAGACTGTCACGTCTGCCGCTCTGAGGGCCTTTCTCCGCGTGCTCAAGTGCTCGTCTCGAACGGGACGCGACAAGTGCAGGCCACCCTCTTTCAGGTCGAGGGCGACACCCTGCTCGCCCAAGGCGAAGCTGGTCTTTCCGAGACAGCTTGGCAGCTTCTTGGCCTAAGCGAGAATGACGAGATTACCGTCACCCACCCCCCAGCCGTGGAGTCTCTGGCGAGCGTGCGCCGGCGTATCTACGGTAACCGCCTCGATGCGCGCGCCTTTGCCGAAATCGTGGGTGACGTAGCCGCGGGTCGCTACACCGAAGTCCATCTCGCCGCCTTCCTGACCGCCAGCGCGGCGCTCCCGCTCGACGACAATGAGACTGCCGATCTTACGCGAGCCATGATCAATGTCGGCGACCAGATGCACTGGAATGTTCCGATCGTGGTGGATAAGCACTGTGTAGGCGGGTTGCCTGGCAATCGCACCACGCCGATCGTCGTTGCGATCGTCGCCGCCAATGGACTCGTCATGCCGAAAACATCTTCGAGGGCGATCACTTCGCCCGCCGGCACGGCCGATACCATGGAAACACTCGCGCCCGTCGATCTCAGCATCGAAACGCTCAGGCGCGTCGTCGACGGGGAAGGCGGTTGCATCGCCTGGGGTGGCGCCGTGCATCTCAGTCCCGCCGACGACATCTTCGTACGCGTGGAGCGCGAGCTTGACGTGGACACGGAAGGCCAACTCGTCGCCTCCGTCCTGTCCAAGAAGATCGCCGCCGGATCGACGCATGTCGTGATCGACATACCCGTCGGCGCGACCGCCAAGGTACGCAGCAAAGCCGCAGCCGAACAACTTGCCCACCGTCTCAACACTGTCGCTACTCGTTTCGGGCTAGCCATGACCTGCCTCCAGACCGATGGCTCGCAGCCGGTGGGCCGCGGTATTGGCCCAGCCCTGGAAGCCTTCGACGTCCTGGCGGTTCTTCAGAACCTGTCAAATGCGCCGGATGATCTGCGCCAGCGTGCCGCCCTGCTCGCAGGCGCAGCACTTGAAATCGGCGGCAAGGCCGAAAAGAACGCAGGCGTCGCGCTCGCGCTCAAGACCTTGGCCGACGGCCGCGCATGGTCGAAGTTCGAAGCGATCTGCGAGGCGCAGGGAGGGCTGCGCGAGCCGCCGAAGGCCGCCCACGTGTATCCGCTGGTCGCGCCGCGCGCCGGCCGCGTTGTGCATATCAACAACCGCAAGATCGCCCGGCTCGCTAAACTTGCTGGCGCGCCCGAATCCAAGGCAGCGGGCGTCCATGTGGAGGTCCGCCTTGGTGACGAGATCGATCGTGGGCAACCACTAGTGCACGTCCACGCTGAAACCACGGGCGAACTTAGCTACGCACTTGACTATGCCGCGCGCACGGGAGACTTCGTGAGTGTGGAAAGTTGAGTTGGCATTCCGGACGGACGCCGGTTTGATTACCCGCCTTGAAACCCGAAGCGCCTACGTGCTTCGCGATCGACCCGGTCAAGCACTCCCCTCCAGTCTTGCTGTTCTGCGGTCGTTGCGAAAGCACAGTCGAACTCGAGGATCCTATGTGTTCCTTGAGGAGCCCGCTTGGCCACGCCACTTACTTCCGTCCCTGCGCCGACGCGTTGCGCATCAAGTCGAGGTTCAAGCGGCAACGGGAAGTGATCTCAGAAAGCGACATTGAGGACATGTAAGCCGAGGTGAGTCTTGTGCGTGCCGACAGAATTACTCGATGCTAGGTTTTTGTTCGCTACACCACGAGGGTATGCGCCTGTGATCTGCGAGCACTTGTAATCGCGGTGCTGGACATCTGACTTTCTCTCCAAAAGGAGAAACGGATGTCGGGAACGAGAATACTCTGGGGTCAGATTCTCGCCGTCGCCCTTATCGTCCTGACCACGACGTGGGCGGCGACACAATGGACCGCCTGGCGCCTCGGCTTTCAGCCCCAGCTCGGCAATCCTTGGTTCGAACTGGTCGGCTGGCCAATCTACCATCCGCCGGCCTTCTTCTGGTGGTGGTATTTCTACGAGGCGTACGCGCCACCGATCTTTGTAGAAGGCGCCTGCATTGCGGCCTCCGGCGGCTTTGCTGCCATCGCGGTCGCCATTGGCATGTCGATCTGGCGCGCGCGCGAGGCCAAGAATGTCGAGACCTACGGCTCAGCGCGATGGGCACGACCCGACGAAGTTCGGGAGGCCCAGCTGCTCGGACCCGACGGTGTCGTGTTGGGCAAATTTGATCACGCATACCTTCGTCACGATGGCCCAGAGCATGTCCTCTGCTTCGCTCCGACTCGGTCCGGCAAGGGTGTCGGCCTCGTTGTGCCTTCACTGCTTACTTGGGCCGGTTCGGCCATTGTCCATGACATCAAGGGCGAGAACTGGCAGCTCACCTCGGGCTTCCGCGCGCGATACGGGCGCGTCCTGTTGTTCGATCCGACAAACGCCGGTTCGGCTGCCTACAATCCGCTGCTCGAGGTTCGCCGCGGACAATGGGAAGTCCGGGACGTGCAGAACATCGCCGACATCCTGGTCGACCCCGAAGGCTCGCTCGAGAAGCGCAATCACTGGGAGAAGACCAGTCACGCGCTCCTAGTGGGCGCCATCTTGCATATTCTTTACGCTGAGGCCGATAAGACGCTGGCCGGCGTAGCCGCTTTCCTGTCCGATCCGCGTCGGCCCATCGAGTCGACACTCGCTGCCATGATGAAGACCGCGCATCTTGGTGAGGCAGGGCCTCATCCCGTCATCGCCAGTGCTGCGCGCGAGCTCCTCAACAAGTCCGACAACGAGCGCTCGGGGGTGCTGTCGACCGCGATGTCTTTCCTCGGGCTCTACCGTGATCCGGTCGTGGCGGAGGTGACGCGCCGCTGCGACTGGCGCATCTCCGACATTGTCGGCGAAGGGCGACCGGCGACACTATATCTTGTTGTTCCACCATCAGACATCGCGCGCACCAAGCCGCTCATCCGCCTCATCCTCAATCAGATCGGCCGGCGTCTGACTGAGGATCTTCATTCAAAAAGGCGACGCCACCGTCTCCTCCTGATGCTCGACGAGTTTCCCGCGCTCGGCCGCCTCGACTTCTTCGAGAGCGCGCTTGCCTTCATGGCGGGTTATGGCCTGAAGAGCTTTCTGATCGCGCAATCGCTGAACCAGATCGAGAAGGCTTACGGGCCGAACAACTCGATACTCGACAACTGCCATGTGCGCGTGAGCTTTGCGACTAACGACGAGCGCACGGCAAAGCGGGTGTCCGACGCGCTCGGCACGGCCACCGAGATGCGCGCGATGCGCAACTATGCGGGTCACCGACTGAGCCCTTGGCTCGGGCACCTAATGGTCTCACGGGCAGAAACGGCTCGAGCACTGCTCACCCCCGGTGAGGTGATGCAGCTGCCGCCCACGGATGAGATCGTGATGGTTGCGGGCACGCCGCCAGTCCGCGCGAAGAAGGTACGGTATTACGAGGACCGCCGCTTTCAGGAGCGCGTGCTGCCACCGCCACCGCTTGATAAGCCCGTAGCCACCAAAAGCGACGATTGGAGCAACTTGCCTTTGCCCACACCTCCACAGACAAGTGCACCAGCGCCACAGGGCAGCAGCGCGGACGACGAAGATCCCACAGAGTCTGAACGTAGGCGCCAGCCCGAGTTGAACCGGGCGAGAATCCTCGAAAGAACGAAGCCGATCGACAATGAATTCGAAGCCGATATCGCCGACGACGCCGATGACGACGACAGCGCGCGCATCAGCCGAATGAACCAAGTGGTGCAGGGTATCGCCCGCCAGGTTTCCCTCGACCCGAATGATGGCATGAACCTGTAGGGAGCGCTGATGATGAATCCAAAGAAGCATCGGCTTTCGGTCTACCTCGATCCCGACATCATGAAGGCCCTGGTTGAATACGCGGCTCGCCGCAGCCAATCTCGATCGCTCGTCGCAGAAGCCGCGATCGCCTCCTTCCTGTCACCGGACGCTGCCGAACGACAGGAGGCGGCGATGACCAAGCGTCTTGACCAGCTCGATCGGCGTATGGCGCGTCAGGAACGCGATCTCCTCATCTCGGTGGAGATGCTGGCCGTGTTCGTCCGCTTCTGGCTGACAGCCAACCCGCCATTGCCCGAGCCGGCCCAAGCTGCCGCGAGAGCGCAGGCGGGCCAACGCTACGATGCTTTCGTTTCCGCATTGGGCCGCCGCTTGGCAAGGGGGCCCAAGTTGCTGCAGGAGATTTCCGAAGACATTCCTGGCGATCAACCTGCGGAGACCAAGCGCTCGTCAGGGGACTAGCGGCGGCCTTTGCACGTCGCATACTTCGCCTCCTCAACTCCTGAGGTCCCGCCGTTTCCCTGTCTTTGTACGCCAGCGCCCTACGGCATCATTCTTGTTGTTGTCAGGCGCTGAGTTCTGCCTCTTCTACTCATCCCCGATCACAGGCCGCTTGTCTGCGGTCGCGCTACGAACGGGGACGACATGGCAGCTTCCCAACAGCAGTCCGAGGCGATCCTTCGCGGAGCGCGCATGCTGCGCACCGCCCTCGGCTCCGACATCGCCGGCTTCCTGGAAGACCCGTCTGTCGTCGAGGTGATGCTCAATCCAGATGGGCGGCTCTGGATCGACCGGCTGTCAGATGGACTGTCCGACACGGGCAAGCATCTGGCGGCAGCCGACGGCGAGCGCATCGTTCGCCTTGTCGCCCATCATGTCGGTGCGGAGGTTCATGGCGGTGCTCCGCGCGTCTCAGCCGAGCTGCCCGGTACGGGAGAGAGGTTCGAGGGGCTGCTGCCGCCCGTGGTGGCTGCCCCCGTGTTCGCGATCCGCAAACCGGCGGTCGCCGTCTTCACCCTGCAGGACTACGTCACGGGCGGGATCATGTCGCCGGACCAGGCCGACGTGCTGCGCCAGGCCGTCGCCGATCGTTGCAATATCCTGGTCGCTGGCGGCACCTCGACCGGCAAGACCACGCTTACTAACGCGCTGCTGGCGGAGGTGGCCAAGACCGCCGACCGCGTAGTCCTGATCGAGGACACGCGTGAGCTGCAATGCGCGGCGCCCAACCTCGTCGCCCTGCGCACCAAGGACGGTGTCGCTTCGCTGTCGGATCTCGTGCGCTCCTCGCTTCGCCTTCGCCCCGATCGCATTCCCATCGGCGAGGTGCGTGGCGCCGAAGCGCTCGACCTCCTCAAGGCCTGGGGAACCGGCCATCCCGGCGGGATCGGCACCATCCACGCCGGCACTGCGCTGGGCGCGCTGCGCCGCCTCGAGCAATTGATCCAGGAAGCCGTCATTACCGTGCCGCGCGCGCTGATCGCCGAGACTATCGACCTCGTCGTGGTGCTGAGCGGCCGGGGCCTGACCCGCCGCCTGACCGAACTGGCCCGCGTCGAGGGCCTCCAGCCAAACGGCGACTACTGCGTCATTACCGCAATAAAACCTGCCCAAGGAGAACCTGCATGATCCGCCAAGCCTTGCGTATTCGCCGTCATGTCGCGACGGCCGTATCCGTCACCTTCGCCAGCCTGATGATGGCGTCCGCCGCCCATGCCGCTGGATCGTCGATGCCTTGGGAGGCGCCGCTCCAGTCGATCCTCGAATCCGTCGAGGGGCCGGTCGCCAAGATCGTGGCTGTGATCATCATCATCGTCACCGGCCTGACGCTCGCCTTCGGTGACACCAGTGGCGGCTTCCGGCGGCTGGTCCAGGTGGTGTTTGGGCTGAGCATTGCCTTCGCCGCGTCGAGCTTCTTCCTGTCGTTCTTCTCCTTCGGCGGCGGAGCGCTCGTCTGATGGCCGGGTTGATGGACCACGCCCCCGATGTGCCGGGCTATGTCGTGCCGGTTCATCGGGCGCTAACCGAGCAGATCCTACTGGGCGGCGCGCCGCGCTCGATCGCCATCCTCAACGGCACGCTGGCGGCGGCGCTTGGGCTCGGCCTGCGCCTCTGGCTGGTCGGCCTTGGCCTTTGGGCGATCGGCCATCTCGCCGCCGTGTGGGCTGCCAAGCGCGATCCGCAGTTCGTCGACGTGGTGCGCCGGCACCTGCGCATCCCCGGTCATCTGAGCGTCTGAGGTCCCGCCATGATGAATCTTGCCGAGTATCGTCGAACTTCGACCCGTCTCGCCGATTTCCTGCCGTGGGCGGCGCTGGCGGGGGAGGGCGTCGTCCTCAACAAGGACGGCAGCTTCCAGCGGACGGCGCGGTTCCGGGGACCGGATCTCGACTCGGCGGTGCCGGCCGAGCTGGTGGCCGTCGCCGGCCGACTCAACAGCGCCTTCCGTCGGCTGGGGTCGGGCTGGGCGCTCTTCGTCGAGGCGCAGCGGCACGCCGTGGGCGCCTATCCGGCGAGCCGTTTCCCCGATGCCGCGTCAGCCCTCGTCGACGCCGAACGCAAGGCCGGATTCGAGGAGGCAGGCAGCCACTTCGAATCGAGCTACTTCCTCACTTTCGTCTACCTGCCACCGGTTGAAGACACCGCTCGGGCCGAACGCTGGCTTTATGAAGGAAGGAGCGGGAAGGGTGTCAATCCCCGCGAGATCCTGCAGGGCTTCGTCGATCGCACCGACCGCGTCCTGCAGCTCATCGAGAGTTTCATGCCGGAATGCGCCTGGCTCGATGACGGGCAGACGCTGACCTATCTCCACTCGACCGTCTCGACCCGGCGCCAGCGCGTCCGGGTCCCCGAGACCCCGATGTATCTCGATGCGCTCCTCGCCGACCAGCCGCTTACCGGTGGCCTGGAGCCCCGTCTCGGCGACCAGCATCTGCGCATCCTGACCATCGTCGGCTTTCCGAGCGTCACGACGCCGGGGCTTCTCGACGACCTCAACCGCTTGGCCTTTCCCTATCGGTGGTCGACGCGCGCCATCCTGATGGACAAGACCGATGCGACCCGGCTGCTGACCCGGATCCGACGGCAGTGGTTCGCCAAGCGCAAGTCGGTCGCCGCTATCCTCAAGGAGGTGATGACCAACGAGGCGTCGGTGCTGGTTGACACCGATGCGGCCAACAAGGCGGCGGATGCCGATCTCGCCCTGCAGGAACTCGGCGCCGATCATGCCGGCCAAGCCTATGTCACGGCCACGATCACTGTCTGGGACGCCGATCCTCGGCTGGCGGCCGAGAAGCTGCGGCTGGTCGAGAAGGTGGTGCAGGGGCGCGACTTCACCGCCATGCCGGAGACCCTCAACGCTGTCGACGCCTGGCTGGGCTCCCTGCCGGGCCATGTCTACGCCAACGTGCGGCAGCCGCCGATCTCCACCCTCAATCTCGCCCACATGATCCCGCTCTCGGCGGTGTGGGCGGGGCCGGAACGGGACGATCACTTCGGTGCCCCCTCCTTGCTGTACGGCAAGACCGAAGGCTCTACCCCGTTCCGGTTTTCCCTTCATGTCGGCGATGTCGGGCACACACTCGTCGTCGGACCGACCGGCTCCGGCAAGTCGGTGCTGCTGGCGCTGATGGCACTGCAGTTCCGCCGCTACCCCGGCTCGCAGGTCTTCGCCTTCGACTTCGGCGGCTCGATCCGCGCCGCGACGCTCGCCATGGGCGGCGACTGGCACGACCTTGGCGGCGGCCTAACCGAAGGAGCGGCCGATAGCGTCTCGCTGCAGCCGCTCGCCGGCATCGATCAGGTACCAGAGCGCGCCTGGGCGGCCGACTGGATCGTGGCCATCCTGGTGCGCGAGGGCGTCGCGATCACGCCGGAGGTGAAAGAACACCTCTGGACGGCGCTCACCTCGCTCGCCAGCGCGCCCGTCGGCGAGCGCACCATTACTGGACTCGCGGTGCTCCTCCAGTCGAACGAGCTGAAGCAGGCGCTGCGGCCGTATTGCATCGGCGGCGCCTATGGCCGCTTGCTCGACGCCGAGAGAGAGCATCTGGGCGAAGCGTCGGTGCAGGCGTTCGAGACAGAAGGCCTTATCGGCACGGGTGCCGCTTCGGCTGTCCTGTCCTACCTGTTCCATCGCATAGAGGACCGGCTCGACGGACGTCCGACCTTGCTGATCATCGATGAGGGCTGGCTGGCGCTCGATGACGAGGGCTTTGCCGGCCAGCTCCGCGAATGGCTGAAGACGCTGCGCAAGAAGAACGCGTCCGTCGTGTTCGCGACGCAGTCGCTCTCCGACATCGACCGCTCGGCCATCGCGCCGGCCATCATCGAGAGCTGCCCGACCCGGCTGCTGCTGCCCAACGAGCGGGCGATCGAGCCGCAGATCACGGCGATCTATCGCCGCTTCGGCCTGAACGATCGCCAGATCGAGATCCTCGCCCAGGCAATGCCTAAGCGCGACTACTACTGCCAATCCCGCCGCGGCAACCGGCTGTTCGAGCTCGGCCTCTCGGACGTGGCTCTGGCGCTCTGCGCGACCTCGTCCAAGACCGACCAGGCGGCCATCGGCGTGACGCTGGCCGAGCATGGCCTCGACGGATTCTTAGACGCCTGGCTCAGGCAGCGCGGCGTTCCCTGGGCGGCCGAGCTCATTCCCGACCTCACCAACCTGGAGGACAAGCCATGAGTCACCGTCACCTGCGTGCGGCGCTTCTTGCCGCATCCATCCTGTCGATTCCGGTCATCCCGGGTCCGCTGATGATGCGGCCGGCGTCTGCGCAAATGACCGTCTTCGACCCTTCCAACTATGTGCAGAATGCTCTTTCAGCGGCGCGCGCGCTGGAGCAGGTCACCAACCAGATCACCTCGCTTCAGAACGAAGCCATGATGCTGATCAACCAGGCGCGCAACCTCGCGAGCCTTCCGTATTCCGCCCTCCAGGAACTGCAGCAGTCGGTGCAGCGGACGCAGCAGCTCCTGGGCGAGGCGCAGCGGATCGCCTACGACGTCCAGCAGATCGACCAGGCGTTCACCTCCACCTACGGCAACGCCTCGCCCTCGGCGAGCGATCAGCAGCTGATCGCCCAGGCACGCCAGCGGTGGCAGAACAGCGTCGGCGGTCTGCAGGATGCCCTGCGGGTTCAGGCCGGCGTCGTGGGCAATATCGACACCCATCGCGCCGAGATGTCGGCGCTCGTTGGCCAGAGCCAGGGCGCGACGGGCGCCTTGCAGGCGGCCCAGGCCGGCAACCAGCTCCTCGCCCTCCAGGCGCAGCAGCTCTCGGATCTCGCCGCGGTCCTCGCCGCCAACGGTCGCGCGCAGGCGCTGAGCGAAGCAGAGCGCGCGGCCGCGGCCGAGCAGGGCCGCGAGCAGCGGCGGCGGTTCCTGACCCCGGGCGCCGGCTACCAGCCCGGCAACGCGCGGATGTTCTCCAATGGCAACGGTCGGTGAGGAGCGGGGGGGGATGGACACCAAGCTCTGGGTGCGGCTCGCTGCCGTCGCATTCGTCGCCGGCGCCGTCATCGCGGCGACGCTGGATATCGTGCGGGAACCGCCGCCGTCCGTCGGGAAGGCATGGACGGACCGGGCGACGAGCGCCGATGCGCTGCGCTCGGCCCAACGGCGGTGCCAGATTCTCGGCGAGGCCGCGGCGCGGGACGCGGAATGCCTGCGCACATGGGCCGAAGGTCGCGACCGGTTTCTCGGCGTGACGCCGCCGGCGTCTCCTCAGGAAGGCCGGTGAATCATGGGCGGCACCGGCGTCATCGACCAGTTTCTGGAAGTATTCACGCGCTACATCGATAGCGGCTTCGGCCTTCTGGGCAACGAGGTCGCCTTCATTGCCGCGACCTTGATCGTGATCGACGTGACGCTGGCGGCCCTGTTCTGGAGCTGGAGCGCCGACGACGACGTCATGGCGCGGCTGGTGAAGAAAACCCTGTTCGTCGGCGTCTTCGCCTACCTCATCAGCAATTGGAATAGCCTGGCCCGCATCGTGTTCGAGAGCTTCGCGGGCCTGGGCCTGCAGGCGTCGGGCACGGGATTCTCCATCCAGGACCTGATGCGGCCTGGCCGCGTGGCCCAGACCGGCCTCGATGCCGGCCGGCCGCTCCTGGAGTCGATCTCCGGCCTGATGGGCTGGATCTCCTTCTTCGAGAACTTCATCCAGATCGCCTGCCTGCTGTTTGCCTGGGCGCTGGTGCTGCTGGCCTTCTTCATCCTGGCCATCCAGCTCTTCGTCACGCTGATCGAGTTCAAGCTGACGACGCTGGCAGGCTTCGTCCTGATCCCCTTCGGCCTGTTCGGCAAGTCCGCCTTCATCGCCGAGCGCGTGCTGGGCAATGTCGTGTCCTCTGGCATCAAGGTGCTGGTGCTCGCCGTCATCATCGGCATCGGCTCGACCTTGTTCGGGCAGTTCACCGCGGGCTTCGGCGGCCAGAATCCGACGATCGACCAGGCGATGGCGATCGTCCTCGCCGCCCTTTCGCTGCTGGGGCTCGGAATCTTCGGTCCCGGCATCGCCAACGGCCTCGTCTCGGGCGGTCCCCAGCTCGGGGCCGGCGCCGTGGTCGGGACCGGGCTTGCGACAGGCGGTGCCGCGATGGCGGCGGGTGCCGCCGGGGGGCTCGCCATGCGCGGCGGAGCCGCCGCCCTGTCCGGAACCGCGGCCGCGGCGCGGGGAGGAGCGGCTTTGGCCGGTGGTGTCGGCGCGGCCTACAGCGCGGGAGCGACCGGGCAGTCAGGAGCGGCAGCCGTTGCGTCCGGTGCTGGCGGTATCGCTCGCGCCGTTGGCGATGCGACTGTCTCGCCGCTGCGGCGCGCGGCCGCTCGCGCGGCCGACAGCATGAAGACCAGCTACTCGGAAGGCGCGAAGTCGGTCTCTGGTGCCGGCGATACGTCCGCCCCGAGTCCGACCGGCGCAAGCGCCACTGAGAGTGCGCCGGCCGAGGCCACCGACGGGCCACCGGCCTGGGCCCGTCGCATGAAGCGCTCCCAGGCCATGAGTCACGGCGTCACCGCCGTCGCCCACGCCGTGCGCAGCGGCGACAGCCACGGCGGCGGCACTTCCATTAACCTTTCTCAAGGCGACCGCTGATGTTCAAGCGCCCTTCCACTCATTACGGCAAGTCACCGGAACCCGAAACGCCCTACCAGCGGGCCGCCCAGGTCTGGGACGACCGGATCGGCAGCGCGCGCGTCCAGGCTAGGAACTGGCGGCTGATGGCTTTCGGGTCGCTGATCCTGTCCGTGAGCTTCGCGGCCGGCCTCATCTGGCAATCGGCGCGCGGCACGGTGGTGCCGTGGGTTGTGCAGATCGACAAGGTCGGCCAGGCGCAGGCGATCGCGCCCGCCGTGGCAGACTATCGTCCGACCGATCCGCAGGTCGCCTTCCATCTCGCCCGCTTCGTCGAGCAGGTCCGGTCGATCCCGTCGGACGCGATCATCGTCCGGCAGAACTGGCTGCGCGCCTACGACTTCACGACCGACCGCGGCGCGGCAGCCCTCAACGATTATGCGCGCTCGAACGACCCTTTTGCCAAGGTCGGCCGCCAGCAGGTCGCGGTCGATGTCTCGAGCGTCATTCGGGCCTCGCCGGAGAGTTTTCGCGTGGCGTGGGTCGAACGCCGCTACGAGAACGGCCAGCTCGCAGAGACCAGCCGCTGGACCGCCATCCTGACCATCGTCGTGCAGATGCCGCGCAACGCCGACCGCCTGCGCGCCAATCCGCTCGGCATCTACGTCAACGCCATCAACTGGTCACGGGAGCTCGATCAATGACGCAATCCCACAAAGGACTCACGCCGTCTCCGCAGCGCACCGTTCTCGCTCTTCTGCTGGGCTCGTCAGCTCTGGCGGCTTGCGACTCCGCTGGCAAGCCGCCGCTGATCTCCTATGACGATGCGGCGCCCGCGGTGCAGGCCACCGATCCGCCCGCGCCGGTGCAGGTGGTCGAGCTGCCGCAGCCATTGCCGCTGCCCGGGCAATTGAAGCGGGTAGGTGGATCGAGCCGGGCGCCTGAGGCCTCGGACCCCGCCGTCCGTGTGAATCTGGCCAATGACGCTGCGCGCGTGCAGCCGGTGCGCGACGGGTTCATCAATGCGATGCAGGTGTACCCGTATACCAGCGGCGCGCTCTACCAAGTCTATACGGCCATCGGGCAGCTCACCGATATTGCCCTCCAGCCCGGCGAACAACTGGTCGGTACGGGACCTGTCGCCGCGGGCGACACGGTGCGCTGGATCATCGGCGATACGGTGAGTGGCACGGGAGCGACGCAGCAGGTTCACATCCTGGTCAAGCCGACCCGCACCGACCTCACGACCAACCTGGTCATCAACACCAACATCCGCACCTACCATGTCGAGCTGCGCTCGACCGAGCGCACCTACATGGCGTCGGTGTCCTGGCAGTACCCGCAGGACCAGCTCATTGCGCTGCGGCGGCAGAACGCGCAGGCCGAAGCCGCCCGTCCGGTCGCCACGGACGTGGATCTGTCGAAGCTCAACTTCCGCTACGCCGTCGAGGGAGACCGCGTACCGTGGCGGCCGCTGCGGGTTTATGACGACGGGCGGCAGGTATTCATCGAGTTCCCGCGTGGCATCGGCCAGGGCGAGATGCCGCCCCTATTCGTCGTCGGACCTGAAGGAAACACCTCCGAGCTCGTGAACTACCGTGTCCGCGGCAACTACATGGTCGTCGACCGGCTGTTCGCGGCTGCCGAGCTGCGCTTCGGCGCAGCCGACCACCAGCAGCGTGTGCGCATCGTCCGTACCGATGGGAAGCCAGCGTCGTGAGCGATATCCGGAGCGAAGACGTCGCCATGCCGCTGACCGGTGCCCCGTCCGATGGGGCCGGGTCGATGAGGTTGGGCGGAGAGGCGCCGCGCGTGACGCGGCTGTCGCGCAAGGTGCTCATGGGCCTCGGTCTCGCGGCAGGGGTCGGGATTGGGGGCGCGCTCATCTATGCGTTTCAGTCCCGCTACGGCGCCAGGCTCGTCGAGGAGCTTTATTCGACCGACAATCGGTCGACGGCAGACGGCTTGGCAGGTTTGCCGCGCGATTACAGCAGTGTTCCCAAGCTCGGTCCGCCCTTACCCGGCGACCTCGGCCGACCAGCCCTTGGCGCGCAAGCCCGAAGCCAAGCGACACTGAACGCGGGTATGACTGCCGAGGATCAGCGCCGCCTGCAAGAGATCGAATCCGCTCGCACAAGCAAACTGTTTGTCGGCACGGAAAGCCGATCGCGTGCCGCTCATCCCGAAATCGCAGCACCTGCACCAAGCCCTGTGTCCAGCCTCGCAAATCTGGGCTTGGCGCCATCCATGATATCATCGGCCCAGGATCAGAAGCTTGCCTTCCTGAATGCCGCTCCCGACCGGCGCACCGTGTCGCCGGATCGGATAGTGGCGCCGGCGTCGCCGAACATCCTTCAGGCGGGCGCCGTGATCCCGGCCGCGCTGATCACCGGCATCCGCTCGGACCTTCCCGGTCAGATCATCGCGCAGGTCACGGAGAACATCCATGACAGTCCGACCGGTCGCATTTTGCTCGTGCCCCAGGGCACGCGCATCATCGGCCAATACGACAGCAATGTGCAGTTCGGCCAAGGACGCGTCTTGCTGGTCTGGAACCGGCTGATATTCCCGAACGGCCGGTCGATCGTCCTCGAGCGGCAGCCCGGCGCCGACGCCGAGGGTTATGCCGGCCTTCAGGACGGCGTCGACTATCATTGGTGGGATCTCGCCAAGGCGGCAGGCCTGTCAACCTTGCTCAGCATCGGCGCCGAGCTGGCCACCAACAACGACGATGCGCTGATCCGGGCGATCCGCAACGGCGGTCAGGACACGATCAATGATGCCGGCCAGCAGATCATCCGGCGGCAGCTCAACGTCGCACCGACGTTGACCATCCGGCCAGGTTTTCCCGTGCGCATCATCGTCACGCGGGACTTGGTCCTCGAACCGTTTGGAGGCTAGCCCATGGCCAAGCTGAAGCTTGGACCCCTCGAGAGCGACCGGCCAGTGAAGTTGACCGTTGAACTGCCGGCGGCAGTCCACCGCGACCTGCTGGCCTATGCCGAGGTGCTAGGACGCGAGACGGGACAGCCGATTGCTGACCCGGTCAAGCTGATTGGGCCGATGCTCGCCCGCTTCATGGCGACGGACCGTGCCTTCGGCAAGGCGCGTAGGCAGGCAGGCCCATCGGGGCCTCAGCTGGGATCGCGCAACGCCGGGTAACGCTCTCGCAGCAATCTTAAGAATGGTACCAGGGCAGGATTGTCGTTGTCCTTCGACCAATGCGCCGCATAGCCTATCCGACAGCCGCCCTTGCTGTCGCGGGCTTCGCGATAGACGACACCCGCATAATGCGCGCCAAGACAAGCATCGGAGACTAGGGTCACTCCGTGTCCCAATCCGACAAGCGCCTTGATGTTCGCGTGGCTGACATTGTGCTTGACCACCCTGGGGCGGTCACCGGGTGTTGCAAGGTTGGCAATCAGCAGGTCGTGGACGTCGGGACCTGGGTCGTGCTCCCCGATCAGGAAAGTTTCGCCTCTGAGATCGCCCCAGCTTACGACATCCTGTGAGGCAAGCGGATGATCCGTCGGCAAGGCGACGAGTATCCGCTCGCTCCATAGTGCCAACGCCTGGCTTTCAACAAGCGTCGGATTGCCCGTAACGATCGCGACATCGAGCGCATCGATGGCGAGATCGCCGAGCAGACGCTCCCGCGCCGCCTCGACTGTGCGTATCTCCACCGCAGGATAGCGTTGCGCATAGTCGAGGAGCGTGGCTCGCAAGCTTCCGGCGGACAATGAATTGTAGAAGCCAAGCCGCAGGCGCCCAGCCTCGCCCCGGGCAGCAGCCTTGGCGATGCTGATGGTTCCCTCGACCTCTTGCACGACGCGACGTGCGCCCGAGATGAAGGCTGCCCCCGCTACTGTCGGCCGCACGCCGGCGCGCGAGCGTTCGAACAGAACGACGTCCAAGCCTGCTTCCAGGTCGCGCACACAACGGCTCAGCGTGGACTCCTTCAGGCGTAACGCCTCCGCCGCCCGGCGCATGCTGCGGTAATCGGCCGCCGCAATGGCGTAGCGCAACTGCCTAAGATCGACCGGCAATGCCCTTTTCCCTCATGCTGTTTCAATTGCGTAGACGCCGGCCGCCATCACAGTCCCAGTCTCCTCGCCGTGGCCGTTGCGGTTGCTTGGGCCGGAACGCGATCATTGCCTCTGCCATGACGAGCAATCCGGCTCGTTACACAGCAGCGTGCGCAATCGTGTGGTCCGCTGGCTTGGCGCCTTGAAGATTCTGCCTTTGATACCGGCTGTTCGGCACTCGACCATGGCAATTTCGTTGCGCACCATGTGAGCCGCCGGACCGTACCTTAAGCCCGACTCGATCGGTCGGAACCCACCGAGGTCGGCGGCGCAGCATTTCGGCTCTGCAAGGCTCTCTGCAAATCGGCCACGGACCAGTGCGGGTGTTGGATGCCAGCCTTTAGTGATCGCTTCAGGATGTCGGCCCAGATCAGCGACGACGTCACGGATATTCGTCGACTATGAGCTTCTGAATCGAGCCCTCTAGCGTCGGGCACTTGAAGGCCCACGAGAGCGGACTCCCTTTTGCTGGCGGGAACTCGCGTCTGAAGCAGTGCAAACCGGCACCACTTCATTCTGGCCCTTTGCCTCCCGGCTGTTGGCGCGCATCTGTGCCGCTTGTCGGAGGTCATGTTGCGTTCGTGCCAACTTCCGAGGGCATTGGCTCCATCGCCATTTGCGCTAGAACCATGCACGGAGGCCTACCGTGAACCGAATCTGTTGGGTCGAGCCGCCGGCTGCGCTGACATAGTCGGCAGTCGCGCCGTATTGGCCCAAATAGGTAATGCCGACATAGGGCGCGAACTCGCGCGTAATCTCGTAGCGCAGGCGCAGCCCCGCGTCGAGTTCCGACAGGCCGGCGCCAACCAATCGCGCTGGATCATCCTTGGTGTAGAAATTCATTTCGAGTTGCGGCTGCAGGATGAGGCGTTGCGTGATCAACAGGTCGTAGCTGGCCTCCAGCCTGGCCGCGAGATGGCCTTCGCCGCTGACGTAGCCTATGGCCGAGACCTTGAAGAACTGGGGCGCCAGCCCCTGGATGCCGATCGCGCCCCAGCCGCGGCTCGGCGCGGAGTCCAGATCGTATCGGATGCCGACGAGAGCGTCGAAGTAAGTGGTGATCGCCCGGCCGTAGAGGAGCTGCTGGATACCGTCATCCAGTTCGTTGTTGGTGAACCTTCCTTCGCTGAGCAGCCATACCCGGTTCTCGTCCGTGCCCAGCCACCCTTGCGCTGACCACCGGAAGGTGTTGCCTTCGGCGAAGCCGAACCGCCCTTCGAGCTGGTCGAACAACAGATGGGCAAAGATGGCCTGATCCAACATCTTCGGCATGCTGTGCGGCTGTCCCTGGTCGGCGGCAGGTGTCTGCTGGGCGTGGGCGCCGCCCGCGAAAATGGCGACCATAAGAGCAGCGCAGAGAGCGGCGACGAGCTTCTTCATGATATGCGCACCTCGCGCATCATGCCGAGCTCCATGTGGTAGAGGAGGTGGCAGTGGAAGGCCCACCGGCCAGGCTCGTCGGCGCTCACCAGGAAGCTCAGCTTCTCGCCAGGCTTGACCAGGATGGTGTGCTTGTAGGGGCGATAGTCGCTCTGCCCGTTCTCCAGCTCGCTCCACACGCCATGCAGGTGCATGGGATGATCCATCATCGTGTCGTTGATCAAGGTGAAGCGCACGCGCTCGCCGAGCTTCAGCATGATCGGCGCGGCATCCGAGAACTTGATGCCGTCGAGGCTCCACATGAAGCGTTCCATGTTGCCCGTCAGGTGCAGCACGATCTCGCGCGTCGGTGGCCGCAGATCGTTGCCGCGTTTGGCGTTGCGCAGATCGCTGAGCAGCAGCACACGGCGGCCGTTACCGTCGAGACCATCTCCGGCTTCTGAGAGACGCGACTTCGGCGCCATCGCGACATTGTCGACGCCGACCCGGCCTTCAAGCTGGGACGCGGTATTTGCCGCCGACATATCAACCATCGATCCCTGGCTCGGCATTGCGCTGCCCGCGCCCGGCATGCCTCCGTGCGCGCTGTGGTCCTGCGGGGTGACAGCGTTTGGTCCCGGCTCCATGCCCGGCATCGAGTGCTGCATTCCAGGCATCGCAGCTTGGTTCCCCGCCGGCATAGTGTGGCCGGCGTGAGGGTTACTCGATGCCGCCGGCACCGCATCACTGGGTGCCGTTCCACCATGCGCGCCGTGCCCAGCCGCACCGTGCTCCATTCCCATGTCGGCCATCGTGCGCATAGGCCGAGGGTCCATCGGCGGTACTGCCGCGCTCATGCCCGACCGTGGGGCCAAGGTGCCGCGGGCGTAGCCCGTGCGATCCTGGGCTTGGGCGAAGATCGTGTAGGCTTGCGCCTCGCGCGGCTCAACGATCACGTCGTACGTCTCGCCCGGACCGATGCGGAATTCATCGACTGTCACCGGCACGATGTCGTTGCCGTCGGTCTGTACCACCGTCATCGGCAAGCCGGGGACGCGCACGTCGAAGATGCTCATGGTCCCGGCGTCGATGAAGCGCAGCCGCACGCGCTCGCCCGGGTGAAACAGCGCCGTCCAGTTGGCGGCTGGCGGCCGGCCGTTCATGAGATAGGTGTAGGTGGCACCCGACACGTCGAGGATATCGGTGGGGGCCATGCGCATATTGCCCCACATCAACCGATCCGACACCGTTGCACCGAGACCGCTGCGGCGGATGTCGTCGATAAACGTCCCCAATGTCCGCTGGCCATAGTTGTAATAGGTGCTCTGGAACTTGAGGTTGCTGATGATTGCAAGCGGGCTCTCGTCGCTCCAGTCCGACAGCACGACGACATAGTCGCGATCGAAGCGTTGCGCGAAGCCTCCCTTGGGCTCGATAACCAGCGAGCCATAGACGCCGGTCTGCTCCTCAGGGCCATGCGCGTGATACCAGTAGGTGCCACTCTGGCGGAGCGCGTACCGATACACGAAGGTCTCACCCGGGGCGATGCCGTTGAAGCTGAAGCCCGGCACACCGTCCATGGGGGACGGAATGCGCAACCCATGCCAATGGATCGATGTCGTGAAGGCCAGCCGATTAGTAACAGCGAGTGTGACCGTATCACCCTCGCGAAAGCGCAGCGTGGGTCCCGGAACCTGCCCGTTGATGGCGGTGGCGGTCATCGTCCGACCGGTGACGTTGAAGCGCAGAGGTGCAATTTCGAGCTGGAATTCGGTACCGCTCAGCACCGAGGGCGACGCGGCCGACGCGCTCCAAGGAGGCAGCGCCGTGGCAGCGCCCGCAGCCGCAATGCCCTGGACGAAACGACGACGGCCGACAGGTGGCTTGGAAGGATGGCCTGCCATCAGTGCCCACCCCCAGCTGTCACTGATTGGATGACGTACATGCCGTCAGGACTCCGATCCATCATGAAGTTGACGCGCGCCCCGGGTTTCAGCGCGCTCAAATCGACAGAGGGAGCCACAGCGAAGTCCATGGTCATGGCCGGCCAGCCGATCGCCGGAATCGCATTGTGGCTCAGATTGACCTTGCGGCTCGCGGGATCGACCGCGTTGACCGTGCCGGTGCCCTGGACGTGTGCCGCTTGTGCCATTTGTGGGGCGGCGGCCGGCGAAGGGGTCACGCTCGGCGTTGCACCATGGCCCATCTTGCTGTGATCCATGGTGCTCTGGCCAGCCGTCGTGATTGACGCGTTGGCCATCGTTGAAGTGGCCTGGTGGGACATCCCAGTCATCGACGTATGAGCCGCGGAGGCGGCTTGTACCATGCCATATCCCTCGCCCTCGCCCGCCGATCCAACGATGTGGGGAATGCGCGACGAGGCTCCTAGATCGACTGTCGGGGGTGCATTGTCAGATCCCGCTGTCAGAGCGACCGGGCTGGTGCTGGCACAAGCCGTTGCCAGGAGCAGGAGAGTGGCCGCTGACGGCGCGAGGAAGCAACTGATTCTCATAGGACTTTTACCAACGGTCCGGACGTCTGTGTCCAAGCAAGTGTTAAGCCCTCTCCTCTGCTGATGGGAGGTGCTACCCGGCGATTGGCAAGTCGATCCCATGGCGTCCCTTCGAAAGGTCCAGAGCGTATCGACATCGATGCGAAGCTCCTATTCAGCTGAAATCACATCATCGAAAAACATCGCCACAGTCATGCGTTCTCATCATGGGAAACGTAACCGCAGGCGTCGCAACGACCACAGGCGGGGAAACCCCCGACCGTAGTCTTGAGAAAGAACTTCCCCGTCCAAGGAACATCATCTGGCACAGTCGTAAGCGGCAAAGCTCATCCTCCAGCGATGCCGCCAAACCGCATCACTTTGTAAAACATTGGAACAAAGAAGCCGTGCACGCTGTCCAATTTGGGACTCCTCTCCACGTCGCATATTGGGGAATGCTACGCTGGATTGGTTGGAGCAGGAGCGCCGACACGAATGGCCGATCCGACACAGTTTCGCTGGTCTTTTCGTGCGTCCGCTGGCTTGAGGGGCTTGGCTGCATCCGCACTTGCTGATCCACCTCATGGCTGTCACGCTGAGAGGAAAGGTGTTCTCTTGTCGGGTTTTACGATGTCGGGTTCGGACCGCGGCCTGATGACAAGGTCGGTCGGCCACCGCTCAGATGTCCCTTGCCCTAATCGGTGGTGGCCCGTGGACTACCCGTGACATGGCTGAGCTCGGGTCCGTTATACGTGGACGCCCGGTAGAGCAGTTTTGGCGAGCGGCACGGGGATTCTGGCGTGGCAACACACGTTGGTATGCTTGGGGACTGATCGCGTTCCTGGTTGTCTGCGTGATCCTTCAGTTGCTGGTGCAATATCGGCTGAATCTCTGGAATCGAGATTTCTTCAACGCTCTTGGTCGGCGTGACGGCAGCGAAATCTGGCAACAGGCTCGCGCAGTGTTGAGCTTGGTCGCCCAAAGTGTCGTTCTGGCGATCGCTGCTGTCTGGGGCCGCATGAGTTTTCAGCGCCGGTGGCGCGCTTGGCTGACCTCACGGCTGATCTTGAACTGGTTTTCTGTGGGCGGCGAGGGTGATGACAAGGCCGGTGAGAGCGAGCCGCAATTCATCGAATACCGCATCGCCGACGATGCCCGGATTGCCACGGATGCCCCGATCGATTTTGCCGTCGGGCTTCTTGCCTCCGTGCTGACTGCGGGCACGTTCGCAGCGGTCCTATGGAATGTCGGCGGCTCCCTCAGCCTCGCCCCTTTTGGCATTGAGGCGCAGGTGCCAGGTTATTTGGTCCTCGCAGCGGTGCTGTACGCTGCCTCGACAACGACGGCAATGATGGTAATCGGCGGCAATATGGCTTCCGTCATCGAACGGAAAAGCCAAGCCGAGTCCGAGTTCAAGTTTGCGGTTGCGCGCTTGCGTGAGAATTTGATGAGCCGTCGGGGGCCAGCGACCAGCAGTCCCGACAAGGCCTTGGTGGTGCCCCGTCGAGACAAGCCTGAAGCAGGTCATTTCCCAATGGCGTCGCCTCTGCGGTCAGCACATGCGGACCACCCTTGTATCCCATGGCAACTCCCTCCTGGCGCCGTTGATGGGACTTCTCCTTTGTGTACCGAACTACGTCCATGGGCCCATGCAGCTGGGCGAGATGACCCAATCGGCGGGCGCTTTCGTTGCCGTGCAGGGAGCATTCAATTGGTTGGTGGACAATTATCCTCGACTGGCGGACTGGGTGTCGTCTGCCGGCCGGGTCGGCGTCCTCTTGGCAAGTCTCGAAGATGCGCACCCTGCTATCGAACGAGTTCCCACTCAGCAGCAGAAGCAGAGGGAATATCCAGCCTGATCTTCTTGTACTCACATTCGCCAGAGGGTTTGGCGCAGCGATCGGCAACTTGGCAGGGGCAGCTCTTCAGACTCCGGTGCTCGGTACGGGGCCTCTCCTGATAGTGACTTGGCCGCCGACCACCGCAGCAACACGCGTCCTGCTGGCTGCGTCGATGCATCTCGATCAACGCCTTTCCCTACCAGCACGTGGCTGTCGAAAGAGCACATCACACCAGGGAGGACTCGCTTGAGTACTGCCGAGCCATTTGGAGAAGGCGAGGTCCCCCCGATGGTGGCCGCGATCCTGAACGAAGTAATTGCAGGGCTGCACACGCTGGTGACGACGGGCCAGCCGACGACAATCGATCTGCGGCGCTTGCCGCTGCTTCCGTACGATTTGCAACGCCTTCGCGGTATCCTTGGAAAAGGCGAAGTGGCGATCGAGGTAAGTGCTCTCGGCGCAACGCGTATTCAAGAAACCTCGCTGGCAGCCGTATGGTGGATCGACCATTCAAACGACCTTGGTGATCATCTCTGGTCTACAGTCGAGATGGCTTTCGTCCCAACCCTGCTGCCGGCGACCATCGAGGAGGCGAGCGAAGCAGCCGACAAGCTGCAGGCCAAGCTGGAAACCTGGGCACAACCGTATCAGTAACGCTCAGCAGATCCTCGGCAAGGGATCGTGTTCGAGTTCCTCGATCAGGCGTTCACCCAATTCGGTCCTGAGTGTTACATAGCTCTCGGTCGTGATGGAGCCGACGATCGCTGCGTCTGGGCATCCGTGTTGCTGCATCGCCGCCAGTGATCGTTCAGCTGCAGCGGGCGCTACGACAGCGACTAGCCGACCCTCACTGGGAAGGATCAACGGATCAAAGCCAAGTATCTCGCAGACGCCTTTGGCCGCTTCGCTTACGGGAATATTCTGCTCATCCAGTCGAACACCGCAGCCAGTGCCGCGCAGGATATCGTGAGCGACGGTCGCAAGGCCGCCCCGTGTGGGATCCCGCATGAAGCGCAGGCCGGGGACATCTATGAGGGCCATCGCCACTCCGACCAAGCAGCCACAATCCGAGCGCAGATTCCCCGTCAGCCCGAATTCCTGCCGAGCCAGCAGCACCGCTGCGCCGTGGTCGCCGATGGTTCCACTGACCAGCAGCCTGTCGCCCACTCGAATGTGTTCGAGGCCAAGTTTCGGCGTACGTCCCCGCACGCCGACGCCGGCCATGCCGAGATAAAGGCCGCTTCCTTCGCCCTGACGGAGAACCTTCGTATCGCCGGCGACGATCGCGGCGCCGGCAGCATGGGCGGCTCGAGCGGCATCGGCCACCAGTCGATCCAGGAGGCGGATTTCTAAGCCTTCTTCGATGAAGGCGTTCAAGGTGAGGTAGAGTGGCCTCGCGCCCATGACCGCGAGATCGTTCGCGGTGCCGTTTACGGCGAGGCTGCCGATGCTTCCGCCAGGGAATTCCAGCGGCTCGACGATGAAACCGTCGGTCGTCATCACCAACTCGCCGTTCACCGGGCTCAGCGGCGCGGCATCAACCGTGGTGTTCAAATCATCGCCAAAATGGAAGGCAAAGATGCCCTCGACCAGGTCACGAGTCAGACGTCCTCCATTGCCATGGGCCAGACTCACCGTTTGCTGGAGCAGTTCATGGCGTAGCTTGTGAAGATCATTGTCCATTGGCGCCAACGCTTTGTGCCGCCAGCAGGGCCGCCGCCTCGATGATCTGTCCGTAGCTGAGACCGGCATCGTTCATGGGCACGGCGCTCGGCAACAAGACCTCGAAATCCGCCTCGGTAAGCAAATGTGCGGCGCGCTCGGTCAGCCGTTTGTTCTGGAACACGCCACCGACGAGTCCGACCTTGCAGATTGGAGTCGTTCGGCGGATCAGTACCGCCTGGTCGCGAATGGTTTCCGCCAGCCACTCGTGGAAAATGGCGCTGCGCTCGCCGACCGATCGGGAAGCATCTGCCACGATCCCGATCAGCGGCTCCCAATCGGCGATCGTCAGGCTGGCCGGCGTCTGTAGGGCGATCCGTGTCGCGTCGCCGAGATTGGCTTCCGTCTCCAGCCAAATCGCCGCCTGTGCCTCGTACGTCGCCCGACCGGCAAAGCCCAGCATGGCAGCCACCGCGTCGAACAGCCGTCCGACCGACGTCGTGACGGGACAGTTGATGTTGCTTTCCCAGGCCCGTCGCAACAGCCTGGTCTCCACGGCTACGTCGTCCGAATCCAGGCCGGCCTCCCAGCAGAGACCCAGGGCGCAGCGCCAGGGCTCGCGTGCGGCTCGTTCTCCACCAGGCAGTCGAAACGGTCGCAGCGAGGCGACGCGACGCCAATGACCTGGTCCTCCCAGGAAAGCCTCGCCGCCCCACAACGTGTCGTCATCCCCTTTGCCCACGCCGTCCCAGGTGAACACCAACATGCCGGAGGATTGCTTATGTTCTCCCGCCAACGCCGATGCGTGCGCCCGATGATGTTGTACGGCAATCAAGGGTAACCCGCTGCGTCGGGCCCAACGCGTCGAGCTGTAGTCGGGATGCTGGTCGCAAACGATGGCTTGCGGCTGCACGCCGAACAACGTCTGAAGGTCCAGTACCGTATCGACGAACAGTGACTGAGTTCGCAGCGATCCCAGATCGCCAATGTGGGGAGACACCACCGCGCGGTTCGCCCAGGCTAGCGCAACCGTGTTCTTCTTCTGACCACCGACTGCCAGCAATGGGCGGTCCAGCGCGACCGGCAGGTGGAGCTGTAACGGCGCGTTGCCGCGGCCCAGGCGCAACGGCCGCACGTGGCCTGCAATCCGTCGGCAAACCGGATCGTCGGCGGGCCGCCGTATCGGCCGGTTGTGAATCAAGAAGGCGTCCGCGACATCCTTCAAGCGCTCAACGGCTGCGCTCTCGTCGATCTCCACCGGATCCCCGGAGCGATTGCCGCTGGTCGCAACGACCGGACCGCCAAACCCATCGAGCAGCAGCGCATGGAGCGGGCTGTAGGGGAGCAGGAGGCCAATTTCACGCAGCCCCGGCGCTATGGAGGAGGCAAGCGCCTGCGGCCGCTTGGCGGCAATGACCACAGGTCGTACGGGATCGAGCAAGGCGACAGCCTCTTCGTCGGTCAATCGGGCAATTGCCCGCGCTTCGGCCAAACCGTCGGCCCCACGCTCCCTGACCATGACGGCCAACGGCTTGTCCGGCCGTTGCTTACGCCGCCTCAGATGGCGCACCGCGGCCTCGGACCGAGCGTCACAAAACAGATGAAATCCACCGATCCCCTTGACGGCCACAACGCGTCCCTGGCGCAGATGCGCAATGACCGCCCGGAGGGCTTGTTCACCGGTTGATTGGCCAGGGGACATCTTAGGGTCGCCCGGCACTACAAACTGCAGCCTGGGGCCGCAGTCGGTGCAAGCCAGCGGCTGCGCATGATATCGACGATCGTCGGGTCGCTCATACTCCGACTGGCATGCTGCGCACATCGAAAAGGCCGCCATCGCCGTGTTGGGCCTGTCGTACGGCAGAACATCGATGATCGTATATCTCGGGCCGCACTGCGTGCAGTTGATGAACGGATAGCGATATCGCCGGTCGGACGGATCGCGTAGTTCCATCAAGCACGCGGGGCAAGCGGGATAGTCCGGCGGAATCGACGCCATTGCCATCTCGCCTTGAGCGCTGGTGTCGATCGAGAAGCCGGCAAGAGCGGCCCAGTCCAGCCGCTTGCGGGTCACCAGCCGCGGCCGCGCGAAGGCGGGTGCCCTCTCGATTAGCTTGCCGGAGAAAGCGTCAATCGCATCTTCCGCTCCTTCCAGGCGGATCAGTACCCGGGCACCTTCGTTGCGCACCCAGCCGGCCAGATGATGATCCCGAGCCAGTCGCCAGACAAAGGGGCGGAAGCCGACGCCTTGAACGCGCCCTTCGACGAGCAGCAGAACCGACGCGAGAGACCCGACGGTCACGCTAGCTCCATCCGCGGCGCAACAGCTGGAGGAGCTTATCGCGCACAAGCGGAAGCGATCGTTCCACTTCCGGCGAGAGCCCAACTTTGAAGTCCAGGCTCTTGGGTTGGACGCCTATCAGGGCGCGCTCTAACGGCAGCACCTCCTGCAGGCGGGCGACATCCAGAATATCGCGCAACGCTACCTCATGGGCGGTGTGCCGCGCGCCTCCCAGCTGACGGTCCATGTCGATGCCAAGAAAGCAGCGCACCGTGCCCGGTTCTGCCGCCAAGTGTGCCGCGTCGACCACGACGAGACGGTTGCATCGCTCGATATGCGACAACAGTTCGAATACTGCCGTGCCGCCGTCCAGAAGAAGCAGGTCCGCGGGGAAATCGGAAGCGTCCTGGGACCTAAGATAGGCAATCGCGCGAGTCCCCAGGCCATCGTCCGCGTAGGATGAATTGCCGTAACCCAGCACCAGCGTCGAGAGCCGATTCTGCATTGTCAGGCCGCGACGCCAGTACGCCGATGAGGCGCGTGTGTGCGGTTGTGTAGGCCCGAGGTCCACCAGATGTGACAGGCGCCTTCGTCCGACACCATGCACGGTCCGATCGGACGTCGGGGCGTGCAGGCTTTGCCGTAGAGCTTGCAGTTCGTGGGCACCACCTTGCCCAGGACCACACGGGCGCAATCGCAGCCCGGCGGCATTTCTCCTGCGTGTCGACGGGCGGCGTCCTGTGGTGACGCCAGCAGGCTGCGCGCGTCACGGCTTGCAAAAGTTTCTGAAAGGGCAAAGCCGGAGCGGGCAATCGTGCCAATGCCGCGCCAATTCGCATCCACGATCCGCATCGAGTGCGACAACTGCTGCTGCGCCACGCGATTGCCGCCGGGCCGTACGATCGCCGGATAGCAGTTCTTCAAGTGGGCCGTGGTCGCGAGAAGCTGCGTCAGGACGTAGTAGGTGGCGGCCAGCAGGCTTTCCGCCGTGAAGCCCGCCACGGCAATCGGCAGGCCATAGCGTTCCGCCACGAACGACCATTCTTCCGGCCCCATCACCGTGGCGACGTGACCCGGTGCAATCAGGGCATCGAACCCTGGCTTCTCTGAAGCGAGCAGCATGTCGACCGCCGGCCAGGTCAGCCGGCCTGACACCAGGAGGAAAAGATTGTCTGGCACGCCTTGGCACAGCATCGCGGCGACCGGCGCCATCGTGGTCTCAAAGCCAGCGGCGAAGAAGACCACGCGCTTGTCCGGAAGCGCCCGCGCAATCGCCACAGCCTCCCGCGGACTGGCAATCGGCCGGATGTCGGCACCGGCGCCGCGCGCATCACTGAGGCAACGCGGATCGCTTCTGGCGGCGTTGATCGGCACACGCAGCATGTCCCCGAACGCAACGACGACGACATCGCATTCGCGCGCAAGCCGCATGGCGTCGCAAATGTCTTCTTCGGGGCAGACACAAACCGGACAGCCCGGTCCGGGAATGATCCGAATTGTCTCGGGCAGGGCCGCCCGCAACCCGGTGTGAGACAGCGTGCGTTCGTGTCCGCCGCAGACATTGAGAATGCTAACCGGGTGATCCAATGGCAGATCGCGGAGTCGATCCAACCAGACCTTAGCCGTGGCGCTCATGGGCCGACTCTCCTATGACGGTTGCCGGCTTCGCCGCTCGACGATCCAGCCGCTGCCGATCAAGCCAGTCGATCCATGGGTCAAGGCCGCCCTTGCTGCGCACCGAGATGCCGATGACGGGAGAGACACAGCCGATCTCCCGGACTGCCGCTTCCGCCCGGTCGAAACGAAAATCGTCAAAGTGCGGCAGCAAATCGGTCTTGCTGACCAGAATGATGTCGCTGCCCCGGAACATGATCGGATACTTGGCCGGCTTGTCGTCGCCTTCGGGCACCGACAGCAAGGTGACGTTCCGATGCTGGCCAAGGTCGAACGACGCTGGGCAGACGAGGTTCCCTACGTTTTCGATGAAGAGAACATCGAGGCCCTGTAGCGGCATGTCGTGCAAGGCCGCGTGGATCATTTGCGCGTCGAGATGGCAGGCCGTTCCAGTGGTGATCTGCACTGCCGGAACACCATGTCTCCGGATTCGCGCCGCGTCGTTCTCAGTTGCGAGATCTCCCTCGATGACGCCGATGTGCAGTCGACCTTTCAGGGCTTCGATCGTCGCTTCGAGGAGCGCGGTCTTGCCGGACCCCGGTGCCGACATAAGGTTCACAGCGAAGACATTCGCCTCGTCTAGATGCGCCCGATTATGCTTCGCCATCCGATCGTTCTCGGCCATGAGATCGTGGAGCACGGTCAACGACCGGGGCTGACGGCGTGGCGTTGAGTCATCGTGATCATGGCGCGAATCATGCGCCGCGCATCCACAGTCATTGCACATGAGCTTCCTCCGCTGTTTCCAGCTCCAAGCTTTGGAAAATCAGGTCCTTCCCGCTGGCGACACGAACGTCGGCTGTATCGCAGGCCGCGCATCGCATATGACTGAGCCGGCCCGGCGTCTGCCTGCCGCACCGGCGGCATTCGAGAATCAATGGAGCCCTCTCAATGACGAGCTGAGCGTCATTGGCGACCGTGCCTCGCCGGGCGGCAGTGAAGGCCCGTTGCAGCAGCCCCGCCTCCACCCCCGCCAAAGGTCCGATTCGGACGGTCACGGACAGGACCCTGGCCGCGCCGTGCTTTCGGGCAAAGCGAGCGACCTCGTCGAGCAGAGCCTGACATATCGAAAGTTCGTGCACGATACTTGCTTCACTGTCCGGAGAGAGCTTCGTCGATCACTTGCCAAGTTGCCGCTGCGTCCGTGCCGCTGATGACCTGGATTGCATAGCCAACGTGGACAAGTACGTAATCCCCTGCGAGGACCGAGCCCTCTTCCAGCATGAAGAGACTGACATCGCGGGACACGCCACGGACCGAGCACCGGGCGACGAACCCGTTGATCGACTCGACCCGCATCGGGATGGCCAAGCACACGATATCCTCCTTCCCTAGAGGACCTCTAGGATCAATGAGAAGCGTTCATTGGCGACTTTGCGTTGCTGTTCGGTCAGGTCCGGCAGGAGCCGGGTGAAAGCCGTCGCAACGTAGCGAAGCGCCGCAATTCGCGCGGAAAGACGCCGTTCCTGCTGGCGCACCAGGGCTACGGCGTCCAACGGCTCGTTCGAGGGCGTCTGTTCCGTGAATGCCCGGCGGTCCGCCGCTGCTGCTGAACGTACCGATTCGGCAAAGCCAGTCCAATTCGCAGGTTCGGGCTGACCGATTCCGATCTCGTCGCGGAATCGCGTCAATCGGACTTCGACTTCTGCCGGCGCTACTGGTTGCCGGTCGGCAACAGAAGGAGGGGCAGGGGCAGGGCGCGCAGCAGGCATGGGCATGGTATGCGGCTCTGGTGATGCTGCAGATCCCGCTCCCTGCTGGGGGGCTGGCGGGCGTCCGTGCATTGACATCGTGGGCGACCCGGAGAGCTCTCCAGTGCCGCTTGAGGGTGCCGGTTCCGCAGTGGCTGCGGAGGCAGGGGGAGAAGCCCCGGTGCTGCCGCCTGGACAGAAGAAGCTGAAGTCGCCGGTCGCCCTGCCTTTGTCGAACTCGGCCCAGTTCGGCTGAACACGATGGGCAGGAAGACTGTCGAAGGTTCCTGTCTGATGGCACATCGCACAGTGGGACTGGTGAGCCGGCACACGCAGGCGCCCTTGCGAAATGCAGTAGGTGTCGATCAAGTCGCCATAGCCTTGGCTTGGCCTTGCCATCGTTGACACGCCGCCGGCGAGGGCGAGCGTCGTGATCAGCAGCCCGGCCAAGGTCATCTTACGGTCAAGCATGCTGGTGTTCCGCGTACTCGGCATGGCGCCCTAGAGGACCTTGACCTCGACAAGCTCACGTCCGCCCGGGTCGATGACGTGCACGGCGCAGGCCAGGCAAGGGTCGAAGCTGTGGATGGTCCTCAGGATCTCGAGCGGCCGCGTAGCATCGGCGAGACGATGCCCTCGCAGGGCGGCCTCATAGGGGCCATCTTGTCCCCGCGCGTCGCGCGGACCCGCGTTCCAGGTGCTGGGAACGACCGCCTGATAGTTTGCGATCTTGCCTTTCTCGATGGCAACCCAGTGTGCCAGCGCGCCGCGTGGCGCTTCCATGAACCCTGCGCCACGGGCCTGAGGTGGCCACGTTGAGGGATCGAACAGGCTGTCGTCGAACGTGGCTCGATCGCCGGCCGCGATGTTGCGCAGCAGCGCGCTGTGCATGTCCGCGAGCGCATCAGCCAGAATCTTCGTTTCAAGGGTTCGTGAGGCAACGCGGCCCAACGTTGAGAAAAGACCTTCGATCGGCAGATCCAGCCGCTTAAGGCTGCTATCGATGAGTTCTCTCGCCTTGCGATCTCCGGTCGCATAGAGCAGCAGCATGCGCGCCAGCGGGCCGACTTCCATTGGTTTGCCACGCCAACGCGGTGACTTGATCCAGGAATAGGAACGATCGACGTCGAGGTGCTCGTACGGTGGCTGTGGTCCCGTGTAGTTCGGGCGCGTTTCGCCATCGTACGGGTGAAGCGGCTTGTGCTTGCCGACCGAATAATCGTACCAGGAGTGGCTCACGAACTCCTGGACCTGCGCCGGATCTTCGAGATCGACGGGTAGCACCTTCGACAAATCGCGATCGAGAATGGCGCCGCGCGGAAACAACAGGGTCGACGAATTGAATGTATCGGTCCCGCGTGGAAGATCACCATAGCATAGGAAGTTGCCGGTGCCTTCGCCTACCTTGCTCCAATCCTTATAGTAGCTCGCGATCGCCAGGGTGTCGGGTAGGTAGACGTGATCTACGAAGTCACGCATCTTCTCGATAATGACGCCCACCTGCTTCAGGCTTGCAGCAGATACGGCCGTCACCTGCTCGCCCTCGCTGATCGTACAGGGAGCGCCCCCGACCACGAAGTTCGGGTGCGGATTGCGGCCGCCGAAGATGGCGTGAATCTTGACGACCTCGCGTTGCCACGCCAACGCCTCCAGGTAGTGGGCAAAGGCCAGCAGATTGACCTCGGGGGGCAACTTGTACTCGGGGTGACCCCAATAGCCGTTGGTGAAGATCCCGAGCTGGCCACCGTCAACAAAGCGGCGCAGTCGGTCGCGGACAGTCGCGAAATAGTCCGTGCTGTTGTTGGTCCAGGGGCTGAGAGAGCGCTGCAATCGTGACGTTGCACCGGGGTCGGCGCTGGCCGCCGACATCACGTCCACCCAGTCGAGGGCATGAAGATGATAGAAGTGCACCACATGGTCGTGGACGAACTGCGTCGCGATCATGATGTTGCGGATGAGCTGGGCGTTCGGGGGAATCTCGTATCCCAGAGCGAACTCGACGGCGCGCACCGATGCGATGCTGTGAACCACCGTGCACACGCCGCAGAATCGTTGCGTGAACGCCCAGGCATCGCGTGGGTCACGTCCGTTCAGGATCAGTTCGATGCCACGCATCATGGTGCCGGAGCTCGAAGCGCGGGTGATGAACCCGGAGGCATCGGTCTCCGCCTCGATCCTGAGGTGCCCTTCGATGCGGGTCACCGGGTCAACGACGATGCGCGCCATCGAACATTTTCTCCCTCAAGCCGGGCTCGTTTGGCTAGAACGGCTTTGTGTAGAAGCCGCCAGGGCGATCCCAGAAACTCGGCTGCGCACAGCCCAGACAACCGTGGCCGGAATACATTGGAAAGCTGGTCCCTTGGTTCCACTTGATCGTCGTGCAGGCATTGAACGTTAGTGGCCCCTTGCAGCCGAGATCCTTGAGGCACCAGCCCTTGCGAGCGCCTTCGTCGTCAAAGCTGCGCGCGAACTGCTGGCGCTCGAAGAACGGCAAGCGCGTGCAATTGTCGTGAACGGTCTTGCCGAAGAAGATCTTGGGCCGGCGCAGATCGTCGAGGGCGGGAATCGAACCGTAAGTGAGATAGTAGGTGACAAGGCCTGTGATCACTTCGGGCACGGGGGGACAACCAGGAATGTTGACGATTGGAGCCGTCACCTTGCCGGCCGCCACGAGGTCGCCGAGCGCGTCTGCCGCTCCGAAAGCACCGGAAGGATTTGGTGCGGCCGCCCCGATGCCGCCAAAGGCGGCACACGTACCGACCGAGGCAATAACCGCCGCCCCTTGGGCGGCATTGCGGACCAGCGACAGGCCTGCCTTGCCTCCGGTCGTTGACCGCGCGCCCGCATCCTTTCCGGGAATTGAGCCATCGACGATGAGGAAATACTTGCCCCAATTCTGCTCGATCGCCCGATCGCGCGCTGCCTCCGCCGCTGCGCCGGCTGCCGCTTGAAGCACGTGGTGGTAGTCCAACGAGATGGAGTCGAGGATCAGACTCTCCAGAGTTGGCTCGAAGGAGCGGAGCAGCGATTCGCTGCAGCCGGTGCATTCTTGTACCGACAGCCAGATCACGCTTGGCCGGGGCTTGGACGCAAGAGCTTGCGCAATCACTTCCGCGCTTCCCACCGGCAAGGTCAGCACCGAGCTCATGTACCCACAGAACTTCAGGAAGCCGCGCCGTGACACACCTTGGTTTCGCAATTCTTCGTAGAGCGATGGACGGACTCCCATGGCACCGCCTCCTTCCGACTAGCGACGGTCTCTTAGTTGGCTTTTGGCGACACCAATGCGTGAGAAGCGATATCGCGCCCCCAGCTGAGGTTGGGGGATACTGGGGTTTACTTCAGCCAAGGACGCGATATCGCCGGGGGGCCACGGTGCGCTCGCTTGCTACCGAATGCCCATGTGCGGCGCGATGAGTTCGTTGGCGATTTTCTTCTGCTTGTCGTCGAGCGCCGCATAGAGCTTCGCGTAGGCGGGCTTCAACGCCTTCACGCTTTCCAGGCGCACCGTGAGCCAGCGCTCTTGATCATCCAGTCGGTCGGCGGCGGTTGTCGTGGTCCGCTGCGGCTGACCCTTTTGGGCGTCCTCGACGCGCTTTGCATTCGTGCGCATAACGGTCGCAAACTCTGTCCATGTCGGCATCTGCGGTTCCGTGATCTTCAGCTCAGCATGAAGGTAGGCGATGCGACCGTCGATGTGGTCCGTGGGCAGATCCATCATGCGGGTTTGCATCATCATCTGCATCATCTGGGGGCCCATCATGGCTCCGGGTCCCATTGGTCCCGCCACTTGACCCTGCACGCCAGGACCTTGCATCGCTCCGCACTGTCCGCCAGAGCAATCACCGGGTGTCTGCATGTTCTGCATGCCCGAGCCACCCATGTTGTGGCCTTCCATGCCCATGCTCTTTCCCTGGCTCTGCATGCCCTGGCCTTGCATGCCTTGGCCCTTCATACCCTGACCCTTCATGCCCTTATCGTCGTCCATCATCTGCGCAACGACGATCTTTGTCGGATCGAGGGTCTGCGAAGAACCGATCGCCGGGGCAAGTACGATGGTCGCCATCGTCGCTAGGCTTGCAGCAGATAAGAAGTTCATACGTGTCATGGGAGTTCCTTTCTTCTGAAGCCAGTTTGTCAGCTACGTGGTTGCCTGCTCTTTTGCAGTGGCGCGGAACGCGGGGCAGTCGGGCGTCCTCTAAGTTGAGGCAATGCCGTTCGTGGCCAGCGACGTAGCAATATGCGTTTGAGCGGTTCCGGGCGGTCAGCGTGCTTTCACGTCAATCCCCTCTAGAGCCAGCCTTCTGGCCGTGCCGTGTCTCGTTGCGATGCATTTGAAAGTATTCGGCCAATGAGGCTGATCACGCTGTCCCATTTGGGACACGTGCGCGAATTCTGCCGCGGGCTCGTACAAGGGGCATGCGCCAAAGCAATAGGCCCCGTTTCTGCGCCGGACATCTCAGGGGCCGAGGCTATTGCGGTGGGAGTGAACTCGCCAAGCTTGATGCCCTAAGCGATCGCGACAGTCCCAGGTCGAGCAGATTGAGGGGGCGCCATTGAGGGCCCGGCAGGCGGCAGATCACGCTAGAAATCTGCATATGTGTCTCAAATTGGACAGCGCAATTCGCCTCTTTGATCAATAGACGCAGAACCGATGCGGAGAAGGTCGGGCAGCGGGCAAGGATGCTTGTAACCATGCGGGGCAGGGTTGTTCATCCTGAAGTCAACGTCGCTCGTCAATCTGTTGAAGGGGCAACGCGTGCAGAGCGTCCAGCAAAGGTGTGTCAAGAACATCGAGTAATATTGGGAAGCAGCGGTGAAGAGTGAATATCCGCCGGCCCGCAATAAGGCGATGCGCCGTGGCTTGATGCTTCTGGCGGTAGCCGTTTTTGGAGGTGCAGCTCCCGCTGCTGCACAGCCCGCAGATTCCCATTCCGAGCATCATCCCGGTCAGACGCCGTCCGCTCCGTCTGCCGGCCAACCGGCACCATCATCCGCCGGCGGCATGGAGATGATGGGCTCGATGATGGGCGGCCCACCCAGAAAGCAGCTCTATCCCCAGCTGATGGAGTTGCCGGTCATGACCCCGGAAGCCCGTCTCAAGATTGAGACGGACGCGCGAGCCCGAATTGTCACCGGCAACGCGGCACTCGTACAGGGGCAGGACGATTATCACCGCGCTGCGATGAATAATGACGCGGCCGCAATGTCAGCCGCCTTGTCTCGCCAGCGTGCTGCGTTGGCAGAGATCGAGAGCGGCACATCAGCGTTGCGTGCGCTCGCAGAGGGGAGTCCGCCCCACGAGATTGCCTTGAGCTGGTTCCGTGACCAGATGAATCTCGCTCGGCCGACCTCGCCAGTACAAGAAGAGGTTGGACCGCTCAACCTATCTTGGTTCCACATCGTCTCCATGACGGTGGTACTGCTGTTCGCGCTGACGATGCTTGTCGTCGGTGTTGGGCGTCGACATCGCTCGCTTGCCTTGGTCAATCGTTTGACTCGACCAGCCGGCCCCCAACCAGCGCAGGGTCGTGCGCCCGTACCGATCTCTGCCTCCCCTACGCCCACGACTCCAGCGGTATCCCCTCCACCACCGCCGTCGACAAAGGTCCAGCAGTCACCTCCGCTACCATCGCCTCCAACGTCTATATCGACATGGTCCGGAACGCTGCGCGTCGCCAGCATTGTTCGTGAGACACCTCTCGTAAAGACCTTCCGGCTGGTTGAGCCAGGAGGTGGCGCTATCCCGTTCTCCTATGCCCCCGGCCAGTTCTTGACTTTCTCAGCGCAGATCGACGGCAGACTGGTGCGCCGATCCTACACGATCGCCTCGCCACCAACACGGACCTCGTACGTGGAGGTCACCGTCAAGCGCGAGGAGGAGGGGGCGTATTCACGCTTCCTGCACGACAGCGTCGTGCCTGGCAGCGTGCTGCAGGTTCGTGGCCCCTCGGGTGTGTTCACCTTCGATGGGGGAAACGCCGAAAGTATCGTCCTGATCGCCGGCGGCGTCGGTATCACGCCCATGATGTGCGTGATCCGCTATCTGACGGACATGAGCTGGCCAGGCGAGATCTTCCTGATCCTTGCTGCACGGAACACCGACGAGCTGATCTTCCGTGAAGAGCTCGAGTACCTGCAGCGCCGTCATCCCAAGCTCCATGTTGTGGCGTCGGTCGGCGCGAGGTCGGAAGGATCAGCATGGATGGGCTTGGAAGGCCAGATAACGAAGGACGCACTCGCCCATGCAGTACCTTCACTAGAAATTCGACGCGTCCACCTGTGCGGTCCACCGCCCATGATGGAGACTATACGGCGCATCCTGAGCGAATTGGGTGTGCCAGCCAACCAGGTCAAGACTGAAGCTTTTGGTCCGGCCACCGGGGCCGTGCCGCCGCCGCGTCCTCTGCCGCCCCCACCGCCACCTTTGATGGTGACGGAGCTTGTCGAGCGGGTCGAGGCTGCCACACCTCCGTTGATGGAACCCATACCGGTGGCGGGTCCGGCGACGGCGACCATCTCCTTCGACCGGTCTCACAAATCAGCGCCTCTCCCGCCCGACAAGACGGTCCTTGAGGTGGCGGAGTCGATCGGCGTGCCGATCGACTACTCCTGCCGCGTAGGGACCTGTGGCCTCTGCAAGACCAAGTTGCTGGCTGGTCAGGTTACTATGGAGGTTCAGGACGCGCTGACGGACGACGATAAGGCGTCCGGGATAATACTCGCCTGCCAAGCCCATTCTCTGGGCGACATCACGGTCGACGCCTGACATGGGCGACAAAGAGCGAGTTGTCGTCCTGGCGCTCGGAACACTGCTGCTCTTCCTTGCGCCTGGCTATCTCTTGCACGTTTCGCCGCGCTTTGCGGGCAGCCTGGCCGGCGGAGTACTGGGGATCATGGCAGCAACTTTCATGCTGCTGGCGCTCGTCTACCCCGCCGTCAAGTACATCGGTTGGCTGAAAGTTCGCGTGACGCGGCATGTTTCGCTGGGCCGCCTTCTTAGCTTCCACATCTACGGCGGGCTTCTAGCATCCCTGATTGCCATCCTGCATTCGGGACACAAATATCAAAGCGGCCTGGGCATCGCGCTGATTGCGGATATTGTGATTGTGATCGGGACGGGCTTTATCGGCCGTTACTATCTTGCACATCTCGGGACGGAAGTACGCCGGCAGCAGGCGCTGCTCGGGACGTTACGCACGGCCTATGATCGCATCGCGCTTCACCTCGGGCGCCAAGCCACTGTCGGCGCAGCCGCACCGGATGTCCCTATCCTGACACTCGTCGATGCGATTGCAGACATCGAATACTCGCTCGGGATGCGCGACACCGCCAAACGTATCGCCGGTCGATGGATTGTCGTCCACATCGTCGCGTCGATTCTAATGTACGGGCTCCTGTTGCTGCATATCGGCGGAGGAATCTATTATGGGCTGCGGTGGCTTCCATGAAATGGAAGGCGCTTATTTACCTGTTGCTTGTAACGGTGACCGTCGCCAGCTCTATCATGGCTGTCGGTACCGTCTATCGTAAGGGATCGGCAAGCTTGCCTCACTGGGCGACATTGGTGAGGCCGGGCGCCCTTTCAACCAAGCACGCCTTTCTCTCCAATCAGTGCGAGGCGTGCCATACGCCGGTCAAGGGCGTGGAAGCCGCAGCCTGCATCTCATGTCATGCGGCCGATGCCACGACGCTCGCCCGCGAATCGACGGCCTTTCACGCGACCATTCAGACCTGTGCGACATGCCACGTCGAGCATTTGGGTGAAGTCCGTCCGACCCGCATGGACCACGATGCTCTGATCGCAATCGGGCGCTCGAGGCTCGTGAACCAACCGTCTCCCTGGTTTGCGTCACTGTCGGGTCACGCGCCCGCTGACTTGGGCACGCTCGATTGCTTCGCCTGTCACAGCAACCGCAGTCCGCACCGCGACCTGTTCGGTAAGGAGTGCGCTGCCTGCCATTCGACGGCGACGTGGAATGTGGCGGGCTTCAAACACCCGTCGCCCAGTTCGACCGAGTGCGCGCAGTGCCATCAAGCCCCGCCCAGCCATTACATGGGTCACTTTGAGATGGTCTCGGAGAAGGTGGCGGGCCAGGAGCATGCCCGGGTCGAGCAATGCTATCTCTGCCATCAAACTGATGCTTGGAACGACATCAGGGGGGTGGGCTGGTACAAACATCACTAAGGGAGTAGACATACAGAAGAAAGAAGAGGGCTCGACACTTTCGCATTATTGCGCTCAAGTGAATACCTCTGGCGATGTCCCAAATTGGACATCAGCGAAGGGTGAACTACCAGTAAAGTTCCTCCCTCATCGCTCTGGCCGTACTTCGTTGGTGGTTTCGGAACCTTGGTCCGCTGTTTAACAATCACGGGCTCCTGCATCCTCACAAGCCCCCGCCTTGCGGCTCATCTGCCATGGTCAATGGCATGACCCCAGCCATTCGCGGATCTACAGCGCGCGCCAGTGCACGCGTTCCTCAGAAGGGGCCACATTCGAAGTGTCCAACGACTTCTGGCGGCGCTGTCTCGCCTCGATCAACACAGAGGGGCCGACGGACAAATGGATCATACAAATAAGCCAGCTTGGTGGCGTCAACCGTTCCCCTGGGTGCTGATCGGCTTCCTCACTGCAGGCGGTTTTCTCCTGTTTACCGAACACCGAGCGCACGTTCTAGGTGTTCTGCCCTTCCTCCTTCTCTTGCTGTGTCCTGTGATGCATCTCTTCATGCATCATGGGCACGGCGGTCGCAGCGGGCAGCGACGCAACGCTGATGATCGGCTTAACGAAACCCATCACGACTGATGACGAAGGCGATCTTGCAAGATCACTCTCCTGCCTATGGGCTCTGGTTTCTGGTCATCGTCAACTCGGTGATCTTCATCGGATTCGCCTTCGCCTTCTTCAAGCCGCATACAGGGCGTGACTGGCGTTCCTTTGGCGCCTTCAGTGCCTTCTTGGTTGCACTGTTCGCCGAAATGTATGGCTTTCCGCTGACGATCTACGTCTTGTCAGGTTGGCTGCAGAGTCGCTTCCCTAATGTTGACTGGTTCTCCCACGACGCCGGTCATCTCCTCGAGATGATATTTGGCTGGCAGGCAAATCCACACGCCGGCCCGTTCCACGTGTTGAGCTTCCTCTTCATCGGTGCGGGCTTCTTGCTGATATCGGTAGGCTGGAAGGCACTCTATCAGGGCCAACGACAGCACCAGCTGGTCACGACTGGCGTTTATGGCTACATGCGTCATCCCCAATACGTCGGCTTCATCCTTGTGATGTTCGGCTTCCTGCTTCAGTGGCCGACCTTGTTGACCCTGACGATGTTCCCCGTGCTCGTCTTCATGTATGTGCGCTTGGCTCGCGTCGAGGAGCGGGATGCCGCCGCTGAATTCGGCAGTCTGTATGAACGCTATCGACACGACGTTGCTGGCTTCGTCCCGCGGCTATCGGGATTCTTTTCCGCACCCTCTCGCCGGGCTGCGAACGATGAAGAATGAGCGAAAACCGGGGTGCCCTGGCAGGAGAGGCATCGGCTTCGCTTGCAGCGTGATGTACTTCGGGGTCTTGGTCATTGCGACTATCGGCCTACCTGGTGCCGCACGGGCCACTGACACGTGCCGCAGTGCACTTGAGGACTTGGTAACGGAGTGGCGATCCATCGCCGTGCCGGGCAAGCCCGAGCCGCCCGACCACGTCCACACAGCGCTCGAGGTCTGGTACATGCGCGGCCAACTACGACTGGCGCTCCGGTTGTGCGAAGAGGACAAAGACCACGAAGCCATGCTGCGAATGGATCTCGTAAGAGCTTGGCTCAGACTTCCAGAAGTGCGCCATCCGGCCGATCACCGTTATCGCTATGACGACGATCTTCGCTGAGTTGGGTTCGCGGGTTGGCGGTTTGTCAGGTGGGTGACGATCGCCGGAAGAGGGGATGCGCTCGCCAACCAAAGCCTGGATCCATTCATCGACAATCATTGATTCGACCTGAAGCCGAGCGATGTCGCGTGCAGCCGTGCTTCCGTGCGGCGTGGTCTTTTGAGGGCAAGATGACATGCGTCGCATGAGCCATTCCGCCTCGGCGTTGGGCAGGTTGGGCCTTACCGTCGTTGCGGCATTGGATGCCCTCTGCTATCCGCTCATTTTGGTGGGTGCGAGCAGTGCTCCTCATTTGACGTTTGCCGCCCTAAGAGCATTGGTTGCTGGCGCAGTATTGGCTGGAGTTGCGATCCGCCTCGGCCGCCCGATACCTCGTGAACCGCGTACTTGGGCATATCTCGCGCTCATCGGCATTGGGACGATAAGCTTTGGCTACCTGGGAATGTTCAGAGGTGCCGAGTTTGTTTCGCCTGGTATGGCAACCACAATTACTCACGTGCAGCCGTTCATTGCCGCGCTACTGGCATATCCGCTCTTGGCGGAGAGGCCGACTTCCCATCAGGTCATCGGTCTCATGCTCGGTTTTGTGGGCGTTCTCGTTGTTGCGATCCCACCTTGGATGGGCGGTCGCTCCAGCGACTTCTCTCTAGGCTTTTTGTACCTCGTGATCGCAGCCATAGGCGTCGCAACCGGCAATGTCCTCACTCGCAAGGTCGCTGGCAACGTTGACCCGATCGTGGCTACGTCTGCACAGTGTCTTTTCGGCTTCTTGCCGTTGAGTGCCACCGCTGTTGTTGTTGAGGACCCGCTGGCCGTTGTGTGGTCCTACAGTTTTGTCGGAAGCCTGCTCGGTCTGGCCTTGGTCGGCACAGCCTTGGCTCGGTGCCTATGGTTCGCACTCCTGAGCCGTGTCCCGCTACATGAAGGCAATGCCTTTACTTTCTTGACGCCGTTCATCGCACTGGGCTACGGCGCATTGTTCTTCGGAGAGGATATTGAAACCTCTACCTTCTTGGGCTTGGGCGTCGCAGCCTTGGGCATTTTGTTCGTGGAATCAGACAGCGCACGTCAAAGGAAGTAACGGACTCAGTGGCCAACACGATCGGTGAGTCGTGAAGGCTACAAGGAGTGGGCCACAAGATGAAGGCGCCAGCCCTTGGCTGGGGTTAAGCAATTGAGCCAAGAGGACACGCCTTGCTGGTCTACCAACTGCTTGTCTCTGTTTGGCTCTTCAATTGCCCGCGGACGTACCTTTGTCCTTCGCCCTAATGAGCGATAGTCTTGTGGCAGTCCTGTAAAAAGGGGGCTTGCCTACTGACCAGACTTGCCGGTAGCTGGTCCACTCGAATGGCTTGGCGTAGCCGGCATGTTGTGCTGCTGCTGTTGAATCTCCTTCGTTTCACCCGGCTTGGGTGACGAGGAGTGGCCGTGCGTTCCGGGTCCGGGTTGCGTTCCGCCCTGTATGTGCTGGCCCTTCGTGGCATCGGTTGATTGCGCCCACGCGACTTGAGTGAACGCCATGAACCCCAACGCACTTGCGGCAGTCGCCAAGGCCAGTTTCCAACGATTCATCATGACAGGTCTCCTTTGATGAAACCTTGGACCAAGTGTGCGGTTCACGCTGTTCAATCTGAGACTCGAATTCAATCGTGCCAATGATCTCGCATCAGCTGTCCGGGGACGACCAGCACAGGAGTAGTTCTTGCATTTATCGCTAATGGGCGACGCAATCGAATCCATCGACATTTCAATCCATTTCGCCCAATCGTCTCAGACGAGAATGCACCTTGATTGTGCCGGGCGGCGTCCGGCCTCCGTATTCGATTAGGTTGAGACGCCTGAACTTGTTCAGGAAGTAGTTCACTCGCGGACGCGTTGAGCCGATGAGATTTGCCAGCATCTCCTGCTTGACGTTCGATGTGATGCCGAAGTCGCGACTCCCGTTGCCGACGTTGGCAAGTTTGAGCAGTACGCGCGCCAAACGCTGTTCGGCCGATCCGACGAGCTGATCAATCAAGGCGGCTTCGGTTTCGAGGCTGTGTGCAACCAGAAATGCCGTAAACGCGCCAGCGAGGTCTGGCCACTCCCGGAGCAAGTTGGGCATCAAGCTCCTATCGATCCTCGCGATTTCAGCGTCTTCAACGACAACGGCTGATGTAGTGCGATACGGCTTGTTCGCGAGGCATTCCTCGCCACAAAAATCACCGGGGCCGAGGATTGCGACGAGACGGTCGTCGCCTTTCTCGGTCGTCACTAACCGGTGCACTTGTCCGTACCCGATGTAAAAGATTGCATCCGCTGGATCCCCCTGGCGGAACAGGGGGCGGCCTGCTGAGTACCTCATATGTGGAAACTGGACGCAAAGCTTTGCTTGCGAACCGTTGACGTACGCCCGCTTGAGAGGGACATCGTCCAAGTGTTCAATCCCGCTCGACGGACCAAGTGTCTGCTCGCCCATTCTCCGAAGAGGGTCCGTGACGGGACAAGGTTTGGTTTCAAGCGCGCGGTGGCGAAGTTGACTGATGGGCGGATTTGGGCAGACGCATGGGAGAGCGTCATGCCTCGATGACAGTGGAGATTTCATAGCTGAGCCATGGTCTAGAAGGGAGAGAAGCGCGAATGATGCGGCGCACGAATCATCCGATCCGTGTCGTCCCTCAAATGGTCGCACGCGAATCACCAACACCGATGGCCTAAGGAGCCACCGAGCTTCTGGCTTGCACTACGACGATTTGACTAGTGAGCGCGCGGAGGTCTCTCTAGCCGACCTTGGCTTCTGCCGCACAGCGACGCCGCTACAGTGACAACTGCGCTGAGTGGCAACTGCGATGTTCGACTGTAGTAGTTTCTGCTACCGATGGCGGCGTGACAAGCGACACCGCAGCAATCGTCGTTGAGATCGACATCCGATGATGTGTCGTTCGAGCGACCAATGTCCCGTGACTGAGCGAATGCCGCGGGCGACAAGGCAGCCGCTGCTCGCTCTCGCGGTCCCACTGCGTGTATGGATCGCGAGGCGTCGCCATAGACGGAATGATCCGGGTGGGCAGGAACTGCTCGCTGCTCATGATGAACAGGCGAGTGAGCCGACGCCGCACCACCAAAGGCGAGTGCGCATATCAAAGCTACGAAGACTATGCCCAAAACGCGCATGCCACATCCGCGTGCTTCAGGGTTGGCCGAACGGCACACAACCGATGGCGCTTCGACTATGCGTCAGAAGCCCGGAACAAGCCAGTATCATCGACTGCTGCATGAAAAGACTACGCTAACCGTAGGCTCTGCCGGCCCGGTTTTCCTTGATCTGGATCAACGACTTGAGGTTGTGGCTGCCTCCAGCTCTCAAATCGCGGCGTCGGGCTTCTGGCCCCGTTGGTATTTGGAAAACCTATCCGGAGCGCTTCCATGGCTATCGTCCTTCGATCTCGACTTCGAGCGAAAAGCTCAAGAAGGTTTGTATTGTGATGATCAACCCCAACACGCCGAGACTGTGAAAGGTCGGTGCCACGGCAACGGTTCCGATGATATCGGCCGCTACGAGGATATCGGCCGCTACGAGGAACTCCAGTCCCAGCAATATGCCGCGGCCGAGATCAGCCCGATAGCTCGGCATCGCGCCATTCCAGCCACTCCTCACCCCCGCCTTGACGAAAACGATAGTCGACGCAACTGCCGCGATGACGATGGCCCCCACGCCCACGACTTCAATGATCGTTGCAATCCAATGCAAGACCTGGACCATTACGGCGCGTGCATCTCCCGTCGACACGACCTCGAATGAATTCATGGCGGCGGGATCTCCTCGCCCTTACAGATGCAGGGTGCGCAACCGAAGCGCATTGCCGATGACACTCACCGAGCTCAGCGCCATGGCTGTTGCCGCGATGATAGGCGACAGCAAGATGCCGAAGATCGGATACAGCACGCCGGCCGCGATCGGCACGCCGGCGGCGTTGTAAACAAAGGCGAAAAACAGGTTCTGCCGGATGTTGCGCATGGTCGCCTGGGACAAGCGCCGCGCCTTGACGATCCCCATGAGATCCCCCTTGAGCAGAGTGACGCCGGCGCTCTCGATCGCGACGTCGGTGCCGGTGCCCATGGCGATGCCGACCTCGGCTGCGGCCAGCGCTGGCGCGTCGTTGACGCCATCGCCCGCCATGGCCACCACGCGGCCCTCGCGGCGCAGTTTCTCGACCACGGCGCTCTTCTGGTCGGGCAGCACCTCGGCTTCGACCTCGGCAATGCCGAGCCGTCGAGCAACGGCCTGCGCGGTGGTAAGGTTGTCGCCGGTCAGCATGACGACGCGGATCTTCTCTCGCGCCAGCGCCGCAAGGGCGGCGGGTGTCGTCTCCTTCACTGGATCGGCAATGGCGAATATCGCAGCCGGACTTCCGTCGACCGCGAGGAAGATGGCAGTGGCGCCCTCCTGGCGCTGCCGCTCGGCCTCGCCCTCGAGCGCGGTCGTGGCGATGCCGAGCTCGCCCAGAAACCGCGCATTGCCGAGCGCCAGGCGGCGGCCCTCCACCGTGCCGACCACGCCCTTGCCGGTGGGCGAATCGAAATCGGCGACGTCGGACAGGGCGAGCTTGCGCTCGGCCGCCGCGGCGACGATCGCCAGCGCCAATGGATGCTCGCTGGCCTTCTCTGCGCTGGCCGCGAGGCGCAGCACATCGGCCTCGGCGAACCCCGCCGCCGGAACGATCGCTACCACCTTGGGCTTGCCCTCGGTCAGCGTGCCGGTCTTGTCGATCACCAGGGTGTCGACCCGCTCCATTCGCTCCAGCGCCTCGGCGTTCTTAATCAGGACGCCGGCCTGAGCGCCGCGCCCGACGCCGACCATAATCGACATCGGCGTCGCGAGACCGAGCGCACAGGGGCAGGCGATGATCAGCACCGTCACCGCCGCCACCAGGCCGAAGGCGAGGCGCGGCTCGGGGCCCCAGATGGCCCAGGCCGCGAAGGCCGCGAGCGCGATGGCGATGACCACGGGCACGAAATAGCCCGAGACCATGTCGGCTAGACGCTGGATCGGGGCGCGCGAGCGCTGCGCCTCGGCCACCATCTGCACGATGCGCGACAGCATGGTATCGCGGCCGACCTTCTCGGCCCGCATCACGAAGCTGCCGGTCGTGTTCAGCGTGCCGGCGATCACCTTGGCGCCGACCTCCTTTGTGACCGGCATGGACTCGCCCGTCACCATCGATTCGTCGAGCGAGGAACGGCCTTCGCTCACCTCGCCGTCGACCGGCACCTTCTCGCCCGGCCGTACACGCAGTCGGTCGCCGACGCCGATGGCGTCGAGGGAAACCTCCTCGTCGGTGCCGTCGGTCTTCAGCCGCTGCGCGGTCTTAGGTGCCAGATCGAGCAGGGCGCGGATCGCGCCTGACGTCTGGTCGCGGGCGCGCAATTCGAGCACCTGGCCGAGTAGCACCAGGACTGTGATGACCGCCGCGGCCTCGAAATACACCGCCACCGTTCCCTCAGCCCCTCGAAAGGCCGGCGGGAAGAGGTCAGGTATGGCAATTGCCACCACGCTATAGGCCCAGGCGACGCCGATGCCCATGGCGATCAGGGTGAACATGTTGAGATTGCGCGTCTTGAGGGACTGCCACGCACGCTCAAAGAACGGCCAGCCGGCCCAAAGGACCACCGGCGTGGCCAACACGAACTGGATCCAGCTTGAGGTTTTGGCGCCCAGAAGCATGTGCAGGTTAGTCAGGTGACCTCCCATTTCCAGGGCCAGCACAGGCAAAGACAGAACAAGCCCGATCCAGAACCGCTTTGTCATGTCCGCGAGTTCGGGATTGGGCGCGGCTTCGCCCGTTATCAGCTCCGGCTCCAGAGCCATGCCGCAAATCGGACAGTTGCCCGGCCCGGCCTGTCGGATTTGGGGATGCATGGGACACGTGTAGATCGTCCCGGCAGGGGTATCCGGCTGCTTGGCCGGGGAGGGCTTCAAGTAACGCTCAGGCTCGGCGATGAACTTCGCCAGGCATTTGGCGCTGCAGAAGTAGTAAGTCTGCGCGCGATGCACCGTTTTGTGCTTCGCGCCCTCGATCTTCACTGCCATCCCACACACCGGGTCGATCGCGGTCGTGGCAGAGCCGTGGGAATGCGTCGCGTGGTCATGACCAGCGTGGCAGCAAGTGTTCTTCATGACTTGCTATCTATACCCTGCGGGGGTATTATTCAAGCCATGGACGATAAGATCAAGAAATCCCAGCTCGCTCGACTTAGCCGAATCGAGGGCCAAGTTCGTGGCGTCGCCCGCATGATCGAAGAAAATCGCTATTGCATTGATGTGCTCACTCAGATCAAGGCGGTGCGAGCGGCGCTAGACAAGGTCGAGCAGGAAACCTTGAGCGACCACCTACACCATTGCGTCGCACACGCTTTTCACGCGGGCTCGGCGCGGGACCGTCAGACCAAGATCGACGAATTGATCGCGGTGCTCGACAATCGAGGGCGTTAGCCGCCCGCGGTCCGGTATCGGCCTCTTTGGCGGGTCGATCTAAGTCACTGACCGGAAATGATCTAAGTCACTGACCGGAAATGAGGCTGAGTAAGTTGCCGCCTCTCTCCCCGACTTCTGCTCATTCTAGCCGCACACCCGAGAGCGGTCGGCCTTGCGTCCTTACGCTCGGGCATTCCGGATTACTATGGATCCGGCGCTTATTCTTGTGCTGGGCCATTCCGATCCTCCCGTGGGTTCGCCTGGCCGTTACCAGTCAGAGCAAATCACATACCCTGCCAGGGTGGGGTGTATGGGCGTCAAGCTCTTGATTCATCGACTCTTTCAACGCTCCGGCATTGATATCGATGCAGTGTAAGGCGAATCTCGGGGCGCCACTGCATTGACAACGATGATCGCTGAAGCCATTTTGATTGCGATGCGAAGAATTGATCCCTTGAGCCACATTGGGCGAGTCGTATTGCTCGCTGTGCTGGGATTCGTCATCGCATCCGGTACGGCCCTAGCTCATGGTGGAACATCTCCCACGTCTGCCGAACGCAGCCATGTGCAGACTTCCACCGGCCGGCACGTAGAGCACGACCAGCCCATCACGACGCCGGCAACGATCGCTTCGCCGCTCGAGCAGGCCACTCATTCGGATGAACCTTGCTCGGATCGGCAGCCACGCGGACATGCTGGCGACGGATGCTGCAATGTGGCCTGCCACGCTGCCCTCGCGACGCCACTGTCGAGCGTGGGCAGCAGTCAGGCTTCGGCCAGCCAGTACGCTGGCAGCTTGTCCGACATGCTTGTCGGGCGATCCAGCGATCGCGCAGAACGACCTCCCAAACAGCAGGACTGATCGGGTTCGCGCGAGAAGCGCGTAAGGCGACGTGCGCATGTGACGTAGCACGTCCTAACGCGAGAATTGCGCAAACTGAGTGATGGCGCCGCCTTACAGCGGCGGCCAGCAGCATCGTTGCATCGATCCTCCGTTGGATGTCGTAGATGAATTTCTCCATGTTTCTTGCGCTCGCTCTCGGGCTTGCAGCCTGCAGTCTGCCGTCTCTGCCGGAGCCGTCTGACTCCGATCCGCACAGTCCCTTCGCGCCCGATGTGCCGATGACCTACCAGCCGGTCATGGGCGGAACCGTCGACTATGCGCCGGTGGCATCACCCAGACCGTGGCGTGAACTGAACGACAGCGTGGCCCCTCGGCCGGGACGGGCGCCATGAAAGCACCCGCGAATCTCGCTGCTGCAGTCCTCGCCAGCCTTCTTGCCGCGGGCTGCGCAAAGTTCACCGGCGACGGCGGCATGGCGCCGGTGACCGAAGGGGTACGTCGCGAGATCGGCAAAGAGGTCGCCAAGCATGCCTCACCAGAGGCTCTTCGGGCCGCCCACGGGCGCGTGCAGGCGATGCTGACAGAGCCGCTCAGCGAGGACACTGCCGTTCAAATCGCCTTGCTGAGCAATCGCGGTTTGCAAGCCTCTTACAACGACCTCGGCATCTCCGAGGCCGACTACGTGCAGGCTACACTGCCAGCCAATCCGTCGCTCGTTGTCTCGCGCGCATTCGGCACCGCCGCGTCCGGAACGGGCAGCTTTGTCGGCTTGGGACTCCAGCTCGTCGGCAACCTGCTTTCGCTTGCGACCTTGCCCAGGAAAGCGGAGATCGCGAAGCGCGAGTTCGAAGAGGAGCGGTATCGAGCCATCGCTACCACCTTGACCTTCGCCGTGGACGTGCGTCGCGCCTGGGTTCGAGCCGTGGCCGCTCGACAACGCCTCGCCCTGCTGGAGGACGTCCGGCTGAGTGCCGATGCATCGGCCAGCCTTATGAAGCAGTTGGGTGAGACCGGGGCGGTCAACAAACTCGACCAGGGGCGCGTCGCAGCTTTCTATGCCGACATAAGTGCGCAGGTGGGGCTCGCGCGCTTAACCGCCCAGCGTGAGCGCGAATCCCTCACCCGGCTGCTCGGTCTGTGGGGCTCCGACATCGAATACAAGTTGCCAGCAACCCTACCGAAGTTGCCCGTCTCCGCCCGAATGCTGACTGATGTCGAGGTCGAGGCCATGCGACGGCGGACCGACCTGCTGATCCTGCGTTACGAGATAGAAACGCTGGCCAAGTCCGTGGGTTTCGTCAACGCCACTCGCTACGTGTCGTTCTTGGAACTGGGCGGCGTCTACGACAATGAAAGGGAGTCAGGCGAGCAGGCTGACCCGGGCAATGTTACGAACGTGAACCGTGCAGGCCTGAGTCTCGCCATTTCGATCCCGATCTTCGATACCGGCGAGGCCAGATTGGGTGCGGCGCGAGAAACTTATATGCGCGCCGTCAACCGCCTCGCCGAGCGCTCCATCAATGCCCGATCCGAAGCGCGTGCGGCCTATGCGACCTATCGCGGAAGCTACGACATCGCCCGCTACTACCAGACCAAGATCCTGCCTCTGCGGCGCCAGAACTCGGCTGAAGCCCTGCTGCGCTACAACGGCATGCTGATCGACGTCTTGGAACTTCTTATCGAAGAACGAGAGCGCATCTCGGCCAGCCTCGCCGCGCAGGACGCGTTGCGTGACTACCTTCTGGCCGACGCCGACCTGGAAGCGGCATTGATCGTTGGCGGTACGGTGCCGCCGTCAGGCGTGATCAATACCGTGCCGCCGCCGCAAACCTTTCCCTTGGGCATTTGAGTGAAGAGGAGAACAACATGAGTCTCTCCAGACGCGATCTCGTAGGCGCCTCCAGCTTGGCTCTGCTGGGCGCATCCGCCATCAGCGGCCGTGTCCAGGCGCAATCAATTCCCGAAGCGCCCACCACCACGAGCAACACGATGCAGCCGCCGCTCTATCCGACGAGCGGACCAGACTATCAACCCGTCGTTACCTTGAACGGGTGGACGTTGCCCTGGCGGCAGAACGGCGATTGGAAGGAATTCCATCTCGTCGCCGAACCGGTCGAGCGCGAGATGGCGCCCGGCATGATCGCCCGGCTATGGGGCTACAACGGTCAGAGTCCAGGCCCGACCATCGAGGCGGTGGAGGGCGACAAGGTTCGCATTTTTGTAACTAATCGCCTGCCCGAGCACACCACCATCCATTGGCACGGTCAGCTACTTCCCTCCGGCATGGATGGTGTTGGCGGCCTCAATCAGCCGCACATCAAGCCCGGTCAGACCTACGTGTACGAGTATCAGCTCAAGAAAAGCGGCACATTCATGTATCACCCGCATGCCGACGAGATGGTGCAGATGGCTATGGGAATGATGGGCTTCTTCGTCGTCCATCCCCGCGATCCCACATTGCATCGCGTCGACCGGGACTTCGTGTTCTTGCTGAGCTCGTACGACATCGAGCCCGGCTCCTACGTCCCGAAGGTCGCCGAGATGTTGAACTTCAACATGTGGACGTGGAACAGCCGCGTCTTCCCCGGCATCGACCCGTTAGTCATTGCGAAGGACGATCGCGTTCGGGTCCGTGTGGGCAACCTCACCATGACCAATCATCCGATTCACATGCACGGCTATGACTTTGAGGTTACCTGCACCGACGGAGGATGGGTACGACCAGAAGCGCGTTGGCCGGAAGTGACGATCGATATCCCTGTTGGCGCTATGCGCGCCTACGAGTTCGATGCGATCTACCCCGGAGATTGGGCAATCCACTGCCACAAGTCGCATCACACCATGAATGCCATGGGTCACGACCTGCGCACGTTCATTGGCGTCAACAAGCGGGATTTCACCCGCAAGATGAAGCGACTGGTCTCGGACTACATGCCGATGGGCAGTGCCGGCATGGCGGACATGGGCGAGATGGAGATGCCGCTCCCAGAGAACACGCTGCCGATGATGACCGGCTTCGGGCAATTCGGGCCGATTGAGATGGGCGGCATGCTCTCCGTCGTTAAAGTACGCGAGGGGCTCGCCTCCGGAGATTACAAAGATCCTGGTTGGTACCAGAACCCGCCAGGCACTGTGGCTTGGGAGTGGAAGGGGCCGAAGCCTGAAGCAATCCGCGCCGCGACGCCCACGCCGTCTGCGAAGCCGGGCAGCACGCCGGCGCGCGTAGTCAAGCCGTCTCCGCACAACTCCCACAAATAGTTAAGCCCAGGAGGTCATGATGAAAACTCGACAGTTGATCGTTGCGTCAATCGCTACGGTACTAATGGCTGTGCCCGCCGTAGCCAGCCCCGGACATGCACCAGGAGAAGGGCACTCGCACGCTGACGATACAGCGTACGGGAAACCCGGAGATCCTAAGAAGCCCGCGCGCGTGGTCCAAGTCGTCTTCCGCGAGGACGACGGCAGGATGTTGTTCTTGCCCGACCGACTCAAGTTCAAGAAGGGAGAGCAGATCCGCTTTCAGCTCCGCAACAACGGCGCTGTCGACCACGAGTTCGTCGTCGGCACCGTCGAGGAGAACTTAAAGCACATGAAGGACATGGAGAAGAATCCGGACATGGAGCACGACGATCCGAATGCGAAGCGGCTGAAGCCCAAAGCGACCGGCGAAATTCTGTGGCAATTCACCAAAGTCGGCACTTTTGACTTCTCGTGCCTGATCCCCGGCCATCGCCAAGCCGGCATGTTCGGGACAATCGTTGTCGAGTGAGATCAGCTTACCAAAGGAGCATGGCATGTTCAGAATGATAGCCAAAATTGCGCTGGCCGCGATTTTACTCACGAGCCCGGCATGGGCAGACGGCAACATGGTCAAGGCCGAAGTCGTCAAGGTCGACAAGCCCGCGGGAAAAGTCACGCTTAAGCACGGGCCTATCAAGAACCTAGACATGGATGCGATGACCATGGTGTTCCGGGTCGCCGATCCCGCAATGCTCGACAAGCTGAAGGTTGGCCAGCAGATCGAGTTCGAGGCCGACCGCGTCAACGGCGCCATCACCGTCGTCAAGGTCGGTAAGGGGCATTAATTCGGTGGCTCAGTGAGATTCGTGACCCTGGGACGAGCATCCAGTGTGCTCGTCGTCGCCCTGATGTCGCCTCTGCCTGCGCAGGCAGATGATCAGCCCCTTCAGACGGTCTTGCAGCGATTGCAGTGTGTGCCGTCGAAAATCGCGCCGACGGAGCTTGCGCCAGGAATCGTCCTCTATGAAGTAACCTGCAGGCGCCAAACCGATGTGCTCCGAATCTTGTGCCAAGGAACCGACTGTAGAGAGCAACTGGGAACCCGGGACGATGAGGAAAGGGACGGAGAGAAGCAGTAACTCCGACACCATCCGACAGGGCCTTCGACGAGGCGTCTCTGTTGGTCGAGCCGTGAACGAATTCCTGGGGCGGGTGCGTGGATGGATACGGACCGCCTCGGGGCTTGGGTCGCACGATGAAGAACCGGACCTGAGCGTCAGCGACCGAGAAAGGCGCCATGAGCGCCGGTCGGCGTGGCTGCGACTGGCCGTGCTCGTCATATTGACGCTCAATCTCATGTTGGGTGAGCACAGTGGCAACATCCTCGTGCACGCAAACGTCTTGGGCGGATATGCGTTGGCAAGCGCCGTCGCCCTTGCGCTGTCACTTAGCCGACGGGGACTTGCGTGGACGGGCGCGGCCTTCGTCGTTGTCGACGCGCTGGCGATCGTGGCGCTGTTCCACGAGCATCTCTTTGGATCGGCGACTGCGCTGAATCCGGACCATGCGCTAACGACAACAACCTTCGCCATTGCCTTCGTGTTGCTGAATCACGTGGCCCTTCGCCTGCGTGCGTCGCTCATACTGCTCTACGCCGGCTTGGTGTTGGCGGGCTGGATTTCCCTGCTGATCGTCAAAGGCGTGATCGAGAACCGGTGGAACAGCCCGGCGTCCGCGGTGCTCGCGACCGACGCCGCGCTCGCAACCGCCTTTGCCTTTGCTGCATTTGTCACTTTCTTGATAATTCAAGAGCATGGCGCCTGGCTGACGAGTGCGCTCAAGCTCGAGCGCCGCCGTTTGAGCCTTTCACGTTTCTTTTCGCCCGGTATCGTAGCTGAGCTGCAGAGTGGTTCAGTTGATCTCGAGCGGCGAACGGCTGCTGTGATGTTCGTCGACTTGCGGTCGTTTACTCATTTTGCCGAGACAGCCAAGCCGACAGCGTTGTCTGAACTGCTTGTTGACTATCGAACACATGTCGCCCAGGCCGTCTTCGACTGGGGTGGCACCGTGGACAAGTTTATCGGCGATGGTGTGATGGCTGTATTTGGCCACCCGTGGGCGAAGCCCGATGATGGCGAGCGGGCGATCCGATGTGCGCTACAGCTGAGCCAATCGCTCATCCGGTGGAAACGACAGAGGCGGGAAGAGGCTAAGCCTGCACTTGATGCTGCCATCGGACTTCACATTGGTCTAGTGACGGCGGGTGTGCTCGAAAGCGGTCAACACTATGAGTTCACCGTCGTCGGCGACGCGGTGAACGTCGCGCAACGCCTTGAGCGACTGGCAAAGGAGCTTGACGCTGTGCTTGTGGTTTCTGCTGCCATCCTGGAGAGGCGTCTGCCTAGTGCCGAGGCTGTTCCGTGGGTTTGGAGGGATCAAGTTGAGCTCCAGGGCAGAGAGGGCGTCCTGAAGGTTGCCTATCTACCGCGGTCATCTGCTTGGGTTTGGAAGAGCCCATGAATAGGAAGCAACGCCGACTCTTCATCAAGCATGAGCGTATCGACGGGAAGCAGATAACTCAGCATGGATTGCGCCTTTGGCTTGTTGCTTTGATCGCTATCGTGGCGTTTTCGGCCCTCGGGCTCTACGTGTTCCTTTCCACTAAGACGCTCCCTCCCATACGTCATACTGACCAACTGGTCGTCGACAGAGGGCGCAGCATCTATGCAAGCGAGTGCGCTAGCTGTCATGGAGTAAATCTGGAGGGCCAACCTAACTGGAGGGTACGTTTGCCAAGCGGAAAGCTGCCGGCGCCACCCCATGACGCCGCAGGTCATACTTGGCATCATACGGATGAGGTGCTGTTTGATATCATCAAGCGAGGACCCGCAGCCTACCCGAGTGGCTATGCGACCGATATGCCGGCTTTTAACTCCCGGTTGAGCGATCAGGACATCGCTGCCACGATATCTTTCATTAAGAGTACGTGGACTGACAGTATTTTGCGGCGCCAACCGAGAACCAACGCTCAAGTGCGATAGAGTAGGAAAGATTTTCCTATTGCAGTCGCCTCCGGACCGTCCCCATCAGCTGGATCTCCTGGCGCTGCGTCCCTGCGTCGATACCATCAGCGAACGGTCAGTTCAGATGCGTAGTGTGGGCCTGACGTTGGGAAAGGCAGCATCAAAATATGTTGGTTACTGGCAGTGATCCTTGGCTCTCGCGCTTGCGGCGGCCAGCCCAACGTCCTCAGGATCTCAACCTCAATGGCTGGATCGGACGCAGCGCGAATCACCTAAATTGCATGATCAATTGCGTCGTCGGCAGCAGTCGCATTGTCGACGACACTACGGCGACAGGAATTAAGTGCCGGATTGGTCCTCGCGGCGAAATGCATCCGCCGGCCGAAAAGACGTGGTTATCGTTCGGCGATCACCGGAATTGCAGCGCAGCGAAAATCGCTTGGCGATAACGCCGCCGAGATCAAAACGATTATCTCCTGTGCCGGCATTGTATCATGGCGCGCCGGGACGATCCGTGAGGAAACCGACGATGATGATCCCGCGACCAGCTTGGAACACTGCCAGCAGTCGGGCAATGTGTTGTGAGCGCCGCGCCTTAGCGAATCTCCTGGTCCGATCGCGCGAGTCTGCCCGCGCGAACCGGGCGATTTCGACATTGCTGTCCGGCTAGCCGGCCAACCTCATGCCCACGTCGAAAAATGCCATCTTTGTCACCAGACGGATACCTGGAACGATATCCGAGGTGTCGGATGGTATAGGAACCACGGGTACATGAGCGCCGCAACACGGATTCGACCGCGATGGATCAGGGTGTTCCAGGCCGGACAGAAGCCCGCAAGACAACGAAGGGGGACCGTCAATGCTGACGCTCCTTGCGTTGGTGCCTGTGGCGGGGACAGCAATGTCGCTTGAGCAATCAGGTCTTGCTGGCAGGCGGATGCATGTCGCCGTGCGGGCCGATCGTGCACTTGGAACCGGTCGCCGTGGCATCATCAATGATGCCGTTGGCATCGACGGTGAAGTTGATCATGCAGCGTTGTGCTCGAAAAATGACCTGCGACTTCGGCCCCGTCACCGCCTGATTGGTAATCACATACCCGATGGCGCGACCGCCGTCAGAGGTCGGATCGTCGTGATGCGGCTTGCCCCACGACTGGATGAGATGAGCCGAGCTATGGCCGACCCAGTCCTTCACGTTGAGGTCCTTGACCTGCCCAGTGGACATAGGACCGCATGCAGCGGTGACCATCGCAAGACCCAACGAGAAAATTCCTCCGAGCTTCATGTCCCTCATCTCCTTTACGAGTTTGCCACTCACATCAATGCCTCCTTCATATTTCAGGAGATGGCCCTGGCGTTTGAGCCACATCAATCTCCACGCGTGAATAGAGAGAAGGCAAGTGCGATTGTGGCAGCACGATTTATGCCAAGGGTGTCACCGAAGGTGTGTTGCGATTGCATCGGCAACCACCACGAATATGACCCGTTGGTGTCCAATATTGGACTCGTCTTCTGCCAGAGGATGGGCCAGCATTATTAGACTTGTGTCTGCGGATCTGACGTCGTCGCATGTTGACGCTTGTCGCAACGACGTTCGGCTTCAGACATCATGAGAAGCTCTTGCGGTCCTCAATTTGGCGCAGCGAGAAATCATTGCAGTCGTCGTCGGTTTGAGGCGAGTGGCGACGTTGGCCTTACCTGTTGATCGCTCAGTAGCGTGCGGATGCGCTCTGCGGCGTTGGGGCATGATCATCGTGGCCATAGCAAGCGTGCGCCTAGCTTATGTCGTATGTACATTCAAACTCTGTCGCCCAGCCGTCACATCGGAACTGCTCGGCACCACATAGGGCCGACGGGAGCCATCGGCACCCTTAGCCATATCGTCCTGCGCAACGCCGTTAGTTCGATCGCTGCGTAATGGCGCAGCGTTTGCGCGTTGCGTAGGGCGGTGGTCGTCATGGCTTTATCGCATCGGAGTTGATGCTGCTGGCTCGCTTCCCGCCGAACCACCGCCGCCAATGGACAGAGCGGCCTGCAGGTCGGCCGCGGCGAGATAGAAGTCACGTCTGGCGTCCAGTGCGGAGGCGGTGGCGCCAATGCGCACGCGAGCGTCGACGAAGAACCGGAACAGATCGACGCGCAGCCCCTCACTGGCCAGTACGCCATTGGTGTACCGGAGTGACACCTCACGGGAGACCGTCTGGCGTAGCGGCAAGACTTGGTCACGCCAGAAACGGGCGATGTCGTAGGTGCCGCGATAGGTCTCGTAGGCGATGCGCGCCTCGGACCGTGCATTGACAGCTTTCGCAGCCAGCCGGTTCAGCGCCCGCATGTAGGTCTCCCGCGCTGTCCGCGTGCGGGCTTCGCCGGTATCGAAGATCGGTATCTGGAAGTCGAGCTGGGCGCCGCCGCGGTTGATTGCGGTATTGCTGTTGGTCAGCATGTTGGGCGATTCGTTATTATAGATACCGGCCAGTTGCAGCATCGAGACGTACCGGGTCGCTTCCGTGAGTGACAGGGATTTAGCCAGCGCGGCGACATCGTAGCGCCCCATGGTCAGGTCGACTCTGCGGTTGATGGCTTCGACCTCCACCGCAGCCATTGATTCGGGTTCGCCAGGAAGGGGCGGCAGCTCGGCGGGGAGGTTGAAGGAAGTGTCGCCTCCCCACAGCCCCATGAGGCGGATCAGCGTCTCACGCTCGCGGCGCGCCGTGAGCCGGGCCTGGGCCATGCGCGCGCTCAATTCGGCATAGAAGGCGGCCAGTTCGACCTGATCGAGCTGGTCGCCGCCGCCGGCTTGACCTAGCTGCATATTTAGCCTCACGGCCGCGTCGACCGTGCTGCGCGCCTGGTCCAGGAAGCCGACCTGCTGCTGGGCCGCAACCGCCCGGATATAGGCCCGGCGCGTGTCCGTCGCGAGGGTCAGCGTGGTCGCCACAGCTTGTTGCCGAGCACGGGCAAACTGATCAGCGGCAATCTCCGTGCGACGAGGCAGGGTGATCAAGCTGAGGATGTCTCCAATCAACCTCAGCTCGAAATTTGCGACCCCCGTGCCTCCGATGTTCATCAGTGAGATCCCTGGGTTGGGCGGCAGGCTGGCCTGGACATAGGCTGCCTCGGAGATTCCCAGGTCGTTGTACGCCGCCTGCAGGTCGCGGTTGTTGAGCAGCGCCACCTCAACTGCGGCATCGGCCGAGAGGGGTGCAGCCAGCAGGGCCGCGACTTGTTCCTTCGCCCGCTGCGCCTGCTCGATGTTGGTGATCTTGACGACGTTCTTGCCGACGCCGGGACTGATCTCCCGGCCAACGCCCAGTGCCACCTCACCCATGCCGCCATCTGGCGAGAAGGAGGCGCAACCGGCCAGAAGGCCGATAAGAGAAAGCACGATGATGGCAGCCTTTGTCATGGCGCCACTCCCAGTCCGTGATAGACCGTCCCAGCCATCACAGGGCGATAGGGCGCGTCGGCAGAAGTTGCAGCTGGGTCATCGGGCTCGGGCAACGGCGCCAGCGTCGGTGGCGGCGACGTTGCACAGGCCTGGAGCATCATCAGTAATGCGGTGAGCACGAAGAGCTTCATGGGTGCGCCTCCCTTAGCGTTCCAGGTGCAGGTTGCAGACGCCAGCCTTTCACCAAACCATAGAGCGCGGGAATGACCAGCAAGGTGAGCAGGGTCGAGCTCACCATGCCGCCGATCATCGGTACGGCGATGCGCTGCATCACTTCCGAGCCCGTTCCGGTGCTCCACAGGATCGGCAGCAGGCCGGCCATGATGGCCGTCACCGTCATCATCTTTGGCCGCACCCGCTCGACGGCGCCTTCGACGATCGCGGCCGTGAGGTCGGAGCGATCGAGCGGGCGCCCTTCGGCTTCCGCTCGTCGTCGGCGCTCGGCCAAGGCGTGGTCGAGGTAGATCAGCATCACGACGCCGGTCTCTGCGGCGACGCCGGCAAGGGCGATGAAGCCCACCGCGACGGCGACGCTCATGTTGAAGCCCATCCACCAAACGAGCCAGAAGCCGCCGACCAGCGAGAAGGGCAGCGACAGCATCACGATCAGAGTCTCGGTCATGCGCTGGAAATTGAGGTAGAGGAGCACGAAGATCAGGAGCAGCGTCGCCGGCACCACGATCTGCAGGCGCGCCTCCGCCCGCTGCAGAAACTCGAACTGGCCGCTCCACACGGCGTAGAAGCCGGGCGGAAACTTGACCTTTTCCTGTACGGCGCGCTGGGCGTCGGCGACGTAGCTGCCGAGGTCGCGGTCGCGGTAATCGATGAAGATGTAGACCGCAAGCTGGGCGTTCTCGGTGCGGATCGTTGTCGGGCCCCGATTGGGCTTCACCTCGGCGAGCTGGCCGAGCGGGATCATGCCGCCGCTCATGGTCGAGACCAGGACGTCGGAGGCGATGGCCCGCGGATCGGAGCGCAGGTCACGCGGATAGCGAACGTTGATCGTATAGCGTTCCCGGCCCTCGACCGTCGTGGCGACTGCCTCACCACCGAGCGCGCTCGACACGGCCAACTGGAGATCCTCGATCAGCACACCGTATTGTGCCAGCCGGGTCCGGTCGGGCACGATGTCGAGGAAGGAGCCGCCGGTGACACGCTCAGCGAACGCTGATGTCGTGCCGGGCACATCGCGCACTGCAGCTTCGACCTGGCGCGCGAGATTTTCCAGCTCGCCGAGATCGCGGCCTAAGAGCTTGATGCCGACGGGCGTGCGGATGCCCGTCGCCAGCATGTCGGTACGGGCCTTGATGGGCATCGTCCAGGCGTTACTGACGCCGGGGAATTGCAGGGCCCGGTCGAGTTCAGCAATTACCTTGTCGATGTTCATGCCAGGCCGCCACTGGTCCTTGGGCTTGAGGCTGATCACCGTCTCGAACATCTCGAGCGGCGCGGGATCGGTGGCGGTGGTGGCGCGGCCGGCTTTGCCGTAGACCGAGGCCACCTCTGGGAACGACTTGATGATCTTGTCCTGGGTCTGCAGCAGCTCGGCCGACTTGGTGACCGAGAGCCCAGGCAACGTGGTCGGCATATAGAACAGCGTACCCTCGTCGAGGCTTGGCATGAACTCGCTGCCGACCCGCATCGCAGGCCATGCCGTCGCGCCCAAGACCGCCACCGCCAACAGGATAGTCGGCACGCGCGCCCACAATACCAGCCGGATCGCCGGACGATAGAGCCAGATCAATGCTCGGTTCACCGGGTTGCGTCGCTCGGGCAAAATGCGGCCGCGCACGAACAGGACCATCAGCGCCGGCACCAGGGTCACCGACAACAGCGCCGACGCGGCCATTGCGAGGCTCTTGGTCCAGGCCAGCGGCTTGAAGAGCCGGCCCTCCTGGGCCTCCAGGGTGAAGATCGGCAGGAACGAGACGGTGATGACCAGCAGGCTGAAGAACAGCGCCGGGCCAACCTCGACCGCCGCCGCTATGATCGCCTCAGTGCGCGACTCCCCCGGCTTCAATCGCTCAAGGTGCTTGTGGGCATTCTCGATCATGACGATCGCGGCGTCGATCATGGCGCCGATGGCGATGGCGATGCCGCCGAGGCTCATGATGTTCGAGCCGATGCCCAGCGCATGCATGGCGAGGAACGCCATCAGAATGCCAACCGGCAAGGTGATGATCGCTACCAACGCCGAGCGTAGATGAAGCAGGAATACGAAACAGACCACCGCTACCACGATGCTTTCCTCGATCAGCGTGTAGACGAGGGTATCGATGGCCCGATAGATCAGGTCCGAGCGATCGTAGACTGGCTCGATGCGAACACCCTCCGGCAGGCCGGCGGCAATCTCCTTGAGTTTGGATTTGACGTTGGAGATGACATCGAGCGCGTTCTGCCCGAAGCGCTGCAGCACGATGCCGCTCACCACTTCGCCCTCGCCATCGAGCTCGGTGAGGCCGCGCCGCTCGTCGGGGCCAAACTCGACCCGCGCCACGTCGCGCAGCAGTACCGGCACCGTCCCGTCGGCGCGCAGCACAATCTGCTCGAGGTCCGCCACGTTCTTGATGTAGCCTCGCCCGCGCACCATGAACTCGGTCTCGGCCATCTCGACGACCCGGCCGCCGACTTCCCGGTTGGAGGCCCGGATAGTCTCGATGACTCGGGCGAGCGGCACGCCGAACGAGCGCAGCTTCACGGGATCGACGACGACGTTATATTGCCGCACGAAGCCGCCGACGCTCGCCACTTCGGCCACGCCTTCGGCCTTGGCCGCGCCGAAGCGGATGAACCAGTCCTGCAGCGAGCGCAACTCGGCCAGGGAGCGGTTCGCGCCGACCACAACGTACTGGTAGACCCAGCCGACTCCGGTGGCGTCCGGTCCTAGGGTCGGCTTGACGTCGGCCGGCAGTTTCTGGGCGCCCGAGTTGAGGTATTCCAGCACGCGGCTGCGCGCCCAGTAGATGTCGGTGCCATCCTCGAAGATGATGTAGACGAACGACACGCCGAAGAAAGAGAAGCCGCGCACGGCGCGACTGCGCGGCACCGCAAGCATGGCCGTCGTGAGTGGATAGGTGACTTGGTCCTCGACCACCTGCGGCGCCTGACCCGGCATCTCGGTATAGACGATGACCTGGGTGTCGGAGAGGTCAGGGATGGCGTCGAGCGAAACGTGGCGGACGGCGTAGAGACCACCGCCGATCAGACCGAGGGTCGCGATGAAAACCAGCAGCAGGCTCCGGGCAGACCAACGGATGAGGCCGGCGATCACTTGCTCTCTCCCGCCGTGAAGGCGCCAAGGGCCGCCCTGAGGTTGCTTTCGGCATCGATCAGGAAGGTCGCCGAGGTGACCACACGCTCGCCGGGCTTCAGCCCGTCGAGCACCTGAATATAGCCCGGCACGCGCGCGCCAAGTTTCACAGTCACCGGCTGGTAGCGGCCCTCGCCGCGCTCGACCAGCACGATCTGGCGCTGGCCGCTGTCGATCACCGCGGAATCAGGTACGGCGAGCGCGCGGCCTAACGGCGCCTCGATCTCGACAGTGGCCGCCATATCGGCGCGCAGCAGACCATCGAGGTTAGCAACCTCGATGCGCAGCCGCGCCGTGCGGCTTTCCTTGCCAACATTAGGATAGATGAAGATCACGCGGCCGGGAAACGACCGGTCGGGCCAGGTGTTGACCATTACCTTGGCCATGTCGCCCACCTTCACGTAGGCGAGATCCTGTTCGTACACCTCGGCCAGCACCCACATCGTTGATGTATCGACGATGCGAAACAGCACCTCGCCAGGCTGGTAGCGCATCCCCTTGACCGCCATCTTCTCGACGACCGTGCCGGCTTCTGGCGCCGGTACGCCGATGATGCGTGACGCGCGGTCGCCACGGCGCAGCTTCTCAAGCTCGGCCTCGGGATAGTCGAGATTGCGCAGGCGGCCCTCGGCACCGCTCTGCGTGCCGCGCGACAGCATGAATTCTTGCTGCAACACGTTGAGCTCGGGGCTGTAGACGTCAAACAGCGTCTGGCCGGCCTTCACGACGTCGCCGGTGGCGTTGACGTATAGCTTCTCGATCCAACCGCCGAACTTCGGCGCGACCACGGCCTGGCGGCGCTCATCGTACTGCACTGAGGCGAAAGTGCGGATGGTCCGCGCCAGTTGCCGCTCCTCGACCAATTCGCTGCGCACGCCGAGCCGCTGCACACGATCGAGGCTCACCTTGACGATGTCGGAGGCCTGCGGTTCCTCTGCGTCGTCGCAAACCGGTATGTAGTCCATGTTCATCGAATCCTTTTTGGGCACCGGAGAGGTGTCGGGTGCACCCATGGGATTGCGATAGAGCTTGGCCGGCTTGCCGTTACACGGGCCTGTGGGTGTAGGCCCTGCAGCCTCAGCGGATGACATCGGGCTGGTTGAGCCGCCGCCTTTCCACATCCACAATACGGCCGCGGCGCCTGCGGCCCCGCCCAGCAACAGCGCGATTAGTGCAATCGCCACGGCGTGCGCCCGCTTCGAATGTGGTGTGCTCGACATGCGACTTTCCTTCCAACAACTTCGCGTGCATACGCGCGAGCAGCGCAATGCCATTGGGCATTCGCTTCGCTACAATAAACGCCGGGAAGTTAGGATCGCGGTGGGAAGGGATCGGGTGGCGGAGATCGGCCGTGCAGGGCGGCCAGCGGCGAGGAACTTACCGCTTCAGTAGTTGATACCTCGCCCAAGGAAAAATCCGCCACGCCGAGTGCGGGCGCCGAGGCCACGCAGGTCTGGACGCAACCGGCCATCGCTGGCTGGCACGGCGCCCCTTGGCAATCGGGGCAGTTATCACAGGGCTCGGATGCTGCCGTCTGCGCCGGTACGCTATTGAGCGAAGGTGCCGACCAAAAAGCGGCCGCGGGCAGACTTGCCGCGAGAACGGCAAAGCAGCCTAGCAGGCCAGCAAGGAGGCGCAGACGACGCATGGCTATCATAGTGTGCTAATCGGTCGAACCTGCCAACAGCGCAGTTGTCACGGTAGCGCTATGCAGAGACGCTGCATCGATGACGTGGCGCTCGGTCAAGACCATCCAGCCTTCGGTTCGAATAACGCGACTTCTCACTTCGATCGTAGGTATTTGACGAGAGCCGCAGCGCCCAACAGAAGAACGACGAGGGCTAGTATTCCAATCACCCATCCGCCCCACATCATGGTACCGCAGGACATGTCTTCGCTCATCGGATTTGCTCCTATCGGATTGGCCAGCGCGCAGTGACGTAACGGCGCCACATTTCGGCAGTTGCCGATCGCCGACGGACCGAAGCGCGCGGGATAGACACGGTCTTCTCAATTGGCGTTCTCTATTCTGCTGATGACGAACCCATCGTTGTCGCGTTCCACCTTGAACCGAATCTTGTCTCCCGGGGTCAGTCCCGCGAGCATCGCCGGCTCCTTGACCTGAAAGATCATGGTCATGGCTTCCATGAAGAGGTGGGGAATCGGCTTGTGCTCGATGGCGATTTTGCCGGCATCGCGATCGACCTTAACGACGCGGCCGGCCGGCAGAACCCGTTCGCCGGACAGGCTGGCGTCCCACGCCAGCGTGGGCGCGGCAATTGCGCTGGTCGTCGCTGCGACGACCAGCACTATAGCTCTTCGGCGGAACATTTTCGCTCTCCATTAGTGTTTCTGGATCCGACGAGTGCCCGGCTTGGGCAGGCGCCGTGGGCCGAGTTCGTCATCGCGGGGCCCGCCAAGACTTCATTGGGCTTCAAAAGTGACCGCGCCGATGACCATCTCGCTCGCGCCGCGGATGGCCCTCTCCTGCATGAACTTCACGGAGAAGTTGAAAGAGCGCTCGACGCGAGTTGCACCTGGCACCTTGGCGGAGACCTGCAATGTTTGGGGACCGGCCGTTGCCGTCTCGACCCGGAATCGGCGGGAACCTGTTGGCTCGGCGACAGAATTGATCGCCGTGGCCGCGGAGATCTCCGCGTTCGCAACCGGTGTGCCGTTGACCGTGCGCACGAGGCGGACGGTTACCTCCGACTTGCCGGGACCGGCAGGTACCGCCTGCACCACCTCGAAGCGATAGTCTGAGGGTGCGGCGAAGGCGGGGCCCGACATCGTGATCGCCACCGCGGCGGCGAAGCTCGCTGCGCTCGCGGCCAGAACGGCGCCTGCGCCGACGAGCGTTCTGTGAAGTGGACATTCCATGTCGATCTCCTTGTCTTGAGGGTTCCCTTCCTAAGGGAGTGGCCTCTTCCCGTAAGTTCGACGCGGAGGGGGCAACGGATACAGGGTCATGCTCACGTTGACGTGAACGGCGCATTCGAGTGCACTGCGTGCCGTGACGAATTTTTTGGCGGTCCGTGTAACCAGGGCTGCCTCTCGCCCGAATAAAAGACTGCAGCCGTATGTCGACGAATGAGCAAGAGCTGAAGGCACTCATGACGGCCGGCCTCGACGGCGACGCTGCTGCATATCGGATGCTGCTCGAACGGCTCAGCCAGCATTTGCGCAGCTACTACCGAGGACGGCTTTCGCGTGTCGGGCGGGGGGACTTTGAAGCGGAGGATCTATTGCAGGAAACGTTGCTGGCGATCCACACCAGACGGCATACCTACGATCGAGCAGAGTTCTTCACGCCATGGATGCACGCCATCGCACGTTACAAGCTCATCGACTATCTGCGCCACACCAACTCGTCCTACCGCGACGTGCCGCTCGAGGACGCCGGCGAGCTTACTTCGCACGCCGATCATGACGGGGTGGAGAGCTCGATCGACCTTAGGCGGCTGATGGCCCGGCTACCGGTCAAGATGCAACAAGCCATTAAGTACGTGAAACTGGACGGATTGAGTGTCGCCGAGGCGGCGCGCCGCTCGGGCATGACGGAGTCGGCGGTCAAAATCAGCATCCACCGCGGATTGAAGGCGTTATCGGCGGTGATTAGGCCGGAGCACAAGACATGAAAACAGACGATCTGGTCAATATGCTGAGCACCAATGTCGAAGTCGTCGATCAACGGCTGGTATCTCGTACCATCGCCGGAGCCATCGCGGTGGGCGCGGTGGTCGCTCTTGGCGCCTCACTGGTCATGCTTGGCGGCCGGACCGACGTTTGGACCGCTGAGGCACTTGGCTTCATGATCGCCAAGCTCGCTTTCGCAGTGGCGGTCGCGGCGCTTGCCTTTTTCTATTTGACCAGATTTGCGCGACCAGCCGGCAGCCGGCGTGGGTCGATAGCGCTGGTGGCGTTGCCGTTCGTCGGCATTGTCGGGCTGGCCGCGATCAGCTTGGCTAATGCGCCCGCGGGGCATTGGCAAGTGATGTTCATGGGGAACGAATGGCTCGAATGCCTGCTGTCCATACCGATAATCGCCATTGTTCCCTTCGCCCTCGTGGTCTGGGCGGTTCGACAAGCCGCGCCGACGGATCTAAGACGAGCTGGCGCACTTGCCGGCCTCATCGCAGGGGGGCTGAGCGCCGCTGGTTACGCCTTGCATTGCACCGCCGATTCGTTGCCGTTCGTCGCCATCTGGTACAGCGGCACGATCATGTTGTGCACACTCGCTGGCGCCGTCCTCGGCCCCCGGCTGCTGCGCTGGTAGTGGCAAACGCCGTTCAGAAGTGGCAAAGCACTCCTACATCGATGGGACCGCCTGCGCGTCGGGCCACAGGCCTACGATTGGAAAGACACAAGAACTAGCGATGGCGCAACAATCGCTTGTGCCGTGAGCGAACCACCGCACAAGCAATACTTGGGACAATAAGCCATCGAGTAAACGGAGAAACTCCCGTGCCGAGAAGGGGTAGGGTCGGCATCAAGTTGGAATATTGCCAAGTCTTCCGGACTATCGTGTTCATCCATTCACTGTAGACGGACGGCGTAGCCAACCGCAATGATGATTGTCGCCATCATAACAACGGTGAACCTTTCGGAAGGCCACGATCGATGTCCGACAACCAGCAGCGCGATCAGAAGTGATAGGCTTGCGATCATCAATAAGCCGATCGTGCAATGGAAGACCGCGATCGCAATTTCTCCCCAGGAACCCGTACTCCAAATAGTATAGAGGGGAAGTTGCAGCGTCTCCCAAACCAAATGGAGAATGCCCGACGTGGCAACGTAAAGCCGGACTGAGCTAAGCCAGTGACCCTGCGGGACTGAGGTCATCACGCCTTAGCAGTCCTCCTGGCTAGATGTCCCGCCGAGGCCCGATGGGCCCATTGCATCCTCTACTGCCATGCCGTGTCTAGACGTTGCTGCATGTGCTTGCCGTGCAGATGAGGTCGTTTCTGTGTTACCGTGATGGCTCCGTCAACGCGGTCGGCCTCGAACTCGAGCTTGTCGCCAGCCTATACCTTGCCGAGCATCGCCGGATCGGCGACACGAAACACCATCGTCATGCTGTCCATGTCGAGCTTCTTGATGGGGCGTGCTTGAGGGTGACAAGGTGCGCGCGAGCGACGTCGCGACACGCCGTCAGTCAGAGCTGAGTTGAGGGTTGGCCGTGGTTGGCGGTGTCCTCGCTCAAGGCTTGTGAGCGGGCGCGGCGGCGGCCATAGCCGCAACCACTATCTCGACATCGATACTGCCGGCCTTCTCGAACACCAAGGTGACTGGGATCTTCGCATCCTTGGCGAATGGCGCCTTGAGGCCTATGAACGTGATGTGAAAGCCGCCTGGCTTCAGCTCGACGGTGGCGCCGGGCGGGATGTCCAGGCCCATGTCGAGTTCGCGATGCGCATAACGTTGCGGTCCATTTTCATCTCGTGATTCTCGACTTTGTCAGCTGCCGGGCTCTTGGCGCTGATCAGTCGGTGCGGCGAGGTGCTCTTGCTGGTAATCACGAGAAAGCCGCCGCCAGTCTGCGCGGTGGACGACGTGGCACACGCCCAGGGCTCGACGATGTCGAGCGCTCCGAGCTTGTATTCATGGGAGGCTGCAGAGAGAGCCGGGACGGCGAGCGCAAGGGCGACGGTCAGGGCCAGGCAGAGGCGGATCATGGCGACAACACCTTCAGGGACGTGATTTGGCTTGGGCACGAGTCACGCCGACGGCTGAGCCGTCGGCATCAAACACCGAGTTGGGCTGGCCCTTGACGAGCGAGAGCTTAGGATCAGCGATGCGGCGTCATTCCTCGCGACGATTCGTCCTTGAACCTCTAGTGACTATAGAGAGTACACGTGGCCCGCGGAGAAGACGGACAGGAGGCCAGCATATCTGCGGGATGTTGTTACGTGACAATGAAACCAGGGTGATGATGACATGCGGCCTGTCAGGCTACAGGCTAACGCTCTCTACGCCGCGTGGTTGATCGCGCTTGCGTCTACCCTGGGTGCGCTGTTCGTCGGCGAGGTCATGGGCCGGGCCCCGTGCGTGCTCTGCTGGTACCAGCGGATCGCCATGTTCCCCTTGGCGCTCATTCTCGGCGTTGCCTGCTACCGCTCGGAAACCTCCATTCGCCACTACGTGCTGCCGATCGCGGTTGCTGGCTGCCTGATCGCGCTGTGGCATAGCCTCCTGTTTGCCGGCGTCATCGCTGAGAGCGTGCAGCCGTGCACGCGCAACGGGCCGTCATGCGCCGGCGAGGAACAGACCCTGTTCGGATTCCTGCCGTTGCCGTTCCTGTCGCTGGCGGCCTTCGCGGCGATCATCCTATCGCTGACCGTTCCCTTCAGAAAGGACCACACATGAACCGTCGAGGCGCTATCGTGGCGACCGCCATTGTTGCTGCCGGTATTTTTGCAGGCGGTACGCTCCTTTGGCGTCCGGCCCGCGAGAAGTCGGTCGCGACACCGGCCGCGTCAACCGGCGCGCCTTTCATACGTGCCCATGCGCCCGTACTCGGCCCGAACACTGCGCCGGTCACGATCATCGAATTCTTCGATCCCGCGTGCGAGGCCTGCCGCGCCTTCTACCCGGTGGTCAAGAGGATCATGACGTCGTTTCCAAGCAAGGTGCGCCTCGTGCTGCGCTATGCTGCTTTTCACCCGACGTCGGCAGAGGCGATTCGCATCCTCGAAGCGGCCCGCCGGCAGGGAAAGTTCGAGGCAGTCCTTGAACGTCTCCTCGAAACCCAGGGGCAATGGGCGCCGCATGGACGCCCGGCGGACAGCGCTTGGACGGTCGTTGAAGGCCTGGGGCTCGACCTGGCGCAGGCCAAGCAGGATGCGGTGAAGCCAGAGGTCACCGCCCTGCTGGCCCAGGATGCCGAAGACGTGAAAGCAGCCGGCGTCCGCGCAACCCCGACGTTCTTCGTGAATGGAAAGCCGCTTCAACGGTTTGGCGCGCAGGAACTCCATGACTTGGTCAAATCGGAAGTAAAGGCGCCGTGAGGAGCAGCCAGGTCATACTGTGGAGAGCAGCAGCGGCGGCCGCAGCCCTTGCGATTTATCTCGGGCTCAGCGCGTGGCTCCGTTTCGACCAAAGCCGGATGGATGCGAAGTTGGGCCGCGCTGGGCATATCGACCCCTTCAACGTTGGTGTCCAAGCACCATCGCCGTGACGACCCGTCTCCAACTTATCGCTCTGATCGCGTTGATCGTGCTCGGAGGAATCGTCGTGTACTTTGCCTGGAGCTCGCCTGTCGCACACTTGGAGGACGTGAGTGATAGCGTCGTGAAACGAGGTAAGCGCACGATGATCGCCAAGCTTCTGATCAAACGCGACCAGTTTGAATACTTCTAACAAGGCGAGCTCCGTGTTGCGATGCGCGTTGGCAGCCGGCTTTGGCGCGCTCGGTGCATTCTCACTGGCTCCATTCCACTGGATGCCGCTCTTGTTCCTTGCCTTTACCGGCCTTTTTTGGCTGGTCAATGGTGCTCGACAATGGTCTCGCGCCGCATTCCTAGGGCAGCTGTTTGGAGTTGCTCGCTTTGCCGTCGGTCTGAATTGGATTGCTGAGAGCTTCTATGTCGACGCCACACGATTCGGTGCAATCGCTGTACCGCGATCGCCGCACTGGTTGCGTTCCTAGCTCTGTTCCCTGCCTTGGCTTGTGGTCTTGCGAAGGCAACAGGCGCCGTCGGCTGGAGACTGCTCCTCGCGCTTGCTGTCTTCTGGAGCGGAGCCGAATGGTTGAGGGGGCACGTTCTTACGGGCTTTCCGTGGAACTTGATTGGATATGCCTGGGGAGGAGCGGACGAGACACTACAGGCAGCTTCAGTCTTGGGCATCTACGGGCTCGGATTTCTCACCATACTTCTCGCAGCCGCTCCTGGACTGGCGATCGGCAGCAGGATCCCTGAGAGCCCACGCTGGATGCCCCTAGCTGTTTCGACGATAGGTGTTCTTGCTCTTTCGGGGGGTGGCGCGTATCGACTTGCGGGAGACATGCCCGGAGATGTGCCAGGATCGCGCTTGCGCATTGTGCAGGCAAACGTTCCTCAGGCGATGAAATGGAATCCGGAGGAACGTGAGCGCATTCTCTCTCTCTCTCTCTCTCTCTCTCTCTCTACGTTGCGCTCAGCTCACAGGCCGTTTCCGATTGGCCGACGCACATCGTTTGGCCAGAGACGGCCGTTCCCTATCTGATCGAGGAGGCCAAGGTCTCCGACGCTATCGTTGCGGCAGTTCCAATCGGAGGCACTCTCCTGACAGGTGTATTGAGGATGGCGACGGATAGGCCGGCCAGCAGCACTACGCCGCCCAGCGGCAGCGCGGACTTGGTGATCCAGCGCGTCAGCAGGCCGAGTGGCGCGCATGCACGCTCCATCGTGTCGAAGGTGTTCAGTGCGAGTTCGCCGCCATGGACGACATCATGCAAAACGAACCAGGACCAGCAAGCGGCCGGACAGCTCGATACAGGCGTCATGCGCAATGGCAGGCGAACACGGAGGATGTCGATCCGCACATGCGCATGGCGCAGGTAGCCAAACCGAGGCCGAGCATCACCAAAACGAACTACCGGCCGATTATGTCGTAGATCGAGACAGCGATCAGCGGAGTAACGGTAAACCACCGACATGAACGCTCCCACACCCCCCTGATCACTTGGTGGCTTTGCCGCCTTTCAGCCATCACTTGCGTTTGCTGCGCTCCGCTCCGACACGCGTCGTAAAATCGCAGGCCCGTGATGGGATGCGGCTTGCAGTCGGGAAATAAATCCCCACACTCTGGCACATGACTCGCTCTTGGCTTCGACAGACACTGACCTCGATTCTGGGGCTGGTGTTTGCCGCGAGCATGAGTATTTTGGCGGTCGAGGCGACGGAGATGGCGGCCAGGATGACCGGGGCGTCGGGCATGGGCGTCGCCGCCGAGTACGGCAAATGCCTGGACTGCGATCACGGCAGCCGCGACGCGAAAGCAATGGACTGCAGCCTCGCTGTTTGTGGAGGTTCAAGCGTTGCGACGCTGGCATCGGCGCCTGTCGTCAGCGTCCGAATCGACGGGCTTGGCTTGCCTATGCCGGTCCAGCCGTCGCTCGTCGGGTGGGCGCATGCGCCTGATCCTTACCCTCCTAAATCTACAAATCTCGGCTAACGCGAGCCTGATCGCCGCCTGCGGCTGACAGGCGGCGGTGCACGCACGTCCACGGTGGCGGCTATCCAAACTGGTGCAGATTGGCCGTCATCGGGCGACGCGCACCGCCACCCATCGTAATTGCGGAGGGATAGAGTTGTGGGTGCCGATCATATCGGATTGTTGACGCGGCGGGCGATGCTCTCGGCGAGCGCCGGGGCTGCCTTGCTGGGCTTCGTTCGCCCGAGCCTGTCGCAGGCAAGTCAAAGCCATCGGATTGCGGTCGCCCGTGGACAGGCGCCGCTGACCGGCCCGCGACGGCCAGCGACCGATGTATGGGCGTACGACGGCGTCGTACCCGGCCCCACCCTGCGCGTTCGCCAGGGAGAGCCGGTCTCGATCGTCGTCGACAACGGGCTCGAGGAGGACACCACCGTTCACTGGCACGGCATCCGCCTGCCGATCGGCATGGACGGCGTCCCCGGCATCTCCCAGGCGCCGATCCGCCCGGGCGAGAAATTCGTGTACGAGTTCACGCCGCCCGATGCCGGCACATTCTGGTATCACCCCCATGCCAACACGCTTGAGCAGCTCGGTCGGGGATTGGCCGGTGCGCTGATCGTCGAGGAGCGTTCGCCGGTGCCGGTGGACCGCGAACTGGTCTGGACGATCATGGACTGGCGGCTGAGGCCTGACGGGCAGATTGCCCGCGGCTTCGGCAACATGATGGAAGCGGCGATGTCCGGCCGCATCGGCAACACCGTCACCATCAACGGCGTGGTGCCCACGGTCGAGCCGGTCCGCGCCGGCGAACGCGTGCGTATCCGCCTCATCAATGCTGCGCTCGCCCGCATCATGGCGCTTCGCTTCGAGGGACATCACCCGGTCGTCGTGGCGATCGACGGACAACCCTGCGACCCGCATGTGCCGAAGCACGGCCGGTTGCTGCTTGGTCCCGCGATGCGCATCGACATCGTGCTCGACATGCAGGGTGAGCCCAGCCGGCGCTACGAGGTTATCGACGATTTCGACGAGGAGCTCAAATACTCGCTGGTCGAGCTCGCTTACGACGCGGCGCCGCCGATGCGAATGCACCCTTCCGAGGCGCCGCTCCGCCTGCCGCGCAATCCGCTGCCGACGCCAGATCTGAAAGCCGCCGAGCTGCGCGAACTCGTGCTGCAGGGTGGCATGATGGGCATGCGGGGGATGGGCGGCATGGCGAGGATGGGCCGCGCCGCGTGGGCAATCAACTCGACCTCCATGACCGGCGACGGCCACGCTGGCATGCCGCCACTCGCGACGCTCGAGCTTGGCCGCAGCTATGTCTTGAGGCTGCGCAACGACACGGCGTGGTGGCATCCCATGCACCTACATGGCCACAGCTTCCGCGTGCTGAGCCGCAATGGCGCGCCTGTTCCGCACAATCAATGGGCCGACACGGTCCTCGTCGCTCCCAAGGAGACCGTCGACGTGGCGTTCGTGGCCGACAATCCCGGCGACTGGATGCTGCATTGCCATGTCACCGACCACCAGACAGCCGGCCTGATGGCCACTCTGCGGATCGAAGGCGCCGGTAGCGAGACGCGATGACAGCCAGTTGATGCAAAGGGAAACCTGCAATGTTTCGTATTCTCTTTCCTGTCCTACTGATGATCACGGGCACAGCCGCGGCACAGGCCAAGGAGGCCCTCGAGGCGACCCTGTACAAGAATCCGCAATGCACCTATTGCGAAGGCTATGCTGACTATGTGCGTGGCAACGGCTTCGACGTTACCGTCAAGCCGACCAACGACCTCGCCATCATCAGCCGCAAGGCCGGCGTCCCCGAGCAGTTGGAAGGCTGCCACTCGATGTTCATTGGCGGCTACGTGGTCGACGGTCATGTGCCTGTCAATATCGTGCGGCGGCTGCTATCGGAGCATCCTCCGATTGCCGGCTAGTCGGCCCGCCGAATGGGACGCACCGGACATGGTCGCCTTCTTCCGCAGGCGCATCGACCAGCAGTCGGGTGCGCGCATGCCTGCGGTAGACGGCCGTCGGGCCAACAGGGACTGAATGGGAGGTCACGACATCACGAGACCGTCACGGAGCAACTGGAGGGAAATCATGCCACTTAGGATCAACGACGAAGCACCCAACTTCACGGCCGAAACGACGCACGGCCCGATCACCTTCCACGATTGGATCGGCGGTGGCTGGGCCATCCTGTTCTCGCATCCCAAGGACTTCACACCGGTGTGCACCACCGAGCTGGGTTACATGGCGGGCCTGCAGCAGGAGTTCGACAAGCGCAACTGCAAGATCGTCGGGCTCAGCGTCGATCCCATTGACGACCACAAGAAATGGGCGAAAGACATCGAGGAGACCCAGGGCCATGCCGTGACCTACCCGATGATCGGCGATCCTGAACTGAAGGTAGCCAAGTTGTATGACATGCTGCCTGCCGATGCCGGCGTGACGTCACAGGGCCGCACGCCGGCCCAGAACGCGACCGTGCGCACGGTGTTCCTAATCGGCCCCGACAAGAAGATCAGGATGTCGCTGACCTACCCGATGAGCACCGGCCGCAACTTCGACGAGGTGCTGCGGGTGCTGGATTCGATCCAACTGACCGCGAAACACCAAGTGGCGACGCCGGTGAACTGGAAGCCGGGCGAAGACGTGATCATCGTCCCTACCGTCTCCGACGAGGACGCCAGGAAGAAGTTCCCTGGTGGGTGGAAGGCGCTCAAACCGTACCTGCGGATCGTACCGCAGCCGCGCGAGTAATGGCGGCGAAGGGGGAAGGAGGTTGCCCATGACCGAGTCGAGGTCCACCCTTCATTCAACAGCTGGCTGGTGGCGGTGGGCATCGCACCGCTCCTTCGTCACTGCCACCCTGGATGAGCGCGGTCCCCTACGTGCACCGCATGGGCCGACGGTCCCGTTCGACGTGCGCGCCGCCGACATCACGAAGCAGCGGGGTCGACGATCCGCTGACTGCGACGCGTAACATCCCGCCGTCACCTCGACCACGAGCGGCGTGAGCGATTCGCAAACCGCTCTCGTCGAGGCGACGATGGCGGGTGGACAACCGAAATCTCAACAGGAAAGGAGACTGACCGATGCGTAGATCCACCTTTGCAGTGGGCGCGGCCGCCGTCGTGGCGGTGACACTCTCGATACCGTCGGCGCTTCAGGCGCACGACAACGCAACCCCGCGCGGCGCGGGAGGCTCGATGATGGGCCCGGGGAACATGATGGGGATGGGCCAGATGATGGACCACTGCAACCGAATGATGCAAGGCGCCTCCCGCAGGCCCAATGAGCAATGGCGCGACGGCAGCCCGCCGGCAGGCGGCCAGACCGAAAAGAAGCAGTAGTGCGGTATCGATCCGCTGCGCCATCCGGCGTGGCGGATCGTTTCCCACATGTCGGGAGTGAACGATACGCTCGATCGTCGGCTGGATCCTTGTCTTCGCAGCGGCGGGCTACCCTAACGACGCCGCGCACGCCATTCGCTCGAGGAGCTTCAGGCGATGCTTTTCGAGAACGAAAAGTACTTCCAGCCCGTCGACAAGCCTGCGCCCGAGGTCATGCTGCGCAACGCGGACGGGAAGGTCTTCCGGCTCGCGGATTTCCGCAGCAGGGTTGTTGTCCTGCATTTCATCTATGCGGACTGCCCCGACGTCTGCCCGCTGCACGCCGACCAGATCACCGAGATGCAGGCGATGGTCAACCGCACTCCGATGAAGGGCATGGTCCAGTTCATCAGCATTTCGACCGATCCTAAGCACGACACGCCTGAAATCCTGCGCGGCTACGGTCCGGCGCACGGATTGGACGACGCCAATTGGGTCTTGCTGACAATGACGCCAGATCAACCGTCCGATCTGACCGGGAAACTCGTCGAGCGATATGGCCACAAATTGACTAGGGCCGAGAACGGGCAGCTGACGCATGGCGTCGTCGCCCATGTGATCGACAAGGACGGGCGATGGCGGGTGAATTTCCACGGTTTGGAGTTCGCTTCCGTCAACCCTACGCTCTTCATCAACGCGCTGACCAACGAGATCCAGCGGCCCCATCACCGCAAGTAGAAAAGCCTGTGGGTCTGCATGAGCGCAAATGAGAAAGAAGAATCAGAAATCCAGCTTGATGCGAGTAATGCCGCGGAACGCAAGACCCTCTTGTGGGTACTCGGCATCAACTTCCTTCAAGTTATTGTCGCCGGGGCGGTGGGCGTCATCGCAGACTCGACTGGTCTACTAGGCGCCGCTCTGGACAATTTGGCGGACGCCGGCGTGTATTTGGTCAGCATCTATGCCGTTGGGCGGGCGGTAGCGGCCAAGGCGCGCGCCGCACGCCTCTCCGGCGTCCTCTTGATCGTGTTGGGGCTGGCGCTGCTCCTGGAGGTTCTCCGACGTTTTTTCGTAGGCGCTGAGCCGATCGGCGTAGCCATGATTGTTACGGCCATCGCTAACGCCGCGACCAATCTCGTTTGCTTGCGGCTGCTGCGAGCGCATCGGGACCAGGGCGTGCACTTGAAGGCGTCGTGGATTTTTACGACTAACGACATGCTGGCCAACGCTGGCATCGTTGTATCCGCCGCTGCAGTGATGTTCTTCGGATCTCCGCTTCCCGATCTGATCATCGGGCTGCTGGTTAGTGGAATCGTCGTCAAGGGCGGTTGGGACATTCTGAAGGAGGCTAGCAAGGCGCGAGGTCAGTCTTCCGCCGACGGACAACAACGGTGAGATATGTCGCCCCTTGCACACGGGTGCCCGGCAAATGTAGGACGCAGCCACCAAGTGGCAGCCCAGCCAAAGAGACGCGCCGGCAACTAAGGACACGAAAATCGATTGTTGTCCGAAGTGCTGCGGCCTCTGGCTGGAATCGCGGCGAACCCGACAAGGTCGTCGATCATCGAGCGCAGCGCGAGCGAGGAGGTTCGGACCGCCCAGGTGCAGCCTGTGCGCCGGAACCCGCGCCACAGCGGACGCAGCCTTATCCGTCCCAGGATCGAAGCCCGACCGGGTGGGCATGGCGGCACAACACTTGGGGATTTTTTGGTGTTCCTTCTCGCTAGATCTCCTCGACGAGGGACGTTGCTCCGGGCCTGGCGCAGCCAACAGGGCGCAGCGCCTTTCCCCTGAGCGCGAAGAACTGACCATGGGCTCATCACATCCACGCGCGGCGCCACAAAAGCAGGCTCGTGCGCCTCTACCGTCTGCGGCTCCAGGCCATCCGCCATCCCGCCTCCAAATGTGGCGGGCCGCCGCCATGTCCACGGAGTTGCCCGCAACATCCGCTGCGACGCAGTGCGCGCCTGCTCGCCAGGGTCGACCGCCCATGCATGCCATGAGCCACATTGATCGTTCAGAGTGACCGCATCCCTTGCTCCTCATAGTCTTTGAGCGTGATTTCCACTCGGACCACTCTTCCATACGTTCGCTTGGCCACAAATCGCGCGACGCTCGGAATCGTCATGAGTTTCCTTGCTTGCGTCATAGAGAATCCGCGCCAGCTTCGATCGTATGATCTGCGTTTGCGCCTTGCGGGGGTCATCGAACGTCTCCCGAAACAGGCGGCCGATGTCGACTCTTCCGATCGCCGTATTGGATGCGTTGGCAAACAGCATTTCCTTCGGAATGAACTGTTCCGCCCTCACGCAACGCATAACATCCATTCGCTCCGCCACTTCGATCCCAGTGCCCCGGAAGTCAATCAAGTACCCGCCTTCCCGAGGTTTAGGTGCTTGTTCGACAACGGTTGGCGCGAAGCCGTATCGCTGGAGCCAATAGGCCAAAGCCGGCCCCGCTATGCCTGCTCCCGAAATAAGGATGTCCCTGTTCTTGAGAGGCATGCGCTAAAGCCTCGTTGGCCGGATTGCGATAAATGCGTGGGCAGGGCGCTGTTATCCGGCGCTTCTCCTCAGCCACGCGTAATAGATCAGCAGAACCATGATGATGGGCCATGCAACCATGGCCGTCGTATTCAGGCCCGGCGTGTAAGTGATGCCGACGAGCGTCACCGGGAGCACGTCGCTCAATCCGAGCGCCCAGTGAAATACAGTTTGCATCGCAGCCACACCGGCGAAGAACTTCGCGAACTCTTTCATGATGTTCGTCATAGGCCTTCCTCCGGCTCTGGTGCAAAGCGATGCCGTCATACCCGAAACCGCTCGACCTCACCTCGCGCAAGACGTTCAGGCAACTGTACATCCTGTAGCGATTGCAGGAGCAAGCGCCTAAACGGCACTAAGCGATGTTAGAGCACGGCATTAGCATTGAGCTGGCCCGCGCCTGCTGTGCGCCCGGTGATTCTGTAGGGGCTCCGGGATTTATGATCTTCAAGGAGCAAGGAGAAACTTGGGACAGAGCTCGCGACAGCCAGGAGATACATGATGAAAGCTGATCACACGGCGATAAGCCGTTTCAAGCTCGCTGCGTTCCAAAGTCGACGGCTAGCCTTTATCCGGAGGCCATGGGCAGTCGTCGAAATTCAACGCAGTCGCAGCTCGTAGTAGCTGCCGACCGTAGGATCGCGAAAGATGAGTTGCGCGTCAAAATTTTCGTGGAGCCTCCGCCAGATGGCGGGGCACGGTCGGCGGTCCACAAAACGCCGAGCTGGCCGGTGAACTCAGGCAAGCTCCAGGTTCAGACGTTGGAGATGACGACGCGATAGCCGCGCTCGAAGGCCTGGTCGATGTCGCGCTTGATCACCTCCGCATTGTGGTCCGCCGTCCAGTCGCGATGGCGGATGGCGCCGGCATCGAGGGCGATCCATTTGAACTTGGGATCGGCCGCCGGCGCGGGCGCGATGGTGACGGCGCCGTCCCAGTCCCAAGTGCGGCTCCACAACGCATACTGCCACATGGTGATGGGCTCGAAGCCCCAATAGACCCACACCGTCGATGCCGGCGGGAAGCGCTGCTCGAGTGCCGCCACGGCCTTCAGTGCCGCCGCATCACCGCCGCGAAAGCGTGCGAGCTGGCTCACATTCCAGGCGAGCGGCGCAAGCGAGAGCGCGGCGAGCACGATCGCGGCGCCGCGTGATTTCGTCAGCGACGCGCCCAGCAGCAGGCCCCACGCCACCGCGAGCCACGGCATGACGTTGAGCTGCATCTGCGGATCTTGGGGCTGGGAATAAAGATTCAGGACCTGCCCCGCACCCAGGGTGCCGAGGAAAACGACGCTGATGGTGCGCAGTCCTGGGTCGGCGCGCAGCGGCCACAAGAGGACGACGGCGGCCACGAGGCTGGCGGCCTGAAACAGCACTGAGATGAAGAGCGGCTCAGCCGGTCGCCACACCCTTGCCGGTCCACAGCATGTCGTGCAGGCCGACAGCGCCGGCATGCCCACAGGAGCTGCACGACGCCCGACACGATAAGGATCGACAGGATCAAGCTGCCGATCAATGCCAGCTGACGCATCCACCGCCCGTCCGACAGTGCGAGCGCGACGAGAAGCGCGGGCAGCGTGGGGAACATCAACCGCCATTCCACTAGCCAGCCCAAGGTGAAGATGCGCAGACCAACACGACGCGGCCGTGACTCGGCCGGTCGAACCACACGCCGGCCAGCGCCATGGCTCCCAGCATCAGCGTGTAGCCGGGCATGATGTCCTCACTGATCACCGAGAGCAGCAGCACGAACCCGCAGCCGAAGTGGAAGCAGGCCGCCAGCAGTGCGACACGTGCGCTGCCTGTCACGAAATGGATGAAGGCGCACACGATGACCGTGCAGAGGCTGGCGAAGAAGGCATTGAGATAGGCGAACTGCCGCCACGGCACGCCGCGCTCGATTCCCACCTAGTCCAGCAGGCGGCAGAGCGTGCCATGCAGTGGGAAAAGGAGGTAATTCGATGGATCAAGCGACGCGCGACCGGGATCGGCGATCCAGGACTCGGCCTGGACGCTCTTGTACATGCCGTTGATGATGTGGGCGTTCTGCAGCCAGGCGATCAGGCTGCAGAGCATCACCGGGGAAAGCGTGAACGCGGGCACGAGATGCCAGGCTGGCGCGCTTTTGTCATTGTGAGGAATTGCTACATCCGTCCGAAAAGAGTCACCGCGCCTTCCGGGCCGGGCCGTAAGGCGGGTTGCCGCGCGGCGGGTCCCGATCGTCCGCCCGCCCGGTAGGTCGTGGTCTTGCTGTCGTAGGTGATCTTAATCTCGCCTTGAACACTATCGCCCGCACGTGTTGTCGCAATATTTATGGTCGTTCTGCCATAGAGCTTCTCTTTCAATTTCAACGTGGCGACGAAACATGCTGACTTCGCAGCCGTTGTGCTAGCGAAGGGTCTCTCCCTCCCTCATGTAGCGTGCGATATCGGCTAGATCGCGCAAATGCCGGCAGGATCCGTTCAAAATGTGGGCAAGGCGCATTCCGGGCCCAAGATAAAAGTGCGAGTCCATTTGGGCCCTCGTTCCCGGACGAGCAGCTAGGGCTGGTTTGTCGAGATGCTTGATTCTGGAGTGACTACAGGATGTATGGTGGCCGGAAGGTAAGGAGAAGGCTCGGAGCCAAAGCCGACACATACCAAGGAGATAACAATGTCTGCTGATGCCGCGACGATGAGCACGTCAAGCTCGCTGCGCTTCAAGGTTGACGGCCTGGACTGCCAAAATGAGGTTCGTGCACTTCGTGCCGCCGTGGGGCCAATCGTTGGCGGCGACGACAAGTTGTCCTTCAGTACCCAAGCTGGTGTTATGGAAGTGGCATGCGAGGACGCCGCGACAGTCGATGACATCCAGCGGGCGGTCGCGACGACCGGCATGCAGGCGCATCTACTGCGCGAGCCTAACCAGCAGCCTGCATTGCTGTTTCGGGTCGAAGGGCTCGACTGCAAGAACGAAGTCGCCACGCTCAAGCGTGAGGTTGGTCCGCTAGTTGGGAACGAAGCCTGGCTGTCGTTCGATACGGCCAAGGGGCTCATGACGGTCGCGCCGCAAGGGCAGGCGACAGTCGAAGACATCGTCGGCCGCGTCGGTCCGACTGGAATGCGTGCTTTACTTGTTGAGGACGGCACGGCAGAAACGTTGCTTTTCCGCGTCGACGGCCTCGACTGCAAGAACGAGGTGGCCGCGCTCACGCGTGAACTGGGTCCACTCGTGGGCGAGGACAAGCTCGCTTTCGACACGGCGCAAGGCATGATGACCGTGGCTGCCCAAAGCCGGGCGGCGCCTGACGCGATCCAGGAAGCCGTGGCACGAACGGGCATGCGCGCGGAGCCCTGGTCGCCGCCAGCAATTTCGCCCGGCACGGACGATCCCGCCGAAGCGCCTGGCGGTCCTGCATCCGGCGCTGCTGCGGAGGTGCAGGATGCACTCACGCCACCCCTCCCGACCCGCTTCGCCGGCCAAGTTGTGTTTCGCATTCACGGCATGGACTGTGCCGACGAAATCGCGGCCCTGAAGCGCGAGGTTGGGCCGCTGGTCGGCGAGGATAAGCTTGCCTTCGATCTTCTCAACGGCCGCATGTCGATCGACATGGCGCCGGATGCGACACTCGAATCAAGAATCGAGAAGGCCGTCGCGCGCGCTGGACTGCGTGCCGAGCCCTGGGTTGAAGGCGGAACCAGCGAAGCCGCGCAGGCCGAAGAGCGCCGCAGGCGGATGCAGTCGTGGCTGACGACCACGAGCGGCGTGTTCACGGCGCTGGGCTTTGCGATCCATGCTTGGCTGGGTGGCGGCGTCATCGCGGCGTTCGAGGCGGGTGAACACGGCTCGGGGTCGACTCCGCTGCCGAGCATGGCGCTGTACACACTCGCAGTACTCGGCGCGGCACGCTACGTCGCGCCCAAGGCTTGGCTCGCCGCCAAGCGTCTTCGTCCCGACATGAATCTGCTGATGATGGTTGCGGTCGCGGGCGCCATTGGCATCGGCGCCTGGTTTGAGGCTGCCACGGTTTCGTTCTTCTTCGCGCTGGCGCTGGCGCTTGAGGCTTGGAGCCTTGGTCGCGCGCGCCGCGCGGTTGCCGCCCTCATGGAACTCGCGCCGCCCACAGCCCGCGTCAAGCTCGAAGACGGCTCCGAGCGCGATGTCCCGGCGGCCGAGGTTCGGGTCGGCATGCACATCATCGTCCGACCAGGAGACAAGGTACCGCTCGACGGCCGGATTGCCGCCGGGGAAAGCGAGGTCAATCAGGCGCCGATCACCGGTGAAAGTGTCCCCGTATTGAAGGCGGCGGGAGACGAAGTCTTTGCCGGCACCATCAACGGCGAGGGTGCCCTCGATGTTGTGACCACCAAAGCGGCAAACGACACGACACTCGCCCAGATCATCCGGATGGTCGGCTCGGCGCAGAGTCGACGTGCGCCCAGTGAGCAGTGGGTGGAGAAGTTCGCTCGCATCTACACGCCCGTCGTGATGGCGCTTGCCATCGCAATCTTTCTGGCTCCGCCCCTGCTCCTGGGCGGTGCCTGGGACGTCTGGTTCTACCGCGCGCTAGTGCTCCTCGTGATCGCCTGCCCCTGCGCCCTCGTGATTTCGACGCCAGTAACCATCGTGGCGGCCCTTGCCGGCGCAGCGAAACAGGGTGTCCTTGTGAAGGGCGGCACCCACCTCGAGACGCCCGCGCACCTAAAGGCCATTGCCATGGACAAGACCGGCACGCTCACTGAAGGGCGGCCCCAGGTCGTCGAGATCGTACCGCTCGGCGGCCGCAACGAAGCCGACGTACTCGGCTTGGCCGCGGCCCTGGAGGCGCGCAGCGGGCATCCAATCGCGCGCGCCATCATGGCGAAGGCCATCGAGTTGAGGATCGATGCCGAACCCGCCGAGGCCGTCCAAGCCATCGCGGGCCGAGGCGTCACCGGGCGAGTGGCCGGTCGCGAGACATGGCTCGGCTCACGCCGCTACCTTGCGGAGCGAGGCATCAGCTCAGACGCAGTCCTGCAGCAGGCCGATGGACTTTCAAGTGCCGGTCGCACCATCGTAGGGGTTGGCGATGGTCAGGAAGTCTGGGGCCTCGTGGCCGTTGCCGATTCCGTCAGGCCGGAAGCGAAGGGCATCGTTACGGCGCTTCACAGCGCCGGCATCAAGCACGTCGTGATGCTCACGGGTGACAACCGGGCGACGGCAGAAGCGATTGCCAAGCAGACAGGTATCGACGAGGTCCGGGCGGAGCTTCTACCGGCCGACAAAGTGGCGGCGGTCGAGGATTTGGTGAAGCGCTACGGCTCCGTTGCCATGGTCGGCGACGGCGTCAACGATGCTCCCGCGATGGGGCGTGCCAATCTCGGCATCGCTATGGGCGCCATGGGCAGCGACGCCGCCATTGAAACGGCCGACGTGGCGCTCATGTCTGACGATCTCTCGAAGCTTCCTTGGCTGGTGCGCCATTCGCACGCGACTCTGGCCGTGATCAGGCAGAACGTTGCGTTTTCCATTGCCGTGAAGCTCGTGTTCACAGCACTGACGGTGATTGGCCTCGCTTCGCTATGGGGTGCCATCGCGGCCGATGTCGGTGCATCACTGCTGGTCGTTCTCAACGGCCTGCGCCTACTGAACCGTGGTCAGACGGGCACTCAACAGGGCGGGCCTTCCGGCGGACTTGGCGTTCCGGCGCACCGGCGCCCGCCCCTGGCAATCGCCCCGAAGGCGTCCCCGGCGTAGCGGCCGCTCCCAGCGATGCGCCGGTCTCGGAGAACCGCATGAAGAATGAGGCTTCAGTATCGTGGCGAACCCAAGATTGATTCGACGCGCTGCATTGGCCGGCAGTGCCCTAGCTGCCGCCTTTGCGGTTGATTTCATCACGAAATATCTGATTCTAAACGTTATAATGGTGCCGCCGCGCACGATCGAGATCGCGCCATTTTTCAATCTCACGCTCGGTTTTAATCCGGGCGTCAGCTTCGGAATGTTCGGCGATTTCTTTGTGAAGCGACCTTTGTTCCTCGCCGGGATGACAGGCTCGATCGCGGCAGGCCTCTTCATCTTGGCCGTGCGAACCACAAAACGCATCGATACGTTCGCCTTCGGCCTCATTGCCGGCGGTGCTGTAGGCAACGTGGTGGACCGGGTGCGTCGGGGTGCCGTAACCGATTTCCTCGATTTCCACGTCGGCGATTGGCACTGGCCGGCCTTCAATATGGCGGACGTGATGATAGTTGTCGGTGTCGTCCTGTTGATCACTGGCTCGCTTTGGCCAACGAGGTCGATTCAGGAGGGCTTTGATCGAACAGAGACCCGCTGAATGAGACGATGACGATCCGATGTCTTGACCGGGGCCGGTCGGTTTCTCGTATACCGCTCGGGACGGTGGCGCGTGAGGAGAATCTTCCTGACGGCCGCGCAGTCGTTCTTTGGCACCATGCTCTTCCTGACACTGCGGTTCGATCTCTGGAAGGCGTTCGCCCTGCCAAGCCTGTTCCTCATCCAGTTCTTCCCAACAGGTTTGGATCTGTTGGCATCTCGGTCGCGGTGATGGGCTGTTGAGGAACGATATGGGCAAGCATGTCCCTCCGACAGGCTCCACTGGACCAGCGAATTTTGCCGCTGGCACGCTATCACGCGAAGCGTGGGGTGAAGGTGTCTACGGTTTCTTTCAACGAAAATCGCGCGGTCGCGTCAGCTGCCGCTGATCGGTCGGCACATTGGCCGCGCAGCCTGGCGCTCGTCCTTCACACATTCGGGCCGCCTTTCGCCAATCAGAGGAGCCAGCATGACTGAAGCGTGTACCCAGGGCGTCGACACCGGATTCGTGGCGTTGGGCTATGCAAAGGTCGCCGTATTGGGCGTCGTGCAAGGAATCACCGAGCTCCTGCCAATCTCCTCGACAGCGCACATGCGGATCGTGCCGGCACTGCTCGGTTGGCAAGATCCCGGCTCCGCGTTCTCAGCCGCCATGCAGCTCGCAGCACTAGCTGCCGTCGTCAGCTATTTTTGGAGCGACGTGAGGCAGTTGGCCACGAATTCTTTCCACGCCGTGGCGCGTCGGGATTTCCGGGACCGACATTTCCGCTTCTCCGTTTGGATTATCCTTGCGACGATCCCGATCGGCGTGGCAGGTCTGTCTCTGTCGGCGGTGCTGAACGCCTGCGGTTCCCCGTTGCGGACCCTCACAGTGATCGGCTGGGCGTGCATCGTCATGGCCATTCTCCTCGCGCTCGCGGAGCTTTATGCCCGGCATAGACGGACGCTAGAGAATGTATCGGTCATCGATGCAATGATCGTGGGCATCGCTCAGGTCGGGGCCCTGATCCCGGGAGTGTCGCGCTCCGGCTCGACTTTGACCGCCGCGCTGGCGCTCGGTTTCAAACGAGAAGAGGCGGCTCGATTCTCGTTCCTCCTTGGCTTGCCGGCAATCACTTTGGCGGGTCTCAAGGAACTGTGGGAGCTTCACAAAGTCCAGCTGTCTCTCGACGGCTGGTCCATCCTTCTTGTCGGTCTAGTGGTAGGCTCTGTCTCGGCCTTCTTCGCGATTTGGGGACTGATGCGCGTGCTCGAGCGTTTCTCGGCGTGGCCCTTCGTGATCTATCGTGGCGTGCTCGGTGTCTTTCTCATCTCCGCCGTTGCATTGGGTCGATTCACTTGAGTCCAAACATTTGGAGTGTCGCATGAGTGAGCGCCGGGACCAATCCTGCGCGATTGATCTCCCCACGCGCGGTCGAAACTTGTTTCTGCCAAACCGTCAAGTCGAGTGCCAAACTGGGTGCCCGTTTAGGTCGGTTCACAGGGGCTTGTCGTTTGTTTCTGGTTCACATCTGGCCGCAATTTGGATTTCCGTCGTTAATCGAGGATATACCGTGTCTTTAAGCATTCTTGTCGCACCGTCCGGCTTCAAGGAAAGCCTCGATGTATGGGCTGTGACTGAAGCGATCGCGACCGGCATCCAGCGAGCCATGCCGGAAGCCCGGGTGCTGAAATGCCCGATGGTGGACGGCGGTGAAGGGTTCGTCAGAGCGCTGGTAGGCGTGACGGGTGGCACCATCCGGCGAATGGTTGTAACCGGCCCAATCGGCCTGCCCGTCGAGAGCTTCTACGGCTTCATGGGCGGGTCGGGGCCGAAGACGGCGATTGTTGAAATCGCCGCTGCGGCTGGCCTCTCTCTTGTACCGGGAGATCATCGGGATCCGACCCGCACAACAAGCTTTGGTGTCGGTGAGCTGATCCTTGACGCTCTCGACCACGGCGTCGAGCGGATCCTGATCGGTTGCGGCGACAGCGGCACCAATGACGGCGGCACTGGAATGGCACAGGCGCTCGGGGTGGGCCTTCTGGATCGCGATGGCAACCATATTGGTTTCGGCGGCGCCGAGCTAAGCCGAATCAGCCGTATCGACTTGTCTCGGCGGGACCCCCGACTCAATCATGTTGTAATCGACGCCGCCGTGAATTGGCAGAATGTCCTTCTTGGAGACCGGGGTGTAGCCCGTCTGTTCGGTCCACAGAAGGGCGCCACCCCCGAGCAGGTCGCGGTCCTTGAGCACGCGCTTGAAATCTACGCAGATCGTGTTCGGGAGGCGACCGGTTGCGATATCTCGACCGCTCCCGGGTCCGGTGCGTCGGGCGGGCTAGGAGCGGGGATTCGTGCACTCCTTGGCGGACGGCTGCACCCGCGGTTTCAGGTCATCATGCCTTTCCTAAAGTTCGATGACTTGCTCGCCGAGGCCGATCTCGTTGTGACGGCGGAAGGCTCGCTGGACGGGCTGACGCCCGTCGGCAAGATTCCGACAGAGGTCGCTCGACGAGCGAAGGCGCGGGGCCTACCCGTGGTGGCTCTTGCCGGCACTATCGGACCAGGCTGCATGGCGAACTTCGACCATGGCATCGATGCCTTCGCCGGGATCATAAAGCAGCCCTGCAGTCTCGATGAGGCGATCCGAGACGCACAGAAGCTCCTGATATGTGCGGCGGAAGATGCAGTTCGGATGATCGGGGTCGGGCTAGAGCGTTTCACGCTTTGACGTGATCGTATCCAGCGCTTTGGATGTAGTTGCAGCATTCGGATTGGCGGATGCTCTTGAGGAGCTTGCCGACGTATCGCGAGATGCCATCCGGGGTGCGCTTCTGGGCGAGCCTCATCCAGTGTTTGATCTTGGAGAAGGCCTTTTCGATCGGATTGAGATCGGGCGAGTAGGGCGGGAGGTACCAAAGCCTCGCGCCAACGGCTTTGAGCATCGGGCGCAAGGCCTTTGCTTTGTGGCTGCCGAGATTGTCGAGGACGACGATGTCTCCGGTCCGCAGGACGGGCAACAGCAGCTGCTCGACATAGGCGCGGAAGCACTGGCCATTGATCGGACCGTCGAAGATACAGGGTGCTGTGATCCCGTCCCAGCGGAGCGCACCGAGGAAGGTCAGGGTTCGCCACCGTCCTTGAGGGGCGAAACCGCGCAGGCGCTGGCCCTTCGGGGCCCAGCCTCGCAAGGGAACCATGTTTGTCTTGATCCAGGTCTCGTCGATGAAGACCAGGCGGCGCGGATCGAGGCCGGCCTGCAGGGCCTGCCAGCGCCGTCGCCGACGGGCCACGTCGGCCCGGGCCTGCTCAAGAGCGAACAGTGTTTTTTTTGAAGCTCAGTCCTTCGCGGCGCAGGAATGTCCACACCGCATTGTGCGAGACGACGATACCCCGGATCGCCAGCTCATCCTTGAGCTTGTGCAGCGTCAGATGCGGCGTCTGGTCGATCCGCTCCCGAATGAAAGCCCGATGGGCCTCCAGCACCGGTTTGCGGTGCCCGCCGACCTTGCCCGGCGCTACCGACCCCGTCGCCCGATAGCGCTGCGACCACTTCACGACCGTCGACGCCGCAACATCAAACCGGGCCGCCACAGACCGGCAGCTCTCGCCGGCTCCTACCGCTGCAACGACACGCTCACGCAGGTCTTTCGAGAGAGGACGCATCGATGCTGGCCTCCATTCCAGCCAGCATCTTGAATCACATCCAGCCCACTTCCGGAATCCCCTTTGATTCCCTCAAGTCATGAAGCGCTCTAGTTCTCGGGTTAAAGAAGTCAGCGCAATCGCCAGCCGAGGACTTGTAGCATGAGGCACTTAGACCGCACGCAACCCGACCTGGGTGGCGAGAGGCCCAACCAACGCACGGGCGAGACTGGCCTCGGCGGCCGGAAGTGGCCATGCTGCGCCACCGGTCCTTTCGCTCCGAGCGACCAGATTTCACCGAGTTCATCCGCGAACCGCAGCCGCCGCATCCTCTCCACCGGGCTTGTTGACGGTCGCCTCGCTGGCCACGGTCACTGTCCGGAAGGGCATCTTTTCTTGATGATGTAGGTGTTCCAGTTCTGTTAGTTGGCGTGGAAATGGCCGAATTGGCAGTTGGACAATATCCATTCGGACTGCACTTGCTTGACGCTATGCTTGTGAATGCGGTCGTCATAGCGCACTCACAAACCAGAGAATAACCTGGAGCGCTCAATAAATTCAGGTGGTTGGGGCACGATGCAGAGTGGGCCAGCATACTGCATCCGGCGGTACCGGTGCTAAGGCGTGAAGCTGCTTGCTGCGCCGAAGAATTATGAGCGGGCGATGCGGCAATTCGTCGACATGTACAAGTTGATGTCGATACTTTGGCTCTTATAGATTTTTTGTTCACGCCGCGCGAGGCATTAGGAAGCTGGCCGCTTTGCGAGAGATTCAGAAGCGACTCCGACCGGCTAAAATTTCGTGTGTTTCGGCCGCGTGGACCCTTAAGTAGCCTTTCCCCTGAGAACCTCGATGGTCGAGTGTCGATCTGGAAATCACCTTCAAAGTATCGACGCTGCCGTTGGCAAGCCGCGGCGTCATCTCTTGCCAGGCAATCGACAGCACTACATCGTTTACACTCGGCACTTTGGGCGCTGTGCCTTCAATCTTGGAAGCATGAGGAGCAATCCTTGCTGGTACCCTGATTACCGCACGGAAGCGTCGAGGATTCTTATTCATGGAGGTTGTCCTTGATCTGCGTTAGCGCAATTATGAATCCTGTAGTGGCTATAGAAACAAGGGGCCTGTTGCCATGATGTCCATTGGTACGCTTTCAAAGAAAAGCGGCGTCCACATTGAGACCATTCGCTATTACGAGCGCGCCGGCGTATTGCCGAAGGCACGCCGCGCCCCCAATGGCCGCAGGGTTTATGGCCACGAGGATACCGGGCGGCTGGCCTTCATCCGCCAGGCGCGCGAGTTGGGATTTGAGCTCATTTCCGTAAGGGCGCTGCTTGCCTTGCAGGAGAGGCCTGAACTGTCCTGCAAGGCAGCGTCGCAACTAGCTTCTGCACAGCTCGCAGCCGTCGAAAGTCGCCTGAACCGCCTGATCGTGCTGCGCGACGAACTAAGGCGCATGGTGCGCGCTTGCAAGAATGGCCGCGTCGGTGATTGCCGCGTGATCGAAGCTCTCACCAATATGCACTGATCTTCGGCCGGTTGCTCAATTATCAGCAGATGGCGGTGGCAGCTCGATGTTGATCGCTCCCGGGTCAGCCGTCGATGCCGGCGCCCGCGTCACAATTTGCGGCACCGCGATGAGAAGCCCAACCATCAAAATCTGTAGAACGAGAAACGGCACGGCACCCCAGTAGATCTGCGATGTAGGGACAGAAGACGGCGTTACGCTGCGGAGGTTGTAGAGCGCGATCCCAAATGGCGGATGCATGAACGAGGTCTGCAGATTGACGGCAAGCAGCACCGTAAACCAGACCATGTCGATGCCGAGCTGGCGCGCGATTGGCGCGATCAGCGGCAGCACGATGAAAGCGATCTCGAAGAAATCCAAGAAGAACGCCAGGAAGAATATCGCCACGTTGACGAAAACGATGAAGCCTACTTGGCCTGCCGGCAGAAACTTAAAGAGCGATTCGATCCAGAGGTGACCTTCAAGGCCACGGAACACCAGCATGAAGAAGGACGCCCCGAGCAATAGAAAAATGATGCCGGAACAAAGTATGCCGGTGACATCCATTGCTTGGCGAAGATTGCGCCCGGTCAGCTTTCGCCCTGCCAGTCCCAGCAGCAAGATAGCGACGACGCCAATGGCGCCGCCCTCGGTCGGCGTTGCTATGCCAAAACAGATCGCTGCCAGCACGGCAGAAACGATACCCAAAGGCGGGCCGGCCGCGCGTATAACCTCAAGGACTAACTGCGACTGTGGCGCGACATCCCCGCCCAATGTGGAAGGAGCGCGCTCGGGCGACAGGCGCGTGACGAGGAAGATGTACGACAGATACAAAGCGACGAGGAGCGCCGCCGGCAAGAGCGCGCCTCGATAGATCTCGAGAAGAGACACTTCGAGCTGTTCTGCCAGAATGATGAGAACGAGGCTTGGCGGAATGACCTGGGCGAGCGTGCCGGCCGCAGCAACTACCCCCGTGGCGAGTTTCGGATCGTACTTTGCACGCAGCATCACGGGCAGCGAGATCAGCCCGATAGCCACCACCGACGCTGAAACGAAGCCGGTGATCGCAGAGAGGGCTGCACCAACAACAATGGTTGTGTATGCTAACCCACCGGACAGACGCCCAAATAGACGATTGAGCGCAACAAACATATCCTCGGCTATGCCTGTGCGCTCAAGCAGCATTCCCATGAAAATCAGGAGCGGCAGCGCTAGCAGGTTGTCGTTGTTGAACGTCCCCTGAATGCGGAAGAGCATATTGTTCAAGAAAGTAACGTTGAAGTGGCCCGTCGTGACGCCGATGGCGCCGAAAACGCCAGCGACCGCTGCGAGCGAGAAGGCAACCGGAAACCCGGCGAAGAGTGCCATCACGAGACAGAGGAACATCGCCGGCGCAAGGATTTCCGTCATATCAACGGTCCTCGATCAGCCGGTGCCGGTGCATCGGCCGCGGAAGAATGCCCCTGAGACAGGCAGCGCAGCGGATGGCTTCGGCGATGCCCTGCAGCGCGAGCAGGAAGAAGCCAACTGGTATGAAGCCCTTTATGATCCATGCGGGAATGTGGCTCGTGCTTTCTCGCGTCGCCCGGCTCTCGCCGGAAAGAAAGGCGATAACGAATTGCGGCAAACTCACCCAAACGAGTGCGGCGCACACCGGCAGGAGAACGAGGCAAATTCCAATGAGGTCGAGCCAGGCAAGGCCCCGTTCGCCTAGCCGGCCAGCCAGGATGTCGATGCGCACGTGCTCGTCTCGTTGAAAGGTATAGGCAGCCATCAACAAGACAACGGCGGCGAAAAACTGCCATTGGAGATCGAACGCCGACGCATACGCCAGCGAGAAGAATTTTCGGCTCAGAGCGTTTGCCGTGATGAGAATGGCGTTCGCGAGCAATCCCCAGCGCACGTACTGCGCAACGGTTCTATTCATACCGTCGATTGCATGTGCGATACTTAGCAACCCACGCATGTCAGTCGCCCCGCTTCAGTCCGCAAATGGGTATGCCGGCAGGGAGACCACTGCTGCCGGTAGATCTAAGAGATGGTGCACCCTGTAGCCGCTAGAGGATCAAGAACGAATGTATCCTCAGCATTCGGCTGTCGATTTCACTGTTACTGCATTTCAGAAGATTAGACTGTGTCCACGCCATGAATCATGACGCCGCAGCTCTGATGGCTGCGTGCATGAGGATCAAACGACGGATGTGCAGCGACAAGGGAGTGCTTTGGCACCTTCTGAACGCGAAATAGTGCGCCGCTTCAGCCCTGTGAATCCCTGCGCTCCGCGGAAGCGAGACGCTGATTGTTCCAGAAGCCAATCAAGAGCAAGGCGGCCATCGCGACCTGGGCTGAAACACCCTGGACTGTCGGGTAGAGGCCGAGGATTGCCACGCGGATAACGCCAGGGAGGGGACTCATCGGCAACCATCCGGCTTCCTGCAAGGCCGATACGCCTTTGCCGACCAGCACGACGCACAGGACGGCAAGCAAGGCCGAACTATAGGCGAAGAATTTTCCGACTGGCAGGGCACGACCGTAGCGCATCAACGCCCAGGCGATGGCCGTCAATACGATGATGGCCGTGCCTGCACCGGCGATGACTGCCCAGCCATGCTCCTCGCTCCAGATGGCCGTGTAGAACAGGATGGTCTCGAAGACCTCGCGGTAAACAACGACGAAGGTGAGGCCGAACAGGCCCCAGGTGGATCCTCGCGAAAGCGCCTGCCCGAGCTTGTCTCGAATGTAGCGCTGCCAGGCATCCGCCTGGCTCTTGCCATGCATCCAGATACCTACCCACAACAGAACAATTGCCGCGAGCAACGATCCAAAACCCTCGGTGAGTTCGCGGTCTGCCCCGCTGATTGCGATGAGGTAGGTCGCTGCTGCCCAGGTAAGGACGCCCGCTACCAGCGCCGCGATCCAGCCACCGTGTACATAGGACAGGATTTCGTGTCGCTCCGCCTTGCGCAGGAGGGTGAGCATGACGACCACGATCAACAGTGCCTCAAGGCCTTCACGCAGCAAGACCGTGAATGCGGCGAAAAAGCTGGACGACATCGAGGCATGCTGGGGGTCGAGTGCAGCTTCGGCGTCGTTGAACAAGTTCTCCAGGGCCTTGGCCTGTGCGCGTATGCCTTCCACGGCGGCGCCGCGCGTAATGGCAGCACGCAGTTCACCCATCCCGGCTTCGATCCCTACCATCAGCGCATGATTGCGGGTCGACAGGATTGGCTCGATCGGCTCGAACCCGTCGAGGTAGGCCGACAAGGCCAGATCGGTCGCAGCGCGGCGATCCCCCTTTTCATAGGCAAGGACCGCCTCGCCGAGCCGCGTTCGGGCCAGCGTGAGTGATGCGGTCGACAGCTGGACGACTGCTGAAGGATTGCGGCGCAGGTAGGCGGTGATCGCATCAGCCTTGTCGTCGCCAAGGCTGGTCGCGAGCGTTGCCGGCCTCTCTCCGACCAGACTCACCAAAGTGGTGCGTTGGCGCAGGTCGGCGTCTGACTTCCAAACCTGCTCGCCTTTGGCGGCATCCTCAGCCGGATAGGCCAGCGAGCCGACATAAAATGCCAGGGCCCACCGGTCTTGCGGTGGCAGATGGCCGAAGCTTGCCATGCTGGTGCCGTCAAGACCCTGCTCGATCACTTGGTAGAGCGCGAAAATACTGCGCTCGTTGGCGCGGTCCTTGTCCGTAAAGGCGATCGGGGCCGGGTCCAGGCCGGCCGAGGCAACGCCTTTGCCATTGCCGGTGGCGCCATGGCAGCTCGCACAATTCTCGGCATAGAGAGCTCGGCCACGCGCGTAATCGGGAACGGCGCTTGGCGCCAAGGGAACTGGATAGGCTTTGATCAAGTCGGCAGCCAGCGATCGAGCCAAGGTGGCAATAACTTCAGGCGCCGCCTTCCGGCCGATCGCGGCTTGAACGTCGACCGCTTGTCGTTGCAGCTCCGCTTTCGCGGCAGACGGCAGGAGGGTCTCGAGCCTATCCTTCACAGAGCCGGCGAATTCGACCATCTCTGCATATTCGTTCTCGCTGATGATCGTTCCGTCACGTACAGCCTCCCGATAGTCGATCGCCATGTAGTCGAGCAGCCGCCACACGGTGAGGACGTTGGCGTTATCGGCACGGATTGCTGTTACTGGGATGAGACTGGCGATGAGCAGGACGCAAAGCGCGATCGCACGAGTGAACATCTCGACTTCGTATCGCAAATGCGACTCTCTCGCAATGACGGTTGCGCTGACTGAATGATCGAGCCGCCCACGCCTTCATGCAATTCAGTCGACAGGCGACTGCGCTTTGCACTCGTTGTGCGAGGGAAGCCTGGGCGACCTCTTGGGGGTCGAGATTGAATACCGGCTCCGATGTAGTGGTTAGGTGCCATCCCATCACCAATCCATAGATCGCGGGGATCACGAGCAAGGTGATCGCCGCCGAACTTGCCATCCCCCCGATCATCGGCACCGCGATGCGTTGCATGACCTCCGAACCACGAGTTCCCTTGACCTTGGAGCTAACTCCAGGGGTTAGGTTACGCTCGTCGACAGCACTTCACCGGGAGCCGATGAATGAAATCCGCGACATTCAAGATCGAAGGGATGAACTGCGATGGCTGCGCCGGCAGGATCAAGGCGCTGGCCGAGAAACTACCTGGCGTGCAGGCAGCTACTGTCTCCTTCTCACAGGCCGAAGCCTGCATCCTCTTCAATCCGCAGACCGTAACCGAAGATCGTCTTGTCGCGCTGGTTCACGACGCTGGCTTTCGCGTCGTCGCCCACGAATAGCGATCGTCGCATTCACTGGTGCAAGCAATGACCACCGCAACTCTGGCTCAATCCACTTTCCAACCCTGGAGCGAAGAACCGTCGAGTCGCCCTGATCGACGGAAGATCCGCGCTCGCATCGGGGGCCTTCATTGCTCGCTGTGCACCGGCACCATCGAGAAAGCGCTTGGCCGCATGCCGGGCGTCGACAAGGTGGCGGTGAGCCTCACGCACGAGCAGGCGCTCGTCGAATACGATCCAGCGGTCGCGCGTCCCGAGCATTTGCTGCAAACCTTGCGCGACATCGGCTACACGATCTCCGATCCGCGCAAGCTTCGCGCCTTCGAGGACGAAGAGCGCGATCTCGTGCACGAAGCGCGGCGGTTCGTGCTCGCGGTCGTTCTCAGTGTTGCGGCCATCCCTATCATCGCTGATCCAACGGTCGGCTGGATCGGCTTTCTGCCGGCACTGGTCTGCCTCAGTCTCGGTGGATTCGTGTTCCTCGTCCTTCGATCGACCGGTTTGTGGATCGCGATCGGCGCAGCGACGGGCCTCACGGTCATGGCGCTGTCGGTGCTCTATCTCAATCTGGCAGGACACCTGACCCGCGCCGCGCCCTGGCTGGCTGGTGCGTTGGCCGTCGTGCTGATCGTCGGAGTGGGCAGGCATATCCTGCACATGGCCGTCCAGGCGCTGCGGCGCGGCATCCTCAACCAGCACGTCCTGCTGGAGATCGGCGCCTTCGCCGGCATGGCGGGTGGTGTCATCGGATTGGTGCTGGATCGACCCGACTATCCGACCGCAGCTTTCTTTGCTGTCTCGGTGATGGTCGGCACTTATCACATTTTCTCAGAGTGGCTCTTGCTCATCGTCAAGACGCGCAGTTCGCAGGCCGTGAAGCGTCTGCTTGATCTGCAGCCGGAAACGGCGCGGGTCGTGCGCGCCGGCCTGGAGCTTGAAGTTCCGATCGAGGAAGTAGAGCTCGGCGAGCGCGTGCGAATTCGTCCAGGTGAACGCATCCCGGCCGACGGTACCGTGGTCAACGGACACTCCGGCGTCGACCAGTCTCTGGTAACCGGCGAGGCCGTTCCCGTCGAGAAGCGTGAGGGTGACGCGGTGATCGGTGGATCGATCAATGGCACTGGCACGCTGTTGGTAAGGATCACGGCTGTGGGGAAAGGCAGCTTCCTCCATCAGGTGATCCGCCACGTCGAGGACGCGCGGGCGCTAAAGCCCGGCATGCTCCATCTCATCGACCGCGTGCTGCGGGTCTATACGCCGGCGGTCCTGGTGATCGCGGCGTTGGCCGCCGTCGGATGGCTTGCCGGTTCGTGGCTCGCTACCGGGCAAGTCGACATCGAGCGCGCCATCTTTGCCGGCCTCTGCGTCCTGGTGATGGGTTATCCCTGCGCCGTGGGCATCTCCGCACCGCTGTCCATTGTGCGCGGCGCGGGTCAAGCCGCCGAACGGGGCATCCTCATGCGCACCGGCGAAGCGTTTCAGGGCTTCAGGCTCGTAAGGAGGATCATCCTCGACAAGACGGGTACGCTGACCGAAGGCCGCCCCACGGTTCGCGAGGTTGAAACGGCCGGAGGAAGCGAAGCCGAGCTCCTGGCCATTGCGGCCGCGGTGGAAGCGTCTTCCGAGCATCCGCTCGCCCAGGCCGTCGTCAAGGCAGCGTTCGAACGCGGTGTTACACCGCCCGAGGTGGCCTCGTTCCAGGCGTTCCCGGGACAGGGCGTTGTCGCCCAAATCGGCCGCGGCGAGGCTATCGTCGGTAGCCCACGCTTCCTCACCGACCGGGCCGTCGACCTTTCGCTCCTTCAGAAGCGAATGGAAATACTCGAGGCGGCGGGGCGGACCGTGATTGCCGTTGCGAACGAAGGGCGAGCGTTGGGCATCGTCGCTCTGGGGGACACGCTGCGGCCGGATGCGATCGAAGCCGTCGCCAGCCTGCGCAAGTCCGGCCTCTCGACCATCCTCGTCACCGGAGACAACGAACGCGCGGCGCAACGGGTGGGCCGCGAGGTGGGCGTCGATGAAGTCCATGCCGGCATATTGCCCCAGCGCAAAGCGGCCATCGTTCGGGAGCTTCAGGCGGATGCGCGAGTTGCCATGGTCGGCGACGGCATCAACGATGCCCCCGCCCTGATGCAGGCTGACATTGGCATCGCGATGGGCGGCGGCACCGATATCGCCATCGAGGCGGCCGACATCATTATACTATCCAACCGGCTCGGCGCCCTCCCCGAGGCGCGCGAGATCAGCCGCCGCAGCTACCGCAAGATGGTCCAGAACGTCGTACTGGCTTTTCTGTTCAATGGCGTTGGCATCCCGCTCGCAGCGACCGGCCTGATCCACCCCGTATGGGCAATGGTGGCGATGGCCGTGAGCGTGACGGCCATCTTCATCAACTCGCTCTGGGGCAGCCCACGGCTGTTTTTCGACACTATCCAAAGTGTCGGGCGACCCATCGCTCCCGTCTCGCTTCGGGTAGCCTGAGTAAGGCGAGGAGGAACATGACCGGAGAACAGCGAAAGGAGGCGAGCGCGGTCAGCGGCCATCAGCGCGAGCGTCTCCTCAGGACGCTCGCTGCAGCGACGTTCATCATCTTCTTCCAAGCCTATATGGTGGCGCCGCTCATACCGGCGCTGTCTAACGCTTTCGGAACGTCGGTCGAGACGGTCGGACTTATCGTTCCCGCGTATCTGATTCCTTACGGAGTTGCGACCCTCGCATACGGCCTTCTGGCGGATCGGCTCGGCATTCACCGCATCATGTTTGCGTCCCTGGCGGCGTTTGCGGCGCTCACCGTCTTGACCGCTACGGCGCAATCGGTTGAACAGCTCGCGCTGTGGCGAATGGTGACCGGAATCGGCGCGAGCGGCGTCGTTCCACTCGCCTTGGCACTGGTAGGCCGGCTCTATCCATACGAACAGCGGGGCCGCCCGCTTGGCTGGTTGTTCGGCGCGATGGCCGGTGGCATGGCCTTCGGTTCGCCGTTAGGTGCACTGATTGTCCCGGTGGTTGGCTGGCAAGGTCTGTTTGTTGTGGTCGGCATCGCTGGTGCGGCGCTCCTGCTCGTCCTCCTGCCCTACAGAGCCATCATTGCTGCCGCGGCCCAGCCCGTGACGGGGACCCTTGGGGATCTCTTCCGTGGCTACAAGGGTCTGCTGGGTACACCGCGCGGGCAGCGCACCTACGGCTATGTCTTCGCCAATTCGATGTTCCATTCTGGCGTATTCACGTGGCTCGGCGTGTATTTCGAGCAGCGCTACGGCGTTGGACTCGTTGGCATTGGCTTGGCGCTTCTGGGCTATGGTGTGCCAGGCTTCTTGTTCGGGCCATTGATCGGCCGGGCAGCGGACCGCTTTGGCCGTGCTCGATTGTTGCCGATCGGCCTCGGACTGAGCGCCTTGGCTGCTGCACTCCTGATTCTCGATTTTCCCATACTCCTCGCGCCGATGATCGCGATGATCTTGTCCTTGGGTTACGACATGACCCAGCCGCTCTTCGCGGGGATCGTCACCTCGCTCGGCGGGAAGCGCGCCGGGCAGGCGATGGGCTTGAACGTCTTCACACTTTTCGTGGGCTTCGGGCTCGGCAGCCTCATCTTCGGCGAACTGCTTCGGCTTGGCTTCGGGACCGCCTTCGGGATATTCGCAGGCATCGAGCTACTGCTAGCGGCGCTATCCATCGTCCTCTTTCGCTCCGAGGTCCCGTCTCGAACAGCGCCAACCGCACCTTGATCAGACTGAGGCAGGTCGACCTTGTAGGCCCGAACTCAGTCGTTCCGAACCTGGCTCGCAGACCATTTGAACCGTTAATGCCAGGATTGACCCTGGAGTATACTCCAAGGTCTAAAGTTGCCTTGGAGGGAACAAATGTTGACGATTGGCAAGCTGGCTGCACTCGCGAAAACGAGCACGGATACGCTGCGCTATTACGAACGTGAACGATTGATCGAGCCGGCTGACCGGACCGAGAGCGGCTATCGCCTCTACGACAAGGATTCGGCGCGGCGTATTCACTTCATCAAGCAGGCGCAGCATTGCGGCTTCACGCTGACCGAGATCCGCGACCTCCTCGTGTTGCGCAATCGCGATGCCGCCTGTTGCGGTGACGTACGCAAACGCGCCATCGAGAAGAAGCTTCAGATCGAGCACAAGATCAAGGCCATGAAATCCATGTCCAAGGCGCTCGATCGCCTCATTGCCGATTGCGCCAACGAGGCGCATCCGGTCGAGGAATGCACCATCATTGCGGCATTGGAGCAAGCCGTTGGCCGGGTGCACTGAGCCATGAAGATCGAGCTGTTCCATGCTCCAGGATGCAGCCGCTGTGCCGCTGCGAGAGAGAGCCTCAAGGCCGCCGCGGAAACGGCAGTCACTGGCCTAGAGTGGCGCGAAGTCAATGTGCTCGACGAGATGGACTACGCCGTCGAGCGCGGCGTGTTGTCGTTGCCGGCCGTCGTGATCGACGGCGAACTCGTGTTCTCCACCTTGCCGACGCCGCGGCAACTGCGAGCCGCCTTGATCGGCCGAAACCTCCGGGGGCATTGAAGTGGCGCCCGACGCCCTTCAACAGGCCGTTGCCAATGCCGGCATTGCGGCCATTGGGCTCGGCTTCCTTGCCGGTCTTCTGTTCAGCTTCAATCCCGTCGCCATAGCCGCGATCCCGGTGTCGCTCGCCTATGTGACCAGGGCCCGCGAGAAGAAGCAGGCGATCCTGTTCGGCACGGTGTTTATCGTCGGCATGCTTGTCGTGCACACAGCGATGGGCTTCGTCGCCGGGCTCGGCGGTCAGTGGGTGGCCTCTCTGCTGGGACGGGAATGGGGGCTGGTGGTCGGTCCGTTCCTCATCCTGCTGGGACTCATGTGGGCAGGCTGGGTCCGATTGCCGCTCCCGGCGTTTGCCCTGAAGGCCAGGCGGCCGTCGGCGATCTGGAGCGCGCTCCTTCTCGGAGCGGTATTCTCGGTTGCGATCTGCCCGGTGTGCACGCCGGCGCTCGTCGTCCTTCTCGGAGCAACTGTAGGACTTGGCTCGCCCTGGATGGGCGCCGCGCTGCTTCTTGCCTTCGCTGTCGGACGGGCGCTCCCCGTTGCCGTCGGCGCCATCAGCGTCGGCTGGCTCGAGAATTTGCGCGGCCTGGACCCGTATCGACGTGCCTTCGAGACAGTTGGCGGATTGATCCTGATTCTGTCCGGTCTCTATATGCTGAATGCATATTTCTTTTGGATTCCGGCGTTCGCAGGTTGAGTTTCGCGGATCTTGACGGGCTGGCACTACGATCCGCTGACAGGCCCCTCTTGACCCTCTTGATTTCCCGGCCTCTCTCCTCTTCGCAGCGGCGATGTTGTTCACCGGGACTGAATTCCACAAACAGGGGTGGGACATAGCCGGTAGAACAGCCTGTGCGAGAGTCGGTGACTCTAGCGAAGAAAAGGGATGGTTGTGTCTGCACAAGCAGGCTGGAAAACGGATACCATGCGTCAAATCGGGACCATCAACGAATGTCGGTCTCGGTAGTTGCGGGCTCGCGCTTCGAGCCTAGGCGGCAGCCCGAAGAAGCAAGTAAAGCTGGTTGCGGGCCCCCGATTTGAACCTACGGAAAGTTGGGCGTGCGTCTCGCCGGCACCTTCAACGAAAGACGCTTGGAGTTACCTGCTTGAGCCGGGTAGTTGCCGATGCCAGCTTGGCAATCGGAAAACGGCTTGAGCTCATCGGCGCCGCTTCTTCCCGGGCCACGGCAGGATGCCGTCCAGCTCAGCCAGCCCATGTTCCTCCGCCTCGCGCTCCCGGCTTCGCCCCGTGGCCGGCGTCGGTAGTTCCTCGTCCTCGGACCAGAGCAGTGCAACCGTCTGCTCCCACTGCGGGAAGTGACGGGCGTCTTCAAGGAGGGTCCCGCCGCGATCCCAAGAGCTGAACCAGAGGTTCGCTGCCGTTTCCTCCGGGCCATCGCACGTGCCGCCCGCGTGCAGGCGGGCGCACACCGAGCCGGCGGGCAGGGCCATGCGCGGCGTGATCCATGCGTTTGCTTGCCGAAGCGTGGTGGACCGAGAAGCGTACCGGACGGCGCCCTTCTCCGAGAGGACGAATGCGCAGGGACATCCTGCGACGGCGGCAAACCGAGAGCCAGTGGCGCTCATGGATGCGTCGAAGCGGCCGGCCAATTCCTCGACGGCGGCGAGCCCGAGATCGGCCTTGTCCACGAACCGCTTGAAAGGCCCGTAGGGCAGCAGCAGCTCGGCGGCGAACACGTCGCAAAGGATCTCGTTGAAGGGTCTCCTCGCGTAGCTCCACCACGGCAGCTGCTCGTGTTCCGACGGAAGTCCCAGGACGATATGGGCGATCTCGTGGCAGATGGTGAACCGCTGGCGCTCGGGGCGGTCGTTGCTGTTGACGCAGATGTAGTGTCGATCGCCCTTCGGGAAGGAGTAGCCGGCTTCTTCCGGCCCCAGGCTGCTGTCCTTGCGCAGCACCGCGCCGATCTCCGCGACGTATGCTTCGACGGGCACCGGCGCGGCCGTGGGCGCCACCTTGTTCACGAGGCCCCGGGCCTTCAGCACGACCGACAGTTCATCCACGCTCCTCGTCTCCCAGCATGCGCCGTATTCGCTCGATGGTCGTTTTGTAGTCCGGTCGGGCGGACCCGCGGTACGCCATGTGCGCCGCCATCTTGAGCTCCTCGGGCGACACAGTCTGATCCTCCAGCACGTACTCCGCCAGCCCGGCGCTGACGCTCTGATTGACGGCGAGGTATCGGAGGATGTCGCCCTCGCGCTTCAGGGCTTTGAGGGCTCTGATCAGCTTCGTCAGAGTCTCATCCGAGGGCGACTCCTTTTCCCCAGTCTCCAGACGGTAGACGTAGGCATGATCGATTCCTGCGAGCTGTGCCAGTTCCCTGAGCGATAGGCCCCGTCTCTCTCGCAGTTTGCGCAAGAAGATTCCAAATGCGGATTGAGCCATGGCCCCTCCTTGACGAGCGAAATTTCGCTCCCTAACTGTTGTCCATCCAGGCAACAGACCTGGTTGAAATGGTCAGTATTACTGACCAATCCAGATGTAGCAGTGTAGTCGTCCGTTGCCCAGCCAGACAATGCGCCGCATACCTTGAGGTTGCGGCAAAGCGGTGACCGGGGTCGGACAGTGTCTTAACCCCTCTGAGCAAGGACAATCGATGGCCCGCAAGGTCTTCTACAGTTTTCACTACAAGCGTGACGCCTGGCGCGCCGCGCAGGTTCGCAACAGCAACGTGATCGCCGACGAGGACGAGTACGGCGTCATCGATTCCGTCGACTGGGAAACCATCGAGCGGCAGGGCGACGCCGCCATCAAGCGGTGGATCAACGACCAGCTGAAGGACACTTCAGTGACCGTGGTCCTGATCGGTGCCGAGACGGCCGAGCGCGACTGGGTCGACTATGAGATCCGCAAGAGCTGGGAACGCGGCAACGCCCTGGTCGGCGTGCGCATCCACGCCATGAAGAACCAGGACCGGGAGACCGACGCGCCGGGAGCCAACCCCTTCGCCGCGATGAAGCTGACGGACGGCACGCCGCTCTCCTCCATCGTCAAGATGTACGACTGGGTCTCCGACGACGGTCGCGGGAACCTCGGAGACTGGGTGGAGGAGGCCTACGAGGCGCGCGATGCCTACGACGGTGAGACGAATCTGATGAAGGCCGAGGTGGCGGCGCCCTTCATCCGCTCGACGCCCGTGCCGGAGCCGGCGGTCCTGCCCGCGGCCGAGCCGGCGGTCATCCGGAAGCCCGCCGAGCCGTGGGCGCGGTAGAGACGTCTGCCTTCTCCGACGAGGAGGTGGCGGCCGCGATGGCACGCCACCCTCAGCTTGTCCGAACCGGTCCGGGCACGGTGGAGGGCGGCGTGCTGATCAACGCCGAGTACGAAGGGGAGATCATCAACGAGCGGTTCGACGTCCGGATCACCAAGGCAAACCCTGCTTCTGACCGCGTGCCGGCGCTGTACGAGACCGGCGGACGCACCAACGCCATCGCCGCCAAAAGGGGACTCGCCGACACGCGGGACCTCCATCGCAATCCGGACAATGGGTCGGCCTGCGTGTGCGTGAAACAGGAGGAGGCCACCCGATTTCCGCCCAGCTCGGACCTGTCTTTCTTCATCGACGGCCTAGCCCGCGACTATCTGTATGGCTTGGCCTTTTATGATCGCCACGGACGGTGGCCTTGGGGCGAGCGTGCCCACGGCAGCGTCGGGCTCCTGGAATTTTACGCCGACAACGACGAGCCGCTGACGAACACCGATATCGAGACGATCGTCCCGTACTTCGTCAGGGAGAAAAACTGGCTCGAGTTCGACAAGCAGCTGAGGCGCCCGAAGGAGCACCGGGCCTGCATCTGCGGCTCCGGCGAACCATTCGGCAAGTGTCACCCGAAGGCCCTGCAGGGCCTGCTGGCGTTGACCGCGGAGATCGACCGCCTCGGCATGAAGCGGCGCAGCCTGTTCGACAGGGCACGAACCCAACTGGCAAAGGGCATCTGAAGATGAGCCAGACTGACACCTATCTGGATGGCCCGGTTGAACGTAGGCCAACGGCAGCAGGGCGCTTCCGGGAAGGACTCAGCGACGACGATCGCAAGCTGATGTCGCGCCGGTTCTGGATCAGCGATCCAGAGGCGCTGCCGAATCTTCACTTGCGGGTGCCTGCCAAGGAGGAGGTCCCGGAAATTGAGTACCGCTACGACCTGACGCCGCCCAAGGGTCAAAGTCGGCCCTATGTACGTTGCGCTCATTGCTTTCGTCCCATCCACTGGAGGGGAAACGTCGCCAGGTATGCCGACGGCTCTCGCATACTCCTTGGCTGCGACTGCGGAGAGAAACAGTTTGGCTTTCGATGGACTGATCGCGAAGAAGCCTTCTCGCATCGCATGAGCCGGCACGATCTGCTCGTCCGTCTTGAAGGGCTGGAAGCCGCGCTACCGCTTCTGCATTCCTTCCTGCTGGGCCTCATCGAGCACCCCTGCCTCCGAGAGTTCACCAGCCTGAGGAATGAACTCGACGCGAAGATGCCGGAACTCGTCTCCATTCTCACAAAGGTGTTGCAGGCGTCGGGAGGCACGCTGGAACTCACCGAGCGCATTCGCGACATAGCGGCCGAGATTGCCAGGGACGATCGGCAGAAATACTCGAAGAACCCCGACACGAAGCCGATCTTCAAGAGGATGACCAAGTCGCTCGGTCGTATCGAAGGTGGCGCATTTCTGCTCTATGGTGGATCGCCCAGCGTGGAAGCGCGCAATCTGGCTGATGCCTGCGAGCATCTTCAAGCCAAGTTCGGCCTTGTCGGGAGCGACACGCTTTCGGAGGCATCCGAGCTGCTAGGGAAGGCGGGGAGCATCGTCCAGGCCGCCGACCGCCTCACGGACCGGCTCGCGGCAGCGAACAGATTCTTTGAGCTCGCGAATCTCCAGACCATCACGCAATGGCTGCGCAAGCGCATGCAACTCACCGCCTACTCGGTATCTCGTATGGCCTTTGCGCGGGTAGGGGCAACAGATGCAGTCCGGATAGAACGTCGTTCGATCGCTCTGCCAAGGTGGTCATCTCGAAACAAAATTGGCGAACTGTTGGGCATCTAGAAGAGGAGGGGTGCGCTGTCTGACACAGCGGCACAGTCATTGAGGTGCCGTTGCCCGACCCGCGGAGTTGCTAGGCGCAACACACGAGAGACGCCGCGCTCTGCGTCGTTCTCAGGCAGAAACGACATCATGTTCAGTAGCTCCTGAATGTCGACGAACCGGACTTGAAGGCCGAGAGCTCCATAAAGGTCTGTGTCCCCGCGCCCTTGGTTACAAAGACGTCCGAGCGGCCGTTCCTCCTCTCCAAACGCTCGACCTTGGGATAGAGTCCGAGATACTCCTGGCCGAGAAAGGCCGCGCCCTCGGTGGCCACTAGCGGCAGAATGGCGATACGTCCCTGTCGAAGACCGTCGAAGTAGCCGAGTTCCCAGGGCATCCATTTCGAGTCAGGCGAACTTGTCGACGTGGCGAAGAAAAGCGATTCCGATTGTCTCATCCTGCTCCGGAGAACATCGGCTGTGGCTGGTGTGACTCGGCTTCGTTCGAGCTGCGAGTCGACGATCCAGTCGACGTAGACGTTGTTGCCTGCCTCCTCGAGCAGGGTCTTTACGCCCAAGATCACGTCTGCGTCGGCGACGCAGTGCGATAGGAAGATATCGAAACGATCCGTCTCGCGAACCGCCGCCGTTTCCTCGGAGAGCATCTGTGAGGCGCTCTTGCGCAGGGGCTGAAAGCCGGGTGCGCGCGCGGCGGCACTACGAGCCTCCGTGATGGTGAAGTAAGCCATGTGCCACCGATCCGTTCATGCAACCTCGACTCTCAACGACAGCACAACCATAGGGCGCGTTTCGTGCTCGTGCAATCTTTCCGGCTGCTGAGACAGAGTCGGTTGCGGACCCACACTACCTATCGCCAGCCGTTCGCAAGATCGATAAGTTGGCATCCGATCGCCCGCGAGCGGCGATGACGAGTCAGATACTGGAGCGCTAACTTGAGCCTGTACGAGCTCGCTGTTCTTGGCGATGCCACCGATGCCCAACGGTCGCGCTTGCTCCAGACGGTCCAAGACATGGTGGACGACTTTGGCCTGCGCATCGGCGTCGATGTCGTGGTCCACGACGGTACTTCGGTTCCCAACCGCGATCGGCGCGCGGCCTTCGCGGCGGTCTATTTCGGGGGAGATGCCAACACGGACCTGGCTGCCGTCGATGAACTGATTCGGACGAGCGCGCCCGTAATCCCGACAATCGCTGAAGGAGCCGACTTTGCTACGCAGATTCCTGCTCAGTTGCACTTTGCCAACGGCTTGCGGCGGCGGGCTGATGACCCCGAGATGGCGGCGCTCGCTGCAGGATTACTCGAATGTGTAGGCCTGCTGCGCCGTCAGAGGCGGGCATTCATCAGCTACCGTCGAATTGAGTCTCGTAGCGCGGCGATGCAACTACATGATCTGTTGACGTCGCGAGGATTCGACGTGTTCCTTGACACGCACGATGTGAGGCCAGGGGAGCCCTTCCAGGACGTCTTGTGGCACCGTCTCTGCGATTCGGATGTTCTAGTGATGCTCGACACGCCGACCTACTTCGAAAGCAAATGGACGCGCCATGAGATCGGCCGTGCCAGAGCCAAGGAGATTCACGTGTTGCGGGTGGTATGGCCGGACCATTCGCCCAGCCGTCTGACCGACATGGCCGAGACCATCTATCTGGAGAAGGCGGACCTGGCCGGTGTGGACGGCCCCATTGAGGAGGCAACTTCGGACCGCATCGCGCTTGCTGTGGAGCGGCTGCGAAGCCGCAGCATTGCGTCGCGTTACATGTCGATCACCGGGCGGTTACGTGCCGATGTTGATCGTATCGGCGGCGCGATCACGGCGATCGGCTCACACCGGTCGATCGCCATCCGGCTGTTGGATGATCGGAAGGTATGGGCCTACCCCATTGTCGGCATTCCGACCGCCGAGCTTCTCAATGATGTTGCGGAGAAGGCCCGGCGCGCCGACCAGCGCGAGACGCCAATCTTGGTCTACGACCATGTTGGCATTTCCGAAGCATGGGTGGCGCACCTGAAGTGGCTCGACGACAACATCAAGGCGGTTCGCGCAATCAAGACCGCGGAGATAGGCTGGGCTCTGGCCGCATGGGAAAGCTGATCATGGCCGATGTCATCTTTCTTTCCGCCAGTGTGCCCGATCCGAAGCGGGCCCCGCAGTTTGCGGCGACCGCTGACCCGGTCGCCATTACCGCGGCTGTCACGGCTCTGGTGTACGTGACACTTGGACGTCGCTTGCTGGTCTGGGGCGGACATCCGGCCATCACGCCAATGATATGGGTTGCGGCCGAGAGCATGGATGTCGACTACGCGACTTGGGTCAAGCTCTACCAAAGCAAGTTCTTCGAAGACGATTTTCCGGAGGAGAATGCGCGTTTTGGCAACGTAGTCTTCGTCGACCCCGTGGACAATGATCGAAGAGCCAGTCTTCGCAGCATGCGCGATCGGATGTTTCAAGAGCAACGGTTTCAGGCCGCCGTGTTCATTGGCGGGATGGAGGGCATTCTCGAGGAGCATGAGCTCTTCCATCACTACCAGCCTGATGCCGCCGTTGTTCCCGTCGCTTCGACGGGAGGTGCCACGCTGGAGCTGGCGAGCCGGACCGTACCTGCTTCATCGGATCTTCGCACCGACCTCGACTATGTCGCGCTCTTCCACCGCCAGCTACATATTCAGACGCGGGAGCAACGATACCGCCAGCCTAAGGACCAGCCAGCGGACATGGCCGAGCGCCTATACCGCCGTGGCGGGTAGTTCTCGCTTCTCTGTGACATCATTCTCTCGGGCAACATGGAAGACCCTTGCCGCAGCTCCATAAGAGCTCGAATGCTCCGTCCCGGAGTTTCAGGACGAGGGATTCCAACCTGCATCCCGCGCCGCCTGTTCGATGGTGCTGGGAAAGTACATCTGCAGCAGGCGCCAGTGCTGTCGAAGCGGAAACCGCTGAGACAGGGCATATGCACCCCCTGTCAGAAAGCGCCCAGGATATTTTGCAGTCGCATTGGAAGCATAGCCTAGTAGTTTGTAGTCGACGTACTTCGAACCATCCCACTCCATGATGGCAAAGCCGGTCCGATCATACGACGGCGCCAACATCATGCTATCGAGCGGGTTTGGACCTCGGTTTGGGGTTGGAGGCGGCCCTACACCGTCGATATCGACAACGATAAAGCCGTTACCGCGCTCGAGGCTCTTTGCAATCTCATAACGAACCCAATAGCTTCGCCAAGTGTGTTCGCCGGTCACAACGACCGTCACGCTCGTTCCGTCGACCGCGCTATCGATGGCCCGCTTGATCGCACCGGGAGTGTTCTTTGCGGCCTCGTACAAGCTACGATCCGAGAAAGGACGCTTTACGTTGGCAGCCCGCACGACATCGGAATTGCGGACGATGTTCACTGCCATCACATCGTCGTAGTCGAAACTGAAGAATACGTTCCGCGCCACGGGTCAGGTCTTCAACAGGCTAAGGGCGATGAACGCGATGCCGAGGAGAAGCAGCGTGGCGCCGTGCACCCCGATGACAGCGCCGGCCTTCAGACATGACCAAACCGGCTGTTCGCCAAACACAGCGGCCACGTCCATGACGTACGGATCATCGTCGAGTTCGCCCTTTCTGACGCGGTCATAGAGCTTCCGGAATGCGCGCTCCCGGCCAAGGTACTGCGCATCGAGATACCAGTAGATGCATACGGCTAGAGCGGCGGCTGCCAGAGCAAGCCATGCTGGCACTTTGCGTTCGATGAGGACTAGCGCGACGCCCAGCGCAGCGGGCGACAGCGCTTTCAACGAGAACGCTGCCTTGTCCATTCGCTCAATCGCCTTGCCGATCATCTCAAGGTGCTTCGCACGGTCATATGCCATACAACCATTGGAAGCTTCCTCACAGCACAGTTCAATGTGGATTTCGGTCCGAGACGGTCAGGTGCCACTTGAGCCTGATCGGGCCGCCTGATGGCGTTGGCCCGCGGATCGTAGTATTTTGGGCGGCTTCTGGCCTGTCAGGCGCAAGTCTTGCCGAGAGTGGCGGGAATTTCATAGCGCTCCCGCGGAGACGTAGTTATCAGTTTCATCCACGCTGGGACGCCATCCTTTTGGCATGCGAGCCTCGTTCCTCCTGCCGCCGCGCATTGCGTGATCAGGCCTTGGCGGTACGGCGCGGCAGGATCCACAGGCAGAGCACGGCGATGACGGCGACGAGAGCGGCCATGATCAACATCGTGGCGCGGTAGCTCGAGAGATAGGCCTCGGTCCCGCTGGCGATGACCTGGTGCACGATATCGGGATTGAAGTTGTCGGTATTTCCCGTCTGCACATAGGACTGCAGGATGCCGATGGCCTGGGCCTGTTCGCCGGGTGGGGCGCCGGCTTCCTCGAGACGCTGCCGCAGCGTCGGATTGAACAGACCGTAGAGGAGGGAGGAGCTCAGAGCCAAGCCGAAGGCGAAGCCGAACTGGCCGAACGCGGTGCGCGAGGAGCCGACCGCGCCGACCAGTGCCGGCGGCGGCTTGGAGACGAAGACATTGGCGGTTGGCGCCTGCGTCAGCATCAATCCCGTTCCGGCGGCAAGCAGCGGAACGATGAACATTCCGTACGGAGTCGCCGAACCGGCAAAGGCCATGGCCGCCAGCGCGACCGCCATCGCCAGCAGTCCCGCCGGCGCCAGCAGTCGCATCGAGACGCCCTTCGCCACCAGCCGGCCCGCCCAGCTCGCCGCGGCGATGCAGGCGACGATGAATGGCAATTGTCCCAGGCTCACTTCGATCGGCTTGTAGCGATAGACATACTGCCACAGCAGCGACAGCTGGATGGCGAGCACCGCGTTGCCGACGTTGAACCCGATGCCGGAGAGGGCGCCAACCATCAGCTCGGGATCGGTGAAGGAGCGGATCGGAAAGGCCGGATTGGCCGAGCGCCATTCCCAGACGCCAAAGGCTGCGAGCAACACCAGCCCCGCCAGCAGAGGGGCCATCACCTTGGTGCTGCCCCAGCCCGACGATGCCGCGTTGCTGACGGCGTAAAGGGCGCTGACCAGGCCGAGCGCCACCAGGACAAGACCCAGGCCGTCGAAGCGGCCGGCATCCGGATCCTTCGCTTCGGGGACGACCTTCAGGCACCAGACCAGCGCCATCATGCCGACCAGCGGCCCCACCAGATAGGCTGCCCGCCAGCTGATGCCGGCCAGGTATCCGCCAGCCACGCACAGGATCACGATGGCGAAGGTCTGCAAGGCCAGCCACTTCGCGACGATCCGCGCCAGGTCTTCCGGGTCGCTCGCGATCGTGCGCAGCAGCGCGAAGGACAATCCGAAGGAGGCGGCGAAGCCGACGCCGGACACCGCGCGACCCAGGGCGAAGACGAGCGGGTTCTGGGCCAGCGCGGCAAGCACGCCACCGGCCAGGGTGACGAGCAGGCCAAGCAGCATCACCTTCTTGCGACCAAACCGGTCGCCCAGGCTGCCTGTGGCGAGAATCGTGGCGGCGGTACAGAGCGTGCCGAGGCTGGCGACCAGGGAGCGCTCGGTCCCCGTCATGTGCAAGGCGTTGCCCGCGCCGACGACGGCGATGTTGTGGATCGCCGGATCGAGATTCATGGGCAGAGAGGCGCCGACCAGTGCCAGCAAGGCAGCGCCTGCGGCCGACTTTCGCGCGATGTCGTTCATGACCGGAGGGCTCCCTGATGCAGTTCGTCAATGAGCGCCGCCGGGAGAGCCGAGGGCAGCACGCCGGCGAAGCAGGCGTCGAGGCGCGCCAGGTCGATCGATCCGGCGAGGCCGATGCAGACGATCACGCTGCGATTTCTTTCCAAGGGGCCGACCTCAGCGGTGTCGGGCTCCAGCGACCAGCGACGGCCGGCGAATTGCAGCACGGAGTGGCGATCGGGTGCCTCGATCAACCGCACGATGCCCTTGGCGCGAACCACATCGGCCGGAAGCGCGGCGAGCGCCGCGCGCAACGCCGCACCGTCGAGGGGCAATTCGCTTTCAAAGGTTCGGGTGACGAACATCTGCCCGTGATCGAGATCATGCGACGCGGCGAGACGGGCGCCTGGTATTTCGGTCTCGATCCAGGTGCGAACGGCGCGGCAGGTTTCGGCATCGACGATGTCGGTCCTGCTCAGCACGATCGCGTCCGCGGCGGCAAGCTGCAGGCGCACCAGGTCGCCGACATACTTGTCGTCGGCGCGGGCGCGCACCGTCTCCGCGTCGGCTACCACGACGATGCTGTCGAGCGCGAGCCGGGGATGGCTCTCGGCGTAATGCGAGATCTTGGCGGGATCGGCGACGCCGCTGGCCTCGATGAGAATGCGGTCGGGGCCATCGGGACGCTCGGCGAGGTCGTGCAGCGCCAGTCCAAGATTGTCGCCGATCGAGCAGCACACGCAGCCGTTGGCGAGGTTGATCGTTTCGCCGTCGCGGCTGCTGATCAGGGCGGCGTCGATGTTCACGCTGCCGAAGTCGTTGACCAGGACGGCAAGCTTTACGTTCTGCGCCTCGGCAAGGAGGCGGTTGAGCAAAGTGGTCTTGCCGGCACCCAGGTACCCGCCGATCACGGTGACGGGGATCTGCCTTGTCATCGAAGGTCAGCCGGCGGCGAAGACGCGCCCGCCCACGATCGTGCCGTGAACGGGAATATCCCGGATCGCCATGGAATCGACCGCAAGCGGGTCGCGCGCCAGGATCGTGAAGTCCGCCCGCTTGCCGACGCGGATGCTGCCGATCTCGTGATCGCGATGCAGCAGGTAAGCCGCATTGAACGTCATCATCTTGAGGGCGTCGTAGGCGCTGACCCGCTCTCGCGGGCCGAACACGCGGCCGGTGGCACTGACCCGATTGGCGGCACACCACAGGGTGAGCAGCGGATCGACTGGCGACACCGGCGTGTCGCTGTGGGCGGAAACGACAACGCCAAGGCGGAGCGCGGTCGCCGCTGGATTGAGCGCCGCCGTACGGAAGGCACCGAACGTGTGGGCGCGATGGAATTCGCCCCAGTAGTACAGATGATTGGAGAACAGCGTCGCATGGATGCCGAGTGACACCATGCGGCGGAGCAGCGATTCGTCGAGCAGCTGACCGTGGACGATGAAGTGGCGATGATCGAAGCGCGGCTTGGCTGCCTGCGCCAATGCCACGGCCTCGATGAACATCTCGGCCGCCTGGTCGGCGTTGCAATGAGCCACGATCTGCAGACCGGCATTATGCAAAGCCGGCACCAGCGTGCGCAGCTCGTCCGGGGCGCGATTCCATAGGCCGTTCTCGCCGCTGCCGAGATAGCCCGGCGGCCGCAGCCTGCCGGTGAAGCCCTGGTTGGAGCCGTCGAGAATGATCTTGATGCCCTGGAAGGCGAGCTTGTCGTTGCCCTTGCCTTCCAAGGCCTTGGCGAACCGGATCATGTCGTCTGCGCCGGGGACGGTGATGCCGTTGTTGTGGGCCACGATACGGGCTGGAAAATCCTCGGCAGCCGTAGCGGCGAGCGCGGCGGACAGGAAGGCAGGATCGAAGTAGGTGCTGCCGCCGCCATCGACGATGGTGGTGGCACCGCGGGCCTGGGCGACGCGCGCGAAGTTGTAGAACTGGGCGGCATCGGTCGAGCCGCCGATCATGTCGGCGGCCACGGCCCTGACGGCCACCAGCATCGCCGCCATCTCGCGAAGCTCACCGGTTGGCGCGCCCGAGGCATCACGCAACACGCCGGGCGCCTTGATCGCCGCATAGTTTGCCACGTCGAGGGTGGCGCTATTCACCGAAGCGACGTGGCAACTCGCGTGGAGCAGGAAGATCGGGCGGGTCTTGGAAACCTGGTCGAGTTCGAGACGGGTGATCGGCGCGATCGGATCGTTGAGGGAGGGATCCACGCCCCAGCCGACCAACGGCTTGGTGGGATCGGTCATCCTGGACTCGATCTCCCTCAGGCGATTGACCAGCGCCGCGTTGTTGGTGAGCCCCTTCTGCAACGTGCCCGCGGGATCGTAGCGATCGATCGGCCCGACATAGTGCGCCTTGGCCCACAGAAGGCCATCGAGGAGGTGGGCATGGCTTTCGATCAGGCCCGGTATCAGGATGCTGTCGGCGAAGCGATTGTCGAGCGTGTAAGGGCCCCACGCGCCACAATCATCGAGGTTGCCGACCTCCAGGATGATCCCATCGCGCACGGCGACGTGCGTCGCTTCCTCGACGGACGCGTCCATGGTGATGATTTTTTTGGCGCTGAAGACGGTGATGGGCCCAGGCATGGTCGTCTCTCCTCGATGAAGTCGCGGGGGCGGTTATTTTGGAATGGGGACTGGATCTGCAGGCGAAGCTGCCAGTCGGCGTCGCAGAGGAAAGATCCCACGGCGCTTGGTCCGATCAGAAGCGGAGGCCGATGCCGATGACCGGTCCATGCAGCACGAGGTTCATGCCGGAGGCATCGAAGCCCGAGCCGGCGCCGTAGTTCACGCCGATCGCGCGATAGCCGATCACGGCGGCGAGGACAGTGCGGTCGATCTGCCACTCGTAGCTGTAGACGCCGAGCGCCTGCCACGTCAGCTGGCTGCCCAGCCCAAAGCCACCGATGTCGCCGCGAACCAGAATTTCCTGATGCGGCGTGAAGCGGTGCCTCAAGCGCAGGCCGACCAGCGGATCGACCCACTGCATGGTGTTTGAGAGCGAGATGCCGAACTGGCGCGATGCCTCGATGCCGAGCGGCGCATAGCTCGCCGTTCCCAGCGCATCGACCGAGGCGTAGGTCGAGCTGTTCCAGTAGCGGAAACCCAATAAGGCATCGACCGCGGTGAAGGAACCGTCGGAGCCCGGCCAGCGCTCGACCTCGTAGAGACCGCCCATCTCGGCGATCACCATGTCGGTGACGAGTGCGGCGTTGGCCGTGACACTGATCTGCAGGCCTGGCAGCGGGTTGCGATAGGCGGCCATCGAGCGGGCAAAGCCGAGCCTGGTCCACACCAGATCGCCGTAGAAGCCCACGCGGCCCTTGTCGGCCTCGAAGTAGCTCATCCAGCCGATGAGAGAATCGCTCTTCTGCAACAGGTCGATGAAGCTCGCATTGACGTCGACCGTCTGGCCCCGTGCCGTGACGGAGCCGGCGACATTGATCGCCCAGCCATAGGCGGTGAAGCCAATGCGCCATGGATCGGGGTCGAGCGAGGACGGATCGGGCACGGTGGTGGCGGTTGCTGCGTCAGGCGAACGCTGTCCATCCGCAGAGGCGCTTGAAGCGCCTGCGACGATTCCTATTGCCAGAGCGATGCCTATCGTCAGCGACTTCCGGAAATCGATCAATGGCGACACATGCGGTCCTGACCCTCACGACATTCGAGTAGCCGCAGCGGCAATTCGCCCGCTATCCGCTTATCGCAGAACTGCGAGGCTGCGGGCGCGATCTCGTCCCCAGCGCCTTGGTAAGCGTATCGCTCGGCCGTTCACCGAAAGTCGCTGCATAGTTCGCGGCAAAGCGGCTGAGGTGCCAGAAGCCAAGCCTGAAGGCGACATCCGTCACCGTGGTTTCCGCCCCGGGCTGGCGTAGCATCGCGCGTGCCCGCCATAACCGGCGCCAACGCTGGTATTCCCATGGCGACTTGCCGGTCCGGAGCTGGACGATCGCTTCGAGCGACCGCCGTGAAGCGCCGCACCGGCGGCAGAGGTCTGCCATGTCGATCGGCTGGTCGCCGGCTGCGTCGAGTGCATCCTCGAAGCGCAGCATGATTCTGGTATGCCGGCCGGCTGTCGCCCGGTCGGGTCGGAATGTGCCGGCCTCCCCCATCGCCACGATGGCTTCGAGCATGTTGTTGCGCAAGGCCGCGCGCACGCCGGCAGATTGAATGGCTCGAGGCTCGGTATCGAGCTGGGTCAGCATGATCTGGGACAGGGTGACGAAGCGCTGGCGCGGTACGGTTGAGGCGAGGCGCCACCGTCCGGCGCTGTCCGGACTGGACGCTCCGAATGGCAGCTCGAGCTCTGGTGCCCGGGCGAACCGCGAGGCTTCAAAGCCGAACGTCGTGACGTCCGCTTTGTCGGCGCTGCGCATCGTGCCACCTTCACCTGGTCGCACCGCCACGAGTTCGGCGCTTCCGACGTCCTCGCCATTTGCCGAACAGCGCGGGCTCATGACGTGCCAGACCTTGAAGTTCGGGACGCGTTCGTCGGTCGTCACGACGCTGGCTTGGTCGACCTCCAGGCGGCTGAGGACGAGCCCATCGACGTGAAAATGCCAGTACCGGCCGCCAAAAGACGGCCCGGACTCGGATACGCAATAGAAGTTCGCACCGGGGATGGCGCGCGCCAGATCTTCGCCATTGTCCGATGCTGTCCGACGATAGATGTACATCGTCTGCCTGCTCCCCGTGGAAGTCTGCCACAATTCAGGATCGATGCCGCCGGAAAAGTGCACCGCCCTCGCATAGGAGCGGCTCTGGATAGGTACGGCCCCTCGCTGTCCTCGAAACTGCGGTCTTCCAACCGCTGCTTTTGCGCAGGGCGGATAGCGGGCCATCGATCGGCGCGATAGCGAGAAAGCGAAGGAGATCTCATGACCTGTCTTCGCCTGACAGCGCTGGGGATCGCGATAGCTGTCGTCGCGGCGGGGCGCTTGCAGGCTCAGGCCGAGACGCCACCCACGGCTTCGTCGCCTGGGATATTCGATTACAGCGACACGTCGATCAGCTGGTCGTTCAACTTCACCACGCGCGAGCCGAACGTGCTGTGGTCCGCAACCAAGAACGTGTTCACGCTCAACCATATCGACGCGTGGAAGTACGGCACCAACTACCTGAACGTCGATCTGCTGAAATCGGACAACAGGGATCCGGAAGCGCCTTGGGGCGGGCCAGGGTATCCTGTGCCAGGGAATGGAGTCGGCTCGGGTGCCTTCGAAGCTTACGCGCTCTATCGCGGTGCACTCAGCCTCAACCAGATGTTCGATACCGTGACATTCACGTTCGGGCCGGTGAGCGACGTTGCCCTTTATTTCGGCGGCGACATCAACAGCAAGAACACGGCCATGGCGCCGCGCAAGAAGGACGTGCTGGTGGGGCTGCAGGCATCGCTGAAGGTGCCCGGCTACTTCAACGTATCGGCCAACTTCTACAAGGAATGGAACCACAACGGCATCGTCGAGCTGCAGGGCAGCCCGCCAGGAACATCCGTCGATGTCAACTTCGCCCCCACCGCCGCATTCGAATCAGAGTATATGCAGCCGCTCGGCTTCCTGGGCGTCCCACTGAAAGTGAGCGGTCGCACGAGCGTCGTGCTGCCCAAGGGAACCGACGGATTCGGACGTCAGACGGTAGCGGAGTTCCTGACCGACAACCGCCTGACGCTCGACCTTGGCCGGCTGATAGCGGATAAATCCAATGTCTTCGATGTGTTCGCCGGCTATCGCTTCTGGCTGAACAAGTTCGGCAACAACCCCTATCCGCCGTCGATCCCGTCGGTTCCTGGTACGATGGAAAGCACATTCTACGTGGGCGTCACCTGGCATGTCTTCTAGGAGCCTCAAACCACTCGTAATCGCCGTCCTGACGGTGCTCACGCTTGCGGCATGCGGCCCGCGCGACGACCACGTGACCACCGTCGGGAACGAGACCTATGTACTGTTCCATGGGCTCGACAGGGTCTGCGTCTACAATGGGCTGATGAAGGAACTCACCGACCACGACTGGACGGTTACGGACGTCTCCGACACGCAGATCGTGGCGCAACAGCGTGCGCCTGCATGGATCAACACGGCGGTATTGATGGCGAGCTTCGATCCACCTCAAGTCAGGATGACGCTGACGCTCGTGACCGTCGGTACCGATGTGAAAGTCGTCGTCGAATCGGGCGCAATCGCTGATCCACGCGCAGACAAGCAGCGCGTTCAGCCCATTCATGCGACGTCGCAAATGACGACGGTCTTCAACAACTCCGTGCGGCGTATCGACCAGGCCTGCCGACGCTGAGTCTACAGCCGCAGGACGCGCTTGGCGTTGCCATTGCAGATCTTGGCGCGGACGGCGTCGGTGAGCGGTGCGCTCTCGATGAAGGTGCCGGCCTGCTTCGAGTCCTGATACGGATAATCGACCGAGAACATCACCTTGTCGTCACCGAGCGCGGCGAGGGCCTCGGCGAGCGGGATCGGATCGCATACGCCCGACGTCGTGATGACGAAGTTGCGGCGGAAGAAGAAGGAGGGTCGTTCCTCCGGCGCGAGCGGCCGTCCGACCTCGAGTTCATAGCGATTGTCGAGCCGCCACAGCAGGAAGGGCAGGGTCTCGCCCATATGGCCGAGAATGACCGTGAGCCGCGGAAAGCGCTGGAAGAGCCCGGAGAAGATCAGGCGCAGGGCATGGGCGCCGGTGTCCGCGGTCCAGGCCCAGACCGGCCCTTCGAGCTCGGGACGGCCGGCGAACATCGCCGGGCTGTCGCTCAGATCGCCCGGATGCAGATAGACCGGGACGTCCAGGTCCTGGACCCGTTCCCAGAAGGGCAGAAACCGGCTGTCGTCGAGATAGTGGCCGTTGGTCTGGCCGTTGATCAGCGCGCCCTTGAACTTCAGGTCCTTGACGGCGCGCTGCAGTTCGTCGGCCGCGGCGGCCGGGTCCTGCATCGGAACCGCGGCGAAGCCGCCATAGCGCTGCGGCCGCTTCTGGATCTCCTGCGCCAGGAAATCGTTGGCCTGCCGGGCGAGGCGCACCGCCACGGCCGTGTCCTTCTCGCCCTGGATGCCGGGCGTGGTGAGCGACAGGACCGACATCTCGATGCCGGCCGAGTCCATGGCCGCCAGTCGCAGGTCACCGAAATCCGCCAGCCGGCGCTCGATATCGGCGAAGATCGTCGCGTTTCGGGTCGGCCTCGCCACCAGCCCGCGCTGCTCGAACTCAGGCAGGCTGAAATGCTCCTCGAGCGCGATCTTGGGCGTGCCGGTCGCCGCCGTCGCCGATATCGCGGGGAAACCGGTCGCGCCGATGCTCGCCCCGAACTTCATCAATTGGCGCCGGCCGATTCCGCGCCGATACGGCAATGTCCTCATGCGTCCCCCTCCGACCGACTAAATCCAACCCGGCATCGGTGCGCTAGCCGATTCTCGCAGAACAGGGGCTCCGATCCTCGGTCCGGTGCCAGTGTTCGGCGGTCGGCCGCCCGCCACCCTTGACGCAAGTCATTGTGGCTGCGTCAACGGCCTACAATGTTGCGATGCCGCCGTTGTATGGTGGGGGACTTGGAGCGGCGGTGGCAGGCTGCCGGCGCCAGGGTATGGGGGAGACGTATGATCGTGCGTTCGGCTGTTTGCCGTGTGTTGCCGTTTCTGTGCGTGTTCTGGCTGCAATCGTCCGCCTGGGCCGACGAACTGCGTGTCGTGGAGACGAGCCCGACCGACCATCAGGTCATCCAGGGCCAGCTCAATTCCTTCTATGTGCGATTCGATCGTCCGGTCGATCACATATGGTCGAGGCTCAAGATCGAGCGGGACGGCAAGGTCATCGAGACCTTGCATCCCCGGTTCGAAGCCGAACCCGAAGTGCTCTATGCCGCCTCGCCGACGCTGGCGCCGGGCGCCTATCGCCTGCGCTGGTCGGTGCGGTCGCTCGAGAAGACGGATCTGGAGGATGGATCGATCTCCTTCACGATCGCGCCCAAGCAGTAAGCAACCCATTGATCCAGCTCAAAGTGGTTGCGTCGCGGCGACGGCACACTGTGGGCAGCTTTGAGGAGATACGTCATGAAAAGAGCCTTGTTCGTGGCCGCCGCCCTGGCGGCGCTTCCGGTGGCCGCCCAGGCGCAGAAGATGAACCCGCAGCCGAACTTCTATTTCGGGGCTGAGGGCGGACTGAACTGGATGCTGAACACCACGGTGACGGCATACAACCTGCCCGGCCAGCCGACCTACAACGTCAGCCCGACCACCGGTTTCGCCGTTGGTGGCATCGTTGGCTATGACTTCGTCGGTCCGCGTGTCGAGTTGGAGACGGTCTATCGCCAGACTCCGAACAACGTCGCCATCAACGGCACGGCAATCATGAACAAGGTCGGCCAGCTCGGCGTGTTGGCCAACTTCCTGTATGACTTCATGCCCGGCCAGGCGTTCACGCCGTATGTCGGCGTCGGCGCCGGTGTCGGCTTCGTCGACAGCGCGACCTCGCTGGGCAGCACCGTGTTCGCCTACCAGGGCATCCTCGGTGTCAGCTACTGGGTCGACAACAACATCCGCGTGAGCCTGGACGGCCGCTACTACGGCACCACCAACCCGACACTCTATTCCGCCAACTGGACCAACCAGAACTTCGGCGTGATGCTGGGCGTGACGGTCAAGCTGGGACCGCCGCAGGTTGTCGAGCCGCCGCCGGCCCCACCGGTCACGGCCCCGTCCTTCATGGTGTTCTTCGATTGGGACCGCTCGACGCTGTCGGCCCAGGCCCTGAACACGATCAAGCAGGCGGCTGACGTCTACAAGACCAAGGGCAATGCCCGCATCACGGCGACCGGCCACACCGACACATCGGGCCCGGAGAGCTACAACATGGCGCTGTCGCTGCGTCGTGCGAATGCGGTCAAGGACGCTCTGGTGCGCAACGGCGTGCCGGCCACGGCGATCTCGGTCGTCGGCAAGGGCGAGCAGGGCCT
>NZ_FUWJ01000014.1 GCF_900167455.1 Enhydrobacter aerosaccus
GGCAGCACGCCGATCAGGGTGCCGACCATGCATCCGACGAGGGCGTAGAGCAGGTTCTGGAACGACAGCGCGACCTGCATGCCGAGGACGAGATTACCGAGGATGTCCATCTCACCAGATTCCTTCGATGACCGAGATGTTCATCCCGAGACCGAGCTTGAAGACGATGATGCACAGGATGGTCAGCACGACCATGTTGGCGATGACCTCGGTCAGCTTGAACTCGTCTCCGCCGAGCGAGGCGATGAAGATCAGGGCGACGAGGGCGGGCAGCATGCCCGTGCTCTCGAACAGCAGGGCGAAGGCGACGATGCCGATCGTCACCATGGTGATCGGCTTCCACTTCGGCCGTTCGACGATCTCGCCGCCGGTATAGAGGGCGACCGCGCTGATGATCAGGCCCAGGACCAGCATGATGTAGGCCAGCATGTGCGGCACGTAGCCCGGTCCCATCCGTACCGTGGTCCCCGGCTGCAGATTGCGCCCGAACCACAACGTCGCCAGCCCGAAGGCGACAAACATCACCCCGGACAGGAAGTCCTTGCTCAGGAATCGGCTCAACGATGCCTCCCCACTCTACTCTTATCGCCAAGATTTTGGGCCCGGAACGTCGGGCAAACCCCACTCGCAGATAACCATACTTCGGCCACTAAGCCAAAGCGCCAAGTTGCGTCTCCACTCGCACGCTATACCCGCTCTGAGGATGATGTGGGCTTCTGGTTCGGACATCAGAATTTGACAGCCATCGATGCGGAATTTTGCATGTGCGAAGGCGAGCTGGTCGGTCTGTCGAGGAGGAGTGAACGTGCTCGCCGTCAAGGTTCTGTTTAGCGGATGGCGGGGGCTCTTCGTGTTGCACGGCTGCGGGCGGACGAGCAAACTCCGACGAGGTAAACGCTCGTTCAGGAGCTCTTGGTGGCGAGAAAAGGCGAGGACTACGTGGGCACAATGGCGGTGCAGGAGAAGCACCGCTTCGATCCACAGGCGCTCGAGCGCTTCATGGCAGCCAATGTGACAGGGTTCGTGTCGCCCTTGGAGGTCGAACAGTTCAAAGGTGGCCAATCCAACCCGACCTACCGCCTGACGGACGGGCAGGGCAGGCAGTATGTGTTGCGCCGCAAGCCCCCGGGCAAGCTGCTTCCGTCGGCTCACGCCGTCGATCGCGAGTTCCGTGTCATCTCGGCGCTGAACAAGACCAATGTTCCGACACCGCGCGCCTATGCGTTGTGCGAGGACGAGAGCGTGATCGGGACGGCCTTTTACATCATGGAATATTGCGACGGCCGCGTGTTGTGGGATCCGCTGTTGCCCGAGGTTCCGAAGGAGGCACGGCTCGATATCTACAAGGCGAAATTCGAAACCTTGGCGCGACTGCATGCGGTGGACTACGTCGCCCTGGGACTCGGCGACTTCGGGCGGCCCGGAAGCTACGTCGCCCGCCAGATCTCGCGTTGGGGCAAGCAGTACAAGGCCTCCGAAACCGAGCAGATCGAATCGATGGAACGGCTGCTCGAATGGCTGCCGGCGCACTTGCCGACCGATGACCGGACCGTTCTCGTCCACGGGGACTATCGGCTCGACAACATGATCTTCCATGCGTCGGAGCCGCGGGTGCTCGGCATCATCGATTGGGAGATCTCCACGCTGGGCGACCCGCTGGCCGAACTTTCCTATCTCTGCATGCTGTGGCGTACGCCGAAGGATTGGGGCGGGCTGCACGGGCATGACCTCGAGGCCCTCGGCCTGCCAACCGAGCAGCAGATGGCTGCCTACTATTGCGACCTCGTCGGCCGCAGCGAGCCCGATGCGCCGCTATGGGATTTCTACATGGCCTACAACTTGTTTCGCGTGTCATGCATTCGGCAGGGAGTTTACGCCCGCTCTCTCGACGGCACCGCGTCGAATGTTCGCGCGGCCGAATCGGGCAAGCTTGTGCGGCCTGCAGCCGACCTCGCTTGGCAGGTCGTCCGCGCTATGGCAGGAACCCGCCCATGACCAAGCGAAAGACCGTTCGGCCTCTGGTTGCCGCAACCACGGCGATCGAGCGAGAAGGGCGGCCGCCTGTCGAGGCGATTCGCTCCGCCGCCTTCCAACAGTTCGCCGAGCGTGGTTACCCGGTCGTGACCGTGCGCGACATCATGAAGGCCTGCGGATTGACCCAAGGGGCTCTGTACAATCACTTCCGGTCGAAGGACGAACTGCTGCACGACATCATCGCCTCGACCCAGGCCGAGCTTGAGCGGCTCTGCCTGAATGCCGTCACGGAGGCCGGGGACGATCCGCGGGCGCAGTTGGCCGCTTTCGTACGCGCCTATGTGAGACGGCATTGCCGGCTGAGAGTCGAGGCCCTGGTCGCGAATCGGGAAATCGGCTGGCTCGACGACAAGCGGGTGGCTGAGATTCGTCGCAGCCGGCGGGCGATCCGCGACGTGCTGGTCGGTATTCTCTCGCGCGGGCTGGAGCGCGGTCTGTTTTCGCCTCCGACCATCGATGGTCAAGAGGATTTGAAAGTGATGGCAATGGCGCTCCTGGACCAGTGTACGCACGTCTCGATGTGGTACGGTCCTGGCGGCCGGCTGAGCGAGGACCAGATGGCAGCTCTCTACGCCGAGATGGCGCTGCGGTCGGTCGGAGCCAAGTCGCAGACGAATTGACGCCAGGAGTTTTCGTGTATGTTCCAGCGCATCGCGGTCGTCGTTGTCGCCCTGCTGACTGCCGCCTGCGTTCCCTCGTCTGAAGAAACACTGCCGTCGACTCAGGTAGCGAGCGGGCCGGCGTCGAGCCAACCGGTGACGTCCGTGCCCCCCGCCGGGTGGCACGCGATGCTGGTGGCCGGCGACAATAACAGCCCGGCTTTCGATAACGGCGTTGATACGCTGCGCGATCGCCTCGGCTCGATGGGCGTGCGCGACATTCGCCTATACTCCGGCACATCCAGCGGCACGACGCTGGCGACATCCGCTAACGTTCTGAGGGGGCTGCGCAGCGTCGGAGGCGAGGCGTGCTTCGTCTATGTGACGAGCCATGGCGAGGAGCGCGGCTTCTACCTGCGGGCCGACCGGCGCATCTTCGGGCCCGATGCCTTGAACAGCGCCTTGACGGAAGGGTGCGGCGCGGCGCCCACGGTCGTCGTGGTTTCGGCCTGCCATAGCGGGACTTTCATCAACAGCGAGACCCGCCGGCCTAACCGCATCATCCTGACTGCAGCGGCCACCGATCGGACCAGCTTCGGCTGCGGTGCCGACGACGACTATACCTACTACGACCAGTGCTTCCTGCAGCAGCTGGACGGTGCGCGAACCTGGCGCGATGTTGCGCTCGGAACCAAGTCATGTGTCGAGACCCTGGAGCGCCGGCTGGGAGTGCGACGGGAATCGCGCCCCCAGATGTTCTTTGGCTCCGCGGTCGCCGACCTGCACTTGCCCGGCCGGTAAGGGATATTACCCGCCGATCACCGCGACGAAGTCGCAGGTCAGATGGTTGGGGTTGTTCGCGCCCAGCGCCAGCGTATGACGCGCCGGTCGCGACTCGGGATCGGGAAACATCTTCGACCATTCACCATTCAGCGCCTTGCGACCGGTTGCCGGGTCCTTCATCCAGAAATTGATCTTGAGGATGTCGTCCGGCGTGCCGCCGGCGGCTTCGACGCAGAGCTTGATCTGCCTGAAGACATTGGTGACCTGGGCATCGAGTTCCGGCGGCGCCTTGCCGGTATCGGGATCGCGACCGGTGATGATGCTCGACATGAGGGTGTTGCCGATCAGGCTCGCATTGGGAATCGGGTTCTCATGCTTGAAGCCCGGATAGTTGATGCTCTTACGCTTCGCCATTCCGCTTTTCTCCTGTTGCGAAACCATCAGTCGACACGGGCGCTCAACAGCCCGCCGAACAGTTCGAATCTCTTGCCGTTGAATCGTTGCAGCGCCAGCTCCTCCATCGGCTGATAGTCCGTGGGACTGGTGTTCATGTTGATCCCGTTGAGCAGCATGGCCGGATGGAAGTTCTTTAGATTCGCTGCTTGGCGCATCACGTTCTCGCGCGTGATGGTGTCGCCGCATTGCTTCAGGACCTGGACCATCGTCTGGGCCTGGACATAGCCCACGACGTTCTGCGGATCCTCGAGACTTCCGGCGGGAAAGTATTTCTTCATCCAAGCCACCCAGGCCAGGAACTCGGGGTCGTTCTGGTATTGCGGATCGGTCGGGTCCTTGACGAAGGCGGCCGATATCACGCCCATCGAAGCCTCGATGCCGGCCGGCCGCATGACGATGGCAATCGAGGCGGCGGGATTGTCGACGACCTGCAGCGGCTTCCAGTTCAGGTCGGCGGCTTTGCGGATCGCCTGAACCGCGAACTTCGGCGTCGTGATGTTGAGGAAGACGTTCGCCTTGGTCGAGGCAAGATCGATCATCTGTGAATCGACCGTGGCGTCGGTCACCTCGTAGCTCACCGCTCGCGTCAGGACGGTCTTCGCCTTGTCGCCCAGCCGGTCGGTGAAGCCCTTCAGGAAGTCCTTGCCGAAATCGTCGTTCTGATAGAGCAGCGCGACTTTCGGATTGGCCACCTGCTTCAAGATGTAGGCCGCATAGATGCTGGCCTCGGCCTGATAGATCGGCGTCAGCGTCATCGTATACGGGAAGTTGCGAGGATCGTTCCATCGGCTGGCGCCGCTGGCGAGGAAGAGTTGCGGCACCTTTCTCTGGTTCAGATACTTCTGCACCGCCGCGTTCGTCGCTGTGCCGAGCGACCCGGAAATCGCCAGGACATGATCGTCCTCGATGAGCTTGCGCGTCTGCTCGACGGTTTTGGCCGGGCTAAATCCATCATCGAGCGAGATCAGATTGATCTTGCGGCCATTCACGCCGCCTTGGTCGTTGACCATGGCGAAGTAGGCGAGTTCGGCCTTGGCGAGCGTGATGAATCCGGAAAGTGGCCCGCTGTAGGGCATCGTCTGTCCGAGCTTGATCTCCGTATCGGAGGCGCCCGGATCGTATTTCTTCTGCGCTTGTGCCTGGACGCCAAGTAACGCAACTGACAGGAACGCCGCTACCGCCACGCGGATGGTTGGCATGGTTTCCTCCCGGTTTTGTCGGGTAGCATGACAGCAAGTCGCCGATGAAGCGACCGTAAAGGAGGAAACGATGGCGCTCGTGGAGTATGAGCGGGAGGGCCAGGTCGTCATCCTGACCCTCAACCGGCCCGAGAAGCTCAATGCGTTCAGCGACGAGCTGGTCGGGATGCTGGGCGAGGCCCTGCATCGCTTCGATATCGATGACGAAGCCGAGATCGCGATCCTGCACGGCAACGGTCGCGCCTTTTCCAGCGGCGCCGACGTGCACCAGCGCCAACTTCGCAGCCGCGATGAATTCCTGAAGCTCGGCGGACCGCAAGGACGAGGCACGCATTCGGCCGATCTCCTGACCAAGGCGGTGAACTGGAAGCCAGTGATCGCGGCGCCGCATGGCTATGTACTGGGACTGTCGGTCGGCATCGTACTCGAATGCGACCTGATCGTTGCCGAGGAGGGGACGCGCTTCCAGATCACCGAGACGTCACGCGGGCTGGGCGCCGGCAAGTATTGGGGGTTGATGCATTTCCGCGGTGGAGGGGCCTTCACCATGGAGGCGGCGTTGACCGGCCGCTTCTTCACGGCCGAGGAAGCCCTCAAGGCCAACCTGATCAACCGCGTGGCGCCTAAAGGAAAATATCTCGATGCCGCCCGAGAACTCGCGGCCGAGGTGATCAAGAATCCGCCGCTCAGTGTGCGATCCACCGTGCGCCTGCGGCGCTGGTACATGGACCGACTGAGTCGTGAGATCATGCATCAGACCGCGCCCGAGCGGCTGTATTTCAGCGAGGATTTCCAGGAAGCCGCACGCGCCTTCGCCGAGAAGCGCAAACCCGGCAAGTTCAAGGGACGGTGACCATGAGGAAGAGCAGCGATCGAATCCTGACCAGCCACGCCGGCAGCCTGCCGCGACCGGACGAGCTGATCGAGGCCAACCGCCTTCGCGAGTCCGGCAAGGCCGATGAGCAGACCTTCCAGAAGGCGCTGACGCAGGGCGTTGCCGATGTCGTGAGGCGCCAGGTGGCGGCCGGTATCGATGTGCCGGGCGACGGTGAATACGGCAAGTCGATGGGCAGCAAGGTCAATTATCGCGCCTGGTGGAGCTACTCCTTCCAACGGCTGGGCGGCCTCAAGGTGGCAGGTCTCGGCCTGTACGACTTTCCGGTGCGGCGTTCGAGTCCGGGAAATGTCGTGCTGTCATCCTTCGGCGACCGCCGCGATCGACTGCGCTTCGCGACTGCTTATTCGGATCCGGAGTCCGGCATAACGACCGGTCCCCGCGCGACCGACTGGCCGGTCTGTGTCGGGCCTTTGACCTATACCGGCCAGGCGGCGATCGCCGCCGACATCGCCCATTTCAAAGCGGCGCTGGCCGCCAATGGCGTCAGCGAAGGCTTCATGACCTCGATTGGTCCGGCGAGCTGCTCGCGCATCGGCAATGACTACTACAAGAGCGACGACGAGTTCGTCTTCGCCTGCGCCGACGCCATGCGCGAGGAATATAAGGCAATCATCGATGCCGGTCTGATCCTGCAGATCGACGATCCGGCCATCGCCGAGAATTTCGACCAGATCAACCCGGAGCCGACGGCCGAGGACTACCGCAAGTTCACCACGCCCAAGATCGAGGCGTTGAACCATGCACTGCGCGGCCTGCCCAAGGACCGTATCCGCTTCCATCTCTGCTGGGGGAGCTGGCATGGGCCGCATACGACCGACATTCCCATGCGCGACATCGTCGGCCTGATGCTGAAGATCGAGGCCGGCGCCTATTCCTTCGAGGCGGGCAACGTGCGCCATGAGCACGAGTGGTCTGTCTGGAAGGACACGAAGCTGCCCGACGACAGGCTGATCCTGCCGGGCGTGGTGAGCCATGCCACCAACGTCGTGGAGCATCCCGAGCTGGTGGCCGAGCGCATCGGTCGTTTCGCCAAGCTGGTTGGCCGCGACCGCGTCATCGCCTCGACCGATTGCGGTCTCGGCGGTCGCGTCCATCGCGACATCGCCTGGGCCAAGCTCGAGACTCTGGCGCAGGGGGCGGCCATCGCCAGCAAGCAACTCTGGTAGCTAGCAGGAACTGCGCAGAAGCTCCTCCGCCCTCTCGCGCAGCTTGGTCCGCTGGATCTTGAATCCGTTGGCGGAGGGCGTGGTGGGAAACGCGTCGATCGTGAAGACGCGCAGGGGCACTTTGTAGTTGGCGAGGCCGTGACGACAGTGGTCGATCACGGCCGATTCGTCGAATGCCTGGCCGGGCGCGAGTGTGACGAACGACACGGCACGCACCCCGTCCGGCCGGGCGACCGCGATGGTCTGACATCCTTCGATTCCGGCCAGCTTCTGGATGTGCGTTTCGATCTCGAGTGGATTGACCAGGAAGCCGGAGAGCCGAAGCACGTCGCCCATGCGGCTGAGGAAGGTGAAGCCGCCATGCCCGTCGAGCGCCGCCAGATCACCGGTCCGCACATAGCCGTCGGGCGTCATTGCTGTCGCGGTCGCATCCTCATTTCCCCAATAGCTCACCATGAGGGACGGTCCGGCGCACTCGAGCATCCCGGGCTGGCCAACCCCGAGCAGGGTCCCGGTTTCCGGGTCGCGAACGCGGACGTGCGCCAGCGGCGAGGTCGGGATGCCGCCGCCCTTCTTGCGGCGCTCGACTGGGGCATCGACCGGCTGGATGGCATAGAGCGCCTGCACCTCGCTCATGCCATAGAGGCCGCGCAGGATCAGGCCACGTTGTTCCGCCCGCTCGGCGATCGATTCGAGGGAGGTATTGAAGCCGGCATAGCCGGCCCAGCGGACCGAGGGAAATGGACGGTTGTCGGGAATCAGATCCAGCAGCCGGGCGAACATGTCGTCGCTGCCGAACAGGGTGGTCGGCCGATGGTGTTCGATCAGACGCGCGATCTGCTCGATTTCGTACGACTCGACGAGTACGCACGGCCTGCCGGCGGCAAGCGTCGCCAGGGTCTGGTTGAAGCCGAATACGCCGCACAAGGGCAGAATGCTGAGCGTCAGCGTATCGTTGGCCGCAAAGCCGAACGCTTTTGCCACCTGCTGGGCGTGGCTCGCGATCGCACCCTGGCGGTGGGCGACGAACTTCGGCAGGCTGGTCGTGCCCGATGTCGTGAAGATGTTGCACGCCGCTCTGGCGGTCGCATTGTTGGTGCTGCAACGAGGGCGCGTCAGCAGCCGGTCGAAGGGAACCCGCCGTACCGCCTGGATGGCCGGCGGTGGCGTTGCCGGCTCGTCGCCGACGATGACGATCGCGGTCAGCGAATCGAGCGCTTGCGGCTCTACCTCGGCCAGGATCGACAGGAAGTCGATGTGGCGAAAGCCCGGGGCGCAGGCCAGCACCTTGGCGCCGGAGCGACCGACGATGTCGGCGACTTCTACCGCGCGATATCGAGTGTTGACCGCGACGGCAATGGCGCCGAGCCGGGCGCAGGCGAAATAGAGCAGCAGATAGGCCGGGACGTTCGGCAGCCACAGCGCCACGCGATCGCCGGCGCCGACACCAAGGTCGGCGAGGCCCTGCGCGACGCGCAGCGACCGTTCCGCGAGCTCGCCGAAGGTGATCGAAAGCTCGCCATGCAGAAGCGCCGGTGCATCCGGTGTCTGCTCGCCCCATTCAGCGAGCAGGGTCCAGACGTCGGCAGCGGGTTTGTTGAGGGCCATGCGGCGCGCAGACTACTCAAAGTCGGCTTCATCTCAAGAGCGATGCCTTGACCCGGCACGGAGCTTGCTCGACGCTGCGCGCCGGGATTGGGGGAGTTTAGCATGTTGCGTCGAACCCTGCTTGCGAGCCCGCTGGTGCTCGCTGCCACTGCCGCTCGTGCCGACTGGACGCCGAAGCAACCCATCCACGTCCTCGTCGGCTTCGCTCCCGGCGGCACCGCCGATATCGCGGCGCGACTGGCCGGAGAGGCAATCCAACGCAAGACAGGGCAAAGCGTCGTCGTCGAGAACAAGAGCGGGGCGCTGGGATTCATTGCCCTGAAGGCCGTCGCGAATGCGATTCCGGATGGCTATACGGTTGGCATCGGCATCATGGGCTCGCTTGCCGTCGCGCCGGTCGTGCCCGGTTCGGTGATCCCGCTCGATCTCGACAAGGAACTCCTGCCGATCTGCAATCTTGTCGGCGTGCCGATGGCGCTGATCGTCCGACCCAATGCGCCGTACAAGACGGTTGCCGAGTTGATCGCCTATGCCAAGGCGAATCCCGGCAAGGTTTCCTATGGTTCGACGGGCAACGGCTCGACCAACCAGCTCGCGGCGGAATTCTTCGCTGCCGAAGCGGGAGGGCTCAAGCTTCTCCACGTTCCCTATCGCGGTGGAGCCCCTGCCGTCGCAGATGTCGCAGCCGGCCAGATCGACATGTTCTTCGGCAACGTCTCGGAAATCGTCGGTCAGATAAAGAGTGGTCAGGTCCGCGCCCTCGCGCTTGCCTCGACGCGCGCCAATCCCATGGTTCCCGACCTGCCGCTGCTGACCAAGGACATTCCGTCGCTCGATGTGAACAACTGGTTCGGGCTGGTAGGGCCTGCCGGTCTGCCGCCGGAGATTGCCGGGGCGTTGACCCGGTTGTTCCTCGATGCGGTCAACGATCCTACCAGTCAGGCCGTCATGGCCGAGCGGGGGCTTCAACCAATTCCGCAGGACGGGGCTTCGTTCAAGGCCACCATCGTGAAGGATCGCGAACGATGGGCGAAGGTCGTCAAGCAGGGCAATATCAAAGCCGAATGATTGTAGAGGAAGCGTAATGAGTGCGCCTTTGTCTCTCGGGATCGATATCGGAGGCACTTTCACCGATCTCGTCGTTCATGATCCGCGTGATGGACGCGCGGTGATCTGGAAGGAAAGCACCACGCCCGACGATCCGGCGCGCGGCGCCCTCGAAGGGACGCGCCGGGTTCTGGAGAAGGCGGGAGCAAGCGCCGAGCAAGTCGGACGCGTAGTCCATGCGACCACGCTCTTCACCAACGCCCTGATCGAACGCAAAGGGGCGAAGACCGGGCTGATCACGACGGCGGGGTTCGCCGACGTGCTCGAGATCGGACGCGAGCGCAAATACGAGCTCTATGACCTCTTCATCGAGATGCCCAAGCCTCTGGTAGGGCGCCCATGGCGGCGCGAGGCTAAGGAACGCCTGGCGCCGGATGGCTCGGTGGAGATCGCGCTCGATATCGAGGCGGCATTGGCGGAAGTGGCTTGGCTGGTGGAGCAGGGTGTCGAAAGCCTCGCCATTTGCTTCCTGCATGCCTACGCCAATCCACAGCATGAACGCGCGCTGGCTGCGGCGGTGGCCGAGCGCTTCCAGAATCTGTCGATCTCGCTGTCGTCCGATATCGCGCCGGAAATCCGCGAGTATCAGCGTCTCAGCACGACGGTGTGCAACGCCTATGTCCGTCCCTTGGCCGAAGCCTATCTGGAGCGACTGGAGCAGGCCTTGCGTGGGGAAGGCATAACCGGCGGCCTGTTCCTGATGCTGTCCAATGGCGGTCTCACGCATGTGAGCGAGGCCAAGCGGGCCCCCGTACAATTGCTGGAGAGTGGACCGGCAGCGGGCGCACTCGCCGGCGCCTGGTTCGGGCGCAATGCCGGGCTGGAGCGCGTGCTCGCTTTCGACATGGGCGGCACGACGGCCAAGCTGGCCCTGGTCGATGACGGCGAACCGCTCGTGGCCTATGGCTTCGAGGCGGCGCGCGAGAAGCGCTTCTTGCGCGGTTCGGGACTGCCGATCCAGATCGCCACCGTCGAGCTGATCGAGATCGGTGCCGGCGGCGGATCGATTGCCCACAAGAGCGACCTTGGCACGCTGAATGTCGGTCCGGAGAGCAGCGGCGCGCAGCCGGGTCCCGCCTGCTACGGCCGCGGCGGCACCGAGGCGACGGTGACGGATGCCGACCTTTCGCTCGGCTACCTCAACGCCGACTTCTTTCTCGGCGGGGCGATGAAGATCGATCAGGGAGCGACCGAGGCCGCCTTCGATCGGCTCGCCTCGGCGCTCGATGTCGAGCGCGATCGCGCCGCTTTCGGGGTGCACGACGTGGTGAACGAGAACATGGCAGGCGCGGCGCGTGTGGCGATTGCCGAGCGCGGGCGAATCCCGGCTGAATACGCGCTGCTGGCGACCGGTGGTGCCGGCCCGGTCCACGCTTGGCACGTGGCGCGCAAGCTCGGGGTCAAGCGGGTGGTCTGTCCGCCCGGCGCCGGCGCCGGCAGCACCATCGGCATGCTGATGGCGCCCGCTCGCGTCGATCGCGTGGCGAGCTTCGCCCTGCCGCTGGCGGGCGCCGACATGGCGGACGCCGAACGGCTGTTCGCCGCGCTGGAGAAGGAGTCGCTCGACGTGCTTCGCCAGACTGGCGCCGACGTTTCCGGTCGGGCCGTGACGCGGCTGGCAGACATGCGCTATATCGGCCAAGGCAGCGAAATCACGGTTGCGATACCGGTGCCGTTGACCGAAGCGACCGTGCGTGCCGCCTTCGAGGCGGCGTACAAGGCGCTGTTCGCCCGTACGCCGCCGGGCGCGGCCATCCAGTTCGTAGCCTTGCGCCTGTCCGTCACCGCCCCGATGCCGGGCACGGGCGGCAAGCTCGAATTGACGCGTCACGCGGCGGCTGCGGCCGAGAAGGGGAGCCGGCTGGTCTTCTTTCCCGACGAAGGCAGGACAGTGCAGACCAGGGTCTGGGATCGCTATGCCCTGACGCCGGGCGTCGAGATCGAAGGACCTGCGGTATTCGAAGAGAACGAGAGCACCTTCATCGTCGGTCCGGGCGCGACCGCGCGCCTGCTGGCGGATGGTTCCATCCTGGCGGAGATCAAGCAATGAGCCGCACCTTCGACCCGATCGAACTCGAGTTGCTGTGGCGCCGGCTGATCTCCATGGTCGACGAGGCCGCCGCTGCCATGGTGCGGACCTCCTTCTCGACGCTGGTGCGCGAAAGCTACGACTTCTCCTGCGTCATCACCGATGCGTCGGGCCAGTCGCTGGTGCAGGCCTCCGAAAGCATCCCGAGCTTCATCGGCACATTGCCAGAGACGGTGAAGCACTTCCTGCGCTTCTTCCCGCCGGAGAAGCTGGAGCCGGGTGATGTGCTGATCACCAACGACATCTGGCTTGGGACCGGCCATCTGCCCGACGTGACGATGGCCAAGCCGATCTTCAAGGATGGCCGGTTGGTGGCCTTCAGCGCCACCACGGCGCATGCTCCCGACATCGGCGGCAAGATCAGGAGCCCCGAGCCGCGCGAGGTGTTCGAGGAAGGGCTGCAGATCCCGCCGATGAAGATGATCGCCGCGGGCCGGACCGACGAGACGCTGGTCGCCATCATCCGCAAGAACGTGCGCACGCCCGATCAGACGATGGGCGATCTCTATGCCCAGATCGTCGCACTCGACTTGATGGAAGATCGGCTGCGCATCTTGATGGAGAGCTACGGCCTGCCCGATCTCACCGATCTTGCGCGCGAGATCCAGGGACGATGCGAGACGGCGATGCGCGCCGCGATCCGCGCGCTGCCCGATGGGACCTATCACAGCGAGCTGACGACCGATGGCGTGCACGACAAGCCCATCACCATGAAGCTTGCGCTGACCATTCGCGGCGATGAGATCGAGATGGATTTCGCCGGCACCGATCCGCAGGTCGATCGCGCGATCAATTGTGCGCTCTGCTACACCAATGCCATGGCGATGTACGGGGTGAAGGTGTGCACCAGCCCCAACCTGCCCAACAACGAGGGCGCCTGGCGGCCGATCACGCTCACAGCGCCGCCGGGCTGCATCGTCAACCCGGTGTTTCCGGCCTCGGGCGGCTCACGCATGCTGATCGGCCACTATATCCCGATGCTGGTGTTCGGCTGCCTGGGCCAGATCGTGCCGGAGCGCGTGATGGCGGCCTGCGGCTCGCCGATGTGGGGCATGAACCAGTCGGGTGTCCGCGAGGGCGGCAAGCCCTACGCCAACATGTTCTTCTATAATGGCGGCATGGGCGCCAACACGCGTGGCGACGGCATCACCTGCCTGTCATGGCCGTCGAACGTGTCGTCGACCTCGATCGAGATCAGCGAGCACATCGCGCCGTTGCGCTTCCATCACAAGAAGCTGCGTCCAGATTCGGGCGGCGCTGGCCGGCACCGCGGCGGGCTCGGCCAGGAGATCCTGATCGAGAGCCGCAGCGAGACGCCGATCGCCGTTTCCTTCCTCGCCGAACGGACCGTTTTCCCGGCCTTCGGCATCGAGGGCGGCAAGGACGGTGCGCCCGGTATCCTCCTGATCAATGGCGAGAAGACGGATCCGAAGAAGCAGTATGTGCTGCGCAAGGGCGATACGGTTTCCCTCGGCACGCCCGGCGGCGGCGGGCACGGCGATCCTCAGCAACGGGCGGAGGCCGCCCTCGCGGCGGACCTGGCGGCGGGTTACGTGACCGATCGGTCGCTCTATCGCGGATAGGAATTTTGCCGACAGGGCGATTGCCGGATTATCTCGGCCGGCGGTCCTGGCGGCGGACATGTTCCGTCATCCCGGTGACCAGCGCATCGAAGACGGCCCGACAGACGCGGTTCGTGCGCAGATCCTCATGCATCGCGACCGACGTCTCGAGGGCGATCTCGAACGCTCGGGGCAGGACGCGGACGAGAGCGGCGTCGCGGGTGGCCAAGGCGAGCTGGCAGGCGCCGATGCCGAAGCCGGCGCGGATCGCGGCAAGCTGAGCGAGGTCGCTGTCGGCGCGGAAGGAAAAGTGATTGCGGCGGAAGGCCGGGAGGCGGCGTTGCATGCTCCGGATCGTCGCCGTTTCACGGTCGAAGCCGATCAGCGCGTGAGCCTGAAGCTGGTCGAGGCTCGCCGGCATGCCGTGGCGCTCGAGATAGAGGCGATGCGCATGGAGGCCCACCTTCACGGTGCCGACACGCTGCACCAGCAGCGCCTCCTGGCGGGGCCTGATCATGCGAACCGCGATGTCGGCATCGCGCCGCAGCAGATCGGTCACCTCGTTCGACAGTACTAGCTCGACCGAGATCTCTGGATGCTGCCGGCGCAGCGTGGCGAAGATCGGCGGTAGGACCTCGACGCCGATCACCTCGCTTGCCGTGACCCGAACGGTGCCGCGCATGGCACTCCCACGCGACGAGGCGGTCCGCAGCAGCGATGCCGCCGTCGTTTCCAGCATGTCGAGATGGGGACGCAAGGCCAGGGCGGCATCGGTGGGAGCGAGCCCATGGCGCGAGCGGGTGAAGAGCGCAACGCCCAACCGGCGCTCCAGCGCCTCGACATGGCGCCCGACGGTCGGCTGCGTCAGGCCGAGTGTCCGCGCCGCGCCGGAAAGCGACCCCTCCTGCAGCACCGCCCGGAATGTCCGATAGAGATCCCAGCTCGGGTTCGTGTCGTCCATACGAAATTGTATATCGCCAATAGAGTTTTCGGCAATTTCCGCAGAGGGCAGTTGGAAGCATATCAACGCCGACGAGGACGACTGGAGGCGTTGATGGCAAGGCGGATGGCCCTGGTGCTGGGCGCGACGGGTGGCATCGGCGGGGAGATGGCGCGGCAATTGACGGCGGCGGGCTGGATGGTGCGGGCCTTGACCCGTGATTCGGCTCGGCTTGGCGCCGCCGATGGTTGGGAGGGATTGAAGGGCGATGCCCTGCGCCGGGGCGATGTGGTCGGCGCCGCCGAGGGCGCCTCGCTGATTGTCCATGCCGTCAACCCGCCCGGTTACCGCAACTGGCCGCAAACGGTCCTGCCGATGCTCGACAACACACTCGCCGCCGCGCGCGCCAGCGGCGCGCGCATCGTGCTGCCGGGCACGGTCTACAATTACGGTCCCGATGCCTTCCCGCTGATCGACGAGGACTCCCCGCAGAATCCGACCTCGCGCAAGGGCGCGATCCGGGTCGAAATGGAGCGGCGTCTGCGCGCTGCGGCGGAGCAGGGCGTGCGCAGCCTGATCGTGCGCAGCGGCGACTTCTTCGGGCCGCGTGCCGCCAACAACTGGTTCTCGCAGGGGCTGGTGAAGCCCGGCAAGCCCGTCACGGTCGTGACCAACCCGGGCGCGCCGGGCGTCGGCCATCAGTGGGCCTATCTTCCCGACGTGGCGGCCACGATGATGGCCTTGATCGAGCGTGAGAGTGATCTCGCACCCTTCGCGCGGTTCCATATGGGCGGACATTGGGACGGCGACGGGCGAACGATGGTGGGTGCCATCGGCCGCGCGGTCGGCCGACCCGATCTCAACGTCAAGCGCTTCCCGTGGTGGCTGCTGTCGGTCGCGTCGCCGGTGGTTCCGCTTTTCCGCGAGCTGCGCGAGATGCGCTATCTGTGGCAGACGCCGGTCCGCCTCGACAACCGACGTCTCGTCCGGTTCCTGGGCAAGGAACCGCACACACCGCTCGACGAAGCCGTGCGTGCGACGCTGATCGGTTTGGGGTGCATCGCGGTCGATTCCGCGGCGCGATCTCCGGAGGCACATGAGACTGCGCGAGCGACATGAGGGCAGCTAGGGACTGCGCAGACCCGAAATAGTTCTGCGTCTGGCGTGTCGCGCTCTACAGTCCCCGGCGCTTACAGGAGATGGACCATGAAGCTCGCCTATGCATCCGCCAGCCCCTATGTCCGCAAGGTCACGGCCTGCGCCATCAAGCGCGGGATCGACGACAAGATCGAGCGCTTGAAGATCCCGACCACCGATCCCGCGCTGCTGCAATACAATCCGCTGTCCAAGGTGCCGACGCTGATCGCCGATGACGGCCTCTGTATCTATGACAGCCCGGTGATCTGCGAATATCTCGACAGCGTCGGGTCAGCACCGAAGCTCTTCCCGGCCGCGGGCGCGGCGCGCTGGAAGGCGCTCACCCAGATGGCGCTGGGTGACGGCATCCTCGATGCCACGCAGCCGCGCCGTCGCGAGCTGACGCTGCCGCAGGACGATGGTCGCAAGAGCTACATTGCCTTGCAGCAAGGCAAGGTCGCTCGTGCGCTCGAAGCGTTCGAGAAGGAAGCCGACTCGCTTGGCGCTCTCGACACGATCGGGGAGATCACGCTCGGCTGCGCCCTGGGCTATCTCGACTACCGGTATGCCAACGAGCCGTGGCGGCCGGGACATCCCAAGCTCGAAGCCTGGTATGCCAAGGTGGTGAAGCTGCCGCCACTTGCCGAGACCATGCCCGCCGGCTGATCCTCTGGATAGGGAAACGGCCTGGCTCTTGCACTGGGCGCCGGGCCGTTCCCGCAGAAGGTCGTGTCATGCCGGTCACCGGATTCTTCGAACCACCCATCTCGTCCCGCTATGCGCTGCGGCGCATCCATGTGCCGGCAAGCCTGTTGCCGGACGCGAAGCTGCCGGGTCAGGGGCTGGACGACATCGTCTCGTGCGACCTCGTGATCGAGGATGGCCGCATCGCCGACGTGACCCCGGCCGGAACGGTGGCCGAGGAGTTGGGGCCCGATCTCGACGGATCGATGGTGCTGCCGGGCCTGCTCGATGCCCACGCGCATCTCGACAAGGGGCACATCGCGCCGCGCGCATCCAACAGGACCGGCGATCTTCTCGGCGCGGCCGCGGTCACCGGACCGGATCGGGCGGCGCGCTGGCATGCCGAGGACGTTTATCGCCGCATGTCGTTCGGCCTGCGCTGTGCCTATGCCAAGGGCGTGGTGGCGATCCGCACCCATCTCGACTCGCTGGCGCCGCAGCCGTCGATCACCTTTCCCGTCTTCCGCCGTCTGCGCGAGGAATGGGCTGGCCGCATCGAGTTGCAGCCCTCCACGATCCAGCCGCTCGATGTCTTCCTGGGCGAGGAGGGGACGCAGCTCGCCGATCGGGTCGCCGAGTTGGGCGGCAATCTCGGCAGCAGCACCAAGTTCGTGACGCCGATGTCCTCGCTGGTCCCGCCCGAATTCGACCAGGCGATGGAGCGGATCTTCACGCTGGCCGAGGAGCGCGGCCTCGATCTCGACCTGCATGTCGACGAGGCCAGCGACCCCGAGGCGCGCACGCTCATCCGCATTGCCCGCCTGGCGGAGAAGCGCGGCTTCAAGGGCCGCATCCTGGCCGGCCATTGCTGCGCGCTGGCGCTGCAGACCGATGAGTTCATCGAGGAGACGATGCGGGCCTGCAAGGAGGCGGGCATCGATATCGTGAGCCTGCCGGCGGTGAATCTCTATCTCCAGAGCCGGGGCCCGTTCGGCAGCAATGCGCCGCGCAGGACGCCACGCTGGCGCGGCGTGACCGTGCTGCACGAACTCAAGGCCTGCGGACTGCGGGTCGCGATTGGCGGTGACAATGTGCGCGATCCCTTCTACGCCTATGGCGACCACGACATGCTCGAGACCTTCGCCCAGGCGGTGAAGATCGCCCATCTCGACCATCCCTACGACGACTGGATCCGCGCCGTGACGGCGGTGCCGGCTGCCATCATGCAGCTTCCGCAATTCGGCCATGTCGAACGCGGCCGGCCGGCCCATCTCGTGGTGTTACGGGCGCGCGATTTCGGCGAAATGCTGGCACGTTTCCAGGCCGACCGGGTCGTCATTCGGCACGGCAAGGCGATCGACACGACGCTGCCGGACTACCGCGAACTGGACGATCTGGTTAGGATCGAGGCCGCGACATCATAGGAGCAGCCTATGAGCGATATCGACGTCCTCAAGCCTGAGACGATCGCCAAGCCCAAGATCGAGCAGCCCCGCCTCTACAAGGTCGTCCTGCTGAACGACGACTACACGCCGCGCGAATTCGTAGTGCAGGTCCTGAAAGCGGTCTTCCGGACCAACGAAGACCAGGCCTATCGCATCATGATGACGGCGCACCAGAAGGGCGCCTGCGTCGTGGCCACCTTCACCCGCGACATCGCCGAGAGCAAGGCGACGGAAGGCACCGAGATGGGCCGCCAGAAAGGCTATCCGCTCGCCTTCTCGACCGAACCGGAGGAGTGACGGCGAGCGCCGCGATTGCCAGACGGTCGACTCAATGGAGCGCGCCACTGCGCGCGGATGCCTCCGCGCTTAAGTGGCGCTCAAGATCATGATGCGCCACTGGAGTGGCGCGCTCCGATGAGCCTCGTCCATATCCGATGCGCTGCGTCCTTTGCACCCGTCTCATCGTCTCACATCCTAGAGAATGAGACAGTGAGACGGGAGAAACACGTTCATGATACAATCGACGATTGCCGTCGGTCGTGATATAGAGCGATCAATCCGGCGGCTGGTGTCTCATCGCGTCATCGGCAGTGGCTGTCCGTCTGATGGATCAAAGGACGCAATTGCATTGATGATGATCTGGTCCCTGCCAGACGATGGCACGGGGGCCAGCCATGGGGCCGTCTCACCGTCTCACGCCCTGGGGCATGAGACGCTGAGACGACGGAACCGTGCGTGCCTCGCTCCTTCGGGCGATCGCCTATGACGAAGAGTGCCGTCATCCCGAGCGCAGCCGAGGGATCTTTTTTTCGACGTCGTCAGTGAACGAGCGCAGCCAAAACCAGGCCCCTCGACTACGCCGCCTCCCGGCGGCTTCGCTCGGCGTGACGATGGAGGCGATGGCTCGCGGTCCTGCGGCCCGTCTCACCGTCTCACGCCTTAGGGCATGAGACGGTGAGACGGCTGCATCACGTCAGGTCGGCGCAGAATTCCCGGATGCGCTTGCAGCCCTCGCGCAGGCTTTCCAGGTCGGTGGCGTAGGAGATGCGGAAGTAGGGGCTCATGCCGTAGGCGGCGCCCTGCACGGTCGCGACCTGCCGTTCCTCCAGCAGGGCCATGACGAAGTCCGTATCCGTCTCGATCCGGCGTCCGCCCTTGGTCGTCTTGCCGATGCAGCCGGCGATATTGGGGAAGACGTAGAAGGCGCCTTCGGGCAGGTGGCAGGTGATGCCCTTGGCCTCGCGCAGCCAGCCCACGACGAGATCGCGCCGGTTCTGGTAATCGGCGACGTGGCTGGCGATGATGTCCTGCGGGCCGTCCAGCGCCGCCGCCACGGCGGCCTGGCCGACGGTCGAGACGCCGCCGGTCGCCTGGCCCTGCATGTTAATCATGGCGGCGATCATTGCCTTGGGGCCGCCGGCATAGCCGATGCGCCAGCCCGTCATCGCATAGGCCTTGGAGGCACCGTTCACGGTCAGCGTGCGCTCCTTCAGCCGCGGCTCGACCTCGGCGATGGAGCAGAACTCCTTCCCGTCATAGGTCAGGTGCTCGTAGATCTCGTCGGCCATGACGAGCACCTGCGGGTGCTTCAGCAGCACCTCGGCCAGCGCCTTCATCTCGGCGCGCGAGCAGATGGCGCCGGTCGGATTGTTGGGGAAGTTCAGCACCACCCACTTGGTGCGCGGCGTGATGGCGGCGTCGAGATCGGCTGGCCGCAGCTTGAAGTGGTTGTTCTCGGGGCAAGAGACGGAAACCGGCACGCCGCCCGCGACCCTGACCTGGTCGGCGTAGCTGATCCAGCCGGGGGCGGGGATGATCACCTCGTCGCCGGGATTTACCGACGCCAGGGTGGCGCCGAACATGATCTGCTTGCTGCCGTTGCTGATCATGATCTCGTCGAGCGCGTAATCGAGCCCGTTCTCGCGTTTGAACTTGCGCTGCACCGCCTCCTTGAGCGCACGCGTGCCGTCCTGCGGCGGATACTTGGTGTCGCCCGCAAGCGCCGCCTTGTAGGCCGCCTCGATGGCGTGGCGCGGCGAGGCGAAGTCGGGCTCGCCCGACGACAGGCCGACGATCTTGACCCCCTGGGCGCGCATTTCGCGCACCTTGCGGGTCATGGCGGCGGAGGCGGAAATCTTGACGCTCTTCAGACGCTCGGCGGGCTCGAACATGGATCCTTCCACTGTGGCCGTCGAGCAGTAGGGCCGCACGGCGATGGACGCAACATCGCCGACGGCGCTTCCGAACAGAGGACTTTCGTGCAGAGGAACGCGGCCGGTGCCTAGGCCGCGGCGCGCGGCGCGAAGTGCGGCAGGACCTTCGCGCCGTAGAACTCGATCGCGCGCTTTTGATCGGCCTCGCCGCTGTGGATGTTCACGATCGTGGCACCACTTTGAAACAGCTTCTCGATGGCCTCGATATGGACCTTGGGGTCGGGGCCGACGGGCCAGTCGGCGGTGACCTTGTCGATCGGCTGCTCGGCCTCGGCCCGGCGCTGGATCTCGGCCGGGTCGCAGATGTTGTGATAGGCCTTGAAGGCCTTGGGCAGAAAGCGCCAGAGCTCGGCGGCGCGCGCGGCATCGCGCTTGTCGCCGACCGCGACGAACTGCTCGACGAGCACGGGCATGTCGGCCGGATTCTTGCCGGCGGCACGCGCGCCGGCGTCCCATTCCGACTTGTGCTGCTTCCAGGTCTGCGGATCGGTGACCAGCCCGTCGCCATGCTGGCCGGCGAGCCGCATTGCCTTGGGACCGTTGGCGGCGGTCAGGATCGGGATCGGCTGCGGCGGCGGATCGTAGAGCCTGGCGTCGACGGCGTAATGCTTGCCCTTGTGCTTCACGGTCTTGCCGCTCCACAGCGCGCGGATGATGGTGAGGGCTTCGATCAGCCGATCCCAGCGCTCCTGCCAGGCCGGCCAGGCGCCGGTCGCCGCCTGTTCGTTCAGGGCCTCGCCCGAGCCGACGCCGAGAAAGATGCGCCCCGGATAGAGATGGCTCAGGGAAGCGAAGGCTTCCGCCACCACGGCGGGATGATAGCGCAGGGTGGGGCAGGTGACGGTGGTGCCCATCCACGCGCCGGGAACGCGGCTGCCGAGCGCCGCCAGCGTCAGCCAGGCCTCGCCCGAATGGCCTTCGTTCGCCTGCCACGGCTGGAAATGATCGCTGGTCGCGAGCAGACCGAATCCGGACGTGGCGGCGGCCATACCGATCTCCTGCAGTTGCGGCATGGTGAATTGTTCGTGGGCGAGCATGTACCCGATCGTACCCTTCTGCAGCGTCCCTTTCTGCAGCGTCGCACTGGCGGCTGGCGGCATGTGTCGCTCCTGTCGTGGAATGGCTTCAGGGACGAACGCAGCGGGCAATGCGCCTGTTCCGCCGACGGCAACCGCGGGTTCGCAGCGGTCGTTCGCTCGCTGGGTCCATTGCTCAGGAGACGATCGTCATGACCGATATCAAGAACGCCCGCGTGCTCATTCTTTCCGCGAACGGCTTCGAACAGCTCGAGCTCACGGTGCCGCGCGACGAGCTGCGCAAGGCCGGCGCCAAGGTCGATATCGCCACGCCGGACGGCAAGCCGGTGCGCGGCTGGAACAAGACGGACTGGGGCGAGACGGCCGATGCCGATCTCAAGATCGCCGACGCCAAGTGCGAGGACTACCAGGCACTGGTTCTGCCGGGTGGTCAGATCAATCCCGACCTGCTGCGCATCAATCCCGAGGCGATGAAGGTCGTGAAGACGTTCATCGACTCGGGTAAGCCGGTAGCGGCCATCTGCCATGCGCCCTGGCTGCTCATCCAGGCCGACGCGGTGCGCGGCCTGACGCTCACCTCCTACAAGTCGATCCGCAAGGACGTCGAGAATGCCGGCGGCAAGTGGGTCGACAAGGACGTCGTGGTCGACAAGGGCATCGTCACCAGCCGTTCGCCCGACGACCTCGGCGCCTTCGTTCCCAAGATCATCGAGGAGATCCGCGAAGGCCGGCACCAGCAGCGCAAGGCGGCCTGAGCCTCAGCCCGATACGAGCCCGGCGGCGAGGATGCCGGCGATGCAGACCGCCTCGTCCTCGTCGCCGGTGCCGCCGCTGGCGCCGGCGGCGCCGAGAATATTGCCCTCGGGATCCTTGATCAGCACCGCGCCGGTCTGGGGCAGGAACTTGCCCTGCGCGGTCGCGGCCAGCGCGCCGAAAAATTGCGGGTTGTCCTTGGCGCGTTGCAGCAGCACACGGCTGGCGGCGCCCATGCCGACGGAGGCCCAGGCCTTGCCGATCGCGACATCGTTGCGGAACATGCTGGCGCCGTCCTCGCGCTGCAGCGCCTTCACGTGCCCTGCCTCGTCGAGCACGGCCACGGTCAGCGGCTTGATGTTCATCTCGCGCGCCTTGGCCAGCGCGGCCTCGATGATCTTGTTGGCCTGAAGCAGCGTCAGTCTGGACATCGTCCCTCTCCGAAAAAATGCGCCGAACCATAGGATGGCATGGGTGCGGCTTCCAGTGTGACGCCCGGCTTGCGGGCAACCAGTGCCGGTCCGGGTGCGTTTGCGGCCCATGTCATCGGACGTCCGCATCGGAATCTCGGGATGGACCTACAAGCCCTGGCGCGGCGTCTTCTATCCCAAGGGCCTGGCGCAGAAGCGGGAGCTCGCCCATGCGGCATCGCTGTTTCGGAGCATCGAGATCAACGGCACCTTCTACAGCATGCAGCGGCCCGCCAGCTTCGGCGAATGGGCCGATGCGACACCCGACGACTTCGTATTCGCGGTCAAGGGACCGCGTTATCTGACGCATATGCTGAAGCTCCGGAACTCTCAGGCGCCGCTCGGCAATTTCTTCGCCTCCGGCGTGCTGCGGCTGGGAAGGAAGCTCGGCCCGATCCTGTGGCAGTTTCCGCCCACCTTCCGGTTCGACGCCGAAAAGCTCGAGACCTTCTTCTCGCTGCTGCCGCGCGACACCGACCAGGCGTCGGCGTGTGGGCGCTTGCACGACCATCGGCTGAAGGCGCCGGCCTGGCTGCGCACGGACAGCCGCCGGAAAATCCGGCATGCGATGGAGATTCGGCACGAGAGCTTCCGCGATCCGGCCTTCATCGATCTCCTGCGCAAGCACGATGTCGCCCTGGTCTGCGCCGACACCGTCGACTGGCCGCTCTTGATGGATATCACCTCGGACTTCGTCTATGTGCGGCTGCATGGCTCGACCGAGCTCTATCGCAGCGCCTACGGCCGTCCCGCGCTCAAGCGGTGGGCGGCCCGCATCACCGCATGGCGGGAGGGCAAGCCGATGACCGACGGTCACTTCATCCATAGCCGTCCCGCCAAGCCGAAGCCGCGCGACGTGTTTCTCTACTTCGACAATACCGACAAGCTGCAGGCGCCGAAGGACGCGTTGTCCCTGATGCGACTGCTGGGGCAGGCCTGACATGGCGACCAAACCTGGCGCCGCGAAGTTGGCGAAGGTCGCGCAGGAGGCGAGGGCCTGCACGCGCTGTCCGCTCTACCGTAACGCGACGCAGACGGTATTCGGCGAGGGGCCGGTCGGCGCGACGCTGATGCTCGTTGGAGAGCAGCCTGGCGATCAGGAGGACATCGCCGGCCATCCCTTCGTCGGGCCGGCCGGGAAGATCCTCGACCGGGCGCTTGTCGAGGCCGGCATCGACCGGAAGCAGGTCTACGTCACCAACGCGGTGAAGCACTTCAAGAACGAGCCGCGCGGCAAGCGGCGCCTGCACAAGAAGCCCAATCGCTACGAGGTCGAGGTCTGCAAGGTCTGGCTGGCGCAGGAGATCGAACTGGTTAAGCCCGGCCTCGTCCTGGCGATGGGGGTCACGGCCGCGGAGGCGCTGGCCGGTCGCCCCATGACCCTGGCCCGGGAGCGGGGCAAGGAACTGACCTTTCCGGACGGCCGGCGCGGCATGGTGACGGTGCATCCCTCGTCGATCCTGCGCGTGCCCGACGAGTCGGCGCGCCACAAAGCCTATGCCGGGCTGGTGAAGGACCTCAAATCGGCGCTAAAAACACTGCAAGCGGCTTGAATCATTGGGATTTTCACCCGGATTCGAGTGGAATCGGGGTTGACGGCGTGTCCCTGTCTCCCTATTTTCCGCCCGCTTTTGGAATTCACCCCGGCGCCGCCGGGGCTTTTTGTTGAGTTGGGACCATGAAGATCCGTCATTCGCTGAAGTCCGTGAAGGCTCGTCACAAGGATTGCCGTATCGTGCGCCGCAAGGGCCGCGTCTACGTGATCAACAAGACCAACCCGCGCTTCAAGGCGCGCCAGGGCTAAGACGGGACTTTTCCCGTTCCGAAAGGCGGCGGAGCTCCGGCTTCCGCCGCTTTTTTATTTGGCGTAAGGATCGGGCATGCATATGCCGCCGCTCGATCCCGATATCCTCAGCCGTCGCGCTGAGATCGTGGCCGCCCTGCGGGTCATCGTGCCAGGCGAGGGGGTGATCGACGATCTCGACGGCATGCGGCCGTATGAGTGCGATGCGCTCTCGGCCTACCGTCAGATGCCGCTGGTCGTCGTCCTGCCTGATACGGTCGCGCAGGTCTCCGCCATCCTGCGCTATTGCCAGGACCACAAGGTGAAGGTCGTGCCGCGCGGCGCAGGCACCTCGCTGTCGGGCGGCTCGATGCCGGTGGGCGATGCCATCCTGCTGGGCATGGGCAAATTCAATCGCGTGCTCGAGATCGACTATCCCAACCGCTGCGCGCGGGTGCAGCCGGGCGTCACCAATCTCGGCGTCAGCAAGGCCGTCGAGAGCGAGGGCTTCTATTATGCCCCCGATCCCAGCTCGCAGATCGCCTGCTCGATCGGCGGCAACGTCGCCGAGAATTCCGGCGGCGTGCATTGCCTGAAATACGGTCTCACCACCAACAACCTGCTCGGCATCGAGATGGTGCTGATGAACGGCGAGGTGGTCCGGCTGGGCGGCAAGCATCTCGATGCCGGCGGCTACGATCTCATGGGGCTGATGACCGGCTCGGAAGGACTGCTCGGCGTCGTCACGGAAGTGACGGTGCGTCTGCTGCGCAAGCCGACCACGGCCCGCGCCGTGCTGCTGGGCTTCCCGACCGAAGCGGGTGCGGCCGACTGCGTCGCGGCGGTGATCGCCTCCGGCATCATTCCCGGCGGCATGGAGATGATGGACAAGGATGCCGTCAAATGCGCCGAGAATTACGTCGGCGCCGGCTATCCGCTCGATGCCGAGGGACTGCTGATCGTCGAGCTCGATGGTCCGCCGGTCGAGGTCGATCATCTGGTGGCGCGAGTCGAGGAGATCGCCAAGGGTCGCGGCGCCACGACCTGCCGTGTCAGCCGCGACGAGCAGGAGCGCGTGCTGTTCTGGGCCGGCCGCAAGGCGGCGTTTCCCGCCGTCGGCCAGATCACGCCAGACTATATGTGCCTTGATGGGTCGGTGCCGCGAGGCCGGCTGGTCGAGGTGCTGGCCGAGATGCGCCAGATGTCGAAGACGCATCGCCTGCGCGTGGTCAACGTGTTCCATGCCGGTGACGGCAACCTGCATCCGCTGATCCTGTTCGACGCCAACGATCCCGACGAGCTGAAGCGTGCGGAGGAGTTCGGCGCGGATATCCTGCGCCTGTGCGTGCGTGTCGGCGGCGTCCTCACCGGCGAGCACGGTGTCGGCATCGAGAAGCGTGACCTGATGGGCGAACAGTTCACCGAGATCGATCTCGATCAGCAGATGCGCGTGAAGTGCGCCTTCGATCCCGACCATTTGCTCAATCCCGGCAAGGTCTTCCCCAAGCTGCGCCGGTGCGCGGAGCTGGGGCGCCTGGTCGTGCACCAGAACAAGATCCCGTTTCCGGACATTCCGCGCTTTTGAAGGTGACCGGAATAGGCGATCCGGCCAGAGCCGCTTATGGTGATTGCAAAGCCCCGGCCGTCCAGGAGCGCCAAGTGATTGATTTCACTGCCTTTTCCAAGCCGCCATTTTCCGACCAGGGCGCGGTATGCAAGTGATTGATTCGGTTCGATATTTTTCGGGGGCCTCCATTATTTTCCATTTATTTAATGGAACGGTCCGGGCGATCGCGGAGGCGGCATGACCGGCACGATCAGACCGCGCGACACCCAGGAATTGCGGCAGGCGGTCGAATGGGCGCTGAACGCCGACGAATCGCTCGAGGTGCGCGGCACGGGCAGCAAGCAGGCCCTGGGCAAGCCCACAGCCTGCAAACAGGTTCTCGATCTCTCGGCCATTGCCGGCGTCGTCGACTATGCGCCCGAGGAACTCGTCGTGACGGTCCGGGCCGGGACGCCGTTGCGCGATGTCGAGGCGCTGCTGGCGCAACGCAACCAGATGCTGGCGTTCGAGCCGCCGGATCTCGGACCGCTCCTGGGCCGCGAACCGGGCGAAGGGACGCTGGTCGGAACGCTCATGGGGAACTTTGCCGGCCCGCGGCGTCTCTCCGCCGGTGCCGCGCGCGATCATCTGTTGGGCTTCAGCGGCGTCAACGGCAGGGGCGAGTGGTTCAAGTCGGGCGGACGCGTGATGAAGAACGTCACGGGCTACGATCTCTCCAAGCTGATTGCCGGATCCTGGGGAACGCTCGCCGTACTCGACGAAGTGTCGGTGAAGGTGCTGCCGGCACCGGATCAGACCCGCACCCTGCTGCTGCACGGCCTGGACGATGCCATGGCGGTGAAAGCGCTGTGCGCAGCCATGGGCAGTCCGCATGAAGTGTCAGGCGCGGCACACATCAAGGACAGGACAGCCTTGCGCGTCGAGGGCGTGGCGCCGTCGGTCGAGGCTCGATTGACGGGACTGCGCGATCTCCTGAGCGATACCGGCGCTACCATGGACGAACTCGGTACCCTGGAGAGCCGTGCTTTCTGGCGCGACGTGCGCGACGTCACGGTACTGGGTGCCGATGCGGACGCCGTGATCTGGCGGATTTCCTGTCCGCCGACGGAAGGCCCACGCGTCGTGGCCCGTATCCGCAACCAGCGTCCGACGATGAAGGCGTTCTACGACTGGTCCGGCGGCCTGATCTGGCTGGCGTTGCCGCCCACGGCGGATGGCGATCACGTCCTCGTTCGGGCCGCGCTCGGCGCCACCGGCGGTCACGCGACGTTGATCCGCGCCTCCGAGGCGGTGCGGGCCGCAGTGCCTGTCTTCCAGCCACAATCGGCGGCTCTTCTGGCGCTGGCGCAGCGCGTGAAGGACAGCTTCGACCCCAAAGGCCTCTTCAACCCTGGACGGCTGGGATGAGTCACCTGCACGAACTCAAAGGCCGCATCGTCAGCGAAGCGTCCACGTTGCACGACCATATGCAGATCGTGTTCGACTCGGACGTGAGCCTGTCCATCGATACGGGTGTGCGGATCGTTCCGCCTTCGGTCCTGGTCGGCGATCTGGCGGGCCGCGTGGTCGACTCGGTCGAGGAATCGAGGGACGAGATCAAGATCCTGTTCATCGACGGCGTGTGCATCGAAATCGACATGCGTCCCCAAGCGTGGCGAGGACCTGAAGCGCTCGTGTTGCAGCGCAAGGGCCGGCCGGAACTGGTTTGGAATGAAGCCAAGGCGGGCGGCCATGAAGCCTAGGATCGCGCGTGATGATCTGAACCGGCGCTGTGGCGATTGACACCAGACCATGCAGACCAATTTCACCCTGGCCCAGTTGGCCGATCCGGAGACGGCGCGCAGCGAGCAGATCCTGCGCAAATGCGTGCATTGCGGCTTCTGCACGGCAACCTGCCCGACCTTCGTGCTGCTGGGCGACGAGCGCGACAGTCCGCGCGGACGCATCTACTTCATCAAGGCGATGCTGGAGGGCGATCGCGCGCCGACGGCGCAGGAAGTGCGTCATGTCGATCGCTGCCTGTCCTGCCTGTCGTGCATGACGACCTGCCCGTCAGGTGTGAACTACATGCATCTGGTCGATCACGGCCGCCATCATATCGAGGAGACGTACCGGCGCCCGTTGCCGGACCGCGCGCTGCGCGCCCTGCTGGCCTTCCTGATGCCACGGCCGGATATCTTCCGGTGGGTCACGATGGCGGCCTGGCTGGCCAAGCCCCTGGCGGCCTTTCTGCCGGCGCATGGCGGCGATCCTGGGGGAGCGACGTTCGGCCGTCGCCTGCGGGCCATGCTCGAGGCGGTGCCGCCCCGCGTGCCGATGCCGTCGCCGGTCGATCGGCCGCAGGTCTTTCCGGCGCAGGGCACACGCCGCAAGCGAGTGGCGTTGATGCCCGGATGCGGACAGCAGGTCCTGGCCCCGGAGGTGAACGAGGCGACCGTAAGAGTGCTGGCTCGTCACGGCGTGGAAGTCGTGAACGTTGCCGGCTCAGGATGCTGCGGCTCGTCGGTACAGCATATCGGCGACAACGAGCAGGCACTGGAGTTGGCCAAGCGGAACATCGTGGCTTGGCTGCGCGAGGCCGATGGTGCCGGACTCGATGCCATCGTGATCAACGCCTCGGGCTGCGGCACGACGGTCAAGGACTACGGCTACATGCTGGCCGACGATCCGCTGTGGCGCGACAAGGCCCGGCGTGTTTCGGCGCTGGCGCGGGACGTCAGTGAATTCCTGGCCGAGATCGGTCTCTCGAACGCGACCGCGCCGGCGCTGACGGTCGCCTATCATTCGGCCTGCTCCATGCAGCATGGCCAGAGGGTCAACGAGCAACCGAAGAAGCTGCTGCGCGATGCGGGCTTCATGGTGAAGGACGTGCCCGAAGGTCATCTCTGCTGCGGCTGGGCCGGCACCTACCAGGTGCTGCAACCGGAGCTGTCGCGTCGGCTGCGCGACCGCAAGGTGGCAAACATCGAGAGCCTGCGGCCGGATGTGATTGCGGCGGGCAATTTCGGCTGCGTCGGCAACATTGCTTCCGGGACCGGCATTCCGGTTGTTCATACCGTCGAATTGCTCGACTGGGCGACCGGAGGTCCAAAGCCAGCGGCGCTGGGTTAGGGTTCCGTGACAGCCCTTCGCTCTTGCCTCGCGGGGCTGCTCATGCTGATGCTGGCGACGGGCGTCCTGGCGCAGGGCACCGACAGCGGGAATGGGAGGGCGGCCATGCTCGATACCCTGTTCGCGAAGCTGCAAAGCACGGCTGATCCGTTGGCGGCCCAGGCGCTGGAGCAGGCGATCTGGGAGCAGTGGACCATGGTGCCCGATCCCGGTCAGCGCCAGCTCATGCTGCGCGGCATTGCCGAGATGCAGCAGCAGGAGCTGCAGAACGCGATCGCGACCTTCACCAAGTTGATCGAGATCGCCCCGGAACTCTCCGAAGCCTGGAACAAGCGTGCCACCGTCTACTGGCTGGTGGGCAACCTTTCCGCCTCGATCGCCGACATTTGCGAGACCGTGAAGCGCGAGCCGCGCCATTTCGGCGCCTATTCCGGCCTCGGCATGATCCGCGCGCAACAGGGCGAGCCGGCCCGCGCGGTCGCGGCCTTCGAGCTGGCGCGCAAGTACAATCCGCACATCGTCGGCATCGACGACGAGATCGCGCGGCTCAAGGCCTTGGCGGGCAACGACGTTTCCGACGATCCGCTGGGTTGCGGCCAGCGCACGGCGGGACGATAGTGCGGCAAAATTTTCATCCAGGAGTTGGAGTAATGGCGACGTTGTATGTCGGCGGCCGGGTGTTCGACGGCGAGAAGGTGCAGGACGGCCACGCCGTGCTGGAAGAGGGCGGCAAGGTCAAGCGCGTGGCGCCGGCAGGAGAGTTCGCGGGCTTTGCCGGCGAGAAGGTCGATACGACCGGCGGCACGCTGATCCCCGGCATGATCGACTGCCATGTTCATTCGCTCTCGGGCGCGGAAGGCAATCCCGGCGCGGCACAGGATCGGCTGAGCGCCGCTCAGCTCACGGTCCGCGGTATGGAGTTCATGCGCGCCACGCTCGAGGGCGGCATTACCGCCGTGCGCGATTGCGGCGGCAAGGACTACATCGAATTCGCCATCCGTGACGCATACAACACCGGCCGTTTTCTCGGGCCGACAATGCGCTGCTCCGGTCGCATGATCTGCATGACCGGTGGCCACGGCAATCGCGTCGGTCGGGTGGCCGACGGCCCGGAAGAAGTGGTGAAGGCGGTCCGCGAGCAGATCCATGCCGGTTCGGACCTGATCAAGATCATGGCCACCGGCGGCGTGATGACCCCGGGCGTCAATCCGGAGGATGCGCACTATTCGGCCGAGGAGATGAAGGCCGGCATCACGGAGGCGCATCGCTTCCACAAGTGCTGCGCCAGCCATGCGCAGGGTGCACTCGGCATCCTCAATGCCGTTCGCGGTGGCATCGATTCGATCGAGCACGGCATCTTCATGACCGAAGAGTGCGTGAACGAGATGAAGGAGCGCGGCGTGTGGCTAGTGCCGACGCTGGCCGCCGTGAAGAACATCCTGAAGGGCTATGACGACGGCGACCGCTCGATCCCCGACTATGTGATCGAGAAGGCGCGGCGTGTGTTCGACCGCCACATCGCCTCGATCAAGATGTACTACAAGGCGGGCGGGCGTATCGCCATGGGCACCGATGCCGGCACGCCGCACAACAAGCATGGCGAGAATGCGCGCGAGCTCGAATTCATGTGCGAGATCGGCATCTCGACGCGCGATTCGCTGTTCTTCGCGACCGCCAGCGCCGCCGACCTCGTGCGCCTCGCCGACCAGGGCCGCATCAAGGAAGGCAATTCGGCCGATTTCGTGCTGTGCGACGGCGATGCCTTGGCCGATATCAAGCGGGCGGCGCGTAAGGAGAACCATCGTCTCGTGGTGAAGCGCGGCATCGTTGCCAAGGACAATCGCGCGGCCTTCGCTGCCGCGGCTGTCCGGGTCGCCGCGGAATAGCGCCAGGAGACGCACGGAGCCGAGTCGCCCTTGGATTACGTCCTGCTGATCCTGCTGGGGCTGGCCTGGGCGCTCGGCACACCGCTCATCGCTATCATTGCGCTGGCTCGGACATCGAGCCTGCGCGACGAGAACAGGCGGCTGGCGGCCGATCTGGCTGCGTTGCGTCGGCAGGTCGGAGAACGCCCCGTGCCGGCTGCGCCTGAGGCAGCACTGCCGGCGGAAGTGGGGACAATCGAGCAACGAGAACAAGCGCCCGAACTGCCGCCGCCGTTCGAGCCCGCGGTGCCTGCGGAAGTCGAGGTGGAACCGGCGCCGCCGGTGTCGCCTGCCAGTATCATCGAGGAAGAGACTCGCCTCGCGCCCCCCAAGGTCGGTTGGGAACAGCGGCTGGGGGCCCGCGCTTTCATCTGGGTCGGCGCGGTCACGCTCGCCCTGGCCGCCGTGTTCCTGGTCCGTTACTCGATCGACGAAGGATATCTGTCGCCCGAGGTGCGGGTCGTCCTGGCGGCGCTGTTCGGCTTCGGCCTGATCGCCGGCGCGGAGAAGGTCCGTCCCCGTGACGACCGCGTGGCCCAGGCCATGGCCGCTGCCGGCGTCGCCGCGCTCTATGGCGCGCTGTTCGCGGCGGTCGCTCTCTACGACATGATTTCGAAGGTCGCTGCCGGCGGCGGCGCTGCCGCGCTGACGGCCTTCGCGATCAGCCTCTCACTGCGTCACGGCATTCTCGTTGCTGCGCTCGCGTTCGTCGGCGGCTTCGTCAGCCCGGCCATCATCGGCACCGAGACACCGAACGTGCCGGTGCTGTTCGGCTATCTGCTGGCAATCGCTGCCGGCACGCTGGCGGTAATTCGCTATCGCGGCTGGTGGGTGCTGGGCTGGGGCGTCCTGGCGGGCGCCATTCTCTGGACCGCCGTCTGGGCAGCAACGACCAGCGATGGCCTGGCCTGGGTATGCGCCTTCCTGGTTGCCGTCGCCGGTCTGTTCGTGTGGGCGACCTGGAAGCGGCTGGGCGAGAACGAGAATCCGCCGATCGATGTCACCGGGCTGGTCTGGATCGCCCTGGCGATCACCGGCGCGCTGCTGTCGATCGTGGTCGTGCGTGATAACGGGCAGCAGTCTGCCGGCTGGCTCGCCCTCGCGGTGCAGGGGGCGGGCACCTATGCGTTCGGGCGCTGGAGGCCGCGTTTCCAGTATGCCGCCGCGCTGGGGCCGCTGCTGTCGCTGGCCACGCTGGTCGTGTGGTGGGCAAACCTGTCGGCCGCAGGTCTGGGTTGGGATGCCGACCGCTTTGCCTGGATCGGCCTGCTATTCGGCCTGCTGTACGCAGGCGGCGCCTTCGCCTTGATGTGGAACGCCTCGCGGCCGGGCTTCTGGGCGGCCCTGTCGGTCGCTTCGGCGCTCACGCATTTCCTGCTGTGCTGGTACGTGCTGCGGTCGCTCAAGACCGCTGCGCCCTGGGGCCTGATCAGCCTCGGGCTTGCGGTGCCCTTCCTGGTGGGGGCGGAGCGGCTGGCCCGCTGGCGTGCCAGCATGACCGGCGCGACCGAGGCGCTGGGCGTGCTGGCCGCGGGCGTTTCCTTCTTCATCGCCGCGGCCATCGCACTCGAACTCAATCGCGAATGGATCACGGTCGCCTACGCGGTCGAGTTCGCGGCCGTCGTCGCGATCGCCGCCTGGCTCGATCTGGTGGCCATGCGCCGCATCGGCTGGGGACTTCTGGCGATCGTGGTGGTGCGCTTCGTGCTCAATCCCGAAGTGCTGGAATACCCGCTGGGTCTCACGCCGATCCTGAACTGGATCCTGTGGGGATACGGCATCGCCATCGCGGCGCTGGTCATCGGCTGGCGCTCGCTGCGGCCCTCCGGCGACCAACGATTGCTGCTGGCGACAGAAGCGGCGATCGCGCTTCTGATCTTCATGCTGGGGACACTCGAAGTCCGCAGCCTGTTCCAGCCGACGGCGATGCGGGCTTTCGACTCCTCCTTCATGGAGCGGGCCACCTACGTCGTGGTCTGGGGCGTATTCGCATTGGTCGCGCTGTGGATGGCGCGGTGGCGACCCGATCCGGTCGTCACGTGGACCTGGCGGCTGGCCGGCGGCCTGTCGATCGCTACGGCGCTGGTCGTGCAGGTGCTGATCGCCAATCCGATCTTCGATTCCGCCGATGTGGGACGGCTGCCGATCGTGAACGGCTTGCTGATCGCCTATGCGTTGCCTGCGGCCATGGCGGCGGTGGCGCGTCGCTGGATCGATGGTCAGAGCGATCGCGCGGCGGCGCTGCTGGCCGGCGCGGCGGCGGGGATACTGGCGTTCGTCTATGTCTCGCTCGAAGTCCGCCACGTCTTCGATCCGGGCTTCGACCGGCCGGGTCTGGAGGCGGAGGGGATCGAGCTCTACGCCTACTCGTTCGTCTGGCTGCTGTTCGGCGTCGCGCTGCTGGCGTTCGGTTTTGCCCGCCGATCGGCCGCCTTCCGGCATACCGGCATGGCGCTGGTCTGCATCGTGATCGTCAAGGTGTTCCTGATCGATCTGTCCGGCCTGCACGGATTGCTGCGGGTCGTCTCGTTCCTGGGCCTGGGCGCGGCATTGCTGGGACTGGGTTTCGTGTATCGTCGCGTCGGCTTCGACTCCAATTCAACGAATGGACCATGACCTTCCCTGAATTAGGCCTGAGCCTCGATGCTCTCCGTACCCTGCAGCTCGAGCGGCTGAAGGCGGCGGTGACCCATGCCTACACCAACCAAGCGCCGTACCGCGCCAAGTGCGAAGCGGCGGACGTCCATCCCGACGATCTGCGGTCGCTGGAAGACATCCGGCGCTTTCCCTTCACCGAGAAGGCCGATCTGCGCAACGCCTATCCGTTCGGCATGTTCGCCATTCCCCGGGAAAAATGCGTGCGCATCCATGCCTCTAGCGGAACCACCGGGCGGCCCACCGTGGTGGGCTATTCGGCGGCGGATATCGATACCTGGAGCAACCTGATGGCGCGCGCGCTCCATGCCGGCGGCGCGCGGCCGGGCGACATCCTGCACAATGCCTATGGCTACGGCCTGTTCACCGGCGGCCTCGGTTTCCACTATGGGGCGGAGCGGCTGGGGTGCACGGTGGTCCCGATGTCCGGCGGCTTCGGCGAACGCCAGGTGCGGCTCATTACCGAGTTCGGGGCGCACGGCCTGTTGATGACTCCGTCCTACATGATGGCCATCGCCGACGAGTTCGAGCGGCTGGGCGTCGATCCGCATGCGACGCCGCTGCGGGTCGGCTTCTTCGGCGCCGAGCCCTGGACCGAAGGCATGCGGGCCGAGATCGAGCAGCGCATGGGGATCGATGCCATCGACTGCTATGGGCTGAGCGAAGTGATGGGGCCGGGAGTCGCTGGCGAGTTTGCCGAGTCGAAGGACGGTCCGACCCTGTGGGAAGATCATTTCCTTCCCGAGATCGTCGATCCGGAGACCGGTGTGGCCTTGCCGGATGGCGAGTCGGGCGAGCTCGTCATCACCTCGCTGACCAAGCAGGCGATGCCTGTCATCCGCTATCGCACGCGGGATCTCACGCGCCTGATGCCGGGCTCGATGACGGCCATGCGGCGCATCGCCAAGATCACCGGCCGCAGCGACGACATGCTGATCGTGCGCGGTGTCAATTTGTTCCCGAGCCAGGTCGAGGAGCAGATCCTGCGCGATCCCGCTCTCAGCGGCCATTACGTGATCGAGATCTCCCGCTCGGGGGCGCTGGACGATCTGCTGGTGCGTGTCGAGGGCAGGTCGGCGCTCGACGGCGTTACGCTGGCCCAAGCCAACATCGAACTGGGGCGCCGGCTCAAGGGCATGTGCGGCCTGAGCGCCGAGATCGAGATCGTCGGGCCGGGCACCATCGAGCGTTCGATGGGCAAGGCCCGCCGCGTCATCGACCACCGGACCAAGGACTGAGCGAGGCAGCTCGGCGATATCGGTGTCGGAAGGTTGGGCCAGGAAAGAGAGGAGAGGGGACGACGGACCGGTTCGACCGATCGCGGTTCGTTTGGTTGCTTACAAATGCCTTAACGCCAAGCCGATCTTCGCCTTGATCAAGTCCGCGTCCTCGGCGGCCTGAGTGGATTGGTCGGGAAGATCGTCCGATGTCAGCAGCGACGTGCGCGACTGGGCGCGCGCGGCGTGCGGATTGTTGGCGGCGACGACGGCCAGGAAGGTCAGGGCAGTCGCGGCGATGACCAGGTAATCCACCCAGTTCAAGGCTGCCCGCCGCGGACGATGGGCAATGGCTTTGGGGTTGTTGATTTCCACGACATGCCTCACGCAATGCTCTTGAAAGAGACTACGGAGGAGGCTCGGGATTCATCCCTCGCCAGCTTCAGACACCAGCTTCAAACGTAGGCGATGCGCAGGATGTTGGTCGCGCCGGGGGTGCCGAACGGCACACCGGCCGTGATCACGAGCCGCTGGCCTTGGGCCGCGATGTTCTCCTTGCGCGCCATCCTTACAGCTCGCTGAACCATGTCGGAGAAGCTGTGCGCGTCCTCGGTCTGCACGGCATGGACGCCCCACGCCAGCGTCAGGCGGCGGGCGGTGTTGAGGTTGGGCGTCAGGCAGAGGATCGGCACGTCCGGCCGCTCGCGCGCCGCGCGCAAGGTTGTCGAGCCGGTGTTGGTGAAGGTGGCGATCGCCGCCGCGCCCAACGTGTGGGCGCATTGGCGGGCGGCGGCGCTGATGGCGTCGGCGGTGGTGGCCTCCGGCTCGCGACGGCTGGCATCCATCAAACGGCGATAGAGCGGATCGGCTTCGACGCTCTTCAGGATGCGGTCCATGATGGTAACCGCCTCGATCGGGTAGTCGCCCGAGGCCGACTCGGCCGACAGCATCACGGCATCCGTGCCGTCGTAGACGGCGGTTGCCACGTCGGACGCCTCGGCGCGCGTCGGCGTCGGCGAGTGTACCATCGAGTCCAGCATTTGTGTCGCCACAATGGCCGGTCGCCCTGCCGCACGCGAGGCGGCGAGGATGCGCTTCTGCAGCGGCGGCACGGCCTCGGGCGGCATCTCCACGCCGAGATCGCCGCGGGCCACCATGATGCCGTCGCTCTGTTCGATGATCTCGTCGAGATGCTCGATGGCCTGCGGCTTCTCGAGCTTGGCCATGACCGCGGCCCGGCCAGCCACCAGCTTCTTGAGCTCGGCGATGTCGTCGGCACGCTGGACGAAGGAGAGCGCTACCCAATCGACGCCGAGCGACAGGCCATAGTCGAGATCGCGCCTGTCCTTCGGAGTCATCGGCGACAGCGGCAGGACGAGATTGGGCAGGTTCACGCCCTTGCGGTCGCTGATCGGTCCCGCCACCTCGACCACGGCATCGATCGTCTGCTCGCCGTGGGCCAGGATGCGCAGCCGCACCTTGCCGTCGTCGATCAGCAGCAGGCCATCGGGCTGCGCTGCCTTGAAGATCTCCGGATGGGGTAGGGGAATGCGCTTGACGGTTCCTGGCGCCGGGTCGAGGTCGAAGCGCAGCTTCTGACCTTTCTTCAGCTCCATCGGCCCCTTGGCGAAAGCGCCCAGCCGCAGCTTGGGGCCCTGCAGGTCCATCAGGATGGCGATCGGATGCTTGTACTCTTTCTCGAGGGAGCGTAGCAGGTCGACGCGCTGCTTGTGGTCCTCGGGTGCGCCATGGCTGAAGTTGAGACGGAAGACGTCGGCGCCGGCCTCGATCAGCGCCCGCAGGCGCTCCGGGCTCGACGAAGCCGGTCCCAGGGTGGCAACGATCTTGGTGAAACGTTCGCGCCGCATGATCACAGTCTAACGCTTTGGCGACGACACTTTGAAGTCACCGGCCTGCTCGTAGACCTTGACCACGGCCGCGTCATCGAGCCGCCCCCAGCCGGCGCCCGAGGCGGCGAGGAAGAGTTGATGCGCGGCGGCGGCCATGGGCAGCGGCAGGCGATGCTCGTGCCCCGTGCCCAGCACGAGACCAAGGTCCTTCACGAAGATCTCGATGGCCGACAGCGGCGTGTAATCGTCGTCGAGCATGTGCGGCACCCGATTGCCGAACATCCAGCTGTTGCCGGCACTGGCCGAGATCACGTCGTAGACGGCCCGCGTGTCGGCGCCGGCCTTGGCCGCAAGCGCCATCGCTTCCGCGGCGGTGGCGATATGCACCCCCGCCAGCAGCTGGTTCACCGTCTTCACCAGCGAGCCGATGCCGGGGGCATCGCCCAGGCGGAAGACCTTGGCCGACGTGGCGGCAAGGATGCTCTCGGCCGTGGCGAAGGCCTGCGACGAGCCGGACGCCATGAAGGTGAGCTCACCCGATTCGGCCCGCGCGCGGCCGCCCGACATCGGCGCATCGAGCAGCTCATGACCCGTTGTGGCGAGGCGCTCGGCCAGCGACTTGGCAAAGGCCGACGGCACGGTGGCGCATTGCATCACCAGGCCGCCCTTGCGCAGCGTCGATATGGCGCCGCCGTCACCGTAGAGCACGCTCTCAACCTGCTTGTCGTTCACGACGGCGACCACGACCACGTCGACCTTCGCCGCCGCTTCGGCCGGCGTGGCGGCGATCGTCCCGCCGGCGGCGGTGAAGGCCTCCCGCGCCGGTGCGCTCGGATCGACACCCGTCACCTTGTGACCGTGCTTCACCAGGTTCTTGGCCATGCCGAGGCCCATCGAGCCCAGGCCGATGAAAGCGATGGCCGGCGTGTTCTTGTCGCTCATGGATCAGACCTTGATGCCATATTTGGCGGCCCAGCCGAGACCGGCGGCCGTGGTGGTCCTGGGTTTGTATTCGAGCCCGACATAGCCCTCATAGCCAAGGCGATCGAGCACATCGAGCACATAGAGATGGTTGGCCTCGCCGATGTCGGGCTCGTTGCGATCGGGATTGCCGGCGATCTGGACATGCCCCGTGATCGGGAACAGGCGCTCGGTCCGGCGCGTGAGATCGCCCTCCGTCACCTGCAGATGATAGAGGTCGAGCTGCAGCTTGAGATGCGGCGCACCGACCTCGTCGATGATCTTCTTCACCTGATCGGTCGTGTTGGTGAAGTAGCCGGGAATGTCGCGATGATTGATCGGCTCCAGCACCAGCGTGATCCCGCTCCTGGCGGTGCGGTCGCAGGCCTTGCTGAGATTGGCGACGAAGGTGCGATGCATCGCCTGCATGTCCGCGCCGGGCGGGACGAGGCCCGACATGACATGCAGCGTGCGGCACTCCAGCACCTGCGCATACTCCAACGCTTTCTCGAGCGCGGCGGCGAAGTCGGCCTCGCGGCCGGGCAGGGCGGCCATGCCGCGCTCGCCCTTGCTCCAGTCGCCGGGCGGCAGGTTGAACAAAGCCTGCGTCAGTCTGTGCTTCTTCAGTTCGGCGGCGATGTCGGTGGCGGCGGCTTCGTAGGGGAACAGCATCTCGACCGCCTGGAAGCCATGGGCGGCAGCGGCGCCGAAGCGCTGCAGGAGCGGCACCTCCTGGTAGATCCACGAGAGGTTGGCGGCGAGCTTGGGCATTCGGGCTCCGGTCAGGACGGAAAGGCTTCCTCGATCTCGCGGACCTGGAAGTCGGAAAGCGTGCGGGTCTTGAGTCCTTGCAACAACAGATGGAGCTTGGCGGTTTCCTCCAGTTCCTCGATCGAGGCGGAGGCGGCGGACAGCGATGTGCCGGCGACCACCGGACCGTGATTCGCCAGCAGGACCGCACGATGGCCCTTCGCATATTCGCGGATCGCATCGGCCAGCTTGGGATCGCCCGGCTTGAAGTAGGGCACCAGCGGCAGCTTGCCCACGCGCATCACGAAGTAGGGCGTGATCGGCGGCAGCGTCGACTCGGTATTGTGATGGCAGGAAGGATCAAGGCACGAGATCGCCACGGCATGCGTCGAGTGCAGGTGCACGATGGCGCCGTCCTTCGGCCGGACGTCGTAGACCGAGCGATGCAGCAGCGCCTCCTTGGTCGGCGGATCGCCGCCGACATGCTTGCCGCCGGCGTCGAGTTTGGAGAGTTGCGCCGGATCGAGCTCGCCGAGCGACGAGTTGGTGGGCGTCATCAGCCAGCCCTCGTCGATACGCACACTGATATTGCCGGAGGTGCCTGGGCAAAGGCCGCGCGCGGCGAGCTTGGCGCCCAGCGCGCAGATCGCCTCGCGGGATTTCGCTTCCGTGCTCATGGTCTGGCGAAGGCCTTGGTGAAGAAGTCAGGCGCACCGAAATTGCCGGACTTCAATGCCAGCAGAAGCGGCTTGGCGCCGATCGATGCCGTCCACGGTACGCCGGGATCGATCTCGGGGCCGATGCGCAAGGCCTTGACGTCCAGCGCACCCACGACGGCTCCGGATGTCTCGCCACCGGCAACGACCAGTCGCCCGACTCCGGCCGTGACCAGGCCACGCGCCAGTGCTGCCATGGTGCTCTCGATCGCCTGACTCGACTTCTCGATGCCGTATTTTGCCTGCAGGGCCTTTACCGCTTCCGGCTTGTCGCTGGCCGAAAGCAGGATGGGCGTGCTGCCGAGCTTGCCTCTGGCCCAGGTGAGTGCCTGATCACCCACAGGTTCGCCACGACAGATGGCATCGGTATCGAGCGCCAGGTGCGGGCCCTTGAAGGCGACGATCTGGCCAAGCGTTGCGGCCGAACAGGAACCGGCCAGGATGGCCGAGGCACCTGTAATCGCCGGCAAGGCGTCGGCACCGGATTTGTGTGCCAGGAGACCGCGGCGACGATAGGCCGCCGGCAGACCAAGCGCGACGCCGGATCCACCGGTGACCAGGAGATCGTCGCCGATCGCTTCGCCGATGATGCCGAGATCGGTGTCTGCCACGGCATCGACAACGACGTGGCGCACGCCGTCCGCCGCCAGCTTGTTCAGCGCGGCGCGCAAGGAGGCGGAGCCTGCCTGCACCTGTCGCAACGGTACGAGACCGACCTTGTGCTTGGTCTGACGCATCAGCACGCGCACCAGGCTCGCATCGGTCATCGGCGTCAACGGATGATGCCGCATATGCGAGTCTGAAAGCAGGACATCGCCCACAAACAGATGGCCGAAGAAGATCGTCCGGCCATTCTCGGGAAAAGCGGGGCAGTAGATCGCCTGCTTCGTGCCCAGCGCATCGATCAGGGCATCACCAACCGGACCGATGTTGCCCTGATCCGTCGAATCGAAGGTCGAGCAGTACTTGAAGAAGAATCGCACGCAGCCCAGAGCCTGCAGTGCCTTCAGGGCTTCGAGCGATTGCGCGACGGCGTCACGGGCCGGAATGGAGCGTGTCTTGAGCGCGACGACGATGGCGTCGACATCGCTGGGAACGGCTCCGGGAACGGGGACGCCGATCGTCTGTATCGTGCGCATGCCGCCCTTGACCAGCATGCCGGCGATGTCGGTGGCGCCGGTGAAGTCGTCGGCGACGATTCCCAGAATGGCCATGGCACGACGTTAGGCGATGACGGTTGCCGGCATCCAGAACTTTCGTCGACGAAGACGCCGATGTTCCTCGTCTTCGCCGTCGTAATCGTGCAACGGCGGTGCAGCATCGAACACATCGCGCATGTCGAGGGAATTGACATTGACGATGCCGATCGACCGGCCATCGTCCTGCATCACAGCCCCGACATAGGCGCCGCAACGGGCGCACAGAAGGTAGTCGGTGATGCCGAGGCCGAAGCGATAACGGATCAGGTCCTTGGATGCGGTGCGAAATTCGACCGACGATGCAGGATCTCCCATGGTTCGTGCGCCATGGCGCCGGCAGAACGAACAGGCGCAGCGGCCGACGCGCATCTGGTCAGGCTGTTTCGGAGAGTCGAGACGGATCTGGATGGCGCCGCAGTGACAGGAGCCGTTGTACAGGGTCATGGCATGATCAGGGTTGCGCGGAAGTCATTGACGTTGGTGCGCGTCGGACCCGTGACAAGGCTGTCACCTAGCATTTCGAAGAAGCTGTGACCGTCATTGTCGTCGAGCATGGCCTTGGGATCGCGGCCCTTGGCCCGGGCACGGGCGAGCGTGTCGGGCGTGAAGACTGCGCCGGCGATGTCCTCCGCGCCGTCGACGCCGTCGGTATCTGCCGCCAAGCCCCAAATTTCGGGAGCACCATCGGCCGCGATGGCTTCGCTCAAGAGATATTCGACATTGCGTCCGCCCCGACCTTTGCCGCGCACCGTCACGGTCGTCTCGCCCCCCGACAGGATGACGGTCGGCTTGCCCTGCGCCTTCGCGAGCGCCAGCGCCTGGTGTGCGTGCGCTGCACCAAGGTCGCGCGCCTCGCCTTCGAGATTGTCGCCCAGCATGATGACCTCGCAACCCCGGTGGCGGCCAACCTCGGCGGCGGCTTCGAGCGAGCGCTGGGGCGTGGCGACCATGATCGTCTCGACGCGTGCCAGTCGCGGGTCTCCCGGCTTGGGCGTTTCCTCGATCCTGCCGGCGGCGCCTGCCTCGAGATGGGCACGCACCGCGGAGGAGGACTCGATGTGATATTTCCGGAGCACGGCCAAGGCGTCGGCGAAGGTCGTGCGGTCAGGCACCGTCGGTCCCGAACCGATGACGCCGGGGTCATCGTTGGGCACGTCGGAAATCAGCCAGCTCAATACCCGTGCCGGCTGGGCCGCGATCGCCAGTCGCCCGCCCTTGATGGCAGAGAGGTGCTTTCGCACCGTATTCATCTCGACGATGTTGGCGCCCGATTTCAGCAACGCCCGATTGACGTCCTGCTTGTCTGCCAGTGTCAGGTCGGCGGCGGGCAGGGCGAGAAGCGCCGAGGCTCCGCCCGAAATCAGGCACAGGACGAGATCGTCGGCGGAACGCCCCTTCACCATCTCCAGTATGCGGCCAGCCGCGGCACGGCCCTTGTCATCGGGTACAGGATGGGCCGCCTCGACGATCTCGATGCGTTCGCAGGGTTCACCGTAGCCATAACGCGTGACCACCAACCCTTCGAGCGGATGAGGCCATCGCTCCTCGACGGCGCGGGCCATTGCCGCGCTCGCCTTGCCGGCGCCGATGACGATGGTGCGGCCTTTGGGCGGCTGGAGCTTGTCGATGTAGGGAGCGAGGCAGGTGGCGGGGCGAGCGGCGGCAAGCGCTGCATCGAACAGGTCACGCAGCAGGGCGCGGGCGTCGGCGTCTTTCATTTGCGCAATCTTCGCACTATAGGGGCGCGATGCAACCGTTGCTCGGGCCGGACGATCCGCCGCCCTTTTCTGTGCATAACCTCAAGGGCGAAGCGCCACTTCTGCTGCTTTGCGATCATGCTGCCAAGGCTGTTCCCAGGTCACTCGGCACGCTTGGCGTGCCCGAAGGCGAACTGTCCCGTCATATCGGCTGGGATATCGGTGGGCTGGAAGCGGCCCAGGAACTCTCGACGCTGCTCGATGCGCCACTCGTCGCGTCCGGCTATTCGCGATTGGTGATCGACTGCAATCGCTGGCCCGGTGGCGAGGGCTCGACGCCCGAAGTGAGTGACGGCACTCCCGTGCCCGGGAACCGGGGATTGACCAAGGAGCAGATCGATACCCGGGCGCAGGCCTGCTTCTGGCCATACCATCACGAGGTCGATCGCCAGCTCGATCGCATGACGGTCGGCGGCCGTAAGGTCTGCTTGCTGGTGGTGCACAGCTTCACGCCCGAGATGAAGGGCTTCAAGCGCCCCTGGCACGTCGGCGTGCTATGGACCGACGATCCGCGTCTGCCGCATCCGTTGCTGGCGGAGCTGCGGCGCGATCCCACACTGGTCGTGGGAGATAACGAACCCTATTCGGCCCGTGCTTCTTACGAATATACGCTCACGGCCCATGCGCGGCCGCGGGCCTTGCCGCATTGCTCGCTTGAGGTAAGGCAGGATCTCATGGCCACGCCGGAAGCGGCGAGAAGCTGGGGACGGCGGCTGGCACCGGCGATCCGCACTGCCGTTGCGGCCGCCTTGGCCTGACCCTATATCGGCGCAATGGAGACTCCCATGGATGACAAGACCCGCACCGAGCTCGAAGCTGCCGCCTTTCGTCGGCTCGTCGCCCATCTTCAGGAGCGCACCGACGTCCAGAATATCGACCTGATGAATCTCGCCGGCTTCTGCCGCAATTGCCTGTCGCGCTGGTATCGCGAGGAAGCAGGCAAGAAGGGCATCGAGGTGCCCGATCCGGAGGCGCGGAAGATCGTCTACGGCATGCCGTACGAAGAGTGGAAGGCCAAGTACCAGAAGGAAGCCTCGGGCGACCAGAAAAAGGCCTTCGACAAGGCCCAGCACAAGCACGGCTGATCGTCCATACGGCAGCGAGGGGAGACGGCAGGATGTCTCCCCGTTATCCCCACCTTTCAGGGCCTCGATGTCATTGAGCAGACACGGTCGTCGCTTCTATGGTCCTGCCCGTCGGATCAAGGAGTAGTGGACATGCCGGACGGGAGCGCTGTTTCGAAGAAGGTCAAGGCTGGAGAGGTCGCCGCCGACCGGCTGAAGAGCTTCATCGAACGCATCGAGAAACTCGAGGAAGAGCGCAAGGCGATCGGCAGCGACATCCGCGACGTGTATGCCGAAGCCAAGGGCGTGGGCTACGACGTCAAGACCATGCGCAAGATCGTGTCGCTGCGGAAGATGAATGCTGCCGACCGCGACGAGCAGGAAGCCCTGCTGGATACCTACAAGCACGCGCTCGGCATGATCTGACCGGCCTGCGAAAGAGCAGGGTGTTGGGCATTTTCCCGCGCTCGACACCCCGTTAGGCTTCCTCTCGGCACGGACCCGCCAAAAGGGCCGGCCGGAGGAAACAATGAGACTCGCATCGCGCCGCGGCTTCGTCGTTGGCTCACTGGCCTCGTTGGCTAGCGCCGCGTCCGTCCGGGCGGACAGTTTTCCATCGCAGCCCATTCATATGGTCGTGCCGTTTCCTCCGGGAGGTGGCACCGATGCCTTGGCGCGCGCCATCCAGGAGCCTCTGCAGAAGGCGCTGGGCCAGAGCATCATCATCGAGAACAGGGGCGGCGGCGGCGGCAATCTCGGCCACGAGATCGTCGCCAAGGCGGCGCCCGACGGCTACACGGTCCTGGTGAGCAGCAACAACCAGATGCTGTACCCGTTTCTGGTCGCGCATCTCGGCTTCGATCCGGCGGCGTTCGTGCCGATCGGCTTCATTGCCAAGCAGGAGTCGGTCTTCGTCGGCAGCGCCGACGCGCCGTGGAAGGATCTCGCAGAGATCACCGAAGCGGCACGCAAGGCGCCGGGCGAGGTGCAGTACGGAACGGCTGGCGTCAGCACGCCGATGCACCTGTCGACCGAGCGCTACGCGATCCTGAACAAGATCAGCCTCACGCACGTGCCTTTCCGCGGCACCGGACCGCTGGTGACGGACTTGCTGGGCGGACATGTGAAGCTCGGCATGTCGAGCCTCACCAGCGTGGCGCAGTATCTGTCGAGCGGACGGTTGAAGCCCTACGGCATGGCGGCGCCGGAGCGGGCGCAATCAGAACCTAATATCAAGACATTCAAGGAGCAGGGATTTGGCGACGTGGACGGCACGATCGTCTACACGCTGATCGCGCCGCCGAAGACGCCGCCGGCCGTGGTGGCACGGCTGAATGAGGCCTTGAACGAGGCCGTGGCGACGCCCGCGATGCGCGAGGATCTGCGCCAGCGCGGCTTCGTTGCCATGGGCGGGACACCCGAGGAACTCGCCACGTGGACGGCGGTGCAGGCACCGCTCTGGGGACCGGTGCTGCAGGCGGCGGGCATCAAGCCGGAGTAGCGACGAGTTCGTCGGCCGCCGCGGGATCTGCCTCAGAACCAGATGTTCATCGCCAGCCCGTGGCGATCGCGAACATCAGTGGCGCCCAGGCATGTTGCCTTGCCCTCTGCGATCAACTGAGCGGTGCGGCAGCACGCGACCGCGTCCAGGATATCGTCCCGGGCCGCGCCCGGCAGTCGATCGATCTCGACCGGGAAACCATGCGCTACCAGCAACCGTCGCCGATCGGCATATCCTTCCGGTTTGCGCTTCTTGCTGGGGAGCGGCTTGCCGCCATTCATGCGGGCAAAGGCGAGTTCGGGATGCGCTTCGTGGAGGATAGTGCGCAGCCCAGGGCGCTGGCGCAGCAATTCGTCGATCTCACGGACCTTGGGCAGGATGTTGAACATCTGCTGGGTGAGGCCGATGCCGAGCTTCTTGCTGATGGCATTTGCTTCCGCATAGCTGCCGCACTCGAGCGCCGGCCGGCAGGGGCTGGGAAAGACCGAGCTTGCGCGGCCGGCCAGCAGCTTGCGCGCCGCCTGCTCGCAATCACGTCCGCCGCGCCGCGGCACGTCCAGCAGCCCGAACGGCATATCGACGGCCAAAATGGAAAGGCCCTCGCAGATGTCTGCGAGGGCCTTCACCACCTGAATATCGAGGACGCCTCTCTCGTCGCGGCGGCAGACGACCCACCCCGTGGGGCAGCCGTCGGCGCCGGCGACGATCAAGGAACGACTACCAATTGGCCATCTTGGCCTTGAGGTTGGCGTCGAGCGTGTCGAGGAAGTCCTGGGTGTTGAGGTAGGGATGCTTGGGATCGATCAGGATCGCGAGATCCTTGGTCATCTTGCCGCTCTCCACCGTCTCGACGCAGACCTTCTCGAGCGTGTCGGCGAACTTCACCACGTCGGGCGTGCCGTCGAACGTGCCGCGATACTTGAGGCCCTGCGTCCAGGCGAAGATCGAGGCGATCGGATTGGTCGAGGTCGGCTTGCCCTTCTGGTGTTCGCGATAGTGGCGGGTCACCGTACCGTGCGCGGCCTCGGCTTCGACGGTCTTGCCGTCCGGCGTCATCAGCACCGAGGTCATGAGACCGAGCGAGCCGAAGCCCTGGGCCACGGTGTCGGACTGCACGTCGCCGTCGTAGTTCTTGCAGGCCCAGACGAACTCGCCGTGCCACTTCAGGGCCGAGGCAACCATGTCGTCGATCAGACGATGTTCGTAGGTGATGCCCTTGGCCTTGAACTTGTCGGCGAATTCCTCGTTGAACACCTTCTCGAACAGATCCTTGAAGCGGCCGTCATAGCGCTTGAGGATGGTGTTCTTGGTCGAGAGATAGACCGGCCAGCCGCGCATCAGGCCGTAATTGAACGAGCTGCGGGCGAAGCCGATGATCGAATCGTCGAGATTGTACATGACCATGGCGACGCCGCCGCCCGGATAGTCGAACACGTTGTGCTCGATCACCTTGCCGTCGGCGCCCTCGAACTTGACCGTGAGTTTGCCCTTGCCCGGCACGACGAAGTCGGTGGCGCGATACTGGTCACCATAGGCATGGCGGCCGATGACGATCGGCTTGGTCCAGCCGGGCACCAGCCGCGGCACGTTCTTGCAGACGATGGGTTCGCGGAAGATAGTGCCGCCGATGATGTTGCGGATGGTGCCGTTCGGCGACTTCCACATTTCCTTGAGATTGAATTCCTTCACGCGCGCTTCGTCCGGCGTGATGGTGGCGCACTTGACGGCAACGCCGTACTGCTGCGTCGCCTTGGCGGAATCGACCGTCACCTGGTCGTTGGTCTTGTCGCGGAATTCGACGCCGAGGTCGTAATACTTCAGGTCGATGTCGAGATACGGCAGGATCAGCTTGTCCTTGATGAACTTCCAGATGATGCGGGTCATCTCGTCGCCGTCCATCTCGACGACAGGATTCTTCACCTTGATCTTCGCCATCGTGCTTCCTTTCGAGCCCCAAAATTCAATGCGCGCGCGGTTTTAGCGAAGCGGGGCCAGCCCGGCAAGCTGACCGCCGGATGGGCTCAAAGCCGGTCCAGCTCCTTTTCCGCGCCCGCGACGCGGGGCATGGCGGCCAGGGCGGGCAGCAGGTCCTTCAGGTCGTTCACGAACACGACATGGTCGAGATGCGTGGGGGCGGCGAACCCTCCGTCGACGACGCCGCGCAGGAGGGAAGCCAGCGGCTCCCAATAGCCCCCGACATCGAGGATCGCGATCGGTTTGGCATGCAGTCCCAGGGTGCGCCAGGACAGGACCTCGAAGAACTCCTCCAGCGTGCCAATTCCGCCCGGCAGGACGACAAAGGCATCGGCGCGCTCGAACATCTGCAATTTGCGCTGATGCATGGTCTCGACCACGATCGTTTCGTGCAACTCGGGATGTCCGGCCTCGCGCTCGAGCAGGAACTGGGGGATGACCCCGACCACACGACCGCCGCCGTCCAGGGCGGCATTGGCGAGCACCCCCATGAGGCCGACGCCGCCGCCGCCATAGACCAGCGTCACTTTCTCGCGGGCCAGCAGCTGGCCGAGGGCGGTGGCGAGCTGGCGGGCCTCCGGTTCCTTGCCGAAACGGGCGCCGCAGAACACGCAAATAGAGTTCGGGATGAGGTCAGAGACAGGCGGACTGTTCATTTACGGGACTCGACCGCCTTTCCGGACAGACGCGACATGATATCATTTTGCGGAAGGGATATCATTTCGCCGAAGAAGGGCGCGACGCCAATAGCGGTCGGTCGTCGCACCGCTGGGAGTTTCATGTCTCGCACTGTATTCGCGCTGATGGTGGTGGGTGCGGCAGTCATCGCTATCGCCCTGGGGATCGCCTGGCAAAGAAAAATGAGCGATCAGGCGGTCATCGATCGCGCCAAGGGCGTGCCGCCGGTGGCATCGCAGTCGGCTCCGGCTCCGCCGCCGTCCCCATCCTCGGAGACCCCGAGCCCGGGAGCGGCGGTGATGGCCCCGAGTTTCGACGTGGCCCGAATCGACCCGGACGGACGGGCCGTCATCGCCGGTCGGGCGGCTCCGGGCGCAAAAATCGTGCTGCTCGACGGCGGCAAGGAAATCGCCAAGGGCGACGCCGACAACAGGGGCGAATGGGTGCTTCTGCTTCAGGAACCGCCGCTGACGCCAGGCCAGCACGAACTGCGGGTGGTCCAGCATCTGGAAGGGCGCGCCCCCGTGACGTCGGAACAGGTGGTTGTCGCGGTCGTGCCGACACCCGGCCCCGGATCCAGCGACCAGACGCTCGTCATGATCGCGCCGCCCGGCTCGGCCGCCACCCTGATCCAGCCACCGAGTGCGATCGGAACGCCGAAGTCACGGGATTTGCAGTTGTCGACACTGGACTATGACGAACGTGGCCAGATGACGGTGTCCGGACAGGCGGCCGCCGGCGCGCATGTCCGCGCCTATATCGACGACAGGATGGTAGGAGAGGGGACGGCCGGAAAAGACGGCCATTGGCGCCTGACGCCGGAGGCCTCGGTCGTTCCCGGCAAGCACACGCTGCGGCTGGACAGGCTGGGCGCGGATGGCAAGCCGACGGCGCGGCTGGAAGTCCCGTTCGAGCGCAAGGCGACGGGATCGGCTGCGGGCGACAATCGACAGCTCCATGTCGTTCGCGGCGACAACCTGTGGAACATCGCCCGCGCGCATTATGGCGAGGGCGTCCGGTTCACGGTCATCTTCGATGCCAACAAGGACCAAATTCGCGACCCGAATCTGATATACCCCGGCCAGGTTTTCGCCCTGCCGAAGGTCAATTGAGGCGAGGCTGCCCGGTCGGCCTGCAATAGAGTGTGCGCGGATGTTGGCTAATTTTCTGATTCCCATTCTCGATGACGGCTGGCGATTCATCGCGATCTTTGCCGCCGTCACCTTCCTCGCGGCCTTGACCGGGCTCGCCTGGCTGTTCTGGCCGCTGATGCTGCTGACGCTGTGGTCCATCTATTTCTTTCGCGATCCGCCCCGCGCCGTGCCGCAGGATGCCGGAGTGCTGATCGCCCCTGCCGATGGCCTGGTGCAGATGGTGACCGATGCGGTCCCGCCGGCCGAGCTTGGTCTCGGCGATGCGCCGCTCACCCGGGTCTCGATCTTTCTCAGTGTGTTCGACGTCCACATCAATCGGACGCCCTGCGCCGGCACGGTCGAGGTCGTGGCCTATCGCCCCGGCCGATTCATGAACGCTGCCACCGACAAGGCCAGCGAGGACAATGAGCGCATGGCCATAGCGCTGCGCCGGCCGGACGGGCGGTTGATCGGTTGCGTGCAGATCGCCGGGTGGGTGGCGCGGCGGATCGTCTGCTATATCAAGCCCGGCCAGTCCCTTGTCGCCGGGGAGAGGTTTGGCCATATCCGGTTCGGTAGCCGCACCGATCTTTATCTTCCGACCGGGGCGCGGCTGTTGGTGGCGCCAGGGCAGCGCATGATCGGGGGCGAGACCGTGATTGCCGAGCTCGATCCCGTGATTTCGACACCCCGCGCCGCCATCGAATTCTAGATCCGCCAGGGGACCGTCATGGATAGCGACTTTCGGGGCCGCCGCGGGCTGCGGGGCTTCTCGATCAACCGGTTGATACCCAACGTCCTGACGTTGGCGGCGTTGTGCTCCGGGCTGACGGCGATCCGCTTCGGCCTGCACGGGGAATTCCGGCTGGCTGTGATTGCCATCATCGTGGCCGCCATCTTCGATGCCCTGGATGGTCGGGTCGCGCGCCGCCTTGGCGTTACCAGCCAGTTCGGTGCCGAACTCGATTCTCTCTCGGACTTCCTGTGTTTCGGCGTGACGCCCGCACTGGTCCTTTACCTGGCGTCCCTGAAGGATGGCGGGGCGCTGGGCTGGGTCGTGACGCTGATGTTCCCGATCTGCTCGGCACTGCGGCTGGCGCGGTTCAACACCGCCTTGCTGGCGGATCAACCGCCGCCGGCCTGGACTGGGTCGTTCTTTACCGGCGTGCCGGCGCCCGCCGGGGCTCTCCTCGCCCTTATCCCTCTCCTGGTGAGCTTTGAGGCCGAAGTCGCCTGGCCCCGCCATCCGCTGGTCGTCGGCACGGCACTGGTCGTCGTCGGCGGATTGATGGTCAGCCGGCTGCCGACCTTCTCGTTCAAGAAGGGCAGGATCCCGCGCCATCTCGTCCTCCCAGCGCTGTTGGGCGCGGCTCTGGCGATGGGGGTGATCGCAAGTTCGCCGTGGATCGGTCTTTCCCTGCTTGGACTCATCTACCTGTCCCTGATTCCGTTCAGCTGGCTGGCCTACCGGCGCCAGGCGTCGCGCGACGGCGGAACGGGCTACGGAGGCGGGGACGTCGTGTCGCTGAGGACAGTCGGTCGGCCCAATCCACCATCTGGTGACCAAGACTCATTCTGAATCAATATCTTGAAGCGTCTTTTTCGCGCAGCTTGCAGTCCGGATGTTGACCGTCGTCGGCATATTAAGTAAGGTCTCTAACCGTCAGAAATAAAAGACAAAAATAGAATAAGGTGGAGATCCCCCTCATGCTGTCCCTGTTTCGTCGTCTCATGGCCAGTACCGATGGTGCGACGGCAATCGAGTATACGCTCATTGCTTCGCTCATCGCGGTCGCGGCGATCGCCTCCATGCGAACCGTCGGCGGCAAAGTCAGCAACGTCCTGAGCAATGTCAGCGTCCCCATGACCTGACAGTCACAGACTGGAAGACCTGGAAAACGGGCGGCCTATTCGATAGGCCGCCCGTTTCACTTTCAGACCTCCATTGCGGTCGCTCTGCGATTCATCGTTTAAATTGAACACATTATCGCCTTGATTTAAGGCATTGCGAAAGATATCCTTTGTAAGCTTATTGACTATTGTTTCTTACCTTGAATGCAATTTGTGGCCTTGCTTAAGAAGTAATCTTAATAACTTTCCTTAAGATACTTTAATCGGCGGGAAATACGAATTTCAGGGGCAGGAGACGACGCCGTGCAAACGGCGGGTCTTTGGATGGGGGTCCGATGTCGCTGTTGGCGCTTCTGCAGCTTTGCTGCGTGGCTGTCTTCGCGCTCCTGTTGGTGTCCGCCGGTTGGCAGGACCTGAAGACCATGCGTATCGCAAATGGCATCTCGCTCGGGATCGGCGCGAGCTTTGCCATTTGGGCCGGGGCCGGCGTGCTGCTGGACCGGGTTGCGGCCGTTCAGGTCGGCCTGTCGCTGGCCTGCGCCCTCTTTGTCTTCCTGGTCGGAACGGTAGGCTTCGCTCTCGGCGCCATCGGCGGTGGCGACGTCAAGCTTCTCGCCGCGGCAAGCCTGTTTGCGGGACCGGCGCATCAGATCGATTTCCTGACGGTGACCGCCTGTGCCGGTGGCCTCCTGGCGCTGGCCGCGCTCGCGGGCGCTCGCCTCGGGCCTTCGAAATCCGATGGACCTGGCGTGACCCGGGAGCGCTTGCGGCAGGCGCTCCCTTATGGACCGGCCATCGCCATGGGCGGCCTTTGGGTCGCCGCCTCGCTGATGACGAGCTGATTGAGGGAGCGGGGGAGTGAACAGCAAGCGCGTCATCTTTCTGCTGCTCGCGGTCATCGTGGCCGGTAGCACGGCGTTCCTTGCCCGAGCCTGGTTGCAGGGCGAGCGGGCGGCGATCCTGGCCGCCAGCAATCGCCCTGAGAAGCCGGCATCTTCGGCCCAGAAAGTCCTCGTCGCGCGCAATCCGATTCGGATCGGCCAGATCGTCAAACCGGACGACCTGAGATGGCAGGCCTGGCCGGCCGGTGATCTGGCGCAAACCTACATAATCGAGGGCAAGCGGCCTCTGAACGATTTCGTCGGCGCCGTTGGCCGCCGTTCCATCAGCGCCGGCGAGCCGATTACCGAGGGCAAACTGGTCGCGCCCGGCACGCGCAGCTTCCTGTCCGCGGTCCTGCAGCCCGGCACCCGCGCCGTCAGCATTTCCATCACGGCAACGTCGGCCGTCTCGGGCTTCATCTATGCCGGGGATCGGGTCGATGTTCTTCTGACCCACACGCTGAACGGGGCCGACGGGCAGCACAAGGCCACGGAGACGATCCTGCGCAATGCCCGGGTCATCGCGATGGACCAGAAGGTCGATGCCGCACCATCCGACAAGCCGGATGTCGCCAAGACGGCGACACTGGAACTGACGCCGAAGCAGAGCGAGATCGTGACCCTTGCCGAGAAGATGGGCGATCTCTCCCTGGTGCTGCGCAGCCTCCAGGAGAACGATGACGGCGCCGACGCGACCGCCGCCGAGAGCGCGCCGGCACAGCCCGGCGACAGCTATACGCGCGACGTGCAGGTGAGCCCGCTGATCAGCGACGGGCCGCCGCCCAAGCAATCCAGCCGCGTGGTCTACGTCCTGCGGGGCAGCAGTCAGGGCAAACCGGAAATCGACGGCACTGCCGGGCCCGGGACGGTCCCGGGAGACGACGGCAGAGCCACGGACGGCAAAGCTGCGCGCACCACCACTTTCACCAGAACCCCCAGCGTGACGCCATGATCATGATCCGCCTTGCATCCCTGGCTTCTCTGTGGCGTCGGGCCGGAAGCTGTCTTGCGCTCTCGGCCTCGCTGGCTTTTGCCGTGCAGCCCAGCCTGTCGTTGGCACAGTCGCCGGATGGCCGGCCGGCTGCCGATGCTCCGGCCAAGCCCAAGCCGCGCGGCAAGGCAGCCAAGAAGACTAGCCACCAAACGCCGACCGACATGGTGTCCGACGACCTCAATCGCCGCGAGGCGGAGCGGGCGGCCCAGGTCCTGCGCGAGATGACGGCGGCCACCGCGCCGGTCCCGGCGGCTGCCGCGGCGACGGCTTCGACGCCGGCCGCCGCACCGGCCGCGATGAACATCCAGCCCGCGATGGCACCGGCGATGGCAAAGGCCGCGTCGACCGACTCCGAGCCGCCTACGACGGCCGCGATTCCGGCGCGGGCACCGATCGTCTCTGCGTCCCTGACGGACGTCGGGTCCGCGACGGGTGGATCGCCGGAAGCCGCGATCGGGCAAGGCAATTCCATTCAGCCGGCATCGCTCCCGCTGTCGAAATCGCCGGCGCCGTTTGTTTCCGGCCAGTTGGTGCAGGCACAAAGGCCGGCACCGGTGCCGATCCAGCCGCCGGTCGCGACGCCGCCGCTCAATCCGCCGGCGCCGACAGGCGCGCCCGGCCGTGCCTTTGGCCAGAGCCAGCTGGTGTCGACGCAGCAACCGACCCTCAAGCTCGAAGTCAACAAAGGCACAGCCCTCAAGCTGCCGGGCCCGGCCTCGACCGTGTTCGTGGCCGCGCCGGATATCGCCGACGTGCAGGTCAAGTCACCGGGCCTTATCTACGTCTTCGCCAAGAAGCCAGGTGACACCGTCCTTTACGCGGTCGACGACCAGGATCGAGTGCTGCTGAACACGATCGTCAGCGTGACCTCGCCGTTCAGCCGCATCAAGGACGCGTTGGACGCGATCCATCCGAATAACGGCATCACCTTCGACAATCAGGGCGATTCGATCGTGCTCGGCGGAACGGTTCGTTCGGCCGTGGTCGCCGAGGACGCGCGGCATCTGGCGCTGCAGTACGTCGGCGCTCCCAACAAGGTGATCGACAATATCCGCATCGACGCGCCGACGCAGGTACAGCTCCAGGTCAAGGTCGCGGAAGTCAATCGGTCGGCCCTCAAGCGCATCGGCATCAACTGGCAGAACATCAACAACATCGCCCTGTTCGGCCTTGGACCGATCACGGCCGGCTTCGCCACCTCGACCATCACGGCCGTCGGCGGCGCCGTTCCCGGGTCCGCCCAGGTCGTGACCCAGAGCAACAACGGCAGCCTCACATCGCTGGTGGACCTGCTCGCGACGCAGAGCGAGGCGACCATCCTCGCCGAACCTAACCTGATCGCCATGTCCGGCGAGACGGCGAGCTTCCTCGCCGGCGGCGAGATCCCCGTCGTCACGCCACAGGGCGGCATCACCAACACGCTCACGGTGGTGTACAAGCAGATCGGCATCAGTTTGAACTTCACGCCCACCATCATTGGCGAGCGCATCAACCTCAAGGTCGCGCCTGAAGTCAGTCAGCTGACCACGAACGGCGAAGTGAGCGTGGCAATCTCCCCCACCGCCACCATCACCATCCCCGCCATCCAGACCCGCCGGGCCTCGACGACCGTGGAGCTCGGCAGCGGCCAGAGCTTCGCCATCGCCGGCCTGATGCAGCGGACATCGGTGCAGGACGTCAAGAAGGTGCCGTGGCTGGGCGACGTGCCGGTCCTCGGCTCCTTGTTCAAGTCCGATGCCTACCAGCGCGACGAGACCGAGCTGGTGATCATCGTCACGCCGTATTTCGTCGAGCCGGTGAACGGCAAGCTGCGCACGCCGCTGAGCGGACGGGTCCCGCCGACCGATGCCGATCGTATCGTCTATGGTCGCTTCAACAATCCGACGCCGCCGCAGCGCCTGTCGGTCGGGCAGCAGACCTCCTCTCCGAGCGCCGGCTTCAAGCTGAACTAGAGGGCTTCATGCGTTCCGTCTTCTTCGCTCTCCTTGCCGCCGGCACGCTTTGCGCCTGCGACAATCCCAATCCGGTCGCCGAGGAGGCGAAGGTGGGGATGCGCATGACCCCGGTCCGCGCCGACACGATACTGGCCATCGGCTTCCGTCCAGGGACAGGGCAGATCGATCCGAATCAGGCGCACGAGTTGCATGCGATGGTGAACGCCGGTCGCGCCGCGCAGCGCGACGAATTCGTGGTCGTGACCGACGGGTCGGGCGGACCGATCCAGCAGGCGCGGGCTCAGCAGGTCATGCGGAGCCTGTCCGGTGCCGGCGCCCGATGGGTCAGCTCCGCCGTCGAACCTGCCATGGCGATGGGTCCCAATCAGGTCGTCGTGGTGCGCTCCGACTATCGGCTGGGGGAGCGCAACTGTCCCGACGACAATCCGGCGACCATCCGGAACAACACGGAATCGGTGATGGGCGGATTCGGCTGCACCACGGCCTACAACATGGGGCAGATGCTCGCGCGTCCGCGTGACGCCGCGGTCGGGCGCGATCCTGGACCTGCCGATGGCACGGTCAATGCGGCCGCCATCCAACGCTACCGCGAAGGCAAGGTCCGCACCGTCACGCCGACCGCGACCACCACCGACGGCGTGGTCGGCGCCACCACCGGCGCCACCGGAGCCACCGGCGGGGCCGGTCCTGGCGTCGGCAGTGGGCCCTCCACGTACTGACGAGGACCACATGCCTTCCGCACCCGCCCTGGCGCAGTACGCGAACCCTGGAGAGGAAAAGGCGGTCCTGGCCGCCATGGCCTTCATCACCGATTCCGTCACCCAGGCACGGGTGTCGGCCGATCTGTTCGGCCCGGCGATGGGCAAGGCCGTCATCCGCGAAGGATCGATCGATACGGCTCTTGCGCTGACCCAATGGCCTCGGGACCTCGATCTGCTGGTCGTCGACCTTGGTGATGCCGCCGACCCTGTCGCCGACGCGGCCGCTTTGAAGACCGCGGTCCCGGGCAATTGCCTCATCATCGGCCTCGGACGGATCAACGACGTCGCCCTCTATCGCGACCTGATCGCCGTTGGCTTCAACGATTACCTGGCGTTGCCGCTGGGTGAGGGCGTGTTGAAGCGCACTGTCGAGCGCGCCCTGGAAATGCGTGACCGGCATCCGGCGGTCGTCTCCGGAGCCAGTTCGCCTCGCGACGCCAAGCCTCGAACCCTGTCGGTGCTCGGCGCTCGGGGCGGTGTCGGAGCGACGACGCTTGCCATCACGATCGCCGGATTGCTGGGCAAGCGCCTCAGGGAAGAGGTGCTGCTGGTCGATTTTGACCTGCACTATGGATCGCTGATGCTGGCGCTCGATCTGGAAGCCATCGATGCGCTGCGCGAGGCGCTCGACCAGCCCGACCGCATCGATGCGCTGTTCATACAGCAGGTGGCGCAGAAGAAGAGCGAGTATCTGTACGCGATGGGGGCGGAGGAGGCGCCGACCGGCGGCTTCCAGGCGCGTCCCCATGCCGCCAACGATTTTCTGCGGGCTGTGCATCGTCGCTTCCGCTGGATCGTCGCCGACGTCCCGCGGGGCGATCCGGTGATACAGCGGCAGGTGATCGAGGCCTCGACCGACGTCCTGTTGCTGACGGATCTGTCGTTGCCGGGGGTGCGGGATGCGATGCGGCTGCAGCAGTTGGTGCTCGACGTCGCGCCGCAGGCGCGCCTGCATCTGGCGACAAGCGGCGTTGTCGATCCCCGTCGTTCGGCGGTGAAAGTCGCCGATGTGGAACGCACCCTGAAGCAGAAGGTGGCCTGCCAGGTCCCGGCCGATGCCGCGGGAACGCTGATGGCCGTGAATTTCGGCAAGCCCCTGCCGGAAGCCGCGCCCAACAGCGCGATCATCAAGGCCTTGAAGCCGCTGGTCGCGTCTCTCGACGAGCCTGCTGCAGCACAGGAAATGCCGGCTCGGTCCGCCGGCGCGCTGCTGCGCGTCGTGCAGTCCCTGAAGAACCGACGCGGTCGAAAGAAGTAGGCGGCGCATGTTCGGGATGCGCACCAGGAATTCGACGTCGGCTCAGGAGACTGCCTCCGGGCCTCTCGATCGCATTGGGCGCCGAAGCGCCCTGTCCGAACAGTCGCCGGAGCGTGGCAGCGCGGATCGGGCGGCACGGCTGGCGGCCGCCGAGGCAACGCTGAGCGACGCGGTGGCGCCGCAACTGCGCGCGCTCCTGAAAAGTGGAACGCCAGCCGGCGAGGTGACGCGTCAGGCAGGACTGCAGACACAGATCCATTTTCGCAATCAGGGTGTCATTCTCGCGCCCTTGGAGCTGCGGGGCTACGTCACCGACGTGCTGCGCCCCATTCTGCCCGCGACGAACTTCAGCGTATCGGCAGGAGGCGCCGAGGAGCGGCTTGCCCCACCGGTTGCGGAGGCAGTGGCGCCCGCGCCAATCGACGGGTCCACGCGTCTCGTCTCTTCTCCGTCGGCGGCGCCGATGCGGACGCCGGCCCCGATAACGCGGCTGCCGGAGCCGGCGCCTCGGCCGGAGCCGGTCGAGATATCCGGCGGCCGGCTTTCGCGCAGCAAGGTCGATCAGGCACGGCGAGCGATCCAGCCGGAGATCATGAACCGGATCGACCTCGCCGCAGCCGTCAGCCTGTCACGGAAGGAATTGACCCGCCAGTTCGAGGAGCTTGTCGCCGAACTGCTGGCCGAGCATCGGCTGCAGCTCAACCGACCTGAGCAGGCCGATCTGGTGTACCAGATCGTCAACGACATGCTCGGTCTGGGTCCGCTCGAGCCGCTGCTCGAGGACGACGGTATCACGGACATAATGATCAACGGGCCGAAGCAGGTCTATATCGAGCGGCAGGGCAAGCTCGAACTGACCTCGGTCGCGTTCGAGGACAATGCCCACCTCCTGAACATCTGCAATCGCATTGTCAGTCGCATCGGCCGCCGCGTCGACGAAGCGAGTCCCATCTGCGACGCGCGTCTGCTGGATGGCAGTCGCGTCAACATCATCATTCCGCCCCTGGCGATCGACGGCCCTTCGGTTTCGATCCGAAAGTTCGGAAAGCGGCAGATCGGCTTCGATCAGATGGCCCAGCAGGGCAATATCTCGCCGGCAATGGCGACGCTGCTGCGCATCGCCGCGCGCTGCCGGCTGAACATCGTCGTCTCAGGCGGCACGGGGTCGGGCAAGACCACGATGCTCAATGCCTTGTCCGGCATGATCGATGAAGGCGAACGCGTGGTGACCATCGAGGACGCGGCCGAACTGCGCATGCAGCAGCCGCACGTTGTGCGCCTCGAGACGCGACCGTCCAATCTGGAGGGCAACGGCGAGGTTAACATGCGTGACCTCGTCAAGAACGCCCTGCGCATGCGGCCCGACCGCATCATCCTGGGCGAGGTGCGCGGGCCCGAGGCGATCGACCTGCTGCAGGCGATGAACACCGGCCACGACGGCTCGATGGGAACACTGCATGCCAACAGGCCGCGCGAGGCGCTGACGCGCCTGGAGAACATGGTGACCATGGGCGTGGCCAGCCTGCCGCCCAAGGCGATTCGGACGCAGATCGCCGGATCGCTGCAGATGATCGTGCAGATCAGCCGTATGCGCGACGGCGTGCGGCGCGTGACCCACATCACCGAGGTCATGGGCATGGAAGGCGATGTCATCATCACACAGGATCTCTTCACCTACGAATTCAAGGGCGAAGCGTCGGACGGCAAGCTCGTGGGGGCTTTCAAGAGTTCTGGCCTGCGCCCCCATTTTCTCTCGCGCGCGGCCTATTACGGACTCGACAAGGTGCTGATGGAGGCGATGGCCTGATGGGCTCCGTCGGTCACAGCCTGAGCCTCGATACGCTGGCAGTCTATATCGCCACCGGCGTCGGCATGACTCTCGTGGCCCTCGGCGTGGTGTTCGGCGGCTTCTTCGCCGAGCGGCGCCTGCGTGACCGGCTCGAGGATCTCGATGGGCGCAGCCGCTCCGGCTCACGCACCATCGAACTGGCGACGCTGCGGCGGGCCGAACGGGCAGGGCGCCTGGCCAGCTTCGACAAGCTGCTGTGGCGGCTATTCCCAAATGCCAGCAGCATCCGGCGCAAGCTGCTGGCGGCGGGCGTCAAATTCTCCTTGGGCGAATTCGCATTCGGGTGTCTGGCGATCGCCGTTGCCGCCTGGTTTCTGTTCTCCGTCGTCCTTGCCATGCCGCCTCTCGTGGCCCTTGCTGCGGCCTTGGCGTTGGGCCTGGGTGTCCCCAATGTCATCCTCGGGCGGCGGGTACGGCGCCGGGCACAGAAGTTCAACCTGCTCTTTCCCGAGGCCGTGGACCTGATCGTCCGGGCTCTGCGCGCTGGCCTGCCGGTGCAGGAGGCGATCGGCAACGTCGCCCGGGACATCAAGGATCCGGTCGGCTCGACCTTCCGGCAGGCGCAGCAGGAAATGCAGCTCGGCGTGCCGATCGAGACGGCGTTGTGGCGCGCGGCCCAGGCGATTCAGACGGACGAATTCAACTTCCTGATCGTCGCCATGTCGATCCAGCGCGACACCGGCGGCAACCTGGCCGAAACCCTGGCCAATCTGAGCGCGTTGCTGCGCGCCCGCCAGCAGCTCCGCCTCAAGATCCGTGCCTTCACCTCGGAAGCGCGGGCGACGATGCTGATCATGGCCGGCCTGCCCTTCCTGGTGGGCGGCGGCCTGTTCCTGATAACGCCGGGCTATATCAGCCCGCTGGTCAATACCTCGACCGGCCTCATGGTCACCGCCGGCGCCGGCTGCAGCATGGCGCTCGGCATCTTCATCATGAACAAGATCGCGACCATCAAGGTGTGAGGCGACGATGGACCCGAGCGCGTTCGAGAAGAGTTTCATGATCATCGCGGCGGTGGCCGGAGTGACGAGCTTCTGGGCTGTCTGGTTCGCGATCACCTGGCAGCCGCCGATCGAGGCGCGGCTGAAGGCGCTGGGTACGCGGCGCATGAAGACGCGCAACGAGCAGCCCACAAGCAACCGTCCATCGCCCAAGGCCACCTCGCTCAGCTTCATGCGTACGATCGCGGACAGGCTCAATCTGCTGCGCGGTGCCGCCGCCGACCAGACCACGCGCAAGCTGCGACTGGCCGGCTACATGTCGCGGGATGCGGCCGTGGTCTATGTTTTCGTCAAGCTGGCGCTGCCGCTGACGCTCGGCTTCGTGATGATCTTCCTGACATCGGTGACCGACCTTCTGGACATTCCTGACAACATGGTCCTGCCGGCGAGCGTCGGGGCCGTTCTGGCCGGGTTCCTCCTGCCCGAGATGTACATCAAGAACGTCACCACGAAGCGGCGCGAGATCCTGAACTACCTGCTGCCGGAGGGGCTCGACCTGCTGACCATCTGCGTCGAGGCAGGGCTCAGCATCGACGCCGCCTTCCGCCGGGTGGCGAAGGAGATGGCCGGCTCGATGCCCGAGTTGGCGAGCGAATTCGAGATGACCGCCATCGAGCTCACCTATTTGCCGGATCGTCAGCAGGCGCTGGAAAACCTGGCCGCGCGCTCCGATTCGGCCGCTGTCGCGGCGCTGGTCAATGCGCTGCGCCAGACCGAGAAATACGGAACGCCCCTGGCCGGTTCGTTGAAGATCCTGAGTACGGAATTCCGTCAGACCCGGGTGGCGAAGGCCGAGGAGAAGGGGGCCCGCATGCCTGCCCTCATGACCGTGCCGTTGATGGTCTTCATCCTGCCCACGCTCATCACCGTCCTTCTCGCCCCAGCCATCATGTCGGCTCTGAACTTGACATAATTGACATTAATTTCTTAGAGTTAGCTCATATTTCTAATTGTTTAGTCGAAAATTCATTTTGTGCCTGCCAAAGGCACGCAACAATTTAGGGGACAGACATGTGGCGAGCGTTTTCGCGCACGTTTGGTGTTTTGCGTGCAAGCACCCGCAGATTGGTCCGGGACGAGGCCGGTTCGATCGGCCTCCTGGTGGCGGCCATTCCGGTCGTGGCCGGTGTCGTTGCGGTCGGCGCCGAAACCGGCAGTTTCTATCGCCTCAAACGGCAGATGCAGAACGCGGCCGACGATGCCGCGCTGTCGGGCTCCATCGACAGGATCAACGGCCTCTCGACCTCGACCATCGCCAACGACGCCTTGTACGAGGCGCGCCGTAACGGCTTCGCCAACGGCGCCAGCAACGTCACCGTCACCGTCAATTCGCCGCCGACCTCCGGCAACTTCATCAATGCCAACGGAGCGGTCGAAGTCATCATCCAGAAGTCGTCGCAGAGTTTCGTTTTCGGGACGGTGCTGAACGCCTTCCTCGGCAAGGCCAGCAGCACCTTCACGGTGACCGCCCGCTCCGTCGCGGCGCAGGCGGCGAGTACGAGCAGCACCCAGACCGCGACATCGACGAACAAGGGCTGTCTGGTGGCGTTGACGCCGCTGGCCGAGCAGGGCGTCTATTTCAGCTCGTTCAACAACTTCACCTCGGATTGCGCGCTCGTCTCGAACGGTGTCGCGACCGGCCGCGAGTCGAACGCCTCCATCTACATGACCTCGTTCAACAGTGGCAGTTTCCAGCAGATCTGGACGCGCGGATCCTTCACGGCGGAAAGCTATGGCAGTCTGACGCCGCTGCCCAGCAACGCGCAGACCATGCAGACGGGAACGGTGGTCGATCCCTATGCTTCCCTGGCGACTCCGTCGCCGGGCACCTGCACCTACACCAACTTCAGCTATCCCAGCGGTACGTCCGTGACCCTGACTCCCGGCACCTATTGCGGCGGGCTAAGCATCCGGGGCGGCGTCAACAACGTCTACTTCAGCCCGGGCACCTACTATGTCGCCAACGGCGATCTCTACATCACGAGCGTGAACAATGTTTCGTGCCCGACCTGTGTCGACGGCCAGACCGGCGTCACGTTCGTGCTGACCCAGACCACGGGCAACTACTCCAATATCGGCGGCGTCTACATCTCGTCCGAGAACAACGTCACGCTCAGCGCGCCTCCCCAGAGCAGCGGTCAGCCGTTCCCCGGCGTGCTCTTCTACCAGGATCGCAACGCTCCGATCGGCACGATGACGTCGACCTCGAAGATCTTCACGGTGACCTCGCTCAACAATGCGAAGCTCTCCGGCGCGGTCTACTTCCCCAACAACCGGATCGACATCTCTAGTCTCAACAACGCCGGCAACAGCACCAACGGCTGCACGGTGTGGGTCGGCCGCTACCTCAAGTTCACGTCGTACAACAACAACTACGTCGCCGGCTGCGGCACCTTCAGCACCAAGTGGGCGACGATGCAGACGACGGCGACGACCACGATCGCCGGCAAGGCCAAGATCTGCGAGTGATGACCATGGGATTTCTCCGCAGCCTCCGGTCGCGAATCAGCCGACGGGAGGAGGGCAATATCCTGATCGAGTTCGCCCTGGCGCTGCCGGTCCTGCTCCTGCTGCTGGGCGGCATGTTGGACCTCGGCCGCTATGCATTGCAGAAGTCTGCCATTCTCGAGGGCGCTCGCCAGGGCGCGCAGTATGGGGTGCTGGTCTATTCAGGTGCCTCCACCGCCAGTTCCACCGACTCGGCCAACGTCAACGCCACGGCGCAGAACGCCTCCGCGCTGAGCGGCGTGACGGCGACCAACTCGCTTTTCTGCGAGTGCGTTGCGGGCACGGCGGTGGCCTGCACGACGACCTGCAGCTCGGGCACTCTCAAGCGCTATGTGACGGTCAACACCAGCAAGGCGTTCTCGTCGGTCGTGACAAGCTCGACCTTGAGCTTTGGCGCCTTCGGAAGCTGGACGCCGCCCACTTCCATGTCGGCCTCCATTACCATGATCGTTCCCTAGGAGGTCGTGAGGTGAGGGGACGGGTCTTCCGCCGTTTGCTCGGCGCCGACAACGGGGTGGCGGCGATCGAATTCGCGATCGTCCTGCCGGTCCTGCTGACGATGCTGCTGGGGGCGCTGGAGTTCGGCCGCATGTTCTACCTGCGGCAGGGGCTCGAATATGCCACCGAGTCGGCGGCGCGCTACTACAGCATGAACCCCACGGCCTCGACCTCGACGGTCACGTCCTATCTGCAGGGAAAGATGATCGGCGGGGCCGGGAGCAATATCTCGGTTGCCTATGCCAGCACGGCGAACTGCAATGCTAACAGCACGGTGACCTGTACGATGATCACCGCGACGTACACGTTTTCATTCGCCGAGAATTACCTGGGCTTCGGCTCCAAGATCCTCACCGCAACTTCACAAGCTGTGCTGTATGGCTCCGGTTCGGGGTCCTAATTCTTCAAGATGTTGCAGCATTTGTTGCAGCTGACACCAAGATTTTGATACCTTGATACAGGTCGGCGAAGCGGAGCGAATTTGTCTGGATGCAGAAAGCTGGTACCCATCCTTGGTATCGGGATGGCGCTCGCCTTGACGAGCTGTGCAGCGATCGGGGCGGTTGGAGCAAATTCGAGTGCGAATGCTGTAGCTCAGGGCGACAGTTATACGTCGTCGGTCCAAGAAGCCGATGCAGCCCGAAAAGCCGGAAATCTTGACGTTGCATTGGCTCTCTACAGCCGCGCCCTGAGCGCAAATCCTCAAGGCATCGAGGCCAAGATCGGACTGGGCCAGTGTTATCTCTCGCTGGGAGCGGGCGACGAGGCAGCGGCGCAGTTTCGCGACGTCCTGCTGCGCCGCGAGTCGGACGTGGAGGCGCGGCGCGGGCTTGCGGCGGCCTTGATCGCGGAGGGACAGCCGGCGCTGGCCGAGAAGCAGGCGGAAGTGGCCTTGCAGACGGACAGCCGGGACTTCCGGGCCATGAATGTCATGGGGATCGCCCTCGACATGCAGGGCCGACACGCCGAAGCCCAGGCGCAATATCTCGCCGGATTGCAGGTCGTGCCCAACGACGTCGCGCTGCGCAGCAACATGGGCCTGTCTCTCGCGATATCCGGCCAGGCCCAGGAAGCGATCGCTCAGCTTCTCCCGGTTGCCGGCGGACCAGGTTCCGACGCCCGCGTCCGCCAGAATCTGGCCCTCGCCTATGCCATGGCTGGAGATTTCGAGGGCGCCCTGCAGATCAGCCGCCACGACCTCGATGAAGCCCGCGCGCAGCAGCAGCTGTCCTACTTCATGAGGCTCAGAAGCCTGCCACCGGCGGAGCGCAGCATCGAACTCCGCCGCAATCCCAACTTCTTCCCGCAATCGACGCTCAGATTGCCACAACCGTCGGGCAAGACGAACTGACAGGCAGGCTCAACCCTGCACCGAATATCCGCCATCGACGGTAATGGCGGCGCCTGTGATGAAGTCCGACGCCGAGGCAGCCAGGAACACGGCGATGCCGGCAAAGTCGTCGGGAACGCCCCAGCGTCCAGCCGGTGTGCGTTTCAGCACCGACTCGTGCAGATGGGCGACCTGCTCGCGGGCACGCCGGGTGAGCGCCGTGTCGATCCAGCCGGGCAAGATGGCGTTGACCTGGATATTGTCCTTGGCCCAGGCCGTCGCGATGGCCTTGGTCATTTGGACCATGCCGCCCTTGCTGGCGGCGTAGGCGGTGGCGAAGGGAGCGCCGAAGATCGACATCATCGAGCCGATATTGATGATTTTTCCGCCGCCGCCCTTCTTCATCGCCGGATAGACGGCGTGGCAGCAGAGGAAGGCGCTGGTGAGATTGCTGTCCAGCACCGTGTGCCACTCCGCCAGCGTGTAGTCCTCTGGCTGTTTGCGAATGCTCATGCCGGCATTGTTCACCAGGATGTCGATCCGGCCATGAGCCTCCAATGCCTTGGCAATAAGGGCGCGGCAGGAGTCCTCTTTGAGAACGTCGACCGAGATTGCCGTGGCCTTGGCGCCCAGCGCCTTCAATTCCTCGACGGAGGCCGCGTTCTTCGCGGAGTCGCGGCCCGCAACAACGATGGTCGCGCCGGCTCTGGCCATCCCCTTGGCCATGCCGAGTCCAATGCCACCATTTCCGCCCGTCACGATCGCAACCCGTCCCGAGAGATCGAACAGCTCCATGGTCAGTCCTCCTGCTTCCCCGTGTCTAAGGGGAGGCGGGAGGAACCGCAAACGCGGCGTGGCGTTACGTCCGCAATACGCGCCTCACATGAGCGTACGGTCTGGGAGCGTTCGATCAGGACATCAGTGACATTCGCTGCCCGTCGGCCGGGCTGACCGACGTCAGTGGAATGGGGAATGGCGGCGACCGCGAGGCCGCCGCCTTTCTTCCGCTTACTTCTTACCAGACGGGTCGGGGCCCTTGCGCGCCGCGTCGTGCTCGATCAGCCGCAGCAGATCATCCGGAAGCGGCTCGCTCGCAATTTCGTCGTACATTGCGTGGAGTTGCTTCTGCAGCCACAGATCGAAGGGCCGCTCGCTGGCGGATTTCGGTTCCCCATGGGCGCCTTCCCGTGCCCGTTCCTTCAGCGGCTTGTCGTCATTCGCCATATTTTTTGTTCCGCGGAAGGGGGCCCATCCCACAGGTTCCTGTCCGAGGCATGTAGGTTTCTCGGCGAGAATGCCCATGTTTGCCTCTTTCGTCCACGGCCGGTTGGAAAGATCAGCGCTCGGCGGAGGGGCCGGCGTGACCGGTGTCTCGGCCGACAGATGTCGAGGGTTCGTGCGTCGAAGAGGAACGCTGTTTGGTATCGCCCTCCAACAGCAGACGCTCCAGCGTGTCGCGAGCCCGGGAAATGCGGCTCTTCACCGTGCCCACGGAGACGCCGGTGTGCGCGGCGATGACTTCGTAAGACTGCCCTTCCAGCACGGCGAGCAGCAGCGCTTCGCGCTGCGTCGGCGCCAGCTTGCCGAACGCCGACATGAACTCGCGCATTACCAGGCGGCTCTCCTGGTGTGGCTGATGCGACAGTGTTTCGGCGATGGCCGAGTCGACCGGAACCGAAGGACGCGTACGGCGCAATCCAGAAATGAACTCGTTGCGTTGAATGCGGAAGACCCAGGCCGACAGATTCGTGCCTGGCTGGAAGCTCTCGCGGCCCGTCAAAGCCTTGATCACCGTATCGTGGACCAGGTCGTCCGCAGCGTCGCGGTCGCGGGTGAGCGACAGCGCGTACACCCGGAGCCGGGGAAGGATCGCCCGGAGTTGATCATGGAAATCTTGAAGGTCCTGCTTGCTGTCGACTTCTTTCGAAACGGGGGCTTTCGAAACGGCGGCCATAAGCTTCTCCGGTAATGGGACCAATGCAGAAGCAATGCCTGAAAGATGAAAAGGTTACAGGGAAGGACTCGCCTCTCTTCTAACCCATTGATTTGGCGACATTTCCTTGTCAGCGAATCTTCCCGGCCAGGAGTTTGCGGGCCCGCGAAACCCGTGCCTTCAATGTACCCACAGAACAGTCACAGAGAGCTGCGGCTTCCTCGTAGGAAAAGCCGCCGGCGCCGATAAGGATCAGCGCTTCGCGCGACTGGGGGCTGAGATCCCAAAGGGCGGCCGACAATTCCTTCAATGCCAGTGTCGCTTCCGGATTGTCGACGGCGGCCAACGGAGTTGCCGCGGTATCATCGATGGGTGCCGGCCTTCGGCGCTGGGCGCGCAAATCCGAATAGAAGCGGTTGCGCATGATGGTGAACAACCAGCCTTTGAGATTGGTGCCTTCGGTGAACTGATCCTGCTTGTCCAGCGCCATCAAGACGGTGTTCTGCACCAACTCATCCGCAGCTTCGCGCTCGCGGCACATGAAGCGAGCGAAAGCACGCAGATCCGGAAGCAACGCCACGATATCGTCTCTAATCATCGGGGTGATAGCTCCGGCTGCACGACACGATAACGAGCGAACAACGTATGTGGGGCATGGATAGGGGCCTGCAAAGGAAATTTCGCCCCGGCAACCGGCCAGAAGATGCCGACGTTAACCGGTGCGAATCTCGCGATTTACAAAGAGGAGGACGAGATGAACTGGGACCGCGTCGAAGGAAACTGGAAGCAATTTTCCGGCAAGGTGAAAGAGAAGTGGGGCAAGCTCACCGAGGACGACCTGACTGTCATCAACGGCAAGCAGGACCAACTCATTGGCCGCATTCAGGAGCGCTACGGCTTGGCCAAGGACGAAGCGCAGAAGCAGGTCAACACGTGGGTGGGCGGCCTATAAGGGCTGCCCTGGACCAGAAAATGAGGGAACCCTTGGCGGTGTAAGGCGTTACAGCCGGGCTTTACGATCGACCGTTGGAGCCGGCGACGCCATCAGGTGAACGTCGGCGCACTGTACGAGGTGCGCCGACGCACGACAATGGAGGGGTTTCATGTCGATCAGGAATATGTCGATCAGGAACGTCATGTCGATCTCGGCATTGGGCACTCTCGGTCTGATTACGGCAGCATGCGGCAATAACCCTACGGACCGTGCGTTGACCGGAGGCGCGATCGGAGCGGGCACCGGCGCAGTCGTCGGCTCGACCATGGGTGCGCCGGTCGCCGGTGCGATCGTCGGCGGTGCCGGCGGCGCAGTAATCGGTGCTGCGACCACACCGGAGCGACGCTACTACTGATGCGATGGATGACTGAACAAGCAGTCGGCCTGCGTGTCGTGGCTGGTGCAGCGAAAGCGATGCAGTCCCCGCCCCACTGGGGCGGGGGCTTTCGTTTTGGTTGTCAGCCGGAATGCAGCGCGTAGTCTTATAGACGGCAGAGAAGGGGGTGATAGGTGTCCGACGTGCCCGCAATCACCAAGAACATGTCCGAAGCAATCACGAGAACGTTGCCGTTCCTGCGTCGCTACGCGAGAGCGGTGACAGGCTCACAGCAGCGAGGCGATGAATGGGTGCGCCTCTGCGCGGAGGTTGCCGTCAGGCAACCTGATCTGGTCGCCAAGATGGACGACACGAAGCTCGGTGTCTTCGCGCTGTTTCATCGCCTGCAACAGCCATTTGGCGGGCTGGACGAGGCGACGGAAGCCTCGACCGTCAGCAGCCGGTTGAAGGAATCGCTTACCGAAATGGCACCGCTGCAGCGTCGGATGCTGTTGCTGACCGTGCTGGAGGGTTTCACGGTCGCCGATGCAGCGCACATTCTCGACATCGACATCGATACGGCCGAGCGCAGCCTGCAGGAGGCGAGGCGTGAGCTTCAGCGCGTGGCGTCCGTCAGGATCCTTGTCATCGAAGACGAGGCCGTGATCGCGCTCGACGTCGCCGATATCGTGCGTAACGCCGGCCACGAGGTCGTTGGAATTGCGGCGACGGAGAAGGCAGCCGTCGATCTTGCCCGCAAGCATTCTCCCCATCTCGTCCTTGCCGATATCCAGCTCCGCGGAGCCGACAGCGGCATCTCCGCGGTCAGAGAGATCATGCGTTCCATGTCCGTGCCGGTGATCTTCGTCACCGGCTACCCGGAACGCCTCCTCACCGGTACGCAGGTCGAGCCGGCGTTCGTCATTTCCAAGCCCTTTGATCCCGACCTCCTTCGCGCGGCCATCGCCCAGGCGCTCGACACTGTCTCGATCTGAACAGTGCGCGGCCGATCATGGCTGAATGGTCGCTGCGCACGAAGCTGGTCGCGGCGGTTGGCGCTGCGCTCCTGCCGGTTGTCGCGCTCGCTGGCTGGAGCACCTACGATGACATCGCCGGCGCGCGAGCCGCGCGGGAGGAGGCGATATCGGCCTCGCTCGAGCAGGCCGTCGCACAACATCGCGAGTTGATCGAGGGGTCGCGGCGCCTGGTTGCAGCCGCCTGCACCTCGGACATCGTGCGCCGGACCATCGCATCGACGGCGACGACGGCCGACGTGAATGCCTGCGAAGGATATCTCTCCGACATTCTTCAGCAGTTTCCCGGCGACTACACGGCAATGATGGTGACCGACGAGACGGGGACCGCCCGTTGCTCCACCTCGCCTCCGGAAGTGGGCATGAGCTTTGCCGACCGCGAGATCTTTCGACTGGTGCGCGAGAAGCCCGGCGTTTCGATCGGAACTTTCGCGGCGGGCCGTACCGTGCCGCATACGGTGATTCCGATGGGCGCGCCGCTGACCGTCGACGGCCAGTTCAAGGGCATGTGCTCGCTGGATGTGTCGCTCGAGCTTTTCTCGGAGCTGGCGACGGCCAATCCCGGAGGCATGCCGATCCCCGTGGTCCTGGTGGATCGGACCGGCGCGCCCGTCGGCGGCAACGCGCACATGATCTTCTCCCTTCCGGTGGCCGCCCGACTGGCGGCGGCTATCGCCGCCGGCCAGATCCGGTTCCGCGATTACGGCAAGGACGGCTCGTCCTATCAGTTCCATCTCGTTCCCCTTGCCGGGCAGACACTCTTCGCCGTCGCCGCGATGCCCATGTCTGACGATCTGGCGCTGGCCCTGGCCGAACTGGCGCGGTTCGGTCTGATCGTCGTGGCCGCGATCATCGTGCTGGTCCTCACGTGGTTCGGAGCCGACCGATGGTGCGTGCGGCCGCTGCGGTACATCGGTGATTTCGCGGGACGCGTCGCCAGGGGCGAGGACGTGCGCTTTGCTCCGCTGCTACCCTGGACCAAGGAATTGATGGCGGTCGGCGATGGCGTGAAGAAGATGGCCGAGGCGATTGCTAATCGCGAAGGCGATCTCAAGGCCGGCCTGGAGCAGCGCGATCACATGCTGCGCGAAATCCATCATCGCGTGAAAAACAATCTCCAGATGATATCCAGCCTGCTCAACCTGCAGGCGGGAGAGATCCGCTCGCCGCGCATCCGCCGCTTCTTCGGAGATGCGCAGAACCGCGTATTGACCCTTTCGATCCTCCATCGGCATCTGTACGAGCGCTCGAGCTGGTCGCTGGTCGACTTCCAGCAATTCATCAGCGACCTCGTCCGGCAGATCTCCGTTCCCCGGCCGGGGCTCGAACGGCCGTCCGTGCGCTACCATATCCGCGCGCCCATCATGGCGGTCGGGCCCGACATCGCGATTCCCGTTGGACTGATCGTCACCGAAGCCGTGGGGAGTGCACTCAGTCACGACTTCAGTTCAGTCGCGTCGCCCGAGATTCGGATCGAGGCGGTGGAGAAGGGCGACGAGGTGGAGTTGATGATCGAGGATAATGGCCTCGATTCGGCCTATAGCTCGATCAGTCCGGGCAGCCGCGGCAGTTTCGGTCTGACGCTGATTCGCGGATTGGCGATGCAGCTTGGCGGGGAGGCCCGCATATCGGCCGGCGATGCCGGCGGCACACGCGTCGTGGTCTCCTTCCCCAAGCCGGCCGACGATAACCCGGATGGCTAGGAGGGGCGCCCGCGCCACCGGCATCGTGCTGGGGCTGACGATCGCTGTCCTGGCTGCGGCGGGAGCGCTGTTGACGATCAGTCATTCGAGATCGGCGGCGGAGCAGCAGCGTTACGTCGTCAGCAACTACGAGACGATGGCCCTGATGCGAACGGCGCTGATCGTGCTGCAGGACGCCGAGATCGGGCAGCGGGCTTATCTCCTGACCGGAGAGGTGGCGAACCTCGGCCCTTACGAGCAGGCGCGACCGCGCGTCGAGACTGCGCTTCGGCAGATCGAGGCGACGGTCAACAGCGATCAGGAGGCGTTGCGCCAGATCGGGGCGTTCAAATCGGCGGCGAACGAGAAGCTCGATGAGCTGAACGCGGGAATAGTCGCCTACCAGCTCTACGGTCGCGAGGCGACCCTGCCGCAAGGGTCCGGGCGGATGGTCGGCGAGCGGATCCGCCAGACGGCCGACTCGTTCGTCGAGGGCCAGCGCCTCCAGCTTTCGAAGCGCCTGGCGATGGTACGTTCCGAGCAGGATCAGGCCGATCTCGCCGGACTTCTGGTCCTGGGCGGAGCCTTCATCTGCCTGGTGGCCGGCATGGTCATCATCGTGCGAAGCGGGGAGAGGCTGGAGCAGGTCCAACGCGAGCTGTCGGCGCACTCGCGGTTGCTGCAGGCGACGCTCGAGACGCTGCGCGATCCCATATTCGTACTCGATGCCGGGGGATCGGTCGTTGCATGGAACGAAGCGTTCGTTCGCCTGGCCGGATGGGATCCGAGGCGCGAGCCAAGACTCAATCGGCATGATCTTCTCAGTGGCCGGTTTCCCGCCATGCGCTCCCTTCTCGCGCCCCTCAAGCTCGAGACCGAGGTCTCGGACCAGGCTTCGACGGCCCGGGCATCGTGCGACGGACGGGAATACGAAGTGTCCCGAGGGAGGATGGCGGAAGGGGGTGCCGTCATTCGCTGCGTCGACGTCACGGACAAGCTGCGCGATGAGGCGGCCTTGCGACAAGGGCAGAAGATGGAGGCGGTCGGCCAGCTGACAGGCGGCATGGCGCACGACTTCAACAATATCCTGCAGATCGTTCAGGCCAACCTCGACTTGATCAAGGAAGATATGGTCGGCAACGAGGTGACTCTGTCGCGGCTGCAGAGCGCTTCCGCAGCAGCGGAACGCGGCGCCCGCCTGACCCAGCAGCTGCTGGCCTTTTCGCGGCGTCAGCCGCTTGCTCCCAGGCCGACGAATGTCGGCCGGCTGGTTCACGACCTCTCCGGCCTTCTCCGGCATGCCTTGGGAGAGCGCATAACGCTCGAAGTCGCGGTGCCGGCGGAGGCCTGGAACGCGACGATCGATCCTGGCCAGCTCGAGAACGCCATCCTCAACCTCGCCATCAACGCCCGCGATGCCATGCCCGAAGGTGGCACCGTTCGGGTCGAGGTGTCCAACGCAACGCTCGATCGCCGCTACGCTTCGCTTCATTCGGAAGTGTCGCCGGGCTCGTATGTCCTGATCGATGTGATCGACACGGGAACGGGCATGCCGGCAGAGGTCGTGGCGCGAGCATTCGATCCCTTCTTCACCACCAAGCAGGAGGGAAAGGGGACCGGCCTCGGACTCAGCATGGTCTATGGCTTCGTGCGCCAGTCGAACGGTCATATTCGCATCGACAGCGCCATTGGCCAGGGCACGAGCGTGAAGCTCTACCTGCCGCGTACTCTGGATCCTGTGGTCGATGCGGCGTCCGAAGCGACCAGTCCGGCCGGAGGGACAGCACGGATACTGGTGGTCGAGGACAACACGGATGTCCGTCTCGCGGTCGTCGATATGCTGTCCGGGTGGGGGTATCGGGTCACGGCAGCGGAAAGTCCGGATGCGGCGGCGGCGCTGCTGGAACGCGATTCGTCCTACGATCTGCTGTTCACCGATGTCGTCATGCCCGGCACGATGTCCGCCGTCCAGCTTGCCGCGCTCGCACGGCGTCTTCAGCCTGAGATCGCCGTGCTGCTGACGTCGGGTTTTTCTCGTGACCTCATCCCGAAGAAGGACGGTCCGGACTATCCGATGATCGCCAAGCCCTATCGGAGCGAGGAACTCGCCACCAAGGTCCGCTCGGTGCTCTCGAGTCGGACCGGGTCGCCAGCTGAAGGCGCCACCCCGTCTAATGCCGACAGATCTCGTCGCGAGGCGGAGCCGCCAAGAGAACGGCCGCGTCGCGTACTTCTGGTGGAAGACGAAGTGGTCTTGCGCATGTCGACGACGGACATGCTGGAACGGCTGGACTGCTTCGTCACCGGGGTCGGCAGTGGCGAGGAAGCTCTGGACGTTCTCGATCGGGGCGGAGCCTTCGATCTGCTCCTGACCGATCTGGGTTTGCCGGGCATGAACGGGGAGGAGTTGGCGAAAAGGGTAAAGGCGCGTTTCCCGTCCCTTCCTGTGATCATTGCGAGCGGCTACGCCTCGGCTGGACCGCAGCCGCCGGGGATCCGCTTCATCAGCAAGCCTTATTCATCCATCGATCTCCAGCAGGCGTTCGAGAATCTCGACCACATCACCCCCTCCGGCTGACGGAATTCAAACTGGGCAACCCGCTGACCCGAGCCGGCGTTGTGTGTAGGACACCGCAAAGAGGGGTAGCGGGATGTTCACGATACGCATGCCCACAAGGCCAGGCGCTGACGGTCGACGCCTCTCGAGGGAGGCCGGCCCCGTTCCCCGTAATCGTGAGCGCGAGAGCAGCGGCCTTCTGGAAGACGAACTGCTCGATGTCTACGCCGCGATCGTGATCGCCGTGCCGGTTGCTTACCTGGTCAAGTCGCTCTGGCTGTAGGCGGAGCAGGGCAACCTCTTCCCATCGCCCCCGTTAGCAGCACGACTAATGCTGATGCGCCTTGAACTTAGGAGGTTTCGGATGCGCTCGATAGCCCTCGTCGCCGCCGCCGCGCTCGCGGTCCTGCCGCTTGCGGCGCAGGCCCAATCGACCACAACCACGACGAATTCCACCACCGTCTCGAAGCCGGACTTCAACGAGATGTGGCAGAAGATCAAAGGTTCGTGGACCCAGACCAAGGGAGCCGTAAAGGAGCAGTGGGGCAAGCTGACCGATGACGATCTGATGGAGATCCAGGGTCGACGCGAGAAGCTCGTCGGCAAGATCCAGACGCGTTACGGCATCAGCCATGAGCAGGCTGAGGCTCAGGTCAGCGGTTGGGAAGAAAAATACCACAGCATGTAGGCGGCGGAGGCGGGCATGAAGTCGACCTTCCGCGTCGCCGCCGCAGCGGTCCTGGTGGCCGCAAGCAGCGGTCTCGCTTTCGCCCAGGCGGCGCCGCAGCTTCGCGATACCCGAACTGGCAAGGTGTGGACCCCGGAGATAACCGACGAAGAGGCTTCGGCTCCCTCGTCCTATGCCGATAAGGCATTCGACCCGCGCACCCAGGCGGTCGTGCCCGGCGGAACCACAGTCCAGCATCCCCGGGCCACGCTGATGGGGACAGTGCCGATGACGGCCGGCCCCAATGTGCCCGTGCTGACGCTGGATGTGCCATCGCTGCAGGTCCTGCCGGGCCGGTACTGGCTGTCGATCCTTTATCTCACCAACAACAGCGCCAGCACGGTGGATGCGGTCGTTGGCTGCCATTTCACGAACCACGGCCAGACGGTGCAGAACACCCAAGTGATCGTGCCGCCGGCGGGGCCGGGCGAACGGCTTGGGGTGCCGGTGCGCGGCCCGCGCTTCGATGTCTTCGTCGACCAGGTGACGTGTGCCGTGACGGCGCCGACTTAGCTTGCTTCGTAGGCAGCGCCACAACGGCGGCGTATCCTTCGCTCCGAAGGAGATCCTGGATGCCAGTGAAGCACAACGTTGACCTCAGCCGTTACGAATTGGAGACGCAGCACGGCATGGCGATCGCCGTCTACCGCCAGCAAGGCGATCGCCTCGTCTTCACCCATACAGAGGTCCCTCCGGAAGACGAAGGCCAGGGAATCGGCTCGCGCCTCGTTCGCGGGGCCTTGGACGATGCCCGCCGGAACGGGTTCAAGATCGTCCCCGCTTGCAGCTTCGTCGTCGACTTCGTGCGTCGCCATCCCGAGTATTCCGACGGCTAGCCGGAGGGCGAGTGCTCCTGTCCGGCGGCGTTGCCGTTCGGCTTGCAGGCCACGAACTTTCCCCCTGCCAGCGCGAGCTGGCCACGGCGCAACAGCGACATCAATGCGCGCCGCATCTGGATCTCGGTGAAACCGCGATCCTCGAGTCGCAGCTCGAGATCCTTGATCGGAACGCTGGCGCTCTGCCGGGAGAGAATGGCGATCTCGTCCAGCAGCGCGCCCTCCGCATCGGTCAGTCTGTGGGCGGGCGGACTCATGAGCAGATGCCTATTCGACAAAATCGATGATCAGTGGGGAAGGAGAAACGCCCAGCACAAGCCGAGCGCGATGACGGCGCCGACGAATGAAGAGACCAGGACAAGGAAGATGCGGCCGCTAACTGCGCCGCTGCGCGCCTCGACCGGACTCGTCTCGCGTTTCATCGGAGAGCCTCCGTTGCTTGTTCAAGGGGGACTCAGCAAAAACCAACGCCTCGTCGTCCTGCCGGTTGCCCGGTTGCAGAGCCGGTTTGGTGCGGTTCTTTCATGATCGAGGAACCGGGCGGTGAAAGCTCCGTTAACAGGCCGCGTCCATTGTTTCCGACCGTACAAAGGAGCGAACCATGCTCTACTGGGCCCTGGTCTTTCTGCTCGTGGCGCTGGTCGCGGCCGTCTTCGGATTCGGCGGCATCGCCAGCACGGCAGCGAGCATCGCGCAGATCCTGTTCGTCATTGCGCTGGTCCTGTTCGTCGTGAGCCTCGTGATGGGCTTCAGACGTCGAAATCTCTGACCGTCGACAACGACAGAAGCGATAGCCAAAGGATGAAGGAGGTCTTCATGTCTGTTCGCGTGCTTGCCGTTCTCGCCGTGGCCGCGCTGGCGTCGGCTTGCTCCTACTCGGAGACGCGGACGGTGGCCGCTCAGCCGGTCGACGATTCGTGCGCCGTCTACGGCTACACACCGGGCACCACCGCCTACAATATCTGTGTCGAGCGGGAGGCTGCTGCACGGCGTCGTGGCCGTATGGCAGCCGACTATGCCCAGGCGAGCCTGATTGCGGACTCCCAGTCGGCCTGCCTGTCCTACGGGTTGGTCCAGGGCACCCCGTCCTACGATCGCTGCGTCCAGCGCGAGATGGCCTATCGCCGGCCGCTCTGATCGTCCGACGCAAGGAACCACGCCTTCAGCCGGTCGCGAGCGGCCGCGCCCGCGGCGCGGTCCCAGCAGTTGACGATTGCCGCCCGAAATCCCCCGGGCGGCATGGCATGACGGTCGATCGGCCAATCCTCGTGGAAGCTGATCTGCAGGCTGGAGATGGAGGGCGAGGCGACGATCTCCTGCTGTACCGGTAGCGGTGGATGCCGGTACCGGCGACCATGGGGAAGGAACAGGACGACGCTGTACCCGCTGCGACGTTCGATATCCGTGTAGACCCACTTGCCAATCTCGTAGAGACGCACGACGGCTTCGACCCACGCATCGCCACCGTAGAGATCGGGCCATTGGTCCGCGAAGCGTAGATGCACCTCGATGATGCGGCCGCCGATGGTCTCGAGATTGGCCATACCGGTATAACCGGCGAGATGCTTCCGACACCACGGTGCCGCCCAGTCTTCGACCGCCGCATTGGCATCGGCGCGCACCTCCCAATAGTCGAATGTACCGCCATCGCCAGCATACCCTCTGGCATGCCGCCACCACTGGGGCACACCGTCGACCAGAGCAACGTCGCTGCTGACATGATCGCCGCTCAACAAGCTCGACCAGAAGTGGCCCGGCTGATAGGCCGCAAGATAATCGGCTTCGCCATGCAGCGCGCGGCTTCCCACGCCCATACCCTTGAGGTTGTAGATCGGCTTGGAAAAGACCGGATAGGCCGAAGGGGTGACTCCGTGTGGCGCGGCGGCCAGTCCCTGACTCTGGGCAACCGCAAGCTTGTCGTACACCCAGCGATGGCGCGGGTTCCATATCCAGGCATCGCTATCCTCGGTCGGAATGAGCACATGGTCGGGGCAGGGCACGCGGTCGAAGTACTGCGTGCGCCATGGATCGATTTCGCAAATCGGCACGTGTTTCCCTTCGGTGAGTGAGGCCAAGGTACCACAAGGAGAGGGGACGGCGTGGTCGCAACCGGCTATCCTCAACGCGCGTTAGACCGGCGGAGGTGTCGTGTCGAAGCTGATAGCGCGTATCCCTCAGGCGTCCGACATCTCGCGGGCGGTTCGCTTCAAGACCATCCGGGCTCTCAGCGAACAGCTGGCAGCACCGCTTTCGCCCGAGGATCAGACCGTGCAGTCGATGCCGGATGCCAGTCCGACGAAATGGCATCTCGCGCATACGACCTGGTTCTTCGAGACCTTCCTGCTACTGCCGCACCAGGCCGGCTACCGGCCCTTTCACCCGGCCTTCAGCTACCTTTTCAATTCGTACTACGAGGCCGTCGGTCCGCGCCACCCACGACCACAGCGCGGACTGATCACCCGGCCCAGCGTCGAGGAGGTGCTTGCCTACCGGCAACACGTCACGGCGGCGATGCTCGAACTGCTCCAGCAACCCGATAGCGCGTGGGCGTCGCTTGTCGAGCTCGGTCTCCACCATGAGCAGCAGCATCAGGAGCTGTTGCTCATGGACATCAAGCACCTGCTCTCGCTCAACCCCTTGAAGCCTGCCTATCTCGCCAAGGCGCCGGCCGCTTCCGCAGCCGAGGCGGCGCCGCTCGGATGGATCGACTTCGAGGGCGGCATGACGGAAATCGGCCACGATGGCAGCGGCTTTGCCTTCGACAACGAGGGACCGCGGCACCGCGTCTGGATCGAGCCCTTCGCGCTCGCCACACGTCTCGTGACCTGCGGCGAATACGCGGCCTTCATCGAGGACGGCGGCTACCGTCGGCCGGAGTTGTGGCTTTCGGCCGGGTGGGATTGCGTCAGGCAGCGCGATTGGGAAGCGCCGCTTTACTGGGAACGCGATGGCGCGTCGTGGTCCGTCTTTACGCTCGCTGGCCTGAGGCCGATGCAGCCGCACGAGCCGGTGTGCCACGTCAGCGCCTACGAGGCGGCTGCCTATGCGAAATGGGCCGGTAAGAGGCTGGCGCGCGAGGGCGAGTGGGAGATGGCGGCTGCGGACGTCGAACTCGCCGGCAATCTGCTGGACGATCATGTCCTGCATCCGGCACCCGTCGCCGGCCCCGGATTGCGGCAGATGATCGGGGACGTCTGGGAATGGACCGCCAGCCCTTATGTCGCCTATCCCGGCTATCGCGAGCCGGAGGGGGCGGTCGGCGAATACAACGGGAAGTTCATGGCCAACCAGATGGTGTTGCGGGGTGGTTGCGCCGTGACGCCGCGTGACCATATCCGCACGACCTATCGCAACTTCTTCCCGCCGGACGCCCGTTGGATGTTCGGTGGAATCCGGCTCGCAGAGGATCTTCGATGAAAGGCATCGTCCTCGAGCGCGATCGAGCCCAGGCGGCCGATCGCGAGGAGTTCCGTCGTGCTGTCCTGAACGGCCTGTCACGACGACCTCGCGCCATTCCGGCAAAGTTCCTCTACGACGCCCGTGGATCGGCCCTGTTCGACAAGATCTGCGACTTGCCGGAATATTACCTGACGCGGACCGAGACTGAGATCCTGCGCGCCCACGCAGATGACATTGCGACGTTGGCCGGCAAGAACTGCGGGCTGGTCGAGTTCGGCAGCGGATCGAGCGTGAAGTCGCGCCTGTTGCTCGATGCCATGGACCTCGCCTTCTATGCACCAATCGACATTTCGCGCGAACATCTCGACCGTTCCGTCGGCCGCCTGAAGAAGGACTATCCATCCCTTGCGGTCGTGGCGATCTCCGCCGATTACATGGCGCTCGAGGCCCTGCCCGATGTACCTCTGGCATCCCGCCGTGTCGGCTTTTTTCCGGGATCGAGCATCGGCAATCTGCGGCCGGAGGAGGCGGTCCTCTTCTTTCGCAAGGCCAGGGAACTGTTGGGCAAGGACGGCGCGCTGGTGCTGGGCGCCGATCTCAAGAAGGATCCAGCTCGCCTGCACGCGGCCTATAACGATTCCGCGGGAGTGACCGCCGCCTTCAGCCTCAACCTGCTGCGGCGCATGAACCGCGAACTGCAGGGAAGCTTCGACCTGAAGGCGTTCGCGCACGAGGCCTTCTACAATGCCGAGCAGGGACGCATCGAAATCTATCTGCGGAGCCTGCGCGACCAGCTGGTGACGGTTGCGGGAAGGACGTTCCCTTTCCTGGAGGGTGAGCGGATACACACCGAGTATTCATACAAATACGACGAGGCCGGGTTGGCCGCCCTGGCGCAGCAGGGCGGGTTCAAGGTTGCCCATAGCTGGACCGATCCCGACCGCTTGTTTGCGGTGACCTATCTCACTGTCACTTGAAGGCATGCCCCAGAATAAGGCTGCCCGCCCTCGAGGTGTCTCGAGGGCGGGCGGGTAACGACCGGGCGGGGAGGGTGGCATCGCTGAGCGGGGGGCAGGGGCGACGCCAAAGACCCGGCCGCGCAGAACCAACGCCAGGTCCCCGACAAAGGTTGCCGGGTACTCTGTGAAAGTTTCGCAAAGCATCACCGGCTCGTCCTCGTTCGGGAGTTGAACCCGCCAAAGTCCCTATATTTCAAGGGGATGAATCGCTGGGTCCGTCCAAAGTGGCCTGCGCGCGGGCGATATTGACTTCGTGCGCCTGCAGCATCGCCCGCAGGTCGGTGTGCAGACCGTCGTCGCGAACCTTGGGCAGCATCTCCCGCAGCTTCCTCGCGACCCAGCCTTGACCGCGATTGAGGAAGGCGATGCGCTCGCGCAGGTCCGCGATCGCCAGGGCCTTTTCCTGGAAGGGCCCGACCCGCACTGACGCCGGTGCGCCCAATGCCTTCAGGTGTTTCAGGAGCATGGCGCACCAGCGCGCCTCGTCGAGGTGGACGTCATGGAGCAGGTCCGCGAAGGGAGTCCCTTGGGCAGCCTGTGCGCTCCGGAGGGCGACTCCGGTGCCGGCGCGCTCGGCCTCGAGCAGCTCGTTGAGGAAGGCCGCGATCTCCTCGCGGCTGGCGAAGCCCATATACGTATCGGCTGCCTCATGGGCGAGGCAGGCCGGGGAGCTTGGTTGGTTCTCGGGTGCCTTGGTCACGATGGGTGCCACCAGCGGCCCGCCAGCACCACGCCGGCCGACAACAGCCGCTTGTCTCCCATCATGCGCTCGCCAATCGAGTCGGCATAGTCGAAGCTGCCGACCTTGAGGTCGATGACCGTGGCCTCGCCGACGCTGCCGGGCTTGAGCGTGCCGAGGTCCGGCCGCTGGATCGCCATCGCGGCATTGCCTGTGGCCAGCTTGATCACCGTCGGCAGATCGACGCCCAGGCACAGGAACTTCGACATGGTCGTCAGCAAGTCGAAGGCCGGGCCCTCGATCGAGATCGCATGGACGTCGGAAGAGATGACGTCGGGCAGGAAGCCGGCCGCCAGCATGCCTCGTGTCGTCCCGAAGCCGAACGAGCCGCCGCCATGGCCGATGTCGAAGATCACACCGCGGGCTCGGGCGGCCAGGATCTCCTCGCGCACTCGGCCGTCGGGCCGGATCGGCGCGTTGGGGAAGGGACGGAAGCAGTGAGTGAGGATGTCGCCCTTGCGCAGCCGGCTCACCACCTCGTGGCGCGACGGCGGCGGCGCATCGAGATGGGCCATCAGCGGCAGCCCGGTCTCTTCCGCGACGTCGAGCGCGATATCGAGCGGCACGATCCCGGAATCGCCGCTGGCGGATTTGCCGACACGGACCTTGATGCCGAGCACGAGATCCTTGTGCTCGCGGGCCACGCGCACGGCCTCGCGCGGATCGAGCAGGCGCATGTCGCCGCTTTCGCCCACCATCACGGCCTTCGAGAACGCGAAGATGCCGGCGAACGAGACGTTGAGATAGGGCAAGATCCGAACCGGCGACGGCTCGATGACGTGGCGTCGGAAGCCGTGGAAGTTGCCAGGGCCGGCGCTGCCGGCATCGATGAAGGTCGTGACCCCGCCGGTGCGCGCCAGCAGTTCCGCCTCGACGCCAAGCGAGGTACCGCCCCAATAGACATGGGTATGCAGGTCGATCAGGCCGGGCGAGACGACCTTGCCTGAAACGTCGCGCACGTCCTTGCCCGCGAGCCCATCTCCGATCGCCGACACCTTGCCGCCGGCGAACGCGATATCCGTCACCTTGTCGAGCCCTTGTGACGGGTCGATCACACGCCCGCCTTTCAACACCAAGTCGTTCATCGATCTTTCCTGCTTTGCATTTGTCATTGCGTGGGCCCTCGCGGCGTAGCGAGAGCCTTGGCTCGATCTTACCCGCCGACCTGCTCGACATTGCGTACCGCGCCGGTCGCGGCGCTTGTGGCGAGCGCGGCATAGGCCCGCAGTGCGACAGAGACCTTGCGATCGCGCTTCGGCTTCCAGGCCTCGCGGCCCTTGGCCTTCATCGCCGCCCGGCGTTTCTCGATCTCGGCCTCGGGAAGGGCGAGCTTGATGCTGCGGCCGGGAATGTCGATCTCGATCGGATCGCCATCCTCGATCAGCCCGATCGTTCCGCCGGCCGCCGCCTCGGGCGAGATGTGACCGATGGATAGGCCGGAGGTGGCACCCGAAAAGCGGCCATCGGTGATCAGCGCGCATTTGCTGGCCAGCCCGACGGCTTTCAGGGTTCCGGTCGCGGCCAGCATCTCCTGCATGCCGGGGCCACCCTTGGGGCCTTCGTAGCGGATGACCGCGACGTCGCCTTCCTTCACCTTGCCCTCGCGAATGCCACGGGTCGCGTCGTTCTCGCTGTCGAACACCACAGCCCTGCCTTGGAACGTCAGCGACGCCGGGTCGACGCCCGCCGTCTTCACGATGCAGCCATCCGGTGCCAGGTTGCCGTAGAGCACCGCCAGCCCGCCATCCTGGCTGTAGGCGTGCTCGAAATCGCGGATGCAGCCGTTTGCACGGTCGAGATCGAGTTCGGGATAGCGCTTGTTCTGCGAAAAGGCCTCTTTGCTCCGCACGCCGCCCGGAGCGGCGCGATAGAAGGTCTTCACGCCTTCGTCAGCGCCGTTGCCGATATCCCAGCGCTTCAGGGCGTCGCCCATGGTCGGCGCATGCACGGTCCGCGCGTCCCGGTGGATCATGCCTTTGCGGTCGAGGATGCCAAGCAGGGCCATGACGCCGCCGGCACGGTGCACATCCTCGATGTGCCAGAGGGGCGAGGAGGGCGAGAGCTTCGACAGATGCGGCGTGACCCGCGAAAGCCGGTCGATGTCCTTCATCGTGAACGGCACTTCGCCCTCGAAGGCGGCCGCCAGCAGATGCAGCACCGTGTTGGTCGAGCCGCCCATGGCAATGTCGAGGCGCATGGCGTTCTCGAACGCCTTGAACGTGGCGACCGAGCGCGGCAGCACCGATTCGTCCTTCTCGATGTAGTAGCGCTTGGCCATGTCGACGATGCGGCGGCCGGCCTCGAGGAAGAGCTCGCGCCGGTCGGCATGGGTGGCGACCACGGTACCGTTGCCCGGCAGCGACAGGCCCAGCGCTTCGGTGAGGCAGTTCATGGAATTCGCCGTGAACATGCCGGCACAGGAGCCGCAGGTCGGGCAGGCGGAACGCTCGAAGTTGGCGATGTCCTCGTCGGTCGAGTCGGGTTTGTATCCGACGACCATGGCATCGACGACGTCGATCAGGATCTCCTGGCCCTTCCACTTCACCTTGCCGGCTTCCATCGGGCCGCCCGAGACGAACACGGTCGGCAGGTTCAGGCGCATGGCCGCCATGAGCATGCCGGGCGTGATCTTGTCGCAATTGGAGATGCAGACCATCGCGTCGGCACGATGGGCATTGACCATGTATTCGATCGAATCGGCGATCAGATCCCGCGACGGCAGCGAATACAGCATGCCGTCATGGCCCATGGCGATGCCGTCATCGACGGCGATGGTGTTGAATTCCTTGGCGACGCCGCCGGCGCGTTCGATCTCGCGCGCCACCATCTGCCCCAGATCCTTGAGATGCACGTGGCCAGGCACGAACTCGACGAAGGAATTGACCACCGCGATGATCGGCTTGCCGAAGTCTGCGTCGGTCATGCCGGTGGCGCGCCAGAGGGCGCGGGCAGCCATCGCTCGCTTGCCTTCGGTGGTCTTGGATGAGCGGTAAACTCCCATGGTCAATTCCTTGTGATACCCGATAGGTGACGTCTGAAACCGATCCTCCGTCCATTAAATAAATGGCCAGAAAACGGAGCGCCCGGACCCGATTGCAGGTGGTGCTGCCGCACTATAGCGGGGCGACCTGCAAAACGCCGATTCCGGTCGTCAATCAGGTTCGCATGGCGCGGCCAAGAGCGCCGGCGCGAGGCAACTGGACATCGTCGAGTCCGAGCCAGTCGGCCATCAGGCGCAGTTCTTTGCGCAGGGGGCCTGCGATCTCCCGTGCATCGGCATTCGATTCCAGATGCGCGGCATGCACCAGCAGTCGACTGTTGGGTCGATCGGCCTTGAGATCCACGCGCGCCACCAACCGGTCGCCCAGCAGGAAAGGCAGCACGTAATAGCCATGCTTGCGTTTGTCGGCCGGCGTGTAGATCTCGATGCGATAGAGGAAATCGAAGATGCGGAGCGTACGGGCGCGTTCCCACACCAGCGGATCGAAGGGGGCGAGCAGGGCGCGCGCCTCGATCCTGCGCGGCAGCCGCGCAGCGGGGTCGAGATAGGCCGGCTTGCTCCAGCCTTCGACCGTGACCGGTGTCAGTTCGCCGGCTTCGACCAGTTCCATGAGCCGCGCCTTGGTATCGGTGACACCGAGCCGGAAATAGTCGCGGAGATCGGCTTCGGTGGCCACTCCGAGGGCCCGCGCCGATAGCCGCAGCAGCTCGCGCTGGGCCTCCTCGGCCGTCGGCGTTGGCCGGTCCAGAATGGACCTCGGCAGGACGCGCTCGGTCAGATCGTAGACGCGCTCGAACGTCCCGCGGCGGGTCGCCGTCGTCGCCTCGCCGGCGAAGAACAGCCATTCGAGCGCGAGCTTGCCATCGTTCCAGCCCCACCACGGCCCGCGCCGCTCGCCGCCATTGGAAAGCTCGGAAGCGGCAAGAGGGCCACGATCCGCGAGTTCGCGTCGGACCTCGTCGATGAAGGCTGCTTTCTCTTTCTTGAAAGTGTGCAGCTTTCCCTTGCCGTCGCCTGCGTTCGAGGCGGCGCGCTGCATGCGCCAACGCCAGAGCGGCTGGTTCTCGACCGGCAGCAGTGACGCCTCGTGAGCCCAGAACTCGAACAGCCGGCGCTCGCTTCGACGGCCCCAGGCCAGGCGGTCGAGCAGCCCGCTGTCGTAACGCCCCAGGCGGGAGAAGAGCGGCAGATAATGTGCCCGTGCCAGCACATTCACGGAATCGATCTGCAGCAGACCCAGGCGATCGACCGCGCGCTTCACTGTCCCGGCATTGAGGGCGCCCGAGGGGCGGGGGCCGGTGAAGCCCTGGGCCGCCAGGGCGATGCGACGCGCCGCGGCGGCGGAAAGCGTCTGCGATTTCATCTGGGGAAGTGCCGACGATCTGTCATGTCGCCCAAGCATCTATCATGGGACCGACAGGAGGCCGCGCAGATTCGTTCGTTTCCTTACCTCCCAGTCGGAGCCGTACAGCTATGACCAATCCATTCCTGCCACCCTCCCGAGCGATGTTGGAGTAGCTGGCGCGCATGTGGTCATGCTTGCCAGTCCGCTGCGGTCTCACCGTGGGAGGCCTCGCTTTCAAGGGCGCGGAAGCAGATCCGAAACCGCTTGTCGCAACGCATGGGCGATGGCGAGAGCCTGTTGCTCCGGAATGTTCGTGAAGCCCAACAGGAGACCATGCTCCCGCTTGCGTCCGAGGTATTGCGAAGACAGGGCTGTCGCGGCGAACCCCCGGCTCGCTGCTCGATGCGCCAGGACCAGATCGTCCTGGGACGTTGGAAAGCGCGCCAGAAGCTGCATGCCGCCGGGCCGCGTCGCGATTTCCAGTTGATCGCCGAAGCTGTCGCCGAGCGCCCGGACCAGAGCCTGCCGGCGGGCTGCATAGAGCGTACGCATGCGCTTGAGGTGTCGCCCGAAATGACCTTCGGCGAGGAAGTCCGCGGTCACCATTTGGCCGAGGACGGGTTCGCCATGGAGAGTCCGGCGGCGCGCGGCCGCCGCCCCTTGAAGAAGCGCCATGGGCAGGACCAGGTAACCAAGACGAAGGGACGGGAAGATCGTTTTGCTGAAGCTGCCGGCATAGATGACGCGATCGGCGCTATCGAGGCTCTTGAGCGCCGGCAGCTTGCGGCCGACATAGTGGAACTCGCCGTCGTAATCGTCCTCGACGATCCACGCGCCCGTCTCGGCGGCCCAGCCAAGCAACGCCTGCCGGCGCGGCAGGGACAAGGCAACGCCGAGCGGGCTCTGATGTGCGGGTGTGACGATGGCGAGCTTCGCCGCCGGTGCCAGCCGGCGTCCAGCCTCGACATCGAGTCCATCCTCGTCGACGGGTATGGGACGCAACACGATGCCCGTGGCCTGCAACTGCTGTCGCGCCAGGAAATAGCCGGGCTCCTCGAACCACACCTCATCGCCGGGTGTCAGCAGCAAGCGCACGATCAGATCCAAACCCGCCTGGTAGCCGCCGGTGATGAGGACTTGTCCCGGCTGGCAGCGGACGCCGCGCGAAACGGCCAGATAGGAGGCGATGGCCTGCCGCAGTTCGGGAAGGCCCATCGCATCCTGATAGGCCAGCAGGGCAGCCGAAAGCCGCCGGCCGGCTCGTGCGGTCAGCCGCGCCCAAAGCGTGCGGGGGAACTGGTCGAGCGCGGGCAGGCCGAGTTGGAACGGCAACGGCTCGCGCAGATCACTCTCGGCGGGCCGGGCCGTCTCCTTCGGCGGTGTCGGCCGGCGCAGCATCTCCAGCCGCAGGGAGGGCGATACGATCGTGCCGGCTGGACCGCGCGGCACCAGATAGCCTTCTCCGGCGAGACGGGCATAGGCGCTTTCGGCCGTACCGCGCGCGACGCCAAGGTCGCTTGCCAGTGTTCGCACGGCGGGCAGGCGCTCGCCGGGGGCGAGACGGCCCTCCGTGATTGCATCGCGCAGTCGCTGGTAGAGTTGCTCCTGCAACGGAAGCGAGGAGCGGGACAGGGGCCGGACGAGGGATCTGCGGGCATCGGGCATGGCCCAGTGATTTTCTCAGATCTTGGCCCATCCATATAGGCCATTGCGATGCCATGTCTTGGCCGTTCAACAAAGGAGCGAGCCATGCAGACCAAGCCCATTTCCGCCCCCCAGGCTGCGCCCGAAGGATACGCCGCCCTGCGCAGCGTCGAGACCTACGTCCGCAATTGCGGCTTGCCGTTCAGCCTGATCGAACTGGTCAAGATGCGCGCCTCCCAGATCAATGGCTGCGCCTACTGCCTCGCCATGCATAGCAAGGATGCGCGCAAGCACGGCGAGACCGAGGAGCGGCTCTACCTGCTCAATGCCTGGCGCGAATCGTCTCTCTATACGCCGGCGGAGAAGGCGGCCCTGGCGTGGACGGAGACCTTGACGCTGATGGCCCAGCGCGGCGACGCGCACCCGGACTTCGGCTTCCTGCGCCAGCATTTCTCGGACAAGGAGATCGTCGATCTCACCATCCTGATCGGCATGATCAATCTCTGGAATCGCTATGCCGTCGGCCTGTATTCGGAGCAGGCGATCGCGCGCGCCGAAGCGGCATGAGCGCTCTCCAGCTGCGGCAAGCCGAAACCGACGAGGACATCGCGGCCTGCTTCCCGGTCCTGCACCAGCTCAGGCCGCACCTTGCCGATCCCGCCGAGCTCTGTGCGCGCGTGCAACGGCAGCGCCGGCAAGGCTATCGGTTGCTGGCGGCGTGGCGCGACGGCCGCGCCGTCGGCGCCGCCGGCTACCGGATGCAGGAGAATCTGATCCGCGGTCGGTTCGTCTATGTCGACGACCTGGTCGTGCTCGACAGCGAAAGGCGCGGCGGTCTCGGCGCCCGCCTGCTCGACGAGGTTTCCCGAATCGCCAAGGCCGAGGGATATCCCTGGATGACGCTCGATACCGCGCTCAACAACGCCCTCGGCCAGCGCTTCTACTTCCGGTGGGGGATGCTCTCGACGGCCCTGCATTTCGGCAAGGCGCTGACATGAAGCCCGTGCTGTTGGTCGAGGCGAGCCCGCGCTTTGGGACTTCGCGTAGCCGGATGGCGGCGGAGAAGATCATCGGGCGCCTGGCCGACGTTCGGCCAGGCCTCGATGTCCTGCGGCGCGATCTCGTCGCGGAGCCATTGATGCCCCTCGACGAGGCCTTCACCGAGGCGATCTACCTCGCACCGCCCGCGCTCAGCGCGGCCGAACGAGAGGCGCTGGCGCAATCGGAGCGCCTGATCGAGGAACTCGAGCAGAGCGGAACACTCATCATCAGCACGCCGATGCACAATTTCACGGTGCCGGCCGTGCTGAAGGCCTGGATCGACCAGGTCCTCCGCCTGAACCGGACCTTCCGTTCGACGCCGTCGGGCAAGGTGGGGTTGCTGGCCGATCGTCCAACCTATGTCGTCGTCTCTACGGGAGGCGCGATCAGCGGCGAGCGCGCCCGGCAGCCGGACTTCCTTACGCCCTACCTCGACGCGATATTGCGGACGCTCGGCATCCACACGATCCGCTTCCTGCATCTCGAAGCCATGCCCCGCGGCTCAGATTGGCCTGACGAGGCAGAGCGACAGGTCCAGGCCTGGCTCGACATCCACCTTCCGGCGCGGACTTTGTTGCCCGCGTCGTGACAGTCGGTCGACGCGGCGAGATCACTACTGCGTCAGAGCCGTTTCCGCGCGTTGCGCCATGGCCAGAAGCGGGCGATCGTGCAGGCGCGGCGCCACGATCTGCAGGCCGACCGGAAGACCGGCGCGGCCGGTGCCACAGGGAACGGAGATGCCAGGCACCAGCGCCAGATTGAAAAGCGGCGTGAACACGGCATGGCCGCGCGGCCCGACCTCCCTGTTCTCGATCACCTTGGGGGAGACCTGTTCGACCGGCCAGGAGACGCAGGCTGTGGTCGGTGTGATCAGATAATCATAGCGCGTGAAGAACTCGGCAACGGCGCGGGCGCAGGCGTCGGCAAAGCGGTAGGCCGCGACCACCTCGGTGCCGGCGAGCGTGCGACCGCGCTCGATCAGGGCCGTGACGTTGTCGCCGAACAGCGCCTTGTCCTGACGCTCGCGTTCGCCATAGAGCAGGGCGCTGGCCGCGGCATTGACCGCGCCAAAGGCTGCCTCGTTGGTCCCTTCGGGCCAGGCGATGTCCGCGAGTTCGATTCGCCAGCCGGCTGCGCGCAGCTTCTCGACTGCCGCCTCGACTGCCGACATGACATCCGGGTCGACCGCAACGCCAAGGCCGAGACGCGGGCTGAAGGCGATGCGCGGCTGGGCGGGCGGCGGAATATCGAGCGTCGGCACGGAATGCGGATCGTGTGGGTCGGGACCGGCCATGACCTCGAAGGCGACCTTGGCATCGGCGACAGTCCGGCCCATCGGCGCCGTCACGCCATAGAGGGGGCCATAGGCGCCGCCGAAGCCGAACGGGTTGGGGATGGCGCCGGCGGAGGTCTTGAGACCGACCACGCCGCAATGAGAGGCGGGTCGGCGGCCGGAACCGCCGCCGTCGGTGCCGAGGGCGATCGGACTGAAGCCCGCGGCGAGGGCCGCGGCCGCACCGCCCGACGAGCCGCCCGGAGTGAGGTTGTGATCGAGGGGATGGCGCGTAGGGCCGTAGACCTTGTTCTCCGTGTGGCCCTTGGCGGCCATTTCCGGCGTGTTGGTCATGCCGAGGAAGACGCCGCCGGCCTCCTTCAGGCGCTCCACGGCCACGGCATTGCGAGGCGGGATGAAATCCTTGTAGAGCAGCGATCCGTTGGTCACGCGCCGGCCGGCAACCCAGGTCGTGTCCTTCACGGTGTAGGGCACGCCGAGGATCGGTCCATCGAAGCCCTGCTTGAGGCGCGCATCCACGGCATCCGCCGAGGCGCGTGCTTCGGCGGGATTGAAATCGACGATAGCCGTCAGGGCCGGGTTGAGGGCTTCCACCCGGGCAATTGCCATCTCGGCAATGTGGCGGGCCTTCACCTTGCCCGAGCGCACCGCCCGAGCGATGGCGGCAGCACCGTGGTCCAGCAAATCGGTCATGTCTCTTCCCCAGGATTTGTTCCCTCTTACCATGATATCGTGCCGCCGCATGTCGTTGGAAAGCGACCTCTATGCGCCGGTGAAGGCGCTGCTCGAAGGCCAAGGGTACAGCGTAAAGGGCGAAATCCGCGGCTGCGACGTCGTGGGCGTGCGCGGTGCCGAGTTGCCTGTCATCGTCGAACTCAAGAAGACCTTCGGCCTTGGGCTGGTCTTGCAGGGCGTGGAGCGGTTGGCTCTCACCGACACGGTCTATCTGGCGGTTGGCGCCTGGCCGAAGAACATGCGCCCCGTGAAGAAGCTGTGCCGGCGCTTGGGGCTTGGCTTGATGATCGTGGCGGCCGAGCGCGTCGATGTCGTGGTGGATCCGCTCCCCTATGTGCCGCGCAAGAACAAGCGCAAGGCGAGCCGCCTGCTGGGCGAACATGCGCGCCGTGTCGGCGACCCCAATCGCGGCGGGTCTTCGACCAGGGTCCCCGTCATGACGGCCTATCGCCAGGCGGCGTTACGTTGCGCGGCGCTGCTGGCGAAGAACGGACCGATGAAGGCAGCCGCAGTACGCGCAGCCTGCGATGCGCCCAATGCCGGCGCGATCCTGCGCGATGACGTCTATGGCTGGTTCGAACGGGTGGAACGCGGGATCTATACGATCACGCCGGAAGGCAAACGCGGCCTGGCACGGTTCGGATGGGAGGTGACGCCATGAGGATGCGGTTTCCATGCTGATCGCCCAGCTGTCCGATCCGCATGTCCGTCCCGACGGCGTGCTCTACAAGGGCGTGGTCGATTCCAACGCGTTGTTCGCGGCCGCGATCGCCCAAGTGAATGCGCTCGATCCTCGGCCCGATCTCGTACTTCTGAGCGGTGACCTCGTCGACGAGGGGGATCCGGCCGAGTACGCAATGCTGCGTCGCTTGCTGCGGGGACTGAAGAGACCGTTGCGGGTCATCCCCGGCAACCATGATTCGCGCACCGCCTTCGCCGAGGCCTTCGCGGAGCATTCGTATCTGCCGCGTTCGGGGCCGATGAATTATGTCGCGGACGATTGCGGCCCGGTGCGGCTGGTCGCACTCGACGTCACCGTGCCCGGCTTGCATCACGGCGTCATCGACGACGTCGGCGCGCAGTGGCTCGAAGAGGCGTTGGCGGCGGCTCCCGAGCGGCCGACGGTTCTCATGATGCATCAGCCGCCTTTCGCCTGCGGCATCCCGTACCTCGATGCCTATCTTTGCCGGGAAGGGGATCGTCTGGCTGCGATCGTATCGCGCCATCCCCAGGTCGAGCGTATCGTCTGCGGCCATGTCCATCGCCACATGCAACTGCGCTTCGCCGGTACAATACTCTGCACGGCGCCGTCGACGGCGACAGCCATCGCTCTCCGACTGAAGCCTGACGCGGAACCCGCATCGTTCGAGGAACCGCCGGCCATGCTGCTCCATCATTGGCAGCCGGCTATCGGGCTGATCACCCATTTTCTGCCGATCGGCGCGTTTGCCGGGCCTTATCCTTTCGCCTGAGGGCCGCTGCTCGCCATTGAGCTGGCTCTGGCCTGCATTACTGCAACCTTCACGATCATGGGGCATTATCGACCCGCATGCGCAGGCTCGAGATCGTTCATCGTACCCGCTACGACTATGCGGAACCGGTCAGGCTCGGCGATTACCGCCTGATGTTCCGACCTCGGGACAGCCACGATCTGAGATTGTTGCATACAGGCCTGGCGATCGAACCGGCAGCGACGGTGCGTTGGATCCACGATCCGTTCGGCAATTCGATTGCCATCGCCTCATTCGCGGACAGCCCGGTCCAGGCCCTGGAGTTCGTGAGCACCATTCATCTCGAGCATTTCGCCATGCCGCCGGATCAGCCGGCGATCGAGGAATATGCCCGCACCTTGCCCTTCAGCTATCTGGCCGAGGAGGCGCCGGATCTCGCGCGCTATGTCGAGCGGCACTATCCCGATCCCAATGCGATGGTGAGCAACTGGGCCAAGCAATTCCTCGAAGGGGAGGGCGGCAGCGACACGTTCGGCACGCTCGTGCGCATGTGCAAAGGCATCCAGGAAAACCTCACCTATGCCATGCGCTTCGAGATCGGCACGCAGCCGCCGGCCACCACCCTCGAGACCGGCGGCGGCACGTGCCGCGACTATGCGCTGCTGATGATGGAAGGGGCGAGGTCGCTGAGCCTGGCGGCCCGCTTCATCACCGGTTATCTCTACGATCCCGCCTTGGACAAGGACGAGGCGGAAAACAGACCGAACAGCGCCTTCCCCCATGCCTGGATGGAGGTCTATCTGCCAGGCGCCGGTTGGGTCGAGTTCGATCCGACCAATGGAATCGTCGGCAGCGAACGCCTGATTCGGGTTGCGGTCGGACGCGACCCCGAACAGGCGATGCCGATCAAGGGCACCTTCACCGGCGCGGCCGGAGTCGGCATCGAGACGCTGGTCGACGTAAAGGTGCGGACATTGCCGCCGTCGAGTCCGTCGTCGTGCGAGAGCAAAGACGACGCCACGGCGATTGCAACGACAACGCCTGCCGCGTAATCCTTTGACATCGGGCGACCGGAGCGCTGGAGTAAGGTCGTCGGAGTTTTGGGGGAAAGCGCCTGTCTACGATACCGAGTTGGTTGATGCGTGCCTTGATGGCGGGCGGTGGCGCATGTCTTCTGGTTCTGTCTTTGCCCGTGGCGCGTGGGGCGTGGGAGGCGCAGAAGGCCGACGGAATCGTTACGGACCTGCGCCTCGGCCATCCTCTTGATCTACCGCGCGTGCAGGCTGGCATTGCCGATCTCGACCGCGCCGTGGCGGCCGACCCCGTCGCCGGCCGCTACCTCGAGCGATCGGAACTGCTGGGCGGCGCCGGCTTGACCTACAACCTGGCGATGTCCAAGGAAGAGCGCACCGCGTTGCTGCGCCGGGCCGAGGCCGACCTTCGACGGGGATTGGCGAATGCGCCGGCGCGGGGCATCGACTGGCTTCGATTGGCGGCCATGATCGAGGTCCTGGAGGGGGCGTCGCGTCAGGTCTTGCCGCCGCTCTTCCTGTCGATCGATTACGCCCCGCTCATCCCGCAGACATGGTTCCCGAGGCTCCGGATCATTCTCGATTGCTGGCCCTATTTCGACGATGCCCAGAAGGCAAAGATAACCGCATATCTGAGACAGAACTGGCGAGCAGCTCAGGACCGGCGCTTCTTTGCCTGGGCCATCCATTCCGTGGCCGACGAATTGATCCTGCGCTTTTTCCTGCGTGACGAGCCGGGCGCTCAGGAGGAGATCGGCAAGTTGATCAAGCAAGAAATGCGTCACTGATGTCGGAGTCGAGGCGACTGCGTTCCAGGCGGCGACCGCGGCGGCATCCGCTTGACCTGCTTGGGTGGCTCGTGGACGGAAGCGTGATCGGCCTGTTTCTCTTCTTGCTTCTGGTTTCGCCGCTGCCGATGGGTGGCAATCGGGACTGGGCCTGGGCGCCCATGACCATTGTGGTCGGCGCGCTTGCCGTTGCCGGCGCGTTCGGTTTGGGTACGCGTCGCGGTATCGATGTTCAGCCTGGAGAGGCGCGACCGCTCGCGCTGCTGGCGCTCTGCTTCATGCTGATGCTGGGTATCGGTGCGCTGCAGATGTCCACGCTTGCTCCGAAGACGGCGAGCGCGGCCTTCTATGCTCGAGCCGCAGCCATTCTCGGGTCGGCCCACGCACCGGTACCGACCCTCGCCATCGATGCCTCGCTCGATGTCATGCTGAAATGCATGGCCTGTGGGCTGATCTTCGCCTTCGCGCGCGCCTGCTGCGTGGATCGCCGAACGGCGCGGCTGCTGTTGGTGGCCCTGCTGGTCAGCGCTTTGCTGGTCAGCATCTATGCCTTCCTCGGAACGGCGAATCATTCCTGCTTCGTCGGAAATTATCTGAAGAAGGAAGGCGATTATTCATCGGAATACGACTACTGCCTGATGTCGGGCACCTTCGTGAACAGCAACTCCTTCGCGTGCTTTCTGGGGATGGCGCTGGTTGCCGCGATTGCTCTCATCTCCCGAAACCAGCGTTCACGGCGTCGCTACGGCGAATATCTCGACGAGAATGCGCAGCCGCTGGAATGGCTCACGCTGCCCCGCCTGGCCATGGCGGCCTTGGCGTTGATCTATGCCGGCGGTTTGCTGCTTTCGGGCTCGCGGGCCGGATTCGCCGCGACCCTGGCAGGCCTTGCCGTCCTTGCGGTGTTCCTGCTGCATGGCCGATTGCGGTCACGCCGGCAAATGGGGCGATTGGTTCTGGCCAGCACGGCGGTCGGCGGCCTGATCCTTGTTCTGGCAGGAAGTGCCTTCGTTCAGAAGATGTCGCGGCTGCCCGAGTCGGGGAACATCAACCGCGTCATCATCTGGGAGACGACGCTCAAGGCGATCCAGGAGTCGCCATGGCTGGGCTGGGGCCTTGGCAGCTTCGCCGATATCTACAGCGTCCTGCAGCCGGCCCAGATCCCGCAGCCCAACGACAAGGCTCATTCAACGCCGCTCGAAACGATACTCGAACTTGGGATCCCCGGGGGAGTGATCGCGATTGCGTCCGTGCTGCTGCCTTGGTGGATCGTGGGCCAGGCGGCATGGCGGCGCCGGCGCCACCGCTATCTGCCGGCCGCAGCCTTTGCGGCCTCGGCCGTCGCCATCCTGCATTCCACAATCGATTTCAGCCTTCAGATGCCGGCGATCGGGTTTTTCGTCAGCGCTCTGCTCGGCATGGGATGGGCGCAGGCCTTCGCGCCGTCGGAGCCCGAGCCGCGGCCCTTTACGGAGCGCGATGGATAAACTATATTCAGTTTCGATGTAGTTTGTGTGCGGGCACTTCGGTTTGAAGTAGAATATTCACTAAGGGGTCGACGTGGAGCCGGCTGATCCGGCGATGGGCCTGCGCCGTTACCACGTCCTGTCGAGGGGGCATTGACTTTGCGGAAAGCGATGTCGGTTGGAGCCGAGTCGCCGGCGGCCGAACAGCCGTCAGGACGGGCACGGGAAATCCGCTCGGCGCCTCAGCGGTTCATCGAGACCTGGATTGATGCGATCGGCGGATTTCTGTTCTGCGTGGTCGTGCCCATCCCGTTCTATGCAACGGGCGAGCCCTTCAAGGCGGGCTTCGGTGCAGCCGAGCAGACCATCCTGGCCACGGCTTTCGCCTATGCGGTCGTATGGTATGCCGGCCGTCGGCTCGACGCCTTTCCGCGGGCAACTCTGCAAGGCAATCTGAGTTACGTCGCCCCGGTTGCGACCTTCGCCTACGCGATGATTGCCGTGGTTCTCGTCCTGCTGCGGTCCGACTATTCGCGCATCCAGCTGTTTGGCAGCGGCGCGTTGGCGATGGTGTGGATGGCGGCCATTGCCCAACTGCGGGCGCGCTATCTCACCCGGCACTATGCGGTCGTGCCGGCATCTCTGGTCGACGCTCTGCCCGAACTGGGAAATTGCAAATGGCATTCCTTCGAGGATGTCCAGTTGGGAGGCGTTCGCGTCGATGCAATCGTTGCCGATCTGGGCGCCGATCTCACGGAAGCCCAGCTCTCCGCCTTGGCCAACGCGGCCATTGCCGGCGTGCCCGTGCTTGATCGGCGATTCATTCTCGAGGGATTGACGGGGCGGACGCCATTGGGCGGCCTTACGCCGAACGAGTTCGGCGCCTTGCTGCCGTCGCGTCAGTATCTCCTCGTTCGGCGCGCCATCGAGATCGTGTTCACGATCCTTTGTCTGCCCCTGCTTCTGCCGCTGCTCGCGGTCGTTGCAATCGTGGTGCGGCTCGACAGTCCGGGCCCGATCTTCTTTCTGCAGCCACGTGTCGGGCGGCGCGGGCGTGTCTTCCGCATGGTCAAGTTCCGCACCATGTATCACGGCGCTGGCGGTCCGAGTTTCACCACGACCGCAGACCCACGCGTAACACGCATCGGCGGGTTCCTGCGTCGATGCCGGCTCGACGAATTGCCCCAACTCGTCAACGTGCTCCGCGGCGACATGAGCTGGGTCGGCCCGCGGCCCGAGGCGCTGACCCTCGATCAGCAATATGTGCGCGAAATTCCCCACTTCGCCTTGCGCGGCATCGTGCGCCCCGGCGTCACCGGCTGGGCGCAGATAAACCAGGGCTATGCCCACGATCACGACGAGATGCGCTCCAAGCTCGAGTACGACCTGTACTACCTCAAGCACTGCTCGCTCTGGCTCGATGTCGTGATCGTCCTGCGGACCTTCGCCGTGATCTTCGGCGGCACAGGCGCGCGCTGAGCAGTGTGCCGTCACCCGGTTCGACCGATTTCATCCTGATCCCATCATGTGCGGAATAGCCGGCATATTTGCCTATCTCGACGTCGCGCCGCCCGTCGATCGAGCCGAACTGGCGCGCATGAATACGCGCATGGCGCCCCGCGGACCGGACGGCAGTGGCGATTGGTTCTCGCCCGACGGTCGAGTGGGATTCACCCATCGACGGCTTGCCATCATCGACTTGTCGGAGCGCGGTGCTCAACCCATGCACAGCGCCGACGGCACGCTCACCATCACGTTCAATGGCGAGATCTATAATTATCGCGAACTGCGGGCCGAACTGGAGCGAAAGGGACATACGTTCCGGACCGAGACCGACACGGAAGTGTTGTTGCAGCTCTACGCCGACCGCGGCTCCTCCATGGTCGAGGCACTGCGTGGCATGTTCGCCTTCGGCTTGTGGGATTCGAAGCGGCATTCGCTTCTGCTGGCCCGCGACCCACTCGGCATCAAGCCCCTCTATTACGCCGATGACGGTTGGACTCTCCGCTTTGCGTCGCAGGCAAAGGCCCTGCTGGCGGGAGGCGTGGTTTCACGCGATCCTGATCCTGCCGGCATCGTCGGGTTTCATCTTTTCGGCAATGTGCCCGAGCCTTTCACCGTCTGGCAGTCGATCCGCTCCGTCCCGGCTGGCAGTACGCTGACGATCGATGCAGCGGGACCGGACATTCCGGCACCTTATTATCGAGTCGCGAACGCGCTCGACCGTAGGGCGTCGACGAAATGCGATCCCTCGGAGGCGCAGGCACGGCTGGGTGCCGCAGTACATGAGTCGGTCCGCTATCACCTTGTCGCCGACGTCCCTGTTGCCGTCTTCCTCTCCGCTGGCCTCGACTCCAGCGCCTTGCTTGGAACCATGGCCGAGCTCGGACTGCGCGATATATCGGCCGTGACGCTTTCCTTCGCGGAGTTTCGAGGCACCCCAAATGACGAAACGCCGCTGGCGGCGGAAGTCGCAGCCCGCTATGGCGCTCGCCACATCGTAAGGACGGTCGACCGAGCGGAGTTCGAACGCGATCTCCCAGCACTCCTCGACGCGATGGACCTGCCGACCATCGATGGAATCAACACCTGGTTCGTCTCGAAGGCGGCGCACGAGGCCGGCATCAAGGTGGCGTTGAGCGGCTTGGGCGCCGATGAATGCTTCGGCGGCTATCCTTCGTTTCGGGAGTTGCCTCGTGCCGTTCGTCTGCTGCGTCCCTTCCGCTATGCGCCTGGCCTCGGACAGGCGGTCCGCTGGATGCTGTCCCACGGTATGGGGTCGCGCCTGGGATTGCATCCGAAGGCCGCAGGCCTGATCCAGTATGGTGGCAGTTGGGCCGGTGCTTATCTCCTGCGTCGTGGCGTGTTCATGCCGTGGGAGCTTGACGCCATTCTCGATCCTGACCTCGTCGAAGAGGGCCTGCGCCGGTTGGTCGTGTTCGATCGGATCGACGGCGAATTGAACGCCGATCACCCGCTCGGTGATTTCGATCGCGTTGCCGCGCTCGAGACCTCGCTTTACATGCGCAACCAGTTGCTGCGCGATTCCGATTGGGCGGGGATGGCTCACTCGATCGAGATTCGTGTTCCTTATGTCGATCCCTTCTTTCTGGCGGCACTGCCACCGGGAGATGTCCTTGAAGCGACGGGCGCTAAATCGGCGATTGCTGATATACCGCGACCACCGCTCCCCGATGCGCTGCGCCAACGGCCCAAGACTGGTTTCGCGACGCCGGTCGGTCACTGGCTGCGCGAGGCCGCCGCTCCCGCGGCGGCTGTGTCATTCTCCGCTGCGTCCCGCGACTGGCTGCGACACGTCTGGCAGGTGGGATGGACAGGCCCGGTCTTGGCGTGATGACCCGAAAGCCCCGGCTCCTGGCCTTGTTGACCGACGGTTACGGCGCGCAGGGCGGTATTGCACGCTACAACCAGGACCTGTTCGATTCGCTCGCCGAGGGCGGCGCGCAGTCGGTGATCCTCCCTCGGCATGGCGATGCGGGTGCCATCGCCCTGCCGCCGGGGATCAGGCAGGAGAGGGCGGCATTCGGGCGGCTCCGCTATGTGGTCAATTCCCTTGTTGCTGCCCTGCGCCTGGGTCCGTTCGATGTCGTCTTCTGCGGACACCTCTACATGGCGCCACTCGCCTGGATGCTGGCAAGGCTGTTGCGCGCGCGACTTTGGGTGCAGGCTCACGGTGTCGAGGTCGAGGATGCTCCCGGCGGCTTGACCCGAACGGCGATCGAAGCAGCCGACCTCGTGACCGTCGTCAGTCGGGCAACCCGGCACACGTTGCTGTCCTGGGCCAATCTCATACCGGAACGCGTGCGGGTTCTTCCGGACACGGTCCGCGACATGTTCGTTCCCGGTCCGCGTTCCGAGACACTGCGCGCACGATTCGGTCTTGGGGCAGGCCCCATCCTGCTGACCGTCGGCCGGCTGGCCGCGTCGGAAAGATACAAAGGTCACGAGCAGATCTTTGCGATCTTGCCGGCGCTGCGGCTCAAGTTTCCCACGCTGGTGCATGTGGTTGCCGGCGACGGCGACGACCGGGCTCGCCTGGAAGCCAGGGCCATCGAACTGAGCGGCGATCGTACAGCTGTGCGGTTCTTGGGCTACGTGCCGGAAGCCGACCTCCCTGATCTTTACCGTTCCGCTGATCTCTATGTCATGCCGAGTACGAAGGAGGGGTTCGGCATCGTCTACCTGGAGGCGGCTGGCTGTGGACTGCGGGTCGTGGGCGGCGTCGGTGGCGGTAGTGCAGATGCCGTTTCCGGGGAACAGATCGGCGTGCTGGTGGATCCGGCGGACGGCACGGCCCTAGAAGCCGCAATCCTTCGCCTGCTGGCGATGGGGAGAACCACCCCGGATGCCGTTGCTCCATACCGTCGCGACCGGTTTGCAGCCGCTGCCAATTTACTCCTTGCTCGCCTGATGGCCCATCCGCGTCGTATGAAGGGCGCTGCATGACTTCTTTAGATCGCCCCGTTTCAACGCACCTGGTGCTGGAGGCAGGCCGCGCCGATCGCCAGTATTGGCAGGACCTCTGGCGCTATCGCGAACTGCTGCTCATTCTCGCCTGGCGCGACGTTTCCGTTCGGTACAAGCAGACGGCAGTCGGCATTGCCTGGGCCTTCATCCGACCGTTCCTGACGACGGTCGTCTTTACCGTGGTGTTCGGGCACATTGCCAAAGTGCAGACCAACACGAGCGTGCCCTATGCGATCGTGGTGATCGGGGGCTTGCTGCCGTGGACGCTGTTCTCGTCCGTCCTGGGCGAAGCGTCGGCCAGCGTGGTCGCCAATGCCAACCTGATCAGCAAAGTCTACTTTCCGCGACTCATCGTTCCGCTGGCGACGGTGCTGGTGGTCGTCATCGACTTCGCGGTCAGCCTGTCCATCCTCGCGGGATTGATGATCTGGTACGGGGTTGTGCCGCATTGGCAGATCCTGCTGCTGCCTTTGTTCGTGCTGTTGGCGCTGCTTGCCAGCCTCGGTCCGGCAATCTGGGCGGCAGCCGTTGTGGTGAAGTATCGGGATTTCCGCTTCGTCATCCCGTTCGTGCTGCAGTTCGGGCTGTACGTTTCTCCCGTCGGATTTCCCAGTTCTGTCGTGCCCGAGCAGTGGCGGCTTCTGTACAATCTCAACCCCATGGTCGGCATCATCGACGGGTTCCGCTGGTGCATCGTGGGTGGCGAAAGCCCGATCTACCTGCCGGGCTTCATCCTGAGTCTGGCGGTGACGGCGTTCTTCCTCTGGCTGGGAGTGAGGACGTTCCGACGCATCGAGCGTGGCTTTGCGGACATGATCTGACATGAACGACACCGTCATCCGCGCCGAAGGGCTCGCCAAGAGATTCATCATCGGCCACAAGGTCGAACGCGACGGCCTGTTGCGGGAAGCCATGACGCGTGGCGCGCGGGCGCTGGTACGCAGGGGTGTCGATTTCTTCAAGGGCCGCGTCTCCAATACGCCGGGCGAGGTGGAGGAGTTCTGGGCCCTGCGCGATCTCAACTTCGAGATCAAGCGCGGCGAGTTGGTCAGCATCATCGGTCACAACGGTGCGGGTAAATCCACTCTGCTGAAGATCCTGTCGCGGATCACCGAGCCGACCCGTGGCCGGGTCGAGATCAATGGTCGGGTCAACAGCCTGCTCGAAGTGGGGACGGGCTTTCATCCGGAACTCAGCGGGCGAGAGAACATTTTCCTCAACGGCGCCATCCTCGGCATGAGCCGCATCGAGATGCGGCGCCGGTTCGACGAGATCGTCGAATTCTCCGGCGTCAGCAAGTTCATCGACACGCCAGTGAAGCGCTACTCGGTGGGTATGTATGTTCGCCTGGCCTTTGCCGTTGCCGCGCATCTGGAGGCGGAAATCCTCGTGGTCGACGAGGTCCTGTCGGTCGGCGATGCGGAGTTCCAGGCGCGCTGCATCAACCGCATGTCCGAGGTTGCCGGCAGCGGCCGGACCGTCCTGTTCGTGAGTCATAATTTCGCGGCCGTGACGGCGTTGACGCGGCGAAGCCTCGTGCTCGAGGGCGGCAAGCTTACCTTCGATGGGCCGGTCGAAGCCGGTCTGGCGCATTACACGGCGTCGCTCGGGAAGCTTGGCAAGGTGCGGCACTGGGGGCGGGGCAGGGAGGCCACGCTGATTTCGGCCCAGCTCCTCGACGCCGATGGCAGGCCGACGGAGCAGTTCGTTCCCGGCATGCCGCTGCGGCTCGAGGTCGAAGTCGAGACGACGGGCATGCCCGGCATGTCACTAGTCGTGATCCTGCGCGACCAGCACAATGTGCCGGTCGGCTACTTTTCGTCCGCTGCCTTCGGCAATGTCCCGTTGCCAACCAAGGCCGGCCGCTATCGGTGCGTTGTCTCTCTCGATGCGCTGTTCCTTGCCGCTGGCAGCTACAATATCGATTTGAGGACCACGAGCACGACCATCGTCGTCGATCACAGGGTCGACGGAGCGGTCCAGTTCTTCGTGAATGCATGCAACCCAGGTGAACTCGGCTTCGATTTTCGCCAGGACCTGGGTTTCGGGCCCCTGGCCCTGCGATCGAGCGGCCCGCTTCAGTTCGAGCTCGTCTCGAGCGCGGAACTCCCTGGTCTCCAGTCCGACGCGCGCCTGGGTTAGGAGATTGATGAAGCGCACGGTATGCATCGTCAGTTCCGGCAACCTTGCGTCCAATCCCCGCCTGGTGAAGGAAGCGGCAGCGCTACAGGAAGCAGGATACGCCGTGACGACTATTTCCTGCGACTACACCGAGGCGCTGAGACCGTTCGACGACGAGATTGCGGCCGAGGCTTCCTGGACGGTACGCCGCGTTCCGCGCTTGCGGAGCGAGAGGTATTTCACAACGGCGGCTCGGCGTGCGGCGCGCGCGCTGTCTGGGGCGGGGCTGCCGATCCCGCTTGCGGTTGCCGTCCACGCTTACGGCGGCCCCGGAGGGGCATTGCGAGGTGTGACCCGGACCATGAGCGCGGATCTCTATATCGCGCACTATGTTCCGGCCCTGCCGGCCGCTGCTGAGGCTGCACGTCGGCGCGGCGCGTTGCTGGGCTTCGACGCCGAGGACTTTCATTCGGGCGAGGAGCCGGACGATCAGGCCGATCATTTCCAAAGCAGGCTGGTGGAGCAGATCGAGGCAGCCTGTCTTCCTCGGTGTGCCCACATGACGGCCGCATCACCCCTGATCGGTCAGGCCTATGCAGCCCGCTATGGGGTGAAGCCGACGACGGTACTGAATCTGTTCCCTCTCTCCATGGCTCCGTCACTTCAAGACCACGCCGCTCATCGACACGAAGCCGGCACCTTGAAGGCCTACTGGTTCTCCCAAACGATCGGCTTGGATCGTGGTCTGCAAGGCTTTGTCCAGGCGATGGCTCGAGCCAGGACCCGCGTGACGCTCGACATTCGCGGCAGCAATCGCTGGGGGTATGGCGACAGGCTGCTGGAGATGGCCCGCGACCTGGGAATAGGGGATCGTGTCCGGCTCCTGCCGATGGCCCCGCCAGAGGAGATGGTGCGACTGGCGGCGCATTATGATCTCGGCCTGTCGCTTGAGATGCCGATCACCGAGAATCGCCGCATCTGCCTCACCAACAAGATCTTCACTTATCTCCTCGCCGGCACGCCCGTCATGATGAGCGATACTCCTGCACAAAAGGCCCTGGCGCCGGAGTTGGGGCCGGCGGCGGCCGTCGTGTCCGTTACTGATGTGGAAGGAATGGCCAAGGTGCTGGATGGGCTTGCAGCCACGCCTGGGGCGCTTGCCGAGGCAAAGACCGCGGCTGCCGATCTGGGGCGCCGGCGCTACAACTGGGACGTCGAGAAGAAGGTTCTGGTCGAGGCCGTGGCCTCCGCTTTCTCCGGCGCCAAGCCCTTATCCGCTTCGTCTGACACGAGAACGGCCGGCTGATGCGCATTCTTCTGTCCACTGATCCCGAGATCGAGGTCCCCCCGAAGCTTTATGGCGGGATCGAACGGATCGTCGATGGCCTGGCGCGACGCCTTATGACGCGAGGGCACAAGATCTGTCTTGTTGCCAAACCCGGCTCGTCCTGTCCGGTCGATGTCTTCCAGCCCTGGCCCGGCCAGAAGTCGCAGTCGCGTCTCGATACGGTGCGCAATGCCTTGACCCTTGGTCGCGCTATCCGATCGTTTCGGCCCGATGTGATCCACAGCTTTTCGCGTATCGCCTATCTCACGCCGCATCTGCGCGGCCGCATTCCCATCGTCATGACCTATCAGCGCGATCCGACGCCGCGTACCGTCAACCTTGCCGTGAAGCTTGCCGCCCCGGGTGTGCTCACCTTCACGGGCTGCAGCGAGTATATCGCCTCGTGCGGCCGCAAGACGGGCGGGACGTGGCTCGGTATTCCGAATTTCGCGGACATGGACTCGCTCAAGTTCAGCCCCTCGGTTGCGGCCGATGCGCCGCTGGTCTTCCTGAGCCGCGTCGAGAGCATCAAGGGCGCGCACTGGGCCATCGAGATCGCGCGGCGAACCGGACGACGGCTGCTGATCGCCGGCAATCATGCCGATAGCGGTCCCGAAGGCGACTATTGGACCAAGGAGATCGAGCCTTGGATCGGCCGGGACGGCATCGAGTATGTCGGACCTGTCGACGATACGCAGAAGAACCGTGTGTTGGGACAGGCGCTGGCCATGGTCGTTCCGATCCAGTGGAACGAGCCGTTCGGAATCGTGTTCGCCGAATCGTTGGCCTGCGGTACGCCGATAATCTCCTGCCCGCGTGGATCCCTGCCGGAGATCGTCCGGCAGGGAATCGACGGCTTCCTCATCAACTCGATCGAGGAGGGGTGCGAGGCGGTGGGCAAGCTGCACACGATCGACCGTGCCAGCTGCAGGCGCCGCGCCGAGGAGCATTATGCGCCCGATGTCGTCGTCGGCCGGTACCTCGACCTTTACCAGCAGGTTCGGGCTGGCCTGAGGACGACGTGACGAAAACGGTCGCCTTGGTCAGCGGGCATTTCGTTCCCTGCAACCTCGTCGGAGCGCAGCGGGCGCGGTTGTGGTCCCGTTATCTGCCGGAGTTCGGCTGGACGCCGATCGTGGTGACCGGAGATCCTGCCTGCTACGAAGAGCGGCCGGATCCCGAGCTCGAACGGTTGGTGGCACCCGGGCTGCGCGTGATCCATGCCCCGACCTTCTCGAATCGGCCTGTTCGTCTTGTCGGTGATATTGGCGTGCGTGCCTTTGCCGGCTGCTATCGCGTTCTGGCCGGATTGGCGAAGCGGCGCGAGATCGATTTCGTCCTGGTGACGATCCCGTCAAACTTCCTGGCCCCGGTCGGTCGGCTCATTCATCTCCGCTACGGCCTGCCATTCGGCATCGATTACCAGGATCCCTGGGTCAACGCCTGGCCCGGCGTCGAACGCCCTTTCACCAAGGCCTGGGCCTCCTATCGTCTGGCCTGCTTGCTGGAGCCGTGGGCGGTCCGCGGCGCGGCGCTCATCACCGGCATGGCGGCCGGCTACGTCGAGGGAATGCTGCAACGTAATCCTGAAGTTGCCCGTAACGCGGTCACCGCCTTCATGCCGATGGGCACCGCTCCTGAGGATTTCGAGGCCGTAGGGGCCCTCGATCGATCGCCCTTCCTGTTCGATCCGGACGACGGGCACTTTCACATGATCTATGCTGGAGCCCTGCTGCCGGCGGGATTCGTCGTGCTGGACTCGTTTCTCGCAGGCTTGGGTGCCCTTCAGCAGACGAAGCCTCAGGCCGCAGCCCGGATCAGGGTCCACTTTGTCGGGACCGGGACCTCGCCCGACGATCCCAAGGGTTATCAGGTGCTGCCGCGCGCAAGGAGGATGGGTGTCGAGGCGATGGTCACCGAGCATCCGCATCGCATCGGTTATGTCGACACGCTCAACCATCTCGGCAAGAGCAACGCCATTCTCGTTCTGGGCTCGACGGAGCGGCATTACACCCCGTCGAAAGTGTTCCAGGGCATGCTGTCGCGCCGACCGATCTTTGCGATGCTTCATGCGGAGAGCACGGCGGTGACCATGATCCGGTCGGCGAAGGCGGGCCAAGTGCTTACGCTGACCGAAACCGAACTGCCGTCACCTCAAGCTGTCGCTCATGCTCTGAGCGGCTTTCTCGAGGACAGGTCCTACGACCCGGATGCCGTCGATTCCGCCACCTACGAGTCCTTGTCGGCGCGCCAATCCACGCGACAACTCGCCGAGGCGCTCGACAGGGCTTGTCTCAAGCCGGCGTGGGCCTGACATGGCGATGCGCATCGGCTTCCTGGTCAGCCATCCGATCCAGTATCTCACACCGCTGTTTCGCGAACTCGATAAGCGCTGCGATCTGACGGTCTACTTCGCCCATCGGCAGACCGCCGAACAGCAGGCCGATTCCGGCTTCGGCGTTGCCTTCGAGTGGGATCTCGATCTGCTGTCCGGCTATCGCAGCGAGTTCCTGTCCAACATATCCGGGACTCCGTCGCCCGACACGTTCTGGGGATGCAATACGCCGGATATTGCGCGCAGGATTTCGGACGGAAGGTTCGACGCCTTTATCGTCCCGGGCTGGGCCTTGTGGAGCTACTGGCAAGCGACCATCGCCTGCCGCCGCAACGGCGTGCCGGTGCTGGTCCGGGGCGATTCGCAATTGGTCACCCAGCGCGGGGGCGTCATGCGCCTGGTGAAGGAGCTTGTATTTCCCCAGGTTCTCCGTTGCTTCGATGGATTTCTCTATGTCGGCCAGAGGAATCGCGACTATCTCATTCACTATGGCGTTCCCGCCGAGCGGCTGTTCTTCTCGCCGCACTGCGTCGACAACGATGCCTTCAAGAAGGCCAGCGAGGCGGCGCGCCACTTGCGGCCGGAGCCCCCACCTTCGGACAGGCCGCGTCTGCTGTTCGTCGGCAAGCTCATCCCGCGCAAAAATCCCCTCGACCTGCTGCGCGCTGCAGCATTGCTCCAGAAGCGTGGTGTGGCGGTGGAAGTGCTGTTTGCCGGATCCGGTGACCTTGCCGACGAATTGGCGGACTTCGCGAAGACGGCGGGGCTGGCGGTGCAATTTCTGGGCTTTGCGAACCAGACCCAGCTTCCGGCCATCTATGCCGCGGCCGACGTGATCGTATTGCCGTCCCGGATCGAAACCTGGGGATTGGTCGTCAACGAGGCGATGGCCTGTGGCTTGCCGGCCATCGTTTCCGATGCCGTCGGCTGCGCGCCGGATCTTGTGGAGACGGGGAGGACCGGCGCGGTCCATCGGCTCGGCGATATCCCGGCCCTGGCCGAGGCAATCGAGACCGTGTTGCACGCCGACCGGCCGGCGCAACGGCGCAACGTCGCCGAGCGCATCGCAGCTTACTCGCCGGCCGCGGCCGCGACGGGTATTCTGGAAGGGGCGGCGACGGTGCGGGCCCGGCGTTTTGCCAAAGCCGCCAAAGCCGCGTAAATGCTTCGGTTCAAGCCATGACTGCCGCCACCGTCTCGTCCGTCCACGCTCCGGTTTATCTGGATTTCAAGCTGGTGCTGAACGCATCGGCCGTGTTCGGCGGGTTGTGCCTGGTCCTGTCGCCTTTCACGCCCGACACCGTTCCGTTCGCCGTCGGGGCGATGGTTCCCTTCGCCTGCCTGCGCATCCTCTATACGCCGACGATGCCGGCCGCGATGCTCTATCTCTTCATCTGGCAATGGCTGGAAATATTCGCCCGCGTGCTGCAGGCTTGGGTCGATGGCCAGTCGATGTCGGCCGGGACGGGCGGTCCGAACGTCACCAACGCCTACTGGTACATGATGGCCAGTCTTATCGTGCTGGCGATCGTGTTTCGGCTGGTGATGACGAACATGAAGCCGCCGACACCCGCTCAACGCACGGCGCACTTCCGTTGGGCCACACGCGAAGTGGTGATGTTCTACGTGGTGACCTTCGTCGTTTCGACGATGGCCGCGGTTCTCGGCCGGGGTGGTCTTGCCCAGCCCATGGAGGCGCTGGCGCGCGTCAAGATCGTCGGCCTGTTCACGTTGTTCGTTTACGGGATGTCGACGGGACGCGGCACCAAGATCATGCTGGCGGTGGTGCTGTTCGAGATCGGCACCGGCTTTACGGGCTTCCTTTCGGATTTCCGAGGCGTCTTCGTTTTCCTGGGCATCGCGGCCATAGCAGCCCGCATCCGCTGGAAGTTCACGACCGGCCTGTTGCTGGCTGCCGGGCTGGTGGCCCTGACGACACTGGCTCTGTTCTGGACCGCCGTGAAGACCGACTATCGCGAATACGCCTCGCAGTCGTCCGATTCGCAGGCGATCGTGATGCCGCTGTCCGACCGCATGGCATATCTGGGCAACAAGGTGCTCACCTTCGGCGACACGGACTTCGGCGAGACGTCCTACAAGTTGCTCGCTCGCTTCGCCTATGTCGATATTTTCGCCTCCGTCATTGATGTGCGCGCCCTGTCGCCCGAGCCGATCTTCATGCGGCAGTGGAAGGAGGCGTTCGAGCACGTCTTCCAACCGCGTTTCTTGTATCCCGACAAGCCGGAACTGTCGGACTCGGACGTCTATATGCGTCTGACGCAACGCTACCTGGTGGATGAGGTGTCACAGGGCACTTCGATCAGTGTTGGCTATATGGGCGAGAATTATGCCGATCTCGGCTTTCCGGGCATGCTTGTGGGGATCGCCTTCCTGGGACTGATCCTCGCGACCTGCCTTCGCATCCTGATGTCCTTCAACCTGCCGCTGGTCATGCGCGAAGGCATCGCCATGGCTTTCGCCTTCACCATGGCCCGCGACGGCGTCGAGGTGTCCTTGCCGAAGATCCTTGGCGCAGCCCTGATGTTCATGATCGTTTTCCTGACGGTTGTCAGGTTTGCCGCGCCCAAGATCGTGCGCTGGCTGGACTCGTCCGGTGCGGCCGCCAGAGCGAAGGCCGGGTGAGGACGGAGGACCTCCGGCCTATGGTCGCCGCCTATACCGGCAGCACAGGCGGCTGAGCCGCGAGCGCTATGGTCGACGTTTCGATCATCATCCCGACCTTCAATCGACTCTGGGGACTGCCACAGGCGGTGGAGTCGTGCTTCTCCGCGGATTGTTCCGCCGAGGTGATCGTTATCGACGACGGCAGCGCGGACGGCACCTGGGACTGGCTGCAGAAGCGTAAGGATGTCGTCAGCATCCGAACCGCCAATTGGGGCAAGTGCTGGGCCGTTGCGGCGGGGATGGCCGTGGCGAGGGGAGACTATGTGCGCTTTCTGGACTCCGACGATTGGCTCGAGCCGGGCGCCAATGCCGAGCAGGTGAGGTTGGCGCACGAAACCGAGGCGGATGTGGTAGTGGCCGGATACACCGATTTTTTTGAGGATTCGCAGCGCCTCGCGCCCCATCCGTGGGTCGATTGCGACGACTTCGTTGCGCAACAATTCGGGGAAGTTCCGTTTTCCCACTATTCCGCCTTTCTGTTCCGCCGCTCGTTTGTCCAGGACGTCCCGCACCGACCGGAGTTCGCCTTGCGCGACGATCGAATGTTCATGCTCGAGGTGGCGGTCCGTCATCCGCGCCTAGCGGTCTATGGAAAGTCGGCCTTCGTCCATCGTCACCACAGTCGGGGAAGGCTGCAGAAGACGAGCGGTTTCCGTCGGACATTGGCGGACTGGACGAATATCGAGGTCTATCGCAAGGCCATTGCCCTGCTGGAAGCGAAAGGGGAGGTCTCCCCACGGCAACGTCGCGCTGCCGTATCGTATATCTGGCCTGTCATCCGCAATCTCGCCAAGACGCAGCTCGACGAGGCAGCGGCCGCGGCCGACTGGAGTGCGAAGGTGGACCCGGCCTTCGTTCCTGCGGTTCGGGCTCCCATCCTGCTTGGATACAGGTGGCTTGGGTTCAGGGCGACCGAACGACTGATTCGCCTCTGGGCCTTGTTCCGCAAGCCGCCACCAACCGGACCATCGTCATGACACTCGAGGGATCTGACACTGGCTCCAAACGGCTGCGCATTGCCCATTGCGTCGGATTCTACTTTCCCGAGGGCATGGGTGGGACCGAGGTCTATGTCCAGGACTTGAGGGCGGCCCTGATGGACAGGTCGATCGACGGCTATGTCATCGCCGCGACCGACAAGTCGTTCGAGCAGTATGTCTGGGAGGGCGTTCCTGTCGTCCGCTATCCCAGTAACTGGGCCGGAATCCGCGACTACTCGGCGGCGCGCTCGCGCGCCGGGCTGAGCAAGTTTCAGGAGCTTATTCTCCAGAACGCACCGGATATTTTTCATCTGCACTCCTGGACGTCCGGAGCGGGCCTTACGCATTTGGCTCAAGTCGCGCAGCTGGGCATACCCTGCGTGGTCACCATGCATGTCCCGTCTGCCTTGTGCCTGCGCGGCACGATGCTTCTGCACGGTCGCGAAGCCTGCGACGGGCGGATCGACGACAAGCGCTGTGCCCAGTGCTGGGCGGCATCGCGCGGATTGCCGCCGGCACTGGCCAATGCGGTATCGAGTTTGCCGAGACGATCGTGGAGCGGCGGCTGGACGTCGAGGATTTCATCGAAGGCGGTGACGCTGCTGTCTGCCCGTTCCCGCGCGGTGGTCCAGGCGCTCGAACTGCATCGTATGGCAGAGTTTTCGGAGAGAATCGTCGCCCCGAGCCAATGGGTCTATTCGGCTCTGCTGGCCAACGGCGTCGCCCCCGAGAAGCTCCGGATTTCGCGCCAGGCCGTGTCGCGATCCCTGACGGTCGAAGCGCAACGCCTGCCTCATGAGCCGGCCAAGAAGGATCTCACGATCGGCTTCATTGGCCGGCTCGAGCATTACAAGGGTGCACATATCCTGCTGGAGGCCATGGCGCAGATCCCGCGCGACGTGCCGATTCGGCTACGGATCGCGGGGACCGGCACGGAGTTGCCCTACCTTCGAACCCTGGAGCAGGCCGCGGGCAGCGACAAGCGGATCGAATTCTGCGGCGGTATCTCGCGCGAACAGGTACCTGATTTTCTGCGCCAGGTGGACATTCTGGCCGTGCCGTCAAACTACATGGAGACCGGCCCGTTGGTCGTGCTCGAGGCTTATGCCTTCGGTGTCCCCGTCATGGGCGCGAACCTGGGGGGCATAGCGGAGCGTGTCCGCGATGGGATCGACGGCTGGCTTCTGCCCTTCGATGACAGTCGCGCCTGGGCAGTGGCTATGCGGGAAGCCGCACAGGATAGAAGTCGCTTGCAGAGGCTTACGGCGAATATCCTGCCATCAAGGACGATGGGCGACGTGGCCGACGAAATGGCGGTTCTATATCGAGAGATCATCGGCGGACGTCTCTCTCTTGGCCATGCCGAGACCGTCAGGATGCCGGCAGATCGGCCATGAGACCGACGTCCGGAAGGAATTTGCAGTAACCGCCGATAAGCCATTATCCGCGCCGCGTTGCGTCGCTGCCTGCAACAGGATCCGGAAAGGCCTGAATTTTGTGAAGAGGCAAAGCTGAACTGTGGTACCTACTCGGCGGGCAACGGAGATCGTTCAAGAGGGCTTGCCGGGCGGTTCTGTAGTGAAGCTTAGAGAGCCACTTAATCTCTTCTATGAGGAGCCCGATCCTGATCGCTGGGTGCCGCTCGATCGCTATCCTCGGCGGCTGATCCGTCAGTTGATGGGGAGAACCCGCAAGCCAGGCGGCGCAATGCGTGTGTTCCTCAACCTCAGGGCGGGGCTCGATCGTATCGGAGCGCCTTACCGCCTCAACAACTATCGGCATGTGCGGAACAATCCGGAGGATCTGGTCTCCCTGATCGGCAAACCGCATCTGCTGGCTAAGTTCTCTCCGCAAACGCCAATCGTGTTCGGAACGTCGATCTACAATCATCCGATCGACGACGAGCAGTTGCCGGCGCACCATCTGATCCGTCAGGTCCTGGTGCCGAGCGAATGGGTCAAGAACATGTTCTCGACCGTATGGCCGAACCTGGTTTCGGTCTGGCCCGTCGGCATCGACACCCATCGATGGGCGCCGTCGCCATCGGCGACCAAGGACGTCGATATTCTCGTCTACGACAAGATCTATCGCCGGCGAGAGGAGTATCAGCAGACGTTGATCGAGCCGTTGATGGCTGAACTGCGCCGCCACGGCCTCGTGATCGAATATCTACGATACGGATTCTATGCCGAATCGGAATTGCTGTCGCTCAGTCGACGGACACGGTCGATGGTCTATCTCAGCCATCACGAGACCCAGGGCATCGCCGTTGAACAGATGATGGCGGCAGGGGTGCCCATTCTGGCTTGGGATCCGGGCGGCGAGTGGCAGAGCCTCGAATACTTGTTGCGGGGCGTGCGCTTCGGGCCGGTCACATCCGTCCCCTATTGGGACGAGCGCTGCGGCGTCAAATTCACCAATGCAGCTGATCTCGTTCCAGCCTTCGCATCCTTCTGGCAGGGGGTGAATGGCAATGCATTCGCGCCGAGAGAGATGATCCTCGACAGGAAGCTGACCCTGGAAGCCTCAGCTGAGACCTATGTCGGGCTCATGGAGAAGTACCGCTATTGACCTCGGTCGGGCCCGGTGCCGAATTCGTCGTCCAAATCCGTCACGGAGCCATCTCGTCCAATCGTACCACGTTCGCCGGGCAGCAATCGGCCGACGAGCGCCGCGGGCAGCAATCTTTGCGCGGCCAGGGCGAACGCCGCGTAGGAAACGCGGAATTCGAAAGGGCGACGGTGCCGCCGCGTCCTATCCCAACGTACGAGCCGGTCAGGGTAGCAGCGCGTCTCCATCAGCGAGCCCGCATTCTGGCTCACGAACGCACCCAGCATTCCGCGTTTGCGCTCTATTTCGTCTGGCCGCAAGCGAACCTTCAGTACCGGCCGGCCGTCGATGCCATCGGGAGGGCCGTAGTATGAAACGAGCCCCAGAAGCCACCGTGTGCATAGCGCTATAACTCGGTGAGGCGTGTATTGCAGTGAAACGTAGGGGCTGTACTCCGGGGCCTCGAAGATCTCGAACCTGTCTTCGGCCGTCACGATCGAGCCGATGAGGCCAACCACCATGTCGTGATGAATGTGACCGCCCTCGAACATGGGCATCACCAGTACGGTGGGACTGAATTCATCAATGATCGAACGCAGTCTGGTCGCCGCAAGGCGAAGCCTGTGCGGATCACGTTGCCGCAAGGGGGGCAGGAGGTCGAGATGCATGAGGCTGGCGGGAGCGACACCCCCGTTACCCCATGCCGCGCGCGCTTCTTCTGCTCGTGTTGCAGCCATCGTCGGGAGCGGATCGGGTGCGAGATAGACAATGCGCGTCGCGCCGCCAAGCGCGTGGTTGCGGATCCCAATCCCGCCGGCAGCAATGACGCAGTCGTCCTCATGGGGGGCCAGAATGAGCAGCCGATGGGGTTTGTCCCAATCCATCCAATGCTCAAGCGCAATGATCCGGCCAAGCGCCCATGCAGATAGTGCGAACAGGCCGAGATAGAAGGCGGCGAAGGGCAGCAAGAACAGGCATAGCGGCTGTGCCAGAAAAACCGTGGCGGCACACAGCAGGAGCGCGAAAGTTCCAAGCAGCGCGACGGCGCGCGCCGGCGCGAAGAAAAGCCGGACTTTCATCGGATGTTCGTTCGACTGGGCCGTACGCTGCTTGCCGGTTGCCCGGCGTCCAGGATTCTACCTATGCTATCAGTTGCGGGCGAACTGCAAGCCCTTGCCGGGATGGACCACGTTTCTTGCGCCTTCTTCATATCGTGCCGACTTATTTGCCTGCGGTGAGATATGGCGGACCTATTCGCTCTGTCCACGCCCTCTGTCGAGGGCTCGCGGCCCGGGGACACGACGTCCATGTCTTCACGACCAGCGTCGATGGTGACGGAGACAGTGACGTACCTTTGGGGCAGGTTGTCGATCTCGAAGGAGTCAAGGTTACCTACTTCCAGAGCCGCTGGCTGCGTCGGCTCTATTGGTCGCCGCCTCTGTATCGCGCCCTGACGGCCAGCCTGCCGAAGTTCGACCTGGTACATCTGCATGCGATCTATCTCTGGCCGATGTGGGCCGGAGCGCATATCGCTCGTGCGTCGCATGTGCCCTACGTCTCATCCCCACGCGGAATGCTGGCGCCGCAACTGATCCGACGGAAAAACCGCCTCATCAAGGAGGCCTGGCTTGCTCTGATAGAGCGCAGAAATCTCGAAAAAGCAGCGGCGATCCATGCCACGTCTACCGGCGAGGCCGATGATCTTCGCGCTCTTGGTTGGTCTTTGCCTCCTGTCAGGATCATCCCTCACGGCGTGGACGATCCTGAGCCGCTGGCCGATGCTACCATCTCGCCCGACGTTGCTGCGGCAATCTCAGGGGGCGGCTACGTGCTGGCCCTGGGCCGCATCAATTGGGAGAAAGGGCTCGACCGCTTGATCGCGGCGTTGCCGTACGTCCCGTTGGCGCGACTGCTCATCGCGGGTGGGGACCGTGAAGGTCACGCAGCGATGTTGGCGGAGCTGGCGCGTCAAGCCGATGTCGGCGACCGTGTGACCATTCTCTCCCGTCACGTCGATGGCGCGGACAAGGAAGCGTTGTTCGCCCATGCCGCCGCATTTGCCATGACATCCCTGTCCGAAAATTTCGGATTGGCCGCCTTCGAAGCCATGCGCCGTGGCTTGCCTGTTGTCGTCACGCGCGAAGTGGGAATGTCGGAGATCGTTCGAGAAGCAAAGGCCGGCCTCGTCGTGGAGGGTAACCCCCAGGCAATCTCCTCCGGTCTGGATGCGATTCTGTGCGATCCTGCTAAACGGCAGGCGATGGGCGAGGCGGGCCGCAACCACGTCGTGGCTCATTACGGCTGGCCCGCCGTGGCCGAGCAAATGGAGGATCTTTACCGGTCCATCCTTCAGACGAATACCAGCAAGAGCATGGTTCGATGATCGATCTTCTGGCGCAGAGTCCCTTCGACCTTTCGACCGAGCGCCGGCTGGTCATAATAGCCGACTGGCTTCCGCCGGATTTCGGGGCCGTCGGACAATACATGCTGATGCGCGCCCGGTCGCTGGCGGAGCGGGGGCACGAGGTAACGTTGCTCGGCCTGTCGTCGAAGGAAGCTTCGCGCGTACAGAGTCATATCGGCAAGGGGTCGCTTACGGAGATCCGATTGGCCGCTCGGCCGGTGCCGCGCGGTTCATTGGCGGGCCGTTTGGCGTGGACGATCAGGACCGATCTGCGACTCGTCTTCGGGGCCTTCGATCGTCTCCGGCAGGCCGATGGCATCCTGTTTACGGGCTCGCCGCCCTTCCTTATCCATTTCCTGGTGCCCCTGAAGCCCTTCTGGAAGGGGCGGCTCGTCTATCGCATCACAGATTTCCACCCTGAATGCCTCATCGCTGCGCAAGAGCGTCCCTCGCTTGGCTTGCAGGCCTTGTTGGCGTTGACCAATTTCTGGCGCCGCCGCGTCGATGCTTTCGAGGTTCTAGGGGAGGATCAGCTCCGACGCTTGCGCGCGACCGGAGTAGATGCTGCGCGGATCGCCCTGGTCCGGGATGGGTCGCCGGTCTCCTTTCCGCCCAACTGTCAGGGAGACCCGCTGCCCGCCGATCTGATTGGGCACTGCGTGCTGCTTTACTCCGGCAACTACGGTATCGCTCATGAAGTCGAGACGGTGGCCGAAGGCTATCACCGCCACCACCGCGAGGGTACCGGACGGGTCCGGTTATGGCTCAGTGCCTCTGGAGCGGGGACAGAAGAGCTGGTGCGCCGGTTCACGCAAGAGAAGTTGCCCTTCCACAGGTCGGCGCCCGTCCCCCTGGAGCGGCTCCCTGGCCTGCTTCGAGCCCCTCACGCACACCTCGTCACGTTGAAGGACCGATTTGTCGGTTACGTGATGCCGTCGAAGATCTATGCCTGCCTGGAGTCCGGTCGACCTTTGATTTTCGTCGGCAGCGCCGAGTCCGACGTGGACTTGCTTGCCCGCACTTCCGGGGTCCGTTATTGGCGCACTTCTTGCGGTGATCCTGCAATGTTCGCGAGCGCACTCGAGGAGTTGGCAGACTCGGTCTGCCGGGCAGGAACTGCTGCGGGATAGTTACACAATGGGGAACTGTTAATTGCGTTGGTCTGCCAAAATCCAAGAGGTCTAATACCGCTTGGTTTTGGAAACGCATTTCAGTATTTTTCTCTGCAGATTGTTGAATTGGGGGCCGGCTGCTGTGCCCCGCAGTTGACGCCGCTGATTTGCTGCAAAGAAGTGGACGCCGGCGTTTCCGGGGGATGTGGTGGTCCTGATCGATAGAAAAATTGCACTTTCAACGCGGAGTGTTGGGCGCCTCACGCCTCTTCACTGCGGCGGGTCGATCTGCGGTGCCGTATCGTTGGGTTGCTCACGAAGCCAAGCCGTCGTCGAGGAGACGACGCGCCGATCTTGCCAGATCAGATCCACGGTTTCTCTGTGGTAACGAGCAAAAACCGAAAGTTCCAGACCACCCCGTCCCGTGCAGACATTTGTCCAGCCTATCCTCGGACCTCTGCCTGGATGGCGCGTTCCAATCATGTCGATTAACGCCTCCCGTACTCAATGGATCTGGACGCCGCTTCTGGGATGGGCGCTGTTGTCTGGTGACGTGAGCGCCGCGTTGGCGCAGTCGGTCGGCACGCAGGCGGTCGACATACAAAGTGTCGGGCCGGGAACGCAGACTCCATCGCCAATTGATCCGCTGACTGGGTTGCCTGTTCCCGATGTGACGTCGACTGATTCTTCGGGCTCTACAACCGCTACGGGTGGCGGAGGTAGTTCGCCGGTAAGGTCCGCGACGACGACAAACAGTTCGGTCACGCCGCCAACTGTTTTGCCGCCTATCACCTCTCCGTCGAATACCGGATCGTCCGTTGGCGCGTCCACTATCAACACCACCACCGGCGGCGGCCCCGTAAACGAGGTCACATCCCTGCCGTCCTACACGACAACAATCGTGAATGCCCCGTTCGGGACAAGCATTCCGGTCGAATCGTCGATCGGCGGTGGGGGCGGCTCGGGACCTGGTGGCGATGAATTGGGGATCACGCTGGGCTCGTTCCGGCTCTACTCCCAGCTTGAAGTGAATACCGGTGCGGACAGCAACGTCTTTGCCCAGAACGTGTCACAGGGCACGACCGGCTCTTTCTACACCACGGTCGCTCCGACATTCGACTTGCGATCCAACTGGTCGAATCACGAATTGCACTTGTTGGCGGGCGGTATTGCAGGCTTCTACCTCACGGCGCCAACGCAGAACTATCAGAACCTCACGCTCCAGGCGGATGGAAAGATCGATATCTACACCGACTTCTACGCGCGCTGGCTCGTCGGCTTCCAGCGCATGACACAGGCGCTCGGAACGCCCAATGTGGCGTTCGCGCAGGCACCGACCGTCGTCAACTCGATCCCGGTTGGGTTGGGCTTGTTTCAACATTTCAGCCGCTTCTTCTACGAGCTGAAGGGAACGGCTACGCAATATACCTACAACACCTACAGCGTCATTCCCTCGACGGGTCTGCCTGCGTCGAGCCAGAACCGCACCGAGTACGAGGAGTCGCTTCGCCTCGGCTATGACGTCTTCAACGACCTGGCATTCTTCATCCAGCCCGGCCTCAACCAGCGCCGGTATGCTAGCCAGGTCAACTCCGTCGATCAGGAGCGCGATTCCAACGGTCAGGTCCTGAGTGTCGGTGCGACATGGACGCCCTCGCCGGTGACGATGCTCGAGGGCACGGTCGGTTATCAGAGCCAAAATTATCAGCAATTTGGCCCGACATCGGCCTTCACATATGGACTCAAGGGAACGTGGAATGGTTATGGCCCGCTCACCTTGCGGCCGTCGATCACGCGTTCTGTGGCTGAGTCGGCCCTCAGCAACTATCAGAACTTCATTTCCACGAATTATGGCCTGGATTTCAATTATCTGATCCACGACGCCTGGACGATGGTGGGCGGTGTCGCGTTGATGACGGCCAACTATACTCCAGTGCCCGGCTCCGGCTTCGGGCCGCGAACAGATACGATCTGGCGGGGACAGCTCGGATTTCTCTATTCCCTGCGGCCACAAGTACAGATCGGCCCCTTTTTCGAGTACACAACGGCGTCCTCGACAGACCCGATCAACGGGCCGGTCTATAATCGAGAGATTTTCTCCATACGTTTGATCGCGAAGCGGTGACCACTGTGCAGAACAGAAACAGTCTTTGGACCTTCCTGAGCGGGCTGCGGCCCACCAAGACAGTGGCGATGGGGCTCGCGGCGGCGGCCCTGTTCACCATCGCCGCTTGCGAGCGTACGACCGGCGTGACCCAGTTGCCGATGCCACCGGATCGCGACGTCGTATCATTCAACGCGCCGGCGCCGACGAATGGCCCGCCGTTTCAGCCGAATGCAGACTGCAAGCTTGGTCGGGGAGATTATCGCCTCGGACCGGGCGACAAGATCCGAGTCGTCGTTCTGCAGGACACCGAATTCTCGGGCGACTACGAGGTTAACGCGACCGGCGCCATATCGGCGCGCATGATCGGTCCAGTCCAGGTGGCCGGTATGACCCTCAACGAAGTCGAGGAGATGCTGCGGGAAAAATACCGGAGTGGGGGCTATCTGGTGTCGCCCCGCCTTAGCGTCGAACTTGTGACGACCCGGCCCTTCTTCATCATCGGTGAAGTGCAGCGGTCTGGCGCCTTCGCCTATGTAAATTGCCTGCGCGTCATCCAGGCGGTGGCGATTGCCGGCGGATTTACGCGTCGGGCCAGCAAGTCACACATTACTATCAAACGATACTATTCCAAGTCCGCCGAGGAGGAATACGTGACTGAGGATACCTTGGTCGAGCCGGGCGATCTCATTCGCATACCGGAAAGGTATTTCTAATTTGCGTAAAAAATGCAATTTGTGTTGCGTCAAGGCGGATGCCGGGATGAAGCATCAAATTTGCAAGTATAACTTGGTGGTTTCGAGAGTTTTGCGACCCTTGAGGGCGCAGGATGGGACGAAATGGGACCTTTGCCAAAGATAGAACATATCGCCGACGATGCCGATCTGGCTCACGTTCCGGCGGGAGCAGATGCGCTTGGGCCGGCGGGGCGGGTCGCCGATAGCGGCAACGAGCTCTGGGAATGGCTGCGGCTGCTCAATCGCCGCAAGGCCTTGATCGTCGGCGCCGGCCTGGTCGCCGTGGCGATCATGGCTTTGATCATTGCCCAGCAGACGCCGCTCTATAAGGCATCGGCCCGGATCATGCTGGATACCCGGACGTTCAAGGTCGTGAGTACCGAGCCCGCGCTGTCGGGCGTCGATACCCTCAACATGGGCGCGATCCAGAGCGAACTCGAAGTCATTCAATCCGAGTTTCTGATCGGGCGGGTCGTCGACCGGCTCGGGCTCGCTTCAAATCCAGATTTCAACGGTACCAAGCCGCCCGGTTTCCTGGAGGCGACTCTCGATCCCATTCGTCAGTTGTGGCGCTCTGGGGTTTCCTCGCTCCTGGCGCCACCTCCGCCGGCCCGTCCAGCACAAGCACCGGCTGCCCGGCGGACACGGTCGGATGACAGCGATCCGGCTCGTCGCGCAGCTATCGCCACCGTCGCGAGCCATCTCCAGGTCTCCCTGCTGGGCCGCACCTTTGTCATCGTCATTACCGTCGAGAGCCCCGATGGCACGATGTCGGCGCGCATCGCCAATGCAATTGCCGAGGTCTATCTGGCCGATCAGGTCGACAATAAGAACGAAGCCAATCGCCGGGCGACCGAATGGCTGGAAGAACGACTGGCGGAACTGCGCCGGAACCTTCAGGTCGCGGAAGAGGCAGTTGCCACCTATCGGCGCGACAAGGGCCTCGCGGGCAGCCCGGAAGGGGGCGTATCGACGCAAACGCTCTCGGACCTCAACAGCAAGTATCTGGGAGCGAAGACGCGGCGCATCGAAAAGGAAGCCCGGCTCGTTGCCTTGAGCAAGGCGAGCCTCAATCCGAACGAGGTCGCTGGCATCACCGAGGTTGCCGGCAATGCGACGCTCAATGCGCTGCGGACCCAGGAACTGGACCTCAACCGCAAGATCGCGGAGCTTTCGACCCAATTCGGCCCGAACCATCCGAAGCTCATCCAGGCGCGTAGCGAGCTTGCCGCGGTGCACACGCGCTTTCTTCAACAGATGGAGAGCATCACGCTGGCGATCCGCGCCGAGCTGGACGCCGCCAAGGCCGAAGAAGAGGAGATGAAGGCCCAGGTCGAGCGTGCGTCGGTACTTTCGGGGGCGACGAGCCAATACGAAGCCGAGCTCAAGCAGCTCGAGCGTGAGGCGCAATCGAACCGGGCCCTCTACGAGAGCTTCCTTAACCGTTTCAAGGAGCTTCGCGAGCAGCAAGACATCCAGCGCGCCGATGCGCGGATCCTGTCCTATGCCTGGCCGTCCACGACGCCGTCTTCGCCCCAGTACAAGACCGGCCTGTTTGCCGCCTTCATTGTTGGTTGCCTGCTGGGCATGGCCGGCGCCATCGCGGCCGAGAAGCTGGATCGAGTCTTCCGCTCCGCTTCGCAGGTCGAGAAGGCGACAGGGGTTGCCGTGCTGGGCATGATCCCGCTGGTGAAGAGCACCATCGGCCAGCGCGCGAACATCGTCACGCAGGTCGTGGACCGGACGACCTCGTCGGCGGCAGAGGCGATGCGCGCCGTGTTCACGGCCATCAGTCTCAGCAATCTCGACCGGCCGGCCCGCATCATTGCGGTCACGTCCTCGACGCCGGGCGAGGGCAAGACGACCTTTTCCGCGGCTCTTGGCGGTCTTCTGACGAAGATGAACGCCTCGCGCCGCGTGCTGCTGGTCGACCTTGATCTGCGCCAGGCCAAGCTCGCCGTCGCGCTCGGCCTCAAGGACCGCGGGGGTACGATCGACGAATACCTGATGGGGACCAAGACGCTGGACGAATGCATTCATCGCCACGAGGCGTCCGGCGTCGATTATATCTGCGCTCGAGCCGAAACGCCGAATGCTCCTGAGGTGCTCGAGTCCCATGCCATGAAGGCGGCGTTGGCGACCTTCGCCGATCGCTACGACCTCGTCATTCTCGACAGCCCGCCTGTGATGGCCGTCTCCGACGCCCGCATCGTGTCGCAGCTGGCCGACTATACGATCTTCGTCCTGCATTGGGCCAAGACGCCGCGCGATGTCGTGAAGAGTGCGGTTTCGGCCTTGCTGAGCGTCACCGATCGCGTTGGCATCGTCATCAACAAAGTCAATCTGGCCAAGCACGCGATGTATGAGTACGGCGATTATGGCGACTACTACTCGCGCTATCGCGGTTATTACGGTGCTGCGTATGGCGGTGGTGCTGGCGGAGGCGCGCCGCCGGCCAATGGCCCTTCGAGTGAAGCCGGTGGCATCGCCAAGCTGACGCGGATCGTGCCGAAGATGAAGTAAACTGCCCCTCGCAAGAGGCTTTGGCAGATGGTTTTCGGGTGGTTGTTGGGCAGCGCTTTTTCGCGCCGGAAGGCAAGGCTTCCGGCGGGAGAGGCCGTCTACGCCGTGGGCGATATTCACGGCAGATTCGACCTGCTTCAGGATATCCTCCAGCGGATATCCTCGGATGCCCGGCAATATCCGCGAGATTCCGCCCGCACCTTGATCTTTCTAGGGGACTATATCGATCGCGGGCCGGAGAGCCGCTCCGTCGTCGAGGCGCTTCTCGACGACCCTCTGCCGGGTTTCGCCACGGTCCGTCTGCTGGGCAATCACGAGGAGGCATTCCTGGCCTTCCTCGATGGCCGAAGCGACGGGCGGGATTGGCTGGCCTTCGGCGGATTGGAAACGCTGATGTCCTATGGTGTCCCGCTGCGCGGCGCGCCTCAGAACAGCGACGTCATGGCCTCGTTGCGGCTATCCCTGATATCCTGCGTGCCCGGCCGCCATACCAATCTGCTACGCAGCTGCAAGCTTTATCATCGGACCGGCGACTATATCTTTGTCCATGCCGGAGTCCGGCCGGGCGTGCCGCTGGAGCAGCAGAATGCGACCGACATGCTGTGGATCCGCGATACCTTCCTGAACAGCCGCAATCCTCTGCCAGAGTACACAGTGGTGCATGGGCACACGATCTGCGACAGGCCACAGGATCGGAGGGGCCGGATCAATATCGATACCGGCGCTTTTGCCAGTGGTCGATTGACCTGTCTCGTGCTGCGCGAGTCCGATCGCCGTTTCATCTCGACGGCAGATTAAGGATGAAGAAGATGGGCCGGGCTGGCGAGGTCACAGTCGCCAGAGCGTCACGCCCTCCGGAACGGACGAACGGTCCAGAAGGGCGGGGACGTCGGCCACGAAACCATTGCCTGGCTTCAAGAGGGATTTGACCAGAGTCCAGCCCTGCTCCCGATAGGGGTGGTGCGCCACCGCGACCACAACAGCATTGGCCGGCTTCAGCGCCTCGAGCGGGGTCAACGACAGCTTGTATTCCTCCTGCAGGAGCGTGCCGTCGGCCATCGGATCATGCAGCTGCACACCGATCCCGAAATCCTCGAGCTCGTGCACGATGTCGATGACGCGAGTATTCCGGATGTCGGGCACATTCTCTTTGAAGGTTACGCCCAATATTGTCACCAGAGGTTGGCCATCATGCGGACGGCGCATGATGTTTCGCGCCACGCGGTTGGCGACATAAAAGCCCATGCTGTCGTTCACACGGCGGCCAGAATGGATGACGTGCGGATGGTAACCTACTTCCTCAGCTTTGTGAGCAATATAGAACGGATCTACGCCGATACAGTGCCCGCCTACTAAGCCAGGGCGAAAAGGCAAAAAGTTCCACTTCGTTCCGGCTGCCCTCAGAACGTCCTGAGTATCTATACTCAAGCGATCGCAGATCAACGCTATCTCGTTGATGAGAGCAATATTGATATCGCGCTGCGTATTCTCGAGAACTTTGGCGAACTCTGCAATCTTGATCGAGGCGGCACGATGGGTCCCCGCGCTCACGACGCTGCTATAGACCTCATCAACGACATCAAGTGTCTCTGGCGTGTCGCCTGAAACGATCTTGAGAATGTTGTCGAACCGCCGCTCTTTATCGCCGGGATTAATTCGCTCAGGTGAATAACCGACGTTGAAGTCGTTCTTCCATTTCAAGCCCGAGGCGTGCTCGAGCACAGGGATGCAGATCTCCTCGGTGACCCCGGGATAAACGGTCGATTCGTACACTACGATATCGCCCTTTTTGAGGACGTTACCAATCGTTGCCGAGGCCGTTCTCAGAGGCTCCAGATCTGGCTGTTTGCTGGCATCGATGGGTGTTGGCACCGTCACGATGTGAAAGTTGGCACGCTTCAGATCGTCCGTTTGCGCTGTGAATAGTAACGCTGGCGCCTTGAGGTCGTCGCTTCGTACCTCTCCTGTGCGGTCATGGCCATTCGAGAGTTCTTCGATCCGACTGGCACTGATGTCGAAAGCGATGACCGATACGCCGGCTTTGGCAAAGGTAGTCGCAACCGGAAGGCCGACATAGCCCAAGCCAATAACTGAGATAGAGCGAGATACCTTCCCTCCCATTTTCATCGCCATTGCCTTCATATCCGATTCTCGAATGAGTGTTGGGAAGTTTGACCCATATTGCATTGAAAGTCACTAAAGTGACACTCGACTTCACGACGTCGCATCGCGATGGCTAGTGGAGGATGTCAAACGCCTCGGTTTGGAGCACAATTCAAATTGCGCCTTGGGCGCGGGCGTTGCTTTGAGCCTCCGACCGCAGACCTAGTTTGTTTCCTGTATCGACCAACAGAGAGTCTTTCGGGACTACCAACTGCAAGGAACCGTTGATGCTCCACCAAGGGTCTTCCGAACCTCGTTTGTCCAACGTCCCACAGGCCATTCCCCTGGTTACGATGTCGCCATGCTTCTGCACATGGCTTACGGCCGTGCTACTGGGGGCGACCTGCGCCGGCAACGCCTTCGCTCAGGTCCCCTCGGGCACGACCTCACAAATTCCAGCAGAGCAGCGCGTTGCGCCGCCACCCGGGCAGGACAACTTGACGCCGAAGGAGCGAGCCGCAGAAAACTACAATGCGCAGGGAATGCGCGTTGGTTCGTTTCTTATGTTCCCGTCGCTCGAGCTCAACGAGGTCTTCGATGACAATATTTTCGCAGCGCCGTCGTCCAGCGGAAAGACCGGTAGTTTTATTCAAATTATCAAACCGAGCATCGAACTCCGCTCCCAATGGTCCCAGCATATGTTGAATATGTATGCGCGGGGTGCCTTTGCATTCTATTCAGCTGCAGCAAGTCAGAACTATCAGGATGTTGCCACAGGGGCCGATGGTCGCTTCGACATAACGAAGGGATCGAACGCCTATGGCGGCCTTTCTTACAGCCACAATCATGAGGCGTTGGGTACCCCGAACAGCCCGATCGGGGTCTTTCAAATTAGCCAATACAATCAGTACTCGGCCAATGCTGGCTACTATCAGGAGTTCGGCCGTTTCCGGACGAGGCTAGACGGTCGAATGGATGCATACGACTACAACAATAACGGACAGGGCCCCGCTCAAGGGGTCATCATCAATACTGATCGTAATCGTATTGAGCTGCGAGAGAGCCTTCGTCTTGGATATGAATTTTTGCCGGGCTATGAGATCTGGACTCGCGGTGACTTGAATCAGCGTCGCTATGCCAATAACCCAGACTCTTCCGGCTTGTTTCGCAATTCCTCCGGATTCGACATTGTGGGAGGATTCGCCGTTGCGGTGAGCACTATTACTTCGTTCGAGGTTTTCGCAGGTTACGTCCAACAGGACTATGTCGATCCTGCATTTTCAAACATTCGTGCACCAACCTTCGGATTGACGGGGTATTGGAGCCCTACTAGGGAATTGCTGGTCAAGCCATATGTACGGCGCACCATCGACGACAGCTCACTCACGACTGCTTCCGCTTATCTGAATACGAGCGGCGGACTCGACGTGAATTATAATTTTCGCCCCAACATTCGGCTCGATGGTCATGCTGATTATTCGATAGCCGACTACCAAACTGTGGCGGGCGCGGCTGGTCGCTATGACCAGTACTTCACGATACGAGGCGGCGTCGTCTATTCACCTACGCCGAACTTCTTTGTGGGTCCCACCTACCAGTTTGTGCATCGAACCTCGAACCAAGTGGGCTTGAGCTACGACGATAATCAGGTCCTGTTACGATTAGGGGCTCAGCTCTAGGCCTCTGCGAGTTAATGGGTAGTAACTGCGGAATTGGGTGGCGCTTAATCTGGTAGTTTCTATAGAATTGGTGTGCGCAATAGGTATTGGGACTGCCTTACGGCGCGTCGGCAAGATGGATTGTTGCAAAATTGCACCATCATTAATGCCTCTTACAGGGGGTGTGCTTAATCTTTGGCAAAGAAATACCAGTCTGGCTCGAAGTCGTGGTATTGATGCCCTGCGTAAAGCATCGCGTTCAGTGTTCCATCCATTTGGGGGACAAATACACATGATCAAGAAGGTAATGTTTCTTGGCGGTGCGTTGATGGCGCTGCCGCTGTGCGCTCAAGCGCAGACTATTAGTCCTCAGCAGGGCTTTTATCTTGGCGCGGGTGGCGGCCTGAATTGGAATCTCGGAGCAACGACTAGCACGGGCTCGACTGTCAGCACGTGGACAGGTTGGGCAGTCGGCGGCAAGCTGGGTTACGATTTCGTTGGGCCTCGCGCTGAGCTCGAAGTCGGATACGGGCAGATTCCGACCAATGTGAATATTCCTGGAACGGCCCTGACGAACAAAGTCGGCCAGCTGACGGTCATGGCAAACGCTCTATATGACTTCATGCCGGCTTCGGTTATTACACCTTATATCGGTGCGGGTCTGGGTATCGCCTTTGTCGACAGCAATTCCGCGTTGGGCAGTACCCAGTTCGCTTACCAGGGTATGGTCGGTCTCGCCTACAATATCGATAGTCAATGGCGCTTGAGCTTGGAAGGCAGATATGTCGGTACGACAAATCCAAGTGTGAACATTAATGGGTTCAGTGTCAGTTATCCAAACAACAACTTGTTGGCGCTCGCAGGCGTCGTCTACAAGTTCGGCGCGCCAGAGCAGGCTCCGCCGCCGGCTCCGCCGCCGGTCCAGGCTCCGTCCTACATGGTGTTCTTCGATTGGGATCGCGCGAACCTGTCGCCGCAGGCCCTGAACACGATCAAGCAGGCGGCTGACGCCTACAAGACCAAGGGCAATGCCCGCATCACCGCGACCGGCCACACCGACCGGTCGGGCCCGGAGAGCTACAACATGGCGCTGTCGCTGCGTCGTGCGAACGCGGTCAAGGACGCTCTGGTGCGAGACGGCGTGCCGGCCACGGCGATCTCGGTGATCGGCAAGGGTGAGGCCGATCCGCTGGTCCCGACTGCCGACGGCGTCCGCGAGCCGCAGAATCGCCGCGTCGTAATCGTCCTTCAGTAGCAGTCGGAACCTAAACTGGTCTTGCAGAAGGCGGCCGATAGGCCGCCTTCTTTCTATGTCTCGAAAGCTGATGGGCTTTTCCCCATCAGCTACAGCAATCGCGTTCCGCGCCTTCGCCACACCGATCCCGACAAGACCTCGCTACAATGAACCACGGCTCGTCCTCCTGCGGTGAGGATCGACTCGGCCGCTCTGAGTAACCCTCGAAAGCGCAGTGTAGGACGAGCCACCTCGGCTCAGCGGACATACGGTCTTACGATCACGGTGAAGCGGTGTATCTGTCTATCGTGAAATGGTAACCGTCCGATCTTGGCCGCCTTGAGCTGCCGCTGGGCGGTGGCAGTAATGGCAGGGTGAACAGATCGGAAGAGACGAATGTCAGGCCTGTGCGTGACAGGAGTGCGTTAGCGGCTCGGAGCGTGTCGCGACGCCGACGCTACAGTGCGGAGGCGAAGAAGGCGATCCTTGCGGAGGCCTCGGCGCCAGGAGCAACGGTGCCGGAGGTAGCGCTGCGGCACAACATCACGCGCAGCCTGATCCACAACTGGCGTCGCCAGGAGGCGGCCTCGCTGCTGGGCGCGACGGTGCGGTTCACGGCGGTGACGGTTGCGACGGAGATGCCGAGGGCGATAGAGGCACCGCCGAAGATGGAGAGGGGTGGCCGGATCGAGATCGAGCTGCCAGGCGGTGTGCGCGTGCGGGTCGAAGGTGGCGTCGATGAAGAAAGGCTGAAGCGGGTGTTACGAGCGTTGCGGCGATGATGGGCTTGCCGTCGGGGACGCGGATCTGGCTGGCGACGGGCGCGACGGACATGCGGAAGGGCTTCGACGGCCTTGCCGGCATGGTGCAGACGGTCCTGGGCGAGGATCCGTTCAATGGCCACCTGTTCGTGTTCCGAGGCCGTCGCGGGCATCTGGCGAAGGTGCTGTGGTGGAGCGGCGACGGTTACTGCCTGTTCAGCAAGCGACTGGATCGCGGCCACTTCGTGTGGCCGCAGGCATCGAGCGGCGCGACGGTAGCGCTGAGTGAGGCGCAGCTGTCGATGCTTCTGGAGGGCATCGACTGGCGCCGGCCGGAACGGACCTGGCGTCCGGAGAAGCCCGGCTGACTGGGGCGGAGGTTACTCCGCCCGAGTCGGCTGAAGCTTTAGCGAAGGCCGATGCGGCACAACGACTCGCGGGGGCTCATCGCTGTTCCCATGGCCCAGCGGGACGTTAGCATTGCGGCGTGCTTGGAGCCGATGACCTGCCCGAGAGTGCCGAGGAGCTGCGCCAGCTGGTGCTGAAGCAGCGCGCGGCACTGGCCGAGCGGGATGGCATCATCGAGCGGCTGAAGGCGCAGCTGACCTGGCTGTGCCGGCAACAGTTCGGCCGCTCATCGGAGAAGATCGAGCGCGAGATCGCGCAGCTGGAGCTGCAGCTCGAGGATCTGGAAGAGACCTCGTCATCACGTATTGCAGCAAGCGAACCGGAGCGCAGCATCGCTGATCCGGGACGGCGGCCGCTGCCCGACCATCTGCCGCGCGAGGAGATCGTTCACGAGCCAGCCTGCACGTGCCCGGACTGCGGCGGCCCGATGCGGCGGCTGGGCGACGACACCTCGGAGATGCTGGAGTACGTGCCGGCGAGCTTCCGAGTGGTCCGGCATGTTCGGCCGAAGCTGGCGTGCTCGCGCTGCGACCGGATCGTACAGAGCGAAGCACCGTCGCGGCCGATTGGTCGCGGCCTGGCAGGCCCCGGCCTGATCGCTCACGTGCTTGTGGCCAAGTATGTGTGGCGCTTGAGCGCTCGACGCTGGCGGACTGGGTGGGCAGCACGAGCGCCCTGCTGCAGCCACTGGTCGAGGCGTTGGCGAAGCAGACGCTCCAACCCGGCAAGCTGCATGCCGACGACACCCCTGTGCCGGTGCTGGCGCCGGGGCATGGCAGGACCAGGACCGGCCGGCTGTGGGTGTACGTGCGCGATGACCGTCCCGCGGCTGACAGCGCGTCGCCGTCGGTTCTGTTCCGCTACTCCGCCGACCGCAAGGGGGAGCGCCCGCAAGACCATCTGCGGGTGTTCCGGGGCTTCCTGCAGGCGGATGGCTATGCCGGCTATAACCGGCTCTACGGCAATGAGATCGTCGAGGTCGCCTGCTGGGCCCATGCTCGGCGCAAGTTCCACGACCTGTACGTCGACAACGGCTCCGAGCTTGCGCAGGAGGCGCTCCAACGCATCGGCACCCTCTATGACATCGAGGCGGGCATCCGCGGGCACAGCCCGGCCGAGCGCCAGGCGGTGACCCAGCTCTGTCGCTATCGCGACGACGGCCGGCTGGAGATCGACAATAGCGCCGCTGCCGCCGCGATCTACAGCTTGATCGAAACCTGCAAGCTCAATGGCGTCGATCCCGAAGCGTATCTGCGGCGCGTGCTCGGCATCATCGCAGAACATCCGATCAACCGCGTCGCCGAACTCCTGCCCTGGAACCTCCGCGACAGGCTCGTCCCGGATGGCCCGTCAGTAACCTGACGACCGCATCAGTCAGCCCACGGCCCCGGCCGGACGCTTAC
>NZ_FUWJ01000010.1 GCF_900167455.1 Enhydrobacter aerosaccus
GAATTTCCGCCGGGGTGATATCCGCGATTGGTCGGGTACCAAGATCGGGACCGGCAAGATCGACAAGCATCCATCGGTTCTTCTTAACGGTGGACTCGGCAGCCCCCTCGTCCTCGATGCGCTGTAGATACTCCTCGGCAATGCGCCCGAAGGTGTTGTTGACTGAGATGACGGCGGTCAGTTTCGCAGCCTTCTTGTTGGCCCCAGGGTCAACTCCTGAGGCCAACAGCTTCCTGGCCTCGTCGCGGAGCAGACGCGCCGTGGCAAGGGATACCGACGGATAGGCGCCGTGGGACAGCTTCTTCTGCTTCCCGCCGAACCGGTACGCCTGGTTCCAGAGTCGCGAGCCGCTTGGCTTCACCAGAAGATAAAGCCCGCCACCATCGGAGAGCTTGTAGTCAGCTTGCCTGCTTTTGGCGGTACGACACGCCGTGTCTGTCAAGGCCATTTAAGTGTCCCCGCTGTTGGCCTCGGGGCAGCAGATACCAAGGCGAGGCCAACATCAAGGCCAACAAATCGTGGAGCTGGGCCGATATTGGACGGCACGGATTGAGACGGCCGGAAGCCTCAAAATCCGAAATTACGCACTGATATCAATGCGATATGGGATCGCCTGAAATGTCCTGGGATGTGGAGAGATAAGGTGAATGGTGCCCCGAGACGGAATCGAACCGCCGACCCCATCATTACGAATGACGTGCTCTACCAGCTGAGCTATCGGGGCACGGCGGCGGGTTTAAGGGAAAGGCCGGTCCGGCGCAAGATGGCGTTTGGACCGGCTTTTTTCAGGCCGGCATTCGATTTCCTCCGGCTGGGGTCGGATCGGGCCCGGCTATAGAAGGCGCCATGTCGACGGCCCTGGCGCTGCTGCCGCTGCTTCTCGTCCTGGTTCTGCTCGCCTCCGGGCGGGCCAGCGCCCTCACGGCGGGTATCGTGGGCCTGGCCGCCACCATCGCCGTGGCCGGCGCCGCGCCGTCCTTGCTGGCGCGCGAGATCCCGGCCGGGCTATGGCTCTCCGGCCAGGTGATCGCCATCATCGCCACCGGCATCTTCTTCCACCATTGCCTCCAGGCCCGCGGCGAGGCGGCCGCCACCGCCGCGACCGAGGCGACGCCGCGGCGGCTGTGGGCGCTGTGCTTCCTGATCGCGCCCTTCACCGAATCGGTTACGGGCTTCGGGGTCGGCTACATGATCGCGCTGGCGGCGCTGCGGCGGTTCGGGCTGCCGGGATTGCCGACCCTGCTGCTCGGCCTCTACAGCCAGACGCTGGTTCCCTGGGGCGCGCTCGCCATCGGCACCACCGTCGGCGCTGCCCTCGCCGGCCTGGCGCCGCAGCAGCTCGGCCTCGCCTCGGCGCTGCTGCAGGTGCCGATCCACGCGCTCTATCTGGTGCTCTACTGGCGCTTCGCCCGCACCGCCGGCGTGGCCGTGTCGGCGGCGCAGAAGCTCGACGATATCGGCTGGACCGCGCTCCTGCTGCTGATGGTCTGCCTCGCCAACCGCTATGGCGATGTCGAGATCGCCGGCGCCGCGCCGACGGCGTTGCTGGCCGCGCTGCGCTTCTGGCGCGACGAGCGACCCGATGCCAAGCGCCTGCGCCACGTCCTGCGGGTCAACGGGCCCTATATCGCCCTCACCCTCGCCCTGTGCGCCACCCGGCTGGTGCCGCCGCTGCGCGATTTCCTGAAGCCACTGTGGGCGGTGAAGCCGTTCGACAACCAGCCGGCCTTCGCCCCGCTCTACGCGCCCGGCTTCTGGCTGATCTCGGTCGGCGTCATCGTCGTGCTGGCGTCGCGCGCTTCCCTGCCGCGTGTGATCGCCGCTGCTGCCAAGGGCGCCTGGCGGGCCTCGGCCGTCACCCTCGCCTTCGTGGTCATGGCCGAGCTCTATGTCGGCTCGGGCATGGCGCAGCAGATCGCGACCGCGCTGGAGGCGGCGGCCGGTCCGGGGGCTGCCTTCGGCGTGCCGCTGTTCGCCGCGATCGGCGGGTTCCTGACCGGGGGCGGCTCGGCGGCCAATGCCATGCTGATGCCGATGGTGACGGCGCTGGCCCGGGCCGTGGCGCTCGATCCCGCCTGGATCGCGGCGGTGCAGAACAGCCTGTGCACCAACCTCACCATGCTGTCGCCGATCCGCATCTCCATGGGCGCGGCGTTGCTGGGGCTGACCGTTTCCGATGCCGAGCTCTATCGTCGCGCCTGGCCTCTGGCGCTGCCGCCGCTCATCACGGGAATTGCCGCCATTGCCCTCCTTCTGGCAGCATCCGCGTCCCTATGAGTCTCTCCCGCCGTCGCGCCCTTCTCGGCGCCCTCGCTTCCGCGCCGTTGATGGCCCGTTCCGGCTCCGCCGGTGCCGTCGTCATCATGGACAGTGCCTGGCACGCCAACGGATTTCGATCGCACATCGCCCTTGCCCAACAGCCGCAATTCGCCCCGCTGGTCGCCTTCTCCGAGGACGAGGGCGAGGAATGGGACGATGCCTCCGGGACCTGGGTCGGCAATTTCGGCGGCATCGGCTACGTGCTGACCGCCGGGCACTGCTTCAAGAACGGCGAGCCGGCCGATCACTATCTCTACCGCACCAACAGCGGCGCGATCCATGAAGGCTCGAAGCTGTTCATGCACCCGCTCTACAACGGCGACGGCGATACGCGCAGCGGCTACGACGTGGCCATCGTCGGCCTCGATGGCGAAGTCAACGATGCCGGGCCGCCGCCGGTGCTCTATGCCGCCAATATCCAGAGAGGCGACCGCATCGTGTTCGTCGGCTTCGGCAGCCGCGGTACCGGCTCGCTCGGCGAGCAGGGTCGCTTCGACGACCCGACCGACAACAAGACCGCCGCCGAGGCCACGATCGACAAGGTCATGCTGCCGGTGCGGCCCGTGCCGGAGGAGGACGATGCCGGCAACTGGCTGCGCATCACGCTGCGGCCCGAGTCGGAGGGCGGCAATCGCATGGACGGCATCCTGGGCGGCGGCGACAGCGGCGGCTCGGCCTGGATCCAGCGCGGCGGGCGCTGGTTCATCGCCGGAGTCAATGTCACCGGCAGCGGCGACAAATACGGCGACCACTCCTATTTCACGCGCCTGATCGGCGTGCAGCCGTGGCTGCAGTCGATATTGCCGGGATTGCGGTTCGCCCAATAGACGGGCTCCTCTCATGGGCGGAGCTGCACCATGAGAGCGAGGGCGCCGGCCGGCTCGACGGGTCGCCCTGCCCGGTCACGGGCTGTCGGCTGCAGTCGAACCCGCCGCAACGACAGCTCACCGCCTGAAACGGATGGCTCTTGCTTCAGTTCTCCCGAGAGGGCGTCACGGAACCTTAAGCTGTTCTGCCGCCGCCGTTGACCTGAATCAATTTTGCACACGCCACATGTGACTACCGTTTCCCCATCGCATTTCAAAAGCGGCCCGGTCTGGAATGCCAGCCTGAAATGAACGTGCGCAGGGGGAAGCAACCATGGGCGGAGAGCCGCGCGGATATGACGATCTCGATGTCCATCTCGATACATTGAAGCGGCAGGGGCTGCTCTACTCGATCGATCGCGCCATCGACAAGGACACCGAGATGCATCCGCTGGTCCGCTGGCAATACCGCGGCGGCATTGCGGAGGCGGATCGCAAGGCCTTCCTTTTCACCAACATCACCGATGCCCGCGGGCGACATTATCCTGGCGCCCGCGTCGCCATCGGCGCCCTGGCCGGCAATCGCCAGATCTACGCCCTTGGGATGAAGAAGCCTGAGGCCGATATCGGCAAGGCGTGGCTCGAGGCGATCGCCCATCCCATCGCCCCTAGGCAAGTGGCGACGACATCCTGCCAGGAAGTCGTCGAAACGGGCGACATCCTGTCGAAACCCGGACACGGGCTGGACGCCCTGCCCATCCCGATCTCGACGCCAGGCTACGATACAGCGCCTTATCTCACGGCCGCGCTCTGGTTCACCCGCGATCCCGACAACGGCATCCAGAACATGGGCCTTTACCGCGGCAACCTGAAGGCACCGGACCGCCTGGCCGTGATGATGGAGCGTTCGACGCTGGCCGGCGGTGGCGTGCACTGGCTCAAGTACAAGAAGCGGGGCCAGCCGATGCCGGTGGCTGTGGCGCTCGGCGCACCGCCGATCGTCGCCTTCGTCGGCCCCCAGAAGATGCCGCTCGATTGCGACGAGCTTACCGTGGCCGGCGGGCTTGCCGGCTGCCCGATCAACGTCGTCAAGGCAAAGACGGTCGACCTCCTGGTTCCGGCGGAGTCGCAGGTCGTGATCGAGGGCTTCATCGATACCGAGCGGCTCGAACCCGAAGGCCCGTTCGGCGAGTCCCACGGCTACATGGCATTGGAGGAATACAATTTCTCGATGCGCGTGACGGCGATCACACGCCGTTCCTCCTACACGATCACCTCGATCATCTCCCAGGTCACGCCGAGCGAATCGAGCGTCATCAAGAAGGTGGCCTACGAGCCGCTGTACCTCTCGCATCTGCGCGACGCCCTCAACATCAAGGGCGTCGTCCGCGTGTCGATGCACGAACCGCTCACCAACCTGCGGCCGTTCGTCTTCCTCATCATGAAGAAGGGCATGCCAAAGACGGAGATCTGGCGCGCCTTGATGGGAACCGCCTCGCTCACGCCCGCAATCGGCAAGTTCTGCATCGCCCTGGACGAGGACATCGACCCCGAAGACACCGACCACGTCCTGTGGGCAATCGCCTACCGCTCCAATCCGCAGACGGACACCCACGTCGTGCCGAACCGCGGCAAGGGCCACGGCCCCGCGCTCAAGGGTTCGGACATCGACGCCACCATGCTGATCGATGCCACGGCCAAGGGCGACTATCCGCCCGTCGCGCTGCCGAAGAAGGAATACATGGAACGGGCACGCGCTATCTGGGGGGAGCTCAAGCTGCCGCCGCTGCGGCCCCAGTCGCCCTGGAGCGGGTACTCGCTCGGGGACTGGTCCGAGACATGGGACGCCTGCGCCGCGCGCGCCGCGCAAGGCGACTGGATCGCCAACGGACGCCGCTCCGCCGCGCATATGAGCAGCACGGCCCAGCCCCAGGATCCCGCCAGGGGCATTCCCGACGAGGACAAGTAGACGCTGACGGCACGCCGCCGACCCATCTGACCATGACCGGTCCAAAGACCGCCCCTTTCACCATTTCGTCCCACACATGAGGAGCCCGATCATGCAAAAGGGATTTCGACGCAAATACGACGACCTCAACGATCATCTGGAGAAGCTCAAGAAGGCAGATCTCCTGTGGACGATCGACCAGGAAATCAACAAGGACCGGCACCTGCATGCCTTCGTCCGCTGGGGCTATGTCGGCGACGTCGGCACGGTGCTCAACAGCAACCCGAAGCGGGCCTTCCTGTTCACCAACGTCACCGACGCCCAGGGCCGGAAGTACAAGGGAAATTGCGACGTCCAGGTCGGCGGCACGGCGGGATCGCCGGCGATCTACGCCCTGTCGATGGGCATCGAGCACAAGGACGAAGGACTGTCGGAGCTGTCGCAGAAGATCTTCGACAAGTGGTCCCATGCCTTCCAGCATCCCATCCCCGCCGTCGAGATTCCCTCCGAGGAAGCACCCGTCCATGAGGTGGTGCTGACAGGCGACGACCTGAAGGGCGGCGCCGGCAAGGGTCTCGACACGCTGCCGGTGCCGAACAATACGCCCGGCTGGGATACGGCACCGTATTTCTCGGCTGGCCTTTTCGTCACGCTCAATCCCGAGACGAACATCCAGAACATCAGCCAGAATCGCTGCAGCCTGAAAGCCTCCGACCGCATGACGGGCATGTGGCTGATCCAGACCAATGGCGGCGCCCATCAGAACTGGGCGAAGTACAAGGAGCGAGGCGAGAAGATGCCGGTGGCGCTGATCGTCGGCGCGCCGCCCAGCCTGCAGGTCGTCGGACCGCAGAAGGTGCCTGAGTATCTCGACGACATGGACGTCGCCGGTGCCCTGGCCGGCGCGCCCTACCGCAAGGTGAAGTGCAAGACGATCCCGCTGATGGTCCCGGCGGACGCCCAGATCATCATCGAGGGCTGGCTCGACCCGCAGAAGCTCGAGATGGAAGCGCCGTTCGGCGAGTCCTACGGCAACATGTCTGTCGAGGAGTACAATCACTCGATCACCGTCACCGCCATCACGCGGCGCAAGAAGGCGATCCTGACATCGATGATCTCGCAGATGGCACCGTCCGAATCGGGCGTCATCAAGCAGCTGAACTACAGCGCGATCATGCTCAACCATCTGAAGAACACGCTGTATATCCGCCAGGTCAAGGATGTCGCCCTGCACGGACCGATGATCGGCGTCTCGCGGTTCACGGTCATCGTCCTGCAGCGCAACACACCCAAGACCGAGATCTGGCGCGCGCTGGAAGGCGCCACCACCTTCATGCGCTCGGTCGGCAAGATCACCGTGGCGGTCGACGAGGACATCAATCCGAACAATGTCGAGGAGGTGCTGTGGGCCATCGCCTACCGCACCGACCTGATGAAGTCGGTGAAGATCGAGGATCACCAGGCCAACGGCCATGCCCCGAAGCTGCGTGACCGTGAATGGGAAGCCAAGATCATGATCGACGCGACCCTGCACTACGACATGCCGCCGGTGGCGCTGCCGAAGCGCGAGATCATGGAGGAAGCCAGGGTGCTGTGGGACAAGGCCGGCATGCCCGCCGTCACACCGCGCTGGAAGTGGTACGGCTACAGCCTCGGCGACTGGTGCGAGGAATGGACGAAATGCGCCGATCGCGCCGTAAACGGCGACTGGCTGATCAACGGCCTGCGGACGGCACGCCTGGTCGATACCGATGCCGTCGGTGGCCCGACGGCCGGCGTACCGCGCGAGGGCGTGGTGCGCTGGAACGAGAAGACCGGCGAAGTCGACTATCCGCCCGGCTTCCCGCTCAAGGACCGCTTCGACACCGACGAGTAGCCCATCGCAATGCTCCCGGCCGGATACCGCTCCGGCCGGGCGCCCACACGACCTCATCTTGCAAGACCAGTTCCGCTCCATTCCCCAGGACCAATGCCATGCCGCAACAGGACATGACCTCTTTCGTCGCAGAGCTTGAAGCGATTGGTCAGCTGACACGCATCAAGGAACCGAAGCGCGTCGACGAACTGCCAGCCCTGATGGAGGCCTCGCCCGACAAGGCGATCCTGGTCGAGAAGGTCATCGACAGCGAATTCATGTTCCTGGCCGGCGCCTACAGCACGCGCGAGCAATATGCCCATGCGCTCAAATGCGATCCCCGCGACCTCGGCAAGGCCATCTCGCGGGTCAACCTGAAGCGCGAGAAGCCGGTCGTGGTCGAAACCGCCCCCTGCAAGGAAGTCATCCTGAAGGGCGAGGATGTCGATCTCACGCGTCTGCCATTGTTCCTCTACCACAAGTATGACGGTCACGCGTTCATCCAGGACACCAACGTCGTCTCGCGGGACCTGGAGACCGGCCTCATCAACTGGGGCATCTACCGCTTCATGTATCGTTCCAGGAACGAAACGAACATCGACATGAGGAACGACAGCCACAACGCGCGCATCCATGCCAAGAAATACCAGAAGGCCGGCAAGGACATGCCGGTCGCCGTTGTGATCGGCGGCCCGACCCTCGACAAGGTCGCATCGATGTACTCCTTCGCGGGCGAGGATGACTGGGACATCCTGGGCGGCTTCTACGGCGAGCCGGCAAAAGTCGTGAAGTGCGAGACCAACGACCTGACCGTCCCCGCCAATGCCGAGATCATCCTCGAAGGCCGCATGATGACGTCCGAGGGCTGGATCTACGACGAAGGTCCCTACGGAGAATATACGGGCACCTACGGCTCCGGCCTGCCGAAGAATTGCCGCTTCGTCGTCGACTGCATCACCTACCGCCGCAACGCGATCTACCAGTACGCCACGATCGGGGGGCTGCATCCCGGCCGCACCGATCTCATGATTTTCAACCCGACGATCGAATCGGACATCTACAGCGCGCTGAAGCTCGCCGGCATCCATGTGCTCGACGTCCATGCGCCCTATGGGGGCAGCCACAACATCGTCTACGCACGGATCAAGGTCGTGGGCGGCGGCGACGCCAAGCAGGCGCTCGGCCTGATGCTGACCTGCTCACGGCAGTGGTTTCCCAAGCTCGCCTATGTCTTCGACGAGGACATCGATATCTTCGACGACGATCAGGTGAAGTGGGCCATGGCCTGGCGGTACAATCCGCAGATCGACACGGTCATCATCCCGGACCTGAACATCCTCCCCCTCGACCCACTGGCTCAGACCAACCATCCGCCCGTGCACACGCCAAAGGCGGGATTCGACTGCACCATTCCCATCGTCGGCAATATCGACCGGGTCAGCTTCATGAAGTGCAGCGTGACCGAGCCGTTCGGCGCACCGCCCGCGACCACGGTGATCCTGGCGGAGCCGGCGCTCGAACAGGCCATGGAGGCCTACATCAAGGAAGCCCCCCGCACCTGGGAGGACATCCTGCGGAAGTTCCACGGCCAGCCCTATCCGAACATCTATCGCGCCTTCGGCACCCTGCGCCCCAGGCTCGGTCGCGTGGCCGACCAGCGGCCAGAATATCCCTACACGATTGCCGATTCATGCTTCGTCTATCGGGATGACGCAACGCGGGCTGAGCGCTGAGACAGTACAGGCCACCCCCTGGTCGAGTGGACGCGGCCTGGATTTGCCGCGGACGATATCGCGGTCATTCGCACGGCGTATCGCCGGAACAAGAGCGCTTCGCGTGACGGGTCGTCGAAGGAAGTGAAGGAGAGCACAATGCCTCAGCAGAGCATGCCGGATTTCATTGCAGAGCTGGAAAGGATCGGGCAGCTCGTCCGTATCACCGGCGAGAAGCGCGCCGATGAACTGCCCTCGATCATGGATGCGGTCCATGACAAGGCCGTGCTCGTGGAGAAGATCAAGGACCACGACTTTCCCCTCCTGGCCGGAGCCTATTCGAACCGCCAGCAGTATGCTCACGCCACGGGCTGCGACCCTCGTGCCGTCAGCGCCCGGCTCGGAGAACTGGCCGGCCGGCGGATTCCTCCCGTCGTGGTCGACACCGCGCCCTGCAAGGATGTCGTCCTCAAGGGCTCCGACGTCGACCTCACGCGCTTTCCGCTGTTCCTCCACCATCCCCACGACGGCCACGCCTACATCCAGGACGTCAATGTCGTCTCGCGCCATCCCGATACCGGACTCATCAACTGGGGGATGTACCGGCTCATGTACCGGTCGCGGAACGAGACCAATGTCGACATGCGCAACGACAGCCACAACTCCCGGGTCAACGCCAGGCGGTATCAGGAACTCGGCCGCGACATGCCGGCCGCGATGGTGGTCGGCGGACCGACCCTCGACAAGATCGCCTGCATGTTCTCCTTTCCCGGCGTCGACGACTGGGACGTCCTGGGCGGCTTCTACGGCGCGCCGGCCAAGGTGGTGAAATGCGAGACCAGCGACCTGACCGTACCGGCCAATGCCGAGATCGTGCTGGAAGGCCGCATCATCACCACCGAAGGCTGGGTCTACGACGAGGGGCCTTACGGTGAGTTCACCGGAACATACGGTGGCGGCCTGCCGCGCAACTGCCGCTTCGTGGTGGACTGCATCACGCACCGCAAGGGAGCGGTGTTCCAGCATGCCACCATCGGCGGGCTCAAGCCCGGCCTGACGGACATGATGATCTTCAACCTCGCCGTCGAGGGTGACATCCATACGGCATTGAGGAACGCCGGCATCCAGGTCCTGGATGTCTTCATGCCGCCGGGCGGCTGCACCAACATCGCCTATGCCCGCATCAGGACACGGGGCGGCGGCGACGCCAAGCAGGCGCTCGCGATCATGCTCAGTTGCTCGCGGCAGTGGTTCCCCAAGCTCGCCTACGTCTTCGACGAGGATGTCGACATCTTCGACGACGACCGCGTGAAATGGGCCATGGCCTGGCGCTACGACCCGAGCAAGGACACGCTCATCATCCCGGAACTCAACGTCCTGCCCCTCGATCCCCTGGGGCGAACCGACAAGCCTCCCGTCTTCATGTCCAAGGTGGGGTTCGACTGCACCATCCCCGTGGTCGGCAACTACGATCTCGACTCCTTTATGGCCTGCACCATCACCGAGCCGCTTGGAGATGCCCCGGCTGTCGGGGCACCGTTATCCGAGGAGGAACTCACCAAGCGCATGGCCGCCTTCATTCAGGCCGCTCCGCGCACTTGGCTCGATATCCTCAAGGAATTCCGCGGACAGCCGAACCCGCTTCTCTACCGGGCTTTCGGCAACGTGCGGCCGAAACTCGGGCGCATCGCCGACCGGCGACCCGAATATCCCTATACGTTCGCTGATTCCTGTTTCGTCTACGAGAAGGGAAAAGGAGCGCAGTAGCTCCCCTTCATCGAGGCAAGGTTCTCAATATCGAAACGACCTGTCAGAGCTCGCAACAGCCTTTGGAATTCCATCTAAGAACCGTTCATCGGGAGACTACGTCATGAAACGTCTGATTGTCGGCCTGTCCGGGTCGAGCGGGGTCGTCTACGGCATCCGGCTGCTGGAGGTCCTGAAGGATATCCAAAGCGTGGAAACACACCTGATCCTGAGCAAGGGCGCCGAGGTCACCCTGCGCCTGGAGACCGACCGCAGCGTCGAATCGGTCAAGGCGCTGGCCGATGTCGTCCATGCCCACGACAATCTCGCCGCTTCGGTCTCCAGCGGATCGTTCCGTGTCGCAGGCATGGCGGTGGTGCCCTGCTCCATGAAGAGCCTGGCGCAGATCGCCCTGTCCCTGAACGAGAATCTGCTCGCCCGCGCCGCCGACGTGACCCTCAAGGAGCGCCGCAAGCTCGTCCTCGTTCCGCGCGAGACACCCCTCCATCTCGGCCACCTGCGCCACATGACGGCCGTCACGGAAATGGGCGGTGTCATCCTGCCGCCGGCACCGTCCTTCTATCACGGACCGAAAACGATCATGGACGTCGTCGACCAGACGGTCGGCAAGGTCCTTGATCAGTTCGAGATCGAACACAACCTGTTCAAGCGCTGGAGCGGCGGTGACGCGTGAGGAATTCCAGTCGGCAACGGGCGCTCTCCTCCGGGAGGTCGCACCCATGACGTTGGCGACCTGTGCCGACAACGTCCCGTGGGCGAGCGATGTCTACTTCGCGGCATCCGGCTTCGATCTCGTGTTCTTCTCGTCACTCGACTCGCGACACTGCCGCAACCTTGCCGTCAATCCGACCTGCGCCGTCACAGTGCACGCGCCCGTTGCCACCTGGCGGAACATCAGGGGACTGCAGATGGAAGGGGTGGCCGGACTCGCGGCCACGGCTGGCGAAAAGGCCTCAGCGCTCGCGACCTACCTGGACAAGTTTTCCTTCGCGCGCGATCTCATGGCCAATCCGGTCAGCACTGTCCGGACAGTCTTCCGCGCTCACGCGCATGTCTTTCGTCCAGCGCGAATACGTTATCTGGATAACCGCCTCGGTATCGGCGCCCGCTTCAGCATCGACCTGGCCGACGGCACACCGGTCTGGCCACCGCGGCAGGAAAAGCCCGGCCTCGCCCCATAGGCGAATATCGCATTCTTCTCGACTTATATTGCGATTTATGCAATATTGAACAGGACGCAACCGGACGAAACATGCGACCGTTTCGGGTCGGAGTGCGTCGCTGCGGGCGCCCTCGCGGCGGCGCGGAGGAGATGTCGTGCCCGAAGACCAACCGGCGGCCAACATTCGCGACTCTCGCGAGGCTCGCGAGCCTCGCGAGGAATTGCCTCCGAGGCCCACGGAATCGGCATTTCAGGGCAATCCTCGCGAGCCGATTTTTTTGGTGACGACAACGGTGCGACAGGCGACGCGGCGCTGTGTCCTTTTTCGGCGCGGCCTCTGGCATCGCGGGTATTTGGTTCTATGATCCCGCCCGCAAGGCGAGACAGCATGGGAGCAGACGATGGCCAAGGTGGCGTTTCTGGGTCTGGGCGTGATGGGTTTCCCGATGGCCGGGCATCTTGCCGCCAAGGGACACGAGGTCGTGGTCTACAACCGCACCTTCGCCAAGGCCGAGGCCTGGACCAAGAAGCATAAGGGCACGGCGGCGAAGACACCGAAGGAAGCCGCGGCTGGCCGCGAGATCGTCTTCTGCTGCGTCGGCAACGACGACGATCTGCGCTCCGTGGTGCTGGGGGACAACGGCGCCTTCGCCGGCATGAGCAAGGGCGCCATCTTCTTCGACAACACCACCGCCTCGGCCGATGTCGCGCGCGAGCTACATGCGACGGGCAAGAAGCTCGGCATCGACTTCATCGACGCGCCGGTTTCGGGCGGCCAGGCCGGCGCCGAGAACGGCCAGCTCACCGTGATGTGCGGCGGCGATGCGGCCGCCTTCGACAAGGCCAAGCCGGTGGCCGATTCCTATGCCAAGGCCATCACGCTGATCGGCCCGCCGGGGGCCGGCCAGATCACCAAGATGATGAACCAGATGTGCATCGCCGGCATCGTGCAGGGGCTGGCCGAGGCGCTCAATCTCGGCCAGCGCGCCGGCCTCGACATGGAGAAGGCGATGGGCGCCATCTCCAAGGGCGCAGCGCAGAGCTGGCAGATGGAGAATCGCTGGCAGAACATGCTGGCGGGCAAGTTCGAGTACGGCTTCGCCGTCGACTGGATGCGCAAGGATCTCGGCATCTGCCTGACCGAGGGCAAGCGCTGGAAGGCGCAGATGCCCCTGGTGGCGCTGGTCGACCAGTTCTACGCCCGCGTGCAGGAGCGCGGCGGCGGGCGCTGGGACACGTCGAGCCTGATCCAGCCGCTGCAGAAGCCGTAAGGGGCGTCATGACCGGGTACAAGCTCTACGGCCGTGCCGGCTGGGGCTCGGCGATCGTCGAGGCGCAGCTCGCCTGGTACGGGCTGCCCTTCACCTTCGAGCCGGTCGACGATCTGTTCAAGTCGCCGGATGCGCGCGCCCGGCTCGAGAAGGTCAATCCGCTGGCGCAGGTACCGACCCTGGTCCTGCCCGACGGCACGGTGATGAGCGAGAGCGCGGCCATCACGCTGCTGCTGGCCGACATCACCGGCACCGACTCGCTGGTGCCGGGGCCGGGCGCACCGGAACGCGCCAGGTTCCTGCGCTGGCTGGTATTCCTGGTCGCCAATATCTATCCGACCTTCACCTACGCCGACGATCCCGCACGCTTCGTCTCGGTGAATACCGCGCGCGATCCGTTCCGCGCCGCCACCGACGCCTATGCGCAACGGCTGTGGCGGCAGGTCAACGGCGAGGTCGGCGCGCCGTGGTTCCTGGGCAAGCGCTTCTCCGCGCTCGACATCTACCTCGCCGTGATGACTCGCTGGCGGCCCAAGCGCGGCTGGTTCGAGATCGAGGCGCCGCGCCTGTTCGCGATCGCCCGCCACGCCGATCAGCGGCCCGAGCTGGCCGCCGTGTGGCAACGGAACTGGCCGGCATGACGACCTGCGTCGGCATCGTCGGGGGGCTCGGTGTCGGCGCCACGGTCCACTACTACGAACGGATCGCCGCCGCCTGCAGGACGCGCGGCTTCACGCCCGACCTCGTGATTGTCCATGCCGATGTCGAGCACGGCCAGAGCCTGATCCGCGCCGGCAGGCTCGACGCGTTGGCGGACTACATCGTCGGCTTCATCGAGCGGCTGGGCCGCGCCGGCGCGCAGTGGGCGGTCCTGCCGGCGGTGACGCCGCACATCGCCATCGCCGAGATCGTGCGGCGCACGCGCCTGCCGCTGATCAACATCGTCGACCCGATCGCCGCCGAGCTGCGCCGCCGCAGGGTCCGGCGGGTCGCCCTGTTCGGCACCGTCTTCACGATGGAAGGCAGCCTGTGGGGCCAGCTCAAGGACGTGGAGATCGTCAAGCCACAGCCCGACGAGCTCGCGCTCATCGCGCGGGCCTACCAGGCCATCCTCGACACGCAGAAGGCTGATGCCGACGACGCGGCGGCGCTACGCCGGATCGCGGCAACGCTGCAGCAACGCGACGGGGTCGAGGCGATCCTGCTCGCCGGCACCGATCTCGCCGTCATGTTCGACGAGCAGACCGCCGGCTTTCCCGCCATCGACGTGGCCCGCTTGCACATCGATGCCATCGTCGAACGGCTGGCGTCGTGAACCTGCTGCGCGTCCTTCTAGAAGATGTGGCGCACGCCCACGATCTGCGACAGGGATCGGCCGACATGGTCGGCCGTGTCGGCCTCCAGCCCCTCGACCTCGATCTCAACCGAGAGCTGATCGGCATCGGCCTGGGCATAGACCCGGGCCGGCACCAGCCCGCGCTTGGCCAGCAGCTCGAGGGCGCGCGGCAGGACGCCCGGCTCGGCGTCGGCTTCGAAACAATAGCGGATGGTGGACGAATTACGCTTGAGCGCCAGAACGGCGGACATGGGACGACTCCTCGGAACGGAAACAGGCGAAAACAGCTGAAGCCCGGCTTGCAGTGCAAACCGGGTTGCTAATTCGCCGACCGAGGAGGTCACCTGCGACCATGCTGGCAGTATAGCCTCCAAGGCGGCGGCCGCGCTACGGTCGGCCGACAGAAATCGACGGGAAGGAAACAAAGATGCGTTCGACGCCCATCTACGAGGTTCATGCGGTCAAATACGCCCATCTGCCGCGCAAGGCCTGGGAAGTGCAGATCAACCCCGATCCGCACGACGCGGACTTCCCCATGGACTACTTCGTCTGGGTGGCGATCCCGCTCGACGCCGAGGGCCAGCGCGAGATCGGCGCCAAGCCGATCGTGATCGACACCGGCTTCAACGCCCAGGTCGGCAAGAAGCGCGGCCGCGAGGTCAGGAAGAACCCGGCCGACCTGCTGGGCGAGCTCGGCATCGACGCCAACGAAGTCGAGGACGTGATCGTCACCCACCTGCATTACGACCATATCGGCAACTGGGACCGCTTCCCCAAGGCGCGCTTCCACCTGCAGGACAAGGAGATGCAGTTCGCCACCGGACGGCACATGTGCAAGGGCACGTTCCGTCATGCCTACGAGTGCGACGACATCGTCGGCATGGTGCGGGCGCTCTACGGCAATCGGGTCGTGTTCCACGACGGCGACGAGGAGATCCAGCCCGGCCTGTCGGTGCATCTGATCGGCGGCCACACGATGGGCATCCAGTCGGTGCGGGTCATGACGCGCAATGGCTGGCTGGTGCTGGCGTCGGATGCCTCGCACTACTTCTGGGGCGTCAACAACGACAAGCTGTTCTCGATCGTCTACTCGGTTGCCGACATGCTGGCCGGTTACGACAAGCTGCGGAAACTGGCCGAGGGCCGCACCGAAATGATCATCCCCGGCCACGACGCCGAAGTGACCAAGCGCTTCCCGGCGTCGCGCAAGGGGCTGGAAGGCGTAAGCGTACGGCTCGACTGAGGAAGCAGACAGCCAACAAAAAGGGCCGCGGACAGCAAGCCCGCGGCCCTGATCGAAGCGACTTCAGGCTAGTTCTTCTGGACGTTCCACAGCGCCAGCGCCGGCGCGTGCAGCAGGCCGGTGATGTTGCTGCGCATCGCCGACGGCGCGGTGTACTGGCCGAGCGGCGCATGCGTCGGATAGTCGAGCATGCGCAGCTGCACCTGCTCGGCGATCGCCTTCTGCTTGGCCGGATCGGTCTCCTTGGCATAGGCATCGCGCAGCTTCTCGAGCTCCGCGTCGCACGGCCAGCCGAACGTCGCCTTGTCGCAGGAGGCGTTCAGGAACGCGGTCGACACCGGGTTCAGCACATCCGTCGATCCCCACGAGGTGAAGAAGACGTTCCAGCCGCCCTTGTCCGGCGGATCCTTCTTGGCGCGGCGCGACACCAGCGTCTGCCAATCCATCGGCTGCAGGTCGACCTTGAAGCCCGCCTTCTCAAGCTGCGGCTTGGCGACCGTGGCGAGGTTGTTGTGACCGGGCACATCGGTCTGATGCATCATCACGATCGGCGTGCCGTCATAGCCCGCCTCCTGCAGGAGCTGCTTGGCCTTGGCGGCATTGCCCGAAAGCTTGTCTTCCCAGCCCTTGGTCGATTCGAGCGGCGAGCCGCACGGGAACAGCGACTTGCAGACCGTGTAGTACTTCGGATCGCCGACATTGGCCTCGAGGATCTCCTTCTGGTCGAGCGCATAGAGCGCCGCCAGCCGGATCTTCGGATTGTCGAACGGCTTGTAGAGCGTGTTGAAACGCATCGCATATTGCCGCCCCGCCGTGTTGACGACGAAGGTCTTGATGTTCTTGTCCTTCTCGAGCAGCGGCAGCAGGTCGGGTGGCACCATCTCGAGGATGTCGATCTCGCCGGCCATCAGCGCGTTCGCCTGCGTCTGCGTGTCGGCGATCCAGATCCACTCGACGCGATCGACCTTGGCCACCTTGCCGCCGGCGAGGCCCGAGGGCGGCTCGTTGCGCGGCTTGTAGCGCGGGTTCTTGACGTAGACGATCTTCTCGCCCGGCTTCCACTCATCCTTCTTGAAGATGAACGGACCGGAGCCGGTGGGATCGGTGATCTGCGTGTTGGGATCGGTCTGCGCGATGCGCTTCGGCATCATGAAGGGGATGTTCGAGCTCGACTTGCCGAGCGTCTCCAGCACCAGGCCGTAGGGCTGGCTCAGCACCATCTTGATGGTCTTGGCATCCGGCGCGCTGAGCTCGGTCACGGCGCTCATGAGCTTCTGGCCCATCGTGTCCTTGGCGCCCCAGCGCTTGAGCGACGCGACGCAATCCTCCGCCGTCACCGGTGTGCCGTCATGCCACTCGAGGCCGTCGCGCAGCGTGAAGGTCCAGGTCAGCTTGTCGGGAGAGACCTCCCACTTGTCGACCATCTGCGGCTTCACTTCGAGCTTGTCGTCGACCGCGAACAGCGTGTCGTAGACCATCATGCCGTGGTCGGTCGTGATCAGCGCCGTCGTCCAGATCGGATCGAGGATCTTGAGATCCGAATGAGGCGCGAAGCGCAGCACCGTCTGCGCCTGCGCAGGGACGGCCAGCGGGGCGACGAGCGCCGTGGCAGCCGCCATCGATAGAAAGACGCGACGAAGCGTCGACAACATTAAACTTCTCCTTGTACGCCAGACGACAGAATAAAGGGCTCACTGCCCCTGGGCGACGCGCAAAAGCGCCTCCCAGTCCGTGAGCTTCACCCGGGGGCGCCCCTGCGCGGCACCTGCGGCCACTTCCGCCTCGTCGATGCGGCGCCAGCCGGCGGCATCGATCGACAGCGGCATCGGATCGGGACCGCTCTTGGGGTCGCGATCCTTGAGCCACTTAAGCACGTCCTGGGCCACGGCGTGGCTGTCGGCTCGATTGGTGGGAATGGTTCCGGTCGGGCCCCGCCGCGCCCAGCCGACCGCGAATACGCCCTCGCCCTGGGGAAAGTCGTCACCGCGATAGCCGATACAGGTAACCACGAGATCGGCCGGCACGACGCCCGTCGACAGCTCGATCTCGCCGCGGCGGACCGCGACCGGCCTGGCATTGAACCGGAAATGCACCGAGATCGGCTTGGCGCCGGCCTTGTTGACCGCAAAACCACGCAGGATCTCCAGGTTCTTCGCCTTGCGCAGCCGTTCCGGCGTCGGCCCTTCGGCCGGCGGCTCGACCGCCAGTGCATCGGCATCCGCCAGCGCCACGGCACGTCCCAGCCGCCCCATCTCGGCCAGCTCGTTGCTCGTGAAAGAGGCCTGTTCGGGGCCGCGGCGGCCGATCACATAGATGTCCGTCAACGGCGCAGCGGCGATCGCATTCGCGGACTCGGGAACGATGTCGCTCTTGGCCATCTCATCGGCGCTCTTGGCCAGGATGCGCGCCACGTCGAGCGCGACATTGCCGTTGCCGATCACGGCGACGCGGCGGACCTGGCTGAGATCGGGGCCATGGCGGAAGTCCGGATGCCCGTTCAGCCAGGCAACGAACCGCCACGATCCCCAGACGTGCGGCAGGTCTTCCCCCGGGATCTCGAGCTTGCGGTCGATGACCATTCCGGTGGCGACGATCACAGCGTCGTATCCTGCGCGCAGTTCGTCCCACGAGAGATCCCGGCCGATCTCGATATTGCCGGCGAAACGCACACCGGGCTGGGCCAGAAGGCGGTCGAATTGGCGCACGACCGCCTTGGTGCCCTGGTGATCCGGGGCCACGCCGCCGCGGACCAGTCCGAACGGCGTCGGCAGGCGGTCGATGATGTCGATGCGAAGATCGGGCTGGCCGCGCAACAGACCGTCCGCCGCATAAAATCCGGAAGGTCCGGCCCCCACGATGGCTACCCGGTAAGTCATGGCGGCCCGCTTACCATATGAGGGCGTCAGGTCTAAATACCTTCCCATGTCCAAATACCCCCACCTCCGCCAGCTCGGCCGACCGGCCGCCCTGCCCGCCTCGCCCGACCAGGCGATCCTCGAGGCCGTGCCCAATCCCGATCCCAAGACGTTGTATCTGGTGCGCTTCACTGCCCCCGAATTCACCAGCCTCTGCCCCATGACCGGCCAACCCGATTTCGCCCATCTGGTGATCGACTACGCGCCCCGGGCCAAGCTCGTGGAGAGCAAGTCGCTCAAGCTCTTCCTCGGCAGCTTTCGCAACCATCCGGATTTCCACGAGGCCTGCACGCTCGCCATCGGCCAGCGTCTCGTAAAGACGATCCGCCCGCGCTGGCTACGCATCGGAGCATACTGGTACCCCCGCGGCGGCATGCCGATCGACGTCTTCTGGCAGACCGGCGCCCCCCCTAAGGGCCTGTGGCTGCCAGACCAGGGCGTCCCGGCCTACCGCGGCCGCTAGGACACGGCGGTGGCGGCACGCCCACCGATCCCGAAGCGGGCGCCGCGTCCGGCCGGCCCGTCGGAACTGCGGCAGGCCATCCGCGACGAGGCTCTGCGGCTCGGCTTCGATGCCGTCGGCTTCGCGCCGGCAACGGCAGGCACCGAGGCCCGGCGCGAGCGATTGCAACACCTCGCCACCTACGTCGCACAGGGTTTTCACGGCGACATGGGATGGTTGTCAGAGCGAACCGAGCAACGCGCCGATCCGTCGACGCTCTGGCCGGAAGCGCGCACGGTGGTTTCCCTCGCGCTCAACTATGCTCCGCCGGACGATCCCCGCCTCGTGCAGGAGTCACCGGATCGCGCCGCGATCTCCGTCTATGCGCATGGTCGCGACTACCATGATGTCGTGAAGAGCAAGCTCAAGGCACTCGGTCGCTTCGTGTGGGACATCTACCGGCACGAGATCAAGGTCTTCGTCGACACTGCGCCGCTGATGGAGAAGCCTGCCGCGCAGGCCGCCGGACTGGGCTGGCAGGGCAAGCACACCAACCTCGTGTCGCGGGCGTTCGGCTCCTGGCTGTTTCTGGGCGAACTCCTGCTCTCGGTCGAGCTGCCGTGTGACACGCCTGAACAGGATCATTGCGGCCACTGCCGAGCCTGCCTCGATGCCTGCCCGACGGGCGCCTTCCCGGCGCCGCATCGCCTGGAGGCGCGCCGCTGCATCTCCTATCTCACCATCGAGCACAAAGGCCCGATCGCACCGGAGCTCCGCCCGCTGCTGGGCAACCGCATCTATGGCTGCGACGATTGCCTTGCCGTATGTCCCTGGAACAAGTTCGCCCAAGAGGCACGGGAGACAACCCTGCGTCCGCACCCCGCCCAGGCTGCCCCGCTCCTGACCGACCTGGCACAGCTCGATGATGCGGCTTTCCGGCGAAAATTCTCCGGCTCGGCGATAAAGCGCATCGGCCGCGACCGTTTCGTCCGCAATGTCGCCTATGCACTCGGCAATAGCGGAAAGGCCGACACCGCTTTGCCCGCCGTCGAACGGCTGCTGGATGATCCGTCGCCTCTGGTGCGCGGCGCCGCGGTCTGGGCCTTGTCGCAACTTGCGCCGCAGGAATTCGAACGACGTCGTACCGGCGCTCAAGACGCAAATGAAAGTGTCCGCCGCGAATGGGAGCGACCTAGCGCCGCGCCTTGAAGAACGACCGCAGGAGTTCGCCGGCTTCCTGCTCGGCGAGGCCGCCGTAGATTTCCGGTCGGTGATGGCACGTGGGTTGGCTGAAGATGCGCGGACCATGGTCGATCCCGCCCCCCTTCGGATCGGAGGCGCCGAAATAGACCCGACGAAGACGGGCGAAGGAAATCGCCTGGGCACACATCGGACAGGGCTCGAGCGTCACATACAGATCGCAATCGACCAGCCGCGGCGCCCCCAGGGCTGCCGCCGCGGCACGGATTGCCAGCATCTCGGCATGCGCCGTCGGATCGCGGTCGGCCTCGGTGCGATTGCCGGCCGCCGCCAGGACCGTCCCGGCCGGATCGACGATCACCGCGCCGATTGGCACCTCACCCCGCTCTGCGGCAGCACGCGCTTCGCGCAGCGCACGCTCCATCGGCGACGGTCTTGTCGTTGCGTCCATAACAGGGAAAATACCGTAAGAATTGTCGGTCGCGCGTAAAATCGGGAGGAATGCGAGCATGCGATTCAGCTTCACGCCGGAACAGGACGAGTTCCGCGCGACCCTGCGGCGCGCCCTCGAAGCCCGGTCGCCAACCAAGGAAGTGCGGCGCCTGATGGCGACCGAAGCCGGGTTCGACCCTGACGCGTGGAAAAAGCTGAACCAGGAGCTTGGGCTGACGGGCCTCCATATTCCGGAAGCCTATGGCGGTCAGGGCTTCGGCTTCGGCGAACTTGGCATCGTGCTCGAAGAAATGGGCCGCGCCCTGCTCTGCGCCCCCTTCTTCTCGACAGCCGCACTGGCGACGACGGCAATCCTCAATGCCGGCACGGAAGAGCAGAAGAAGGCATTGCTGCCGTCGATCGCCGCCGGCGAGACGACGGCAACATTTGCCTTCTCGGAATCGGACGGCGGCAACGACGCGAGTTCGGTGAGCACGACGGCAACACCGTCCGGCAGCACCTATCGCCTCGATGGCACCAAGAGCTTCGTGATCGATGGACACACGGCCGACCTTATCGTCGTCCTGGCGCGGCGGCCGGGCAGCAAGGGGGAGGAAGGTCTCTCCTTCTTCACCGTTGCCGGCAACGCGCCGGGCGTCGACCGGCGCCAGCTCAAGACCATGGACGAGACGCGCAAGCTTGCGCGCATCGCCTTCAAGTCCGCCGAGGCGCGACTGCTGGGCGAAGCCAACGCTGGCGCCGCTCCGTTTGCCAGGACGATTCAGCAGGCGCTCGTCTGCCTCGCCAACGAGATGGTAGGCGGCGCCGATCGGCTGCGCGAGGACGCGCTCGAGTATGTCAAGATGCGCATGCAATTCGGCCGTTCCATCGCCTCCTTCCAGACGACCAAGAACAAGGCGGCCGACATGCTGGTGGATGTCGAGCTCGCAAAGTCCGCCGCCTACTACGCCGCCGCCGCATTGGACGAGGGCGACGAGGACCTGCCAGCCGTGGCGTCGCTCGCCAAGGCCTGTGCCTCCGAAGCCTATCTGCAGACCGCCATCCACGCCGTGCAGATGCATGGCGGCATCGGCTTCACCTGGGACAACGACACCCATCTCTGGTTCAAGCGCGCCAAGAGCTCGGAGATCCTGTTTGGTGATGCCAACGAGCATCGCGAGAAGATGATGCAGCATTGGACGCACTGAGGAGCAATCGCCATGACCGAACCGACCGAAGAGAGCGTCCGCAGCGAAGTCCGAGCCTGGCTCGAGGCCAATTGGAGTCCCGATCTCGGCCTTGTCGAATGGCGCAACAAGCTGGTCGATTCCGGCTGGGGCGCACCGCACTGGCCGAAACAGTGGTACGGCCGCGACCTGCCTGTGAAGTTCAATACCATCGTCGACGACGAGTTTGCCCGCATCGGCGCTGTCGGCGTCGCCAAGGCCGGCATCCGAACCTTGGCCGCGGCGACAATTCTCGCGCACGGCACCGACTTCCATAAGGAGAAGTTCCTGCGCCGCATCCTCACCGGCGAGGATACCTGGTGCCAGCTGTTCAGCGAGCCCGGTAGCGGCTCTGACATGGCCGGCGCCGTCACCCGGGCCGATCGCCAGGGCAACAAGTGGGTGATCAACGGCCAGAAGGTCTGGACCACTTCGGCTCACAAGGCGCATTGGGGCCTGCTGCTGGCGCGCGCCAACTGGGATGTGCCCAAGCACAAAGGTCTTGCCTACTTCATCCTCGACATGAAGCAACCCGGCGTCCAGGTGCATCCGCTGAAGCAGATGAACTACCACGCCTCGTTCAACCAGGTGTTCTTCACCGACGCGATCGTCGAGCCGGAATTCCTGGTCTCCGACGTGGGCGATGGCTGGACGGTGGCGACGACGACGCTGATGCACGAGCGCCGCGGCGCCGATGCGCTGCGCTCCTGGGCAGTGGGGTCCGATCGAAAGGGCCGCATCTATGACGAGGAACGCGCCGAGATCGCGACCACGATGGAGCCCTACAAGTGGTACCCGCAGCGCGCCGGCCGGGTCGACCTCGTGATGGAGCGTGCCAAGGAAACCGGCAAGATCAACGATCCGGTCATCCGCCAGGAGATCGCCCGGCTTCTGATCCTGTCGAAATCGGCCGAATGGACCGCCCGGCGCGCCCGTGCTGCCCAGGAGCAGGGCAAGCCGCAGGGTCCTGAAGGATCGCTCGGCAAGCTGGTGTCGAGCCATATCGCCCGCCAGGCGGCGCGCGTGCACACCTATATCAGCGGCTCCGATGCGCTGCTGACCGGCGAGGACGGCGCCATGAACGGCGTCATTGCCGAAATCCTGGTTTCGGTGCCGGCCACCTCGATCGCCGGCGGCACCGACGAGATCCAGCGCAACATCATCTCCGAACGCGTCCTCAAGATGCCGAAGGAGCCGAGCGTCGACACGAACAAGCCGTTCAAGGACGTGCCGCGGAACGTCGTCGCGGGCTGAACGTTCCCCCGGAGTGAACAAGGCGGGGCCTCCTTCCGGAAGCCTCGGTCGTCGTTACCGGAGCAAGATATGTTCCGCTCGATGCCGCGCAAGCCCTTCAGACTGCCGCTTCTGGTCGTCGCATTGATCGGAGTCGCGATCCTGGGGCTCGGCGCCTATCAAACACTCGATACCATTGCTTTCGTCGTGCGTGCCGAGCACGCGGAGGCGCGCTTCACGGGCGCCGTTGCTCGCACAGGCGGAAATCACGGCGGCACCTTCTTCCATCCGACCTTCGAGTTCGTCACGTCAGACGGAAGGACAATCGATTTCACCCTTTCTTCCGGGTCGACCGAGCAGCCTTATTCGGCGGGCGATCATGTTCCGATACTCTACGATCCCACACGACCGCAAAATGCCCAGCTGATTTCATTCATCACCTTATGGTTGATCCCATTGGTTCTGGATGCGGCCGGAGCCCTGTTCGTGAGCATAGCGGTCTTCCTGTGGGCGAAGCTGCCGCGGCGATAAGCGGCAACGTCGCCTAAGTGGGCCGCCGCGCAGCAAATCGATCCTGACGTCCGGCACCGGCGGCATCTACGTCGAGATCCTGGAGGATGCCGTCTTTCGGACTCTGCCCATCGATCGAGCGGATGCCGAGCAGATGGTATTGCAATCCACGGCACTGCGCTGCTCAAGGACGCTCTCGACAGGTCGCCGGTCGATCGGGAGAAGCTTGTCTCGTTGTTGCTCGCGGTTCCCGGATCGCCCTCGCCTATCCGGAGCTCAAGGAGATCGATCTCAACCCGGCCATCCTGGACTGCCGCCGGCCGAAGGTGGCGTCCCAGTAGCGTCGGGAGACGAGCACGCGTATCTTCCCGCCATGCCTCGTCCCCTTATCGGAGTCACGCTGGATGCAGAGAAGCCCGGCGGATACTCCAAGTTTCCCTGGTATGCCCTGCGCCAGAACTATCTCGATGCCATCGATGCGGCCGGCGGCCTGCCGATAGCCTTGCCGCACGAGCCCGACCGCGTCGCCGACTACCTGCAGCATATCGATGCGCTGGTCGTGACCGGCGGCGCGTTCGACGTCGATCCGTCCTATTACGGCGGCGGCGACCGGCATGCGACCGTTGTCACCAAGGACAAGCGAACAGCCTTCGAGTTCGCCGTCACCAAGGGCGCGCTCGACCAGAACAAGCCGGTCCTCGGCATCTGCGGCGGCCAGCAGCTCCTGCATGTGGTGCTGGGCGGCAAGCTCATCCAGCATATCCCCGACTCGATTGCCGACGCCCTCGCCCACGAACAACCCAATCCGCGCAACGAGCCGGGCCATACCGTGGCGGTAGCCAAGGGCACGCAGCTTCACGGCATCGTCGGCACCGAAGAGCTGGCGGTGAACAGCGCGCATCACCAGGCCGCCGCCGACGCCCCGCAAGGCGTCGTCATCAACGCGGTCGCGTCGGATGGCGTGATCGAGGGCATCGAGGCCCCAGCCTACCGTTTCTGCATCGGCGTCCAATGGCATCCCGAGTTCCTGATTTCCGAGGGTGACGCGAAGCTCTTTCGCGCCTTCCTGGGAGCGGCGGCGGCCAAGTGAGCGGCCAGGTGAGCAGCACGTGAGCGAACCGGAGAGAATCGCCAAGCGGCTGGCCCGCGCGGGCTTGTGCTCGCGCCGCGACGCCGAGCGTTGGATCGCCGCCGGCCGGGTGAAGGTCGACGGCAAGGTGCTGGATACGCCAGCCTTCGTGGTCACCGACGCCAGCCGCATAGAGGTCGACGGCAAACCGCTGCCCACCGCGGACCGCCCCCGGCTCTGGCTCTACCACAAGCCACCGGGCGAACTGGTAACGGCGCGCGATCCACAGGGACGCCGCACGATCTTCGAGTCCTTGCCCAAGGGCATGCCTCGTGTGGTCACGGTAGGTCGTCTCGACTTCATGTCGGAAGGTCTGCTGCTGCTCACCAACGATGGCGGTCTGGCGCGCAAGCTCGAGCTGCCGGCCAACGCCTGGACGCGACGCTATCGCGCGCGCGTGCACGGTGCGGTCGACGAGGAGCGGCTGGCCGAACTCGCCAAGGGCATCACCATCGAGGGCGTGCGCTACGGCGCCATCCGGGCCAGCCTCGATCGGCAGCAGCGCTCCAATGCCTGGCTCGACATCGCCCTGACCGAAGGCAAGAACCGCGAGGTGCGCCGCGTGCTCGGCCATCTCGATCTGCCGGTCGTTCGCCTGATCCGCGTTGCCTTCGGGCCGTTCCATCTCGGACAGTTGGAACGAGGCGTGGTCGAGGAAGTCCCCCCGCATGCGCTCGATTCGCTATTGGGCGTCAAAACCCGCAAGGAAGGCTGGGCCAAGCCCCGCTCGCCGGCTCCCAAAGCCCATCCGGGAAAGAGTCGAGAGGGAGCTCACGCAGCGCGGCCAGCAAGGCCACGAACGGGTTCCGCAAACCCGAAGAGGCGGCCCCGCGGATGATCAAGATCATCGGTGGCAAGCACCGCGGCCGAACCATCGCGACGCCGGAAGGGCTCGATACGCGGCCAACGGCCAATCGGACACGCGAGGCGCTGTTCAACATTCTGGCCCATGCGAACTGGCGTCCCGACGGGCGCTCGCCCCTGGTCGAAGCGCGCGTGCTCGATGCCTTCGCGGGCTCCGGCGCTCTCGGCCTGGAAGCGCTGTCGCGCGGCGCCACCCATGCCACTTTCCTCGATACCGCGCCCGGCGCCGTGAAACTGATTGGCGAGAACCTGCGCAAGCTCGGGGAAACCAATGCCGCGAAGGTCGTACGCGGTGACGCGACGCGGCCGCCGCCGTCACGCGACGCCTGCGACCTCGTCTTCATGGACCCGCCCTATCGTTCGGGGCTGGCGACACCTGCACTGACCGCACTTGCCGACGCGGGATGGTTGAAGCCGGGCGCCATCGCCACGGTCGAGCTTGGCCAGACCGAGGATATGCTGCCGCCGGAGCGGTTCGAGGCGCTCGACGAGAGGCGCTATGGCGCCGCGAAGGTCGTGATCCTCCGCTACGCCCCATGAAGCTTATCGCGCCTCTTTACTTGCTCCGACACGGCGAGACCGCCTGGAACACCGAGCGCCGCATGCAGGGCACGCGCAATTCCGACCTCACCGAGCGTGGCCGTGCCCAGGCACAAGCAATGGGTCGCGCGCTCAGGATCGAGCTCGGCCGGGATCCGGGAGCGACCATCTTCCTGCGCAGTCCGCTCGGGCGAGCGCAAGAAACGTCACTCCTCGTCGGACGGGAGCTGGGCGTCGATCCTGATGTCTGGCGCGACGACCCGCGACTGGCGGAGCTCAGCTACGGTGCCTGGGAAGGTCTCTCCTGGAAGGAGATCGAGGTCGATCGCCCCAATGCGCTCGCCGACTGGCGCGCCGACCCGCACGGCTTCTGCCCGCCGGGCGGCGAGAGCCACGCCGATCTGCGCCGACGCAGCGAAGCCGTGCTCGCCGACATCATCGCATCGGGCACGCGCACCGTTGTGGTTGGCCACGGCGTCAGCGGTGCAGTGTTGCGGGGCGTCAATCTCGGTCTCGATGCCCGCGCCATGTTCGTGCTGGAGAAGCCGCAAGACGCCTTCTTCCGCCTGACGCATGGCACTGAAGAACGCATCCTGGCCGCGTTCGCGACGGAACTGACGGCAGGCGTCAATTCCGACTGAGACGGGCGGTGCGGCCGCAGCCGCCGCGTTCGGTGACCACAAGTGTATTGCCCTGCACGGTCACGGCGACCTTGTCGCGCCGCTGATTTTCGCCTCGCGTGGAGGCGACGGCGAGCAGCGAGAACGATCCCGCTTTGACGACACCATGGAGCTGCCACAGGCCGGGGCCCGGTGGCGGTGGCGGCGCCTTGGTGAGGTTGGGCACTGGCCCCTTGGCCGTGGTATCGAAGGCGGAGCCATCGACAAAGCCATCCTCGATGGTGATCACGTAATCCAGCGGTGCATTGCACGAACCGCCATCGCTGCGACCGCGCCAGGTGCCGTCGAGCGTGCTGGGCACTTGGGCATAGGCAGGCAGGCCGAAGAGGACGGCAAGCGACAGCGGCAGGATCTTGTTCATCGTCTTCCGAACAGCCGCTCGATATCGGCCAGCTTGAGCTCGACATAGGTCGGGCGACCGTGATTGCACTGACCCGAATGCGGCGTCGCCTCCATCTGGCGCAACAGCGCATTCATTTCGTCGACGTTGAGCCGGCGGCCGGCCCGAACCGAGGTATGGCAAGCCAGCGTGCCGCATACATCCTCGACCTTTTCCTTCAGCGAGAGATGATCTCCCATCTCGGCAAGCTCGTCGGCTAGATCCCGCACCAGGCCCTGGATATCGACCTCGCCAAGAAGCGCGGGTGTTTCGCGAACGACCACCGCGCCCAACCCGAACGGCTCCAGCACCAATCCCATCTCGGCGAGTTCCGTCGCCCGCTGCGTCAGGCGCCGCGCGCCATCCTCGCCGATCTCGACCACCTCTGGCAGCAGCAGCGCCTGCCGCTTCACACCTTCGGTCTCGAGTTGCGTCTTGAGCTTCTCGTGCAACAGCCGTTCATGGGCGGCATGCTGATCCACGATCACCACGCCCTGATCGGTTTGCGCGACAATATACGTCTCGTGGAGCTGGGCACGCGCGATACCGAGTGGATAAGAGGGACTCTCCGGCCCGACGGACTCCACCGCAGCCGCGTCGGTGCGCACTGAAGGCTGGGCAAGCGGCGCCATGAACTGCATGGCCGTTTCGGCCAGCCCGCGCGGAATCGTTGAACCATAACCTCCGCCGTTCCGCGCGAAGGGGAGCACCGTCGCCTGGCCGCTGTGGGGCTGGAAGGCACCAAGCGCCGCCGCTGCCACCGTCGTGCTGGCACGATGGCCGGCGGCGGAGAGAGCAGTGCGCAGCGCGCCAACGATGAGGCCGCGCACGATGCCGGCATCGCGGAAGCGCACCTCGGTCTTGGCCGGGTGGACGTTGACGTCCACCATCTCCGTCGGCGCCTCGAGGAACAGCGCCACCATGGGATGGCGATCCCGGGCCAGGAAATCCTGGTAGGCGCCGCGCACGGCACCGGCCAGCAGCTTGTCGCGGACCGGCCGGCCATTCACGAACAGATACTGATGCTGCGCGGTGGGCCGGTTCAGGGTCGGCAATCCGGCAAAACCGGTCAGCCGGAAGCCTTCGCGATTGGCATCGATCGCCAAAGCATTATCGGCGAACTCCCGCCCCATGATGGCGGCCAGGCGCTCGAGCCGCGCCGCATCCGCCTGATCCAGCAGTGATGGCTTGGTAGCCGGCAGATCGAACAAGGTGCGCTCGTCGCTTTCGAGGCGAAAGGCAATCGCTGGGTGCGCCATGGCCAGCCGGCGCAGGGCATCGGCCACATGTCCCGATTCACTGCGTGCTTCCTTCAGGAACTTGAGACGGGCCGGGGTCGCGAAAAACAGATCCCGCACCTCGACCCGCGTGCCCGGCGGATGGGCCGCAGGCTTCGGGTCGCGCTTCGCCCCGCCCTCGATATCGAGGCTCCACGCGGCGTCGGCCTCCTTCGGTCTCGAGGTGATGGCGAAACGACTGACAGAAGCGATCGAGGGCAGCGCCTCGCCGCGAAACCCGAGGGTGCGAATATCCGTCAGATCGTCGTCGGGCAGCTTGGAGGTGCAGTGTCGCTCGACAGCAAGCTCGAGCTCCTGCCGCGTCATGCCGATGCCGTCATCGACAACGGACAGGAACGTGCGCCCCCCTTCCTTCAGGGTCACCGTGATTCGATGGGCGCCGGCATCAATGGCATTCTCCACCAGTTCCTTCACGGCGCTGGCCGGCCGCTCCACCACCTCGCCAGCGGCAATCCGGTTGACGAGGTTGGACGGCAGACGGCGCAGGGTGCGGGACGGCCTGGTGGAAAGCACGCTCATAAGGCGCGTAGTCTACGACCGGCGCCTTTGGGAAAGATACTGGCGGGTTAGGATCTTGCCCTCTTCGACAGCGGGCTGGTCGAAGGCATCGACACCCCAGAGCTCGGCCGCGAACATGGTTTCCAGCATGTAATGCATCATGAGCGCGCCCATGACCTTCTCGTCGAGCGTCTTGAGCCGGATGACGCGGGTCGGCCGACCGTTCTTCACCAGGGTCGCCGCGGTGGCATCGGCTTCCGCCAGGATCAGGTCGCCCAGCCCCTGCCCTTCGAGATAGGCCAGCGACTTGTCTCCCCCCAGCTCCGCCGCCGGAATCGGTCGGCCCTGCCCCTTGGTGTCGAGGATCAGCACTGTGAAGAGCTTATCGGCCGGACCGCCCAGATAGAGCTGGAGCTGGCTGTGCTGATCGACGGTCCCCATGGCACGCACGGGCGTGGTGCCCTTGCCGTCCTTGCCGAGGCTTTCGGCCCAGAGCTGACGGAACCAGAAGCCGAAGTAACCGAGGCGATCACAGTAAGGCATTAGCACGGTGGTATGGACACCGCGCTCCTTGGCCAGCCCGACCGAAAGGGCGGCGCCAACGGCGGGCGCCAATCCCGTCGCTTCCTTGGCGGCAAGCACCGGATCGAGGACGCTGGCCGCGCCCTCGCGCACGGCGGCGACATCGACGCCAGCGATCAGGGCCGGCAATAGCCCCACCAACGACAGGACGGAATAGCGACCGCCGATATTCGGGTCATGGTCGAGCACGGGACAGCCGAGCCGCATGGCCGTGCGGCGCAGGACATTGTCCTTCGGCTCGGTGATCACGAGCAGATGCTTCGCGAGATTGGCCTTACCGACCTTCGCCTCCAGGAGAGGCAGGAGGCTGTAGAGCTGCGTCAGCGTTTCCGCCGTCGTTCCGGACTTGGAGATCGCGAACACGCCGGTGCGCTCGAGCGGCAGCCGCTCGCACATCTCGGCGAAGGTCGCAGGATCGACATTGTCCATGAACCAGATCTTGGGATGGCCTTTCGCCGGACCGAAGCCATGATCCTTCAGCGCCACGAGCGTCTGGCCGCCGAGGTTCGAGCCACCGATGCCGAACACGACGAGATGCTCGAATTTCCGGAAATGCTCGGCGTGGGGTCGGATCGCGGCGATGTCGTCCCGCGCCGCCGGCAATTTCAGGAGCGGCAGCGTGCCGTCATTCCGCCACTGCCGGATCTTGTCCAGCGCTGGCGTGGCGCGGGCGAGCTCCCTGTCGAACACAGCCTGCGGCAGGCCGTGCGGCCCCACCTTGGCTTCGAGCGCGTCGTCGATGTGATGGCTGTAGAACATGGAACACCCTCTGGACGGAGGAAGCTGAAGCGGATCAGCGCTCGACGGCGAGGCCGACGGGCTTGCCGACAACGACGGTGGTTACGGCATCGTCACGCAGCAGACGCTGCGCCATGCGATCGACATCGGCCTTGGTCACCGCTGCGATCAGGTCGGCGCGATGATCGAGGAAGTCGCGCGGCAGGCCGTCGATCTGCATGCCGTGCAACAGGCCGGCGATCGCCCCGGACGAATCGAGCGACAAGGCAAGCGATCCCGTGAGATAGGTCTTGGCATCCGCGACCTCCTGCTCGGTCACGCCCTCGGTGCGCAGACGCGCCAGCACGGTTTGAATGACATGGATGGCTTCCGCGACACGGTCGTTTGCACTGCCGGTCGAGACGACCAACATCGAGGCCTTGGCCGAACTCCTGAGACTCGCAGACACACTATAGGCGAGGCCGCGCTTCTCCCGAACCTCCTCGAACAGCCGCGACTGCTGTCCGCCGCCCAGGATATGCGACAGGATCAGGGCCGCGTACCAGTCGGGATCGCGGCGCAAGACGCCTGGCATCGCCATCAGCACGGCACTCTGCGGCACGGGACGCTCGATCGCGATGGTTCGCGAGCCGGCGGGTGGCGCCCAGTCGGGCAGTGCGGCCGGAAGCTCGCCCTCCGGCAGAGCCCCAAAGGCACGATCGAGCTGGCGGGCGAGGGTCTGCGCGTCGATATCGCCGACAGCGGCGACGATCAGGCCGCGCCGCTGGAGCACCGACCTGGCCCGCCCCTTCAGATCGGCAGGTGTCAGAGTCTTCAGCGTTTCCCTCAATCCCGACGCATCGCGTGAATACGGGTGCCCTGCAAACATCGACGCCATCAGCGTGCGTTCCGCGACCGACCGCGGACTCTGCTCCGCCTGGTTCAGGCCGGCGATGGCCTGGTCGCGGCGCTGATCCAGCATGTCGGAGTCGAAGCGGGGTTCGGTCACGGCCAACCGCAAAAGATCGAAGCCCTCATCACGACTGGCGGTCAGCACGCGCAAGGTCCCGCTCAGTCTGTCCGAAGACGCGCCGAAGCTGAGATGGGTGGCTGCATCTTCCTCGCGACGTCGAAAGATATCGGCGGTCAGCGCTCCGGCTCCGTCCGTCAACATCGTGGCCATGAGACTGGTAACGCCCTTCTGGCTCTCCGGCTCCGATGCCGTTCCGTCGGCAAAGGAAAAGGACAACGCGACCAGCGGCGCACTTCTGTCTTCGACCAGCCACGCCTTGATGCCAAGCGGTGTCGTCACTTCCTGGATCTCGACGGCCTCGGCGCGACCTGCGAACAGGCCAGCAACGAGCAACGCCAAAGCATAGGCGACAATTCTCATGGCGCTCGTTCCGCTGGCTTCAGAAGCGATGTCACCGCGCTATCGCCTCGCCAGACATGTCGTGCCGCGGCGACCACATCCGATGCCGTCACCGCCGCAATCCGGTGCGGCCATGCCTCGACATCGGCAACGCCGTTGCCCGTGGTCAATGCGGCGGCGTAGCGGCGTGGACCGCTGCCGAGCGAATCCTGAGCGTAGATGGCCGCGGCGAGCAGCTGGTTCTGGGCACGCTCGATCTCGTTGGACGTCACGTCGCCATCGAGCACGCGTTTCATCTGGTCGGTCACAACCCGCTCGATCTCCGGAAGCGCATCGATGTGCAGCGGCGAGATGTCGATGCCGAAGGTAGAAAGACCGAGGCTCAGCGCGTTGTAGTCTGCGGAGGCCGATAGGGCGAGTTTGGAGTCGGCCACCAGCGCCTGCCACAAGCGGCTGGTCTCGCTGCTGCCGAACAGGCGAGCCAGTACCTGCAGGGCATAGGCATGCCGGGTTTCTCCCATCCGGTAGGATGGTGCGAGATAGTCCCGTGCCCAGCCGGACTGGACCACGCGGGGATCGGCGCGCGTCACGACCTGAGGCAGGTCCGGTGCCCCTTCCGCAGGCCGGCGGCGCGGCAGGACGGCCTGGCCGGGAATGGGTCCGTAATAGGTTTCGGCCAGCTTGCGCACGGTCTCGGGCGTCGTGTCGCCGACGACGATCAGGACCGCATTGCTGGGGGTATAGAATCGCCGATAGAAGTCCAGCAGATCGTCGACGCTGAGCTTCTTCACATCCTCGACGAAACCCGCGATCGGCATGCCATAGGGCTTATGGTCGCCGAACAGCCGGGCGCGAACCGCTTCATCGAGCAGTGCCGAGGGCACGTTGTCGATGCGCATGCGGCGCTCCTCGAGCACGACCTGGCGTTCGGGAACGAGCTCCTTTTCGGCAATTCGCAAGCCGGCCATGCGATCGGCTTCCATGCGCATCACCAGTTCGAGACGATCCGGCGCGATGGTCTGGTGATAGCCAGTGGCATCGAAGCCCGTGTAGGCATTGTCGCGCCCGCCATTGCGCCCAACGATGCGCGAGAACTCGCCCGGCCCCACGGAGCCGGTGCCCTTGAACATCATATGTTCCAGGAAGTGGGCAATGCCTGTCCGGCCAGCGGTCTCATCGGCGCCGCCCACCTTGTAGACGAGAAGCTGCGTGACAATGGGCGCGCGCCGCGACGGCAGCACGATAACCTGCAATCCGTTGGCGAGAGTGAAGGTCTCGGCCGGCCGAGGCTCGACAGCCAGAAGATTTGCGAGGGCGGAAGCGGACGGCGCGAGAATCGCGCCGCCAAGCGCGCCGGCCAGCAGCCGGCGCCGCGTAGGTCCAGCCGCGATCAGAAAATACCCTCGAGCAGGCCACGCTGACGCCGCTTGATCGTCGGCGTCGGCTCGGAGGATGCCTGGCCACTCGCCTGTGCATCGCGCAAGCGCTGCTGTTCCTTGGCGGGATCGACCAGCGTGCCGACCGGCTGGTCCTTCTGCCAGAAAATGAGGCTGTCGATGAAGGTCTTGTCCTGATCGGCGATCGTGCGCGCGTCCTTGTTGACGGTCGAGCGGATGTTGGGATCGACGCCGCCGGCGCTTGCCTTGGCGACCAGGGCTTGCTCCGACGCATCGCCGGCGCGCTGCGGCTGGTTGGTGCCGGTGCCCGCTTGCGCCTGGCTGCGGCTGGCCAGCGTCGGCGACAGGGCTTCCTTGGCCTGCTCGGAGGGCGCTACTTCCTGCGGACGCGGCTCACCCGGACGCGGTGGGCGGAGATCGGCGTTCGGCGGCATCGTCAGCGGCGAGTGCGAAACGATCTTGAACTCATCCGGAGAAACCTTCTTGGCACCACCGAGATTCTCAAAGGCGCTGCAGCCACTCACGGCGCTGGCACCAAGCGCCAGGGCGCCGAAGGTCAGCAGGGTCGCGGGAGTGAGAGTCTTCCGTCGCATCGTCATTCCTTGGGAAACAGCTTCTGTCCGCCGATGATGGCCGTATCAGGGCGCCGGTCTTCTTTCGCCGATCAGGGAATCGATCAACATCAGCCCGACACCCACGACGATCGCCGAGTCGGCGACGTTGAAGGCCGGCCAATGCCATTCATGCACATGAAAATCGGCGAAATCGAAAACCGCTCCCCAACGTGCACGGTCGATAACATTGCCGATGGCACCGCCCATGACAAGGCCGATACCCCATCCTGTGAGCGGGCGGTCGGTTCGTCGCAGCCATATGAACAGGCCGATGCAGACGATCACGGCGACACCGGACAGGACCCAGGGCGGCAGGGCGGTATCGCCGCTCATCAGGCCGAAGCTGACGCCGCGATTCCAGACCACGACGAGCTGAAAGAATCCGTCGATCACCGGCAGCATGGCGCCTACCTTCAAGAGGTAGCGCAACAACAGTTCTTTGGAGATCTGGTCGGCGATCACGGTGAGCGCGACCAGGGTCATCGCCTGGCGATCCAGGGACCTCATGAGCGCCTCATCCTTCGACCGCCGCCTCGCAGCGTTGGCACAGCAGGGGGTGCTTGGCCGACTTGCCCACTTCCGGCAACACCTGCCAGCACCGGGCGCATTTTTCGCCATGCGCCAACGCTGGCACGACCGCGACGCCGGGTACGTCCGACAAGGTGAACGCGCCGGCTGGTGCCTCGCCCGCCACCAGATCGCCACCCGAGGTGATGCAGATCTCGGCAAGATCGAGTCCCTTGAGCGCCGCCTGATATTCAGGCGCCGCATGGACATGCGGGGCCGCCTGCAGGCTGGAGCCGATGCGCTTCTCGGCACGCTCGAGTTCCAACGCGCCGGTGACAACGCGGCGCAGTGCCCGCACCGTCTTCCACTTTTCGCCGAGCTCCCCATCGAGCCAGGTGTTGGGGATCTGGGGATAGAGCCGCAAGTGAACGCTGTCGGCACCCCCGTCCGGCACGTCGGCGGGCCGCGCCAGCCACGCTTCTTCGGCGGTGAAGCACGTGATCGGTGCAAGCCATGCCGTCAGGAAGGAAAAGAGCTCCGCCATCACTGTCCGAGCGGCACGGCGTCGCAACGTCGTCGGCGCATCGCAGTAGATGGCATCCTTGCGGATGTCGAAATAGAAGGCCGAAAGGTCGACCGCGCAGAAATTGTGCAGCTCGGTGGCGATCTTGTGGAAGTCGAAATCGTCGACCGCCGGCCGGAACATCGCATCGAGCTCTGCCAAGCGATGCAGTACCCAGCGCTCCAGCTCCGGCAGTTGCACGAAGTCGACTTTCTCGACCGCCGAGAAACCGTCGAGACTACCGAGGAGATAGCGCAGGGTATTGCGCAGGCGACGATAGGCCTCGGCCTGATGCTTCAGGATCTCCGGACCGATGCGCTGGTCTTCCGTGTAGTCGGTGCCCACGACCCAGAGCCGCAGGATATCGGCGCCGTACTGGTCGCACACGGCCTGCGGCGCAGTGATGTTGCCCAGCGACTTCGACATCTTCCGCCCTTGCTCGTCGAGCGTGAAGCCGTGGGTCAGGACGCCATCGTAGGGCGCACGTCCACGCGTGCCGCAGCTTTCCAGCAAGGATGAATGGAACCAGCCGCGATGCTGGTCGGAGCCTTCGAGATAGAGGTCCGCCGGCCACTTGAGGTCGGGATTGCCTTCGAGCGTGAAGGCATGGGTGCTGCCCGAATCGAACCAGACATCGAGGATGTCCCGCACCTGCTCGAAGTCGGCCGCCTTGTACTTGTTGCCCAGGAAACGCTCGGGCGGGCTGTCGAACCAGGCATCGGCGCCTTCGGCCCGGAACGACTCGACCACGCGCTCCATGACCTCGGGATCACGCAGCGGTTCGCCCGTCTTCTTGTCGACGAAGACCGCGATCGGCACGCCCCAGGCGCGCTGGCGCGAGACGCACCAATCCGGCCGCGTCTCGATCATGCTGCGCAGGCGGTTGTAGCCCGCGCGCGGCACGAAGCGCGTCGCGTCGATGGCCGCCAGGGCTTTCTCGCGCAAGGTGCCGCCGATCTCGGCGATCGGCTTGTCCATGGCGATGAACCATTGCGGCGCGTTGCGGAAGATCACCGGCGCCTTGGAACGCCAGGAGTGCGGATAGCTGTGCGAGATGCGGCCTGCCGCCAGCAGCTTGCCGGCCTTGTCCAGCACCTCGGTGACGGCCCTATTGGCCGGCCCCTTCTTTCCCGCCGAAGTATAGACCTGCAGCCCGGCGAACAGCGGCACATGCGGATAGTAGCTGCCATCCTCGGCCACTGTGTCGGGCACCTCGATGCCGTTGGCGACGCCGAGATCGTAGTCGTCGGCGCCATGGCCCGGCGCAATATGCACAAAGCCCGTGCCCGCATCGGCGGTCACGAAGTCGGCCGGCAGCAGGCGGACATCGAAATCGAAGCCTTGCCCGCGCAGGGGATGGGCCGCGATCAGGCCTTCCAGATCCGTGGCCGATACGTCGGTCAGGATTCTAGGGGTGAAATTGGCGGCCTGGCCGACGGCGCCCACGAGGTCCTTGGCCAGCAACATCTTCTCGCCAACCTTGGCGCGGCTGCCTTCACCAACTGCCTCGACCTCGACCAGCGCGTAGGCGATCTCCGGTCCGTAGGCGAGCGCCCGATTGCCCGGCATGGTCCAGGGAGTCGTGGTCCAGATCACGACCGACGCGTCGTCGAACCGGCCATCCTTGGATTTCACGACCGGGAAGCGGACATGGACCGTATCGGAAACGTGGTCGTGATACTCGATCTCCGCCTCGGCCAGTGCGGTCTTCTCGACCACACTCCACAGGACCGCCTTCGAGCCCTTGTACAGCCCGCCATTCATCAGGAACTTGCCGAGCTCCTTCACGATGACGGCTTCGGACTCGTACTTCATCGTCGAGTAGTAGTGGTCCCAGTCTCCTTCGACGCCGAGCCGCTTGAACTCCTCGCGCTGGACACCGATCCAGTGATCGGCAAAGGCCCGGCACTGGCGGCGGAACTCGACCACCGGAACCTGATCCTTGTCCTTCTTCTTGGCCCGGTATTCCTCCTCGATCTTCCATTCGATGGGCAGACCGTGGCAGTCCCAGCCCGGGACGTAATGACTGTCCTTGCCCAGCATTTGCTGGCTGCGGGTGATCAGGTCCTTCAGGATCTTGTTGAGCGCATGGCCGATATGGAGGTTGCCGTTGGCATAAGGCGGGCCGTCGTGCAGGACGAACTTCGTCCGGCCCTTGCTCTCGGCGCGCAGCCGGTCGAACAGCTTCATGTCTGCCCAACGCTTCAGGAGTTCGGGCTCCTTCTTGGGCAGCCCGCCGCGCATGGGGAAATCGGTCTTGGGCAGGAAGACGCTGGATTTATAGTCGGTTGTCACAACGAACTCATGGGGTTCGGGCAAGGAAACGTGCCAGGACATTCCGGCACGGAGGCATCAAAACCAACCCGGCCGCTACACGCGGACCGGGCCGATAATTCGCTCCCGAGGGACCCTGATGACCATGGGGCCGGCAATCTAGGGATGGGGGTGCGGAGGGTCAAGGCGGCGGAACCTCGGGCCCTGCCATATTGGAACCCGATCGGCCGAGAAGTCGGAGCGACTCCGACGAAGTCTCGTGGCGGAACTCATCGGCACGTTCCTGCCTGCTCCGGTTTTGTGATCGCACGATACATGCTAATTTGTTGTCGGGGTACGGATCACACCGCCGAATGGGGGGCGACAATGGGCATGTACTTCAACACAGCCGCAACGACGGAGATGAACGCCAAGGTCAATAACGCGTTCAACGCCGACAGCATCGACTACTGGAAGAAGCCGGGCATGCGCGCCCTGTTCGGTCCTTTGGCTCAAGGGGGCGCTACGCTCTCCTCCATTGCCGGCCAGAACGGAATTTATCCGGGCGCCGGCTATGGCAGCACCGTCGGCAAGAAGTGGTTCAAGTGGCTGGACGATCTCGATACCACCACGGCGGTGAGGGCCTGTTTCCACAAACACCTCGACCGTAGCAACAAGTGCGTCGAGATGTATTTCACCGTCGTGCCCAAGGCGAGCATGCCCATCAGCATCACGGAGTCGAAGATCTCCAATCCTGACGGCACCTACTCAGCAGTGATCACGATCGCAACGCCGACAGCCGCCGTCGTGCGTGCTGCCATCAAGAAGAGGATGAGCGCGCGCAAGAAGGGCAAGAGCTGAACGCCGCCTGCCAATTATCCCTGTCGGCAGCCGGATCTTACGAGAAGAGGATGCTGCGACAGCAACAGCGAGTTCGCCGGCCATGCGCTGCCCAAACTGCGATACCGCCAATGCATCGAATGCGCGCTTCTGCATCGAGTGTGGCGTGGCGCTCTGGCGAACCTGCCCTTCGTGCAGCGCCAACAATCTGCCGACTGCACATTATTGCGGACAATGCGGCATCGCTCTCGACGCGAGCCCGCCGCCTCCTCGCGCCATCGGTCCGAAGGAAGCGGCACTCCGGCAGACGACCGTCCTGTTCGCCGATGTCTCCGGCTCGACTGAACTGATTGCCTCGCTCGATCCCGAGGAAGCCGCAAAGCGCCTAGCCCCCGCGATCGAGGCGATGCAAGCCGCGGTGCGGCAGTACGAGGGCGCTGTCGTACGGGTTCAGGGCGACGGCGTCATGGCCCTGTTCGGCGCGCCCAGACCGCAAGAGGATCACGCCGTACGCGCGTGTTACGCCGCGTTCGCCCTGCAATCGATGGTGAAAGCGCTCGCGGCCGAGCCATTTCAGGTGCGAGTCGGCATCCATTCGGGCGAAGTCCTGGCCCGTACGGTCGCGACCGATTTCTCGACCGAGTTCGACGCCACCGGCATCACCGTCCACATTGCCAGCCGACTGGAGAGTCTCGCGCCGCCCGGCGGCATCGTCGTGTCCCTGGCGACGATGAAGAGCGCGCGGCAGTACATTTCCATCGAACCGATGGGCAAGCAGGCGATCCGTGGCCTGGCCAACCCGCTGGAGGTGTTCCTGCTCACCGGATTGCGAAAGGGACGCGCCGCCTCCCGCTTCGCCGTCGAGGCGAGACGGTCGACCTTCGTCGGCCGGGAACGCGAACTCGAGCTTCTCCAGCGCGGCCTCGATCGTGCGATCGAGGGCGAGGGCTGCGCGATCGGCATCGTTGGCGAAGCGGGAATCGGCAAGAGCCGCCTGTGCTTCGAGTTCACCGAGCGTTGCCGGGCGATGGGAGTACGCATTCTCGAGGGCCGCGCCGTCGCGCACAGTCGCGCGACGCCGTTCGAGCCCATGATCGATCTCGCCAAGGCCTTCTTCGAGATTTCCGCTGAGGACGATCCTGCTCGCGCCCGCCAGAAGATCGCCGCCACACTGCAGGGCCTCGGCCCGGAACTTGTGGTCGAATTGCCCCTGCTCCTCGATTTTCTCGGCCTGTCCGAAGGGGCAGCGACGGAGAAGCCCGATCCCGCGGCTCGCCGGGACCGGCTTAACGGCTTGTTGCGACAGCTGGCGCGGCTGGCGAGCCGCGATGCACCCGCCGTGATCCTGTTCGAAGACCTGCATTTCATGGATAGCGGCAGCGAATCGCTGATCGAAGTGCTGGCCGAGACTTTGACGGGAACCCGCCTCCTTCTGCTGGTCAATTTCCGCCCCGGCTACTCCGCATCCTGGATGCGGGGCGACCACTACGATCAGATTTCTCTTGCCCCGCTGCGTCACGCCGCTGCCGGCGCGCTCGCCGAGGACATGCTTGGAGGCGACGAGTCGGTCGAGCCTCTCCTTTCTCTCGTTGCCGATCGCGCCCGCGGCAATCCCTTCTTCATCGAAGAGCTGGTGCGCAAGTTCGAGGAAAGCGGCCATCTCGTGGGCGGCCCGGGCCATTATCGTCTGGTGCGGATTCCCGACATCAGGATCATCCCCGATAACGTGCAGGCGATCGTGAGCGCGAGAGTGGACGACCGCCCGGAACTGGAGCGCACGTTGCTGCAGACTGCCGCCGTCATCGGCCGCGAATTCGTGGCCGCCGTTCTGGCCCGGGTCACACACATCCAGGATGCACTGGTGAACGGCGCCTTGCGCCGGCTGTCGAGCGCCGGCCTGATCTACGAGAGCGGCGGCGCAGTGGCAGGCGGCTTCGCCTTCAAGCATCCGATGGTGCAGGAGGTCGTCTACCATTCCCTGGTGTCGGACCGTCGGCGGCATCTCCATGCCGCGGTCGCGGCCGAACTCGAGAAGTCGCTGCCCGATCCGAACGGCGCCCAGGCCGCCTTCCTCGCCTACCACTTCGAAGAGGCAGGCAATACCGCGATGGCGGCTTCCTACACCTTCAAAGCGGCCATCTGGCATGGCACGCGCGATCCCGGCCAGGCACTCGACGCCTGGAAACGGACGCGTCGTCTGCTCGCCAGCCTCAAGCTCGACGGCGCGGCCCGCTATCCGCTGCTGATGGCGAACGGCCAGATCGTCAATCTGGGTTGGCGGGAGGGCCTGACCGCCTCGGAGGTCGAGCCCTACTATCTGGAGGCGTTGGACATCGCGACCTCGCTGCGCGACATGCGGGCGATCACGCTACTCACCGCGGCCTACGGGCGCGCCTTGGCGAGCACCGGCTCGGCCAAAGACTACGTAACGAAGGTCAACGAAGCGCTTGGCCTGCTCGATCGGCAGAAGCATGCCGGACTCACCGTCGTACTGACGGCGATCCGTTGCCATGCGTTGAAGCAGGCGGGCGATCTGCGGGCCGCACTCGAGGACAATGATGTCGCGTTGGCCGGTGTCGACAGGGTCGAAGCCCAGGACCAGGAGACGCTCGGCTTCAAGGTGCCTGTCTGGGTCAAGGGCATGCGCGGCCAGATCCTGGCGATGATGGGCCGCTTCGACGAAGCGCGCGATCTCGCCATGGAATTGATCGGCAGCGGACAGTCGGTCGATAGCCTCCACCGCATGCTTGCGCACGGCATCATGATCGACATCGCCTGGGGACTGAACGACGAGTCTCTTGCCGCCGAACACAGCCTGCTGAACCAGAAGTTGGGAGAGGGCTCCGGCAACCCTTATCTCATGGCCTATGGCCGGGCCTATGTAGGCGTGGCGCAGTCCATGCGCGGGGACCTTGCTGGCGCGACGACGAGTCTGAGCGAAGCTCTGCACTTCGCCAGACGGCGGCATATCGCACTCGAGAACGAAGCCCGCATGCTGGCCGATCTTGCCCATGTGCAATTGAAGGCGGGATTCACTGCCCGCGCCATCGCCACAGCCGAGGAAGCCGGCGCGATCGCCCGGCGCCGCGGAGCCAAGGTTTGGCTGGCCTATGCCGAATGGGTATCGGCCGGTCCTGCATCACCCGTCTTCAAGGACCTGCTCGAGGAGACGGGCGCCGGCCTGCTTGCAGGATTGCCGCGTGATGCCGGCTGATCAGCCAGCCGGCTTTCCGTTGGCAAGAATCGATCGCGCCGCCTGGCCATCGGCGGCGATCTGCGCCTTGAGCTGTTCCAGCCCGGAAAACTTCATCTCCGGCCGGATGAACTCCACCAGGGCAACGCGCAACACCTTGCCATAGAGATCGCCGGAGAAATCGAACAAATTCACTTCGAAGTTCTCCTGGAGTTTCCCGATCGTCGGTCGCTTGCCGAGATTGGCGACACCATCGATCCACTTGCCGTCGATCAGCGCCCTCACCGCATAGACGCCGAAACGCGGTCGCAGATGCTCCCCGAGCGCCACGTTCGCCGTCGGAAAGCCGATGGCCCGGCCGCGCTGATCGCCATGTTCGACGATGCCCTCGATTTCCCACTGCCGGCCCAGAAGCTCCGCCGCCTCGCTGGCCCAGCCCGCACGCAACGCCTCGCGGATCCGCGTCGATGAGTAGATCTCGCCCTCGCGCATCACCGGCTCCAGGACCGTGACGGCAAAGCCGCGCTCGCGCCCGCGCTTGCGCAGCTTCTCGACATTGCCACCGCGGCGGGCGCCGAAAGTGAAGTCGTAGCCGCACACGACATGGCGCACGCCAAGACCTGCCAGCAGCACATCGTCGACAAAGGCATCCGCCGACAGGCTGGCAAAGGCTTCGTCGAAGCGTTGCTCCAGCACTGCCTGCACGCCGCACTGCTCCAGAAGCCGAACCTTGGCGGGAGACAGCGTAAGTCGAAAGGGGGCGGTGTCCGGCACGAAAAAGCGACGCGGATGCGGTTCGAAGGTGAGCGCCACCATCGGCACGCCCAAGACCTTTGCCTGTTCCACGGCGTGCTGCACCAGTGCCTGATGACCGCGATGCACGCCGTCGAAATTGCCGAGCGCGACCACGCCGTTCTGCGACGCCGCCGGAACGTGGCGCCAGTGATCGAAGACGGGGATCATGCCGGAGGTCGTACGGCGTCGCGACGCGGCACGAGAACGATGGCCTCGCCGTCGATCACCACCTTGTCGCCGTTGATGCACTGGGTCTTGAGCGTGACCCGCCGACGCTTGTCGTCGATCGCAGTGATGGTCGCGACCGCAGTGATGGTGTCGCCGATGATGACCGGCGCCATGAAGTTCATGGTCTGCGACAGGTAGACGGCGCCGGGACCGGGCAGCTTGGTGCCGATCACCGTCGAGATATAGCTGCCGCTCAGCATGCCATGGGCGATGCGCTGACCGAAGCGCGTGGTGCGCGCGAAGCCCTCGTGCACGTGGATCGGGTTGGTGTCGCCGGAGACGCCGGCGAACGCAGCAATGTCGGCCTCGGTCACGGTGCGGCCGTACATGGCCGACTGGCCGACCTTGAGATCCTCGAGATAGAGGCCGTTCATCGCCTCGAAGGGCTGCGTCACGTCTACTGTCTCCTGGTTGGTGGCGCGCCCTCTTACCACGTGGCGGGCTCTGTGCCACAGTCTGCTGAATGACCGTTCATATGCAAAGCGAAGCGGATCAGGTGCGGTCGGCCTTGGCCGAGGCCACAACCCGCCATTTTCGCGCAGCGGCAACGATAGAAGGGCTTTCGCGCCAATCCGGCGGCGCGTCGCGGCAGACTTGGAGCTTCGATGCGATCGTCGAGGGCCAACACCACTCCTTGATCCTGCGTCGCGACCCGCCTGCCCGGGGCAAAACCGACCGGGAGCAATCCGTGGCCATTGATCGTGCGACTGAATTTCGCGTTCTGCAGGCGGCCTATCGCGGCGGTGTGCGCGCGCCCGAGCCGCTGTTCGAGCTGACGGCCGACGACGGTCTGGGCGACGCCTACGTCATGCGCCGCGTTGCCGGCACCGCCATCGCACGCAAGCTGTTGCGCGACCCTCCTTATACGGCGGCACGCACCCGCATCACCGGTCAGCTGGGCGCGATCGCGGCCGCGATCCACGCGACCGATCTTGCCAGCCTGCCCCCCCTCAAGCGACGCGAGGCGGCCGACCACATCGCCGGTTTGCGTCACTCGCTCGATCTGCTGGGCCATCCGCAGCCGGTATTCGAACTGGCGCTTTCCTGGCTCGATCGTCGCAAGCCGCCGCCGCTCGAACAGCCGGTGCTCGTACATGGCGACTATCGGACCGGCAATTATCTCGTCGACGAATCCGGGGTGACCGCCATCCTGGACTGGGAACTCGCCCATCTCGGCGATCCCCTCGAGGATCTGGGATGGCTCTGCGTCAAGAGCTGGCGCTTTGGCGCCATCGACAAGCCGGCCGCGGGCTTCGGCACACGCCAAGACCTTTGGACGGCTTATGAGCGCGCCGGTGGCCGCAAGGTCGATGCGACCCGGGCTCATTGGTGGGAAGTCTTCGGCACCGTCCATTGGGGAATCATCTGCCTGAACCAGGCCTGGAAACATCTTTCCGGATCGATCCGGTCGATGGAGCATGCCGCCATTGGCCGGCGGGCCGTCGAGACCGAGGTCGATCTGCTCCAGTTGCTGAAATCGGGGAGCTGAACCATGGCTCAGGACAGGCCGACCGCTTCGGAGCTGCTGACCGCGATCGCCGATTTCCTGCGCGAGGAAGCGACGCCCGTGCTCGACCGGTTGGAACCGAGACTGGGTTTCCAGATGCGCGTGGCCGTGAACGCCCTCGCCATCCTCGAGCGCGAGGTTCGCCTCGGACCCTCTGCCGATGCGCGCGAGCGCGACCGGCTGACCCAACTGCTTGGGCAGGACGGAACGCTGGACACGCTCAACCGCGAGCTTGCCCGCCAACTGCGCACCGGCGAGCGCGACGAACGGGATGCAGCGGTGATGGCGCATCTCGAGGCAACCGTCGCCGACAAGATCGCGATCGCCAATCCCAAGTGGCGTTGATCCTCAGCGGAACCCTTCGGCCGAGACCGAATGATTGAACATGGCAGGACCACGCGCGAGGGCTTAAATTCTGTCGATGGTTACCGTGAACGCCCTGTCAGAGATCGCCGCCCTCATGGGCGATCCCGCACGCGCCGCCATGCTGTCGCTGCTGATGGATGGCCGCGCCCATACGGCCTCCGAGTTGGCCCTCGCTGCGGGGGTCACACCGCAGACCGCATCCGGTCACCTCGGCCGCCTGCTCGAGGCCAACCTGCTCGCGGCGCGGGCCCAGGGCCGCAACCGCTTCTACCGGCTGGCCTCCGGCGACGTGGCGCATGCCATGGAGTCCCTGATGGCGCTGGCCGGCACGCAAGCGCCTCCGGCGTCGAAGCATGCGGCGTGGCGGCGTGATCCGGATCTGCGCTTCTGCCGCTCCTGTTACGATCATCTTGCCGGCCAGGTCGGCCTCGCGGTGACCGATTCCCTGACGCAGCATGGCCATCTCGAACCCGAAGGCCAGCACGACTGGCAGCTGACGCAGTCAGGAGAGCTGTTCTGCCAACGCCTCGGAATCGACGTCGAGGGGGCCAAGGCCGCCCACTCCCGGCATTTCGCGCGCCAGTGCCTCGATTGGAGCGAGCGACGGCCGCATATCTCGGGCGCGCTTGGCGCGGCGATCGCCGATACCTTCTTCAAGCGCGGCTGGGCGCAGCGCATGCGGCGCGGCCGAACCGTCCGTCTCACGGATTCAGGACGTCGAGCCCTCAACAGTCATTTCGGCGCGTCGCTTTAATGCATGCTTGCGCCACTTGGCGCGCAGCACGGCGGGACGTTCGGGAAACTTTTCCTCGGGAAAATGTGCCTCCTCGATCCGGTCGGTGCGGAAGCTGCGGAAATCCCGTCGCAGTTCACACCAGGCAATCAGGAGCCGCACAGCCTGGAAATAGCCGACGGCGACGGGCCAAACCGTGCGCCGACTCGATCGTCCCTGCTCATCGCGATAGTGGAGCAGCATCTTACGGCCGGCATGGATCTGCGCCCGGGTTCGGGCAAGGTCGAGGCCGTCCGGCGGAATGCCCCAGGCTGGCGGAGCCCGCGAGGCGGGCTCCATGACATAGGGGCGTAGCCGCTCGGGCACCGTCGCGGCGATCTTGGCGATCAAATCCTCGGCCGCCCGAGCCAATACAGGATCCGCGCGTCCGGCCACCCACTGCGCACCCAGCACCGCCGCTTCGATTTCGTCCGCTGTCAGCATGAGGGGCGGCATGTCGTAGCCCTTGTCGAGCTGATAGCCCGTACCCGCCTCGCCACGGATCGGCACACGCTGGCCGATCAAATCGGCGATGTCGCGATAGACGGTCCGCTTCGACGTCTCCAGCTCGCGCGCAATTGCGTCGGCGGTGACCGGCCGGCGCGAGGCACGGCGCAGGATCTGGATGATCTGAAAGAGTCGGTCGGCTCGTCTCATGATGGTCTCGGCTGCTGCCACCACGTTGGCAGCAGGGGTGGATTAGGCAAGTGGTTCCTCGACACGGAGACACTCACATGCCCTCGACCATCACCCTCTACGGCTTCGGGCCGGGATTCGGCCTCCCTGAGGTCAGTCCCTTCGTCACGAAGACGGAAGTACAGCTCAAAATGGCCGGCCTCCCTTATATCAAGGAACGGTCGCGGCCGGACGCATCGCCCAAGGGTCAACTTCCCTTCATCGCGGACGATGGCGCGCGCATCGCCGATTCGACCTTTATCCGTACACACATCGAGACAAAATACGGAATCGATCTCGACGCCGGTCTCGATGCTCGCCAGCGCGCCGAGGCGTGGATGCTCGAGCGCATGATCGAGAACCATCTCCATACCGCCATGATCTATGCGCGATGGCTGGTGCCAGAGAATTTCGCCAAGGGCCCAGGTGCTCTGCTGATTCCTCCGGCGGCGCACGAGGAAGTGCTGGCGCGCGTGACGGCTGCCCTGAAGGCCCAGGGCATGGCGCGCCATGCACCGGATGAGACCGCGGAGCTGGGCGATCGTTCGCTCCAGGCGCTGTCATTCTGGCTCGACGACAAGCCCTATCTGATGGGCGACCGGCCGAGCGGTGTCGATGCCACGGCCTTTGCCGAGGTGGCAGGGATCCTGACGCCCTTCTTCGACTCGTCGTTGCGACGCAAGGCGCAGCGGTACGACAATCTCGTCGGATACACGGCGCGCCTGATGAAGCGCTATTACCCCGAGCACCCATGGTGAGCGGGCACCATCGTTAGGAACAGAAGGAAACAGCCAGGCCTGTGCCACGGAAGGGCTGGTCTTTCGGCCCTTTCGCACCAGAGCCAACACCCCAGCATGTCGGCCAAGCCAACCGCTCGGCGCCCCAAGCCGAGGCAGCGGCGAGCGACGACCATTTCTCGTCATTGCCGGCCCTGAGCAAGAGGCCACCGGGGCCCATCCCTGTGTGGACAAGGAGGGTGAGATCGAAGGAGCTGTCCGGCGCGATCGCAGGCCCATGCCAGTAGTGCGGGCTACGGCGGGCTTCCGGGCCGATGATCACAGTCAGTCGCTGGTCGACGCCGCGCAGCCCGATCCAGATCGGCGTATTGCCCTCGAGGTCATGGCCGCAGAATAAAGTCTGCGCCGTCCCCTCGCCGGTGGCGGCAGCGTGGCCCTTGAAGCGAAAGCCAACGATCCGATCGGCATCCAATCTGCCCGTGAAGGAGGCCGTGCTCGTTCCCGGAGACAGCGCGGCCCATGTTGAGAGACCCGGACTTTGAAGAGGCCACGAAAGCCGCTCCCGTACCGTGCCATCGACATCGAGGACCTGATAGCGCAATCCCCTGTCGTCGAGCGCGGCCTGCACACAGTGAAGATACTCGACGCCTTCGGGCATGCGATGCGCCGTGCCGGCACCCGCGGTGCAGATCTGCAGCACGCCGCGATGCACCTGGACGTCGAAGGCGAGGATATGGCTGCACAGATAAGCGAGCACGCCACCGTCGACGAGCGTGTCCCAGAACGCACCGGCATGCTCCGGCCCGATCTCGCGCTGATAGGCGCCGGAGAAGCCGTTGATGGCATGAACCGGGTGATGGCCGACGACCAGCTTGTGGCGGGCGTCACGGTGACGGTGCAGCACGTCCCGCAGCCACACCGTCTCGACATGCCCCTCGCCGCCCAGGCCCGACCACGCGGTATGGACGAAGACGAGCAGCAAGTCGCCACGCCGCACCCAGTAGGAGAGGCCTTCCTGTCCAGGCGGGCCGTTGCGCGGCAGATGTCCCAGCATCTCGGCGAACACCGCCTCGCTCATCGAGTCGTAGGTCGTATGGTTGCTCGTGCAGTTCCACAGCGGAATCGCCTGGCGATCCAGCCAGCCCATTTCCTGGTCGAGCCAATGGTGCCACTGCGCTCGCAGCGCATTCGGATTCGCGCTCAGCCCCGCAATTTCGTCACCCAGAAACAAGACGAACTCGGGACGGGGATCGAGACGGCGGATGATGGCGTTGACCGATGCAAACGTCTTCTCGTGAGGCGCGCCGGCAATGCCCGAGCAGGAATCGCCGTAGAAGACGAACTGATGTCCTGGACCGCGCGGCAACAAGGCCCCGATAGACGCGGCCGGCTTGGTGGTCACGCCGGAGTCCGTTCCAGCCTGGCTTTGCCGAAGGCAGGCCCTTCGCCGGAGGGAATCTTGGCGATGGCCGACGCGCGCAGGATCTTCTCCTCACCGACCGTCAGGTAGATGGTGCTGAAAATCAGGGAACGTGTGACACGCACCAGCTCGGCACGACCCTCGACCCAATCGCCCACTTTGGCCGGAGCCACGAAATCGAACGTCATGTTCACTGTCGGCAGGAACTTGCGGATACCGGCGAGCGTGCCGGCGCCCATCGTGCCCACAAGGTCGGCGACGGTCATCATCATGCCGCCATGCAGGCCGCCGGCGGGATTGCACATATGCGGTCGCACGCGGAAGCCCAGGACGAACTCGTCCGCCGTGCCCTTCTCGCCGCGCTTTGCATAGAGGGGCCCCACATGGCTGTTGAAAGTGGGATCAGGGAGACCGCGATCGAAATCGATACGCAGGAAACCTTGAGGAGGATTGTCGACGAGCAAGACGCTAACTCCGGACATTCACCGTGCGATGGCGGCTCAGGAGGGCGAACGACCCCACGCTGGCCAGCACGTCGTGGCGCGGACCATAAAGCCGGCCGCGCACCTGTGCCATATGCTCGTCGTGTCCAACCACCTCGCCCTCGGCCTGGAGCCACTCGCCGAGGCGTCCCGGCCCAAGGTAATCGATCGACAGGCGAATGGTGACGGCGCGGCGTTTCAGGACATGCCAGACGGCAGTGCCCATCGCCGAATCGAGAAAGGCGGCCAGCATGCCGCCATGCACGATGCCGAGGGCATTGGCATGCTGGGGGCCCGGTCGGAAACCGCGAATGGCGCGACCGTTCTCGATCTTCTCGAACCACGGTCCGTTGGCCGCGGCAAAACCGGTGGCTTCCGTCAGCTCACGGAAGTCTGGAGGAACATTGGACACGCACCATCTTAGGCGATGCCCACCAGCAGAACCAAGCCGTAGCCGACATAGTAGCTGGCCAGCGCCGTGATCAGCCGGTTCGACCAGACACGGAACTGCGTGTCGGTCAGCCGCTCGAGCAGGAATCGGCCCAGCGAGGTGCCGATGATCGACGAGGTCACGGCGACGCCCAGAAACCAGGGCGGGATCTCGCCCGCCTGCTCGATGAGGGCGCCGAAGTAGAACAGCTTGAAGCCATGGCCGAACACCTGGCACGCCGCCTTGGTGGCGATGATGCGCTTGCGGTCGAGCGGCGAGCGCAGGAACATCGTGTCCAGCAGCGGACCGGTGACGCCGGTCACGAGCATCAGCGCCATCGACAGCAGCCCTGTGATCGCCACCTGCAGCGGGCCGAACCGGCGCGGCAGGATACGCTCCGGCATGGCCCGGATCACAAACGGCGACAGCCCGAGCAGGAGCAGCGCCATCGGCTTGTCAGGAACATAAAGGGTGATCGACCACAGACCGACGGAGATCAAACAGCCGGCCACGTAGAAGACCAGGCTCGACCAGCCGACATGCCGCCACCACAGAACTGTTCGCCAGCCATTGGAGGCCATCTGCGTCACCGCGTGAAGGACCATGGCGGTCGGCACCGGGAACAAAGTCAGAAGCACGCCGATCAGGATCAGCCCTCCGGCCATGCCGAAGATGCCCGACAGAAAGGCGGTGCCGATCATCAGGAGGGAAAGAGCGAGGGCGAGGAAGGGCGTCATCCGCAGGACGCTAAGCGTCACTCTTTCAGTCTTCAAATATATGTCATATGCACTTACCATATGAATTGGATATGCTCGTCCATCGCTGACGCCATCGGACATTTGCCATGGAACTGCGCCATCTCCGCTACTTCGTCGCCGTTGCCCGCGAAGGCCACATCACCCGGGCGGCGGAGAAGCTCCACATCCAGCAGCCGCCGCTGTCGCAGCAGATCCGCGCTCTTGAGCGCGAAATTGATGCCCCCTTGTTCCTGCGCCACCCGCGCGGCGTGACGTTGACCGATGCCGGCCGCTGCTTCCTGGCCGACGCGGAAGCGATCCTGGCGCAAGCCGAAAGCGCCAAGATCCGGGCCCGGAGAACCGCCCGCGGCGAGGCCGGCCGCATTGCCGTGGGCTTCACGACCTCGGCGCCCTTCCACCCGCTGGTCGCCCGCGCGATCCGCGAATTCCGCCAGAATCGCCCCGACATCTCCTTCGTTCTGGAGGAGAGTAGCTCGGCCGAACTCGTGAGCGCGTTGCGCGACGAACGACTCGACATCGCCTTCATCCGATCGGGTCTCGTCGACCCTCAGGGCATCGACGTGCATGCCCTGCTCCATGAGGAGACTGCCGTCGCCTTCCCGGCGCGGCACCCCTTGGCCAAACGTTCGCGCGTCACATTGAAGGACCTGGCCGACGAGACCTTCATTCTCTATCGACGGCCCGACGGTCGCGGCCTGTACGACGTCATCATTGCCGCCTGCAGCGCCGCCGGCTTCAGCCCTCACGTGGACCAGGAGGCGCCCCGCATCGTCTCGACACTGAATCTCGTGGCCGCAGGACTGGGCATCACCATCGTGCCCGCCTCGCTCAGCCGGCTGCCGCTTGAGGGCGTCACCTATCGGCCGCTGCAGGGCAAACCGCCGCTCAGGATTCCCCTCAACCTGGCCTGTCGGCGCGACGAGCGCTCCGCGGCGACGCTTGCCTTCATCGACCTCGTGCGCCGACTGCGGCCATGATCAAGACCATCGGCCATTCCAACCATCCGATCGAGCGCTTCCTTGGCCTGCTGAAGACAGGCGAGGTCGAGCTGTTGGTCGATGTACGCTCGACGCCCTACTCGCGCCGCTTCCCGCAATTCGGCCGCGAAAAGCTGGCCAGTTCTCTGGCCGATGCCGGCATCGACTATCTCTGGCAAGGCGAGGCCCTGGGCGGCAAGCCGAGCGGAGGTGGCAGCTACGACACTTTGGCGGCGCGGCCGGAGTTCATCGTCGCGCTCGACCGCCTCATCGCCCGCAGCGCGACGACGACCCTGTGCCTGATGTGCGCGGAAAAGGAGCCGCTCGATTGCCATCGAACGCTCCTCGTGTCGCGGCGATTGGCAGAACGGGGCGCGATGGTCGAGCATCTGATGGCCGATGGCAGCGCGCGCCCGCACCACGAACTCGAACAGTCTCTGCTCGCTGAAGCCGGCGGGCCCGATCTGTTCGAGGACCGCAATGGCCGCCTTGCCAGTGCCTACCGCGCGCGCGAACGAGGCCGGAAGACAATAATGAGATAAGGGACAATGTTCCGCTCTTGATGCGCTCTTGACGTCGAGACGCATTACGCCAGATCAAAACAATGATCGGCGATTGTCGCTAGTAGCTCTCAATGGCTCAGATCCCGCGTCTTCGACCATACACCGGGCCGGCCCTGCTCTCTTACGGGTTCCGCCCCTTCTTTCTGCTCGGCTCCGTATGGGCCGGCCTCGAAGTGCTCGCCTGGTTACCGATGTTCTATGGCGAACTGTCGATGACCACGGCTTTCTCGCCGCGCGACTGGCATGTGCACGAGATGCTGTTCGGCTACGTCGCGGCAATCATCGCCGGTTTCCTGCTGACAGCGATCCCCAATTGGACAGGCAGGCTGCCCCTTCAGGGAAGACCGCTGCTCGTGCTGATGCTCGTCTGGATCGCCGGCCGTATGGCAGTGGCGCTTTCGGCGGAGATCGGCTGGCTCGCGGCGATGCTGACCGATGTCGCTTTCCTCACCCTGATGGCCGCGGCCTTCATGCGCGAGATCGCCGCAGGCAAGAACTGGCGCAATCTCAAGGTAGTGGCGCTTCTCGTATTGCTCGCCCTCGCCAACCTCGCCTTCCATCTCGAGGCTCATTACGCCGGATTGGCGCAGTACGCGACACGCGCCGGACTGGCATTCGTCCTCACCCTCATCATGGTCATTGGCGGTCGCATCGTTCCGAGCTTCACGCGAAACTGGCTGACGCGGCGCGAGCCAGGCCGCTTGCCCGCCTCGTTCGACCGCTTCGATATCGCCTGCATGATCTTGAGCGTCGCGGCGCTGCTGCTGTGGATCGCCTTACCGGACGGCACCGTCACGGGCATCACCCTCGTGGGCGCTGGCGTGATCAACGCCGTCCGCCTTGGGCGCTGGGCCGGCGACCGCACGGTCGCCGATCGGCTCGTCCTGGTTCTGCATGTGGGATTTGCCTTCGTGCCGCTGGGCTTCGTGCTCAACGCACTGTCGGCGTTCGGGATCGTCCCGCCCAGTGCCGGCATTCACGCCTGGACCGTCGGAGCGATCGGCATCATGACCCTGGCCGTCATGAGCCGGGCAAGCCTTGGCCATACCGGACGACCGCTGCAGGCTTCCCCGGCGCTGGAAGCGGTCTATGGGATCGTGTTGCTGGCTGCGATCGCGCGCATCGCAGCCGCGATTTCAGCGACCGGCACGGTGACACTGCTGCATATCGCTGCGTTCGCCTGGGCGACGGCATTCCTCGGCTTCGCCGGACTCTATGCGCCCCTGCTCTGCCTGCCGAAATGGCCTTCAGCCCGCGCCCGCTCCTGAGCAGGCACGGGCGGCATCAGATCAAGGGTCAATGCAGCGTGCTGAGATAGGAGATGATCTCCTTGCGCTCCTCGGCCTTCTTCACGCCGGCATAGGCCATCTTGTTGCCGGGAACGAATTTCTTCGGATCGGTCAGGTACTGATCGATCGAATCCGCGTTCCACGTGATGTTCGACTCTTTCATCGCCGAAGAATAATTGAAGCCGGCCTCGGTACCGGCCTTGCGGCCGACAACGCCGAACAGGGACGGGCCGATCTTGTTCTTCCCGGCCTCGCTCGTGTGACAGGTGAAGCAAACGCGCTTGAACAGCTTCTCGCCTTCCTCGGCCTCGTGCTTGTCCTGGGCGAAGGCTGCGGGAGTCGATGCAAGGACGAGCAACGCCAGCATCATACCTGTTCTCAGTCGCATTATCTTTCTCCTCGGTCCGCCTTCGTTTCACTTACGCCACCCAAGGCCCCTTGCGCATAAGACAGACGCTGCAACGCCTGGCGCTGGAAGTCCTGCGCCGCCGCCAGCACCCGTTCGTCCTGGGTCCGTTCGGCGGTCTCCGCATACTGATCGAAGGCATATTCCAGCAAACGGAGACCATCGCGGATAGTTTCCGCGGACGGTGTATCGAAGATGGCAATTGGACGCAGAGCGCCTCTGTCGACGGCCTCGCGCGCGCAGTGCTCTTCGCTGCGCGCCGCTTCTTCGAAGATAGTCGCCTCGAACTGCCGACCTTGTTGCGCCAGCTGCTTCGATAGGTCGCGATGGGCTCTGGCGGCCGCGCTCTCGATTGCCGACACATACGCCAGAAAGACACCCAGATCGCGGGCTTCGACGGCTTCAGCCCGCGGATGAGTTCGCCACGCCTTGCGTCGTTCGCGACGCAGCAAGGCGGCATGGTCCAGTTCGTCCTTCGCCAGCTCCTCCGCTGCTTCGCGAATGCCCCGGTCCTGCGCATGGGCAGCCAGATATGCATAAAAGGCGAAGGCGCGGTCCTCGTTGCGAACGGCAATGGCGAGCGCCGAGTACGGTGTAAGCAGATAAGAGCGTCCCTCCTCTTCCTGGAAGCCCTCGGGGAGATCCCAGCCAACGGCCACACCCTCGGGCAAGCGGCCGCCAATGCTTTGCGAACGCTCGCGGATCTGCGCCGCATGCTTGTCCTCGATGCCGGCAAGAAAGGTGAACAGCTCGAATAGCGACCGTTCGCCTTGCAGGCGCATCCGCTCCCCAATCTGACAGTAGCGGCGTCCCGCCTCCTCCTCCATTGCAACTGCGATCGCCATCAGAGCGTTAACAGACTCGACCTTGATATTGGGTTCAGCTCTTAATATCGTTGCACGATATGTTCGGTCCACGTCCGAACTCCCTGATCTTCGTGAGGTTATCGCGACTCGTCGTCTCTATGCTTGGTTTGACATGATGGAATCACAGAGCAACGCTACGCATCGAGACTAAGAACACGACACGAGCCTTCGTCAACTATCGCAGGTGCCGATGCGTGCGCTCAAGATCGACACGGCTGTCGCCGCTCTTCTTGCCTTGTTGGCATGCTGCGTTTGTCTTTGTCCGCCAGCAAAGGCGCAGTCATCGCATCTGGCCCAGTATCTCCAGTCGGCGCCTCTCGCGGATATCTTTCCGGGTGCCGACCATCTTGGCCCGATAGAGGGCAAACTTCCCGCCACGGCGGCCTATAACGGATCGACGCTGCTGGGTTATGTCTTTCTCAACGCCGATATCGTCAATGCGACGGGCTATTCGGGACGACCGATCAATATCGTCATCGGCATCGACCTGTCGGGAAAGATCGTCGGCGCCAAGCTGGTCGAACACCATGAGCCCATCGTTCTCATCGGCATCCCGGTGCAGAAGGTCGAGAACTTCATCCATGGCTATGTCGGGCTGAATTTCCTCCAGATGCCTTCCGTCACCAGCGGCGGGCCGCCGGTCGATATCGTGAGCGGCGCCACTGTGACGATGATGGTGATCGGCGACACCATCACCAAGTCCTCCATCCAGATCGCGCGATCGCGCGGACTGGGCAATGCCGCGACGGCAAGAGAACCGGCTACTCCCAGCGTCATCAAGAAGGTCGACCCGAACAAGGGCGGCGCGGAGGATTGGAATGTGCTGCTGGGCGATGGATCGGTCCGGCGACTGGCTGTCAGTGTCGGCGAAATCAACGAGGCCTTCGCCCACTCCGGGAATGCCAAGGCAGCGGATTATCCGCAGGAGGGCGCGGCGGACGACAGCTTCGTCGACCTTTATGTCGCGGAAGCAAGCGTTCCCGCGATCGGGCGAAGCTTGCTCGGCGACAGCGAATACGAGCAGCTGCGGCAGCGCCTGTCACCCGGCCAGCAGGCCATCCTCGTGGCCGGCAACGGCATCTACTCGTTCAAGGGCTCGGGCTATGTGCGCGGCGGCATCTTCGACCGCATCGAACTGGTCCAGGGCGAAAACATCATTCGCTTTCGCGATCGAAATCACAGACGCATCGGCGATATCGCCGCAGCCGGCGCACCGGACTTCCGCGAGATCGGGATCTTCGCGATCCCGCATCGGGAGACCTTCGATCCAGCGCAGCCCTGGCGCCTCAAGCTCCTGGTCCAGCGCACCATGGGGGCGCGCGACAAGGCGTTCCTGACCTACGACGTCGCCTATACGCTGCCCGATAAGTATCTCAGCATCGAAACGCCCGCCGCAGCCATCCCGGCCGCCGCGCCAATGCCCTCCACCAATGCGACCGGCACGACGCCTGCCAAGGCGGAGCAGACCGATCGCCTCGACGAGGCGCTGTGGCTCCGCATGTGGCGCGGTCGCATTCCCGAGATCGCGACGCTCCTGGTCGCGCTGGCGGCGCTCACCGGCATCTTCTTCTTTCAGGACGCACTGGTGCGGCGGCCGGTCCTTTACGATCGGGTGCGGCTGGGCTTCCTCGTCTTCACCCTGGTGTGGATCGGCTGGTACGCGCAGGCACAGCTTTCCGTCGTCAACGTGCTGACCTTCGCCAACGCCCTGCGAACCGACTTCCGTTGGGATTATTTCCTGATGGACCCACTGATCTTCATCCTGTGGGCAGCCGTTGCGGCCTCGCTGCTGTTCTGGGGCCGCGGGGCCTTCTGCGGCTGGCTCTGTCCGTTCGGCGCGCTCCAGGAGTTGCTCAACCGGCTGGCGCGCTTGCTGCGTATCCCGCAATACACGGTGCCGTTCGGCATCCATCAACGGCTGTGGCCGATCAAGTACATCGTGTTCCTGGTTCTGTTCGGCCTGTCGCTCTACTCGCTATCGCTCAGCGAGCAGGCTTCCGAGGTCGAACCCTTCAAGACGGCGATCGTGCTGCGCTTCGCACGCGACTGGCCGTTCGTGCTGTTCGCGGTCGTGCTGCTCACGGCCGGTCTCTTCATCGAGCGCTTCTTCTGCCGCTATCTCTGCCCTCTCGGCGCCGCGCTCGCCATCCCCGCCAGGCTGCGCATGTTCGACTGGCTGCGGCGCTATCGTGAATGCGGCAATCCGTGCCAGCGCTGCGCCCACGAGTGCCCGGTGCAGTCGATCCATCCGGAAGGGAACATCAATCCCAACGAATGCATCCAGTGCCTGCACTGCCAGATGCTTTACCACCACGCCTACAAGTGCCCGGTCGTGATCCAGAGACGCCTGCGACGCGAAAAGCGGCTGGCGATCACCAGTCCGAGCATGCGCGGCTCCTCTCCTTCCGTGAGGTGACGCGGATTCCCACGCCCGACTAGACACTGGAGGAGAACGCGATGACCAAGGGTAAGGACGATACCGGGCATCCGGAGACCGGCAGCGACACGTCATCTTCCGGCGTGAAGCGCAGGACGCTCATAGGCCATACCGCGAAAGCGGCCGCCCTGGCCGGCGCGACAGGTGCCGCCGGCGGAGCGGGACTGGCGGCCTTCACGCGACAGGCGCTGGGCCAGCAGCGACAGCAGCAGGGAGGTCGCCCACAGACCAACGAGGTGCGGCCGGGCGATCTCGACGAATATGTCGGCTTCTCCTCCAGCGGCCAGACCGGCGAAGTGCGCATCATCGCCATCCCGTCGATGCGCGAGCTGATGCGCATCCCGGTCTTCAACCGCTGCAGCGCCACGGGCTGGGGCCTGACCAATGAGAGCCGAAAGATCCTGACAGAAGGGCTGCTGCCCGAGACCCGGGACTTCCTGAAGACACGGGGCGGCATCTACCTCAACGGCGACGCGCATCATCCGCACATGTCCTTCACCGACGGGACCTACGACGGCCGCTACGTGTTCATCAACGACAAGGCGAACTGCCGGGTCGCGCGCATCCGCTGCGACATCATGAAGTGCGACAAGATCATCGAGGTGCCGAACGCCTCGGACATCCACGGCATGCGCCCGCAGAAATTCCCGCGCACCGGCTACATCTTCGCCAACAGCGAACACATCATCCCGATCCCCAACGACGGCAAGGTTCTCGACGACCCCAAGAACTACTGGTCGGTGTTCACGGCCATCGACGGCGACACGATGAAGGTGGCGTGGCAGGTGCTGGTGGACGGCAATCTCGACAACTGTGATGCCGACTACCAGGGCAAATACGCCTTCTCCACCTGCTACAATTCCGAGAAGGCCGTCACCACGGCCGAGATGACATCGGCCGAGCAGGACTGGGTGGTGATCTTCAACATTGCCCGCATCGAGCAGGCGGTGAAGGACAAGGATTACAAGGAGATGCAGGGCGTGCCGGTCGTGGACGGTCGCCACGGCTCAAAATACACCCGCTACGTCCCGATCTCTAACAATCCGCACGGCTGCAACACGGCGCCCGACGGCATCCATGTCGCGATCGCCGGCAAGCTGTCGCCGACCGTCAGCCTGCTCGACGTGCGCAAGTTCGACGATCTCTTCAACGACAAGATCAAGCCGCGGGATGTCGTCGTGGCCGAACCCGAAGTCGGCCTCGGGCCGCTCCACACTGCTTTCGACGGCAAGGGCAACGCCTACACCACGACCTTCATCGACAGCCAGATGGTGAAGTGGGACATGGAAAAGGCCAAACGGGCCTTCAAGGGCGAGAAGATCGACCCCATCCTCCAGAAGCTGGATGTCCACTACCAGCCCGGCCACGACCACACCAGCATGGGCGAGACCAAGGAGGCGGATGGCCGCTGGCTGATCTCGCTGAACAAGTTCTCCAAGGACCGGTTCCTCAATGTCGGGCCGCTGAAGCCGGAGAACGACCAGCTGATCGACATCTCCGGCAAGGAGATGAAGCTCGTGCACGATGGACCGAGCTTCGCCGAGCCGCATGACATCTGCATCATGCATCGCTCCAAGATCAATCCGATCAGCATCTACAAGCGCAACGACCCCATGTGGGCGGACGCCACCGCACAGGCGGCGAAGGACGGCGTCAAGCTCGAGGAGGCCGCGAACGTCATCCGCGACGGCAACAAGGTGCGCGTCTACATGCACTCGATCGCGCCCAACTACAGCCTCGAGAAGTTCACCGTGAAGCAGGGCGACGAGGTCACGGTCTACGTGACCAACATGGACGACGTCGAGGATCTCACCCACGGCTTCACCATCGTGGGTTACGGCATCGCCATGGAGATCGGCCCGCAGGCCACGGCTTCGGTGACCTTCACCGCCGACCGGCCCGGCGTGCATTGGTGGTACTGCCAGTGGTTCTGCCATGCGCTGCACATGGAGATGTCGGGACGCATGCTGGTCGAGCCCAAAGCCGCCTGATGGACGATGGACAGGGACGCATGCCTTCGCGATGCCTGTTCAGCGCTGCTGCCGGCCTCACGGCGCTTCTCCTGACCGTTGCCGCGCATGCGGCAACGGTGGAGGTGCCGGTAGGCAGCGACCTGCAACAGGCTATCGACGGCGCCAATGCCGGCGACACTCTCGTTCTGGCGCCCGGCGTGCATGATGGCCCTGTCACCATCGACAAGCCGCTGACTCTCGAAGGGCGCGGCGGCGCGGTCATCGATGCCCATGGCCGGGGCCGCACGGTCGACGTGAAGGCCGCCGACGTCACCTTGCGCGGCCTCTCCCTGCGCGGCTCGGGCCATGATCTTTCCAAGATGGAGGGCGCGGTATTCCTCAGCCGCACGGCCACCCGGGGCCGAGTGGAGGACAACGATATCGAGGGCAACCTGACCGGGGTCTACGTCCATGGCGCCCACGACGCGATCGTGCGCGGCAACCGCATCGTCGGCCGCACGGACCTGCGCCTCAACGAAGCGGGCAACGGAGTCTATGTCTGGAACGCGCCCGGGGCCCAAGTGCTCGACAACGACATTTCCGGCGGACGTGACGGCATCTTCACGGTCACGAGCCGCCAGAACCTGTTCAAGGGCAACCGCCTGCACAGCGTGCGCTTCGCGGTCCATTACATGTACACCAACGACAGCGAGGTCAGCGACAACGTCTCGATCGGCAATCATGCCGGCTATGTCCTGATGTATTCCGACCACATCCGCGTCTTCGACAACGTCTCGGTCGGCGATCGCGACCACGGCATCCTGCTCAACTACGAGAACGATTCGGATATCGAAGGCAACGCCGTCCTCGACGGCGCCGCCAAATGTGTCTTCATCTACAACGCCAACAAGAACATCTTCCGCCGCAACCGCTTCGAGGGCTGCAGGATCGGCATCCACTTCACCGCCGGCTCCGAGCGCAACCGGATCTCGCAGAATGCCTTCGTCAACAATCAGACGCAGGTCTTCTATGTCGGGACGCGCTTCCTCGACTGGGCGGAGAACGGGCGAGGGAACTACTGGAGCGACAATCCGGCCTTCGATCTCAATGGCGACGGCATCGCCGACGCGCCCTACCGCCCGAACGATCTCGTCGACCAGATCGTCTGGCGCTATCCCGCCGCGAAGCTCCTGATCAACAGCCCGGCAACGCAGGTGGTGCGCTGGGCGCAGTCGCAGTTCCCAGCCCTGCATCCCGGTGGCGTGATCGACAGCGCGCCCCTGATGCAGCCTCCCGCCATTCCCGCGGCCGCTGCGGCAAAGGCCGATCTTGCCGAACCAAGGGGACCGTGGCGATGAGCACGGCGACTGTCAGCCTGCGCGGCATCACGAAGCGCTATGGCAACCGGCCCGCCGTCACGGATGTCGATCTCGTGCTTCTCCCGGGCGAGCGTATCGCCTTGGTCGGTCACAACGGCGCCGGCAAGAGCACGCTGATCAAGCTGATGCTCGGCCTGATCCGGACCAGCACTGGCCAGATCGACGTGCTCGGCGCCGACATCACCCGGCACAAGGCTTCCGCCATCCGCGCTGACATCGGCTACCTGCCGGAGAATGTCGTCTTTCCGCCGGCCATGACCGGCCGCGAGCTGCTGTCCTTCTATGCCCGCCTGAAGCGGCGCGACGTTGCCCAGAACCAGTCGCTGCTGGAGCGGGTCGGCCTGGTCGACGCGGCCGACCAGCGCACCTCCACCTACTCCAAGGGCATGCGTCAGCGGCTGGGCTTGGCGCAGGCCCTGATCGGCAGGCCGCGGCTGCTGCTTCTCGACGAGCCAACCACCGGGCTGGATCCAGCGCTGCGCCGGACCTTCTACGACATCATCGATGCCTGCGCGCAGGATGGCGCCACCGTACTGCTGTCCTCGCACGCCCTCGCCGAGCTCGAATCCCGCTCCGATCGGATCGTGGTGATGAATCGCGGGCTCAAGGTCGCGGACGGCACCCTTGCCGATCTGCGGGCACTCGCCCGCTGCCCGACCCGGATTCGCGCCGACTTCGGAACGGACAGCACGCTGCCCGCTGAGTCCCTCGGTAACCGTGCCGGCTGGCGCGCCGTAGGCGTCAACATCTACGAAATTGCCTGCGCCGAACCCGACAAGATGGCGCTCGTCCGCCGGCTGATGACCCTGCCGGCACAACCACGGGACATCGAGATCGTCCCACCGACTCTGGACGACATCTACGCCCATTTCCTCGATCGAAAGGCTGCCGAATGAGCGCGGCGATCGTCATAGCCGGCCGCGAGATCCGCGACAGCCTGCGCAACCGTCGAGTCCTGGCAGCGACCGGTCTCATGGCCGCTCTGGCGCTGACCCTCACGCTGCTCGGCAGCGCGCCAACCGGCACGGTTGGCGTGAGCAAGCTCTCGGTCACGATCGTGAGCCTTGCGAGCCTGACGATCTTCCTCGTTCCGCTGATTGCCCTGCTGATCGCCCACGATGCTATCTCCGGCGAGATGGAGCGGGGCACGATGGCGCTGCTGCTGGCCCATCCGGTCCGCCGGATCGACGTCATCGGTGGGAAATTCGCCGGCCACGCGCTGGTCCTGGCGATCGCGGCCATCGTCGGCTACGGCACCGCGGCGCTCGCCCTGGCCGTGCTCGGCGACGAGGTCGAAATCGGGGCCTGGGCGGCATTCGCGACCATGGTCGGCACCAGCATCCTGCTGGGGCTCGTCTTCATCGCGCTGGGCTATCTCGTCAGCGCATCGGTACGTGATTCCCGCACGGCGGCCGCCGCCGCGATCGGCCTGTGGCTGTTCTTCGTGCTCATCTACGACATGGCCTTGCTCGGTGTTCTGGTGGCCGATCAGGGACGGACCCTGACGCCTGCCGCCCTGAATGCCCTTCTTCTCGCCAATCCTTCGGACGTGTTCCGACTGATCAACCTGACCAGCGGGCCGGATGTCAGCCTCTATGCCGGTATGGCTGGAGTGGCCCATCGCTCCGGTGCAAGCGCGTCGATACTCATCAGCGTCCTGGTGGGATGGATTGCGATCCCGCTGCTGCTCGCATCCCTGGTCTTCATGCGGAGAGAGTTATGATCAGGATTGCCGCTCTTCTGGCCCTGGCTGTGGCGGGATTGCTGCCGAGCTGCGAGGACAAGTCCACGGCCGCCGCCCCTCCTCCTCACGAAGTCGATGGCGACGCGGTCGCGCAGTTCTGCAACATGAGCCTGACCGAGCATTCGGGTCCCAAAGGACAGATCTTCGTCAAGGACGATCCGACGCCGTTCTGGTTCGCTTCGGTCCATGACCTGTTCGCCTTCGTCATGCTGGGCGATACGCCGAAGGCGATCACCGCGCTCTATGTCAACGACATGGCCAAGGCGAAGAACTGGGATCAGCCCGAGCCCGGCACCTGGATCGACGCCCGCCGCGCCTTCTATGTGATCGGGAGCAGCAAGCGCGGCGGCATGGGCGAACCCGAAGCCGTTCCCTTCTCGAACGAGGACGCCGCACAGCGATTTATCGCGCAGCATGGCGGGCGGTTGGTGCGCTTCGACCAGATGCCTCGCGACTATGTCCTCGCCAGCGACACCTCCAGCCCATCGGAGCCACCGCAATGACCTTCCGCCTCCCGCGACCGGGCCGCCGGCGCTTCCTGCAGATCTCGGCCAGCTTGGCGACTATGGGATTGCCCGCCGCGCAGGCCGCCCCACAAGACCAGGAGGATCTGCATCACTGGCAGGGTATCGCCTTGGGGGCCGACGCGTCGCTGACGCTCTATCATCCCGACCGCGCCGCCGCCGACAACCTGATCGCCACCTGCCTGGCCGAGGTGGCCCGGCTGGAAAAGGTGTTCAGCCTCTATCGTCCGGACTCGGCAATCAGCCGCCTCAACCGCGACGGCCATCTCGACGCTCCGCCATTGGAGCTTGTCGAGCTGCTGTCCCTGAGCCGCCAGATCGGCGACGCAACGGTCGGCGCTTTCGATCCGACGGTGCAGCCGCTCTGGGACCTCTATGCCCGACATTTCGCAGCACCGGACGCGAATCCGGCTGGCCCTTCCCGTGAATCCATCCGAGCCGTGCGCGAACGAGTGGGACTATCCGCCATCGACGTCGGCGCCAGCGAGATCCGCTTCGGGAAGCCGGAGATGGCGATCACGCTGAACGGCATCGCGCAGGGCTACATCACCGATCGCATCGTCGAGCTCCTGAAGGCGAACGGCATGACGCACGCGCTGGCCGACATGGGCGAGGTCCGAGCCTTGGGGACACGACCGGACGGCACGCCATGGTCGGTCGGCCTGGAAGATGCGGCCCTGCCCGGCCATATCGCCAGCACCATTCCGTTGGCCGATCGCGCCGTCTCGACCTCCGGCGGCTACGGCCTTCACTTCGATGGCGCCGAGCGGTTCAACCACATCTTCGATCCGCACACGGGCGAGACGAGCGACAGCTTCCTGGCGGTCTCCGTGGTGGCCCGTTCCGCTGCACTCGCGGACGGACTTTCCACAGCCTTCTCGGTGATGTCCCTGCCCGACATGCGGACGACGGCCAGGCGCTTCGACCTGCAGGTCCACGTGACGGCGCTGGATGGCTCGCGCTTCATGCTTTAGGGCAGGTGACCGTTGGCTGGGGCGCCAGGATTCGAACCTGGGAATGGAGGAATCAAAATCCTCTGCCTTACCGCTTGGCTACGCCCCAACGACCATAGGCAACAGGCGGCGGAACATAGTGGCTAACGGGCTGAAGTCAAAGCCGGCGTAACGGTCCGCGCAGCCAGCCATTCAGCTGCCGGACACGGCCTTCTTCAGGAGTTCGCCATGCACGAAAGTGCCGTCGGCATAGAGCAGCGCCGAGGCGTTCGCGTCGAGCGCCAGATCGACGATCTCGCCGATATAGATGGTATGCGTGCCGGCCGGCACCTTCGTCACCAACCGGCAGTCGAAGGAGACCGGACAGCCTTTCAGCACCGGCGCGCCGGTCGTCAGGGTGGACCAGTCGCCCAGATCCTTGAAGCGGTCGTCGCCCTCGATCCCGTGCATGCCGGCAAACCGCTCGGCGATCTTGCGATGGTCGGGACTGAGGATGTTGATGCAGAAAAAGCCTGCGTCGGCGATGGGATCGTGCGCGGAGGCCGATTTGTTCACGCAGGCCAGGATCTGCGGCGGCTCGGCCGATACGGAGCATACCGCCGTCGCCGTCAGCCCGCCGCGCAGATCGCGATGACGGGTCGTGATCAGGGTTACGCTCGCCGCCAGGTGGCGCATGCCCTTTTTGAAGGCAACCGCATCGATACTCATGGAGTGATCCTAGCAATCAACTTGCCACCTGCCACGGGAAATGGCGCTAACTCCCGATAATGGCAGCGAAATCGCCTGTCGGCATGGACCGTGACAGGCCACGCGGCTTTCGCAACGACATAAAACCTTCATCAAACTGACGCTTTTTGCGGTTGCTCACAGCCTTACCGTGGCTACGGTCAGCACCGCCCATGGTCGCCCCGCTCGCCCCCGATATGCCGCCCGATGCGGCCCTGCGCCAGATCGTGGCCGAATGCCGGACGGATCTCCTCAAATATCGCACCCTCGTGCTCCAGAGCCGACGGGCGATCGGCATCCACCAGACCCGCGTGGCCCTGCGCCGGCTCCGGGCGGCCTTGACGCTGTTCCGGGACGCGGTACCGGGCCCGGTCCAGCAGCGACTGGTGCGCTCGATGGCGGCGGAAGCCCGATGGTTGGCCGGCGAATGCGGCCCGTCGCGCGATCTCTATGTGTTCATGACCGAGAGCCTCCAGGAACCGCCACTGCTGGTGAAGCGGATCGCCAACCGCCTGGCGCGGTCTCATCTCGACCGGGCACGCGAGGCCCTTGCCGGCGCTCGCTTCGCCGCGTTCGAGGAGCAGCTCGCGGCCTTCATCGAGGCGCCGTCCTCCACCACCGGTCGGCTGGACGAATTCGCACGCGAGATGCTGGAGAAGCGCCACGGCAAGGTCGAGCGGCGCGGGCGCAAGCTAGCCTCGCTGGATACGGAGCAGCTTCACCGCCTGCGCATCGCCATCAAGAAGCTGCGCTATGCGTCGGGCTTCCTGCGCGCCGCCTTTCCCACTCCCGATTTTGATTCCCGGGCGATGAACGCCTATATCGACGCCACGGCGCGTCTCCAGAACGCGCTCGGTGCCCTGAACGACCGCGAGGTGGCGGCCCATATGCTGGCCGACATTGCTGCCGCAGCCCGACCGACCGAGCCGGTCGAACCCGAGCTGCGCCGGCTCCGCAAGCAGGTCGCTGCCGGCAGCAAGCGGCGGCGGCGGCGGATCGAGGAGGCCTGGAAGGCGTTCAGGAAGATCGAGCCGTTCTGGAGAGCGCCGTCGACAACGGAGTGACGTCGACAACGGAGTGACGATGAGCAACACGCAGACCGCCGCCGAAGAACGCATCCCCGTCACCGTGCTGACAGGCTTCCTGGGCAGCGGCAAGACAACCCTTCTGAACAAGCTCCTGCGCCGGCCGGAACTGTCCGACACGGCGGTGATCATCAACGAGTTCGGCGAAGTCGGACTCGACCATCTGCTGGTCGAGAAGTCGAACGACGAAGGCATGGTGACGCTGAATTCCGGCTGTCTCTGCTGCACCGTGCGCGGCGACCTCGTGCGGACGATGAGCGAACTGTTCCTCAAGCGCTCCAAGGGCGAGGTGACGCCGTTCAAGCGCATGGTCGTGGAGACCACCGGTCTCGCCGATCCGGCTCCCATCCTGCACACGCTGATGACCGACCCGCTGCTCGCCTCGCGCTATCGTCTCGATGGTGTCGTGACGACCGTCGACGGCATCAACGGCGCGTCGACGCTGGACAACCATGAAGAGGCGGTGAAGCAGGCGGCGGTTGCCGACCGGCTGCTGCTGACCAAGGTCGATATCGCCGAAGCGCCCAAGCTCGCCGAGCTCAAGGAGCGGCTGCACCAGCTCAATCCCGGCGCGCCGTTCCACAGCATCTCGGGCGGCGAGATCGACCCCAACCAGATCCTGAATGCCGGTCTCTACAATCCCGAGACCAAGAGCGCCGACGTCAAGCGCTGGCTGCACGAAGAGGCTTATGCCGAGGGTCATGAGCATGGCCACGGGCATCACCATCATCATGGTCACGATGACCACGATGGGCACGAGCATGGTCATGAGCATGGTCATGGCGAGCAGGACCCGCACAATCCCAACCGCCACGACGACCGCATCCGCTCCTTCTGCATGACCTTCGACGAGCCGATGAGCTGGTCGACCGTGGCGGCGGCGTTCGATGCGCTGGTGACCTATCGCGGCCCGGATCTGCTGCGCATGAAGGGCATCCTGAACGTCAAGGACACCGACAAGCCGGTCGTGATCCATGGCGTGCAGCACGTCTTCCATCCGCCTGCCACGCTCGATGCCTGGCCCGAAGGCGACGACCGCAAGAGCCGTGTCGTCTTCATCACCCGCGACATCGCCGAAAGCACCATCCGCAAGGTCTTCGCCTCCTTCTTCGAAGCCGAGAAGAAGGGCTGGAGCCAGCCGGAGCAGCAACAGCAGCAGTAGCCGCAGGTCCTATCCCTGGCAGCAGCCGCCAGGGAAGGGATTGGATCGACGATCCTACTCGGCCGCCGACGGAGCCGGCGGCCGGTAAGTGGCGGCCTTGGCCGCCTCCTTCTGGCGGTCGCGGCCCAGGACGCGCTGGACCACGACGAAGAAGACCGGAACCATCAGCAGCGCCAGGACGACGACGGCGATCATCCCGCCCATGACGCTGGTGCCGAGCGCCTGCTGGCTCTTGCCGCCGGCCCCAGTGGCGATGGCCATCGGCAGCACGCCGCAGACGAAGGCGAACCCCGTCATCAGGATCGGCCGGAAGCGCAGCCGACAGGCCTGCAGCGTCGCCTCGAGCAGCGGCATGCCATGGCCGCGCAGATCCTTGGCGAATTCGATGATCAGGATCGCGTCCTTGGCGGCGAGACCGATGATCGTGATCAGCCCGACCGTGAAGTAGACGTCGTTGGCCAGGCCACGCAGGCTAGCCGCGGCGACGGCGCCGCAGATGCCGAGCGGCACCGTCAGCAGCACGGCGAGCGGAATGGTCCAGCTCTCGTAGAGCGCCGCCAGGCACAGGAACACCACCAGCGCCGACAGCGCGAGCAGGAACGGCGCCTGCGAGCCGGACAGCTTCTCCTGCAGCGACTGGCCGGTCCACTCGTAGCCGAAGCCGCGCGGCAGGCTGTTCGCCAGCCGTTCCATCTCGGCGATGGCGTCGCCGCTGGTGTAGCCGGGCCGCGCCTCGCCGCTGATGCGGATCGACGGGTAGTAGTTGAAGCCGACGATCTGCGCCGGCCCCTTCGACCATTCGACGGTGGCGAACGACGAGAAGGGCACGAGCTGGCCGCGATCGTTCTTGACGTTGTAGGTGAGGATGTCGTCGGCGTTCATGCGGTTCTCGGCATCGCTCTGCACGATGACTCGCTGCATCCGGCCACGATTGGGGAAGTCGTTCACGTAGGTCGATCCGAGATTGGTCGAGATCGTGTTGTTGATGCTCTCGAACGACACGCCGAAGGCGCTGGCCTTCTCGCGATCGATCACGAGATTCACCAGCGGCGCCGGCGGCAGGCCCTCGATATAGACGTTCTGCAGCACGGGGCTGGCATTCGCCGCCGCGATCAGCCGGTCGGCGGCGCTCTTCAGGGCGGCATAGCCCTTCTGTCCGCGATCCTGCAGGCGGAAGCTGAAGCCGCTGGAATTGCCGAGATTGTCGATCGGCGGCGGCTGCAGGGCCGAGATCTCCGCGTCGCGGACCGGGCCGAGATCGCGATTGATATCCGCCACGATCGCGGCCGCGCTGTCGTCGGGTCCGCGCTCTGACCAGTCCTTCAGGGTGACGAAGGCCTGCGCCGTGTTCACGCCCTGGCCGAAGAAGCTGAACCCGGTGAGGAAGGTCACGTTCTTGATGCCCGGCCGGTCGGCCAGGTACTTCTCCACGCGCTCGACGGCCGCCAGTGTGCGGCTGTAACCGGCGTCGGAAGGTGTCTGCACGTCGGTGGTGATGAAGCCCTGATCGTCGATCGGCAGGAAGCCGCCCGGCAGGCGCGCGAAGCCGAAGGCCAGGACTCCGACCAGCACGGCATAGAGTCCCATCAAGCGGCCGGCGCGCTTCAGCGACCAGCCGACCGTTCCGGTATAGCGGTCTCGCACGGTGTCGAGGGTACGGTTGAACAGGCCGAACAAGCCGCGCCGCGCCTGGACGTGGCCCGGCTCGACCGGCTTCAGCAACGTCGCGCACAGCGCCGGCGTCAGCGACAGCGCCATCAGCGCCGAGAAGCCGATCGCCGCCACCATCGTCACCGAGAACTGCCGGTAGATGATGCCGACCGAGCCGGGGAAGAAGGCCATCGGCACGAACACCGCCATCAGCACCAGGGTGATGCCGACGATGGCGCCGGTGATCTGCGACATCGCCTTGCGCGTGGCTTCCTTGGGCGGCAGCCCTTCCTCGGCCATGATGCGCTCGACGTTCTCGACCACGACGATGGCATCGTCGACCAGGATGCCGATCGCCAGCACCATGCCGAACATGGTGAGCATGTTGATGGAATAGCCGGCGATCAGCAGCGTGGCGCAGGTGCCGAGCAGCGCCACCGGCACGACGACGGTCGGAATGACGGTGTAGCGGATGTTCTGCAGGAACAGGAACATCACGATGAAGACCAGCACCACCGCCTCGATCAGCGTGCTGACGACCTTCTCGATCGACGCCTCGACGACCGGAGTGATGTTGTAGGGAATCTCGTAGGCGATGTTGGCCGGGAAGAAGCGCGACAGCTCCTTCATCTTCGTCTCGACTGCGCTCGCGGTCGCCAGCGCGTTGCCGGTCGGCGACAGCAGCACCGAGAGTCCGGCCGTCGGCTTGCCGTTCAGGCGGGTCGTGAACTGGTAACCCATGCCGCCGACCTCGATGCGCGCGACGTCGCGCAGGCGCACGGTGGAACCGTCGGGATTGGCGCGCAGCACGATGGCGCCGAACTCGTCCGGCGAACTCAGCTGGCCCTTCACCAGGACGAGGGCGGAGATCCTCTGGCCGTTGCTGGGTTCGGCGCCGATGCTACCGGACGCCACCTGGGCGTTCTGCGCGTTGATGGCGTTGGTGACGTCGTCGGCGGTCAGGTTGTAGCCGACGAGGCGGTCGGGATCGACCCAGATGCGCAGCGACCGTTCGGTCGAATAGAGCGTGGCGCGGCCGACGCCGGGAATGCGCCGGATCTCGCCCAGGATGTTGCGGACCATGAAGTCGCCCAGCCCGACCTCGTCGAGACTGCCATCGGTCGAGGTGAGGGTGATGATCTGAAGCACCGCACTCGACGCTTCCTCCACCAGGATGCCCTGCTGCATCACGGCGCGCGGCAGGCGCGCCTCGATGCGCTTGATGCGGTTCTGCACCTCGACCGACGCCATGCTGGGGTCGGTGCCCGGCACGAAATTGGCGATGATCTCGACCTGGCCCAGCGAATCGCTGGTCGATTCGAAATTGAGGATGCCGGATGCGCCGTTCAGCTCCTCCTCGATCAGGCGCGTGACGCTGTTGTAGAGATTCTCCGGTGAGGCGCCGGGATAGCTGGTGCTGACCGAGATCGAGGGCGGCGCGATGATCGGATACTGCGCCACCGGCAGCAGCGGGATCGCGATCAGGCCGACCAGGCAAATGAACAGCGCGACAACCCAGGCGAAGATAGGCCGATCGATGAAGAAGCTTGGCATTCCGGGGGCTCAGCGGCTCGTTTCGGGAAGGCCGAGACGCTTCGACGGTTCGAGACGGGCCTCTTCGTTCCAGGGCAAAGGCCGCACGCTGTCGCCAGCGGCGAATTTCTGAAAGCCCTCGACCACCACGCGGTCGCCGGGCTTTAGCCCTTCGAGCACCAGCCACTGCCCGTCCTGCAGCGATCCGGTCCGCACCGGCTGCACGGCGACGCGCCCGTCGTCCTTGACCACGAACACCTCGGCCCCGCCACCGCCATTCCATTGCACCGCCTGCTGCGGGATCGCGATCGCGTCGGTGTCGATGCCCTGCTCGATCAGCACGCGGACATACGTGCCCGGCAGCAGCACGTTCTTGGGATTGGCGAACTCGCCGCGTAGCGTCACCTGTCCGGTCGAGGCATCGACCTTGGCCTCGGAGAAGAGCAGCTTGCCCGGGAACGGGTAGCGCGAGCCGTCGTCCATCACGAGCTGCACCTTCGCCGCATCGGGCGCAATCCGCTCGAGATCGCCCGACTCGAAGGCCTGACGCAGCTTGTTCATCTCGCTCACCGATTGCGTGAAGTCGGCATAGATCGGGTCGAGCTGCTGGATGGTGGCGAGATTGGCCGCATCGTTCTGCACGACAAGAGCGCCTTCGCTGGCGAGCGCGGCGCCGATGCGCCCGCTGATCGGCGCGCGGATGGTCGCGTAATCGAGATTGAGGCGTGCCCGCGCCACATCCGCCTCGCGCGCCGCGACCTCCGCCCTCGCCTGTTGCACGGTCGCAATCGCGGTTTCGGTCTGGGCCTGGGAGATCGCCTGGGCCTTGGTCATCGCCAGCGCCCGCTTCTCCTGGAGGATGGCAAGATCGAGCGCGGCCTTGGCCTTGGCCAAGGCCGCGTCCTGCGCCTGCAGGTCGACCTCGAACGGCTTGGGATCGATCTGGTAGAGCGGGTCACCCGCCTTGACGTCGCTGCCCTGGTTGAACATGCGCGTGACGATGATGCCGGAGACCCGCGGCCGCACGTCGGCGACACGCATCGGCGCGATGCGGCCCGGCAATTCGCGCGTGATGGCGCGATCCTCGGCCTTGATCGTGACGATGCTCACGTCCGGCAATGTCGGCTCGGAAGCGGCGGAGGCCGGTGTTTCCCGCCCCCATAGAAAGGGAATCGCGCCGGCGATCCCGCCCACGACCGCGAGCATCACGGCCCCCACCCTCATACGCTTGCTGATACGCATTGCCTCTCCCACTCGTGATTTACGCACGACTCGCCTGCGCACTTACCCGCGCGGGCTGCACTCACAGGCGGTATTCCTCCCAATCGCCGTCGTTCTGCCTGCGCCTGCAGACGGCCCCCGACTGGCGTTGCACATTGTGTGCGATTGGCGGCGAATGTCGCTGCTGACTGTGGCGAAAACAGGACGGAATTGACGTGGCCGAGCGGGCGGCAACACGCGTTCGGCGCTCGCGTTCCCTTTGCGTCATGCAGACATCGACGCCGTTCGTCTATCCGCCCCTCGATACGCTGAAACGGGTTGCAAACGATGTATGGATCGTTGACGGCCCGCTGATCCGATTCGGTCCGCCGGGGCTGAAAATGCCGTTTCCGACCCGCATGACCGTCATCCGCCAGTCCGGCGCGCTTTTCATTCACTCGCCCACGCCGCTGATGCCTGATTTACGGACGGAACTGGAAGCCCTCGGCCAGCCGCGTTGGATCGTCGGTCCCAATCGGCTCCATTACTGGTGGATTCCGGACTGGCATCGGGCCTTCCCGGGCGCCGATGTCTACCTGGCCCCGCGTATCGTCGAACAGGCACGCGGAAGGATCGACTTCGCCTACCGTCCGCTCGACCGCGACCAGGGCTACTCCTGGGACACTTTCATTACGACGCTGCGCGTCGCCGGCTCCTTCATGACGGAAGTCATATTCTTCCATCAGCCCAGTCGAACCCTGCTAGCGGCCGATCTCATCGAGAATTTCGAAACGGAGAAGGTCCCCTTCCTGTGGGTTCGCGGCCTGATGTGGCTCGGGGGTGTCCTTGCCCCCGACGGGCAGATGCCACGGGACATGCGCCTCTCCTACAGGGGGCAAAGGGCGGCGCTTCGACAGGCGGTGAAGCGCATGATTGCGCTGGCGCCCGACCGCATCATCATCGCACACGGCCGGTGGTTCGAAAGCGACGGCACCGCCCAACTGCAGCGCGCGTTCCGCTGGCTTCTCTGAGATGGCGAAGACATCTTGACGTTGCCTCTACAACATCGGCCTATAAGTGCGAGAGGTTGGAGGGAGACGTCTTGGCGCGGGAACAACAGCGCAGGCTGGCGGCTATCCTGTTTGCCGACGCGGTCGGGTCTTCTCAGCTGATGGGCCGGGACGAAAGCGGCACGGTTGCCCGCCTTCTCGACCACCTGAACCGCCGGCTGGCGCCGACCGTTGCCCGGCGCGGCGGTCGGGTCATCCGACTCAAGGGCGATGGCGGCCTGATCGAATTCGTCAGCGCAGTCGACGCAGTTGCCGCCGCCATCGATTTCCAGCGGACGATGGCCGAGGTCAATCGCGACGAGCCGCAGGACAAGGCGATCGTGTTCAGGGTCGCCCTGCATCTTGGCGACGTCATCGTCGATGGCGACGACATCTACGGTGATGACGTGAATGTCGCGGCCCGGCTGGAATCCCAGGCGCCGCCGGGCGGCATCATCATTTCCCATACTTTGGGTGAGGCCATCGACGGGCGCATCAAGGCCACGCTGCACCCGATGGGCGAGCTCTCCCTCAAGAACATCGTGCGGCCGATCCGGGCTTTCCGTGTGGAATGGAAACCCGAGGACTGGCCGGTGTCCGCAGCCACGGCAACGCCGACGCCCGACGCCACCCCGGCTCCGCGGCCGTCGGCGTCGTCGCGCCTTTCCATCGTCGTCCTGCCCTTCGCCAATATCGGCGGCGATCCCGAGCACGAATACTTCGTCGATGGCGTGACCGAGAGCCTGACGACCGACCTGTCGCGCATGAGCGGGACCCTGGTGATCGCTCGCAACACCGCCTTCACCTACAAGGGCAAGTCGGTGGATGTGACCCACATTGGCCGGGAGCTGCAGGTGCGCTACGCCCTGCAAGGCTCGGTGCAGCGTGGCGGCAACCGCCTGCGCGTGAACGTGCAACTGGTCGATACCGCAAACGGCAGCCATCTCTGGGCCGAACGCTTCGACAAGCCCATCGGCGATCTCCTCGACATGCAGGACGAGGTCGTGGCGCGCCTCGCGCGGCAGTTGGGAACGCAATTGATTGGCGCCGAGGCGCGCCGCGCCGAGCGGGCGCCCAATCCCGATTCGGTGGACCTCTACTTCCAGGGCATGGCGTGGCTCAACAAGGGCAACACGCCGGACTATCTCACGGAGGCTCGTCGCTATTTCGAGCGGGCGTTGACGCTCGACCCCGGCAATATCGAGGCGCTGGTATGGAGCGCCTATGTCGATGTCTTCATGGCATCGCTTTATGCCGCCGAGGACCGGGAGGCGAGGCTGGCAGCGGGAGAAGCCGCGCTGGTCGAGGCCCTGACCCAGGCGCCCGAGCATGCCTGGGCGCACCTGTCGCTGGGACTTGCCCAGATCCAGACCCGCCGTGCGGCGCAGGGCATCGCCGAGTGCGAACGGGCGTTGGCGATCGACCGCAATCTGGCGCCCGCGCATGCCATGATCGGCCTGGCGAAGTTCCGCATCGGTCGCGGCGAGGAAACCGAAGCCCATGTCGAGGAAGCGCTGAGGCTCAGTCCGCGCGATCCCTTCGTACCCGCGTGGCTGTCGATCGCGGGCGACGCCAAGCTCCTCCTCGGCAAGGATGAGGAGGCGGTTTCCCTGTTCGGCCGTGCCATCGCCCTCAACCGCAACAATCCCTATACGCACTTCCTGCTGGCCGCCGCGCTCGCCAATCTCGACCGGATCGCCGAGGCCAAGGCCGCGCTCCAGGCGGGACTGGCGCTCAATCCGAAATTTACGATGCGGCGGTATCTGGCAGGAGCCGCGAGCGATCATCCGACATTCCTCGCGCAGCGCGACCGCGTCGCCGACGGCTTGCGCAAGGCCGGCGCCCCCGAGGGCTGAGCCGCTACCAGTTCGGACTCAAAGCATCTTAAGGTATTCGATCAGCGCCGCACGGTCGTCGGGGGTAAGCTTGGGGCCGATACGGCCGGGACGTTCCGGACCGTCGTCGAACTCGTGGCCGGTATTGTGGTTGCCGGGTTTCGATGTATCGAATTCGAAGCCGCCCGCCAGCTCCCCGTACTGGTAGCCGAGGCGCTTGGGGTCATAATCGCGGTGGCCGAGCCAGAACGTCTTCGGCCGTTCGCGAGCCGGCGACAGCAAGGACTCGATGGTCGGAACCGAACCGTTGTGCAGATAGGGCGGCGAGGCCCACACCCCGTCGAGCGGCCGCGCTTTGTAGACAAGCTTCTCCTGAAGACCGTTGTCGCGGTAGCCATTCATCTCGTGACGCCGCTCGGTCGGAACGGGCGGCTTCTGCGTCTCGTACCAGCGGTTGACGGTTTTCTCGACGAGCTGGCCGAGCACGGCGCCGAAATTATCGCCCGACAGTCCCAGTTCGGGCGGAACGACAACCTTGCGGTCGATCATCCCCTGCGCCTGGGCCGGATCGGTACCGATCTCGGAAATCGGGATCAGGTTGACCCTGAGATAGCGTTCGCCGAACGCGTTCGGTGCCTGCCAGTTGTCCGACTTCCAGAATGCCTCGGTGCGGGTCGCGGGAAGATGACAATGCGCACAGAGGTCGTGGTAGAGGCGTGCGCCGCGCTCGGCGAGGCCGGTATCGATCGGACCGAAAACATCGGTCGGCCATTGGGGCGCAACCAGACCGGTGAAACCGGTCGCCGCTGTCGGCTGATTGCCCGCCAGCATCTTTTCCATTTCGTACAGGACACCGACCTGCACGCCGGACGTGAACAGCGGTGCCGTCAGCGCGGTCGTACTCGAAGGCGCCCCCGCCAGCACGATCGGCGCGCCCGTCCCCAGCGCCTCGCCGGCATTGCGCACCATCGGCTGTCCGATCGATCCGTTGTACTGGGCCCATTCGAACCAGTGGACATCCCAGATGCGGGGATAGTGTACGGGTGCGGCGCTGCTTGCGTAGTTCTCGAACTTGCCGAGATCGATCGCGAACAGCTGGTTGCCGATCCGGTTCAAGGCATCGAGCCGTCCGAATCCCTCGACGACACTCTTGCCCGATACCCGATCGTCGAGTTCGTGCAGCAGCTTGACGCGCTCGACCACATCGTCGAGCTGCTCGGACAGCGCGGCGCGCGACTGTTCGTTGGAGTCTGGCCCGAGCAGCCGCAGCGCGAAGCGGTTGAAGCGCAAGCGATCGTACTTGGTGAAGACGAGGGACAGGGCAATTGCCGTGTTCAGCTTGACGACATCCGTCATCGCCGAACCGCCGTCGATCAGCACTTCCGTGGTGCCATAGGTCAGACGCCCCGTGTGGCACGCTGCGCAGGTAAGCCCGATACCGCTCATGGTCCGGCCGGTCGCCGGATTCCGCCATGGCCTGCCATCCGCCAGAACCATCGGATCGGTCGTCCGGTCGGTGCACGCGAAGCCCACCGGCAATCGATGCCGTCGTGACGGCGAGGCGGGGCCGCTGTCGTAGGTCTTTGCCTCCTCGGGCTCGCGGCAACTCCGCCAGTCGTAGGCGCCGCTTTCGGTGGTCGAGGGAATGAAGCCGAATCGGTCGAGATAGTGCGGGTCAGCGAGCAGCCCGGCCGCTCCCAACGACAGTGTCGGTTGCTCGAGGGCGATGAACCATTCGTAAGGCACGTTGATCAGGGGTGGGAATTGGCCGCCCTGGCTGGCGTGGTGGTACCACTCCCGCGCGCCTGCGCCCCAATTCTGCTCCAGCCACACCTGCCGCTCGACCGCCGGGTAGTCCGGCAGCGGGATGCGGGTCTTCCACCACACCATGCCCACGAGACCGATCAGGACAAACGCCGCCGCGGCGGCCCCCAAGCCCAGAACGCGGCGGGTGCGGCCGGTCGATTTTGGCGGAAAGGGACTCGTGGGCTCCCGCGGCGGCGTCAGCCGGAAGAGATGGCGCACGCGCGAACTCAGGGCATAGACGGTCCGCCGGATCTCGTTGATCTGTCCGACCGGTCGGTGGTCCGGCAGCGCGTGCCACGGCGTGTAGGAGAGCAATTCGCCGAAGCGATCCTGCTCGGGGCGATTGAAGTCCTGCGGCGGGATGGTGATGGTGGCGACGCGCTGGACCGGTGTCGTCCACTCCTCTGTCGGATTGTCGATGATCTCGGGCGTCGCGTGTTCGAGACGCTGGACGCAGAAATCGAACGTCGCCGGCCGGCCGGCCAGGACGAGCTGGTTGATCATCGCCTGACGCAGGTAGTGCGAGCCGCGCGCCTCCGGCGCGATCGGCGCGGCCATGTTGTCGGGATGGGGAACGACGCTGTAACGGCAGATCGTGTCGCTGTCCTGCCCGAAGCGGTACGGGACCTGGCTCCAGTAGCGCAGGGCGAGTGGACTGTCGGCGAGTCGATCGTGGTAGGCATCGACGACCGCAATGTCCTGCGGATGGTGCCGCTTCAGCCAGGCGAGCCAGTGTTGCGGATGCTGTCCAGGAGGCAGGCGCGCCAGCTCGCCAACCAGCCGGGCATAGGAATCCGTATCGCGCACGAAGAAGACCGGGAAATCGATCATGATGAAGTCGTGTGTCTCGGCGTCCGGCGGATCGTCGAGAAGTTTGCGGCCCGGCACCCCCAGCAGCTTGATCGCCATGCCCTGTGCACCGCGATCGCGATCGGTACGCTGCGGCCCGTTCGAAAAGCGGATGAGCGCATCGTACGTGCCGGAGCGGGCGAACAATCCCACCTTGTAGGCTTCAGGTATGTCGTCGAGGATTTCGAACTTTGCCCGTACACATCCATGCGGCTTGGGATGCTGGCCGCGCCGATGCAGTCCGGTGCGCAAAGCCATCGCCAGGACGGTGACAAGTTCGATTTTCCGAACGCGGCTGCGACGGCTTGACGAATATATCTCAGGCATCTGCACTCCAGTTGCCCGGCAAGCCCTGTTTAGGTTTCCGCCCTGGCTCGATCAAACATAAGCATGCAGGCAGCGTGCATGTCTCGCGTAATTTCAAGATGACGTGACAAGGCCTTTCTTGGGGCGACCCCGGCTTGTGACCGCGACTCCGTCACGACCATAATGGTCACGACGGGTTCTGTTCCGCCCAGGTGCGGCAGCAGCAATGATGAAAGTCGGGGATGGGAAATGGGGGACTGGCCGCGCAGTTCAGCAGCGGTAACCGTGGAATGGCTCGACGCGGTGATGCACCGCAACGAGGTGCTGTCCGAGGCAAGGGTCACGAGCGTCACCGCCTCTACCCTCGGCATGGGTGTCGGTGTCATGGCCGAGGTGTCGCGGCTTACGATCGCCTATGACAAGCCCGAGGACGGCGCACCGGGCACCATCATCAGCAAGTTTCCGACCACCGATCCGGCCAACCTCGGCATCGCCCGCTCGCTCTATTTCTATCCGCGCGAGGTCGCGTTCTACACCAAGCTTGCCCAGTACTCGCCTGTCCGCACACCGCGGCTGTTCCACGCAGAGCTCGACATGGCCGACCATAGCTTCGTGCTGCTGCTGGAGGACATACGCAACGCCGTCCTGGGCGATCAGGTGGCCGGCCTGACGCCAGCCCAGGCCGACGCAGCGGTCACCGCGATCGGTCGCCTGCATGGCGCCTGGTGGGGCAAGGTCGATTCCGGCGACATGGATACGCTGTTCGATTTTTCCAATCCGCATTACGGCGCCGCCGTGCAGTCGGCCTATCAGGACTTTCTCGCTCCGGCATTCGATAATTTTCCCGACTGCTACAGTTCCTATACCCGGCAGACGGCAGAGCAGCTCGGGGCCGTGGCGGCCCGCGTGATCCTGGAGCAATCCTCGGGCGCGCGCAGCTTCCTGCATGGCGATTACCGTGCCGACAATCTGCTGTTCGGCCCGGCCTTCGGGGCCGATGGGATTGCCGCCATCGACTGGCAGGTCTCTGGTCGCGGCGGCCCGCTCTATGACGTTGCCTACCTGCTCTGCAACAGCCTGCCGACCTCGGACCGCCACCAGTCCGAAAAGGCTCTGCTGCGCCGCTACCACAGCACGCTGACGCAGATGGGTGTGACCGGCTTCTCCTTCGACGACTGCTGGGACGCCTATCGTCTCGCCGTCCTGTGCGGGCTGTTCGTCGCCATCTTCGGCACCGGCGGCATGGACCTCGGCAACCAGCGCGGGCGCGAGATGGCCCACGTCATGGCACGCCGGATCGACGCGGCAGTGAGCGAACTGAAAGTCGGCGACCTGCTGCCGGGCTGACTCTCGGCCGCCGCGCCATCAAAGATCTTCGGCGAAGCAGTGGCCGAGCCCTCCCGGCCGTGTCATGACTCGCGCTCGCCACCGGGAGAAGTGGCGGCAACCACGCAACGACGTGGATCAGGGAGGAAGACGGTGGGCTGCAAGCTCCGATCCATGGTGCTGGCCTGGGCTGTCGCGGCGCTCGCGCAAACGCCCGCTGCCGCGCCGGCGCAGGCACAATCCTGGCCGAGCAATCCGGTGAAGATCGTCGTGCCTTTCGGCCCCGGCGGTCCGGCCGATGTCTATGCGCGTATCCTGGCTCAAGGCCTGACCGAATCGCTGGGCCAGCAATTCATCGTCGACGACAAGCCCGGCGCGGGCGGGATCATCGGCACGGACATGGTCGCGAAGGCGGCGCCCGACGGATACACGCTGCTGATGATGTCCAACACGCAGACCACCAACGAAACCTTGTTCGCGCGCAAGCCGTACGTGCTGATGCGCGACCTTGCGGCGGTGGCGCCGGTGAATTCGTCGGACCTGGTGATGGTGGTGCACCCGTCGGTGAAGGCAAGGACGCTTCAGGAATTCATCGCGCTCGCCAAAGCCAACCCGGGCATGCTCACCTATGCCTCGTCCGGGCCGGGCACGCCCTATCACATGGCCGGCGAGCTGTTCAAAGCCATGAGCGGCACCGACATCCTGCATGTGCCGCACAAGAATAGCGGCGAGGCGCGCACCGACGTCATGGGCGGCCACGTGCAGATGATGTTCGACGCGGTGACGGCCATGAAGGGCACGATCGAGGCGGGCGAAGTCCGAGCGCTGGCGACGACCGGGCTGACGCGCTCGACGGTGTTGCCCGATGTGCCGACGCTGAATGAAGCCGGCGTCCCGGGCTACGAAGCCACCATCTGGCTGGGCGTCATGGCACCGATCGGCACGCCGAAGGATATCGTCGAACGGCTGAACGCCGAGATCGGCAAGATCGTTGCCAACCCGCAAACCCGCAAGGCCTGGGCCGAGCAGGGCGCCGTGCCGATGATCATGACCCCCGCCGCGTTCGACGCCTTCCTGCGGCGCGATATCGAGAAATGGGCCAAGGTGGTCGAACTGTCGGGAGCCAGGATCCAATGACGAAAAGAGTGCGTCTCCTGAGCGGCGGCGCCGCGCAGGGACTGGTCGAGGCGCTGCGGCCCGCCTTCGAGGTCGAAAGCCGTTGCGGGATCGACGGTACTTTCAGCGCCGTCGGCGCCATGCGCGACAAGCTTGTCGGTGGCGAGCCGGCCGATCTCGTGATCCTGAGCCGCGCGCTGATCGAGACGCTGGCACGCGACGGTTATGTCGATGGCGCCTCGGCCCGCGACCTTGGATCGGTCGCCACCGCCATCGCCATCCGGCGCGGCGACCCCAGACCGGCGCTCGGCAACCGCGAGGCCCTGCGGGAAGCCCTGCTCGCCGCCGATGAGATCCACTTTCCCGATCCCGGCCGGGCCACCGCCGGCATTCATTTCGCGAATGTGCTGAAGGAGCTCGGCATTGCCGACCAGGTAGCGGCCATCTCGCGCCCGGCACCCAATGGCGCCACGGCCATGCTGGCCCTGGCCGAGTCGACGGCACTCCATCCGGTGGGTTGCACCCAGGCAACCGAGATCCTGGCAACGCCTGGCATCGTCCTCGCCGCCGCCCTGCCGCCGGGCTGCGAGCTTGTGACCACCTACACGGCCGCCGTCACGACCAGCGCCGGCGCTCCAGGCGAAGCGATGGCGCTGATTGCCCGGCTGGCCTCCCCTGCTGCCGCCGACACCCGTCATCGGCTCGGCTTCACCTGAAGGGCTGGGACAGGCGGGACAGCTGGGGACAGCTGGGGACAGACGGGACGGCGGGACAGAACCCTGAAAGTCCTTGTGGCACCGCTATCGGTCCTGTCCCAGCGTGCGGGGACACCCGCTAGAACAATCCCATGTCGACGCCGATCAGGCTCAGAACGCCGAGAAGGGCGAAGGCGGCCGCCGCGATGGTGCGGACGAGCTGGAGCGGGATCTTGCGCGACAGCACATCGCCGAACAGCACCGCCGGCACGTTGGCCAGCAGCATGCCCGTCGTCGTGCCGGCAGTGACGACGGCGACGTCATGAAAGCGCGCGGCGAGACCGACTGTGGCGATCTGCGTCTTGTCGCCCATCTCGACCAGGAAGAAGGCAACCGTGGTGGCAAGAAAGGCACCGGCGCGGCTGGCGGCCTTGGGCCCCTCGTCGGCCTTGTCCGGGATCAGGCACCACACGGCCATGGCCAGGAACAGCACGGCCAGGATCCACCGCATGCTCTGCGGCCCGATCCACGCCGCCACCTCGGCGCCGATGCTGGCCGCCAGCGCATGATTGGCCAGCGTGGCGACGAGAATGCCGAGGATGATGGGGACGGGCTGGCGATAGCGGCTGGCGAGGATCATGGCGAGCAGCTGGGTCTTGTCGCCGATCTCGGCCACGGCCACGAGGCCCGCCGAAATGAAGAAGGTTTCCATCGGATCATCGAGCGGGATCGAGCGCGTAACCTGTTGGCTGCCGGCGCCGCCCGATCCCGCGGGTGAAACGCCGACCAACCAAAGGTCTCGCCAAGCTCGGACCCGCAAGCGGGCCGCAATCGCCGGAAGCGCCATGGTCTCCCTGCGGAGAGACCAAGTCTGTTGACGCCACCGCCCCTGAAGCAGGGCCGGCTACTCCCCAATGACGGCGGGGACATAGCCCGGTGGGCAAATGAGTGCAAGCGTCTCCCTGCCGCCACTTTCGGCGTGCTAGACCTTGGGCATGGCGAAATCCAAGGCTTCCGCACCGGCCGCCGGCACGGCTCCCGCTCCCGCCCAGCCCGCGAGCAAACCCAAGACGGGCGACGGCTCGCCGATCCGGCACCTCTATCTCGTCGATGGCTCGGGCTATCTGTTCCGCGCCTATCACGCGTTGCCGCCGATGACGCGGCCCGACGGCACGCCGATCAATGCCGTCTACGGCTTCTGCCGCATGCTGGCGATCCATCTCGATGACCCTGAGGTCGATCATATCGCGATGATCCTCGATGCGGGGCGCACCACCTTCCGCAACCAGATCTACGACAAGTACAAGGCCAACCGGCCCGAACCGCCGGAAGACCTGATCCCGCAATTCCCGCTGATCCGCGAGGCGGCCAAAGCGTTCAATGTCACGGTGTGCGAACTCGAGGGCTACGAGGCGGACGACCTGATCGCGACCTATGCCCGCCTGGCCGTCGAGGAAGGCGGCAGCTGCACCATCGTCTCCTCGGACAAGGATCTGATGCAGTTGATCCGGCCCGGCGTCGACATGATGGATCCGATCAAGCAGAAGAAGCTCGGGCCCGAAGCGGTGATGGAAAAATTCGGCGTCACCCCCGACAAGGTGGTGGACGTGCAGGCGCTGGCGGGCGACTCGACCGACAATGTGCCCGGCGTGCCCGGCATCGGAGTCAAGACAGCGGCGCAGCTCATCAACGAGTACGGCGACCTCGAAACCCTCCTGCAGCGCGCCGGCGAGATCAAGCAGCCCAAGCGCCGCGAGGCGCTGCAGACGAATGCGGAGCTAGCCCGCATCTCGAAGCAGCTGGTGCACCTCAGGGACGACGTGCCCGCCCCTGCCGATCCCGACACCTTCGACAAGAAGAGGCCCGATCCCAACGTGCTGCTGCCATGGCTGGAGCAGCAGGGCTTCAAGAGCCTGATCGCCAAGTACACCAAGGAGCTGGGCGAGGCGACGGCCCCGGTCGCGCCGGCCGCGACGGCGCCTCTGCCGCCGAAGAAGACGGAGCCGATGAAGCCTGCTCCAGCGGCCCATGCCAAACCCAATCGACCGTTCACGACCGCCGACTACGAGTTGATCCGCGACGAGGCGGCGCTCGACGAGTGGATCAGCGAGGCGACCAAGGCCGGAGTGGTCGCGTTCGATTGCGAGACCGACGCGCTCGATTCCAACAACGCCGGACTGGTCGGCGTCTCGCTCGCCCTGCTCGACGGGCCGTGGGGCAACGTCAACTCGACACGGCGACGGGCCGCGTACTTGCCAATCAGCCATCGCGCGCCGGGCGGGACGAAGAAAGCCGAGGCGCAGGGCGCGCTCGATCTCGGCGGTGCCGATGAACGCGCTGACGGCGACGGCAAGCTGCTGCCGGACCAGCTCGCGCTCGAGACGGCCATCGCCAAGCTGAAGCCCCTGCTCGAGGATCCCGGCGTCCTCAAGGTCGGCCAGAACATCAAGTACGACATGTGCGTGTTCGAACGCCACGGCGTGCGCATCGGTCCGGTCGATGACACGATGCTGCTGTCGTTCGTGCTCGACGGCGGCAAGCATGGCCATGGCATGGACGAGCTGGCCGAGCGCTATCTCGACCACAAGACCATCAAGTTCTCCGACGTCGCCGGCAGCGGCGCCAAGCAGGTGAGCTTCGACCGGGTGCCGATCGAGCGGGCGATGGAATATGCCGCCGAGGACGCCGACGTCACGCTGCAGCTCTGGGCGCAGTTCAAACCCCGCCTCGCGCACGAGCGCATGGTGACCATGTACGAGACGATCGAGCGGCCGCTGATCCCGGTGCTGCTCAGCATGGAGCAGGCCGGCATCAAGGTCGACGCCCCTGCCCTCAAGCGGCTGTCGGCCGACTTCGAGAAGCGGCTGGGCGAGCTCGAGCGCGAGATCCACAAGATCGCCGGCCGCGAGTTCAACGTCAGTTCGCCCAAGCAGTTGGGCGAGATCCTGTTCGACGAGCAGAAGCTGCCTGGCGGCAAGCGCAGCAAGACCGGCGCCTGGTCGACCGATGCGTCGGTGCTGGAGGAACTGGCCAATGCCGGCCATCCGCTGCCGGTGAAGATCCTGGAGCATCGCCAGCTCGCCAAGCTCAAGGGCACCTACACCGATGCGCTGGTGCGCGAGCTCGACGCCAAGACCGGGCGCGTGCACACCTCCTATCACATGACCGGCGCGGCCACCGGTCGTTTGGCTTCGACCGATCCCAACCTGCAGAACATCCCGGTGCGCACCGAGGAAGGGCGCAAGATCCGCGAGGCCTTCATCGCCGAGAAGGGTCACAAGCTCCTGTCCGCCGACTATTCGCAGATCGAGCTGCGCCTGCTCGCCCATGTCGCCGACATCGGCTCTCTCAAGGAAGCGTTCGCGCGCGGCGACGACATCCACGCCATCACCGCGAGCGAGATGTTTGGCGTGCCGGTGAAGGGCATGGATCCTCTGGTGCGCCGTCGCGCCAAGGCGATCAACTTCGGCATCATCTACGGCATCTCGGCCTTCGGCCTCGCCGCCCAGCTCGGCATCGGCCAGCCCGAGGCGCGCGACTACATCGCCAAGTATTTCCAGCGCTATCCCGGCATCCGCGACTACATGGAGCGCACTAAGGATTTCGCACGCAAGCATGGCTTCGTGCAGACGCCGTTCGGCCGCAAGATCCATCTCAAATTCATCAACGACAAGAGCCAGGGCATGCGCGCCTTCGCCGAGCGGGCCGCGATCAACGCCCCCTTGCAAGGCGGCGCCGCCGACATCATCAAGCGCGCCATGATCCGTCTGCCGCAGGCCCTCAAGGACGCCCATCTCGAGGCGCGCATGCTGCTGCAGGTGCACGACGAACTGCTGTTCGAGGTCGCCGACCAGGAGATCGACAAGACCAAGGAGGTCGCCCGCACGGTGATGGAAGGCGCCGCCAAACTCTCCGTCCCGCTGGTGGTCGAGACCGGCGTCGGCCTGAACTGGGCGGCGGCGCATTGACGAGCAAACCGTTGGAGGAAGCATGAAGATCTGGGGACGCGCCAATTCGATCAACGTGCAGAAGGTGCTATGGGCGGCCGATGAATGCGGCGTGGCCTACACGCGCGAGGATGTCGGCGGAGCATTCGGCGGCAACGATCAGCCCTGGTATCTCAAGATGAACCCCAACGGCGTCGTGCCGACCATCGAGGATGGCGGACGCATCATCTGGGAAAGCAATTCCTGCGTGCGCTATCTCGCGGCGCGCTATGCCGCCGGCTCGCTGTGGCCGACCGATGCGGGCGAGCGCAGCGAAGCCGATCGCTGGATGGACTGGCAGCTCGCCACCATTTTGGACGGCATGCGCATCGTCTTCTGGGGCCTGATCCGCACGCCACCCGAGAAGCGCGACATGGTGGCGATCGCCAAGGCAATCAAGGAACTCGGCGGACTGTGGGCTCGGCTCGACGGTTGGCTCGAGGGCCGCAAGTATGTCGCCGGCCAGTACTTCACCATGGGCGACATTCCGGCCGGCTGCATGGTCTATCGCTGGTACGCGCTCGACATCGAACGGCCCGAGCTCAAGAACCTTCGAGCGTGGTACGAGCGCCTGACGACCCGCCCCGCCTATGCCAAGCACATCATGGTCAAGTTGACCTGAGTCGGCGGCCGGCGCTCGACGAACGCCGGCTTCCGTCGTGCCCCTGCACGGACCTCAGTTGCAGCCGCCGGCCAGCGCCTTCTGGGCGTAGGTTGGGTCGATGTGGGAGACGATCGCCTCCATGCTGGGCGGATTCTCCAGCCGGCCCGCCTTCTTCAACCAGGCGCCGGTCCGGAAATAGGCCTTGGCCACTTCTCCCTCCGCGATCTTGCCGGGCGCGCCGAGGCCGCGTTCGGTCAGTTCGTCTTCCGGCTTCCAGATCGGCCACGACGTGCCGACTTTGACGGCCTGCTCGGGGTCGGCGCCGACGAAGGCCGCGGCCTTGCGGAAGACTTCATCCTTGGTGGAGCCCGTCATCAGCTTGTAGGCGGCGTACTGGGCGCAGACATAGGCCTGCACGACATCCGGGCGCTTCTTCGCGAAGTCGCCATCGACGACCACGACATCGAGGGCCGGATAACCGAGCGCTCCCATTTCGCGCGTCGTGGCGACGAGCTTGCCGCCATCGGCGATCATCTGGCCCACGCCGGGTTCGGAATTCACGCCGCCGGAGATCGCCTTGGTCTTGAACGCGGCGACCATCGCCTGCCGCTCCAGTCCGACCAGCCTGACCTTGCCGGCGAGGCCCTTGGCCTCGAGCCACCCGTTGAAGGCAAAATCTTCCGACGATCCCTGAAGGGTGCCGAAGGTCTTGCCGGCCATTTGCTCAGGCGAGAGCGAGGCGTCGAGAACAAGGCCGGCATTGTCATAGAACTGCGCCCACACGACCTTGATGTCCAAACCGTTGGCGATCGCTGTCGTGACCGGCGGATTGCCGACGCCGTTGACGATGTTGTAGGCGCCGCCCTTCATGCCGGCGAGCGCGGCGGGGCCGCTGCTGATCGGCAGCCACTTCACCTCACCCGGAATCTTCTTCAATAGGTCCGGCTGGGTGGCGATCACCGCCTCCTGCAACGGCGCGCCATGGGCCCAGGTCGAGATGTTGATCGGTTCGGCCTGCACGGCGGTTGCGGCGAATGCGGCCCCGGCGAAAGCCGTCGCCAGGAGAACAGTTATGGATCGCACGCTCGTTGCCCCCTCTTTGTTGCTGAACGAATGCCCGCCTAGGGCCTCATGCTCGGATCGAGATGCCACTGCAGGCGCCGCAGCGCCGCATCGATGGCCAACCCCAAGGCGGCAATGATCAAGATGCCGGAGAAGATCAGGCTGGTATTGAGGAACTGGCCGGCCTGCAGGATGACGAAGCCAAGACCTGCCGTCGCCGCGATCATCTCGACCGCCACGATGCTCGTCCATGACAGGCCGACGGAAAGGCGCATGCCAGTGATGATCTGCGGCATGGCGGCCCGGATGCGGACATGCAGCATGGTGTACCACTCGGACGCACCCAGGCAGCGGGCGCAATTCAGCATGTCGTTGGACACGCCATCGAGGCCTGCCGCGGTCGAGATCGCCATGACCGGCACGACACCGGCGGCGATGAGGATGATCTTCGGTGCCTCGCCGATGCCGAACCAGACGATCAGCACGGGCACGAAGGCGAGCGGCGGCAGCGGACGGGTGATCTCGATGAAGGGATCGACCATGGCACGAAAGCCGCGGATTCCGGCCATCAAGGCCCCCACGGCAATGCCGATGATCGAGCCGACGGCAAAGCCGGCGAGAACGCGCGCCATGCTCACCAGCGCATGGCCGATCAGCGTCTCGCCGTCGGCCGGATAGGGTGTGCTCAGATAGCGGATCAGCACCTGGGCGGTGGCGAGCGGTCCGGGCAACAGCACCGGATCGCGAACGACGACGACCGCGGCCAGATGCCAGACGACCAGGCCGAGCGCGACGCTGCCGATCGAGATCAACCAGTGACGGGCTCGCGGCAAGACGCCATCGAACAGGCGCGACGATCCTGAGGGGCGAGAAGCGGGAATGCTGCTCATGCGTCGGCTAGCCTTTCGCGGAGCTTGCGGCGCAGCGACACGAACTCGGCGGTATCGCGCAACACCTCGTCGCGCGGGCGACCGAGCGCGATCTCCTCGGTGGCAATGATGCGCCCCGGCCGCCCCGACATCACGCAGACCCGATCGGAAAGAAGCGCCGCCTCCTCCACGTCATGGGTGACGAAGATGATCGTCGTCCGCTCCCGCCCCCATAGTCCGAGCAGGAAGTTCTGCATCGCCTCGCGCGTGATGGCGTCGAGAGCAGCGAAGGGCTCGTCCATCAGCAGCACCCGCGGACGGTTGATCAGGGCGCGCGCGAGCGCCGCGCGATGGCGCATGCCGCCGGAGAGCTGGTGCGGATAGTGGCCACCGAAGGAGCCGAGGCCGACCAGCTCCAGCAGCTCACCGGCCTGACGACGGCTTTCGCTGGTGATCGCACCACGGGCGCGGAGGCCGAACAGGACGTTGTCGATGGTGGTAAGCCAGGGGAACAGGGTCGGCGCCTGGAACAGCATGCAGCGGTCCGCACCGGGTCCGGTCTTGGCGATGCCGTCCACTCGCACCTCTCCGGCGTCGGGCGCGATGAAGCCGGCAACGATGTGCAACAAGGTCGACTTGCCGCAGCCGGACGGTCCGAGCAGGCAGATGAACTCGCCCGGTTCGACACAGAGGTCGACTGACGCCAGGGCCTGGGTGACCTGCCTGGAGCGCCGGAAGATCTTCGAGATCGACCTGACCTCGACCCTCGCCCCCACCTCGCCATTCATCGCGTAGCCCCCTGCCGGCCGATCGCGCCATCGAGGGACGGTGCGCCGAAATCCGTCTCGATCTTCCGCGCGGCACTCTTGAGAAGAGGCGCCGCGCCCCTGATCCAATCATCCGTCACGTCGTCACGAGGAGCGGCAATCGCCAGCCCCGCCGCCACCCGGCCATCGGGGCCGCGAACGGGCACCGCGATGCCGGCCACATCAATGCGCCAGGCACCGCGACTGATCGAGTAGCCGCGGCGGCGCACGCGCCCCAGCTCGGCCAGCAGATCCTCGCGCGTCGTGAGCGTTTCGGAGGTGATGCGCGGCAGCCTGCCTGGCAGGAGCCTCGCCACCTCCTCGTCGTCCATGGTCGACAACATCGCCAATCCCGCCGACACGGCGTGCGCCGGACTGCGATCGCCGATGTTGTTGTGGACGCGGACGGCGCGGGCCGCCTCGATCAGCTGAATGCAAACCGTTTCCGCGCCATCGAGCACCGCGAGCGACACGCCATGCGTCACGGCACGGACCAGTTGCGTCATGTGCGGCGCCGCCGTCCGTGCCATTCCGATCGGCGCCGACAGGCAGCCAACCTCCCAGGCCTTCATCCCGACGCCATAGCCGCTGTCGCCCAGCTTCTTCACGTAGCCGCGCTCGGACAGCGTGCCGAGCAAATCGTGCACGCTCGATTTCGACATGCCGAGTCGAGCCGCGATCTCCGTCAAGGTGAGCGAACCGCGCTCTGCAGCAATGGCCTCGAGCACATCCAAGCCGCTGTTGAGTCCTGATCTCGGTCTGGGCTTGTTCGGCTTTGCCGAACGATCGTTTTGCATTGACGAACTGTAGACGGCTCCTCATAACGCCGTCAACTGACGACGGAGGAGCGGAACGTCATGCGGACGCTGATGCCCGACAATGGAATGGCCGCGGAAGAGGTGCTCGCGGCACTCTCCGCGCTCAAGCACAAGGATTGCGACTGGAAGAACGGCCGGTCGCCGGCCTACGCGTTCAATCCCGTCGACGAGATCTACGAGCTGGGCCGCGCCGCCTTCCTCGAATACTTCAGCGAGAACGCGCTCGGCATGCACCGCGCCTTCCCGAGCGTGAAGCAGCTCGAGACCGAGGTGATCGACATGGCGCTCGGGCTGTTCAACGCACCGCCAAAGGCCGTGGGCTTCACGACGACGGGCGGCACCGAAAGCATCATCCAGGCCGTGCAGGCCTGCCGCGATCTCGCCCGCGCGACGCGAAAGACCTCGGCAAGGCGCAGCAACATCGTGGCCGCGGAGTCGGTGCACCCTGCCTTCGACAAGGCGGGACGGCTGATGGATATCGATGTTCGCCGGCTTGCCGTCGGCGCCGATTTCCGGGCGGATCCGGCCGCCCTCCGGGCGGCCATCGACGACGACACCATCATGGTGGTCGGCTCGGCGCCCTGCTTCCCCTACGGCGTGGTCGACCCGATCGCCGAGATCGCCGCCATTGCCCGCGAGCGGGATGTGTGGATGCATGTCGATGCCTGCGTCGGCGGCTATATCGCGCCCTTCGCCCGCATGCTGGGCCGACCGGTTCCGGCCTTCGATTTCGCCATCGACGGCGTGTGCTCCCTGTCGGCCGATCTGCACAAGTTCGGACTATGCCCGAAGCCCGCCTCGACGGTGTTCTATCGTTCCGCCGAACAGGCGCGCTTTCACCCGTTCGAATTCTCGGGCTGGCCGAATGGGCGCTTCTACACCACGACGATCGTCGGAACCCGCCCGGCCGGCGGCGTTGCCGCTGCATGGGCTGTGTTCAGGCACCTGGGAGTCACAGGCTACAAGCGGATCGCCGAGGACCTGCTCACGCATGTCGATGCCTATCGCGCGGGCATCGCCGCGATCCCGGGATTGAAGGTCGTGGGCGATCCTCATCTTTCCATCGTCGCCTTCGGCTCCCACGAGATCGACATCTTCCGGGTGGCTGAAGTGATGGCCGAGAAGGGCTGGCTGCCAGGCCTGCTGCAAAAGCCGAAGGCCATTCACCGCATGGTGTCGCGCCTCCATGTGCCGGTCATGGATGAATACCTGTCGGATCTCCGCGCCGCGGTACAGCGCGTCCGCCAGTCGACACCGGCAGCGTCGACGCTCAAGGCGATCTACTGATCGCACACCGGCGACATCAGACCAGTCGATAGACGTCGACTGGCTGTTCGTGGCCGCGCAGGCCCCAGCGCTGCGGCGGCGGCAGGTCGATGCCGAGGGAGTCGCGGTCCTTGACGGCGGCCAGGGTCTCCCCGCTCGTCAGCACCACCACCTCCTCGCCCGGAACCAAGAATTCCTTGCCGAGCTGCTCGAAGCGCTGAGCGATGTTGACCGTGTCGCCCACCACCGTGAAATTCACCCGCCCGGGCGCGCCGATATTGCCGACCACGACCGGTCCCGAATGGAGGCCGATGCGCACGCGGATCGGCGGCTTGCCTTCGGCACGACGCTGAACATTGTCTTCCTTGATGACGCGCGCGATGGCGAGCGCGGCACGGATGGCGTGGTCGGCGTGATCCTCGGCGGCGGAGACACCGCCCCACACCGCCATCACCGAATCGCCGATATACTTGTCGATCACGCCATGCTCGTGCTCGATGCAGGCGCCCAGCAGGGCGAAATGATGATTGAGCAGATCCGCCGTCTCGTGCTCGGGCAGGCTCTCGGCATGCGGCGTGAATTCCACGATGTCGGTGAACATGATCGTGGCCTTGACGCGACGCGACGCGACGCCAGCCTCGCCACGCTCCATCAGGCGCTGCACCAGACGGTGCGGCACGTAGACGCCGAACCACTTCAGCGCGCTACGCGCCTTCTCGAGGCTGCGCCCGGCGTCGTCAATCTCGCGCAGCCGTGACGGGCGATGCATGGGCTGCTCGAATTCGAGCCGTTCGATCGCCTCGGCGGCGGTCGTGATGGTGCGGATCGAGCGCGCCATGCGCAGCCCCATGAGCAGGGCCAGCAAGGCGGCAAACAGCAGCGTGATGCCGCCGACGATGGCGCCGTTGGTCAGACGATCGAGCTCGCTCGTCGCCTCCTCGAGCGGAAAGTACTGGCCGACGATCCACGGATCGGGCCCGTAGCCCCGCAGCTCCCGCTGCACGAACACCCAGCGCCGTCCGTCGACCGAGACGATGTTGGCGAAGCCACCCAGGGCGCGTTCGATGCTCGAGCTGGTGGCTGGCTTGTCCCAGATGTGGGCAAGCACCGGATCACCGACCTCGGTAATGGTCGGCAGCGGCTTGGCCTCCGACAGGCCGAGGCCCTGAGGATGGATCAGGCGGCGGTGGGCAAGGACCTGGTCGTGGCCCACCAGGATGAAATAGCCTCCGCCGCCGGTCTGGACCGGATCATCGATCAGCTGCGACAGGTCGCCGACGCCCACCGTCGCCACCAGGGCGCCGATGAAGGCGTTGTCGCTGCGCCGCACCGGTGTCCGCACGTTCAGCACAGGTTGCTGCAGCGTCGAGCTCCAGAACAGATCGCCCCAGAAGGTCTTGTGCTGCGTCTCCAGTTCGCGAAATCGCCTCAACGTTCCCGGCAGCTTGGTGATCGGGATTGTGTCGCGCATGATCGCGCCGTCCGGCAGGCGTATGGCGCGATCCACTTCCAGGTCGAGGCCGGCGAAGGCGGCGATGGAAACCGGGGACGTCTTGGCCACCATGACGGCAAGCGTCTCGCGCACGGCCACACGCGAGGAGATGTCGATCCGGCCGTCGGCTGCCAGCGCGGCCACCAGTTCCAGCTGCTCGGTCACGGGGTCGAGATGGCTTCGCACCATCGAGACCTGCGCCTCGATGACCCGTCCGGCACGGTCCACGAGCAGACGTTCGGTGGTGCCGGTGGCGCCCGCCAGGACGGCGAAATAGGCAATGCCCGAGATCAGCGCGAGCGAACCGAAGGCGAGTGCCAGCGCACCGATCAGGGACACGCGCCAGCCCTGCCGTTCGGAGGCGGCGGAAGGATCGTTGGTCGTCGTACTCAAGTGAGCCCCATATGGGGTCTGCCCGCTCAGCCCGGAAGAGCCGGCGCAGTCGCGGCCGGCGGCATCATGCCGCTCCCGCTTTCGACGCGAGGTCGACAAGGACGGCCCGTACCTCGTCCGGGCCGCGGAGCGGTGTCTCGAACGCCAGTCGCGCGACCTCGCCCTGGCGCCGCAGGTCGAAGCCCTCGGCGTCGAGTCCGGTCATGATCCAGCCTTCGCCGTCGAGGCCCAGCAAGCGCTGGGCGTAGCGCTGGATCGCATCGGCATGATCGGTGTTCATATGCGCCAAGATGGACTCCTCGGCGCTGCCGAAGGCCGCGGCGGAGTCGGCCAGCGACGGAGACAGCAGATCCGACGCGGACAACCAGTGGATCCGGCCAAAGCCGCCGACCAGGTGTGCCCGTTCGACCGCCACGCGGTAGAACTTGAAATCCTTGAAGCCGGCATACATTCCGGCATCGGGATGATGCGCCAGGTAGCGCCTTTTCAGCCGCGCATCGTCGGTCGACGCCGCCCGCCCGAGCAGCGATACTCGCGGACCCGTCAGCGGCTGCTCGAATCCCGCCGTGCCGTCGAACAACAGCGATACGCGATCATCGGCCGCAATCGCCCGGCTATGGTCGGCGAGATCGCTCAGCAGCAGGATCGGCGACAGATCGTGATCGACGGCGACCAAGGTCAGGGAGGCGTAAGGCCAGCTTCCCGTCCCCTCAGGCAGCGCCGTGGCGAGCGCGGCGCGGTCCCTGCCGTGTACAAGATCGCGCACCAACTGCGCCGGCGATGGTTGATTGGCCATGGAGAAGGTCGAAAAAAGCCTTATTTGGTGAGTTATCGATGGCAGATCGGGCAGGCGACGGCAACAGCCCGGTCTGTGCTAGAGTGACCGCAGAAGCCTGTCAGGAGAAAAGAACCCGTGCGCAAGAACATCGCCCTGGTCGACGACGACCGCAACATCCTCACGTCGGTGTCGATGCTGCTCGAAGCCGAAGGCTTCCAGGTCAAGACCTATTCCGACGGCGCATCGGCCCTCGAGGGGCTGAACCAGTCGCCGCCGGACCTCGCCATCTTCGATATCAAGATGCCGCGCATGGACGGCATGGAGCTGCTGAATCGCGTTCGCAAGACGCAGCAGTTCCCCGTCATCTTCCTGACTTCGAAGGACGAGGAGATCGACGAGGTGCTCGGCCTGCGCATGGGCGCCGACGATTTCATCCGCAAGCCCTTCTCGCAGCGCCTGCTGCTCGAGCGCATCCGGGCGGTGCTGCGGCGCGCCGACGGCGGCGGCGCCAAGGGCGAAGGCCAGGCCGAGCGCATCGTGCGCGGCGATCTGGTGCTCGATCCGAGCCGTCATCAGTGCACCTGGAAGGGCAAGGAGGTGCATCTGACGGTTACCGAATTCCTGTTGCTGAAGTCCCTCGCCGAGCGGCCGGGCCACGTGAAGAATCGCGACCAGCTGATGGATGCCGCGTACGGCGAGACGATCTACGTCGACGACCGTACGATCGACAGCCACATCAAGCGCGTGCGTCGCAAGTTCCGCGAGGTCGACGGCGAGTTCGAGCAGATCGAAACGCTTTATGGCATCGGATACAGATATCGCGACTCCTGACAGCCGCTGGCGCCGGCCCCTCGCGGCCGCGCTGAAGCGCCTGCTTTGGCCGTTCCGGCGCGCACCCGTCGCGGCGCCCACCGAGACCCCGTCGCTCCTGCGCCGGCGGCGGCATCATGGCCGCCGCTATTCGCCGCTCACGCGCCGGATCCTGCTGCTGAACATCGTGCCGGTCGCCCTGCTGGCGCTCGGCGCGGTGTATCTCAGCGACTACGAGGACGAGCTGATCGATGCCGAGCTGGCGTCGCTGCTGGTGCAGGGCGAGATGGTGGCGGCGGGCATCGGCGAAGTGGCCGTGGTGGGCGGTGAAACGACCGTGAACCGCCTCGACGCCGACGCCGCCCGTCAGCTCCTGACCCGGCTCGTGCATCCCACCGGCGTTCGCGCCCGACTGTTCAGCGAGACGGGCGAGCTGCTGGGCGATTCCGCTCTGATGAGCGATGCCGGTCGCATTCATTCGGTGCCGCTGCCGCCGCCCCAGGACCAGGCCAACGACCAGAGCGAGGAGCGGTTCGGCGAGAGCATCGCCGACTGGATCGCGCGCCAACTGTCGCGTGCCGATCGCTATCCGCAATATGTCGAGCGTTCCAATCCGTCCGTGCGCGATTTCCCCGAGGCAGCCAGCGCATTGCGCGGCTTCAACGCCTCGGCCGTGCGCGTCACGTCGGACGGCCGGCTGCTGCTGAGCGCCGCCGTGCCGGTCCAGCGCTTCAAGCAGGTGATGGGCGCGCTGCTGCTCACCCGCGACAACCGCGCCATCGCCGCGTCGTTGCGCGAGGTCCGCTACGACATGCTGACCATCGCCGTGGCCGCGCTCGGCATCACCGTGCTGCTCTCGCTCTATCTCGCCGGCACCATTACCCAGCCGATCGTCCGCTTGGCCCGCGCCGCCGACGTCGTCCGGCTGGCGCGCGACACCCGTCCCGAGATCCCCGACCTCGGCCGCCGCGGCGACGAGATCGGCGACCTCAACGATGCGCTGCGCTCGATGACCGATGCCCTGTGGCAGCGGCTCAACGCCATCGAGAGCTTCGCCGCCGACGTCGCGCATGAGCTCAAGAACCCGCTGACATCGCTGCGATCCGCCATCGAGGTCGCCGCGCGGCCCGATCTCGAACCCGACCGGCGCGCGAAGCTGATGTCGATCGTCGTCGACGACGTGAACCGGCTCAATCGCCTGATATCCGACATCTCCGATGCCTCGCGGCTCGACGCGGAACTGATGCGCGGCGAGGTGAAGCCCGTCGACCTGCAGGCGCTGCTGTCCGACATGGCGCGCCATTACACCAATACGACAGCCAACAAGTCGGGCGTCACGGTCGAATTCCGCGTCGCCGCCAATCCGCCCTTCGCGGCGCATGGCCATGACGGGCGGTACGGGCAGGTGTTCCGCAATGTCGTCGACAACGCCCTGTCGTTCAGCCCACCAGGCTCGCGGATCGTGATCGAGCTCAGCCGCGAGACCCGCAACGGACCGTTCGTGGTGACCATCGACGACGAGGGCCCCGGCATTCCCGAGGACAATCTCGAATCCATCTTCCAGCGCTTCTACTCGGAACGTCCCACCGAGCATTTCGGCCAGCACTCGGGCCTCGGCCTCTCCATCTGTCGGCAGATCATGGAGACCTACGGCGGCTCGATCTCGGCCAGCAATCGCAAGGCTCCGGACGGACGCATCGTCGGCGCGCGTTTCACGATGCGCATTCCGGCCGCCGGCCGCGGCGCCTGACGCCGATCCGCTGATGTTCGTCCACGCCACCTGCGTCGCGCTGAGGACAACGGACCGGCCGTGGCGGGCGGTGCTGTTGCGCGGCCCTTCGGGCGCCGGCAAGTCGGATCTCGCCCTGCGCCTGCTCGACAGTGGTGGCCGTCTGATCGCCGACGACCAGACCCATCTGGCACGCCGCGGCCGCAAGCTGATCGCCACTCCGCCTCCGGCGCTGGCTGGACGAATCGAGGTGCGCGGCCTCGGCATCGTCGATCTGCCGCGGAATCAACGGATGGCGCAGGCCGCCGTCGGCCTGATCGTCGATCTCGTGCCGCCGTCGCAAATCGAGCGCATGCCCGATCCCACCGAAGAGGCCCTGCTTGGCCTCACCCTGCCGCTTTTCGCCCTGACGCCGTTCGAAGCTTCAGCTGTTACAAAGTTGTACCTTGCCTTGGCGCGAACGCCCGCCGCATGATCGCGGCCGCGTTCCATGGCTCATAAGCGTCGTCCTTTCGTCCTGGTCACCGGTCTTTCCGGCGCCGGTCGCGCAACCGCTCTCCATGCCCTGGAGGATTTCGGTTACGTCGCCGTCGACAACGTGCCGCTGCAGCTGCTGGGTGATCTCATCCGCTCGACCGCCGGTGATGCCGGCGGGAAAGCGCCGCCGCTGGCGTTCGGCGTCGATACCCGCACCTACGGCTTCGAAGCGCCGGAACTCGTGCACTGTGTGCAGGAGTTGCGGACACGCGACGATCTGGCCGCGTGCCTGTTGTTTCTCACCGCCGATACCGAAACGCTGCAACGCCGCTATACCGAATCGCGCCGCCCGCATCCGATGGCGCCGGATCGCCCGGTCATGGACGGAATCATCGATGAGCGGCGGCAGATCGCCTTTGTGCGCGATGCCGCCGATGTCGTCATCGACACGTCGATGCTGTCACCGCACCAGTTCAAGCAGATCCTGGCAGGCCACTTCGCCCTGGAACGCACGCCCGGCATGCGGCTCGCGGTGATGTCGTTCTCGTTTCGGCGCGGTCTGCCGCGCGAGGCCGACCTGGTGTTCGACGTGCGGTTCCTGAAGAACCCGCACTATGTCCCCGACCTCAAGCCGTTGACCGGTCGCGACGCTCCGGTCGTGTCCTACATAGAGACCGACCCGGATTATCAACCATTTATCAACAATTTGCAGGGCATGATCGGCCCGCTGCTGCCCCGTTTCGATGCCGAGGGCAAGAGCTATTTGACGATTGCGATCGGTTGCACGGGGGGTCGTCACCGTTCTGTGGCTATCGCGGAGACCCTTGCGGACTGGTTGCGAAAGGCGGGCCGCTCCGTCAGTCTTACCCACCGAGATGTCGACTTCGGGAGTGGTCGACAGGGGGATAGTTCGGGCATGCGTGTATGATTGGCATCGTACTCGTGACCCACGGCAATCTAGCGCGCGAGTTCCTCGCCGCGCTCGAGCATGTCGTCGGTCCACAGCAGTGTGTTTCGGCCGTCTGTATTGGCGCCGATGACGATATGGAAAAACGGCGCGCGGAAATCCTCGAGCGGGCGCGCGCCTGCGATACCGGCGAGGGAGTGATCGTGTTGACCGACATGTTCGGCGGCACGCCATCGAACCTCGCCATCTCGATCATGGAGCAGGCGCATATCGAGGTACTGGCCGGCGTCAATCTGCCGATGCTGGTGAAGCTGGCCAGCGTTCGCAATCGGCCGATCGCCGAGGCCGTGCGGATGGCGCAGGAAGCCGGCCGCAAGTACATCACCGTCGCCTCGCGCATTCTCGCGAAGGAAGCCTCGTGAACGATGGCGCGTCGGACATCGCCGTCGGGACGCTGAAGCGCACCCTCGGCATCGCCAACAAGCGCGGACTTCACGCCCGCGCCGCCGCCAAGTTCGTGCGCACCGCCGGCCAATTCGATGCCGTGGTCCGCGTCAGTTTCAAGGGCCAGGAAGTATCCGGCCTGTCGATCATGGGGCTGATGATGCTGGCTGCCGGCATCGGCAGCGAGATCGAATTGTCCTGTGCCGGTCGCCAGGCGGCGGAAGCCATGGCCGCCCTCTCCGCCCTGGTCGAGGGCAAGTTCGGCGAGGACTGATCGCGACCTGAACGGCGTCGGCGCTCTCCATCAGGCGCAGTGCACGTTTCCTGATCCACCCGCATAAAGCCGGCGGCATATGGGCATAAATTCTTGCTTATATGTTGATGCCGCGCGTTGAGGCGCGTTCGGGGCGCTGATAAGAGACGGCGACTTTCCACCATCAGATCGCCGGGAGCGCCGCATGGCCCAGGATTACATCGTCAAGGATATCGGGCTCGCCGATTGGGGCCGCAAGGAACTCGACATGGCCGAGACCGAGATGCCCGGCCTCATGTCGATCCGCAAGGAATACGGGCCGAAGCAGCCGCTGAAGGGCGCGCGCATCGCCGGCTCGCTGCACATGACGATCCAGACCGGCGTGCTGATCGAGACCTTGAAGGCGCTGGGCGCCGACGTGCGCTGGGCCTCGTGCAACATCTACTCGACGCAGGACCATGCCGCCGCCGCGATCGCCAAGTCGGGCACGCCGGTCTTCGCCGTCAAAGGCGAAAGCCTCGAGGAGTATTGGGACTATACCCACAAGATCTTCGAGTGGGGCGATGGCGGCGCGCCGAACATGATCCTCGACGACGGCGGCGACGCCACGCTGCTGGTGCATCTCGGCATCCGCGCGGAGAAGGATCCGTCGCTGGTCTCGAAGCCCACCAATGAAGAAGAGGAAGTGCTCTACAAGGCGATCCTCAAGACCAACAAGGAGAAGCCCGGCTGGTACGCCAAGCTCGGCGCCTCGATCCGGGGCGTCACCGAGGAGACGACCACGGGCGTGCACCGCCTCTACCAGATGGAGAAGGAAGGCAAGCTCCTGTGGCCAGCCATCAACGTCAATGACTCGGTCACCAAGTCGAAGTTCGACAACCTCTACGGCTGCCGTGAATCGCTGGTCGACGGCATCCGCCGTGGCACTGACGTGATGATGTCGGGCAAGGTGGCGATGGTCGCGGGCTTCGGCGACGTCGGCAAGGGCTCGGCCGCCTCGCTGCGCCAGGCCGGCTGCCGCGTGATGGTGTCCGAGATCGATCCGATCTGCGCCCTGCAGGCGGCGATGGAAGGCTACGAGGTCGTCACCATGGAAGAGGCAGCGCCCAAGGCCGACATCTTCGTCACCGCGACCGGCAACGTCGACGTGCTCACGCTCGACCACATGAAGGCGATGAAGCACCGCGCCATCGTCTGCAACATCGGCCACTTCGACAGCGAGATCCAGATCGCCAACCTGCGTAACTTCAAGTGGCACAACGTGAAGCCGCAGGTCGATGAGGTCGAGTTCCCCGACGGCAAGCGCATCATCGTGCTGTCCGAAGGCCGTCTGGTGAACCTGGGCAACGCCACCGGCCATCCGAGCTTCGTGATGTCGGCCTCGTTCTCGAACCAGACGCTGGCCCAGATCGAGATCTTCACCAATCCGGGCAAGTACGAGAAGAAGGTCTACACGCTGCCGAAGTTCCTCGACGAGAAGGTCGCGGCCTTCCATCTCGAGAAGGTCGGCGCCAAGCTCACCAAGCTGCGCCCCGACCAGGCCAAGTATATCGGCGTGCCCGAGGCCGGCCCGTTCAAGGGCGATCTCTATCGCTACTAAACGTCCCGCATAACCGCCCACAGGCGGACGCGTGCTACAAAGTCGGTATCGAAAGATGCCGACTTTTTCTTTGCCCTTGCCGGACGAAGCCGCGACCGAGCGGTTGGGAGCCTCGCTTGCCCGAAGGCTGCGCCCGGGCGACGTTGTGGCGCTGGAGGGCGATCTCGGTGCCGGCAAGACGACGCTGGCCCGCGCTATCCTGCGTGCCGCGGCAGGCGACCCGAAACTTATCGTCCCCAGTCCGACCTTCACGCTGGTCGAAGTGTACGACACGCCCAAGGGCAATTTCTGGCATTTCGACCTCTACCGGCTGGAAGCGCCCGAGCAGGTCTTCGAGCTGGGCTGGGAAGAGGCGCGCGCCGACGGCGTGGTGCTGGTGGAATGGCCAGAACGGCTGGGGTCGCTCCTGCCCAAAAGCAGGCTGAGGGTGGCACTGTCGGTCGGAGAAAAGGAACGTCAGGCGACATTGGTGGGCGAGGAACGGCTGGTAAATGGATGATCGGACAAGGCTGCGCGCGGATTTCATCGCGCGCGCGGGATGGAGCGATGCCAAGGAGAGCCTGCTGGCCGGCGATGCGTCGTTCCGCAAATATTTCCGCCTCGGGCGGCGCGGCGACAGCGCCGTGGTCATGGATGCGCCACCGCCGCAGGAGGATGTGCGGCCCTTCGTTCGCATCGGCCGACATCTGATCGGCCTTGGCCTCAGCGCTCCGGAAATCCTGGCCGTCGATGCCGAGCACGGTTTCCTGCTGCTGGAGGATCTGGGCGACGACACCTTCGCACGCGTGCTCGAGCGGGGCGGCGACGAAGCGACGCTCTATGCGCGCGCCACAGATGTGCTGGTGGCGCTGCAGGCAGCGCCCAACCACGGCCTGCTGCCGGATGTCGAGGCCTATACCGGCGAGGCCTTGATCGAGGCCGCGATCCTCCTGCCCGAATGGTATCTGGCCGCCGCGACCGGACACGAGACGCCGGCCGAGGAACTCGACGCCTATCGGGCCGCCTGGCGTCGCTGCCTCGCAGCGTTGCCGGCCGGCGAAGAGACGCTGCTGCTGCGCGACTATCACAAGGACAATCTTCTCTGGCTTCCCGAGCGGCCCGGCGTGCGCACCTGCGGCCTGCTCGACTTTCAGGACGCGCAGCGCGGCCATCCGTCCTACGATCTGGTCTCGCTGATCGAGGATGCCCGTCGCGATGTTTCCCCTGCCGTCTACGATGCGTGTCTTGCCCGCTACATCGCTCACACCGGACTCGATGCCGCGGATTTCCGGACCGGCTTCGCGCTGATGGCGGCGCAGCGCCATGCCCGTGTGATCGGCCTGTTCGTCCGCCTGTGGAAGCGCGACGGCAAGCCGACATACCTGCATCACCTGCCGCGCGTGTGGCGCCTGTTCGAGCGCGCGCTGCAGCACGAGGCGCTGACGCCGCTGCGCTGCTGGGTCGACCGTCTGCTGCCGGCGCCATTGCGCCGCGTCGGTGCCTCATGATCGACACGGCCATGATCCTGGCGGCCGGCCGCGGCGAACGCATGCGCCCGCTGACCGACACGACACCGAAGCCGCTCATCCCGGTCGCCGGTCGTTCGATGCTAGACCGGTCGCTGGATCGTCTGGTCGCGGCCGGCGTGCAGCGGGTTGTCGTCAATGTCCATCATCTCGGCGAGCAGATCGCCGCTCATCTCGGCGATCGCGCCATGATCGTGCGCGAGGAGCGGCTGCTGGAGACGGGTGGCAGCGTCAAGAATGCGTTGCCCCTGCTCGGTGACGGGCCCTTCTTCGTACTGAACGGCGACGGCTTGTGGCGCGATGGCCCCACGCCCATGTTGACGCGCATGGCCAAAGCTTGGGAGCCTTCTCGCATGGACGCGCTGCTGCTGCTGCATCCGCTCGAAGCGGCCGTCGGCCGCGAGGCGAAGGATCGCGGCGACTACTTCCTCCATGCCGACAACCGTGCGCGGCATCGCGGCGATGCGCCCGTGGCGCCGCATCTCTTCGCCAGCGTGTCGATCTGCGATGGCCGGCTTTTCCGCGACTCGCCCGACGGACCGTTCTCGCTGCTCAGGCTCTGGACCCGCGCCGAGGCCGAAGGCCGGCTCTACGGCCTGGTCCATGACGGCGACTGGTTTCATGTCGGCACCCCCCAAGCCCTGGCCGAGGCCGAGAAGGTACTGGGGTGAAGGGGATCTTCACCATCGGCATGGATCGCCGCTTTGCCGACGAGCTGGCACGCGGACTCCTGGCGGAGTATGGCGGCGATCCGCTGGCGCTTGCCGATATCCTGATCCTGCTGCCGACGCGGCGATCGGTGCGGGCGCTCAGCGAAGCCTTCCTGCGCGCCGCCGACGGCAAGGCCACGATCCTGCCGCGCCTGGCACCGCTGGGCGACATCGATGACAGCGAGTGGGCGGAAGCGGCCAACGAGGGCGCGGCTCTCGACCTGCCGCCAGCGATCGATCCCGCCGAGCGGGAGGCGTTGCTGGCCGAGCTGGTACTGGCCTTCAAGGACGATCAGGGCCAGCCAGTCGCGCAGTCGGCGGCGCAGGCGCTCCTGCTGGCACGTGAACTCGGCAGCCTGCTTGACGAGCTCGCCATCGAGGGCGTGGCGTTCGAGACGCTCGAAACGCTGGTCGAAGGCAACTTCGCCAGCCATTGGCAACGCACGCTGTCGTTCCTGTCGATTGTCGGCAAGGCCTGGCCGCAGATCCTGTCCGAACGCGGCCAGATCGATGCCATTGCGCGGCGCACCCAGTCGATCCGCCAACAGGCCGCGCGATGGCGGCAGCACCCGCCCGGTACACCCGTCATCGCCGCCGGATCGACCGGCTCTCAGCCGGCCACGCGCGAACTCCTCGAAGTCATCGCCGGCCTGCCCCAGGGCGCGATCGTGCTGCCCGGCCTCGATCGCGAAATGGACGACGAAAGCTGGGGAGCGCTGGAACCCACGCATCCGCAGTTCGGCCTGAAGCAGCTGCTCGCCGCGTTCGCGGTCGATCGGCGCGCAGTCGCCGACTGGCCCGGCCATCCGGGCGATTCAGCGCGCCGGCAATTGATCGCCGAGCTGATGCGCCCGGCGGAGACGAGCGAGCACTGGTCGCGGCCGCCGGCTGCGGCGCTCGACCACGTGACGCGGGCCGACTGCGCCACGCCGCATCAGGAGGCGATGGTGATCGCGCTGGCGCTGCGCGAGACGCTGGAGACGCCGACGCGCACCGCCGCGCTGGTCACCCCCGATCGCGATCTGGCGCGTCGCGTCGCGGCAGAACTGCGGCGCTGGAACGTCGAGATCGACGACTCCGCCGGCCAGCCTCTGGTTCATTCGCCCCCCGCGACCCTTCTGCGCGCCGTGATCGCCGCGATCGATTCGGACTTTGCGCCCATCGATCTGCTGGCGCTGCTGAAACATCCGCTGGCATCCTTTGGGTTGCCACGAGCCGACCTGCTCGATGCGACGCGTCGTCTCGATCGCAAGTGCCTGCGCGGACTGAAGCCTGCCCCCGGTCTCACCGCCTTGCGCGTCCGGATCGAGGAAACTGCCTTCGGCGCCGAGTCCGATCGCCGGCGCGTGAACGACCTGATCGACCGCATCGACTCCAGTACGACGGATCTCGTCGCCCTGATGGCGGCCACCGCTTCGCCGGCCGACTTGCTCGAAGCGACGATCGCCAGCGTCGAGAAGATCGCGATCGCCGACGCCCTGTGGTCGGGCGATGCCGGCGAAGCTCTGGCCGATGCCCTCGCGCGGTACCGCACAGCCTGGCAGGGCCGGCGCATGATTTCAGGCCGCGAATGGCCGGCTCTGCTGACGGCCATGCTGGCGCCCGAGATGCTGCGGCCACGCTACGGGCGGCATCCACGCCTCTCAATCTGGGGACCCTTGGAAGCCCGTCTGCAGCGCGCCGACCTTTTGATTCTGGGCGGCCTCAACGAGGGATCGTGGCCGCCGTCGGTCGAGACCGGCCCGTGGATCAACCGGCCGATGCGCACGGCGCTCGGCCTGCCGCAACCCGAACGTCGCGTCGGCCTCTCCGCGCACGACTTTGCCTCGGCGCTGGCGGCCGAGCGTGTCCTGTTGACCCGCGCCGAGCGCGAAGGCGGCGCCCCGACAGTGCCATCGCGCTGGCTGGCGCGGCTCGACGCGCTGTTCGGCTACGAGGCCGACAGCAACGCGCCGCCGCCGGAATATATCCAGCGCGGTCGCTACAGCTATGTCGCTTGGGCACAGGGGATGGACGATCCCCAAGACTACCGGCCCTGGCCGCGGCCCGAGCCGCGCCCGCCGCTGGAGGCGCGGCCGACGCGGCTTTCGGTCTCGGCGGTCGAGACCTGGCGCCGCGATCCTTATGGGCTTTACGCGCGGCGCATCCTTGGCCTCAAGGCACTCGATCCGCTTGAAGCCGATCTGGGTGCCGCCGATCGCGGCTCGGCCCTGCACGATGCGCTCGACGAATTCCTGAAGGAGCATCCTTCCGGTCTCCTGCCGCCCGATGCCCTGGCACGCTTCGAGGCGTTGGGCGAACGGCATCTGGGAGAGCTGATGGCGGCGCCAGCCGAACGCGCCTTCTGGTGGCCGCGCTTCCAGCGTCTGGCGCGTTGGTTCATCACTGAAGAAAACAAACGTCGAGCCTCAGGCAGCAGGCTGCTCGGCAGCGAAACCGACGGCGCCCTTACCATCGGCCCGCCCTCGCGGCCGCTGCGTATCGAGGCGCGGGCCGATCGCATCGACCAGACCGGGCTGGGTGAGTGGGAGATCATCGACTACAAAACCGGCCGCGTGCCGTCGCCGAAGGAACTCGACGCGCTGTTCGCCCCGCAGCTCCTGCTCGAGGCGGCAATGGCCGAACAAGGTGGCTTCGGCGCCATAAGAAGCAAGCCGAAGAAGGTCGATCTCGCCTACTGGCAGGCCAACGGTCTCGGTGATGGCGGCGCGATCAAGGAGATCAAGGACAGCGCCGAGCTGATACCGGCGATGCTGGCGTTGATCGAAAAGATGGCCGAGCATTTCGCCAAGCCGACCACGCCCTATGCGGCGCTGCCGTGGCCCGAGTTCGGGCCGTACTTCAACGATTATGCCCATCTCGAGCGTGTCGCCGAATGGTCCACCGCGGGCGGCAGCGACGAATGAGCGACACGCTCCTCCTCGCCACGACGGCGCAGCGGACCGCGACGACGCCCGATCGCTCCGCCTGGGTCGAGGCCAATGCCGGCACGGGCAAGACGAAAGTGCTGACCGAGCGCGTGATGCGGCTGCTGCTGGCCGGCGTCCGGCCCGAGCGCATCCTCTGCCTCACCTTCACCAAGGCCGCCGCGGCCGAGATGCGCAATCGCCTCGCCGGTCAGCTCGGTGGCTGGGCGATGGCCGATCCGGTCGTGCTCGACGAACAGATCGAGAAGCTGATCGATCAGGAACCCGAGCCGGGCCAGCGCATCACCGCGCGCCGCCTGTTCGCGCGCGTGCTGGATGCGCCGGGCGGCATCAACATTCTCACCATCCATGCCTTCTGCCAGGCGCTGCTGAAACGCTTTCCCCTCGAAGCGGGTGTCGCGCCCGGATTCGAGGTCATGGACGAGGCCCAGGCCTCGGCCCTGCTGCGCCAGGCGCAGGATGCCCAGATCGAGGCGCTGGCACATGCCGATGCGCCGGCCGAGCTGCGCGAGGCGCTGGCCACGGTCGCCGGTCGCATCTCCATCGCCGAATACGCCGAGCTGATGACCAAGCTCCTGTCCGAGCGGGCGTGGCTGCTGGCACGCATCGGCGACGAGAAGGGGCTGGGGCGCGTGCGACGGCGACTGGCCCGCCGGCTGGGTTGCGACAAGCCGCATGAAACACGGGCTGACGAAACCGCCCTTCGGCTGGCCGCGAAGGCGCTGTCGGGAGGTGGCACGACAGACAAGGAAAAGGCGCGAGCCATCGCTGCCTGGCTCGATGCCGCCGAGCGCGGCTCCTGCCTCGATGCCTATCGCAAGGCCTTCTTCACTGACAAAGGCGATGTGCGAAAGACGCTGGCCTCGAAGGCCGCCATCGCGCTGATGACCGACATCGACCACGTGCTGCGCACGGAGGCCGAGCGACTGGGCGCGGAGATCGACCATGCGCGGGGCCAAGCCCTGGTCGAACTTACCTGCGCCCTGCTGCGGCTCGGGCTCGACATCACCGAACGCTATGGCGCCGCCAAGCGCCGGCGCGCCGTGCTCGACTACGACGATCTGATCGTCGCCACGCGCCGCCTGCTCGAAGGGGCAGAGAGCGCGGCCTGGGTCCTCTACAAGCTGGACGGCGGTATCGACCATGTCCTGGTCGACGAGGCGCAGGACACCAACCCCGACCAATGGGAAGTGATCCGCCGCCTGACCGAGGAATTCTTCGTGGGCGAGAGCGGTGCCGGCGACCGCGAGCGCACGATCTTCGCCGTCGGCGACACCAAGCAATCGATCTTCGGCTTCCAGCGTGCCGATCCGCGCAAGCTGGCCGAGATGCGGCTGTGGTTCGAGGAGCGGAGCCGCCTCGCCCGCAAGGGCTTCGAGTCGGTCGACCTCAACGTCTCGTTCCGTTCCACACCTGCCGTGCTCGATGCCGTCGACTGGGTATTCGATCGGCCGGAGGCGGCGCGGGGCGTGGCGGCGCCGGGCGACGTCATCCATTTGCCGAGCCGGAAGAACGATCCCGGCCGCGTCGAGCTATGGCCGCTCGTCGCCGCGACAAAGGCAGAGATCGATCCGACCGAGATCGAGCCGGCGGGCGGGGCCGCGAAGCCTCCCGCTCAACGCCTGGCCGATCTGATCGCGGCCCACGCCAAGAGCCTGATCGGCACCGAACGGCGCGCCCGCTCCGACAAGAAGGGCGGCGAGCTCTTGCATGCCGGCCACTTCATGGTGCTGGTCCGCCGGCGCAACCAGTTCGTCAACGCGCTGGTGCGGGCGCTCAAGCGCGAGCAGATCGAGGTCGCCGGTGTCGACCGCCTCGATCTTGCCGAGGAGCTCGCCATCCAGGACCTGCTGGCGATGGCGCGCTTCGTGCTGCTGCCCCAGGACGATCTCAACCTCGCCTGCCTGCTGAAATCGCCGCTGATCGGCCTCGACGAGGACCAGCTCTTCACGCTGGCCTGGAAGCGCAGCGGCACGCTGTGGCGGGCGCTGCGCGATCGCCTGCACGAACCGGCCTTCGCCGCCGCCCATGCCAGCCTGTCGGCCTGGCTGGCGCGCGCCGATTTCACGACGCCGTTCGATTTCTTCGCGCAGGTCCTCGGGCCGGAGGGCGGACGCAAGCGCCTGCTGGAGCGGCTGGGACGCGAGGCATCGGATCCGATCGACGAGCTGCTGGCGCGGGCACTGCAGTACCAGCAGACCGAGGTCGCATCGTTGCAAGGCTTCCTGCGCTGGTTCGAATCCGGCGGCGGCGAGATCAAGCGCGACCTCGATGCCAATCGCCGCCAGGAAGTGCGTATCCTCACCGTGCATGCTTCGAAGGGCCTGCAGGCTCCCATCGTCTATCTGCCCGACACGACGCGCGTTCCCCGCGACGGCGAGCGATTGCTGGCCGCCGCCGACGGCGAGACCCGCCTGTGGCTGCCGCGCACCGACGATGCCAACGAAGCCGCGCGAGCCTGGCGCAACGAAGTACGGGAACGGGCGCTCGAAGAGCAGAACCGCCTGCTCTATGTCGCCATGACGCGTGCCGAGGACAGACTCTATGTCGGCGGCTGGATCGGCACCAAAAAGCAGGACCAGGGCTGCTGGTACGACCGCATCGCCCAGGGCCTCGGCGCCAGCGCGGAAAGCGAAACCGCCGGGGACCGCAGGCAGGCGACTGCAAAGGAGTTCGATTTCTCCTCCCTTCTCGGCGCCGAAGGCTGGACGGGACCGGGCTTCGAATTGGTCAATGAAGGCCGGATCGCCATTCCCGAGCAGCAGGAACTCGCCCTGCCGCCAACCGCGGCGCCGGCAGGCTGGCTCGAAAGGCCCGCGCCGGCCGAGCCAGATCCGCCGACGCCGCTCGCGCCGTCGCAGCCGCTGCCCGACGAGCATCTGTCGCAGCCGCGCGCCTTCAGCCCGCTCGGCGTCGACGATTCCAATCGCTGGAAGCGCGGACGCCTGCTGCATGAACTGCTGCGACACCTGCCCGCACTGCCGGCCGGCGAGCGCGCCGGCGCGGCACGACGCTTCCTGGCGCAGGCAGCCCATGGACTGCGGCCCGAGGAGATCGAACAGTGGGCTGCCGAGGCACTGGCAGTGACGGAGACACCCGAACACGCGGCCTTGTTCGCCCCGGCCTCTCGCGCCGAGGTGCCGCTGGTCGGCACCGTGCGCACGCCGCGCGGCACCTTCACGGTCAGCGGCCAGATTGACCGCCTCGCCGTCTCGGAGAGCGAGGTGCTGATCGTGGACTACAAGACCAACCGGCCGCCACCGGCCGAGGCAGCCGGCATCCCGCTCGCCTACCGTCGCCAGCTCGCGCTCTATCGGGCGCTGCTGCGCGAGATCTATCCCGAGCGATCGGTAAGGGCTTTCCTGCTCTGGACCTCGGCTCCGCGGCTGATGGAGGTCGACGCGGGAACCCTCGACAAATCAATGCCTTACGCGCCGGTAACTTTGCCGGCATCTTGACTTGCCCGGGGCCTGTTCCTAGCTTTGTCACAGGGCGGCGCCGGTCGATCGACCGGCTTTATTTGTCTGCGGGAGACCCCACCATGACCGTTAAAGCAACCGATGCTTCCTTCGAAGAGGAAGTCCTGAAATCCGACAAGCCCGTCCTGGTCGACTTCTGGGCCGAATGGTGCGGCCCCTGCCGCATGATCGGTCCGTCGCTCGAAGAGATCGCCAAGGACATGGACGGCAAGCTCAAGATCGTGAAGGTCAATATCGACGAGAACCCGATGGCGCCGACACGCTATGGCGTGCGTTCCATCCCGACCCTGCTGCTGTTCAAGAACGGCCAGGTCGCCGCGACCAAGATCGGCGCCGAGCCGAAGCAGAAGCTGGTGAGCTGGATCAATACCGTCGTCAGCTGACGCGGCAAGAGCGCGGGCTCAGCCGTTGCGTTCCAGCACGGCGCCAGCGAGATAGAGCGACCCACAAATCAGGATGCGCATCGGCGCGGGCTGGGTGACCAGAAGGTCTTCCAGCGCCGAGCCGATGTCGGGTGCCGGCGCGCAATCGAGGCCCACTTCGGCCGCCTTGGCACAGGCCTCCTCCGGCGTGTAGGCGCTATGCCCTGCCGGAAACGGCACGGCCCGGGCGCCTTGGGCATGGCGCGCCAGCGGCCGCAGGAAGCCAGCGGCGTCCTTGGTCGTGAGCATCCCGAAGACCAGATAGAGCGGCAGCGGTGCCGGCTCCTTGGCCCAGTCGATGGCCATGCGTGCAAGGACCAGACCGCAATCCTCGTTGTGGCCGCCGTCGAGCCAGAGCTCGCTGCCGGCCGGCAACGCCTCCACCAGCGGTCCACGCGTAAGCCTCTGCAGCCGCGCCGGCCAATCGACCGTGGCCAGCCCCTTGGCGATGGCCGCGTCGTCGATGCCGAAGCCGGCAACGCGCAGCCGTTCGATGCAGGCGACAGCGGTGGCAGCATTGTCGAGCTGGTGCGCGCCAAGCAGCGCCGGCGCCGGCAGGTCGAGCTGCAACTGATCGCTTTGATAGCGAAACCCCGAGCCCGTCGGCATCATCTGCCACTCGGTGCCGAGGCGGAACAGCGGCGCCGCGAGCTTGGCGGCTTCGGCCGCGATGACCTTGGCGCTGGTCTCGCGCTGGCGGCCGATCACCGCCGGCACCGCGTGCTTCAGGATCCCGGCCTTCTCGCCGGCAATGCCTTCGAGCTTGTCGCCGAGGAAGCCCGTGTGGTCGTAGCCGATCGGCGTGATGGCCGACAGCGCCGGCTCGATCACGTTGGTCGCATCGTAGCGGCCGCCCATGCCGACCTCGATCACCGCCAGGTCCGCCGGCACGCGCGAGAAGGCGAGATAGGCGGCCGCGGTGGTGATCTCGAAGAAGGTGATCGGCTTTTCCTCGTTGGCGCGCTCGCAGTCGCCCAACGTCTCGTCGAGTTCCTCGTCGCTGATCAGGCGTCCGGCCACGCGGATGCGCTCGTTGAAGCGCACGAGATGAGGCGAGGTGTAGACATGCACGCGATAACCGGCGGCTTCGACCATGGCACGCAGATAGGCCACCAGCGACCCCTTGCCGTTGGTGCCCGCGACATGGACGATCGGTGGCAGCTTGCGTTCCGGCGATCCCAGCGCCGCCAGCAGCCGTTCGATGCGTTCCAGGCCAAGATCGATCGAGCGCGGATGCAGGCGCATCACGCGTTCCAGAATCGGATCGATCATTGTCTGCTCCGGTGCCGGCTCAGCCGCCCGCGACGGTGAGGCTTCGGCTCTCGACCACCAGCGGATCCATCAGCAGCGAAACCAGCCGGATCAAGGTCTCACGCATCTTGTGGCGGTGCACGACGGCATCGACCATACCGTGTTCGAGCAGATATTCCGAGCGCTGGAAGCCCGGCGGCAATTCCTGGCGGATCGTGTCCTGGATCACGCGCGGGCCCGCGAAGCCGATAATCGCGTCGGGCTCGGCCAGATGCACATCGCCCAGCATCGCGAACGAGGCCGAGACGCCGCCGGTCGTGGGATCGGTCAGAACCACGATGTAGGGCAGGCCCGCTTCCTTGACGCGACGCACGGCAATGGTGGTGCGCGTGAGCTGCATCAGCGACAGGATGCCCTCCTGCATGCGCGCGCCGCCCGATGCCGAGAAGACGATCAGCGGCGCCTTGCGCGCAACCGCGAGGTCGGCCGCCATCACCAGGCCTTCGCCGACTGCCGTGCCCATCGACCCGCCCATGAAACCGAAATCGAGCGCGGCGACGACGGTCAGGCGGCTGCCCAACAGGCCGGTAGCCACGACCAGGGCATCGGTAGTGCCCTCGGCCTTGCTCTGCGCCTCCTTGAGGCGGGCGTCATAGCGCTTGGTATCGCGGAACTTCAGCGGATCCGCCGTCACCTTCGGCAGCGGATGGAGCTCGAACTTGCCCTCGTCGAACAGATGCGGCAGCCGCTTCATCGGCCGCAGGCGCATGTGATGACCGCAATGGGTGCAAACCTGCTGGTTCGCCTCCCAATCGCGCGCGAACAGCATCTGCTCGCACTTGGGACATTTCAGCCAAAGATTCTCCGGCGCACTCTTGCGCGACACCAAGGCGCGCAGCTTGGGCCGGACGAAATTGGTCAGCCAGTTCATGGCCTGCGGTATAGCAGTCCCGCCCCTCCCCGTCTCGGGGAAGGAACGCCTTCGTTCAGTGCCAGAATCCGCTGAAGGGTGCCGCAAAATCCTGGGGTTTCCTGACTTCGCAGAACAGCTTCTTGGCCCGATACCAGTCGCAGAGCTTCTGCGCGGCTCCCGGCTCGAGATCGGCGATAATGGCGGCCTGCCGCGTCACCTTGTTGATCGTGACAGGCAAAATGTACTCCTTGCCCGGATGAGCGACGCCCAGCATCGCGAGATCGGCCTGCCCACGATCATACACGCGCCGTGCGGATCCCCAGTCGCCATAGGTGCCGAGCCAGGCCGCATCGCCCGGCATGTCGTAGCGGATGGTGCCGCAATCGCCGCGATCGAAGACATGAGGCGGCGTCCCGCCTTCGTTGCGCAACTGCCAGACCTTGGGCCGGCCCCCGGCCGTCTTGAGCTTGTAGGCGTCGTCGAACAGCCGGACCAGGAACTCGTCGCGCAGATCGGCACGGCGGAAGCCCAGCGCCACGCCGACCAGCCGGCGTCCGTCGCGAATTGCACTGCCGACCAGATTGAATCCCGAGGCGCAGATGAAGCCGGTCTTCAGGCCATCGGCATAGGGCGCATACATCTCGACGAACTTCACGCCGTGGCCGATATGCCTGTTTCCGTACACGAAGTCGCGTGTCTGGAAGTAACCGTAATATTCGGGAAAATCCTTGGCGAGCGCGATGCCGAGGATAGCCAGGTCGCGAGCGGTAGTCTGGTTCTGCGGATTGGGCAGGCCATTGGCATTGCCGAACGTGGTCGCCGTCATGCCGAGCTGTGCGGCCACCTGCGTCATGCGCTGCGCGAAGGCGGGTTCCGAACCGCTGACGCGTTCGGCCAGGGCGGCTGCGACATCGTTGGCGGAAAAGGCGACCAGCACCTCGAGCGCCTGCTCCACGGTGATCGACTGTCCCGGCGGCACGCCGAGCTTGGACGGTTCCATGCTGGCCGCATGCTGGGAGAACGGCACCGGCGTCTGCAGCGTCAATCGGCCGGCCTTGAGGTCCTGGAAGACAACATAGATCGTCATCAGCTTGGTGAGGGACGCCGGATACCAGGCCGCGCCGGCATTGCTTTGCAGCAGGGTTTCGCCGGTCTGGGCATCGGCGATCAGATAAGGACCCGCCGTAACAGGGCCGCTGGGCGAGACGACCTGCGTGAATTGCGCAGCCGCCGGGAAGGAAGCGAGGGCCAAGAGGCCGATCAGTCCGACCAGAAGTCGTGAATTCATTGCATTTGCATCGTAACAGGGGCCGGCAGCATACGCCCTTCCGTCGGCCCGCAGGAGGCATTAGATGGGGACATGATCAAAGTCATGATCGCCCCCGTCACGCCGTTCCAGCAGAACTGCTCCCTCGTCTGGTGTTCCGAGACCATGGAGGGGACCGCCGTCGATCCGGGCGGGGACTTCGACATGTTGAAGCAGGCCATCGCCGAGCAGGGCATCAAGATCACCAAGGTCCTGCTGACCCACGGCCATGTCGATCACGCCTCGGCCGCCGGCACGATGGCCGAGCATTACGGCGTCGAGATCGAGGGTCCGCACAAGGACGATCTGTTTCTGATCGAGGCGCTGCCCGAGTCAGGCCGGAAGTACAACTTCCCGGCCTACAAGCCGTTCGTACCGGACCGCTGGCTCGAGCAGGGCGACACGGTCGCGTTGGGCAATCTCACCCTCGATGTGGTGCATTGCCCCGGCCACACGCCGGGTCATGTCGTCTTCGTCAACAAGCCGGCCAAGATCGCCTTCGTCGGCGATGTCCTGTTCCGGGGCTCGATCGGCCGCACCGATTTCCCGCGCGGCAATCACGACCAGCTGCTGCAATCGATTCGTCAGCGCCTCTGGCCGCTGGGCGACGATGTCAGTTTCGTCCCCGGCCACGGCCAGACCTCGACGTTCGGCTGGGAGCGCAAGACCAACCCGTTCGTCGCCGACCTTCTGTTCGAAGACGAGCAGACGCCAGTAGGGTCTTAAGCCGTTCGATCCAATCCGGCGATCGACGGCGGCACCTTGTCGTGCCGCCGTGCGGCGAGAATCCGATCCAATTCCTTGAAGGTCAGAGCGATGCGCCGAGGAAGGTGCGTACAGCCAGATGGCCGGCGACCGGCATCGGCATCGCTTCATTGTGCGTCTGCGTCTCGCGGTTGCGTTGCATCACATAATCGAGTCCGTGACGCAGCATTTCCTTGGTGAAGCGACTCGGCTTCTTCTCCAGGAGCGATACCTCGTCATGCGGCCGCTCCGCGACAGGACGGGAGAATGCGGCAAGCTCCACTTCCGCCGCCGGATAAAGACCGCATGCCATCGCACCGAGCGCATAGGAGAGACATTCCTCCTCCCAGCGATCGGGTTCGCGGTTTTGTCTATCGAGAAGATCCAACGCAGCAGAATAAAGTTGGTGAAGCCTGGCTTGGTGTTCCTGCGCGGATCGCTGCATTGCGTCTCTCCTTGCTTGCTTCTTCCAGGCGCGCATATGGGAGCGCGAATCCGGCCATACAATGGCCGGTCCGCGCTCTCATAAAAGGATCACAAAAGCAGACGAAAGCGCTAAGTCTTGCGCACACCGCGCACGCCATCGGCGAGCGCTTTGACGTAGGCGAACACACCGGGAAGCAGGTCGGGCTTCGGCGTTCCCTTGTCATCCAGACCGGCTTTCACGCGGTCGACAATGGCGGAGCCGACGACAGCCGCGTCGGCATGACGCGCCACCGCAGCGGCCTGATCCGGTGTCTTGATGCCGAAGCCGACGCCGACGGGCAGCGGCGTATGACGCTTGATGCGCTCGACATGCGTTCGCACCGCTTCTTCAGGCGCCGACTTGGTGCCGGTGATGCCGAGCACCGAAACGAAATAGACAAAGCCGGAAGCGTATTTGAGAACCGCAGGCAAGCGCTTGTCGTCGGTAGTCGGTGCCGTCAGCAGTACCGTGTCGATGCCCGCTGCCTGCGCATAAGGCTTGAGCTGGTCGGCCTCTTCGGGTGGCAGGTCGACCAGGATGAACCCGTCGATCCCGGCCTGGGCCGCTTCCTTGCAGAAGCGCTCGGCGCCGCGCTGATACACGAGGTTGTAATAACCCATCAGCAGGATCGGCGTTTCGTTGTCGCCGGTTTCCTTGCGGAAGCGGCGGACCATGTCGAACGTCGCATCGACCGTGATACCCGCCTTCAGTGCGCGCTGACCCGCGAGCTGAATCGATGGGCCGTCGGCCATGGGATCGGTGAACGGCATGCCGAGTTCGATGAGATCGGCGCCCGCAGCAGGCAGACCCTTGAGAATCTGGTAGCTCAATCCCGGATCGGGATCGCCCGCGGTGACATAGGTCACGAGCCCGGCGCGCTTGTCGGCCTTGAGGGCGGCGAAGCGTTTGGCAATACGGCTCATGATCAGACCTTCATCCCGAGGCGCTGGGCCACCTGCGGCACGTCCTTGTCGCCGCGGCCAGACAGATTCATCACCAGCAGATTGTCCTTGGCCAAGGTCGGTGCGAGCTTGAAGACATGCGCCAGCGCATGCGCCGATTCGAGCGCGGGAATGATGCCTTCGAGCTTGCACAGACGCTGGAAGGCTTCGAGCGCCTCCTCGTCGGTGGCGGAGACGTATTCGACGCGCCCCTGCTCCTTCAGCCAGGAATGTTCGGGGCCGATGCCGGGATAATCGAGGCCGGCCGAGATCGAATGCGCCTCGGTGATCTGACCTTCCTTGTCCTGCAGCAGATAAGTGAGGTTGCCGTGCAGCACGCCGGGACGACCACCCAGCAGGGACGCTGCGTGCTCACCGCTCTCGAGCCCCTTGCCGCCCGCTTCGACGCCGACGATGCGCACTGTCGGATCGTCGAGGAAGGGATGGAACAGGCCCATCGCGTTCGAGCCACCGCCGATGCAGGCCACTAGCGTATCGGGCAGCCGGCCTTCGGCTTCCATCATCTGCTTGCGGACCTCGTCGCCGATCACGCATTGGAAATCGCGCACCATCGTCGGGTACGGGTGCGGACCGGCAACGGTGCCGATGCAGTAGAAAGTCGTCTCGCAGGTGGCGACCCAGTCGCGCATCGCCTCGTTCATCGCATCCTTGAGCGTCGCCGAACCGGCTTTGACGGCACGCACCTCGGCGCCGAGCATGTTCATGCGCGCGACGTTCGGCGCCTGACGGTCGACGTCGACGGCGCCCATGAACACCACGCAGGGAATGTCGAACAGCGCACAGGCCGTCGCCGTGGCAACGCCATGCTGGCCCGCGCCGGTTTCGGCGATCACGCGCGTCTTGCCCATGCGCTTGGCAAGCAGGACCTGGCCCAGCACGTTGTTGATCTTGTGGCTGCCGGTATGGTTCAGCTCTTCGCGCTTAAGATAGACCTTGGCACCGCCGAGATGGCGCGTCAGGCGTTCTGCGAAATAGAGCGGGCTCGGCCGTCCGCCATACTGGGTCAGGAGATACTTGAGCTCGCCCTGGAACTGGGGATCCGCCTTGGCCGCGTTGTAGGCCTCCTCCAATTCAAGGATCAGCGGCATCAGGGTCTCGGCGACATAGCGGCCGCCGAAAATGCCGAAATGGCCGCGATCGTCGGGGCCGGTACGGAAACTGTTGCGTGTCGATGCCATGGCGGTTCCTGTCGGGACGGGCGGACTTAGCAGTCCCAACCGTGGTCGGTCAAAATGCGGAGGAGTGGCGAGGCCTAGCTCTTCTTTTTCCGGGCCGACTTCTTCTGGGCCTTGTTCTTGGCTTTGGGGGCCGATTTGCGCTTGGGTGCAGGCTTGGCCGCTGCCCGCGCGGGGGCCGGGGCCGGCCTATCCTCGACCTCGACGATCACCTCGATCTCGACCGGAATGCCGCGCGGCAGGGATCCCAGCCCGACCGCCGACCGGGCATGCTTGCCGCGCTCACCAAAAACCTCGACCAGGAGGTCCGAGCAGCCGTTGATCACTTCGGGATGCTGGCCGAAGTCCGGGGTCGCATTCACCATGCCCAGCACTTTGACGATCCGCTTCACGCGGTCGAGGTCGCCCAGTTCGGCCTTCATCACGGCGATCAGATTGAGCCCGGTCTCGCGCGCATGGCCATAGGCCTGCTCGACGGTCATGTCGCGCCCGACCTTGCCGACGGGCAGCGGCTTGCCGGGCAGCCCCGGGCCCTTGCCGGCCAGATAGAGGAGATTGCCGGTCCGTACGGCGTTGACATAGTTGGCCATCGGCGAGGTCGCGGGCGCCAGAGCGATCCCCAATTCCTTCAGCCGCTGTTCGGTTTTCATGCGTTCTCCTCAAAGCGCCTTTACGCGGTCGAGAAAGGCGCGGATCAGTTCGATCGATTTGACACCGCGACTGGATTCGACGCCAGAGGAAACGTCGACGGCCGGTGCTCCGGTGACGCGCACCGCTTCGGCGACATTGTCGGGCGTGAGACCGCCTGCCAGGAACCACGGCACCGGCACCGTCCGGCCGGACAGGATCGTCCAGTCGAACGACGTGGCGTTGCCTCCCGGCAGCGTCCCTTCGGCCGCGTCGAACATCAGCCGGTCGACGATGCCGGCATAGGCGGCAATGCCACGCTCGACGTCAGCCGCCTGCGCGACCTTGATCGCCTTCATGACCGGCTTGCCCGTGCGTTGGCGGATTGCCGCCACTCGCTCCGGTGTCTCGCTGCCATGGAGTTGAAGCAGGTCGAGGGCGCCGGTGGCGAGCTTCTCGTCGAGCAACGCATCGTCCGGATCGACGAACAGGCCGACGCGGCCCACGCTGCCGGGCACTCTGGCGCCCAGCGCACGCATCGTCTCGGTCGAGAGATGGCGCGGCGAGCGCGGATAGGTCACGAAGCCGACCCAGCGGGCACCGAAGGCCACCGCCGCATCGACGGCCTCCGGAGTCGACAATCCGCAGATCTTGGCTTCGATCCCCATCGCGATCACAGGGCGCCGAGATCCCGCGCGATCGCCTGGGCCGCCACGGCCGGATCGGCCGCCTCCGTGATCGGCCGACCGATCACGAGATGGGTGGCGCCGAGCGCAACGGCCTCCGCAGGCGTCAGGACGCGCTTCTGGTCGCCAGTGGCCGCGCCGGCCGGCCGGATACCCGGCACCATCAGCACGAAGTCCCCACCACACTCCCGACGCAGTGCCGCGATCTCGAGCGGCGAGCAGATCACGCCGTCGAGCCCGCTGGCCCGGGCCAGGGCCGCCAGACGCAGCACCTGCTGGCCGGGATCGGACGGGACTCCAACAGCCTCGAGATCCGACTTGTCGAGCGACGTCAGGACGGTGACGCCCAGCAGCTTCGGCCGGGAGATGCCGAGCCGTGCCGCCTCCGCCGCCGCCGTCTCGGCGGCCGCCTTCATCATGGCAGCGCCCCCAGCGGTGTGGATCGTGATGTAGGTCGGCTCGAGCTCCATCACCGCGCGGATGCCGCCAGCCACCGTATTGGGGATGTCGTGCAGCTTGAGATCGAGGAAGAAGCCGGTGCCGGTGGCCCGCACCGGCGCGGGGAAGGCGTAGCGCACGCCCGGCGCGCCATGCGCCAGGAAGAATTCCAGCCCCAGCTTGATGCCGCCGACCGTCGGGGTCGCGCTGCCCGCCACCGACCGGATCAGCCTGGCGGCCAGGGGAAGATCGACGGTGTCGATGGCGCAATAGACGGGATTGGGGCGTTTCTGCATGGCGGGGCGCAACCTAATGTCGGCCCCTCGAAGCGGCAAGTCGTCCGTCGCCCCGCTCGATCCGGCGCAATCCTCAATGGATCGCGGCGTACATGATCTTCTCCTCGGTCGCCTCATGGGCCGAGAACTCCTCGACCACCTTGCCCTGGCGGCAGACCAGGATGCGATCAGATCGGGCCAGGATCTCGGGCAGGTAGGAGGAGATCATCACGACCGCATTGCCCTCCTCGGCCAGCCGGTCGATGAGCTGATGGATTTCGGCAATCGCGCCGACATCGACGCCGCGGGTGGGCTCGTCGAAGATGATCAGCCCGGGCTTCTGGACCAGCGACTTGGCGATGACGATCTTCTGCTGGTTGCCGCCGGACAGCTCGACCACCTTCACATCCTGGCCGATGGCGCGGACATTGAGCGCCTGCACCCATTGCTTGCCGACCGCTTCGGCCTCCTTGTTGAAGACGAGCGGACGCTTGGCGCCGAGCTTGGCCAGCAGTCCGATGTAGATGTTGCGCGCGATCGACATGGTCTCGAAGAAGCCCTCGACCTTGCGATCCTCGGTGATGTAGGCGATGCCGTCCCGCACCGCCGGCGCTGGCGTCAGATAGCGTACCGGACGGCCGTTGAGGACGATCTCCCCGCCATGGAAGAAATCGCGCTTCAGGATGCCGGACACGATCTTGAAGGTCTCGGTGCGGCCCGAGCCCACCAGCCCGAACACGCCGGTCACCTGCCCGGCGAAGACAGACAGCGAATTGTTCTTCACCATCGGCGCCATGCGCAGGTTCTCGACCGTGAGCACTCGCTCCTTCGGCGGCCGGACGCTCGACTTGCGCTCGGCATAGAGGGTTTTGGAGAGGTCGCGCCCGACCATGGCCTGGATGATGCGGGCGCGATCGAAGTTCTTCGTCTCGTCCGTGACGACATGCTTGCCGTCGCGCAGCACGGTGATGCGATCGGAGATCTGCAGCGCCTCCTCGAGCGCGTGCGAGATGAAGATGATCGACACGCCCCGCCGCTTGAGCTCGCGCATGAGGTCGAAGAAGTATTTCTTCTCCTCCGGCGTCAGCGTCGCCGTCGGCTCGTCGAAGATGATGACCTTGGCCTCGTGCAGGACGGCGCGGGCGATCTCGACCATCTGCTTCTTCGCGGCGCCGAGCTGGGCGACGGTTGCCGTCGGCGTGACGTCGAAGTTGAGCGACTGGAGGAACTGCTGGGCGGCGATATAGATGCCACGCAGGCGATTGTAGAACTTCTCCTGCCCGAGGAAGAGGTTCTGCGCCACCGTCATGGAGGGCACCAGGCTGTTCTCCTGGAACACCATGGCGATACCGAGCTGGCGGGCCTCCAGAGGCGTACGCGGCGATACCTCCTTGCCGTTGACCGACATCGTGCCCGAGGTGAGGGTCACGACCCCCGCCATGACCTTGGTCAGCGTCGATTTGCCGGCGCCGTTCTCGCCCACCAGAGCGTGGATCTCTCCATTCGCCAGGCTGAAATCGACGCCGTCGATCGCCGGCACGCCGCCATAGAGCTTCGTCGCCTGGCGCAGTTCGAGGATCGGTGCGGTCATGCCCGGGCCTCCTTCTCGAGAGCGGCCAGGGGCAGGCGCAGCACACGGCCTGGCCCCTTGGCCAGGAGATAGAGAAAATCACCGACTTCCGTCGCGGCCACGACGCCATGGTTGATGCCGTCGACGCGGCTATGCAGCGAATAGCGCGGCAGCCCCTCGGCCGACAGGCGGATCACCAGACCGTAGGAGCGTGGCGGCGCCCACGGCTTCAGCACGCCCATGGTGCGAAGATGTGCCCCCTGCATCGGCTCGAGATAGCTCTCGCCCGAGCGCAGGCGTGGCGCGATCCAGTGTTCGGGCGCGATCTCCTTCATCATGCGCCTTCGGAAGGTCGTCTCGCGCAGCACGAATTCCACCAGCTGAGTCCGCGCGGCAAAGGCGGTGAGCCAGAAACCTCCTCCCGCCGCCGCCACCACCCGCGACGGATAGACCGGCAGGCGATCGAGGACGACGCGTCGTCTGCCGTCGGGCGCAATCGCAAGAAGGCGATGCCGCCAGCTTTCGGAGACGACGATGTCGGCTCCGGCAGGACAGACGCCAAAGGCATATTCGAGCCGGCGAGCGAGTTCCTGCCCCTGACCTGTGCCGCGGTCGAGGCGGACGACACGGCCGGTCGCTCCCCGATCCATCAGATCGTGTGCCCAGCGTTCCGTGTCGTAGCGTTGCGATCCGTCGGTCACGACAAGGGCGCCATCCGGCGCACAGGCGATCGCATTCACGGCATGAAAGGGAATGCCGGCCGCCCCCGTCCAGTGACCGCCAGCGCTCGTCCCGCCTTCGACGCGAACCTCGACACCGTCCAGGGCCACCGCGACACCACCGTCAGGCAGGGCACAGAGGGCGGTCACGGTACGGTCGAAACGTACCCGTTCCGTGCCATCTCCGTTGCCCGCCAGTGCCACGATCCGCATGCCATCGGCGACAAGCAGCCGCTTGCCGTCGCTCGCCAGATCGTTGGCGCCCTCGATCTGGGCAACGACCTCGGCTTCCTCGAGCAACTGGTTGGGCTTCAGCGCGCCGTCGAAGATCGGCACCGTGATCGCGGCCTCGCCGCGACCGAGGACATGATCGCCAAGTCTCTTCAGGGCGGCGATCATGGCTTCTTGCCCCAGCGGTAGTCGTACTGCACGAAGCCGGGATCGGCGCCTTCGAGCTTCAGACGACCGATGCGGTTGTTCATGATGCCGCCGAGATAGAGATGGCCTCTGTGCTCGCGCATCGAGGTGATCATGGGATGGTTGACCCCGGCCAGATCCCAGTAGGTATCCAGCACCTCGCCCGTCTCGCTGAACTTGATCACGCAGCCCGTATTGATGTTGGGGAACAGCCACTCGTCGAGCGGCACGCGCTTGGCCATGCGCCGCCGGAAGCCGGGCATGCGCCAGGCGAGGTCGAGCGCGGGCGAGCGCATGCCGACCATGGCGAGCCAGTAATTGCCGTCCGACGACAGGTTGATGTTGTCGGGAAAGCCGGGAAGATTATCCATCACCATCTCGACCTGGCCTTTCTTGGGCCCGTCGAACCAGTAACGCTTGACGCAGCAGCCCCAGGTCTCGGCGAAGAGGATCGACTGGCCGTTGCGCGAGACGCAGATCCCGTTGGGGAACTTGAGCCCGCGCAGCACCGTGCGCGTCGTATTGGTGGCCGGGTCGTAGCAGATGATCCGGCCGTTGCCGCGTGCCTCCAGCCCGTCGACCGGCCATTCGTGCATCTCGTAGCGGACCGTCGCCTCGGAAAAGAAGATGCGGCCATCGTCGGTGATGTCGAGATCGTCGGCCAGGCGCAGGCGGCTGTCGTCGTTGACCGAGGAGAAGCTGCGATTGGTCTCGTCGGTCGCCTTTTCGACCTTGCGATCCGGCGTGATGCGATAGAGTCCCATGCCGCCGATGCAGACATAGAGATTGTCGTTGCGGTCGAATGCCATGCCGAGCGGCTGCCCGCCGATATGGGCATAGACTTCCATCTTCTCGTAGTCGGGCGGAAAGAATCGGATGATGTCGCCGTGTCGCGAGCCGGCATAGAGATTGTCGTGGCGATCGAGGATCACATCCTCCGGCGCCTCGATGCGGCCGAGCCCGATCAGCGTTACATCCTTCAGCCTGTCGTTCTGGGCGAAGCGCGTACCTTCGCCGATACGCGCGCCGGGGAGCGCCGGCATGTCATGATAGGTCGGGCTGACATAGACCTTGGCGATGATGCGGGTGCGGTTCTTGAGCCAGCGGATGTCGATGGTGGCCGCGACGAGAAGGATACCGGCCAGCACCATGCGATTGACGCCGCCCTTCACCGACAGCGTGGTGAGGCCGTTGGTGATCAGCAGCACGATCAGCGTGCCGACCAGAGCGCGTGTCACCGAGCCGCGACCGCCGCCCAGGCTGATGCCGCCCAGCACCGCCGCCGTCAGCACCGTCACCTCCAGCCCGACGCCGACATCGCCGCCGACCGTGCCGAGTCGCGCCGCGAAGAACAGCGCCCCCACCGCCGTCAGCGCGCCACTCGCGGCATAGCAGCGGGCGATGGTGCCGCGCACGGCGATGCCGGAATTGTAGGCCGAACGCCGCGACCCGCCGATCGCCGTGATGTGCCAACCCGGCCGCAGGCGGGTCATGAAGATGTGGCCGAAGATGGCGACGGCGGCGTAGAGCAGCGCCACGCTCGGGATGCCGAACACGCCACCGCCGCCCATGAAGTCCCACAGCGCATCGTCGGGAAAGGCGGCCGCGATGGTGTTGGAATAGTCGAACAGCAGAAGATCGTAGGCGGAGCGATAGATGATCAGGGTGATCAGCGTCGTGATGAAAGCGCGCAGGCGCAGATAGCCGATCAGGAAGCCGTTCACCGCGCCCAGCGCCGCCCCGAATGCAACGGTGATCGCCACCACCGCCGGCACCGGCAGGTTCAGCACGTCGAGGCAGAACAGAGCGCAGAAGTCCGTCAGCGCGAACATAGACCCGACCGACAGGTCGATGCCGCCGACCACGATCACCAGCGCCATGCCGAGAACGACGAAGCCGATCTCGGCGGCCTGGCGCGCCGTGTCGGCGAGGCTGTTGGGAGATAGAAAGCCCGGGATGGCCTGCGAGAAGGCGATCGCCACCAGCAACAGGACGATCACCGGAATCGCGGTCTCGGTCCACCGCTTGGACAGGATCTCGCCGAGGAGATGATCCGGCCAGAACCGATAACGCAGACGCAGTACGGCTTCTCTCATCGTACGACCCGCTGACGCAACAACGCCAAATTCCACACCGACGAACGATCGGGACCGACTTCGAGTCGGTCCCGATCTCGGAGGTCCGCTACTGCTTCAGCCGCTCGAGCTTCCAGCAGGTGCCGTCGATGTCGGCGTTGGCCTTGGTGACGGGAATGAGGGTCGTATAGTCCGACCCCTTCACCGAGCCAGGCTTGATGTCGGACGACAGCAGCCACTTGATCAGCGCCGCCATGTCGCTGCCTTGCGTCGGCACGTCGTAGCTGAGGTCGAGGTCGAAGGCGCCGGACTTCACGAGATCGCAGGCGCCCTTCTGCTCGCCGCCGCCCGAGGTGGCGACGAAGACCTTGCCGGTGAGACCGGCCTCCTTCACCGCCGCCGCGGTGCCGATATCCATGCCGTCCCAGAAGCCGACGATGCCGCACAGATCGGGATTCTGCTTCAGCACCGTCTGGGCGATCGCCTTGGCCTTGGCCGCGTCCCAGTCGGCCGCCTGGCTCGAGACCACCTTGATCTCCGGATGCTTGGCCAGCACGTTCTCCACGCCCTTCAGCGTATAGGCACTGGCCGCGGCGGACAGCGCGCCCTGGATGATCGCGATCTTGTTCGACTTGCCCTTGCAGAAGTCGACCACCGCCTCGGTGTCGCGCTCGCCGATCTCGATCCAGTTCGCGCCCACGAAACCGGTCGTCCGGTAGGCCGAACCCATGTTGATCTGGATGACGAAGATGCCTTCCTTCTCCGCCCGCTGCAGGAGCTTGGCGTAGGTCTGCACGTCGGGATTATGCACGACGATCGCCGCCGGCTTCTCCGAGATCAGCGTCGTCACGGCCTGCGCACCGGCATTGGTACTCCAGTTCGGATCGCGCACCACCACCTTCATGCCGTAGGGCTCGAGCTGGCGCTTGAGCACGGCGAACCAGCCCTCGGTGAGATCGAAATTCATCGCCACCGGCACGTAGCCCACGGTCTTGCCCTCAAGCGCCTTCTTGAACGGCGCCTGGAACGGCTCGTCGAGCCCCTTCTGGGCAAAAGCCGGCGCAAGCGAGACGCCCAAGACGGTCGCAGCGGCAGCGGCTCGAGCCAGCCATCGCCTCGCGTTCAACGTGATCATGACTTTGTTTCCTCCAGTTTTATGATTTTCGAGACGAGATTCGGGCAGGTCAGATATCTCCCTGCTGCGCCGTCTCCTCATTGCGCGGATTGAGAAACGAATCGGTGATGACGGCCGCCAGCAGCACGACGCCTTTCACCAGGTTTTGTGCGGAATAAGACATGTTCATGATCGTCATGCCGTTCAGCATGGTTCCGATCAGCAACGTGCCGATGACCACGTTGAGAACACCGCCGCGACCGCCCGCGAGCCCGATGCCGCCCAGCACGACCACCAGGATCACGTCATAGATCATGGTCGAGTTGTAGATGCGGGTCGGCATGCTGTTGACGGAAGCCGCGAGAACCAGCCCGGCCAGCAGGCCGATCAACGACGCCAGCACGTATTGCAGCACGATCAGCGGCCGCGTCGGCAGGCCCGAGGCCCGCGCGGCGAACGGATTATCGCCGATGGCATAGATGAACGCGCCGTAGCGCGTGCGCCGCAGGAAGGCGGCGACCACGAAGCAGGCGCCGGCGAACATCACGATCGGCATCGGGATGCCGAAGAGATTGCCCTGGCCCAGCTTCTCGAAGCCGGCGAGGCCCGGGCTCCATTGCACGACGTCGAGCTTGAACAGCGCGGTCTGGCCCAGACCGGCGAGAAACAGGCCGGTGGCGAGGGTGGCGAAGATCGACGGCACCTCGGCATAGGCGATCAGCCAGCCATTGAAGAGCCCGAAGGCAAGCGTGAGCAGGGCTGCCATCAGCAAGGCATGGGAGAACGAATCGCCGTCCTGGACGAGCTGCAACAGCAGACCGGAGGGAACCGCGAGGGCGGCGATCAGCGATAGATCGATCCCGCGGCCGATGACCACCAGCGCCATGGCCAGCCCCAGGATCCCCAGCACCGCGACGTTCTGCAGGAGCGTCAGCATGTTGTCGGTGGTCGGGAAGCCCGGCAGGAAGATCGAAAAGCCGGCAAACAGCAGAACGAAGATGGCGAAGACGATCCCTTGCTGCGTGAGTCGGACTGTCTTCATGCCGCAAAGCACCTCATGCCCGATTGCGACGTCGCGCAATCATTTTGATGCAATTGATGCTCATCAAGATCACGAGCGGTGTCAATCCACACCGCGCGCACAACCGCTACACGCTGCGGACTCTTCGCACAGCGTTCTGCCAGCCGGTATAGCGGCGATCGCGCGACGCGGCGTCTTCATACGGTCTGAACGCTCGGTCGAGCGCCCAGCTCTTCGAGAGCGCGTCGAGCGATGGCCACAGGCCGGCCTGCAGGCCAGCCAGGAAAGCCGCACCCAGCGCTGTAGTTTCGATCACCTTGGGCCGCTCCACCGGCGTGCCGACCGTATCGGCTAGGCGCTGCATCAGCCCGTCGTTCACGACCATGCCGCCATCGACGCGCAATTCGTCGATCTGCGCGCCGTCGCCGCGCATCGCCTCGATCAGGTCGCGAGTCTGGTAGCAGACCGAGTCGAGCGTGGCGGCCGCGATCTCGGCCGGACCGGTGTCGCGCGTGAGGCCGAGCAGCGCGCCGCGGGCATCGGCATCCCAGTAAGGCGCCCCGAGGCCGACGAAGGCCGGCACCATATAGACACCATGGCCGTCGCGCGCCTGCCGGGCCATCGCCTCGATCTCGGCAGACTCCCGGATGAGCTTGAGGCCGTCACGCAGCCATTGCACGGCGGCGCCGGCGATGAAGATGCTGCCTTCCAGCGCGTAGGTACGACGGCCGTCGAGCTGATAGGCGATGGTGCTGAGCAGCCGATGGCTGGAATGAAGCGCGAGCGTACCGGTATTGAGGAGCGCGAAGCATCCCGTGCCGTAGGTCGCCTTCACCATGCCGGGCTTGGTGCAGGCCTGGCCGACTGTCGCCGCCTGTTGATCGCCGGCCATGCCCAGGATCGGCACCGGTGCACCCAGGATCTCGCGGTCCGCGACCCCGAACTCGCCGGCGCAGTCCACGACCGTCGGCAGCATCGACAACGGCACGCCCAGCAGCCGGGCAAGATCGCTGTCCCACGTTCCCTTGCGAATATCGAGCAGCAGCGTGCGGCTGGCGTTGGTGGCGTCGCTCGCATGCACCTTGCCGCCGGTGAAGCGCCACAGCAGGAAGCTTTCGATCGTACCGGCCGCCAGCGCGCCCTTCTCCGCCGCATTCCGTGCCCCAGGCACGTTGTTCAGGATCCAGGCGATCTTGGTGCCGCAGAAATAGGGATCGAGCAGCAGCCCGGTGCGCCGGGAGACCATCTCCTCATGGCCGGCCTTCTTGAGGGCGGCGCAGAAATCGGCGGTTCGCCGGTCCTGCCAGACGATGGCGTTGTGCACGGGCTTGCCGGTGGCGCGATCCCAGACCACCGTCGTCTCGCGCTGGTTGGTGATGCCGATGCCCGCCAGGTCCCGGGCCTCGAGCTTCGCCCGCTCGATCGCGCCGCGACAGACCTCGACCGTAGCGCGCCAGATCTCCTCGGGATCGTGCTCGACCCAACCCGGCTTGGGAAAGATCTGCGGCAGTTCCTTCTGCGCCGAGGCCACCGGACGGCCGGTCGCGTCGAACACGATCGCGCGGGTACTGGTGGTGCCCTGGTCGATGGCGAGGACGTGCTGCGCGGCCATGTCGGCCGCGATTAGTGCGCCCGGTCGATGGCGAAGTCTACTGCCTCGAGCATGGCCGCCTTGAGCGGCGAATCGACGAACAGCCCCAGCGCATCCCGCGCCATCGCGCCGTAATGGCGAGCCCGTTCGAAGGTATCGGCCACAGCGTTATGCCGCTCGATCAGGCTCTGGGCCTGCTCCAGATCCTCGGGCCGCTGATCGAGCTTCTCGATCGTCCGCTTCCAGAATTCCCGCTCGGTGGCGCGGCCGCGCAGGAAGGCCAGGATCACCGGCAGCGTGATCTTGCCCTCGCGGAAATCGTCGCCGACGGTCTTGCCCAGCTTGGCTTCGCGGCCGGCGTAGTCGAGCGCATCGTCGACGAGCTGGAACGCGATGCCGAGATTCATGCCGAAGCTCTCGAGCGCCACGCGCTCGGCCGGCTTGCAGCCCGCGACCATGGCTCCGACCTCGGCAGCGGCGGCGAACAGGCGCGCGGTCTTGGCCTTGATCACTTCGAGATAGGTCGCTTCGGGCGTGCTGATGTCACGCTGCGTCACCAGCTGCAGCACCTCGCCCTCGGCGATGGTCGAGGAGGCGTTGCACAGGATGCGGAGGATCTCGAGTTCGCCCACATCGACCATCAGCTCGAAGGAACGAGTGAACAGGAAGTCGCCCACCAGCACCGAGGCCTTGTCGCCCCAGACGGAATTTGCCGTCGGCTTGCCGCGACGCAGCGCGCTGACGTCGACCACGTCGTCATGCAGGAGCGTCGCCGAATGGATGAATTCGACACAGGTCGCGAGCTTGACGTGACGATCGTCGTCGACGTCGTAGCCGCACAGCCGCGCCGCCGCGATGGTCAGCAGGGGTCGCATGCGCTTACCGCCGGCCCCGACCAGGTGGTTGGCGAGTTGCGGAATGAGCGCCACGGGAGAGCGCATGCGCACCAGGATCTCGCGATCGACGCGGGCCATATCCTCGGCACAAAGCGAGAGCAAGGGTTCGAGGCTTGGTGCCTTGCGTTTTCCTTCAAGGGAGACGACGGTTGCCATAACGTGAAGATAGTCCTGCCCACTGTGACCAAGTTGCGACACGATGTCGTGAGAGAATGCAATCCCCTCCTGGAAACGTCCACCACAGAAGACTCGCTGCTGGGCGGCCGGGTCCGGCTTCTGCAGCCCCGACGCGGATACCGTGTTGCGGTCGATGCCGTGCTGCTCGCCGCGGCGACGGACGCGAAAGCCGATGAACGGGTGCTGGACCTCGGCGCCGGGGTTGGCGCGGTCGGTCTTTGCGTGGCCGTGCGTGTTCCGGATTGCCGGATCACCTGCCTCGAACTGCAGCCCGGACTCGCGGCGCTGGCCGCGCGCAACATTGCCGCCAACGGCCTGGCCGGGCGCGTGCAAATGCTCGTTCACGATATCGCTGCGCCATTGCCGCCGACGCTCGGTCTGTTCGATCATGTCGCGACCAATCCGCCCTATCTTGCCGCCGCCGTCGCCGATCCCTCGCCCGATCCGAGCAAGGCGCTGGCCACGGTCGAGTCAAGCGCCGATCTGGAACGCTGGCTGCGCGTGGCGACCGGGGCGCTGAAGCCTGGCGGCACGCTCACTCTGGTCCATCGCAGCGACCGGCTCGAAGAGATCGCCGATCGGCTGGCCGAACTTGGTTGGGGCGACGTGACCGTCAAACGCCTGCCGCCGGCGCGGCGCGTGCTGGTGCGGGCCCGTCGGTCGGCCGCACGTTCCCTGCACGAAACGACCCCTCTGCGCTTGCACAAGATGGAGGGTGGTTACACGGATGAAGCCGAGGCCGTGCTGCGCCATGCGGCGGCACTGACCTTCTGAGCGATCGTCCTCAAATTGGCCGACGGTCACCAGATCGCTTGCCATCCCGCTTGCCTTCCCGATCAACCACCGCGAGAGTGCCGGCCATGCTGGAATGGTTCAAAGAGCGTCTGCGCCGCGGACCGGTGGTGCCCGTCGTACGGCTAAGCGGTGTCATCGCGTCGGGCAGCCTGCTGGGCGCACGCGGCCTGTCGATCGAGACAGCGGCGCCTCTGCTGATGCGGGCGTTCAACATGCATGGCGCGAAGGCCGTCGCGCTGGCGATCAACTCACCGGGCGGATCGCCGGTTCAATCGGCCCTGATCGCCCAGCGCATCCGACTGCTGGCACGGGAAAAGAACCTGCCCGTCATCGCCTTCGTCGAGGATGTGGCCGCATCGGGCGGCTATTGGCTGGCCTGCGCCGCCGACGAGATCGTCGTCGATCCGGCGTCGATCGTCGGCTCGATCGGCGTCATCTCTTCCGGCTTCGGCTTCAAGGACCTGATCTCCAGGATCGGCATCGAACGGCGCGTGCATACGTCGGGCGAACGCAAATCCATGCTCGATCCTTTTCGCGAGGAGAAGCCGGAAGACGTCGAACGGCTGAAGCGCCTGCAGGCCGAGATCCATGACGGCTTCAAGGACTGGGTGCGCGAACGGCGTGGCAGCCGTCTGAAGGGCGACGATGCGCTTCTCTTTTCCGGTGAATTCTGGACCGGCCGGCGCGGCCTCGAACTCGGCCTGGCGGATCGTTTCGGCGAGTTGCGCGCCGTCCTGCAGGAGCGCTATGGCGCCAAGGTCCATCTGCCCCTGATCGCGGCCCGCAGGAGCCTGCTGTCGCGCCTGGGCCTCGGTGGCAGCATCGAACAGATTGGCCCAACCGCGCTGGCTGCGATCGAAGAGCGCCTGCACTGGCAACGTTTCGGACTCTAGGAAGGCCTCATGAAGCTCATTCAGCCCGTCGCTCCCGAGGACCTGGCCGCCGTGCGGACCTGGTTCGATACGCTCGCGCGCCATTGCCGCGCAGTCGACTACGAGGGCGCGCGCCCCATCTTCGCCGACGACATGATCGCCTTCGGCACCTTCACCGACTTCATGCATGGCCGCGACCATGCCGAGCAGAAGCAGTGGCGCAATGTCTGGGGCACCATCCGCAACTTCCGCTACGACCTCGAAAAGGTCGAGGCCATCGTCTCCGCCGATCGCCTCACCGCCGTCGGCATGGCGGTGTGGGACTCGGACGGCTTCCATCCCAACGGCGACCGCTTCGATCGCCCCGGCAGGACCACTGTCGTGCTGGGGCGCAAGAAGATCGGCGATCCCTTCGTTGCCACCCACACCCACATGTCCCTGTTCCGCGGCACGCCCGACCGCAGCTACGGCACATTCACGAGCTGAGTTCTTTCCCCGCGGCCGATAAGGCAATCGCACAGGAACTCATCTCGTCACCTCCGAGCGAAGCCGCCTGAAGGGCGGCGCAGTCGAGGGGCCTATTTTCACCGTTCCGTCCAAACGCAACGCCTGAAGATGGGCCCCTCGACTGCGCCTCGCGAAGCTCGGCTTCGCTCGGCGTGACGGAGAATTCTTTGCCTGTACGCGAGTACGCGGTCAGGTCACACCGGATCCAGGGCGCCCTTGCGCTCGACGATCAGGCGGTATTGTTCGGGCTGGCGGTGGACGGCGAAGTTGAAGGTCGTCGTCTTGTAGCTCTTGCCGGCGTCGAGGTCGCAGCGATGCACGATCAGCTCGTCGCCGTCGCCTGCGGCACGAGCCACGACCTTGCCGGATGGCGCCACGATCATGCTGTCGGCGATCGACGGCACGCCTTCCTCGGCCCCGCCCTTGGCGACGCCGACCACCCAGGTCCCGTTCTGGTAGGCGCCAGCCTGCATGGAAAGCTGGTTGTGGAACCAGGAATGCTCGTCGTGATCGGGCGACGGCGCATTGTGGATCGGGGTGTTGTAGCCCAGCATCACCATCTCGACATTCTGCAGGCCCATCACGCGGTAGGTCTCGGGCCAGCGGCGGTCGTTGCAGATGCACATGCCCATGTTGCCGCCGAAGGCCTTGACCACCGGGAAGCCGAGATTGCCGACTTCGAAGTAGCGCTTCTCCAGATGCTGGAACGGCCGTTGCGGCTCGTGCTCGGCATGGCCGGGCAGATGGATCTTGCGGTACTTGCCGACGATGCGCCCGTCGCGCTCGACCAGGATCGAGGTATTGAAGCGCCGCACCCGGCCATCTTCATTGGCCAGCTCAGCATAGCCCAGGGAGAAACCGAGCCCCAGGCGCTTGGCTTCGGTGAAGAGCGGCGCGGTCTCGTTCGAGGGCATCTCCTTCTCGAAGAAGGAGTCGATCTCCGCCTGATCCGTCATCCACCAGCGCGGGAAGAAGGTCGTGAGCGTGAGTTCCGGAAACACCACGAGATCGCAGCCCATACGGCTGCCCTCGCGCAGATGCGCGATCAGGCGCTCCACGACATCGCGCCGCGTGTGGCTACGCTGGATCGGCCCCATCTGCGCGGCTCCGACAGTCAGAAATCTGCTCATGCTCACCCTCCGGCGTCGATTATCGTCGAGCGCCGGCAAACAACAAGCGTGCCACATCGCGATGCCGTTTCGCGACGCGCATCCACAATCCTCAGGGGCCGGCGCGCCTTGCGTCGTTCGTAAACTCAGCCGAGCAGAAGGTCCCACCCTGGAACAGATCGCCGACCGGATCCGGTCCGATTTTGGCCTGTTCCGCTTCGGCATGGGCGCGATGGTCTTCGGCCTTGCCGGTCGGGCGATAGCCGAGCTTGTAGGCGCGCGAATTGTCCCACCAGCTCGCGGCGTTGTCCGATGCGCCATAGAAGATCTCATAGCGGATATCGGGATGCTCGAGGCCGATGCGGATGAGCTGCACGATGTCCTCGGGCGAGATCCAGATCGACAGCCGCCGCACGTCGAGCGGCCGCGGACCGACATTGCCGATGCGCAGGCAGGTCACGGCGATGCCGTGCTTATCGGCATAAAGCGCGCCCAGCGCCTCGCCAAACGCCTTGCTGACGCCATAGCGGCTGTCCGGCCGCACCGTGACGTCGGTGCCGATCTTCTTCTTGCGCCGATAGAAGCCGACAGCGTGATTGGACGAGGCAAAGACGATGCGCTTCACGCCTGCCTGCCGGGCCGCCTCGAACAGATTGTAGCAGCCGACGATATTGGCCTGCAGGATCGAGTCCCACGGGCCTTCGACCGAGTAACCGCCGAAATGGATGATGCTATGAGCGCCCTTCACGGCGGCGGCGACCTGTTCGGCGTCGGTGAGATCGGCGGCGACGAAGGTTTCGCTGGCCTCCAGCCTCGCCGGCGCGACACGATCGCTCAGCACGAGCCCTGGATAGAGTTTGGCCAGCAAGGGACGAGTCATGGTGCCGATGCCACCCGCCGCGCCGGTGAACACAATGCGTCGCGATCGATCCAGGGGCTGGCGCATCGTTCCTCCTCTTGATGTGCGGCTGTGCGTTGTAGCCCGCACCGAGCACACGGACGATGCCGTTCATCGCATGTCTGAGAGTCCTTCTGAACCAGCACAGCACAACAGAGGAGACCGAGACGTCGATAGTTTCGCAGCGACAGAAGATTTGCTGCACCGCTCCATCGTCCCGAAGGAGCAGTGCAGCACGACAGCGATCACGGTTTGATCACCGTGAAGCGGAATGGTCCCGCATTGGCCGCGGCGTGTGTCACCGCCTCGTTCACCGCGTCGAGACCGAACGACGTCACTTGGAAATCCGCCAGATCGATCAGCCCCGCGCGAACGAGTCCGATCATGCGCGTACTGGCTTCACGGGCATACATCCACTGGCCGCGGACTGTGATGCAGTTCCGCATCAGCCACGGATAGGGCAATTCCAGCCCGGCCCCGCCGGCCATGCCGACCCCGCCCATCAGCACCACGCGTCCGTAGGGGCGCACGGCCATCACGGCGGTGCGTACCTGGCTCGGGCTGGCGGCCGGCGGCAGCAGGTCGAGCACGCAGTCGATGGGACCGCTGGCCGCCTCCAGGATCCTGCCGCGATCGCTCTCTTCATTGCCCAGCATGCGCACGGCGCGAACACGTCGCCCGTAGCGGCGTTCCAGATCGGCAAGCGCCGTTTCGTTGCGTCCAGTCGCCACCACGAGCTTCGCCCCCATCGCCATGGCGACGGCAACGCCCGCACTGCCGAAGGCCCCGGTCGCGCCATTGACGACGACGGTCTCTCCCGGCGTCAGATTGGCCGCAGCAAACCCGCCATACGGCACCAACAGCGTGCCCAAGGCGCACCACGCCGCCGCCTCCGCTTCGTCGAGCGCGCCGATACGAACGACGTTCTCGGTCGGCACGCGCATCTGCTCGGCAAACGAGCCATCGTGAAAATACCTCTGCAGGCGCAAAGCCGGCTGGCTACCGGCAACCAAGCCTTGCAGGATGATTTCCGGCATCAGCGCATCGTCCCGCGACCGCACCGTCGGGTCGCAATAGACCCAGTCGCCCACCGACAGATGCGTGGCATCCGGCCCGAGAGCACGAACGCGGCCGACGGCACCCGACCCCGGGATCATCGGCAACTCCATCAGATAATTCCGGGCACCACTGAAGACTTCGTTGGCGTAGGCGAGGACACGTGTTGCCACGACATCGACAATGACTTCGCCCGTGCCCAGGACGGGATCGGGCACCGTCTCCAGCGTGAGCGGTGAACCGAACGCTTTCAGGATGGCTGCTCTCATGATGGTCCCATTGGTTGAGGCACCCAGGATCGCAGTTCCATGGTTGGCTATTCAGGCCTAGTATTATCCTAGGACTGGAACTCCCTCCCTGGAGGAATGGCAATCGCATATGAAGTCGTCTCGTCATCCCGAGCGGAGCCGCCTGCAGGGCGCTGCGCTCGGCTTCGCTCGGGATGACGAAAAATCCTTGCATATGCCCCGGAGGCACCATGGCGGACCAGCGGCACCGTGAACTTGGCAACTTCCTGCGCTCGCGCCGCGAGAGGCTGAGCCCGAAAGCGATCGGCCTGCCGAGCGGCCGGCGCCGGCGCACCGTGGGATTGCGGCGGGAAGAGGTGGCCGAACTCGCCGGGATCGGCGTCGACTGGTATGTGCGGCTCGAGCAGGGCCGCACCGTCAATCCCTCCGTCACCACGATCGACGCCCTCGCTCGGGCGCTCCGTCTCAGCAAGGTCGAGCACGCGCATCTGCGCGCACTGGCCCGCGATGCCGATCGCCGCCCGTTCGTGCGGGAGCAGGTGCCGGAGGCGATGCGCCGCGTGGTCGAGAGCCTGAACCAGCCGGCCTACGTGACCGGCCGACGCTGGGACGTCCTGGCGTGGAACAAGGCAGCCGCGGAGATTTTCGCCTTCGACCGCATGCCGGAGGAGGAGCGCAACATCCTGCTGTGCGTCCTGACGAACCCCTACACCCGACGCCTGTTCGGATCGTCCTGGAAGGCCCAGGCGCGGCGCGTCGTGGCTCAGTTCCGCGCCACACACGATCTGTGGGCCGGCGATCCCGCCTTTCGCGACCTGCTGGAGCGCCTGCGCAACGGCTGTCCTGAGTTCGAGGCCTGGTGGGAAGAGCACGACGTGGGCGACGCCATAGCCGGGCAGAAGCTCCTGAAGCATCCGCGCAAGGGCGCGCTGCGCCTGGAGCATGCGAGTTTCCAGGCCAACGACGATCCGGGCTTGCGGCTGGTGATCTATGCCCCGGCAACAGGGTCAGACGCGCGCTGATCCGCGCACGCCGTTGAGGACCGGAATCGTCGTTGGCGTGGGCCACGCCTTAAGGTGCTGGCTCGATGCAAAGGAACGCCGATGATCTCCTCGACTGCCTCGATATCCGACTATTTGACTCAGTTATTTCGTGGTTCTGCTTTTTCAGCCATTTATTTAATGGAAATCACGGGGGTTCCGGCCTCGGGCGCTATATAGCTGCAGCATGACTGCTGCCGATCCTGCTGTTCACCGTCCCGTACGCTGGGGCCTCGCGACCAAGCTATTCGTCATCCTGATCCTGCTGGGCGCGATTGCGGTGCTGTTCACCAGCATCCTGGGCTATGTCCGGGCGCGCCAGGCACTGGAAGAGACGATCTTCAACCAGCTCACGGCAGCGCGAGAGACCAAGGCGAAGCAGGTTGAAGCCTACTTCCGGACGGTTCGTCACGATCTGCGGCTTCTGGCCAGCTCGAAGATGGTCGTCGAGGCCATGCATCGTTTCCAGGACGGCTTCGAGGAGCTGGATCACAAGACACCCGAGCCTGATCTCCGCGCCGCGGTCGAGCGCTGGTACGAGAAGAACTTCGTTCCGGAGGTCGGCCATCTGCTCGGCAAGGAGGCCAAGCTGGCCGACTACATGCCGATGGGCTGGGCAGCCACCTACCTCCAGTACTATTACATCGTGAACAATCCGCAGCCGATGGCGCGCCGGAAGCTGCTCGACAATCCAGGCGACGGCAGTGCCTACAGCGCCGCGCATGCCATCTATCATCCTCTTCTGCGCAACGCGGCGACCACGGTCGGCTTCTTCGATTTCATGCTGGCCGATCCCAAGTCTGGACGCCTGGTCTATGGCACGGCGAAGGAGGTCGACTTCGCGACCTCGCTACATCTCGGGCCCTACCGCGACACCAATGCCGCCGCCGCCGTCGCGCGCTGTGCCGCCCTCCCCGATCCATCCGCGACATGCCTGGAGGACTTCAAACCCTACCTTCCATCCGATGGCCTGCCCGCTGCCTTCATGGCTGCGCCCGTGATCGACCAGGGCGCCGTGATCGGCGTGCTGATCGCACAACTGTCGATCGACGAGATCGACCGCGTCGTGACCGGCGATCGACGCTGGCGCCAGGAAGGCTTCGGGGCCACGGGCGAGGCCTATCTGGTCGGACCGGACTACCTGATCAGATCGGGCAACCGGCTGTTCTACGAAGATCGCGATCGCTACTTCGAGGAGCTCCGGCAGTCAGGTGCGCCGCCGGAGGAGATCGAGGCCATCCAGCGCTATGGCTCTCCGGTCCTGCATCAGCTGGTCGATACCGTAGCGACGCGTGCCGCCTTGGCCGGCATCGAGGGCACCGGTCAGATCGTCGGCAATCTCGGCAAGGAAACGCTGTCTTCGTGGGGTCCTGTCACAATCCCCGGCGTGAAGTGGGCCCTGATCGCCAAGATCGAGACTGCGGAAGCCTTCGCACCGATCTATCGACTGCAGCGGGAATTGATCGCTGTCGGTATCATTGCCCTGCTCGTGGTGCTGCTCGCCGGAGCCTGGCTGGCCCGTTCGCTGCTCGAGCCCCTGCGGGAGTTGACGGCGGGTGTGAGGCGCTTCGCCGCCGGCGATCACTCCGCCAAGGTTGCCGTGCGGACCAGCGACGAGATCGGGCAGCTTTGTGCTGCCTTCAACGGCATGGTCGACGAACTCAGCGCCAAGAACGCCGTGATCGCAACCAAGAACCGGGAGAACGAGGAGCTGCTGCTCAACGTGCTGCCGGCGCCGATCGCAAACCGCCTGCGCGGCGGCGAGCAGAGCATCGCCGACGGCTTTGCCGAAGTGAGCGTCGCCTTCGCCGACCTTGTCGGCTTCACGGCTCTCAGTTCCGAGATGCCGCCGCAGGAAGTGGTGACGTTGCTGAACGGTCTCTTCACCCGCTTCGACATGGCCGCGCAGGAACTCGGCATCGAGAAGATCAAGACGGTCGGCGATGCCTACATGGCGGTCTGCGGTCTGCCGGTGCCGATGGAGGACCATGCCGAGCGGATCCTGCGCATGGCGATCCGCATGGTCCATATCACCCGCGAGCATGCCCTCGAAAACAAGGTGACGATGAAGGTGCGCGTCGGCGTCAACACCGGCCCGGTGGTGGCCGGCGTGATCGGCCGCAGCAAGTACATCTACGATCTCTGGGGCGACACGGTGAATCTCGCCAGCCGCATGGAGTCCGGCGGCCTTCCCGACACCATCCAGGTCACGCGACCGGTCTACGAGAAATTGAAGGACAAGTTCTCGTTCGAGCCGCGCGGCATGATCGAGGTCAAGGGCAAGGGAAGCGTCGAGGCCTGGCTGCTGCGGCTTTGACCTGGTCCCGATCAGGAACGCTCCGCGAGATCCACCATCAGGTTCAGCAGGAGCTGCGCGCCGGCGACCAGATCGTGCGGCTCGGTATGCTCGCCGACATTGTGGCTGAGCCCGCCAACCGAAGGCACGAAGATCATCGCGGTCGGACAGATCCGCTGCATCATCTGCGCGTCGTGCCCGGCGCCGGACGGCATGCGGCGGGTCGATAGCGACAGCGCCTTGGCGTGATGCTCGACATGATCGACGAGTCCGCTGTCGAAGATCACGGGCTCGAAGCGTGCCAGCACCCGGGTCTCGACGTCGAGGCGCTCCTCGGCCGCCACCTCGGCGACATGCGCCGCGACCTTGGCTTCGGCCTCTTTCAGCCTGGCCTCGTCGGTATTGCGCAGATCGACCGTGAAGACCGCGCGATTGGGCACCACGTTGATCAGATTGGGCCGCAGCGTGAGGGCCCCGACGGTAGCCACCTGATCGCCGCCCATCTCCCGGGCGAGCGCGCGCGCGAAGACATTGACCGAGGCCGCCAGATAGCCCGCGTCACGGCGCAGCCGCATCGGCGTGGTGCCGGCATGGTTGGACACGCCGGTGACCGTGTACTCGGTCCAGGAGATGCCCTGCACGCCCTCGACCACGCCGATCTGCACCTTCTCCTCGTCGAGGATCGGCCCCTGCTCGATATGCAGCTCGAGGAAAGCCTGCGGCCGGATCGCCCCGGGCTTCATCGGGCCGAGATAGCCGATGCGACGCAGCTCGTCGCCAACCGACAGACCGTCCTTGTCGGCGGCGACATAGGCTTCGTTCAGACCGAGACCGCCGGCATAGACCAGGCTGCCCAGCATGTCGGGCTGGAAACGCGCGCCCTCCTCATTGGTGAAGAAGGCAACGACGATGGGTCGTCGGGTCGTGACGTTGGCGGCATTGAGCGCGCGCACCACCTCGAGGCCGGCCAGCACGCCGTAATTGCCGTCATAGCGACCTCCGGTCCGCACCGTATCGATGTGGCTGCCGGTCATGATCGGTGCCAGCCGTTCGCGGCCGGGACGCATGCCGAACACGTTGCCGATGGCATCGACCTGCACCTCGAGCCCGAGCGCTCTCATCCGGGCCACGACGAGGTCGCGACCCGCCTTGTCGTCGTCGCTCAGCGCCAGGCGGGCGCATCCCCCACCCTCGATCGCACCGATTTGCGCCAGTTCATCGAGCGCCCCGAGAAGGCTTCTGCCGTCGACCTTGAGTTCCATGATTTCTCCAGTAGAACCAACAACTTAGACCAAGGGCTGGGCCGGGGCAAAATCTCACGGGCACTTGATCCAGATTGCCTTGCCAGGGCCGTGGTCCGGGCTCACTTAATGTCGACCATGTCGCGCGTTCTCGCCCTGTTGCTGTCGCTTCTCCTCGCCCTGCCGGCCTTCGCGCAGTCCGTGGTGAAGACGGACAATGTGCGCGCCGAACTGATCTCCGATGTCGCCCAGGCGCAACCGGGCCAATCCTTCTGGGTGGCGCTGCGCCAGACCATCCGCCCGCATTGGCATACCTACTGGAAGAATCCGGGTGATGCCGGACAGGCCACCGACATCAGCTGGACGCTGCCCGAAGGTGTTACGGCCGGACCGATCGTCTGGCCGACCCCGAGCAGGATCGATGTCAGCGGCATCATCAATTACGGCTTCGAAGGCGACATCCTGCTGCTGACGAAGATCACGCTGCCGGCGAACTTTGCCGGTTCGACCCTGGCCTTGGCCGCCGATGCGAACTGGCTCGTCTGCGATGACGTCTGCATCCCCGAAGAAGGTAAGTTCAGTCTGACCTTGCCGGTCGGCACAGCGGCAACGGCGGCCAATGCCGCTACGCTGGCGCTGTTCGATCAGGCACGCCGTAAGGTGCCGACCGAAAGCCCATGGCCGGCGCGCTTCGGCGTCGCCGCGTCGGGCGATCCGACCCTGATCGTCGAGGCCAAGGGTCTGAAGCCCGAGACCATCCGCGACGTCTACTTCTTCCCCGCCGAATGGGGCGCCGTCGCCAACATGGCGAAGCAGACCGCCAAGGTCACCGCCGACGGGATCCGCATTCCGCTCAAGAAGGGGGATGCCAAGGCCGCGGCGCCCCAGCAGATCGCGGGCGTTCTGGCCCTGACCGAGAAGACCGCCGACGGCGAGCATCGCCAGGCCTTCGACGTCGTGGCAAAGCTCGATCCTTCCTTCGTGCCGCAGGCGGCGGCGTCGGCAGGGACCGTCGAGGGCGAGACCTTGTCTCTGTGGCAGGCGCTGGCCTTTGCCCTGCTCGGCGGCCTGATCCTCAACCTGATGCCGTGCGTCTTTCCCGTCCTGGCGATGAAGGCCGCCGCCTTCGTCGATCTGGTCGGCCACTCGCGCGGCGAGATCCGGCGCGACGGCGTGGCCTACACGGCGGGCGTTCTCGTCTCCTTCGCCGCAATGGCAACGGTCGTCGTCGCGCTTCGGTCGAGCCTGGGCGACGTGAGCTGGGGCTTCCAGTTCCAGTCGCCGATCTTCTCGCTGCTGATCGCCTATCTCTTCTTCATCGTCGGGCTCAACCTGTCGGGCCTGTTCGAAATCGGCGGACGCTTCGCCGGATTGGGCCAGGAATTGGCCGGCCGCCACGGCATGACGGGCGCCTTCTTCACCGGTGTGCTCGCGGTCGTAGTGGCAACGCCCTGCACGGCGCCCTTCATGGCCGCGGCGCTCGGCTTCGCGCTCAGCCAGCCGGCGCCGCAGACCGTGGCCGTGCTGCTGGCGATGGGCCTCGGCCTGGCGCTGCCCTACCTTGCCCTGGCCATGACGCCGGCGCTGCAACGGCTGCTGCCGAAGCCCGGTTCGTGGATGGTGCGCCTGCGCCAGTTGCTGGCCTTTCCGATGTACGCCTCCGCCGTCTGGATGGTGTGGGTGCTGACGCAGCAGACCGGCGCCGACGGTGTGCTCTATGCGCTGGGCGGCATGATCCTGATCGCCTTCGCCATCTGGCTGTTGCGCATCGGCGCTCCCGCCTCCCCCACGCGATGGGCGCGACGTGCCCTTGCGGCGCTGGCCGTCCTGCTGGCCTTCGCCGCCGCCCTCAAGGTCGAAGAGCGGCCAGCCACTGCGGCGACCACCGCCGGCGGGCCCTCGAGCGCGGTAAGCTTCGACGGCTGGACTCCCTTCTCGCGAGCCCGCGTCGATGAAGCCGTCGCTGCCGGCAAGCCGGTGTTCGTCGATTTCACCGCCGCCTGGTGCATCACCTGTCTGGTCAATGAACGGGTCGCGCTCGAAACCAGTGCGACGCGACGCGCCTTCGACCAGACCGGCACCGTGAAGCTCAAGGGCGACTGGACGAACCGCGATCCCGAGATCACGGCGATGCTGAAGCAAATGGGCCGCGCCGGCGTGCCGCTCTATCTCTACTGGGCGCCGGGCGCCTCTCGCCCCAAGATCCTGCCGCAAATCCTGACCGAGGCATCGGTCGTTTCGGACCTCACGTCTCGATAGCAGCCAAGCGATAGGAGGAGGCAGCATGCCGCAGCTCACTGTTCCTCGTCGTTCGTTCCTGGTTGGCAGTGCGGCCCTGGCATTCGCGCCGCTGGCGGCTCGTGCCGCTGCCGACATCGGCAGTCCTGCCCCGACCTTCGTCGGCACCGACAGCAACGGCAAGAGCTGGGACCTTGCCCAGCTGCGCGGAAAGATCGTCGTCCTCGAGACCACCAATCACGACTGCCCCTATGTCGGAAAGCAATATCGATCCGGCAACATGCAGGCATTGCAGCGCGACGCTGCCGCCAAGGGCGTGGTCTGGCTTACCGTCGCCGCTTCGGCGCCCGGCGAACAGGGCTATGTGACGGCGGCCGAGGCCAACGAAATCGTGCGTCAGAACAAGGCCGCGCCGGCCGCCGTGCTGCTCGATCCGCAGAGCCGGATCGCGCATGCCTACGGCGCCACGGTGACGCCGCACATGTTCATCATCAGCACTGCCGGCATTCTGGTCTACAAGGGCGGCATCGACTCGATCGCCTCGACCAACGTCGATGATGTGCCGCGCGCCAGGCAATATGTGCGCCTGGCCCTCGACGAGGTTCTGGCCGGCAAGCCGGTCAGCGACGCTTCAACCCGGCCTTACGGCTGCAGCCTGAAATACGCACCGAGCTGAGCGACGTTCCTGCGCGCAGAGGCAAGCGCCCGCGATGCAAGTCAGATCACCACGTCATGCGGACGCCGGCGGTAAAGGCGTGGCTGTTGTCCTGCCCGGACACGATACCTTCGTAGCGGGCGTAGAGCGAAGTGGCGTCGGCGATCGCGGTGCCGACGGCGAAGCCCAGCAGCATGCCGTCGCGTTGCGGTGACACGCCGTAGGTCGTGAACGACTGGCCCGCCGCTCCGGCCAAGGTCGCCGACACAGGCAACGACGTGCTGGCATATTCGTGGCTCCAGCCCAACCGGATCTGCAGCCCGAGTTTCTCGCGCCAGCCGAGGTCCACGGCGCCGTTCACCTGCGCGCCCAGCACCGAGCGCAGCGAATTGCTCGTCTGCGACGCCACGCTGAGATTGAGCGACTGCGCGCCCGTCTCGCTGAAGCCGTTCTGCGTGCCCGTATAGGCCTGCAGCCGCGCGAACGGCGCTACCGTGTTCTCGCCCTTGGTGCCGAGCGCAAAGCGGTAGCCGCCCTCGACCTGGCCGAACACCTGGTTGGCGCCCGTCGAGGCCTGCGCCGTCCGCACCGCCAGACCCGGGATGGCGATGGTGCGCCACATCTGGTTGGCGCTGTAGGCGTAGCCCGCCAGGCCGTCGACATAGACTGGCCCGTCCGTGTACTCGCCGTACAAGGCGGCCTGGTACGTGTTCGACATGCCGGTGCCGCTGAAACCGCCCACCCACTGTTGGCCGCTCGTGTAGCCCACCGCCACGCCAGCGAGGAAATTCTCGTTCAGCCGTCGATCGAGACCGGCCGCGAAGCCGCCGAGGTTGTAGGTGACCGTCCCTGTGCCGGCACCGGCGCCGACCGTGCCGAAGCCGCCGACACCGCCGCCCCAGGCGCCCCACTTCGCCGGTTCCGTCACGTCACAGGCAATGTCGCAGGCTTCGGCCAGCGCCACCTTGCCGCCGCCGCGGCTCGAGCCACCGGCCTGTGACTGGAAGTTGTCCATGAACAGCCGCGCGCCCTGCATCATCGAGCTGGAGAAGGCGGCATAGTTCTGGCCGCTGAGCGAGGTCAGCGCTGCCGAGACCTGGGCCGGGCTCAGTGAGGTCAGCACGCCGATCACATTGGCGAAGTCGCCGCTGGCTGTCGCGGCACTGGCATTCAGGACTGCCGCCACCGCCGCCTGGGTCGGTGTCTGCGCTGCAATGCCGAAGTTGCCGGCCTGCAGCGTCAGATAGACGTCGTTGGCATCATAGCTGAGGCTCGGAACCAGGAACGGCGAGCTGCTGAACGCCGAGGAGAAGGCGCCAGTCACGCCGCCGGTGGCCTTCAGGATGGTGTAGGTGGTCCGCGGCGCATAAGAGCCCGGTGTCGCGCCGACCAGCACCGTCCCGCCCTGAAGGTTGGCCGTGCCGCCGACCGCGAGCTGGCTGCTCTGGCCGGCCGCATTCACCACTGTGTAGTACACGCCTCCCGCCGCCTGCGTGTAGCTGCCCTGCACGGTCAGCGGGCTGGAGAGAGTGCCGGGCGAGACGATGCCCGCATTGAACAGATCCCGGCCGATGGTGCCGGTGCCGCTCAGCGCGCCGGCCGTGCCGACGAAGACATCGCGCGCGACGCTGCCGTTCAGCACCAGCTGGCCGCCGCTCACGGTGGTAAGCCCGGTATAGGTGTTGGTGCCGCTCAGCGTCTGCACGCCGCCGGCGATCGTCACACTGCCGCCAGTGCCGGGAAAAGAGCCGAGATCGGGGACATCGCCGAGAGCCGCATTGCCGACGGGAAAGGAGTCGCTGATGGTGCCCGAGAAGGTTCCGTTGGCCGCATTGATCGTCAGGTTCTGGCCGCCCAGCGCGACCCAACCCGCTCCCGACAGGGCCTGGATGCCGACAGGCGCCCAGGCGCGCGAGATGTCGAGGACGCCGTTGTTAACGATGCCGGAGGAACTGCCGATACTGCCAGGCCCGGCAACGTAAAGCAGGCCGGCCGGTGTGCTGCCGCTCTTTCCGGCGATGGTGGTGACGCCCATATAGGTGTTGGTAGCGCTTAGCTGCAGCGCGCCGCCGCTGCCGACCGACACGCCACCGGGTCCGGAGATCACGCCAGCCACGCCGATCGGTATGTTGCTTCCGTCGACGACGAGCGGCCCGCTGGCCGTCGTCGTCAGATTGGTATCGGTGACGAAGAAGGGCGTGTAGCCGACCGCCTGGTTGCCGAGATCGAACAACACCGAGTTCTGCAGGAAGAACGAAATCCCGATCGTGTTCGTCGAGGCAGTCGAGACCGTCGCGTTATAGGTGATCGGAGAAGAGGTATTGAGAACCATCGACGTGGTCGTAAGGCCGGAGACCGCTGTTCCGCTGGTCGTGGCGCCGAGCACGGTAAGCGTGCCGCTGCTGGTATTTCCTCCGTTGAGCGAATTGGCCAGCGTCAGGTCGAGCGTTCCGGTATCGAGCAGCCCGCGCGTCGCCGACGCGGTCTGAGCATTCGTCAGGTTGACGATGTAGTTGGCACCGAACTCCTTCGAGGAATTGTTTCCTGTGGCACCCCCATACGGATTCGGAAAGGCATAGGTCGCGGCGCCGGTGGCCCAGGGAACGAGGCCGGTCGGGTTTGTCGAACTGCCGGGATTGATCGGGGCGAACTGGCCCAGCATCTGCGGCGTCAGGCCGACCGTGACGCAAGGGCTGCAGGTCGTGACCTTCTGCTGGATCCCGGCCAGCATGACGTTCTGGCCATTCGCTTGTTGGGGAGCGTTCCCGCTTCCTGTGACCGGATTGGTCTGCCCGTTGGCCGAGACGACGTAGCCTTGCGTCACGTTATCCACGATCGTCTGCCCGAGTACGCCGCCGGGATGATAGTTCGCGCTTTGCTGGTCGGCGAAGTCGGAGGCGCCGAAAGTTCCATAGAAGGTATCGCGGATCGGTGGAGACGTGGCCCCGGCGACCAACGTGGCGGTGCCACTATCATAATGATTGTAGACAGCGTTGATCTGGTAGCCCGGCGATGCACTGAGGGTTGCCGCCAGGGTTTGCACCGCGCCGAGAGTCGGTGGCGTGTAGAAATTGAGCGTTGTCGCCTGGACGATATTGCCCTGATATCCGGTGCAACTGTTCGGGTTGGCTCCATAGCAATACTTGAACGCGCTGCCGCCGGCGACGGTCGAGGCTGGTGTGTTGCCCGTACTGGGGCTGTTGGTCGGCGTGAAGCCGGGCCACCAGCTCTGGTTGTAGACGGCATTGAACAGTGACGAGCCGGTATCGAACAGATAGAGCTGTGGTGCCCCGCCGTTGATGCCGACATTGATACCGAGCGCCCAATTCGAGTCGGTGTTCTGCTGCAGCAGCTGCAGGGGAATGCTCTGCGGCTGCGATGTCTGACCATGAGCCACAAGAGGAACGCCACAAAACAGCACCAGCGCCGCCACCGCTGGCGCACGCTCGACCCTCGCTCGCAAGCGATCTCCCCATCCGCACTCGAACATGTCGCCCCAATCCCCAACGCTGTTGCGACGTCGACGCCAGAGCCGTTCATTGCGGTCTTGGCGGTGACGACGCAGCTGCCGCGTTCCCATCCCCGTTGCTCGGCGAAAACCACCGTCGACCCGATGCGGGTCAAAAGCGTTTTCATGTCGCCTGCAGTATTTCTTCCGGCAACCGCCCACGGCGAGGGTGTGGGTGCCCATTATGGGCAATCAGCCCCAACCGCGCGTCTGCCGACGAGGCTTGCTGCAACAATAGTCACGCCATAGCGATCGCGTGACGACACTAAAAAAACGCGAGCGCGAGCGCGGTTCGTCAACGACCGCCTGGAGCAGGACGTCATCAGCCTGACAACGGGATAGAATGCCACTCCCAACGCCATCGAGGACAGCCCAATCAAGCTGGCCTTTTCGGCAAGCCGGTACGCTGCTCTTACTTGGTCAGGGCGACCACGCCGCCGGCGAACGCCGCGCTGCGGTACAGGGACGAGAGGACCTTGTCGTACTCGCGCAAGGGCGCGTTCGCTACAAAGACCACATCTCTCGGCTGAACAGGAAATTGCTGGGCCACGAGCACCGACGACGGCTGCATGAAGTCGAGTCGGAAGATGCGGGCGCGGGCACTCGGATTGGTTTCGAGGTCGCCCATCCGGAAGACATAGAGGCCGGTCTTGTTGCTGCGCAGATCGACTAGGCCACCGACGGCGCCGAGGGTCTCGGCCAGGGACATGTTCGGCTTCTTGATCTGGACGTTACCGGCCTTCGCGACGGCCCCCAGGATCGTGACCACTTGCTCATTCGGACGGAGAACGATCTCGTCGCCCTTCTCGATCCCGATATCGCCCCCCTGCATCAACTCGGAAAGCTGCTTGTCCAAGATCAGGCGTCCCTGCCGGCGCACGATGACTTCGAGCTGCCAGGGACCGGTGATCTGAACCTTCGGTTCATCGAAGAGAGGATTGGCGCTGCTGGGCACCGGGCCGCCGCCCGAACTACCGGCAGCAGCGCTCTTGCTGGAGGCCGCCGCAGCATCCTCTTCCTCTTCCATCTGCTTCTTGGTCTTGGCCGGTGGAAGCTTCGGCTCGACGGGGCCGCCAGCGCGATTGATGGCATCCATCACGGTGCGCAGCCCTTCACTGAGGGAGACGCGTCCGGGATTTTTGACGTCGCCGGACACCATCACCGTGTTGGTGCGGTCGGCCACGAAGTCGACCAGCACCTGGGGTTCCTTCGCCTTGTTGGCGATGCGGGCAGTGATCTCGGCTTCGATTTCCCGCGGCCGCAGGCCCGCCACCTTGACCGTACCGACATAGGGCACCTCGATCGTGCCTTCGGGCGTCACGATCTTGTTGCCGAGATCGGACGCGGCGTCGTTCTGGATCGTCGGAAAGGTAGCCCCTTCGTAGCGCTCGAAGATGCGCACGCTCAGTACGTCACCAGGCGCCGCTGTCAGCGCCCTGCCCGCCGATGGCTCGACCGTGGGCGGCCGGGCGGGAGCAGGCGAAGCCTGATAGGCCACGATCGTGGTCGGGGTGAGATCGATCACATCGAACGGCATGGCTTCGGTGCTGCCGGCCTTGGCGCCATTCATCCAGGGACCATCGCCCGGTACCGCCTGGCACCCAGCGACTCCTATTCCCAGGCCAAGGACAAGGGCGAAAGGTCGTCCAATGCCGCCCAGCCAGGCTCGGATCGTCAATTTCAAGCTCCGTACAGACCGGCCTTCAACCCGCTCGCTCCCAGGGCGATCGCCTGCCGGTGATTGCGCCCAACTCTTAGCGCCACCCGACAGGGTCGACGAGTCCTTTATGCGCCGCCAGGGACGGGCTCGCTCAGGCGTCGGGCCCGCTCAGGCGTCGGCGATGCGTCGGCCCGTCTGGGAGTCGAATAGATGCAGGCAGTCCGCATCGATGGCGAACCGGCGATGCTCCCCAGGGGCGGCCCGCACGTGGCCGCTCTGGCGCACCGTCACCAGCTCGCGGGCTGCCCCGAAGCGGCCATGCAGAAGCGTATCCGCGCCCAGCGGCTCGGCCAGCTCGATTTCGAACTCCAGCGGCCCATCGTCGGCCGGTCGCAGATGCTCCGGTCGCAGACCGACAGCCACCGGGGTTCCGGCGGCGGCCGAGGATCGACGCCCCAGCGGCAAGGCCACGCGCCCCGCCCCTGTCGCCGCAAGCTCGACCAGGCGGCCCTCTTCGCCGACCTTGGCGGCGAGAAAATTCATGGCCGGCGAGCCGATGAAGCCTGCCACGAACACCGAGGCCGGCTTGTCGTACACATCCATCGGCGTGCCGATCTGGTCGGCGACACCGGCATTCATCACGATCAAGCGGTCGGCCAGCGTCATCGCCTCGACCTGGTCGTGCGTGACATAGATCGAGGTCACGCCAAGCTCCCGCTGCAGCCGCTTGATCTCGAGCCGCATCTGCACGCGCAGCTTGGCGTCGAGGTTCGACAACGGCTCGTCGAACAGGAAGACCGCCGGCTCACGCACGATGGCGCGGCCCATGGCGACGCGCTGGCGCTGTCCGCCCGAGAGCTGGCGCGGCCGCCGGTCGAGCAGCTTGTCGAGTTCCAGCGTCTTGGCCGCCTTGCGCACCCGTGCGTCGATATCCTCCTTGGACAGCTTCCGGATCTTCAGGCCGTAAGCCATGTTCTCGTACACGCTCATGTGCGGATAGAGCGCATAGTTCTGGAACACCATGGCGATGTCCCGATCCTTTGGCTCGAGCTGGTTGACCACCCGATCGCCGATCGCGACCTCGCCGCCGGTGATCTTCTCCAGTCCCGCGACCATGCGCAGCAAGGTGGACTTGCCGCAGCCCGACGGACCGACGATGACGATGAACTCGCCGTCGGCGATTTCCATGTCGATGCCGTGGATGACCTCGAGCTTCTCGTAGCTCTTCTTCACGCCGCGCAGATGAACTTGCGCCATGACCTATTTCTCCGTCTCGACCAGGCCGCGCACGAACTGTCGCTGCATGAAGATCACCACCAGCACCGGCGGCAGCATGGCGAGCATCGCCATGGCCATCAGCAGGTTCCATTGCGGCGCCGCATCGGCGACGTTGGCCTGCCGGGAGACGTTCATCACGATGGTGTAGAAGCTTTCCTTGGTCGTGATCAGCAGCGGCCAAAGATACTGGTTCCAGCCATAGATGAACTGGATGACGAACAGCGCCGCGATCGAGGTCCGGCTCATGGGCAACAGGATGTCCCAGAAGAACCGCATCGGCGAGGCGCCATCGACGCGCGAGGCTTCGGTCAGCTCGTCCGGCACGCTCAGGAAGAACTGGCGGAACAGGAAGGTCGCCGTGGCCGAAGCGATGATGGGAATGATCAGTCCGGCATAGGAATTGAGCATGCCGAGCGCCGCGACCACACCGTAGGTGGGCACGATGCGCACTTCGACGGGCAGCATCAGCGTCACGAAGATCGCCCAGAAGAACACCATGCGCAGCGGGAAGCGGAAATAGACGACTGCGAAGGCGGCGATGATGGAGATGGCGATCTTTCCGATCGCCACGCCCAGCGCCATGATCAGGCTGTTCATCAGCGTCGTCAGGATCGGGATGCCGCCATTGCCCTGGTTGTAGCCGGCAGTCAGCACCTGCCGGTAGTTTTCGATCAGGTGCGTGCCGGGCAGCAGGGGAATCGGCGCGCGCAGCATGGTCGCCTGATCGTGGGTGGAGGCCACGAACGTCATCCATACCGGGAAGGCCACGATCACCACGCCCAGGATCATGACCAGATGGCTCAGCACCGTCAGGAAGGGCCGGTTCTCCACCATCAGTAATGCACCCGCCGCTCGATGAAGCGGAACTGGACGATGGTGAGCAGGATGACCACGACCATCAGGATGACGGATTGCGCCGACGATCCGCCGAGATCCTGTCCGCGGAAGCCGTCATTGTAGACCTTGAACACCAGGATCTCCGTCGCCTTGGCCGGGCCGCCCTTGGTCAGGGCATCGACCACGCCGAAGGTGCCGAAGAAGGCGTAGATGATGTTCACCACCAGCAGGAAGAAGCCGGTCGGCGACAGCAGCGGGAAGATGATGTCCCAGAAGCGCCGGCTCGGACCGGCCCCGTCAATGGCGGCGGCCTCGATCAGGGAGCGCGGAATGGACTGCAGGCCGGCGAGGAAGAACAGGAAGTTGTAGCTGACCTGGTTCCACACCGCGGCAATCACGATCAGCAGCAGCGCCTGATTGCCGTTCGTCACGTAATTGAAGTCGATGCCGACATTGTGCAGCAGCCAGGCCACGGTGCCGACGGACGGATTGAACAGGAAGCCCCACAGTACGCCAGCCACAGCCGGCGCGACGGCATAGGGCCAAACCAGGAAGGTCTTGTAGATCGTGGCGCCCCGGATCACGCGGTCGGCCATCACGGCCAGCAGAAGCGAGACGGCCAGCCCGATCGCGGCGACCAGGAAGCTGAAGGTGATCGTCAGGCGCGCCGAGGCGAAATAGGCGCTGTCGTTGAACAGGCTGACGAAATTGTCGAACCCAACGAACTTGGTATTGCCGCCGAAGGCATCCTCCAGCAGCGTCGACTGCCAGATCATCTGCGCCGACGGCCAGAAGAAGAAGACCAGCGTGACGACGATCTGCGGCGCCACCAGGAGGTATGGCAGCCAGCGTTCGTTGAAGGTGACCCGTTTTTCCATCGTCGAGAAAGGCCCCCGCGCCGGAGTGCGAGGGCCTGTCCATCAGCCTACTTGTTGGCCGCTTCGAACTTGCGGAGCAGCTCGTTGCCGCGCTTCACGGCATCATCGAGCGCCGTCTTGGCGTCCTTCTTGCCGGTCCACACCGCCTCGAGCTCCTCGTCCTCGGCGTCACGGATCTGCACGAAGTTGCCCAGCCGCAGGCCCTTGGAGTTCTCGGTCGGCGGATTGAGCGTCAGTTCCTTCACGGCAACATCGCGGCCGGGGTTCTTCTTGTAGAAGCCCGACTCCTCGGTGAGCTTGGCCGCCGCGAAGGTGATCGGCACGTAGCCCGTGGTCTGATGCCACTTGGCCGCCACTTCGGGGCTCGAAACGAAGTTCAGGAACTTGGCGACGCCCTTGTATTCCTCCTTCGGATGCCCCTGCAGCACCCACAGCGTGGCGCCGCCGATGATCGAGTTCTGAGGCTCGGCCCTGACCTCGGGCGAATAGGGCATCATGCCGATGCCGAGTTTGTCCGGACCGAGCGACGCCAGTAGCGTCGAGGCCGAACCGGACGAGGTCAGCTCCATGCCGCAATCGCCGCTGGCCATCAACGGCGTCGGCTTGTCCTCACGGCCGCCATAGACGAAGCGCTTGTCCTTGGTCCAGTCGGCCAGCATCGAAATCAGCTTGATGCGCGGTTCATCGTTGAACTTGAGCTCGGTGCCGAGACCACCGAAGCCATTCTGCAGCGTGGCGAAGGGCAGGTTGTGCCAGGCGCCGTAATTCTCGAGCAGCACCCAGGTCTGCCAGGCCGATGTCAGCCCGCACTTGGCGCCCGAGGCGACCAGCTTGGCGGCCGCGTCACCCACTTCCTTCCAGGTCTTGGGCGGCGTGTTGGGATCGAGGCCCGCCTTCTGGAACATTTCCTTGTTCCAGTAGAAGACCGGCGTCGAGGAATTGAACGGCATGGAGAGCAGCTTGCCGTCGGTCGTCGAATAGTAGCCATAGACCGGCCCAAGGAACGCCTTGGGGTCGAACGGCTCCTTGGTGTCGGCCATCAGCTGATAAACTGGATAGACCGCGCCCTTGGCGGCCATCATGTTGGCCGTGCCGACCTCGAACACCTGCACGATGTGCGGGCCCTGCTTGGCGCGGAAGGCCGCGACCGCCGCGGTCAAGGTCTCCGTATAGGTACCCTTGAAGACCGGCACGACCTTGTATTCGCTTTGCGACTTGTTGAACTCGTCGGTCATCGCGTTGACCGCCTCGCCCAGCTTGCCACCCATCGCATGCCACCACTGGATTTCGGTCTGCGCGGCAGCGCCGTGTGCGCTCGCCAGCGCGACAATCGCCGCAACGGACGACAGCAAGGTGCGTGACATGGTGTGAAATACCTCCCCATTGAGACCGGTCCCTATATCGAGGTCCGGCGAGACCGTGATGTGTCAGTATTGTTTCAGTCTCGTTACAGTCCACCAAGACTGCACATCGAAGGCAACCGAAAAATACGCTAATTCAGGGCGCTAAGGATCACGTCCGGCGCATCGCTGATAACGCATTGCACGCCCAATCCCATCAACAGCCGGGCGACCTCGCCGTCGTTGATCGTGTACACGCTCAAGAGATAGCCGGCCTTGCGGATCTCGACAGCGCGCGGGACGGTCAGCCGCTTGCCGTTGGTATTCACCCCGACCGCGCCGACCGCCTCGGCGCGAGCGCGCCAGTCATTGGCGATTTCGTCGATCAGGATCGCACGGGCAAACTCGGGGGCAGCGTCGCGGGCCGCCGAGAGAGACGTGTCCTTGAAGCTCGACAGCAGGGGGGCCGGCAGGGTCGCTGGCCACTGCCGCCGCAAGGTCTCGACAGCGACGCGCGCCGTCTCGACTTCCCGACCTTCACAGGGCTTGATCTCGACATTGCAGCCGAGGCCCAGCTCGCGAAAGCAGTCGATCGCCGCCTCGAAGGTCGGGACTTCCCGGGGCAGGTCGGCGGCCCGGGTTTCGGCCACCAGGCGGTCGATCCCCATCGTCCGCTTGAGCGAGGCATCGTGCATCAGGATCGGCACATTGTCGGCGGTCAGCTTGACGTCGATCTCGACCCAGGTCGCACCTCGCCGCCGGGCCTCGCGAAAGGACTCGAGGGTGTTTTCGAGCGCATAGGCGGCCGCGCCTCGATGACCGATCACTTTGGGCAGTTGCAGCATTTGGCAATCCGACGCTAATTCGGGTGGGGCAATAGACGAAGAATGTGTCCGATGTCGATCTTTCCCGATCAATTCAAGCTCACCGGCCGCACCGCCCTGGTCACGGGCTCCGGCCGTGGCCTGGGATGGCAGATGGCGCGCGGGCTGGCCGAGGCCGGAGCCCGCGTCCTTCTGCACGGCCGCTCGGCCGAGCGCCTGAAGCCGCAGGTGGCGCAACTGCGCGATGCCGGCTTTGCGGCCGACGCCATCGGCTTCGATATGGCCGACCGACAGGCCATGCAGGCCGCCGTCATCGAAGCTGGCCCCATCGATGTGCTGATCCACAATGTCGGCGAACGCGACCGCCGTCCCTTCGCCGACATCAGCCCCGAGGACTTTGCCCGTCTCATCGATGTCGACCTTGCGGCCGCGCACGCGCTGGTGAAGCTGATCGTGCCCGGCATGATCGAGCGCGGCTGGGGCCGCCTCATCCTGGTCTCGTCGATCGTCGCCGACCTCGCCGTGCCCGGCGCGATCTCCTACGTCGCCGCCAAAGGTGGGCTTAGCGCCCTGGCCCGCGGCCTTGCCGCCGAGTTGGGCGCCAAGGGCATCACCACCAACGCCCTCTCGCCTGGCTTCTTCGCCACCGAGACGAACGCCCAGTTGATGGCATCGCCCCAGGGAGAAAAGCAGCGGGACCGGTGTCCGGCCAAACGCTGGGCCGATCCAACCGAGATCGCCGGCGCCGCCATCTTCCTCGCCTCGCCAGCCGCTTCCTACGTCAACGGGCACACGCTGGTCGTCGATGGCGGCGTATCCGCCACCTATCTCGCCTGATGCATGGCTTCGACTCCACACGCGACGCCTTGAGCCAGGGGCTCGTCAGCTTCATTCTCGTCATCGTGTTCGCCGGTCTGGCGGCTGACCGCGTCCACCGCGTGCTGGTGCCGATCGGCGCGGTGGCGCTGGTCTGGACGATCTCCTACTTCACGCCATACCGGCTGATCTCCTTCGACGCCTCGATGCAGGCGATCGATCTCAACGTCATCCTGCTGCTGGCGTCGATGATGGCGCTGGTCGGCGTCCTGAAGACCACCAACGTCTTCCCCTGGGCGGTCGACCGTCTCCTCGAGCGTTCGCGCGGCAATCCAAGCCGTGCCGCCACGCTCATCATCTGGTTCACCGGCATCCTGTCGGCTCTGCTCGACAATGTGACGACCGTGATTTTCGCCTATCCGATGGCCTCGGAGATGGCGCGCCGTTTGCGCATCAACGGCTCGGCCTTCTTCCTGCCCATGGTCATGGCCGCCAATATCGGCGGCACGGCCACGCTGATCGGCGACCCGCCCAACGTGCTGATCGGTGCCGACCCGCGCAGCGGCCTGTCCTTCATGGACTTCATCTACAATCTCGCAGTGCCCTGCACGGTGATGATGCTGCTGCTGGTCCTGTTCAGCCGCCGCTACTACGCAGCAGACATCGGGCCGGCCGCCGACCGCGATCACGATGGCGTCGCCACCCCGACTGGCGCTCGCCTGCAGAACGTCCCGCTGCTTCGCACCACCTGCTGGATCACGGTCGGAATCTTTGCCGGCTTCATGACCCACACGCTGACGGGCATGCCGGTCAGCGTGCCGGCGGTCATCGGTATCGCCGTGATCCTGTTCGCTCAGGATTTCTACTATCTCCGGAAGCACAGACCGACGCCCGAGGAGCGCCAGCACGGCGTGCTGTCGATCCTGGAGAAGGATATCGAGTGGCCGACCCTCGCCTTCTTCCTGTTCCTGTTCGTGCTGGTGGGAGCCGCGGTCTCGACCGGACTGATCGATTCCCTGGCCCAGGGCCTCGGATGGGCGATCGACGGCGTCGGCGCGGCCCTCAGTCTATCGCCACGGGCCACGCTGCTCGTGGCTGCGCTGCTGGTGCTATGGGCCTCCGGCCTTCTGTCGGCAGTGATCGACAATATTCCCTACACCGCTGTCACCATTCCCCTGGTCGCGTCGCTGCTGCATCGGCTCGATGCCGGCCCCGAAGGTCAGGTCCTGTGGTGGGCCCTGGCGCTCGGCGCCTGCCTGGGCGGCAACGGCACGCTGATCGGCGCCTCCGCCAACGTCACCGTGACCGGTCTGGCCGAGAAGGACGGCAAGCGGATCTCCTTCAACGAGTTCACCGCGTTCGGCGCGCGCGTGACGGCGATCACGCTCCTGGTCTCTTCCGTCTATCTCGCGCTGTGGCTCTATGTCGGCTCGGTCACGGTGAATGTCGCCGGAGCGATCGTTCTGGCGGCGCTGCTGGCCACGACGCTTGTGCGTCGGAGGAGCACGCCAAGGGCATGAGCCCCAGCAAGCCATAGAGCGATATACCAGGAACCATGCCGGCCCCTACTTGGGGCGCTCGCACCAGTTCAGCGCATCCACCGGAACCTTGCGCAGATCGGCAATCGCCGATGCCGTCTCTTTGTCGATGCAGCTCGCATCGCCGATCCGATATTGTCCGCTCAGAAGCTCCATATGCGTGGCATGGCGCAGCCCGACCACGTGGCCGAGCTCGACCATCATGACATCCCTGAGGTCGAGAGGATGATCATGGAAGTACTTGATCGCCTCGTCGAAAATGAGCAGCACGCCCCCGCCATGGGGCATGGCCTGGACTGTCCCGAAGCTCATCTCCGCCCGTCCCTGCTCACGAATACCTTCCTTGCTCGGACCTCTCCTGATGATCCAGGCATGGGCATCGCGGCCGTCAGCCGGTGGCAGGGCAGACGCCTCGAGGACGAGCACCCCATTCAGGGCGCGATTCCATTCCTTGATCGCGCTTACGATCTCGGCGTTGTCGGACGTACTGAAGCTGGGATCGATGTAGATCGAGATCGTTTGCGACGGACCGCCATAGGGTGGATGTCTCGTATAGACACTCTCCGCCACGACCTCATTCGCCGTTCCGATGGCGAGGATGACACACAAGAAAGAGAAGAGGCGGTACAGCGGGCGGAGCATAAGTTGATCTTTGATCTGGAGATTAAGAACGCTGCGCCACGCGACGTCTGTCATTATCGAAGTTCATTAGCCTTTGCACAACACGAACGGATTCATCGCTACTGACGCCGGGAAGACGATGGGCCACGCCATGTGCTCGTCCACGACGCCCTGCCGTGCTCTTCCCGAAAGCGGAAGAGCACCGTCCGATGCCGGTGCCTGAGGCGGCTGACTACAGGTGTTTGAGAACGTTCTCGGCAGCGGAGGCCTCGAAGGCGCCCGGCTTCTCGACCAGCAGATCCTTGATCACGCCGTCGTCGACGACCATGGCGTAACGTTGGCTGCGGGTCCCCAGGCCGTTCCTGGAAGCATCCAGGGTGAGACCCATTGCGTGGGTGAATTCGGCATTGCCGTCGGCGAGCATCAGGATCTTGTCGCCCACCTTCTGGTCCTTGCCCCAGGCCCCCATGACGAAGGCATCATTGACGGAAATGCAGGCTACCGTGTCCACGCCCTTGGCTTTGATCGCATCGATATTGGCCAGAAAACCTGGCACATGCTTGGCGCTTCAAGTAGGCGTGAAGGCGCCGGGCAGAGCGAAGGCGACGACCTTCTTGCCCGGAGCGAAGAGTTCTTCTGTCGATAGCGGCTTTGGTCCTTCCGGACTCATCACACGCAAGGTTGCCTGGGGAACCTTGTCACCAACTTTGACCATTCATCTGCTCCCTGGTTGGAACGGGGAACTCTAGGAAGGCGCCAGCAGCCTGTCCATCCGACCATCGCGGTCGGAGGCAGTGGAACGCCTGAACAGGCCAAGCCGTTGCATCCGGTTGTCGTCCAGGAGGCGGCGCCGCGCACGCTATCGCACACGGCGCCGAATCCCGGCCGCGATTATGCGGCTTCCGCCACGTCGCGTACGCGGTCCAGGGCCGCTGCGGTGCTCACGCACGCCGCAGCCGCTTCGATTCCCTTCACCCGGAAATGATCGTGGAAGAATTTCCGGTGTTCCTCGTGATCGTGGAAATCGCGTGGGGTCAGAACCGCGGAGATCACGGGGACCTCGATCTCCAGCTGCACGGACATGAGACCGCTGATAACCGCCTCGGCGACGAATTCATGCCGATAGATGCCGCCATTGACGACGAAGCCGCAGGCGACCACGGCCGCATACCGACCGCTTCGGCCCAGCACCTTCGCGTGCAGGGGAAGTTCGAAGGCACCGGGCACCTCGTAGAGGTCGATACGGGACGCGGCAATGCCGCGCCGGCGCATCTCGCTCAGGAAAGAATCCCGGCCCTGATCGACGATTTCGCGATGCCAGCAGGACTGGACGAACGCAAACCTCGCTTCGTCGTTGGCCGATCCATCCCGGCCTGACTTTGTGGCTACTGCAGTGATGTTCTGATTCATGAGACCCTCACACACGTCGTTGAGGCTAGAATCAGGGTGCACGAGCACATCCTCGCGACGCACGCAGGGCGTGTCGCCGATCCTCTGTGCTACGCTCTCTTTCATCCGGACTGTGACCGTCGGCTTCGGAATTGCACCGAATCTGCTGTCCTCGCTCCCGACGGAGCGAGCGCTCGCGGGCTGATGCGATGTCTCGCAATTACCGCCGGTGGGGAATTACACCCCGCCCTGAGAACGCCTGCCTTGGGATCATCCCAAGGCACGACAGCAATCCACGGTATCTCGAGGCTTGGCAACCAGCATGATGAAGGGCAGTGGCTTCGGGGACGTCGCGTCGCCGCTTTCTTCTACGCTGCAGAATGAAAGCGCGTGCCGTTTCAGCGGACGGAACGGTAGCGCGTCTAGGTCGTGGAATCGGCGGTCGTCGGCTTGGCTTTCGCCTCGTTGGCCTTCTCCGCCAGCCATGCCCGCGCCCGGGCCTCGGTCCTGAAAAAAGCCGCCGGTCGGGTCGACGGCGATATGTTCACGAAGCGCTTGAACGTCGCGCGGATCGTGTCGTCCTTGCCGACGACGGCCAACGGCCCGCTGCCGAGCGTGGCTGTATAAGCGCTGAGCCGCGCGCCCATCGTCATGACGTCGTTGTCGTCATAGACCGGCTGGCCCCGCGTGGCGTCGAACAGCTTGGCATAGGACATCGCGTTGGCCAGGAAGATCGTATCGAAATGGTCTTCCATTTCCTTCAGCGTGACAGGCCCCTCGGCGACGATATGCACGAACTTTTGTGGATGAAGGATTTCCACGCGTAGCGGCATTACCGGTACTCCCCCAGACATTACTTGGACGCAAGTCTAGCCGCGACCGCGCCACGGCACGAGCCCCAGGGCAAAACCGAGAGCCCTGGAACATCCCGCCAGGGATTCGCAACAATATCATGATGCTTTTGAGATGCTGCTCGTGATCAGCGCGCCCTATAATCATCAATATATTGACATAAAATTCGACTCACCCTAGAACGCCGTTCGAAGACAGCGGCAGCGACGGAGGAAACATGCGGGGCTTGGCGGGACGCGTTGCCATCGTCACCGGGGGCGGAGGCGCCATCGGCGGCGCCACATGCCGGCGCCTGGCGGCCGAAGGCGCCAAGGTGGCCGTATTCGACGTCAATCGCGACGCCGCCGTCAGGACGGCAACGGCGATCCTCGACCACGGCGGCAAGGCCGAAGCCTTCGCCTGCGATATTTCAAGTCACGACTCGGTCCGCGAAGCCGTCGCCCAGGTGGCTTCGGGGCTGGGCCCCGTCGATATCCTGGTGAACAATGCCGGCTGGGATGTCTTCCGGCCGTTCCTGCAGACCGCGCCCGAGGACTGGCAGAAGCTGATCGCCATCAACCTGACCGGAGCACTCAACATGCATCACGCCGTGCTTCCGCAAATGGTCCAGCGGCGATCCGGCCGCATCGTCAACATCGCCTCGGATGCCGCGCGCGTCGGCTCGTCGGGCGAAGCCGTCTATGCCGCCTGCAAGGCGGGCCTCGTTGCCCTGTCCAAGACGCTGGCGCGCGAGCATGCACGCGACGGCATCACCTTCAACGTCGTCTGCCCGGGGCCCACCGACAGCCCGCTGCTTGGCAGCGTCGTGAATGCCGCCGGCAATCCGGAGAAGCTGCGCGAAGCCTTCCGCCGCGCCATTCCTCTCGGACGGATCGGCCAGCCGGACGATCTGACGGGCGCCATCTGCTTCTTCGCCAGCGACGATGCGAGCTTCGTGACCGGCCAGGTCCTGAGCGTTTCGGGCGGCCTGACCATGGCCGGTTGACGAAGCGCTGCCATGACTGGTTTCAGCGAGGAACAGAACGCTTTCCGGCAGACCGCCGAGCGCTTCGCGCGCGACAGAGTGGCACCGGACTACCAGAAACGCGAACAGGCCGGGCATGTCGATCGTGCGCTCGTTCGCGAGATGGGCCAGCTCGGGCTGATCGCCCCGGAGCTGCCCGAGGCGCTGGGCGGTCTCGGCGCCTCGAGCGTGACCAGCGGGTTGATCGCCGAGGCGATCGGCTACGCCGACCTCAACGTCGCCTATATCCAGATCCTGGGCTCGCTGAACGGCAAGATCGTCGCCACGCACGGTTCGCCGGAGCTGCGGTCGATCTGGATCCCGCGCCTGGTGTCGGGCGAGGCCATCCTGGCGCTCGGCCTCACGGAACCGCGCGGCGGCTCCGACGCCGCCAATCTCGCCCTGTCCGCCCGACGCGATGGCGACCGCTATATCCTGAAGGGCGAGAAGTCGTCGATCAGCATGGCCGACCAGGCCGACGCCCTGGTCGTCTTTGCCCGCACCGGCTCCGTGCAGGACAAGGCCCGCGGCGTCAGCGCCTTCCTGGTGCCGATGGATGCGCCCGGCATCACCACGCTGCGCTTCAACGATCTCGGCAGCAAGGCGATCGGCCGCAGCTCGATCTTCTTCGACGACGTGATCGTTCCGGCAAGCCATCGTCTGGCCGACGAGGGCGCTGGCTTCGTCCAGGTCATGCAGGGTTTCGACTTCAGCCGGGCGCTGATCGGGCTGCAGGTCCTAGGTGCGGCGCAGGCCTCGCTCGATGAAAGCTGGGCGTATATCCAGCAGCGCCAGGCCTTCGGCGCGCCGCTCTCCGTCAACCAGGGTGTGACCTTCCCGCTGGCGGAAGGCGAGACGATGATCGCCGCCGCCCGTCAGCTCTGTTACCACACGCTGGCCCTCAAGGATGCCGACAAGCCACACACGGCCGAGGCTGCCATGTGCAAATGGCTGGCGCCGAAGACCGCGGTCGACGTTATCCATCAGTGCCTGCTCACCCACGGCCATTACGGCTGGTCGCTCGACCTGCCGCATCAGCAGCGGCTGCGCGACGTGATGGGCCTCGAGATCGGCGACGGCACCGCGCAAATCATGAAGATGATCATTGCCCGAGAGAAGCTGAGACAACGAAAGGCCTGAATTGGCCAGACTAGGGAGGAGCCCGTGCAATTCGATGCGATTCTCTTTCCGCCGCGTCGAGCGGCGATGGTCGAAAAGGGATTCTGGCGGGACCGCACCATCAACGACGATCTCGATGCCTGCCTGAAGCAGCGACCTGACAAGGAAGCCCTGACCGCGGTCTCGATCGAACGCGGCGAGGTCAAGCGCCTGACCTATCGCGAGCTTGGTGACCTCACGGATCGATTGGCGATCGGCCTGTCGCGGCTGGGCGTCGGCCGCAACGATGTCGTGTCGGCCCAATTGCCCAACTGGTGGGAATTCACGCTGATCTATCTGGCCTGCGCCCGCATCGGCGCGGTCTTCAATCCCCTGATGCCGATCTTCCGCGAGCGCGAGCTGTCCTTCATGCTCAAGCACGGCGAAAGCAAGGTCGCCATCGTGCCCAAGCGCTTTCGCGGTCACGACTACGAAAAGATGCTCGCGGATCTGCGACCCGCCTTGCCCGCGCTACGCCATGTGCGGGTGATCGGCGGAAGCGGAGAGGACGATTTCGCGACCTTGCTCGCGACCGAGCGCTCTCCCTCCGATACGGCCCTTCTGACTAGCCATCGGCCGGCACCGGACGATGTCACGCAGCTCATCTATACATCAGGCACGACCGGCGAGCCCAAGGGCGTCATGCACTCGTCCAACTCGATGACGGCGAATATTCATGCCTATGCCGAGCGCCTTGGGCTGGGCGTCGACGACGTGATCCTGATGGCTTCGCCGATGGCCCATCAGACCGGCTTCATGTACGGGCTGATGATGCCGATCATGCTCGGCGCACGGGCGGTGCTGCAGGATATCTGGGATCCGCGCAAGGCACTGGACGTGATCCGCAGTGAAGGCGCGACCTTCACGATGGCCTCGACGCCGTTCCTCACCGATCTCACCAATGCCGTCGCCGACACAGCCCTCGGCGTGCCGACGCTGCGCAGCTTCCTGTGCGCCGGCGCGCCGATCCCCGGACCGCTGGTCGAGCGGGCACGCAAGGTGCTCGGAACCAAGATCGTCTCCGCCTGGGGCATGACCGAGAACGGTGCCGCAACCCTGATCAAGCTCGACGACGACGACGAGCGCGCCTTCAATACCTGCGGCTGTCCGCTGCCCGGTGTCGAGCTGCGCATTGTCGACAACGACGGCAAGCCCCTGCCGACTGGCACGAGCGGCAGGCTTCTGATCCGCGCCTGCTCCAATTTCGGCGGTTATCTCCACCGGCCGCATCTCAACGGCACGGACAAGGAGGACTGGTTCGACACCGGCGATCTCGCCCAGCTCGACGAGCGCGGCTACGTCAAGATCGACGGCCGCTCGAAGGACGTCATCATCCGCGGTGGCGAGAATATTCCCGTGGTCGAGATCGAGGCGCTGCTCTACAGGCATCCCGCCATCGCCCAGGTGGCAATCGTTGCCTATCCGGACGAACGTCTGGGCGAACGCGCCTGCGCCGCAGTCGTCACCAAGCCCGGCCAGTCGATCGATCTGGCGACCCTGGTCGAGTTCCTGAAGTCGAACAAGGTGGCGCTGCAATATATCCCGGAGCGTCTGCTGGTCCTCGATCAGATGCCGGCCACCCCGTCCGGGAAGATCCAGAAGTTCAAGCTGCGCGAGATCGTGAAGGCGGCCCTTCCCCAGACCGCCCCTGCCGCCCGCGCCTGATCAGGAGAAAGCAAGGATGGATTATCAGGACATCGTCTACGAGGAGCGGCCGCGCGGCGTCGCCCGCATCACCATCAACCGACCGGCGAGCTACAACGCCTTCCGCGGACAGACCGTCGAGGAACTGATCCACGCCTTCCTCAAGGCGGGATGGGATCGTTCCATCGCCGTCATCGTCCTGACGGGCGCGGGCGACAAGGCCTTCTGCACCGGCGGCGACCAGGGCGCGCACGAGGGACAGTATGACGGACGCGGCACCATCGGCCTGCCGATCGACGAATTGCAGAGCCTGATCCGCGATGTGCCCAAGCCGGTCATTGCCCGCGTCAACGGCTTTGCGATCGGCGGCGGCAACGTCCTGGCGACCTTGTGCGATCTGACGATCGCGTCGGACAAGGCGCAGTTCGGCCAGGTCGGCCCCAAGGTCGGCTCGGTCGATCCGGGATTCGGCACCGCTTATCTGGCGCGGGTGATCGGCGAGAAAAAGGCGCGCGAACTCTGGTATCTGTGCCGGCGCTACACGGCCCAGCAGGCCGTCGAGATGGGCCTGGCCAATGTCGTGGTGCCGCACGCCGAGCTCGATGCCGAGGTCGATCGCTGGTGTCAGGAGCTGCTCGAGCGCAGCCCGACCGCCCTTGCCCTGGCCAAGCGTTCCTTCAACGCCGACACCGAATCCATTCGCGGCATCTCCAGCATGGGCATGCAGGCCCTCAGCCTCTACTACGAGACCGAGGAATCGAAGGAAGGCGGCCGGGCGTTCCGCGAAAAGCGGAAGCCGAACTTCCGACCGGAGGTTGCGGCTAAGCCTTAGCCAGACCGGTCTTGAGCCGATCCAGCAGCCTGTAGAGCATCACCTGCTCGTCGATGCTGAGGTCCGCAAGCGCCGCGCCGTAGAAGGCCTCGATCGGCGCTTGCATGGCCGCCCAAACCGATTTGCCGACCGCCGTCAGCCGGATACGGCGGCTTCGACCGTCGGCCTTGTCCTTGATGCGCTCGATCCACTGGCGCTCATCGAGCCGGTTGAGCAGGATCGCCAGATTCTGCCGGCTGACCCCCAGGAACTCGATGAGGCTCTTCACCGTCACGCCGGCATCCAGCACCGCCGGCCGCGCCAGAGCGCCGATCACGGCCCATTGCTGCGTGGTGGCGCCGAACGCATCGACATAACGCGTGCCCTGCTTGTGCATCAGGTTGGAGGCCTGATACAGGCGGAAGAACAGCCGGTTCGCGACATCATACTGCTGAGCAGCCCGCGCTTTGGTCGGTGCCTGCGCCATTCAAAGCCTCATTCGAACCCGGCGTGCGTTATGTCAACTGATTGACACAAAGCAAGCCCGGTTTCAAATCGCCGTCACCGCTCCTACGACGGCTGCGGAGACAACCGCCGCGCAAGCCAAAGCAGGATTGCCCCGGCGGCGGCAAAGACGGGACAGGCCGGCGCCATCAGCACCGGCTTCAACACGAAATGCCACAACCGGCCGGAGAGATGATTGGCAACGCCATCCTGGATCGCCCGCAGCGACGGATAATCGATGCGGGACCAGATAATGCCCAGGGTTTGCAGCCTGAACGGACCAGATCGCGTGGCCAGGCAATCATCGACCAGGATCGCGACCGCGATCGCCAGGAACGTCCAGGCCACGAACCGGACAGTCATCCTGATCCGCAGCCGGACGGGTCGCACGTCAGCTTGTCCTCAGCCGTCCCTGTCCTCGATCGGGACGGTACGGCACGAGGACATCCCTCAGCCTGATCGCCGTGCTCTCGGCCAGACTGTAGTAGCCGTAGGTCGCGCCCACGATCAGGGCCAGGCCGAGGACCCAGTACAGGAGATCTGCTCCGCCGAGCTGGCCGACAATGGTCTTGGTGAGATGAATGGCCAGCGGATGCACGAGGTAGGCCGAGTAGGAACTTATCGCCACGGCGCGGACCAGCGCTCGAAGCCGCTGGCGATCCGGCCATGCGGACTCCACCGAGCGCGGCCGCATCACGGCCAATAGACAAAACACCGTCGCCAGCACGGTGGGGAATAGGACGTAGTGGACCCTCTCACCAGCGATCGCCTCGACCGTAACGGCCGCGGCAACCGCAGCGAGAACAGCGATCCAGAGGCCCTTGGATCCGATCGCCTTCGCGAATATCGAAGGCCATCGGAAGGACGCGAAGCTCGCGGCAAATCCGAAGGCGATGCCGTCGAGATGGAGATGGGTTGCGGTCACGGCGTAGCCGAACTCGTTCCGGGGGACCGAATCGAATTCCAGCGCCCGGGCGACGGGCGACAGCAACGCGAGCCCGATCAACGCCAACGGCAGCAGCCAGCGTGTGCCATAGCGGGCGATCGCGGCGGCCAGGATCGGGATGACCAGGTAAAAATGCTCCTCGATGCAGAGCGACCAGCTCACCAGGAAAAAGGGAATGCGATCCTGGTAATTCTGAAGAAAGACGAGGTAGGAAAAGTCGAAGGGCTCGTGGCGCGCCACCGCGACCGCGGCCCACGATACCGCAAGGATGCCGAAATAGGGTGGGATGGTCCGCAAGGCGCGGCGCAGCCAGAATCGGCCGAGAGCGACATCACCTGTGGACCAGAGTTCGCGCCAGAACAGCGTACCGACCAGCCAGCCGCTCAGCACGAAGAACAGATCCACGCCGTACTGGCCGTAATAGGTGACTCGCGACAACCAGCTGCCGTTGAGGGCCGAGCTCTGCACCAGATGATAGGCGATCACGGCCACCACGGCGCCGCCCCGCAACGTATCGAGCCAGGCAACCCGCTTGTTCATGCTCCTTTGATGGTCCCCATCCCAGTCATCCCACACACCGACCTTGCGGCTCGCCCCGCGACAGAGCGTCCCTCTTCCCCAAGCCGTCCGGGCCATGCTGCCCCAATGCCGTCGAAGAAGCGAATTGAAGTTGGCCGGCCCGCGCCGCTCCGACGCTTGCGGCAACCATTCCCGGCGTGTAGAGCGCTCGCTCTCAAGCGCCAGAGCACAGGAAGCGAGACGAGAATGGCCGAGCCCGATGACGAATATGTCTATGACGAAGCCACGGGCGAGTGGATTCCGGCCGCGGAAGCCAAGGCCAAGCAAACGGCTGCCCAGGCCGTAGAGGTGCGGGATTCGGTCGGCAATCTCCTTGCCGACGGCGACAGTGTGGTTCTCACCAAGGACCTGAAGGTCAAGGGCGCCAACCAGACGCTGCGGCGGGGAACGGTGATCCGGTCGATCCGCCTGACCGGCGACCCCCAGGAGATCGATTGCCGCTTCGAGGGCATCAAGGGCCTGGTGCTGCGCGCGGAGTTCGTCCGCAAGCGTTGAGGGCTGCACTACCGACCGGCCGCTGCCGCCTTCCGGTACAAGGAGACCGATCAGCTCCCTTGGAAGGCCGGCTCTCGCGGCAGGAGAGAACGCGCAGAGACAATGATGCGTAGGCAAAATCCTACGCACCGTGGATCCGGTGTCTCGAACACCGCGATCTTACGTCATGGAATCACACCACGCGGAAGTTCTTGAACTGCCACGGGTCGGACTTGTCGAGGTCCTCGGGGAAGAGGACGCCGCGATCCTGCAGCGGGGTCCAGTCGCTGTACTTGCCGACGACCGGGCCGAGATAGGGCATGCAGATCTCGAGGTTGCGGGCAAAATCCATCTCATCCGCTTCGACGATGCCGCGGTTGGGGTTTTCGAGCGCCCAGATGATGCCTGACAGCACCGGTGCCACCACCTGGATAGAGGTGGCATTGTTGTAAGGCACCAGGCTGCGCGCTTCCTTGATGTCGATCTGCGAGCCGTACCAGTAGGCGCCTTTCTTGTGTCCCATCAGCAGCACACCCAGCTCGTCGCGGCCGGAGACGACCTCGTCGACGATCAGGCGCTGGCGCTTTTGCTGCTTCAGGTTCTTTCCGGCGATCTCGTGCATCGACATGATCGCCTGGTCGCACGGATGATAGGCGTAATGCACGGTCGGCCGGTAGGTGACCTTCTTGCCGTCACGCACGGTAAGGTAGTCGGCGATCGAGATGGACTCGTTGTGGGTGATGATGAAACCGTGGAACGGCCCCTCGATCGGCGTCCAGGTGCGCGTCTGCGTCAGCAGGCCCGGACGATTGAGGTAGATCGCCGCGTCGCAGCCAAACGTATGACGCTTGCCGTCGGGCGGCAGCGCCTTCTCGTGTGTACCCCAGCCCATCTCGGCGGGCTGCCCGCCCTCGGAGACGAAGCCGTCGATCGACCAGGTGTTGACGAACTCGCCGACTTCCTTCGGCTTTTTCGAGACCTGCGTGTCGCGCTCGGCGATGTGGATCACCTTGATGCCGAGACGCTGGGCGAGTTTGCCCCAGCCTTCGCGCGTGGTCGGCGCGGCCGTCTTCACGCCGGTGTCATGCGCGATATTCATCAGCGCCTGCTTCACGAAATGCGAGACCAGTCCGGGGTTGGCGCCATGGGCGACCACCGCCGTCGGACCACCTTCGTAGCGCGGCTTCAGCTTCAGCATGGTGTCGCGCAGCGCATAGTTCGAGCGACGCGAGACCGACAGGTTGGGGTCGGTATAGCCGCCCGGCCAAGGCTCGATGCAGGTATCGAGGTAACGCACACCCTTCTTCTGGCAAAGCTCGATCAGCGCCGTCGAAGCGACCTCGACCGAAAGATTGACCAGGAAGTCGCCCTCGCCCAGCCGGTTGTCCAGCGTGGCGCGGACGTTGGATTCGGTCAGGCGCTTTTCGACGAACTCGACGCCGTAGCGCTCCGCCTCGGCCTCACCGCCGCGCATTTCGTCGGTGATGATGACGATCTGCTCGGGCTTGATGTTGATATGACGCAGGATCAGCGGCAGCACGCCCTGACCGATCGAGCCGAAGCCGATCATGACCATGCGGCCCTTGAAGGTCAGATACTTCTTGTTCGGAACCTTGCGCGCGACTCTCTTCGCCATTTCAGCATCCCCGCTGTATCGTTAAATGCTCGATAAACGGCAACGGGGCCTTTCTCAAGGCCCCGTCCCGTCACCCCGATGTAACGTCGCTGCCTAGATGCAGATCGCCTTGAGCGGCGCGAAGCCGTTGAAGGCCACTGACGAGTAGGTCGTCGTATAGGCGCCGGTCGACAGGATCTCGACCTTGTCGCCGGGCTTCAGCGACAGAGGCAGCTTGTACTCGGTCTTCTCGTACAGGATGTCGGCGGAATCGCAGGTGGGACCCGCCAGCACCACCGGGCCGACGCGCGTGCCGTCACGAGCCGTCCGCAGGCGATACTTGATGCTCTCGTCCATCGTCTCGGCCAGGCCCGAGAACTTGCCAATATCGAGATAGATCCAGCGCTTGCGGTCGTTGGCGGCCTTGCGCGAGACCAGCACGACCTCGCTCTGGATCACGCCGGCATCGCCCACCATGGAGCGGCCGGGCTCGATGATGACCTCCGGCATGCGATTGCCGAAGTGGCGCACCAGGGCGCGGCCGACCGCCTCGCAATAGGATTCGATGCTGTTGACCTCAGCGCGGTAACGGGCCGGGAAGCCGCCACCCAGGTTGACCATGCGCAGATCGACGCCTTCCTCGGCGAGAGCGAAGAACATCTGCGAGACCTGGGCCAGCGCCTTGTCCCACTGATCGAGATCGGTCTGCTGGCTGCCGACATGGAAGGAGATGCCGTAGGGATCGAGGCCCCATTCCCTGGCCTTGCGCAGCAGGTCCTTGGCCATCTCCGGCGCGCAGCCGAACTTCTTGCTGAGCGGCCACTCGGCGCCGCCGCAATCGACCAGCACGCGGCAGAAGACCCGGGCACCGGGCGCCACGCGCGCGAGCTTCTGCAGCTCCGCCTCGCTGTCGAAGGCGAACAGGCGGACACCCTGCTGGTAGGCCCAGGCGATGTCCTTCTCCTTCTTGATGGTGTTGCCGAAGGAGATGCGGTCCATGCTGATGCCGGTGGCCTGCACCATCTCGATCTCGCCGCGCGACGCCGTGTCGAACTTCGAGCCGAGCCCCGCGAGCCGGGACAGGATCTGGGCTGCCGGGTTGGCTTTCACGGCGTAGAAGATGTGAGCGGCCGGCAGCAGCTCGCGCATGCGCCGAAAGTTGTGCTCGACCAAGTCGAGGTCGATCACCAGGCACGGCGTCTCGGGCTGCTGTTCGCGGAGATAACGGAAAATACGCTCGGTCATCGCTGGGGGGTTCCCCGTCTAGAATGTCTGCAGGTTCGATGGGAGTAACGCAGTGACGAACGGCGCCCTTCGCGGGCGGCGTCGTCAGCGAATACTCGACGGAGCGGTTTTCCGCCGGAGCGGAAGTTCGAACGATGTGGCCCGGCCAGAACTCGCCGGGCATGCGACACGATAGCGGGGATCGCGCCCCGCACAGCAAGCAACCATCTCAGAAGCTCCTTCCCGGACCCGGCGCGAAGCCAGCACTGCCAAAAAGGACGCTTTCCGTCGTTGCGTAACCACTATGGGCCAGCGGCACGTGCGTGGGCGTCTTCGTTTGCTATCTACAACTAATGTGCGCCGTTACAAGAGGATTCTGACTCCACGGCGAAATTTTTGGGGGTCTTGTGGTGTCGCCATCACATCGCCGTCGCGACAGTTGCTCGTCAGAGCCGTCGCATCGACGAGCGCGGCAGGCGAATCGATGCCGCGACCATCGTCAGCGGGATCAGCGATAGAGCCGACAGGATGAGCGAGGCCTTCACGCCCCACTGATCAGCGATCTTTCCCCATAACAGCGAGCCCACCACCATGGCGCCGAAGAAAACCATCTGGTGGACGGCCATGCCGCGCGCCCGCATGAAGTTGGGCAGGATCATCTGGACGGCGGCGCCATTGTTGGCGATCACCATGATCCAGCAGCCGCCGGCGATGGTGATGCACAGGCCGAAGATCAGCGGCTTCATCTCGAGCGCGGCGACCAGCGTCGAGAGGGCGTGCAGCCCCATTGCCCAAATGTTGGCACGATCGGAGCCGAGCAGGCGGTTCAGGGCCGGCATCATCATGGCGCCAGCCACTGCACCTGCACCGAAGGCGGCGTAGAGGATGCCGAAGGAGAACTCGTCGAGCTTGAGCGCGAACCGGCCGATCACGGGCAGCAAGGTTCCCATGGCGATTCCGGGCACGAAGAAGCAGAGGCCACGGGCGAAGACGGCCTGCAGCTCGGCCGAGTTCCGGACGTAGGCGATGCCGGCCCGCGCCGCCTCGAAAAAGCCTTCCCGCCGCTGCTCGGCATGGGCCTCTGGCGGCCGCTTCCAGGCCTGCATGGCGAAGATAACACCGATGTAGGTGACGGAATTGATGAAGAAGAGAAGGAAGACGCCGACCAGGCCCAGCAGCATCTGGCCGATCACCGGGCCGATGGTCCGGGCGAGATTGAAGCCGGCGCTGTTGAGCGCGATCGCCGGCCGCAGCAGCGGGCCGCTGACGATCTCCGGCACGACGGCGTGCCACGCCGGCGCGTTCATGGCGTTGCCCAGTCCCATCAGGAAGCTCAACACCAGCAGGTTCCAGGCGCTGAGCTGGCCCAGGAAGGCCAGTACCGCGAGGACCGCCGCCACCCCCATCATCCACCACTGGCAGAGGATGATGTAGCGCCGCCGCTCGAAGCGGTCGGCGAGGATGCCGGCGAAGAAGCAGAACAGGAACATCGGCAGCGTGCCGGCCGCGGCCAGCGCCGCGACATAGATCGGCTCACTGGTCAGGCTGGTCATTTCCCAGGCGGCTCCCGTGGTCTGCATCCAGCCGCCGACATTGGACAGCAGGTTGGCGATCCACAGGCCGAGAAAGGCGCGGTTGGCGAGCGGAGCGAAGGCCGAGGGAGGTCGCTTGGCGCCGGGCGCCGGCACCGTCACGCCAGCGCCTTCTCGTAGATGCGATGCGTCTTGTAGTGCACGCCGCCAACCAAGCGGATGATGTTGTTCATCGCCTTGTTGTCCTCGAGGATCCAGCCCAGCTCGGCCGTCTTCTTGCCGAGCCGCTTGCCGTTCTGGCGCAGCACGTCGATCGCCATCATGGCCAGGCCGGCTCCCATCAGCGGATGGTTGCGGTATTTCTTGCGCACGCCCATGAGCGGCACGCGCGTGCTCCCGACGCCGGCGATCTTGAGCCGCCACAGCAGCTTGGCGAGGTTCAGCGGGTTGAGGCTGCCGTTGAACTCCGTGATGGCCTCGTTGAGGTTGGTCAGGGCGACGATGAAGGCCACCGCCTCGTCGTCGACTTCCACGAACACCGCGAGATCCGGCACGATGACCGGTCCGAACGCCTTGGACGCATGGTCGATCTCGGCCTGGGTGAAGGGCACGAAGCCCCAATTGTCGCTCCAGGCGTCGTTGAAGATTCCGACCAGGGTGCGGACCTCGGCATCGAACATCTTCATGTTCGCGGTCCGCACCTTCACGCGATCTGCAAGGCCTGCCCGGGCCAGCAGCTTCTTCCCCAGCGTCTCCGGCGCATTCTGGACGTCGTAGTCGTACGACAGCATGTCCTTGATCTTGGTGTAGCCGCAGCCTTCGACGCGCGGGCCGGAGTAAGGCGGATCGTAAGGCACCATCAGCATCGGCCGGCTGTCGAAGCCCCAGACCATGAGACCGACTTCCTCGTTGACGGAAAGGCTGAATGGACCCGTCGCCCGCTTCATGCCCTTCTGCCGCAGCCAGTCCTCGGCGGCGGCGAACAGAGCCGCGAAGATGGCCGGATCGTCCTCGGCGGCAAGGCAGCCGAAATGCCCGGTGCTGTCGCCGTAGCGTTCGAGATAGGCGTGGTCGATCTGTGCGGCGATGCGACCGACCACTCTGCCGTCGCGCCGCGCCAGGAAGAACTGCACCTCGACATGCTTGAAGAGCGGATTCTTGTCCGGCGAGAAGGCTTCGCGACGCTCGACATCGAGATGGGGAACGTACCCCTTGTGGCCGGCGAACAGGCGCTTGGGCAAGTCGATGAAGGCCTTGAGATCTGCCTTGCCGACAACCGGGGAGACGACGATTTCAGAGGATGCCATACCTGCCTCAATTGACCGTGGATGCGTGAGCACCCGACTGGAAAACCAACTTGCCGTCCGGCTCGCAGCCGCGACCATCGGCGGACAGAGCACGCAATTCGACGTCGAGACGCCAGCCCCCCTCGTGACGGTCGATCCGGATAAGATGATAGCGGGCACGGCCGTATTTGCTGTCGGGAGCGGCCGAGGCCGACGTCACGCCCAGGACGGGGACCGGACCAGTAGGGCCGGCAATGCGGGCGATCTCGCTGAGATGATTGTGGCCGTGCAGGACGGCCTCGCAGCCGACCCGGCGGATCATGGCCTGGAAGGCCGCCGTATCGGTCAGGCGCTTGAAGCGCGACTGGCCGAACAGCGGCGGATGATGGATCAGCACGATCCGGCACAGCCCTTCCCGCCCCGTCTCCGCCAGCAGCCGCTCGGCCCGCGCGATCTGGGAGGAGCCGAGATCGCCGGTGGCAAAGAAGGGCGGCTTGGGCACGCCGGTCGACAGGCCAATCAGGACGACGGGCCCACGGCGGCGGACGATCGGGAAAGCATCCAGGCCCGGCGCCGACGATTCGCCATCGCCCGCCATATAGGCGCCCCACAGACCCAGGCTCTCGTCCCAGGGAACGGAGACGTAGACATCGTGATTGCCCGGCACGATCGTAAGACGGTCCGGCGGTTCGAAGCCAGCAAGCCAATCCGCGGCGCGCCGGAACTCCTGCGGCAGCGCGACATTCACCAGATCGCCCGTCAGCGCGATGTGGTCGGGCGCGCGCGCCTTGATGTCGGCGACGATGCCGGCCAGCGCCTCCGGCACATGAACATGCACGCGGTGACGCCACCAGTTGTAATAGCCCGTGGCCCGCTTGTTCAGGAGCTGGCCCAGCGGGGCGCGCGGCATCGGCAGGTGCGGATCTGAGAGATGCGCCAAGGTGAACATGGCCGTTGTCCGTCAGCTATCGGCAGCGGGAGACGGAACGAGACGACCAGTTCGGCCGCGCCGCCCTGTCCGCTGGTTCCAGTGGCCAGCGACGGCGCACGGCACGTACTTCCTTAGCGGTTGCCGGCGACGGCGCGCAGCTGGGGACCGAGTAGCCCCATCTGTCGGCCGATCCCCGTCATGACCTCGATCATGTGCGCGAGCTGTTCCTTGCTGTGCGCCGCCGATACCGAGCAGCGCAGCAGCGACACGCCGTTGGGCGTGGCCGGCGGCACGGCAACGTTCACATAGACGCCCGCATCCAGCATGGCGCGCCAGAAGCCGATGGCAGTGCTCCGATCGGGCAGATGCACGCCGACCACCGGGCCATGTTCCGGCCCCAGCTTGAAGCCCCGCGCCGCCAGCCCGTCATAGAGGGTGGCGACATTCTCCCACAGCTTGGTGCGCAGCTCGGGCCGCGCCTTGACCACGCGCAGTGCCTGGCGCACCGACGCGACGATCGACGGCGGCAGCGAGGCGGTGAACATGTAGGACCGCACGGTCACACGCAGGATGTCGAAGTCGGGATCGTTGGAGACGCAGTAGCCGCCGATTGCGCCCAGCGTCTTGGAGAAAGTCCCGACGATGAAATGGCAGTCGTCCAGCACGCCCGTGGACTCGCACAGGCCGCGGCCATGTTCGCCCAGCGCGCCCAGCGAATGGGCCTCGTCGACCAGCACATAGGCGCCGTACTTCTTGCTGACGTCGATGAATTCCTTGAGCGGCGCGCTGTCGCCCAGCATCGAGTAGATGCCTTCGAGCACCACCAGCCGGTTACCCGGCCGGTCGCCCAGCCGGCGCAGGCGGGCTTCGAGGCTCGACGGATCGTTGTGCTTGAAGCGCACCACCTCGGCCTGCGTCATCTTGCAGGCGTCGTAGATGGAGGCATGGCTGTCGGCATCGATCAGCAGGAAATCGCCCTGGGCCACCAGGGTCGAGATCACGCCGAGATTGGCCTGATAGCCGGTCGTGAAGACCATGCAGTGCTTCTTGCCGTAGAACTCGGCGATCTCCTGCTCGAGTGCCACATGCTCGCTGTAGCTGCCATTGGCGATGCGCGAGCCCGTAGTCCCGGTGCCCTCGGCGCGGATCGCCTCGATCGCGGCCTCCATGCAGGACGGGTCGAAGGTCAGGCCGAAGTAGTTGTTCGTCCCGACCAGCAGCGTCTTGCGGCCGTTGATGACCGCTTCGGTCGCGGAAAGAACCCGCTCCATGCGAATCTGGAACGGGTCAGCGCCGGTCGTGCGGACGTCGCGGTAGGCGTCCAGCAGACCCGCATGGCGGTCAAACAGCCCCATGGGATTAACAGTGTGGGATTAGCGCCGCGCGCTCAGCGACAGAATCGTGTCGGCGAGCTCATCGACCGTGTGAATTTCCGCCACGACGTTCATCGGGATCGACACGTCGAACTGGTCCTCGAGATCCATGACCATGTCCATGACCGCGAGGGAGTCGATCGAGAGATCCTTGGAAATGACCGTCGCGCCCGTGATCGCCGCGCCATCGTCGGTCTGGAACGGCTCGAGCTGGCGGCAGATCTCGGCCATGACTTCGCCACGCGACGGGGGGCGTCGAGCAACGAGGGTATCGGCGAAGTCGTCGTTCTCGACGATCATGTTCTGGGCAGTGCGCAAGGGGAGGCTCCCGGTCTGGACATCAGACATGGTGACTTGTGCAGAAATCGCGATTCTTTGTGAAATAACAAATTGTTACGGTGTGTTTCACAGCCTTTAGAGCCATTTGTGGGCCCGGTACCACAAGATCGTGTCCCGGAAACCGGCCCCCAGATCATAACGAGGAGAGAAGCGGACGGCTGCCGCGAAGCGATGGTCGTGGGCCGTCCAATCCGGATGGAACAGCTCATTGACCTTGTTGGGCGTCAGGATTTGGACGGGGCCACCCAGGGCTTGGCCGATACCGTGAGCGCGGGCAATAACCTCAATCAGCATACGGGGAATCCGGAACAACCGTTCTCTCCGCCCGAGGGCCAATCCGGCTGCACGGGCCATGTCGGCATAGCTGTACCCGCCGTCCCGGCCATCATCGACTTCATATACGGCAGCCGGTAGCGGCTGCTCGAGGGCCATCGCCAGGGCCTCGGCCAGGTCGGCGACATGGATCAGGGCCAGGCGGGCCCCCGGAATGGCCGGCTGAGGCGCAATTCCCCGCGCCACGCTGCGGAAATAGGTCAGGGTTTCGCGATCGCCGGGTCCGTAGACCGCGGGCGCCCGCAGGGCGATCCACCGTCCCGCCCGTTCGGCCAGGACCTGTTCCGCCGCCCGCTTGCTGGCCGCGTAAGGCGACAGTTGCGGCTCACGGGCCGCCAAGGACGACAGCAGGACCAGCGGCACGTCCGGCGCGAGGGCCGAGAGCCGCGCCGTGCCGTCGCGGTTGACGGTGAAGAAGTCCTGCTCGCGGCGGGCCTTGATCAGGCCGGCGGCGTGAACCACGCCATCGACCCCGGCAACGAGCTGCCTTAGAGCCGCCTCGTCCGCCAAGTCGCCCCACACGATCTCGGCATCGACGGCGGCCAGCGACGGCAAGGGCGACCAGCGCCGGACCAGCAGGCGCAGGGTCCAGCCGCGCCGCGCCAGGGCGGCCACGAGATGCGGCCCGACGAAGCCCGTGGCGCCGGTGACCGCGATCCGCTTCGCCACGGCCGCGCGCCTCAGGCTGCCGCGGGCTTGGTCGATGACGGCGGCGGCGCGTACAGGCCCGCGAGGTAGTTGGCCCTGGCGCGTGCACGGGAGAGCTTGCCGGAGGACGTCATGGGCAGGCCGAGCGCCGGCGGCACCAGCACGACCTCGCAATCGACCACGACCGCCTCTCGCACGGCGCCGGCGACATCGCGGGCCAGTTCGGCCCGGGCTTCATCGCCCGAGACGCGGGCCACCACGGCGACGACCACGCGCTCGCCTTCGCCGCTATCGACCGAGAAGGCGGCCGAATCGCCGGTCTTCACCAGGCGCCGCCCCTCGATCGCCCACTCGATGTCCTGCGGCCAGACGTTGCGGCCATGGACGATGATCAGATCCTTGGCGCGGCCGGTCACCACGATCTCGCCGTCGAGCAGATAGCCGAGGTCGCCGGTATCGAGCCAGCCATCCTTCGACAGGACCGCATGCGAGGCCTCCGGCTCGTTGAAGTAGCCGGGCATGATGCTGGGCCCCTTCACGAAGATGCGGCCGACCTGCCGATCGCCCAGCACCGTGCCGCTCTCGTCGCGGACCTCGAGCTGATGACCGGGTAGCACGCGGCCGCAGACCACGAAGCGCCGCGCTGTCTGCGCGTCGGCCGAATCGGCGGCAGGCACGGCGCGTTGCTCGTTGCCGAGCGCGGCGCGATCGACCGTGTCGGTGCGGAAGCCGGTGCCGTGCGGACAGAAGGTGATGGCGAGGCAGACCTCGGCCATGCCGTAGCTCGGGATGAAGGCCGAGCGATTGAATCCCTTGGGTTCGAAGGCGGCGGCGAAACGCTCGAGCACTTCGGCGCGCACCATGTCACCGCCGATGCCGGCCACGCGCCAGGTCGACAGGTCGAGGTCGTCCGGCACCTGCATGGCGCCGCGGCGGGTGGCGAGGTCGTAGCCGAAGCTCGGGCTGTAGGCGATGGAGGCGCGGTTGCGCGAGATGAGGTTCAGCCACTGCATGGGGCGGCGGGCGAAGTCGCGCGGTGTCAGATAGTCGATCGAAAGCTGGCTCGACAGCGGCGCCATCAGGAAGCCGATCAGGCCCATGTCGTGATAAAGCGGCAGCCAGCTCACGGCGCGGTCGCCGATCACGACATCGAGCCCGGCCGGTCCGGTGATGCCAGCCAGATTCGCCATCAAGGCGCTCTGCTGAATGCGCACACCGTGCGGATGACGCGTGCTGCCGGAAGAGAACTGGATGTAGCAATCGTCGTCCGGACCGAGCGGCCGCAGATCGACCGGCTTCTCGGGCAGCGAATCGATCGCGCCGACGCCACCATGGAGACGCAGGTCCGGGAACTCGGCCGCCGCCTCGGCCAGGAAGCCGGCCAGGTCGTCGATGCCGACTGCCGCGACCGCGCCCGAGGCCGCGAACTGCCGCCGCAGCTGCTCGAGATAGGCTTCCTTGCCGCCGATGCCGACCGGGATCGATACCGGAACCGGCAGCATCCCTGCATATTGAGCGCCGAAGAAGGTGTCGAAGAAACCGGGCCAAGTGTCGGCAGTGATCAGGAGTCGGTCGCCGCGCGCGAATCCCGCCCCGATCAGCTTGCGGGCCACGACATGGGCCCGGTCGCGGATCTCGCACCAGGTCAGGGCCGCCAGCCGCTCGCCGCGCGCCGTATAAAAGGTGACGCCGGTTTCTCCCCGGGCGGCATAATCCAGCATCTCGGGCACCGACCGGAAGGTGGCGCGGCTGAAGGCGAGCTGGCTGTTGCGAGTAGGAAGAAGGGTCATGCCATGATCTTGGGGGAGGCGGTCTCCTAGCAGACGGGTCCCAGCCCCTCAAGGCGCGCGACTTCCGCCGCCCAAGTTGACACCTCCCGGGCGCGGTCCGATAGTGCCGAGCCCTCGTCATCAACCGGCATTTCCCATTCGGGACTTGCCGGCGTGGCGAGGCTTTTTTGCTTTCAAGGAGGATTACGCTGTGATTACGGCTGTGATGCCGACGTACGGTCGCAAGGACGTCGTGTTCGAACGCGGAGAGGGCAACTATCTCTACGCGACGGATGGCCGACGTTATGTCGACTTTACCTCCGGCATCGCCGTGAACGCGCTGGGCCACTGCCATCCCTACCTGGTCAAGGCCCTGACCGAGCAGGGATCGAAGCTCTGGCACACCTCCAACATCTATCGCATCGGCAATGGCGAGAAGCTGGCCAAGCGGCTGGTGGACCTCACCTTCGCCGACACGATGTTCTTCTGCAATTCCGGCGCCGAGGCGATCGAAGGCGGCATCAAGCTGATCCGCAAGTACCAGTACGTGAACGGCAAGCCGGGCCGGTACAAGATCATCTGCTTCCAGGCTGCCTTCCATGGCCGCCTGCTGAACGCGCTCGCCGCCACCGGTAACGAGAAGTACCTGGAGGGCTTCGGCCCGCCCGCGCCGGGCTATCGCCATGCGCCGCTGAACAACGCCAACGTCGTGCGCGACATGATCGACGATGAGACCGCCGGCATCCTGGTCGAGCCGATCCAGGGCGAGGGCGGCATCCGCGAGACGACGCCGGAGTTCCTCAAGGCGCTGCGCGCGATGTGCGACGAGTACGGCCTGCTGCTGTTCTACGACGAGATCCACACGGGTTTCGGCCGCACCGGCAAGCTGTTCGCCTACGAATGGTCGGGCGTCGCGCCCGACGTGATGGCGGTCGCCAAGGGCATGGGCGGCGGCTTCCCCATCGGCGCCTTCATGGCGACCGAGAAGGCAGCCGTCGGCATGGTGCCGGGCACGCACGGCTCGACCTATGGCGGCAATCCGCTTGCCACTGGCGTGGCCAACGCGGTGCTCGACGTGCTGACGCAGCCGGGCTTCATCGACGGCGTGCACGAGCGCGGCAAGTACCTCAAGGCCCAGCTCGAGGGCCTGGTGAAGAAGCATCCGGCGGTATTCGCCGAGGCGCGCGGCACCGGCTTCCTCCAGGGGCTGCGCTGCGTCGTCCCGGCCGGCGAGATGGTCGACCGCCTGCTGTCGCTCGGCCTGCTGGTGCCGATCGCGGGCGAGAACGTGATCCGCATCTTCCCGGCGCTGATCGCCGACAAGGCGGCGCTCGACGAGGGCCTCGCCCTGCTGGAGAAGGCCGCCCTGTCGTTCGAGGCCGATGCCGCCAAGGCCGCCGAGTAGCGCACCATGGCGACACCCAAGCATTTCCTCGACCTCGACCAGGTCGATCCCCGGACGCTTCGCCAGATCCTCGATCACGGCAAGGCGATGAAGAAGGCGCGGGCGAACGGCGGCCACGACAAGCCGCTCGCCGGCAAGACGCTCGCCATGATCTTCGAGAAGCCCTCGACCCGCACGCGCGTGTCGTTCGAGGTCGGCATGCGCGAGCTGGGCGGCCAGACCATCATGCTGGGCCGCACCGACACCCAGCTCGGCCGCGGCGAGACCATCGCCGACACCGCCCGGGTGCTGTCGCGCTATGTCGACATCATCATGATGCGCACCACCGTCGAGGAGAAGCTCCTCGAGATGGCCAAGTATGCGACCGTGCCGGTGATCAACGGCCTCACCGACAAGACGCATCCCTGCCAGCTCATGGCCGACGTCATGACCTACGAGGAGCATCGCGGCACCATTCGGGGCAAGTCGATCGCCTGGTCCGGCGATGGCAACAACATGGCGACGTCGTGGATCCACGCCGCGGTGCAGTTCGACTTCGAACTGCGCATCGCCTGCCCGCCGGAGCTCAAGCCGCCGGCGGACGTGGTGCAGTGGGCCGAGAAATCGCAGGGCCGCATCACCATCGGCCACGACCCCGAGACCATCGTGCGCAATGCCGATTGCGTCGTCACCGACACCTGGGTGTCGATGGGCGACGAGGATCCGCAAAGCCCGAGCGCGGCACGCCGGCACAACCTGCTGCGCGCCTACCAGGTCGACCAGCGCCTGATGAAACAGGCAAAGCCGGATGCCATCTTCATGCATTGCCTGCCCGCCCATCGCGGCGAGGAAGTGACCGCCGACGTGATCGACGGCCCGCAGTCCGTCGTGTTCGACGAAGCGGAGAACCGCCTGCACGCGCAGAAGAGCATCCTCGCCTGGTGCCTGTCGTGAGGGTGACCCGATAATGGGGACGTCGGAAGGCGGCCTCTGGACTTCCGACGACCAAGCCCTGCCGTTCCAGCTCGACGCGCTGGGCGTGCGCGGTCGCCTGGTGCGGCTGGGCCCGACCCTCGATGCGGTCATCGAGCGCCACGGCTATCCGCTTGCCGTGGCGCGGCCGCTCGCCGAGGCCATGGTGCTGTGCGCAGCGCTCGCCACCTCGCTCAAGTACGACGGCATCTTCACCCTGCAGATCACCGGCGACGGCCCGATCCGCCTGCTGGTCACCGACCTCACCACCGACGGCGCGCTGCGCGGCTATGCGCAGTTCGATTCGTGGAAGCTCGCCGTGGCGCTCGGTGCCGGCAACAGCGAGGCGCCCGACGGTTACGTGCCGAAGCTGTTCGGCAGCGGCCGTCTCGCCTTCACGGTCGATCAGGGCCAGTACACCGAGCGCTACCAGGGCGTGGTGCCCCTGGAGGGACCGACGCTGGCCGACTGCGCCCACACCTACTTCCGCCAGTCCGAGCAATTGCCGACCGGCATCAAGATCGCGGCCCGCCGCACCGTCACCGACGGCACGCCGCACTGGCGCGCCGCGGCGCTGATGGTGCAGCAGATGCCCGAGTTCGACGCCGGCCGCCTCGACATCGACGCCGAGCAGCGCGAGGACGACTGGCGCAAGGCGGTGATCCTGATGGCCTCGGCGACCGAGGCCGAGATGCTCGACCCCAACCTGCCGGCGAGCCACCTGCTCTACCGCCTGTTCCACCAGGAGCAGCCGCGCGTGTTCGAGACACGGCCCTTCATCGCGCGCTGCCGCTGCAGCCGCGCCCGCATCGACCGCGTGTTGCGCTCGATCAAGCGCGAGGAACTCGACGACATGCGCGATGCCACCGGCCGCGTATCGGTGAAGTGCGAGTTCTGCTCCACCGAGTACGCCTACGACGACAACGACCTCGACCGCATCTACGCCTCGGCGGCGTAATCCCACCCTCGCCGCGCCGGAAAAAAGCAGTTTTCCCGAAATCGCGGCGGCAGCGGCAAAAAACTTTTGCCCTCAAGGCGTTATGGCGTTTATCGCAATCTCTTTCCCGAACTTTCGGGAATTCCCGAAATCATTCCCGTCCACCCCTCCCCAGTCGACGTTCAAAAAGACAAAAAAGCGCGCCTCGCGAGGATCGCCATAAAACGCTGATTTGCCTGCACTTTGAGTCATTCCTCGCGAGAGTCGCGAGTCTCGCGAGCTTCGCGAGACCCGCACCGGCCCGGCGCGCAGACACGACGGCGCCGCCACTCCGATGCGAAAGGCACCATAGCAGATTATTGCTAAATACGCAATCACACCTTCTAGATGGCTAACCACCGATTCGCGTGTCCCTGAGAATTCACGCAGCGGCACGAATCAAAACCCCCGCCTTGCGACGGGGGGAAAGACCGGCAGGTGACCTTGGGATGCCGAGCCCTCACGAAGGGTCGTTTTGCTTGCGGAAAGCGACCGCAATCCGCAGCCGCGATAGCGGGGCATGGGGAACGATGAAGAGTTCGCCGAATAAGGCCTCTGGAGCGCTCAGCCTCGCGGACTTCCATCTTGTCCGAGGACACATTCCCCAAACGGAGATGATCCTCCCTGCGTCATCGACTTCCAAGTTGAGATCATCCAGCAAGACAGAGGTGAAGCTCCTGCTGCGAGAAGGCTCAACATCAAAAGAGTGCTCATCGGGACGATAAACCAAGATGCTGTTTGGTGCCCGCGACGTGGCGCGGTTTATTCGGAAGTGCATCTACGGCAAGCCCGCCGAAGTGCCGTACCTATACCCACGCCTCACTCCCGCACGACCACAAACCCATCGAACAACATTGACTGCATGTGGAGGTGATAGAAGCGGCGCCCAGGCCGACCACTAATTATCGGAGTCGAGAGCGGAAAAGTCTATCCGCCACGAGAAAGACGATCACAATCGCTAAAGCATAGATAAAAACCCACATAAGGTCATCTACGGCGAACTCATGCTTAGCAAGGTCCTTTATAAATTCCATTGCGTTGCTAATAACCGCAATTACAAGAAATGCTATAAAAAGCCTTCTATATATCAACCCAAGATGACATCGGAAAAACAAAGAAAGATAGCGTGAATAATGTGGCCATCGCACCAGCCACACTGTGCAAAGGATCGCTGCAGAAGCTTCAACACCTAACTTTAGGTTCTGGAATTCGTCTCCCATCATTGATTTCGCTCTACCGTTATTTTGGCGGCCGCACTGCCGCTGGGGATACTGCCATATTTGATCCCCTATTATCGCTTGAGCCTCCCCACCTGTAGGTGAGGTTCAGACCTCCGTATGCGCCACCACCTGCTCCCCACGATATACAGTAGCAAAGCGAGAGACGGCCGAAATCCGCAACTGCGATTTACCGATAAGCTCGTGCTGCTCCGCGATACCGAACCTGCCCACCAAATAGCCTCGCACCAACTCTGCTAGACTGCTCACGGAGGACGCACGGCGATGACCAGGTTGCGATCATATTCGGGGCCGTCGATGGCAATCGCCTCGGCCATGCTGTTCGGGGCGAGCACGCCGCTGGCCAAGCTCCTCCTCGGCAGCGGCATCGATCCGTGGCTGCTCGCCGGCCTCCTCTATCTCGGCTCCGGCATCGGGCTCGGCATCTTCTACCTCGTGCGACGGGCCCGCGGTAATCCTCCGGCAGAAGCGTCGCTCCGACGCAGCGACCTGTCCTGGCTAGGCCTCGTCGTCCTCTTCGGCGGCGTCGTCGGACCGCTGCTGCTCATGATCGGCCTGTCGCACACGGCGGCTTCCGCCGCCACCCTTCTGCTCAACATCGAAGGTCTCGCGACCATGGGCATCGCCTGGGTCGTGTTCAAGGAGAACGTCGACCGCTGGCTCCTCCTGGGGGCGCTGGCGATCCTCGCCGGCGCGGCGCTCCTGTCATGGCAGGGCGGCGGCACGGCCATCGGTCCGGGGGCGATCGCCATCATCGGCGCCTGCATCGCCTGGGGCATCGACAACAACCTCACGCGCAAGCTCTCGTCGGCCGACCCGGTTCAGATCGCCATGATCAAGGGGCTGGTTGCCGGGGCGACGAATCTGATCCTCGCCCTGTCCGGGGGCGCGAGCTTGCCGTCTCCCACCGCCGTTGCGGCGGCGGGCGCAGTCGGTTTCCTGGGCTACGGCGTCAGCCTTGTTCTGTTCGTCCTCGCCCTACGCCACGTCGGGACGGCGCGGACCGGCGCCTATTTCTCGACCGCGCCGTTCATCGGTGCGGTCCTGGCGGTGGGCCTGTTCGGCGAACCGTTGACGGTTCGGCTCGTGGTGGCGGCGCTGCTCATGGCGGTCGGCCTCTATCTCCACCTGGCCGAGCGGCACGCGCACGAACATCGCCACGAGGCGATCGAGCACAGCCATCGTCACGTTCACGACGAGCATCACCTGCACGAACACGGCCCAGCGGATCTGGCGGGAGAGCCGCACACGCATGTTCATCGTCATTCGGCCCTGACGCACCACCATCCTCACTATCCCGACCTGCACCATCGTCACGGTCACGCCCATTGAGGCCGCCGCCCTCCCGTCCGGCGCCAATGACCGGCCTGGAGGCGACGGCGCATCAATTGACGGCCTGCGCGTCATGGCACGGTGCATGCACGGCATGACGGCGTCTTCTGCGATCGCGTCCGATGGAGGAACCATGAGACAGCCAGGTCGTCGCGCCGCCGTCCTACTCGCCTGCTGGGCAGTGCTGCTGTCGATGTCCGGCGTCGCCCTGGCACAATCCACCCTGCGCATCGGGTTGGGCGACGATCCGGACGTGCTCGACCCCACCTTCTCGCGCACCTACACGGCGCGCATCGTCTTCTCGTCGATCTGCGACAAGCTGTTCGACATCGACGAGAAGCTGAACATCGTGCCGCAGCTCGCGCTCAGTCATGAGACCTCGGAGGACGGCAAGACCGTCACCATCAAGCTGCGCCCGGGCGTGAAGTTCCATGACGGCGAGGACTTCGACGCCGCCGCCGCCAAGTACAGCCTCGAACGTCACCTCAACATGAAAGGCTCGTTCCGCAAGCCCGAGATCTCGGCCATCGACTCCGTCGAGGTGGTCGATCCCCTGACCATCAAGCTGCATCTCAAGGCGCCCTTCTCGCCGCTGCTGGCCCAGCTCACCGACCGCGCCGGCATGATGGTGGCGCCCAAGGCCGCCGAGGCGGCGGGCGACAAGTTCGGCCTGCATCCGGTCTGTGCCGGCCCCTACAAGTTCGTCGAGCGCGTGCAGCAGGACCGCATCGTGGTCGAGAAGTTCGCCGACTACTGGAACAAGGACAACGTCTTCATCGACAAGATCACCTACCTGCCGATCGTCGATGCGACGGTGCGCCTGGCCAACCTGCGCTCGGGCGGGCTCGACCTGATCGAGCGTGTGCTCGCCACCGACATCAAGACCGTGCGCGAGGACAAGAAGCTCAGCCTCAGCAAGGCCGTATCGCTGGGCTGGTTCGGTCTGCTCATCAACGTCGCCAACGGCCCCAAGGCGGACAATCCATTAGGCAAGGACCCGCGCGTGCGTCGCGCCTTCGAGCTGTCGCTCGATCGCGAGGCCCTCAACCAGGTCGTGTTCAACGGCGAATTCGTGCCGGGCAATCAATGGGTCAGCCCGCAGAACCCGTACTATCAGCAGAAGTTCCCGATTCCCAAGCGGGACATCGCCAAGGCCAAGGCGCTGCTCAAGGAAGCCGGCGTCAATGGGCGGATACCGATCGACTTCATGGTCAACAACACGCCCGAAACGCGGGCCGTGGCCGAGGTCGTGCAGTCGATGGCGGCGGAGGCGGGTTTCGATCTCAAGATCCGCGTCACCGAGGTCGCGACGGCCCTGAAGACCGCGGAGGACGGCGATTTCCAGCTCTACGAGAACACCTGGAGCGGCCGCAGCGACCCCGACGGCAATTCGATCATCTACCAGGCCTGCGGCGCGCCGCAGAACATGGGCCATTACTGCGACAAGGAGGTCGATGCCTTGCACCAGCAGGCGCGGGCCGCCAGCGACGTCGCCGCGCGCAAGGCCATCTACGAAAAGCTCACCGAGCGTTTCCTGGCCAACGGCTGGATCATCTATCTCTACCACCCGCAGGTGCTGATCGCGCACACCGACCGGCTGCAGGGCTACACGCAACGCCCCGATGGATTGGTGCGGGTGGTCGGCCTCAAGCTGAAATAGCCGGTCCGTCCCGGCGGGCGCGGGCGTTACCCGAAGAGCGCCTGCAGTGGCATCAGCGTATCGGCGATCATCTTGGCGGCAAAGAACGTGATGCCGGCCTTGAGGGCGACAATACCCAGTCTTTCGGGAATTCGATCTCGAAAGAATCCGCCGACATAGGAGCCGGCGGCCGAGGCCACGATCATCAGTCCCGCCAGCTGCCAATAGCGCAGGAAGGGAAAACCCGCGGCGACGAACGCCGCGACCTTGAGACCGTGCAGCACGCTCATCTGCATGGCATGGGTCACGATCACCCGATTCTTGGGCAGGCCCTGTTTGATCAGAACCGGCTGGGAGAGCAGTCCGACGCTCGCCACGAACAGCGACAGGAACGTCTGCACGAAGGCGATCGAGAAGAAGCTGGTGAGGACGCGGCCCAACCTGTTCACCAGAGTGGTCCACGTGCAGAGCAGGATGAAGCCGCCGAGCAGGGCGGACAGGAAGAGATCCGGCAGTTTGCCGATGAAGAAGTAGCCGAGCGCTCCGCCGAGACAGGCGCCTGCCAGATAGGCCGGCAACAGCCGGGTATCGGCGTTGCGGTAATCAAAGACGAACCGGCTGCCATTGCTGACGAGCTGGGTCAGCCCGTGCAACGGGACCACGGCCGCCATCGGCATGAAGGACGGCATGACGGAGAGCAATCCCAGCCCGCCGCCGATGCCGACGGCCGCCGTCAGCAGCGACGTCAGGAAGCTTGCCGCCGACAGGCTGGCGATCGCTTCCATTCCCGGCCCCGCCATTACGCCGACGCCGTGCCGGGCACGGCGACGTCTGCCTTCACGCGCTCGCCCGGATGCCGATCGAGCGCGGAGGCGCCATCCGCGCTGCAATCGCCGGAGGCCGAATGTCATAGGCCTCGAAGCGCTTGAGCGCCCGTCGCTCGCGATGCTGGTCCGCCGCGTTTCTCAGCACCGGCAGACGATCATAAGCCAGCCAGACGCGCCGCAACTTGCGCTCCTTGCCCTCGCCGCCATCGCTGAACGAATCCCGGCCGTGCAGCATGCGATAGTTGTCGATCACCACGATCTGGCCCTTCGCGAGCGCGAGCCGGACCTGGTATCTCGGGTTCGAGAAATAGTTGCGCTGAAGATTGTGGAAGGCCTCGCTGGCCCAGTCCGCAATGTAGGCCGTTGAATCGTAGCGGAAGCGCAGCATGATCGCGCCGTCGTCGAGACATTCGAACACCGCCCGATCCAGCGCGATCTGGTCGTCCCGGCAATAGCTGACGCAGCCCTTGGTCGACAGGATCTTCAGATCGCCGGGATTTTCCCGCGCCAGGTCGTCGTACACCTGTTGAACATCGATGAGGATGCTGTCCCCGCCTGCCGCCGCGCTTTGCCAGCATTGCAGAACCAGCATCTTCGGCGGCAGGAGCTGGATATACTTTCCGTCGCGATGCACCAACCCATGCAGATACGAACCGTCCGTGTGCGGCATGAATTCATCGGAGGTTATGCCGGAATATTCCGAGCGAAACTTTTCCCAATCGCGGTTCACGATGGTTTCGGTGCTGATGCCGACAAGTCCATTGGCGTCGGCGCGAATATGCGTCTGAACATTGCCGAAATGCTCGGCGATCTCCTGCAGCGTCGACGTTTCGGCGTCCCAGGCATCGATGATGGCATAACCGCACGAGGCGACATGGTCGGCGATATGGCCGTAACGGTCGGCGAAGCTTTCGCGCGTGGAGCAGAAGAAAACCATCAATGCCGTCTCCAACGATAGATCATCGTTGCGAGGGATAGAGCGCCATCGCTGACGCAACGCTGACCGCCCAGTGACATTCTTTGGACCCGAGTTCACTCAGGATGCGATTGCAGTTGTTGCGCAAGGCAGCGTGCGTTCGTGACTCCATTTCCGCAGCGGCTATAGTCGAACGCATGCGATTGCTTGTCGTCGAAGACAATCAGAAGCTCGCCGGACTGATGGCGAAGCGACTGGTCGAGAATCTCTATTCGGTCGATGTCGTGGAGACGGTCGACGATGCGCGCGCCGCGGTTCAGCTGGTGGACTACGACCTCATCCTGCTCGACCTCTCCCTGCCCGACGGGGACGGCGTCGAGATCCTGCGATCGCTGCGCCGCTCCGGCCGCACGACGCGCGTCTTCGTTTCGACCGCGCGCGCCGATGTCGTGCAGCGTATCGAGATGCTCGACGAGGGCGCCGACGATTATCTCGTCAAGCCATTCGCCCTGGACGAGCTGCTGGCGCGCATTCGCGCCCTGCTGCGGCGATCGAGCGAGGCCCGACACCCTGTCCTGGAGGCCGGCCGGCTGTCCCTGGATGTCGGGTCACTGACCTTGCGCGTGGGCGGACAGATTACGTCCCTGCCGCGCCGGGAGCTCGGCGTTCTCATGGCTCTCCTTCTCAACCAGGGCCGGCTGGTGCCGCGGCGCAAGCTCGAAGAGGCGATCTATTCCTTCGACGCCGACGTCACCCCAAATGCGATCGAAGCCGTCGTGTCCAGACTTCGCCGCCGCCTCGAGGCGCTCGACGCGGGCGTGGCGATCACGGCGATGCGCGGGCTGGGCTATATCCTCGCACAAAGCGGCACGGCATGATCCGGGGGCGTCTCCGGAAGCTCTCCCACCAGTTGGCCTTTGAAATGGTGGTCGTGACCCTCGCGGTCTTCACCGTTCTGGTCATCGTTACCATCGGCTACTACTTCCTGGACAAGCCGGAGCTGCGCCGGCTGACGCTCGAGATGCAGGTCCGTCATATCGTCGACGCCATGCGTCGAGGCGACGATCCGACGGCATGGGAGCCTTACAGGCGCTATCCGAAGTCCTACGGCTTCCGCGTCTTCAATCACCGACAGGCGTTCCAGCGCAGCATCATCGCCCAGGCAAACCCCGAGTTGCTGCAGTCGCTCGAAACGGACGCCAAGGGACCGGCCGTGAATGCCGCCGCCGGTCGCGACCTCCTGAGCGGCGTCACCTCGATCACAACGGCGGACATCGACGGGGATGGCGAATCGGAGAATGTCTGGCTGATGACGGGTCGCAGCGAAGTCGGCGGTCACATCTACTGGGTGCAGGCGGCGATGGTGGACGATCCGGCCTGGCAGTGGAGGAGCGTCCTGGCCGGAGAGCTGATCGATCATGCCGTCGTGCCGACACTCTTCATCGTCCCGGCGCTCATGCTGGCCGTGTACTTCGCCGCCCGCCGAGCATTGCGGCCACTCAATCGCGTGGCCAGCCAGGCCAGCGAGCTGGGCGATGCGCTCACCTCCGGCCGGCCTTTCACACGTCTCTCCGGGGAAGGCCTGCCGCTCGAGTTCGACGGGGTGGTGTCGGGCATCAACGCGATGCTGACCAAGCTCGACCGCTCCCTGGCGCTGCAAAAGGAGTTCACCTCCGACGTCGCCCATCAGCTCAGGACACCCCTCGCTGTTCTGCTGCTGGAGGTCTCCGAGCTGCCGCCGGGAGAGGTCCGCGATCGCATCAGCCAGGAACTGGGGGACCTCGCGCATCTGGTCAACGAGCTGCTGAATTTCGCCCAGGCCGAAGATGCGATGGCACGCCAGCGTTACGACGTCGATATTGGCGGTGTCGCCAGAAAGGTATGCGAGGATCTCGCCGACGCGGCCTTCCGCTCCGGCAAGCAGATCGAACTGGACGAGCCGTTAACGAATGTCGTGGTGTCCGGCCATCCTGTCCTCATCGACGTGGCGATCCGCAACGTCGTGGAGAATGCGATCAAGCTGGCACCGCCGCGCTCGACCATCTCGATAAGGGTCGATGCGGACCGCACTGTCATTGTCGAGGACCGCGGACCGGGCGTCCCGGATACCCAGAAGGAGCTGATCTTCCGACGCTTCTGGCGAGGCGACAAACCGCGCACGCTCGGGAGCGGCGTCGGCTTGGCGCTGGTCAGGCGCATCGCCTTCCTGCACGGAGGAGATATCCATGTCGAAGACCGGCCGGGCGGCGGCGCCCGTTTCGTCATCGCGCTCGGCCTCGCGGCCTGACCGACAACGGCGCCGACGTCAGAGCCTGGCCGCTTGCCGCCAGACTAGTCCTGGCTGGCCCACTCGATCATGCGCCGCATGAAGCCCTCGCAGGCCTCGATCTGCGAGGCGAGGATGAATTCGTTGGGCTGGTGCGCCTGGGCGATGTCACCCGGGCCGCACACCACGGTCGGAACGCCCAACGTCTTGCGGAAGATGCCGGCCTCGGTGGCATAGACCACGCTACCGGCCGTGTTCGAGCCCGACCAGCGGGCGGCCAAGGCCTTGGCTTCGTCGTTGCCCTCGGCCGAGAAGGCCGGAGTCGAGGAGCGCAGCACCGTCTCGATGGTGGCCGCCGGATGCTTGGCCTTCATCTTCGGCAGCAGGTATTCCTTCAGCCACTTCTGCGCCCGCTCGCCGAGCTCCTCGATCGGCTGGGTCGGCAGTTCGCGATAGCCCCACAGCACCTCGCATTCGCGCGCCAGGATATTGCCGGCCGTGCCGCCCACGATGGTGCCGACATTGAAGGTCGCCGCCGCCGGCATGAATTCGCTGTTCTTGGGCGCCGCGGCCTCGAGCTCCTCCTGCACCTGGTTGAGGTAGTGGACGAACTCAGCGGCGAAATGGATGGCGCTGACGCCGAGATGGGTCATCGAGGAATGCGCCTCGAACCCGGTGAACTTGGTGATGTAGATCTGCGTGCCCTTGTGCGCGTGCACGACCGTCATCATGGTCGGCTCGCCGATGATGACGGCGCGCGGCTTGGGAACCTCGGCCGCCATCCGTGCCGCCAGCGAATGCGCACCGAAGCAGCCCACTTCCTCGTCATAGGACAGGGCGAAGTGGACCGGCTTCTTCAGCTTGGCCTTGAGGAATTCCGGCAGCATGGCGAGGCCGATGGCGGAGAACGCCTTCATGTCGCAGGTACCGCGGCCGTGATACTTGCCGTCCTTGAGCGTCAGTGTCCACGGATCCGTCACCCAGGGCTGGCCATCGACGGGCACCACGTCGGTATGGCCCGACAGCACCACGCCGCCCGCGACCTTGGGCCCAACGGTGGCGAACAGGTTGGCCTTGGAGCCGTCCTCGTTGGGCACCAGCTTTGAGTCGACGCCATGGCCCTTGAGGTAGCCCTGCACGTACTCGATCAGCGCCAGGTTGGAATTGCGCGAGGTGGTGTCGAATGCCACGAGACGACGCAGCATTTCGACCGAATCGACGGTCTCTCCAGCCATGATGGATCAGATGCTCTTTCGAAAATCAGAGGGATGAGCGGCCGATCATAGTCAGGAATTCGCGCCGGGTCTCGCCATTGTTGCGGAAGGCCCCCAGCATGCGGCTGGTCACCATCGCCACATCGGACTTGTGGACTCCACGGGTCGTCATGCACTGGTGGGCGGCCTCGATGACGACCGCCACGCCGCGCGGCTGCAGCACGTCCTGCAGCGTGTTGGCGATCTGGGCCGTGAGCTTCTCCTGAATCTGCAGCCGGCGGGCATAGGCATCGACCACGCGTGCGAGCTTGCTAATCCCGACCACGCGCCGGTCTGGCAGATAGCCGATGTGAACCTTGCCGATGATCGGCACCATATGATGCTCGCAATGCGATTCGAGGCGGATGTCGCGCAGCATCACGACCTCGTCGTAGCCCTCGACCTCCTCGAACGTCCGCTGCAGCATCTCGCGCGGATCCTCGTCGTAGCCGGCGAAGAACTCCTCGTAGGAGCGCACGACGCGATCGGGCGTTCCGACCAGCCCTTCGCGGTCGGGATCGTCGCCGGCCCAGAGGATCAGCGTACGCACCGCCGCCTCCGCTTCCTCGCGCGAAGGACGGGAAACGCCGGTGGCCATCGAGACCATGGCACTCTTCTTCAGGATCCTGTTCATTGATCTCTCTCCGCTCCGTCTGGACGGGTCAATTAAGCTGTCGCGACTCGCCTGGCGTGTCGAGTGAGAATGTCGGGATCTCGATATCGAAATTCTCTCCCGACTCGCTCACCATCTGATACGTGCCGCCCATGAAGCCGGATGAAGTCGAGAGCGGCGTTCCCGACGTATACTCGAACATCTCGCCGGGACGCAGCCGTGGCGTCTTGCCGACGACGCCCGGGCCCTTGACCTCCTGGCGCCGACCGAGACCGTCCGTGATCTTCCAATGCCGGCTGCGCAACTGCACCGTTTCATCACCCCTATTTTCTATGCGGACTTGGTAGGCCCACACATATTGCGACTTCGCCGGATCGGACTGATCCGGCAGATATTGCGGCCGCACGGTGACGCATATGGCACGGGTGGTAGCGGTGTACATCGGCAACGAAATCCCTCAACCCAGTCGAGATGGGAGTTTCCCGCCAAAAGGTCAAATGGCGCAAGCCGACGCAGCCCGCTACAGCCACTCCGGATCGGCGGTGAAATCGATGGTCAGCCAGCGTTCCGGCCCCTCTTCGCCGATCGCTTCGGAGATCTCGCGCCGAATGGCGTCGGCCACGCCGATGCTGGTGAAGGACCAATCCGGCGCCACCGCAATATGGATCTCGATGAACTGCGCGCGCCCGACCTTGGCCACGTAGCTCGTGAAGGAGCGAAAGCCGTGCTTGGCCACGATGCGCTGCATGACACTGCGGACGTGCTCGTCGAGATCGGGCGGCGTGATCAGCAGGATCTCGGTCAGCGCCTGGCGCACGGTGCGGATCGGCACGAAGACGAGGCAGAGCGACAGCACCGCCAGCACGACGGGATCGACATAGGGCAACCACGGATCGAAGCGCGAGCCTTCGGCCACCAGGGCGAGCAGGAAGGCGACCAGCAGCGCCGAGGTGATCAGCGCCGACATCAGCCAACTCTGCGCATCGAGCTGGACGAAGTCCGACCCGATCTGTTGGTTGGCGCGGCGTTGATAGAAGTACATGCCGAAGCAGCCGATGCAGACGACCACCGAGTAGGCGATGGCCCAGTCGAAGGCGAGCTGCCGGCCGCCGGCCAGGAAACTGCCGGCGGCATTCACGAAGGCATAGAAGCACAACAGCATCAGCGTGCCGCCGTTGAAGGCCAGCACCATGGGCTCGATGTGCCAGAAGCCGTACTGGAAGCGCCGGTTCTCGGTCTCGCGCGTCACCAGGCGCGAAACGAAGAGCGCCAAGCCCGACATCGCGGCATCGATCACCGAGAAGACGCCGTCGAACACGATCGACAGCGAGCCCGAGACCAGCCCGAAGGCGAGGCCGAACAGCGCCAGCGCCACGGTCATGGCGATGGAAATCTTCAGGATACGTTGTTCCGCGGCTGCCTCGAGCATGCCGCAGCCTAGCTCATTTCCGTGTCAGATCGGAAAGATCAGGCAGGTCGTCGTGCCGTGCGCCAGCAATCGTCCGGTGGAATCGGTCAGCCGTCCTTCCGCCGTGGCAATGCGGGAGCCGACATTGATGATCTTGCCCTCGGCCCGCACCTTGCCGGTGTTGGGCGTCATCGCCCGCACATAATTGATCTTGATCTCGACGGTCGTGTAGCTCGAGCCGGCCTTCAGGGTCGTATGCACGCTGAAGCCCATCACCGAGTCGAGCAGCGTGGCGGCGATGCCGCCATGGATGCTGCCGAGCGGATTGTAGTGGTCGGCGACGGGTTCGTAGCCGAACACCACGCGCCCGGCCTCGACCTCGGATATCCCGAAGCCGAGCGTGCGGGCGATCGGCGGCGCCGGCAGACGGCCTTCCATGATTCCGCGCGCCAGGGTCAAGCCATCCATCGTGCGCGCCTGTTCGATCGGCATCACGCCGAATCCCGCCTCCGGCATATCCATCTCGTTGCTCCCGCTATTTAGGTGTATATACACTTTTGTTCTTGGCCACGGCAAGCGGCGGCGCTAGGGTGGTGCCATGTCTTCGCCGGCTCCCCGCCTGTCCCCGATCGACTGCACATGCTTTCGGGTCAGGCGCGCGGCGCGGCGCATGACGGCGATCTATGGCCGCCATCTCGCGCCGACGGGCCTCAAGATCTCGCAATTCTCCGTGCTGGGCTTCATCATCGCCGAAGGGCCAGTGTCGATCGGCCGGCTGTCCGAGCTGGCGGCCACCGACCGCACCACCCTCAGCCGCAATCTGCGACCGCTGATCGATGACGGCCTCGTCGAGCAGGTCGCTTCGGGCGACAAGCGGCGCCGGGAGCTTCTGGCCACTGCCGCGGGGCGTGCCCTGTTCAAGCGCGCGCTGCCCTTGTGGGCCGAGGCTGAGCAGGAGGTACGCGCAGCGATGGGGCCGAGCCTTGCCGGCGAACTGCGCCAGGTCCTCGATCAATCCATGGAGAGACTTGCGCCGCTGCGGTCCGCCTAGCCGCCGAACAGCAGCCGCAGGCGCTGACGTCCCGCCTTCTCGATGCCGTTATGCCCTAGGCTGGCGCAGAACAGCGAGGCGCCGAGCATGAAGCTCATAAGCAGGAAGGAAGCTTCGGCCGATAGCCGATCGCGATCCCGAACGCCGACGGCCTCGAGCAGATTGGTGGTGATGAATTCCACCAGGCCGTGGAAGAGATAGAGCGCATAGGAAACTTCCCCCAGCCAGACGAGCGGCGCCACATTCAGCAGGCTCGAGATGCGGCCGTTGTTGCCGACAGCGGCGAGGATCAACGCGGGGAAGAGCAGGATCACGGCCAGATCGCTGGCGCCGAAATGCAGCAGCAGAAGCAGAACGATGACCAGAGTGATCAGAACGCCGTCGCGTCCCGACACGGTCGACCACGCTCCTCGGGCAAAGGCGGCATAGAGCAACGTGCCGATCAGGAACTCGGGCACACACCGCAACAGGGCAAGCGGGCCGTCCCATTGATCGAAGTCGTCGCCGGTGACCAGAGCGAACCAGGTCAGCAGAGCGACGAGGACAAGCGCCAGCAGGATCTTCGAGCGGCAGCGCGAGCGCCAGATCCACGGCAGGGCAAAGGGAAAGCCGAGATAGGCGACGAACTCGACGCTGATGGACCAGGCCGGATAGTTCCAGCTGAGCTGGCCGGCGTTCAGCCCCTGAAGCATGAAGAGGTTGGCCAGGAGTGCAGTGAAGGAGCGCGTGCCCTGCAGTGCAATCGCCTCGAAGGTGCCAGTGGCCGCATATTCCACCGCGCGCGATGCCAGCGCCGTGGCCAGGAACAGAGACAGGACGAACAGATGCAGCGGATAGAGCCGCGCGATCCGCGCCATCAGGAACTTCCAATATGATCCCCGCACCGGCTCGGTGAAGGTGCGCCAGTACACATGCGTGAGCACGAAGCCGCTCAGCATGAAGAACAGGTCGACGGCGAGATAGCCCTTGTCGAGCAGATGCGTATAGCGATCGGTATGCAATCCCGGCAAATAACGCGCCGCGTAGTGATAGAGCACCACCCACAAGGCGGCGAGGCCCCTCATGGGCGTCAGGGAATGCAGTTGAGCCGAACGTCCATTGCTCATCGCGTTGCCGGTGCTTCTGGGAGATGCACGGAAACGCATCACCCCACGCGGTGTTCCAAGGACGGCCGAGAAAGGTCGAACGATGGCAGCTTTAGGAAAGGCAGGCCGCGAAGAAGTCGTATTCCAGTTCCATCGCGCGACGATAATTCGCGCGAACAGGCTCGCTATCGACGGCATGCGTATCGAGCAGTCTCTCGAGCTGCGACGCCAGGGTTTCGAAACCGGGATCGGCGTATGTCTTCACCCAGTCGGCATAGAGCGGCGCCACCTCGCCGCGCGACAGCGTCTGGCCGAGAAAGGCATAGAGCCGCATGCAGGGCGTCATTGCCGCGATGGTCTCGCCCAACTCACCGGTGCGGGCGGTTTCCAGCAGGAAGTCGACATAGGCCCGCGTGGCCGTCCCGGGAACGACGTGGGCAAGATCGACCGACCAGCGTTCGGCATAGGCGGCGTGCAGCTTGAGTTCGTCGAGTACGCCGACGATCAGCTGCGCGAAGTCGTAGAGGTCCTGCCGCGACCGGCTGTGCGCGAGGCAGAAGGCATAGGCGCGCGCGAACGCTTCGAGAAAATAGGCATCCTGCGCAACGTACCGCTTGAAACACGACACCGGCAGAGAACCGTCGCCCAATCCGCGCACGAAGGGATGCGCGAGCGTCCGCTGCGCCCCATCCAAGTTCGATTTCCAGAGCGCCTGGGCAAGCGACACCATCGACCTCGAGGATGTTCAGAGATGGCCTTTCTCGAACTCCTCGCACGAACATCCGAATTCCGCCAGCCCGTCTTCGAGATGATCGGCCAGCATCGGCTTGCCGAGAAGATAGGCCGCCGTACGCTTGTTGCGGGCCCGTCGGGCCTCGCGACGCAGGTCCGGCCAATCGGAAATGTCGCCGTCGCCGCGGCCGAGCCATGTCAGCGCCACCAGATCGACCTGCTCCTCTTCGGTGAGGCCGTCGATGAAGGCGACCAGCTCATCGTAGGTGGGATCGTCGCCGTGAGCTTCCAGGACCGAGGCCATGGCGTCGTCGCTGGCGTTCGAGCCCGAGTCCGGATCCGTCTCGACATCCTGGACGTCGAACTCGCGCGCCTTGACGACGATGAAGCAAACCTTCTCCGGCGAAATCGACAATGCAGGCTCGGCCATCACATTCTCCCTCACGAGTGATGGCACCCTACGGCGACGCCGGAAAGATCACTTGAGGCAGATCAAGAGCGCGGCAACTCCCGTGGGCGGGCCGGCGGGCGGCTCTTGGGGTGCCGCCCGTTCACCCTGCTCCTATCCTTCGAGCGCCTGAAGCAGATCGGCAATCAGGTCGTCGGCATCCTCGAGGCCGACGGACAGACGCACCGTGCCGTCGGTGATGCCGAGCCTCGCCCGCTCCTCGGCGCCGATGCGCATGTGCGTGGTCGTGGCCGGATGCGTCACCAGGCTCTTGGCATCGCCGAGATTGTTGGAGATGTCGACGATCTGCAGGCGGTTGAGCGTATCGAAGGCTGCGCGCTTGCCGCCCTTGAGATCGAAGGTGACGACGCCGCCGCCGCCCGACATCTGCGCCATCGCAAGCTTGTGCTTGGGATGGTCGGCGCGTGCCGGATAGAGGACGCGAGCGATGGCCGGGTGCGCGGCGAGCGCGTCGGCGACACGGGCCGCATTGGCGCAATGGCGATCGATGCGCAGGCCCAGCGTCTCCAGCCCCTTGACCAGTACCCAGGCATTGAAGGGGCTGAGCGACGGTCCGGTGTTGCGGATGATGGGCTGCAGCTTGTCGATGATGAAGTCCTTCGATCCCAGCACCGCGCCGCCCAGGGTGCGCCCCTGGCCGTCGATGTACTTGGTGGCCGAATGGACCACGACATCGGCGCCCCATTCGAGCGGGCGTTGCAGGATCGGCGTCGCGAAGGCATTGTCGAGCACGACCTTGGCGCCGGCCTTGTGGGCGAGATCGCACACCGCCTTGATGTCGACGATGTCGAGCATGGGGTTGGAGGGCGATTCGAACAGCACGGCCTGGGTCGGCTTGCTCAGCGCCTTCTCCCAGGCATTGAGATCGCCACCGTCGACCAGCTCGCCCTGGATGCCGTATTTGGGCAGGAGATCGGCAACGATGTAGTGGCAGGAACCGAACAGCTGGCGCGCGGCGACAATGCGGTCACCGGCCTTGAGCAGCGCCAGCAGCGCGAAGAACACCGCCGACATGCCGGTCGAGGTAGCGCGACAGGCCTCGGCGCCTTCGAGCGCCGCCAGCCGGTTCTCGAACATCGTGACGGTCGGGTTGCCGAAGCGCGAATACTGGTAGTGGTCGACCTCGCCCTTGAAGGTGGCCTCGGCCTGCTCCGCGCTCGAATAGGCGTAGCCCGACGTCAGGAACAACGCTTCCGACGTCTCCTCGAAATTGGTGCGGATCTGTCCGCCGCGCACCGCGCGCGTCTGCGGCCGCCACTTGCTGGTGTCCGCCGTCCGCTTCGTCCTGTTCGGGGTCGAGCCGTCCATCGTCATTCTCCTCACCGCAACGGCGCCCGCCTTCAGAGGCGCGCGCAACGAAAAAGCCCCCGACCGGAAAGGACGGGGGCTTTTTCGAGCGCTCCGACCTTTTAGCGAGGATTAACGTGGCCGCAAGCCGGTCGGCTCAAATTCCACGAGGACGCCTCTATAGGCTCGATGCCTGGCAGGCGCAAGCGCTTTTGCGGCCGCCGCCGATCCCGACGGCGGGCCGCAATGCTCCTAGTGCTTCTGTTTTGCCAGCGACTGCTCGCGCAACTTGCTGAGCGTGATGCGCGAGGTGAGCGCCTCCGGATCGGTCTTCACATGGATGATGGCGGGCTTGCCCGCCGCCAGCGCGCGCTCGAAGGCCGCCTCGAAGTCGGCGGTACGTTCCACCGTCTCCCCATGACCGCCGAAGGCGCGGGCATAGGCGGCGAAATCGGGATTCTTGAGTTCGGTGCCATGCACGCGGGTCGGATACTCGCGCTCCTGATGCATGCGGATCGTGCCATACATGCCGTTGTCCACGACGACGATCACGACATTGGCGCCGTGCTGAACCGCTGTCGCGAACTCCTGCCCGTTCATCAGGAAGCAACCGTCGCCTGCGAAGGACACGACCATGCGATCGGGCTGCGCGATCTTGGCCGCCACCGCCGCCGGCACGCCGTAGCCCATCGCGCCACTGGTCGGCGCGAGCTGGGTGCGGAAGCCGCGATACTGGAAGAAGCGGTGGACGAAGGCGGCATAGTTGCCGGCGCCATTGGTGACGATCACGTCGTCCGGCAGGCGCTTGTTCAGCCAAGCGATCACTTCCGTCATGTTGACGGCGCCGGGCTGCTCGTTGGGTTCGATGTTCTTGAGATAGGCCGCGCGTCCGGCCTCGACATGCGCCTTCCAGCGCGAACCGTCGACCGGCTTCATGGTCCTGGCGGCACGGGCGAAGTGCGCCATGCCGCTGTTGATCGGCAGCGTCGCCTCGAACACCCGGCCGAGTTCCTCGGCGCCGGCATGAACATGCACCAGCTTCTGCCTGGGCACCGGAATGTCGAACAGCGTGTATCCCGCCGTGGTCGCTTCGCCGAGCCGCGGCCCGATCGCCACGATGAGATCGCAGCCCTTGATCCGCTCGGCCAGCGGCGGGCTGGCGCCGACACCGAGATCGCCGACAAAGTTGGGATGGCGATTGTCGAGCAGATCCTGGTTGCGGAAAGCAGTCGTGACCGGAAGGTTGTTGGCCTCGATGAAGGCCCGAATGTCGGCGCAGGCCTGCGCCGTCCAGCCGCCGCCGCCGAGGATCACCATCGGCTGGCGCGCTTCCTCGAGGAGCGCACGGAGCGTCGCCATGTCCTCCGGTGACGGCGCACCGCGGGCGATCTTGTAGGGAATCGCGTCGGCGACTTCGACCTCGTCGGTCAGCATGTCTTCGGGCAAGGCCAGGACAACAGGTCCGGGCCGGCCATTGACGGCACGATGGAAGGCCTGGCTCACCAATTCCGGAATGCGACGGGCATCCTCGATCTGAGCTACCCATTTCGCCATCTGCCCGAACATGCGGCGATAATCGATTTCCTGGAACGCCTCGCGCTCGGCCTGCTCCCGCGCCACCTGCCCGACCAGCAGGATCATGGGCGTCGAATCCTGGAAGCCGGTATGCAATCCAATGCTGGCATTGGTCGCGCCCGGTCCGCGGGTGACAAAGCAGATGCCGGGCTTGCCCGTGAGCTTGCCGTAGGCTTCGGCCATGTTCGCAGCACCGCCTTCCTGCCGGCAGATCACGTACCGTATCGAATTGCGCTGCGCATAAAGCGCATCCAGCGCGGCGAGATAACTTTCTCCGGGAACGCCGAAGATCGTTTCGGCGCCATGAATACGCAGTTGATCGATCAAGACCTGCGCGCCGCTGCGGCGGGCGTGTGTCGTCTGCATGTTATTCCCTTAGTTCGTAGGTGAGAGCGACCTTGGCACCAATATCTTGTTGGTCGTCATCGTCAATAATCTCGGCGCTTCTGCAAAAAGATCCGCCATTGCCGTGTCGCCATCGTGATCGACGCCACGTCGGATCGGCAATCTCCTTAATCCTTCTTGGCCCGAATATGTACGATTTCGTTCATCGTGCGATGCAGAGCGGACGGAAACACTCGGCAGCCGGAAGCTTTGTCACCGTCGACATGAACGCATTCACGGCGACGGCCGGCCGACGACTGCAGAAGCGAATCGTGCGATCGCGAGCGGGCGATTCTCTCTTCCTCGATGTCCTCTCCATCCCACAATTTTCCGTGGTGATTATGTGACTTGCAGACATGCAGATCGACCCTTGTAGACTCGGGCGCAGAATCAGCGCATAAGTGCGGCATAGCGACACTGGCCGAGGAGTATCTTCGAGGAGTCCTCGGCAAAGACGCAAGAGCGCGATCTTGGTCAACGTCTTCCCGTGAGCTTCTTGGTCTTCAATCGTCAAAGGTCTACGTATCGCTCGGACGTCACGTCCAGCAAGCGCGTGCCGGATTCCGCTCTCTCCTTCCTCCAGCCCAGAGCCTTGAATGAGTCGTAAATTGTTTGTGGGCAATCTGCCCTACTCGGTTACGTCCGAGCGTCTACAAGAAGCTTTCTCCCAGTTCGGGACCGTTGCCTCTTCGAAAGTGATCGTGGATCGTGAAACAGGCCGCAGCCGCGGCTTTGCCTTCCTCGAGATGGAAACAGATGAACAGGGTGCTGCAGCGATGCAGGCCATGAACGGTGCGCTGCTTGATGGTCGTTCGATCGCTGTCCGGGAAGCCGTCGAGCGGCAGCCTGGCGGTGGTGGCGGCGGCGGCTTTGGCGGCGGCGGCGGTGGTGGCGGCGGATTCCGTCCGCGCGGCCCGCGTCCGCCCTACGGCGGCGGCGGCGGTGGTGGCGGCTACGGCGGCGGCGGTGGCGGTGGCTATCGCGGCGGCGGCGGTGGTGGCTACGGCGGCGGCGGTGGCGGCGGTGGATACCGCGGCGCCGGCGACGGTGGCCCGATGCGTGATCGGCGCGCCGATTTCTCCGGCGGTCCCCCAGCCCCTGGTGGCTACGATGCTGGCGGCGGGGGCGGTGGCGAAGTGGCCCGCCCGCAGCGTCGCCGCGATGGCGGTGGCCCGCGCCGGGAGCGCGATTACGAGCCGCGCAAGCGTGGCTTCGACGACGATCAATAGGTCGTCGCGCAATAGTGAACATAGACGCCGGGGCACCACCCCGGCGTTTTTTGTTGAGCCCTGCCGGCCGATGCTATGCTGGTTGCCAGCAGAGAGGCGGCGGCATGAGGCGACGAACGGCGCTCCTTGGTTCGCTGGCGGCACTGGCGTCGCCTCTGCCCGCTCGCGCCGACACACCGGTGGATCTCGAGCTGGTGCTTGCCGTCGACGTGTCCCGCTCCATCGACGAGATCGAAGCCGACCTGCAGCGGCGCGGCTATGTCGAGGCTTTGACCGACGAGCGGATCATCACCGCCATCCTCTCGGGCGAGAACAAGTGCATTGCGCTCAGTTATGTCGAATGGGCGGGTACGCAGTATCAGTCCGTCGTCATCGACTGGACCGTGATCGACAGCGCGCCGGCGGCACGCCGAATCGCGGACAGGCTCGCCGAGGCGCCGCGCACCTCGCAGAGCTGGACCGCCATCGGCGCGGCACTTGCCTTCGCCGGCTCGCACTTCGACCGCTCGGGCACCCAGTCACGCCGGCGCGTCATCGATATCTCCGGCGACGGACGTACCAACGAAGGGCCGCCGGCCGAGTTGGTCCGCGACATGCTGGTCGCGCAGGGCATCGTCATCAACGGCCTGCCCGTCATGATGAACCGCAGCAATTTCGGCCGCCCGCCCGATTTCGAGCTCGACAAATACTACGAGCAGAACGTGATCGGCGGCCCCGGCGCCTTCATCATTCCCGCCGCCAATTTCAACGATTTCGGCCGCGCGGTTCGGAGCAAGCTGGTGCGTGAGATATCGCAGCGGCCATCGAGGCGAATGCCGGCCTGACGGGAAATTTCGCTTCCCCCCCAACGGTCAAACCAGCATCATCCGCGCCGACGCAAAGGGAATGAAGGAATGCTGGCAAACAACCCGGTGACGCAAGCACGTCACGACCTGACCGCGGCCCTCCGGTCCGCCGCACGCCATGGCCTGAACGAAGGGGTCTGCAATCATTTCAGCATGACCGTTCCGGGCCGCGAAGATCTGTTCCTGGTCAATCCGCAGGGCCTGCACTGGTCGGAGGTCAGGCCGTCGGACCTGGTGATGGCCGATGGAGCCGGCAACATCATCGAGGGCCGCTATCCCGTCGAACCGACGGCCTTTTACATCCATGCCCGCCTTCATGCCGGCAACCCCAAGGCAGCCGTCGTCCTGCACACCCACATGCCCTATGCGACGGCGATTACCTCCCTGCGCGACGGACGGATCGAGATGTGCACCCAGAATGCACTGCGGTACTGGAACCGTATCGCCTATGACGACGATTATGCCGGCCTTGCCCTGTCGCCCCAAGAGGGCGACCGCATGACGCGCGCGATGGGCGACAAGGAAATCCTGTTCCTGCGCAACCATGGCGTCATCGTCTGCGGGCCGACCGTCGCCCAGGCCTATGACGACCTCTATTATCTGGAGCGCGCGGCGATGGTTCAGGTGCTGGCCATGCAGACCGGGCGGCCATTGCACATTGTCGACGAGAGCTGCGCACGGCATACCGCTGAACAGGTCGCAGGCGAGGCGCAGCAGGCCTTCCTGCATTTCGACTCGCTCAAGCGCCTGCTCGACCGGGACGAGCCGGGCTGGCACGAGTCGAGTGACTAGGGACTTTGGGGGAGAACGATGCGGACAATGACGATAGTGATGCTGGCCTCGGCTCTGGCCGCTGGCACGGCAGTGGCGCAGGCGCCGCCGAAGCTCGGCCAGCTCGAGATCAAGGCCTATGAGAAGATCCCCAAGACCAAGACGGCCGTCCAGCTCACCAACGATACGGCACTGGGCCGCCACTTGCGCGGGCAGGTGATGCAGGAGCTTGCCAATCGCGGCAACGACGTGGGTTTCAGCGGCGGCAACGTCATGCGCATGGACGTGACCTTTCTCGATCTGCTGGGCCAGGGCGGTTCTGGTGGCCAGGAAATGATCGGCGGTCAGCCGAGCTACGCCGAGAGCGGCGCCAACCCGCGGCCGCAGACGCCGGCCAACCGCGTCCAGCGCCGCGACCTGATCGATATTCCCAAGTCCGGCTCGTCGCTGCGCATCGGCCTCACCCTCTACAACGTGACGACCGGCAAGGTCATGTGGGCCGCGACGTCGTCGTGTCCCGCGGACGGCGGCACCGTACAGCGCGTGGGAGACGCCATGGTGGACGCGATCTTCAGGGCCGCCGACCGCTCCCAGGTTGCCGATGCCGGCTGCCCGCTCTGAAAACCAAACAGACAAATAAAGGAGGAAGGTGACATGCCGCGCCTGGCACCGCTCGATATCGACAAGCTGACACCGGAACAGAAGAAAGTGGCGGACGCCATCGTATCCGGGCCGCGCGGCGGCCTGCGCGGCCCGTTCGAACCCTGGCTGCGCAGCCCGGTTCTCGCCGACCGCGCCCAGAAGCTCGGCGAATATTGCCGCTTCAACAATTCCCTGCCGCGTGACCTGTCGGAACTGGCCATCTGCCTGGTCGGTCGGCATTTCAAGGCGCAGTTCGAATTCTACGCGCATGCCCGCATCGCCAAGGAGGCCGGCCTGGCGCCCGAGATCATCGAGGCCGTGCGCACACGCCAGACCCCGCCTTTCACGCGCGAGGTCGAAAAGGTCATCTACGACTTCGTTACAGAATATCTCGCCACCAACCGCGTCGCCGCGACCAACTACAAGCGAGCGGTCGATGCGTTCGGAGAGCAGGGTGTCGTCGATCTCGTCGGCGTATGCGGCTACTACATGCTGGTCTCGATGACGCTCAATGTCTTCGAGATGCCGCTCCCGCCCGGCGAGCCCGAGCCGCTCGCCTAGCGCCAGCCTACCGCCTACTCCTCGAAGATCGCCACAGCGCGCGTCCAGCCAGCGGACGCGCCGCGGATCTTGTGCGGAAAGCAGGAGATGGTGAAGCCATCGGGCGGCAAAGCCTCGAGATTGTGCAGCTTCTCGAGATGGCAGTAGCCGATGTCGCGACCGGCCTTGTGCCCCTCCCAGATGATCGACGGATCATGGTTCTTGGCCCACTTCTGGGCCGTGAAGTAGAACGGCGCATCCCAGCTCCACGCATCGGTGCCGGTCAGCCGGATGCCACGTTCCAGCAGATAGATCGTGGCGTCATAGCCCATCCCGCAGCCGGCGTTCACATAGTCGTTGTTGCCGTAGCGTGAGCCCGCCCGCGTGTTCACGACAACGATCTCGAGCGGCTTCAACTCGTGACCGATACGCTTCAGCTCGCCCTCGACTTCTGTCGCGGTGATGACATGGCCATCAGGCTTGTCGCGGAAATCGAGCTTCACGCCCGGCTGGAAACACCATTCGAGCGGGACCTCGTCGATGGTGATCGCACGCTCGCCTTTGTTCATCGTCGGATGGAAATGATAGGGCGCGTCGAGATGCGTACCGTTGTGGGTCGAGAGGTTCACGTTCTCGACCGCCCAGCCGGCACCGTCCGGCAGATCTTCCTTCTTCAGTCCTGGGAAGAAGCCGGCGATCTGCCCTGCTGTCTCGTCATGCCTGTGGTAGGCGATTTTCGGACCGAACGGCACAGGATCGGACACGACATCGTTCTCCAGATAGATCGACAGATCGACGAACCGGCGCTTCTTCATTCGATTTCCTCCCGGCAGGCTTGCTGTCCGCCTAGTTTCCGGCTTTGCGCCCGCACGTCAATCGCCGGCACTCCCGGCATGGGCTAAGGTCACGATCGGAGGATCCGATGACCAAGACGCCGTTGTTGCTCGTGCCGGGCCTGTTGTGCTCGCCCCGGCTGTTTGCCCCGCAAGTGGCCGCCCTATCCGACATCGCCGATATCGTCGTGCCCGACTGGCGCAAGGCGCCGCTGTCGATCTTCGACTCCTGGGGGGCCACGGCGCGCTGGATCCTCGACCAGATGCCGCCCGGTCGCTTCGCGCTCGCCGGTCTTTCCCTGGGTGGCATGATCAGCGTCGAGATCATGCAGATCGCCGCCGAGCGCGTAAGCAAGCTCGCTCTTCTCGACACCGGCATGCGGGCACAGAACGACACGGAGAAGGCCATCCGCCGCGCCCGCGTGCGTCTCGCCGACGACGGAAACTTCGAGCTCGTACTGGGCCTGCAACTGGCGCGCTTCCTGCCGGCCTACCGCTTGCCGGACAAGGCGCTGGTCGACGAGGTCATGATGATGTGCCGCGAAACCGGCGTGGAGATCTACAAGCGCCAGGAAGAGCTGGCGGCGGTTCGGGTCGACCGGCGGCCAGACCTGCCGAAGATCACGTGTCCGACCGTCGTCGTCTGCGGCCGCGACGACGTGACGACGCCGCTCGCCTTCTCCGAGGAGATCGCCGCCGGCATCACGGGCAGCGAGTTGGCCGTGATCGAGCAGTGCGGACATCTCGTGACGATGGAGAAGCCCGCGGAAACCAACGCCATCCTGCGGCGCTGGCTCAGCCGATGATCTTCTTGTCCCGCAGCGCCTGGATCTCCGCCTCGCCGAGGCCGGCAACATGGCGCAGCACCTCGCCGGTGTGCTCACCCAGCGACGGCGGGGGCCGCGTGTCGTCCACCGGCGTGTCGGAGAAATGATAATTGGAGCCGATGATCGGTACTTCGCCGACTCGTGAGTGCTTGTAGGTCTTGAGCATGCCGCGGCGGCGCACCTCCGGCTCGTCGAGCGCTTCCTTCATGGTGCGGATCGGCCCCGCCGGCAGGTGGCGGAACTTCTGGGTCCAGTTTTCCTTGGTATCGGTCTTCAGCACGTCTTCCATCAGCTTGGTCAACGCGGCCTTGTTGGCGACACGATTGGCGATGGTGGCGAAGCGCGGGTCCTCGACCCATTCCGGATGGCCCATCGCCTTGCAGGTGTCCACGAACAGCTTCTGGTTGGCGACCGCCATGTAGATCTTGCCGTTCTTGGTATCGAACGAGCTGTTGGGCACCGATGCAAAGTGGCCGTTGCCGGCCCGCTTCGGCTGATCGCCGCCGATGAGATAGTAGGCGCCGAGATTGCCAAGCGAAGCGAGCGCCGTGTCGTAGAGCGCCAGGTCGATGTACTGGCCCTTGCCGGTATCGCGACGCGCGAACAGAGCGGCATTGATGGCCGCGACCGAGTGGATGCCGGTCATGGTGTCGACGATCGCGATCGCATGGCGCAGCCCCTCGCCATTCGCCTCGCCATTGACGCTCATCATGCCCGATTCGGCCTGTAGCACCGGATCGTAGCCCGGCCGGTCGGACAGCGGCCCGGTCTGCCCGTAAGCGGAGATCGAGAGATAGATCAGCCTCGGATACTTCGCCTGCAGGCTCGCATGATCGAGCCCGTATTTCTTCAACACACCCGGCCGGAAGTTCTCGACCAGCACGTCCGCCTTCTCGAGCAGCTTGTGGACGATGGCCTGCCCTTCCGGCTTGGTGAAGTCGAGCGCGATGCTCTTCTTGCCGCGATTGTAGGTCATGAAGAAGTGGCTCTCGCCCTTCTCGCCGCCGGCGCGCGGACCCGCGCCCTTGCGCGTATCATCGCCGCCATCCGGGTTCTCGATCTTGAGCACTTCCGCGCCCATGTCGGCCAGCATCTGCGTGCAGAGGGGACCGGCAATGACTCGCGAGAAATCGACGACACGTATTCCGCTCAGCGGTGGACGACCTGATTCTGCCATTCCGAAACCGTACGGCGACCGACTAATGACTGTCCATCCGTGACGAATTCAATTGGCTGGCTGAACATGGGCTCGTTTCGCACATCGCTCTCTCGCCGCTCGCTTCTGGCACTCCCTCTCCTCGCCGCGCTCCCCGCCCGCGCCGACAGCTGGCCGACGAAGCCCGTGCATATCATCGTCCCTTTCGCGCCGGGCGGATCCGGCGACATCACGGCCCGGCTTGTCGGCAAGTACATGGAGGAGAAGACGGGCCAGCCTTTCGTGATCGAGAACAAGGCCGGCGCCAACGGCATCGTCGGTGTGCTGGCCGTGAAGTCGTCGCCCGCCGATGGCTACACGCTGATGCTGGCCACGACATCGACCAACGCCGCCAACATCCACATGTACAAGAACCCAGGCTACGATCCGGAGAAGGACTTCTCGGTCGTGGGCATCATCGGTGAAAGCGGCGCCTTTCTCGTCGTACCCGCCAACAGCCCCTACAAGACGCTGGCCGACCTGATGGCCTATGCCAAGGCCAACCCCGGCAAGCTCAACTTCGGCTATTTCAATGCCAGTTCTCAGGTTCCGTCCGAAGTGCTGGGCAAGAAGGCCGGCGTCGAATGGCAAGGCGTCGCCTACAAGGCGATCGGCAATGCCTGGAGCGATCTCTATGCCGGCGCCATCCAGTTCATGTGCGTGGATCTCACCGCCGCGCGCGGTCAGGTCGTTTCGGACAAGGCCCGTCCGCTCGCCATCACCCTTGCCGAGCGCAGCCCGCTCTATCCCGATGTACCGACGTTCGCCGAGACCTTTCCTGGCTTCGTCAGCACTGGCTTCCTCGCCATCGCCGTCCCGAAAGCCGTTCCCGAGGACATCAAGCAGCGTCTCAATGAGCTGATCAACGAGGCGATCCTGTCACCCGAGATCAACAAGCGCCTGACACAGGAATTCGCGCTGACGCCGCACAAGCTCGATCTCGCGCAATGCGCCGAGCAGGATCGGAGCGAGCGCGCCAAGTGGGCCGAGTACGTGAAGATCGCCCGCATCGAGCCGCAATAGCGTCCAGCAAACGCGACGGCGCGCTCAGTGCGCGTCCACCGCCACGGCAACACCCGGTTGCGGCCGGCGCAGGATCAGGAGGGTCAGCAGGCTGACCAGGATGCCGACGCCCAGGATCCAGAAGCTGTCGGCATAGGCCATCACCGAGGCGTTCAGGCGGACCTGCTGGGCCAGCACCTGCAGACCGCGCTGCGTCGCCGTATCGAGAGCGGCCCCCTTGCCGACGAAGATCGCGGTCAGGGCCTGCAAGCGCTCCTGCAGCCTGAGACTGTTGGTCGTCATCGCCTCGGCGATCGTCGAGAAATGCACCTCTTCGCGGATCTGCACCATCGTCGACAGCATGGCGATGCCCACCGAGGCACCGAGGTTGCGCATGACGCTGGTGATGCCGGCCGAGTCGGCGGTGTCCCGCCGCGACAGGCCGACGACCGAGAGCTGAGTCAAGGGAATCGTTGCCAGCGGCTGTCCGGCCGCGCGCAGGAGCTGCGGCAGGATGAGCTGATCCATCGCCGTGTTCGGCGACATGTCGACATTGATGAAGCAGCTCCCGGCGAACATCAGCAGCCCAAGGCCGACCAAGAGGCGCAGGTCGACCTTGCGCATGAGGAAGGGCATCAGCGGCAGGAGGAACAGCTGCGGGATGCCGCTCCACATCACCACTTCGCCGATTTGCTGGGCGTTGTAGCCCTGGATCTGCGCCAGGTAGGACGGAATCAGATAGAGGCTGCCGAAGGCGGTCGCGCCGAACACCGCCATCAGGATGCCGGAGCCTCCGACCGACGGATTGGCGAACAGGCGCAGGTTGATGAAGGGCTTGTCTGTCGTGAGTTCGGCGATGATGAAGATCGCCGTGCCCAGGACTGCAGCGATCGTGCCGACGACGATCATCTGCGAATCGAACCATTCTTCGCGTTGCCCTTCCTCCAACACGAAGATCAGCGAGCTGAGTCCGATCGCCATCGAGACAATGCCGAGCCAGTCGCCCTGCCTCAGTTCGCCCAGCCGCATCGGCTCACGATCGAGGGCATAGAGCTGCAAGGCGATGGCGAGCAGGGCCGGCGCCACGTTCAAATAGAAGATGTACTGCCAGCTGAGATTCTCGGTCAGCCATCCGCCCACAGTCGGACCGATCGCCGGCGCGAACGTCGCCACCATGCCGAACAGCGCGACACCGACCGGCTGTTTGGCCGGTGGCAGGCGCGACCGCACGATGGTGATCGCGGTCGGGATCAGGACGCCGCCGGTGAGGCCCTGTCCGGCCCGGAACAGGATCATCTCGGTGAGCGACGTCGACATCGCGCACAGGATCGAGAAGACGACGAACAAGGCCGAGAAGGCGCTCAGGAACACACGCAAGCTGAAGGCACGCGACAACCAGCCGCTCAGCGGGATGATGATGATCTCGGCCATGAGATAGCCGGTCGAAATCCAGCTTCCTTCCGCTGGCGTGGCGCCGATGGCGCCGCCGATCTCAGCCAGGGAGGCATTGGTGATCTGGATATCGAGAATCGCCATGAAGGCGCCCAGGATGCCGCCGCCCACGGCGATCCAGTCGCGTAGTGACGCCTCAGGGGTCGCGCCCTTCATGGAGCCGCCCTTCATTGCGCGGCCTGAACGCGGCCTCGGCTCGAAGTCGGTTCACGCGCCACGGCCCTTGCCGCCGCAGTCGGGCGAATGTCGACAGTGGCGGTCGCGGACAAGCCGGGCCTGATCTTCGCGACCAAGGGATTCTTGGGATCGAGCAGGATCTTCACCGGAACGCGTTGCACGATCTTGGTAAAGTTGCCCGTGGCGTTTTCGGGGGGCAGCAGAGCGAACTGGGCGCCGGTGCCCGGAGCCAGGCTCTCGACCGTGCCGTCGATGGTCTGGCCCGGGAACGTGTCGAGCTCGATACTCACGGGCTGGCCGCGAGTCATATGGCCCGTCTGCGTCTCCTTGAAGTTTGCGACCAGGTAGACGCGGTCAGTAGGCACCACGCTCATGAGCTTCGCACCAGCCTGGACAAGCTGCCCCTGCCGCACGCTGCGGTCGCCGACGACACCGTCGACCGGAGCGACGATCGTCGTGTATTCGAGATTGATCCGCGCCTGCGTAAGCGTGGCGTTCTTGGCGGCTATGGTGGCGTCGGCCTGGCGACGCTGGGTCTGCAGCACCGCGGTATGCGCTTCGGCCGCCCGGACGGCGGCCAGATCGCGCTCCAGCACGGCCTTCTTCTGCGCCAGATCAGCCTCCGCCTGCTGGTTACGCTGGGCGCTGCCCACGCCAATGCGGGCAAGATCGCCGTAGCGGCGCGACTCCTGTTCGGAGAAGGTGATCGCCGCCCTGTCGGCTTCGACTGCGGCCTTCATCTGGGCGATGGTCGATTGCTGTTCGGCCAGCAAGGCATCGATATTGGCCGCGGTCGCCTCCGCGTTCTGCAGGTCTGCCGCGGCGCTGTCGACGGCGGTCTGATAGTCGCGAGGATCGATACGCGCCAGCACGTCGCCCTTCGCGACGCGCTGATTGTCCTCGACATTCAGCTCGATGACATAGCCCGCCACCTTAGGCGCGACGGTCACGTTATCGGCGCCCAGATAGGCGTCGTTGGTGGTCTCGTAGAAGCGGCCGATCAGGAACCAGTAGGTGCCATAGCCGCCGCCCAGGACGAGAACGACGGCTGCCAGTGCGCCCAGCCAGCGGCGACGTCGGCTGCGGTTTTCGGTAGCCCGGCGTGCTTCGGGCGCCACGGGCGGCATCGAATAGGAAGCGTTGTCCAGCTTCACCTCGGGCGGCATCGACGAACCGTCCACGAATCTGCTCCTTTACACACGGTCTCTGCATTAAGGCCGCTTCCGGCCAGCTTGATGTATCTCGCGTGTTAAGTCGCTTTATCAAGTAGGGTTGATGATCAGACAAAGTCTTCTATATGATACCTACATCAAACGTCGATTTCCCCGGAGGAGCCCATGACCCTCAACCTCGATGACATTCCCAAGGATCCGGCCGTCGTCAAAGCCGCCCAAACCGAATTCCGACGTGCTGTCGGGATGATCAATGGCCGCTGGAAACTCGAGATCCTTTGGCTGCTCAGCCAGGGTGTGCATCGCTTCGGCGAACTGAAGCGCGGGCTGCCGGGCATCACTCAGCACATGCTGACGGCCCAGCTCCGCGGCCTGGAAAAGGACGGATTGGTGAAGCGCACCGTCTATGCCGAGGTGCCGCCGCGGGTGGAGTACGAAATCACGCCCGCCGCCCGGAAACTGCGGCCGATCTTCATCGAGATCGTGAAATGGGCAGAGGAGCGCAAGGCCGAGCGGCCGGAGGAGCGCAGCCCGGAGACGACCGATCAACCCAAGGCCGAAGAGCAACAGCAGGGCGTCTAGGCGCGGGTCGCGTTAATCCCCCCATGCCGGATCGTCCGTCCGACCGACTGCGCCGTCTCTAGCGACGGCGGTCGAGCACTTCCATCAACTCATCGATCTTGGTCTGCCGGTCGCGCTCGGATCCGGCGTGGAAGGCATGCGCCACGCAATGCTGCAGGTGGTCGTGCAGGATCTCCTGCTCGACTTTGTCGAGCGCTGCCCGCACCGCACGGACCTGGTTGATGACATCGATGCAGTAGCGGTCTTCCTCGACCATGCGCGCCACGCCTCTGACCTGACCCTCGATCCGGCTCAGCCGCGCGAGCTGCGTCTTCTTTACACGTTCATCCATGCCTTGAACCATACCCCTGTAGGGTATAGCTTGGCAAGCATGACCAAGAATTGCTGCCATCACGACCATCATCACGATCACGCCCCCTCCGATACGGCGATCGATCCCGTCTGCGGCATGAAGGTGAAGATCGCCGGCGCGAAGAGCACCACGGTTCACGGCGGCCAGACGTATTACTTCTGCAATCCCAAATGCCTGGCCAAGTTCACCGCCGAGCCGCAGCGCTACCTGAAGGCGTCGGAAGAGCAGCTGGCTGCGGCGGCATCGTCGGAGAATGCGATCGATCCCGTCTGCGGGATGAAGGTCAAGATTGCCGGCGCGAAGAACACCACGGTTCATGGCGGCCAGACCTATTACTTCTGCAATCCCAAGTGCCTGGCGAAATTCACGGCCGAGCCTGAGCGCTACTTGAAGCCAGCGGAGGAACGGCCGGCACCGCCGCCGACTACGCCGGGCGCAATCTACACCTGCCCGATGCATCCGGAGATTCGTCAGGTCGGTCCAGGCAGCTGCCCGATCTGCGGCATGGCGCTCGAGCCGGCCGAGATCACCCTCGACCAGGGACCGAACGAAGAGTTGATCGACATGACGCGCCGTCTGTGGATCGGCGGTGCGCTGGCCGTTCCGCTCGTCGTGCTCGACATGGGCGGCCACATTGTCGACCTCCATGCGGTGTTGCCGCACGGCTCGTTGAACTGGATCGAGCTCGTTCTCGCGACGCCGGTCGTGCTGTGGGCCGGCTGGCCGTTCTTCGTCCGTGGCGTCGAGTCGGTTGCGCGCCGTGCCTTCAACATGTTCACCCTGATCGCGCTCGGCACTGGCGCCGCTTGGCTCTACAGCCTCGTGGCGACCCTGGCTCCGGGCCTGTTTCCAGCCTCGTTCCGCGAAGGTGACGGATCGGTGCCAGTCTACTTCGAGGCTGCGGCCGTCATTGTCGTTCTGGTCCTGGTCGGGCAGGTGCTGGAACTGCGGGCGCGTGATGCGACATCTGGCGCGATCAAGGCCCTGCTGGGGCTCGCCCCCCGCACGGCCTTGCGGGTCGGCCCGCAGGACCGGGACGAAGAGGTACCGCTCGAGGCCATCGCCGTGGGCGATCTGCTGCGGGTCCGGCCCGGCGAGAAAGTGCCGGTCGACGGCACGGTGCGCGACGGTCGCGGCTCGGTCGATGAATCGACCATTACCGGCGAGCCGATGCCCGTCACCAAGGAGCCTGGCGCGAAGGTGGTGGGCGGCACCGTCAATCGCAGCGGCGCTTTCGTGATGATGGCCGAGCATGTCGGTGCCGACACGGTGCTGGCGCGCATCGTCAAGCTGGTCGCCGAGGCGCAACGCAGCCGGGCTCCCATCCAGCGTCTCGCCGACGTCGTGGCCGGCTGGTTCGTACCCGCCGTCGTGGTCACTGCCGTCATCGCCGCCGCGGCATGGGCAATCTGGGGGCCGGCACCCGTCTTCAGCCACGCGCTGCTTGCGGCCGTGTCGGTCCTCATCATCGCCTGCCCCTGCGCCCTGGGCCTGGCGACGCCCATGTCGATCATGGTCGGCGTCGGCCGCGGCGCGTCCGTCGGCGTGTTGATCCGCAATGCCGAGGCGCTGGAGCGACTGGAGAAAGTCGACACGCTCGTGTTCGACAAGACCGGTACCCTGACGCTCGGAAAGCCGTCGGTGTCAGCAGTCACGGGAACGACGATGTCGGAAGCGGAAGTTCTGCGGCTCGCGGCTAGCCTCGAACGGGGCAGCGAACACCCGATCGCGACGGCGATCCTCGAAGCGGCCCGCGCCAGGAATGTTCCGCTCGCCGATGTCTCGGACTTCGAGTCTCCTGCCGGCCGCGGCGTCGCCGGGACGACCGAGGGCAAGCACGTGGTCCTCGGCAATGCCCGCTTCCTGGCCGAGCGCGGCATTACGGTCGCGGCCCAACCCGATACCGAAGCGACCACCGTGCTACTTGGCGTCGACGGCACGCATGCAGGCTCGATCTCGGTCAGCGATCCGATCAAGGAGACGGCGCCCACCGCCCTCGCCACCTTGCGCGGCGATGGCCTGCGCCTGGTCATGCTGACCGGCGACAATCGGCGCACCGCCGAGGCCGTCGCCCGTCAGCTCGGCCTCACCGAGATCGAGGCTGAGGTCCTGCCCGAGGACAAGGCCCGCATCGTCCAGCGGCTGCGCAGTGAGGGCCGAATTGTCGCCATGGCCGGCGATGGTATCAATGACGCCCCTGCCTTGGCGGCGGCGGATGTCGGGATCGCGATGGGAAGCGGTACCGATATCGCCATTGAAAGTGCGGGAATTACCCTGGCCAAGGGAGAACTTTCCGGGATCGTGCGCGCCCGCAGGTTGTCACAAGCAACCATGCGCAATATTCGGCAAAATCTGGTGTTCGCGTTCATCTACAACGTAGCCGGCGTTCCCGTCGCGGCTGGCTTGCTCTACCCCGTCTTTGGCCTGCTGCTCAGCCCGGTGATGGCGGCGGCGGCAATGTCGCTGAGTTCTGTCAGCGTCATCGGCAATGCCCTGCGGCTGCGGCGGCTCCGGCTCTGACGGACCGGAAGGTAAGGACCGTAATAGGGAGAACACCACGACACTGTCACAATGCCGTCCTGTCTTTGGCTCCTGATCGCGGGCTTGGGAAAGATGGTCACAGGAAAGTTCGATTATCTCGTCAACGTGTCCGAAGCGGCTTTCCAGAGCATGGTCATCGCCACGATCGAAAGCTTTCTGGTCCCCGGCCGGGCTGGCAAATCGGGACGGCTCACGCGGCAGCGAGAGACGTTTGGATTGTTGTGGGGCTACGAGACCACGACTGCGAGCAAGGGGCGCTGCTTCAATGTCGACGTGGCGATCGTCGACGCCAATGCCGAGCGCGGCCATAGCTCCGTGATCCCCTCGCGCGGCCTCGAGACCATCAACAAGGCCCTGCCGACCTACTGGCCGAATCTGAGGTTCCTGGGCGACTTCCACAGCCATCCCTGGACGGCGCGCGAGCAATGGCCGAACCGCCCGTTCCTGTCGGAAGAAGATCGCAGCAGCATCGAAAACAATCCGAGCTACGCCAAGCTCGGCTTGCGCGTCGCGCTGCTGCTCAATGTGCAGAAGCTCGCCAAGAAAGGCCGTATGATGCCGGTGTTCTCCCACGACAACACGCTCGAGTTCCGCCTCAACGACCTCAGGATGAGCCTCGCTGCCTGGGTCGCCTGCCCCGTCCGCAACGGATCGCGCGAGGAAGCGCTCTATGTCATTCCGCGACCCGGGCGCACCGCCCACGACAAATGGAAGCGCGAGCCCTGGCATGTGAAATATCGCTTCCTCGACAAGAAGCGCGTCTGGCTGAACGCGCCCGTGCACAATTTCCTGACGCCGCTTGGCGACTGATTACTGCGCGGCGGCCTCGATCAGCTTGTCGTCGTTGGACACCATGCTCCTCTTCTCGGCGCCCCACAGCTTGCGGGTGGCCTTGAAGCGCGACAGCAGGAATTCACCGGACTGCACCGGCGGATACTGAACCTCGGACTCCGGTACGCCGAGATCGCGAGGATCGACGATGGTGCGGAAGTTGGGATTGCAGAATAGCGGCATGGAATAGCGCGGCATGTCGCGCAGATGCACCACCCGATGCACCGTCGCCTTGAAGCGACCGTTGGTCCAGCGCTTCATCAGCTCGCCGATATTGATCACGAAGCTGCCACGCAAGGGAGCGGCCTGCATCCAGTTGCCATCCTTGCCCATGACCTCGAGACCGCCCAGGCTGTCCTGCCACAGGATCGTGACGATGCCATGGTCGGTGTGCGGCCCCGACGCCTGATCGGAGATGTGCAGGCCGGCATTGCCGAGATAATGATTGATGACCATGTCGGCCACCGGCTTGGTGAAATGGCGGGTGAAGAAGTCGACCGGCTGGCCCAGGTAGAGCGCGAAGCCTTCGAGGATCTTCATGCCGAGCTTGTAGGTCTCCCCATAGTAGGTCTCGATGGCCTCCCGGAATCCCGGCAGCTCCGGCCAGTTGTTGGGCGCATAGAGCGGCGTGCCCGCTTTCACTTCGGGATCGTCCTCGGTTACCGGGAAGCCGAGATCGAAGCTGTCGCGTGCGTTGGTCTTGCCGTTGCGATGCACGCTGTCCCATACGTCGCGATAGCCGCGATTGTTGCTGTCGGCCTTGACCTTGAGGCGCTCCTGCTCGGGCAGATGGAAGAACGTATCGGCCATGGCCACGGCACGGTCGATGATCTCGACCGGGACGTTGTGGTTCACGGCATAGAAGAAGCCGATATCATCGCAGGCAGCGCCAATCCTGGCTGCCGCCGCCTTCTGCGCCACCGGATCCGATGAGTAGAGTCCCGCCACGTCGACTACGGGGATCCCGGCGGGAACCGACTGTTGTAGGGCCGAAAGACCTGCTGCCACTCCTGCCTCCATCGTCATGATGTCTAACTGCGTCGAGAATCACCGGTCCGCCAATCGAGCCGCCGTCCCAGCCAGTGGACGAAGGTGTAGATCACGAAGGACAGGCCGGTCGCCAGAAGGGCGACGGCATAGACCTCGTCGCCCCTGTAGTTCTGCATGGCGTGGTTGATGACGTAGCCGAGGCCCGTCGATGAAATCATCCATTCCGCCGCGATCGCCACGATGATCGAGCCCGAACCGGTGATCTCCTGCGCCGAGATGATCGACGGTATGGCATAGGGCAACCTGACCTGACTGAAAGTCTGCCACCAGCTGGCGTTCAGGATGCGCATGCGATCGAGCTGGACCTCATCGGCCGACCGCAGCCCCTGCAGCGTGTTCACCAGCACCGGGAAGAACCCGGATAGCGCCACGATGGCCGTCTTGCTGAGGATCGAGTCGCCGAAGGCCAGCATCAATACCGAGATCAAGGCGATATAGGGCACATTGCGCAGCGTGATCGCCGCCGGCAGCAGCATGTGGCGCGTCGGCGGCAGAACATCGAAAAGGACCGCGAGGCCGATGCCGGCAATATTCGCCCAAATGAATCCAATCGCCGACACTTCCAGTGTGGCGAGGAGATTCTCGAAGATGAAGCTGTGCTCCACCCACAGCACGTCCAGCACCCGCTCCGGACGCGGGATGACGAAGGCCGGCAGACCGGAAAACCAGATCGCGAGGTACCAGAGCAGCAGCACGGACCCGATCGGCGCGATGACACGCAGCGTCACCAGGCCGAGCCTCGACACGAGCCGTGAAGCCTTCGCTTCCGACATGGTCGGTGTCTCTGCAAGAGCCATATCGGAAGGCATCAGGCGGCCCGTCCTTCCGGGACCCGGTGCATCAGCAGATTACGCACATGCCCGGTGATGGCGACGAAGCGGGGATCCTGCCGGAATGACGGATCGCGCGGCCGCGGCACTGGCACGGACACCACCTCCAGCACACGCCCCGGCGCCGGCGAGAATACCAGCAGCCGGTCGGCCAACATCACCGCCTCATCGATATGATGCGTGACGAACAGCACAGTCTTTGGCCGCAGGCTGAGCTCACGGTCGAACCATTCGCCGATCTCCTCCCGCTTCATTTCGTCGAGCGCCGAAAAAGGCTCGTCCATCAGCAGCACGGACGGATCGTGGGCCATGGCACTGGCGATGTTCACGCGCTGCAGCATCCCGCCGGAAAGCTGCCGCGCCCGTTTGTTTTCGTGGCCGGCCAATCCGAATTCGCCCAGCACCTTGGCCGGATCGAAGCCGACGCGGCCAGCGATCTTCTGTGTGAAGCGCACGTCGTCGATCGCACGTTTCCACGGCAGCACAGCCGGTCGCTGCGACACGAGGCCGAGCAGGCGCTTGCGGCGCGCTTCGGCGGCCGTGTCCGCACCGATGCGCACCTCGCCGGTCGATGGTGCCTGCAGATCGGCGACGATGCGCAGCAAGGTGGTCTTGCCGCAGCCCGATGGTCCGACCAGGGCGATGAACTCGCCGGCCGCGATCTCCAGATCCACAGGACGCAAGGCCCAGGTCTCGCCGAAGCGACGCGACACGTTGCGGATGGAGATCGCCGCGGCCATCAGGGCAGGCTCGGCTTGGCGATGTAGGCGTCCGTCATCACCTCGGCTGCGGGGATGATCCTGGGAATCTGATCGCCCTCCTTGAGGAAGCCGATCATCTGATCCCAGATCGCCGGACTCATCCACAGCAAGCCGTTCTTCTTCGTGTCATCGCTCTGGAACAACGGGTTCTGCAGCTTGAAGCGCCATTTGAGCTTGTTCACATCCTCGATCTGGCCGGGGAATTTGGCCAGCAGCTCGGCCGATTCGTCGGGATGATCGATGACGTACTGCATTCCCTTGGCGACGGCGCTCAGATAGTGCCGCACCAGTTCGGGATTCTTCTTCAGGAGATCGGTGGAGGTGAAGATGACGTCGGTATAGGCGGGGATGCCATAGTCGGCGAAGCGCATGGCCTTCCAGCTCTTGCCCTTCACCGTCGGCGGCGCGTCGGGCTTCGCGGCTTCCTGCTCGATCTGGTAGGTCTGGTTCACGACCCAGCCGGAGAAGAAGTCGATCTTGCCGACCATCAACGGTTCGACGGTCGCATTGACCTGCACCAGCTTCACCTTGCTCTCGTCGACGCCGTTCTTCTTGGTGAAGGCATGGAACATGAACTCGGAACCGGCTTGCACGCCGACCGTCTTGCCTTCCATGTCCTTGGGCTTCGGGGCCGGCGCGTCGGGCGCTGCGATGCTGAGATAGGCCGAGGGAGCCTGCTGGAACAGAGTGCCGACCGCGACCACGTCGACAGGATCCTTGGCGAGCCGCGCTGACACCAGCATCATGCCGTTGGTCGCCAACCCGAACTGGGCCTGGCCGACGGCGACGATGGGGATCGGATTCTTGCCCGGACCGCCATCGACGGTCTTGTGGTCGATCCCCTCTTCCTTGAAGAAGCCCTTGGCCTCGGCGATCAGGATCGGCGCATATTCGCCAATGCGCAGCCAGCCAAGTTGCGTGACCACAGGCTGCTGGGCATTGGCTTCGAAGGTCCAAAGGCCGGCGACGGCCGCCGCAACGACAGATAAACGACTCGCGAGTCCCATTGCGTCTTCCCCACGCGACTTCCACAACGATTCGCAAACGCAGTCGCGATATCGCTGCAAATGTCGTGCCGGACGAAGGCAGCCTATGTCCGCACTGCGGTCTGGGAAGCGCCCTCCCGTCCGTTACGTCGCGGCCTGACGCCGCTCAGGCTAACCCGAGGGCGTCGCCCGTCAGCCGCCGATAAGCCTCCAGGTATCGTTTGCTCGTGGCATCGACCACTTCCGGAGGCAATTTCGGCGCCGGCGCATCCCCGTTCCAGCGTCCGGCATGGCGCTCTACATCGAGCCAGTCGCGCAGCGGCTGCTTGTCGAAGCTCGGTTGCGGCCTGCCCGGCTGGTAGCCGTCAGCCGGCCAGAAGCGCGAGCTGTCGGGCGTCATGACTTCATCGATCAGAATGATCTCGCCCGCCTTCGTGCGCCCGAATTCGAACTTGGTATCGGCGATGATGATGCCCCGTGCCGCGGCGACATCCCGCCCCTTGGTGTAGACGAGGCGGGTCAGCCGCTCGAGCTCCGCGGTCACGTCGGCTCCCAGGATCTCGCGCATCCGCCCCACGGTGATGTTCTCGTCGTGGCCGCTTTCGGCCTTGGTCGCGGGACTGAAGATCGGCGGATCGAGGCGTCCACTTTCCTGCAGGCCGGCGGGCAGCTTCTCGCCGGCAAGCGTCCCGCTCGTGGCGTATTCCCGCCACGCCGAGCCCGACAGGTAGCCGCGGATCACGCATTCGATCGGGAATACCGTGCCCCGGCGGCACAGCATGGCACGACCGAGCAACGCCTCGCGGTGCCCGGCAAGGGCCGGCACCCGGGCGATGATGTCGTCGGCTTCGGCCGAGATCATGTGATGACGGACGAGCCCCTCGAGCTGGCGAAACCACCAGGCGCTGACCTGCGTGAGAACGGCCCCCTTCATGGGGATCGGTTCCGCCATCACCACGTCGTAGGCGCTTACGCGGTCGGTCGCCACCAGCAGGAGCCGGTCGGCATCGACTTCGTAGACGTCCCGCACCTTGCCTCGGGCGATCCGCTTGAGCGGCAGATCGCTCGTCGTCATCAGCATCATGTTATTTCTCGTTCCTCATCTCGTGGAACACTTCCTTGGCCGTGAGCATTGCCTCACGCACCGACGGAAGACCGATATAGCCGCACAAATGCATCAGCGCCTCGGACAATTCGTCCTCGGTCCAGCCGGTATTGCGCGCCATGCGCAGGTGGATCGCCAGCTCCGGCCAGCGCGCCTGCGCGGTATCTGAGATGACGCAGATCAGCGCTTTCGTCTTGAGATCGAGGCCGGGTCGTGACCAGAGCATGCCGAACACGGCTTCCCGCGCATAGTCGCCGAACTTCTGCATCATCGGATCGTCGTAGACCGTCTTGGCCATCTTGTCGGCCGTAGCCGACCCCATGAGCTGACGGCGGATCTCGGTACCCTTCTTGTAGTACTCGCTCTCGGCCATGTTTCCTCCTTGTGCCCTTCCTCGATGGAAGGCGCTTGCCGCGAAATCGGCAAACCTATGAAAAGCCGCCGATTCCCTATGAGAGGCCTACACCCGCCGGCCGCCGCCTGTCTCGAATTCATATGGCCCGAAGCTCTAATTGTCCGGCGTCGGCGGAGATTTCTCCATGACGTATGTGACATTGCTGGTGCAGACGGCGCTGATCGCGTCCGTCTTTCTGGCTGGCCTCGCCACATCGGCGGATCACCGAATCGAATCCCGATCCGTACCGTGGATTGCGGTGTCCAGCCCTGTCCCTTCGGCCTCCCACCAAGCCAGCAGGCTGCACTGCCGGCTTTACTTCGGCTGCGCGCCCGAAGCCCGGTCCCTCGGAGAGTCGCCCGCCCTGCAAAAGGAGTAATCCGTGTCTCTCACCCTCGTTCTGGAAGCTCAACCTCCGTCTCCCTCGGCGCTCGCAAGACGCGTCAGCGTCACCGCCGTGGATCGCGTGATAGCCGTGACCCACTTGCCCGCGCGCGCCCGTGCGGCGGTCATCGGGCGCCATACCTTGCCATTCGTGATCGCGCTTATGGATCGCGGCTGCGCCTGCGTGCGCAGCCTGCGCCCCGACGTCGCGATGCCGGACTGCGAAGCGGTCGACCTCGCCTGGATCGTCGATGTCGCAAGCGAACCGGAACTCGACTGGGCCCTCGAAGCAGCCCGGCGTCGCACCGGCGGCAAGGGCCGCGTCGTCGTGGAAGGCTCGGGTTGCCTCAGCTGTCGCGCCATCGAGCGCCGCGCTCGAACGGCCAGGCTCGATGTCATCTCGTTCGACCATCGGGCGCAACGTGTCGTTCTCGCAGCCACGACACCTCTGGCCATGGCGGCCTGAATGCGCGTGTCTTCGACCCTCCAGCCGGTCGGCCTCCAGAGATTTCCCGCCCTCGTCCGGACGATCGCGCACGCGATCGTTCTCCTGACCTGTGGCGTGATCGCGATAACCTCGGTCGTGGCGATCCGCCACGGCGTGTTCGAGTATTTCCACGGCAATGCCGACATCGTCCGGCAGCTGGCCAGCCCGCTCGTCGCTGACGAGGATCACACCAGCCGGTAGCCGATGCCGGGTTCCGTCAGCACGTGCCGCGGTGCTGACGGATCGGCCTCGATTTTCTGACGCAGCTGGCGGACATAGACCCGCAGATATTGCGGATCGACCGATTCGTCATGCCACACCTCCCGCAGCAGGTGCTTGTGCGTCAGCACTTTGCCGGCATGGATCACGAGCTGTTCGAGGATGTCGTATTCCTTGGGCGAGAGTTTCACATCCTCGCCACTGCGCTTCACCAGGCGGCGCACCAGATCGACACTGAGATCGTCGCTGGCGAAGCTGCGCTCCGCTCCCTGCTGCTGCAGACGATGGCGCAGCGCCGCCCGGATGCGGGCCATGAGCTCGTCCGCTCCGAACGGCTTGGTCACATAGTCGTCCGCCCCGGCATCGAGAGCGGTCACCTTGGCGGCCTCGTCACCACGGCTCGAGAGCACCACGATCGGCACCGGTGCAACGGCGCGGATCTTGCCCAGAAGCTCGAGCCCGTCGATGTCGGGCAGGCCGAGATCGAGCAGCACGAGATCGGGGCGATAGTGACGGAGCGCCGTCAAGGCCTCGCCCCCGGTCGCAGCTTCCTGCGTGCGGTAGTCGTGGGCGCCGAGCGTCGTGCGCAGCAGCCGCCGGATCGGCGGCTCGTCCTCGACGATGAGGATCACCGCGGCGTCGCCGGTCATGTCGATAACGGATAGGTCACGATGAACTCCGCCCCCGTGCGGTCAGTCCGGTTGCGCACCGCGACCGCGCCGCCTTGAACTTCGACGAAGCCCTTGGCTATGGCCAGGCCCAGGCCGGTGCCAGCGCGGCGCCGATCGCCGTCGTCGGCGCGATAGAATTTGTCGAAGAGACGGTCAAGAGCCCCCTCGGCGATGCCCGGACCTTCGTCCCGCACGACGATCTCGACCACGCCGCCAATCCGCTTGGCGGATATCTCGATGCGACCACCGGCGGGAGAGTATTTCCCGGCATTGTCCAGGATGTTGAAAAGCGCCTGCTCCGCCAGCACGAAATCCAGCGACAGGGACGGCAGGCCCGCTTCGACCGACGAGGCGACGACCCGATCCTTGAGCAGCGGCATGGCGCGCCGCAACGTCGTCGAGACGAGATCTCCCACCTCCACCGGTTCGCGCTTGGGCACGATCACGCCGGCATCGAGCCGCGTCATGTCGAGCAGATTGCCGACGAACCGATCGAGACGCTCGGCCTCGGTCAGGGCGGTCGACAGCAATTCGTCCCGGGTCGCCTCGTCATAACGCTCGCGAAAGCTTCTGAGGCTCGACAGCGATCCGATGATCGAGGCCAGGGGTGTGCGAAGGTCGTGCGAGACAGAGGTGAGCATCGCGGAGCGCAACCGCTCGCGCTCGGCGCCGATCCGGGCCTGGTCGATGTCGGCGGCGAGAACGACGCGTTCGATCGCGACGGCAGCCTGATTGCCGACGGCCTCGAGCAGCCGACGCTCCGAGGCGCTCAACTCGCGGGCGTCGCCGGTCGGCAGGATGCCCACGACGCCGATCGGCGCGCGGCTGGTGCGAATGGGCACGAACAGCCAGCGACCGCCGGGCAGCGTGTCGGTGCCCTTTCCGGTAGGCCGATCCGAATCCCAGCACCAGCGGGCTGCGGCAAGGTCCGCATCCGTGAATTCACTGTCGGGCGGGAAAGCCGCCCGCAGCGTCAGCCGGCCACCTTCCTTGGGGCTGCGGTCCGGCATCAGGATCGCGACCTCGGCATTGAGCAACCGGGCCAGGTGCGTCACGACGATCCACAGCAGGTCGTCGAGATCGATGACGCCCGCGATCTTGCGGCTGAAGGCATAAAGGTCGGCGGTCGTCCGGGCCTCGCGCCGCGCCGCCTGCGCCTGGGCGCGCGTGCGCGTACCGAGGGCGCTTGCCGCCACCGCGACGAACATGAAGAAGAACAGGGCAACGACATTGGCCGGATCGGCGATCGTCAGGCGATAGAGCGGCGGCAGGAAGAAGAAATTGTAGGAAAGCACCGACAACGCCGCGACCCACAACGACGGCACCAGCCCGTGTCGCGCGGCTGCGACCAGCACGGGCACGACGTAGACGAGCGAGATGTTCGGGAGATTGATGTATGTATCGATGAGGACTCCGACGGCGGTCGCGAGCGCCATCGTCAACAGCCCCTCGAAATACGGACCAATCGAGCGCGGCGCGCCCAGCAGCCAGTCGATCGGAGCGGCCACCTCGGGCTTGTCCGACGACGGCGCCACCTCAACGACCAAGCCCGAGCCGCTGCGCACCAGCTCGTCCACGACCGAGCCGTGGCGCAATTCGAACCAGCGCGAGCGGCGCGACTTGCTAACCACGACGCGTGTCGCATTGCGCGAACGGGCGAAGGCGACGATCTCCTCCACCACGGTCCGGCCCGGCACGGTGACGATCTCGGCATTGAGCTGGGCGGCGAGCTGCATGGCTTCGCCGAGGCGGGCCTGCTCGGCCTCGGTCAGCAGGCTGTGGCGCTGCGTCTCGACATAGAGGGCGATGAGTTCGGCATCGAGGCTGTCGGCGGTGCGCTTGGCGGCACGGACCGTATTGACGGCATCAGGGCTGGGATCGAGACAGACGATCACCCGCTCGCCCGCAGCCCACGGGCCAGTGATCGCATGTTCGCGCATGTAGCTGCGCATCTGCTCGTCGACCCGCTCGGCCGTGCGTCGCAACGCAAGTTCGCGCAGGGCCGTGAGGTTGCCCGGCGAGAAATAGTGCTTGAGGGCACGCTGTGCCTGTTCGCGGACATAGACCTTGCCGGCACCCAATCGCGCAATCAGATCGGTCGGCGTGGTGTCCACCAATTCGACCTCGTCCGCTGCGTCGACGACCGAGTCCGGCACGGTCTCGCGCACGCGAATGCGGGTGATGCGTGCCACCACGTCGTTCAGACTCTCGACGTGCTGCACGTTCATGGTCGAGTAGACGTCGATGCCGGCCGCCAGCAGCTCTTCGACATCGAGATAGCGTTTGGGATGACGACTGCCGGGTGCGTTGGTATGGGCAAGTTCGTCGACCAGCACCAGGGACGGGCGACGCCGCAGGATGGCATCGAGATCCATTTCCTCGAGCGTGCGGCCCTTGTACTCGACCTCGCGTCGCGGGATCACCTCGAGATCGGCCAGCTTGGCCTCGGTCTCAGCCCGGCCATGCGTCTCGACGACGCCCACCACCACATCCACGCCCTCGGTCTTGCGTCGATGGGCATCGGTCAGCATCTCGTAGGTCTTTCCGACGCCGGGCGCGGCGCCGAAGAAGATCTTGAACTTGCCGCGCGACTCCTTCTGCGCCGCCTTCAGCAGAGCGTCAGGCGACGGACGTGTGTCATCGGGAATGCCAGCCGCCATCGGGAAACAAAGATGTCATCGCCCCGCCAGAGCGTCGAGCGCCATGTTCAGCCGAAGCACGTTCACGCTGGGCTCACCGATCACCCCCAGGAAGCGGCCTTCGGTCTGCGCCGCCACCAGCTCGCGCAGCCGCTGCTGCGGAAGACCGCGCTCCTTGGCGACGCGTGGCACTTGGAACAGCGCCGCTGCCGGTGAGATATCCGGATCGAGGCCGCTCGCGGACGTCGTCACCAGATCGACCGGGATCGGGGCGCCGGGATTCTCGGCCTTCAACTTCTCGACGTCGCCCTGGACGCGCTCCATCAGCGCCTTGGATGTCGGCCCGGCATTGCTGCCGGCAGAGTTGGCGGCATTGTAGGGTGCGGCAATGGTCTTGGTCGGATCCTTGGGATCGGTGTCGGTGGTGGCCGACGGCCGGCCATGGAAATAGCCCGGCTTCTCGAAGTTCTGACCGATCAGCTCCGAGCCGATCACCTTGCCGCCCTTCTCGATCAGGCTGCCATTGGCCTGACGCGGAAACAGCGCCTGGGCGATGCCCGTCATGGCGAGCGGATAGGCAAGGCCGGTCAGGACCGTGAACAGCACGATCATGACGATGGCGGGTCGAAGTTCTTTCAACATGGATCGATCCTCACGCAAGCCCGATGGCGGTAACGAGCACGTCGATCAGCTTGATGCCGACGAAGGGCACGATCACGCCGCCGAGGCCATAGACGAACAGGTTGCGCAGCAGCACGGCGGAGGCGCCAAGCGGACGATACCGCACGCCGCGCAGTGCCAGCGGAATCAGGGCGATGATGACCAGCGCATTGAAGATGATCGCCGACAGGATCGCGCTTTGAGGCGTCTTGAGCTGCATGACGTTGAGCGCCTGGAGCTGCGGGTAGAAGGCCAGGAACATCGCCGGGATGATGGCGAAGTACTTGGCGACGTCGTTGGCGATCGAGAAGGTCGTCAGCGCGCCGCGGGTCATGAGCAGCTGCTTGCCGATCTCGACGATCTCGATGAGCTTGGCGGGATCGCTGTCGAGATCGACCATGTTGCCCGCCTCGCGCGCCGCCATGGTACCGGTATTCATGGCCACGCCGACATCGGCCTGCGCCAGCGCCGGCGCATCGTTCGTGCCGTCGCCGCACATCGCCACCAGCTTGCCCTGCGCCTGCTCGTCCCGAATCAGCTTGAGCTTGGTCTCGGGCGTGGCCTGCGCCAGGAAGTCGTCGACGCCAGCTTCGGCGGCAATGGCGGCAGCGGTCAACGGATTGTCGCCGGTGATCATGACGGTGCGGATTCCCATCCGCCGCAACGTCGCGAAGCGGTCGCGGATGCCGCCCTTCACGATGTCCTTGAGGTGAATGACGCCCAGCAGCTTGCCGTCCTTGGCGACGGCCAGCGGCGTGCCGCCGGCCTTGGCGATCTTCTCGGCGATCGCTTCGATCTCGCGCGCCGCCTGCGGCAGCGCCCGGACGTCGGCGATGACCGCATCCACGGCGCCCTTGCGGATCGAGGCGCCATCGACGTCGATGCCGCTGATCCGGGTATGGGCCGAGAAGGGAATGAACTTGGCATGCAGCGGCGCCATCTCGCGGCCGCGGATGCCGTACTTATCCTTGGCCAGCACGACGATCGAGCGACCTTCAGGCGTCTCGTCAGCCAGTGACGACAGCTGGCTGGCGTCGGCCAGGTCGCGCTCGGTCACGCCGGCCACCGGCAGGAACTCCGTGGCCTGGCGATTGCCCAGCGTGATGGTGCCGGTCTTGTCGAGCAGCAGCGTATCGACGTCGCCCGCCGCCTCGACGGCGCGGCCGGACATGGCGAGCACGTTGAACCGCACCAGCCGGTCCATGCCGGCGATGCCGATCGCCGACAGCAGGGCGCCGATCGTGGTGGGGATCAGCGTCACGAACAGCGCCACCAGCACAAGCACGCCCATCGTCCCGCCGGCATAGGTGGCGAAGCTCGGGATGCTGGCGACGGAGAAGACGAAGATGATCGTCATGCCCGCCAGCAGGATGTTGAGTGCGATCTCGTTCGGCGTCTTCTGGCGCTCGGCACCCTCGACCAGCGAGATCATGCGATCGAGGAAGGTCGAGCCCGGCTCCGCCGTGATGCGCACCTTGATCCAGTCCGAGATCACCTGCGTGCCGCCGGTGACGGCCGACCGGTCGCCGCCGCTCTCGCGGATGACAGGCGCCGATTCACCGGTGATGGCAGCCTCGTTGACGGATGCCACGCCCTCGACGACTTCGCCGTCCGACGGGATCAGGTCGCCGGTCTGCACCAGGACGATGTCACCCTTCCGGAGCTGAGGCGCGGGCACCTCGGTCCATTTGGTGGCGGAAACATCCGCCAGCCGCTTGGCCACCGTCTCGGTCTTGGCGCGGCGCAAGGTGGCGGCCTGCGCCTTGCCGCGGCCCTCGGCGACGGCTTCGGCAAAATTCGCGAACAGCACCGTGAACCACAGCCAGATATTGATCTGCAGCGCGAAGCCCAGCCCGCCATTTCCGACGACGATGTCGCGAACGAACAGGATCGTCGTCAGGGTGGCCACGACCTCGACCGTGAACATGACCGGGTTGCGGATCATCACGCGCGGATCGAGCTTCTTGAAGGCGTCGAGGGCGGCAGGGCCCAGAATCTTCGGATCGGTCATGGTGGTGACCGCCATCCGTTTCCGCATATGGGCGGGAATTTCGATTGTCATGTCAGTGCCTCGGCTCAGAAGAGTGTTCCGGCAGTCATCGCGAAGTGTTCGACCAGGGGCCCGAGTGCCAGGGCCGGGAAGAAGGTCAGGCCGCCCACGATCAGGATCACGCCAATGACCAGGCCGACGAACAGCGGGCCATCGGTCGGGAAGGTGCCCGCCGAGGCCGGCACGATCTTCTTGGCCGCGAGCGAGCCCGCGATTGCGACCATCGGCACGATCATCAGGAAGCGTCCGATGAACATCGCGAAGCCGATGGTGGTGTTGTAGAAGAGCGTGTTGGCGCTGATGCCGGCGAAGGCCGAGCCATTGTTGCCCGTACCGGAGGTATAAGCGTACAGGATCTCGCTGAAGCCATGCGGACCCTGGTTGGCAGGACCGGCGAGGCCGGCATCGACCACCGTCGCGAGGGCCGTGAAACCCAGGATCGACAACGGCAGGATCAGGATGGCGAGCATCGCCATCTTCACTTCCTTGGCTTCGATCTTCTTGCCGAGATATTCCGGCGTACGACCGACCATGAGGCCTGCCACGAACACCGAGATGATGGCGAACAGCAGCATGCCGTAGAGGCCCGACCCTACGCCGCCGAAGATGATCTCGCCGAGCTGGATGTTGAACAGCGGCACCAGCCCGCCAAGCGGCGTGTAGCTGTCGTGCATCGAGTTCACGGCGCCGCAGGAGGCGTCGGTCGTCACGGTGGCGAACAGGGCCGAGTTGGCGATGCCGAACCGGATCTCTTTGCCCTCCATGTTGCCGCCCGCTTGAAGGGCGGACGCGTCGGTGTCGACCCCAAGCTTGGCGATCTGCGGATTGCCAGCCGCCTCCGCCCAATAGGCAATGGCGGTTCCGCCCAGCATCAGGATACCCATGACGGCGAAGACCGCCCAACCCTGGCGCTGGTCGCCGACCATGCGGCCGAACACGTTGGTCAACGCAGCGCCGATCGACAGCAGCAGCACCATCTGGACGAAGTTGGTGATCGCGTTCGGATTCTCGAACGGATGGGCCGAGTTGGCGTTGAAGAAGCCGCCGCCATTCGTGCCCAGCATCTTGATGACCTCCTGCGAAGCCACCGGGCCCTGGGCGATCACCTGCTTGCCGCCTTCGAGCGTCGTCACCTCGGTATAGGCGGACAGGTTCTGGGGCATGCCCTGCCAGACGAAGAACAGGCCGACGACGATCGAGAGCGGCAGCAGGATGTAGAGCGTGCAACGGGTCAGATCGACCCAGAAATTGCCGATGCCCTTGGCCGAGCGGCGGGCGAAGCCGCGGATCAGCGCGACCGCGAGGGCAATGCCGGTCGCCGCCGAGACGAAATTGTGCACCGTGAGCCCGGCCATCTGCACCAGGTAGCTCAGGGTGGTCTCGGGCACGTAGGACTGCCAGTTGGTGTTGGTGTCGAAGCTCATCGCCGTATTGAAGGCGAGCCCCTCCTCCACCGCGGACTGGCCGGCGGGATTGAACGGCAGCAGCGCCTGGAAGCGCTGCAGTGCATACAAGGTGAGAAAGCCCACGAGGCTGAACAGCAACATGGCCACCGCGTAGGTGACCCAATTCTGGTCCTTGCGTTCGTCGACGCCGCTCAGGCGATAGAACAGCCGCTCGACGGGCCTCAATGCCGGCGACAGGATCGTGCGCTCGCCCGCGAAGACGCGCGTCATGTAACCGCCGAGCGGTTTGACGAGCAGAACGATGACCACGCAGTAAAGCGCGATCTGGAACCAACCGTTGAAGGTCATGGCAGGTCTTCCCCTAGAAGCGTTCGGGGCGCAGCAGCGCGTAGGTCAGGTAGACGAGCAGGGCCAGCGTCACCGCGCCGCCGAGGATGTAGTCGATCACCATGACGGTCTCCTCAAAGCCTGTCGCAGGCATAGGCGTAGGCGATGGCCACCAGGAAAAGGCCGCTGCCGATCGCAATCAGGATGACATCCAACATCGGTTTGCTCTCAATCGTGACGGCGGTTTCTCGCGCCAGTGACCATAGGGAATCGAGAGGGCAGGAATGGCGCGCCCATAGGAATTTCATATATGCGCTGGCCTGAAGAGCCGATTTCAACTGTAGGCTGTGACTGTTGCGGTTAATTGATCTGGCTCAATCGCCCCCATCAACGAATGCCGAACGACTGCAACAGCAGCAGCACCGCGGCGACCAGGACGAGATGGGCTGCCACGACGAGCCCGATAGCGCGCAAGACCTGGCCGGGGCGCGGCGGCTCGGGCGCATCGTGGTCATGGCGGCAGCGGCGCTCTACGTCCGGATGCTCCTGCACGGTTACCGCCCAGATCTCGGGAGAGAGGTTTTCCATCAAGCTCTGGGTTATGTGGACCCGCGGCACATAGGAAATCGATGGCAGGGCAGTCGCCGGTCGATAGGAAGATCATAGGAATTGACGCCGGCCGCGATGTTATCGGAGCGTCTAGTCGATGCGCTTCACCATGTAGACGCCATCAGCCACGATCTCGACGACGGTGGCGGTGCGATCGTCGTTGCGGACAAAGGCGACCGCATCGTCGAGAGAATTGAAGCCGTGCGACAGGGAGGCGTTGGGCCGTGTCACGTGCCAGCCATGCCCCATCTGCACGATACGGAAATAAGCTCTCTTCGGGGTAACGTTGCTAAGGTCCATCTCCAGCTCCGGAACGCAGCTCTGCTGTCGGTGAGCTCGGGCGCAGAAGGAGATGTGCCCGCCTGATCGTATGAATTCGAGAGGAGGAAGCGACCACGGTTATAGGAAATGCATATCATTCCAGGCGTAGGCCCAGGAATCATTATGGGATTCCTATATTGGTATGGACGGGAGGGCATGGACTTCCTAAGGGCTGAACGGGCTTCTTCGACGTCATGCAAAGGGGAGTACCAATGACGAAGAATGCTCTTGCCGCACTGGTCGGAGTGATGATCCTCGCGGCTTCCGGGTCGATTGCCCAAGCGCAGACACAGGCTCCTGCACAGCCGGCGCCGCCGGCCCAACAAACACAGCCACCAGCAGCAGCACCGGCGGAGAAGGAGACGTGGAAGGGTCCGTTCGGCGGGACCTTCAACGCCAACTTCGCCATCACGACCGACTATTCCTATCGCGGCATCTCGCAGACCCAGCGCAACCCCGCCTTCCAGATGGGCTTCGGCTACGAGACCCCGCAGGTCAGCGAGAAGGTGCCGCTATCGGCCTATGCCAGCCTGTGGGGCAGTAATGTCAGCTTCCCCGGCACCGGCGCCTCCGTCGAGATCGACACCGTCGCCGGCCTGCGCCTCAAGGCCCTCAACGAGAAGCTCCTCGTCGACCTCAGCTGGATGCGATACAATTATCCAGGCTCCACGCCCGACATCGGCTTCATCGAGTA
>NZ_FUWJ01000030.1 GCF_900167455.1 Enhydrobacter aerosaccus
TCGGGAATGGCGGGAGCATCGATCCACTTGCCGCTCTGCGTGCGGATCGACAGGCCGGCTACGTCGTTCGGCGCCAGCAAGGTCAGGAAGCTGGTGTCCGTGTGCGGCGCGATACCGAATTCGTCTACTACCGGCGCATCCTGTGGCGGGTAGTGGGTCATGCGCAGCTTGTATTGGCAGTCCTGAAAGGCGGCATCGAAGTAGGCGGCGGGAAGGTCCAGCGCGCGCGCATAGAGCGGCATGAGCTTCTGCGCCAGTCGTTCCATGGCGTCGCAGTAGGCCACGACGGAATCGCGGAATCCGGGCAAGTCGCGGGGCCAGAGATTGGCGCTTCTGAACCGACGGTCGGCGATTACGTCGGGATGGTCCGACGGCAGGTCGCGTGCGACGAAGAAGGCCTCGTTGAGATTGGCCTTGGTGACGGTCTGCACCGTCGAGGTGCGTAGCGTGTCGCCGCGCATCGGTAGGTAGCCGACATTATGCTTGTCGATGCGGACATCCATCTTCCTGTCGAGCGGCTGCGCGTGAAAGCGGGCTGCTTGGGCATAGATGTCCCGGATCCGCTCGCCGGAGATGCCATGATTGGTGACGAAGTAGAAGCCGATCTGCGTCAGTGCGAAGCGCAGTTCCTGGGCTGTGCGATCGAGAGCGCCGGATTCGCCGGCGAGATAGGGGCCGAGGTCGAGAACGGGGATCGTCTCGCCGACGGACATCAGGCCGCGTCCTGGGCCTGGTTGAGGACGTCGTAGTTCCGCTTCTGATACCAGACCATGTAGTCGGTGTAGTAGGTCGTGGGATATTTCGGCGGCTTGTCGGGGCCGACGGTGGTTGGCACAGCCGCAATCGGCCAGTCGATGTTGCTGTCGCAGAAGAACGGAATGGCGTAGCGCTCGCCGCCGCTGCGGTTGACGGCGCGATGTGGCGTGGCGAGGAAGAAATCGTTGGTCCAGCGCTGGAGCATCTGGCCGCCATTGACGACATAGGCATCGGGAATGGCGGGAGCATCGATCCACTT
>NZ_FUWJ01000004.1 GCF_900167455.1 Enhydrobacter aerosaccus
GGCGTCACGACTCATGGGAGCGCGCAACTCCAGTTGCGCTCTTCCCGGTGCAGCAACGACCATGAGCGCCACTTCAGCGCGGAGGTATCCGCACGCAGTGGCGCGCTCCTACGAGCGCCCTTGGCGGAAGACTGGCGGTCCCGGAAGACGATCATCGTCTCTTCTGGACCGCGGGCTTCCAGCCCGCTCTTCCCGCGACGGCCATCACCGGCGCGGCGTTGTCGTTGTGGAAGGCCAGGATCAGGCGCCCTTGGACCAGCGCCGGTCGGCCCGCAACGGAGACTGATCCGGAACGAACAGCAGGTCGAGCTGGGCCGTGGCCTGGTCGAGCGGTCGCCGCTTGAGGCCGAGGATATCGGCCACAACGAAGCCGTGATCGTGCATGAAGCGCACCACGCCGTGGACCTCGGCCCCGCCCTTCACGGTGGCGATCGTGCTGGTCTCGACGATCAGCGCATCGATATCGCCCATCCGTCCGGTCATGCCTTCGAGCACCATCAGTTCGGCGCCCTGCACGTCGATCTTGCACAGGGCCGGCCGCTTCACCTCGGTGAACAGCGAGTCGAAGCGGCGCAGGGGCACGGACTCGACGCGCAGAAAATCACGCTGGCCGACCTCTTCGAGCAAGGTCGAGCCCTGGATGTCGGAGCGGACCTCCAGCATTGCCTCGCCATCGCGATCGCCCAGCGCCAGCGCATGAATCTGGCAGCGCAGCCGGCGCGCCAGCTTGTGCATGTAGGGCAACGACTCGGGCGTCGGTTCGACCAGGTGATAGAAGGCGTCGGGAAAGAGGTGATAGAGGCCATAGGTGCCGAAGCCGACCCCGATATCGAAAACCGTCTCGGGCCGGAAGCCGTGCTGCTGCAGCACGGCCAACGACTGGCGCCAGGACAGGCGCGGCGTCGGCAAGGGGAGATAGGGCTCGAACGGCCGCAGGATATCCTTCAGTCGTGAGACGACGCCACGACGCGCGGGAACTGCCGCTTGGGTCTCGGTGCTGGCCACGCTTCTCTCCGTTGGAGGTGTGGCCTCTATGTTAGGTAAGCCGCTCCCGCGCGCTTGTGATCATGGTGTGGCGTCAGGGCCGGATATCGACCACCCGGAAAGGTCGGGTCACGCCATCGTGCTCGGTGATCGAGACATACTCGCCCGGCTTGAAGACGTGCTTGTCGAACCGGAAGATGGGCTCCTCTTCCTCCTCGCCGGCCGCATAGGAGAAGGCCCAGGCGCCGCCCTTGTGATGCGTAAGCCGCCCATGCTCGTCATCCGCATTGTGCCAGAAACGCCGGACCGTGCACTTGTCCTTGTCCTGCGCCCATTGCTTGGGGTCGAGCTTGCCCGTGCTGTCCAACGGGGCGGTGAACTCATAGCCGCATTCGACACTGCCCTCGGGGAACTCCGGTGTCCGAGCCAGTTCCAGGCGGATCTTCTTCAAGCTCATCATGCCTCACTTCCATTTTCAACGGCCGGCACCCTCGCCGCTGGCTGCCCGAGTGCCCATGATCCAGATCAAGGGATGTTAGCCGAGGGGATGGGAGGGTTCATCAGCCAAGGAGACATCGATGGCCGATGCCACGCCCAGGTCCGCCCAGGCGGACGCGACGACGTTCGACTATGCCGACTTCAAGGACAGGCTCAAGGAACTCGCGGCCGTGCTGGAGCGCATGGTGGCGGCGGAAAGCGCCGATGCGTTGAAAGCCGGATGTGACGAGGCCCGCAAGCTCCTGGCCGAAGCCGACGCCGCCGTCGAGGATCTGTCGCGCCGGACCGACGCCATGAAGGCGGCAGCCCTGGCGGGCCGATCCCATCTCGAGGAAAGGATCCGGGCCCAACCGCTCTTCGCCGTCGGCATTGCCGCGGCCGCCGGCTTTCTGCTGGCGTCGCTGCTGCAGCGCGGCAGGTCGTAGGCCATGGAGGCCGTGATGGGTTTATTGGCCGTCTTCCGGTCGATGCTGCTCGATACGGTGCAGCGCGCCGCGATGGTGCTCGTCGGCTATCTCATGGCGCTCGGATTGATGGCGGCCGGTGTCGGTTTCATCACCCTGGCGGCCTATCGTGCACTGCTTCACGGCGTCGGTGATGTGGCGGCCGCCCTGATCATCGGCGCCGGCTACGTCGTGGCGTCGCTGATCGCAATGCTCGCCCTGCAGCTCAGCCGGCGCTGAGCTGCACGAGGTCGGCGGCGGGCCCTCAGCCCTGCGCCTGCTTGTGCTCGATCTCGTCGTAGCGGGTCTTGATCATCCACCAGCAGAACAGCGCCGCCCAGACAGCGAGCGCCAGGCCGAAAAAGGCGATGCCGAAATCGTGCGCCTTGGCTGCCATGAACAGGCCGACCAGTCCGAACAGCGCGGACAGGATGCCCATGATCCAGTGAGACATTGGTTCTTCTCCTTCAGTCGTCGTCAAAAAGTATGCGGCTGGCCGAGCCGTCCGGATCGTCGAACTGGCCGTGGCGCAACGCCCAGAGAAAGGCGGCCAGGGCCATGAGTCCCAGCAGCAGCGCCACCGGCACGAGGATGAGAAGGCTGTCCATCAGCGGACCTCCCGGACCGGACGGCGCCCGAGGCGGAGCGCGTTGCCGATCACCAGCAACGAGGAAGACGACATGGCGACGGCCGCGATGAGCGGAGTGACGACTCCGGCGATCGCCAGCGGCACCGCGCCGAGATTGTAGAGAAGCGCGAGCGTGAGGTTCTGGCGGACCAACCGGTCCGCGCGCCGTGCCACCGAGAGCGTCTCGAGCACGGGGGCCAGGCGATCCCCCTGGAATACGGCATCGGCGGCGTTCTGCGTCGCTTCCGTTGCCGTGGAAGGCGAGATCGACGCGTGCGCGGCAGCAAGGGCCGGCGCATCGTTGAGCCCATCCCCGACCATGAGCACGCGCTTGCCGGCCTTGGCCAGCTCCGTCAGTCGCGCGACCTTTGCCGCGGGGGAGACTCCGGCCGTCCAGTTCTGCAGTCCGACGGACGCAGCGGCGGAGGCCGCGACGACGTCACGATCGCCGGAGAGGAGCTCGACCTCCAGTCCCTGCCGTTGCAGCGCGCCAACAAACTCGGCGGCATCGGGTCGAAGCGCGTCGGCGAAAGCAAACCGCACCGGGGCTTGGCCAGGCCGGGCGAACCACAGCTCGGAATGGCCATCGTCGATCGCGTGCGGCACGCCGCAGTACCGCGCCGATCCCAGCCGTGCGTCGCCTGCTTGCAGTCCTTGCCCGGAAACCTCGACGACACCGTCGACGACGGGCGCATCGGGTGCTGCCCGGCGCAGGGCCTGGGCCAGCGGATGACGCGAGCTGGCGGCGATGCCGGCCGCCAGTTGCAGCGTCTCGGGATCGCCGCCGCTCACCAGCTCGGGGCGACCGAGCGTCAGCGTGCCGGTCTTGTCGAGCACGACATGATCGATCTGGGCCAGGCGCTCGAGCGCGGATGGCGACAGCAACAGCACGCCCGAACGCATCAATCTCGAGCTGGCGACCACCTGCACGACGGGAACGGCGAGGGCCAGCGCGCACGGACAGGTGATGATCAGCACCGAGGTCGCGGTCAACAGGGCGCGATCCCAGGCGAGGCCACCCAGCACCATCCAGCCAATGAAGGTCACCAGCGCCGTGAGATGCACGACGGGCGCGTAGGCCCGGGCGACACGATCGGCGATGGCGATGAACTTGGAGCGGCCATGTTCGGCGGCCTCGACCAGCCGGACGATCTCGGCGAGCACGGTCGCCTCGCCCGCGGCCGTGACCCGCACCCGTAGGGGAGCGCCGAGATTGATCGTTCCGGCCACGACCCGCGCGCCCGGCGCCACGGCAACCGGCAGGCTCTCGCCGGTGATCAGGGAGGAGTCGAGCGAGGAAATGCCGTCGATCACGGTGCCATCGGCGCCGAGCCGTTCGCCGGCGGCCACGAGCAGAATGTCGTCCTTCGCCAGCCGGTCGACCCGGCGGGCCTCGGTCCGGCCGTCCGGCGTCACGACATGGGCCGTCGCGTTCGACAGGGCGAGCATGGCCTGGACCGTGCGTCGCGCCCGGCCCCGGGCCTGGCGGTCGAGATAGCGGCCGATCAGCAGGAAGAAGAGCAGAGTGATGGCCGAGTCGAAGAAGGCGTGCGGCTCACCAAGCCAGGTCTCGTGCAGGCTGACGACGCAGGCCAGCGTAACGCCGATCGAGATCGGCACGTCCATGTTGGTCCGGCCGGCGCGCAACGCCTTGAAGGCAGAGCGGAAGAACGGGCGTCCGGCATAGACGACGGCAGGAAGCGCGATGGCAGCCGAGATCCAATGAAACAGGTCGCGTGTGGCGTCGCCCATGGATCCGGCCTCGCCGGACCAGATCGCCACCGAAAGCAGCATGACGTTCGCCGCGGCGAAGCCGGCCACGGCCAAGCATCGCAGCAGGTCCCGCATCTCGTCTTCCTCGCGCGCGCTGGCCGCCAGCGCCATGTAGGGCGCAAGACGGAAGCCAAGGGCGGCGATGAGGCCGGCATGCTCATTGGCATCGGCAGCACTGCCGCGCCATTTCACTGAAAGGCGGCGGGTCGAGAGGTTGACGCGGGCGTAAAGCACTGCCGGATTGCGGGCGAGCAGGCTTTCGATCAACCAGACGCAGGCGGCGCAGTCCAACCCGTCGACCAGAAGGTCGAGCGCGTATTCGCCATTTCCTGTCTGGCGCACGAAGCCCGAGAAGTCCGTGTCCAGCGCCACCGGGCGATGGGCGCGGGTCTCTTCCAGTCGGCGATAGAAGGAACCAAGTCCGGCGCCGTCGATGATGGCATGGGCAGCGGCGCAGCCGGCACAGCAGAAAAGCGAGTCGCCCTGCCCGCGCAGCTTCTCGCCGCAATGGGCGCAGATGCGGCGTGAAGGCGCCAGGGCGGCGCCGGCAGGAAGGGCGACTTCGGTCATTTCAGGAACAGGCGCTTGGTGATGGCGAAGTCATGGCCCTTCGCCACCACCAGGAGATCGAGATCCCAATTGCCGCGCTTGGGCAGGTCGACGTGCCCGGAGAAGCGGCCGTCCGTGACCTCCACGAGCGCCAGCGGAACCGGCTGCTGCTTCTCCGCCGGTCGCACGAGCTGCGCGTTGATCGTGGCTCCCGGCAGCGCGCTGCCATCGGCCTGGGTGATGTCGATCTGCAGGCGATTGTCGTCGACGCGCCAGCTCGTGTTGATCTTCCAGCCAAGAGCATCGCGTTCTCTCTGTTCGGCGATGACCTGGTTGTAGTGGTACTCGCGGTCACGGGCGCCGTTGCCGTAGAGCCCCGAGAAGGAGCTCACGGCCAGCCAGATCATGGTGCCGTTGACGGCGAAGACCACCGAGAAGCAGGCGACGAAGATCCAGGGGATGGCGCTGGACCGGGTTGAAGCGACGGACATGGCGGCTCTCCTAGCGGGCAGGGCCAACGAAGACTGCGTCGTGGCTGGCTCGTTCGCGACCTTGATCGTCCCGGATCACGAACTCGACGGGCGTGGATCCCGAAGGCGCCGACTTGGCCGGCACCGTCAGCAGCACGCGGAACGTCGTCACGCCGTTCGCCTCCGTTGCCATGTGGCGGGCGGCGGTCGTGCTGTCGCCCTCCGCGTTGGCAATGGCGAGCGAGGCGCCAGGCAGCCGCTCGACCGAGAGCTGGAACTGCCGTGGCATCTGCGTCTTGTTGGAGATCTTGACGGTATAGGAATTGCGAATGTCGCCGTTGGTCAGCCGCACGAAGTTGGGGCTGCGATCGCGCTGCACCGACAGGTCGCTATCGTTGCGCATGGCGAAGACCACGAGCATGGCGGCCGCGACCAGCGCCAGCAACGTGGCGTAGAGCACGGTACGGGGGCGGACGATCCGCCACTTGAGGCTGCCCTTGCCGGTCTCGCGGACCTGCTGGCGAGCCAGCGTGTCCCAGCGGATGAGTCCGGTGGGACGGCCGACCTTCTGCATGGTCGGCACGCAGGCGTCAATGCAGAGGCCGCAGCCGATGCATTCGAGCTGCTGGCCGTCCCGGATGTCGATGCCGGTCGGACAGACCGCGGAGCAGAGCCCGCAATCGACACAGTCGCCGTGGCCGTCCCAGCTCTCGCCCGCCTTGTGCTTGCCGCGCGGCTCGCCGCGCCATTTCTCGTAGGTGACGATGAGGCTCTGCTCGTCGAGCATCGCGGCCTGGAAGCGCGGCCACGGGCACATGTAGGTGCAGACCTGTTCGCGGGCCCAGCCGGCCAGCATGTAGGTCGTGGCAGTCAGCAGCCCGATGAAGAAATAGATTTCCATCGAGGCCTGGCCGCGGAAGATCTTGACCAGCGTGCTCGGCGCATCGACGTAATAGAAGACCCAGGCACCGCCGGTGGCGGCGGCGATCGCGAGCCAGATGAAATGCTTGGCGCCCTTGCGCACGGCCTTGTCGAAGGACATCGGCTGCTTGTCGCGGCGCATCCGCTCGTTGCGGTCACCTTCGATCAGGCGCTCGACCATCATGAACAGGTCGGTCCACACGGTCTGCGGGCAGGAGAAGCCGCACCAGACGCGGCCGAACAGGGAGGTGGCGAGGAACAGACCGATCGCGCCCAGGATCAGGAACCCTGTGACGAAATAGACTTCCTGCGGCCAGATCACGACGTCGAAGATCCAGCCGCGGCGTCCGTCGAGATCGAGCAGGATCGCCTGGCTGGGCGCGCCGGGACCGCGGTCCCAGCGCAGCCACGGTACGAGATAGTAGATGCCGAGGAGCACGACCAGCGCCGTCCACTTGACGCGCCGCCACCTTCCGGTGACGGCGCGCGGATAGACCTTGGTGCGGTCGGCATACAGCGGGGAATCGGAGAGACTCATGTTTGTCGAGGAACTCCGCTCCTTGAGCTTCTTGTCCAACGAGGCCACTGGATCATCCCCTAGCGGCCGCCGCCGAGATTGTGGACGTAGATGGCGAGCATCTTGATCGTCGCGTCGTCGAGGCGATCACCCCAGGCCGGCATGCTGCCGGCATGGGCATAGAAGATGGAGTTGTAGATCGACTGACGATCGCCGCCGTAGAGCCAGATGCCGTCGGTCAGGTTGGGCGCGCCGAGTTCCTGGTTGCCCTTTCCGTCCGGGCCGTGGCAGGCGACGCAGTTCTCCTCGAAGACCTTCTTGCCTTCTGGTGTCGCTTTGCCCTTGTCCGACAGGCTGAGCACGTAATCGGCGACGGCCGAGACCTGCGCCGGGGTCAGGATCTGATCGGCGCCGAAGCGCGGCATCTGCGACTGGTGCGACTTGTCGTTGGCGTTGCGCACCCCGTAGCGGATGGTCGTGTAGATCTGGTCGAGCGTGCCGCCCCAGATCCAGTCATCGTCGACCAGGTTGGGGAAGCCGACGCTGCCGGCACCGCCGGAACCGTGGCACTGCATGCAGGTCGTCTGGAAGGCCGAACGGCCGCCCGCTACGGCGAAGTTGAACAGCTCGGGATCCTTGCGGATGTCTCCGAGCGGCGTCGCGCGGATACGGTCGATGAACACGGCGCGGGCCTTGGCCTGGGCGTCGAGTTCCTGGGTCAGTTCGGCTCGGGTGGAATAGCCGATCAGGCCCGACGTATGGCCGTTGAACCACGGCCAGGCCGGATACAGCACGCTGTAGACGATCGCGAACGCGATACACGCATAGAAGGTGTAAAGCCACCACGACGGCAGCGGCGTATTCAGCTCCTTGATGCCATCCCACTCGTGGCCCGTCGTATCGGTACCCGAGAGTTGGTCTTTTTCGATCTTGGTCGGCATGACGGCTGCCTCACCGTTCGTCGTTGAGAGGAATTTTGGCGTCGCGTTCGAACCGTTTCCGGTTCTTGGGCCGCAGGGCCCAGAACGCGATGCCGAGGAAGATGAGGACAGCCCACACCGTCCACAGCGTAGCGAGGAACTCGCCGATTTCCTTGAGCGTGGTCATGGAGTCCTCACTGCTTCAGCCGGTCGGCCGGGATGTTGCTGATGGGCACCAGCGTTCCCAGCATCTGCAGGTAGGCGATCAACGCATCGAGTTCGGTGATCTCCGTCGATCCCGTATTGAACTTGGCGACCACGGCCTTCGGGTAGCGCTTCAGAAGGGCGTTGGTATCCGCATCGGGATTGGCCTGGGCCTCGAGATCGGCCTTGGCGTTGGCGATCATGTCGTCGGTGTAGGGCACGCCGGTGGCGCGCAACGCCTTCAAATGATCGGCGACGTCCTCGTAGCGCAGCGGCCGTTCCGCCAGGAACGGATAGGCCGGCATGACGCTCTCCGGCACCACCGCCCGCGGCGAGGACAGATGCGCGACGTGCCAGTCGTTCGAGTAGCGGCCGCCCACGCGCGCCAGGTCGGGACCGGTGCGCTTGGAGCCCCACTGGAACGGATGGTCGTACATGCTCTCGGCCGCCAGGCTGTAGTGCCCGTAGCGCTCGACCTCGTCCTTGAAGGGACGGATCTGCTGGCTGTGGCACAGATAGCAGCCTTCGCGGGTGTAGATGTTGCGTCCCATCTGCTCGAGCGGACTGTACGGCCGCTCGCCTTCCACACGCTCGATCGTGCTTTCGATCGTGAACAGTGGAATGATCTGCACCATGCCGCCGATCGACACCGTGATCAGTGTCAGCACCAGCAGCAGGATGGCGTTCTTTTCGATAACCTCGTGACGGAAAGACATCGCGCGCCTCCTTACGCCGCGAGAGCGACGGGGGTTTCAGCGGCCATGCCTGCAGGCTGGCCGCGCACCGTGCGCCACATGTTGAAGGCCATGATCAGGCCGCCGGTCAGGAAGAGAACACCTCCGAGCAGACGGATCATGTAGAACGGATGCATCGCTGCGACGGTCTCGACGAACGAGTATTGCAGGAAGCCAAGCTCGTCATAGGCGCGCCACATCAGACCCTGCATGATGCCGCTCACCCACATCGACGAGATGTAGAGAACGATGCCGAGCGTGGCGATCCAGTAGTGCCAGCCGATCAGGCGGGTCGACCACATGGAGGTACGGCCCCACAGCCGCGGGACGAGGTAGTACATCGTGCCGAACACGATGAACGCCACCCAGCCCAGCGCACCGGAGTGCACGTGGCCGATGGTCCAGTCCGTGTAGTGGCTGAGCGAATTGACGGCCCGGATCGACATGACGGGACCTTCGAAGGTCGACATGCCGTAGAAGCCCACCGCCGTGACCGAGAAGCGCAGGCCGGGATCGGTCCGCAGCTTGTCCCAGGCGCCGGACAGCGTCATGAGGCCGTTGATCATGCCGCCCCAGCTCGGCATCCACAGCATGACCGAGAAGATCATGCCCAGCGTCTGCGCCCAGTCGGGCAGGGACGTGTAGTGCAGGTGGTGCGGGCCGGCCCAGATGTAGAGGAACACCAGGGCCCAGAAGTGGATGATCGACAGCCGGTAGGAATAGACCGGCCGGTTCGCCGCCTTCGGGATGAAGTAGTACATCATGCCGAGGAAGGCGGCGGTCAGGAAGAAGCCGACCGCGTTATGGCCGTACCACCACTGGATCATCGCATCCTGCACGCCAGCATAGAGGCTGTAGCTCTTCGTCCCCGTGATCGACACCGGGATCGAGATGTTGTTCACGATGTGCAGCATCGCGATGGTGATGATGAAGGCGAGGTAGAACCAGTTCGCCACGTAGATGTGCGGCTCCTGCCGCTTCATCACCGTGCCGAGATAGGCCAGCAGGTAGGCGACCCAGACGATCGTCAGCCAGAGATCGGCGTACCATTCGGGCTCGGCGTACTCCTTGCTCTCGGTGATGCCGAGCAGATAGCCGGTCGCCGCGATGAGAATGAAGAACTGGTAGCCCAACAGCACGAACCAGCCGAGCGGTGCGCCGCCGAACAGGCGGGCTCGACAGGTGCGCTGTACGACGTGGAACGCCGTGCCGATCAGCGCTGTGCCGCCGAAGGCGAAAATCGCCGCCGACGTGTGCAACGGACGCAGGCGTCCAAAGGTAAGATGCTCGCTGTCGAAGCTGAGTTGTGGCCAGACAAGTTGAGCGGCGATCACCACACCGACCAAGAAGGCGACGACTCCCCAGAACATGGTGAGAATCATCGCCACTCGCACGACATCCTCGACGTAACGAGGAGCCGGCTGGGCGGTCGGGTTGACGGCGGTACTAGACATGCGATCTCCCGGCTTTTTTGACGCCTATAAGCCTAAATTGAGTGGCACGGGTGACCTTTGATATGAGTCAAAGCTGCGACTTATCGCCAACGCTTAATTTGATAATCAATCCGGGAGAGAGAACGCCATGGTCGATACGGTTCCTGTCTTTCAGGGTCCACCGCCGCGAATTCGACGCGTTCCGGTCGACAGGCCTTGGACATGGCTTGGCGCGGGATGGCACGACTTCATGTCGGAACCGCGTCTCAGTCTCATCTATGGTTTTGTGCCAGCCGTCACCGGCTGGCTCGCATCGGCGATGCTGATCTGGTTCGATGTGCCGTACCTCGTATTGCCGTTCAGTGCCGGCTTCTTCTTCGTCGGACCATTCATCGCCGTCGGGCTCTATGACGTCAGTCGCCGCCGCGAATCGGGCAACGGCATCAATGCGCAGTCGACGTTCGGCGCGTGGCGTCGCAATCCTGAACAGATCGCTCTCATGGGCTTGCTCTTCCTGCTCCTGCATCTGGCGTGGATGCGCGTGGCGCAGCTTCTCTTTGCCTTCTTCGCCTGGCGCGACCTGCCGTCCTGGGATCGCTTTGCCGACGTGATCTGGTATGCATCGCACAACCTGCCGTTCCTGACTCTCGGCGTCATCTGCGGTGCGGTGCTCGCCGCCATCGCCTTCGTGATCGGCGCCTTCTCGATTCCCTATCTGCTCGACCGTCCCGACTCGAACCTGTTCGAGGCGATCGGCACCTCGGCTGCGGCGGTACGCGTCAATCTGCGGCCGATGCTGCTATGGGCCGGGCTGATCGTCTTCCTGATCGCTCTGGGTATGGTGACAGGATTGATCGGGCTGGTGGTGACGCTGCCGATCACGGGCTACGCCACCTGGCACGCCTATCGCGATGTCGTCTGCTTCGACGGCTCCAGCCGGTGACCGCCCGTCGCGTCAGGGATTGACGACGAGACCGAACCGTTCTCCTGCCAACGCCAGCATGAAGACGGCGTTGAGCAGGAGAAGCGGCGCGAAGACCCAGCGGCCGACCTCGCGCAGCCGGCGGCGCACGAACAGGCCGCCCCAACCGACCATGACCAGTGCCGGAATCGTGCCGAGGGCGAAACCGGCCATGGCGGCCGCGCCCAGCCAGGCTGATCCGGTGCCGGCGGCGGCGCCCAATGCGCCATAGATCATGCCGCAAGGCAGGAAGCCCAGGACGACTCCCAAGGCGTAGCGGGAGATGGGGTTCGCCGACGTGGAAAGTCCGCTGGCGAGGCGAGTCAGGAGTCCGGTCGCGGGCGTCGCGACCGTGGTCGCGAGACCGACAGCCTGTGCGAGCATCAGCGCCGCACCGCCGACGAGCAATAATCCCGACAGCAAGCCGAACGCCGCCGTTGACGCGAACAAGGCGGTGACGCCTCCAGCCAAGGCGCCCAGGCCCGTGTAGGTCGTGACGCGACCGAGATGGTAGGGTAGGAGGGCCGCGCCCGCCAATCGACGCCATTCGCCGTAGCCCGTGCCGATCCGCTCGACATCGGCCGCTACCTGTCCCAGCACGAACGGACCGCACATGCCGACGCAATGAAGTGCGCTGCCGGCGAGCCCCGCGAGGAACAGCGAGATCGACAGGCCGGCGGGTTGCGCCGTCAGCGACACCAGACCGTCATGACAGACGGCGAGGACACGCAGAATTAGATCCATCGCTTCTCGTACCCTTCGCGCGAGTGGTCGAGGTTGACCTGCATCAATGTCCGAGCGACGGCCTGGCCGCACAAGAATTGCCCGTTCAGAGAGGAGAAACGCGATGGGCTACAAGACAATCCTCGTCAACTGCGATGCGAGCAAGACGGTGGACCGTCCGCTGGATGTGGCGACGGAACTGGCCCAGCGCTTCGACGCCAATCTGGTCGGTCTCCACGCGCGCCGTCCGTTCGAGGCGCCGACCTATTATGATGTCGGCGTACCGATGGGGCCTCTGTTCGAGGCCTACGAGCAGGGCGCCAATGCCGATCAGGCAGCAGCCAAGGCCGCTTTCGACAAGGCGATCAAAGGCAAGCACCTGCCGGCCGAATGGCGCGTCGTCGACGGCTACGCCGACGACGAGCTCGCTGTCAGCGCGCGCTACGCCGATCTGCTCGTGGTTGGCCAGACCGATCGCGAGAACATCAGCCCGACGCCGGGCGACCTGCCCGAATCGGTCGCTCTTGCCACCGGTCGCCCGGTCCTCGTCGTGCCTTATATCGGTGCCGCCAAGCCGCCGGGAAAGATCGTCATGCTGTGCTGGAACGCCAGTCGCGAGAGCGCCCGGGCCGCAACCGATGCGTTGCCGTTCCTGAAGAAGGCGGACGAGGTGATCGTGATGGTCGTCGATCCTCAGCCGTCGGCCAATGGACATGGCGCCGAACCCGGCGCCGACGTGGCGACCTGGCTGTCGCGGCACGGCATCAAGGTGACGGTACAGCGCGACGTTGCCGCCGACACCGATGTCGGCAATGTCATTCTCTCCCGTGCCGCCGATCGCGGCGTCGATCTGATCGTGATGGGCGTGTACGGCCATTCGCGCCTGCGCGAGCTGGTGCTGGGCGGTGCCAGTCGCACACTGCTCTCGAGCATGACCGTTCCCGTCCTGATGTCGCACTAAGTCAAGTCATGGATCCTGCGATTCTGGCGACCTACAACCGGCCGGTTCCGCGCTACACCAGCTATCCGACCGCGGCCCAGTTCGGCCCGGCGGTTGGGCCGGCGGAGCATGTTGCGTGGCTGGCCGATCTCGATGGCGTCTCGACCGCCCTTTATTTCCATGTGCCGTTCTGCCGTGAACTGTGCTGGTATTGCGCCTGCAATACGATGGCCATGCGCCGGCACGGGACACTCGACGCCTATGCCGATGCGCTGCTGTCCGAACTGGAACGGGTTGCCAATACGGCACCCGGACTTGTCGTCGATGCCATTCAGTGGGGCGGCGGCACCCCGGGGCAACTTGGGGCCGACCGCCTGCGCCGGATCGGGCGGCGCATCGATGGCCTGTTCGATCGCAAGTCCGATGCCGAGATCGCCTTCGAGATCGACCCTCGCTATTGTGATGCGGAGCTTGCCGCTGCCCTTGCCGACCTGCATGTGACGCGGGTCAGCCTCGGCGTACAGGACTTCGATCCGACGGTTCAGCTCGCGATCAATCGGCCGCAATCCTTCGCCGATACCTCCGCTGCCGTCGAGCGCGTGCGCGGCTGCGGGATTGCGCAGATCAATGTCGACCTGGTCTATGGTCTGCCCCACCAGACCTTGGACAGCCTCGCGAGGACACTGGACCAGGCAGTCGCATTGTCACCGGCCCGCTTCGCCGTGTTCGGCTACGCGCATGTGCCGTGGATGAAGCCGCATCAGCGCCTGATCGACGAGTCGGCTCTGCCCGATCTTGCCCTGCGTGCGCAGATGGTCGAGCTGGTGGCGGACAAGCTGGTCGCGGCCGGCTATGTGCGCATTGGCCTCGACCATTATGCACGCCCCGAGGACCCCATGGCGCGCGCCGCAGCCGATGGCAGCCTGCATCGCAATTTTCAGGGCTATGTCGCCAACGAGGCGCCGTGGGTCGTCGGTATCGGTGCCTCGGCCATCTCGAGCCTGCCGCGCGGCTTCAGCCAGAACACCGCCGATGCCAGCGGCTACATGGCCGCGATTTCCTCCGGCAGTCTCGCCACGGCGCGCGGCCTTGCCGTGACCGAGGACGACAAGTTGCGCGCCGACATCATTCAGCGGCTGATGTGCCAGCACAGCGTGGATCTCGAGGAATGCTGCCGCAGCCATCACGTCGATCCCGGAGCGTTCCTGGCAGGTATCGACCAGCTCGAGACACTCGAGAGGGATGGCCTGGTGCGTAGCGACGGATTAAGGCTCGCCGTGACGGAAGCCGGCCGGCCGCTGGTCCGCTTCGTGTGCGCCGCCTTCGACCGGCATCTCGCCGGCGGTCCGGGCCGCCACGCCAGCGGCGTGTGAATATGGAGGAAGGAAAGAGATGAGTCCCTATCAGCTTGTGTCCCGGCATATCGAGGCCGCCCTGGCAGAGGCCGCCACACACTCGATTTCGAGCGATGTCGTGGCGCGCTGCCTGCTGTCGGAGGCAATCCGGCTGTTCAAGAAGGAGCGCTCCAACGACGATATCGCCTCGGAGCTGGCTGCGGCCGCCGACAATCTCGATGAGGACGCACCGCTCGCCTTCATCCGTCCCTGAGCGTTCCCGAGCAGCGCCGGCCGGTCATACGATCCCTCTCGTCGGCCGCCCGTGCCGTGATATTGTCGGCGCGAAAGGCGTAATGCATGAACTCGACGGCCTCCGTACCGCCTGAGCTGCTGGCCCGCGTCACCGCGTCGCCCGACGCCGATCTATTGCTGTCCACCGATCTGCGGATCGTCGCGGCCAGCAAGGCCTACGAGAAGGCATTGGGCGCCGCGCCGGAATCGCTGGTTGGACGCGATATCCGGCACGTACTGCGCGAAAGCCCGGCCTTGGGCGATCTTGTCGCCTCGCTCGAAGCCGCCATCCAGACCGGCTATCCGCAGCGTCTGGCGGCGGAAACGATCATGGTGACCAAGGCCGACGGGCAGCGTCAGGCGCTTCAGTTCGAAGTGATCAGCGCGCCGGTCGCGAGCGGGCACGCCGTGGATTGGATCCTCCACAGCATCCACAGGATCGAGAGCGGCAGGCCCGATGGGCAGGTCATGGAGGCGGCGCTCCAGGCAGCCGAGGCGCGGTTGCGATCGATCCTCGAAACCGTGCCCGATGCGATGATCATCATCGACGAGCGCGGACGCATCGAATCGCTCAGCAGCACGGCCGAGGGGCTGTTCGGCTACAAGCTCGAGGAGGTGGCGGGCAAGAACGTGTCGATGTTCATGCCGTCGCCGCATCGCGAGCAGCATGACTCCTATCTCGAGCGCTATCTCAAGACCGGCGAGCGGCACATCATCGGCATCGGCCGCATCGTGGTCGGGCAGCGTCGCGACGGCACCACCTTCCCCATGCATCTCACCATCGGCGAGCTGCGTACCGGCGAGAAGCATTATTTCACCGGCTTCATCCGCGACCTGACCGATCAGCAGCTGACCGAGAGCCGTCTGAAGGACCTCCAGTCGGAGGTCACCCACATGTCGCGGTTCACCGCGCTGGGCGAGATGGCCTCGACGCTGGCGCACGAGATCAATCAGCCGCTGACCGCCATCAACAACTACCTGCGCGGCAGCCAGCGCCTGCTCGAACGCATCGAGGGCGAGCCGGCCGTCGTGCTGCGCGATGCGCTCGGCAAGGCAGCGGACCAGGCTCTGCGCGCGGGCCAGATCATCCGTCGCCTGCGCGAGTTCGTGGCCCGGGGTGAAAGCGAACGGCGGATCGAGAATCTGCCCAAGTTGATCGAGGATGCGAGCACGCTGGCCCTGATCGGCGCCAAGGAGAACGGCATTGCCGTGTCGTTCCGGCTCGACCCGCAGGCCGATCTGGTGCTCGCCGACCGGATCCAGATCCAGCAGGTGCTGGTCAACCTGATCCGCAATGCCATCGACGTCCTGGTGGAATCGAGCGGACTGCGCGAACTCGACATCGAGACCGTTGCAAATCCCGACTCGACCGTCCAGATCAGTGTTGCCGACACCGGAAGCGGTCTTGCGCCGGAGGTGGCGGCGAACCTGTTCCAGCCCTTCCTGACCACCAAGCAGAAGGGCATGGGGCTTGGCCTGTCAATCTGCCGCACCATCGTCGAAGCGCATGGCGGGCGGATCTGGGTCGATTCGAGGCCGGAAGGCGGGACGATCTTCCGCTTCACCCTGCGCGCGGCGAACGAGGAGGACGGCAACCTTGCCCAATAGCCAGGTCGTTCACATCATCGACGACGATGCGGACGTGCGGCAGTCGCTGGCCTTCCTGCTGAGTACCGCGGGACTGCCGGTGCAGTTGCACGAGTCCGCTGTTGCCTTCCTGAAGAATCTGCCGAAGGCCCAGGACGGCTGCATCGTGACGGATGTCCGGATGCCGGAGATGGACGGGCTGGAACTGCAGCGCCGCCTGGTCGAGGCCAGGAACACCATGCCGGTCATCGTGATCACCGGCCACGGCGACATCGCCCTCGCCGTCGAGGCGATGAAGGCGGGCGCGGTCGATTTCATTGAAAAACCCTTCGACGACGAGGTCCTGCTGACGGCGATCCGGTCGGCTCTGGCGCGCAGCAGCAGCGACCGCGAGCGCGGGGCCCGCGCGGCCGAGATTCGCTCCCGGCTGGCGCTTCTGTCGGAGCGCGAACGTCAGGTCCTGGACGGGCTGGTTGCGGGCAAGGCGAACAAGGTCATCGCCTACGATCTCGGCATTTCGGCCCGTACGGTGGAGATTTATCGCGCCAATGTGATGACCAAGATGCAGGCCGACAGCCTGTCCACGCTGGTCCGCATGGTCCTGCTCGAAGGGAATTCCGCTGACGAGGGCGGGCGCTTGCGCTAAATCAATTTGTCACATGTGGAATGGGGCTATTAGTCTCCACCCCGAAACAATGGCCTAACGGCCCATCAGGAAGTTGTTCAAATGCCCCAGGAAGGAGCGGTGATCTGCATTGTCGACGACGACGCCGCCGTCCGCAGTGCGCTCAAGTTCGCGCTTGAGCTCGAGGGGCTGAACGTCCGTCTGTACGATGGTGCCCAGGCGATGCTCGGCGACAGTGAGCTCCCGCCAAACGGCTGTCTCGTGGTCGATTATCGCATGCCCGAGATGGATGGCTTGCAACTCGTCGACGCTCTGCGGGCACGCGATGTCCGCTTTCCGGCGATCATGATTACCGGCCGCGCCAACAAGGATCTGCGCCGCCTGGCCGAACGGTCCGGCGTGTCGGATGTGCTGGAGAAGCCGCTTTCGGACAGCGCCCTCGTCGACAGCATCCGCACCGTCCTCGGAGCGGTCGGATAGCAGCCGTCGGACGCTATGCCATGCCGCGGACGATCATGGGCTACGTCCTGGCGGAAACCGGCAAGCATCAGGCCGGCCTCGCGGCCCTGGCGATCACGGTCTTCCTTCTGAGTGCGGCGCCGCTCGAATTCCAGCGCCGCATCATCAACGATCTGACCGAGAAGGGCAGTTTCGACAACGTGCTTTGGCTGGCGCTGGGTTATGCCGGCGTGGCCCTGGCTGATCAGATCCTGAAGCTGCTCCTCAACGTCTATCGCGGCTGGGTGGCCGAGAATTCGGTCCGGTCGCTGCGGCGGAAGCTCATCGATGCGGATATCGGCAGCGCCGTGGCGGCGCATTCACCGGTCGATGTCGGCGTCGAGATCGCCATGATCCTGGAAGAGGCCGAACCGATCGGTGGTTTCGTGGCGCTCGCCCTGTCGCAGCCCCTGTTGCAGGTCGGCATCCTGGTGAGCGTCGTGGGCTACATGTTCGCCCTGCAACCCTATCTTGCGCTGATGGGCATGGCCTTCTTCGTGCCCCAGGTCGTGTTCGTGCCGGCCATGCAGCGCGCCATCAACCGCCGGGCGAGCCGCCGCATCCTCACCAAGCGCGAGATCAGCGGCACCATCGTCGAGGGCCAGAACGATGCGACGCAGGAGGAAGTCACGGGCATCCAGCGTATCTTCTCCCTGAACATGGCCATCTACTGGCTGAAGTACGTGATGTATCTGCTGATGAACCTGATGCACCACCTCTCGGTGGCCGCTGCCCTGTGCGTCGGCGGCTGGCTGGTGCTGCAAGGCCGCATCGAGATCGGCACCGTGGTGGCGATCGTGGGTGGTCTGGCGAAGCTCAACGACCCGTGGGGCGACCTGATCGACTGGGGGCGTGAGCTGTCGGTCGTACGCGTGAAGTATCGGCTGTTTTCGGAGGCGGCGAATTGGCTGACGGGAGCCAAGCCGGATCCGACCGACGCAGGAATGTCACGGCGCTCCGCGCCGGCCGAGGTCTGATCCCGTCGCGGCGAGAGGGTGCGTCAGGCTGCCCTACGTAGAACCCCTTAGGTCATTACCTGAATGGTGGCGGCATGGAGGCCGTCGTAGGGAAGAGGCGTCATCATTGGAAAGGGACAGACCGATGCCAGCCTACGCCGCTTCGACCCGTACCGCCGTTCCCCAGGCCCGCGTACCCGCCGGTTATCTGGCGATGCAGGGCAGTGCCGCGTTGGGCCGGTCCGCGCTGGCGGACGATCGGGGCGGGACGCGGCGGACCTTCGCCAAGGGCGAGGAGCTGTTCGCGGAAGGCGAGGCGGCGGACTTCTTCTACCAGGTTGTTTCCGGGACGGTCCGGGTGTGCAAGCTGCTGAGCGACGGGCGCCGGCAGATCGACGCGTTCCAGCTGGCGGGCGACATCTTCGGGCTGGAGAACGGGGCGGAGCACCGCTTCACGGCCGAGGCGGTGGAGGAGACGGTGGTGCTGGCGTTCCGGCGCGGCCGGTTTGCGAACCTGCTGCACGACAACCCGGCGTTCGGAGACCAGCTGATGACATCGATGATCACCAGCCTGGAGCGGGCGCAGGACCACATGGTGCTGCTGGGCCGCAAGACGGCGCAGGAGAAGATCGCGACCTTCCTGATGGACATGGCGGGCCGCCTGGCCAAGGGCGACCGGCTGGACCTGCCGATGCAGCGCACCGACATCGCCGACCATCTCGGCCTGACGATCGAGACGGTGTCGCGCACCCTGACGCAGATGGTCCGGGACGGGCTGATCAAGCTCGGCGCCGCCGGCCGCACCATCACCCTCACCAACAAGCTCGCCCTCCAGCAGCTCAACGGGTGAGGAGCCGCGATCGCCGCCTGCGCCGCTCAGCGGGAGCGCAGGCTGAAGATGTAGGCGATCAGATTGTCCTGCTCCTGCTTCGTCAGTGAAAAGTCAGGCATGCGGCTGTGCCCCGCCGTCATGGCGCGCCGCAACGACGTCTCCGTCGTCTGAGGCGCTTTTGCCAGTGTCGGGAAGCTCGGCAATCCGTTGGCTTGGCCCGTACGGGCGTCGGCGCTGACGATGTGGCAGCTTACACACCAGCGCCTGGCCAGGGCTTCGCCATTGACGACGTCCTGGGCATGCACTGTCGTTGTCAGGGCCAGGACGATGCCGAGTGCCGGTCCGACCGATCGGTGCATGGGCCGTCCACCTTGCCTGTTACGGATGCGGTTTGTCGTGCGGCAGGTAGCCGATACGCGGCAGCGACCGGCGATAGACGATGGTCTCGACGACGAGAAACACGCCAAGGCCGCAGAAAGCCGCCAGGACCAGAATCAGGTAGTACATTTCATGAGTCGTCATCGAATCCCTCCTTGGCCGGAAGGATGAGTCGCAAGCGACGCCGATTCCTTGATCTGCCTCAAAGTCGCCGATTCCCTGTCCTCCTCGGAGAGCGGCTTGGCGCGATCAGTGTCGTCTGAAAAGCAGCGACAGATTGTTGGCGGGCATATCCACGATCCGTGGCGGCGTGAAGCCCTGCTCTGCGGCCAGTTGGCAGACATCCTCGAGATTTCGGATGCCCCAGGCTGGATTGCGCGCGCGCAGATCATGATCGAAGGCGGCGTTGCTGGGAGCCGTCGGACGGCCGCCGCGGTGATAGGGACCGTAGAGGTACAACAGCCCCCGTGGCGGCAATCGCGCAGCCGCGCCCCTGAAAAGCCCGACCGTGGCCGTCCACGGCGATATATGCACCATGTTGATGCAGACGATCGCGTCCGCTGCGGCCAGCGGCCAATCCGCAGCGGCGGCGTCGAGGGCGACCGCTGGTTGGACGTTGGCGAGGCCGAGTGTCCGGGTCCAGTCGTCGATACTGGCGCGGGCGTCGGCGTCGGGATCGCTGGGCTGGAACAGAAGGTGCGGCAAGGCGGCGGCGAAGTGAACCGTATGCTCGCCTGTGCCACTCGCAATCTCGAGCACCAGGCCGTCATCGGGGAACTCGGGCTGCAACACCTCCAGGATCGGCTGTCTGTTGCGCGCCGCTGCTGGGGCCTGGCGTCTCATCGCGCCGCCTCCATTGCCTGCCAGAGGCGTGACGGCGTGGCGGGGCCATCGAAATTCGCTATGCCGAACGACGATAGGGCATCGAGGATCGCATTGGCGATGGCCGGAAAGGCCGCGATGGCCCCGGCTTCGCCGCAGCCTTTCACGCCGAGCGGATTGGTCGTGCAGCGTGTCGGATTGAAGCCGAGATCGAAGGAGGGCAACTCGTCCGCGCGCGGCAGCGGATAGTCCATGAGGGAAGCCGCGAGCATCTGGCCCGAGACAGGATCATAGATCGCCTGCTCCATCAGGGCCTGGCCCGCGCCCTGGGCCATCGCGCCGTGCGCCTGGCCGGTGGCGATCATGGGATTGACCAGCACGCCATAGTCGTCGACCGCGGTATAGCGTACCAGGGCCGCGGCGCCGGTCTCGCGGTCGATCTCTATCTCCACGACGTGCGCGCCGTTGGGAAAGGTCATCTGTTCGCGCTTCCACAGGTGATAGGTGTCGAGAGGTCGGCCCTTCTCGCGCCCGAGCGTGGCGACGTCGAGCAGGCTGACGGTGCGGTCCGTGCCGGAGACGGTGAAATGGCCGTCCGCAAAAACGATGTCGGCCTCGGCCGCCTCCAGGGCGTCGGCGGCTACGGCTTTGCCTTTGGCGATGATCTCGTCGGAGGCCCGCCACAACGCGGTGCCGCCCATGTAGGTGGCGCGCGAACTGCCGTGACCGCCGCCCGAGACGATGAGATCGGTATCGCCCTGGCGCAATCGGATCAGGTGGTCGGGAATGCCCAGCCGCGTGCTGAGGATCTGTGGGAAGGTCGTCTCGTGACCCTGGCCGATATGCTGCGTGCCGGTGATCAGCGACACGGAGCCGTCCGCCTCGAAGCGCACCTCGACGTTTTCCTCCGGTGGGCCGCCGGTGCCTTTGATGTGATAGGCGAAGCCCAGCCCGCGCAGACGGCCGTTGGCTTCGCTGTGGCGCCGACGGACGACGAACCCGGCGGCATCGGCGCGGTCGAGGGCCCGTGCCAATGTCTCGGCGAAGCGCCCGCTATCGACCATGAAGCCGAAGCCGTTGGTCATCGGCATGGCCTCGGCCGGGACCATGTTCATCCGCCGCAACTCCACTCGATCCAGCCCCATTTGCGCTGCCGCCGCATCGATCAGACGTTCGATGATGTTCACGGTTTCGGCGAAGCCCGGTCCCCGCGTGACACCGATCGGTGCCTTGTTCGTCAGCACGGCGGATGTCCGAAGCGCAATGGAGGGGATACGGTACACGGTGCCTTGCAGGTGGACATACTGATAGGTCGGAACGCCGCCTCCCGCGCCCGCCATGTAGGCGCCGAGATCGAAGGTTCCATCCACTGTCAGCGCCAGAAACCGGCCGGATGAATCGAGAGCGAGCGATGCCTTGGCCTTCATGTCGCGCGCCGCGTGGTCGCTCAGCAGCGTCTCGCTGCGGCTCGCGATCCATTTGACGGGCCGTCCCACGCGTCGCGCCGCCCAGGGGATCAGCGCATGTTCGACATAGGCGAAGTTCTTGGCGCCGAAGCCGCCGCCGACATCCGGCGCGACGAAGCGCACGGCGCTCGGTTCGACACCCAGCGCGCGCGCGACATGGTTTCGGTTGTTATGGATGTTCTGGCTGGAGACGTGGACCGTGTAGCGTCCGCTGCCCGGATCGAATTGTCCGATGCAGCCGCGGGGCTCCATCGGGTTCATTGCAATGCGGTGATTGTCGAGCGTCAGCTCCACCAGGTGAGCCGCTTTGCCGAGCGCCGCTTCGGCACCATCCCAGTCACCGGTCCGCCAGTCGAAGCAGACATTGCCCGGTACCTCGGCGCTGAGCTGGGGCGCGCCGGACAGGCGTGCCGCGTCGGCGGTTGTCACTGCTGGTAACGGGGTGTAGTCGATCACGACCCACTCGGCGGCATCCAGCGCCTGGGCCGGCGTTTCGGCGACAATCAGCACGACTGCCTCGCCCACATGTCGCACCTTGTCCGCCGCCAGCAGCGGCTGGGGTGCGAAGGCGAAGGGCTCGCCGGTCTGGACATTCGCCTCGACGTAAGGCCGCAGCGGCTTCAATCCGTCCGAGGCGATCTCGGCCGCGGTGAGCACGGCGAGGACTCCGGGGGCCTGCCTCGCGGCTGTCGTGTCAATCGAACGGATGAGCGCATGGGCGTGCGGCGAGCGCAGGACGGTCGCATGCACGAGGCCGTCGATGCGCAGATCGTCGAGATAGGTTCCTCGCCCCGTGACGAAGCGTACATCCTCTCGCCGCTTCGGCGATGTACCGATGGGAGAAACAGCCATGCTGCAATCTCGCGTGGCGATGGCGGTGGAGCAAGTCCCGGCTTGCGCGCTGCGAACGGCCGGTTTCGAATGAGTCATGACACCCGACTATGATGCTCTGATCATCGGCGCCGGCTTTGCCGGCATGTACATGCTCCATCGGCTGCGCCAGAAGCGCTTCTCGGCACGTGTCGTCGAGGCGGGCAGTGGCGTTGGCGGCACCTGGTACTGGAACCGCTATCCCGGCGCGCGGTGCGACGTCGAGAGTGTTCAATATTCCTATCAGTTCTCACCCGAGCTCGAGCAGGAGTGGGAATGGTCTGAGCGTTACGCCACCCAGCCGGAGATCCTGCGCTACGCCAATCATGTTGCCGATCGCTTCGACCTGCGCCGCGACATCCAGTTCGATACGCGTGTGACCGGAGCGACTTTCGACGAAGGCGGGAACTGCTGGATCGTCGAGACCGACAAGGGCGACAGGATCGTCGCGCGCTTCGTCATCACCGCCATGGGCTGCCTGTCGTCGCCCAACACGCCGCGGATTCCCGGGCTCGAGGATTTCGAGGGGCCGATCTATCACACCGGCAACTGGCCGCATGAAGGAGTGGATTTCAGCGGCAAGACGGTGGGAGTGATCGGCACGGGTTCGTCGGCGATCCAGTCGATCCCGATCATCGCCCGCCAGGCCAGGCATCTGACCGTGTTCCAGCGCACGGCGAACTACACCGTGCCGGCGCACAACCGGCCGCTCGATCCCGACTATGTGCGGCGGGTGAAGGCGGATTACGGCGTGCTGCGTCGCCGCGCCAGGACCAAGCCCGCGGGCATCGACTTCGACATCAACTATGCCTCGGCGATCGAGACGCCCGAGGCAGAGCGCACCCGGATCTTCGAGCAGCGCTGGGCCTATGGCGGGCTGGGTTTCATGGCGTCGTTCCAGGATCTCCTGCTGAACGACGACTCGAACAAGACCGCCGCCGAGTTCGTGAAGGCCAAGATCCGCGAAGTGGTGAAGGACCCGGCAGTCGCCGAGATCCTCGCCCCCAGGAACATCATCGGCTGCAAGCGGCTGTGCGTGGATACCGGCTACTGGGAAACCTTCAATCGGCCGAACGTCACGCTGGTCGACATCAGCAACGGGCCGATCGAACGCGTCACGCCAACAGGGCTGCGCGCGAAGGGCCAGGATTATGAGTTCGATTGCCTGGTGCTCGCGACCGGCTTCGACGCCATGACCGGTGCGCTGCTCAAGGTCGACTTCCGGGGTCGCGGCGACCTCCCGCTGCGCGACAAGTGGCGCGATGGCCCGCGAACCTATCTCGGCCTCACGGTGGTGGGCTTCCCCAACCTGTTCACCATCACAGGGCCCGGCAGCCCCTCCGTGCTGACCAATATGCTTCCGTCGATCGAGCAGCACGTCGACTGGATTGCCGATTGCCTCGACGCCATGCGCAGCCGCAATCAGGCAGTGATAGAGCCGCTGCCGGAGGCCGAGGAGGAATGGGCCGGAGAGGTCGGCCGATCTGCCAACATCACGTTGCGCTCGACCTGCAGCTCCTGGTACGTCGGCGCCAACATTCCGGGAAAACCGCGCGTCTTCATGCCCTATATCGGCGGCTTCCCGGCTTACATAGAGCGCTGCGAGCAGGTTGTTGCCGAGGGCTACAAAGGCTTCGCGCTCGCTTAGCCTTTTCTGATGATGTGTAGCCTGCGCGTCTGCTGGAAGACGAGAACGCGCACGATACGGACGATCTGCACGATCGATTCGGCCCGAAGGACTTGATCACTATTGGGGACCGTTGACGGCGATTGGCGACCGGAATCGGCCGGCGTCGCCGAGTCGTGTATCGTGATGGATGAACGTACGACCATTGCCACAAGATGTTGGGTGTCCTGCAGCGGCCTCCGTTATTTTTCCGTTTATTTAACGGCGGGTCAGGCACCAGCCTCAATGTCTGGGGTCTCAACGTGTGGAGCAGTGTCACGGGTCCTGATGAGCCTGACACACAGCTTCGGTTGACAGATCTGGAAGGGATTCATAAAAGTTAACCACATTATTAAGTGTTGATCACAAAGGTCAGCCGATGCGGAGAATTGTCGCCGTCCTCGCCGCTCTGGTCGTTGTCATCGTGGCGGGCATTCTCGTTTACGCTGCCACGAAACCCGATTCGTTCAGCGTGCAGCGCTCGGCGAGCATCCAGGCCCCGCCCGAGAAAATTGCGGCGCTGATCCAGGATTTCCGGGCATGGGCCGGGTGGTCGCCGTACGAGAAGAAGGATCCGGCGATGAAGCGGACCTTCGAAGGCCCATCGGCCGGCAAGGGGGCGGTCTACGAATGGGATGGCGACAAGGCTGTCGGCGCCGGGCGGATGGAGATCGTGGAGGTCACGCCATCGGCGATCGTGATCAAGCTCGATTTCCGCCGGCCGTTCGAAGGCCACAACACGGCCAGATTCACGCTCGAGCCTCGCGGCGACAGCACGACCGTCACCTGGATGATGTATGGTCCAAGCCCCTATGTCGCCAAGGTGATGAGCTCCTTCTTCGACATGGACAAGATGATCGGTACCGATTTCGAGGCCGGTCTCGCCAGCCTGAAGTCGCTTGCCGAGAAATAGTCGGAGGAAGTCCATGGACGCGTCGCTGAAGCCTGCCGACCAGGAACTCGTCATCACGCGTGATCTGAAGGCGCCGCGCGAGCGGGTGTTCGCGGCCTGGACCGACCCGCACCAGGCAGCCTTGTGGTGGGCGCCGCAGGATTGCACGCCGATCTCGTGTGACATGGATGTGCGTCCGGGCGGTCGCTGGCATCGGCGGATGCGTGTCCCGGACGGCACGGTGATCGCCAAGTTCGGTGTCTATCATGATGTCGTGGTGCCGGAGAGGCTCGTCTTCACCTACAGCACCGAATATGCCGACGGCACTGTCGATCCGGAGACCTGGGTCAGCGTCACTCTGGCCAAGATTGCCACGGGTACGCGGCTGACCCTGCGCCACTGGGCGTTCCAGGCCGAGGTTTCGCGTCTCAGCCACGAGGGCGGCTGGACAAGCTGCCTCGAACGTTTCGCAACCTTCGTCGCCAAGGCGTAGGAGGGACAGATGGCTGGGGGTGGCTTGTCCAAGGCGAGGCTCGCCCGACTGCATCCGGTGCTTGCCGCGCACGTTGCCCGTGGCGACATGCCGGGAATGGTGGCTCTGGTCGCCCGTGGCGATGAGGTCGTTGTCGAGGCGATTGGCACACAGTCCTTCGGCGGCGCGCCGATGCGGCGCGACACAATCTTTCGCATCGCCTCCATGACCAAGCTGGTGACGGCTGCGGCGGTGTTGCTGCTGGTGGAAGAGTGCAAACTGCGGCTTGCCGATCCGGTGGAGCACTTTCTCCCCGAGCTCGCGAATCGCACCGTGTTGCGGACACCGGAGAGTCCGCTCGACGACACTGTTCCGGCCCGGCGCTCGATCACCGTGCGCGATCTCCTGACCTTTACGTTCGGGCTGGGTGCCGTGATGGAATGGCCGCCCAAATATCCGATCCAGAAGGCGGTCGACGAACTCGGGGTGGCGCCGGGCCCCTGGCAGCCGAACTTCTCGGCCGACGAGTTCATGAAGCGTCTTGGCCGCCTGCCGCTGATCCATCAGCCGGGCGAGCGTTGGCTCTATCACACCGGCTCGGACATCCTGGGCGTGCTGATCGCGCGCGTCAGCGGACAGACGCTGGAGGCATTCTTCCAGGAGCGCCTGTTCGCCCCGCTCGGCATGCGTGACACCGGTTTCCAGGTGCCGGCTGCCAAGCTTGAGCGGCTTGCGACCGCCTACATGATCGATCCAGAGAAGCAGGCACTGACCTTCTTCGACGATGCCGCGGACAGTCGTTGGAGCAGGCCGCCGGCCTTTGCCGCTGGTGGCTCGGGTTTGGTGTCCACGGTCGACGACTTTCACAGCTTCCTGCGCATGCTGCTCGACAAGGGCCGGCACGGGCGCGAGCAGATCCTGGCCCGGCCGACCGTGGAACTGATGATGTCCGATCAGCTCACGGACGGGCAGAAGCAAGGGGCAGAGATATTCTTCGGCATGGGCGCGAGCTGGGGCATGGGCGGTGCGGTGATCACGCGGCGCACCGATGTCTCAACCACGCCCGGTCGCTTCGGCTGGGACGGCGGCTACGGCACCACGGCGCATGTCGATCCGGCCGAGCGGATGATCGGCATCCTGATGACGCAGCGCATGATGGAGTCGCCACAGCCACCGGCGGTGTTCAGCGATTTCTGGACCTCGACCTATCAGGCAATCGACGACTGAGCGGAGAAGAAGGAGGAAGCGATGGACATTCAACCCTACCTGTCCTTCGAAGGACGATGCGAGGAAGCGATCGACTTCTACAAGACGGCGGTCGGCGCCAAGGTCGAGATGATGATGCGCTTCAAGGAAGCGCCGGCCGATCAGCAGGCCATGATCACGCCCGAGGCCCGGGACAAGGTGATGCACGCCGCCCTTCGCATCGGCGACTCGCAGGTCCTGGCGTCGGATGGCCAATGCACCGGCAAGGGCTCGTTTTCCGGCATCACCCTTACGCTGAACGCAGGCAGCGACGCCGAGGCCGAAAAGCTGTTCACGGCGCTGGGGCAAGGGGGTCAGGTGCAGATGCCGATGGCCGAAACCTTCTTTGCCTCGCGCTTCGGCATCGTGGCCGACAAGTTCGGTGTCGGTTGGATGATCATCAATGCAAGGCCGATGAACTGAGCAGCCAGACGAAGGAGAAAGCGATGAACGTGCAACCCTATGTCTTTTTCGACGGCAAATGCGAGGAAGCGCTCGCGTTCTACAAGGACGCGCTCGGCGCCAAGGTCGAGATGATGATGAAGTTCAAGGAGCATCCAGATGCCTGCAAGCCGGGCATGATTCCGCCGGGCTCGGAGGACAAGGTCATGCATGCGAACTTCAGGATCGGCGACACGCAGATCATGGCGTCGGACGGCCACTGCCAGGGCAAGCCCAGCTTTCAGGGCTTCTCGCTCACCATCAACGCGGCCAACGACGCCGAGGCGGAGAAGCTGTTTGGCGCCTTGGGCAAGGGTGGCCAGGTCCAGATGCCCATGACGGAGACCTTCTTCGCCACCCGTTTCGGCATGGTCGCCGACAAGTTCGGCATCTCTTGGATGGTGCTGGCCGAGAAGAGGCCCACCTGAAACTTCCGGACCGCGGACTTCCGGTCCCGCTCATGAATCCGAGCGGATCGGTCCGCGGTCCTGATCAGGTCAACGCTTGTCGACGTTGCTACTGCGGACGGGCACGCCGAATTCGCGCCGGCAGACCTCGGCCAGAACCTCGACGCCCTTCCTGATCGTCTCGGGCTCGGGGTTGGCGAAACAGAGACGCAGCCGGCATCGGGCGTAGTCCTTGTCGGTCGACCATTCCGGTCCCGGATTGATCGACACGCCGGCAGCTTGCGCCGCCTGAGCAAGCTTCACCGTGTCGACGGTATCGGGCAGCTTGATCCAGAGATAGATGCCGCCGGGTGGATTGCCGAACTCGGCCGATGTGCCGAACTGCTCGGCCAGGGCCTCGCGCAGGGTCTGGAGCTTGGCGTGCAGCGCTTTGCTCAGCTTCGGCACGTGGGCCGCGAAGTGCCTGCTGCAGAACTCGGCCAGGACCATCTGCTCGAGCGCACCGGACCCCGCGTCCTGCTTCAACGCCAGGATGCGGGCGAGCACGTCCCACTTGGCGACGATGTAGCCGACGCGTAGCGCCGGCGCGATCGACTTGGAGAAGGAGCCGATATGGATCACGCCTTCGCCGCCCGCCAGGGCGTAGATCGACTTCGGCCGTTCGCCGCTCCACACAAGGTCGGAGTAGCACTCGTCCTCGAAGATCATCACCCCGTATTCGGCCGCGAGCTTGATCAGCTCCCGGCGGCGTGCCTCGCCCATGATGGCGCCGGTCGGATTCTGCACGGTCGGGATGGTGTAGATGTATTTGGGCTTCACGTCGTTGTGCTTCAGCTCTTCGAGCTTCTGCTTCAGGACGTCGAGCCGCAGTCCTTCCTCGTCGAGCGGGATGCCGATCACCTTGGCGCCGAGGCGAGCCAGCTTGGTGAGCGCGCCGCCGTAGGTCTCCTGCTCGACCAGAACCGTGTCACCCTTGGTGACCAGGAGGCTGTTCACCAGTTCCAGTCCCTGCATGGAGCCGGAGGTGATCAGGATCTCGTCGGCCGAGCACTCGATGCCCGCGTGGCCCTTGAGCTTGCCGGCGAGGAATTCACGCAGCGGCCGGTAACCGAGCGGGCCGCTGTTCAGCCCGTAGGTGGCGAGCGTGACACCTTCGCGCCTGAGCACGGCGGTTGCCGCCTCGATCAGGGCCTCGACTGGCAGGTGCTTGGGGTCGTTGTGGCCGCCGATGAAGTTGTAGGTCGGGAAACCGGTCCACTTGACGGCGGGCGCGGGCGTTCCCGGCGCCAGCAAGGGCGCGAAATCGAACGGTGCGGTCATGGCGTTCCTCGATCTTTTTTGATCCCGTATTGCTGCGGCAAGAGCCGCCCGACCGCAACCGAATTGCAGGGCCTAGGTCACGGGGCGGAACGACTGGGCGTCCGCCATCTCCCACGGCTTGCGCCAACGCGGATTGGTGGTGCCGGCCAGCAATTCGCCCTCGGAGAGGCGGGGATAGAGATCGGCGAAGGTCGCGGTCTCGCTCGGCGACAGGCGATGGCTGATATGGTGGGGGCGGAACTCGTTGGGGTGGTCGAGACCAGCCGCCGCCGTCAGCTCGGCCAGCGCGTGCAGCGTGGCGCGGTGGAAGTTCGCGACCCGCTCGCGCTTGTCCGCCACGACCAGCGCGCGCTGCCGGTTCTTGTCCTGCGTCGCCACGCCGGTCGGGCAGCGGTCGGTATGGCAGCTCTGCGACTGGATGCAGCCGATCGCGAACATGAAGCCACGGGCGGCGTTGCACCAGTCGGCACCGAGCGCCATGGCGCGGGCGATGTCGAAGCCGCTTACGATCTTGCCGCTGGCGCCGAGCTTGATGCGGTCGCGGGCGCCGATGCCGATCAGGGCATTGTGCACGAAGGAAAGACCGTCGCGCATCGGCTTGCCGATATGGTCGATGAACTCCAGCGGCGCGGCGCCGGTGCCGCCTTCCTTGCCGTCGACGACGATGAAGTCGGGATAGAGCCCCGTCTCCAGCATCGCCTTGCAGATGGCCAGGAACTCCCACTCGTGGCCGACGCAGAGCTTGAAGCCGGCCGGCTTGCCGCCCGAGAGCCGTCGCATCTCGGCGATGAACTGCATCATCTCGATCGGCGTGGAAAAGGCGGAATGTCGAGCCGGTGAGACGCAATCCTGGCCCGTAGGCACGCCGCGGGTCAGCGAGATCTCGGGGCTGACCTTGGGTGCCGGCAGCACACCGCCGTGGCCAGGCTTGGCGCCCTGGCTCATCTTGAGCTCGACCATTTTGATCTGGTCGTTGGTGGCCGCCTCCGCGAACTTCTCGGCCGAGAAAGTGCCGTCGGGATTGCGGCAACCGAAGTAGCCGGAGCCGATCTCCCAGATGATGTCGCCGCCGCCAGCGCGATGATAGGGGCTGTAGCCGCCTTCGCCGGTATCGTGCGCGAAGCCGCCGAGCCGCGCCCCTTCATTGAGAGCGCGGATGGCATTGGCCGACAGGGCGCCGAAGCTCATGGCCGAGATGTTGAACACCGAGGCCGAGTAGGGCTTGCTGCACTCCGGCCCGCCGACGGTGATGCGGAAGGGCTCCTTGCTCATGGGCTTGGGGGCCATTGAATGGTTCACCCATTCGAAGCCCTCGCCATAGACATTGTAATTGGTACCGAACGGACGGACGTCCAGCACCATCTTGGCGCGCTGATAGACGATCGAGCGCTTATCGCGGCTGAAGGGCAGGCCGTCCTTCTCGTCCTCGAAGAAGTACTGGCGCATCTCGGGACGGATGGCTTCGAGGATGAAGCGCAGATGGGCGGCGATCGGATAGTTGCGCAGGACCGCGTGGCGCTCCTGGATCATGTCGTAGACGCCGAGCAGCAGCAGCGGCACGGCGATGCCCGCTCCGATCCACAGCCAGGCATTGTCGGCGTCGAAGAACAGGGCGATCGCGAAGGCGACGCTCAGGAGGAGCGCCGCGAGGAACGGCACGAAGCGAATCTCGAAGATCGGAAAAAGCGTTGGCATCATCCCCCCCTTGGTTCGTTCCAGTATCGGCGGACGCGGGACCGCAGGGGGAGAAGATAGCGTCTAGGCCCGTCGCGGGCTGCGGGAAATGGCCTGGAGGGCTTTCAGGTGCGACGCCGTGGCCGACAAGGCCTTGCGCTCGATGGCCCGGTAGTGGCGGATCAGTTCTTGTCCGCGCTGGGTGAGGACGGCGCCGCCGCCCGAGCGACCGCCGGTCTGTGCCGTCACAAGGGGTTCCTCGAAGCTGCGGTTGATCTCCGACACCAGCTCCCACGCCCGCTTGTAGGACATGTTCATCGAGCGGCCGGCGGCAGAGATCGATCCCTCCTTGGCGATGTGCTCGAGAAGCGCCACCTTGCCGGGACCAAGGCGTCCCTCATTGTCGAAATCGATTCGGATGCTCAGGCTCGGCATCGCTCTCCCCACTCCTAGCTTCGCTCGAAGGAAACACTCTTGATGACCGCATAGACGGGCAGGCCGGGCTGCAGCGCCAGCCGCTGCGCCGACTTGGCGGTCAGACGCGCTGTCAGCATAGCGCCGTTGCACTCCAGGCGGACATCGACTTGCGGACCCGATCCGGCGATTTGCGAAACTTTGCCCGGCAGGATGTTCAGCGCGCTGACCTGCTGCGGCGCCTGCAGCGACAGCATGACATCGCGGGAGCGTATATAGGCCCGGACCGGCATGCCGATACCGGCGGCCAGACGCGGCACCTGCAATTCGCCCGCCTGCGACGACAGGGTCGTAAGCTGAAACGCCTCGTCGTGCCGCAGGACCACGGCGTCGAGAACGCTGCCGCCTTCGTCGACATCGGCAAGCGGTAGGATATCGGCCACCGGGCCGACATCGGCGACCTTGCCCTCGGCCAGCAGCACGACGGTCGTCGCCAGCCGGGCCACTTCGGACACGGAGTGGCTGACATAGAGGATGGGAACCCCCGCCGTATCGCGCAGCCGCTCGATATAGGGGAGGATCTCGCCGCGGCGGGATTCGTCGAGCGCCGCCAGCGGCTCGTCCATCAGCAGAATCTGTGGGTGGGCCAGCAGGGCGCGGCCGATGGCGACGCGTTGCTTCTCGCCGCCCGACAGCGAATCCGGCCGCCGTTCGAGCAGATGGCCGATGCCCAGCAACTCGACCACGGATGCGAAGTCGGCCGAGGCGCCGCCATTGCCGCGGGCGAACCAGCGGCCATAGAGCAGGTTCCGGTGCACGCTGAGATGGGGAAAGAGGCGGCTATCCTGGAACACATAGCCGATCCGACGGCGATACGTGGGCACGAAAAGGCGGCGCTCGGTATCGACCAGCACCTGTCCGTCGACGGCGATCCGCCCGCGATCGGGCCTGATCAGGCCGGCGACGATATTGACCAGCGTCGTCTTGCCCGAGCCGGAGCGGCCGAATAGGGCCGTCACGCCCGGTCGAGCAGCGAAGCGCGCTGCCAGATGAAAGGTCCCGCGCCGATGGTCTATGTCTATTTCCAGGCTCATGTCGCGACGCGTCGGGCACCAATGCGGCGCGCCAGCAGCTCGGAGCCGAGCAGCGCACTCATGGAGATGACGACGGAGACCAGCGTCAGGCGCAGCGCGCCGGCATCGCCCCCAGGGACCTGTGTCAGGGTATAGATCGCCGATGGCAGCGTCTGGGTTTCACCCGGAATGTTCGATACGAAGGTAATCGTGGCGCCGAACTCGCCCATCGACTTGGCGAAGCACAGGATGGCGCCGGCGATCACCCCCGGCAGGCAGAGCGGCAAGGTGATGGTGGCGAAGACCCAGAGCGGATGCGCGCCGAGGGTGCCCGCCGCGCTCTCCAGTCGCGTATCCACGGCCTCGATCGACAGCCTGATGGCCCGCACCATCAGCGGGAAGCCCATCACGGCGCAGGCCAGCGCCGCCCCGGTCCAGCGGAAGGCGAGAACGATGCCGAAGGCGTTGTTCAGGAACTCGCCGATCGGCCCGCGCCGGCCGAACAACAGGAGAAGCAGGTAGCCCGTCACCACCGGCGGCAGGATCAGCGGCAGATGCACCACCGTGTCCAATAGTCCTTTGCCCAGGAATCGGCCGCGCGCCAGAAGCCAGGCGATGGCGATGCCGAACGGCAGGCTGGCGGCAGTGGCCGTGACGGCGATCAACAGGCTGAGCCGGACCGCCGTCCATTCCTCCGGCGTCATGTCGCCGAGGCGGACGGCACCAGCACCGTGAAGCCCTGCTTCTCGAAGGCCGGCCGCGCCTTCGCGCTCTTCAGCAAGTCGAGGAACGGCTTGGCATCGGCTGATTTCGAGTCCTTGGTAATGGCCATCGGATAGATGATCGGCGGATGCGAATCGGCCGGAAACGTGCCGATGATCTTCACATTGGGCTCGGCCGCCGCATCGGTGCTGTAGACGATGCCGATCGGCGCCTCGCCGCGCGCCACGAGCATGAGGGCGGCACGCACGCTTTCGGCCTGGGCGATCTTGTCCTTCACGCCCTCCCAGGCGCCGAGTTTCTCGAGCGCGGCCTTGGCATACTTGCCGACCGGGACCGAATCGACATTGCCAGTGGCCAGCTTGCCGTTGCCGAGGAGCTTGGCGAGGTCGAAGCCGGGCTTCACATCAATCGACAGCGTCGAGTCGCGCGGCGCGATCAGCACGATCTTGTTGCCCAGCAGGTTCACCCGTGTGTCCGGCCGGATCAGGTCCTTCTTGGCGGCATAATCCATCCAGTCGAGATCGGCCGACATGAAGATATCGGCCGGCGCACCCTGTTCCATCTGCTTGGCCAGCGTCGAACTCGCGGCATAGGAGATCTTCGGCATCGGCTTGCCGGTTTCCTTGGCCCAGGCCGCGGCAATCTCGTCGAGGGCGTTCTTCAGGCTTGCGGCGGCAAAGATCACCAGGCCGGTCCCCTGCGCGCGCGCCGTCCCAAGTGATGCGGCGACGGCCGCGAGCGCAAGACCAATCACGCCGCGGCGCTTCATCGACAGACTCATGCCAAACTCCTCCGGGCCCCGATCGCGGTATATTTGTCTGGATATATCGCCTCGTCCAGAGCGTTGTCGACGCTTTCTCGGCGCATGATCCAGTAGAATTGGCCAAGAGAATTGATCAGTGCCCCAGCGCCTCATCGTCGATGCGCAGCGCCTTGATGCTGACATGGCCATCGGCGCGCACCGCCAGATCGACGGTGAGAGCGCCCGGTCGATTGCGCATCAGCCGTTCGAGTTCGCGCGCGCGCTCTTCCGGCACGAACAGCCTGATGCTGCCGTCCGAGGTCGCTAACGCATCCGGCACGAACCTGTCGCTTGCCCACAGGCCTCCGGGGATGACGAGCAGGCAGTTGCGCGCCATCGCCCGGTCTTCTGCCGAATCGGGAAGGAAGCGCACGCGGGGGCGTCGCTGGGCGTCGATCGCCGTCACGCACAGCGCGCCCTCGGGCATTCGACCGTCGGCCTCTGGCTGCGGCAGGCGCTCCCAGTTCCACTCCAGGGCTGTCGTCAGGTAGTGGCCGCGCAACAGGTCGCGGGGATCGACGCCGCGCACCGCCACGTTCAGGACCGTGACCCGACTGCGGAGCCATTCCTGCTCGCCGATCATCGCCGCCAGCGCCAGGAGCGGCAGCGCCAGTGCCGCGATCACGAGCAGCGCCGTAGCCTTGCGGCTCACGGGGGCGTCCCGCGTGCCAGGCGCTGCGTCAGCCGCCAGCCCAGCCAGCTCAAGGCGAGGCAGAGCAGGCCGCCGCCGATCAGGCCGAAGCCGGTCGCGGTCAGGCCGCCGATCGCCTGGAAGTAGAGGACCAGCAGCCGCAGGCCGATGACGGTGAAGGCGAGGCCGAACAGGATGCGCTGGCCGGTCCGCGCCGCCAGCCAGCCGATCGCCGACCAGTAGAGGATGAAGAGCAGGCCGATGATGGCCTCGAACGTGATCGTGTCCTCGAGGCCTCCATCCGGGTTCCAGGGATGTGCGAGCAGCAGGGCGACGGCCCAGGTCCCGAAGCTCACGCCCAGCAGCGGGAGCGTGTGGCGCCGCTGCATTTCGCCGCCGCCGAACCACAGCGCCATCGCGGCCAGCGCCGTGGCGACTGCGCCCAGCCAGATCTCGACCGGTGCGACCTGGTCGATGAGCCGCGAGTCGATGGTGATCACCGTCATGCTGACGGCGCCGGTCAGTCCGGCCAACGCCAGCTTGAGCATCAACTCGCCCTGTTTCTCGGCCGGCGGCCAGAGACCGCGCACGACCGCCACGAGGATCATCAGGCAGGCCGGCAGATAGAAAAGCACATGAAAGAAGTGGCCGCGCGCGCTGGCGGAACCCAGCGTCCGGATCAGCGGTTCGAGAGTTTCGGAGGCCGAGAACCACGTAAGCACCGCTGCGGCAAACCACAGCGTCCCGACCAGGCGGGTGAAGGTAAGCAGCGCGAGGAACGGTGTGCAGAGCGCGAGCCAGGTCAACAACGCCTGCCAAGGTTCGCTCTGCAGCTGATAGACCTGCCCGATCAGCGCGATGCTTGCAATCACCAGACCGAACAGCAGCAGCGCGCCGATCTCGCGTGGCCATGCGCGGTCCCGCAGCCAGGCGACGAACACGAAGGCCGCGACGAGACCGGTCAGCAGCATGGCGCCGGAGAGCTTCACTGCGGCGGGAATGTCCTCCCAGTTAGCGGCGACCATCGCCACCACGCCGAGCCCGATCGCCAGTGCGCCCGTGCCCGACAGCGCCCACAGCCAGATCGGCCGGCGATGCGTGGCCTCCCAGGCACTGATACGCTCCACCGCGGCATCGTCGATCAGACCGGCGCCCTGCCAGCGCTTCAGGTAGTGCTCCGCGATCACCGCGGCATCATCACGCAAAGAGTAGCAAGCGACAAGCGCTGCGGCCGACGCGCCGGTGATCGCGACGTCGGCGAACGACGCTAACGGGCAATCGCCTGGGCCGTCGTCTCGAACTGGGAAGCCACGCCCATGATGGTCGCGACCGGCACGGGATAGGCGGCATGATCCCGGATGTCGAACTTGCGGCCTCGCCAGCTGTACTGAACCTGAACAATCGTGTTCTCGACCAGGAACAGTCGGGCAACGGCGACCTCGCCAACGCCCTCGCCATAGCCCACGGCTGTTGGACCTTTTGGCGTGTTGCCGCAGGCGACGATGAAGATCACGCTGGTTGGTTCTTGCTTCAGGACCTCGAGGCCGAAGCCATTCTCCTCGCAGGCGCCAAGATAGCCACTGACCGATTGCTCCACGGCGCCATCCAGACCGATGCTCTGCGCGTCGCGCCGATAGGTTCCCGTCACTTTCAGCATCTGCTTCCAGGTCTGGAGGGTTTCGGTCTTGGGGATCTCTTCGAGAAGGAAGGTGTTGCTGCCTTCCTCGCGATATCGCTCGCTGGCGGCCGTCACGTCATCCTTGGAGGAGATCCAGAGCGGCGGTGGATAAACCAGGGTGACGTCATAGACGTGCACGACCTGAGTTACCTTTGGAGAGGCCGTGTCGGCCGGCTGCTGAGCGTTCGCCGGAGCGCTCCAAATACCTGCGGCGGCCAGAATCACCGCCAGCAGTCGTCCGATCGCCATCGTGTCTCTCCGTCAGCGCGCGCTCAGGTCGCGAGCACGGGCCGCTTGCGCCGCAGGCGCCACCCTTGTTGCAGGCGGCGCAGGCCGACCAAGGCTGCCGCGCCAAGGGCGGCAATCAGGACCTTGTGCACCGGTCGCGGAGCGAGGTCGAGATCGATGTCGGCATCGAGGATGCGTGACGGCGCGATGTGGTTCACCAACCCATACCAGGCAACCTCGAAGGCGAGCGCCATCAGGGTCGCGCCGAGCGCGATTAGAACCAGACCCGGCAGGCTGGCGCGTAGCCTCGATGGAAAAGTCCGCCACAGGATCAGCCAGGCGAAGAGACCGGCTGCGATCGTCGCTTCGCCGACATTGGCCTTGGACTGGATGAAGAAGTGCAGGATCGCCAGGACAGCGGCGGGAAACACCAGCCAATGCAGGCGCTTCCAGTTGCGCTTGAGGCGCCGCTGCCAGCCGTTGGTCGAGGTGATGGCGAGGGCGGTGAGGGCGAGCAGGGCGGCAAAGCCGATCGTAAGATAAAAGCGCTTGATGATCTCCAGAGCCACGACCAGGAGATTCCATTTCTGGTCGGCGACGTAGATCAGGAAATGCAGGCCGGCATAAAGCGCGGCCGCGACACCGACGCGGCGCCGGATCTGGGTCAGCGGCATCCAGTCCAAGGCCGCGCGCGCCGGCGTCAACGCCAGCGAGCACAGCAGGAACACCACGGCCCAGTCACCGGTGACATGGGTCGCTTCGGTAACGGGACGGGCCCCCAGGTCGTCGCTATACCAGCGCCACGCAAGGTAAAGCGCCGGCAGGCACAGCAGGACCAGCGTGGCCTGGCGCAGCCAGAAGATCAGGCGTTGAGTGGACACGGCGTCAACTTAGCGAAGGAGGGCCTCACTCGCAGGTCAAACTTGCGTTAGCGCTGGTTGCCGTACAACAGGCGGTAGGTGCCGATGATCGGGGCGGCCTCGACGCCAAACGGCTTGAGCGCCGATGGCTTGAACAACAGTCGAGCCGCTGCGCCGGTTGCCGCCGGTTCGGCGCCCTCGAGAAGAACGACCCACTCGACCTCATCGGCGCGGGGATGGTCCATGCTCTTCTCCTGCACCGGGGCGTTGGCGATCTCGAGATCGTTTTCGCCCACCGCCGCGCCCAGCATGCCCGGGCGCTGGATAGCCTTGGGCAGAGCGATGTCGCGCAGCCACTCGATCAGTGGCCGCCGGCGGGCGGGATCGGGCACGAAGCGGACTGCGGTAACCGCGCCGCCGACGCCATGCGTGAGGTCGATCTGGAGGCGCAACGTCAGGCGATGGAAATGCGTGAACTTGGCCATCACCGCCTGGCTCCAGGGAGTCTGGTTGGCCAGCAAGGCAAGATAGCCGGGGGTCGCCAGGTCGTTGACGCTGTCGCATTCGTACGTCGCGAGATATTTCGGCGAACCGCGCAGCGCCACATAGCGCCGGGCGCGGTGGAAGCCGGGCAGGTTGACGCGCTCGTCAATGTGTTCGCGATTGTACCATTCGTTGAAATCGCGCTCGTCGCGCGCTTTCACTTCGGTCAGCGTGATCAGCATTCCCGTGCCGAAGAGCGCCATGTTCATCTCCCCCGTCGCCAGTTCCAGTCTATGCTGTCCGGCGTAGCGGAGGAAACACCATGAAAATCGCCAAGATCGAGGATCTGCACTGCGACGCCGGGTGGCGGGACTTCTCCTTCCTCAAGATCGTCACCGACGACGGATTGGTCGGGTGGTCCGAATACAACGAAGGCTATGGCAGCGCGGGCCTGACCGCTGTGATTCGGCGCATGGCCGCCAGCCTGATCGGGCAGGATCTCAGGCCCATCGAACGCATCATGACGGGGTTCCAGGCGACGACGCGGCAAGCGCCGGGAGGTTTGAACCAGCAGGCGATGGCGGCCATCGAGAATGCCCTGCTTGACGTCAAGGCCAAGGGCCTCGGCATCCCGGTCTACGAGCTGTTCGGTGGGCCGGTCCGCGATCGGCTTCCGCTCTATTGGTCGCACTGCGGCAGCTACCGGTTCCGCAATGCCGAAGTCATGAAGGTCGAGCCGGTACGCTCGCTCGACGATCTGGTCAAGCTCGGTAGGCACGTCAAGGAACGTGGCTTCAAGGCCCTCAAAACCAACATCTTCCGCTTCGACACCAATCCGCCCAACATGCATCAGCCCGGCTTCGGCCGCGGCGTCGGCGCACCGGAACTCAATGCCGACGGTGCCGTGCTGGCGGCCATCACCGAGGGATTGGCGGCCTTTCGGCAGGGTGCTGGCGCCGATATGGGCATCCTTCTCGACACCAATTTCAACTTCAAGACCGAGGGCTACATCAAGGTCGCGCGCGCCTGCGAGCCGTTCAACCTGTTCTGGCTCGAGATCGATTCCTACGATCCCGAAGGCCTTCGGCTCATCCGCGACCGCGCCTCGATGCCGATTGCATCGTGCGAGTCTCTGTTCGGCCGCCGTCAGTTCCGCCCCTATTTCGAGCATCGTTCGATCGATGTTTCGATCATCGATGTGCCGTGGAACGGTCTGATGGAGTCGCTCAAGATCGCGGCCATGGCCGATCCCTACGAGATCAACTGTGCTCCCCACAATTTCTACGGTCATATGTCGACGCTGATGAGTGCACACCTCTGCGCCGTCATGCCGAACTTCCGCATCATGGAAATCGATATCGACGACGTGCCCTGGAAAGACGATCTGGTGACTCATCCGCCGGTCATACAGAATGGCACGCTGATCGTGCCCACCCGGCCGGGATGGGGCGCCGACATCAACGAGGACGCCGTGCGGGCCCACCCGCCCAAGAATCCACATCCGTGAGAGGTACGCCATGGTCTACGAGCTGCGCTGCTACACGCTCTTTCCCGGCAAGATGCCGGAATATCTCAAGGCCGCCGAAACCATCGGACGTCCCGCGCGGGGCAACAATTACGGCGTCAATCATGGCTATTGGATCTCGGAGTTCGGCGCGCTGAATCAGATCTGGCATCTCTGGAAGTATGACAGCTACGAGGAGCGTACGCGGCTTCGCGCCGAGCTGCAGAAGAACAAGGACTGGACGGAGAAGTACGTCCCGATCGTAAAGACCTGCGTGCAGCGCCAGGACCTCCGGCTGATGAATGCCGTCGTCGACATTCGACCCTCCGATGGCACGACCGGCAATGTCTATGAGCTTCGCGTCTATCGCACCGTCCTGGGCGGCGCGCCGCAGTACGGCGAGAACTTCAAGGCCGTGCGCGAGGCGCGCGACAAGTACTCGCCGATCTGGGGCGCCTGGACCGGCGAGTTTCCGCAGCCCAACGAGTGGATCCATCTGTGGCGTTACAAGAACCTGCAGGAACGCTTCGAGGCGCGGGCCGCGGCGATGAAGGATCCGGCGTGGCAGGCCTATCTCGCCAAGGGCCCGGCGCTGCTGGCCGAGATGCATTCGACCTTGCTGATACCGACGAATTACTCGCCGTTGAAATGACAGCGCTGCTGCTTCCGGGGCCGAGGGCGAAGGGCCCTTCGCTCCGCTCGGCATGATACTGCACGTAGGTTCGAGTCAGAAAGGCTTGCCATGGATTCGTTGAACGACACCGATCTCGCCTTGATGAAATTCGGCGTCGGCCAGCCGGTGCCGCGGACCGAGGATCCCACGCTGCTGCGCGGCGAGGGACGATATACCGACGACATCAACCTGCCGGGCCAGGCCTATGCCGTCATGGTCCGCAGCAAGATCGCGCACGGTCGGATCAAGGGCATCGACACCAAGGCGGCCCTCGCCATGCCGGGCGTCCTGATGGTCTTGACCCATGCCGATCTCGAGGCGGCTGGCTTCGGTCCGCTCAAATGCCCGGTCAGTATCCCGCAGCGCGACGGATCGCCGATGAAGACTCCGCCGCGGCCGTCGCTTGCCAAGGACAAGGTGCGATTCGTGGGCGAGGCGGTGGCTTGCGTCGTGGCAGAGACACAGGCGCAGGCCAAGGACGCGGCCGAAGCTGTCGAGCTCGATCTCGAGGAACTGCCGGCGGTCACGACGCCCACCCAGGCGCTCGAACCTGGCGCCCCGCCGCTGCATGACGAGGCCCCGGGCAATCTCGTGCTCGATTTTCACTATGGCGATGCCGAGGCGGTTAAGAAGGCGTTTGCCGAAGCGGCTCATGTCACGCGGCTGGAGATCGTTTCCAATCGCGTAATCGTGAACGCGATGGAGCCCCGGTCGGCGATCGGATCGTGGGATGCCGCGAAGGAGCGCTACGTCCTCCATGTCGGCTGCCAGGGTGTGTTCGGTCTGCGCGGCGGTCTGGCCAAGGACGTCCTGAACGTTCCGGCCGACAGGCTGCATGTGCTCACCGGCAATGTCGGCGGATCGTTCGGCATGAAGGCGCCGCCCTATCCGGAGTACGGACCCCTGCTGTTGGCGGGCAAGTCGCTGGGCCGACCGGTCAAATGGACCGACGAGCGCTCGGAAAGCTTCTTGAGCGATCATCACGGCCGCGATCACCAGCGCGTGGCGGAGCTTGCGCTCGACAAGGACGGCAAGTTCCTGGCGGTACGTCTCACCGGGTACGGTAATGCCGGCGCCTTCATCTATCCGCCGCTGCCGGCGACCACCAACGCCGTGAAGAATGTCATCGACGTCTACAAGACGCCGGCAATGGAAGTGAATTCCAAGGTCGTGTTCACCAACACGACGCCGATCGCCGCCTATCGCGGTGCCGGCCGTCCCGAAGGCAATTACTTCATGGAGCGGCTGATCGATACCGCCGCCCGCGAGATGGGCATCGACAGAATCGAGCTGCGTCGTCGCAACCATATTGCCGCCTATGCCATGCCCTATAAGGCGCCGTCAGGCATGAACTACGACAGCGGCGACTTCGCGGCGATTCTCGACAAGGCTGTCGCGGTGTCGGAGTGGAACGGATTCGAACAGCGCAAGGCCGACAGCAGGAAACGCGGAAAGTTGCGCGGTCGCGGCATCGGCAGCTATCTGGAAGTCACGGCGCCGGCCGGCAAGGAATATGGCGGCATCCGCTTCGAGGCCGATGGCACCGTCACGATGCTGAGCGGCACGCTGGATTACGGCCAGGGTCATGCTTCGCCCTTCGCCCAGGTGCTGAGCGAGAAGCTTGGCATTCCGTTCGAGCGCTTTCGCCTGCTCCAGGGTGACAGCGATCAGCTCAAGGCCGGCGGCGGCACCGGCGGCTCGCGTTCGGCCATCGTCGGCAGCGAGGCCTTCCTCGAAGCGGGCGCCAAGGTGATCGAGCAGGGCAAGGCAATCGCGGCCCATGTGCTCGAAGCTTCGGCGGCAGACATCGAATTCGCCCGCGGCCGCTTCACCATTGCCGGCACCGACCGCGGCATCGGTCTGCTGGAACTGGCCGGGAAGATCCGCAGCGGCCTGAAGCTACCCAACGACGTACCGCAGACGCTCGATGTCAGTCACATCTCCGACACGCCGCCCTCCGCCTTCCCCAATGGCTGCCACGTGGCGGAGGTCGAGATCGATCCTGATACGGGGCAGGTCGATGTCGTGCGCTATTTCATGGTCAACGACTTCGGTACCGTCATCAATCCGATGCTGGTCGAGGGCCAGGCGCATGGCGGGGTGGTGCAGGGGATCGGCCAGGCGATCTTCGAGCGTACCGTCTATGACGACCAGGGCCAGCCGCTCACTGGCTCCTACATGGACTATGCCCTGCCGCGCGCGTCGGACGTGCCGTTCTTCACGGTCGAGAGCCATCCGGTGCCCTGCAAGACCAACACGCTGGGCGTGAAAGGCTGTGGCGAGGCGGGTTGCGCCGGTGCGCTGCCGTCGGTGATGAACGCCATCGTCGACGCGCTGGCCGAGGTTGGGGTCACGCATATCGACATGCCGGTGACGCCGGAAAAACTCTGGCGCGTGCTGAACGGCCGCTGATCCTATCGCGTATGCTGGGCGACGCAGCGCTCGATCGCGCTGCGATCGAGATGGCCGCGCTGTCCAATCAGCACGAGGCGGCTGGGGCTTTCGTTGGTCGCCGGCTCGACTGCGTGGCGGGCGCCGGCGATCTGCAGGGTGACCGGACCTCGGTTCCGGTCTCGCACGAAGCCCTTCGCCCTCAGCAAGCCGAAGGAGGGCAATACGAGATCGCGAGCCAAGGCCTCGGCATCCACTGGATCGGGCAGTGCGAGTTCCATCGCCTCGTACAGGGCTGAGGCGTCAGGCGCGCCCAGAGCGGAAGGCGCCAATGGTCCCGCCTTCCTGTGCTCGATATCGAATACGAGTTCCGATGGAACAGTGGCGCGCACGGCTTCAATGATCGGCGCCGCGGGCATTTGTGCGGACAGCCAGCCGACGACCTGGGCACGCTGGTCGTCCGCTGCGAGGTCGCAGCGATTGACGAGCAGGAGATCAGCGGAAGCGACCTGTCGCGTAATCGTGTCGCCAAGATAGGGATCGGCAGCCCGCTCCAGGACTGTCTCGGCGTCGACCAGCACGATGATCGAGTCGATGCGATAGGCGGGCAGCAGGCTCACCGCGTTCGCCACCATGCCGGGCAGGGCGACGCCGCTGGTTTCCAGCAACACGGCGTCGAGATCGGGACGCCGGCTCGGCAAGGCCATCAACGTTTCCATCAGCTCCGAGCCGTAGCTGCAACAGATGCAGCCGCCGGAGATCTCCAGCGTGTCGCCGCCGGCCGAGACGATCAGGTCGCGATCGATCGGCAAGGCACCGAAATCGTTGACCAGTACCGCCAGCTTTCTGCCCCCGGCATGGCGCAGCAGGTGATTGACCAGGGTTGTCTTGCCGGTGCCGAGATAGCCGCCGATCACCGTGACCGGCAGCCGCCTCGCTCGCGTGGAGCCTACGTCGGTCACGCCGCAACGGCTGGGAAGGGACGACCGTCCTGGACGGTGCCCCAGATCCGCACATCCTTCAGGTGCTCGGCGCCGATCTCGGTCGGATCGTCCTCGAGCACCGCGAAGTCGGCGCGCTTGCCGCACTCGATAGAGCCGACCTCGCCATCCAATCGCAATGTATAAGCAGCGCCGAGCGTGATGGTGCGCAACGCATCAGCAACCGAGATGCGCTCCTCCGTGCCCAGTACGCGGCCGGATGCCGTGAGGCGGTTGACGGCGCCCCAGGCCGTGAAGAGCGGACCGAGCGGCGTCACGGGCGCATCGGAGTGGATGGCCAGCGGCACGCCGGTCGCAAGCGCCGTTGCGCAGGCGTTCATGCGCGTGGCCCGCTCCGGTCCGACGGTCATCGCGTAATGCTGGTCGCCCCAATAGAAGTGATGATTGGGGAAAAGGTTGGCGCACATGCCGAGCTGCTTCATGCGCCGGAACTGGGCCGCATCGGCGAGCTGGCAATGCTGCAGCGTGAAGCGATGATCGCGCGCCGGTTGACCGAGCAGCGCGGCTTCCAGGCAGTCGAGTGCCATCTCGGTCGCCTGGTCACCGTTGGTGTGGCTGTGTACCAGCACGCCGGCACGCAAGGCCGCGCCGTAAAGCTCGCGCATCGTTTCAGGCGCCGTGTACCACAAGCCATTGGGGGCGCCGTTGTAGTAGCCGGGCCAGCGCAGCCGGGCCGAGAAGCCCTGAATCGAACCGTCGACGAATGCCTTCACGGCACCGAGTCGCAAACGGTCGGTCGATTGCTTCCTGAGGGCAAGGGCGCGCTCTATGACCTCCGGCGCCGTCATACCCAGGAAACGGCGGAAGGAAACGATGCGCACCGGAAAGTCCGCTTCGCCGGTGACGCGGCGCATCATGGAAACTGCTTCGTCCGGCAGCAGGTTCGCGAGGTCGGTCGCAGTGGTCACGCCCTGGCGTACGCAGAGGCGTGCGAAGCGGCGCAAGCCGGGCTCGTCACTGGCCATCGCCTCGCGATCGAAGCCGAAATGGTGTCCGACAAGGCTCATGGCGTCGGGGCCTTTGAGCTCGCCGGTCGGCAGCCCGTCGTCACCGAGCGGCACGCCGGGATGATTGATGCCGGGCCGCAGCAGTCCGGCAAGATCGAGCACGCGGCTGTTGACGTTGAAGATGTGGCCACTCGCGTGCAGCACGCCGATCGCGCGCGTTGTCGAGACCCGATCCAGGTCCTGCCGCGTCACTCGACGGTCGCCGTAGTAGATCGGATCCAGGCCCCAGCCGGACATCGGCTCATCTGGGGAGCTGAGCTGCCGCTCGTGATCCTGCAGGCGGCCGACGACTTCCTCGATCGACGTGGCGCCCGGCCAGACCTTGCCGTCCGGATCCATGCGATCGAAGCGCCCGACATAGATGTAGCGCCAGAAAGTGCCTTCGCTGGCGTGGCTGTGACCTTCGACGAAGCCTGGCAGCAGGACCTTGTCCGCGAAGCGCTCATCGAGCGTGTACGGTCCCCAGCCGGTGAGGTCGTCGAGCGAGCCCGCCCCCAGGATCCGGCCTTCGCGTACCGCCACGTGAGTCGTCTCGGGATTGCTCGGGTTCATGGTGAGGATACGACGGGCGCGATAGATCGTCGTTGTATTTGCAGTCATTTCGCCGGACTCGCTCTTTGTTCTCAACCGGTTGCGTCCCGAAGGTCTCGTCCTATGGCATCAATGGCTGTTCGACGCCATGGCGCGTGCGGCCGCGCTCCCTTGACAGGCTGGCGCCCGTGCCTCACACGGCGGTTCTCAACTCTAGGAAAAGGGACATGCAAGCCAAGAATATTGCCGTCGTGGGTGCTACCGGGGCCGTCGGGGAAGAGATCCTGCGCGTGCTCGAACGCCGGAACTTTCCGGTCGGTAAACTGAAGCTTCTCGCTTCGGAGCGCTCGGTCGGCAAAACCTTGGACTTCAAGGGCAAACCGGTCCCGGTCGAGCTGCTGGCGGCGGGCGCCTTCAAGGGCACCGACATCGCCTTCTTCAGCGCTGGCGCCACCCGCAGCCGCGAGTTCGTGCCGGCGGCGAAGGCCGCAGGCGCGGTCGTGGTCGACAATTCGTCGGCCTTCCGGATGGATCCCAACACGCCGCTGGTCGTGCCGGAAGTCAATCCGGGGGATCTTCGGCGCCACAAGGGTGTGATCGCCAATCCGAACTGCACGGCAGCGATCCTTGCCACCGCCGTGTGGCCCATCCACCAGGCGGTCGGCATCCGCAAGATCGTGGTCTCCACCTACCAATCGGCGTCCGGCGCTGGTGCGGCGGCGATGCGCGAGCTCGAGGATCAGGTGCGCCAGTATGCCGAGGGCAAGCCGGTCACGCACACGGTGTTCCCGCACCAGATCGCCTTCAATCTCTTTTCGCATAACACCAAAGTGGCCGAGAATGGCTACAACGAGGAAGAGAACAAGGTGATCGAGGAGATGCGCAAGATGTTCCATGCACCCGATCTCCCGATCCTGCCGACCTGCATCCGCGTGCCGGTGCTGCGCGCGCATTCGGAATCCGTCGCGCTGGAACTCGAAGCGCCGATGTCACCTGAAGAGGCGCGCGAGATCCTGCGTCGTGCGCCGGGCATCAAGATCGTCGACGATCCGGTCGCCAATCACTTCCCGATGCCGCTCGAAGCCAGCGGCGATCTCGATGTGCATGTCGGCCGCATCCGGCGGGACCTCACCAACCCCAACGGGTTGGCGTTGTTCGTGGCGGGCGATCAGCTGCTGAAGGGCGCTGCGTGGAACGCGGTGCAGATCGCCGAGGAACTCGCCAAGCTTCCGGTGGAAGTGGCGTAAAGCCTCATCGGAGTCGTAGAATTCAGAAGCGGCGGCAGCGATGCCGCCGTTTTTGTTTGCCGCCCGCGGCATGGAACTTGCGTGTTATTCGCACGGTCTGCAGTCCATGGTGGAGCGAGGCGTGTCTTCACAAGCCAAACGCATGATTCACCTCGGCGCGTTCGTGCACGAGACGGGGCAGCATGTCGCTGCATGGCGCCATCCCGAAGCGCACTATCAGTCCGGCACGAGCTTTTCCGACATGGTCGAGGTCGCCCGGCTCGCCGAGGGGGGCAAGTTCGACTTCCTGTTTCTCGCTGACACCGCCGCAGTCAATCTCGAAGGCAGCGCCGATGCGCGGGGTCGCATGGGCAAGGTGGTCAAATTCGAACCCATGACCATTTTGTCGGCACTGGCTTCTGTCACGACGCATCTCGGTCTCGTCGCGACATCGACGACGACCTTCAACGAGCCCTACACGCTCGCCCGACAGTTCGCGTCACTCGATCAGATCAGTGGCGGGCGAGCTGCCTGGAATCTCGTCACCTCCAACAACGAGCAGGATGCGCTGAACTACAGCCGCGACGAACACATGTCGCATAGCGATCGCTACGAGCGCGCGATCGAGTTCGCCGAGGTGGTGAACGGTCTGTGGGACAGCTGGGACGAGGATGCCTTCATCAGAGACAAGGACTCCGGCGTCTTCTTCGATCCCTCGAAGATGCATGTGCTGAACCACAAGGGAAAGCATTTCAAAGTCCGCGGTCCGCTGAATGTCGCGTGCTCGCCCCAAGGGCGCCCTGTGCTGGTGCAGGCGGGCGCCTCAGGCACTGGTCGCGATGTCGCGGCGCGCCTGGCCGAAGTCGTGTTCACGGCGCAAACGACCTTCGAACAGGGCAAGGAATTCTATTCCGACGTCATGTCGCGCCTGCCGCGCTTCGGCCGCACGTCCGACGAGGTCAAGGTGATGCCGGGCTTTTATCCGGTCGTGGCGCCGACAGCGTCGGAGGCGCAGGAGAAGTACGATTATCTGCAGTCACTGATCCAGAAGCCGGTCGGCCTTTCGATCCTCGAGCACACGATCGGTGTGCATGACCTCGACAAGCTGCCCCTCGACGGGCCGGTGCCCGAGATGGTCGACACCAACGGTCCGCTCAGCCGTCAGCGCCTGCTGCTGGAACAGGCGCGGCGCGACAATCTCACGCTCTGGGAACTCTGCCTCGCTAACGCCGGGCCGCGCGGTCACGTGCTGTCGATCGGCACGCCGTCGCAGGTCGCCGACGAGATGGAGCACTGGTTCACGGGCGGCGCCGCCGACGGCTTCAATGTCATGCCGGCCTGGCTGCCGGGGTCGCTTGCGGATTTCGTCGATCTGGTCATTCCCGAGCTGCAGCGCCGCGGCCTGTTCCGGGAGGAGTACGAAGCCACGACCTTGCGCGGGAATCTCGGCCTTCCCAAGCCGGTCAATCGCCATCACGAGCAACGCTTCATGGGGGCAGCGCAATGACGAAGGCAGTGCGACAGGGTGGGCCGCTGCTCGGCCGCCGCAAGATGGGCGGTCTGGCCGCGGGAGCCCTCGTGGCTGGGGCATTCCCCGCCGCGACGTCGACGTTTGCGCAAGCGGCCGATGCCTCGACCTTCGTCAGCGGCTTCGCCCTGCCGATGAATCTCGATCCGCATCAGGTCTACGACGTGCCGATGCAGTCGATGATGCTGAATGCCTACGACAACCTCTATCGTTACGAGGGCGACCCGCCCGAGATCGTGCCGTGGCTGGCCGAGAGCCATACCGTCTCCGACGATGGCCTGTCGTGGGAGTTCAAGCTGCGGCCGAACCTCAAGTTTCACGACGACAGCCCTCTCACGGCCGACGATGTCGTGTACAGCTTCCGCCGGATGTTGGCCTTGGCGCTGGCGCCCGCCGGCGCCTTCCTCAAGATCCTCAAGCCCGAAAACGTGACGGCGCCCGAACCGCTGCTGGTGCGGTTCAAGCTGGAGACCTCCTACGCGCCGTTCCTGGCCGCGATCCCGAGCATCTGCATCGTCAATCCACGCGCCATCAAGCCGAACGAAAAGAACGGCGACTGGGGCAAGACCTGGCTGGCCTCGAACGGTGCCGGTTCAGGGGCCTATCGCATCGTGCCGGAGGGCTACCGGCCGCTCGAATATCTCGACATGGAGATCAACGAGGGCCACTTCAAAGGCTGGTCCGACAACGCCAAGCCGGTGAAGAAGATCGCCTACCGGCCGACCAAGGAAACCTCGACCCGCATCCTGGCACTGCTGAACGGCACGCTCGACTGCACCGATCCGAACCTGCCGGCGGACCAGGTCGAGCAGATCAACGCCTCCAAGATCGCCTTCGTCCAGAAGGACATCGTGATGCGGACCTTCGTCGTTCGCATGAACAACACCAAGCCGCCGTTCGACAATCTCAACGCGCGCCTGTGCTTCGCCCATGCCTTCAACTACATGGGTTTCATCAACGACATCCTGGGCGGGTACGCCACGCGCGATCCCTACCCGATGCCGGAGAATCTGTGGGGCGTCCCGAAGGACGCGAAGGGCTACGACTACGATCTGAAGAAGGCCAAGGAGTATATGGCCAAGGCGATGGCCGAGGGCGCGCCGATGAAGCGGCCCCTGGAGATCCATGTCCAGTCGGAGAACGAACAGAGTGTCCAAGGGGCGCAGCTGTTCCAGAGCGAACTGGCTCAGATCGGCATCAATCTCAAGGTCGTGGGCAATATCTGGTCCAATCTCACGACGGCTGCCGCCAAGCCCGAGACGACACCCGACATGTGGGTGCACTGGGTCAGCACCTACTTCGTGGATCCGGAGAACTGGGTTGGTCAGATGTACGACAGCCAGTTCCACGGCACCTGGAAGGCTTCGTCCTACTACAAGAATCCCGAGGTCGACGTGCTGCTGCGCAAGGCGCGCGGCTTGGTGAAGCAGGAGGAGCGGGCACCTCTCTACGAGCAGGCAATCCGCAAGATCATGGCCGATTCACCCGACATCTGGATCTACAACTCGATGCAGCTCCAAGGCTTCAACAAGCGCGTCAAGGGCCGGCGATTCTGCACGGTTGGGCAGGGCGCCGAGCTGCGCTGGATCACGCTCGCCGGCTGACCATGCTGCGCTTCGTCCTGAGACGGTGCGCTCTCGTGCTGCCCTCGCTGCTGGGGCTGTTGGTGGTGACGTTCCTGCTGATCCATGCAGTTCCGTCGGATCCCGCGGTCGCGATGGCGGGTGACGCCGCGACGCCCGAGCAGATTGCCCATCTGCGTCAGCAATACGGGCTCGACAGACCGATGTGGGAGCAGTTCGGCCTTTATCTCGGCAAGGTCGCTTCGTTCGATTTCGGCGAGAGCGCGTTTTCCCATCGGCCGGTCGCCCTCGACATCGTGCAGCGACTGCCGGCGACGCTCGAGCTGACCTTCGCTTCCTTGCTGCTGTCGGTGCTGATCGGCGTGCCGCTGGGTGTCGTTGCCGCCCTCAAGCACAACAGCTGGCCGGATTATGCGCTGCGCATCTTTTCCGTGCTGGGCGTCGCGGTCGCGGCCTTCTGGTTCGCGATCATGCTGCAATTCCTGTTCTCCATGACTCTCGGCTGGCTGCCGCTGCGCGGCGATCTGAGCGCGACCATGTCCCGTCCGCCCGTGGTGACGGGCTTCCTCCTGCTGGACAGCCTGATCGCCGGTCGCTGGGACGCTTTTGGTGATGCCGTGCGCCATCTCTTCCTGCCGGCGGTCACGTTGGCTCTTGGCGGCTTGGCGACGATCGTGCGCTTCACGCGGTCAGGCGTGCTCGACACGCTGCAGCACGACTTCGTCCTGTACGAGAGAGCCGTCGGATACAGCCGATCCCGTCTCGTCTGGATCTATGTCTTGCGCAACTCCCTGACGGCCACGGTGACGCAGATCGGCCTGCTGTTCGGCGGCCTTATCGCGGGTGGCGTGGTGGTCGAGGCAATCTTCGATTGGCCTGGCATCGGCAGCTATACGGTGCAGGCCATTCTCACCGGCGACCGCCAGGTCATGCTCGCGGTCACGCTGCTGGTCGGCGCCGTCTATGCCATGGTCAATATCCTGGTCGATGTCGTGCACGGACTGCTCGATCCGAGACTGATGGGACGAGCATGAGGCCGATCTTCGCCCGGCTCGCCCGCGATGTGCCAGCCATGCTGGGGCTCGGCATTGTGGTGTTTGTGCTGCTGCTGGCGGTGCTCGGGCCATGGATCGCACCCTATCCGGGGGATGCGTCGGCATCGCATCTGCTGCGCCGCCTGAAGCCACCCAGCCTCGATTATCCGTTCGGCACCGACAATCTGGGGCGCGATATCTTCTCCCGTGTCATCCTGGGCGCACGCGGCGCGCTGCAGATCGCGTTGGCGGTCGTGGTCGCCTCCATGCTGATCGGCGTCCCGCTCGGCCTGCTGGCTGGCTATCGCAGCGGCTGGCTATCCGAAACGATCATGCGGATAACGGACGTGGTCCTGGCGATCCCGCAGCTCGTGCTGGCGCTGGCCCTGGCACAGCTCCTGTCGCCTTCGCTGGAAAGCGCCATGCTGGCGCTGTCGCTCACCTACTGGCCCTTCTTCACGCGCATCGTCTATGCCGAGACGAGACGGCTTTCAGGATCGTTGTTCGTCGATGCCCTGCGCGGGGTCGGTGCGGGCACATCCCGCATCGTATTCCTCCATATCCTGCCCAACGCGCTGTCGCCGGTGATCGTCCGGGCGACCATCGGGCTTGGCTTCACGATCCTGGTCGCGGCGGTCCTGGGCTTTCTCGGAATGGGAGCCACGCCGCCGGCGCCGGACTGGGGCCTCGCCATCGCCGAGAGCCGCACCTATCTGCCGAAGGCGTGGTGGTATGCCGCTTTCCCGGGCGTCGCGATCCTGATCACGGTCATGGGCTTCAACTTGCTGGGTGATGGCCTGCGCGACTTGGTCGATCCCCGCATTCGGCGATCGCGATGATTCCGCTGCTGAAAATCGACGGGCTGAAAGTGTCGATCCGGACCGACGACGGTATGGCCCAGGTACTCGACGATATCGGCCTGACGCTGGAGCGCGGCCGCATTCTCGGCGTGGTGGGCGAGTCGGGATGCGGCAAGTCCACATTGATTCGGGCGGTGATGGGGATCCTGCCAAAAGCTGCGGCGGTCGAAGGGGGCCATATCTGGTTCGACGGCGAGAACCTGCTGGTCTTTTCAGAAGCCGAACTGAACACACGGATCCGGTCGAGCGGCATCGGCTTCATTCCGCAAGATCCCCTGCAGGCACTCAATCCGGTGTTCAAGGTCGGCACGCAGCTGCTCGAGACCATGCGCCGACACGCGCCGGATGATGGTAGCCGCGGACGCGATCGTCAGCGCCGCCATGTCGCCCGACTGGTCGACCTGCTGCGGCGCATGCAGGTGCCCGATCCGGAGACCGCGCTGGAGCGCTACCCGCACCAGTTCTCCGGCGGTCAGCGCCAGCGCCTGCTGATTGCGGCCGCTCTTGCCTGTTCGCCTACCTTGCTGATCGCGGACGAACCGACGACGGCGCTCGACGTGACGACCCAGCACCAGATCCTGCTGCTGCTGCGTGAGCTGGTCGGCGAATTCGGCCTTTCGCTTCTGTTCGTGACCCACGATTTCGGCGTCGTTGCCGAACTCTGCGACGATCTGTGCGTGATCTATGCTGGCCAGACCGTCGAGGCCGGTACGGTCCAGGCCGTCCTGCAGGCTCCGTCGCATCCCTACACACGTGCCTTGCTCGCCTGTCACCCGGATCGCGCCACGTCGTTCGTCGGGATTCCGGGTCTGGTTCCATCACCACTGGCTCGGCCAGCTGGGTGCCAGTTCGCGGACCGCTGCGGCGAAGCACTGCCACGCTGTCGAACCTCTTCTCCGCTTCCCGTGAAGACCCGATCGGGCGCCAACGTGCGCTGCGTGCAGTACGCATGAGTACGATCACGCCGATCGTCTCGGTCCACGGGCTGTCTGTACTACTTGGCGGTCAGCGCGGCTTTCTGAAGAAGACGATACCGCCTGTGGCGGCGGTCAAGGAGGTGAGCCTTGACCTGCAGGCAGGAGAAATCCTCGCGCTGGTCGGTGAGTCCGGCTGTGGCAAGAGCACGTTCGGCCGTACCATCCTCGGTCTGCAGCGGGAGACCGCGGGTGACATTCTCCTCGACGGCAAGCCCGTTGGCGGTCTGACCGCGGAAGCCGCTCGCATCGCGCGCCGCGATGTCCAATACGTGCACCAGGATGCTGGCGCTGCTCTCGATCCCTGGTGGAGTATCGGCCGCACCATGGCGGAGGGCCTCCGCATCCATGGCGTGCCCAATGCCGGCGAAAGGAGGGATCGTGTCACGGAGATGTTGGCTGCCGTCGGCCTAGATCCCGCCGCGGCGCGCCGTTATCCGCACGAATTTTCCGGTGGCCAGCTGCGACGCGTGGCGCTTGCCCGCATCCTGCTGCTGCGGCCGCGCGTGCTGATCCTCGACGAGCCAACGTCCGGGCTCGACATGTCGGTGCAGGCGACGGTGCTCAATCTACTGCTGGAGTTGCGGGAAAAATTCTCCCTCACCTATCTGTTCATTTCTCATGATCTGTCCGTGGTGGAACGTCTGTCTGATCGCGTTGCCATCATGTATCTCGGTCGAATTGTCGAGACCGGTCCGACGAGGGCGCTGTTCGCGCAGCCCGTCCATCCCTACACACGCACTCTGCTGGCCGCAGCGCCGCGTCTGGCGGGGAGGCGGCCGGCCGAAGCGATCGTGGTGCGCGGCGATCCACCCAGCCCTGCGGCGGCTCCGCCGGGCTGTGCGTTTGTCGATCGCTGCCCGATCGGCGAGCGGCGCTGCCGTGAACGCGTTCCGCAGCTCGTTGCCATCGGGTCCGACCATCGCGTCGCCTGTCATCTCCGCGTGACCGCTGCCAACGATTGGGCGAGCGATGGTGTCCCGATGGGGCAGACTGCCTCAGCCGGTGCAGGGCCGCGCGGCTGATCGATCGATAGGGCTGTCCGCTTCAGGGAAATAGCAACGCGCACGCGTGGCATGGGAGTTGCTGCAACCATCGCGACGAAATCGCGTGCGAGGTTGGAAGATGGATATCGGCGTCTTCATTCCCATCGGCAATAACGGCTGGCTGATCTCGTCGACGTCGCCGCAATACACACCGACCTTCGATCTCAACCGCGAGGTTGTGCTGCGAGCCGAGCGCTACGGTTTCGATTTCGCGCTGTCGATGATCAAGCTGCGAGGCTTCGGCGGCAAGTCGCGCTTCTGGGATGACAATCTCGAATCCTTCACCTTGATGGCCGGCCTGGCGGCGATCACGTCGCGAATCGAACTCTATGCCACCGTTGCCGTTCTCACCTTGCCACCAGCAATCGTCGCCCGAATGGCAACGACCATCGACAGCATCTCGCACGGCCGCTTCGGCGTGAATCTCGTCACCGGCTGGCAGAAGGCCGAGTACGATCAGATGGGCCTGTGGCCCGGCGACGAGCATTTCAAGTATCGCTATGACCTGCTCAGCGAGTACGCAACGGTGATGCAGGATCTGTGGTCGAAGGGGCAGTGCGACCTCAAGGGCAAGTACTACACCATGAACGACTGCCGGCTGGGACCGCTGCCGTCACGGCAGATTCCCCTGATCTGCGCCGGTACCAGCGATGCCGGCATGGCGTTCGCGGCCAAGTACTGCACGTACAATTTCTGCAGCGGCAATGGCGAGATGAACGATCCGCTGGACTGCGCCGACTCCGTGGCTCGCCTGAAAGCCTGCACTGATGCGACGGGCACGAAGACAAAGGCGTTGGCCTTGACCATGATCATCGCCGACGAAACCGATGAAGCGGCGATGGCCAAGTGGGAACACTACAAGGCCGGCGTCGACCTCGATGCGATTGGCTGGCGTTCCGATCAGGCCGCGGCCGACAAGAATGCGGCGGACAATTCCACCGCCGGGCGCATCCGTCGCCGTGAACCGCTGCCCCACAATGGCACGCGCCTGGTTGGCTCCTACGCCTCGGTGGCACGCATGCTCGACGAGATGTCGGAAATCGACGGACTGGCGGGCGTCATGCTCACCTTCGACGATTTCGTGATCGGCATCGAGCAGTTCGGGCAGCGCATTCAACCTCTGATGCGTAGTCGACAGAAGCTCGCAGCCGCGGCCGCCTAGGTGGATATCCTCGCGCAGCCGATTGAGGTCGACAGCGCGGCGAAGCCCGGGTTTGCGCGGCCCCAGCTCGACCTCGAACTGCGCAACATCCGCAAGCGGTACGGCGACTTCATTGCCGTCGATGGCGTGTCGCTCAAGGTCCGGAAGGGGCAGTTTGTCTGCCTGCTCGGCCCCTCCGGTTGCGGCAAGACCACGACCTTGCGCTGCGTGGCGGGGCTGGAGGAGCCGGACGAGGGCGACATCCTGATCGGCGGCAAGGAAGCGACGCGAGATCCACCCTGGCAACGCGACATCGCAATGATGTTCCAGGATTTCGCGCTGTTTCCGCATATGACGGTGGCGAAGAACGTGGCCTTCGGCCTCGAGATGCTGAAGCGGCCCAAAGCCGAGATCACGGCGCGCGTCGATCAGGTGTTGAAATCGTTCGAGATCGCCGCCCTGGCCAATCGCAAGCCGGGCAGCCTGTCGGGCGGCCAGCGTCAGCGGGTGGCGCTCGCCCGCGCCATGATCACTGAGCCGCGCCTCCTGCTGCTCGACGAGCCGATCGGCGCGCTCGACTACTCGCTGCGCGAGACGGTGATGCTGGAACTCAAGCTGCTGCAGAAGCGCAGCGGCATCTCCTTCATCTGGGTGACGCACGATCAGAACGAAGCATTCTCCTTGGGCGACCTCGTCGTGGTGATGAACCACGCACGTATCGAGCAGATGGGCACGCCGGAGGAGATCTTGCAGCGTCCTGCCACCGCCTTCGTGGCGGGATTCGTGCAGGGCAACAACGTGTTCCATGGACGCGCCGCCGGAACCTCGGATGGGCTGCTGGCGGTCGACACGGCACTGGGCCGCTTTCACGTGTCTTCGTCCGGTTCGGCCCCGGCGGCTGGCACCGCCGTGTCCTTCTCCGTTCGTGCGGAGAAGATGACCGATCTCGTCGGGGACGAGCATGGCAATCGCGTATCGGCCCGCTGCTCGGCGATCGAGTTCTTTGGTTCTGTGCGACGCCATCTGTTCGAACGCTCGGATGGCGAGGTGCTGAAATATGACCAGTTTGGCGCCCAGGCCGCACGCATCGAGCTGGGGCAGCTCGTGACGATCGGCTGGCGCGCCGACGATACCGTGCTGCACGGGATGGCCGGATGAGTACGATCCGCGTCCGCTCCAGTGCGAGCTACTGGCTGGCACTGCCGGCCACGGTGTGGATGCTGGTCGTGGTGGTGGTGCCCATAGTGCTTCTGGCCTGGGTATCGCTCTGGGGTGGTCGCAGCCTTTCGCCGACCAGTCCACTGACGTTCGACAACTACGCCAAGTTCTTCGCCAACAAGACCTATATCGACCTCGCCCTGAGCACCATCGGCCACGTCCTCCTGCTGATGGGGCTGACCGGCCTGTTGGGCTACTGCATCGCCTATTTCCTGGTCATGAAGGTACGGAGCCCGATCTGGCGGCTGGTCCTGTTCCTGGCGTTTGTCGTGCCGTTCTGGACCAGCACCCTGATCCGCGCCATCGCCTGGGTGCCATTCCTGGGCGTGAACGGTGTCATCAACCGGATACTGCTCGCGCTCGGCGCGACCCATGCGCCCATCGAGGCCTTTCTCTATTCGCGCACGGGAATCACGATGGCCCAGGTCTCGCTCTATACGATGATGGCAGCGGGGCCGGTCGTGTACATGCTGAACGCCATCGCGCCACAGCTGCGCGAGGCGGCCATGACCCTGAAGGCGCCGCCCTTTGTCGTGTTCCGGCGCATCGTCCTTCCTCTCACCCTGCCGGGCATCGTGATTGGCCAGGTGCTGGTCTTCCTCAATGTCATGTCCGACTTTGCAACCGTCGCAACGGTCGGCGGCAACAAGCATGCGCTGCTCTCCAACCTCGTGCTGCTGTTCTACGAGGGGTCGCAGATCCGGGCGGCCTCGGTGGTCGCGGTTCTGCTGATGCTTTGCATGCTGGTAGGTGTGGTGGCGGCAATGCGCGTCGTCGATATTCGGCGCCTCGGCACGGATCGCTGATGGGCTGGAAAGTCCGCCTCAACGTCACGACTGGCCTGTTGGGCGCGATTACCCTGGCCTTTCTTGCTTATCAGTGGCTGCCAATCCTCACGCTCGGGCTTCTTTCCTTCAGTGGCCCGAGCGGGGGCACGACCTTTCCGATGAACGGCGTCTCCTTTCATTGGTATCGCGAGCTCTGGCAGGCCAGCGTCATGAACGATTTCAAGCCGCCATTGCTGCGCTCGTCGCTGCTAGCGCTTGCCTGTGCGCTGACGACCGTCGTTCTGTCGGTGATGGCTGCCCAGGCCATGCGCGGCCGGTTTCGCGGCAGCGGCGCCTTCTTCTATCTGATGCTGCTGGGCATCATGGCGCCAGGCATCCTGGTGGGATTCGGTTTTGCCATCCTGATGCGTCTGCTCGGAATCGAGCTTGCGTGGAACACCACCACATTCCTCGTCCAGGTGTCATGGACCCTGCCATTCGGGTTCCTGACCATGCTTGCCGTCTTCAACCGCTTCGATCCCAGGGTGGAAGAAGCGGCACTGACCCTGGGAGCGTCGCGCCTGGTCACATTCCGGCGGATTACGCTGCCGCTCGTCCTGCCGGGTATCATCGGGGCCGCGCTGTTCGGCTTCTCCCTATCCTACGACGAATATCCCCGGAGCATGTTCACGACCGGGCCGGATGGCACGTTGCCGCTTGCCATCATGGCGCAGCTCGACCGGCAACTGACACCTGAAATCTATGCGATCGGAACGGTCACGACGATGTCTTCCCTGGTGGCTGTCACGCTTTGTGCGGCTGGCTTGTGGGCGATGCGTCGATCTACGGCCGGCCGCAGCCCTTGATGTCGAATTCACAGGAGGCCTGACATGCTCATCAAACGACGTGCCTTGCTGGCCGCAACCGGGGCAGCTGCGCTCTCCGCGCCTTCGGTCGTGTCGCCGGCGCAAGCGCAGGCCAAGCAGATCAATCTCGCCGGCGCGAGCTATGACATGCGGGACGTTATCCTGACCGAGTTCGCAAAGCGAAGCGGGATCACGCCCCGGCCCTTCATCAACCCGTCGACACAGGTCCGCGTCGACCGCATCCGCACGGCGCCTCTTGACTGCCTGATGCTGGATGCCCCGTTCGCCGCCTATGCCAATTCAGAGAATCTGCTCCAGCCAATCGACACGTCCCGCCTGACCTACTGGCCAAAGTTGCATCCGCTGCTGAAGGACGGCCGCGCCACACCGACGGCACCGCTCGGGGTCGGCGCCAACCCGGGGCGCATGATGTATCTCGACGATGCCCGTACCAAGGTGTCGTTCGCCCCGATGTTCTTCCAGATGGACAGCATCGGCTACAACGCCGGCAAGATTCAGGCGGAGAACAATTCGCTGTCCTGGGGCGAGCTGTTCAACCCGAAATGGCGCGGCAAGGTCGCGCTGTACGGCATTGACTGGCTCGGCATGCTGAATGCGGCCATGGCCATGCAGGCGCTCGGGCTCTTCAAGCCTGTCGATATGAGCAACATGACGGAGAAGGAAGTCGACACCGTCGTCGCCTTCCTCAAGGACAAGAAGAAGGAGGGTCACTTCCGTGCCATGTGGAAGGCCTATGGCGAACTGGTGAACCTGATGGCTTCCGAGGAAGTATGGATCGCCGACGCCTGGTGGCCAGTGGTTGTCGAAGTCGCCAGCAAGGGGATCCCCGTTCGTTACGCCGTCGCCAAGGAGGGCTATCGTGCCTGGTGCAACGGTTACGGCATTCCCGCGAACGCGAAGAATGTCGACGCGGCCTATGAGTGGCTCAACTTCTGGATGGAAGGATTCCCAGGCGCCCGGCAGTCGGAGATCGGCTATTTCTCGACCGTCAACACCTACGAGAAATATCTCGATCCCAAGTTGGTGAAAGAGGTCTATGGTGGCGAGGGCCGCGATGGCGGTTCGCTCGAGGACCGGGCCCAGCGCGTCTATGTCTGGAACACGCGCCCGAAGAACCTCGAATACTACACAGAGAAATGGAACGAATTCCTGGCTGCCTGAGGTGACCGGAACAAGGGAGGAGCGCCATGGATCTCGGTTTGAAAGGCAAGAAGGTGGCTGTGACCGGCGGCAGCAAGGGCATCGGTCGCGCCATCGCCGAGGGATTTGGCGACGAGGGCGCGGCTGTCTCAGTCTGCGCCCGCAACACCAGCGAGGTCGCCGCCGCCGTCGCGGCATTGACTGCCAAGGGCGTCAAGGCTTTCGGCCAGGCGCTGGATGTCGCTGATCCCGCCGCGCTCAAGGCGTGGATCGTGGCCAGCGCGGCCGAATTCAACGGGCTGGATGTGCTGGTCTGCAATGTCAGCGCCCTGGCCGTTGGCGATTCCGCGGAGACCTGGGAAAAGTCGTTCCGCACCGACATGATGCACACCGTCAACGCGGTGGCCGCGGCGGTGCCGTTCCTCGAGAAGTCCGATTGCGCCTCGATCGTGCTGATCTCGAGCGTGTCCGGCTTCGAGGTCGACTTCGCCGCAGGTTCCTACGGCGCGATCAAGGCAGCGCTGATCCATTACGCCAAGGGGCTGAGTCGGCAACTCGTCGGCAAGGGCATTCGGGTCAACTGCGTTTCTCCCGGCAACACCTATTTCGAAGGTGGTATCTGGCAGAATATCGAGAACAATATGCCGGACCTGTTCGCGTCGACGATCAAGGTCAATCCGACCGGGAAGTTCGGCACCGCCGAGGAAGTGGCGAACGGCGTGGTGTTCATCGCCAGTCCGAAGGCCAGCCGCATCTCGGGCACCAATCTCGTCATCGACGGCGCTCTTACGGTCGCGGTCTAGGGGGAATGCGCATGCATGGCCATCGCCACACGATCCACAAGGACCATATTCATCACGGCTGGAACAACGCCTTCGCGCCCTGTCTCAAGATCGCGCCGGGCGAAGTGGTGCATTTCGAGACCGTGGATGCCTCGTCGGGCCAACTGTCGCGGACGTCGACCGAAGCCGATCTCGCCAAGCTCGACCTCGCCTTCGTCAATCCGGTCACGGGGCCGATCTTCGTCGATGGTGCCAAACCAGGCGACGCGCTCAAGATCAGCATCTTGTCCTTCAGTCCTTCGGGCTGGGGCTGGACCGGCAACATTCCAGGCTTCGGGCTGCTGGCGGATCAGTTTCCCGATGCCAAGCTCCATCATTGGAACTACGACCCCGGCCTCAAGCCGGCGATGTATGGACCGGGAGGCAAGGTTCCGTTGCGTCCCTTCGCCGGCACGATCGGGGTCGCGCCAGCCGCGCCCGGGCTTCATAGCATCGTTCCGCCCCGGAATGTCGGTGGCAACATGGATGTCCGGGACCTGTTCGCCGGGGTCGAACTCTATCTGCCGATCGAAGTCGATGGCGCGCTTTTCTCTGTTGGCGATACCCATGCTGCGCAAGGCGACGGAGAAGTGTGCGGCACGGCGATCGAGAGTCCGATCGATGTGGTGCTGAAGATCGACGTGGTGAAAGGCGCCAATCTCCGTATGCCGCGCTACGTCACACCGGGACCGGTGAGCGACCATTTCGACAAGGCTGGATATGAGGTGACAACGGGCATCGGCGCGGACCTGATGGCCGGCGCCCGTATGGCGGTATCCGAAATGATCGAGCTGCTCTGCCGCCGCTTCGGCTATTCAGCGATCGATGCCTACATGCTGTGCAGCGTTTGCGCTGACCTGCGGATCAGTTCGATCGTCGATGTGCCGAACTGGGTCGTCTCGTTCTACTTCCCGCGCATCGTGCTGGAATAGCGGTCAGGCGACCGCCTTCAGTTTCTCACTGCGGCAGGCCATCAGCGGCTGGATGTGCTGCCCGAACTGCTCCATGCCGACCAGGAAGTCATCGAAGGTCAGCATGATGCCCTTGGTGCCGGGAACGGCGGCGCATTCATCGAGCATGCGCGCGACGGAGGCATAGGAGCCGACCAGCGTGCCCATGTTGAAATTGACCGCGCCTTCAGGGGCGGAGATGCGCTTGGCGGTGCCGCCTTCGGGCGCATTGGGGTCGGCATCGGCCTGGCCCGACATCCAGCTCAGCGCTTCCAGGTCCGCGCCTTCGTTGTAGCGCTTCCACTTGGCCATCGCTTTCTCGTCGGTCTCGTCGGCGATTACCATCATCAGTACGTAGTTACCGACATCGCGGCCGGTCTTGGCGGCCGCCTGCATCATCAATTCATTGGTCGGCTGATGGGCTGTCGGTGTGTTGACCCCTTTGCCCAGTGTAAAATTATAATTGCCGTAGGTCGCGCCGAACTCCATGCCGCGCGGGCTCTGGCCGGCGCAAACGATCTTCATCGATGCCGTTGGACGCGGGCTCAGCTTGCAGTCGGACATCTGGAAGTACTTGCCCTTGAAATCCGAGGTGCCTTTCTCCCAAAGTTCGCGCAGGACGGTGACGTATTCGGTGCTGTAGTCGTAGCGGTAGCCGAAATAGGCTTCACCGGGCCACATGCCCATCTGTTCATATTCGTCCTTTGCCCAACCCGAGACGATGTTGACGCCAAAGCGTCCGTTCGAGATCGAATCGATGGTCGAGGCCATCCGCGCGACGATCGCCGGCGGAATGGTCAGCACCGCCACCGAAGCATAGAGCTGAATCCGCTTCGTCACGGCGGCCAAGCCCGCCATCAGGGTGAAGGATTCGAGATTGTGATCCCAGAATTCGCTTTTGCCCCCGAAGCCGCGCAGCTTGATCATCGAGAGGGCAAAGTCGAGGCCGTAATGCTCCGCTCGTTGCACGATCTGCTTGTTGAGATCGAAGGAGGGCATGTACTGCGGCGAGGTCGTAGAGATCAGCCAGCCATTGTTGCCGATCGGAATGAAGACACCGATATCCATGACAACCTCCTGTGAAATCCGATACCGAAGGTCGAGCAAGCGACATGCCAGCGCGTCGCATGGAAGTTGCAGGTCTGCGGTGGCTTTCACGGGAGGGAACGAGACATGAAGGCGGTCGTCATCCACGCCACCGGCGGACCGGAGCAACTCGTGGTCGCCGAGCTGCCAGATCCTGTTCCGGGGCCGGGAGAAGTCCTGGTCGATGTTGCTTATGCCGGCTGCAACTGGGCCGATACGCAAGTGCGGATGGGCATCTATCCGCATGCCATGACCTACCCCATGGTGCTGGGCTTCGAGGTGTCGGGGACGGTCGCGGCGCTCGGCCCGGAGGTTCACGGCGTGGCAATCGGAGAGCGGGTGGCGAGTTTCCCCGATAAAGGCGGCGCCTATGCCGAGAAATGCGTCGCTCCGGCCGCCGGACTGATCAAGCTTCCGGCAGATGTTCCGCTCGATGTCGGGGCGGCATTTCCCATCCAGGCGCTGACCGCCTATCACATGCTCTTCACCGTCTACCGCCTGAAACCGGGAGATACCGTGCTGGTGAACGCCATTGGCGGCGGCGTTGGGCTGATGTGCACCCAGCTCGCCGTCCAGGCTGGAGCGCGCGTGATCGGCACCACGGGCACGCCAGGGAAGGAGCAGCGTGCTTTGGAGTATGGCGCCGCGCGTGTTGTGGTGACTTCCGGCGAGGATTTCGAGACAGCCGTTCTCGAATTCACGCACGGGAAGGGGGTTGATCTGGCGATCGACTCCTACGGCGCCACGATGCTCGACCGCACCTTCAACGTCGTGCGCAAGCTTGGCCATGTCATCAGCATCGGCGAAGCCGAGGGCCAACCGTTCAAGAACATCCGGGAGCGCATCCTGCCGCGCTCGCAGACCTTCACCCGCCTTCATCTCGGCCATGTCGATCAGACGTCGCCCGAATGGAAAGCCGGCATCGATCATGTCGTATCGGGCATCGAGCAGGGTTGGCTCAAGGTGCCGATCGAGGGCGTCTTCGCTCTCGACAGGGCGGCCGATATGCACCGCTGCCTCGAGGGGCGTCAGGTCGCCGGCAAGCTGCTGCTGAAGGCTGGCGACTAGGCGCTGCGATCCTTGTCCGGCCTGGCACGGAAGCAGTGATCCAGCGTCGGAAATGTCCGCGACCGGACCTCCCGAGCGTAGGCCTCGGCAGCGGCGGAAATCTCGACGCCCAGATTGGCGTAGCGCTTCACGAAACGCGGCGTGAAATCGCTGAAGAGACCGAAGACGTCTTCCGCGACCAGGATCTGGCCGTCGCAGGCCGGCGATGCGCCGATACCGATGGTGGGCACCTTCAAAGATGATGTGATCGCGGCGGCAACAGGTTCGACGGTGCCTTCCAGGACCACGGCGAACGCTCCGGCATCGGCCACCGTTGCGGCATCCTGCGCCACTTTCTGCGCTTCCGCTTCGGACCGGCCGGTCGCCTTGAAACCGCCTGCCACATTCACCGATTGGGGCATCAGGCCGACATGGCCGCATACCGGAATGCCGCGCTGTGCCAGGAACCGGATCGTTTCCGCCATCTCGGCGCCGCCCTCGAGCTTCACGCCGCTGCAGCCGGTCTCGGCCATTACGCGCGCGGCGGCGCGGAAAGCCTGCTCGGGGCTGGCCTGGTAGCTGCCGAACGGCAGATCGACGATCACGCAGGCGCGCTCGGCGCCACGCATCACCGCAGCGCCATGGGCGATCATCATGTCGAGCGTAACGGGCAACGTGCTGTCGAAGCCGTAGACCACCATTCCAAGCGAGTCGCCCACAAGCAGAAGGTCGACATGCGGATCGAGCCAGCGCGCCATCTGGGTCGTATAGGCGGTCAGGCAGACGATCGGCTGCTGTCCTTTCCGGTCTCGGATCTGCGGCGTGCTCAGCCGTTTGGCACGGGTGACGGCGCTCATGGCGCTGCCCTACCTCAGCCCTGCCGTCGTCGCAACACCGACGTCAGGGTTGCCGTCAGGACCAAGCCCAGCATGGCCATGACCACGATCGCGATTCGCGGTCCGAGACGATCAGAAAGCACACCGATTGCGAGAACGCCCAGCGGGTTGGTGCCGATGCACACGGTGACGATGCCCATCAGCCGCGACCGCATCTCGGGCGGCGCTTCGGTCAGCATGAGCGTCGACTGCATGTTGCCGAAGCCCGCCGTGCCGAAGCCGCCGACGATCATCACTGTCAAGGCCAGCCAATAGGAGGGTGATAGCGCCATCACGAGCAAGGCGCACATGAACAGAGCCGCCCCGCCGGCGAAGGTGAGCTGTCGATTCATTCGCACGATGCCCATGGCGATCAGCAAGCCGCCGATCAACGCTCCCGCCGGTTCGGCTGCGGCCAGCAGTCCGACGAGGCTGGGCGACACGCCGAACTCCCCGAGACCCAACGGCGCCACCAGAGACGAATAGGCGAAGGCAAAAGTGTTGGTCACGATAGTTATGCCGAACACTAGCAACAGCACCGACTTGGTACGGGCGAAGGCGAGACCTTCGGCAATGTCGCGAACGATACGGCCCAGCGCCAGCGGCCGCGTGGTTTGGGTATGGACGAGGCCTGCCATGGCAAAGGCGCCGATGAACTGCACGAGTGCCGTGACGGTGTAGGCGCCTTTCATATGCAGCCATTCGAAGGCAAGGCCGCCGAGCAACGGGCCGATCATGCGCGTGGCGGCCGAAGTGGTGGAATCGAGGGCGATCGCCGGCACGATGCGATGCGGCCCGGCCACCTCGCCCACCATGCGCCGCCGGGTCGACATTTCGGTCGCCCACATCGACCCCGACAGGAGATTGCCGAGCGCCACATGCCACAGCGCCAGATGTCCTGTGGTCGCCAGGATGGCGAGCACGGTCGAAACGGAGGCGGGTACGATCAGCGCCAGCATCACGATCAGCTTGCGGTTCACCGCTTCCGAGACCGCGCCGGCAAAGGCGCCCAGGAAAAGCTGCGGAAGCTGCCGCGCCGCAACGACGGCGGTGACGGCGAGCGGAGAGCCGGTCGCCTCGTAGGCGAAGAGACCCGAGGCCAGAAGCTCCAGCCAACGCATGGCGTTGGCGAAAGCTCCGACCAGCCACAGGCGCAGGAAATCAGGCGAAGCCAGCAGCTCGCGCGTTGCCGAACGTGAAGACGCCGTTTCCCCCGCCGAATCCATTGGGCGGCACGCTAGCGGGATGGCTATGCTGCGGAAAAGAGAAAAGACGGGAGGAACGCCATGAAGCGCCGTCATTTGCTGCTGGGCAGCCTTGCATCTGTCGCACCGCTCGCCATGGTCCGTGCCGATGCGCCGTGGCCAAGCAAGCCTGTCCGCTTCATCGTGCCCTTCGCGCCGGGGGGCGGTACGGATACGGCGAGCCGTCTGCTTTGCGATCAGTTGAGTCGCAGCCTCGGCCAGTCCTTCGTCATCGACAACAAGGGCGGTGCCGGAGGCAATATCGGTACGCTTGAACTGGTTCGTTCGGCTGCCGATGGGTACACGCTCGGCCTGATCTCCGTGGCGAGTCATACGCTCAATCCGATGCTCTACCGCCGGCTGCCTTACGATCCGGACAAGGATCTGGTGGCGATCTCGCGTGTGGCTCTTCTGGCCAACCTGCTCGGCGTGACGCCGGGCCTGCCGGTGAATGACGTCGCAGCGCTGATCGCGCTCTGCAAGAGGGAGCCCGGCAAGTACGCCTTCGCGTCGTCGGGGCCGGGAACCTCGCTGCATCTCAGTGGCGAGCTGTTCAAGATGATGGCTGGTGTCGATATCCAGCACGTCCCTTACAAGGGTGCCGGCGCCGCCTATGCCGACCTGATCTCCGGCACGGTGCATATGATGTTCGCCAACATGCCGTCGATGCTGCCTCAGGTGCGCGGCGGAAAGGTGAAGGGGCTGGGCGTTACGTCGGCAGAGCGGTCCAGGGCGGCGCCCGATCTGCCGGCCATCGCTGAAACACTGCCCGGCTATGTCGCGACCTCCTGGTATGGCATCGCCGCGCCAGCCCAGACGCCCGAGCCGATCCTTGCGAAGCTCGAGGCGGCGATCGCTGCTGCTCTTGCGTCGTCCGACATCCAGCGACGTTGGCAGGAGGATCTGGGTCTCGACATGCCGCCCGCCGGTCGCGCCGGCTTTGCCGAGTTCCTGGCTGCGGACCGGTCGGCCTGGGGGCCGGCGGTGAAGGCGGCGGGCGTGACCCTCGATTAGAGGACGAGGCGCAACACGGCGAGAACGATCAGTGCCGCGACGGCGATGATCAGGCTGCCGAGCGAGAGTGTCCGAAGACCCTGTCCGGGGGACAGGCCAGCCATCTTCGTGGCGATCCAGAAGAACGGATCGTTGATATGGCAGATGGCGATCGAGCCTGCACCGACGGCGGCGGCGGCAATGGCCCGGCTGGCGGCGCCGTCGAGACCGAGGGCAGGCAGCATCGGCTCGATCATGCCCGATGCCGTGAGCACCGCTGTAAGCGAGTTGCCCTGCATTGTCTTGACGATCGCGGCGGCGAGGAAGGGTACGAGCAGGCCGAGTTGGGGCGTGAGGACGCGTTCGGCCAGCAATTCGGCGATGCCGATCTCGTCCAGTACCCGCGAGAATCCACCGGCAGCGCCGACCGTCAGGAGCAGTGTCGCCCAGCGCGTATCGGCCAGCACCGCCGGTTGCCAACGCCCCGACAGCAGCACGGCGAGGGCGATGGCCATCGCTGCCAGCATCAGCGGGCGGCTCAACCCGGTCAGCAGCTCGCGCGTCTCTGCCCGACCAAGAGGGGCGCTCGGCAGTTGCGCCACAGCGTGAAGGACCAGCACGCCGAGAGGAACGACGATGGCCAGCCAGCGCCACGACAAGGCGCCGGTGCGGGACCCGTCCGACATTTGTCGTCGGATATAGAGCCAGCCAGCAAGCCCCGCGACCGCGGCGGCCGGAAGAGCAAACCACAAGACCTCACCGAGTTCGGCTTTCAGGACAACGGCGGGGGCGACGGCGAGCGGCGACGGGGCAATTAGGGGCTGGAACGCGAGCACGCCCAAGGCAAGGGCCAGTGCCCGACGCGGCGCATTGACGCCGACATGCTGCAAAAGCGCCAGCCCCTCGGCGCCGGCACCGCCCATTCCGGCCAGCAGCCCCACCGCTCCGGCCGCGGGCCCCGGCAATGGGTATTTCGGCAGCAGACCTCCGACCAGGCTGCCGGCGACTATCAACAGACCGACCTGCTCCATTGCCGTCGAGAAGCCCAAGGCAAAGGCCTTGTCCACCGACTTGAACGGCAGGTCGGTGGCAAGTCCGTAACCGATCGCGACGAACATCAGGGCCAGAAAGGCCGGCACGCCAAAGCGATAGACGGCGATCACAACGACTGCAATGGCGACGGGCACGAGGAGGGCGGCGACGAGCATGGGCCGGACCTTATTCGTCTGTTAAACTGACGTCATGCGTCTGTTGTCGGCTGTTTGCATTATGCTGCTTGCCCTGTGTGCGCCGCTTTGCGCGCAGACCAAGCTGGCTCGGATCGAAGGCAAGAATTTCGTCGCCCCCGACGGCACGATTCTGCATCTGAAGGGAATCAGCCTCGGCAATTGGCTGGTGCCAGAGGGCTACATGTTCAAGTTCAAGATCGCCCTTGCCCCGCGGGAGATCTACGGCGCCTTCGATAAGCTGCTTGGACCGGAGCGGGCCGCAGCCTTCTGGAGAACTTATCGCGATACCTATATCGGACCGGACGATATCAGTTTCATCAAGTCGGTCGGCTTCAATGTCGTCCGCATCCCGCTGCACTACGATCTGTTCATGACCGAGACCGGCGACATGACCGGCGAGGGATGGGCGCTGCTTGATCGCGTACTGGGGTGGGTGCAAGAGGCGGGACTGTACGCGATCCTCGACCTGCATGCAGCACCCGGTGGGCAGACTGGCGTCAATCATGATGACGGATCGGGCTATCCGTTGATGTTCTATGTGCCGCGGGATCGGGAGCTGACGATCAAGTTCTGGCGCGCGATGGCCGAGCATTATGCCGGCAATCCGGCAATCCTGGGCTACGACGTCTTGAACGAACCGATCGCGCCCCACCACGACGTTGCCACGCTCAATCCACGGCTCGAACCGTTCTACCGCGACGTGACCGCGGCGATCCGCGAAGTCGATCCCGGGCGCATTGTCATTCTCGCCGGCGGCCAGTGGAGCTCGAGCTTCGACATGCTCGGCCGTCCGTTCGCTCCGAACCTCGCCTATACCTATCATCTGTTCTGGGGCAGCACGGAGCGCGATTCGATCCAGCGCCATCTCAATTTCTCGAATCGCTACAACGTGCCGCTGTTCCTCGGCGAGACGGGAGAACTCACCGACGACTGGAACGAGGCTTTCCGCAAGCTGCATGAAGCGAACGGGATCGGTTGGTCGTTCTGGACCTACAAGAACCTCGATACGACCTCGACGGTCGTTTCCATCCCGCGCCCCGATGGCTGGGACGACATCGCCGACTTCGCAGATGGCCGGCGTTCCGATCGGCCGGCGCCGGAGGTGGTGGACCGCGCCATTGCCCAATATCTCGACGGCATCCAGTTCCGACATGGCGTCGTGCGCTGGAGCTATCTCGCCTCTCTCGGCCTGAAGGCCACGCCCCCGACGATGCGCGCCCAGCGCTGAGGTGGATCGCCGGTGTCCGCCGACGTTGGCGTCCCGGGTCAGTCGTTCAGCACCTCGAGCAGCTTGCTGTTGAAGGCCTCGGCAGCTTCGTAGGCCACCCAGTGGCCGGCTCCCGGGATGACGTTCATCTCGAAATCGGGCTGCAGGGCGCGGAACAGATCGATGCGCTCCTGGATGTGCGGATAGGTGGTCGAATCGAACTCGCCCCAGATTCCGGTGAGGGGCGTCGTGACACGCGGGAGGACTTCACTCAGGCGAAAGGCCAGGCCCATCTCCCGACTGCGGGTCTTGGCGCGCGTCGTGTTCAGGATTTGCATGTAGATGGCGACGCCGTCGATCTTGGCGGGGTCGTGCAGCATCAGGATTTCGAGATTGCGCCGCGCTTCGTCCACCAGTGTCTGCGCCGGCATCTCGGGCAGGAGCTTGTGCAGCTTCGGCCCCGGTTTCCGGGTCGCCTTGAGTCCTCCGGCACCGACCAGCGCGATGCGCCGGATGCGGTCCGGCATCAGCGTCGCGAGATGGCCCGATACCATGCCGCCGAACGAGAAGCCGGTCAGGAAGAAGGGCTTGTCCTTGGGCAGCAGCGTTTCCGTCGCCGCATGGACGCATCGGGTGACCGACCAGATGTCGCGCACATCGTCCGGCGGATCGCTCTCCCCCAGGCCGGGCAGGTCGGGTGCGTAGATCGTATAGTGCTGGGACAAGGGCAGGACGTTGCGGATCCAATGGATCCACGAGCCGGAACCGCCGTGGAACAGCAGCAGGATCGGCTTGCCCGAGCTGGCACCCCAAACGTGCCACATCATCGAGCCGCCATTGCCCATGGGGATGCGCACGGCTTCTGATCGGGCGGCAACGGCCTCGATATGCTCGATGGCGGTGCGGCCGTCCGGCAGGTGCGGGACGGCAGAGAAGTCGAGACTCATTTCTTGAGGGCGCCAAGCAGACGATCGACGAAGCCTGGCGTCTTCTTGCGGTCGATCCAGCGCAGAACCGTGACGAGGTCGTTGTCGGGATCGATCCAGACGATGTGGCTGCCCCAGCCCAGCGCGAAGTAGCTGCGCTCCGAGGCTGCCGCAAATTGCCGCTTGTCGGTATTGAGCCACCACATCAATCCATAGAAGGGCGCAACCGGGCAGGGCTTCACCAGTTCCTGGGTCCAGCCCCCCGGCAGGATCTGCTTGCCGTCCCAGGCGCCGCCGCGGGAGACCAGCAGTCCCATCAGGGCGAGGTCTCGGGCCGAGATCACGATGCCGCCGCCCCAATGGCCACCGCCGGGCACCGAGATCATGGACTTCCCATCGATCGTTACGGCCGAATTTCGATAGCCATCCCACTTCCAGGTCGAGGAAGCGCCGATCGGATCCATGATGCGGCGTTTCAGGACCGACGGCAGTGGCTCGCGGAAGACCTGCAGCAGCGACAGGCTGAGCCGGTTCACACGCACGTCGTTGTATTCGTAGAAGCTGCCTGGCCTCGTGAGCGCACGGCGCGTGCCCTTGGGGGCCTCGGCGACGGCAAGGCCGACCACACGGTTATGGTCGACGCGATCCTCCTTGCCGAACAGCGTGCCGTCCCATTCGCTGGTCTGGGTCAGGAGGTGACGCCAGGTGATGTCGCGGTTCTGCTCGCTCTTGAAGCCGTCATCGAGCGCCGTGTCTGCAACCCTGTCGTCCAGACTCTTGATCAGGCCATCGCCCAACGCCAGGCCGGCCAGCAGAGACAGGAAGCTCTTGGCCACGCTGAAGGTCATGTCGGGGCGATTGGTGTCGCCCCACTCGGCAATCAATTTGCCGCCCTGGTAGACCATGCCCGAGGCGCCGCCGCGGGGCGTGACCGGCCCCAGCACCTCATTGTCTGGAGCCTTCTCTCCCGAATCGTGGGTCATCACGAACTGCCCGTCAGGCATGTACATGCTCTTGGGCCAAGGGCTTTCCGCCGCCTCGGCGAACGCGATTGCGTCTTTCAGATCGGTCATGCCCGCAATCAACATTGGAGCCTGTCTCGGAGCAAGCGTAGAAAACGGCCATGTCCACGCCCACGACGCTCTCGATCCGCCGCCCTGATGACTGGCATGCCCATTTGCGCGACGGCGCCCTGCTGGCCGCCTGTGCGCTCCACACGGCGCGGCAGTTTGCGCGCGCCATTATCATGCCGAACCTGGTGCCGCCGGTAACGACAGTGGCTCAGGCCGTCGACTATCGCGATCGCATTCGCAGAGCGGTTCCGGCCGACTTCGGGTTCGAGCCGCTCATGACCTGTTATCTGACCGACGGCGCCGACCCTGCCGAACTGGCGCGGGGCAAGCAGGAGGGTGTCTGGGTCGCGGCCAAGCTCTATCCGGCACACGCCACCACCAACTCGGCCCATGGCGTCACCTCCATGGACAAGATCGCCAAGGCGCTGGAGGCCATGGAGAAGGTCGGCATGCCGCTGCTCGTCCATGGCGAGGCCACGGATCCCGAGGTCGACATCTTCGATCGCGAGGCTGTGTTCCTGGACAAGGTGCTCGCGCCGCTTCTCAAGCGGCATCCGGGCCTCAAGGTCGTGCTGGAGCACATCACCACCCGCGACGGCGTGCAGTTCGTCGAGGCCAATACCGGCCGGCTGGGGGGCACGATCACGCCGCACCATCTCAGCTACAATCGCAATGCGATCTTCAAGGGAGGCATCCGGCCCCATTTCTATTGTCTACCGATCGCCAAGCGAGAGGAGCATCGTCTCGCCCTGCGGCGCGCGGCGACATCGGGCAATCCCGCCTTCTTCCTCGGCACGGATACGGCCCCTCACACGGCGGATACCAAGGAGTGCGCCTGCGGCTGTGCCGGCATCTTCAACGCGCCGGTGGCGATGCAGGTCTATGCGCAGGTGTTCATGGAGGAGAAGGCCCTCGACCAGCTCGAAGCCTTTGCCAGCCTGAACGGGCCGCGCTTTTACGGTCTTCCGGCCAACGAAGAGCGCATCACCCTGCAGGCACGTCCGCTCGAGGCACCGGAACGGATCGAAGTGCCGGGAGGCGACAAGAGCATCGTCGTGTTTCATCCGGACACGCCGGTCGGCTGGTCGTTCTAGGGCACTCGCGGGCTTTACGGACCGGATCGACGCCAGCCTGCGAATTTCCATTCGCGTGATTCGGGACGACAATTTATCGTCGGCATATGAGCAAGAAAGCGATCCCCGCCGGCGCCGTCATGCGCGGCACCGACAAAGGCTATGTCCACAATCTGCCGGCTCCTAACCTGAAACCGGGCAGCGAACGCCCGGTCGAGAAGGTCGACCAGAAATATCCTTACATGCGGCCGCGCGATGCCGCGACGCTGATCCTGGTGCGCATGCGCGGCAAGAAGCCGGAAGTGCTGATGGGCTGCCGCGACGCCAAGCACGCCTTTATGCCCAACCGCTATGTCTTCCCGGGCGGACGCGTCGACCGGGCCGATGCCCATGTGCCCATTGCGACGGCGCTCGACCGGCACGTCAATGCGCGCCTGCAGAAGGCGGCAACGGCGCTGCGGGCACGCGCTTTGGGCGTGGCCGCTGTGCGCGAGACCTTCGAGGAGACCGGGTTGATGCTGGCCAAGCCGTTCAAGGGTGGCGCGCCCGAGAAGGACTATGGCGAGCATTGGCGGGGCTTTCTCGATCAGGGCATGGGACCAGCGCTCGACTGTCTCGATCTGATCGCCCGCGCGGTGACACCGCCGGGTCGGCCGCGGCGATTCAATGCGCGCTTCTTCATGGCGCGAGCAGAGGATGCCAGCGGCGACATTCGACATTCGAGCGAGATGGGCGATATCCGTTGGGTGGCGCTCGACGAAGCGCGCGAGCTGCCGCTCCCTACCATCACCGGCCTGATCCTGGGAGAGATTGGCCGACTGGTGAAGGAGCCGCCCGATCGCAAGAAGCAGCGCAAGATCCCGCTCTTCGTGACGGTGCACCGCAAGCATCTGATGATCGAGGAATAGGTTGTGGCGGCGCGTCCCGACGTGAACGCGTCCACCCAGCCCGGTCCGCTCGCCGCGGCCAGTCCGAGCCTGCCGCCGCGCGGCGGGGTGCGCCTGCGGGCGCTGGTCCTCATCCGCTGGGGCGCCGTCGCCGGTCAGCTCTTCACCGCCGCGGTCGTTCACTGGGGGTTGGGCTTTTCCCTGCCGTTGTTACCGGTGGGCGGCGCCATCGCGCTGTCGGCCTTGCTCAATGTCGCCGTCAGTCTCGGGCGGCCAGCCTCGGCTCGCGTCGACGACCGCGAGGCCGCGATCTTCCTCGCCTTCGATGTCGTGCAGCTTGCGGTGCTGCTCTATCTCACGGGCGGCCTCACCAACCCCTTCGCCTTGCTGCTGCTGGCGCCGGTTGCGATCGGTGCCAACGTCCTTTCGCTGGGCAGCAACATCGCACTGTCGTTGCTGACGATCGTCAGCATCGCCTTGCTTGGGCTTTTCCATCAGACGTTGCCCTGGCTTGGGCGACCGCCCGAATTCCCGGAGATCTATCAGGCGGGTGTGTGGGTTGGCCTTACGCTGACGGCGCTCCTGATCACGCTCTACGGCTGGCGGCTGGCCGAGGAAGCTCGGCAGATGACCGACGCGTTGGCGGCTGCCCAGGCCGCGCTCGCCCATGAGCAGCGCCTGTCCGCTCTCGGCGCACTCGCCGCCGCGGCGGCCCACGAACTCGGCACGCCGCTTTCGACCATTGCGGTCGTTGCCAAGGAAATGCTGCGCGAGGTCGAGGCCGACGATCCCCTGCGGGAGGATATCGAGCTGCTGGCCGCCGAATCCGATCGCTGCCGGTCGATCCTCGCCCGTCTGTCTGTCGATCCGGCGGGGGACGTTTCCGATGCCTATACGCTGGTGCCGCTGCCGGCCCTGATCGAGGCGGCAGCCCAGAACTACCGTCGTGAGGGGATCACGATCTCCTTCGAGTCAGGCCCCATGGGCGAGGGCGTTCCAACGACGGCGCCCATCCAGGTTCGCAGTCCAGAGATCATGCAGGGTATCGGCAACATCGTGCAGAATGCCCTTTCCTTCGCCCGCCAAACGATCCGCATCACCACCCGCTGGACCACGGAGTGGTCGGAAGTCGAGGTTTCCGACGACGGGCCAGGCTTTTCCGAGGCTCTGCTGGATGAATTGGGGACCCCGTTCATTTCGACCCGCCAGGGGGTGGAAGGCCATATGGGGCTGGGGGTTTTTATTGCCAAAACGCTGCTGGAGCGCACCGGAGCGTCGGTCAGTTTTGGCAATCGCGGGGGCGGTCGCGATGGGGCCATCGTTGTCGTGCGCTGGCCAAACCCCGTCTTCAAGGCTACATAGCGCCCAGATCGGAGGTCGTTATGAGCCAGGACACAGGCGCGAACCGCTCCGTGTCGCCCGCCATTGCCGGCGTGACGAACAATAAGGATCGCACCCTGCTGATTGCCGACGACGACGCGGCGTTTCGCAATCGTATCGCGCGCGCGCTGGAAACGCGTGGTTTCATCGTGACGGCGGTCGGCTCGGTCGCCGAAGCGCTGGCCCAGACGGCCCGGCCGCCCGCTTTTGCGGTTCTCGACCTGCGGCTGGGTGACGGCAACGGACTGGAGCTGGTGGGGCCGTTGCGTCAGGCGCGGCCGGATATCCGCATCGTGGTGCTGACCGGGTATGGCAACATCGCCACCGCCGTCGCCGCGGTGAAGGAAGGGGCGATCGATTATCTCGCCAAGCCGGCCGATGCCGATGCCATCGAGCAGGCCCTGACCTCCCATGGCCGCAAACTGCCACCGCCGCCCAGCAATCCGATGTCAGCCGATCGCGTGCGCTGGGAGCATATCCAGCGCGTCTTCGAGCAATGCGATCGCAACGTGTCCGAGACCGCCCGGCGGCTCAACATGCATCGCCGTACGCTGCAGCGCATCCTCGGCAAGCACGCGCCAAGGGAGCATTGAGGGCTCCATAGTCGTCCGGGTCAGGCCCGCCGGCTCTGGGCGTTCCAGTAATGCTCGAGGTTGGAGATCAGCGCGGGGCTGAAATGGCACCAGGCCTGCTCGCGGGCATAGACGGCCGCGTACTGGCGGAAGGTGTCGAACGGTTCGACCGCCACCCGCAGGGCGCGACGGTTGCCGGTCGCCCCCACGACGCCTGACGTGGTCAACCGATCGATCACCCTCACGATGGCGGCATCGACATCTTCGGGCGCGACGACCTCGTCGCAGATCATGCGGCCGACATCGGAATCGCAGTCGATCCGACGCTCGTACATGATGGCCTGACGGGCGATGCGGTCGCCGACAAAGCGGGACAGGCGCAGATTGGCCATGCCCGGAATGATCCCTTCCTTGCGCGCCGGCAGGGTCATGTAGGCATCGCGGGCGGCAATGTTGAAATCGGTGGCCAGCAGGATCTGGCAGCCGCCGCCGATCGCGAAGGTGTCGACCGCCGAGATCCAGAGCTTCTCGATCGAATCGCCCGAGGCTTCGTCCGGCGTGACGTCCGGCCGGGCAAGCCCCCGCATGAGCTTGTTCACGAAGCCCAGATCGCGGATCAGGAACCAGAGGAACGGGATCTTGCCGTAGTAGAGGTGCGTCAGGTTGATGCCGGCATTGAAGACGCGTCGGCCGGCATACTTGCCATGGGGCACGACATTACCGCGCAGGACGGCCATCTGGCTGTGCGGATCGAGGATGCACACATCGGCACCGATCTCGGTCGCAACCTGAGTGGCATTGTCCTCGGCATTGAGGAAGCGGCCGTTGGAGAGCAGCAGGACCGCGGCCTTGCCCTGACGCTCGACCTTGGCGGTGCCAAGGTCCAGGTGACCATCGCGCTGGAACTTGGCGAGCGCCTCCGCCGATTCCGGGCGTGGCAGCAGCATCGCGTGACATAGATGCCGGCCGCAGTCCGGATCGGCCAGGAACTGATTGCACAGGATGCCCTGGTCGATTTCGCAGCCATCCTTTTCGCCCTGCCGCACCTCCGCTTCGGCTGCGACTTCAGCTCGCGTCGGCGCCAGACCGGGAACGAGATCGGCGGCTTCGTACACCAGCTGCTCCAGCCGCACGAACTTGCGCCGGCCGTTCGTCAGCCTGTCGTAAAGCGTGCGCGCATGGACGCGGAGGAAGGCGAAACGCGCGTCGCGTGCCGCTTGCTTGATCGTCTCCGCTGTATCGAACGCGGCTGCGTCGCGATCCGGCTTCGGAGGCAGCTTGGCCAGTCGGGCTGCCTGATTGCGCCAATAGGCGGAAAAGGAGGCGGCATCGGCGGCAAAATCGCCACTCGCCGCCGCTGGCATCGAAACCACCGAATCCATGCTGACGACGCTTCCTGCCCGGCGACTGCCGAAGATTTTGGAGCGGGCGACGGGATTTGAACCCGCGACCTACGGCTTGGGAAGCCGACGCTCTACCCCTGAGCTACACCCGCATTGGCGCCATTCTAGCCCGTGGTTGCGCCCGAGGTCCATTCGTGTATCTCACTTGCATGCTGGACGAAATATTGACGCCCGAGGAACGGGATCTCGTGGCACGGGCGCGCGCTTTTGCCGAGGAGCATGTGGCGCCGAACGCGGCGCAATGGGAGTGGGAGCGTCATTACCCACTCGAGACGATCAAGGCAGCCTGCGCGGTCGGCTTCAACAGGATCGAACTTGCCAAACAGCACGGCGGGTTTGGCCTGTCCTTTTCGTGCAAGCTGCGCGTGTTCGAGGAGATGGCCAAAGCCGATTTCGCTTTCGCCTTCGCTCTCATCAACCATCACAATGCCTGTGCCAGGTTCGCGCGCGATGGACAGCCGGCCCATGTGGCGCGTCTGTTGCCGCGCATGATCATCGGCGACGTGATCGGCTGCGCCGGCTTGAGCGAGCCCGGCGTCGGCAGCGACTTTGGCGGCCTCGAGATGACGGCGGAGCGTGTCGCGGGTGGCTGGAAACTGAACGGTGCCAAGGCCTGGATCACCAATGCCGCCGTCGCCGGCCTTTCGGTGGCCTATGCCCAGACCGACAAGGCGCTCGGTTATCGCGGCATTGCCTGCTTCGCGATCGAGGCGGAGCGCGAAGGCTTCCATCGCGAGGCACCGTTTGCGCTCCATGGCGGTCATGCCATCGGCGTGGGTGGCTTTCGCCTGGTCGATTACTTCGCTCCTGATGAGGCTGTGCTGCAGCCGCCGGGACAGGGCTTCAAGGCGGCGTTGGCCGGCATCAATGGCGCCCGGGCCTATGTCGCCGCCATGTGCTGCGGCATGCTGGAGGCCAGCCTCGAAACTGCCGTGCGCTACACCCAGCAGCGCAAGACCTTCGGCCAGCCGGTGCTCGAGCACCAGGGCGTGCGCTGGAAGCTGGTCGATGCCGTCACGGATCTGCAGGCCGCGCGCCTTCTCACGTATCGTGCCGCCCGTTTGATCGACGAGGGTGGCGATGCCGTCCTTGCGGCCGCCTATGCCAAGAAGTTCGCGACGGACATGGCTCTCACGCGCATCGCCGACTGCATCCAGGCCATGGGCGCAAACGGCTTGCGGGCGGACTATCCGCTCGCCCGTCACCTCGCCGGCGCCAAGATAGCGGCCTATACCGACGGCTCGATCGAGATGATGAACGAGCGCATCGGCGTGGCACTGCCGGCGTTGTTCGGCACGGCGACATGATCCTGTCCACCGTCGAGATGCACACGGGCGGCGAGCCCACGCGCATCATCGTCGACGGATGGCCACGCTTCGAAGCGCGGACGCTTCTCGATAAGCGGCGCGAGGCCCGGGAGCGGTTCGATGGCCTGCGACGTGGCCTGATGCTGGAGCCACGCGGTCACGACGGCATGTATGGCGCGCTGCTGGTCGAGCCGGACCATCCCGAGGCCGATCTGGCCGTCCTCTTCATGCACAACGAGGGCTACAGCACGATGTGTGGCCACGCCACGATCGCGCTCGCCCGCTGGGCTGTCGAAAGTGGCCGCGTGAAGCGGCAAGCCGGCGAAACGATCGTCAGGCTGCAATGTCCCTGCGGCCTGGTCGTGGCCCGGGTCGCCGCCGATGGCTTCGTCCGGTTCGAGAGTGTGCCGTCGTTCGTGCATGCGCGGGAGAGGATCGCGCCCACCCGGACCTGGGGACCCGTTTCCGTCGATATCGCCTATGGTGGCGCCTTCTATGCGTTCCTGCCGGCGGATTCGATCGGGCTCGATCTCCAGCAGACGCCGATGCGAACGCTGGTCGATGCCGGCGAGGAAATCGCTGACGCGGTGGCGCGATCGATTCCCGTCGACCATCCCGAGCAGCCGGAGCTCGGCTTTCTCTACGGGACGATCCTGACCGACGGTCGAGACGGCTCCAACGGCATTGCCAGCCGCAATGTCTGCATCTTTGCCGGACGTCAGATCGATCGCAGTCCCACGGGCAGCGGCGTGAGTGCCCGGATGGCGCTGCAATGGGCGCGACGTCAGGCGAAGAGGGGCGAGGAGCGCCTGTTCGAGAGCTGCACCGGCGCCTGCTTCACGGGGCGGGTGCTCGGTGAGGTGCCCGTAGGCGTATGCAAGGCCGTCGTCGTCGAAGTCGGCGGCCGTGCGCATTTCATCGGTGAGAGCCGCTTCCGCTTCGACGCGGAAGATCCTCTGCGCGAGGGATTCTCGCTCGGGCTTTAAGCGTTGTGGGCGCGACGTAGCGCCTGGTCGAGATCGTCGTAGAGATCGTTGCCGTCCTCGACACCCACGGAGAGGCGCAGGAGATCAGGTGGGCAGGGTGTGCCCGGGCCCTCGATGCTGGCACGATGCTCGATCAGGCTCTCGACGCCGCCCAGCGACGTCGCCCGCTTCCACAGCTCGACGCGCGCCGCCGTCGCTATCGCGGCCCGCTCGCCGCCCTTGACGCGGATCGACAGCATGCCGCCGAAGCCGCCTTTCATTTGTCGCGCGGCGACGGCATGGCCGGCGAAGGAAGGCAGGCCGGGATAGAGCACGTCGGCAACCATCGGATGGTCGGCGAAGCGCTCGGCCATCGATTGCGCCGACCGACAGGCCCATTGAACCCGCGGAAACAATGTCCGCATGCCGCGCATCAGCAGCCAGGCTTCGGTCTGGCCGAGAATGGTGCCGAGTTGTGCCCGGATGGTCCGCAGCCTTGTCCAGTACGCGTCCTCGCGGGCTGTTACCAAGGCGCCGGCGATGATGTCGGAATGACCGTTGAGATACTTCGTGGCCGAATGCATCACGATATCCGCGCCGAATTCGAGCGGTCGCGTCAGCACCGGAGTCGCCACCGTCGAATCGACGCCGAGCAGGGCGCCGGCCTTGTGTGCGATCTCGGCGGCGGCGGCGATGTCGCTGACACCCCAGGTCGGATTGGCGGGAGTCTCGAGCCAGACAAGCTTGGTCCGTCCGGGCTGAACAGCCGCGGCCAGTGCGTCGTTGATTTCGGCATCGACGAAGTCGACCTCGAGGCCCCAATGCGTGGCGAAGGTGGCGAGCCAGTTGCGCAAGGCCCAGTACATGACCTTCGGCACGACCACATGATCGCCGGGTGCCAGCGCCAGGAAGCAGGCGCTGGCCGCGCTCATGCCGGAGGAGAAGATCAACGCCTTCGCGCCGCCCTCGAGGGCAGCCAGCGTCGCCTCGGCCTGATCGAAGGTCGGATTATCTGCTCGTGCGTAAACGCGACCGGACGAATAAGCATTATCTTCGTCGCGCTGATACGTGCTCGCCATATGGATGGGAGGCACAACCGCCTTGGTCACGGGATCGATCCAGCCCAGAGCCTGTGCGGCCTGTGACGCGGCGGAGAACTTCAGACCTTTCATCAAACCCTCGCAAACCTTACGAAATACTTACGTCCAACAAAGTTTTTGACTGGTATTGCCTTGGCATTGGCGGCGGGCGACATTTGTTTTATCGATACAGGGCCAAGCATTTTTTGGCCATTATTAGAAGAGTGTCACCTTACGCGATGTCGAACCTCGATCGCGATCAAAGGTCGACCGCATACAGGGGACGTAGGTATGGAACTCGAACCGTCGGTTCAACTGCCTCAAGTTCAACCAGCAGCACGTGGGGATCGCGTCGCGCGTACACGCGAAGCGATCGTTTCGTCGACGTTGACGCTGGCGATGGAAGGCGAGGTGGCGCCGATCGTGCGTGACATCGCCAAGCTGGCTGGTGTCTCGGCCCGCACGGTGTTCCAGCACTTCGCCGATACGGCCGAACTGTACGTCGCGGTGCTCGGGCGCGTGCTCGGCACCGGGCGCAACGGCGACGTGGTCGAGCCCGATGTACGCAAGCCACTCGACGAACGCATTTCGACCGTCGTGAGCAAGCGCTCGGGACGCTACGAGATGCTGCGGCCGATGTGGACCTTCGTGCAGGCCTTGTGCCGTCGCTCGAAGGAAGCGGCCGGCAAGACGACGGAACTCTACACGGACAATCGCGAAGAGATCGCCAGGTCCTTCGGTCACGAGTTGACGGCGCTTTCGGGAGAGAAGCGCGAGCATACGCTGAACGCGCTCGCGATGGTGCTGGCGCCCGAGAGCTGGATCGTGCTGCGCGAGCGGCTCGGTCTCACGGCCGATCAGGCGCGCGACGAATGGCGCTTCATCGTCAAGGCGATCTTCAAGGACGGCACCGAGCATTAAGCCGCCGCTGTCGCGGTTGCCTGGCACGCCAGCTGTTCGAGGGCGCGATCGCGTAGGCCGAGCTCGCGTAAATGCGTGATCGTGTTGCGTAGATAATCGAGACTGCTGCCCGTGGCGCCATGCCCCTGGCGCACGAGGCGCAGCGCCTCGGCCGTCGGCAGCTTGCCGGCGAATTGCCGATGGCCGCGATCGGCCAGATAGACCAGGGCCGGGACGCGCCGGCCGTCGGCCAGATCTATGGTCCGGATCGCCTCCTCGTAGACCCCGTCATTGTCGATCTCGCGTATCCGCAGATAGCGGCGCACCTCTTCGTACGAGTCGGATGGCAGCCGATGGGCGAGCCCGCGGCAGGCACCGCCAGGCAGCAGGCCGAGCAGGAGACCGGGCTTCTCGGGCGTGCCGCGATAATGTTCGGAATAAATGCAGAAGGCGCGATGCCATCCCTGCAGTTTCGCCGGTCTCGTCTCGGGAGTAGCGAAGCCCGGATTCCACATCAGGGATCCGTAGCCGAAGACCCAGAGAGGTCTGTCCGCCGTCACGCCTGGTTGAGATGGATCAGCGCACGCCGGATCTCGCGGGTGCGCGTGAAGAGGTCGAATAGTTTGTCGCCTTCACCCCAGCGGATCGCCCGCTGGAGATAGAAGAGGTCCTCCTGGAAGCGGGCCAGCACTTCGAGCACCGCCTCGCGATTGTTCAGGAAGATGTCACGCCACATGGTGGGATCGGAGGCGGCGATGCGGGTGAAGTCGCGGAAGCCGCCGGCGGCGAAGCGCAGGACCTCGGCGTTGAGATGGCCGCCGAGATCGTCGGCCGTACCGACGATCGTATAGGCGATCAGGTGCGGCAGGTGGGAGGTGATGGCGAGGATACGATCGTGATCCTTGGCGTCGAGCCGATCGACCTGGCTGCCCAGTGCCTTCCAGAAGGCCTCGACCGTATCGACGGCCTTCGGATCCGTATCGGCCGGCGGGGTCAGGATGGTCCAGCGGCCGTCGAACAGTTCGGCGAAGCCTGCCTCGGGACCTGAATTCTCCGTGCCGGCGACCGGATGGGTCGGCACGAAATGCACGCCGGCCGGGATATGCGGCTGCATGGCGTCGATCACCGACTGCTTCACCGAGCCCACGTCGGAGACGATGCAGCCCTTCTTGAGCGCGGGCGCGATCTCGCGGGTGGCCGCGCCGCAGGCGCCGACGGGCGTGCAGACGATCACCATGTCGGCGCCCTCGCAGGCGGCGGCGAGGTCCGTGCCGCAATGATCGACCAGCTTCAGCCGATTGGCGGTGGCGGCGGTTTCGGCGCGTCGCGTCGCGGCGACGATCTGCCGGGCGAGGCCACCGCGGCGCGCGGCCAGGGCGATCGAACCGCCGATCAGGCCGATGCCGATCAGCGCGATCTTGTCGAACATCGGCTCGGTCATTTGCTGGCGGCGACGAAGCGGCCGAGAGACTCGGCGACGGCCTTCACCTCGGTCTCGGTGCCGATGGTGATGCGCAGATGTTCGGGCAGGCCGTAGCCGGCGACCATGCGCGGGATCAGCCCATCCCTCATCAACCACTCGTTTGCGGCGGCGGCGCGCTCCTTGGAGCCGAAGCCGACCAGCACGAAGTTGCCGACGCTGGGCAGCGGCTTCAGGCCGAGTTTCGACAGCGCCGCGCTGAACCAGGGCAGCCAGACGTCGTTGTTGGTGCGGCTGGCGTCGGCATGGGCAATGTCGTCAAGCGCCGCGATGCCCGCGGCCTGAGCGGCGAGATTGACGTTGAACGGCTGGCGCAGGCGATTGATCACGTCGACGATGCCGGCCGGGCCGTACATCCAGCCCAATCGCAATCCGCCCAGGCCATAGATCTTGGAGAAGGTCCTGGTCATCACGACATTCTCGGCCTGATCGACCAGCTCGATGCCGGCCTCGTAGTCGTTGCGCGTCACGTACTCGGCATAGGCGGCGTCGATCACCAGCAGCACGTTCTTCGGCAGGCCGGCATGCAGGCGTCGCACGTCGTCCTTGGTGATATAGCTGCCGGTCGGATTGTTCGGATTGGCGAGACAGACGATGCGCGTCTTGTTGGTGACCTTGGACAGCATCGCCTCGACGTCGGTGCGATAGTCCTGCTCCGGCGCCGCGACCGGCGTGGCGCCAACGCCCAGCGCGTTGATGGGATACATCAGGAAGCCGTACTGGCTGTACAGCAACTCGTCGCCCGGCCCGCAATAGGCCCGCACCAGCAGATTCAGCAACTCGTCGGAGCCCGCGCCGCAGATGATGCGCGCTGCGTCCAGGCCATGATGGCGACCGATCGCCAGGCGCAGCTTCTCGGCAGCGCCGTCTGGATAGCGGTGCAGCTCGGCGGCTGCCTTGGCATAGGCCGCCATTGCCTTCGGGCTCGGTCCCAGCGCGCCCTCGTTGGAGGAGAGCTTGGCGATCGGTTCCTTGCCGTCCACCGAGTCCTTGCCCGGCACGTAAGGCGCAATCTTCATGATGCCGGGACGCGGGCTGAGCGCGCTCATGGCAGTCTCCCGTTAAGAACGATCAGGGCCGCGCGCCGACCGGCACGGCGTAGGCGCCGATCGCGGCGACGCTGCCACGGTCGAGGCCAAGGGCCTGCTCGAGGCCGCGCAGACGCTCGTCGCCATCGGCAATGACGCCCGGCAGCTCGAGCAGATAGTGATGCACGCCCGCCATGAGCTGGTCCAGCGCCGAGATGAAGGCGGGCAGCCCGGCCTTGGTCAGCGCACCGGCGATGCGGTTGCGACTGATGGCGGTCGACGCCTGAACCGAAACGAGCGCGCGATCGTCGCCGCTCTCCTCGGGCTCGATGCGGGCCAGCACGAGCGCCGACAGGCCGCGTGCCCGCGCGTTCGGCATGGTGAGGAAAGGCAGGCGGGCGACGATGTTGGGCAGCGTCTGCTCGCCGCTGGCCAGCAGCGGCCACCACGGCGCGGTATCGGCCTCGATCGGGGCCGGCGCCACGCCGATGGTGGCGGGGTTGCTGCGCACCTCGGCCAGCACCTGGGCCGGCGATTCGTAGGCGACCATCGGCACCTGGCAGCCGAAATGATCGCGCGCGATGTCCCAGTATCCCGGCTGATCGGCGGGACGACACACGGCGATCTTGAGGTCCTTGGTCTGCATCAGCGCGAAGGCGCTGATCATTTCCCGCCACATGCGGTAGACGGCGGCGGCGGGGAACTCTCCCTCGTGCGCGGCCAGACGCTTGCGCAGAACCTGGGCCTCGCGGCCCGGCCGCATCGACAGGCCACCCGCCGGCTTGGCGGCGGCGATCTGCCCGACCAGGGACGCACGGCGGCAGATGAGCCCGTGCAACTCGCCATCGATGGCGTCTATTTGCTGCCGCAGGGAATCGAGACTGGGTGCGTCCATGGATCCAGAGCGTAAGTGGAGAGCGGCGATACTACGTCCGGCCGGTCTGCGTAAAGGCAAACAAACGTCAACAGGCTTGCGCGACCCGCATCGGCATCGCTATAGGTAGGGCCGTGGAATTTGAGCCGACCGGCTTGCGGCCACGTTAAACCTCGCTAAAAGGTCGGAGTGCCCGAAAGCCCCCGCCCTTCACCGGTCGGGGGTTTTTCGTTGGCGGCTCGCCAGGCCGCCGGCGGCGAAGGAGAGGGACGTGCAGGCACCCGCCGATATTGCATCGGACGAGCTGACCGATGCCGAGCGCAAGGCGCTCGCGCAATGCCGCCATGCGATCCTGGGCGTCGATCGGCCGCTTGCTCTCGAATGCGGGGTCGAACTCGGTCCGTATCGCGTCGCGTACCAGACCTACGGCACGCTCAATGCCGACAAGTCCAACGCCGTCCTGATCTGCCATCCGCTGACCTGCGACCAGTTCGTTGCCGAGAAGCACCCGGTGACGGGCAAGGAAGGCTGGTGGGACAGCCTGGTCGGGCCGGGCAAGGTGCTGGATCCGGCGCGCTACTTCATCATCTGCGTCAACGTGCTGGGCCATTGCATGGGCTCGACCGGACCGATGGCCCGCGACCCGGTGAACGGCCAGCCCTGGAACCTGCGCTTCCCCGTGGTGACGATCGCCGACATGGTGCGCGCCCAGGCGGCCTTGCTGGACCATCTCGGCATCCCGGACCTGTTCTGCGTCATCGGCGGTTCGATGGGCGGCATGCAGGTGCTGGAATGGGCGGCGAGCTTTCCCAAGCGCGTCTTCTCGGCGGTGCCGATCGCCTGTGCCGCGCATCACTCGGCGCAGAACATCGCCTTCCACGAGGTTGGCCGGCAGGCGATCATGGCCGATCCGGAATGGAAGGGCGGGGAATATCGCGCCCACGGCACCGTGCCCGCCCGTGGCCTCGCCGTCGCGCGCATGACCGCGCACATCACCTACCTTTCGGAGCAAGCGCTGCAGCGCAAGTTCGGCCGCACCCTGCAGAACCGCGATGCTTTGGGCTTCGGCTTCGATGCCGACTTCCAGGTCGAGAGCTATCTGCGCCACCAGGGCTCGACCTTCGTCGATCGCTTCGACGCCAACAGCTATCTCTACATCACGCGCGCCATGGATTACTTCGATCTGGCCGCGGCGCGTGGTGGCGGCGTGCTGGCCAAGGCCTTCACCGGGACGGCGACGCGTTTCTGCCTGGTGTCCTTCACCAGCGACTGGCTGTTCCCGACGCGCGAGAGCCGGGCCATCGTGCATGCCCTGAACGCGGCGGCGGCCAATGTCTCCTTCGTCGAGGTCGAGAGCGACAAGGGCCACGATGCCTTCCTGCTCGACGAGCCGGAGATGTTCCGCACCCTGCACGGCTTCCTGCAGGGCGCCGCCAATGCGCGCGGCCTGGGCAACGGACGCTGAGGAGGCCCAGCCATGAGTGTCATCGCCCCCATCCGCGTCGACCTGCAGCTCATCGCCGACATGGTCGAGCCGGGCGGACGCGCGCTCGATGTCGGCTGCGGCGACGGTTCGCTGCTCGCCTACCTCGTCAGCTTCAAGCGCGTCGACGCGCGCGGCATGGAATTGAGCCAGACCGGCGTGAATGCCTGCGTCGCCAACGGCCTGTCAGTGATCCAGGGCGACGCCGATACCGACCTGCGCGACTATCCCGACGACGCGTTCGACTACGTCATCCTGAGCCAGACGCTGCAGGCCACGCGCGAGCCGCGCGAGGTGCTGCGGCAGATGCTGCGCGTCGGCAAGCGGGCGATCGTGTCGCTTCCCAATTTCGCCCACTGGCAAGTGCGCCTGCGCCTGGTGTTCGGCGGCCGCATGCCCGAGACGGCGTCGCTGCCATACAAGTGGTACGACACGCCCAACATCCATCTCTGCAGCATCGACGACTTCCGCGCCCTGTGCCGTGACATGGGCGTGCGCGTGGAGCGGGCCATCGTGCTCAACAGCAAGAGCCGTCCCATCCACATGCCGCCGTTCCTCGCCAACCTGTTCGGCGAGCAGGCCGTGTTCCTGCTGCGGCGGGATTGAGACCGGCCGGAGAGCTGCCCGAATTGCGGAAAGTCAGGCGGGAAGCGGCCGTTCGAAGGTGATGTCGTAATCGTTTTCGCCGATGGGCACGAAGCCGTGGCGGAGATAGAAGCGGTCGGCCGGACTCTGCTTCAGCACCTCGAGCCGTACCGGCTTGCCGAGCGCGTCGGCCTCGGCGAGCAGCGTTAAGAGGATCGTCGAGCCGAGACCGCCATTGTGGAAGCGGCCGTCGAGATAGAAGGAGTCGATCGTCACCCACTGCGCGTCGACGCGGAAGCCGACGCAGCCCGCGCGCTTGCCGTCGATCAGGATCAGCCGCAGGCCGGGCTGGTCGAAATGGGCGCGGAAGGTATTGCGGGAGCGCTCGGGCGTGAAGCGGCCAACCCGTTCGAGATGCGTGCGCATCACCGCGATGCGCAACGCCAGCAGCGGCTCGAAATCGGACTCGCTGACAGCCCCGAAGCGCCACGGCACGGTCGCCGCGGCACTGCCGGTCGCTTGCTTCAATTGACCCAGCCGAACGAGCGGTCGAGGCGGAAGGCGTGCAGCCATTTGCCGATGTCGAACCAGCCGACGGCGGGATCGCGCGACATCAGCAGCAGGTCGGCGCGGGCGACCAGATTCTCCTCGGGCACGAAGCCGACGCCGCCGGCGGCCTCGCCGATGCGGCTGTCGAGGGAATTGTCGCGATTGTCGCCCATCATGAAGTAATGCCGCGCCGGCACGACATAGACCGCCGTGTCGTCGTAGCGGTCGTTGTCGGACAGTTCGACGATCTCGTGCTCGCGGCCGTTGGGCAGGCTCTCGATATAGAGCGTGGCGGATACGCTGCGGCTGCCGACATCGTCGGGGAATGGTCCGACGGCGCGGCGCTCGACCAGCGTGTCGTTGATGTAGAGCCGGCCGCGGCGCATCTGGATGCGATCGCCGGGCAGGCCGATCACGCGCTTCACGTAGGTGGTCGAGGGATCGCGCGGCAGGCGGAACACGACGACGTCGCCGCGCTCCGGCGCACGGTCGAACACACGGCCCGAGAAGCTCGGCAGCTGGCCGATCGGCGTCGAATACATGCTGTAGCCATAGGCGAACTTGCTGGCGATCAGCTCGTCGCCGACCAGCAGCGTCGGCACCATCGACGGTGTCGGCACGGTATAGGGCTCCGCCACCACGGTGCGCACGACCAGGACCAAGGCAATGGAAATCGCGATCGGCTTGAGTTCCTTCCCCCACCCGGTGAGGCGCTGTCGAAGGGACGGTGAGCCGGTTTCCATGGCGCGGGCCTCATGCAAGTTTCTGGTCGGGGATAATACCCCCGAACTCGACCTTTCCAAGGCGGAGCCTTCAGGGGTGCGGCGCAATCCGCGCCACCCGCGGCCGGGCGACCGCCAGCCAGTCCCCGGTGGCGAGTTCCATCGAGCGATCGAGGCGGCCGGCATTGAAGAACAGCGTGTCGTTGGCCAGCAGGTCCTCCTCGACCACGATGGCGAGGTCGGGATTGAGGGCGAAGGGCGGCACCGCGCCCATCACGCAGCCGGTCAGTGCCTGCGCCGTGTCGGGCGAGGCGAAGCCGCACTTGCGCGCCTCGAACAGGGCGGCGACGGCCGCGAAGTCGAGCTTGCGGTTGCCCGGCAGGATGGCGAGCACGTTGCGTCGTCCGCCGCCGCCACCGCGCACATCCAGCACCATCGCCTTGGCCGCCTGCTCGGGCCGGTTGCCGCGGATGGCGCTGATCGCCTCGGACTTGCCTTCGGCCTCGTGCTCGATGACGCGGAATTTCGCGCCGGCCTCGCTCAGCAGCGCGACGAGCCGCTCGAACACCTCGCCGGTCCGCGTCTCACCGTCCACGGATCACCTTGTCGGATAGGATCGCGAGCGCATCGTCGAGGCTCGGCACCTGGCCATCGGCCGGCGCGATATGGGCGTCGACGGTGCGGCGATGGCTGGTCTCGATGGCCGAGGTCATCAGCGGCTCGACGCCGGTCTCGCGCAGCGTCCGCGCCACCAGCCCCATCTCTTCCCAGCGCCGCTCGGCATGCACCACATGCGTCTGCACCAGCATCTGCAGCGCCCCGGAGAAGGTCATGGAATCGATGTCGCCCAGGCAGCCCAGCACCTCGTCGAGGATGCCCTGGCGGCGCGCCGTCACCAGCGACTCGACGGCGAGCGCCTCCAATCCCTTCACGATTACCGAGCGCAGCATCTTCACCGCCGAGGCGCTGCCGGGCTTCGGTCCCAGCAGCGTGGCGACGAAGCCGTTGGCGTTCATCCACTCGACCACCGGTGCGGCATCGGCGCCGGCCACCAGCATCGGCGCCTTGATGCCCTGCTTGAAGAAGCCGCCCATCACGGCGACGTCGATATAGCGTCCGCCGCCCGCGTCGATCGGCGCGCGGTCCTCGTCCGACATGGCGCCGGTCACGGTGCAGAGATCGAGATAGTGCGCGCCCTTCTTCAGCAGCGGCGCCGCCGACGTGGCGGCCGACAGCGCATGCTCGCCCTGCACGGCGCAGATCACGAGGTCGGCCTCCCGCAGCGCCTCGGTATAGGTGCCGGCGATGGCGACATCGAGCCGGCGTGCTTCCTTGCCCAGCGCGATGCCGCGCGCATGCTGGTCGAGCGCGGTGTCGATGGCGATCAGGCGGCGGGGAGCGTTATCGCCGGGCTTGGGCGTACCTCGCCAGCCGCCCTCGGCGGCGAGGCCGCGCGCGATGGCGGTTCCCGCTTCCCCGAAACCCAGCAGCGCGATCACGCGCGGAGACGGCGTCATGAGCATTTCTCCCGGATTGTTGCTTGCTTGAGGCCGGATCACGAAGCGGGCGCTTCGCCGTCCTTGTTGTGGGCGTTGCGCGCCGCGCCTGGAAGCTGGCCGCTGTCGCGCGACGAGGCGATGCGCAGCTTGGGCCGCACCACCGCCAGCTCCGGCGTATGGCGCTCGGCGATGCCGGCATAGAGCTGCTTGCCGGCCTCGATCACGCTGACGCCGGCGAAGCGGCCGAGCCAGCGCTGGCCGAAGCGCTCGACCGCGGGCGCCATGCGCAGCGCCAGCCGCGAATGGGTCGGCGGCATGTAGAGCGCGCGGGCCTGGCGCATCGGCGCGAACATGTTGGCGCGTAGCAGCGCCGCGAGCTGGCCGGTCGAGTAGGGGTGGCCCTGGTAGAAGGGCGAGCGGTCGAACTGCGACCACAAGCCGGTGCGGGTCGGCGCCACGGTGATCAGCTTGCCGCCGTCGGCCATCACGCGCCAGATCTCGCGCAGCATGGGCCGCACCTGCTCGGTGCATTCGACGGCATGGACCAGCAGCACGCGATCGACCGAGCGGTCGGCCAGCGGCAGGTCGAGCTCGTCCACCAGCGCGGTATGGTTGCGGCCCTCGCGCGGCCAGCGGACCACGCCCTGCTGGGCCGGCATGAAGGCCATCACGCGCTCGGCCTCGTCCATGAAGGGCCGCAGGAAGGGCGCGGCATAGCCCAGCCCCAGCACCGTCTCGCCGCGCACGTTGGGCCACACCTCGCGCAGCCGGGCGCGCAGCAGCCGCCCCGTCATCTGGCCGAGCGTGGTGCTGTAGAATTCGTTGAGATCGAGGACGTCCGTCCACATATCGGCAGCATCCTAGCGAAAACCCGTCCCCGGAGTCATGGCGTAACGATTTGGCGGTTCCGTGGCGGGTGCAAGGGAGCTTTGCCAGTCTTGCAGCCCCTGTCGTAAACCGTGTGCGTCGCGATCCGTTCCCCAGCCAGGCGAGTACCCAGATGAGCAGCACCCTCGATATCGTCCGTATCCCGGTCCTGAGCGACAATTACGTGTGGTTGATGCGCGAGCCGCAGTCCGGCGCGGTCGGCGTGGTCGATCCCGCCGAGGCCGGGCCGGTCCTGGCTGAGGCCAACCGGCGGGGCTGGAAGATCACCCATATCCTGAATACCCACCATCACGGCGACCATGTCGGCGGCAACCGCGAGATCAAGGCCGCCACCGGCTGCACCATCGTCGGCTATCGCGGCGACGCCGCCCGCATCCCGGGCATCGACGTCGAGGTCGAGGATGGCGGCCGTTATCGCTTCGGCGAGGCGGAGGCCGAGATCTTCTTCGTGCCGGGCCACACCAGCGGCCACATCGCCTATGCCTTCCGCGAGCAGAAAGCGCTGTTCTGCGGCGACACGCTGTTCGCGCTGGGGTGCGGCAAGATGTTCGAGGGCACGCCGCAGCAGTTCTGGGGCTCGCTCGCCCGCCTGCGCGCCCTGCCCGACGACATGCGCGTCTACTGCGCCCACGAATACACCCAGTCCAACGCCCGATTCGCCGTCACGGTGGAGCGCGACAACAAGGCCCTGCTGGCCCGCTCGGACGCCATCGATGCCGCCCGCGCCCGCGGCGAGGCCACCGTGCCGAGCCTGCTGGGCGAGGAGAAGCAGACCAACCCCTTCCTGCGGGCCGACCTGCCCTCGCTGCAGCAGGCCGTCGGCCTCGCCGGCGCCGACCCGGTCCAGGTCTTCGCCGAGGTCCGCCACCGCAAGGACGTGTTCCGCTAATCGCCGGAAGCGTGCTGTCCGCGGTCCGACAACCGCGGGCTCTCGGAAAATAAAAATGCTGCTCGCGAGGAATCGCCTGAAACGTTGACGGGCGGTCATCCGATGCGATTCCTCGCGAGGTTCGCGAACCTCGCGAGGCTCGCGAACCTCGCGAGGCGCTGACCGCTTCGCAGCACGCCGGTTTGCCTGGTCGCCTCGGTTGCGACTCGAGGAAGCCCGGGTGTTGCGGCATTCGGACATGGCAGGCGCATCGAAGGGCATGGCGGCGCTCCTCCATCGAAGCAATCTCGCCTTCTTAAACGCACCCGGTCCCAATCGACGATTCGGGTCGTTACCGCCCTGATCAGGTCATCTGTTCGGCTGGCCGGTCGATGCCAGGGAGAACAGCTCTGGTGATGCATTTGATAATCATTCAAAAATAGAGAATTTAATCTACCAATCATTGTTTCGCCGCAATGGCCTGCCCATTATTAATAGTGTGATCGCTCTAATTCACAGGACGGCTTGCGATGGAATTCCCCCATGCTCGATAGAAACGCGTCGCTCGTGGCGGGTTTGGTTCTTGTCAGCTTGCTGATCTGGGCCGACGCCAAGGTGGCTGTTGCCGCCGAAGTCGGCGTGAGGGTCGAAGGCATAAAGCCGGGGACGGGCTCCTTGCGGGTTGCGCTCTATCGGGACCCTGATTCATTTCGTCGTGAAGCCCGGGCCGTGGCCGTTCTCTCGGTGCCGGCGCGCTCCAACGTTGCCGAGGTCACGTTCCACCAGGTTCCCGCGGGACGCTACGCGGTGGTCGCCTATCACGACGGGAACGACAATAAGAAGCTGGACCTCACTCTGGGCATGTTTCCCGAAGAGGGCTGGGGTCTGTCGAACGATCCCAAGGTCTTCGGTCCACCACGTTTCGCCGATTCGGCGTTCGACGTGATCGAGCCAAACACCACGATCGCCGTTCCCCTCCACTACTGAAGCTGGAGCCGACGCTTCGGGGATAGCGACGCAGATCGGCGTCGCAGCGACACGCCGACCGAGTTCACCCGTTATCGCGCGCAGTCAACGCTGGAGAGTTGCTTGAACGTCTTGGAGATTGCCTTCACATCGAATGCCCGGAAGCGAGGCGCGCTGCTTCTGGATCGCGATCATGTCCGCCGCATGACGCGGGTCGAGCCCGCCTCGATTTCCCTGACGGAAAGGCTCACGCCGGGACGCGCTCCCGTCGAGAGCCTGATCGAGCATGTCTATGCCGCTTCATACAATGCCATCATAGCCCGGCATTATCCTTACCTGATCGGCATCCACGCCGAGGACGGAAGCGTGATTGCGGCGGCGGGCTTTCGTTCCGCCGCCGAAGACCAGCTCTTCCTCGAACAGTATCTGACGCGCCCCGTCGAGGAAGCGATCGCGAAAAAGGTCCGCCATCCGCTGCCCCGTGCGGAAATCGTCGAGATCGGCAGCTTCGTCTCGATCGGCAGAGGCGGCTCCCTGTTCCTGTTCATCGCCCTCATGGAGCTCCTGCGCCGGAACGGTTTCACCTATGCCGTGGCAACGGTCGCCGAGTCGCTTGGGCGCATGCTGCGCGCCTTTGACATCGAGTGTCTCGATCTCGGCGCGGCTTCCCCGAAGGTGCTGCCGGATCACGGTACATCGTGGGGGACCTACTATCGAACCGATCCGCGCGTGCTGGCGGGTCCCATCGCCTCGGCGCGCCGTCGCATCGGCGCGTTCCTGCCCGAGGCGCAGAACGGCGGGCTGGACGAGCTTCTTGCCGTTCATCGTCCGGGCGAAGAGGCCCATATCCAATGAGCAAGCTCCTCGACGCCGTCGCCGCACACGCACGGACACAGCCCCGCGTGTCAGCCCTGACAGACTCGGCCACCATCGTCTCCTATGGCGACCTGCCGCGCGAGATCGGCCGTGTGGCTGGCCAGCTCGATATCCATTTCCCGAAGCCGGGACCGGTGGCGCTCTGCCTTGAAAACAGCATCGCCTGGGTGTTGCTGGATCTCGCCTTGCTCCAGGCCGGGCGGCCGGTGATCCCGCTGCCGACCTTCCTCACCGCGTCGCAGCGCGCGCACGCGCTCGAAGAGACTGGCGCCGTCTATCTGATCACGGATCGCGCGCAGGACGGAGAAATCAGCAGCACCTTCTCGATGGTCGCAGGCTGCGAACTGTACTGCATCGCTTGTCCAGCAGACTCGTCGCGTCCGGCGCTCCCGCCCGGAACCGCGAAGGTGACCTACACGTCGGGCAGTACCGGACAGCCCAAGGGCGTGTGTCTGTCCCTGGCCGGGATGGAAACCGTCGCTGAATCGATCGTTGAACGCATCGGCTCCGACTATGCGGGCGTTCATTGCGCCATCCTGCCGCTGGGCGTCCTCCTCGAGAACGTTGCCGGGCTCTATCCGACTCTGATGGCCGGTGGCTGCTATCACGTGCCGACGCCGTCGGCCTTGGGGCTCGAGCAGCCATTCCGACCGGATTTCGCCCGTCTCGTTCATGCACTCGCGGCCTGTGCCGCCACGAGCGTCATCATGGTGCCGGAACTCCTGCGCGGCACGATAATGGCCCTGGCGCGGTCGGACATGCGGCTTCCCGACCTCACGCTGCTGGCCGTCGGCGGCGCCGCGGTCTCGGTGCAGCTTCTGGTGGAGGCGGAAGCGCTCGGCCTGCCGGTCGTCCAGGGCTATGGCCTGAGCGAAATGGGATCGGTCGTGGCGCTCAACGCGCCCTCCGACAACGTCACGGGCACCGTGGGCAGCGCGCTGCCGCATGTCGATCTCGTCTGTGCCGAGGACGGCGAACTGCTGATCGGCAATCCCCTGTTCCTGGGTTATGTCGGCGCCCCTGCCACATCCGGCATCTATGCCACCGGCGACCTTGCCGACATCGACGCGGCCGGCCGCATCCGCCTGCTCGGCCGCAAGTCCAACGTCATCATCACCTCGTTCGGCCGCAACGTTTCGCCCGAATGGATCGAGGGCGAGCTGCTGGGCGAAAGCACGATTGGCCAGGCGTTCGTGTTCGGTGACGCCGGGCCGGCGCTGGGCGCCCTGGTGGTGCCGGCATCGGCTATGACGCGTGCCGCCGACCTCGAAGCCGCCATCGCGCGCGTCAACGAGCGCCTGCCGGACTATGCCGTGATCCGCCACTGGAGCGCCGTCATGCCCTTCACGCCGGCCAATGGCGGGCTGACGGGGAATGGCCGGCTGCGTCGCGCGGCGATCGCCGACAGGTACGCGGCGCGCATCGCCAGATGCCTGCAGCAACCCGGCCGCTATCGAAGCTTCTATGACCGGTTGGTCGAGGAGACGGCGGTCGAGCGCGCGGCGCTGCAGCAGGTCCCCCAGATCCAGGATGGCCTTCGGGGCAGGGTGTCGCGCGAGTCCTATCTCGCCTATCTCGGTGAGGCCTATCACCATGTGAAGCACACCGTGCCGCTGATGCAGCTCGCCGCATCGAAGCTGTCGCCAGGTCAGGCATGGCTGCGTCCCGCGCTCGACGATTACATCGCCGAAGAGAGCGGTCACGAGGCCTGGATCCTCGACGACATCCGCAATGCCGGCGGTGACGCCGATGTGGTGCGCGAGGCGGAGCCGCGACCGGCGACGGCAAGCATGGTGGCTTACGCCTACGACTACATCAGGCGGGTCAACCCGGTCGGGTTCTTCGGCATGGTCTTCGTGCTCGAAGGCACCAGCACCCAGCTCGCATCGCTGGGGGCCGAGGCCTTGATGGAATCTCTCCGGCTGCCACGCGAATGCTTCAGCTATCTCCTGTCGCATGGCGCGCTCGATATCGCGCACATGGACTTCTTCCGGCGACTGATGGACCGCATCGAGGACGAGCGCGACCAGGCCGCCGTCATCGAGGTCGCGAAGGCGATGTTCGGCCTGTTCGCCGCTCTCTTCGCCAGCATCCCCCACACGAGGCCCGCGTCCGATGTCGCTTGAAGGCAAGAAGGTCGCCCTCACGGGCGGCAGCGGCGGTATCGGCTCGCGGCTTGCGCACGAACTCGTCCGGCGCCGGGCGGATCTGGTGGTAATCGGCCGCATCGAGCCGCAGGACCTGCCGGGCCGGTTCTTGGCCGCCGATCTCGGCACCGCCGAGGGCATCGACGCGGCGGCGCGCATCGTGGCGGCCGAGATGCCCGACATCCTCGTCAACCTCGCGGGCGTGCAGTTCTTCGGTGCCGTCGAGGACCAGGAGAGCAGCCATGTGCTCATGAGCTACCTGGTCAACTTGGTTGCGCCGGTTCGCCTGAGCCAGGCCGTGCTGCCCGAGATGCGCCGGCGCCAGGCCGGACAGATCGTCAACATCGGCTCCGTCCTCGGCTCGATCCACTATCCCTATTTCGTCACCTACTCGAGCGCCAAGGCCGGGCTGCGGGGCTTCAGCGAGGGCCTTCGCCGCGAGGTCGCGAGCGACGGCATCGCCGTCACCCATATCGCGCCGCGCGGCGTCAGGACCGGCCTCAGCAAGGGGCTGGTCGAGCGCTTCGCCAATATGAGCGGCATGCGGCTCGACGATCCCGAGGTCGTGGTGACGCGGATCGCCGAGGCCATCGTGCGCCGCGAGCGGGACGTACTGATCGGTGCGCCCGAGCGGCTGTTCGCCCGCCTCAATGCCCTGGCGCCGCGGCTGATCGACAGCGCCCTCGTGAAGGATGCCGCGAAGGCGCGGCTGCTTTTCCATCGTTGATGACGACAGACAGGAGATTGCCGTGTTCGCTTTCGTTCGGTTCCTTCCCTACGCGCTCGCCCTCCTGGTCGTCGGCCTGTGGTCGCCGGCCGGCGCGACGGACAATCCGGCGATGGATACCGATCTCGTCGCCATCTCGGAGCAGTGGGCCCGCATCAAGTACCAGGGCACCGACAAATCGGAGCAGTTGAGGCAGATCGATCAACTGGTGGCCCAGGCGGCTGCGGTGAGGAAGAAGTACCCGGGCCGCGCCGAGCCGCTGCTCTGGGAGGGCATCGTGACGAGCGAGGAAGCGGCGATGGCGCACATGCTCGATCAGATGCGCTATGCCCGCGCTGCGCGCACGCTGTTCGAGCAGGCGGAGGCGATCGATCCTAACGCCGCCAACGGCGGTGTCCTGCTGAGCCTCGGCGTCATCTACTATCGCGTTCCCGGTTTCCCGCTCGGCTTCGGCGACGACGCCAAGGCGCGCAAGTACCTGGAGCGGGCGGCGGCGCTCGATCCCAACGGCCTGGACTCGGCGTACTTCTACGGCGATTTCCTGATCGGCCAGGGCGAGAAGCAGAAGGCGAAGGCCGTGCTTACCCACGGCCTCGCGGCGCCGGTCACGCCGAATCGGCCGATCTGGGATAGCGGGCGCCGGGCCGAGATCCAGGCGCTGATCGCGAACATCGACGGCACGCGCCAGTAGGCCGGCAACGATGTCGCTCTCGCACCGGCTCGGGCATCGGCTCGGGCGCCAACTCAGGGAGCCGCGCGGCTGGGCCGGCCGGCTCACCGGCCTGGCGATGCGGGTCGTCAACGACGAATGCAACCGGCTGGCGGTCGAGGCGCTGGCGATCCACGCGACGGATACCGTGCTCGAAGTGGGATGCGGTCCTGGCCATGGGCTGGCGCTGGCGGCGGCGCAAGCCCCCAACGGTCGGCTCTACGGCGTCGACCGGTCGGCGGTCATGCTCGAGCAGGCGGCGGCCCGCAATCGCGGTGCCGTCCGGTCGGGACGCCTCGTGCTGACGACCGGCGCCTTCGACGCGCTGCCCTTCGCGGACCGCTCGATGGACAAAGTCCTGGCCGTCAACGTCGCCTATTTCTGGGACAGGGAGGGACGGGTGGCGCGCGAGATCCGCCGCGTGCTCCGCCCGTCCGGCACGCTGGCGCTCTACGTGACCGACCGCGCGACCATGGCCCATTGGCCTTTCGCCGGCGCCGATACGCACATCCATTGGGACGAGCACAGCCTGGCCTCGATGCTGCACGCGGGTGGATTTCCGCAGGCGACGATCGAGGTGTGGAAGGTCCGCCTCCGCGGCGGCGTTCAGGGACTGGTCGCCGTCGCCACGACGCCGTGACCGATCCCGCGCCGCCGCTTCAGGAGGCGCGGACCTTGCGCTTCGCGACCGCCACGTGCCTCGGAGCCGCCTTCGCGGCGGGGCACGAGCCCGGGGCCAGCAGCCGCGCCATGAGAAGGTCGAGGAAGGCGGCGCGCTCGGCCCGGCTGGTTTCCGGATAGCGCAGTGCGAACGCCTTGGCGGCATCGATCATGCCGAGCACGGCGGCGCTGGCGAGGGCCGGGTCGAGCGTCTTGTCGAACTCGCCGTTCTTCTGTCCCTCGCGGAAGGCATTCGCCAATACGGCACGCATGGCATCGCCGGTCTTGCGCAGCAGGGATGCCATCGCCGGGCTGCGCACGGCTTCCGCCAGCATCTCGAACACGAGGGCATATTCGTCGCGGTGCCAGGACGCCTCCGACGCCGCCCGTACCGCAGCCGAGATGGCCTCCAGGGTGGCACCGCCGGCCTCGATGTTGCGCCTGAGTCGTTCCGTCAGCTCGTTCAGCTTGGTTTCCGCCAACCCGGCGAAGATCGCGTCCTTGTTCTCGAAGTAATGATAGAGATGGCCGGGACTGATCTTCGCCTCGGCGCAGATGTCCGAGGTCGACGTGCCCTTGAGCCCGCTGCGCAGCGCGCAACGGATGGCCGCCGCGAGGATCTCCTGCCGCTTCTGTTCGTGTTTGATCGGATCGACGGTGCGCATGATCAATCTTAAATTAGAGTGATTATTCTAGCAAAGGCCGAATCTGTCATTTGCCCGGCCGACCGGTCCAGCGCGGCGGGATGAGGCGCGTGTTGAGGATGAAGGGGCCGTTGTCGGCGGTGATGCGGTAGGAGCCCAGCAGCGGCAGGTCGTACTCGCTGTGGAAGTAGACCTCCGAGCGCAGGGCGACGCCCAGCTCGTCGTTGCTGGAGGCCTTCAGCCGGCTGCGGAAGGGGCACCGGAAGGCGGCCGATTGGCCCGGCGCCAATGCCGTGCCGTTGCCGCCGGGCAGCCGCAGGTCGGCGGCCGGGATCGACGGGATCTCCGGCACGCCGGCATAGGTCAGCACGCAGCTCACCTTGAGGTTCGCCAGCGGGAACCACGCGCTCATGTTCTCGACCCGGAACGTGACGTCGAACGGCGAGCCGGTCTCGACGCCGTCGGAGGCGAAGCCCGGTACCGGCCGCAGCGACCACAGGGCGAAGGCGCCGATCGCCAGCGCGACCACGATCGTCAGCGCCACGCCGACCCAGAAGAATGACAGGGCGCCGTCATAGGCCATCTCGCGCAGGCCCTGTTCGAGGCTGGGCGGCGGCGGTGGTGCGGCGGCGCGCGTCTGCTTGCGCGCGCGCGGTTTGCGCGGAGCGGCAGGCGCTTTCTTGCTTCTCGGTTTCTGCTTGGGCGGCATCGGCGCCGGCTGCCTCCTGGTCACGCCACGCACTCCTTTGCGAGCGCGCCTGTGTAATCATGCCCGAGAGCGCCGTCATCTCCCATGTGAGTCGTTGCGGTCCATCACCAGGCAAGCAGCGAAAGGTTAGGGATGCCGGTGTAATCATCCGCGTTTCGCGTCACCAGCGTTGCGCGATGAACGAGCGCTTGCGCGGCAATCATGCGGTCGAGCAACTTGCGCCGCGAATAGCCGGTGCTCGCGACGATGGCGCCGTACATCTCCGCAGCTTCCTCGTCGAAGGCGAGCGCGGGGATCGCATTCAGCAAGGCGTCGAGTCGGCTACGCCGAAGCAGCGCCCACGCGGGGTCGCGATAGACGCCACCTTCGAGTTCGACGCGGCTGACGATCGACATCAGCACTCCATCGTCGAGCGCGGCTACCTTGTCAGTGATGCCGGGATCGCCATCGCGCAGATGGATTAGCACGTCGGTATCGAGCAGGAAGGCCATCGTCTAGAGGCCAGGCCGCTCCGGCAGCTCCTCGGTGTCGCGCACCTCAATGGTGGGTGGCGTAGGCAGTGCTCTCAGGCGTGCGATCATCGCCGGGAGTGAAGTCGCGGCAGGATAGATCGTCATCACATCGCCAGAGCGGACGATCACCAACTCGACACCCTCACCGTAAGCAACATCACGCGGCAGCCGCAACGCTTCGCTGTTGCCACTCCTGAAGGTCCTGGTTCGTGCGATTGTCATGCGGGATTCCGTGTGTATATACGCATATATACGGACGAAGACAGGCGGAAACAAGGTCGGCGCAAGCTGCTGGAATTGCGGAAAGTCCATTCCCGCAATTCCGGCAGCTCTCTCTCGCTACCGCCTCACGCACGCCAGCGCGGCGAGCGACAGCAGCGCGGCTGAGACGGCATAAATCCAGAAGGTCGGCAGGATCGGCAGCAGCAGGCCGGCGGCGATCGGGCCGGTGCCGGCACCGATGTCGCGCCAGACGGCGCGGGCGGCCAGCGCCTGGACGCGCGCGGGTCCGGGCGTGCGGCGGGCCACGATCGGCGGCACCAGCGGCAATTGCAGCGCGCGCAGCACGACGATGGCGGCGGCGCAGCTCAGCAGCCACCCGGCGCCGAAGCCGACCAGCACCAGCGCCGTCAGCAGCGACAGGCTGACCAGCAGCCGCTCCGCGCCCAGCCGCTCGGCCATATGGCCGCCGATCGGCGCCAGCACGATCTCGCAGAAATAGCGCAGCGCCATCAGCAGCGCGGCCGCCAGCACGGCGTCGCCCGGCAGCAGGTCCTTGCCGAGATAGGCCAGTCCGATCACGAACATGCCGTCGAGGGTGAAGCCTTCGAGGAACGACCAGACATCAAGGCTGGTCGGCAGGGTGAGGCGGCGGCGCGTGGTCGGGACGGGATGCGGGGCGGATGGCAGGCGGCGCGCGGTCCAGAAGCCGGCCAGCGCGACGGCGATCAGCACGAAGAAGATCGCCCGCGGTCCCCATGCCTCGGCCAGCAGCGCGCCCAGCGGCAGGGCCAGGGTCGGCCCCAGGGCGATGATGGCGCGCGAGCGGCCGTTGCGCTTCGAGGCGCCGTGCAGATCGGTGGTGGCCATGGTCTGGGTCGACAGGTTCTGGGCCGCGAAGGCCAGCCCCCACAGCAGACGCATCGGCAGCAGGAGCCACAGGCCCGACAGTGTCGCATAGCCCAGCGCCGCAATGGTCGAGGCGGCGACGGCCAGCAGGTTGGTCGGCCGGTCGCCGCGGGCGGCATAGAAGCGCGCCACCCAGCCATAGCCGACGATGCGCACCAGCCGGTTGGCCGCCAGCAGCAGCCCCGCCTCGGCCACCGTCACGCCGAACTGGGGCGCGAACATCGGCAGCAGGAGATAGAGCAGCGTGTCGCCCGGCAGGGTCAGCGCCAGCGTCGCGGCCGAATAGCGGGCGTTGTGATCGGCGGGAGAAGGGGACGCGGCGGGAGGCGCGCCCGGGGAAGCGGCCGGGGAAGTGGAAGGGGACGCGGAAGGAGACGCCGACACGGACATGGGTTCACAATGGGTTTGTTACGGAGGTGTGACAAACGATGTGTCCTCCGGCCATGTGTGATAAAAACTCACACATGCCGGCCGGTCCGCTTCCGCCCCTCAATGCGCTGCGCATGTTCCTGGTGGCCGCGCGCCATCTCAGCTTCTCGCGCGCCGCGCTTGAGCTCAACGTCACGCATGGCGCCGTCAGTCGGCAGATCCGTGGGCTGGAGGCGTTCCTGGGCGTGGCGCTGTTCGAGCGACAGGTGCGCCGCGTAAGCCTCACCGTCGAGGGCCAGCAGCTCCTGGCCGAGGCCGGGCCGGCGCTGGAGCAGATCGGCCAGGCGGCGCGAGCGCTGATGGTGCGGGCGCCGGCGCGGGCGGTGCGCATCAATGCGCGGCCGTCCTTCACCGTGCGCTGGCTGATCCCGCGCCTGCCGGATTTCGTCGCGCATCATCCGGGCATCGAGCCGCAGGTCCTGACCACGCTGCTGCCGCCCGAGAAGGCGGCCGAGCCCTTCGACATAGCGATCCGCCGCAGCGTCGAGGGCTGGCCGCCCGCGCTGCAGGCGCAGCCCTTCCTCGACGACGAGCTGGTCGTGGTCGCCGCGCCGTCGCTCCTGAAGCACAAGCCGATCGTCGAGCCGCGGTCGCTGGCGCAGCACACGCTGCTGGTGGTCAAGACGCGCAAGCAGGACTGGGACGACTGGAAGACGCATGTCGGCCTGCCGCGCCTGCGCCCGGCGCGGCGGCTGCAGCTCGATCACTCGCACATCGTGCTGCAGGCCGCGGTCGACGGGCTTGGCTTCGCCATCACGGCGACGTCGCTGCTGGGGACCGACGTGGCCCAGGGCCGCTTGGTCTGTCCGTTGCCCGACCTGCGCATGCCCTTGCCGCCCATGTATTTCGGCCGCGCCCCCGGCGCCGGCCGCGAAGCCCAACTCTTCGCCGACTGGCTGCTCCGCCAGCCGGCGGCGTGATCTTGGTCCCTACCAACCTCATCCTGAGGAGGCGCGTAGCGCTCATGGGAGCGCGCCACTCCAGTGGCGCCTTCAAGCATGAGCGCAACTGGAGTTGCGCGCTCCTATGAGGGTGTCTCTTACTGTTGCCCGCGCAGCACCAGGTGTTCGCGCAGGGCGCTGGCGCAGATGGCGGCGCCGCGGCGGGCGCCGTGCAGCAGCATGGGCGAGGACAGGAAGCCGTGCAGCATGCCGCCGAACTCGACCAGGTCGGCGACCGTGCCTTCCTTCTGCAGGCGGAAGGCATAGGCGCGGCCCTCGTCGCGTAGCGGGTCGTAGCCGGCGGTGATCACCAGCGCCGGCGGCAGGCCGGCCAGCGAGTCCGCGCGCAGCGGCGACAGGCGCCAGTCGCTGCGGGCCGCCGCGTCGGGCGCATAGTGATCGAAGAACCATTCCATGGTCGGTGCGTCGAGGCCATAGCCCTCGCGGAACAGCTCGTAGGACTCGGCCCGCTCCAGCGCATCGGTCACGGGATAGGCGAGGAGCTGCAGACGCAGCTTCGGTCCTTTGTTGTCGCGTGCCCAGATCGAGACGGCGGCAGCGAGGTTGCCGCCGGCGCTGTCGCCGCCGATGGCGAGACGCTGCGGATCGACGCCGAGCGCCGGTCCGTGCGCGGCGACCCATTTCAGCGCCGTCACGACATCCTCGAAGGCGCCGGGGAAGCGCTGCTCGGGGGCGAGGCGATAATCGACCGCGATCACCGTGATGCCGGCGTCGCGCGCCAGCTGCGCGCACAGCACGTCGTGGCTGTCGAGATTGCCGAACACCCAGCCGCCGCCATGCGCATAGATCAGCGCCGGCAGACGCGCATCCGGGGCGGCGCGCTCGGGACGATAAACGCGAATCGGAATCGGTCCGCCCGGACCCGGGATCGTGCGATTGGCGACATTGATGCCATCCGGTCGCGGTCCCTGGGCCGCCGGCCGCAGCGACAGATACTGCTCGCGTGCCGCCTCCGGGCTCAATGTGCGCCAGGCCGGACGAGCGGCCGCTGCCATCGCCTCGAGCAACCGTTGGGATTCGGGATCAAGCGCCATCGCCATCGACTCCATTCGTGTCCATTCCGTGAAGGGAGCGCAGTCTAGCACCGTGATGTTGGGGAAAGGCTGCGCGCTCTTCGTTGCGCTGTTTTTTTCCGCAATTCCGGCAGGTGTTCGCGCTAATGTCAGGTCATGACATTCGAACCGGATCCAGGCACGGGACCGTCACCGAAGCCGTCGCGGTGGCGGCGTGCCTGGGACGATCTGCGCGGCTTTCGCATCAAAGGACGGGCATCGCACGCGGCGGCGCCGTCACCAGGCCGTCGATCCGCCTGGCGATGGGCGCTGTCGATCCTCGCGGTGTTCCTGCTGCTGTTCTATCCCCTGGGCGGGTTGATCATCCAGAATATCGACGACGATCCGCAGTTCGGTCCCCAGAACGTCGCCTCGGGCGAGAGCCGGACAGTCGCGGTCGCGGCCGATCTCGTGACGCGCGAGGTCGATGTCCATCAATGGACGCCGATGCAGCCGTTCTTCATGCCGGCGGCGATCCTCGACAACATGCCGAACTTCCAGCGCGGCATCATGGCGGCGCTGGGCCGGTTCTCGACCGAGATGATGGACCAGGTCGGCCGCACCCGCGGCTCGAGCCAGGTCGATCGCGATCTCGACCAGGCGCGCGGCTTCCTCAACGAACAGCCCACGGTGTGGCTGTGGCAGCCCAGCGTCTCGCTGATGCCGACCACCACCTCGGCGCAGAAATATCGCGCCGGGCGCGACCGGCTGATCGCCTACAACAAGCGGCTGGCGGTCGGGCAGGCGGTGTTCGAGCGCCGCGCCGACAATCTGCAAGCGCTGATCGATCGCATCGCCAACGATATCGGCTCCGATTCGGCGGTGATCGACCGGCACATCATCGAGCAGGCGGGCAACCTGTTCGACATGCAGTGCGACGACATCTTCTACTTCAACAAGGGCCGGCTCTACGCCAACTTCCTGCTGCTGCGCGAGCTCGGCAACGACTTCCAGAACGTGATCCGCGACCGCGATCTCACCAATGCCTGGAACCAGATGGTCGAGACCTTCCGGGTGGCGGCCGAGCTCAAGCCGTGGATCGTGTGGAACGGCTGGCCCGATGCGCTGCTGATCCCCAACCATCTCGCCGCGCAGGGCTTCTACCTGTTGCGGGCGCGCACCCAGCTGCGCGAAATCAGCTCCATCCTGCAGAAGTAAAGGTCGGGCGTGGAGATCTACCTGCCCATCGCCGAGCAGTCGATGAACGTCTTCGTTCTGCTGGCGCTGGGCGGTGCGGCAGGCCTGCTGGCCGGGATGTTCGGCGTCGGCGGCGGCTTCCTGGCCACGCCGCTGCTGATCTTCGCCGGCATTCCGCCCGCGGTCGCGGTGGCCAGCCAGGCCAACCAGGTGATCGCCAATTCCGTCTCCTCGCTGCAGGTGCAGTGGCGGCGCGGCAATGTCGATCTGCGCATGGGGCTGATCCTGCTGCTGGGCGGCATGGTTGGCTCCTCGGCCGGCGTGTCGCTCTTCACCTGGCTGAAGCGCGTGGGGCAGATCGATTTCGTGATCGCCGTGCTCTATGTCGTGATGTTGTCGGCGATCGGCCTGCTGATGCTGGCCGAGAGCTCGCGCACCTATTTCAAGCGCCGGCGCAATCCCGAGGCACCGCGCGGCAAGCTGCATACGCACTACATGGTGCATCGCCTGCCGCTCAAGATGCGCTTCTACAAGTCTAAGCTCTACATCAGCGCGCTGCTGCCGCTGGGGCTGGGCTTCGTGATCGGCATCCTGTCGGCGATCCTGGGCGTGGGCGGCGGCTTCGTGCTGGTGCCGGCGATGATCTACCTGCTCGGCATGCCGACCGGCGTTGTGATCGGCACCTCCAACTTCCAGATCCTGTTCGTGGCGGCCAACGTCACCTTCCTGCAGGCGATGACCAACCGCACCGTCGATGTCGTGCTGGCGCTGCTGCTGATCCTGGGCGGCGTGGTCGGGGCGCCGATCGGCGCCCGCCTGGCCGCCAAGCTGCCGGGCGTGGTGCTGCGCGGATTGATGGGGCTGCTGGTGCTGGCGGTGGCCGGCCAGCTCCTGACCGACCTGGTGCGGACGCCGGCCTCGCCCTATTCGCTCGGCACCCGGGAGGTGCTGCCGTGAAGGTGCTGCTGCTGGCCTTCCTGTGGTGCTGCGCCGCGGCTGTCGAGGCTGGGGCCCAGGCGCCCCCGCCGCCATCCTCGATGCCGCCGCCAGCCGTGCCACCGCCAGCCGTGTCGCCGCCCCCCGTCTCCCCGCGCGGCGGATTGCTGCCGGCACCACCTCTGGCCGGCCAGGCCCCGCCGGCCGAGCCCTCGGCCAGCAGCGACCCCTTGGGCCCGCCCAACCTGATCATGGATCTGTCGGCGCCGAGGGTGTCCATCACCTCGGCTTTCCAGGGCGAGAGCCTGCTGGTGTTCGGCATGTTCGATCCGCCGGGCGAGATCGTCGTGGTGGTCGAGGGGCCGCCGATGCGCGAGACGGTGATGCGCAAGCAGCGCGTGCTCGGCCTGTGGCTGACGACCGGGCGGCAGCTGTTCGACGACGTGCCGTCCTATTACTTCATTGCCGCCAGCCAGCCCCTGCAGCGGCTGCTGGCCGGCCGCGCCGGCGGCGAGATCCTGTCGCTCGAGGATCGGATGTCGATCATTCGTCCGGTCCGCCTCGGTCCGCCGGCCCGGCTGGCCGAGTTCCGCGGCGGCCTGGTCGAGGTCAAACGGCGTGAAGGTCTCTATCCCGCCGATATCGGCCAGGTCCCGATCCAGGGCGGCCGCCTGTTCCGGGCCGACCTGCCGTTTCCCTCGCGCCTGCCGGAGGGGATGTATTCGGTGCGAGCCTATCTGATCCGGGACGGCCGAATTGCCGCGACCGTGTCCCACCCGCTGCCGGTGGCCAAGGTGGGGTTCAGCGCCGATCTGGCGGCATGGTCGCACCAGGAGGGAGCCTTCTACGGCATGGGCGCCATCGCCATGGCACTGCTGGTCGGATGGGTGGGCGGCACGATCATGCGGCGGCTCTAGACGGACGGGGGGAGAGGATGACGCAGCCAAGCGGACGGCCGGGGGAGCGCGTGTTCCTCGTCGTGGTCGACGAGAGTCCGGAGATGCGCAAGGCACTCCACTATGCCTGCCGTCGCGCCAAGCGCACGGGCGGCCGCGTGGCGCTGCTCTACGTGATGCCGCCGCCGGAAGCGCAGCAATGGGGCACCGTGGCCGAGCTGATGCACCAGGAGGCGCGCCAGGAGGCCGAGGAGATCGTGGCCCGACACGCCGAGGTCGCGGCCACGCTCACCGGGCAGCCGCCGGCGATCCATATCCGCGAAGGCAAGAGCCGCGACGAGATCCTGAAGCTGCTGGCCGAGGATCGTTCGATCTCGGTGCTGGTGCTCGGCAGCTCTTCGACCGGCGAAGGACCCGGACCGCTGGTCACGGCCTTCACCGGCAAGTCCGGTGCGCAGCTTCGGATTCCGCTGACCATCGTTCCGGGCGGTCTGTCTGAAGCCGAAATCGACGCAATCTCATGATGGGTGCAAGAACATATGCGGCGTTTTGGCAATCGGCCTGCTATTGCATATTGCTCCTTCGGGAGACTTTCCATCACTCGAATGTCGATCAAGCGTTTGTAATTATTTATAAAGAATAAATATTTCCATAACAAATATACAGAACGACCCAAGAATCGTCTTGATCAGGCCATTCTGGGTTCCTACCTCGATGGCACGAAACGGGATGGCGACGTCCCATCCCAACCCTAAGCGACGCGAGCGGCCTGCCGCCTCAAGCGTTCGAGAAGGAGGTAGGTTTGTTTATCCAGACCGAGCAGACGCCGAACCCTTCGACCCTGAAGTTCATCCCTGGCCGGGTGGTCATGGAAAAGGGGACGGTGGATTTTGCCAATGTCGACACCGCCCAGTCCTCGCCGCTGGCGAAGCGGCTGTTCGCCGTTGATGGCGTGGAGCGGGTCTTCTTCGGAACCGATTTCGTTACGGTGACCAAGGCCGCCGACAAGGACTGGCAGATGCTGAAGCCCTCGATCCTGGGCGGCATCATGGAGCATTACACCTCCGGCGAGCCCGTGGTCGCCGGTGAGGCCGGACCCGGCGCCGAAGGCGCGGCCGGCGAGGACGACGAAGTCGTCGCCCAGATCAAGGACATTCTCGAGACGCGCGTCCGTCCGGCCGTGGCCCAGGACGGTGGCGATATCGTCTTCCAGGATTTCCGAGATGGTGTGGTCTACCTGCACATGCAGGGGTCCTGTTCGGGCTGCCCCAGCTCGACGGCCACGCTCAAGATGGGCATCGAGAACCTTCTGAAGCACTACGTGCCGGAAGTGGTTGAAGTTCAGGCGGCCCAGTAGGACCGCCCAAGCCCAAGTATCAGCGTAGTTCAGGACGTGGTCCCCAATGCCGGGGGCCGCGGACGGTAGCTCGTTCCCTGGAACAACTACTGAAGAGTGAGGCATGCAGTTGTCTATCCGCCATTATGCATTTCCGGCCGTCTGGCTTGCGGTGTTCGCCACGGGCGTAAGCCTCCGCCATCCGGTGCCCCAGGCCGATGCCATGGCAGCCCTTTCAGCACGTATCGGCGAGCCGGCGGATCCGGCCCAACCGCCACCCTTCCTCTCCAATTCTCCCTTTCCGACGTCCCTTACCTTCGCCGCGCCCGTTCCTTCCGAGCTCGACCAGATGATGCAGGTCACGAGCCGGGATTTCCTGGGCGGCCACGGCCGCTTCGCGGCGCCGGGCAACGCCGTGCGCCGGCAGGTCCAGTTGCGGGCCATCAATCCGCGTACCGCGGACGAACTGGCCGGTGCGTTCCGCGATGTGTCCTTCACCTTGACCGACATCCGCCAGGGCGAGGCGGTGCCGCCGCTCAAGGTGCAGCGCGTGCCGGACGATCTCGGCAGCAAGGACGGCACCAGCCGCAAGGTGCTGTTCATCACCGCGCTCCTGCCGGTGATTCTCGAAATCAATCAGCGCGTGCTCGGCGAGCGCGATCAGCTGCTCTACCTCAAGGGCAAGCTCGACTCCGGCGCCGGAATCACGCCGGTGGAGCGCGTGTGGCTGGAGCAGCTTGCCGATCGCTATGACACGCCCGCCGACAACCTCGAAGAGCTGGTGCGCCGTGTCGACATCGTGCCGCCGTCGATGGCGATCGCGCAGGCCGGCGTCGAGTCGGGCTGGGGGACGTCCTTCGCGGCCCGCACCGGCAATGCGCTGTTCGGTCAGATCCAGGCCGTGGGCCAGCATGCGGTGTCGGTGTCGTGGAAGCCGGGTGCCGGCATGCCGCAACCCTTCGCCAATATCGGCGAGGCGGCCGAGGCCTATGTGCTCAACCTCGACTCTCATCCGGCCTATGCGGCGTTCCGCACCGAACGCGCCGCCATGCGCCGGCGTGGCGAGCCGCTCGAGGGCTTTCGCCTGATCGGCCAGCTCGCGCGCTATTCCGAGCTCGGGCAGTCCTACGTCCAGTTCGTGCGCCAAGTGATGCGCGAGAACGACATGGGCGACTTCGACAAGGCCAAGCTTTCCAGTTTCTGAGCGACGCTTAGCGCGGCTGCATCATGGAGCGCGGCAGATCGGCATCCGCGATCAGCGCGTAGCGGCGCGCGTCGAACAGCTGATAGTGCCACCACTCGTTGCGATAGAAGTCCCAGCCGGCAGAGGTCATGAGGCCCATCAGCAGCAGCCGGTTGCGCTGTGCCTCGACCGGAATGTCCGTCCGTGCATGATGCGACAGCGGGGTGAAGGCATCGAACCCGGTGCCCATGTCGAGTTCCCGGCCGTCGGCATCGAGCAGCGTCAGATCGACGGCGACGCCACGCGAATGGGGCGAGCCGCGGCGTGGATCGGCCAGGAATTCGGGGTCCGGCCGGACGTTCCACAAGGCCCACTGCGCCTCGCTCGGCCGCAGCGCATCGAAGATGCGCAGCCGATAGCCGAGCGGCTTGGCCAGAGCGATGGCGACGGCGAGCTTCTCGGCCGCATCGCGATGGAGCCAGCATTCGGCATTTCGATACACCGGTCGCCCGGTTAGATTGGCGTCGGTCGCATAGGCCAGCGTCACGTCGACATCGAAGTCCGGCGGGACGATTTCAACCAGATCGAGTTTCATGACCGCACATTGCCCAGTCGCGCGAGCGAGCGCCAGCGATCCGGAGTTCGCGCGATGAGCGTGGTCCTTGCCTTCGACTGCGCCATCACCGGCCTGGGCGCCGCGCTCTTGCGGGATGATGCGGTGCTGGCGGTTCATCGCGAAGAGGGACGCGATCAAGCGGCGCGGCTGCTCCCCGTCATTGCCGAACTGCTCGAAACGGCAAAGGTCGATCGCCGGGCGGTATCGCTGATCGCCGTGACGGTCGGGCCCGGCAGCTTCACCGGCGTGCGCGTCGGCCTCGCGACGGCGCGCGGGCTTGCGCTTGCGCTCGACGTTCCCTTGGCCGGTATTCGCACCACCGATGTGTTGCTGGCCCAGGCCAATGCCGGCGATCGCCTCGTCGTGGCGGCGGTCGACACGCATCTAGGCGACTGGTTCTGCGCACTTCGCGAAGCCGATCAGGTGCCATTCCTTGCCTCGACCGAACAGCTTGCAAGTCGGCTGCAGGGGCGACCGTGTCTTGTCATCGGGCTCGAGGCGGTGCGCCTTGCGACGGAGCTCGGTGAGGCTGGCATCGATGCCACGCCACAGGCAACGCTGCTCGATCCTGTCGTGCTTGCGCACCTTGCGACGGTGACGGACGTGCAGGACTGGGATCGGCGCAACAAGGCCGAGGGGCTGCCGCATCCTCTCTATCTCCGCGGCGTCAACATCACCTTGCCCAGCGGCGAGCGGCGGACGGTCGATTGACCGCACCTCCCACCTGTCGTCCGCTGGGCCCGCTCGATCTCGAACTGGCGGCTGCCTTGCACGCAGAGGCATTTGCCGAGTTGAACGAACGCGGCTGGACGTGGCAGGAGCTCGCCGATCTGGCGGTGGGTCCCGGTGTCTTCGGCCTGATCGCGATGACGGATACGCGCAAGCCGGTCGGGTTTGCGCTTTGCCGCGTCGCCGCCGACGAGGCGGAATTGCTGACCTTGGCTGTCTCGCAGAGTTGCCGGCGCCAGGGCGCAGGCCGCGCCTTGTTGAAAGCGGTTATCGATCTCGTTCGCGCGCGCGGCGCGAACCATCTCTTCCTGGAGGTCGGGGCCGACAACCCGAAGGCGCAAGCGCTTTATCAACAGGCCGGCTTTGCCGCCGTCGGCCGTCGGCCGGGCTACTATCCACGCACCAAGGGCCCGCCCGCGGACGCCATCGTGATGCGGTTAGCCTTGGGATGATCCCGGGCGGAAGGGTCAGGCGCGGCGGATAGTCACGATATGGTCATCGCCGTCGTCTACGATCCCCAAGATGATGTGGCCCTCGTCACGGGCGGCGCGCGGCACGTTGCGCAGCGGCTCTTCGCCGCGCAGGCGCACCGTAAGCACCTGGCCGGAACGCATGCGCTCCAGCCGGAGTTTCGTGCGTACGAACGTCATCGGGCAAACCTCGTGGGTGATGTCGATGGCGTCGTCGGGTAGGGCAGAGGGGGAAGGGAAAGACATGTCCCCAACTATACCGCGCGGGCGGGCCGGTGTAGGGTATGTGGGCATGTCTGACCAAAAATCAAAGCTCGAGGCGATCTGCGCTGAGCGTGGCCTCAAAATGACCGACCAACGTCGCGTGATTGCGCGCGTGCTGTCGGAGTCCTCCGATCATCCCGACGTCGAGTCCCTGCACAAACGGGCGACGGCGGTTGATCCCAATATTTCGATCGCGACGGTCTACCGAACGGTCCGCCTGTTCGAGGAAGCCGGCATTCTCGCCAAGCATGATTTTGGCGATGGCCGGGCTCGCTACGAGGAAGCGCCGAACGAGCACCACGACCATCTGATCGATATCCAGAGTGGCAAGGTCGTGGAGTTCCACAGCGACGAGATCGAGGAACTTCAACGGCGCATCGCGGAAAAGCAGGGCTATCGCCTTGTCGGACATCGTCTGGAACTGTACGGCGTTCCCCTGGACGGGAAATCCGACCGCCAAAAATGAGTGGACGCAATCCTCGCTGCCCCGATAATGACCGCATGATCGGGGCGGCCCCCTTGCGGATGACGCATGCGAATTGACCGCGCTGACAGCGAAGCCGAACTCCTTGGCCCTCCCGTTTCGAACGCGGAGATCGTCAAGGTCGTTGCGGGCGACTTCGAGGTTCGACTCGCCCAGACAGAGGCCGAGATCGATGCGGCCCAGGCGTTGCGCTTTCGCATCTTCTACGAGGAGATGCAGGCCAATCCCACGCCCGACATGGCGCGGCTGAGGCGCGACTTCGACGCTTATGACGATGTCTGCGATCATCTGCTCGTGCTCGATCGGCGTCGCGGCGAGGGACCCGAAGGAATCGTCGGCACCTATCGCCTGATCCGACGCGCGGCGGCGGCAAAGCTCGGCCGGTTTTATTCGGCGGCGGAGTTCGATGTCGGACCGATGGTTAACTATCCGGGTGAAGTGCTGGAACTCGGTCGTTCCTGCATCGCCAAGGATGCGCGCAACACGGCCACCATGCAGATGCTGTGGCGTGGCATCGCGCTCTATTCTTTCCATTACAATATTCAGGTGATGTTCGGCTGCGCCAGCCTGCCGGGGACCGAGCCGGCGCACGATGCGCTCGCGCTCAGCTACCTCTATCATCACCATCTCGCGCCCCCGGAGATCCGTGTGCGGGCGCTCGAGAGCCGCTACATCAAGATGGATATGCTCGAGCCGAGCAGCTACGAGCCGCGCAAGGCGCTGGCCCGTGTGCCGCCGCTCATCAAGGGGTATCTGCGGCTCGGCGGGTTCGTGGGCGACGGCGCGGTGATTGATTCGGATTTCAATACCACCGACGTCTTCATCATCGTGAAGACCGAGCTGGTGACGGAGAAATACATCCGCCATTACGAACGCGGGATGCGCGAGCACGGCTGACGCATCCGACGCGGCGATGTGGATCGGTTCCCCTTTGCGTGGAGCGGCCCGGCTGGTGAGCTACCTGCTGCTCACCCTGACGCTGCTGCCTTTCCACTTGCTGGCGATGTCCCTCGGGCTGCGCGCCATCAGCAGCCGATTGCCTGTTCTCTATCACCGCATGGTGTGCGCGATCCTCGGCATTCGGGTGCGCGTCTATGGCGAGCGTTCCACTGTCACTCCGACCCTGTTCGTCTGCAACCACGTGTCCTATCTCGACATCGAGGTGCTGGGGGGATTGGTGCCGGGCAGCTTCGTCGCCAAGGCAGAAGTGGCGACCTGGCCGTTCTTCAAGACGCTGGCGAAGGCGCAGCGCACCATCTTCGTCGAACGGACCTCGAGCAAGACGAGTTCGAGCCGCGACGAGATGATGAAGCGGCTCGATACCGGCGACAATCTCATGCTGTTTCCGGAAGGAACCAGCAGCGACGGGACGCGTGTCCTGCCGTTCCGCACGGCTCTGTTCGGTGTCGCGCAACTGAGGCGGGACGACAAGCCGATCGTGGTCCAGCCCGTCGCCATCGCCTACACGCGTCTCGACGGTATTCCGCTCGGCCGCTACTGGCGGCCGCTCTTCGCCTGGTTCGGCGACCTCGAACTGGTGCCTCATCTGTGGCAGATGGTCTGCCTGGGCGAAACCGAGGCGGTCGTGACCTTCTTTCCCCCGGTCGACATCGAGAAGCTGGGCGACCGCAAGAAACTGGCCGAATTCTGCTTCCGCCAGGTCTCCTCGGGGGTCCAGGCGGCCAATACCGGCCGCTACGAACTGCTGCCGCCACCCACCACGGCACCGTGACGGGCCGACTCGACCCCCTTCAGCCCGGGTGATAGAAGCCCGGCATCATGACATTGGCCGCCAAGGAGTCTCGCAAGCGCGTTTTCATCCGCACCTACGGGTGCCAGATGAATGTCTATGACTCGGACCGCATGGCCGACGTCTTGCGTCCGCTCGGCTATGCCTTGTCGGACAGCCCGGAGCAGGCCGACCTGGTCGTGCTCAATACCTGCCATATTCGCGAGAAGGCCTCGGAGAAGGTTTATTCCGAGCTCGGTCGCCTGCGCGACGTCAAGGTCGAGCGCCGGCGCGACGGCGCCGACCTCATGATCGCGGTCGCCGGCTGTGTCGCCCAGGCCGAAGGAGAGGAGATCGCGAGACGCCAACCGGCCGTCGATATCGTCGTCGGTCCGCAGGCCTATCACCGTTTGCCGGAACTGCTGGCCGAGGCCGAACGCAAGGCAGCGCTGCGCCGCGCCGGCAAGCGGTTGCCAGGGGCCGGCGTGCTCGACACCGAATTTCCGCCCGAGAGCAAGTTCGACCACCTTCCGGCGCCGGCTGGTGTTCGTGCCGGTTCAGCCTTTCTGTCGATCCAGGAAGGCTGCGACAAGTTCTGCACCTTTTGCGTCGTGCCCTACACACGCGGCGCCGAGTATTCGCGTCCAGCGCAATCGGTCCTGCAGGAAGCCCGGGCGCTGGTCGCGGCCGGGGCGATCGAACTCACGCTCCTGGGCCAGAACGTCAATGCCTATCACGGCGAGGCGCTGGACGGATCGACCTGGTCGCTCGCCCGCCTGGTGCGGGCGATCGGCGAGATCGATGGTTTGAGGCGCATCCGCTACACCACCTCGCACCCGCGCGACATGGATGACGATCTGATCATCGCCCATGGCGAGGTGCCGCAACTGATGCCGTATCTGCACCTGCCGGTGCAATCGGGATCCGACCGCATCCTCGAGGCGATGAATCGGGGCCACGGCCGCGATCTGTTCCGGCGGCTGGTGGACCGGCTGCGCGACCGACGGCCCGATCTTGCTTTGTCGTCGGATTTCATCGTCGGCTTTCCCGGCGAAAGCGACGCCGATTTCGACGCGACCATGCAGCTGATCGACGAAGTGGGCTTCGCCGCCGCCTTCTCGTTCAAATACAGCCGGCGTCCCGGAACGCCCGGCGCGGCGCTGGCCGACCAGATTCCGGAAAGCGTCAAGGCGGCGCGGTTGGCTGCCCTGCAGGCGCTGCTTGCGCGCCAGCAGCGCGAGTTCAACCTTGAGAAGGTCGGCATGACCGTGCCCGTGTTATTTGCCGAACCGGGCCGCAAGCCTGGCCAGATCCTGGGCAAGAGCCCGTGGTTGCAATCGGTGTATGTCGAGGGACCAGCCTCGCTGATCGGCAGCATCGCCGCAGTGCGGCTGATCGAGGCGCATGCCGTCAGTCTGGCCGGCGAAATCGTGCCGTCGCTCGAGGCTGCGGCGTGAGCGACACGGGAACCGGCGGCAGCGGTCGGACGGCGGATGTCCGGCGCATGACGTTCGACGACAATGCGCTGCTTGCCATGCTGTACGGCAACCACGACCGCAATCTCGTCCGCATCGAGCAGTTGGCGAATGTGCAGATCAGCGCGCGCGGCAACCAGCTCGCGATCTCCGGGACCGCCGATGATGCCGGCGTGGCTCATAAGGCCATCCAGGGGCTTTACGAGCGCCTGAAGCGCGGGCTGTCGATCGAGGCGGCCGATATCGATGCTGCCGTGCGCTTCGCGCGAACGGGCGCGGAAGGAGCAGAGGGCGAAGGGATCCGGACCCGACGCCGCACCGTGCAGGCACGGTCGCCCGGGCAGCGCGGCTATCTCGCGGCGCTTCAGGAACGCGACATGGTGTTCGCTCTGGGACCCGCCGGCAGCGGCAAGACCTATCTCGCCGTGGCGATGGGCGTGTCGTTGCTGCTGGCCGGCAAGGTCGAGCGGATCGTGCTGTCGCGGCCTGCCGTCGAGGCGGGCGAACGGTTGGGATTCCTGCCCGGCGACATGAAGGAGAAAATCGATCCGTACTTGCGACCGCTCTACGACGCGCTGCACGACATGCTGCCGGCCGAGCAGATCGCCAATCGAATGGAGTCGGGCGAGATCGAGATCGCTCCACTGGCCTTCATGCGCGGTCGCACGCTTGCCCACTGCTATGTGATCCTTGACGAAGCGCAGAATACGACGCCGATGCAGATGCGCATGTTCCTGACCCGCCTGGGCGAGGGATCCCGCATGGTCGTTACCGGCGATCCCAGCCAGACCGATCTGCCTGGCGGTCAGAAATCTGGTCTGACCGACGCGGTCGAGACGTTGCGCGACGTCGAGGGCGTTCGCTTCGTACGGCTCAGTTCCCAGGATGTGGTGCGACACGATCTGGTGACGCGCATTGTCGAAGCCTATGACGCGCGCGACAAACAGCGCAAAGCTTAGCTGCACCGTCGTCGTGCTCGACGGTCAGTGGCGTCGGTCTCTGCCCTCAGTCGAGCGCCTGGTGCGTCGCGCGGCGCGGGCTGCCCTCGTCGGCGCACGGCGCAGGGCGAGCTATTCGCTCAATGTCGCCTTGGCCGACGACAAGCGCGTGCGCATCCTCAATGCGCGGGATCGCAAGAAGGACAAACCGACCAACGTCCTGTCCTATCCTTCCGGCGAGAAGGCGTTCCTGGGGGATATCGTCCTCGCGCGCCAGACCGTGTGGCGCGAGGCGCGGGAGCAGAAGAAGGCGCCAGCCGATCATCTCGCGCATCTCGTGGTGCACGGCACGCTCCATCTGCTCGGCTACGATCACGAGACGAGTGACGAGGATGCCGAGAGAATGGAGCGGCTGGAACGACGGATCCTGGCGAAGCTGGGCATTGCCGATCCGTACCTGGAGCGCTGAGCGCAGAAACGTCTACAGCATCTCCAGCGCCTGCTTGCCGCGCGGCGGCGGAAAGGCGCGATCGAGTTCGGCCAGGATCTCGGGCGACAGCGTGATGTCGAGGGCGCCGAGATTCTCTTCCACGCGCTGGCGAGTCGCTGATTTGGGAATCGTGACGACACCCGGCTGAGCCAGCAACCAGGCCAGGGCGAGCTGGGCCGTCGTGCAGCCGAGTTCGCCGGCGAGCTTGCGCAGGGCGCTCTTGCCCAGCAGGCGCCCTTGATCGAGAGGCGAATAGGCCATGAGGGGAATCGAGCGTCGTCGCATCCACGGCAGCAGGTCGAAGTCGGGGCCGCGTCGCGACAGGCAATAAAGCACCTGGTTGGCCGCCATCGATCTGTCGTCCAGCGCGGCGGCTTCTTCCAGGTCGTCGAGATCGAAGTTGCTCACGCCGAAGTCGGCGATCTTTCCCGCCTCGCGCAGGCGATGGAAAGCCTCGAAGGTTTCCGCCAGCGGTATGCTGCCGCGCCAATGGAGCAGATAGAGATCGATACGCTCCAACCGCATCCGTCTGAGGCTGCGCTCGCATGCGGCGATCGTTCCCTGACGGGAGGCATTGTGGGGATAGACCTTGCTGACGATGAAGGGGCGATCGGCGCGGCCCGAAATCGCCTCGCCGACGATCTCTTCCGCCACGCCTTCACCATACATCTCCGCCGTGTCGATCAGGGGATAGCCCAGATCGAGCGCATGACGGATCGCATCGAGTTCCTGCGCACGCATCCGTGCGCTTTCGCCCATGCGCCAGGTGCCGATGCCGAAAACAGGCATCTGGGCACCGGAAGGAAGATTGAGGGAACGCATCGGGAACTTCCACGATTGCAACGCAGAGGGTTTAGCCTATCTTAGAAGCCATGCCGGACTCCACAGCGCGCGCTTCGCAGCCAGGCTCGACCAGCCAGGCCTCGCCGGGAGAGTCGCCTTCTCCGCCTCCATCGGCCGCCGACTCGCCCGCCCACAGTAGCTGGGCCCGAAGTCTTTGGCGCCGCCTGCGCCGGCGTGATCGGAACGAGGCGGTGCGCGAGGCCATCGAGGAACTGATCGAGGGGACGCCTGAAAGCGATACGCCGATCAGCGACGACCAGCGCGAACTGCTGGTCAACATCCTGAAACTTCGCGGCAAGACGGTGGCCGACGTGATGGTGCCGCGCGTTGATATCGTCGGCATTGCCGCCGATACGCCGCTGGACGAGGTCGTGCGCCTGATCCAGGCCGAGGCTCATTCGCGCTATCCGGTCTATCGGGAATCGCTCGATGACGTCATCGGCATGGTCCACATCAAGGATGTTCTCACCTACTGGGGAACGAGCAAGAAATTTAACCTGCGCGACATATTGCGGCGGGTTGTGTTCGTCGCACCGACGCTCCCGGTGCTCGATATGCTGCTCGATATGCGGCGTTCGCGCACGCATATGGCGTTAGTGGTGGACGAATTCGGCGGAACTGATGGCCTGCTGACGATCGAAGACCTGGTCGAGGAGATCGTGGGCGAGATCGAGGACGAGCACGACGTCGCCCAGGCCCCCACCCTGGCACGCCGCGCCGACGGCACGATCGATGTCAACGGACGGACGACGATAGAGCTGCTCGAGCAGGAGATCGGCAACGTTCTGTCCGAGGACGAGCGACGCGAAATCGACACGGTGGGCGGTCTAATCTTCTCGCTGCTCGGGCGCATTCCCGAACGGGGAGAAGTGGTGCGCCATCCATCGGGTGTCGAGTTTGAGATTCTTGATGTCGATCCGCGCCGAATTCGTCGTCTGCGTGTGCGGCCGCCTGCCGCGCCGCAAGCCTAGAGCTGATCGGTCACCTTGCGCTCATGAGACTTGAAGGAAAGCGCGCCCTCGGCGTCGGTTTGGTTTCGGGCGCGCTGGCGGCACTCGCCATGCCGCCCCTCGATTGGTTGCCGCTTGCGGTCGTGGGCATCGTCGTGTTCGTCTGGCTTTGGGACGGCGCGCCGACCTGGAAGGCGGCGCTGTTGCGCGGCTGGGCTTGGGGGCTTGGCCATTTTGCCGTCGGCTCGTACTGGATCGTCGAAGCGTTCTTCGTGCCGCCGGCCGACTTCAAGCTGCTCGGACCGCCGATCGTTCTTGGTCTCGCCGTCCTGCTTGGCTTCTTTCCGGGACTGGCCGCCGGCGCCACGCGTTGGGCCGCCTTGCGCTGGCCATTCCTTGGCGGCCGGTATCGCCGACTCGTGATCCTCGCTGTCGCCTGGACAGCAGCGGAGTGGCTGCGCGGCCATATCTTCACAGGCTACCCTTGGAACCCGCTCGGCCACGTGTGGACGTTCGCAACGCCGCTGCTTCAGGGCGCGGCTGTGGTCGGTGTCTATGGGCTGGGCACGGCAACATTCCTGATTCTTGCTGCGCCCACCGCCGGCTGGCGCGCGTCGATGGTCGCTCTGGCGATCGTCGGCGGTGCAGGTGTTGTCGGTGTCGCGATCATGCCGCCAGTCGGGAACGAGCAGGATGGGCCGGTGGTGCGCATCGTCCAGCCGAACACGGCGCAATCGCTCAAATGGGACCGCGACGCCGCGGTCCGCAATCTCCGACGACTGATCGATCTGTCACATCGTCCCGGTTTCGACCGTGTGGCCGTCGTGCTTTGGCCGGAGACCGCGGTGCCGTTCATCGTGCAACCCGGATCGCCCATCCTGCCGGTCCTGGCCGAAGCCGTTCCACCCAACGGCTACTTGCTGACGGGCGCCGAACGCACCGCTGCCCGATATGGCGACGGTGTCTGGAACTCGCTTCTCGCGATCGACAAGAGCGGCGCCATCGTGGCGCATTACGACAAGGTCCATCTTGTACCGCTCGGCGAGTACATCCCTTTCCACAAGGATCTTCCGCCGCTCACGGGACTGGTCGGTCGCGGCTCCTTCGAGGTTGGTGAGTCGCATCTCACCCTGGCCTTGCCCGGAGTGCCGCCCTTCTCGCCAGTGATCTGCTACGAGGTCATCTTTCCCGGCGCGATCGTCGGTTCCGATCGTCGCCCGAGATGGATCGTGAACGTGACCAACGATGCCTGGTTCGGCGTCTCGAGCGGTCCGTATCAGCATCTCGCCAGCGCACGGCTGCGCTCTGTGGAGGAAGGGTTGCCGATGATGCGTGCCGCCAACACGGGCGTATCCGCGGTGATCGACGCCTACGGTCGGGTGCTCGATTCTCTCGATATGGAGCAGGAGGGGACCATCGACCACGCCCTTCCACCGGCTCGGCCGGCGACCCCGTACAGTCTCTGGCACGATTGGATACTGCTGATCTGGCTCTTGTCTTTGCTGCTACCGGCGGTGCTGAAATTCCCGGCAGGCCGCCTTTATCGCGACAATGCCTCACCTTAAGGCGGCGAGTTCAGGTTAAGCTTGCATTATGAACAAGAGCAGGTAATGTCCTATGCACTCCTGGCGTGTAGATATGCATTTTTGCACAGCTGGGTTTGTGGCACCAAGCACAAGTTAAAGGTGTCTGTTCCGTAGTTCATGCAACGGCGTCGACGTTCTAAAGCCAAGAACCAAAAAAGGATCAGGAGCTATGGCGAGATCGCATCCTGTTGACGTTCACGTGGGAGCGCGCATGCGCCAGCGTCGGACTTTGCTCGGTATGAGCCAGGAGAAGCTAGGGACCGCAGTGGGGCTCACTTTCCAGCAAATTCAGAAATATGAGCGTGGCTCCAACAGGATCGGGTCGAGCCGCCTGTTCGAGTTCGCCAAGGTGCTGGACGTGCCCGTGTCGTACTTTTTCGACGAGATGCCGTCCAACGCCCTGGCCGGTCGGCCGATGTCGGGCCGCGCGCGCAAGGGCGGCTTTGGCGAAGCCGCCACGCCGTTCGAACAGGAGAAGGATCCGCTGATCAAGCGCGAGACCCTCGAACTTGTGCGCGCCTACTACAAGATTCGCGAGGCGCGTGTCCGCAAGCGCATCTTCGAGATGGTCAAGGCGGTCGGCGCCGCCAGCCATGCCGAAGTGCTTGGCGGACGCAAAGGTCGCTGAATAGCCTCAGCAGGCCCTTGATTTCTTGTTTCGTTTGGAGTTTTTTGCGGCGCGGCCTCGATCATCACCGATCGATGCCGTTGCGGACGGATTTGGACGACTTGCCACCGCATGAACAAAGGCTAAGCCGGACGTTGGCGGCTCATCCGCCCTGCCCGGAGGTCCAGTGACATCTGAGGGAGGGCTTGATGACGCTCAAGGACTATATCTTCACCAGTGAATCGGTTTCCGAAGGCCATCCGGACAAGGTCTGCGACCAGATCTCAGATGCGATCCTCGACGCGTTCATTGCCAATGACGTCAAGTTGGGTATTGCCGACGACAGCCATGCCAATACCCGCCTCGGCTGCGAGACCCTGGCCACGACGAACAAGATCGTGATCGCCGGCGAAGGCCGCGCCTCCGAACCGTTCATGCGCAAGTACGACAAGCATACGGTGGTGAACCGCGAAGCGTTGGCGCAGATCGCCCGCGATGTGGTGCGGGACATCGGCTACGATCAGGATGGGTTTAGCTACCATGGCGCCGATGTCGAGGTGCTGCTGCACGGCCAGTCGCCGGATATCGCCATGGGCGTCAACGCCAAGAAGATGAAGGGCAACCTCGGCGAGCAGGAAGGCGCGGGCGACCAGGGCCTGATGTTCGGCTTCGCCTGCCGCGACAGCGAGGAGTACGAGAAGAACTCCTTCATGCCGGCGCCGATCTATTTCTCGCACAAGATCCTCGAGGTGCTGAGCCAGGCACGCCGTTCGGGCGAACTCCCCGATCTGCAGCCGGATGCGAAGAGCCAGGTCACCGTGCGCTACGTCGACGGCAAGGCGGTCGGCGCGGTCAAGGTTGTCGTCTCCACGCAGCATCGGGAAGAGACAGCGAAGGGCAAGAAGTACAATTCGGCGATGGTTCGCGAGATGATCGCGCCTTACGTCGAGAAGTCGCTGCCGGGTGGCTGGATGCCCAAGAAGGCCGCCGATTTCTTCGTCAATCCGACTGGCAATTTCGTCGTGGGCGGTCCTGATGGCGATTGCGGCCTGACGGGTCGCAAGATCATCGTCGATACCTATGGCGGCTACGCTCCGCATGGCGGCGGCGCTTTCTCCGGCAAGGATCCGACCAAGGTCGATCGCTCGGCCGCCTATGCCGCGCGCTACCTGGCCAAGAACGTCGTGGCGGCGGGCCTCGCGGACCGTTGCCTGATCCAGGTGGCATACGCAATCGGCGTCGCCGATCCGATGTCGCTCTACGTCAACACCGAAGGCACGGGCAAGGTCGATGAGCGCAAGCTCGAGAAGGTGCTGGCCGATCTCTTCCCGCTGCGGCCTACCAATATCCGCCGCGGCCTGCAGCTCAACCGGCCAATTTACCGCCGCACCGCCGCCTATGGCCACTTCGGCCGCAAGCCGGATCGCGACGGTGGTTTCTCCTGGGAACGGCTCGATCTCGTGCCGGAACTGAAGCGGGCCTTCAGCGCCCGCTGACGGAATCGGACTTCGTCTAGCCGAGCTCGACGAAGTCCGGATCCTCGAGACGGGCAAGCCGCTCGGATGCCAGCCGGGCGCAGTCGATCAGCAGTGATTTGCGTCGGGCCGCGGCAACGGCTCGACGTGGCGGATGTCGCAGCAATTCGCCGCCATAGGCATCGGCCACGATCAGCCCGACCGGCTCCGGGATGAGCGCCTGCGGAAAATCGACGGGCACCGCGAAATAGAGCTGGTCGCACCAAGCGAGATAATCGGGCCACTTGTTGTCGGCGCGCCAATCCTCGATCGAGGACTTCACTTCGACGATAGTGAGATCACCCCCGGCGCCCACGGCAAAGATATCGGCGCGTCGGCCATCCGGCAGCGGCATCTCGAGAACGACAGACCTGCCGGTCTGGCGCATCAGGCGGCACGCGCCGCGGCATACGGCAATGGTGATTTCCGGTCGCGCCTGGCGGGGCAGGGGCGAAGCCATCGCCTCGACCATTCAGGGAGTCGGCGGAGCGAGCCGCGGCGGTACATCGCTGATCGGTCGCTCGAGAACCGGAGTGAAGGCTGCCGCCAGCGCCTCGGCGCGCTTGCGCTCGGCATCGGACAATTTGGCTGCTGCCTGCTCCTTGGTGGCACGGGCGGCGAGATTGCCGGCCTTTTCGGCGATGAGGAGCCACTTGTAGCCTTCGACCGGATCGGTCTGCCCGGCCAGGCCGCCGAGCAATGCCACGCCGAGAAGTTGCTGCGCCTCAGGCAGTCCCTGCCGTGCCGCTCTCCCATACCACGTCGCCGCTTGAGTGACGTCGCGCGCGACGCCGGCACCGGCGTAATAGGCATTGCCGAGCTTGAACTGGGCGGAGGCGACGCCGGCATTGGCCGCCACGGCATACCAGGCCACGGCATTCTGCTGGATGGTCTGATTGGCAGCTTTGTCTCGCGATGGCCGCGTACGGGCGGTCATGTCTCCCAAGGCCAGCGCCGCTTCAGGCACGCCGTCCTTCTCCGCGATCATCAGCCACCGTTGGGCCGCCAGCGCGTCCTGCTTGGTGCCGTTGCCTTCGGCCAGCGCCAGTCCGTAGCGGAGCGCGGCGAGCGGGTGGCCCTTTTCCGCGGCGCGGCGATAGAGATCGGCTGCCCGCACCGGATCCGCGATGGCCGATCCGTCGTTGTCCTCAGTCGCTCGCGCGAGGGCATAAAGGGCGTACGGATCGTCTCCGGATGCCGCCTTTTCCAGCCAGGCCCGTGCCTGCACCAGATCGCGCGGCACGCCTTGGCCGCGGAAGTACAGGATGCCGAGATTGAGCTGGGCGCGTTGATGGCCGGCATTCGCGGCCTTCTCGAACAGCTGCGCAGCACGGGCATCGTCGCGCGGCAGGCCGCCCAGACCTTGCGCATAGACGACACCAAGCTGAAGGGCGGCTTCCGCCGAGCCGGCGGCGAGCGCCTGTTGGAGCATCTGCACTCCGTCACGAGCATTTCCGCGCTCGATCAGGACCACGCCCAGCCAGGCTCGGGCATCGGGGGTGGAAGCGGCAAGCCTGCGGAAATCGGCCTCGGCAGAGGCGAGATCGCCGGCACGGTAGGTGGCAACGGCATTGCGCAACGCCGGGGACGTACCGGATAGGTCGGCGCCTTGAGCGAAGGCGTGAGAACTCGCGCCGAGCAGCGCCGCGAGCAGCGCCGCCGGGACGATCCTCATTTGGTCTTGAAGGTGTAGGCGGCTGCGGCCGCCTTGGCCTGCTCGATTTCTTCCGGCTTCAGTTCCTGGGCCATCTGGCCCATGAGCTGTTCGGCATTTGGTGCGTTCCAACGCTGCGCGATCGCCAGCCACTTGAACGCCTCGGGGAAGCTTTTCGGTACGCCCTTGCCGTCGGCATAGGCACCGGCCAGTGGAATCATCGCCGGCGTGTAGCCGCGCTCGGCAGCATCGAGCAGCAGGGGGACGGCCTTGTTCATGTCGTACAGCTTCGAGTCCGGATTGCCGTAGACATAGAAGCCGAGCAGGAACTGGGCGCGGGGGTCGCGTTCCTTGGCCAGGTTCTGCAGCGCCTTCTCGGCGGCCGGCATGTCGCCGGACTGCATCGCTTTCACACCGTCCTCGATGCCCGCTGCCGCCGGCCGCGCGAGAGCGGTCAGGAGCAAGCCGGCGCTGCAAACAGCAGAGACGAGTCGGAATGAAGCAGAAACGCGCACAGCTGATCTCCGATGATGGCCAAACGCGCGACGTCTACCATGGAAATGCGGCAGCAACACGCGGTGCGACGCCGAAGCCGGACTCCAGTCCGGCAAGGCCGCGATCGCCCGTGGTCATCGCCCGGTCGTTAACGAAGGCCTGTCATGTATTTGCAGCAGAAGATAGCCACGCGCGGGCATTCCGATTGCCTATCCCACTGTAAATCAAGGGAAATGGGGGCGAGTTGACGGGGTGGAGATGCGTTTGAGCCTGCCCTTTTTTGACTATCTGGTGGCATCATTGCTTCACAAAGCTTAGGAAATACGGGGAGTCCGCCGGACAAGATATGCATTTTTGCAAGTGACGACCGGAGACCCAATTTGTTAGGGTGCGTTCATAAGAAGCGTCGTTGTTCGTTTTAGGTAATTTCCGAAAGGCTTTTAGACCCACACATTGGTCGCGCTTGCGCACCACATCCCAGTTCCCTTAGCCCGCCGGCGGCTCCCCAGGCCGCTCATCGAAGCCCCCTTCCCACACACCCTAAGGCTTCGATAATCCCACACCCAGGCGGGCTCCTAAGGAAGGCCGGTCGTTCCCCAAGCGACCGGCCTTTCATATTTCTGGCCTTTGCCCATCCTGGAATGCCGCCCGCTTGAAATTCCCCGGAATCGTTGCCTCCCAGATATCGCGTAGGGGGCGGGCCACGCCGAGATATCCAAAACTGGCTATCTCGAAAAAAACTATTCAATGAAATCAGGCATTCAATGCGCTGAGATATGCATTTTTGCAGATTACGCGACGCGAAGCGCGTGTTAGTGTCTCGACATTAGAGAGACATTCTTATTTTATCGGTTTTGATATGAAAATTGTCGGCTTCCCGGTTGACGTATCGCGGTCGCAGGACGGCCGTATCGTCCGCGGCCTGCGGACCCGGCAGTCGCTGATCCAGGCGACGCTGGACCTGATCCAGGCCGGCGATATCGAACCGACATCGGCTGCGATCGCCACGATCGCTGGCGTTTCCAGTCGCGCTCTGTTCCAGCATTTCCCCAGCCTTGCCGATCTCTATGCGGCGGCCTTCGATCTCGCGGTTTACCGCGCCTTCGACGGCCATCGCCCCGTCGATCTGGCCGTGCCCCTCTCGAATCGCATCGACCTGCTGGTGTCGGATCGGTCGGAACTGTTCGAGCAATGGCTGCCAGTATGGCATTTCGCCGAGCGTGTCCGCAGCGTGGCGCCCGCTGTCGGCCTTGGCGTGGCCCAGCTGCGCAAGCTCCTGCGCGAACGTCTGGCGGCATGGTTCGCCACGGAACTCGGCAACCTCGACCCCACTTCGCGAGATCTCGTCCTCGACTCGCTGGATCTGGCCTTTGGCCTCGACAGCTGGATGAACATGCGTGAGCAGCTTCGGTTGTCGCCTCTTCATGCTTCCCGCACCTGGCGATTCACGGCGGAGGCCATCGTTCAGCAAGCTCTTACAGTTCCCACACAGCCCGTGGCGGTGGCCTAACCAGCCACCACGGCGAAGCACCCTTCCCACACCCAAAGGCTTCGTCTTCACACCCACACCCCAGCCACGGGCACCCAGGAGGCCGGTCGTTCCCCAAGCGACCGGCCTTTCCTTTTGCCAACAGAAAAGGCGGCGAGAGGACCCGCCGCCTTCGTACAGGCTCCACCCTGTGTCTTGGGCGATCAGTTGTCCTTGGCGCGGAACTTCTGGTGGCAGGCGCCGCAGGCCTTGCCGGTATCCTGGAAGGCGGTGGCGATGGCGGTGAAATCGCCCGAGCCGCCGGCCACGGCAAGCTTGTCGTAGGCCGCGTCGGCCGCCTTGCTGGCCGCCTGGAAGCCGGCCTGATCGCTCCACACGGCCGGCAGCGCCTTGCTGTCCTTGTCCGATCCCGCCGGGAACATCTTCACGAAAGCCGCCTCGAGTTCCTTGAGCTTCGCCGCCTGCTGCACGACGATCTTGGCATCGCCCTTGGAATCGATCACGCCCTTGATCGCGCGCATCGCCGCCGCGGTCTGCTTGCGATTCTCCTGGCGCTGCTTGACCACGTCGGCCTGCGCCACTGCGAGCGTCGCGCTGCCGACGATCGTTCCCGCCGCGAGCATGCCGAAGGCAGCCGCCACCAGACTCCTCTTCCTCATTGCCATCCCCTGTTGTGATCCGAACAGCCGATCGGTGGCCTCGACCCCGCCGGCCGCGTATTTGTTGCAGACTTCGCATTGAATGCGAACAACAGATCTCCGGAATAGTTTCTCACGACTGCGTGTAGTTTGATGGATGGAAGCAGGGGCGAGCGTATGCGACAGGATTCGGGGGCCAGGGGAGCCAAGGGGAACGAGAGCATTCGGGTCTGGGATCTTCCGGTCCGTCTGTTCCACTGGGGCCTCGTGGTCCTCATGACGGTGTCCTATTTCACCGGACGCGCCGGTGGCGACTGGATGAAGTTCCACTTCTGGTCGGGCTACGCCATCCTCACCTTGCTGCTGTTCAGGATCTGCTGGGGATTCGTCGGCAGCACGACCGCGCGATTCTCCGACTTCATCAAGGGACCGGCGGCTACCCTGGCGCATCTCGGCGATCTGTTCAGGCCCGGACGGCCGCGCGAGGTCGGGCACAATCCGCTCGGCGGGCTGATGGTGGTCGTCCTGCTGGTCGCCGTCCTGGCTCAGGTAGCAGCCGGGCTGTTTTCCGCGGATACGGACATGGGCACGGTCAGCGGGCCGCTGGCCAACCTGATCGCCGACAAGTGGGTCGATAAAGCGACCGCGTTCCATCATCTTTGGGTCAAGGTACTGCTGGTCTTGGTCGGCCTGCACGTGCTGGCGGTGTTCGCCTATCTCGTCCTCAAGCGGCAGAATCTCGTGCGTCCGATGGTGACCGGCCGCAAGCCGATGGACGATACGGTCGCTCCCGGCCAGGCGCCGCCGCGCATCAGCTTTGCCTCCGGACGGCTGGCCTTTTCCGTGCTGATTGCCTGTGCGGCGATCGTCTATTTCATCCTTCGGGCCGGGGGCTGAATTCATGGCTGGGGCTCGGCCCCGCACCCTTGCTGCCCGATAGGGTGGCCTCTAGGGTGGCTCAGCACCCGAATGAACCTGGATTTTGCACCATGAAATTTACCGGTACCGACTCCTACGTTGCCAGCGACGATCTGCGCGTGGCTGTGAACGCGGCCATCTCGCTGCAGCGTCCGCTGCTCATCAAGGGCGAGCCGGGCACTGGCAAGACGGTCCTCGCGCACGAAGTCTCGAAGGCGCTCAACGCGCCGCTGATCGAGTGGCACATCAAGTCGACGACCAAGGCCCAGCAGGGCCTGTACGAGTACGACGCCGTCTCGCGCCTGCGCGACAGCCAGCTCGGCGACGAGCGCGTCAAGGACATCAAGAACTACATCAAGCGCGGCAAGCTGTGGGAAGCCTTCACGGCCGAGAACCGCCCGGTGCTGCTGATCGACGAAATCGATAAGGCCGACATCGAGTTCCCGAACGACCTGCTGCTCGAACTCGATCGCATGGAATTCTACGTCTACGAGACGCAGGAAGTGGTGAAGGCCGCGCAGCGCCCGGTCGTGATGATCACCTCCAACAACGAGAAGGAGCTGCCCGACGCCTTCCTGCGCCGCTGCTTCTTCCATTACATCCGCTTTCCCGATCGCGAGACGATGACGCAGATCGTGGACGTGCACTTCCCGGATCTGCAGCGCAACCTGCTGCGCGAGGCGCTGAACATCTTCTACGATATCCGTGAGGTGCCCGGCCTGAAGAAGAAGCCCTCGACGTCGGAGCTGCTCGACTGGCTGAAGCTGCTGATGGTCGAGGACATCTCGCCGGAAGCGCTACGCTCGAAGGACACCAAGCAGCTGATTCCGCCGCTGCATGGTGCGCTGCTGAAGAACGAGCAGGACGTCCACCTGTTCGAGCGCCTCGCCTTCATGGCGCGCCGGGAACAGCGTCAGTAGTTGTGCCCCTCGCTGTAGGATCTCGGTGACAGGAAATGGTGTCATTCCGAGCGCAGCGAGGGATCTTTAATCGGCGCCGCGAAAGATCCCTCGCAGCGCTCGGGACGACACGGATATCGTGAGGGAAGACCATGTTCGTGAACTTCTTCCTCGAGCTGCGCCAGGCCAAGGTGCCGGTCTCCATCAAGGAGTACCTGGCGCTGATGGAAGCGATGGATAAGGGCGTTGCCGCCTACAGCGTCGACGATTTCTACTATCTGTCGCGCGCCGTGCTGGTGAAGGACGAGCGCAATCTCGACAAGTTCGACCGCGTGTTCGGTCATGTCTTCAAGGGCCTCGAGGCGGTGGCGGCGGAAGGCGCCACGGCGGAGATTCCCGAGGAATGGCTGCGCAAGCTGGCCGAGAAGCTTCTCACCGAGGAGGAGAAGAAGCAGATCGAGGCCCTGGGCGGTTGGGAGAAGCTGATGGAGACGCTGAAGAAGCGTCTTGAGGAGCAGCAGAAGCGCCATCAGGGCGGCAGCAAGTGGATCGGCACCGCCGGCACCTCGCCGTTCGGCGCCTACGGCTTCAATCCCGAAGGCGTGCGCATCGGCCAGGACAAGAACCGCGAGGGTCGGGCAGTCAAGGTGTGGGACAAGCGCGAGTACAAGAACCTCGACGACACGGTCGAGATCGGCACGCGCAACATCAAGATCGCATTGCGCCGCCTGCGCAAGTTCGCGCGCGAGGGCGCCGAGGTCGAGCTCGACATGCCCGACACGATCCGCTCGACGGCGCGCAATGCTGGCTACCTCGATATCAAGATGATCCCGGAGCGGCGCAACAAGGTGAAGCTGCTGCTGCTGTTCGATATCGGCGGGTCGATGGATGCGCACATCCGTGTCTGCGAGGAACTGTTCTCGGCCGCGCGCTCGGAGTTCAAGCACCTAGAGTTCTTCTACTTCCACAACTGCCTGTACGAGAAGCTGTGGAAGGACAATCGTCGCCGCCACGTCGACACCTTCCCGACGGCGCAGCTTCTGCACACCTATCCGCCCGACTATAAGATCATCTTCATCGGTGATGCCTCGATGAGCCCGTACGAGATCGCCTATCCCGGCGGCTCGGTCGAGCATTGGAACGAGGAGGCGGGCCAGGTCTGGATCCAGCGCATGGCCGATACCTATCGCAGCATGGTGTGGCTCAATCCGGTGCCGGAGCGGCATTGGAGCTACACCCCGTCGATCCAGCTCCTGCAGCAGCTCACGGCAAACCGCATGTTTCCGCTCACCCTGGGCGGCCTCGACAGCGCGATGAAGGAACTGAACAAGTGACACGAAGTGTCATCCTGAGCCGCCTGAAGATCCCTCGCTTCGCTCCGGATGACACAAGATAATCAAGGAGGAATGCAGATGAAGACCGGGCCGGCGATCGCGGACATCCTGAAGAAGGAAGGCGTCGAGTATCTCTTCGCCTATCCGGTCAATCATCTGATCGAAGCCTGCGCCGCGGTCGACATCCGCCCGATCATCGTCCGCCAGGAGCGCATCGGCCTGCACATGGCCGATGCCATGTCGCGCCTCAGCAAGGGCCGCAGGATGGGCGTCTTCTGCATGCAGAGCGGCCCCGGCTCCGAGAATGCCTATGGCGGCGTTGCCCAGGCCTTCGGCGAGTCCATCCCGGTGCTCGTGATCCCGCAGGGCTATCCCCGGCGCATCGCCCATGTGCCGCCGAACTTCAACTCGACGCTGGCGATGGCCCATGTCGCCAAGCATTGCGAGCCCGTGACCTCGGGCAAGGAAGTGGCGAACATCATGCGTCGGGCCTTCAGCCTGCTGCGCAACGGCCGCGGTTCGCCGGTGGTCGTGGAGCTGCCGGCCGATGTCTATGGCGAGGAGGCGCCCGAGCCGCTGAACTACGAGCCGGTCGTCGTTACCAAATACGGTCCCGATCCTGCCGCCGTGAAGCAGGCGGCGCAGGTGTTGATGGCGGCCAAGCGTCCCGTGATCTATGCCGGCCAGGGCGTGCACTGGGCCGAGGCCTATGCCGAACTCAAGGAACTGGCCGAGCTGCTGGCCATTCCGGTGTGCACCAGCCTCGAAGGCAAGAGCAGCTTCGACGAGACCCATCCGCTGGCACTGGGCTCTGGCGGCCGCGCTTATCCGAAGGCGGTGCGCAGCTTCCTCGACCGCTCGGACGTCATCCTTGGTATCGGCTGTTCGTTCACGGAAACGAACTTCGGCATCTCGATGCCCCAGGGAAAGACCATCATCCACGCCACGCTCGATCCGGCCCATCTCAACAAGGATGTGAAGATCAAGTACGGGCTGGTGGGGGATGCGAAGCTCACGCTTGCCGCGTTGATCGCCGCCTGCAAGGCGGCCGGCGCCACCAAGCGCGATGCATCGGCGGTTGCAGCAGAAATCAAGCAGATCGAGGGCGAGTGGCTGAAGGAGTGGCTGCCCAAGCTCAAGAGCAACGACGCGCCGCTCAACCCCTACCGGGTGCTCTGGGACTTGCAGCATACGGTCGATGTCGCCAACACCATCATCACCCACGATGCCGGCAGCCCGCGCGACCAGCTCTCGCCGTTCTGGAAGACGACAGCGCCGCACACCTATATCGGCTGGGGCAAGACCACCCAGCTCGGCTACGGCCTCGGCCTCGCCATGGGCGCCAAGCTTGCCTGCCCGGACAAGCTCTGCATCAATGTCTGGGGCGATGCCGCCATCGGCTTCACCGGCATGGATTTCGAGACCGCGGTGCGTGAGCGCATTCCGATCATGTCGATCCTGCTCAACAACTTCTCGATGGCGATCGAGCTGCACATCATGCAGGTCTCAACCGAGAAGTACCGCTCGACCGACATCTCCGGCGATTATGCGGCGATGGCCCGCGCCTTCGGCGGCTATGGCGAGCGGGTGACCAAGCTGGAGGACATCGTGCCGGCCATCAAGCGCGGCATCGAACAGACGAAGAAGGGCGTGCCGGCGCTGCTCGAGTTCATCACCTCGAAGGAAGTGACGATCTCGACGCCGAAATGACACCCGGCGGGTGTCATCCCGAGGCGCAGCCGAGGGATCTTTAAGGTCACAGTAAAGATCCCTCGCTATGCTCGGGATGACAACATTGGAGATTGCCATGACCAAGATCCTCACCGCGCTGACCGAGCACGACGTCGCGACGCATGACGGCCTCTGGATGTCGGCGGCCGATGCCGAGCGCGTCATTGGCTGGGTGCTGAAGCCCGAGGGCATGTGCTGGGCCGACGCCTGCGTGCCGATGCCGGCAGCATCGGTGGCCGGGGGCGAGGTCGATGTCGCGGCCTTCTGGAAGAAGCTCGGCGGGCCGGTAATCGCAAGCGACGACCGGATGGTGTGGGCGCTCGGCTCCGCGCCGGAAGAACGCAACGCGGCGCTCGAAGGTCTCGAGGCGCCGGACTTCACGCTGCCCGATGTCGATGGCTTGCCGCGCACGCTGTCACAGCTTAGGGGCAGGAAGGTCTTTCTTGCCACCTGGGCCAGTTGGTGAGGCTGCCGGTTCGACTTGCCCGTGTGGCAGCATCTCTACGATGAACTGAAGGACAAGGGCTTCATGGTGGTGGCCGTGGCGGAGGAGAGCCGTGGCGCCGATCATGCGCGACCCTGGATCGAGCAGGCGAAGTCGAGCTACTGGCAGCTGATCGATACCGAGCACCGGTTGAGCGATCTCTACAATCTCGTGAACGTGCCTCAGGCGATCTGGATCGACGAGGAGGGCCGTATCGTGCGACCGCCGGAGACGGCGGGATCGACCGACCACTTCCGGCGCATGGATCTCAAGACCAAGACGATGTCGCCACAGGACCAGGCCGAACGCCTTGCTGCCCGCGAAGCCTATCTCGATGCCGTGCGCGCCTGGGTCCGAACCGGCCAGCACGCCTTGCCATCGGGAATGGCGCGGGCGGGCCTGCCTCGGGTCACGCCGGAGATCGCCGAAGCCCGGGCGCACTTCCGGCTCGGCGTCTGGTTGCGGCAGCACGGTCGCACGGCCGAAGGTGATCGCCAGATGGCTGAGGCCAGCCGCCTGTATCCGGAGTCGTGGAGCATGTGGCGGCAGGCGGCCGATCTCGACGAGGTCGGCAAGGCCTCCGGCCCGGAGTTCTGGGCGCGGGTCCAGGCGCTGGGGGACAGGCCCTACTATCCGCCACCCAAGCTCTAGCGCATACTCCAGCGCATGAGACTGCGCTGGCGCGATCTCGGGATGCCCCGTGCCGACCGGTCCCACGGCGTGACCGTGGAGGTCATTGGCTGGCCTACGGCTGCGTGGGGCGTCAGCCGCTCCGACCATTTTCTTCTCATGGCAGAAGCGAATTGCTGCGCCGGCTGCGTGCCGGCCAATCCGCTCGCCGTCATCGAAGTGCAGGCCCGCGAGCTGCTCGATTTGGACGCCGGTGTGATGCGCCTCTCGGGCACCTTGCAGGTGGTCGAGGGTGAGCGCGATGCCTGGCGCTATCGACTGTGTGACGCGCGCCCTGTCGGTGGCGTCACGCGCCGTCGCCTGCTCGCCGCGAGTCCGCTGGTCTGCCTGCCGGTGCCGGCGATGGCGCAGACGCCACCTGGCGCCGTCGACATGCACACGCATGCCGGCAACATCATTCGCGCAAGCTACGGTCGCGACACCCTGCTCGACGTCGCCGGGCCGATGCGCACGGGCGGTCTGGCGGTGATCTGCCTTGCCATCGTGGCCGACGGTCCGATCATCCAGGTGTCCAGCGGCCGTCTGCGCCCGGGTCGCGAACCTCGACCGGGCGAGCTCTACGAATTCAGCAAGACGCAGTTCGCCAAGGTCCATGATCTGGCGCGTGGCCAATCCATGGCCATCATCCGATCGGCGGCCGAGCTGCGCGCCGCCCAGGCCAGTCAACCTGCCGTGATCGTGACATCCGAAGGCGGCGATTTCCTCGAAGGCAAGATCGAACGTCTCGACGAGGCCTATCAGCGCTGGCAGTTGCGCCAGCTTCAGCTCACCCACTACCGGCCCAATGAACTGGGCGACATCCAGACCGAGCCCGCGGTGCATGGCGGCCTGACGCCTTTTGGCGCCGACGTCATCCGTCGCTGCAACCAGCTGGGGATCGTCGTCGATGTGGCCCACGGCACCTACGAGCTGGTGAAGGCGGCGGCGTCGGTCACGACCAAGCCGCTGTTGCTTTCGCATACGGGGCTGACGCAGCGCCCCAGTCCGTGGACCCGTCTCATCACGCCCGACCACGCCAAGGCGATTGCGGCGACCGGCGGTGTGGTCGGCATCTGGCCCGTGAACTCGATCGCGGCCATCAGCTCCTATGCCGAGGGCATCTTCCGCATGGTCGACCAGATCGGCGTCGATCATGTCGGCATCGGCACCGATCAACTCGGTCTTCTCGGCCCCAGTTCTCTGCCGAGTTACGCGGACCTGCCGCAACTCACTGCTGCCCTCCGCGCCCGCTTCAATCTCGACGAGACCGCCAAGCTTCTGGGCGGCAACTATCAGCGGATCTTCGCGGCCAGCTTGGCGTGACGGTGACCAACGCGCACGGCGTGTGATCGGATGAGCTTCACGACGCTGTGAAGTGGCGCGAGCGAATGCGCCTTCCAACGGTCATCGTCGCGCGCTACCGTTTTTCCTCATCCGCACAACGCTCCAATTGGGGAGATCGCCATGGCCGTCCTGAACGTCAATGGGAAGTCTCTTGAGGCCAATGCCGATGCGCGCACGCCGTTGCTCTGGGTGTTGCGCGATACGCTCGGTCTCACCGGCACCAAGTATGGTTGTGGCATCGCCCAATGCGGGGCTTGCACGGTGCTTATCGACGGCGTCGCCACGCGCTCCTGCCAGGTGCCGCTCAATTCGGTCGGTCGCAAAAAGATCACGACCATCGAAGGGCTGGCCCAGGACAGCAAGCTTACCAAGATCCAGCAGGCGTGGCTCGAGCTCGACGTGCCTCAGTGCGGCTATTGTCAGAGCGGCATGATCATGGCCGCGACGGCGTTGCTCGCGGCCAAACCGCAGCCGACCGACGCCGACATCGATGCTGCCATGACCAACATCTGTCGCTGCGGCACCTACAAGCAGGTGCGCGAAGCGATTCACGCCGCCGCCAAGGCCTGAGGGAGGAGCGCATGACGATCCAGACTTCGCTCGGCCGCCGCAGCTTTCTCGTCAAGACCGCCGCTGTCGTCGGCGGCCTGTCCCTTGGCTTCCGCATTCCGGCCGATGACGATGCGGCCGAGGCAGCCGAGATCAAGGAGATCAACGCCTGGGTGGTGATCCATCCCGACGACAAGGTCGTGATCCGCATCGCCCGCTCCGAGATGGGGCAGGGCACGCTGACCGGCCTGGCCCAGCTCGTCGCCGAGGAACTGGAATGCGACTGGAGCAAGGTCACGACCGAGTTTCCAACCCCGGGCGAAAACCTGAAACGCAAGAGAGTCTGGGGCGAGATGGGCACTGGCGGCAGCCGCGGCATCCGCACCAGCCACCAGTATGTGCGTGAAGGCGGCGCTGCCGCGCGCGAGATGCTGATCGCGGCCGCGGCGGCGGAATGGAAGGTGCCAGCCAGCGAATGCACGGCTGCCAACAGCGTCGTCACGCACACAGCATCGGGCCGGAAGCTTGGCTACGGACAGCTGGCTATGGCGGCCGCAAAGCTCGATCCACCGAATGCCGTAAAGCTCAAGGACCCCAAGGACTGGAAGCTGATCGGCAAACCGCTGAAGCGACTCGATACCCTGGATAAATTGACCGGCAAGCAGGTCTACGGCATCGACATGCGCCTGCCGGGCATGCTGATCGCCACGATCAAGGCCTGCCCGGTGCATGGTGGCAAGCTCAAGAGCTTCGACGCTGCCAAGGTCGAGAAGATGCCAGGCGTGAAGAAGGTCGTGCCCGTCGACGGCAATGCCGTGGCGGTCGTGGCGGACACCTATTGGAATGCGCACACCGCGCTCGCGGCGCTGCCGGTCGAATGGGATGCGGGCAAGCTCGGCCAGGTCCAGCAGGACGACGTCACCGCGATGCTGAAGGAAGGTCTTGACGCCAACGAGGCCTTCATCGGCAACAAGGCGGGCGATGCGAAGGCGACCATCGCCGGCGCCGCCAAGAAGGTCGAGGCGACCTACAAATTTCCCTGGCAGGCCCATGCCTGCATGGAGCCGATGAATGCGACGGCGCTGTACACGCCCGAGAAGTGCGAGGTGTGGTGCGGCACCCAGAACGGCGAGGCGGCGCTCGCGGCCGCGGCCGAGGCAGCCGAGCTGCCGGTCTCGAAGTGCGAGGCCTACAAGTTGATCCTGGGCGGCGGCTTCGGTCGCCGCGGCCGCGCCGATTATGTGCGCCAGGCCGTGCTGATCGCCAAGCAGATGCCGGGCACGCCGGTCAAGATGATCTGGTCGCGCGAAGAGGACATGACGCAGGACAGCTATCATCCCACGACCATGTGCAAGATGACGGCGGGTCTCGATGCCGAGAACAAGCTGGTGGGCTTGCATGTGCGCATCTCGGGACAGTCGATCCTTGCCGCGCTCTCGCCGCAGAGCCTGGAGAACGGCATGGACTCGCGGGTCTTTCAGGGCTTCATGCCGGGCGGCCCGGAGGCGGCCTACGGCTACACCGTGCCCAATCTCCTGATCGACCACGCCATGCGCAACCCGCATGTGACGCCCGGCTTCTGGCGCGGCGTGAACACGAACCAGAACGCCATCTACATGGAATGCTTCATGGACGAGGTGGCCGAAGCGGCGGGCCAGGATCCGCTCGACTTCCGGCTGAAGATGCTGAAGCCAAAGTATGCTGCCGTGCTCAAGGCCACGGCCGACAAGGCCGGTTATGGCAAGAAGCTGCCCGACGGTCATTTTCACGGCCTTGCCCAGATCATGGGCTACGGCAGCTACGTCGCTGGCATCGCCGAGATTTCCGTGAGCAACGATGGCGTGCTCAAGGTCCACAAGATTACCGCCGGCACCGATCCGGGTTATGGCGTCAATCCGTGGCTGATCGACCGGCAGGTCGCAGGTTCGTTCGTCTACGGTCTCTCGGCGTCTCTCTATGGCGAGATCACCATCAAGGACGGGGCCGTCGAACAGACCAACTTCGATAGCTACAACGTCATGCGCATGGACGAGATGCCGGAGGTCGAGACGGTTCTGGTGCCGTCCGGCGGTTTCTGGGGCGGTGTCGGCGAGCCGACCATCGCCGTGGCGGCGCCGGCCGTGCTCAATGGCATCTACAAGGCGACGGGTAAGCGTATCCGAGAACTGCCGTTGATGAACCACGACCTCAGGAAAGGGGCTTGATCCTCCCGAGGTTGTTGGTGGCGCTGGTGGCCATGTTCGGGCTCACCAGTGCCGTCGACGCCGCCGAAGTGCCGGCCGGGGCGTGGTCCTGCACCAGCTGCCATGCCCGCTCGCCAGCTTCGGGGACATCCCTTCCAGTTGTTGCCGGTCGCCCTGCTGCCGAGATCGGCGGCATCATGCGGGAGTTCAAAAGTGGGGCGCGTCCCGCTACGGTGATGGGACGCATTGCCCGCGGCTTCAGCGACGCCGAGACTGACGCTATTGCCGAATGGTTCGCAAAGCAGGCCAACTGAGCACGTATGTCCACGCGCCGTCGCATCCTTGTCGGGCTGACCGCGTCCGCTGTTGTCGCGCCGGCGATCGTGCGCGGGCAGGGGGCAGCCAAGGTAGTGGTCGTCGGCGGGGGTTTTGGTGGCGCAACCTGCGCGCGGTTTCTCAAGGGACTGGCGCCGGACATGGCCGTGACGCTGGTCGAGGCCAACAAGACCTATACCGCCTGCCCGTTCAGCAACGAGGTGATCGCCGGTCTGCGCGGCATCGGGCAGCAGCAGTTCGGTTATGACGGCATCGCGCGTGCGGGCGTGACCGTCGCTTCCGTTGCGGCGACGGCGGTCGATCCGGGCGCGAGGACGGTCACGCTCGCCGATGGCGGCAAGCTCTCCTACGACCGGCTGGTCGTGGCGCCCGGCATCGACTTCGATTGGGCGGCGCTGCCCGGGTACGACGAGGCGGCGGCGCAGCGGATGCCGCATGCCTGGAAGGCCGGCGAGCAGACCGTCCTGTTGCGCCGGCAGCTCGAGGCCATGGCCGATGGCGGACTGGTTGTGATCTCCGCTCCGGCAACCCCTTATCGCTGCCCGCCGGCGCCCTATGAGCGGGCCAGTCTGATTGCCCATTCTCTCAAGGCCAGCAAGCCGAGATCCAAGGTGCTGGTGCTCGATGCCAAGGACAGCTTCTCGCAGCAGCCGTTGTTCCAGAAGGCCTGGTCCGAGCTCTATCCCGGGCTGATCGAGTGGGTATCGCTGAGCCAGGGTGGCAACGTCATCTCGGTCGAGCCGGCGACCCTGACCGTCAACACCGACTTCGACAAGCACAAGGCCGATGTCGCCAATATCATCCCACCGCAGAAGGCCGGCGGTCTGGCACGGCTGGCTGGCGTCGCCGACCGGACCGGTTGGTGTCCGGTCGAGCCGGTAGCATTCGCATCGACTCTGCAACCGGATATCCATGTGTTGGGCGATGCTGCATTGATGGGCGCCATGCCTAAGGCCGCCTTCTCCGCCAGCGCCCAGGGCCAGGTCTGCGCCGCGGCCATCGTTGCCAGTCTGGCCGGCCAGCCGGCGCCGGACTCGCGCCTGATCAGCACTTGTTACAACCTGGTGGCGCCGGACTACGGCTTCTCGCTGGTCGGCGTTTACCGGCCCGAGAAAGGACAATTGCTGGAAGTGCCGGGCGCGGGCGGCGCCAGTCCGATCGACGGCGATGCGGCGCTGCGCGCCCAGGAAGCGCGCTATGCAGACGACTGGTTTCGTGCGACGACGGCTCAGATCTTTGGCTGATTGACCATGCGCCTGCGCTTCATCCTTCCGCTTGCCGTCGTCGGCGCCGTCTGGGCGGTTTCTGCCATGGCCCAGGAGGAACTTCGTCCCTACGTCATCGTCGGCGATTCGATACCCGATTCGCTCACCGGCCTAAGCGGCGATGCAGAACGCGGTCGAGCGATCGTCGCCAGTCGCACGGCCGGTCTGTGCCTGCTTTGTCACAGCGCACCCATTCCGGAGGAACGCTTCCAGGGCAATCTGGCCCCTAATCTGGCCGGAGCCGGCTCACGCTGGAGCGAGGGCCAGCTTCGGCTGCGGCTGGTCGATGCATCGCGCCTGAATCCCAACACGATCATGCCGCCTTATTATCGGCTGGATCGCCTGCACCGTGTGGCGCGGGGGTTCGAGGACAAACCCATCCTGAGCGCAGGGCAGATCGAGGATGTCGTGGCCTATCTGGTGAGCCTGAAGGAATGACGCGATGAGCAGTCTTCCGACGCGACGCCACTTCCTTGTCGCCGCCGCGACGGTGACGGTGATTCCGTTCGCGCCGGCGCTGGCCACGCCCGAGAGTCTGGCCGCCGCGATCAAGGAGGTGGTGGGCGAGGTGGAAGTCCGGTCCGGTCGCGTCAAGCTCGACATCCCGCCGCTGATCGAGAACGGCAACGCGGTGCCGCTGACCGTGTCGGTCGAGAGCCCGATGACCGACGCCGATCATGTGAAGGCCATCCATGTCTTCAATGAGAAGAACCCGCAGCCGCATGTCTTCAACGCCTGGCTCGGCCCGCGCAACGGCAGGGCCGTCGTCGGCACGCGTATCAAGCTTGCCGACACCCAGAAGGTCGTCGCCATTGCCGAGACCAGCACCGGCCAGTTCTGGAGCGCCAGCGCCGACGTGATCGTGACCATCGCCGCCTGCGTCGAGGACGTGAAGTAATGGCCAACGTCCTCATCAATGCGCCCAAGACCGCGCGCAAGGGCGAAACCATCGAGGTCAAGGCGCTGATCCTGCATCCGATGGAGACTGGCTTCCGGCCGGGCACCAACGGCACCATGATCCCGCGCAACATCATCCAGGACTTCATCGCGACCTGGAACGGCATCGAGATCTTTCGCATGCGGATGTCGCCAGCCATCGCCGCCAATCCCTACGTGTCGTTCTTCACTGTCGCCTCGGAGAGCGGCACGATCCGCTTCCGCTGGAGCGGCGACAACGACTTCTCGGCCGAGGGTTCGGTGACGGTCGCGGTGACTTGAGCCGATGGCCCTCGTGACATGAACAGAAGATCGTGCGCCCTGGCGCTGGGGATGGTGTTCCTGGCGTCGTTCGCCGCCGCGCAAGGCGGTGCCGAGGATCGCCGCTCGGGCTACCAGGATATGGGCGCGGCGCTGCAGAAGATGCAGGACGACGACACCGCCAATCCGGCCATGCTGTTCGTTCAGGCCGGCGAGGCACTGTGGAAGCAGAAGGCCGGCGCCTCCGACAAGGCCTGTGCCGATTGCCATGCCGCCGGCAGCATGAAGGGCGTAGCCGCCCGCTATCCCGCCTTCACGCCCGGCAGCGACAGGCCGGTCGATCTCGACGGCCGCATCAACCTCTGCCGCACGACGCAGCAGAAGGCCCCGGCTTTCGGGCCGGAGAGCCAGGAACTGCTGCAGCTTTCGGCCTATCTTGCCCTGCAGTCGCGCGGCCTGCCGATCGCCCCGCCGGACGATGCGCGCCTGACGCCGGTCCGCGCCGAGGGCGAGCAGCTGTTCAAGGGCCGCCAGGGCCAGCTCAATCTCTCTTGCGCCGACTGCCACGACGACAATGCCGGCAAGAGCCTGGGCGGGGCCACGATCCCGCAGGCCCATCCCACCGGCTATCCCATCTACCGTCTCGAATGGCAGACGCTGGGCTCGCTCAAGCGCCGGCTGCGCAACTGCATGATCGGCATGCGGGCCGAGCCGTTCGCGTACGACGCGCCGGAGTATGTCGCGCTCGAGGCCTATCTCATGCAGAGGGCCAAGGGCATGACGATGGACGCACCGGCGGTCAGGCCATGAGGCGCCGCGCGGTCGTCTCGTGGCTGGCAGGCGCCACGCTGATCGCCTCGACCTCGGCCAGGTCACAGGAGGTCACCCTGTCCTTCGGCACGACGTCGGCGGAAGGCGGCAACGTGCCCTTGTACAGTGCGGCGCTGCTCGAGGCGCTGAAGACAGTCGATCCCGCGCTCGAGATCCGCGCTGTCCCGACCAAGGGGGCGTACGACAATGTCGAGCAACTGAAGCGCGGCGACATCGATCTCGGCCTGGTGTCGGGCGAGATTGCGCATGAAGTCTTCGCCGCGGCGGCACCCGAGGGCGAGCGACTGCGCATCATCAGCGCGACCTATCCGACTCCCGGCCTGTTCGCCGTGCGCGCCGACAGCCGGTTCCGGCACATCAAGGATCTCGTCGACCGGCCCGTGGTGTGGAACCGCAAGGACTCCGCCGCCATGGTCCAGGCGCGCTACGTCATGGGCGCGCTCGGTCTCGACATCGATCGCAACTTCCAGGCGATCTATCCGGAGCGCTTCGCCGACGCGGCGCCGCTGGTGCTTGCCGGCCATGCGGCGGCGATGTGGGGCAGCGGCTTTCGCTGGCCGCCCTTCGTCACGCTGACCGATTCGGCCGTTGGCGCGCGCTTCATTGCGCCGGTCGAGGACGAGATCGTGCGAATCGCGGCCAACTATCCGTTCCTGGAGCCGCTGACGGTGCCGGCGCGGCTCTATCCCGGACAGTACGACCCGATCGAGACCGTCGGTTCCTGGAGCTTCATCCTGGCGCGGCCGGACTTGTCCGATGCCACCGGCTATCGCTTGGCCTTTGCGTTCCATCGCGCTGAGAATGCCGGCCTTCGGACCAAGCAGCTTCTCTATACGACGGTGAAGAACACCCTTGCGGCGACGCCGAGTCTTGGCCTGCTGCAGTCGGGCGTGGCGCGGTACTTTCGACGCTGCGGCGCGCTCGATTAGGCGCCAGCAGGAAAAACTTCCTTCCGGGCTGACGGGCGAAGACTTTCCTTCTCCTCCTCCCCTTGCAATCGACCAGGCCATTTCATTGAGGGTGGTGCAGAGAGGGCAGTAAAGTGAAGCATGTTCTCGCTTGCCAACGATCTCGTTTCCCGCGCCGCGCGCTTGTTCGCCGTCGGTCGCGACGAGCAGGGCCTTTGGGCCGTGACCACGCGCGGTCGCATCGTCGGCGCGCTGGTCTGTAGTGGCGGCGATTGGCGCCTGTCGTGGTCCGGCGATGCCGATCCGCGGCTGGCCAATTATGCCGGCGCGATCGACGGCGACGTCGAGGACCTGGCCCAGGCCCTCAGCCTGCGCCTCGGCGCGCCGGTGAGGTTCGACGCGGTTTCGGGCTGAAGACCGGTTGAGTTTGGACGCCGGCCGCCCGACAGTGGGCGACGAAGCCCCATAGGATTCCGATACATGGATGCGATTGACCGGAAGATCGTGGCCCTCCTGCAGGAGGATGCCAGCCTGTCGCTGGCGCAGATTGCCCACCGCGTAGGCCTGTCGCAGAGCCCGTGCTGGAAGCGCATCCAGCGGCTGGAGAAGACCGGCGTCATCCTGAAGCGCGTGGCGCTGGTGTCGCCCGAGGCGATCGGCCAGGGACTGACCGTGTTCGTGTCGATCGAAAGCGGCGATCATTCGTCGGCCTGGCTGTCGAAGTTCGCCCAGACCGTGACGGCGATGCCCGAGGTGATGGAGTTCTATCGCATGGCCGGCGACATCGACTACATGCTGCGCGTGGCGGTGCCGAACATGCAGGCCTTCGACACCTTCTACAAGAAGCTGATCGACAGCATGCCGCTCAAGAACGTCACCTCGCGCTTCGCCATGGAGCGCATCAAGTCGACCACCGCCTATCCGATCCCGCTCGAACCGCGAAATCTGCGCGATCCGAAGAAGAAGATCTGAGCGCGGCCCCATGGACGGCCGGGCCGGCCCGGCGCTACGGTCGTGCCCTGCACGCACAACCGGGAGGGCCCTATGGCCGTACATGCGCTGAAGACGTCGAAGGTCGCCCATCTGCGCGACGAGGTCTCGCCCGAGGAATGGCAGGCGCGTATCGATCTCGCTGCCTGCTATCGCCTCATGGATCTCTACGGCATGTCCGACATGGCCGCGAACCATGTCTCGGTCCGCGTGCCGGGCGAGCCCGACGCGTTCCTGATCAACGCCTACGGCATGCTCTATGACGAGATCACCGCCTCCAGCCTGATCAAGATCGATCACGAGGGGAACATCCTCGCCAAGCCCGAGTTCGGGGCCGGCCTCGACTACGGCATCAACCGTGCCGGCTTCGTGATCCACAGCGCCATCCATCGCGCGCGGCCCGAGGTGGCGTGCGTGATCCATACCCACACCTGGCCCGGCATGGCGGTCTCGACGCTGGCGTGCGGCCTGCTCGCCAACACCCAGACTTCGATGCGCTTCGCCCATATCAGCTATCACGACTTCAACGGCGTGGTGCTCGATCTCGGCGAGCAGGAATCGCTGGTGCGCAACCTCGGCACCAACAATGCGATGATCCTGCGCAATCACGGCCTGCTCACCACCGGCGCCACTGTCGCCGAGGCCTTCAATGCCATTCACCGTCTGGAACTTTCCTGCAAGACGCAGCTCGCGGCCATGGCCTGCAACACCCCACTGGTCGATGTCCCGGCCGACGTCGTCGAGGCGACCTACCTGAACTACCAGCCGCAGACGCGCCGCCCCTTCGGCGTGATGGAGTGGCCGGCTCTCCTGCGCAAGCTCGACCGGATCGATCCCTCCTTCCGCGATTGATCGGAGGTCTCCTCTGCAGTCTTCGGTGATTGCCACGGCGGACGGGCAAGGGTAGTTTTCCGTCCGGCGGGGGCGCCTCTGATACGATGACGAGGAGCTTCCATGCGCCTGCCCAAATCCAAGCTGCTGTGGCTGTCGCTCACGACTGCGACCGCTCTTGCGACATTCGCCATCGCCTCTGCTCAGGACGCGCAGCGTGGCGCCACCAGCTACATGCCAGTCGATATCAAGGAACCATTCGCCGCGATCATGGCCCGCATGAAGGCGGCGCAGCCGGCCGTCCAGAAGCGGCAGGCCGATCTGCTGGCCGAGCGCTACGACCTTGCCAACCGTCCGGCCGCGGGCATGACGATGTCGCGCGGCAAGCCCGTGCAGGACGGCGTGCGCGTGAAGCTGCCGGCGGGCACGAGCTGGGAGCAGCTGGCGAACGCCACACCGGTCGAAATCCGCGACCGCAACCTCTTTCCCAAGGGCTTCTATCCGCTGCCGCATCCCAACCAGGCCGAGGGTGGCATGGTGTTCCCGAAGTTCGAGATCGAGGAGATCAGGAAGCAGGAGGCGCGCGATCTCACGCGCTTCGACCTCGAGTACGACATTCCCGACCAGTTCCTGCCCGAGTTCCCGGCGCCGATCTACCTGACCACGCGGCCCGATCTCGGCGACGTGTCGCAAGGCAAGCTGGTCACGATCGACAACTACTACGAGCTGTTCAACGGCATCCTGAATCCCAAGCAGATCGAGGGGCTGCGGCTGCTGCTTACCCCGTTCCCGCAGCAGCAGTTCAACCAGACCGAGGACCGTCGCTCGGAGAAGGCGAGCCGCGGCGTCGCTTGCCTGGATTGCCACGCCAACGGCCACACCAACGGCTCGACCCACGAGGTGGGTGATATCCGTCCGCAGGAGCATCGTCACCGCATCGACACGCCGTCGCTGCGCGGGGTGAACATCCAGCGGCTCTTCGGCTCGCAGCGCGCGCTCAAGACGGTCGAGGACTTCACCGAGTTCGAGCAGCGTGCCGCCTATTTCGACGGCGATCCGGTGATCGCGACCAAGAAGGGCGTCAACGTGCTGGAGCGCGGCAGCCAAGTGCACGACATGGCCGAGTTCCAGGAACTGCTCGACTTCCCGCCGGCCCCCAAGCTCGACCTGTTCGGCAAGCTCGATCCGGCCAGGGCGACGGCCGCCGAGATGCGCGGCCAGGCGATCTTCTTCGGCAAGGGCCAGTGCGCGACCTGCCACACGCCGCCCTTCTACACCGACAACCTGATGCACAATCTCCAGGTCGAGCGCTTCTACAAGCCGGTGATGATCAACGGCCTGATGGCCAGCGCCGACGGCCCGATCAAGACCTTCCCGCTGCGCGGCATCAAGGACTCGCCGCCCTACCTGCACGACGGGCGCCTGCTGACGCTCGACGACACGGTCGAGTTCTTCAACCTCGTGCTCGGCACCAAACTGACGCAGCCCGAAAAGCAGGATCTCGTCCAGTTCCTGCGCGCGCTGTAGGCAATCCCCCTCCGTCGCCGCCCCCTATGTCGCCGTATGACGGCGACACCTCCCCCTGGCGGGTTCCGCCAGGGGGAGGGATTCCGAGAAAGAGGGGCGAGGGCATGACTACGCGGCCTTGGGCTTGCCCAGCAGGTGATCGGAGATGATGCGCTGCTGGATCTCGCTGGTGCCTTCGAAGATCTTGGTGAGCCGCGCGTCGCGCCAGTAGCGCTCGACCGCGTGAAGGGTGGTGTAGCCGGCGCCGCCGAAGATCTGCAGCGCCTCGCTGGTCACGCGCTCGGCCATCTCAGAGGCGTGGAACTTCACCATCGCCGCTTCCTTGTCGCAGCGGCGCTTGCTGTCGATCTCGTCGCACACGAAGTACATGAGCTGGCGCGACGCCTCGATCTCGGTCGCCATGCGCGCGAGCCTGAACCGCGTGTTCTGGAATTCACCGATCGCCTGGCCGAACTGCCGCCTCTCCTGCGCATAGGCGGTCGCATCCTCGAGCGCCCCGCGCGCCAAGCCAATGGCGCGGGCCGCGGTATGGGCGCGGGCGCGTTCGAGACCGGCCGAGATGTAGTAGAAGGCGCGCCCCTCCTCGCCGATCAGCGCCGAGGCCGGCAGGCGGCAATTGTCGAAGGCGAGCTCCCAGGTCTTCCAGCCGAAGTAACCGATCTTGGGGATCGGCGCGCCGCGCACGCCCTCGGGCAGCGTCCCGCGCTTCTTCTCGATCAGGAAGGAGGAGAGGCCGACATGCTTGCGCTTGGGGTCGGGCGCATCCGAGGTGCGCGCCACCAGCATGATGTAATCCGCCCCATCCGCGAACGTGCACCAGTACTTGTTGCCGTTGATCACCCAAGAATCGCCGTCGCGCCGCGCCCGGCAGGAGATGTTGCCGAGATCCGAGCCGACATCCGGCTCGGACATCGCCGCCGCGCCCAGGAACTGCCCCTTCGCCGCCCGCGGCAGGAACACCGCACGCTGCTCCTCGGTCATGCCGCGACCGGCGCTCAAGCCGTTGCCGCGGGCGATGATCGAGGCGACGCTCATCCACGCCCGCGCCAGCTCCTCGGTGATCAGGCAATACTCGAACACGCCGAGCCCCAGCCCGCCATACTGCTCGGGGATGACGATGCCGAAATAGCCCATGTCGGCCAGCTTCTCGATCAGCTCGGTTGGGATGTCGCCCTTCTCGGGATCGAGCTTGTTGGCGAGTGGCAGCACCTCCTTCATCGCGAAGGCCCGCGCCGTCTCCTGGATCATGCGGCGCTCGTCGGTCATGTAGCCCATGGCGTTCCTCTCTGCTGTCGCCGCAGTGTAGCGGACCGGTTGCCGGCGCGATCTCGTTCGTGCATTCGCAGCCGATATGCGGCACGAGCGAGCGAATCGCAGCGTCAGTCGATCACCTCGTCGGCCAGCGCGGCGAACTGCGGCGGCACCGCGAGACCGAGCTTGCGGGCCACGCCGAGGTTCAGCACCGTCTCGTACTTCGTCGCCACCTGGACCGGCAGGTTGGCTGGCTTCTCGCCCTCGAGGATGCGGCTGACATAGCGCGCCGCCTCGCGTGTCATGGCGTTGCTGTCCGGCCCGTAGGACAGCAGGCCGCCGGTCTGCGGAAAGAAGCGTGTCCAGTAGATCGCCGGCAGGCGATACCGCGCCGCCAGGCTCTCGATCAACTCGCGATGGACCAGCGAGAAGGTTGACGCGGTCACGATCAGGCCGCCTCCGGGCGTGCCGCCGAAGGCGGCGATCCCGCTCTCGATCTCGGCCGCGCTGGTGGCCGGCATCCGCAGCGGCTCGATGCCTGCCCGTCGCGCGGCCTCCTCGAACGGCAGCCAGAAGCCCTTGAAGTTGTGGTTGCCGATGTCGCCCATCAGGGCCACGCGCGAGACCGCCGGCGCCACCTGCCGCAGCAGCACCAGCCATTTTCCGGAGATCTCATACTCGAACGGTGTGAAACCGGTCATGTTGCCGCCGGGATGGCCAAGGCTGGCCACGAACCCGCCGGCCACCGGATCGGTCACGTTGACGAACACGACCGGCACCGTATCGGTGGCCGTATGCAGCGCGACGGTTGCCACGGTGCCGGAGGTCAGGACGACATCGGGCGCCAGCGCCACCAGCTCCGCGGCCATGGTGCGCCCGAGAGCGGCGTCGTTGCGCATCCAGCGATAGACGTAGCGGACGTTCCGGCCTTCACTCCAGCCCAGGTCGCGCATGCCCTGGCGGAACGCCTCGAGCCGCTCCTCGGCCTCGGAATCGCCCTCGGCACTGCCGGTTGCCACACCCACCGTCCACATCCGCGGCGTCTGCTGGGCGCGCGCCGTCGCTGCCGCCGAGACCGCGGATCCGGCCATCAGCCCGATGGCCTGCCGTCGCTTCATGTCGTCCCCCGTTCCGAAACCCCGTTGTTCCTGTCTCTTGGCAAGCGACGGCCCGCAAGCCTTTTCTCCTTCCGCCCCGAATGGTGGCCGTATGGCGGCGCTGCCTCTAAAAGGGGAATCCGAGAAGGGGGAGTCGTCGCATGGGGAGTTTCGTTCGCGGCCTGGCCGTTATGGCCGCGCTTTTGCTGCCGTTCGCTGCCGTCGCCGAGGAATGGCCGACGCGGCCGATCACCGTGCTGATGGGCTTTCCCGCGGGCTCCGGCGTCGACGTCGTGGGCCGCATGCTGCAGCCGGCGATGGAGAAGTCGCTCGGGCAGCGACTGGTGCTGGACTACAAGCCCGGCGCCGGCGGCAACGTCGCCTCGGAGATCGTGGCCCGTGCCCAGCCCGATGGCTATACGCTGCTGATCGGCACCGCCGCCACCCACGGCGTCAACGCCGCCCTCTACAAGCGCCTGCCGTTCGACGTCGAGGCCGACTTCACGCCGATCTCGACCCTGAACGACGTCTCCAATGTGCTGATGATCAACCCCAAGGTGATCGATGTCAGGACGGTGCCGGAGTTCATCGCCGCGGTGAAGGCCGCGCCCGGCAAGTACAATTACGCCTCGACCGGCAACGGCACGGGCACGCATCTCGCCTTCGCCGAGTTCGTGCACAAGGCCGGGCTCGACATGGTGCACGTGCCCTACAAGGGCGGGCCCGACGCCATCCAGGGCGTGCTGAACGGTGACGTCTGCTGCATCTTCAATCAGGTGCAGACGGCCCTGCCGCACTACCGCGCCGGCAAGGTGCGGCTGCTGGGCGTCACCACCGCCATGCGCGTGCCGGCGATCCCCGACGTGCCCACCATCGCCGAGGCCGGGCTGCCGGACTTCGAGAGCTACACCTGGTTCGGCCTGTTCGCGCCCAAGGGGCTCGACCCCGCGATCGCGCGCAAGCTCAACGCCGCGGTGAAGGCCGCGCTCGATGATCCCGAGACGCAGAAGAAGATGATCGAGCTCGGCAATACCCCGCGCTACGAGACGCTGGAGCAGTTCAAAGCGACGGTTCATGCCGACCGCCTCAAATGGGCCGAGGTGGTGAAGACGGTGGGCGCGACCGTCGATTGAGCAGGCGCTCGGCGCATCCGCCCTGGAGCGCCGGCTGCCTGTTCCCACGAAGTCTCGTGCCTTCCCGTGCGGTGGGAAGCCGCGGATGCCGCGTTCATCGGCGCTTTCCAGTAAATTTCCCGTCGGTGGCGCATCCCCCGGTGGTGTTCGCACAAAAAAATCGAGGCTCGCGAGGATCGGCCGGAAGTGCCCGTCTTTACGGTATTTTGCACGATTCCTCGCGAGGCTCGCGAGCCTCGCGAGTCCTTCGCGAATTCGGGAAACGAGTGGAACGAGCATCGGCTATGGGCGAGATCGGCGTACATGCCGACAGGATACACACCGGCGTGTGATTGCCCGATTCTGGTTGCCAACGATAGGCGATGCGATACCCGTTAGTTGAGGACGAAGAGAGAGCGGTCCAGCGAGATGACTTCAAAGAGGCATGTCACCTGGAATGAGCGCAACTGGAGTTGCGCGCTCCGATGAAAGCGGGCGAGGGGGCAGGAACATTTCATGTCGGGCTCACGGGAGCGCGCCACTCCAGTGGCGCTCACATTGCTGTAGATGCAGCTCTACCGAGCGTGCTTGAGCAAAGCTTAGCCGGCGAGCACGGGGGTCTTCGCAGCCTTGGCCGCCCCTAAACAGCGTCGGCGCCGCCGCCTGCGTTGCATGTCCGCAACGACCCCTCTACGGTTCCGCCCGGGGAGTGCGGGGGATCATTCTTGGCGAACGGTAGAAGGACCGACGGCCCGACCGCGGGCGCGGGGAGCGTGAGGCGGCGGGTGGTGATCGCGACGCTGGGCGGCGCGGCGGTGGCAGGGCCGATGCGGGCGCAGGCGGCGACACCGGCGCGGCTGGCCTTCATCGCGCCCGCCAATGCCCACACCGAAGCGCCCATGATCGCCACGATCCATGCCGGCCTGGCCGATAACGGCCTGAAGGACGGCCGCGACTATGTGCTCGACGTCTATTTTGCCGAGGGTGAGTACAGCCGCTTTCCGGCCCTCACCCAGGCGGCGCTGGCGACCAACCCTGCTGTCCTCCTGGTGGCGACGATTGCCTCGGTACGCGCCGCATTGCAGGCGACCCGGACGGTGCCGATCGTGTTCGTTGCCATCAACGATCCCGTGGGCGCCGGGCTGATCGACAGTCTGGCGCGTCCTGGCGGCAACGCGACCGGCGTCGCCACCATGGCCGACGACGCGGTGCCGAAATTGGTGGAGCTGGTGCGCACGGTGCTGCCGCAGGCACGGACGCTCGCGGTATTGATCAATCCGCTCAATGCCACCAACCGGCCGATCTTCGAGCGGGTGCGGACGGTCGGCGCCGGGATCGGGCTGGAGGTACGCGCGATCGAGCTCAGCGCGCCCGATGGCTTCGACGCGGCGTTCGGCCCGAGGGGCGAGATAGCACCGGACGGGGTGCAGCCCGACGCGCTGCTGCTGGTCGCCGATGCCCTGTTCTGGCAGCTCGTCGGCCGCATCGCCGCTCTGGGAATCGAGCGCCACATCGCCGTGATCGGCCCGTCCCGCAACGTGGCCGAGGCCGGGGCGCTGATGAGCTATGGCGCTACCTTCACCACGCTGGTGCGGCGCTCGATGTACTATGTGAAGCGGATCCTGGCCGGCGCCCGGCCGGCCGACCTGCCGGTGGAGCAGCCGACCGCGTTCGACCTCGTGATCAACCTCAGGACCGCGAAGGCGCTCGGCCTCACCCTGCCGCAGACGCTGCTGGCCAGCGCCGACGACCTGATCCAGTAGCGGCCGCGGGCGCGGCAGCCCGCGCCATTCGCCTCAGCCGAAGGTCGCGAACACTTCTTCGATTGCCTTCATCTGATTGCCCGCCGCCTTCGGCGTCTGGAGAAGAAGAGCGGCAGCAGGATGACGCTCGGCGCATGGCTGGAACTCCACAATGGAGCATTTGCCCGCGAGCAGCACGCTGCCGTCCTTATGGCCGAATTCGCCCAGGCGTTGGCGGGGACGGACAAGATGCGGGCGGCGGCCACCGTGTCGTCTTCATTCGACGATGCGACAGAGCCTATGTCTGAGAGTGGTCCTCTAAGCACCCTCTCTGGCTTGAGTACCCGCAGCGGCAGCGACTTCCCGAACTTCTGCCGCCGTCGCTTCTGCCGATTTGTCGAAATCTAGAAGCCCAAACTTAGTCGGCAGAGCCAACTTCTCGCTTGGCCCGGATATGCGCAAATTTAGCTCTCCTGAGCCAAAAAGGCCCGTTCGAATCGCAGCCGGAACCCAATTAAATCGGTTCAAGTATGCGCTTTCCGGTTGCACCTCGACCTCCACGGCAATCGTCAAAGCTTCGGGGTCCAATTCCCTCTCTTCGTCAAACGACCAAGCCGGTAAATTTGAGACAATTCCGCCGTCAACATGTAGATCTTGCGCTATTTGCCACGGAGAGAATACCACCGGAAGGCAAACTGACGCTGCGACAGCGTCGGCTAACGGCATCTTTGGCGTACGTTCCGGTGAGAACAGGTGTAGCGAATGTTGGCTTAGATTTGCGCTCACAATTTTCAAAGTTGGGCGACCCTCTTTTCCGAAGTCTTCGAGCAGGACGGTTCGCTCCGCCTCGTCGGGAAACATCTTACGTTGCAATAGTCGGTTTAGGGCATCGCGGAACCGACGAATGTCGCTTAGTCCCCCCAATGCCACGCGAGATATGACAAATGCTGCTATGCCGAGAATGAGCCAGTAGCCAAGCCAAAAGAGAAAAGTTACGGACGACGGTAACAGTGCCTGAAGTCCCCAGCCGAGAAGAAGCAAAGCGACCCAAGTTAGGAATGCGGTCCAGCCTAGTGGCATTGGAAGAGTGAGAACCGCGCGGAGCAGCCGAATCCGCCACCACTGACCACCAAAAAGATCAACGGCTCGTCTCAGCCTTGGATCGATAATTGACAGCTCACGAAGGATAGTGCTTCCCGTAGCTCCGTCTACGATATCGTCTGCTCGAAACCCAGAAGCTGCTAGCGCAGCCACGATGGCTCCCGCAGAAGTACCGGAAACGCCCAATATTTCTACGTTGCGCAGTTCGAGCGCTTTGAGGGCACCGACATGCACGATGCCCTTAGCGCCTCCGCCAGAAAACGCAACGAACGCTCGATGCGCCACGATGTTGCCTCACACGTTTATGGGAGCTGGATGAACTTAAGAGTGGAGCAGTTCACCCTCACCCAAACGCCCCGAACACTTCCTCGATTGCCTTCATCTGATTGCCTGCGGCCGAGGAAGGCACCAGGATTGGCGTGTGTACGCCGGCCGCGCGCCAGGCGGCAACGCCGTCGCGGACCTTGGCGGCCGGGCCGAACAGCGTGGTGTCGGCCAGCCACTTGTCGGTGAGGTATTTCGGCACGTCGTCGCGGCGCCCCTCGGCGATCGCTTTCTCGATCGCCGCCATCTCCTCGGCGTAGCCGGCCTCTTTCCAGTAGTTCCGGTAGTTGGGCAGGAAGGCGTAGTTGGTGAGGGTGCGCCGGTTCACCGCCTTGGCCGCCTCGACATCGTCGCTGATGCAGGTCGGGATCATGTTGCCGATGAAGAAGGCATCGCCGGTGCGCTTCGCCGCCGGCAGCGCCGCCAGCGAGTCGCCCACATGCGAGCGGCAGACATTGGCGAACACCACGCCTTCGGCCAGTTCGCCGGCCAGCGCCACCATCTTCCGGCGCAACGCCGCGACGATGATGGGCGGCAGCGGTCCGAACGCCGTCTCGGCACGGAACTTCTCGATGAAGGCGCGCGTGTCGGCCAGCGGCTTGCCGGGCGTCACGCCCATGCGCACGTAGGACGGGCCGTGGGCGATGCCGATGCCGAGCCGGAAGCGGCCGTTCGAGACCTCGTGCATCATGGCGGCGCTCTGCGCGAAATCGACGATCGTGCGCTGGTAGATCGGCACGATCGAGGTAGCGAAGGGGACGTTCTCGGTGTTCCACGACAGCGCCTCGCACATCGACATGTTGCCGAATGGGCTCGGCACATAGATGCCGGCGAAGCCACGCGTCTCGGCTTCCTTGCAGAGCTCGATGGTGCGGCGCCGGCGGCCCGGCATGGCAATCAGGCACAGGGCGGGAAGGGCATCGGCCATCCTCGGGTCTCCTTTCGGGCCCGAATGGCGTCGGGCATCCATGATCGATCGGCCGCAGCCTACACCGAGAGCACGACGATCAGCACGTAGCCGGCGACGGCCAAAATCTGCGTGGCGAGATCGACCCTGTTGATGCGCCGCGTCTGTCGCGCCGAGCTGGCGGGTGAGGCGCTGCGCAGCGCGTTGGCGGCCCAGATGAAGAGCACGAAGAAGGCCAGCGTCACGATGAAGGAGAAGGCATAGAGCTTGTCGAGGAACGTCAGGTAGGGAATGGCCGGCAGGTTCTCGCGATAGCTCTGCTGCATCAGGGCGATGCTGAGCAGGATCATCGGCGGCACGGCCAGCCGCTCGGAGATCAGGGCGCTGGAGAGCGTCGGCGTCAGCAGCATGATCAGCATCACGACGGCCAGCGGCAGGACCCATTTGACGGCTGCGGCATAGTCGTTGGCGTCGTAATGGAGGTTGAAGACGGCGCGGCTCTCGGTGGCGGCGGCGCCCCCCATCAGGCTGGTGGCGCGCTTGTAGGGCACGTCGACGAAGGCCCAGCGGCTGAGATCGTAGCCGCTGATGCCGGCCCGCGCGCCGAGCTCGGCCCCCGATGGCGCCACCGCGACCCGGATGGTGCGGCCGAGCAGGTCAGCGATGCCGATCCTGGGCTCGATCACGACCGACAGCGTCACCTGGCCGAACGGGAAGTGGGCAAAGTCGATGTCGTTGGAATAGAACGTGCCGACGAAGCGATAGCCCTGGAAGACTTTGCCGTCGGCCAGCCGCGCCGGCTGCCGGGTCAGCAGCTCGACGGTCGAGTCCCACGGATTGACCAGGTTCTGGAAGCGGACGAGATCGATGGCGGCCATCTTGTGCTCGTCCAACGCCCGGGCCAGAGCCGCGTCGTAGGCCAGCCACAGCGTGCCATCGACCGAGTAGGTCTTGTCCCGGGTCGAGAAGCCGGAGATGTTCTCCAGCCGCATCGACAGCTCGATCGTGGCCGTGTCTGCGGCAAGCGCCGGCGACAACAGTCCGGCCATTCCGGCCATCGCGCCGAGCCACAGGAGCAGCCGGCGCAGGATGAGCGGCAGTGTCAGACGCCTGTCCGGCAGGATCGATTCCCAAACCACGTCGCACCGTAGCACGCCCTTCGCGCGTTCCGGCAAGGACGGTGCGAGGGGCGCCAATGGATCATCGATTCCTATGATGCGGCTATGGCCGAGAGCCGTCAGCGTTCTCGAATCCCTATGGCGAAATCTCCAACTATGGGGCCGACCAGGTCTCATCAGGAGTCCGCCATGTCCCTCTCTGCTGTTCATCTTCAGGAAGAAGAACCTCCGTTGACGCGCGCCGAACGGCTGACCGCCAAGGCGGCGCAGTTCGTCGTCGGCTTTCTGTGCGTGACGCCGGCTGCACTGTTTCCCGCCGGCCTGGCCTACAAGGTCTTCACCTATCTTGCCGCCTGACCGGAGCGCGGACTTTCGTCCCGACCGCCGGACACGGTCGTTCACCCAGGCGCGGATGGCCCTGGCGGGCGTGCAGGTCGTGGGCGTGCTGGGCTTCGTCGGCCTGTTGTCCGCCGCGCGAGTCGCTCCCGACATCGCGCCCCTGCTGCAGATGCTGGCCTTCCTCTGGTTTTTCGTTGCCGGCGCCCTGTGGCTGGCGCTGCCGTCCCTGCTGCGGCGCCGACGGCAGATGCACCTTATGGCTTCGCGTCCTCCGCAATCATCGTCGCGCCCTTCTCGGCGATCATGATGGTGGGGGCGTTGGTGTTGCCGGTGGTGAGCGTCGGCATCACCGAGGCGTCGATCACGCGCAGGCCTTCGATGCCGTGGACCCTGAGGCGCGAATCGACGACGGCGCGCGGATCCTCGCCCATCCGGCAGGTGCCGACCGGATGATAGAGCGTGTTGCCGGCACGGCGGGCATAGGCGAGCAGGTCCGCGTCGCTGCTTATGTCGGCGCCGGGCTGGATCTCACCGCTGCTATGCTGCGAGAGAGAGGCCTGCGCGAAGATGCGGCGCGCGTGGCGCGTGCCGCCGAGCAGGGCGAGCTCGTCGGTGCGGGTGCTGAGATAATTGGGCCGGATCGCCGGCCGCTCGAACGGCTCGGGCGAGGTCGCCATGATCGTGCCCCGGCTGTCCGGCTTCACGACGCAGACGACGCAGCTCATGCCCGGCTGCTCGTCGAGCTGGCCGAACTTCAGCGGATGCGTGCTGCCGGGCGTGAACAGGAGCTGCAGGTCGGGCGAGGCCAGGCCCTCGCGGCTGTCGCAGAAGACCTGCGCCGTGGTGACGCCGAAGGTGAGCGCGCCGCGGCCGGTGACGGCGAAGCGCACGATCTCCGGCAGCACGCGGGGGAAGCGCGCGATCTCGTTGACCGTCTCGGCACCCTTCACGCGATGCACGACCCGGATCACATAATGGTCGATCAGGTTGGCGCCCACGCCCGCCAGGTCGTGGACGACCGGGATGCCCAGCGATTGCAGATGGGCCGCCGGGCCGATGCCGGAGACCTGCAGGATGTGCGGCGAGTTGATGGTGCCGCCGGCCACGATCACCTCGCGATTGGCGCGCACATGGGTGAGGTTGCCGCCGCGCTGGAAGGAGATGCCGGTGCAGCGTCGGCCCTCGAAGCTCAGCCGGCCGGCCTGGGCGTCGGTCTCGATCCGCAGGTTGGGTCGCCGCCGCGCCTCGCGCAGGTAGGTCTGTGCCGTCGAGCCGCGGAAGCGGCCGCGCCGCGTCATCTGCGAATAGCCGACGCCGTATCGCTGCTTGCCGTTGAGATCGGGATTGAAGGGGAAGCCGGCCTGCTGCGCCGCTTCGACGAAGCGGTGGGTGAGCGGCAGGATGGTGCGGTAGTCCTCGACCTTGAGCGGGCCACCGCTGCCGCGCACTTCGGGATCGCCGCCCTGCACGTAGTGCTCGGAGCGCTTGAAGTAGGGCAACACATCGTCCCAGCTCCAGCCGCGGCAGCCCATCTGGGCCCAGCCGTCAAAGTCGGCCGGCGCGCCGCGCACATAGAGCATGCCGTTGATCGAACTCGAGCCGCCCAGCGTGCGACCGCGCGGCCAATCGATGCGACGTTCGCCCGACGCCTTCTCCGGTTCGGTCGTGTAGTTCCAGTTCACCAGCGGATTGCGGATCAGCGACCGCATGCCGGCCGGGATATGGATCATCGGATGCCAGTCGTTGGGCCCGGCCTCGAGCAGGATCACCGAGGCGCCCGTTTCCGACAGACGAGACGCGAGCACGCAGCCAGCCGAGCCGGCCCCTACCACCACGTAATCCGCTTGCATGCGCTTCTCCCTTCAGCCTCTTATCACCTCTCCTCCTAGCGGGGGAGAGAAACAAGGGGAAGGAACGAGACATGCGCGGCCGCCAGGTTCTCATGCAGACGCTGCTCAACCATGGGGTCGATCGCATCTTCGGCAATCCCGGCACGACCGAGAGTCCGCTGATCGATTCGCTGCTCGATTATCCGCAGATCGACTATGTCGTGCATCTGCACGAAGGCGTCGCGGTCGGGGCGGCGAACTTCTATGCCCAGGCCAGCGGCAAGACGGCGTTCGTGAACCTGCATGTGGCGCCGGGCCTCGGCAACGCGATCGGCATGATTTATGGCGCGCTCAAGAACAACTCGCCGATGGTGGTCACGGCCGGCCAGCAGGACACGCGCATCCGCCTGCGCGATCCCGTGCTCGGGCACGACCTCGTGGCGATGGCCGCGCCGGTGACCAAATGGAGCGTTCAGGTCGAGCGCGCCGACGAGATCGGACCGATCCTGCAGCGCGCCTTCAAGATCGCCAACGAGGCGCCGGCCGGTCCGGTGTTCGTGGCGCTGCCGATCGATGTGATGGAGCAGGAGACCACTATTTCGCCGGGCGCGCCGGCGACGCTGTTTGCCGCCAGCCGGCCCGATCCCGCGGGAGTAGAGGCGATGGCGCGCCTGCTGGCGGATGCGAAGCGGCCGGCCGTCATTGCCGGCGATGACATTGCCCGCGCCGGCGCCGACAAGGCGCTGGTGGCGCTGGTCGAGAAGATCGGCACGACGGTGTGGTTCGAGGGGCTGCGCGGCCGCAATTCCTTCCCAACCGATCATCCGGCCTATCGCGGCACGCTCGCTTTCGACGCGCCGGGCGTCGCCAGGCAGTTCGCGACCAACGATCTAGTGCTGATGGTGGGCGGACCGTTCTTCGAGGAGGTGTGGTACGGGCCGGGCTCTCCGTTCGTGCCGGGCACCAAGGTGCTGCAGATCGAGGCGGCGCCGTCGCGGCTGGCCTACAATTTCGCGGTCGATGCCGGCCTGGTCGCCGATGTCGGTGCCGCGCTCGAGGCATTGGCGCAATCTGTGGCGATCGATCCGGCTGAGGCCAAGCGACGCAACGAGGCGCACAAGGAGCAGAAGGAGGCGGAAGACGCCGCGCAGAAGGCGCGCGTTGCCAAGGCCTGGTCGCGCACGCCGACCTCGATGGCCCGCGCCCTGGCCGCGATCCGGGCCGGCGCGCCGGCGGATGTGGTCGTGGTCGATGAGACCATCACGGCGAATCTCGACCTGTTCAAGACCTTCACCTTCAAAGGCCCGGACGATTATTTCAGCGGCCGTGGCGGCGGCATCGGGCAAGGCGTCGCCGGCGCGATCGGCGTTGCCGTGGCGCAGGACAAGCGGCCGGTGCTGTGCGTCTCCGGCGACGGCTCGTCGATGTATTCCATCCAGGCCTTGTGGACCGCGGCCCATCACGACCTGCCGATCGTGTTCGTGATCCTGGCCAACCGCGAATACCGCGTGCTGAAGCACAACATCGATGCCTACCGCACGCGCTTCGATGTCCAGTCGAACAAGCCCTATATGCACATGGACCTGACCGGCCCTGCGCTGGGCTTCGTCGATCTCGCCAAGGGCATGGGCCTCGGCGGCACGCACGTGACGAAAGCCGACGACATCAAGGCGGCGGTGGCGGCCGCCTTCAAGTCGGGCAAGCCGCACCTGATCGAGATCGAGATCGAAGGAAAGCGGTAGCGCGAGGACGCGCTGCCGGCGGGCGGCCGCGTCTTCGGAGGCGCGAGCGTCCACGCAGGGCGGAAAAGACCAGGATCCCTCGCCACCGCGCCCGTTAAAATAACGGGAAAATAACGGGTGCAGGTGGCGTGCTGCGGGCGCGGACGTCGCGGCGCGGGAGCATCGCGGTTCACCGTTTTTACCGTTTTTAAACGGAGGGAAAACGGTGAGCGGGGCTGCGAGTCGGGACGCGAAGCGACGGACAAGGGGAGCGGGCGGCGACAGGACATGCGTGTCTCGGGATGTGTTGGGCACCGACCCTAAACCCGCCGCCTCAGAACCGACGATTATGGTCACCTACGGAGCAGCGAGAGATCCCTCGGCTCCGCCTCGGGATGACACTGTCCTTTGGGTCGGAACGACACTGTCCTTCGGGTCGGAATGACACTGTCACTGCCTCAGGACGACACTGCCCCTCGCGCCGGGACGACACTGTCTTCGGCTTCGCCCCATCAACGGTGTCATCCCGAGCGCTGCGAGGGATCTCTGGCGGGCGCCGGACCGAGATCCCTCGGCTTCGCCTCGGGACGACACTGTCCTGTGGGTCGGAATGACACTGTCACTGCCTCAGGATGACACTGCCTCTCGTGGCGGGATGACGCGCCTCTTGCCTCGCGACGACGCTGTCCCTCGCGCCGGGACGACACTGTCCTCGGCTTCGCCCCATCAACGGTGTCATCCCGAGCGCTGCGAGGGATCTCTGGCAACCGTCGTGTCGGGATCCCTCGGCTCCGCCTCGGGATGACACGGTTCTTGGAGCGACATCGTCACGTGCCTCGCGACGACGCTGCCCTACGCGCCGGCACGATACTGTCCTCGGCTTCGCCCCATCAACGGTGTCATCCCGAGCGCCGCGAGGGATCTCTGGCGGGCATCGGATCGGGATCCGTCGGCTTCGCCTCACCAGCGGTGTCATCCCGAACGGAGTGAGGGATCTTTAAATCTTACTTCTGGAACGCGCGGACCTTCGCCTGATGCGCGCGGGCGGCGTTGGTGAGCATGGGCAGGTCGTTGCCGGACAGCAGCAGCTTCATGCCCTTGCCGGTGTAGAGCTTCAGCAGCTCCTCGGTATAGGCGCCGCCCATGCCGGGCCACTTGCCGTGCTTCTTGCAGGCGGCGATGACCTTGTCGACGGCGGCCTGGACCTTTGGATTGCCGGTGTCGCCCGGGATGCCCATCTCCATCGAGAGATCGCTTGAACCCACCAGCAGGCAGTCGATGCCGGGCACCGAGGCGATCGCCTCGGCATTCTCGACCGCCTTGGGCGTTTCGATCATCACGGTGATCAGCGTGTTCTCGTCGCTCTTGGCGGTCATCTCGCCGAGCGGCATCGGCGCATAGTCGAACTGCGCCTGGCCGCCGCCGACGGAGCGGTGACCGCGCGGCGGATAGCGCAGCTTGTCGGCGATCTCCTTCGCTTCCTCGGCCGTGTCGACATGGGGAATGACGATGCCGAGCGCGCCGCCATCGAGCACGCGCGTCGCCATCGTCAGCTCGCCATAGGGCACGCGCACGATCGGCGCGATGCCGGAATCCTGGGCCGCGACGGAGATGGCGCAGGCGGTTTCGATCGACATCGAGCCATGCTCCAGGTCGATGAACAACCAGTCGTACCCTGCCGCCTTCATGACCTTGATGATATCGACGTTGCGCACCAGGCGGATGCCGATGCCGATCGCCAGCTCGTTGTTCTTCAGCCGCGCCTTGGCGGCGTTGATTGCAAAGCCCATTGTTTCCTCCACCGCTTCCGCCGGCCGTCCGGCGGCGCTAAGCTAAACGCCATGACTTTCCATGTCGAACGGATCGATCATGTCGTGCTGCGGGTGCGGAACCTCGCTGCCATGGTCCGATTCTACGAGCAGGCGCTCGACTTCAAGGTCGAGCGCACGCTGGAGAAGCTCCATCTGGTTCAGATGCGGGCCGGTGCTTCGCTGCTCGACCTGATCCAGGGCGAGCCTCCCGCCACCGGCGGCAACATGGATCATCTCTGCTTCCGCATCGAACCGTTCGACCGCGCGCGGATCGTGGCGCGGCTTTCGCCTCTCGGCATTACGGTGGGCGAAACGGTCGAGCGTTATGGGGCTGAAGGCAATGGCCCGTCGGTGTATTTCCACGACCCGGAAGGAAATCAGATCGAGCTGAAGGGCGCGGCGCAATAGCGCTTGGCCGCTGCACACGATGTGATAGCTTGGCCGCCATAAGAACAAAGCAAATTGGCGCTGATCTGGGAGGGAATTCGGATGCGTCTGACAAGGGCTGTCTGGGCCGCGGGTGTGCTCGGCCTGGTGACGGTTGCGTCACCTTCGTTCGCGCAGAAGCAGGGCGGCACGCTGCGCATTTCCCATCGCGACAATCCGCCGAGCGCGTCGATCCACGAAGAGTCGACCATCTCGGTCGTGCAGCCGTTCATGGCCGTCTTCAACAACCTGGTCGTGTTCGATCCCAAGGAGAAGGTGAACAGCCCCGATCACATCGTCGGCGATCTCGCTGACAGCTGGTCGTGGAGCGACGACAAGACCAAGCTGACCTTCAAGCTGCACCAGGGCGTGAAGTGGCACGACGGCCAACCCTTCACCTCGAAGGACGTCAAGTGCACCTGGGACGCGCTGGCGGGCAAGGACAGCGACATCATCCGCAAGGACCCGCGCAAGATCTGGTACAACAATCTCAAGGACGTCACGACCAACGGCGATTACGAGGTCACCTTCGTCCTCGGTCGGCCGGAACCGTCCTTTCTCACCATGCTCGCGGGCGGCTATTCGCCGGTCTACTCCTGCCATGTGCCCGATCGCGTCATGCGCTCCAAGCCAATCGGCACCGGTCCGTTCAAGGTGGTGGATTTCAAGCGCAACGAATCGATCAAGCTGGTGCGCAATCCCGACTACTTCAAGAAGGGCAAGCCCTATCTCGATGCCATCGACTGGAAGATCGTGCCCAACCGCAGCACCCGTCTGCTGGGCTTCCAGTCGGGTGAGTTCGACATGACGTTCGACTCCGACGTGACCTTCCCGCTGCTCAAGGACGTGATGGCGCAGAAGCCGAACGCGGTGTGCGAGGCGCGGCCGACCAACGTCAATTCCAACATCCTGATCAATCGCGACGCGCCGCCGTTCGACAATCCGCAGGTGCGCAAGGCGCTGGTGCTGGCGCTCGACATCAAGGCGTTCAACCAGATCCTGAGCCAGGGCCATGACCTCGACGGCGCTGCCATGCTGCCGCCGCCGGCCGGCTTCTGGGGCATGCCGGCCGACATGCTGGCGACGCTGCCGGGCCATTCGCCCGACGTCGAGAAGAGCCGGGCCGAGGCGCGCAAGATCATGGAAGGGCTGGGTTACGGCCCCAACAAGCCGCTCAAGATCAAGGTGGCGACGCGCAACATCGCGATCTACCGCGACCCGGCGGTGATCCTGATCGACCAGCTCAAGCAGATCTACATCGACGGCGAACTCGATCCGATCGACACGACGATCTGGTACAACAAGATCGCCAAGAAGGATTACCAGCTCGGCATGAACCTGACCGGCATCGGCATCGACGATCCCGACGTCAATTTCTACGAGAACTTCTACTCGACGTCCGACCGCAACTATACCGGCTACAAGAACGCCGAGGTCGACAAGCTGATCGACCAGCAGTCGGCCGAGCTCGACATGGGCAAGCGCAAGAAGATCGTCTGGGAGATCGAGAAGAAGCTGGCCGATGACGTGGCGCGTCCCGTCATCGGCCACAACGTCGCCAACACCTGCTGGGACCCCAAGGTGAAGGGGCTCGTGCTGCAGGTGAACAGCATCTACAACGGCTGGCGTTTCGAAGACGTCTGGCTCGACAAGTAACGGGTAAGGAGTCGCGGTGGGAGCGTATCTCGTCCGTCGTCTGTTGCTGATGGCGGTCACGCTGGTCGGGATGTCGATCCTGATCTTCGCGCTGCTGCGCATGGTGCCGGGCAACATCGCCGACATCCTCATGGATGCGTCGGGCAACGACGATCCGAAGGAGAAGGCGCGGATCGTCCACGATCTCGGCCTCGATCGCCCGGTGACCGAGCAGTATTGGCAATGGATCGACGGGCTGGCGCATGGCGATCTCGGCTATGCCTTCGTCTCCGAGCGTCCGGCCATCGAGGAGATCGCGCCACGCATCCCGATCAGCGGCAAGCTTGCGGGACTGGCGATCGTGTTCGCCATCCTGCTCGGCGTGCCGCTCGGGGTGGTCAGCGCGGTGCGCCAGAATACCGGGCTCGATTACGGCCTGCGCGTGCTCAGCCTGAGCGGCCTGTCGTTCCCGTCGTTCTGGCTCGGCCTCCTGGTCCTGATGGCGTCGGTGCAGTGGTTCGGCACGATCCCGATCTACGACGCCGATGCGCATGGCTTCTTCGCGCAGGTGAAGATGCTGGCCTTGCCGGCGATCGTGGTGGGCTTCCGCAGCTCGGCGCTGATCATGCGCCTCACGCGGTCGTCGATGCTGGAGGTGCTGCGTCAGGATTACGTGCGGACGGCGCGTTCCAAGGGCGCCTCGAACGCTTCGGTCAACTACGATCATGCGCTGCGCAACGCGCTCCTGCCGGTCATCACGGTGATCGGCATCGAAGCCGCCTTCCTGGTCGGCGGCCTGATCGTCACCGAGACGGTGTTCAACATTCCGGGCGTGGCACGCTTCCTGGTCGAAGCGATCCGCTGGCGCGATTATCCGATCGTGCAGAACCTCACCATGCTGATCGCCGTTGTGGTGGTGACCATGAATTTCCTGGTCGACATGGCCTACATGGTCCTCGATCCGCGCATCAAGTTCGGCTGACCGATGACCGTAATCGACCATAATGCCGCCCTCGCTCGCGCTGGAGCCAATGTCACCGGCTGGTGGAGCCGGACGCTGTTCTTCGCCCGGCGCTATCCGCTCGGTGCCGTCGGCGCGGTGATCGTCGCGGCGTTCGTCTTCACGGCTGTATTCGCCGACGTGATCGCCCCGGTCGATCCGACCGCGACCAACGCCAAATATTCGCTGGCTCCGCCCAGCAGCATGTTCTGGCTCGGGGCCGACTTCATGGGCCGCGACATGTACAGCCGGATCATCCATGGCGCCCGCGTCTCCCTTGCGGTCGGCGCCGGCGCCATGGGGCTGGGATGTGTGCTGGGCATCGCCATCGGGCTGGCCAGCGGCTATCTCAGCGGATGGGTGGACCTCGCCCTGCAGCGGCTGATGGACATCATGCAGGCGCTGCCGCTCCTGGTGCTGGCGATCATCATGGCCGCCTCGCTGGGACCGTCGTTGCGCAACACCATCTTCGCCATCGCCATCCCGCTGGTGCCGAGCGTGGCGCGCGTGGTGCGGTCCTCGACTCTGTCTCTGCGCGAGCTGCCCTTCGTCGAGGCGGCGCGTGCCGTCGGCATGGGCGAGCTGCGCATCGCCGTGCGCCACGTCCTGCCCAATACCTTGGCGCCGCTGATCGTGCTGGCGACGGCCCAACTTGGTTCCGCGATCCTGGTCGAGGCGTCGCTCTCCTTCCTTGGGCTGGGCGTGCCCGAGCCGCATCCTTCCTGGGGACGCATGCTGTCCGAATCCGCTGCCGAATATGTCCGTACCGCGCCCTGGCTGGTGATCTGGCCCGGCGTCGCCATCAGCCTGACGGTGTTCGGCACCAACCTGCTGGGCGACGCCCTGCGTGACCTGCTCGATCCGAGGCAACGCTCGTGACCCCCCAGCTTCAGGTCGAAAATCTCGGCACCTGGTTCTATACGCGTCACGGCATCGTCAAGGCGGTCGACGGCGTCGATTTCCACGTCGCCGCCGGCGAGACCCTGGCCATCGTCGGCGAGTCGGGCTGCGGCAAGAGCATGACGGCGCTGTCGCTGATGCGGCTCATCCCCGATCCGCCCGGCCGCATCGTCTCCGGTGCGGTCAAGCTCGGCGGTCGCGATCTCCTGAAGATCAGTGAAGAGGAGATGCGCAAGGTTCGCGGCAACGAGATCTCGATGATCTTCCAGGAGCCTATGACCTCGCTCAATCCGGTCATGACCATCGGCAAGCAGATTGCCGAGGCGCTGATCCTGCATCGCGACATGAACCGGCAGCAGGCCCTCAAGCGGGCGGTCGAGATGCTGGATCTGGTGCGTATTCCTGAGCCGGCGCAGCGGGCGCGGGAATATCCGCACCAGCTCTCGGGCGGCATGCGCCAGCGCGCCATGATCGCCATGGCGCTCGCCTGCAATCCCAAGGTCCTGGTCGCCGACGAGCCGACCACCGCGCTCGACGTCACCATCCAGGCGCAGATCCTCGACCTGATCGTCGAGTTGCAGCGCGAGTTCAAGGCGGCGGTGATCCTGATCACCCACGATCTCGGCGTCGTGGCCGAGACCGCGCACCGCGTGATCGTCATGTATGCCGGGCGCAAGGTCGAGGAGGCGGCGGTCGGCCCGCTCTTCGCCAAGCCGCTGCATCCTTATACGGCCGGCTTGATGAAATCGATCCCGCGGCTCGAGCTGATGCGCGGCGAGGAACGGCGGCAGACCGAACGCCTGCAGGAAATCCCCGGCATCGTGCCGCCGCTGTTCGCCTTGCCGGCGGGATGTGCCTTCGCCCCGCGCTGTCCCAAGGCCGACGATCTCTGCCGGCGCGAGCGGCCCACTTATGAGGAGAAGCAGTCCGGCCACTGGGCCGCCTGCTGGCACACCGATGGTTGACGCGACTCCGATCCTCGAGGTGAAGGACCTCAAGAAGCACTTCCCCGTGCGCAAGGGGTTGCTGCGCCGGACGGTCGGACAGGTCCATGCTGTCGACGGCATCAGCTTCTCGATCGGCGAGGGCGAGACGCTGGGGCTGGTCGGCGAATCCGGCTGTGGCAAGTCGACCGCCGGCCGCGCCGTGCTGCGCCTGATCGAACCGACGGCGGGCTCGGTACGCATGGCCGGGCAGGACATCACCCATCTGCCGAAGAAGGCGCTCCGGCCGTATCGCCGCCAGATGCAGATCGTCTTCCAGGATCCTTTCTCTTCCCTCAATCCGCGCATGACTGTGGGCGACATCGTCGGTGAGCCGTTGTTCGTGCATGGCCTCGCCAAGGCGAGGGAGAGGCGGGAGCAGGTCGCGGCATTGTTCGAGCGCGTCGGCCTGCGACCGGCGCAGATGGCCAACTACCCGCACCAGTTCTCCGGCGGGCAACGGCAGCGCATCGGCATCGCGCGCGCCCTGGCGCTGGGACCGAAGCTGATCGTCGGCGACGAACCGGTGTCGGCGCTCGACGTCTCGATCCAGGCCCAGGTGATCAATCTGCTGCAGGACCTGCAGCGCGAGCGCAGGCTTTCCTACCTCTTCATCTCGCATAATCTCGCTGTCGTGGAGCATATCAGCCACCGCATTGCCGTGATGTATCTCGGCCGGATCGTCGAATATGCCGACACCCGATCGATTTTCGTGCGGCCGCAGCATCCCTACACCGAGGCGCTGCTCTCGGCCGTCCCGGTGCCGGATCCGACCGTGAAGCGGCAGAAGCGGATTCTGGAGGGCGATGTGCCGAGCCCGGTCAATCCGCCGGCCGGCTGCCATTTCCACACGCGTTGCCCCTATGCGAAGGCGCACTGCAAGGTGGAAGCGCCTCCGCTGCGCGAAATCGCGCCGGGGCATCACGTTTCCTGTCATCTGCGCTAAGCTTCACGCCAGATCACCTCTTCCGGGACAGGGAGGGGCCGCAGAAGGAGGAAGGCGTTCGATGGCCGATTGGGATTACATCATCGTGGGCGGAGGCTCGGCAGGCTGTGTGCTTGCCAACCGCCTGACCGAGGACGCGAACGTCAAGGTCCTGCTGCTCGAAGCGGGCGGTCCGGACAAGTCGATCTGGATCGATGTGCCGGTGGGCTTCACCAAGCTGCTGAACCACAAGAAGTTCAACTGGAACTTCGAGATGGAGGCCGAGGAGGGCATGGCGGGCCGCCGCATTCCCTGTCCGCGCGGCCGCACCCTGGGCGGTTCGAGCTCGATCAACGGCATGCTCTACGTGCGCGGCCAGCCGCTCGACTACGACACCTGGGCGCAGCTCGGCAATCGCGGCTGGTCCTACGAGCAGATCCTGCCCTACTTCAAGAAGTCGGAGAACTACGAGGGCAATGGCGACGACAGTCGCGGCAAGGGCGGCCCGCTCAACGTCGCCGACATGTATGAACGCCACGAGATCTGCGACACCTTCATCGATGCCGCCGCCGCCTGTGGCTACCCGAAGAACAAGGACTACAACAACGGCCACCAGGAAGGCTTCGGCTACTATCAGGTGACGATGAAGAACGGCAAGCGCTGGTCGACCGTGCGTGCCTTCCTCGATCCGATCCGCCATCGCCCCAATCTCCGCATCGAGACCGATGCCTTGGTGAGCAAGGTGATGCTGGAGGGCAAGCGCGCCGTCGGAGTCGCCTATACTGTCCATGGTCAGCCCCGCGAGGCGCGCTGCGGCCGCGAGGTCATCCTGTCCTGCGGCGCCGTGCAGTCGCCAGGCGTGCTGGAGCATTCGGGCATCGGCCAGTCGGAGCTGCTGAAGCGGCACGGCATCGAGGTCAGGCACGAGCTGAAGGGCGTGGGCGAGAATTACGGCGATCACTTCGCGCCGCGCATGAATTGGCGCGTCAAGGTGCCGATCACGCTCAACGAGCAGACGCGCGGCCTCAACATGATGAAGGAGATCGTCAAGTACTATACGACCGGCCGCGGTATCCTCACCTGGACGGCCGGCATCGTGTATGGCTTCGTGCGTACGCGGCCGGGCCTCGAATCGCCCGACATGCAGTTCCACATGGCGCATGCGAGCTACGATTCGGCCCAGAAGCGCCTGCTGGAACGCGATCCTGGCATGACAGTGACGATCGGCCAGTGCCGTCCCGATTCGCGCGGCTCGATCCACATCAAGTCGGCAACTCCGGGGACGGAACCGGCGATCCGGCCGAACTTCCTGTCGGCGCAGACGGATCGCGACTGCACGGTCGCGGGCATGCAGATCGCCCGCAAGATCGTGTCGCACCCGGTGATGGCCAAGTACATCGCCTACGAGAACAATCCGGGCGACAAGGTCCAGAGCTACGATGAGTGGCTGGATTTCGCGCGCCGCAACGGCCAGACCACCTATCACGTCATCGGCACCTGCAAGATGGGTCAGGATCCGATGGCTGTGGTCGATGACCGGCTGCGCGTGCACGGCATCGCCGGCCTGCGCGTGATCGATGCTTCGGTCATGCCGACCGTCCCCTCGGGCAACACCAACGCCCCCACCATCATGGTGGCCGAGAAGGGCGCCGACCTGATCAAGCAGGACGCCAAGGCAGGCGTGAAGCTCGCGGCTTAGACAAGCTCGAATCAGTGAGGCAGTTGTGCCTCATTTGCCGTGTCATTCCGAGCGCAGCGAGGGATCCTTAGCGATGCGAGACCGAGATCCCTCATTGCGCTCGGGATGACACGGAGGGAGTGGCGAAGCGGTCCATGAGGCTCCTACGATCGAACTGACTTGAGCACCACGTTGCCCACCGGCTCGATACCGCGATAGAGGATGCGGATCGCCGCTGTATCCGGCGAGGCGGTTGGCGCAAGTGGCGTCCTGCTGCGCGGTGTTAGAGGGATGCCCCGTTCACCGGTGTCATCCCGAGCACAGCGATCGATCCTTAGCGATGCCGGACCGAGATCCCTCGCTGCGCTCGGGATGACACTATTTGCAAAAACAATTTATTGCCCGAACAGGATCAACGTTCGGATCGTCTGCTGCTCAGCCCTGCTTCGCCGGCTCGCCAAGGGAGAGCATCAGGCGGTTCGCCCAGTTGAAGAACGAGGCGGCGTTGATGATGTCGATGATGGCGAGTTCGTCGAGACCCGCCTTGCGCAGCCGCTCGACATGCTCGGGACCGAAATCGATCGGGATCGCGGTCAAAGCCGCGGAGGCCGAGACGATCGCGTTCCAGCGTTCGCCGAGATCGGCGGTGACGCCTTGCGCGAGCAGCCGGTCGACGTCGTCGGTGCGCTTGGAATAGACCGCGGCATGGCGCGCATGCACCGAGGCACAGTAGATGCAGCCGTTCAGCCGCGAGGTGGCGGCGGCGGCCAGCTCGCGCTCGGCGCGCGGCGCACCGGCCTGCGGATTGTAGAAGATGTCCTTGTCGGTCCGCGTGCGCGCTTCGAGGATATCCGGGGCGCGCGCCAGCAGGCGGAAATATTCCGACTTCGACCGCGCCGCATCGACCAGGCTTTCCCTCTGGCGCGGCGTCAGCTCCTCTTCCGTCGGCGGCTGCAGCCAGGACAGCCAGTCGAGCATGTCTCGGGTGAAGACGACCGGCTCGGTGTGCGGCGGCGGGGTCAGGGTCTTCTCGCTCATGCGGACCTCGCATTCAGGACCTTGAGGCCCGCCACGACGCGGATCTGGAAGGCCAGGAAAGAAACAAGCTGGGACAGGGTGACGACGTCCGTGGTCGACCAGCCGGCATCGAGCATTGCCTGCAGCGAGGGCGGCGCGGCATCGCGCGGATGGAAAACCAACATGTGTGCGTGCTCGAAGGCGGTCGCGAGACGCTGGCCGAGGACATGGCGGGCCGTCACGGTGACGGCATACTTCAGGCCGTCGCTGTTCTCGATGGTGAGCGGCCCCGTCGGATAATGGCCGTAGGGACCGTGGGTATGGGACTCGAAGACCTCCGAGGCCACCGCGACCAGGAGTTCGGGCGACGCACCCGTGCCCGTGAGCTTCTCGACGTAATACTCCTTCGTCTCGGCTTTGCCATGCAGGCCGGCGACGAAGGCTGCGACGGCGAACCGCTCCTGCAGCGAGAAGGTGCCGGGAGTCTTGGGCGCGAACAGCGCCTCGTAGCTTGCCTGGGCATGTTTGCGGGCTTCCGGCCGGTTGTCCCGGGCCTTGTCGAGCGCCGAACCGGCTTCGATGCCGGCCAGCAAGTTTATGACGTCGGTCATGCGACTCTTCGTGCTCCTTCGGTGCGGCCGGGCGCCCAGCCCAAGGCCGGTGCCACCTTCTCGGCGAACAGTTCGATCGAGCGCAGGATGAAGGGATGCGGCGGATCGATCGAATGGACTTGCATGGTGAGGTCGGTCGCCCGTTCGAGCGTGCTGTCGGCCTGCAGCGACGCGATCACTTCCTCGACGGTGCCAACATGGACGTCCATGGCCGTGATGATGTCGCCGACCAGATTGCCCGAGGTCAGGTTGCCCGTGGCGGCAAGGCGATGGCGCATGCGCATCAGGCCCTTCTCGGCCAGGCGCATCGCCTCGTCGTGATCGTCGGCCACGAACACGGTGCGTGACGCGAGGATGCGCGGCTCGCGTCCCTTGGGCAGAGCCTCGAGATAGGCGTCGATCATCGGGTTCTGGATATCGGCCAGCGAGGCACCCAACGCGTCGGGGGCGCGCGGCTGCGTGCGCGAGAGCATCAGGCCGTCGCCGGCAAGACCGGCACGCCGCGAGCCGGCCACGGTGAAGGTCGCCTGCCAGATGCGGCTGTCGAGCGAGGGATTGGCCGGATAGAGCCGGTCGCCCCCCAATAGCGGACGGTTGCTCAGCGCCGTGCGCAGGACCTCCAGGTTCTTGTCGAACAGGGCATGGCGGTCGTCGCTGGCGAGGCCGAAGGCGGCGAAGGCGGCCATGTTGCCGCCCGGGCCGACGCCCAGTTCCAGCCGGCCGTCGTTCATCAGGTCGAACACCGAGGCGTCCTCGGCGACGCGGATCGGCAGCTCCAGCGGCAGGGTGACGATGCCGGTGCCGAGGCGGATGCGCGGAGTCCTGGCGGCCACGTGCGCCAGGAACACGAACGGGGCCGGCAGGCCACCCTCGGTCTCGTGGAAATGGTGCTGGGCGATCCAGGCCGTGTCGTAGCCGAAGCGCTCGGCATGCGCGATCTGGGCGGCGGCAAGCCGATAGCGCTCGGCGGCATCGACTTCATCGAGCAGCCGGGTGAAAAACCCGAGCCGTTTGATGGAAATATTCGTACTCATTGCCCAAGCTTCGCGCGGAAGCGGGGACAGAAGCAAGCGCCAAGCGGAATGGAAAGTGGACCGGTTCGCGAGGCTGCTGGGCTTCGCGCCACAGCAGCGCTCTTTATGGTCCCCGATCTTCAACCGCCCAGCAGGGCCGGCGCGGCCTTGAGTTCAAGGCGTTCGACCTTCTTCACGATCTCCGTCAGCTTGGCATGGGTGGGCGCCGGCACGCCGATATAGGTGCCGCGCTCGGCGATGTAGCCGTTCATGAACTCGATCTCGGTGCGGCGTCCCTTGCGGATGTCCTGCGCCATGGACGGGCGTTGGATGTCGGCTCGGGGATTCGGATTGACGTTCGAGCCCGGCCGCATGATCGACTCGATCTCGTCGAGCGCGGCCTTGTCGCCCTCCGATGCCTTGGCGAGCGTCTCAGGCTCCATCTTGCCGATCTTCTCGATGTGATAACCTAGCGCCTGGCCGACCCGCACCGCCTCGCCGCCGAGCTTGATGGCAAAGCGACGAATGGCATCGTTGCGGTCGCAGTCCGTGCCGGTGAGGCCGGTGGCGGCCGAGACGCCGTTCTTCATGCCGTTCTGGCACAGCTTGGACCAGCGTTCGCCCCACAGGTTGGTCGTCGTCTTGGCGCTGTCGATGCGGCCCACCATGTCGCGCAGCTCCTCGACGCGCTTGGTGATGCGGCCATGCACCTCGCCGACCCGGAACACCGTGTGCTTGTCGCCGCCCTTGGCGACCGTGCGGCGGATGCGGGCGGGCTCGTACATGTCGACCGAGATCAGCGAGGCCACCATGCCGACCGTCTTGCCCCAGCCGACCACGCCGGCGATGCGCTCCTCGTTGAGGCAATTCTGCAGCGACACGATATAGCCGTCGGGCGCGAGGTATTGCTTGATGAGCGCGGTCGCCCATTCAGTGTCGTAGGACTTCATCGACACGAAAGCGATGTCGATCGGCTTCCGCCGCGACAGTTCCTGCATCTCGGTGAGATGCATGGTCTTGGCCTCGGTGACGGTGAACTTCTCTTCGGGCGTCACGCCGTCGAGCTCCAGGCCGCGCTTGCGGATCGCCTCGATGTTCTCGGGCCAGAAATCGATCAGGGTGACGTCCTCGCCCGATTTGGCCAGATAGCCGCCGACATAACCGCCCAGGGCGCCGACACCCACGACCGCGATACGCTTGCCCATAGATATCCTCCTAAAAGTGAATGCCTCATCCTGAGGAGCGGCCGAAGGCCGCGTCTCGAAGGATAGCAACAAGCAAGGTGCCGGTTGCCCATGCTTCGAGACGCTCGCTGCGCTCGCTCCTCAGCATGAGGTATTGGCCGGCAACTTGGCGAGAAAGGCCTCGACTGCCTGGTTGAAGAGCGCGGGCTGATGCAGGTTGGCGGCGTGGCCCGCGTCGGGAATCACCACCTTGGTCGATCCCTTGATCTTGGCCGCCATGTAATTCGTGGCGGCGAGGAAATTGGTGTCGTTGGCGCCGACCAGCACCAGCGTCGGCACAGCGATCGTGTCGAGCGACTGGATCACCCGGTCGTTCTGCTGGGCCAGCATGCCACGCGCGGCGCGGGCGAGACCGCTGGCGTCGCGATGGCGCACGATCTTCACTTCGTCGCTGGTATTGAGCGCAGCGAGACCATTGGTGTCGAAGGCGGCGGCGCGCTTGTGCGCCGTTTCGTTCCACTTGGCGCGCGCCTCGTCCTTCTTGAAGCCAGGGCCGGTGTCGAACAGCATCAGCGCCCGCACGCGGTCGGGATGGCTGGCATGGAAGGCGAGCGACATGTAGCCACCCAGCGACAGGCCGGCCACGATGGCTTTCTGCGCGCCGTCAAGGTCGAGCAACGCCAGCATGTCGCCGACCGTCAGCGCTTCCGAGTAGAGGCTCTGGTCCGCCGGATAATCGCTCTCGCCGTGGCCGCGCATGTCCCACACGATCACCCGATAGCGGTCCTTCAGCGCCGCCACCTGGCCATCCCACATGCGGCTGGTGGAGCTGTAGCCGTGACTCAGCAGGAGGGCCGGGCCTCGAGGCGGCCCGTGGATCTCGTAGTGGATCTTCACGCCATCGCGGTCGAGCTTGGCCATCAGTCCTTCACGCGCGCTTCCGCGCGTGCCTTCTCGATGTAGCGGTCGGCATCCTCCTGCAGAAGCAGGCGGTCCGTCATCAGGTGCTGAACGACTGCTTGTACCTTGGCGACGTAGTCGGAGCGGTTCTTGTAGCGCTCGGCGATCTTTGCCGCCGGGAAGGCGAGATAGCTGCCGTCGCGATCGGCTAGCTCGCCTGCCGGGTAGGGCGGCTTGTATTCGTTCCAGCCGGTGTAGGCCGCCAGCGGCACGGCGATGTCGGGCAGGCGGATGCCGGCTACTTCGTTGCCGTCGGCATCGACGCGGCACACCAGCGTGCGATATCGGCGTTCGGCCGGTTCGGGGTTTACCCAGTCCCCCGGCGGCGCCACCTCGTTGGTGATCTTAGCCACCGCAACTCCGGGGATGGCGGGAAAGCCGGTCTTGTCCGGCTCGACCAGCGTGCCGTCTCCAAGCGTCGGCACACGGCTCTCCGGCGGCGCCGTGCCCGACACGACCCATGCGTCGAGCGCCACCAGCAGCGCGCGCACGGCCGGCATCGGGTTGTGCGGGTTGCGGGGATTCACGTTCGGCCCAGGATCGCTGGTGGCGCCGGCACGGCCGCCATGCTGCGTCCCGGCGATCATGTAGACGCGCGAATTCGCCGGCAGCGCGACATCCTTCATGCCGAGCGGATCGGTGTGCAGGAGCGAGGCGCCCTTCTGCCAGTATTCGGTCGAGGTGTTGGTCTCGATCAGCAGCGGGTCGCAGCCGTCGCCGCGGAAGAGGGCGCCCTTCCTGCCTGTCAGCGGATCGTCGAGCAGGGCGGTGGAGAACGGGAACTCGTTCTCGGGAAAGGCATGGTCTTCGTGCTGCGTGTTGGTGCGCGCGGGCTGGCCGAACGGCACGTTGAAGAAGATGCGACCGGCGCCGGCGATATGGCTGTGGATGCCGTCGAACACCCTGCGGCCCTGCTCGTCGCGATTGAAGCCGGCGCCGATATGATGGCGCAGATAGCGGCCGGCCTGGGAGAAGCCGATCGCCAGCGCATGGCTGATCGGCCAACCGGTGGCCTTCACGCCGGCGGGATCGTAACGCAGCCAGCTGACGACATCGCGCGTGGCGGCGAAGCCCAGCCCCTGGACCTTCGGATTCTTTGCCTCGTAGTGGAGCTCGTAGAGGAAGCCGGGCCTGGGCTTCAGTCCGTCGCGCAGCCTCACGGTGCGGCCGTCGACGAACGACCAGTCGCTGGTCGGCAGCTCCTGGGGTGGATCGGCGGCGCGCTCGCGCATCGTCAGCCGAGCGCGGGAGGGATCGGGCGACGCGGCTTCATGCGACAGCTTGAAAACCTCGAGGACACCGGCGCGGGTGCCCGACACGAATTCCTCGCGAACCCTCTGGACGATGGGCTGGCCGTTAACGGTCGCGATGGGGGCATCGAGGCCGAGGCCCTTGTTCGCGCGCGGCGCATCGGGGTCCCAGCCGGACCAGACGAGCGTGTAGCCGAGGCGCAGGGGAAAGCCATTGCCGAGATCGGCCAGGGTCTTGGGATCGTTCACGCCCTGCGGGCCGTCGGCAATGTTGCCGAACAGCATCTTGCGGCCACGATTGTTGACCTCGTAGAGGATGCGGCCGTTGCCTTTCGCGGCATCTCTGGGGCGCAGGAGGAAGATGTCGCTCGTGTATTCGACCATCCCCCGCGCATTGCGGGGCGCCTTGTCGAGCAGCGCGATGCCCTTGTTGGCCATATCATTGGGATTGACCTCACCCTTGGCGACGCCGATCACGCGTTCATAGGCGCCGGCGTCGCCGAACGGCGCGCCGTCGGCCAGCGGTTCGACAGCCTGGATGTCGACGGAAACGATCACGTACCCTCGCTGATGACGACGGGGAAAAGGTTCTCGTCTTACGGCGGCGGGAAGTTCAGTTCGACGCCGACGCCGTCGGGATCGTAGAGGAATATCTGCTGACCGCCCGTTCGCGGAATGGTCTGCTCGCGGAACTGTACGTTCTTTTCCTGTAATCGCTTGCGCACGCCGTCGATGTCGGTGGCGGCGAAGGCGATATGGTCGAAGCGTCCGGTATCCTTGAACTTCTTCCGGGTGCCGCGCACGACGATGCCGTCGCGCGGCTGGCGCTTGCCGAGCAGATGCACTGTCGGCACTCCGCCGGAGTAAAGCCAATAGCCCGGGAAGCCGAGCGGGGGCCGGTCGCCGTCTTCCAGGCCCAGCACGTCGCAATAGAATGTCTTGGTGGCCTCCAGGTCGGAGGGCTCGATGGTGTAATGCTGCAGAACGCCAAGCGGCATGGTGCGTCTCCGTTGGGTCAAACGAAGGTCAGATCGGCGTCGGCGCCCATCATCCAGGCGCCCACCGTCTCGAAATGGGAAAGCCGGCCCTGCAACTGCTGGGTTACGGTGTGGATGTCGCGGAAGCGCCGCGCCAGCGGATGGCTCTCGAAGATGGCCGTGGCGCCAGCGGCGTTGTAGGCGAAGTCCACCGCCTCGCGGGAGCGGTGGATGGAGTTGGTCGAGGCCATGCGGATGGCCATGCGATGGTCGAGCGTCAGCTTACTGCCGGCGGAGATCTCCTTCCAGATCTCAGCCACCGATTGCAGCAGGAAGGCACGCGCCGCGCGGATCGCCACCTCGGCCTGGGCGAGGTTGGTCTGCACCACGGCGTTGTCGCGGATGGGACTCTTCTGGCCGCGCGGGACCTTGTTGCGCGCGACATCGACGAAAGAGTCGAGGGCGGCGCGGGCGATGCCGAGTGCCACGCCGGCGAAGCCGACCTCGTAGCAGGTCAGCGCCGACATGCGGTAGAGCGGGCCGGGCTCACGGCACTCCTTCTCGTATTCGCGCGTGATCGAGTGGTCGGCGCGCACGAAATGGTCTTTTAGCGAGAACTGGTCGCTGGCCGTGCCACGCAGGCCGACCACGTCCCAGATGTCGGTCCACACCACGTCTTCGGTGCGCACCAGCATGGTGCGTTCCACAGGCTTGCCGTCGGCATCGAGGCGCGGCGTGCCGTCGGCCTTGTAGATCGGGCAATGCGCGCCGAGCCAGGTGGCATGCCGGCCGCCCGAGGCGAAGGACCAGACGCCGGTGACCTTGTAGCCCGTGACCGCGCCGTTCTCCTCGCACTCGATCGCCTTCACGCGCGGACCCGGCCCCCAGGCCAGAACCGCCCGAGGGTCGTCGCCGAAGATGGCGTTGGCCACCGGCAGGGCGAGATAGGCCGCCGACATGGCGCAGCCGCCGGCCTGGCTCAGGCACCAGGCGGTCGAGGCGTCGCCGCGGGCGATGGTCTCGATCACATGGAAGAAGGTGATGGGATCGGTCTCGATCCCGTTGGACGAGCGCGGCAGCAGCAGGCGGAACAGCCGCGCCTCATGGAACTGGTCGAGCAGGGACGGCGGAATGCGCCGTTTCTGTTCGATCTCCGTGGCAGCGGCCTCGACGGCGGGGCGCAGCGCTTCGGCGCGGGAGACCAGGCTCTGGTCTCCGGCAAGGTCGGCGGAAGTGGGGATCAGGGTATCCAAGGCAGTCCTCTTTGAAGCGGGTCAGTCTGCGGCGGCAAGTTCGACGTCGATCTGCTCGTTCGACTTGCCCTTGGTTTCGATGCCAAGGAAATAGTAGACGATCCCCGCCATCAGGAACCAGCATCCGAGATAGGTGAAGGCGGTCGGAATCTGCGGCAAGGGCACGTCAGGCTTCAGGTAGTTGCCCGAGCCGACGATCAGCGCCAGGCCGAGCGGGCCGATGATCTTGCCGATGCCGCCGAAGCCATAGGCCGAGCCCATGCCGGTCGTCTTGAGATGCGACGGCCAGATCTCGGCGCCGTAAGGCCCGACGATGGCGAAGCCGCCGTCGGCGAAGAACATGGCCAGCGCCAGGACCAGCCAGAAGGCCGACACGCCGGCCACCATGGTCGTCGCATTGTAGCCGGCCAGGATGGTCAGCAGGCCCGCGCCCAAGCCCAGCAGGCCACCGCTGGCGCGCCGGCCGATGCGTTCGGACAGCCAGGAGAAGGACACGCGGCCGACGAAGCCCATGATGGTGAGCAGAATCATCATCTTGGAGGCTTCCTGCGGCGACACCTTCAGCAGCAGGACGAACAGCGACGGCGCCCACAGCACGATGCCATAGACCCCGGTTTGGGCGCCGGCATTGCCGAGCCACGAGACGATCAGGCTGCGCGGATACTTGAACAGGTCGGTCCAGTTGCTCTTGACGATGCGGGTTTCGAAGGCGGTGGGAGCGGGCAGGCTCGCGGGATCGACCTCGAGCGCCCAGGCCAGCGACTGGCGGGCCTCGTCGAGACGGCCCTGGCGGGCCAGCCAGCGCGGCGACTCCGGCACCCACAGGCGCACCAGCAGCACAATCAGAGCCGGCAGGACGCCGATGGCGAACAGCAGGCGCCACTGGTCCGCGCCCATGAAGGCGCCCAGCACCGAGCCCAGGCCGACACCGATCGGAATGATGCAGGTCACCAGCCCGCCGATGAAGCCCCGCTTGGAGGTCGGCATGAACTCCTGCACGAGCGGCAGGTCGACGCAATAGAGGCCGCCGACACCCAGCCCGACGAAGAAGCGCATGATGGTGAGATAGATCCAGCCGTTGTCGGGCGTGAAATAGAGGAGACCGGTGGCGGCCGAGAAGTTCAGCACCGTGCCGATGAAGACCTTGCGGCGGCCGATGCGGTCGGCCAGCCAGCCCCAGCCATAGGCGCCGATGATCGCGCCGATGCCGGAGGACAGCAGCACGATCGCCGACTGGCCGAAGGTGAGCTTCCAGGGCCCGATCAGGAAGGCGAGCACGAAGGCGATGAGGAAGTAGTCGAAGAACTCCAGCGCGTCGCCGATGATCGCGGCCGCGAGGATCTTTTTCTGATTACCGGTCAAACGCGTTTGTCGATCGAGAACCTCGAACATGGGTTTGTCTCCTCCATGGCGCGTTCTTTTTTGGGCGGATGCCGCGCCACCATGCCGCCTATGCTGCAAACGCTACGCTTTTGCCGCCAGGGGTGGAAGAGCCGGACGGGGCGGCGTTTGCCCCTCGAAACGCACCGCTGCGGTGCGGCGGCAGCCTTGCTAGAAGGGCCGGCGCGCCGATCGACGCAAACCACACCAAAGCGGAGAGGAAACGACATGAACTGGACCGACCGCCGTAAGCGCTTCCGCTCCGTCCTGGCCGGCGAGCGCTGTGTCCATCCAGGCTCGGTCTACGACGCGATCTCCGCCCGCATCGCCGAGGATCTCGGCTTCGAGATCGGCATGTTCGCGGGCTCGGTCGCCTCGATGACGGTGCTGGGGGCGCCGGACCTGATCGTGCTGACGCTCAGCGAATTCGCCGGCCAGGCCTATCGCATCAACCGCGCCGGCAACCTGCCGCTGATGGTCGATGCCGATCATGGCTACGGCAATGCGCTCAGTGTGAAGCGCACGGTCGAGGAGCTCGAGACGGCCGGCGTCGGCGGCATGAGCATCGAGGATACCGAGCTGCCGCAGCCATTCGGCGCCGCCAAGCCGCGCCTCATCCCTGTCGCCGAGGGCGTGGGCAAGATGAAGGCGGCGCTGGCCGGTCGCCAGGATCCGGCGCTCTGCATTGCCGGTCGCACCAGTGCGATCCAGATCAGCGGGCTCGAGGACGCGATCGCCCGCGGCAAGGCCTACGAGGCGGTCGGGGTCGATGCCTTGTTCTTCGTCGGCATCAAGAGCCGCGCCGAGCTAGATGCCATTTCCGCCGCCACCCGCCTGCCGCTGATCCTGGGCGGCGTCTCAGGCGAGCTGACCGATCTCGACTATCTGTCGGCCCGACGCGTGCGCATCGCGCTGCAGGGCCATCAACCTTTCGCGGCGGCGGTCAAGGCCGTGCATGACACGCTGAAGGCCCTGCGCGAGGGCACAGCACCGTCCAAGCTCACCGGCATCGCCGACGCGGAACTGATGAAGCGAGTCACGCGTGAGGCGGACTACACCGCCTGGACGAAAGATTTTCTGTCGTAGTTCGTCGACGCTTCACCACTACCTGTTGAGGATCGCGCCACGAACAAGGGGTTTATGGGCGCGGAACGATCAACCTATCGCCCGAAAGGCGCGCAGGTGAGCAGTTGCTGAGCACTATAAGCCCGGCAAATACCGCGGATTGTAATTTCAAATTTTTAGACACTAACGAGCCTGGGTTAGCGTCGCCGCATCATCGAACAAAGAGTTTCGATCAACGCGGACGACCGGAAGAGACGATCTCTTCCGCAGGAGGCTCAAATGGCTACTTCACGGAAGAGCAGCGACAAGGCGGCGGATTCTGGCATGGCCAGCAGCAAGGCGGTGTCGCGCCGCGCCGTGATGCGGGGAGGTGCAGCGCTCGCGGGAGCCGCCGGCGCTAACGCCGTCGCCGGCTTCCCGACCATCTGGGCGCAGGAGATCAAGGACATCGAGCTGCGCCACGTCGGCGTGTCCTACTCCGTGGTCAAGGCAATCGGCGACCAGGCCTCGAAGGATCTCGGTTTCAAGGTGACGATGCAGAACCTCGATACCTCGGCCGCCATCAATCGCTTCATCACGCAGCCGGCGACGGTCGATATCGCCGACGTGGAGGGCTGGCAGGCCAAGCTCGCCACGAAGCGCGGTGTCCTGCAGGGCATCGAGGTGGCCAAGATCAAGGAGTTCAACAATATCCTGCCGATCTTCACCAAGGGCGAGATCGACGGTCACAAGATTCCCCGTCAGGGCATCTCTCCCTACGAGGCGATGTACATCGAGAAGCCTGATTCGAAGGACCTGCATGAAGGCGTCACCGGTTGGATGACGTTCCTGCCCCAGGTCTACAACGCCGACTCGATCGGATACCGGCCCGACCTCGTGCAGGGCGAGGTCACGGAATGGAAGGAACTGATCAACCCGAAGTACAAGGGCAAGGCCGCGATCCTGGACGTCCCCGCCATCGGCATCATGGATGCCGCGCTGTGCTTCGAGAGCGCCGGGCTGATGAAGTACGGCAACAAGGGCAACATGACCAAGGCCGAGATCGACGGCACGATCGACAAGCTGATCGAGCTGAAGAAGAACGGCCACTTTCGCGCCACCTGGACGACATTCGACCAATCGGTCCAGCTCATGGCGGCCGGCGAGGTCGTGATCCAGTCGATGTGGTCTCCAGCCGTAGCGGCGGTGCGCGTCAAGTCGATCCCCTGCGTCTACGCCCCGGTGAACATCAAGAACGGCAAGGAGGGCTATCGCGGCTGGTGCAACGGCATGGCGCTGATGAGCCATCTCTCGGGCAAGAAGCGCGATGCCGCCTATGAATACCTCAACTGGTATCTGTCCGGCTGGCAGGGTGGCTTCGTGGCGCGCTACGGCTACTACAGCCCGGTGCCATCGACGGCGAAGAAGTTCCTGACACCCGCCGAATGGGACTACTGGTACGAGGGCAAGCCCGCGACCCAGGTCGTCCTCGATCCCTACGGCGTGCCGATGGAGCAACCAGGGGCCAAGCGCGACGGCGGATCGTTCATCGATCGCGTGACCAACATCTCGTGCTGGAACACGTTGATGGACGAGGCGGCTTACATGAACAAGCGCTGGAACGACTTCAAGGTGGCCTGACCGAGAGCCGGAGGGACGGTCGATGACCAAGGTCTTCGAGCGCTATGGCGCCAGCTGGCTCTGCATTTTGCCGCTCGCGCTGGTGATCGTGCCGTTCTTCCTGGCCCCGATGCTGGTCGTGGCGGCGGCCAGCTTCCTGGAAGGCGACGGCTTTGGCGGCATCATCGCCTCGCCGACACTCGCCAACTACGCCGGCCTGTTCAGCGCCAGGCTGACGCTCGACCTCTACCTGCAGACGATCAAGTTCACGATCCTGACCTGGGCCTTCTCGCTCCTGCTCGGCTTCTTCATTGCGTACTTCCTCGTCTTCCATGTCCGCAACCAGCTGCTGGCAATCGGCCTGTTCCTGCTTTGCACGGTGCCGTTCTGGACCTCGAACATCATCCGCATGATCTCGTGGATCCCTCTGCTGGGGAAGGAAGGGCTCATCAACCAGGCGGCGATGGGCGTTGGACTCACCAACCAGCCGATGGAATTCCTGCTGTTTTCGAGTTTCGCCGTGGTGGTGGCCTATGTGCATCAGCTGACGATCTTCATGATCGTGCCGATCTTCAATTCGATGGCCCGTATCGACAAGCGTGTCGTCGAGGCGGCGCTCGATGCCGGCGCCAGTCGCTTCGACATCATGCGCTTGATCATCGTGCCGATGTCGAAGAGCGGCATCGCGCTCGGATCGATCTTCGTCGTCTCGATCGTCATGGGCGACTTCTTCGTCATCAAGGTCATGAGCGGTGGCGGATCGGCTTCGGTGGTGGGCGCCTTCTACGAGGACATTTCGGTCTTGCAGTATCCGCCGGCCGCCGCAAGCGCGGTCGTGCTCACCCTCGTCGTCATGGGGTTGGTCGCCGCCATCCTGCGGACCGTGGACATCCGCAAGGAGATCGCGCCATGACGGCCTCCGCCACGCTCCCGATCCGGGCACGGACGGCCGTCAAAGTCAGGCGCGCCGGTGCCCGCCCCTGGACCTTCTATGCATTGCTGGCGCTGTTCGTCTTCTACGTGCTGGCGCTCTACGGGCCGATGATCTGCATCTACGTCCTGTCGTTCCAGGACGTACGGGGCGGTCTGGTGTTTCCGATGAAGGGGCGGTCCCTGCATTGGTTCGTCGACCTTTTCACCCAGGTGCGGACCGGCGACGTCAAGGGTGCCTTCGGGCGATCGATCAAGTTGGCCGCATTGGTAACGGTCCTCACCGTGGTGTTTTCGTTCCTCGCCGGCTGGGCGTTCCGCCGGCGCTTTCCGGGCGACACGATCCTGTTCTATCTGATGATCGGCAGCCTGGTGGCGCCGGGCCTCGTGCTGGGTATCGGTGTCGGCCTTCTCTGCAATTTCCTCGGCATCGAATCGAGTCTCTTCGGATCGGCCCTGGGGGCCCAACTCTCCTGGACGTTACCGTTTGGCGTATTGGTCATGTTCGCCGTCATGTCGCGCTTCGATGGCGCCTGGGAAGAGGCGGCGCGCGATCTCGGCGCCAGTCCTCTGCAGACCATCCGGCTCGTCGTCCTGCCGATCCTTCTCCCGGGCATCGTCGCCGTCGCCTTGTTCGGCTTCACCCTGTCCTACGACGAATTCGCCCGCACGCTTCAGACGTCGGGTCCCCTGAACACCCTGCCGCTCGAGATCTGGAGCATGACGCTCAACGTTACATCCCCGTCGCTTTACGCACTGGGCACGACCACGACGATCGTGTCCTTCCTCACTATCGGACTGTGCCTCGGCGCCATCGTGGCGATCCAACGCCGACGCGGCGGCCGTGCGGCTGGCGAGTGAGGACGAGATGACGCGTGCGAAGGGTGACATCGAGTTGGCAGGCGTCTGCAAGACCTACGATGGCGAGGTCATGGCGGTCGAGGGCGTCAACCTGAAGATACCGGATGGTGCCTATTGCTGCCTGCTCGGGCCCTCGGGCTGCGGGAAGACGACGATCCTGCGGATGATCGCGGGACACGAGGATCCGACCGACGGAGAGATCGTGATCGGCGGCGATAACGTCGTGGGCCTTCCGCCGGTGGCGCGGCGCACGGCCATGATGTTCCAGTCCTATGCGCTGTTTCCCCATCTCACCGTACGCGACAACATCGCTTTTGCCCTGCGCGTAAGAGGCCAATCGAAGGCCGAGCGCTATGCCGCCGTCGACAGGCTGATGGACAAGGTGAGATTGACTGAACTGGCGGACCGCCTGCCGGCCCAGCTTTCGGGCGGCCAGCAGCAGCGGGTGGCGCTGGCGCGGGCGGCCATCACCGAGCCGCGTGTTCTGCTGCTCGACGAGCCGCTGTCGGCGCTCGACGAGCAGCTTCGCATCCAGATGCGCCAGGAGCTCCGGCGTATGCAGCGGGAACTCGGCATCACCTTCGTCCATGTCACGCACACCCAGCTCGAGGCGATTGCGCTCGCCGACATCGTGGTCGTGATGGAAAAGGGCAAGATCCGGCAGGCGGGACCGGCGCGCGATGTCTATGCCTATCCCAAGGATCGCTACGTCGCGGAATTCCTCGGTGGACAGAATGTGCTCGCCGGCCGCGTCGAGAGCGTGAACGGCAGCTCCATTGTCGTGGCGTCGCCGCAGCTGCGCGGCATAGAGGTTCCCCTGCGCAAGGGGGTGGCGGCGTCGGCCGGCGGAGATGTCGAGTTCGCGGTCCGGCGCGACGAGGTGGAGCTCGTTCGGCCGGGTGTGACGACGCTGTCGCCGTCTGTCGCCTCGGTCAATAGCCGCGTGACCGCTGTCGAGTACCAGGGCTCCTTCGTCAAGGTCATGCTCGATGCAGTGCCCGGCCAGGAGTTCGTGGCCTACGTGCCGGAGCGCAAGTTCTTCGACGATCCCCTCGCCATCGGCGACCTCGTTCTCGCGACCTGGCCGTCGCAGAGCGCGCGGCTCCTCGATTGACGCCATCCGCAAATACTGGAGCAGAAAGATGAAGATAAGCTTCAAGCTGAACGGCAAGCCAGTGGATGTCGACGTCGAACCGTCCCTGCTGCTGTCGGAATTGCTGCGCGACAAACTCGATCTCACGGGCACCCATGTCGGTTGCGACACCAGCCAGTGCGGCGCCTGCGTGGTTCATCTCGACGACGAGTCGGTGAAGAGCTGTACGATCCTCGCCGTTTCCGTGGATGGTCGCGACGTCACCACGGTGGAAGGCCTGGCCTTGGGCGAAGGCATCGATCGTCTGCATCCAATGCAGCGTGCCTTTCACGAGAACCACGGCCTGCAGTGCGGTTTCTGTACCCCCGGCATGCTGATGAGCGCCATCGACTTCGCGAAACGCCATCCGAAGCCGACGGAGCACGAGGTGCGGCAGTGGCTGGAAGGCAATATCTGCCGCTGCACCGGCTACCAGAACATCGTTCGTTCGGTGTTGGCGGGTGCCGCCGCCATGAACGCCGGCAACTGACCGTCGCCAACCAAGGAGCCGAAATCAATGTCCCAGATCATCGGTATCGGTGCCTCGCCGCTGCGCAAGGAGGATCTCCGTTTCGTTTCCGGCCGCGGCCACTACGTGGCGGACATCAAGCGGCCTGGCATGACGGCCGGCGTGTTCCTGCGCTCGCCGCACGCCCATGCCCGCATCAAGGCGATCGACAGCACCGCTGCACAGGCGATGCCGGGCGTGCTCGCGGTCTTCACGGGCGCCGACCTCAAGGCGGCGAACGTGGGCGGCCTGCCCTGCGGCTGGGGCATCACCGGCAAGGACGGCAAGCCGATGAAGGAGCCGCCGCATCCGCCGCTCGCCCAAGAGAAGGTCCGGCATGTGGGCGATGCCGTGGCCTTCGTCGTCGCCGAGAGCGCGGAGCAGGCGCGCGCCGCTGCGGAAGCGATCGTCGTCGACTTTGAAGTCCTGCCCGCCGTGTCGGGCGTCCTCGAGGCACTGCGGCCGGGTGCGCCGATGCTGTTCGACGATGTTCCCGGCAACCTCTGTTGCGATTGGGAGCTGGGCGATGCCGTGGCCACCAAGCAGGCCTTCGCCAAGGCGGCCCACGTCGCGCATGTCAGCCTGGTCAACAACCGCCTGGTGGGCAATCCGATGGAGCCGCGCGCCGCCGTTGCGGAGTACGAACCGACCACCGGCCAGTACACGCTGTGGACGACGAGCCAGTTTCCGCACGTGGTGCGTCTGTTGATGGGCAGCGCAGTGCTGAGCATTCCCCAGCACAAACTGCGTGTCGTCGCGCCGGACGTCGGCGGCGGCTTCGGCGTCAAGCAGTTCCATTATGCCGAGGAGGCGGTGGTCACCTGGGCGGCGGCCAAGGTCGGGCGTCCGGTGAAATGGGTCTGCGAGCGCAGCGAGGGCTTCATCTCCGATGCCCATGGACGCGATCACGTCACCGAGGCCGAGCTCGCCCTGGACGAGACCGGCAAATTCCTCGGCATCCGCGTGAAGACGCTCGCCAACATGGGCGGTTACCTGTCGACCTTCGGCCCCAACATCCCGACCAATCTCTATGCGCCGCTGTTGTCGGGCGTCTACACGATTCCCGCCATCTATTGCGAGGTGAAGGTCGTGTTCACCAACACGGTGCCGGTCGATGCCTATCGCGGTGCTGGCAGGCCGGAGGCCACCTTCGTCGTCGAGCGCCTGGTCGACGTTGCGGCGATGGAGATGGGTATCGACAAGGTCGAGATTCGTCGCCGCAACATGATCCCGAAGGAAGCCTATCCGTACCAGACCCCGGTCATCGTGCAGTACGACAGCGGCGATCCGGCCGGTTGCCTTGCCGGGGCGATCGACTCGGCCGATGTGGCGGGCTTCGCGGCGCGCAAGCAGGCGTCCCTGGCGAAAGGCAAGCTGCGCGGGATGGGCTTCAGCACCTACATCGAGGCTTGCGGTCTGGCGCCCTCGCGCATCGCGGGACGCCTGGGCGCCCGCGGCGGCCTCTACGAGAGCGCCACCGTGCGCGTGCATCCGACCGGCCACGTGACCGTCCTGATCGGCACCCACAATCACGGGCAGGGGCATGAGACCACCTTCGCCCAGATCGTGTCCGAGAAGCTCGGCGTGCCATTCGCCAACGTCGACATCGTGTTCGGCGACACCGACAAGGTGCAGTTCGGCATGGGCACTTACGGTTCCCGGTCGCTGGCCGTCGGCGGCTCGGCGCTGGCGCGCGCCAGCGACAAGGTCATCACCAAGGGCAAGAAGATCGCCGCGCATCTGCTCGAGGCTGACGAGCAGGACGTGGATTTCAGCGCCGGGGTCTTCGCCATCGCCGGCACCGATCGCAAGAAGACCTTCGAGGAAGTGGCCCTCGCGGCCTACGTGCCGCACGACTACCCGCTCGAGATCCTGGAGCCCGGCCTCGAGGAGCAGGCCTACTACGATCCGGTCAACTTCACCTATCCCGGCGGCGCGCACATCGCCGAGGTCGAGATCGATCCGGAAACCGGCGTCGTCTCGCTGGAGAAGTACACTGCCGTCGACGATGTCGGCACGGTCATCAATCCCATGATCGTCGAGGGCCAGCTTCATGGCGGCATCGCCCAGGGCATCGGCCAGGCGCTGTTCGAGAATTGCGTCTACGACGACGAGAGCGGGCAGCTCCTGTCGGGGTCCTTCATGGACTACTGCATGCCGCGGGCCGATTCGGTGCCGTCGATGAAGATCAGCACGCACAGTACCATTTGCACCCACACGCCACTCGGCTCCAAGGGGTGCGGCGAGGTCGGAACGATCGGCTCGCCCGCTGCCGTCACCAACGCGGTCGTCGACGCATTGGCCCATCTCGGCATCACGCATATCGACATGCCGGCCAGCCCCAACCGGATCTGGCGCCTGATCCAGAACGCCATGCCCGGCCAGGCCGCGGAATAGAGGAGGAATCGTCCATGCGCAGTTTTGCCTATGACCGGCCGGCGACCATCGATCGGGCCGTGGCGCTTCTCGCTGGCGAGGGAGCGCTGGCGCTGGCGGGTGGAATGACGCTCCTGCCAACGATGAAGCTGCGGCTCTCGGCACCCGAGGCGCTGGTCGACCTGTCGTCCATCGCCGACCTCAAGGGCATCGCGAGCGACGGCAAGACGCTCACCATCGGCGCCATGACGCGCCATGCCGACGTGGCCCGCTCGGCCGAGGTGGCGAAGGCCATCCCGGGCCTGGCCCGGCTTGCCGGCCGTATCGGCGATCCGCAGGTCCGCAACCGCGGCACGCTGGGCGGCAGCCTCGCCAACAACGATCCGGCTGCCGACTATCCGGCCGCCGTGCTCGCCCTGGGCGCGACGCTGGTCACCTCGAGACGCGAGATCGCTGCCGACGAGTTCTTCCGCGGCATGTTCGAGACTGCGCTCGAGCCGGGCGAACTCCTGACGGCGGTGCGCTTTCCCGTCCCGTACGCCGCCGCCTATGCCAAGTTCCCGCATCCGGCCTCGCGCTTCGCGCTCGTCGGTGTGTTCGTGGCGCAGTTCAAGGCCGGTGTGCGCGTCGCGGTAACCGGGGCCGCCTCCAGCGTGTTCCGCTGCCACCCGCTCGAGGCGCGTTTGTCGGAGAATTTTGCGCCCGAGGCGGTGGCAGGCTTCACGGTGGACCCCAAGGGGCTCAACTCCGATATCCACGCCGAGCCCGCGTTCCGGGCGCATCTGATCGGCGTGATGGCCCGGCGGGCCGTGGCTGCGGCCCTTCAGCCCGCAGTCTAGCCATGCCCGTGCAGATCCAGTCCGCGAGGCTCGCGCCCGCATCGGAGAGTCTCGCCCGCCTGTCGGCCCGCGACCTGCTCGACGGCTACGGCGCCGGCCGCTTCACGCCGCGCGACGTGATCGACGAGGTGATCGCGGCGCTGCAGGCCATTGACCGACTCTGCAACGTTGTCGTGACGGACATGTACGAGAGCGCGCGGGCGGAGGCGGATCGCGCCACGGCAGCCTGGCGCAGCGGCGGCGCCAGGGGAGCGCTCGCGGGCGTGCCGGTTACGATCAAGGACCTGATCTACGTCGCCGGCGTGCCGGCCAAGGGCGGGGCGCCGATGAATGCCGCCTTCGTGCCGGAGGTGGATGCCGCAGTGGTGTCGGCACTGCGTGCGGCAGGCGCCATCCTCACCTGCAAGACCACGACCTGCGAATCGGGTTACAAGCTCACGGCCGACAGCCCGGTCTCCGGCATCACCCGCAATCCCTGGCATCGCGATCGCACCAGCGGCGGCTCGAGCGGCGGTGCCGCCGCCGCCGTTGCGGCCGCTTGTGGTCCGCTGGCGGTCGGCACCGACGGTGTCGGTTCGATCCGCGTGCCATCGTCCTTCTGCGGCGTGTTCGGTCTCAAGCCGACCTTCGGACTGGTGCCGCGCTCACCCGGCTTCTTCCCGCCGTCCTGGGCATCGCTGGCCCATACCGGACCGATCGCGCGCACGGTCGGGGACGCCGCCCTGTTGCTGGGCGTCATCGCCGCGCCCGACGCGCGGGACCCCGGCAACGTACCGGTCGCCGCCGGGCCGTTCGCGCCCGACCCGGCGTTGCCGCGAGGCCTGAAGATCGCGTTCAGCCCCGACCTCGGCTTCGCGCCCGTTCAGCCCGGGGTACGGGCGGCCTTCGAGCGCGCCGTGGAGACGCTGCGCGGGCTGGGAGCGGCGATGGTCGAGGATCATCCCGGGCTCGATCCGGACATCCTGGAAACCGTGCTCAAGCCGATTGCCTTCAGCGAGCAGGCCGGTGCCGTGGCGCACTGTCCACCCTCGGCCCTGAGGGAGTCGGAGGCGGACTATCTAGAGGTCGTCGCCCAGGGGCGCCGCTACTCCGCCGTCGACTATGTCGCCGCCAGCCATCGGCGGGCGCAGTTGCGGGGCCGTTTCCTCGATCTCTTCCGTCGCGCCGACGTCCTCGTGACGCCGACCGTCGCCACCACGGCCTTTGCTGCTGGCACGATCGGCGTCAGCGAGATCGATGGGCGTGCGGTGGACCCCCATCTCGGCTGGTCGCCCTTCACCTGGCCGATCAACCTCGCCGGGTTGCCCGCGGCCACCATCCCCTGCGGTTTCGATCGTGACGGCCTGCCGGTCGGGTTGCAGATCGTGGTGCCGTGGTTCAAGGAAAACCTGCTGCTGTCCGTCGCCGCAGCCTTCGAACGCGCCGCGCCCTGGGCGGCTACGTGGCCAACCCTATCGGTATGAGTTCGCCCGGCTCGGCGAGCGGCCCCGGATTCTGTTCGGCGGCCGACGTCCAGCGACGGTCGAGGTATTCGCTGAGATAGGCGTGCAGCGCCGTGGCGGCGGCTGAGATCGAGCCCGACGCCTTGTACAATAGCAGATCCACCTTCGGCAGCGCCGGAAATCCCTCGGCCGGCCCGAGCTCGCGCATGCCGGGTACCAGGGCGCTGCGGCCCAGCACCGTCACCGCCATGCCGGCGAATACCGCGGCCTGGAGCCCACCCACGCTTTCGCTCACGCAGGCAATGCGCCACCTCTTGCCGCTGCGCTCGAGATGCTCGATCGCATGGTCACGGTAGATGTTTCCCGGCGGCAGGAGCGCGAGCGGGATCGGCTCTTCGAGATGCGCCCGCGACTTTTCGCCGACCATCCAGACGAGTTGTTCCTGGCACACGACCTGACCGCCGACGAAGTCGTTCATCCGCGTGACGAGGGCGATATCGACGTCGCCGCGCTGGACCAGCGCAACCAGCGGCGTGGAAAGCGAACAGCGCAGTTCCACCTTGATGCCCGGGAAGGCCGTCTTGAACACGCCGAGGATGCCGGGCAGCACATAGGCTGCATAGAGATCGGGCGTCCCGAGGACGACGTTGCCCTCGATCTCCGTCGAGCAAAGACGGGACAGAAGCTCGTCGTGCAGCCGCAGGATCGACCGGGCGTAGGTCAGCACCGTGTCGCCGTCGGAGGTCAGTCCCATTCGCCGTCCTTCGTGCGAGAATAGAACCTTGCCGCTGAGTTCTTCCAGTTTCTGCAATTGCAGGCTGATGGCAGGCTGCGTCCGGCCCAGCCGCCGCGCTGTCTCGGTGATGCTACCGGTCTCGACCGCCATCACCAGCGACCGTAACATCCGGATGTCCAAGCTGATCGAATTCATGATCCACCGGGCAGCCATTGCGATTGCCAGTGAGTCACGCAAGTTCCATGCCGCGTCGGGTACGGCGCTCGGCCTCCGGCCGACCGTCTCACCGTCTCAAACCCGGGGCGGTGAGACGCTGAGACGGTGCGGGGAAGCCGGGGAGTCCGGATCAGCGCCGGCCCTTGCCGACCGACTTGCGGCCCGCGGCCGACTTCGCCGGTTTGCTGCGCGGCTGGGGAGCGGGGGCAGGCGAGAGCATGCGGCGGACCGCAGCATGGATTCCGGGATTGAGCTTTTCGGCAACAGGCTTGGCCATGACGACACCATGTAAGAGAGAGCCGCCTTATAACGCTGCTTTTTTCATTTGTGGATGCGCACCGCGATCCCTTGTCAAAAAAAGTTGGTGCGGCAGCATCCCGAACGGCGGCCTCGAACGCCGCGCTTCGATCAGGTCCGGGAGCCATTCTTCGTCTTGATCGTGTCATCGGCTCCGGCGAAGAGTTCGTATGGCTGGTCCCGGGCCGTGGCCTTCACTAGGGTCGACAGCAGAACGAACGAACAAAAGGTGCAGAGAGATGTCCAAGACTCCGACGGTCAGTGAATATGTGATGCAGCGGCTGGCCGATCTCGGCATCGACCGTGTGTTCGGCGTGCCCGGCGACTATTCGTTCCCGATCGACGATGCGATCGAAACCACCCCGGGCCTCGAGTGGGTCGTGTGCGCCAACGAACTCAACGCCGCCTATGCCGCCGATGGCTATGCCCGCCGGCGCGGCGCCGCCATCCTGACCACGACCTACGGCGTCGGCGAACTGAGCGCCATCAACGGCGTCATGGGCGCCCGCGCCCATTCGCTGCCGGTGTTCCATGTCGTCGGCCAGCCCAGCCTGCGCATCCAGAAGCGTCGCCTGGTCACGCACCACACGCTGGGCGACGGCACCTACGGTAACTTCATCCCGCTCTCGGCCGCGACGGCCTGCGTCTATGCCCAGCTGACGCCCGACAATGCCATCGCCGAGATGGAACGCGTGATTGCCGAGGCGCTGCGCCAGAGTGCGCCGGCCTACATCACCATTCCCCAGGATCTGCAATGCATGCCGGTGGTCGGCACGCCCCTCAAGGGCCAGCCGTTGGCCAGCCTGAAGCGCCATGCCAGCGCTCCGGCCGAGATCGAGGGCGCGCTGGCCGCGGTGCTCGGCCGGCTCAAGCAGGCCAAGCGGCCGGTGCTGCTGCCCACGGCAATCATCGCCCGCTACGGGCTGCAGGCGAAGGTGACGGCGCTGCTGGACCGCACCCGCATCCCCTTCGCCCTGTCGCCGATGGACAAGGGCGTGCTGGACGAATCGCACCCGGGCTATCTCGGCCTCTATGCCGGCGAGGCCTCGGCCCCGGCAGCGGTGCGGCAGGCGGTCGAGGAGGCCGACCTGATCCTCGATCTCGGAGGCCTCGTGTTCGAGGACCTCAACACCGGCTACTGGAGCGATCGCCTCGGTGACGATCGACTGGTCACGCTGGGCACGAATTTCGTGCATGTCGGCGACAAGCTGTTCACCGCCGCGACGCTGACCGACATGGTCGAGGGGCTGCTGGCCGGCGCTCCGGTGTTCGACAAGCCGGCGCTGCCGGAGAAGACGCCGGCGGACCTGGTCGGCGCGCCCGACGACCGTCTCGGTTCAGCCTCGTTCTATCCGCGCCTGCAGCGCCTGCTGCGCTCCGGCGACGTGCTGGTGATCGAGACCGGCACCGCCTCGGCGATCCTGCCGAAGCTGGTGCTGCCGGCCGGCGTCTCGTGCGAGTCCCAGACGCTGTGGGGCTCGATCGGCTGGGCCACGCCCGCCACCCTGGGCGTCGCCCTGGCCGATCCGTCGCGCCGGGCCGTGCTGGTGACCGGTGACGGCGCCCACCAGCTCACCGCCAACGACATCGGCGTGATGGGCCGCTACGGCATCAAGCCGCTGATCTTCGTGCTGAACAACGGCCTCTACGGCGTCGAGGACGTGCTGAGCGAGCGCGGCCACGTCTATGACGACATCGCGCCCTGGAATTATCACGCCCTCCCGGCGGCGATGGGCTGCAAGGGCTGGTTCACCGCCCGCGTCGCCACCGTGGCCGAGCTCGACCAGGCCATCGCCACGGCCCAGACCCATGACGGCGGCTGCTACATCGAGGTCATGATCCCCGAGACCGAGAGCCAGCCCCTGCCGCGAGCCATGATCGACCGCATCTACAAGGCCCCGACGCCGCGCTGACCGCAGGCTGCGACCGTCTCACCGTCTCACGCCTTAGGGATTGAGACGGTGAGACGGGCGCTGCGTTCACTCCGTGGGCACCAGCGTCACGGCGACGCCGTAGGTGTGGGCGTCGCCGCCGAGGATGACGCCTCTCAGCGGGCTCACATCGGAGAAGTCGCGGCCCCAGGCGACGGCCACATGGTCTTCGCTCGCGACCAGGTCGTTGGTGGGATCGAGATGGATCCAGTTCGCGCCCGGACCGCACCACACCGCGACCCAGGCATGGCTGGCATCGGCGCCGCGCAGCGCCATTTCCTCGCGCGAATGCACGGTGCGGATATAGCCTGACACGTAGGCGGCCGCGACGCCATGGGCGCGGCAGGCCGCGATCATGACATGGGCGAAGTCCTGGCAGACGCCGGCCTTGCCGCGGAACACGTCGGCCAGCGGCGTCGAGATGTCGGTGGCGCCGGGATTGTACTGGAAGTCGGCCTTGATGCGCCGGCACAGGTCGCGCGCCACCGTCAGGATCGGCCGGCCAGGGCTGAAGGAGGCGGCACCATAGTCGCGCAGCGCCTCGTCGATCGGCACCAATGGCGACTCGTGCACGAACTCGCAGGCTTCGATGGCATCGGGGAAACCGTTGCCGGCGAGCTGGGTGCGGATCTCCTCCCAGGCCGGCGTATTGCCATCGTCGGGCGGCGCCGGGAAGCGCACGTCGATCGCCGCGCGCACCTCGATATCGAAGCGCTGATGCGGCTGGTCGATTCGATAGATGTCGATGTGATTGCCGAAGTAATCGAGATGATGCACGGCCAGCGCCGGCGCCGGATGGGTGACGATCGACAGCGATGTCACCCTCTGTCCGGGGAATTCGCGCGCCCGCAGATGGGCGATGTGATGCGCCGAGTCGACGCTCGAGGCGTAGCTGTAGGAGGTGCGGTGGGACAGGAGGTATTGCATCGAGGTCTCGGCTTTCCGTCTCCGCTCATCGTCCCATGGAGCCCACGGCCTGCGCCGCCGGCACGTGGCTGAAATAGGCGCGGGTGATGGCCTCCGAGAGGTCGTCGAGCCGACGTTCGGCGTCCTCGACCATCTCGCGCAGCACCGCCAGCGCCAGCCCCTCGTGCCGCCAGCTCCGTTCCTCGCCGCCGAACATTTGCACCATGCGCTCGAAGTCGATGTCGAGCTCGTGCAGCGTATCGGGCACGCGCGTGCCGGAGGCCTGGCCCAGCCGTTCGAGATGGCCGCGGATCGACCGCAGCTGGAAGGCCAGGGCGCGCGGATTGCTGTCGTCCAGCATCACGAGGTCGAGCACCGGCGCGGGCTGGAGCTGGCCGAGATAGCGGGTGCGATAGGTGATGGTGCTGTCGCACAGCTCGAGCGCCAGCCGCATCGCCGCATCCCAGTCGATCGGCGACTGGCGGAACGGCCCCAGCGCCGAGCCGAGGATGAATTGCGAGCGCTCGATGCGCCGGCCGAGATCGAGGAACTGCCAGCCGGTGCCACGCGTCATGTTCTCCTGCGCCAATCCCGACAGGGTGGCGACGAAGCGCACCAGCTCATCCAGCGCCGCCAGCAGCGGATCGAGGGCGCCGCGGGCCGACAGAAGCTGTTCGCGCACATCGGCCATCAGCGGACCGACGGCGGCGGTCATGTCGGCCGAGAAGCGATCGCGCAGCGTGTCGGTGAGGCGCTGGATGGCGTCGAGCACGGCAACCAGGCCGCGCCGGTCCGAGGCCACGGCGGCAAGGCCCTGCTGGAAGGCCGCGCTCTCCGGCATGGCCAGCGCGGCGGTGGTGGGCATCAGGTTGGCGCGGTCGATCAGGCGGCCGAGCTGCCGCAGTTCCGACGATTCCCTGGGACCGATCACGCCCTGGGCCACGCGCGTCACGGCGGTGCGCAGCAGGCGGGCATCGTTGTCGAGCCGCTCGATGTAGCGGCCGAACCAGTACAGGTTGTCGGCGACGCGGCTTTGCAGGTCGGCGCCGCCGCGTTCGACGCTGAGCTGATGGAAGCGTCGCGAGGAAGGGAGCTGGACGTCGGCGGCATCCTCAGCCAGCACCCATACGTCCTTCAGCGTGCCGTTCAGCCGGCCGAGCGAGCGCAGCGCCGTGTCGCCGGCCGGTTCGCGCGCCAGCCCGCCCGGCATCACGCGATAGGACCGGCCCTCGGCGATCAGGAAGCAGCGCAGCACGACGGCGGCCGGCGCCAGCGTCTCGCCATCCCACTTGGGGCTGAGCGACGGGGTGATGGGATACTGCGCCACGAACTGGCCGGGTTGGGCCGCCATGCGCTTGACCAGCGCCTCGCGATCGGCGGGATCGAGCATGCCGACCACGATCGGCTCGCGATCGCTGCCCAGGCAGGGACGGACGATCATCGAATCGAGATGGGCCATGGCGAAGGCATAGGCGGTGGGTTCGCCCAGCCACCAGACATCGAGCGAGGGAAGCTGCAGCGGCTGATCGAGCAGCCGCTGGCACAGCCGTTCCAGGAACGGCATCAGCGCCGGCGTCTCCACGAGGCCCGAGCCTAGCGCGTTGGCGAGCGCGATCTTTCCGGTGCGCGTGGCCTCGACCAGCCCGGTCACGCCGAGCGCCGAATCGGCGCGCAGCTCGAGTGGATCGGCGAAGGAGCTGTCGAGCCGGCGCAACAGCATGTGCACCGGCCGCAGTCCGGCCAGGGTCTTGATCGACACGTCGCCGTTGCGCGCGACGAGATCGCCGCCTTCGACCAGCGGCACGCCGAGTGCGCGCGACAAATAGACATGCTCGAAGTAGGTCGCCGAAAGCGAGCCTGGCGTGAGCACCGCTACATTGGGCCGCTCGATCTCGGGCGGCGCCATCGCCGCCAGCGAATCGTTCCAGCGATCGACGAAGGGGCGCAGATGGCGAACCGGAATGGCACGGAAAGCCTCGGGCAGGGCGCGGGCCTGCACGCGGCGGATCTCCAGGGCATAACCTACGCCCGACGGCACCTCGGTATGATCGGCCAGCACGTGCCAGGTGCCGTCGCCGAGGCGCACGAGGTCGACGGCATACTGGCCGAGATGGCGCTGCGGCGGCTTGCCGTCGGTGACCTTGCAGGACCGCAGGAAGTGCCGGTTGGCATGGACCAGCATCGGCGGCACCAGATGCTCGTCCAGGAGCTTCTGCGGGCCATAGACGTCGGCCAGCACCGCATCGAGCAGCCAGGCGCGCTGGATCAGGCCGCGTTCGATGGTCTGCCATTCGTCAGGCGTGATGACGAACGGCAACGGGTCGAAGCTCCAGCTCGGTGCGCCGCGATCGTTCAGAAGATTCACGGTCGCGCCCGATTCCTCGAGCTGCCGCTGGGCGCTTTCCAGGCGTTCGCGCACGCCGCCACCCGGCAACGAGCGGATGACGCTTAAAATGCCCTGCCAATGATAGCGGATCGACTTCTGGCCGGTGACCAGTTCGTCGTAGGCGCTAGCCGGCGTGGAGGAAAGGCCGCGCAACGACTCCATGGGCCCGCAGGAAAGTGGACGATACGAGGCGGGCAAATTCGCATGGGGCGGCGCCCGGGTCTACCCACCGCTACAGGCTCTCTCTTGTCTCTTCGTCACCCGAGCGGAGCTGCCCGAAGACTGGCCGAAGGGCGCTCGGGACGACCGGAATCAGCGCCATAGGCGGAGAAGCGAGGGTAAGGGGCGTCAACGGCTCGCGGCCTGGTCCTCTCGGCCGTGACAAAGATCCTTCACGATCGACGCAGGTCGAGCGTCAGGGGATGTTCGGGATTGTCGATGACGGCGGGTTCCGGTGCCGGACCGGCGGTGTGGCCGATCGGGAAGAAGCGGGCGCGGCGACGGGCCTCCGCCTCGTTGGCATTCACCGGGACGCGATCGTAGCTTCGACCGCCCGGATGGGACACGTGATAGGTGCAGCCGCCGATCGAGCGCCCGTTCCAGCTATCGTGGATGTCGAAGATCAGCGGCGCATGCACGCCGATCGTGGGATGCAGCGCATTGGCCGGCTGCCAGGCGCGATAGCGCACGCCGGCGACATATTCCCCGGCATTGCCGGTCGCATGCAGCGGCAGGCGATAGCCGTTGCAGGCCACGATGTGGCGCGCATCGTTCAGGCCCTCGACCTTGACCTGCAGCCGCTCGACCGAGCTGTCGACATAGCGCACGGTGCCGCCGCCGCCCGGCTCTTCGCCCAGCACATGCCAGGGTTCGAGCGCGTGGCGCAGTTCCAGTTCGATGCCGCGCTGGGCGATCTCGCCGATCAGCGGAAAGCGGAACTCGAAATGCGGCGCGAACCACTCCGGCGCGAAGCGATAGCCGGCGGCGGCAAGATCCTCGAGCACGTCCTTGAAATCCTGCCAGACGAAGTGCGGCAGCATGAAATCATCGTGCAGGCGCGTGCCCCAACGGCTCAATCGCCGCTCATAGGGACGCTCCCAGAAATTCGCGACGAGGCCGCGCAACAAGGCCTGCTGCGCCACGCTCATGCGCCAGTGCGGCGGCATCTCGAAGGCGCGCATCTCCAGCAGCCCGCGGCGACCGGCGGCGGTGTCCGGCGTGAACAGCTTGTCGATGCAGAACTCGGTGCGGTGCGCGTTGCCTGTGGCGTCGACCAGCAGGTTGCGGAAGATGCGATCCACCAGCCAGGGCGGCGTCTGCCGGCCCGGCTCGATCTGGCGGAAGGCGATCTCGAGCTCGTGCAGGGCGTCGTTGCGCGCTTCGTCGATGCGCGGGTGCTGGCTGGTGGGGCCGATGAACAGTCCGGAGAACAGATAGGACAGTGACGGATGGTTGAGCCAGTAGCCCAACAGGCTCTTCAATAGATCGGGGCGCCGCAGCAGCGGCGATTCGGCGGCCGACGGACCGCCCAGCGTCACGTGATTGCCGCCGCCCGTACCGGTGTGACGGCCGTCGATCATGAATTTCTGCGTGCCGAGCCGCGTGTTGCGGGCCTCCTCGTAGACGATCTCGGTCTTGTCGACGATCTCGCGCCAGTCGGTGGAGGGATGGATGTTGACCTCGATCACGCCGGGATCGGGCGTGACGCTGAAATGCTGGAGCCGGGAATCGCCGCCGGGCGGCGGATAGCCCTCGATGAAGACGGGCTGGCCGAGTTCCTCGGCCGTATCCTCGACCGCGGCGACCAGCTCGAGATAGTCCTCGCTGCGTTCGGTCGGCGGCATGAAGACGTACAGGTGGCCGTCGCGCGGCTCGAAGGCCACGGCGGTTCGCACGATCCACGACGGCGAGGAGCCGAGGCCAGGCTTCTGGGCGAGATCGGGCGCCAGTGCCCGCCGCCACGCCTCCCGGCGCGCCGCCTCGCCCTGGAGGCCATCCTTTTCGTCAGCGGGGACGCCCTGTTGCTGGCGGCGCAGGATCGGTGCGCGGCGGAAGGCATCGATCGGCGGCAGGGCTGGATGGCTGATCATCGGGTCGGGCTCGGCGATGAAGCCGGCATCGGCGGGCGCCGCCCAAGGCAGCGAATCGAGTGGCAGGCGATAGCCGATCGGCGAATCGCCCGGGATCAGGTAGCACTTCTCGGAGCGCAGGAACCACGGCCCGCTGCGCCAACGGCCGCGTCCATTGTATTCCCGGACGATCGGCAGCACCGTACCGACCGGCGTTTCGAGCCCCTGCTCGAAGACCCGCGCGATGCGCTCGCGCTCGAGCGGATCGCTGGCCTTGTTCTCGTCGACGGCGACGTTGCTGGGCAGACGACGTTCCCGCCACAAGTAATACCAAGTGTCCTCGAAGGCCTGGAACAGATAGCTGGGGTCGAGCTGCAGCCGCTCGGCGAAGGCGGCGGCGAAGCGATGGGCGATGTCGGCGTCGGCGGCCGTCGGCTTGTCCTCGATCGCGGTCAGTCCGGGATCGCGCCAGATCGGCTCGCCATCCTTGCGCCAGTGGCAGGTCAAGGCCCAGCGCGGCAGCTGTTCGCCGGGATACCACTTGCCTTGGCCGAAATGCAGCAACGGTCCGGTGGCGAAGCGCTTGGCCAGGCGACGGAACAGCAGGCCGGCGCGGCGACGCTTTTCCGGCCCGAGGGCGAGCGTGTTCCACTCCGCGCCATCCATGTCGTCGATCGAGACGAAGGTCGGCTCGCCGCCCATGGTGAGGTTGAGATCGGACGTGGCGATGGCGCGCTCGATCGTCTCGCCGACGCCCAGCAGCGTGTTCCACTGCTCCTCGGTGTAGGGCTTGGTGCTGCGCGGCGTCTCGCGCACGCGCGTCACCTTCATGTCGTAGGAGAAGGTGACTTCGCTCTCGTCGACGGCACCCTCGATCGGCGCGGCGCTGGACGGCTCGGGTGTGCAGGCGAGCGGAATATGGCCTTCGCCGGTCAGCAGGCCGGAGGTCGGATCGAGGCCGATCCAACCCGCGCCCGGCAGATAGACTTCGCACCAGGCATGGAGGTCGGTGAAATCGTGCGTCGGCCCCTCAGGGCCCTCCAGTGGCTTCTCGTCGGGCGTCAGCTGGATCAGATAACCCGAGGCGAAGCGCGCCGCGAAGCCGAGATGGCGCAGGATCATGACCAGCAGCCAGGCCGAATCGCGGCACGATCCCTTGGCGCGTTCGAGAGTCTGCTCGCAACTTTGCACGCCCGGCTCGAGGCGGATGACGTAGCCGATTTCCTTCTGCAATCGGCTATTCAGCCCGACCAGGAAATCGACCGTGCGCTGCTTGCTGCGATCGACTGTCTGCAGCCACTGGCTCAGCAGAGGACCGAGCGGCTCGAGCTTGCGGAACGGCGCAATCTCTTCGGCCAGCGAGGCGTCATAGGCGAAGGGCCAATGTTCGGCCTGCGGTTCGAGGAAGAAGTCGAAGGGGTTGATCACCGACATATCGGCGACCAGATCGACCGTGACCTGGAACCGGGTCGTCCGTTCCGGGAAGACGAGCCGCGCCAGGTGATTGCCCTGCGGATCCTGCTGCCAGTTGAGGAAGTGATTCTTGGGCTCGATCTTGAGGGAATAGGACAGGACCGGCGTGCGGCTATGCGGCGCCGGCCTCAACCGAACGACCTGTGGCCCCAGCAACACCGGGCGGTCGTAGACGTAGGTCGTCTGATGATGCAGCGCGACGTGGATGCTCATGCCCGCCCTTGTCCGTTCCGCTCTTCAATTACACTTAGCAAGTGACATGCCAGCGTCAAACGTCTTGAGTCGTGCCCATGACTGACCTGTTTGATCTCACTGGAAAAGTCGCCCTCGTGACTGGTGGCAGCCGCGGCCTCGGTTACCAAATGGTGAAGGCCTTCGCCGCGAATGGGGCGGACGTGTTCATCACCAGCCGCAAGATCGAGGCCTGCGAGAAGGTCGCGGCCGAGGTGCGGGCGCTCGGGCGCAAGGCAGTGACCCATGCCTGCAACGTCGCCAACTGGCAGGAGCTCGACGGCCTGGTCGAGGCGGCCTACGCGGCCTTCGGCAAGGTCGACATCCTGGTGAACAATGCCGGCTCGTCGCCGCTCGCGCCGTCGTCGCTGGAAACCTCCGAACAGTTGTTCGATCGCATCGTGTCGCTGAACTTCAAGGCACCGTTCCGCCTGATGTCGCTGGTGGGCAGCCGCATGGCGGCCGGCGGCGGCGGTTCGATCATCAATATCTCGAGTGCCGGTGCCTTGCGGCCACGGCCGCAGATCGCCCCCTATGCCGGGGCCAAGGCGGCCCTCAATGCCATCACCGAGGCTTTTGCCTTCGAATATGGGCCCAAGGTCCGCGTCAACACGATCTCGCCGGGCCGGTTCCTGACGGATGTCAGCAAGGCCTGGAGCGAGGAGCACAAGCTCAACAGCACCGCTGCCCTGCAGCGCAGCGGCCGGCCGGAGGAAATCGTCACGGCCGCGCTCTATCTCGCCTCGCCGAGATCGAGCTTCACCACCGGATCGGTCGTGCGTGTCGATGGAGGAATCGCCTGATGAAGATGAAAGCTGGAGTTCTGACCGTGTGCGGTGCGCCGCGCCCGTATGCCAAAAGCAGGCCGATCCACATCCTCGAGGTCGATCTCGATCCGCCGGGCGAGGGCGAGGTGTTGGTCAAGGTGGGCGGCGGCGGCCTGTGCCACTCCGACCTGTCGCTGATCAACGGCGACCGGCCACGGCCGACGCCGATCGTGCTGGGCCATGAAGGCGCCGGCGAGATCGTCGAGGTCGGCGCCGGCGTGCACGACGTGAAACCGGGCGACCACGTGTGCTTCACCTTCAATGTGAGTTGCGGTCGTTGCCGCCGTTGCCTGGAAGGCCGGCCTTATATCTGCGAGCGCTCGGTGGCGCCGCGCGCCGCCGGCCAGCTGCTGAGCGGCCATCATCGACTGCACTACGATGGCAAGCCGGTGAACCATCAGTCCGGTGTGTCGTGCTATGCCGAATATGCGGTGGTCGATCGCGGCTCGCTGGTGGTGATCGACAGGAGCCTGCCACTCGATATCGCGGCGCTGTTCGGCTGTGCCGTCGTGACCGGCGTGGGCGCCGTTGTGAATACGGCGCAGATCCGCCCGGGCAGCACGGTCGCGATCGTCGGCTTGGGCGGCGTCGGCCTCAGCGGGCTGCTCGGCGCCGTGTTGGCGGGCGCCAGCCGCATCGTGGCGATCGACCTGTTCGACGAGAAGCTGGGCTTGGCGCGCCAGCTTGGCGCCACCGATACGGTGAACGCCAAGGATGCCGATCATGTAACGCAGGTGCGCGATCTCACCGACGGCGGCGTCGACTATGCCTTCGATCTTGCCGGCGCCATCAAGGCGATGGAAACGGCCTATCTGGTGACGCGTTGGGGCGGCACGACGGTATCGGCCGGCCTGTCGCCGATCGCGGCCGACTTCGCCTTCAAGCAGAGCGGCCTCGTCAGCGAGGAGAAGACCATCAAGGGCAGCTACATGGGCAGTTGCGTGCCCGTGCGCGACATTCCCCGCTTCATCTCGCTCTATCAGCAGGGCAAGCTGCCGGTCGACCGCATGATGAGCAAGCGCATCGGGTTCGACGAGTTGAACGAGGGCTTCGACCGTTTGCAGGACGTCGCCACGGTTCGCCAGGTTCTGGTGCCGCACGCCTGAGGTCCGGCTCTCGTCTCACCGTCTCACACCCTTGGGATTGAGACGGTGAGACGCCGTCGTTGACGCTAGAAGAACACCGGCAGGTCGAGCGAATCGCTCTTGCGGCCCGGCGGCTCGATATCCGGCGTCGCATACTGGATGAAGCTCTCGGGCAGCGGCGCGCCCCAGTAGGTGCCGCTGCCACGCTCCTCTTCGTTCCAGGTCACTGGCCGCCAGTCAGGTGCGAGCACGAGGTACGAGCCGGAATAGATCTCCACCCGATTGCCGCCCGGCTCGTAGGAATAGAGATAGAAGCCTTGCGAGTTGTTGTGCTTGGAGGGGCCGGCTTCGACGAAGATCGCGTTCTCGACCAGGATGTCCGCCGCACGCAGCACGTCCTCGCGATTATCGACCCACATCGAGATGTGATGCAGTCGTCCATGACCGCCTTTGACGTCGGCGACATAGGCGAGCTGGTGATGAATGGCGTTGGGGCTCATCCACGAGCCGATCTCGCGCTTTCCCTGCTCGAACAGGACCTGCTCCCGAAGCTGGAAGCCCAGCGTGCTCTCGGCGAAACGGCGATTGCGGCCGACATCGGCGGCGAGCAGGGCGAGATGATCGGTGCGACGTACGCCGACGCCCCGGCCGGTATATTTCTGCGGCTGATTCTTGAGAGCGGACCGTAATCTGGCGGGCGGATCATACTTCTGCTCCTCGAAGTAGAGCTCCATCAGGTGGCCGTCCGGGTCGCAGAAGCGGAACGACCTGCCGCGTCCGAAATCCCCATTGGTCCAGCCGATCGCCAATCCATCGGCAGTGATTGCCTCGGCGCGGCGCTCCAGCGCCTGTGGACTCACCGTCCGCCAGGCAATGCAGCCGACGCCGGGCCGATCGGCCGATGTCAGCTTCAGCGTGCTGACCGAATGGTCGCCCCAGCCGCGCAGATAGGCCGAACTGCCGTTCCGGTGGACGACCTCCATTCCCAGAAGATCGTGAAAGTACCAGAGGCTCCGCTCGAAGCGAGGTGTGAAGAGTTCGATCCCGCCGAGATGGGCGATGTCGTGCAATGGCTCCGCGAAGGACATGGTAAAGAATGGAGAGCGTCCGCTGCCGACCGCTTTGATCTTGATCAAGGAAGCTGAAATGTTCGCCGTGATGAGCAATGTCGGAATGATCGCCAACTTCGCGCTCGCGACCTTCATGGTCGGGCTGACGGTGACGATCCACTTTGGAGGCCTGCTGGCCCTGCTTTGGATCCTGCGAGAACGCGGTCACCGCTTCCGCCCTCATGAGGGCGCCGCCGGCCAGGGAGCGGTCATTCTGTTCGTCGTGCTGGGGCTCGTGGCCATCCATACCATCGAGATCTGGCTCTATGCCGTGGCCTATCTGCTGGTCGGAGGCCTGCCCGATTTCGAGACGGCGCTGTATTTCTCGACCACGAGCTTCACGACCCTGGGCTACGGCGACGTCGTGCTCGATCATCACTGGCGGCTGTTCGGCGCCATCGAGGGAGCGAACGGCCTGCTTCTGTTCGGGTGGTCGACGGCGTTCCTGTTCTCCGTCACGGCCCGCCTGCGAGCGCTGGAGCACAGCTGGCTGGAGCGGAACGAGGAGCGCTGACGGCGGACAAAGAAATGGCGGGCATCGGCCCGCCAAAGTGTCACCTCGCCAGCTTTTCCGGATTACGGACCGATATGGATGTTGAGGCCCGGCTCGCCGCCATAGATCACGGGCGGCGCGGCATATCCGTAATTATAGGGTGTACCGTACACGACCGGCGGCGGCTGATAGTTGTAGCGGTAGTAGGGATCGTGCTCGCGCTGTTCGTGTTGTTCATGCCAGGCATGCCAACGGTCGTCGTCGTGCCATTGACCGTCGCCCCACCAGCGGGCGTTCGCTTGCCCAGCCAGGCCGATCGTCGCCGTCACGGCCAGGACCAGGACTACTCCAAGTCGCGTTGTCATGATGCACCTCCAGGGTCGGTCAGCCTTGCGAACGGGTCTTCGCGTGCGGCGGCCCGAAATTCATGAAGACCTGGTCGGCATTCTTCTTCTGCGCGTCAGGCATGGAATTGTAGAGCGCGTCGAACGCCGGGATCAGGTTCTTCAGACCGTCGAGATGGGCCTGGGTGAAATCCCGATAGGTCTCCAGGTCCTGGACGGCGGTCATGTTTGGGTCCTTGGCGTGCTTCTCCTTGACCAGCTTGTCCATGGCGGCGGCGTTCTCCCGCATCGCCTGCGCCACGGCATTCCATTTGGGCTCCTGGTCGGGCGTGATCTTGAGCGCCGTCTTCAACTGCGTGATGCGCTGTTCCACGGTCTCCGGTTGGCTGCTGGTGGCCGCCTGGGCCGCCGGCGGCTTCGCGGTCGGGTTCTGGGCCATCGAGGCGCCGACGGGGACGACCGCCAACGCCATGCCAACCAACGAGACAGTCGCCAGCGTTCGCGGGTACGAGAATCGGACTGTCATGCTGTTCTCCTCACCTTGGTTTCCTGTTCCACACAGGCCATGCGGAGGGCCGTGCGGTCGGTCCAAGGAAAACGAATGGTGTTCGAGGCCGGTTGCTGCAGCGGGACGGGATGGCTGTGACCGGCTTGGGGCAATGAGCCGGCTGCGGAGGTCGCTTTCGAATTCCACTGCGACACGCTAAAGGAGGGCAATGGACCGTCGATGATGGTCACCGATCGGGGCGATCAATGCGTGTGCTTTTCTGGGTCTTCGGTTCTTTGGCGGCAGCCGTCATTTTGGCTGTAATGGCGGTGGCGCAACAGCAATCGCCTCTCATTCCGCCGTCGGCGCCGCTGATCGGGATCGATGCCAAGTCCGGCCTCAATTCATCGGGCGCCGCCCCGATTCCCGATGCCAAGGGGGGTGCCGGGCCGCAGCGTCCCGAGAAGGGCCGCAGTCTCGAGCCGCCCCGCCCGCCGGTTCAACCCAAGCCGGCGCAATAGGTCGGTTTAGCGGATTTCGAAACCCAGGCCCGCCAGGACGGTGCGCAGCTTCTCGCGTCCGTTCATCGACTTGATCGGTCCGAGACGGTTCAGGACGCGCTGGGTCCAGGTTGCCGCCTGCAGTTCGTGGCGCTGCGAGAAATTGGCCATCTCCGCATCGTAGGCGTGGCGTTCGGCGATCTCGTTCTCGACATTGTACTGCTCGCGATGCAGCACCGTAGCCTGGGGCAAGCGCGGTTTGACCTCCCCTGCGCCGGTTTCGGCGGCATAGCCGACACAGAGGCCGACGACGACAAACGATTGCGGCGGCAGGCCCAGCAGCTTGGCCACACGCACCGGGTCGTTGCGCATGGCTCCAATATAGACCGTGCCGAGCCCGAGCGATTCAGCCGCGACTACCGCATTCTGGGCGGCCAGGGCGGCGTCGATACAGGCGACCATGAAGGTCTCGAGCCACGGCATACATTCGAACTCGACCTTCTCCTGCGCGGAGATACGCTGGTTCCGGGCCATGTCGGCGACCCAGGCGATGAACAGCGGGCACTGCTCGATATGCTTCTGTCCGCCGGCAACCTCGGCCAGCACCTTCTTTTTGGCCGGGTCGGTGATGGCGATCGCCGACCACCATTGCATGTTGGAACTGGTGGCAGCCGACTGCGCGGCGGCAACGAGGGTCTCGACCGTCCCGGCTGGCAACGGATCGGCCTTGTAGGCCCGGACCGACCGGTGCTCGAGCTGGCGGGCGATCGTCTCGTTCCACGGGCCTGCCGCGGGCACCGCCGCACCGTAGCGGTGGGCCAGGCTTGCGCCCTTGTCGAAAGGTTGAGGTGTCAGCGAGTCCATGCAGGCGTTCCTTGTGGCTTGCGGCGAGTGACGGCGGTGACCAGAGCGAGAAAGATGAAGGCGACGACGATCGCGTAGATCATCTGCGGCTGCCCATGATCCATCAGCCAGCCGTAGGTCAGCGGCGCGATCATGCCACCGAGATTGAAGCCGGTGCTGACGAAGCCGAACACCTTGCCGAACGACCCGGCGGGCGTGACGGCGCGCACCATCATGTCGCGCGAGGGCTGGATCATGCCGTTGAGCAGGCCGCCGACGGACATCACCAGGATCAGGACGAAGCCCGGCATGGCCGTCCACCCCATGAGGATCGCCATGGTGGAAGTGAAGGCAAAGCCGATGGCCGCCACGCGTTCGTGATGCGGGGTGCGGTCGGCGATGACGCCGCCGAGCAGTACGCCGACCGCGCTCATCAGCAGGAAGCCTGACAGGGCAATGTTGGAGATCGAGGCGGGCGTGCCGTGCAGCGCCTGCTGGCTCACGACCGTGTAGGTCTGGATGCCGCCATTGGCCATGGCGAGGCAGAGGAAGAAGAAGAGATTGCGCAGAATCGGCGCGCTCAGCAGCAGATCCAGGCCGACTTTGTGATCTCCATGTGCCGGTCCGCTCGGCTTGCGCGACGGCTTGGGCAGGACATGGCCGGCAACCACGAGCAGCATCGCCGCAGCGAAGGAGAGGATGGCTGCGGCCATGAAGGCGCCGTGCCAGCCCCAGATGGCTGCACACCCGATCACCAGCGCCGGCGTCACGCCACCGCCGGCATAGCCGGCGAAGGTGTGGATCGAGAAGGCCTTGCCGATGCGCTTGCCGTCGATGGTGGCCGACAGGATTGAATAGTCGGCCGGATGGTAGACCGTGTTGGCCACGCCCAGCAGACCGTAAGCGATGATGAAGAGCCAATAGCCCGGCAGCAGTGCGGCCATGCTGATCGCGGCGGCGCCGACCAGGAGGCCGGCCGTCAGGACCGCGCGCGGACCGATGCGATCGACAAGGAAGCCCGCCGGTGTCTGCAGCAACGCCGATGCAACGTTGAAGGCCGTGAGGGCAAGGGCGATATCCGTATAACTCACTCCGAACGCCTCGCGCACCTGACCGAAGATGGGCGGCAGCAGCATGATGTGGACGTGACTCACGAAGTGCACGGCCGAGATCAGCGAGATGACCTTCGCGTCGCGCCGCCATCCTGCGGTGGCCTGTTCGGGAGCCGAGAGGCCGAGCGGTTCACTCGTCGATGACATTGACCTTCAAAGTCCCAATGGCTGAGATTTCAACCTCGACCGTGTCGCCGGCCTTCATCCAGAGCGGCGGCTTTCGGCCGAGCCCGACGCCATCCGGCGTACCGGTGGCGATGACGTCGCCTGGCTCGAGCCAAGTGACGGTCGAAAGATACTCGATGATGGAAGCCACGTCGAAAATCATGTGGTCCGTGGTGTCGTGCTGGACCACGGTGTCGTTCAGGCGCGTTGTCAGGGTCAGCGCCTGCGGATCGGGAATGACATCCGTCGTCACCATCCACGGGCCGAGCGGACCGGTGGCCGGAAAATTCTTGCCCGCGGTCACCGAATGTTTCTGAAAGTCCCGCACGCTGGCATCGAGAAAGCAGGTATAGCCCGCGACGACCGATAAGGCTTGGGCGCGTGGCACATGCCGGCAGTGCTCGCCGATAATGACCGCCAGCTCGCCTTCGAAGTCGAAGGCGATCGAAGCTTTGGGCCGCACGATCTGGCCGCGTGCCCCGACCAGCGTATTGTGCAACCGCGAAAAGACACTGGGCTGGGTGGGCGGCTCACGTCCGACTTCGCTCGCGTGGCTTGCGTAGTTGACGCCGACGCAGACGATCTTGTCGGGGTTGGGAATGACGGGCAGCAGCTCGACAGCATCGAGAGCGACGTCGGGAGGTTGGTTCCTGGCGGCCTTTGCGAGTTCCGTCAGCCCCTTGCCGGCGATGGCGTCACGCAGGCTGTGCCAGCGGCCGTTCATGCGTGCCGACAGATCGACGATACCATCGTCGACAACAGCTCCGACTCGTTGCGCGCCCGCTTGGCGAAAGCTGACCAACCGCATGAATCGACCATGGCAGCGGCTTGCGGTGTGTCAAGCCACGGAGGCGCGAGACGCCTTCAGGCTGCTGCTCGACGCGGCGGTGCCGGATAAGCACATTCTGCCAGTGTGGTCTTGTCCAGCTCCTCGAGGAAGGCATTGCGCGCCGCCGACAAGCGCTTCTTGAGACGGCAGCGTGGTGTGAGGACGCAATCGCCGCCGTCGTCCCGAAAGCATTCGACCAGAGGCTGATCGTCCTCGAGATCGCGCACGACCTCGCCCAAGGTGATCGCCTTGGCTGGCCGTGCGAGCTGAAAGCCGCCGCCCGTGCCGCGCTGCGTCTTGACGTAGCCGGTGGCCGCAAGCTGGCGCACGACCTTGATCAGATGATGCCGAGAGATCGCGAATTCGGTGGCGATCTCGTCTGTGGTGAACGAACGCGAAGGTTCGCTGGCGAGCCGCATCAGGGCGCGCAAACCGAAGTCGGTAAAGGCTGTGAGGCGCATTGTCGCTCCGCTATAATAGGCATTGGAAATACCTATTAACTGACCTCAAATAGGTATGATGAATACCAATTTAATACGCGCAGATGTCGTGGCGCAAACCGGAATCGACGAGGCGATGATCGAGCGGCTGGTGCACGCCTTTTATGCCAAGGTGCGCCAGGATGGGCTTCTCGGGCCGATCTTCGATGCTCGCGTGCGGGATTGGGACACGCATCTGGCACAGATGTGCCGTTTCTGGTCATCCGTCGCGCTGGCGACCGGCGAGTACCAGGGCAATCCCATGATCAAGCACGTCGATCTACCGGTCGATGCCCGGCATTTCGATCGCTGGCTTGAATTGTTCGAGGCGACGGCGTCCGAAATCTGTCCGCCGGCCGCGGCGACGCACTTCGTCGAGCGAGCGCGTCGCATCGCACAGAGCCTGGAACTCGGCGTCGCCCTCCGTGCCGGCGCGTTGCCGGCCCGCGGCACCCGATTCCACCGCCAGACCCCGGTTGCAGCCGGTGAAGGAGAGAAGCCATGACCAACTTTTCGAGCGGCTTGCCGGGGCATGAACGCACTGTTGGAGAGATCGCCGCCGCGCTGCCGGGTGCGACGGCGGTGTTCCGTCGCTTCGGAATCGATTTTTGCTGCAAGGGCGACATCGCGCTCGGCGACTCGGCGCGCGCTCGCGGCGTCGACGTCACCGAGGTCGAGCAGGCGCTGTCTGAACTGTCCGAAGCCAAGGCGCCAGCGCCGATGGATACCGTGGAACTGATCGAACACATCCTGGCGCGCTATCACGAAGTGCATCGCCGGGAGCTGCCCGAGCTGGTGCAGCTCGCTCGCAAAGTCGAGCAGGTCCATGCCGGTAAGCCGCATGCGCCGGTCGGTCTGGCCGATTTACTGGAGCGCATGATGCGGGAGCTCCACCAGCATATGTGCAAGGAAGAGCTCATCCTGTTCCCGGCGATGACGCAGGGCGCCAAGGGTCTTGACGCTCCCATCTCCCGGATGCGCCACGAGCACAACGACCACGGCGAAGCCCTGCGGGAGTTGGAGACGCTGACCGAGGGCTTCACGGTTCCCGCCGGAGCGTGCCGCACCTGGCAGGCCCTCTATGCCGGCACGTCCAAGCTTGCCGATGACCTGATGCAGCACATCTATCTCGAGAACATCGTCCTGTTCCCGAGGTTCACGCGCGGCTGACCGGTCAGCGCAGGGCGCGGGCGAGGGCGGGGGATAGGCCGATGCTCTCGACCGGCGCGGGTGCGGAGAACGGCCCGACCTTCGCCTTGGCCAGCTTTTGGCGGGCGAGGCTCTCTGCCATCGAGATCGCGCAAGCGACGCCATCGAGAAGTGGAACGTCGACGACGTCCTTCAGTTTGGCGGCAAGGCCCGCGAGTCCGGCGCCTCCCAGGATGACCACGTCGGCCCTGTCTTCGCGCACACAGGCCCGGCAGCCCTTGGCGAGCAAGGCCAACGCCGCCTTTGGCTTGCGCGCGATGTCGGCGCCGGTCGGCGCCACCGTGCGGACAGAGGCGAGCCGCGACGACAGGCCGTGGCTGGCGACGAACTCTTCAAGCATTGGCTTCCAGCGCTCGCCGCCGGTGACGATCGAGAAGCGCTGGCCGATGGCGCAAGCCTGCAGGATGGAAGCGTCGGCCATGCCGACGACCGGCACCTTGGCGATTTCCTTCAGGGCCGCGAGGCCGGGATCGCCAAAGCACGCCAACACCACGGCATCCTTGCGCCCCCTGTCTCGGGCCAATGCATCGACCGCTGCGTGGCCTGCGATCGCATAGCCGACACGGGAGGCGATATAGCGCGGACCGAAGGCGCCGCTGACCGCGCGCAGGATCGTATCCTTGCCGGCGAATTCCTTCGCTGTCTTCAGCACCAGCTCCGTGATCGAGGAGGTGGTGTTTGGATTGATAAGCAGAAGTTCGGTCATAGCTGCATGATTTCCTTCAGGCGCGCGACATCGTGATTCTCGCCGATGGACATGGCACAGATGCGCGAAACGTGTGTCATGGGCAGGCCGCTTTCTGCCTTCCAGGCATTGAGCTGGGCCTGTACCGCCTTCAGATCCTTCTTCGACGTTCCGGTGGCGCTCAGCGGCACGCCTGCATCGCGGAGGCAGAGCATGACGTCTCCCGACAGGACGAAGGCATCCCAGCCCAGGAAGCGCAGCAGGTACTGGCCGCTCCAGCCGCCGAGCCGGGAGCCGCGTTTGGCCAGCAGCTCCAGCAATCCGACCTGATCGTCCTCAGGCCAGCCCGCGAGGAACTTGCCGAAGCTGCCATGCTCGGCTGCGATTTCCGTCACGAACCTGGCATTCTCCCGCACCGAGCGAATCTTCTGCGGATTGCGAACGATGCGCTTATCGGAGGCGAGCTTGTCCCAGAATTCGTCGGGCTGGAACAGCAGTCGCTTGGGATGGAAGGCGAGGAAAGCCTCTTCGAAGCCGGGCCATTTCTTGTCGATCACATTCCAGACGAAGCCGGCCGAGAAGACGCGACAGGCCATCTCCGACAGCACCCGGTCATCGCCAAGGGCAGCGAGAGCCTTGCGGCTCGGCTTCCTGGGCATGAGGTTCGTCAGCGCCTTCTCGCCGCCCTTGCGCCTGGCTGCGCGCTCACGAATCGACTTGAAGGAAACCCTCGCCACGTCAGTCGAGCCAGCCGTCGAAGAAATCGAATACACTCGCCTTGAACAGGCCGTGGCCGATCAGGGAGAAGTGGTCGCAGCCTGGCACGGTGACCGCCTTGGCGCCAGGAATGGCCTCCGCCAGACCCTGTGGCGGACCCGCGAGCTGGTCGCGCATGCCAGCGACCACGAGTGTCGGCCGGCGGATGGACCCGAGCGCATCCGGCGTGAAGGCGGAGCGCGATCCGCGTGAACAGGCGGCCAATGCCAGCCGATCTTCCTTCTGCTCGTCGGCGAACTGCCGGAAGCTCTTCAGCATCGGGTCGCTGATGTCGTCGGCCGAAGTCGCCTCCATGGCCCGGGCCATCGCTTCGGGATCGCGCGCGGGCTCGAAGAGGCGTGCTCCAACCCCCGCCAGAACCAGATGGTCGATCCGGCTGCCATCGAGCAAAGCGGCAGTCAGCGCGATATGGGCGCCCATCGAGAAGCCGAGCAGGTGGGCGCGCTCGATGCCCGCCTCATCCATCAGGGCAAAGATATCGCTCGCCATGGCCTCTCGGCTGTACTTCTCCGGCATATGCGGCTTGTCGCTTTCGCCATGGCCGCGATTGTCGAGCGCAAGGCCGCGCAAGCCTTTGGCGGCGAGCGCATCGTACCAGCCCATGCGCTTCCAGTTCTCGTACCGATTGGCGGAGAAACCATGCACGAGAACGATCGCCTTCCGAGCATCCGGCGCACCAAACTCGTCGTAGGCCAGCGACAGCCCATCGGAGGTGAACTTAGCCATCCCTTTCCCTAACGCGGGCCCGGGCCAGCGACAAGGTTGATCCAATGGGACAAGTATTGGACAAGACAGGAAACGGGAGGGGAGCGATGGCGGGAAAGATCGGCAGGACAGTTGGCGAGTCACAGCCGCATTGGCCTGAGCGGCCCCAACGGCCGGCGGGCCTGAAGAAGCAGGGAGCACCGAACCTCCTGATCGTGTTGTTCGATGACGTCGGTTTCTCCGACTTCGGTTGCTACGGCTCGCCGATTGAAACGCCGACCATCGATGCGATTGCCGGCCGCGGGCTACGCTATACGGGCTTCCACACGACAGCGATGTGCTCGACCACGCGAGCCGCCTTGCTGACGGGGCGCAACCATCATTCGGTTGGCGTCGGATGCCTCGCCAATTTCGATTCTGGCTATCCCGGCTACAGGGGCAAGATTGCACGCGAAGCCGGGACGCTGGCGGAAATGCTTCGCCCGCACGGTTATCGCAACTACATGCTCGGCAAGTGGCATGTGACGCCTCTGACCGAGTCCGGTGCGACAGGCCCCTTCGATGGCTGGCCGCTGGGGCGCGGCTTCGATCGCTACTACGGGTTCATGGATGCCGAGACCGACCAGTATGCGCCGGAGCTGGTGCGGGACAATACGCCGGTCGATCCGCCAGGTACCTTCGCCACGGGTTACCACCTGACGGCCGACTTGGTCGATCAGGGCATCCGTTATATCGCCGATCATGTCGCCGATGACGCGAACGTGCCTTGGCTCACCTGGCTTGCCTTTGGCGCCTGTCATGCCCCGCATCAGGCGCCGTTCGATCTGATCCGCAAGTACGATGCCGTCTTTGCCGAAGGCTGGGATCTCGAACGCGATCGTCGGCTCGCGCGCCAGAAGGAGATGGGCATCGTACCGAAAGATACGCGCCTGCCGCCGCGCAACGACATGGTCCGGCCGTGGTCGGAACTGCCGGACGGCGAGCGCAAGCTCTATACGCGCCTGCAGGCCGCCTATGCGGCCATGCTCGATCACGCCGATCGGCATCTGGCCAGGCTGGTGAAGTTTCTCGAGGAGGCGGGCCAGCTCGACAATACGATGATCGTGGTCATGTCCGACAACGGCGCCAGCCAGGAGGGCGGTCCGTTCGGCATGGTCAACGCCATGGGCCCCTACAATCTGCGCCGCGAGCCGCTTGAGGAGAAAATCGACCGCATCGACGATATCGGCGGACCCGACACGCATTCCAACTTTCCACTTGGTTGGGCGATGGCCTCGAACACGCCGCTGCGCCGCTACAAGCAGAACACGCATGGCGGCGGAATTCGCGACCCTCTGGTGATGTCGTGGCCCAAGGGACTGACGGCGCGCGGCGAGCTGCGTCCTCAGTTCTGTCATGCCGCCGATCTGGTGCCGACTCTTCTCGACGTCGTGGGCGTGACGGCGCCCGATGTCATCAACGGTGTGCCGCAGATGCCCATCGAGGGGACGAGCTTCGCGGCAAGTCTGGAAGATGCTGGCAGTCCATCGAAGTCCTCACCGCAATACTTCGAAATGTTCGGCCATCGCGGCCTATGGAAGGATGGCTGGAAGGCGGTGGCATTCCATCCGCCGGGAACGGATTTCGACAAGGATCAGTGGGAACTCTATCACCTCGATCGCGACTTCAGTGAAACCGATGACCTCGCCCAGCGCGAGCCGGAACGCCTGAAGGCCATGATCGAGGCGTGGTGGCACCAGGCCGAGCGCTACAAGGTGTTGCCGCTCGACGATCGCTTCGGGCCGCGCTTTTCCGACAACGCCAAGCGGTTCCATGGTCCCCGCAACCGCTTCGTATTCCATGCCGGCATGGGGCATGTGCCGACCGACGTGGCGCCCGATGTCCGCAGTCGCACCTACACCATCGAGGCCGATGCGCGCATTGATGGAGCGACTACGGAGGGGGTCCTGATTGCGCATGGCGATATGACTTCCGGCTATTCGCTCTACATCAAGGACAACCGCCTGACCTACGACATGAACGTAGGTGGCGTGCACCATGTCGCGATCTCTGACCGGCCCGTTCCTGCCGGCAATCGCCGCCTCGGGGTGCGCATGCGGCGCAGCAAGGGGCTCAATATCGCGACCCTACTGATCGACGGCGAGCCTGCCGGCGCAATCGAGACCCAGCTCGGCTTCATCAGTTTCATTTCATGGTCCGGTCTCGATATTGGCCGCGATCGCGGCAGTCCGGTCTCGCATTACGAGGCGCCGTTCGCCTTCACTGGCAAGCTGCGCAAGGTGACCGTCGTTCTGGACGACGATCAGGCGCTCGACAGTGACTCGGCGGCCTCCGCCGCCGTCGCCCGCGAATAACACGCGGGCGACCGCCCTCGGTTCCTCCGTCGTGATGCTCGGACTTCGCCGGTTCGCGCTCTACGGATGTCGCCTGAGGCTTCGGCGCAGAGTGCGGAATCGTACGAGTTTTCACATGCTGTGATCGATTCGAGGCACTGTCATTTGTCACTTCTGCGTCTGCAGAAAATGGCTCACCTTCGCCGCAGGGTTGTGGGAGTGGGTGATGACGAGTGTTCTTGTCGAAAGAGACATGCCCTCGCCGCTTGATCAGGTCGATGCCGACCTGAGCGATGCACCAAGCGCTTCCGACAGCAGGTCTTCAACTCCTCACGAAGTGATCTGGCTTTGGATCCTGAGGGTTCTGCTGCCAGTGTTGGCCATACTGTCAGGCCGGGTGCTCTATTGGATCTGGTTCGACAATCCCTATGGCGGGATCAATTGGTACGATATCGTCGGAGGCATTGCCCTGGCTCTCTGTACCATCATCGTCAGCCTGTGGGCCGTCGGCAGCTGGTGTTCCAAGAGCGTGGCTTGAGACGATATCGCTCTCGCGACACATACGGATTGGAACCGGTACCGTCGCAGCTCGTTCCAAGCCCGCAAGGAGAGCCGGATGTCGTTTGCCGAGGATGCCAAGCGCGTTGCGGAACGTTTGACAGGGATCGGACGCCCCTCAGACGGCGAGTTGAAGCGTCTGCTGCGCACGGTCGAACCGCAGACATTCTCGTTTAAGGACGACGGGGAGACGCCGAACAATCCGGCCTTGCCGATGCTATATTATCCGAACGCCGTTGCGCTGCCCTCGGACTTCGACCCGGCGGCCGTGTTGGAGAAGATCTTCGATGGCAACGGCTGGAGCAACGGGATCTTCGATTTCCTCCACTTTCACACCCAGGTGCACGAGGTTCTGGGCATCGCCCGCGGACATGCCACCGTCCGTTTCGGGGGCGGCACAGGCTGCACCGTGACCGTGAAGGCAGGTGACGTGGTTGTGCTTCCGGCCGGGACAGGGCATCAGCGCGTCGCTCCGGCTGAAGATCTGCTTGTCGTCGGTGCCTATCCGCCAGAGGGACGATATGACCAACAGGAGCCTGGAAATCTGGATCACGACGCAGCGCTTGCCCGCATCCGCTCGGTCGCCGTCCCAGGGACTGATCCTGTCTATGGCCCGAATGGACCTCTCCGTCGCCTGTGGACGCAGAACGGCGCGGCGAGCTGAAGCCACCGCGCCGCCTGCTTGACTGTCTCTGCTATTTGTCGAGATCCTGCGCCATCTTCAGATGTTCCTGGAGCTTGGGCAGCGTCTCGCCAGCGAACGTCTTCAAGTCGGCGTTATCACCGCCCTTGGCGTAACGCTGATACAGGGATACCGCGTCTTTGTGGGCGGAAACCTGCATGTCTTCATATTGCTTCGTGAAGTCCTTGCCATTCAGCCCCTTGAGCTTGTCGAGCTTGGCCTGATGGCTTTTATCCAGCGTGCTGGGCATGTCCACCTTGACCTTCCCGCCGGTGACCAGTTGCTTGAGCTTGTCGGATGTCTCGGTGTGATCCTTGATCATCTGCTCGGCAAAGGTCTTGTCCTTGGTGTCGCCCTTGGTCGCCACCAGCTGGCTGGACTGGATTTCCAGCATGTCGCTATTCACCGCTTCGGTCACGAAGTCCTGCGTTGTCGGGGTGATTCCGAGCGTGGAATTGACACCGGTCTTCTCTGCGATGGACTGTGAGTAGGCTGGCGTTGCCAGCAGGACGACTGCGGCCCCGGCGAGAAGCATGTTCTTCATGTTGACCTCCGCTCGCTGACTGAAGTTGCTCCCGGCTAACGGTGCGGCCGGTTAGGAAGTTGCCGAGTACTTGCGGAGGATCTGAGCCGGTCAGGTGGTTGCGCCTCTCGGTCCGCGCTCAGGCTTCGGTCCCTTCACATCCGCATTCTGGCTCCCCGGGATACTCGCTCCACCGTCGTCGCGGGTGGTCTTGGGGGCCTTCTTCGTTTTGCGCTCTTCCTGTTGACCGGGCGGGCCGCCCCCCGGGTTGAGGCGCTCGTATTCCTTTTCGGGGGAAGACGTCGGAGATTTACCCATGATCACGCTGCCCTTCGACGGTTCGGTTTCCTTTTCGATGCTCCAGTCTTTGCTTTTGATGCCGCAAAACGCTCCGCTCGTTCGCGGGAGGCACCCCCAGCTTTCAGGCTGTTGCGTAGCGCCTCCATGAGATCAACCACTTTCGTGTCGTCGTTGGCGGGCTTGGCAGGTCGGATGGGCCGGCCTTTGCGTTTCTCTTCAATCAAAGCCCGAAGCGCCTCTTCATAGCGGTCCTCGAACTCCGACGGGTCAAACGAGCCGGACTGCTGGTCGATGATCCTTTCGGCAATGTCGAGCATCCGCGGGTCTGCCTTGGGAAGTTCGGGGTGGGGCACCGCCTCGAGACCGCGCACCTCGTCGGCCATGCGCAGTGTCGTCAAGACGAGTCCCTCACGTTCGATCTCGATCGCGCAAATACGTTCGCGGCCGTTCATCACGAGTCGTCCGATCGCCACCATCTTCTTGTGCTCCATCGCCTCGCGGATGACGGCAAAAGCCTCGATGCCCGTCTTGCTGGCGGGAACCAGATGGAAAGGCATGTCCCAATACAGACGGTCGATCGTGGTGCGGGGCACGAACTTCTCGATGTCGATGACGCGCGTCGACTCGAGCTTCACGGCGGTGAAGTCTTCCTTGTCCAACAGGACATATTCGCCTTTCGCAACTTCGAAGCCCTTCACCAGATCGGCGCGCGCGACCTCTTCACCAGTCCCGGCATCGACCGTCTTCATTCTGATGCGATTGTTGGTTTCCGGGTTGATCAGGTTGAAGCGGATGGTCTGTGCTTCGCTGGTCGCGGTGTACAGTGCCACCGGGCAGGTGACCAGCGACAGGCGCAAATGACCTTCCCACGACGGCCGCGCTGCCATGACAAATCCTCGTAAGGGCGAGTTGGTTGTTCCAGCGCGGATTCAACAGCCCTCCATGCCCGCGCGTTGCCGCGGCAAAGAGCTTTCAAGATCTAGAGGGTCGTTCTCCTTTCAGTCTCCCAACCCAAGGGTGCAACGTCGCTCGAAGACGCTCGTTCATGAGTGCATGCCCCGTTTGAAGAAATCCCAGGCACGTCTCCTGTTCCTGCCGGCATGCAAGTCCGGTTCCGATGAAGTCAACGTCGTCGTCGAAACCTCCCGGGGAAGCCCCCACAAATACAAGTACGACCCCGCCGTTAATGCCTTGCGCCTCTCGTCCGTGTTGGGCGAAGGCATGGTCTTTCCCTATGATTTCGGCTTCGTTCCCTCGACCCTTGGTGCCGACGGCGATCCTCTCGATGTGTTGTTGATGCTCGACCACGCCGCATCCTCGGGAATCATAGCGTCCGCACGCCTGATTGGCGTGCTGGAGATACGACAGCGGACGGCCACGGAGGGATGGAAGCGCAACGACCGGTTTCTCGCCGTGGGCACCCAGAGCCGCACCTTGCGCGACCTGAAAGACCTTGCGGAGCTGCCGGGGCGTGAACTCGAAGAGCTGGAGGCCTTCTTTACTCGCTATGCTGGCCTCAACGGCAAGGAGCTCGAGGTTCTGGAGCGCAAAGGGCCTCGTCGAGCTCATCGCCTGCTGAAGGTTGGCGAAAAGCTGTTCGATCGCACCTACCAGCCACGCAAATGACCAGCGGGACGATGCCCTTTCATCTCGGTCGCGACGCCGTTCATGTTGCGATCGACATCCAGCGCGTCTTCGCAGAGCCCAGCCCCTGGCACGTGCCCTGGATGGCGAGAACCATTCCCAATGTGGTGGCTATTGCCAGCCGCCATCCAGATCGGACCATCTTTACCCGGTTCATCCCGCCGCGCGAGGCAGGGGAAATGCCGGGCGCCTGGCGCAACTACTATCGCCACTGGCAGGCGCTGACACGCAATGTTCTCGACGAGCGACTCCTCGATCTGGTCGAGCCGCTGCGGCGGCTGGTGCCGCCGGCGAGGGTTTGTGACAAGGCGGTGTACTCTGCCTTTGCCAATAGGGCCCTGGGTCGATGGCTCGGTGAGCGATCGATCGGCACGCTGATCATCAGCGGCGGCGAAACGGATGTCTGCGTTCTGGCGACAGTCATGGCCGCGATCGATCGCGGGTTCCGGGTCGTGTTGCCAACCGACGCGCTTTGCAGCGGCAACGATGCCAGCCATGACGCTCTGCTCGCCTTGTTCCGGCAACGGTTCGAGCATCAGATCCGGACGGCTTCCACCGAGGAGGTGCTCTGCAGTTGGGAATGAGATGCAAACAGCAACCTGCTGAGACGCCCTATCCATATTTTCCAAATGGTCTTTGATCCATATCAATCGAGCGCCGGCGGCAGCGTGGCATTCGGGACGCATTGTGTCTCCCCTCGGAAAGACTGCTATGCCCAACGCGATTCGGATGATGAAGGACCGGCAGAAGGCCATGTTTTCTGTTCTTTTGGCGTTTCGCACGATCGCCCGCCGGGCGATGCGTTCAGATGGGAAGGCCGACTTCACCCACCTGAAAAGCCTGCTCGAATATCTCGACCGCTTTCCCGAGAAACTTCACCAGCCGAACGAAGAGCGTTACCTGTTCAAGGCCGTCCTCAGCCGCGATCCCGGCCTGTCACGGGTCGTTGCCCGAGCCCAGCGGGACCATGCGGCGAGCAAGGGCTATCTGGTGCGCCTCCGCGCCGCTCTCAAGGATTGGGAGGATGGTGTCGAGGGCGGTCTTGCCCAGACGGCAATCGTGGCCGATGACTATGTCCGGTTTGCGCGGCGCCATGCCCGCATCGAGGAACGCGACCTGCTGTCGGTCGCCCGCAACGTTCTTGGTCAGGCGGAATGGGCTGATATCGAACGGGTCTTCGGAGCGGCTGCCGATCCCCTTGCCGTCTCGAAAAGCCGCCAGGAGTGCACCACGGCCATACGCAAGCTGTCGAACCTGCCGGCGTAGCGTTCGGTCATTTCAGGGATAGCCGGCGTCCTCCTTCAGCCGCTCGACCCGCCGCTTGAGCACGAAGGGGAGCGCAAGGTCCCGGTAGAACATGTCGATCGTATCTGGCGTCCAGCGGCGTGACGCCAGAACGCTCCAGTAATTGTCCGTAACCTTTTGCGCTTCGCAGTGCCAGGCCACTGCGGATGCAACGACATTGGCGGGACTGATCCGGTCGTCGAAGAGGTCCACCGATGCGGCAAGGCAATTCATCAGCGCCGTCCGCTGGTCCTGCAGGATCAGCGACCGCAGTTCGTTGGGAATCTTGGGCCGACCGTCGTCTTGGGCGACCGCAGGGGCAATCGCAGCCGAGCAGATGGCGGCCAGTGCAATCAGGGGCCGAAGTTTCGACATGCTGATTTAGTGCCCCGTCCTCTGCGACCGGACGTTGCGCTGGATCAATGGCGCACTATTTCAAGAGTGGAATCGGCGCGACGGCCACCCTTGTTTGATCTGGATCACCGCGGCCCCCTGGATCCTGGTGCCCAATGCAAGGGTAAGGAGAAGCGCAATGGCAACGATCCGAGCTGATCGCCGACGCACCAAGGCAGGCGTGTTCGTGGGAACGCTTCTGGGCGCCTTTCTTCTGGCCGGTGCAGCGTTTGCCCAAAGCGGGGACGGACGACAGCAGGGATGGAAGCTGGAGCCGAATGTCGAGCCGCCCAGCTATGCCGTGATCGAGCCGGTAAAGACTAATCTCAATATCGAAGCGCTGGTGCTGACCTGCGAGCAGGCCGGGGACCGACGCGTCCTGCAGTTCCAGCTTTACGTGTCGCCTCCAGGGCCGCTTTTGCCAGCGGGGAGCAATCCCCGGGAATTGCGGGCCGACCCGAGCGCACAAATGCAGATTGATGGTCGCGTCTACCCGATCAGCCTGTTCTTCGCCGAAGATTATGTCGTCCTCGCGGACGCCGTTGCGGATCGGGTGCCGCTCGTCTCGGATCGCCTTCTTGATGGCGTCCAGGACGGCAAGACCATGATCCTGCGGTTCGATCTGGTTGCCAAGGACCGCGGTGGGCACCGTTCGTTCGATGGCGAAGCAACGATTGACCTGAAGGCGGCGCCGGGCGGTTCTGCCGTCGCCGCGGTGCGGCATTGCGTCGATCCCGTCGCCAAGCCAAGTGCGCGCTCGGCCTGGCCGCCGCATCCGTCGGGAAACGTGTCCGGCTGATCTGCCCGACTGCGGCAAAATACGCGGACATCGCGCGATGTTTTGGCGAAGCTTGCTGGGATCTGGCCCGTTGCCTTTGAAAGGTCGGGGGGATGCCGATCCGGTCAACGGTGCCCTGGTCGGGTTTGACCTCGATCAATGTTCGCCATGCTACCGAGTCGATGATTGCCGCGCGCGATCCTAGTCGATCGTTAATCCGAGGACAGGAGAGATGACAATGGCCAATCAAGTTCCCAAGCCCGTTCAGCCACCCAGCGCTCCGTCGTTCCCGTGGCTCGGCATGGATATCGATCAGTATTTCAATCGCCTGCTCCGCAGCAGCTGGCCTTTCAAGTGGCCTGAGACCGGTATGACGGAAGCGCCACGGGCATTGCGGGCCTTCGAGCATATGCCGCAGGTGGAAGTGAAGGAAAACGACAAGCATTACACTGTCATGGTCGAGCTTCCGGGTCTCGACGAGAAGGACGTGAAGGCCACCGTGGAAGGCGACGTACTGACCATCAGCGGCGAGAAGAAGGTCGAGCGGACAGACGAGAAGACGCATTATTCCGAGCGCAGCTACGGAAGCTTCACGCGGTCTTTCACGCTCCCGAACGACGCCGATCGCAACAACGTTGCGGCGCACTTCGTCAAAGGGGTTCTGACGGTGGAGATTCCAAAAACCGCCAATGCGCCCCAGCAGGGCAAGCAGATCGAGATCAAGGCAAGCTGACAGCCGCATCTTGCGCATCGGTGCGAGATTCAATCGTGGCGAACGGCCGCCTGAGGTCGTTCCTTTACATGCGGGCCGCGCAGACAGCGTGGCCCGCTCCGTTTGTCGTAGAATTTTTCGATCGCGAACCGCCTCCACCCGCCGTGAATGACCAAGAGTCTCCATCGACGTCATCCGTCGGCCTCACCACGACGGAGGCCGGCCGTCGCCTTGCCGAATTTGGGCCGAATGCAACGCCCGAGGTGGCTGTTCATCCGTTGTGGCTCATCCTCGGTAAGTTCGTTGCGCCAATCCCGTGTCTGCTCGAGGCAGCCATCGCCCTGCAGCTCATCCTCGGCGAATACATCGAGGCCAGCGTCATTGCCGTCCTTCTGGTCTTCAACGCTGCCTTGGCCTTGTTCCACGAGAACCGGGCTCACGCCACGGTCGAGGCGCTCAAATCGAGGCTGGCCCTTTACGCCAACGTGCGCCGCAATGGAGAGTGGCGAACCGTTCCTGCATCGGAGATCGTGCCCGGCGACGTCCTCAAGCTCTCGCTCGGGAATGTCATCGCCGCTGATGTTCGTCTTCTGACAGGCGGCGTGCTGCTCGATCAGTCCACGATCACCGGCGAGTCCCTGCCGGTCGAAGGTGCGGCCGGCATGGAAACCTATGCCGGCGTTCTTGTCCGGCGCGGCGAAGCCATCGCTGTTGTTACGCAAACCGGCGCGCGCACGAAGTTTGGACGAACGGCGGAATTGGTCCGCACCGCCTACGTAACAAGCGCGCAGCAGCGGACCATTTTCAGGGTCGTGGCCTATCTGGCGGCCATAAATGCGGTGGTGGCATCGGCACTCATCGCCTACGGCTGGACGATCGGCCTGCCAGGGACGGAGTTCATTCCGCTTGTCCTGATTGCGGTCCTGGCGACTGTGCCGGTCGCCCTGCCGGCCACCTTCACGTTGGCGACGGCTATCGGCGCACAGAAGCTCGCCGGCCAAGGTGTGCTTCCGACGCGTCTTTCCGCGGTCGATGAAGCGGCCTCGATGGATCTTCTATGCTCGGACAAGACCGGGACCCTTACGCGCAACGAACTGGCGGTGGTCGCCATTCATGCCTTTCCCGGGTTTGATAATCGGCAGGTGGCCGAACTGGGCGCGCTCGCCAGTTCGGAAGGCGGCTCGGATCCGGTCGACCAGGCCGTCCGGCGGGCTGCCCGGCCAGATCCATCCCTTCGCAGCAGACTGCTCAATTTCGTGCCGTTCGATCCTGCCAGCAAAATGTCCCAGGCCACCATCGAGGATGGGACGGACAAGGCGATCCGCATCGTCAAAGGCGCCTTCGCCACGGTTGCGGCGCTGGCAGAGCCTTGTCCCGGCTCGACCGAAGCGGCCACCGACCTCGAGCGGCAGGGTTTCCGGGTGCTCGCGGTCGCTCGTGCTCAAGCAGGCGCAATGCAGCTTGCAGGCTTGCTGGCGCTCAGCGATCCACCGCGGGCGGACGCCGCGATGTGCATTGCCCAACTTCGGGACCTTGGCGTCGAAGTTGTCATCGCGACCGGCGATGCACCGCTGACAGCGGAGGTCATCGCACGGCAGGTGGGCATTTCCGGAACTGTTCGCCCTCCGGGACCGATTGCGGCAGGCAGCACATCGCTGTCCGACTATGCCGTCTTCGCTGGCGTCCTGCCGGAAGACAAGTTCAATCTCGTCAAGGCGCTGCAGGCGGCCGGTCATACCGTCGGCATGTGTGGTGACGGCGCCAACGACGCTGCAGCGCTGCGACAGGCCCAGATCGGGATTGCGGTGTCCACCGCAACCGACGTCGCCAAGTCGGCGGCAGGCATCGTGCTGACGGAGCCCGGCCTTGGCGGGATCGTCGCGGCGGTGCGCGAAGGCCGCATAACCTTCCAGAGAATATTGACCTACACGCTGCGCTCGATCGTCAACAAGGTGCGCCAGGTGCTGTTTCTCGCAATCGGCCTCGTGATGATCCGCCATGCCGTGCTGACGCCGATGATGATGGTTCTGTCGATGATCACCGGCGACTTTCTGGCCATGTCGGCAACGACCGATAATGTGAGGCCGTCTCGGCGCCCCAACACTTGGCGCGTGGGAAGGTTGACATTGGCCGGCGCCATCCTGGGGCTCTTCGATCTGATCTTCTGCTCGGCGGTGCTGGCCTTCGGAAAATACCAGCTCGGCCTGTCCCTGGGCGCATTGCAAACGCTGACACTCGTAACGTTGGTCTTCAACGGCCAGGCGGTGTTCTATGTCGTGCGCGAGCGCGGACGCATCTGGTCTTCCCGGCCGAGCGGGATCGTCGTTCTCGCCTCGCTTGCGGACATTTTGATCGTCCCGACCATGGCCAATCGGGGAATTCTCATGAGCAGTCTGCCCTTGGGAATCATTGGCGGGCTGTTTGCCGCCGCCGTGGTCCTGGCCTTCGTCTTGGACCTGGTCAAATGCGAGATATTCGGACGATTGCAGATGGCATAGTCCGACCGGCGCGGTTCGAAGTGGTTCAGCCGATGGATTTCGTTGATGCAAGTCAACGACTGGGCCGGTGATCGTCACATCCTTGCGCTAATGGTGGCTGTTCGCATCTGCCGCGCAGCGTGCTTAAAGTGGATTGGCGTGCAGACGAGTTTCGATGGAAGGCAATTCGATGCGTGACCCCGAGAACCCTGTGGCCGGAACCAGGTTGCCGAGAGACTTCGTCTGGGGAGTATCGACGTCGAGCTATCAGATCGAAGGCGCGGCCCAAGACGATGGCCGCCGCCCCAGCATTTGGGATCTCTACTCGAAAGTACCCGGGCACGTCGCCAACGGTGATACGGGAGACATTGCCTGCGATCATTATCACCGCTACCGCGAGGATATCGGCTTGATGCATCGCATCGGGGTTGGCGCATATCGTTTCTCTGTCGCCTGGCCGCGGGTTTTGCCGGACGGGCGAGGGATTTCCAACGAAGCGGGCCTCGGTTTTTACGATCGGCTGATCGATGGTCTGCTCGCTGTCGGCATCGAGCCCTGGCTCTGTCTCTATCATTGGGATCTGCCGCAGGCGCTTCAGGAGGAGGGGGGCTGGCAGAACCGGGCCATCGTCGATTGGTATGCCGCTTATGCCGCTCTCGTGGCCAAGCGCTACGGTGACCGCGTGCGCCACTTTGTGACGTTCAACGAGCCTTCTGTCTTCAGCTTGTTCGGCTACGGCCTCGCCTGGCATCCTCCCGGCAAGAAGGATCCGGCGGCGCTTCATCAGGCGATCCATCATATCAATCTTGCCCACGGGGCAGGTGTCGATGCCATTCGAGCCGAGGTGCCTCGGGCGCTAATCGGCTGCATCCACAACGTGCAACCGGCACGGCCCCTCGGTTCCTCGCCCGAGGATGCGGCTGCGGCGAGAGTGCTCGATGCCTACTGGAACAGGGTTTTTCCTGAACCGCAGGTGCTCGGCCATTATCCCGAACCATTGGCCAAGCTCATCGAGCCCTACATCCAGGCCGGCGACCTGGATCGCATTCGGCGGCCGATCGATTGGTTCGGCGTCAACCACTATTCGCCGATCTTCGCCCGGGCGGATGTCGACGCCGCGCTCGGATTTGCCTGGGCTGATGCGCCACCCACCGTGCGTCGCTCGCCGATCGGTTGGCAACTCGATCCGGAAGCCTTTCGCGATCTGCTGGTCGAAGTTTCCCGCCGCTATGGCTTGCCGGTCTACGTCACCGAGAATGGCGCCGGAGCGAACGAGGCGCCGGACAAGAGCGGTCAGGTCCTGGATCACGAACGGATTAGTTACCTGAAGGCCTATATTGGCGCCCTGCGTGAGGCCGTCGGCATGGGAGCCAATGTGCATGGCTATTTTGTCTGGTCCTTGCTCGACAACTTCGAATGGGGGGCCGGTTATGCCAATCGCTTCGGCCTGGTCTATGTCGATTATCCAACGCAGCGTCGCATCCCGAAGGAATCGGCGCACTGGTATGCACGACTGATCAACAGCGAGGCGATGCGAGAGGTCTCATGAAGCGGCTTCTGCTCGCGGATATCGGCGGTACCTATGCGCGCTTCACCTTCACGTCCGGTCTGACGATCGGGCCGACTTGGGCGACCGAAGTCGGTGCACGCCGCAACGTCGTCGAAGCGGTGGCGGCCTTCATCAAGGCCGACGGGGGCAGCCAACGGATCGACGGAGCGCTCTTCGCAACGGCAGGTCCTGTGCAGGGCGGGCGTTGCCATCTGACGAACGCTCCCTGGATCATCGATGAGGAAGAGCTTGCCCACGCCTTCAACATCCCGTGGGTGCGTGTCGTCAACGACCTCGAGGCAGTTGCCGCCGGGCTGCCCGATCTGCCCTTGTCGCAGACGCGTCTGATCGGTCCTGCAACAAGCGTGCCCGGTGCCCCGATGGCTATCATCGCGCCGGGAACAGGGCTGGGCATGGCCTGTCTGTTTGCCGGACCGGGTGGACGATGCGTATTGCCGAGCGAGGGAGGCCACGCTGCCTTGGCGCCAATGGACAAGGAGTCCGAGGCAATCATCTCTTTCCTGCGCCGTCGCTACGGCCGGGTTTCGTCTGAACGAGTCCTGTCGGGGTCCGGGCTGAGCAACCTGCATGACGCCATTGTCGCCTTGGAGGGCGGCATGAGCCGTGCCCGTACACCGGTCGAGGTGACCACGGGGGCTTTCAATGGCTCGTGTCCGGCATGCCGGACCGCCGTCGACACGTTCTGCGCCTTTCTGGGCGCCGTTGCCGGCGACATGGCGCTGATGTTCGGCGCGCTCGGCGGCATTTTTATCGGTGGGGGCATCGTCCCGCGGTTCGTCGACCACCTGGCCCGTTCGAGCTTTCGCAGTCAATTCGAGGCGAAGGGCCGGCTCAAGCCATATGTGGCCCGCATTCCGACTCGGGTGATCCTGCATCCCACCCCGGCCTTCATCGGGTTACTGAGCCTTGCAGAAGGGGCAGGTGCAGTGCGCCGCCAGCCCTCGCCGTGACTGAGACCGACCCCGCATCGCGCTATCGGACCGGCCGGGCAGCGATGCGGCGTTTCTGGCAGACGGCGCGTGGCTTCTGGCACCGACCGACAGCCTGGGCGCTGATGGCCATGCTTGCGGTCTGCGTCATCCTCCAGCTCATCGTCCAATACCGCCTGAACTTCTGGAATCGGGATTTCTTCAATGCGCTCGAGGCTCGCGACGGCCGCCAGATCTGGCACCAGGCGCGGGTGCTGGCGGCCCTTGCGGCATCAAGCGTTACCTTGGCGATCATTGCCGTATGGGGGCGTATGACCTTCCAGCGCCTGTGGCGCGACTGGCTTACACATCAGCTGATTACTTCGTGGCTTGCCGATCAGCGCTATCAACGGCTCGGCTTCGTGAATGGACAGCGCCAAAATCCGGAATATCGCATCACGGAGGATGCCCGCCTGGCCACGGACGCCCCCATCGATCTGGTCGTCGGCCTGCTTTCGTCTGTCCTCGCCGCCAGCGTCTTCATCGTGGTGTTGTGGAACGTCGGTGGTGCCCTGGAGATTCGGATCTGGGGAGGGACCATCGCCGTTCCCGGCTATCTCGTGATCGCGTCCGTCGTCTATGCGAGCACGACAACGCTCGGCATGATGGTCATCGGCCGCAACATGGTCGAGGTGATCGAGAACAAGAACCAGGCAGAAGCGGACTTCAAGTATGTCGTGGCGCGCGTCAACACGCGAGCGACGCTCGCCCCGCAGCCGGAAGATGCCTCGATCCTGGCGACCGCCCAGACCGAAGTTATCCATCAATGGAAGCGGCTATGTGGTCAGCACATGCGGACGACGCTTGTCTCACACGGTAACACGCTGCTGGCTCCCGTGGTCGGTCTTCTGTTCTGCGCGCCCAACTACGTGGCCGGCACCGTCAGTCTGGGCGAAGTCACGCAGGCGGCAGCGGCGTTTGTCTCGGTCCAAGGGGCCTTCAACTGGCTGGTCGACAATTATCCGCGTTTGGCCGAATGGCTGTCCTCGGCCTATCGCGTCGGCATCCTGCTGAAGGCGTTCGACGAACTCGATGGTCAGGTCTCCGCTTCGATGCAGCCGGAAACGGTGGAAATCCGGCCGGATCCCCAACCTACGTAGAACCCCTTAGGTCATTACCTGAATGGTGGCGGGTTGGAGGCCGTCGTAGGGAAGAGGCGTCATCATTGGAAAGGGACAGACCGATGCCAGCCTACGCCGCTTCGACCCGTACCGCCGCTCCCCAGGCCCGCATACCCGCCGGTTATCTGGCGATGCAGGGCAGTGCCGCGTTGGGCCGGTCCGCGCTGGCGGACGATCGGGGCGGGACGCGCCGGACCTTCGCCAAGGGCGAGGAGCTGTTCGCGGAAGGCGAGGCGGCGGACTTCTTCTACCAGGTTGTTTCCGGGACGGTCCGGGTGTGCAAGCTGCTGAGCGACGGGCGCCGGCAGATCGACGCGTTCCAGCTGGCGGGCGACATCTTCGGGCTGGAGAACGGGGCGGAGCACCGCTTCACGGCCGAGGCGGTGGAGGAGACGGTGGTGCTGGCGTTCCGGCGCGGCCGGTTTGCGAACCTGCTGCACGACAACCCGGCGTTCGGGGACCAGCTGATGACGTCGATGATCACCAGCCTGGAGCGGGCGCAGGACCACATGGTGCTGCTGGGCCGCAAGACGGCGCAGGAAAAGATCGCGACCTTCCTGATGGACATGGCGGGCCGCCTGGCCAAGGGCGACCGGCTGGACCTGCCGATGCAGCGCACCGACATCGCCGACCATCTCGGCCTGACGATCGAGACGGTGTCGCGCACCCTGACGCAGATGGTCCGGGACGGGCTGATCAAGCTCGGCGCCGCCGGACGCACCATCACCCTCACCGACAAGCTCGCCCTCCAGCAGCTCAACGGGTAAGGACGAAACGTACAAGACGAATAAGGGGGGATCATGCGGGCCAAGGATGTGATGACCATCGGCGTCGTGTCGGTGTTGGCGGATGCTTCGGTATTCGATGCGGCTGAAATTCTTACCAGCGAGCATGTCAGTGCCCTGCCCGTCATAGACGACAAGGGACGAGTCATCGGAATCGTCTCCGAGGCCGACCTCATCCGCCGTGCCGAGATCGAGACTGCCCCGCACAAGTCCTGGCTGCATCGCTGGCTCGACGACGATGTCACGAAGGCTGCCGACTATGTTCGTTCCCATTCCCGGCGCGTCCGCGACGTCATGACCAAGAACGTCGTGACTGTCGAAGAAGGGGCGACCCTTGGCGAAATCGCCGAGCTGATGGCCAAGCATGGCATCAAGCGCGTGCCGGTGGTCCAGGACGGCGTGATGGTCGGAATCGTCAGCCGCGCCAATTTGCTTCAAGCCCTTATGTCTCGTGAACCTGACGGCGGCGGTTCACGTCCATCGGATGCGCAGCTTCGGCGCGATGTTGCGGACGCGGTGAGCAAGCACGGATGGTCCTCGGCCTGGCCGACCAATATCGTCGTCAGCAACGGCGTGGTTCATCTATGGGGCTTCGTGCAGAGTGACGCAGTTCGCAACGCCTATCGTGTCGCCGCGGAGAACGTTCCAGGCGTGAAGTCCGTCAAGAATCACATGCGGACCGTGCCGCCCTCTGTGAATATGGGCGTCTAACCAGAGACCGGACGCCCAACGAGGGCGGCGGCATGCCGGAGTCCTCGCATGAAGGCAATGGTTCTCCACGAGATCGGCAAGCCCCTGACGCTGGAAGAGCGGCCTGATCCCCGACCGGGAGCAGGCGAGATCAGGGTCCGTGTCGAAGCCTGCGCCGTCTGTCGCACCGATCTTCACGTCGTCGATGGCGAACTGCCCAATCCCCAAGTGCCTATCGTGCCTGGCCACGAGATCGTTGGGCGCGTCGATGCCCTCGGCGAAGGTGTCACGACTATGAGACTTGGAGACCGCGTCGGCATTCCCTGGCTTGGCCACACCTGCGGATGCTGTCCCTATTGTGAAGAGGGGCGAGAAAACCTCTGCGATCGGCCGATCTTCACCGGCTATACGCGGGATGGAGGCTTCGCCACTCACGTCGTTGCTGACGCGGCCTATGCCTTTACCCTTGATGGCTTCAAGGACCCGGTGGCGACTGCTCCCCTGATGTGCGCGGGCCTGATCGGCTGGCGATCGCTGCGTCTCGCCGGCGAGGGGCAGCGGATCGGCCTGTATGGTTTCGGCGCGGCGGCTCACATCATCGCGCAGGTTTGTCGCTGGCAGGGCCGGGAAGTCTATGCCTTTACGAGATCAGGGGACCGGGCGGCACAAGATCTTGCGCTCAGTCTGGGAGCCGTGTGGGCCGGCGGATCGGATCAACTGCCACCCGTTGCGCTCGATTGCGCCATTATCTTCGCTCCCGTCGGCAGCCTTGTGCCAGCGGCGCTGTCGGCCGTGCGCAAGGGTGGCCGCGTCGTCTGTGGTGGCATCCACATGAGCGATATCCCACCCATGCCTTATCGGCTGTTGTGGGAGGAGCGCCAGCTCGTGTCGGTCGCCAATCTTACCCGGCATGATGCGGTCGAATTCCTGCGTCTTGCCCCGCAAGCTGGCGTACGCACGACCACGACCATATATCCGCTGGCGCGCGCCAATGAGGCTTTGGCTGATCTGAAGGCAGGCCGCCTACAGGGGGCCGCAGTCCTGGTCCCTTGAGTGCCCCTGTCAATGCATCAGCAGAACAGGTCGCTTCGACTGATCCAGAAAGCGCTGCGTGCAGCCTCCGAACACCATCGCCCGCATCCGTCCATGGCCATAGCCGCCCATCACGAGCAGATCCGCGCCAATCTCGTCGGCGAGAATATCGAGCCTTTCGGAAACTGGCGAAGGGGATTGGGCCAGCCATCTCACATCGGCGGAAATTCCGTCCCATTCGAGTCGCTGCGCCAGATGGTAGAGAGCCTCCGGGGATCCGTCTGATCCTTCCTGCACGGAGGCGATGACGACGTGCTTGCTCACCGCCAGCAGCGGCAGCGCCGCGGTCAAGGCTCGGGCCGATGTCGCCGTTTCCTTCCAGCAGATCAGGACCGTACCCAGCAGATGTCGACGCCGCTCGGCCGGAACGATCAGGAGCGGTCGGCCGCTTTCGACAAGCAGGCGCTCCGCCAGATCGGGCGGCAGACCGTTGCTACGAGTATGCCGGCCGAGGACGATCAGGTCGTTGTGCCGGGCGCAGCGCATGATCTTTGCTGTGGCGTTTCCCTGCTCTTCACTCCAGGTGGCCGAGAGGGTGCCTTGTCTGAGGTCCGAAGGGCTGACCGCGATTTCGATGGACTCGCGCTCGCACAACTCCTCGAAATGATGCAGCGCCGCGGTGGCACGCGTTATGCTCCTTTTCTCCAGATCGTCGAGAACGGTCTGCAGACCCGCGCCTGTGGCGAACTCGACGTGCGGGATATGGACGACGCCTTCGCCCGGTCCGATCCTGACATGCAGGAACTCGAGATTGGCGGCGAGCGGTCTCGCGGCCGCGATGGCGGTGTCGAAGACCGGCTTGTCGGTGGAGTGTCCGCCTGCCAGTACAAGGATCGTACGCATTGCAGCCCCTGATATCGACGCCAGCATCGGGCCGCGTCGCTCACGCGTCCTTGATGTGCGTCAAGCTCGCGTCAATCGCCGCTGAGATTGGGGTCGACGGGCGTCCAGCGCCACTCCCTGACCTCGGGCATGTCCTCGCCATGTTGACGGATATAGGCTTCGTGCTCCGTCAGGCGATCGCGAATCGCCTGCTTGGCATAGGCGGCGACATAGCCGAGTTTCGGCACCCTATCGATGACGTCGGCTGCAAGGTGGTAGCGGTCGAGACGGTTGCGGACGACCATGTCGAACGGTGTCGTGGTCGTGCCTTCCTCGCGATAGCCATGGACATGGAAGTTGTCATGGTTGGTTCGCCGGTAGGTCAGCCGGTGGATCAGCGACGGATAGCTGTGATGCGCGAAGATCACGGGCTTGTTCGTCGTGAAGAGGGCATCGAAGTCCCGGTCTGGAAGGCCGTGGGGATGATCCGTCTGCGGCTGCAAGGTCATCAGATCGACGACATTCACGACGCGGATCTTCAGATCCGGCAGATGCCGACGCAGAAGGTCGACCGCGGCCAATGTCTCAAGGGTAGGAACATCGCCGGCGCAGGCCATGACGACGTCCGGTTCGATGCCTCGATCGTTGCTGGCCCATTCCCAGATCCCAATGCCGCTGGAACAGTGCTTGATGGCCTGATCCATCGACAGCCATTGCGGCGCGGGCTGCTTGCCGGCAACGACGACGTTGACGCGGTTCCAGCTGCGCAGGCAGTGGTCCATCACGAAGAGGAGGGAATTTGCGTCGGGCGGCAGATAGACCCGGACGATCTCCGCCTTCTTGTTGCAGACATAGTCGATGAAGCCGGGATCCTGATGGCTGAAGCCATTATGGTCCTGCCGCCAGACATGTGATGTCAGCAGATAGTTCAGGGATGGTATCGGGCGCCGCCAGGGAATCTCGCGAATCGTCTTCAGCCACTTGGCATGCTGGTTGAACATCGAGTCGACGATGTGGATGAAGGCCTCGTAGCAGGTGAAGACACCATGCCGGCCGGTCAGAAGGTATCCCTCGAGCCAGCCCTGGCAGGTATGTTCGGAGAGGATTTCCATCGCCCTGCCCTCGGGCGCGAGATGATCGTCATAGGACAGCCGCTCGGCATCCCAGGCGCGGTCCGTAGCTTCGAAGATGCGAGATAGGCGGTTCGAAGCAATTTCGTCCGGTCCAAACAGGCGGAAATTGCGGCTGGCCGCGCTGCCGCGGAGCACGTCGCGAAGATAAGCCGCCAACACAGTCGTCGATTCGGCATCCTGCTTTCCAGGCCGCTTGATCTCGATGGCGTACGACTTGATATCGGGTAGATCGAGCTCCCGCATTGGCAGGGTACCGTTGGCATGCGGATTGGCGCTCATTCGCAGGTCGCCGGACGGTGCCAAGGCAGCGATCTCCGGTCTCAAGGCGCCTCGGTCGTCGAACAGCTCCTCGGGACGATAGCTCTTCATCCAGTGTTCCAGGAGCTTCACGTGCGCCGGCTTGGCCGCCATCTCGGCGAAAGGAACCTGGTGCGACCGCCAATATCCTTCGGTCCGCAGCCCATCGACCTCCTTCGGCCCTGTCCATCCCTTTGGCGTCTTGAGGATGATCATCGGCCAGCGCGGCCGTCCCTGCATACGTCCGGCCCGGGCCTCGGTCTGGATGTACTGGATCTTGTCCAGGACCGTATCCACGGTCGACGCCATGAGGCGATGCACGATCTTCGGATCGTCTCCCTCGACGATGTGAGGCTCATACCCATAGCCGGTGATCAGGCTGCAAAGCTCGTCGGACCCGATGCGGGCCAGGATCGTCGGATTGGCGATCTTGTATCCGTTCAGATGCAGGATCGGCAGGACGGCGCCATCGGTAACCGGATCGAGGAACTTGTTGGAGTGCCATGAGGTGGCAAGTGGCCCTGTTTCTGCTTCACCGTCGCCGACGACACAGCTGGCGATCAGCTTCGGATTGTCGAAAACCGCGCCATAGGCATGGGACAGGGAGTAGCCCAGCTCACCGCCCTCATGCATCGACCCCGGCGTTTCCGGCGCCGCGTGGCTGGGAATTCCACCGGGGAAACTGAATTGCTTGAAGAGCCGCTGCATGCCGGCCTCGGTCTGCGGCACATGCGGGTAGATTTCGGAGTAGGTACCTTCCAGCCAGGCATTGGCGACGACACCAGGGCCGCCGTGGCCGGGGCCGGCGATATAGATCATGTCGAGGCTGCGCGCCTTTATGGCGCGGTTGAGATGGACGTAGACGAAGTTCAGACCCGGCGTGGTGCCCCAATGGCCGAGCAGCCGCGGCTTGATGTGCTTGAGTTCGAGCGGTTCCTTCAGGAGCGGATTGTCGAGCAGGTAGATCTGCCCGACGGAGAGATAGTTCGCAGCCCGCCACCACGCATCGACCAACTCCAGTTCGCGAGATGACAATGACGTTTCGATCGGCATCGTGGCGTTCGGCATCGACATCTCCTTCTGTGCCGGAAGCGCCACCCTATCCGTTGAGCAGGTGGCGCGTGTGGCGGGCGATCATGAGGTTCTCGTCGGTTGGAATGACCCAGGCCGAGACCTTCGACCCGGGTTTGGAGATCCGCGGACCGTTGCGGGCGTTGGCGGTCTCGTCCAGCTCAATGCCCAGCCAGCGTGCATCGTTGCAGACGCGCGCGCGAATCTCCGCGGCATTCTCGCCGATACCGGCCGTGAAGATCAGAGCATCGAGTCCTTGCAGCGCCGCTGCCAACGAGCCCAGTTCGCGTCCGATGCGATATACGAACAGATCGACGGCTTCCTTGGCACCGCTGGCCGTGCTGGCGAGCAGAGCCCGCATGTCGGAGGAAATGCCGGAAACGCCAAGCAGCCCCGATTGCTGATACAGCAAGCGCTCGATCGCCTTCGCGTCCATGCCTTCGTGCTGAAGGAGATAGAGAACGACACCGGGATCGAGGACACCCGTCCGGGTACCCATCGGCAGGCCATCCACGGCCGTGAAGCCCATGGTGCTGGCGACGCTCATTCCCTTGTCGATGGCGCACATGCTGGCGCCGTTCCCCAGATGGGCCACCACAAGCTTGCCGTTCGCGCAGTCGGGGATAACGTCGGCCACCGCCGACTGAATGTATTCATAGGAGATGCCGTGAAAGCCGTAGCGGCGAATACCCTTCTCCGTGAGGCTGCGCGGCAGCGCGTAGTCGCGTGCCACGTTGGCCTGGCCGGCATGGAAGGCGGTATCGAAGCAGGCCACCTGCCGGATCGTCGGCGCTCTCTCCCGAACCGCGCGTATGGCGGCGAGATTGTGCGGCTGATGCAGCGGCGCCAGGGGGATGAACGTCTCCAACTCGCGGATCACCGCGTCATCAATGAGGACCGGCTTGCTGTAGGTCATGCCGCCATGGACCACGCGATGACCGACGCCGTCGAAACTGGCGTCGCGTCCGACATGCGCCCGGAACCACTCACCGATCGCGGCAATGGCCCCTTCATGTCCTCGACCGGAAACGGTGCTGTCGACCAGCCTTTCGCCGTTGGGCCCGCGGATATGCAGCTTCGGCGCAACGCCGATCCCTTCAACTTGGCCATGTACGCCGGCGCCAAGAGAACCATCCTCCTCGGTCTCGAACACCGAGAACTTGAGACTCGATGACCCCGCGTTGAGGATCAGGATCGGATTGCGCATGGATCACCCGGCCAGCTTGCCAACGTCACCCACGGCCAGACGTTGCGCGTGGGCATAAAGCGCCGCCACCGCGCAGCTTGCCATTCGCGTCCGGACATTGTCCGCCCGGCTTGTCAGGATAATGGGCACCCGTGCGCCCAGCACGACGCCGGCGGCATCGGCATTGGCAAGGAACGTGAGTTCCTTGGCTAGCATATTGCCGGCCTCGAGATCGGGCACCAGCAGGATATCGGCATCACCGGCAACCGGCGACTTGATCTGCTTCATTGCTGCTGCCTCACGGCTGATTGCGTTGTCGAGGGCGAGCGGCCCGTCGAGGATTCCGCCTTTGATCTGGCCGCGCTCGGCCATCTTGCACAGGGCTGCCGCATGAATAGTCGATGGTATCTTCGATGTGACTGTCTCGACAGCCGACAGAATCGCCACCTTCGGCTCCTCGATGCGCAGCGCGAGCGCGAGGTCGATGGCATTCTGAACGATATCGACCTTGTCCTCGAGTGTCGGTGCGATGTTCACGGCAGCGTCGGTGATGAACAGCGGCTTCGGATAGGTGGGAACATCCATGACGAAGACATGACTGATACGCCGAGCGGTGCGGATGCCGGTATCGCTGCGGACCACAGCCGCCATCAGTTCGTCGGTATGAAGGCTGCCTTTCATCAGCGCATCGGCCTCGCCGGCGCAGATCAGTTCGACCGCCGTCTTTGCCGAAGCGTGGCTATGCGGCGCGGCGACAAGCTGCAGGCCGTCGATGTCGATCTCGAATTGAGCGGCCAACGCTTTGATCCGATCGACCGGGCCGACCAGGATCGGCTTGATGATCTTCGCCGCTGCAGCTTCTGCCGCACCTCTTAGCGAGGTCTCGTCGCACGGATGGGCGACAACGGTGCGCACGGGTGCGAGAGCGTGGCAGGCATAGATGAGGGCATCGTATTTTTCGTGGGGACGTGGTTCACTCATGGTCTGGCCACATTGAGCATGCGACATGCTTATGCCCTTGACCTGCGTCAAACTCGTTGCAGGAGCGCCCGGTTGCATGACAACCGCGTCGAGTGCTGACGTATATTTGATGCGAGCGAGGCACCGGTGCGTGATGCCAGTTGATCTGCGTCAAGCTCGGTGGGAGCGGCCGGCGCTAGGTTTTGCTGATCAAACACCAGCCCAGCAAAGAGACAGGAGCGGCAGATGAGCGACACGAGCCGTGTCGAAACGGACTCGGCCGCAACGGCCCGGGCCGTGGCGTCGAACGGCACGGCCCAGTTGCCTGTTCCCGTTCCGGAGCCTCCGCCGCACCGGTCGATGCGCAGATGGTTACGCATCCTGGTCATCCTGCTGCTGATGGGGGGAGGCGCCGGCGGGGGTGCCTACTGGTGGTTGCACCGTCCTCCGCCACTGCCTGAGGGAATCGCCTTCGGAAATGGTCGGATAGAGGCCGATCCGATCGATATCGCCACCAAGTTTGCCGGCCGTATCGCCGAGTTACGGGTCGATGAAGGCGATATGGTCAGTGCGGGACAGGTGCTTGCCGTCATGGACACCCGTGACATCCAGCAGTCCCTGCAGAAGGCGCAGGCCCAAGTGTCTCAGGCGGAGAAAGCCGTCAACGAGGCCAAGGCGTTCCTGAAGCAAATGCAGAGCCAGACCGTGCTTGCGACGCAGGAAATGGAGCGGGTAGCCGCCCTCCTGAAGAACGGATGGGCCACGAAGGAGCTGTACGATCAGCGCGTGCAGCAACTCAACACGTCGCGCGCGGCCGAGGTCGCCGCGCAGGCCAGGGTCGACCAGGCTGAACACGCGCTCGAGGCGGGATTGCACGATGTGGGACTGTACAAGGTCAATATCGCCGACAATACGCTGGTCGCTCCCAAGGATGGCCGTATCGAATATCGCGTTGCCAATATCGGGGAGGTGCTGCCTGCGGGCGGCAAAGTCTTCACGATGCTGGATGTGTCCTACGTGTACATGGACATCTACTTGCCGACCCTGACCGCCGGCCGGGTGAAGCTGGGCGACGATGCCCGCATCGTGCTGGATGCCTACCCGGAATATCCAATTCCAGCCAAGGTGACGTTCGTTTCGCCCCAGGCTCAATTCACGCCGAAAATGGTGGAAACACAGACGGAACGTGAAAAGCTCATGTTCAGGGTGAGGGTGCGCATCGACCCCGGCCGTCTCAAGGCCCATGCCAAGGATGTGCGAAGCGGCTTGCCCGGGTTGGCCTATGTCCGCTTCCGGACGGACGCACAATGGCCAGAGAGCCTGCAGGGCCAACCCTGACAATGGATGCCATGGACGGCCCTGTCGCTCGTCTGGTTGGCTTGCGCCATCGGTACGGTGCCGGCGTGGCACTCGCCGGCATCAACCTGGAGATCCCGTCCGGTCGGATGGTGGGGCTGATCGGACCGGACGGCGTCGGCAAGTCGACCTTGCTGGGCCTCGTGGCCGGCGCGAAGCAGATACAGGATGGCGCGGTCGAGGTTCTGGGCGGCGATATGGCCGACGTCCGGCATCGCCAGGCCGTCTGTCCTCGCATCGCCTTCATGCCTCAGGGTTTGGGGAAGAATCTCTACCCGGATCTCAGCGTTCGCGAAAATATCGACTTCTTTGGCCGTCTGTTCGGCCATTCCCGTCGCGAGCGCCAACGACGTTCGGTCGAACTGATGGCGGCGACGGGCCTTGCGGCCTTTGCGGATCGTCCGGCAAAGAAGCTCTCGGGCGGCATGCGGCAGAAACTCAGCCTGTGCTGCTCGCTGATCCACGATCCAGATCTGCTGATCCTCGACGAGCCGACCACCGGCGTCGATCCGCTCTCGCGCCGCCAGTTCTGGGAACTGATCGATCGCATGCGCGCCCGTCGCAAGGGCATGAGCGTTGTCGTTGCCACCGCCTACATGGAGGAGGCGGAGCGGTTCGACTGGCTGGTGGCCATGAATGCCGGCGCCATTCTGGCAACAGGATCGCCCGAGGCTCTGAAGTCGAAGGCGGGAACGGAAACGATCGAGGCCGCCTTCGTCGCGTTGCTGCCCGATGAGATGAAGTCGGGTCACAAGGCCCTGCAGATCCCGCCGCGTACGAAATACGACCACGAATCTGTCATCGTGGCGCACGACCTCACCCGTCGTTTCGGTGATTTCACGGCAGTCGATCATGTGAGCTTCGATATCCAACGGGGCGAAATTTTCGGATTTGTGGGATCGAATGGCTGCGGCAAGACGACCACGATGAAGATGCTGACCGGGTTGCTGCCGGCCAGCGAAGGCAGTGCGACGCTGTTCGGCCGCGCAGTCGATGCCAACGACATGCGCTCGCGCATGCGCGTCGGCTACATGTCTCAGTCTTTCTCGCTCTATTCCGAGCTGACGGTACGGCAGAACCTCGATCTGCATGCTCGCCTGTTCCATTTGCCGGCGGCGGACGCGAAGCAGCGGATCATTGATCTCATCGCTCGTTTCGGCCTGAAGGGGCATGTCGACCAACTGGCCGCCGATCTGCCGCTGGGCATCCGCCAGCGTCTGTCATTGGCGGTCGCTGTCGTTCATCGCCCCGATCTGCTGATCCTGGACGAGCCGACATCGGGGGTCGATCCAATGGCCCGGGATGCGTTCTGGGAACTCCTGATCGACCTGTCGCGCAACCAGGGCGTCACGATCTTTGTCTCCACGCATTTCATGAACGAGGCGGCTCGTTGCGATCGTATCTCGTTGATGGATGCGGGGCGCGTGCTGGCGACGGATACGCCGGATGGCCTTGTCCGCGCCAGAAAGACGGCGACGCTTGAAGATGCATTCATCGACTTCCTCGAAGAGTCGGATGGGCGGGCGCTGGTTGTCGATGAGGCGGTAGGTCTGGATGCGGCCAACTCAGCGGCTCCGCCAGCCGTGAACTCTTCGCTCTTCAGTACCCGGCGCATGCTGGCCTACGCCATCCGCGAGACGCTCGAACTGCTGCGTGACCCGATCCGTCTGGCCTTTGCCCTGGGCGGCACGGCTTTCCTGATGCTGATTTTCGGCTTTGGCATCACCACCGATGTGAATTCGCTGACCATCGCTTTCCTCGATCGCGACAATACCTTCGAGAGCCGGGCTTATCTCAGCGAGCTGCGGGGATCTCGTTATTTCGCCGAGGAGGCGCCGCTTCGCGACCAACGGGATGAACTACAGCGGCTCCGCGGCGGGAAAGTCACGGCGACGATCGAGATTCCGCCCGGCTTTGGACGCGACCTGAGACGAGGGCGGCCTGTCGAAATCGCGGCCTGGATCGACGGGTCCATGCCTTTCCGCGCCGAGACGATCCGCGGCTATCTGGTGAGCATGCACCAGCAGTATCTCGACGACCTCGCCATTCGCGGTCACCTCGGCGACGGGTCGACCGCACTGCCCGCCGATGTCGCCGTCAGGTTCCGCTACAATCAAAATTTCGACAGCATCTATGCGATGGTGCCGTCGCAACTCGCCCTCCAGCTCGCGCTGATTCCGGCGATTCTCATGGCGCTGGCGATCGTGCGCGAGAAGGAACTCGGCTCGATCATCAACCTCTATGTCACGCCGGTGACCCGTCTCGAATTCCTGCTGGGCAAGCAGATCCCGTATGTCGCGCTGGCGATGTTGAACTTCGCCATCATGTTCCTGATGGCGTTGTTCGTCTTCGACGTTCCCCTGAAAGGCAGCTTTCTCATGCTGTTGCTGGGCGCCTTCGTCTACGTCATCGCGACGACGGCCTACGGACGCGTCATATCCGCCTTCACCAGCACGCAGATTGCCGCCTTGTTCGGCACGACCATCATGACCGTCCTGCCGGCGACCATGTTCGCGGGCATGATGGTGCCGGTATCGTCCCTCACCGGACTGGCGGCCGTCATGGGACGCTTTTTCCCGATGACCTATTTCCTGCCGATCAGCGTCGGCACCTTCACCAAGGGACTGGGGTTCGCGGATCTGTCGATGCATCTTCTGTCGCTCGCTGCCTTCGTGCCGGCGCTGACGCTGCTCGGGCTTGTGCTGCTGCGGCCGCAGGAGAAGTAGAGCCGTGCGATCGCTTTCCACCATCTTCTGGCTTTCCGTCAAGGAGCTGCGCAGCTTCTTTCGCGACTGGGTGCTGCTGGGGCTGGTGATCTATTCTTTCTCGCTGGCGATCATTGCCCAGGCGCAGAGCAATGCCCAGGAACTGCACAATGCATCGCTTGGTGTGGTGGACGAAGATCATTCGGAGCTGTCGCGGCGCATCACGCGCGCCTTCCTGCCGCCCTATTTCAAGTCGGCAGAGCCGATTGCCGAGCGTGATGTCGATCATCTGATGAATATCGGTCGCTACACCTTCGTCATCGATATCCCGCCGAATTTCGAGCGCGATGTGCTGGCGGGACGGAGGCCGGCGCTGCAGGTGGCGGTGGATGCGACGGCAATGATGCAGGCCGGTATCGGGGCGGGATACGCCCAGGAGATCATTGCCGACGAAGTGGCCGATTTCGTGTCCCGGCATGGCTTCGCGACCGTGCCCGCCGTCAATCTGGCAGTGCGCATCGCGTTCAATCCCAATGTCACGACGTCCTGGTTCGTCAGTGTCATGGGCATCATCAACAATGTGACGATGCTCGCCATCATTCTGGCCGGGGCGGCGGTCGTCCGCGAACGCGAACACGGCACCATGGATCATCTTCTGGTAATGCCGGTGAGTCCGTTCGAGATTGCCATGGCGAAGGTGCTGGGCAACGCGGCCGTAATCGCGATTGCCGCCGGGCTCTCGCTCACCCTGGTCGTGCGGCACCTGCTGGCGGTGCCGATAGCTGGGTCTATTCCGCTCTTCATGTGCGGCGTCGTGATCTATCTTTTCTTCGCGACTTCGGTCGGCGTGTTTCTGGCCACCATAGCCCGCACGATGCCGCAGCTCGGGCTCCTTTACATGCTGGTGGCGATCCCATTGAACATGCTCTCCGGCAGTAACACGCCGCTGGAAAGCATGCCGGCATTCTTGCGGACGATCGTGCAGGTGTCGCCGACCACCTATTTCGTGTCGTTCGCCCAGGCGATCCTCTATCGTGGCGCGGGCTTCGACGTGGTCTGGACCAACTTTCTGGAGGTTGGGCTGATGGGCGCACTCTTTCTGGCGCTGGGATTGCTGCGTTACCGCAGTGTTGCAACACAGGGAAGCTGACGAAGCCGCTTGATTTGCCTCAACGCCGCCGGGACCCCCGAGCGGTATTTGAACACCGTGGGCGAAGGAGAACCGGATGACATTCAAGACCATCGTGGTCCATTGCGACGCCGACAAATCGATCGCGCAGCGCGTGGCTGTCGCCACCAACCTGGCTGTCAGATTTGGCAGTCACTTGGTCGGCTTGCATGTCCGGGCGCCTTTCCAGCCCCCGGCCTATTTCGATGGCAGCTTCGTGATGGACGAGCTTTTCAAGATCTATGAAGACACCACGGCTTCCGACCAGAAGGCAGCCCTGGAAGCATTCACGGCGGCGACTCAAGGCCGGGGCATCGTTGTTGAAAGTCAGACTCTCGATGGAGCCGTGGACAGGGTTGTGGCCAGACGTGCCCGTTGCGCCGATCTTACCGTGCTCGGCCAGGCCAGTCCCGAGATGCCTGGCTCGACGCCGCCCGATCTGCCGGAAGTCGTCGCTCTTTCTTCCGGGCGGCCCACCCTGGTTGTGCCCTATGTGGAGATCCGCCAACCGATTGGCGAGAACGTCCTGCTGTGCTGGAACAGCAGTCGCGAATCCGCCCGCGCTGCTTCCGATGCGCTTCCTGTCCTCAAGACGGCGAAGAAGGTGACCGTGCTCGCCTTTCGATCCGGCCAGGAAGAGGATGACGAAACGGATGTGAAGGCGGCATGTGAATGGCTGGGCCGTCACGGCGTCAAGGCCGCGCCATCCGACGAGGCCGCTGGTGACGTCGATATCGGCGATCTGGTGCTGTCGCGCGCGGCCGATCTCGATGCCGACCTGATCGTCATGGGCGTGTACGGCCACACTCGTGTGCGCGAAATGGTGCTGGGCGGCGTGAGCCGCACCTTGCTACGAAGCATGACGGTGCCCGTGCTCATGGCGCACTGAGTTGTCGAACGATTGGCAGGAGATCATGTCCAGACACATCACCTCGGCGGCGTGCGCCGTATCGGTGTTATTCGCCGTTGCAATCACAGCGGATGCTGTCGCGCAAACAGGGAGCGCCCCGGTAACGGCCATTCCCTCCGCCACAGTTACCGGTCCGGAGTTTCGGGATCCCAAGACTGGTCAGGTCTGGACGCCGGAGAATGTCGGCAAGGATGACAAACCCCTCTCGCCACAAGATCGCGCCTTCAATCCCTCGGGCCAGACTGTCAATCCCGGCCAGACCGTCGATGAACTGCCCCAGATCCGACAGGTCGGCACGGTTCCCGTCACGGCCGGGGCGACTGTGCCACTGGTGACGCTGGACAATGTTTCTTTGAACGTTCAGCCGGGGGGACGGTGGCAGGCGGTTCTTTATCTGCAGAATAACTCCGCCAATGGCCTTTCACCCGTGATCGGCTGCGGTTTCACCAATGGCGGCAATCTCGTGCAGAACACGCGCATCAGCCTGCCCATCGTGGCGGCTGGCACGCGCGTTGGCATCGTCGTATCGGGACCGGGAAGCGAAGTCTTCGTCGATTCCGTGTCCTGCAACATCGTATCGCCGTAGGCTCGGACGATGTCTCGGCCCGCCCGTTCCTCCGGCGCCACGCCGGGGGAATACATGGATCGATCGCTCCATGCCGCGCTCGCCCGATGGACGCTCGGCTTGTCGCCTGCGGCAGTCGGCGCCGCCTATCTCGACTGGGCCGTCCATCTTGCGGCCTGTCCGGGGAAGAGGTTCGATCTGCTCGGCGAGGCAGCCAAGCAGATGGCGCGATTCGCCAACTACAGTTGGGCCGCCAGCCTGCAATCCCCGCCGCCAACCATCGTCGAGCCTCTGCCGCAGGACCGTCGTTTTGCCGGCGCCGGATGGCAGCACTGGCCGTTCAATATCCTCAGCCAGGGCTTCCTGCTTCAGGAACAATGGTGGCAGGCCGCGACCAGCAATGTGCGCGGAGTCTCGCGGCACCATGAGGCGATGGTGCAGTTCGGTGCGCGCCAGATCCTCGATACTCTTTCTCCATCGAACTTCCTGCCGACCAATCCCGAGCTCCTGGCGCGAACAGCTTCCGAAGGCGGTACGAATCTTCTCCATGGCCTTCAGCACATGGCGGAGGATTGGCAACGACAAGTCACGCATCAGCCGCCCGTCGGTGCCGATGAATTCAAGGTCGGCGTCAACCTGGCGACAAGCCCCGGCAAGGTCGTTCTGCGCAATCGCCTGATCGAACTGATCCAGTATGCGCCCAGGACGGAAAAGGTGCGGCCGGAGCCGATCCTGATCGTGCCCGCCTGGATCATGAAGTATTACATCCTGGACCTGTCGGAGACCGATTCGCTGGTGCGATATCTCACCGAGCAGGGTTTCACGGTGTTCATGATCTCCTGGAAGAATCCGGGGCCGGCCGAGCGTGACCTCGGCATGGAAGATTATCGAACGCTCGGGGTAATGGCGGCGCTCGACGCGATCAGCGCCATTGTGCCGTCGGTGAAGGTTCATGCCCTGGGCTATTGCCTGGGGGGCACGCTGCTGACCATCGCTGCCGCCACGATGGCCCGCGAGGGCGACCAGCGCCTCAAGTCCGTCACCTTGCTTGCGGCTCAGGTCGACTTTTCCGAAGCAGGCGAGCTAACCCTGTTCATCGACGAAAGCCAGGTCGCGTTCCTCGAGGACATGATGTGGGAACAGGGCGGCCTCGATGCTTCGCAGATGGCCGGTACCTTCCGCTTGCTGCGATCCAACGACCTCCTGTGGTCCTATATCCAGCGCAACTACCTTCTCGCCGAGCGTCCGCCCCTCAATGACCTGATGGCCTGGAACGCCGACGCGACGCGCATGCCCTACCGCATGCATTCGGAGTACCTGCGGCATCTGTTCCTCGACAACGATCTCGCCGAAGGACGCTATCTGACCGGCGGCAAGCCCGTGGCCATCAGCGATATCCGGGTGCCGATCTTCGCTGTCGGCACCGAATGGGATCACGTCGCGCCCTGGCGTTCGACCTACAAGATCCATCTGCTTGCCGACTGCGCGATCACCTACGTGTTGACCGTCGGCGGACATAACGCCGGCATCGTGTCAGCGATCGACCGGCCCAACCGATCCTATCGGATCGCCACTCGCGACGCCGGCGGCGCCTATCTCGACCCGGATCGCTGGCTGGACGAGGCGACACGACATGAGGGATCGTGGTGGCCCGCTCTGACGGCGTGGCTCGGCGCCCATTCCGGCGAGCCTGTCGCGCCGCCGGCCCTCGGGGCCGCGGAGGCGGGCTACCCGCCAATCGGCGACGCGCCTGGTACGTACGTTCTCGAGACTTGAAAGCGGCCGCCTGGCATGGAGGAGGCTCTTCATGAAGAAAGAGCACCAGATCAATTTCTGGTACGTGGTGGTGGCCCTGCTCGGCATCCTGATCGTGCAGGCCTACCTGGTACAGCTCCAGAAGGTGGAACATATTCCCTACAGCGAGTTCCGCTCGCTGCTGGAGAGCGGCAAGATTTCCGAGGTCGTGGTCGGCGACACGACCATCCGCGGCAAGCTCACGACCCCCAAGGACCAGCGCAGCGAGTTCGTCACCAACAAGATGTCGCCCGAACTGGCTGACTATCTCGCCAAGTACAACATCAAGTACAGCGCCGAGCCCGACGCGACCTGGCTCACCACGCTGCTCTCATGGGTCGTGCCGACCTTGTTGTTCGTCGGGATCTGGATGTTCGCGATCCGGCGGATGGCGGGCGGCGCGGACGGGATGGGAGGCGGCTTGCTGGCGATCGGCAAGAGCAAGGCGCGTGTCTATCTCGAGAAGCAGACGGGCGTGACGTTCGCTGACGTCGCGGGCGTCGACGAGGCCAAGGAAGAGCTGCAGGAGATCGTCGATTTCCTGAAGAACCCGGCCGAACACAGCCGCCTCGGCGCCCGCATGCCGAAGGGCATCCTGCTGGTCGGCCCTCCGGGGACCGGCAAGACATTGCTGGCACGTGCCGTCGCCGGCGAGGCCGGAGTGCCGTTCTTCACGATCGGCGGCTCTGAATTCGTCGAGATGTTCGTGGGCGTCGGGGCGGCCCGCGTGCGCGATCTGTTCGAGCAGGCCCGCCAGCATGCGCCTTGCATCATCTTCATCGACGAACTCGACGCTCTTGGCCGCGCGCGTGGCACCTTTGCGCTCGGCGGGCACGACGAGAAGGAGCAGACGCTGAACCAGCTCCTGGCCGAGCTGGACGGCTTCGATCCACGGGTTGGCATCGTTCTTCTGGCGGCGACCAACCGGCCCGAGACGCTCGACCCGGCTTTGTTGCGGGCCGGTCGCTTCGATCGCCAGGTGCTGGTGGATCGGCCCGACAAGAAGGGCCGAAGCGATATCCTCGCGATCTATCTGCGCAAGGTGAAGCTCGCCCGCGATATCGACGTCGAGCGGGTGGCGGCGCTCACGCCTGGATTCACCGGCGCGGACCTCGCGAATCTGGTCAATGAAGCGGCGCTGCTCGCCACCAGGCGCGGCGCCAAGTCGGTGGCGTTGGACGACTTCACTCAGGCGATCGAGCGGGTGATTGCCGGTCTCGAGAAGCGCAATCGCGTGCTGATCCCGCACGAGCGCGAAGTCATCGCCTTTCACGAGACGGGCCATGCCCTCGTGGCCATGGCGCTACCGGGCATGGACCCGGTGCAGAAGGTATCGATCATTCCCCGTGGCGTGGCAGCCCTCGGCTACACCATGCAGCGGCCGATCGAGGACCGCTTCCTGATGGATCGCATAGAGCTCGAGCGGAAGCTCGCCGTCCTTCTCGGCGGGCGGGCGGCAGAGACGCTGACCTTTGCCGCCGTCTCGACCGGTGCCGCGGACGACCTGCAGAAGGCAACCGATATCGCCCGCAGCATGGTGGCGCGCTTCGGAATGGTGGCCGAGCTGGGGCAGGTTTCGTACGAGGGTGAGTCGTCGCACTTCCTGACGCCCGTGCCCGGTATGATGCCGCCGCCACGCTGGTACAGTGAAGTAACTGCCGCCAAGATCGACGCTGCCATCAAGGAGATCGTCGAGGCGGCGTTCGCTCAGGCGCGCGCCATTCTCGTCGCCAATCGTGCCCTGCTCGACGAGATGGCGCATGCCCTTCTTGCCCAGGAGACATTGGCCGGTCCCGATCTCGAGGCCCTGGCCGCTCGCGTCAAGGTGGAGCGGGCTTCGGATCCGGGCGCGAGACCCGGCTAAGCTGCGCCGTCCTGGCGCAGCCAGCGGGCGATCCGTCGCCAGGCATCGTTCAGCACGGCGTGGCCCATAAAAAGGGCGAGATGACTGCAAGGCTCGGTCATCTCTTCCACGACCTCGGAAGAGACGAGGCGGGCTGCATTGAGGAGCTGCTGCGGTGCGACGAACTCGTCGTCTCGCGCGGCCAGCAGGAACAGCGGATGCCGCACGTCGGCGAGATCAATCTCGCGGCCGAGCGCCGGGAAATTCCCTTCGACCAGCCGGTTCTCCTTGAACAGCCAGAGCAGGAGCTGGTGATAGTAGACGCCGGGAAGATTTACCGTGCGGTCGTACCAGGCCGAGAATCTCTCCATCAGGGATTCCGCTTCGGCCTCGTCTCCCTGGAGCTGAAGGGCCTGCAGACCCTCGGTTCCGATCAGGGTTGGGCGCAGCACATCCAGCACGCGCCGCCCCAGCATGCGGCCGTCGCCCAAATTGGCGACCTCATCCAAGGCGCTGAGCGGCAAGGCGCGCGCGGTCGCCGAGAAGAGGGAGGAGCCGGCGTCGGTATCGATAGGGGCGCCGGCGAGCACAAGCTTTCGCACCTTGTTGGGAAAGCGCGCCGCATAGATCAGGGCCATCACGCCACCCTGGCAGAGGCCGACAAGATCGACTGGAGCACCGATCTCGTCGATGGCGACGTTGAGATCGGCCAGATAATTGTCGAGTGACAGCAGCCGCATATCCTTGGTGGCCGAGCGCCAGTCGGTCACCAAGAGGTGGTGGCATCCCCCATGAAGCAATGTCTCCACAAGGCTGTGGCCGGGTGCAAAATCAGCGACGTTCGCTTCATGCAGTGCAAAGGGGGCGCACACCAGCGTGGCCGTGCCGTCGCCGCCACTCGAGAAGTCGCGCAGTCGCATGGTCGGCAAATCCAGGCGCACGTGATTCGTCGTGCTCCAAGGCGCCTCGTCCGACGGTACCGACGAGGGGTAGGCGGCTGCAGTCATGATCCGCGCGAAGCCGCTCGCCTGTGCCGCGACCAACTCGCTTGCCGCGATCAGAGGCCAGAAGAACATCTGCGGCGAAAGACCGGCAGAAGGCACGGCGCCCGAAGGGCCGGATGAGAGCGTGGCCATGAACGAATGCTACGGGACCGCGGCGACACCACGCTTGATGCAGATCAATTGGTGAACCTAGTCCCAAAATGGTCACTGGTCGGACGGGAGCCCAGACCGGATGCTCCGCCCAGCTACTGCGATCGGCTCCCGTTCTCCAGCTCGCAGTGCAGCGCCGGCGATGCCCCTTTCCCCAAGGTCGCCGGCGCGTTTTATTTGGGGCCACTGCAACGCATCGCGGTTGCACACCGATTGTGACCGATTCGAGACCGTCACGCTTTCCGCTTTCACACCGAGTGGAATTTGCTCACCCTCACCTTGGCGAGTGGAGGAGCCGATGCCGGACGGTCTGTACCTCGATAAGGCTTCGGGGCAAACGGCCAGCACTGTACTGGAATGCTCGAGCGCCTATTCGTTGCCGCTTAGAAGTACCCACCGGATATGGCGATGGACATTGCGCCTTGCCCTGCCGGCGCTGGTCTGTGCCACGGGCGTGATCCTTTACTGGATCTGGTTCGATTCGGCTTATGGCCTGACGGGATGGCCGGCCATCGTGATGGGGCTTCCCCTGGTCTTCGAGGCGGCAGCCGTGACCCTGTGGACCGTAACCACGTGGTCGTCGAACGATGCGGTCTGACGAGCGGGACAGTCAGCGTCGATGCAACCGGATCGTGTTCCCGCAAAATCAAAGGGCCTAGCCGTTTCCGGCTAAGCCCTTGATTTGGTGGAGCCAGACGGGATCGAACCGTCGACCTCTACAATGCCATTGTAGCGCTCTCCCAGCTGAGCTATGGCCCCGAAATTCGTGCTGGCGGCCGCGAGGTATAATTCGCGACCGGCTTGCTTGCAACCGCGTAACCGTCAGCGGTCGCCTTCTCCCTTGTCGTCCTCGACGTCGACCTCGATGTCGTCGGCCTCGTCGGCGAGATCGTCGGTATCCTCCAACGCCTCGTCATCCGCCTCCAACGCCGCATCGTCGTCGCCGAGCGCGACATCCTCGATCTTCTTGTTCTTGGCTGCGGCGGCCTTCGCGGCAGCGGCAGCCGCGGCGGCGGCGGCCGTCGTTGCAGCCGCAGCGGCCCGGCCGCGCCGGACTTTCACGAAGTCCTCACGATCATGCTCCCGACCGCACTTCGGGCACTTGATCGGGCTCTTGTTGAGGTCATAGAAGCGCGCTGCACAATTCTGGCAGGTGCGCTTGATACCCCAGGACGCCTTGACCACTCTGGATCTCCCGGAAATTCCGCTGCGAAGGCCTTTCGACCGCGAGGGAGGGCGTATGTCACGCGTCTTTCACCCTGTCAAAACCAAATTCGGGCATGGTAGGAGGGCGCCGCGCCGTATTCTTGCCTTTCTCCCGGGAGCCAGTCCTGTCCGCATCCACCGCTCCGCTCAAACTGATCGCCCATCCCGTCGCCCGTCTGACGGGTAAGGTCCGCGCGCCCGGCGACAAATCCGTCTCCCACCGGGCCCTGATGTTCGGCGCACTGGCCATGGGGGAAACCGTCATCACAGGCCTGCTGCAAGGCGAGGATGTGCTGTGCACTGCTGCAGCGCTGCGGGCGCTGGGCGCCGACATCAGCCGCGAGCAGGATGTCTGGCGTGTCCGTGGCTTTGGCGTCGGCGGCGGCCGTGAACCCGATGACGTCCTCGATCTCGGCAATTCCGGAACCTCGGCACGGCTGCTATCGGGAATTCTGGCCAGCCACCCCTTCACCAGCTTCATGACCGGCGATGCCTCCCTGCGCCGCCGCCCGATGCAGCGGGTGATCGAGCCTCTGTCCCGCATGGGCGCGCGCTTCCAATCGCGAGAGGGCGGGCGGATGCCGCTGGCCATCGTCGGTACGGACGAAATGGTGCCGATCGAATACCGGCTGCCGGTCGCCTCGGCACAGGTGAAGAGCTGCATCCTCCTGGCCGGCCTCAACACGGCCGGCGAAACCACCGTGATCGAGCCCCAGGCCACGCGCGACCATACCGAGCGCATGCTGCGCCATTTCGGCGCCGAGGTGCGCGAGGCACCGGTCGAGGGCGGCCACGGCAAGCGCATCACGGTGGTGGGATGGCCGGAACTCAAGGCGCGCAAGATCGCGGTGCCGGGCGATCCGTCTTCTGCCGCCTTCGCCGTGGTGGCGGCCTGCATCCGGCCCGACAGCGACGTCCTGATCGAGAATGTCGGTATCAATCCCTTGCGCGCCGGCCTCTACACCACCCTGGTCGAAATGGGTGCCGATATCACATTCGAGAACCGGCGCGAGGTCGGTGGCGAGCCGGTGGCGGACCTGCATGTGAGAGGCGGCGGCTTGACGGGAGTCGAGGTACCGGCCGACCGGGCTCCCACCATGATCGACGAATATCCGATCCTGGCCGTGGCGGCCGCCTTCGCCGAGGGAACGACGCGGATGCTGGGCCTGGCCGAACTGCGGGCCAAGGAAAGTGATCGCCTGTCGAGCGTCGCCGCAGGTCTTGCCGCCAATGGCGTGCAGCACGAGGTCGGGGCGGAATCCCTGACCGTCCATGGCACCGGCGCGTCGCCGGCGGGGGGCGGCCTGGTGAAGACGCATCTGGACCATCGCATCGCCATGTCCTTTCTGGTCCTGGGGCTGGGCACGCGCGAGCCCGTGGCGGTCGACGACGGCTCGCCTATCGATACATCGTTCCCCGGCTTCATGACGCAGATGAACGGGCTGGGCGCCAAGATCGAGGCGGCGTGACTCAACGTCTGGTCATCGCCATCGACGGGCCTTCCGCGTCGGGAAAGGGGACGCTTGCCAAGCGGCTGGCGGCCCATTTCGGCCTGCCCCATCTCGATACGGGAATGCTCTATCGCGCCGTCGGCTGGATTGCCGCCCAGACCGGCGAGCCGCCGGCGAAGGTCGCGGCCCGGCTGACGCTGGCCGATCTCGCCGATCCGCATCTGCGCAGCGACGAAGCCGGGCAGGAAGGATCGAAAGTGGCCGTAATGCCCGAGGTACGAGCCAACCTCTTGAAATTCCAGAAGGAATTCTCATCTCAGGGCTCTGGCGCGGTGCTCGATGGACGCGATATCGGCACCGTGATCTGTCCCGATGCGCCGGTGAAGCTGTTCGTGACGGCGAGTCCCGAAGCACGCGCCGTGCGCCGGTACCAGGAGTTGCGCGGGCGAGGGGTGGACACTATAAAACCGCGCGTTCTTGCCGAGATGGCGGAGCGGGACCGTCGCGATAGCGAACGGGCAGCTGCCCCTTTGAGGGCCGCACCCGATGCCTGGCTTCTCGATACCAGCGAAATGGATGCCGATGCGGCCTTTGCCGCCGCTTTGGCTTTCATCGAGCGCAAGGGCTTTCGATCTTCCGGGCCATAAATCGCCGCCGGCAGATCGAAGACTAGGAGCGGCGATTGGCGGACGGAGCCTCATCCGGCCGTCGGAGTTTCAAAGGCAGTGGATCCGCCGGCTCAACCGGTTGGCCGACGGGCGGCAGCGTTTCGCCCGGGATCGAAGAAGGAAGAGGTATTGAATGGCTAAGGGCAGCGCCCTGCGTAAGCAACCCGCGAACGACGCCGCGAGTGCGGAGTTCGCAGCACTTCTCGACGAATCGCTCGGCGGTTCGGCAAGCTTCGAAGGCACGGTGGTCAAAGGGACCGTCGTGCGCATTGCAAACGATTTCGTTGTCGTCGATGTCGGCCTGAAGTCCGAAGGCCGCGTTCCCCTGCGCGAGTTCGCCGCTGGCGGCGCCGCGGAAGTGAAGGAAGGCGACGTTGTCGACATCTTCGTCGACCGCATGGAAAACAAGGACGGCGAGGCCGTTCTGTCGCGTGACAAGGCGCGGCGTGAGGAAGCCTGGACCCTGCTGGAGAAGGCGTTCAATGACCAGGAGCGGGTCATGGGAACGATCTTCGGCCGCGTGAAGGGCGGTTTCACGGTCGACCTGTCGGGCGCCGTGGCCTTCCTGCCGGGCAGCCAGGTCGACGTTCGCCCCGTCCGCGACGTCGGTCCGCTGATGGGCCAGGCCCAGCAGTTCGCCATCCTCAAGATGGACCGCCGGCGCGGCAACATCGTCGTGTCGCGTCGTGCCGTCATGGAGGAGACCCGCGCCGAGGACCGTACCCGCCTGATGGGTGCTCTCTCGGAGGGCCAGGTCCTGGACGGCGTGGTGAAGAACATCACCGACTACGGCGCCTTCGTGGATCTGGGCGGCGTCGACGGCCTGCTGCACGTCACCGACATCGCCTGGAAGCGCATCAACCATCCGTCGGAAGCCCTCACCATCGGCCAGCCGGTCAAGGTGCAGGTGATCCGCTTCAATCCCGAGACGCAGCGTATCTCGCTCGGCATGAAGCAGCTCATGAGCGATCCGTGGGACGGCGCCGGTGCCAAGTATCCGGTCGGTCTCAAGCTCAAGGGCCGCGTTACCAACATCACCGACTACGGCGCCTTCGTGGAGCTGGAGCCGGGCGTCGAAGGTCTGGTCCATGTCTCCGAGATGAGCTGGACCAAGAAGAACGTGCACCCGGGCAAGATCGTGTCGACCTCGCAGGAGGTCGAAGTGATGGTGCTGGACGTCGACATGTCCAAGCGCCGGATCTCGCTCGGCCTCAAGCAGTGCATGGCCAACCCGTGGGAGAGCTTCGCCGACAAGTATCCGGCCGGCACCGAGCTCGAGGGCGAGGTTCGCAACATCACCGAGTTCGGCCTGTTCGTGGGCCTGCCGGGCGATATCGACGGCATGGTGCATCTCAGCGACTTGTCCTGGGACAAGCCGGGCGACGAAGCCATCCGCGACTACAAGAAGGGTGACAACGTCAAGGTCAAGGTCCTCGACGTCGACATCGACAAGGAGCGCATCTCGCTCGGCATCAAGCAGCTGGCGAACGATCCGTTCGAGAAGGTCGGCGACGTCGCCAAGAAGGGCGACGTGGTCACCGTCATCGTGGCCGGCATCCAGGACAACGGCATCGACGTCACGATCCAGGACGGCATCCCGGGCTTCATCCGCAAGTCCGAGCTCAGCCGCGACCGCTCCGAGCAGCGCCCGGACCGGTATGCCATCGGCGACAAGCTCGACGCCAAGATCACCAACATCGACAAGGCCTCGCGGCGTGTCGTGCTGTCGGTCAAGGCGCGTGAGCTGGACGAGGAGAAGAAGGCGATGGCCGATTTCGGCTCGTCCGACTCGGGTGCCAGCCTTGGCGATATCCTGGGTGCCGCGCTCAGCCGCGCCCAGAAAAAGGAAGATACCGAGGGCAAGTAAGTCCTCGGCTGAGAGCCTGAAATCGAAGGCCGGTCCCGCAGGGACCGGCCTTTTTTCATGGCGGATAAGGGTGCCAGCCGCTTTCCTTTTTGATTCAAGGACTTACCTTGACCCTGCGGCGTTTTGCGCTATTATGACGCCGATGACCAAGTCGGAGCTGATCGCCCGCCTGGCGGCCCGGAATCCCCATCTCTATCAAAGGGATGTCGAAAGGATTGTGGCTACAGTCTTCGATGAGATCTCCAAGGCATTGGCCCATGGAGATCGGGTCGAGTTGCGCGGCTTTGGGGCCTTTTCGGTCAAGAAGCGCGATCCCCGGACCGGGCGCAATCCGCGGACGGGCGAGCAGGTCGCAGTTGCCTCCAAGCGCGTTCCCTACTTCAAGACCGGCAAGGATTTGCGGGACCGCCTGAACAAGGAGGCGGTCCGCGCTGCCGGACTCGCACCCGTCGAGGAGCCGTCCGCGGCATCGCCCGGCGCCGAGCCCGTCGCAGAGGACAAAAAGTAGCGCCCCTCGCTTAGGTGCGATGGGCTGTGCCATTGTGGCGCCGCATGAAGATCCTGTATCGCGCGCTGATCCTGCTGTTCCTGCTGCTGGCAGTGCTGATGGCCGTCAGCAATGCCGGAGTCGTGGCCCTGACTTTGTGGCCACTCCCGTTCACAGTCGCAGCACCGCTCTACTTGCTGATCATCTCGGTGTTGCTCGTGGGCGTGCTTGCGGGCCTGGCCTTTGGTTGGTGGGCCGGTCGGCACCACCGCCGGCGGGCGCGCGAACACGGCAAGGGCGTGGCGCGGCTGGAGCGGGAAGTTGCGCATCTGCGTGAGCAGCTTGCGGGGCTGCGTCCGCATGCATCGGCGAGCCATGAGGTCCGCACGCCGGGGCAGAAGGCAATCGATCGGCAAAGCGCACTCGTGGCCCCGGACCTGATGCCGTCGCGGCGCGGGCCGTCACCCTCATGAAGGTCCTGTCGGGTCCGGAGGTCGACCAGGCCCTCGACGATCTCGCGCTCGTCGACCGCCTGGAGACGCTTTTCCGGACCGGCTGCGAGATGCCGACCCGGCATCATCACACGATTGTCGGTCCGAATGGTCCGGGCTCGGCCGACGCGACCCTGCTGCTGATGCCGGCTTGGACACGTTCACGCGCGGATGGCGCGTCGGGCCGCATTGGCATGAAGCTGGTGACGGTCTTTCCCGATAACGGCAAACGGTCGCTGCCGTCCATTTACGGCGAGTATCTGTTGCTCGATGGCGCCACCGGCGCTCCGCTGGCCATGTTGGACGGTACCGTGCTGACCAAGCGGCGCACGGCCTGCGCCTCGGGGCTCGCCTCGCGCTACCTGTCTCGCCCCGATGCCTCGTCGCTTCTGATGATCGGCACCGGCGCGCTCGCGCCCCATCTCATTCGCGTGCATGCCAAGATCCGGCCGATTGCCGAGGTGGCCATTTGGGGGCGTGATCGCGCCAAGGCGGAAAGCCTCGCTGCCGAACTCGCGGTGTCGCTGCCGCGGGACCTGGGCCGACCGATCGACATCCGCGCGGAAGTGGGCGACCGGCGCGCTGCCGTGGCCCGTGCCGACATCGTTTCCTGTGCCACCCTGTCGAAAACCCCTTTGGTCGAGGGTGAATGGCTACGTGAAGGGCAACATGTCGATCTGGTGGGCGCCTTCACGCCGGATAGCCGTGAGAGTGACGACAGGGCCGTGCAACGTGCGCGTATCTATGTCGATACGCGCACCGGCGCTCTCAAGGAGGCCGGCGATCTCGTCATGCCGATTGCATCCGGGGTGATCCGCCCGGATGCGGTGCAGGCCGATCTGTTCCAGCTCGTGCGCGGCGAACAGACCGGCCGACTGCCGGGCGACAGGACCAGCATCACCCTCTTCAAGTCGGTCGGCGCCGCGCTCGAGGATCTGGCGGCGGCCGAACTGGCCTTCGGCACCGCCTAGTCAGTCCGGCTCGATCAGCGCGCCGGCCGCTTTCAAAGCGTCGATCTCGGTAGCGTCGACGCCAGCCTCGGCGAGCACGCTGCGCGAATCGGCACCCATCAATGGCGCCATGGTTCGGATGGTGGGAGGCGTCCGGCTCATGCGCATCGGCGGCTCGACCATCATGATCTCGCCCTCGCTCGGGTGGGGGTATTTCCTGAAGAGCTGGCGCCAGACGAGGTGCGGGTCCTCGAACAGGTCTGCGGGTTTCGACACCGGCGCGTTGGGTATTTGAGCCTTGTCGAGCAGGCTTACCCATTCGGCCGTGGTCCTGGTCGGGGCAAGGGCGTCGACCATGGCATACATCTCGTTGATATGCATGGAGCGCGCGTTGAGTGTGGAATACCTCGGGTCCTTCAAGACCTCGGGGCGTCCGACCAACTCGAAGAAATTGCGCCAATGCTTGTCATTGTAGGGCAGGATCGCCATCCAGCCGTCCAGCGTGCGGTAGGGTTTCCGGGTGCGGGCCAGCAGGCGCGTGTAACCGACATCGCCTTCGTCGCTGACGGTCCGGTCCCATAGATGCTCGACCATCAGCCAGGCGGCCATGGTCTCGAACATGGGCACCTCGACGAACTGGCCCTCGCCAGTGCGCTGCTTGTGCATCAGGGCTGAAAGGGTGGAGAAGGCGAAAGTCAGCCCTACCGTCTTGTCGGCGAGGATGGTCGGCGGATAGCGCGGAACGTCGTCGCCCGCCGCACGCCCCATCAGATCGGCGATGCCGAAGCGGGCCTGGATGGCGTCATCGTAGGCTGGAAGCTTTCCATAGGGACCGTCGGCTGAATAGCCATACGCTCCGACATAGACGATGTCCGGCTTGATCTTGCGGATGTCGTCGTAGCCCAGTCCCAAACCCTCGATCGCCTGTGGCCTGAGCGCATGCACAAATGCATCGGCCGTCTTAACGACTTCCAGCAAAGCCTTTCGTGCCCGAGGATTCTTGAGATCCAGGCAAAGCGATCGCTTGTTGCGGTTCACGTACAGATAGGTCGGCCCCATGCCGGCTGTCCGGGCCGGCTTGCCGATGTGCCGCACGGCATCGCCTTCCGGTGCCTCGACCTTGATGACATCGGCGCCCTGGTCCGCCAGCAGCATGGTGCCATAAGGGCCGAGGATGATGTTGGTGAGATCGACGATGCGAATACCACTCAGGGCACCGGCCATGATGCTGTCTTCCTCGTGACTGTCCAAAACGGCGGCAACACTGCCACTGCGTACGGCAGGCGTCATTGGTTCTGACTGATGACATTCGCTGGTCGAGCCGACGCATATCCATGACAGGCTTTTCCGCGGGAGCGCGTCGCGTTGGCAGACCCGCACTGCATCGGTTGCGACTTGGCACGCATCTCGCGCACGGCTGATTGGCGGATTCATCGTCGATGTCACATGTTGTCGATGTCAGCGGGCAATGTGACCGTTGTGCGCGGCGCGCAGTCGGTGTAGCGAAGAAAGGGGCGGAGAGGCGGGGGCGATGCGCAACGTCGCAAAGAAGCAGCAAGAACCAAAGGCGGCGGCAGGTCCGTCGCGGCCATACCGCATCGAAGAGCAAATCGGCTATCTGTTGCGTCGCGCCCATCAGCGCGCGAGTGCGATCTTCCAGATCAGCATCGGTGATCCCAACATCACCCCGACGCAGTATTCGAGCATGGTGAAGCTCAACGAGTACCGGGAGTTGTCACAGAATTTGCTCGGCCGTCTTGTCGGCATGGACAAGGCCACGATGCAGGGCGTGGTGCGTCGATTGAAGGAGCGCGGCCTGGTCGACTCGCGTCCTGATCCCGGCGATGCGCGACGTACCTTGCTCAGCCTGACGACCGAGGGGCAGCGCATCGTCAACAAGCTGCTGGTCAATGGCCCGGCGGTCACCCGCGAGACGCTGAAGCCGTTGAATGGCGCTGAACAGCGGCAGCTGCTCGAACTCCTGTCCCGGATCATCTGAAGCGCGCTGCCGGCGTGAGCCCGAGGCGCGTCATCGCGCTGTAGATAACAGTCGTCGTTGACTCGTCACAATCCCGCCGTCATCGTACGTACACGAACGATATGGGCGATTACCTTCGACCTGCTCGCCTGGATGAGGCACTGGAGGCCCTGGCACGGCCGTTTACGGTGCTGGCCGGAGGAACGGACTTCTACCCTTCGCGCGTCGGTCGCGCGATCGACGAAGACATTCTCGACATCAGCAATATTGGCGCCTTGCGCGGCATTTCCCGCAGCGGTGCCGGGTGGCGCCTGGGCGCGACCACGACCTGGAGCGACTTGCTGGCGGCCGAATTGCCGCCGCTGTTCGATGGCGTGAAGCAGGCGGCGCGCGAAGTCGGCGGTCGCCAGATCCAGAATGCGGGCACCCTTGCCGGGAATCTGTGCAACGCCTCGCCGGCTGCGGATGGCGTTCCGCCTCTGCTCGCGCTCGATGCCGAGGTCGAACTGGCGAGCCGACAGGGGACGCGCCGGCTGGCCCTTTCACAGTTCATCCAGGGGAATCGTCGGACCGAGCGCAGGCCGGACGAACTCCTGGTCGCAATCCACGTTCCGGAGATGCGGCAAGAAGCGCGCAGCCGCTTCCTGAAGCTCGGCGCGCGCCGCTATCTCGTGATCTCTATCGTCATGGCCGCGGCCACGGTCGAGGTTGTCGATGGGTGCGTCGGCACGGCACGCATTGCCGTTGGCGCGTGCTCGACCGCGGCACGGCGTTTGCCCTTGCTCGAGGCAGCGCTTGTCGGCACCCCTCTCGATTCGGGGCTCACGGATCGGCTCGATCCTGCCCATCTCGCGCCGCTTGCGCCGATCGACGATGTGCGCGCCAGCGCCGATTATCGGCGCGAAGCCGCCTTTGCCGTACTCCGTCGTCTGCTTGCCGAGGTCGCCGCTTGAAGATCGGTTTCAGTCTGAATGGTTCCCGCGTCGAATGGTCTGGCGCTCCGGTCACGCGTCTCGCTGCGGCGCTGCGCGACGGGCTGGGGCTGACGGGGACGAAGGTCGGATGCGATGCCGGCGATTGCGGGGCCTGCACGGTCAGGCTTGACGGTCGACAGGTTTGCTCGTGCCTGGTTCCAATGGGCCAGATGGAGGGGCGGGCCGTCGAGACCGTCGAAGGGCTTGCCGGGCAGGACGGCACACTGGCAGCGCTGCAGAAGTCCTTCCTTGTCCATGGTGCCGCCCAATGCGGCATCTGCACGCCCGGCATGCTCATGGCCGCGCACGATCTGCTGGTGCGGACGCCGAGCCCCGATCGCGCCCAGGTCGAGGACGCGCTCGGCGGCGTGCTGTGCCGCTGCACTGGCTACGCCAAGATCATCGATGCCGTGATGGCCGCGGCGATGCCGTCGGCCGAGATCGTCGCCAGAACTGGCGAGGCCGTCGGCGCCCGTCTGGCGCGCCTCGATGGCGTGCGCAAGATCACCGGTGCCGATCTGTTCGGCGCCGACGTCGTGCCCGCCGACGCCTTGTGGATTCGCGTGGTCCGCTCACCGCATGCGCGGGCCCGCTTTACCTTGGGGGATCTGGGGCCGCTCAGGGCGCGGCTCGCTGCGGTGCTGACCGCCGCCGACATTCCCTTCAATGGCTACGGCATCTATCCGGATACCAAGGATCAGCCGGTCCTGGCCGACGGGCTGGTCCGCTACAAGGGCGAGGCGGTCGTTGCCTTGGTCGGAGATCGGACGACGGTCCTGTCTATTCGCGACGAGGAGGTGCCAATCGCCTGGGTTCCCGAGGAACCGGTTGTCGGCATCGATGCCGCCAGTGCGGACGATGCCCCGCTCGTGCAGGCCGACAAGCCGCGCAATCTCCTGCTCGATGGCGGGGTGAAGCGCGGCGATGCCGGGGCGGCTTTTACCGCCTGTGCCGCTGTGGCCGAGGGCACGTTCGAGACGGCCTTCGTCGAGCACGCCTATATCGAGCCGGAAGCGGGATGGGCGCAACGCGTCGGCGACCGTATCGAGATCCATGCGACGACGCAGACGCCCTACATGGACCGCGACGAGATCGCGAGCGTCATGCGGCTCAAGCCCGAGGCGGTGCGCATCGTTCCGACTGCCTGTGGCGGCGGTTTTGGCGGCAAGCTCGATCTCTCGGTGCAGCCGCTGATCGCTGTCGCCGCCTGGAAGCTCGGCCGGCCGGTGGCGCTGGTCTATACGCGGCCGGAGAGCATGGCCGCTTCGACCAAGCGCCATCCCGCCCGAGTGACGGCGAAATTCGGCTGTGATGCCGACGGCAAGCTGGTCGCCTGCGATGTCACGGCGACCTTCGATACCGGCGCTTATGCCTCCTGGGGACCGACGGTCGCCAATCGCGTGCCGGTTCATGCGACCGGGCCCTATGCCGTGCCGAACGTGCGCACCTGGGGCGAGGCCTTCTTCACCAATGCGCCGCCCGCCGGCGCTTTCCGTGGCTTCGGTGTGCCGCAGGCCGCCATCGCCCACGAGGCGATGATGGACGAACTGGCGGACAAGCTCGGCATCGACCGCCTGGAGTTTCGTCACCGCAATGCGCTTAGGGCCGGCGACACGACCGCGACGGGCCAGACGCTCGAGCACTCGGCCGGACTTGCACAATGCCTCGATGCCTTGCGCCCGCACTGGCGCAAGGCACAGGAAGAGGTCGCGGCCTTCAATGCCAGGCCAGGTCCGAAACGACGCGGCATCGGTGTCGGCTGCATGTGGTACGGCATCGGCAACACCTCGATGTCGAATCCGTCGCGCATGCGCGTCGGCCTTGCCGTCGATGGCACGCTGACGCTCTACAATGGCGCACTCGATATCGGGCAGGGCAGCAACACCATCATGACCCAGATCGCTGCCGATGCGCTGGGCCTGCCGGTGGCGCAGTTCACGCTCGTGACCGGCGACACCGATCTTACGCTCGATGCCGGCAAGACCTCGGCATCGCGTCAGACCTTTGTCTCTGGTCGTGCCGCCGAGGCAGCGGGCCGCGATCTGCGCCAGCAGATCCTGCGGTTGGCCAATGCCGGTGACGATGCGCGGCTCTCTCTGGCCGGCAGCGTACTGACAGTGCGCGATGGGGCCGAGGTCCGGACGCTCGATCTCGCCAAGGTCGGACCGCTGTTTGGCGAAGGGACCTTCGACCCGCCGACGACGCTACTCGATGCAGACGGGCAGGGCATTCCCTATGCGACCTATGCCTTCGCCGCGCAGATGGCGACGGTCGAGGTCGATATCGAGCTGGGCACGGTCAAGGTGCTGCGCATCGTCGCCGCGCACGATGTCGGCAAGGCGATCAATCCGACGCTGGTCGAAGGCCAGATCGAGGGCGGCATCGCCCAGGGCCTGGGCCTTGCCCTGATGGAAGAGTATTTGCCCGGCCGTACCGAGAACCTGCACGACTATCTGATTCCGACAATCGGCGACGTGCCGGAGATCGAGTGCCTGCTGATCGAGGATCGCGAGCCGCTCGGCCCGTCCGGCGCCAAGGGCGTGGGTGAACCCGGCCTGGTGCCAACGGCACCAGCCATCCTCGGTGCCGTGCATCATGCCACGGGGGTGCGGGCCCACCGCGTCCCGCTGCTGCCGCATCGCTTGCGCGAGGCACTGGCCAAACTCGAGAAGGGAACGAGTCGATGAGCGACGATCTCGCGCTCACGGAAGCGGAGCAGAGCGCGGGGATCGTCCGTTGCGATGCCTGTCCCGTGCTGTGTCGCATCCGGCCCGGTCGCGCCGGCGCCTGCGATCGCTATGCCAACGAGAACGGCAAGCTGGTGCGTGTCGATCCGCTGGTGCTGCTGGCCAAGCCCGACCTGGCGCGCGTCGCCTTCGTCGAAGGACAGACCAACTGGAACGGCGAACTCGGAAAGGGCGAAGGGGCCTTCGTCACCGGCATCGGCGCCACCACGACCTATCCCGACTACAAGCCCGCGCCCTTCATCGTCTCCTCGAAGCATGACGGCGTCGACATGGTCACGGTCGTGACCGAGGGCATCTTCAGCTACTGCGGCGTCAAGGTGAAGATCGACACCGATCGTTATCTTGGTCCCGAGCAGGCCGCGGTGCGGGTGAAGGGCGAGGCGGTTGGTCACGTCACGACGGCCGAGTACGGGTCGCAGATGCTGTCGCTGGGTGGCGTGCATCATTTGACGGGGGGCAGCAAGAAGGAAGGCGTCGTCACCTGCGACGCGCTGCTGGCGCTTTGCAACGGCGAGGCGGTGGAACTGTCGATCGACGGCGGCTCCACCGTGGTCGTGCAATCGGAGCAGCCTCCCATCGTCAATGGCCAGCGCGAGGAGCGCATGCGGGTCGGGTGCGGATCGGCCGCTATCGGCATGTTCGCGCCCCAGTGGAAGGATCACGTCGATGAGGTGATCGTGGTCGACGATCACATCACCGGCGTGCTCACCGAGCACCAAGGCGGTCGCTTCCTCGACATGAAGCCGGCCGGCATTCGCGTACGCGGCCGACGCTCGACCCCTGGTCGATACTTCCAGGTCGCCGAGCCGGGGCTGGGCTGGGGCGGCACCAATGTCAGCGACCCGCTGGAGATCATCGAAAAGATCGATCCGCAGCAGGCCTGGCCCGGCCTGCGCCTTCTGATGGTGTCGACGACGGGCGAGCATTCCGGCTGGTTCGAACTCGACAAGGACCTCAAGCCGCAGCCGGCGCCGATGCCTGTACCGGTGCGCAAGGTGGTGGAACGCATCGCCGAGAATTGTGAACCCGCGCTCTGCACCGTGCTGTTCATGGCCGGTGCCGGCGGTTCCTTGCGGGCTGGAGTCACGGAGAATCCGGTGCGTCTCACGCGCTCGGTGCGCCAGACCTTGACCAAGGTGACGCTGGGCGGCGCGCCGGCCTACATCTGGCCGGGGGGCGGCATCACGCTGATGGTCGATGTCGCCGAGATGCCGCGCAACTCCTTCGGCTATGTGCCGACGCCGGCGCTGGTGGCGCCGATCGAGTTCACGCTGCGGGCCGACGATTACGCGGCGCTGGGCGGTTACATGTCGCGGGCGGTCTCGCTCGAGGACGTGCTGCGCGGCCACCGCGTGCGCGTCGAGGGAGACAAGGATTGAGCGGCGCGCTCGCCGCCCTCCTGCCCGACGGCCGGCTGCATCTGCAGCACGGGCCCATCGATCTGATCATCGAGGCGTTCGGCGCGCGAGATGAAGTGGATCGCGCCTATCGTCAGGCCATGGATCGCTTCGGCGACATCCTGCCCACTCTGGTGAGCGAACTGCCGCTGTTGCGCCAGCCGGTCGGGGACGCCTATCCGCTATTGCGAGGACCGGTCGCCCGTCGAATGGCGGAGGCTGTCTGGCCGCATCGTTCCGTGTTCATCACCCCTATGGCGGCGGTTGCCGGAGCGGTGGCCGACGAGATGCTGCAGGCCATGGTGGCCGGGCGGGATCTCGAGCGCGCCTATGTCAACAACGGCGGCGATATCGCCTTCCACCTCGCGCCCGGCCAGGCTCTCCGGGCCGGCATCTTCGGCCGCGCGCTCGATGGCGCCGTTGTGCTTACGCATGACCAACCGGTGCGGGGCATTGCGACGTCGGGAAGGGGCGGCCGATCGTTCTCGCTCGGCATTGCCGATAGCGCCACGGTGCTGGCATGCAACGCCGCGGCTGCCGACGCGGCAGCGACCGTGGTGGCCAATGCGGTGAATGCTGATCACGAAGCGATCGAGCGCCGGCCGGCCAGCGATCTCGATCCCGATAGCGATCTCGGGGCTTTGCCGGTCACGGTCGCGGTTGGGGAATTGCCGCCGGCATGCGTGGCGCAGGCGCTCGATCGTGGTATCGAGCAGGCGCGCCGTCTGCGGCTGCGCGGCTTGATCGACAGCGCGGCCGTGTCGCTGCAAGGGCAATGGCGAATCGAAGCGGGCGGCACGGCGCTTGCTGTGGCGAGGTCAGGATGAGCAGCGATCTGGTGAAATTGCGCAAGTACGTCTCCGTCATCGAGGAGACGCATCACGATGGCGGTCCGGTCCTGGACTGGCCGGTGATGAAGGCTGCGGTGGGCGGCGTGATCGCCAATCCCTATGCCGGCCGCTACGTCGCCGATATCCAGCCGATGATGAAGGCCCTCGAACCGCTCGCGGTCGATCTCACCGAACGGGTGATGAAGCTCCTCGACGCCAAGGGATCGGAACTCGAGGCCTACGGCAAGGGGGCCATCGTCGGCATCGCCGGCGAGCTCGAACATGCCGCGCTGTGGCACCAGCCTTCGGGCTTCGGCATCCGCCACGCCATGGGCGGCGCCAAGTCGATCGTGCCGTCGACGGTGAAGGTCGCCTCGGCCGGAACGCGCATCGACATTCCGCTGCATCACGTCACGGCGTCCTATGTGCGCAGTCATTTCGATGCCGTCGAATTCTGCGTGCCGGATGGCCCCAAGCCCGACGAGATCGTCTTCATCGTCGCGGCCTCCATCGGCGGCCGACCGCATGCGCGCGTCGGCGGGCTGACACCGGCCGAAATCAAGGTCGGTGACGGCCAGCGATGATCACGGGCGCGCCGTCCTTTTGCGTGCTCAGCGCTTGTCCTGGGCCCATGCGGCTCGCTAGGGTCGCGTCCGGGAAGTCGACCATTTCGTTGAACAGGGGGAACTCATGCTGACCCGCAAATCTCTGCTGGCCGGGGCTTCGGCGCTGGCGGCCTTGTCGCTCGTGGCGCCTGCCTTCGCGCAGGAGCCGATCAAGATCGGCGAGATCAACAGCTACAAGGTCTTCGCTGCCTTCCTCGATCCCTACAAGAAGGGCATGGAGCTGGCGGTCGACCAGGTCAACGCCGCGGGCGGCGTGCTGGGCCGTAAGATCGAGGTGGTGAGCCGCGACGACAACGGCAATCCGGCCGACGCGGTCCGTGCCGCCGAGGAACTGCTGAGCCGTGAGAAGGTCGCCTTCCTGATCGGCACCTTCCCCTCGAACGTCGGCCTCGCCGTGGCCGACTTCGCCAAGCAGAAGAAGACGCTGTTCATCGCTGCGGAGCCGCTGACCGACAAGATCGTGTGGGACCAGGCCAACCCCTACACCTTCCGCCTGCGCACCTCGACCTACATGCAGACGGCGATGTTGATCCCTGACGCGGTGAAGCTGCACAAGAAGCGCTGGGCGATCGTCTATCCGAACTACGAGTACGGGCAGTCGGCGACGGCGGCGTTCAAGAAGCTCCTGAAGGAGAAGCAGCCGGACGTCGAGTTCGTCGCCGAGCAGGCAACGCCGCTCGGCAAGATCGACGCCGGTGCGGTGGTGCAGGCGCTGGCCGATGCCAAGCCCGACGCGATCTTCTCCTCGCTGTTCGGTCCCGACCTTGCCAAGTTCGTGCGCGCGGGCAGCGAGCGCGGCCTGTTCAAGGGCGTCGAGGTGTTCGACCTGCTGGGTGGCGAACCCGAATATCTCGATCCGCTCAAGGACGAGGCGCCGGACGGCTGGTACGTGACGGGCTATCCGTGGAACGACATCAAGACGCCCGAGCACAAGAAATTCCTCGACGCCTATCAGGCCAAGTTCAAGGACTATCCGCGGCTGGGCTCGGTCGTCGGCTATTCGACCGTGATGTCGGCGGTCGCGGCGATCAAGAAGGCCGGCAGCCTCGATCAGGAGAAGCTGGTGGCCGCCATGGCTGGCCTCGCCGTCGATACCCCGTTCGGCCCCATCACCTATCGCCCGATCGATCATCAGTCGACGATGGGCACCTTCGTTGGCCAGCTCGGCGTCAAGGACGGCAAGGGCTACATGAAGACCTGGCGCTTCGTCGACGGCAAGGATGCGCTGCCGAGCGACGACGACGTCAAGAAGATGCGGCCGGCGAATTAGTGGGCCGGTCAATCGGCGAACAATGTCATCCCGAACGAAGTGAGGGATCTTTCGACGGACGAAGGATCCCTTGCCGCGCTCGGGATGACACAGTTGTTGTCGCGAGTTCTCTGTGACCTTTCCCTCGCTCCTGATCCAGCTCCTGAACGGGCTGGCCGACGCTTCCTCGCTGTTCATGGTCTCCGCTGGCCTGTCGCTGATCTTCGGCGTCACCCGGATCGTGAACTTCGCGCACGGCTCGCTGTTCATGCTGGGCCTCTATGGCGCCTATAGCCTCATCGAGTTCTTCGGCAGGACACCGCTCGGCTTCTGGGGAGCCGTGGTCGTGGCCGCATTGGCCGTCGGCGTCGCGGGCGCACTGATCGAGATCGTCGTGCTGCGCCGCATCTATCGCGCGCCCGAGCTGTTCCAGCTGCTGGCGACCTTCGCGGTCGTGCTGGTGATCAAGGACATCGCCCTCTACGTCTGGGGCTCGGAGGATCTGGTCGGTCCGCGTGCGCCCGGCCTGACCATGGCGGTGGAGATCCTGGGCAAGCGCATCCCGATCTACGATCTCGTGCTGATCGCCATCGGGCCGGTGGTGCTGGGCGCGATGTGGCTGCTGCTGGCACGCACACGCTGGGGCGCGCTGGTGCGCGCGGCGACGCAGGATCGCGAGATGGTGGGAGCGCTGGGCGTCGACCAGGCCAAGCTCTTCACGTCGGTGTTCTTCGTCGGCGCGGCGCTCGCGGGTCTTGGGGGGGCGCTGCAGATCCCGCGTGAGCCGGCCAACCTCGACCTCGACCTTTCGGTCATCGCCGACGCCTTCGTCGTCACCGTCGTCGGTGGGCTGGGCAGTCTGCCCGGCGCCCTGCTGGCCGCCGTGCTGATCGGCGTCGCCAAGGCGCTCTGCATCGGCCTCGGCACGGTTCACGTCCTCGGCTTCGAGATCGTCTTCTCCAAGCTCGTGCTGGTGGTCGAGTTCGTGATCATGGGCGTGGTGCTGGTGCTGCGACCCTACGGACTGCTCGGCAAGCCGCCCGCTGCACAACGCACGACAGTGGCCGCGCCGCCGCCGCTCGGCGCCCCGCGCTGGACCACGGCGCTGGTCTGGATCGTCCTGCTGCTGGCCGTGCCGCTGGTCGGCGACGACTATGTCGCCGCGCTGCTGATCGACATCGCCTGCTTCGGCCTGTTCGCCGTCAGCCTGCATTTCATCATGGGGCCGGCGGGCATGATATCGTTCGGTCACGCCGCTTATTTCGGTCTCGGCGCCTATGCCGGAGCGATCCTGCTGAAGCGCGCCGGGCTACCGATGGAGGCGGCCTTCCTGCTGGCGCCGCTCTGCGCTGGCCTGTTCGCACTCGCCTATGGCTGGTTCTGCGTGCGCCTCTCCGGCGTCTATCTCGCCATGCTGACGCTGGCCTTCGCGCAGATCACTTGGTCGATCATCTTCCAGTGGGATGCGCTGACCTCGGGCAGCAACGGCATGATCGGCATCTGGCCGGCCGCCTGGCTGGCCGACAAGACGCGCTACTACTATTTCGCCATGCTCTTCTGCGGGCTCGGTGTTGCGCTCCTCTGGCGCGTGCTGTTCTCGCCGTTCGGCTATGTGCTGCGCGCCGGCCGCGATTCGCCGCTGCGGGCCGAGGCGATCGGCATCAGCGTGCGCGGCTTCCAGTGGGCGGCGTTCGTGCTGGCCGGAACCATGGCCGGCCTGGCCGGCGCCGTGTTCGCCTTCTCCAAGGGCAGTATCTCACCCTCGGCGGCCTCGATCTCGCAATCCACCGACGGACTGGTGATGGTGCTGCTGGGCGGCGTCGAAACCCTGACCGGTCCGGTTGTGGGGGCCGGCCTGTTCACCTGGCTGCGCGATACGCTGGCGCGCGAAACCGATTATTGGCGGGCGGTGCTGGGCCTCGTGATCCTGCTGATCGTCGTGCTGTTCCCGCAAGGGCTGGTCGGCGGCCTCAGGATGCTGGTGACGCGCGTGCAGGAGCGGCGGGCATGAGTGCGCCGGTCCTGCTGGTCGAAGGGCTGCACAAGTCGTTTGGCGGCGTGCAGGCGGTCGAGGACGTTTCCTTCGCGCTATCGGCCGGCGAGTTGTTGGCGCTGATCGGTCCCAACGGTGCCGGCAAGAGTACGTGCTTCAACATGCTGAACGGGCAGCTCAAGCCCGACAACGGCATCGTGCGCCTGGAAGGCCGCGACATCGTCGGGCTGACGCCGCGCCAGATCTGGCGCCTCGGCGTCGGCCGGACTTTCCAGATCACCGCCACCTTCGCCTCGCTCAGCGTGCGCGAGAACGTGCAGATGGCGCTCTATTCGCATGCCGGCCGTCTGCGCTCGCTGCTGGCGCGCTTCGGCACCGCCCTTCGCGACGAGGCGGATGCGCTCCTGGAGCAAATCGGCATGCTCGACCAGGCCGAGCGACCGTGCGGTGTGCTGGCCTATGGCGATCTCAAGCGGGTCGAACTCGCCATGGCGCTCGCCAACGCACCGCGCCTCCTGCTGATGGACGAGCCCACCGCTGGCATGGCGCCAAAGGAGCGGGTCGCGCTGATGGAACTCACGGCCAAGCTGGCGCGCGCCCAGAAGATCGCCGTGCTGTTCACCGAGCACGACATGGATGTCGTGTTCGGCCAGGCCGACCGCATCATCGTGCTCGATCGTGGCCGCCTGATCGCTGCCGGCCTGCCGCAGGAGGTCCGCAACAATGCCGAGGTGCGCGCCGTCTACCTGGGAGGCACGCATTGATGCCATCATGGGAGCGCGCCACTCCAGTGGCGCTCATGGTCCGGGCGCCACTCGAACGGCGCGCTCCGATGGGGAGGCTCTGATGCTCTCCGTAACGGGCCTCCACGCCTATTATGGGCGCGCGCATATCCTGCACGGCGTGTCGCTGGAGGCGAAGGCGGGCGAGGTGGTGGCGCTGCTGGGCCGCAACGGCGCCGGCAAGTCGACCACCATGAAGGCGATCATGGGGTTGGTGCCGCCCGCCGAGGGGACGGTGAGCTTCGCCGGCACCCGCATCGAGCGCCTGCCGCCCTATCGCATCGCCCGTCTCGGCCTCGGCTATGTGCCGGAGGAACGTCGCATCTTCACCGAGCTGACGGTGATGGAGAACCTCGAGGTTGGCCGTCAGCAGGCGCGCACCGGCGTACCGACCTGGACCGAGGAGAAGCTCTTCGCGCTGTTCCCCAACCTCGGCCGCATGCGCGAGCGACCGGGTGGTCGCATGTCGGGCGGCGAGCAGCAGATGCTGACCATCGCCCGCACGCTGATGGGCAATCCAAGCTGCGTCATGCTGGACGAGCCGTCAGAAGGCCTGGCGCCCATCATCATCGAACAGATGGCGCATTCCATCCTGGCGCTGAAGCGTGAGGGCCTGTCGGTGATCCTGTCGGAACAGAACCTGCACTTCTGTCAGTCCGTGGCCGACCGCGCCTACATCATCGAGAAGGGCGAGATCCGTTTCGGCGGCTCGATGGCCGAGCTGGCGGCCAATGCCTCGCTTCGCGAACAATATCTTTCGGTTTGATCCCAATGTCCTCGCAAACAAAGTCCTCGCACAAAAGCGCCTTCACCGTCGGCATCGATGTCGGCGGCACCTTCACCGACCTTCTGGCCATCGATACCGACTCCGGCGCGGTGAAACTCGCCAAGGTGCCGACCACGGTCGACAACCAGGCGATCGGCTTCATGGCGGCGCTGCAGTCTGCCGGCCTAGAGCCGGCGGCATTGCAGGCGATCGTGCACGGCACCACCACCACCACCAACGCCGTGCTCGAACGCAAGATCGCCAAGGTCGGTCTCATCACCACCAAGGGCTTTCGCGACGTGCTCGAACTGGGTCGCCGCACCCGGCCACAGCCCTATGGCCTGCGTGGCACGTTCGCGCCGGTGATCGAGCGCGAGGTGCGGCTCGAAGTGCCGGAGCGCATGGATGCCGACGGCAAGGTGCTGGTGCCGCTAGACGAGGCGGCGGTTGCCGAGGCGGCAAAGAAGCTGCTGGCTGCCGGCTGCGAGGCCGTGGTGATCCATTTCCTGCATAGCTATATCAACTCGGCGCATGAAAGGCGGGCGGCCGAGATCGTGCGCGGGCTGTGGCCCAACGCCTATGTCACCGCGGGTCACGCGATCCTGTCGGAGTATCGCGAGTTCGAACGCGGCGTGACGGCGGCGGTCAATGCGTCGGTGCAGCCGGTGCTCGATCGCTATCTGTCCCGCCTGCGCACCGAACTGGCGGCCAAGGGCTTCGACCGCGACCTGCTGGTGATGCAGGGCAATGGCGGCACCATCTCCTCGCAGCTGATCGCCGAGGCGGCCGTGAACACGGTCATGTCCGGCCCCGCCTCGGGGGTGATGGCGGCAGCCTATACCGGCCGCGTCTCCGGCCAGCCCAACCTCATCACCTACGACATGGGCGGCACCTCGACCGATGTCGGCCTGATCGAGGATGCCGTGCCGCAGGTCTCGGGCGAGCTCGAGCTTGAATATGCAATGCCGATCCATGTGCCGATGGTCGATGTGCATACGATCGGCGCTGGCGGCGGCTCGATCGCCTCGGTCGATGCTTCCGGCATGCTGCGCGTCGGCCCGGAGAGCGCGGGCGCGCGACCGGGCCCAATCTGCTACGGCCGCGGCGGCACAGAGCCCACCATCACCGATGCCAATCTGGTGCTGGGCCGTCTCAATCCCGATCGCCTGCTGGGCGTCGATCATCCGGTGACGCTGGAGCAGGTGCGCGGCCTGATCGAGGAGAAGGTCGGCCGTCGACTCGGTCTCGACGCGGAGGCGGCCGCGGCGGCCATCCTGCGCATCGCCAACGATCGCATGGCCGGCGCCATCCGCCTGGTGTCGCTGTCGCGCGGCCACGATCCGCGAGATTTCGCGCTGTTTGCCTTCGGCGGCGCCGGACCGCTGCATGCCAGTGCGCTGGCCCGCGAGCTCGCGATCCCGACCGTGCTGGTGCCGGTGCGGCCGGGCATCACCAATGCGCTGGGCTGCGTCGTGGCCGACCTGCGCCATGACTTCGTGCGCACCGTGAACAAGCCGCTGTCGGCGATCGACGATGCCCTGATCTCAGGCATCTACGCCGACCAGAAGAAGGAAGGCGAGACGACGATCGAGCGTGAGGGCGTGCCCGTGCAGGAATTGCGGGCGCTGCACAGCGCCGACATGCAGTTCCAGGGACAGAGCCATATCCTCTCGGTGGCGGTGGAGAGTCCGGATATCGGCGTCGAGGGGCTGCGCAAGGCCTTCGCCGCAGCCTACTTCCGCCGCTTCGGTATCGAGCTGCCCGAGATCCCTCCGGTGCTGGTGAACCTGCACACGGCGGTGATCGGCGTGCGCCCGCATATCGATCTCGGCGTTCTGGCGGCTTCCGAACGCGCTCCGACGCTGGAGGCGGCGCGGGTCGGCGAGCGCCGCGTGTGGTTCGCGGACGGCTGGCGCCAGACGCCGATCTATGCCCGCGACCGCCTGCCGCTCGATGCAGCCTTCGAGGGCCCGGCGATCCTGGAACAGCTCGACTGCACCACCGTCGTCGAACCCGGCGACAAGGTCCGCCAGGACAAGCTCGGCAACCTGTTGATCGCCGTGCGGTAGACCACCGCGCTCGCGGCGGCGGAGCGGGAGACGGAGCGATGGCTTGGATCGATGTCGCGGACCGCGCGGCGCTGGCGCGATCGGGGCGCCGGGAGGTCGAAGCGGCTGGGATCGCCCTGCTGCTGTACGACCTCGAGGGCGCGCTCTACGCCACGTCGGCGATCTGTCCCCATCACGCCGCGTGGCTGTCCCAGGGCAGCGTCGAGGGCGAGATCGTCAATTGCCCGCGCCACATGGGCCAGTTCCATATTCCGACCGGGCGGCAGTTGCGCGGTCCGGCCTGCCCGGACCTCCGGACCTACCCGGTCCGCGAGGAAGGCGGACGAATCTGGATCGAGCTGCCCTGAAGCCGGTACGATCCTTGCTGACTTGACGGCGGGCCGGGGATGCCGGCGCCGGAGTCGCGGAGGCTGTCATGGAACCAGTCGATCTTCTGCTGCGGGGCGGGCGGGTCATCGATCCCGCGACCGGCACCGACCGGATCGCCGATGTCGCCGTCGCGGGCGGCCGCATCGTGGCGATCGCGCCCGGCCTGCCGGCCGACAGCGCCGCCGAGACGGTGGATGTCGCCGGCCGCGTGGTGATCCCAGGCATGATCGACACCCATGCCCATGTCTATCAGTACGTCACCGGCAAGTTCGGCCTCAATGCCGATATGGTCGGCGTGCAGTCGGGCGTGACGACTCTGGTCGACCAGGGCGGGCCGAGCTGCATGACCATTCCCGGCTTCCGCAAGTTCGTCGTCGAACCATCGGCCAGCCGGGTCGTGTGCTTCATCTCGACCTATCTCGTCGGCGGCCTGGAAGGGCATCTCTATCCGGAGCTCTATGGCCCGGGCCAGGTCAACGTCGCGCATACGGTTCAGGCCGCTCGCGACAATGCCGACCTGGTCAAGGGCATCAAGGCCCATGCCGAGATCGGCGGCGCGTCGCGATGGGGGCTCGAGGTGATCAAGCTCGCCAAGCAGATCGCCCGCGACTCGGGCCTGCCGCTCTACATCCATCTCGGCCAGCTCTGGCCGGTGGCGGAGAGCGTCACCATCGATGCCGACGAGGTGGTGCGCGAGCTGCTGCCGCTGCTGGGCGAGGGCGATATCCTCGCCCATCCCTTCACGCGGCATCCGGGCGGCTTCGTGTCGGCCGAGACGGGTAAGGTCCATCCGCTGATCTGGGCGGCGCTCGATCGCGGCGTCACGGTCGATGTGGGGCATGGCTCGCACTTCTCGGTCGACATGGCGCGGCGGACGATCGAGGCCGGCATCCGGCCCTATACACTCGGCGCCGACATGCACGGCTACAATGTGCGCCTGCCCGATCTCAGCGGCGACGATGCCGCCGACCGCCAGGCCAATCCGTTCTTCGGGGTCGCGCCCTTCAATCTGACCAATGCCATGACCAAGCTTGTGGCGTTGGGCCTGTCGCTGACCGAGGTGGTGGCGACCGTCACCGCCAATCCGGCGAAGATGCTGGGCATGGCCGATACGATCGGCTCGCTGCAGGTCGGTCGCGAGGCCGATATCTCGGTGCTGGAGATCGTGCCGGGCCGGTTCGAGATCACCGACAACAGCGGCGACCGTATGGCCGCGACCCAGTCGATCATGCCGGCCTTCGCTTTGCGCGCGGGTCGCCGCTTCGACGCGACCAGTCCGCTTGTGCCGGCGCTGCAGGAACTGCCGCCGCTGGCGGCCGAGTAGCGCCTGGCGATTTCTGCATCATCTCCTGCTGCGTCGCCCTGTCGATGAGCCTGGGCAGGATCCAGCGTTGATGCAGACCCAGGGGACGCACCCTATCACTCATGTGCCGACGGCGCCGTGACGGCGTTGACGACCGGAATCAGTGGTCGGTCTGACGCGGGCTTATAGTGCCCGCATGACCCGCTTCCCTCCCGTTCGCTCGTTCTGCAGCGGCCGCGCCAGAAATGCCTGGCCCAACCCCTGCGGTGCCGATTCGGGAATTCCCGAAGATTCGGGAAAGCATCGGCGTCAGACGGCAAAAGCCGAAGGACATCAAGGTCTTGCGGCGTCCTGTCGTCCGTTTCCCGAAAAGCGATTTTCCGCGCCGGTGCGGCGCGTTCCGTCTCGGCGTGTTGGTTACTTCAGGTAATGGTTATTTTTCCGTTTGTTTAACGGCAGGGCGGCCTCTCCGCCGCGCCTACCGTCACGACAGATGCTGCTCGACCCAGCGTGCCCAGGCAACAAGCTGGTCGTCATCGCGGAGCGGGCCGACGAGCTGCAGCGACAGCGGCAGGCCGAACGGGCCGGTGTTGAAGGGCAACGCAATGCAGGGCGTGCCCAGCAGCGTCCAGAAGCGATTGAACAGCGGGTCGCCGGTATTGCCGAGACCGGCCGGCGCTTCGCCCTTGGCCGCCGGCGCCAGGAGGAAGTCGAAATCTTCCCATGCCTGGGCGAGATCGGCATGCGCCCGTTGCTTGCGCTTCTTGACGTCGGCGAGCTGCGCGCGACTCACGGAATCGCCGGTTTCGAGCACGCCCAGCAGGCTGGCGGACAGCAAGTGAGGAAAGCGCTTGCGCTCGGCGGCGTAGGATTGCGTCGCCTCCTTGCTCATCAGGCGGTTCTGCGCGGTCAGCAGACCGTCCCAGTTCTCCGGCATGTTCCAGGTGCGGACCTTGGCGCCGGCGGCGCGCAGGGCCCGCGCGGCAGCCTCGATGTTCTTGCGGTTGGAGGCATCGGCCTGGTCCCACCACAGCGTGCGGCAGAGGCCGATGCGCGGCGCGCGTGTCGGCGGATCGGCCGGCGCATGGCCGTAGGCGGCGCGGATCAGGGCGAGGTCGTTGGCCTCGCGCACGAAGAAGCCCAGCGTGTCGAGGCTCTTCGCGTAAGGCTTCACACCGGCCATGTCGGCCCAGCCATAGGTGCCCTTGTAGGCGACGACGCCGTTGAAGGCGCCGGGCCGGATCACCGAGCCTGCCGTCTGCGTGCCGTAGCCGACCGGTGCCATGAAGTCCGCGACCGCGGCCGCCGAGCCGGAGGAGGAGCCGGCGGGCGTGTGGCGCAGGTTGTGCGGATTGTGCGTCTTGCCGGCATGGGCGCCGGCGAATTCGGTGGTCACCGACTTGCCGAGCACGATCGCGCCGGCCTGCACGAGCTGCGTGACGCAGGCTGCATCCTTGCCGACGACATGGTCGCGATAGATGGGCGAGCCGCAGGTGGTGGGCAGTGTCCGGGTGGCGATGATGTCCTTGACCGCGAGCGGAATGCCATGCAGCGGGCCGACGGGACGGGCGCGCTTGTCGAGCTGGTCCGCGCGCCTGCGGGCGCCGTCGGGATCGAGCGCCTCCCAGGCATGGACCTGGCCTTCGCGCGCCTCGATACGGTCGAGACAGGCCTCGACGAGATCGCGGGCCTTGAGCCGCTTCTGCGCCATGCGCTGCACCGCGGCACTGGCTGTGAGTTTGTTGGGCGCTGTCGCCATGGATCTTTCCCCTTCCGCTCGAACGGCGGCATGATGGCCGAGCAAGACAAAGAAGAACAGCGAGGAAGAGCAGCCATGACCGTGCCATTCGCCGTTCGCCGGATCGGCCATACCGTGGTTTTCGTGAGCGACCTCGACCGATCGCGCTGCTTCTATACCGAGGTGCTGGGCTTCAAAGTGTCGGATGCCTATCCCGACGCCATGATGCCGGGTGGAATGGTGTTCCTGCGCTGCAACGGCGACCATCATTGCCTGGCGCTGGTGGGTGGCGGCAGTGGCGCCCCCGACAAGAGCCTGCATCACATCGCCTTCGAACTGGCCACGCTCGACGAGGTGTTCCGGGCCCGCGATCATCTCAAGGCGGCGGGCGCCCGCATCGTCTACGAGGGCCGGCGCCGCGCCGGCTGCCAGATCGCGGTCGAGTTCCTCGATCCCGATGGCCATCATCTCGAACTCTATTGGGGCCTCGATCAGATCGGCTCCGACGATCGCTCGCGCCCATCGTCCGAGTGGCGCCAGACCGGTACGCTGGAGGAAGCCGTGCGCCATGCGCCGCCGGGACAGGACACGACGGTGCACGACGCCGCCCTGCGTGCGCGGGTCGAGGCCGGGACGGATCGGCCCTGACCGGTGGCCGACGCATGAGCGCCGCGGCGGCAAGGAGCGGGATCGGTGGGAGAGGCCCAAGAGCGCCACTGGAGTGGCGCGCTCCCATGATCAGCGGAGCGCGCAACTCCAGTTGCGCTCATGCCGACGGCGGTAAGGACCGGAATCGGTGATGGGGGCGCCCGGTCTTAGACTGGGCGCCAGGGTGAGGTTGGCGCCTGTCCTGCTTCAGGTCGGATGGCCAGCGGTCTTCTTCGGCTTGCTTCCGGTCCAGCCCTTGACCGTTTCGCGGAAGCGCTGGAAGGCGACGTAGAGGCCGGGGATCACGAAGATGCCGAGGAACGAGGCGGCGAGCATGCCGCCGAACACGGCGGTGCCGACGGCGCGCTGCGTCGCTGCGCCGGCGCCGGTCGCGATCACCAGCGGGACGAGGCCGCAGATGAAGGCGAACGAGGTCATCATCACGGCCCGGAAGCGCAGCCCGGCGGCCGTCGTGGCGGCGGTGACGACGTCGCGGCCATGAGCGCGCTCCTCCATCGCGAACTCGATGATCAGGATCGCGTTCTTGGCCGCCAGCGCGATCAGCACGACGATGCCGATCTGGGCATAGAGGTTGTTGTCGAGGCCGCTCAGCAGCAGCGCCGTCACCGCGCCCAGCAGGCCGACCGAGACCGACAGCAGGGCGGCGATGGGGATCGCCGTGCTCTCATAGAGGCCGACCAGGAACAGATAGGCGAACAGGATGGCGAGGCCGAGGATGAAGCCGGTCTGGCCCGAGGCCGCCTTCTCCTGGAAGGCCGTGCCTGTCCACTCGTAGGCATAGCCGGGCGGCAGGGTATCCTTGGCGAGCTTTTCCATCGCCGCCAGCGCCTGGCCAGAGGAGTAGCCCTCGGCCGGCGCGCCGTTCAATGTCACGGAGCGCAGGTTGTTGTAGCGGATGATCATGGCCGGCGCGGTGGTGAGCTCGACGCTGGCGACCGCCTGCAGCGGCACCAGTTCGCCATTGCTCGAGCGGATGCGCACGCGGTTGATGTCGCTGACCTTGGCGCGATCGGCGGCCTCGGCCTGCACCTTCACCTGCCAGGTCCGACCGAACAGGTTGAAGTCGTTCGTATAGGTGCCGCCCATGGAGGTCTGCAGCGCCGAGAAGATGTCGGAGATGTTGACGCCCAGTGCCTGGGCGCGCTCGCGGTCGAGCTTGAGGTTGATCTGCGGCGTGGAGGCGCCGTAGGTCGTGAAAACGCGCGACAGCTCCGGCACCTGCTGGGCGGAGACCATCAGCCCGCGGGCCACCGCCGCAAGGTCCACCGGCGATGCGCCGGACAGGCTCTCGAGCTGGAACTCGAATCCGGAAGAAGTGCCGAGCCCCATGATCGGCGGCAGGTTGAAGGCGAAGACGTTGGCTGCCGTGATCTGCGAGAAGGCGGCATTCACCGTCTCCAGCGCATTGAAGACCGACAGCTTGGGATCCTTGCGCTCGCCGAACGGCTTGAGTGCCAGCACCACCAGCGCGCGGTTGGGCAGGTTGAGTCCGTCGAGCATGCTGTAGCCGCTGACGGTGAACACGCTCTGCAGCCAAGGCTCGCCCATCACCGTGCCCTCGACCTGCTCGACTGCCGCCAGGGTGCGGTTGGTCGAGGCGGCGTCGGGGAGCTGCACCTCGGCCATGAAGGCGCCCTGGTCCTCGTCCGGCAGGAAGCCGGAGGGAACCAGGCTGCCGATGCCGCCGGTGGCGACGATGACGCCGGCGACCAGGAGCAGCGAGATGATACCGCGCCGCGCCAGCGGGGTGACGACCCGGGTGTAGCCGTCGCGGGTCTTGTCGATGCCGTTCTGCATCCAGGCGATGATGCCGCGCGGCTTCTTGCGATGGCGCAGGATGAGCGAGCAGAGCGCGGGCGACAGCGACAACGCGTTGATGGCGGAGATGACCATCGACACGGAGACGGCGACGGCGAACTGCTTGTAGAGCTGGCCGGCGATACCGGGAATGAAGGCGGTCGGCACGAACACCGACAGCAGGACCAGCGTGATGGCGATGATGGGGGCCGAGACCTGGCCCATCGCCTTCTCGGTCGCCTCCGCCGGCGTCAGGTCGGGCTCGTGTTCCAGGATGTGCTCGACCGCCTCGACCACGACGATGGCGTCGTCGACGACAATGCCGATCGCCAGCACCAGGGCCAGCAGCGAGACGGTATTGGCCGAGAAACCCAGCGCCAGCATCACGGCAAAGGTGCCGATCAGAGCCACCGGCACGGCGATGATGGGAATGATGGTGGCACGGAAGTTTCCGAGGAAGACGAACACCACCACCGCCACCAGGGCGAAGGCTTCGAACAGCGTGTGGATCACGCTCTCGATGGTCGACTCCACGAAGACCGTGGTGTCGTACATCACATCGTAGGCGACATCGTCGGGCAGGCGGGGCTCGAGGTCCTTCATCGCTGCGCGCACCGCCTTGGCGGTGGCGAGCGCGTTGGCGCCGGGGAGCTGGTAGATCTGGATGCCGGCCGCCGGCTTGCCGTTGTAGCGGCCCATCGCATCGCTGGTCTTGGAGCCCAGTTCGACGCGGGCGATGTCCTTGATGCGCACCAGCGAGCCATCCGGCTGGGCGCGCACGACGATGTTGCCGAACTCCTCGACCGTGGTGAGCCGGCCCTGGGTGGTGATGTTGATCTGGAAATCGATCGGGCCTGCCAGCGGCGCGGCGCCGATCAGGCCGACGGCCGCCTGCACGTTCTGCGCCTGCACCGCCTTGACGACGTCGTTGGCGGTGATGTCGAGGCTCGACATGCGGTCGAGGTTCAGCCACACGCGCATGGAATAGTCGAGGGCGCCGAACAGCGCCGCTTCGCCCACGCCCGGCACGCGCCGCAGCACGTCGAGCAAGGTGATGGTGGCGAAGTTCGACAGGAACAGCGCGTCGCGCGTGCCCTTGGGCGAATGGACCGCGATGACCTGCAGCAGCGACGAGGATTGCTTCTTGGTGGTGACACCGTTGCGCTGCACCTCGGGCGGCAGCATCGACAGCACCTGGTTGACGCGGTTGGTCACGTTCACGGTGTTGAGGTCGGGATCGGAGCCGACCTTGAAGCTGACCGTCAGGGCATAACTGCCGTCGCCGCCCGAGGTCGACTTCATGTAGATCATGTTCTCGACGCCGTTGACCTGGGCCTCGATGACCTGGGCCACGCTCTCCTCGACCGCCTGCGCGGAGGCGCCGGGATAGAAGGTGGTGACACGCACCTGGGGCGGCACGATGTCGGGGAACTGCGCCACCGGCAGGGCCTTCATGGCGATCAGCCCGGCAATCGTGATCACGGTCGAGATGACGAAGGCCAGCCGCGGCCGGCGGATGAACACCGACGAAATGGTCATGGCGCTACTTCTGTCCGGCGGTGGCGAGCGCGGGTTTGACCGTCATGCCCGGACGCACCCTTTGCTGACCCTGCACGATCACCTTCTCGCCCGCGTTCAGGCCGTCAGTGACGGATACGAGGCCCTCGCGCGAGAAGCCGGTCTTGATCCGGCGCAGCTCGGCCACGTTCTTGTCGTTGATGACGTAGACGTAGGGACCGGCCTGGTCGACCGCGATCGCCGCCTGCGGGATGACGATGACCGACGGCACCTGCTCGCCTTCGAGGATGACGCGCACCGTCTGGCCATCGGTCAGGCTGTTGTCCGTGTTGTCGAACACGGCGCGAACGATCTGCGTATCGGTCTTGGGATCGGCCGTGACGTCGAGGAAGTCGAGCTTGCCCTTCTCCTTGTAGAGGCTGCCATCGGCGAGGCGCAGCTGCACCACGATCTTGGGATCGCTCGAGGTGCCGCCGCCGCGCCGCGCTTCCAGGAGCTCGCGCTGCGTCACCGGGAACAGCACGCGCATCGGATGCTCGCTGACGACCGTCGCCAGGATGCCGGAGTCGGGGCCGACGATGTTGCCGGGAGAGAAGGCGGCGCGACCGACTCGTCCCGTGATCGGCGACTTGATCTCGGTGTAGGAGAGCTGGATCTCGGCGTCCCGGAGCTGGGCCTCGGCGTTCTCGACCGCGGCCTTGGCCTGGAGCTGCTCGCTGAGCCTCTGATCATAGGTGGCCTGCGTGCCGGTCTTGGTGCGCAGCAGTTCCTCGGCGCGCTTGAGCTGCAGCTCGGCATTGACCAGCGTCGCCTTGGCTGAATCACGCTGCGCGATCTTCTGGTCGACGGCGGCCTGATAGGGATCGCGCTCGATGGTGAACAGAAGCTGGCCTTCCTTGACGTCGTCGCCATCCTTGAACAGGCGCGGGCCGAGCACGCCCTTGACCCGGGCGACGAGATTGACCTTGTCGACGGCGACAGCGCGGCCGATGAACTCGGTCTGTTCCGAAAGCGGCTTCAGTTCCGCGGACTGGACGAGGACGGCGGGCGGCGCTGCTCCTTGCTGCGCATGCCCAGCTTGAGGTATGGCAACAACCTGCAGACCCAAGATGGCGACGATGATCGTCGCCATTGATGCATATCTCATCGTCCCCCGCTCTTGCTTTGGAGCAGGGCGAACACTGCCTTATTTTGCGAAAACGGTCACGGTATTTCCGGGTGCACGCAAGATCGTGAGTAGGCTTCGTTTCTCGACGAGCGGGAGTTCACAGATGACGCTTCGTTTTCTGTCGCTCGTGCTGTGCCTTGTGCTGGTGGTGGTCGGCGAGGGTGCGCACGCACAACAGTCGCAGTCGACGTCTTTGCCGCCGGGCGTGACCAACCCCGCCGAATACAAATCCTATGTCTCGGCCATCAACACGCAGGATGCGACCAAGCGGGCGCAGGCGCTCGAGGTCTTCCTCGCCTGGTACCCCGGCAGCGCTCTACGCTTGCAGGCGTTCGAGCAGGCCATGGCCGCCTGGCAGGCCGCCAACAATCCGGTCAAGGCTGACGCGGTCGCCGTGCGCCTGCTGCAGGTCGATCCGAACAATGTGCAGGCGCTCGCCAATCGGGCCTATTCAGGCCGCACCCAGGCGATGGCCGGTGACGCCAACGCTCTGTCGCCGGCCGTCGACGCGGCCCAGCGCGGTATCGGAGCGCTGCCCAAGTGGCAGAAGCCGGGCAATATGAGCGATCCGGACTTCACCCGGCTGAAGATGCAGATCCTGGCGGTGTTCGACGGCACTTTGGGTTTCGCGGCGCTGCAGTCGAAGGACTACGCCAAGGCGCGCAACCACTTCCTCGAGGCGGTCAGTGTCGAGCCGGACAGCCTGCCCGATGCCTATCAGCTGTCGGTCGCGCTGCTGGAAGGCAAGCCCATCGATCCGCTGGGGTTCTGGTATGGCGCGCGCGCCATCGCCATCGCCCGCGCGGCCAAGAACGACGCCGCGGCAGCGGAGATCGAGAAGTATGCCGCCGGCCGCTATCGCCATTATCACGGCAGCGACGAAGGATGGGACAAGCTGGTGGCCCGCCTCGCGGCCGGTGAGAAGCGTCCGCCGGACAATTTCGGTGCCACGATCACACGCGCCATGTCGCCGTCGGAGACGGCGGTGCAGATGGCGGCGGCTTCCGACTTGAACACGTTGTCCTTCAGCGATTGGGAGCTGATCCTGTCGCATCGCGACGACTCCGCCGACAACCGGGCGGCGGCCGAGAAGATGTGGAAGGCGATCGTCGAGAAGCAGCATGACGGCGCGCGGCTCAAGCTGCCGGTCAAGGTGATCAAGGCAAGCTCGGAGCGACTCGAGGTGGCCCTGGCGGAAGGCAATCAATCGCGCGACGTCGTCGATCTCGAGATCCAGATGGCCTATCCCCTGCGGCCGCTGCCGGCGCCAGGCACGACCATCTTCATCATCGGCACGCTCAGCGACTACAAGCCGATGCCGTTCCGCTTCTTCCTGACCAAGGCCGAACTGGCGGAGGAATCGATGCCGGTCGCGGGCGGGGCCTGTGCCGACCCCCGTCCGCAGATGTGCACGCGGGAATATCGTCCGGCCTGCGGCCTGCAGCGCGACGGCAGTCGCAAGACCTACGGCAACGCCTGCAGCGCCTGCGCCGACAGCGAGGTGGTGAGCCAGGCGGCCGGCGCCTGCCCGTGAGGATCACAGGCTGGGGAACACCCGCGGCCAAGGCATCGGCGGCGGCGTCGGCGCATAGGAAAAAGCGGGTGTCTCGTCCGCCGCCTGCTGCTGGTCGTCATCGCGGCGCGGCAGCTCCGGGGACGCCTCGCGCACGGGCCGGGGCGGAACCCTGATCTCCTCTTGGTTCATGACCACGTCCTCCTCGAGCAACATGGATTTTTCCCGGAGATAGGAACGGCGCGAGGGCCGTCAAGAGGTCCAACAGCGCCTGCCTGCCCAGGGAGCGCCTACCTCATCCTCGCCCGATGCAGGGCATGGCCGCCGCGATTGCCGTCGCGGCGGCCCCTGGCCTCAGTGGGCCATCAGAAGCGGCACACGGCAGGACGAGATCACCTTGCCGGTGGCACCGCCTAGGCCGAGGAAGGTCAGAACCTGGCCGCGACCGTAGGCGCCCATCACCAGAAGATCGGCGTTCTTGTCGTGCACGTAGCCCAGCAGCGCGCGGCCACGACCGCGGCCGGAGACGGTGCCTGGATCGATGGCGTCGATCACGGCATTGATGCCGTGCCGGCCCAAGTTGCGGGCGAGATAGGGCGCGCCGACATCTTCCGGCGTCGTTCCGACCACCAGCAATGTCACCTTGGTCGCCTTGATCAGGAAGGGCAGGGCATATTCCAGGGCACGCGCGGCCTGGAAGCTGCCGTTCCAGGCAACGACGACCGAGGAGAAGGGGCCGCTACCGGCCGTGGGCGGCGCGACCATCACGGCGCGGGCGCATTCATAGAGTGCCGCCTCGACCGTGGCCGGCGCGACATTCTCCGGATCGGCGCCCGGGCGGCCGATCACCAGGATGTCGGAGCACCGCCCCATGGCCACCAGCGAATCGAGTGTCGCGGTCTGGGCTGCCGTGAAGGTGGCGCCCTGGACACCGCCCAGCACTTCCTTGTAGGCGCGTTCGCTTTCCTTCTTGCGCTGTTCCTGGCGTTCCTCGTCCATATCCATGACGATGGGCATCGCTTCGCCGCTCATCGCCAGGCCAGTGACCATGCTGCCGGACAATCCGGCCGGCAGATGCAGCGCATCGACCGCGCCGCCGAACAGGCTGGCGACACGACCCGCCAGGCCGAAGGACATGGCGGCATCGGGGCCGCCTTCGGACACGGCCAGAATGGACTTGATCATTCGTTCTCCCCCTTGGACCGTCGCCTGCCCGGCGACGGGGGGGATTTAGAATGGCTCTCAGTGCAAGGTGCAAGCGTCTCGTGCGCTGTGCCAGCACATTGGCGCTATGCCGGTGCGTCTCGCCTGGCGGTGCTGCTCGAGGCGACAGCCAGCCAGCGCCATCGGACCGCCCGGTTCATGGCTGCAGGACGGCCGCTCCCACCGGACGCGGATAGGGAAGATCGGCGACGGGCTTCGAGCTCGGCTTGTCCTGCGCAAAGATCGGATCGAGGTCGACGGCGAGATAGTTCAGGCGATGATTGTAGTCGGCGATCAGCAGCCGGTTGTGGGTGAGGTCCTTGATCGCGATCCACTGCGTGTAGTCCGAACCGAGCTTGCCGTTGCCCTCGTCGAACTGCGCGACGCCGATCGGAATATCGACCGTGTTGAGGATATGGCCGATCGTCTGCACGGCCTCGTCGGCGGTCTTCGGCTCGCTGACACCGTGGCGCAGGAAGGCGGCGCGCACGAAGCGCGAGGGCGGCGTGTAATCGCCGGGCAGTCCCATCAGTCCGCCGCCCGCCCCCAGGGACGTGACATTCACGGTCCCGATCTGGCGGCTGGTCAAGCCCACGGTCGAGAGGTTGAGGTAGTTCCGGACGTTGTCGAGATGCCAGTCATAGGTCGGCGCGTTGGTCAGGACGTGCGCGACGTTGTCGTTGATGCGCACCTCACCCTTGACGTACTCGACGACGATTCCGTTGCCGCTGCGATCGTTGAAGACAAAGTGGATGAACGCCGGCGTCGGGCCGGTGGGCAGCGAGGCATCGGACCAGACCTTGGTGGTCTTAAGCGCCTCGCGCAGGTCGGCGACGGTGCCGAAATTGCCCAGCGCCCAGGAGCCGAACTTCAGGACCTCGACGTAGCTCTTATCTTGCGGCGTGACGTTCTGATACTCGGTAAAGCCCGGCAGGAAGTTGCCGCTCATGCCCAGGCCGGCCGAGTTCTGGCCTTCGAGGAGGGCGCCGCCCGGGATGATTCCGGCGCTGATCCCCACCACGGAGAACTTGGTCGTCACCTTGTTCGTCGGCAGGCCCGTCTCCTTCGGGGCCGGCAGGCTGAGTTCGGTGCCCTTGGGTTGGCTCACCAGGGTCCACTTCATGTCGTAGGCCCATTCCATGGTCCGACCGGCCACCACGGTCTTGTCCGCGGCGACGATATCGACAGCGGTGCAGGCGAGCGCCGCGTTGGTCATCGCCACCAGTGAAACCGTTGCCATCAAAATCCGCAGCATGTCATCCCCCTGTTTGCCGCCGGGACGCCGCTGCCGTACCCGCTACGCGGCTCTTGCGTTCCAGCTTTCGTAGCCGTGCTTGCGCAGGACACAGGCGGGGCACTCGCCGCAGCCATAACCCCAGTCGTGCCTCTGGTCGCGTTCGCTGCGATAGCAGGTATGCGTGTGCTCGCGGATGATCTCGATCAAGGCCTCGCCGCCCAGTTCCTGGGCCAGCGCCCAGGTCTCCGCCTTGTCGCGCCACATGAGAGGGGTGTGGAGGGCGAAGTTGCGGTCCATGCCGAGATTGAGGGCGACCTGCAATGCCTTGATGGTGTTGTCGCGGCAGTCGGGATAGCCGGAGTAATCGGTCTCGCACATGCCGCCGATCAGGTGCCGGATATTGCGACGCCAGGCGATCGCCGCGGCGAAGGTGAAGAACAGCAGATTGCGTCCCGGCACGAAGGTGTTGGGCAATCCGTCCTGTTGCATCGCAAAGGCGACGTCGCGCGTGAGCGAGGTCTCGCTGATCTGGCCCAGCACCGCCATGTCGACGAAATGATCCTCACCCAGCCGGTCCGCCCATTGGGGAAAACCGGCCCGGATCCGGTCGAGCACCACAAGCCGTTGATCGAGTTCGACCCTGTGCCGCTGACGATAGTCGAAAGCGACAGTCTCGACCCGCTGAAAACGGTTGAGCGCCCAGGCCAGACAAGTGGTAGAGTCCTGGCCGCCAGAGAAGAGCACCAGAGCTGAGCGGGAATCATCCATAGGGCTTTATCGCCCGCAACCTCTCCCGGCGCCATAGCGTTCGCGTTTTGCCGATGTTGCTATCGGAAAGGGGGAAACGATGTTTGTCTCTGACATTCTTGTGCAGAAGGGCAATTTTGTTTTCACCGTCGCGCCCGACGCCACCGTCGCCCAGGTGGTGCAGGAGTTGAGCGCTCGACGTGTCGGTGCATTGCTGGTCCTGGAGGATAGCGATTCCGTCGTCGGTGTGGTGTCCGAGCGCGATCTCGTGCGAGCCTTGTCGGCGCACGGAGCCGCGGCACTCGCGATGAAGGTCCGCGAGATCATGACGGCCGAAGTCGTCACCTGCGATCCCGACGACTCGATCGACGAGGTGATGGCCGCGATGACGCGCGGACGGTTCAGGCACGTACCGGTCGTGCGGCACGGCGAGTTGCTTGGTCTGGTCTCGATCGGCGACGTGGTGAAGGCTCGGCTGAGCGAAGCGCAGGTCGAGACCGAGGCGCTGCGGGCCTATATCGTGGCGAGCTGACACCGCCCTTCCTCGGCAACGAGGCGGCAGCAACGAGGCCGCCCGTCGCGAGTTGTATTGGGCATGGACGGCATTCAACTCTCCTTGCCCGCTGGTTGGGCGCGCGGCCGTACGCTCGGGGATCCGCTTGATCGACTGGCGGGACTGACTCGCGATGTCGATGGTGCGAAGGCGGAGATCCGCGCTGTGCTCGAGCGTCTGGCCGAACGTCACGGCGCGTCGTCGCGCGATGTCGACGCAGCCATGGCCGGATATGTCGACGATCTGTTGAGCGATCTCCTGTACGAGGTCGAGCTCGAGCTAATCCGGGACGTCGAACTGCGCGGCGTGGACGCGACGTGAGCTACGGGCGCGCCTTGTGGCTGCTGCTCCGGGAAACGATCGAGGGTTTCATCAATGACGATGCCCTGAGCCGCGGCGCGTCGATCGCCTACTTCACGCTCTTTTCCATAGCTCCGGTATTGCTGGTGGTCGTCGCCATCGCTGGTCTTGCTTTCGGCCGCAAGGCCGCCGAAGGCGCCGTCGTCGCCCAGTTCAGCAGCATGATGGGCTACGATACGGCGCAAGCCCTGCAGACGATGATCGAAAGTGCCGCCAAGCCGCGCGAGGGGACCTGGGCCTCGGTCATCGGCATCGTCATTCTGCTGGTTGCGACGACAGGCGTGTTCGGCGAAGTGCAGACCGCCATGAACCAGGTCTGGAAGACGGCTCCGCCGCGTCGCTCGACCTTGTCGCGCCTGGTGCGGGCTCGCCTCGCCAGTCTGGGCCTCGTGGTGACGGCCGGGTTCCTGCTGACGGTGTCGCTGGCCACCAGTGCGGCGCTGGCCGGTCTGTCGGCCTATCTGAAGGCGACCTTCCCGGCGGCCGGCACGATGCTGCGAATCGTCGACATCGTCATGTCGGCTCTGCTCATCGCCGGCCTGTTCGCCGCCATGTTCAAGATCCTGCCCGACACCGACATCGCCTGGCGTGACGTCGGTATCGGCGCGGCGGTTTCGACGATCCTGTTCGAGGGCGGCAAATATGCCATCGCCTTCTATGTCGGCCAGAGCAATGTCGCCTCGTCCTACGGTGCGGCCGGTACCCTGATCGTCCTGCTGGTCTGGATCTACTACTCCGCGCAGATCTTCCTGCTGGGTGCGGAATTCACACGCGCCTTCGCCCGTCGCTACGGCAGTCACGCCGACGCCATCGGCAAGCATCGTCAGCCGGATGCCGCTCTCGAGGCGTAGAGAGTGTGGATCGACGGCAGCCGGTGGCAAACAGCGCCTGCATGTGATTTCCCTTCTTCCCTTTGGTCCCTAGAATGCCGTGAATCAGGCCGACCTTTTGGGAGTGCAATTTGGGAACCGACTCGCCGACCCTGGACCGCGCGCAGTCCAGACCCTTGCAGGGCAAAGTGGCGCTGGTGACCGGCGCCGGAAAGAACATCGGCCGCGCCATTGCCTGCACATTGGCACGCGACGGCGCTTTCGTCCTGATCAATGGCCGCAGCGACAAGGCGGCCGTCGACTCCGTGGTCGACGAGATCACGGCAGCGGGCGGCAAGGCCGCCGCGGCAATGGGAGATGTCTCCGATCCGGCCGTGGCGCCGCGTCTTGCCGCCGAGGCGCAGAAGCTTGGCGGCGTCGACATTCTGATCAGCAACGCCGGCCTGCGACGACAGACCTCCTTTATCGATATGTCGTTCGAGGAGTGGCGAGAGATCATGGCGGTGGCGCTCGACGGTGCGTTCCTGCTCGGCAAGGCCTTCGTGCCGCAGATGATCGCCAAGGGGCAGGGAGGTGCCTTCGTCGCGCTGTCGGGCATCTCGACCCATGTCGGCACTCCGAACCGTTGCCATGTCTCGGCTTCCAAGGCCGGACTCGAGGGCCTGATGCGGGCGCTCGCCGTGGAACTGGCACCGCATCGCATCACCTGCAATGCCATCGCCCCCGGCGCCATCGATACGGCGCGCGGCGCCTCGTCCGGGCCAGTGCCGGCCAATCGCGTGAATCGCCCCATCCCGCTCAAGCGCTTCGGCACGGTCGAGGAGATCGCTGCCATGGTGCGCCTGCTGGTCGGGCCGGAGGGCACCTTCATCACCGGCCAGACCATCCATGTGAACGGCGGCGAGTTCCTGACATGAGGAACCTGATTACGGACGTGCCGGGCGTGCTGGTCGGCAACGCCCAGGACGTCCGCGCGGCCACCGGCGTCACCGTGGCCGTATTCGAGCAGGGTGTCGTGGCCAGCGTCGCAACGCTGGGCGGTGCGCCCGGGTCGCGGGCGGTGACTTTGCTCGAGCCGGAAATGACGCGCGGCGTCGTCGATGCGGTGGTGCTGTCCGGCGGCTCGCTTTATGGGCTCGACGCCGCCGGCGGCGTGACGTCGGTACTTTGTGCGCAAGGCAAGGGCGGCACCTTCGGTGGCATCACCTTGCCGGTGGCGGTACAGGCGATCCTGTTCGACCTGATCAACGGCGGTGAGAAGAGCTGGTTGAACGAGCCGCTGACGATCCGGCCTCCTTATTGGGATCTGGGACGGGAAGCGGCGCGTGCGGCGTCGCAGGATTTTGCCTTGGGCACCGTTGGTGCCGGGTATGGGGCGACGACCGTCAATCTCAAGGGCGGCCTGGGGTCGGCCAGTACGGTCACGGGCCGCGGCTTCGTCGTCGGCGCGTTGGCGGCCGTGAACGCGATCGGCTCGGCAACGATTGGCGACAGTCCGTACTTCTGGGCCGGTGCATATGAGCAGGCCGGCGAGTTCGGCGGCCGGGGCTGGCCAAGCCAAGTGCCCACGGAGGCCCTGCAACTGCGCTTCAAAGGGCAGCCGGCGCCCGTTGCCGCAACGACCATCGCGCTGGTCGCCACCGACGCCAAGCTCACCAAGTCCGAATGCAAGCGGTTGGCAATCATGGCCAATGACGGCTTGGCGCGCGCCCTGCGACCGGTCCATGCCCCCAATGACGGAGACACCGTGTTCGCCGCGGCGACAGGCGGCGCCGCGGAGTCGCTCGGGCCAGCGGGAGAGCCGCCGGCATTGACCGAACTCGGCGCCGCCGCCGCCGACTGTCTCGCGCGCGCGGTCGCCCGCGGTGTCTACGAGGCCACTGCCTTGCCCTACCGAAACGCCGTGCCGGATTTCCGGCAGCGCTTCGGGGGGCGTTAGGGCGACATGCCTGGCAGCATCTCGATCCCGGGCGTGCCCATGCGCATTGCCTTTTGGCTCTTTATCGCGAGAACCGTCCGGACGTGAGCGGCGCGCTGTTCGACGTCGTCGTTGTCGGCGGTGGTGCGGCCGGCCTGATGTGCGCGATCCGGGCCGGTCAGCGCGGGCGGCGCGTGCTCGTGCTGGATCACGCGGAAAAGGTCGGCAAGAAGATCCTGATCTCCGGCGGCGGCCGCTGCAACTTCACCAACCTGGAGGCGCGGCCCGAGGCCTATCTCTCAGCCAATCCGCATTTCTGCAAGTCGGCGCTGGCGCGCTACACGCAGCACGACTTCATCGCCCTGGTCGACAGGCACAGGATCGCCTGGCACGAAAAGACGCTGGGCCAGCTGTTCTGCGACGGCTCGGCGCGACAGATCGTGGCGATGCTGCTGGCGGAGTGTGCGGCAGTCGGAGTCGATGTGCGCGTCGGGCATCGCATCACGGCCATCGAGAAAGCGAACCGCTTCTCCCTTCGGACCGACAAGGGCGACTTCCGGGCGTCTGCGGTCGTTCTGGCGACAGGCGGTCTGTCGATTCCCAAGATGGGCGCTACCGGCTTCGCGCACGATACGGCCCGACGCTTCGGTCTCGCGGTGACGGAGACACGCCCTGCCTTGGTGCCGCTGACGCTGCCGAACGCTCCCGACCTCAGTGGCGTTTCCCTCGACGTGGTCGCTCGATGCGGTCGGACGACATTCCGCGAGGCCATGCTCTTCACCCACCGCGGCCTGTCCGGGCCGGCGATCCTGCAGATCTCCTCCTACTGGCGTGAAGGGCGAGAGCTGTCGATCGATCTGCTGCCCGATCTCGACGCGAGCGCCTTTCTCAAGGACCGCAAGCGCAGCCGTCCGAAGGCGGAGCTGCGAACGGTCTTGGCCGAGGTCGTGCCGCAGCGGCTCGCCCAGCATCTTGCGGCGGAGGGGACGATGGCCGAGAGACGCGACAAGGATCTCGACGCGCTGGCCCGGCGGCTGAAGGACTGGCGCGTGACACCCGCCGGCACCGAAGGCTATGCCAAGGCCGAAGTGACGCTGGGAGGAGTCGACACGGCCGAGCTTTCCTCGCGCACGATGGAGGCCAAGAAGGTGTCCGGGCTCCATGTGATCGGTGAAGCGGTCGATGTGACGGGCTGGCTCGGCGGCTACAATTTCCAATGGGCCTGGTCGTCCGGCTGGGTCGCCGGCGACGCGATCTAGCTGACCGCAGTATCGGCCGACGCGATCACTCCATCATCGTCTGCGCATAGTGGGCGGCGATCTCGCCTGGCGTGGCGTGCCAGACATTGCCGAAGCGCTCGATCCGGCGCAGCGCCTCATCGAGATACTTGATGCGGTGCGCCATGCCCATCAGCCAGGGATGGATGGACAGGCTGAAGACCTGGCTGCCTTCGCGATGCAGTAGCTCGAAGGCGTCGCCAACGAGGTCGGGATAGCGGGTCGTGTTGATGCGTCGCAGCCAGAGCTGCTGCACGTCGTCCCATTCCGGCTGGTTGGGCAGGGAGACGAACTTCTTCCCGACCTTCATGGCATAGGGCTGGTCGTCGTTGGGCCAGTCGAGGACATAGTCGAAGCCGGCATCGGCCAGCAGCTGGGGCGTGCGCTGGCTCTCGCCATAGTCCTGGCCCAGCCAGCCCTTGGGTGTCACGCCGGCCGCCGTCTCGACGGCGGTCCTCGATGTCTCGATATGCGCCTTCTCCTCGGCCTCGCTCATCTTGGAGGAGATCAGCCGATTGGCCGAGATGCCGTGGGCGATGAACTCGTACTTGCGCCTCTTGAACTGCTCGATGAGGAAGGGATAGCGCTCGGCGGCCATGGCATTGACTGCGACGCCGGCGCGGATCTGGTAGCGGTCGAGCACGTCCAGCACACGGAAGATGCCGGTGCGATTGCCGTATTCGCGCTGCGTCCAGGTCCGGTAGTCCGGATTATAGTTGCCGAACTCGCCGACGAAGCGCGCATCCCGGACGGTGCCGTCCGGCGGCAGCAGTTCGTAGTATTCGAGATGCAGCACGACGCAGAAGGCGACGCGCGCCTTGCGCGGCCATTCGAGGTGCGGCCGCTTGGGAAAGGGCGAATACGCGTACCAGGGATTGTCCATGCCGGGCTGAAGCGGCGGCGGATTCTTGGGGACCGAACGGCTCATCTCACGCCTCCTTGCCGAGATGATCCTGGTAGGGCTTGAGCGCATTTGCCGTGTACCAGTCGAGGATCTCCTCGGCGGTGCAGACCCAGGCATCCTTGTGCTGGCGGATATACCCCAGCGCGCGGTCGAGATGCTTCAGTCGGTGCGGGGCGCCCATCATGTAGGGATGCAGGGCCAGGCACATGACACGGCCGTTGTCGCTGCCCTCGCGATAGACCGTATCGAAATGATCGACGATCATCTGGGCGAACTCCTCGGCCTCGACCGGCTGGCGATAGATCATCGCGTCGTTGAGATCCATCGTGTAGGGGATGTGCATCAGTGGGCCGTGTTTGGTGGCCACCGGCGTCGGTTGATCGTCGTGATAGAAGTCGCAGAAATATTCGAGGCCGGCTTCCTTCACGAGATCGGGCGTGTTCAACGTGTTGGAGACGGCGGGCGAGAACCAGCCGCGCAGCGTGCGACCGGTGAGACGCAGGTGCGTCGCCTTGCTGTGCTCGATGACCTCGCGCTCCTCCTCCTCCGTATAGCCCCAGTGATAGCGCGTGTTGAAGTAACCGTGGCTCATGTATTCCCAGCGCCGCGCTTCCATCGCCTCCAGGATCTCGGGGTACATCTCGATCACCGACATGGACAGCGAGACGGTGCAGCGGATGCTGTATTTGTCGAGCACCTCGAACATGCGCCACAGGCCGACGCGGTTGCCATAGTCGCGCCCGCCATAGCCCAGCACATCGGGGTGCGGCATGCGTGGCCAGGGATCGCGCAGGCGCACTTCGGCCGGAACGTATTCATAGTGTTCGATGTTGGGGCAGACCCAGACGGCGACGCGTGCGCCATTGGGCCAGGACAGTTTCGGCCGCTGAATGACGGGGGAATAGCCGAACCGATATGGATCCATGACTGATCTCTTTCTCTTTGGCGCGGCAAGTGCATCACGGCGGCCCCGGGCGCGCAACAGCGGCCTTGGTGCACAACACTTGCATGCTCTGTTCAGTCCCATCATTTTGTTCGCATGGCGGATTGCGTACACTTCACTTTGAATGACCGGCCGGTGGAGCTTGCCGGCGTTTCACCGATGACGACTCTCCTCGATTGGTTGCGCGAGCAGCGTGGGCTCAAGGGGACCAAGGAAGGTTGCGCGGAAGGCGATTGCGGCGCCTGCACCGTCGTTCTCGAACGCGCCGACGGAAGGCGCGAGGCGATCAACTCCTGCATTGCCCTGGTGGGCCAGATGGACGGGCAGGCGATCCGCACTGTCGAAGGTCTGCGCGGGTCCGATGGCCGCCCGCATGCGGTGCAATCGGCATTCGCCGACAGCGATGCGACGCAGTGCGGCTTCTGCACGCCTGGATTCGTCATGTCGGCCTATGCCTTCGCCTCGAGCGGGGAGAGCGCAGATCTCGAGTCGATCCACGAAACGCTGGCCGGCAATCTCTGCCGCTGCACCGGCTATCGGCCGATCGTCGAGGCGATGGCCAGAGTGGCCGGCCTGGCGTCTGAGCCGGTGCCGCCGCTGCCCACGCCACGGTCGACTTCCGTCGCCTTCGACAACGTGTTCTTCGCGCCGCGTTCCCTCGCCGAGCTGGTGCAGCTTCGCGCCCAGCATCCCGAGGCGCCGCTGTTGGCGGGCGGGACCGATCTCGGCTTGCTGGCCAGCCGCGCGCGCAAACCGCCGAAGGCCGTGATTCACCTCGCGCATGTGCCGGAGCTTGCGGCGATCGACGAGGGCAAGGACGAGCTGACCATCGGTGCCACCGTGCCCTATGTGCGGGCCATGCCGGTCCTGAGCGCGGCCTTTCCGGCCGTGCGCCGCTATCTCGGTCGTCTCGGCTCGCGGCAGATCCGCACCATGGGCACGATCGGTGGCAATATCGGTACCGCCTCGCCGATCGGCGACATGCCGCCCGTGCTGCTGGCTTTGGAGACGCGACTGAAGCTCGTGTCGATCCGCGGGGTGCGCGAGCTGCCGCTCGAACAGTTCTTTCTCGACTATCGTAAGACAGCGCTGGCGCCCGACGAGGTCATCCAGAGCCTGACGATGCCGCGCCTGTGGCCCGGCGAGCATTTCTTCTGCGACAAGATCAGCAAGCGCCACGACCAGGATATCTCCACCGTTGCGGCCGCCTACCGCGTGCGCGTCCGCAACGGCAGGTTCGAGGATGTGCGGCTGGCCTTCGGCGGCATGGCCGCGACACCGCGCCGAGCGGCGGCGGCGGAAGCGGCGTTGCTGAAGGACGGATTCCCCGCCGCGATCGATGCGTTGCCGCGGGACTTCCAACCCATCGACGATTGGCGCGGCAGCGGCGCCTATCGCCTGCAGGTAGCGGCCAACCTGCTGCGCCGCCTGGAGTTGCGCCTCGCCGATCCCAGCCGGCCGCTGGAGGTCGAAGCGCTATGACAGTCCATACGTCCCGCCGTCACGACAGTGCCTTCAAGCATGTCACAGGACAGGCTCTCTATATCGACGACATGCCGGAACCGGCCGGCACGCTGCATGCGGCGCTGATCCTGAGTCCGGTCGCCGCCGGTCGCTTGCGCACCCTCGATCTCTCCGCGGTATCGACCGCGCCCGATGTGGTAGCGGTGATCGGCCCGGCCGACATCCCGGGACAGAACGATGTGGCCCCGGTGGGACAGAACGAGCCGCTGTTCGCCGTGGATCAGGTCTCCTATGCCGGTCAGCCGCTGGCACTGGTCGCGGCCCGCACGCTCGATGCGGCGCGACGGGCGGCCGAGCGGGCGACGATCGATATCGCGGCGGCCGAGCCGGTTCTCGACATCGAGACGGCGCTGGCGCGGCAGGAGTACGTGCAGGCGCCATCGACGCTGCTGCGGGGTGATCCGGAGCAGGCGCTGAAATCGGCGCCGCATAAGCTCAGCGCCGAGTTCACCGTCGGCGGCCAGGAGCATTTCTATCTCGAGGGCCAGATCGCCTTCGCGCTGCCCGGCGAGGATGGCGACATCGTCGTCCATTCCTCGACCCAGCATCCGACCGAGGTCCAGCATATCTGCGCCCGTCTGCTGGGCTGCGACTTCAATCGCATCACCGCCGTCGTGCGTCGCCTCGGCGGCGGCTTCGGCGGCAAGGAAAGCAACGCCTCCTGGGTCGCCGGTGCCGCGGCGCTGGCCGCCAGCCATACCGGCCGTCCGGTCAAGCTGCGGCTGCCGCGCGAGATCGACATGATCGCGACCGGCAAGCGCCACCCGTTCCTCTATCGCTATACGGTGGGCTTCGACGACGACGGTCGCGTGCTGGCGCTCGATGCCATGCTGGCCGCTGACGCCGGCTGGAGCCTCGATCTGACGCCAGGCGTGATGGCGCGCGCCCTGACCCACACCGACAACGCCTATTGGATCCCGCATTTCCGTGCCGTCGGTTATGCCTGCCGCACCAACAAGCAGTCGAATACCGCGTTCCGCGGCTTCGGCGGTCCGCAGGGCGTGGTGGTGATGGAGGACGCCCTCGATCGCATCGCTCGTCGTCTTGGGCGCGATCCCGACGCGGTCCGCGCGCTCAACTTCTACGGCGGCGAGAACGACGAGACTCCGTACGGTCAGAAGGTCGAGCAGAACCATCTGTCGCGCGTGTGGGCGGAGCTCCGCCGCGATGCCGGCATCGAGCAGCGCCGCGCGGAGATCGACGCCTTCAATCGCACCAGCACGGTTCTCAAGCGCGGCCTTGGCCTGTTCCCGTTGAAGTTCGGCATCTCCTTCAACATCCCGCACATGAACCAGGCGGGCGCGCTGGTTCATGTCTATACCGACGGCTCGATCCGCCTGAACCATGGCGGCACCGAGATGGGGCAGGGTCTGTTCACCAAGGTGGCCCAGGTCGTGGCCGAAGTGTTCAAGGTCGATATCGACCGCATCCGCGCCAGCGCCACCTCGACGGCCGAAGTGCCCAACACCTCGCCGACCGCCGCTTCGACGGGCTCCGACCTGAATGGCTGGGCGGCCTACGAGGCGGCCAACACGATCAAGCAGCGCATGACGAACTTTGCCGCCGACCATTTCGGCGTGGCGCCCGGCGACATCGCGTTCGCCGACGGCACCGTGCGCATCGCCAAGCCCGGCAGCAACCAGGTGCTGAGCTTCGGGGAGCTGGTGCGGCTCTGCTATCTCGGCCGCGTGTCCCTGTCCTCGACCGGCTATTACAAGACGCCGAAAATCCATTGGGACGGCGTCGCCATGCGTGGCCGGCCGTTCTTCTATTATTCCTATGGCGCGGCGGCCGCCGAGGTCGTCATCGACACGCTGACCGGCGAAAGCCGCGTGCTGCGCGCCGATCTCGTGCAGGATTGCGGCGCCTCGCTCAATCCCGCCATCGATCTCGGCCAGATCGAAGGGGCGTTCGTCCAGGGACAGGGATGGTTCACCTGCGAGGAGTTGTGGTGGGACGCCGCCGGCCGGCTGCGCACGGTCGGTCCGTCGACCTACAAGATTCCCGGCAGCCGCGACGCGCCCAAGGTCTTCAACGTGAAGCTGCTGGAGAATGCCCCGAGCCAGGAGGCAACGATCTTCCGCTCCAAGGCCGTCGGCGAGCCGCCGCTGATGCTGGCGACGGCGGTATGGAACGCACTCAAGGATGCGGTTGCAGCAGCCGGCGATAGCAGGATCGCAGTGCGATTGGATGCGCCCGCCACGCCCGAGCGTATTCTGGCGGCACTCGCTAGAGTGCGGTCGACGTAATCGGTCCTGTCATCCGGGCCACGCGAAGGATCCGAGGCGAGCCCGTCGACCATGCGCTGCTGAGCAGCGTCGAGGCGCCTCGCGATCCGTCGGTTCGCTCGGGATCACACAGTGGGAGGAGAGAATGGACGTACGCATGGATGGCCGCGTGGCCGTGATCACCGGCGCGAGCACCGGGCTCGGCCTTGCCATGGCCAAGGAGTTCGCCGCATCGGGCGGTTCGGTGGCGATGCTGGCGCGCAAGGCCGATGCGCTGGCGCAGGCCAAGGCGGAGGTGCAGAAGGCGGCTGGCAAGACCAACGGCAAGATCGAGACCTATTCCTGCGACGTCTCCAAGGCGCAGCCGATTGCCGATACCTGGAAGCAGGTGGTGGCCGATTTCGGCAAGGTCGACATCGTCGTGAACAACGCCGGCATCAGCCATGCCAAGCCGTTCGACACCGTGACCGACGAGGATTGGCAGGGCGATCTCGATCTCAAGCTGTTCGCCGCCATCCGCATGATCCGGCTCGCCTTGCCGGGCATGCGCGAGCGCAAGTGGGGACGGGTTCTCAACATCCTGAACATCGGCGCCAAGGCGCCGACCGCCAACTCCACGCCGACCAGCGTCAGCCGCGCCGCCGGCCTCGCGCTGACGAAGGCGCTCAGCCAGGAGAACGCGCCTCACAACATCCTGGTGAACGCCATGCTGGTGGGGCTGATCGACAGCGACCAATGGGTCCGTCGTCACAAGACGGCGGCCGGCCAGGGCAAGAGTTACGACGAGTTCCTCGCCGGGATGGCCAAGGGTCGCATTCCGCTGGGCCGCATGGGCAAGGCGGAGGAATTTGCCCGCATGGCCTGCTTCCTCTGCTCCGATGCCGGCTCCTATGTCACCGGCGTTGCCATCAATGTCGATGGCGGCATGAGCCCGGTCGTGTGAGAAAACCGCGACCGTTGAATGCGAAGACCCGGTCGATCTGCCTGTGCGCATCGACCGGTTGACAGAGCAATTAGCTGTTCTAGATATGACGCAGCGGAACGGCCGAAGTCGACGCGCACGCTTCATCGCGTGTCGATGCACCAACGATCTCCAAGACCACTATCTCCAAGACCACTGTCGTAAGTGGGAGGCCCCGCAAGACGATCCCCCTGACCGTAACTCCCATCGAAAAGGAGTGTGCGATGAAGCTGAATGCCGCACAGATCGAGCAGACGCTGCACCAGTACGATGCCGAGGCGATTCCCGCGGAGCATCCCGTGGTCATGAAGCTCCAGCCGCTGTTTGGCGATCACACCTACTTCCTCGACAACAACGGACTCAATATCGTCGAGCCGGTCGAAGCCCAGCAGGCCGACGGGCATCTGGTCGTGGTGGTGAATCTCGCCAGTTGGAGCGATCCCAATGCCATGAGCCTGCAGACTCACGATCCTGAAACGACGGATCTGGTCGTCGATCTCGAGGGCAATATCCGTCACTGACGGAGCGCCTCGGCGCAAGCGGCAACGACTGTCCGGCGCGACCGCGCTTAGCCAGGGTCGCGCAACTGATGCTGCGTGCTGTCGGCCGGATCGTGGTTCAGCCAGGCGATGACGAGGTCGTAGGTCACGGCCAGGAGCACCGGCCCGATGAACAGGCCGATCAGTCCGCCGGCCAGCGTGCCGCAGATCACGCCACCGAGGATGATCACCATCGGCGTCTGCAGCCCGCGCGCCATGACTATCGGGCGCAGCACGTTGTCGATCAGCAGCAGCGGTGCCGTGTAGATCGTGTAGAGGGTCGCGGTAAATGCCGGGAAGGCAGTCCAGACCCAGATGATCACCGGGATCATGATCGGATTGGGGCCGATCTGCACGATCGCCAGCACCAGGGCAGCGAAGGTGATGGCGCCGGAGAAGGGCACGCCCGCCACCAGCATGCCGACGCCCAGCAAGGCCGCCTGCAGCAGCGCGATGCCGATCACGCCCTGCGACACGTTGCGGATGGTGGCGCCGGCGATGTCGAGGAAATGCCCGCCGCGAGCGCCGGCGACGCGCGTGGCCAACTGACGCGCCGAGCCCGTCAGGCGATCGGAATAGGAGAGCAGGATGCCGGCGACGATGATGGCGGTCGCGAACTGCAGCAGCTCGAGCGCAACACCCGCGGCGATGCCGGCAATCCACCGGCCGAGTGAGGCAATCTGCGAGACATGGGCCTCCAGCAGCGTGCGCACGTCGCTCGCGGCCTGGGACCAGAAATTGTAGAGGCGCTGCCCAATGAGCGGCCAGTCGCGGACGGACTCGGGCGGCCGCGGCAGCAGCGAATGGCCGCCGAGCAGATGCTGGGCGTACTGCTCGAGCGTGTCGACGGCCGAGACGCCGAGGACTGCCGCCGGCACGACGATCAGAGCCAGCAGCATTACGGCCAGCAACGTGGCGGCGAGCCCCGGCCTCAGGTGCAGGCGGTGACGCAGGACGGCGAAGAGCGGGAAGGCCGCGACCGCCAGGATCACCGACCACAGCAGCATCCCGGCGATCGGCCGCAGCAGCAGCACGGTGCCATAGACGAGGCCGGCGAGCAGCGCGAGACGGATCACCAGGTCGACGGCGAACTGCGACAGCTCCGCCCGGCCGGTGGTGGTGTTTTCCAGCATCCTGTTTTCCTCTTTCACGGGCGGGGCGCTCACTGCGGGACACCCGGCGGCGTGACATTCAGGTCGAGGCGTAACGTCTCGAGATCGCGCTCGACCCAATCCCAGACCTGCCAGTCGGGCGAGAACAAGTCGGCCTTGACCTCGCGGCCGCGCGCCCAGGCATGCCAGAACTCGTTCGGATCGAGTCCGCCCGATGTCGAGCCGGCGACCGCATTGATCTTGATGTCGAGATGCCAGCTGAAGATCACCGGCAGGATATGGCCGGCCATCGGATTCACCGGATGCATGGCGGCGGTGAAGGTCGAGACCAGGATCTCGCCGCGCGCACTGGTATCGTAACCCGAGATGACGTGGGTCGAATCGTGCGGTGTGCCGAAGCGCTCGTTGAGAGCCGATGGATTGCCGGGAAAGGCGTAGTCGTTGTTCTTGTAGAAGGCCCACAGCGCTCGGCCGAACGTGCCCTCGGGCAGGCGGCCCAGCGCCTCGTAGCGCTCGGCCAGCTCAGGATCGGCTTTTCCGTCACCGTAGGGCAGGAGCCACGGCATGGGATCCGCATCGCCCCAGGATTTGCCGGTGATGCTCTCCATGTTCTGTCGCGTCATGTCGGCCAGCGACCAGGTGACATGGCCCGAGGCGGCTTCGACGATCTCGGTGAGATAGCTCTCCTCGATGTCGAGGGCGCGCGAATAGGCCAGCACGCGGCCGACCTTCTTCCGGTCGAGCACGCCGTCGACCATGGTCATGACCGTGAGATACTTGATCGCCTCGGTCTTGAGTTCGGGCTCGTCGAGCAGGCTTTGCAGATCCATGGGCTCGATGGCGGGCAGGGTGCCGATGTCGGTCAGGTCCGGCCGGCGCAGCAGGTAGCGTGCCGCCGCCATGACGCTCGCCGTATCGGCATGGGTCAACGGGCCGCCCGCTGCCAGCGCCACCTGGCGCATCGCGCCCAGAATGGCATCGCTCTGACGATGATCGATGTGGCGCACGCCTCTCCCCCTGCCCTCAGCTCACGCCCAGTATAGAGTTCCTTCCATGACGACCCAACGGCGCCGCTTCATTCTACAGGCGATCCATCCGGATTATGGCTGTCCCGCCTTCGAAACCCTGTTCACGGTCGACCGCCTGGAAGAGCTGCAATCCTTATTGGGTGAAGGGGCCAAGGATGATCCGGATCTGCGGATGCATTATCGCCTCGAGCCGGAGGAAGCCATCGCGATCGCCAAACGCTTCGCTCCGGGTTTCGAAGCGAACGGGCGAGTCGCGTATCTCGATCCGTGGGCGGGCGATCGCGAGACGCCATACTTGCTTCATGGCGGTTATGAACTGGTGCTGATGCTGGATGGGCGCAAACCCTTTGCCCGCATGGGCACCTATCGCTATCCGCCGGAACGATTTCCAGGGGAGGAACTGTTCGACGTCCACGTGGCGCTCGGCCGCCTGCACAAAGAAGTCATGGTGGAACCGTTCCTCCAGCCGGATGGTGCTGACGGTACCGGTGCGGGCGAGGGATTCCGGACCGTCTTCTACACGCTCAAGGGCGAGGAGTGGCGCATCCCGGCCTGGAAGCTCGCCTCCAAAGCGACGGGTGGTGAGGGCTGGAACGATACGCTGGAGCGGCTGGAGGGCCTGCTGCTGGGCTATGAGGACTGGCAGAACGACTGGCACATCGGCCAACGTCGCGCCAGGCAACGCAAGTTCGGCACATCGCTCGTCTATCTGGCGGTGACGGCGGAGGAATTGGAGACGATCCGGACGCTGGGCTTTCGGGCGCTGCCATCCATGGGGCGGTCTCTCGATTTGGTCAGCGCCTTCGACGAAGAGCCGGACGACCAGGAGCCGCGGCGGCTGATGGAAGCCCAAGGGCGCGTGGCCCTGGTGCGGGTGAGAGTGAACACCAGGTCTTTCCTCGACCTCGTGGAGGACAAGCGCCAGCGCTTCCATCGCCTGCCGGAAGAGCGCCTCAAAGATCTCAATCTCACACTGGTCGAGCCCATCGAGATCGTGTCCCATGAAGGGCGGTAACGAATAAGAGCGGAGGAACGGATGTCAGGAAGCGAGGATCTCCAGGCGATCGTCACGACCTGGCTCGGGCGGTTCGAGACGGCTTTGGCTGGCGGCGACGTGTCCGGGCTCCGACCCTTGTTCCAGGACGACAGCCATTGGCGCGACGTCGTCGCCCTGACCTGGACTATCGACACGGTCAGTGGTGGCGATGCCCTCGTGAAGGCGCTGGCATCGTTCGCGACGCAAGCGCGTCCCTCGCGCTTTGCAGTCGACCGGCAGCGGACGGCGCCTCGCCGCGTGCGTCGCGCCGGCACCGAGACGATCGAAGCGATCTTCCGGTTCGAGACCGCGCTGGGACGTGGCAGCGGCATCGTGCGGTTGACGGACGATGCCGCCGGAGGCGGACCCAGGGCGTGGACGCTGCTGACGGCGCTCGACGAGATCAAGGGGCACGAGGAGCATGTCGGCAAGTCGCGCCCGCGCGGCGAGGCCTACTCACGCGATTTCCGGGGTCCGAACTGGCTCGACCTGCGCAAAGCGGCGATGGCCTACGAGGATCACGATCCGGCCGTCCTCGTGGTCGGCGGTGGGCAGGCGGGGCTCGCGACAGCGGCGCGCCTGTCGCAGCTCCAGGTCGATACGCTGATCGTCGATCGCTGGCCGCATATCGGCGACAACTGGCGGCACCGCTATCACGCCCTCACGCTGCACAACCAGGTGCAGGTGAATCACATGCCCTATATGCCCTTCCCGCCGACCTGGCCGACCTACATTCCCAAGGACAAGCTGGCCGGCTGGTTCGAGGCCTATGTCGAGGCGCTGGAGCTCAATTACTGGCCGGGCACCGAGTTCGAAGCCGGTCACTACGACGAGCAGGAGGGGCGCTGGTCGGTGACGCTGAGGCGTGCCGACGGTTCGCGGCGCACCATGCATCCGCGCCACATCGTTATGGCAACGGGCGCCAGTGGCCTTCCGATCGTTCCCGATATCCCGACGCTTGGCGCGTTCCGGGGCACGGTTCTCCACTCGGGCGAATATCACGACTCGGCGGCCTGGAAGGGCAAGAAGGCGCTGGTGATCGGCACCGGCAGCAGCGGTCACGACATCGCCCAGGATCTTCACTCCGGCGGTGCCGAGGTGACGATCGTGCAACGCAGCCCGACCCTCATCGTCAATGTCGAGCCCAGTGCACAGCTTCCTTACGCGCTCTATGACGAGGGCCCGTCACTCGAGGATTGCGATCTCATCACCGTTGCCACGCCGCTGGCGCTGTCGCGTCGGACGCATCAGCTTCTGACTGAACAGGCGAAGAACCTCGACCGCAAGCTGCTCGACGGGCTCGAATGTCGCGGCTTCCGGCTCGATTTCGGCGAGGACGGCACCGGCTGGCAGTTCAAGTATCTGACGCGCGGCGGCGGCTATTATTTCAATGTCGGCTGCTCCGATCTCATCGTCGAGGGCAAGATCGGCTTGCTGCAGTATGCCGATATCGATGCTTTCGTGGCCGACGGTGCACGGCTCAAGTCCGGCGCTGCAGTCGCGGCGGACCTCGTCGTTCTGGCGACCGGCTACAGGGGCCAGGAGGCGTTGGTCGGCAAGCTGTTGGGCGAGGACGTGGCGGCGCGCGTCGGGCCGATCTGGGGCTTCGGCGACGGGCAGGAGCTGCGCAACATGTTCATGCGCACGCCACAGCCCGGCCTCTGGTTCATCGCCGGCAGCCTGGCGCAATGCCGCATCTACTCGAAGTACCTGGCGTTGCAGATCAAGGCGAGCGAACTGGGGCTCATGCCGCAGGCGGAGAGCGCCTTGGCCTCATCGAGTCGCGCCACCGGAACCAAGGGTTCGCGGTCGGTCATGGCCTGAGAGTAGAGTCAGGCGGCTGTGACCTCGAGGATGGTCTTGCCTGTGCCGGAGCCGCTTAGGGCATAGGCAAGGGCCTCGCGACCTTGCGCGAAGGGAAAGACCCGACCCACGGGCGGATCGAGATCTCCCTTGGCGACCCAGGCCAGAAGCTCCTCGAGCTCGTGGCGTGCATCGGCCCGTTGGTACACGTCGGCGAACTGCCGATAGTCGACGCCGACCAACGCGGCGCCCTTCAGCAACGGCAGATTGAGCGGTAGGGCGGGAATGGCGCCCGAGACGAAGCCGACCACGAGATAGCGGCCGCCCCAGCGCAGCGAGCGGAAAGCCGGCTGCAGCAGCGGACCGCTGACGGGATCGAAGACGATGTCGATGCCGGTCGGCGCCGCCTCTTTGAGTCGGTCGCGCCAGCCCTCCGGCTCGCGGTCGAGCACGGCATCGGCGCCATGGCGGATGGCGATCGCTCGCTTCTCTTCGGTCGAGGCCACAGCGATGACGCGTGCGCCGAGTTGCTTCCCGACCTGTACTGCCGCGAGGCCCGTACCGCCCGCCGCGCCGATGACCAGCAGGGTCTCGCCCGGCCGGATGTGCGCCCGGTCGCGCAGCGCATGCAGCGCCGTGACATAGTTGATGCGAAAGCCTGCTGCCTGGCCGAAGCTCATGCGGTCCGGCAGGGCATGCACCGATGCCGCCGTCGCCAGGGCATATTCGGCGAAACCGCCCTGGACCTGCGCCAGGACACGCGCCCCGACCGCGATGCCACTTACGCCGGCGCCGATGGCATCGATCCAGCCGGCGACTTCGCCCCCGGGAACGTGCGGCAGCGGCGGCTTCACCTGGTAGCGGCCGAGCGCCACCAGCGAGTCGACATAGCCGACGCCGCAGGCCGCGACCTTGAGGCGGATTTGCCCGGGGCCTGGCTCGGGCACAGGAAGGTCGACGATGCCGTAGCTGTCGACCGAAGCGAGATCGCTGGCTTGGAGGGCTTTCACCGTATTGCGTGTCCTTGGTTGCCGTCAGCCATCGATTCCGCGGGTGGCTTGTCGTTGACGACCGGAAGCATGTTGTGGGTGCTGTGGCGGGTAGAGTGGGCGCACAGGCAAGAGGGCCCAGATGTCATCGAGTCCGGACCATTTCCATTTTGCAGCCATTTATTTAATGGGACTCGAGCCGAAGCGGGAAAGTCAAGCCGCTTCGGCTCGACGCCTCCTAACGCAGCGGTTCGAGGATGCTGACGTAGTTGGCTACCGCGGCGCCGCCCATGTTGAACACGCCGCCGAGCGTCGCCTTGGGAAGCTGCAGGCTTTCGGGAGCCGTGCCGGAGAGCTGCATGGCCGACATCACGTGCATGCTGACGCCGGTGGCGCCGACCGGATGGCCCTTGGCTTTGAGTCCGCCCGAGACGTTGATCGGCAGCTTGCCGTCGCGCTCGACCCAGCCTTCGAGAATGGCCTTTTCGCCTTCACCCGGCGCCGTCAGCCCCATCGCCTCGTATTCGATCAGCTCGGCCGAAGTGAAGCAGTCGTGCGTCTCGACGAAGGAGAGATCGAGCAGGTCGAGCTTGGCCTGGCTGAGCGCGCGCTGCCAGGCGAGCTGCGGTCCCTCGAACTTGACGATATCGCGCCGGCTCATGGGCAGGAAATCGTTGATCTGCTCGGCAGCCCGGAAGGCGATCGCCTGTTTCATGCCGAGCGCCGTAGAGACATCGGCCAGCACCACCGCGGCCGCCCCATCGGTGACCGGCGAGCAGTCGGTGCGCTTGAGCGGGCCGGCGACGAACGGGTTCTTGTCCGATGGCGTGCGGCAGAAGTCGTAGGTGAATTCCTTCTGGAAGTGGGCGAAGGGATTCTTGGCGCCGTTCTTGTGCGCCTTGACGGCGATCCTGGCCAAGGCGTCGGACTTGTCGCCGTAGCGCTGGAAGTAGGCCGAGGTGATCTTGCCGAAGATGCCGGCGAAGCCCGCTTCGATGGTCGCCTCCTCGGCGACATAGGAGGCCTTGATGAGAACGTCGCCGGCCTGGGCGCTGTTGAGCTCGGTCATCTTCTCGACGCCGACCACCAGCACGAAGCGCGCCTTGTTGGCGGCAAGCGTATTGAGGCCCATGTGGATCGCGGCCGAGCCGGTGGCGCAGGCATTCTCCACCCGCGTGCTGGGCTTGAAGCGCAGGTCGGGATGGGTCTGCAGCGCGAGCGAGGAGTGGAACTCCTGGCGCACGAAGCCGCCATTCATGTTGCCGACGTAGATCACGTCGATGTCCTTGGGTTCGATGCCGGCATGGGCAATGGCTTCGCTGGCCGCCTTCACGATCAGCGATTCGCTGGTCTCGCCGTCGAGCTTGCCGAACTTGCCGTGGGACCAACCGACGATGCAGGCGGTCATGGGACTCTCCTCGATTCCGGTACGATGTGCATATACACTTATATAGCCCCCGCTGCCGGGCAAGCCGGATCGCAGGAGATTTGTTCATCGATACCCTGCATTCCGCGTCGCCGCTCGCCCAAATTCCGCCCTTCGGCGAGTGTTGACTGCGGGCCGCGCTTTGGAGCCCTATTCGCCCATGTCCGATACACCGCCCACCGACAGATCGACCGACCGTCCCCGCTGGCGCTGGCCGCTGATCCTGGGCGGGCTGGTGGGCGGGGCGCTGCTTGTTGGAGCCGGCTTGGGCCTGGGCTGGTATTTGTTCTATCGGCCGGTCGTGAATGTCGCGGTGCAGCTGCCGGCACCGCCGCCTCCGCCCGCGCCGCCGGGCCCGGACGAGAAGCAGGTCAAGGCGCTCGAGGACCAGATCGACAAGCAGAAAGCCGCGAACAAGCAGATCGAGGATCAGATCGCCGTCCTGAAGGAACGGCTGAAGGCGGATGTCTGCACGATCAAGGATCCGCTGGGCAAGACGACTCCCAATGCGACACCGGCGCCCGAGGGTGCGCTGCCCGGCCGCAAGAGCGAAGCCGCGCCGGCAGCGGACCTGATCCCGGCGGCGGCGAAGACCGGCAAGACGAGCAGCGGCGATCTCGCCACGGCGCTGGAACGGTCCACGGTGTTGATCGTCTCGCCGAACGGCGACAGCGGCAGCGGCTTCTTCGTGTCCTCCAACGTGGTCGTCACCAATCATCACGTGGTTGGCGACGTCCCGGTGGGGTCGGAGGTGCTGCTGGTCAGCAAGGCCTTGAAGACGCCCTATATCGGTCAGGTGCTCGCGACCTCGCCGAAGGAGCGTGGCGACTTCGCCCTGATTCGCGCCGATGTGCCGGCGGGCACGGCGTTGCCGCTACCGCTCGCTGCCGAACCGACGGCGCTTGGCGACGTGGTGGCGGCCGGCTATCCGGCGATTGGCATTGCCATGGATCGCGATCTGCACCGGCTCGCCGATGGCGATCTGAAGGCGGCGCCGCAGGTCGTCCTGACCAAGGGAACGGTCAGTGCCGTCCAGAACAGGGACCGCGGCCCGATCGTCCTGCATTCGGCCGACATCTCGCCCGGCAACTCGGGTGGACCTCTGGTCGATACTTGTGGCCGCGTGGTCGGCATCAACACGTTCCTGGTCTCCGACCAGCAGACCTCGAAGGCCAATTACGCGCTGGGCGCGTCCTGGCTGGCGGCCTATCTGCGCAGCAGCAAGGCCGCGTTCGACTGGCGCAGCGACAGCTGCACCTGACCGCTTCGGCCGCGGCCGGGCCGTCTACTTGCCGAGCTGTTCGAGGGCCTTCTTGGCGTCGGCATCGTTCTGCGCCGCCGCCTGTTGCAGCCAGCTCCGGGCCTTGGCTGGATCGGCCGGCATTCCCGCCGCGCCCATGGCCAGCAGCAGGCCGAGCTTGCGTTGGGCTTCCGCATTGCCCGCCAGCGCCGCGCGTTCGTACCAGTCGGCGGCGCGTGCCCCGTCGGGGGCAAAGCCGGTCTTCTGCCGCGGCGAGAGCGGATCGTAGTAACCCGCGATCTCGAGTTCGGCGTCGACATTGCCGGCCTCGGCGGCGCGGCGCCACACCAGGAAGGCGGCGGCAAGCTCGCCCGCCTGCGCATAATCCTTGCCCTTGGCCACCATGGCTTCGGGTGTCGGCTTGGTGGCGAGATACTCGGCGACCGTGTCGCGAATCGACTTCTGCGGCGGCTCGGCGGTCTTCGCTGGAACCGGTGTCGGTGACGCAGGGGCGCCATTGTTCGCTGCAACCTCCTGGTTGCCGCCCTTCTCGAAATAGGTCCGATAGGCGTAGTAGCCCGCGCCACCCGCCGCGGCGATCACCACCACGGCGGCGATCAGCCAGCCCATCCAGTTGGACGGCTCGGGCTCGGGCAGCGGCTCGCGCGCCGCGCGCAACTCGGGAATCGGCCGCGGCGGTTCGGGCGGCGGCGGCTCGGGCTCGAACGGCGGTGCCGGGGGTTCGGCCAACTGCGGAGGTGGCCGTCGGAACTGGAACGGCGATTCCTCGGCCGCCGGCTTGCCGTCGATCGCGCCCGACGTCAGCATGGCCGGCCAGGCCACGACGGTCGCGGCGATCACGCCGACATCCGGTTCCCGGATGCGCAGCCGCACCGTGGCGATGCCGGCGAGTCGGTCGCAGATCTGCGGCCCGAGATGGAAGTCGAGCACGCCCCGGATGCGTACGACCTGATCGGGCTGCAGCCAGGCCTCGGTGCGACGCCAACCGTCCTCGCCGAGATGGGAGTCCGGCCCTTGCTGCCGTTCGATCGACAGCGTGAGGCCTTCGGGAGGCGCCTCGAGATCGGTCACGCGCAGGATGGCATGACCGGGCGTCGCCTGCGGCAGGATGGAGGCGCGAATCGGCATCCGTGGTCCTTACGCCGGCACGGCGCGCAGAATGGCGCCCAACCGCTCGTTCTGTTCGGCCGTGATCTCGCGCCCGCCCTCGTAGCCGACATTGTCCATGGCGAGCTGCAGGAAGGCGCGCATCCAGTCCTTGCAATAGTCGGCATAGATCGGCGCCGGATCCTCGCTCAGCATCGGCGCGCCCATCGGCGCGGGCGGATTCTGGAACACGCGCCGCGTCGGCGCGTTCGGCGGCAGGCCGGGACGCTCCTCGAGCGGCAGGCGGTCGAAGCCGAGCGCGCTGACATAGCTGTTGAGCGCCGAGGCAGCGGTGCGGACCTGCCGTTCGGCGATGTCCTCCCACTTGGCGTTGGCGGCATTCTCGAGCGCGCGCACATCGAGCGACAACTGGTCGATCAGCTTCAATCGATGGGCGCCGACCACCAGCTCGTCGATCAGCCAGCCGAGATGCTGACGATCGACGCCGAAATGCGTCAGCGCTTTGTCATCGGCGCCGATGCGCCGCATGTTCTCCAGCCAGTACTCGGCCGCCTCACGGGCAAAGCGGTCGGCGCGGTCCTCGAGGACGCCGGCCGGCGGCGCGGTGGTGCCTTCGTCCTCGCCGAACACGTCGGCGAAGATCGCGCTAAGATCGACGGTGGCGCCGGTGGCCTGCGTGACTTGCCCGCTCGGCCGGCCATTGCGGGTATCGCCCGGATCGGCAGCGCGCGCCGTGGAGATGCGAAAGTAGATTTCGCGCAGGGCACTGTCGGCGACCTGCAAGGCGGCGATCAATTCGCCGAACAGCTGTTGCTGGATGCAATTGGCCAGGCCGCGCAGGACCGTATGCACCAGCTCGCGCTTCTTGGCGCGCGCGTCGCCATCCGAGGCGCTGTGGAAGCCGGCGAGGCGATCGACCAGACGGCGGATCTGGACTTCGAGCTGGCCGCGCACCTGCGAGCGCTTGATCGCCGGATCGCACACCGGGATCAGGTTCTTCACGAGATACGACACGCCACCGTCGTTGGCCTTGAAGGCCTCGTCCCACGCACGCGCCGGATCGACGAAGTGCCGCTGCACGTCGAAGTTCTCGATGAAGTGCTTGCGCAGTTCGATGGCTCGCTGGGCGAAGGCTTCGGCAACGCCGGTCTCGCGCCCGTCCTCGTAATCCATCAGCCGTTCGTCGATGACGGTCGGATTGCGCAGCCAGTAGGTGTTGCTGAAGGGCTGGCCGTTCCAATTGTTCGGCCACTCGCCGCGGAAGTTGTTCACCAGAGAGTTGTTGATGCGCGCGCTCCAGCGCAGGCGGCGCGATTCCTCGGTCTCGCCGGCCTTCTGCTCGAACTCGCGGTCCATCTTGCTCAGGACCAGGAACAGGCCGTTCTTCTGCCGGGCACGTTCGGCCGGGGTGGCGCCCATCGTCTGGTCGATCCACGCCGTCATCATGTCCGACAGGTCGCGGACTTCCTGATTGCCGTCGGGAATGCACAGCAGCATCGCCGACAGCTCGCGCTCGGCGGCATAACGCTGGAACAGATAGGCGACCTTGCCGCGCAGCAGCAGCTCGCGCAGCGGGTTGGCGCCCTCGGCCACGCCCTTGGCCTTGGCGACGTCCTCGAGGCTCGCGAGCTTGAGTCGCGAGCGCGCGCCGGGGAAGTCCAGCAGATCGGTATGATCGAAGAAGTCCCACGGCTTCTCGTCGATGGCGACGCTGATCTCCGCGGTAAGGGCGCAGACCAGCGAGCGCGGCAGGCGCGCGTCGTTGGAAACCGCGCGGTCGGTCTGCCTGGGCCGCACCAGCAGCGTGTCCGCCGAGTCGGCGCCGAGGCGATCGAGGGTGAGCACATCGATGATGCTTTTCTCGCGCGGGATCAGCGCATCCATGCCCAGCAGCGCTTCGGGCGCGAAGGCGAGTTTCTCCAGTCCCTCGTAAAGGGTCAGATAGAGTTCGGTGAAGGGCTGGAAGTCGTACCACAGCACCGACCACAGCTTGGCGCGATCGCGGCCCGAGAGGCGCGGCGCGAGGTCGATCGCCTCGCGCCAGAAGTCGGTACGCAACTCGGCCGTGACGCCGGCGAAGAAGGTGTCGAAATATTCGATCAGGTCGAGGACGTCGTCGGCATCGAGGTCGCCCGGCGGCGTCGGCATCACCTTGGTACGCAGCTCGGCCAGCCGCTTGCGGATGGCGCCGCCATCGGGGCGCTCGAAGGCCGCCTTCTGATGATCGAAGTCGAGCAGGAACGAATTGCCCAGGATCTTCACGATGTCGGTCTGGGTCAGCAGCCGCACGCGCACCGGAAAGTCCGGCGAGGCGTCGCTGAGGCCGAGGCCGAAGCGCGTCACCAGCCCCGTCGACTCGCGATTGCCGGGCGGATTGATCTCGCGCAGGAAGTCGTAGGTCTTGTCGGCGAAGCGCGCCTGGAATGGCCGGCCGTCGCGGCTGGCGAGGATCGAGACGAGATAGGACTTGCCGGCCTGGCTCGGCCCGAACACGCCCACGCACATGCGCCGACGCGCGGCGCGCGCCAGCTTGCGGCTCTGGTTGCGAACCTTCTGCAGCTCGCTGATCAGCGATGGCGCCTGCTGGGCGACGGTCGGCGATTGCGCGGCTGCACCCTTGAGCCAGCTCACGCCCTCGCTGGCGGCGACGGCCAGCGCTTCGCAATCCTGGGCCAGCTTGAGATCGACGGTGTCCATACCCTGTTACCCGGTCTTGAGCATGCCCGTGTCGAGCCAATAGCCCTCACGGCGCGGCAGCGTCTGTAGTCGAAGTGTCAGGCGATCGAGCGCCACGGCGCGGCCGTCGCGGTTGACGACCTGGCGCAGGCGGAAGCGCTCGACATCGCCTGAGTCCTTGTCCTTGGGTTTCACGCGGGCCAGCGCGATCTTGAACGGTGTCTCCCGCGCATGCCGTTCGGCATATTCCGGCCGCGAGAATTCGAGCGCATAGAGTCGCGCGGCCGGCCAGCGCGCGATGTCGAGCTGGCGGGCTCCCAGCCACATCGGGCCGCGGAACTCGAAGGTGATTTCCGGCAGCTCGTACTCGCGATTGTCCAGATCGACATCGCGATAGACGAGGTCTTCCTTCTGCAGTCGGCCGCCGCCATCGAGCTTGCCGATATAGCGGGCGATGCTCTTGGAGCGCAGCAGGTCGGAGCGGAAGGAGAAGTCCGGCAACTGCGACTGCGCCAATGCGGCGATCATCGCACCGACGGCGACGGTGGTCTTGGGATCCTCGACCCGCAGGCGGGCGTCGCGGAACGGATACCAGGCGCCGACGCGATACTCATGCAGCGCGATCACCCGCTCCGGCGGCAGCGGCAGGAGTTCCATCAGCAGCGCGCGGATGCCCGGCAGGCGCGAGGGGCGGCCCGACAGCAACAGGATGTCGCAATCGTAGGCGTGCACGATCTCGGCCAGCGGCGCCAGGACGCGCGCCATCTCGGCCCGCACGGTCTTGTCGAGACCGGGCAGATCGACGGGGAATATCGTCGCTTTGAGATCGAAATCCTTGGCACCGCGCTTGCGGGCCGCTTCGTTGACGAAATTGACCACGTCTTCCGACGGCCTGGAGCCGCCGGGGAAGAACGACTCGTAGGGCCGCGGCTCGGCCGAGAGCACACCCGAGGTCGGATTGTAGGTCTCGGCCGCGTTCAGCAGCTCGAGCGCGATGGGATGCGCGATCTGCAGCGCGAACTGCTGGCGCAGATTGCGCTGGATCACATCCTCGCCGCCGCGATCGCCACCCACCAGCTCGGCCAACAGGTCGGCGGGGTTGGTGATGCCGGCCACGCGCATGGCCGATTCGATGGGTGGCAGGACATGGCTCTGCACGACGCGCAGGAGGATGTCGTCGCCCGCCACGCTGAAGCCTTCGCGGAACTTCTGCTCGGGAAACAGCGTGACCGACGTGCCAGCGCCTTCGATCCGGTAGTTGTTGATGATCAGATCGGTCGTGCCGCCGCCGACATCGATGCTGGCGATGTTCAAGGTGCCGTCGGAAGGCTTGCCGCGCGGCTTGCTGGCGATCTGGATGAACCGTCGCGCATCGCCGCCGAAATTACGCGCGACTTCGGTGTAGAGATAGACGAGCTGCGTGCAGCTTGCCTCGTCCCAGTCGGTGAGCACGCGCGGCGGCGGCGCATCGAGATCGTCGAGCTTCCAGCCCATCATCATCCAGACGAGATCGCGGGCGGCCTCGGCGCGCTTGCGGAAGATCAGGCGCTCTGCCAGCGGCATGCCGGTCGGCAGTGTGAGCACGATGCGGCGCAACCGCCGCGGCGTCTCCGCATGGGCACGCCGGCCGCGCTGCTGTGGCGAGTTCATGAGCGTCAGCGCCTGCAGCAGGATCTCCGACAGGGCAAAGGTCATGATCGAGGAGCGCGAATAGAGCGGCTCGAAGACCGGCAGGTGGTCGGCCGGATCGGCTTCGGGCTCGACCAGATGGAGCGGCTCACCCTTCTGGTTGATGAGCTGCGCCATCGGACCGGCCGCGGCCGGCATCGCCGTCTGGTCCTGGGCGTAGGCGACATTGAAGCGCCATTCGCGCGCCTGGGGCTCCTCATCCCACAGATAGCGCTTGGGGCTCGACATGCCCGTGTTGCCCTCGGTGCCGCGCCGGCGCGCCGCGAGGCGCGTGGCCTCCGGTCCGACGCGGGTCATGGTCGGCCAGACGAAGGCATCGGAGCGACCGCCGAGCCGCGAGAGATGGTTCTTGCCGAACCAGGCCTGCGCGAACTCCACGCGCGACTCGAACGGCTTCATGTGCACGCTCTCGGGATGCGAGAGATCGCGCAGCGCCAGTTCATAGGAGTCGTTGAGGTTCACGCCCAATTCGCCCGCCGCCTCGATCAGCAGGCCGCAGGTCCGCGAGTTGCCGACATCGAGCACGAGATCGACCTCGATCGCACCACGGCCGGGGCGCTCGGCATCGCCGACCAGCTTGACCGGCGGGAACTCGATCGCTGCGGCCAGCAGGCCGAGGAAGGCGAGATAGCGCGCACTCGCTTCCTGCGGCTTCTGCTTGATGTCGTTGTCGATCTCCTCGAGCGTGGCGCGTGGATGCAGTTCGCGGAACAGCTCCTCGAGCCACTGGTTCATCCAGCTCTGGCGCAGCAGCCAGTGGCTGGCCCGCTGCTGCGGCGCGAGCGCGAACAGGGCGCCCGACGTCACGTCCTTGGAGGAAGGCGCGAGATAGGCACGGCCCTCGGCCTCGGCGATCAGGGCGGTGTCGAAGGCAAGCACGGCGCGATAGCGATGGCCCTGTTCGTCGCGGAAGCCTTCGCCATAGCGCGCTTCGAGATCGACGACGCGAATGCGCGCCCAGTCGGCCGGCCCTTCGCGATACTGATTGTTGGGCCGCACCTGCAGGAACGGCACCGGCACCCACTTGTCGAGAAACGGCGCCAAGGCATCCTTGGCCGTGACGACGAGATTGGGTTCGGCGGCGCGACGACGGCCGGCTTCCACGATCTCGTACTGGCCGCGGCTGTCGTCGAAATCGAGTTGGACGAGATCGTCGACCAATGCCGTGGCGGCACTGTCATGGAATCCCCATTCGCGGACGCGCAGGTTCGTCGTGTCGAAGCCGAAATCGAGGAACTGGATGCCTGAACGCGCGATCAGCGTCGTCGGGCTGGGATAGCTCGGCAGGCGGGCAAGGTCGCTCATGAGTGCCTGTGCGGGATAAGGCTGTGCAACTGGGGCCTCAACTGTAGGAGATCAACGGCCGAACTGCACGTTGTAGGTACGGCTGTCGCCCGGCTGGCTGCCCTTGCATTGAGCCACACCATCCTGGCCCACTTCGCAATTCACGATGTTGCGGGCGTAGGTCCTGCCATCCGTGCATTTGGGATTGGATTTCTCTTCGATCACAAGTTTGCCATTGTCCCAGCGCGCTTCGGCTGGTGCTTCGCAGGTGGCACCATTCTGCTGCACGAAGTTCACCTTGCCCTTGCCCTTGTCGTCCAGCGTGTAGGCAGGCCGCAGATCCTTCTCGCCCTGCGGCGTCGCGAGGCCGGTGCGCGAACGCCAGTCACCCCTGAGGAAGGCGAGGTCCTGCTTCTGCTTTGCTTCCGGCGGCACCACCATCGGCTTGGGCTCATCCTTCTTGTCGGCGGCTTGCTTGTCCTTATCTGGACCGTTCTGCCCCTTGTCGGGACCATTCGGTGACTTGTCTGGTGCGCCGGCGGTGTTCTTGTCGTCGGGACTTTTCGTCCCGTTTTTGTTGGCCTCGTCCTTGTTGGTCACGTCGACGCCATTGGCGCCATCCGGAGCGGCGCCGCGTTCGATCGGCGCGCCGGGAATGACGCCGATGATCGCGCCTCCCGGTCCCAGCACGCCGGCAGAGCAATTGGCACCGCGTTGCGCCACCTCGTCGGTGAGGCGTGCGAGTTCGAGGCGCAGGTCCTCGTTCTCTTTCTGCAGCGTGTCCATTCGCGCCTGCTGCAGGGCTGCTGGCGCCCGTACCGACATCGTGAGGGCACGGTCGCGCGCATCTGCCTCGAGCCGGGGCTCGATGTGCGGCAGGTAAGGCCGCACGACCCAGGCAAGAGCCGCCAGCAACAGAAGCAGCAATGCGGCGAGCAGCACCCATTGCCACCACAGGCTCCGCGCCGGCGTGCTCGCCACTGCCGCGGCCGGAGCCGTAGCGAGCACGGCGTCGGATACGGGCCGCTCGGACATGGGCCTCGCGGGCGTGGATGGTGCCGGTGGACTTGCCAGGAAAACGCCCGGCAATGCCGCGTCGGCCGAGAAGCCCCAGAAGGTCATGATCGGCCGGCCGTCGACGACATACAGGGTTTCCTCGCCCGGCGCCGTCAGCGCCAGACGCAGGAGTCTGGCGAAGTTGCGTTCGGCACCCGATCGGCCCGGTGCCACCATCGAATCGGCGAGGCTGGCGAGATCGGCATGCAGGCGGCGAACCTTCTCGAGCACCGTTGCGCGTTCGTTGCCGCCGAGATCGGCCAGGCGCCGGACGTCGCCATCGTGGGCTGCGTACCAGTCGATGCGTCGACCCGAGGGATCGGCCTCGGGGATCGCCAGAAGATCCGCATGCTCGCGCGACAGCCGCTGGCCGATGGCGGCGCGCAACTGCTGTGCGGCGCGCCACACCGGATCGCCGCCAAGACCCAGCGCGCGATAGCGCTGCAGCGGTTCACTGCTGAGGAGCGGACCGGTCATCGAAAGCCTTCCTTCACCGTCCGCCCGTTCGTCGTGCACCGTTTCATCGTCCACCCCGTGGGCAGGACATGGTGTAGGTCCAACGGGTGCCCCACATTTCTCCAGTTACGATGACATCGACGGAATAATCCCCGGCCACGGGGTTCCAGTCGAAACCGAAGCCACCGCGACCACTGCGTGGGCCGCCGGTTCCGGCGAGGACCTGGCCGCGATAGATCACCTTTATATCATCCGGCTTGACGTAGAGGTTGTAGTTGATCGCCACGAAGCCCGGCTTGTCGCCGAGATAGTGCCGATTGCGCGTCACGCCCTCGCCGCCGGAATCGCCCGACCAGTCGCACGGCAGCATGCCGGGCGGGGGACGGCTGACCGGCGGCGCAGCGGCATGTTGCGGCGGTGGTGGCGGAGGAGGGGGCGCCTTGGCCACCGGGGGCGGCGGTGGTGGTTGCGGCGGCTTGGGAGGCTCGATCGGCTTGCACTGTTCGACCTTGTGCTTGAGGTCTTCCTCCAGCGCGGCGAGCTGTGCCTTCAACTGCTTCTCAGCCGATTGTGCGTCGTCGAGCGAGGCCTTGAGCACCGGCGTAGGATCTGGCGGCGGCGGCGGTGCCGGCGGCGCGGGTGTCTCCAGCGTCGCGATGTTGGTCGAAGGATCGACCGGCGTGCAGGCCCGCAGCAGCCACGACGCGATCAGCAGCAACAACAGCAGCAGAAGGCCGAACAGCAGGACGCCGAGCCATCGCGACCAGCCGGAGCGGACCGGCAGCACGACGGCGGGAGCGCTGGCGAAAGTGGCAGCGGGCGGCGCGGTTTGCGCGATCGGTGCAAGGGGCGGTGCAGCCTGCAGGCTGGCGGCGGCATCGGCCTCGTAGCCCCAGGCTGCGATGACGGGCTGTCCGCCGACCAGGAAGATGAAATCGTCCGATGGTCGCGTGGTGGCGAGTTCGAGCGATCGTCCGACAAGGCGGGCCTCGTCGCTGCTCTGCGAAGCACCAAGTTGCGCACCGAGACGCCGGATCGCTTCCAGATGCGACTCGACGGTGCGCAACACCTGCGCCCGCTCGGCATCGTCCAGCTCCGAGAAGCGACGCACCGGCCCGTCGGTCGCCGCATACCAATCGATGCCGTCGCGCGTTTCGCGCAATTGTGGCTCGGCCAGGAGATTGGCTGACCCGTCTCCAAGCCGCCGGCGGATTACGGACAGGAGCTGTCCCGCGACCGCGTGCAGGGGCTCTCCGCGCACGCCCAACGGCCGGACGCCGAGGCGCGTCGTGAGAATCAGAGTGGGGCGGTCACCCATTGAAACGGCTGCATCTCCTACCGGGCACTATAGCAGCCGCCGAATAGGACTTGTTTATGACGTGCTCGTTCCAGACGTGGAGGAACGGCTAGGCCGGCACATTGTCGGCCTCTGTCTTGGAATGGTCAGGCAAACCGCTTGTTGATAATGCGAATGATTATTAATATCATAAAGGTGTTTCGGAACCAGCCGGAGGGAGCACATGGACAACTCGAGTGGGCAGATGGCCGCGCACCTGGATCGGCCTCGCGGGACGGCAGGCTGCGGCCGGGCCGGATGCGCCTGTTCGCTTCCGGTCGGCGAGCGCTTCGTCCTCTGGGCCATGCGGCAATGGCAACAGGACCGTGCCCTGCCGAGTGAGGACTCGATCCTCTATCGCGGTTTCAGGACGGCTGGCCTGCTGGAGGTCTTGCCGGACTTCGCCGTGGCGATGGATGCGCTGCTGTTCGGTGCCCGCCGCGCCATTCATATCCATCTGCCGACCTGTTCGAGCGTCAGTGGCGACGAGGCGACGCTGGTCGCGTTGTGTGGGCTCGCGCAAAGCGATCTCGAGCGGCCCCTGCTGGCATCGCTCGACGTGATGATGGCACCGACCGCGTCCCGCGTGGCGGCCGAGCGGCTCAAGGTCTTCGCGCTGGCGCTGGGTGAGGCGGGGTTGCGGCTCGCTCCACCCGCCGGCGCCGCCGGCGCGGGACTGCACTGAAATGAGTGCCCCGATGACGGACCGCCTTCACGACCTGCAACGCGCCATGCGCTTGATTGCTCATGCTGTCGAGAGCCTCCCCGAGAACTGCCGCGATGTGGCGGCGAATGCGCTTCTGAACATCGCAGCCGAGGCTGTAGTGGAGGATGTCGGCTGCGCCGAGGCCGGCCGCATCTTCGCGCGGCTGGCGGATCACCTCCATGAAGGAAGGCAGCCGCCGGCCAGCGGCGCGGTGTCGCTTTCGGGATTCGACGCCTGAGGTGCCGCCTCAGATCTCGATGCGGCTGCCCAGTTCGACGACCCGATTCGCCGGCAGGCCGAAGAAATCGCCGGCGCTCGAGGCGAAGCGCGCGAGGATGAGGAACAGCTTCTCCTGCCAGCGCGGCAGGAGCGGCCGCGTCGCCGGGACGAAGCTGTTGCGGCCGACGAAGTAGGATGTCCGCATCGGATCGACCGGCACGCCTCGGTCGGCGAGGGGGATCAGGTCGCGCGGCACATCGGGCTGTTCCATGAAGCCGTACCGCAGGACGACGTGATGCACACCCTTGCCGAGATGCGCGACCTGGGCGCGGGCGTTGGGTGGAACGTAGGGCTCATCCGGCACTTCGACGGTGAGTAGCACCACCTGCTCGTGCAGCACTTCGTTGTGCTTGAGGTTGTGCAGGAGACAGCTGGGCGCGTTGCCGGAGAAGGCCGTGAGATAGACGGCGGTTCCCTGGGGCCGGTGAACGCGGCTCGGATTGATGCTGCCCAGCAGCGTCTCCATCGGGAGCGTACCCTCTCGCTCGCGGACGGCGACGGCCATGCGGCCTTTGAACCATGTCCACATGGCGGCGAAGATGACCAGCGCCAGCGCGAGCGGGACCCAGCCGCCCTGCAGGAACTTCATCACATTGGCCGCCATCAACGTGGCATCGATCGCCATGAAGCTGCCGAACACCAGGATCGCCAGCGGCCAACTCCATTTCCAGGCGCGCACCGCAAGGGCGAGCACGAGCAATGTGGTCACCAGCATGGTGCCGGTGACGGCGATGCCGTAGGCAGCGGCCAGGTTGGTCGACGACTTGAAGGCCAGTACCAGGATCACGATACCGCCGAGCTGCATCCAATTGATGGCCGGCACGTAGATCTGCCCGAACTCGCTCGCCGAGGTGTGCTGGATGCGCACGCGCGGGCTGAGGCCGAGCAGCGTCGCCTGCTGCGCCATCGAGAAGGCGCCGGAGATGGTCGCTTGCGAGGCGATGACCGTCGCCGCAGTGGCGAGCGCGACCATGGGGTAGAGAATGGCGGACGGGGCGAGACGGAAGAACGGATTTTCGATCGCGGTGGGATCGGACAACAGGAGCGCGCCCTGGCCGTAGTAGTTGGCCAGCAGCGACGGCAGGACGACACCGAGCCAGGCATAGCGGATCGGCTTCTGACCGAAATGGCCCATGTCGGCGTAGAGGGCTTCGGCTCCGGTGACCGCCAGCGTCACGCCGCCCAAGGCGATGAAGGCGATGAAGCCGTGGCGGAACATGAAGTGAAGGGCGTGCAAGGGCGACAGGGCGAGCAGGATGTGCGGCGCATGCACGATCTCCCACAGCCCGAGGCCAAGCAGAGTCGCGAACCAGATCAGCATGATCGGCCCGAACCAGCGGCCCACGCCGGCGGTGCCGAACTTCTGCACCATGAACAGGCCGATCAGGACGCCCAGCGCCAGCGGGATCACCAGCGGCTCGAAGGCCGGCGTGGCGACGTTCAGGCCTTCGACGGCGCTGAGCACCGAGATGGCGGGCGTCAAGAGGCAGTCGCCATAGAACAGAGCCGCCCCGGCCATGCCCAGCATCAGAAAGATCGTGCGCCAGCGGGGGGTCAGCTCCGAGCGGCGGGAGACCAGCGCCATCAGGGCCAGCACGCCACCTTCGCCCCGGTTGTCGGCGCGCATGACCACCATGACGTATTTCACCGTCACGATGATGATCAGGGCCCAGGTGATCAGCGACAGGATGCCGAACACGTCTTCCGGCACCGGCCGCAGTCCCGTGAACTCGCTGAAGCACTCCTTGACGGTGTAGAGCGGGCTCGTGCCGATATCCCCGAAGACGACACCGAGCGCGGCCAGGCTGAGCCGGGCGAAGCGCTTGCGACTCACCGGGGCGGACGTTCCATGGAGGGACATAGGGTCTGAAAACAGGCCTTTCTTCGCCCGATCCGGGAACCTGCCGGGCACGGCGGGCGGGTATTGCGCCGCCGGCCGGGCCGGTCAATCGGATTTTTATGGCATTTTTATACGGTTCGCGACGCCGGTTATGGCCGCGACTGGGGAGAATTCGGCGGGGAACAGGCCCTGCAGAGGGACGTCGCTGACTGGAAACGCTCAGGAATCGGCGTGTATGCAGCAAAAAGGCCAGGCGCGGAACGCCTGGCCCGGAGGGCGCCATTTTGGATTGTTCCGTTTGATCAGAACGTCTTGCTGACCATGAAGAGGGCGCGCGAGGCGCAGTTCATGGTGTTTCCGCAGTTTTGGTAGGCGTTGACGCTGGTTCCGACGTAAGAGACGGAGAAGTCGACGGTGAAGGCGGTCATGGTGAGGCCGGCCTGCCAGTCCCAGTAGTTGTTGCTGCTGATGCCGTAGTTGACGTTGTTGGCGACATACTGGTTGCCGATCGAGCCGAACAGCTTGAAGGCGATGTCTTCGTGGAGCTTGATGAAGGGCAGCGGCACGGTGGCGAGCAGCTGCTTGTACCAGGCGGTGCCGGAATTGGCGAAGAAGTTGGGGCTGTAGTGGACGCCGAAGGTGAACTGGGCGACGTCGAAGTCGTAGCCGACTAGGAGGCCGTACTCGATGAAGCCGATGTCGGGCGTGGAGCCTGGATAATTGTATCGCATCCAGCTGAGGTCGA
>NZ_FUWJ01000022.1:0-28339 GCF_900167455.1 Enhydrobacter aerosaccus
TGGAGCAGACGCGCCGGCATGCCGCGATCGTGTCGCTGCTGGGGATCCGGCACGTGGTGCTGGCGGTGAACAAGATCGACCTGGTGGGGTTCTCGGAGGCGCGGTTCCGCGAGATCGAGGCGGCGTTCACGGCCTTTGCCGCGCCGCTGGCGTTCCATTCCGCCGTCGCCATCCCGCTGTCGGCGCGGCTGGGGGACAACGTCGCCGAGCGGTCGGCGCGCACGCCGTGGTACGCCGGGCCGTCGCTGCTGGGCCATCTCGAGACGGTGGAGACGGATACGGAGGCGGCCGGGGCGCCGCTGCGTTTCCCGGTGCAGTGGGTGAACCGGCCCGATGGCGAGTTCCGGGGCTTTGCCGGCACGGTGGCCAGCGGCCGTGTGGCGGTGGGCGATCGCGTGGTGGTCGCGGCGTCGGGACAGACGACGGAGATCGCGCGCATCGTCACCTTCGACGGCGACCTGCCGAGCGCGGCGGCCGGGCGCTCGGTGACGCTGACGCTGAAGGACGAGGTCGACGTGGCGCGCGGCGACGTGCTGGCCGATCCGCGGCAGCGTCCGACGGTGACGCGGCGGTTCGCGGCCGATCTGGTCTGGATGGACGAGGCGGTGGCATCGAGCGGCAAGCGCTTCCTGCTCAAGATCGGCACCGCCACCGTTCCGGCGGTGCTGTCGCGCGTCGTCGATATTCTCGACATCGAGTCGCTGCAGCGCCAGCCCGCAACCAGGCTCGCCCTCAACGCCATCGGCCGCGTCGAGATCGAGACGACCGTCCCGGTCACGTTCGATCCCTATACCGACCATCGCGGCACCGGCGCCTTCATCCTGATCGATCGCGCCACCCTGCGCACCGCCGCCGCGGGCATGGTCGCCTCGGGTCTCGATGCGGCGCGCGACGTTCATCGCCATGCCGAGACGGTGACGCCGCGCCTGCGGGCCGATCTCAAGGCGCAGCAGCCGCTGGTGGTCTGGCTCACCGGCCTGCCGGGCTCGGGCAAATCGACCATCGCCAACCTCGTCGAGCGCAAGCTGATCGAGGCGGGACGCCAGACCATGCTGCTCGACGGCGACAACCTGCGCCAGGGCCTGAACGCCGATCTCGGCTTCGACGCCGCGTCCCGGTCGGAGAATGTGCGGCGCGTCGGCGAGGTCGCGAAGCTCATGGCCGATGCCGGTCTCATCGCCATCGTCGCCCTGGTCTCGCCCTTCCAAGCCGATCGCACCCGTGCCGCCGCGTTGCTGCCCGAGGGGCGCTTCCTCGAGATCTTCGTCGATACGCCGGCGGAGATCTGCCAGCAGCGCGATCCCAAGGGCCTGTATGAGAAGGCCGGGCAGGGCAAGGTGCTCAACCTCACGGGGCGCGACCAGCCCTATGAGCCGCCGGAGGAGCCGGCGCTGATCCTGCGCACGGCCGAACTCTCGGCCGACGCTGCGGCGGACGCGGTCGTCGCGCTGGTCGTGGAGCGGACCGCCTAGCCCTGGGTGCTCCGCTGGACGCGATCGCCAACCCGGCCGTCATGAAGGCTTAACAGTCGGTCGCCACTGAAGTGGCATGGTATTCGACAGCTCGGTGCTCGCCTCGGCAGCGCTCCGCTTTGCCGTCGCGCTCCTGCTGGGCTCGGCGATCGGCTTCGAGCGCCAGTGGAACCAGAAGATGGCGGGGCTGCGCACCAATGCCCTCGTGGCTTTGGGCGCCAGCGGCTTCGTCTTCTTCTCCGGCATGGTCGGGCAGGGCGATCCGACCCGCGTCGCCGGCCAGATCGTCACCGGCATCGGCTTTCTCGGCGCCGGCGTCATCCTGCGCGAAGGGATCAATGTCCACGGCCTCAACACGGCGGCAACGCTCTGGTGCTCGGCCATGGTCGGAACCATTGCCGGCGCCGGGTACTTCGCGCCCAGCGCTGTCGCCGCGGCCTTCGTGATCGGCACCAACCTCCTGCTGCGGCCCCTGGTGCGGCGCGTGAACCGCTTCACCCTCACCGCACCCGATGCCGAGACCTATTACTCGGTCGAGATCATCTGCAGGGCCAGCGAGGAAGGACATATGCGGTCGCTGCTGCTGAACGGCCTCACCCATGCCGGATTGGGATTGCGCCGCTTGGACAGCGAGGATGTTCCGGACACCACCAAGGTCGCCGTCACCGCCCAGGCGGTCGCCGCCAAGCGCACCGATGCGGCGCTCGAGCAGATCGTCGGCCGGCTCATCCTCGAGCCGAGTGTCACCGGCGCGACCTGGCAGGTCGATCGCTCGATCCCCGACTCCTGACGCCCGCCCAAGCCTGCCCGGCGACCCTTGCCGGTTTGAGACAGGTCATGGCACGCTGCCCGGCCCGGCGGTTGGATCGATCGATCTTTGAGGCGGTTCCGGGATGCCACTCGATTCCTCCGACAGCGACAAAGGGTTTGCCGAACTCTGCGGGCTGTCTCCCACCGACATCTGCGCCAGGCTCGATGCGAGCCCGAACGGGCTGGCGGAGGAGGAAGCGGCGCGCCGCCTGCGCCAATACGGCCCCAATCGGGTCGCCGGCGAGCGGCGGGCAACGGTCCTCGAGGAGCTGTGGTCGGTCGCCCGCAATCCGCTGAACGCGCTGCTGCTGGGACTGGCCGTCGTCTCCTATTTCCTGGGTGACGTGCGCGCCGCGATCGTGATCGCGGTGATGGTCCTGCTGGCGGTCGGCACCGCCTTCATTCAGCAGCATCGCTCCAATCGGGCTGCGGCGGAATTGCGGGCGATGGTGCATACGACGGCGAGCGTGCGGCGGCTTCCCGCGCCCGCGGACGATCCGTTCCGCGAGATCGCCATCGACCAGCTCGTGCCGGGCGATGTCGTGAGTCTCTCCGCGGGCGACATGATCCCGGCCGACCTGCGCCTCCTCGATGCCAAGGATCTGTTCGTCAACCAGGCGGCGCTGACCGGCGAGGCGATGCCGGTCGAGAAGTTCGGCCATGCCTGCGACAAGGGTGAGGGTGCGTTCGACCTCGGCAATATCTGCTTCATGGGCGCCAACGTCGTCTCCGGCTACGCCACCGGGTTGATCGTCCGCACCGGACCGCGCACCTATTTTGGCCGTCTCGCCCACGAGATTGTCGGCCGGCGGGTACCGACGGCCTTCGACCGCGGCATCGACCGCTTCACCTGGCTGATGATCCGCTTCATGGCGGCGATGGTGCCGTCGGTCTTCCTGATCAACGGGCTGACCAAGGGCAACTGGCTGGAAGCGCTGTTCTTCGCCGTCGCCGTCGCGGTCGGGCTGACGCCGGAAATGCTGCCGATGATCGTCACAGTCAACCTGGCCAAGGGCGCGATCATCCTGTCGCGCGCGAAGGTCATCGTGAAGCGGCTGCACGCGATCCAGAATCTCGGCGCCATGGATATCCTGTGCACCGACAAGACCGGGACGCTGACGCAGGATCGCATCATCCTGAAGCGTCATCTCGATATCTACGGCAACGAGTCCCAGCGCGTGTTGCAGTACGCGTTCCTCAACAGCCATTTCCAGTCGGGCCTGCGCAACCTGCTCGACCGGGCGGTGCTGGCCCATGGCGAGTTGCATCTCACCCACGGCGCCGAGTCCGGCTACAGCAAGGTCGATGAGATACCCTTCGATTTCGCCCGTCGCCGCCTGTCCGTCGTCGTGGCGCGCGAGGACGGCAAGCACGTCCTGATCTGCAAGGGCGCGGTGGAAGAGATTTTCGCCGTCTGCACGCGCTATGCCGTCGATGGCGAGACCGGCGCGCTGGACGAAAGCCATTTCGCGGCCGCCGTCGAGGAGACGCGGGCGCTGAACGCCGATGGTTTCCGCGTCGTGGCCGTCGCCTACAAGGAACTCGATGCCGCGAAGGCGACCTATTCGGTCGCCGACGAAGCCGACCTCGTCCTGCTGGGCTATATCGCCTTCCTCGATCCGCCCAAGGAGACGGCCCGCGAGGCGCTGTCCGCCCTTGCGGCGAAGGGGGTGCGGGTCAAGGTCGTGACCGGCGACAACGAAGTCATCACCCGCAAGATCTGCAACGAGGTCGGGCTCGTCGCGGGCGAGATCCTGACCGGCGGCCGCATCGAGAAGATGGGCGATGCGGAGCTGGCCGAGCTTGCCGCGCGCACCACCGTCTTCGCCAAGGTGAGCCCGGCGCAGAAGGAGCGGGTGGTGAAGGCGCTGCGGGCCCAGGGACACGTCGTCGGCTTCCTGGGCGACGGCATCAATGACAGCGCGGCCCTGAAAGTGGCCGATGTCGGGATCTCGGTCGATTCGGCGGTCGATATCGCCAAGGAATCGGCCGACATCATCCTGCTGGAGAAGAGCCTGCTGGTCCTGCATGCCGGCGTGATCGAGGGCCGGCGCATCTTCGCCAACATCGTGAAGTACATCCGCATGGGCGCGAGCTCGAACTTCGGCAACATGTTCAGCGTCCTGGGCGCCAGCCTGTTCCTGCCGTTCCTGCCGATGGCGCCGCTGCAGATCCTCACCAACAACCTGCTGTACGACTTCTCCCAGACCGCCATCCCGACCGACAATGTCGACGAGGAGTATGTCGCGCAGCCGCGCAGCTGGGATATCGGCAAGCTGTTCCGCTTCATCCTGTTCATCGGCCCGATGAGCTCGATCTTCGATTACGCGACCTACGGCATGATGCTGTTCATCTTCGATGCCTGGACCAACCCGGCGCTGTTCCAGACCGGCTGGTTCGTGGAATCGCTTCTGACCCAGACGCTGATCATCCACATCATCCGCACCGCGCGGATTCCCTTCGTGCAGAGTCACGCCAGCCCGGCGCTGATCGCTACGACCATCATCATCTGCGCCATCGGCATCGCCCTGCCGTACACCTGGATCGGCGGCGCACTGGGCTTCGTGCCGCTGCCGGCGCTTTACTGGCCGCTCGTCGCCGCGATGCTGCTGGCCTACGCCGTGCTGACGCATCTCGTGAAAGTATGGTTCGTCCACCGCTGGGGACTGTGACCTTACGCCGGCGCCAGGCGCTTGCTCATATACACCGTGACGCCGCCCAGGAACGCCTCCTCGCGATCGACGCCGTAGCCATGGCGGCGATAGAGGTCGACATTGCCGGTGAATTCGGGGTTCGTGTAAAGGCGCAGTTCGGATCGTCCCAGCGTTACCGCCAACCGTTCGGCATGGGCCAGCAGGTGCCGGCCGAGGCCGCGCCGCTGGAACGCGGGCGCGATGGCGATGTTCTCGATCAGCAGGTGATCGCCCTCGTCGATGGTTTCGATGAGGCCCGCCATTTCGGCGCCGCTGAACAGCAGGTCGACGATGTGCTCGCGGACCGCCTGTTCATAATCGGCTTTCATCGGCAATGGCTCGCGGCCGATCCGCGGCACCCACTTGGCGTAGGCGGCGCGCGTCAGCATGCGGACGGCTTCGGCATCGGCGGGCGAGGCGCGCCGGATCGACAGTCCCGCCGGAACATCGTGCTGCATCTGTGTTGTCCTTCTCCGGAAGACCAATAAAAAACCCGCCGAAAGGGCTCGGCGGGTTGCGGGCTGAACGCTGAAGGAGCGGGAAGCTAGCGGTAAGTCGCTCCCATCGCACCCTTTCGTCCCTCAGCACACGGCATCGCCGCCGGACGTGTCCAGCGTCGGCGGCGGTTTGCCTGTGTGACGGAAAAGGCGTTCATGCGCGGATCATCGCGGCGCGTGCGCAGACCGTCAAGCCGGCGCGAAGATGTCGCCGTGCCTCGCGCGCTTGGCTGCCGCGGCCGCGGTCTGACGCGGGCCGGCATAGGCGGGGTCGCGCTGCAGGATCGGCAGGGCACGATCGGCGAACAGGCGCACGTTCTTCTCGGCCTCATGATGCGGCAGGTTGCCGAAGGAGAACTCGGCCACCAGATGCTCGAGCCCGGTGACCTTCTGCAGCTCGCCGAGCTGCTGCAGGCAGTCGTCGGGCGTGCCGACGATCTGGATCGAGACATAGAAGTCGGTCGCCTTCTTGAGGTTGGCCGGATCCTTGAGCTTGGCATAGGTCCTGGCGGTCTTGCCGTAGGCCTCGTAGCCTTTGACCGAGGCGAGATGGCCGTCGGAGAAATGGTAGTGATCGTCGATCGATTGCCATTTGCGGCCGAGATAGCGGAAGGCGCGCTCCTCGGCCTCGGCGCGGCTCTCGGCGCAGGAGATGTTGGTGAGGATGATCGGCGGCTTGGGCTCGAAGCCGGCCGCCTGGCTCATCGCCTGGAACTTGTCGATGTCCTCGCGGCACTTGCTCCATTCGTTCTGCATGATCATCAGCATGCCGAAGCCGAGCTTGGCGATCAGCTCCGCCGATTCCGGGCTGACCGAGCTGGCATAGAAGCGCCGTTCCGGGTTGGAAATCGGCCGCGGCCGGATCGACATGCGCGGGATCCTGAAGAACTCGCCCTCGTGCTCGAAAGTCTCGTTGGCCAGCGCCTTGACCACGATCTGCGCCGCTTCGGCGAAGCGCGGGCGCGCCTCGCCCATGGGGATGCGGAAGCCGTCGTACTCGGTCGAGGCGGCGCCGCGGCCGAAGCCGAACAGGCAGCGCCCGCCGCACATGATGTCGAGCAGCGCGATCTGCTCGGCGACGCGGATCGGGTCGTGCCACGGCAGCACGATCACGGCGGTGCCGAGCTGGATGCGCTTGGTGCGGCCGGCGTAATAGGCGAGGAGCTGGGCCGGCGCCGGCGACATGGCGTAACCGGTGAAGTGGTGCTCCAGCGCCCACAGCGAGTCGAAGCCCAGCGGCTCGACCAGGTCTCCCAGGGCGAAGTGCTCCTGCACCACGGCCACATCCGGCCGGCCGTGCTCGTGGAGCATGTTCATGGCGATGCCGACTTTCATGGCGTTCCTCCTGTTCGTTGGGAGGAATTGTCGGACTGTCCGCCGGACCCGCGCAAGCGCCCCGGCCCGTCGGCCCACGCCAGCGTTCGCGCTGTGAAAGACGGCTCAGGCCCGGTCCGTGGCCGGGTCCGGATCGCCGATCGTCGCCAGATGCTGGCGGGCGGCGCGCAGGAGACGCGACGACAACGCCTCGTCATCGACCAGTCGCGACAGGAGGAGGGCGCCGACCATGCCGGAAACGATCGCCAGCGCCCGCGTCTCGGCCTCTGTCGGCGGCAGGTCGGGAAGCTGTCGGGCAATGGTGTCGACCAGGTGGTGGAAGCCCTCGGTCATGGCAGCGCGCGATCGCTCGTTGGTGCGCGCCACCTCGCCGCCGATGGCGGCCAGGGCGCAGCCCTTGTCGGGATGATCGCGATGCAACGGCCGCAGATACTGTCGTAGCGCCGTCTCCAGCCCCTGTCCCTTCGGCGCCTTGTCGGCCGTCTCGCCAAGTTCCGAGACCGTCCGATCGAGGGCATGGCGGCAGGCCTCGGCCAGAAGCTGATCCTTCGACTCGAAATGGCGATAGAACCCGCCATGGGTGAGGCCGAGCTTGCCCATGAGGTCGGAGATGCCGATGCCCTCCACGCCATGGGCGCGGAATTCTTCCGCCGCCTTCGCCACGATCCGCCGTCGGGTCTCCGCGGCCTCTTCCTTGGTTCGTCTCATGTCGGCTCTCCGAACGCGCTTGACTGTTAGATGATAACCGTCATCTATATAGATGTCGATCATCATCTATCTATCTGCGGGAGCGACCCATGCCAGATGCCGGATCCGCCGACCAATTGCAGGAGCGCGTGCCCTATGTCGGCCGGCCGCTCCGGCGGCGCGAGGATGCCCGCTTGCTCACCGGCCGCGGCCGCTATGTCGACGATATCGCTCCTCGCGACCTGTGCTGGGCCGCGGTGCTGCGGTCGCCGCACGCGCATGCGCGTCTGCGGCGCGTCGATACGGCCAAAGCCGCGGCCTTGCCCGGCGTGCTGCTGGTGCTGACCGCATCCGACGTTGCGGGGGCGATCGGCCCGATCCGGCCGAACTGGGTCATGCCGGGCAGCAAGGTGCCCGAGCAATTGGTGCTGGCGGCCGATACGGTGCGCTATGTCGGTGATCGCGTCGCCTTCGTCGTCGCCGAGACGCAGGCGGCCGCGCTCGATGCGATGGAGCGCATCGAGGTCGAATTCGAGCCTATGCCGTCGGTCGTCGACGAGGAGGCTGCGCTCGCCGATGGCGCGCCGCAGCTGCACGAGAACGTGCCACGCAATCTTGCCTATCTGCACAAATCCGGCGGCGGCGATTACGCCAAGGCGGCTGCCGAGGCCGATACGATCGTCAGGCTGCGGATCGAGAACAACCGGCTCGTGCCGACCTGTCTCGAGCCGCGCAGCATCGTCGCCGATCCGTCGCCGGCCGACGGCGCGCTGACCCTCTACATCGGCAGCCAGATCCCGCACATGACCCGGCGGTTCGTGGCCGAGACGATCGGCCTGCCCGAACATCGGCTGCGGGTGGTGGCGCCGGACATCGGCGGCGGCTTCGGCCCCAAGATGCATCTCTATGCCGAGGAACTCCTGTGTGCGCATGCCGCGCTGCGTCTCGGCCGACCCGTGAAGTGGACAGAGGGCCGCTCGGAGAGCCATGTCGCGACCACGCATGGCCGCGCCCATGTCGAGCACATCGAGCTAGCGGTGATGCGCGACGGCCGCATCCTCGGCATGAAGCTCACCAGCTACGCCAATGTCGGCGCCTATCTCTCCAACATGGCAACCGGCATTCCGACCGTGAATTGCGCCAACTTCGCGACCGGCACCTACCGAATCCCAGCCCTGGCCGCGACGGTCTACGTGATGCTCACCAACACCGTCCCGGTCGACGCCTATCGCGGCGCAGGCCGGCCGGAAGCCGCCTATATTGCCGAGCGATCGATCGAGGCGGTCGCGCGCCACCTGAAGCTCGATCCCGTCGAGGTGCGGCGCGTCAACTTCGTCCGCCCGGAAGACTTCCCCTATCATCCCTATGGCAGTCCGCGCCTGGCCTGGGACAGCGGCAACTATCAGGCCTGTCTCGATACGGCCCTGGCCATGATCGGACATGATCGGTGGCGTGCCCGACAGGAGGAGCTGCGCCAGGCGGGCCGCCATGTTGGCGTGGGCGTGGCTGCCTACACCGAGCTGTGCGGTATGGGGCCGTCCCGGTTGCTCGGCGCCATCGGCTTCGACCGCGGCGGCTGGGAAAGCGCGCGGCTGAGCGTTGGCGCCGGCGGCAAGGTCACCGTCTTCTCCGGCTCCATGCCCCAGGGCCAGGGCCATGCCACGAGCCTGGCGCAGATCGCCGCCGATGCGCTCCAGCTGCCGATCGACGACATCGATGTCGTGCAGGGGGACACCGCGCAGGTGCAGGCCGGCCACGGCACCTTCAACTCGCGCTCTATGGCCGTCGGCGGCTCAGCCGTGCGGGTCTGCGCCGACAAGATCATCGCCAAGGCCACTGCCATCGCCGCCGGCGTCCTGGAGGTAGCCGAGACCGACATCGTCTACCGCCATGGCGCGTTCATCGTGCCGGGCACGGATCTCGGGCCGGTGACCTTCCGCGATGTCGCGCGCCGCGCCTATGTCGCGCACAGCCTGCCGGCCGGGCTCGCCCCGGGCCTCGATGAAACGCTGTTCCACGATCCCACCATGCTGTCGGCGCCCTCAGGTGTGCACGCCGTCGTGGCCGAGGTCGATGTCGAGACGGGCGAGGTGACGCTGCTCGACTATGTGGCCGTCGACGATGCCGGCCGCATCATCAATCCATTGCTGGCCGAGGGGCAGATCCATGGCGGCGTGGTCCAGGGCATCGGCCAGGCGCTGTACGAGGGCGCCGTCTACGATCGCGTGACCGGGCAGCTCCTCAGCGGCTCATTGCTCGATTATGCGATCCCGCGCGCCGATCAGGTGCCGGCACTGCGCACTGCCTTCCACGAGACGCCGTCGCCGACCAATCCGCTCGGCGTGAAGGGGATCGGCGAGGCCGGAACGATCGGTGCGCCTCCGGCCGTCGTCGCCGCGGTGCTCGATGCCCTGGCGCCGTTCGGCATAGACCATCTCGACATGCCCCTGACGCCACAGCGCGTCTGGCGGGCACTGCAGGCCAAGCGTGCCTAGGCCTTGAGGCCGCGCAGCAACGCCACGGCTGCAGGACGCGCCATGCCCTTCAGTTGCCGTTCGCCCAGGTCCTCGATGTCGGCCATCTCCTCGATGGCGGCGGCGAGCCGGCCGCTCATCAGGACCTGGCCGTCGGCGGCCTCGCCGCACAGGCGGGCGGCGAGATTGATGACGGCGCCGATCGCCGTGTAGTCGAAGCGGTCCTCGAAGCCGATGCGGCCGAGCGTGGCGTAACCCTGGGCCATGCCGATGCCAAGTCCGAGCCTGTGGCCGCGCTTGGTCCAGATCGGCACCAGCGCGCCCACGGCGTCGCGCATCTCGAGGGCGAGGCGTGCGGCCCGCTGCGGCGCGTCCTCGCAGGGCAGCGGGTCGTTGAAGAACACCATCATGCCGTCGCCGGTGAAGCGGTCGAGCGTGCCCTCGTACTTGCGGATCAGCGGGCCGACCGCGCCGTGATACTCGGCCAGCACGGCCATGATGTCCTCGGGCTCGGCGGTCTCGGAGAAGCCGGTGAAGCCGCGCAGGTCGCAGAACAGGGCGACCACTTCGCGGCGGTGATTCTCCAGGATCTTCTCGTCGCCCGACGACACGATCGCCTGCGCGAGCTGGGGGGCGAGGAAGCTGCGCAGGCGGCTGACGCGCTGCAGTTCACCGACCTGATCGCGCACCTTGGCCTCGAGCCCGCGGTTGAGTTCCTGCACCTCGTCGTGCAGCGCCTTGATGCGCAGCATGGCCCGCACGCGGGCGACCAGCGCGCCGTGATCGATCGGCTTGGTGAGGTAGTCGTCACCACCGGCGTTGAGGCCGGCCACCACGTCCTTCGGCGTCGCCTTGGCGGTCACCAGGATCACGGGAATGAAGGGCAGCGTGGCATCGGCCTTGAGCCGTCGCACCACCTCCAGCCCGTCGATCTTGGGCATCATGATGTCGAGCAGGATCAGGTCGGGCAGATCCTCGCGCACCTTGGCGAGCGCCTGCTCGCCATCCTCGGCCACCGCCACTTCGTAGCCGAGGCTGCTGAGGCGCATGCGCAGGATCTCGACATTGTCGGCGACATCGTCGACGACGAGAATACGGGCCGGATCCCGCATTCTATTCTCCTCCCCGCGCGAAGCGGGGAGAGGTGCGCCCGTCATCGGGAGCGGAGGGGTCATGAGCGCCGACGCTGTTGCCTGCCCATGACCCCTCCGTCGCTGCGCGCCACCTCCCCACGCAGAGCGTGGGGAGGGATGACATTGCTCGCATCACTTCAGGATCTCCCGCACCTTGGCGAGCATCTGCCGCGGGCTGTAGGGCTTGGCGATGTAGCCGTCGCAGCCGGCGGCGCGCGCCTTCTCCTCGTCGCCCGACAGCGCGTAGGAGGTGACGGCGATCACGGGGATGGCGGCGAGCTCCGGGTTGGCCTTGATCCGCCGCGTCGCCTCGTAGCCGTCCATCACCGGCATCTGGATATCCATCAGAATCAGGTCCGGCTTGTGCTCCGCCGCCCGCGCCACGCCCTCGGCACCGTCATGGGCCTCGACCATGTCGTATCCCGCCATGCCCAGCAGATCGCGCAGGATCTGGCGGTTGTCCTCGGTGTCCTCGACCACGAGTATCTTCTTGCTCATTCGGCCGCGTCCTTGATCGGGGTAGCGTTGATCGGAATGGTGATCTTGAAGGTCGAGCCCTTGCCGGGCTCGGATTCGACCGTGATGCGGCCGCCATGCAGCTCGACGATCTTGCGCGAGATCGACAGGCCGAGGCCGGTGCCGCCCTTCTTGCGCGTGCTGCTGTTGTCGACCTGCTGGAACTCGTCGAAGATGCGTGCCTGATCCGCCGGTGCGATGCCCGGCCCGGTATCGACCACGGAAATCTCGAACCGGCCGGCCACCTCGACGGCGCCGATGCGCACGCTGCCTTCGTCGGTGAACTTGATCGCATTGCCGACGAGATTGAGCAGCACCTGCGACAGCCGTCGCGCATCGCCGGTGCCCATCGGCAGGCCCGGCGCAATGGCGGTCTCGAGCGCCAGGTTCTTGGCCTTGGCCAGCGACTCGGTGGCTGCCACCACCGTGCTCACCATGTCGGTGACGCTGTATTCCTCCAGCGCCAGCACGAGCTGGCCGGCCTCGATCTTGGACAGGTCGAGCACGTCGTTGATGAGGCCGAGCAGGTGGCGGCCGTTGCTCTGCACGCGTTCCAGCACGCCCTGCGCCTTCTCGGGAATGTCGCCGTAGAGTCCGTCGGCCATCATCTCGGTGTAGCCGATGATGGCGTTGAGCGGCGTGCGCAGCTCGTGGCTCATGTTGGCCAGGAACTGCGACTTGTGCTGGCTGGCGAGTTCGAGCTGGCGGCTCTTCTCCTGGATCTCGGTGAACAGCCGCACATTCTCGATGGCGATCACGGCTTGCGCCGCGAAGGCTTCCAGGAGCTGGATCTGGCGGGGCGTGAACCGGCCGGCCTCGGTCTTGCGCAGCCCGATGGCGCCAATCGCCTGGCCCTCGCGCAGCATCGGGGCATCGAGCGCCGCCTTGAAGCCCCACTGACCGCCCATTCGCTGGGCGGTAGCGAATTCGGCGGGATCGAGCGCCGGGATATCCGGGAAATGCACGGTGACGCCGTCGAGGATGGCGCGTCCCGGCGAAGTGTCGCGCAGCAGGGGATGATGCTCCTGCTCGGTCCAGGGCATCGGCCCCTCATGAGCGGCGCCGATCCAGCTGTTGCCCTCGCGCAGGATGATCACGGCATCCTCGGCGCCGCAGAAGCGCACGGCTGCCTTGGCCACTGCCGCCAGCACCGGCCCGACGTCGGTCGGCGACTGCGAGATGACATGCAGGATTTCCGCCGTTGCCGTCTGCTGTTCGAGCGATTCACGCAGCTCGGTGAACAATCGCACATTCTGGATCGCGATCACTGCCTGGGCGGCGAAGCTTTCCAGCAGCTCGATCTGCCGTGGCGTGAAAGCGCCTGCAGCGGACTTGCGCAGGACGACGGCGCCGATCGCCTCGCCCTCGCGCAGCATCGGCGCGGCCAGGGCGGCGTCGAAGCCATGCTCGCGCGAGACGCGCTGCGCGGTGGCGAACTCGGCGGGATCGAGGGCCGAGATGTCGGAGAAGTGCACCGTGTGGGCGTCGAGAATGGCGCGTCCGGGGGCGGTTTCGCGGTTGAGGGAATAGTGCCGGCCGATGTCTCCCGGCATGCGACCTTCGTGGCCGGCCGCTACCCAGTCGTCGCCGTCGCGCAAGCCGATGACGACGTCCTCGGCACCGCAGAACCGCAGCGCCGCCTTGGCCACTGCCTCCAGCACCGGGGCAACGTCGGTCGGCGACTGGGAGATGACGCGCAGCACCTCGGCGCTGGCGGTCTGCTGCTCCAGCGACTCGCGCAACTCGGTGAACAGGCGGACGTTCTCGATCGCGATGACGCCCTGCGCGGCGAAGGTCTCGAGCAGCTCGACCTGCCGCGGCGTGAAGGGGCCGGGTTCGGTCTTGCGCAGCACGATGACGCCGATGGCGATGCCGTCGCGCAACATCGGCGCCACCAGATTGGCGCGCCACTTGTGCTGGCGCGCCAGGGCAATGGCGGCGCCGTATTCGGCCGGATCGAGGGCCTCGATGTCGGGGGTGTGGATCGTGCGGCCGTCGACCATGGCGCGGCCGGTGGTGCTGGAGCGATCAAGCGGGCGGCGCTCGCCGACCCAAGCCGACAGTGGCCCCTCGTGCGCGGCGCCGACCAGGAACTCGCCGTCGCGCAGGACGATGGCGGCGTCGGTGGCGCCGCAGAAGCGGCGTGCGGCGCTGACGACGACGTCGAGCACCGGCTTCACGTCCGTCGGCGATTCGGAGATGACGCGCAGGATTTCCGCCGTCGCGGTCTGCTGGTCGAGCGATTCCGTCAACTCGCGGGTGCGATCCTCGACGCGCTGCTCCAGCGTGGCATAGGACTGTTCCAGCGCCTCGGCCGAGTGGTTGAACTGTTCGGCGAGCGATTCGAGCTCGTCGCCGGTTTTCACGGACAGGCGATGCCCGAACTCGCCGCCGCCGATACGCTGCGCGCCGGCCTGCAGGGCGCGGATCGGCACGACCATGCGCCGCGCCAGCAGCGCACCGGCAAGGCCCGCGATCGCGAGGCCCACCACCAGGAGGGCAAGCGCCCGCAGGCCGGTCGCGATCACCGGCTCCTCCGCTTCCGAGAGCGGCAGCTCGACGAACACCAGCCAGCCCAGTGCCGGGATCGGCGCGTGCGCCGACAGCACGGGAACGCCGGCGCGGTTGGTGGCGTCGACCGGGCCGGGGTCGCGGTCGCTGCCCTTTGGCGACAGGGCGGCCGCGACCTGGGCGAGCTTGCTCATGTCGGTGCCGCGCAGCACCAGGGAGATGTCGGGATGCGCGACCAGGCGGCCCAGCCGGTCGACCACATAGGCGTAGCCCTCCTGGCCGACCTTGATCTGCGAGATGACGTCCAGGATCAGCTTGAGATTGACCTCGGCCACGGTCACGCCGCTCTTGCCGCCGTGCGCGACCGCCATGGTCATGTACGGCTCGCTCTCCTTGCGGAAATAGACCGGGCCGAAATAGACGCGGTTCTTCATCGCGTCGACGAAGGCGGGATCCTGCGAATGGTCGGTGCCGGCACCCACCACGTCCATCGACAGCCGCGACACGCGCAACTGCTCGCGGCCCTCGCGGTCGAGCTGCACCAGCTCGGTGATGGCCGGCACTTGGCGCAGCAGCCGCACGTAATCGAAGCGCCGCTGGTCGACCGGCAGCGACGCCCATTGCGGATGTGCCACCCAGCCGATCTGCTGCTCGATGCCGCGCACGAAGGATTCGATCTGGCGCGCGGCCGACTCGGCCTTCTCGCGCTGCACCTCGATCGAGGCACGCTGGTTGTCGCGATAGACGAAATAGAGGTCGAGCGCGGCATTGATGACCAGCACGCCGGTCACCAGCCCGACGAACAGCGTGACGTACTTGAGGAACAGGCCGCGCTTCATTCGATGACCTCGTCGGCCGCCGCCAGCAGGGTCGGCGAGAAGGCGAGGCCAAGGCGGCTGGCCGTCGCGCGGTTCAGCACGAGCTTGAGCTGTGTCGGCTGTTCGACAGGCAGGTTGGCCGGCGTGGCGCCGCGCAGGATCTTGTCGACATAGGACGCGGCGCGGCGGAAATAGTCGGGAAAGTCCTGGCCGTAGGACATCAGCGCACCATAAGGCACCATCTCGCCGATACTGACGAAGCTGGGCAGTCCGTGCGCCTGCGCCAGTGCGCCGATGCGAGCCCGCTCGGTGAACAACAGAGATCCGCTGCCGACCACGACTCCATCCACCTTGGCCCGCGCCAGGGCCGAGAACGCGGTCTCGAAGGATGCCGGCGTCGATGCTTCGATCGGCGTCAGCGTGAGACCGAGTTGATCGGCGGCCGCCCGATAGGCCGGGACGAGCGTGCCATTGGCCGGCTGGTCCATCTCGAGCAACAGACCGACCCGCGAGAGATTGGGCACGGCTTCCTTGAACAGGGACAGACACTTTCCGGTGAGGTCGATGCTCATCAGAGAGAGTCCGGTCGCGTTGCCGCCCGGCCGCGCAAGGCTCGACACCAGGCCTTGCCGCACCGGGTCCGCGGCGAAGACGAAGACGATCGGGATGGTGCTGGTGGCTTGTTTGGCGGCGGCCGCGCCCAGGGCCGTCACGGCGACGATCGCGTCGAGCCTGCTGTCCGCGAATTGCTGGGCATAGAGGCGGTACTTGTCCGGCTGCTCGGCGGGATAGCGCTCTTCCAGGACGATCGTCTCGCCCTCGACGTAGCCGAGATCGGCGAACGCCTTGTGCAGCACCGGCCGATAGTCCCGCTCGTCCTCCGCGCTCGCGGCATGCCACAGGACGCCGATGCGCCGCAGCGAAGCGGCCTGCGCGCCGGCCGCCAACGCGCCTCCTGCCGACAGGACGAAAAGGTTGCGTCGCTTCACTCGATCACCTCGTCGACGCGGGCGAGGAACAAGGGGGAGAGGGTCAGGCCCAGCGTCTTCGCGGTCGTCAGGTTGATCACCAGCTCGACCTTGTCCGTCTGCCGGACGGGCAGGGCGGCCACGGGGGCGCCCTTGAGCAGCTTGTCGACATCCTCGGCCAGCAACATCGCCATGTCCTGCTGGTTGCCGCCATAGGACAGCAGACCACCGGCCTCGACGAATTCGCGTCGGAACGAGATCGCGGGCAGGCGGTATTTGAGCGCGGAAGCGGCTGCCGCAACCATGCCGAGGCTGGGCTGCACGAGCACCCCGTCCAGTCCGCGTCGCGCCATGCTTTCCAGGGCCGGCGCCACCTCCTCGGGCTTGCCGACCAGGACGGGCACGGCCTCGATCTTCTCGGCGCGCGTCACCGCCTCGACTTCCTGGCGCAGTGGCACATGGAAAGGGTCGAGGGCATTGAGGAGGACGCCGAAGAGCTTGGTCTGGGGCTTGATCTCGTGAAAGAGCTGGACGGCCTTGCCGGCGAGCGTGGCGCTCGGGCTGAACACGCCGGTCACGTTGGTCTCGGGCCGCGCCATGTTGGTGACCATGCCGGTGTCCGGCGCGGCGCCATAGAACACGATGGGGAGTCGCGACGTGGCCCGCTTGGCGGCGGCGATCGCGGGCGACAGCACCGCCACCAGCACATCGACCTTGAGGCGCACCAGGTCGGCCGCGAAGGCGTCGAGCCGGCCGCCCGCGGCGTCGGCGGCGCGATATTCGTAGGCGACCGTCCGGCCTTCACTGTAGCCGAGCTTCGCCATTGCCGCCCGGAACAACGACCAGACCGGTTCCGGATCGCCGGTGACCAGGAAGCCGATGCGAGGCATGCCCTGCGCCCGCGCCGGCAGCGCCGCTGCAGCGGTGAGGCCGGACAGCAGCGCCCGCCGATTCATTCAATGACCTCGTCCGCCCCACCGAGGATGTCGAGCGGAATGGTGAGGCCAAGCGCCTTCGCCGTCGCGAGATTGATCACCAGCTCGAAGCGCGACGGTTGCATGACGGGCAGGTCCTCGGGCTTGGTTCCCTTCAGGATGCGGCCGACATAGATCCCGGCCTGCCGGTAGCTGTCTGCGAAGTTGGTGCCGTAGCTCATCAGCCCGCCGCGATCGGCATATTCCCGCTGCGAGTAGATCGCCGGCACCTTGTACTGCGCGGCGAAGCGGACGAACTCGCTGCGGTGACTGTTGAAGAACGTGTCCTGCGCGACGGCCAGGCCGGCCAGCCGCTGGCGCGCTGCCTGGGCGAAGGCCGGTTCGAGGTCCTCGACCGTGCTGGCCTCCAGGATCTCGATGCGCCGATTGACCTGACGCGCGGCCGTCCTGAACTCGTTGGCCTGCAGCTTGGCGTCCGGATAATTGGGATTGATCAGGGCGCCGAGCCCGCGCTCGCCGGGAACGACGCGGGCCAGGATCTCCAGTCGCTTGGCCTCGAGAGAGGAGCCGATCAGGCTGACGCCGGTGATGTTGCCGCCGGGCCGGCTCAGGTTGGTGACGAGTCCGACCCGGATCGGATCGGCCGCACTCACGAACACGATCGGGATGGTCGATGTCGCTTCTTTCGCCGCCTTGGCAGGGTCGCTGCCGCCGGCGGCCAGGATGACGTCCACCTTCTGGGCCACGAACTCGCGCGCCAGCGGCAGCAGCCGTTCCTCGAAGCCATCAGCGGTGCGGACCTCGATCCGGACATCGCGACCGTCGACGAAGCCCTGCTCCTCGAGACCCTTGCGGAAGGCGGCCACGAACGGCGCCATGTAGGTGCCGGAAAAGGGATGGAGATAGCCCACCACCCGCATCCGGCTGGATTGGGCTTTGACGAGGGACGGTGCGGCCAGGCCGACGCCCAGCAGGCCGGTCAATGTACGACGCTTCATTCGATTCACCTCGTCGGCGCGCGCAAGCTGGCGCAGCCCAAGTTCGAGTTCGTTATCGGCCCCGGGATGGTGGCGGCACGCGCGTGTCGGCGGGCCAGCGGGATGCCGCCGTCGTGGACGAGGCCGATGGTCGAGGATCTTGCGGCGTCGCCGGTCCTGACAGCCGGGAACGAGACGGGGTGGCGATGCACCGCGCTTGCCGGGGCCCGACGGTGGTGCGGCGACGCGAATCGTCTGTGCCTGCCGCCCTTCGCCGCCTGCTTCATCCCCATCCCCCGACGCTGGCGGTCAGTGTACAGGCCCGCACTCCGTCGTCCACTTGGTTGGATGGACCTGTCTGCGTAAATGCAGGGGCGCTGAAGCGCGCGCGTCGATCACCCCAATGCCCCTTGCTGGCGCAGCCGGCCGATCTCGTCCTCCGTGTAGCCCAGCTCGGCCAGGATCTCGTCGGTGTGCTCGCCCTGATTCGGCCCGCGGCCGGGAACGGACGGGGAGGGGGCGAAGGACAGGCGGATGGGGGCGGAGATGGTGCGCGGCATCTCCGGCACGGCGCTGTCGACGATCGCCCCGTTGGCCACGGCCTGCGCATCCTCGGGCACGTCGCGCAAGACACCGAGCAGGCCGAAGGTGATCTCGTGCCGGCGCAGGCGCGTGCGCCACTCGGGCCACGGCTGGCTGGCGAAGATCGGGTCGAGGATCGCCGCCAGCTCCGTCGCATGGGCGCGCCGCGACTCGGTGGTCTGGAAGCGCGGGTCCTCAAGCAGGTCGGGCCGCTCCATGGCGGTGCAAAGTTCCGGCCACAGCTTGTCCTCGCGCACGATGGTGAGCTGGATCCAGCGCCCGTCCGCGGTCCGGTACTGATTGGCGAGGGCGCTGCGAGGGGCGGTGCGCGGCGGCCGCGGCGCCACGAAGGCGCCGAGCAACGCGCCCTGCGCCAGTAGCGCATTGGACCACAGGCCGCCCGCATGCAGCGACGAGGACACCTCGCTGCCCTCGCCGGTGCGCTCGCGATGCAGCAGCGCCATGCTGATGGCGGCGAACAGGTTCATGCCGGCCATCTGGTCGCCCTGCGCCGGCAGGGAGAAGGCCGGCGGACCGCCGGCATGGGTGAGCGCATCGAGGAGCCCGGAGCGGGCGAAGAAGGCGGTCGAATCGAAGCCGGGCTGCTCGGCATCAGGGCCCTGTTCGCCGTAGCCGGTCATCGACGCATAGATCAGACGCGGGTTGAGCGCGGCCACGTCGGCGTACCGCATGCGCAGGCGCTCGCGCACCTTGAGCGGGAAGTTCACCACCATCACGTCGGCCGTGGCCGCCAGCCGGTCGAACACGGCGTGGCCGTCGGGGTGCTTGAGGTCGAGCACCATCGCCCGCTTGTTGCGGTTGACGAGGTGCCAGCAGAAATTGACCGGATGCTGCGGAATCGAATGGGCCTGGCCGAGCTTGCGCTGCGGGTCGCCGTCGCCGGGCGGCTCGATCTTGATCACGTCGGCGCCATAGTCGCCCATCACGGTGGTGGCGACCGGGCCGGCGACGAAGCTGGCAAGGTCGAGTACCCGAAGTCCTTCCAGCGGTAGGGGCCCGCCCATTGATGTTTTCCTCCCGAACTCGTACACGCGAACCCTACCCCATGGCCGGAAGCGGGCGAAATCTCTGGATCGCAGCCGGGCTGGTCGCCGTGCTGGCGATCGGCACGGCGACCTTGCCGACGACAGGATGGGTATCCGGGCTGGCAGTGCTGCTGGGTCTGGCCGGCGTGGTTCTGCTGCGCGGCAATGGCTGGCGCAACGGCTCGCTGCTGGTCGCCGCCGTCGCCCTGGCCGTCAGCTTGCTCGATGTCTTTGCCGGGCTCCTGGCTCCCACCGCGCACGGGATGGGGCTGGTGAAGACCTTCGATCCCTGGGACTGGCTGATGGCCGATCCGGAGCTCGGCTATCGGCCGCGGCCGGGTGACAAGGTCCAGGCCGGCGCCTTCTTCGACGGCGCTCCGGTGTTTCGCGTCACCTATACCATCGACGGCGAAGGCATGCGCCTGACGCCGCCGGCTCCGGCCGGCGCCGACACCTACCTGTTCGTCGGCGACTCCTACATGTTCGGTCAGGGCCTCGCCGACGACGAGACGCTGCCGGCGCAATTCGCCAAGGCCGTCGACTTCAAGGTGAGAACGGCCAACTTCTCGGCGCCGGGCTATGGTCCCAACCATCTCGTACGCGCGTTCGAGACCGGCCGCTTCGATCATCTCAAGGACCGCAACCTGAAGGCCGTGGTGACCTGGATCATCCCGGCCGACCTCTCGCGGGTGACGGGCGACGAGTCCTGGCTCGGCTCCTCGCCGCGCTATGCGATCGACGACGGCGTGCCGCGCTTCACCGGCACCTTCACGGAGCATCGCTGGAGCGATCCGCTCGACGGCCTGCATTATCTGGCCGGCCAGCACTTTCCCTTCATCGCCGCCATCGGCATGCGTCAGCGCCAGGACCGCCAGGTCGCCCTGTTCTCGGCGCTGCTGCTGCGCCTGCAGGAGCTGGCACGCGACAGGCTGGGGGTGCCGCTGCTGGTGCTCTACAACTGGCCGGACGAGGACGCGCCGCCTGGCCGCGACGAACCGGGTCGCACCCAGCCGGCCCTGGTGAAGATCCTGACCGGGCTGCGCGACCGCGGTCTGTCGCTGATGTCGGCGGAGAAGCCGACCTGGAACAAGGAGCTCTCGAAACTCGTGATCCCGCACGACGGTCATCCCTCCGCCTATGCCAATGCGCTCATCGCCGAGGCGCTGAAGCAACGGCTGCTGGCGCCGTGAGCGATCGGCGCAGCGTCGCGCCCATGCGGCGGCTCAATCGGCCTGCACCCAGGGTCGAGGTCGAGCGTCGCGCTGACGGCGTGCTCGTTCTGTCGGCCGGCCGCGACCTGCCGCCGTCCTATCCGCTGATCATCGACCGCCTGCAGGCCGCCGCCGAGCGGCGCCCGCAGGTGACCTTCCTGGCCGAGCGTCGCGGGCCGCAGCGCCAGTGGCAGCGCATCACCTACGCCGAGGCCTGGGCGAAGACTGGCGCGATCGCCTCGTGGCTGATCGCGCAGGGCTTCGGCCCCGATGGTCCGCCGATCGCCATCCTGTCCGACAACAGCCTCGAGAACGCGCTGCTGCTGTTCGGTGCCCAGCGCGCCGGTGTCGTGGTGGCGCCGCTGTCGCCCAACTATTCCGTGACCGGCGCGCGCAGCGGCGACTTCAGCCGCTTCGATCACGCGATGGACCTGGTCGAGCCGGCGCTGGTGTTCGCCCAGGACGCGGCCGCCTATGGTCCCGCCCTCGACCGAGCCGCCAGGCGTGGCGCCCGCCTGATCACCGTCGACGGCCAGCGCGGCCTCGCCTTCGCCGCCCTCGCCAACACCTCGATCGACGCTGCGGTGGCGGAGCGGCGCCTGCACCTCACGCCCGACACGCCGGCCAAGATCCTGTTCACCTCGGGCTCGACCGGCCTGCCCAAGGGCGTGCTCAACACGCACGGCAATCTCGCCGCGGCGATCGAGATGATCCGCGCCGTCGGCGAGCCGCTCGACGAGTCACGCGTCTCCGTCACCCTCGACTGGCTGCCCTGGCATCACACCTGGGGCGGCAACTCAAACCTCAACGCCGTCGTGCGCGTCGCGGGCTCGCTCTACATCGATGGCGGCCGGCCGATCCGCGGCCGCTTCGACGAGACGATCGAGAACCTGCGCGAGCTGTCGCCATCCTCGTTCGGCTCGGTGCCGGCCGCCTATCCGCTGCTGCTGGAAGCGCTGGAACGCGACGCCGACCTGCGCCGCGCCTTCTTCAAGAACATGCGTGGGCTGGGCTATGGCGGCGCGCTGCTGCCGCAGGAGAGCTTCGACCGCTTGCAGGCAACCGCGACGGCGGAGCTCGGCGAGCGCCTGCCGTTCGGCGCCGGCTGGGGCATGACCGAGACCACCAGCACCGGCTTCATGGTCTACTGGAACGTCGATCGCGCCGGCCTGCTCGGCCTGCCGCAGCCCGGCCTGCAGGCGAAGCTGGTGCCCGCGGGCGATCGCTACGAACTGCGCGTGAAGGGCCCCAACGTGATGCCGGCCTATCACCGCAATCCCGAGGCCACCGCCCAGGCGTTCGACGAGGAGGGCTTCTTCCGCACCGGCGATGCCGCGCGCTGGGTCGATCCCGAGCGGCCCGAGGCGGGCATCCTGTTCGCCGGCCGCGTCGCCGAGGAGTTCAAGCTCGCCTCCGGCACCTGGGTGCGCGCCACCACCTTGCGCGCCCAACTCCTCGACGCGCTGCAGCCCTATGTGCGCGAGCTGGTGATCGTCGGCCCCGACCGTCCATGGCTGGGCGCGCTGGTCTGGCTCGATCCGGCGACGCTCGCGGTCGCCGACTGGCGCGCCGCCCTGGCCGTGAAGCTCGCCGCCTTCAATAGCCACGCCGGCGGCTCGAGCATGCGCATCGAACGCCTGCTGCCGCTCGCCGAGCCGCCCTCGAGCGCCGAAGGCGAGGTGACCGACAAGCGCTCGCTCAACACCCGCCGCGTGCTCGAGCGCCGCGCCGCCGACGTGGTGCGCCTCTACGCCGAGCCGGCCGACCCCGAGGCGATCCTGCCGGCGCCCTGACCCGCGTCCCAGCGCGCCGTCCCCGCCGGCGGGGACAGCTTCGATGCCGATGGCATCGGCATTTCCCCGCTGTCGTCCCGCCGTCCCCCGTGTCCCGTCCTGTCCCGGCTGTCCCGCGCGTCCCCGCTGTCCCGCGATCATCGCGCTCCGCCGATCGCTGGCGCGCGAGAGTCACGACGGGGGGATAGCGACCGGAATCGTCGATTCGTGCCGGCTCATGGCACAACCGGGTCGAGGAGAACCGACGCCATGCAGCCCGAATTCCCGCCGCCCCATCCCTTGCTGCCGCCGATCTACAACGCCCAGCAGCTCATGACCGCCGAGCTGCCGCCGCGTGAGGCGATCGTCGAGCCGATCCTCGCGCGCGAGGGGCTGGCCATGCTCTACGGCCCGCGCGGATTGGGAAAGACCTTCGTCGCGCTTGGCCTCGCCTGGGCCGCCGCCGCGGGCGGCAGCTTCCTCAAGTGGCAGGCCACGCGGCCGCATCGCGTGCTCTATGTCGACAGCGAGATGCCGGCCGCCGACATGAACCAGCGCCTGCACCTGCTGGGCTCGGCGCCGCCCGGCCTCGATTTCATGATGGCCTCGCTCAGCCCGGCCGGCCTGCTCGATCTCGCCAAGCCGGACGGCCAGCGCGGCTTCGAGCGCTGCTGGGGCGCCACGCCGCCCGAACTCCTGGTGCTGGACAATCTCTCCAGCCTGGTCGGCATCCGCAGCGGCGATCCCGATGCCTGGAACGCGTTGCAATCCTGGCTGCTCGGCCTGCGCCGGCGTGGCATGGCGGTGCTGCTGGTCCATCACGCCGGCAAGGACGGCACGCAGCGCGGCACCAGCCGGCGCGAGGATGTGCTCGACCTCGTATTGGCGCTGCGCCGGCCGGCCGACTACACGCCCGACCAGGGCGCGCGCTTCGAGCTGCATTTCGAGAAGGCGCGCGGCCTGCATGGCGAGGCGGTGCATCCGTTCGAGGCGCGCCTCGTCACCGACGGCAACGGCCTCGCGCGCTTCCAATGGGGACCGCTCGCCGCCACCGACTTCGATCGCGCCGTGCCGCTATTCCAGTCCGGCGCCTCCGTGCGCGAGGCGGCGGCGCTGCTGTCACTGTCGAAGTCGGCCTGTCACCGGCTGCGGATGAAGGCGGTGGAGAGGGGGTTGTTGATGGGATGATTGGCTCGGCGCGAAAGCGCCTTGCGAGGCATCGCCGGCCCGTCTCGAGCTTACTTTCCTCGATGAGTCAGCGGAGTTCAGCGGTATCAGCTAGCAAATGCACCCGAACGGGTCGGCGTTTTGTTGCTTCAGGCGCCGGGAATTCGCAACTAATTGTCGTGATGGCGCGTTTATAATCTTTCTCAGCGGGCGAGTCAACCATTTGCCTTGTTCAGGCATTACTTCGGTTCGACGGCCGTCAGTGGGGGAGGAGAAACGATGCCAGACGGCCAGTTCTATGAGGGCCCGCGTATGCTTCGTTTCAAGGTGAACTACGACAAGTGCATTGACGGCATTGCACTGCTTGCGGAGCACAAGCCGGGCATCACCCAATACTATATCGGCAAAGTTTTTTTCTTTGCGGACAAAGAACATCTGCTCGACTGGGGCCGCCCCATCAGTGGCGACCACTATGTCGCGATGGATCATGGGCCCGTGCCATCTGTCATTTACGACATGCTAAAGGACGACGCCGGTCTGCCGGATGAGGTGAACGAGAAGCTCGCCAGCCGGATAAGCATCACACTGAATGGCAAGAAGCGCGAAGTGTATGCTCACGCAACCGCCGACAATCACCGCTGGCAATCCCTATCCAAGGACGAAGTGAAGTACCTTCTTGATTCCCTCAAGAAGTACGGAAACAAGTCGTTCACCGAGTTGCGCAATATCACGCACAACGAGCGTGCGTGGGCCGATGCGTATGAGACTGGTTCCAATAATGCTCCGATGGACTATGAGAAGCTAATTCCCGACTCGTTTGATGATCGGAGTGCCTTCGTAGAGCAGATCAAGGAGCGAGCAGCGTTCGATCGCGCCTAGTATGCTTCCGAAGACGTGGGATGTAGTCTCGATCTACACGCAAATCCCGCGAATCCCGCACGAAAAGCACTGCATTGTCCTAAACGCCGAGAGGCGGGAAGTTTTTTTCATCAACTCGGAGCCTCCGCGGGCCCGTAAGGCGCGAGAGATGGCGGTTACCATCGCGAACTTTGAGTGCCACGGCCTATACAAGGCCGATTCATATGTTGATACAACCGATGTGCGCGTCATGCCGGCCGATGAGTGGGACGCGGCCGTGGCGAAACCAGACAAGAACAAAGGACAACTGCTGTCCGCGGTGAAAGCCCGTTGCCAGGGGGCGATTAAAGGCCATGGTCAATTGACGTCCGAGCAGCGTCAGCTTCTCGGCGTGATTGATGATGATTGCTAGACTGCGATCTCCCATACCAGCCGGTCGCCAAGCCCCTTCACAGACCTAATCAACCCCCTGGAGCGATGGTGACGCAGGCTCGCGCCGACGCGCTTTCCCAATCGTCTTGACCAGCTGCTTATCCGCTGTGTTCATGCCGCGCTCAGGCATGACGTTCATCGTTAGCTCTGGCTCGATCCCTAAGGGTTTCGCTGCCGTCGATCTTCGCGATGAAGGCCCGACTCGCCGCAGCGAATCTGACGTGAGGGCTCTGCTTCGTGACGACTTGATGATGGGGCAAGCGCAACGCCTCGATCGATGCGACGCGCGGACCGTACCACGGCAGCAACGGGCAGCCATCCGGCCGTTGCAGGCACTCCGCTTCGCGTGACCCGATATGGGTACCAGAAACCTGCAACCGGCCAGCAACTAGGGCAGAATGAAGGCGAGAGAAGCAATTCATCCGGCAATGGGATGGTTGCGGGGGAGAGGCATGGAATGACGCGGGGGCGTCGAGCGCTCGGTCTTGGGGCGAGCGCCACGGCATTGCTTGCCGTGGGCGCGCCGGCTCGTGCCCAGAGGCTCGGCCGGATCTCTGCGGCACTGCCAGCAGCAGTTTCTGCCTACCGTTCGTGGCGGTCGGGAGCGGCGACGATCCTGCGCGCCAGTACACCCGCGCGACGCTCGACCGAAACGAATTCCGTCCAGGACTTCACCGGCGCCTTCACCGCAGGCGTCAGCATGACCGTGCTGCGTAACGAGGAAGATTAGTATGGGAAGCAGAACATCGGGCGTGCTGGCCCTGATCGCTGTCCTGATCGTCGCTTTGGCGACAGATCCGGCGCTGGCGCAGAGCTGGAATTTCTACAGCAGCTTGGGCCAGTCCACGACGCTCAACTTCAATACCGCGATGAGCGCGAACCAGGACGCGACGCTGAACGTCAAAGTGGGAAACACAAACCTGGGTTCCATCCCGATGGATACCGGATCGAACGGCATCCTCTCATCGGCCTTCGTGCCGACGGCCGGTGATACCTATCTGGGTCCCGGGACCGAAACGCTGACCAGCAGCAAGATCACCTACAACGGCAATCTCTATCAGACCACCGTCACCATCGGCTCGGGCGCCAACACGGTGACGTCGAAAGTCACGGTCCTGCAGGTGACGAGCATCACCTCTGCCGCCTGTCCGCAGGGCTGCGCGCCGGGCACCGTTGCCTACATGGGCGTGGGCTTCAATCGCGGCGTCAGCACGGTTACGGCACTCACCCCGGGCACGCTGATCAATACCAATCCGTTCATCAACGTCACCGCGATCAACGGCACGGCGGTGACCAACCTGCAGCAGGGCTACATCATCAGCAGCACGGGCATAACGCTGGGTTTGAACAGCACCAATACGCAGAACTATGCCTTCGTGAAGCTGATGCCGGATACCAGCCCGAGCCCGAGCAGCCAGGCCGGAACGGTCTGGCAGCAGGCCCCGGCGACCGTTGTCGTGAACGGCGTAGCAGGCAGCGGCACAATCCTGCCGGACAGCGGGATCGGCTATTCTTACCTGACGCCGCCGAAATACGTTGGACAAACCCCTTGTCCTACGCCGCCAGGGGGCGCCTGCCTGCCGTCGAGCGCGACGGTCATGATCTATCTGCCTGGTCAGACCACGCCCCAGCTCGCGATGTACTCCCTGACCGATCCGGGCAGCCCGCTCTCGCCGGCATGGATTGCCATCAATCCGCCGAGCTCGACGACGTTCGTCAATACCGGGCGCCTGTTCTATCTGGGCTTCGACTATCTCTACGATCCCGCCAGCGGTTTCGTCGGCTACGCATCGGTCGATCCAACCTATGCCTCCGTGACTCCCATGGTGGCCCTGATCGGCACCGTGGACCTGGCGGACAACTTCAGCTCCACCTACCCGACCTATCTCTTCGGTCCGACCACGCTTCTGGAGGCCGGAACCGGGACGATCTCGGCGGTCGTCAGCGGCTCCGGCGGACTCACGATCGGCAGCGGCACGGTGATCCTCCAGGGCGTGAACACCTATCTCGGCGGCACGACTGTGACCGGCGGCGCCACGCTCGGCATCCAGGCCGATTCGGGCCTGGGCGACGCCTCGGGCGGACTGACGCTCAACAACGGGTACTTGCTGCTGGAGGGAAGCTTCGCAACCGCCCGTGCGATCACGCTCGGGGCTGGTGGCGGCGCCATCCTCACCAACGGCAACACGCTCACGGTCAACCAGGGCATCTCCGGGACCGGCGGCCTGCTCGTCAGCGGCTCGGGCCAGGTCGTGATGGCGGCGGCGAACAGCTACACCGGCGCGACGATGGTGAATGCCGGCTCGACGCTCGCCCTCACCGGCGCCGGAAGCATCGCCAGCTCCAGCGGCCTGACGAACAACGGCACCTTCGACATCTCCGGTGCCTCGAGCACGGTTTCCCTGACGTCTCTGGCCGGCAACGGCGCGGTCAACCTGGGCAGCCGGACCCTCGCGATCACCAACGGCAGTGGCATCTTCTCGGGTGTGATCGGCGGCAGTGGCGACCTGACCGTGGCCGGCGGCTTTCTCGGCCTGACGGGGAACAATACCTATACCGGAATGACCAACGTGACCGGCGGCACCCTGGCGGTGAACGGGTCGATCGCCAGCACCGTGACGACGGCCGCCGGCGGCACCCTGACCGGCAGCGGCCAGATCACCGGCGATGTCGTGAACTACGGCACGTTTGCGCCGGGCAATCCCTACGGCACCATGACCGTGAACGGCGATCTCGCTCAGACGCAGGGCAGCACCCAATATGCGTCCGTCAACAGCAGTGGTCAGGTCGGCAACGCCGTGGTCACAGGCACGGCCAGCCTCCAGGGCGGAACGGTGTCTGTCGCTGCTGCGCCGGGCTCGTATGCGCTCAGCACGACCTACAGGATCCTCCGGGCCAATGGCGGCCTGAGCGGAACCTATTCATCCGTCACCAGCAGCCTGCCGTTCCTCCTGCCGAGCCTCAGCTACGACGCCAACGATGCCTATGTGACCCTGCAGATCGGCGGCTTCCAGAAGGCGGCGCAGACGGCGACACAGATGGCGGTGGCGAACGCGCTCAATGCCAGTGCCCAGACGGCGACGGGTGACTATGCCAGCGTGATGTCGGCATTCTCGTCCCTGAGCACGGGTCAGATGTCGGCGGTGCTGAACGCGCTGAGCGGTCAGAACTACGCCGCCTTCTCGACCTCGATGACGCAGGCGGCGCAGATGTTCATGAACAGCTTCCTGTCCCAGGCCGGCGGCGGCAGTCGGACCAGTGGCAACGTGGCCGGCGGTGGCGGCAGTCGCGTGGCGCTGGCGGAGGCCTGCGACGTCGAGAGCGCCTGCGATACCACGACCCCGGCGAAGTGGGGCGCCTGGGGCGGCGGTGTCGGCGGCGTCGGCTCGGTCGGAGCCGGCACCGGCATGGGCGCGGTGACCTACAATCTCGGCGGCTTCGCCGC
>NZ_FUWJ01000022.1:28729-32257 GCF_900167455.1 Enhydrobacter aerosaccus
ACCTGACGGTGGCGCCGCAGACGACCAACTCGCTGCGCTCGGTGCTGGGGGCGCAGCTGGCGGGGACGGCGCAGCTGGGCTGGGGCGAGCCGCTGGCGCTGCAGGTCAAGCTGGGCTGGAGCCACGAATATGCCTCCACCTCGCTGCCGGTGTCGGCGACGCTGGCGGGAGCACCGTCGACCTCGTTCACGACCTACGGCCTCTCGCCCCAGCGCGACGGCCTGCTGGTGGGGATGGGCGCCAGCACCGCCATCGCCCAGGCCACCTCGCTCTACGCCCGCTACGAGGGCCTGCTGTCCGGCTCCGACTCCAGCCACGCCTTCACCGCCGGCGTCAGGATGACGTGGTAGCCACCCGAGATCAGAGAAGCGAGGCGATGTCGCACGTTCAGGAATACCCGCTGCGGCCTGGCATCGTCACGACCGTGCTGCTCTCTCTGCGGAGCCGGTGGGCTGCCCGCAGATCGATGCAACGAATTGCGACGGCCCTTGTCGGGTTCGCGCTAGCCTGCAGCGCGAACCCTGCCGCGTTCGGCCAGACAGGCACGCCGACGCAGTCGACCAATATCCCGCTGTCATATGTCTACGACCGCAACACGAACCAGCCGCGCCTCGAGATCAATGTCGGCATCAATGGTGGCCCGGCACAGCCTTATCTGTTCGACACCGGATCGACGCTGTTCAACGCGGCCTACAATCCCAACACCTGGAATAATTTCGCTGGGGCAACCGTTCCAGCCTCCACTGTCGCCAACGGCAACGGAGTTCAGCTTTGCTACTCCGGCAGCACGCGCGACAGCTGCCGGGGGTATACCGGCAATATCGTCCAGGTACCGACGCTCAGTTTTTATGCGGCGGGTTCGGCGACGCCGGCGGCTACGTTCACCGCCTCCCCGGGATTTCAGATCAACGCCGTCTACAGCTACACCGACCCCAGTATCGGCATTAACGACAGCTTTCCGAGCTACTTCAACAATCCGTCCGCAGGTCCGCCTCAGGAAGGATTGTTCTACGGCGTGTTTGGAGCGCGCGACGCGGTCGACTTGCTGAACAAGGGGTGCTCGGGATCGACCTGCTACGTCTCTGGAGGCGTGCTCGGGCAGACAATCGTGTCCGGCGCAGTGAGTCAGGGCTACATCGTGGCGGCCAATGGCCAGCCCAATCCGGCTAATCCTTACGCTTCCCACGGCTCGAATACGCCGTACGGTACCCAGACCGTCACGATCGGCGGCCAGACCCAGCCGGTCACATCATGCAGTCCGTGTGTGACCGTCGGTTTGACGCCACAGCTCATCGGCCAGTTCGCGCCGGTCGGCCTGCCGTCGCAAAATCCGGCGCTTTCCGGCTTGGTGCCATGGACTTCGTCGACGTCGGCGACGCCTTCCTTTCCCAATCCCTACGGCAGCGGCACCGGCAACAATTCAGCGCCAACAGATGGCGCGAATTTCACGGTGGCGCTGACGACTGGCGGTTCGACGACGACCTTTACGGTTCCCGGATTGCTGGACACTGGGACGAGAAACTTCGAGTTGAACGGCAACTATCCCAGCGCGACCACGGGCAGGATCTCGATCGTCGGCGCGACTCCGAGCGGCGCCTCGATCCCCGGCCTGCCAACTTCGACTTCGACGCTGACCGACGGTCCTGCCTACACCGTCGAGAGTGGTGGAAGCAATCCAAGCAACACCATCGGCATCCCCTTCTTCATGCAGAACTCGGTGATGTTCGATCTCAGCGATCGCGTCATCGGCTACACCTATTATTTCGTCACCGACGCCAACCTGGTGACGACAGCCGGCGGTCCGCTGATCGTGGATAGTTCCAACGTGCCGCTGGGCCTGGCGGGCGTGATCTCGGGACCGGGTGGCGTGCAGATCGGCAATGGCGGCGACGTGCAGCTGAGCGCCACCAACACCTACACCGGGGCGACGCAGATCGCCTCGGGTGGGCAGCTGCTGATATCGGGTCCCGGAAGCATCGCCGCATCGAGTGGCGTCGCGAACGACGGCATCCTCGATATCTCTCGCGCCTGGGCGCCGGTCAGCATCAATGCGCTCACCGGCTCGGGCACGACCTATCTCGGCGCCAACACCCTGGTCCTCACCAACGCCAGCGGCACCTTCTCGGGCAGGATCGAGGACAGCGGATTCTATCCAGGCCGCGGTGGCGGCCTCACCATCGCCGGCGGCACGCAGGGCCTGAGCGGCGCCAACAGCTATAGCGGCGCGACCACGGTCCAGGCCGGCGCCCGGCTCAACCTCGTCGGCTCGGGCAGTATCGTCGCCTCGAGCGGTCTCGCCAACGACGGCACCTTCGACATCTCTGGCGTGACAACCTCGGGCGCCGGTCTCCAGGCGCTGACCGGTTCGGGGCGGGTCGATCTCGGTGCCAAGAACCTCGTCCTCACCAATGCCAGCGGCACCTTCTCCGGCATCATCGCCGATGGTGGCAACGGCGGTGGCCTTGTGCTCCTCGGCGGCTCGCAGACCCTGAGCGGCGCCAATACCTATAGCGGGCAGACGATGGTGGCGGGCGGGCTGCTTACGCTGACCGGCAGCGTGGCCGGCGACGCGAGCGTGGGCAGCGGCGGCGGGCTCGCGGGCACCGGCACCATCGCGGGCAGTCTTACTAATGCCGGCATGGTCGCGCCGGGTGGTCCCTATGGCGCGCTGAGCGTCGGCGGCAACTACACGCAGGCGGCCGGCGGCACGCTCTACACGCAGGTCAATCCGGCGGGGCAGAGCGGTCAGCTTTCGATTGCGGGCACGGCCAACCTCCAGGGCGGCACGGTATTGGCGAATGTCCTGCCCGGCACTTACGGCGCACGCACGACCTATACGATCGTCCGCGCCAATGGCGGCGTGACCGGCACGTACGCTTCCGTGGTGGGTGGCACCCAGTTCCTCACCCCGAGCCTCAGCTACGACGCCAACGACGTCTATCTCACCCTGCAGGTGGGCAACTTCAACTCAGCGGCGCAGACGCCGACGCAGCTCGCGGTGGCGAACGCGCTCAATGTCGGGGCGACGACGGCGAGCGGCGACTTCTCGACCGTGCTGGGCACGCTGGCGACCCTGAACCCGGCGCAGATGCCGGCAGTGCTGAACGCCTTGAGCGGTCAGAACTACGCGGCCTTCTCGACGTCGATGACGCAGGCGGCGCAGATGTTCATGAACAGCTTCCTGTCCCAGGCCGGCGGCGGCAGCCGCAGCAATGGCGGTGGCAGCCGCGTGGCGCTGGCGGAAGCCTGCGACGTCGAGAGTGCCTGCGATACCACGGCGCCGGCCAGGTGGGGCGCCTGGGGCGGCGGTGTCGGCGGCGTCGGCTCGGTCGGGGCCGGCACCGGCACGGGGGCGGTGACCTACAATCTCGGCGGCTTCGCCGCCGGCCTCGACCGGCGGATCACCGAGACGGTGCTGGCCGGCGTGGCGGTGGGCTACACGTCGGGCCAGCAATGGGTCAGCGGCTTCAGCGGCTCGGGCCTGTCCAACAGCTACCAGGTGTCGCTGTACGGCAGCTACTCGGACGG
>NZ_FUWJ01000029.1 GCF_900167455.1 Enhydrobacter aerosaccus
GGCCAGAGCGATCTGATCAGCGTCACGGGCGCGCCGGGTACGGCAACGCTGAACGGCGGTCCGGTGAACGTGGTTGGGGCGACGGGCGTCTACGCGCCGCGCACGACCTACAGCATCCTGAGCGCGACCGGCGGCGTCACCGGGACCTATTCGGGCGTGACCAGCGCCTATCCGTTTCTGCAGCCGAGCCTGAGCTACGGTCCCAACAACGTCTACCTGACCCTGCAGATCGGCGGCTTCGCGGCGGCGGCGCAGACGCCGACGCAGCGGGCGGTGGGCGCGGTGCTGGATGCGACGGCGCCGACCGCGAGCGGCGACTTCGCCACGGTGCTGGGCAGCGTGGCGACGGCCAGCAGCCTGCAGGGCCAGGGCTTCATGACCGCCATCAGCGGACAGAACTATGCCGGCTTCTCGACGGCGCTGGTGCAGAACGCGCAGCTCTTCATGACCAACTTCGCCAACCAGGCGGGTGGCGGGACGACGGGTGGCGGCAGCCGGGTGGCGCTGGCGGAGGCCTGCGACATCGCCTGCGATACGAGCGCGCCGCTGTGGGGAGCGTGGGGCGGCGGGATCGGCGGCACCGGCACGGTGGGCGCCAGCGCCGGTACCGGGACCGTGACCTACACGGTGGGCGGCTTCGCGGCCGGCATCGACCGGCTGGTGACGCCGAGCGTGCGAGCGGGCGTGGCGGTGGGCTACAGCAACGGCTCGCAATGGGTGGGCGGGTTCAGCGGCTCGGGCCTGTCGAACACGGTGCAGGCGGCGCTGTACGGCAACTACAGCGAAGGGGCGGTCTATCTCGACGGTCTGGCGGGCTATGCCTACAGCGCCAACCAGATGTGGCGGACCATCGTGGTTCCCAACCTGAACACGCGGACGGCGCAGGGCCAGACCGGGGCCAACCAGGTGTTCGGGCAGCTCGAGGGCGGCTATCGGGTGGACGTGCTGCAGCGGGCGCAGGCGGAGGCGTATGTGACGCCGTTCGCGCGGCTGCAGGCCTATACCGGGACGCAGAACGGCTTCACCGAGACGGGGGCGCAGTCGCTGAACCTGACGGTGGGGTCGCAGACGACGAACTCGCTGCGCTCGGTGCTGGGAGCGCAGCTGGGCGGGGCAATGGATGTGGGGCTGCGGGAGAAGCTCGGGCTGCAGTTCAAGCTGGGCTGGAGCCACGAATACGCCAACACGACGCGGCCGGTGGCGGCGACGCTGGCGGGAGCGCCCGGCATGTCGTTCACGACCTACGGCGTGTCGCCGCAGCGCGACGGCGTGCTG
>NZ_FUWJ01000007.1 GCF_900167455.1 Enhydrobacter aerosaccus
CCCCGCCTCTCCCCCCTCGCGGGGGAGAGGAGTCCGAAGGGTGTCGACGCTTTCATATTCCTCTCCCCCTTGCGGGGGAGAGGAGTCCAAGGAATGTCGTCGGTCACCTGCCGCAACCGCCCCTTGCCGAGGCGGGCGGCTTCCGCCATGACACGCGGCCCCCTATATCGCGCGAGTCATGGCACCTCCTCCTCTCCTGGCCCTGAGCGGCATCCGCTATCACCTCGGCGGCCAGCCGATCCTCGACGGCGTCGATCTCTCGATCGCACCCGGCGAGCGGCTGTCGCTGGTCGGCCGCAACGGCGCCGGCAAGTCGACGCTCTTGCGCATCCTGGCCGGGGAGCCGATCGCCGACGGCGGCACGCGCTTCGCCCAGCCCGGCGTCACCATCGCCACCCTGCCGCAGGAACCGGACTTCAGCGGCCATGCCAGCGTCGCCCACTACGTCGCCTCGGCGCTCGCCGATTCGCTCGGCCCCTCCGACTACCGGGTCGAGGCGCTGCTCGAGGAGATGAGGCTCGACGGCGCGCGCGATCCCATGCACCTCTCCGGCGGCGAGGCACGCCGTGCCGCGCTCGCCCGTGCGCTGGTGGCCGAGCCGGATGTCATGCTGCTCGACGAGCCGACCAACCATCTCGACCTGCCGACCATCGAATGGCTGGAGGCGAAGCTCGGCGCCTGGAAGGGCGCCTATGTGCTGGTGAGCCACGATCGCCGCTTCCTCTCCACCCTCACGCGCGCCGTGCTGTGGCTCGATCGCGGCATCGTGCGCCGCCTCGACAAGGGCTATGACGCCTTCGACGAATGGTCGTCCGACATCCTCGAGCGCGAGGCGACCGAGCGGCACAAGCTCGACCGGCTGATCGAGCGCGAGACCGAATGGGCCGGCAAGAGCATCCGCGCGCGGCGCACGCGCAACGAAGGCCGCCTGCGCGCGCTGGGCGAGTTGCGCAAGCAGCGCCGCCAGCAGATCGGCCCCGTCGGCCGCGCCGTGATCGAGACCGGCAGCGCCGAGCAGTCCGGCAGCCTCGCCATCACCGCGCGCAACATCTCCAAGCGCTTCGGCGACCGGGTGATCGTCGAGGATTTCTCGACCCGCATCTTCCGCCGCGACCGCGTCGGCCTGATCGGCCCCAACGGCGCCGGCAAGACGACGCTGCTGCGCATGCTGATCGGCGAGATCGAGCCCGACACCGGCTCGGTGAAGCTTGGCGCTAACCTGATGCCGGTGGTGATCGACCAGCGCCGCCTCGCGCTCGATCCCGACAAGACGCCGTGGGAGATTCTGGCCGACCGCAACGACCACGTGCTGGTGCGCGGCCAGCAACGCCACGTCATGACCTATCTGCGCGAATACCTGTTCCGCGACGAGCAGGCGCGCCAGCCCGTGCGCACCCTGTCGGGCGGCGAGCGCAACCGCCTGCTGCTGGCCAAGGCGCTGGCCGCGCCCTCCAACATGCTGGTGCTCGACGAGCCCACCAACGACCTCGACGCCGACACGCTCGACCTCCTGCAGGAGGCGCTGAGCGACTACGACGGCACCGTGCTGCTGGTGAGCCACGACCGCGATTTCCTCGACCGGCTCGTGACCTCGACCATCGCGCTCGAAGGCGACGGCACCGCGACCGAATATGCCGGCGGCTACAGCGACTATCTCGCCCAGCGCGGCCCGCGCGAGACGCCGGCGACAGCTTCATCCGCCGCGCGCAAGGACAAGCCCGCGCCGCCGCGCGAGAACGCCGCGCCCAAGCAGCGCCTCGGCTACAAGCGTGAACGCGCGCTGGCCGAACTGCCGAAGAAGATGGAAGCGCTTCACGCCGAGATGGCCGCCCTCAACGACGCGCTGGCCGACGGCAGCCTCTACACCCGCGACCCCAAGGCCTTCGCCGCCAAGTCCACCCGCCTCGCCGCCGCCCAGGCCGAACTCGACGCCGCGGAGACGGAGTGGCTGGAGCTGGAGATGCTGAAAGAGGAACTGGGCGGCTAGAACTCTCTCAAGTTCCTCGCCTTCTTTTCCCTTCAGGTTCCTCTCCCCCTTCGGGGGAGAGGCTAGGTGAGGGGGCGCTGGCTTCGCGCGCAAGCGCTCGAAGCGGTACCTCGGAAGCCGCCCCTACCGCGCCAGCAGCGGCGTCCGCCCGAGCGACGCCATCGAGACGCCGCGCAGGCGAGGATCCGGCTCGATCTCGATCTGCCGCTTGAACGGCACGAATCCGGTGCGGATGTAGAAGGCCAGCGCGCCCGGATGGTCCAGGGTGCAGGTATGGACCCAGAAGCGATTGATCGGGCGGTTCCAGGCAAGCTCCAGGGCACGGTTCATCATCCAGCGCGCGGCGCCGCCGCCGACCAGCGACGACCCGACGCCGAAGAAGCCCAGCTCGGCTTCGCCCGGCACGCGGAAGTCGAGTTCCAGCAGGCCCTCCACATCGTCGCCGACCTTGAGGGCATAAATCTCGACCTCGGGATGCCGGATGATCGCGAGCAATTCCTCATCCGCCATCAGGATGCGCGAGAACCACAACCACTCGTCGCCGATCTTCCGGTAGATCGCGCGATAGGCCTCGGCGTCCGGCTGCACGAGGCGCTCCAGCCGCCACGGCCCCTCGATCTCCGGCCGCGGCGCCGGCCGCGCCATCATCTGAAGCGACGTGACGACAGCAGCGATCCTGTCGTCGGGTACGTCGTGCAATCCATCGGCGATCATTGTTTCTCCATTGGGCCGAGAGAGAGGCGGCATCGTCCTTCATCGGCTGGGGTAGGCTTCAGGCGAGCCCGAGCGAATGGCGTCAAGTTCGGTCGCCCCAAGATTGATGAGAAGGTAGAAGAGCGTATCCGGAAGGGCGACAAGGGAATACTGAAGATTGCCAGTGAGTTTCACGTGGGCTCCGGCACCGTTCAGCGCATCAAGGCTGAGATGAGGGCTGCAAATGCGTGATCGCACGCGTTAATGTTGATCTGTCGTTTTCGGCAATCGCTACCGAGTTGAATAGGCAGGAGATTGTGACCCCTAGGGTCCGCTTTTGGCATCCGTCGGGCGTAGCCCGATTAACTGATCGGCAAACGTCGTAGTACGCACCCCAAAGCTCTTCCCGAGGAAGCTCAACAATTCGTCCATCTTAGCCACCAGCAAGCGCGCCGCCCTACCGCTGCGCTGGTGCTGCACCTCTGGAGAGAGGCTTGGGTCTGTCAGGTCTTGGCGTATCGCCTCCATAGTAATCTGGCCATCCATCTTTAGGCGTTCGAGCTTTGTATTTATGTCTTGCCCCAGGTCAAACATGAATGGCAGAGACCGGTAGCGCTCGCGCATTCCAGATGCCACCGCGATGTAGCGCTGATACTGCACGCTATATTGCAGATTGTCCGGTGAGGGATTCTCAAGCGCTATTGTCAATGTGAACGTATCGCGCTGAAGTTCCTCCAATCTAATAATTAACTCGGTCGCAGCCGGCACAAGTGCATCCCGCCGCTCTCGCCGCTGGATATAGACAGCACCGAAGACAGCGAGGCCCGCGCCCAGCCCCGCGCCCACAACGCCCCCGAGGAAGTTCGCGAGGCTGTCCTTCATCTCCACCCAAGAGAATATCAACGCGAGCGATACGCCGATGGTCGCGCCGAAGAGCACAAGGGCGGCTAGGAGAAGAAGGCCAGGGGCTCCTTCGAGGGGCTTTCTAATATCAATTATCACCGGTCCTCAGCGCCCCTATTCGGCTCATGTACCCTCAGCTATTTCTCTTCGGCTATCTCGGCATCCCCGATGAGGCCCTTGTCTTGGTATCTGTCTAATCGCCTCAGAGGTTGTCCGATCAATTGATTGAGGATGGGGGCAAGGTCCCGGTTAGTCGCCCCTAAATCCTTAGCGAGGCGGATGCGCTCGGCTATGACAACATTTTCTTTGTGGAGGTTATCTAGCTCCAATCGCCGTTGATCTGCACTTTCTCGATACGCCTTATCCTTTCGACGCTCGTGCCTGTCGTGCAAATATTTACGGATCACTTCCAACGCATTGAGGCTGCCCAAGAACTCCCAGATGCCGGGCGAAGCAAGGTGTACTGCTGCCATCACCAGCGTCTCCGCAGATGGCACAGTGCTTTCAACTTCTTCGGCAGTGAATAGGATGTTCGCAACAGGGCGACCAGTCCTCCGCCTGCCAATTCGATTGCGTGGTAGATACGCCAAACGCCAGTCATCGTAGAAATGATCTACCATCACACTTTCAAAGGCGATCAATGAATTGTACGCACCCTCTAGGTCCCGCAGGTAATCACTAATAAGCGCAACTTCAGCGCCGCCTTCCCCATGGATTTTCAAGCGTGCGGCTCGTGGCATTCATTATCTCCCCACAATCTCCCGCTGAAATCCTGCCACAACCTCTACCGAACTCCCAAAAGAAAAGGCCGCCAGTGGCCTCCAGACACCCCTCAGACACACTCGCGACGCCTATCGCCGCCCCGCTCGCTGCGGCTTGGGCTAACCGCTTCCTTCGGCCCGTGAGCGTCGGGAACTCCCACGTAATTTCCCACTGGCGCCAGAACTCGCCATCGGGCCGGCAGAACGTAAACGGTCGCGAGAAGTCATGAGCGGCGATCGCGACTTAAAGCAAGCGGCCGAGCTGCAAGTAGTGGGTTGCAATCCGGACATTTCCAACGCTGATATCGAAGGCCGTTGCTCTTCCCCTATTGAGTTATCGTCTAGCCTAGCGCAAAGGGAATGTTTTCGATGAGACCCTACACTTCCAAACAGCTTGGTGACGCTTGCGAGATGCTGGTAGCCGCTGAAGTAACACTTGCCGGTGTGCCCACGCTCAAGGTGCCCGACAATTGGCCACACTACGATCTGATCGCGCAACGAGAAGCTGAACCGAATCCACTCCGCATCTCCGTGAAGGCCCGGACTTATGCAAAAGGCAGCGGAAAATTTGTCACCTACAACGTCCGTGACAACTTCGACTGGCTGGCCATCGTCCTTTTGAAATGTGAAGGAGATAAACCGCGACGCATCTTTCTGGTTCCACGTGCTGTGTCCGATGAGAAAGCGAGAAAAGACGGACCGAACGCCAAGACGGCTGAGCACTACTACCGAATTGATGAGGTCGAGAGAATATTGAGCGAGTATGAGAACAACTTCTCCTTGAATGAGAAGCCGGCGCTTTGATGCTACTGAATGGTACGCCATGCCAGCGTGAGAACGACGCTGTGCTATCGAGTGATTGAATCGGCCGAGGTCGGACCGAAGGTGAGGAAGAGTAGCTGACGATGCTGGTTTGGTTCAAAGAACGTTGGCCATTCAAAAAGGCCATCGGGGCGCTGCCTCCAGCGCCCCACGCCCCCATTGGCATGCCGGACTCTCAGTTCAAGGATGCGCAAGACCGTTACGTCACAAAATTCGATAAGCTGGTGAAGCCGTCGCAGACCATCGCAGTCGAGGCGGCCAAGGCAGCTGCCGACTTCGGCAAGACAGTCATAAACTATATGGTTATCGGCAATGCAGGTGGTCTCGGCGCCTTGATCGTCATAGCACCACTCGTGCCAGACAAGAGCTGGCTGGCCCATCAGTTCTGGCCGGCGGCGGCCTTTGCTTTAGGTGCTGCTTTGGGTGTGGTGATCGCTGTGACTGCCCATTTCAACTATGCAAGCCACGCCAAGTTCTATTTTGATCAAGCCCGCCGGGACACCGAGTGGTTGAAGGGTGTCGAATTTGAGTTCGATAAGGATTGGCGCGCCGCTACTGACAAATGGCTGGCAGCAGAACAGGCGACAGCCTCCAGCCGAGCTACGATCTCCAATATCCTCTCAGTTCTAATCTTCGCCGCCTCGGCGATATGCTGGTTTTACGGCGCACTCTCCCTCACAACGACTCTTTTAGCCGCTTTCTCGGGGATACCGGGGAAATGATGAGATAAGCCTTTGTTTTGCAACAACGATCCACTCCCTTGGTAAGGGAGTGGTCGACCGTTTGGCTCCGCGTGATGACGACGTGTGTCGATACCTCATCCAACGTCTTCGCCAAGCGGGAGCGAGGAGGGAAGAAGAGGGGAGGGACCGCAGAGTCGTAGGTGACCATAATCGTCCCTCCTGCCCTCACAGGCGTATTCTGCCGAGCATGCTCCATCCGATCTCCACGCTGGCCGGCGCTCCCGTTAAATTTCCGTTTCTTAAACGATTACCGCGCGGTAACTACCCCATCCGACCGCGCGGGGAGGGCCGGGCGTTGACGCCTGCGTCCCCGTCCGCTACCCCCTCGCGCCTCCCCCGACAGGTCCCCTGAAGTGCCCGATTCCGCAGTTACCGCAGTTAGCGCTACCGCGCTTGATACCGCCCTGGCCGGGCATCCCGCCGGGCTGCGGCGCACGTTCGCCATCATCTCGCATCCGGACGCCGGCAAGACGACGCTGACCGAGAAGCTGCTGCTGTTCGGCGGCGCCATCCATGTCGCCGGTGCCGTGAAGGCGCGCGGCGAGGCGCGGCGGGCGCGCTCGGACTGGATGAAGATCGAGCAGCAGCGCGGCATCTCGGTCACCACCTCGGTGATGCATTTCGAATATGGCGGCGCGGTCTTCAACCTTCTGGATACGCCGGGCCACGAGGACTTCTCCGAGGACACCTATCGCACGCTGACGGCGGTCGATTCGGCGGTGATGGTGATCGACGCCGCCAAGGGCATCGAGGCGCGCACGCGCAAGCTGTTCGAGATCTGCCGCCTGCGCGACGTGCCGATCGTCACCTTCATCAACAAAATGGATCGCGAGTCCAAGGACCCGATCGAGCTCCTGGACGAGATCGCCTCCACGCTGGCGCTCGACATCACGCCCATGAGCTGGCCGGTCGGCTCGGGCCAGAACTTCAAGGGCACCTACGATCTCGCCCACGACCGCATGCTGGTGTTCGACGCCAGCCATCGCGAGCGCATCGGCGAGGTGATGAAGTGCGAGGGCATCGACGATCCGAAGCTGGCGGCCGCCCTGCCGAAGGACCAGTACGACAAGCTCGCCGAGGAGGTGGAGCTGGTGCGCGGCGGCTACCCCACCTTCGATCTCGACTCCTATCGCGCCGGCCATCTGTCGCCGGTGTTCTTCGGCTCGGCCTACAACAATTTCGGCGTCCGCGAGCTGCTCGATGCGCTGGCCGCCTGGGCGCCGCCGCCGCGCCCGCAGCCGGCCGAGCCGCGCGCCATCGCGCCGACCGAGGGCAAGGTCACCGGCTTCGTGTTCAAGGTCCAGGCCAACATGGATCCCAACCATCGCGACCGCATCGCCTTCCTGCGGCTGTGCAGCGGCAAGTTCCGCCGCGGCATGAAGCTTTCGCAGATGGGCACCGGCAAGACGCTGTCGGTGAACTCGCCGATCCTGTTCTTCGCCCGTGAGCGCGAGATCGTCGACGAGGCCTGGCCGGGCGACATCATCGGCATTCCCAACCACGGCGTGCTGCGGGTCGGCGACACGCTGACCGAGGGCGAGACCGTCAAGATCACCGGCATCCCCAACTTCGCGCCGGAGATCCTGCGTCGCGTGCGGCTGGAGGATCCGATGAAGTCCAAGCAGTTGCGGCGCGCGCTCGACGACCTGGCCGAGGAGGGCGTGACGCAGGTGTTCCGCCGCGTCATCGGCGGCGACAATATCGTCGGCGTGGTGGGCGAACTGCAGCTCGACGTGCTCAAGACCCGCGTCGAGGCCGAGTACGGCGTGCATATCGATCTCGAGCCGGCGCCGTTCGAGACGGCGCGCTGGATCTCGGCCGAGAGCAAGGCCGACCTGGAAGCCTTCATGTCCGCCAACCGCGGCGGCATGTCGGAGGACCGCGACGGCTCCCCGGTCTTCCTCGCCCGCAACGCCTGGGAACTGGGCTACATCGCCGAGAAAAGCCCGAAGATAAAGTTCTCGGACATCCGCGAACGGGCCTGACGCCTAACCACCCGGACTGTGTCATCCCGACCACAGGGAGGGATCTCTGGCTGCGTCGATCAGGGATCCTTCGCTGCGCTCAGGATGACACGGTCGGGGTGGCTGGGTGTTTCACAAGAAGGCGGTGTCATCCGCCAACGCCGTCCTCGACCTGATCGCCGAGAAAAGCCCGAAGATAGAGTTCTCGGACATCCGGGAGCGGGCCTGACGCCTAACCACCCGGACTGTGTCATCCCAACCGTAGGGAGGGATCTCTGGCTGCGTCGATCAGGGATCCTTCGCTGCGCTCAGGATGACACGGTCGGGGTGGCTGGGTGTTTCACAAGAAGGCGGTGTCATCCGCCAACGCCGTCCTCGACCTGTCGGGTGGCTGGGTGTTTCGCAAGAAGGCGGTGTCATCCGCCAACGCCGTCCTCGACCTGTCGGGTGGTTGGGTGTTTCACAAGAAGGCGGTGTCATCCGCCAACGCCGTCCTCGACCTGTCGGGTGGTTGGGTGTTTCGCAAGAAGGCGGTGTCATCCTGAGCGCAGCGAAGGATCCCTGCCAACACCCGACCGAGGCGGGATCCCTCGCTTGGGCGCGCAGTTGCTGCGTGCTCCTCCGAGGCCTAGGCGCTCACGACTGGCGTGCGGAATGGCGGGCTTTCCGCGCTCGGCGAGGTGTGGAAAGCTCGTGGTTCCATTCGCAGAACAGGACGGGGCGGACCATGCATGACATCGTCATCCGCGGCGGCACCATCGTCGACGGCACGGGAGCGCCGGCGGTCCAGGGCGACGTCGCCCTCTCCGGCGGCACGATCGCCCAGGTCGGCGGCAAGGCCGGACCGGGCCGGCGCGAGGTCAAGGCCGACGGCCGTCTCGTCACGCCCGGCTGGGTCGACGTGCACACCCACTATGACGGCCAGGCGACCTGGGATCCGGTGCTGGCGCCATCCTCCTGGCACGGCGCCACGACCGTCGTGTTCGGCAATTGCGGCGTCGGCTTCGCGCCGGTGCGGCCGCGGCACCAGAAGGCGCTGATCGAGCTCATGGAGGGCGTCGAGGACATCCCGGGCATCGTGCTGTCCGAGGGCCTCAAGTGGGATTGGGAGAGCTTCCCCGATTATCTCGATGCGCTCGCCCGGCTGCCGCGCACCATCGATATCGGCGCCCAGCTCGCGCATCATCCGCTGCGCGTCTATGCCATGGGCGAGCGCGCGATCGCCCGCGAGAACGCCACGGCCGAGGACATCGAGACGATGGCCCGGCTGACCGAGGAGGCGCTGAAGGCCGGCGCCGTCGGCTTCACCACCAGCCGCACCGACCAGCACAAGACGCTGGCCGGCGACCTCGTGCCCGGGCGCTACGCCGAGCATGAGGAGCTGATCGCCATCGGCAAGGCGATGGGCCGCGCCGGGCGCGGCACCTTCGGCATGTTGTCCGACTTCGAGGACGAGGCGGCCGAGTTCGGCTGGCTGCGCCAGGTCGCGAAGGACAGCGGCCGGCCGGTCTGGTTCCTGCTCACCGACCGGAGCTACGACCCCGAGCGCTATCGCCGCCTGATGGACGGCGTCCGGGCCGCGCGCGCCGACAACCTGCCGCTCTATGCCCAGGTCGCGGGTCGGCCGGTCGGGCTGACGCTCGGCCTCAACACCTCGCTCAATCCCTTCGCGCTGCGCGAGGCCTTCGCCGACATCTCCAGGCTGCCGCCGGCCGAGATGCTGGCGAAGCTGCGCGATCCTGCGATGCGTCGCCTGATCCTGTCGCAGGAGGCCTCGCCGCGGCTGCTCGAGGTGCTGCCGCCGCTGTCGCGCCAGATCGCGACGCGCTGGGACCGCATGTACCTGCTGGGCGAGACGCCGGACTACGAGCCCGCACCGGAACGCAGCGTCGACGCCATGGCGGCGGCGGCCGGCGTTACACCGGCCGAGTATTGCTACGACTATCTGGTCGGCGGCGACGGGCAGCGCATGGTCTATTTCCCGGTCACCAACTACGTGCATGGCGATCTCGAAGTGGTGCGCGAGATGATCGAGGATCCGCACACCATCCTCGGCCTGTCCGACGGCGGCGCGCATTGCGGCGTGATCTGCGATGCCTCGCTCAACACCACCATGCTGGCCCACTGGGTGCGCGATCGCACGCGCGGGCCGCGTCTGCCGCTGGAATTCGCCGTCCGCCGCATGACCAGCAGCACGGCCGATTTCTATGGGTTCCACGACCGCGGCCGGCTGCAGCCGGGCAAGAAGGCCGATGTGAACGTCATCGACTTCGACGGCCTGCATCTCTATTCGCCGAAGATGATCTTCGACTTGCCGGCCGGGGGCCGCCGACTCGTCCAGGAGGTCGACGGCTACGACATGACGATCTGCTCGGGCGTGCCGATCTTCGAGAAAGGCGAGGAGACCGGGGCGCGCCCCGGCAAGCTGGTGCGGTCGACGGCCTGACGATCGGCCCGACGGGCGGCTCGGCGACCAGCGACAGGCCCTGGCGCAGGCGCCGCCCATCAGCATTCTGGAGCTCGGCCGAGAGCAAGGCCGACCTGGAAGCCTTCACGTCCATCAATCACGCGGTTCGCGGCTTCGTTTCTTCCCCATTCAAATGGGGAAGTGCCCCGAAGGGGCGATGGGGTCATGGCGCCGCGGTCAATCATGACCCCTCCGTCGGCCTATGAGGCCGACACCTCCCCATCTGAATGGGGAGGCGCGCTTTCTACCGCTTCGGCGACCAGTGATAGGCCTTGGCGCAGGCGCCACCCATCAGCATCGCGCGCTCGGAGTCGCTGAGGCGCTTGGTCTCCAGGAACGGCTTCACCGCCTGCTCGTAGTTCACGACCGCGAAGGCGCGGGTCCAGTCGGTGCCCCACAGGCAACGTTCGAAGCCCCAGGCATCGAAGATTCGGGCGAGCGGGTCCCAGATGTCGGGGAAGGGATAGGGTTGCTTCGACAGGGTGCAGGCGCCGCTGACCTTGATCACCACGTTCGGCCGCTTGGCGAGTTCCAGCACCTTCGGCAGGTCGGCCCAGGGCTGCGGCGGCGCCGGCGGCACGCGTGGCTGCAGCAGCCCCATATGGTCGAGGACGAAGCGCACGTTGGGGTGGCGGTCGATCAGCTTCGTGCCGTCCTCGATCTTGCCCCAGCACAGGAAGTTGACCGGGAAATCGTGCTGCACCGCGGCCTTGAGAACGCGGTCGAAGCCGGGATCGTCGGGCGCGCGCGGGTTCTCCTCGCGCAGGAAGATGCGGATGGCGACCGCGCCCGGCTGCTTCTTCCACTCGGCGATCACGTCGGCCACCGCCGGATTGTCGGGATCGACTGGCTTGACGATCGCCAGGCGTCCCGGGTGCTGGCGCTGCACCTCGACGGCGTAGCTCGCGTCGTACTGGTAGAGCGAGAAGGCCGAGACGAAGATCGCGCCGTCGACGCCGACCTTGTCCATCGCCGCGACCATCTCGTCGCCCGTCACATGCGGCGGCCAGTTCGGCACGCTGGCCCAGGGCCGCTTCGGCGTGTTGGCTTCGTAGGCGTGAACCTGACTGTCGATGATCGTCATTGGCTTCCTCCTGTGGTTGCTGGAGTCGCGCGCTCCCGGTTACGCCTTCTTCTTCTCCGTCCCCTTCTTCTCCGTCACCGGCACCGTGACGCCCTCGGCGCGCAGGCTGGCGAGCTCGGCGGCGGGCAGGCCCAGAATGTCGCCGAGGGCGGCGTCGGTATGCTGCCCCAGCGTCGGCGCCGGCCGCCTGATCTCCGACTTGCCGCCGGTGTGGAGGCGGATCGGCGAGATCGGCACGCGTGTCCTGCCGCGCCGGGGATGATCGACATCGACCCAGAAGCCGCGCGCCTCGAGATGCGGATCGTAGGCGACCTCGCGCGCGGTCTTGACCGGCGCGCAGGGAACATGCGCCTCATTCAGAAGCTTCAGCACCTCGTCCTTGGTCCGCGGCAGCGTCCAGGCCGACACCAGCGCATCGATCTCGTCCATGTGCTTCGCGCGGCCCGGCGTCGTCGAATAATCGGGGTTCTCGAGCAGGTCGGGCCGCCCCAGCATCCGGCACATCGAGTGCCAGTGCCGCTCGGCCGAGGTGAAGATCGCGACATAGCCGTCGCTGCAGGGATAGGTGTTGTAGGGCGCGATCGCGAGCGCGGGATGGCGGTTGCCGGTGCGGTGCGGGACGTTGGTGTCGCCGTCCATCACCGCGCCCAGCGCCGAGGCGATCGAGATGGCGCCGGCCTCGTGCATGGCGACCTCGACGCGTTGTCCTTCGCCAGTGCGCTCGCGCTGCACCAGCGCCCCGAGGATACCGGCGCAGAGATGGATGCCGGCCAGGAAGTCGCACACCGCCGCGCCCGCCTTGGTCGGCGGCCCGTCGGCATCGCCTGTGGCGTTGGTGATGCCGCTCATCGCCTGCACGGTGACGTCCATGGCGGGAAGATCGCGATAGGGACCGTCGAGGCCGAAGCCGGAACTGCCGCCATAGACCAGGCGCGGATTGAGCTTGTGCAGCACGTCCCAGCCCAATCCGAGACGATCCATGACGCCGGCGGCGAAGTTCTCGATCAGCACGTCGGCCTTTTCGACCAGCGCCAGGAAGATCTCCTTGCCGCGCGGTTGCTTGAGGTCGAGCACGACCGACTCCTTGTTGGAGTTCAGCATCACCAGCGGATAGGGCTCGACCTCGCGCTTGCGGCGGCGCACGACGTCGCCCTCCGGCGGTTCGATCTTGAGCACGCGCGCGCCCATGAAGGCGAGCTGCAGGCCGCAATAGGGGCCGTTGTAGATCTGCCCGAGATCGAGGACGAGCATGCCGTCCAGCGGCCGCTTGATGGGCGGAAGACCGGTCGCGGCGGCTTTCTTCGGGGACGGGGGCTTCGGGGACGCGGAACGGGAGCGGGAAGTCATGACTCGGGATGAACCTTCTTCCAGTGCCGCGCGATGTCGACGCGGCGCGCGACCCACACCTTCGGCTGCTCGGCCAGCCAGTCGAGCACGCGGGCGAGACCGAACGCGCGGCCGGGATGGCCGATGATGCGATCGTGCAGGCCGAAGCTCAGCATGCGCGGCGGATCCTCCTCCAGCACGCACTGCACCGCGTTCCTGATGTAGGCGAGGTATTCGTCGCCGCTGGTCATGCCCTGGCGGGCGAAGCGCACGTCGTTGTGGACCAGCGAGTAGGGCACGATGAGCTGCTGGCGCTGTCCCACCTTGCGCCAGTAGGGCAGCTCGTCGTCGTAAGCGTCACTGTCGTATTCGTAGCCCGCGTCGAGCAGCAGCGTCCGCGTCTGGAGCGAAGGCGCGTAGCGGCTGTACCAGCCGGCCGGCCGCGTGCCGATGGTGCGGGTGATGCTCTCGGTAGCCCGCTCGATCTGACGGCGCTCGACATCGGGCGTCAGGTTGCCGTGGATCTCCCAGCGGTAGCCATGGCCGGCGACGTCCCATCCAGCTTCGCGCATCGCCGCGCAAGCCTCGGGATTGCGTTCGAGGGCGCGGGCGATGGCGAAGACGGTGCAGGGCAGCTTGCGCTTGGCGAAGATGCGGTGCAGGCGCCAGAAGCCGGCACGGCTGCCGTACTCGAACATGCTTTCGGCGCCGAGGTCGCGTCCCTTGACCGCCGCGGTCGAGCCTTCGGTCAGCGCCGTCTCGGAGGCGGGATCGCCATCCGGCACGGCATACTCGCCGCCCTCTTCGTAGTTGATGACGAAATTGACCGCGACATGCGCGCCGCCCGGCCAGCGCGGGTCGGGGGGATTGCGCCCGTAGCCCACGAAATCGCGGACGCGGCCGGCCTCTTCATCGGTCATCGATCACCTCGCATCGGCGACTTTATCGCGGACCGCCGGCCCGGGAAGCGCCAAGCGCATGCCGAGCCGTTGTGCGGAGCGCCGTTCCGATACCGACGGGAATATGCTCTAAGCTCGCGCCATGAGCGCCATCAGACGAATCGATCCCGGCCCCCGCATGAGCGAGGCCGTGGTGAAGGGCAACCGCATTTACTGCTCGGGCATGATCCCCGAGGACACCGGCACGGACATCGCCAGCCAGGTGAGGCAGACGCTGGCGGAGATCGACTCGCTGCTGGCCAAGGGCGGCAGCGACAAGTCGAAGATCCTGACCGCCACCATCTGGCTTGCCGATATCCGCGATTTCGCGGCCATGAACGCGGTGTGGGATGCCTGGGTCGTGCCTGACCAGGCGCCGGCGCGGGCGACCGTCGAGGCCAGACTCAGCGATCCCGCCATGAAGGTGGAGATCATGGTCGTGGCGGCGATCTAGGCCGCCAGTCCGTTCACGGCCGCGGCGGCGAGCGCCGTGGCGCCGGCTTCTTCGACGGCAGGGGAAGCACGATGGCAGCCGAGCAGACCGCATAGGGGAACGATCCGGACAGTTCGCCGTCGGTGCAGGTGCGCACCTCCGCCTTGCAGGACTGACCTGGGTTCACGACCGATGCTTCGAACGCCATCACGGAAGTCGCATGCGCCACGGTGCTGCCGGCGAAAGAGCAGCTCGCGCCGGGCGGCAGCGGAACCAGATCCTGCTCGGAGGGCGGCGACGGAGCGGCGAGCATGACGGGTGTCGTCCGCGCATCGCCCTTGTTGAGCACGATCCAGCCCTGCTCCGTTTCGATGAAGGTGTTGCAGAACTCCCGGTCGGGCTTCCAGTCCATGCGCAGGCAGATCCACTGCCCGTCCTGCCGCCACGAGCCTGCGTAGCTTTGCTCGGCGGGCGGCTTGCCGTGTTCATAGACCGTGCGCGTCGCCGAATACTTGCCGTCGGCGCTGTAGAGCAGCTTGGAGTGGATCACCAGGAGGCGATTGCCGGTGATGTCAGTGCGCGCCGTATAGATCGGAGTGCCAACGAACCAGGGCGGTGGCTGATCGGCGAACTGCCAGTAGGCGATCGCGCCGCCGCCGATCAACACGACGATCGCGGCCACGATCCACGGCCAAACGCGGCGGCGGCGCTTGGCGGGGACGGGTAAGGCGGGCGAGTGGTCGGCGTGACTTTCGAAACTCTGAGGATCGGCGTCGGGCAAAAAAGGTCGTCCGTTTCTTTTTCAACAGGATAACACGATCTGCTAAGGTCCGCGCCGTTTTCAGGCATCGCTGCCACGAGGAGAGAGCAATGAGCATCAAGCGAATCAACGCCGGTCCGCGCATGTCGAGCGCCGTGGTCCATGGCGACACGGTCTATCTCGCTGGCCTGACGGCGGACGATTCCAGCCTCGACGTGAAGGGCCAGACCAAGCAGATCCTGGCCAAGATCGACAAGTTCCTGGCCGAGGCCGGCACCGACAAGTCGAAGGTGCTGTCGGCCAACATCTGGCTGACCGATATCGCGACCTGGGGCCAGATGAACGAGGTATGGGACGCCTGGGTCTCCCCCGGCAATGCGCCCGCGCGCGCCACCGTCGAGGCAAAGCTCGCCGCGCCCGGCCTCAAGGTCGAGATCATGGTGCAGGCGGCCAAGTAAGCCGTTCGTCCTGGACGAAACGCAAAGGGCCGGCCATCGCCGGCCCTTTTTCATGGGAGCGGCGCGCTCCTATGAGCCTTCAATCCGCTTCGGCCTCGCATTTGCCGGTCTCGATGAACGACTTCCGGCCGCGCGCGTGCGGCCATGCCTGCGCGTAGCGGGCAGCCCCTAGTTGATCGGGCCCATGATCTTGCCCGGGTTCATGATGTTGTCGGGGTCGAGTGCCTTCTTGATCGAGCGCATCAGCGACATCGCCTCGCCATGCTCCTCGTAGAGGAACTTGATCTTGCCGATGCCGACGCCGTGCTCGCCGGTGCAGGTGCCGCCCAACGCCAGCGCCCGCGCCACCAGGCGGTCGTTCAGCGCCTCGGCGCGCGGCAGGTAGGTCGGATCATCGGGGTCGATCATCATCGTGAGATGGAAATTGCCATCGCCGACATGGCCCACGATCGGCGCATAGAGACCGTTGGCCTGGATATCCTTCTGCGTCTCGAGGATGCATTCGGCGAGGCGCGAGATCGGCACGCAGACATCGGTCGCCCACATGCCCCAGCCGGGCCGGGCGGCCTTGGCGGCCCAGGCGGCATCGTGCCGGGCCTGCCACATCTTCGTCCGCTCCTCGGCCTGGTTGGTCCAGGCGAAATTGCCGCCGCCATTCTCGGCAGCGATCGCCTGTACCATCTCGGCCTGTTCCTTGGTGCCGGCCTCGGTGCCGTGGAATTCCAGCAGCAGCAGGTTCTTCGGTGGCAGGTCGAGCTTGGAATACTTGTTCACCGTATCGACGGTGTAGGTGTCCATCAGTTCGATGCGCGCCACCGGAATGCCGGACTGGATGGTCTGGATCACGGTGTTCACCGCGCCTTCCAGCGTGTCGAAAGCGCAGGTCGCGGCGACCATCGATTCGGGAATGCCGTAGAGGCGCAGCGTGACCTCGGTGATGACGCCGAGCGTGCCCTCCGAGCCCACGAACAGCTTCACGAGGTCGTAGCCGGCGCTCGACTTGCGCGAGCGGCGGCCCAGCCGCATCAGCCGGCCATCGGCGGTGACGACCTGCAGCGCCAGCACATTCTCGCGCATGGTGCCGTAGCGCACGGCATTGGTACCCGAGGCGCGCGTGCTGGTCATGCCGCCGATCGAGGCGTCGGCGCCGGGATCGATGGGGAAGAACAGGCCGGTATCGCGGATGTATTCGTTGAGCTGCTTGCGCGTCACGCCGGGCTGCACCACCACGTCGAGGTCCTCGCTGTTCACCGCCAGCACTTTGTTCAGGCGGCTGACATCGAGCGAGATGCCGCCGTTGGGAGCGCTGATATGGCCCTCGAGCGACGTGCCGGTGCCGAACGGGATGATCGGCGTCTTGTGGCGGGCGCAGATCTGCACGATGCGCTGCACCTCCTCGGCCGATTCGGCGAAGACGACGGCATCGGGCAGGTGGGCCTCGTGATAGGAGATGTCCTTGCCGTGCTGTTCGCGTACGGCCGGCGCGGTGCTGACGCGATCGCCGTAGAGCGCCTTCAATTCGGCGATCGTCTCGTCCACGTGCGGGGCCTTGGCCGGGGCGTGGGAAGCCGTCTGGGCAGCCATGTCGGTTCTCCTAGCGTAAGGCCGTTGGATACGCTCAAATGCGGCCAAAGCCAACCAACGGAAACGCCCAGAGGACCTGAAAATGCGCGATGTCTACATCGTCGGCGCCTATACGACCGCCTTCAAGAAGCACCCCGGCATGAGCTTCGAGGCGCTGGCCCGGGAGGCCTATCTCGGCGCCCTTTCGGATGCCGGCATGAAGACCGGGGCGGATATCGAATCCGGCTGGGTGGGCAATTGCGGCATGGTGTTCTGGGGCCAGAACTCGATCCGCGGCCAGGCCCTGTTCCAGCCCCTGGTCGAGGAGGGGCTGTTCCCCGAGCGGGTGCCGATGTTCAACGTCGAGAATGCCTGCGCCACCGCCTCGACCGCCTTCATGGGCGCCTGGAAGGATGTGCTGGCCGGCACGCATGAGCTCAGTTTCTGCCTCGGCATCGACAAGCTGTTCAGCCCGGAGGCGCCGGAGCGCACCTCGAACCTGTTCAACCAGGGCTACATCACGGGCCAGCACGACCGGCTGGTGGCGGAGATGGACCGCGTGGCCGCGATGGTCGGCTCGGAATTCAAGCCCGGCGACGACCGCACGATCTTCATGGACACCTACGCCATGCAGGCCAAGTGGCACATGTGGAAGTACGGCACGACGCAGGAGCAGATCGCCATCGGTGCGGCGAAGAACCACAATTATGGGGCCCTGAACGAGAAGGCGCAGTATCGCTTTCAGATGACGCCGCAGTCGGTGCTGGAGGACCGCCCCGTCTCCTATCCGCTGACGCGCGCCATGTGCGCGCCGATCGGCGACGGCGCAGCCGCGGCTTTGCTGTGCTCGAAGGAATATCTGGAGAAGCTGCCGAAGGCAGTGCGGGAGCGGGCGGTGAAGATCGCGGGCGTCGGCTTCTCGGGCGGCATGTACCGCGACCTCGACAAGCCCGGCCTGACGCGCGCCGCCGCCGACAAGGCTTACAGGATGGCCGGCGTGGCGCCGCAGGACATCGATGTCGCCGAAGTGCACGACGCCACCAGCTTCTGCGAAATTTACCAATGCGAAATGCTGCGCTTCTGTCCCGAAGGCGAGGGCGGCAAGTTCGTCGCCTCCGGTGCGACGGGGCCGGGCGGGACGCTGCCGGTGAACACCTCGGGCGGGCTGGTTTCGAAGGGCCATCCGGTCGGAGCAACGGGGCTTTCCATGCTGGCGGAGCTCACCGCGCAATTGCGCGGCGAGGCCGGGCCGCGTCAGGTGAAGGGTGCTGAGATCGCCCTGGCCGAGAACGGCGGCGGCGTCATCGGCATGGAGGAGGCGGTTGCTTCCGTGGTGATCCTGCAACGCGTTTGAGGGCTGCGGCGTAGAGGGTTGAAACCGCCGGCGGAGACCCAACATGGTGTCTCCCGCCGGCGATGGTCCTATAACCTCTCCCGGACCAATAGAATTCGAGGGAGATGAGAAAGATGACCATTCGCTTCGACAATCGCGTCGCCATTGTCACCGGCGCCGGCAACGGACTCGGTCGTGCCCATGCGCTGCTGCTGGCGAGCCGCGGCGCCAAGGTGGTGGTCAACGATCCGGGCGGAGCGGTCGACGGCAAGGGCGGCAACCATGCCGCCGCCGACCAGGTCGTGGCCGAGATCAAGGCGGCCGGCGGCGTGGCGGTTCCCAATTACGATTCGGTCGCCGATCCCAAGAGCGCGGCCAACATCGTCAAGACCGCCGTCGATTCCTTCGGCACCGTCGATATCGTGGTCAACAACGCCGGCGTGCTGCGCGACAAGACCTTCCACAACATGACGGTCGAGGATTTCGACTTCGTCGTGAAGGTGCACTTCCTCGGCACCGCCTATGTCACGCATGCGGCGTGGCCGATCATGCGCAACAAGGCCTATGGCCGCGTCGTGGTGACCTCGTCGAACTCGGGCATCTACGGCAATTTCGGTCAGTCGAATTACGGCGGCGCCAAGCTCGCGGTGGTGGGCTTCATGAACGCGCTCAGGCTCGAGGGCCAGAAGTACAACGTCTTCATCAATGCGCTGGCGCCGGTCGCCGGGACGCGCATGACCGAAAGCCTGATGACGCCCGAGGCGCTCGAGAAGCTCAAGCCGGAGTACGTCTCGCCGATGGTCGCCTATCTGTGCAGCGAGCAGTGCCAGCGCACCGGCGAGATCTGGAGCGCAGGTGCCGGCTACTTCGCGCGTATCGAGTACCGCGAGGCGCCGGGCGTGCGGATCGAAGGCCGTGCGCCGACCATCGAGGATGTCGAGGCCAATATCGAGAAGATCGCCGATCTCACGACGAACAAGATCTACCGGACGTCGGGAGAGGAGGTACAGGCGGTGGTCGGTGCCTGATTCGGGGGCCAGCGCGACACTCGACTGGAAGGTCGAGCCGGTCGTCGATTGGCTGGTGCATGAGGGTCGGCTCATTGCCGACCCCGGCAGGCTGGTCGAGGAGCTGGCCAACCGCATGGTGGCCGCGGGCGCGCCGCTGCTGCGCTTTACGATCGGCCTGCAGGCGATCCATCCGCAGTGGCGCTCCTTCGCCATCCAGTGGCGCCGGGGCGAGAAGGTGCAGCTGGGCGGCCGGCCGCACGGCATCGAGACCACCTCCGCCTATATCGGCAGCCCGATGCAGGAGCTGGCCGAGACGCGCAGACCGGTGCGCTATCGGCTGGACGGGCTGACGGAGAACCACCACGAGGTCCTGCACGAGATCGCGGCGGCGGGCGGCACCGATTACTATGCCGCGCCCATGCGCGTGGCCTATGGCCGCTCTCCCGCTCTGACCTTCACGACCGATCGGCCCGATGGTTTCAGCGAGGCCGATCTGGCCAAGTTCCATCGCCTGATGGACTATCTCGCCCCGGTCTTCGAGAGCCGCATCAATCAGCGGCTGGCAACGACCCTGCTCGATACCTATCTCGGCCGCATCGTCGGCGAACAGATCATGGGCGGCCTGATCAAGCGCGGCGACGGCCGGGAGATCAACGCCGTGCTGTGGTTCTCGGACTTGCGCGATTTCACCGGCCTCAACGAGCGCATGGCCTCGGGCGATCTCATCGAGCTCCTCAACAACTATCTTCAGCTCGTCGGCGACGCGCTGACGAAGCATGGTGGTGAGATCCTCAAGTTCATCGGCGATGGCGTGATGGCCTATTTCCCGGCCGAGGATGCGCTGTTCCTGCCGATGGTGACGGCGAACGCGCTCGGTGCCGCACGTCAGCTGATCGATGATATCGGCGCCGCAAACGAGGCGCGTGCCGCGGGCGGGCATGAGCCGCTGCGCTTCGGCATCGGCCTGCATATCGGGCCCGTGACGTTCGGCAATGTCGGCACCGAGGATCGGCTGGATTTCACCGTCATCGGCCCGGCCGTGAACCGGGCGGCGCGGCTCGAAAGCCTCACCAAGGAAACCGGGGTGCCGGTCCTGGCCTCGGCCGAGTTCAAGGACGCCACGACCCAGCCCATGGTGTCGATGGGCAAGCACACGCTGCGCGGCGTGCCCGAGCCTGTAGAAGTGTTTACACTGCCTTGAAGGGCCTCTGATTCCTAGACGAGGCTCTTCCAGCTCTCGATCCAGGTCAGGGCTTCCTCGTCCGGCAGCGGCTGGGTCGACGCATCGACCTCGAGGCGATCTCCGATCCTTCGGGCCCCGCACAGTTCAAGCACCCGATCGAGCTTCTTGCCGCCGCCGCAGAAGGTGTCCTGATAGGTCATGTCGCCGAGCGCGATCACGCCATAGCGATGGCCGGAGAGGTCGGGTTTGGCCTGCTCCAGCGTTTCGGCAAGCGGCAGGATGTTGGTCGGAATGTCGCCCGAACCGTGGGTCGCGCACACCACCAGCAGAACATCGTGCGCCACGAGATCGGCCGACGATGCGGCCTTGTCGCTGACATCGACGGCGTGGCCGGCGGTCTCGAGGACCGGCTTCAGCGCATCGGCCACCATCTGGGCATTGCCGGACTCGGTGCCGACCAGGATCAGAATCTTCGACATTGCCCCGACATACGGGACGACGTGCCGCCCTGCGACGCGACCGGTTGGCGCGGGCCGGGACGCATGCCAGTGTGCGCGCATGGATGCGATACCCAAGGAAGAAGAGCCCCTGCTGACCGCATTGGAGGGCGGGGTTCTGACACTGACGCTCAACCGCCCGGCACGGTTGAACGCCATGAGCCAGGAATTGATCGGCCTGATCATCGAGCAACTCGACAGGGCCTTGGTCGAGCCGGGAGTCCGCGCCGTGCTGATCACGGGAACAGGGCGCGGCTTCTGCGCCGGTGCCGATCTTGCCGGCAGCGGCGTCGGCACGGTGATGGGGCCGGACGGCAAGCCCGATCTCGGCCTGGTCATGGAGCGGCTGTACAACCCGATGATCCGCGCCATTCGCGAGCTACCCAAGCCGGTGATCGCCGCCGTCAACGGCGTGGCGGCCGGGGGCGGCGCCAACCTGGCGCTGGCTTGCGACATCGTGCTGGCAGCGCGGTCGGCGCGCTTCGACCAGGCCTTCGTGCGGATCTCTCTGGTTCCCGACCTTGGCGGAACCTGGTTCCTGCCGCATATCGTCGGCGATGCCCGCGCGCGTGCGCTGGGCATGCTGGGCCAATCGGTGCCGGCCGAGGAGGCCGAGCGCATCGGCATGATTTGGCAGGTGCTGGACGACGAGGCGCTGCTGCCCGAGGCGATGCGTCTCGCATCGCGCCTGGCGGCCGGACCGACGCTGTCCTACGCCGCCATCAAGCGCGCGTTGAACGCGGCGGCAACCAACACGCTCGACCAGCAACTCGATCTCGAACGGGACAGCCAGCGGCAGCTCGGGCGCAGCGCCGACTTCAAGGAAGGGGTCGCGGCGTTCCTCGCCAAGCGACCGGCACATTTCACGGGGCAATGAACGACATGACTTACGAGACGATAACTCTGGCCAAGGCCGATGGCCTTGCCACGCTGACCCTCAATGCGCCGGACAAGCTGAACGCTGTTTCGCGGAAGATGATCGCCGAGCTCAAGCAGTGCTGGGAGGAACTCGCGACGGACTCCACGGTGCGGGCCGTCCTGCTGACCGGCGCCGGGCGCGGCTTTTGCGCCGGCGCCGATCTCGCCGATCCCGACCGCGAGGCCAGTGCCACCGCGGATTCCGGCGCGGCGCTCGACAAGTATTTCAATCCGGTGATCCGCACGATGCGCGCGGTGCCGAAGCCGATCGTCGCCGCGGTGAACGGCGTTGCGGCCGGCGTCGGCATGAGCTTCGCGATGGCATCCGACATCGCCGTTGCCGGTAAGTCGGCCTCGTTTCTGCAGGCGTTTGCGCGTATCGGCCTGCTGCCGGACGGCGGCAGCACATGGTTCCTGCCGCGGCTGGTGGGCGATGCCCGGGCCCGCGCGCTGGCCATGCTGGCTCCGCAGATCCCGGCCGAGCAGGCGAAGCAGTGGGGCCTGATCTGGGACGTGGTCGATGATGCCGAACTGATGACGACGGCCACCGAACTGGCCCGGCGTCTGGCCGATGGGCCGACCCTGGCGCTGGCGCGCATCAAGGAGGCCATGAACCGGGCGTCGGAAAACACGCTCTCGGCCCAGCTCGACGTCGAACGCGATTTCCAGCGCGAACTCGGACGCAGCGCCGACTTCAAAGAGGGAGTGGCGGCGTTCCTGGCCAAGCGCAAGCCGAGCTTCAAAGGAAAATAAGTCGAGGAGACGCTCATGACGCCATACAAGGAAATCACTTCGGGGCTGCGTTTTCCCGAAGGGCCGATCGCCATGCCCGATGGCTCGGTGATCCTGGTCGAGATCGCGCGCGAGACGCTCACGCGCGTGACGTCCGATGGCAAGCAGCACATCATCGCCAAGCTCGGTGGCGGCCCCAACGGCGCCGCCATGGGTCCGAACGGCAAGATCTATGTCTGCAACAACGGCGGCTTCAATTGGATCGAGCGGCCGGACGGCCGCCTGTTTCCCGGCACCCAGCCGGCGAACTACAAGGGCGGCTCGATCCAGGTTGTCGATCCGGAAACCGGCAAGTTCGAAACGCTGTACGACTCCTGCAACGGCCGCAAGCTGAATGGGCCGAACGATCTCGTCTTCGACAAGGATGGCGGCTTCTGGTTCACCGATCTTGGCAAGACGCGCGACTACGACAGCGATCGTGGCGCGGTCTATTACGCCAAGGCGGACGGCTCCAGGATCGAGCAAAAAGTCTTCCCGCTCGAAAGACCCAATGGCTGCGGCCTGTCGCCGGACGAGAAGACGCTGTATGTCGTCGAGACGCCGACGGCGCGCTGCTGGGCATTCAAACTCGCGTCACCTGGCGTGATCAAGGATGCGCAAGGTCCCTATCGTGGCGAGAAGGGCCGCGTGATCGCCGGCCTGGGCGGCTATCAGATGTTCGATTCCCTCGCCGTGGATTCCGCGGGCCATATTTGCGTTGCGACCCTGATCACCGGTGCGGTCAGCGACATCTCGCCCGACGGCCAGTCGGTGACGCAGTACAAGCTGCCCGATCCGATGGTCACCAATGTCTGCTTCGGCGGCGAGGATCTGCGGACGGCCTATGCCACGCTTTCCATGACCGGCAAGCTGGTGAGCTTCGAATGGCCGCGACCGGGCCTCAAGCTGAACTATCTGAACAAGTAGCGAGCTGCTCGACGAGCGTGGAGGGCGCGCGTGGGGTCGGCGCCACCGCCGCCCTTGTGACTGCAGACCGAATGTCATAGGAAAGGACACAACGAGTCGATCGGCACTGCCGACGACTTCGCACGTTCTCCGCCGGAGTGCGTGCACCGAATACCAAGACGTCAGCGCTTCACCCCTTGCCCCTCAGGGAGTGCGGATGCCCCATCAGGCTGCTCGTGCGGATTACACGCCGCATGCGGGAGAGAATCGTCCATCCACCGTCGTGTCGCTGGCATCGCGGCGTGATCCTGCCGCGTCGCCGAAAGCGCCGACCTTCGTGGTATTGCGGCCGCCGCGGCAACGACAGCCTGGAAAGCTCGGCCTCGCTTTCAGCGTCGCCGTCGTGGTGGCAGCCTCGGTTCTCATCGTCGCGACGATGCAGCGCCTGCCGATGCTCGACCTGTCGCGACTTCGCCTAGCAGAGCCCGTCGCGGCCATTTCAGCCGAGCCGCGTGACGAGTCGAGAGCGCCTGATCCGGATGCTTTCCTGGCGTCGCAGATTCCGCCACCGGATGAGTTGCCGCCGCCACCGGCGATGGCATCGCAAGACGTGGTGCGTGAATCCCAATTGCATCTCGCCAAGGGTGGGACGCTGGCCGGTCTTCTGGGTGGCCTCGACCTCGATCGACAAGAAATCAACCGTGCACTGGCGGCGCTCGCGCCGCATCTGAGCCTCAGGCGTTTGCCGGCCGGACAGGAGATCCAGGTGCGGACCCGCCTCGCCGCTGCCGGTGATGGTGCGCCGTCGCTGGAGGGGCTGACGATCCGCCCCGAGGTGACCCGGCAGCTCTTGCTCGAGCGGCTCGACTCCGGCGCCTATCGTGTCTCGGAGAAGGTCTTCGAGACAGTGAAACGGGTGATGCATGCCGCCGGCACCATTCGCGGCTCACTGATTGCCAGCCTGCATGCGGCCGATCTGCCGATGAAGGCATTGACGGAACTGTTGCACGCCTTCTCTTGGGACGTGAATTTCCAGCATGACATCAAGCTTGGCGACCGCTTCGCCACCTTGATCGAACAATCCTGGACGGAAGACGGCCAGCGGATCGATGACGGTCGGCTGCTGTGGGCGCGGCTCACGACCGGCGGTGGCCGGCAGAGCTTCAGTGTCTATCGCTTCAAGCCGCAAGGTGGGCGGGAGTTCTTCTATAACCGCGATGGCGAGAGCGTGATGAAGGCGCTGTTGCGCACGCCGCTCGATCTGGCGCGGGTGACGATTTCCTCGAACTTCGGCCGTCGTATGCATCCGCTTCTCGGCTTCACGCGCATGCACGAGGGCGTCGATTTCGCGGCCCCGCCCGGGACGCCGGTCCTCGCGGCCGGCGACGGCAAGATTGTGCAGGCTGGTCCCAACGGCGGCTATGGCAACTGGGTCGAGATCCAGCACGGCGGCGGACTGGCGACCGGTTATGCCCATCTTCTCCGTCTGGCGCCCGGCATAAGGCCCGGCGTGCAGGTGCGCCAGAGCCAGGTGGTAGGTTTCGTCGGCAGCACGGGACTGTCGACCGGCCCGCATCTGCATTTCGAACTGAGACGCGCTGGCTTGCCCGTCAACCCTCTCGGCGTTGCCCAGCAGTCGCTGCGCCAACGCCTCAAGGGCCGCGACCTCGATCGCTTCAAACAGGTGGTCGAGCGAATCGACCACCTGGTGCGCGGGGAGAAAGCCGCGGTTCGATAGGGGGAGAGGCCGTCGCCGGCCTCTCGCTCAACGCGGTGCGACGCTCAGGCCTTCGCCATGGCACGGACCTCGCGGCTCGCGACCACACGGCCGTTGGCATAGGCGGAATGGTTGGCCTCGACCTCGCCGAGCTTGTAGCGGTAATTCACCATCAGGCCGTAGGACTGCTTGAGGCCATTGGTACTGGTGTCCGCGAGCCAGTTGATGCGCTCGACGATCGCGCCGTTGCCGAGATGGAAATGCGCCACGCGATCGAGGGCGCGCCCGCTCTCGTCAGTGCCGGTGAGATAGCGTGCCGTGATGCGGGTCAGGATTGGCCGCAATGCCTTGTCGATGGCAGGCACCTCCCACCACACGGGTTTGTCGAGCAGTTCGCGCACGGCAGCGGCGCCGGTCGCCTTGTTGTTGGTGACCGGTACCAGGGAAGCGATCTCGCCCGGTGTCAGCGCGCCGTCGCCCTCGTTCTTCAACCGACCATCGATGTGACTCCGCAGGCCGGGTATCGGCGACAGGGTGGCGAAATCCTTGATGTTCGGCAGGTCGCGGGAAAGCTGTTCGGCCACGCGCTTGATCAGGAAGTTGCCGAAGCTGATGCCGGCCAGACCGCGCTGGCAGTTGGAGATCGAATAGAAGATGGCGGTATTGGCATGTTCGGGATCCGATGTCTCGGCCTTGGCGTCGAGCAATCGCTGCACGTTGCCGGCCATGCCGTTCACCAGCGCGACCTCGACGAAGATCAGCGGTTCATCGGGCATGCGCGGATGGAAGAAGGCGAAGCAGCGCCGGTCGGAATCGAGGCGGTTCTTGAGGTCGCGCCAGGAGCGGATGGCGTGAACGGCCTCGTAGGCGACCAGCTTCTCGAGCAGGGCCGCCGAGGACCGCCAGTCGATGCGTACGAGATCGAGAAAGCCGACATCGAACCAGGCGCCCAGCAACGGCCGCAGATCCTCGGCCAGTGTGCGGGCGGGAACGTCCGTCTTGCCGAGAACCATCAGCTCCGCGCGCAGATCGACCACGAACTTCACGCCTTCCGGAACGCCGACGAATTCACGCAGCAGATGAACTGCCGGGGGTTCGAGCGCCTTGACCAAAGAGCGCGGCGCTTCCTTGGAATTGCGCCATTGCTCGACCCGGGCCATTGCCGCTTCGCGCGTCAGCCCATAGTCGTGGGCCAGCGTCAGCAGAAACTTGCGTCGGCCCGTCGCCGACAGCGACAGATAGGCTTCCCCCAATTCGGCAGCCCGTGCACGCCGTGCCGTTTCGCCACCCTTGCCCTCGAGGCAGGCATCGATGCGGCCCTTGAGCCGGGGAACGTCATCTTCGGGGAGATCGGGGCGAAGTGGTGCTCCGACGGCTTCGCGGGCGCCACGGGCGGTTTGGATGAAAGCGGTACGCAGGCGTTCGAGCGTGCGATCGACGGTATTGGAGAAGGGTAGTGCCATGACGCTGATTATGTCATGGCCGATGTGTCACTCCAGTGGCGCAGATGAACGCGCCTTCACTTGTCCGTCAGATCGAGTGTGCGCCACAAATACCAACTGGCCACCGTACGATAGGGCCGCCACTTCTCGCCGTGTCTTTCCAATGTTCGTGGTGCCGGCAGCTGCCGCTTGCCGAAGGCCGCGGCGTAGGCCTTGCGCAGGCTGTAGTCGTCGAGCGGCAGGACGTCCGGACGCCCGAGCCTGAACATCAGGAACATCTCGGCGCTCCAGCGGCCGATGCCGCGGACCTGCACCAGACGCTCGATGAGGACCGCATCTTCCAGTTCATTTGCTTGTTGCAGCGTGGGCAATTCCTGATTGTCGACGCGCCGCGCCAGATCGTGCAGTGCGAGCACCTTGGCTGCCGACAGACCGACGCCTCTCAACTTGTCGACAGGAGTCTGCAAAATGTCCCGGGGCGTGAAGCCGCCGATGCTCCGGGGAAAAAGAGCTTCGAGACGCCCGTAGATGGTAGCCGCAGCCTTGGTCGAGAGCTGCTGATAGACGATTGCCTCGGCCAACGCGCCGAACAGGCTGCGCGAAGTCTTCAACTCCATGACGAACGGGCCGACGTTCGTGATGATGGCCCCGAGAGCCGGATCCGAGGTCTTGAGATGCCGCACCGCGCGACGGCAATCGAACGTCCAGTCAGCCACCGGGGCGTCCAAGCCGCTCGAACAGGGGCCCGGCTCCCAGGGCAGCGGCACCCTCGATCTCGAGAATGCGTCGCTTGGTGGCGACGCCGCCACTGGCTGAAAAGCCGCCCATCCGGCCATCGGCGGCCAGAACACGATGGCAGGGGACAATGATGGCGATTGGATTGCGGCCAAGGGCCTGACCCACTTCGCGCGACTCGTGCGGGGCGTCGAGCCGGCGCGCGATCTCGCCGTAGGTCATGGTCTGCCCGGGCGGGATGGCGCGCGCCACCTCGTAGACGCGACGATGGAACGGCGGTACGGCATCGAGATCGAGCCGAACATCGGACAAGTCGATTGGCTCACCCTTGAGGAGGGTCACGACCCGATCGATGACCGTCTGCACATCAGGCGGCGGTGCGGTCTCCTCGGCCTCCGGCCAGCGTCGCCGCAGCCGCGTCCGCGTTGCTGCCGGCGTCTTCTCCGGAAGCTGCAGGCCGCAAATGCCGGTGGGGGCCCAGACCAGGCCGCATGTGCCGATCGGTGTGTCGAAGAGGACGAAGCTGCGCGCCGTCATGGCGGCAGCCTCTACCTAACCGGTAAACCCGTCAAGTCGGTCCTTTCAGGCGGCGGCCCGTCGCGTCAGGCGCGCCAGTTCCTCGTCGATAAGCATGCGGTAGGGGCCGCGGCGATGCAGCAGTTCGTCGGGTTTGCCTTCCTGGATGACGCGTCCCGCCTGCAGGACCATGATCCGGTCGAAGTTGCGCAGCGTCGAAAGTCGATGCGCGATGGCGATCACGGTGCGCCCCTCCATCAGGCGGTCGAGCGCCTGACGGATCGCCTCCTCCGATTCGCTGTCGAGCGAGGAGGTCGCCTCGTCGAGCAGCAGGATGGGCGAGTCCTTGAGAAGCGCGCGGGCGATGGCGATGCGCTGACGCTGGCCACCGGACAGACGGGCGCCGCGATCTCCAACGACGGTGTCGAAGCCCTGTGGCAGTGCCTCGATGAAGTCTCGGCAGCAGGCGGCCTCGGCCGCTTTCATCACCTCGGCTTGGGTCGCCTCCGGCTTGCCGTAACGAATGTTGTCGAACACCGAGCGGTGCAGGAGGCTGATATCCTGCGGCACGAAGGAGATGGCGCGTCGCATGCTGTCCTGGGTGATGCGCCTGATATCCTGGCCATCGATCAGGATGCGGCCGTCGTCGACGTCGTAGAAGCGCTGGATCAGCGACAGGATGGTCGACTTGCCGCCGCCAGACGGCCCGACCAACCCCGTGCGCTGTCCGGCTTCGAAGCTCAGGTCGAGATGTTCGAACACCTTGTCGCCGCCTGGATAGGCAAACGACACCTTCTCGAAATCGATTCCCCGATGCGTCGGTTCGAGCGGGGTCGCTTCGGGATGGTCGCTCATCTGGTGCGGTTGCAGCAGGGTGGCGATGGCTTCGGACAATCGAGCCATGTGCTGTGTCACGTCGACGAGGGCCACGGCGAGATCGCGCGTGGAATGCAGGATGGTGAAGCCCAGCGTGCAGACCAGGACCACATCGCCCGTCGTGGCCCGGCCATGCTGCCATAGCAGGATGGCCCAGGCGAGCATGCCGACCGTGAGGATGATGACGACGGCGGCATGCAGCAGCCTCAGGCGCTCGAGGTAGAGCAGGCTCTTGCGACGGGCCGTCATTTCCTGGCCGACGGTCTCGTCGAACCGCGCATGCTCCCGCGCCATCGCCCCGAACGTGCGGACCAGCGGCATATTGCCGATCACATCGGCGAGTTCTCCTTCCACGCGGGCGGCCTTGTCGGCGAAACCGTGATGAAGAGGCGTACCCGCCGCCGCGAGCCTGAACAGAACGACGATGAGGATCGCGGCGATCGTGGTCAGCACCGCTGCCATGGGAAGGCTGACGGCGATCAGGTAGGCAAGGGCTCCCGCTGTCGCCACACAGGGCGGCAGCACGTTCCACATAAAGAGATTTTCGACGGCGAAGGCCGCGTTCGAGGTCGCGGTGATCCGGCCGGTGAGCGTCCCTGCCAGCCGGTCGGAGAAATAGCTGGGTGCGTGGCCGGTCAGATGGCGAAACAGCTCGCCTCGCAGGTCACCGCTTACGCGCACAAAGGCGTGGCTCGCGATCCATCCTCCGACCCGCCAGAGCAGGTTGTCTGCCGCAACCAGCGATACCAGGATCGTGAACGCAATCCATATGCCGGGGTGGGCGCGCCCCGCCGCGAGAGTATCGACCAGAAACTTTACCGCATACTGGGTGCTGACGGAACACCCTACGGCTGCGAGGACCGCGGCTAGGATTGATGCATGCGCCATCGGCCGACGACCGACATAGCGCAACAGGAACGCGACGGGTCGCCCCGCGTAATTACAAAGGCTGAGCATTGCCACAGCCTAATGCTGCAGGATCGGATTCGGCGGCATGAACAGATCGATTTCGCTGTGACCAAAAAGGGGCTGCCGCACGCTCACCGCATTTTCCCTTGACCAGAGAGACCGCCAAATCGCCGTCAACCAGGAGGTTACGTGTATGCGTATCGCGCAAATTGCTCCGCTGACCGAGGCAATTCCCCCCAAACTGTATGGCGGCACGGAGCGCGTCGTCTCCTGGCTGACGGAAGAGCTGGTGGAGCTCGGCCACGATGTCACACTGTTTGCCAGCGGCGACTCCCTGACCAAGGCCAAGCTGGAGCCGATGTGGCCGCAGGCGTTACGGTTGGATGGCGCCGTGCGCGACCCGGTCGCGCTGCATATGGCGATGCTTGAACATGTGCGGCAGCGCGCCGATGAATTCGACGTCCTGCACTTTCATCTCGATTACTATCCGTTCTCGCTCTTCTCGCGTCAGTCCGCCCCTTTCGTGACCACCCTGCACGGGCGGCTGGACCTTCCGGAGCATCAGGCGGTGTTCGATGCGTTTCCATCCGTGCCGGTGATCTCGATCTCCCATAGCCAGCGCAAGCCTTTGCCCCAGGCGCATTGGGTCAAGACGATCCACCATGGCCTGCCCGAGAATCTCCTGACCCCTCGGCCGGTGAAGGGCGACTACCTTGCCTTTCTCGGTCGCATGGCGCCTGAGAAGGCTCCGGATCAGGCGATCCGCATCGCCGTTCGATGCAAGATGCCGCTCAAGCTCGCTGCCAAAGTCGATCCGGTGGATCGGGCCTATTTCGAGCATGAGATCGAACCGATGCTCAAGCTGCCCGGCATCGAGTTCATCGGCGAGATCAGCGATCGCGAGAAGTCTGGCTTTCTGAGCGGGGCGCGAGCTCTCCTGATGCCCATCGATTGGCCGGAGCCGTTCGGACTGGTGATGATCGAGGCCATGGCCTGCGGGACACCCGTCGTCGCCTATGGCAGCGGATCGGTGCCGGAGATCGTCGAAGACGGCCTCACGGGACTGATCGTGAAGAACGAGGTCGAGGCTGCCGATGCCATCCGTGATCGGCTCGACCTGCTGTCGCGCCAGAAAATTCGAGCCCGCTTCGAGGAGCGCTTCACGGCGCGGCGCATGGCCGAGGAATATCTCGAAATCTATCGCGGCCTCGTCACCAATGAAGTGCCCCGGCTGAGGCTGGTGAAGGCCTGAGCTGGGGATGAGCATGTCATAAAACCGGCATCCAATACCGGCATAGTGACGGGATTGAATCGGGCCGGAGAAGTTCGGGTTGATAGATCCACGTGCGGAGAGTCACGTCCGCCTCAAGCAAGCGGTGCGGCGCAATCGCGCTCTATCTCGTGAAGGGCTTTTGGAAAGGCTGTTCGAACGGCTGTTCCATGGCCTCGTCTACACGCAGATCTGGGAAGACCCGGAGATCGACCTCGAGGCGCTGGCACTCGGCTCCGACCACCATGTCGTCGCCATCGCCTCGGGCGGCTGCAATGTCCTGTCGTATCTGACGGCCAATCCGGCGCATATTACGGCGCTCGATCTCAGCCTTGCCCATGTCGCGCTCAACCGGCTGAAGCTGGTCGCTGCCAGCCGGTTGCCGTCCTGGGAGGCGTTCTATCGCTTCTTCGGCGCGGCTGACGACGAAGCCAATGTCGCCGCCTACGAGCGGCTGATCGCGCCGTATCTCGACCTGCAGAGCCGGACCTACTGGGAGGGCCGCAGCCTGAACCAGCTGGGCCGGCGGCGGATTTCCATCTTCGAGCGCAATGCCTACAGGCACGGCGTGCTCGGCCGGTTCATCGGCCTCGGCCATGCGGTGGCGCGGTTCTACGGCGTCGATCTGCGCGATCTCCTGAGTGCACGGTCGCTCGAAGAGCAGCGCCACTTCTTCGAGACGACGCTGGCGCCGCTGTTCGACAAGCGTGCCGTGCGCTGGGCGACGGCCAACCGCCTGTCGCTCTATGGTCTTGGCATTCCTCCGGCGCAGTACGACGCACTGGCCGGGGGCACGGACATGCGCCATGTGCTGCGCCAGCGGCTGGAACGACTCGCCTGCGGCTTCAGTCTCGAACAGAATTACTTTGCCTGGCAGGCATTCGGCCGATCCTACGCCGACGGTGCCAGCGGTCCGTTGCCGCCGTACCTGCGGCGCGAGCACTTCGATGCCTTGCGCGCGCGGGTCGATCGCGTCGAGGTCCTGAACCGCTCGATCACCGAATATCTCGCCGGCTGTCCATCGGGCTCGGCAGATCGCTACGTGCTGCTCGATGCCCAGGATTGGATGACGGACGACCAGCTCAACGCCTTGTGGACGGAGATCACTCGCACCGCGCGTCCCGGGGCACGGGTCATTTTCCGTACCGCCGCCGAGCCGTCGCTGCTGCCGGGACGTCTCGACGACAGCCTGCTGCAGCGCTGGCGCTACGAGGCGGAGCTGTCGCAATCGCTGGGCCAGCGCGACCGCTCGGCCATCTACGGCGGCTTCCATCTCTATGTGTTCGAGGGCTGAACCGTGGCCGAAGCCATTGTCTCGTCGGAGCTGATGGACCGAATCTACCGTCGGCAGCGTCATGTCTACGACGCAACGCGGAAATACTATCTGCTGGGCCGTGACCGGATGATCGCCCGCCTGGCCCCGCCGGCGGGCAGCCGGGTGCTCGAGATCGGCTGTGGCACGGCGCGCAATCTGATCGTGGCGGCGCGCGCCTACCCGGACGTGCAGTTCTTCGGTATCGACATCTCGGCCGAGATGCTGGCAACCGCGCGGCGCACGCTCGAGCAGGAAGGCCTGGCGCACGACATCCGGCTGGCGCGCGCCGATGCCACGGCGTTCGATCCCGCCCTGCTGTTCGGCGTCCCGTCCTTCTCGCGCATCTTCGTTTCCTACAGCCTGTCGATGATGCCCTGCTGGCAGGCGGTGCTGGGGCGCGCCCTGACGTGGCTGGCGCCGGGCGGAGAGCTGCATGTCGTCGATTTCGGCGGACAGGAAGGTTTGCCGGTGTGGTTCAGGGTCGGCCTGCGCGGCTGGCTGAGGCTGTTCCACGTCACGCCCCGCGACGAGCTCGAGCAGGAACTGACGCTGCTGGGTCTGCGGTCCGGCGCGCTGACCGCGATCGAACGCCCGTTCCGCGGCTACGCACAATACGCCGTCTGCCGCCGGCTCGGCGTCTAGGCAAGTCCGCTTCCCTTTCGCTGCATGGCCCTGCGGAGCGTGAGGCATTGGCAGTTGGCGCTGCCGATGCTAACCGGGCTGCACGATCCTTGTTGTGTGGGGCCCTGAGATGACCGAAGCCTTCATTTGCGACGCCATTCGCACGCCCGTCGGCCGCTACAACGGCGGCCTTGCCGCGGTGCGCGTCGACGATCTTGCCGCTCATCCGATCAAGGCGCTGATGCAGCGCAACAACGCCGTCGATTGGGGCGCGGTCGACGATGTGATCTATGGCTGCGTCAATCAGGCCGGCGAGGACAACCGCAACGTCGCGCGCATGGCCGGCCTGCTGGCCGGTCTGCCGGTCGAGGTGGCGGGCGCGACAGTCAACCGGCTGTGCGGCTCCGGGTTGGAAGCGGCCGGACACGCCGCACGCGCCGTGAAGCTCGGCGAGGCCGACATGATCATCGCCGGCGGCGTCGAGGGCATGACGCGCTCGCCCTATGTCATGGGCAAGCCCGAGGGGCCGTTCGACCGATCGATGAAGCTCGAGGACACGGTGCTGGGCTGGCGCTTCGTCAACCCGAAGATGAAGGCGGCCTATGGCGTGGATGCCATGGGACAGACCGCGGAGAACGTCGCCGTGGAACATCAGATCAGCCGCACCGATCAGGATGCCTTTGCCTATCGCAGCCAGCGGCGCTGCAAGGCAGCCCAGGATCGCGGCTTCTTCGACAAGGAAATCATCAAAGTCGCGGCCAAGAAGGGCAAGACCGAGTACGTTGTCGACAAGGACGAGCATCCGCGCGGCGACACGACGATGGAGACGCTGGCCAAGCTGCAGGCCGCCTTCCGCGAGGGCGGTTCGGTGACGGCCGGAAACTCGTCGGGCATCAACGATGGCGCCTGCGCCATGATCATCGCCTCGGAAGCGGCGGCCAAGGCCAACGGACTGACGCCGCGGGCCCGCATTCTCGCTGCCGTGTCGGCAGGCGTGCCGCCGCGCGTGATGGGCATCGGTCCCGTGCCGGCAACGAAGAAGCTGCTGGCGAAGCTCGGCATGAAGATCGGGGACTTCGACACGATCGAGCTCAACGAGGCCTTTGCCGCCCAGGCGCTGGCGGTGCTGCGCCAGCTCGGCCTCGCCGACGACGCCGAAAACGTCAATCCCAATGGCGGCGCCATCGCCCTGGGCCATCCGCTCGGGGCGTCGGGCGGCCGTCTGATGATCACGGCGCTCAACCAGCTCGAGGCGACCGGCGGCAAGCGCGCCCTCTGCACCATGTGCATCGGCGTCGGACAGGGCATCGCGCTGGCGCTCGAACGGGTGTGATGCGCAGGCTCCTGATCGCGGCCGCAGTTCTCGCCTGGTCCTGCGGCCTGGCGCAGGCGCAGATCGAGCCGCGCTATGCCAAGGAGCTGGCCGCCAATGCCCCCGGTTCCGGCGATCAGCTGCTGCCGCGCTACGCCGGCTCCATCATCCTGGCGCAGACGCGCAAGGACTTCGATGAGCTGGTATTGCCGCTCGGCCCGACGGTGGGAGCAAGCTATGCCAGCGATCCCGACAAGAAGCTGCGCTACAGCAAGACGGAGACGGTAGAAGGACGCCTGACCCGCACCATCTATGTCATCCCCGAGGGCCGTTCGACACTCGAGGTCGTTCGCAACTACACGAACGAGCTCGAAGCGAAGGGAGCCAAGACGCTGTTCGAGTGCAGCAAGCAGGCGTGCGGGGAGGAATTCTACAAGCTGCATGGCATTCCGCGGGCCTTGAAGCCCGAGGGCACCGCTTACAGCCGCGAGCGCCGCGCTCTTGCCGGCAATGTTCTCGACTATGTCGATCCCGATCAGGACCAGCGCCTGTGGGTCGGCACATGGAGCCAGGAAGGCGGCGGCGACGTCTATGTCGCCCTCTACGCGGCAACCCAGACCGGCGGCTCGATGGGCGACATCTCGGCCGCCTTGAAGGGCCGCGTGCTGGTGATGCTGGATGTGCTCGAGACGAAGGCCATGCAGCAGAACCTCGCCTTCGTATCGGCGGATCAGATCGGCGGTGCGCTGGGCAAGGACGGTCGCGTCGCCCTGTACGGCATCTATTTCGATTTCGACAAGGCCGACCTCAAGCCCGAATCGGACAAGCAGCTTGCCGAGATGGCAACGCTGCTGAAGTCGCAGGCAGGGCTCAAGGTCTTCATCGTCGGGCACACCGACAACAAGGGCACCCTGGCCTACAACCTGGACCTGTCGCAGCGGCGGGCCGACTCGGTCGCCCGGGCCCTGGCCAGCCGCTACGGCATCGCCGCCGATCGCATAGTGTCGAAGGGCGTCGGGCCGCTCAGCCCGCTCGCCGCCAATGATACCGAAGACGGCCAGGCGAAGAACCGCCGCGTCGAACTGGTGAAGCAGTAGCCGGCGTTGCCGGCTACGGGGTCTCGGTAAGATTGATTCCGGCCTGACGCAGTTCGGTCATCATGCGCTTCTTGCTGCCGTCGAGGTCGATCGCCGCGGTGGCGTCCAGCACCACGGCGACATTGAAGCCTGCCTGTCGCGCATCGATGGCAGACCAGGCGACGCAATAGTCGAAGGCAAGGCCACAGAACACCAGCCGCGTGAAGCCGCGTGCCTTCAGGTAGCCGTCGAGGCCGGTACGCGTCATGCGGTCGTTCTCGCGGAAGGCCGAGTAGGAATCGATGCCGGTGTGGAATCCCTTGCGCACGACCATCTGCGCCTTGACGGTATGGAGTTCGGGATGGAAGTCGGCGCCGGTGGTGCCTTGCACGCAGTGCTCCGGCCATAGCGTCTGCGGGCCGTAGGGGAACTTCGCGGTGCTGAAGGGAGCGGCGTCCTGCCAGCTGCTGGCGAACGAGGCATGGCCGGGCGGATGCCAATCCTGCGTCAGCACCACATGGTCGTACCGATTGATGAGGCGATTGACCAAGGGCACGACGGCATTTGCGCCGGGAACCGCCAGAGCGCCTCCATCGCAAAAGTCATTCTGCATGTCGACCACGATCAACACCTCATTCGGCATGCCACGTCTCTCCTTCAAAGTGGTGGTAGATCTCCTCGGCCCTGTTCCTGCTCGAATGCGGCGATCCAGTGGCCAAATGACTGGGTTTCGATCGCCGCTCGCAGGCCGCGCATGATGTCCTGATAGTAGTGGAGATTGTGCCAGGTGAGGAGCATGGGGCCGAGTATCTCCTCGCTGCGGATCAGATGATGAAGATAGGCGCGGCTGTGATGTCGGCAGGCCGGACAGCCGCAACGCTCGTCGATCGGGCGCGGATCGTCGCGATGCCGGGCATTGCGCAGATTGAGCTCGCCGCGGCGGGTGAAGGCTTGCGCCGTACGTCCTGCGCGGGTCGGCATGACGCAATCGAACATATCGATGCCGCGCCGTACAGCGCCGACAATATCGGACGGCCGGCCGACGCCCATCAGGTAGCGCGGCCGATCGGCCGGCAGCAGCGGCACGGTCGTCTCGAGCGTCTGGAACATCAGCTCCTGGCCCTCGCCGACGGCGAGGCCACCGACGGCGTAGCCGTCGAAACCGATCGCGGTGAGGGCTTTGGCGCTCTCCTCGCGCAGATCGGGGAACGTGCTGCCTTGCACGATCCCGAACAGCCCGTAGCCGGGCCGGTCGACGAAGGCGTGCTTGCCGCGTCCGGCCCAGTCCATCGACAGGCGCATCGATCGGGCCGCGTCCTCCTTCTCGACGGGCCAAGGCGTGCACTCGTCGAACGACATGGTGATGTCGGCGTCGAGCAGATGCTGGATCTGGATGGACCGTTCCGGCGTCAGCCGATGCTGGATGCCGTCGATCGGCGAGCGGAAGGTGACGCCGTCGCGATCGATCTTGCGCAGCTCCTTGAGCGACATGACCTGGAAGCCGCCGGAATCGGTGAGGATCGCGCGCGGCCAGTTCATGAACTTGTGCAGGCCGCCCAGCGCCGCCACGCGCTCCGCACCCGGGCGCAGCATCAGGTGATAGGTGTTCCCGAGCACGATCTCCGCCCCGGTCTCGGCGACGGATTGCGGCATCATCGCCTTTACGGTGCCGGCTGTGCCGACCGGCATGAAGGCGGGCGTCTCGACCGTACCATGCGCTGTTGCAATGCGGCCGCGCCTTGCCAGGCCGTCCGTGGCCAGGAGTTCGAACGAAAGACTCATCGATGCAACAGACAACAATCGCCGTAGGAATAGAAGCGATATCGATGCGCAATGGCATGCGCGTAGGCCGCCTTGATGCGCTCCAGCCCGGCGAAGGCTGCGACCAGCATGAACAGCGTCGAACGCGGCAGATGGAAATTGGTCAGCAGCAGGTCGACGGCGCGGAAGCGGAAGCCCGGCGTGATGAAGATATCGGTCTCGCCGCTCCAGGCCCTGATCGCTCCCTCCTGATCACGCGCCACCGTCTCGAGCAGGCGTAGCGCCGTCGTGCCGATCGAGACCACGCGTCCGCCGGCCTGACGGGTGCGTCCGATCGCCTGCGCCGTCGACTCCGGCACCTCTCCCCATTCCGCATGCATCTTGTGCTGGTCGGTATCCTCGACTCGCACCGGCTGGAAAGTGCCGGCGCCGACATGCAGCGTCACGTTGGTGGCGCCGATGCCGGCTTCGGCGAGTGCCGCCATGAGGGCGGGGGTGAAATGAAGCCCAGCGGTAGGAGCAGCAACGGAACCATCCACTCTCGCAAACAGCGTTTGATAATCGGTGCGGTCGTGCGCGTCGGCGACGCCGCCCCGAATGTAGGGCGGCAGAGGTACGGCACCGCTGCTCTCCAAGGCGGTGAGAAAATCGTGACCGCTGCGGTCGAAGACGAGAACGATGGAGCCGTCGGCATTGAGGGTCTCGACCTTTGCGCCGATGCCGCCGGCAAAGGCGATGACGTCGCCCCGCTTCAGACGTTTGACCGGACGTCCGAAACAAAGCCAGTGGGCGCTGCCGAGATCGCGGATCAGCAGCGCCTCGACCGCGACGTCCTGCCTGCCGGCACCGCCTGGCCGCACTCCCTTGAGCCGGGCGGGAATGACCTTGGTGTCGTTGAACACCAACAGGTCGCCGCGCCGCAGCAGCGCGGGAAGCTCGCGCACCGTGCAGTCATGCAGCCCGTCCGGCGCGACATCCAGCAGCCGCGCCGAATCGCGGGGGGAGACAGGCCGCTGGGCGATCAGGTCGTCCGGCAGCTCGAAATCGAAGAGATCAACACGCATCAAAGTCTTCCTGCTCCCTCAGGGGGAGACGGTGGCGCGCCTCGCAGGGACGTCACGAGCCAATCGAGCTTCCGTGTCGAAGCCGATCTCCCGCCATCCGCAGGCACGACGGTAAATGGATCAGGTCGGTCCGATATCCATCACGTCGGAGTCGGAGTCGTCGATCGGCGGCTGGACATTGGGATCGAGCAGGGCGACGAAGCGATGCACGCCGTCGATCACGGTCCGCGTCACCCGTGCCCGCGTCTCGAGGCAATGCAGGTGCGCCAGCGTTTCACCGAAGGCGAAGACGATCTGGTTGTTGTCGAGATGGCGCGGGAACAGCACCGGTACCATGTCCCAACCCGTCGCCCCTTGGGATCCGAGGCGCGCGATGGCGTTGGTCATGTCGGTCATGCGCGCGTCGTGATGTGCCACGAGCTGGTCAAGGCGGGTATGCAGGCCGACGAAGGGGAAGCCGTGGCTCGGCAGGACCAGCGCATCCGCCGGCAAGCGGCGGAACCGGGAGAAGCCGTCGAGGAACCAGGTCAGCGCGTCGGCCAGCGGTTCGTTCGGCCACACGCCGACATTGGTGCTGATCTTGGGCAGCACCTGGTCGCCGGCGATCAGGACGTTGAGTTCGGGGCACCAGAGTGACGCGTGTTCGGGAGCATGGCCGCGGCCGACGATGACGTCCCAGCGGTGGCCGCCGAGCGTGATCGGATGGGCATGGATCAGTCGCTGGAAGGCAGTGGGAAGCGGCACCACGCCCTTGGCGTAACCGCCCTTGTGACGATGGAACAACGGGATCTTCTCGGCCGGCACGCCATTGCGCAGCAGGTGTGCGGCGCGGACCTCCTCGGCGTCGATGAAATCGTTGCGCGCGGCGATCGCGCTCATGTACTCGCCGAGGGTCATGAACAACGGCGCGTTCCAGCGCTCGCACAGCCAGCCGGCGAGGCCGATGTGATCGGGATGGAGATGCGTGCCGACGACGCGCGTCAGCGGCTTGCCGCCGAGCTTGCCGGCAAAAATCTTCTCCCACAGGTCGCGCGTGGCCTGCGAGTTGATGCCGGTATCGACGAGCGTCCAGCCATCCTTCTCCTCGATCAGCCACAGGTTGATGTGGTTGAGCTGGAAGGGCAGCGGCATGCGCAGCCAATAGATGCCGGGCGCGACATTCTTGATGTCGCCGGGTTCAGGGACGTCGCCGCAGGGGAAGCGCAGCTGGGCGAGAAGGCGCTGCGACAGGTCGGGAGAATCGGGCATGTAGTGAACCTAGCCTCGGCTGCACTCGGGTGTCACGACCGCCGGCTGACTGCCCGCCATGCGATATCGCGGCGGCAGAAGCCCTGCGGCCAGTCGATCAGGTCGACGGCGCGATAGGCGCGCGTGCGGGCTTCCTCGACGGTGGGGGCCATTGCGGTGATGTTGAGGACGCGGCCACCATTGGCCAGGATCGTCTTGCCGTCCGCGCCGAACGTCGTGCCGGCATGGAAGATCTGTACGCCCTCGACCTTGCCTGCGGCCTCGAGATTGCGGATCGGGCTGCCTTTCTCATAGGCATCGGGATAGCCTTGCGCCGCCATGACCACGGTCAAGGCCGTCTCCTCCGCCCAGCGCAGATCGAAATGAACCAGGCTGCCATCGGCACAGGCCATCAGGGCCGGCACGATATCGGACTTGAGCCGCAGCATCAGGACCTGGGTCTCGGGATCGCCGAAGCGGCAATTGTACTCGACCAGGCGCGGTCCCTTCGGCCCGATCATCAGCCCGGCATAGAGGACACCCTTGTAGGGAATGCCTTCGGCCTTCATGCCGCGCACGGTGGGCAGCACGATCTCGCGCATCGCCCGCTCCACCATCGCCGCATCGAGCACCGGCGCTGGCGAGTAGGCGCCCATGCCGCCGGTGTTCGGGCCCTTGTCGCCATCGAAGACGCGCTTGTGATCCTGGGCGCCGGCCAGGGCCAAGGCATGCTCGCCGTCGCACAGAGCGAACAGGCTCGCTTCCTCGCCGTCCATGAATTCCTCGATCACCACCGACGCGCCTGCTGCGCCCAGGCGGTTGCCCGACAGCATGTCGCGCGCGGCCTCGATTGCCTGCGCAACGGTCTCGGCCACCACGACGCCCTTGCCGGCCGCAAGTCCATCCGCCTTCACGACGATCGGCGCCCCCTGCGCGCGGATATAGGCTTCGGCCTGCGCGGCGTCCGTGAAGCGCTCGTAGGCTGCTGTCGGAATGTTGTGGCGACGGCAGAGCTCCTTGGTGAAGCCCTTGGAGCCTTCGAGCTGCGCCGCCTTCCCGGACGGGCCGAAGACCTTGATGCCCACCTCGGCCAGCCGATCGGCGAGTCCTTTCACCAGCGGACCCTCGGGACCGACAACGACGAAGTCTATCTTCTCGCGCTGGGCGAGCGCCACCTGGCCCGCCACATCCTCGGCCGCCACATTGACGCATTCGGCGAGCTGCGCGATTCCGGCATTGCCCGGAGCGCAAAAGAGCTTCGTGCACAAGGGCGATGCGGATATGGCCCAGCACAGCGCATGTTCTCGACCGCCGCCGCCCACCACCAATATCCGCATGTGCAACTAGTCCTTTGAGAAAGCTTGCTTTTCTGGCGATATGACTATAGGTCATGACCATGGTCACATCGCGGATGCCACCATGACAAAAACCATGAAAGCGTCGGAGTGCAAAGCGAAGTTTTTGGGCGTGCTGGACGAGGTCGCGTCCACGCATGAACGGGTCATCGTGACCAAGAACGGCAAGCCGGTCGCCGAGATCGTGCCGTTCGTGGAGCGGCCGAAAACGATCGTTGGCGCCCTGAAGGGCTCCGTCATCCACATGGGCGATCTCGACGCGCCGAGCGAGAGCGGGGAGCCGCCCAAGGCATGAGCGTGGTTCTCGACACCAACGTCCTGGTCTGGGCCCTCGAGGGCGACAAGGCGCTGGGCAGTCGTGCGGCCCGTCTGATCGACCAGGCGGTGATCGGCGGCGTCGCCCATGTGTCCGCGATCTCGTTCTGGGAGCTGGGACTCAGGATTCGGGAAGGAAAGTTCGGCCTGGCGATACCGCTCAGTGACTGGAGGGCACAGGTGCTGCGTCTTGGCGTCCGCGAAGTTCCGGTCGACGGCACGATTGGCGTCACCGCAAGCGAGTTACAGGATCTTCATTTCGATCCGACGGATCGATTGATCGTGGCGACCGCGCTGCGCCTCGGCGCGTCGCTGGCCACCTCGGATGCACGTCTGCTGGCCTGGAAGGGTCCGCTCGCCTGCATCGATGCCCGGGTGTAGCGTCGACCGATGGAAGCGACCGCCCCGGAAACCACGGGTCTGAGCAACGTCCCGGAATTCTCCGTCTCCGAACTCTCGTTCGCGCTCAAGCGTCAGCTCGAGGGTGCCTTTCCGCGCGTGCGCGTGCGCGGCGAGATCAGCCAGCCATCGTTCCCCCGTTCCGGCCACTGCTATTTCCGGCTGAAGGACGAGAACGCCGTGCTCGATGGCGTGTGCTGGAAGGGCACGCTGCCGCGCCTTGGCATCAAGATCGAGGAGGGCATGGAAGTGATCGCCACCGGCAAGATCACCACCTATGCCGGCTCCTCGCGCTACCAGATCATCATCGATCGGATCGAGCTCGCCGGCGAAGGCGCCCTGCTCAAGCTGCTGGAGGATCGGCGCCGGAAACTTGCGGCGGAGGGGCTGTTCGATGCCGAGCGCAAGCGCGCGCTGCCCTTCCTGCCCGAGGTCGTCGGTGTCGTCACATCGCCGTCGGGCGCGGTGATTCGCGACATCCTGCATCGCCTGTCCGACCGCTTTCCGCGTCATGTCCTCGTCTGGCCGGTGGCGGTGCAAGGCGACAAGGCGGCTGGCGAGGTCGCGGCAGCGATCGCGGGCTTCAACAAGCTGCCGCTGGAAGGACCGGTGCCGAGGCCGGACATCCTGATCGTCGCCCGCGGTGGCGGCAGCCTCGAGGACCTCTGGGCCTTCAACGAAGAAATCGTGGTGCGGGCGGCCGCTGCTTCGACGATCCCACTGATTTCGGCGGTCGGCCACGAGACCGATACCACGCTGATCGACTTCGCTTCAGATCGCCGCGCGCCGACTCCGACCGCGGCGGCCGAGATGGCCGTGCCGGTCCGGGCCGACTTGCTGACCCAGACGCTCGATTTCGGCAAACGCACGATCGCCTGCATGAATCGAGCACTGCGCGAGGCGAACGTCGCGCTTTCCGGCCTGGCGCGAGGCTTGGGCGATCCGCTGCGGCTGATCGAGGAGCGACAACAGCGGCTCGATGTCTGCGGCGAACGACTCGCGCTTGCCATGCACCGGCTGGTCGAGCGCCGCGATCACCAGCTCGCTGCGGCGCGCCTGGCCAGTCCGCTCGCCGTCATCAACGCCAAGGAACAGGCGTTGGTCGCCGAGGGTCGCGTGCTCGAAGGGGCGATGCGCCGTTATGCGGGCGATACCCGCCAGAAGATCGAACGCACCGCGGAGCGGCTGGAACAGTTCACCGACCGCGTGCGCCGCTGTACGGCCGAGATGCTGGTACGCTGCGGCGACAAGGTCGATCAGCTGGGCAAGTTGTTGGAGAGCTACTCCTTCCATTCCGTGCTCAATCGCGGCTTTGCACTCGTGCGCAACCAGGACGGCCATCCGGTGCTGGCGGCATCGGGAACGCGTTCAGGCGATACGCTGAGCATCGAATTTGCCGATGGTCGCATCGGCGCCCGCGTTACCGATGGGCTGAGTACGGCGCCGCGGGCCGCATCGGTCCCCCCACGCAAGCGCGACGGCGGCAACAACGGAAATCAGGGCTCACTGCTGTAACCCGCGCTATCCAGGAAGAAGTTGTCAGCTGGAAGCGGGTGAGTGACCCTTGCCTCACCGCAAAGGCATCCAGTGGGATGCCTTGAGGACGACAATGGAAACAAAAGGAGGAAAAGCCGTGTCCAGCACTGCGCCGCTGTCGCCAGAGACCGTCAGGAATTTCCTGTATGCCAGCACTGCAACCGTGTCGATGCAGATGCTGAAGCGCGGCTTTCGCAATTCTGCGGTGAACGGCGTCAGACCTTTGAACCCCAAGGCGACGCGTCTCGTCGGGCCGGCCTATACCCTGCGCTACGTGCCGGGGCGCGAGGATCTCGACAAGCCGCCGACGCCGGCCGATCCGCCGAACGCGCAGCGTACGGCGATCGAGGAGACACCGGCGGGACATGTGCTGGTGATCGGCACCGAGGGCAATATACGCGCCGGTACGCTGGGTGACATCCTGGCCCTGCGGCTCAAGGTGCGTGGCGTGGCCGGCGTCCTGTCGGATGGCGCCATGCGCGACACGCCGGTGATCGGCAAGATGGATTTTCCGGTCTATTGCGCTGCGGCCGCCGCGCCTCCCAGCATGAATAGTCTGCATCCGGTCGAGGTCCAGATTCCCGTCGGCGTCTGCGGTGTTCCCGTATATCCCGGCGACATCATCGTGGCCGACGAGGACGGTGCAATCGTGGTCCCGCGCCACATTGCCGATGAGGTCGCCCGCGATTCCTTCGAACAGGAGCGGCTGGAGAAGTTCGTGGCCATTCGCGTCGGTCAGGGCAGGCCGATCGCCGGCACTTATCCGCCCAACGACGAGACCAAGGCGGCCTACCAGGCCTGGATCAAGGCGGGTGAACCGCCGACGGGGTGATCGCGGCTACTCGTCACCGCGCCTGTTGCTCGGTCTGCCCGTCGCACGCGTCGGAGCAGAAGCGGACGCGCTACTTCAAGCTGCCGTACGGCCTGGTCAGCAGTTCGAGCCAGTGGCCGTTCGGATCTTCGAAATAAAATCCGCGTCCGCCCCAATAGTGATTGATCTCGCCGCGCCCGCTCTTGTCGTGATCGGCGTAGTAGACGACGCCGGCCTGCTTCAGCCGCTCGAAAGCCGCATCGAACTCGGCATCATCGACGAGGAAGGCGTAATGCTGGGTGCGGACATCGGTCGAAGTCACGAAATCGAGCGTGACGCCATTGCTTGTCCGCACCGGCCGGAACGGACCCCATTGCGGCTCGGCCTTCGCGCCGAGAATGTCGGCCAGGAACTCGGCCGATCTGTCCTTGTCTCGCGCAGGGATGATGATGTGGTTGAGAGCGGCCATCGCAGATCTCCTCTGCTTTCACATTCGACATAGGCGGCCGCCCTCGGGCGTCAACCCGTGCGTTCGCACCGTTGGTGACCGGAATCACCTCGGGAGCACGATCGGGATTATTGTGGCACGATGCCTGTCTTCGAGAAGGATAGCCCGGTTCGATGTGCCGATTCCCGGGCGGCGTCATTCTCTTGGTTGCCGAGCGGTAACCGTTATTTTTCCGTTTGTTTAACGGGACAGTACCTTCGCGGCCGCCCTAGGAGGCCGCATTGGGCACCACGCGGCGCTTCAGCGGCTGCCACACGCCGCGCGGGATCTGGTGCAAGGCGTCCCGGAACTGGCGGGCGCACTGGGCCCAGGTGAAGGTTTCGGCATGGGTACGACAGTCCGCCGAATCGCAACCCACTGCCGCCAGGCAGGCGGCGCGCAGATCTTCGTTGAGCGCGCCCACCTTGGAGGTCGTCACGACATCGAGCGGACCGGGCACGGGATAGGCGGCGACCGGCACGCCGGACGCCAGCGCCTCGACCATGACGAGGCCGAAAGTGTCGGTGCGGCTAGGGAAGACGAAGCAGTCGGCCTGGGCGTAGCGGTAGGAAAGCTCTTCGGTATCGACCGAGCCGAAGAAGCGGGCGTCCTTGTATCGGCGCTTCAGCTCACGATACTGCGGGCCACCACCAACGACCCATTTGGTGCCCGGCAGGTCGAGGTCGAGGAACGCCTTGATGTTCTTCTCGATCGCGATGCGGCCCGCATAGAGCCAGATCGGCCGCTTGTCGCCGACATCCTCATGCGGGCACGGCTTGAAGGCGGTGATATCCACGCCGCGAGACCACGGAACGAGATTCCGGAAGCCGCGGGCCGCAAGGTCTTCGCGGATCGATTGCGCCACGACCATCACGCCCGCCGATGGCGCATGGAAGCGACGCATCAGCGCGTAGCTCCAGGACAGCGGCGTGCGGATGCGCGCATGGACATATTCGGGAAAGCGCGTGTGATAGGCGGTGGTGAAGGGGATATCGCGCTTGAGGCAGAAGTTGCGCGCCGCCCAGCCCAAGGGTCCCTCGGTCACCAGATGGATGGCATCAGGCGCAAACAGCTTGAGCATGTGCGCGAGCCGCGCCGTCGGAAACAGCGACAGCCGGATCTCGGGATAGGTTGGGCAGGGCAGGGTGCGGAAACGATCGGGGCCGAAGACCTCGACCTCGTGACCTTCGGCCTGCAGCAGGCGGACGATGGTTTCGATCGTCCGTACCACGCCGTTGATCTGCGGGCGCCAGGCGTCGGAAACAATGGCGATGCGCAACCGGGTCTACTCCGCTGCCACGTGGGTGGGAGCAGTCAGCCGAGGCAGTGCCGCGCGTCTCCGGGTCGTCTCCTGGGCCCAGTGGACAATGCGCATGCGACCGTCGAAGTCCTCGACCAGCGCCGTGCAGCTCTCCACCCAGTCGCCGTCGTTGCAGTAGAGGATGCCGTCGATGGTGCGGATCTCGGCATGGTGGATGTGGCCGCAGACGACGCCGTGGACACCGCGCCGGCGCGCTTCGCCGGCCACCGCCTTCTCGTAATCGGCGATGAACTGCACCGCGTTCTTGACCTTGTGTTTCAGGTACGCCGAGAGCGACCAGTAGGGCAGGCCGAGCTTGCGGCGGCACCAGTTGAAGGCGGTGTTGATGCGGAGCGCGGTGTTGTAGGCCCAGTCACCCAGGATGGCGAGCCAGCGGGCGTAGCGGATGATGCCGTCGAACTGGTCGCCGTGGATCACCAGGAGCTTGCGCCCGTCGGGCGTCGTGTGGATCGCCTCTTCCTCGACCCGCACGTCCCCGAAGGTGAGCTGGCAGTATTGCCGCGCCGCCTCGTCGTGGTTGCCGGGAATGTAGATGACGTTGGTGCCTTTGCGTGCCTTGCGCAGCACCTTCTGCACCACGTCATTGTGCGCCTGCGGCCAGTACCACCAGCGCTTCAACCGCCATCCATCCACGATGTCGCCGACCAGGTAGAGATATTCGCTCTCGTTCTTCTTCAGAAAGTCGAGCAGCATCTCCGCCTGGCAACCGCGGGTGCCAAGATGGATGTCCGACAGGAAGATGGCGCGATGTCGGAGAGAAGGGGGACGCTCGATCACGGTCATAGCGGCACGGTCATGGGGCAAGGGTGATGTGGATAAAGCTCCACCGACACAAAATCTGTCGTGCGCGATTGCACGACCCGCAGCGGATTGTGTATGGGAGCCGTTTCGTGGCTGTTAATCGGTTGTGACGCTTTGATGACATTCACCCCTCCCAAAGCGGTTCTTTTGATCCGCAATCCGATTGCCGGGCGGCGACGCCGTGGTTTGCTCGAAGCCGTGGTGCGCCGCGTGCGCGCCGCCGGCTGGCGGGTCGACCTTGTGGATACCGAGGGTGCCGGCGATGCGCGGCGATTGGCAGAGAGTTGCGATGCCAGCCGCTATGCCGTCATCGCGGTCGCCGGAGGCGACGGCACCATCAACGAGGTGGTGAACGGCCTGGCCCATCGCGCCGACGGACCGGCGCTGGCCATCGTGCCGCTCGGCACCGCCAATGTGCTGGCGCATGAGCTGGGGCTGGAATTCAAGGCCGCAGCCATCGCCCAGACCATCGTCTCCGGCCATGCCCTGCTGGTACGGCCGGGTGAAGCAAGCTGTGGCCCGGTCGATGGAACGGCTACCCCGCGCTGTTTCTCCCTGATGGCCGGGGCGGGCTTCGACGCCAAGGTGGTTGCCGGCGTGAGCGCGCCGCTCAAGCGCCGTTTGGGGCGGGCTGCCTATGTCTGGCGTTCACTCATCGAGGCCCGTCGCTATCGGCCCGTCCGCTACGCGGTCGAGGTCGACGGCAAGCGCTACGAGGCGGCCTCGGTGATCGTGACCCGCAGTCGCCACTATGCCGGGCCCTATGTCGTCGCTCCCGACGCCACCCTGGGCGAGCCGCTGCTGCATGTCTGTCTGTTCGAGCGGTGGGGACGGCTGCAGACGCTGCGCTTCGGCCTGGCCCTGCTGCTGGGACGCCTGCCGCGCACGGGCGGATATCGCGTCGTCACGGGCAACAAGGTGACGATCTCGGTTCTGAGCGATGCCGGCGAACACCGTCGGCAGCCGGTACAGATCGACGGCGACGATGCCCTGACATTGCCGGTGTCCATCGGACTGGCCCCGGGGGCGGTCCGATTGCTGCAGCCGGCCTAGCCGCTTTATCGCAATTCCGGCAGCTCCCGCTGTCCGCGCCTATCGCACCGCCTGCATCAGGCGTTGCACGAGCTCCGGCGTCGGATGGCCGTCGGCGGGCAGGCCGACCTGCTTCTGGAACATGCGCACGGCCGAGCGCGTCTTGGGGCCGAGCAGTCCATCGGGCTCGTCGCTATAGAAGCCGAGGCGGGCGAGGCGGGTCTGCATTTCGATCACCGTTTCGCGCGACAGCGGCTGATCGTCGTCGGGCGGCGCTTGCATGACCCCTGGACCGCCGGCGATCTGGCGGGCGAGGATGCCGACCGCCAGCGCATAGAGCGTCGAGCGGTTCCAGTTCATCACCGCCTTGAAGTTCGGGTAGAGGATGAAGGCGGGCCCACGCCAACCCGCCGGCAGGATGATGGACGATGGATCGTCCGACGCTGGCAGCGCCGCGCCGCCGGCGCGCCGGACACCCATGGCCGCCCACGCCTTGACCGGCTTCTCGACCGACATGTCGGCCTGCTCGAGCGGAAAGTTCTGCGGCAGGAATACCTCGTCGCTCGACGGCAGGCCGGGCCGGAAGCCGATGCCGCGCAGGAAGTTCGCGGCCGAGGCGAAGGCGTCGGGCATGCTGTTCCAGAGATCGATGCGGCCGTTGCCGTCCCGGTCGACCGCGTACTTCATGAAGGTCGAGGGCATGAACTGCATGTTGCCCATCGCACCCGCCCATGAGCCGCGCAGCTGCGAGCTGGTCATGCCGTTGGTGGCAAGGATGCGAAGCGCCTGCACCGTCTCGTTGGTGAAGAAGGCGATGCGCTTGGTCATGCAGGCCAGGGTCGCGACGGAGCGCACCACGGAGAAGTCGCCAAGAAAGGTGCCGTAATTGGTTTCCATGCCCCAGAAGGCAATGAGGTACTGCGGCGGCACACCATACTCGCGCTGCAGCGAATCGAGCAGCGAACGATATTGCGCAAGCTTCTGCTGTCCCTTGGCGACGCGGTCCGGCGTGACGGCGTTGCCGATGTAGCGGCCGTAGGTGAGCGTGAACTCGGGCTGACGCGAATCGAGGTCGAGCACCTTCTGGTCGGGTGTCAGATTCTGGAACGCCTGATCGGCGACCGCGGCCGGCACGCCCTGTCGCACGGCTTCGGTCTTGATGGCCTGCAGGCAGTCGCGGAACTCGCTCTGCGCGAAGGCGGGAGCCGACAGGAGTGCCGTCGTTGCGGCCAGGAGCGTGATCTTGTGGAGGGGAACCATGGACCGACTTTATCACGAGCCGGCGATGGTCATGCCCTCGATTCGCACCGTTGGCGCATTGGTGGCTCCCTTGAATCGCAGATCGTTCGCGGCCGTCAGGTTGAGGAACATGTCCTTGAGGTTGCCGGCCACGGTGATCCCGCTCACCGGCCAGGCGCGTTCGCCGTTCTCGATCCAGAAGCCGGATGCACCTCGGCTGTAGTCGCCGGTCACGCCGTTCACCCCGAAGCCGATCAGGTCGGTGATGTACAGCCCGCTCTTGATATCGCCGATCAGCTCGTCGACCGAGAGTTCGCCCTTCTCGAGGTAGAAGTTGGATGTCGTGGGGCCGGGCGGTCCTGAGGTGCCGCGCGAGGCATGGCCGGTCGGCTTCAGGTTGAGCTGGCGCGCGGCGGCGAGATCGAGCAGCCACGTCGTCAGCACGCCGTCGTCGATCACGGCGTAGCGCTTGGTCGGCAGGCCCTCGGCATCGAACGGGCGGCTGCCGAGGCCGCGCTTGCGATGCGGATTGTCGAGAATGCGAATGCCTTTGGCGAAGATCTGCTGGCCCATCTTGTCCTTGAGGAAGGACGTGCCGCGGGCGATGGAGCGGCCGTTGATGGCGCCGGCAAGATGGCCGATCAGGCCGCCCGAGACGCGGCGGTCGTAGACCACGGGCAGCCGCGCATTCGCGGCTTTCTTCGGATTGAGGCGCGCGACCACGAACTTGCCGGCATTGCGGCCGACCTTGGCCGCCGGCATCAGATCCTCGAAGTGGACAGCGCTGGTCCATTCATAGTCGCGCTCCATGCCGGTCCCTTCGCCGGCCAGAACGGAGCAGGACAGGGAGTAGCCGCTGCGACGATAGCCGCCCGAGAAGCCGTTGCTGGCCGCGAGCATGACGGAGGTGCGGCCCCACCCGGCTTCGGCGCCCTCGGAATTGGTGACGCCCTTCACCGACCGGGCGGAGTCCTCGGCCTCCGCGCAGAGCGTCAGCAGGGTCTTGGGCGAGGGCGGGCGGCGCTTGTCGTCGAGATCGAGGTCGGGCCAGTCGTGCGCCAGCAGTTCCTCGGGCGCGATGCCGCAGACCGGGTCTTCCGGCACGGCGCGGGCCATGTCGACCGCGCGTTCGGCCAAAATCTTCAAGGCCGCCGGCGAGAAGTCGGTGGAGGAGACGAAGGCCTGGCGCTTGCCAACGAAGACGCGCAGTCCGAGATCGCGGCCTTCGCTGCTTTCGAGCTTCTCGCGCTTGCCGAGGCGCTGCGCGACCGAGATCGACTCGCCATTGACGTAGAGCGCGTCGGCGGCGTCGGCGCCAGCCGTGGTCGCCCACTTCATGAGGTCGGCGAGGAGGTTGGCGTCCGGCGCACTGGCCGGACTCTTCTTGGAGGAAGGGGATCTTTTCTTCGCTGTCGCCATGCCCCTTCTTACGCGCGAATCCCCTCTGCCGTCGAGCGGCAGAGGGCGCGCCGGATCATCCGGTCAGTCGGCGAAGGCCATGCCCTCGCGGGTCTCTTTGATCGCCTGGTCGACGAGCGAGATGGCGCGGTCGCGATGGCCGCCCTTGTTCGCCGTGGCGCGCTCCAGCTCGGCGCGTGCCGCCTGCAGGGAGTTGAGCGCATTGACCATGTGCGGCTGCGCCGCGATGGCAATGGACGCGCCGGCGACCATGCCGATGAGCAGAATGGCGATGGGCGCCTTGAAGCTGAAACGAGACATACATCCCCCGAACGTTATCGTGCGTGCAGGTTGCCCTGCACGCACGACATTAGAGTGCTCGGGGGTAACACCGGTATGACTATCTGGCGCCGACCGATCGATTGGCGGCAGATGTCACCGCTTTCAGTGACGCTGTCACGATGTTGGAGTCCATGCCCACGCCCCAGAGGACGCGGCCATCGCCAGTCTCCGCCTCGATGTAGCTCACAGCCTGTGCATCCTCGCCGGCGCCGGTTGCATGCTGGTGATAGTCGCGCACCTTGATCCTGATGCCGCAATCCTTGGCCAGCGCCTCGACATAGCCGGCGATCGGACCGTTGCCGTGACCGCTGACCGACCGTTCCTTGCCGTTCATCTTGACCTTGGCGTCGATCAGCCGGAGATCGGGATGGCCGGGTTCGGGCACGGTCGTGTGGCTGACGAAGTCGATCGGCGACCTGTTCTCGAGATATTCGCGGCGGAACGTGTCCCAGATCATGGCCGGCTGGATCTCCTTGCCCGTCTCATCGGTGATCTGCTGGATCACCTTGGAGAACTCGACCTGGAGAAGGCGCGGCATGTCGATGCCGTAGTCGGTCTTCAGGATATAGGCGATGCCGCCTTTGCCGGATTGGCTGTTGATGCGGATGATCGCCTCGTAGGAACGCCCGAGGTCAGCCGGATCGATCGGCAGGTAAGGCACCTCCCAGACCTTGCTGTTGGATGCCTGCAGCGCCTTGAAGCCCTTGTTGATGGCGTCCTGGTGCGAGCCCGAGAAGGCGGTGAAGACGAGATCGCCACCGTAAGGATGGCGCGGATGGACCGGCAGCTGATTGCAGTACTCGACCGTCTGACGGATCTCGTTGATGTTCGAGTAGTCGATCGCCGGGTCAATGCCCTGCGTGAACATGTTGAGGCCGAGCGTGACCAGGTCGACATTGCCTGTGCGTTCGCCGTTGCCGAACAGGCAGCCCTCGATGCGGTCCGCGCCGGCCATGTAGCCGAGCTCGGCCGCCGCCACGCCGGTGCCGCGGTCGTTGTGCGGATGCAGGCTGAGGATGAAGGAGTCGCGGTACTTGAAGTTGCGGTGGCACCATTCGATCTGGTCGGCATAGACGTTGGCCGAGGCCATCTCGACCGTCGCCGGCAGGTTGAAGATCATCTTCTTCTGCGGCGTCGGCTTGTACACCTCAGCGACCGCGGCGCAGATGTCGCGCGCGAATTCGAGCTCGGTGCCGGTGAAGCTCTCGGGCGAATATTCGTACACCCACTCGGTGCCGGGATTGGCGTCGGCCAGCTGCTTGACCAGCTTGGCACCGGCCACGGCGATGTCGATGATGCCGCTGTAGTCGAGGCCGAACACGACGCGGCGCTGCAGCGTCGAGGTCGAGTTGTAGAGATGGACGATGACGCGCTTGGCGCCGCGGCAGGCCTCGAAGGTGCGCTCGATCAGTTCCGGCCGGCTCTGCGTCAGCACCTGGATGGTGACATCGTCCGGGATCATCTTGTTGTCGATCAGCTCGCGGACGAAGTCGAAATCGGTCTCCGACGCTGCGGGAAAGCCGACCTCGATCTCCTTGAAGCCCATCTGGCAGAGGAGCTTGAACATCCGCGTCTTGCGGTCGGAATCCATCGGCTCGATCAGGGCCTGGTTGCCGTCGCGCAGATCGACCGCGCACCAAATCGGCGGCTTGGTGATGACGGCGTTCGGCCATCGTCGATCCTTGAGGTCGATCGGTTTGAACGGAACGTACTTTTCGGCCGCGATCGGCATCATGGGTTTCTGGGGTGACATCGAAAGACTCCTCGCGCCGCGCACGGCCAAAAGGCTCTGAACGAACACTGCGATGGAAGAAGGGTGGCGGCGACTGGTGGAAGGAAGGGACGAACGACAGTGCGACCCGCAGGGCCCCTTGCCAGTCACCTGGGTCGGGGCGGCGGATCAGCCAATAAGTCGAAGCGTCAGCAGTCGCAGCATGCGGGCACTTTAGTGCCTCGCGGCCAGGAGTCAACCCGCCGGAGGAGGGGGCTCCGGCGGGTTTCGAGGAGAGAGACCGATCGACGTCTTATTGCAGAGGGATGTTGAAGTTCAGGTTCAGGCTTGACGGCATCGGTGCTGCATAAGCCGGCGGCGCATAGACCACCGGCGGTGGCGCGACATAGACCGGGCGCTGCTCGACGTAGCGCGGCGCATAGTAGGCATGGTGCTCGCGCCACTCGTGTTCACGCCATTCATGCTCACGCCATTCATGCTCACGATGGCGGTCCCATCCGCGATCGTGGTCCCAGGGATCGTCGGCTTGCGCCCCGCCGGCGAAGGCAACGACGACGGATCCGAACAGAACGGCGGCGATGGAGAGTTTCTTCAGGCGCTGCTTGGTCACGATACGCATGGATCACCTCCAGTGACGTAAAGGGATACGCAGCGTCGCGCGATTTAATCTCCCGCCGATTTGGGCATTGTGACGGAAAGAGCGAACCGATCCCGCCACATTTGCTTCGCGTGCCGGCATGGGTCACCGCAGCGGCACGTTGAAGTTCAGGTTCAGGCCCGGCGGCGGACCGTAATAGGCGGGCGGCGCCTCATAGACCATGGGGGGCGGATAGACGACCACGGGACGCGGCGCGGCGTAGACCACGGGCGGCGCGTAGTACACGGGAGGTGTGTAGTAGACATGCCCCGGCGGCACGAACGGGGGGCCGTTTCTTTTCCAGTACTTCTCGTCGTGGGCTTGGGCTGCGGTCGCCACCGTCAGCACGCCGAAGCCGGCAACCAGGGTCGCTGTCGTGCGGCGCACGGTCGACTGCCACTTCGTCGTTCTCGGACTCATCGTCACCTCCAGAGTGAGCTGCAACAGGTAACGTTCTCGACCGTACGAAGGCTGTGAGAAGGTTGTGGCCGCCGGGGGCAATTTCGCAAACGGCGGCCGGTTGTTCCGCCGCCGCGGCGGTCATGGTTAGATGCCGCCGAGAAATGGATAAGGGGGAAAGGTGATGGCAGGGCCGCTGGCCGGAGTCCGCATTCTCGACTGCACGACCGTCGTGCTTGGGCCTTGGGCCGCACAGCAGCTGGGCGATCTCGGCGCCGACGTGATCAAGATCGAACCGCCGGAGGGCGACACGACACGGCAGCTTGGGCCCGCTCGTCATCCCGGCATGGCCGCCTTCTATCTCGGCTGCAACCGATCGAAGCGCTCGATCGTGCTCGACCTCAAGCAGGAGGCGGGCCGCGCCGCCTTGTTCAAGCTCGCCGAGACCGCCGATGTCCTGATGCACAACTATCGGCCCGAGCCTGCCAAGCGGCTGGGCGTGGAATACGAGGCGTTCGAGAGGATCAATCCGCGCCTCGTCTATGTCGCGACCTATGGCTATCGCTCGGCGGGACCGCTGGGGCCGAAGGCCGCCTACGACGACATCATCCAGGCGGGTTCCGGACTCGCTTCGCTGCAGACGGTGGTGGCGGGCCAGCCGCGCTTTCTGCCGACCATCGTTGCCGACAAGACAAGCTCCAACGGCGTCGTCTCAGCGGTCCTCGCTGCCCTGTTCGCGCGCGAGCGTACCGGCCACGGCCAGGCGGTCGAGGTGCCGATGTACGAGACGCTGGTCTCGTTCGTGATGGTCGAGCATCTCTACGGCGAAAGCTTCCGTCCGGCGCTGGAAACCGCGGGCTACAAGCGCGTCCTGAACAAGGAGCGCCGGCCTTACCCCTCGAAGGATGGCTACTTCGCGCTGCTGCCCTATACCGACGGCCACTGGAAGGAGTTCTGCACCCTGATCGGCCGCGACGACCTTGCCCGGGATGCACGCTTCACGTCGCTCGCCAACCGACTCAAGAACGTCGAGGCCTATTACGGCACGCTGGCTGAGATCTGCGCCACGCGCACCAACGCCGAATGGGTCGACCTGCTCAAGAACTCGAACGTGCCGCACGGTCCGGTGAACACGCTGGACGATCTGTTCGTCGATCCGCAGTTGCAGGCCACAGGCTTCTGGAAGGAAGTCGACCATCCGAGCGAAGGCAAGCTCCGCATGCCCGATATCCCGCCTCGCTTCAGCAAGACCAAGCCGGAAATCACTCGCCTGCAGCCGCGGCTCGGCGAGCACAGCGTCGAGGTGCTGCGCGAGGCGGGCTATGGCGCTGCCGAGATCGACGCCATGCTGAAGTCGGGAGCGACCAAGACGACCTGATCAGCAGCCACAGCGGACGCCTGTCTGCGCGCTTTCACGCGAGCTCACAGAAGCTTCGCCGCGTCCGGACCGGCCTGCTTCTTCCAGTCGGCAATGGCACCGGATGCGGCCTGGGCGAGCAGCGTGCGCAGCGCCGGCGTGATCTTTTCCGGCGACGTGATGGTGACATTGTTGGCGCGCAGCCGCGCGAGGTTCTCCTCGACGCGCTTGTCGAGGCGATGCCATTGCTCGATTTGCGTCGCCGCCGCCGCCGCATCGACGGCGGCGCGCAGATCTGGCGACAGCTGATCGTACCGGGATTGCCCAACCGTGGCGAAGGAGAGGGGCATGGCGTAGCCGATCTCGGTGAAATAGGGCAGATGCTCCCACAGTTTTCGACCGGCGCCGCCGTCGCCGGAAGACAGGATGGCGTCGATGGATCCATCCGCAAGACGGGGCGCGGCTTCGGCGAAGGACAGGTTGACCGGGCGGGCACCCGCTGCGGCGAACACGGTAACGCCGGTGGCGTCGTAGACGCGCAGCCTGAGACCGGCGAGATCGGCCGGCGTCACGATGCGCTTGCGGGCCCACAGCCCGCTGGGGGGCCACGGCGTGGCGTAAAGCAGATGCTGGCTCTGGCGGTCGAAGTGGTCGGTATAGAGCGGTCGCGCACGATCGAGCAGCGCACGCGCCTCGGCTTCCGTCGTCGTGACGAAGGGCAGAGAGGACAGCAGGAACAGCGGATCGATCCCGCCCAGCGTGCCGCCGAACGCGCAGCCGGCGGCCAGTCGCCCATCGCGTATGGCGGCGACGATCTCGGAGGATTTGAGCTTGAGGGCGGCGTCATAGGACGGCGCGATCCCGAGCCGACCATGGCTCGCCTCGGCGAGCCTGTCGGCGAAGAAGGCGATGCCTTCGCCGGACACGGTCGAGGCCGGGTACTCGGTCGCCATGGCCCACATTTCCGCTTGGGCTGCCGCCTGTCGCCAGGTCGCGGACGACGAGGCGAGGGCGGCGAGCAGACTGATGGAGCGGCGGCGCGTCAGTGCGGCGGGACGGTGCGACATGCCCGCATCATATCGCCGTGAGATGCGTTTACGACTTCCAGATATTTGCATACGATTCTTTTCACGGGATGAGATGGAGTATAGATCAACTTGAGGTGGCAGATTCGGGGCGCGGTAACGGGAAGGGGAACCCCTCGTCTATGGCTTTGGACGTCTATGTCGGATCGTTGACGCGCTACTACGCGGGAGAGTGGGAAAACGTCGCTGAAAAAGCCGCTCGCGAGCGGGGGGAGCGTCAAAACCAGAACCCGGCGCGGCGAGCGCCCGATCAAATCGGCGAGTCCGATCGTATCCGGCTGCGCGTCCTGGAGTGGCGTACCGTGCTGGCGCGGTCGCTGGGCGACAATATCGACGAGCCGCTCGAGTGGAATGAAGCGGCACGGGCGCCGTACTTCACCGGCCGCCCGGGCTGGGACGGCTTCGGGTCGCTGGTTCTCTGGGCGGCCTATGCCGAACATCCGTTGATGTCCCTTCCGTCGGCCCTTCCCGAGGAATGGGACAACGATCCGGCACTCATCCGCTCGAATGCCGAGGGATTCCGGTCTCGCTATTCGCATCTCGTTCGCAATGTCGAACTCTGGCTTCCCTGCGCGTTCCGCTTCACCTTCGAAGGTCAGGATGTCGATGGCCGTCGCATCGTCGTCGGCTCCGTGAACACCCTGGCCAGTCAGCTTGCGGATCTCAACGGCGCAACCTGGAAGGTCGACGAGGAGGAGCTGTCCTCCTGGGAGCGACGGCGGCCCGGTGCCGACGCGACCCTTGAATTGCGCGCCCGCTATGCCTTTGCGGTGATGCGCAACCTCGCGAGGCAGGCGCTCGAGCACAGCCTGCCGATGAAGCTCGATTACTGAAACGCCCAAACAAAACCGCCCGCGATGATGGTCCCATCGCGGGCGGCATGTCTGAACGCGTGCGTCAGGCGGCAGGCGATGCCGGCGGCGGCTCCGCGGCGGGAGGACGGTTGCGGCGCTCGGCCATGAACTGATCGAACTCGGCGCGATCCTTGGCCGACCGCAGCTTGTCGAGATAGTCGCGGAACTCGCGCTGTTCCTCGTCGAGCTTGCGCAGCGTCTCCTCGCGGTACTCGTCGAAGGCGACGTTGCCACTGGACTCGCGGCCCCAGCGATGACGGCGGCGCCAGGCGCGGAACTCCTCGCGGGCTTCACGACCGTCGGGCGTGTACCAGCGGCCATAGCGGCCGTGCTTCCAGCAAGACATGCGTCCACTCCATTTCAGATAGATGAGCAGGGCGAGGCCAACCGGCCAGAAAACGATGAAGCCCAGCACCACGAGGGCGATCCAGGCCGCCTTGGGCATCTCGTCCAGTTTTTCCATCAGGCCGTAATACATGGGCTGGCCTCCTCCAGGGGTTAACAGCTATGTAAATGTTAACGACATTTACATTGGGCTCGGACCTCTCCCGAGTCAAGGGGCCGGCGATGCGATTTCAGCGGGTGGACGGGAAGCCCAACCCTTGCAGGTAGATGAGCATGGCCGATTCCAGCAGTTCGTCGGCCGTCATGGGCAAGGTCCGACGGCCGGCATCGCCGCGGCCGAAAAGCGAGGCAATGCCGTGCGCCATCGACCAGAGATGCAACGCCATCATCAGCGCCGGCGGGCGACCCTGCGGCGGCAGGCTATTGGCGAGCGTCTCCGCGGCTGTCCGAAGAACGGCGAAGGCGCGATCGCCCGCGGCCCGCAGTTCCGGATTGAGGTCCGGAGGCAAAGCCGACTCGAACATGGCGGCGTAGTAGGCGGGTTCGGTGCGCGCGAAAGCGAGATAGGCGCGGCCGACATTGTTGAAGGCAGCGACGGGATCGGGCTTGCCTCCCGCCCAGCCCGTGGACAGCATCGCCTCGAAGCGCTGGAAGCCTTCGCGTGCGACATCCGCCAGCAGCGCCTCGCGGTCCCGGAAATGACGATAAGGCGCTGCCGGACTGACGCCCGCCCAGCGCGCCGCGTCGGCGAAGGTGAAGCCAGCCGGCCCCTTCTCCTTGATCAGCTCGCGCGCCGCCTGGATCAGGGCTTCGCGCAGATTGCCGTGATGGTACGCACCCTCGCGGGCGCGCTGTTTCCAACTCATGTTAAGCGACTTTACATTAGCGCCTGGCGGAGCGCACCTCGCCAATGCGTGCCCGGCTCGAACAGATCTGACCGCCGCGACTAACGCGGCGACTCGTCACTCAGTATCTCGTCGGTGACCTTGTTCGTCAGTCGCTCGTCTTCCGTCAGCAGCTTCTTGCGCCGCCAGCTGCCGCGAACGAAGACGATCACGGTGACGGCGAAAGTGAGCACGGTCGCGATCGGCAGCGACCAGTAGACACCCTCGACGCCCAGCGTGGTGTGTTTCGACAGCACATAGGCGAGCGGGAATTGCAGCACCCACTGCGAGACCACCGTCAGCATCATGCTGATCATCATGCTGCCGGCGGCGCGAAACACGCCGATCAGGGCGAACTGTGCGCCGTAGAAGCCCCAGCTCAGCGCATTGATGCGCAGGAAGTGCGCGCCTTCGCTGATCACGGCGGCATCGTTGGGCACGAAGAAGGCGACGATCGGGGAGGCGAGCAGGAAAACGACGATGCCGAAGCCTGTCAGGGCGAAGAAGCCGAGCCAGGCGCCCAGCCGGCCGATCTGCTCGGCCCGCTTGATGTTGCCGGCACCGATATTCTGTCCGGCCAGCGCGGCCACCGCGATGGACAGGCCGATGCCCGGAATGATGGCAACGGCCTGCAGGATGTTGCCGCCGACGCCGTAGGCCGCGAGGCCCAGCGTGCCGAAGCTTGAGACCAGGAAGGTCATCATCATCAGGGCGACCGCGCGCGCCGACATGTCGAGCGACGCCGGCAGGCCGAGGAAGAAGGCGCGCTTTATGTGCCGGAAATCCGGAATGAAGTCGTGCGCGCGCACATGCACGCCGTGCAGGCCACGCTGCAGCAGGAAGACGCCGACGATCGAGGCGAGCGCCTGCGTGATCAAGGTCGTGAGCGCCGCGCCCATCACGCCATGTCCGGGGATCGGGCCCCAGCCGAAGATCATCAGCGGATTGATGGCGAAGTTCAGGAACACCGTGGCCAGCACGATGAATACCGGCACCGACGGCTTGCCGATGCTGCGCGTGATGCCCTGGAAGACGAAGAAGGCGAAGTTGAAGGCGAGGCCGATGAAGGAGACGCGCATGAAGCCGAGCGCGCCGGCATAGACATCTGGCGCCACGTTCATGAGCCGCAGCAGCGAGGGCGTGACGGCATAGCCGATCAGGCCGAGCACGATCGCCGCGGAGATCACCATCAGCAGCGTCTGGCCGGCGACATGGCTGACCATCTTGTCGTTGCGGGCGCCGACATACTGCGCGGTCAGGGTCGAGCCGGCGATCGACAGGCCCGCTCCGACCGCGAACATCAGGAACATGACCGGGAAGCTGACCGAAACAGCGGCCACCGCCGCGCCGCCCAGCCGTCCGACCCAGAAAGCGTCGATGATCTGGTAGGCCGATTGCAGCACGTTCGTCAGCACGATCGGCACGGCGAGCGTCAGCAGCGAACGAAGGATCGGTCCTTCGAGAAGTTTGTTGGGGGGCTTGGTCACGGCGTCCGATATAGGCGCCCGACCGGAAATGTTGGAGTGAATTATTTTAGCGCGCGTCTGGGTTGTACAGAGGAGCGCAGCTGTGCCCGACCGACTTGGTGTTCACGGCGTCATCAGTGTGTGGTGTCGCTAACGCCAGATCTTTTTCCCGCTTCCGGGCAGTCCCAGCTCGCTCCACATCGCATCGACCTTGTCGATCACTGCCTGATCCATGCGGATCTGCCGACCCCACTCGCGATTGGTCTCGCCGGGGAACTTGTCGGTGGCGTCGAGGCCGATCTTGGAGCCGAGCCCCGAGACGGGCGAAGCGAAGTCGAGATAGTCGATCGGTGTGTTCTCGATCACGGTTATGTCACGCGCCGGATCCATCCGCGTGGAGATCGCCCACATGACGTCCTTCCAGTTGCGGGCGTCGATGTCGGCATCCACGACGATCACCCACTTGGTGTACATGAACTGGCGCAGATACGACCACACGCCCAGCATCACGCGCTTGGCGTGTCCGGCATAGGCCTTCTTCATCGACACCACGGCGATGCGATAGCTGCACCCTTCGGGCGGCAGCCAGAAATCGACGATCTCGGGGAACTGCTGCTGGAAGAGGGGGATGAAGACCTCGTTCAACGCCTCTCCCAGCACCGACGGTTCGTCCGGCGGCCGGCCCGTGAAGGTCGAGAGATAGATCGGGTTCTTGCGCATGGTGATCGCGCTGATCGTGAACACCGGGAATTGCTCGACGCTGTTGTAGTAGCCGGTGTGATCGCCGTAGGGGCCTTCGTCGCCATAGTCGTCGAGGCTGACATGACCCTCGAGCACGATCTCGGCTTCGGCCGGCACCTTGAGTGGCACGGTCCGGCAATCGACGAGCTCGACCTTCCTGCCCCGCAGCAGCCCGGCGAACTGATATTCCGACAGCGTGTCCGGCACCGGCGTGACGGCGGCGAGGATGGTGCCGGGATCGGCACCGATCACGACGGCGGCCGGCAGCGGTTCGCGCTTGCCCGATCCCTTCCAGCGCTGGTGATGTTGGGCGCCGCCGCGATGCTTGAGCCAGCGCATCAGGGTCGTATTGCGGCCGGTGACCTGCAGCCGATAGATGCCGAGATTGAAGCTGTCCTGCCGGTCGCCCTTGGGATCGGGTCCCTGCGTCACGACCAGCGGCCAGGTGATGAGCGGTGCCGGCTCGCCCGGCCAGCAGGTCTGGATCGGCAGACGGCCGAGATCGACGTCGGTGCCAGTGAGCACGATGTCCTGGCACGGTGCAGTGCCGACCGTCTTCGGCTTCATCGCCATAACGGTGCGCACCATCGGCAGCATCTCCAGCGCCTCGCGCCAGCCGCCCGGCGGCTCGGGCTGGCGCAGGAAAGCCAGCGTCTCGCCGACGCCACGCAGCTCGTGCGGTTCGCGATCCATGCCCCAGGCCACGCGCTCGACGGTGCCGAACAGGTTGACCAGCACCGGAATGTCGGAGCGCGTCCCGTCGGTCCGAACCACGTTCTCGAACAGGACGGCCGGACCTTTCTCGGCCAGCAGCCGCGTCTGGATCTCGGTCATCTCGAGATGCGGCGAGACGGGCGCTTTGACCCGCACCAACCGGCCAGTTTGTTCGAGACGCGCGATGAAGTCGCGCAGCGAGGCGTAGGGCATGTTGGCTTTTAGGCGGCACGCCTGGCAGCGGCAAGAACGTCGGCTACCCGAACCCGTTACGCTGTACAGTGCGCAGCATGTCACGATCTTCTCTTCCGTCCGAGTTCGAGGACCTGCTGAGCCGCGCGGGCCGCAAGGTGCTGGCCGGCACGCATGCTTTATGCGGTGCGCTGGCCGATCCGCGCCGGCGATTCGTGGTCGCGGACGATCTTCTCGATCGGCCGAAAGCAGCCCGGGTCCGCGCCGCGCTGGAGGCGAGCCTGCTCGAGGTGCTGGAACCACTCGCCAAGCCGATCCCGCCCGAAACGATCTGGGAGATGCGGCGTGACTATGGCGAGCTGTTGCCGAAGACAGCCCGCGCCAGCACCATCTTCTTCGATAGCCGTCGCGAGCGCGGCGTGCAGGCGGCGGACCGGATCGGGCTGGTGCGCCTGATGCGGTCGGAGAGCTATCATGCCTTTGCCGAGGCGCTGGCCGGACGCAAGCTGGCCCGCGGCTGGGGGTTGCAGGTGCTGCGCTACGGCCCCGGCGACTATGCTGGTCCGCACAACGACCATCATCCCGAGAACAAGCGGGCGGCGCACGGCTATATCGATCTGCATCTCAGCCTGTGCACACCGGGTGTCTCGCACCAATGGCTGGTCTACAGCCGGGCCGGCCATTTCAGCGAGATCGCCTCGGTTGCGGCTCCCGCCACGGTCACGGCCTATCGCCTGCCGTTCTGGCACTACACGACGCCGCTGGTCGGCAAGCCAGGCTCGGGACGGTGGGTCCTGCTAGGGACGTTCCTGTTCGCCGCCGCAGGCCGCGGCGCTACTTCACGCCCAGCGGCACGACGCTGATCGAATTGCGCGGGCTGCCTTCGAAGATGCGGTCGGTGTAGGTGAGGTAGACCAGCGCCCGCCGCTTGGCATCCCAGAAGCGGACCACCTGGGTGCTCTTGAAGATCAGCGACGCGCGCTCGCTGAAGACCTCATGCGGGCTCTTGAGCTTGCCGAGCGCCGACTCGTCGACGGCGCCGACCTGCCGGCAGGCGATCGAGGCTTCGCCCGGGTCCTCGGCCACGCCGATCGCGCCCTTCAGACCGCCGGTACGCGCATGCGAGAAGTAGCAGGTGACGCCGGGTACGTCGGGATCGTCGAAGGCCTCGACCACGATCTTGTCGTTGGGCCCGATCCACTTGAAGCGATAGCCCACCGAGCCGATTTCGTCGGCAAGCGCCGGCACGGCCAGGGTCGACAGCAGCAAGCCAAACAGGAGGCGGCGCATGATCAGGCTCCTTCAGCGGGCCGCATCGACGTGTCGCCGGTCAAAGGTCCGGCAAGACCAGCCCGATCGTAGGGAGATGGCATCAACGGACCCGTTCGCCAAGGGCTGGCGAAGCAGGAGGGGCCGGCGACGGATCACGCCATCGCACGGCCGCTGTCTCTTGGCGGGCAGGCCTATTCCGGCCGCAGGCCCTTCTTCGGATATTCGCCGCCGGCTTCCTTGATCGCGGCCCGATAGGCCTTGTCGGAATTGAACGGCGTGATCTTCGGGTAGTCCTTCTTCGTGCCTGGCCTGATGTTGCCGGTGCTGGGCTCGACGATCATCAGCTTGCCCTCGCGGCTGAGCAGCGGGATCTCCCGCTTCCAGCGCGAATAGACACGTCGCGCCGTGGCCGAGAAGTCGACATAGGTCGTGAATTCGCTCGGATCGAGCTTGAAGATCGACTCGTAGGTCGCGACGAACTCCTGCACGAACTTTTTGTCCACAAGTTCGATGTTGGACATCATCCAGCAGCGATCCTCGAACACCCAGTAGGTCCCAAGACCGACGAACTCCTTCTGCCGGGTCAGGTAGGGATAGAAAGGAAAGCCGCGGCAGGCGATGGTGCGGTTGTCACGCTCGCAGAACCGGGCGCCTTTGCACTCGATCGCCATGCAGTCGGACGTAAGCTCGTTCACGATCTGCCGGGTGGCATAGTCGTAGGGCTTGAACTTGGTCCAGATATCGGTGCGCGGCTTCAGGTACTCGAACTCGACCTTGTGCACGACCGGCACGGCGTGCTGGGTGGAACAGCACAGCGGCGATCCCCCATTCAGTGGGGCGCATTTCCGTCCACAATCGAAGCGGGAGATGTTGGACCGGAACCCGGCATAGAGCTCGGCGAAGTCACGAGCCTTGATGGTTGCTTTTTCTGGCTTTTTTGACATGCGGCCGCCATGTAGCCGAAAGCTACGTTAAAGAACAGTGAAGGAATTCTGACGTCTGCCTAGGGATGAGGCAAGACACGCCAGACAACAGTTTCCCGCATGCCACGATTCTCGAGCTGTAGCGATGTGGGTATTTGATAGCGTGCTCGCTCTTCAAGACCCTGGGCGCTGAAATAGTTGCGTCCCGGGTCGCCGAGCAGCACCAGCCGGCCGGCGCTGGCATGAGTGCGCAGCCAAGCCAGCGCCCGCGCCGACATGTCACGCTCGTAGCAGACATCGCCGGCGATCACGACATCCGCCTCCGGTGCGGCGTCAGGATTTGCCAACCAATCGTCGCTGCTGACCTCGAGGGCAAGATGGTTCGCTGACGCATTGAGCTTGGCCGCGACCAAGGACAGCGCGTCGATATCGTTGGCGATCACCGATGCGGCGCCGGCGCGGGCGGCGGCCATCGACGAAACGCCCGAGCCGGCTGCGAAGTCTATGACGCGTCGGCCTCGAACGAGGTCCGGATTGTCGAGCAGGTAACGCGCGACGGCTTGACCGCCCGGCCAGCAGAAGGCCCAGTAGGGCGGATCGATATTCTGCTCTTCCATCCAGGCTTCGGTTGCCTGCCAGATCGGCACGTACTCGGAAGCAAGCCAGAGCTTGAACTCCGGCACCATGGCCGGCGCTTCCAGCGCCGTGTTGGCGGTGATGAAGCCTTCGGGATCGACCGGCAGGCGAGCCATCAGCCGAACTGCCCGACCACGATGGCGGCCAGCATCAGCCAGCCGACCTGGGCATTGGCCTTGAACTTCGCCAGGCAGTCGGCCTGGTTCTGCGGCTTGAGATCCAGGATCTGCCAGCCGAAGTGCAGCGCAACGCCAGCCAACACGACGAAGTAGGGCAGGCCGAGCGGCGCCAGCAGGCCGGCCGCCATCCACAGCGCCGCGGCAGTCGTCGCGAAGATGGAGAGCCAAAGCCGCGGCGCCTCGGCGAAACGTCGGGCGGTCGAGCCGACACCGACGATGGCGTCGTCGCGCTGGTCCTGCATCGCGTAGATCGTGTCGTAAACCAGCGTCCAGGCGACGCCGCCGAAATAGAGCGCCACCGTCGCCCAGGACAAGGTGCCGGTGACGGCGGCGAAGCCCAGCAACGCCCCCCAGTTGAAGGCGAAGCCCAGCACCACCTGCGGCCATGACGTGATGCGCTTCATCAGCGGATAAACGGCCACCACGGCAAGTGAGGCGAACCCGACGGCGACGGCGAACTTGTTGAACTTGAACAGGATCACCGCGCCCACCAGCGCCTGCAGCCCCATCCAGATCACGGCGGCTCGCAGCCGGACCTCGCCCGACGGCAGCGGACGCGAGCGTGTGCGCTCGACATCCGCATCGATGTTGCGGTCGAGGATATCGTTCCAGGTGCAGCCGGCGCCGCGCATGGCGATGGCGCCGAGCGCGAACACGACCATCCAGCCCAGCAGGTGCGTCCAGTCGCGTCCGCTCGCCAGTGCCAGCGACCACCAGCAGGGAAACACCAGCAGCCATATGCCGATCGGCCGATCCCAGCGGGCCAGTCGCCCGAAGGGACGGGCCCAGGCAGGCAGATAGCGCAACGACCAGTGCTGGTGGTCGATGTCGGTGAAGCCGGTTGTCCGGTCGGCGGTCATGACTGCATCATGGGGGCAAGCAAGCAGGAGTTCCATGAACCTATCGCGCCTGTTCGTCGAGGCGGATCTGTCCGCGGGCGTCGAAGTGTCCCTCAGCGAGACGCAAGCCCACTATCTGCGCCATGTCGTGCGGCGTGAGGAAGGCGCGCGCCTGTCGCTGTTCAACGGCCGCGATGGCGAATGGAGCGCGACCCTGTCGCTGCGTGGCAAGCGGGATGCCGCGGCGCGCGTGGGGGCGTGCCTTCGGGCGCAGGAAGCGGAACCGGACCTGTGGCTGTGTTTCGCGCCCATCAAGCGCGCCCGCATCGACTTCATTGCCGAAAAAGCGACCGAACTCGGCGTTGCCGTCCTGCAGCCGGTCCTGACGCGGCACACCGCCGTCGAGCGGGTCAATGTCGAGCGTCTGCGCGCCAATGCGATCGAGGCGGCCGAACAGACCGAGCGTCTGACGGTGCCCGACGTCCGGGAACCGATCGATCTTGGACGCCTGCTCGATCGCTGGCCGCCAGAACGGCGGCTATTGATGTGCGACGAGACTGGCGGCGGGCCGCCAATCGCCGAGGCTCTGGCCGGTCTCGACGACGCGTCGCGGACTTCGCCATGGGCGATCGTGATCGGACCCGAGGGCGGCTTCGCGCAGTCCGAGCTTGCTGCCCTGCATCGCATGAGCAATGTCACGGCTGTCGGGCTTGGGCCTCGCATCCTGCGCGCCGATACGGCGGCTCTTGCGGCGCTCGCCTGCTGGCAGGCGCTGCTTGGCGACTGGCGCAAGCCGACGCCGCGTTTGGTCAACGATTATCGCACATCTCGGACCGTCACCTGAGCGCTTGCGCTGGCCCCCGGCGATGTGGGAGAGGGGGAGTCGAACATCATGAACCAGCCGCGCTCTCGCGTGAGAATTCCTCATGTGAGTCGCGCACTCCCGCAGGGTCACGCCGCGGGATGACCAGGGAGCAGTCAACGCATGTCCGCACCACCATCGGGCGGCGGCACGCCGATCGAGTCTCGGCGTCAGCTGATCGACTATTTTGCTGCCGGCAACAAGCCGCGCGCGCAATGGCGCATGGGCACGGAGCACGAGAAGTTCGGCTTCGACCTCAGGACGCTGAAGCCTCTGCCCTATGATGGGCCGGTCGGCGTGCGGGCCATGCTCGAGGGCCTGACGCGCTTCGGCTGGGAGCCGGTCACGGAGGGCAACAACCCGATCGCCCTCCAGCGCGGCAAGGCCAGCATCACGCTCGAACCGGGCGGACAGTTCGAGCTGTCGGGCGCGCCGCTTGAGACGATGCACGAGACGGCGGCGGAGACGGCCGAGCATATCGCCGAGGTGAAGGAAGTCGCGGGCGAGATGGGGGCTGGCTATATCGGCCTCGGCTTCGCGCCCGAATGGCGACGCGAGGACATCCACTGGATGCCCAAGGGCCGCTACAAGATCATGCGTGACTATATGCCCAAGAAGGGCAAGCTCGGCCTCGACATGATGCTGCGCACCTGCACGGTGCAGACCAACCTCGACTTCGAGTCCGAGGCCGACATGGTCAAGAAGTTCCGGGTCTCGCTGGCCCTGCAGCCGCTGGCGACCGCCCTGTTCGCGAACTCGCCGTTCCTCGAGGGCAAGGTCTCGGGTTACAAGAGCTATCGCAGCCACATCTGGACCGATACCGATCCCGACCGCTGCGGCATGCTGCCGTTCGTGTTCGAAGACGGGTTCGGCTTCGAGCGCTATGTTGATTACATGCTCGATGTGCCCATGTACTTCGTCTATCGCGACGGCAAGTACATCGATGCCTCGGGCCAGAGCTTCCGCGACTTCATGAAGGGCCGGCTGCCGGCGCGGCCGGGCGAGATCCCGACCGTCAACGATTGGGCCGACCACATCACGACCGCGTTCCCCGAAGTGCGCCTGAAGCGCTATCTCGAGATGCGCGGCGCCGATTCGGGGCCGGTCCCGGCGCTCAACGCCCTGCCGGCGCTGTGGGTCGGGCTGCTCTACGAGCAGACCGCGCTCGACGCGGCCTGGGATCTGGTCAAGGACTGGACCGTCGAGGATCACGATTACTTGCGCAGCCACGCCCCGCGCACCGGCCTGTCGACCAAGTTCCAGGGCCTGCCGCTGTCCGACCTTGCCCGCGACGTGGTCGAGATCGCCCATGCCGGGCTGCGGGCGCGCAAGCGGCTCGATGCCGACGGCAACGACGAGACGATCTACCTCGCGCCGCTCGACCGGGCCGTTGCCAGCGGCCTCGCGCCGGCCGACGAACTGCTGGAGAAATGGCAGGGCGAGTGGGGCGGGTCGTTCGAGCCGCTGTTCCGCGATTACGCCTACTAGGCTATCGTCGCCTTCATGCTCGATCGGTGCGACCGCGTTCAGATTGCCGTCCATGACGCTGCCAAGGCGGCGCGGCGTTACAAGCAACTGCTCGGCAGCGAGATCTCGCGGCGCGAGCACAGCCGCTATCTCGCCGCCAGGCGCACCATCCTGGCGGTCGGCGAGAGCGAATTCGAATTGTGCGAGGCCGACGGCGCCGGCCGTACCCAGGAGTTCCTGGCGCGCCGCGGCGAAGGGCTGATGACGGCCGGCTATTGCACCGCCGACCTCGACGGCATGATGAAGCGGTGGGAAGGGCTCGGTCTGGCCTTCGATCGCGACGACGAGCAGCTCTATCTCGGACCCGACGTGACCTTCGGCCTGCCGATCGTGATCTCGCTCAGCACCTACCGGCCGCGCGTGGGGCCGGTCTCCTTCCTGTACGAGACCACCAACACCTTGAAGAGCGACTGGCGCCGGGCCGCCACCCTCTATGCCGGCCTGTTCGGACTCGATCCATCGCGCTTCAGTGCCATCGGCAGCGAGCGCTTCGGCTATGTCGGCACGCTGACCCTGTTCGATCCGCCCAACCGGCTCGATCGCATCGAGCTCAGCCAAGCCACCGACGAGGTGCAGGCGATGGGCCGCTTCGTGAAGAAGCACGGCGACTCGCTCTATATGTGCTACGTCGAGACGCATGACTGGCCGGCGATTCGGGGCCGTCTGCTCGAGGCCAAGGCGCAGTACACGCCGCGCGGTTCCGATGCCGAGACCGATCCGGACGGCGGCTGGGTGCATCCCAAGGAACTGCACGGCCTGCTGCTCGGCATTTCCCGCACGGGGCTCGCCTGGGAATGGTCGGGCCGGAAGGATCTGGTACCTGCATTATGAAGAGAAGAGCTTTGATGCTTGGCCTTGCGGCGCTGCCCGTTGCCGCAAGAGCCCAGACCGACGAAGGCTGGGAAACCGTGGTCGGTCCCGACTTGCGCTTTCGCCTCGAGATGCCCTCGCCTGTGGCGAGGAGCACGGCTGAAAAGGAGCAAGGCAACGCTGCTCCGCGCCAAGCCTACGAGTCGAAGCGCTCCGACCAGATGTTCGATTTCGACTATGTCGATTACGAGCCGAGCTGGTTCGCCGGTCGCGACACCAAGCAGATCGCCCGCCTGCTGGGCCGCGGCGAGGCCGAGAAGGCATTCCCCACCAACAAGTTCAAGTACGTGCGCGACGAGCCCGTGACCCTGCAGGGTTGGGACGGCTATGCGCTCGACATCGAGGGCGAGGATGGCGGCGTGGTCATGATGCGCACCTATCTCGTGAAGGACCGCCTCTATCGCATGCTGGCGACGGCCCAGGGCGACATGCGGACCCGCAGCGCCGCGCTGCGCTTCATAGACTCGCTGCGGCTGGCCGACACCAAGTCCTAGCGGGCGGAGGCGGGGGCGATGCGGATCTGCGTGTTCGGGGCCGGGGCGATCGGCGGCAATTTCGCGGCGCGTCTGGCCGAGGCCGGCAACGACGTCTCGATCGTGGTCCGTGGCGCGCATCTCGACGCTATCCGCGACAACGGCCTGACGCTGCTCACCGGCGACCGCAAGATCGTGGCGCCCGTGCGCGCCAGCGATCGGCCGGCCGACCTCGGACCGCAGGACGTGGTGCTGGTGACGATGAAGGCATCGGGCCTTGCGGCCCTGGCGGAGAGCGTCGGACCGTTGCTGCGGTCCGATACGCCGGTCGTGTTCGTGCAGAACGGCATCCCCTGGTGGTACGGCCACGGCCTCGCGCCGTCGCGGCCGCCAGCGCCCGACCTGTCGCGGCTCGATCCCGGCGGCGCCCTGGCCAAGGCAGTGGGCCTGGAGCGCACGGTCGGTGCGGTCGTCACCTCGTCCAACCATGTCGTCGAGCCCGGTATCGTGCGCAACATCTCGCCCGACCGCAATACGCTGTGGGTCGGGGAGACCGACGATCGTCCGAGCGAGCGCATCAAGGCCTTGCGCGCGACCTTGAAGGCGGCGGGCATCGCCTCGCCGGAGACGACCGATATCCGCTACGACGTCTGGCATAAGCTGATGGCCAACTTCACAGGCTCGACGCTGTGCCTCCTGCTGCGCCAGCCGACCACGATCCAGAAGACGCCGATGGTGAACCGCCTGGCCCGCCGCGCCCATGCCGAGGCGCTGGCGATCGCGGCCGCCCACGGCGTGCATCTCGACGACAGTCCCGACGTCCGCTACGGCCCGACGCGCGTCTATCCCGACCACCGGCCCTCGATCCTGCAGGACTACGAGCTGGGCCGGCCGATGGAGATCGAGGCGATCGTGCGGGCGCCGCTCGCCTTTGCGCGCAGTGCCGGCCTCGACACGCCGACCCTCGACGCCATCGAATCGCTCTGCGTCAGCCTGGCCGAATCGAAGGGGCTGTACGTCGTCTAGCGGCGCTTCTCGCTCCCGCCCTCCGTTGCTAGACTTCGGCGCTCGACGCCCACAAGAACATCCAGCGAGGAAACGCCATGCATCCGAGGATCATGCGAGCTGCGTCCCGTCCCACCGCCAAGGCTGGCGCGGACAACTTCACCGGCACCGTTCTGCAGGATCAGGTCTTTGCTCCGGAGCAGCCGTCGCGACTGCGCGCCACGCGCGTGACCTTCACGCCCGGCGCCCGGACGAACTGGCACAAGCATGCGGTCGGACAGATCCTCTACGTCCTGTCGGGAGTCGGCCGCTATCAGCTCGAGGGCGAGCCGGTACAGGCGATCCTGCCGGGAGACACCGTCGTCATCCCGCCCAATGCTCGCCATTGGCATGGCGCGGCGCCGGACACGATGATGGTCCATCTCGCCATGTCGGAGACCAACGACAAGGGCGAGGCGACGACCTGGCTGGAGGCCGTCAGCGACACTGATTATTCGAAGGTTCCGGCCAAACTCGATTGACGAACAGAGCCGGCGACCTGCCTCAGCCCGTCGCCGTGCCGCCGACGGTGATGCCGTCGAGACGCAGGGTCGGCTGGCCGACGCCGACCGGGACGCCCTGGCCGTCCTTGCCGCAGGTGCCGATGCCGGGATCGAGCGCCATGTCGTTGCCGACCATGCCGACGCGCGTCAGGGCTTCGGACCCGGCGCCGATCAGGGTCGCGCCCTTAACCGGCTTGGTGATCTTGCCGTCCTCGATCAGGTAGCCCTCGGTGACGCTGAACACGAACTTGCCCGAGACGATGTCGACCTGGCCGCCGCCGAAGTTGGCGCAGTAGAGACCCTTCTTGACGGAGGCGATGATCTCCTTGGGGTCCTTGTCCCCGCCCAGCATGATGGTGTTGGTCATGCGCGGCATCGGTGCATGGGCATGGCTCTGGCGCCGGCCGTTGCCGGTCGGCTTCACACCCATCAGGCGGGCATTCATGCGATCCTGCATCAGCCCGACCAGGCGGCCGTTCTCGATCAGCACGTTGCGCTGCGTCGGGGTGCCCTCGTCGTCGATGGTGAGCGACCCGCGGCGATCCGAGAGCGTGCCGTCATCCACGACCGTCACGCCCGGCGACGCCACCATCTCGCCCATCAGATGGGTGAACATCGAGGTCTTCTTGCGGTGGAAGTCGCCTTCCAGCCCGTGTCCGACCGCCTCGTGCCACAGCACGCCCGACCAGCCCGAGCCCAGCACGACCGGCATCTCGCCCGCCGGCGCCTCGACCGATTGCAGATTGACCAGCGCCTGGCGGATCGCCTCGTCGGCCTCCTTCTTCCAGTGGTCGGGATGGAAGATGTCGCCATAGGCGGCGCGCCGGCCGCTGCCGGTGCTGCCGGCTTCCATGCGGCTGCCGTCGGCGCACACCACGCTCACGTTCAGCCGGACCAGCGGCCGCACGTCGGCGGCGCGCCAGCCGCCGGCGCGGATGATTTCCACGACCTGCCACGAACCGGCCAGCGAGATCGAAACCTGCCGCGCCTTGGGCTCCTTGGCCCGGACATAGGCGTCGATCTCCTGCAGGAGCTTGACCTTCTTCTCGAAGCCCTCGCCATCGATCGGATTGTCGTCGGCATAGAGCAGCCGGTTGGTGCCGCGCGGCGATTCATCCGACTTGCCGGACTTGCCCGAGCGCACCGCCTTCACGGTCTCGACGGCGCGCTTCAGCGCCTTCTCGTCCAGCGCCGAGGCATGGGCGAAGCCCGTGGCCTCGCCGGCGACGGAGCGCAGGCCGAAGCCCTGGGTGGTGTCGTAGGCGGCGCTCTTCAGCTTGCCGTCATCGAAGCTCAGGCTCTCGCTCTGGACATATTCCAGGAACAGCTCGCCGTCGTCGCAGCCCTTGAGCGCCTCGTCGACCATCTTCTCGGTCTTGCGCTGGTCGAGGGCGCCTTTGCCGAAGAACAGGCCATCGGCGGTGGCGAGATTGTTGATGCTCTTTGACATGAGGGTACCTCGGTTCGAGCCCTTGAAGACCTCCCTTTCGCGGAACCCGCGAAGGGGAGGTGTCGCCGTCTTACGGCGACGGAGGGGTCACGGGCCACAACGATCTCGCCGCCTATGACCCCTCCGTCCTCGTAAGACGAGGACACCTCCCCTCGGCGGAGTCCGCCGAGGGGAGGGTGTACCCATCAAACGACCAGGACGATCTTGCCAAAATGGGCATTGGCCTTCATGTGCGCAAGCGCGTCGGCGGCCTGGGCGAGGGGGAAGGTCTTGTCGATCGGCAGGCTGAGCTTGCCGGCCTCGATCGCCGGCCACAGGTCCTTGCGGGCGGCCTGCACGATGGCCCGCACTTCTTCCGGCGAGCGGGTGCGGAAGGTGACGCCGATGTAATCGATGCGCTTCAGCGCATGGAGATCGAAGTTGAACTCGCCCTTCATGCCGCCCAGCCGGCCGACATTGACGATGCGGCCCAGGATAGCCGCGGCCTCCATGTTCTGGTTCATGACGCCGGCCGAGACCTGATCGACGATCAGGTCGACGCCCTTGCCACCGGTGGCCTCCTTGACCTTCTCCGGCCACTTGGGATCGCGCGTGTCCAGGGCGAGATCGCAGCCGAACTCCTTGAGCCGGGCCCGGCGCTGGTCGTTGGTCGAGGTGCCCATGACGACGCTGGCACCCATATGCTTGGCGATCTGCATGCCGAGCAGGCCGACACCGGAACTCGCCCCCTGGATCAGAACCGTTTCGCCGGCCTTGAAGCGGCCGGCGCCGACCAGGGCATTGTGCATGGTCTGAACCGCCACCGGCATGCAGGCGGCCTGCTCCCAGCTCATGTTGTTGGCGGGAACCTTGTGGGCGCGGCCGGCATCGGCGACGGCATACTCGGCGAAGCCACCCGCGACCGAACTCATGACGCGATCGCCCGGCTTGAATTCCGTTACCGCGGCGCCAACCGCCTCGACCTCGCCGGCGCATTCCAGCCCCACGATGGTGCCTGGCCCGCCGACTGCGCCGTGACGATGGCCGGCCGCGACGGCGAGGTCGGCCCGATTGAGGGACGCCGCCTTGACGCGGATCAGCAGTTCGTTGGCCTTCGGCACCGGCTTCGCCACCTCGGCAAGGCCCACTCCTTTTTCCCCGACTACCGCTGCCTTCATGACGACGCTCCTCGATTCATTAAAAATTCTGTGGTGACAGAAACCCGAATCACCGGGTTCCCGTTAAAAAAACGGAAATTTAACGGGCCCGTTCGCCGAAGGGATTTCCCTCATGAGTTTTTCTTGAATGAAGTCCGGTCGGCATATGTGGCTCCGCGCGCTTGTCGTCGGGCACAATAACGCTTCGCGCGGAAACACACGATTCTGGTCACCTACGGCCGACCGCAACGAGGAACGCGGCGCGGCGAGCGCCGACGCCTTTAGACGATCCGGCTCTCGCGGCCTTCCCAGTAACGGTCGCGCAGCAGGCGCTTGTAGAGCTTGCCGGTCCGATGGTGCGAGAGCCCGTATCGATCGTCCTGTCGCCCGTTTTGTGCACTTCGAACATGCTTTTCAAGGCGTGGGCAGCTCGGTCATATTGCCTCAATAAACGACGATCGTTCTGGCAAGGGGAAGGACGACATGGGGGACGCATTCGAAATCGCGCCGGCTGCCGTGGCCGCGCTCTCACCGTCGTGGGTGCATATCGCGCCATGAAGCGGCGTGCCTTCACCGGCCTGCTTGCCAGCGCAGTCGCCTGGCCGTCGGCGAGGCGTGCCCAGGCGAGGAAGGCGGGCCTCAAGGTCGGCTACGTCATCCCCGCGACCAAGACCACTGCAGCCACCGCGGCCTTCACCGACGGCATGCGCTCCGTCTCGCCCGAGTTGCGCGATGTCGAGGACGTGCTGCGCTACACGGGCGGTGACCCGGCAAGGATCGTCCCGACGATCAAGGATCTGATCGAGAGCAAGGTGACGCTTCTGGTTCCCCCCGGACCGGCCCTTCTGCGCGCCGCCAAGGGGATCGCCGGCACGCTTCCCATCGTCACCTACGACTTCGAAACCGATCCGGTGGCCGAAGGGTTCGCCCAGAGCATCGCCCATCCCGGTGGCAACGTGACCGGAATCTTTCTCGACATGCCGACCTTCTCGGGAAAGTGGATGGAGCTGCTGGTCGAGTGTGTGCCGCGCCTGTCGCGCGTCGCCCTGATCTGGGATCCCAGCACCGGCCGCATCCAGATCGATTCGCTGACCGCAATCGCCACTCAATTGGGCTTGCAGTTCGATGTCCTCGAAGTGAGGGAGCGAGCCGACTTCACGGGTGCCTTCGCCGGCGCACGGGATCGCGGCGCCAATGCCGCCATCCTGCTGTCGTCGCCGCTCGCTTACAACAATCTCTCCGAAACCGCCGAGCTCTCGCTTCGGCACAGGTTGCCCACAATCACCCTGTTCTCGCAGTTCGCGCGCGCGGGAGGAATGCTCTCCTATGGCCCCAATCTCGTCGGCGCGGCCCGGCAGGCGGGAGTTCTCGCCGGCAAGGTGCTGATGGGGGCGGCGCCCGGCAATGTGCCGATCGAACGCCCGACCCGGTTCGAGCTGCTGGTGAACATGCGGACGGCCGAGACGTTCGGCATCAAGATTCCAGCGCAGTTGCAAGCGCGCGCCGACGAGGTGATCGAGTAGGCATGGACATTGGTCCACGCCGCGCTGGCGATCCGTTCCGATCCTCGATGGCGTAGCGTCCGCGGCTTCCAGGACAAGGCGGTGCCGAAGGCGGTGATCCGCGAGATCATCGAGGACGCCAAGCGCGCGCCGTCCTCGATGAACAGCCAGCCCTGGCGCGTCCATGTCCTCACCGGCGCGCTGCTTCCTGCTGTGCGATGCTTCGGGCGCCGTGGTCTGGGTCACGATGTTCGGTCTCGGCGGCTATCTGTTCGGCGAATCGATCCTGTACATGTCGGGCTGGATCACACTTTTGTTCGGCGCGGTAACGGCGCTGGCGATGATCGCGGCCTGGCTGTTCATCCGCAGCCGGGAGGAACGCCTGTCCGAGGAGACTGAACGCGCGCTGCCCGGGCCTCTGCGCCCCGATCCCTCGCGAGCCGGGCAGACCTAGCCTTCAGTCCCTGAACTTCGGCAGGATCTCGCTCGCCATCAGCTCGTGCGTCTCAGGATCGTTGCGCCAGGTGCTGTAGATCAGGAGCTGGCTGCCGGCGTCCTTGTACTTGCCGACGAGATCGGCGATCTGGGCCACCGTGCCCCCCACGCCCATGTAGGTTGCGGGAACTTCGAGGCGCTGGCGCTTGGCAGCGAGCGCGGCCTCGTCGCGCGCGATCAGGAAGGCGATCGCGTTCGTGCGCTCGATCTCCTCGTAGTCACACTTCTCCGCCTCGCAGTGGCGCTTCAGGACCTCGAGCTTCTGGCGCACCACGTCCGACGGGCCGAAGAGATTGCACGCGTTGGCGTGCCGGGCCACGGCGCGCAAGGTGAGCTGCTCGCCGCTGCCGCCGATCAAGATCGGAGGATAGGGCTTCTGCACCGGCTTGGGTTCGAGGATCGCATCCTCGCAATGGAACCAATTGCCGTGAAAGGTCGCGCGCTTCTCGGTCCACATCGCGCGGATCAGCTTGATGGCCTCTTCCATCTGGGCGATGCGGGTCGCGGGCTTGGGCGGATATTCCCAGCCATATTGCCTGTACTCCGCCTCGAACCAGCCGGCGCCGATGCCGAAGGTGAGGCGGCCGCGGCTGATCTGATCGACGCCAGCCGCGATCTTCGCCAGATGCGCGGGATTGCGGTAGTGCACGGACGTGACCAGCGGCGCGAGACGAATGCGCTTGGTCACGGCCGCCAGCGCCGCGAGCATCGTCCAGCTTTCCATGAACGGCTCTTCCGGCGGCCCGGCCATGCCGATCTGGATCAGATGGTCCATCACCGAGAACCAGGTGAAACCCCGTTCTTCAGCCCACTGCGCACGCGCCTTCGTGCCTTCGAAGATCTCGGCCGGATCGCCGGCGCCATAGCGCCAGGACGGATGGTGGATGCCGAACTTCATGCGACGCTCCTTTTCGATCCACGCGTGAAAAGCCCTTTCGCGGGCGCGCTGTTCCGGGAGGCTACAGCGCGGCCGCGGTATCACGAGCGAATGACCGTGTGACAAAACGAGGGGCGAGGCCGACTCCGACGACGGGCGGGTCTCCTACATGATCTTGCTCTCACGCCCCTGCCAATAGCGGTCGCGCAGCAGGCGCTTGTAGAGCTTGCCGGTGGGATGGCGCGGCAGCTCGGGCTCGAAGTCGATGCTGCGGGGGCACTTGATGGCCGAGAGCTGCTGCTTGCAATAGGCGATCAGCTCCTCGGCCAGCGCTGGTCCGGCATCGGCCCAGTGGCGCGGCTGCACCACCGCCTTCACCTCCTCGCCGAAGTCGGGATTGGGCACGCCGAACACGGCGCAATCCATCACCTTGGGATGGTTGATGAGCAGGTTCTCGCACTCCTGCGGGTAGATGTTCACGCCGCCGGAAATGATCATGAAGGCCTTGCGGTCGGTCAGATGCAGGAAGCCGTCGGCATCGACGTAGCCGACGTCGCCCAGCGTGCTCCAGCCCTTCGGGTGGCGCGACTCGGCGGTCTTCGTGGCGTCATTGTGATACTCGAACGGCCGGCCCTCGGCGAAGTAGATCGTGCCGGGCTGACCTTGGGGCAACTCGTTGCCCTCGTCGTCGCAGATCTTGAGCTTGCCGATGATGGCGCGGCCGACCGTGCCCTTGTGCGCCAGCCATTCCGCCGAGTTGCAGAGGGTGAGGCCGTTGCCCTCGGTGCCGGCGTAGTATTCCCACAGGATCGGGCCCCACCAGTCGATCATCTGCTCCTTCACCGGGATCGGGCAGGGGGCAGCGGCGTGGATGGCGCATTTCAGCGACGAGACGTCGTACTTGCGCCGCACCTCCTCCGGCAGCTTGAGGAAGCGCACGAACATGGTCGGCACCACCTGCGTGTGCGTGGCGCGATATTTCTCGACCAGCCGCAGATACTCCTCGGCGTCGAAGTGCTCCATGATGATCACGGTGCCGCCCAGCCGCATGACGCTCATGTTGAAGCGCAGCGGCGCCGCGTGATAGAGCGGCGCCGGCGACAGATAGACCGTGTTCTCGTCGATGCCGTAGAGCTTGCTGGTGATCTGCAGCAGGGGATTATCGGCGTCGATCGGCTGAGGCTCGACCACCGGCAGCACGCCCTTGGGCCGCCCGGTGGTGCCGGACGAATAGAGCATGTCGTGGCCCGCGGTCTCGTCGGCGATGCGCGTCGCGGGCTGGGCGGCCACGGCGTCTTCCCACGACTCGTATCCCGGGATCACGCCATCGACCATGTAGCGGCGGGCAACCCCCTTCAGCAGGGGCGCCAGCTCGGCGGCCCGGTCGGAGAGATAGCGCGAGGTGACGAAGAGTTTCGCCCCGCAATCGGCGACGATGTACTCGACCTCGGGCGCCGTCAGCCGCGAGCTGATGGCGGTGTAGATCAGGCCCGAGCGCTGGGCGCCCCAGCAGATCTCGAAGAAGCGCGGATGGTTCTCCAGGAACAGCGCGATGTGGTCGCCCGGCCGGAGGCCGGCGGCGCGGAAGAGCTGGGCGATACGGTTGGACTGGTCGTCGAGCTGCCGGTAAGTGACGGTCTCGCCGGTGGCGGCCATGACATAGGCCGGCTTGTCGGGATGCTTCTGGGCGTGGATATACGGATGCACTTGGACTCTTTCCTCCGGACTACGCTCTTGACTCGGGCGTCTGTGACGGCGGCCATATGACCGGAGAGGTCGGGTCATCGCAAGCATTGACCCGGTTCCGCCCTTCGGCTTTATTCCGGTCGCACCGAGCGTGCCCCCGTGGCGGAATTGGTAGACGCGCCTGACTCAAAATCAGGTTTCCTCACGGAAGTGTTGGTTCGAGTCCGACCGGGGGCACCAGGGCTAGAATGCAAGCGGGCCAGCATTTAAGCGCACTGGCCCGGCGATCCACAGGGGGAGAACGAACAGGGGATTTTGTTGCACGTCCAGTCGCACGTCGCCCAAACGTGCAACACGGTTTGTTCTCAGGCTCTCGGCCGGCGCGATCCGGTCGTGCGGTTGAGGCATCAAGGCGACACCTTCACCGGGATCTGCCAACGGGGAGGAAACGGCCGAGGCTGCCGCACCACCAGGCGCAGTAGGCGAGGCGACCCGACCACATGGGGCTTCGGGATGATCATGCCTTCGCTCCCTTCGCCTCGTGGTCCAGCCGCAGCTGCAGCGCGGCGGCGGCTTGGTCGGCGGTGCGCGCGCGGTAGTGCTTCAGGATGTCCTCGATCTCGTCGGCCGAGTGGCCGGTAATGCCGCGTATCAGCTCGGCCGGCACGCCGGCGTCGAAATTAAACGTCACGCAAGTGTGCCGCAGCGTCCGGATGGTCAGCTTCTCGGTGGGCACGGCGAGCGGATCGCCGGCGACCAGGCCGACATAATACCGCGTGGGGAAGCTGGGATGCGTCGCGGCCAGCTGCTCGCGCAGATCGTTGAAGGCGTCGCGGAAGTGGCTGGCGCCGCGCCAGGGCACGCCGGCGCGATCGGTGAAGAAGCGGGCCGCGCGCACGGCGGACGCCGCCTGGCGCGCCCGGGCCGCCGCCACGCGCGCCACCAGCTCGGGCACCTGGTCCCAGGGGATGACGTTGGGCACGCCGGTCTTGCTCTGCTGGAAGGCGAGCAAGGGCCGGTCGAAGAAGTCGGCTGGCCAGTCCAGCCAGTCCTGCCGGCGCACGCCCAGCCAGGACATGAACACCATGGCGTCGCCCAGACTGGGCTGGCCTTGGCCGTCGGCCAGCTCGATGAAGGCGCGCACCGCCTCGCGCGGCCACGGCAGCGGGTTGCTGGAGGGCAACGAAAGGTTCAGCGAGGCCAGCGGGTTCTCGTGCTTGGGCACGATGCCGGGGTGATCCACGTCCTCGTAGATCAGGCGCACCTGATTGAAGAAGGCGCGCGCCGTGCGATAGAGCGCATGGGCGCCGGATTTGCCGCCGGCGATCGCGCGCTGCATGAGCCAGGTGCGCGCCGCACCAGGCGACAGGCGGCGCCATTGCGTCTCGCCGAACTGCTCGACCAGCAGCCCGAGGTAGGTCGTGTATTCCTTCTGTGTCTTGGCCGACAGCTCGCCGAACATCGGATGCGCGCGGAAGTCGGCGACCATGGCGCCGATCGTGCCGGGCGGATAGAGCTTGCCCTTCTGCTTCTTGCGCGCCGGCGCCTCGACCACGCGGCCGAGCTTGTCGATGCGCCAGGGCCCGTAGCCGTCCTCGCCGTTGCGCCAGCGGCGGTAGATGTCGGCGACGGCCGCGCACGCTTGAGCGGCCTCCAGGTCGTCGCGGATCGGCCGCTCGAAACGATCGTGCAGCCGCACGGTCGCCCAACCGTGCCGGCGATCGGCCTGGCGCGGCGCGAAGTAATGGCGACGGGTGCCGTCGTCATTGGTGAAGGATTGGAGATAGGGCACGCCGATCTTGCTCATGCTGCCGACCTCTCTTCCGCGGGAAGGGTGGCGCAGAGCGAGACGCCTGGTCAACTCAACCAACTGGTGCATAGGAGTTCCGGCGCCCCCGTGAAATGGGCTTGTGATCGCGGGCGTCGGATGGCGGCTTCTGAAAGGGATTCTGGCCTGCCTCGGCGAGCCAAGCGGCGACGGCCCCGGCCGACCACAAGCCACGCTCGAAGGGATGGGGAAAGCCCTTGCCGTAGAGCCTCTTGCGCACACGATCGCGGTCAAACCAACCCGGCGGCTTATTGAACAGCCGGGTGATGTCGCCAGAGGTCAAAGGTGCAGAGCACGTACTCTGTATGGGAGCATAGGCATTCATAAGTGAATAGCGACCCTGCGGTCGCATCCTCGAAAGGAGATGACTGCTTGTGAGCCACGAGTGACCGTAGTCGGGTTTTCGTGCTCACTAAACGGCCTGCTTCTACGCAGAACCGCGCCGTTGTCCGCCAGAGCTACCGATCGCTCCATGGCAAGGCCCTGCATCAAATGGCCTTCCTGACTTGGCGGGTTGATCGTACGCCTTAGGCGACTGCTCGGCGCTGTCTGGTGTTGATTGCCTGGAGAGGACCCATCAACGACGTTTGGGCGGTCGCAAGAGATCGAGATGGCTGACGCCCAGCGCGTTGGCGATTTCGTAAACCGTGACGACCGTCGGGTTCCGATTCCCCTGTTCGAGGCCGCTGATGTATTGCTGGCTGAAGCCGCAAATCTCCACCAGTTCCTCTTGGGTCAGGCCCTTTCTCAGCCTGATGCGTCGAACATTCCGCCCCACCAACTTGCGCATGTCCATGCGCCGAAGTCAGCGGTATACAAACTATAAAGTTTATCAACTATATTATGTATCGCGTGGTTTGCGTGGAGAAGAAGTGGCGTAGTTCACCACCACTTCTATCCACATCGGCCCGACGCATGTCACTGGCCTCTCGACTCTTACTCCGTAAATTGAAGTCCAGGGCGCTTGGCGAACATCAGCAGGAGGGCAGAGCGCAATGGTGGCTCAGCGTCACAATCAACCCATTGCCGACGACGTCCCTTGGTCAGACTCGATCACCGCCTACGATGAGGCGCATCTGGTCGTTTACCTCCGTCTGTTGGACGCGACCGCCGACGGCGCAAGCAAGAACGAAATGGCCGAGGTCATCCTTGGCATCGATCCGGCCAAGGAGCCCCAGCGGGCCGAGCGCGTCGTCGACAGCCACCTGCGCCGGGCCCGCTGGATGAGCCGCGTTGGTTACCGCCATCTCCTGCGTGGCTGAGCCGGCCAACGTGTCTGACCTCAATTAGCCCGACATGTAGCTGTAAAATGCGGCCGCCGAGCGTGCGCTTTCCGTCGGAATGCCTGCATTCGGCAAGAGTCTTACCGTCGCGGCTGCATGGCACGAATGCAGCCTCACGTTGTCACTGGCAAGAGCGTGCTGGCATGCCTGAAAAGGTCGCTGGGTCTCGCGTCATTGGGGCCAAGCGATGCACCGGGTCTTCCAGACCTTCATCGACCGGCTGTCGGATAGCGTCGATCGCGCTGACTTGCAGTCTGCCTTGGCCGATGCGGCAGCGGCATTCGGCCTGCACTGCTTCGCGTACTTGTCCTTGCCGCCCCGGCCCGATGACAAGCCGCTCCTCATATCCACCTATCCAGCCGAGTGGACGACGCACTATCTGCAAAGCCGCTACGAACGGTTCGATCCCGTGATCCTTCAGGCCCAGCATGACACCGAGCCGTTTGAATGGGGCCTCGGCGCCGGGACCATGATTCTCTCTAAGCGGCAACAGCAGTTCTTTGACGAAGCGGCCCAGTTCGACATCCGCTCCGGCTTCACCATCCCCATTCACGATGGACGTGGCCCGGTGGCGGCGATCACCTTCGCCGCCCACGAGCGCCATCCGGCGTTCAGCCGCGGCGTCGAGCGACACGGGGAAGTTCTGCAATTCATGGCGCTCCACTACCACGCCCAGGTGCGTCAGAAGTTGTCCGGCGATCGCATCATCGCCGGCGTGGCGCTCTCGCCGCGCGAGTTCGATTGCCTGCGCTGGGCCGCTTTGGGAAAGTCCGCCGGAGACACTGCGGACATCCTGGGCATCAAGCGCCGCACGACGGTATTCCACCTCGAGAATGCCAAGCAGAAGCTTGGCGTCCGCACCATCTCCCAAGCCATCGCGCGCTACTCGGCCTCGACGCGCACCACGCCCTGATACGACTGGCGAGCTGTCAACCCTGTTCAGGTGTACAGGGTGCGCGGGCCCAATTTTGACCCTTTCATTGTTGCTGCCTGTTCATCCAGGAGGCGACGATGATGCAGCTCATCAGCCAGGATCACTACGGTGAGTTCGTGGAAGAGCTCGCCGACATGTACCGCTTGCGCTATCGCGTCTTCAAGCAGCGGCTCGATTGGGACGTCCAAGTCAGTGGTGATCTAGAGGTCGACGACTTCGACGCCTTTCACCCCATTTACCTCCTCCAACGCGGCCGAGACGGCCGTGTTCAAGGCTGTGTCCGTCTGCTGCCGTCGACCGGTCCCACCATGCTGCGCGACGCGTTCGGCGTTCTTCTGAACGGCGAATCGCCGCCGGCCAGCCCGAGCATCTGGGAGAGCAGCCGCTTCGCTCTCGATCTGCACAACGACGCGGCCGCGGCAGTCAGCGGCATCGCCAAGGCAACCTTTGGGCTCTTCATCGGCATGGTCGAATTTGGCCTGGCACGCGGTCTCAGCGCCATCGTCACGGTCACGGACCTCAGGATGGAACGCATTCTACGGCGGGCCGGCTGGCCGCTGAAGCGCATCGGCGCCCCTCAAGCAGTCGGTACGACCCGAGCCATCGCGGGCTACCTCGAGGTCTCGCGCGACGCCCTCGCTCGCCTGCGGCGCGAGGGTGGACTCGAGCAGCCAGTTCTCTGGGCGCCGGTCACGATGGCCACGGCCTAGAGCAACCTCGGTGACAGCGGAAAGGAAGCAATTTCGGCGAGACGGGACCGTCCAATTACATTCAGGGAGGCGGCTGACGGTCTGCCTTGCCACAGCGCGAGGAGCCTACGATGGTCAGCCGTCCGCCATCCCAAGACGAACAGCCATGGCGTCGTGCCGACGCCTATGACTACACCGATTCACTGCCGAAGCGCGGCTGGGGATGGGAATTCCTACGCCGGGATCCTGAGTATCAGCGCGAATGGGCCGCGATGAGCCCGGCGGTTTCTGTCGAACAGCGACGGCATTTGACCCTCCTGACGGCCAACCGGCCGCTCGATGATCTGGCGCCATGGGGCGTGTTTTTTCGCAGATCCACCCGACCACGATGCGACTGCCGCCACGGTGTTCTGGCGGCCCGAGGCATGCCCTCACGTCCTGCCGGTGACGGCTGTTCCGGCCGTCTCGACGGCTCCGTTCTCGCTTGCCGCCCTGCGCCATCCTACGGCACTCCTGGTCCTGCCGGACGGAACCCAGCATCTGTTGGCGCGCGATAGCAGCCGCAGTTTGCAGTTGGCGGTCCGTGGTTCAAGCCTGCTCGAGCCCGTCAGCCTGCACACGGACGCCATCTTCGACGCCCGACACTTGCGGGCTCGGCTCACGGCGCTGGAAGGCCTCAATGCTCTGATCAGCACGCAGAGCTTGCCCGACCATCTCTTCCCAATCGACCCAAGGTCCCGGCGGTTGCGCCATGTTCTGCAAGCCCTGGACGGCTTTCTGGCCGGCGCCACCTATCGCGACATCGCCGTCGCCCTGTTTGGCGAAGCACGCGTTCTCGCCGACTGGTCGGACCCTAGGCGCCATCTCTTCGACCAGGTGCGCCGAGCGGTCCGGCGGGGACGACACCTCATGAACGGCGGATATCGAAGTTTCCTGATTTGACGCCTCTTGCGTCGCCGGCGCTGCATCGATTCACAGCAAATCACGCCGCTTGAACGGCTGGCCGCGGCCCGTCGGACCAGGCGCGGCAATGCCGTCTTCCGCCGTCTGAGGCGGCGCTTGGGTGGCGAAAACCTCTTCAAGGGACTTCGCCAGTCCTAAGCCATCGCTTGCCCGCTCATGCTGCCCGCGAAGGAGACGACCTGCGGCGTCGTCTTCCGACCACCCCGATGAGGGCACGCATGGACGACGATGCCGTCAGGGCCGCCAACGCCAAGAAGGGCAGCCCCTTTCTCAATACGGCCCAGGCTGCGCACTATGTCGGCTTATCGCCGCGCACCTTCGAGCGCATGCGCCGCACGGGCCGCGGCCCGCGCTTTCGCAAGCACGGCCGCTACGTGCGCTACCACATAGCCGACCTCGACGCTTGGTCGGAGGGTCGCGCTCACACCAAGGTCGACGGCGATGCGTAGACCGTCCATCCTTCGCGTCGGCGCCCTTGCGGGGCTCGGCCTGGCCGCGCTCGCACTTGGCCCTTCGGTCCCCAGCTTCGTCTGGAACGCCAGCGCCAGCGCGCCGCTTGGCCTCTACCGTGTAGAGCAGACCAAGGGCCTGCAAAAGGGCGACCTTGTTCTCGCATGGGCGCCGGAAAGCGCACGCCGATTGGCGGATAGCCGAGGCTATCTTCCCGAATCCGTACCACTGACCAAGCGCATTGCGGCCACGTCGGGCGACACCGTGTGCGGCCGCCACGGCCTCCTCCTGATCAACGGTTGGGTTGCTGCCATTCAGCTGCCCGCCGATCCGCAAGGCCGTCCGCTGCCACCTTGGACAGGCTGTCGCGTGCTCGGAGCGGACGAAGTCTTCCTGCTCATGTCCGAGGTTTGGGACTCCTTCGACGGGCGATACTTCGGACCGATTCCGACATCTTCGATCCTGGGTAAACTGGTGCCGATATGGACCCGGTGATCGCGCTGCTGCTGTGCAGCTCGCCGTTCGCCGGGCCGCCCATGAGCTACGAGAGCCCCACAGCGGCAACAATCAGCCGCGCTATCTCTGTCGAGTCCGCTGCACAGGAGGCCTTGGCGCGAGCCAACATTTTGCGCGTGGCGGACACGCCTGGCACGACGAACGTCGGGCAGTGGCAGGGATTCATCGCCGAGGCGGCTCAGCGTTTTGGCATTCCGGAAGCCTGGATCCGTGCCGTGATGCGCGCAGAAAGCGATGGCCAGGCCACGATTGACGGCCGGCCGATCACATCGCCCGCGGGCGCCGTCGGCCTCATGCAAGTGCTGCCCAAGACATATGCTGAGATGCAGCGTCGCCACGGTCTGGGTCCAGATCCTGCTGATCCTCGCGACAACATTCTCGCTGGCACAGCTTATTTGCGCGAGATGCTCGACCGGTTTGGCTATCCGCACTTATTTGCGGCCTACAATGCCGGTCCCGAACGCTTTGAGGCCTACCGCCGGGGAGTGCAACCGCTACCGGCGGAAACGCACGCCTACGTCGCTCAAATCGGAGCGGAGCTCGCAAACGGGAGTGACAATGGTCCGGCGGCCAAGCAGCTTTCATCGGTGCCTGCTGCGCCAGAGCGTCGCCGCAACCTCAATCCTCTGCTGTTCTTTGTGCCGGGGCGACCCTCGACTCTGTTTGTGAACCACGATGATTCGGCTTCTCGAGCCGATCAACCTGGAGCCAAGTTACCGCTCGAACCGGAAACGAATCGACGCCCAGGTGCACCGACTGCCGGCAGTAAATCTGCGGCGCCGATGGACGATCAGGGACCGCCCTGATCGCGCGAACCACCGCATCTCGATTGCCAACGTTGAGCCGCAACACAGTTCGGCTTGAACGCCCGGTGCGCGAGCCAATCGCCGCAAGGCGTATGTGGACGAAGGTCGGATGGTAGAGAGAGCCACAATCGCGGGTAGGCAAGATAAAAGGCGCCCTCCAACGGTCGCCAAGTGTTTGTCTGCACATCGGTTTTGAAGGAGGGAAGGGCGGGCATTTCCCTCCAATACGGCAAGAAGCCCTTGATCTGATTGAGGTCGAAGCCTCCACGCCAGCAATCGGCTACGAACCAGCGCTGTCGTTGCCGAGGTTTTCATGAAGCTCCCTGTCATCCACGATCGCGAGTTCGAACCGAGGCTGGGTCGCATCGGCAATCGGGGAGTGCGCAGTGCCTTTCTGCGTAACGTGGCGCAGACGGTCGCACGGGCAGGCGGGCGCAAGCATGCCCCGTCGCGTAGAACTAGCCAACTCGGGCAGCTCGGCCGCGGCGCGGGCGTCGGCCGGGTGCTGGGCGCCCGTGATCGCTACGCAGCGTTTCGCCGGCGCCGCGTCGTCGTCAAGACACGCCTGATCAAGCACGCCGGTCGCGGCACAACCTCGGCCCGTGCGCACCTGCGCTACTTGCAGCGCGATGGCGTAACGCGCGAGGGCCTGCCGGGCAATCTCTACGACGCCGACCACGACCGGGCTGACAGCAATGCCCTTCTGGAACGCTGCGAGGGCGATCGCCATCAGTTCCGATTCATCGTCGCGGCCGAGGACGCGATCGAATACGCCGACCTCAAAGACTTCACCCGGCGGCTGATGCAGCAGATGGAACAGGATCTCGGGTCGAAGCTCGACTGGGTCGCGGTCGACCACCACAACACCGGCCATCCCCACACCCACATCGTCCTGCGTGGCAAGGACGACCGCGGCCGGGACCTGATCATCGCTCGCGAGTATCTCAGCCATGGCATGCGTGAGCGCGCCGCTGAAATCGTCAGCTTGGACCTCGGCCCACGCAGCGACCGCGAGATCGAGGCCAGGCTGCGGGCCGAGGTGGAGCAGCAGAGGTTCACCTCCCTCGATCGCAGCTTGCTCAACGAGGTGGACGAGCAGGGCCTCCTGCGATCCGGAACGACCGTCGGGGATGCCTTCCGTCAGACGCTGCGCGCCGGCCGGCTTCAGAAGCTGCGGCACCTTGGCCTGGCGCAGGAGGTTGGGCCTGGACAATGGAAGCTCGCCAGCGGCCTCGAGCCGGTCCTGCGCCGGCTGGGCGAGCGAGGCGACATCATCAAGACCCTGCATCACGAGCTTGCCCGCCAGGGGTTGGCCCGCTCAGCGGCGGACTATGTGATCTACGAGCCGGCTGAGAACAATGCCCAGCGACTCGTCGGCCGGGTCGTTGCGCGCGGTCTGTCAGACGAACTGAACGACCGGCGCTATGTGATCGTCGATGGCGTCGATGGCCGCACCCACTACGTCGATATCGGCCAGGCCGGCGAGGCAGAACCAATTCCGGTCGGCGGCATCGTTGCCATCGAGCCTAAGCGGGCAGAGCCCCGGGCGGTCGATCGGACCGTCGCTGAAATCGCGGCGGCGCACGGCGGCCGCTACAGCGTCGACCTTCATCTTCGTCACGATCCGACGGCGCGCGAGACGTTTGCCCAAGCTCATGTTCGCCGGCTGGAGGCGATGCGACGGGCTGGCGTCGACGTCACCCGTGAAAAGGACGGCACTTGGATCGTTGCGCCCGACCACCTGGATTGCGCAGCGGCCTTCGAACGGGTGCAGGCGCGGCGAACGCCAATAGTCATCGACACGTTGTCGACGGTCCCGCTGGAGCGCCAGGGCGTCGCCGAGGGCGCGACGTGGCTTGATCGGCAACTCCTTGCCAATACGCCGACGATCACACGTGATGCTGGCTTTGGCCACGAGGTGCGCGAGGCGCTTGCCCGCCGCCGGCAATGGCTGATCGAGCAAGGGCTCGCACGTGCCGAGCAAGACCGCATAATCTACCGGGCCAATTTGCTGGGCCTACTCCGCCGCCGCGAGCTAGCCAGCATCGGCGCCCAGCTGTCAACCGAACTCGGTGTTCCGTACACGGAAGCTCGGCCGGACGAGCACATCGAGGGTACCTACCTTCGGCGGGTCGACCTTGTCAGCGGTCGGTTCGCCCTGATCACGAAGAGCTTTGAGTTGACCTTGGTCCCTTGGCGGCCGGTGCTCGACCACCATTTGGGTAAGGAGGTGTCCGGTATGTCGCGTGGCGAGACGATCTCTTGGAGCATCGGCCGGCAGAGGCGCGGACCGTCGCTGTAACAACGTAGGTGTCCAACGACCCTAGCAACAAATCGTTCGGTTCCTCGCTCGACATATTGGCTGAGTTTTACAGAAGTTTGGCTTGGGCCGGACCGTCCGTTGGTTCGTCTGTGAGCTTGGGCGGTGCATTGAGCGCCCCCTCACGTTTCAAATCCTCCGCACCGAGCAGAGGACCCTGCACAATATCCTCAAGCACCCTCTGCTGTTTCGGTTCGAGAGCAACGAGACGACCCAGCACGTGCAGGAGATTGAGCAGCTCGCTCGTGTACTCTGCGGGCCAGTGCTCAAGCTGGATATCGTCCAGCGCCGATGGTGGCCGCCTGTCACCGATCACAGGACGACTTCGATCAAGCTTTCTATAGCCGAACCACTGATGGATGACTTCTTTGCCCGAGACCGCATATGCCCACATCGCGGGTGACACGTTGTCAATGTAGCCTTTGCCGACACGAAGACGACGCAGGCTTGGGTCATAGTCCATTGTGTCGGGCAGTGGTTCCGGAGCACCGGGGATGGCGCCTTCCTTCGGAATTCGCGGGGCCTCGCTCGCCGTCATTCGCGGCGGACGCGAGGGGCGGTTTTTCGCCGGGTTCGCATAGCGCTCGCCAAACGTATGGAGCCACACGACTTCTCGCCCCAACTGGCATGCTTGTTCGAACAGCTTGGCATCCGCTGTCACCGGCACACGAAGCCCTGGCTGAAGAAGGTCTTCCTTGAAGTGTGTCGTGAAGCCAGGATGTGCGACAATGCCGGCAACGTAGGCAATGACATCCTCAGCGCTTACGCCACATCCATAGGCTTTCGAGAGATGCGAGAGCAAAGCCGGCTTCACATTGGACAGCGTCGCCGATGAATCGCGCCACAGGGGAAAGACACGGCCACCTCTTCCCGCGTAGTGATGAAGGTCCGGGATGAGCGCCGTCACTGTCAGGGCGGGTCCACCCGACGGCGAACGATCCTCCGGCGCTGTCACATAGACTTGCTGCCGTGAATGCCAGTCCCACAATGTCGGATTGGGCCTGTTGATAAGCCTGTTGTCTGGAATGATCCATTGGCGGTCGAAAGATCGAAAGGCATAGCCTGTCGGCGCAATGCACGGCCCTCTGTCCTGCGCCACGGACTGCGGCCGCAACTCATGGCCCGCGAGTCCCTTCTTCGCCCGTTTGTTAACAGTCTTGTCGCCGCCCTGGTGGGGGTAGAAGAGTTCCTCCTTGGTCGCAGCTTCCTTTTCGTGCTGCAATGTTGACCACCGCTCTTGGAGAGATTGCGCGTCCGGCGCAATCACCCACGTACGGCCGGGCATCACACCCGAGCCGTTGTAGACAAATAGATCATCCAACGCGACGCAGCTTGCCCAATCCGCTCCAGCCTTTGGCAGGAATGGCTCACGCCAACCGCTCGGACAATCGGTCCATGCCTGGTCTTCTAGGGACAGCCTGGCAAGCGCCGCGAACTTGTCCTCCCGGCGGCCGGACGGAAGGCTATGGAAGCGAACCCGCGCGGGCACGTTCGAGTCCTTCTTCGGCGTTCGGCTCGCGAGCACGATGCAGACGGGATGTTGAACCCCTTGAAAGATGCGTGTGGCGACCTCTGGCTGGTGCCCCTCTGGAGAGCAGTCGATGACCCAAACCTCATTGCATGAGCGTCGTAGGTCGTCGCGCATCTTCTGAAAGCCGGGACCATTCAGGAACCCGGCCACAGTGATGAAACAGACGATGCCGGCCCGATCTGTCTCCTCGAGGCCGGTCGAGTCGTGCAAACCTGTCCCAAAAACTTTCCAGGTCGCCCACCGCCAGAAGTAGACATAGAGATTCTTGAGATGCTTCGCGTGCGCCCCGACTTTCCATTGCGGAGGCGGTACCCACCGGTCGAGCGGTGCCTCTCGTCCCGCAGTTCCCTGTTCGACCCAGCCGCCACGACCTTTGGCCTTTTCCTTGTAGGGTGGATTGCCGATCACGACGGTAATCGGCTCGCTTCTCTTGATCTTGTTCGCGTCCCGTCGGGACCGCGCGATCGGCTGATAGAGCTGTGGCAGCCGCTCCTCTTCGAGGTACGGATTGCCGAGCGTATCCGTTACATAAAGCCGAAGATCCGGCGCAGCCCCGCCAGGAATGAGCGTGTGCATTTCCGCTAGCAAGCGAAGCTGTGCCACCGCAAACGGCCCGAACTGAAGCTCGAAGCCGATGAGACGGCGCGTCGCAGCGGTGACGGCGGCAGCAATGGCGCCGGGACCTTCATCCTGCTCCACTGTTTGGGCAATCTGGCGGAACACACCTAGCAAGAACGTGCCGGTGCCGACGGCTGGGTCGGCGACCGTCACATCTGCCGACGCAAATCCCTTCGCTTGATCGAACAGAGCAGGACTCCGAAGCGCGTCATCCACGAGACGGACCATCGCGCCTACCACTTCCGGCGGCGTGTAGTAGGAGCCGGTGCGCTTGCGCAGCGCATTGTCGTAGACTTCCAGAAAGTCTTCGTAGAAGTACAGCCAGGCGTCCGTGCTTCCCCGGCTGATTTTCGACCATTCAATGGCCTCCAGCACCCGCGTCAGGGTATTGAGCGAAGTCTACAACACGTCCTGATTGGCGCTCTCGTCAGTCAGCAGCCGAAGCGCCGTGCCGATCAGCGAGTTCGACCGCCTGAGCGCCTGTGCTGCCTGGTCAATGCCTCTTGCCAAGGAGATGTTCTGGGCGCGGGCGACCAACAAGCCAAAGGTGACGGCCTGTGCGTAGCCATCGGCAAACTCTGCATTGGTCGCCTGCGGAAACAGCATCGCGCGCCAGTCCTTCGCCAGCTCGGTGAGCGCCGGACTGTCCCGCTCCAACTGTTCGACGACCTCTTCCCGGAGCAGCCGGCACAACCGCGCGCTCGTCTCCGCAAGCTGCTTTGCAGTTTTCGGAGGGATTGGCTGCCAATGCAGGAAGTCCGAGATGAGAGGCAGCAGGGTCGGCGGCGCCTCCAGGGCAGGCCCGGACGATTCGACATCCCCCTCCAGACGGATGACCGACCCAACGAGCTTCCCGTCACGCCAGAGGCTGAACGCATTCCCATCTGTATAGAGCAGGTTGGGCAAGGACTTGAGCCGATCCCATTGCTCGCGATCATGCGCATTCGTGAACCGTCGAGGATCGGCGCCCTTGCCAGGTGACTTTACTTCGATGAATCCTACGAGCGCATTCTGAACGTCGACGGCATAGTCCGGGCGGGTCTTGAGATCGGACAGGGTGCTTTCGCCGATCATGCTGACGGCACTATCCGGCAAGCCGGCAAGGTGCGCCAAATCGCGCACGAGGCCCTCTAGAGGCGACCTTAACTGGTCCTCCGGCGAGCCGGAGGCAGCACGGCTTGAGAGTTTTGCTTTGGTCAGGCTTCCGAAGGCTGAGATTGCAGCCGCCAGCGTCTTCGCATGCGTCAATGAATGCCCCGTGCCCTCCGCCTCTTGGCGGCACTATAGCAGGTTGCTCGCGCCGATGCTCGCCATAGCGGGGAATTTGCCGACACGACGTGCCGCTCCTCACGGGGAGGTTGCGTCCTGCAAGGACTTCGGAGAAGCTTTCCTGCAGGGCAGGGGGAACATGTTCAATCCGAAACCGCTTTACGAGATCGTCCAGGAGACATTGCCAATCCGGGACTTCAGAGACTACTGGGAGGAATTCGTTGTCCGCCCGCCGTACCAACGCAAGAGCGTGTGGTCGAAAAAGAAAAAGCAAGACCTTTTGGACAGCCTGTTCCGCCGCTACTACGTCCCGCGTATCGTTATCCGGGAAGTACGGCGCGACGAGACACGAACGGCCCGCGAGGTTATCGACGGTCAGCAGCGCATCACGACGGCAAAAGAGTTTCTCGACGACGCAATCGAGCTGCCAAAGAGCCTGACCGACATCGATGCGACCCTCCCCGGCAAGAAGTATTCCGAGCTGCCTCCCGACCTCCGCCGCTTTGTGGATCGCGAACTCAAGTACAACGCCGATATCGTGAAGGGCATTGACGACCCGCGTAACCGAGCGCACCAGAAGATCGCAGCCGAGATCTTCTGGCGCCTCCAGCAGGGCGAGAGTCTGACCTACATGGAAATTGCCCACGCGCGGCTCGCCAGCCTCTCGCGCAACTTCGTTGTGAAGTACGCCGACGAGATCGGCTTCGACTTCGCGGCCTATGAGCCAGTGGACTCGAACCCGAGCAAGCACCCGTTCTTCAGCGTGATCGATCGTGGCAACGACCGCATGCAGCATCTCGCATTGCTGACACGCCTGCTCATCTTCGAGGAAAAGGACGGTCCTGCCGACGTTCGCGAGTCCGATGTCATGGAATATATCGACAAGCACCAACGCGACGACGGCATCGGCAACGACACCTTCGAAAATGAACCGACCGCGCGGGAGGTTCTGAAGGTCATGCGGGCCTTCTACGACGTGTTCAAGGAAGACACGATGATCGCGAACGGCGAAGGCGCTGTGAAGGAGCTGCGGACCGAATATTTTATCATTTCGATCTATCTGCTTTTGCGGCACCTGCTGAAATACTACGTCTGGGACCGGCCCGAGCGCGCGGCGTTCCTGAGCTTCACCCACGACTTCCACCAGCGCTGGTCGGACGAAAAGGCCGATGACGTTGACATCCAGACCTTCTCGAACCGTCGGCAGCAAACAGCTCGCGAAATCGAAGTACGGCATCAGATCATCCGCCAGATATTCTTTCAGTACCTGAGCGCGAAGGGATTGAGCCTCAAGACGAAGGACGACCGGCGTGCATTCAGCGAGGCCGAACGCATACTCATCTATCGCCACGACAATGGCCGGTGTCAGGCCTGTATCAGCGAGCAGAAGCCGGACAAGGAATGCATCGTTCCGTGGCTGGAGTACGACGCGGATCACGTTGTCCCGCACAGCCGCGGTGGCCAGACGGTCATCTCCAATGCACAGGTGCTATGTCGCTACCACAATCAAAGCAAGGGAGCCACGATCCCAAGCGCGGCCAGTAACTGAAAAGACCAAGCTGCTATATGCGCGACGAGGAGCGTTCCGCATATCCGTCGCGGAGCGCTTTCAGGATGGCGATATCGCCGTAGAAGAAGCGATTTGCGAGCTCCGCGTCCGGCACCCGCGGCATGTTCTCGCGTTGATCAATCCCAAGAAGCTCACGGGCACGAAACGAACCCAGTCTCGCCAGCTCCTCTACCGGCGAACGGTGCTCGGTCGTGACGTATTCTATCCACTTAGGGTATTGCGGCAGATAGCAGAGAGTCATGTGGCCAAGGTAGTCAAAGGTGATGCCGGATGCCTCGGTCATTCGCATCTCGCCTAGGTTCCGCTCTGCCCGCAGCTTCGGGTAGTTGCCGATATTCCCGAGCAGCGCGACTTCGAGATTCCACAGTTCGTTCAGTCGGCGTCGTGCGACTTCCGTCTTGAATGGGCCTTCGGGACGATACAGTTCCTGTGGCGGATAGCATTGCGCAACGAACTGATGCGTTGCCCGGAGGGCGCCGCCATCGATCATTCCAAGCACATGCCCCTCAGGAGACGACGTCAGCTGCGACCATGATCGCTCATCTTCAAGGTAGCGGTGCAACATGTGACGCAGCGCACCCATGTGCCACTGCGCTTCGTTACCCAGCATCATGATCTTGAAGATGCGCCGAAAGGCGTTGGCCGCAAGCAGGATCGATTTCCAGGCCTCGTGCTCGCTGAAGTGGCTCAGGCAGTGCCTGATCAAGCGCTTCGTGGCTGCCTCTAGGTCCGCCTTGTTTTGGTTGCCTGTTGTCAGCCACGCTGGCAACCACTCCGTGCTTGTGCGGGTTTGCCCCAACTCGACGAGATATTTGACTACCTGAGCGAAATAGGCGTCGTTCACATCACGCGGCACGTCAGGCAGCATCCTCGAGAGGATGAGAAATGTACCCGATGCGCTACGCGTGACGAGCGTGCGCGTCAGCGCGTTCGCCATTGGATGCGGGTTCTCCAGGAACAGATATGCCTCGATCAGGTCCGCGGTTGGCGCTTTCTCGAGCTGTTCCTTGCGTTGGTCGAAGTCCGGCGTGACGTTGCGACGGAAATTCTCAAGTACCAGACTACGCTTTGCGACAACGCGATGGTCGATCAGGCGGCGGAACTCTTCCAGTCGTCCAAGGTTGAATTCCTTGTCGAACACCTTGTCGATGAGGCGCACGATGCGCCTCTTCTGGAAGAACCAGACCTGCCACGGCTCGAGGAAGTGGCGGAGCTTCTCGAAGTCGCGGCGCAGATGCTTGATGTCGACGTGGAGCGCCGGATCAATCACGCTCTCTTCCACGTCAAATACTTCGATCTTCCGTCCGTCGCACAGGACAACAAGCGCGGCGTTAATCTTCGGATGGTGCGCGTACTCCGCCGCCTGGGCGAGCGCCTTGTACCCAAACGACTTCCCCTTGGATGGCTTCTTCGCCTCCATGACCCAAAAGTCTTCCCGCCACAGGTTGAACTTGTAGTCGGGAAAGCGCTTCTTGTTCAGGAATTGGATGCGCTTGCCGAGGTCGACAGAGAAGTCTGTTTCCTTGTCGTAGCCGAGCACCTTGATGATCGGGTCGATGACGAAGGTCCGCACCTCCGGCTCAGAGAAGCCGTCTACGTTGAGTGTCTCGACCTTTTCCAGCGTCGCTAGGGCGTCGGCGGAGAGCCGTGTGAGGGCCTTGAGCAACGAGAGGTCTATCAGTGACAGGGGCTGACGATAGATGTCAGTGGCAGTCATACGGTCCTCGACCTTCGTTATTACCCGCCTCAAGCGCTTAGATTTCAAAGACTTGGCGCCTGGCGAGGTTCGCTACGTTGATAGTCGGCGCCACTTTGTCCATAGGATATTATGTCAAGTTTAACTTGTCATATCGAGCGAGATTCAAACTTTCGCCTGCTTTGGAAATGTGATAGATGGTCAAATATGACTGGACGAAAGGACAATCTTCTAAACAGATTGGAACGGGAGCTCCCGGAGGGGCTGCTCGCGCATTCTGCGTGGTTCCGGAAGAAAGGCTATTCGCGCCAGCTTCTCAATCACTACGTCTCGACTGGCTGGCTTGAGCAGCCCGCACGCGGCCTCTTCCGCCGACCGCGTGGCACGTTGAGCTGGCAGCAGGTCGTCATCTCCCTTCAGACCATCCTTCTTGACGATCCGTTTATCGTCGGTGGCCGGACCGCGCTAGAACTACAGGGCTATGCGCACTTCCTGCCACAGAAGACCAAGGAAGTTCACCTCTACGGCCCGCGCCGCCTGCCAACCTGGCTCAACAAGCTCCCACTAGACGTGCGCTTCGTTCACCACAACAGCCGCAAGCTGTTCAAGAACGATCCAATAACCTACGGCATCAGCAGCCTGACGATGAACCTGCTGACGCATGCCAGCGCCAGCAACGACCCGCTGCAACGTGGATTGACCTATCAGCCGTGGGGGCCCTGGGACTGGCATCTGACGCTATCGACGCCAGAGCGCGCGATCCTCGAATTGCTCGACGAGCTGCCGGAACATGAAAGCTTCCATCAGGTCGACAAGCTGATGGAAGGCCTCTCCAACCTCAGTCCTCGCCGCTTGCAAAAGCTGCTCGTCGATTGCCAGAGCATCAAGGTCAAACGGCTCTTCTTCTTCTTCGCCGATCGCCACAAACACGCCTGGCTCAAGCAACTGAAGAAGGATCAGATCGACCTTGGGACCGGCAACCGTATGCTGGTGAAGGGTGGCAAGCTCGACCGCACGTACCAAATCACCGTGCCGGAGGATCTGGGTGCCGTTTGAAGAACAGTACCGGCGCCAGGTCGCCCTGCTCCTCAAGACCGTTCCACTGGTCGCCGCAGAAGACTGTTTTGCCCTCAAGGGCGGGACGGCCATCAACCTCTTTGTCCGGGATATGCCCCGGCTGTCGGTTGACATCGACCTGACCTATCTGCCAGTCCAATCGCGGGACAAGTCCCTCAAGGCCATTGACGCGGCCATGACCCGCATCTCGGAGCGCGTCACCAAAGCCATTCCCGGCGCACGTGTGACACCGTCCCGGGGAGAAGGTGCCATTTTGAAGCTGCTGCTGCGCGCCGATGGCGCCCAGATCAAGATTGAAGTGACGCCGGTCTTGCGCGGTTGCGTTTATGAGCCGGAACTTCGGAGCGTCTCTGCCGTCGTGGAAGAGGCATTTGGCTTCGCCGAGATGCAGGTCGTCTCTTTCGCCGATCTCTATGCCGGGAAGATTGTAGCCGCGCTCGACCGGCAGCATCCGCGCGACCTCTTCGACGTGCGCGACCTGCTGGCCAACGAAGGCATCAGCGACGACCTGCGCCGTGCGTTCATCGTCTACCTAGTGAGCCACGGTCGGCCCATGTCCGAGGTGCTGGCCCCGACACGGAAGCCGATACGGGAGGAATTCTTAAGGGGCTTCGAGGGCATGACGGACAAGCCCGTGGCGCTTGACGATCTCGTTGCGGCGCGGGAGGACCTCATCCAGGCAATTGTCGGTGGCATGCCCCAGGATCACCGGTCATTCCTGATGTCATTCAAGCGCGGGACACCTGAGTGGCCGCTCCTGAGTGTCCCCCAGGCCGCCTCTCTGCCTGCCGTCAAGTGGCGCCAGCAGAACCTCGACAAGCTTCCCCGGAAGAAGCGGGATGAACTGGTAAAGCGCCTGGCTGACGTGCTCGAGGAATAGGGACCCATCTTTTTCGTGCCAATGAGCAATTGCACTGGCCGCGCCCGATGATTTCAATTATAAGCCCGCCTTCAACCCAATCGGTAGCCGTCACAGGCTGAGCCTGGGCAGCGCGATTGGGCTGGGAATGGATAGACCACGGCAACGGCGGAGGACGCTGCGGATATTTTCGAGAACGGCACCGAGTGGGTGCGGGCCGACTTTCACCTTCATACGAAAGCGGACAAGGAATTCAGCTACACCGGCGAAGAGAACAGTTTCGGCGGCGCATATGTCGATGCGCTCAAGAGCGCTGGCATCCGTATCGGCGTCATCGCCAATCACAACAAATTCGACATGGGCGAATACAAGGCCCTGCGAACCCGTGCCCGAAAGGAAGGCATTGGCCTTCTTCCCGGCGTCGAGCTGTCGGTCAATGACGGCGCCAACGGCGTGCATACCGTCATTGTTTTCTCTGACCAGTGGCTCGAAGGCGGGCACGACTACATCAACCAGTTCCTGGCGACCGCCTTCAAGGGTCGGGTGCCGGCCCAGTACGAGCAGGAAAATGGACGGTCGAACCATGACCTCCTGACGACCCTCAAGGACCTCGACGAATTCCACCGAGACTTCTTCGTCGTCTTCGCCCATGTCGAAGCCGCCAGCGGGCTGTGGAATGAGATCGACGGCGGACGACTTCAGGAGCTGTCGGCAAACCCGCTCGTCCAGAAGTATTGCCTTGCGTTCCAGAAGGTTCGCACCCACGACAAGCCGGACGCCAAGTGTCGCGTTAAGGTGAAGGGATGGTGGCAGGGACGCTATCCCGCCGAAGTGGAAGGCTGCGACGCCAAGAAGCTCGCGGAGATCGGACGCGGACGGAAGTCCTATCTCAAGATCGGTGATTTCACCTTTGACGCCGTCCGATACGCGCTGAGCGACAGCACGTATCGCGTCGCGGCGGAGGTGCCGAAAGTCAAGCACTCCCACATCAACTCTATCCGGTTCGAGGGCGGATTGTTGAACGGGGTCCGGGTACCGTTCTCGCCTCATCTGAGCTGCATCATCGGCATTCAAGGCAGTGGAAAGTCTTCGGTGCTGGAATGCCTGCGCTTCGCACTGACCATCGCGCCCGGCGAGAAGGACAAGGACTACAAGAATGCGCTTGTTCCCTATGTCCTTAAAAGCGGCGGCAAGGTCGTAGTCGAGGCGACCGACCGACACGGCACGCATTACGAGATCAGCCGCATCCTGAACCACCAGGCGGACGTGCACGTCAACGGCAAGCTGCAATCCAATGTGTCCATCCGCGAGATCGTTCTGCGCAAGCCGCTGTATTTCGGGCAGAAGGACCTTTCCGATGCCGGGAGGACCTTCGGTACGGACCTGGTCGAAAAGCTTGTGGGCGACACGCTGAAGCCCGTTCGTCAGAAGATTCAGGCTTCTAACGACGGCCTCAAGAAAGCTGCCGGCACCCTGCTGTCCGTACAGGACGATATTGGCGTGTTGCAGGAAGCCGAGACCGCGCTGAACACCGTCAATCTCAAACTTGAGCAGTTCGACAAGCACGGCGTGGAAGCGAAGCTCGAAAAGCAGATCGCCTTCAACGAGGACGCGGCGTTCTGCGAAGAAATCGACGGAATTGCGCAAGACTGGCTCGACGCCCTGAATGCCGCGATCGATGAGACAGCCGAGAGCCTCGACGCGTTGAAGGTTCCCGACTCTAAGCACAACGTCGACTTCTTCAAGAAGTACGGCGTAAAGCTCGCCGCGCTGAAACAGACGCTGGCGGCCGCCCGCGCCGTCGCTAAGACCGTCGAGGATGTCCAATCCGATCTTAGGACTCTCCATGACGAGCTCAACGCGACGAAGGATGGCCTGAAAGACGAATTCGCAGAGGTCGAGCGGCAACTGGTTGAGGCGCTGAAATCACAGGGCGTCACGTCGATCCAGCCCGATGACTACGTCGCGCTCAAGAACCAGAAGACCGAGCTCGCGAGCAGCATCGCGGATCTCTCAAAGAAGACCGCGAAGGAAAATGAACGCAAGGACGCGTTGCTCAAGGTCCTGAGCGAGAGGAACACGGCACTTTTGGAGGAGTTCCAGCTCATCTCCGCCGAACTCGACAAGATCAACAAGGCGCAGGGGTCGCTCAAGGTCGCGCCGGTGTTCAAGGGCGACAAGGCTGCCTTCCGCGGCCAGATGGAGCAGGCGTTTGCCGGCAGCGGCATTCGCAAGGACTACTATCAGGAGCTTGCCACGAAGTACGAGGACTTCGGCGAGATTTTCCGTGACCTCGACAACGCCGCCGCGATCACGAAGGGCAAGTCCGAGACGTTCAAGGACCTCTTCGCCAAGAACCTGACCGCTCTCCTCTCCTATCAGGTTCCGAATTCCTATGAGGTCACGTACAGGAACAAGCCTCTGAAGTCCCACTCGCTCGGCCAGCGTGCGTCGGCCATGATGTTGTTTTTGCTGAGCCAGGATGAGAACGACGTTCTGCTCATCGACCAGCCGGAAGACGACCTCGATAGCCAGACCGTCTATGAGGAAGTCGTCAAGCTCCTTCGGGACATCAAAGCCCAACGGCAGTTCATCTTCGTGACGCACAACGCCAATTTCCCTGTGCTCGGGGACGCCGAAAGCGTCACCGCCTGCCATACAGAGGATGACGTTGCGACGGCGGTATCGGGGAGCATCGACACCAAAGAGTGCCAGGCCAAGATCGTCAAGATCATGGAAGGCGGCAAGGAAGCGTTCGAGCGCCGGAAGGTCATCTACCAGGTTTGGAACACCGCGTGAGCACGTTTGTCATCAGCGTCGCGTTGGACCGTGCTGCGGGCATGTAACCATCATGCCTGACCGCATCGCCATTCTTGGATGGGGATCGCTGCTATGGGATGAGCAACTGACATTCGATCAACAGCATGACGTATGGCAGTTTGACGGCCCCTTGCTGAAGATCGAATTCTCCCGCATCTCTACGTCGCGAGCCGGTGCGTTGACGCTTGTTCTGGATTCCCGGAACGGCACCGCCACTCAGGTCGCGTACTGTGCGAGCCGGAGAAGTGCCCTTTTGGAGGCTGTCGAAGATCTCCGCGAGCGCGAGAGCACAAAGAACGTCTCAAACATCGCCTACACACACCGAAATGGAGAAGAGCGATCACGAGACGGCGAGACAGGTGCTGTCGTCTCGGCATGGGCGATCGCACAAGGTTTCGATGCCGTCGTCTGGACAGACTTGCAAAGCAACTTCCGGCAGAAGACAGGCAGGTCGTTCTCCGTCGACGCGGCAGTGGCGTACCTCCAACATCTTCCCAAGGACGGACGCCGCGCCGCATTCGAGTATATCAACAAAGCGCCTGCCTTCGTTGACACGCCACTTCGCAGAAGAGTTGTGGGCGCGCATGGCTGATCTCGACTACGCCGGGCTCTCAGACGAAGACGCGAAGGCAGTCAAACGCGCAATCGCGCGCCACGAGAATTTTCACGGATACATTCCGTCACACAGCCTCGAATTCATCGTTCGCAACTATCGCATGCTGGCGTCCCTCGGCATCCTGGAGGAACCGTGGATCGACGCCTACATGCATGCGTCCCATCTCAGCATGATTGGGGAGACGGTCGTTAGGGCCGTATTCGACGCCTGCGAGCGCGCGCGTCTCCTTAAGCTCAAGCCGTTGGGCGACGCCATTGCTTTAGGCCGTGATAGACGTGATCGGATCACTCTGTTTCGGGGTTGCGCGGGGCCTGTGCACACTCTCGGTATGTCGTGGACGCCATCGCTCGACAAGGCAATCTGGTATGCGGCCAAGCATGCTGAGTACTATCACCTCGACAACAAGGCGGTGTATGTAACGACAGTGCCTATCAAAGACATCTATTGCCGCCTCGACCACTATGATGATGACTTCATTGTCTACCCGCAGGAGGTGTGGTGCGTAGACGTACCTGCCAAGGAATTCCGCCTCGATCGGCCCCGCTGATGCTGCCGGTCGAAGCGAAGGAGCCGGCGACGATCACTTCGGGTTGTTCAACGGAATTTCAACGCGCTCCCTGATGATGACGATACCCCGGAGTCTGGAAATCGGGTCCTCTTCACTAAGGCCTTCCAGAACGACGGGCGCATCCGGTGTTTCTTCCGCACGGTTCACGATGTTCAGGACATACTGTGGCGGAGGATCCGTCAGAACAGGGGGTGGTTCGCGACCCGCTGTCCCTTCGCGTGCGCTTCGCTGACTGACGCCGGCGGCGAATGCTCTGACCCGCTGCGGCAGATTCATATTCGCCTGCGCTCGTCCCACACAGTCGAATAGGCATGGCATCGGCGCGGAGACGGTGAGGACGGTATCGCGATCGAGTGTCTTTGCCTGCCGAAGACCCTGTATGACGTGAGCATCGGCATAGGTCATCCCCCCGAAATATGGATGTAGCCGGGGGCACTGGGCACAGACTCCAAGCGGAGGTGTCTTGTCCCGGAACCGGCTGTCGTAGAATGCATAGGCCGGCCAGTAGCGATTGCCCGCATCGCGAATCAAATCATCGATCTGGAACGTCGTCTTGCCGCTCCGTGGCCACCCGATTGCTGCGTAGCCCCACTGTTTCCCGGTACGCTTCGCCTTCTTCGCCTGGACCCGCATGCTGAACCACTGGCCGCCAGTTCCTCCGAAGTGCCATTCCCAGTCTGAGCCTGTCGTTGGCTCCGGGTACTGCGCTTTGGAATTCTTCACATGCGCGATGCTCACAAGCTGCATGGTCAGAGTGTTGTCGCGCGGGAAGTGCCGGGACAAATCCAGAAGAAACCGCTCCGTGATTGTTTCCTCACCGTACTGAAGCTGAGTTCGTACGACGTGGCCTGGACGATACGGAAACTGATTCGCATCTCGCATGTCCTGAGCTGCGCTGAGACAAATCCAGTCGAGAAGAGCAGAAACGGCGTTCATCACTGAGTCCCCCTATCGCGACGTTCACCAGACTTGAGAACAGGTGCCCGTCACCGCCTGCCACAACGACCATCCCACGCGAGCAGGCAAGGAACCAAACTCGTACTAGCGTTGGATTTCTTCAGGGAGCTTCATTTCCTCAAGAAACCGCGACGGCTTCTTGACCCATCCCCGATACTTCTCAGCGCGCGTCAACGTGAGTGTGCGCTTCGTTCGAGTGATCGCTACGAAACAATTGCGACGTTCCTCTTCCAGCTCCGCGGGCGACGCCTTGGGCTGGAGGCTTTGCCACGACGGCAGCACCGTCTCCGCCATTCCCATGACCCAGACCTGTTCAAACTCCAGACCCTTCGCCGAATGAATTGTGAATAGCCGCACTGAGTCCGGATCAGGGGGCGGCTCCTTGGGTCTCAACGCGATTCCCTGAAGAAGCTCCGCGAGATCGGGATCACCACCCTTTTCTGCGCGGATCGCGCGTGTCGCGATTTCCCAAGCCGCTTTATCATCTGCCGCATCAGACTCGACGCCTTCGCTCGACGCGGCCGTTTCGGGCAGCCAGACGAGTGCTTCGGCCACTAGCGACCGCCATGAAGAACGCGTTTGGACCAGACGATACGCAAATTGCGCCAACTTGCCAGCTATGTCGTTACCAAGGCCGCTTGCGGCATGCGCCCAATGCTCCAGCAAGCTATGCCCGGCACCTTCTGCTTCCGCCTCAAGTAAGCTTGCATCCAGCTCTATCCCGGCAATCAGGTTTGCCGCGTTCGTCATCGCAATGAATACTTGTCGGTCCGTTGGGCGTAAGCCCTGGTCGAGGCACGCCTGAAGCCAGACGAATTGCGGCGAAATGAATCGATCACGACGTGTGACGATCGCGGCCTTGACGCCAGCGGTGCGCAAGGCTTCGACAACGGGCGTCAGGATCGCGCGCGTCCTTCCGAGCACCGCTGTATGCGGCCACGTCTTAAGACCTGCTTCCGCAATCTCCGCCGCAATTCCTGTCGCTTCGTCGGCTTCAGTTCCGTAGGTGCGGAAGTGTATAGCTGGGCCATCGTCGGGTTTGGTGGCTAGCAAGGGCGCTTTGCCGGGCGTCCTATCGGAGTTGAACGCAATTAAATTGTTTGCGATCTGCACGACTGCTGGCGGGCAACGCCGATTCTCCACGAGCTGAAACAGCTCCGGCTTGAACCGGTCGCGAAATGCCACGATCTGGCGATAGCTTGCGCCCGCCCACTGATAGATGATCTGGTCATCGTCTGCGACAGCAAAGACGTTGCGGAAATCGTCGCCCGCCAGGAAGCGGACGAGCCGAAATTGTGCCGGCGACGTATCCTGGAATTCATCGATCATCCAATAGGGGTAGGATTGGCGAATTCGAGCGGCGACGGCCGGCATCTGATGAGCGAGGCGGCAGGTGTCGAGGATCAGGCCGTTGAAATCCATGATGTTCCGCGCACGCAACGCCTCTTCATAGATGGAATAGACGAGAGAAGCCCGCAGGCCCATTTCCTCATCCCTGAAGTGGCCAGCCGTCTTTGCCGGGCTGACCAAATTGCTCCGCAAACGGTCGATGGTCCGGAGCCAGCGGACCTCGTCGGAAGAGACAGATTGCCCCTTTTCCGCTGCCGCTCTCAGGGCGTCCTTAAGCAGCTCCTCGCGGTCTGAATCCTGGTCGTACACTGCGAAATCAGGCTTGATGCCGAGATGCGATCCGTGCTGCCGGAGCACCTGGGCGCAGAAGGCATGGAACGTCCCGATGACCGTTCGTTCGCTCAGTCCGGGAACAAGCTCGTCGACGCGGGACCGCATTTCATCTCCAGCCTTGGTCGTGAAAGTCAGCGCAAGAATGCGGAAATTGCGATTGCGCGAGCTTTCGAGAATCCGCGCGATGCGAGCGGTGAGGACGGTCGTCTTGCCTACCCCAGGTCCCGCTAGCACAAGCGCAGCCCCTTCCTCCCACTCGACCGCTTGTCGCTGCGTGAGACTTAAACGCTCAAGGGCTTCGTTCAACGCCTTCGTCATACGGTGCCATCCCGAAGGCCGGTAATCAGGTCAACGTACTGGCTTGGCATCCGCGCCGCCAAGGCGGCATCCTGCGCAACGCGCGCCGCAAGCACGCTCATATAGTTGGTCTTCCGATTATCCAAAACGCCTCGCAACACCTCGACGGAACAAGTTTGGGCGCTATGCACCCCGCTGTCGTGAAGTATATCGCGCAGGAGCTGTTCATGCCCGCAAGCAAGCAGCTCCGCCTCCAGGTCATTTCCGTCCGTCAGCGTGATGAACCGCCCTGTAAGGTCCTGCTCCTTGAAGCCTCTGTCGAGAATCTGCTTCCGAAAATTGTCCTTCTTGCTGTCGCCGTCGACAATCATATGCCACGGAATCTGAAATGCAGTGCCAAGCGCCGGATAGATGCCGGCGCTGCCACTGAGCTGGAAATCGATCACCGACACGCCGTGATCGTCGAGCGGCCATCCCATCACTCGGCCGAGAGCATGAATCAACAGATACTCGCAGACGCCCTCGACCAAGATCCATCGCCGCGCGAAGAATATTTCTCCTCGTACGCGGCGGCCATGGAAAGTCAGTTCCGCTTCATCTTCGCCGGACGGAAGGATGCGGCATGCATAACGAAAGGCAGCAGCGGCTTCCGTCTTGGCCTGTGCATCGGCTTCGCGGCGATAGCAATTCGCGAGCGCCTCCTGCATGGCTTCGTCGAACCAGCTCGAAGCGGCAACGCAGCCTGTAACAGCGTCTTTGCTGAATATTTTTGAGGCGTGAGCACCCCGCGTGAAGCCGTCCAAAGCCTCCGTCCACGGGAGGCTGGAGACGGCCCGCTGAGGGATATAGGAGAATTCGGTGCGCCCGTTACGTAGCTTTACAAGGCGCAGGTCGCGAAGCGGCACCTGCTGTACAAAGTACGGCGAGTGCGTCGTCATCAACTTCTGGCCGGTGAGGGACTGCACGCGCTCCCAAAGGGTACGCGCCGCTTGCGGATGCAGGTGAGCCTCCGGTTCCTCAATGGCGAAGATGGCCTCTACACCGGGATTTTCGGCTTCCGCAAGTTGCTGAAGAACCGCCGCCTGAAATAGGAAGATCACAGCAAGGCTTTGCAGGCCTTGGCCATGATGACCAAGCGGCAGCCACGGTCGCAGGTTCTCGTTGCGTAGCACAATGCCGGTCCGCTGGAGCATTTCCTCGATCGCCATTGGCAACGTATTTACGCGGGCCGCCCCGGGTCCCTCGCCGATTGCCACACGTGTTGCTTCTCCGATCAGGTCAGCAATCTGGGCAAGCTTCGGATCAGCCGCGACGATCCGGGCATCGAGTTCCGCGAGGATGCGGAGCGCTTCAGCTTCCAATTCGTCTGGGATGCGCACGCCACGCAGCAACCGCCCCCAATGTCCCGACCTGGGCGCGAATTCGTCAGCCGCGTCGCGCAGTGCCCCAAGCCAGAAGAGCGGCATGTAGCCGAAGAAGCCCGTTAGATTTGTCGCCCTGCGCCGTTCCGGCAATGGTTCACCGGCCGCATCCAGAAATTGCCACGCTGGCTCAAAAGCCTCTTTCTCCTCACTCCACGTGCACGTCACCCGCAATGTCAAACTGTTCCGGCCATCGGGGAGCAGCACCATAATGTCTTCCAGCGCTGCAACCATGTCCGGGTTCCACGCTCCGACGCTTGGCTCCTCAATGACCAGCTCGATTTTAACGGCAGGCAACGTCCGCGGATCGCCTTGTTCATCTGGACGATGGACATCGTGCTCAGTAAATCCCGTTCCGCGTTGACCCCAACGTCGCGTCAGGACGATGCGTACAGCATCGAGGATCGCTGTTTTCCCTGCATTGTTCTGGCCGATGAAGACAGTGGTATCGCCAAGTGTCAGGTCGAGGTTCTTTATCGATCGGAAGTTCTCAATCTTCAGTCGGGTAATGCGCATTCAACGTTCTGATCCTCGTATCGTCTACTTTCGAGCGCAGCTCACCAACTCCCTACCAACGTTTCACTGCCTCTCACATATCGTATCAGGTCCCGCTCCTGCCTCAAACGCGCAAGTGCAACTCTGTCAACAAATACAACGCGATTATTTTCAGAACGAGGCATCGACTACTTGATCAAACGCCTGGGCGCGTCCTGCTGCACAGGAATGGGCTCTACTCGACCGCATGGGAATGTTGAGCAGCCTCACGAAGCCAGGCTTTGGTTGATTGGCTGACCCTTTCTTCGCCATGCGCTGAGGTCCCGCGCGCGAAGAAGCAACGACAGCTGCTGGCCCTTGCGCGATCGAGTCAGCCCTACTTTGGCTCAGCAGTTTGCGTGCGCGACCCGGTGAGTTCACCGCTGAAACGCGGCTGCCCTCCGAGCGCAAATCTATCAAGCCGTGCGATCACCGTGACGCCTGTAGCAACTCCGACCATCACGCCAACAACGTACTCCCAAGTCGTGGGCGCCGTGATTAGCGGCCAGATCTGCTGGACAAGGCTGAAGCCTGCAATCGCAGCCGGTATCGCAAACGCCGTCGCAATCAGCCACCGAACGGTGGGTGACCGGCTGTTCTGGAAAATCAGTTTGCCGATCAAGAACAGCGCAACGCCAGCCACAGCTCCGATCGCAAATCCGCCGATTTCACCACTGCCTGCATGGATCGCCCAGAACGCGACCCACACCCCGACGGCGAAGGGCACGACGTAGACGGCGCAGAAGTAGAGCAGCGTGCAGAACGCCAGGAGGGCCACCAAGCCGATCAAGCCAATCATCGCATCCTCCACCGATGGACGATGTGGAGTCGCCGCCGCTCTGTTGCAACAACTTGAGATGGTACTCGGCGCAGCCTTACCTCGGATGTGCGCTGCGACACGGCTCAATTGCCCCCAGGGCATCGAATCCCGACCCTCTGCCTCAGTTGCGCCGACGCACTCTCTAACGCGCTTTACGCTCATGAAGGGTGCGTGAGCGCAGACCTGCGCAGGTAAGGGCCGTTTTTCCTTTCGGTGTTTTGACGATTCCTATCGCGGTCCCGCGGCGCGCTTGCCGCCTAGCTTTTCACCGTCCGCCCATGACCCCGACCCGTTTTCTCGTCGGCCAGATTGCCATCGTGTTCGCCATCGTGATCGGCGGCCTGTGGACAGCGACGCAATGGGTGGCCGCCGAACTCGCCTACCAACCGCGCCTGGGCGATCCGTGGTTCACGGCATTTGCACTGCCGGTCTATCACCCCTGGCGGCTGTTCGAATGGTGGTACGCCTACGACGCCTACGCGCCCCACCTGTTCGACGAAGCCGGCGTCATCGCAGCCTCCACCGGCTTCCTCGGCATCATCGTCGCGGTGATCGGCTCCCTGTGGCGCGCCCGCCAGGCGCGGCTCGTCACCACCTACGGCTCGTCGCGCTGGGCGAGCCGGCGCGAGATCGACCGCGCCGGGCTGTTCCGGGCGATGGGCGTGTTCCTCGGCCGCCTCGACGATCGCTATCTGCGCCATGATGGGCCCGAGCACGTCATGGCCTTCGCGCCGACCCGGTCCGGCAAGGGCGTGGGCTTGGTCATCCCGACTCTGCTCTCCTGGACCGAGAGCGCCGTCGTCCACGACATCAAGGGTGAGAACTGGCAGCTCACCGCCGGCTGGCGCAGCCGCTTCTCGCACTGCCTCCTGTTCAATCCGACCGATCCGCGCTCAGCCCGCTACAACCCGCTGCTCGAGGTCCGCAAGGGCCCGGACGAGGTCCGCGACGTCCAGAACATCGCCGACATCCTGGTCGATCCCGAAGGCGCGCTCGAACGGCGCAATCACTGGGAGAAGACCAGCCACGCCCTCCTGGTCGGCGCCATCCTGCACGTGCTCTACGCCGAGCCGGACAAGACGCTGGCCCGCGTCGCCACCTTCCTGTCCGACCCGCTGCGCTCCTTCGAGCACACCCTTCGGCGGATGATGGAAACCAACCACCTTGGCACCGCGCGGCAGCCCGTGGTGCATCCCGTCGTCGCCTCCGCCGCGCGCGAGGTCCTGAACAAGTCGGAGAACGAACGCTCGGGCGTGCTCTCGACGGCGATGTCGTTCCTCGGCCTCTACCGTGATCCCGTAGTGGCCGCGACCACCGCGGCCTGCGACTGGCGCATCGCCGACCTGGTCGACGCCGAGCGGCCGGTGACCCTCTACCTCGTCATCCCGCCCTCCGACATCTCCCGCACCAAGCCCCTGGTGCGGCTGGTGCTGAACCAGATCGGGCGCCGTTTGACGGAACGGCTTGAAGGCGATCCCGGCAAGCGGCGGCGGCACCAGCTGCTGATGATGCTGGACGAGTTCCCCGCGCTGGGACGGCTGGACTTCTTCGAGACCGCGCTTGCCTTCATGGCCGGCTACGGCATCCGGGCCTACCTGATCGCCCAGTCGCTCAACCAGATCTCCAAGGCCTACGGCGAAAGCAACGCCATCCTCGACAACTGCCATGTGCGCATCGCGTTCTCATCCAACGACGAGCGCACGGCCAAGCGTATTTCCGATGCGCTGGGCACGGCGACCGAGCTTCGCATGCAGCGCAACTACGCGGGCCATCGTCTCGCGCCTTGGCTCAGCCACATCATGGTGTCGCGCCAGGAGAGCGCCCGGTCGCTGCTGACTCCGGGCGAGGTGATGCAGCTGCCGGCCGCGGACGAGCTGGTGCTGGTCTCCGGCCTGCCGCCCATCCGCGCCAAGAAGCTGCGCTACTACGAGGACCGCAATTTCCTGGGCCGGGTGAAGCCCAGCCCGGCACTGTCGGAAACGGCCTACGGCGACCGCCCGCCGGCGCGATCGGACGACTGGACGGGCCAGGTGCGCGACACCGACGCGCGCCTCAAGGAGGCGTTCGATCCGCGGTGGGCCGATGAGGACGAGGGCGGCCTGCAGCGCAACCGCCATCCCGACGTCGCAACGGAGGTCGTGCGGCCAATGGCGGCCGAGCACGAGGCCGACCTCGGCTTGGACGAGAACGCCGTCGATGACACGAGCCTCGATCGCGCGCGGTCCTCGCGTGCAACGCGGGCGTATGGCGTGAACCAGGGCGAGGGCCGTCACCATCACGGTGACGACCTGCTGCCGTCGTTCTGAGGGCCAGGCGATGAAGCGGCGCCACGAGTTCTACCTCGATAAGGACGTCTCCGAGCAGCTCAATGCGCTGGCGGCCAAGCCGGGGGCGTCCAAGACCGCGATCATGAGCGATGCCCTGCGGGCCTGGCTCGAGCGGCGGGGCGCGAACGAGCTCGACCAGCGCTTCCGTGCCCGTCTCGACAGGCTCTCCATGCAACTGGGCCGCCTCGAGCGCGACCAGCAGGTGGTCGCCGAGATGCTGGCCCTGTTCGTGCGCTTCCAGCTCACGGTGACGGCGCCGGTCCCCGAGGCCGACCGTGCCGCCCGCGCCCTGGGCCAGGCCCGCTATGAGTCTTTTATTCAGCAGGTGAGCCGACGGCTCGCCGGCAGCGGCGGCACTATCGAAGACGTGTTGGCGCACCAGCGACCTTCGGAGAGCGCGTCGTGAGCGGCGGTCAGTCCGAATCCCGCGGCCGCCGCCGCGCCATGCTGCGCACCGCCATGGGGCCCGCGATCGCGGCCGCCCTGGCCGATCCAGGCGTGATCGAGGTCATGGTGAACCCCGACGGCAGCCTGCGCCTGGATCGGCTGGGGGAGGGGCGAGTCGATACCGGTACCCGGCTGGGCATCGCTGATGTCGAGCGCATCATCCGCCTGGTGGCTTCGCACGTGCGCGTCGAGGTGCATGCCAGCAACCCCGTGGTCAGCGCCGAGCTGCCCGAGACGGGGGAGCGCTTCGAAGGCATCTTGCCGCCGGTCGCGACGGCGCCCTGCTTCTCGATCCGCAAGCCCGCCGCCAAGGTCTTCACCCTCGACGACTACATCGCCGACCGGATCCTCTCGCCCTTGCAGGCGGAAGCGCTGCGGCGCGCCGTTGCCGACCGCCGCAACCTCCTGATCGCGGGCGGCACCAGCTCGGGCAAGACCACGCTTGCCAACGCCTTGCTGGCCGAGGTGGCGCGGCTCGAGGAGCGGGTGATCCTGATTGAGGACACCCGCGAGCTGCAGTGCGCCGCCCCCGACTGCGTGGCGCTGCGCACCAAGCCGGGCGTGGTGAGCCTGGCCGACCTCGTGCGCTCGACCCTGCGGCTCCGGCCCGACCGCATCATCGTGGGCGAGGTGCGCGGACCCGAGGCGCTGGACTTGTTGAAGGCCTGGAACACCGGCCATCCCGGCGGCATCGCCACGGTGCACGCCAACTCCGCACGCGCCGCCCTCTACCGGCTCGAGCAGCTGATCCAGGAGACGGTGATGGCCGTGCCGCGGCGGCTGATCGCCGAGGCGATCGACTACGTCGTGTTCATCCAGGGCCGCGGGCTGGCGCGCCGCGTCGAGGCCATTGCCGAGGTGACCGGGCTCGACGCCAACGGCGACTACCAGGTCACCGATCTCGCGCCCCATCGCCTGCACGCCCTTTGAGCCGAGGAGAGTTTTCCATGCCCATCATCCGACCATTGAGAACCGCGGTTGCTCTCCTGCTGCTGACCCTGGCGAGCCCGGCCTGGGCGGCCGGCTCCAACATGCCGTGGGAGCAGCCCCTGCAGCAGATCCTGGAATCGGTGCAGGGGCCGGTCGCCAAGATCGTCGCGGTGATCATCATCATCGTCACGGGGCTGAGCCTCGCCTTCGGCGAGACCCACGGTGGATTCCGGCGGCTGATCCAGATCGTCTTCGGCATCTCGATCGCCTTTGCCGCCTCTTCCTTCTTTCTCTCCTTCTTCTCCTTCTCGGGCGGAGCCTTGGTGTCATGAGCGCCGACGGCTTCGAGGTGCCCCTGCATCGGGCGCTCTGCGAGCCGATCCTGCTCGCCGGCGCGCCGCGCACGGTCGCCATCGTCAACGGCACCGTGGCAGCGGCCCTCGGCCTGGGGCTGCGGCTCTGGCTCGCCGGCCTGGTGCTGTGGGTGGTCGGCCATTCGCTCGCGGTATTCGCGGCCAAGCGCGATCCTCACTTCGCCGACGTGCTGACGCGGCATCTCAGGCAGCGCGGGTGGCTGTCATGCTGAATATAGCCGAGTACCGTCCTCGCGCCGATCGTCTGGCCGACCACTTGCCCTGGGCGGCCCTGGTGGCACGCGGCGTGGTGCTGAACAAGGACGGCAGCTTCCAGCGCACGTTGCGCTTCCGCGGGCCCGACCTCGAGAGCGCGACCGAGGCGGAGCTCCTGGCCGCCTCGGCCCGCCTCAACAACCTCCTGCGCCGCTTCGGCTCGGGCTGGGCCCTGTTCTTCGAGGCCGAGCGGTTCGAAGCGCTCGGCTATCCCGATTCGCGCTTCCCTGACGCCGCCTCCTGGCTGGTCGACCGCGAGCGGCGGGCCGCGTTCGAGCAGCAGGCCGATCGAGAGGGGGAGCAGCAGCAGTCGAGCCCATTCGAGAGCGCCTACCGTCTCACACTTCTTTATCTGCCGCCGGCCGACCGCGTCAGCCGGCTGGCACATGCGTTCCTCGAGACGGGACGCGAGGAATCGCAGCGTGACTGGCGGCAGGAACTTTTGGCCTTTATCGCCGAGACCGACCGGGCGCTGGATCTGCTGACAGGACTGCTGCCCGAGGTGGAGGCGTTGGACGACGCCGGAACGCTCACCTATCTGCACGGGACCATCTCGACCCGCCGCCATCGCCTCGGCGTTCCCGACACGCCGATCTACCTCGACGGCCTGCTGGTCGACGAGCCGCTCACCGGCGGGCTGGAGCCGATGCTGGGCGAGCATCATCTGCGGGCCGTCTCGGCGCTGGGCTTCCCCAGCAACACTCATCCCGGCCTTTTAGACGCCCTCAATCACTTGGGCTTTCCCTACCGCTGGGCCACGCGTTTCCTCGCCCTGGACAAGACCGACGCCCGCCAGGAACTCACGCGCCTGCGGCGCCAATGGTTCGCCAAGCGCAAGTCCATCACCGCGCTCCTGCGCGAGGTTTTGTACAACGAGCCCGTCCAGCTGATCGATTCCGACGCCGACAACAAGGTGTTGGACGCCGACCTCGCCTTGCAGGCGCTGGGTGGCGATCACGTGGCGTTCGGGTATCTCAGCACCACCATCGTGCTGCTCGATCAGGACCGGCAAGCCGTTGACGAGAAGGTCCGGGCCGTCGAGCGCGTCGTCAACGGCGCAGGATTCACCACGATTCGCGAGAGCCTCAACGCCGTCGAGGCCTGGCTCGGCAGCTTGCCCGGGCATGTCTACGCCAACGTCCGTCAGCCGCTGGTCCATACGCTCAATCTGGCCCACCTGGTGCCGCTGAGTTCCGTCTGGGCGGGACCGCTACGGAACGATCATCTCGACGGCCCGCCGCTCTTCCATGGCGAGACCAGCGGGTCGACGCCGTTTCGGTTCTCGACGCATGTCGGCGACGTCGGCCACACGCTGATCGTGGGGCCGACCGGCGCGGGCAAGTCCGTGCTGCTGGCGCTGATGGCGCTGCAGTTCCGCCGCTATCCAGGCGCGCAGGTCTACCTCTTCGACAAGGGCAACTCCGCCCGCGCCGCCGTGCTGGCGATGAACGGGATCCATCACGTCCTGGGCGCCGACGGATCGTTTGCCTTCCAGCCGCTCGCCCGTCTCTCCGAGCCGGCCGAAGCCAGCTGGGCGGCGGAGTGGATCGGCGACTTGCTCACGCACGAGAAGGTCAATGTCACGCCCGAAATCAAGGAAGCCGTGTGGAGCGCGCTTAAAAGTCTCGCGTCTGCACCGGTCGAGGAGCGCACGCTGACCGGGCTCTCGCTCCTCCTGCAATCCAATGCGCTGAAGTCGGCGTTGCTGCCTTACACCCTTGAAGGTCCGTTCGGCCGGCTGCTCGACGCGGCGCAGGACCGGCTGGCGCTCTCAGACGTGCAGTGTTTCGAGATGGAGGAACTGCTGCATGAGACGGCCGTCGTCGCGCCGGTCCTCACCTATCTCTTCCACCGGCTGGAGGAGCGGTTCGATGGCCGGCCGACGCTCCTGATCCTGGACGAAGCCTGGGTCTTTCTCGACCAGCCGCTGTTCGCCGCCCGCATCCGCGAATGGCTGAAAGTGATGCGCAAGAAGAACGTGGCCGTGGTGTTCGCCACCCAGTCGCTGAGCGACGTCACCGGCAGCAGCATTGCCCCGGTCCTGATCGAGAGCTGCCCGCAGCGCATCTTCCTGCCCAACGACCGCGCGATCGAGCCGCAGGCCCGGGCCGCCTACGAACGATTCGGACTCAACGACCGCCAGATCGAGATTCTGAGCCGTGCGACGCCCAAGCGGCAGTACTACCTCAATTCCCAGCGCGGCAACCGCCTGTTCGAGCTCGAGTTGGGGCCGGTGGCGCTTGCTCTCTGTGGCACCTCCGATCCTGCGACCCAGGCTCTGATCGATCGCCTGCTCGCCGAAGGCGACACAGGCTTTGCCGCCCAGTTCCTTGCCGCTCGCGGTCTCGACTGGGCGGCCGAGCTTCTGGACCAGTTCCCATCCCCTGCTTCGGAGCCATCGCCATGACTCGCTTCGCGCGTGCTCTTCTCGTCGTCCTCGCCCTGGGCGCTGCCAGCACCAGCGTGCCGGCGCGGGCGCAGTTTGCGGTGTTCGATGCCCAGAACTACGCCGAGAACGTGCTGCAGGCCGCGCGGCAGCTCCAGCAGGTCAACAACCAGGTCCAGGCGCTGCAGAACCAGGTGCTGATGCTGCAGAACATGGCCAGGAACCTCACGAGCCTCCCCGTCTCGCAGCTCGACAGCATGGTCTCCGCCTTGACCCAGGTCGGCGGGCTGATGAACCAGGCGCAGACAATTGGCTTCAACGTCAGCGCCGGCCAGACGGCCTTCGATCGGCTTTTCCCTCAGCAATACGGCTCGTCCGTCACCGTTCCTCAGCTCGTCGCCGATGCGCGTCAGCGCTGGCAGGCGGCGCGCGAGGCGTTCGGCCAGACCATGACCGTCCAGGCGCAGGTCGCCCAGAACGTTCAAGCCGATACCGCCACGCTCTCCTCGCTGGTGAGTGCCTCTCAGGGCGCCGTCGGCAATCTCCAGGCTCAGCAAGCGGTCGCCCAGCTGGTGGCGCTCTCGGTCAAGCAGCAGCTGCAGGCACAGGACCTCATGGCGGCTCAATACCGCGCGACCGCGCTCGAGCAGGCGCGCCAGGCCGAAGCCGAGGAAGCCGGCCGTGCCGCCTTTGGCCAGTTCATCGGCACGAACTCGGCCTACACGGCGCAATAGCCCCAGCCGGGAACAGGACCGTGGACAACCTCAACGTCATTGACCGGTTTCTCAGCGTATTCGTCGCTTACATCGACAGCGGGTTCGGCCTGCTGAGTGGCGACGTCGCGGCGTTGACCTCCATTTTGGTCGCCATCGACGTGACACTCGCGGGAGTCTTCTGGGTTCTCGACGGCGAGGCCAATGTGCTCGGCCAGCTCCTGCGCAAGACGCTCTATGTCGGCTCGTTTGCCTTCGTCCTGAACAACTTCTCGACTCTGGCGAATGCGATATTCGCGTCGTTCTCTCAGCTCGGCCTGCACGTCACCAACAATGGGCTGAGCGCCCAGGATCTGATGCGCCCCGGCAGGATTGCGGGCGTGGGGTTCCAGGCCGCCTGGCCGCTCCTGCAGCAGGCCGGCGCGATGATGGGTTTCACCAGCATCTTCGCCAATTTCGTCACGATCCTGGTCCTGCTGTTCGCCTGGGTCGTGGTGGTCCTGTCCTTCTTCATCCTGGCCGTCCAGCTCTTCGTCACCGTCATCGAGTTCAAGCTGAGCACGTTGGCCGGCTTCGTGCTGGTGCCCTTCGCGCTGTGGACCAAGACGGCGTTCCTGGCCGAACGCACGCTGGGCCACGTGGTGGCCTCCGGCGTCAAGGTGATGGTGCTCGCCGTCATCGTCGGCATCGGTGCCAGCTTCTTCGGCGACTTCACCAACGCCCTGCAAGGCTCCGTGACGCTGTCGCAGGCGATGTCGCTCGTGCTTGCCTCGATCGCGCTGTTCGGGCTCGGCATCTTCGGTCCTGGCATTGCTGCAGGCCTGGTCTCGGGCGGGCCCCAGCTGGGGGCAGGGGCCGCGGTTGGGACGGCCAGTGCGCTGGCCTCCGGCGCCATGCTGGCCGGTGGTGCCGCCTGGGGTGCAGCGCGCCTTGCCGGCGTCGGTGGTCTTACGGCCGTTCGGGCTGCCACGGTGCTCGGCTCACGCTCGTCATCATCGGGACCGCGCGGTCCCGCGTCGCCGAGCGGCGGTGCGGATCCGTCGGGGGGCCGCACGCCGCCGACAGGAGAGGGACCATCTGCAACAACTGCCGGTGAGCCCGGCTGGGCGCGCCAGCTTCGGGCCGCACGGCGTCGGCGCCATGCGCGAACGATGAGCCAGGTTCTGCGCGACGGCGACAAGTCTGGATCGGGGCTGTCGCTCGATCTCGGGGAGTGACCCATGCGGCTGTTCCGACGCCCGATGCAGCGCTATGGCCTGACCCCGGAGGCCGCTACGCCTTATCAGCGGGCCGGTCAGCTCTGGGATGACCGGCTGGGGTCTGCGCGGGTGCAGGCCCACAACTGGCGGCTCATGGCCCTCGGCTCTCTGGTGCTCAGCATTGGCCTGGCTGGCGGTGTTCTCTGGCTCGCGGCGCAAAGCCGCATCACGCCCTATGTCGTCGAAGTCGACAAGCTCGGCCAGGTGCGCGCCGTCGGCCCCGCGATCGAGCCCTACAACCCGACCGACGCGCAGATCGGCTGGTATCTCAGCCGTTTCGTCACCGACCTGCGCTCGCTTTCCATCGATCCTGTCATCGTGCGCCGCAACTGGCTGGAAGCGTACGACTACGTCACCGAGCGCGCCGCCGCCCTTTTAAGTGACTATGCCCGCACCAACGATCCGTTCAAGTCGATCGGCGAGCGCTCGGTCTCGGTCCAGGTGACCAGCGTCGTGCGCGTCTCGGGAGACTCCTTCCAGGTGAAGTGGACCGAGCAGGCCTACGAGCACGAGAGCCTCGCCCGCACCGAGCGCTGGACCGCCATCCTGACCATCCTCGTGCAGCAGCCCCGCACCGCGGACGCCCTGCGCAAGAACCCGCTCGGCATCTACGTCAACGGGCTCAGCTGGTCGCGCGAGCTCAACCCCGGAGAAGGACCATGACTTTAGACGCTATGACACGATTCCTGAGTTCGGCCCTGCTGCTTTCGACGTCCGCCTTGGCCCTGGCCGCCTGCGCCAAGAAACCGCCCGCCATCTCTTACGACGCGGCGTCGTTCCAGCCGGCCCAAGTGCAGCCCGACCCGCCCAAGCCGGTGAAAATCGTCGAGGTGCCCAAGCCGCTGCCGCTGCCGGGGCAGCTCAGGCCGCCGCCCTCGTCGCCGGCGCCCGATCCGCGACCGCCGCAGGCACGCGTCGACGCCGCCAACCAGGCGGCCCTGCGCGAGCCCAGCAAGGACGGTTACGTCAATGCCGTCCAGGTCTATCCCTTCAGCGAGGGCGCGCTCTACCGCCTCTATGCAGCGCCCGAGGAGGTCACCGACATCGCCTTGCAGCCGGGCGAGAGTCTTGTCGCCATCTCCTCGGGCGACACGGTGCGCTGGGTCGTGGGCGATACGCTGAGCGGTACCGGGTCGTCCAAGCAGGTCCATGTGCTGGTGAAGCCATTCGCGGCGGGCCTCAAGACCAACCTCGTCGTCACCACCGACCGCCGCACCTACCACCTGGCGCTGGAAAGCACCGAGAAGACAGCGATGGCGGCGATCTCCTGGACCTATCCTCAGGATGCGCTGCTGGCACTGCAGAAGAAGAATGCGCAGGCCGAAGCGGCAGCGCCCGTCGCCAACGCGGTCGCCATCGAGAACCTGCGCTTTCGCTACGACATCACCGGCGACCGGCCGCCGTGGCGGCCGGTGCGTGCCTTCGACGACGGCTTAAAAGTCTACATCGAGTTCCCCGCGCGCATCGATCAGGGCGAGGCGCCGCCTCTGTTCGTGGTCGGGCCCGACGGCGACAACCAACTAGTCAATTACCGCGTGCGCTCCAACTACTACATCGTCGATCGCCTTTTCGCTGCCGCCGAGCTCAGGCTCGGCACCAGCCCGCAGCAGGTCGTACGCATCAGCCGGACCGATGCTGCACGGCCGTCTGACGCCAGGCGCTGATCGGAAATCTCCAGGCACCGATGACCATGAGCGACGATCCGTCCCGAACCGAGCCGCCCAAGGGCGATCCCGCAAGCTTCGTGCTGCGGGCTCGACCACGCCGTGTGATCCGGTTCAAGCGCCGGCTGATCATCGCGATGGCGGCATTGCTCTGCGTCGCCCTGTTCGCGGCTATCTGGTTGGCGCTTTACGGATCGAAGTGGACTCGTTCGGGCGATCAGGAGGTGGCGGGCGGTGGCCGCAGGTCCACGCCTGACAGCCTGTCGGCGCTGCCGGGCAGCTACGACCAGCTCAAGAAGCCGGTGCCCAAGCTCGGCCCGCCGCTGCCGGGCGATCTCGGGCCCGCTATCGTGCAGAAGGAGAAGAGCCTTGGGATCACTCCCAGCGTGCGGCCCAACCCGGACGAAGACGCCGAGCGCGCCGAGCGCATGCGGCTTGCCCAGCAGGCGCGGCAGGCGAAGGAGGCGGGCGTCCTGTACCAGCTCTCGCGCACCGCTACGGCGGCGCAGGGCCCGAGTTCCTCGACAACACCATCGTCAGGGGGAGCGCCGGCGCTATCGCCAGCATCGACCGCAAGCCCGAACGGATCGCGCCTCGCGCTGGATCCCGATCGCGACCAGAACTACCAGCAGCGCAAGCTCGACTTCGTCAACCAGCGGACGGAGGCCGGCATCTACAATCCGCACAGCGTCCAGGAGCCGGTGTCGCCCTATCAGGTTCTGGCGGGGAGCGTCATCGCGGCGAGCCTCGTCACGGGGATGAATAGCGACCTGCCCGGTCTGGCCGTGGCCCAGGTGACGGAGAACGTCTACGACACCGTCACCGGCCGCATCCTGCTCATCCCGCAGGGCTCGCGCCTGGTCGGCGCTTACGACAGCGTCGTGGCGTTCGGCCAGAAGCGAGCGCTGCTGGTCTGGCAGCGCATCGTCATGCCCAACGGCACGTCGATCCAGATCGACAACCTGCCCGCCACCGACCAGGCGGGCTATACCGGGCTCGAAGACGAGGTCGACTATCATACCTGGACCCTGATCAAAGGCATCGCGCTCTCAACGCTGCTGGGCGTCGGCAGCCAGATCGGCTTCGGCAGTTCCGAAAGCGACCTCGTACGCGCTATTCGCGAGTCCACCCAGCAGAGCGCCAATCAGGCCGGCCAGCGCATCGTGCAGAAGGATCTCAACATCCAGCCCACCATCACCGTGCGCCCCGGCTGGCCGCTGCGCGTCATCGTGCACAAGGATCTGGTGCTGCGGCCCTATCAGCCGTGAGGGAGATGATCATGGGTGATCTCAAGCTCGGCAAGCTGCCGGACCGCATACCGGTCAAGCTCACGATCACGATTGCGCCAAGCCTTCAGCGCGCGCTTCAGGCCTATGCCGAGCTCTACCGCGAAACGTATGGCCAGGCGGAGCCGGTGACCGAGCTGATCCCTTACATGCTGGAGAGCTTCCTCGCCAGCGATCGGAGCTACGCCAAGGCGCTCAAGAACCGGCCTGACGGGGCAGCTCGAGTCGATGGCCCGAAGTCGACACGACGGAAGCAGCGTTTGGGCGATGCGTCACCACCCGAGAGCTGAGGGAGGTTTGGATGGCGATCATCGGGATGCTTACGCCCGCGAAGGACGGCGGATGGATCGGCCGTATACGCACGCTGACGATCAATACCAGGGTCCGCTTCGTTCCCAACGACAATCGCAACAACGATCAGGCGCCGGATTACCGAATATACGTAGGCGCCAGCGAGATCGGCGCAGCTTGGCGAGATCGGAGGAGCGGCGATCGTGCAGGGAAATATCTCCACGTGCGTCTTGATGATCCCAGCCTGTCACAGCCGTTGAACGGAGCGATGATCACGGCAGCCGATGGCATCTCGGCTCGACTGGTCTGGGGCAGGCGACGGCCATAGCGCTGATAACAAAGTCGCGCCAAGTGCCGTCCTCGCGAGCTGTCATGAGCAGTCTGTAGGTTCAAATCCTGCCCCCGCAACCGAGTCGGTCAAAATACCCCAGCAACTTCAACGAGTTGCTGGGGTTTCATTTTGCGCGTCATCTGATGCTTCGGGTGCATCACGTGGTGCGCATCATGCGGGTGGTGATGCGACACGCGCGCTTGACCTTGGGGTTAAGTCCAAGCCCTAGGCTCACGACCGAATGGCTGAACGGCATCTGGTCAGGAGTGATCCCATGAAGTCCGTCACGTTGAAGATCGAGGGCATGCACTGCGGCGGCTGCGCCGAAACCATCAGGTCGTTGGTCGAGAAGCAGCCTGGGGTGCAGGCGGTCTCGGTGTCTTTTGATGAAGGACAGGCTCGCATTCTCTGCGACCCGCATGCCACTCGCGAGGATCAACTGGTCTCTGTCGTTCAACAGCCGGGATTTCGCGTCGTAAGGCGCGAATCGGAAGGAGGCTGATATGAGTGTCGCGGAGAATGTCTCGGCATCATTCCAGCCATGGAGCGAGGAGCCGGCGAGCCGGCCCGATCGTCGCAAGATCCGCGCCCGCATCGGCGGGCTTCATTGCTCGCTCTGCACCGGCACCATCGAGAAGGCGCTCGGCCGCATGCCGGGCGTCGACAAGGTCGCCGTCAGCCTTACGCACGAGCAGGCGCTGGTAGAATACGATCCGTCCGTCGCCCGGCCCGAGCGATTGCTCCAGACCCTGAAGGACATCGGCTACACGATCTCTGATCCGCGCAAGCTCCGGGCGTTCGAGGAAGAAGAGCGCGATCTCGTTCACGAGGCTCGGCGGTTCGTGCTGGCCGTCGTCCTCACCGTCGCGACGATTCCGATCATTGCCGACCCGTCGGTTGGCTGGATTGGCTTCCTGCCGGCGCTGGTCTGCGTCAGCCTCGGCGCCTTCGTGTTTCTGGTCCTGAGATCGACCGGCCTGTGGGCGGCGGTGGGCGCCGCGGCAGGCCTCACCACCATGGCCCTCTCGCTACTCTATCTCAACCTCGCGGGATACCTGGCTGCCGCCGCTCCTTGGGGCGCGGGCGCCCTCGCTCTGGTTCTCGTCTTCGGCGTCGGCGGTCACATCCTGCGCATGGCCCTCCAGGCATTGCGGCGCGGCATCTTCAATCAGCATGTGCTGCTGGAGGTCGGTGCCTTCGCCGGCATCGCCGGCGGAGTCATCGGCCTGGTGTTGGATCGACCCGACTATCCGACCGCCGCCTTCTTCTCGGTGTCGGTCATGGTCGGGACGTACCACATCTTCTCGGAGTGGCTGTCGCTGATCGTCAAGACGCGCAGCTCGCAAGCGGTGAAGCGCCTGCTCGACCTTCGCCCCGAGATCGCCCGCGTCGTGCGCGACGGCGCAGAGCGAGAAGTGCCGATCGAGGAGGTCAGGGTCGGTGACCGTGTCCGCATCCGGCCCGGCGAACGCATCCCGACTGACGGCGTCGTCGTCAGCGGTCACTCGGGCGTCGATCAGTCGCTGGTGACGGGCGAATCCTTGCCCGTCGAAAAGCGCGAGGGCGACGCCGTCATCGGCGGGTCGATCAACGGCACGGGCACGCTGCTCGTGAACACGATGGCCGTAGGCGAAGGCAGCTTCCTCCAACAGGTCATCCACCATGTCGAGGATGCGCGGGCGCTCAAGCCCGGCATTCTCCATCTCGTCGATCGCGTATTACGCATCTACACGCCAACGGTGCTGCTCGTGGCAGCCTTGGCCGTCGTCGGCTGGCTGGTCGGCTCGTGGCTCGTCACCGACCAGGCCGATATCGAACGCGCCGTCTTTGCCGGTCTCAGCGTTCTGGTCATGGGCTACCCTTGCGCCGTCGGCATCTCGGCGCCGCTTTCCATCGTCCGGGGCGCAGGCCAGGCGGCCGGGCGCGGCATCCTCATGCGCACAGGTGAGGCGTTCCAGGGCTTCCGCCTCGTCAAGAAGATCGTCCTCGACAAGACCGGCACCTTGACCGAGGGGCGTCCCACGGTGCGTGAAATCGAAGCGGTCGGGGGCCAGGAACGTGAACTCCTGGCTGTGGCTGCTGCGGCAGAGACACGGTCGGAGCATCCGCTGGCCCAGGCTCTTGTCAAAGCGGCCTTCGAGCGTTCGATCACGCCTCCGAATGTTGGATCGTTCCAGGCCTTCCCTGGACAAGGCGTCGTCGCGCGCATTGGCGACGCGGAAATCGTCGTCGGCAGCCCGCGCTTTATGTCGGAGCGAAATATTGCCCTTGGTGCCCTTCGGGGGAGGACTGAGATCCTCGAAGCAGCGGGCCGCACGGTCATCGCCGTGGCGAAAGAGGGTCTCGCGCTAGGCATCGTCGCCGTGGGCGACACCCTTCGGCCGGACGCCGTTTCGGCAGTCGCGACCCTGCGCAAGGCGGGGCTCTCGATCGCTCTGGTCACGGGCGATAACGAGCGCGCGGCACAGCGCATCGGCCGCGAGATTGGCGTCAACGAGGTGCACGCGGCCATGCTGCCACAAGACAAGGCGGCGATCGTGCGCACTCTGCAGGCCGATGCCCGGGTGGCGATGGTCGGCGATGGCATCAACGATGCCCCCGCCTTGATGCAAGCCGACATCGGCATCGCCATGGGCGGCGGGACCGACATCGCGTTGGAGTCGGCGGACATCATCATCCTGTCCAACCGGCTGACGGCCCTTGCCGAAGCCCGCGAGATCAGCGGTCGGAGCTACCGCAAGATGGTCCAGAACGTCATCCTGGCGTTCCTATTCAACGGCGGCGGTATCCCGCTGGCGGCGACCGGCCTCATCCACCCCATCTGGGCCATGGTCGCCATGGCGGTGAGCGTCACTGCGATCTTCATCAATTCGCTTTGGGGCAACCCGCGCCTGTTCTTTGATGCGATCCGCAGTGTTGGCCGGCCGGTGGCCGCCGCTTTGCCGCAAGGGGCATAAGGGGGCCTTTGACCTTGGAGTATACTCCAAGGACTAGACTCGCCCAGGAGGTCGGGAATGTTGACCATCGGCAAGCTCGCGGCCCTGGCGGAAATCAGCGCCGATGCCTTGCGGTATTACGAGGAGGAGGGCCTGATCTCGCCTGCCGACAGGAGTGCAAGCGGCTATCGTCTCTATGATCAGGAGTGCGTGAGGCGCATTCGCTTCATCAAGCAGGCGCAGCATTGCGGGTTCACCTTGGCCGAGATTCGCGAGCTTCTGACGCTGCGCGGCAGCGACCGTGCTTGTTGCGACGATGTGCGTACGAAGGCGATCGAGAAAAAGCTTCAGCTCGAACACAAGATCAAGGCCATGAAATCCGTGTCCAAGGCGCTCGACCGGCTCATCGCCGACTGTACCCGTAAGGGACGACCGGTTGCCGAATGCACGATCCTGGCGGCTTTCGAGCAGACCGGAGAGAAGGTGCACTGACCCATGAAAGTCGAGCTCTTCCATGCGCCGGGCTGCAGCCGATGCACGGCGGCACGAGAAGACCTCAAGGCCGCCGCGACGGCGGCGCGAGCAGACGTCGAGTGGCGCGAGGTCAATGCGCTCGATGAGATGGACTATGCCGTCGAACGGGGGGTGCTCTCCTTGCCATCGATTGTGATCGACGGCGAATTGGTGTTTTCGGCGTTGCCCAGTCCACAGCAGTTGCGCGCCGCGCTCCTACGGCGCCCCGCTGTGAGAAGCTGAGATGGCACCGGAGGCTCTTCAGCACGCCGTTGCCCACGCCGGCTTGGCGGCGATCGGTGTGGGGTTTCTCGCGGGATTCCTGTTCAGCTTCAATCCGGTGGCCATGGCTTCCATTCCGGTATCGCTCGCCTACGTGACCAAGGCCAGGGAAAGAAAGCAGGCCATCCTGTTCGGCACGATGTTCATCGTCGGCATGCTTGTCATACATGTCACCATGGGCTTTATCGCTGGACTGGGCGGCAGATGGGTGGCGGACTTGGTGGGGCGCGAGTGGGGGCTCGCACTCGGGCCATTACTCATCGTGCTCGGCCTCATGTGGGTTGGTTGGGTGCGGCTACCTCTGCCGCCGTTTGCACTGAAAGCGAGGCGACCATCAGCAGCGTGGAGCGCGTTCGTCCTGGGAGCGGTATTTTCTGTCGCGATCTGCCCGGTCTGCACTCCAGCGCTGGTCGTCTTGCTCGGTGCGACCGCGGGACTCGCTTCGCCCTGGATTGGGGCGGCGCTCCTACTCGCCTTCGCCGCAGGACGGGCCGTCCCGATCGCAATCGGCGCAATGAGCATCGGTTGGCTTGAGAATATGCGTGGCCTGGATGCCTTTCGACGCGCATTCGAAACCGCCGGCGGTATCGTCCTCGTCCTGTCAGGCCTCTACATGCTTAATGCTTACTTCTTCTGGGTTCCTGCGCTTGCAGGGTAAGGACCTGATCGAGTGAATGTGGCGCCCTTCATGGCGCCTGACCTCGCGCTGCGGACGACGACCTTCGGTCGCCAAAGTGCAGTGTAAATCGTGAAGACCGCAGGACCTGCGCGATGCCGCGAACTCCCATCAAGCGGGCGTTGAGCGGATGATCCACGACCAGCCGCTGCCCCGGCGCACCGAAATGGACGCCGATCCACTGGCCCCTCCGCGCGCTCATCGGGTCATTTGATACGATGGGCACTGCTCCCTCGAGCTCGCCCCTAGCTACTTCGGTCGGGCGATCAGCTGATGATGGGCATCTACTCCGATATGGCCGCGCTCCAGCCCGTGTGCCTGGCTATCGCTGTGATAGACGAGAAGGACGGCGTTGTCGTGCGTCGGAACGTGTGTGAGCTGCAGCGAGATGGCGGCTTTTCCATCAGGGCCCGCGGTGAAGGAGTTGGTCTGCCCCGAACCGTCCATTGGGGTGAAGCCAACCGGCTTCTGATCGAAGTGGTTCTCGAACAGGCTATAGGTTGCATTCGCCTTCAGTCCCGAAAACGTCGCTTCGAGCCGGATATGCCCGGCCTGCGAGAGGATCGTCACCGTGCCCTTGGCAGCGAGCCAGGTCTGCAGATCGAAGCCGAGCGGCTGGCCCTCGGCCGTGAACAGGGGAGAAGAGCCGGTGTCCTCAGCGATGATTGGTGGCCTGACGCCGGCAGCATGCTTGATGCCCTGCGGACCCACGGCCTCGGCTGCCTTCGGATCGCGAATGAACACCTGGGGATCGAGTGTTTTCGGCTGCTTGGTCTCGCCGGAGAAGAAGGTGGCATGGGTAACAAAATCCATCTTCAGCGGAGTCTCTGCCAGCGAGACCGCCGGACCTCCGAAAAGCACGACCACAGTTGTACACAGGGCGGCCAGTCGACTCTTCAAACTGCTCATCTTTCACCTTCAGCAAGTAGAGGGGCTAGAAACGTGTCGTCAAAGATGTGAGCCAGCCCGGCGAAATGTCGACCAGGAAGGCTTCGACCTTTCTGTCGAAAGCGGTGAGGACGAGAAGGCCGAGCACCAGAAGGAGTACGCCGAGCGCGTTCTTGGCGCCTGCGCCGGTCGCGACCAGGCGACCTCGAACGCGGAGCAGCGTCTCCCGGGACAGCATTCCCAATAGCAGTAGCGGAAGCGCCGCGCCGATCCCGAAGATCAGCATCGTCACCGCCACCTGCAGGAGATTCTCGCCTCGAGCCGCGAGTACCGATGCCGCGCCAAGTGTCGGCCCGGCACACGGCGCCCACACGATCCCGAGCAGAAGTCCGACCAGGAATTGTCCCGAGAGACCGGCCTTCGAACTTCCGCCGAAGCGGCTTTCGGCCCAACTGCCGACTGGGCCGGATGCCATAGCGAGGCCCGCCTGGAATTTCGGGATCAGCAGGACCAGACCGATTGCGATCAACAGGATCGCCCCGCCGCTTCGGAAAACCCCGGCATCGAGGCCGATCGCGAAGCCCACAGTGGCGACGAACAGACCGACGGCTGTAAACGACAGCGCGAGCCCTGAGGCAAGAGCGGCTGGTCCGAGCCTGTGCTCGGTCAGCGCTGCGCCGAGCACTAGGGGGATCAGAGGCACCACGCAGGGCGACAAGGTCGACAAGACGCCGGCGAAAAAGGCCAAGCTAACGGTCGCGAGCATGACCGCTCTCTAGAGTGCCTTCTCAAGAAGGCTCTCGATCGACGATTTCTTTGTCTCTCCCGATGACCGCGCGATCTCCTTCGCGCCTTTGAAGACGATCAGCGTGCTTTGCACAAACACACCAAACTTGTGCAGGACGTCCTCTTGAGTGTCGAAATCGACGTGAAAAACGACCAGATCCTTGAACTTCGGCTGCTGAGCGAGGTCGGACAGGATCACCTTTTGGGCTTTGCACGTCGGACACCAGGGTGCCGTGACGTCGATCAGAATTGGCTTTCCCGCCTCCTGGGCTGCGGCGAATTCCCGGGCATTGAAGGGCGCCGGTTCGAAGGCAAGAGCCGGCATCGCCGAAAAGCCGATCGCCGGTATGACAGCCGCCAGGAGAAAACGCCGACCGACCATGTGTGCCTCTCGTCTGCTGCTCGAACAGTCCCGTCGCGGGATCGCGGGGTTCGATCGGGAATTCGGACGAAACGGGCAGCAGGTTACATGGAAAATTTGTCCATCTCGCCGCACCCCCAGAGCGTCATCCGACCCGACGTCACTCGGACCTCTCTTGGGAAACCCGGTGCGTCGCCCTCAGCCGGTAGGCGACAGCGCCGTAGGTCGCGACGCAGTAGGGAACGAGGAAAGTCAACGCCAGCTTCGTGAAGTCGAGGTGTCCCGTGCCCATCAATGCATCCCCCTGGTTGATCAGGTTCAGGATGCTGCCGACGACCGCTGCCACGGCGAATGACCGACGCGGGACACCATCGCCGACGCAGAAATGCCAAATAAGGCCGAGCCGAGGCATAAGTGGCTGACGTCGCTGCTCAACCATCCCGGGAGTGGCGCCATCTTACCAGCCGCGGGCCAAGCAGGGCGCTCACGGCGGTCAGCAGGGCGACACTTCCGACCTGCCACACGATGACCATCACGCGAGCATCTTGTTGATGGAACAAACGAAGGCCGAAGTCGGCCAGCGCGGCGGCGGCAAGGCCGCCCAGCCCGACCGAAAGCACGGGCGCAAGCGGAGCACGGCGATGGAGCATCAGCGCCATGGCTGCCCCCGGGACCAAGCCGATCATGATGATGCCCGGCAGACAGGCCCAGTCTGACCGCAATATCAGCCCGCCCGGACCGGACTCCATCTCGTGCAGGCAACCGGCGCCGAGGGTACCGAGCCAGATCAGCAAAGGCAGGACCGGAACCCAACGCTCCCAATGAGGGCGTCCTGGCACACCGGCGCAGAGCGCAGCCATAGCTGCCGTAACCGCCACCATCAGAGCCGCTGCTTCTTCGAGCATCCAACCTGGCTCAGCGAGCTTAAGGGCCAAGTCCGGCCGAAGGCCCATCTGCATCACGACGAAGGCAACCCACGGAGCTGAGAGCGCAAGCCAAATGATCAACCCAATCACCGGCGGCTTCAGCCGACGGACCGGAGTCCTGACGTCTGCGGCCAATGCATTGATGAGGTCTTCCGTCTTCATGGTCAGTGCTTTTTGAGGCCAAGGCGCAGGGCCTTCATGGCCCGATGCATCGACGTCTTTAGCGCCGCGACCGACATTCCGCTGACCGCCGAGGCCTCTTTGAGTGACATCTCCTTGATCCTCAACAGTTCTACGGCCTTCCGTTGGCCGTGCGGGAGGTCTGCAAGCGCCCGCGACAACATTTCAGAATCCGCCATTTGATCTACTGGTTCCTTCGTTTCATCGCTTGAAATGGTTTCAGGCAGAATCTCGACGGCTACTTCGCCTCTCGAGCGTCGCACTTGCCGGCGCTGGGCATCGGCTAGCCGGTTTCGCGCGATGGCCGACAACCAGGGCAGGAACGGCCGCCCCGGATCGTAGGTATGGCGAACCTGATGCAGCGACAGCAGCACATCCTGGACGATGTCCTCGACGTCTTCCGAGCCCGTCCACCGCCCCGAGACCATACGCCGGACAAGCGGCGACGCCGCCGTCAGCAACCGCGCGTAGGCGGCCGCATCGCCCTCCTGCGACAGGCGCATGAGTGTCGCCAGTTCGGATACGTCTGTTCGAGTATCGGCCACAGCGAATCGTAACGGCCGTCTGTACCGGCCGCTACCTCCTTGTGGTAAGCCTCTACGCTTCTTGAATGAAACTGGCAGCACGCATTCCGGCGGTGCCGGATTGTCGAAGATCAGTTGAGTTCCGGCAGACCGATCCCGGCTTGTCTCAATGTCTTTTCGAGGGTCGGCGTTTGACGAACGGCCGCGCCAGCCTCATGGGTCAATCGGCTTGATCCGCTCGACAATCGGCCGCACCAGCCCTTGGTCGCCGTCCGGAATCGCCCTGCATTTTTTGGTAACCTTTGACTTCCCCCGAGCGAATGGTGAAGCGGTGGCATTTGCTCGATGCATGCCAGAGGCGGACGATATTGTTCGAAGCGACGGGAGGGGAGCCGTGGAGATACATGCGGGAATACCGACGGCCGAGATCGAGATTCGCCCTGACTTGTCCCATGTCCTCGATGCCGCCTGGGCCAGGATCGGCGCACCGGGGACCTGGTGGAACGCTGCCGAACGTGTCGCCATTGCCGCAGAGACGCGGCAGGCCGTGCACTGCGACTTCTGCCGCGCGCGTCGAGAGGCAGTCTCGGCCTCCATGGTGTCCGGACGGCACGACAACGCCGTGGGCCTGCCGTCGCCTGCGATCGAAGCGATCCATCGCATTCGCACCGATCCCGGCCGGCTTGGGCGCGGCTGGTACGATTCGGTCATAACGGCGGGTCTGTCGGAAGAGTGCTATGTCGAGATGGTGTCGGTAATTGCAGTCGTGGTCGCGAACGACACGTTTCGGCGAGCCGCCGGCTTGCCGGCTCTTGCCCTGCCACGTGCACTCCCGGGCGAGGCCACGCGCCGCCGTCCGGCCGGGGCCAAGCCTGGCCTGGCCTGGATGCCGACGCTCGCGCCTGAGGACAGGACAGCCGATGACCCGGATCTTTATCAAGACCATCCCGGGCCGCGACAGCGCGGCGGCGGCAACGTGCACCGAGCGCTCAGCCTCGTGCCGGACTCGATGCTTCACTGGTGGGACATGTTCGAGATCATGTACCTGCCGGCCGCCGCGATGCGCGATTTCACCCGTGAATATCGCGCCATATCGCACGCCCAGATCGAGATGCTGGCCGCCAGGGTCGCCGCCCTCAACCAGTGTATCTATTGAACGGCCAGCCATGCGGCCCTGCTCCGTGCGAGCGGCAAACACGGCGAGGCGCAATACGGCTTCGCGGGAATCGTCGACGGCACGACACACACCGGCGTCGTTCGGGAAAAGGAACTGCTCGCCTTCGCCGACGCCGCATTTGCTGAAAATGCAAAGTCGCTCGCTGCGGCGCGCGAGGCGCTCGTCCACGCATTGGGCGTCGCCGCCATGGTCGATGCAGCGGCCGTCATTGCCGGCTTCGATGGCATCACCCGGATCGCCGATGCGACGGGCATTCCGCTCGAACCACCCAAGGCGGAGCAGACCGCGGACCTCCGGGCGACATTGCAGCTCGACGCGTTCCAATCCGCGAAGTGGTGACGTCGAGCCGTCCAGGCGGTAACCCTCATGGAGATTATTTTATGACAGTGAGCGATCGAAGCTGCAGCACGGCCCACATTGCCCCGTTGGAGGACGCCGAACTGGTGAGTGTCCACGACGTCATCGATCTTGCGCGAAAGTTCAGCGGCTACGTGCCGACCAGCATGCGCATCATGGCCCGCAAGCCCGCGCTCCTGCGCGCGTTCAGCGCCCTTATCAGCGCCGTGATGCGGGAACCCGGGGAGATCCCGGCGGACCTGAAATGGCTGATCGCTCACTCGGTGAGCGCCAGCGCGGGATGTCGCTACTGCCAAGCGCATACCGCCGCCAATTCAGCCAAGGCCGGGCTTCCCGTGGCGAAGATCGAGGCGCTAATGGAATACGAGTCCAGTGCGCTCTATTCGGCGGGAGAGCGGGCGGTCATCGCCCTTGCACTGGCCGCGGGCCGGGTTCCGAACGAGACGACGCGCGCACATTTCGACACCTTGCGGGCGCATTTCAGCGAAGGCGGCATCGTCGAGGTCGTCGCGGTGATTTCTTTGTTCGGTTGGCTCAACAGGTGGAACGACACCTTCGCCAGCGATCTGGAGCAGAGCCCAATGGAATTCGCCAAGGCCCATCTTGGCGCATCGGGTTGGTCGCCCGGAAAGCACGGCTAGTCGGGCGGCCGACGCGCCGGAACAGGACGGTCCTCTTTCGACTCTTGCAAGCGATCAGCAGCGAGGTTTCTTCGTCATGACAGGAACGCACGATGACAGGCTGACCGGGATTCGCGCCTGTGTATTTGATGCCTATGGCACTTTGTTCGACTTCGCGTCGGCGGCCGCTGGTTGCGCGGACGTCCTGGGCGACAAGACAAGCGCGCTGACCGCCTTGTGGCGCGACAAGCAGCTCCAGTACACTTGGCTGCGCACGCTTCAGGGTGCCCACGCCGACTTCTGGAGAGTGACGCGGGACGCGCTTGAGTATGCGCTGGACGCTCTCGACCTGCGCGACGCTGCCCTGCCGGACAGGCTCATGTCACTTTATTTGAATCTGCAGGCCTTTCCGGAGGTGCCCGAGACGCTTCGCAGGCTCAAGGCCGCCGGCATCAAGGCAGCAATCCTGTCCAACGGAACGCCGAAGATGCTCGATGCCGTGGTGTCAAACGCCGGTCTGGGCGACCTGTTCGATCACGTGATCTCGGTCGAAGCCGTGGGAGTATTCAAGACCGATCCAAGAGTCTATCAGCTGGCCGTCGATTGGCTGGGCGTGGCGCCTCGGGAGATAGCATTTCAGTCGTCCAATGCCTGGGATGCCTATGCCGCGTCCGCCTTCGGCATGCGCGTGGTGTGGTGCAATCGATATGGGCAGCGGCCCGAGCGCTTGCCCGGAAAACCCGACCAACAGGTGCGCACGCTTGCCGAACTCATCCCGATCCTCGGCCTGTCATAGCGGGCAAGACACTCGCTCAATGAGCGAACGTGGCAATCATTCCGGCCTCAACCCAGCCGCGCAACAGCGCGGCTGCGCGGGCCGGTGATTGCTCCTCGCCGACATGCGGCGCCAGCGCTTGGCAGAGATCGGGGAAGGGCCGTCCCTCGACCATTGCGGTAAGCATGGCTGCTTCGTCCGGCTCCATCGAGCGGAACTGCGTGGTGCGCTCGGGCCGCCAGATCACCCATGCCACTGAGTCCGATGTAGCGCCGACCTCTAGGTTGCCCGGCTCTACTTCTTCGCGTTTCTGCCAGCCCTGCGGCACTTCGTACGAAAGCGAGAGCCGGCGCAGGGAGGGCAGGGGGTTGAAGGCGAGCGTCTCCCACGCTTCCGCGGGCAGTGCCACAAGTTGTTCCGCAGCAAGCGGCTCGGCATCCGGCGCATCGAACGCTTCGCCCAGCGTCCATTCGAAACGCGCCATCTCCGCGGCTGCCGGCGACTTGATGTAGGGCTCCGTGCTCGCCAGAAAGTCCGCGAGATGCCGGCCGAACCAGCGCACCGAGCGATAGCGTGACGGATGGGCGGCAATATAGGCGCGCGCCATGTGATCGAAATCGGCCGGGCCGGCCATCGCCATCAGGCCCGGATAGTCCGCCGTGAGCACCTCAATCAAGCGCCATGCGTAAGCATCGCGATAGACGCCCAGCAGGGTAAGCCGGTCGGTCTTGCGTGTGTCGCGCACCGCACCAGAGAAGGAATCACTGGTGATTAGCAGATAGTCTTGAAAGGCGCGCTGCAGGCCTGCAAGCGAGCCGGTGTTCGCGCTCATATTCATGCCGCCTGCCTCGTCGCCTCGGCGGCGATTCGACGGGCGATGTCGAGCTCGGCGACCAGCTCGAGGTAGGGCGGGATGTCGGCATCGCGCTCGATCATAGTCGGCACGCCGGGGAAGAGCCGTACCGCCTCGGCGTAGAGGTCCCACACGTCGGCGATGATCGGATGATCGTGCGTGTCGATGATGTGCGTGCCTTTGTTGAGGTGCCCGGCGAGATGGAACTGCCGCACTCGCGCCCGCGGTATGGCGCGAAGGTAGGTGAGTGCATCAAACTCGTGATTGAAAGCGCTGACATAGACATTGTTGACGTCGAGCAGGACCTCGCAGTCGGCGCGACGGGTGAGCTCGGCGATGAAGTCCCACTCCGTGAGCTCGGAGGCGGCGTAGGTTACATAGCTCGACGCGTTCTCCAGCACCAGCCGCCGGTCGAGATAGTCCTGCACGCGCTTCACGCGCTCGGCGACATGGTCGAGCGCCTCCTCGGTGTAGGGAAGAGGCAACAGGTCGTGCATGTTGAGCCCACGCAGCCCCGTGAAGCAGAGATGGTCGGAGACCCACATCGGCTGCACGCGTTCGATTAGGCCCTTGAGGTCCTCGAGATAGCGCATGTCCAAGGGATCGGTCGAGCCGATCGACAGCGAGACGCCATGCAACGCCATCGGGTAGTCGCGCCGGATACGGTCGAGCCAGTAGAGCGGGGCGCCGCCCGGCACCATGTAGTTTTCGCTGATCGCCTCGAACCAGCTCACCTTGCCGGGGTTCGCGATGATGTCCTCGTAGTGGTCCGTGCGCAGCCCGAGGCCAAAATCGATGACGCTTTTCATGGTCAACCAACCACCCTCAAAAGACGGCGGGCATCGCCGATTGCTCGGGACACCCGCGCGCCTCCCGGTCCTGTGTCCTTACATGACCTTTCCACCCGCGGCGGCGCAGGCCTTGGCATCGGCCGTTTCGGCCCAGCCCTGCCCCTTGCAGGCGTTCTGGCCCTTGGCGGGCGACTGGCCGCCCTTGCAGGCGCTTTGGCCCTTGCAGGCATTGGCGCCCAGGCACTTCACGCCCTCAGCATGCGCCGCGGTGGCGAGCGTGCCGGCAGCGAAGATGGACGCGGCTGTGATCAAGAAAGTACGCTTGTTCATGAGGATCCTCCTGGTTGCGCGAGCGCGAGCTCGCTTCCTGCTATTCGGACGGGGTGGCTCGAAGGTTACGGTGCACCCGGGAAGTTTCGCTCGAGCGATGCCAAGTCCGATCGCTCACGAGATAGAGCACGCGCCATGTCGCACTACAGACCGGGGCTTGTCGTTGCTCCGAAAAAGGAAGGCGCCGTCGGGGTAGTGGGGGCAACCCGACGGCGCCAGCGGCCCAGTGCGGTCGGGGGACGTGCTGAGCCGATTTAAACGCCGGACTTTTGTGCGCTGCTCAAGTCTTCAAGACCTCATCAGCTGCCGGCTGTGTGTCACGCGCCATAGTCCGAGGCCGGCCGGTCGCCGCGGAATTTCTTCAGGATCAGATGGTCGAACGAAACCGGGCCGGGACCGGCGATACCGAGCCAGGCAAACATCACGAAGTAGGAAACCTCTTCGAAGCCCAGCAGGGTTTCGAGCGAATCGACGTCGGCCCATTTTGCCGAGATGATGGCGACAAGCATGATCGCCATCATGGGCACCGACATGAATCGGGTGAGCAGCCCAAGCAGCAGGAACAGGCCGCCCAGGAACTCCATCGCCGAGACGAACGGCGTGAGCACCTCGGGGAAAGGAATACCCCATCCCCTGAAGTTCTCGATCATGCGTGGCAGTACCTGCAGTTTCTCCCAGCCGCTCCACAGGAACACCCAGCCAACGACGATGCGGGCCGCAAGAGGTGCCAACCACGTGAAGTAGCTCGCGAAGACCCTCGACCAATCATAGAAGATCGTTATCAAACTGTTCATTGGGTAGGCCTCACGAGCATTGCGCCTGCCTCTCCACATTCGTGCGGACCATCGTCAAGGTTACAGGGCAGGACAGAGATCTTTGTCCCTGTCCGCCTGTCTTCGATGTCGAGAAGGCGAGCGGGAAGAGAGCGCCGAAGTCGGCATACCCGCCCGAGTCCGATGTTCTTCCCCAAGACTCCGAAACCGATCGTCTCTCACCCATCAGGCGCCGGACGTTCTGCGTTTCTCGTAGAAGCCGATCAGCGACACCATGTCGGCGGGCTCAACTCTGCCGATCGGCCCGGAACTGTAGGTCGACGAAACCACCTTGCCGTCAGCCCCGACGATGAATTCCGCGGGCTGGGCGAAGTTGCGCGTGGCTTCCCACCAGGCACCAATCGCGTCGGCCGTTTGGCGCGTAACGCCCCACGCCAGCGGATAGGTCAAGGACAACGACGCCGCCAGTTCGCGCGTCTTGTCTTCGGGATCCACGCTGGCGGCGATAACGCTCGCGTCCAGTTCCTTCAGCTTGTCGAGGTTACTTTGCAGGCCGGCCAACTGCCGGCGGCAGTAGGGTCACCAATGTCCTCGATAGAACAGGGCGATGCGATACCGCCCGTCCAGCTCGCTGGGAAAGCAAACCGACTTCCCGCCGACAAGCGTCAAGGAGAGTTCTGGAAAAGTGTCGCCAGCGTTCAGTCGGTTTGCCATGTCATTCTCCCAAGTCATGCCCCACCGTTGGCAGCATTGCCGAATTCCTCGGACGGTTGCGAAACGCAGGCCCTTCCGATGAACACAAGGATGGGGATCGCGCGACATGGTTGACGGCAGCGGCACAAATGTTCAAGTCGTGATTGAAGGCCGACGGCGAGTGCGAGCTAAATTCTTCCGGTCGGCGCGGCGGTCGTAACCTTTTGTCTGCTTCGAGCGAAAGAGAATCGGGGAGGCGTGCCACCACTGTCTCAGGAATTCGATATCTCGGTGATGGTCGCGGAGTCTTAGAACCGCAGCAGCATGATTCGGGGCCGGATAGGATGACCGATATCGGAGGAGAAGAGAGCCAAATGCATCCAGCGGCGGAAGCCGTCGCAAGCGAGCACGCGGATGAACGACCAGCCGCTCGCTTGGGTCAGGTCGCGCTCGTGTTGCAGGGCGGCGGTGCGCTGGGCGCCTATCAGGTCGGCGTCCTCCGCGCTCTCGAAGAAGCAGGATACTTGCCAGACTGGTTTGCGGGGACGTCGATCGGCGCCATCAACGCGGCGATCATGGCAGGGAACGCGCCTGAGCAGCGGCTCATCAGGCTCGGGAAGTTCTGGAACGGCATTTCCCGCATCGTTCCCTGGGGAGCGCCAGCCCAAGGGCCCCTTCGGCGCGCCTTCAACGCGTGGAGTGCCTGGCAGACTGCAGCTTTTGGTCAACCGGGGTTCTTTCGCTGGCGCGCGCCGGCTCCGTGGTTCCCGTCGCCAGATATCTCGGCGCTCAGCTATTACGTCGCCGATGCGCTGGGTCAGAAGCTCAAGGAGATCATCGACCTCGACCGCATCAACAGCGGCTCGGTGAGGCTCAGCCTCGGGGCGGTGAAGCTCACATCCGGACAGCAGATCTACTTCGACAGCCGAACCCAACGGATCGGTTACGAACATATCATGGCGAGCGCCGCGCTTCCTCCTGCCTTTCCGCCGGTCGAGATCGACGGGGAGTGGTATTGGGACGGCGGTATCGTGTCGAATACACCGCTCGACGTCGTCATCGATCAACGGCCCCGGCGCAGCACACTGTGTTTCATGGTCGATCTATTCGATGCCGAGGGGCCACTGCCACACACGATCGAGGACGTCAAAGCGCGCTACAAGGACATCGTCTATGCGAGTCGGTCGGGCCGCCGCATCGAGGCCCACCGCGCAAAGCACGATCTCCGCCGCGCGGTAATGGCGCTATGGGAGGCTCTGCCGCCGGAGCGGCAAAAGGATCCCCACCTCAACGCCTTGGCGGAACTCGGCTGCACCACGACCATGCACATCGTGCGCCTCGTGCACCACACCGAGCCAGAGGAGCTCTCGAGCAAGGATTACGACTTTTCCGAGATCGCAATCGGAGAGCGAATAGCCGCCGGCTACCGCGATGCCAAAGCGATGCTGGAGAAAGAGCCGTGGCTCGATCCCGTCCCGCCCGACATCGGCGTCGTGATTCATGAATTGCCGACAAGAGAGCTGCGCTAGCAGCCAGTGAGGGTCGGTGCTTCGTTTTCGCGGCACAACCAAAGGCAAGTTCCGGTTTGGGCGTCGAAACCGCTCAATGTTTTCAGAAACCGCCTAGTCAGCTGCGAGCCCTTCGAGCGGTCGGTTCTTGCCTTCGGTACCCCAGATCGTCCAGGGGATCATTGCCACGACTCCGATAAGCCAGAAGGACGCGAGGAGCCCAAATGCGGCGGCTATCGTCATGTGGTGCGCCACACCAACAAGCAGCGGTGGCGATATGGCGGCGCCGATCCGCCCGAACCCGACGGAGAAGCCGATCCCCGTGGCCCGCATGCGTGTCGGGAAGAGTTCTGAAAAGGTCGGATAGGCCGCGATCCAGCTCCCGGTCGCACAGAGATTGGCCAAGGTGAAGGCGACGAGAACGCCGGCCGTGCTTTCGGTAAGCGTCGCACTGCCTAAAGCGATCATGGACGCAGCCGCAAGGAGGTAAAAAACGGTGACCGTGATCTTGCGTCCGGCCTTGTCGAGGATGGCGGCAGCAATGAGGCCGCCGAAAGCAGCGCCGAGATTGCCGATGATGAAAAACCACGGAACCATCTCGTCGCCCACGTGAAGGTGGGGCAGCACAACCAAGGGCAGAAGCGCGAAGAGTCCGTAGTAACCGGCTGCCTCCGAGAAATCGAGCAGGCAGCCGAGCGCCAGCCTGCCAAAGTGACGGCCGGCGAGCTCGCGCAGTTGAGCGATGAAGCCGAGAGTTCTCGCGGCGGGCTTCTCAGCCGGCAAAAGCGCAGTGACGCTCTCTCCGGCGATCTCAGCTGACACGGCCGCGGCTGCTTCGTGGTGTCCGTGCGCGGCAAGCCAATGCGGCGATTCAGGCAGTGCCTTGCGGGCCCAGATGCTGAAGAGTGCGATAACCGCCCCAAGCGCGAAAGCGAATCGCCAGCCGATCGATGCCGGCAACACGTTGATGAAGTAGAGCGTCAAGAGTCCGGCCAGGATCGAGCCAAGCGGCCAGAAATTCATCACGATGGCTCCTGCGCGGCCGCGATGGCGGGCTGGGATCAGTTCGCCAATGGCGGCATTTACTGCCGAGTACTCCGCACCGACACCGATTGCGGTAAGGAAGCGGAAGACCACAAAGAAATAGTATCCGGGTGACAGGGCGGACAACACGGTGAAGCCCGAATAAACCAGCAGCGTCAGAAGGAAAAGTCGTCGGCGGCCGAAGCGATCAGCGCAATACCCGAATAGCAGCGCGCCGACCAGGATGCCGACGAGCCAGGCCGAGACAAGCAGGGAAGTCTGCTCTGCCGTCGTATGCCACAATTTCTGCAACACACCGAGGACGCTTCCCACAATGTTGACCTCAAAGGCGTCCAGCATCCAGCCGAGCCCGAGCACGAGCGTGATGCGCGTATGGATCGGCCGCCAAGGCAAACGGTCCAGTACCGACAAGGCGGGCGAAGCCGCTGCATGCCCCTGATTGAAATTATCGCTGATCTTCATGGGCAGTCTCGGATCCGTGATGGCGTTAAATCTCTGGGGCTTGCGTCCTTATTCGTCACCACACGTTGCAAAGTTACCGATCCGGCCGAATCGTCGCGGCCATGAAACCTTTCTGCCCTGTCCAACGAATCAGCTTAGAGAAATCACGTTACCAGGGTTGGTTCGAGTGTCGGTGATCATGCACGGCGACGTCCGCCTCGAAGAGACAGCCAGAACAGCGGCAATGAGGGCAGGGAAGGGGGCGTTTTCGCTGCTTGCGGCGGCAAGCCCTGTGCTCGTGTTCGGCGGTTGCTACAGCAACCTCGAAGCGACCCAGGCCCTTCGCGCTAAGGCCGCGCGACTGGGCATCAGGCCCGAGCACACGATCTGCACTGGCGACGTCGTCGCCTATTGCGCCGATGCGCGGGAAACCGTGGCGCTCATTCGCGACTGGGGCATTCACGTGGTGAAGGGCAACTGCGAGGAATCGCTCGGGTCGCAGAAAGACGATTGCGGCTGTGGCTTCGCCGACGGCACGGCGTGCGACCAACTGTCCGCCGCCTGGTACGCCCATGCCAATGCGGAAATTACCGACGAGCAGCGGGAATGGATGAGGACGCTGCCGCGGCGGATCGACCTCCTGCTGGGCGGCCGTCGCGTGGCGGTCGTGCATGGATCGGTCGACAGCATCAATCGCTTCGTCTTCGCCTCCACACCCTGGTCCGAGAAGGAGCGGCAAATCGCACTCGCGGCTTGCGATGGGGTTATCGGCGGCCATTGCGGCATTCCCTTCACCCACGCTGTCGAAGGCAAGCTTTGGCACAATGCGGGGGCGATCGGTATCCCGGCGAACGACGGCACGCCCAGAGGTTGGTACAGCCTCCTCATTCCGACCGACGGCGGCATCCAGATTCGCACCGAGGCGCTCGACTACGACGCCCCGTCCGCTGCGGCCAAGGTGCGTAGGCGCGGCCTTCCCGAGGGATACGCCGCTGCGCTGGAGACGGGACTGTGGCCGAGTTGCGATGTGTTGCCGGCTGCGGAACTGCGCGTGCGGGGGCGGGCGATACCCGCGGGCGCCACGATTTGGAACGGCGCCTCCGCCTCCTGGCCGGCAATGGTCGTGGAGGCCCATCCAGCGGGCGTGAAGTTCGGTGATCCCGAGATCACACTCTCCCGCGAAAGGCGCGCGAGCGTGCAGCTCAAGACGCTCGAGACCCTCTGGTTCAACACCGGCACCCTCTGCAATCTTGCGTGCGAGAATTGCTATATCGAATCGACTCCGAAGAACGATCGCCTGGTGTATCTGACCCGAGCGGAAGTGAGGCGGTTTCTCGCAGAGGCCGCGGGCCGCGATCCCCGACCGGTCGAGATCGGGTTCACCGGCGGCGAGCCATTCATGAATCCCGACATCCTGGGCATGATCGAAGACAGTCTCGCCGGCGGTTTCACGGTGCTTGTGCTGACGAACGCCATGCGCCCCATGCAGCGACATCTTAAGCCGCTGCGCGATCTCAACCGACGCTTCCCAGGTCAGCTCGCGCTCCGGGTGTCATTGGATCACTATGACCAAGAAGGCCACGAGCAGCTGAGGGGATCCTTTACGTGGGAGAAGACAATCGAAGGTCTGCTATGGCTTGCAGGGAACGGCTTTGACCTATCCGTTGCCGGCCGCACGGTGTGGCGAGAGCCCGAAGCGGCAACGCGTGCTGGCTACCGCGCCTTGTTCACCGAGCTCGGGGTCGCCATCGATGCCGAGGATCCCCTTCGTCTGGTGCTCTTCCCCGAGATGACTGCGAACGATGACGTTCCCGAGATCACCGAGCAGTGCTGGGGCACTCTTGGGAAGAGCCCGGAGGCCGTCATGTGCGCCAACTCCCGCATGGTCGTGAAGCGCAAAGGCGCGGATCAGCCGTGCGTCGTCTCCTGCACGTTGCTGCCTTATGACAGCGCCTTCGAGCTTGGCGCGACGCTCGCTGATGCGGCCCGGCCGGTGAAACTCAATCACCGCTATTGCGCCCAATTTTGCGTCCTTGGCGGCGCGTCTTGCAGCGCCCACCGGTGAGCCCCGCGATTTCGGGCGACCGGCAGCGGGTCCGCGCGCCAAGTGCCTCCGACAGGAGCCGCAACGCACTAATTATTGAGGAGTGCTGAGTCCGTGGGCAGCCAGATCCTCGAAGGCGATATATGCGTAGTGGGCGGCGGGTCGGCCGGCCTGTCGGTGGCTGCCGGCGCGACGCAGATGGGAGCGCGAACGATCCTGATCGAAGCTGGCCGCATGGGAGGCGAATGCCTCAATAGCGGCTGCGTTCCCTCGAAATCATTGCTTGCCTGCGCCAAGGCAGCAAAGGTCGTTCGAGAAGCAGCCCGATACGGATTGAGCGTGTCCGAACCGCGCGTCGACTTCTCGCTTGTTCACGACTATGTCCAGCGAGTCATCCGCGCGATCGCACCGCACGATTCGGTTGAGCGTTTCACCGCGCTCGGCTGCACTGTCGTGAAGGGATATGCCCATTTTATCGACGATCGGACGGTCGAAGCGGCCGGCCGGCATATACGGGCCCGGCGCTTCGTCATTGCGACCGGCAGCCGACCTGCGATTCCGCCGATCCCGGGTCTGGATACTGTTCCCTACTTCACGAACGAGACGCTCTTCGACAACACTTGCCTCCCCGACCACCTCATCATCGTTGGCGCGGGTCCCATCGGGTGCGAAATGGCGCAGGCACACCGAAGGTTGGGTTCGAAGGTGACGGTCCTCGACCTTGGACCGATGCTCCCCAAAGACGATCCCGAAGCCGCCGCGGTCGTGCGCCGGACCTTGACCGTCGAGGGTGTGGCACTGATCGAGAACGTAAAGATCGTGCGGATCGAGCAACGCGATCGAGGCGTGAGGGTGATCGTCCACGAAGCAGGAAATGAAAACGCTATCGACGGCTCGCACTTGCTCGTCGCGGCCGGCCGCATACCCAATTTCGACGACCTCGACCTCAAGACTGCGGGGGTCCGCTTCGGCGCCAAAGGCATCGACGTCGACCGACGTCTCAGGACCACCAATCGACGGATCTACGCAGCAGGCGACGTTGTCGGCGGCTACCAGTTCACCCATGTTGCGGCTTATCACGCAGGCATCATCCTGCGTAACGCCCTATTCCGGTTTCCGGCCAAGACCGACCTTCGCGCGCTCCCCTGGGTGACCTACACCGACCCGGAGCTTGCCCAAGTCGGCATGACGGAGGCGGAGGCTCGGCACGCTCTCGGAACAGGCTTCCGTGTGCTGCGTGCCGACTTCACCGAGAGCGACCGGGCGCAGACCGAGGGAGCGACCGACGGCTTCGTCAAGGCAATCGTCTCACGGCGAGGTTACGTGGTTGGCGCAACGATCGTGGGCCAGCGGGCCGGCGAGCTATTGATGCCATGGGCGCTGGCAATCGCGCAGCGATCGCGCATAGGCAGCCTTACCGGCATAATTGCCGCCTATCCGACGCTCAGCGAGCTCAGCAAGCGCGCGGCCGGCACCTTCTACGCGCCGATGCTCTTCAGCCGGCGAACCCGGGCTGTCGTCCGATTTTTGGGAATGTTCGGTTGAGCAATTCAGTCACCTTGAAGAAAATGGTGCCGCTACTGGTCGTCGCGGCCCTCTTCATCGCCTTCTTTGCTCTGGGCTTCGATCACTACCTGACCCTGGACAGCCTTCACGACAACGAAGCCGGGCTTCGCGCTCTTGTTGCCCGCCGTCCGCTACTGTCCGCTGCGGCGTTTATCTTGACCTATACAATTGCCGTCGGACTGTCGCTGCCAGGCGGAGCGATCTTGACCATGACCGGAGGCTTTCTCTTCGGTCTTTGGATCGGAGCGGGGCTCAGTGTGGCAGGCGCCACGTCAGGTGCCATCGTCATCTTCTTGGTCGCGCGCCTGGCTGTCGGCGACCTGCTTCGGGCGAGAGCCGGTCCCTTCATGGCGCGCATGGCAGAAGGATTCGAGAAGAACGCCTTCAACTACCTTCTGCTCTTGCGCTTGGTACCTGTGTTCCCGTTCTGGGTGGTGAACCTTGTTCCGGCCTTGTTGGGGATGAACACCAGATCCTATGTTGCCGCGACGGCGATCGGGATCATCCCGGCTACCCTGGCCTTTGCGGCCGTCGGAGATGGATTGGGATTGTATTTCAGCGCTGGATCGCGGGTCCCGCTGAGCGAGGTCTTCACTCCAGAAATGATCTCTCTGCGGCTCGGTCTGGCTCTCTTAGCGCTACTGCCGATGGTCGCCCGGTGGGCAATGAGGCGGTGGCGGCGATGAGCCTCTCCGTGGTCATCCCGACTCTCAATGCCGCAGACCGGCTGAGAGGGACGCTGCAGGCCCTCGGCGTTGTCGACGACCTCGTCGTGGTCGACGGCGCCTCGACCGACGACACTATCGAGGTAGCAAAAGCTTTCGCCGCTCGCGTAGTCGCAGCGCCTGCGGGCCGCGGCCATCAGCTCATGGCAGGTGCGGCCGTGGCGAGGGGGCCGTGGCTGCTGTTCCTGCACGCCGACACCCAATTGGCTCCGGGCTGGCGCGCCGAGGTAGATAAATTCGTGGCCGAGCCCTGCAATTCGGCGAGGGCCGCGGTTTTTCGCTTCGCGCTCGACGACAGATCATGGCAAGCGCGGCTCCTCGAAAAAGCCGTCTCCTGGCGTGTCCGGATCTTCGGCTTGCCCTACGGCGATCAGGGTCTGCTCATCCGTCGCGACTTCTATCGGTCGTTAGGCGGGTTTCCGGCGTGGCCGCTGATGGAGGATGTTCACCTGGTCCGCCGGATCGGCCGCAATCGGCTGACCATTCTTCCGGCGGCGGCTCATACCTCCGCCGAGCGCTGGCGCCGAGGCGGCTGGATCAGGCGTACTCTGCGGAACTTCGCTTGCCTGTCGCTGTATTTCCTGGGTGTTCCGCCTCGGCTCATCTTCAAGGTTTATGACTGACGATGCACCGGCTGCAACATCTCGTGATCTTCTCGAGATATCCCCAACTTGGGGCGGGAAAGCGGCGGCTCGCCAAGGACATCGGAGCCGTTGGCGCGCTTCGCTTCCAACGACTGATGGTTTCGCGGATCGTGCGGCGCCTGGCTCACGACAGGCGATGGACGACCTGGCTCGGAATCACCCCGGACCGATCGGGACCCTGGCCGCGCGGCCTTCCTACCATACCGCAAGGCCGCGGCGACCTCGGGCAGCGAATGGTATCCGTTGCTAGAAAGCTGCCGCCTGGACCTGTCGTCATCGTGGGCAGCGACATTCCAGGCATCTCACCGGCTGACATTTCCGACGCTTTCCGAGTGTTGGGCGCAAATGACGCGGTGTTCGGGCCGGCCACCGACGGCGGCTACTGGCTTGTCGGCCTGCGCCGTCGCCCGCACTTCATCGATCCCTTCGCGAACGTCCGCTGGTCGAGCAAGCACGCCCTTGCCGACACCGTGGCGAACCTCGCCGGCAAGGAGGTTGCTATGCTGCGCGCGCTTTGCGATGTCGACGACGGCGCCTCCTGGCACCGTCATATTTCGAGAGAGGTTCCGCCATGACCGCGGTAACGGCCAAGCCGCTCGGAAGTTATCCTTGGTTCATCCGCCTGTTCTTCTGGAAACAGCGACGAACCTATGGGCGCGTTCTCGAGCCGGGCCTCCTGTGGGGCCGCTCGCCATGGGTCTTCGCAAGCGTCGCCGTGCTGTACGGCGCCCTCGATCGACGCACGTCGCCGCTTGCGCCGGCGCTGCGCTCGCTGGTTACCGTGCGTGTCTCGCAGATCAATCACTGTGCGTTCTGCGTTGATATCAATTCCGCGACGCTCGCTAAACGTGGCGTCCCTCTCGAGAAGATCGACGCCCTCTCCGCCTGGCGGGACAGCTCCGCCTTCGACAGCGAGGAGCGGCTGGCGCTCGAATACGCCGAAGCCATGACGCTCAATCGGGTCGATGACCATCTCAGGTCAAGCCTGAAAGCGCACTGGAACGAGGACACGATTGTGGAGCTAACGGGTCTCATCGCTTTTCAGAACCTCTCCTCGAAGTTCAATGCGGCGCTTGACGTTCCTGCCCAAGGATTCTGTCGCCTGCCCCAAGCGACCACTGCTCCAATATAGAGCGACTCAACGGAGATCTCGCGCCACCATCAAGGCTGCTAAACGCCCTAGGCGGGTATTCCCATATTTGATGAAGCGACAGCGAAGAATACTTCGCGATGGCCGTAACCTATCTGGCACGGGGAGCGAATCTTCAAGTAAGCGGAGGACACCTACCCGTCTTCGGCAAGGAGGTCGCCATTCCCGCAACTCGCGCAGGATCATCGATCGTCAGCCCGGTTGGCGGCGGCCTGCTGAAGCGCGCAGCGGCGAGGGTTGCCGACCTCGCCTTGGACAAGCAGACGAAAGCCACTCTCTCGGAGCGAGTCCGCCGTCGCATCGAGCAAGAGCAGGCTGAGAGCGAAATCATTATTGGCTGGATCCAGGCGGGGGCAATCGTCTTCTTCGGCGCGCTCTACGCGATCTCCCCGAAGGCCTTCCCGCCAGGGACGCGGTTTGAACCCGTGCCCTGGACGCTTGCGATCTACGCGGTGTTCACGGCTGTACGTCTCGTCCTCGCCTATCGAGGGCGCTTGAGCGACGGCTTCGTCACGATCTCGACCGTTGTCGACGTTGCCGTTCTCATGATCGCGATCTGGAGCTTCCACCTTCAGTACCAGGCGCCGCCCGCGCTTTACCTCAAAGCGCCGACGCTCATGTATGTCTTCATCTTCATCGCCCTGCGAACGCTAAGGTTCGAGCCCCGCTACGTGCTGATTGCCGGCGGGTGCGGCGCGGCCGGATGGCTTGTGCTGGTTCTCCTCGCGACGGTGGGGTCGAGCGGCACGGCACCGACTTTCACGCACAGCTATGTCGACTACGCAACGTCGTACCGGATCCTTCGCGGTGCGGAGATCGACAAGATCGTTTCGATCGTAATGGTCACTGCCATCCTCGGTCTTTCGCTGGTCCGCGCCCGCAAGCTTCTGGTCAATTCCGTCGCGGACGCCATAGCGGCAACCGATCTGGCCCGCTTCTTTGCGCCGGAGGTAGCGGCACGGCTCCGCCGCGGCGAGGTCGATCCGGCTGCCGGCCAAGGGGTACGTCGCGAGGCAGGAATTCTGGCGATCGACATGCGCGGCTTCACGGCGCTGTCCCATCGCATGTCACCGACAGATCTTATTGCTCTTCTAGGGGAATACCACTCGCGCTTGGTGCCCATCATTCAACGCCATCGCGGCAGTGTCGACAAATACCTGGGCGACGGAATACTCGCGAGCTTTGGTGCCGTCGCACCGACTCCGACTTACGCCGCTGATCTTTGTCGTGCCATCGAACAGCTGATGGTGACCGCAGAGCATTGGCGATTGGAGCGCCAGACACGCGGGCTGCCCACGCCTGCTATCGGCATGGCAGGCGCGACGGGCGAGGTGGTCTTCGGCATCGTGGGCGACGAATCCAGGCTTGAGTACACGGTGGTCGGCGAGGTCGTGAACATCGCCGCCAAGCTTGAGAAACTGACAAAACACGAAGGGGTTCCAACGCTGTTGACGCACGAAGCCTATGCGCTCGCGTTAGCACAGGGATATCGGCCACAAGCCAAACTCGAGGAGCAACGAGCGCGATCGATTGAGGGAGTGGCTCACCAGGTGGACCTGATCGCGGTCGTGACAGGAGCGTCGCAGCCGAACAACAACGGGCCGCGATCATGACGGTGTAGAAGGGGAATAGTGTGTCGCATTCGCGAAAAGCGGCAATGAGGGATAGCGACCAAAGCAGAACAGACGGCGGACCTGCGCACAGAGCTGAAAATTGACGAGTCCGAGGCCGCGAAAAGGTAGCCGTTTAGGCGGTCGTCAGGGCGGCACAGTCTATTTCTTCGAATGGCGCTTTCCCTGGCCGATGGAGGCGCCTGCCAATGGGAACGTTCGCGCATCGTATAAAGTATCGATGATCGGGCAGCGGGGAACCTCTCCGCCGCTGCACCGTGAGATCATGGCCTCCAGGACCCTCTTGAGCCGCCTCAGATCGGAAATCTTCCGATCGACTTCGTGCACATGTTCGATTGCCAAATGTTCGACCTGCTCGCAGGTATATTTGCCGCCGTCCACGAAACGCAGCAGTTCGCGAACCTCGTCTAGCGTGAAGCCAAGATCCCGGCTGCGCCGAATGAAGCTGAGGCGCTTTACTAGATCGGGGCCGTAGAGACGGTGCCCACCCTCGCTGCGCGGGGCCGGCGGCAACATGCCGATCTGCTCATAGTACCGGATCGTCTCGATGTTGCAGCCAGTGCGGGCGGCGAGGGCGCCTCGGGTCAATGACTTGCCGTCCTTTATTGCAGTACTCGCCAAGTGCCGCCTCCGACCTGTAGCTCTCACAGTTTATGTGGCGATTTCGCGCGGGACTGCAAGATGCTGCGCGCTCGCGCCGGCGGTATGGACTGCGCGAACCTTGTCAGCCGCAGCCCTCAACACCACTCACGGGCATAATCGAGGTCCGAGCACTCAGCCACCTCATCACTGCTCAAGGCGCTGGGAAGTGCTATGTTTGTCGAATGAGCGGTTTGGGAGGTCAGAAACCTGGCTGCTCGACTTGAGTGCGGACCATTGATGGCCTCAATTGTCAGAATGGCTGCGATGAGCAACAACGCCAGCAACCAGCTAACAACAAGGTCGCGCCAGAAGGCATCGTCGCCGTGGGTCCTAAAGTCGCGATGTCGGTCGCCTGCTCGTTTAGTTGCAAGCTGTCCAGAGGCCTGGAACGACCCGATTGTCCGTAGAGTTCGGCCGGAAAGACCACGCAGATGCTCCAGCCATGAGCCGAAGCCGTGCCCGTGAGAGATGTCGTAGTAGAATGCCATGAAACACCTGCCCTGCCGTTCGTGGCGAAAGACCTGAACGCTTTCGTCCAATTGGCGCTGATCGCGGACTTGGGGGCTGTGGCACTACAGGTTCAAGGCTCTGATCGAAGCCAGTGGTTACTTCAATGGAATGTGATTGTTGCGGAGTACTCGACAAAAAATATCGCGAGGCTCGTAACTTGTCCGGGATCGGGAGCGAATACCAACAGGGATGAGTCGAGGCCGCGCGTCCCGTCTCCGAGCGTGTGCGCCGTCGTATCGAACAACAACAAGCCAAGAGTGAGGTCATCATCGCCTGGGTACAGGCAGCCGCCGTCGTCTTCTTTGCGGTCGTCTACGCGATTTCCCCCAAGGCCTTGCCGCCGAAAACACGCTTTGAAGCCGTCCCTTGGACGCTCGCGATTTACGCCGGGTTCACGAGCATGCGCCTCGTTCTCGCCTACCACGGGCGCTTGAGTGACCGCTTCGTCACGTTCTCGACCGTAATCGACGTCACTGTTCTGATCGTCACGATATGGAGCTTTCACCTTCAGTATCAGGCGCCACCGGCGCTCTATCTCAAGGCGCCGACGCTCATGTACGTCTTCATCGTGATAGCATTACGAACGCTCCGGTTTGAGCCCGCCACGTACTGATCGCCGGCGGCTGCGGCGCCGCCGGCTGGCTTGCGCTCGTTCTCTTTGCAACAATGGGGTCGGGGGACAGGGGGCCGATCTACACGCACAGCTACGTCAAACCGCAGTCACGCTGCCGAACTTTGTCGTGCTATTGAGCAGTTGACGGTGACGGCGCAGCGCTCGCGATCGGAGCGTCAGACGCTCGGGCTACCCACGCCGAATATCGGCATGGCCGGTGCGACTGAGGAAGTCGTTTGTGGCATAGTGGGCGACGAGACCAGGCTTGAATATGCGGTGGTCGGCGAGGTCGTGAACATCGCCGCCAAGCTTGAGAAGCTTACGAAACGGGACGGCGCTCATGGTTCGAGAAGCGACCCGCGCGCTCAGTCGAAGGCATCGCGGACGCGCAGAATCTCGTTGCGCTCTCGATGACACGCCCTTCATCCAGTCGGACCACCCGTTCCAGGCTGCCAACATCTCTGGCGTTGGCGTTCGAAATTCGTAGGTTAAGAAAGCGAACTTCTTCTCCGCGTGTCTTTCTTCTTGACCGAAGATCGCGCAGTCAACTCGAACATGCTTGGCAGCGCCCGCACTGCGTGAAGCGATCCTTCGACGCGCGCCAGCCTTTTGGACACCGCCTGCTCGAGTGGCAGCTGGGTCGAGAGAATGAGTAACAGCGTGTCGAAGTGGGTTTCGATGGTGGCACTGGCCGCGCCGTCCCCGCGAGCGAGCGTCGTGCCATGAGGGCCACCTTGCACGAGGAAGCTAGCGGACTTGCTGCCTTGGGTCACACGTAGCGCGATCGTGCGCGCCGGCGTCGGCGTCTGGCGGGCAATCGCCTCAAGGGCGAGCAGCACCCAGTCGGGCTCGAAGGTGTCGTCCGGACGCTGCGGGAAGAGAAAGTGGCCGCCCCAGCGGATGAGCTCGCGGATCGCAGGCTTCAGCGTCAGTCCGACGGGCGTCAACTCGTAGGTCTGGGCGTTGAAGGGCGCGGGAAGGGTGGCGCGCCGCACGACGCCGCTCCCGATCAAGGCATTCAGTCGACCGGTCAGAACCGTCGGGCTGACGCCGCTCAATCGCTCGACGAGGTCGCCGAAGCGTTTGGGGCCGAGCAGCAGCTCGCGTACGATGAGCAGCGTCCAGCGCTCGCCGACGATCTCGGCAGCTCGGGCAAGGGCACAGAATTGAGGATAATGGGTTTGCGTCACCTGCGATGGGCCAAGGCGATCAATGGGCCGACGACGATGAACTGAACGAGCGTGAAGCCGGTCTCCAACGTCAGATAGAGCGGCACCGATGTCATCACGTTCTTGGCGGCGACCGCCAGCGTCGTGAACGACCACGACAGCAGGCCGATCGCCAGCCCGTAGAGCAGGCCGTTCCTCAGGACTGACTGACGTTTCGCGAAGACGCGAGGATAGACCCAGGAGAAGAGCACGCCCTGGACCAGCATCGACAACAGACCGAGCGGCACGATGACGTCGTCGCGATACATCGCGAGCGCATGGTAGGACGGCGCGAAGACCGTCAGGTGCCAGGGATAGGCGATGACGAAGGTCGGCACGACGTAGGCGACGACGCCGAGCCCGAAGGCACGCGACATTCCGGCGTCCTCAGGCCGCAACCTTGCGCCCGGCGTAGTACGCCTTGACGGCCGGATGTTCCTTCACGCGGTCATGGTGCTCGACGAGCCGCGGGGCGACGCGGTCGGGCAGATCGACCGGCACGTGATCGAGCCGTCCGGATCTCAGATGGCTGATCCAGACGAAGACCTTGAGATCCGCGACGGTGAGCCGGCCGTCGGCGAAGTACTGGCCGCCATGCGCGACGAGGCGGAGCTGCAGGCGATCGAGTGAAAAAGCGAGCGGCCCAGCCGCCAAGCTCTCGCGTTGTGCCTTCTTTTCGGCCGCCGGCAGGGACATGGTGCTCCATACCCTGGTGGCGACTTCCTCGACGGCGTCCATTGCTTCGTCGCAGAGTGCCGCCTGCCAGGCATCGTCCGGATAGAGCCCGGCGAGCTTGCCGACGTAGCGGTTGATGCCGTTGGACTGCGCCACTGTCTGGCCGTCCAGCTCGAGCACGGGCAGAGCGCCGAATGGCGTGTCGGCCTTGCGGTCCGGCCAGTCGGCGAACTTCACGCGATCATCCGCGAACGGCACCCCACCGATGACCATGGCCAACCGCGCAGCCTCGCCGCGTGCGCCGTCGATATCGAAATAGACGAGCTTCAGTTTGTTCATGGTATACTCCTAAAAGCGGAGTATATAATCCATAAAACGGAGTCAAGCTCATCTCATGCCCCATGATCCGCACTTGGCCGACCGCATGCGCGCGGCGCTGGCGCGCCGCAAGGGCATCAGCGAACGCGCGATGTTCGGCGGCATCTGCTGGATGCTGAACGGCAACATGCTGTGCGGCGTGGAGGTCGGCCGCTTCATGTTTCGGGTCGGCAAGGAGCTGGAGGCTAAGGCGCTGGCGAAGCCCGGCGCGTCGCCCATTGTCTTTACTGGGCGACGGATGGGCGGCCTCGTTTGGGTCGACGAAGCGGCCTGCCGAGGTCGTGCGCTCGCAGGCTGGATTAAGCTTGCCTCACGTTTTGTCGCCACGTTGCCAACGAAATAAGGGCGCCAACGACGAACAGACCAGTCACGGTCTTCATGGCCCGCTCACGGTTTTGTGCAATGGGCCCACTTGAACCTGTAGTGGCTACAGACCCTACATTTGCGTCCAGGCCAATACAGGGCAAGACGTCAATGACCATCCAAGCCGAAGACCAAGGACTGCAAAGCGCCGATCTGTCATCGCGCTCCAAATTCGGTGACAAGGCGACGCTCTTGTCAGTTGGCGGCATTCTGGCGGCGCTGGGAGCCGCGAGCTGCTGCGTCGTGCCATTCGGGCTGTTCTTCGCTGGCGTGAGCGGCGCCTGGATCGGCAACCTCACGGCCCTCAAGCCTTATCAGCCTCTGTTCGTCGCCCTTGCCGTCGGCTGCCTCGCCGCAGGGTTCTACTTCGTCTATCGCAAGCCCAAAACTGCCCAGTGCGCGGAGGGTTCCTACTGCGCTCGGCCGTCATCGCATAGCGTGAGCAAGATTGGCCTGTGGATCGCGACTGTCCTCATCGTCGTCGCTGTAGGCTTCCCTTACCTGGCTCGCTTCCTTTTAGACGCCTAGTCCAATCGGAGACCTTCCATGAAGAGTCTTTCAATCGCTGCGCTAGCCGCAACGGCCCTGTCGGCAAATATGGCTGCTGCCGCCGAGCGAACCGTCACGCTCGACGTCGCCAACGCCACATGCGAGCTCTGCGGCCCGATCGTCAAGCGCGCCCTCAATCGCGTACCAGGCGTGCTCGATGTGCAGATCACGCAAAAGGAGGAGTCGGCCCTTGCCAAGGTACGCTTCGACGACAGCCGCGCGAGCACAGCGGCTCTCATCACGGCCACGACCAATGCAGGCTACCCCTCACACGTCGAACAGTAAAATGAGAAGGGGGGCACCATGAGCGACTGCTGCGCCCCAGGCGTAAGGAATGCAAATGGCCGCTACGATCTTGTGGTCGTGGGCGCTGGCTCGGCTGGATTCTCGGCGGCGATCGCAGCTGCGGAAGAGGGCGCTCAGGTCGCGCTTGTCGGACACGGCACGATCGGCGGGACTTGCGTCAATGTCGGCTGCGTACCGTCGAAGACGCTTATTCGAGCGACGGAAGCGGTGCATCAGGCGAATATCGCATCCGAACGCTTCGCAGGCGTCGAAGGCCACGGCCGCGTATCGAATTGGTCACGGGTGGCGGCGCAGAAAGACGACCTTGTTTCCGGACTACGACAGACGAAGTACATCGATTTGTTGCCGGAATACAACAACGTCACTTACAATGAATGCGCCGCGAGACTTGTCGACGGCGGCGTCGACGCTGACGGGAAGCTGCTTAAGTCTGACCGCATTGTCATCGCCACTGGAGCGCGGCCCAGCGTTCCAGTGATCTCCGGGATCGAAACCGTCGATTTTCTCGACAGTACGTCGGCGCTTGCGCTCACCGAGCTACCGCGCTCGATGATCGTACTTGGCAGCGGCTATGTAGGAGCAGAACTCGCGCAGATGTTCGCCCGGGCGGGCGTGGCCGTGACACTCATCTTTCGCAGCCGTCTCCTACCCGAAGCAGAACCCGAAATCGGCGAGGCGTTGACGCGCTATCTGGCGGCCGAGGGGATCCAGATCGTCAGTGGTGTGGCCTATCGATCGGTGGACAGGACCGACGCCGGTGGTGTGGTAGTCGCTTACTCCCGAGGCGGACACCCGGAAGCGATCACTGCTGATCGTCTTCTCATTGCCACCGGCCGTACGCCGAACACCGAGGGCCTGGGCTTGAGCGAAATGGGCGTGGGGCAGGAGCCTTCTGGCGCAATTATCGTCGATGATCGCATGCGCACCTCGCGAGCAGGCGTCTATGCGGCCGGCGACGTGACGGGCCGGGATCAGTTCGTCTACATGGCGGCCTACGGCGCCAAGCTCGCGGCCAGGAATGCCCTGAACGGCAACAGCCTACGTTACGACAGCGCTGCCATGCCCGCCGTCGTGTTTACCGATCCGCAGGTTGCCAGCGTCGGGCTCACGGAGGCGCGAGCGCGCGCTCTGGGCCACGATGTGCGGATGTCGGTGCTCAGCCTCGACAACGTTCCGCGCGCCCTTGCCGCACGCGACACGCGCGGCCTCATCAAGCTGGTGGCCGATGGGAGAACCCGGAAGTTCCTAGGTGCGCATATTCTCGCGCCGGAAGGGGCCGACAGCATCCAGACGGCGGCGCTGGCGATCCGGGGTGGGCTGACGATCGACGATCTTGCCGACACGATCTTCCCCTATTTGACCACAGTCGAAGGTCTGAAGCTCGCGGCCCAGACATTCGACCGCGATGTCAAGAAGCTGTCCTGCTGTGCCGGATAGCGCCACCGAAATCAGGCCGGGCATCTTCCGCCCGGATTGGTCCGCGATCGGGAAGCCTGCAGCCCGCCATGCCCTGGCGGGACGCATCGCTGCACGTGCCGGGCTCCTGGACCGATGGTCAGGCAAGCTCGGCGCGGACTAGGATCTCGTTTCGCGGGCGACATTGCTGCTCTATGCAGACTTCGGGCGGGCGCCACAGAACGCCGACCTCGTAACCAAGACCGGCCTCCCGGCGGCCAGCGTGCCTGCCCTGCTCGATGAATTGGAAGCGCGCGACCTTCTCGAGCTCGACCGCGAGTCAGGACAAGTTCGCCTGGCTTATCCGTTCACGCAAGCAAGGACCGAGCACCAAGTCGATCTCAATGGGCGGACGCTTTATGCCCTCTGCGCTATCGATGCACTCGGAGCCGGCGCGATGTATGGCGTCGACACCGCTATTCAATCGCAGTGCCGTCACTGCGGTCAGGCCATTCGGCTAAGGACCACCAGGGCAGGCCTGCGCTGGAAATCGTCGAGCCGCTGGGGAGCGTCGTTTGGTATGACTTCGCCTACGATGGCAGCGCTTCCACTTCGTGCTGTCCTTCTATTGCCTTCTTTCGCTCAGACGATCATCTGGAGCAATGGCAAGTATGTTCGGCGTCAGGGCCGTTGTTACGGATTTAGGGTCTTGAGGAACTGAGGATTTCCGGCTCATCGTCACCGTGAGGGGACCGAGATGAGAGAGAAATCCACGACGGCCAAGTCGCCGTCTGAACGGCTTGTGAAGACCATCCGCCGGGCGACCCGCAAGCACTATTCAGCCGAAGAGAAGATCCGGATTGTGCTGGACGGCCTGCGGGGCGAGTCGAGCATTGCCGAGCTGTGCCGCCGCGAGGGGATCGCGGAGGGACTTTATTACAGCTGGTCGAAGGAGTTCCTGGAAGCCGGCAAGCGCCGGCTGGCGGGTGACACGGCGCGGGCGGCGACGAGCAGCGAGGTGACCGACCTGCGCCGTGAAGCGCGGGCCCTGAAGGAGGTTGTGGCCGAGCAGGCGCTTGAGCTGCGTCTGCTGAAAAAAAGCATGATCGCGGATGGGGGAGACGGGGAATGAGATACCCCGGCTCCGAGAAGCTGGAGATCATCCGCCTGGTCGAGCAATCGCATCAGCCGGTTCGGCGAACCCTGGCCATGCTCGGTATCCTGCCGATGACGTTCTATCGCTGGTATGCCCGCCTGCAGACGGGCGGGCCCGAGGCACTGGAAGACAAGCCGTCCCGGCCCCGGCGGGTATGGAACAAGATCCCGCAGGAGGTCCGGGAACAGATCGTCGAACTGGCGCTGGACGAGCCGGAGCTCTCCCCGCGGGAGGTGGCGACGCGCTTCACCGATGTGATGAAGTACTTTGTATCTGAGGCATCGGTTTATCGGCTGCTCAAGGCGCACGACCTGATCACCAGTCCGGCCTTCATCGTCGTCAAGGCGGCCGATCAGTTCAAGGACAAGACGACGGCGCCGAACCAGCTATGGCAGACCGACTTCACCTACCTGAAGGCGATCGGTTGGGGCTGGTTCTACCTGTCGACAATCCTCGACGACTTCTCCCGTTACATCATCGCCTGGAAGCTGTGCACGACGATGAAAGCCGAGGATGTAACCGACACACTGGAGCTGGCGCTCACAGCATCAGGCTGCGAGAGCGCCCAGGTTGCCCGTCGGCCACGTCTGCTAAGCGATAACGGTTCCTCGTACATCGCCGGCGATCTGGCGGAATGGCTCGAGGACCGCGGCATCAGGCACATCCGGGGCGCACCCTTCCATCCCCAAACTCAGGGCAAGATCGAACGCTGGCACCAGACGCTGAAGAACCGCATCCTGCTCGAGAACTACTATCTGCCCGGCGATCTCGAGGCCCAGATCAACGCCTTCGTCGATCACTACAATCACCAGCGTTACCACGAGGCCATCGCCAATCTAACACCGGCCGACGTCTACTTCGGGCGCGGCCAAACCATCCTATTGGAACGAGAAAGGATCAAACGACAGACCATCCAACGCAGACGCTTGAACCACCGTGCAATCGCCGCTTAACATCAATCAGCAGATGCGCAGGACCCTCTCTTCTAAATAGACCCCAGCCGTAACAATTTATCTGACGACGGACAGCATTTGTCGCTACTTGCAAGGGCGTCATAGGGGAGATTCTGAATCGCCTGCGCTCATCCTTCTGCCTCCTGATCGAGGCGGCCATCGCGCAAGTGAAAGATGCGGTCGAAGCGATCGAAGATCTTCTCGTCATGCGTGACGGCAATGATGGCCGCCTGCTGCTCGACGGCGAGCTTGCGCAACAGGTCCATGACGATGCCGGCACGCTTCGAATCAAGCGCCGCAGTCGGCTCGTCGGCCAGAATGATGCGTGGCCGGTTGGCGAGTGCCCGCGCAATGGCAACACGCTGTGCTTCTCCACCCGAGAGCTTGGCTGGAAAAGCGGTCTTGCGGTGACCAACCTCGAGATAGTCGAGCAGTTCGACGGCTCGCCGGTGGGCCACTCTGGTGTTCGCGCCGGCGAGACTTAGCACGACGGCCACGTTGTCGGTGGCATCGAGGAACGGCAGAAGGTTGTGGAACTGAAAGATGAACCCGATCTTGTCGAGCCTCAGTCTTCGCAAATCAGAACGGAGCCACCTGCCATCGTAGACGACATCGCCGTCGAGCTGCATCCAGCCGCTAGACGGTGCGAGAACGCAGCCTATGGTATTGAGGAGAGTGGTCTTGCCCGAACCCGATGGCCCGAGCAATGCCACCACTTGGCGGGGGAAGACCTCAAGCGACACGTCCTTTAGCGCATCGACGCGCGTCTCGCCCTCGCCAAAATGCTTCGAGACGTTGCGTAGTCTGACCAGCGGCTCTTGCGGGACGCTCTCGACCATGCTCAGCCCCCGAGCGCAATGGCGGGGTCGACGCGCAATGCCGCGCGCACGCCCAGTCCGCTCGAGAAGAGGCAGACGAGGAAAACGACGGCCGCCAGCACGAATATATTGTCCGGTTCGAGAACGACACGCCGGGGAAAGTAGTCCTTGACGTTCAGGATCAGCGTTGCGCCGATCGTGAAGCCGATCAGGCCGAGCGCCAGCGCCTGCTGCACGATCATTCCAATGATCGTGCGATCCGGCGCACCGATGAGCTTCAAGGTGGCGATCTGCTTGAGCTTTTCCATGGTCATCGTATAGATGATCAGCGCGATGATAACGGCCGAGACGACAAGCAACAGCGAAGTGAAGAGACCGATCTGGCGCCGCGCCCGATCGACGAGGGACTTGGTCAGGATGCCCTCCTGCCCCTCCTGCGTGATCGCGGAGAGATGCTTCCAGCGGTTGACCGCCTCGGCAACACTCTCCGGCGTTGCGTTCGGCAGCAACCGCGCCACGACGGCGTTGACGGTATCCAGGTTGGTTCTTGCCGTGCCGCGCGCGAGCTGCTGTCGCGCGGCGGGCGGGGCCAAGTCGAACTGCAGCTTTTGCGCATCCAGCAGCGAAATGTAAACAGCAGGATCGCCACCCGAGTTTACCTGCTGCTCGGTCAGGCCGATGACTGTGAATGTCTCGCGTCCCAGCTGAAGTCGGTCACCGAGCGCCAATCCCGCGCTGAGGTCGGCTACGAGTTCAAAATGGCTGGCTGCAAGGCCGCGCCCGGCGACCAGGCGCGGCGGCCCGCCGAGCCTGCCAGGCTCGTAGCCGATGACGTAGAGGCGCAGCTTGCCCGACATGTGCTCAGTTTCGACGGTCTGGTAGGTAATGCTGCCGGCTTGGGCGACACCACCGAGTCGGGCGATCGCTTCCCGCGTGTCGCCCGGAATGCGAGAAGCTTCGGCGAATGGCCCCCGGGTGCCGGATTCGACAACCCATAGGTCGACTGCTGGCGCGCGCGCGATCGTAAGCGCTTCGATGACTAGGCCGCGGTAGATGCCGATCATGGCCAGCACCACTCCGAGCAGCAGGCCAAGGCCTGCGCAGGTCAACAGAAAGCGCCCGAGGCTATGGCGGACATCGCGGTAGGCGAGGTTCATTTGCCGGTCTCCGCGATGACGCGTGCCGCGCGGCCTCCGCGAAAGCCCGCGCCAGGTGCAGCGACGATCTTGGCATGGTCGGGCAGGCCGCCCACAACCTCGAGTCGCGCATCCTCGGTGCGATATCGGAAGATGAGCACGCGACGTTCCAGTAGTCCGTTCTCGACTGTCCAGACCGTGCCGGTGGTCCCATCGAAGCCCCGGACGGCCGCCTCCGGCACGAGCAGCGCATGATCGAGATTGGCCACGGTGATAAGCACCTCGGCCTGCTCACCGAGATGGAACTGCGGCGGACACTGTCCGCATTTGACATAGACACGCCGTTCCTCGTTGACGCGATCACTTTCGATGCCAATGCGGACCACTTTCGCCTCGAAGCGCTGCTGCGGCAGCGAGCGCAAACGCACGATTGCCGGCTGGCCCTCCGCGATCGGCCCGGCGCGCGCTTCGTCGATGTAGGCCAGTCCCCATACCGTCTCGGGGGCGACCAGAGTGAAGATCGGATCGCCCGGCTTTATGACGGTGCCGAGCTCCTTGTGCCGCTCAACGACCATGGCGTCGAAGGGAGCGATCAACACATATTGCGCGAGGAGCGCCTCTTCCACCTGGAGCTGTGCGCGCGCGTCCGCCAGGAAGGCATTGGCAACCTCCGCCTCTGCGAGCGCTACCGTGAGATCCGCCTTGGCGACACCCTCGTCGCGCTGCGTTTCTTCCGCAGTTTGCTCGGAGACGACCTTGCGGTCGGCAAGCTGCTGCACGCGTCGATTGGTAGCCTGCTTTTGGGCAAAGACGGCGCGCGCCTTGGCGATGTTGGCGTCCACCTTCGTGAGACCTGCCTCGGCACTGAGCACGATGGCCTTCGCCCGTACGACCTTGGCCTCTTGAGCGGAGGCGTGAAGCCGTGCGAGGACGTCGCCCTTCTTTACGATGTCGCCATGATCGGCCCGTAACTCGACGATCGCCGCGCCGATCTCGAAGCCGATCTTTGAAACAATGCGCGCTTCGACAGTGCCGAGGCCGAAGACGCGCACCGGTACGTGCTGCTCGGGGGCTACGACCGTCACCGAGACGGGACGCATGTGGAGAAAGAGGCCAACAGAGGCTGCGCTCGCCGCCAGGACGATGGCCACAGAAAGATAGGACAGCAGGCGCTTGTTCACCTGGGCCTCCTGTTTCGCGTCGTAGTCGCCGGCAGGGGGGCGAACCCGCGCAACTGGATGTCCAGCAGACGGCCTCCCTCTTTGGCCAGGCCGAATGCCCGCCCGCTCAGAGACCACCGTAGAGCCAATCCTTGGATCAAGCCGATGATGAGCAAGGCAGCATCGTCGGGGTCGAGATCATCGCGGAACTCTCCGACGTCGCGCGCCTGGGCGATGCATCGGGCCACCAAGCCGCCAAAGCGCCGCATGAGCCCAAACAGGGCCTTCCGGAGAGCCACATTCCTCGAATGCAGTTCTCGCGAAAATAGGATGGCGGGGATCGCCGGCGTGGACTGGATCAAGCGCAATTGCACGGCGACAAGACAGCGCAGCCGCTGCGCCGGCGTGCCGTTACACTGGGCCGCTTCGGCCCAGCCCGCTTCCATTGTCTTGCCGATGTAGTCGGTGATCGCATCCCACAGATCCTGCTTCGTCGCGAAATGCCGAAAGATGGCCGGCTGTGTAAGGCCCACGTTCCGGGCCACCGTTGCCGTCGTGAGGCGGTCGGGGCCCAACTCGCCCGCCAGGCGAAGGCTCGCCTGCACGATTTCCAGCCTCCGGGCCTCGGCAGACTTCCTGATGCGCATGGCCAATTTCAGTAGTGAGTTATTGGTAACTAACTAGGAATGCGCCAAACGGGCGTCAAGGGGATGGATCGTAAGCCGTAAAGACCTTGCGGACATTCACGGCCCGCGATGTGCGCCGCGCTCGCGAGCATCGATGAGGACCGTCGGCTCGTCAGCCATCAGCTTCGACAAATCGTGTGGGGACATCAGAACGTGGCCGCTCATGGTAATTTCCCCGAAGGCAAAACGATGCGACCACGGCTGTTAGCGGACATTGATGCAGGTCAAGGCCGCGGCTTGGGTGTCTCGCTCATTCTTTTCTAAACTGGGTCGCGCAGTCGGTCGTCAACCGGGTAATCACAGCGCCAGTTGGCGTGGTGGGCTGATGATTTGCCAAGAGCTGCCGCGCCTTTGCCCGATTACTGGTAGGGGAGCATGGCCGAGCAGAAAACCAGCGTGAGCCAGCCCCGCGAGGCGCCACGGCGTGTCCCGCTACCCGCTGGCTTGGTCACCATTGCCGATCACACCAGTTTGCCGCCGCCGGCCGACGGCCTGTCGCTTTCCGACTGGTTGATCGAAAAAGCGAGCCGCCGCACGCAGCTCTATGAAGTGATCGATGAGCTTTGCTGGCGTCTCATCGATGCCGGCGTTCCGATCTGGCGATCGACTCTCCATCTCGCCACGCTCCACCCGCAGCTGCGCGCCTATGCCGTCCGATGGTGGCATGACGCCGGCCTTGTGGAGGAGCTATCCGTCCTTCACGGCATGGAGGAGACCGGCGCTTATCGCAATAGCCCGGTACCTCTGGTCATGGAGCGGGGTGAAATCGTGCATCGACGCCTGGGTGACGCGGAGGCACTTGAATTTCCCGTCCTGGCGGAGCTCCGCGCCCGTGGCGGTACGGACTATATCGCCATGCCGGTGACCTTTTCGAATGGCCGCCATCAGTGTCTGACCTTCGCGACCGATCGGGCGGACGGGTTCACCGATACCCACGTTGCACGACTTACCGAACTCAGTCGGCTCCTCGCTCTCGTCCTGGAACTCCACGCCACAAAGCGCATGGCGCGTGACCTTCTCGGAATCTACCTCGGGCGCGAAGCGGGCTCTCGCGTTCTCGACGGTGCTATCCGCCGCGGCATGACCGAGCGAATTGAAGCGGCGATTCTGGTTGCCGACATGCGTGGTTTCAGCGCCCTATCGCGAACGCTCGGCGGCGAGCAGACTATCACTTTGCTCGACGAGTTCTTCGCCGCCGTTGTTGAACCTATCCAGGCACGCGGCGGAGAAGTCCTGAAATTCGTCGGCGACGGCCTCATAGCAGTCTTTCCGCTTGCAACGAGCCGAAACCTTGAAGTTGCGGTGCATCACGGCCTGGATGCTGCGCGCGCCGCTCTTGTAGCCATTGACCGGCTGAACGCAGAACGCGCCAAGGCCGGGCTATCGTCGATCGGCATCGGTATTGCGCTGCATGTCGGTGAGGTTCTCTTCGGGAACGTTGGCGCACCCGACCGCCTAGACTTCACGGCGATTGGCTCGGCGCTGAATTTCACAACCCATCTCGAGGCGCTCAACAAGTCATTGGGAAGCCGGCTCGTGGCTTCCCGCGAATTCGCGATCCACTGCGCCGAAGAACTGACCTCTTTCGGATCGCACGTCCTGCCAGATTCGCTCGATAGTTTCGAGGTCTTTGGGCTTCGAGGCCGCTCGAAATAGGGGTACTTGCATGACGAGCAGGGCCCTTGTCGTTCCCTTTCTGCGCAGTACGCGCGTGCTCGGCTGACATCGCCGTCCTTCACGCGAACGACCGGCGCCCAGTCTCCAGTGCGAGCCCCGCCAGCAGTCGCAATGGCTCGTCGTGCAGTGCCTCGGCCTCTGTATCTCGGGGAGCGGCCAACTCGACCACCTCTTCGTACTGGCTGTTCGGCAAGGTGGTGCGGCCGTCTTCGTCGATGACGGTGCCAGGCTCATAGACGTCCTATGGATCGCACGCGTGTGTCCCATGTCGACCTGCACGGGTAGCTTCTGGGCCACATACGGAAGAACCGCTTGGTCACCCAGTCGGCGCTCGGCAAGGGCATCGGCCAGCGGCATCGACATCTTCGTGGCGAGCTCTTGCCTGTCCATGCTGGCGATCTCGAGCAGGACGGCCCGAGGATCGCGGTACTCCTCCATCAGGCGGCTGACTGTTTACGCCTTGGAAGGACGTTCGCGTGCGGTCTGTCGGCAGCCCGAGGTGCGGCAATCAATTTGAGGGAGATCAAGGCGACACCCCTTCGGTCCATCGACACTTGGCTTCGCCGATAGCCGTCAGGCCCTTGGCAGGAGTAAGGCAATGAGCGATCAGGTATCGGTCACTATCACCCGACAGGAGAAGTACCGCTTCATTGTCGATTTCGGCCTGGGAACAACGCCGGCAGTGGCCGACGAACCGCCGCCGCTCGGCGATGGAGCGGGCCCGTCGCCGGTGCAGCTGCTGGCCGCCGCCGTCGCCAATTGTCTTAGCGCCAGCCTGTTGTTTGCCTGCGGCAAATTCAAAGAGGATCCGGGCACCCTGAAAGCGACCGCGCTCTGCCGGATCGGGCGAAATGACGAGAACCGCCTGCGGATCATCGCCCTCGACGTAAACATGACCCTGGGCGTCGCACCCGAAGCGCTCGGCCATCTCGACCGTGCGCTGGCGCAGTTCCAAGACTTCTGCACCGTGTCCAAGAGCGTCGAGGCAGGGATGCCCTTCAAGGTCACGGTGGCGGCGCCGGACGGGCGCATCCTGAAGGCGGCGTGACCCCGCAGGACAGCCCGACCATGTGTGAGCTGTTCTGTCTCTCCAGTTGCCTGCCGACCCGCGCGACCTTTTCGCTAAAGGCCTTTGCCGCCCATGGCGCGCCGGGTGGCCGGAATGTCGACGGCTGGGGGCTCGCCTTTCACGACGGCCGCGACGTTCGGCTCTACAAGGAGCCCGAGCCGGCGACCGACAGCTCGTGGCTGGGCTTCATCCAGGGGCGGCACCTGCCGACTCGAATCCTGATCTCGCATATTCGGCATGCCTTGGGCGGCGGCGTCACCCTGGCCAATACCCAGCCCTTTGTGCGCGAGTTGGGCGGCCGCGCCCACGCCTTCGCGCACAACGGCTTCCTGAATGGCATCCAGGGAGAAGTTGGCCGATCCAGCGCCCGGTTTCGGCCCGTCGGCGAGACCGACTCGGAGATGGCCTTCTGCCTCTTGCTGGAGCGCTTCTCTCGCCTTTGGGAGAACGGCAGTACTCCCGCTCTTCCTCTCAGGCTGGCTGTGCTCGCCAAGTTTGCCGAAGACATGCGGGCGCTCGGACCGGCCAATTTCCTGTACAGCGACGGCGACTTCATCTTTGGCCACGGGCATCGCCGGACCCAGGCGAACGGTACCATCGAGCCGCCGGGCTTGTGGTGCCTGCAACGTGAGTGCGCGGTGGACCCCGGGGCGATGGCATCGGCGGGCGTCAACGTCGAGCCGGGCGGGGAGACGCAGCGCATTGCATTGCTGGCCAGCGTGCCGCTTAGCAGCGAGCGGTGGTGCCCGCTCGGCGAGGGTGAGATCGTCGTGCTGGCTGACGGTCGGGTCATTTCGAGCGGCCTGCCCTCGTCACGCAGCCAGACACATATGGCCGGGATCACCAGCACGATGAGCGCGGTCGATGACCCGATGCTTACTCCACCCGCGTGAACTCAGACTTCTTCACGAGTTCGCCCCACCGTCTTGTGTCGGACGTCAAGAGCTCGGCGAACTCGCTCGTCGTCGACCCCGCGACCTCGAGCGATTGCCTCGCGAGCCCTGCCTTGATCGCGTCGGTTTGGAGGACCTGGCAAACCATCGTGTTCAGCCTCGCGACGATGTCGGTGGGTGTCCGCGCGGGAACGAGAATGCCGAACCAAATGAGTCCTTCGAGCGCAGGGTAGCCCGCTTCCCGCACTGTCTGGACGTCCGCAAGCAGGGAGCTGCGCTTCGGAGCCGTCGTGGCCAGGACTCTCAGGCTTCTGCTTCGGATCGGACCGAGGACGGCGGCAAGCGTGAAGACGGCTGCCGGAAGCTGGCCAGCCAGGAGGAGGTCCTGAATGGCGGCCGCCCCGCCCTTGTAGGGCAGGTGGACAAGCTCAACACCGCCTCCCGCGCCAGACCCGATCCAAGGAAGTGCGGCAGTGTTCCCGCCCCGGGCGAGCCGAACGTGGCGAGCTTCGGGTTTACCCGGCACCAGCCGATGGCGGTGATTCGGCCGACCGCGGCCGAGCCGGACTTCACGGCGGACCCTGTATGCTATGAGCAGCTGTTCGTTGAAGCGTTCCGCGCGATCGGTGCGGCGGTTCCCCCGCGTCGTGACCAGCGAGTCCCTCAATCTAAGGTACGGGCTCCTGGCGACCGGCCGGTTCATTACCCTGATTCCGGGCTCGGCCCTGTACTATGGGCCGCAACGCCCGCCCATCAAGGTCTTGCCGATCGACATGTCGCGGTGGTCGTTGCCGCTCAGTGTCGTGACGCTCAAAGGCCGCGGCCTCAGTTCCATCGGCCGACTCTTCATCAACAGCCTGCATGACCCGGCAAAGCCCTGGAGAAGGGCAGGGGGCGCCTTCCTCTAGGGACGCTCGACTCGTCCCTGCCAAGCTATGACCACAACGCGTGACAACGGATCGCGCGAGGCGCTCTGTAGCCGCTTATGCGGTCACTGCTGATCGAGCGGATAGCCCGCCGCCCGCCAAGCTGTCATCGAGCCCCAGCACACCGAGACGTCGGGCCCCCCATTCGCTTCAGCGCCGCCGCCACCACCAGCACTCGGCGTCCCGAGGCACAGTAGGTCACGACTGGCCCCGGAGAAATCTCGCCGGGCACGCGCCTCGATCCTAGATGGGCCGCGCACCGGGTATGAGCCCCTCGGCAACCTCGTCGCGCGAGCGCACGTCAATCAGCTGCAGCGGCGCGCCCGCCTCGACAACGCGCTTCAAGGCGTGCACGTCGAGGCCCGGCGGCCACCGGGCGAGCCGCGTCGCCCGCGCTCGCCTGCGCGTCGACACAAGGAAGTGGATGTTGGCCAAGATGCTGCCGAAGGTCTACGGCGAACAGGCTGACGGCCGAGGTGAAGACGCCGGTCGACGAGGAGATGTCCTCCAACGATCTGGCGCGCGAGCTCGCCTTCGCGCTGACGCTGGAGATGAGAAACGGCAAGAACGGGAGTCACAAAGGGACCAATAGGAGGGGCCCGACGAGCAACGAAACGAGTGCGCCTCGCGCGCGCGTATTGCGCGAGAACGTTTACCTCGCACGGACCGTCAACACCCGTCGAAGCTCCACGCGGTCAGTCTGTTTCCTGAGGCGGCGGCCGAGCACAATGTGGATCGGTACGGCGAGCACGGCGCCGAAGCCGGTGGCGATGTGCACCAGCCGGGCCCAGGCCTGGGTCTCCTCGCCGCCATAGTAGAGCAGCAACGCCGAGCCGATCAGGAGGGCAAGCGTAACGACGGCGGCAAAACCGCTGATCAGATGACGTCTGTAGCGCCAGCCCGCGACCACATGCAGCGGCAGGAGCGAACCGAAGGCGACGGCCGAGAGGTAGGCGGTGACGCCATGGGCCACGAGCAGCCAGTGCAGCAGATCGTCCGGCGCACGGTCCATCACATCGTGCAGCGCGAACCACAGCACGCCGGAGACGCCGACCAGGCCGAGGGCCGCAATCACGAGTTGGCGGTGCCATTTGCCGAGCCGCACGACCGCCCCCGCTCAAGCCGTGGCGAGGAGAGGCGGGGGCACCCACACCGTAGCGCCGAAACGCGCGAGCCAGGGCGCTTCGGTTCGGCCGGTCTGCGCCACGACCTTGGTGAGGGCGTCGGCCACGATGCAGCGCGGCGCGATCACTGACCAGATCCTGCCGTCGCGGATCGGCTGCCGGGTCGTGACGTCGATCGCGCCGTCGGTGGCCGACGTGGCGATCGCCCCGTTCGTGAGAAAGCCCGCGAGCCGCAGACCGCGCGGATCGGACGGAGTCCTTACATGGACGGCTTGCGGCGCATCGCCCATGACGCGCAGATCCCCGCCGGCGTTGACCGAGGCGCGCCGCGCCCCGGCCGCGCGCAAGATTGCGATGGCGCGATCGACCGCAAAGCCCTTGGCGATGCCGCCGAAGTCGAGGGCGATCCGGCGCGTGAGGCGCACCGCGCCGTCGCGTGCAATTCCGACATCGGCGAGCGAGCCCGACGCGGCACCCTCGAAGGCGTGGCCATCGACCAGGCCATGGCGGCCAAGCTCGTGGCCCAGCGCACAGTCGAACAGGCCGTCGGTTGCGGCGCGGATCAGCAAGGCCCAGCGCAGCGTCTTGAGCGTCCAGGGATGGACCGTCACGGGCGCGCGCCAGGCGTCGTGATTGATCCGCGAGAGGTCACTGTCCGGCCGGTGCACGCTCATCAGACGATGCACCAGCTCGACCGCGGCGAAGCCGCGCTCGATCACTGAGGCAGCGCGGCTTGCCTCGACATCCTCGACGCCGATCTCGACCCAGGTCCCGAGCAGCGGGCGCAGGCGCTTCATCATCTGCCCTTCAGCACCAGGTCGTACATGGCCAGAACGCGCCTTACGCCGTCGGTGATGTGCTTCGACGAAAGCGTGGCGCCGCTGATGTTCCTGATGTCGCTGCCGAACTTGAGCGATGAGCTTGCCGTCTTGCCGACGAACTGCTGGCGCCACGACGGGTCACGCACCTCGTAGCCGTAGGATTCGTTGTACTCCATGATCTCGATGCTGCGCACCGCGCCGTCGGCGCCGATAGCGACGGCGTATTTGATGTGCTCGTGCTTGCCCACGACCTCGTCGATCACGAACCAGCCGCCGGTCGAGGCGCGCCAGACCCTGCTGGGATCGAAGGGCTCGTGCACGCCGGAACGGTCGTACATGGCGCGGCGGTCGGCGTCGGAAAGCTGCGCCGGCGCCGGGCTGAAGCTCGCGCCGGGGAACATCTTCTGCTGCGCCTGCTCGGTCGTGAAGTAGATCGTCGCATGCGCCGGCACCGTGATGATCACGGCGGCGGGCGCGGCGAGAAGGGGCATCCAGCGCACGCTAGTACCGCTCGTGTCGCTTGTCGCCGCCGAACGGGAAGCCGATGCGCAGCATGAACTCGTCGCTTGCATGCTCATTGCCGAAGATCTGGCCGTTGACCACGACCGACCGCTGGTCGTCGTTGAAGGCTGCCACGATCGGCAGCTGATGGCGCCAGCCGAGGGTCGCCCACCACTTCTCGGCAGAGTAGTGGATCGTCGGTCCCAGGAAGTAGGCCGAGTGCTCGGGCTCGTTCAGGAGCTGGCCGGTGAACTCGCGGTGATTGCGGAATTCGACGCCGGCCGCCCAGTTGTCGGTGAAGCGATAGGAGGCACCGACGATGAGGTCGAGGACGCTGGCAAATTCCGTGGCGCCGCTCCGCCATTCCTGCTCGGTCTCGAAGACGATGTTGGCGGCGAGCACGAGCCGGTCGTCGATAAAGTTCTTCTGGAGAAGAAGCTTCCATTCGAGCTCGTAGCCATACGGTCCGATCGCCGGCTCGAAGTAGAGGCCAAGCCCCCAGCCGTCGGTGTAGGGGTTCATGAAGCGGACGATGTTCTCGAACGATATGCTCTTGAACCGGAAGGACGAGTAAGGCGCCGAGAGGTCGGAGCTGGGATCGATGTTCGTGCCGGGCCCGCCGGTCGTGCCGTCGACGCCGTTGCGGAAGGCATAGGCGTATTCGGTGTTGACGTAGAGGCCGACCTGGAACCACGGCTTGAAGCCGTACTCGAGTTCGCTGCGGTTGGTCAGGAAGTAATAGTTGCCCTGGCTTTGTCCGGTCTGCAGCCATTCCCATTGCTCGAACTGCCAGGTGCCCTGCGGCTGCAGATCCAGCGTGTAGATGAAGGCGAACGGCCCTTCGCCCGCCCGCGCAGCGGGCGCTGTCATCGACAACGCCAACGCCCCGGCAAACAATGATTTCATCAGCCTTGATCCAATATTCACTGATGGTCCCCGGTTCTTTTTCTGTGCACTGGGTCTTCAGATGCACTGGAGGATTGCTTTTAAGAGTGATTCGCAATTATTGTCAATGAGAATGCGTCGCAGTCGCCTCGCAAACGCGATGCAAGCGCGTCCAAGCGAACCGCGTGTCGCGGTATGGGGGACAGCGGAGTGGATCGCCCCAACAGATCACCGAGGCTTTCCCCTGGGGATCAGGCGCTCCGATACGTCATTCGCGACAGAGGTGCCTCTATGGCCGCGCTGTTACGCGACGTCTTGCGGCCACGGGCATCCAGGATCGGCCAACGGCGCCCCGCTCACCCTGGAAAATGGACAAATCGAACGGATAACCGGCTCGATTCGAGGAGACTGGCTGGATCATGGCGTGATCTTGGGCAAAGCGCAGCTGCGCCGGGACTATTTACAACAAACTCAGAATTCACTGATCTTTGATCAAGGACACGCCGCTCCATCGCATCATCGAGCGCCTCGGCACTGTTACATCGCACCCGATCCTTGGCGGTCTTCAGCATCAATATGGTCGAATCCAATATTCGGTACACACAGGTTCTTGGTGGGGACACCGATCCGCTTCATCTTTGCGCCAAGGCGCAAAGACTATTTTTGTACCCATCTGCCGTCCTCGGCCTGGATCCATGAGCCGGCAGGCAAACGGCGGAAAATCTCGGCCGCATAAAGGCGACCGACAGCGTCCACTGGCGCGTTGGTGGCGGCGGCCCGCTGGGCGTAGAGGGCGCGCCGCTCCGCATTCACATGGTCGACGAGTGCCCGAACATCGGCCGGCGCCGCCCCGCGGATGGCGGCATAGCCATCGAAACGTTCGCCGACGAGACCGGCCGCACGCGGCCCGTCGAGCACCCGGGCCGATTGTGCCTCGGCCCCTAGCGACGGAGCGATAAAGGCGACGAACCCACCAAGTAGCAGGCGCCTAGAAAATCGGCTTGTTCCGGACGTCATTGGTCGCCTCCTTCTCGACGCGCAGGCGCACGTCGGCATCGAGTTTGATATTGAGGTTGATGGTGATCGGCTCTTTTGGCGCGACGACCTCCACCTTGGGCGTACAGGCCGCGGCGACGCTGCCCGCAAGCAGCGCCGCCAGCGGTCGGCGTAAATGGGAACTGCCAGGTCTCATGCTCTCAACGCTCCTTACCGCGCAGCAGTTGATGGGCGACAGTCACGCTGCGCAACGCGATCTCGGTCAGTCGGTCGAAATTGCTCTCGAGCTTGATGTTGAAGTTGAACTTCTGGCCCTGGAGGACCGCCGGGTTGCTACCCTGAAGGCGCAACATGACCGAGCCGTCGCCGTTTTTGGCCTGTGCCAATTCGATCGCGAGGGTGTCGTAGTAGAAGTTGTTCAGGGCCAACGTTGCCTGGCGGACGGTTTCGTTGCTTCCACCCAATTGTTCCGTCAGCCACCGGTTGGAGATGCGGAGGATGCCGGGAGTAGAAGCAGTCAGGCGGCTGTCATCGATGCGCAGCTTGCCATTGCTCACGTGCAGCCCAACCGTTCCGTCGAGGCGGCCTGTTCCGGCGACGCCCTCGATGTTCAGCAATCCAAGCACGCGCTCGAGATTGACCGCAGAAAAACGCAGTGCCGTATCGATCGCCGGATGGGCGGGATCGATGGTGAAAGGCGAAGCCGAGATCTTGCCATCGGCGAATTCGGAGGCAAGCGCCTCGACGATGATTGCGGGTTTGGTCTGAAGCTGAAACTGAAGCGTCAACGCGCTCACCGGCAGGCCGCCCGGCTGGAGCAAGGCCTTCACGATCTGATGCGGCGGCGTCGACGGTGGCACCAGGCCGGACAGACGGATCTCGGCATCGATGCTGCTTACTTTGGCATTGTCGGTATCGAAGGCGATGTCCTCCAACCGGACCAGCAGATCGGGCACGATTGTCGAGCCATTCCAGTGCACCGTGCCCTTCGCGCTCGCCTGACCGTCGATCGGCGGCAGTGTCATTCCCAGTCCGGGCAGCAAGTCCTTCGGCTGTTTACTGCCCCGATGGAACTTCATTGTCTTGACCTGAACGTCGGAGTTGCCGCTGCTGGCATTGAAGTCGTGTGCGCCGGTGGCGACGATTTCCAGGACGGACTCATGCGGACCGCTCATCTTCGCCGCGAGATCGAACTTCACCGAGCCACTGGCGTAGCCGGCCTTTCCGACCACACGGAGCGGCGCGGCAAGGGAGGGGGTGACGGCGGTGATGCTGGCATCGCTCACGACGATAGAGTCGAAGTCCGCTGGGGTCTGTGCCCCAGTAGCCGAGACAGAAGGTAACCGCAGTAGTCCGCTCAGGTGGAATTCGCCGGAAACGTCGACCACTTTGGCATTTCCAGTATCGAATCCAACGCGGTCGAGATGCACCACCAAGTCAGGAGAGATGGTCGAGCGGGTCCACTGCACCGTACCCGCGGCGCTTGCCTGGCCATCCATCGGCGGCAGCGTTGTGCCGAGTGCCGGCAAGAGGTCCTTCGGCTGTGTGCCGTCCCGATTGAACTTCTTCGTTTTGATGGTGACGTTGGCCGCACCGCTGCCGGCAACGATGTCGTGCTTGCCGGCGGCCACGATCTCCACGGTCGATGGGTGCTGGCCGCTCGTGGTTGCAATGCCATCGAACTCGAAAGTCGGGCCAGTGACGACGGCCCGGCCGACCAGGCGGATCGGCTCCGGAAGATCGGGAATGGCAGTTTCGATTTCGGCGTCGCTCAATACCAGCAACCCGACACCCGCTGCGTCCGGCGTGCCGGAAGTCGATGCAACGGGCAACGCATGGCCGCCTATGGTGATCTGTCCACGGTCGATCGCGATCTTGGCGCGCATGCCCTGGATCTCGATCTTTTCCACCCTCCCATCGAAAAGGTCGCCTGGCCGGAACGTGAACTCGATGGAAGACGCCCGGACTGCACCGCCATAGAGGCCGATATCCCTGGCATGGGCGGACGAGAGCCCGATCCGATCGATCGTCAGCCGAACCGGTCCAACGCCGCGCTGCTCCAGTGCCCGCGTTGCCGCGGCAGTCAGCACTTCGGAACGACGATCCCAGGTCACGATGCCAACGGCGACCAGGCCCGCAAGGAGCACAAGCACCAGTACGCGCCAGCGTGAGAGCCGTCGGGCGCGTGGGGCTTGGGGTGATAGGGCGGAAGTCTCCAGCCGATTCGATTGCATCCTATTTCATGAATAGATCAGGTAGTTACCCGTGTGGGAAAGGCGAACTTCGTCCCGGCGATTGATTGACAGCATGGTAGGTCGGATAGCCCACGCGAATAATCATTTACCGATACATCCATGCTGCTTTGACGCAGGTCAATCGTTGTACTGAAAATGCAATTCGACGTCGACGCATGGAGGAGACAGCGTAAGATGGCTACTTGATGGCCGACCTGCTCCAGCTTGCTTTCGCTGTTATCGCTTGGCTGTTAAAGTTGAGAGCCCAGCTGGAGGCTGAGAACCTGGTCCTACGGCAGTAGATCGGCGTGCGTCGCCGGCGAATGGACACCCTATGATGCCGATGCCCCTCAGGAATCCTGCTGACAGTGCTGACGGTTCTGACAGTTCGCCGCTCCTCGGCAGGCTGGTCTAGATCAGCAAAGTGGCCGTGATCCAATGAGATGCCCGAACGTTCCCGGCAAGGAACCTGCTCCATTGGGCCGTCGTTTCGATCTGGCGACTGCTTTGTATTGCGGAGGAGGCCTTCCATGTCTCTCGCTTCGCTGACAAACCGTCTGCTGACGGCCTTGGTGCTTGTCATCCCTGTCGCGGCCTGTGACGTGTTCCAAGGCAAGCAGAACGTTACTGAATATGCCGACGATTCCACCATCACCAACACCATTCGGGCCAGGTTCGTCGAAGACTCGGTGGTTCATATACTCGATATCGGCGTGACCACGCTGAACGGCAATGTTCGACTGACAGGCCAAGTGAATTCAGATCGCGAACGGCAGCGCGCGGTGCAAATCGCCCAACGGGTCAAGGGCGTGCGCAGCGTCAACAACGAGATCGCCATACGATGACCTTCGGGCGGCACCAAGCCCGATCAGCGCCACCGGGCGCACGGGCTGACAACCTGACGCGGGCAGCCGCTCGCCACAGGATAGCTGCGTCCGAGGAGGGCCAAGACAGCGAGAACGCCGCCCTCAACCTCAAGTCCGGCGCATAATCGCAACCACCTCCCGACGAAAATCAGCCGATACGACGCCATTATCGGAGTGCCGCCGGCTGGGGGACTAGGTCAGACCTTCCCTAGGCCTGCTGCATAACCAGCAGGTCGACGCGGCCCTGATGGAGGTTTTTCTCTCCGGGACGGAAACCTGTGAGCATGTCGCAACAGTGCTCAAGGAGCAGGCGGTGCCGTTCATCCTCATGACGGGTTACGAGCGCGCATCTAATTCCAGTTGCGGTGCGCAACCAGTCGTATATAGCGAAGCCGCTGATGCCGGAGGAGCTGCTGGAAGGTCTTGCACTGTTGCTGGCTTATAGTGCAGGCGCATCACATCGTCAGCGATAGGCTGACGAGGAAGATGACGTTGTCTTCCTTAAGGTCGCTCGAAGTGATCCGATAGCCGGCTACCTTTGGGAGCACTGAATACCGTGCTGGCGGCTCACGCTTTTCTGCGGCGTCGGCGGCTTCGTCCCCATGGCGGCCGCGACCTTGCACTATGCCTATCTTGAGGCGGAGCGACGGTCATTGCCGCGCTGGCTTAGCGGCGAGGTCCGCTACGCTCCACGACCCAACTCGGCGGAAACCCGCGTTGCGAGTGCGCGCAACATACTGTCAGCCACATCGCCGACGATGACATAGGCATAGTGCCCGTCACTCCACGAGAGCAGATTGACCTCGCTGTGATGGTCGATGCGCTGCGGCTGCGGCGCACCCACCAGGGCCGTAAAGCAGATGCCGAGCGGCATCGTGCCAGCGCGCGCGTAAAGGAGCTGGGCGACTGATTGACCGTTCACCACGAGCACCCGCCCGCCGGTGAAGTCGAAGCCAGTCGAGAACAGGTCTGGCACAGCGAATTCGCGCCCAGTGCGCTCTTTGATCCACGCCTCGAGGTCGTTGATGCGGCTGGCGGGAATCTCGACGAGATGCGCAGTATCGCGGGCGTAGATCGGATGATATTGCGCGATATCAGTGAGCAGCGCTTCATACGCCGAGTCCGGCCGGGCGCCGATGCCGTATCCGGCCGCGAAACTGAAGACGCCCAGCAAGAGTGAAGCGGCAAGCGCGAACACCAGACGCCGGCGCACCGGCAATTTCGGGTGATCCCTCTGGATCGTCGCGACGAGCTTTGGTGGAACGTCGCGTAGAACGGTTCGGCGCATGCGGCGCGCAGCAGCACCGCCGTCTCGCGGTAGATCCTGAGCTGCCGCTGGGCGCGCGGATCGGTGTCGAGCACCCGCTCGACCTCGGCTGCCTCTTCGGTCCCGAGCTCGCCGTCGGCATAGGCCATGAGCTGCAGTTCCATATCGGTCATTGTTACCGCCCCAGGCGCAGCACGGTGCCGTTGCCAGCCGACCGCTCGCCCAATTTTTCATTCAGTGCCTGGCGACCTCGCGCCAGGCGGCTCATGACGGTTCCGACGGCAATCCCGAGCACGCCGGCCGCCTCCTTGTAACTGAGACCGTCGACGGTACTTGTCCTCGTGTGCCCCGGCTCCGCCGATGATTGAACGGAGCGCTACTGCATCAGACGGCGCCGCATGAGCAATGGCGACGGGGAGCGCCCGGGCGATCGGGAGCGACGGAATGGATAACACCTCCTATCAACGACAGAGGCTTCGGGATCGACCGGCCGCCGAGACGAGCACTTTGCCCGCGCGCCTTGGATGGCATGAGTCCAGCGAGGCACTCTGGCGTGGTTGGGCGGGCCTTGCAGCTCATCCGCTTTATCGGCTTTATCAACACTGGCTCCTTCGCCAGGTTCAATCTATGCCGGCGCCGCGCCATATCGGCATCATTCTCGACGGCAACCGGCGGAACGGGGCGCGACTCGGCCTCCATGATCCGCGCCAAATCTATGATTTGGGAGCGCGTAAACTTGACGACGTGCTGGACGGGTGCGCCGAGCTGGCCATCCCTGCTGTCACCCTCTGGGTGTTCTCGACCGACAACCTGGAGCGTCCGGCCGATCAGGTCTCGGGGATCCTGGCGGCCACGGAAGCCAAGCTAAGGGCCCTCGCGCATGATCCGCAAATCCATCGCCAGCGGGTACGCGTGCAGGCGATCGGCAAGCTCGAGTTGTTGCCCAGTTCTCTGGTCGCGGCGATTCGCGCAGCCCGGGAAGCGACTGCAAACTACGATGGGATGATCCTGACGATCGCGGTGGCCTATGGTAAGCGTCGTTCTCAGGCCACAGGCTTGAGCTCGGTCGTAGAGTGATAGGCCCAAGGCAGGAGCTCATCGAGGCGGCTATTGGGATGGCCGTTGACGATGCGGGTGATGACGTCGGCGAGGTAACGGTAAGGTTCGAGGCCGATCAGCTTGCAGGTCTCGACGAGCGAGGCGATGACGGCCCAATGCTCGGCGCCGCCGTCGGAACCGGCGAACAGAGCGTTCTTGCGGGTCAGTGCCAGCGGACGGATGGTTCGTTCGACAACGTTGCTATCGATCTCAACGCGACCGTCGTCGAGGAACAGGCACAGCCCGTGCGACGTTGTCGGCGGTCAAGACGCTGGAGCAGTACGACTGGAGCGCTGGCAGTGGAGCGCCGAAGGCGCAGATCCTGGAGCTCGGGCACCTGAGCTTCGTTGCGCGGGCGGAGAACGTGGTGCTGCTGGGTCCCAGCAGCGTGGGCAAGACGCACATCGCCCTGGCGGTGGCCTATCGCGCGGTGATGGCGGGCCACAAGGTGCGCTTCATCACGGCGGCGGATCTGATGCTGCAGCTGGCAGCGGCGCGTGCCCAAGGCCGGCTGAAGGAATACTTCAACCGTGCCGTACTCGGACCGAAGCTGCTGGTGATCGACGAGATCGGCTACCTCCCGTTCGGCCGGGAGGAGGCCAACCTGTTCTTCAACGTGGTGGCCAAGCGCTACGAGCGTGGCTCGATCGTGCTGACCAGCAATCTGCCGTTCACGCAGTGGGCTTCGGCATTCGCCGACGATCAGACGCTGACGGCGGCCATGCTCGATCGCCTGCTGCATCACGCCCACATCGTGCAGATCAGCGGCGAGAGTTATCGCCTGAGAGACAAACGCAAGGCCGGCCAGGCGGCCAGAAAGGTGGCGACGACCGACAAATAGGATGCCGCGCTGGTCGGCTGCTGCGGGCTACGCCCTCCGCACCCGACCAGCGCATCAAGCGTCCAGGTGGGTCAGTTTTACTTCGGCGACTGTCGCCAAAGGCGGGTCACTTTTAGGTCGGCGTTGACATCTCCCCCTAAGTGTTGTCACGGAAGGTTGCTCTTTCGCTCGGATCGAGCGACGATTGTAGAGGGAGGCGACCAGAACCCGGCAATGAGCCCGGAGTGGTCGTATTGGGGACGGCAAAGATGGTCAGTTGGACGGGTGATGACGCGCCGGCCTTAAGGCGCGAACGTCAGGCGAATGCCGAGCGTTTTTTCCCATTGGAGACTGGTGCGACCTCTCCCGGCAATTTCCGAGCGAGCGATGTCGCTCTGACGGAAAGGCACGACTTCGAACGCCAGGGTATTCTGCACGCCATCAAAGAGAGTGGCTGGTGTCGCTGGATGCTGTTTGCCCTTTTGTTGATCGCGAGCGGTTGGGGACCGATCGAGACGGTACTCGACAAGGCCGGGCATTTTGCTGAAGTAAGGACGTCGGGCTGGGAACCGACGAATGTCTGGCTGAAGAGCAGTGAGTGCGCCCAACGACAGCGCGTCTGGCTCGCTCTTTGCCGCGATGACGGCACATTGGTTGCGATCACGCAATCGGCCCTGGGCGACGACCTTGGTCACGCCCTTCTGCTGGATTTGTGGGCGATCGCGAGCGACACGCCGGCCTCGCTTGTCGATGTCGCCCATTTGAACATCGGCCTGAACATCCTGGGCTTTGTCGTGCTGGCAAGCTTCCTGTTCGCCACCGGCTCATATATTGCAGCGATTGCGCTCATCATCCTTGGTCCGACCATCTACTTCGGATGGATCGGTGTCTCCCCGCATTGGAGCTTCATCGGCATCACCAGCATCGCAGCCCTTCTTCCGATGGCGATCCTGGCGAGGGAATGCCGCTTCCTGTCACGCAGGCTCGGCATTGCGTATGTCGCCCTCGGCATCTTCGGGCTTGCCATCGCGATGCTCGTTCGAGAGGCGGTTGGAGTGATGGGTATCGTGACGACCCTTGTCACGATCATGCTCGTCGTGGCCCGCCGTCGATGCAAAGGTCTCCAATATCGCCATCTGCTGGTCGTCGGCCTCTTGGCCTTCCTTTCGCCCGTTGCCCCGCGAATTGCTCCCGCAGCCCGGGACGTCTTCTTCACCGTTCAGCCATCGGGACGCATGGGCAGGCACGGTTTCTCGGACATTCTCTATATGGGCCTGGGAGCGGTTCCGAACTCGCTGGGGATTTCGTACGCCGACGACGTGGCGAAAAGAGCCGCCGAGCGGATCGATCCCAGGGTCGTCTATTGCTCCGGGAGATACTTCAAGATCATGTGGCGACTCTACTTCCACACGGTCGCGAGCCAACCCGCCGAGGTCATGCGCATCTACCTCGAAAAGGCCAAGCGCATTCTTGCCGACCGGATTCTCGACTCGGCGCCGCCATTGGCCGTCGTCCTGTCGTCGGCGCTTTCTCTCTTCCTTGCGGCGACAGCGCTTGGGCTGTGGTCTCGCATTGGCTATTCCCAAGGCCTTCTGCTGGGAGGCGCTGCCCTCGTGATCATTTGCCTGTTCATCGTCCAGGCCATTCTCGCCACGCCGGACCGCCTCTATTCGATGCCAATGGGGCCCGCCCTGCTGATGCTGACAGGCGTGTCGGCGGAGTTCGTTGCTCGATCGGCATTGCTCCTCCGAGCGGCAGAAGTCCGGCAATCGAGCCGCCAATCATCGCCTGATGGCAAGGAGTAGCGACGATGGCCGAGGGGTAGCCATCGCAAACCGAAGTTTCATACGTTTGGCTTGGCTCGCAAAAATAACACCAGAGTTGGAGCGAATGTTCGTGGGACACTTGCCGCCGAAGGGAACGTAGCGCTGACCTTCGGGAACGTGTCCAAGCCGCGGTCACTGGCGGGCAGTCTCGGCGTGCCGCAGCTCGCCATTACGATGTCAGCGCCAGCTTTGCAGTGAAGCTGGCCGATCGGGTGTCGCGGACGGGATCAGCAGAGCCGGCGCGGCAAGGCCGCCCTCCCGGCGGCGGGAAGCTGGCGCGGCATCTGGGACTTCTGCTCGCGGGTCGCCGCCGAGCCGGACATCACGATGCCGGAGCTGGCTGCCAAATTGCTGGCCGAGAGAGCTGTGACGGCGCATCCGGCCTCGCTGTCGCGGGTGCTGTTGCAGGCTGGCCTGTCGTTCAAAAAAACTCTGCTGGCCTCGGAAGTCGAGCGCGAGGACGTGCGCCAGGCGCTTGACGAATGGAAAGTGCACCGCCAGCCACGCATGCGCGAGGCAATGCATCGACTGGTCTTCCTCGACGAAACTGGCACGACGACCAAGTTGATCCGGCTGCGCGGCCGGGCGCGCCGCGGCACCCGATTGAAGGCCGATGCGCCGTTCGGACACTGGGCGACCCAGACCTTCATCGCCGGGCTGCGGTGCGATGGTTTGACCGCGCCCTGGGTGATCGACCATCCCATGAACCGCGAGACCTTCGATACCTATGTCCAGACCCAACTCGCTCCGACACTCCAGCAGGGCGATGTGGTGATCCTCGACAATCTGCCCAGTCACAAGAGCGCAAAGGACGAGGCTATCCTCAAGCAACGCGGCGCCTGGTTCCTCTTCCTGCCGCCCTATAGCCCAGATCTCAATCCGATCGAGATGGCCTTCGCCAAGCTCAAGGCCCATCTCCGACGTATCGGCGCCCGGATCATCGCGCTCTCTGAAAAGCCATCGGCGACGTCTGCGCCCTGTACTCCGAGCAGGAGCGCTGGAACTACTTCAAAGACGCTGGCTATGCGTCCGATTAATCGCTCGACGCTCAAAGTCCTTCTCCAACTGAACGCCCTGGCGCCGGGCCTTCGGCACGCGGTTACTCGGAATGACAACTGCAACCGCTTCAACCTCAAGCGATGGGATCTGCTCACCGCCGAGGTCAGCGAGAAGCAGGCGCGTTCGATCCGATACCAGCTCACCATCGCCAAGCTGCCCCTGGCAAAGGACCTCGACGACTTCCTGTTCGCCGGCACCCCGATCAACGAGACGCTGGTGCGCGATCTTGCAGGCGCGGACTTCCTCGCTCAGCAGCGCAACGCCGTGCTGATCGGCGGGACCGGCACCGGCAAGACCCACCTCGCCATCGCCATGGCCCGAAGCTGCATCCGCGGCGGCGCCCGAGGCCGCTTCTACAACGTCGTCGATCTCGTCAATCGCCTCGAGACCGAGGCCCGCAGCGGCCGCCAGGGCCGATTGGCCGATCATCTGACCCGCATGGACTTCATCGTGCTGGACGAACTCGGCTACCTGCCATTCGCCCAAGCCGGCGGCCAGCCAGCTCCTGTTCCCCCTCGTCAGCCGGCTCTACGAGCGGACCTCGATCATCGTCACCACCAACCTCGCCTTCGGCGAATGGCCGACCGTCTTCGGCGACGCCAAGATGACCACCGCGCTGCTCGATCGCCTGACCCATCACTGCGACATCGTCGAGACCGGCAACGACAGCTGGCGCTTCAAGAGCCGAGATGAGGACCTGCCGGAAAGCCGCGCTCGCGCCGCCTCCGCAACCCCGACCGGCTCCGTCGGCGCGAGCGCTACCACCAAACCCCGCCGAACAAGGGGGTCAACATTGGACGCCGATCCGGGGTCAAAGTTGAACGCCGATTGACACCTAGCGGTTAGCTATGCGGCGGCAGCGCGATCCGGGCATCCCTCAGCGCTCCTTCCAGCGCGCTGATGTCGCTCGCGTCCCCGGCCCGGCACTTGGCCGCGGCGACGTTGGCAGCCGCGTTGGCCGACTGCATACCGCCGCTCTTGCCGCCCTTGTTCAGGTACTGGTCGTAGCGCGCGACGAGCTCGTTGCAATACTGAAGACTGGTCGGCGCGGAGGCCTGCTGCGTGCCAGGGGTCTGGCCGGTTGAGCACGGAACGCCGACATAGGCCATCTTGTCGGTGGACCACGTCTCGGGCCCGCAGTTGCTCGCCGACGACGTGCCACCCTGGCCCCCGGGGCACGGAACACCGACGTAGGTCATCTTATCGGTGGACCAGGCCTCCGGCCCGCATTTGCTCGTCGAGGATGCGGCGCTCTGGGCGTGGGCCAATGAGGCCATCCCTGCAAAGAGAATTCCTGTCAGTATGAGTGTACGAGTCATGGTGGAGATCCCTTTCTACTCCCCCTAGTCTCCTCCATTGAGCGCTTCCCGCCTGACGATGTCCTGACCCTGTGCTGACACTAGCCTGACACTGGCGATTTTTTTTCGAATTCAAACTCAGCCCTTCAGTTCCTCGCGCAGCATCTCGAGTTCCCAGCCATTCCGTCTCGGCGGCCTCCGAGCTCGGCCTGGACAGCCCCTGAAGGCAGGCGACAGTCAGTCTGGCGTAAGCGAAGTCCCCTAGACTCCAACCGAATGAAGGACGCTCAAAGATCATCGAGAATTGTCGTGTCTCCGGCCATGCTCAAAGCGGGGGCCGATGCACTCGGCCAACATCGTTCCCTCGACGACTACGCGCTCGTTGCGGAGATTTACCGAGCAATGGTGCGGGCGGCGCTTCGCACAGAACGTTCCGCGCGACCACCTCACCTTCTGCACGAGCGAGACGAAGAGTAGTCGCGTGCTGCCGAACTGGCTCTACTCAAAGCCGCGTCCGGTGCAATTCCCACTTTGGCTTTTGGCGGGCGATATCGTCGAGATCGGTGGTCGTGTCTATGTCTTCAGGGGTTTGATCCGCCGTTTCAAGCGGCTAGACGATCTACATCGCCACTTCCAATTCTACAATCCGCGCGAGAGCGAGCAATGAGATGCGGCCTGTACATGTTCCCGAAAAGAGGGTGCTGGTCGGCGGGATCGCCCTCGCGGAACAAGTACTGGCCGGCCTCGAAGCGGACGTTCCTGGCGCAGCCGCAGACCAGCTTGCAATAGACCTCGTCCAATCCGGCAAAGAAGCGATGCTCGCTCACGATTTGCTCGAGGGGCCTAACCTTCATGTTGCCCTCCTTTGGCCGATTCGCTCTCGCGGATTGCCGACACCTCCTCCGTGATGTCGATGCCCACGGGGCACCAGGTGACGCATCGGCCGCAGCCGACGCAGCCCGAACTCCCGAACTGGTCGATCCAGGAGGCAAGCTTGTGAGTCATCCATTGCCGGTAACGCGAGCGCGCGCTGGCGCGGACGCTGCCGCCATGGATGTAGGAGAAATCCATCGTGAAGCACGAATCCCAGCGCCGGCTGTGGCTGGTCGTTTCACCGGCGAGGTCGCTCGACTCCTCGACCGAGGTACAGAAGCAGGTCGGACAGGCCATGGTGCAGTTGCCGCAGGTCAGGCAGCGAGCGGCAACATCGTCCCAGCGCGGATGATCGAGATTGCGCATGAGCAGGTCGCGCAAGTCGTCCGAGCGCATCGTTCGGCCCATCGTTGCGGCCGTCCGGGCCAGGACTGCCCTCGACTCCTCGATCTCCTCCGTGGTTGCAGGTCGCTGAGGCAGCTGCGCGAGCACATCGCGACCGGGTGCGGAAGCGGCCTCGGCAATGAACCTGCGCTGCCCGTCCACGACGATCTCAGTCAACGCGATATCGAACCCCGCTTCGACCGTCGGCCCGGTCTTCATCGATACGCAGAAGCAGATCCCGCCCGCCGCACTGCAATTCAGCGCCACGATGAACGCGCCATCCCGTCTTGCGCGATAGTGCGGATCGACGTATCGCCCGCCAAGCAGGACCCGGTCCTGGATCGCGATGGCGTGCAGTTCGCAGGCGCGCACCCCAATGAAGGCGAAGCACTCATTGGACGGGAGCTCGGGAAGGATCCGCGCACCTTCTCCGTCGCGCACGGCCTGCCACAGGCGTTGCACCGGCTGGTGAAGGAACCTCTTCCAGCTCTGCGGTCCCACGGCATAGCCAAAGAGCGCGTCGTCTTCGCGCCGCACCAGGCGATAGTGGCCGCCCGCCTGCTCGTCGGTCCAGCCTCGTGGCAGTTCCGACAATTGAGCTATGTCGTCATAGACGATTGCCTTGTCGCGCAACGTCGGTCCTACGACGCGGAATCCTCGGCCTCTGAGTTCATCCAGGAGGCCCTGCAGCGCGTCGACCGTCAACGTTACCTTGTCGGTCCTTTCCATGGGAACACGTTCCGCACGCATATAAGAAGCTTAGCGCCCACCGGCACGATGGTCAGCCGCTCTCTCGATCCTTCGAGTTAGCGCTCCGACGCCTATGGGGGGTGTCGCACGCGTACGCGAGGTCGCCAAGATCCAACGAGCGAACTAATCTTGCGCGCGTCTGCTCCGACGTCTGCGCCCATGGGCCGTTCAATCGCTGGCCTCATCTACATCTCGCCATATCGATATACAGACTTGCGTATGTAGCGGCACTGGCGTCCCAGCTAAAATCTTGTGACATCGCTTGTTCTTGCAGCCGTCGCCAAGTCAGCGAGTCGTGATAGATACACATCGCGCGCAGCGCCGCGTTGAGTAGTGCGGCCTGATCCGCCTCCTCGAAGGAAAATCCTGTCGCCTCGCGGCGTTTCAAGGTCTCGGCCGTTGTGTCGATGACAGTGTCGGCCAGCCCGCCGGTGCGCCGTACCACGGGGAGCGTCCCGTATCGCAGCGCATAGAGCTGCGTCAGCCCGCAGGGCTCGAAACGCGCCGGGGCAAGCAGGATATCGGCGCCAGCCTGGAGCCGGTGCGCCATACTTTCTTCGAACGAGAGATTGATTGAGACTTGCCGCGGATAACGGCGGCCGGCGTCAGCAAGCGCTGCCTCGAGCGAGGGATCGCCTTCTCCGAGCAAGGCGAACTGTGCGCCTGCTTCGATAAGCGTTGGAATGGCCTCGGCCACCACATCCGCCATCTTCTGCTGTGTGATGCGGCTGCAAAAGCCGATCAGCGGACACGTCCTGTTGCTCTCGAGACCGAATTCTTTTTGTATGGCTTCTTTGCAGATCCGCTTGCCGGATAAATTGTGTTGCCCGTACGGATTGGCCAGATATCCATCTTCCGCCGGATTCCATTCATCTGTGTCGATGCCGTTCAGGATTCCCGACAGGTCGCCGGCACGTTCCCGCAGGAGTCCATCCATTCCGCAGCCGAATTCGTGCGTCAGAATTTCCTGAGCATAGGTCGGGCTCACAGTGGTGATGCGATCGCTATACCGGATCGCGGCCTTCATGAAGGATATTTGATCATAGAATTCGATGCCGGCCGGCGTGAACAGGCTTTGCGGCACACCCACTTTGGGGAGGAGATGCTTGGGGAAGTTCCCCTGGAACGCGAGGTTGTGGATTGTGAACACTGTGGCGGGCCGCGGCTTGGGCTTCAACGAAAGCAACAAGGGTAACAGGCCAGCGTGCCAATCATTGGCATGCACAACGTGAGGGACCCAGTTGCCCACCAGACCTTCTGCAATAAGGCTCGCGGCATGGGCGAAATAGGCGAAGCGCTCGGCATTGTCGATCCAGTCTGCGCCGTTTTCATCCTGGTAAAGGCCGCCCGTGCGACTGAACAGCGAGGGCGCGTCAATCAGCAGTGTCGGCACCGAAGAGCCCGGAACGCGACCCGAAAGGACCGCTCCGCCACTGATCCCGAGAAGTGGAGGCAATTGTGCGATTGTATGGATGTCTTGTAATGCAGCCTTTGCCTGTGAATAAGCAGGCAGGACGACACAGACATCCACACCCAGCCCATGCAGCGAGGCGGCCAGGCCGCGAGACACATCTCCCAGTCCACCAGACTTAGCCAATGGGTGCAGCTCTGATGTCACAAATAGTATGCGCATCCGCCGGGCGCTCCTGCTCGCCCAGTGATGCTACTGACCGGCCGTTGACGTCGGTTTGATCTGGATCAGGTGTTGTGCGGGAGCTGTGAGTGGAAACAGCTCTTGGCGAGTGGAACTGGCAGACATCCGAGACGTCGCGGAGCGCCGACAGCAAAGCCGCGGTAAACAAACGATATTTGATCTATGACAATGCGCTATTGCACCGATTTTGATGGGTTTGGCCTCAGTACATCTGGCTACGGTGCGCAACGCGATGGGCGGGCCTCCGCGATCACGGAAGCTGGCACTGTGCAACCTATTGTCGCAATCCAGCAGGATCGGACGTTTCCAAATGGAGCAAGCGACACGATCGACAGGCAAGGTACTCGCCGTCCGCGGCGCTGTCGTCGACGTGTCCTTTCAAGAAGGCGAGCTGCCTCAGATAGATGAAGCTCTCGTCGTAGAGAGCGGGCTACTCGGCTCGATCGTCGTCGAGGTCCAGGCGCATCTCCACTCCAAAGCGGTACGCGGCGTGGCGCTACAGTCCACCGCCGGGATGCGCCGGGGAGAGCGGGTTCGCGCCACCGGCAGTCCCATCACCGTACCTGTGGGCGACCTTATCCTTGGTCGCCTGCTCGACGCCACCGGTGACGTTCAAGATGGCGGGCCCGTCTTGCCGACGGACCTGGCACGCTCGCCGATCCATCGAGCGCCGCCGCCGTTGCGCGACCGGAACTCGGCAACGTCGATTTTCGAGACCGGCATCAAGGTCATCGATCTGCTGGCACCTCTGCCTCAGGGCGGCAAGGCCGCCATGTTCGGCGGCGCGGGCGTCGGCAAGACCGTCGTGGTCATGGAGCTGATCCACGCCATGGTCCAGAGCTACCAGGGCATCTCCGTCTTCGCAGGGGTCGGTGAGCGATCGCGCGAGGGTCATGAGCTTCTCTCGGAGATGCGCCGATCCGGCGTGCTCGATCGCAGTGTGCTGGTCTATGGCCAGATGAACGAACCGCCGGGTGCGCGCTGGCGGGTCGGCATGACGGCGTTGACGATCGCCGAATACTTTCGGGACGTGAAGAAGCAGAACGTCCTGCTGCTGATGGACAATGTCTTCCGGTTCGTCCAGGCAGGCAGCGAGGTCTCCGGCCTGCTCGGGCGGCTGCCGTCACGCGTCGGCTATCAGCCGACCCTCACCAGCGAGGTCGCGGCGCTGCATGAACGCATCGCCTCGGTCGGCGGGCAGGCCGTGACTGCCATTGAAGCGGTCTATGTGCCGGCCGACGACTTCACCGACCCGGCAGTCACCGCCATCTCCAGCCATCTCGACAGCATGATCGTGTTGTCGCGGTCGATGGCTGCCGAGGGGATGTATCCCTCGATTGATCCGCTGCGCTCGTCGTCGATATTGCTCGATCCGGTGGTTGTCGGCGAAGAACACTACCGCATCGCCGAGGAGGTCCGCGAGGCGATCGCGCGCTACGTCGAGCTGCAGGACATCATCTCCCTTCTCGGCGTCGAGGAACTGAGCGCTCGAGATCGCTTGATCGTCTCGCGAGCAAGACGCCTGCAAAGGTTCCTGACGCAGCCCTTCACCGTCACCGAGGCTTTCACGGGAAAGCCCGGCCGTTCCGTGCCGCTCAAGGACACTCTCGCCGGTTGCCGCAAGATCCTGGACGGCGTCTCCGATAGTTGGCCGGAGAGTGCGCTCTACATGGTCGGCGCCATCGAAGAGGCACATGAGAGGCTCGAAGGCGCCGCTGACGCTGCGAAGGCGTCATGAGGCTCCTCATCACAACCCCGACCGCGGTGGTGGTCGACGAGCCCGCCGTGAGCTCGGTGCGGGCCGAGGACGAAAGCGGCAGCTTTGGCATCCTCGACGGCCACGACGACCTCCTGACCGCGCTGACGGTTTCCGTCGTGAGTTGGCATCGGCCAGGTGACCGCCCGAGGTACTGCGCGGTGTGTCGCGGTATTTTGTCGGTCGCCAACGGCCGGGAGGTTGCGATCGCCACCCGCGAAGCCGTCATGGGCGATGACCTCGACCGTCTGGAGCGGGTGGTTCTTGCCGAATTTCACCAACGGGCCGAGAGCGAGCGTGCCGCCAGGGCGACGGGGCTCGAGCTCGAGATGAAAGTGATCAGGCAGATCGTTCGCTACCTGCGGCCTGAGCGGCATGGCGCCGGCGAGCGATGAGCATGACTGCGGGCGCTTCCGGTCCCAGACCGCCACATGACGAAGAGATGGCAGCCGCGGCGCGCCGCCAGAGCAAACGGCGCCAGCATTGGCTCACGGAAGGCGAGCCATCCATCGCGCGCTTCGTCGGGCAGATCGGTGTGCTCGGATGGATCGTGGTTGCGCCCATTCTGATCGGCCTGTTCGCCGGCCGATGGCTCGACCACAGGTTCGGAACCGGCATTTTCTGGAGTGCGCCCCTGCTGCTGGTGGGCGTGGTGATCGGCAGCTTCTCGGCCTGGAAGTGGATAAAGAGGCAATGACGGCGCATCTTCCCTTTCTGTTGGCGTGGTTCATCGCCGGGGCGATCCTCGGCACCCTGCATTGGATGTCACTGCGCTGGAGCATCGGGCTGTTTGCCGCCGGGCGATCCGTACTGTTGCCCTTCCTAACTCAATTGGCACGTTTCGCCTCGATCGGCGCTGCCCTCACTTTCGCCGCCGTCCATCAAGGCGCCTACGCGCTCCTGGCTTCGGCGGGCGGCGTTCTGGCCGCGCGCGCAGTGGCCCTTCGTCGGGCAGCGAGGACCTGATGGGCTCGCCCCTCGCCACGAAGGTCGTGTTCACGCTGGGACCGGTCACGGTCACCGAGCCCGTTGTTGTGACCTGGGGACTGATGGTGCTCTTGACGCTCGCCGGTATCCTGATCCGGCCTCGCCTTTCGATCATCCCGTCGCGCAGCCAGGCGGCGCTGGAGGCAATAGTCGTGGCCATGCAGGATCTGATTCGGGACACGATGCGGAGATCTCCCGAACCTTACCTGACGCTCCTTGGCACGATCTTCATTTTCATCCTGCTGGCCAACTGGTCGTCCGTGGTGCCCGGCATCGAGCCTCCGACGGCGCATATCGAGACCGATGCTGCACTGGCCGTTATCGTCTTCGTTGCCGTCATCTACTTCGGCATCCGTGCCCGCGGACTGGCCGCCTATCTCCGGACGTTTGCCGAGCCGACGTTGCTGATGGTGCCTTTGAACATCATCGAGACCTTTACCCGAACTTTTTCGCTCATCGTGCGCCTGTTCGGGAACGTCATGAGCGGTGTCTTCATCGTCGGCATTATTCTCTCGCTGGCCGGTCTGCTGGTGCCCATACCATTGATGGCACTCGATCTGCTGACCGGCGCGGTTCAGGCCTACATCTTCACGGTGCTGGCCATGGTCTTCATTGGCGGGGCGGTCGGCGAGACTCGTTCCGCCGATGGCAAGCAAGGAGACGCAGCATGAATTGGTTGGAGATCGTCAGCATCGCCGCGGCGGCCATAGCCGTCTCGTTCGGCGCCATCGGCCCCGCCTTGGCGGAAGGACGCGCGGTCGCCGCGGCGATGGACGCCATCGCGCGACAGCCCGAGGCCGCCGGCACGATTTCGCGCACGCTGTTCGTGGGCCTCGCCATGATCGAGACGATGGCGATCTACTGTCTCGTGGTCGCTCTTCTCGTCCTGTTTGCCAATCCGTTCATTCGCTAGGGCAATGCATATCGATTGGTGGACGCTGGCTCTTCAGACCGTCAACGTCCTCATCCTGGTCTGGATCCTCGGTCGGTTCTTCTTCCGTCCCGTGACGGCGATCGTCGCCAAGCGGCAGGAGGCGGCGAAGAAGCTGCTGTCGGACGCCTCGTCGATTCGGCATCAGGCGGAGGAGGCGCGATCGCAAGCGGACAAGGCGCGCGCCGAGTTGGACGCGCAGCGGCTGCGATTCCTCGATCAGTCGCGACAGGAAGCGATGGCCGAGAAGGCCCGCCTGCTCGATGAAGCCTCCCGCGACCTGGCGAAGATGCGCGAGGCGGCCGCCGCCGCCGCCGAGCGCGACCGCGTTGCGTGCGACAGCGCGATGATGCGGCATGCGGGCGAATTGTCACTCGAGATCGCGCGGCGCCTGCTGTCGCGTGTGCCGCCCGACATGGCCTTGCAGACTTTCGCCGAGGAGCTCTGTCGGGAAGTGCGGTCCCTGCCGGATTCGTCGCGTGCCGGCCTTATATCGATGTCGAAGCCCGGCGGAACGATCGAGGTATTGACCGCGACCGACTTGTCCGACGAACAGAAGCAATACCTGCGTCGCAAGCTCGTGGAAGCGCTCGGCGCCGAGGTGCCCATGACCTTCCGGCGGGACGAGACCTTGATGGTGGGATTGGAACTGCGCGGTCCCACGACGGTCGTGCGCAACAGCTGGCGTTCCGACCTCGAACGCATTCGCGAGGAGCTCACTGATGACGGACGTCTCGGCAAGACTTGACGCCTGGCTGGACGACGCCCGACGACGCCTGCGCGCATCGACGCTCGGCGTCATGGCGGAGGAGCTCGGGTGTGTCGAATCGGTGGCGGATGGCATCGCATTGATCAGCGGCCTGCGCCGGGTGCGTCTCGACGAGCTCGTCCGCTTCGAAAAGGGCCAGATGGGTTTCGTGCTCACCCTGGAACGGGATCTGGTGGGCTGCGTGCTGCTCGACGAGTCCGAGGGGATCGAGGCCGGGCACGAGGTTCGCGGCACCGGCGAAATAGTGCGCGTGCCCGTGGGGCCGGAACTGCTCGGCCGTGTCGTCGATCCGCTGGGCAGGCCGCTGGATGGCGGGGCGCCCATCGAAGCGCGCGAACACGAAGCGGTGGACCGGCCGGCGCCGTCCATCATCGACCGCGATTTCGTCACCGAGCCGGTGCAGACTGGCCTTCTGGTTCTCGACGCGATGTTCGCGCTGGGGCGCGGCCAGCGCGAGCTGATCATCGGCGACCGCGCCGTCGGCAAGACGTCCATCGCCGTCGACTGCATCATCAATCAGCGCGAGAGCGACATCGTCTGCGTCTACGTGGCGGTCGGCCAGAAATCCTCGACGGTCAGCCGCGTGATCCAGGCCATCCGTACGCACGGCGCCTTCGAACGCTGCTTCTTCGTGTGCGCCGCGGCTTCGGCGGCGCCGGGCCTGCAGTGGCTCGGTCCCTTCGCCGGGTTCACCATGGCCGAGTATTTTCGCGATCGGGGCCAGCACGCGCTCGTCGTCGTGGACGACATGACCAAGCACGCCGCGACGCACCGCGAAATCGCCTTGCTGACGCGCCAGCCGCCGGGCCGCGAGGCCTATCCCGGTGACATCTTCTACGTCCACGCGCGGCTCCTGGAACGGGCGGCCAAGCTGGGGAAGAGGGCCGGCGGCGGTTCCCTGACGGCGCTGCCGATCGCCGAGCTCGATGCGGGCAACCTCAGCGCCTACATACCGACCAACCTGATCTCGATCACCGACGGCCAGATCGTCCTCGATTCGCGGCTCTTCCAGGAAGGCCACAAGCCCGCGGTCGATATGGGCACGAGCGTCAGCCGGGTCGGCGGCAAGACGCAGGCGCCGGCGCTGCGAGAAGCGTCGGAGACGTTGCGGCTCGACTACGCGCAGTTTCTCGAGCTGGAAGTGTTCACGCGCTTCGGCGGAGTCACGGACCGCCAGGTCCGCGGTCGTCTGGAGCGCGGCCGGCGTATTCGCGAAATCCTGTCGCAGCCGCTGCACGCGCCCTTGCGGCTGGCCGACGAGGTCGCCCTGGTCCATGGCGTCCAGGCCGGATTGCTGGACGGGCTGCCGGTCGAAGCGGTCCGCAGCTTCCGCAGCCAACTCCCGGCGTGGCTCGATCGGCTGGCCGGGCCATCGGTCGCCGATATCCAGCAGCACGGCCGGCTGACGCCGGTTGCGCGCGCCGGGTTGGAGAAGGCCGTTCGCGCGCTGGTGGCGGCCATTCAGCCGCCGGGACAGACGCCGCCGCGGATGACAAAGGGGAGCCCTTGATGGCGGAGCGCCTGTCCGACCTCAGCGCGCAGATCGAGAGCGTCCGTCAGTTGGAGGCGGTCGTTACGGCCATGCGCGGCATCGCCGCCTCGCGGGCCCAAAGCGGGCGCACGCTTCTGCCGGGCATCGACGCTTATGCCTGGGTCGTCTCGCGGGCGATCGGTGCGGCCCTGAACCTGATACCGGGCGAGGGCGACGGTTCGCCGTCGCCGCCCGACCGGGCCAAGCGCCGGAGCCTCGTGTTGTTCTGTGCCGAGCAGGGGTTTGTCGGCGCCTTCAGCGAGCGCGTGCTCGACCGGGCCACCGGCGTCCCTCCGGAGACGACCCTCCTGCTGGTGGGGACGCGGGGAGCCATGCTGGCCCGGGAAAGGGCGATGGCGCCGGCCTGGACGTCGCCGATGGCGACCAGCGCAGCCGCCGTTCCGCACCTCGCGAGCCGCCTTGCCGAAACGCTCTATGCCCGCATTTCGAACGACGGTCTCGCCTTCGTCGACATGGTCTATTCGCGGACTGCCGCGTCGGGCGGCATCGAGATCGAGCGCCGCTCGCTGCTGCCGCTCGACTTCGGCCAGTTCAGGCGTCCCATCGAGCGCAGGATTCCGCTGACCAATCTCGCTCCGTCGCGCCTGCTCGCGCGCCTGGCTTCGGAGTATGTGTTTGCCCAGCTTTGTCAGGCCGCCATGCTGGCGTTCGAGGCCGAGAATGAAGCGCGCATGCTGGCGATGGGCGCGGCGCGCACGAACATCGATGCCAAGCTCGACACGCTGCACCGGCGCGAGCGACAGTACCGTCAGCAGGAAATCACGGCCGAGATCCTGGAACTGGCAACCGGAGCCGACGCTTTGATGCGAGGTCGAAAGTAAGCCGATTGAGCGCCAGCACCGAGATCGCGGACGACGCTGGTGGCTTCCAGGGAGGCCGGGAAAGTTCCGGCGCCGGCAGGGGATTGCATCGGCTTCGGCCGTTTTTTCATTGCTGGCGGCTTTCCTTCATGACGGCGGCGACGACGGCGCCCGACGCGAAGGTCAGCAAGCCGATGGCGCCGATCGCCGAGGCGGCGCCGAAAAGGTCGGTGATGATGCCCGCCGACAGCGCGCCGATCGCGTAGCCGAGGTCGCGCCAGAAGCGGTAGACGCTGAGCGAGAGCGCCCGCCACGAGGGGTGCGAAGCATCGGACACCGAGGCGATCAGGGTCGGATAGACCATCGCCGTGCCCAGCCCCAGCAGCACGCTGGCAGCGAACCACCACCAGAAGGTCGCGGTGAGCGCGGTGAGGAAGAGGCCGGCCGCCTGCACCCACATGCCGCCGACGATCAGGCCCCTGCGGCCCCAGCGGTCGCTGAGCGGTCCGGTGATCGTCTGCAGCACGCCCCACACGGCGGGATAGACCGCCTTCAGGATGCCGATCTTCTCGACGCCGAGGCCGAAGCCCGCGAAGAACAGCGGGAAAATGCCCCAGCTCATGCCGTCGTTGAGGTTGTTGACCAGGCCGGCCTGCGAGGCGGCGAACAGGTTGCGGTCGCCGAACGAGGCGCGATGGAAGATCTGCCAGAAGCGCAGCGCCTCGGTGGCCGCCGCGTGCCCCGCCGTCTCGAGCCTGACATGGTGACGCGTGTCACGCACCAGCAGGAGTGAAAGGCCGAGCCCCAATACCGCATAGGCGATGCCGAGATAGAACGGCTCGGGACGCAGGCCGTAGCGCTGGGCAAGATAGCCGGTCAGGAAGGCGGTCAACCCGACGGAGAGGTAGCCCGCGAACTCGTTGAGGCCGACCGCCAGTCCGCGCGACTTCGGCCCGACCAGGTCGACCTTCATGATCACCGTCATCGACCAGGCGAAGCCCTGGTTGATGCCGAGCAGGGCGTTGGCCGCCACCACCCAGCCCCAGCTCGGCGCCCAGCCGATCATGAACGGCACCGGCAGGCCGACCAGCCAGCCCAGGATCAGCATGTGCTTGCGGCCGTAGATGTCGGCGAAGTGCCCCGACACCAGATTAGCCAGTGCCTTGACGACGCCGAAGCTCACGATGAAAGAGACGACGATGGTGGTCGAGGCGATCTTGAATTCCTCGGCGCCGATCAGCGGCACCACCGTGCGCTCAAGCCCGACCATGCCGCCAACGAAGGCGTTGACCAGCACCAGCAGGGAGAATTGCCGCCAGTTCTCGCGCAAGCCGAGCCGCACGCCCCGAGAGTCGGCGGGCGCCGTCATGGCTTCTCCGCACGCAGTGCCAGGAAGGCGGCGCCGAAGGTGCCGAGACGTCCGAACCACCGGTCGAACGGTGCCATCACGCGCGCGAGCCAGCCGATCCGCGGATAGTAGACGGCGCCGCGCAGCGCCGTGACCCTGAGGCCCGCCTGCTCGGCGAGCGCGCGCAGTTCGCCCGGGGTGCGGAAGCGGGCCGCCTTCCAGGTGCGCGACCCCAGCCATCCCCGCACGCGACGCTGGGCGGCCCACAGGCTCCATCGACCGAGCTCGCCGAGAACGAGCCGGCCGCCCGGCCGCAGCACCCGCGCCATCTCGCGAAAGGCACCGGTGGCATCCGGCAGGAAGCAGAGGACGGTGATCGAGGCGACGACGTCGAAGCTGGCGTCGGGGAAAGGGAGCCCCTCGAGCCTGCCCTCGGTGAACGTCGCCTTGACGCCTGCATCAGCCACGCGTTTTTGCGCGGCGAGCAGCATCGCCGGATCGGGATCGACGCCCGTCACCTCGGCACCCTTTGCCGCCATTGTAGCGACCAGCGCGCCGTCGCCGCAGCCGGCGTCGAGAAGGCGCACGCCCGAGACGTCGCCCGCCAGGTCGAGGACTGCGCGCAACTCGATCGCTTCGGTGAGCGCGCCGAGCGATTGCGCCCGCCAGGCTTCGTAGGCCTTCGGTCCGATGGTCGTCGGTGCACCGCTCGCGTTCATGCCCTGGTACCGGGCTATGCGGCGAGCAGCCCCGCATTGATCCCGCGCAAACGCGCTGCCTGCGGCGGCGGGGCGGGAATGTCCTCGAGCATCAAGCGCACGAACGCCGCCTCGTCGTCGATGCGGAACGCCGCGTTGTGGCGCCGCTCGAAGCCGACGGTCGAGGCAGGCTTGCCGCTCAGCCGCCGCCCGCACACCGAGCCGGAATAGGCGCCGGGCAGCACCTCGACGTAATCCGGCAGCGCCTTCAGGCGCTGCAGGCTCTTGAACAGAATCCGCGCACCCTCGTCGGCCGCCGAGGCGAGCTCGGTGCGTCCGACATCGCCCACCATCAGCGTATGGCCGGTGAGGACGAACCATGGCTCCTCGGCGCGGGTGTGATCGGTCACCAGCAGGCAGAGGTGCTCGGGCGTATGGCCGGGCGTGTGGAGGACCTCGGCGGTGACGTTGCCGAGCGGCAGCACGTCGCCGTGGTGCACGCCGCGGAACGGCACGGACGCATCGGCCCCGGCGAACATCGCGTACTCGGCACCCGCCGCGTCGGCGAGCCGACGGCCGGCCGACAGATGATCGGCATGCAGGTGGGTGTCGACGACGTAGAGGATCTTCATGCCGGTGGCGTCCGCGGCGGCGAGGTAGGGCTTGACGTCGCCCAGCGGATCGACGACCGCAGCCGACGCCTTGCCGCCGCAACCGAACAGATAGGAGATCGCCACCGGATCGGCGTGGAGGAACGGGCGCAGGATCATGGGGTGTCTCCCTGAAATCGACCACTGACATCACTTAATTTATTGATTGAATGATTCCGGACCACTAGGCTTCTGTCAATGAGCCGCGCCAAACTTCAGGTCTTTGAGCAATTTGCCGAATTGGCACGCGTCCTGGGCCACGCACACCGACTCGAACTGCTCGAATACGTAGCGCAGGGCGAGCGCTCGGTGGAGCGCCTGGCGCAACTCAGCGGACTGTCCGTCGCCAACGCCTCGCAGCATCTCAAGCAGTTGCGGCTGGGCGGCTTCGTGCAGGCGCGCCGTGACGGCAAACGTGTTCTCTATGGCCTGGCCGACGGCCCCATCCTGTCGCTGCTCGCAGCGCTCCGAACCTACGCCGAGCGCAACCGCCCCGAAGTGGGCAAGATCGTTTCGGACTACTTCCATCGTCTCGACGAACTCGAGCCCGTCTCACGCAAGGAGCTGGTACACCGCCTGAAAGCCGGCACCGTGGTCGTTCTGGATGTGCGCCCTCAGGACGAGTTCGTGCTTGGCCACCTTCCCGGGGCGGTCAACATCCCGGTCGACGAGTTGAAGCGCCGCCTTGCCGATATCCCGAAGAACCAGGAGATCGTCGCTTACTGCCGCGGCCCCTATTGCGTCTTCTCCTTCGAGGCCGTCGCCCTTCTGCGCCGTCACGGCTACAAGGTCCGCCGCCTGCAGGACGGCTATCCCGAGTGGAGGGCGGCCGGGCTGCCCGTTGGTTCGTCATGAGCGACAAGTTCGAAGGCGGCTGCCTCTGTGGCGCCGTCCGTTTCCTCGCTACTGGGGCGCCCAAAGGAGTGTTCTGGTGTCATTGCCAGAGCTGTCGCCGGCACAGTGGTGCGCCGGTCTCGGTCTTCGTCGGTATCGAGCTCCATGCCTACACGGTGACGAAGGGAGAGATCACGAAGTTCAAGTCTTCGCCGGGCACGACGCGCGGCTTCTGCCGAGCCTGCGGCTCCACGCTGACCTGCGAAGTCAGGCAACTGCCGACCGAGACGCATTTCCACGTGGGCGCGTTCGATGATCCGACCCAGTTCGAGCCATCGAAGCACTTTTTCCGCAATGAGCAGCTGCCGTGGCTGCACTTGAAGTGAGCGTAGCTTTGTGGGCCAGTGGCCTCAGTAGCGGACGACCATCACCGGCCGATGAGGAGATCGAGATGAGCATTGCCGCGAAAGACGACGTCACCGTCGACGCTGACGTCCTGCGAGATCAGGTCAGGGATAAGTATCGCGAGGTTGCCACCAATCCCCACGGCGAACATCACTTCCATACGGGACGCTACCTCGCGGCGCACCTGGGATACGACGACGTCTTCGTCGCGTCTTTGCCTGATGTGGCCGTCGAGTCCTTTGCCGGCGTGGCCAATCCGTTCTCCCTGCGGCCGCTGCAAGAAGGCGAGCGGGTCGTCGATGTCGGGTCGGGAGCGGGCTTCGACTCGTTCGTGGCGTCCCACTTTGTCGGGCCAAACGGCAATGTGGTCGGTGTCGACATGACGCAGGAGATGCTGAGTAAGGCGCGATCGACGGCTGCCTTGCTCGCCAACGCGACCGTCGAGTTCCGTGAAGGACTGGCTGAACGACTGCCGGTAGAGGACGGCTGGGCCGACGTTGTCATCAGCAACGGGGTGATCAACCTGTGCGCCGACAAACGGGCCGTCTTCGCGGAAATCCATCGAGCGCTGCGGCCCGGTGGATGGCTGCAATTCGCCGACATCGCCAACGGCAATCCGGTTCCGGCCTCGGCACTCAACAATGTCGACCTTTGGACGGCTTGAATTGCCGGTGGTCTGCCGTGTGCAGCCTGGCAGCAGATGTTGGAAGAAGCAGGATTCACCGATGTCCGGATCGGCCCGCCGATAGACACCTTCAAGGGTGCGCGCGGCGAAAAGAATGCACGCCGGTTCGCCGTGTATGGCTATGCCTTCTTGGCGCGTAAGCCACGATAAAACTGTGATCAGCCGAAGCGGGCGACCCCTAACAGGGCTGCCAGGAGGCCTGTGCGGCGTTTGGGTGGTCACAACGAAGAAATAGGCGGATGGTCTATGCCCTGAATCGCCATCCGGCCCTCGGCGCAATGCCAAGACGCGTTGCCAAGTCCTCGACCGCCGTGCTGTTGGAAGCCTGACCGCGAATCCCGAACGAGATCAAACCGGCCCCTTCCGTTACCGTGAACTCGAGGGTCGCGCAGCATGAGCGCTCCTTCTCGGCGAGCGCGTCGAGCGCAGCGCGCAAACCTTCTCCCTTCTTGAAACGCAGTGCCAGGCCGTCCGGCGTGCGCTCCGCCATGCCGCCGAAGGCCTGCATGAGTGCCGCGATTTCCGCCATCCGCTCATGGAATGCGGCCGGCTGCAGCGAGCAAACCTCGGGGACCGTGCTTGTCGGTTCGGCGCCACAGCACGCGTTTCCGTCTCCTATCTGAATCGGCGGACAGGGAACCGATCCATAGGAACAGAAGACACAGCAATCGCCGTGCTTCGGCTTGAGCTGGCGGCCACAGCCGGCGCAGGTGTAGAAGTAGAGGCAGGCATGCGTCGGCATGGTCTCGACCGCCTGAGTGCCGCAATCCGGGCAGGTCAGCGTCGACTCCAGGATCGGGGTCATAGCGGCGGCTCCATCCAAAACGTCAGGGCCAGTAGGCCGAAGGCCAGGACGACGGTGACGTAAGTGAAGCGGTCTAGGACCGGCCGACTGCACGGACCCGCAACGCCACAGGCACGCGCGCGGCGTTGGCGCCATAGGAGTAGGACGGTGCCGAGGAGGCAGATGACCGCCGCGGCGAGAACATAGAGTTGATAGGGCCCGACCAGTTCTGCGATTGCAAACAGCCCGGCCGAGCTGATGCCGAGTGCGCCGAGAGCGATCGGCAGCGCGCAGCAAGATGCCACACCAAATGCCGCCAGGACCGCGCCCGCGGCAAACGTCGTCTTGGCGACGTCGCGGCCGGCTTCTGCCGGAGCTATCGGAGCGCGTGTGTTGTGAAGATCAGCCATGGTCTGGCGAGCCTAGACCTTGTAGGAACTACAAGGTCAAGTATGTCCGGAGTGAAGGCGGTGGAACCATGGCCGGTACAGGGATGATGTCGATTGGCGCTCTTGCCAGACGCTCGGGCGTGCTGGCTGAAACCATCCGTTATTACGAGACGGAAGGGCTCTTGCGTAAGCCAGAACGCTCCGCGGGTGGCTACCGGCTGTACGACGCCTCCGATGTCGAGCGGCTGTCGTTCATCCGCCATGCGCGAGACCTCGGATTCAAGCTCGATGCCGTGAGACAGCTACTTGGTCTTGCCGACCGCAAGGTGAATACCTGCGACGAAGTCCAAGAGCTGGCTGGCGCGCATCTGGCAGAGGTACGCGCGAAGCTCGCGAACCTGCGTCGGATGGAACGCGTATTGTCGGACCTCATCCATTCCTGCGAGGGCAGCACGGTGCCCGAATGCCTGTTGCTGGAAGCCCTGGCAGCGCCCACGGTGAGAGTAGCTATGCCCAAAACGGCTCCCAGAACAGGCGTTGATGCAGCCAAGGATCCGACCGCCATACGCCGCTCGCGGTCACGGCGCCGCGTCAGATGATTTCTTCGATAGATCGCATGGCCAAGGCTCTCTTGATCTATATCAGCGCGGCACTCGCGGAAATTGCCGGTTGCTTTGCCTTCTGGGTATGGCTGCGGAGCGGCAAGTCGCCAGTCTGGATCTTGCCGGGCATGGCTAGTCTGGTCGCGTTCGCCTGGCTACTGACCTTGATCGACTCTGACTATGCCGGCCGTGCCTATGCTGCTTATGGCGGTATCTACGTAGCGGTCTCTATCGCCTGGCTTTGGCTTCTCGAGGGAGCGCGACCCGACCGTTGGGACATTGTTGGAGCCGTCGTGGTTCCTTTTCGGCCCGCGTTCGACGTAGGCAACGCTCGAAGGCCTCGCGAGCCAGCTGGCGACCGATCAGGCGGGCCAGGCGGACGAGAACCTCGTTCGCTTGGCCAATCCTACCGGGGGGCGCATCCACCAGCCCAACTACGGGCGCGCACCAATCGGCGGCGTCGCATCTCTGCTCTGTAGAAGGCGCAGGGCATTGAACACGACGAGAAGCGACGCGCCGACGTCTGCGGCAATGGCACCCCACAAGCTCGCCATCCCGACGAATGTCAGCACGAAGAACAGCGCCTTGACGCTCAGCGAAAAGGCGATGTTCTGGCGGATCACAGCCAGTGTCCGCTTGGCGTGACGGATGAGCCAAGGAAGCCTCGAGATGTCGTCAGTCATCAAGGCAACGTCGGCCGTCTCGATGGCGGCGTCGCTGCCGATGGCCCCCATGGCGATCCCCAGGTTCGCTCGCGCAAGCGCAGGGGCGTCGTTCACGCCGTCGCCCACCATGGCGACGGTCTCGTAGCGGCTCACGAGCTGCGGTACCGCCAAGTGCATCTCCGGCAGAAACACCTCACGCCGAGTGCGCTTGCCGCCGTCTTCCGCGTCCGAGAAACTTAGCTCCTTCATCTACTCAACCCGACCACCAATCCGACAACACTACGCACCAGCTGGTGACTTGTTCTGAGAATCACTGGTCGGATCGCTCTTTCTGCGCAGCCGCTCTCTCCAACTTGGCGGCGTAGGCCTCGATCCGGCTCTTGTCGGGTTCGGGTAGGTGAGAAGCAAGAAAGCGGGCACGGCGTGCTAGCGCCTGCAAACCCTCTGGACTATCGCCATCTCCGCGTTCTTTGTTCATTGTCTTTGCTTCCTTCTCGGATGCGGCGCTGCGTCGCGCGGAAACTTGGCCGTGCGTCGGACGAGTGAGGTTACTCATCGCCACAGGCTTCCGTCGTCTGCCACCGTTTCCGCCCCGACCTCATCGCTCCGAAACTCGTCTGCGATGGGCGCAAAACGTCCGTAGCGCAGAGCCAAAGTTGGCAGCACCAGAAGGTTGAGCACCATCGACGTCAGGAGGCCACCGAGGATTACGATGGCCATCGGTCCTTCGATCTCCTGCCCGGGCGCATCACCGCCCAGCGCCAGAGGCAGCAGCCCGAGGCCAGTCACGAGCGATGTCATCAGAATCGGCGTCAGCCGATCCCCGGCGCCTTTGATGGCCGTCTCGAGGTTCCAGCTCATGCTCTCGACTTCGACCAGGTGTTCGTAGTGAGAGATGATCAGGATCGAATTGCGTATCGTGATCCCGAACACCGTAACGAACCCGACCATTGAGCCGAGTGTGAGGAAGCCGCCAGTTCCGAATACCGCCAGCACACCTCCCACCAGTGCGAACGGAAGATTGACCAGGATGAGCAGGAGGTTGCGCCTGCTGCGTGTGACGATGGACAGTAAGAGCACGATAGCGACGCCTGCGATGACGGAATTCAGGATAAGATCACGCTGCGCCTCTGCCTGTGCCTGGGCGCTGCCAGCGAACTGGATATAGATCCCGGCCGGCAGCTTGACGTGGGCGGCAAGCTGCTCTTTCGCCGCCTGAACGACATCGGAGGTCGCCCGACCGGCGACATTGAATGTTACGCTCGCCATCCGCTGCCCGCCCTGATGCGTGACCTGATAGCGCCCGCTCGCTTCGTAGATGTCGGCAATCTCCCGTAACGGCACGAGCGTGCCGTCGGGCGCCCGCAACGGCAGGTTTCCGATATCGGCGACGCTGCTGCGATTCGCGGCATTCAGGATCAGAATTACATCGAAGACCTGATTGCCCTGATATGTCTGTCCGACAGTGTCCCCGGCGTAAGCCGATCTCACGACATCCAGCACATCGACTGGATCGAAACCCCAGCGAACCAGCGCGTCCTTTTGAACGGCGATGGTGACTTGCGGCGACCCAGGGGGCGACTGAAGGGAAATTTCGGTGACGCCCGGAACGGTGCCGAGCACACGTGCGACCTCCTGCGCTTTTTGGTCGAGAATATCGAGGTCGTTGCCGATGATATTGACGGCAACCGTGGCCGTGTAGCCCGACAACGTCTCCTCGATTCGTTCGCTCAACAAGGTCTTCACTGCAAAGTTCACGCCGACGAACCTCGCCAGGGCCTGGCGAATCTCCGCTTGCGCCTTCTCCTGGTCATCCCCCGAAAGGCCGGGTTTCAGATCCACCTCGATTTCGCTGTAGTGGGTGCCCCAGGTATCCTCCGCCAGTTCAGCCCGGCCGACACGCTGTGCTACGGACCGCACCGTAGGTATCTTTCGAAGGGCCTCGGCCACGCGTTGCCCCATGGCCATGGTCTGCTCGATGGAAGTGCCGGGCACCGCCGAGCTATGGACCACGAAGTGACCTTCCTTCAGGTCCGGTATAAAGCTAGCGCCAAAGAGAGGCAGGGTGGCGCAGCCAACGATGGTAAAGGTTGCTGCAAGAGCGATCACCAGGCGCGGTCGGCTCGAAATGCGCTCAAGCAGCGCCTCGTAGCGCGCGCGCGACCAGCGCACGATCGGGGGAGCTTTGGTTTCGGTCCGGCGCGCCAGCAGGACCATACTCAGCGCAGGGACAAGTGTCAGCGCCACGGCAAGCGATGCCAAGACCGCGAAGCAGTAGCTGATGCCCAGGGGAGCGAAGAGCGCGCCCGACAGCCCGGATAGCAACAGGATCGGCGCGAACACAAGAAGGACCGCGAAGGTCGCGTAGACGACCGGATTGCGGACTTCAAAAGCAGCTTCCAGAACGACGCGCGCGACCGGCCTTGGATCTGCCCTTTGCCGGTTCTCGCGAAGCCGCCGCACGATATTCTCGAGGTCTATGACCGCGTCGTCGACCACGACGCCGACCGCTATCGCGAGACCGCCCAGAGTCATGGCGTTGAGGGTGAGGTTTAGCCTCTCGAGAACGATGATGCCCGCAATCAGCGATAGCGGTATCGCGGAGAGGGCGATGGCGGCCGTGCGCAGGTCGAACAGGAAGAGCGTCAGCACGATGACGACGAGCGCACCGCCGTAGTACAGCGACTCGCGGATGTTGCCCATCGCCGTGTCGATGAAGTCAGCGGGGCGGAAGAGCGTCGTATCCAGTTCGATCCCTTGTGCCTTGAGGCTCGGCGTCAGGTCCGCCAGAGCAGCTTCGAGCGCATGCGTCACCTCGAGCGTATTGGCGAGATACTGCTGTGAAATGAACAGTATGACGCCCGGCTTGCCGTTGATGGTGGCGCCGCCGATGGAAGGCTTGGACGCTTCGACGACGTTTGCGATGTCGCCGAGGGTCACCCGCGCTGCTCCCCGGCCGAGCAGGACGGTGCGGGCGAGCTGGTCGGGCGTGAGCGATTGGCCCTCGCTCTGGAAGAGGATGCGCTGATTGGCCGTGTCGATGAAGCCAGCGCCCCGCACCGCGGTCGCCTTTCGGGCCGCATTCAGGACATCGTTCATGCCAAGCTGATAGCGGATGAGCTGATCGGGGCGGACCTGGATCTGGAGGGAGTGTGTGTCGCTTCCGAACAGGGCGACTCTGGCCACTCCCGGAACCGCCAGCAGTCGAGGACGTAGCGTCCATTGTGCGACCGTCTTGAGCTCCATCAGCGAGCGCGAGTCGGAGGTCAGGCCGGCGACCAGCGCGAGTCCGCTCGACGAGGTCAAGGGCGTCATCGCTGGCGCTTTGACCCCTTGCGGAAGGTCCCGTGCAGCGACACTCAGGCGCTCGGCCACAACCTGTCGGTCGCGATAGATGTCGGTTGCGGGGTCGAAAAAGACGGTTATGACGGAAAGCCCTTGGATCGAGTTTGAAAGCAACTTCTGGATTCCCGGGACGCCGTTGATTTGCGTCTCGATCGGCGTAGTGACCAGCGTCTCCACCTGCTCGGGCGTGAGGCCTGGTGCTTCTGTCTGGATGCCAACCTGGGGAGGCGCGAACTCAGGGAAGACATCGTATTTGGCGCGGTGCAGGCTATAGGCACCATAGAGGAGCAGCAGGCAGGCGAGCGCTATGACCACGCCGCGAAAGCGGATGGAAAAGGCGATGATGGCGGCTTGCAAGCCGGACGGGTGCGACGAACCGGACGGAATCATGTCTAGTCGCCTCTAGTCGCCCAGGTCTCGGATCTGCGCACTGAACTCCTGCGACAGCAGCACCTGCGCCCCGCTCACGACGAGGGCCTGATTGGCCGAGAGTCCTTTCTCAGAAGTAGCCCGTGCGGAACCGCCTGTGATTGCAGGCACGACGTAGCCGCCACCCGGCTGTGGTAGCGAGGTGGATATCTCGCGTCGAGTGAAGCTGTTAGGCGAACTCTGGACATAGACCCATGCTCGTCCCTGCAGCCAGACCACAGCGGCGGCCGGGACGGCGATACCCGGCGCAGGCCGCCCCGCCGGAAGCAATGCAACGACGTTCATCCCCGGCAGCGCTCCGCTCGAGCCATCGGCGGTATAGAAGAAACTCACGCCCTGGATCCTCGGATCGGTGCGGGTTGCCGCGGAGGCGAAGTCGATGCTGACCCGCTGGCCCGTGCTGGTCTCGATCGACGCCGATGGCGGCGGCTGCGGCAGTGCCACGCCCAGCGGCAGCGTGACCTGCACTAGGACCTTGCGGTGCTGTATCAGATCCTGCGCGAGGTCCGTGCCATCGGTCAGGGACTGGCCAAGGACAGGCCCCCAAGCCTGATAAGCGCTGGCCGCCGCGTTCCGGGTCCGGATCTGCGCCGCCCCAACACTTGCCGCATCCGATTTATAGGCCGCTTCGGCTGCCTGAAGCTGTGCGATCGAGAAGTTCTGCCCATTCTTGTACAACAACTGCGCCCGCTCGAAGGCCGACTGCGACGCCGCAAGCCTGGCCTGGGCGATAGCGAGCTGGGCCTTGGCACTGGCGTTCGCATTGCTGAGTTCGGTGAACGGCTGCAAGTCCACCACGCTGCCATAGGCCTGGATATGCTTTTGATAAGCCGATGGGGTGGCCGGTTCTACCCGAATGTCGGCCTGCTGCTGCAAGTCAGGCCCCAGGGTGATGGTCGGTGGTCCAATCTTCGCCGACGATACCTCGACACTTGGTTTAACCGGCTGTTCGCTTCGAGCCTCTGTCGTCGCTTGACCGCGACCGCGGATGAAGCCCCAGGCGAGCAGAGCTGCGAGCCCCAGGGCGATGAGGACAGCAGCAACGACCCATGGCAACCCGCTGCCTGTGCTCGAACGCGGTTGGGTCATGGCGATCCCTTCGTGTGCTCGAGCTCGGCGGTCTGACCGGCCACCGATGGCCAATGGCCGGGGTCGAACAGCGGCTGCTGCAGGGCATCCTCCAGGTCGCCGATAGCCTGCCGTTGTCGCGCCACGGCATCGAGCCGCGCCAGCTCCGTAGCGGCGACGTCGAGCCGCGTCGTCACCAGTGCCACGCGATCGACTTGGCCGGCCTGGAACTGGCGCTCGATCATGGCCCCTCGGCGCTGATCGTCGGCAAGAAGCGCATCCCCTGTCGCGACACTGCGGGTTGCCGCCCGATAGGCCGCCGCCGCCTGGTCGATCTGGCCAATGATGTGCGCCTGGAGCGCATCCAAGCTCGCCGCCGCTTGCTGCCGGCGGCCAAGAGCTTGAGCGATCGGCCCCTGGTTCTGGTGGAAAATCGGCAGGGAATCTACGCCAAGGCCGAGCATGTATTTGTTGATGCCGAAATCGTAGTTGTAGCCTGGACTTACAATGACGTTCGGGAACTGGTTCGCGGTCTGGAGCTGAAGTGCTGATTGGGCGGCCTCGTATTGCTGGAGGCTGGCCTGGACGTCGGTTCGCTTCGTGAGCGCTTCCTGACGCAATTGACCCGTGTCGACGCTCGCCGGCAACGGCGGCGGATGGTTGAACGCGGCGAGCGAAAGGCCTGTGCCACCGAGCGCGCGCACTGGGATGCCGAGCGCGGTCGCAAGCTGCGCGCGGGCGACCGCTTCGGATTGCTCGAGACCGCGAATCGCAAGAGTGATCTGCGTCTTGCCCACGCGCGCGAGCATGACGTCTACTGAAGACGCTTCGCCAACGGCAAAGCGCTCTTCGAGCAATCCCAACAGCTCATCCTGCATGGCCAGTTGTCGGCGGCTCAAGACTAGGCGCTGCTGGGCGGCCCAAAGGTCGAGAAGGGCGGTCCGCACCCGGCCCCGCACCTGCCAACCGGCCGTGGCGAGATCCCAGCGCGCCGCATCGGCAAGATGCTGCGCTTGGGCAGTGCGTTTCTCGCGCTTGCCAAAGGTCTCGATAAGGAAATCGATAACCGGCCCGATGGTGATCGCTGCGACGCCGGCCGGTGGGGCGGCGGTGGCCACGGCCGCCGTACCGAAGACATTCGCGAGACTGAAGGGCGGATTCGGGTGCTGCCGGGCGGTGACGATGCCCGCTTGGGCGACGGCCAGCTTGGCATGAGCGATCTCGATGTCGGGATGGTAGTAGATGGCGGCCAGGGTGAGCGTCGAAAGGTTCCAGGATGGCGCGGGGTCCGCCTTGGACTCGCCACCGAGCTCGACAGCAATGAAATGGCGCAGGCGAGGGTTGTCTAGGCTGCGGTTCTCCAGCGATCTCGCATTCTCGGCCGGCGAGATCGGCGCCGGCTTATAGCTCGCGCAGCCCGGAAGAGACGCGCTTAGACAAGCGGCAATGGCAATGACGAGCGCACGGCGCATACGCGTCTGGACAGGTTCCGGTTGGACTTGGCGGGAACAACATAGGCGGCCAAGCTGAAGCGTCGCTGACGCCCCGATGACGAAATCGTAATGTGGGGCGGGCCTGCTCTTCTGAGTGTTACGCGGAAACGGGCAAGATCAATCTGACCTCCGTCCCGCGGCCGACCTTGCTGTCGATCTCGACATGGCCGCCGTGGCGCTGGGCGATGCTCTTCACCACGGCGAGGCCCAGCCCCACATTCTGCGCCGAGTTCCCTCGTGCAGGATCAGCCCTGTAGAAGCGCTCGAAGACGCGCGGCAAATGCTCCGGTGCGATGCCGCAGCCCGTGTCGCTGACGCTGACGGTGATTCCGCTTTGACAGGTCTTCGCGGCGAGCCGCACGTGGCCGCCCGCGGGCGTGTAGGTCATCGCATTGGCGACGAGATTGCCGACTGCTTGCTGGAACAGGGTGCGGTCGAGATCGGCGTGAACGCTGCCCGGCGCCGCGACTTCGAGATCGATGCCGGCCTCCGCGGCCGCAGCCTCATAGTAGGTCTCGATTTTGCGCAATTCCTCGCCGACATTGATCTTCTGCCGTTGCAGCCCGTCGCCTGCCGTATCGGATCGGGCGAGAAAGAGCAGCGTTCGAACCAGGTGCGAGAGACGGCCGCATTCTTCCTGGCATGATTCGAGGACAGCACGGTACTCCTCCGCAGAGCGTGACTTGCTTAGTCCCACCTCGATTTCGCCGCGGAGGTTGTTGATCGGCGTGCGCAGTTCGTGCGCGACATCGTCGGAAAATTGCGAGATATGCCGAAAGGACTGATCGAGGCGATCGAGCATGTCGTTGAACGCCGATGCCAGTTCCGAGAGTTCGGCAGGCAGGCCGCGCGTCTCTATTCGTTCGTGCAGGGTCGTCGCTCGGATACGCGCCGCCGCGCGTCCGATATTCTCGATCGGCCGCATGCCGGTTCGCGCAATGAGGTGACCGACGAAGGCGCACACGACAAGTGCCAGGCCAAGCACGAACCAGACGTGAGCCCGATAGCGAACGAGGAATTGCTCGTCGTGCCCGCGCTCCATCGCGATTTGCAAGTAACGGGGCGGTCCGGGCGATTTCTCGCCGTCCACGCGCGCCAGCAGACTGAGCAGCGGCTCGCCGGATCGCGAGAAACTCCGATGAGGGTTGCTTTGGATCGAGCCGAGCGTGGCAAGCTCTTCCTTCGTCGGCGGCGCCAGCTCCTCCTTCATGCCGGGGCTCTCCGTCAGCGGGTTGGCGTCGCTATCGAGGAGACGCAGGTAAATTGCGCTCCGAGGTGCAGACCGTGACTGAAGACGGAAGGCCAGTGCCGACTGCGACTCCGGTGACGAGCGAATCAGGAGTCGCGCATAGTCCAGATTGTCAGCAAGGTCGCTGACATCCTCGTTGTACATGGCCTTTACCAGCGACCAATAAAGAGCCGCAGTCGCCACAAGAACGACGGCGAACGTCGAAACTGCGTACCACAGGGTCAAGCGCAGCGCGATCGACATGGAACGGCGGCGGCCCGCCACGTCGGCAGCCTTGTCAGGTGCGTTGATCGAGGACATAGCCCATGCCGCGGATCGTATGGATGAGTTTTTTCTCAAACGGGTCGTCGATCTTGCCACGCAGCCGGCGCATATGGACTTCGACGACGTTCGAATCGCTGTCGAAATTGACGTCCCAGATCTGCTCGGCAATTAGAGTACGCGACAGCACCTCGCCGGTGCGGCGCAACAGCAGCGACAGCAGTTGAAATTCCTTGGGCGTAAGATCGAGCACGTGTCCCGCTCGCACCGCACGATGTCGGTGCAGGTCCAGCTCGAGATCGGCGATCTTGAGCAATGACGATTGCCGCGCCGGTCCGCGGCGCAGGATCGTCCTCACCCGTGCGAGGAGCTCAGCAAAGGCAAAGGGTTTGACGAGATAGTCGTCGGCGCCGAGTTCGAGACCCTTCACGCGGTCAAGCACCGAGTCGCGAGCTGTCAGAAAGAGCACGGGCGTGGTAATGCCCTGGTGACGCAGATCGCCCATCACCGACCATCCGTCGCGCACCGGAAGCATTACGTCGAGAACGATCACATCGTACCCGCCCGTTCGTACGAGATGAACCCCGTCCTCGCCGTTGACCGCCAGATCGACCACGAAACCGTTCTCCGTCAGTCCCTTCTTCAAGTAGCCGGCCGTCTTGGTGTCATCCTCTACGATCAAAATCTTCATGGCTCAATGATAGCATTCCCGCACGAGAATTCGAGCGGAGTGCCAGTTGTTGCGCCCGGGGTCACTCTCGAGGGTTAGCAGCATCAGACACATCTCCGCGGACGTCGGACGAAGAATGGTTGGGCAGGTGCGTCCATCGGAGCTTGAGGAGACTGCCTATGATACCGCGGGTTTCGGGCTCCGTCCGCCTGTTTGCGAAGGCTCCGCCTGCTCCAAGTGTGATGCCGGCCGCCTCGTTAAGTGCCGGACCGATCCGCCGTCGGCATACAAAAAAGTGCACACTACTTTATGAAAAGCGCAATTCCACTTTGAGGCCCGGGGCGTTGTCCGCGAGCGAGATTGCAATCCCGTGCATCTCGGCGACGGCGGCGACCAGAGAAAGGCCAAGTCCGCTACCACCGGTCGATCGGCTTCGTTCCAGCCGAAAGAAGCGTCGGAAAACCTTTTGCCGATCCTCTTCGGGAATGCCTGGGCCGTTGTCGGCAATAGTCCCCAATGGGCCGGATGGGCCTCTTTGCAGGGCGATGCTGATCTTCGTCCCCTCCGGCGTATGCCGGATGGCATTTTCGACAAGGTTGGCCATCATTTGCATGAGCAGATCCCGATCTCCCCGTGTTTCGATGCCGGGCTCGATTGCGGCACTCAGCGACCGCCCCTGCTCCTCGGCGACCGGCCCGTAGGTGTCGGCTATGGACTGGAACACGCTGGAGAGATCGACTGTCGTAAAGGCGCCCCTTCTCGCGCCCCCTTCGATTTCGGCGATGCGCAGCAGCGCCGAAAAGATCTTGAGGATCTCGTCGGCGTCGATAATGGCGTCTGCAACGGCGGTTTCGTAGTCCTCCATGCTGCGCGCTTCGAGGCGTGCCGCTTCGAGCTGCTGGCGGAGGCGGCTGAGCGGCGTTCGCAGGTCATGCGCAACGTCGCTCGATACCTGGCGCAGGCTCTCCATCAACATCTGGAGGCGATCCAGCATCTCGTTGAGATTGCGTGCCAGCTCGTCGAGCTCGTCCGATGTGCCACGAGTTGGCACGCGATCCGTCAAGCGCCCGCCGATGATGGCTCGAGTCGTTCGATTTATCGCGTCGACACGACGCAGAAAGCCGAGGCTGAGAACGGTCCCGCCGGCGGCACCGAGCAAGATCGTTGCCGCGAGGGCCCAGGCAAGCGCTTCCAGCATCGCCTCCTGGACCTCGACCATGCCATGAGTGTCTTCGGCCACGAGGACAAAAGCGCCATCCGGAAGCGACGCTCCCAGGGCCAGCAACCGATGCTCTCCGCTATCCCCTTCGAATTCGCCCTCCTGTTGCTGCGGCGGTAACTCTTTCCAGCCTGCATCGCGTGACACAGGCGGCAGATTCCCGGCTGCCTTTCGACCCGTCGAATCGAGCAGCAAATAGTACGTGGCCGGATGCAGGCCCGAGGAAAGTCGCTTTTCGATGGTGCGGGCGGTGTGCGCAACGCCGCCCGTTCGGTAGTCATCGACAAGCGTTCCAACCTCACCTTGCACGTTTGCCGCCAACTGACGGCGCAACGCATCGCCTGCCGTCCAGTAAATGATACCGAACAAGACGATGACCGAGACGGCGAACAAGGCCGCATAGAATGCGGCCAGCCTAAACCCGATCGTCCGAAGAATCCTAAGCGGGGGCACGGAGACAGTACCCGGCACCGCGGACAGTCTGAATGAGCTCGACGTCGAAGTCTCGATCGATCTTGCTGCGGAGCCGGCTGATATGCGTTTCAACGACACTGGTTTGGGGGTCGAAATGGAACTCCCACACATTCTCCAACAGCATGGTCCGGGTAACGACACGGCCCGCGTGGCGCATCAGATACTCCAGCAACTTGAACTCCTGGGGTTGCAGCTCGATCCGCCGACCGGCGCGGGCCACTATTCTTTTCACCACATCCATCTCGAGGTCGGAGACCCGAAGCTTCGTCTCATTGGCGGTAATTGGCGGTCGGCGGGCCAGGGCGTTGATGCGCGCGAGAAGCTCGGCGAACGCAAATGGCTTGACGAGGTAGTCGTCGCCGCCGGCTTCCAGGCCCTCTACTCGATCGTCGATTCCGCCCAAGGTGGTCAGGAACAGGACCGGAGTTCTTACTCCCGCGCCGCGGATCGTCTTGACGATGGCCAGTCCGTCCAGGCCGGGCAACATGCGGTCCACGATCATGACGTCATAGGCTTCGCCTGCCGCCAGCAGCAGACCGTCGCGGCCGTTCGCAGCTTGGTCGACGACATGTCCGTGCTGGCGCAGGCTCTTCACGATGTGCTGCGCAGTTCTCGCATCGTCCTCGATCAGCAGGATCTTCATTGCTCGGGCGTCAGTGGGCTCTTTCCGCTGCCCGCTGCGGGAAAAGGAGAATACAGGCAACAATGAACATGAGCAGCACGTCGGACGCCGCAAACCGGCTGAGATCCAGTCCGCCCATACTGTGAGGCTTGTCGAGGAAATCCCCCACCACAGCGCCAAGCGGCCTTGTCAAGATGAACGCGATCCAGAATAGAATGGTCCTGGAGATGCCGGTCCTGTAGTAGGCAGCGACGACGACCGCGAGCAGAGCGCTGAAGACCAGAGCCCCGCCCGTGTAGCCCAGGCCGGCCGTGTCGGCTGTCCAATCTCCAAGAGCCGTGCCCAAGGTCTGCGAAAACATGATGGTTACCCAGTAAAACATTTCCGCTTTGGGAGAGCTCACCGTGTTGACCGATATGGAGCCAAGCGTGCGGTACCAGATCAACAGGGACGCCATGAGAAGGGCAAACAGAATCGAGCTTCCACCGGCATAGCCGATGCCCAGGGACCGGTCGGCAAAGTCCGCCATCGTGGTTCCGACCGTCGTCGACGCAATGATCGTGATCCAGTAGAGGAAGGGGCGAAAGCGCCGGGCAGAGACCTGGGCCACTACGGCGGCAACGAACAAGGCGGCAAAGATTGCCGTGCCGACCAGATAGCCGAGGTTCATGGACATCGACACCGCGTCGCCGCCAGTCTCGCCCAGCGTGGTGGCGGCGATCTTGACGATCCAGAAGGTCAAGGTGACTTCCGGAACCTTGCTCAAGCTCCTTTCAATGGTGCTGTTCATTCTATTCCCTCATTCAACTGCAGGTGTCGGTCTCGGCGAGGCATGATCTATTGCCCTGACCCGCCCTCCAAGCCTTCGTGCGTCACAGTCATGTACACGATGATTGCGGCGATAATCGCCAGAAAGGCGAAACTCGTGACGACGGTTCCCAAACCCAGGCCGCCATTGGCGTGGGATTGTGCCAGAAGGTCCCCGAAGGAAGCTCCCATCGGGCGCGTCAGGATGTAGGCAAGCCAGAATGCCAGGATTCCGTTGGCCTTTCGCACGTAGTAGGCGAATGCGATGGCGCCGATGACAAGGCCATACATCAGCCCTGCCTGCAGATAGCCCAGCCCCAATCCTTCAGCGAGCAGGTCGCCGGCCGCGGTCCCGAGGGCGAACGTAAAGAGAATGGCGAGCCAGTAGAAGGCCTCGCGCCGTGTCGTATAGATGGTATGGATCGACAACGTCCGCTCGATCGCAAACCACACGATGAACGTTGCAGCCAGAGCAAGGCCGAACACAGTCGTGGTTGTCTCCAGGCTGACCCCTAGATTGTCCACCAAGTTGTCGCTGATCAGCGTCCCGACCACGCTGATGACGACGACGGTCAGCCAATAAACCGAAGGCAGGTACTTTCTCTGTGCAAACTGCAGCGCGAGGGAGACAACCAGGAAGCCGCTCATGAGCCACGAAGTCATCGGAAGGCCGAAGCCGAGATGGCCCGCCAGGAAGTCGGCAGCGGTCTCGCCTACGGTGACGGCCATGAGCTTGATCAGCCAGAAGTCGGCGGTGACTCTCGGCACCCTGTTGTAGATGACGGCGGGCACAGTGACCTGCTGACAATCGGAGCTTGGTGAAGTCATGAAAGTATCTCCCTGAGAACTTTCGGTGGTTTCGGCGTCCACTACCGACGACGACGTCGCCAGAGCATCGCGACAGCGATCAAGAGCGGCAATCCGAGGGCCACGGGCAGAACGCGCTGCGACTCGACGACCGGCTTTTGCCGGACCGTGAAGTCTGCAAAGGGGCTGACAACCAGCCCCGCGCTGCCGCGACTGACGGCACTCACCACCACGCGGTATGTGCCGGCCTGGATCAACCGCATTGGCCAGTCGGTCTCGAGGATCTGGCCGGGAGCAAGCGAAGCAGCAGTGACGGCTTTGTGGGCGCTCCAGTCCTCCAAATCGACGGGCTGCTCCTTGCCCTTGTCGAGCTGGACGAGACTGATCCAGGCAATGAGCCCATGGACGGCCGCCGTGCCATCGTTGCGGATCGTCGTACGGAACGAAAGTCTGTCACCCATTTGCGGGGATGCCGCGTTCGCAGCGGCCGGCCGAAGATCGACAGACAAAGTCTCGGCCGAGGAAGGGTTCGCCACGAGAGCAAGGCCCAGGGCGAACAGCAGGCCGACAAGCTTCATGTTCGGCTCCTCAACGGGCGACCCGACGGAAGCCGGAGCGCGCCAGCCACAAGGCGAGCACCAGCCAGGCGGCCGCAAGGAGGGCATGGGGCCATTGGCCGAGAACTGGCTGCGAGTCGATGATCACCCCGTCGTAGGCATTGACCGCCGCCGAGATCGGGTTGATGACATCGAACGCACGCCCGATCGCGGACTGGCGAAGGCTCGGACCGAGCAGAAGGGGGCTGGCGGAGATCATGAGCCCGATCAGACCGGTGAGCAGGGCCGTACGCGCGGTTGCGAGCCTGGCGCCAAGAGCCATGCCGAAGAAGCCGAAGCCCAGCACCACCGGCGAGCCCAATACCGCGAGAATGGTCACGGCCTCCCGCAAATTCTGTCCGGTGCTACCGACCGCCCATAGATACGGCAGGGCAAGGGCGTACATGACGGCCCAGGCGACCGCGATTCCTCCCAGCTTTCCTGAAAGGATCGCGTCCCGCGATGCCGGCGTCAGCAGAAGCGCGACGAGGCTGCCCCGTTCGCGCTCGCCGGCCACGGCATCGAGGCCGACGACAAGGGCAAGAAGGCCGCCCAGCGCGGTGACGATGGCGACCATGTCGTAAACCACCTGCGCATTGTCCAAGAGGCTCAGTTCGGTGTTGCTCACGAGCAACAGGCCGAACACGGACAACGCAACCGCAACAGCCATCAGCCAGGAGAGGCCGCGTAGACTGAGCAGCAATTCGCCGGCTTCCTTGCGGGCGATCAGGCGCGCCGCGCTCATGCCGCCCTCCGTTCCGTCAATGCGAGATAGAGCTCGTCGAGTCCCCCACTCTCGCGGCGGATCTCGGCGATCGGCCAGCCACGGAACAGGAGTTCGCGCCAAGCGGCATCCGGCGTCACTTCGGGATCGAGGTCGACGATCCACCATTCGCCCTCATGGGCCACCACTGACACGTGTCGGATTTCGGTCGGCATCGTGGCCGGTTGGCCGATCAGGCGGAGACGGAACCGGGCCAGCCGGCGCTCACTGCGAACCAGATCGGCGATGACCCCTTCCGCCACCGTCCGGCCCTCGGCGATGATCCCGACGCGCCGGCAGAGCCGGTCTACGTCGTCCAGCAGGTGTGTACAGAGAAGGATCCCGACGCCCCGGCCAGCCAACTCAATCAGAAGATCATGGATGTCGCGACGTCCCCGGGGATCGAGGCCGTTCGTGGGCTCATCGAGCACGAGCAGCTTGGGCTCCGCGACGAGCGCGCGTGCGAGGCTCAGGCGCTGACGCATGCCACGGGAATAGGTACCGATCGCCTGTCCCGGCCGTGGCTCCAGGCCGACGGCGGCAATCTGCTCCCGCATCTTGTTCGGCCCGTCGTCACGCCGATGGAGCTGCGCAAAGAAGGCGAGATACTCTTCAGCCGTCATCCAGTCGTAGAAGCCGTTCTGTTCCGGAACGACACCGATCCCGCCGTAGATCTCGGGACCAGCCATCCAGGGGTCCTTGCCGAAGACGCGAACCCGTCCGCCGTCGGGTTTGAGGAGACCCAATGCCGCCGCGATCGTCGTGCTCTTGCCGGCCCCGTTCGGGCCCAACAGCCCGTAGATCTCCCCCTCACCGAGTGCCAGTCGCACGTCGTGCAGGATGGGAACCCCGCCGATCGACAAACGTAGCCCGTCGATTTCTATCAGCATGGCAATATCCGAATCGATTTGAGAGCGAGGGGCGCCGGCGTAGGCCGGCACCCTAGCGACGATCAGTCCTCGTGTTCGCCGTGTTCGCCGTCTTCTCCAACGGCCGCCTTCGTGATCTTGCCGGTCGTGCTATCGACGGTGAGGTGGTGCACAATGCTGTCTTTGGCGACCGCGACCTTGTAGAGAATCGTGCCGTTTTCGTCATCGAAGCTCGCTTCGATGGCCTTGCCGCCCACATGCTGCTCGGCCGCGGCAATGGCTGCCGGGAGTGTCGTGGGCGCCGCCGCCAGCCTGGCAAGCTCGTCCTTGTCGTCGCGATCCAGGAGCTTGGTGATCGGGCCCTCGTTATCGACCCGCACCACTTGTCCGGACACGAGGTCGACAAAGACGTTTGCCACCTTGTCGGGTGTCATTGTCTTGATCTCGTAGAGATAGACGCCGTTCTCTTTCTCGACATCGATGCGCACAGCCCGCCCGCCCGTCTTCTGCTCCGCGGTGGCGATGGCCTGACTTGGCGCGGTCTTGGCGCCGAGCACCACGCCAACTTCCTTGTTGTCTTCGTGCTCGCCGGTTTCAGCAAAAGCGGTACCGGCGGCCCCAAGGGCAATGACAGTGGCCATCGCGGCCATGGTCAATTTTGAACGATACATTGCTTGTCTCCAGTTCCTTACGTTGGCCAGCAAGGTTGCTGACGGTTGGACAGATACTTGGAGACTGAGCCTTGGGTCGCCATTGCCCGGACCTTACCGATTCGTAAGGTTACTCTTGGGCGATTCGAGCCTAATGTCGCAGAGGCCCTCACGGACGCAGCAGCCAGAGAACCAAGTCCTAAATGGATCTGATCGCCGTCTTCGTTGCCCAATACCTGTTTATCGGACCGATCATTGTCCTTGGTTGGTATTTCCTGCGGCAGCCGTGGGATACAAGAAAGAGGATGGCGCTGCTAGCCTTTCCCTCGCTGGCTCTCACGTACGGAATCGGTGTGATCGCCATCTCTATATCGACCCTCGGCCCTTCGTCGTAGACCACTTCACGCCTTTAATCGCACACACGCCGGACAATGGCTTTCCCTCGGATCACACCCTATTGCTATCGGCGCTCGCTGCCCTCGCGAGTTGTTGGAATGGGCGCCTGAGCCTCTTGCTGTGGTTTATCGCCCTGCTGGTCGGTGCCGCCCGCGTGTATGTCGGTCTACATCACCCGGTCGACATTCTGGGAAGCATCCTGATCGCTATTGGTACGGTCGCATTGGTCCTGCTCGTTATTCGCGAGGTCCGAGCCAGGCCATGAAGAGTAGTAAATATGAAAACGCGCGGCGGTTCTTACGAGTATGTGGACTTGTGTGACCTGCCGGCGTGCCTTCAACTACCGCAACGAGAGCCGGCCATGCCTGCCAGAAACGACGCGTCTTTCGTACGTTGCCGGCTATGCGACAGGCAAATTAGCCTTGCCTCGGCCGCTGACGAATCAGCGGACGAATTGCCTGACCGGTTTGTCGCGCGTTGCCCACACTGTCGCTCGCTAGCGCTGTATCTGAAGACCGACGTACTCAAGATTGTTGTCAATCCGGGAAGGCCGGACACTTAGGAGCTCCAGCTCGCGTCGACTGCTACGAAATTGTCGATCTCGCGTCAGCGACGGGGAGAAGGTTTGAAGATTTTCGCGAACGATTCACAGCCCGCTGCCCTCGGTGACAATCCTCGGGATTGTTCGCGAGGAGTGATATCAAGGAGTGCGATGAATCATCGGACCCTTGATGCTTTTTCCTCCGTTTGGGAGCGCTCGGAGAGGTTCGCATCCCAGGTAGTGCTTTGATCCAAATCAATGCAGACTTTGGAGGCGCTTCTGACACTTATGCATGCGCAATTTCATCTTTCGCTGCCCCGTAACTAAGTTGAATGTTCAAGGATCGATCGGTGACGAAGAAGCAAAAGGCAAGGAGTTCGTTTTGCAAACCTGCCTCGCATGTGGACGCGTACATCTCGTTGACCCGGCGAGCGGGCGCCTCAAGTTGGAAGACCTTCGGCCGCGCGAGGACAGATGACGCAATCATGCATCAATCTCAGTGTTGAGTACCGACACACAAACTATTCTACTCCATGTCGGACCGTCTCTCCTCCACCCGGGACCCCCGTTTGTCGTCTGCCCATGCGAGGCTGATGCGCTCAAACCGTACCGCCCGTGGCGCCAGAAGGCCACAACGGCGCGCCCGTCTTGGTTGTCCAACCCTCCAATCGCACGCCGGAGGCCTCGTTTCTTCAGTACGTCGTTATCGCAGGAGCATTTTGGGGGCGGCTTCGGTATTGAGGCAGGCGAAGACGATCACCATCGTCCAGAACAGGAGCGACGCGCCGCCGGCCAGTCGGGCATGACGCCCAATCGTCTCTGCCGCGAGAGCCGATTTGAAGTTGCCAAGATGGAACAGCCCGGCATTGGCCATACCGAGCACGATCAGAATGAGCTTCGGCGTGAAATAGGCGTGGCTGCCAACTTTGACGGGTTCGTACAGGAAAAGACCCACCCCCGTGATGACCGCGGCAACGAAAAGGCCACGAAGGATCGGAAGCGTGCGCTCAGCAAGCGCTCGCAGCGGGAGGGCGTCGTTCCAACCCATCAATCGGAGATCGAGCAGCCCAATGGCGCCATAAAAGCCCGACACCGTGACGATGTGCGCCATGCGGACGAGGTGGTGAACGGGCTGCAGGACGAAGTGAAACGGGCGCCAGTCGAAAGCGACGAGCACGCTGGTCGGGATGCGCAATACCTCCAGCGCGTGCGGAGCGGTGGTCATGGCGAACGGGCTCGACTTGGAGGAGCAAACGGCGGGATCATGCGGGGCTTGTTATTGCGAGCGGTTATCATTATCAAGTTGATAGTTACCAGCATCGCAGGCGATCGTCACCAATGCTCATGCAAGCTCGTCGATCAGTCGGATTTGCCTGTTTTTTCATGGGGTTGGCGACGCTGCCGGCGCTGGCCGCCGACCCCATCGTGCTGGTCCTCAAGGGCAATCGCTTCGCGCCGAATGCGGTGACGGCACCGGCAGGCACGAAGGTGCGGCTCGAGGTCAGAAACGAGGATGCAACGCCGGCCGAATTCGAAAGCCATGATCTTCGTGTGGAGAAGATCATCGCGCCGGGCGGCCGGATCACGGTGCTGGTCGGGCCGCTGAAGCCGGGGACCTACAAGTTTTTCGACGACTACCACCCGGACACGGCAAACGGCACACTGACCGCCATACCGACGGGGCAGTAGGAGATGCTTGCTTCGCTGCTCATCGTTTTTCGCGAGGTCCTGGAAGCGGGATTGATCGTCGGCATCGTGCTGGCGGCGACCCAGGGCGTTGCCGGACGCGCTGTTTGGATCGCCGGAGGCATCGCTGCAGGAGTATTGGGCGCAACCGTACTTGCCGTCTTCGCGGGCACCTTGTCCGACGCCTTCGGCGGCAACGGTCAGGAAATCTTCAATGCCAGCATCTTGGCCGCGGCGGTGGTGATGCTCGGTTGGCACAACATCTGGATGGCCAGTCATGGCCGCGAGATGGCGCAACAGATCAAGGCCGTCGGTGTTGAGGTCTCTGCCGGCAATCGGCCGCTGTTTGCCGTGGCCTTCGTGGTTACCGCAGCCGTCCTGCGCGAGGGAGCGGAGATCGTGCTGTTCCTCTACGGCATCGCCGCCTCGGGCGGCGGTGGCTGGCCGATGTTGCTGCTTGGCGGCGCGCTGGGCATTGCGGGCGGCGGCGCGGTGTCCTGGCTGCTGTATCGCGGGCTGCTGGCTATACCAATCGGCCGGTTGTTTCAGGTAACGAGTTGGCTGATCGCGCTGCTTGCCGCGGGCATGGCAAGCCAATCCGTGGCCCTGCTGGCGAAGGCCGACATCGTCCCCAGCTGGGGCTTCGAGATCTGGGATACGTCATGGCTGCTCGATGAAAGCAGCATCGTCGGACGGGCAATGCGGGCTTTGGTCGGCTACTCGGACCGACCCATGGGCATCCAGCTTGTCGCCTATCTCGCCACCTTGGGCGCGCTTGTGATCGGTGCGCGACTCGTCAATGCTTCGTCGGCCCGAAACACGCCGAACGTATCCCCCGTTGCCGAATGAGACTGGAGACATCGAATGCGACGCTTGGCTCTGATCGCGGCTGTCGCCACTGCTGTCGCGTCCTGGGCAAATCTTGGGTGGGCGCGGGAGTATTATGTCGGCGGTCCGGTGCAGAAATTCGACATGGAAATCGTCGCCAACTATCTCGTGGGTATCGAGATGGCGCCGATGACGGCCGGCATGGTGCATGGACCTGACGTCATCCACCTGGAAGCCGACGTTCACGCCACGGCCGACAACGGCAATGGCTATCCCGATGGCGCCTGGGTCGGTTACCTCACGATAGAGTACGTGCTCGAGAAGGAAGGGACCTCCTGGAAGGCGTCCGGCATGCTCAAACCGATGATCGCCAAGGACGGTCCGCACTATGCCGACAATGTGCGGATGGACGGACCGGGAACCTACATGGTCACGTATCGGTTCACGCCGCCCGAGGCGAACGGGTTCCTGAGGCACGTCGACAAGGAAACCGGCGTGCCGGCCTGGTGGAAACCGTTTACCGAGATATTCACCTTCGCCTACCCGCAAAAGTAGTCGGCGCACTTCAATGCGCCGAGCATATGCGTTCGATCTTCATGCTGAGCACGACGGCGCCCAAGATCACAGCGCCGTAACGACATAAGACTTGCAGTCGGCAAACCAATCCCCATGCTGAGTCGCAGGTTCTAAAAGGGCGATGTCGGCCAACCGGTCGGATCAATCTGCCGCGAGCCCTTCGCGTTGCCTTCGCCTTCGCTACGTCGCACGACGGACCAAGAACCCTTGTCGTTGGCATGCAGGCCTGGTCAGCGAGAGTGAGAGGGCCGCGCCGAGTTCCATGACGGATTTGGAGGTCGAGAGAGGGTTTCTCGGCCGTCCGTTACGGAGTGACCGACATGGCCAAGACTGTACAGAAGATCACGCTCAGCGCCTCGCGCGACATTCCCTTCAACAAGCTCCTTCTCAGCCAGTCGAACGTCCGGCGTGTGAAGACCGGTCTCTCGATCGAGGAGTTGGCCGAGGACATCGCCCGACGCGGGCTCCTACAAAGCCTCAACGTCCGGCCGGTACTCGACTCCCAGGGAAAGGAGACCGGCACGTTCGAGGTGCCGGCGGGCGGGCGTCGTTTCAAGGCGCTGGCACGTCTCGTCGAACAGAAGCGTCTCGCTAAGACAGCGCCCGTTCCTTGCATCGTTCGTGACGCCGCTACCGACATCCTCGCCGAGGACGATTCGCTCGCCGAGAACGTCCAGCGCGTTCCACTGCATCCGCTTGATCAGTTCCGCGCCTTCCAAGCCTTGCGCGAGAAGGGCCGTTCAGAGGAGGACATTGCCGCCGCTTTCTTCGTTACCGTCAACGTCGTGAGGCAGCGCCTGCGGCTGGCCTCCGTTTCGCCAAAGCTGCTCGACCTCTACGCCGAAGACGGCCTGTCGCTCGAGCAGCTCATGGCCTTCGCCGTGACCAGCGACCAGACACGGCAGGAACAGGTATGGGAGGCGGTGCAGGACTCGTACAACCAGGATCCCTACCAGATCCGCCGCATGCTGACGGAGCGTGCAGTACGGGCCTCCGACAAACGCGTGCGCTTCGTCGGCGTCGACGCCTACGAGGCGGCGGGCGGCGTCGTTGTCCGCGACCTGTTCGAGCAGGACCACGGCGGCTGGCTGGAGGACTTGGGCCTGCTCGACGGCTTGGTCGCCGAGAAGCTGAAGGCCGACGCCCACGCCATCGCGGACGAGGGCTGGAAGTGGATCGAGGTCGCCGTCGACTTCCCCTACGACCACACGCACCGCCTGCGCAAGCTCAAGGGCGTGCAAGCCGACCTCTCGGCCGACGAGCAGGCCACCATCGACGCCCTGAATGCCGAGTACGCCCGGCTCGAGGCCGAATACCAAAACGCCGACGAATTGCCGGACGAAGTAGACCAGCGGCTGGGCGAGATCGAGACGGAGCTGGCCGCCTTCGACGATCGGCCAGTGACCTACGATCCCCTCGAGATCGCCCGAGCCGGTGCCTTCATCAGTATCGACAGTGAGGGCCGACTTTCGCTCGACCGCGGCTACGTTCGGCCCGAGGACGAGTATCGAAGGGACGCCGACGGGCAGGAAACGGAACATGCAGACTCCGGCGCGTCATCTGCCCAATCGCCGTGCACGACGGTCGATCAGGGCACGGTCATCACCTTTGGATACCAGTCGGACGTCGAAGCCGAGGATGACGAAGCCATCCGACCGTTGCCGGAGCGCCTCTTGATGGAGCTGACGGCGCACCGCACGCTCGCGCTGCGCAACGCCGTTGCCAACGATCCGCACGTCGCCCTGACGGCGCTCCTGCACAAGCTGTGTCTGGATGCCTTCCAGCACAGCACGTCTCCCGCCTGTCTCGAGGCCTCGGTCGGCCATGTCTTCTTCGCCGTCCAGGCCTCCGACCTCGGGGACGCCGAGGCGGCGAAGGCTGTGGCGGAGCGGCACGAAGCGTGGAAGGCGGAGCTGCCGACAGAGGAGGTCGTCCTTTGGGACTGGCTTGCGGCGCTCGACGACGGTCGGCGAGCTCAACTCCTGGCCCATTGCGTGTCGTTCGGCGTCAATGCTCTCTACGAACGGCCGGGCCGCTATGGTGCGGGTCCCAGCGAGCACGGCTTGCGCTGTCGCCTAGTGCAAGCTGACCGATTGGCTGCGGCCGTCGGCCTCGACATGGTCGCCGCTGGCTGGCAACCGACCGTCGAGAACTACCTCGGCCGCGTGACCAAACCCCGCATCCTCGAAGCGGTGCGCGAGGCGAGGGGCGAGCAGGCGGCTCAGCTCATCGATCATCTCAAGAAAGGCGACATGGCGAAGGAGGCCGAGCGGTTGCTCGATGGCTCCGGGTGGCTGCCTGAGCCGCTGCGAGTCGCCACCGCCGCACCGGAGGCCGACGAGCCATCCGCACGGGGCGAGGCGTTGCCGGAGTTCCTGACTGGCGACGACGCCACGGCCGATACGTCAGAGGAGCGACCTCAGCAAGCAGCTGAATAACGATCACGCCAGGACGGCATCCCCCATCCCTGGTTCTTCATCGACCACGCCTTGGCGCCCGGCCGTGTGCCGGGCGCCTTTGTTTGACGGCAGTGACTGCCGCCACGAGAGGGAGAGGCCTGCCGGGAAGGGAGTGAGCCGGTTCAGGTCGAGAGAGAGCGCCGACCGGTTTGTCCGTTCCCGGCTCTCCCGAGGTCTTCCCCATGACTGCTGTCGTCACCACAGCGGCCGCTTGCGCGGCCGCATCCGTTCGAGTCGCCCCTGCGCTCGATCCCGCCAAGTGCGTCGCCGAGGCCGCGCAGCATCCTCGTCCCGGTCGCCATCGCCAACGCGGCCGGCGCATCGACGCCGGCGTACTGCGCGCCGTCATGGAAGACGCTTATCGTCACAGCGATACGGAAGGCGGGCGCGCCCCTTCATCCACGACAGAATCCACACCAGCGAAGGCGCGCGTCCGCGGTGGCCAAAGTTGTTTCCAGGACGGCAGCGCTGTTGCCCTGCCGACGGAAGAGATCCCAGACCAGAACCTGCTCGCGGGATTGTTGGCTTCGTCGCAAGGTACGGCGTACGCATCTGCCCTCTTGCGGCACTTTCCCAGCATTGGGCATGTGATCTCGGCTGAAGCGTCACAGCTTCGCGCATTCGGTCTAAGCGGTCGCGATATTGCCCTCTTGCGCCTTGTCCACGAAATCGCGTGCCGCATGGCCAGAGCCGAAGTGCGCAGCCGTCCCGTCCTCAGTAATTGGCAGGCGCTGCTCGCCTACTTGCAGACGGCAATGGCGTATCAGCAGATCGAACAATTTCGAATTCTATTTCTTGATCGCAAGAACACTGTCATCGCCGACGAGGTGCAGCAGCGCGGCACGGTCAGTCACACGCCTGTTTACCCGCGGGAGGTGATGAAGCGTGCCTTGATCCTCAACGCCTCGGCTCTCATCGTCGTGCACAATCATCCGTCGGGCGATCCCAAGCCGTCCCGGGAAGATATCGAGACGACGCGTCAATTGAAGGCAGCAGCGGACGCTCTGGAGATTGAACTGCACGACCATGTCGTGATCGGTCACGGCAAGCACGCGTCGTTCAAGTCTCTTGGATTGCTTTGATGTAGGCGCGTGCCGCTTCGAGCGGCCCGGCCGCTACGGCGCAGCTTTGTGGCCGGCACTTCTTGTTTAGGGGCGGTGATCGCGACGTGATGAGAGGGAGAGGCCTGCCGGGACGGGAGTGAGCCGCTCGGGTCGAAGAGAGAGCGCCCATCGGCTCGCCCTGTTCCTGCTCTCCCGAGGTCTCCTCCATGACGACCCCCGTTATCGCAGCCAGCCCGGCTGCCGCTTCGAGCACGCCTGCGCCCAACACTGCTGCCCAGCTTCTCGGCGCCTCCGCGCATCTCCTGCATGATCTTGCTCGTGGCCGGCGCATTGATGCTGCGGCCCTGCGGGCAGCGATGGAGCACGCCTTCGGCGGCTCCGATGCCGAAGGCCTTTGGGACTGGAAGGCCGCCTATGACGCCTGCGAGGTGGCTACGGTCCTCTTCCTGCGTCGCTTCGGCCCGGGCATGCGAGCGCGCGCGGCATCGCCGGCGGTGCTGCTGGCGATGCTGGACAAGATCGCCGCCCTCCTGCCCAGCCACACCCGCCGGTCGCAGGAAAGCCAATCCCTGCAGCAATTCTCCACGCCGATTGCGCTTGGCCTTGCGGCGAGCGCGGCTGCTGCCATCACACCAGCCGACCATGTCTTGGAACCTTCGGCCGGCACCGGTCTGCTCGCCATTTTTGCCGAGCTGGCAGGCGCCGGGCTGGCCCTGAACGAGCTCGCCGACACGCGCGCTGGCCTCCTCGATCTTCTCTTTCCGGCAATCTCTGTCACCCGCTTCGACGCGGCGCATATTCACGACCATCTCGATGCCGGCGTGCAGCCGAGCGTCGTGCTGATGAACCCGCCATTCTCGGCCGGCGCGCACGTCGACGGCCGCGTCGCCGATGCGGCACTCAGGCACCTCCGCTCGGCACTGGCGCGGCTCTGTGATGGCGGACGCCTGGTCGCCATCACCGGCGCCAATCTGTCCCCTGACCATCCCGCCTGGCGCGACGCCTTCGTGCGCCTGCAGGAACGGGCCCGCCTCGTGTTCACGGCGGTAGTCGATGGCGCTGTGTACGCGCGGCACGGCACGACCACGCCGACGCGTCTCCTCGTCATCGACAAGCGGCCGGCCGACGATTCGAAGGGCTTCCCTGATTCGCCCGGCGTGGCGAAGGATGCAGCGACCCTGCTGGCCTGGGCGCTCGTATCGGTGCCGGCCCGACTGCCTGTCGACGGCGTTGTCACGCCGCTGCCTGCGTCCCGCATTGTGTCGCCGCGCAGCGCCCGCGCGGTTGCCCCGCGCTCGGTCTCGTTGGCTGTCGCCGACACCAAGTTCGCGGAGGTGACCTATCAGACCACCGATTGGCGGCCGGCCGAGACCGGCCGGCTCACCGAGTCGCTCTATGAACCCTATGCACTGCAATCGATCCGGATTACCGGCGCTGAGCCGCATCCGACGCCGCTTGTGCAGTCGGCCGCCATGGCATCGGTCGCGCCGCCGAAGCCGTCCCATCGACCGCGGCTTGCGTCCGGCCTGGCCGCCAAGGGCGTGCTTTCCGACGCCCAGCTCGAGACCGTGGTCTATGCCGGCGAGGCCCATTCGGGCCTGCTCGCCGGCGCCTGGACCGTGGATGAAACCTTCGACACGCTCTCGGCCGCGCCCGAGGAGGCCGAGCATGCGGTCCGCTTCCGCCGCGGCTTCTTCCTCGGCGACGGCACCGGCTGCGGCAAGGGCCGCCAGGTCGCTGCCATCATCCTCGACCACTGGCTGCGCGGCCGCCGCCGTGCGCTCTGGATCTCCAAGTCCGACGCCCTGATCGAGGACGCGCGGCGCGACTGGTCGGCGCTCGGCCAGGAGCGCCTGCTCGTCCAGCCCCTGTCACGCTTCCGGCCGGGCATGCCGATCCAGCTGCACGAGGGGGTCCTATTTCTGACCTATGCCACGCTGCGCTCCGCCGAACGCGACGGCAAGCTCTCGCGGCTGGACCAGATCCTTGAGTGGCTGGGCCTGGGCTTCGACGGCATGATCGTGTTCGACGAGGCGCACGCCATGGCGAACGCCGCGGGCGGCCCAAGGGACGGTAGGGGTGGCGAACGCGGCGAGCAGGCGCCGTCCCAGCAGGGCCGCGCCGGCCTGCGCTTGCAGCATGCGCTGCCCGACGCCCGCGTGCTCTACGTCTCGGCGACCGGCGCCACCACGGTGCGCAACCTCGCCTATGCCCAGCGGCTCGGCCTGTGGGGCGGCGACGACTTCCCGTTCGCCACCCGTGCGGAGTTCGTCGAGGCGATCGAGGCGGGCGGGGTGGCGGCGATGGAGGTCCTGGCGCGCGACCTCAAGAGCCTTGGCCTCTACACCGCGCGGTCCCTCTCCTATGCCGGCATCGCGTATGAGCTCCTGGAGCACGCGCTGAGCGACGAGCAGCGGAGGGTCTACGACGCCTATGCCGGCGCCTTCGAGATCATCCACAACAACCTCAATGCCGCCCTCGAGGCGGCCAACATCACGGGTACCGGCGAGGGCGGGTCCCGCACGCTGAACGCGCAGGCCAAGTCGGCGGCGCGCTCGGCCTTCGAAGCCGCCAAGCAGCGCTTCTTCGGCCATCTGCTGACGAGCATGAAGATCCCGACCCTCGTGCAGTCGATCGAGCGCGACCTCGCCCAGGGTCACGCGGCCGTCATCCAGATCGTATCCACCGGCGAAGCTCTGATGGAGCGCCGGCTGGCCGAGATCCCAACGTCCGAATGGAACGACATCGCGGTCGACATTACCCCGCGCGAGTACGTGCTCGACTATCTCGCCCATTCGTTCCCGACCCAGCTCTTCGAGGAGTACACCGACGACGAGGGCAAGCTCCTGTCGCGGCCGGTGTTTCGCGACGGCCAGCCGGTGCAGTGCCGTGAGGCGATTGAGCGGCGCGACCGATTGATCGAGAAGCTCGCGGCCCTCCCGCCGGTGCCCGGCGCGCTGGACCAGATTGTGCAGCGCTTCGGCATCGATCAGGTGGCCGAAGTGACGGGCCGGACCCGCCGCATCGTGCGCAAGGGCGATCGGCTCGCCGTGGAAACGCGCGCGCCGTCCGCCAATCTCGCCGAAGCTGCCGCGTTCCAGGACGACAAGAAGCGCATCCTGGTGTTCAGCGAAGCCGGCGGGACGGGGCGCAGCTACCATTCCGATGTTTCGGCTCGCAATCAGCGACTTCGGGTCCACTATCTGCTGGAGGCCGGCTGGAAGGCCGATGCCGCGATCCAAGGGCTCGGCCGGACCAACCGAACGGCCCAGGCGCAGCCACCGCTGTTCCGGCCGATCGCGTCAGACGTTGCCGCCGAGAAGCGGTTCCTCAGCACCATCGCGCGCCGCCTCGATACGCTGGGCGCCATCACACGCGGCCAGCGGCAGACCGGCGGGCAGGGCCTGTTCCGGCCCGAGGACAATCTCGAGAGCCCCTACGCCCGCGCCGCTCTGCGCCAGCTCTACACGCTGCTCTATGCCGGCAAGATCGAGGGCTGCTCCTTGCAGCGCTTCGAGGCGGCGACCGGGTTGTCGCTCACCGATCGCGACGGCTCGCTGCGCGAGGAACTGCCCTCGATCGCGCAGTTCCTCAACCGGCTGCTGGCGCTCACCATCGAGCTGCAGAACATCCTCTTCGAGGTTTTCGAGGCGTTGCTGCGCGCCAAGATCGAGGGCGCCATCGCTTCCGGCACTTATGACCGTGGCGTCGAGACGGTCGTGGCCGACTCGCTCCGCATTATCGACCGGCGCACGATCTACAGCCACGCCGGGACGGGCGCCGAGACTGAGGTGCTCACCATCCTGCGCCGCGATCGCAACCGGCCGCTCGCGCTCAACGAGGCCCTCGACCTGGCCCGCGAACGTGGCCGCCTGCTGGTCAATGCGAAGTCCCACCGCGCTGCCGTCCAGGTCTCCGCGCCGAGTGTGATGCTCGACGACGGTGCCATCGAGCGGCGGGTGCGCCTCGTGCGACCGATGGAGCGCCCGGCTCTCGCCGCCGACTCGCTCGCGATGTCAGCCTGGGAGGAGGCTGACAAGGCCGCCTTCGCTGCAGCGTGGCAGGCCGAGGTCGCCGAGCTGCCGGCGTTCGCCGAGAGCCACCTCTATGTGGTGACCGGCTTGCTCCTGCCGATCTGGCAGCGCCTGCCGGAGGAGGGCTGTCGCGTCTGGCGCCTCGAGACCGATGACGGCCAGCGCGTCATCGGCCGGCAGGTCTCCGCGGCCTGGGTGGCCGACGCCGTCGGCGAGACGCCGCAGCTTTCGGCCGAAGAGGCGTGGACCGCTCTCTTCGAGCGCGGCGCGGTGCTGACGCTCGACGATGGTCTGGAACTACGCCGCGCGACCATCATGAATGGCCGTCGGGTCGAGCTGTCAGGCTTCAGCGAGGGCATGCTCGACCGCCTGAAGGCGATGGGACTGATGTCGGAGATCATTGCCTGGAAGCTCCGGCTGTTCGTGCCGACCGGCGCGAACGGGCCCGCGATCCTCGAGGCCTTGCTCGAGCGGCATCCGATGCGGCGGATCGCCGAGCGTGTGGCAGCGTGAGGAGGCGGTCATGGCCCTATTCGCCGCCGATCTGGCGCGCCGCCTCGCGCGCGACGCCGAGGCCGTGTGCCGCCACTATCTCTCCAACGGCCGTCGCCAGGGCCGCTACTGGTTGGTCGGCGATGTGCACAACATGCCGGGCCGGTCGATGTTCGTCAGGCTCAGCGGGCCAGAATCCGGTCCCGGCGCCGCCGGGCACTGGACAGATGCAGCGTCGGCCGAATATGGCGATCTGCTCGACGTCATCCGCGAGAGCTGCGGTCTCGTCGATTTCCGCGATGTCGCCGAGGAGGCACGACGGTTCCTCGGCCTGCCCAAGTCCGAACGCCGACTCGTGTCCCCAGGCACGAAGCCAGCACCCCGTGGCTCGCCTGAATCTGCCCGACGTCTGTATGCGATGTCACGGCCGATCGCGGGCACGCTCGCGGAGGCATACCTGCACGCGCGAGGCATCGTCACCGTGCATGACGGCGGAGCCCTGCGTTTCCATCCGCGCTGCTACTATCGCCCCGACGAGCACGCCCCGATTGAGGCTTGGCCGGCCATGATCGCGTGCATCACGGATTTCGACGGCCGCATCACTGGCGTGCATCGCACCTGGCTCGACCGCTCCGGCCGCGGCAAGGCCCCGATCGACACGCCGCGTCGCGCAATGGGCGAGCTCTTGGGCAATGCCGTGCGCTTCGGCACAGCCGACGACGTGCTCGCAGCCGGCGAGGGCATCGAGACCATGCTGTCGATGCGATTTGCCCTGCCGACCATGCCCGCAGCCGCGGCACTCTCGGCCAATCACCTCGCCGCCCTGCTTCTCCCATCGACGCTGCGCCGGCTCTATATCGCGCGCGACGCCGATGCAGCCGGCGACCGCGCGACGGTGACGCTCAGCACCCGCGCCCAGGAGGCGGGGATCGAGGCGATCTCGCTCTCGCCCAAGTTCGGCGACTTCAACGACGACTTGCGCGCCTTCGGCGTTGACGAACTGCGGGCAGTATTGCGGCATCAACTCGCGCCGCAGGACGCCCAGCATTTCTGCGATTCGAAGATGGCCGGGATGGGGTGACGAGCGGGCAAGGCCGCAATCGTCGCGGTCGGCAACGATGAGGTCCGGGGCCGCAAGGACAGGCCGCGGCCGGCCTTCTAGAGGGCGATCGGACGGCAGGCGGTCCGGCTCCTGCAACGGCGGCGCGCGGCTATTTTCCGCCGGCGCTGACGCGCCTTTGCATCGCGAAGCAAAATAGCCGCGCTCTGCCGTCCTCCGCTGACGCTCCGGCCGCTCCGCGGTGCAGGCCCGGTCCGCCTGCCGTCTGTCTGCGCCCACGAAGGCCGCGATGGGCGCGGCCGATCCGGCAAAGGACCTCATCATGACCACCAACGACGATCTCGAACCCGCCGACACCGCCTCCCCGACCGAGCACGTCCTCAGCGAGCTGCAGCTCCACGGCTGGCGTCCCTTCGACGATGAGCCCGACCCGCGGCCCCTGCCCGAGGGCAAAGCCATCGCCGGTGCCGTCGCCGACATCTTCGACGCCCTGGTCGCGACCCTGAGCGACACCCGCCTCGAGCCCGACCTCGAGGACCTGCTGTGGTCCACCGTCAACCTCTTCCACCGCGCCGCCGATCGCATCGAACGCGGGCTCGACGACAACGAGCGGGCGCAACACAAGAGCCAGCGCGAGCAGAACGGCTCGGAGGTGCGCTCGGTCGAGCTCGAACGGCTGACCGCCCAGGGCATCACGCTGATCGAGCGGCGCAACGCCATGGAGCTCTTCCGCGACCAGGCCGCCGAGCAGTTCGAGCGCCACACCGGCTCAGCCTGGCGGCCGCACACCGGCTCGATGGTCAGCCGCAGCACGCTCACCGCCGCGATGATCGACAGCCGCGACTTCCTCGCCGCCCGGCGTCGCGCGGACACCGAAGTCTTGTTGCCCAAGGGCCCCAAGATCGCGCTCAGCGGCGGGCTCGACTTCAACGACCATCGCCTGATCTGGGCCAAGCTCGATCAGGTCCACGCCAAGCATCCCGACATGGTGCTGCTGCACGGCGGCTCGCCGAAGGGCGCCGAGCTCATCGCCGCCCGCTGGGCCGACCATCGCAAGGTGCCGCAGATCGCCTTCAAGCCGGACTGGCACAGGCACGCCAAGGCGGCACCCTTCAAGCGCAACGACGCCATGCTCGAGGTGCTGCCGATCGGCGTCATGGTGTTCGCCGGCAGCGGCATCCAGGCCAACCTGGCTGACAAGGCCAGGAAGCTCGGCATTCCCGTGTGGCAATTCGCCGAGGCTGGCGCGTGACAGGCTAGTGGAAACCGCCGGGAGCCTCACCTTTGGGTGGGGCTCTGCTCCGCGGCGCGCCGACTCCATCAACTGGGGTCGCAGTTGCCTTCGTCGATGGCCTCGACTTCACGGCTCTCGGGTTTAAGCGTGAGGCACCGGCATCCACTGGCAGGCCAGGATATGATTTCGAGGCGTCGATTACGAACCGGAGCCTTACGGGCCTGACGACAGATAGCCTCGCCAGTCCAGGCATGCTGTCAAGCACGGGAGCCAGGACAGCCTGTAACCGGCCGACATGGCGTCGGTTCTGACGGGTCTCGTCCCGTGCATGTATTATGGTGGAATCGGAAACAGGACCTTGCGTTGATGTCCACGGGGAACGACCCGCCGGAGCTTGGCATAGATGACTTCACCCGCCGCTTCGCGTTACGGGCGGGCAATCTCATGTGGCTGCTCGGTGCCGGCGCGTCAGCCTCGGCCGGCATTCCCACTGCCTGGGACATGATCTGGGAATTCAAGCAATTGCTGTTTGTGAGCCAGCGGCGAGTTGCGTTGCAGACCGTGGCCGACCTCTCCAACCCCGCGATCCGTGCCCAACTGCAGGCTCACACCGACGCCGCCGGAGCCTTGCCGGCGGCCGGCTCACCCGAGGAATATGCAGGCTTGTTCGAGGCTGTCTATCCGGCCGAATCGGACCGGCGCGCTTTCCTCGACGCCAAGCTGAGTGGCGCAAAACCTTCCTATGGGCATCTGGCGCTGGCGGCGCTCATGCGCGGGCAGGGCGCGCGCCTCGTGTGGACCACGAACTTCGATCCGCTGGTGGCCGATTCGTGCGCGAAGATCTTCGGGACCACGGGGACGCTGACGAGCGTCGCCCTCGATGCCCCCGACCTCGCGCAGCAAGTGATCGATGAAGGCCGCTGGCCGGTCGAAGTGAAGCTCCACGGCGATTTCCGTTCGCGCCGTCTGAAGAATACCAACGATGAGCTGCGGCAGCAGGATTCCCAGCTTCGCCAGTTGCTGGTCGATGCGTGCGCGCGGTTCGGGCTGGTGGTTGCGGGCTATAGCGGCCGCGACCGTTCCATCATGGACACGCTGGACGAGGCAGCGAGCAGATCCGGGGCATTCCCCGCGGGTCTTTTCTGGCTCCATCGCGGAGACGACCTACCGCTGCCGCGCGTGCGCGCGTTACTCGCCCGCGCTGCGGCCAATGGCATCCAGGCGGTGCTGGTCCGGATCGAGAATTTCGACGAAGCTCTACGCGATATCATCCGGCTGATGGATAGCCTGGATACGACGGAACTCGACTCGTTCGCGGCCGAGCGCCGGCGCTGGAGTCCGGCGCCGCGTCCGGTCGGCCGCAAGGGCTGGCCTGTGGTGCGCCTGAATGCGCTGCCGATCACCCAGGCACCGACTGTCTGCCGGCGTATCGTCTGCGAGATCGGCGGTTATGCCGACGTCCGCGCCGCGATCGAACAGGCTGAGGTCGCCATCCTCGCCGCCCGAACAAAGGCGGGCGTCCTGGCCTTTGGTTCTGACGGCGACGTCCGCAAGGTCTTCGATGGCCACGGCATTACGGACTTGGACCTCCACACCATCGAAATCAAGCGGCTGCGATATGAATCCGCCGAACGCGGCTTGCTGCGCGAGGCATTGACACGCGCGATCGTCCGCACACGCGCGGTGAATTCGGTCCATCGGCGCAGCGCCGACCTGCTAGCGCCCTCAGATGGTGAAGCGGACGCCTGGTCGGACCTTCGTCGACTGGTCGGTCCATTGTCGGGCGTGGTGCCCAATCATCCCGAATTGCGTTGGCGGGAGGGCATCAGCACCCGGCTCGACTGGGCGGACGACCGACTGTGGATTCTCCTCGATCCCTGCACCGTGTTCGAAGGGATCGACGACACGAACAAGGCCTTCGCCGCGGACTTCGCGCGCGAGCGGACGGTCAAGCGCTACAATCGACCGCTTAACGATCTCCTCGGCTTCTGGTCGGGCTATCTCGCACAGGATGACGAGCTGCGGGCGCTTGGCCTCGGCAATGGCATCGATGCGGTCTTCCGTCTGTCGCCGGATACTGCGTTCTCCCGGAGAGCCTGAGCATGACGAGCGAGATCGCCCCCCACATCTGGCTGCCCGAACCGAGGCTCGCGTTCCATCCCGAACGCACGTCCGACCGCGATATCCATCCGCTTCGGGGGCTTCTGCGCTTTGGTCCGTATTCGTCGGGCCTGGTGCCGGACCCCATCCGTGTCGCGACGATCTCGCCGGCCGGAGAGAGCGAGCGTCTCTTCGGCTTCGTGCGGGAACTGAACACGGCGTCGAAGCCGACGGAGCGGCGCGACTATCTGCCGGAATGGCCTGGTTTCCAGCGTGTGTTCGGGCTGCACATGCGCGGCGCAGCTAGGGGCTGTCATATCGAGCTTGACCAGCACCTCGAGTCCGATCTTGCGGCAACGGCGACACCTCATATCGTGCTTGCCGCACGCCTGTTGCGTGCCGTCCAGTCGCTGGAGGCACGCCGCGCCGACTTCGATGTCCTCTTCGTCTACATCCCTCGGCGCTGGGCGGCCGGGTTCACTGGCGGCAGTTCGGACGATTTCGATCTCCACGATCACCTGAAGGCCGCAACCGCCGCGCGGCGCCTGCCGGTCCAATTGTTGCGGGAGGACAAGGCACTCGCCTATCCCGACCAGGCCAGCGTGATGTGGCGAATCGGGCTCGCGCTCTACGTCAAGGCCGGCGGCATTCCCTGGAAGCTCGCGGATGCCGATCCCGAGACGGCCCATATCGGGATCTCGTATGCGGTGCGTCTGGTCCAGTCCGATCGCCCACGCTTTGTCACCTGCTGCAGCCAGGTCTTCGATGCCGAAGGTGCTGGGCTCGAGTTCGTCGCCTACGATGCGCATGAGGTCGAAGTGCAGCGGGATAATCCCTTCCTCTCGAGAACGGAGATGTTCCGCGTGATGACGCGCTCGATGGATCTCTATCGGCGCCGCCACGCGGGCCGCTCACCGCGGCGGGTGATGGTTCACAAGACGACGGAGTTCAAGCCGGAGGAAATGGACGGCGCCATGGAAGCGCTTCATCTCTGCGAAACGGTCGATCTCCTCCAGGTCGTCGAGGACGTGGGCTGGCGCGGTGTAAGGATCGACGGGCGCGCTGGCGACGCGAAGGGAAAGCCCACTGCTTTTCCGGTTTCGCGCGGCACCGTGATCGGCATCGGCGCGCGCGAAGCACTGTTGTGGACGCATGGCGACGTACGGGGCATCGGGGACCGCAACTCGTATTTCCAAGGCGGGCGCAGCACGCCACGACCCCTGCGCCTGGTGCGGCACGCGGGCCATGGCTCCTGGGACGACACGTGCCGCGCCGCATTGGGTCTGGCAAAAATGAACTGGAACAACGATGCGCTCTACGATCCGCTGCCCGTGACGATGAGCTACGCCAAGGTGCTGGCGCGGGTGGTGAAGCGCATGACGGGCTTGGGCAGCGCGCCCTATCAGTTCCGCTTCTTCATGTAGCGCGAGCCGAGCACGCGCGTATGGATGGCTACAGGCCCAACCCGCGATGCCCCCGCCGGCCAACATCACACCGCTTACCCGCTTGCCGAGCTGCTACTCCAGCGCCGGCCGCCACGGAACGAGTTGAAAGCCGAGCCCATCGTCGATCATCGCGAAGCGGCCGGATCCCAGGATGACGCGCCGGCGGTTATCTTCCACTGGTCTTTGCAGCGACCTTCGGTTCTCTCGACGGGAAGCCTTCGGGCGCCGGACCTACTTTCCCCTCGGGCGGCGGGCTGCGCGACCAGATGAGTAGCCCTCGCTGGACTCGCCGTCGAATTGGTTGGCGAAGATCGGGCTGGCGAAACTTGGATCGTCGAGCTCGACCGGTGGTCGCTGCCTTCGTTGGACCGCTTGGGCCAGGTGGCGCCGACCTCGGCCCGCCGGACATAGACGCGATGGCTGGGCGCCTTGTCGCTCGACTGACTGGCTTTTGGACGACCGGCCTTTATCTACGCTCAGCTATCCTTCTCATCACCCGTCGCTGCCCCGCCTCTTGTGAAGCATGACCGAGATTGGCCACATCTCTCCTCCGTATGCCGTTCAGCACGCGACGCACTTGGCCTCTTTGTGGCGAATCTGGCCGCAGACCGGCTGCGCCTCGATCGCCTGAGCCGCAACGCCATCGCCTCGACTTTCTTCCCCTGGGCTTCGCCCATTCCTCGCGAGGCAAGAAAGTCTCTCCGAGGGCATCCTCCGCTGCGCTCCGGCCCGCAAGCGGGTGCGTCGGCGATCGTCTCCGGCCTGCAGATCGCCATCGAGGCCGCGATGGTCGCGGGCCCGAACAGCAAGGAGAAGTGACATGGCCAACATCGGTTCCTTCAAGAAGGTCAACGACGAGTACCAGGGCGAGATCGTCACGCTGAGCGTTCAGACCAAGGGTGTCCGCATTGTCCCGGAGGCCAACAGGTCCAGCGACAAGGCGCCCAGCCATCGCGTCTATGTCCGGCGAGCCGAGATCGGCGCGGCCTGGCCCAAGCGCTCGAACGAGGGCCGCGACTACCTCTCGGTGAAGCTCGACGATCCAAGCTTCGCCAGCCCGATCTTCGCCAACCTGTTCGACGACGAGTCCGGCGAGGGCTACTCCCTGATCTGGTCGCGCCGCCGCCCGAGTGGCGAGTAGGTCCAGCTCCGAAGGGCCTCGCCCGGGCGAACCCGGGTGGGGCCTTTCGCATGTTCGCGGCCACACGCAGCAAGAGTCTGACGCGTGGACAAAGTCGCTCTACGGTCGGGCAACTCGTTGCGCCACAGCACATGCAAATTGAAGTCGTGAATAGCAGCACAGAATTGCGCGCGTCCGGCTGCGACGGACCGGGCCTCTATTCGGCAGCATAGGGAGGTTTGGCGGCATCACGAAGCCGGCCTTCGGTTGAAGGTGAGGGAAGGCCGCTTCGCCTTGCCGTGACGAGCCCTTGCGCGCCACGAGAGCAAGCATGCCCCGCCTCACAAAATCGAATGCAGTATATCCTTAGCCAAAATCGGCTCCATCGCAGCAAGCGCCATCTGCTGCTCAGCATATGCGGTCGTGAAGGTGGATCCCAATTTCCCCGCGAGCGACGAGGCTTCGTCGCAAGAAGCTCCGCTCGTGCGACCAGGTGATCGGTCTCATGTGGACATGCAACAAGTGGCCTAAAATGGGCCGCAACGCGGCCGGTAACATGCAACCCGAGAACGGAAAAACCCCAGGAAATCCAACACTTTGCTGAAATGGCGTCGTCCACCTCAAAATCAGGTTTCCTCACGGAAGTGTTGGTTCGAGTCCGACCGGGGGCACCATCGATCCGTTTCAAGCGAGCCAGCGTTTTAGCGGTGCACTCCTGAAATCCACAGACGAGAACAAACAGGGGAAAGTCTCACGTATTAGTCTCACGTCTCAAAACGTGAGACTCGGTTCGTTCTCAGCGGGGGGGGCGTGACCGGGCGGGTAGTGCCAGGTGCAAACCAGGCGGAGCGCCCCCGTGAAGGTCGTGATCTTCACCGATCCCGAACCGCGCCGCCGCAGGCCGGGCCGGGGGCCGGCCGCCACCGCTTCCAGAACCCGCATCCGAAGGTCGTCCGCACAAGCCCGTGCCATCGCCGCCTCCCTCAATGGAGACGGTGAATCACAACAGAGCCCGAAACGTCACCACTCCATCGAATCGGCGCTCAACAGACGTGCTCTAGCGGCTCCGCTCCGGATTGTGCGTAATGCTGGCGCCAATCGCGGCCGTACTGCCACAGCGGTCAATGAACAGGCGTGCGAGAGCGGTGAACGTGGGTGAGAGCAGAGGGCGCAACGTCTAATATGCGGGCTGAGAGGGAGCGATGCTATCCAATTCTCTTTCAAGGACTGATGCCATGATCGTCGTTCTTGGTGATGCCATGATCGACCTCCATGTGTATGGGGTCGTTGAGCGGATATCCCCTGAGGCGCCGGTGCCGATTGTGCGCCATAGATCGGATAGGGCTGTGCCAGGCGGCGCGGGGAACGTCGCTGTCAACATCGCGGCGCTCGGGAGTGCAGTCACGCTAATCGGCATCGTCGGTGACGACAAGGACGGCGGTCAGCTGGCGGCTTTGCTTCAAGAAAGCCGCGTGACATTTGAGCCGGTGATAGTTCCCGGTCGAGCCACAAGCTTGAAGACGCGCGTCATGGCCGGCAACCAGCATATCTTGCGTATCGATCGCGAAGATGTTTCCGCAATTTCTCGGAACGTTGAGGATTCCATCCTCGAGCAGGTCGAAGCGGCACTTTCCGAAGCAAAAATCCTGGCGATTTCAGACTACGCCAAGGGCTTGCTGACGGATCGCGTGCTTGAGGAATCAATTGGTCTGGCCAGGAAGCGTGACATTCCGGTCGTAATCGATCCCAAGAGACATGATTTCTCGCGTTACGCTGGTGCCCATCTTATCAAGCCCAATCGACTTGAACTGGCAGCTGCCTCAGGCATGCCGTGTTCTACCGATGAAGAGGTCGAGCAGGCCGCGGGTATGATGTGCAAGCGCACGGGTGCCGCGCTGATGGTCACGCGTTCCGAGAAGGGTATTTCATATTTTGCGCCGCATATGCGGGCGATACATATGCCAACGGCGGCGAAGGCGGTTTTTGATGTATCCGGGGCAGGCGATACGGCTTTTGCGGTCATTGCTTACGGCATGGCCAATCGCCTGACAGTCGAGCAAATCATGCGACTGGCCAATCTCGCTGCTGGCATCGTCGTTTCGAAGCCGGGTACGGCGACCGTCAGCCTCGAAGAAATTCGCGCGGCGACGGCCAATTACGAGGCCCATCCAGTATTTCGAAAGGGAGAAATCGTTTCCAGAGAATCTGCTATGGCGATCCGCGAAGGCTGGCGGCGGCAGGGCCTATCGGTCGGCTTCACCAACGGATGCTTCGATCTGCTGCACCCTGGCCATATCGCCGTTCTCCGAGGTGCCGCTCGGCATTGCGACCGCCTTGTCGTCGGTCTCAACTCGGATTCGTCCGTATCCCGCCTGAAGGGTGCTTCCAGGCCGATTCAATCCGAGGCGGCACGAGCTGCGGTCCTGAGTGCGATCGACTGCGTCGATCTTGTTGTCGTCTTCGAAGAAGAGACGCCGCTTTCTCTCATCGAGATGCTGATGCCGGACGTGCTGGTGAAAGGCGCCGACTACACCGAAGACAGGATCGTCGGCGCCGATGTCGTCCGGGCGGCCGGCGGCAGGGTCGAGCGTGTCGAACTCGTTGCCGGCCAATCGACAACGGATCTTATTCGACGCGTCGCGCCCGGGCCGACCGAGGCGACCGCAACCTCATCTGTCCGCCCCGTCGACTCCAGTCGCCGCCGAGTAACGATATGATTGTTGTTACGGGCGCGGCCGGGTTCATCGGCTCGAACGTTGTCGCGGCACTGAACGAGCAAGGCCAAGACGATATCGTCGTTTGCGATTGGCTGCGCCAGGACGGGCGCTGGATGAACCTGCGCAAGCGCATGTTTCGCGACTTCGTCTTTCCAGAGAAGCTGCTGGAATTTCTAGCTGAGGCAACGCCCGATGCGATCGTTCATCTCGGCGCCAATTCATCGACGATGGCGACCGATGGCGATGAGTTGATCCGGCAGAATTTCAAGTTCACGCTTTCGCTTCTCGACTATTGCACGGCGCGCAACGTGGCATTCGTCTATGCCTCTTCCGCCGCCACCTACGGCGACGGCACGAACGGCTTCGTCGACGATGATTCTCTCGCCGCCATCAGGACGCTAAGGCCGTTGAACCTCTATGGCTGGAGCAAGCATCTGGTCGATCAGGTCGTCGCCGAGCGGATCGAGAAGAAGCTGCCGCTGCCGCGCAAGTGTATCGGGTTGAAATACTTCAATGTCTATGGCCAGAACGAGTACCATAAAGGGAGCATGATCAGCGTCGTCGGCAAGAACCATGCGGCCGTGATTCGAGGCGAGGCTGTGACATTGTTCAAAAGCCACCGGAAAGACTACGAAGACGGCGGGCAACTGAGGGATTTCGTCTATGTCGACGATGCTGCGGCAGTGACAACATGGTTCATTCGCAACGGGCCGGCCCACGGACTGTTCAATGTCGGGACCGGTGTCGCCGCATCCTTTCGCGAACTTGCCGAGGCATTGTTCGCGGCAACGGGGCGTATCCCGAACATTCGCTACGTCCCGATGCCGGACGAACTGCGCGATCGCTACCAGTATTTCACCCGCGCTTCCGCCGGGAAGCTCCGGGAGGCTGGTTACAGCACGCCCTTTGCCTCGGTAGCCGAGGGCGTCGCGCGTTACGTCCACTATCTGAATTCCGCGGATCGTTATCGATAACGCCGAATCGGGAAAACGACGGAACGATACAAAGGGCTAGGCCCGAAGGCTCCGGTCGTGGCGGAGCGCGCCAGGCATATCGGCGCTAGCGCCTTTCAATCAGACGGTCGGAGCGGCCGGGGCTCCTTCTGCAAAACCGGGGATCCGACGGATCGCGGTCTTGATCTGCTCGACCGTGATCAGCCTTGTGCACTCGAATTGACGGTCGGTGTTCTTGTGTCGAGGGCACCACAGGAAGTCCTTATGATCGAAACGATGCGCCGGATCGTTCCAGCAGCTGTTGCATGTATGAAAGTTGGCAATCCGGTAGGGAGTGTGGAACTCGTTCAATGGATGCGTGAAGCCGCTGATCATGACGGTCGGCGTGCCCGCCGCCCAGGCAAGCCATGACAGGCCGCTCGATAGGCCGATGAAGAAGTCGGCATGCTTCAGCCAGCGCGCGCGCTCCTGGAGTGGACGATCGCCGGTCTGGTCCTCGGCGCCGTACGGAATATGGTTCCAGATAATCCCATGCCCATGGGTCGACTTCTGATCGATGCAGATGACGCGATAGCCACTCCGCTTCAGGAACTCCACGATCTCGCGCCATCCCGTGGGATTATTCCAGTACTTTGCCTGGGTGGTGCTTTGGGCGGCAATGCAAACGTACTTTTCCGGAATCGGCCGCGCGTCACCGGCATAGACAAGCCGCGGCGGTGCCTCGGTAGGATCGACACCCAGGATATACCCCGCAGTGCGGTGAAGCCCGACGAGACGGAAGTCGCAGGGTTGCAGGAGATTGTCCTTGTCGTCGAAGAACAGGCCGATGTTGTAGGTCGCGTAGAAGCTTTCGGGCTTGACCTGTTCGTGATTGACGAAAGTGATGTCCGGATAGGCGTCGCGAAACAGCGGGATCAGCCACTCGGCCATCGCGACGGTAAGCTTGCAGTTATGTAGTTCCTTGAATTTCACGGCGTAGGGGAACCAGCCCAGAGTATCCCCCAGGGTGCCGACCGGCAGTTGAACGAGCACGTCACGGCCAGCGGCCGAATACTCATGCACGAAGACCTGGTCGCTGCCCTTTTGTCCGATCTCGATACGGAAGTGTACGAAGTAGCGCTTGCTGCTTTGGACACGGCCCGACAAGAGCGAAGTCTCGAACAGGATGTTGCCCGTATCGATATCGCTCAGCCGAACACTCCAGGGTTGGCTTGCCGGTTCCAAGGACACCCGGCAGCCGTCGTTGAAGTCGAAACGGACACCACGGGGCCCCTCCTGGGTCGGAATATCGGAAGGCGCGGGAAATGCCCTCTTGGGCGGCGGCCCCGGCATCGGCGTCGCCGCGGCAGTGACCTCAGTCGAAGGCGCCCCGCTGCTGGGGACGCTTGGCACTGGCGTCGTGCCGGACACTGGAGCCACGGCGGCAGGCGCATCGATCGTGACCGAAATGACCGGTTGGGGAGGCGAAGCAATCTGATCGGGCATGCACTCTCGAGGCAATCGGAGGACGGAGAAAGGTCGTTCCGGCAATCGCAGGGATGGATCGGTCATCCCTGTGCCGGGTTCGGACGAACACCACTCAGACGCGCGGTTGCGTTATCCAGGGTTGGGCGTCGTTCAAGGACGTCGCCGGATCCCGGACGATCGTGCCGGCTGTGCCATCGCCGGAGAGGACGAAGCTGCTGGCAGTGTAAGTGCCGAACAGGACGACCGACGCCTGAAGGGCGCCGCTGGTCAGGGTCAGCGTGCCACTGCCAGCCGACTGCGCCCACGACGCCGACGTCGTCCCCGGCGTGAATCCGATGTCGCCAAAGTCGATGGCGGCGGCACCGGTCGCTGTAAGGCCGGACACAGCAACATTTCCACTGAGATGCACGGAATCTTCAAACCTCACGACGCCTCCCGCGGCGGCGAAGGTGATGGTGCTTCCGCTTGCCGAGCCGCCGCTCGCAATCAGCAAATAGCCGCCATTCACGGTGGTCGCGCCAGCAGAGCCACCCGACCAGACGTAGTCGTTACCGCCGTAGTTCACGGTGGCTCCACTTTCCGTCCCGCCTGAATAGACGCCCAGGGTTCCGCCACTGCTCACGACCGTCCCGTTGGCGGATCCCCCCGACCAGACGTACTCGTTGCCGCCGCTGTTCACAGTGGCTCCACTTTCCGTCCCGCTTGCGAAGACGTTCAGGGTACCGCCACCGCTTACGATCGTCCCACTCGCCGTGCCTCCCGAGGAAACGTATGAGGAGCCACCCGACTGGAGCGTCGTGCTGACGGCGAGGCTGTTCGACTGGAGCAGGACCTGCAGGCCGCCGGAATTGATCGTACCGGCGTTATCCGTGCCGCCGCCCCAGACATATTCGACGGCACCGCTGTTGATGATCGAACTGAGTGCCACGCCGCTCGATACGACATGGAAATTGCCGCCGCCCAGGATCTGCGTCGATGTCGAGACGCCGCCCGAGAAGGCATACCCCACGCCCCCCGAGTTGATGGTCGCGCTGACCGTATTGCCGAAATTGTCGAGTGTGCCGCCGCTCTGGACGTTGGTCTGCGAGGTAACGGCGCCCGTCCACACATACTCGAAGCCACCACTTTGAACCGTGGCGTTGGCCGCGCTGCCTCCTGTCCAGATGTACTCGTAGCCTCCGCTTTGCACGGTGATGCCCGTGCCAAAGCCGCCGCTGGCGATGTGCACGATACCGTTGCTCTGGATGAGCGTATTGCTCACTGTCGTGCCCGATCCCAAGACCAGCTGCCAGCCCGCGGACTGGATCGTGGCATTCACGGCAGAACCACCGGAATAGACGTACTCGTACCCACCGCTTTGCACTGTCGCATTCGAGGCGATCGAGCCGCTGCCCCACACATACTCCCAGCCACCGCCCAGGACCGTAGCGGCGAGCGAACGGCCGCCGGAATAGACATCCAGATAGGTCCCGGACTGTACGGTGGTGGAGGCGGCGCTGCCGCCGGACCATGCAAATTCCCAGGCTCCGGTCCCCTGCTGCAGCAACGCCCCCAGGGTCACGCCGCCCGAATAGACAGTGGCATAGCCGCCCGAAATGGTGGCGCTGCCGGATACCAAGGTCGCCTGGGACGTCGTCCCGCTGTTAATGATGTAGCTGCTGCCCGCGCTCGCACCAGCCTCTCCGAGGACGAGCCAGCCACCGTTGGCGATCGTGGTGCCCATCGCGAAACCGCCGGAGCCGACGATCTGATCTCCGCCACTCAGGACCAGCGTTCCCGACGCCCACCCGTTGCTGAGAACCCACTGGTAGCCGCCGGACCCGACGATCGTACCGCTGGCAGTCGCACTGTTGGCGACGCCACCGACGAACTGGAAGCCACCGCCATTCACCGTCGCGGCCGATGCCGTGCCATATACCCGATCGATGCCCCCGCTGGCGATCGTCGTGCTGGTTGCCGATCCGCCGGACCAGACCTGATGCTCACCCAGCACGATCGCGGCGGCATCCGTGCCCGTCACGACATATTCGGTACCACCACTGCTCACCAGGGTGCCGTTCGCCGTTCCTCCGCTGACCAGCATGGAGCCCGAAGACACGAGGGTGACGCCATTGCTGGTCTGCCCCGTCGCCACGACAATCTGCTGGCCGCTACTGACGACCGCCCCCTGCGCCACGGTGAAATTCTGCACGACGCTGGCACTGTTCAGCGGCGTGCTGAACGTCGAGTCCGTCGGCGAGAACTCCTGCATCTGCACGGTATAGTTGCCATTGGCGAGCGTCACCGGCGTTGTTGTCGCCCAGTTGCCATCGGCGTCGGCGGTCGCTGAATAATAAGCACTGACGATCGTGCCGGAACTGGCCGGATCGGTTACGGTCCCCGACACGAACAATCTGACGACATCCCCGCCATTGACCTTGTTCGTGTAGCTGCTGACAAAGGAGCTGCTTACGGCAGACCGCTGCAGGACGGCCGAATTATCCGCACCATTCCATCCAAAGACGAGGGCGCCATTGTAGACCGTCACCGGCGTCGTGCTCGGAGCGCCGCCTGAAACAGCCGGCGTCTGCACAGTCCAGACGTCATATAGTTCGTGGAACGGCGCGCCAGTTGCAGGAGTATAGCCGGGCCGCATGCCGATGACGGGAGCCGTCGGCTCCTGATAGGCGGCATTGCCCGATTGCAAAGGCATCGTACTGATCAAGGACGGATCGAGCGTGTCGATGCCGTTCGCGAAAAAGGCAAGCGTCACGCCGCTGGTCGGCGAGATATATTGCCCGGTCCCTGTTCCGGTGATGAGCGCCAGCCCATCGATCGCCATATCGCCGGCCTGTCCCGTATAGTTGGGATTGAGCACATTCCCGGCGCTGTTGACCGTCATATAGTAATTGAAGACCTTCGCCGCGCTCCCGGTGCCGATGGTAATCTGATACGAGGCAACCCCCGCCGTGCCGGAAGCCGGCAACGGCAGATCCTTGAGGTTGATAACGCCGGAGGTCGGATTGCCGTAGGTTGCCAGGGTATAGCCGCTGCCGGTGCTCGTGACATCGTAATTGCCGAAGGCGCTGATCGTCGGCAGCGATGTGTAGGAACCAGATGCATTGACGAATGAGATCGTGACGGGCGTCCCGGCCGCGAGGCCAACCGTCCCGGTAACGAAATTGAGCGTCGTCTGGAAGCCATCCAGGTTGGTCGGCGAGGGGGCCAGGTACCCGCCGCCGGCGCTGATGTAATTGTAGATGACCTGCGGCGTGTATCCGGCCGGCGTGTCGCTGTCGGCGTACAACGTCACGCTGATGTTGTTGGAATCGGTCGATGTACCGGACCCGTCGGATACGTTGATCAGCGGGCCGACATTGAAGGCCCTCGTCAGGAAGTCGGAATAGCCGTTACCGTACGAATTCGTATAGGTGAAGAAGGTCTTGGCATACTGGTCGTAGAAGACGCTGCCCGACGGTGTCACGGCGCCGGGCTGACCCGATGGCACGGTGCCACCGAATTCATAACTCGGGTCCCAGTTCCACTCCTTGTTCAGATTGAGCGTGCCCGTGATAGCCGGGTTGAACGACGTGGCCGTGCCATCGTACAAGCCGGCCGTGAACCCGGCGAGGAAGTCGCGTAGGACCGCGCCCCATTCGTTGTTGGCGCCGGTGTTCATCGTCATCGTCGTCGCCGGACCGACGCCGTTGGGATTGGCGAGCCCGCTAACGGTCGCGTTGCCCAGCGTCATGTAGATGCTGTTCTCCAGGTCGCTCGGGCTGATCGTGATCGTGCCCTGGATCTGGCTGGTGGACGTGGGCGTCAGGACGAAATTGCCGCCGCTGAACGCGACGTTATAGGAATAGAAGCCGGCATTGTGCCAGACGCCGCTGGCGTCGGGTGCGCCATTGAAATAGCCGGCGATCTGGATCTGATTGGGCGACCCGGACGAGGTGGCCGTACTATTTTCAAGCGACGAGACGTAGCCGTTCCAGTTCGACGTCGCATAGTTGGTGCCGCTGATGTTGCCCGCGATCACCGCCGCGGGCGAGAGAGCCATCCGCGGCTGTCCCGACAGAACGCCGGCGGTGAAATACTCGATGCTGGCTGAGCCGCCCGCCGAGAGGAGGTCGTTCCACATCGAGCTGGAGGCGCTGACACTGCCACCTGCGATGTTGTAGCCTCGCGAGGCGCTGGTGATTGGATTTGTACCCGAATAGACGACATTGATCGCCATCGGGATGCCGAAGCCGTTGATGTCGGTGAGATTGCCCGCATCGGCGGCAGCGGGGGTGAACGTCACTTCAAAGCTGTCATAGCGATAGTTCAGCGCCTGCGCGCTGGTCTGCGTCCCGGTCGTCGTGATCTGGCTTTCGGTCGTAATGGCGGATTGAACGGACGCGATATTTTGGCCCGCACTCTGAATGATGAAATAGACCTTCAGACCCTGCTGGTAGGGCAGGCTCAAAGTGGCGGAAGACGAGCCGGTAAGTTGCACCCATGTCGGGCTCGTGCCATTCGCATTGAAGTAGACGGCCCAGGCATTGACTCCCGAGGTCTCAAGCTGGGACTTCATGTTCGGTCCGAAATTCACGACCACGTTCGGCATGAAAGCTCCTCAGCACAGGCCTATCGGATACGCGGGAACCGCGCATCCGGCTGTGACTGCACCCGGATAATGCGGACACAATCTATGGAATTATACATCATAATGCGAGAAACAAACACCGTCTGACATCTCGAACCGAGAGCCCGGCCGGCAAGCGCCGAGAGCCGCCGAGGAAGCAGCGACGGCTCCCTGTATCCTGATCGACTAATTCGGCCCGTTCCGCCTGATGTTGGAGGAGGTCGTGATGGCGAAGGAAAAGCGTCGATCACCATCGTCTTGTCGGCTTGCACGACAAGCAGCGCCCCGGCGAGTACCGCGCCAGATTGGGTAGTGAAGAGATCGCCGAGACGGCGCGGCGGACGCTGGAGACGCGGCCGCCCAGAGCGGCGCACTGGAGCTTGGGGACAATGGCCGACTCCGTGGGTCGTGCGCCGTCGACAATCAATCGCATTTGGAAGGCCTTCGGAGTGCAGCCGCATCGCAGCGAAACCTTCAAGCTATGGAGCGACCAGCTGTTCGCCGAGAAGGTCCGCGATATCGTCGACTTCTATCTCGATCCTCCCGACCGGTCCGTCGTGCCGTGCGTCGATGAGAAGAGCCAGGTCCAGGCCGGCAAGGTGGTCGGCCAATGCTTTCGTCGGCATCGCGCCCGGGAGTCACTTTGCGCCGAACTTACGAAGCAGGACACTAGCCACCCACTGAAAGCTTGGGCAAAGTCGGTCCGAGACCTCCGATAACGACAACTACAGCAGAATCCCGCTCGCCGTGGACGCCGAGAAACCACTCCCCAACGACGCAGGCATCATCGCGCTGGTCATGCTGATGCGGTTCCATGGCGTCGGCGCCGACGGCGACCAGATCCGGCACCGCTTCGGCGGCGCGGCGGTCGGGGTCACCGAGATGGTCCGCTCCGCCCGGGAACATGGGCTGAAGGCACGGGCGGTCCGGACGACCTGGGCACGGCTCGCCCATACGCCGCTGCCGGCAATTGCTGCCCTTCGTGATGGCGGCTTCCTGCTGCTGGGCCAGGTCAGCGCCGACGGCGCTCAAATCCTGGTCCAGGAGCCAGCGGCGGCGCGCCCCCGCATCATGACGCGGGCGGATTTGGAGAACGTATGGGACGGCCGGATCGTCCTGCTGGCACGGCGTGGCGCCCTGTCCAACCTGGCGCGCCGCTTCGACATCACCTGGTTCGTCGGCGCGATCGCCAAATACCGACGCCTGCTCGGTGAGGTCCTGGTCGCCTCGTTCTTCCTCCAGGTCTTCGCGCTCGTCTCGCCGCTGTTCTTCCAGGTCATCATCGACAAGGTGCTGTCGCATCGCGTCACGAGCACCCTGGACGTTCTGGTCATCGGACTAGTGGCGATATCGATATTCGAAACCGTGCTTGCCACTCTGAGGACCTATCTGTTCTCCCACACGACCAACCGCATCGACGTGGAACTGGGCGCCCGCGTGTTCCGGCACCTTCTGGCGCTGCCCATTACCTACTTCCAGACGCGCCGGGCCGGTGACTCGGTCGCGCGCATCCACGAGCTGGAAAACATCCGCAATTTCCTCACCAGCTCAGCCCTGACCCTTGTGGTCGACCTGTTCTTCACGATCGTGTTCATCGCGGTGATGTTTCTCTATTCACCGCTGCTCACCTTTATCGTGATCGGCTCCCTGCCGGTCTACGTCGCCATCTCCGCCGCTGCGACACCGTTCTTCCGGCGGCTGCTCGATGAAAAGTTCCGCCGGAGCGCCGAGAACCAGGCGTTCCTGATCGAGGCGACGACCGGCGTCGAAACCCTGAAGGCGATGGCGGTCGAGCCGCAGATGCAGCGGCGCTGGGAAGAGCAGCTGGCCGGTTACGTTGCCGCGAGCTTCCGCGTTACCAATCTCGGCAACTACGCCAGCCAGGCCGTGCAACTTGTGAACAAGCTCGTCGTCGCGGCAACGCTCTATTTCGGGGCCAAGCTGGTCATCGAGGGATCTCTGACGGTAGGCGAGCTCGTGGCGTTCAACATCCTGGCCGGCAGGGTGAGCATGCCGGTGCTGCGCCTGGCTCAGATCTGGCAGGATTTCCATCAGGCCCGCCTCTCGGTCGCGCGGCTTGGCGACGTGCTGAATACGCCGGCCGAGACCGTCTACAACCCCACGCGCGCGGCGCGACCGCCGGTTCGCGGCGAGATCACTTTCGACCACGTCGGCTTCCGTTACCGGCTCGAAGGATCGGCGATCCTGCACGACATCAATTTCACCGTTCCGGCGGGCCAGACCGTCGGCATCGTCGGTTCCTCAGGGTCGGGCAAGAGTACCCTTGCCAAGCTCGTCCAACGCCTTTACGTGCCGGAGAGCGGACGGGTCCTGATCGATGGCGTCGATCTCGCGCTGGTCGATACCGCGTGGCTGCGCCGCCAAGTCGGCTTCGTTCTGCAAGAGAACGTTCTTCTCAACTGCTCGGTGCACCAGAACATCGCCCTCACCGATCCGGCGATGCCCATGGAGAAGGTGATCGCTGCAGCGAAGCTCGCGGGCGCCCACGACTTCATCCTCGAACTGCCCGAAGGCTACGATACGATCGTCGGCGAGCGCGGCGGCAACCTGTCGGGTGGCCAACGTCAGCGGCTGGCGATCGCCCGTGCCCTGGTCACCGATCCGCGCATCCTGATCTTTGACGAGGCGACGAGTGCGCTCGACTACGAAAGCGAACGGATCATCCAGGAAAACATGGCTGAAATCGCCAAGGGGCGCACAGTTTTCATCATTGCCCATCGGCTTTCGGCCGTCCGTATGGCGGACCGGATCATCGCGCTCGACCATGGCCGCATCGTCGAGGACGGCAAGCACGAGGAATTGATCCGAACCGGCGGCCGCTACTCCCAGCTCTACCGTCTCCAGGGAGGCATCCATGCCGTATCGGAGGGAGGACGAGAGCGATGACGGCGGCGAAGGTCGACGACGCCCCGCCACCGCGCCTGCGGCGCCGCCGCAATCACGAAGTCGCCTTCCTGCCGGCCGCCCTCGAGATCGTCGAGACACCCCCGTCTCCGATCGGCCGGGCGATCGGCGGCGTGATCATCGCCTTCTTCGCCGCCGCGATCCTGTGGGCCTCCGTGAGCACGATCGACATCATCGCAGTCGCGCCCGGCAAGATCATGCCCAGCGGCAGTACCAAGACGATCCAGCCGCTGGAGAGCGGGATCGTGCGCGCCATCCACGTCGAGGACGGCCGGACGGTCAAGGCCGGCGACATCCTGATCGAACTCGACTCGACGGTGAGCGATGCCGATCGCAGCCGCAACAAAGCAGACCTCGAGGCGGCCCAGGTCGACGCAGCACGGCTGCGGGCGGAACTCTCCGACACCCCGGATCCGCTCGCCGCATTCAATCCGCCGACCGATGCTGATCCGACCCTCGTCGCCACCCAGCGCCAATTGCTGGCGAGCGAGATCGCCGAGCGGCGGGCGAAGAGCACGGCCGTCGACAACCAGAAGCTCCAGAAGGAAAAGGAGGTCTCCACCATCGCGGCGACCATTGCCAAGATCGAGGCGACGCTGCCGATCCTGCGGCAGCGCTACGATATCCGGCGCACGCTCATGGAGAAGGATCTGGGCTCGAAGCTGCTCTATCTGCAGGAGCAGCAGGATCTCGTGAATGGCGAGCATGACCTGCAAGTACAGAAGAGCCGCTACGCCGAGGCCGTGGCTGCCCTCGCCGCCATCACCGCAACGCGAGACCAGGTCGATGCGGAATTCCGGCACAAGATCTCCGACGAGCTGTCCAAGGCGGAGCAGAAAGTGGCTGCCCTCACGCAGGATCTCGTCAAGTCCGTCCAGCGCACGAAGGAGCGATCGCTGATCGCCCCGATCGACGGCGTCGTCCAGGAACTCGCCGTGCACACGGTCGGCGGGATCGTCACCCCGGCGCAAACATTGCTGGTGCTGGTGCCGATCGACCGGAAACTTGAGGTCGTGGCGACGATCGCAAATCAGGACATTGGCTTCGTGGAGGTCGGACAACCGGCGGAAATCAAGGTGCGGACCTTCGATTTCACCAAGTATGGACTGATCCACGGCGTCGTCCAGAGCGTCTCGTTGGACGCGGTGAGGCCGGATGCCGTCCGCGACATGCCGGGCGGCAAGTCGCCCGACTCCGTCACAACGGGGGGATCAGACCCCTCGACCAAGGAACTGGCCTATATCGGCAGAATTTCCCTCGATCGGACTCAGATGAAGATCGAGGACAAGATCGTCAATCTAGCGCCGGGCATGGCCGTGACGGTCGAAATCGTGACAGGCAAGAGAAGCATAATCAGCTATCTCCTTTCTCCCCTGGTCCGCTACGAGCACGACAACATGAGGGAGCGGTAGATCTCGCCGGCAGACACCTGAGATGCTCCACCGCATACTGTCCCCACCGGCGCGTGACTGGAGATCGATTGCGGGATTTGCCCAGAATGACATCGGGCTGAGTTCGAGAAGGAAACGAGAATGCGTGCATTACGGGGATGGCGTTTTACGACATACTTGCGCTGTTGATGCCTAGACCGGAAAGGCAGCCGCGCAAATGACTCCCGAAACGCGTATCATGATCACCGGCGCCGGCGGAATGGTTGGCACCACGCTGGCACGGCATCTGGCCAGGGAAGGATTCACAAACCTTATTCCTGTCTACCGGGATGAATGCGATCTGTCAGACCGCGAGAGCACCGAGCGGCTATTTGCCCAGACGCGGCCCGAGCACGTCTTCCACGCCGCCGGGAGGGTCTACGGCATCCTCGGCAACATGTTGAACCAGGGTCTTTCATTTTACGACAACGTCGTGATCAATACGAATGTCGTCGAGGCAGCCCGAAAATACGCCGTCGAGAAGATCACTGTGATGGGAACCGGCGCGGTCTATCCCTACCCGCCGCCCGGCGTCCCCCTGAAGGAGGACATGATCCACTATGGCGTTCCGCATGCGTCGGAGCGCGCCTATGCGAACGCCAAGCGCGCAATGCTCATGATGCTGGAGGCATATCAAGAAAGCTACGGCCTGCGGTGGGCATACGTCGTCTCGTGCAATCTATTCGGTCCCCATGACCGGTTTGACGTCCAGCTCGGCCACGTCGTCCCATCGCTGATCAAGAAGTTCCACGACGCCAGGGAGAGCGGCACCGATGTCGTCGTCTGGGGCGACGGATCGGCCCGGCGCGACTTCATGTACAGCCGCGACGCGGCACGCGCGTTCCAGACGATCATGGAGGAGGTGGACGGGCCCGTGAACCTCGGTAGCGGCAATGTACTCAGCATCGGCGAGATCGTGGCCATGATCGGCAAGATCAGCGGCATGACCGACAGGATCCGCTGGGACCGGACCAAGCCCAACGGTCAGGAGTATCGCAAATACGACCTCAGCCGAATCGGCGCGACCAGTTTCCGATGCAGATTTTCCATCGCCGACGGACTTCGGGAAACATGGGAATGGTACTGCACCGAGGAAAGACACAAGACCGGTCCGGTGGCTCCAGCGGCACGCCAGGCGGCGGTCGAATGACAACGGTATTGTCGACACTGGGCGTGGCATGGCGCTGACTCCCGAAAACGGATCGGTTGTGACGCTGGAGCAGAAGCTCGGCAGGCTCGGCCTGGACGATCGGCGCCGCACGGTGCATCGCTTCCTGCCGCTGGAAGATGGCTTCGGACTGGAGATCGCGCCGAACTGGGCGCCCATCGTGACGAAGTCCGAGGGCGACGTGCTCTACTGCGACTATCTCACCTACGAGCAGCTCCTAGAGCGCGAGAAGACCAATCCCGGCCGGATTGAATATGGCCTCAAGGTCCAGAGACTGGACTTCGTCTGGCAGGTGGGCAGGACGCTCGAGCAATGCAGCGGCGACGTCGGGAAATTCGACTACGTGGTTTCCTGTCACGTCTTCGAACATGTCCCCAATTTCCTCGAATACCTTTATCAAGTTCGGGCAGTCCTGAAAGACGATGGAGTCATTGCCATGGTCCTGCCCGACATCCGTGGCAGCGGGGAATACTTTCGCCGGGAGACCAATGCTGCGGACCTCATCAACTCGTATCTCCTGGGACAGTCGAGCCCTTCGCCCGGGCAGGTCTACGACGGCCTGCAGAACCTGTTCGCTTTCGAGAACGTTCCGCTGCGGGGATTGTCGCTGGCCGATGTGAAACGGCTCTTCACTGATATCGACTGCTACAACGCGGCTCTCAGGGCGAGCACGGAGTATGTCGATGTCCATTGCTGGGCATTCTCGAAGGACGGGTTCTCGGCCGTCGCCCGCGAGTTGGGCTCGATCGGTCTGTTCGATTTCGAGATCGAGGAGATCGAATCCAATCCGCTGACCCAGACCGGCCACGGCTCGGAGTTCTACGTCAAGCTGCGGCCGACCGCGCCGCCGAGACCATCGCACCACCTAACGCTCAAGCAAAACGATCCTTTGCTGGCCAGGATATCTTCCCTGGAAGAGGAACTGCGTGCTGTCGTCGAGGCTCGCGAACAACTGGCGCGCGACAAGGGTGCCCTGGAATTGGAGATAGCCCGAGTGTCAACACATAGCGAGCGCGCATTTCAGGAGGCGGTGGCAGCACAGGACCTCCTGAAGGCAGAAAAGGTGGCGGCCGAAACGGCGCTGTCACAGGCGGTGGCGCATGGTGAGAGGGCCTTCCAAGAAGCCTTGGCAGCGCAGGATCTCCTGAAATGGGAAAAGGCGGCGGCCGAGTCCAATCTCGAGCAGGCGCTGGTGACGAACGAGCGGCTCAAGGCGGACAGGAACTTGCTTGAGCACAAGCTCTCCGGCCTGGAACGCGCCGCTCTTGTCAAGCTGGGACGACGGCTTGGTCTGGTTCCCTCATCCTGGGATCCATGAGCGATCCTGCGGCGAGCGGCGATCAGAGGGCGCCTCAGCCGTCAGCATGCGGTGTTCGCAACGTCCTCGGCCCAACGAAAAGAACATTGTGGTCAGGATCGAGGAGCTTGGTCGGTGGCGGCTCAGACCGCTTCAACAATGTGGCTGGCACCGCTATTATCGCATTGTCAAACTGACAGATTCCAGGCGGACTGCCCTGACCTACCAGAATTTGCTGGCGAGTATGAAACAAAAAAAAATAGCCATCATTTGTTCGTACAATGAGAGTTGTGGGAACGCGTCCTACGCCCACGTGCTCAAGATGCAGTTCTCCAAGTACATGCAGTGTGATGTCATCCCTCTCGATCTGTTCCTGCTGCAGAAAAGTTCCCCGCAGTTCTCGATCGCCGCCGATCGGCATATCAGACGGATCGCGGCCCAGATCGCGGACTATGATTACGTCAACATACAATTGGAGGCAGGGCTCTTTGGCGCGACGCACAGCCAAGTCCTGCACCGGATGAAGATCCTGCTGGCTGCCTGCCGCAACGTCGTCGTCACCATGCACCGCATCGATCCGCCGGCGTTCCATGTTTCCCAGATTATGTTTCAGTTCTGGGAATCGATTGCGGCCGGCCATCCTATCATTGCCACGCGCCGCTTGCTCGATGAAGTTTTCCTGAGGCGGCCTGCTGAAAAACTCTACAAGAGACTCATAGAATACTGTCGCCGCCGCGCGAGACACGCGAATGTATGGATCATGGTCCATACCAAGCGTGAGCGACGTCTTGTCCAGGAAATTTACGAGTTCGACCGGGTCGTCGATTTTCCGATCACCTTCCTCACGGAAGACCAGCGGCAGGAGGTGCTAGTCAACAGCGATCCGGGCGAGTTCCGCCGCCGCCATGGCATCGATACCGGTGTCAAGGTGATCGGCGCGTTTGGGTTCATCTCCTCGTACAAGGGATACGAAACCCTTATAAAGGCCCTGAAATTCCTTCCCGAGGAATATCACCTGTACATCTTCGGTGGACAGCATCCCAGCAGCGTCGCGCAGGGCGTCCCTTTCGATCCCTATATTGAATCCCTCATCGAGCTGATTGGCGACGAGAATATGGAAACGGTCTCCGATCTGCGGCGGCGACTGATCCCGTATGTTCGAGGCAGAACGGCGCCGGAGTCCGAGAATCGGAAGCTGGTGGGAGAACTCGAAGCCGCCCTCTCGCAGTCGCTGAAGTTCGATCTCGGCAAGAGGGTGCATTTCGTCGGCGAGCTTTCCGATCCGCATTTCATCGAAGCGTTGCGTGCCTCGGACGCCGTCGTCCTGCCGTACCTCGAGGTGGGGCAAAGCATGTCCGGCGTGATCGCGCTGGCGATCGAAAGTGGCGCCAACCTGCTCTGCGCGCGCAACAGGTCGTTTGCCGAGGTGACAAAGTATTATGGCGAGACCTTCACTTCATTCGACATCGGGAACTATGTCGAACTGGCTCAGAAAATCCAACGCGGAGAGAACCGCTACCAGGCGGCGCGCGACCATGCGCTGGCCAAGTACAATCTAAAAGCCAACGTCGCGCTGCATCTCGAAAAACTGGGATTCGTGCCAGACGAAGCCGGCGCTGGTGCAGAGGCACGTTCAGAAGGTGTCCTCGAGCGCGTCAGATAGCATTCGGGGAGGCCTTGGCGGGAGGCAAGGTGATGGCCTTGACGCACGGTCTGGAAGAGGAGCTCGACTTGGCGTTCGCGGCCGCGGATGCGGATCCGGCGAACGCCGTCGGCCTTGTTGTCGTCGCAGAGCGACTGAGGGACGCTGGGGAGAACGAAGAGGCAGCGAATGTAACGCGCCGCGCTGTTGATCGAAATCCGACCGATACCCGCCTGCTCGTGCGCGCTGCGGCTCTTCTCCGTGCGATCGGCGACCACGCAGGCTCGTCGGAGCTGCTCCAATCGGTAATCGACCTTGATCCGGCTGACCTCAATGCCCGCTTCCAGCTCGGCCTTTGCCTGCTCGCGATACGAGACTACCGGGGAGCGCTGGATCAACTCTCGATCTACGTCCGCCTGGCACCGGATGTCGCGCTGGGATGGCGGAACCATGCTGGAGCGCTCGAAGCCCTGGGAGAGTTCCACCGGGCGCTCGCCTCGGCCAACAGAGGTTTGTTGCTGGAGGCAAACAACGTCGAGTTTCGGCTGCACCGGGCCGGCCTGCTCAATCATCTCGGGCGCACGACGGAAGCGCTCGCCGACATTAGGATCGCCGAGACATTCGAAGGGACGAGCGCGCGGGTCGCTTGGTTCTACAGCGTTGTTTACGAGAATGCGGGTGATCTTGATCAGGCGATAGAATTCGCACGCGCCAGCACGCTTCAGGCTCCCGGAAACCCCGATCTCACTCGCTATCTCGCAGATCTAGAGAAACGCAAGGGGTTCGTGCGCGAGCGTATCGCCCCTCCCATTGAGGATCACAGTGAGGAGAATGATCGTCCTGAGCGACGCAAACGTCCGATCCCTCCGCCAACCTGGGACAACGCGGCGGTAAGCCAAGGGCGCGTGATTCTTGCCCTGCTTCTAAGGGACGTCAAAACGCGATACGGGGAAACGCGAATAGGGTATCTATGGGCGCTGCTCGAGCCGATTAGCCATCTCGCTCTGATCGCTTCAGTATTCTCTGCGACGCATCTCGGCGGTTACGCCCCAATCGGCAGCAACATCGTAGTCTACTATTTTACCGGCGTACTGCCGTACCTGCTCTTCTCCAACACGATATTCGGTGTCCAGCAAAGCCTAAAAGCAAGTCGCCCTCTGCTGCAGGTCCCGTTGGTGCAGCACGTCGATGTTTTTCTGGCTCGAGGGCTGCTGGAGCTGATTACTCAGTTCTGCGTCGCGGTCATCGTGCTTGTGGCATTCGCGACACTTGGGTTGCCCTCGGCTCCGAACAACGTGACTGACGCAGCAAGCGGCCTGTTCTTCCTGTGGCTGGTAGGTTTCGGCATAGGTGTCACGAATGCCAGCATCATGCATTTCGTCAAGTCGTGGGACCATATCTTCGCCAATGTCGTGCGGGCGTTGTATTTCACGTCGGGCATATTCCTTAACCCGATCGAGATGCCGGACTGGGTTAGGGAAATCCTCGTGTGGAATCCAGTGCTGCAGGGTATCGATTGGGTCCGTAGCGGCTTTTTCGAGACTTGGGATCCGATCTGGCTCAATCGCCCCTATGTCGTGATGTGGGGGATCGGCACGCTGATGATCGGATTTGGCCTCGAGAGGGTATGCAGACGCCGGCTGACCGTCGCATGATCACGCTGGACCACGTCTACAAGAGTTACCATACGCCGGACTCAGCGCGTCGCGTGCTCCACGATGTCAGCGTGTCATTTCGGAGCGGAGTCAATGTCGGCATCCTGGGGATGAACGGCGCCGGAAAGTCGACGCTCATGAGGCTGCTGTCTGGCACGGAACTGCCCGACCGCGGAACAGTCAGGCGAGCGGGGAGGGTCTCCTTTCCGCTTGGGTTTGGCGGTGCCATTCATCCCGACGTCTCAGGGCGAGAGAATGTCATCTTCATCGCCAGGGTTTACGGGGCCAATACAAGATATGCTGTCGAATTCGTGCAGGACTTCGCGGAACTCGGCAGCTACTATGACATGCCCACTCGGACCTATTCATCCGGTATGTTGGCTAGGCTGTCCTTCGGGATCAGCTTGGCCATCGATTTCGACGTATATCTCGTGGATGAAATCACGGCAGTCGGCGATGCACGCTTCCAAGCCCGCTGTCGGTTAGCTTTCCAGGAGCGCATCCGCGACACGAATGTTATTATGGTTTCTCATAGTTTCGATACCATCCGGTCGTATTGTGATATCGGTGCGATCCTGAACGACGGACAGATCGTAATGTATAATTCGGTCGAATCTGCCATCGGGGACTATCGACAGCTTCTTGGCCTGGATAGCGATACAGAATCGTAGGCAGGTTATGAATACCGCAGTCATTCGGCTACGCAAGCAAACGCCCTCGGAGGCCGCGGCCGCGGTCATCGAAGGTCAAGCTAAGCCGCCGAGGACGAGGATCAAGGGCAGGGGCCATCTGATCTCCTTCTTGCTCCTGGTGTTGCTGCCCACCGTGGTGGTGCTGATCTATCTCTTTGGTTTTGCGTCCGACCAGTATGCCGCGGAATTCCGGTTCAATTTGCGGCGGGCGAGTGACCCCATTCTCTCCAACAATGGCAACTCGGGAACGGTCCCGTCTGGTCTGGCCGGCGGTGGCGTGACGGCAAGCCAGATCTGGGACTCGCAGACCATTGTACAGTTCATCAAGAGTCGCGACGTCGTCGAAGCGCTGGATGGCGACCTTGGTTTCGCCCGCATCTACCGCCGTGCCGAAATCGATTGGCTGAGCCGCCTCGCCAACAACGCTTCGATCGAGCGGAAGACCGAATATTGGCGGGGTATGGTGGATCCATTCTTCGACATGACGACCGGCGTGATCTCCGTAACCGTCCGTGCCTTCTCAGCCGGTGATACCCTGGCTGTCGCGACCACTGTGCTGAAGAGCGCGGAAAAGGCCGTAAATGATCTTTCCGCACGTGCCCGCCAGGATGCTATCGCGTTTGGCGACGAGGAGGTGGCAAAGGCCGAGCGTGACCTCATCGAGGCTCGGGCCGCCTTGCGCGAGTTCAGGGACAAGGCCGGCATGCTCGATCCCACGCGCTCGGCCGACGTCGACATCGGTCTTCAGGCAAGGCAGCGCGAACGGCTGGCGACTATGCAAAGTCAGTACAACGCGATCCAGAAATCGGCTCCCCTTTCACCGCAGCTACGCCATATCGCCGCCGAGATGGAAGCGCTGCGGGAGATCATCCGCGATCAGCAGGCGACCATGACGCAAGGGGGTGATATCGCGACCAGCAAGTCCGATTCACCAACGATCACTGCCGTTCTCGGCAATTTTGAGGCCTTGAAGCTCGAAGAAGCCTTCCGCGAGAAACTGTATCTGTCAGCCCTGCAGGCCAGGGAACAGTCGCGCATGGAGGCGCTGAAGCAGCAGCTCTATCTCAATGCCTTCGTGAAGCCGAAAACGCCGGAAGAGGCGCTCTATCCTCGGCGACTGCGCATAGCGGGTATGGTTTTTGCTGCGGGCATAGCAGTCTGGGCACTATGCTCTTTGGTATTTTATTCCATTCGCGATCATCTTTGACACGACCTCAACGATACCCGGGTATGATCGCCGCTGGGACTTTTTGTGCCTTGTCAATCTGGTGAATGGTGCTGCCGGACTGGATTGAACTGAAGTCCCAGAGCCCTGAAAGGCAGCAAGATCGACGCTTTAGATAAGCCCGTTGGCGGTTCAGCTCGTGCCAGCTTCGTGGACCTTTGGGAAGCTCCCGTCTCGTAACTGCGGCATCTGGGTCGGGCGGAAGAAGTAGCAGGAGCCGAGGGTCGACACAGGAGAGCGAAAGCAATTGGTGACGCGATCGCACGGATGCCACCGACAAACGCGTGGCGGCGGGGCAGGCTCTCGTGAAAGCGGCAGAGCGCTAAGAACTGGAGCCATTGATGGAATCGATCGACGGTACGATCCCAAATGTCGCGGCGTTCACGATCGGCGGCGTCGTCAAGCCCGGTCAGGTGGGTCGATGCCCTGGTGGGAACCAGCCGGCTGACTTCGTCATGGCCGATGCCGCCTATGACAGTGATAAGCGGAGAGCAGAGATCGCCAAAGCAGTCCTCCAACGATCTATCCAGAGCTCGAAAATATCAGCTCGACAAACAGCTGCGCCCAGTTCGCCCCTTCGCCGTTCTCGTGCTGGGTCACGAAGTAGAGCTTGTGCGAATGGCCGGTTGGTGTCGGAAGTGTTCTGAGCCACGACGGATCTGCCCGCATCTGGCACGCTCTCCATAACTACACCCGAATATCCAACTTGCTTGAAGGCGTGGAGGCCGCCTCAGCTGACGCAGTGAAGCCGCAGCATGCAGTCAGACCAGCTCCAAAACTGCCGAGACAAATTGTCTTGCCCGGATGCCACGGAAGGGCGCACCCACTTTTCCATTTTGGCAGCATTTGTACTGAGTGACATAGAGTAAACGGAAACATGAAAGATCCTCACGATTGCGCCTTGTCGAGGTCGGCGGGGTAAATCACAATAACAATCAAGCGCCATTAAGCGCTCATTTTCTACCCTTTGAGTGCCGAGAGCGCGTGCCGCGTTGAATTATGCCCATCCTAATTGATTTGTGCCGACAAATGCCTTCGACGAGAGGGTCTCTGATCGCGTTGGCGATGGTACGCTGCACGCCTGTGAGGGAGCGTAATGTTACACTCTGTAGACATTCACGTCGGCGCTCGCATACGCCAACGTCGCGTTTTGCTTGGATTAACGCAGACAAAGCTTGCGAAATCCGTCGGCGTCACCTTTCAGCAGATTCAGAAGTACGAAAGTGCCTCAAATCGAATTGGAGCCAGCCGTCTGTTCGAAGTCGCCCAAGTTCTCGATGTGCCCATATCATACTTCTTTGGGGACTTGCCCGTTAGCGGCCGAGTCTCAATGACCGCATCTAGGCATGGGCAAAGGCAAGCGGCAATTTCAGCGGAATATAAGCGGGATCCCTCAATTAATCTGGAGGCATCTGAACTGGCAAAGGCATACGGAAATATTCGCGAGGCGCAAATTCGAAAGTGTATTAGAGAATTGATAAGAGCTATTGGTTCTGTGGGCGACCAAGGACTGGCCTAAGTGTTGGTGCGGAGGTCAGTACTAGCAATTGCCACGACGAATGGGACTAACGATGTGCCAGGCGGCCTCAAATGGCTCCCAAAACAGTGTCCCATCCTCTATTTGCCTTGTCGCAACCCAGTTTTTTGAGACATAGGCAAATTTATGACCCGCTTTAATAGCATTGTGATTACTGGCGCATCGAGCGGCATCGGGGCGGCGCTCGCCTTAGATTATGCGGCGCCCGGAGTTACCTTGGCGCTTCTTGGTCGCGACTCAGAGCGCTTAGCTGCCGTCGTTGCCGCTTGTCAAAAGCGCGGTGCCATTGTCAGTGCACGGCAAATCGATGTTACCGACCGCCAAGCCGTGACGGCCTGGTTGACAGAATTCGACGATGCCTCACCGATCGATCTCGTGATTGCCAATGCCGGCATTTCACCCGATGTCGAGAACGCCCACCTATCGGATTTAACTTTGGCGCACGAGACGATGGCTGTGAACGTCGGCGGGATGTTCAATACAATTCTGCCTTTATTGCCGCGCCTTGTTGCACGAGGACGTGGCCAAATTGCGATTATGGCATCGCTCGCAGGCTTTGTGGGGCTACCGTATGCGGCCACTTATAATGCGAGTAAGGCAGCCGTTCGTGTATGGGGCGAGAGCCTACAATATAGTTTAGGGCCTTACGGTGTAGGCGTCACTGTTGTCTGTCCGGGCTTCGTGACAAGCCGGATTACCGAACGCTGGCCCTATGTGATGCCTTTCCTTATGCCTGCTGAGCGGGCTTCGTCACTGATCCGGCGTGGAATTGCCCAAAACTACGCCCGCATTGCCTTTCCACTTCCGCTAAAAATCGCCATTTGGGCGGTGGGGCTTCTGCCAGCGGGAATTGCGTCATCTCTAATTCGTCTTACCGCACGCCAAAGACGAAGCATTGCACATTAGTCAGGCGCACCGACCGAATGAGAAGCATTGTCCGGCATCTTAGCCTGACATGACGCAATAATCGGTTCACGACATTTTCCGATTTAGTCGCCCCCAATGGGGCAATCGAATAGAAAACCCCGATCTCGTTGGTTCATCGCGATGGCACACCCGAACCCGCCATCGCGATATAGCTGGTAGAATCTAACCTCCGGCGATCCAAGGTTTGAGGCGAATCAGCCGACCACCGCGGTCGCAAGAGCCGTATAGTCCCCGGTGGGCTGACCCACGACTTGGCTTACGTAAGACGGTTCTTGGCGAATTGTCTCCAATTCCTGGACGACGGCATCGAGGACCCCTGTGATATGAACGGGCGCGTGTTCGGAAGTCACGAAAAAGCGCAAGCGCGCCTGATTTTCGGCGACGCCAGGAAAGATTGCCGGGACGACGTTGTAACCACGCTTCAAAAGGCGGTCGGAAAGGATCAGGGCATAGGCCGAGCTTTTCACGATGACCGGTATGATAGCCGCCCCCGAGCTCACGCCCGTATCCAGGCCGCGCGCCTTGGCTTCAGCCAGAAAGAACGCACCGTTCTTGCGTAGCCGCGCTACGCGTTCTGGTTCTCGCAACATCAAATCCGCTGCCGCCAATGCGGCAGCGGCGACCGGTGGCGGCATGCCAACGCTGAAGACGAAAGCGGGCGTGTTGTACTTGAGAATCTGAATAAGCGCCGAGCTGCCCGCGATATAGCCGCCGGCCGCCGACAACGATTTACTCAACGTTCCCATCCATATGTCGACGTCGGAGGGGTTGATTCCTTGTTCTTCCGCAATGCCGCGCCCGGTCCTCCCCAGCACGCCCACGGAATGCGCTTCGTCGACCATTAGCCATGCATCATAACGACGCTTGAATTTAATCAGTTCACGCATGTCTGGACTGTCGCCGTCCATACTGTAGTGCCCTTCAACGACGATCAGGGCTCGCCGATGACGAGCGCGATTGAGACGAAGGGCGCGCTCCAGCGCCTCGAGGTCGCTATGCGGGAAAAGAATGCGCTTGGCGCCCGACAGGCGTGCGCCTTCCAGAACACTATTGTGAACCAGCGCGTCGCAAAAAATCGCGTCACTCGGCCCCAGCAAGGTCCCGATCACTGAGACGTTCGTGGCGTGACCGCTCAGGAATGCGAGGGCATCCTCGCAACCATGTAGCCGGGCCAAGGTAATGTCGAGGTCGCGATGAACCTGTCGCTCTCCCCCTGCCAAGCGACTGGCTGACGCCGACATGCCGAACTTTTCGACGGTCGCTTTGACGGCCTCAACGACTCTTGGATCGCCATTGAGGCCTACGTAATCATAGGATGCGAAGTTGACGACCCGTTGACCGGCGATGAAGCTGATTTCCCCGGCCTTTGCGTCATGCAGGCGATGAAAGGGGCTAGCAACGCCCGTAATGCTGCTCAAAGCTTGCCCGAGCCTGAGGACTTCGTACTCAGGTAAGGACTCGAAGGGATCTGCCGCTCGCCCTTTGGCCGGAATGGAAGCAGCTGTTCCCGCCTTGTTTCGCTTTGGAACTGTTGCGGATTTCGCCAATGCGAGCCGCACACTCTCGACCGTGCTCTCGGCCTCACGGCGATCCAAATTCATTGCTTCTCCATTTCGCGCACTTTGCCGAACATGGCGTTTACCGCCGCCTGTTGCTCTGCAGATGTGCTGCCTTCGGCATCGGACGTGAAATGACTCGATGCGATCGCCGCGATCGTTCCAGAGAACGCCTGTTGTTCGGCGCCCGCCACCAGCAAGGCAATCCGATGGGCGACATCGACAGGCGTGATGCCACTTGAAAGCGACATCATCGGCAATTCGATTTGGAGCGTGGCTTCAACGGTCGTGCGCAACTCGAGCATCATCAGGGAATCCATGCCGATCTCAGCCAGTGGCCGGTGACGGTCAATCTCCTTTGGAGGCAGGCGTAGAACGCGAGCAATCTCCACGACCACAATTTCCACTACGGCATCGGTCGCTTCGTCGATCGGAAGCGACTTCAGTCGCTGGATGAGCGCCGCCGTTTCCTCACTCTGGTGGCCAGAGGACGCCATTGCAATCGCCGTAAACATAGGCAACCGTAAAGTAACGAGGTCACGGCGCGCCGCAGCCCAGTCCATTCGCGCGATGCCACAGTTCGCAGTGATGAAGCGGCCATTGTCGTCGCAAAGCCAATCGAGAGCATCGAGAGCCATCTGAGAGGTAATCAGGCTCGAGGAGAAGCGCTTTTTCAGATGCGCATCGGTAACCATGTTGCGAGCCAGGAAGCCCACGTCCTCGATCGCGCCCCAAGCCACGGCGACGGCCGGGATGTTTTGGGCTTGCATCCGTCGGGCCATGCCCTCCATGAAGGCATTTGCAGCGACGTAATTATATTGGCCCGGATTGCCGAACATGGTCGTGAATGACGAATAGAGGAGCAGATAATCGAGCTTCAGGTCCTGTGCGATCGCTTCAAGATTCATCACGCCATCCACCTTCGGCTCGAGAGCAGTGGCGATCGAAACGCGATCATGATTAACCATCAGGCGATCGTCGAGCGCCATGGCTGCGAGCACGATACCCTTGATCGGCCCGGTAACCGCGCACCGATGAAAGAGAATTGCAAGCGATTTCTTGCTCGTCACATCCACCGATTCGACTGAAACGGTGACGCCGCGCAGCCGCATGGCCTCAACCTTGGCGAGGCCGCTATCCGTAAGGTCTGCGCTCCGGCTGGCCAGAACGATGTTCCTGGCGCCGCGTGCCACAAGCCATTCTGCGGTCGCTAGTCCAAAGCCTCTCGTGCCTCCCAATACGACATGGGTCCCGAGGCCATCGACCGGGAAGTGCGCGCCGGCCCGGCTTGCCGTGGCGGCCGATGTCGGCGGTGTCACTACGACTTTGCCGATGTGGCCGGACCGTTGCATCAGGTGGAATGCGTCGTTTACGAACTCGCCGTCAAACACACGATAGGGGATCGGCGAAAGATCCTCCGATCTGAAGAGGTTGAGTACTTCGACAAAAAGCTGACGCGCCAAATGCCTATGTTCGCCGATCAATTGGTCAACGTCGACGCCGAAGTAGGTGAGGTTCCGGCGCATCGGGCGCAGGCCAAGATGAGTGTTCGAATAGAAATCGCGCTTCCCGAGTTCGACGAATCGCCCGAAAGGCCGCAAGCAATCCACGGATCGGATCATTGCCTCGCCGGCGAGCGAATTCAGTACGACATCGACGCCCTTGCCTCCTGTGAACTCGCGGACCTCGTCAGCAAAGGCCAAGGTCCGAGAGTTGCAGACGAAATCGACGCCGAGATTGCGAAGCAGCGCGCGCTTCTCTTCGCTTCCTGCACTGACAATGGTTCGCGCGCCCAGTCGCCGGGCAATCTGGATTGCCGCCAGCCCCACGGCGCCAGCGCCGCCATGGATCAGTACGGTTTCCTTCGCGGTCAGCTTAGCCAGATGGATCAGCGAGTAGTAAGCGGTGAGAAACGCGACGGGAATGCCGCTTGCCGCTTCGAAGGACAGGTTCTCGGGGAGTCGAACCACCGTTAACTCCGGAGTGACGACGTGGCCGCAAAATGCCTGTCGGGTAAAGCCAACTACGCGATCGCCCGGCTTGAATTGACTTACCTCGGCCCCCACGCGGGAAACGACACCCGAACACTCCATGCCAAGACCCGGACCGGAAAATCCATCCTCCAGCGCCTCCTCGGGCAGCATACGAAGATTCCACATTACGTCCCGGAAGTTGAGGCCGACCGCCTTGACTTCGATCTCAACCTGGTCGGCTCCGAGAACGGGCCGGGGCGCCGAAGCCCAGACAAGCTTTTGACGCGCGAAGCCTTTGCCGCTTTCGAGAACGACGGTCGTATCGGGCTGATGGCAAGCATCTGAGGCCTGCTCGGCCACACCACGTTCCAGCCGGAATATCGTGCGCCGGGCGGGCTCGATGAACACGTCGTGCTCAGCGTCCGGGCTCATCAACTCCGCTGCCAAGGCTTCGAAGACGTCGGATGTCTCGCCAGCTACGCCAAGACACCTGATCTCAAGCCCAGCATTCTCATTCCGCGCGACACGCATTGCTGCTGCAAGAGAGCACCATTGCGGGCGATGCGACGGCAACTCGCCGGCATTCTCGAAGGGGATGACCACCCAAAACCTTGCCGGCGTTGTATCGCTGAATCGAAGCCGCTCGGCAATTGCCAAGAGTTCCGCGGCCAGTTCCGATGAGCCTCCGTCAATGCGGTCCACTGCCCAGACGATATCCGTGACCGAGGGAGCTGCCTCTGCAGTGGATGTGACGGCCGGTGTGTGTGGCAAGCTGCCTGCCACTTGCTTGCGCAAGCTGGTAAGGAGACCGCCGTCGTTGGCCGGCCCTTCCCAGGAAAACACCGGGGCGTTGTCGTTCGTTGCGGGCAAACCAGGAGCAAGCCTCCCGGCCACGGCAGCAAGCAGGGTTCCGAAAGCCGATTCTTTGTCCGCTGACAGGACGACGATGGACCGAAAGCCGGCTGATTCGAGCTCTTGCGTCCATTCCTGAGACGTCAACAGGGCACCAACAGGGAATTCCGCGCTGGCTGAGCGATGCCACCAGCTGCGACGCGTACTGCGGGCGATATCCCAGAACAGGCTGGGACTGAGCTCACCCGCCAGCAGGGGAGCCCCTGGCCTTAAAAGTCGGTGCAATGTCTGCAGCGCGTCGGGCATCGCAGCGGCCTCGCTGAGGCCATCAACGGCGCCGCAGAAATCCAGACTCTGTGCCGGAATCTCTCCGATCGACGACCACGACATGCACCGGATGCGAGGGAAAGCATCCGAAAGAGCGATGCCAGCTTCTTCGATCCGGGAGTCGTCCGCATCCGTGACGATGAGTTCGAGATTGGAGAAGCGGGACATAAGCGTACACGCGACCTCGATATGCTCGGCGCCGATCATGAGCCCCCGCACCAGCCGGTCGGCGTCCATTGCCGCCATCATTTCTGACAAGCGTCCTACCACCGCCTGGCGCAGAAGCTGAACTTGGGGCGACGAGGCACTCAGGTGCCGCCAATGATTCGACGCGAAGTCCGCCGCGCCGTTCCTTTCGCCGGAAATGATTCCATGCAGAACTTCGTCAATTCTCGCGAGACCGGTGATCTCGGCAATCATCGATGGATGGCGCACGGTCAGGGACTTCACGATCGAGCTGATCTCGGGTAGCTCACAACTCGCCGCGAAAATCCGCCTGCCTTCCTGTTCGCCGGCGAGGCCTCTGGACTCGAGGTGCCAGAACAGCGAGCTGCGCAGGAATGGCAGCCAGTCCGGCTGAAGGGCGTCGTCCAGCTGTTCAGAACTGGACTGCATCGAAAGGGCCTTCCATGCAGCGCGCAAACAACCGGCATTGAGGAGCAGATTGGCCTCGTCAAACGATGCCGTGGCGGCTGTGTCTGCCGTGGCAAAGGGAGTAGGCACAAGCAGGGAAGTGGTACCCGGTCTATCGTGCACCCACTCTGAAACGTGATAGCTCAGCGCTTGAGGATTGGCGCCAGCCTCGCTCTGCGCTTCGACAAGCCTCACGAGTTCGGCGCTTAGTACCAGCGTATCGCCTTCATCGTACAGTTCGATGTCGACCAACAAGGACGTTGGCGACTGGCGCAATGTTCGGGCGACAATGGTCGCAATTACGGCGTTGGGTTTGTAGACGCGCACACAACCCAGCCGAACCGGCAAATAGCGCTTCATCGGCATGTCCGCGACGCCGGCTTCTTCCGCAGCAAACAGCGCATGGAAAGAGGCGTCGAATGCAGTGAGGTCCGTCACATAGGGGGCGGGAGGTAGCGGAAGTACGGGCGTAACGGAGCTCAAGGCAAGCTTGGGCTGAGGGAAACTGACTTTCTCAAGTCTTTGGAACGCCGGGCCGTAACCCAGCCCGAGCGACCGCGAGACTTCGTACACCTTGGACTTGAGAACGATCACCGGGCCCGGGGAGGGGAGGGATTTCTTCTTTCCCACGACGGGAGAGATGCCAACAACTCCCCGGGCATGCAAGGCCCATTCTGAAATCTCGTCGCGCTGACGGAACAGCAGTTCGATGAGGCCAGTTTCGGGCGACAGACGAACCTGCGATTCGTGCATTGTACGCCCATCGAACTGGAGCGGCTGCAGAATGTCGAAGTCCCTGAGTTCCAGTGGGCCGTCACCGAACACTTCACGGCCGGCGGCAAGAGCCATTTCGACATATGCGGCGGCCGGCATGACTGAAATGTCGCCGACCTTGTGATCCTCGAGCCAGGGGTAGAGTTGCGAATCTATTGTTGAGAACCACTCCATTGAATCCTGCCTGGGCCTGCGGCCGAGCAGCGGGTGCGACGGAGGATCAAGGAACGTATTGCCAGACTTGGACTGTCCAATCTTGAGCTGCGTGTGTTGCCACGGATAGAGCGGCAGATCGATCGAACTGGCTGGCGGTTGTCCGAAGAACCGATGGAGATTGACGGTGCCCCCTGACACCACGACCCGAGCTGCTGCGGCCCGCAGGCTGGCGCCATTCTCGACTACCTCCTTTTCGCGCAGCGTGTCGATGACGGCTCCGCGAATACCTTTCTCACGCAGAACATCGCGAACGGAGTTGGCAAGAACTGTCCTCGGGCTGATCTCCACAAAGACCCTGAAGTCTTCCTTCACCATCGCATTGATGGCTGCATAGAATTGAACCGGATCTCGAACGTTGCGCCACCAATGTTCGGCTCCAAGTGCTTCGGTCTCAATCGCAGCGCCGGTCACGGTTGAGAAGAACTTGCGGCGAGGGGGCAGCGACCTGACCTTTGAAAGTTCCCGGAGGAGAGGCGCGCGGACGGAATTAACTAGCGGGCTGTGGTAGGGGTAATCGAGGTCCAGACGCCGCGCACTGATACGAGCCTTGTTTGCCGCGGCAAGCACCTTGTCCAGATCTTCATGCCGGCCCGAAATCGTGACGTTACGCCAGCTATTGACGGCGGCTATGTCGACGGAGATGCCGAGGATGGAACTCAGGAAACGCTTGGCTTCGCGCTCGCTCAGCATGACGGCTGCCATGCCGCCTGCGCCACGCGCCGATTCCTGATGGCGGCTGCGGGCCACGACGACGTCGATTGCATCCTTGAGGCTGAGAGCGCCGGCGGCCCACGCTGCCGAAATCTCGCCAACGCTATGGCCCACGGTCGCCGACGGCGTTACCCCCATCGATTCTAAAGCGCGTACTGTCGCGACCTGCAGCGCCAACAGCAGCGGTTGCGAATAGCTTGCCTGCCGCAGCTTCTCCGGCAGATCGGCGGCGAAGAGCGTATCGATGATCGACCACGTCTGCACCTTCGCGAAATGTTCTTCGACTTCACGGAGCGCATCACGGAAATTCTCGTTCGTCTCCCAGGCCGTGCGGCCCATACCCGCCCATTGCGAGCCATTGCCGGCAAAGACAAACGCGACCGGAAGATCGCTGCCCAGGGACTGGCCGACGATTGCCGACGCGGGCTCGTTGCCCTCTGCGAACTCGCCAACCCCGCGGCGGATCTCCTCCGTGCTCGCTCCCAGGAACAGTGCCCGATGCGGAAGCATATCTCTGGAAAAGGCGCTGGCGCCTATAAACTCGAGAGCACTGCGCATAGTGGCGGGCCACTGGTCGAAATACCGCGCGGCCAGCGCTGTGAGTGCCTCTGAACTGTGCGCAGACAAGATTAGAGGAGGCACCCAATGCGGAGGCAGTTGGACTAGCCGCTCCACGCTCTTGTCTGCCCGGACAATGGCATGTGCGTTTGTCCCACCGAAGCCAAACGAATTGACCCCCGCCAACGCATCGCCCTGGTGGTCACCCAAGTGAAGATTGCGATCAATCACCCTGAGGTTGAGTTCGTCGAACATGATGTCGGGGTTGGGTGACTTCTGATGCAAGGTCGCCGGCACCACACCGTGCTCCAGCGCCATAACTGTCTTGAGCAGACCAGCGAGACCTGAGACGGGTTCGAGATGGCCGATATTCGATTTGATCGAGCCGATCGGTAGGGTTTGCGCGCGACGCTGTGCCAGCGCCGAGCCGAGGGCATGTGCCTCGAGAGGATCGCCGACCCGCGTACCGGTCCCGTGCGCCTCAACAAAAAGCAGATCCGCTGGATCGACCGAGAAATCGGAATAGACACGATCAAGAAGTGCCTGCTGAGACTTAGCGGACGGCAAGGAGAGACCGGTAGTCCGGCCGTCTTGATTGATTCCGGTACCGACGATGACCGCACGGATTCGGTTGCGTGCCTTATGGGCTGCAGCCATCGATCTCAAAACGAAAACGGCAACTCCTTCAGCGCGGACGTAACCGTCGGCGGCGGAGTCGAATGGACGACAGAGACCCGTCGGTGACAGCATCGAAGCACGGGAAAAGCCGACAAAGGAAAGCGGCGACAGGATCATGTTGACGCCACCGACGATCGCCGTATCGATCGTGCCATTGCGGATCGCGTCTGCAGCAAGATGAAGAGCGACAAGGGAGGATGAGCAGGCGGTATCGATCGCGAAGCTCGGGCCGCGCAGATCGAGACTATAGGAAATTCGGTTGGCCATGATGCTGAGCGCATTGCCCGTCATCATGTGCACGTCCACCACTGCTGGGTCGGCGAGAAAGCGCGTGCCGTGGTCGACCGACGACGCACCTATGTAGACGCCCGTATCGCTACCGCTCAAGGTTGACGGCCGCACACCTGAATGCGCAATCGCATCATAGGTGACCTCAAGCAGATGCCGGTGCTGTGGGTCCACCTGTTCCGCTTCGCGCGGGCTCATGCCAAAGGCTGTGGCGTCGAATCCCCAGGCGTCGTCGATCACCCCGGCCGCGAAAGTATAGGTCCGCCCGGCCCGATCGGTAGCAGGGTGGTAATAGCCCTCAGTGGAAAATCGATCTGGAGTAACCCAGGTAACGCTGCACTTGTTATTTTTCAGCAATTGCCACAGGCGTTCGTTATCGCGCGCGCCAGGCATTCGGCACGCATATCCAATAATCGCTACTTCAGCTCGCTGCTTCGCTGCCACACCATCCCCCAAGTGACCTGCCGAGGCAGGTTCGAAGCCTCAGCGCATCGAGGCAAAAACAAACCGAAACCGTTCATTTCGCCTCCGCTGCCACCCCCTGTTATAATTGGAAGCCTTATGAATCAAAGTCGGAATTTGCAGACGCACTGATGTGCGGCGGATTCAAAATTTTCGACGCATTAAATCGCCGCCGTAATACCTGCTATTTATATACCCTTACCGACGGATTACCATTATACTCTTACCGACGAATTACCATTATACCCTCATCGACGAATTGCCGTCCTTGGGCGGCTGATGGATCCCTGCGCCAGCGTGGATCTGCAATAATCACGCCACGCTCAAGGAGCAGTTGTATCAGGCGCACCCCCGCACGTTTTCTGATACTACGCCCGGCTCTCTTAGCGCCATTGAAAATCATGGCAACCTCGATATGCATTGCCGGAAGCATCAAGGCCCTTCGGCATCGACGGCTTCCCGGGGGCTTGCCAAGGTGGTCCGCTTTGCCAACTTCAAGGGCCTGCCGAAGCATGGCTTCATTTCCACTTCAAGGAGAGCGAATGACGCTACAACAATCACGTGCCGACAGGTACAGCATCTTGTTAGCATTCCTCCGAAACACCCGCCTGGGTAGACAAGCTGCTTGGGAGGCCTAGGCCTTGCGCCGCAACGCAGATTTCGCAGAGCTCCGGGCGGCGCCCAGGCTGGTTGCTCCGGAAAGCTTTGGAGGCTTTGTTGAGTCGCTGCATTGCAATTGTTCCTGCACCGCAGCTTCAGCTCCACAGCATCGGGAACTCCGGGACGCCGATCGTGCATTAACGCCCTTCGAATAGGTATCGGGAGTTCAGCAGCGTGTTCCTATAGGCAACAATGATTGCACGCATTTCAAGCGGTGCCCGCACACTACGAAGGAGGACCGGACCCTATGCTGAAAACCTCATGCAGCGTGTTGCTGATATCGCCGGCATTCCCCGTTGCGACGTTCTGGAACAACAAAGAGTCGGTCAAAGTTACGGGAGCACGCCATTCCGCGATACCGTTGGGATTGCTGACGGTAGCCGCGATGCTGCCTGCACATTGGCAATGTCGATTGATCGATAGGAATGTTTCTGACGTCAGCAATGCCGACTTCGAATGGGCCGATCTGGTCATGACCGGCGGCATGAACGTCCAGCGCGTAGACTGCCTGGACATCATCTCGAGAGCACAGGCCTTAGGAAAAGTCGTCGTGGTTGGCGGGCCAGACGTGACCTCTGAGCCTGAATCTTACCATCGTGCCGATTTTATCGTCAAGGGTGAGGCCGAAGCGGTCATCCAGGATTTCATTGCTGCCTGGGAAAGCGGTGAACGTCGCGGCGTCTTCATTGCCGAGAAGTTCACGGTCGACGTCACCAAGAGCCCATCGCCTCGTTATGACCTGTTGCGACGGAGCGACTATCAGTATCTTTCCATCCAGTTCTCGCGAGGCTGCCCCTTCAATTGTGAATTCTGCGATATCATTGAGCTTTACGGTCGGGTCCCGCGCGTGAAGACGATCGATCAGATGCTCCGTGAGCTCGATGCTCTTCATGCTGGTGGCTATCGTGGCCATCTCGATTTCGTTGATGACAACTTCATTGGCAACAAGAAGGCGGTAAAGACATTGTTGCCCCATTTGATCACTTGGCAGCAGAAGCACGATTATCCATTCATCTTCTCGACCGAAGCTTCGGTAAACCTAGCCGACGACGATGCATTGCTTGCGATGATGCGGCAAGCCGGCTTCTTCGTGGTGTTCATTGGTATCGAAAGTCCCGATGGAGATACGCTGGTGGCAGCGCAGAAGAAACAGAATACACGCCGGAGTCTGGCGAACAGTCTTCACAAGATATATGGCGCCGGCATTTTTGCCATCGCGGGCTTCATCGTTGGGTTCGACACCGAAAAGGGCAGCATCGCCGAAGAGATGGTGAACTGCATAGAGGAAGCCGACATTCCAGTTTGCATGGTCGGACTGCTCACCGCCCTTGCCAACACGCAGCTCACGACACGCCTTAAAAGGGAAGGCAGGATGTTTCCCGCGGATTGGCTTTTGCGGGCGTGGCCCGAAAAGGGCGGCGACCAGTGTACCCTCGGCCTGAATTTCGAAACGAAGCGGCCGCGGCGAGAGGTTTTGATGGACTATAAGAATGTGATCGACCGCATTTATACCCCGGAATCATACTTCGGACGGACCAAGCGGCTGGCCCGCCAGCTTGATTGTTTCTGGCCACCAAAAGCCACGGTCCCGACGGGATGGCGGTTTGCCGGTCTTTCATCCGATGACTGGCGAAATCTCTTCCGCCTCCTGCGATCGGCTTGCAGATTGCATCCGCTTGCCTTGCGGCACTATCTGGAAACTCTCTACGTTTGCGCCCGAACGAACCCAGGCGCGCTGCCTGCAGTCGCTCTGATGTGCGCCTTTTATCTCCACCTTGGTCCCTTTTCACGCATCGTCTCGGCATCGATTGCGCAGCAAATTGCGGAGGTCGACGATGGTACGTGGCAATCGCCGATCGCCTATTCTGCAGCCCGCCCCATCAAAAAGGCGCTTGAGGGGTAACTACGGCGCGCGACTTCAAGCTCGCAGTTTCATCGGCTGCGGTAGGTCCTATGATCGCCATGATCCGAGGCCGCTTGCTGCTGCCAATAAGTGAAATAGATCCGAAAGCCGGCACAGCCTCAGACCAGCTCGTCGAAACGCCACCATTTCTTCTCGAGTGGGAAATCCTAGATAGCTCGCCCGGCTGGAATCTTGAACGCTTCCCGCCGTTGGGTTCGCGCGCAAGGCTGAGATTGCTGCTCCGAGATTCCGAGCACCGGCCAGAAACAGCGCTGCATTGATGCGGGCGACCGACTGTGATCCATCGATGGCAACCTCCGCTTGCGCCAGAATGCGCCCGCTATCAATGGTTTCATCTTCGATAATGTGAATCGAAGCTCCTGACATCGCGCGGCCCTGCATGAGAGCCCATATAACCGGGCAGGGGCCACGAAGCTCCGGCAGAAGCGCGGGATGCACGTTCAGAACGCCGAGGCGCGGCTTCTCGATCAGTTGCCTGCCTAGGATTTGATCGAAGTTCATGACGACGATCAGATCCGGGGAATATTCGGAGACGGCTGCGAGCGTGGCGGCATCATTTATGTTCGCTGTTTTGAGGAACCGGGCTCCGCGAAGTGCGGTGAGCGTCGGAAGTGTCGCAAGATCGGCGGGGCGACCGGTGATCCACAATACGACGCGCGCCACCGTCGTTACGAACTGAACCGCGATGATGTCGCAGCCCAGCCAAAGCGTCAGCGGCAGTCCGTGGCGTCGAACGCTGTTTCGCACTTGTTGCCAGAAAGTTCCATGCCTGGAACCAAACCGTGTAGAGGAAATGACCATGCCAATGTCGTTGCCGATATCCTTGAATAACTGGTTGAGCCCAGGCAGGCATGAAAGGCTATTAAGATGGCAGAGCACGATCTTCACGTTCGCTCTCACCGGGCAAGCTGACGTTGGCTACAGCGCTAGTCCGTTTAGCACGTGCGCCCCGAGCCTTGCCAGAGCGCGGCTGTACAATTACAGTCTGAAATTGCCTTACCAGTTGCGATATGACAGCCAACGATGCCTCGCAGATTTCTGTTCGACGTCACCGGGCTGCTTCACTGGTATGCTTACTTTTCGAACCCCTCAGGCATTCAGCGGGTGACAGAAGGGTTACTTCGTTCTGTGCCCTTTCGGCAGAGCGAGACGGTGGAGTACGTCGCGCGCGGCCTTGGTGGCAGCACGTTCTACAAAATCGATCCAGCGGCTTTTGGCCATCCGGCACAGCTGCGCGCTCTTTTCGTGAGAAGCATGCGAGGAGCGCAACCGGCGGCTCTCATGGCGGACATGTGGTGGTATCATCTCCCATATCTCGGCCTCGGACTCTCGGCGTGCCTCTTGCCTGCACTTCAGTCTGTGGCACCACCTGGCCCAGACGATACGTTATTCAATCCAGGCGATTTGTGGTGGCAGCCGCGCTATGCGCCCTTCACTCTTGAGTTGAAAGCCAGGACCAGCGTGCGAGTCGTCCAGATGGTCCACGATCTGTTTGTGATTGACCGGCCGGATTGGTTCGGGAGGAGCTTTGTGAGCACCTTCGTATCGACGTTCACCAGGATCGCACCGGCCGTCGATCGATGGGTGACCAATTCGCACTACGTGAAGGATCGCCTCGAAAAGTGGCTGGCGGAGCAGTCCCTGCCGGTCAAGCCGATCGACGTGCTGCCAATAGGGTGGGATAGTTTTAAGCCGTCCGCCCTCGCCGACAAGGAGGTACTGCGACGGTATAACCTCACAGAAAAATCCTACATCCTATTCGTGGGTACGATCGAACCGCGAAAGAATTTGGCCACACTGCTGGATGCTATGGAAGGTCTTCGACGTGACCTGGGGGCGCGCGTTCCCACATTGGTCGTGGTGGGCACTTATGGTTGGCGGTCGATGCGAATGGCAAAGCGGCTTTGGCAAGAGCCGTCAACGCGATGGTTGTCTTCAGTGCGAGATTCGGAGCTGCCGGCTCTTTACAACCAGGCACTCTTTACTGTGGCACCCAGCCACATGGAAGGCTGGGGTTTGCCAGTCCAAGAGAGCATCGCGCATGGCGTACCCTGTATCGCGTCCAGCGCAGGGGCGCTTCGAGAAGCCGGTCGCGGGCTGGCGGTGCATTTTGAGCCGACAGATAGGGCTGGTTTACAAGCCCTGATGGCCAAGTGGATTACGGATGGGCAGATGCTCGCGCGACAGAGAGCCCTCATTCGAGAAACTCTTCAAAATGGGATCTTCCCAAGCTGGAACGATGCCGGCCAGACCGTACTCGGGTTGGCCGAATGAGCGGACGGCTGCTCTTCGATCTCACGGGGCTTCTGCACTGGTATGCCTATTTCAAGCGTCCTGGTGGCGTGCAGCGAGTGATTGAGAAGATCGCAGCGTCCGATGCCATCCGCCAGTCCGGCAAAGTGGAGTTCGTTGCCCGACTGCTCGGTGACAATCGCTTCGTCCAGATCGACCCAAGTGCGATAGGCAATATTCCAGCACTACGGCGACTTCACTCGGCGGCGCTGCGACATGCGAGCTTTGCAGGCGCGTTTCGTGAAGGTCAGTACTTCCATATACCTTACTTGGCACTCGGCTATGTTCCGGGGCGGAGGTCGTCGCTGCAGATCGTCGAACCTCCTGCAAGGGGCGATAGCCTGTTCAACCCCGGCGATCTTTGGTGGCAGAAAGCATATGCACCGATCGTTGCTGACCTGAAGACCCGCACCGGCTTACGCATCGTGCAGCAGGTCCACGATCTCTATCTGATCGAGCGACCGGAATGGACCCCGGCTCATGCCGTGCGCGCATTCTCACGTCAGCTTGTGCAGATTGCTCCGGCCGTTGACCACTGGCTGGTGCTTTCGCAATTTACGAAGAAGCGGCTCCGGCGGATTCTTGCCGAGCGTGGATTGCCCGAACGGCCTATCTCGATCATGCCTGTCGGCTGGGATAGCTTCCCCGGCAACAGCCCGCATCGTCCCGCGATAGTGGAGGGGCCTTACATCATGTTCGTGGGCACCGTCGAGCCTCGCAAGAATCTTCCGGCCCTTCTTGATGCAATCGAGACGCTGCGGGCGCAACTGGGCGCTCGTGTGCCCCAACTCGTCGTCGTCGGTGGCAAAGGATGGAAGGCAGGCGACGTAGAGGCTCGACTTGCCAGGGCTGCCCGCGAAGGCAAGGTCATCTGGTTCAGGAACGTCAGCGATACCGATCTTGGCGCCCTCTATAGTCGTGCGCGATTCACAGTTATGCCGAGCCATGGCGAAGGCTGGGGATTGGCCGTGCAGGAGAGCATCTCTCAGGGCGTGCCTTGTATTGCTGCGGACGTCGGCGCAACACGCGAATCCGGCGGCGATCTTGCCGTTTACTTCGATCCCGCACGTCCCGAAGCGCTCACTCGAGCGATGAGTGCCTGGATCACGGACGAAGCTTCGTTGGCACGGGCCGCTAGACGCATCGCCACGGCGCTCGCCACACCGAAAGCGTTTCCGACCTGGAACGACGCAGGGAAGGCGATCTTGGAAGTAGCCGATCTGGGTTCCAGCTAAGCAGCTGGCGATCGCCATGTCAGGCTGGCCGCACCGCACCGCTGGCGTCAGTCGAGCGCCAGCGCGGCGGCGAATGCGGCGAAATCCGTGAGACCGATCTGGTGCGGTCTGCCTTTGGATCATGAGATTCGGTCGTCATCCTCCATGTCGTGCGATAGAAGAGGCGACTGGACACAAGCTAGCTGCTAGGAAGAAGATTAAATCATGGCTAAGTTGCCGGGTCGACAGGGGTAGGGGCGTAAGATGCGCGAATTCACGGTGCAGTGCGGAGAGCGCCTGTGGCACGCGATGCGTTCCTGTTTCCCCATCCCCCTCGTCCTCTTTGTCCTACTGGCTCTGACCTCGTGCACGCTGCCTTCAGCCGGCCCTTCACGATCCGATATCCTGGCCGCGGCGCAGTCCCCCGCCAAAGGCGATGGGATTCGGTTTGCCCTGATTGACCTCTCATCACGCGTCGTGACGTCGATGGAGAATTGGAGGACGTCGAGTCTTCAGGGAACCTTCGGTAATCAAGGGGGCGTTCGGACGCAGACCATAGGCGTTGGAGATGTCATCCAGGTCAGCATCTGGGAAGTGTCGTCCGGTGGCCTCTTTAGCTCGCCCCCCGTAAGCGGGAGCGGCTCAACCGGGTCGAGAGCAACATCCATTCCTGAGCAGGTAGTAGGTGCCGACGGCTCAGTGACCATCCCGTACGCCGGCAGGATTGCAGTGGCTGGTCGCTCTCCGCATCAGGTGGAGAGCTTGATCGTAGAGCGCCTGCAAAACAAGGTCGTTGATCCGCAGGTGCTGGTGACAGTGACGAAAAACCTTTCAAGCACGGTCAGTGTGCTGGGAGAAGTGACATCAGGAGCGCGTATTCCTCTGAGCGTCCGGGGGGATCGCATTCTGGACGTCGTCGCAGCGGCAGGTGGGGTGAAATCTCCTCCTTACGAAACCTTTCTGACGCTCATGCGGGGCCAGCGGTCGGTGCGCGTTCCGATGCAAGTGCTGCTCACCGATCCAAAGGAGAACATTGCAGTTGCACCAGACGACGTCATTAGCGTCGACAAGGAGCGGCAGACATTCACTGCCGCGGGCGCAACCGGAACGAACGATGTCTTGCCGTTCGACGCGATCGGAATTTCACTCGAGGAAGCAATTGCAAAAGCAGGAGGCTTGAACGACCTGCGGGCCGACCCCGGTGGCGTTTTCGTGATTCGATTCGAGCCGACCGCCTCGTATGACCAGCTTGGCTACTCCCGACCGTCGGCAGACGAGGCCAAGGAGATACCGGTCATCTATCGTCTGGACATGCGTGCTCCGAGCGCCTTTTTCCTGGCGCAGCGCTTCCCGATACACAACAAAGACCTGGTGTTCGTTTCGAACGCGCCGGCAGCCGAGCTTCAGAAGGTCGGCGCCATCATCTCGACCTTTCTGATCCCGGCCGGTACTAGCGTGGGTATCGTGGCCGTCTCTAAACGGTGATGCTCCGTGGTGCCCTAGGACTATCTCCTTTCCAAGCTCAGTCGACCTCTGACGCTGGTCGAAGGCAGCGCTTGTTCCAGTCGCGTTGCCTGCTGTGGCGCCGGCGTTGCCGACCTCGAGCAAGGGTAGACTCGATCGAGATCGAGCTGGCCGGTGGGCATCGCTTGCGGGTCGACCTCGACGCCTATCGAGCCTTCGTCGACCAGATCGTCGGGCGGCGCAACGCCAACAACCGCGCCGCGGCCGGCCGCTGTCGGAGAACAAGGGCGGCCATGGCGTCGACTAGCGGCATGTGATCCACGCCTTGCGCCGAAAGCCGATGACACTGCTCAACTTGGTCTACCGCGACCAGCTGTCCCCGCGGCCGGCCTATGCTCGCGCCTTCGAGGCCTGGCGTGACCAAGACGATGCGCGGCGTGCCTGCAAGGTCACTGTCGAGCTGCTGGCGCTTGCCTATGAGTGTGCCCGCGAAGCCGAGCTGGCGAGCCTAATCGGCGCCGATCTCGACGCCGGCCGATTACCCGATCCCGGCGAGCTGCGAGCGCGGCTGCGACCACAGCAGACCCCGATCCCGGCGGTTGCCGTCGAACTGGCGCCGCTCGCGATCTACGACGAACTCGCCGCGGTCGAGGCCACGACGACCCCGCTCACGGCCGGCCTGGAGGTCGCGCCATGACGACAGCCATGACCGTCGACGCCGCACGCGCCGAGCTGTTGCTCGCCGAACTGCGCTTGCCCAGCATGAAGGCCATATGGTCCAGGCTCGCCGTGCAAAGCTGATCGGCCTCGAACCTTACCGTTACCTCGCCGACGTCATCACTCGCATCGTTAACGGCCATCCCAATAGCTGTCTCGACGAGTTCCTGCCTTGGGCCTATCACGCTAGCACCGAGCTCAAGCCTGGGGCCTGACAACGACGCTTACCGCGGATCTCGGCTTCGATGCGATAGAGCTCGGCGATGCGCGTCAGCGCCTCGCTGGCGATCGGCGCGGGACCGGGCGTGGCGAGCTCGTAGAACTTGCGCCGCACGTGGCTCCAGCAGAAGGCGAGTGCCACGTTGGTCTGCCTGGCCAGCACCTTGTAGCCACCGTAGCCGTCCACCTGCAGGATGCCGGTGAAGCCGTTCAGATGGGCGATCGGCCGCTCGGCCTTGCGATCGGCGGCGTAAACGTAAGCCACGCTCGGCGGATCGCTGCCGCCCCACGGCCGGTCGTCCCGGGCATAGGCGAAGAGCTGGCCGATCTTCGTCCGGCCACGCCCCGGATCGAGCACCGGCGCCGTCGTCTCGTCAGCGAACAGCTTGGGCGAGGCCTTCAGCCGGTAGAGCAGCCTCTCGTGCACAGGCCGCAGCAGGAACGCCGCCCGCCCCACCCAGTCGGCCAGGGTCGAGCGATCCAGGGCAATGCCTTGGCGCGCGTAGATCTGGGCCTGGCGATACAGCGGCAGGTGATCGGCGAACTTCGACACCAGCACGTGGGCCACGGTCGCCTCGGTGGGCAACCCGCCTTCGATCAGCCGGGCCGGCGCCGGCGCCTGCACGACGGCCCCGGCGCAAGCCCGGCAGGCGTACTTCGGCCGACGCACCACCAGCACCCGGAACTGCGCCGGCACGACGTCCAGGCGCTCCGACACGTCCTCGCCGATGCGATGCAGAGTTCCTGCGCAGCACGGGCAGACGGTGCTCGCAACATCGACCACCGTATCGATGCGCGGCAGGCCGGACGGCAGCGCGCCGCGGTTGCTCCGGCGCCGGGCAGCGCGCGCCTTGCGCTCGGCCGGGCTCTTCTGCTCGGACTCGGCCTGCCCCGCCGCGGCTTCCTGCTCAGCGTCTTCCAGCGCGAGCTGAAGCTGGTCCTCGGCCACGCTCTCGGCCCGCCGGCCAAAGCGATGACGCTGGAACTCCCGGATGATCTGGCGCAGCCGCTCGCTCTCCAGCCGCTCGGCGATCAGCATCGCCTTCAGCAGGCCAGGATCGTCAGGCAGGGCGGGCGTGCTCACCGGCACAATGGATCACAGACGCTCGGCCCTTGCGACCGTTTTGCGCCGACCGAGTCAACTCGTCGCTATCGGCACCGCGATCTGTCGGGGCTCGTGCACCCGCCGCCAGTCGAGCCCTTCGAGCAGGGCTTGTAGCTCGGCCGCGCTCGGGCGCAGGATCGCGTCCTGCACGCCGGGCCAGCGGAACTTGCCGTCCTCCAGACGCTTGGCCATCAGCACCATGCCCGTGCCGTCCCAGAAGATCAGCTTCACCCGATCGGCCCGCTTGGCACGGAACACGTAGACCGCGCCGTTGAACGGATCGGCGCCCATCGCCTCGCGCACCAGCGCCGCCAAGCCCTCCATGCCCTTGCGGAAGTCGACCGGCTTGGTCGCCACCAGCACCCGCACGCCACCCGAAGCGACGATCACGCCACGGCCTTCAGCGCCTGCAACACGGCCCGCAACGTCGCCGCATCGCTGCCCGTCGATACGCGGATCGTCGCCCCGCCGAACTCGATCTCGATCGGCGAGGTCCCCATGACAACCGATGCGAAGCTCAATCGCTCCTGAGCCACCACCGAACGGCCGCTCGCTTGTCGACGCCAGCCGAACAACTGTGACGGCGTCAGCCCGTGCCGCCGCGCAACCGCGCTCACCGACTCAGCCCCGGCCAGGCTTTCGGCAACCACAGCCGCCTTCTGCTCGACGCTCCACGTCCGCCGCCGGCCCGCGCCCGTGAAGATCTCCACCCGACGCACCGGCTCCGACATAGGCTTACGCACTGTGTCCGACATAGGCCCAACTCCAATGACCTGGCCTGCCGACACTCGCGCAGTTCACCACGTCACTACAACGTGGCGCCAGAACATCGCTTACGATCCGCGGTCGTTCGGCCGAGCAGCGTCGCCAGGTCCGCCAGGAGCGCAGCCGGCCGCTGGTCGAAGCGCTCGAGCCGTGGCTGCGCGACAAGCTCCAGCTCATCAGTCAGAAGACCAAGCTCGCCGAGGCGATCCGCTACGCGCTGTCGCGCTGGCAGGGCCTCTGCCTGTTCCTCGACGACGGCCGTATCGAGATCGACAACAACGTCGTCGAGCGCACCATCCGGCCGCTCGCCCTGACGCGCAAGAACGCCCTGTTCGCCGGCTCCGACGGCGGCGCCGAGCATTGGGCGGTGATCGCCTCGCTCGTTGAGACCTGCAAGCTCAACGGCGTCGAGCCGTTCCGCTACCTCGCCGACGTCATCGCCCGCATCGTCGAGGGTCACCCGCAAAGCCGCCTCGATGAGCTGCTGCCCTGGGCTTATCACGCAACGATCGACCTCAAGGCCGTGGCCTGAAAACGACGCTTACCCTATATCCCTTGCTACACAAGCTTTTAGGAACCACAAACCTCAACGATCTCGACCCAATCTTGGTCCGGATTCGTTAGGGATTACCTAATTAATAGAGACTATCGGCTCAGACTTAGGTGCCCACCGGGCGATAACCCAGAAAACTCATAAGGTTTTCAGCTGCGGTCTCAATTTGCTTGATAACCGAGGGCGCTACACGCACTTTGAAATCATCAACACGTCCTAGGCGATATATCTCTGGCTGCCGCGCTCTGCCGACATCAATCTTGTATTCTTCCTCGGTAATTTTTGCGAGCGTCCCTTGAGGATAAACCAGATCGCAAGCGACGAAGATCCGCGACAGAGAATTGACGAAGTCCTTCTTTAAGTCCTCATATCTAACGTAAATAGAGGGCCTATCGTTAAGCCAGATCGTATTCTGTAGCTGCCAGGTTTGGCCAAATTCAACTGGATCGATCTTCTGTCCCCATCCGGACTGAAAGCCATTAAGGTACTCAACTAGGGAGCTATATACTGCTCTCGGATCCCGCACGATTACAACTGTTCGCGCATCGGGAAATACTTCTTTCGCTCTTCGCACCGCATATGGGTGGAGATCATTACGAATAGGCGCATGCGCTGTCGCACACGGGTAAGCACTCTTATCAAATTCAGTGCCCGGTTTAACGCAATCGAGTAATGATCGCCACGACGACGCTGACACTCTGCGAATAGCCTCTAGCGTCTCTTCCTCGCCCAAATGGCCATAAGTATGGATATGCTGTGAGATGTGCTCATACAACTCCACAAAATAAAGCTCTTGTTGCAGCGGGACCGTACACACATGCGAAAAGCAGTTCCGTAGCCACGTAGTCCCTGACTTTTGGGTTCCAATTAGGAAAATCATAATTATCTCGATCGCTCCCGACCATCTCAGCTACTTATATTTATTTTTGATATTTCACGTCCATCTGGCGAAAGCGTCAAGTAAGCTTTAAAAATGTGCGCAAATTGACATGTACGCAGCGAAGGTGTCGCTCTCCATTTAAGCAAACCCCGATACACCTCCTTTAGCCTGCGTCATATGCAGTGTGACCTGCGCCCTCGGAATTCCTCCGGAATTAAGTAGAGTCCGTCGCGGAGAGGAGACGGATGAGAGGCGATCGCGGTTTACGTAGGAGCAGGTTATCGGGATCCTGCGAGAGTAGGAGGCCGGTGTGGCGACGGCGGAAGTGTGCCGCAAGCACGGGATCAGCGAGACGACGTCCTACAAGTGGAAGGCGAAGTATGGCGCCGGTCGCCTGAAGAGAGGCCGTCGCTCACCTGCGTCAGGCGTACGCGGTGAGCGATCGGCGGGCGTGTGTGGTAATCGGCAGCGACCGCAGCTCGATTCGCTACTGGAGCCGGCGGCCGGACGACGCGGCGATCCGAACCCGGTTGTGGGAACTGGCCGCGACTCGGCGCCGCTTCGGCTATCGGCGGCTGCACGTGCTGCTCGATCGCGAAGGCGTCCGGCTCAATCACAAGATGCTCCGGCGGCTCTATCGCGAGGAGCGGCTACAGGTGCGTCGGCGCGGCGGCCGCAAGCGGGCCCTGGGAACGCGGGCGCCGATGCTGTTGCCGCAGGGCCGCAACCAGCGTCGGTCGCTCGACTTCCTGAGCGACACGCTGACCGACGGACGGCGCTTCCGCATTCTTGCCGTCGTCGATAACTTCACCCGCGAGTGCCTGTGCCGGTCGCCGATACATCACTGTCCGGCATCCGGGTCACCCGCGAGTTAGACTTGGTGATCGCCCGTCGCGGCCGGCCGCTCAGCTGCGTCTTGGATAATGGAACGGAGCTCACCAGCATGGCGATCCTCGCCTGGTCGCAGCAGACCTGCGTCGGCTGGCATTATATCGCGCCAGGCAAGTCGCAGCAGAACGGCTTCATCGAGAGCTTCAACGGCAAGCTCCGGGACGAACTGCATCTGTAGTCGGGGTCTGGGCGTCAAGGGCAATTGATCCGGTTCCCGGCATGGGGTCACGCTTCTGTCCGCGGTCGTTGTCGCCGCATGATGGGCTTCGAAGGTGAGACGGACCAAGCTAAACGGCGGGCTCGATAGCTAGCATTGATGGCCCAGGCACTCGTGCGGCCTTCGTCTCATCCCCGTCCCTGCCGGGACCTCGGATCGGTCAGGCTTTGATCTGCCGTCGACCGATTGCTGTGGGAACTCTATCAGGCCTCCTGTGCAGTCCAGCGGAACGGCGTACCGTCGCGCCACATCCGATGCATGATCACCGCCAACTTGCG
>NZ_FUWJ01000003.1 GCF_900167455.1 Enhydrobacter aerosaccus
GTCGGCTACGACTTCGACGTCGCCCAGTTCACCTTCGGCGTCCACTACAGCCCCAACTTCTTCGCCAATTCCGGCACCGCCTGGTACAAGCAGCTGCTCGCAACCGTGCCGCTGCCCTTCATCAAGCTCCACGAAGACATCGCCTTCAAGCTGTTCGGCTCGATCGGCAACCAGTATGTCGCCAACAACGTCAACTACGGCATCAGCAGCAACAACTACTGGGACTGGCAGGTCGGCCTCACCATGACCGCCTTCACCGTCGACTTCTCCGTCTCCTATGTCGGAACAAGCGTCAACGCTTACGAAAACTGCGGAAACACCATGAACTGCGCCTCGCGTGCCCTCTTCATGGTCAGCAAGACATTCTGAGAATCGTTCGAAGGGGCTGGCGCACCTTGCCGCCAGCCCCGTCGGCTGCCATTACACGCCCATGGATAGCGAACGGTTTGACCTCGCCATCGTGGGTGCCGGCCTCAACGGCAGCCTTCTTGCCCTTGCCGCTGGCCAGGCCGGGCTCAAGATAGCCCTCATCGATCGGTTGCCACTGAAATCGATGACCGAGGCGGGCTTCGATGGTCGCACGATGGCGATCTCCTACACGAGCCAGCGTCTCTTCAAGGCTTTGGGCGTATGGGACGACGTCGCCAATGTCGCCGAGCCGATTCTCGACATCCGCATTTCCGATGCAGGCCACGACGGGCAGGCGAGTCCGCTGTTCCTGCACTTCGACCACCGCGAAGCCGGCGTGGACGACAATCCCGATGCGCCCATGGGCTGGATCGTCGAGAACCGCTTCCTGCGCGCGGCGATGCTGCGGCGACTCATCGACTGCGCCAATGTGGAGCTCATCGCGCCCGACGACGCCGTTGAAACCAAGCGCGATGCCGACAAGGTCGAGATCAGCCTGAAGAGCGGCCGTGTCATCACCGCCAGGCTGGTCGCGTCCGCCGAAGGTCGCTTCGGCACGATGCGCGAAGAAGCGGGCATCGGTGCTCGCTCCTGGTCCTACAATCAGACCGCGATCGTGCTGGTCGCGCGTCATGAGCGGCCGCATCGCGGCATCGCGCAGGAGAAGTTCCTGCCCGGCGGCCCCTTCGCCATCCTGCCGATGTGCGACTCCGAGACGGGAGAGCATCTCTCTTCGATCGTCTGGACCGAGCGCACCGCGATCGCCAAGCGCCTGCTCGAACTCGACGCGGCGCGGTTCCAGGCCGAGTTCGCGCGCCGGTTTGGCGATTTCCTGGGCAAGGTGGATACGATCGGACCACGCTGGTGGTATCCGCTGCATCTTGTACACGCAGAGCGATATATCGAGCAGAGGCTGGTGCTGGTGGGAGACGCCGCCCATGGCATGCACCCGATCGCCGGTCAGGGCTACAATCTCGGCATCAGAGACATCGCCGCCCTGGTCGAGGTCCTGGTCGACGCCAAGCGGCTCGGTCTCGATGTCGGCAGCGCCGATACGCTCGAGCGCTATGCCCAATGGCGGCGCGCCGACAACTTCGCCATGATCGCCGCGACCGATCTTCTCAACCGGCTGTTCTCCAACGACATCAAGCCGCTGCGGCTGGCCCGCGATCTCGGGCTCGGCGCCGTCAACCGCATCCCGCCGCTGCGACGCTTCTTCATCCGCCATGCCATGGGCATGGTCGGCGATCTCCCGAAGCTGATCCGCGGCGAGCGGCTTTAGGCGGGCGTAGGAGGACAACTTGGATGGCCTGACCGCGTTCGGGCTGCTCGCCGTTACCGCGATGCTCCTTTGTTACGCCCTGGAGAACCGTAGCCACCTCTTCATCCTCTGCTTTGCCGGCGCCTGCCTGCTCGGATCGGCCTATGGCTTCCTGCAAGGCGCCTGGCCCTTCGGCGTGGTGGAAGCCATCTGGGCGGGAGTGGCCTTCCGGCGCTGGTGGTCCGCCCGCAACCGCTCGGCACGCGCGCCCTAGACTCCGCGCTTCGGCCACCCTATTTCAAGGGCCAATCTCAAGGGAAAACCCATGGCGACTCCCCAGACATCGGCACAAGTGCCCGTGACGGTGCTGACCGGCTATCTCGGCGCCGGCAAGACAACCCTGCTGAACCGTATCCTGAGCGAGCAGCACGGGAAGAAATACGCCGTGATCGTCAACGAGTTCGGCGAGCTCGGCGTCGACAACGACCTCGTGGTGAATGCCGACGAGGAAGTGTTCGAGATGAACAACGGCTGCATCTGCTGCACGGTGCGCGGCGATCTGATCCGCATTATCGAAGGGCTGATGAAGCGCAAGGACAAGTTCGACGGCATTCTGGTGGAGACCACCGGCCTGGCCGATCCCGGCCCTGTCGCGCAGACCTTCTTCACCGACGAGGAGGTGAAGGCCAGGACCCGGCTCGATGCGATCGTAACCGTGGTCGATGCCAAGCATTTCCTCGGCCAGCTCGAGCAGGGTGACGAAGCCGAGGAGCAGGTGGCCTTTGCCGACGTGATCCTGCTGAACAAGACCGATCTCGTGAGTCCCGAGGAGCTGAAGAAGGTCGAGGACCGGATCCGGTCGATCAATCCCTATGCCCGCCTCCACCGTACCGAGAAGAGCAAGGTCGAGCTCGACGCCATCCTCGACAAGGGCGCGTTCGACCTCAACCGCATCCTGGAATTCGAACCGGACTTCCTTGAACACGGCCACGACCACGATCACGAGGACGAGGTCACCAGCCTCAGCATCACCGCCGACCGTCCGGTCGATCCCGACAAGTTCCAGAAGTGGATGGGCGCGGTCCTGCAGATCAAGGGCCCCGACATCTTCCGTAGCAAGGGCATCCTGGCCATCGATGGCGCGCCCCGCCGCTACGTCTATCAAGGCGTGCACATGATGATGGACGCCGACTGGGGCCAGCCGTGGAAGGAAGGCGAGCCACGCACCAGCAAGCTCGTCTTCATCGGCCGCAATCTCGACGGCGACAATCTCGAGCGCGGCTTCCAGGACTGCCTGAAGTAGATCCGTGAAGCTCGATCTCGCTGATCCGACGTGGCAGATCGACCTGCCACGCCACCGCTCCGTGGCCGGCGATGCGCCGGTCGCCGGCTGTGCTTTCAGCCGCGACGGCACCGTTGCGGCCTTTGCCTTGGGCGATGGCGCCGTGCGCTTTCTGCCCGCCGATCTGTCCGCCGCCGTCCCGGCCGGCGCCGCGCCGGTTCACAAAGGCGCGGTGCTGGCCCTGGCGGCCGATCCCGCCGGAACCGGGTTCGTCAGCGGCGGCGACGATGGGCGGCTTCTGCGCCTGGCGCTCGATGGCTCGGTCAGCGAAGTGGCCAACCAGAAGGGCAAATGGATCGAGCATATCGCCACGCACAGGGCGACCGGCACCGTGGCGGCCTCTGCCGGCAAGATGGCGCTGGTGGCAAAGGACGGCGAGGTGCGGGAGTTCGGGCCGCATCAGAGCACCGTCGCCGATCTCGATTTCAGCAAGGATGGCGGCCGGCTGGCCTGCGCGCATTATGGCGGCGTCACGGTGTGGAGCATCGGCCAGGTCACCCTGCCGCCGCGGCGCTTCGCCTGGGCGGGCAGCCACGTCGCCATGAAGTGGAGTCCGGATGGCAAGTTCATCGCCACCGGCACGCAGGAGAACGACATCCATGTCTGGCGGGTGGCGCAGGCCGCCGACATGCGCATGCAGGGATATCCGGCCAAGGTGCGGTCGCTCTCATGGTCGGCCGATGCACGCTGGCTCTACACCTCCGCACAGCCGGTCTTCACGGCCTGGTCGTTCGCGGGCAAGGGCCCCGAGGGCAAGCCGCCGCTGCAGTTCGGCCAGGAAGGCGCCGGCCTGATCACCGTCGTTGCCGCCCATCCGACGGCCGAATTCGTGCTGGGCGGCTACGACACCGGCGAGGTGCAGCTCGGCGACATCAAGTCCCGGCGCTCGATCGTGATCAGGATCGCGGACGGCTCGCCGATCACGGGTCTCGCCTGGGCTCCCGACGGCTTCCGCCTTGCTCTCGGCAACGAGCGCGGCGACCTGGTGGTGATCGATCTGCGGCGCTGAGGCTGAGTCCCGAGCGCTCGACGGGCGAACGGGCTTGAGACGAAGCCGCGACGACGAGGTCGCTCAGGACGTGGCCGCCACGTGCTCCGCCAATGCTGCCCGCAAGGCCTTTTCGGTCGCCGCGTCGAACGATGTCCTCACCACCCTGCCGCCGACGCCGGCAAGATCGGCCAGCACCCTGTCGGCCGTCATCTTGCGGATGAGCAGGAACAATCCGGCCTCGCCGGGCTTCAAGGCCCGGGCCTGCTCCCTCATCTCGGCGTCCGGGATGCCGACATCGGCCAGCAGCCCGTGAACGGCCCCGGCTGTCGCGGCAACCCCGGGAAGGGCGGCCGCAGCCAGTTCGACGGCACCGACTGCCGCCCCCGCCGCCACACCCACCGCAGGCATCGCGAAGAGGGCGCCGGTAATGAGGCCCCACATCGCACCGTTGCTGGCGCCGCTCCCGGTCAGGCTGACCATCTGGTTGAGCTTCACATGGCCCTTCGCGTCGCGCACGGCGATCACCGCGTCACCAACCTCGATCAAGTATTTTTTCTGCAGGGCGAGGATCCGTGTCCGCACTTCCTCGGCCTGGGCCTCGGATGGAAAGGCGATCAATACCAGGTCGTTCATCCCGGCCTCCGGCCCGTTGCTGCGATGCCAGTCTTGTCTCATCCCGACGTTACAGCTTTAGTCACGTGCCTGGGCGGCGCCGGGCGTAGGTGACCATAATCGTCGTCCGGGGCCGGTCAGTCGTAAGATCGGCCGATGACAACTGAAGAATGGACATCGTCCCGGGACCGTTTCCGTTTTTTTCCCGTTTCTTTAACGGCAACGGCCGTCTCGCGATGCCTATCCGTTACGGGGCACCAGCAGCCGGTTCGACACGAAGCAGAGCAGCCCGGCAATTCCCATCGCGGTCGTCATGGGCGCGATGGTGCCGTCCAGCGCCTGGCCGACCACGGCGCCGAACACCGCACCAAGGCCGAACTGCATCACGCCCATCAGCGACGAGGCGGTGCCGGCCATGTGGGGATAGCGCTGCAGGGCGACCGCGGTGGCATTGGGCGCGATCATGCTGAGCGCGGCGATCTGCGGCGCGAAGCAGAAGAAGAACGGCCACATGCCGATGGTGCCGTAGCGCGCTTCGATCAGCCCCAGCACCAGGGCCGCAGGACCAGTGATCGCGGGAATGAGCACGGCATAGCGCAGGATCTTGCTGGCTCCGAAGACCGGCGCCAGCTTGGCGTTCACGAGGCTGCCGACGGTCATGAACAGGACAATGCCGCCGAAGATCACGCCGTAGAGCCGCGGCGCGACGCCGTAGCGTTCGATGAAGACGAACGGTGAGCCGGACAGGAAGGAGAGCAGCGCTGCGAACTGGAAGGAGCTGGTGAAGGCGTAGCCCATGAATGCCTTGTGCCGGAACAGCTCGCCAAAGCGCTTCAGGATCGCCGACAGGACCAGCGGCTGGCGGTATTCCGGCCGCAGCGTCTCGGGCAGATAGAGAAAGCTCGTCAGCCAGGCGAACAGGCCGACGCCCGCCAGAATGAGGAAGATCGCGTGCCAGCCGAGAAACCACAGGATCTGACCGCCGATCAGGGGCGCCATCATCGGTGCGATCGAGGTGCAGGCCAGCATGAGCGACATCACGCGCGCCGCCTGGTCGCGCTCGGCGAGGTCGCGCACCATGGTCCGCGACAACACCACGCTGCCGCAGGCGGCAAGGCCCTGCAGCAGGCGCAACAGGATGAGCTGCTCGGCGGCCGCCGCAACGGCGCAGCCGAGGCTGGCGATCACATAGATGCCCAGCGCGCCCAGGATGATGCGCCGGCGACCGAAGCGATCGCCCGCCGGCCCGTAGAAGATCTGGCCAAGCCCGAAGGACAGCATGAACGCCGACAGGGTGAGCTGGATATCGGCCGTCGTGCTGTGCAGATCGATGGCGATCACCGGCAGCGCCGGCAGATACATGTCGATCGAGAGCGGGGTGAAAGCCGAGAGAAGCGCGAGGACCGCGACCAGCAGCGGCGTCAGCTTGGGGCGCGCGGCGACGCCAGCCGCTTGGGACTCGATGACGGTACTCATTCCAGCTCGCTCTAGCAGCCAATGTGTCCGCCGCGCCATGCTATAAGCGGACCATGACGGTGCTACCCGATATGACCGAGACGCAGATCAGGCGCTACGCGCGGCATATCGTGCTGCCCGAGATCGGCGGCATCGGCCAATCGCGCCTGATCGCGGCGAAGGTCCTCGTGATCGGCGCCGGCGGCCTCGGCGCACCCGCCCTGCAGTATCTCGCCGCCGCCGGCATCGGCACGCTGGGGGTGATCGACGACGACACGGTCGACCTGTCGAACCTGCAACGTCAGATCATCCATCGCACCGCCGATATCGGCGCGGCCAAGACGGACAGCGCCCGTCGCGCCCTGACCGAGATCAATCCCGAAGTCACCGTCCAGCCCCACCAGGAGCGGCTGACAGTCGCCAATGCCGAGCGGATCATCGCCGGCTACGATGTCGTGGCCGACGGCAGCGACAACTTCGCCACACGGTACCTGCTCAACGACACCTGCTATCGCCTCAGGAAGACCCTGGTTTCCGCGGCGATCCTTCGTTTCGACGGTCAGATCTCGACCTACAAGCCCTGGCTCGGTGCCGCCCATCCCTGCCTGCGCTGCATCTTCCCGGCCGCCCCTTCCGAGGACGCGGTCCCGAGCTGCGCCCAGGCCGGCGTGCTGGGCGCCCTGGCCGGCACCTTGGGCGCCCTCCAGGCAACGGAAGTGGTGAAGGAGATCCTGGGCATCGGCCGATCCCTGTCCGGTCGCCTGCTCACGTACGACGCGCTCGACGCCTCGTTCGAGGAGATGGCGATCACCAAGCGTGCCGATTGTCCGACCTGCGGGGCCGCATGAAGGGTCCCGAAGGCGGCCTGTCGCTGATCGTGCGATCGGGCGACTATGAGAGCGTGCACTACGCCCTGGCCCTCGCCAGTGCGGCGCTCGCCATCAACCGGCCCGCCATCCTGTTCTTCACCCTCGGCGGGATCCGCGCCCTGCTGGGACCGCCTGCCACACTCGACGATTGGGATCGCGACGAACTGATGCGCCAGCGCGGCATCGGCGATTTCGAGACCCTGCTGCAGGCCTGCGTCGAGCTCGGTGCCCGCTTCATCGTGTGCGAGATGGGGCTTCGTGCACTGGGCATCGATCGCGCCCAGCTGCGGCGCGACGTCCCCTTCACGGTCGCCGGGATCGTGACCTTGCTGGACGAAACCAAACCCGGCATGCATCTGCTGACGCTTTAACGGTCAAACTGTCGATAATGGAGACCTCATGACATCCGCTGCCTTCGACGTGCTGGGAATCGGCAACGCCATTGTCGACGTGATCAGCCATGCCGACGATGCCTTCCTCTCCCGGCACAAGCTCGCCAAGGGCAGCATGATGCTGATCGACGAGGCCCGCGCCGACGCGCTCTATGCCGATATGGGGCCGGGTATCGAGGTCTCGGGCGGCTCGTGCGGCAACACCATGGCCGGCGTCGCCTCGTTCGGCGGCAAGGGTGCCTATATCGGCAAGGTGCGCAACGATCAGCTCGGCACCGTCTTCGCGCATGATCTGCGGTCCATCGGCGTGGCTTTCGACACGCCGCAGGCGCAATCGGGGCCCGCCACCGCGCGCTGCCTGATCTTGGTGACACCCGACGCGCAACGCACCATGAACACCTTCCTGGGCGCCTGTACTGGCCTCGGCCCGAACGACATCGACCCCAAGCTGGTGGGCGGAGCGCAGGTCACCTACGTCGAGGGCTATCTCTGGGACGCGCCCGAGGCCAAGAAGGCGGTGCTGAAGGCGTTCGACGCGGCGCATGCCGCCGGCCGGCTGGTGTCGATCACGCTGTCCGATGCGTTCTGCGTCGATCGCTATCGCGACGAGTTCCGCGCCCTGATCCGCGACAAGGTCGACATCCTGTTCGGCAACGAGAGCGAGATCAAATCCCTGTACCAGGTCGACAGCTTTGAAGCCGCGCTGGAAGCGACACGCAAGGAAGCGAAGATCGCCGCCCTGACACGCAGCGAGAAAGGCTCCATCGTCGTGAAGGGCAACGAGACGCACGCCGTTCCGGCCGCTCCGGTTGCCAAGGTGGTCGACACGACTGGCGCCGGCGATCTCTATGCCGCTGGCTTCCTCTACGGCTTCACCCACGGCAAGCCGCTGGCCGAATGCGCGCGGCTGGGCGGCATCGCGGCCGCCGAGATCATCTCCCATGTCGGCGCACGCCCCGAGACGCCGCTCAAGGGCCTGATGTGAGCGATACGGCCAAGCTGGACGACAAGCGGGATTGGCGCGCGACCTTCGCGACCTACAGCCACCCGCGGGTCATCCAGTTCCTGTTTCTGGGCTTCTCGGCGGGCCTGCCTTTCCTGCTGGTCTTCTCGACCCTGTCGGCGTGGCTGCGCGAGTTCGGCATCAGCCGCACGGCGATCGGCTTCATCAGCTGGATCGGCATCACCTACTCCTTCAAGTTCGTGTGGTCGCCGGTCGTCGATCGCGTACCGCTGCCGCTGCTGACGCGCTGGCTCGGCCGCCGGCGCGCCTGGATGCTGCTGGCGCAGAGCGGCATCGCTGGTGGCCTGCTCGCCATGTCGTTCTGCGACCCGCGAACGGACCTTTGGCATCTGGTGATGTTCGCGCTGGTCGTCGCCTTCTCCTCGGCGACGCAGGACATCGCCATGGATGCCATGCGCATCGAGGCGACCGACGAGAGCCTGCAGGGCGCCACGGCGGCCACCTATCAGCTCGGCTACCGCATCGCCGTGCTCGCGGCGAGCGCCGGAGCGCTGTACATCGCGCAGTTCGGTTCCTGGCCGATCGCCTACCAGACCATGGCGGCGTTGGGGCTGGTGGGCCTCCTGACCACGCTCAGCATCGCCGAACCGGAGCGGCGAGAAGCCAGCGGCACGGCCGAGCGCGAGGGCAAGGTCGCCGACTTCGCGGCCGGGCTCGGTCCCCTGCCGCGCTGGCTGCGCGAGAGCCTGATCTTCCTCTACGGCGCCATCGTCTGCCCGTTTGTCGACTTCTTCATCCGCTATGGCTGGATGGCGCTGGTGCTGCTCGCCTTCATCGGCCTGTTCCGCCTCGCCGACATCGCCATGGGCGTGATGGCGAACCCCTTCTACATCGACATGGGCTTCACGCTGGCCCAGATCGCCAATGTCAGCAAGATTTTCGGCTTCGTGATGTCGATCGTGGGGGCGCTGACGGGCGGCGCGCTGGTGTTCCGGATCGGCGCAGCGCGGCTCCTGGTACCCGCGGTGATCGCGATGTCGCTTGCGAACCTCACCTTCGCCGCCATCGCCTGGATCGGCGAGCCGAACACGCTGTTGCTGGCGGGAGTCATCAGCATCGACAATCTGGTCACCGGCATGGCGGGCTCGGTGTTCATCGCCTTCCTGTCGAGCCTGACCAACGCTGCCTATACGGCGACGCAGTACGCGCTCTTCACCTCGATCATGACGCTGCCCGGCAAGATCATTGCGGGCTATTCGGGCTGGATCGTCGACACGCTGCAGGCCAGCCACACCTTCGGCCACAAGTTCGGCGGCTATGCGCTCTTCTTCTGCTATACCGCGCTGCTCGGCCTGCCGGCGCTGATCCTGGCGCTGGTCGTGCGCCGGCAGTTTGAAAAAGAAACCCCTCCTCCGTTGCCGAAGGAGGGGTAGTACGGTCGGCGACGGGGTGTCATCCGTGCCGGGGAACCAACCTGTTCCGATGCGGGGCGTGGGGTCTGCCGACGCGGAACGGGCAAGCGTCAGTTAAAGGGACAAGGCTACAAAACCATTAAGCCGCTTGTGGAAAACGCCTATCCCTGCGAATCGAGCGCATAACCGGCCGCGCGCACGGTACGGATCAGGTCCGTGTCATTCTCGCCGTTGAGGGCGATGCGCAGGCGACGGATATGCACGTCCACGGTGCGCGCCTCGACATAGACATCCTTGCCCCACACCGCATCGAGCAGCTGCTCGCGCGAGAAGACGCGGCCGGGATGTTCCATGAAGTGCCGTAACAGGCGGAACTCGGTCGGGCCGAGATGGACCGGCTTGCCGCCCCGCGTCACGCGGTGAGCGACCAGGTCCATGACGATGTCGGCATAGTTGAGCGCCTCGTCGGCCAGCGCCGGCCGGATGCGCCGCAGCACCGCCCGGATGCGCGCCACCAGCTCGGTCGGCGAGAACGGCTTGGACACGTAATCGTCGGCGCCAGCATCGAGCCCGCGCACGCGATCGCCTTCCTCGCCACGCGCCGTCAGCATGATGATCGGCAGGTTGGCGGTCGAGGTCTGGCGCCGCAGCTGACGGCAGACCTCGATGCCGGACATCAACGGCAACATCCAGTCGAGCAGGATCAGGTCCGGCGTATCCTCCTGCACCGAGGCTAGCGCCTCCTCGCCATCGTAGGCGACGGAGACGCTGAAGCCGGCCTGCTCGAGGTTGTAGCGCAGCAGCTCCACCAGCGCGCTTTCGTCCTCGACGATGAGGACGCGCGGCTTCACCGAGGCGCCTTGCGATTCGCGACGAGAGGGAACCGTGGCGGTCATGCTCATGGTGCGGTATCCGTGGTGTAGAGGGCGCCGCTGCCCTTGCGACGGGCCTCGGCGAAGTTCTGGCCGGTGTTCCGGAAACTCACCAGCTCGGCGATGTTGGTCACGTGGTCGCCGGCACGCTCGATGTTCTTGGCCATGAACAGAAGATGCGTGCAGGCGGTGATGGTGCGCGGATCCTCCATCATGTAGGTCAGGAGCTCGCGGAACAGGCCCGTGTAGACCTGATCGATCTCCTCGTCGCGATCCCACACGTCGCGGGCCTTTGCGACGTCGTCGTCGGCGAAGGCGTCGAGCACGTCCTTGAGCGCCGCGCGCACCAGGCGGCCGAGCCGGTCGATGCCGGCCACCGCCGATGGCGGCGCCGAGCCCTGGGCGAGGACGATGCTGCGCTTGGCCGTGTTCTTGGCATAGTCGGCGATGCGCTCGAGCGCCGCCGCGATCTTGATCGAGGACAGGACCACGCGCAGGTCGACCGCCATGGGCTGGCGCAGGGCCAGCATCTTGACGGTTTGTTCCTGCACCACGACGTCGAGTGCGTCGACCCGTGCATCGTCGGCGATCACCTCTTCGGCGATGGCCGTGTCGCGGTCGCGCACGGCCTGGAGTGCCTTGGCGAACTGGGCCTCGGTCAGGCCGCCCATCTCGTTGATGGTGGCATTGAGCCGTTCCAGCTCCTCATCGAAGCGCTTGAGAATGTGGTCGTTGGCCATATCGGGTTCCTTCTAGGATGCGCCGTGTCAGCCGAAGCGGCCGGTGATGTAGGCCTGGGTGCGCGAGTCCGTGGGGGCGGTGAAGATCTTCTCGGTCACGTCGAACTCGACCAGCTCGCCGAGATACATGAACGTCGTGAAGTCCGAGACGCGGGCTGCCTGCTGCATGTTGTGGGTCACGATCACGATCGTGTAGTCCTGCTTCAGCTCGTCGATCAGTTCCTCGATCTTGGCGGTCGAGATCGGATCGAGCGCCGAGCAGGGTTCGTCGAACAGGATGACCTCGGGCTTCACCGCGACCGTGCGGGCGATGCACAGGCGTTGCTGCTGACCGCCCGACAGGCCGAGGCCCGAAGCATCCAGCTTGTCCTTGACCTCGTCCCACAGCGCGGCACGACGCAGGGCCGATTCCACCCGGGCATCGACCTCCGCGCGGGGCAGGCGCTCATAGAGCCGGATACCGAAAGCGATGTTCTCGTAGATCGACATGGGGAACGGCGTCGGCTTCTGGAACACCATGCCGATGCGCGCCCTCAGGAGATTGATGTCGACTCCGGAGTCCAGGAGGTTCTGCCCGTCGAACATCACCTCGCCGGTGGCACGCTGTCCGGGATAGAGGTCGTACATGCGGTTCAGGACCCGCAGCAAGGTCGACTTGCCGCAGCCCGACGGGCCGATGAAGGCGGTGGTCTTGTTGGCGTAGAGCGCCAGGTTGATGTTCTTCAGGGCCCGCGAGTCGCCGTAGAAGAACTCGAGATTGCGGATCGAAACCTTCTCCGCGAGCCCGGCCGTGCTGACAGCGGCATGAGTGGCGACAGGCACGGCGAAAGCAGATGCATTGGTCGAGGCCATGGTCATTACTTTCTCGCTGTGAGAGTGCGGGCGAAGATGCTGAGCGCCAGCACCGTGACGGTGATCAGGAGGGCGCCGGTCCAGGCAAGGCTCTGCCATTCCTCGTAGGGTGACAGGGCGAACTGGAAGATGACCACCGGCAGGCTAGGCATCGGCGCGTTCATGTTGAGGCTCCAGAACTGGTTGTTCAGGGCCGTGAACAGCAACGGCGCGGTCTCGCCGCTGATGCGGGCGATGGCAAGCAGGATGCCGGTGACGATGCCTGCGCGCGCCGCGCGATAGGCGATGCGCACGATCATGTGCGAGCGCGGCAAGCCGATCGAGGCAGCCGCTTCGCGCAGCGTGTCCGGCACCAGCCGCAACATGTCCTCTGTCGTCCGCACGACGACGGGGATCACGATCACCGCCAGCGCCACGGCGCCGGCATAGCCCGAGAAATGACCCATCGGCGCGACCATCACCTCGTAGATGAAGAGGCCGATCACGATCGAGGGCGCGCTGAGCAGGATGTCGTTGATGAAGCGCACGATGCTGGCGAGCTTGTCGTGCCGGCCGTACTCCGCCAGGTATGTCCCGGCGAGGATGCCGATCGGCGTGCCGATCACGACCGCAAGGACGGTCATCACGATGCTGCCTGCGATGGCGTTGAGCAGGCCGCCGGCCGAGCCCGGCGGCGGCGTGTTCTCAGTGAAGACCGAGAGCGACAGGCCGCCGAAGCCGTGCAGCAGCAGGACGCCCAGGATCAACACCAGCCATCCCAGGCCGAAGGCGGTTGCGCCATAGGCCAGGGAGGTGGCCACCGTATTGCGCAGCCGGCGCGCGGCGTAGAGCGTATTCCTGCGGGAGTCGGCCATCGTCAGCGTCCCTTCTGCTGCAGGCGGAGCAGCATGTATCGGGCGATCGCGAGCACGATGAAGGTGATCACGAACAGGATCAGGCCCAGCGCGATCAGCGACGAGGTATAGAGATCGCCGACCGCCTCCGTGAATTCGTTGGCGATCGAGGCCGAGATCGTCGTGCCGGGCGCCAGGATCGAGCTGGAAACCGTGTGGGCGTTGCCGATGACGAAGGTTACCGCCATCGTCTCGCCGAGGGCGCGGCCCAACCCTAACATGACGCCGCCGATCACGCCGACGCGCGTGAAGGGCAGAACGACATGCTTGAACACTTCCCAAGTCGTGCAGCCAAGGCCGTAAGCCGCTTCCTTGAGCACCGGCGGCACCGCCTCGAATACGTCGCGCGAGATCGCGGTGATGAAGGGCAGGACCATGATCGCCAGGATGAAGCCCGCGGTCAGCATGCCGATGCCGTAAGGCGGTCCGGCGAACAGGGACGACAGACCAGGCACACCGTCGAAGGTGTCGATCAGGAATGGCTGGACATACTTCTGCAGGAAGGGCGCGAAGACGAACAGACCCCAGATGCCGTAGATGATGCTGGGAATACCGGCCAGCAGTTCGATCGCGATGGCGATCGGCCGGCGCAGCCACAGCGGACAGAGCGCCGTAAGGAAGAAGGCGATCAGGAGCCCGACCGGCACCGCGATCACCATGGCGATCGCCGACGTCACCAGTGTACCGTAGATGGGCGCCAGAGCGCCGAAATTCTCCGTAACCGGGTTCCAGACCTCGGTCACCACGAACGACAGGCCGAAGGCCTTGAGTGCCGGGACCGATCCGATGACCAGCGCCAGGATCACGCCGCTCAGCAAGGCCAGAACCGCGTAAACCGCGATCCGCGTCAGTTCGCGGAAGGCGATATCGCTGAGCCGCAACCGGTTCAGCGCCGTCGCACGGGCAGCCGCTGCGCCCGTTGTTTCAGCTACTCCGTTCAATGCCACCTCGGACATGCTACGCCCTCTCGCAACCGGTTAAAGGTCCCCCGGCCTCGCGGCCAGGGGACTCGACATTGCGATCAATGCGTCAGCGAGAAGATCGGCTTGCCGCTGCTGTCCTTGATCTCGGAGGTCCAGGTCTTTTCGATGTCGGTGACGACATTGGCCGGCATCGGCACGTAGTCCAGCTCCTTCGCCATGTTCTGGCCCTTGGCGTAGGACCAGGCGAAGAACTTGAGCGCCTCGCCGGTCGCGGCAGCGTCGGACGGCTGCTTGTAGACCAGGATCCAGGTCGCCGCGGTCATCGGCCAGGAGGCGTCACCCGGCTGGTTGGCGAGGATCACGCCATAGCCCGGCTGGCTCTTCCAGTCGGCATTGGCGGCCGCAGCCTGGAAGGCCTCGGCGGTCGGCGACACGGTCTTGCCCGCCTTGTTCACCATCTTGGTGAAGGTGAGCTTGTTCTGCTTGGCGTAGGCATATTCAACATAGCCGATCGAGCCCTTGGTCTGACCGACATTGTTGGCGACGCCTTCGTTGCCCTTGGCACCGATGCCAGCCGGCCACTGCACGGCCGTGTTGGTGCCGACCTTGGTCTTCCACTCCGGGCTCACGTCCGAGAGATAATAGGTGAAGTTATAGGTCGTGCCCGATCCGTCCGAACGATGCACCAGGGCGATCGCATTCGAAGGAAGCTTGACGCCGGGATTGAGCTTGGCGATCGCAGGATCGTCCCACTTCTTGATGTCGCCGAGATAGATCTTGGCCAGCGTCGGGCCGTCGATCACCAGATCGCCCGGCTTCACGCCGTCGAGATTGACCACCGGCACGATGCCGCCCATGACCATCGGGAACTGCGCGAGACCGGCGTCGTCGAGCTCCTTGCCCGGGAGCGGAGCGTCGGACGCGCCGAAGGTCACCGTCTTGGCCTTGATCTGCTTGATGCCGCCGCCCGAGCCGATCGACTGATAGTTCAAGCCGATGTTGGTTTCCTTCTTGTAGGCATCGGCCCACTTGGCATAGATCGGGTACGGAAAAGTGGCGCCCGCGCCGGAAATGTCGGCAGCGAAAGCCGACCACGACGTGGCAATCAATGCCGCCGCAGTCAGGGCAATCTTGGTGATCTTCACGAGTCTCTCTCCTTTGGTTCGGATCGAACGGGAGTGCACTAGGGCTGTTACGTCTCGTCTCTATTACAGAATTGTTACCGTTGGATGACAGTCGTTTCCCCGCATGGGGGTAGATCAAAGACAAACGCTATTTTTGGGAGATGGCAGCCGGAAGGGTCACCGTGAAAACCGACCCCTTGCCCGGCGTGCTCTGGATCTCGAGCCGGCCCCGATGACGGTTCACCACATGCTTGACGATGGCCAATCCCAACCCGGTCCCGCCCAGCTGGCGCGACCGCGCCGTATCCACTCGGTAGAAACGCTCCGTCAGCCGCGGCAGATGCGCCGCCGGGATCCCGTCGCTTTCGTCCGCCACGGCGACCGAGACGCGATCCTCGCCGGCCGGCCGGGCGGTCACCCGCACCGTCGTCGCCGGCTTGGCATACTTGATGGCATTGTCGATCAGGTTCTGGAAGACGATCGTGAGTTCGTCGTAGTCGCCCACGGCGGCCGGCAAGGTCGGCTCCACCGCCAGCTCGAGTGTCACCTTCCGCGACGAGGCCTTGAGCTGCAACAGATCCCCGACGCCTGCCAGGACGCGGCCGAGGTCGACTGCGGCATCCGGTCGGGCATGCTCGTGCTGTTCGATGCGCGACAGCATCAGAAGATCGTCCACCAGCCGCCGCATGCGATCAGCCTGCTCCGCCATGATGCCCAGGAAGCGCTCCCGGGCCGCCGCGTCGTCACGGGCCGGCCCGCGCAGCGTCTCGATGAAGCCGAGCAGTCCTGCGATCGGCGTCTTGAGCTCGTGACTGGCATTGGCCACGAAATCGGCGCGCATGCGTTCTGCGCGCCGCAAGGCGGTCGTGTCGTGGAGGACGATCAAGGCCAGCGAGCCGTCGGCTGCCGCACGCGGCAAGCGTTGGGCATGAGCAATGACGTCGAGCTCCGGCGGTCCCGGCAGCATGAGATCGACGGCGACGTGGTCCGGACCGTGGAAGTTGCCATCCGTCACCGACAGCAGCGTATCGATCGCCGACAGCAGCGCGGGATAGCGCAGCACCGTCGACAGGTCGCGGAAGGCGACGACAGGTCCAAGCAACGCCACGGCGGCCCGATTGGAGCGCACGATGCGGCGCTGCCGATCGACCGCGATCAGGGGATCCGGCAGGCCGTCGACGATCGCCTGGGCCGAGGCCGCCAGATTGTCGATGGAGGCGCGCTGCCGGCGCCAGCCGGAAGCGAGGATCGCGGCCGCGACGGCGAGTTCCTCCGTTGCTGGAGCGAACTTGAGGCGCGGCATCACGGGCTCCTGGTCTCCCGACAGCTCGCTGACGAAGCGCGCGAAGCGTCCCAGAGCCCCGAGATAGCGCTGGAGCAGCAGGATCGTGACCACCCCGATGCCTGCAGCCGCAATCAGGGCCGGGCGCAAGGCCAGGTCGCCATGCCACCAGAGACCGGCCAGCCCGACAAAGGGAGGGGCCAGCACCACGGCATTGGTGGCGAGATAACGGCGAAGCGGAAGCGCCTGATGAGCCATGGCGGCGACTATAGACCGGACTTCGACCGATCAATGTGACGAAGCCGTTTCAGCCCGAACATTCAGACCGCCATCGACGCCGGCGGCCGCGCGCCTAGACCGTCTGGTTGGGTGCCATGAACAGGCGCAGGGCGGCGAGGCCGAAGATGAAGCCACCGATATGCGCAGTCCAGGCCACCGGCGCGCCACCGGCCCCAGGGGTCAGGTCGAAGACACCGAAGAAGACATTCATGGCGATCCAGATACCCGCCACCGGAAGGAGCGATGGCATGCGGCCGAGGCGCCACAACAGGAAGAGAACGGCGCCGAACACGCCACTCACCGATCCGGAAGCGCCGACGACAGGGTCGGCGGAATTGGGAAAGGACAGAATATGGATCAGCCCCGCCACCAGGCCGGCAGAGAGATAGAACAGGATGAAGCGCCGGAATCCGAGGAACCGTTCGACCGGCGCGCCGAACGCCGCCAGGCTGAGCATGTTGACGCCGAGATGGACCCAGCCGGCATGCAGGAACTGATAGACGAACGGAGCGCCGATGATGGACAGCCAGTCGCCGCCGAGTTCGCCCGTATAGGCGATCGGCACCAGGCCGAACTGCAGCACCAATTGTTCGTCCGTCGCCGGGGGCAGGAACTCGCGCACGAGCTGAACGGCAACGTTGAGGCCGATGATCCAGAGGATCGCCGGCGGCAGGTTGATCGCTCTTTCATGCGCGCCGCGTTCCGGCCCGGGGCGTCGGATGTCGTCGAAAGGCATCGAAAACTCCGTTGACCGGAGGGATTATCAGCTCTTCGGTCCGCCTTGTCCCAACGCGCGAAGCCGCAGACGCAAGGCGTTCAGCTTGATGAAGCCTTCGGCATCGCGCTGGTTGTAGGCACCCTGGTCTTCCTCGAACGTCACATGCTGCATCGAGTAGAGGGACTTGGGCGACTTGCGGCCGACCACGGTGGTGTTGCCCTTGTAGAGCTTGAGCCGCACCGTGCCGGTCACGTTCTCCTGACTCTTGTCGATCAGCGCCTGCAGCATCTCGCGCTCGGGCGAGAACCAGAAGCCGTAGTAGACCAGTTCGGCATACTTCGGCATCAGCTCGTCCTTGAGATGGCCGGCGCCGCGATCGAGCGTGATCGACTCGATGCCGCGATGGGCGGCATAGAGGATGGTGCCGCCGGGCGTCTCGTAGATGCCGCGGCTCTTCATGCCGACGAAGCGGTTCTCGACCAGGTCGAGTCGGCCGATGCCGTTGGCCTTGCCGAGTTCGTTGAGCTTGGTGAGCAGGGTCGCCGGCGACATCGCCACGCCGTCGATGGCGACGGCATCGCCCTTCTCGAAGTCGATGGTGATGTAGGTCGCCTTGTCGGGCGCGGCCTCCGGCGAGATGGTGCGCTGGTAGACCATCTCGTCGGCCTCCTGCCAGGGATCCTCCAGGATCTTGCCCTCACTGGACGAGTGCAGCAGGTTGGCATCGACCGAGAACGGCGCTTCGCCGCGCTTGTCCTTGGCGATCGGAATCTGGTGCTTCTCGGCAAACTCGAGCAGCTTGGTGCGCGAGGAGAGATCCCATTCGCGCCACGGCGCGATCACCTTGATATCGGGCTTGAGCGCGTAATAGGAGAGCTCGAAGCGGACCTGGTCGTTGCCCTTGCCGGTGGCGCCATGCGCCACGGCATCGGCACCGGTCGCACGTGCGATCTCGATCTGGCGCTTGGCGATCAGCGGGCGGGCAATCGACGTGCCGAGCAGATACTGGCCCTCATAGAGCGCGTTGGCACGGAACATCGGAAAGACGAAGTCGCGCACGAACTCCTCGCGCACGTCGTCCATGTAGATGTTCTCTGGCTTGATGCCCAGCATCTCCGCCTTCTTGCGCGCCGGGGACAGCTCCTCGCCCTGGCCGAGATCCGCGGTGAAGGTGATGACCTCGCAGCCATAGGCGGTCTGCAGCCACTTGAGGATGACGGAGGTATCCAGGCCGCCGGAGTAGGCCAGCACGACCTTCTTGATCTCCCCCTTCTTGTAGGGGCCGGTATAATTAATGCTCATGGCTGCCTCGGCGGCTCGTCAGTTCGGTGAAAGCGCGCGAATATAGCCGCCGACCCTCGCCCCGCAAGCCGCTATAATGGCGTCAAGACCGCGAAAATGGCCTCTCCGCTCGATCGCCTGTCCTATGCTGCCCGCCAGGCCGCCCGCGTGACCTGGTATGCCGGCCATTACGCAGCCGGGCTGCGGCTGATGAAGCCCATGCCCAAACCGGATTTTGCCATTGGACCGACCCCGAACCGGGCGGAAATGACGGCCGATATCCGCTCCCTGTTCGCAAGAGAGTGGCAGGATATCGCGGCCGGCCTGTTCCCGGCGCCACTGATACTGGCGCCCGATCCAGCCCGGCTGCTGCAGCGCAGCCTCCTCTATTTTCGCGACCTGCCCAAGGTCGATGCCCGCCGCCATGGCCGGCTCGACGACGAGCTGCGGCCCGGCCAGCAGGATGCCGGCCTGCCCGAGTACTATCGGCAGAACTTCCACTTCCAGAGCGGTGGCTGGCTCAGCGACGAATCGGCGACGCTCTACGACACGCAGGTCGAGGTTCTGTTCACGGGGGCGGCCGACGTGATGCGCCGGCGGGCGCTGAAGCCGATCGCCGAATGGATGGCCGGCCGCAACCAGCGCACCCTGCGCGGGCTCGATGTCGGATGCGGAACGGGCCGGCTGCTGGCCTTCCTGCATGCGGCATGGCCCGGCGTCCGCTTCACGGGCCTCGATCTCAGCGCCCCCTATCTCGAGGAAGCGCGCCGCATCATCGGGCGCACGGCGCGGGCGAAGCTGATCGAGGGTGCGGCGGAGACGTTGCCCTTCGACGATGCGAGCCTCGACCTCGTCGTCTCGTCGTACCTGCTGCACGAACTCCCGGCCGAGGTGCGCCTCAAGGCGCTCGCGGAGATGGCGCGTGTCGCGAAGCCGGACGGCTTGATCGTGATCGTCGAGTCGATTCAGAAGGGCGATCGCCCCGAGTGGGACGGCCTGCTCGACCTCTTCCCGCACTATTTCCACGAGCCCTACTACGCCGACTACGTCGGCAGCCGCCTCGACCACTGTGCCGCCGAAGCCGGCCTCACACCGATCGCATCTGAGCAGGCCTTCCTGTCGAAGGTCACGGCATTGAAGAAGGATCGTACATAATCGTCGTCCCGACCATGGGCCGAAGGCCCGCACTTTACATCGATGTTACGTCGGACTTAGGACGCAGGCTTGAAGAACATCGGCGCGGCCTATCCCAGCACACGTCCCGCTACAACATCACCAAGCCTACCTATATCGAAGCGCACGAAACGGCGCCGAATGCCATCGAACGGGAGAAACAACTCAAGCGGTGGCGACGTGAAAAGAAGATCGCTTTGATCGACGCCGCCAATCCCGAGTGGCAGGATCTTTCGGGAGAGATCTTGTAGGTGCCGACAATGTCTCTCCACTCCACCTCGCTGCGCTCGGTTTCGGTCGAGACGACGGATATAGCGACTACAGCAACACCTTCTGCCCCTTGCTGCGGGCGCTGGCGCTCTTGAGCTGGCCGCAGGCGGCATGGATGTCGCGGCCGCGCGGGGTGCGGATGGGGGCGCTGAGTCCGCCCTCGTTCACGATCTCGGCGAAGCGATGGATGCGGTTGTTGGAGCTGCACTCATAAGGCGCGCCGGGCCAGGGATTGAACGGGATCAGGTTCACCTTGGCATGGATCGGCGTCAGGAGGCGTACCAGCTCGCGGGCATCGGCATCGCTGTCGTTGATGCCCTTCAGCATGGCGTATTCGAAGGTGATGCGCCGGCTGTTCTTGGCGCCGGGATAGGCGGCGCAGGCCGCCAGCAGCTCGGCTATCGGCCACTTGCGGTTAATCGGCACCAGCGTGTTGCGGATGTCGTCGTTCACCGCATGCAGCGACACGGCCAGATTGACATCCAGCACATCGCCCACCTTGGCGATCATCGGTACCACACCGGACGTCGAGAGCGTGATGCGGCGGCGGCTGAGCGCAATGCCCTGCTCGTCCATGACGATCCTGAGCGCGGTCGCCACGTTGTCGAAATTATAGAGCGGCTCGCCCATCCCCATCATGACGATGTTGGACAGCATGCGCGTCGTCTCGGTGGGTGTCGGCCATTCGCCGTAGCTGTCGCGCGCCACCATGAACTGGCCGACGATCTCTGCCGGTGTCAGGTTGCGGACCAGCGGCTGGGTGCCGGTATGGCAGAAGGTGCAGGTGAGCGTGCAGCCGACCTGGCTCGAAACGCAGACCGAGCCGCGATCCGCCTCTGGGATATTGACCGTCTCGGCCTCGTTACCGTCGGCGAAGCGCAGCAGCCACTTGCGGGTGCCGTCGACCGAACGCTGCTCGGTGACGATGCCGGGGCGCTCGATCACGAACAGGTCGGCCAGCCGCTGTTGCGTCTTCTTCGCGATATTGGACATGCGGCCGAAGTCGGTGACGCCATGCCAGTAGATCCACTGCCAGACCTGGCGGGCCCGGAACGGCTCCAGCCCGGCCTCGACCAGGGTCGCCTGCAGCGCCTCGCGCGACAGGCCGACCAGGTTGGGGCGCGTGTCGTTGCGGCCGCTGAACGGCTCGGTGATCTGCAACGGTTCGGTGGGCAAAAGGGTCATGGATCCGGGCTGAGATAGTGCATCGACCTCGCGGGCGCCAGAGCGGCCCCCGATCCCGGCGCCAGATTATTGTTTTGCCTGCGCTTTTTGCCGGAGCCGCTGGCGCCGCTTGTACAGGGGCTCGCCGAACACCGGGACGGGCGCCGTCTCGGTCGGCCCGCCCTCGCCCACCGGGCGCGGCGCGTGACGGCCGAGTGTCAGCAGCCGGTCGTACATGACCAGGGCGCCCGCCACCCCGAGATTGACCGAGAAGCGGGTCGGGATCTTGACCACGTAATCGCAGAGAGACTGCACGTCGGTCGAAAGCCCCTCCCGCTCGGAACCCAGGATGTAGGCGGCCTGTCGCGGATGGCGGAAGCTCGGCAGCTCGATGGCCTCGTCCGAGATCTCGATGCCGACCAGTCGGCAGCCCGCGGGCAGCCGGAATGTGGACAAGTCGGCGAAGTGATAGGTCGGGACCGAGCGTGGCGTGTCCGAGGTATCGCTGTGCCCGCCCTCGCGCCGGTTATACTGCGCCCGCAAGGTGAAGACGAAGGACGCTCCGAAGGCATGGGCGGTGCGGAACAGGGTTCCGACGTTCATCGCCTTGCTGACGCCTTCGACACCGATGCCGAAATAGCCTTTCATGGCCGCGTATTTTGTTGCAGTAATCGGTGCGCGGGCGCTCCCATGGGGTTGGGGTAGCTGTCCGCGCGTCCGGAAACAAGGCCATAATGACCGTTCCTTCGTCGTTGGAAAATCTTCGCGTTCAGTACGAAGCGTTGCCTTACCCGCCACGCGATCCGCGCGAGGAGCAGGTCCGGCTGATCACTGGCACGCCGAGCCACATTCTCGAGATCAACCACTACCTGTTCGCCGGCCGGCTGAACCTGAACCGCCCGTTTCGCGCCCTGATTGCCGGCGGCGGGACGGGCGATGCCTGCATCATGCTGGCCCAGCAGCTCGTCGACCGGCGCTGCCCGGCAGAGGTCGTCTATCTCGATCTCTCGTCGGCCTCGCGCAAGGTCTGCGAAGCGCGCGCCAAGGCCCGGGGCCTGCGCAACATCAACTTCATCACCGGCTCGCTGCTCGACCTGCCGGCGATGAATATCGGCACCTTCGACTACATCGACTGCACCGGCGTCCTGCATCACCTGCCCGATCCGACGGCGGGCATGCAGGCGTTGGCGAGCGTCCTGGAGCCCGAGGGCGGCATCGGCGTGATGCTCTACGGCCAGTATGGCCGCACCGGCGTCTACCCCCTGCAGGAGATGCTGCGCACGCTCGCCCCGCCGTCGATGGCGATCGAGGACCGCATCGCCATGGCCAAGCGGCTGATCCGCTTCCTGCCGACCACCAACCTGTTCCGGCGCAACCCCTATCTCAACGACCACGTCACCGGTGGCGACGCCGGCCTGTACGACCTGCTGCTGCACAGCTGCGATCGCGCCTACACGGTGCCGGAGATCGGCAAGCTGGCGGGCGATGCCGGGTTGCGGGTCGTCGCCTTCCTCGAGCCGGTGCGCTACGAGCCCTCGACCTACATGAGCGATCCGGTGATCGCGCGGCAGGCCAGCTCGCTGCCATTGCTCGAGCGGGCGGCCTTTGCCGAGAGGCTGGCCGGCAATCTCCGCACCCATGTCTTCTATGCCACACGCGCCGGCTACGACACCGTGGCCCGTCCCGAGGATACGCAGGCGATTCCGGTGCTGCGCGAGATGGATCCGCACAAGCTGGCGGCCGGGCTGCAGCCGGGCCAGCCGCTGATCGCCAATCTCGACGGCTTCCCGTGGCGGGCGCAGCTGCCGCCCCTCGCACCTCGCATCATTTCGCTGATCGACGGACGGCGCAGCGTGGCCGAGCTCTACACCGCGCTCGGCGCGCAGGGAGGCTTGCCGCAATGGGAAGACTTCTACGCGCAGTTCGAGGATCTCTACGTCAAGCTGAACGGCGTGAACCACCTCCTGCTGCGCTTCAGGACCTGAGCCGCCGCTCCATCAATCGCCGCTCGGGCTCGGTCCGCGCCAGTGCCTTTGCCAGCGCAAAGTGGCAACGCGCTTCGTCGAGCCGGCCGAGTTCCGCGAGAAAGACGCCCTGCGCCGCTTCGCCGTACGGATTGCCGTCGACCAGCGGCAGTGCGGCCAATCCGGCCGCCGGCCCGTGGGCACGCCCAACCGCAATCGCGCGCGCCAGCTCGACCACGGGCGAGGCATCGATCTCCCGCAGTTGATCGTAGATCGACACGATGCGGCACCAGTCGGTCGTCGCAGCGCTCGTCGCCGTGACATGCAACGCCGCGATTTCCGCCCGCAAGTGCCAGACGGTCAGTTCGTCGCCGTGCGCCGAGCGCTCGAGATAGGCGAGGCCCAGAGCGATCAGGTTCCGGTCCCATCGGTCGCGCGGCTGATCCTCGAGCAGCTGCGCCACCCCGTCGAGCCCGACGCGGGTCGGCAGGCGTGCCGCGGTCAGCGCCAACAGCGCCGCCAGGGCATCGCTGGCCGGTGCCGCGGTCATCGGATGATGCGCCAGGGCGCGCGCCAGCCGGACCGCCTCGACACAGAATTCAGGCTGCACCAGCACCTCGCCGGACGAGGCCGAATAGCCCTCGTTGAACATGAGATAGAGCGCGGTGCGCACGGACTCGGCGCGATCCGCCAGCATGTCCGGCGGCGGCGCCTCGATCGCGACATTGGACGCTTCGAGCTGGCGGCGGGCGCGGACCAGCCGCTGGGCGATGGTGGCGGGGTCGCTCAGCAGGCCCGACGCGATCTGCGCGACGGTGAGACCGCACACTGTCTTGAGGGCGAAGGTCACGCGCATCTCCGGCGACAGCGCCGGATGGCAGACCGCGAACAGGAGCGCGAGCTCGTCGTCATTGAGCTCGCGATCGAAGCGCCCCTCGCTTTCCGACTCCGATCGCGTCAGCGGCACCAGCTCGTCGGCCAAGGTCACGCCGCGCGACTCCGAGCGCAAAAGATCGAGAGCGCGATTCTTTGCCACGACCGCGAGCCACGCTTCCGGCTTGTCCGGCACTCCCTTGAACGGCCAGGCCGACAAGGCCTGCAGAAGAGCGTGCTGGACGGCATCCTCGGCAATGGCGATGCGGCCGGCCCCCAGGCGCCGCGCCAGGGCGGCGACCAGGCGGCTCGCCGAATCGCGTGCCAGCGAGTCGACGAGCCGATGGACCTCGAACGGCATGGGGGCTCAATCCGCCGCTGCAGCCTTGCGCACGGCTTCCATGTCGTCGACTGGCCGGATCTCGACCCAGTTGCTCGGCCCCAGGCCCAGATGCGGGCAATCCTGCGCGATCGCTTCGGCCTCGGTGGCGTTACGGGCCTCGATGAGGAAATAGCCGCCGATCACGTCCTTCGCCTCGGCATAGGGGCCGTCGCTCACGACCGCCTTGCCGTCCTTGACGCGGATGTGGCGCACGCCGCCGGCGGCCAGCTTCTCGCCGCCGACCAGCTTGCCCTTCTGGCGCTGCAGATCGGCCCAGCCCATGTAGCGCCGGGTCATCTCCATCATCTTCTCGCGCGGCAGGTCGATGTTGTAGTTGGGCGTGTGGTGCAGCAGCAGCAGATATTGCGACATGTCGATCTCCTTGGCTCGATGACGGCTCATCCCGTCATCTCATCGACGCTCGGCCGGGAATGGAATCGACATCGCTCGTCGATTTTTCTTTCCCCGGGCTTCACCCCTCGGATCGCCGAAAAATATCTGTTTTCGGGAATTGCCGCCTCTGCCGCGAAAAGCCTTGAGTCTCAATCACTTGCGCCGTCCGACCTGGAGGATTCGGGAAATTTCCCGAATTCCCGAATTCGGCGGACCGTCTACTTGCCGAGGAAAGGTCGCTGCCGTGGAGAACGACGAAGGGAGAATGAAGGAAGCGAGCATGACAGCACCGAACGGGCGGAGAGCGAGACTGCCATCCTAACCCCGTGCAGGCGGCGGCCGCATTATGGTCTCCAACGCCGCCGCCTCTCGACGCGTCTTTCGGAAGTTAACCCTTCTTGAGCGCCTCGGGGTTGATGACATTGATCGGCTTGCCGTCGAGCCAGGCTTCGATGTTGGTGACCGTGCCTTCGTGGAAGTGGCGATAGCTCTCCTCGACGACGTAGCCCAGATGCGGAACGAGCGTCACGTTGTCGAGCTTGGTCAGGGCGTGACCGGCCGGCAGCGGCTCGCGGTCGTACACGTCGAGACCGGCATGGGCGATGGTGCCGTTCTTCAGCGCGGCGATCAGGGCTGCCTCGTCGACGATCGGACCGCGCGAGGTGTTGATCAGCATCGCGCTCTTTTTCATCTTCGCGAGGTCGCTGGCCCCGATCAGTCCGCGCGTGCGGTCGGACAGAACCAGATGAATGGTGATGAAGTCGGACGTCGCCAGCAGCTCGTCCTTCGTCACGAGCTTTGCGCCGCCCTGGGCGGCCTTCTCTTCGGTAAGGTTCTGGCTCCAGGCCACCACCTCCATGCCGAATGCCTTGGCATAACCGGCGACGCGCGCGCCGAGCTTGCCGAGACCGATCACGCCCAGCCGCTTGCCCTCGAGCACGACCATGTTCCTGATGCCATCGTGCCAGCCACCGGCACGCACCAGGCGATCCGCCTTGGCGAGATCGCGCGCGCACGCCATCAGCAGCGCCCAGCACAGCTCGGCGGTGGAGGCGTTGGAGCCGCCGCCCGGCGTGTTGGAGATCGGAATGCCGCGCGCCGTCGCCGCCTTGTCGTCGAGGCTCATGGCCCGCGCGCCGGTAAGGGCCAGGAACTTGAGGTTGGGCAGCTTCTCGATCAGGGAGCGCGGGAAGGCCGTGCGCTCACGCAGCATCTGTACGATCTGGAACGGCGCGAGCTTCTGCGCCGCATCGTCGATCGAGGCGAAGGGCTGGTTGAAGACCGTGATCTCCACGCCCCGCTTGCGCAACCGCTCCCAGTCGGCCATTCGCAGAGCGACATTCTGATAGTCGTCGAGCAGGGCGAGCTTGATCGTTTGCGACATGGCGTTTCCTGGCGGAGAATGGATGGGAACCCGAACGGGTCACGTGCCACTATAACCGCAGGAGGCGGTCGTGAGCATCACCATCACTCCCACTCATCCCGACTTCGTCGCTGAAATTTCCGCGATCGATCTCGCGCAGCCGCTGCGGCCCGAGGATCGCGATGCGATCGAGGCGGCCATCAACCGCTATGCCGTCGTGGTCTTTCGCGACCAACGCCTCACCGACGAGCAGCAGATCGACTTTGCCCGCCACTTCGGGCCGATCCACTCCTCGGCGCAGCGGGCGCGGCATCAGAGCATCAAGCATCGGCTGACCTCCGACGAGATCGCCGACATTTCCAATCTCGACGGCGACGGCAAGGTGATGGACCAGACCGCGCGCCGGCGTCTCGATTGGCTGGCCAACCGGCTGTGGCACACGGACGCCTCGTTCCGCGCCGTGCCCGGGGCCTTGTCGCTGCTCTATGCGCATGTCGTGCCCGACGAGGGCGGCGAAACGGAGTTCGCTGACATGCGCGCCGCCTACGATGCGCTTCCGGAGGCGAAGAAGAAGGAGATCGAGGGCTTGGTCGCGGAGCACTCGATCTGGCATTCGCGCAGTCAGCTCGACGTCCGCACCTACTCACCGGAGGAGCTGGCGAGCCTGCCGCCCGTGCCGCAGCGCGTGGTGCGCACCCATCCCGGCTCGCATCGCAAGACGCTCTATATTGCCAGCCACGCCTCGCACATCATCGGCATGCCGGTGCCGGACGGCCGACTATTGCTCCTCGACCTGATCGAGCACGCAACGCAGCCCCAATTCGTCCATGCCCATCGCTGGCGCGCCGGCGATCTGGTGGTATGGGACAATCGCTGCACCATGCATCGCGCCCGGCCCTTCGACACAGGCAAGGTGCGCGACCTGCGCCGTGTCACCACGCGCGACGTCGCCTCGACGCTCGAGCAAGCAGCCTGACCGACGGCCGCAGCTATTGCTGCGGCACCACCTTGACGAGATGGTTCGGCCTCCAGCCGGGCACGAGCTCCATGCGCTTCTGCCACCAGCGCGGCAGGCCGCTCGGATCGGTCTTGCGTTGCAGGTAGTAGCCCTGGAGCGGCTGGACGAATTCCCAGATGCGGCGCAGCTCCTTGACCGGCGTGTCGTGCACGTCGACACGAAGATCGACCAGCGGCACCGGCTCGCTGCCATGGACGAGCAGCGCGGCCGAGGTCAGCCCCTCGGGCTGACCATTGGAGCGGGCGCCGGCCTCCAGCGCCCGGACTAGACGCTCCGCCAGCGGCAGGTCGCTGCCCTGCGTGCTGCTGAATTCCCGCCAAGTATCTTCGAGACAGATCTCAGTGAGCACATTGCCGGCGACAGCAAAACCGTCGCCGAGCTTGTGTCCGCAATGCGCCGGCGCGTTCGCACCGGTGAAGCCGGCGACGCCGCCGAACATGTCGACCAGCGTCACCTGGCGGCTTTGCCAATAGGGATCCTTGGCGGCGAGTTCGGCCAGGGTGCCCGCGGCGGAGGCACCGGTGGCCAGCAGCTGGCCCGCCATCGCCCGATGGATCGGCGAGGCCACCACCTGATAGGCGACGGCGCCGCGCCCGCTCACCACCAGTGGCACTGCCGCGCCGACCATCGGTGAATAGGTAGCGACCGCGACACCGTATTGTCCTGTGCGGGGGCAGCGCGCGACGATGGAATAGGTCATGAGTCGTCTCCTCGGGAAAGATCAGTGTTTCAAGCTCGCCTGCACGCGGTCCCAATCGCGCTGGAAGAGAGCGCGAAGCGACTCGACGTCCGACGGCCCCAGCAGAAAGCCGAGCGCCTCGATACGCGCCCGCACCTCCGGCTCGGCGAGGACGGCGGCGATCTCCTTGTTCAGGCGCGCCACCGTCTCGGGCGGCGTGCCCGCCGGCGCAAAGATCGCGTTGCTCGCCAGCGCATCGTAGGGAACGCCCGCTTCGATCAAGGTCGGTACCTCGGGCATATCGGGAACGCGATGCGCCATGGCCGTGGCCAGGACCCGCAACTTGCCTTCGCGCACCAGCGGCATCTGCACGGCGGCCGACCCGACATTCACCTGGATCACGCCGGCCAGCAGATCCAGATCGAGCGGCGGCAGACCGCGATAGGTGAGGTGTTCCATCTTGCCGCCGGCCGCCTTCTCGATGGCCGTGCAGGCTTGGTCGTCACCGCCGCCCTCGCCGAGGATGCCGCAGTTCAGCTTGCCCGGGTTGGCGCGCAGATAGGCCATGAACTCGGCAATGTTGTTGGCCGGAACAGAGGGATGGACGACGAGGACTGCCGGCAGGCCCGCGACGAACGCGACTGGTTCCAGTGCCTTCATCGGATCGAAGTTCAGATCCTTCAGGTTGGCAGCGACAGGCAGGATGGCGCTGCTGTGCATCAGCAGCGTCTGGCCGTCGGGCTTGGCGCGGGCCACAGTCTGCGCCCCAATGACACCGCCCGCACCGCCGCGATTGTCGACGACGACCGGGACGCCGAGACGCGGGCCGAGCCGTTCGGCGAGGATGCGCGCCAGGGTGTCGGTGGCACCGCCCGCAGCGTATGGCACGACGATTGTCACCGATGTGGTGGACGATGCAGGCTTCTGCGCCGCGGCCGGCAACGCCGTCGAAAGCGTGAACGCGACAAGGACGAGAAGCCAACGGGCGAACGTCATGACGGCCTCCTGAGCGACCGTCAGAACATTTACACACGCGCCAGCAACCTGACGTTGGCAAAAGGACAAACCCTGACTTCACCGATTTTGCAGACTCGGCGCAGCTCGTCCTCAAGGTGCTCCGGGCTCGAGCAGGAAACTGCCGTCCGCTGCCATGGCCCGCACATCGTCCTCGAGACTGCCAGCCAGGAGCTGGGCCGCCCGCGTCGGCGTGCGCGAGCGCGACCGGCCCAGCACCAGGGTTCGTGTGATGATTGGCTTCTGAATCGGTGCCGCCGTCAGCAACCCGACATCGAGATCTGCCCGCACGGCGTGCAGCGACGCGAATATGTGAGCGAGGCCGTTCATCGCCAGCGCGCGCAACGCCTGCAGGGCGCCAACCTCGAAGCGGACGTCCAGGGAGAATTTGCGCTCGCGCGCCACTGCTTCCAGATGGGCACGAAACGGCTCCTCCCTCTCCGGCAGGGCCAGCGGCACCTTGGCGAGATGCGCGAACGGCAGAGGCCGGTCGAGCCGATAGCCGCATGAACGGCCGCCGACCAGCAGCATCCGCTCCGAGAACAGCGGCGTGACCGAGGGATCGGAAGCGGGATCGATATCGAAGTACAGGGCGATGTCGAGATCGCCCGCCTGCAGCATGCGCCGAAGCTGGTTGGAGATGCCCCCCACCAGTCGAATGTTGACCGCGGGATAGCGTGGGATGAAGCCCGTTGCCAGCCGCGCGCTCAGCGCATCCAGAAGCAGCCACGGAAGGCCGACCGCGACCTTGCCCGCGACGGCATTGCGCCGCGATTGCATCTCCGCCTTGAGCTGCTCGAGGTCCGCCAGGATGGGACGCGCGCGTTCGATCATGCGTCGGCCGGCATCGGTCGGCGTCAGCCCCCGGCCGTGCCGCTCGAACAAAGGGGTCCGCAGTTCCTCCTCCAGCAGCCTGATCTGCCGGCTGAGGGCCGTCTCGACGATACGCAGCCGCAGCGACGCCTTCTTCAGGCTGCCCACTTCGGCCACCACGAGCAGCGTCTGCAACTGGCGCAAGTCCATGACAGTCCGTTCGATCGCGTTATCCGCATCGATGCCTAGCACGAGTCCTGCCACACGCCCATTTGCCGGTGGAACGGAAGCCCGCGGATACCTAAATAGGGCTTCCTTCCTTTCGGGACATTCTCGTGGCCAGACGATCCGGAAGCGCCGATCTGCCTTTGCATACGGGCCGTGTGCCGGCCTGGCTCGGCCAGCGCATGGCGCGGCTGGGGGCGGTGATTGCCGAGACCATCGTCCATCACTATGGGCGCGAGGAATTCCTGCGCCGGATGGCCCATCCCTTCTGGTTCCAGTCCTTCGGGGCGGTCATGGGCATGGACTGGCATTCCTCCGGCATCACGACCAGCGTCATCGGCGCCCTGAAACGCGGGCTGGCGCCACGCGCCGGCGAGCTCGGCCTGCATGTCTGTGGCGGCCGCGGCAGCCATTCGCGCCAGACGCCGCACGAGCTGGCGTCGATTGGCGACAAGGTCGGGTTCGATGGCCACGCCCTCGCCCGGGCCAGCCGTCTCGTCGCCAAGGTCGACAGCGCCGCCGTGCAGGACGGTTTCGATCTTTATCTGCACGGCTTCATCGTCGCCGACGACGGCAAGTGGGTCGTGGTTCAGCAGGGCATGAATGGCGAAAGCCGATTGGCGCGCCGCTATCACTGGCTGTCGGAAGATCTGAAGAGCTTCGTCGATGCGCCGCATACGGCCATCGACGGTCAGAACCAGGGCGAGATCGTCAACCTGACCGATCGCCGAGCCGCCGCGTCTCGGCAGGGCCAGCTCGAACTATTGTCCGACTTCGGTCCCGACCGCATCGTGCGCGAGGTTGCCGCGCTGGAAGGCCGGAGCGCCGAACCGGCCCTGCCGGAACTGCCTTTGCTGCCTCATCTCGTCATGCCGGCGCATCACGACGTGCGGCCGAAGGATGTGATCCTGCGGCGTCTGCATGGAGCGCTGGCAGCAGCAGCGGACAGCGGCCCGACCGACTTCGCCGATCTGCTGCTGGTGCCGGGCGTCGGCGCACGCACGGTGCATTCCCTGGCCATGGTGGCCGAGGTCGTGCACGGCGCCCCTTGCCGTTTCGCCGATCCGGCGCGCTTCTCGCTCGCACACGGTGGCAAGGACCGGCATCCCTATCCGGTGCCGGTCAAGGTCCTCGACGAGACCATCGCCGCGCTGAAGTCGGCGCTCAACAGCGCCAAGCTCGGCAACGACGAAAAGCTGGGCGCCATCCAGCGGCTGGACCGACAGGCGCGCCAGCTCGAGCGTGACGCCAGCGGCCCGAGTTTCGAGGCCTTCACCGCCGAGGAACGGCGGCGCTCGCCGGACTATGGCGGCCGCAGCGTCTTCGGCTGGGAACGTCATCCGCCCAAGGCCGGGCTCAAGTAGGATCGGACGGCCAGCCTCGCCGCGACGCCCGACTCAGCATGGATCGCACGACCAGACGATGGAACGGCAGGATCACCGCAAGATAGATCCGTCCCAGAAGGTTGTGACAATGAACGACGGTCGTGGCGACGAACTCGTCCGGTCCGTCGGCGTGCCTCTTCCCCAAACGCACGGAGAGGCGGAAATCGAGATGGCGGTCGTCCTCGCCGAGGATCAGCTCGTCGTCGTGGACAGCGAGCAGCGGGAAGAAGTCGATACGCCGCGCAGTATCGACCGAGCCGCGCAGGCTCGACGTCGTCTTGACGCCGAACGGGCGCATGATGGCATCGCGGATCGCCAGCAGGACCCTGAACCACGCCGGCGGATCGGACAGCATGAAGCGCGTGAGCCGCTCCATGTCGCGCGATGCCGACGGCGGCAGGGCGACAGCGAAAGCATCGGCGAGATCGGCGCCGGCATAAAGAGCGGCCAGCCGGCTGCCCGCGGGCACGGACACCTCACGAACGGACGCTTCGCCGACAGACGACATGTTACACGGCGATGTTGTCGATCAGGCGGGTACGGCCAAGCCTCGCCGCGGCGGCGATGCGGGCGGGTCCGGTCACCTTCGCGAGCGGCGCCAGCGTGTTGGCATCGACGACGCTGAAATACTCCACCTTGTCGAAGCCGGCCTTCAGCAGCGATTGCGTCGCCTCCGCCTCGGCTGTCGCGCAGGCGGTCCGGCCATCGCGCACCGCATTGGCCGCCGTCACCAGCGCACGATACATCGCCAGCGCCCGCTGCCGTTCTTCCGCCGACAGGTAGCGGTTGCGCGACGACATCGCGAGCCCGTCGGGTTCGCGAATGGTCGGCATGCCGACGATCTCGACCGGCAGGTTGAGATCGCGCGCCATGCGCTTCAGCACCTGGAGCTGCTGGTAGTCCTTCTCGCCGAAATAACCGCGATCCGGTGTCGCCATCATCAGGAGCTTGCACACGACGGTGGCGACACCTTGGAAATGGCCGGGGCGGAACGGGCCGCACAGCCCTTCGGTGATGCTGCCACCGACCGTCACGGTCGTGAGTTGCGGACCGGGATACATCTCCTCGACGCTCGGCGCGAAAACGATACGGCAGTGGGCGGCTTCGAGCTTCGCGAAATCATCGGCTTCGCCGCGCGGATAGGCGGAAAAATCCTCGTTCGGGCCGAACTGCGTCGGGTTGACGAAGATCGAGGCGACCGGAACGTCGCCGCGATCGAGCGCCCCCTTCACCAGACTGACATGACCTTCGTGTAGGGCGCCCATCGTCGGCACCATGCCGATCGTACGGCCGGCGGCGCGATACTCGGCCACGGCGCGGCGCAGGTCGGAGACGGTTCGAACGATCGCAAGCGAGGTCATGGTGCGTCCCAGGTTGCAGGGCGCGCAGGGAACACCGCGCGCTCCCGCCTGACAAGCACCGAATTGCGGCCGATTTCGCGCCCGGAGCATCGCTGGCCGCACGGCACTCCGGGAAAGAAAGGCGCAGAAAGGCACGGCCGACAGGATAGCTCCACCTGTCGTTGTATCGATCCATCGTCGCGCGCTAAGGTTGAAGCGGGGATGACGGCAGAGAGAGCGGAATGCGAGCTTTGATGATCGGCCTGATGGTGGCGGCCGGCTGGACCACCGCAGCCTCGGGGCAGGCTGGATCGACGACCGACGATGGCGCGTTCTTCGACGATCGCGCCAGCCATAATCAGGAATCCGAAGAGGACAGGAAACTCGGTGAGTTGCTGATAAAGGGCGCGAAGCTCTCAATGTCAGGACGCCAGTCCGAGGCGATCTTCATGTATTTCGACCGCGTCGCCTCCGTGTACGAGGCGCGCTACAAGGACAAGAACGTCGACTATTTCTGCGCCCGGCATATGGCCGAGCAACTTTTCTATCTGGTGCACCGGGCCAACTCGGGCACCAAGAGGCCGGCTGTCATGGCGCCGATCAACTGGGCGCTCAGCTACTACCTGAAGGCCCACGCCCTGGTGGATCTTGGCCGCCCCTCGGAGGCGAAGGCGCCTCTGGAGCGGGCGCTGGCCCTGGCCCCGCAAAATGCGCTGTTCCTGTCCGAGCGCGGATATCTCTATCAGATGCAAAAGGACTGGCCGGCATCTCTGGAAACCTACAAACAGGCCGAAGCGGCCGCCCAGCAATTCTCGCCAAACGAGACCCGGAATACCGAACTGGCTCGTGCCTGGCGGGGGCAGGCCTACACGCTGATCGAGACCAATCACCTCAGTGAGGCGGAAGCTCTCTACAGGAAGTGTCTCGATCTCGATCCCAACGACGCAAAGGCGAAGCGCGAGCTGCAATACATTGCGCAGCTCAGGCGACGATAGCGTTCGAAGCGCGCGCGGCGGTCATCCTTTCAGGAAATCCGCCGCCGCCGCGATCAGGCGCTCGGTGTCCTCAGCCGTCCCGACGGTGATGCGCATATAGGGCGCCGTGCGCGGCTTGTTGAAATGGCGCACCAGCACCGCCCGCTGGCGCAGCGCAGCCGCAAACGCGGCTCCGTCCCGCGCCGGATGGCGGGCAAAGACGAAGTTCGCGCTCGAGGGCAGCACGTCCAGCCCCAGTCGCGTCAACTCGCGCGTCATCACCTCGCGTCCGGCCACGACCCGGGCGCAGCTCTGACGGAAATAGGCGTCGTCATGCACCGACGCCGTTGCGCCGGCGAGCGCGATGCGGCCGAGCGGATAGGAATTGAAGCTGTCCTTGACTCGGACGAGCGCCTCGATCAGCCCGGCATCGCCCAGCGCATAGCCGACGCGCAGCCCAGCGAGCGCGCGCGACTTCGACATCGTCTGCACCACGAGCAGGTTGGGATGGTCGGCGATCAGCGGCACCGCGCTCTCGCCACCGAAATCGACATAGGCCTCGTCGATCAGCACCGGGATGTCGGCATGCTCCTCGAGTAGCCGGGCGATCTCCGCCCGCGACAGCGCGATGCCGGTCGGCGCATTGGGATTGGCGAGCACGATCGCGCCCGCCTCGCGCCGGTAGTCCTCGATCCGTACCCGCAGGCCGTCGTCGAGCGGCACCGTCTCGCAACTGAGGCCGAACAGCTGCGCCCACACGGGATAGAAGCTGTAGGTGACGTCGGGATAGAGCAGCGGCCGCGGCTGCTTCAGCAGCGCCACGAAGGCATGGGCCAGCACCTCGTCCGAGCCGTTGCCGACGAACACCTGCGCGGGCGTCACGCCATGATGGGCCGCCAGCGCCTCGCGCAATTCGGTCGCCTCGGGATCGGGATAGAGCCGCATCGTGTCGGCGGCGGCGGCCCGCATCGCCTCCAGCGCCAGCGGCGAGGGACCGAACGGGCTCTCGTTGGTGTTGAGCTTGACCAGATTGGCGATCCGCGGCTGCTCACCCGGCACATAGGGCGAAAGCTCGCGGGTGACCTGGCTCCAGAAGGCGTTCATCGGTGTATCCGGTTGGGGCGCGATGGCGGGCTTATGCCATCGCGCGACCGGCCGTGCCACCCGAGCCTCGACGCAAGGCGAGCCGCAACTGGCAGACCGCCCGGCCGCGTGCTCATATCCCGTTCCCGGGTGTGATGGCATGGGCGGCGCGGGCGTGCAGGCAGGCGCGAGCGAAGCCGTGGGGAGACCTATTGTGTCGGGACAACAATTCCGCTTCGACGATGGCGCCGTCTATGAGCGCATGATGGGCATCTGGAGCAGGCTCGCGGGAGAACAGTTCCTCGATTGGCTTGCTCCTGCATCCGGATTGACGTGGGTCGATGTCGGCTGCGGCAACGGGGCCTTCACCCAGCTCCTTGTCGAGCGCTGCGCGCCCGCGGCGATCGAGGCGATCGATCCGGTGGAAGGCCAGATCGCCTATGCCCGGGCCAGAATCCCCGACCCGCCGGCGCGGTTCCAGCAGGGCAACGCGATGGCGCTGCCCTTCGCCGACCGCCAGTTCGACGCCGCCGTCATGGCCCTCGTCATCTTCTTCGTGCCCGATCCCGCCAAGGGCGTTGCAGAGATGGTCCGGGTCGTGAAACCCGGCGGCTGGGTATCGGCCTATGCCTGGGATATCCCCGGCAACGGCTTGCCCATGGGTCCGATTCGGGCCGAGTTGCGCGCCATGGGCTTGGAACCGCCGTTGCCGCCGAACCAGCAGGTATCCAGTCTGAAGGGCTTGGCGGATCTCTGGACGCGCGCCGGCCTCGATGCCGTGGAAACCCGGGAGATCATCGTTCCAAGGAGCTTCGCGGACTTCGACGACTACTGGACGACATCCATTCTGGCGCCCGGACTTTCGACGATGATCGCGGCGCTGCACAAGCCGACCCTCGAGCAGCTCAGGCACAAGGTGCGGGCGCGCATGCAATCAGGACCGGACCGCAAGGTGCAGGAGACGTCGCGGGCAAACGCCGTGAAGGGAGTGGTGCGCCGCTAGACTAGACCGGCGCAGAGAGACAACTACTCGCGCCTGCGACGCTCAGGGGAGGACCTATATCATAGCGTCGTAGTCGGCATGCGAGCCGATCCAGAACCAGAGCAGCCCGTCTTCGACTTCAACGGACAGCGCCCGATATCGGCTCCCAACGCGGACCGACCAGAACCGGCCGACCTTTTTCAATTGCAGGGATGGATGGCGCGGATTCTCTTTGAGTAGCGCGTAATTCTTGTCGGCCAAGGTTCGGATATTCTCAGGCAGTCCTTCGTAGAGCTGCCAGAATGCCGGGCTTGCGAGATGTCTCACAAATCTCGCGCGCGACCGGCACGGAAATCCGAAAGTGCCTGGTCGGCCAGACGGTCTAGTCGACCGGCGGCGGCATCCCGTTCGATCTTCTGGTCGAAGCGAGTCGCCTCGAATTCTTCGAACCAAACTCGGAAGCGTGCGAGCTGATCGACGGGCAATTCGGCTACAGCCTTTTCAATGTCTTCGAGGTTCGCAGACATAGGCTTCCGCAGTAGAAAAATTGGAGCGGGCGAAGGGATTCGAACCCTCGACCCCGACCTTGGCAAGGTCGTGCTCTACCCCTGAGCTACGCCCGCGCTCCGTGTTCCGACCGGGTAGGTGCCGGAAGGCGGTCCTGATAGGGGTTTTTCTTCGCCTTGGCAAGTCCGGCGAATCAGCCCCGGGCCGCCAGCCGCTGCAGATATTTGCCGTACTCGCTTTCGCGGATCGGCTCGATCAGGCGGGCGAAGGCGGCATCGTCGATATAGCCCTTGCGCCAGGCCACTTCCTCGGGGCTGCCGATCTGCAGGCCCTGGCGATCCTCGACGGTCTCGACGAACTGCGCCGCCCGCAGCAGGCTCGACGGCGTGCCGGTATCGAGCCAGGCATAGCCGCGGCCGAGCTTCTCGACCGTGAGCCGGCCCTGCTTCAGATAGTGCATGTTGACGTCGGTGATCTCGAGCTCGCCGCGCGCCGAGCGCGGGATCGAGGCGGCGACGTCGCACACGTCGGCATCGTAGAAATAGAGGCCGGTCACGGCCCAGTTCGAGCGCGGCGCCTTGGGCTTTTCCACGATCGCGACCGGCCGATCCGCGGCGTCGAACTCGATCACGCCATAGGCCGACGGATCGCTCACCCAGTAGGCATAGATCACGGCGCCGGTCCCGCGCGCGCCGCGTTCGGCCATGGCCGGCAGCGAATCGCCATAGAACAGGTTGTCGCCCAGGATCAGGCCTATGCGATCCCCGGCGATGAAGTCGCGCCCGACCAGGAAAGCCTCGGCGATGCCGCCCGCCGTCGGCTGCACCGCATATTCGAGGCGCAGGCCCCATTGGCTGCCATCGCCGAACAGGCGGCGATAGGCCTGCTCGTCCTGCGGATTGACCACCAGCAGGATCTCGCGGCACCCCGCCAGCATCAGCGTGGTGAGCGGATAATAGACCATCGGCTTGTTGTAGACGGGCAGGAGCTGCTTGTTGGCGGCCCGGGTCATCGGGTAAAGCCGCGTGCCGCTGCCGCCGGACAGAACGATGCCTTTCATCCCGCCACTGTAGCCCGTCCCGATGCTGAACCCACAACAACTATTCGCCCGCCTCGACGCCCTGGGCCTCGGCCACCGGACGGTCGAGCACCCGCCGGTCTTCACGGTCGAGGAGGCCAAGGCCCATCGCGGCGACCTGCCCGGCCATCACATCAAGAACCTGTTCCTGCGCAACAAGAAGGAGGAGATGTGGCTGGTGGTGGCGCTGGAGGACCGCGTCGTCGACCTGAAACGGCTGGGCGAGGCGCTGGGCGCCGGCCGGCTGTCCTTCGGCAGCCCCGACCGCCTACGCCGCACGCTGGGGGTCGAACCGGGCTCGGTGACGCCTTTTGCCGTGATAAACGACACCGACCGACGCGTCACCCTGGTGCTCGACAGCGGCCTCAGGGAACGCGGTCCAATCAATGCCCATCCGCTCACCAACACCATGACCACGGCCATCGCCGTGGCCGACCTGCAACGCTTCTTCGAGGCAACCGGTCACACGCCGCGCTGGCTCGACTTTCCGCTCTGAATCGCCTGGCCGCCCTGGCATGCCGGTCGATGCGTGACAGGGCGTCGGCAAATGTTATGTTGTAACAAAATGCGCGCGTTCCTGTTCGTCCTGCTTGTCCTCGCGGCCCTGCCCGCTTCGGCCCAGCCAAAGCTGAAGGTGATCTCGACCTTCTCCATCCTCGGCGACTTCGTGGCCCAGGTCGGCGGCGATCGGGTCGAGGACGGCGTGATCGTCGGCCCGGACACCGACGTGCACACCTACCAGCCGACGCCGATCGATGCGCGCCGGCTGGCGGCGGCGCAGGTGCTGGTGAGCAACGGCCTCGGCTTCGAGGGATGGCTCGATCGCCTGGCCGAGGCCGCGTCCTTCAAGGGCCGGCGCATCATCGCCTCGCAGGGTACGACGACCACGCTCGACCCGCATTGCTGGCAGGATGTCGGCTGTGCCCGTCGCTACGTCGCCAACATCACCGAGGGCCTGACCGCGGCCGATCCGGCGAATGCCGCCTTCTATCGCGCCCACGCCGCCGATTACGACCAGCGGCTGGCAGCGCTCGATACCTGGATCCGCAGCGAGATCGCCAAGGTGCCGCCAGAGCGCCGCAAGGTCATCACCGGCCACAACGCCTTCCAGTATTTCGCCCGCGCCTATGGCGTGCGGTTCGAGGCAGCGCGCGGCTACAACACCGACAGCGAGCCGACGGCGCGCGACATCGCCGGCCTGATCCGCGACGTGCGGGCCCAGCACATCAAGGCGCTGTTCGTCGAGAACCTCACCAATCCGGCCCTCATCGACCAGGTCGCGCACGATGCCGGCGTCCATGTCGGGCCGGCGCTCTACAGCGATGCGCTTTCCCGGCCCGACGGCCCGGCGCCGACCTACGAGGCGATGATGCGTTACAACGTCACCGCCCTCGTGGTGGGCATGATGAAGAACTGACCGTCACACCGCCACGAACGGCAGGCCGGCCTTGCGCCGCGCCGCCTGCAGCGTGTTGTACATCAGGCACGCCACCGTCATCGGGCCGACGCCGCCGGGGACCGGCGTGATGCGGCCGGCGATGGGCAGAACCTCGGCGAAGGCGACATCGCCCACCAGCCTGGTCTTGCCGTCGGCCGCCGGCACCCGGTTGATGCCGACATCGATGACCGTCGCGCCCGGCTTGATCCAGTCGCCGCGCACGAACTCGGGCTTGCCGATCGCCACGACGGCGATGTCGGCGGTACGGCACAGCGCCGGCAGGTCGCGCGTGCGCGAATGGGCGATGGTGACGGTGCAATCGGCCCGCAGCAGCAACTGCGCCACCGGCCGACCGACCAGATTGGAGCGGCCGACCACGACCGCATGTAGGCCTGCGAGCGAGCCCAGCGCATCGGCCAGCAGCATCGAGCAGCCGAGCGGCGTGCACGGCACCGGGAAATCGAGCGGCGCGCCGGAGGCGATGGAGCCCAGCCGGCCGACATTGATGGGATGGAAGCCATCGACATCCTTGTCGGGATCGATCGCCAGCAGCACGCGCGCCGTGTCGATATGCTTGGGCAGCGGCAGCTGGACCAGGATGCCGTTCACGGCCGGATCGATGTTGAGCTGGGCGATCAGCGTCAGCAGTTCCTGCTCGGTGGTCTCGGCCGGCAGGCGATGATCGAAGCTCGCCATGCCGAGCTCGGCTGCCGTCTTGCCCTTGCTGCGGACATAGACCTGGCTCGCCGGATCGGCTCCCACCAGGACCGTCGCCAGGCCTGGCTTCAGCCCCTTTTCCTTCTTGAGCGCGGCCACCCCTTCGCCCACGCGCTCCCGCAATCCGGCAGCGAATGCCTTGCCGTCGATCACCTTCGCTTCAGCCATGCCCCTTCACCCACACTCCAATTCGCTCCGCCAGCGAGGCCGGATCCCCGGCCACGCCGATGGTCTTGTTTCGTCCCGTCGCGCCCTTGATCACCGTGAAGGCCGACTTCGGCAGCCGCCACGCCTCCGCCAGCAGGGCGATCACGGCGGCATTCGCCTTGCCGTCTTCCGGCGGCGTGGTCACCGCCGCCTTGAGCACCGCCTCCGACAGCTCGAGCGCGGTGCGACGGGCGCGCGGCTGCACGCGCAACTCCACGGTCACACCCGAGGGACCACGACGCAGGAACGACGGATCGCTCAGCGGACCAGGGCCGGCCAGACGTATTCCCACAGCAGGCTGCGGATAAAGAACAGGCCCAGCAGCAGGATCACGGGCGAGATATCGACGCCGCCGAGATTGGGCAGCACACGCCGGATCGGCCGCAGCACGGGCTCGGTGATGCGATAGAGGAACTCGACCAGCCAATTGATGAACTGGTTGCGGGTATTGACCACACCGAATGCCACAAGCCAGCTCATGATCGCGCTCGCGATCACGATCCACGTGTAGATGTCGATGATTTTGTCGATCAGCAACGCCAGCGACAGCATCGGCTCCCCGCCTTTATTTCCGGCACGCCGCCGGCGGGGCGCACCCTACTCGGCGGGGATTGCCGATCCAAGCCAATTTCCGGGCCAATTCAGGGCCGGGACAGCGTCAACTCGACGGTTCCCACACGCAGGGTGCGCACACTGGTGATATCCCGCGGCCCGTGTTCGGGCAGCAGCCGCGCACCGTCGATATAGGTACCGCCGGGGCTGCCCAGATCGGCGAGGCCCAGTCGGGCACCCGCGACCATCAGCCGGGCATGGGGCTGGCCGACGGAGGGATCGGGAACGGAAAGCTCGGTCGGCTGGCCCGCCGGCGCGCCGGTCAGGATCCAGGCCGGCGCCGAGGCATCGACGGAAAGGGCGACCGCCTGCCCGTCCGGCAGCTTGCCGGTCAGTAGCCAGCGCCGGGCGTCCGGGATCGCCTTGGGCGGCGGCGGCAGCGCCGTCGGTCGTGCGGTGGCCGTGTTTCCCGGCGGCGGCGGCGGTGAACCCGTCGGAACGGGACCGGCCGAGGCGGCAAAAGGAACGGCCGTGTCACGCGGCCAGCGCATGAAGGCGAACACCCAGAGCAGGACCAGCGGCACGATGGTGCCCACCGCCGTCAGGGTCAGCAGGATCGCCCCCATTCCCGTCCAGCCCGGCAGGCCGGCCTTCTCGACGATGCGCCACGCCATCCAGGCCGCCAGCACGAGGCTGACCAGCGCGAAGGCGCTGCTGAGGCCGGCGAGACCCATGAGCGCCACCACTTCGGTGCCCATGATCAGCGCGCCTCGGCCGTTGCCTCGCCATTCGGCCAGTCACCGAAGGCGAGGATGGCCATGACGACGAACGAGCCGATCACCGGCACCAGGTGCAGAAGCGACCACGCGCCGGCGAATCCGGCGCGCTCGCAGATCCGCCAGGTCGGGATGATCAGCACCAGTGACACCAGCAGATGCCCGATGAGCACCATCAGCATCACGAAGGAGCCGATCCCCAGGAACCAGGACAGCAGGTAGTAGAAAGTATCAGGCAAGCGCCACCACTTCGATCTCGACCATCACGTCGCGCGGCAACCGCGCCACTTCGACCGTCGAGCGTGCCGGAGGATTGGGGCCAAAATATTCCGGCCGCCCGTAGACTTCGTTCATGGCGGTGAAATTGTTCATGTCCTTGATGAAGACCGTGGTCTTGACCGCCCGCGTCAAGTCCGAACCGGCCGCCTTCAGCACCGCGCGCAGATTCTCCAGCACCTGGCGCGTCTGCTCGGCGATGCCGCCGGACACGATGTTGCCGGTCGCCGGGTCGAGAGGGATCTGGCCGGCACAGTACACCATGCCTCCGGCCACGATGGCCTGGGCGTAGGGGCCGAGTGCCTTGGGCGCCGCATCGGTCTGGACGGTTTTCTTGTCGGTTGCCACAGCTTGATACTCCGTTGGGGATTGGCCGCGGACGCTACCATAGGGCCGTTTGCTTGACAGGTGGGCTCGCAGGCATTATCCGCGCGGTCTTCGGAGAGAGTGGGGGGCTGTAGCTCAGCTGGGAGAGCGCCTCGTTCGCAATGAGGAGGTCAGGGGTTCGATCCCCCTCAGCTCCACCAATCTCCGGTCATGACCGAGGCCCCGTGGGGCCTTCCGCGATACAGGCAGGCGTGCCGCCCGAGATGGCAATGGACTCGATTGCGCGGCAGACTGGCCGACGATGCGCCTGACCAAGCCGACAGTGGCCCAACTGGGCCTGACGCCAGAAGAAGGGCGTATTCTGCGCACATTGCGCACGCCCGAACGCATCCAGCAGTTCGTGGTCGATCTGCACGCCAATTTCGAGGAGGACGGCGACAGCCTGCGGTCGGTGCGCGGCGTGCTGCGCCATCGCAAGGCGCACTGCATCGAGGCGGCCTTCATCGCCGCTTGCGCCCTGTGGCTGCAGGGCGAGCGTCCCCTGCTCATGGACATGACGGCGCAGGGCGACTCCGATCACGTGGTTGCCCTGTTCAAGCGCGACGGCTGCTGGGGCGCGATCTCCAAGAGCAACCATGTGTGGCTGCGCTGGCGCGATCCCGTCTATCGCAGCCTGCGCGAGCTGGCGATCTCGTATCTGCACGAATATTCCGATGGCGACCGCAAGACGCTACGCGGCTACTCGGTGCCGTTCGATCTGCGGCGCTTCTCGACCGACCTGTGGGTGACCAATGAGGATCACTGCTGGGATGTCGGCGCGGCCCTCGACGACGTGCGTCACTATCGCCTCATCACCCCAAAGCAGGCGCGGCGTTTGATGCCACGGGACGCAACTGAACTGCGCGCCAACGATCTGGTACAGTACGAAAGCGTCGATCGCGTCACAGCCCGGAAATATTGATGGCCATGGTCTGCCTCGTCCTCGCGCTGCTGATCACCCTGATCTCTCCCGCCGCGCAGGCGCAGATTCCGCCGGAGTGGCAGGCGGCGGCCCACGCCGTGATCGGCGATCTCGAACGCGGCACCCCGCAGGCCGACAAGCCGTGGGGCCGCGAATTGCACGATGGCTGGCGGCTGGCGCGCGCCTGGCGCAAGCACAACAACGGCAATATCGAGATCATCCTGGCGGAATACCTGACCTTCACCCTGCTCTGCCGTGAAGCGGGCTGCGAGGAGGAGACCATCGAGGGCAAGCCCTATCGGGACGTGGCCGCCGAAGTGAAGGCGCTGCGTGCCGAGCAGGGCAATTCCTATGCGCTGGTCGGCAATGCCCATGCCTGGCTGGCGCGGCTGTCCGATCCGACCGGGGCGGCGGCCAAGGATGCCGCGCTGTGGAGCAAGGATCCCGATGTGGTCGCCGCCGACTTCGCGACGTCGAACCTGTACGGTCTGGCCTGGCTCCTGGGTCGTGCCCGGGCGACTGCCGCCGGACAGGCGGAGACCTTCACCCGTCTCGGCCTCTTCGTTCACGGCACGGGTTGGGTTGGTCCGCGCTGCCTCGATATCTCGCGCGTCGCGACGACGATCGATGCGCCGCCCGAGGTCGAGAATTGCAAATGACGGCGGGCCGGCGGATCATCCGCCCATGGCCTACGAAACCATCCAGATCCGCAAGCTGACGCCCGCGATCGGGGCGGAGGTATCCGGCATCGATCTCGGCGGTCCGCTGTCCAACCGCCAGGTCAGCGACCTGCACGACGCCTTGATGACGCATCAGACCCTGTTCTTCCGCGACCAGCAGATGACGGTCGAGCAGCATAAGGCGCTGGGCCGCCTGTTCGGCGAGTTGCTGGTCCATCCCGCCGCCAAGGCCGAGCTGGAGGGCCACCCCGAGATCCGCGTCGTCCATGCCGACGACAAGACCGAAACCGCAACCGGCGAGGTCTGGCACTCCGACATGTCGTGCGAGCCCGAGCCGCCGATGGGTTCGATCCTCTACATGCACGAGACGCCGGAGACGGGCGGCGACACGGCCTTTGCCAACATGTATCTCGCCTACGAGACCCTGTCGGAGCCGATCAAACGGCTGTGCGAGGGACTGACGGCACTGCATACCAGCGCCCATGTCTATTCGCGCAATGCCTATGGGCGCGCCGACAAGAAATTTCCAGAGGCAGTGCATCCTGTCGTGCGCACTCATCCGGAGACGGGCCGCAAGAGCCTGTTCGTCAATCGCGGCTTCACCACGCGCATCGTCGAACTGCGCAAGGCCGAGAGCGATGCCCTGCTCGAGATGCTGCTGCGCCACGCCGAGACGCCGGAGTTTCAGTGCCGCTTCCGCTGGCAGCGCCATTCCGTTGCCTTCTGGGACAATCGCTGCGCGCTGCACCGCGCCATCTTCGACTATCACCCGCACGTGCGGCACGCCCATCGCGTCACGATCAGAGGCGATAAACCCCGCTGAGCGCTCCGCTCAGAGGCCGAGGCTGCGGGCGATCAGATTGCGCTGAATTTCCGACGTCCCTTCCCCGATCACGTAGACCAGCGCATCGCGATGGATCCGGCCGACCGGATAGTCGCGCATGATCCCGGCACCGCCATGGATGCGGATCGCCGCTTCCGAGACACGCACCGCGCATTCCGAGGCCACCAGCTTGACCTTGGCGGCGGTCGCGGCATCGAGCGTGCCCTGGTCGACGCGCCAGGCACCGTAATAGACCAGCCAGCGGGCCGCTTCGATGTCGGCCGCCATGTCGGCCAGCTTGTGGGCGATCGCCTGATACTGGCCGATCGTCTTGCCGCGCACCTTGCGGACCCTGGCATATTCGAGAGCCGCCTCGAGTGCAGCCTGAGCCATGCCGAGTGCGTTGGCGGCGACGCCGACGCGATTTTCCGACAGGCTGTCGAGGATGATCGGATAGGTTCCGGTGCGACCTCCCAGCAGGCAATCATCGGCGACGAAGGCATCGCTGATGTGCACCAGGCCCGTGTCCGACGCCCGGATGCCCTCCTTCTTCAGGCTCGTGACGACAATGCCCGGATTGGGCAGCTCGACGAGGAACAGACTGATGGAGGAAGGCGCGAGTTGCGGATCGGTGCGGGCGGCCAGGGTGAGGAAGCCCGCGATCGGCGCGTTGGTGATATAGAGCTTCGAGCCATTGAGCTTCCAGCCGCCGGAGACCTTCTCGGCCTTCGTGCGCAGCGCCCGAATGTCGGATCCGCCGTCCGGCTCCGACAAGGCGAAGCCGGCGATACGCTCGCCTGCCAGCGCCGGACGGAAAAACCGCTCCTTCTGCGCGTCGGTGCCGGCGCGCCAGATCGGCCAGATGCCGAGATGACTATGGGCCGACCACGACGAAGAAAAGGACTGGCAGACGCGCGACATCTCCTCGCGCACGATGCAGTCCGACACCTTGTCGAAACCCGAACCGCCGTCGGCCGCGGGATAGCGCACGCCGACCAGCCCGAGCTCACCGAAGCGGCGGAACAGCTGGCGCGGAAAGGTCTCGCTTTCCTCCGCCTCGCGCACCAGCGGCGCGAGTTCGCTGTCGGCAAACCGGCGCACCGTGCGCCGCAGCTCTTCCTGCTCGGGGGTGAAGGTGAAATCCATTGCCAATCACCGCTCGTTGCCCATGGAGCGCCAGAATGGCCAAAGGGCGGCGACAAATCGAGGACACAAAGAAGGGGCGCGTGGCGCCCCTTCTTCCGTTCATGCGATCGCACCTACTCGGCGGCGATGGCGTTCTCGACGAACTTCTTGGCGTCGAAATCCTCGGCGACCTTCATGTCGTTGCCAATCAGCTTCTCGACGTCGATCTTGGCATATTCCAGCACGCCCATGTCGCCCAGCGCCTTCTGGACCTTGGGTCCGAACAGGCCGATTTCCTTGAGGATCGGGACGATGCGGGTGAACAGGCGGGTCCGGAAAGCCTGCATGGCGCCCGACTCGTAGGCGTACTTCATCAGTTCGTCGACCGGCAGGCCGGACCTTTCCCAGACCTCGGCCTGATTGAAGCGATCGCGCATGAAGTAGAGCGCCTCGACCGTGAACTCCTCGCGCTCGCCGCGCTCGTGATCGGACAGCTGCGGATAGTATTCACGCAGCGCCATACGGCCGAACGTGACGTGTCTCGCTTCGTCCTGCATCACATAGGCGTTCACCGAAGCGGCGAGATTGTTCTTCGCGGTGTCGCGGATGCGCTGGAAGGCAGCGAGCGCCAACCCCTCGATCATCACCTGCATGCCGAGATAGGTCATGTCCCAGCGCCGATCGGTCAGCGTCTGCTCGAGCAGCGTCTGCAGCGACTTGGTGATCGGATAGGCCGACTTGAACTTCTCGTGGATCAGCCGCTTGTAGGCCTCGACATGTCGGGCCTCGTCCATCACCTGGGTCGCGGCATAGAACTTGGCGTTCATGTCCGGCACGGTGGCCACGATCTTGGAGGTCGCGATGAGCGCGCCCTGCTCGCCGTGCATGAACTGGCAGATCGAATGGCATTGCAGGTTGAAACGCAGCCAGCTGCGTTCCTTCTCGGTCATCTTCTCCCAGACCGGGGACCCGAAGATGGGGATGGACTCGTCGGCCATGCCCATCGGGTTGTCCTCGAACAGCTCCTGGCTCCAGTCGATGCGCGTGCTCGCATCCCACTGCTGCTGCTTGCCCTTTTCGTACAGGTTCAGGAGATCGGCCGAACCGTCATCATATTCCCAGTTGAACATGATCTCGCTGGCGCCGTCGAACTTCCACTCCGTGATGTCGACGGGGAGCTGATAGAGTTTTTTCGTCGTCATGGGCTCTTGCCTCCTGAGCTTGAACCTTGTCCCATCCCGTTCCAGGAGTGTCTGAAAGTGACACTCCGTTCATTTTTCTCGGCGAGGCTAGCACACTCTGCTAGGAGAGTCGTCCGGAAATAGACGTTGGGGCAAACGACGGATTTTCAATGGCTTATCATCAATTGCGTATCGCCAAGATCGTTCAGGAGACGCCCGATGCGCGCTCCTTCGTCCTCGAAGTGCCGGTCGACCTGGCGGACAAGTTCACCTATCGCGCCGGGCAGTTCCTCACCTTCCGCGTGCCGCATGGAGAGGGACCCTTCAATCGCTGCTATTCGCTGTCGAGCGCACCGGAGAGCGACCGCCACCTCAAGGTGACGGTGAAGCGCGTCACGGGCGGCAAGGGCTCCAACTGGTTCAACGATGCGCTCGCGGAAGGCGGCGTGCTCGATGTCATGCCGCCGGCCGGACGCTTCGTGCTGAACGAGGGCGAGCATCCGCTGCTGCTGTTCGGCGGCGGCAGCGGCATCACGCCGATGATGTCCCTGATCAAGAGCGCGCTGAAATCGGGCACGCGCCGCATCCGGCTGTTCTACGCCAACCGCGACAAGCCCTCGATCATCTTCGACGCCGAACTCCTTCAGCTCATGGCCGAGCATCCGAGCAGGCTCGAGGTGATCCATCATCTCGATGCCGAGCAGGGCCTGACCAAACCCGAGGAAGTCGTGGCGACGTTGAAGGGCTTCGAGGGTGCGGAAGCCTATCTCTGCGGCCCGGGTCCGTTCATGGACATGGTCGAACGCACATTGCTGGATGCCGGCATGCCGCGCGAGCGCGTGCGGCTCGAGCGCTTCGAGGCGTCGGGCAACGACGCCGTGCCGATCGAGCAGGAAGAAGGGGACGTGATCCCGAGCGAGATCACGATCCACTTCGAGAACAAGACGCACAAGGTTCCCTACAAGAAGGGGCAGACGGTGCTCGAGGCGGCGCGGGCGGCCGGTCTGAACCCGCTCTCCTCCTGCGAGGAAGGGTTCTGCGCCTCGTGCGCCGCCAAGCGGGTCAAGGGCAAGATCGTTCTCGCCAAGAACGACATCTACACCGAGGATGACCTCGCCAATAACTGGATCCTGACCTGCCAGGCCCATTGCTTCGGACCCGAGGTCGAGATCACCTACGACGTGGTGTGAGCGAAGGAGGCGAGATGAGCCTGTCCCTGATCCTGCGTCTCGCCGTTCTCGGCACCGTTGGAGGATTGGCGGCGGGCTGTGTCTCGCCCTGCACCGCGACTCCCGAGAAGCTTTCCGCCTTGCGACGCGGCATGAGCTACGCCGAGACGGCACAGGTCATGGGATGCGAAGGCTCCCAGGTATCACCGGCGTCGGTCGCATCGGGCGGCCTCGCCACCATGGCGTGGGGCGGGCCGGGCCGCCCGCTCTCCACGCATACGCTGATCGAATTCGAGAACGGCCACCTGCTGTCCTTCACGACCGGCCAGCGGTACGGGCTCTAAGCACCCCCGATGCGGCCAGCCCTCCAGGCAACGACCCTCACTCTGGTCGCCGGCATCGCCGACGCCGTAGGCTATCTCACGATGGGCGGCATCTTCGCCGCCAACATGACCGGCAATACCGTCCTCGCCGGCATCGCGCTGGCCCAGGGCGACTATGGTCACGCCCTTTATCAGTTCGCCGCTTTGGCCGCCTTCGTCGTCGGCGCCGTCCTGTCCCATTTCCTGCTGCGACTCACGGCCAGGCCGACCGCTGGCTTGCTGGCGGAAGCCGTGCTGATCGCGGGCATCGGCTTCCTGCCGATCCAGCCGGAATTGCAGGCAATGATTGTGGCAGCGGCGATGGGACTGCAGGCATCCGCCATCACCCAGTTCGGCGGCGTCTCGATCAGCACCGTGGTGATCACCAGCACGCTGGCGCGGATCGCCGACTCCCTGCTCGACCGATTCCGGCCGGTCGACGCGAAATCAGAACGAAGCGCGGCCCTCAACCTGCACCTCCTGCCGCTGAGCTGGGCCGGCTACCTGGCGGGCGCTTTCGCCGGAACGCTTATGATCGCGATCCTGCCATGGCCGCTGCTCGCGGCTGCGGTCCTGCTGCTCCTGATGCTGGTCTTCTGTTCCGGCGATACGACCGAGCCCAAGTCTCAGTCGTAGAACTCGCGATCGCAGTGGGCGCAGGTCTTGGGAATGTAGAACAGCGCCAGCCAACGCCGGGAGAAGGCACGGGCATGGCAGTGCGGGCACTTGAGGCCAGTCGCATAGACGAACAGGCCGATACCCACCGCAATCGCGGCGGCGAGCACGAAGCCCTTATGGGCACCTACGAACGAAATAAGCTGTACCGCCGCCACAAACAGCACGATCGCCGCCGCATAGGCGATCACCATCTTCTTCCGGACCGTCATCTCTCCCACGAGATTCGTCATCACGCTCATCCGACGGCGATCGCCCGATCGACGAACATCTTCTTGTCGAAGTCGTCGGCAACCCGTCCGTCATTGGCGAGCTGCTCGACGACATCCACCTTGGCGTAGTCCATCACGCCCATTTCGGCAAAGGCCTTCTGGACCCTTGGCCCCCACAGGCCGATATCCTTCACGGTCGGCACGATGCGGCTGAACAGCCGACCGCGGAACGAGTTCATCTGCTTCGAATTGTAGTGGATCTCGTCGAGCATCTTGGCGGGCAGTCCGAGCCGCTCCCACACTTCCGACTGATTGAAGCGGTCGCGCATGAAGATCAGCGCCTCGACGACGAACTCCTCGCGCTCGTCACGCTCGGCGTCGGACAGATGAGGATAGTAGTCGCGCAACGCCAACCGTCCGAACGAGACATGGCGCGCCTCGTCTTGCATCACGTAGGCGTTCACCGCACCGGCCAGCGTGTTGCCGGCCTTGTCGCGGATCGACTGGAACGCCGCCAGTGCCAACCCTTCGATCAGCACCTGCATGCCGAGATAGGTCATGTCCCAGCGCCGGTCCGTCAATGTCTGCTCGAGCAGCGTCTTCAGCGCCTTGTTGATCGGATAGGCGAGCTGGAACTTGTCATGCAGCAGGCGCTTGTAGGCTTCGACATGGCGCGCCTCGTCCATCACCTGCGTCGCCGCATAGAACTTCGCGTTCATGTCGGGAACGGTGGAGACGATCTTGGCTGTAGCGATCAGCGCACCCTGCTCGCCATGCATGAACTGGCTGATCGAATTGGCCTGGAGATGGCGACGCAGCCACGACTTCTCCGTCTCGGTCATCTTGTTCCAATGATCGGTGCCGTAGATGGAGATGGCTTCGTCCTTGAGCTCCATCGGATTGTCGGGATTGAGCTCGAGCGACCAATCGAGCCGCTTGCTCGAATCCCATTGCTGCTTCTTGCCCTTGTCGTAGAGATCGAGCAGCGCCGGGGAGCCGTCGTCGTACTCCCAGTTGAACATCACTTCGGTGGCGCCATCGAAATGCCATTGCGTGATGTCGACAGGCAGCGCGTAGAGACGCTGCGTCCCTTTTTCCGTTTTGTGTTTGCCCATGTCGAAACTCATGGCGCGCCTCCCGGCGATTTGATCTTGCCAAAAGGATGACGCCCCCGTCGCGATGTGGCAAGAGCGAGGCCATGCTTACACTCCTTGATCCCATACAGATGGGCGATTTTCGCCTTCCCAACCGTGTCGTCATGGCGCCACTCACTCGCAGTCGCGCCACCGACAGTCGAATCCCGAACGAACTGATGGCGCGCTACTATCTTCAGCGTGCATCGGCTGGACTGATCATCAGCGAAGCGACATCGGTGACACCGATGGGCATCGGCTATGCCGCGACGCCGGGCATCTGGTCGGCCGCACAAGTTGAAGGATGGAAACTGACGACCGATGCCGTGCATCGCGGCGGCGGTCGTATCGTGCTGCAGCTCTGGCACGTCGGTCGCATTTCCGATCCCATGTTTCTCGACGGTGCCTTGCCGGTCTCCGCGAGTGCGATCGCGCCCGAAGGCTTCGTCAGCCTGGTGCGACCCAAGAAGGCCTTCGTCACGCCGCGCGCGCTGGAACTCGACGAAATCGCCGGCGTCGTCGAGGCCTATCGGCAGGGCGCGGCCAACGCCAAGGCGGCCGGTTTCGACGGCGTCGAGATCCACGGCGCCAACGGCTATCTGCTCGACCAGTTCCTGCAGGACCGTTCCAACAAGCGCACCGATCGCTATGGCGGCTCGATCGAGAACCGCGCGCGGCTGATGCTTGAAGTCACCGACGCGGTGATCTCTGTCTGGGGCGCCGCCAAGGTCGGCATGCATCTGGCGCCGCGCGGCGACAGCCATTCGATGGGCGACTCCGATGCCGCCAAGACCTTTGGCTATATCGCGAGCGAGCTTGGCCGGCGTCGCATCGCCTTCATCTGCGCGCGCGAGTACGAAGGTCCCGACAGCCTCGGGCCGACGCTCAGGAAAACCTTTGGCGGCGCCTGGATCGCCAACGAGAAATTCACCAAGGAGTCGGCTCAGGCGGCACTCGATGCCGGCCGTGCCGACGCCGTTGCGTTCGGCAAGGACTACATCGCGAATCCGGACCTGGTCGAGCGCTTCAAGGTCAATGCGCCCTTGAACAAGTGGAACATGGAGACGTTCTACTCGCCGGGACCGGTCGGCTACACGGACTATCCCGCGCTCGCCCCGGACCAGGCCGAGGCTGCCGGCTGACGCCTAGGGCTGCAGACGATAACCGCCGCGATCCGTGATCAGGATCGCGGCGCTGGTCGGATCCTTCTCGATCTTCTGCCGCAGTCGATAGATGTGCGTCTCGAGCGTGTGCGTCGTGACGCCGGCGTTGTACCCCCACACCTCGTTCAGCAGCACGTCGCGCGCGACCGGCCGATCGCCGGCCCGGAACAGGAACTTGAGGATCGAGGCTTCCTTGTCGGTCAGCCGGATCTTCCGCTTCCCGCCCTTTTCCATGAGCAGCTTGCCGGCCGGATGGAACTCGTACGGTCCGATCGTCATGACCGCGTCCTCGCTACGCTCGTGCTGACGCAGATGGGCGCGCAGCCGGGCGAGCAGCACATTGATGCGGAACGGCTTGGTGACATAGTCGTTCGCGCCGGATTCGAGACCGAGGATGGTATCGGCGTCGGAGTCGGCCGCCGTGAGCATGATGACCGGCGCCCTGACGCCCTGCCGACGCATCAGCTTGCAGAGCTCGCGCCCGTCCATGTCGGGCAAGCCGATATCGAGCAGCACCGCGTCGTAATGGGCGAGCTTGGCCTTCTCCAGGCCTTCGGCCGCGGTGCCCACCTGGATCGTGGTGAAGCCGTCATAGAGATCCAGTTGCTCGGCCAGCACCGTGCGCAGCGCCTGATCGTCATCGACCAGCAAGATCTTCTTGCCGCGACTGTTCGGAGGAAGAGAGCTGCTTGTTTCCATGGCCGGCAGTCTATCTGGGTCGCCCGCCCTGCAAAAGCGGCCGGCCTCGGCAAAAAGGCCGCGCTGCCGGTGCCCAGACCGCTATAGTACATCCTATATTAGCGTCATGATCCCGGCCCAGATCCAATCCCGCACCGCCGCCTCTCTCGCTGCCGTCGAACGCGCCCTGGCGGAGCTTCGCCGCGGCGGAATCGTCGTGCTGCGTGACGAAAACGGCGCCGCTGGGCTGGTGGTGGCCGCCGAATGCTGCGGTCCAGTGGCTTTCCAGCGGCTGCAGGGCCTGGCCCAGAACGCGCCCGTCCTGGTCACGACCCGCCGCCGGGCCGAGGCCATCGGCATGGAGATTCCCCCTCATATCGCCGGGGGTATGGGCGACACCAACAAGCCGATCACGCTCGACCTGCCGGCCGGCGTGCCGGTCGATATCATCCTGCGGCCCCATGAACAGGGCACCGACCAGGCGCGCCATGTCGCTTTGCGGCACCTGTCGCGTCCGGTCGCCAGCCACGCGCCGCGCATAGCCGAAACCGCCATTGAGCTGGCCAAGCTTGCCCGCCTGCTGCCCGCCGTGGTGCTGGGGCCGCTGACACGCGATCCCGGCAACAAGCGCCGGGACTGGGCTCGCGATCAGGATCTCGTCTATGTCGACGCGGCCGACGTACTCTCCTACGACGACACCGCCGCACGCAACCTGCAGCAAGTGGCGCAGGCCAACGTGCCGCTCGAGGGTGCCGAGAACGCCCGCATCCTCGCCTGGCGCCCGAGTGACGGCGGCAAGGAACATCTCGCCATCGTCGTGGGCGAGATCGATCCCACCGAGCCCGTCCTCATCCGCCTCCATTCCGAGTGCTTCACCGGCGACCTGCTCGGCTCGCTGCGCTGCGACTGCGGCGTGCAGCTTCGCGGCGCCATCGCGCAGATCGCCAAGGAAGGCTCGGGCGTCCTGCTCTATCTCGCCCAGGAAGGGCGCGGCATCGGCCTGGTCAACAAGCTGCGCGCCTATGAGCTGCAGGACGACGGCTTCGACACGATCGATGCCAACGAGCAGCTCGGTTTCGATGCCGACGAGCGCGTCTACGCCCCGGCCGCCACCATGCTGACGCGCATGGGCATCAAGCGCGTGCGGTTGATGACCAACAATCCCGAGAAGATCGCCCAGCTCTCCCGTTACGGCATCGAGGTCGTGGAGCGGGTCGCCCACTCCTTCCCGGCCAACGGTCACAACGAGAACTATCTTCGCACCAAGGCACTGCGCGCGGGACATCTGCTCTAGCGGCTCCTTGATCCAGATCAGGCCAGGGTGATCGATCGCGCCTAGACTTGCCGTGCTCAAGGAGGGTCGAGCCATGCATGTCGGCGTTCCCAAGGAGATCAAGAACCACGAATACCGCGTCGGCCTCGTGCCTTCATCGGTCGCCGAGCTGGTGCGGCACGGTCACGTCGTCACGGTCGAGCGCGGTGCGGGAGTCGGCGCCGGACTGGAGGACGAACTCTATCTCGCCGCCGGTGCCCGGCTCGCTGCGACGGCCGACGAGATCTTTGTCACCGCCGACATGATCGTGAAGGTGAAGGAGCCGCTGGAGGCCGAACGGCGCAAGCTTCGCCGCGGCCAGGTCCTGTTCACCTACCTGCATCTCGCGCCCGATCCGGATCAGACCAAGGCCCTGCTGCAGAGCGGCGTCACGGCCATCGCCTACGAGACCGTGACGTCGCCATCGGGTGCGCTGCCGCTGCTGACACCGATGTCGGAAATCGCCGGCCGCCTCGCGCCGCAGGTTGGCGCTCGCTATCTCGAACGCGAGGAAGGCGGGCGCGGCGTCCTGCTGGGCGGCGTGCCGGGCGTGCCGCCGGCCGAGGTGGTCGTGCTGGGCGCCGGCGTCTCCGGCACCCATGCCGCCACCATTGCCCTCGGCATGGGGGCGACCGTCACCATCGTCGACCGCTCCGGCGACGCCCTTCGCCGTATCGCGGTCCAGTTGCCGGGCGCGCGCACCCTCTTCTCGACCCACGATGCGCTGGTGCAGATCGTCCGCCGGGCCGACCTGCTGGTCGGCGCCGTGCTCGTGCCCGGTGCCGCCGCGCCCAAGATCGTGACGCGCGAGATGGTAAAGACGATGAAGAACGGCAGTGTGATCGTCGACATTGCCATCGACCAGGGCGGCTGTTGCGAAACCTCGCGGCCGACCACGCATTCCAATCCCACCTATGTCGAGGAAGGGGTGATTCACTACTGCGTCACCAACATGCCGGGTTCGGTGGCCCGGACCTCGACCTTCGCGCTCAACAACGCCACGCTGCCGTTCGTGCTGGCGCTGGCCGACAAGGGCTGGCGCCGCGCCATTGCAGAGGATCCGCATCTGCGCAACGGCCTCAATGTCCATGACGGCCGGCTGACCTGCCGGCCGGTGGCCGAAGCCCAGAACCTTCCCTACACCGCGCCGGACCAGCTCGCGGCATGAGCGACGACATCGTCCTGGTCTTCGATCTCGAGACGGTGCCCGATGTCGAAGCCTTCGCCGCCGCCGAGGGGCTGGAGAACCATCCGGTGTGGTCGGTGCGGCGGCAGATGGGCGAGAAGGTCGCGCGGCAGGTGTTCCAGCGGATCGTCTGCATCGGCTCGCTCCGGGCCGGGCGCGACCAGGCCGGCGTGTGGAGACCGCAGGCAATCGACTCGCCCTCTCTCGGCCAGATGCCCGAGCCGCAGCTGATCCAGCAGTTCGTGGATCAGCTTGCCCAGCACAGGCCCCTGCTGGTCAGCTTCAACGGCCATACCTTCGACCTGCCGGTGCTGCGCTATCGCGCCATGATGCATCGGATCAGCGCCCCGGGACTGGCCGCCCGCGCCTACTTCGACCGCAGCGGCAGCGACATGGTCGATCTGTGCGATCTCCTGTCGGCACAGGAACGACATGCGCGCGTCAGTCTTCAGGAGCTGGCGCGCGTGCTCGACCTGCCGGGCAAGCCGCCGGGCATCGATGGTGCCCATGTCGAGACCATGATGCAGGAAGGCCGCGTTGCGGAAGTGGCCAGCTATTGCCGCAGCGATGTCGTGAACACCTATCGCGCCTGGCTGCGCTACGAACTGTTCTGCGGAAGGCTGGAGCGGAAAAGCTTCGAGACGAGCGAAAAGGCACTCGCGGACTTCCTCGCGCCGCAATCCTGAGCGACAATTCTCCGTAACGACCTCGGTCAACGAGGCGTTCACCGGAGGAAACACATGTCGAAGATCCGTCGCCGGGCGCTCGTCGCCTCGGCCGCCGCTTTCACTCTTGCACCCTACATCGTGCGTGCCGACGCCAAGAAGTACGATCACGGCGTCACCGACAAGGAAATCAAGCTCGGCCACACCAATCCCTATTCGGGCCCGCTTTCGGCCTACGGCACGATCGGCAAGGCGATCGGCGCTTACTGGCAGATGGTCAACGACAATGGCGGCATCAACGGCCGCAAGGTCACCTTCATCACCTACGATGACGGCTTCGTGCCCTCGAAGACCGTGGAGATGGTGCGCAAGCTGGTCGAGGACGATCAGGTCTTCGCCATCTTCCAGTTGCTGGGCACGCCCACCAATACGGTGGTGCAGAAGTACCTGAACCAGAAGAAGGTGCCTCAGCTCTTCGTCGCCACCGGTGCCTCCAAGTGGGGCATGCCCAAGGAATTCCCGTGGACCATGGGCTGGCAGCCCGACTACTTCACCGAAGGGGCGATCTACGCCAAGCACGTTCTCTCTACGCACAAGGACAATCTCAAGGATGTGCGCATCGGCATCCTGTACCAGAACGATGACTCGGGTAAGGACTACAGTGGCGGCTTCCTCGCTGGCCTCGGCAAGGAGCACCAGGATCTGGTCTCGGCCAAGGTGAGCTACGAGGTCACCGATCCCACCGTCGACAGCCAGATCATCCAGATCAAGAACTCGGGTGCCAACGTCTTCTTCAACGACGGCGCGCCGAAGGCGGCCGCGCAGGCGATCCGCAAGGTGGCCGATCTCGGCTGGAAGCCGGAGCAGTACCTGGCCAATGTCTCGGCCTCGGTGGCCGCGGTGCTGAAGCCGGCCGGCTTCGACAACAGCACCGGAGTCATGACGGCGGCCTACCTGAAAGACGCGACCGACCCGCAATGGGCCAATGACGCGGACTTCAAGGAATGGCAGGCCTGGATGAAGAAATACCTGCCGGACGCCAACCCGGCCGACTCGGGCAACACCTATGCCTATGCCGTGTCGGCGACCATGCACGATTGCCTGAAGCGGTGCGGCGACACTCTCACCCGCGCCAACCTGATGAAGATGGCCGCGAGCATGCATAATCTCGAAGTGCCGCTGCTGCTGCCGGGCATCAAGATCAACACCAGCCCGACGGACTTCTATCCCATCCAGTCCGTGCGGCTGGCCTCTTTCGACGGCGAGAAGTGGAAACTGTTCGGCGACGTTCTGTCGAACGAAAGCACCTGAGGCCTTTTCGCGGACATCGCTGCAGGCAGGCGCCTGCGGCGATGACCGACGGGCTCGAGGAAGACGCTCGCAGTCACGCCATCGCGCCTCTATCATCGCCGCCGTGGCGATCATCCTGTCCGAGAACTTCCGGGCGCTCTTCTATGCGCCGTTCTATGCCGCCGAAGCGACCGGGGCCTTCAAGGCCGCCGGCGTCGAGGTGGTGCTGAAGCCCTCGCCTGAGCCGGGCGCCGCCGTGGCGGCGCTGAAGTCGGGCGAAGTCGATGTCATGTGGGGCGGCCCGCTGCGCGTCATGCTCTCCCATCAGGCCGATCCGGCCTGCGACCTCGTCTGCTTCTGCGATGTCGTGGCGCGCGATCCCTTCTTCGTGATCGGCAACCGTCCGCGACCCGACTTTTCCCTGACCGATCTCGCCACGATCCGGTTCGCGACCGTGTCCGAAGTGCCGACGCCGTGGATCTGCCTGCAGCAGGATATCCGCCGTGCCGGCCTCGATCCCGACACGCTGGAGCGCGTCACCGATCGCAGCATGGCCGAGAACGAGGCCGCTCTCGCCGCCGGGACGATCGAGGCGGTTCAGCTCTTCCAGCCCTATGCCGAACGGCTGATCCGCTCCGGCGCCGGCCATGTCTGGTATGCCGCGGCCAATCGTGGACGGACCGCCTATACGACCCTGGTCACGCGGCGCGGCGTGCTGGAGGATCGGGCCGACGAGATTGCCCGCATGGTGCAGGCCTTCCATCGTACCCTGGGCTGGTTCGCCGGCGCGCCGGCCCTCGAGATCGCGCGGACGCTGTCGCGCTACTTCCCCGAGCTCGCCGTACCGCTCTTCGCCCAATGCATCGAGCGCTATCGCGACCTCAAACTGTGGGCCACCGATCCCGTGGTGCGGCGCGAGGGGTACGACCGGCTGCATACGGCGATGCGTTCCGCCGGCGCGCTGACGCGGGATATTCCGTTCGAGGCGGTCGTGGATACGAGCGTGGCGGAAGCCACGGTCCGGAATATGCAACACGAAAGGTCATGACCGCTCTCACCCGCCGCCGCGCCCTGCTGGGCGCCCTTGCTCTTCCTGTTACCGCCGCAACCGCCCGCGCCGACAGCTGGCCAAGCCATCCGCTGCGCGTGATCGTGCCGTTCGCGGCCGGCGCCGGTGTCCTCGACATCATGGCCCGCCTGGTCAGCGCTCCGCTGGGAGAACGGCTGGGTCAGCAGATCGTGGTCGACAACAAGCCGGGCGCGGGCGGCAATGTCGGCGCCGCCGCCGCCGCGCAGGCTGCACCCGACGGCTATACGCTGCTGGTGGCGAACACGGCGATGGTGGTGAGCCCGTTCCTCTATGCCCATCCCGGCTTCGATCCGCTGACCGACTTCGCCCCGATCTCGATGCTGAATGCCGCTCCCTTGATGCTGCTGGTGCATCCGTCGCTGCCGGTTCATTCAGTCACGGAGTTCATTGCCTATGCCAAGGCCAATCCTGGCAAGCTCTACTACGGCTCGGGTGGCATCGGCTCGACGCCGTTCCTGGCGGTCGAGCTCCTGAAGGCGCAGGCCGGCTTCGACGCCGTGCATGTGCCCTACAAGGGCGGCGCACCGGCGCTCGCCGACCTGATGGCGGGCCAGGTCCAGTTCATGATCGAGAACGTACCGGGCACCCTGCCGTTCGTGAAGGACGGCAAGCTGCGCGCGCTCGCCATCACCAGCACCACCCGCTCGGCGCTGGTGCCGGACCTGCCGACCATGCAGGAAGCTGGCGTGAAGAACTACGAGATGATCGGCTGGAACGGCCTGTTCGCGCCGAAGGCGACGCCAGCGGAGATCCTGGCCCGGATCGGCAGCGAATTGAGAACGGTGCTGGCGGGGCCGGAAATCAAGCAGCAGATGGCCAAGCTCGGCGCCGATCCCGGCGGCGACAGCCCCGAGCACTTCGCCGCCTTCGTCAAGGCCGAATCGGATCGCTGGGGCAAGATCATCCGCGACAAGGGCATCAAGCCAGAATAGCGACCGCGGGCAGGAGCGGAACAGCCTGGGCTGCGGGACGTTCGGCTCGCCTGAGCTGCGGCGAGGCACGATGATCCCGGGACAGCTGATCGGCCAGATTCTGCTCTATGCGATCCTGCCGCTGTGGCTGGCGACGGGCTTCGCCGATTATCTCTGTCATCGCGCCAGCGCCATCGAGCGGACCAGCGGACCGCGCGAGTCGCTGATGCATCTGCTGCAATTCTCCGAAGTGGGATTCGCCCTCCTGGTGGTGCTGTTCCTCGAGATCAATGCTGCGGCGCTCCTGGTCACGATCGCCTGCGTCGCCGTGCACGAGGCGACGGCGATCTGGGACGTGCGCTACGCCAATGCCACCCGGACGGTCCTGCCCGTCGAGCAGCATGTGCATGGGCTGCTCGAGAACCTGCCCTTCGCCGGCCTGCTGCTGATCGCATTGCTGCACTGGCCGTCGGTGGTGCAGATGGTCCACGGGACGGGCTGGTTCGATTATCGTCTCAAGGCGGAACCGATGCCCATCCGGGTCGTGGCGGTCGTGCTGGGTGGAGCGATCGTGTTCGGCGTCATCCCTTATCTCGAAGAACTGTTCCGCACCCTGCGCGCGACGCGACGGTCCGCGAGCGCTGTCTCGTAACGGTGCAAGCATGACGGTGCCGGCGTGATGATGCAGGTGGATCTTTTTGGCGGTGGCAACGCTGCCGGGCCGGAGGGCTTCCGCTACCGGCCGGACGTTCTCTCGCCGAGCGAAGAGGCGAGCCTCGTCAAACGCTTCGCCGCCCTGCCCTTCGCGCCGTTCGAGTTCCACGGCTTCCTCGGCAAGCGCCGCATCGTCTCCTACGGCTGGCGGTACGATTACGCGGCCGAGAAGGCGCGGCCGACCGATCCGATCCCGGATTTCCTGCTGCCGCTGCGCCGGCGCGCCGCGCAGACAGTCAGCCTTCCTCTCGACTCGCTGCAGCAGGCCCTGATCACCGAATATGCGCCCGGGGCCGCCATTGGCTGGCATCGCGACAAGCCGATGTTCCAGGACGTGATCGCGCTTTCCTTCCTCTCGCCCTGCCGTCTGCGCTTGCGACGTCGCAAGGCCCAGGGTTGGGAGCGATGGGCAATCGAGGTGCAGCCCCGCTCCCTTTATCTTCTGCGCGGTGTCGCTCGGCATGAATGGGAGCACAGCATTCCGGCCCTGGAGGCGCTGCGCTATTCCGTGACCTTCCGCACGGTGCGCGACCGACCGGGCCCGATCGCCCTCTGAGCAACTTGGCGCCGCCACGGGACGTTGACCGTACAACGACCGTGGAGAGCGACATGCCCGACCAAACGGCCCCCGACCAAATGGCTGACACCGCGAGCGGAACGACAACCGGCAACGGACACGCTCCAGGCCTTGGACCGGTCTTGCGCGAACAGGCGGCCCGGCTCGCCGATCGCTCGAAGGAGGTCGGCGTCGATACGGCCGAGGCGGTCGGCAAGGCGGCCGAAAGCGCCGCTCATGAGCTCGAACAAGCGGCGCCCGAACTGGCGAGCTATGTCCGCAACGCCGCCAGCTATACCCACAAGCTCGCCGACGATCTGCGCGACCGCAAGGCGAGCGACCTGCTGTCCGATGCCATCGCCTGGGGCCGCCAGCAGCCGCTGATGGCCCTGGCCGGCGCCGCGGTGCTGGGCTTCGCCCTGGCGCGGGTGGTGAAGAGCGGCCTGCCGGGTCAGGACGACGGCCAAGGGGACCGCCAAGGGGACGTGTCATGAACGCCGCCAATCCCATCCGCAATGTGGTCGATCTTGCATCGGACGCCATGGGCAAGGCAGCCGACCTGGTGCAACTCGAATTCCGACTCGCCCGCGCCGAGATCGCCGAGAAGCTGGAAGCATGGCGAGCCGGCCTCGCCCTGGTCCTGGTCGGCGCCATCTTCGCGACGGCGGCTCTCTTCCTGCTGCTGCAGGCGGCTGTGGTCGCCCTGGTCGAGCGCGGCCTGAAACCCTCGGCCGCGACACTGATCGTCGCCATCGCCAGCCTGATCGTGGCCGCCATCCTCATGGGCATCGGCCGTAGCCGGCTGGGTGCGCAAGCGCTCAAACCCGAGCGCACCATCGACCAGCTCTCGCGCGACCGGATCCTGGTGAAGGAGAAACTCACATGAGCATGACCGAGTCCCTGGAGCGCCAGGCCGAGACCGTGCGGTCCGACCTGTCTGTGACCCTGGAGGCGCTGCGCGGCAGCATGACCCGCACCGCGTTGACCAGCGGCGCGACGGCTCTTGCCAAGGAAGGCGGCGCTACCGTTGCGCGCGCCGCGGTACGGCGGGCCAGCGACAATCCCTTCGCCGCCCTGCTGATCGGCGCCGGGATGCTGATGCTGCTCACGGGCAAGCCCAACGGCAGCGCCGGCGCCGGACAGATCGTGACGCGGGCCACGAAGGCGGTGAAGGGCGCGGTCTCCAAGGTCACCGGTGCCACGGCCGATGCCGCGGATACCGTCGGCAACACCGTCTCCAATGCTCGTACCAGCGCGGCCGGCACCGCCAGCCAAAGCGTAGCAGCCGCCGCGGACTGGACGGCCACCAAGACCGGCGATGCCGTCGCCGGGGTCAGCAGCACCGCCGCCACCGTGACCGCCGCGGCCCAGGCGAAACTGGACAAGGCAGCCGATGCGTTGGCGCAGGGCCGTGACCGTCTGGCGCAGACGGTTCACGACGTCGAGGACAATGCCGACGCGCTTGGCACACGCCTGAGCCAGTTCGCGCAGGAACAGCCCGTCCTCGTGGCGGCGCTGGCCATTGCAGCCGGCGCCGCGCTGGGCGCGGCCTTGCCCATGACGGACGCCGAGCGGCGCTATCTCGGTCCGTCGGGCGCACGCGTCGCCGAGAAGGGCCGCGCGGTGGCCGGTCATGTCGCGGACGCCGCGGCCGGCAAGGCGCAGGAAGCGGCCGCCGCTGCCGCCGATACGCTGGCATCGGACGTGCTCGGAGATGGTGCCGGGCCCAACGGCAGGTCCCAGCAGGAGCAGAGCGACTGACGAGTCCATCGCCGCCGACGATACCGCCGAACCGCTCCACCCGCCGATTCCGGTCGTCACTGGAGGAGAGGACGATGACCACGCCCGTCGAACACATGTATTTCGCCTGGAACGATGCGCTGTCGCGCAACGATGCCGAAGGCTTGCTGAAGCTCTATGCCGAGGATGCGCACTTCGAGAGCCCGTTGGTGCCGCACCTGCTGGGTGGCGACAACGGCACGCTGCGCGGCCGCCGGGAGCTGAAGCGGCTGTTCGACCTGCTCGCCGAACGCAAGCCACCGGTCCGCCAGTACTACCGGTCCGGTTATCTCACCGACGGCAAGCGCCTGATCTTCGAGTATCCACGCCAGGCACCGCACGGCGAGCAGATGGACTTCACCGAAGTGATGGAGCTCAACGAGGAGGGCCTGATCCAGCGCCACTGCGTCTACTGGGGCTGGTACGGCGTCCGCGTCCTGCAGCGCGATCAATATCGGCGCGCGGCATAGAGACCCTCGTTTCATCGAGGCGGCACACGCACCCATCCTTCCATCAGCCGCCGCGCGGTGCGACTCAGCAGGACTTTCTTCACGGTCCATTCGCCGTTCTGTTCCGACGCCTCGGCGCCGACGCTCAGTACTCCGGACGGATGACCGAAGCGCACCCGGCCGTCGGCGCCCACCGGCGCGATGCGGCTGACCACTGTGCCAGGAATGGCCGCCGCGGCCGCGATCGCCACCGCCCCGGTACCGGTCATGGCGTGGTGCAGCACCCCCATCGAGAAGATGCGCGCCAGCAGGTCGATCGATCCGGCTTCGACGCTGCGACCGTCGGAGGCGGTATAGGGCGCGGGCCGAGCGACGAAGGCGAGCTTGGGCGTGTGCTGCCGCTTTGCCGCCTCGTCGAGACTCTTGATCAGCCCCATCGCCAGCGCGCCCTGCGCTCGTATCGTCTCTGCCCGCGCCAGCAGCTCGGCCTTGCCGTTGATGTCGCCCTGCAGCTCGGTGCCCTTCAGCCCGAGGCAGGCAGCGTCGATGAAGATGGTGGGATTGCCGGCGGTGATCAGCGTCGCCTCGATCACCCCGATGCCCGGGACATCGAGCGTATCGACGCGGCGACCGGTCGGGAACATCGCCCCGCCACCGCCTTCGTCGTCCTCCGCCGCGGGATCGAGGAACTCGAGCTTCACCTCGGCGGCGGGAAAGGTCACGCCGTCGAGCTCGAAGGCCCCCAGTTCCACCACCTCGCCATCCTGCATCGATACATGGCTGACGATCTTCTTGGCGATGTTGGCCTGCCAGATGCGGACCGTCGCCGTGCCGTCCTTGGGACCTTGCACCAGCCCCGTCTCGAGGGCGAAGGGACCGACGGCCGTGGTGAGATTGCCGCAATTGCCCGACCAGTCGATCATCGGCTTGTCGATCGCGACCTGGCCGAACAGATAGTCGACGTCGCAATCGGGCCGCGTCGATTTCGACAGGATGACGATCTTGCTGGTGCTCGAGGTCGCGCCGCCCATGCCGTCGATCTGCTTGCCGTAGCGATCGGGGCTGCCGATCACGCGCAGCAGCACCCGCTCGCGCTCGGCCCGATCGGACGGCAGGTCGTCGGCCAGGAAGAACACGCCCTTGCTGGTGCCGCCGCGCATATAGACAGCGGGAATGCGGAGTTGTGTCATTGCGGTAGCCTAGTCCTTTCCGACGGCGTTCTCACCTTGGCCGAGGCGGCGGCGATTGCTAGACCGCGAGCATGACCGCATCGCCTTCCCCCGCGCCAATGCCTGCCCGCCTGTCCCGCCGCGATCTCGCCGGCGCGGCCGTCCTGACCGCGGCACTCGGCGCCACGATCGCCGCGACCGAGGCCGATGCAGCACCCAAGAGCCAGTCGGGCTTTCCCGACGGTTTCCTCTGGGGCACGGCCACGGCGGCCTATCAGGTCGAAGGGGCCGTGCACGAGGACGGGCGCGGCCCGTCGATCTGGGACACCTTCTCCCACCTGCCGGGCAAGATCCGCGACGGCTCGACCGGCGATGTCAGCGTCGATCACTATCATCGCTACAAGGAAGACGTGGCGCTGATGAAGGCGCTGGGCGCCACCAGCTATCGCTTCTCCATCGCCTGGCCGCGCGTCTTTCCCGACGGCACCGGCACACCCAATCCCAAGGGGCTCGATTTCTACGACCGGCTGGTCGACGAACTGCTCAAGGCCGGCATCAAGCCGTTCGCCACGCTCTATCACTGGGACCTGCCGCAGGCGCTGCAGGATCGCGGCGGCTGGCAGTCGCGCGACACGGCCCAGGCCTTCGGCGCCTATGCCGGCTATGTCGCCAACAAGCTCGGCGACCGGGTCGAGAACTTCTTCACGCTGAACGAGATGCTGACCTTCGTCGAGCACGGCCACGCCGCCGGCGTGTTCGCGCCCGGCCTCACCCTGCCGCCGCAGGGCGTGAACCAGGTGCGCCACCATGCGGTGCTGGCGCACGGCCTCGGCGTCCAGGCGATGCGCGCCAGCGCCCGGCGTCCGATCAGGATCGGACCGGCCGAGAACATCACCATCGGCATCCCGGCGGTCGAGACGCCGGAGAACATCCGCGCCGCCGAGATCGCCACCCGCGAGTTCAACGCGCCCTACCTCACCGTGATGCTGGAAGGCCGCTACACCGACGCCTATCTCGCCGCCACCGGTGCCGATGCGCCGAAGTTCACGGCCGAGGACCTCAAGATCATCGCCAGCCCGGTCGATTTCGTCGGCCTCAATGTTTACACGCCGAGCTTCTTCGTGGTCGCGACCGATGCCGCGCCGCATTACCGCGCGCTGCCGCTGCCGAGTTCCTATCCCCACATGGCTTCGCCCTGGCTGACCATCGGCCCGGAGGCGCTCTACTGGGCGCCGCGCCATGCCGCGACGCTGTGGAATGCCAAGGAGATCTACATCACCGAAAACGGCACCTCGAGCGCCGACCAGCTCGCCGAGGACGGCCAGATCTACGACACCGACCGCATCATGTACCTGCGCAACTATCTCACGCAGCTCCAGCGCGCCACGGCCGAGGGCGTCCCGGTGCGCGGCTACTTCCTGTGGAGCCTGCTCGACAACTTCGAATGGGCCGACGGCTACGCCACCCGCTTCGGACTCGTCCATGTCGACTACACCACGCAGAAGCGCACGCCCAAGCTCAGCGCCGCCTTCTACCGCGAAGTGATCGCGCGCAACGCGGTGGCGTGACGGCCGCTGTCTCATAAAAATTTCCTCGCGAGGAATCGCCTGCAACGCTGGCCCGGCCGCATCGGAGACGATTCCTCGCGAGGCTCGCGAGCCTCGCGAGGGGCCGATGCCATTAAATAAATGGAAAAATAATGGACGCGTGCGCATGAGAGGACTCCTTCTCGGCGCGCAAGCATAAGCCCGATACCGTCCAATCGACGATTATGGTCGTTTAAGCGACCGAGCCTGCTCCACCCTTCGAGACGCCCGCTGGCGCGGCCTCTTCAGAGTGAGATATTTCTGTCCACGCCCGGATAAAGCCTCATAGGAGCGCGCCACTCCAGTGGCGCTCATCTGTGTGAATGCGCAACTGGAGTTGCGCGCTTCCCTGAGGCGCCAAGCGGCGCCCGACGAGTTGGCCGAACCACCTACCACCTCATCCCGGGGGAACTCGGGCTTTCTTCCAGACGACCAAAGGAGATGGCTGACAGCGTCGCCGCGCTCTGCTCATATCCCGCCCAACAAATCGATCAGGGCAGGAAGCGAGAGATGCAGATCCGTACACACGCAGACATTGTGGCGCTCGAACAGGTGCCGGTCACCGAGCGCATAAGCGCGGGCAATGTGTTCGAACTCCTGAAGGAGACTGCCGCCGCCAATGCCGGGCGCGTCGCCATCCGCTATCTCGCCGGCACGGGCGACAGCGATACCGTGCGTGATGTCAGCTACGAGGCGATGCTGCGTCACACGATCCAGGCCGCGAACCTGCTGCGCGCCGAGGGCATCGTCCCCGACGATACGGTGACGCTGCTGATGCCCGGCCTGCCCGAGACCTTCTTCGCCCTGTGGGGGGCGGAGATCGCGGCCGTCGCCAATCCGGTGAACTACTTCCTCGATGCCTCGCAGATCGCCGGCATCATGAAGGAGGCTGGCGCCAAGGCGCTGATCGCCGCCGATCCCTCGATCTTCCCCGACATCTGGCCCAAGGTGGAGAAGATCCAGGCGGCGCTGCCCGGGCTGAAGGTGTTCCGTGTCGGCGGCGCGGACAGCGCGCCGCTGCCGGGCGTGATCGAGTTCGAGGGGGCGGCGGCACGGCAGCCCGGCGACGCGCTGGTGGCGCCCAAGACCCTCGAGCGCGACACGGTGGCAGCGCTGTTCCATACCGGCGGCACGACCGGCCTGCCCAAGCTCGCCCAGCACACGCACGGCGCGCTGGCGCTGGCGGCGTGGACCAACGTGCTGGTGTTCGATCTCGGGCCGGGCACAGTGATGATCAACCCGCTGCCGCAGTTCCATGTCGGCGGCTCGATCGTGGGCGCGCTGTCGCCGATCGCCAATGGCTGGACGATCCTGATCCCGACGCCGCTCGGCGCCCGCAATCCCAACGTGGTGCGCGACTGGTGGCGGCTGGTCGAGCGTCACAAGGTGACGGTGGGCGGCGCGGTGCCAACCTCGCTGGCGGCAATCATGAACGTGCCGCGCAACGGCCACGACCTCTCCTCGCTCAAGACCTTCGTCAGCGGCGGCTCGACCGTGCCGGTGGAGCTGATCCGCCGCATCGAGAGCGAGATCGGTGTGCCGGTGGTCGAGGGCTACGGCATGACCGAGGTACATTGCTATTCGACGATGAACCCGCTGCATGGCGAGCGCCGGCCGGGCTCGGTCGGATTGCGCCTGCCCTACACCGAAGTGCGCATCGCCGACGTGGCGCCCGACGGCACCATCCGCCGCGATTGCGACATCGACGAGATCGGCCATGTGCTGATGCGCGGACCGCAGGTGACGCCGGGCTATCTCAATCCCGGCCACAACAAGGGCGCGATGCTGGCCGACGGCTGGCTCGATTCGGGCGATCTCGGCCGGCTCGACGCCGACGGTTACGTCTGGCTCACCGGCCGCTCCAAGGACCTGATCATCCGCGGCGGTCACAACATCGACCCGCTGGTGATCGAGGAGGCGCTGACGCGCCATCCCGCCGTCGAGACCGCCGCCGCGGTCGGCCTGCCCGACTCCTATGCCGGCGAGCTGCCGATGGCCTTCGTGCAGCTCAAGCCCGACAAGGTGGCGACGCCCGACGAGCTGCGCGAATTCTGCCGCCAGGAAATCCCCGAGCGCGCCGCCGTCCCGGTGCAGGTGGTGCCGATCCCCGTCATGCCCGTGACCGGCGTCGGCAAGATCTTCAAGCCGGCGCTACGGCTGGAAGCGGCCCAGCGTGCGTTCGATGCGGCGCTGGCACCGCTGCGAGCGGAGGGCGTGAAGGCGCAGGTGGTGGTGCGCAACGACACGACGCACGGCACGCTGGCCGAGGTCCGCATCGAGGATGCCGGCACGCTCTCGAGCGAGGCGATCGTGAAGCGCTGCGCCGAGCTGCTGGGCGCATTCCAGATCAGGCACGCGGTGGAATTCGGATAGCCCGAGCATATCCGGAGGAGTGAAGTCCACACCACCGGTCGAGGTGTCATCCCGAGCGAAGCGAGGGACCTTTCCTCGAAACTGACAAAGATCCCTCGCTTCGCTCGGGATGACACCGAAATCCTATGCCTGACATGAGGAGGAAGATCCCGCCTCCGGCACACGCCTTGCTTCGTTCGGCGTAACGTCGTCGAAGGGATAAGGAACCTCGCCGGGAAGAAGCGCACACGGCGGCCGCTTGGATCGATCTTGAACCGGCCAGGAGGAAGCCATGTGCGCACTGTGCTACGTCGACGAGGCGATGAAGGCGAAGATCATCGCCTACAACGCCGAATTCCATAAGGTCTCGAAGAGTCCGTTCGGCAGCGACGACCAGATCGGCATGCTGAACCTGATCGATGCGCAGTCGCGCTCGGCGATCCTGAGTCGGGCCGATGCATCGAAGGTGTTCGACCTGTCGGTCGATCATTTCATGGGCATGCCGGGCTGGTTCGGCGCCGGCGATCCGACCTATCAGATCTGGATGACGCATACGCCGGGCGGCGAGATCGTCGACAACAGCATGGGCGTCAGCCTGGAGGCCAACCGGCTGGTCGGCTACTCGGGCGATGCCATCTCGATGTACACGCATTGCGGCACGCACATCGATACCTTCAACCACTTCGGCTACGGCGACCTGATCTTCAACGAGTTCAACACGTCGGAGCATCTCGGCAGCCGCACCTGGCGCAAGTGCGGGGCGGAGACCTTCCCGCCCATCTTCGCCCGCGGCGTGCTGCTCGACGTCGCCGGCCTGCACGGCGTGCCGACGCTGCCGCCCAGCCACGCCATCGGTGAGGCCGACCTCACCGCCTGCCTGAAGCGGCAGGAGATCGCGCTCAAGCCGGGCGACGTGGTGCTGATCCATACCGGGCAGATGAAGCTGTGGCCCGACATGGCGTTCGTGAAGAACACGCCCGGCCTCAACCGGCAGGGCGCGGAGTTCCTGGCCAAGAACGGCGCCATCATGATCGGCGCCGACAACCTGACGCTGGAGCAGACGCCGACGGTCGAGCCGCTGAACTTCTTTCCCGTCCATACCTACCTGCTGGCCGAGGCCGGCGTGCCGATCCTGGAGATGGCCTATCTCGACGAGCTGGTCGGGGAAGGCATCCACGAGTTCGCCTTCTTCGGCGCCTGCATCAAGCTCAGGGGCGCGACCGGGTCACCGATGCGGCCGGTGGCCATGCCGCTCGCGGACTGAGCCGGACGGGCGACCTTCATCGCCGCCCCTTTCGTGCGGCGATGCCAGCGGGCTTGGCGCAGGACGTCCGGCCTCGCTATCCTCCGGTGCCACAGGCTTGGAGGAAAAGATGGCGCTCGTTCTCACCAGCAACAGCTTCAAGGAGGGCGAGACCCTCGCGATGGAGCATGTCCTGTCGGCCAACTTCGGGTTCGGCACCGATGGGGGCAACAAGTCGCCGCATCTCGCCTGGTCAGGCGCACCGGCGGGCACCAAGAGCTTTGCGGTCACCTGCTTCGATCCGGATGCACCGACGGGTTCGGGCTTCTGGCACTGGGGTGTGGTGAACATTCCGGCCAGCACGACCGAACTCCAGTTCGATGCCGGCAATCCCAAGGCCGGCCTGCTGCCCAAGGGGGCGATCCAGACACGGACCGATCTCGGCCAGACCGGCTATATCGGCCCCGCCCCGCCGCCGGGCCACGGTCCGCATCGCTATGTCTTCACCGTCTTCGCTGTGAAAGAGGAAAGCCTGCCCGTGACGGCCGACACATCGGGCGCGGTCGTCGGCTTCTTCCTGAACTTCAACACGCTCGAGAAGGCGACGCTGACCGGCATGTTCCAGCGTTAGATCGTCCGCACATGGTCAGGCCAGGTCGGTCAATCGACCTGGCCCGCGCCGACGGCGGCGACCGTGGGTAAGAAGCTCGATGCGGAGCGACCCTGCCGCTCGGTGGCGCACCGCGCAAACGAAACGGGCGATCTCTTGCGAGATCGCCCGTCCGGTCTGCCCCTTGAGGGTGGGGCGGTAAGTCTTGCGGATCGCTTACTGGAGAACGATCACGACGCGGCGGTTCTGCGGCTCGCGGACGCCGTCGGCGGTCGGAACCAGCGGATCGGCCTCGCCCTTGCCGACGACCGAGATCGCCGTGGCCGGCACGCCGTCGCGCACCAGAGCGTCCTTGACCGCGTTCGCACGACGCAGCGACAGCGCCATGTTGTAGCTCTCCGGGCCCGACCGGTCGGTATGGCCGGTCGCCGTGATGCGAGCGTTGCCCTTGGTCTTGTAGGCGTCAGCCGCCTGCTGGATGGTGGCCAGGGCCTGCGGCGACAGGTTCGCGCGGTCCCAATCGAAGAACACCATGTAAGACGGCGCCTGGACCGGCGGCGGCGGCGGCGGAGCAGCTTCAGCCGGGGCGCCGAACTTGACCTGCAGGCCCAGCATCACGCTGAAGTTGTTGTTCGACCAGTTGGTCGAATAGACCGTCGGGTTGGTCGTGCCGTAGTAGCGGCCGTCGAGGTTGACACGGAAGTTGGTGTCGATGTTCCAGCCGAGACCGATGATGCCCTGATAGGCGAACACCGTGCTGCCCAGAGCGGACTGGCTGTCGACGAAGCCGACACCGGCACCGGCGCCGATATACGGGGTGATGGTCGCGCCCGGCGCGAAGTCATACAGCAGGTTGGCAAGGATGCCGAGCTGGTTGACCTTGTTGTTCAGGGCAGTGCCCGGGACGTTGGCATTGGTCGGGTTCTGGCGGAACACGCCTTCCAACTCGACGCGCGGACCGACGAAGTCATAACCGACGACGCCGCCCGCGGCCCAGCCGGTGGTCGGCGTCAGGCCGAACGACGGAGAGCCCGGCAGGCTCGGCGCGGTCACGGTGGTGTTCAGCATCCAGTTCAGACCACCTTCGGCACCGATATAGAAGCCGGAAGACGGGGTTTGAGCCTGGGCAACGACGGGAAATGCAGCGAGGGCGGCGGCTGCAATGACAAGTCTCTTCTTCACGACCATATCTCCCTCAAAAATGACGCCCCCCGTATACGCTCGGTGATTTGTCGGGACAATGCACCGCCGGACGATCCCCCGAGGCCTGAGGCATTTGGGCAACACACCGGTTAGGCGGCGCAAACCGCCGCAAATGCAGCTCCCAATGCCCGCCAGGAACGGCCAGGCGCCGGAGCCGAGCGGGATTTCCCGCCAGCAATGCGCAAACGCGCCCAATTTCCAATATTGAATTGTAATTTAACGGCCAGCCTGGCGTCGACGGCAACAGGCGTTCGTCTTGATCCGCATCAAGGTCGCGCCCCGCCCATCCTGCGATCGATTGGGCAGCCAAAGCCTGCCTCACGCACTCGAGGCTTTGTGCGCACCGCGTTCGTTCACCGCCCAGGGAGAGTAGCATGCCCGGCACCATGAAAGCCGCCGTCGTCCACACGCTCGGCGCCCCGCTTGTCATCGAGGACGTCCCGGTGCCGGAGCCCGGCCCGCACCAGATCCTGGTCAAGATTGCCGCCACCGGCGTCTGCCACACCGATCTGCACGCGGTGAAGGGCGACTGGCCGGTGAAGCCGTCGGTGCCATTCATCCCCGGCCACGAGGGCGTCGGCATGGTCGCCAAGGCCGGGCGCGAGGTCAGGCGGGTCAAGGAAGGCGACCGGGTCGGCGTTCCCTGGCTTCACACGGCCTGCGGCTACTGCCCGCACTGCCGCACCGGCTGGGAGACGCTGTGCGGCGCGCAGAAGAACACCGGCTACTCCATCAACGGCACCTTCGCCGGCTACACGCTTGCCGACCCCGATTATGTCGGCCGCCTGCCCGACACGCTGGACTGGGGGCCGGCGGCGCCGGTCCTGTGCGCCGGCGTCACCGTCTACAAGGGGCTGAAGGAAACCGAGGTGAAGCCCGGCGAATGGGTGGCGATCTCGGGCATCGGCGGCCTCGGCCACATGGCCGTCCAGTATGCCAAGGCGATGGGCATGCATGTCGCGGCCATCGATGTGCACGCCGACAAGCTCGCCCTGGCCAGACAGCTCGGCGCCGACATCGCGATCGATGCGCGCGCGGCTGATCCGGCGCAGGCGCTGCAGGCCCAGCTCGGCGGCGTGCACGGCGTGCTGGTCACGGCGGTATCGCCCAAGGCGTTCGAGCAGGCGTTCGGTGCGCTGCGGCCGCACGGCACCATGGCGCTGGTCGGCCTGCCGCCGGGTTCCTTCGCCATGCCGATCTTCGACACGGTGCTGAAGCGGATCACGGTGCGCGGCTCGATCGTCGGCACGCGCCAGGATCTCGAGGAGGCGCTGGAGTTCGCAGGCGACGGCGCGGTCGCCGCCCACTTCTCCTGGGACCGGCTCGAAAACATCAATGCCATTTTCGCGCGCATGGAACAGGGCGGCATCGACGGCCGCATCGTCCTGCAGATGGATTAGACCTACACGGCGAGATTGAAGGCGATCGAGATGCGCTCGGTGCGGCCGCGATAGGGCCTGACCTGATGCAGAAGCCAGGCGGGAAAGATCACCATACGGCCTGGCTTGGGTTGGATCCGCTCGGTGGTGCCGGCAGTGAGGCTGCCCGACATGCGCAAATGCGGCGCGTTCATCACTGGCAGGGGGCCGCGCGGATCGATGAATTCGAGCTCACCGCCCAACGAGGGATCGGCGGCGATACCGCCATCGTCGACATAATAGACGCCGGACCAGTAGGCGCCCGGATGGGAATGGAGGTCGTTGGCATCGCCGCTGCGATTGATGTTGGCCCACATGTTGCCGAGCCATGTCACGGCAAAATGGCCGGGATAGGGGCCCTGACCGCTCGTTCCGTTGATGTCCGTCGTCATGCGATTGGCGACGTTGCGGGCAAAGGCAAGAAGCTGGATCGCGGCCGGTCCGCCCCAGCGATCCATGTCCCAGCTCGACTGCCAGCCGCCTATGTTGGTTTTCTGTGTCGTAGGATGCGTGCGCGAGCGCTGCTCGATCACCTGACGCAGCTCGGCATTGAGCTTGGGCGCATCCGGGACCTCGAACATCACGATAGGCGTGGAGAATAGCGGGACGATCTGAGGAGCAGGCGCAGCACTCATAGGCAACTCACGTGAGGATTGCCTGTTATTTTACAATGGGCTGCGTTTCCGAGATGCTGGACGCAACATCAAAGCAGCCATGCTTTCTCAACGCGAACTTTCACGCTCTTGTGAGTCGCGCAGATACGCTGCAGATCGGTCATGCGCAAGCGCGCTGCAGCATCACCCTGTCGTGAAGAGACCAAGTATGTATCGACGTTACTTACTCGTGTCGTCGATACCGTGTCGTCCTCACATTACTCCGCCGCTATCCTGGTGCGCAGCTTCGCTGTCTCATCGACATCGACCTCGAAGTCCGCCGTTATGACCACACCGTACAGGTCGCGCGCCCTGTCGCGCGAGACGAGTCCCTTCTCGACATCCTGCACGACCTTGTCGACGGGCCGCTTCATCGGGTCACCATAGCCACCGCCACCCGGCATCGACACGCGCAGCCGCTCGCCGACCGGTATGGAGGAATGCGCCTTGGGCGAGAGTTCCTTGCCCGATACCAGCTCGACCCGACCGGTCGTGCCATCCCGGCCGCCGTGCCGTCCGCGCGGCGGGAAGACAACGCGGTCGAACGAGGTCGAGATCGCGAACGGCTTGTTCTCCGCTGTCTCGATCTCCATCACCTGCCCCAGGCCGCCGCGATATTCGCCGGCGCCGCCCGAGTCGGTGCGATACTCCTTGCTCCAGATCAGCACCGGCGCATTGGTCTCGGTGATCTCGACCGGCACGTTGCGCACGCCGCTGGGGAAAGCCGTGGCCGACAGGCCATCGAGCTTGGGTCGCGCGCCGGTGCCGCCGGAATGAAAGCCGGTGACGTTGAACGACGTCGCGTCCTTCAGCACCTCCGGATCGGCATCGACGCGGCCCATGCCGCCCATCAGCCGCACGTTCCACAGGCACGACGTGCCCTCTGCCGGCACGCCATTGGGCAGCGCCTGCGCCAGGCAGCCGAACACGACGTCAGGCAGCATCTGGCCGATGATGCTGCGCGCCGCCACCGGCGCCGGATGCTTGGCATTCAGGATGCTGCCTTCGGGCGCGGTGACGCGAATGGTGGCGAGCGAGGCCGCATTGTTCGGCACGTGCGGCGCCACGATGCACTTCACGCCGAAGGAGGTGTAGGCCTCGGTGTAGCAGAGCGGCACGTTGATGCCGAGCTGCACCATGCCGGGCGACCCGGCGAAATCGACGTCGATGCCATCGGGCCCGATGGTGAGCTTGGCCTTGAGCTCCATCGTCTTGCCGTTGATGCCGTCGACCCACATCGTGTTGTGATAGGTGCCGTGCGGCAGCTTGTTGATGGCGGCCAAGCTTGCCTCGCGCGAATGATCGAGGATGTGCTCGGCGAGATCATCGAGATGCTCGAGCCCGAACTCGTCCATCATCGCGACCAGACGCTTGCCGCCGACCTCGTTGCTGGCGATCTCGGAATAGATGTCGCCGATCACCTGCACCGGCTCGCGCACATTGGCTTTGATGATATCGATCAGCCACTCGTTGATCTCGCCGCGGTCGACGATCTTGGTGATGGGGATATAGAGCCCTTCCTCATAGACCTGGTTGGCAGCGCCCATGATGCCGCGACCACCGATATCGACGACATGCAGCGTGCAGGCGAACAGTCCGACCGGCTTGCCACGCCGGAAGGTCGGCGTGACGATCACGATATCGTTGAGATGGCCGGTGCCCTGCCACGGATCGTTGACGATGAAGGCATCGCCCTCGTTCATCTTCGCGAGCGGAATCTTGTCGAGCACGTAACCCGTGCTCATGGCCATCGAGTTGACGTGGCCCGGCGTGCCGGTGACGGCCTGGGCCAGCATGCGGCCCTTCGTGTCGTAGACACCGGCCGAGAGATCGCCCGCCTCGCGCGTGGCGGTGCCGAAGGCGGTACGCACCAGTGTCTGCGCCTGCTCCTCGACAACGGAGATCAGGCGGTTCCACATCACCTGGTATTCGATGCGGCTCAGCGGATGATTGGACCTGCTGCTCATTGCGCGGCCTCCTGGAGCGTGGCGGATTTGGGCGCGGCCTTGGCGGTAAGACGAATCGCGCCCGACGGATCGAGCGCGGCGGTGAAGCCCGCCGTGACGATGGTGGTGGTCTCGTCCTCGGCGATGACGGCGGGCCCGGCAATGGAATCGCCCGGCCGGAGCTTCGAACGGCGGTGGACCGGCACGGATGCGAACTCGCGCAGCAGCGGATTGAACAGGTCGCGGACCTCGTCGGCGCGCGGCGCTGCGCTCGACCCGACTTCCGCGCCGGAGGCTTGCGGACCGGCGGTGGCCTGATCCGCGGCTCGTCCCGGCGCCGGCGCCTCGGCCCGCAGGATCCAGCCCACCACTTCGACATCGAGGGCCGGCACGACGCGGCTGAACAGGGCGCGATAGCCAGCTTCGAAACGACGCTTCAATTCCGCAACGGATTCCGAGGTGAAGGGACCGTCCGGCAACGGGACGAGGATCTCGTGACCTTGGCCGGCATAGCGCATGTCGGCGCTGCGGGTGATGGTGATCGGCGCATCGCCCGACCCCAGCTTCACGACGTCGGTCGCCTCCTTCTCCATCGCGGCGAACATGGCGTTCACCTCGCCTGCATCGAACGCCGAGAGTCGCACGAAGCGGCTGCGCACGACTTCAAAGGCGATCGGAGCGCGCAGGAAGCCGACCGCCGAGCCGACGCCGGCGCTGGCCGGAATCAGCACATCCGATATGCCGAGCTTCTCGGCCAGGCGCGCGGCATGCAGCGGCGCGCCACCGCCAAAGGCGATCAGCGTGCGTCCCTCGAGTTCGGCGCCGCGCTCGACCGCGTGGACACGGGCGGCATTGGCCATGTTCTCCTCGACAACCTCGGAGATGCCGAAGGCGGCGAGAGTCGTGTCGAGCTCGAGCGGCTGGCCGACATGACTGTCGATGGCGGCCCGGCTCAGTCCGGCATCCAGCGCGATCGTCCCGCCGGCGAAGCGATCGGGGTCTATGCGGCCCAGAACGACATTGGCATCGGTCACGGCCGGTCGCGTGCCGCCCAGCTTGTAGCAGGCCGGGCCCGGCTCGGAGCCCGCACTCTCGGGGCCGACGGTGATGCGCTTCATGGCATCGACGCCCGCCAGCGAGCCGCCGCCAGCGCCGATCTCGACCATCTCGATCACGGGGATGCGAACCGGCAGGCCGCTGCCCTTCATGAAACGGTAGCGACGATCGACCTCGAAGCTGCGCGAGGCCATCGGCTTGCCGTCGTCGATGATGCAGATCTTGGCCGTCGTGCCGCCCATGTCGAAGGACAGGATGCGATCGATGCCGAAGCGCTCGGCAATCCAGGTCGACAGGATGACGCCGCCGGCGGGCCCGGACTCGACGAGGCGAATGGGAAAGCGGATCGCCGTCTCCAGCGTGGTGAGGCCGCCACCCGAGGTCATCAGCAGCACCGGGCAGCGGAAGCCCGCCTGCTCCATGCGGCTGCGCAGGCGCTCGAGATAGTCGGCCATCAGCGGCTGCACATACGCATTGGCGCAGGTGGTCGAGAAGCGCTCGTACTCGCGCACCTCGGGGCAGACTTCGGACGACAGCGAGAGGCGAACATGTGGCAGCCTGCGCGCCAGGATTTCGCCGGCCCGCTTCTCGTGCGCGTCATTGGCGTAGGAATGCAGGAAGCCGACGGCAACGGCCTCGATGCCCTTCGCCTTCAGCGTGTCGGCCAGCGCCTCCACAGCCTTCTCATCGAGCGGCAGGCGGACGCCACCCTTGGCGTCCATGCGCTCGGGCACCGTAAAGCGCAGCGTGCGCGGCACCAGCGGCTCCGGCTTCTCGATGAAGATGTCGTACTGTTCGAAGCGGTTCTCCTGCGCCATCTCGATCGAATCGCGGAAGCCCTGCGTCGTCACCAGCGCCGTTCGCGCACCCTTGCGCTCGATGATCGCATTGGTCGCCAGCGTGGTGCCGTGCACGATCAGCCCCACCTGGCCCGGCTCGATCGCCGCCAGCTTGAGGGCGCGCAGCATGCCCTCCAGCACGCCATCCTCAGGGGCGGCCTTGGTCGTCAGCACCTTGGCGGAAAAACGCGCCTCTCCCGTCTCCAGCACCACGTCGGTGAAAGTGCCGCCGATATCGACGGCAAGACGGATCGACTCAGGCGTAGTGACAGGCGGCATGATGTCCTTCTCCCAGGGGGCGGAGCACGGGCTCCTCGGTCCGGCAGCGATCGGTCGCGGCCGGACAGCGTGAATGGAAGCGGCAACCCGTCACGTGCTCGGTGGTCACGAGTTCGCCCTTGATCGGCGGTTCGCCGCGCTTGTGCGTCGGGTCGGCTGATGGCAGGGCGGCGAACAGAGCCTTGGTGTAGGGGTGACGCGGGTCGCGCCACAAGGTGGTGTGCGAGGCGCTTTCCACGATGCGGCCGAAATACATAACGAGGACGCGGTCGGCGAAATAGCGCACGACGCTGAGATCGTGGCTGATGAAGAGATAGGCCAGCCCGAATTCGCGCTTGAGATCCACCAGCAGGTTCAGGATCTGGGCCTGGATCGAGACATCCAGCGCCGAAACCGGCTCGTCGCAGACGATCAGGGCCGGCTGCAGGATCAGGGCCCGCGCGATGCCGATGCGCTGGCGCTGACCGCCGGAAAATTCGTGCGGGTAGCGATCGAGCGAATCGGGCGGCAACCCGACACGGGCAATGATCTCGACCAGCCGCCGCTCGCGTTCGGCGGCGTCGCCCAGGCGATGCACCTTCAGCGCCGTGTCCAGCACCGTGCGGATCGTATGACGCGGATTGAGCGAACCGAACGGATCCTGGAAGATCATCTGCATGCGCCGGCGATGCGGCGCCATGGCACTGTCGCCAAGATGCGTGATGTCGGCGCCGTCGAGTGTGATCGATCCTTCCGCCGAGGGCACAAGCCGCAGGATGGTCTTGCCGAGCGTGGACTTGCCGCAGCCCGATTCGCCGACCAGTCCAACCGTCTCGCCACGCCCGACCTCGAAGCTGACCCCATCGACTGCGCGCAGCACCTGCCGACCGACGGCGTAGCGCGTATGGAGGTCGCGGACAGAAAGGAGAGGCGTCATTGGCGGGCACCCGCCCCCGACAGGGGAAAGGAAGGCCGATTGGCAAGAGGCACCGACGTGGTTACCGGACAGGCAACCGCCCGTCCCTCACCCAGCGGCGTCAGCGGCGGCACGGCCTGACGGCAGGCTGCCTGCACAACAGGGCATCGCGGCGCGAAGGAACAGCCCGTCTGCCCTGCCGCCGAGGCAATGCTGCCCGGAATCTCGGTGAGCCGGTGGCTGCCGTAATGCTCGTCAGCGTCGACATCGACGCGCGCCCCGAGCAGGCCGCGCGAATAGGGATGCATGGGACTGGCGAAGAACGGCTCGATTCCCGCCTGCTCGACGATCCGGCCGGCGTACATGACGGCAATGCGGTCGGCCCATTGCGCCACCACGCCAAGATCGTGGGTGATCAGCAGCACCGCCATGCCAAGCCGATGGCGCAGATCGTCGAGAAGATCGAGGACCTGCGCCTGCGTCGTGACATCGAGGGCCGTGGTCGGCTCGTCCGCGATCAGCAGCTTGGGCTGGCAGGCAACCGCCATGGCGATCATCACGCGTTGGCGCATGCCGCCTGACAGGTTGTGCGGATAATCGTCGATGCGGTTGCGGGCATTGGGGATGCTGACAAGATCCAGCAACTCCACCGCTCGTTCCCGCGCCGCCTTGCGCGACACCTTCTCATGGCGGCGGATCACCTCGGAAATCTGCAACCCAATCGACAGGACCGGATTGAGCGAGGTCATCGGCTCCTGCTGGATCAGCGAAACGCGGGCGCCACGCACCTCGCGCATTTCGGCTTCGGACAGCGCCAGCAGATCTGTGCCTTCGAGGCTGATCCGCCCCGACGCCACACGGGCATTGGGAGGCAGGAGCCGCATCACCGAAAAGGCCGTCACCGACTTGCCGCAGCCCGACTCCCCCACCAGCGCCAAGGTCTCGCCAGGAGAGATGGAAAAGCTAGCCTCGTGCACCGCCGTATGGCCCGGAAAGGCCACCGACAACTTGTCGACGGAAAGCAGCGCAGCGCCCGCCGTCACGGCTCGGTCCTTGGATTGAGGATCTCGTTCAACCCGTCTCCGACGAGATTGAGGGAGAGCACCGCCATCGCGATGGCGGCGCCCGGCAGCGCGGTCAGGAACCAGGCCGTGCGGAGCTGATCGCGCCCGTCGCCGATCATGCCGCCCCAGCTGATGACGTTGGGATCGCGCATGTTGAGGAACGACAGGCCGGCCTCCGTGAGAATGGCGTTGGCGATCATCACCGACGCCGCCACGATCACCGGTGGCAGGGCATTCGGCAGGATCTCCTGCACGATGATACGCAACGGCGAATAGCCCAGGCTGCGCGCAGCCATGACGAAATCCGTCTCGCGTAACGAGCGAAACTGGGCGCGGACCAATCGTGCCACGGTCGGCCAGGAGGCCAGTCCGATCGCCATCGCAATGGTCGGAATGGTCGGCTCGGTGATCGATACGATCACGATCACCAGAATGAAGGTCGGCGTGGTCTGGAACAGTTCGACCAGGCGCATCAGCGCGGCATCGACCCGGCCCCCGAGGAAGCCGGCGAAAGCCCCCACCACCATGCCGATGGCAAGCCCGATCGCAGCCGCCGCGACGCCCACCAGCAAGGAGGCGCGCGTGCCATAGACGAGTCGCGCGAGCACATCGCGGCCGAGCGAATCGGTACCGAGCGGGAACTCGGCGTCCTGTCCGGGCCACAACAAGGGCGTGCCGACCATGTCCTGCGGATCGGCGGGAAAAAGCAGGCCGGCCGTCAATGCGAGCAGCACGAGGGCCGTGAGGATCAGGGCGCCAGCAACGAAAGTGGGGTTGCGCAAGAAGGCCCGCAGGCGCCGCCGGCGGCGGGGGATTGCGCGTCCCGGGGCGGCGGCCCCCGTGACGACGATGGGTTGTTCGGCCTGTACGCTCATTCGGTGGCTCCGATGCGCGGATCGAGCCAGGCATGAAGCAGGTCGATCAGCACATTGACCACGATGACGACGAAGGAGGAGAGCAGCAGTACGCCCAGCAGCACGGAATAATCGCGCCCCAGCACCGCATCGAGCGTCAGCCGGCCCATGCCGGGCCATCCGAACAGCGTCTCGACGACGACGGCACCTCCAAGCAGGTTGCCGAGGTTCATCCCGGCGACCGTGGTCACCGGGACCAAGGCATTGCGCAAGGCATGCCGCAGCTGGATCAGGAGCGGATGCAGCCCCTTCGCGCGCGCCGTGCGCATGAAATCCTGGCGCTGCACCTCGAGCATCGCGGCGCGGGTGAGGCGGGCATAGACCGCGATGAAGAAAGAGGCGAGTGCGAGCGCCGGCAGGATGAGATGCGTGAGACGATCGCTCACGAGGGCAAAGCCGGACAGGTTGGCGCCGATCGTCTCATTGCCGTCGCTCGGCAGCCACCCGAGTTTCACCGAGAACAGGACCACCGCCATCAACCCGACCCAGAAACCGGGCATGGAATAAAAAAGTAGGACGACCACGGAAAGCGCGCGGTCCGGCCACTTGCCTTGCCAGGCCGCCATCACGGAGCCGACGACGATTCCCAACACCAATGCAAGCGTCAGCGCCGATACCATGAGCAGCAGGGTATTGGGCAGGCGCGCCATGATCAGGTTGCCGACCGAAGCATTGAATCGCGGCGAATAGCCGAGGTCTAGGCGCGCGAGATGGCTGAGAAAATTCGCTAGCTGCGTCAGCACAGGCTGATCGATTCCGAACTGATGGCGCAGCGCCGCCACGGTCTCGGCGGTCGCCGAGCCCGCTTCCGTGGCCATCACGTCTGCCGCATCCCCCGGCATGAGCTGGAGGAACAGGAAATCGAGCACGATGATGCCAAGCACCGTCGGCAGGGCATGGATCGCCGTCCGCTTGAGCGTCGAAGCGATGCGGCGGCCCATCCTCATGTCAGGCCACCTGCCGCTTCGCCATTGAACAAGGCCGCCAGGCCGGAAGTTGCCGGATCAGGCATCGAGCCAGACCTGCGCCATATTGGCCTCAACGCCATCAGCGGTAATCGAGTCGTCGTGCACCCGCTTGTTCTTGATGGTGAGATAAAGCGGCTGGAAGAGGCTGATGTCGGGTACCTCCTCGGCGATGATCTTCTGGAACTCGACGAACATCGCCTTGCGCTTGACCGGATCGTTCTCGACGGCGGCCCCCTCCAGCAGCGCATCGACATTTGGATTGTCGTAATGGGACCCGTTCGAGAACGGCACACCTTTCTTGAAGTTCTTGGACCAGTAGATCCGCTGCACGCCGACGGTTGGATCGAACAGGTTCGAATGGCCGTTGTAGGTGAAGTCGAAGTCGCGGTCGGTGTAGATGCGCTTGGCGAACGTCGGCAGATCGGCTGCCCGAATCTCGACGGCAATGCCAACCCGCGACAGGACGGCGCGCAGGAACTCGCAGGTCCGCCGGCCGTCGTCGCCGACGGGATTGAAGTCCATCGGTACCTTGAACCGGATCTTGTCCGGACCGCGCTTGAAGCCGGCCTCATCGAGAAGCTGCTCGGCCTTCTTCAGGTCGTAGGCATACGGACTCGGCGTCGGATCGTGGAATTCCTTGAGACCCGGCGCGATCGGCGAGTAGCTGACGACGCCGTAGCCATAGGCCACGACCTTGAGCAGCGCCGCACGATCGATGCAGTGCGCGATCGCCTGGCGTACCTTGATGTCTTTGAAGTACTGGCTGTCGAGATTGAACTGCAGCAGCTGCACATTATAGGAGTAGCTCGTGCCGTCGGTCTCGAACACGAGGTTGGGCAGCTTCTTGAGTCGGTCGAGATCCGCCAGCGCGACCGGCGTGCGGTAGCCTATGTCGCCGGAGCCGTTCTCGAACGCGATCGAACGCGCGCCTGGATCCGTCACGAACTTGCATACCATCCGGTCGATGCGCGGCAGGTCGGCATTCCAGTAGTTGGGATTGCGCTCGTAGATGACATGGCTGCCGCGCACCCATTCCTTGAAGAGATAGGGGCCGGTGCCGATCGGCGCATTGCCGTTCTTGTTGGTGACCGGATCGGTCCCCTCGTAGAGGTGCTTGGGCACGATCGGCGATTCCGCCGCCGTCAGCGCCTTGATGAGATAGGGTGCAGGCTTGCTGAGCACGATCACCGCGGTAAGCGGATCCGGCGTCTGAACCTCGGTGACGTTGGCGAAGGTGTTGCGTCCGCGCGGATGAACCGTCTTCAGGAGCTGGATCGAGTAGGCAACGTCGGCCGACGTGAACGGCTTGCCGTCGTGAAACTTCACGTTCGGCCGCAGCTTGAAGGTATAGGTCTTGCCGTCCGGGCTGATCGACCACTCCGTCGCCAGCGCCGGTCGTGGCTTGATGTCGAAATCGTACTCCAGCAACCCTTCGGTGACCTTGGCACTGTTCGTGAGCGCTGATGTCGCCGTGGTCGTCAGCGAAACCAGCGTGTTGGGCTCACTCGTTTGCAGAAAGGTAAGCGTCCCTCCCTTCTTCGGTGTCGCAGTCTGCGCGAGCGCGCTGCCACCGCTCAGCGCCAGCATCGAAAGTCCGGCGAGCGTCGCGCGACGCGTTGGATGGAATCTCACAGTCATGATCGTGCACCCCAAGACGAAACGCGGCGAACCTAGCTTCAGACCCACCGCAAGCGCAGCAAAATGCAGGCCACGAAGCAAGAATCTTCTTTGCTCGACAAAGATAGCGGGATCATTCTTCGGAACGAGGAAATCTTGGAAATGATTTCCGCTCACCAAGCCTCAGCAACGGAATATAGAAAAAACGGGACGCGCCTCAGGATGCAACGATGCCGGTCTCGGGCGCGAAAGGGGTTTCGACAATGACACTGCCAGTGCCAACGCTTGATCACGTCGTGATCAATGCGCGTGACGACATGGACCGTGCCGCCGATATCTATCGACGCCTGGGCTTCACGCTAACGGAGCGTGGCTACCATTCGCTCGGGTCGATGAATCACCTCGCGATGTTCGGGACCGACTATCTCGAGTTGATCGCCGTGCCCAAGGGTGCAACGTCGGGTCGTCTCGACCTCTTGAACTTTTCCTTTGGACTCAACGGACTGGTGTTCGGCACCGAGGATTCCGCTGTCACCTATGCCGCGCTGAGCAAAGCCGGTGTTCCGGTCGAGCCGCCGGTCGAGTTCACTCGCCCCGTGAAATTCGCGGGCGGCCAGGGCGATGCCCGCTTCCGAACCGTGCGCATGAAGGCCGGCATCGTTCCCTACGGCCGCGTCTATTATTGCCATCACTTCACGCGCGAGCTGGTCTGGCGAGACGAGTGGCGTCACCACGGGAACGGCGTCGTCGCCATCGCGCGCGCCCTTATCGTCGATCCCGACCCCGTCAAAGGCATTAAACTTTATGAGGATATGTTCGGCACCGAGGCGGTGCGCGACATCGCCGGCGGCAAGAGCCTCGTAGTCGGCAATTCCCGTTTCGACGTCATCACCGCAGCCGCGCTCGAGGAACAGTTCGGCAATGCTGTGCCCGACCCCGAAGGCCGGCCGGCTTACATGGCAGGCCTGAGCTTTCGCACCACATCACTCGGCAAAGCGGCCCGCGCCTTGCAGGACGGCCAGATCGCCGGCGTGATGCGAAGCAAGGATCGCGTCGTCGTTCCGGCCAGGGAGGCCATGAATGCCGTTCTGGAATTCATCGAATAGGGCAGCGACGCGATGAAATGGAGCAATCAGGGTAATGCGATCGCCCGTGAGGTGCCGGATGACAGTCTGGCGCTGATCGATGTCGGCGGGGACGGCAGCGAGCGAACCTACAGCTATGCCGATCTGATCCGGCAAAGTGGCGCCGTGGCGCGCGGACTGCTGAAGCGCGGGCTGAAGCGCGGCGATCGGATCGCCATCCTGTCCGCCAACCGGGCCGAATTCCTGTTCACCTTCCTCGGCACCATGCAGGCCGGTCTCGTCTCCGTCCCCGTGAACTGGAAACTGCCGGCGGAGACGGTCGCCTATATCGTCGGTGATTGCGACGCCAAGCTCGTGATTGGAGACGATGCCCGCCTGCCGCTCGCGCCGGACACCGTTCCCAAGATCTCCTTCGATGCGGATTTCTCCGCCTTCCTCGACGAGGGGCCGTTCACGCCGATCGAGATGAAGCCCGACGAGCCGGCGATGTTCCTCTATACATCGGGCTCGACTGGGCGGCCCAAGGGCGTGGTGCTGTCGCACTATTCCCACATCTGGGCGATGAGCCAACGGCCGCGGCGGCCTGGGCCCTATGGCGCGCGCTCGCTGGTGGCGGCACCGCTCTATCACATGAACGGCCTGGCCATGTGTCAGACCACCTTCAGCCACGGCGACACTGTGGTGCTGCTGCCGCAATTTACCACCAAGGGCTACATCGAGGCTGCCGCCCGGCATCGTGTCGCGTTCCTGACGTCGGTGCCGACCATGATCGCCATGATGCTGCGCGAGAAGGAGCTGCTGGCCCGGAACGATCTCTCCGCCGTCGAGGCAGTACGCATGGGATCGGCGCCCATCACCCAGTCTCTGATCGACCAGGTGCGGGCCGTGTTTCCGAAGGCGCAGATCAGCAACGGCTATGGCACAACGGAAGCAGGCCCCGTGGTGTTCGGCCCGCATCCCGATGGCCTGCCGCAGCCCGAGCTTTCGACCGGCTATCCGCATCCCGCCGTTCAACTCCGCCTCGTGCGCGAGGGACGCGAGGTCCAGGACGAGGGCGTGCTGGAGATGAAGTGCGGCGCCCTGATGACGCACTATCACAATCTGCCCGAGGCCACCGCCAAGGCGATGACGCCGGACGGATTCTACCGCACCGGCGACGTGTTCCGCCGCGACGAGAACGGCTTCTTCTTCTTTGTCGGTCGCGCCGACGACATGTTCGTCTGCGGCGGCGAGAACATCTATCCGGGTGAAGTCGAGAAGATGCTGGAGCGTCATCCCGACATCCATCAGGCCGCCGTGTTGCCCGTCCCCGACGACCTCAAGGGACAGAAGCCGGTCGCCTTCATCGTGCGGGCCAACGGCACTGTTCTCGACGAGCAGGCAGTGAAAGCCTACGCCCTGGCCAATGCCCCGGCCTACCAGCATCCCAGGCAGGTGTTCTTCGTCGACGAGATGCCGCTCGCCGGCACCAACAAGATCGACAAACGCGCGCTGGCCAAACAAATCCCAACCGGAGGAGACCTTCAAAAATGAAAGCAGCTGTCGTCCGCGAGCATGGCGGGCCCGATCACCTGAATTTCGAGCCCAACTTTCCCGATCCGACGCCTGGCGAGGGTGACGTGATCGTGGCCGTGAAGGCCTCGTCGCTCAATTATCACGATGTCTTCACCCGGCGTGGCATGCCGGGCATCAAGGTGCCGATGCCGGCTATCATGGGCCTCGACATCGCTGGCGAGATCGCCGAGGTCGGGCCAGGCGTCACCGGCTGGAAGAAGGGCGATCGCGTGCTGGTCGATCCCATCAACCGGGTCGAAGGCGGCCTGATGGGCGAGACGGTGCATGGCGGCCTTGCTGGACTCTGCCGGGCCCGCGCGCATCAGCTCGTGCGCATTCCCGACGGCGTCAGCTACACCGACGCCGCCGCCCTACCCTGTGCCTATGGCACGGCGCTGCGCATGATGATGACCAACGGTCACGTGGCGAAGGGGGAGAAGGTACTGATCCTGGGCGCCTCGGGCGGCGTCGGCGTGTGCTGCCTGCAGCTCGCCAAGCTCGCCGGTGCCGAGGTCATCGCCTGTGCCGGCACCGACGCCAAGGCCAAGCGCCTGGCGGAGCTCGGCGCCGACAAGACGATCAACTACGTCACTCACGATTTCCAGGACGAGGTCTACAAGCTCTACGGCAAGCCGACCCGGCGCGGCGGCGGCACCGACCGCGGCGTGGATGTGGTCGTGAACTACACCGGCGGCGATACCTGGGTGAAGTCGCTCAAGGTGCTGAAGGTCGGCGGCCGCCTGCTGACCTGCGGCGCGACCGCGGGCTTCGATCCCAAGGAGGACATCCGCTTCATCTGGACCTTCGAGCTCAAGGTCCTGGGCTCCAACGGCTGGATGCGCTCGGACATCGAGACGCTCCTGAAGCTGGTACAGGAGGGCAAGCTCAAGGTGCTGATCGACAAGGTCTACAAGCTCGAGGACGCCCGCGAGGCGCTGCGCGTGATCGAGGACCGCGAGGTGTTCGGCAAGGTCGTGGTGGCACCATGAGCGAGGCAATCAAGCCGATGTCGGCGGCGGAGATGCAGGCGCAGCTCGACCGGTCTCCCTTCATCGCCTTTCTCGGCCTCAAGGTCACGGAGGCCGATCCCGAAGGGGAGTTGGTCACCATGACCTGCGAGATGAAGCCGGAATTCGAGCGCGGCGCCGGCTCCGGTCAATGGCATGGCGGTCCGATCGCGGCGATCATCGACACGGTCGGCGATTACGCGCTGGTGATGGCGCTGCGGCGGCCCCTGCCGACCGTCAACTTCCGCGTCGATTATCTGCGGCCCGCCATCAAGACCCGGCTGATCACGACCGCCAGGGTCCGGCGAGCCGGCAAGAGCGTCGGCCTGGTGGATGTCGATGTGTTCAACGAACAGAAGGCGCTGGTCGCGGTGGGGCGCGCCACTTACTCGACGCTTTCCGCCTAGGCTTCGCCGCAGGCAGCGTTTGCGTCGCTCATCTTGGTCATGGGGTTCAAGGAGGGTGTGATGAGCCAGATCTCGCGTCGCGTATTTGGGAGCGGCATCCTCGCAACCGGCCTGACCGGCACCATGGCTCAACGTTCATGGGCGCAAGGGGAACCCCGCCGTGGCGGCACGCTGGTCGCCACGTGGGGTGGCGGCGAACCGCAAGCCTGCTACGTGCCGGCCGGCGGCGGCTCGAGCCCCACCTTCTCCTCGTCCAAGCTCTTCGAGCGGCTTGCTAATCGCCAGATGAGCGGCGAGTTCGTGGGCGAACTGGCCGAATCGTGGAAGCCCGCACCCGACTTCAAGTCCTACACGGTCAAGATCCGCCAGGGCGTGACCTTCCACGACGGCAAGCCGATGACGGTCGACGACGTCATCTACTCGGTCAACGAGATCTGGAAGAAGTACGCCGCGGCGCCGGCGCTCAGTGACTTCGCCGGGATCGCGGCGTCCGCCCCGGATACCGTCGTGATGACGTTCAACAACCCGACGCCGGAATTCTTCTTCGCCTCCCTGCTGTGCGGCGGCGTGAACTACATCGTGCCCAAGCACGTCTACGAGGGCAGCGACCCCGTGACCAATCCCGCCAACAACGCGCCGATCGGCACGGGCCCGTGGAAATTCAAGGAATGGGTGCGGGGCAGCCATTTCGAATACGTGAAGAACGAGTCCTATTGGCGGCCGGGCTTTCCCTACATGGATCGCCTGATCATCCGCTACGTCCGCGATCCGGCCGGCCGCGCCGCCGCCATAGAGGCCGGAGAGATCCATATCGGTGTGTTCAATCCCGTCGCTCCGCCGGATATCAAGCGGCTGACAGCGACCGGGAAATTCGTCGCCACTTCGAAGGGCTACGAGGAAAGCGTCTGGTCGACGACGCTCGAATGCAACATGCGCAATCCGATCTTCGCCAAACGCGAGGTGCGGCAGGCCATGTTCCATGCCATCGACCGCAACCTGATCGGCAAGACCGTCTATTACGGCTATGCGCGACCGGGTACCGGTCCGATCTATTCGCCGAACACCGCCTTCTTCACCCCGGACACGTACAAGACCGAGTTCGATCCGAAGAAGGCGGCGGCGCTGCTCGACGGCGCCGGCTTCGCGAAGAAACCGGACGGCAAGCGATTCACGCTCAATCTGCTGGCGGCCGGCTGGTTTGCCGAGAACGGCAAGATCGGTTCCTACGTGAAGCAGGCGCTGGAGGATATCGGCGTCGGCATCAATCTGTCGGTGCCCGACCGCCCGACCTCGTTCAAGCGCATCTATACCGATTACGACTTCGATCTGGCGATCTCCAACCAGTCGAACCCATCGGAGCCGGTGCCGGCGACCACCCAGTACTACACCAGCGACGGCATCAAGAAGGGCATTCCCTTCCGCAATGCCTCGGGCTTCCACACCGACGAGGTCGATGCCCTGGTGGACAGGATCAAGGTCGAGACCGATCCCGCCAAGCGCAAGGACATGGTGGTCGAGTTCCAGAAGATCATTACGAGAGAAGCGCCACTGTTGCCGTTGCTGGAGCTCGAATCCATCACGATCGCCAGCACCAAGGTGCAGGACCACTCCAACGACCCCAACTATCTGGCGGCAAGCTGGCACGACATATGGCTGGCCAGCTGAGCGGCGCTGTCTCGACAAGGAGTTCTTCGCGCCGCGCGGCCACGCTGCGCCTCCTGAGGCGCCGGCTGATCCAGGCCGTGCCGCTGATGCTGGGCGTGGTCGTGATCAACTTCGTGCTGATCCATCTGGCGCCCGGCAATTTCCTCGACGTGATGACGGCCGAGAACCAGGTCAGCGATCCCGCCACGGTCGAACTCCTGCGCCGCACTTACGGGCTCGACGATCCGACATGGCTGCAGCTCGTGAAGTATGTCTGGGCGCTGCTGCATCTCGATTTCGGCTTCTCCTATCGCCAGAACATGCCGGTGCTGCAGGCGATCTGGGTGGGCCTGCCGGCCACTCTTCTGCTCATGCTGTCGAGCATCACGCTCGCCTTCGCGGTCGGCGTTTCGGCGGGAGTCGTCGCCTCGACCAAGGTACGCACCCTCTGGGACACGGTGGTGTCGGTGGCCGCCATGTTCTTCTTCGCCGCGCCCTCCTTCTGGCTCGGCATCATGATGATCGTGCTGTTCGCGGTGAAGCTCGGCTGGCTGCCGGTGGGTGGCATGGCGACGATCGGCGGTGGCGGCGGCCTTCTCGACATCCTGCATCACCTGATCCTGCCGACCCTGGCGCTGGGCCTGTTCTACGCCGCCATCTATGCCCGCGTGATGCGGGCCTCGATGCTGGAAGTGGCGCAGCTCGACTTCGTCCGCACGGCACGTGCCAAGGGCCTGTCGCGCACTCGCGTTACCCTGTCCCATGTCTTGCGCAACGCCCTGCTGCCGGTCGTGACCATCCTCGGCGTGCAGATGGGCACGATCCTCGCCGGCAGCGTCGTCATCGAGAGCGTGTTCAGCTGGCCCGGCATCGGCTCGCTGCTGTTCGACAGCGTCAGCTCGCGGAATTACCCGGTCGTGCTGGGCATCATGGTGCTGGGCTCGCTGGTGGTGATCGCGGCCAACATCGCCGTCGACCTCGTCTATATGTGGCTCGATCCGCGCATCGAGATCCGGTGATGGAACGCTTCGCCTTCCTGCGCCGGTTCACCCGAAATCGAGGCGCCTTGATCGGCGCACTTCTGATCCTGCTGGTGACAGTCACCGCGCTGGCGGCACCACTTCTCTTTCCGACCGACCCGCTGCGCATGGTCGGTCCGCCGGAGCTCTGGCCGGGCGAGGATCCGGCCTTTCCTCTTGGCACCGATTCGCTTGGCCGCGACATGCTGGCCATGCTGGTGCATGGCGCCCGCGCCACCCTGCTGATCGGCCTGTTCGCCTCGGCCATGGCGACGCTGATCGGCGTCAGTGTCGGCGCCATCGCGGGCTATTTCGGCGGCTGGATCGACGAGGCGGCGATGCGCGCGGTGGAACTGTTCCAGACCATTCCCAATCTGATCTTCGTGCTCACCATCGTGGTGATCCTGGGCTCGACCCTGCACAACATCGTCATCGCCATCGGCATCGTCAGCTGGACGCCGATCGCGCGCATGACACGAGCGGAGTTTCTGGCGTTGCGCGACCGCGAGTTCGTCCAGGCCTGCCGCAGCATGGGCATGCACGCCCCCGGCATCATCGTTCGTGAGATCCTGCCCAACGCCCTGCCGCCGGTAATCGTCCTGTCGTCGCTGGTCGTGGCCAGCGCCATCCTGTTCGAGTCGGCGGTGTCTTTCCTGGGATTGGGCGATCCGAATGTCGCAAGCTGGGGCCGGCTGGTCGGCGACGGACGTCAGCTCATCCGCAGCTCCTGGTACATCTGCGCGATCCCAGGGATCGCAATCATGGTGACGGTCCTCTGCCTCAACCTGATCGGCGACGGGCTGAACGATGCCCTCAATCCCAAGCTTCGCGATCGCTGACATGACGGCTATTCCGCTCGAGGTTCGCGATCTCCGCACGACCCTGTTCACGCGACGCGGTGAGATGAAGGCCGTCGATGGACTGAGCCTTTCCGTCGGCGCCGGCGAGACAGTCGCCCTGGTTGGCGAATCCGGCTGCGGGAAATCCCTTTCCGCCCTCTCGATCATGCGGCTGTTGCCCGACCCGCCGGCGCGCATCGTGGGCGGCGAAGTGAAGCTGAACGGCCAGGACATCGTGCCGCTCGACGAGGAGGCAATGCTCGACATCCGTGGCAAGGAAATCGGCATGATCTTCCAGGACCCGATGAGCGCCCTCAATCCCGTGGTCACGATCGAGAAGCAGATCGCCGAAGTGGTCATGGCTCATAGCGGCCTCGGCCGCTTCCAGGCACGGGCCCGTGCTCACGAATTGCTGGAACAGGTCGGCATGCCCGACGCGGGGCGCCGCCTCGATGCCTATCCGCATCAGCTTTCCGGCGGCATGTGCCAGCGCGTGGTGATTGCGATGGCGATCGCCTGCCGCCCGTCCGTGCTCATCGCCGACGAGCCCACCACGGCGCTCGATGTGACGGTGCAGGCCCAGGTGCTGGCGCTGCTCAAGCGGCTGCAGGCGGAAGCGGGCATGGCCATGATCTTCATCACCCACGACCTGGGAGTGGTGGCCGAAACCGCGGATCGCGTCGTCGTGATGTATGCCGGCCGCAAGGTCGAGGAGGCCGCCGTCGATGACCTGTTCGAGGAACCGCTTCATCCCTATACCGCCGGCCTGATCGGCGCGACGCCGGTGCCGGGAGCGACACGGGGCGACCGCCTGGCCGATATTCCCGGCATGGTGCCGGCGCTCAATGCGCTCCCCGGGGGATGCGCCTTCGCGCCGCGCTGTTCCAGGGCGATGGAGCGGTGTCGTCGGGAGAAGCCGAGTCTGACGGTACCAGTGGCCGGCCGGCTGGTCGCCTGCTTCGCGGTCGCCGGCGAAGCCGCATGAGCGCCCTTCTCGTCCTGGACGACGTGCATGTGCGCTTCAATACTGCGGCCGGGCAGGTGCAGGCCGTCAACGGCGTCAGCCTCGATCTCGCCGTCGGCGAGACACTGGGGCTCGTGGGCGAGTCGGGCTGCGGCAAGTCCACGCTCGGCAAGGCGATCCTGCGGCTCGTGCCGACGTCGGCCGGCGAGATCAGGATCGACGGTGCCGATATCGCCCCCCTCGATGGTGCCGCGCTGACCGAGCTGCGGCGCAAGGTCCAGATGATCTTCCAGGATCCCTACGGTTCGCTCAATCCGCGCTCGACGGTGGGCCGCAGCGTGGCCCAGCCGCTGGTCCTGGCCGGCTGGAAGCGCGACGCCATTGCCGAACGCGTCGATATGCTACTGAGCTGGGTCGGGCTGCCGCCCGAAGCCCGGCAACGCTACCCGCACGAATTTTCGGGCGGCCAGAGGCAACGAATCGGCATTGCCCGGGCCCTCGCCCTCAACCCCAAGCTGATCATCTGCGACGAGCCCGTCTCCGCTCTCGATGTGTCGGTGCGCGCGCAGGTCATCAACCTGCTCGAGGACCTCAAGGCGAAGGTCGGCATGTCCTATCTTTTCATCAGCCACGATCTTTCGGTCGTGGAGCACATCGCAGACCGTGTCGCCGTCATGTATCTCGGCACCATCGTCGAGATCGGCAGTCGCGACCGGATCTGGCGCGAGCCCCAACATCCGTACACCAGGGCCCTCCTGGCGGCGGCCCCCATCGCCAACCCGAAACTGGCGCGGGCACGGCGGCGCACGATCCTGCAAGGTGAATTGCCAAGCCCACTCGATCCGCCGACTGGCTGCCCGTTCCATTCGCGCTGCCCCATGGCGCAGGCACGATGCAAGGTCGAACCTCCCTCATTGCGCGCCATCGGCGTCGGCACGCAGGCGGCCTGTCACTTCATCTAGGTCCCCGTCTCCGCTAGGGTGCCGCCGCTTGAATCGGGGAGTGGCAGTTGGTCAGGCGGTGGTTTCTCGCCCTTGTTGGCGTCGGCGGCGTCGCTGTCCTGGCCTATCTGGCCGTGGCCTGGCGCCCGGCCATCGCGCCGATCGACCCTCCCGTCGCTTCGTCTTTCCCCACCGAGCTGGTAGCAAGAGGACAGGCACTGGCGAGTGCCGGTGGATGCATCGACTGTCATACCATTGGCAACGGCCCGGTCGGCGCGGGCGGCGTTCCCTTCCAGCGCAAGTTCGGCACCATTTTCTCGACGAATATCACGCCGGATCCTGAGGCTGGCATCGGGCGCTGGTCGCTGGCTGCCTTCGCGCGCGCCCTCCGCGACGGCGTGGCCCGCGATGGCAAGCACCTGTTCCCGGTCTTCCCGTTCGTCCACTTAACCAAGCTCAGCGACGCGGATGTCGGCGCGCTCTATGCCTATCTGATGACTCTGCCGCCCGTGAAGGCGCCAGCGCGTCCGAACACCATCCCGTTCCCATTGGATGTTCGCGCCCTGCAGGCGGCCTGGAAAGCGATCTATCTCGAGCCCGGCCCCTACAGACCTGACCCGACACACGACGCCGAATGGAATCGCGGCGCCTATCTGGTCGAAGGCCTCACGCATTGCGCCGACTGCCATACACCGCGCAACTTGCTCGGCGCCGAGGAGCGCGGCCACCCTTACGCCGGTGCTCTCTTCGGGATGTTGTGGGCAACGCCGCTCGACATCACGCCGTCGCCCGCGCCGTGGCGCCGATCGGAACTCGCCCATTACCTGCGGGATGGCCAGAGCGAGACGCATGGCACAGCGCTCATGGCGATGCAGAAGGTCGTCCGCAGCCTGCGCGCCCTGCCCGACTCCGATATCGATGCCATCGCCCTCTACATGAGTGAGCTGATGACGACTCGGCCCAACCATGAGCGGGGCATTGTCAAGGCGCTCGCCTCGCCCGAGCCGCGCGACGAGGCCGAGCGCATCGGGTCGAGGGCGTATATCGCGGCCTGTGGCCGGTGCCACGAGCAACCTGGCGCCACACCGGAGGCAGCGCGCTCGCCCATCGGGCTCAGCTCGGCGCTGTGGATGCCAGTACCGAACAACCTCCTACATATCATCCTGGACGGCATCCATCGCGCAGAAGGCGTTCCCGGCCCGACGATGCCGGGCTTCCGCGACACGCTCAACGATGTCGAGATCGGCACGATTGCCCAGTACCTGCGCAAGACGCGCACGACCCTCGAGCCGTGGGGTGAGATGCAGGTGATGGTGCCGAAGATGCGCGACGTGCCGATGCCCTAGCGGGCACCGGCTAGAGTACCGAGCCGGGCTCCGTGTTCGCGCCACAAACGAGCGTCGCCAGCCGTTCGCCGGCCACGGGCCGGTAGGCACCGGACAGGAGAGCTGCGAGGCCGGTCGCACCCGCTGGCTCCGCAATGATCCGCAGCTCGTCCCACAGCGCGCGTTGGGCGGCGCGAACTGCATCGTCCGTGACCAGGATCGAATCGGCGACGAGTTTCTGCGCGATCTCGAAATTGGGTGCGCCGATGCGGCTCGCTCCGAGCGCATCGGCCGCGATCCCGGAGATCTTCACCTCGACCGGCTGACCGGCGCGCCGCGCCTCGTACATTGTCGGCGTGCCTTCGGTCTCCACCGCGACGACCTTCACCTTATCGCCGACGGCAGCGGCACAGCCCGCAATCAACCCGCCGCCTCCAACCGCCACGAGCAGAGTGTCGAACGGCGCCTGCTCGGCAAATTCGAGCGCCACGCTGCCAGCGCCGGCGAAAACCTCCGGATCCTCGTAGGCGTGGACGGCCAAAGCACCCGTTTCGGCGGCGCGCTTCTCCGACGCGGCACGCGCTTCCGCATAGACCGCGCCCACCTGATGCACGACCGCGCCATAGCTCTTCAGCCGCGCCACCTTGGTTGGTGCCGAGATCGTCGGCACGAAGATTTCAGCGCGATGGCCAAGCGCTCGTGCAGCGTAGGCAACGGCGGCGCCATGGTTGCCACCCGACGCCGCGATCACGCCGGCCTCCGGCACCTTCGAGACCAGAAGTTTGTGAAAGGCGCCGCGTCCCTTGAAGGACCCGCTCACCTGTAGCGATTCCAGCTTCAGAGCCAGCGGCTCGGCGAGGCCGAAGGTGCCTGCGGTCAGTTCGAGCGCTGGCGTACGGCGCACATGGGGCCGGATGCGGACCCAGGCCGCCTCGATATCGCGGCGAGAGATCATTGCAGGCGGCAGGCCTCGACATGACGCAGGAAGTGATCGAAATCCGCGGTCGAAGCTTGCGGATCCTTGGCGCCCTCGTCGTAACGGCGCAGCCGGACTGCTTCGGCATGATGCGGAAGAGCCCGGAAATCATCGACCTCGTCTGGTGACATCAACCCGCCCTGCAGCTCCAGACTGCGCACCGAATCAGGGGCGAGCTTGGAAAAGTAATCCGCCTCGACGGTGCAAAGGTACCGCTTCGCCGCGACATGCAGGCGGACGGGCTCACTCACCTCTGGGCCGAAGCGCTGGGCCAGCCACTTGGCCCCCAGTTCCTCGTGCACGTCATCGACGCCGCGCGCGGCGGGATCCTCTCCCAGCTGATGGATCATGTGGCCGACATCGTGCAGCAGCGAAGCCAGCACGGTCGCCGGCGAAGCGCCATCGGCTTCGGCCAGCGCGGCCGCCTGCAGCGCGTGCTGTAGTTGATTGACGTCGCTCAGGCCGTAACGCCGTGTCGCACGGCCGACGAAAATCTCCAGGAGCTCCTGGCGCAGAGTATCGCTCATACCCTCTTCTTAGCACGAGCCGGCGGCTCGGGCTTCGATGGAATGGTCTGCTCGTAGCCCGGAATCATCGACAGCGCCTGCTTCACAGGATCAGCCGTCCAGGCGCGTGTAACAAAATCGCCATGAAGATCGGCGCCGCCGCAAGAGACGAACGCCATCGTGCCGGGCGCCAGGCTGGGCGGCAGTGCGCTGACATACCGAATACGGCGCTTGGCGAGCATATTCTGCAGCGCTGCATTGTCGTCGCGCGTCGAGTCGGTGTAGGCACTCAACAAGAAGCCGAGCTGGCGCCGCGCTGCGGCCCAGCCTGCGAACTTGTCCTCGTCGCCGTAAAGCGAGTCCATCAGGATCACGCCCTTCACGCGGTAGACCGCGCCTCCGCGCTCAAGCGCGTAGGCTGTCGACAGATAGCCGCCACTATAGGAGATGATCACGACCGGCGCCGCGTTGAACCGGGGGCCGGCCCGCTTGTCGCCGTAGAGCCGCATCAGTCGCTCGGCCGCTTCGTCGATGTAGGCGGCAAAATGGCCAGGCCGCCAGAAATTGCCGGCGCTCGAATCGGCAGCGTCGACCGCGAGCTGAGGCGCCACCAGCGCCACGTTCTTTCCGGATTCCGAAACCTGGCGCGGCACTCCCTGGCGCTGCATCACATCGCGCTCGAGCGTGGCCCCCTGGCCATGCAGGAACATCACGATCAGCGACGGCAGTTCCGGGTTGAAGCCGGCCGGAAGATACAGCAGCGAGCGACGATCCGAGTAGGTCGTGTCTTCCCAGCAGATATCGCCGCGCAGGGTTGTGTGGCCGCGGCGCTTGCCGTCGCGCACATCGAGGAACGGCTTGTTGGTGCCCGGGATGAAGCCGCGATAGGGAAACGGCGAGGCATTGAAATCGACCAGCTGGGTCTTCGCCTCTTTCAAGGGCTGCAGCCCGGCGCTCGACCGAACGGCGGGCGCCGGGGGCGCCGGCTTAGGTGCCGGACGCGCCGATTGCTTCTTGGAGGCTTGCTTGGTCGTTCGCGCGCGCGCTGCCGTGGGCAAGAGCAGAAACCCTAGCAGCAGCGCCCGGCGCTTCACGCGACCGCAAGCCGCTTCTCACTGAGCGGCTTCAGCACGGAGAAGAACGCGGGCAAGGCGACGAGATAGGCAATCGCCCCCACCAGCACCACGGCCGGCAGACCGAAACTCGTCGCCACGATCGGCACGAGGGCCGCGCCGATGACGGAGAAGCAGCCGTTCACGCCCCAGGCCCACAGGAACATATGATCCTTGCCCAGGCGCCCCAGCGCGGTCATCGCCGTGGGCATGGGGAAACCCATCAGGAAGGCCGGCGGCAGAAGCAACAGCAGGCAAAGCGCGATGCGCAGCAGATAGGGCAGCGTGCCGACCCAGTCGAGCGCGTAGTCGATGGCAAAGGCGTAGAGCGCCAGGATCGCGAAGATCGCCAGGAACACGCGCGGCATGAAGCTGCGCGCCCGCTCGAAGAAGCGCTCCGAGGCGAAGCTGCCGAGGCCGGAGAACACCAGCATGCCGGTGATCAGCACCGAGGCGGAAACGGTGGCGTTGGAGAGAGCCAGCACGAAATGGGAGATCATGCCCACTTCGACGGTGATGTAGCCTAGCCCCAGGCAGAGGAAATACACCATGGTGCCGAACTTGCCGGGATAACGGCTGAAGATCGTGCGCCAGCCGAAGATCACGGGAAAGAGCACGAGGGTGAAGGCGAAGATTGCGGCAATGCCAAGCGTCGCCCACAGCAGCAGATAACCCCACTCGTCCTGCACCAGCTCCAGGCGGTCGAGGAAATTCAGCAGATCCTTCACCTTGATATAGGCGGCGAAGTACGGCTGGTGATTGGTGAGGATGCGCGTGTCGAACACATACTGGTCCGCCACCTTGTCCCAGCCGCCATTCACCAGGAAGTACCAGGCGAGACGGCCCATCGTGGTGGCCGGAACCAGAGGCGGCGGCGGCGCGCCGTCATCCTTGGCACCGGACGCGTTGGCGAGTTCCGGCGGCGGCTTGTCGTGCGGCTCGTCGCTGGCCGCCTTGTCCGACGGCGCCGTCGGATCGGCCGGCGGTCCGGCATAGAAGAACTGGTCGCGGTAATCCTGCAGGATCTGGGAAAGCCCGGCCGTATCGATCTGGATACCCGGATAGTAGATCTCGTCGAACGACATCGCCTTGGTGTGCTCGTTGAGCTTGGCGATATCCTCCGGCGTGAACCCGCCGCGCTTGTAGAGCACCGTCGAGGTCGAGAGATAGGCGGCCGCGACGTAGAAGTTCTTGGCGACGTCCTGGCCTTCGATCTCACGCGCCGCCGCTACCATGGTCGCGTAGAGCTTGAGCACCGACTTGGGCGGTTCTTCCTTGTTCCAGAGCGTGACCGACAGGATGCCGCCGGGCTTCAAGGCCCGCATATAGGCGGCCATCGCCTCGCGGGTGTAGGAGTACTTCTCCACGATCGCGAAGCCGCCCGGGCTCGACAAGCCCGCCGAATCGGCCAGCGAGAGGTCGATGACGTCGTAGTGGTTCTTGGTGTGCGCGAGGTAGAGGCGGCCGTCGTAATCGACGACCGTCACTTTCGGATTGTTGAGGATATCGCCGGTGAAGGCGCGCAGTCCCTTGTCCTCGCGGAATGCCGTCAGGATGGCCGGATTACCCTCAGCCACCGTCACGTGCTCGGACCCTTCCTTCAGCGCCACCGCCGTCGAGATGCCGCCGCCGAACTGGACCACGAACGTGTCGGGCTTCTGCTTCAGCACATAGGGATAGTACATCGGCAGGTAGCGGAAATAGGCGACCTCGTCCTGCGTCAGGTCCTTGATAATGCCCGACGGTCCGTCCGAATCGATATACAGACCGAGATAGGCGTTCTCCGGCATCGTCTTCAGGTTGAAGGCGGCGTTGTCAGAGAGACCCGGCGCGAAATGCAGGTACGAGCTCGAATAGACCTCCATGTAGCCGAACGGCGAGGCGCGCTCGTAGGTCCGCTGGTTGTCCGGGAACTTGCGGGCATAGGCGACGCCCTTGTAGTCCGACACGGCGAGCTTGGGGATGCCAAGCGCATCCGGCAGCAGATAGTGAGCGCCGGCCGACAGCACGGCCACGACCACGATGGCGACGAGGCCGCCACGATCGCGCATCGACACGAACCACAGCAGGCCGCCGGCCAGCCACAGCAGCAGCGGCGCCATGATCAGGTTCTCGGGATTGAAGACGTACATGGCCAGCAGCACGGATAGACCGCACAGGCCCGAGCCCGCCATGTCGGCGAAGTAGACGCGATTGAACGTCTTCTTCGCCTTCAGGAAGACGACACCGAGATAGAGCGCGCCGGCCAGGAACGGCAGGAAGTAGAGAACGAAGTTGGCCAGCAGACGCCACTTCTGCATCGGATCGGACAACAGGAAGATGGCGTTGAACGGCACCTGCTGGGCAGCGAGGTTGCAGGCCACCATCAACGGACCGAACGCCAGCAGCGCGACCTTGACCGCGCCCAGCCAGCGCCGCTCGAACCAGCCCTTGCCCACGCACATCACGGCCGAGGTCAGGCCGAAGCCGAACATGGCCAGGCTCACGACCAGCGAGCCGAAATGGGCCCAGCTGCCGACCGAGAAGACGCGCATGATGCCGATTTGCAGCGCGATGATGCTGCCGGCCACCAGTCCGACGGAGAGATAGAAAGAGAGAGGCGGCCGATTGTCGAGATCGACGGAGACGGTCAAGTCCTGGGCTCCTGCTGGGGCGCGCTACGGCGATGCGCGATGACGATGAAAAAGACGCGCGACCGAGGTCGCGCGCCCCCAGCAATGGGTTTAGCGGTTGTGCGTGCCGACGATCTTGTCGCCTTCGAGCTTGGTGAAGGGCACGAACGGCACGATCTTGCCGCCGTAGATGTCCTCACGCGTCGTCGTGATCGACCCGTCGGCGCCCTGGATCTTGGCCACCTTGAGCACCCGCTGGGCGCCCGGGGGGCCAACCGGGATGACCATGAGACCGCCGGACTTCAGCTGCTGCAGGAGCGGCGGCGGCACGTGATCGATACCGCAGGTCACGATGATCTTGTCGAAGGGCGCCGCCTCTTCCCAGCCATAGTAGCCGTCGGCGTTCTTGCTCTTGATGTGCTGGTACTCGGTGTAGCCCTTGTCGATCAGCTTGTCGTAGAGCGCGCGGGTGCGCTCGGCGAGCGGCTTGATGATCTCGATCGTGTAGGCGTTCTCGGTCAGGTTGGCGACATAGGCCGATTGCACGCCCGAGCCGGTGCCGATCTCCAGCACCTTGTCCGTACGCTGGATCTCGAGGACGTTGGTCATGCGGCCTTGCAGATGCGGGCCGGACATGGTCACGCCATACCCGATATCGAGGAAGTTGTGCTCGTAGGCGCGCTTGTGGATCGCCGGATTGACCGAGGCGAATTCCTCGCGCGGGGTCAGCAGGAAGGCGCGGATCGTCGCCGCACTCCAGATGTCTTTGTTCTTGAGCAGCGCCTGGAAGCGGTCCCAGCGCTGGCCGAGGAAGAACGGATCCTCGCCGCGAGCCTTGCCCCATTCGATGAAATGCTCGCGGGTATCGGTCGGGGGATTGAGATCCCAGCTGTAGGGTTTGATGGTGGCAGCCGACGCTGGCGAAACCCAGCCCGCTGCGACGCTGGAAGCGGCCAGGGCCGCCGTACCGGAGACGAAGTCGCGTCTCTTCAAGATGTCCTCCTTGGCGCGGGCCCCGCGACGAGGGGAAAGGGGCAGCCGCACGGCGACTAGATACGGGAATTGTGGCAGATTTGCCAGTGCGGTTCCTACGCGTCAGACTGTCCCGCGATAGTCGCTCGATGAGACTGCGGCGGCCCGATCGGGAGCGTCAGACGACCTGCGCCTGCCGGATGGCCGCGATCTCCGCCGGTGAGTACCCGGCCTCGCCCAGGACCTCATCGGTATGCTGGCCCAGCGTTGCCGGCGGACGCTCGACCGACCCGCCACCATGCTCCAGCCGGAAGCCCGACCCGACCACCTTGATGGGACCATGCTCGGTTTCGACCGTCTGGAGCACCGTCCGGTGCTGAAACAGGTCGAGCTGGGCGGTCTCGGGAATACTGAGAACCCGGCCGGCGGGGACGTCGGCCTTCTCGAACCGCTCGGACCAGACGGCCGAGGTCTCCTTCTTCAGGGCCTCCTCGACGATCTCGTGCAGCGCCTTGTTGTTCTGGATCCGGGTCGGCCAGTCGACGAAGCGCGGGTCAGCCAGCGCGTCGTCGCGTCCCAGCACCTTCATCAGGCGCTGGAACTGCGGGTCGGTCATCACGGCCAGCACGATCCAGCCGTCCCGGGTCTTGAACAGGTTGCCGGTAGGCTTGCGGGTCACCGACAGGTTGGCACTCTGCTCGTGCACCCGGCCGGTGATCATGTGCTCGGTAAATTGCTGGGCCAGATACGCCATCACGGCATCGATCATGGCCACGTCGACGAGCTGGCCCTTGCCGGTATGGGTACGTTGATAGAGGGCCGAGGCGACGCCCAGGGCGGCCGTCGCTCCCGACATGACATCGGCGCCGGCGAAGCCGACACGGGTCGGGCCGTTTTGGGGGAATCCCGTGATCGACATCAGGCCCGACATGGCCTGGATCATGCCGTCGAAGGCCGCGGTCTTGGCCGCCGGCCCGACCTGGCCGAAGCCTGAGACGGCGCAATAGATGAGGCGGGGATTGATCGCCTTCAGCGTCTCGTAGCCGATGCCGAGCTTGTCCATGACGCCGGGCCGGAAATTTTCCATCACCACATCGGCCTGGGCGGCCAGGCGCTTCACGATCTCGATCGCCTTGGGCTTCTTGAGATCGAGCGTGATCGACCGCTTGCCGGCGTTGACCGCGATCCAGGGCGCCGCAAGGCCGCGCTTCTCCCACTCGTTGGCGCGGGTGCCGTAGCGCATGTCGTCGCCCTCGCGCGACTCCACCTTGACGACGTCGGCCCCCAGCAGCGCGAGCTGATAGGAACCGTACGGGCCCGCCAGGACGCGGGTGAAATCGAGGACCTTGATGCCGGTAAAAGGTTTGCTCATGGCTCGGAGGGCGCGACTCCAGATGCGCTCATGGATTGTTGAAACAGAGGAGAGACGCGTCCCTGGAGTGGCGCGCTCCCAGCAAGGACATCACCCCCCCCTGCCTGCTTGCGCTGGGCGAGCGCCACCTGCTTCACCTTGTCGAACTCGGCGCGACGCCTCGCGACCTCTTCGGCCGGCATGCGCTCTATGTTGTTGTAGTCCTGCTTCCAATCGCCGTCGTCGTTCCAGCGCAGTGGCGACTGCACCGTCGTACGCGGGCCGACGGCACTCTCCAGGACCTTCAACGCCAGATCGAGGGTGAAGCGCTGGGTGTCGGGCTCGTGCGGCTTGCCACAGGAATTGCCAAGCGGGAAATCGCTGAACAGGAAGCGCGGCACGCCGGCCCATTCGACGATGTCCTTCGCCGCCCCCATGATCACGGTGGGGATGCCGTTTCGTTCCAGATATCGAGCGGTCAGACTCACGGTCTGATGGCAGACGGGTCACGTAGGCACGAGCAGGGCGGCATCGACCTGATCCTGACGGCAGCGCGCCAGGATCTCCGGTGCATCGGTCTCGAGCGTCACCCGATGGCTACGATTGGTGGGTGCGCCATGGAACCGCGGCGCCAGCTTGAACCGGCCCTGCTGCGCAAACTCGCGCATCAGCGACAGAGGAAACCAGGTATTGCTGTCCGTCGCCGTGGTGTGCTTGCGATCGTAGCCGATATGGCTGATGCGCGTGTCGTGATCGACCGCCGTGTCACCGGAATAGACGGTGTAGAACTTCGCCGCCGCGTTGTAGGCGGCTCCTGGTCCCTGGTCGCCCTTGTCGGGCTGATAGGGTGCGGCTGTACTGATGAGCGCGAGGACGCTGTCCTTCAGCGGCTTCCTGAGCGGCTGGAACGGCGCATCGACATAGTGCGCCCAGCGATAGGGATTGTCGTAGCCCAGCGCGAGATAGTACTCGCGCGTGCGCCGCATATACTCGATCGGCGCATCGAATTCCGGCGCAAAATCAATCGTATCGACCATTTCTCCAGCCTGCGGCGACCGCTTTCCGAAGTCAAACGCGCCTTCCGCAGAGAGGTCCCGCAACCCGACCGACCTGAACCATGCTTAATCTGGCAGCCATAGTGCGGCCCAACTCGGCCGCGTTATATAGGTTGCGAAACGCACGAACTGGAGTGCAGGGCATGGCCATCGGACGGCGCAAGGTACTGGCGGGGGGCGCGGCTCTCTGGGTGGGGGCACCGGCGATCCTGCGGGCCCAGACGTCGTCCAAGATTCACGTCGGCCATGGCATCGCCATGCACGGCGAACCCAAATATGGCGCCGATCCCGGGCCACTGGACTTCCTCAATCCCGCTGCGCCGAAGACGGGCGCGGTCAAGTTCGGCACGCTGGGCACCTACGACTCCCTGCATCCGTTCACACTCAAGGGCGTCCCGGCAGCCGGACTGGGCTCGCTGTGGGAGACGCTGTGCTGGCACAGTCCGGAGGAGGCCTTTACCGCCTACGGCTTGATTGCCGAAACCATCGAGTGGCCCGAGGACCGGTCCTGGGTCGCCTTCACCTTGCGCGCCCAGGCCAAGTGGCACGATGGCACGGCCATCACGCCGGAGGATGTCGTGTTCAGCTTCGACATCCTGAAGAGCAAGGGCCGGCCGACCTACGCCGCCTATTACGCCGATGTCATCAAGGCCGAGAAGACCGGTGATGCCAAGGTGCTGTTCACGTTCCGCAACGACAAGAACCGCGAGCTGCCGCTGATCCTCGGGCAGCTGCCGATCCTGCCCTCGACGTGGTGGAAGGGGAAGGATTTCGAGAAAGTGTCGCTGGAGCCGGCGCTCGGCAGCGGACCGTACAAGGTCGATTCGGTCGATGTGGGACGCTCGATCACCTATCGCCGCGTCCCCACCTGGTGGGCCAGGGACCTGTGGTTCAACCGCGGACGGAACAACTTCGAGACCATCCGCTACGACTACTATCGCGACAACACCATCATCTTCGAAGCCTTCAAGGGCGGAGACACCGATATCCGGCGCGAGAATTCGGGCCGCAACTGGATGATCGGCTACAAGGATCTGCCGGCCATCGCCGATGGCCGCATCCAGCGGGCCGAGATTGCGCATGAGAATCCGGCGCCGATGCAGGGCTTCGTCTTCAATACGCGCCGTGACATCTTCAAGCATCGGAATGTACGCGAGGCCATTGGCCTGATGTACGACTTCGAATGGCAGAACAAGAATCTGAGCTACGGCTTCTATCAGCGCACGCGTTCCTACTTCGGCAATTGCGAGCTCGAGGCCAAGGGCCTGCCCTCGCCGGAAGAACTCAAGATCCTGGAGCCCCTGCGCGGCAAGATTCCCGACGAGGTCTTCACTGCCGAATACAATCCACCCAAGACCGACGGCTCAGGCAATATCCGCGAGCAGGTGCGCAAGGCCATCCCGCTGCTGAAGGAAGCCGGCTGGGAGATCAAGGACGGCAAGATGACCGACAAGAACGGTCGCAAGCTGGCCTTCGAGATCCTGCTGAACGACGCGGCGTTCGAGAAGATGGCCTTGCCGGTGAAGCAGAACCTCGAGCGGCTGGGCATCGACATGACGATCCGGACCGTCGACACCTCGCAATATCAGCGGCGTACCGACAACTACGATTTCGACATGGTGATCGACCTGTGGGCCGAATCGCTGTCGCCCGGCAACGAGCAGCGCGACTTCTGGGGATCCAAGGCCGCCGATATTCCGGGCGGGCGCAACACCATCGGCATCAAGGATCCGGCGATCGACCAACTGGTCGAGCTCATCATTGCCGCGCCGGACCGCGAGAGCCTAGTCACGCGCACACGCGCGCTCGACCGTGTCCTGTCCTGGCACATGTTCGCCATCCCGCAATTCTATTCGGGCAAGGCGCTGGTGGCGTACTGGAACCGCTTCGGCCGGCCGTCGAAGACGGCCAAGTACGAACCGCTGGCCTTCGATACCTGGTGGGTCGACGAAGCCAAGGATCGGGCGCTGACGCGCGGAGAGAAGAAGTGATCGCACGGCCCGGGGTCCAATGAAGAAGACCCGCTCCTGATGCTCGGCTACATCCTGCGGCGCCTGATCCTGATCGTGCCGACCCTGTTCGGCATCATGGTGCTCAATTTCTTCATCATCCAGACGGCGCCGGGCGGACCGGTGGAGCAGATGATCGCCCAGATCCAGGGCACCGCCGTCGGCGCGACAGAGCGCTTTTCCGGCAGTACGTCCGGCGGCGAGCTGATGCAGCGCGGTCAAACCGATGCCGGCAACAGCACCTATCGCGGCGCCCGCGGCCTGCCGCCCGAACTGATCAAGCGCATCGAGAAGATGTACGGCTTCGACAAGCCGATCTACGAGCGCTTCTGGCTGATGATGAAGAACTACGCCGTCTTCGATTTCGGCGACAGCTTCTTCCGCAACCAGCGCGTCGTCGACCTGGTGCTCGACAAGATGCCGGTCTCGCTGTCGCTCGGCCTGTGGACCACGCTGCTGGTTTATCTGGTCTCGATCCCGCTCGGCATCGCCAAGGCGGTGCGCGATGGCAGCCGGTTCGACATTTCGAGCTCGACCGCGCTGATCGCCCTCAATGCCATCCCCGGCTTCCTGTTCGCGATACTGTTGGTCGTGCTGTTCGCCGGCGGCCGCTATTTCCAATGGTTTCCCTTGCGCGGGCTGGTTTCGGACGACTGGCACAGCCTCGGCCTGCTGGGGAAGATGACCGACTATCTCTGGCACATGGTGCTGCCCATCGCGTCGATGGTCGTCGGCGGTTTCGCCGGACTGACATTCCTGACCAAGAATTCGTTCGTCGAGGAGATCGGCAAGCAATATGTGATGACCGCGCGTGCCAAGGGCCTGGTCGAGAGCCGGGTGCTCTACGGCCATGTCTTCCGCAACGCCATGCTGATCGTGATCGCGGGTTTCCCGGCGGCCTTCGTCGGCGCCTTGTTCACCGGCGCGCTGCTGACAGAAGTGATCTTCTCGCTCGACGGCCTCGGACTGCTGGGCTTCGAGGCGGCGATCAATCGCGACTATCCGGTGATCTTCGGAACGCTCTATTTCTTCGGCCTGCTCGGGCTGGTCATGAACATCGTCGGCGACCTCATCTATACGGTCGTCGATCCGCGAATCGACTTCGCGGCGCGGGCTGCCTGAGGATCCGCCGGTGAGACCCGCCAATCGTCGACGCCTGGCCCAGTTCCGCGGCAACCGCCGCGGCATGATCTCGCTGGCCGTGTTCGCCACGATGTTCTTCCTGTCGCTGTTCGCCGAGTTCCTGGCCAACGACCGACCGATCCTCATCCGCTATGACGGCCACTTCTATTCGCCGGTGTTCCACGACTACCCCGAGACGACCTTCGGCGGCGACCTGCCGACCAACGCCGTCTACACCGATACCGAGCTGCAGCATCTGATCGAGGCCAAGGGCTGGATGCTGTGGCCGCTGATCCCCTACCGCTACGACACCACCGTGACCGGCGAAGCCCGCGGCTCGCTGCTGCCGCCGTCGCTGGCGCATCCCCTCGGCACCGACGATCAGGCACGGGATGTGCTGGCCCGGGTGATCTATGGCTTCCGCATCTCCGTGCTGTTCGGCCTAGCCCTCACGATCCTGAGCTCGATCGTGGGGATCGCGGCTGGCGCGGTGCAGGGCTATTTCGGCGGTTGGGTCGATCTGTCTTTCCAGAGATTCCTCGAGATCTGGTCGAGCATGCCGACGCTCTATCTGCTGATCATCCTGGCCAGCCTGGTCCAGCCGGGCTTCTGGATCCTGCTCGGCATCATGCTGCTGTTCAGCTGGATGGCGCTGGTGGGCTATGTGCGGGCGGAGTTCCTGCGCGGCCGCAATTTCGACTATGTGCGCGCCGCCCGGGCGCTCGGAATGCTGGACCTGCGCATCATGATCCGGCACATCCTGCCCAACGCCATGACCGCGAGCCTCACCTACCTGCCCTTCATCCTGGCCGGCTCCGTGACCACACTGACCTCGCTCGACTTCCTCGGATTCGGCCTGCCGCCGGGCTCGCCGTCGCTGGGTGAGCTGGTGCTGCAAGGCAAGAACAACCTGACGGCGCCGTGGCTCGCCTTCACGGCCTTTTCGATCATCGCCCTGATGCTGTCGCTTCTGGTCTTCATCGGCGAAGCGGTGCGCGACGCCTTCAATCCGCGCAAGGCGCTGGCATGAGCGAACCCGCCCTGCTCGAGGTCCGCGACCTGGCCGTGATCTTCGGCTCCGGTCCCGGCGCCGTGGCCGCCGTGAAGGGCGTGAGCTTCGACATCCGCCGCGGCGAGACCGTGGCGCTGGTTGGCGAGTCCGGATCGGGCAAATCGGTGACCGCCCTGTCGGTGCTGCAGCTCCTTCCCTATCCGACTGCGCGTCATCCACGCGGCTCGATCCGATTCCGGGGCCAGGAGATGATCGGGGCGCCGGCACGCGACTTGCTGCAGGTTCGCGGCAATCGGGTCTCGATGATCTTCCAGGAACCGATGACCTCGCTCAATCCGCTGCACACGATCGAGCGACAGGTGAATGAAGTCCTGATCCTGCATAAAGGATTATCGCGCATGGCGGCGCGCAAGCGCACGCTCGAGCTGCTGGAGCAGGTCGGCATCCCCGATGCCGCCCGACGCCTCGACGCCTATCCGCACCAGCTCTCCGGCGGCCAGCGCCAGCGCGTGATGATCGCCATGGCGCTCGCCAACGAACCCGACCTCCTGATCGCCGACGAGCCGACCACGGCGCTGGACGTCACGATCCAGGCGCAGATCCTCAAGCTCCTGAAGAGCCTGCAGGCCAAGTACGGCATGGCCCTGTTGTTCATCACCCACGATCTCGGAATCGTGCGCAAGGTGGCGGACCGCGTCTGCGTGATGACGCAGGGCGAGATCGTGGAGCAAGGGGCCGTCGGCGACGTCTTCGACCGGCCGCAGCATGCCTATACCCGGCATCTCCTGTCCGCCGAGCCCAAGGGCAAGCCTGTGGCGGTCGATCCCGCCGCCCGGGAGATCGTGCAGCTCGACGACCTCAAGGTTCACTTCCCGATCAAGCGCGGTTTGCTGCGCCGGACGATCGGCTATGTGAAGGCGGTCGACGGCGTGACCCTGACGCTCAAGGCGGGCCATACGATCGGGCTCGTCGGCGAATCGGGCTCGGGCAAGACGACCATCGGTCTTGCCCTCCTGCGACTGGAGAGGAGCGAGGGCGGCATCCGCTTCGACGGGCAGGACCTGCAGGCGCTCAGCCAGCGCGAGATCCGGCCGCTGCGGCGGCAGATGCAGATCGTCTTCCAGGATCCGTTCAGCTCGCTCAGCCCCCGCATGACGGTGGCCGAGATCGTGGGCGAAGGGCTGGAGGTCCACGGCATCGGCACCGAGGCCGAGCGGGTGCGCCTGATCGACGAGGCCTTGCGCGAGGTCGGGCTGGATCCTCGCGTCCGCGACCGCTATCCGCACGAGTTCTCCGGCGGCCAGAGGCAGCGCATCGCCATTGCTCGCGCTCTGGTCCTCAAGCCCCGATTCATCGTGCTCGACGAGCCCACCTCAGCGCTCGATATGAGCGTGCAGGCGCAGATCGTCGACCTGCTGCGCGACCTGCAGGCGCGCCACAAGCTGGCCTATCTGTTCATCAGCCATGACCTGAAAGTGGTGCGTGCACTCGCCGACGAAGTCGTGGTGTTGCGGCAAGGCCAAGTGGTCGAGCGGGGTTCTGCCGAACAGGTATTCACGACGCCGCAGACTCCCTATACCAAGGCGTTGATTGCGGCGGCCTTCAATCTCGAGACAGTCGCGTAAGCGTTCACAAGGGGGACTTCATGGCGGGAGCCATTGCCTATATCAGCCGCGATACCGACGGCGTGGCGTGGAAGAAGGTGCTCGAGGCCGGATTGGGCCCGCTCGATTTCCGCACGCTCAAGGGTGGGCTGGGCAATATCGACGAGATCGAAGTGGCGCTGGCCTGGAAGCCGCAGCCCGGACTGCTGGCCACCTTCAAGAACCTCAAGATGATCGTCTCGCTCGGCATGGGCGTCGACCATCTCCTGGCCGACGACAAACTGCCGGCGGGCGTTCCCATCACCCGCATCATGGATGACGGGCTGGTGGGCCAGATGAGCGAGTACGCCATCTTCTGGGCCCTGCGCCACCATCGTGACATCGACAAATACGAGGCGTCGCAGCGCGCCAAGGTGTGGAAGCCCGAAGACTTCATCGACACCATCCATCGCCGCATTGGCGTCATGGGCCTCGGCACGATCGGTCAGGACACCGCCAGGAAGTTCGCGATGCTGGGCTTCCCGACCGCCGGCTGGAGCCGCACCGCCAAGTCGATCGACGGCATCGAGACGTTCCACGGAGCCGATGGCTTCCGGAGTTTCCTCGGCCGCACCGATATCCTGATCGACGTGCTGCCGCTCACGCGCGACACCCGAAACCTCCTCGATGCCGCGGCTTTTGCGGCTTTGCCCAAGGGCGCCTACTTCATCAACATGGCGCGCGGCGGCCACGTGGTGGATGCGGACCTGCTGGCGGCGCTGGAGTCCGGCCACGTCAGCGGCGCCGCGCTCGACGTGTTCAATACCGAGCCGCTGCCGGCGGATCATCCTTACTGGACCCATTCCAAGGTCCATGTGACGCCGCATATCGCGGGCGCCACCAACCCCCGCACGGCCTCACCCGGCGTGATCGAAAACATCAAGCGGCTGCACTCGGGGCAGCCGCTGATCAACCGCGTCGATCCAAAAACCGGATACTGAGAATCGTCGGCTTCACCGGAAGCCGGTCGGACGCGCCGCTGCGAGCGGCGCGCCGGCGGTCACGGTCAGGCTGCGACCTTCGACGCGGCCTTGATGTTCGAGCGCTTGACGTGATCGAGGTTGGCGCCCTCGATGCGGATGAGCTTGGTCAGCGTGTCGCGCTTCGGTGAATGCACGACGCCGACATCGTAGAAGTGAGCGTCGCCCGGCCTCAGAACATAGCTCTTCTCCGGTTCGACCAGGGTCGGGTTGGTGCCGTCGCCCTTCTTGACGATGCGCCAGTCGGTCATCTCGGTATCGCCAACGGCAAGGCCATAGATCGCCCAGCTCGAGCCGTGGTCATGCGGTTCGCCATGCGCCGGCTTCTCATAGACATGACCACAGATGCAGAAGCCCAGCTCCGGATCCTCGTACAACACCTTGCGCGGCTTGCACTGGTCGGCTGTCAGGTGCTTGGCGACGAAGTCGTGGTCCACCAGCGCCTTGGAGACGAGCTTGCACACGGCCTGCTTGCCGCCAAGGCCGGGATCCGACTTCAGGGCGTTGCGGATGTCGCTGCCCAACTGTTCCAGCGTATAGGTCATGTGATCCTCCAGTGACTGTTAATCGATCTTAGAATGCCCGGCCGCGGGCGAACAATGTCGCTCATCGGCCGGAGCGGTCTCACTTCTTGGCAACCCGCTTCTCAATCGCAGCGAAAATCGCCCGCGCGGCCTGGGCTTCGCCGCCCTCGGGCCGGCCCGGCCGAGCAGTATTGTTCCAGGCCATCATGTCGAAATGCGCCCACGGGACGTCATCGGGCACGAATTCCTGCAGATAAAGCGCCGCCGTGATGGCGCCGCCAAAGGCCACGCCGGGCGCATTGTTGATGTCCGCGACCTTGCTGTCGAGCAGACGACGATAGCCCTTGAACAGAGGCAGTCGCCACATCGGATCGGTGACGTCCTTGCCGGCCGCCACGAGCTGATCGGCCAGAGCATCGTCGTTGCAGAACAGCGCCGGCAGATCGGTGCCCAGCGCGACACGGGCGGCTCCGGTAAGGGTCGCGCAATCGATCATCATCGTGGGCTTCTCCGATGCGCCCTCGAACAAGGCATCGCACAGGATCAACCGGCCCTCGGCGTCGGTATTGCCGATCTCGACGGAGATGCCCTTGCGGGTCGGGACGACGTCGAGTGGGCGGAAGGCATTGCCCGACACGCTGTTCTCGACCGCGGGGATCAGCAATCGCAGCCGCACGCGCAGCTTCAGCGCCATGATCATCGACGCCACCGCCAGCATGGTCGCCGCGCCGCCCATATCCTTCTTCATCATCAGCATTCCGGTCGATGGCTTGAGGTCGAGACCGCCCGAATCGAAGCACACGCCTTTGCCGACCAGCGTCACTTTCGGATCGCTGTCGCGTCCCCAGGTCATGTCGATCAGGCGCGGCGCGCGCGCGCTGGCACGGCCGACCGCGTGCACCATGGGATAGTTCTTCTTCAGAAGATCATCGCCGACGATGACCTTGACCTTCGCCTTGTGGGCCTGGGCGAGCTTTTGTGCGGCAGCCGCCAGCTCCGCCGGCCCCATGTCGGATGACGGAGTCGTGATCAGGTCGCGCGCCAGGCAAATAGCGTCGATGATGGCCGTGGCACGCGCCTTGTCGGCCTTCTCCGGCCAGACGATCTTGGGACCGGGCTTGGCCTTCTTGCTGCGATAGCGCTCGAACCGCCAGGCGCCGAGGCCGATGGCAATGGCGGCATCGGTCGGCGAGACGGGTGCCGTATCGGTCAGTTTCCAGCTTCCGGGCGGCAACTTGGTCGATAGCGCGCCGAAATCCCACAGCGTCGGCTCGGCCGAAAGCACCAGTACGGCTCCAGCCGCTTTTCCATCCCGTCCCGGCAGGACGGCAAAATCGCCAGCCGCCCCGGCAAGGCCCAGCGACTCGAGCCATCCCTGGCACGACCCGTTCTGCTCCTTGAGCCAGTCCAGCCAGCGCGCCGGGGTCACAAACTGCACGGGCAACGAAGAAGAAGAGCGGTCGACGAAAGGCAACGACATAGCCATGCTCACCAAACTGTAGTGTAACGGCCAAGATTGCCGGTCAAACTCAGGGACTGGCAAGCGACCTGAGTAACGACGTGCGTAAGGAGGGGGTATGGCCGACTTCACATTGGTGATCGGCAACAAGAACTACTCGTCTTGGTCGCTGCGCGGCTGGCTCATGGCCCGCATCGCAGGGATCGACTTCGAGGAGATCGTGGTGCCGCTCGACCTGCCCGAAACGCAGCCGACGATCCGCAAGTATTCGCCGGCGGGCCGCGTGCCGGTCCTGCTGCACCGCGGACTCGCGGTTTGGGATTCGCTGGCGATCGCCGAATATCTCAACGACCTGAAGCCCGAAGCCGGGCTCTGGCCGGCTGCGGTCGCTGCCCGCGCCCATGCGCGCTCGATCTCGGCGGAAATGCATGCGGGCTTTCCCGAGCTTCGCAACAATATGCCGATGAACATTCGTGCCTCCTATCCCGGCACCGGCATGACGCCGGCCGTACGGACGGAAATCGAGCGCATCGCCAGCCTGTGGCGTGACTGCCGGAAGCGGTTCGCCGGCGCTGCCCAGAAGGACGAGGGCTTTCTGTTCGGCACCATCAGCGCCGCCGACGCGATGTATGCGCCGGTCGTAACGCGCCTGCGCACCTACGGTGTGAAACTTGACTCCGACGCCACGGCCTATTGCACCGCGGTCCTCGCCCATCCGGCAATGAAGGCCTGGATCGATGCCGCCAAGCATGAACCGTGGCTGATCGCAAAATACGAACTGGCCTAGGACGCGTCTCGGTCAAGCGGCCGGATATGGCGCAAGCGCCGCGCCACCTGCGGCGCCGCGCCCGGAGGTACGGCGACCGCCGACGGTTGCCGATAGGCTGGTGACGCGCCACATCGCATCCTAGAACGCCAGTGCCGTGACCCACGACGTCAGCCTTTCCGCGGATCGCTCCGAGCGCTTGTCGCCTCCGGCCCTTGCGCTGGCCGCGCTGTTGCACGTCGTGGTGGCCCTGGCACTGTGGTGGATGTCGGCCCACCGCCCACCAATTCCGCCACCGGAAGAAGAAGCGATCGAGATCACGCTCGAGCAGCCCAAGCCGAAACCGCCCGAGCCCCAGCCCGCTCCTCCCAAGCCACCGAAGCCGACCGAAGTTCCGCCGGAGGGGCTTCGTCCCCCCGCGGCCATTACAGCCGACAAGGCGACGCAGGTCCCACCGACATCCAACCATCCGACACCCGGTCGACCGACACCGGTGCTTCCGCCACAGCCTGAACAGTCCGTGCCCACTCCGCCGGCGGCTCCGACTCCTCCGGCCGTGACCGCCTATACAACGCCCACGCCGACCGTCCCGCCGCCGAAGCCGGAAGCGCACGCGGTACCGGTCCCGCCGCCGACGCCAGCGCCGAAGCCGGCGCCGCGGCAGCCGTCGCGTCCCGAGTGGCGTCCCTCGCCGCTCACGTCGGCGCCGGAACGACGCGCACCCCCCATGGCGCATGCCGAACCACCAACCAGCTCGCCGTTCGTCAATCCAGCGGACGTCTATAACCGTGCCCGCGTTTCCGACAATTACCTGTGGCAGGTCGCAAACAAGCTGACGGGCTATCGTTACTACGCCCGCGCCGACATCACGGAGGCGATGACGGTGATCCGGATCGTGATCGCGCGCGACGGACGGTTGCTCGACGCCCGGATCGCGCAGTCGAGCGGCTTCCCGGTTCTGGACAATGGCGTGCTGGCAGGCGTGCGCGCCGGTTCGCCCTACGCGCCCCTGCCGCCGAGTATCAAAGGGGAAAGTGCGGCCTTCGACCTGCCGCTCGTCTCCGTCAATCGTTAGCGCGCGGGACGAGCATCACCACACGCCGAAGAAGATGCCGTGCTTCTTGTGCGTGGCGGTACGCGCCTCGACATAGGCATCGTCGACGGTAACCCGCGTCTTACGGCCCTTGAGCCATGCCGAAAGCCGGCCTTCCATCTCGCGGCGAACATGGGCGTAGACATCGTTGCCGCCAAGATCGCGTTGCTCCCGCGGATCGGCGGCGAGATCGAACAGCATCGGCCGGAAATCCTGCCACCACACATACTTCCACCGGTCGGTGCGGACCATCATGGCCCGACACTCCCGCGGCTTCCGTCCGAGGATGAGACGCGCCTCGCGGAAGGAATAGTCCAGCTCGGCGAACACGGCCTCGCGCCACGTCTCCGAGTCACCGCCGCGCAGCAGCGGCAACAGCGACCGCCCCTCGACCAGATGCTCATTGGCCGGCAAGCCGAGGGCGGCGAGCGTCGTCGGCACCACATCGATCGCTTCGACGAAGCGGGTGTCGACCGAGCCGCGGGTCGCATCGGCCGCCGGATCGGGATCGTAGACGATGAACGGCACGCGTAGCGCTTCCTCGTAGAACATCTCCTTCTCGCCGAGCCAGTGGTCGCCGAGGAAGTCGCCATGATCGGAGGTGAAGAAGATCAGCGTATCGTCCAGACGACCGAGCCTCTCGAGATGAGCAAACAGCCGGCCGAGCCAATCGTCGATCTGCCGGATCAAGCCCATGTAGGTCGGACGCACCGTGTCGGAAGCGTCCGGCCGGCTGAAGGACACCGACTCCTCCTGCCGCCGATAGGCGGCGAGCACGGGATGCTGATCGGCAAGCTCGGCTTCGCTGCGGTTGAGCGGTAGGCAATCCTTCGCCGTGTACATCGCGTGATAGGGTGCGGGTGCCATGTAGGGCCAATGCGGCTTTACGTAGCTGAGATGAAGGAACCACGGCTTGTCGCCCATCTGATCGATGAAGCGCATCGCCTCGCGCGTCATGTAGGCCGTCTCGGAATGCTCCTCGGCAACCCGCGCCGGCAGCCTGGCATGCCGCATCTGCCAGCCCGACAACTTCTCGCCGTTCGGCCCGTCGGCAGCGATCACATAATCGCTCCAGGGATCGTTCGACGTGTAGCCATGCTCGGCGAGATAGGCGGCATAGCCACTCTCGCTGCCCGGTGGGGAATGGCCGTCGTAACGATCCAGCTCCTCGAAACGGCCGGCGCGCATCAATGCCGCGAGAGCAGAGCCTCCCTCGATGCCGAAGCGCTCGAGACCTTCGGCATCCGGCAGCACGTGCGTCTTGCCGGCCAGCGCCACGCGAATGCCCGCCGGCTGCAGGTAGTCGCCGATCGTCTTTTCGCGCAGGGACAGCGGCACACGATTCCAGGTGGCGCCGTGACTGAAGACATAGCGGCCCGTGTAATAGGACATGCGGGAAGGACCGCAGACGCCGGACTGCACATAGGCACGCGGGAACCGGACGCCTTTTTTCGCCAGCGCATCGATCGCCGGCGTCTGCAGATGCGGATGCCCGGCACAGGACAGATGATCGGCACGCAGCTGATCGCACATGATGAACAGAACGTTGCGGACCTTGCCCACGCCGGCTTCCCTCCTCTGACACGCGTTCCTATCTAAGCCGCATGAACGACGACACGTCCATCCGCGAGATCCTGGATTTCTGGTTCCTGCCGCTGGCCGACCCAGGGCATGGCCGGCAGCGCGAGATCTGGTGGAAGAGCACGCCGGCATTCGATGCCGAGATCAGGACACGATTTGCCGCCCTTCTCGAGCGTGCGATCGGCGGTGCGCTCGATCATTGGATGCAGTCGCCCGACGGCACGTTGGCTCTGATCGTTCTCTGCGATCAATTCTCCCGCAACATGTATCGTGGCGCGCCTCGCGCCTTCAGCGGCGATGCCAAGGCATTGCAAGCAGCGCGTGTCGCCCTCGCGCGCTTCTATCCCGCGATCTTTCCGGCGGATATGCGCGGCTTCTTCTATATGCCGTTCCAGCATAGCGAGGCGCTGGCGGACCAAGAATTGTGCTGCGCGCTTTTCTCGGCGCTGGGCGGCGCGGAGAACGTCAAATTCGCCTTCGGCCATCGCGACATCATCGCCCGGTTCGGGCGCTTTCCGCATCGCAACGACGTGCTGGCCCGGCCATGCAGCCCGGAGGAACTCGACTATCTCAAGTCGGCCGATCGCTTCGGGCAATGACGGCGCGATAGAGATCGGCCGTCCCCCGGTCGAAGCAGCAGAAGATGATGTGGTCGAGGTAGGCTTGCGCCTTCACCACGCGCACTGCGATTTCGGTGGCGGGCTCCTTCGGATAGCCGAAGATGCCGGTCGAGATGGCCGGAAAGGCGATGCTCTTGAGGCCATGCTGCTCGGCCAGCGTCAGGCAACGGCTGTAGCAGCTCGCCAGCAACTCGGGTTCCTGGTTGCCGCCGCCGCGCCAGACCGGTCCGACAGTATGGATGACGTGACGCGCCTTGAGGCGATAGCCCTTGGTGATCTTGGCATCGCCGGTGTCGCAGCCATGCAGCAAGCGACACTCGGCGCGCAATTCAGGGCCGGCGGCGCGATGGATCGCGCCATCGACGCCGCCGCCACCCAGCAGGCTTTGGTTCGCAGCATTGACGATCGCATCGACGTCCAGCTGCGTGATATCGCCCTCGACGACCTCGAGGAGCGCCATGATGTTACCAGTAGCGAATCGGCCCGGTATCGAGATGAACGAAACCGGAGCGGGGATAGAAGCCGACGCCGCCCATCTGGAGGGATCGCGCAGCCTGACGGATCTTGTAGACGGGCACGCCCGGGAAGCGGATATCCATGGCGTTGCCGTTCATATGCTGACTGTCGCGCGCCACGCCGCGGCTGACACTGGCCAGCCAGGCATTGGTCTCAGGCGAGCGATAGGCCGACAGCACTTCGACGGTGCCGTGATAGTCGCAGAGCTGCATGGTCTGCCACAGCACGTCGAGCACCAGCGGATCCATCTCGGTCTGCTCGCCCGTCTTCACATCACGCAGGAAGTGATTGAGCTGATCGAGAGCATCGCGGCGGTAGCTGCCGTCCGACCAGTAGGTCACGCTGATCGTCTCGCCCGAATTGACGTTCACCATGCTCAGTGAACGGGGGCTCGTGGTGTCGAGTTGCGGCGGCTCGATGGGCGCCGAGGGCGCGAACCCGCCGTAGCGGGAGCCGCGAAGGCTTTGAGGGGTTGTCGGCTGACGCACCGGCGCCGGCTTGCGGACGACGCTTTGGACGGCAGCAACTTTGTGCACGGCATGCGAAGCCGACTTGGCCGCCGCCGTCGTTGTCTTGTGGGTCGTCGTGGCCGAGGAGGCGCCACGAACGATTTTTGTTTCAGAGACCCCCGTCGCGGTGGTTTGCGCGAAGGCCGTGCCGGCAACTGCCAGGGTGATAGCTGCACTTAACAGGATACGACGCATCCTCGCCCCGAGTTTGTTGCATTTTTGCCACAGGTGTTTCGCTTGTATCAGAGGCCAACTCGGGACTCAAACCGAATTTCTTTGTCGCGACTGAGGGCTAGACCGACAACTTCACCTAGCACGCACAGCGTCGGACCGTGCAGTCTGGCGCCCACCGCCTGCTGCTCAATTGTGGCCAAAGTGCCCACAATCCGCCGCTCCTGCTCGGTGGTGCCGCTCTCGATGAGCGCCACGGGTGTCGCCGGCGAGAGACCATGCCGCACGAGCTGGCGAGCAACCAGCGGCAGCGTCTCGATCCCCATGTAGACGACGACGGTCTGGCGCGGCCGCGCCAGCATCGGCCAGTCGAGCGCGATGTCGCCATCCTTCAAGTGAGCCGTCACGAAGACGCAGGCCGGAGCATAGAGGCGATGGGTGAGCGGGATGCCGGCGCTGGCGGCGCAGCCCAAGGCGGCCGTAATGCCCGGCACAACTTCGACCGTGACACCGGCACGCGCCAACGCCTCGATCTCCTCTCCGCCGCGGCCAAAGACCAGAGGATCTCCGCCCTTCAGACGCACCACGTTCTTGCCGGCATGCGCGAGCGCCACCAACCGTCGGTTGATCTCGGCCTGCTGAAGCGACGGCAATGCACCGCGTTTGCCGACATAAACACGTTCGGCATCCCGGCGCGCCAAAGCGAGCACCTGGGGCGAGACGAGTTGGTCGTAGACGACGACATCGGCGCCCTGCAGCAGGCGATGCGCCTTCAGCGTCAGCAAGTCGGGATCGCCGGGGCCCGCCCCAACCAGATGGACCATGCCGACCGGCGAGCTTTCGCCGCGCGCACCATCCAGCAGGCGGATGAGCTCCCGTCGCGCGGAGATCTCGTCGCCCGCCAGCGCTAAGGCTGCCACTCGGCCTTCGAAAACGCGATCCCAGAAACGGCGGCGGGATCGCGGCTCTCGTAAGGTGCGCCGCACCTGTTCGCGGAAGATATCGGCAAACAACGCGACACGGCCCAGGGCCGCCGGCAAGGCACGCTCGATCTCGGCTCGCACCTTGCGAGCGAGCGCAGGCGCCGCCCCTCCGGTGGAGATCGCGACCGTTACCGGGCCGCGATCGACAATCGCCGGCATGATGAAGCTCGACAGTGCGGGACCATCGACGACATTGACCGGGATGCCGCGCGATTGGGCCGATTGCGACACCCGTGCCTGCAGGCTCTCGTCCTCGGTGGCGACGATGACCAGGCTGACGCCCAGGAGTTCGTCATCGCTGAAGCAGCTGCCGGCCCAGGTGACGCGCGTATCGGTGATGAGCTGCGCGACTTCACCGGTAACCGTGTCGGCGATCAGCGAGACCTGTGCGCCAGCGGAAAGCAGCAGCTCGATCTTGCGCGCGGCCTGATCGGTGCCGCCGACGACCAGGGCGCGACGATCCCGCAACGACAGGAAAAGAGGAAAGGTCTGCATCACGCTGCCTTTCTCGATTTCACGCCGCGCAGCAGCGCCCGAATTTCCGGGCGACAGGAGCCGCAATTGGTTCCGGCATGCGTCTCTGCGCCAATCTCGGCGAGCGACAATGCGCCAGCGCCGATGGCAGCCTCGATGGCAGCACGCGACACGCCGAAGCAGGCGCAGATTTCGCCGCCGCGGTCGTCGGCTCCGCCGCCTTCGAGCAGGGCAGCCCGCTGGTCGGCCGTCAGCCGCCCCATCGACAGGAAGGGAGACAGCCGATCTCGCGCGGCCTCGTCATGGTCTTCGCTCAGCGCCAGCACGGCATCGACGACGCCATCAGCGATCACCGCGCCGATCCCTTTCGCTCCGTCGACCCAGGGCCCAGGATTGGTCGCTCGCACGGCTACCGACAACAGTCGTTTAGCCTGCTCCAGCGACTGCTCACCCGCCATGACATAAGCATGACAGCCAGCGACTCTGACTCGCGCCCCGTAGGAAACCTCCGGCACCATGATCGGCCGGCGAGCGAGAATCGTGCCATGCCAGCAGACCGGTAGCTTCAGGACTTGAACGGGCGTGTGCTTGAGTTCGGGTTGACCGGAAAGGCGATCGACCGCCGGATTGACGGCTGCATTTACCTTGCTGCTTCTGGATAATTGCGCGGTCCAATGCATCGGCGCGAAGATATCGCCCGGCCTCACGGCATCGGATACATGCACCTTGAAGACGGCCCGTCCCCAGCGACTCCTCAACTCGGCGATGTCGCCGGTCCTCAAATTGCGGGCTGCGGCGTCGAGAGGATGCAAATCGACGGTCGGCTCGGGGCGATGCCCCGCCAAGCGGACTGATTTCCCCGTCCGGGTCATCGTATGCCACTGATCACGCACACGACCGGTGTTCAATCGCAAGGGATGTTCGGGATCAGGAGCGTGCTCCGGCGGCCGGACCGGCGTGCCGACGAAACGGGCTCGGCGGTCGACATGAAAGAAGTCGCCACCACCGAAGAAGCGTCCTCCGGTTGCGGCCGCCTTTGTCGGAGCCGGCCAGACGAACGGTGCGAGGCACCCATAACCGGCATCGTCGAGGGTCGCATAGGCGCCGATATCGAAATCCCGCGTGCCCTCATTCTCGAAGGCCGACAGTGCGGCATGCTCACGAAAGATGTCGGCCGGGCCAGTCCAGGCAAAGGCGTCGCCATACCCAAGTCGGCGCGCAACCTCGGCGATAATCCACCAGTCCGGCCGGGCCTCTCCCGGCGCGGGCAGAAAGGGCCGTTGCCGGGAGATACAGCGTTCGGAGTTGGTGACCGTGCCTTCCTTCTCGGCCCAGGCCAGCGCCGGCAGTCGCACGCGGCAGGCATCGACCGTGTCGCTGGCCCGCACCGCCTCGGAGACGATCGAGAGGTCGCAGGCTGCGAGGGCGGCGCGCACGGCATCGGCATTCGGCATGCTGGCGACCGGGTTGGTCGCCATGATCCAGAGCGCCTTGATCTCGCCTCGGCCGACCGCATCGAACAGATCCACCGCCTTCAACCCGGGCTTCGATGCCAGACGCGAAGTGCCCCAGAAGCGGCCGACACGGTCGAGATCGGCCGGAGCGAAGTCCATATGCGCCGCCAGGGCGTTGGAAAGCGCGCCGACTTCGCGTCCTCCCATCGCATTGGGCTGGCCGGTGATGGAAAACGGCCCCATGCCGGGCCGACCGATCCGGCCGGTCAACAGGTGACAGTTGATGATGGCGTTGACCTTGTCGACACCCGCCGTCGACTGGTTGACGCCCTGGGAATAGAGCGTGACCGTCCGCTCCGTCTTCGCGAACCAGTCGAAGAAGAGAGCGAGGTCGGCCGCGGACAGCCCGCAGGTCCCGGCATCGCCGGCGGAGGCCATCGCCAGCGCCGCGTCGAGACCGGCCGTGTGCTCGGCGACAAAATCGGCCGCTGTCGCGCCGCGTTGGTGCAGCTCGGTCAGCAGACCATTGAAGAGGGCGACGTCGGAGCCGGGCCTCAACGCCAGATGCAGATCGGCGATATCGCAGGTCTCGGTGCGTCGAGGATCGATCACCACGACCTTCATCCGGGGCCGCGCCCGCTTGGCCGCATCGAGCCGCTGGAACAGGACGGGATGACACCAGGCCAGATTGCTGCCCACCAGCACGACCAGGTCGGCCTGTTCGAAGTCCTCGTAAAGACCCGGCACCGTATCGCTGCCGAAGGCGCGCTTGTGTCCGGCAACCGAGGAGGCCATGCACAAGCGGGAATTGGTGTCGATATTGGCCGTGCCGAGGAAGCCCTTGATGAGCTTGTTGGCGGCGTAATAGTCCTCGGTCAGAAGCTGGCCGGACACGTAGAAGGCCACAGCGTCCGGTCCGTGCTGTGCGATGACCGTCCGCAGCCCGGCAGCGACGTGATCGAGCGCGGCGTCCCATGAGACGCGCTGCCCGTCGATCTCCGGATATAGAAGACGATCCTCGAGCGACAAGGTCTCGCCGAGCGCGGCGCCCTTCGAACAGAGCCGTCCCCGATTGGCGGGATGATGCCGATCGCCTTCTATCTTGGCTCCGCCCATGCCGTCGGGAGTGGCCATTACGCCACACCCGACTCCGCAATAGGGACAGGTCGTCGCGACGACTGTCATGCCGCCATCGCGTGAACCGTCACCTGGCTTGCGAGGTCGCGCAGCCGTTCGATGTCGTGTCGGCGGCAGAACTCGAAGAAGGTCTCCGACGCCGTTTCACGGTTCCTAAGCCAGGCCGTCAGCAGCCGCTCGATCAGCGGCGGCAGATCGTCGAACGGAATCGATGCCGCATAGTCCCGCGCCATCGCCTGCTCGGCCGTCGCGGCGGCGCCGCCGCCGATATAAACATGGTAGCCCTCGACGCTGTCCTCGTCTCTCTCGACCTTGCAGGCGAGCAAGCCGATATCGCCGATATAGTGCTGAGCGCAGGAATGGTGGCAGCCCGTGAGGTGGATATTGACCGGCTGATCGATTGTCAGACGCCCCTCGAGATAGTCGGCAAGCTTGAGCGCGTGCCCCTTGGTGTTGGAGGCAGCGAACTTGCAGCCGGCATTGCCGGTACAGGCAATAAGGCCGCGTCGGATAGCGCTGGCCTCGACGGCGAGGCCGAGCGCCTGTATCGCCGCGATGCAGACGCCGACATCCCGATCCGCCACATCGGAAATCAACAAGTTCTGCCACACCGTGAGGCGCAGCGTGCTGCTGCCGAAGCGCTCGGCGATCTCCGCGAGTCCGCGCATCTGCAGCGTCGTCATGCGGCCGACCGGCAACACGATGCCCAGATAGTTGAAGCCGGCCTGCTTCTGGGGATGCACGCCGATATGACCGTGCTTGTCGCCAAGCGGACGCGGCGCGATCTCCGCGCCCTTCGCCCGACGCAGCGGTGTACCGTACAGTTTCTCCACCTCGGCCACGAAAGCCTCGTGCCCCATGCGGTCGAGCACATATTTGAGACGCGCCTTTTGCCGATTGGTGCGATCGCCGTGCGCGATGAAGGCACGCACGATGGCATCCGCAACCGCGATGCACTCCTCCGGCTTCACCAGAATGCCGGTCTCGGCCGCAAAATCGCGGTGGCCGGTGATGCCGCCGAGCTGCAGACGGAAATAGACACCAGGCTCGATATTCTCTCCGCCCACGACACGACAGGCCACGAACCCGATATCGTTGGTATCCTCCAACGTCGGCACCTTGCCGCCCCCGTCGAAGGCGATATTGAACTTGCGCGGCAGCCCGTAGAGCGGGCGGCTGTTCAGGATGTGCTGATTGAGCGCCGTACAGAGGGACCGCGTATCGTAGACTTCCTGCGGATCGATGCCGGCCGTCGCGCTGCCGGTGATGTTGCGGATGTTGTCGGCGCCCGATCCCCGCGCGGTCAGACCCAGGGACTGGAGCGCCATCAGCATGTCCACCGCGTGATGCGCCGGGATTTCGCGGATCTGCAGGTTGGCCCGCGTGGTGACATCGGCGTAGCCGCCGCCGAAGGAGTCCGCGGCGTCCGCCAATCCGACCATCTGGCGCACCGACAGGATGCCGTTGGGAATGCGCAGCCGGCACATGAAGGAGTCCTGTGCCGGAGCGACATAGAAAAGACCGTGATACTTGGCCAGGAAGACGTCGATACCCTTGGGGAACTGCCCGGTCTCCGCGCGTGCCACCACCTCGGGCCAGCGATCGAGAGGGTGACGCTGGCGCTTTGCCTTCTCCTCCGCAACGAGCTTACCGCCCTGCTCGACAGTACGGTCCTGGGCCGCCAGCATCGGCGAGTCCGGCCCATCCGCGGCGGCCGCCGGCGCCGCATTCTGACGCTTGGCGGCGGCGATGCCGGCGCGGAACCCCTCCAGCCAAAGTCTCTGGCGTGCGTCGAGTTCTGTCATGGCGCGACCTAGGCCGCGGCACGCGCCGGGACTCGATGGCGCGCGTAGAGGAACTCCAGCACGGCAGCCCGGCACCGGGCGTATTCGGGATCGGTCGCGAGTTCCAGCCGGCGCCGCGGCCGCGGCAGGTCGATCGTCAGCACCTCGCCGATCGTGGCAGACGGGCCATTGGTCATCATCACCACGCGGTCCGAGAGCAGCACGGCCTCGTCGACATCGTGCGTGATCATCATCACGGTGTTGCCGAGCTTGGCATGGATCTCCATGACACTGTCCTGCAGGTGGGCGCGGGTCAGCGCATCGAGGGCGCCGAACGGCTCGTCCATCAGCAGCACCTTGGGCTGCATGGCGAGCGCGCGCGCGATACCGACGCGCTGCTTCATGCCGCCGGAGATCTCGTGGGGACGCTTGTCCCGAGCCTGCGCCATCTGCACCAGCTCGAGATTGTGCATCACCCAGTCGTGCCGCTCGCTCTTGCTCTTGGTCGCACCGAAGACCTTGTCGACGGCGATGGCGACGTTGCCATAGACGGTCAGCCACGGCAGCAGCGAGTGGTTCTGGAACACGATCGCCCGGTCCGGACCCGGTTCGTCCACGACCTTGCTCTCGAGGAATACCTCGCCGCGGGTCGATTTCAGCAGACCGCCCAGGATGTTGAGCAGGGTGGACTTGCCGCAGCCCGAATGGCCGATCAGGGAAACGAACTCGCCCTGCGCGATGGTGAGATCGATGTCCCGCAGCACCTCCGTCGCGATCCGTCCGCGGCGGAAGCTCATGCCGATCTGCTCGAACTTGAGGTAGCCGTTTTTCATCGCTTCCTCCCTATTGCGCCGCGACGCCATGAGAAACCAGCTTCCCGACGAAAGCGATCAGACGATCGAGCAGGAAGCCCACGATGCCGATATAGACCAGCGCGACGATGATGTCGGAGATGCGCGAGCTGTTCCACGCATCCCAGATGAAGAAGCCGATGCCAACGCCGCCGATCAGCATCTCGGCCGCGACGATCGCCAGCCAGCTCAGCCCGACGCCGATGCGCAGACCCGTGAAGATGTAGGGGACGGAGGCCGGCAGGGTGATCTTCCAGAATACCTCCCACCACGACAGCCGGATGACGGCGGCAACGTTGCGGTAGTCCTGCGGGATGTTCCGCACGCCGACGGAGGTGTTGATGATGATGGGCCAGATCGAGGTGATGAAGATCACGAACAACGCCGAGGGCTGCGCGTCGCGGAAGCCCGCCAGCGACAGGGGCAGCCAGGCAAGCGGCGGAATGGTGCGCAAGACCTGGAAGATCGGATCGAGGCCGCGCATCGCCCACAGGCTCTGCCCCACCAGCACGCCAAGGGCGACGCCGGCGATGGCCGCCAGCGAGAAGCCGATCGCCACGCGACTCAGCGACTTGGCGAGATGCCAGAAGATGCCCTTGTCGACGCCACCGTTGTCGTAGAACGGATCGGAGATGAGATCCCACGAATCGGCGAGAACCTTCGTCGGCGCCGGCAATGAAGAGTTTGGCGCCGAGCACAGGACCTGCCACACGACGATCACCAGCGTCAGCACGATCAGCGGCGGGAGGATCACCGCTGCCACGCGCGCCGCCTCCTGGCGCAAGCGCTCGATCACGGGCCGGACCGGCGGATGGAAGGTCACGATTTCCGCACTCGTTTCCGGCACCGGCACCGCCGCGGCCACGGAAACGCTGTTGGCCTTGGCCGCCATCAGGACACCTTCTTGATCTGAAGCGAGGCGAGATAGGCCTTCGGATCCGCAGGGTCGAAGACCTTGCCGTCGAAGAACGTCTCCTTGCCGCGCGATGTGCTCTTGGGCACATCGCTGTCGGCAGCGGAAATATTCTTGGCCGCCTGCCGCCACAGATCCTCGCGATTGACCTTGGCGATGATCGCCTTGGTATCGAGGTCGGCCGGCAGCTTGCCCCAGCGCTGGTTCTCGGTCAGGAACCAGAGTTCATGGCTCTGGTACGGGTAGGAGACGCCGCCCTTCCAGAACTTCATGAGAAGGTCGGAACCGGTGACCTTGCGGCCGTCGCCGTAATCGATATCGCCCTTGATACGGTTGATGATGTCGGCGGGCGGGACGTTGAACCACTGGCGCTTGCCGATGATGGTCGCCATCTCGTCCTTGTTCTCCATCTTCTCGCACCACTGCTGGGCTTCCATCACGGCCATCAGCACGGCCATTGCGGCTTTCGGATTCTTCTCGACATAGTCGGCGCGCACGCCGAGCGATTTCTCGGGATGATCCTTCCAGACCTCGCCGGTCGTGCAGGCGGTGTAGCCGATGTCCTGGTGCACGAGCTGGTCGTTCCATGGTTCGCCGACGCAGAAGGCGTCCATGTTGCCGACCTTCATGTTGGCCACCATCTGCGCCGGCGGCACGACGATGGTGGAAACATCCTTGTCGGGATCGATGCCGCCGGCGGCCAGCCAGTAGCGGATCCACATGTCGTGGGTGCCGCCCGGGAAGGTCATGGCGCATTTCACTTCCTTGCCGGCGGCCTTCTTCTTGGCGAACGCCTCCTTGAGCGGCGTGGCATCGGCCTTGGCGCCGAGCGACTTGAACTCGTTGGAGACGGAGATGCCCTGGCACTGGTAGTTGAGCCGCGCCAGGATGAACATCGGCGTGGGCTTGTTCTCGGCCGTCACCGTGCCCATCGAGATCAGATAGGGCAAAGGCGTCAGGATGTGGGCGCCGTCGATGCCGCCGGCCCCCGAGCCCAGCACGAGATTGTCGCGCGTGGTGCCCCATGACGCCTGCTTGGCGACGTTGGCGTCGGTGATGCCATGCTTGGCGAAGAAGCCCTTCTCCTTGGCGATGATCAGGGGCGCGGCATCGGTCAGCGCAATGAAGCCCAGCGTCACCTTGTTCGTCTCGGGCCCGGTACTCTGCGCGAAGGCGCCCGACGGAAAGGCGGTGCGGACAGCCGCCATCAGGCCGGCCGTCGCGGTGGCCCCCTTCAACAGGCCGCGGCGGCGGATCCCGGCTTGGCTGGTCTTGGTCATGCCTCTTCTCCTGAACGCATAAGGGTTGGAAACGGAACCGGCTCGAGTTCGGCCGGAGAAAGCACGGGCTCGCCGTGGCCACCCGGCGGCAGGCGATCGCTCTCGGGACAGGCCACGCCCATCTCTTCGGCGGCGGCACGGTAGAGGTCGGTGCGATAGACGCGATTGGACGCGGCCTCGATGTCGAGGTCCGGGGCGGCCTGGCCCCATCGCACCATCTGGCCGAGGAACCAGTCGGCGTGGCTGCGCCAGGGGAAGTTGGCGAAGCTGCGATGGAAGACATGGAAGTCGGCGATATCGAGCGTGCGCGCCAGGATCTCCACCGGCGTGTTGAGATAGCGCGGGCTCGACAGCACGCGGGCGGCCTCGGCGCGATTTGCTGGCTCGTCCAGCCATTGGCTGGCTTCGATCAGGGCCTTGATCAGCGCCTTGAGCGTGTTGGGATGTCGCTCCGCCCACGCCTCGGTGACGCCCAGCACCTTCTCCGGCATGCCGCGCCAGATGTCTGGACCGGTGAGCACGATGCGTCCGATGCCGAGCGCCACCGCGCGCTGGTTCCAGGGCTCGCCGACGCAATAGCCGTCGATCACCTTGGCCGACAGATGCGCCACCGTATGCGGCGGCGGCACGACCGTGAGCCGGACGTCGTGATCGGGATCGAGGCCGCCCGATGCCAGCCAGTGGCGCAGCATGTAGTTCTGGACCGAATAGGGAAACACCGACGCCAGCACGATGCGGGGCGCGCCACGGGCAGCGCGCTGGCGGACCACGGCCGCGAGGGCGCGCGCCACCAGCGGCGGATGACCGGCCCCGGCGAGATCGGGCGCGGCCTCTTCCATCTCGCGCCACAAGGCCTGCGACAGCGTCAACGCGTTGCCGTTCAGCTCAAGCGTCATGGCGTTGATCATCGGCACCGTGACGCTGTCCATGCCGAGCGTCAGCGCCAAGGGCAGGGGCGACAGGATGTGCGAGGCATCGAGAACGCCGAGCGCCAGCTTGTCGCGCACATTGGCCCAGGACACTTCGCGGCGGATCTCGACCTCGAGCCCCTGTCGCTCGTAGGCGCCGAGCTCGTCCGCCAGGATGATCGGCGCGCAATCGATGATCGGAATGTATCCGACATTGAGTTTCGTCCGCTCGAGTTCGGCCATGTCGTACGCGACTCCAAAAACAAAAAGCGCCCCGCTCGGCCGGCAAGATTTGCCGGTCGCTCAGGACGCCGTTGTCCACGTGCGGACCGCCATTGGTCCGCGTCTAACTCAGGAGAGAACCCACCGTTGGGTCTCGCGGAAGGAGACGCACAAGTCGTGCCAATCCGGGTCGCACGGCGCGCCTTCCGCTAAGTGTCTGAAATCGCCTCTCCATGCCGACCGACCGCCTATCGCAGCAGTGGCTGCCCGAATTCGGGCTGCGGCTATTTCTTCAGCACCTTTGCATAAGTAACGAGCTCCTGCGCGACCTCGCCGATGCGCTTGTTCTGGTCCATGGCGAGCTTGCGCAACAGCTTGTAGGCCGCCTCCTCGCCCAAGCCCCGCTGCTCCATCAGCAGGCCTTTGGCGCGATCGATGGCCTTGCGTTCGAGCAATGTGAGCCGCGCGCGCTCCAGCTCCTCGCGCATGGCGTGATAACGGTTGAAGTGGCCCACGGCGACATCGAGGACCGACCGGACCCGGTCCTGGGCCAGCCCTTTCACCACATAGGCCGAAACGCCAGCCTCCATGGCCGCCGCAATCGTGGCCGGATCGGACTGGTCGACGAACAGCGCGATCGGGCGCGGCTGCTGCTCGGTGCTGCGGCGCATGTCCTCGATGGCATCGCGACTTGGACTGTCGGTGCTGACCACCACGACATCGGGGCTCAGGTCGCGCACCCGGGCCGTGAGATCCTGCGTGCCTTCCAGCCGGGCAAGAAGGCGATATCCGGCGGCCTGCAGTCCGGCTTCGACGACCTCGGCACGGGCAGGATTATCGTCGATCAGCAGAACGGACAGGGTCTTCGTCAAAGTCGGCGCGGCTGTTGGAACAAACGAAACCTATGGCCGCAACTTCCATGCCACCGCCGCTAAGGTGCTGATTCCACTTGCTTGCCAGCTTCCCAGCGACCCGGAACGCCCTTGCCGTCGGCACCGAACACCTCGCCGTAGCCCTGGCGCTTGCTGCCCTTGAACTCACCTTCGTAGCGTTCGCCGTTGGGCAGGGATTCGACGCCCAGGCCGTCCAACTGGTCACCGTGCCATTCGCCCGACTGCACGCCGCCGCCGTTGCCGGTCAGGCGGCGAACGGCGAGTCCATCCAGACGACCATCGACGAAATTGCCTTCCGCGCGTTCCGTTCCGGGCCTTTCGCGCACGCCCAGGCCGGTCGACTGGCCATCGCGCCATTGCCCTTCGTAGCGCGAGCCATCCGGCAGACGTACCGTGCCGAGGCCATTGAGGCGGTCGTCCTTCCATTCGCCCGACTGCCGCTCGCCGGTGTCGAGGGTCGCGACCCCGAGCCCATCCCGCTGCCCGGACATGGTCTGGCCGATATAGCTCGCGCCATTGGGATAGGAGAGCCGCTGGGCGTTCTCGAGCCCGGGCCGCGCCGCGCGCGCGGCGACGATGCGGGCCTCGCCCGCCGCGGCCCGTCCGGCATCGGCTGCCTCCTTTGCCTTGTCGGCGGCGTTGCGGCCTTGAGTGGCGGCGCGCTCTGCCTGGCCGACCAGCGCCTGCCGCGCCATCGAGGCCGAACCGTCGGTCGGCGCCGAAGCCGGCGGTGCAGCGCCCGCGGAAGGTTTGAGCGGCGTGGGACTCGGCAGCGTCGCCGCATTCGGCGGTGGCGATGCCGGCGCGGCAGGCTGCGCCGTAAGAGCGGTCGGCCCGGTGCCGCCTTGCGCCGAGTCCGAAGACCCCGAGGCAGGCGGTGCCGATATCAGCGGCGGCGGCAAGTTGTCAGTCGCGCTCGACGAAGAGGCCGTCGTCGTTCCCGAAGGCTTCGGCGTGATGATGCTGCGCACGTCGGGCGATAGGTACCAAAGCGCGGCCGCGCCGCCGGCAGCGACAACTGCCAGAACGGGCAGCCAGCGCCTGCCCGCCGCTGGCCGTGGACGTGGCTCGGAGAGCGGCGGCGTGAAGTCGCGCTGCTCGCGCTGGACGCCGCCCAGGCGGGGCGCCGCAGCCGGCTCCATCCGCTGCGTCGGGGCGTCCTGAGCCGACGGCAAAGAATTGCCGAACAGGGCACGCCATTCGCTGACCGATTGCGGCCGGTCGGGAGCGGCAAAGGCCAGTCCGCGGTCGACCGCCGCCAGGAACGCCGGATCGAGCCGCCCGGCCTCGCTCTCGGCCAGCGGCCGGTAAGGATCATGGCCGACACGCGACGCGGCCTCGGGCGGCGTCCGGCCGGTGATGGCGTGGTAGAGCACAGCGGCGGCGGAATAGATGTCGCTCCACGGCCCCTGCTTGCCGTCGAACGCATATTGCTCGATCGGCGCGTATTGGGGCGTGAGCACGCCGGTCAGCGTCCGGGTGCGGTCTCCCATGGCGCGACGAGCAGCGCCGAAATCGATCAGGATCGGCACGCCATCGCGGCGGATGATGATGTTGGACGGCTTGATGTCGCGATGGAGAAAGCCTTGGGCATGGACGGCAGCCAGCCCGCTCAACAGCCCAGCGGCCAGCCGCCGGACATCGTCCGGCGCCAGCCGACCACCCGGCTCGCGCAACAGCTCGGCGACATTCCGGCCGTCTTCAAATTCCATCACCGTGTAGGCAGTGCCGTTGGCCTCGAAATAGCGCAGCACGGGGACGATGTGCGGATGGCGGAAGCGGGCGAGCGCGCGCGCCTCGTCGAGGAAGCGCTCCCGGCCCCAGGCAAAGTCGTCGGCATAGCGGGCCCCGCGCGGCACGACATCCTTGTCTGCCTTGCGCACGGCGCATTCGACCGGCAGGTACTCCTTGATCGCCACCATCTTGGCGAGCTGGCTGTCGAAGGCCCGATAGGTGATGCCGAAACTGCCATGGCCGATCACCGCGTCGAGGCGGAAGTCGCCGAGCTGGGTGCCGAGCGGCAGGGCCTGGACGTTGTCGTGAGTCATCGGGGGCGTGTTAATCAGCCCCTTCATGCGCGTTCGCGGGCGCGCGCACAAGCTCCGTTACGTCGCGCGCCGGACGGCGCAACGACTAACGGACGGTGCTTGCCGGGATGCCGGAACGCAGCGAGGCGTTCTGGAACTGTGGAACGAGCTGCATCAGCATGATCAGCAAGCAAAGACCAATCGCCGTCATCATGGTCGCGGGCCGCGTATGCAAATGCGGCGTCGGCTTCCGCTTCTCGCGTTCGTCCGCCATTACGGACACTCCCCGAATAAATGTCGTCAAAAAAAGACCCAATCCCGAAAATGAAGAGGGCGGGCCGTGCGTATCTATAGGCGAGACCCTTCGATGGTTCAAGAAAACCGCAGCCGAACAAGGGCTTAAGAATTGTCATCAATGTTTCAGCCAAAAGCGCGTTGAATCCCGGCCGGCGGCGCCATCGCGCACTATGTTATGGTCGGTGCGTCGCGGGATGGTCCAAAGCGCGCCAGACGGAGTATTGTGCCCATCATGAACGCCCTCCCGCATGACAATGTCCGTACCCTGGTGCTGACCGGCGCCAGCCGCGGCATCGGCCACGCCACGGTGAAGAAGTTCAGCGCCAGCGGTTGGCGCATCATCACCATTTCGCGGCAACCTTTCAGCGCCCTTTGCCCCTGGCCCAGCGGCGGCGAGAACCATGTCCAGCTCGATCTCGCCGATCCCGTCGAGCTTGGCCGCGGCATCGAGGAAATCCGCAAGCGGCTCACCGGCGGCCGGCTCGACGCCCTGGTGAACAACGCCGCCATTTCGCCCAAGGGCAAGAACGGCGAGCGCCTGGGCGCGATGGATACGCCGTTCGACCTGTGGCGCCAGGTGTTCAACGTCAATTTCTTCGCTCCCGTGGCGCTGGCGCGTGGACTGGTCGAGGAACTTTCGGCCGCCCAGGGCGCCGTCGTGAACGTCACCTCGATCGCCGGCAGCCGCGTGCATCCCTTTGCCGGATCGGCCTACGCCACCTCCAAGGCGGCGCTGGCGGCCCTGACCCGCGAGATGGCGCACGATTTCGGGCCGCGCGGCATCCGCGTCAACGCCATCGCTCCAGGCGAGATCGATACAGCGATCCTGTCGCCCGGCACCGAGAAGATCGTCGAGAACCAGATTCCCATGCGGCGCCTGGGGACGCCGGACGAAGTCGCCGACGTCGTCCATTTCCTCTGCGAGAGCGGCGCGAGCTATGTTTCCGGGGCCGAGATCCAGATCAACGGCGGCCAGCACGTGTAGGAGAGTTCCATGGATACCAACATCACCGGGTTGAAAGGCGAGACCGGCCGTGACGCCCGCCGTCGCATCCGCGCCGGCGGTCATCGTCTGCCCACGTCCGGCATGGCGCCGGGTTACGTCCAGGGCAACCTAGCGATCCTGCCCAAGGCCCTGGCCGCCGACTTCACGCGCTTCTGCCTGCTCAACCCCAAGCCGTGTCCGCTGCTCGGCCAGTCCGAACCAGGCGACTGGCGCCTGCCGATGCTGGGCGAGGATCTCGACATCCGCACCGACATCCCGATGTATCGAGTCTGGAAGAATGGCGAACTGGTCGAGGAAGTGACCGATCTGAAGAAGGTGTGGCGCGACGATCTCGTCTCCTTCCTGCTCGGCTGCTCCTTCTCCTTCGAGGAGGCGCTGATCGAGAACGGCCTCGAGCTCCGGCACCAGACCTGCAACAGCAACGTGCCGATGTTTCGGACCAACATCGAATGTACGCCGGCCGGGCCGTTCCATGGCCCCATGGTCGTCTCCATGCGACCGTTCAAACCCGCCGATGCGATCCGCGCCGTGCAGGTCACGACGCGCTTTCCGTCGGTCCATGGCGCGCCGGTCCATATCGGCAAGCCCGAGATGATCGGCATCAAGGATATCGCCAAGCCCGACTATGGCGATGCGGTGCCGGTGCACCACGACGAGCTGCCGGTGTTCTGGGCCTGCGGAGTCACGCCGCAATCGGTGGTCGCGACGGTGAAGCCGGAATTCTGCATCACTCATGCGCCGGGCTATATGCTGGTAACCGATTTGCTGAACTCCCGTCTCGCCGTTCTCTGATGGCGACACTCTCGTTCGAGGGTCATGCCAAGGGCAGTATCGAAAAGGTCGCCGTCGAGATCGAGAAGCTGGTGATCGCCGGTTGGACCGGCCGTGACGTCGAAGCGCTCAACCATCACATCGAGGAGCTGAAGGCGATCGGCGTTCAGCCGCCCTCGAAAGTGCCGCTCTATTATCGCGTTGCCGCCGACCTGGTGACGCAGGCGGAGGCCATTCAGGTCCTCGGCGACGACAGCTCGGGTGAGGTCGAGCCGGTCCTGGTCGGAGCGGCCGACCGCCTCTGGGTCACGGTCGGATCCGACCATACCGATCGCAAGGTCGAAAGCTACGGCGTCGCCGTGGCCAAGCAGGTCTGCCCGAAGGTCGTCGCCCGCACGGCCTGGCGCTTCGAGGAAGTCGAGCCGCATTGGGACAAGCTCCTGCTGCGCAGCTTCATCGTCGAAGCAGGCGGCCGCACGCTCTATCAGGAAGGCGGCGTCGCCAAGATCCGCTCGCCGCGTGACCTGATCCTCGGATGGCAGGGCGAAAAGAGACTTCCAGCGGGCGTGGCGATGTTCTGCGGAACGCTGCCGTCGATCGGCGCCATCCGTGCCTCCTCGCGCTTCGAAATGGAACTCGAGGATCCGGTGCTGGGCCGCTCGCTCCGCCATGCCTATGACGTCGAGGCACTGCCCGTCGTTTCCTGAGCAGTGACCGGCCCGCAAGCCATTCCCCGGGCGGCGCCGAAACGATAAGCTTTCCAAAGTATGTTGGTGTACCGGCCGGCTTTCGATCCCGCCGGCCGTTCCTGCTCGATCTCGATAATGAAGATGAAGAGAGGAAACCGCATCATGACCAGCGCATCGACAACGATCGCGGCCAGGCTCGATCGCCTGCCCAAGTCCCGCTATATCCGTCGCCTCATCGTCCTGATCTCGCTCGGCGCCTGCTTCGAACTCTACGATCTGTTCTTCACCGCCTACATCGCCCTCGGCCTGTTCAAGAGCGGAATCTTCACGCCGACCACCAAGGCCCTGTTCGGCATGGAAGGCTTTGCGAGCTTCATCGCCGCGCTGTTCGGCGGCCTGTTCGTCGGCACCATCCTCTTCAGCCGGCTTTCCGATCATTTCGGCCGCCGGTCGATCTTCACCTTCTCCCTGCTCTGGTACTCCACCTGCACGCTCATCATGGCGTTCCAGGACACGGCGATGAGCATCGACATCTGGCGCTTCATCGCCTCGATCGGCATCGGCGTCGAGTTGGTCAACATCGACGCCTACGTATCGGAACTGGTGCCGCAGGAAGGGCGAGGCCGCGCCTTCGCCTTCAGCCAGTCGATCTCCTTCATCGCCGTACCGGTCGTGGCTTTGATCGCCACCTTCTTGGTGCCCACCTCGATCTTCGGGATCGATGGCTGGCGCTGGGTGGTGGCGATCGGCTCGATTGGCGCTGTCTTCATCTGGATCATCCGGCTCGGCTTGCCGGAATCGCCGCGATGGCTGGCCCAACGCGGCCGAACCGCCGAGGCCGAAGCCATCATGGCGGACATGGAGCGGCGGGTGCGCGAGGAGACCTGCCGCGAGCTGCCGCCGCCACGCGTGCTGCCGAACGAGGTCGAGGAAAAGCAGGGTGCCTGGATCGAGATGTGGCAGGGCCCGTATCTCGGCCGCACCGTGATGATGATCGCCTACAACCTGCTGCAGACGATCGGCTACTACGGCTTCGCGACCTGGGTGCCGACGCTCCTCATTTCGGAGGGCATCACCGTCACCAAGTCGCTGCAGTACACCTTCATCATCGCGCTGGCGAACCCGATCGGGCCGCTGCTCGGCATGCTGGTGGCCGACAAGGTCGAGCGCAAATGGCAGGTCGCCTGTTCGGCGCTTGCCATCGCCGCCTTCGGCCTGATCTTCTCGCAGCAGACCGGCGCCGCCGGCATCATCGTCATGGGCATCCTGGTGACCCTGGCCAACAACTGGCTGTCCTTCTCCTTCCACGCTTATCAGGCCGAACTCTATCCGACGCGGATCCGCGCCCAGGCAGTGGGGTTCGTCTATTCCTGGAGCCGGTTCTCGACCATCTTCACCGGCTTCATCATCGCCGCGGTCCTGGCGCGCTACGGCGTGACCGGCGTCTTCGTCTTCATCGCTGTGGCCATGGTCCTGGTGTTCGGCATCGTTGGCACCTGGGGCCCTCGCACCAACGGCCGCCGGCTGGAGGCGATCGCTCGCTAGGCCCGATCTGCTCCCGCGCATGGCGCCTTTGCACGCCCGGCCTTGATCGCACGGCACCGGTAAACGTACGTTCAGGGCCGGGAGGAGTTCGCATCCATGGTCAAAGGCGCGTTCGACGGGGTCACGGTTCTGGATTTCACGCAGGGCGTCGCGGGGCCGCACGCCTCGATGCTGCTGGCCCTGCACGGAGCCGACGTCATCAAGATCGAGCCGCCGGAGGGCGACTGGGGCCGGGCGCTGGGCGAGCTGAAGGGTGATCATTGTGCCCATTCGATCGCCTTCAACCGCGGCAAGCGCAGCATCGCCCTCGATCTGAAGTCGCCGGACGGCATCGCCGTGGTGAAAAAGCTCGCGGCCAAGGCCGACGTGGTAATGGAAAGCTTCCGCCCCGGTGTTATCGGGCGGCTGGGCTTCGGCTACGAGGACCTGAAGAAGATCAACCCGAAGGTCGTCTACTGCTCGATCTCGGGCTTCGGCCAGACCGGTCCCTACAGCAAGCGGCCCACGGTCGACGGGCTGATCCAGGCCTTCTCGGGCATGATGGTGATGAACAAGATGCCCGACGGCACGCCGTGGCGTCAGGGCATGATCGCGGTCGATGTCACCACCGGCCTCTACACCTTCCAGGCGCTCGCTCCGGCCATCATGCGGCAGTTCCGCTTCGGCGAAGGCTGCTACATCGATTCGAGCCTGATGCGCGCCGCGGCCGCCTACCAGGGCGCCAAGCTGATGGAGTGGGTCTTCTCCAAGGGCAATCCGCCGGTGCTCTACATGCCGGCCGGCAGCTACAAGACCGCCAACGGCTACATCATGTTGTCGGCCATGCGACCGCACCACTTCAGGCTGCTGTTCGAGCTGATCGGCCGCGAGGATATCGCCAACGACCCCGACCTGCAGAGCCATGACAACCGCATCAGGAACGCCGCCAAGATCATCAAGGCGCTGAACGAGACCATGCCGCAGAAGACCACCGAGGAGTGGATCGAGATCCTGCAGCCGAAGGATGTGTTCTGCGAGCGCGTGAACAACTACACCGACTATCTCCAGCACCCTCACGTCAAGGCGACCGGTGCGGTCGACTGGATCGAGCAGGACGGCATGGGCGCCTTGCCGGTCGCGAACATCCCTGGCTTGCCGCGCGCTTCCGAGCATCCGCCACAGCAGTACGCTCCGCATATCGGCGAGAACGGGCCGGAGATCCTGCGCGAGCTGAGCTACAGCGCCGCCGACATCGACGCCATGCTGTCGCGCGGCGGGGTGCGCGCACCGGCACCGGCGGTGAAAGCGGCGGATTGAGTGCCGACGGCGGTGACCGCAAGATATAGGGGCGGCTACCGCAAGTAACGCTTAAATAAATGGAGGATTAATGGCCCTCCCCCAGATCTGGTGGCGCGATCATCGATGGGTTTTCCGGCGAGCACGGTTGTGGCGCCCTATAATTGCATAATTCGCAATTAATGCCAATGCCGCAAATACGCGGCGATCGGCGCTAATACGGCAAGGAAGCCTGACCAACGCCCAGCGGGCCGGCCGAGACAAAGCGTTCGACCTCAGCGGCACTGCGCAGGCGCACGACCCGCTTCTCTTGGCCCAAGGCGGCGCACTCGGCGCCGAACCGCTCGCGGTATTTGTGGTGTGTCCTGAGCGCCCAGAGCAGGATCGACTGCCGGCTGAAGAAGGCATTGGCCAGGGATTCGCGATTGCCGGTGCCCCACAGCTCCTCTTTCGTCAGCGCCCGCTTCAGCGTCCGCCGGACCAGGCGGGACATCACCAGCGGCAGCGGCAGATCCAGCCAGACCAGCGTGTCGGCCGGATGCCAGGTGAGATCGCGCACCTGGCCGTAATTGCCCACCACGATCCAGTCGCCCTGCCGAACCTCGTTCTCGACGCGATAGCGGAACAAGTCGACCGGCGCCGGTTGCCAGTCGCGTCCCCAGTACAGGGCATCGAGCTCGACCACGCGCAGGCCGGTGCGCTCGGCGAGACGCTGCGCCAGCCGGCTCTTTCCTGATCCAGTCGTGCCGAAGACCACAACGCGCCGCATCAGCCGCCTCCACCGCGCCCTGTGCGCGTGAGGCGACCTCTATGCTGCGCGGTGACGGCGAGAACCCGGCCCCGCCACCCGATGCGTGCCATGCTGCCCCCTTGCCAATGGGCGAACTGTAGCGTCAATACGCGCGCCGTCGTAGGGTGTCGGCTTCTGTTGGGGGAGCGTTGATGTCGCAGATTCTGTTCAAGAACGCCAACGTGCTGGATCCGCGCTGGACGGAAGCGCGCGGCGGCTACGAGGTGCTGGTCGAGGGCGAGCGCATCAAGGAAGTCTCCGCCAAGCCGATCAAGGCTGCCAATGCCCGAGTCGTGGACTGCGGCAAGCGCACGCTGATGCCGGGCCTGATCGACTGCCACGTGCATGTGTTTCTGAGCGAAGTGAACATCCGCAATCTCGAGAACGTGCCCCTCACCCTGATGACGGCGCGCGCCGCCGACCTGATGAAGGGCATGATCGACCGCGGCTTCACCACCGTCCGCGATACCGGCGGCGCCGATTGGGGCATCAAGACCGCGGTCGACACCGGCCTGATTGCCGGTCCGCGCCTGTTCATCTCCGGCCGCGCCATCGGCCCCACCGGCGGCCACAGCGATTCGCGTCGCCGCACAGATCAGGGCGCTCCCTGCGGCTGCTGCAACGCCATGGTCTATGCGATGGCGGTGGCCGATGGCCCCGACGAAGTGCGCAAGACAGTGCGCGAGCAGATGCGCCAGGGCGCCGACCAGGTGAAGATCATGTGCTCGGGCGGCGTCGCGTCTCCCTACGATCCGCTCGACTCGCTGCAATTCTCCGAAGCCGAGATCGCCGCCGCGACCGACGAGGCGAAGAATTTCGGCCGCTACGTCCTCGCCCATGCCTATACGCCCGAGGCGATCACGCGCGCGGTCAGCAATGGCGTGCGCACTATCGAGCACGGCAACCTGATCGACGACAAGTCGGCGCGCCTGTTGAAGTCGAAGAAGGGCTACATGATCGCCAACCTCGTCACCTACTTCGTGATGAAGGAACGCGCGGCGCAGTTCGGCATGACGGCCGACATGCTGGCCAAGAACGATATCGTGCTGGAAGGTGCCTTGCGGTCGCTCGAGATCTGCAAGAAGGCCGGCGTCAAGGTCGGCTACGGCAGCGACCTCCTGGGCCAGCTCCAGGTCGAGCAGAGCCGCGAGTTCCTGTTCCGCGCCGAGGTGCTGAAGCCGCTGGAGATCATCCGGCAGGCGACCGTGGTGGGAGCGGAGATCCTGCGCCAGGAGGGTCAGCTCGGCATCATCGAGCCCGGTGCCTATGCCGATCTGATCGTGGTCGATGGCGATCCACTCAAGAAGCTCGAGCTCTTCCTCGACCAGGGCAAGCACCTGCCGGCCATCATGAAGGCCGGCAAGTTCCACAAGAATGCGTTGATGTAAGCGTGCCGCGGCGGCGAGTCCTTCGCTGCGCTCGGAATTCACATTGGGTTTTGGCGTGCACTGTGTGTGGCGCCGATCGCCGATGTGTTCCGGAGACGATGCCGATGCCGCGTGCGCTCGGATGACACCGTTCGGAGTCCTGCAATGTCTTTCCTGTTCAAGAACCTGAACCTCCTCGATCCGCGCTGGAAGGAAGCGCGCGGCGGCTATGAAGTGCTGGTCGAGGGCGACACGATCAAGGAAGTGTCGCCCAAGGCCATCAAGTCGAAGACGGCGACCGTGATCGACTGCGGCAAGCGCACGCTGATGCCCGGCCTGATCGACTGCCACGTGCACACGCATCACAGCGAGGTCTACATCAACCGCATGGAGGCGGTGCCGCTGACGCTGATGATGGCCCGCTCGGCCGGGCGCCTGAAGCGCATGCTCGATCGCGGCTTCACCACGGTGCGCGACGCCGGCGGCGCCGACTGGGGCACCAAGACCGCGGTCGAAGCAGGTCTGATCCCGGGCCCGCGCCTCTTCATCTCCTGCCGCTCGATCGGCCCCACCGGCGGCCACAACGACCGCAACCGGCGCACCGACATCGGCCCGCCCTGCCTGTGCTGCAACGGCATGGTCTTCATCCGCTGCATCGCCGACGGACCGGACGAAGTGCGCAAGGCGGCGCGCGAGCAGATGCGCCAGGGCGCAGATCAGGTGAAGCTGATGGTCTCGGGCGGTGTGGCCTCGCCGTACGATCCACTCGAATCGCTGCAGTTCACGGTCGAGGAGATCACCGCGGCGGTGGAGGAAGCGCAGGCCTTCGGACGCTACGTGCTGACCCATGCCTATACGCCGGAGGCCATCAGCCGCGCCGTGAATTGCGGCGTGCGCACCATCGAGCACGGCAATCTCGTCGATGCCCCGACCGCCAGGCTGATGGCGAAGAAGGGCGTCTACATGATCCCCAATCTCGTGACCTACGACGCCATGAAGCGGCGGGCCAAGGAATTCGGCATGCCGAACGAGATGCTGGAGAAGAACGATGAAGTCCTGAAATACGGCTATGCCGAACTCGAGCATTGCCGCAAAGCGGGCGTGAAAATGGCCTACGGCTCCGACCTGTTGGGTGCGCTGGAGAACGAGCAGACCGGCGAGTTCCGGATCCGCGGCGAGGTCATGCCGGCAATCGACGTCATCCGTTCGGCTACCCTGATCGGCGCCGAGGTCGTGCGCCAGGAGGGCAAGCTCGGCACCATCCAGCCCGGAGCCTATGCCGACTTGCTCGTGGTCGACGGCGATCCCCTCAAGGATCTCGGCCTGTTCCAGGATGGCGGCGTCAACCTGCCGGTCATCATGAAGGCCGGCAAGTTCCACAAGAACGCGCTGTGACAACCGACGGCCTCTTCGCCAGCGGCGCGTCACGCCAGTGCCGCGATCTCGACCGCGATCGGCAAAGACGCGCGACCGGAGTCGCGCGCCCCAAGCCATGAACGCCGTCGCGCTTATCCGCCGCCGCGCAGGCCGCTGGGCCTTGAACGGTGCCGCGACGCTGTCGCTGGCCTACATCTTGCTGCCGCTCGTCTTCGTGGTGTGGCTTGCCTTCTTCCGCCAGGAAATCCCGTCCTTCCCGCCCGAGGGCTATAGCCTGCGCTGGTTCGCGGCCATCCTCGACCAGAGGAAGTTCGTCGACGGGTTTTCGCTCTCATTCCAGGTCGGCGTGCTGGCGACCGTGATTGGCCTCGCACTGGGCGTGCCGGCCGCGCTCTGCCTGGCGCGGTACGACATCTCCTGGCGGGCGCCGCTCTCCAGCCTGCTGCTGATGCCGCTGATCGTGCCGGGCGTCGTGCTGGGCACGTCGATGTACGTGTTCCACGTCGAGCTCGAGAACGCGCTCGATGTCGACGTGATCGGCACCTTCTATGCCCTGGTGGCAGGGCATGTCGTGATTGTCATTCCCTGGATCGTGAGGCTGGTCACGGCGAGCCTGGCCGGCGTCGACCGCACCACCGAAGAGGCGGCACAGAATCTCGGCGCCAATCGCTGGATCACCTTCTGGCGCATCACCCTGCCGGCGATCCGGCCGGGCATGGTGGCCGGCGCCCTGTTCGGCTTCGTCACCTCGTTCGGCAATCTGGAGATGAGCCTGTTCCTGGTCGGCCCGGGCCGCACCACCTTGCCGATCGTGATCCTCCAGTATCTGGAGTGGAAGATCGATCCGACCATCGCGGCGGTCTCGGTGGTGCAGATCGTCCTGATCGCCATCGCCATGCTGATCACCGATCGTTACGTCAAGCTGGCCCGGGTGGTCTGACATGGCACAGCTCGACATCGAGAACCTGTCCAAGCGCTACGGCGACTTCCAGGCCGTGCGCGAGGTTTCGCTGCAGGTCGCGGACGGCGAATTCCTCGTGCTCCTGGGACCTTCCGGCTGCGGCAAGACCACGACCTTGCGCATGGTGGCTGGCTTCATCGAACCCACCGCCGGCCATGTGAAGCTGGGCGGACGCGATGTGACGCTGCTGCCCCCGTGGCGGCGCAACGCCGGCATGGTGTTCCAGAGCTACGCCCTATTCCCCCATCTCACCGTGGCGCAGAACGTCGCCTTCGGCCTCGAGATGCGCAAGGTGGCGCGCGCCGAGATCGCCAAGCGCGTCGATGATGCGCTGGCGCTGGTGCGCCTGGCCGGCCATGGCGGCCGCCTGCCCCGCCAGCTTTCCGGCGGTCAGCAACAGCGCGTGGCGCTGGCCCGCGCATTGGCCATCCATCCCGACGTGTTGCTGCTCGACGAGCCGCTCAGCAACCTCGACGCCAAGCTGCGCCAGGAAGTGCGCGTGGAGATCCGCGAGCTGCAGCAGAAGCTCGGCCTGACCGCGGTGATGGTGACGCACGACCAGGAAGAGGCCCTCACCATGGCCGACAGGCTGGTGGTGATGAGCGAAGGCGCGGTGCGCCAGGTCGGCACCCAGCGCGACCTCTACGAGCGGCCGGCCAACCGCTTCGTGGCCGACTTCGTCGGCCGCAGTACCTTCTTCGAGGGCATGGTCGAGGCACCCGGCCGGTTCCGGACCGATGGCGGTCTGACCTTGGCGTGTGTCGGCGGCACGCCGGGTCGGGGAGCGCTGGCGCTGCGACCGGAACGCGTCGGCATCGCGTCGACCGCCGGGAGCGGGTTGGACAACAACCTGCGCGGTACCGTGGAATTCGTCTCCTATCTCGGCGCCTTGATCGACATCCACGTCCGCCTGTCGCCCAGCGACCGGCTGATCGTCCATGTCGCCAATCGCGATGGCGCCTTCGTGCCCGAGGTTGGCCAGCCGGTTCATGTCGGCTGGCCAGCGGCGGCGGCGCAGGTATTCAACGAGTAGCAAGACCGAATAAACGAAAGACACAGGAGGCCTTCATGTCCGGTCCGTTCCCGCTTCGCCGCCGCACCCTGCTGGGTGGCGCCGCCGCCCTTGCTCTTGGCGCGCCCCAGTTCGCACGCGCCCAGGACAACAAGCGCATCGTCGTCGGCACCTGGGGTGGCGATTATTCGCGCCTGCTGGCCAAGAACATCGAGAAGCCCTTCCTCGAGCCCAAGGGGTGGGACGTGGTCAAGGACGAGGCCAACGACCCGCCGCGGCGGGCCAAGATGCTGGCCGAGAAGACGCTGCGGCGCGGCACATCGGACGTGCAGGGCCTGTCGGCCGCGAACATGTACGAGGCCAACGAACAGGGCCTGCTCGAGCAGCTCGACTACTCGAAGATCCCGCTGGCCAAGAATCTGATGCCGATGATGAAGTACCCCTACGGCATCGGGCAGATCTATTCGGGCAAGGTGATCCTCTACAATCCGAAGCTGCTCTCGACGCCGCCGACCAGCTTCGCCGAGACGTTCGATCCCAAGATGGGCTCCAAGCTTGGCATCATCGACATCCAGTACCAGTACACGCTGGTTGCCGCCGGCATGGCCGGCGGTGGATCGCCGAGCAACATCGAGCCTGGCAAGGCGCTGCTGCTGGCCTGCAAGAAGGCCGGCGCCCGCATCTATCCCAGCAACGAGGCCTTCGCCCAGGCGATGAAGACCGAGGAGATCGCCATCGGCATCATGTGGAAGGCGCGCGCGGTGCAGTGGCAGAATGCCGGCATCCCGATCGAGACGGCGGCCGCGAAGGAAGGCGTGCCGATGTACATCTCGGGCTTCGCCATGCCGAAGAATGCGCCCGACAAGCCCGGCGCCTATGCCTATCTGAACGCCATGCTCGAGCCGGCGGCGCAGGAGGCCTTCGCGGTCGACATGGGCTACAACCCGACCGTCACCAACGCCAACGTGCCGGCCGACGTGCAGAAGCGCATCGGCTTCACGCCCGAGGAGCAGAAGCGGCTGGTCGATCTGGATTACGGCTATCTGGCCAAGAACGACGTCGCGTTCCAGGAATGGTGGAACAAGTCGTTCAAGGGATGAGCCTCGCGATCGACAGGCAGCGCAGCCGACTCCTGACGGCATCGGCGCTGATCGGGCCGGCGACGATCTTCGTCGCCGTGAGCCTGTTCGCGCCGCTGGCGATCCTGTTCCGCTTCAGCCTCAACGGCTTCGACAAGGCGACCAAGACGATGGTCGAGGCGCTGACGGCCGCCAACTACATCCACTTCTTCACCGATCCCTATTACACGGCGGCCCTGGCGACGACGGTGAAGATCGCGCTGCTGTCGACGGTCGCCTGTCTCGTGCTGGGCTTTCCGCTCGCCTATGTCGTGGCGCGCACGCAAAGCCGCTTCAAGCACCTGCTGATCATCGCCATCGTCCTGCCGCTGTTCGTCGGCAATGCCGTGCGCGCGGCGGGCTGGATGGTGGTGTTCGGCAACAAGGGCTTCGTCAATGCCGGCCTGACCGGGCTCGGACTGATCGACAAGCCGCTCGAGATCATGTTCACCGAGAAGGCCGTCATCATCGGCATCATCGCCGTCAACCTGCCCTTCATGGTCCTGTCGCTGCAGAGCGTGATCGAGGGCATCGACCGCGCCGTCGAGGAAGCGGCCTTCAGCCTGGGCGCCCCGCCCCTCACCATGTTTCGGCGCGTGCTGTGGCCGCTCGCCTTGCCCGGCATCCTTTCGGGCACCATCCTGACCTTCATCCTGGCGATGAACGCCTACGCCACGCCCTATCTGCTGGGCGGGCCGCTGTTCAAGATGATGGCGCCGCTGGTCTACAACCAGTTCACCCAGCAAACCAACTGGCCGTTCGGCGGCGCCATCGCCTTCATTCTGATGGCGGTGACGCTCGGCCTCACGGTGGTGGCGAACCTCCTGATCCAGCGCCGCTCCGCGCGACGGACGACCGCATGAGCTACGATCTCTACTTGAAGCCAAGATCAGGGACGATCACCGAAGGCCAGATGCTGGACTATTTTCGTGCGCAGCCCAACTACACCATCGAGAGCGGGCAGGCGTTTTACGAGAACCAGTCCACCGGTGTGTATTTCTGGTTCGACAAGCACGAGGCCGAGCCTGACTCCCCGGATAGCAGCTATGCCGTTGCTTTTGGGGTGAACTTCTTCCGGCCCAGCTTCTTCATCTACGAGGCGGAGCTGGAAGTCGCGGCCTTCGTCCGCGAGTTCGACTGCGTGGTCCTCGACCCCCAAAGCCATGGCATGGGTGAAGGTGAGTATCGTCGTAACGAGCTGATCAGCGGCTGGAACCATGGCAACGAGATCGCTTATCGATCGGTCCTTACCCGCCAGTCCCAATCCGGCAAAAGACCGTCGGCGTTGCCGGCCGAGCAGCTGACGAGAATCTGGAACTGGAACTACTGTCGGCCGATTCTGCAGCATGAGCAGACGCGCGATCTTTTCGTTCCCGCCATCATCTTCATCCTGATCGATGGGCGACTCGCGACGATGGCGGTGTGGCCTGACTGCATCCCCGCGATCCTGCCGAAAGTGGACTATCTGTTGATCGAACGGGAGAAGTTTGCCCCTCGGCGGCTTTTCAGTAAGGCCATCGATATGGTCTACCTGCCGTGGAACGAAGCGCTCCCCGACCTTGGACGGCACAGTTCCCCCCACGAGGGAGAGGCCGTGTCACTGAATTACGATGATCAACCGGCCGACGTCGTCGCCTTCGTCTCATCCCTCGTGCCGCGCAGCCATACGGTGTCCGGTGTCGCGATGGCCGAGGTTCTCGACCGCGAGCTGGTCGAGAAGGTGCTTTACACTTCTTGACCTCGGGAGCCCGGAACAAGGCAGGATTGTCGACATGCATATCGGACTGATCGGCGGTATCGGACCGGCGGCAACGGATTTCTACTATCGCGGCCTGATCGACCGGCATCGCGCCGCCGGCCGTCCGCTCACCCTCACGATCGTCCATGCCGATGTCGAGGAAATGGGCCGCAACCTGACCGCCAACCAGCCCGCCCGGCAGGCCGCGATCTTCGCCGGCCTCATCGATCGTTTGAAGGCGGCCGGCGCCGATATCGCGGCAGTCACCTCGATGGGCGGACATTTCTGCATTAGGGAATTGGAGCCGATTTCGCCTCTGCCGCTCGTCAACGCCATTCCCGCCGTCGGTGCCGCGATCGCCGCCCGCAAGCTCAGGAAGATCGGCGTGCTCGGCACGCGCATGGTGATGGGCAGCAAGCTCTATGGCGGCGTACCGTTTGCCGATCTGATCGCGCCCGAGGGCGAGATGTTCGACCGCGTGGCGGACGCCTATTCCGCGATGGCGAATATCGGCCGCGTCACCGAGCAACAGCGGCTGATCTTCCTGGAGGCCGGCCGGATGCTGTGCCGCGATCGGGGCGCCGAGGCGATCATGCTGGGCGGCACCGATCTGTTCCTGGCGTTCGCCGACCGCACGCCTGACTTTGCCGTGATCGACTGCGCCGACATTCATGTCGAGGCGATCTTCCGGACCGCCCTATCGACCTGATCCGCGCGTGAAATAGCGCCAAGCGGCTCGCTGCGACATTTGGCCTTTAACGCCAGACGCTACCGCTTCTAAACTGCTCCTTGCGGACCGGCGACGCACGTCGCCCAAGAACCATAAGGCAAGGTCCAATTGGAGGAACGTCTGATGTCTCTGCGCCTTTCGCGCCGCGCCGTATTCGGCGCTGCCGCCGCCACGCTCGTTTCGCCGGCCATCCTGCGCGCCGCCGAGCCGCTCAAGATCCGCTGCTCGCTCGACACGGCCCCCAGCCATCCGCGCAATCAGACGATCGTCGACTATTTCGAGAAACTGGCCAAGGCCTCCAATGGCGGCATCGTCGGCGAGGTGTTCCATTCCGGCCAGTTGTTCGCCGACCTCAACGTCTCCAAGGCCCTGTTGCAGGGTCAGGTCGAGATGGCCGCGCCCGGCGCCTGGACGCTGACCGGCCTCGTGCCCGACTGCGACATGGTGCAGTTGCCTTATTTCTACGGCCAATCGTCGGAGACCACGCACAAGGCGACCGATGGCAAGCCAGGCCAGTACGTGAACCAGCAGCTCATGGGCAAGCTGCATACCCAGGTACTGGGGCCGTGGATCGATCTCGGCTATCAGAACTGGTACAGCACCAAGACGGCGCTCAATCACCTGTCTGATCTCAAGGGCCTCAAGATCCGCAGCCCCGGTGGCGCGGGCATCTCCTGGCGCATCAAGTTCGTGGGCGGCATCGCCAACACCACCGCCTGGCCGAACGTGCCGCTGGCGCTGAGCCAAGGCACTTTCGACGCCCTGGTCAGCACCGACGAAAGCTGCAATTCGGCCAAGCTGTGGGAAGCGGGCGTGAAGTACTCCTATGCCGACCATCAGTTCATGGGCCAGTACATCCCGATGATCGGCAACGCCACCTGGGCCAAGCTCGGCGCCGACAATCAGAAGATGATGACCGACCTCTGGGCCCAGAATATCGGCGGCTACCGCAGCAACGCGGCGGCTTCCCAGGCCAACGGCCGCAAGGTCATGGAGTCCAATGGCGTGAAATTCACCGACCCCTCCGCCGACGAACTCGCGGCAGCCCGCAAGGCCATGCTCGGCGACGTCGACGCCCTGATCAAGGATGCCAAGCTCTCGCCCGAGATCGTGAAGCTGGTCAAGGAAGCGATCGGCTAGGGTTGGCACGGCTAGGTCCAGAGTGAACCGCACGGACAATTTCTGGGATCGCATCGAGCGGACCCTGGTGGGGCTGCTCGGCGCCATTGCCATGATCGTGGGCATCGTCCAGGTCGCGGGGCGATACTTCTTTCCGGCCTATGCCATCAGCTGGGCCGAAGAGGTGATCGTCTATCTCGTGGTCTGGGGCGTGATGATCATCTCGAGCCAGCTGGTGCGGACCGATGGCCATGTGCGGCCCGACCTGGTGCTGCGCCTCGTCGGCCCGACGGGTCAGCGCTGGCTGGAGAGCTTCAACTGTATCGTGGCGCTGGTCTTCTGCATCGGCATGGTGTGGTACGGCTTCAACATCACCGAGTCGTCTTGGATGCTGGACGAGCACAGCTCGACCGACTTCGCCTTCCCGATGTGGATCTACTACGCGTCGCTGCCGGTGGGCGGTCTACTGATGACGGTCCGTTACGCCATTCGCCTCTACCGGTATCTCTTCCGCTTCGATCCCGCGACCATGACGGTTGGCCATACGGCGGAGCATGACCTGATGGCACCGGCCGGCGGCGACGCCAAGTCGGCAACGACGGACTGATCGCCGATGTGGGTCACCCTCTTCTTCGTGATGTTCTTCGGCCTGCTCGCCTCGGGCATGCCGATCTTCCTCGTGCTCGGCGCCTGCGCCGCGGTCCTCTACATTTTCTCCGACCAGCCGCTGATCGGGGCCGCGCAGGTCGTGATCGATTCGCTCAACTCCTCGACCCTGATGTCGCTGCCGCTGTTCGTGATGGCAGCGGCCTTCATGCGGCAGGGTGGCGTCGCCAAGGCGCTGGTCGATCTCTGCACCGCCTGGATCGGCGGCGTGCGCGGCTCGCTGGGACTGGTGACCGTGGTCTCCTGCACCCTGTTCGCCGCGATCTGCGGCTCCTCGGTGGCGACCGCGCTTGCCATGGGCACGATCCTGCTGCCGGCCATGCTGGAAAAAGGCTATCCGCGCTCCTTCGCGCTCGGTGTCATCGGCGCCTCGGGCACGATCGGCATCGTCATCCCGCCCAGCCTGGCCCTGATCCTGTACGGCATCGTCGCCGAGCAATCGGTCCCCCGTTTGTTCCTGGCGGGCATCCTGCCGGGCCTGCTGCAGGCCGCCGCCTTCTTCGGCTGGGTCTGGTACACCGCGCGCCGCAACAACTTCCCCGTCGAGCCGGCTCTGCCGATGGCGGAGCGGCTCAAGGTCACCTGGCGGGCGATCCCGGCCCTGCTGGTGCCGATCATCGTCCTGGTCGGCATCTATGGCGGCATCGTCACCGTCACCGAGGCAGCCGCCATCGCTGCCGCCGCCTCGATGGCCATCAGCCTCGGCTTCTATCGCGGGTTCCACTGGACGCAGTCGCTGTCGGTGATCGCCGACGCCATCAAAAGCGCGGGCACGATCATGCTGATCGTCGCCACCGCCATCGCCTTCGGCCACTGGATGACCGATTCCGGCGTGCCGGCGCAGCTCGTGAAATGGGTGCTCGACCACCATTTCTCGACCTGGGAGTTCCTGCTCGCCATCAACGTCCTGCTGCTGATCCTCGGCTGCTTCCTCGAAGTGGTGGCGACCTTGCTGCTGGTGCTGCCGATCCTGGCGCCGGCGCTGGTCCCGCTTGGCGTCGACCCGGTACATTTCTCCATCATCTTCACGCACAACATGGAGATCGCCCTGGTGCATCCGCCGGTCGGGCTCAACCTCTATGTGCTGGCCACCATCTCGACCGCGCCGATCGGCGAGGTCATTCGCGGCATCCTGCCGTTCCTGGTCCTGCTGCTGATCGTCCTGATGATCATCACCTACTGGCCGCCATTGACCATGTGGCTACCGCAGCTCGTCTACGGACATTAGGTCGACACCGCGTATACGGATCAAGTTTAGCGGTGGCGAGACACGCACCGCCGATGACTGCCTGACGCGTCGATGCGTGTGAGCATGCATGCCAAAAAGGCGATGACCGCTAGGTCCAGGCAGAACGAGGATGCAATGGAACGCGAAGTAGCAGAGAAGATCATGGTGGCAATGAAGCAAGTGGAGCTTGCTCTGGGCGAGCTGCACATTGCGGTGGATGTCGTCGAAAGCGAGTCCGAACGCAAACAGATGATCCGCCTTCTTGGCGATATCATTCACAACCTGCATGTGCAGGTCACTCTTCCGGTTGCTCGACGATATCCCGATCTGCATCCCGACGGTTACAGTCGAACATACTGAATCGGCAGCACTCCAACGTCGAAGCTGTCTCTCCTACTTGCCCACCGGCCCGGCAGGCACCTGGCTCAATCGGCCGGAGCCGGAGATGTGGGTGGTCAGATGGACAGGCCGGCTCAGGAGCTTGAGATTGCCCGAACCCGAGATCGACACGTCGGCCTCGTCCTGAGGTGCTGCCTCCACGCTGCCGCTGCCGGCGATCTTCACGGTCAGCGCCTTCACCGCGAGGTCGGCGAGCCGGGCGTCGCCGGAGCCCGCGACAGCAACCGACAGCCGGTCGACGCTGCCCTGGGCGCGCACGCTGCCGTTGCCACTGATCCGCAGCGCCATCTCCGGCTGGGAGAGGTTTTCCATCGTCAGCCGTCCAGAGCCGGAAAGGCCGATGCGATGGAAGGCCTTGCCCGGGAGAACGACCTCGAGTTCGCGGGACGCGCCGCGACCGTGGCAATCGAGAACGAGATGATCACCATGCACGGCGACATGGGCAACGATGTCCGGTGCGCCGCGCACGACGATCTCGTTGCCCTCGCCTGCGCGCAGCCGGACGCTGGCTGGCACGGCGATATCGATCGCGTCCTCGCCATTCCAGGCGAGCCGTCGTTCCGATGCGCCGTCGCGCCTAGCCTTGCCATCGTCGCAAGCCCAGTCGCGGCGATGCAGATGATCCCACAACCCGTCGACGTCGCGTCCGCCCAGCGTATAGGCGATGGCGAGCGAGACGATGCCGACACCGAGCCCGATGGCCGCAACGGCGCGAAGCCCCCTGATCATGGTCATCCTCCTAAGCCGCCGCCTGCCCGGCCTGGCCCAGCAGCGCGTAGTGCAGCCGCGCGAACTTCCCGAGCAGTCTCACGACATAATCGACCAGCAGCAGCAGGAGAGCGCCGCCGCCAACACCCACGCCCAGCAGACCGATGCCGGCGAAGAGGCGCGCCAGATAATGCAGGGTGAGACCGTGATCGAGGCGGAACAGCTCGAGCACCAGCACGAAGCCCGCGACGCAAAGTCCGAGCAGCACGAACCCGGCCAGCAAGACGAAGAACGCAAGCCCGGCGAGCACCGGCAACAGGAAGACGAAGTCGACCGCGACCAGTGCCAGGAAGCCGAACAAGACGGCAAAGAAGTTGGCCGGCGTCGGCGCTTCTTCCCAGCGACGAAAGCCCGCCTCCGCCCGCAGCTCGCGGGCCAGCCGTGCCGGATCGCCCAGGGCCTCGGCGATCTCGGCCTCGCTGCGGCCGGCCGCCATGCCGTCGTCGAAGTGCGTGGCATAGTCGCCGACAAGGTCGTCGATTTCCGCCGGCGGCAGGCCGGCGAGGCGGCGGCGCAGTGTGTCGAGAAACTCGGCCTTGGTCATTTGTCCGCTCCCTGGGATCGCGTTGCCGAGGAAGACCGCGCGTCCGACAGCACGTCGGCCACCGCGGCGGCGAAGGCATTCCATTCCGCCTTCTGGGCGGCGAGCGCGGCATGGCCCGCCTTGGTGAGCTGGTAATATTTGCGCGGCGGGCCGCTGCTCGATTCCTTGAGGTAGGTCTTCACCAGGCCATCAGCCTGCATGCGCCGCATCAAGGGATAGATCGTGCCCTCGCCCATGCCGATGTCCTCGGCCAGTCGGGCAGCGATGTCGTAGGCATATCCGTCGCTGCGCGCGAGCAGGGCCAGCACACACATGTCGAGCACACCTTTGCGAAGCTGAACGAGCAGCGAATCGGACACGGGCTTCAGCACCCTCTATCACGTATGACACAGTACCTTGCAAAACAAGGTAGTGGATGCCATGTCGTCTGTCCAGAGGAGAACAGCGCCCATGACCGACCAAGTCCGCCGCCACCCGCTCGACCGTTCCATCGCCCGCCGCAGCTTGATGCTGGGCGGTGCGGCCATTCTGCTCGCTGGGCGAGGCCGAGCTGCGTTCGCCACGCCGGCAGCGGCCGATTTCGATCGTCGCCTCGCATTCGTGACCGAGCAGGAAAAGCTCAGCGGCTTGCACGCCCTGCTGGTCTCCCAGCACGGCAGCGTCATCTTCGAGCACTACCAACCGGGCGAGGACAAAAGCCGATCGCGCGGACCGCTCGGCCGGGTCGTGTTCGGCCCCGACGTGCCGCACGACTTGTACTCCGTGTCCAAGGGCGTGGTGGCGCTGCTCTACGGCATTGCCCTCGCCGAGGGAAAAGTCCCGCCGCCCGAGGCCGGGCTCTATGCGCAGTTCCCCGAATATGCCGACCTCGCGCTCCAGCCTGGCCGGGAAAAGCTCACCATCGCCCACGTTCTCAGCATGACCATGGGACTCGCATGGGACGAGCTCTCGATCCCCTATGGCCATCCGCAGAACAGCGAGGATGCGATGGACGCCGCGCCGGACCGCTATCGCTACATCCTGTCGCTACCGATCGTGTACGCGCCCGGCTCGCAATGGACCTATTGCGGCGGCGCCACGGCGCTGCTTGCCCATCTGATCGTGCGCGCAACAGGACAACCGTTGCTCGACTATGCGCGCCGCGTCCTGTTCGAGCCCATGGGCTTCGGCGCATCGGCCTGGGCGACGGACAGCAGGGGCGAACCCTATGCCGCCTCCGGCCTTCGCCTCCTGCCGCGCGACATGCTGAAGATCGGCCAGCTCGTTCTTTCGGGCGGCGAATGGCAAGGCCGCCAGCTCGTACCCGCGGGCTGGGTGAAGACGATCACGACGCCGGTCGTCCGGATCGATGCCCGCCGGGACTATGGTTATCACTGGTATGTGGGCCAGGTGACGGCGGCCGGGCAATCGCTGCTGCATCGCTGGGTCGGCGGCATCGGATGGGGCGGCCAGTTCCTTTTCGTGCTGCCTGATCTGGACTTGGTGGTGGCGATGAATTGCGGCAACTACGGCATGACCGGTCGGGAACAGGGCCGTGTCGCCTTCACGATCCTCATGGCGGTGGTGCTGCCGCTTCTGTCATGAAGGAAGGGGCCGACGTCAAACGTGGCACGCCCCTTGCGCCGGGTGAGGGAGAGGAGACCGAGATGCACAGATTCCTTCTGGCGACAATGATCTGCTTGTCCCTGCTTGCCCCATCGGGCTACGCGCTGGCCGGCAAGGATCTCGACACCGTGCAGGCCCGCGGCACGCTGATCTGCGGCGTGGCGGCGGGCGGTTTGGCCGGCTTCATGATGGTCGACAACGAAGGCAAGTGGCGAGGCATCGACGTCGATGTCTGCCGCGCGGTCGCCGCCGCCCTGTTCGGCGATTCGGAGAAGGTCAAGTACGTGCCGCTGTCGGCCCAGCATCGCTTCACGGCCCTGCAGTCCGGCGAGGTCGACGTGCTTTCGAACAACACGACCTGGACCCTGACACGCGACACCGCGCTCGGCCTCGATTTCACGGGCATCACCTACTACGACGGCCAGGGCTTCATGGTGCCCAAGAAGCTCGGGGTGAAGAGCGCCCGGGAGTTGAACGGCGCCACCATCTGCGTGCCGTCGGGAAGCACGACCGAGCTCAATATCGCCGATTATTTCCGCGCCATGAAGATGACCTTCAAGCCGGTCATCTTCGAGGATATCGACCAGATCCGCGCCGCTTTCTTCGCAGGGCGTTGCGACGTCTATACCGGCGACCGCGCCCGCCTCTACAGCACGCGCGCCGCCAATAGCGCCAATCCCGACGACTACGAGATCCTGCCCGAGATCATTTCCAAGGAGCCGCTGGGACCGGCCGTGCGTCACGGCGACAACCAGTTCGCCGACATCGTCAAATGGGCCCAGTACGCCATGATCGAGGCCGAGGAGTACGGCATCACATCGAACAACGTCGACGAGATGCTGAAGAGCGACAATCCCACCGTGAAGCGCCTGCTCGGCGTCACCCCCGGCATGGGCAAGGCGCTCGGCGTCGACGAGCGGTGGGTCTACAACATCGTCAAGCAGGTCGGGAACTACGGCGAGGCCTTCGACCGCAACCTGGGCGCCGGCAGCGCGCTCAAGGTCGATCGCGGCCTCAATAGGCTGTGGAGCCAGGGCGGTCTGCAATACGCACCGCCAATCCGGTGAAGGCCAGCGACGCGCCTTAACCGATCACGCGACCTGTCGCGGTCTTCCGACCGTCGCCTTGGCCTCGGCTGCCACCCAGGCGGCGAAGCAAGCGACGCGCTCGTCGCTGCCGAGAGCCGCTGGCGAGCGCACGACATGAACCTTGCTCGATGCCATCTCCCAGCTCGGGGGAAGGACCCGGACGAGGCGCCCGTCCGCCAGCGCGTCATGCACCAGCAGCGAGCGCGCGAGCACCACGCCAGCACCCTCCAACGCTGCGCTGATCGCCGTTCCCAACGTGCCGAACCGCAGTCCCGAGGGCGGCCGCGTCGAGATGCCCAGCCGCTCGAACCACACCGGCCACGACCATTCCGCGCCGCCGCCACGGCCCGCCGGCCCTTTGTGCAGGAGCGGCAGGCTGGCCAGGGCCTTCGGATCGCGCAGGCTTCTGCCATTCGGCAAGAGGCGCGGGTGGCAGACCGGGAATACCCGCTCCTGAAAGAGCATGCGCTGCGTCGAGGTCTGGCGCGCAGCGTCGACCGGCAGCCAGCGGATCTCCACATCGACATCCGGCAACCGCGTCTGGATCTCGCCTTCGACGATGACCAGTTCGATCTCCATTGCGGGATGAGCGGCCGTGAAGGCCGGCAAGCGACGCACCAGCCAATGGTGGGCCAGCGCCGGGCCGATGCCGACCCGCAGGCTGGCTGGCGCCATCGCCGCCCGACAACGAGCCCGCAAATCGGCCAATCCATCGAGCAGCTCGGTAAGGCCTGTCGCCAAGGCCTCGCCGGTGGCGGTCGCGCTCAGTCCCTCGCTCGTTCGATAGAGCAGCGGGGCGCCAATGAACGATTCGAGTCGTCGCAGCCGGTGGCTCACCGCACTTTGCGTCACGCCGAGTTCGCCCGCCGCCCGCGTCACGCTGCGGTGACGAAGCGCGCTGTCGAAGGCGACCAGGGCATCGAAGGGTGGCAGGCGGCGCATTACTGCACTATGAACGATATTCATGTTGGAGTGAAGCGTTGGCGCTCGGAGCGACCGGCCAGGCCCGGCGACAATCCCCGGCATGAGTCGCTTTCATCACACGCCCGCCCTCGCCCTTTCATTCGCCGCCTTTCTCACCCAACTCGACGTAACGGCCGTCGTGGTGGCCATGCCCTCTATCGGCGCGGATCTCGGCTTCGGCATCGCCGGCTTCGCCTGGGTCATGGACGCCTACAGTCTCGCTTTCACCGGTTTGCTGCTCGCCTCGGGTGCCCTGGCGGATCGGTATGGGCGGAGGCGCGCCCTTCTCCTGGGCAATGTTGGGTTTGCCCTCGCCTCACTTGCCTGTGCCTTCGCCTGGGACGGCCCGTCCCTATGGCTCGCGCGGGCGCTGCAAGGCGCGGCGGCAGCCTTTGTCATCACCGGATCGATCTCGCTGATCGCCGGGCTCTATGCCGATGCCGGTCATCGTGCGCGAGCCTTCGCCGTGACCGGTATCGTTTCCGGCGTCGCCATGGCGCTGGGGCCGACTCTCGGCGGCGCGGTAGCCTCTGCTTTCGGCTGGCGCTGGATCTTCCTGGCCAATCTGCCGTTCTGCCTGCTGGCCGGCTGGATGCTGCCCCGGCTCGTGGCAGAAATGCGCCCCGACACCGGCCGGCCGCTCGATCCAACCGGCATCCTGCTGCTGACCCTGGCCCTCTCGCTGGCGGTCGAGGCACTCCTTCAGGGCAGCAGCATGCCCGTGACGCGCCCCACCACCCTTCTCGGCAGCGCCGTCATCGGGTTGATGTTCGTCCTGCAGCAACGGCGACAGGCCCAGCCGATCCTCGATCCCGCGTTACTGGCGCGGCCGGCAATGATCGCGAGCGCCACACTGCTGGTCACACTTTCGGTCGGCTACTGGTCCGTCCTCGTCTACCTGCCGTTGTTCCTGCAAGCCGGTTTTGGATTCTCGGTCGACATGTCGGGGCTCGTTCTCCTGGCCGCGACGCTGCCGATGCTCGTTCTTCCGCCCGTCGGCGGAAGGCTGGTATCGCATTGGGGATCGCGCTGGCCATTCACCCTCGCGCTTCTGATCGTCGCCGCCGGAGATCTGGTCCTGGCTGGCGCGGCGACGCATGCCTCTTCGGCCATCGCCTTCGGTCTCGCCCTCACCGGCATGGCGTGCATCGGCATCGGAGCGGCGCTGGCCCATTCCCAGCTCTCCGGCGCCGTCGTCGCCCTGGCACCGCCGGCCCAAGCCGGCATGGCCTCGGCGCTGACCATCGTCATGCGCCAGGGCGGATTTGCCGTCGGCATCGCCGCGCTCGGCGCAGCGGTCGGGTCGGACCGTGCGCCGGCCGGATTCGCTCAAACCTTTGCGTTGGCGGCGTGCATCGCCGCGGTCGGTGCTATCGCCGCCTGGAGTCTGTTGCCCAGGCCCGTGCCGCAGCCGGCGGCATGACCTGCCAGCCTACGAGAACGCCTCTTCCCAGGTGCCGCGCGTCGAGGCCTTGGAATACTCGGTGGCGCGGTTCTCGAAGAAGTTGGTGTGCTCGATAGCGTTCAGCATCTGGTCCATCCACGGCAGCGGATTCTTGGCATCCTTGCGGTAGATGGGTTGCAGGCCGAGCTGGACCAGGCGGCGGTCGGCGATGAAGCGGATGTAGCGCTTCACGTCGGTCGCTGTCATGCCCTCGATGCCATCGAGTTCAAAGGCGAGATCGATGAAGGCATCCTCGTGCTCGACGATGGTCGAGCAGGCCACGTAAAGCTCGCGCTGCAGACCCTCGTTCCAGACCTGCGGGTTCTCCTGCACGAAGGTGCGGAACAGCTTGACGATCGAGTTGCAGTGCAGCGTCTCGTCGCGCACCGACCACGACACGATCTGCCCCATGCCCTTCATCTTGTTGAAGCGCGGGAAGTTCATCAGCATGGCGAAGGTGGCGAAGAGCTGCAGGCCCTCGGTGAAGGCGCCGAACACTGCCAGCGTCTTGGCGATGTCCTCCTTGGAGTCGACGTTGAAGCCCTGCATGTAGTCGTACTTGTCCTTCATCTCCTTGACGGTGAGGAAGGCGGAGTATTCGGTCTCGGGCATGCCGATCGTGTCGAGCAGATGGCTGTAGGCGGCGACATGCACCGTCTCCATCGCCGAGAAGGCAGACAGCATCATCTGCACTTCCGTGGGTTTGAACACCCGCGAATAGTGCTTCATGTAGCAGTTGTTCACCTCGACATCGGCCTGGGTGAAGAAGCGGAAGATCTGCGTCAGCAGATGCCGCTCGCTGTCCGAGAGCTTGTTGCGCCAGTCCTTGACGTCGTCGGCCAGCGGCACTTCCTCCGGCAGCCAGTGGATGCGCTGCTGGGTCAGCCACGCATCGTAGGCCCAAGGATAGTGGAACGGCTTGTAGATCGGCTTGGCGTCGAGAAGGGACATGGCGCGGAATTCTTCGGCTGGAGCTGTGACGGTAACGGGCTGCCTTTCGGCAGCCCGTCATCGGGGACGCGTTACTGGCAGCTTAGACACTCTTCATAGTCGTTGTTATTGGCCCCACCGGCCGGCGGCGTGCCGACCGGCAAGGGCGCGGGGACGTCTACTCTAGGCACGGAGAGAGCTTGATCGCCGAGCGGCGAGACGACAGCGTCGTTCGAGACGATGTCCGCGCGCTGAATCGACAGCGAGCGGCAGTAATAGAGGCTCTTCACGCCGCGCTTCCAGGCCATCATGTGGATCTGGTGAAGGTCGCGCTTGTGCACGTCCGCAGGCAGGAAGAGGTTGAGCGACTGGCTCTGGCAGATGAACGGCGCGCGGTCGGCCGCGTGCTCCACCAGCCAGCGCTGATCGATCTCGAAGGCGGTCTTGAACACGGCCTTCTCGTGATCGTCGAGGCAGTCGAGATGCTGCACCGACCCCTGGCTGGTCATGACCGAGGTCCAGGTGTCCTCGTCGTTGCGGCCCTTCTGCGCCAGCACCTTTTCCAGGTACGGGTTGCGCACCACGAACGAGCCGGACAGCGTCTTGTGATTGTAGACGTTGGCCGCCGCCGGTTCGATGCCGGGCGAGGCGCCGCCGCAAATGATCGAGATCGAGGCGGTGGGCGCGATGGCGAGCTTGTTGGAGAAACGCTCCTGGACGCCGAAATCGGCGGCATCGGGACAGGCACCGCGTTCGGCGGCCAGCATCTTCGATGCCTGGTCGCACTGGGCGCGGATGTGCTTGAACATCTTCTTGTTCCACACCTTCGCCATCACCGCTTCGATCGGGATGTTGTTCTGCTGCAGGAAGGAGTGGAAGCCCATGACACCGAGGCCGACCGAACGCTCGCGCATGGCGGCATAGGTGGCACGGGCGAAGTCGCTGCCGGCATTGTCGATGAAGCCCTGCAGCACATTGTCGAGGAAGCGCATCACGTCCTCGATGAAGGTCGGATGCTCGTGCCACTCGAGATAGGTCTCGAGGTTGAGGGACGAGAGGCAGCACACCGCCGTGCGTTGCTTGCCGTGATGGTCGACGCCGGTCGGCAGCGTGATCTCGCTGCACAGGTTGGAGGTCTTGACCTCGAGACCCGCGAGCTTGTGGTGCTCCGGCATCGCCTTGTTCACGTGATCGACGAACACCAGGTAGGGTTCGCCGGTCTCGATGCGCGCCGTCAGGATGCGGATCCACAGATGGCGAGCCGACACCTTGCGCAGGACGGCGCCGTCCTTGGGACTGGTCAGCGCCCATTCCTCGTCGGCCTCGACGGCGCGCATGAAGGCGTCGGAGATCAGCAGGCCGTGATGGAGGTTGAGCGCCTTGCGGTTGGGGTCGCCGCCGGTGGGGCGACGAATCTCGATGAACTCCTCGATCTCGGGATGGTTCACGGGCAGGTAGACCGCGGCCGAGCCGCGACGCAGCGAGCCCTGGGAGATGGCAAGCGTCAGCGAGTCCATCACGCGGATGAAGGGCACGACACCGGAGGTCTTACCGTTCATGCCGACCTTCTCGCCGATCGAGCGGAGATTGCCCCAGTAGGAGCCGATGCCGCCACCACGCGCCGCCAGCCAGACATTCTCGTTCCACAGCCCGACGATGCCCTCGAGCGAGTCGTTGGCCTCGTTCAGGAAGCAGGAGATCGGCAGGCCGCGCGACGTGCCGCCGTTGCTGAGCACGGGGGTCGCGGGCATGAACCAGAGGTTGCTGATGTAATCATACAGCCGCTGGGCATGGGCATCGTCGTCGGCATAGGCCGAGGCGACGCGCGCAAACATTTCTTGGTAGCTTTCGCCCGGCAGAAGGTACCGGTCGGCCAGGGTGGCCTTGCCGAAGGCCGTCAGGCGGGCGTCCCGAGAGGAGTCGGTAACAACCCGAGCACCGCTTCGAACTTGAACAACATCAAACACTTGCGGCCCCCATTTTCTTCTTGTCCACACCTGTGGATAAAACAGTTTGTGGAAGACACCTACATCTAGGGACCGGTTGGCCCAGCCCCACTATTCCTTGATGATACGCGTAGCGGCCGCCCTGTCATCGCCAATTTTATTCCACTAATGTGAATCTCAGGAATGGTCTCTTAGTGCATTGTTTTGAAATGAAAAAATGACCCTACAGATTCTGATTTCTTGGCCTCGGCAGACTCTTCGCAGATGCAGCATGGGAGGAGAACAAAACGCGCTTTCCCGCGGATTCCGTGGGTCCCAAACAGAAAGCCCAGCGAATCAGCCCGGCGGCGTCGGGCCATAGAGCGAAAGGGCCGATGCGGTGGGCACTTCTGGCCTGCCAAGTCTTCGTCGTCAGATTGTCATGGTGCGGCGTACCATCCAGGCAGCGCCGACAGCGTAGGAAAGATCGATGGCAACAGTACTCGCACCGAGAATCTACGGCCTGGATGCTATCTGCGCGGCCGCCGCGAGCCAGTCCCAGAGCCAGGGCGCGGCCGAATTCGCTCGGCGCCTCTATGAGCGCGTGGCGGACAGGGACCTGGCGGCGGCGCCCATGGAGCAGCGCGCGGCCGCCGCTGTCTGCCTTCTGAATTTCGCGAGGCGGCGCCTGCCCGGGATCGCCAAGGTGCGCGTGTTCAATCCGACCCTGGCCGACCATGGCTTCGAAAGCCGACATACGATCGTTCAGATCGTGAACGACGATATGCCGTTCCTGGTCGATTCGATCACCAACGAGCTCAATCGCCGCGAGATCTCGGTCCATCTGCTGGCGCATCCGGTTATGGCGGTGCGGCGCGATCTCGATGGTGACCTGATCGAAGTGGCGACGGAGGCGGGCGAACGGGCGCGGCCCGAGTCGATGATGCATATCGAGATCGACCGGCAGGCCGAGCCGGAGGTGCTGGACGAGCTGGCGGCCACGCTTGCCCGCGTGCTCGGCGAGGTGCGGATGGCGGTCGAGGATTGGCCGGCGCTGCGCCGGGCCTGCCTCGATTCGCTCGAGGACCTGATGGCCGGCAGCGGCACGGCTCACACCGAGCAGGAGGAATTCCTGTGCTGGCTCGAGTCGAATCACTTCACCTTTCTCGGCCATCGCCGCTATCGCTACGTCGATGACGCGACACATCCCGGTGGCCTCCGCTACGACCTGATCCCGGGCTCGGCGCTCGGCATCCTGCGGCGCGACGAGGTGCATCTGTTCGATGCCGGCCTCGGCGGCGGCGAGGCGATGGCGCGCTTCGCGCGCGGCCCGCAGCAGCTCATGATCGTCAAGACCGATCGGCTGTCGCTGGTTCATCGCACCGGCGGCATGGACTGCGTGATCGTTAAGACACACGACCCGGATGGCCGCGTGACCGGCGAGCGGCGACTGGTCGGCCTGTTCACCTCGACCGCCTATCACGCCATGGTGCGTGAAGTGCCGCTACTGCGCGGACGCGTCGACAGCGTGCTGCGGCGCGCCGGCCTCGATCCCAACAGCCACGATGGCAAGGCGCTGCTGGCCATCCTCGATTCCTATCCGCGCGATGAGCTATTCCAGATCGACGAGGACACGCTCTACAAGCACGCGCTCGGCATCCTGCAGCTGCAGGAACGTCGTCGCGTGGCGCTGTTCACGCGACGCGATGCAGTTGGCCGCTTCGCCACGTGCCTGGTCTTCGCGCCGCGCGAGCGCTTCGATGCGGCGTTGAGCGAGCGCTTCTGCCATCTGCTGCAGGAGGCCTGGCACGGCAAGGTCATCTCCATCACCGGCGCCAGCAGCGACGAGTCGGCGCTGGCCCGCGCGCTCTATACGCTCAAGCTCGACCGCCCCAATGCGCCCACCCCCGACCTTGTGGCACTCGAACAGGCGCTCGCCGAAGCCGCCACCTCATGGAACGACCGCCTGCGCGCGGCCCTGCAGGCCAAGCTGGGCGATGCCGAAGGACGCGCCGCGGCGCGCACCTGGCGCGGCTATTTCCCACCGGTGTACCGCGACAGCTTCGACGCAGATCATGCCGTGGCCGATATCGAGCCGCTGCAGGCCGCCCTCGCGGGCGCCCCGTTCGGCGTCCGCCTTAATCGCGACCCGGGACTGCCGCCGCATCGGTTCAGCGTGCGCCTGTTCCATCCCGGCGAGCCGATCGCGCTCTCCGACATCCTGCCGCTGGCCGAGAATCTCGGCCTGCGCGTCCTGAGCGAGGCGCCGTTCCTGCTGGGCGCGGAGGCGGCGCCAAGCGGCGTGGCGCTGCAGGTGCTGAGCGTGGAGACGGCCGACCAGTCCGCCGTCGATCTCATTGCGGTGGGAGAACGCTTCGCCGAGACCCTCGACCGCTTGTGGGCGGGGGCCATGGAGAACGATGGCCTCAACCGGTTGGTGCTGGGCGCCGGGCTGGCCTGGCGCGAAGTGGCTCTGCTGCGCGCCTATGCCAAGTATCTGCGGCAGGCCGGTATCGCCTTCAGCCAGGACTACATGGAGCGGGTCCTCACCGCCTATCCGGCGATCGTGCGCGGGATGATTGATCTCTTCCGTGCCCGCCTCGACCCGGCCCTGGGCGAGGCGCGCTCAGACCGTCGCGCCGAGCGCATCGACTCGGTCGAAGCCGCGCTGAGCGGGGCTGTCGAGGCCGTCGCCACGCTCGACGAGGATCGCATCCTGCGGCGCTTCCTCAATGCCGTGCGTTGCACGCTGCGCACCAACTATTGGCAACGGGACACGGCCGGCGAGGTAAAGGAATGGATCTCCTTCAAGGTCGATAGCCGCGCCATCGACGACCTGCCGGCGCCACGGCCACTGGTCGAGATCTTCGTCTACAGTCCGCGCATGGAAGGCATCCATCTGCGCGGCGGCCGCGTCGCCCGCGGCGGCATCCGCTGGTCCGATCGCCGCGAGGACTTCCGCACCGAGATTCTCGGCCTGATGAAAACGCAGATCGTGAAGAACGCCGTGATCGTGCCGACCGGCTCCAAGGGCGGTTTCTACGTCAAGCGGCCGCCCCAGGGTGGCAGCCGCGAGCAACTGCAGGCAGAAGGCGTCTTCTGCTATCAGACGCTGATACGCGGCCTGCTCGATCTCACGGACAATTACATCGCCGGCGCAGTCAAGCCGCCGCCGCAGGTCGTGCGCCACGACGGCGACGATCCCTACCTGGTGGTCGCCGCCGACAAGGGCACGGCGACCTTCTCCGACATCGCCAACGCGCTGGCGCGCGATTACGGCTTCTGGCTCGACGATGCCTTCGCCTCGGGCGGATCAGCAGGCTACGACCACAAGAAGATGGGCATTACTGCCCGTGGCGCCTGGGAATCGGTGAAGCGGCACTTCCGGGAGCTCGGCACCGACATCCAGCGCACGCCCTTCACGGTCGCGGGCGTCGGCGACATGTCGGGCGATGTGTTCGGCAACGGCATGTTGCTGTCCAGGCAGATCAAGCTGGTTGCAGCCTTCGATCATCGCCACATCTTCATCGATCCGTCGCCCGACCCGGAGATCAGCTGGGCCGAGCGCAAGCGGCTGTTCGAGTTGGCGCGTTCCTCGTGGATGGACTACGACAAGAAGTTGCTGTCTGCGGGCGGTGGCCTCTACGAACGCACGGCAAAATCGATCACGCTGTCGGAGGCCGCCTGCGCCGCGCTTGGCATCGAACAGCCCGTCACGACCCCGATCGATCTCATGCGTGCGATCCTGAAGGCGCCGGTCGATTTGCTGTATTTCGGCGGTATCGGCACTTATGTGAAAAGCTCCGGCGAAAGCAATGCCGAGGCGGGCGATCGAACCAACGATGCGCTGCGCATCAACGCCGCCGACGTGCGGGCGCGGGTCGTGGGCGAGGGCGCCAACCTCGGCTTCACGCAACGCGGCCGCATCGAGGCGGCGCTCGCAGGACGCAGGATCAACACCGATGCGCTCGATAATTCGGCCGGCGTCGACACTTCCGATCACGAGGTCAACATCAAGATCGTGACGGGCACTGCGATCGAGCGCGACCAGCTCGACGTCGCCGATCGCGATGCATTGCTGTTCGGCATGACCGACGAGATCGCCTCGCTCGTGCTGCGCCACAACTACCAGCAGAGCCAAGCCATCAGCATTGCCGAGGCGCAGGCCGGGGAGGAGCATGATCGGCTGGAGCGTTTCATGCGTGCGCTCGAGCGCCAGGGTCGCCTGGACCGAGCCGTCGAGTTCCTGCCTGATTCGGCCGCCATGCGCGCCCGCGCGCAGAACCGCCAGTACCTGACACGGCCGGAACTCTGCGTCCTGCTGGCCTATGCCAAGATCGATCTCGCCGAGCAGATCCTGAATTCGGATCTGCCCGACGATCCGCTGCTGGAAAGCGAGCTGCTGCGCTACTTCCCGACCACGCTGGAGCAGAAATTCGAGAGCGCGATCCGCGACCATCGCCTGCGGCGTGAAATCACGACGCTGCAGGTCGTGAACTCGATGGTGAATCGCTGCGGTCCGACCTTCGTGCGCAGCGTAGGCCAGCGCACCGGCGCGTCGGCCGCGGCCATCGCGCGGGCCTTCGCCGTGGTGCGCGACGCCTGGAACCTGCGCGATCTCTGGACCGATATCGAGGCGCTGGACGAGTCGCTCAAGGCCGAAGCGCAGATCCGCATGCTCGTGGCCTCGCAGCGGTTCCTGATCCGCACGGTGCAATGGACCTTGCGTCGCCTGCCGCAGCCAATCGACACGCTGGCCGCGACCGACCAGCTCGGCACCGCGGTCGCGGCGCTGGGCGACCTGCATCCCACGATGATCGGTCCGGCCGAAACGGCCGCCTTGAACGAGCGCGGCGCCACCTTCGAGGCGCTTGGCGCGCCGCCGGCGGTGGCACGGCGCGCCGCATCCCTGGAGACGCTTGCCAGCGCCGGCGATCTGATGCTGGCGGCGCGCGCCAACGGCTGCAGCATCGAGGACGCGGCGCGCCTCTACTTCCGGCTCGGCGAGCGGCTGTCTTTGGCCGCCCTCGCCATTGGCGCGCAAAAGCTGCCGCGCGAAGGCCAGTGGCCGGCGCAGGCGGCGCTGTCCATGGCGGACGAGCTGGCAGCCTTGCATGCCGACCTGCTCGGCTCCGTCCTGCGTGCCGCCGGCGCCGATGGCGCAGCCGATCCGGACGTCGCGCTGTCCCGTTGGGCCGAGGGCCGGCCGCTCGCCCTCGAGCGCGTCGACCGGCTCAAGGAAGAGCTGTCGGGCACGGGCCAGCTCGATCTCGCCATGCTGTCGGTGACGACGACGGAGTTGCGAAGCCTGGTCTGAATACGTTGTGTGAGCGGAGATCGGCAGTCAATCGGAGGACATCATGAGCACCAAGACCCCCATCGACAAAAGCGATACCGAGTGGCGCCAGGAACTCGATCCGCTGCAGCACCATGTGCTGCGCAATCATGGCACCGAGCGGCCTTTCACCAGCCCGCTGAACAACGAGAAGCGCACGGGCATCTTCCGCTGTGCCGGTTGCGGCGAACCCTTATTCGACTCGTCGACCAAATATGAAAGCGGCTCGGGCTGGCCATCCTTCTGGGCGCCGATGGGCGCTGCCGTCGACACCTCGGTCGATCAAAGCCACGGCATGACGCGTGTCGAGGTGCATTGCGCCAAATGCGGCGGCCATCTCGGTCACGTCTTCCCGGACGGCCCGCAACCGACTGGCCAGCGCTACTGCATGAACGGCGCGGCGCTCAAGTTCGAGGAGAAGAAATAGTCATATCGTGCACCGCGCGCTTCCCGTGCGGAGATGGATCGCCTGGAAGCGCGCGGTTCCGAAGATCTAGAGCCCCTTCAGGAATGCGATCAGCAGCCGGTTGACCTCGTCGGCGCGCTCCTGCTGCACCCAGTGGCCGGCACCGTCGAGGATATGGCTGCCCTTCAGACCGGGCAGAGTCTTGGGATAGGCGTCGAGCTGCGCCTGAGCCGCCGGAAACCTGAGGACGCCATCGCGGCTGCCAGCGATGAACAACGATGGCTGACGGATCGGTTGACCGCGCCACGGTGCCGCCAGTTCCCAGTTGCGACGCAGGTTGCGATACCAGTTGAGGCCACCGCGGAAGCCGGTGCGGGAGAATTCCTGGGCGTAATAGTCGAGATCCTCGGACCGCAGCCAGGCCGGCAGCGCGGCCGGATCGACCGTATTGCCGAGCAAGGACCCGGCGGTGAGCCGCGCAAATCCCTTGCCCTGTTCGGTGACGTCGCCGCTCGCCGCATAATAGAGGCGACGCAGGGCGCCTTTGATGTCCTGCTGCAGCTCGGCCTCGGGCACGCCGGGCTTCTGGAAATATTGCAGGTAGAAGTCGTGGATGCCGAGCTTGTCGAGCGCAGTCAGGATGTCGACATGGCCCGGCGGGGCGTAGGGCACGCTCATGCCGCAAACGGCCGGAAAGAGGTCGGGCCGCCAGAGCGCGGCGTGCCAGGCGACTGGCGCGCCCCAATCGTGGCCGACGATATAGGCCTTGGTCTCGCCCAGCGCCTTGGTGAGTTCGGCCATGTCGCCGACCAGATGATGCAGCGTGTACTGGTCAATCGGCTCCGGCGACTCCGTGCCGCCGTAACCGCGCATGTCGGGCGCCACGCAGCGGAAGCCAGCGGCAGCCAGGGCCGTCAACTGATGCCGCCAGGAATACCAGCTCTCCGGCCAGCCGTGGCAGAACAGCACCAGCGGTCCGCTGCCGATCTCGGCGTAACGCATGTGGATGTTGTTTGCCGTGACCGTCTTGAGTGCCACGCCAGGAACCGGTGAAGCCGTCATGCCTGTCTCCTCCAACGCCATTTGAACGTCGCCGCCGCCGCCACGACCATGGCCGGGACGGCGATGAACGAGGTCGGCGCCAAGGACGCGACGCCGGTGAGACCATTGCCGATCGTGCAGCCCAGCGCCAGTACGCCGCCCACTCCCATGAGCGCCGCGCCGAACGCATAACGCAAGATGTCGACCGGCCGATCGAACCCCACCAGTTTGAAGTCGCCCTGCAACGCCACGATGACAGCCGCGCCCACCAGGATGCCGGCGACAAAGGCGATTCCGAAATTGATCTTCGCTCCGGTCCAGATCAGCAGATAGACCAGCGCATCGCCACCGGCGCGGGTGACGTTGAGGCTCTCCACCGGCAGCGGATCGAACTCGTCAGCCAGGAGCGTCGTGGCGAGGTAGCCGGCCGGGACCAGCAGACCGATCAACAGACCCGCCACCAGATGCCGTGGCGGCACACGGCGCCAGAAAGCGCCGACGAGCGCCAACGCGGCGACGATCACGCCGACAGTCGTCGGCAAGGTTTGCCGTCCGAGCGGCGTCGAACTCAGCGCCATCAGCGCACTGCGCACCGGCGCGAGGATGCCGCGGATCGTGGCATAGGCGACGAGCGCGAAGACGAGAAAGGAAATCGCCGATCGCAGATTGCCGCCGGCCATGAGCACCAGCAGGCGCGTGCCGCAGCCGCCGGTCAGCACCATGCCGACGCCGAACAACGCACCGCCCAGCAGGGCGCCACCCCAGAATAGGCTCTGCGGCAGCACCACCGCCCTCGACAGATCGAGGCGGCCCGTCAGGACCAGCGCCTGGACGCCGAGAAAGGCCACCGCCATCGCCAGCAGGAAACTGCGCAGCCGTGGCGCCTCGGGGATCGTGAGAGTGTCCTCGACGGCGCCGCGCAGGCAGAAGCCGGACCAGCGGGCCAAGGCTCCGAAGAGCGCGCCAATCACGAAAGCCGCAAGCGCGACCGCGGCATTACTGTCCAACGACATGAAGACAGGTTATGCCCGAAGGTGCACGCGCTGCGACAGCCTTGCCCGCACCGAGGCGCGGGAGCCCAGGAGCAACGAGCCAAGGAAGAACAGGCTGGCAATCAGCACGATGACCGGGCCGGACGGCAATCCGGCATGGAACGATACCAGCAGGCCGATCGTCGCCGACAGAAACGCCATGGGGGCGGCGATCGCGGTCATCGACCACACTTCGCGCGCCCAGAACGAGGCCGCGACGGCCGGCAGAAGCATGAGGCCAAGCGCCATCAGCGTGCCCAGCGCCTGGAACGAGGCCACCATGTTGAGCACGGCGAGCGCCAGAAAGAGATAATGATAACGTGAGCCCCTTACGCCCATGGCGGCGAGGAAGCCCGGGTTGAAGCATTCCACGACCAGCGGCCGATAGATCGCGGCAAGCCCGGCCAGGGTAACGGTCGTCGTCGCTGCCACCAGTATGAGGGCCGTGTTGTCGACAGCGAGAATGGCGCCGAACAGGATGTTCATCAGATCGATCGCCGAACCGCGGAAGGAGACGATCATCACGCCGAGCGCCAACGACGTCAGATACGCCGCTCCGAAGCTCGCATCCTCGCGCATGCTGGTGAACCGGGCGATCGCCCCGGAGGCCAGCGCCGTGGCGATGCCGGCAAGAAATCCGCCGAGACTCATTGCCGGAAGCGAAAGGCCGCCCAGGAGAAAGCCCAGCGCCGCGCCGGGCAGCAGCGCATGCGCCAACGCATCACCCATCAGTGTCATGCGCCGCAGGATCAGGAACACGCCGATCGAGGCGCCGCCCATCGACAGAGCAAGGCTTGCCACCAGCGCGCGGCGCATGAAGCCGAAATCGGCGAACGGCCCAATCAGAAGATCGTAGAGCATGGGCCGCCGATCAGGCGCTCAAGCGCATCGGCATGTCGCAGGCGCCGGCATGTTCGTCCCACGCTTCGGCCATCGCCCGCGCACGCAGGAGGTTCTCGGCCGAGAGCACCCGCTCGGTCGGTCCCGATGCCACGAGTTCGCGGGCCAACAGCAGGCTGTTGGGAAACTCGCGCCGGACCTGATCGAAATCGTGCAGAACGGCAACCACCGTGCGCTTCTCCGCGCGCCAACGCCGGATCACGACCATGAGATCGGCCACCGTCTTGGCGTCGACCGCGGCGAAAGGCTCATCGAGCAGCACGAGATCGGCGTCCTGCAGCAACAGGCGGGCGAACAGCACGCGCTGGAACTGCCCAACCGACAAAGTGTCGATGGGCCGTTGTTCGAAGCCGGCGAGTCCGACCGCCTCGATGGCACGCCAAGCGTCATTGAGATCGGTCTTGGTGACCGCGTCGAAGCCGCCGAAGCGCGTCCAGCCGCCCAGCAATACGGTGTCGAACACCGAGATCGGGAAGCTGCGATCGATCTCCGCCTGCTGGGGAAGATAGGCGATGCGCTGCGCGTGGCATTCGATCCGGCCCTCGATCCGCGGCGCAAGGCCGAGCAGGGCTTTGAGGAGCGTGCTCTTGCCGGCGCCATTCGGACCGACGATCGCCGTCATCTCTTCGGCCGGGATGTCGACGGACACGTGGTGCACGGCCGGATGGCGATCGTAGCTGACCGTGACATCGACCAAGCGAAACGCCGGGTTCATGAGGGCCTCAGATGACTGCCCAGACGCAGAGCCACAGCAGCGCCGCCACAGCCAGTGCCGCAGCGACCCGGCTGGATGCGCTCATCGCGAGCAGGGCAGTGCCTGGTGAAACGGGCGTCGGCATCGGCAAATTTGTTATATTATCACCTTTTACGAGTCCAGCTGCCGCTAACCGTTTGTTGATTGGCCGAGAGCGTCCGATCTGTCCATTCTAGAACCATGTCGAGCGTGTCCATGCTTGGGCGCCGTCTGATCCTGACGGGTGCCGCAGCGTTCACGGCCACCGCACTTGCGAGCCGCCGCGAGGGCGCTGTCGCGCGCGAGGCCGCGGCTGGTCCATGGGCGGTCGAGCTCTTCACCTCGCAAGGCTGCAGCTCCTGCCCGCCGGCCGATCGGCTCCTGGGGATGTTGGCGCGCCGCGCCGACATCGTCGCGCTCTCCTATCACGTCGATTACTGGGACTATATCGGCTGGAAGGACAAGTTCGCCTCGTCGACCACAACGCTGCGCCAGCGCGCGTATGCCCGGAATCTGAAACAGCGCTATGTCTATACGCCGGAGATGGTGGTCGACGGCATCGTGCACCGGCCCGCGGTCACAAGCGCCAGCGTGGAAGACATGCTGGATCAGGCGCGCTCCCGTTGCCCCCGGCGCGCGACTCCGGAGCTGACCCACGCCGTCAACGCCCCACTCGTCATCCGGCTGGCGCCCTTCGATCTTGGCCACGAACCCGCCGACATCGCGCTGGCCGTATACGACCGTCGCGTCGCCACCAAGATCGGGGCCGGCGAGAATGACGGACGAACGCTCGAGAATTTCAATATCGTGCGTCATTTCGAGGTCGTCAGCCGCTGGGATGGCAGCTCGGCGCAATGGACCGTGCCGGCGGATCGCTTCGGACCCGAGCAAGGCGTCGCGGTCCTGGTCCAGCGCGCCAATCAGGGCCAGATCATCGGCTGCAACAAGCTCGAGCCGATTGCGACCAACTAACGCCTGGGGCCGATTCGCGGCCTTGCTTCGGCCGCAGACGCGGGCGAAGGTGGCCCCATGTCGCTCAGCAGCGCTGCCGGCCGCCTGACCGCCGTTCTCGGTCCCACCAATACCGGCAAAACTTATCTCGCCATCGAACGCATGCTGGGACACGAGTCCGGCATGATCGGTTTCCCGCTGCGCCTGCTCGCGCGCGAAAACTATGACCGGATCGTTCGGATAAAGGGCGCCCATCAGGTAGCCCTGATCACCGGGGAGGAAAAGATCCTTCCGCCGGGCGCGCGCTATTTCGTTTGCACGGTCGAGTCGATGCCCGTCGAGCGTACGGTTTCGTTCCTGGCCGTCGACGAGATCCAGATGGCCGCCGATCCCGAGCGCGGGCATTTCTTCACCGACCGGCTTCTCAATGCGCGCGGCACGAACGAGACCATGCTGCTCGGCGCCGACACGATCCGACCGGTACTGAATCGCCTGCTGCCCGACATCGACATCGTCGCGCGCCCGCGCTTCTCCAAGCTTTCCTATGTCGGCCCGAAGAAGGCGACTCGCCTGCCGCGGCGGTCCGCTGTCGTCGGCTTTTCCGCCAACGAAGTCTACGCCATTGCCGAGCTGATCCGGCGACAGCGCGGCGGCACGGCGATCGTCATGGGCGCCCTCAGTCCACGCACGCGCAACGCCCAGGTCGAGATGTTCCAGTCGGGTGAGGTCGAGTATCTCGTTGCGACCGATGCGATCGGCATGGGCCTCAACATGGACGTGAACCATGTCTGGTTCGCGTCATTGCGCAAATATGACGGGCGTAATCTGAGGCCGCTGCGCAACGTCGAGTTGGCGCAGATTGCCGGTCGTGCTGGCCGGCACATGAACGACGGCACCTTCGGCACCACCAGCGATGTCGGCGGGCTGGACCCCGAAACCGTGGAGGCCATCGAAAATCATCGCTTCGACCCGCTACGGGACGTGCAGTGGCGCAATTCGGCGCTGGATTTCCTTTCCGTATCGGCGCTGATCGGCTCCCTCAACCGGCCGCCACCCCATGCCGCACTCCAACGGGTGCGTGAGCAGGACGACCAGCTCGCCCTGCAGACTCTCGGCCAGCGGTCCGAGTTCCTGCCGCGCCTGCATGCGCCAAGCCGGGTGAAGCTGCTGTGGGAAGTATGTCAGGTACCCGATTTCCGCAAGACCATGACGGAGGAGCATACCCATCTTCTCGGCGAACTCTTCCAGCATCTGACGCAGGGCGGCGAACGACTGCCCGAGGACTGGATCGAAAGCCACGTCAAAAGACTAGAGCGCTACGACGGCGACATCGATACATTGATGGCTCGTATCGCACATGTGCGTACTTGGACTTATATTTCGCATCGAGCGGACTGGATTCAGCGCGCGGCACATTGGCAGGAACGTGCAAGAGCAATCGAGGACAAGCTTTCAGACGTGCTACATCAGCGCCTGACACAGAGGTTTGTCGATAGACGTGCCGCGTTGCTTGTACGAAGATTACATGATGAGGGTGAAATGACGACGTCGGTCGCCGAAGCGGGCGAGGTCATTGTCGAGGGCGAGCATCTCGGACGCATCGAGGGGTTCCGCTTCGTTCCTGATACGACCGAAGGCCAGACGGATCAGAAAGCCGTTCTGACTGCCGCCTTGCGCGCACTGCGCGAAAACCTGCCGACGCGGCTGCAGGCTTTCACGAGTGCGAACGACGGCGAGCTCGTTTTCGATTCGCAGCTGCGCGTCTGCTGGGGCGGTGGGCCGATCGCCCGCCTCGTAGCGAGTGGCGACACACTCGCCCCCAAGGTCGAGGCGCTGCCGTCGGATCTTCTCGACGGTCCCGCACGCGAGGAAGTCCGCAAGCGCGCCGCGACATGGGTGGAGACTCGCATCCGCCTCGGCCTCAGCGAGTTGATGGATGCACGCGCGACGCAGGAACAGCTGCCGCCGGGCGCTCGCGGCATCATCTTCCAGCTGTGCGAGCATCTTGGCGTGCTGCCGCGTCGACCGATCGAGCAGCAGCTGTCCGAGCTCACCGAAGAGGATCGCAAGGCCCTGGCCAAGCTGGGCGTGCGTGTGGGCGTGTACTCCCTCTATTTCCCCAGCATGCTGAAGCCGGTGCCGATCCGTCTGCGCGCTGGCCTATGGATGGTGGCGCATAATCGCGACAGCATTCCGCCGCTGCCGGCCGAGGGTCGCACATCGATCGATCTGCCGCGCGATGCCGAGCGCGAATTCTATGCCGCGATCGGTTATCTGCCGCTGGGTGCCCACGCGATCCGCGCCGACATGGTCGAGCGCCTGGCGGCGATGGCGCGCCAGTCCGTCCGCGAAAGCCGCGAAGCCGCACGCCGGGCGCAACAGCAGGAACGTAAGGCCGAAGGCGAAAAGGAAAAGCCCGCAGCCTCCGAGCTCGCAGCCCCCGAGGCGCCCAAGCCTTCGGCGGACGAGATCACGGAATGGGCCATCGTTGCAGCGGCCTTCGGCGAAAGCGAGCCGGAACCCCAAGGCGAGGCGGGGACGGCCGAGACGAGCGCCGGGGAGCTGGCGGCTGAGGCACCGCAAGCGCCAGAAGCTGTTGCGACCGCGGCCGAGGAAGTAACGGCCGAGACACCGATGGCCGAGCCGGTGACGGCCGAAGTCTCGTCGGAAGCGGCGCCGTCGCATGAGACGACTGCCGAGCAGCCGGTCGGGACCGACGAGACAGCGGCCAGCGAGCCGCACGCACCCGCCGCCCAACCGGCGGAATCAGCAACGGAAGAGACCTCCGGCGCGTCGGCCCAGGCCGAGGAAGGCCACGCGCCGCAACCCAGGAAGGATCCGCCGAAGCAGCTCCCGCCGGGCCATTTCCGCGCCACGCCCCAGATGATGTCGCTGGTTGGATGCTCGGAGCCGCAAATGGCCGACGTCCTGCGCGGCCTCGGCTATCGCGTTCTGCTTCCGACCGAAGAAGGCGGTCCGCACAGTTTCTCGGTCAAGCCACGCTTCCTGCGCGAGCGCGAGGAACAGCGCGAGCGGCAGCGCCAGCAGCAGCGCGACCACCGCGAGCAACGGCGTCGGGAGCGGCCCGAGCGGCCGAACGAACGGCAGTTTTTTGCCGACAGCCCTCGTCGGGAAGGTCCCAATCGCGGACCGAAACCCCATGGCCCGCGACCAGACCAGGGCAAGGGCGGCGGACGCGAGAACCGGTCGCGCGACGACCGCCCGCAGGGTCCACGGCAACGGCGGGACGACCAGGGTCCGGCGCTGCGCCTTTACGCCACGACGGAAAAGAAGGGCGAGGCGAATGCTGATTCGCCTTTTGCCAAGCTGCTGGAGTTGAAGCTGGGCGGAAAGAAATGACTGTCGGGTAACAGGAGCAGATGCGGCTCGACAAATGGCTTTGGCAGGCACGTTTCTTCAAGACCCGCTCGCTCGCCGCGCGCTATGTCGAGACCTCCCGCTGTCGCGTCGATGGACGCGTCACGGACAAGCCGCACGCGACCGTGGCTCCTGGCATGGTATTGACCTTCGCACTGGGGCCTCGCGTGCGTGTCATTCGGATAAAGGCACTTGGAGAGCGGCGGGGTCCGGCGCTCGAGGCCCGGACGTTGTATGATGAAATCGACGCAGCGTGATTTGGGAGCCTTGCGCGCGGCCTCGCCCCGCGTTAAGCACCCGGCCGCTCGTGTCAGGAGCTGTTGATGACGTATGTGGTTACGGAAGCTTGCATCAAGTGCAAGTACATGGATTGTGTCGAGGTCTGCCCGGTAGACTGCTTCTACGAGGGCGAGAACATGCTCGTCATCAACCCGGACGAATGCATCGATTGCGGCGTCTGTGAGCCCGAATGCCCGCCGGCAGCGATCGTGCCGGATACGGAAAAGGGCATCGAGAAGTGGCTGGAATTGAATCGCAACCTGGCGGGCCAATGGCCGAACATTACCCGCAAGGGCGAGGCGCCGGCCGATGCAGAAGCCCACAAGGGTGAGCAGGGCAAGTTCGAGAAGTACTTTAGCGACAAGCCGGCGGCGCGTTAGCGCACCGCTCCGTTCTTTACACGCCCTTACGCGCTTATTTGCGGGAGCCATGCACTTCGCGCATAGGCGGAGCGTTGCCGAAATGCAACATAGGGCGCGACTCCCGAGCATTTTTCTGTTATATGAATCTGGCTGGAAGTGATCCGGGTCCGGGTCGCCGCTGGCTCGGTCGCCGTATCGGTATCCGAAAGCAACTTGATTCACCGATACCAGGCATCGGGCTGACTGCGCAGGGGAGCGCATGCGGCGGGCCGCGGTATCGCTTTACGAAGGGGCGAAGTGTGAAGGGACAAGAGGATATGGCCAAGCCGAAGAAGACCGCGGCGAAGGCGAAGGAATTTGCTTTCGAGAAGGGCGACTTCGTCGTCTATCCGACCCATGGCGTGGGCCGCGTGATCGATATCGAGGCCAAGGAAATTGCCGGCCACAAGCTCGACCTGTTCGTGATCTCGTTCGAACAGGAGCGCATGATGCTGCGCGTGCCTGTGGCGAAGGCGAAGATCTCCGGGCTGCGTAAACTCTCCTCGCGCAAGATCATGGAAAGCGCTCTGGTGACGCTCAAGGGCCGTAGCCGCGTGAGCCGCGCCATGTGGAATCGCCGCGCCCAGGAATACGAAGCCAAGATCAACTCGGGTGATCCGGTATCGATCGCGGAAGTCGTGCGCGACCTGCATCGTAATGCCGGTCAGCCGGACCAGTCCTACAGCGAGCGCCAGATCTATGAGGCCGCCCTCGACCGTCTGGCTCGCGAGCTGGCCGCCGTCGAGCGCATCGACAAGGATCTGGCGACGCAGAAGCTGAACAGCGTTCTGCAGAAGGTCGCGTAAGCGACGCTCGCGAATAGTCAGGAAAAGGCGGCGGTCCGAAAGGCCTGCCGCCTTTTTCGTGCCCGGTTTCGTGCCCGCAGCTGTCAGGGCTGGACGATTTTGACCTGAGGCAAGCGCATCAGAGCCGCCGGCTGATCCACCCCGTTGAGGGTAAGCAGTCGATCCATCTTGTAGTCACGATAGGGCATGCGTGCCGCCAGGGCCTCCGGCGATGTCCCGGCGGAGGGGACGACGTGCAGACGCAGCGGCTGAAGGGCCGCAGCCTCGGCCTCCGAAAGGGTATGGAAGCTGCGCGTCGCGGCGACCATCGCCTCGATCTGGCGGTCCCGATCGGGGCCATCGCTCAATAGATTGAAGTAGCAGATCCCTTGGCCGCGCCGGATCAACACGTAGCGGATCTGCGCGAGACTGGTATCCGATCCGCGCGGCCGAGAGCCGATCGCTGCTTCGGCGCCGCCGATCTCCGTCGCCTGGATGTTGACCGGCGTGGGCTTCAATTCATTGCGCATCCACACGTCGAGCCGGCCGGGTACCTCTTCGTCCGTGCACGAGAAGAACATCAACGACCGGCCGCGGCCGACACCCAGGACGCCGTCATGGGCATTGAACAGCCTGAAGTCGGAAGGCGCGGTGAAGGCCAGGCGCATCACCGGATGCAGGAACGAGGATCCGCGAACGAAGCCCTCTTCCGGCGAATCGTCGACCGACATGCCCTCGACGGCCGTCAGATAGGGTTCGCGGCCCGAATCGCCGCGCTGGCGGGCCGCCGGAAGCGTCTGTAGGGCGGCAAGACGCTGCTCAGGATTGGGATGGGTCGAAAGGGCGCTACGGTCGGCCGTGTCCGACGACGGACCCATGATCTCGTCCTCCAGCCGCGCCTGGAGTTGCAGTTTCTCGATCAGCGTCGCCATGGCATCGCCGCGATAGCCGGCGTGGACGAGATAGCCCAGCCCGACCCGATCGGCTTCGAGTTCCTGGTCACGCGAATAGCGGCGCAGAGCCAACAAGCCGTCTCTCGCAACCGAGCGGCCCACGCTGACCGAGCCGCTCGCAATCGCCGCCTTCACCGCCGCGTCAGTCACGTCCCGGCGCACCCTTTCGCGCTGCGCGGCATGCTTCAGCTCGATGTGGCCGAGTTCGTGCCCGAAGGCGGCGGCCAGTTCGGCCTCGTCCTCGATCAGCGCAAGCAGACCGCGCGTGACAAAGACGTAGCCGGAGGAGATCGCGTGGGCATTTGGGATCGGATCGTCGAGCACATAGAAGCGAAAACTGCCCGGCAGGCGGGAATCGGCTACCACCCGCCGCCCGACGCGATCGACCAGGCTCTGCAGGTCGCGCGATGTATAGACCGGCCCGACCTCGCGCTCGATCTGCGGCGGCAGGGCCTCGGATGCGCCCGGCTGCGGCAGATTGTTGCCGCTCGTACAGGCGGTGGCGACAAAAAGGAGCGCGATCAGCGCCAGAATACTCCGAAAACCCACTATTCCTCCTCGGCGCCCATAGCGACCTTAGCGCCTAGACGATAGCCCTCGCAATGCGCGCGAGGCTGGAACATGAGCCGCCTCTGTGGCAGTGATGCGAAGGGATTTAAGCATGCCGCGTTCCGAGACACCGCTTCGCTCCGACCTGTTTCCGGAAATCTCGCCCTATGCCAGCGGGATGCTGGCACTCGACGGACGCCATACCCTGTACTGGGAGCAGAGCGGCAATCCGGAGGGCCAGCCGGTCGTCTTCCTTCATGGCGGCCCCGGTGCCGGCTCGGCTCCGGTCCATCGCCGTTTTTTCGATCCGCAATTCTATCGCATCATCGTGTTCGACCAGCGGGGATGCGGTCGCTCGATGCCGCTGGGTGACCTGCACGACAACACGACGCCGCATCTGGTCGCCGACATGGAGAAGCTCAGGGTCCATCTGGGCATCTCGCGCTGGCTTCTGTTTGGCGGCTCCTGGGGCAGCACCCTCGCCCTTGCCTACGGGCTGAAGCATCCCGATCGGGCGACCGGGTTCATCCTGCGCGGCATCTTCCTCGGCGGACGCTCCGAGATCGACTGGTTCCTGCACGGAATGCGGATGATCTTCCCCGAGGCGTGGCGTGAGTTCGCGGAGCAACTGCCCGAGCACGAGCGCACAGATCTGCTGGGCAACTATTATCGCCGGTTGGTCGATCGCAATCCCGACGTCCATCGGCCGGCGGCCCGGGCCTGGAGCCGCTACGAGGCCGCCTGCTCGACTCTCTATCCGACGACGCGGGCACCTTTCGAATCCGACCATGGCGGCTTTGCCCTCGCCCTGTCCCGGATCGAGGCGCACTACTTCGTCCACGGTACCTTCGTGCCCGAGGGTTGGCCCTGGACGGAGCTGGGACGCATCCGCCATCTGCCCTGCACGATCGTCCAAGGGCGCTACGACGTGGTCTGTCCGCCGGTGACAGCGGATGCTCTGGCACGCAACTGGCCGGAAGCCCGCTACGTCATCGTTCCCGATGCCGGGCACAGCGCCTTGGAGCCGGGGATTCGCGCCGCGCTCGTCAACGCCACGGAAAGCTATCGGCTGTCGATGTCCGACGATGCGATGTTCGCGCCGCGCTTTCCCTGGGAAACGGCCTGATGCCCCTGTCCTTCGAGCTTCCACCAGAACAGACCGGCCCGGCTGCCTGGTACGGTCCCGAGATGGCGCGGCGCGACGATTGGCTGATGCCGCTGTCGCCGGCCGACGTGGCCGAGGTCGAGGCCGCCGTCGAACCGCTCGTCGCGCGTGAAGCGGATATCGCGAGCATTTCCAAGGCCGAGTTTCCACTGCCGACGCTCGGCCCGAAGCTCTCTCGACGAATCAGGGACGAAGTGCTGAACGGCCGCGGTTTCCTGCTGATGCGCGGCCTGCCCGTGCAGCGCTGGACGATGCGCCAGTCGGCGACGGCGTTCTACGGATTGGGCACGCATCTCGGCAGCGCCCGCTCGCAGAATGGCAAGGGCCATGTGCTGGGCCACGTGCGCGATCTCGGCCTCGATGTGAAGGACCCGAACGTCCGCATCTACCAGACGCACGAGCGTCAGACCTATCACACGGATTCCTGCGATATCGTCAGCCTGCTCTGTCTCAAGACGGCGAAATCGGGCGGACTGTCGGCTCTGGTCAGTTCGACCACGATCTTCAACGAGATGCGTCGCCGCCGGCCCGATCTGCTCAAGCTGCTGTTTCAGCCTTTGGCAACCGATCGCAGAGGCGAGGTGCCGGAAGGGCAGAAGCCCTATTTCGAGATCCCGGTGTTCAACTGGCACGACGGCTTTCTGAGTGCGATCTACCAACGCCAGTACATCGATTCGGCCCAGCGCTTCCCCGATGCGCCGCGTCTCACGCCGCAGCAGGTCGAGGCGCTGGACATGTTCGATGCCCTGACCAACGATCCCAAACTGCATCTGTTCATGGAGTTCCGTCCGGGAGACGTGCAGTTCGTCCACAATCACACGCTGCTGCACGACCGCACGGCGTTCGAGGATTGGCCCGAGCCGGAGCGCCGTCGCCACCTGTTACGTCTGTGGCTGGCGGCCACCGATGCCCGGCCGCTGCCCGCGGTCTTCGCCCAGCGCTATGGCTCTGTGACCGTCGGCGATCGCGGCGGCATCATCGTTCGCGGCACGCGGTTGCAGGCGCCCCTCGATGCCGTCTAGGCGCAGGCGGGTTGACCAAGGGCTGGCGCGTCCCTAAGTGAAGGCCGCCTAAAGAAACCACTCGAACTAGGGATTAAAACGTATGGCCAGCGATCCAACCGCGGGCGACGCCCCGGCTGAGATGCCGGTCGAGAGCGCCGAAGACCTCGACATTCGTCAGCCGGCCGATCTCGAACGTCAGATCGAGCAGCTCAAGGCCGAGAATGCGGACCTGCAGGACAAGCATCTGCGTGCGATGGCCGAGGCGCAGAATGTGCGCCGTCGGGCACAGCAGGACATCGAGAAGGAGCGCAAGTTCGGCATCGAGCGCTTCGCCCGCGATGTGCTCTCGGTTGCCGACAATCTCGGGCGCGCCCTGTCGGCCGTACCGGTCGAGGAATCGCTCGACCCCGGCCTTCGCAATGTGATCACCGGCGTCCGGGCGACCGAACGCGAACTGCAGTCGGTGCTCGAGCGCCATGGCGTCACGCGCATCGAAGCGCTGGGCAAGCCGTTCAACGCCGAGTTCCACCAGGCCATGATGGAAGTCGAGGATCCGTCGGTTCCGTCCGGCACCGTCGTGCAGGAGCTGATCCCCGGCTATCTCCTGGCCGGCAGGCTGCTGCGTGCGGCGATGGTCTCCGTCTCCAAGGGCGGTCCGGCACGGACTGCCGAAGCCAGCAACGAACGCTGACCGGCCCGCATCGCACGGCGAACAGCGTCGGGATGCATCGACCTGGAAACCGTGGCAACGTGGTGATCTCGGCCGCTCGCTGACATGAGCGACCGAGCAGATCGGCACCAAAGGCTGCAATGGAGATCGGCTCTTGGACTAGATCTCGGCGAGGCCGAGATTTTCGTTAGTTTCCGGGCTTCCGGCCCATTGCAGGCAGCACGATAGGACCTATATAGCCCCTGTCCTGACCCGGGTTTTCCGGCAGGTAACAACATACGGGGATCCGTCCGGCGCTCTTTGGGGCTGGAGCGATCCGCCGAGCAAGAGAGTGGGAACATGGCGAAAGTCATTGGCATCGACCTGGGTACGACGAATTCCTGCGTCGCAGTCATGGAAGGCGGCGATACCAAGGTTATCGAAAATTCCGAGGGCGCGCGTACGACGCCGTCCATGGTCGCGTTCGCTGACAGCGGCGAGCGACTGGTTGGTCAGTCGGCCAAGCGCCAGGCTGTCACCAACCCGCTGAAGACCCTCTATTCCGTGAAGCGCCTGATCGGCCGCCGGTTCGACGATCCGATGGTCCAGAAGGAAATGGCGCTGGTGCCCTTCAAGATCGTGAAGGCCGCGAACGGCGACGCTTGGGTCGAAGTGGCGGGACAGCAATACAGCCCGAGCCAGATCTCGGCCTTCATCCTGGGCAAGATGAAGGAGACCGCCGAGTCCTATCTCGGCGAGAAGGTCGAGCAGGCGGTGATCACCGTCCCGGCCTACTTCAACGACGCCCAGCGCCAGGCCACCAAGGATGCGGGCCGCATCGCCGGCCTCGAGGTCCTGCGCATCATCAACGAGCCGACGGCGGCTGCGCTCGCCTACGGCATGGACAAGCGCAAGAGCGGCACCATCGCGGTCTATGACCTGGGCGGCGGTACGTTCGACGTGTCGGTCCTGGAGATCGGCGACGGCGTGTTCGAGGTCAAAGCCACCAACGGCGACACCTTCCTCGGTGGCGAGGACTTCGACCTGCGCGTCATCAGCTACCTGGCCGACGAGTTCAAGAAGGAGCAGGGCATCGACCTGCGCAACGACAAGCTTGCTCTGCAGCGCCTGAAGGAGGCGGCCGAGAAGGCCAAGATCGAGCTCTCCAATTCCAAGGAGACCGAGATCAACCTGCCCTTCATCACGGCGGACGCGAGCGGTCCGAAGCATCTGGTCCTGAAGCTCTCGCGCGCCAAGCTCGAGGCGCTGGTCGACGATCTGATCCAGCGCACGCTCGAACCCTGCCGCGCCGCGCTCAAGGATGCCGGCCTGCAGGCGGGACAGATCGACGAGGTGATCCTCGTCGGCGGCATGACCCGCATGCCGAAGGTCATCGAGACGGTGAAGCAGTTCTTCGGCAAGGAGCCGGCCCGCAACGTCAACCCCGACGAAGTCGTCGCGGTCGGCGCCGCAGTCCAGGCGGCCGTGCTGAAGGGTGAGGTCAAGGACGTCCTGCTGCTCGACGTGACGCCGCTGTCGCTCGGCATCGAGACGCTGGGCGGTGTGTTCACCCGTCTGATCGAGCGCAACACGACGATCCCGACGAAGAAGAGCCAGACCTTCTCGACGGCCGACGACAACCAGACCGCGGTGACCATCCGCGTGTTCCAGGGCGAGCGCGAGATCGCGGCCCAGAACAAGCTGCTGGGTCAGTTCGATCTGGTCGGCATCCCGCCGGCACCGCGCGGTGTCCCGCAAGTCGAGGTCACCTTCGACATCGACGCCAACGGCATCGTGCAGGTCTCCGCCAAGGACAAGGCCACCAGCAAGGAGCAGCAGATCCGCATCCAGGCTTCCGGCGGCTTGAGCGAAGCCGACATCCAGAAGATGGTGAAGGATGCCGAGCTCCACGCCGAAGAAGACAAGAAGAAGCGCGAGCTGATCGACGCCCGCAACCAGGGTGAGGCGCTGGTCCATTCGACGGACAAGCACCTGAAGGAGTTCGGCGACAAGGTGAGCGCAGCCGAGAAGACCGCCATCGAAGGCGCTCTCGAGGCGCTCAAGACAGCGCTCGCCGGCGAGGATGCCGAAGCCATCAAGAGCAAGACCAACGATCTTGCCCAGGCTTCGATGAAGCTCGGCGAGGCCATGTACAAGGCCCAGCAGGCCGAAGGCGGAGCCACCGCCACGGACGCTGGCGGTGCGGCGAACCAGGCCAAGGACGAGAAGGTCGTCGACGCCGAGTTCGAGGATGTCACCGACAAGAACAAGAAGACCGGGTCAGCTTGATCCGGTCCTGAGACAAGCCAAGACGGCCTCCCGTACCAGCGGGAGGCCGAACTTTACGTGAGGGCGGCAAGTTGGGGGCTGCATAACGGATCATGTCGCAGGACTACTATGAACTGCTGGGCGTTAGCCGCACGGCGAGCGCCGACGAGATCAAGAAGGCGTTCCGCAAGCTCGCGATGCAGCATCACCCGGACCGCAATCCGGACGACAAGGAAGCCGAAAAGAAATTCAAGGACGTCAACCACGCCTATGACATCCTGAAGGATCCAGAGAAGCGCGCTGCGTACGACCGCTATGGCGCTGCCGCCTTCGAGGGTGGCATGGGGCCGGGTGGGCCTGGCGGATTCAATGGCCAGGGCTTCGATTTCGGCTCGGTGTTCGGCGACATCTTCGACGAGATGTTCGGAGCCGGCCGAGGCCGCCCCGGCGGCCGGGCCGACATGCGCGGCCAAGACCTGCGCTTCAATCTCGAGATCACGCTTGAGCAGGCTTATTCGGGCACCGAGGCGACGGTCCGCGTCCCGAGTTCGGTCGCCTGCGAGACCTGCAATGGCAGCGGCGCGGAGCCCGGCTCCAAGCCGCAGCAATGCCCGACCTGCCATGGCCGAGGCCGCCTGCGCGCGCAGCAGGGGTTCTTCACGGTCGAACGCACCTGCCACACATGCCATGGCGCCGGGCAGATCATCGACAAGCCGTGCCGGACCTGTGCCGGCCAGGGGCGCGTCCGGCGCGAGAAGACCCTGAAGGTGAATATTCCCGCCGGCGTCGAGGACGGCACCCGCATCCGCCTGTCCGGCGAAGGCGAGGCCGGCACGCGCGGCGGGCCGCCGGGCGACCTCTATGTCTTCCTGTCGGTGCGGCGCAATCCCCTGTTCGAGCGCGAAGGCGCGGACGTCCATTGCCGCGTGCCGATCTCCATGGTGCAGGCAACCCTCGGCGGCCATATCGAGGTGCCGACTCTCGACGGCAAGATGGCGCGGATCAATGTCCCCGCCGGCGCCCAGAGCGGCCATCAGTTCCGCCTGCGTGGCAAAGGCATGCCCATCGTACGGTCGACCCAGCATGGCGACATGTACATCGAGATCATGGTCGAGACGCCGACCAACCTCACCGCCAAGCAGAAGGAGCTGCTCAAGGAATTCGAGAAGGCCGGCAAGACCAGCCCCGAATCCGAAGGCTTCTTCAGCAAGGTGAAGGAGATGTTCGGCGGCTGATGCATACGTGGCTCGCCGCACCGTGGCAGATCGCCCTGTCCGCGGCCGTGCCGGTGGCAATGGCAATCCTTCTGTTCGTGGCCGAGCAATACGGTCCGCTGGCCAAGCCGATACAGGCGAGCACCGGGCTGGTCGCGTCGTACTTTAGCGCCGTCGCCGTCATCTTCGGCCTGTTCGCGGCCCTGCTCGCCAGCGACGCCTGGCGTAAGGAAACCATGGCCCGCACGGCCGTCGAGGCCGAGGCCGATGCGGTTCGCACGATGGCCCATCAGGCACGCGTCGGCGGCATCGAGGCGCAGATCGTGCCTCGACTCAGGAGCTACATCGCGGCGGCCAGCGCCGAGGTGCCGTCTTCGGCTTCGATCGAGGAGGCCCGCAGCAAGACCGACACGGCGTTCGAGGAGCTGCTGGGGACGATCACCAAAAATTCGAGCCTCGATGCCACCACGCGATCCCTGCTGTCGGGCAGCGCCCAAAGCCTGCAGAAGGCGCATGACGACCGGCTCCACCTCGCCACCGACGAGACGTCATTCATCAAGTGGATCTCCATCGTGGTCTTTGGCGGCATCACCCAGATTGCCCTGCTGCTGGTCCATGTCGGCAACCGCCATGCTCAACGCATTGCGGTCGGGCTGTTCACGGCAGCCTTCAGCTTCTGCCTGGTCGTGATGGCGATCTTCGACAGCCCGTTCGAAACCGTCCTGGCCCAGCAGCCCGGCGCAGCGCTCGGTGCAGTGCTCAAGACTTTCTGAGCTTCCCCTTCAATCCTCGCCCTCGAAGCGGCCGATCTGCGTGAGACCCTCGATCCAGGTCTCACCCTCCTTCTTCAGGACGGTTCGCGGCTGAACTCCGCCATGCTTTGCGAGCGCCAACGCCAGGCGCTCGGAATGTGTCACCAGCCAGATCTGTGTCCGCTCCGCCGCCTGCGCGATCAGTCGAGCGAGCGGCTCCAGCAGGTCGGGATGAAGACTGCTCTCCGGTTCGTTCAGGGCGATGAAGGCGGGCAGCCGCAGGGCCATCAGCGCCCCCATCAGGGCCAGATAGCGCAGCGTTCCGTCCGAGAGTTCGGCAGCCTGGAAGACGCGTCGCGGATGGTCGGGAAAGATCATCCCGAAGGAGGCATGGCTCTCCGGATACGGTATGTCGAGTACCGCCCCGGGAAAGGCATCCGCCACGGCACGATCGAGGGCGGCAGAGTCCTTGCGGATATGCACCAGAGTGGCGAGCACCGCCGCGAGATTTGAGCCGTCGGCCGCCAGTGTCGGTGTGGTGACTGCGAGGCAAGGTCGCCGCAGCGCCGAATCGGAGTCGGTCCGGAGGCTGTGATAGAAACGCCAGTCGAGCATCGCGTGCCGGATGGCATGAACTTCCGGAAAGCGCTGCGGCTCGTCGAGCGAGGCGAGTGCCGTTTCGGACGCAAGCAGATCGCGCGCGATCTCCACGCGCCCTTCCTCGCAATCCCGCGCCACCAATGCCGGTCCCCGTCGCTGCAGAAGCTTGGTCGCCCGGCCGCCATGATGGAACAGCAGCGTCTCTTCCTTGATCTGAGGCTCGAGCGCGAAGGCGCCCGGTCCCGACGGAGCCGGCAGTCCGGTCTCGATCCTGTAGGAATAGACGGTATCGCTGCCGCTCGCGGGACCGCCAAACCCGGCCGACAGGGCGATGCGGACCGGCACATCGGCGCGGCGCCGTCCGGCCCATAGAGCCGAGTTCATCCCGCCCTCGCGGGCGAGCTCAAGCGCCAGTGTCCCAGCTGCGGCGGCCTGCAGCAGTTGCAGACCTCGATAGAGGTTGGTCTTGCCGACGCCGTTGGCGCCGACGAACACCGTCAACGCACCGACGGGAAAGCGAATTGACCGCAGCGACCGATAGTTGGCGGCGTGAATTTCGCGGACAATGAAGTTGTGACCGACGGCCATGGCATCGCCATTTTGGCGATGTCAGCCGCCTCTCGCCACAACCACTGCGCGCAATCCGCTTTCCGCCCGGCTATGCGGCGAGCACGCAACGGACAGAATGATTGTCGCCCACCGGCGAAAGCACAGGCGGTGCCGCCAGGCATCTCGCCTCCGCGAACTTGCAGCGCGGCGCGAAGCTACAGGCCTTCGGCACCTCGGCGAGATCCGGCGGAGCGCCCGGGATCGCCTCGAGCCTCTGACCGCGCATGCCTTCATGCACCGTCGAGGCGAGAAGGCCTCGGCTGTAGGGATGGCGCGGACTGTCGACCATCTGTTCGACGGTCGCGAGTTCGATCAGCTTGCCGGCATACATGACGCCGATCCGGTCGGAGACTTCCACCGCCACGCCGATATCGTGGGTGACGAAGATGACGCCGAGATCGAGTTCGCGCTGCAGTTCGCGGATCAGCAGCAGGACCTGGATCTGCACGGTGGCGTCGAGCGCCGTGGTCGGCTCGTCGGCCAGCAGCAGGCTGGGGTTGCAGGAGAGCGCGAGCGCGATCATGGCGCGCTGTCGCATGCCGCCCGACATCTCGTGTGGATAGGCCTTGAGACGCTGCGCCGGCGAGGGAATGCGCACCATTTCCAGCAGCTCCTTGGCCCGCTTCCAGGCGTCGGAGTCGCTCTTGCCGGTATGGCGCCGCACCGTCTCGGCGATCTGCTGGCCGATGGTGAAGACGGGGTCGAAGGCCGTCGCCGGCTCCTGGAAGATCATGGCGACGCGGTTGCCGCGCAGATCGGCCAGCGACTTGCCGGTCATCGACAGCACTTCATCGCCTTCGATCCTGATGCTGCCCGACCAGCGCGTGCGATGCTCGGGATGCAGTTTCAGGATCGAGCGCAAGGTCACGCTCTTGCCGGAGCCGGATTCGCCCAGGATTCCCAGCGTCTCGCCGCGCGCGACATCGAAGCTGACGCCGTTGACCGCGTGCACCGTGCGATCAGGCGTGACAAAGGTGACGTGGAGGTCCTTGACCTGCAGCAACGAACTCATGGGCGACCCGCTCTCGAATGTCCGGAACCCGGCACGTACATGAGGCAAGCGACGGACTGGGCGCCGGTATCGGCGAGAACCGGCACCGTCTTGGCACACGCCTCCTCGGCAAAGGGACAGCGCGTGCGGAACCGGCAGCCGGATGGTGGATCGATGGGATTGGGTGGATCGCCCTGGATCGGCGCCTCCCGCGTGCGCTTGCGAGGATCCATCGACGGCCGCGCCGACAGCAGCGCCCGGGTATAGGGATGCTGCGGATTGCCGTAGATGGCATCGACATGTCCGATCTCGACGATCTTGCCGAGATACATGACCATGACGCGATCGCTGAGATACTGGACCACGTTCAGGTCGTGACTGATGAAGACATAGGTGAGGCCGAACTCCTGCTTGAGATCGACCAGCATGTTCAGGACCTGCGCCTCCACCGACTTGTCGAGCGCTGACACGGCCTCGTCCAGGATCACCAGGCGCGGCCGCAGCGCCAGGGCGCGCGCAATGTTCACGCGCTGGCGCTGGCCTCCCGAGAGTTCGTGCGGGTAGCGATCGGCGAAGTTCGACGGTTCCAATCCGACCTTGGCCAGGAGATCGCGCGCCCGGTCGCGCGCCTCTGCCGCCGGCACCCCATGCGCCTTGGGGGCGAAGGCGAGCGTCTCGACAATGGTGAGCCGGGGATTGAGCGAGGCGTAGGAGTCCTGGAACACCATCTGCACCTGACGGCGCAGCTCGTTCACCGTGATGCCATGCGGCTCGTCGACGGGATCGCCGTCCAGCACCATGCTGCCGCGATCGGGTTTGATGAGGCGGATCAGCAGGCGCGCCACGGTCGACTTGCCGCAGCCCGATTCGCCGACGACACCCAGCGTCTCGCCCTTGGCGACCGAGAGCGAGAGATCATCGACTGCACGCACGACCTTGGTCGTGCGACCAAGGAGGCCACCGGGAATGGGGAAATGCTTGCGCAGCCCCGTCGCCAGCAGGAGCGGCTGGGCGGGACCGCCGCGGTCGGTCACGGGCAGGAGAGTGTCCATGTCAGCCCTTCACATCCATGGCGGCCCGCAGACCGTCGCTCATCAGGTTGAAGCAGATCGAGGTCACGAAGATCATCACACCCGGCAGCGCCGCGAGCACCGGATTGACGTAGATGGCCTGGCGCAGCGTGTTCAGCATCAGGCCCCATTCCGGCTCGGGCGGCTTCACGCCAAGACCGAGGAAGGACAGGCCGGCCGCCAGGATGATGGCCACGCTGATCAGCGACGTCGCATAGACCAGGATCGGTCCGAGCACGTTGCCGAGCACATGGACCCGAACGATGGTCAAGGTGCTGGCGCCGCTCGCCTTTGCGGCATCGACGAAATCGAAGCCGCGAACCTGGGTCGTTACGCTTTCGGACACGCGGCAAATCGGCGGAATGAACACCAGGGTCAGGGCAAGCAATGTATTGTCGGCGCCCGCGCCCATGGCGCCCGACAGCGAGATGGCCAGCAACACGGAGGGAAAGGCGTAGAAGACGTCCATCGTGCGCATGATCAGCATGTTGACGCGGCCACCCAGGAAGCCCGCGGTGATACCGAGCAGGCCGCCAATCAGCAGCGACAGCACGACCGGTGTCACGCCCATGAACAGCGAGAGCCGGCCGCCATAGACCAGGCGGCTCAGCATGTCGCGGCCGAGCTCATCGGTGCCGAGCAGATAGTTGGGAGAGCCCACCGGATAGAGTCGGCGGATCATCGAGGTCTTGTAGGGATCGGCGAGGCCGAGCCAGGGCGCGGCGAGCGACGACGCGACGATCAGAACGAGGACGATGCCGCATATCACGGTCACGGGGTCGCGTGAAAGACGACGGCGGACGCTCTGCCAGTAACTGCGCGATGCGGAGGCACGGGTCGCCTTGACGGTCGGCGGAGCCGCGATATCGAACGACGGGGTCTGGAAGGTCATGGTGTCACGCTCGCTTGATGCGCGGGTCGACCATGGTCTGGATCACATCCACGACCAGGTTGAGCAACATGAAGAAGAAGGCGAGGACGAGCGTCGTGCCCTGGAGAATGGGCAGGTCGCGCCGGAAGATGGCGCTGTTCAGCAGGAAGCCCGTGCCCGGCCAGGCGAACACCGTCTCGATCAGGATCGAGCCGCCGATCAGGTTGCCCGCCTGCAGGCCCATGACCGCCAGACAGGTCGGCGCGGCATTCTTGAGAACATGCAGCAGGATCTGGCGGTCGTTCATGCCCTTGGCTTGCAACGCCGTCACGAACTCCATGTTCAGGATTTCCTTGACCGTCGAACGCACGGTGCGCGTCATGACGCCGAGCGGGATCACCGATAGGGCGATGGTTGGCAGCACCATGTGGGCGAGATGGGCGCCGTCGAGTCGCCATCCCGTTGCGTTATCGGGACCCATTCCCATCGGGGGCAGCCAACCCAGCTCGACCGAGAAGATGATCACCAGCACGATCGCCAGCCAGAAGTGCGGCACGCTCACCCCTGACAGGGCGATCGAGGTCACGAAGCGGTCGAGCAGGCGGGACTTGGCATAGGCCGCCGCGGTGCCGAGGATGGTCGCCAGCGTGAAGGAAAGGAAGGTAGCTCCAACCGCAAGGATGAGCGTGTTGGCGAAGGCCGTCCCCACTTCTTCGGAGACCGGCCGCCCGGTGCCGATGGAAGTTCCGAAGTCGCCGCTCAAGGTCACCGTCAACCAGCGGAAATATTGCACCGGCAGCGGCTTGTCGAAGCCGTAGTAGGCCTTGATCTTTTCGACGACTTCCTGCGGCGCGTCGGGCGGGACGATGGCCGAGATGGCATCGCCCGGCGCGAGATGGACGAGCGCGAACACCAGCAGGGACACGCCGAACGCCACCGGCACGAGGTAGATCAGACGTCGAAGCGCATAGAGCAGCATCGCCGCATGCCTTTCGTTATTGAATGGAAACCGGAGTGAGGTCCTGGAACCAGCTCTGCGCCTGCACGAAACCCTTGACCTTCGGGCTCATGGCACGGGGATTGAGATCGTGCGCAATCCAGATCCAGTAGGCCTGATCGACGATGTAGTTGTGTATGTCGATCATGGCCTTGGTCTGCTCGGCCTTGTCGAAGGTCGTCTGCACCTTTTCGATCATGCCATCGAGCTTGGGATCCTTCAGGATGCCCCAGTTCGCGCCGACCGGCGGCACGTAGTTGCTGTGCATGAGCCTGGTGAATCCGGAATAGGGATCGACCAACGCACGGCTGATATTGATGGCATTGACGCCGGCCTTCTGCGCGGCATCGCCCGTGACCGGCTGGAAGGAGAAGGTCACCAACGCGTTCCATTCCATCACCTCGAACGAACAGTCGAAGCCGACCGCGTTCAGGTTCTCCTGCACGTATTCGTTCATCGGCAGCGGCTGCATCTGGCCGGACCCGGAGGTCGAGATCGCGATCTTGATCTTGGGCTTCTTGTTGGGACCGTAGCCGGCTTCCTTCAGCAGCTTCTTGGCCTCTTCGGGGTCGTACTTGATGTCGAAATCCGGATGCCCGAACCACGGATGTCCGGGATAAACATGGCCCTTGGCTTCGATCATCGTGCCGCCCAGCAGCTTGGCCAGGCCTGCGCGGTCGATCGCGAGATTGGCGGCCTTGCGCACACGGATATCGGTCCAGGGCGAGCCCTCGATCATACTGGGTTGGTAGGCCCAGTTGTGCGGATACTTGTTGGTGACGATCGTCATGCCGCCCTGCTTGAGTCGGGCGATCGCGTCAGGTGCGGGCACCTCGATCCAGTCGATCTGGCCGGCCAGGAGCGCGGCGGTACGCGTCGCCGCCTCGGGCATCGGGAACAGGATCACCTTGTCGAGCTTCGGCACGCGCGCCTTGTCCCAGTAGCCATCGAAGCGCGACAGCTCCAGGCGCTCGCGCGGCACCACGCGGTCGACCTTGAACGGACCGGTACCGACCGGATGCAGCGCCACCTTGTTCCAGTCGCGGCCCTGCGCCTCCCAGTTGGCCGGGCTCGAATAGAAGACGTAGGACATGTCGTAGGGGAACAGGGCGTTTACGACTTTGGTCGCAAGCTCGACGGTGTATTTGTCGATCTTCTTGTAGCCGACAAGGGTCGGGATACGGGCGCGGACCTGGGCAAGCTGCTTCGAATCGAACTGGGGCGACTTGTCGTTCAGGATCTTGTCGAGGTTCCAGATGACGGCGTCGGCATCGAAATCCGTGCTGTCCTGGAATTTGACCCCCTCGCGCAACTTGAAGATCCAGCGCTTGGGATCGCCCTCGACCGGCTTCCATTCCGTCGCCAGGCCGGGCTTGATGTCGGCGATGACATCGGCCTTCGACAGGTCCCAATTCACCAGCGCGTCATAGATCGTGTAGCCAGCGAAGCGATATCCCTCGAAGCCTTGATCGGGCTGCCCCGTGGTCAAAGGAACATCGGCGGCTGTCATGCCGATGCGCAAAGTGCCCTGCGACAGGGCAGGCATGCTGGAGATGATCAGAAGGCCGAAGCCGGCCGCGACGGCGCGTAGACGATGCAACATGAACCCACCCCTCTCTCGGGACAGTTCCATGCAAGGGGCAAGCCAAGCTGCGGCATGTCACTTGCATGGACCGGGCGGGAGGGCCGTTCCATGTCGTCGCCAAAGCCACCGCCAACGCTCGATGAGTTCCGCGCAAGAGCGGCGCTGACCGGCCTCACGCTGACCGAGGAAGATATCGGGCATCTGTACAAGGGCTATGTCGGGCTGCTCGCCCAGATGGAACGCATGCCGGTCCGCTGGGCCTGGGCTGCCGAGCCGCCTCACGTCTTCCGCGCCGACGAATAGAGACAACAGACATGACGGATTTGACAACGCTCGGCATCGCCGAGGCCGGCCGCCTGATGGCGCGCGGCGAGATCACCTCGGTCGCCCTGACGGAAGCGTTCCTGAAGCGGATCGAGGCCGTGGACTCCAAGGTTCACAGCTACATCACGGTCACGGCGGATGTCGCGCGGCTCGCCGCCCAGCAGGCCGACATGGAGATGAGGGGCGGCTTCTGGCGCGGTCCCCTGCATGGTATTCCGGTCGCCCTGAAGGACATCTACGAGACGGCCGGCATCCGCACGACCGGCCATTCGCATCTGAAGGCCGACTATGTGCCGTCGATCGATGCCGAAACCGTGCGCCGTCTCAAGGCGGGAGGTGCCGTCCTGCTCGGCAAGCTCGGCACCCACGAATTCGCCAATGGCGCGATGACGGCCGACCAGCCCTTTCCCGCCGTGCTCAATCCCTGGACGCTGAAGCACCAGCCCGGCGGATCGTCGAGCGGCTCGGGAGCGGCCGTGGCCGCGGCCCTGTGCATGGGCGCCATGGGCTCCGATACCGGCGGCTCGATCCGCAATCCCGCCGGTTATTGCGGCGTCGCCGGCATCAAGCCGACCTACGGCCTGGTAAGTCGCTGCGGCATCTTCCCACTCGCCTTCAGCCTCGACACCGCCGGCCCCATGGCGTGGACGGTCGAGGACTGCGCCCTCATGCTCGACGTGCTGGCCGGCCACGATCCCAACGACCAGGCCTCCGCCAAGGTCGCCAAGGTCGATTACGGCGCGGCGGCGCAACGGCCGATCAAGGGCATGCGCATTGCCCTGGCGCGAAGCTGGTACGAGCGCGACGATGCCAGCATCACGCCCGAAACGAAGAAGGGCATCGACGAGGCTGTCCGCGTCTTCAAGGATCTAGGCGCAATCGTCGAAGACGTCGTCTTCCCCGATCTCTGGGGCTATCACGTCTGCGGGCGGATCATCATCTCGGTGGAAGCGCACGCCATTCATCGCCGCGATATCATCGAACGACCGGAGAAGTTCGGTTACACGACACGGCGGCGCTTCCAGATCGGCGCCTTCTTCTCGGCCGAGCAGTATCTGTCCGCGCTACGCCTGCGTCGCCAGCTCCATCAGGAGACGCGGGCGGCGATGCGAGGCTACGACCTCGTCATGATGGCGAGCCAGTGGGGACCGCCGGAGCCCGCCGACGAAGCGCCGGCGATCTTCCATTTCCTCAGCAAGCCGTCCCTCACCATGCCCTTCAACGTGACCGGGCAGCCCGCGCTTGCCCTGTGCTGCGGCTATGGCAGCGATGGCTTGCCGCTTAGTATCCAGCTCGGCGGACGCGCCTTCGACGAAGCGAGCGTTTTCGCCGCAGGCGCCGCCTATGAGCGCGCGACCGGTTGGCGGTCGCGGCGGCCGGCCCTCTGAAAATCAGGAGACGATGATGAAGCTATCACGCCGCACGTTGCTCGCTGGCGCGGGCGCGTTGACCCTGCCCGTGCTGGAAGGCATACGGCCCGCGTCGGCGCAGGAGAAGGTCGTGCGCTATGGCATCTCCATGGCCGACATTCCGCTTACGACAGGCCAGCCCGATCGCGGCGCCGGCGCCTATCAGTTCACTGGGCTCACGCTCTACGATCCGCTGGTGGCATGGGAGCTCGATGTCGCCGACCGGCCGGGCAAGCTGATCCCCGGCCTTGCCACCGAGTGGAAGGTCGACGACGCCGACAAGACCCTGTGGGTCTTCAAGCTCAGGCCGGATGTGAAGTTCCACGACGGTTCCACCTTCAACGCCGATGCGGTGATCTGGAACCTCGACAAGGTGTTCGACAGCAAGGCGCCGCAATTCGATCAGCGCCAGGCGGCCCAGGTCCGGCCGCGCCTGCCCTCGATTGCCAGCTATCGGAAGCTCGACGACATGACGGTCGAGATCAAGACCAAGGCCGTCGATGCACTGTTCCCGTATCAGATGCTGTGGTTCCTGGTGTCGAGTCCGGCGCAATGGGAGAAGGTCGGCAAGGACTGGAACAAGTTCGCCTCCGAACCTTCCGGCACCGGCCCGTTCAAGCTCGCCCGCCTGGTGCCGCGCGAACGTGCGGAGCTGGTGAAGAACGATGGCTACTGGAATCCCAAGCGCATTCCCAAGAGCGATCGTATCGTGCTGGTCTGTGCACCCGAGGATTCAAGCCGCACCGCCGCCCTGATCTCCAACTCGGTCGACATGATCGAGACGCCGCCGCCGGATACGGTCGATCGCCTGAAGCAGGCCGGCATGCGGATCGAGACCAACGTCACGCCGCACGTCTGGAACTACCACCCCTCTCTGCTTCCGGGCTCTCCCTGGACCGACATCAGGCTGCGCAAGGCCGCCAATCTCGCCATCGATCGCGATGCCATCGTCAAGCTGCTGAACGGCCTGGCCAAGCCCGCCTACGGTCAGGTCGATCGCACCAGCCCGTGGTTCGGCAAGCCGACTTTCGAGATCAAGTACGCACCGGACGAGGCACGCAAGCTGGTGACCGACACCGGCTTCAGCAAGGCGCAGCCGCTCAAGACCAAGTTCGTTGTCGCAAGCGGCGGTACCGGCCAGATGCTGTCGCTGCCCATGAACGAGGCGATCCAGGAGATGTTCAAGGACGTCTATATCGACGTCGAGTTCAAGGTCGTCGAGCTCGAGGCGATGTATACGGCCTGGCGTGCCGGGGCTAAGGCCGACATGAACAAGGACATCAGCGCCAACAACATCGCCTATGTGACGTCCGATCCGGTCTACGCCATCACCCGGTTCTTTGCTTCCAACCAGGCCGCTCCGGTGGGCGTCAACTGGAGCTACTACGCGAATCCGGAGGTCGACAAGCTGATCGGCGAGGCGCAGACGACCTTCGACCCCGCCAAGCAGGATGCACTGATGGCGCGCGTGCACGAGAAGGTGGTCGACGATGCCGTGCTGATCTGGGTCGTGCACGACGTCAACCCGCATGCGCTATCGCCCAAGATCAAGTCGTACGTCCAGGCCCAGCACTGGTTCCAGGACCTGACGACGATCGGAGTCTAGCCGCTAGCCCGACCGAACGATGGCAAGAGCGTCCGCGAAAGCGGGCGTTGCAAGACCTTCGAGGAAGGCACGAAGCGCGACCCTGCTCGCGATCCTCTGCGTCTCGAAGGTGTTCGAGATCAAACGGCCATCATCGAGGGCGGCCCGGAAGGCGGCAGGCGTCGGCGCGGCGAGATCGCTCTCCCGCAGATCGGGCCGCGCAGTGGCAACGAAGAAGCCATTGGCCAAGGCGTAGAACAGACGCGTGAGCTGCCGCATCACCAGCAGTCGGGCGCGCAGCAGTCCATCCGATGGACGACCCGACCACGACCGGATCAGCACTTCCTGCAAATCCGGCGTCGCGGCCACGTACATCGTCATGATCGCGATATCGACCAGAGGATCGTTGCGATAGGCCGTCTCCCAGTCGATCAGCCACAACCTCTGCCCATCGAACAGGATATTGCCGGGATGCGAGTCGTTGTGGCTCGAAACCAACGCCGCGTCGTTCCAGGGATAAGCGGCGCGGATGCGCTCGAAGCCTTCACGGTGGGCATCGAGCAAACCGTCGGCAAAGAGCCGGGAGCGCAGCAGCCGATCGAACATCCCGCCAATGATCGATGGGTAGTCGCCGACGGCCGGAAAGGGCGGTATCGCCTGCAGCCTGGCGGCGAGATGGCCGAGCGCACGCGACAGCGCCTCGAGGCCGCCGGGATAGTCGGCGAGAGAGCGACTCTCGATGAAGTCCATGACGACGACGCCGGCGGCCGCATCGGCGTAGCGGATAGCAGGCGCGATGCCTGCTTCAGCCGCCGCTTGCATGCAGCGATATGCCCGCGGCGGATCGCGCACGTCATCGCGCAGAAACGAGTCGAAGCGCAACAGATAGGGCCGACCGCCCACTTCGATTCGGTAGATGAGCGCCGAGGCGCCGCCCACGATCGGTTTGATCAACGAGACAGCGGTCGGACCGAAAGCCGCTTTCAACGCCGCACGGGCCATCTGGCGACGGTCCTCGGGAATGGAATTCAACATAGCGAGCTCCTGACGTGCCGGCCCCCTCGGGCCGGCAGGAAATGCGGAAGCCTGACTATGTCAGCGATCCATCGGACTATCCTTTTGCAGTGGTGACAGGATATCAGCAGCCGATCTTTTTCGCGACCTCGACAATGGAACTGCCGACCGCGTCCCAGTTACCCTCGGCCTTGAGATCACGCGTCTGGCCGGGCCCGTGTTCCAGGGGCCGGTGGACGAAGCCGGTCGACAGGCCGCATTTCTGCGCCGCGGCCAGATCGCCGTTGTGCGCGGCTACCAGCATCACCTGGTGCGGCTTCAGGTACATGCTATCGACGACGCCGAGATAGGCTTCAGGGTCGGGCTTGTAGTGGTGGAAAGTTTCGCCGGAGAAGCAATGATCCCACGGGATGCCGGCATTCTTGGCCATGTTGATCAGCAGCGCGACATTGCCGTTGCTGAGCGTGGCCACGACATACTTCTTCTTCATCAGGCCAATGCCTTCCACCGAATCCGGCCAGGGCCTGAGCTTGTGCCAGAGATGCGTGAACTCCCAGACTGCTTCCTCGCCCGGATGCTTCAGCCCCCGCTTCTGCAGCAGCATCTCGAAGGCCTCCTTGTGGAGGTCGTCGATGCGCGTCCACGGCAGGTCGCCTTTGCGCACCCGGCCCATCTGCGGCTGGTAGAGGCCGCGCCAGTCGTCGGCAAAGCTGGTCCAGTCGGTGTCGAGGCCGTGCTTGCGGCCGAGTTTGGGCAGATCCTCGATCAGGCTGCCCCGCCAATCCACGACCGTTCCGAAGACGTCGAAGATGCAGACCTTGAGATCGCTGAAGTCCTTTGCCATGACACGTTCCTCCAAATTGCGGCGCAGTGTGGCGTCCCGCGCGCCGCTTGGGTAGGGTCCGGCCATGGTCTGGAAGCACGACACGATTGCAGGCACCGACGGCAAGCCGCGCTGCGGCTGGGCGACCGCCGATCCGCTCTACGAGGCCTATCACGACAAGGAATGGGGACGACCGCTCAAGGACGATCAGGCCCTGTTCGAGTTGCTGACACTGGAAGGCTGCCAGGCCGGGCTGTCCTGGATCACGGTGCTGCGCAAGCGCGAGCATTACCGCAAGGTCTATGATGGCTTCGATCCGAAGCGGATCGCACGCTACACGCCGGCCAAGCTCGAGAAGCTGCTGGCCGATCCCGGCATCATCCGCCATCGGGGCAAGATCGAGGCGAGCGTCAGCAATGCCAGGGCCTATCTGGCGCTGATCGAACGCGAGGGATCGTTCTCCGGTTTCCTCTGGGATTTCGTCGGCGGCAAGCCGAAGAAGAATGTCCCCAGGAGCCTGAAGGACGTTCCGGCCCGATCACCGGAAAGTGACGCGATGTCGAAGGCGTTGAAGAAGGCCGGCTTCAAGTTCGTGGGATCGACGATCTGCTACGCCTTCATGCAGGCCTCGGGCATGGTCGACGATCATGTCGTGGGCTGTCATCGTCATCGCGATTAGTCGTCAGGAGTGAGTTCGTGAGCAAGCGTATCTTCATCGCCGCGCTGGGCACCGAGACCAACCAGTTCGTGCCCTTTCCGACCGGCCTTCGCTCCTACCAGGAACATGGCATCTGGCGCGGCGACGCGACCCGGCACGCACCCACCAACTTCACGGCGCCGCTGCATGTCTGGCGCCAGGAAGCGGAGAAGCGCGGCTGGACGGTGATCGAGGGGCTGGCGACCTTCGCCGCACCGTCCGGCACCACGGTGCGCTCGGTCTACGAGGGCTTTCGCGACGAGCTGCTCGCCGGCCTCAAGGCTGCGATGCCGGTCGATGGCGTGCTGATCAACGTGCATGGCGCGATGGTCGCGGACGGCTACGACGATTGCGAAGGCGATCTCCTGTCGCGCGCTCGCGCGATCGTCGGCCCGACCGTCGCGATCGGCGCCGAGTTCGACCTGCATTGCCATCTGTCCCAGCTGATGCTGGACAGCGCCGACGTGCTGATCGGCTACAAGGAGTATCCGCACACCGACACGATGGAACGTGCGGCCGAACTGTTCGCCATCGTCGCCGATACGATCGAGGGCAAGGTCAAGCCGGTGATGGCACGGCACGACTGCCGCATGATCGCGCAGTATCGCACCTCGGTGCCGCCGATCAGCGAGTTCGTGACCCGCATGAAGTCGCTGGAAGGCAAGGACGGCATTCTGTCGGTGTCGTTGAGCCACGGCTTCTCCTTCGCCGATGTCGAGGATGTCGGGACGCGGACGCTCGTGGTGGCCGACGGCGACAGGGCCAAGGCCGAAGCGCTGGCGAAGCAGCTCGGCGATGAGCTGTGGGAGAACCGGGAGCGCTACGCGACCAGGTATCTCTCGATCGAGGAGGCGATGGACCGTGCCGCCTCGCACAATCAGGGCCCGCTGGTGCTGGCCGATCGCGCCGACAATCCCGGCTCGGGTGCTCCCGGCGATTCGACCTTCGTGCTGAAGGCGCTGGTGGAGCGGCAGATCGGGCCGACGCTGTTCGGCGTCATGTGGGATCCCATGGCCTTTCGCATCGCCGAGGAAGCCGGCGAGGGCGCGCGTCTGCGCATGCGGCTGGGTGGTAAGTCGGGCGCGGTGAGCGGCGATCCGGTCGATCTCGACGTGACGGTGAAGAAGATCACCCGCGGTGCCCGCCAACCCTATGGTCCGGTGACGGTGCCGCTCGGCGACATGGCGCTGCTATCATCCGAGCATGTCGATGTCGCGATCTGCACGCTGCGCACCCAGACCTTCCATGCCGACGCCTTCAAGGCCGTCGGCGCCGATCCGGCCGACTATCGCGTCGTCGTCGTGAAGTCGGCGCAGCATTTCTATAACGGCTTCGTCGGCCTGGCGAAGGAGATCCTCTACGTCGCCTCGCCCGGCGCCGCCGATCCCGATGTCACGCGGCTGCCCTACACCAAGCGCAAGACACCGTTCTGGCCCAAGGTCGCCGATCCCTGGAAGTAGTCTGGATCAAAGCAGCGATTTCGAACCCGGGTGGCTCTCAATCCGCCGGCGGTTGGCTTGCGGTGTACACCGCCAATTGAGCAGCAAAGGCCCGCTGGTAGGCCGGCCGGGCTTCGCCCCGCGCGACGTAGGCGGCGAGGTTCGGATACGCGTCGAGAAGGCCCGATGACCTCAGCCTCAGCAGCACGGACACCATCATCAGGTCACCGGCGCTGAAGGCACCATCGAGCCAGTCGGCACCGCCGAGGCGGGCCGAGAGTTGCTTCAACCGGTCGTGGACGCGCTCCTCGATCATAGGCAGGCGCTCCCTGGTCCAGGGCTTATCGCTCTCCAGAATCCGCGCGGTTGTGAGCTCGAGGATCGGCGGCTCCACCGTGTTGAGCGCGGCAAACATCCATGTGATGGCACGTGCCCGGGCCTTGGCCTCGTCCGGCAGCAGGCCGGCATGGCGCTCGGCAAGATGGAACACGATGGCGCCCGTCTCGAACAGGGAGAGATCGCCATCCTCATAGGTCGGAATCTGGCCGAACGGATGCAGCGCCAGATGCGCGGGTTCCTTCAGCGCGCGGAACGAAACAAGACGAACCTCGTAGGGCTGGCCCACTTCCTCGAGCGCCCATCGAACGCGGGTATCGCGCGCCAGTCCCTGGCCCCGATCCGGCGAGTGTTCAAAGGCGGTAATGGTGATGGTCAAGGCGAGGCTTCTCTCTTCGGGGGATTTGCGTCCTCAGAGTAGCGGCTCGATCGCCTGTCGGGTTGCCTTGCCCTCGACGACGGGCACGACCTCGAACTCGACCACGTCCTGCCAATCGGCGATCCAGCGCTGGAACAAGGTGATGTCGTCGGTCTCCATGAGCTGGAAGCAACGATCGAGATCGGCGGTGACGTAGCTCGCCACGAACTTCAGCCCGTCGGGCAGGCCGCGCCCCGAGTCGCGCAGCTTGCGATAGACGGCCTTGCCGTCCTGGTTGCGGAATTTCTCGACCACCATGAACAGCACGTAGCGTCTCCCGTCGCGTCCGGAATATCGGTATTGTCGCCGGACATTCAGGACAGGACCATAGAAATGAAGATCGCCATCGTCGGCGCCTCGGGGCGCATGGGCCAAATGCTGATCCGCCAGATCGCCCGCACCGAGGGCTGCAGCCTTGCGGGCGCCAGCGAGGCTCCCAATGGCAAGGCCATCGGTCGCGATGCCGGTGAGGTCGCGGGCCTCGAAGCCAACGGCGTGAAGATCACTGGCGACAGCGCCGCTGCCATCGCCGCCGCGGATGTCGTGATCGACTTCACCGTGCCGGCCGCGACGGTCGCGCATGCCCGGATCGCGGCCGAGAGGGGCGTGTCCGTTGTGATCGGCACGACCGGCCTCGATCCGGAGCAGACGGCGGCGATCCACGACTGCGCCAAGCGCGTGCCGATCCTGTGGGCCGCCAACATGTCCCTGGGCATCAACGTGCTGATGGCATTGGTGGAGAAGACCGCGTCGATGCTGGATCCGAGCTACGACATCGAGATTGTCGAGATGCACCACCGGCACAAGATCGACGCGCCCTCGGGCACGGCACTCGCCCTCGGCCGCTCGGCGGCGGCCGGCCGGCAGGTCAAGCTGGAGGATGTGTGGCGCAAGAGCCGCGACGGCCACACCGGCGCCCGACCGGTGGGCGAGATCGGCTTCGCCACCCTGCGTGGCGGCGAGGAGGTCGGCGTCCATACGGTGATGTTCGCCGCCGCCGGCGAGCGGCTGGAACTCAGCCACCGCTCCTTCAGCCGCGAGACCTACGCCTCGGGTGCGGTGCGCGCGGCGCTGTGGCTCGAAGGAAAGAAGCCCGGCCTCTATGGCATGAAGGACGTGCTGGGGCTCTAGGCGCCCTCGTCCTCGCGGTCCCAGCGATGGACAAAGCGCGGCGCCTTCATGCGGGCGATGGCGGCCTCGAGTTCCTGGCCGACGCGCTCGCGCTCGTCCGGTCCCAGGAAGCGGCCGAGCACGACCCGATTGCCGCGTGAGCTGGCGACCAGGCGTTCCTCGGTCCGTTCGAGCTTGAGCCAGTAGGCATCGAGCCGGACTTCCTCGCGCTCGCCGTCCGGGGCGACGCGGTCGATGATCAATTCGCTGTCCGTCAGCGTCAGCGCCTCGCTGCGGCGGGCATCGAAGTAGTTGCGCTGGAACAGCCACCACAGCAGGGCGATGTCGAGCCCCATGAAGCCCATCACCGGCCAGGCGCCCATGAAATAGGCGGGCAGGCCGATCATCAGGTTGGCGGCCACCACCACCCGGATCAGCCATTTGAACCCCGTCGGCGGCAGGCTGCGGTAGGGGCGGAGCAAGGTGGCAAAATGGATTGCCGAAGATGAGTCGGCCATGGCGTCACCCTAATGCCTCGGCTAGCGTCCCGCCATGCCCTTGATGAAGCCTGCCGAGATCCACGTTTTCTTCACCCGTCTGCGGGAGTCCATTCCGGAGCCCGAAACCGAGCTCGAATACGACACGATCTACCAGCTCCTGGTCGCCGTCGTGCTCTCGGCGCAGGCCACCGACGCCGGGGTCAACCGGGCCACCAAGCCGCTGTTCGAGAAGATCAAGACCCCGGCCCAGATGCTGGCGCTCGGCGAGAAGAAGCTGATCGACTACATCAAGACCATCGGGCTGTACCGCACCAAGGCAAAGAACGTCATGGCGCTGAGCCGGTTGCTGGTCGAGAAGCATGGCGGCGAGGTCCCGCGCAGCCATGAGGCGCTGCAGGAGCTGCCGGGCGTCGGCCGCAAGACCGCCAACGTGGTGATGAACGTGGCCTTCGGCGAGGCGACCATCGCCGTCGACACGCACATCTTCCGCGTCGGCAACCGCACCGGCCTGGCGCCGGGCAAGACGCCGCTCGAGGTCGAGCTCAAGCTGCTCAAGCGGGTGCCGGAGGAATTCCGCCTGCACGCCCATCATTGGCTGATCCTGCACGGGCGCTATACCTGCAAGGCGCGCAAGCCCGAATGCCCGCGCTGTGTCGTGAACGACGTCTGCAAGTTCAAGGCGAAGACGATCGCCGCCTGACAGCGCTGCGCGCCAGCTCACGCCAGCGCCCGCAGGCCGGCGCGCAGGGCCGCTGGATCGGTGCCGGCCAGTTGCTGGTCGACCGCGGCATGCTCGCGCTCCCAGACCGGCATCGCCTTGCGCAGCAACCGGCGGCCATCGCGCGTGAGCACGATCCGGCGACCGCGGCGATCTGACGGATCGACCGTCGTCTCCAGCAGGCCGCGCCGCTCCAAGGGCTTCAGATTGGCGGTCAGCGTGGTGCGGTCCATGGCGAGCAGCGATGCCACCGCGCTGATCGACGGCGGCTCGGGCCGATTGAGCGACATCAGCAGCGAGAATTGGCCGTTGGTCAGGCCGACCGGCCGCAGCGCCTCGTCGAAGCGCCGGGCGAGCGCCCGCGCCGCGCGCTGGGTGGCGAAGCACAGGCAACGATCATGCACATACTTGGTTGTTTCGTAGGGAAGGTCGACCAGCTTTGACATGGGCTATTTACGTTGATATCAACCCTTCCCGTCAAGACCAACCAAGAGGAGGACGCCATGACCTATGTGCAAGGATTCGTCGTCGCCGTCCCGGCTGCGGCCAAGGACGCTTACCTCTCGTTGGCCGCCAAGGCCGCCCCGCTGTTCAAGGAGTTCGGCGCCCGCCGCCATGTCGAAGCCTGGGCCGACGACGTGCCGGACGGCAAGGTCACCGACTTCAAGGGCGCCGTGAGGGCCAAGCCCGACGAGGTCGTCGTCTTCTCCTGGATCGAATATCCCAGCAAGGCCGTGGCCGACGCAGCCCAGGCAAAGTTCATGAGCGACCCGCGCGTCAAGGACATGGGCGAGATGCCGTTCGACGGTCAGCGCGCGATCATGGGCGGCTTCACGCCCCTGATCGACGAGCGCGGCAGTGGCCGGACGGGCTATGTCGACGGCTATCTGGTGCCCGTCCCGACCGCCAACAAGGACGCCTATCGCGCGATGGCCACCAAGGCCGCGGCGCTGCTCAAGGAGTTCGGCGCCGTGCGCGTGGTCGAGGCCTGGGGCGACGACGTGCCCGACGGCAAGGTCACCGACTACAAGGGCGCCGTGAAGGCCACGGGTGACGAGAAGGTCGTCTATTCCTGGGTCGAATGGCCGTCCCGCGCTGTCCGCGACGAGGGCTGGAAGAAGATGATGGCCGACGAGCGGATGCGCGGCCGCGACATGCCCTTCGACGGCAAACGCCTGATCTATGGCGGCTTCGCCCCAATTCTGGACGCCTAGCATCTCTGCTCCACCGCAAAAGGATCCGTCATGGCCAAGAACATCGTCTGCCTCTGGTACGACAAGGACGCCGAGGCCGCGGCCCGCTTCTATGCCGCGACCTTTCCCGACAGCGCCGTAAAGGCGGTCCATCGCGCACCCGCCGACTATCCGTCGGGCAAGAAGGGCGATGTCATCACGGTCGAGTTCACCGTCGCCGGCATTCCCTGTATCGGCCTCAATGGCGGCCCCGCCTTCAAGCACAACGAGGCCTTCTCCTTCCAGATCGCCACCGACGACCAGGCCGAAACCGATCGCTACTGGAACGCCATCGTCGGCAATGGCGGGCAGGAGAGCGCGTGTGGCTGGTGCAAGGACCGCTGGGGCATCTCCTGGCAGATCACACCGCGCGTGCTGACCGAGGCAGTTGCCGCCGGCGGCGCCGAAGCCAAGCGCGCCTTCGAGGCGATGATGGGCATGAAGAAGATCGACGTCGCCGCCATCGAGGCGGCGCGGCGCGGCTGATCTTCCTCGCACGAACGACGACCCTACGCGGCGTCGGCCAGGATGGTGTCTGTCTCGTTGTCGACCACCACCGACGTCTCGAAGTAGCGAATCTCCGGCGGAGCGCCATAGCGCTCCGCGATATAGGCCTGCCATTGCGGCGTGTAGACCGCCTCGGCATCGGCCTTGCTCTTCCACAGATAGACGCCGCCGCCGATGCGCTTCTCCGCATCGAACAGATAGTACTTGCGCACCAGCCCCTTCATGCCGCGGTACTTGGGCGCCGAGCCCTTGAACAGCTCGGCCGCCTTCTGCGCGTCGATGTCGGCCGGCAGCTTGAAGTTCACGATGGCGGTGATCATGCGTTTCCTCCTGGCTTGTCACTTCGGACGATAGATGTCGGTGCCGCGGTCGAGCATCGGGCGGTTCGCCTCGGTGTCGAAGTAGGCGAGGCTCCACTCGGCATAGAGCCGGCCGCCCTGCAGGTAGCCGGTCCACGACGTCATGGTCCCGCAGTCGGCCGAGCCGTTGCGGGCCTGCATGGTGTAGGCGATGCGCTCGCCGTCGACCCAGCCGACGATGGGGAAGGCGATGCCGCGGCACTTGTAGCCCGGCGCGCTGCTGGAATAAGTGCCGGTCAAGCGGCCATCGGGCCCGATCGACTCGATCACCAGCTCCGAGCCGTGATTGTTCACCCAGCGCGTCTGCGGCGCCAGCGACTGGGCCGCGGCCGCCATCGGCAGGACGAGGAGGGCAAGGGCGCAGGGAGTGAACCATCTCATCGCGTACAGGTCCTTGAGCAATGTCGCAGTTCAGGCCGGCGCGCGCGTTTCGCGCACCCGCCCGAGCAGCGCGAAGCCTAGCACCAGGAAGACGAGCACGCAGGCTACGCCGAGCCGCGTCGACTGCGTGGCCGTGGTGACGACGCCGATGGCGAGCGGCGCCATCCAGGCGGTGGCGCGGCCCGACAGCGCGAACAGGCCGTAGAATTCACCGCTCATGCCCGGCGGGGCGAGACGGCCGATCAGGGTGCGGCTGGCCGCCTGCATCGGCCCCATGCAGAAGCCCAGCAGCAGCGCGAAGGCCATGAAGGTCTGTTCCTGCGCCGAGCCGAACAGGCCGCGCGTCGCCGCCAGCGGCTGGACCGGCACGACGAACAGGATGCGGTCGGCCGTCACGCCGACGATGCCGACCGTCGCCACGATGACGCCGAAGGTGGCCGCCAGCACCGTACGCCGCGAGCCCATCCAGTCGTCGAACCGACCGCCCAGGAAGGCGCCGGGAATGGCGAACACGGTGAGGATGATGCCAAAGATGCCGAGCGTGGTCGTGCTCCAGCCGAAAGTGGCCGAGGCATAGACGCCGCCGAAGGCGATGATGGCCGCGAGCCCATCGTTGTAGAGCATGAAGGCGACCAGGAAGGCGAGCACGTTGCGATAGTCGCGCAGCTTGCCGAGGGTGGCGCGCAGCGAGGCACCGGCCTCCCGCACGCACTGCCGCAGCGGCAGGCGGCGCGCGGCCGGACGGTCGGGCGCGAACAGGAACATCGGAGCCACGAACACGACCAGCCACAGCGCCGAAGCTGGCCCGGTCAGCCGCTCCAGCTCATGGCTGGCGGCATCGAGCCCGAACAGTGGCCGGTCGTTGGTCGGGGCGAGACCGAACATCGCCGGCAGGCTGACCGCCAGCACGATGAACAGCGCGATCAGGCCGCCGACATAGCCCAGCCCCCAGCCGAAGCCGCTCAGCCGGCCCATGCGCTCCGGCCGCACGATGTCGGGCAGCTGCGCGTTGTTGAACACGATCGACATCTCGGCGCCCACCGTCGCCACGATGATGGCCCAGCCGATCGGCCCGGCGAGGTCGGGGCGGTGCGGATAGGCCCACCACAGCGCCGCGCAGCCCGCGGCCAGCAGGAGCTGGAAGACGAAGACATAGGGTTTGCGCCGGCCGCCGGCATCGGCCATGGCGCCGAGGAACGGACTCAGCACGGCGATGAAGAGGCCGGCCGTCGATTGCGTGAAGGCCCAGGCGCTCTGCCCCGCGACCGCGTCGCCGACCATCACGTTGGCGAAGTAGGGGGCGAAGATGAAGGTGGTGACGACGGTGAAGAAGGGCTGATTGGCCCAGTCGAACAGCGCCCAGCTCCATTGGCCGAGCCGCGACGCCTCTTCCGTCGATGCCGCGACGGCCGGCGAAACCGTCGTCATGCCGCGCTCCCGCGCCGGCCGACCCGGCGGGACAACTGCCACAGCGCGTCGCGGTTGGTGGGCGAGAAGACCTTCACCATCGCCTCCTGCCACGGCAGCCAGAGCTGCGCGGTGTGCTCGGCGGGATCGAGCGTCGCCACCGCGACCTGCTCGACCTCGAAGCCAAACACGTGTTCGGTGTTGTGCGTCACGCCGGGAGCATAGCGCGCCCGCCATTGCGGCCAGATTTCATAGCGGTTGGTGAGCCGCCAGTCGGTCAGCGTGCCGGTGGCGAGCCCTGTCTCCTCCCGCAGCTCGCGCCAGGCCGTGGCGGCGAGATCGGCGTCGTCGGGCTCGCGCGAGCCGGTGACCGACTGCCAGAAGCCGGGCTGGGCCGCCCGCTCGATCAGCAGCACCTCGAGGGCCGGCGTATGGACCACCACCAGCACCGATTCCGGGATCTTGAACGTCATCGCCGCCAGCATAGCGACCCTGCCGGCCGCGTCATTGACTCCCCGCCGCCCCCGGCTATGGTCCGGCGGCTTTTTCCGGGGGAACCATGAGCAAGCAGCTTCAGAGCACCATCGACGCCGCCTGGGAGGCGCGCGACGGCATCAACAGCGCCACCAAGGGCGAGGTGCGCGATGCGGTCGAGGCCGCCATCGCCGGCCTGGACGACGGCACCTTCCGTACCGCCGAGAAGGTGGGCGGCGAATGGATCGTGAACCAGTGGCTGAAGAAAGCCGTGCTGCTCTCCTTCCGCCTCTATGACTCCGTGCCGATGGATGGCGGCGCCAGTTTCCCCGGCCTCGGCGCCGCGCCGTGGTTCGACAAGGTGCCGCTCAAGACCACCGGCTGGGACGCCGCGCGCTTCGGCAAGGCCGGCTTCCGCGCCGTGCCGGGCTCGATCGTGCGCCGCGGCTCCTACATCGCGCCGTCGGTCGTGCTGATGCCCTCCTTCGTCAATCTCGGCGCCTATGTCGACAGCGGCACCATGGTCGACACCTGGGCCACGGTCGGCTCGTGCGCGCAGATCGGCAAGAACTGCCACCTCTCCGGTGGTGTCGGCATCGGCGGCGTGCTCGAGCCGCTGCAGGCCAACCCGGTCATCATCGAGGACAACTGCTTCATCGGCGCGCGCTCGGAAGTGGTGGAGGGCGTGATCGTCGGCACCGGCGCGGTGCTGTCGATGGGCGTGTTCATCTCGGCCACCACCAAGGTGGTGGACCGCGCCACCGGCCAGATCCATGTCGGCAAGGTGCCACCCTACTCGGTGGTGGTGCCCGGCAATATCGGCGGCGGCCCCGACCGGCCCTCGACCTACTGCGCCGTGATCGTGAAGACCGTCGACGAGCGCACGCGCTCCAAGACCTCGATCAACGATCTGCTGCGCGACTGAGCTCACGCGGGTCTTCCCACGCGGAGCCCCCCTCCCCCTCGCAGAAAAAAATCGGCTCGCGAGGAATCGCCTAAAACGCCGGCCCTGCTGGACCAAAGCCAATTCCTCGCGAGGCTCGCGAGCCTCGCGAGTGGCAACGGAAGCGATGCCCAGCGGAAAAGAGAGGGTGGACGGCGAGAACTGGCGGACCATAGCGTCATTTTACGCCTGAGGGCGGGCGGGACCCATTATGGTCGCCTATGATTGGTGAGGCCGATCCACGCCAAACGATCCTTTTCCCTTTGACCCTCTTCTACATGCGGCTCGCCTTCTCCTTCAGCGAAGCGATCGTTGTCCGCTCGGGATCCGGGACAAATGGGGGTGTCTGTCGTTGCAAAAGACCAAAGACATCACCGCTCGCTGATTCTGCGATACCCTTCAAATACATGTAGGCTGGCCGGCATGACCAATTGCTGCCGCTGCTTCCCGTAACGGGATTGACGCTTGGCGTCACATATCTGAAGCACACGGAGATAAGGTCAAAGTTGGCACACCCATCGGCCGTTCTCAGCGTGAACGGATTACTGTCGAGCTTCCATTCGCCAAGGACCAGGCCTCGATTTAGGAGATCTTGGAGGTGCTGAAGCCTTGTGTGGTACAGGGCGTGCGATCTCGCCGTGCCGATTCTCGCCGAGGAACTGGCGCGCACCGCCCAAACAAGTGAATGATTCCGCCCATGACCAACGACCGCCTGCATCACCTCAAGGAACGCGGCATCGACGAGTTCCGGCGCTTCCTGCTGATGTTCCTTTATCTGTGGGTGGTGTTCGGCCTGTTCGTGCTGAACGAAAGCCTGGTGCTGAGCGAGCGGCACATCGTCTTCACGGCGCAGGGATTCGCCCTCATCAATGCCGCCATCATGGCAAAGGTGATGCTGATCGCCGAGAACCTGAAGCTCGGCCGCCGCTTCGACCACATGCCGCTGATCTATCCCATCGCCCACAAGTCGGCGGTGTTCGCTCTGGTGTTCATGGCGTTCCACGCCGCCGAGCGCGTGCTGGTCGGCGTGATCGGCGGACATTCGATCGCCGCCAGCCTGCCCCACATGGGCGGCGGCACCTGGAAGGGCGCCATCACGATCTGGGCTATCATGGCGATCTCCCTGTTGCCGTTCTTCGGCCTGCACGAGATCGGCCGGCTTCTCGGCGAAGGCCGGATGTGGGGCATCATGTTCCGGGCGCGGCCGAAAGGCGTTTCGATCGAGGATTGAAAGGGCGGCGATGGCGACGCATCGCGGTTTCGGGCCGGGCACCAGCTCGCTATAGTTGCACAACGATAGCGTCAGGAGGTCGCCGTGAACTGCAGCATCGCAAACGCCATCGGCATCGACGGTTGATGCCATGGTGCGCCTGAACGAAATCCGGGAAGGCGAACTGGCGGTGCCGCTGCCGGCCCGACAGGATGCCGGCCTCTACTTCATCGGCACGATCCGCACGCCCTGGACCGACCGGCTCGAATGCCCGCGGCAGGGTCGCCTGGACGGTCCGACCTGCCGCATCGACGTGGCCTCGCCATGGGATCGGGGGCTGGAGGGCATCGAGGCATTCGAGCAGCTGGAGGTGCTTTACTGGCTGAACGAATCGCGGCGGGACCTGATGAAGCAGAGCCCGCGCAACGACGGCGAGGCGCGCGGCGTGTTCTCGCTGCGCACGCCGGTGCGGCCGAATCCGATCGGGACGTCCATCGTGCGGCTGGTGAAGGTGGACGGGCCGGTCCTCCACGTCAAAGGGCTCGATTGCCTCGACGGAACGCCGCTGATCGACCTCAAGCCCGACCGCACGCTGTTCAACCCCCTGGCGCCGGCACAGGCCGGCGACTTCCAGGTCGGCGACGAGGCCTGAGCGGCCGGCATCGGCGCTACGCGAGGTGCCGCTGCCACTCCGGCCGCGCCCTGATCTCCTTCGCCTCCTTGGCCAGGATCTTCGCCACGCGTTCGGGGGCGAAGCCGATCTCGAGCAGGCCAATGGCCGAATTGGCGACCTCGCGGTACTTGGCGATCCTGCCGTCGCGCAGCTGCATGATCGAGACGCCGTCGAAGCCGACACGCCGGCCCTGCGCCTCGGGCAGGGTCGAGACGTAGCTGAAGGTGTAATAGGCATAGAGGGTGTGGCCGTCGCTGACCGGCCGGAACATCTCCCAGCGGAAGTCCTTCGCGGTCCTGTAAAACCAATCGTCGATCATGGCGGCGATCTTCTGCCGGCCCTCGAAGGGGCCGTAGAAGACATCGTGATAGACGCCGTCCTCGGTGAACAGGGCGGCGAAGGCGGTGCCGTCGCGGCGTTCGACGGCGGCGCAGAATTCCGTCAGCAGATCGGTCGTGCCCATTCTCGTTCCTCCATTCTGCCGCCATCATGCCGGCTGGCGACGCGACGGGGAACGTTCCCGGCGCGGCGGATCGCCTGGAGGAAGCCGCCATGATTGCGAAGCGTACCTTGCTGCTGTCGATCGGTGCCCTCGTCTGCCTGCCGGCGGCCGAGCGCGCCCGCGCCGACGCGCCGGCTCCGTCGCCACCGTCGCGATCGACTCCGCCGCCATCGGACCTGTCGCGCGCGCAGCACGAGCGGTTCATGCGACTGGCCATCGAGCAGGGGCGGAAGAACCCGTACTATCCGTTCGGCGCGGTCATCGTCGAGCCGGAGACCGGCGCGATAATGGCGACGGGCACCAACAACGCGCGGGCCAATCCGACGCTGCACGGCGAGATCGTCTGCATCAACGATTACGTCGCCCGGCACGGCAACCGGGACTGGGGCTCGAAGATGCTCTACTCGACGGCCGAACCGTGCCCGATGTGCATGACCGCCCTCATCTTTGCCGGCATCGGCGGCGTCGTGTTCGCCACCTCGGCCTTCGACGGCCAGAAGAAGGCCGGCATGGATCCGATCCGGATCTCGGCGCAGGACATCGTGGATGCGACGCCGTTCGCCAAGCCGTTCCTGCTGGGCGGCATCCTGAGCGCCGAGACCGACCGCATGTTCCTCGAGCGCAAGCGCTATTGATGCTTCGGTCGGCGTCGCGTCCCTTCCCGGAAATGGTGTCATCCCGAGCAAAGCGAGGGATCCCTCGCTGCGCTCGGGATGACACGGCTCTCTGGAGGGACAGCTCTCTGGGGGAACGACCTTCTGGGAGACGGCCTTCAAGGGGGAACGGCCGGCCGAAACCGGCCCTCCGGAGCGACGGTTCTATCCAGGGCGGAAAGACCCTAGAGTGCGGCGATTGAGCAGGGGGAGGCTTCGTCATGACGCTCTGGATCGTCGTCGGCATCGTCGCCGTGATCGCGCTGTGGTTGATCGCGACCTACAACGGGCTGGTCGGCGGCCGCAACCAGGCGCAGACGGCCTGGAGCCAGATCGACGTGCAGCTCAAGCGCCGCCACGATCTGATCCCCAATCTCGTGCAGGTGGTGAAGGACGCCATGGGCTACGAGCAGGAGACGCTCACCAAGGTAATCCAGGCCCGCAACGCCGCGGCCGCCGCCTCCGGGCCGGCCCAGGCCGGACCGGCCGAGGCGGCGCTCAGCCAGGCGACACACGGGCTGCTGGCACTGATGGAGAACTATCCGCAGCTCAAGGCCAACGAGAACGTCAAGCAGCTCCAGGAAGAGCTGGCGAGCACGGAGAACAAGATCGCCTTCGCGCGCCAGTTCTACAACGACTCGGTCAATTCCTATAACACCCGGCGGCAGAGCTTCCCGGCCGTGCTGGCGGCGGCGTCGCTGGGCTTCGGCCCGATGGATCTCTTCACCATGCCCGAGACCGAGCGCGAGGTGCCCAAGGTCGCCCTGCGCTAGCCATGGCCGGCACGACCGATTTCGTCGCCGCGCAGGCGGTGAACCGGCGCAACACGCTCGTGCTGCTGGTCGTGCTCACGGCCCTGGCGGCGATCACGGGCTATGTCGTCGGCTGGCTGCTGGAAGGCGAAGCCACCGACCAGGTGCCGATGCTGAGCCGCGTCGGGCTCGCGGCCGCGGGGCTTATGGCATTGGCCAGCGTCGGCTGGAGCGCGATCTCGCTCGCCTTCGGCGACCGCATGGTGCTGGCCATGGCCGAGGCGCGGGCGATCGAGAAGGCGGATGCGCCGCAGCTCTACAACGTGGTCGAGGAGATGTCGCTGGCGGCCGGCGTGCCGATGCCGCGCGTCATGATCCTGGAGACCGAGGCGTTGAATGCCTTTGCCACCGGCACGACGCCGGCGCGCGGCACCATCGTCGTCACCCGCGGCCTGCTCGAACGGCTGAACCGGGACGAGCTGCAGGGCGTGGTGGCGCACGAGATGGCGCATCTCGCCAACCTCGACACGCGCTACATGGTGGTGGTCGGCGTCACCGTCGGGCTGATCGCCCTGGTCTGCGACATGATCCTGCGCACCATGAGCTGGGGCGGCTCCTCCTCGGGCAGTTCGTCGGGCGGCCGGCGCGACGACCGCAAGGACTCGAGCGGCGCCGGCCTGCTGATCATCCTGCTGGTCGTGGTGGCGATCCTGGCCCCGATCGCGGCCAGGGCGGTGCAGATGGCCGTGTCGCGCCAGCGCGAGTATCTGGCGGATGCCACTTCGGTCCAGTTCACGCGCAATCCCAACGGCTTGATCTCTGCCCTCACCAAGCTGGCCGACGCCGCCGGGCCGTTTCCCGGCGTCAGCCGCGCGACGCAGCACCTGTTCATCGTCAATCCCGTCCAGGCGATGACGGCCAAGACATCGTCGCTGTTCGCCACTCACCCGGATATTGCCTCCAGAATCGCCCGACTCCGCGATCTCGGCGCTTAGCCGTTGACTCCCGACGATCTGTGTTCTGTATACAGATCTCATGCGCCGTTTCGAGCCCGAGCCCGATCTCAGCGAACGAATCCATGACGCCGTCCTCGAGGCGATCTGTTCCGGCGAGCTGAAGGCCGGCGCCCGCATCACCCAGGAAGAGCTGGCCAACAAGTTCGGCGTCTCGCGCCAGCCGGTGCTGCAGGCCATGATGCTGCTGCGCCGCGAAGGCTTCCTGATCGATGCCGGCCGCAAGGGCGTCTGCGTCGCCCCGCTCGATGTCGAGAAGGCCACCAACCTCTATATCGTCCGCGGCGCCCTCGACGGGGCGGCGGCGCGGCTCGCCGCCGGCCGCTATACGCGCGAGCTGGCCCATCGCGGACGGCTGCTGCTCGATGTCGGCCGGCGCGCCGTGGCCAACGGCTACGTCCCCTCGGTCATCGAGGCCGATATCGACTTCCATCTGTTCGTCTACGAAGCCTCGGGCAATCCGCTGATCTCGGAGACCGCGCAGCCGCACTGGCAGCATCTGCGCCGGGTGATGGCGGCGGCGCTCAGCGAAGACGATCTGCGCGTCAACGTCTGGGACGAGCACGAGGCCATCCTGAAGGCGCTCGAGGCGGGTGACGCCGCCGGCGCCGAATCGCTCTGCCGGCATCACGCCGAGCAGATGTCGGACATCCTGACCAAGCGATTGAAGGTGGTGATCTCGCGCGCCGCCTGACCGCCCCGATATCGTTAACGACAAGAAAAATCGAACGAACAATGAGGAGGAACCGCCATGAAGCTCACACCGGAGCAGCTGAAGCAATTCGACGAGGAAGGCTATCTCTTCTTCCCGAACTATTTCTCGCCTGAAGAGACGCAGATCCTGAAATCGGAGATCCCCGGCGTATTCCAGCAGCGCCGCGAGGAGAACGTGCGCGAGAAGAGCGGCGACGTGGTGCGCACCGCCTTCGCCGTGCACACCTACGACCCGATCTTCGAGGCGCTGGTGCATCATCCGCGCTTCGTCGAGCCGGCCGAGCAGCTGCTGGGCGACCGGACCTACATCCATCAGTTCAAGATCAACGGCAAAGCCGCCTTCGACGGCGACGTGTGGCAGTGGCACCAGGATTACGGCACCTGGAAGGCCGACGACGACATGCCGGAGGCGCGGGCCATGAACCTCGCCGTGTTCGTCGACGACGTGAACGAGTTCAACGGCCCGCTGTGGTTCATCCCCAAGAGCCACAAGAAGGGCGCCATCGAGGCCAAGCACGACCTCACCACCACCTCCTATCCGCTGTGGGTGATCGACAACGACACCATCGCCAAGCTGGTGAAGCAGGGCGGCATCGTCTCGCCCAAGGGCGGGCCGGGTTCGGCGATCTTCTTCCACGGCACGCTGGTGCATGGCAGCCCGCCCAACATGTCGCCGTGGAACCGGCAGATCATCTACGTGACCTACAACGCCGTCTCCAACGCCATCCGCCGCTTCAAGCGGCCGGACTACATCGCCCATCGCGACTTCACGCCGATCGATGCGTGGAGCGACGATGCGGTGCTGCAGGCGGCGCGGCGCAAGTCAGCCGCGGAATAATCAAGCGTAACCCTGTCGGGAGGAAGAAAATGAACCTGCATCGCATGCTGCTGGAGCGCGCCGCCAACGGCAATCCGCTGCGCATCGGCCTGATCGGCGCCGGCAAGTTCGGCGCCATGTATCTCAGCCAGATCCCGACCACGCCGGGCATCCATCTGGTCGGCATCGCCGATCTCTCTCCCACCCGGGCCAAGGAAAACCTGGCGCGGCTGGGCTGGAAGCCGGACGTCACCGCGGCAGCCTCCTTCGCCGAGGCCCGCAAGCACGGCAACACGCATCTGACCGACGACTGGCGCGCGCTGGTCACCAATCCCGAGATCGACATCGTCGTCGAGGCCACGGGCGATCCGATCGCCGCCGTCGAGCATGCGCTGGAAGCCTTCCGCAACGGCAAGAGCGTGGTGATGGTGACGGTCGAGGCCGATGCCTTCTGCGGCCCGCTGCTGGCCAAGCACGCCGCCAAGGCCGGCGTGGTCTACAGCCTCGCCTATGGCGACCAGCCGGCGCTGATCTGCGAGCTGGTCGACTGGGCGCGCACCTCGGGCTTCTCGGTGACGGCGGCGGGACGCGGCCACAAGTGGCTGCCGCAGTTCGCGCAATCGACGCCGGAGACGGTGTGGAAATACTGGGGCCTGAACGAGGAGCAAGCCAAGCGCGGCGGCCTCAATCCGAAGATGTTCAACTCCTTCCTCGACGGCTCGAAGCCGGCGATCGAGAGCACCGCGGTCGCCAACGCCACCGGCCTGACGCCGGCGCCGGACGGGCTCGCCTTCCCGCCCTGCTCGGTCGAGGACCTGCCGTTCGTGATGCGGCCGGTCTCCGAGGGCGGGCATCTGCATCACAAGGGCCAAGTCGAGGTCGCCTCGTCGCTGGAGCGCGATGGCCGCGCCATCCCCTACGAGATCCGCAAGGGCGTGTGGGTCGTGTTCGAGGCCTCGACCGAGTACCAGAAGAACTGCTTCGAGGAATACATGCTGCAGACCGACCCGTCGGGCCGCTACTCGGTGATGTACAAGCGCTGGCACCTGATCGGGCTGGAGGTCGGCATGTCGGTCGCCTCGGTGGGGCTGCGCAAGGAGCCGACCGGCTGCCCGATCGGCTTCCATGCCGACGTGATCGCCACCGCCAAGCGCGACCTCAAGCCGGGCGAGATGCTGGACGGCGAGGGCGGCTATACGGTCTACGGCAAGCTGTTCCCGGCCGAGAAGTCGACCGGCCTCGGCAGCCTGCCGCTCGGCCTCGCCCACAACGTGAAGCTGCTGAAGCCGATCAAGGCCGGCCAGTCCCTGACTTATGCCGACGTGGCGATGGACGAGACGCTGACCGCCGTGAAGCTGCGCCGCGAGATGGAACGGGACTTCGCTCCGGCGGCGTCGAAGATTGCCGCGCAGTAGCGCCAGGGGCACGATCATTGGGTCTAGAGAACGACGCGCCACTGGAGTGGCGCGCCCCCCTCAAGCCGCGGTCATCACCGCGGCGAGGGCGGTGTAGACCTCGGTCCAGGCCGCCTTCGTCTCCGGGGTGAAATCGTCGCCCAGCCCCTGCTCAAGGGTCCAGAGCAGGGCTGCTCCGACGGGGGCGTAATGGTCGTCGGCGACGCCGTAGCTCCTATGGCGCTCGCCGAGCGCTTTCACGGCGGGAAGGATGGCGTCGAGCCTGTGCAGGTTGGTGACGGCCGTGGCCAGCATGGCCATCAGCTTCTTCTTCTGCTCGCTGAGGTCAGCGGGGAACAGGGCGCGCACTCCGGGCGCGATCTCGAACAGGCGGTTGTAGAAGAGGTCGGCAGCGGTGCCGGCGATCGGCACCACCTTCTGGAAGCTCGTCTGGACCAGTGCGATTTGCTGTGGCGTCATCGGTCTCTCCAGGGTTAGGCGGGAGAGACGCCGCAACTTCCATGCCGCCAGTGCCGCGGCCAGCCGAGCATCGCGGGGGAAGTTGGGGGGGGGCATTGGGGGGAAGTGGCTGGCGGCGAGTCCGCGGCTACGCGGCCGGGTGTCGGCGCAGCCGGATGACCGCCGCGGCCACGCCGGCAAACACCAGGCCGACGGTCGCGCACAGAACGAATGCATCGACGAAGGCATTCGGTCCCGCGACGATTGCGGGAGCGGTGGGAAAGCCGGCAAGGACAAAGCCAGTGGCAAACCATCGGAGGAGCCGCTCGACCATATTGACCGCCGGCCCGGGTCGCTGCATCGGGCGGCCCGCCTGACTCGGAGCCGCTTGGCCGAAGGTATTGCGGACACGCCGGGACACGTTCACGTACCACCAGCCGAGCGCGACGAGCACCACGCCCGCGACCGCGGCGATAATGCCCGGCTGATCGAACGGGTCGTCGGGCCGCATCAGGACGTAGCTGCCGACGCTCACCACGGCGCCGGCGATGAAGAGCGCACCCTGGATTTTCCAGAGAGGCTTGAATGTTCGGCTTCGACGAAACGCGGCAATGAGGATCGCTGTCGCAAGGCCGACCCAGACAAGAGCGCTCCCGAGACCAGCATAGTCGATCGCCCCGGCGCCGCTTCCGGTCGGGCCGGCAAGGCTACCGGTGATCCCCGCCATGCCGCCCAGCAGACTGCAGAGCTCGCCCAGCACCACGATCACCAGCCAGCCGCCAATACCCGCAGGGCCCGCCTCCGGCACCGACAAGCGCATCGCGCGCACGACCGCCATGATCGCATAGCCGCCGCCCAGAACGCCGAGGACCAAAACCCAATGCCAGGCGGAGAAGGGTGAGCCCATGACCTTTTCCATTGATACTTCGCACTCCGGATGGATTACCGATGGCGGGGAAGCATGCACACGCGGTGGCCGCCTCATGATGCCGTCTTCAAGCCTGACCGGTCGCCGCGCTTTCTAGCGGACTGTATCGGCGCCGGGCGGCGTCCACGGCCTGAACTCGTATCGTTTCCGATCGAGCCGACGGATGTCGTAGACGATGTTCAGGTCCTGCCATTTCTCCATCGCAAAGCCCATCACCTCGACACCAGCGACGGAAATCCTGATCGTATGCTGATCGACAAGCGATACGACCGGCGGCTCGTTTGCCGTACCTTGATATTCTAGGATTCTTGCCTTGCCGAACCAGTCTATGAGGCCGGGGCCGCGCGAGATCGAGAAGGCCTGGTATTCGACAGCGCCGAAAAAGCCGCACTGGTAGCTTGCGAAGTCGAACGTCAAGCCGGCGAGAGACGTATCGCGTGCGTTGAAGCCCTGGATGCAGGAGTCGACGAAGACGAAGTGGAGGATGAAAGCAGCGACCACGCTGACTGGCGCGAGGCCGATCGCCACGACCGACCAGGCGATACGGTGCCAGACCCTATCCAAGCGCGGTGCCATTGCGCCGGTATCGGCATTTCCCCGATCAATTGCAATTGCAGTTGTGCGTCGGACACAACCCGAGACGATTGCCACACGAGTCCTATGGCGGCGTTGCGGCGCGTCCAAATCGGCCGCTCTGCCCAAGCTTGTAGCCGATTTCGATGAAGCGCGCCGTCCTCGGGTCGAGGCCGTAAGGCTGATCCGGCCGAGCATTGCTCGAGAAATGCCGAGCGAACCACCCGGCACGGGCGAGCGTCTGTTCCAAGCTCAGACCGGATTGCTGGCTGTATAGTCCGACATTGATGTTGGCGATGGGAAGAAATTGCGGACGTTGCTCGAACACGCCATGCAGGCCGGTGCGGCCGATGACTTCGTCGACAATCGGGTTGAAAGTGCCGCGACGCTGATAGTCGAATCGGCCGCCGTGGCCGAGATTGGCGGCAGCATCAAGGAGGAAGTTCGGCACGGCAACCGGCACTTCCAGACGATTCCCAGCCTGACGGCGCAGCCGCTCTCTGGCAGCGCACCCGGCAGCTGCCACTTCGTCGAGATTGAGCACCGGCGTCCTGACCGTCCCTGTCAGGCTTGCCGATTTGGGATCATCGTCGGGAATAGTGCTGCCGTCCGGCAGAACAAGCTCGAAGCCGTGCCAGTTTGTGGAATTGGGATCATTGGGACCGCCACCGCCAGGCATGAAAGGCGGTTCATCCGAGGTCGGCCGCGCCTGAGCGATCAGGATTTCGGGCATGGGCACCGCATCCGGCAACGGGCTGTCGTCCCAAGACGAAGGCCAGCCTGCCGGCCGGGCGGAGGTGTCACCGAGGAACGTGTCGGGTGAAAGGAAGGGGCGGGCGGACGCCCGATGAGAGGGGATCGACGGTGGGATTGCTCATGGGCCCAGAATAAGCCCGGGCCCCGCGACGCGACGATTCTGGTCCCTACCGTCTGCAGCGCGAAGGCTTTTCGTCAGATCACGCCGTCGTCCCAGCGCAGACACGACGACGCTAAGAGCGTCGGAACGACGGCCGAAGCAAAAGTCATCGCGCTTCAGAGCGCGGTGGCCGGCTCCTTGACCGTAGCCGCGGGCGCGCCCTCGGCCTCCTCGCGCTCCTTCTCCTTGCGGGTCTTGAGGAGCTTGCGCAGGATCATGTTGCGCTTGAGCGCCGAGATGTGATCGACGAACAGGATGCCGTCGAGATGGTCGATCTCGTGCTGCACGCAGGTGGCCAGCAGCCCCTCGCAGGCGAGTTCCTGCTTCTGCCCGTCGCGGTCGAGATAGCGCACCGTCACCTGCGCCGGACGGACCACGTCAGCGTAGTGCTCGGGCAGGGACAGGCAGCCTTCCTCGTAGGTCGCATCCTCTTCGGAGGCCTCGACGATCTCGGGGTTGGCCATGAACAGCGGGCCGGTCTTGGTGTCCTCGCGGTCGATATCCAGCACGATCACGCGCTTGAGCACGCCGACCTGCGGCGCCGCCAGGCCGATCCCGGGCGCAGCGTACATCGTCTCCAGCATGTCGTCCATGAGCTGGCGCACGTCGTCGTCCACCGCCGCTACGGGCAGGGACTTCTTCTTGAGCCGGGGATCCGGCGCCGTAAGGATGGTCAGAAGAGCCATGGTGCCTAAATATGCAGCGAAATCAGGCATTTCAAGCCCGGCGGCCGGAGCCGCCAGGCCGCCAGGCCTATTTCCTCAGGCCCGCTTGACCAGGGTGCCGACGCCCGATTCGGTGAACACCTCGAGCAGCAGGCAGTGCGGGATGCGGCCATCCATGATGACCGCCGCCTCGACGCCGCGATTGACCGCGTCGATGCAGTTCTCGACCTTGGGGATCATGCCCCCGGAGATGGTGCCGTCGGCGATCAGGGCGCGCGCCTGCTCGACGGTCATGTCCGGGATCACCTTGCCATCTTTGTCGAGCACGCCCGCCACGTCGGTCAGGAACAGCAGGCGCTTGGCCTTCATGGCACCGGCGATGGCGCCGGCCGAGGTGTCGGCGTTGATGTTGTAGGTCAGCTCGTCGTCGACGCCGAAGCCGATCGGCGCCACGACGGGAATGACATCGGCGCGGCGCAACTGCTCCAGCACCATGACGTTGATCTTGGCCGGCTCACCGACCTGCTTGAGGTCGACCTTCAGGAGCTCGCCGGTTTTGGGATCGCGCATCTCCGTGACCTTCTTGGCCAGGATCAGGTTGCCGTCCTTGCCGCAGATGCCGACGGCGATGCCGCCGCATTCGTTGATGTCGGCCACGATCGCCTTGTTGATGGCGCCGGCCAGGACCATCTCGACGATCTCCATGGTTGCCGCATCGGTGACGCGCAGGCCGTTGACGAACGTACTCTTGATGCCGACGCGCTCGAGCATCTTGTTGATCTGCGGGCCGCCACCATGGACCACGATCGGGTTCATGCCGACCTGCTTCATCAGCACGATGTCGCGCGCCACCAGATCGCCGAGCTTGGGATCGGTCATGGCGTGACCGCCATATTTCACGACGAAGGTCGCGTCGTTGTGCCGACGCATGTAGGGCAGCGCCTTGGAAATGGTCTCCGCCATGCGGATCAGGCGCTTCTGCTCCTTGTCGGTCTGAACCGGGTCGGCCATGTCGTCGGAACCCCAAGTTGGCAAAAGCCCTCTCCCGGGCCGGGAGAGGGCTAAGGCAAGATCATATATCAGGCGCGCGGCGGATAGAAGATAAGGCCGGGCCCCGTCAAGCTAAACGTCGGGAAATTCACATGATCGACACAGAAACCCTCGCCGATCGCGGCCACATCGTGGCGCCGTCGCTTCTCTCGGCCCAGGAGTGCCGCACGCTGGCGGGCTGGTGGTCCGATGCCGCGCTGTTTCGGAAACGCATCGTGATGCAGCGCCACGGCTACGGGCAGGGCGAGTACCAGTATTTCACCTACCCGCTGCCGGCCGAGATCCAGCGCCTGCGCGAAACGCTCTATGGGCCGCTGGCCGGGATCGCCAATCGCTGGAACGAGGTGCTGGGGCTCGAGAAGCGCTTCCCCGCGACGCTGAAGCAGTGGCTGCGCGACTGTCATGCCGCCGGCCAGACGCGGCCGACGCCGCTGCTGCTGCGCTACGGCGCCGGCGACTACAACTGCCTGCATCGCGATCTCTACGGCGAGCGCGTCTTTCCGCTGCAGGTCGCGATCCTGCTGAGCGAACCGCAACGCGACTTCGAGGGTGGCGAGTTCATGCTGGTCGAGCAGCGGCCGCGTCAGCAGTCACGCGGCGAGGTGGTGCCGTTGCGGCAGGGCGACGCCGTCATCTTCGCCGTCAACGAGCGACCGGCGAAGGGAACACGCGGCTGGCATCGCACAGCGATGCGACACGGCGTGTCGACCCTCCGCCGCGGCGAGCGTTTCACGCTCGGCATCATCTTCCACGACGCCGCCTGAGGCAGCCGGTCTTCAGCGCGCGGCGACGGCCATGATCTCGGCGCGCAATTCGGGAATGCCGAAGCCGGTCTCGCTGCTGGTCGGCAGGACCTCGGGATGGGCGGCGCCGTGCTTGCGCGTGATCGCCTCGGCGGCGGCGATGGCCCGCGCGATCTCCGCCTTCTTGAGATAGTCGGTCTTGGTCAGCACGAGCTGGTAGGAGACCGCCGCCGCGTCGAGGTTCTTCATGGTCTCGCGGTCGGTGTCCTTCACGCCGTGGCGCGAATCGATCAGCAGGCAGACCCGCTTCAGGGTCGGTCGTCCGCGCAGATAGGCCGAGGCCAGGTCCTGCCAGGTCTCCTTCATCGACTTCGAGACCTGGGCGAAGCCGTAGCCCGGCAGATCGACCAGCATCAGCCGCCCGGCGAGATCGAAGAAGTTGATCTGCCGCGTATGACCCGGGTTGGACGAGGTGCGCGCCAGCGTCTTGCGGCCCGTCAGGGCGTTCACCAGGCTCGACTTGCCGACGTTCGAGCGGCCGGCGAAGGCGACCTCCGGCAGGCTGATCGGGATCAGCGACTCGAACGAGGCAGCGCCGGCAACGAACTCGCAGGCGCCGGCAAACAGCTTGCGGGCCGCCTCGATCTCTTCCGGAGAGTACTTGGGCCTCTGCTCGTCCATCAGCCCTTCTTGGCCGCGCCCTTGGCTCCCTTGCCGGCGTCCGCCTTCTTGCCGTTGCCGCGCGGGGCCGGTGCCCCCGAAGCCGTGGCGGCGACGGGAGCCGCCACCTTGCCGCCGATCGGCGCGCCGTGGCGGCGCATGATGAAGTACTGCTGGGCAATCGACAGCGTGTTGCTCCAGGCCCAGTAGATCACCAGGCCGGCCTGGAACGGCGCCATCATGAAGGTGAACATGATGGGCAGGAACTGGAACACGCGCTGCTGCATCGGATCGGCCGGCGCGGGATTCAGCTTCTGCTGCAGGTACATCGTCACGCCCATGATCAGGGGCCACAGGCCGATGTTGAAGAAGTGCAGGAACGCCGGCACTTCCCAATGGAACAGGCCGAAGCCGGTCAGGATGGTCAGTGGATCGGGCGCGCTGAGATCGTGGATCCAGCCGAAGAACGGCTGATGGCGCATTTCGATCGTGGTGTAGAGCACCTTGTAGAGCGCGAAGAAGACGGGGATCTGCACCATGATGGGCAAGCAGCCGGCCGCCGGATTGACCTTCTCGCGGCGATAGAGCTGCATCATCTCCTGGTTCAGGCGCTGCTTGTCCTCACCGTAGCGCTGCTTCAGCTTCTCCATCTCCGGCTGCAGGCGCTTCATCTTGCTCATCGCCGCGTAGGACTTGTTGGCGAGCGGGAAGAACAGCGCCTTCACGATCACCGTCAGCAGCAGGATGGCGACGCCGAAATTGCCGACCTGGGCATAGAGCCACTCGAGCAGCCAGAACATCGGCTTGGTCAGGAACCGGAACCAGCCCCAGTCGATCGTCAGGTCGAAGCGGTCGAAGCCGTACTTCTCGCTGTAGGCGTCGATCACGCGCACGATCTTGGCACCCGCGAACAGATGGGCGTCGGCATCGGCAGTGGCGCCAGGCGCGATGGTCTGGCCAGGATCGACGAAGTCGATCTGGTATTTGACGTTGGGCTCGGTACCGGTCTGCTTCAGCGACACGTCGACCTTGACCTTCTGGTCGGGGATCAGCGTCGCCATCCAGTACTTGTCGGTGATGCCGACCCAGCCGCCGGTGGTGCTGATCTTCTCCTGCTTGTCGCCCTTGAAGTCCTTGTAGCTGAATTCCTTCAGGCTGCCGTTGAAGACGCCGTACGGTCCCTCATGCAGGACATAGGTGCCCTCCGGCGGCGGCTCGCCGAAGCGCACGATGAGGCCCCACGGGAACACCGTGATCGGCTTATCGGACTTGTTCTCGACGCTCTGCTTCACGTTGAACAAGAACTCGTCGTCGACCGAGATCGTGAGGACGAAGACGATGTTCTGGCCGTTGTCCCAGGTCAGCCGGACCGGCTTGCCCGGCGCTACCGTCGGCTTGTCAGCCGTCCAGAGCGTGTCGGGTCCCGGCAACTTGAGCGAGGGATCGGAGGTCGACCAGCCGAACTCGGCGTAATAGGGATGCTCGCTGCCGATCGGCGACAGCACCGGCACGGGCGGGCTGTCGGGATCGAGCGTCTCGCGATGCTTGGCGAGCTGGACGTCGTCGATGCGACCGCCCTTGAGCGCGATCGAGCCGATCAGTTGCGGCGTGTCGAAGGTGACGCGCGGGACGCGGGCCAGCGCCTCCTTGCGGGAGACGAACGGTTCCGTCGTCGGTGCGGCGGGGCTGCCGGGCGCGCCGGGTGCCGTGGCCTGGCCGGGTGCGCTGGGCGTCCCGCCCGGCTGCGTCGTCGACTGCGCTGTCGTCTGTTGCGGCGGGGCCGATGGCTTGGCCGGAAAGAAGTGCTGCCAGCCCAGGATGATCAGCACCGAGAGCACGATCGCGACGATGAAATTCTTCTGGTCCATTTTGGGAAACTTCAGGGGTGCTCAACAGTGTGACAGGAAAGGCCGCCGCGACGCGTCGCCGAGCGGGCCGGCGGGACCGGGTCGTAGCCGCCCGCGCCCCAGGGGTGGCAGCGGCACAGGCGACGGGCGGCAAGATAGCTACCCTTCACGGCGCCGTGCACCGTGATGGCCTCGGCCGCATAGGCCGAACAGGACGGCTCGTAGCGGCAAGCGCCGACGAAGAAATAGGCGAGCGTCAATTGATAGAGACGGATCGCGCCCTTCAGGAGCATCGAGGGCAGGGCCAGGGACATCATGCGGCCCGGAAACTGGCGATTTGCCGGGGCGGGCGCAAGCCATCCTTGAGCGGTCATGGCGTCGCGATGTCTCGGGGTGGGCCGAGCGCCTTCAGCCGGCGCAGCGCCTCGACCAGCTCCTGCCGGAGCAGCGCGAAGTCGCGGTCGATGGCGCCCTGGCGGCCGACCAGGACATAATCGAGATCGGACTTGGCCTGGGCCGGTATCACCTGCCGGGCGATCTCCCGCAGGCGGCGACGGACGCGATTGCGGACGACCGCATTGCCTACCTTGCGGCTGACCGTGAAACCAACCCGGACGGCCGGAATGGCAAGGTCGGGCGGCACCGGGGCCGCCTGAAGCACGAATCCCGGCATGGCGCAGCGGCGCCCGGCCTGGACGCGCAGGAAATCCCTACGCTTGGGAAGACGCCCGGGGCGCGCCGGGGTCAAGGAACAAAAGCCTGGATTAGGCAGACAGGCGCTTGCGGCCCGACCTGCGGCGGTTGGCAATGACCTTGCGGCCGCCGACCGTCGCCATGCGGGACCGGAAGCCATGCCGCCGCTTGCGGATCAGCTTGCTCGGCTGATAGGTGCGTTTCATGACGCAACTCCTTCAAAGACAAGCCCCCGCGCGCTAGCAGCGGGGGCGAATTCTGGTGGGCGTGGGTAATAAGCGCGCGCGCGGCCTGAGTCAACGCCAGCGGCGTCCGGCTAGAATGGCGCCATGGCCCTCGTCCTGCATGGCTACATCCATAGCGTCTATGTCCGCATCGCCCGCCTGACCCTGGCGGAGAAGGCGTGTTCTTATGAACTCGTCGAGGTCGATCCGTTCAAGCCCGACCTCGGGCCCTATCTCGAGCTGCATCCCTTCGGCCGCGTCCCCACCCTCGTCGACGGCGGTTTCGTCCTCTACGAGACAGGGGCGATCACCCGCTATCTCGACCGGCGCTTCCCTTCGCCGGCGTTGCAGCCAACCGCCCTGGAGGCGCTGGCGCGGATGGACCAGATCATCGGCGTAGTCGATTCCTACGCCTATTGGCCGCTGGTGCGGCAAGTGTTCGCCCATCGCGTCATGCGCCCCCGGCTCGGCCGGCCGGCGGACGAGGCCGAGATCGCCCAGGGCCTGGCCGCCGCGCCCAAGGTCCTGGCGGCGCTGGAGAGACTGGCCGGCCCCGACACTTTCCTGACGGGACCAGCGCTGTCCCTGGCCGACCTGCATCTGGGGGCGATGATCGCCTATTTCGTTCAGGCGCCTGAAGGAGCGGCCCTCCTGCGGCGCTATCCGCGACTTGCCGCTTGGTGGACGCTTCTTTCCTCGCGCTCGGCATTTGCCGCCACCGATCCCAGCGCGCGGCTCTGACGAGTCAGGAGCGGTCGACGCGGTGTCGCTCGGTGGCCGGGATCAAGGTGAGGTTTCCGAGGATCCTGTGCTGCGGATCGCTGCTGGCCGCGAGCTTGGGTTGCAGCGCCAACAATGCCGCGGCAAGCCGCGTCTCGCTCCAGAACCACTCCTTGCGGGTTTTTGCCGTGCCGGGATCGGGGAAGGCCGAGGCCGCCTCGAGGTAGTAGGCCTTGAGATCATCGACCGCTTCCTTAAGCGCCTGCGCTGCGGGCAACTCACCGTCGAGAGCCTGCGTCACCAGCATGCCCGCCGCCGGCATATCGAGGCCGGAGACCCCAACCGTCGTTCGCCCGTTCGTCGCGCTGGCACGATCATACCAGGCGGCCAGCCGGTCGATCTCCGCGGCAAGCGTGTCGACTTCGGTCGGTGCCAGATTGATCGGGCAGGCCCAGCCGGTGAAGTCGGCCTCTTCCGTCACGAATTCGGGGTAATCGACGATTATCGGGCCGTCGGTCCGCGCGAGCAGGTCGAGGGCTGCCTTCACGACGCGCCGCTGGAACGGCGGATCGTCGGGAATGCCGAGCGGCCGGCCGAGATCGAAGGTCACCCAGAGCGCCCGGGGCGGTCGCACCGTCTCGGTATGCTCGCGCACCAGGCTGATCCCGACCGTGGGAATGCCTTCGCGTTCGAGGAAATGGCCCAGCGCGCCCACGGCACGCGTGCAAGCGGGTCAAACCGGCACAAGCAGAGCAGCGTCGACCTTGTCGGCTTTCAGAAGACCGGCCAGATGTTTGGCATGGGGCTGCGCCGCTTCAGGCGGAAAGGCACCCATGAAGGAATAGTGCACCGACGCCATCGATCCCACGGTGTCGTCGGCCACCAGTTCGCGCAGCCGATCGATCGGAAACGCGACGTTGAGATCCTGTTGGAAGCCGGTGCGGTCGAAATTGACCGAGATATGGCTCATGACCAGTTCGTTGGCGGGCGTCTGCTCGGGAATCACCCGATAGCTGCCATCGCCCGGGCGAAACGGCCGGTCCCCGCGACGATGCAGGCCCGCCGTCGAGATGATCGCAACGCGGCGCTCGGCGAGAGGCTTGCCGGGCAGCAGAGGCGTGTCGTCGTAAGTCGGGCACTCGATACGGCGAAGATGATTGGCTTCGACCTCCGGCATTTCGTCGAGACGCTTCACCATATTCTGTCTCCGCTGTCCGATGTTCCTAACCTACGATCTTGCGCAGCGCCTCGAGCGTGCTCTCGGGCTCGGGGCGATGGGTATAGTCGGGATCGGCCTCGACCGATCGCACGATGCCGCCGTCGTCGATCACGAAACGCGCCGGCACCGGCAGGCGCCACGAGGGATCGCCATTGCGGACGGCAAGGTCGTTGCCGAAGCTGAGATAGACCTTTCGCAGGTCGTCGGGCAGCGTGAAGGCAAGACCGAACGCCTCGGCGACGGCCGACTTCTCGTCCCACAGGATCGGAAAAGTGAGTTTCTGCTTGGCCGCCATGTCCGCAACGCGCGCGGGCAGTTCTGGCGAGATCACAACCAAGGATGCCCCAAGGGCGGCGATATCGGCGTAGATGGTCTGCAGAGCGTCCAGCTCATGTCTGCAGTAGGGTCACCACGATCCCCGGAAGAAGGATAGGACCAGCGGGCCGCCGGCCAGCAGATCCTCCGACGACACGCGCCTGCCGTCGTGGTTGGACAGCTCGAAGGCCGGCATCCTGCCGCCCACCGGCACGATGCGGTCGAGAATACCGGAACGGCGCAGGTCCTCGGTGGCCCGGTGCATGATCGCCTGGCTTTCGGGGGGAATACGCGTCGCCGAGGCCGCGCGAGTGGCGGCGAGCTTTTCTTCCAGAGACATCGGTCGGTCCTCCATCAGGGCTTGGCAAGCTTGGTGTAGGTTTCACGAACGGCGACGATGGCGTGGTCGGTACAGGCATTCTCGCGCTCGACGTTGGCGCGGGCATAATCGGACGACGTCATCATGGCGATGAAGGAGGCCCGCGACGGATAGCGGACCAGCGCGACATAGTCCCAGCGATGCGCCTCGGGCACGCCCAGCGCCACCGCCTGCGCCTCGCCCGTCCAGACGATCGTTCCGCCCTGGGCCTTGATCAGCTTGATCGACAGGGCGCTGTAGCGGAGATAGGCATCCCAGCCGCTGCCGTTGCCGTCGCGCGAGCGTTCGCGGAAGCGCATCAGGTTCAGCATCGTGACGGGTCCGTCATCCGGCAGAGCCTGCAGAAGATCGACGTTGAGGACGTTGAGATGGTCGATCACGGTGCCATCTCCAGAAGCGCGAGGGCGGGCTGTGCAACACTGTCGAGGACGCGCCGCTTGGCGCCGGTGCGAGCCAGGACGCGAATGCCGAGGACCACGCCCAGGAGATGGGCAGAGATGGTTGCGGGATCGATATCGGCGGGCACCTGCGCCTGGCGCGCTGCCGCTTCCAGATTGCGGCGAAAGAACGCCCGGATCTCGTCCAGGTAGCCCGCGACCAGGCGGCCCAGCTCGGCGTCGCGCGTGGCGACATCGAGAGCGGAGTTCACGAGCAGGCAGCCTTTGCAGTCAGGATCCTTGACCGAGCGCTCGATGATCTCCGCCAAAAAGGCCTCGATTGCCTGCTTCGGGGCGTGGCGTGCCTCGATCCGGGCGATGCGCTCGCGCATCGAGCGATTGGCATAGCGCTCCAGGGAACGCCGGAAGAGTTCGCGCTTGTCGCCATAGGCGTTGTAGAAGCTGGCGCTGCCGATCCCCATGGCTTCCGCCAGGTCGCGCACCGAACTCGCCTCGTAACCCCGCGCCCAGAAGCAATCGACCGCCGAGTCGAGCGCCTGATCTTCGTCGAAAGCCTTGAGACGGGCCATGGGCGGCATGCAACCATTATTCTGGAACGTGCGCTACAGAATAATGCGGAAGCGACGCAGCGGCTGCCCCCAACCCTCGGCGCCCGTGCAATTGGGGCGGGGCATTCTGGAACGGATTCTGCAGAAAGACCGGTTTCCCGGCCCGGGCGACCGGCGGCCGCACCCGCGGGGCAGCGCGCTAGGCTGGCGGGTCCGTCTCCGATAATATCCGGGCAATGGCCGCCGATATCACCATCCACGCCCCATCGGCGCGGCAGGCAACGCGCTTCGTCCCGGCCTTCGGCCTCACCTGGCGCATCATGGGCCTGGTCGTCGCCGCCATCATGGCCGCCGAGATGCTGCTGTTCCTGCCGATGATCGGGCGCTTCCGCATGGCCCATCTCGAACAGCTGATCGAGAGCGGCACGCTGGCGGCCCTGGCGCTCGATGCCACGCCCGACAACATGGTCACGGAAGACGTGAAGCGCACGCTGCTGAACAACGCGCGTGTCGATGCGGTGGTGCTGATCGAGCCGAATCGGCCCAAGCGGGCGCTGCTCAACATTCTGCCACGACCGGACATGCCGACCTTCAACCTGAAGGAGCGGGGCGCCATCGGACTGATCTGGGATGCGCTGGTGGCGATGGCGCGCGATGGCTCGTACTACATCCGCGTCGGCGGCGAATCCATGCGCCTGCCGCACGCCATGGTTTGGATCGTCGTCGACGAGCTGCCGATCCGCATCGCCATGTACGCCTATGCCGGACGCATGCTGATGCTGTCGGCGATCGTCGCCGCCTTCACCGCCTCGCTGCTGTTCCTCGCGTTGCGCTGGCTGGTGATCCGGCCGCTGCAGGATCTGTCCGAGGATATGACCGCCTTCCGGCGCGCGCCGGAGGAGCTTGGACGCGAACGGCCGACCAGCGGTCGTGACGACGAGATCGGCATTGTCGATCGCGAGTTCCGCAACCTGCAACGCGAGCTACGCGCCTCGCTACGCCAGAAATCGCGGCTGGCGGAGATCGGCGCCGCCTCGAACAAGATCAATCACGATCTGCGCAACATGCTGTCGACTGCGCGGCTATTGTCGGATCGCCTGGCGCAGAGCGACGACGAACGCACCCGCAAGTTCGCACCGACGATCCTGAGAACGATCGACCGCGCGACGCGACTGGCCAGCGAGGCGATCGAATATGTGCGGGACCGACCGACTCCCCGGCTGACCTGGTTCGACCTCAGCGACCTCGTCGACGAGGTGGGGGTTGCCTTGCAGGAGCAGGGCGAAGAAAGCGATCCGAACCTGCTGCGCAACTGGATCAACGCGCTGGAGTGCGAGCGGCGGCTGCAGGCCGATCGCGATCTGCTCTATCGCGTCTTCACCAATCTCGGCCGCAACGCCTTCGAAGCCGGCGCAACGACGGTCACGATCACGGCACAGGATGAGGGGCCCTGTCTGGCCGTCGACGTCGCCGACAATGGCGTCGGCATCCCTCCCGAAGTGATGGCCCAGCTCTTCCGGCCGTTCACGACCGGCGGCCGCGCTGGCGGGGCAGGTCTTGGACTCGCGATCGCGCGCGATCTCGTGCAGGCCCATAGTGGCGAGATCATGCTGAATGCCACCGGCCCGCAGGGCACCACCTTCCGCTTCACGCTGCCATCCGCCATCGCCTGAGCGTCGGCGGCTTCAAGATCCCTGCTGCAGCAAACGGGTGGCGAAGGTCCGGATGCGTTCGGCGTTCACGCCGAGATCGGACTTACCGGTCCGGCTCTTCGAGCGAATGTCGATGCGGCTGCCATCCGGTCCATCCTTGCGGATCCGGATCGAGATATCGTCCTGGAAACCGAACCAGGGGCTGGTCGCGACCGCCTCGATCCGTCCCTCAGACGGTGCCCGCGCCACCACGTCCCAGCCCATCTCCATCGCGACCTGATCGACCCGCTTGAAGGCTTCGGCCGGCGCGATGCGTAGCTTGATCGGTGTCAGATCCGGATAGATCGCATGCTGCAGCTCGGCGGCACTCGGCCCCGGATAGGCGGGGTCGTTGGTTGCGCCCTGGCGCATCTTCGCGGTGACGACCAGCTTGGGCGGATCCTCCGTATCGGTCGTGATGTCGTTCAGCGCCGGCGCCCGATAGGCATGCATCAGCCAGGAAAGCGGCGCCCAGGCGGCCGCGATACCGATCCCCAAGGCGAGCAGGGCCGCGAGGAAGCCGCGCCGTCGTTCGCCCGGACGTGTCGGGACCACCGTGGCGAGCCCGAGGGCAATGGCGCCGGTGGCGAGGTAGAAGCCATAGCGGAAGACATCCAGCGCGATATCGCGATCGAGGCCGAGATAACGGTGCAGCGGTCCGGCGATCGCCACGACCGGCGCCGCCAGGCAAGCCAAGTAGAAAGCCATACGCGCCAGGCGATGGCTTACCGGGTTGGCCGCGCGAAAGATCATACCGTCTCCACTGTCACGGCATCGTAACGCTGAAAGTCATCCCGTCCATCCCGGCAGCGCTAATCCCCTCGACAGGCCATCCAACCTTCTCTAAGCGCGGCCTATGACGATCGTCACCCTCGAACGCAACCGGGCCATGGCCGCCGGCCTTGCCGCCATCGGCCTGTGGGGCGCGTTGGCCACGCTGTCGGTGCTGGCCGGTCCGGTGCCGCCCTTCCAGATGGTGGCCATGACCTTTGCCATCGGCGCCACGATCGGCATCGTCCGGGCACGCCGCCGCGGCCTGGGCTGGCTCGACCTGCTGCGCTGGCCAGGACGCGTCTGGTTGCTGGGCGTGGCAGGACTGTTCGGCTATCACGCGCTGTACTTCGCGGCCCTGCAGCTTGCCCCACCGGCCGAGGCCAATCTGGTGAACTATCTGTGGCCGCTGCTCATCGTCCTGCTGTCGGCGCCCCTCGCCGGCCAGCGCCTGGGCTGGTCCCACATCATGGGGGCGGCGCTGGGCTTCGCCGGGGTCGCCTTGCTCGCCTTCGGGCGCGGTCTGACCTTCGACGCCGCCCATGCCTTTGGCTATCTACTGGCCTTGGGTTGCGCCGTCACCTGGTCGCTCTACTCGGTCCTGTCGCGCCGCTTCGGCGAGACTCCGACCGATGCGATCGCCGCCTTCTGCACCGCGGCCTCGTTGCTCTCGCTGGTGTGCCACCTGCTGTTCGAAGCGACGGTCTGGCCGGCGACGACGACCGCCTGGCTCGCCGTGATCGCGCTCGGGATCGGCCCGACCGGCGGCGCCTTCTATCTGTGGGATCATGCGGTCAAGCGCGGCGACATCCGGGCCCTGGGTGCGCTCAGCTACGCGGCGCCGATCCTCTCGACCACGCTGCTTATCCTGTGCGGCCTGGCCGATCCGACCCGATCCCTGCTGCTGGCCGCCCTACTGGTGACGGCCGGCGCCGTGCTGGCCTCGCGCGAGATGTGGAAGCGCTGACCGCCAGAACGGCCGTTGCCGTCACGAAGGTTCCCAGCCCGGCGGGGCGAGTTCGAACCCCTCGAACTGGAAGGCGGGAGCGACAGTGCATCCAACCAGGGTCCAGTGGCCGAGCGAGCGGGCTGCCTGCCAGACGCCGCGCCGCACCACCGCCTGTGGCATCTCGCCAATCTCGAAATCGCCGCCGAGACGCAACGCGTGCTTCTTGTAGCCATCCTCGCTGAGCGACAACTCCAAAGGCGCCCCGGCGTAGAAGTGCCAGATCTCGTCGGCATCGACGCGATGCCAGTGCGAGCGCTCGCCGGCCTTGAGCAGGAAGTAGATCGCCGTGCTGGCACCGCGCGGCCGGTCGGCGGCGCGATACATCTCGCGATAATGACCGCCCTCGGGATGCGGTTGCAGCCCGAGGCGGGCAATGATGTCGTCTGCGGTCGCAGCCATCGCTCAGCCCGGGGGCGGCACGGTCGCCTTCATCGACGGCGTCTTGGCGATCGCGGCGAACCACTTGGCGAGCTTGGAATACCGTGCGCGCCAATCGAAAGCAGCGAAGCGAAGATCGAGGTAACCGAGCGCACAGGCGACGGAGATGGTGCCGATCGTGGGCTTGCCCTTCAGGGCCTTGGCCTCGGCATCGAGCTGGGTCAGCACCCCCTCGATCTTCTTCATCTGGCCCTTGCTCCAGTCGGACCAGCGCTTTTCCTCGGGCCGCAGGGCGCCTTCGTAGCGGGCCAGCAAGGCGGCATCGAGCAGGCCGTCGGCCATGGCCTGCTGACGCAGCGCCATCCATCGCTCGCGACCCTTGCGCGGGAACAGCTTCCGCCCCTTGTGATGACTGTCGAGGTACTCGCAGATCACCGGCGAGTCGAAGAGGTCCATGCCCTTCACCGACAGCACCGGAATCTTGCCGATGGGGTTGTGCTTGTCGACGTCGGCGTTAGGCGCCACCGGCGACAGCGCCACGTTCACCATCTCGATCTTCTTGTCGAGGCCGGTCTCGATGGCCATCACCCGGACCTTGCGGGCGTAGGGCGAGGCCGGCGAATAATAGAGCTTCATTCTGGCCATTGTTGTCTCTCCCCTATCCCGCCGTCACTTCAGGTCGAGGTGACATGCGGTATCTCCGTATCGTTGACCCGAACCTTGCGCGCCACGTCGAGCAGTTGCTGCCACGTGGTCGTATCGATCGGAATCCCGTTCTTCTCGCGATCTTGTCGCCGTGCCCGTTCGGGCTCGCCCGGCATCAGCACTTCCTCGACCCCGGGCTGAGGTCTGGCGGACTTGACCCATTTGAAGAAGGTCTCGACCTCGTCCTCGAAGAACTCGGTGCCGCCCATCGTCTCGGGATCGATGATGACCGACAGCATGTTGTTGATGATGTCGTGCCCGTCCTTCTTGATGGTGCGCGGGCTGTGCGTGCGGCCGCCCGTGAGCGCACCGGCCAGCAGATCGCAGATCACGGCGAGTCCGCCCCCCTTGTGCAGGCCGAACGGCAGGATGGCACCATAAGGCGAGTTGTACATCACGGCGGGATCCACTGTCGGCCGGCCCTCGGCATCGATCAGCAGCCCGGACTCCATCTCCACCTTCTTGTTGTTGGCCACGCGCACCTTGCCCATCGCGACCTGGCTGGTGGCGAAATCGAGCACGATCGGTTCGTGGCCCTTGCGTGGAATCGCCGTGCAGTAGGGATTGGTCGTGAAGCGCGCCTCGGCGCCCGCGAACGGCGCCACCAGCGACTTGTGGCCATGCACATTGACCCAGTGCGTGCTGACCAGGCCGGCGCGCGCGCATTGTTCCGCCCAATGGCCGATGCGGCCGATGTGATGCGAGTTGGTCAGGCCGACGACACACACGCCGTGTTTTGTTGCGCGCTCGATGCCGATATCCATCGCTTCCTTGGCGATGACCTGCCCATAGCCGGCGCCGCCGTCGATCACAATGACAGCGCCATTGTCCTTGACGATAGTTGCATGGTGATTACGAATACAGCGTCCGGTCGTCGTGTTCTGGATGTAGGACGGCATCATGCCGACGCCGTGGCTGTCATGGCCGAACAGGTTGGCCAGGACCAGTTGATCGGCTACCAGCTTGGCTTCCTCGGCCGAGCTGCCGTCGGCGCGGCAGATCGCGACGGTGAAGGCATGGAGCCGATCGGGTTTGATCCTGATCTCGCCGACGCCACTTTGCCCGACCATGCCCTATTCCCTCCCGAGATCGACCTTATTCGGGTGCAACGTTCCGCGTCGTAACCGAGCTGTCAATGTTCAAGCCGCATCGCAATGCTTCAGTGGCCGTGACCCACGTTCGAGACGACCTGATCCCGGGGACTTCCCTCCGATACCCGTGCTACTGAGATGGACATGCGGGGATTCTTCCGATTGGCCTGTGTCGTGCTGGTGCTCTGCTCCAGCACCCTGGCCGCATTCGCCCAGAACGGCACACAGCCGCAGCGGCCGTTCTCGCAGCTTGTCGCCCTATGGACCCGGCAGCTCGATCGCATCGCCAGCCGCGCCGACCAGCCCGACCTCCAGCCGAGCGAGATCGACGCCCTGCGCGAGCAAGCCCTCGACGTGCGCACGGCCGCCGCCGCCGCGGCGGCGCTGGCCCGCTCCGACCTGGCCGACACCAAGAAGCTCCTCGCACCGCTCGAACCCAAGGCGGGCACCGACAAGACGGCCGAACAGCCATCGCCGCCGGACACGGATGCCGTAAAGGCCGAGCACGATCGACTGACCGAACAGGCCACCATCAGCGAGAGTCGGGTCAAGCAATGCGAGGTCATCATCGCGCGCTCCGACCAGCTGCTCGATCGGATGACCAAGCTGCGCGGCGAGGTGATGCTGCAAACGCTGCTGCGGCGCGATATGTCGCCATTGTCGCCGGCGGTCTGGCAGCGCATGGGGCCGGAACTCGTGTCGGCCGTTCAAAGTCTGTCCGATGCCGTGGGCACCTGGGCGAAAGGCGGTCTCTTCTCCCTGCGCTCGGGAGACGAGGACCTCACGCCGCTGATCTGGTGGGCGTTGCTGACCATTGCCCTGTGGTGGCTGGGCCGACAGGCGCGCCAGCGCTTCGGCCGCGGCGAGCATGCCGAACCTGGCCAGCGCGACCGCACTATCGCCGCGGCGATCGACGGCGTGGGTGTCGTGCTGGTGCCGATGCTGGCGGTGTGGCTGATCGGCAAACTGCTGGCCGCCAGCCATCCGCCGATGCCCATCGACCGGCTGTTGTCCGAGCTCATCTCGCGGCTGATCTCGCTCCTCCTGGTCTTTGGCCTGACGGCAACGGCGCTGGCGCCGCATCGGCCGGCCTGGAGGGTCCTGCCTTTCACCGATTCGGCCGCCCAGCATCTGTCGACGTCCCTGCGCCGCCTCATGGCGGTCGGCGTCTTTGTCGACATGGTGTTCCTGGCTCTGACCCAGGGTGCCGATCGCGAAGCGCTGACGGCGGTCGGCGCGCTGGTCCTCGCGGCCACCGTGGCCTTTTTGACCCTGCCCGCGCTGGCGGACCGGGCCTGGCAGGCGATCCGACCGGAAGGCTCGGATCTGCCGTCGATGGTCGGCGGCACCAAATGGTCGATCGTCCGGCTGGTGCTCTCGGTGGCGGTCCTGTCGTCGATCGTCTTCGCCCTGCTCGGTTACGCGACGCTTGCCGCGCATATCCACTCGGCCATCGCCATCACCTCGCTGCTGCTGGCGCTGGCCCTGCTGTTCCATCGCTTCTGCGGGGATGCGCTCGAGACGGCCGCGGCAGCGGACACGCCGACGGGCCGCTGGGTCCGGCGCCGCTTCGGCCTCGCCCCCGATGCCGACCTGCATGGCCAGAACATTCTGCTCCTGCTGATCGATTTCGTCCTGGTGACGCTGCTCGGCATCGCCATCCCCGCTGCCTGGGGCATGGACATCGACGCCATCCAGACCGGATTCGGCCATCTGCTCTATGGCGTGAAGATCGGCGGCGTCACCATCTCGCTCGGCAATATCGGCCTGGCGATCCTGGCGTTCGGTATCGCCATGCTGCTGGCGCGGCTGGTGCGCAGCGTGGTGCGCGATCGCGTCATGCCCACGGTCGACGCCCCGCTGCCCTTGCGCCAGTCGATCGACGCCGCGCTCAACTATGCCGGCGTCATCATTGCCATCCTGATCGGTGTTGGCGCGCTCGGCATCGACTTCACCAACCTCGCCATCGTGCTGGGCGCCTTGTCGGTCGGTATCGGCCTCGGCCTGCAGAACATCGCCAACAACATCATCTCCGGTGTCATCATGCTGCTGGAGCGGCCGGTGAAAGCGGGCGACTGGGTGTCGGTGAACGGCTTCGAAGGCTTCGTGCGACGCATCAACATTCGCGCCACGGAGATCGAGACCTTCCAGCGCACGCACGTGATCGTGCCCAACAGCCTGTTCCTGCAGAATCCGGTGATCAACCGCACCTACGCCGACACATCGAGCCGCATCGACATCCCGCTTACGGTCGGCCTCGGCACAGACGTCGCGAAGATGGAGGCGATCCTGCGCGAGACGGCGCTGGCCCATCCACGTGTGCTGAGGGTGCCGGCGCCGATCGTGCGTTTCGTCCGCGTCACGCCGACCGGCCTCGAGTTCGAGCTCTTCGTCTTCGTCATGCAGCTCGCCGACCGCACGATCGTGAACAACGACCTCAATCGCGATATCCTGGCGCGGCTCATCGAGGCGAAGATCATCGACCCGGCACCGGTGCCGGAACTGAGGTTGCGCGACCTCGACAAGCTTGCCGCGCTGCTCTCGGGACATCCAAGGGAAACGATCGTGCCGGAGAAGGGCATGCAGGAGAAAGGTACCGATGCCGTTGCGCCGACGCCGCGCTGAGGGACCGCGCCGGCCATGGTGGCTCGTCCTGCTGTTCGCGACGGGCGTGCTGGCCGGCGTGGTGTTCTGGGCCTATTCGCCGGACCTGCCGAAGGATCTTCTGGTCGAGCGATACGCCAACGCTCACTCGCAGTTCCTGGATGTCGGCGGGGCGCGCGCGCATGTCCGCGACGAGGGCAAGGCCGATGCCATGCCGCTGCTGCTGATCCATGGCTCGCTGGGATCGCTGCAGGTCTGGGAAGGCTGGGTCGACCAGCTCAAGGATCGTTACCGCCTCATCTCCGTCGACCTGCCGGGGCATGGGCTGACCGGCCCCTGGCCGCGCGGCGAATATTCCATCGAGGCCTACACCGATTTCATCGAGGTACTCGCCGACGCCTTGCACCTCGACCGCTTCGCCATCGCCGGCCAGTCGATGGGCGGTGCGGTCGCCTGGAGCTTCGCGAGCACGCGGCCGGAGCGGGTCAGCCAGCTGATCCTGGTCGATTCGGCCGGCTATCCGGGAGAGGGCGAGCTTCCGTTCACGACCCGACTGGCGCGACTGGGCCTGATCGGCGACATCGGAATCTACTTCAAGCCGCAACGCATGATGCGACGCGCGCTGCTCGAGACCTATGCCGATCCGGCCATGGTGACGCCCGAGCGCCTGCGCCGCTACAGCGACCTGCAACGCTATCCGGGCAATCGCCAGGCGACCTTGCAACGGCTGCGCACCCAGGAACCGCTCGATCCGACACCGATCCGGCGCCTTGATGTGCCGACGCTCGTCATCTGGGGCGCGAAGGACCAGCAAGTGCCCGTGAACACCGCGTTCCGCTTGCAGGGCGACATCAAGGGCGCGAAGCTCGCGGTCTTCTCCACCCTGGGCCATGCGCCGATGGAAGAAGATCCCGTCGCCACCGCCGCGGCCGTCGCCGCCTTCCTGCCGACGGAGCCGCCGCGTCCGCTGGCGCCGCCGACGGAAGCCACGCCGCCCAGCGCCGATCAGCCGGTGGCACCATCGATCGTGCCGGAGAAGGACTGACGGTCTGCGGCCCGCTCCGGCATAACGTCATCAAGGCGAAACGGGAGGAGGCCATGGTGCGGTACCAGCGGATACCGGTTCACCTGCATGTTCGATTTGATGTCCGCGCTGCGGCGCCGGCTCATGCTGATCGAGGTTCAACTCGAGAACGGTGAGACGGGCTACGTGGCCCGTTATGCCGATGCGGTGTTCGGCGCGATCGGGACACGGACCTGCACCGCCTGCGTACTGGCAACCTACCTCAGGACGCGAGACGGGGCGCGGGTCGGGCATGCCTTCATCGACCGCCTCCCCCATGCCGACAAGAAAGCGATCTTCGCGACCATCGTCACCTATCACGCCCAGGTCCACGGCGTGGCGATCCTGCCACGGCGACAGTTGACGGATTTCAAGGCGACGATCGCCGCGGCCCGCTCCGAGGTGGCGTTGGAAGCCCTTGCCCGGCAGTTCGTCGATCACCACCAGACCTTGAACGGAGCAATGGCGATCAGCCTTCGCGCCAAGGCCTCGTCGCTCGTGGCGTAGGTTGCCCACCCGATCCGAGGCCCTTGCGATAGATCAATGCTCCTTGAGGCCCGCACCGTGATTGTCGGCAGCGTCGAAGGAGAGGAGAATTACATGTTGAAGCGCACGGCTATTTCCCTGTTAAGCGTTGGCGCCATTGCACTGGCGGCATTCACCGGAGCCGCCGAGGCCCAGAACAAGGGCGGCGTCAATGTCGGCACGCTCACCTGCAAGGTGGCAGGCGGCATGGGCTTCATCATCGGCTCGTCCAAGGACCTCAACTGCCTGTTCGTACGCAACGACGGCGTGGCGGAGAAGTATACCGGCTCCATCACCCGCTTCGGCGTCGATATCGGCTTCACCAAGGAAGGCCACATGGTGTGGCTGGTGTTCGCGCCGGGCAACCTCGCGCCGGGTTCGGTCGCGGGCGACTATGTCGGCGGCACCGCCCAGGCGACTGTCGGCGGCGGCGGGGCGGTCAACGTCCTGGTCGGCGGCGGCGCCCAGAACATCACCCTGCAGCCGGTCAGCGTCGAGGGCAACACGGGCCTCAACGTGGCGGCTGGCGTGGCCGGCGTCACCCTCAAGTACGCAAAGTAAGCTCGGCGACCCTGGTCGGCGATTGACCTCCTCTCCTCGATCGGGGAGAGGAGGTTTTCGTTTGGGGAGCTGCGATGCTGGATCTTAACAGCTATCCGTTGTGGCTGATCCTTCTCGTGTCGACGGCGGCGATCGCTGCCGCGGCCGAGGCGGGACGACAGTATGGGCTGCGCAATGCCGCGCGCGGCGGCGGCGGGCTGGGAGCGCTCGAGGGCGCGGTGCTCGGCCTGCTGACGCTGATGATCAGCTTCACCTTCGCCATGGCGCTGTCGCGCTTCGATGGCCGGCGCCAATCGGTGGTCGACGAGGCCAACGCCATCGGCACGGCCGGACTGCGGGCGCGATTGCTGCCGGCGCCGATCAACGCCGACAGCGTCGCCCTCATCAAGGACTACCTGCAGATCCGCGTCGAGGGCGCCCGCAACAACTGGAGTGATCTGGAGAGAGACGCGGCCATCGCCCGCTCCGGCGTCCTGCAGGAAAAGCTGTGGCAGCTCGCCAAGCAGGCCCAGGCCCGCGACGCCGGCATGGTGCCGACGGGCCTCTATCTCCAGTCGCTCAACGAGATGTTCGACAATCACGAGAAGCGGCTGGCGATGTTCCGGGACCACGTACCGAACATCGTGCTGCTGGCGCTCTACGGCTTCGCCCTCGTCGGCCTCGCCCTGGCCGGCTATTCCGACGGGCTCGACAAGCGGCTGATCCGCCTGCCCATTCACATGATGGGCATCCTGGTCTCGCTGGCGATCATCCTCATCCAGGATCTCGACCGCTCGACCACCGGCTTCCTGCGCGTCGACCTGCGGCCGCTGACCGACACCGTCGACACCTTCGCCAACTTCAAGGACTGAGCGGCCCGCCTCAGCGCGCCAGCAGCGCCTCGACCTGGGTGTCGAGGAAGGCCGCATCCTCGGGATTGTCGCGCGGATTGCCGGCACGATGGCCCCACACCGAGGGGATTTCGACCAGCGTCGCGTCCTTGAGATGCGGCAACTCGAGGCGATTGTCGTCGGTCTGGAAGTAGAGATCGGTCGCGGATGGCATCAGCAGCACCCGCGCCTTGATCGCCGCCAGGGCCATCGCCAGATCGCCGCGAAACAGATCGTTGGCCGAGATGTCGCTATGCTGCCAGGTCCAGAGCTGCGCCAGCAGATCCCGCCTGTCGCGGCGCACGAAGTTCGCTTCCCAGGACCGCACCAGGAAGTCCTCGAGATCGCTGAAGCCCAGCCCGCGCCACAGCTCGCGGCGATAGAAGGTCTGGCTGAGTGCCCAGCCGGCATAGATGCGGCCCATGGCGCGCAAGCCCTGCTCGGCCGTGGCCGCCGCCTGCAACGTGGTGCGGATGCCTTCGAGGAAGACGAAGTTGTGCGGGGCCGTGCGGGCCGAGCCGCAATTGACGACGATGCGCTCGACCGATTCGCCGAACAGCGCCGCCCAGTGATAGGCCTGCTGCGCCCCCATCGACCAGCCATAGACCATCCGCACGCGATCGACGCCGAACACCTCCATCATCAGCCGCCGCTGCTGCAGGACGTTGTCGCAGGTCGTCACGTCGGGGAAGGCGCCATCGTAGTTGGAAGGCGACGTGCTCAGCCCGTTGGTGAACATGTTGGGAATGACGACGAAATAGCGGCTGGGATCGAGCGCATGTTCGGGCCGCACCAGCCATTCGATGTCGGTGTGCTGCGCGCCGTAGCTTGTGGGATAGACGATGACGTTGTCCCGCGCCGCGTTCAGCGTGCCGAAGGTCTTGTAGACGATGCGCGCGCCCTTGAGCGTGCCGCCGCGCTGCAGCGTGACGTCACCGCAATCGAATACGCCCTCACTGGTCCGCATGCTCGCCCCTCGCGCTCACGCCAGCGAGCGCAGGATCTCGGCCTGGACCTGGATATAGCCCTTGGCCACGTGCTTGAGATGCGGGCGCAGATAGGTGTGCGCCTCGGGCAGGTGGTGGAAGGCGATGTTGGGAAACAGGTGGTGCTCGGCGTGATAGGGCAGGTTCCACATCAGGAAACGCACCAGCGGGTTGCTCAGGGTCGTGCGCGTGTTGGCGAAACCGTCGTCGGAATGCGGGCAGAGCGTATGCTCGCAGACGAGATAGAGGCGCAGGAACGGCAGCCCGACCAGCAACGGCAGGAGCCAGACCCAGAGCAGCAGCGTCGTGTGCAGCGCCAGCGAGCCGGCCAGCAGCAGCGCATAGAAGACGAGCAGCCAGCGGCCCCAGCGCCGCACCTCGGGCCAGGCCTGTTCATGGATGTAGGTGATGCCGCCGCGATAGCCGAACGGGAACAGGAACACGTCGCGCAGGCGCAGGACCAGGAACGGGATCGACGAGACGCGCCACAGATATTGGCCCCAGCGGGTCGGCGCCGGCGCGCTCAAAAGCTCGGGATCGCGGGCGGGATCCTGGGTGTAGCGGTGATGCGCCATGTGATAGTGGCGGTAGTAGCCGGCGTTGTTGAGGATCGCGGCGCCCGAGAAGAAGGCCAGCAGATCGGCCATCCAGCGCGTCTTGAACGAGCCGTAGTGAACCGACTCGTGCATGGCCGCGAACAGCGCGTTGATGAACAGGCCCTGCATCACCAGCGCCGGCAGCACCCACCAGGTGCCGCGCGTCGCCCACACCAGCCAGCCGCCCGCGACCAGCAGCACCAGATGCGCCGCGGTCTGCAGCGCGCCGGCAACATCGGAACGGGCATAGAGACGCTTCAGCACCGGCGCCGGCACGACCCGCATCTGGCGGGCGCGGGCGCCGGTGACGACGAAGGACGACGACGCTACTTCAGCGGTTCCCATAATCCATCCCGATATGCCCGTTCGACGCGCGCCTCGCCGGTCGCCTTGTCCGTTTCGCTAAGCCCCAGCTGGTCGCCGATCATGCGCGCGATCGACGGGAAGGTCCCCTTGGGCTGGGCATAGTCGCCGGTCCAGAGCCGCGACCGCAGCAGCGCCTTGGCACAGTGCAGATAGGCCTGCCGCACCGACACGACGATGGCGCAGCGCGGTTCCTTGCCCTGCACCGCCATCGCGGACAGCAGCGTGGGATCGGTCGAGAGCCGCGCCGTGCCGGCGAGCCGCACCGTCTCGTTGGTGCCGGGCAGCAGGAAGATCAGCGCGATCTCCGGATTCTCGAGCAGATTGCGCAGCGTATCGAGCCGGTTGTTGCCGGGCCGGTCGGCGATGGCGACGGTGCTCTCGTCCAGCACCTTGAAGGAGCCCGGCGGATCGCCGCGCGGCGTCACATCCTGCCGGCCCTCGGCATCGGCGGTGGCGACGAAGCAGATCGGCGCCAGCGAGATGAAGCGGCGCATATGGGCGTCGATGCGGCCGATATCCTTGGCTTTGGCGAGCGAACTCACCTCACCGTAGGACGCGACCAGCGCCCGCGCGGCATCGGCGTCGAGCAGCGCGGGCGAAAGAGGCGGAAGTGCGTCAGGCATAAGGTTCCCTCCGGAACGGAGCCAAGTGATGCGCAAGCGATGCGAAAGCCTAGCACGGCCTGCGCCAAATGCCGCAACTCCGCGGCCGGGGTGTCGTTGGGAAAGGGAGATGACCAAAACGAGGAGAATCCCATGGCCAACTACGACAACCGCGACCCCTACAATGTCACGCCGGGCAACCGGCCTTACGACGAGTACGGCAATTCCCGCTTCGAGCCCATCGAGGATAGCGGCCGCGGGCCCTATGTCCTTCTGGCGCTCCTGGTGGCGATCGGCGTGATCGGCGGGCTGCTCTATTTCAACCACAAGCCGGCCGACACCCAGCAGGCCCAGGCGCCGCTGACGACCGAGCACACCGCGCCCGGCCCTGCCACACCCGGTGCCGCACCGCTCGGCGGCAGCACGGCGACACCGAACAATCCGGGCGGCATGACCGGTCCTTCCGCCGGCGGCGACAGCGCGCCGGCGACGGCCCCCGGCGGCACGCACTGACGGATCGCTCTGCGGCCCGTTCCGCGTCGTCATCGCGACGGCGAAAAAAAGCCCGACCGGAATTCCTCACGGTCGGGCTCTGAAGAAGGCCTTTGTATGTACACGTCTTCCGTAGCACGGCCGCCTGTGAAGACAGCCATGCTTCGATGCAAGGCTGAAATGCGCCACCACTCAAAGCGACGAATCGTTCCACCTAACCGTCCTCGGAAGCGGTCGGCATTCTGAAATCCGCATGGCGCATGCGTGCATGCGTGCATGCGTGCATGCGTGCATGGCGCCATTCGAGGCGGTGACTGGCTCATCTCAATATAGCGATAGCCGCACGCAATAGTCAATGCGATAATCGCATTGTCCGCGCTTCCGCCCTCCCGGAGTGCCGCGCGAAGTTATTGCAGCACTGACACCAACATATCCCTGTCAAGAATCGGGGTTAAGGTTCGTTCAACGGGCGGTGGCAATCGCTGCCGTCCTACAAGTGCTCCCCTCGCACACGAGAACAACGACTGCCGTCTTTCGTCTGTGTGAGCAGAGGAGCGTTTTATGGCCCACACGCGGGAAAGCACCCTCACTCGGGAAACCCCACCGTCCTTCACCCTGCGGCGGCTGGCACAGGGCGTCCTGGTCGCACTCGCGCTCGGCTGCGATGGTGCGATCCCGCTGGCGCAGGCGCAGGGCCTGTCGCCGCCCCTGATGCCCGGCCTGCCGATGGCCGGTCCCATTCCGGGACAGGAAAAAGCAATTCCCGTCGGCCCGATCTTCTTCAAGGGCGGCCCGCGCGAAGCGAGCCAGACAGTCCGCGCACTGCCGCCGGAAACGCAGCGCGCCGAAACCTATTATCGCCGCGGCCGCGCCGCCCTCGACACTGCGACCACGGATCCCGCCACCGAGCCCGGCCGCGCGCTCGCCCTGATGAAGAACGCCGTCGCCGACTTCAGCGAGGCGCTGCGGCTGGTGCCCGGCAACGCCAACGGCCATCTCCAGCGCGGCCTCGCCTATCAGGCGCTGAACGAGCCCGACAAGGCGATCGCCGACTATGGCGAAGCCCATCGCCTCGATCCCGGCAACGTCGCCCCGCTCATCGATCGCGGCATCGTCTCCTACACGCAGAAGCAGCAATACGACCTCGCCCTCGACGACTTCACGAAGGCCCTGGAAATCGAGCCCAACAACGTCATCGCCCTGACCCATCGCGGCCTCGCCCAGGCGCCGCGGCGCGCCTTCGACAAGGGTCTGGCCGATCTCGATCGCGCCGTCGCACTGGCGCCGCGCTTCGCCCGCGCCCGCTACTATCGCGGCATCATCGAGGTGATGGCCGGCAGCATCGATCGCGGCCTGGCCGATTTCGACGAGGCGATCCGGCTCGATCCCGCCGCGGCGCAACCGTACTTCGATCGCGCCCGCGTCCATGCCTGGCAGGGCGATCACGACAAGGCCCTTGCCGACCTCGACCGCGTCGTGACGCTGACTCCCGGCGCAGCCGCCGCCTACTACGCCCGCGCCGCGTCTCACTTCGCCGCCGGCGCCTATGCGCAGTCGATCGCCGACTACGACACGGTGCTGGCGCTCGCTCCCGACCTCGCCGAGGCCGTGATCGGCAAGTGCCTCGCCCAGGGACTGCAGGCCGGCAGCAGCGCCAGCGCATCGGCCGAGTGCGAGCGCGCGCTGCAACGGGCGCCGCGCAGCCTCGAGGCGCAGGAGGCGAATGCCCTGGCCGAGCTGCAGCAGCACAATGTCAGCCAGGCGATCGCCGGCTTCGACCGGGTGCTGAAGGCGCGGCCGACGGAAGCGCATGCGCTCTACGGACGCGGCCTGGCGAGACTGGAACGCGGCGAGGCCGATGCCGGCCGGGCCGACGTGGCGCTGGCGCTGAAGATCAATCCCGCGGTCGGCGCCACCTTCGCCGCCAACGGCCTGGAACGACCGGCCGAGCGATAACGCGCCTCGGTCGTTCCGCCGCCCGCACGCGACGCTTGCGCAAGCCGCAGCGACGGCCTTGCGCCCGGTGCGCGAGGGCACGGCGGAGACCTCAAGAAAACTCGGGCATCGCCCAGCCGGTAAGGAGCCAGCCGCGACATCGATGCGCGCCGGACCGCCATGCACGGGGCGCGGCCCCGAGGCGGCGCGCCACGACGACTTTCGGGCTTGCCAACCCGCTGCGCTGGTGGGTCGCCATTAAATAAATGGCCCATAAAGGGGCGCGGCCTTCCCGACGGCGCGGAGCGGAACAGCGGATGCGGACACCGGACATACTCTTTCGCGGCCATCCTAACGCCGCCGCCCGCCAAGCGCCGATTCCGGTTCTTACCCCCGACTCGGCGACGGCCGCGCCGCCGGTCTCCTGACGCATGAGGAAAAGTGAAGTGACCGGAGCGGAGCAGGGAGCCGGACCACCGGCTCCTGCCCCGCCGTCGCGGCTCAGGCGGTCGGCATCTTGTCGATGAAGCCGACGATCGAGGCGAGCTTGCCCTCGGGCGTCAGCGTGCCGAAATCGACGCCCTCGATCACCGACGGACCGTCGGCCGCAGAAGCAGACGCAGGCGGACAAAGACCGTCAGCGGGGTAGCGCTAACTGCGCTAACTCGCCCGCGCGAAACACCCGCCCTCCAGACGAGGCATAGAGCGAGGACGACGGGGACGGGAAGACCTTATCACGGGCCTCCCCGCGCCCCGCATTATGGACCTGACCGGCCCGCCGCTGACCGACGGCGCGGCCGGCTAGGCCGACGGCATCTTGTCGATGAAGCCGACGACCGACCGCAGCCGGCCCTCGCCATCGAGCGTGCAGAAATCGACGCCCTCGACGACCGACGGCCCGGCCTCGGGCCCGAGCGACCAGGTGAAGCGGACGTATCGCTCCCCGGCCGCGACGTGACTGTCGATCTTCGAGGTCCGCTTCAGCACGAAGCCCGGGAACTTGGCCTGCACGGCGCCCAACATGGCGTCGATCTCGGCCGGCCCGTCCGACGCCATGACCGGATCGCGATAGGTGCCCGCCGGCGCCCAGGCCCGCGCGATCCCGGCGCGGCGGCGGCCGGCATCGGTCTCGTTCCAGGTGGCGACGTAGGCCTCGATGGTGGCCTCGACCGCCGGCGCAACGGCGGTGGGAGCGGCGATGGTGCGGTTGGACATGGTGACCTCCTTTGGCTCGGTTGTGGTGCGAAGGAGGTACGACAGGTGCGAGCGCGGGGCGATTGTACGGGAGGTAATGATCAAGCCGAACTCTACGTGTCCGATGCCTTCCGGAGGCTCTCGTACAGGCCGGCGTTGTTCAGCAGGACGTCCTTCAGGCCCTGCTGGACCGTATCGGAGTTGAGCGCCTGCGTGCTCATGGCGTTATGGGCGTCCAGGGCGCCCATGATCGCGTTCAACAGCTCGGTCTTGAGATCGGGCGAGTTGGCGAACTGCTCCTTGGTGTTGTTCACCGCCTGCTGCCGCAGCGTCTCGGACTCCAGCAGCTTCCCCTTGATGACGTTGTTCACGTACACCAGCTTGTCCTGATCCGAGAGATCACCCTCGAAGAGATCGTTCACCTTTTCGATGATTTCGCTCAGATAAGCCTTTTCCTTGTCCTGCAGGCTGCCGCTGCCGGCTTCGGCGATCGGATCGAGCTTGGGCGTCTTGCCGTCGTTGAGCGGCATCGCCTGCTTGCCGAGGTCCTTCAGGTGGTGATGCGTGAGCACGATCTTCGAGACGTCGATCTGCTCGCGCTCGCGGCCGAATTCGAGCAGGGGCAGCAGGCGCTTGTAGAAGATCGCCCGCTTCTCGATGGCCGTATTGCCGTAGTCGTAGATCTGCGACAGGAACGTATAGAGGCGGACGAACGCTCCCATGTCCGCCTTGAAGAGCTTCAGGGCGTCCAGTTCGTCTCGGGCATTGGCGGCCGCCGTCTCCTGCTGTTTCTCCGTCGCCGTCTGCAGCTCCTGCTGCGCGGCCTTGTAGCGCTTGATCACCCGGTCGTGCACCGGTTCCAGCGCCGCCACCAGGTCGCCCTGCTTGGACTTGGGGTCGAGTTCGACCGCCACCACGCGATCGATCTCGAAGTCATCGTAATGACCCGCGGCATCCAGCTTGGCGCGCAGGTCGAAGATCAGGTTGGGGTCGGTCGTGCCCGAAAGTTCGGCGGTCTTGTAATAGACCTTGAACGCCTCCAGCACCTCGGCCGAGTCGTTGACGAAATCGAGGACGTAGGTCGTGTCCTTGCCCGGGTGGGCGCGATTGAGGCGCGACAGAGTCTGCACCGCCTGGATGCCGGCCAGCCGCTTGTCGACATACATGCCGCAGAGCAGCGGCTGGTCGAATCCGGTCTGGAATTTGTTCGCCACCAGCAGGATCTGGTACTCGTCGCCCTTGAAGGCTTCGCGGATATCACGGCCCTTGAGGTTGGGATTGAGCGCCTTGCTGTTTTCCGTGAAGGCGTCGGGGCCGGACTCCTTGTCATTCACCTCGCCGGAGAAGGCGACGAGCGTGCCGATCTTGTAGCCGTGCGACTTGATGTATTTGTCGATCGCCAGCTTCCAGCGCACCGCCTCAACCCGGCTGCTGACCACCACCATGGCCTTGGCCTTGCCGTCGAGCAGGGGCGCCACGAACCGGCGATAGTGCTCGACGACGATCTCGATCCTCTGGGCGATATTGTAGGAATGCAGCCGCACCCAGCCCATGATCTTCTTCAGCGCCGCGCTGCGCTCGACCTCGGTTTCATCGAACTCCTTGTCCTCCTGCGCCAGTTTGAAAAGGAGCTTGTAGGACGTGTAGTTCTGCAGCACGTCGAGGATGAATCCCTCCTCGATCGCCTGCCGCATCGAATAGACGTGGAACGGCGCCGGCACGTTGTCGGGCGCCGGCTTTCGCGTGGGGTCCGGGCGCGTCCCGAACAGCTCCATCGTCTTGTTCTTGGGCGTCGCCGTGAAGGCCACGAAAGTGATGCCCCGATCCTCCGCCCGCGCCGCCATCTGGGCCGCGAGCACGTCCTCGCCGCTGACCTCGCCGCCGTCCTCGACCTCCTTCAGCTCCTCGGGCGACAGCACGGCCTTGAGCTTCGCCGCCGCCTCGCCGGTCTGGGAGCTGTGCGCCTCGTCGGCGATCACCGCGAAGCGCTTGCCTTGCGTCGCCGCCAGTTCGCGCACCGCCTCCAGCGCGAAGGGAAAGGTCTGGATGGTGCAGACCACGATCTTCTTGTCGCCCGACAGCGCCTCGGCGAGCTTGCCGCTCTTGCTGCCCTCCTTGTTGGTGATCGTCGCCACGACGCCTGTGGTGCGCTGGAAATCGAACAGCGCCTCCTGGAGTTGCGCATCGATCACGTTGCGGTCCGATACCACCAGCACCGAATCGAACACTTTCTTGTTCTGCGAGTCGTGCAGCTCGGCCAGGAAATGCGCCGTCCAGGCGATGGAGTTGGTCTTGCCCGAGCCCGCCGAATGCTGGACCAGATATTTGCCGCCGACGCCTTCGGCCAGCACCGCCGCCTGCAGCTTGCGCGTGACGTCGAGCTGGTGGAAGCGCGGGAAGACGATCCGCTCGATCTGCTTTTTCTTGTCCCGTTGCGCGATCAGGTAGCGGCCGATGATCTCCAGCCAGCTTTCGCGCTCCCAGACCTGCTCCCAGAGATAGGCCGTGCGGTGGCCGCCTTTCGGATTGACCGGATTGCCGGCGCCGCCCTCGTTGCCCCGGTTGAACGGCAAGAACATGGTCCCTGGCCCATCCAGCCGCGTCACCATCCGGACCTCGGCATTGCTAACCGCGAAATGCACGAGCGCGCCGGACGGGAAGGACAGCAGCGGCTCCGGCGTCTGTCCCTTCGGCCGCGGCAGCCGGTCGAACCGATACTGGTCGACCGCATCGTCGATGCTCTGGGTGAAGTCCGTCTTCAGCTCCGCCGTCGCGACCGGCAGGCCATTCAGGAACAGCACCAGATCGATGCTGTTCTCGTTGTGCTGGGAATAGCGGACCTGCCGCACCACGCGCAGCCGGTTGGCGCGGTAGCGGGCTAGGATGTCGGGGTTGAGCCCGAAGGCCGGCTTGAACTCGGCCAGCTTCAGGGGCTGCTTCAGCCCGAGCAGTTCGATCCCGTGCCGCAGCACGTCGAGTGTGCCGCGCTTGTCGAGCTGCTCGCGCAGGCGGCCCAGCAGCGTTTCCTCCGCTTTCGAGCCGTGGTTCTTCTTCAGCGTTTCCCATGCCGTGGGCTGGGCATCCTGTACCCAGGCGAGAACGTCGGACGGGAAGAGGGCTCGCGCTTTGTCGTATCTGGTGGCATCGGCCTCGGCGTAGAACCAGCCATGCGCCTTCAGGTGCTGGCAAATCTCCGTCTCGAAGCTGATCTCCTTGTGAAGGTTCATGCGGCCTTCCGTTCGGCAAGCCCGCGCACGTCAATCTGGCCGGTGACGGCTGCGGAGATCAGGGCGGTGCGGCGCTCTTGCAGAAGACCAATCGCGTGCTGAGCTTCAGCGACGAGCGAATCGAGCTTACTCGCTTCCCTATCGATAAAGTCGACTATCTGCTCCTGTTCTGCTGGCGTCGGCATGGAAACAACCAGGTTCATTGCGGTTCCAACGTTAAAATGTTGTTGGATCGCGCCATCCGACCCTACGGAAAACTGCATGACGGCAGCGTCGGAAGCTAAATACCAGCACAAGAACTTCTCGCTATCGATGGCCGGCTTGCGGACAATGATCAGATCGATGCAATTGCATCCGTCGAGTTCTTTTGGAACGATAGCTGTCGTTCCTGGCTGACCCGAACGTACGGCGACCAAGTCGCCAGCCCGGAGCTGCGATTTCTTATGCAGCTCATTTGCGGATTCCGAGATGAAGACTAGGTTCTCTAGCTTCATCGCGCCCGGTCGTATGTTCAGTGATCGAAGGGCAGGAACACCTTCGTCTGTATAGTATTTCGAAGGCTCAACCACGATGCCGACCGTAATCTCTGGACTAATATGCCTGAGTCGCTTCACCGCCCAATGCGCGGGCACATCGCCGAGCCATTCGATGCCAGAAGGCTTCATGCGAACGGCGGGATTGAGTCCCTTGGTAACGGCGTGGGAGATGACGGCTTGGCGCTTTTCCTTCAGAAGCTCGATCAGCCGCTGCTGTTCCGCGACCAGCTCATCGATTTTTTCTGTCTCTCGGTCCAGAAAAGCGGCGATATGAATTTGCTCGGCTAATGGAGGGCGCGCGAGTAGATGACTACTCAAGACGCTTTTTGTCATGCTCGGCAGCGCGGTGTTAGTTGAGTAAAAGTCGAAGGGAATAACCAGAGCCGCGTAGAAGGCGAAACGTCCGTATGTGCCGGGGCAGATTTTTGTCCAGTACATGGTGTCGACAGTCCAGAAACGACCGATCACGTGGAGCGGTTTGTCGATCGTTCCCTTTCTACCCAGCAGAACTGATTCGCCATCGTAAAGAAAGTCCGATGCATAGGTAAATGGCCCACCCGATCCAAATACTGGATATCCGTCCGCTTGCTCGACGTGCTTGTGATCCACCCCATTTTGAACTTCGACAAGCTGCTTAAATTGAACGATCTCCCAATGCTCGGGAACATGGCTCAGCCATGGTGTCCCACTATCCTTGTATTTCGGGTAGCGCTGAAAACTCATGCGGTGAGCCCACCGATCATATCCAAGATGCGAGTGGTCACGCTGTTCAACTCAGCATCGATCTCGGCGAGTGGCCGCGGCGGCTTGAAAACATAAAAGTGCCGATTGAAGGGAATCTCGTAGCCGATCTTGGTCTTGCCGGGATCGATCCACGCATCAGGCGCGTGGGGCAGGACCTCGCGTTCGAAGTACGTCTCCACGTCCTCGGCGAGCGGCACGTTCTCGGTGTCACGGAGCGAGGCGTCCGGAACCGGCTTGCCTTTGCCCTTGCCCTTGGTGCCGAGAACGATCTTGCCAGCGGCATCCTTCTCGGGACGCTCGACGGTGATGGTGCGGTAGCCGAACGCCTTGCTTTCGAAGATGCGGCTGATCGGAACGCCGTCGCGCGTAACCTCCTCGAATTGGCCGAACAGGCGCGTGATGTCGTCGATATGGTCCGGACTCAGCTCCTTGCGCTTGCTGCCCAGGCTCTTGCGCATCTTCTGCCAGAAGCCGCTGGCGTCGATAAGCTGCAGCTTGCCCTTGCGCGCGGCTGGCTTGCGATTGCTGACGATCCAGATGTAGGTCGCGATGCCGGTATTGTAGAACATGTCGGTCGGCAGGCCGATGATGGCCTCCACGAAGTCGTTCTCCAGCATATAGCGGCGGATTTCACTCTCGCCCGAGCCGGCGCCGCCGGTGAACAGCGGCGAGCCGTTGAGCACGATCCCGAAGCGGCTGCCGCCCTCGGCAGCGGGCCGCATCTTCGAGACGAGATGGAGCAGGAAGAGCAGCGAGCCGTCGCTGACGCGCGGCAGGCCCGGCCCGAAGCGGCCGTTGTAGCCCATCTGCTCTGCTTCCTTGCGGATCTCCTTCTCGATCTTCTTCCACTCCACGCCGAAGGGAGGATTGGAGAGCATGTAGTCGAATTTCTGCCCCGGCAGGCCATCAGCGGAAAGCGTGTTGCCGAAGACGATGTTGGTGATCTCCTCGCCCTTGATGAGCATGTCCGCCTTGCAGATGGCGTAGGATTCGGGGTTCAGCTCCTGCCCATACACGACGAGACGCGCCTTCGGGTTGAGCTCCGCCAGATGCTCGCTGGCGACGCTCAGCATCCCGCCGGTGCCGGCGGTCGGATCGTAGATCGAGCGTACCACACCGGGTTTGGTCAGCGCTTCATCGTCTTCGATGAAGAGCAGATTGACCATGAGGCGGATGACCTCGCGCGGCGTGAAGTGCTCGCCGGCCGTCTCGTTGGAAAGCTCGGCGAACTTGCGGATCAACTCCTCGAACACCATGCCCATCTGGGCGTTGCCGACGACATTGGGGTGAAGGTCGACGTTCGCGAACTTCTCGGTGACGAGGTAGAGCAGGCCGGCCTTGGTGAGCCGATCGATCTGGGTGTGGAAGTCGAAGCTTTCGAAGATGTCGCGCACGGACGGCGAGAAGCCCTGCAGATAGGCGCGCAGATTCTCGGCGATATTGGCCTGGTCGCCCATCAGCGTCTTCAGGTCGAGGTCCGAGACGTTGTAGAAACCCTGCCCCGACTTCTTCAGCAGAAACGGCTCGGGATTGACGCCGGCGGCCTTGCGCTTGGCCAGCTCGGCGCGCACAGCGGCCTTGGTCGGCTCGAGGACGCAATCGAGGCGCCGCAGCACCGTGAAGGGCAGGATCACCTTGCCATAGTCGGATTGCTTGTAGTCGCCCCGAAGAAGATCGGCGACGGACCAGAGAAACGCGGAAAGCTTGGAGTCGTTCATGGACGGGATGGTGTTCCGATTCTTGACTGTTAGAGAGTCACTTGCGCCGGAAGATGGGGATGCCGGCGCGCCTAGCTTCGTGGAGTCTAATCCAATTGTTCTTGCCCCGCTCGACCTGCCAGAACCACCAGCCATTCACCGATCTGCCGAGAGCTGCCTTTGCAGCGGCAGACAGCGAGCTGTAGAGCGTTCCGTCGAACCGCACCTGCCCGTCGCGCCGGATGATGGCGCTGAATGATTTCTTGTGGTTTGTCGCCCGGACACGCGCGCCTTCCGGGAAGAGCTGGAGGACCTTTTCCTCCTTGTTGCCCTTCAGCAAGGCCTTGGCGCCGCGGTCGGCGCTGTTTCGGCGTCTTCATAGTTGTGCCCCCGGTGGAATCTTAGCGCGGGGACGAGCTGGTCCGCCAGAGGCACAGCGGGCTGGATCTGGCGCACCTCAGCCTCGGCCCAGTCGGCCAGGGTTGAAAATCGCGCGATGAGGAGTACCTTTATTACATGGACAGAAAGTCTTGGCTCCATGAGCTTCAGCAGCTCCCCGCACAAGAACGGGTCGATATCGCTTGGGCGTTGCTCGATGGCGTTTCCGACGATGAAGCCGCGCGTCCCCTCAGCGTCGAACAGAGGCGAGAACTCAGTGAGCGGCAGCGCGATCATTTTATGAATCCGAACGAGCCGACCGTCACGCTGGATCAGATTCGCCGCAAGCTGCTCGCTGGCTGAGGCGTGGCCGTCACGGTCGTCTACAAGAGAGCGGCCGAAGCCGAGATCACCGATATCGTCGAATATCACGAAGCCCAGCGCCCGGGAGTGGGCGTGGCATTCCTCGACGAGTTGCGGCGGATCGAAGCCCATCTGCAGCAAAATCCAGCGCTCTATCACGAGGTGATGCCGGGTATCCGGCGTGCGCCCCTACGCCGCTTTCCCTACGGCGTGTTCTACCTGATCGAGAACGGACAGGTCGTCGTGCTGGCATGTTTTCATCTACGCCGGGCGCCGCGCCCGCACATGGAATTGAAAGCGCGATAGGACGCCGCTCCAAGTGTTCGCCGTCTACTCCGCCTGCTTGATCTTCTCCTCCAGCATCTTGCGGATCGGGGCGTCGGGCGGGAGCAAAGCTAAAAGCTTCTTCCAGCGGCGGGCGGCGTCGGCCTTGTCGCCGTGGGCGAAGGAGGCGGCGCCGAGATAGAACAGCGCCAGGCCGTTGTCGGGTTCGGCCTGTTCGAGGCGTGTCAGCACGGCGACGGCCTCGGGCGAAGGCGCCGCGCCGGGCTGGATCTGGCGCACCTCGACCTCGGCCCAGTCGGCGAGCTGGCGCGGGTCCAGCGGCTTCAGCGCATCGGCCTTGGCGAAGGCCTCGGCGGCCTTCGGCGCATCGCCCAGCACGCGGCGCGCGTTGGCCAGCCGCAGCCAGCCGTCGCGATCGGCTGGCTGGCCGGGTGGCGCATCGCGCAGCTTGGCCTCGAGCTGGTCGACCATGCCGCGGATCGCCTGCTGGCGCTCGGCCGGGCTCATCTTCGCCATCGCCTCGCGCTGCTCCGGCGTCGGCTGCGGCATGCCCATGCCGCCGGAGGCCATGGGCGGCGCGGCGGGCGCGGCCGGCGGTGGCGCAGGGGGCCTGCGGTCGGGCTTGATCGCAAGCGGATCGAGGTTGGCCTGCTTCGCCACCCGGTCGATCTCGGCGCGCAGCATGGCCAGCCACGGCGCGTCGTCGGGCGATTGCGCCTCGAGATCGAGCCAGCGCTTCAGGGCGGCCTTCGAGTCGCCGGCCTGGCTCTCGTGCAGGCCAAGATAGAACTGGGCGCGGGCATCGCCGGGCTGCTTCGCCAGCGCCTTCTGGAACGCCTCGACGGCGGGCTGGGAGACGACGCCGTCGGCTTTCTGCGTCAGCAATTCGCCCAGGGCGGAGAGCAGGTCGGGATCGTCGGGCGCCTGCTTCAGCCGCTCGCGCAGGGTGGCGATCTGCTGGGCGAGGCTCGGGCCCTGGTCCGCCGGCGCGGCGGGGCGGCCGGTGTGCGGGATGAAGGGGGCGGAGGGCAGGCCGGGCTGGCCGATCTTCAGGTAGAGGCCGAGCGCGAGGGCGGGGATCAGCAGGCAGAGCACGGGCGGCAGCAGGCGATGCAGCGCCGCGTCGGGCTTGGGCTGCCGCTCGGGCGCATCCTTCTCCGCGGCGGCGAGGATGCGGCGCTCGATCTCGGTGCGGGCGGAAGCGGCGTCGGTCTCGCTGAGGCTGCCCGCGGCGCGCTCGCGCTCCACCTCGGCCAGCTGGTCGCGATAGATGGCGAGATCGTTGTCGAGCCGGCTGGTGCCCGCGAGGCGCGTGCGCAGCAGCGGGATCAGCAGCACGCCGATGGTGCCGGCGGTGACGAGCGCCAGGAGGAACTCGAACATGACGGTCTACCCGTCATCCCGAGGTCGCGGGCCGAGGGACCTTTCCTGTTGCCTCAAAGGTCCCTCGCTTCGCTCGGGATGACACCCTCCTTGGAGTCCAGCAGCGCCTCGACCTTCTTCTTTTCTTCCTCGCTCAGCGGCGTCGGCGCGGCGGTCGGCGGCCTGCGCAGGGCAGCCCTCCAGATGCCGAGCCCGCCCAGCAGCAGGACCAGCGGCGCACCCAGCCACAGGATAAGGGTGCGCATCCGGAACGGCGGCTTCAGCAGCACGTAGTCGCCGTAGCGCGCGACCATGTAATCGAGCACCTGGCTGTCGCTGTCGCCGGCCACCAGCCGCTCGCGCACGGCGCGGCGGATGTCGTGCGCCACCTCGGCGTTGGAATCGTCGACCGACTGGTTCTGGCACACCACGCAGCGCAGCTCGCGGCTGATCTCCCGCGCGCGCGCCTCGAGCGCCGGATCGGGCAGCATCTCGGAGGGCTCGACGGCGAAAGCGGGGGCGAGGACGGGAAGGGCAAGGAGCAGCATCAGACAGGCGCCGACAAATGCCCTTGGCAGTCGCATCCTTCCGGTGTCCTCCCGAGGCCGAAGGCCGAGGGATCCCTCGCTTCGCTCGGGATGACACCGATTGTGTCCCGGCCGACGTGGCAGTCCGCGGCCACCGACCATCACGAACCCGCCTTGAGGAGCGGCATGATGCGCTCGTTGACGTCCTTCTCGAGGAGGGGGGCGCGGAAGTGCAGGCGGACGATGCCCTGGGCATCGATCAGGAAGGTCTCGGGCACGCCGGACAGGCCCCAGTCGAGCGCCATCTTGCCATCGAGATCGTAGCCCACCTGGGCGAAGGGATTGCCCAGCCGCTCCAGCCAGGCGCGCGCCTCCTCCGGCTTGTTCTTCCAGGCGATGCCGATGATGGTGATGCCGTCGCGCTTGGCCAGCCGCTCCAGCAGGGGATGCTCGGCCAGGCACGGCGTGCACCAGCTGGCGAAGAAGTTCACCAGCACCGGCTTGCCGCTGTGCAGCAGCGCGTCGGTAAGCGCGGGCTGGCCCGGCAGCAGCGCCGGCGCCGCCAGCCGGGGCGCCGGACGGCCGACCATCACCGAGCCGATCGAGGCCGGATCGCGGCCCGACAGCAGCGACCAGCCGAAGAAGCCGGCCAGGATGGCCAGCGTCAGCAGCGGCAGGAGATAGAGCAGACGGTTCGATTTCATGGGAGCGTTCGGAGGAGCGCGCCACTCCCGTGGCGCTCATGAGAAGAGGCGCCACTGGAGTGGCGCGCTCCTCTGAAGAAAATCTTGGCTGCGTTCATGGCTGGGGGCGCGACTCCAGTCGCGCGATCATGCGACGATGAGAGAAGAAGACGCGCGACTGGAGTCGCGCGCCCCCGGCGAAACCCCTCAGCGCTCATTCGGCGGCCTGCAGGACGGCGCGCGAGCGCTTGGGGGCGCCGATGCGCAGGCGGCGGTCGCTCAGGGAGACGAAGCCACCGAAGGCGCACAGCGCCGCGCCGAGCCAGATCCAAGGCGCGAGCGGATTGTAGTAGAGGCGCACGGTCCAGCCCTTCTGGGCATCGCCCTCGCCCAGCGTCGCATAGACGTCGCGCAGCAGGTTGGAGTGGATCGAGGTCTCGGCCACCTCGCGGCGCTGGACCAGGAACAGGCGGCGCTCCGGCGTCAGCACCGTCACGGTCTGGCCGTCGCGGGAGAGCGTGAGGGCGGCGCGCTCGGCCTCATAGTTCGGGCCGCGCACCGGCTCGACCTTGGAGAGCGTAACCTGCCAGCCGGCGAACTCGGCCTGGTCGCCGATCCGGAAGGTGCGGATCAGCTCGACGTTCCACGCGGCGGTCGCCACCGCGCCCAGCACGACGACGCCCAGCGACGCGTGCGCGATCGTCATGCCGATGCTGGCGCGCGGCGTGGCGAGCAGGCGGCGCCGGGTCTCGCTCCAGGAAACGCGGCCGAGCTTCACGCGATCGGCGAGCTCGTAGAGGCTGCCCAGGATCAGCCAGATGCCGAAGCCGAAGGCGATCGCGGCCAGCGCCGCATGGCGGTCGATGACGGTGGCCGCCAGGATCATGGCGATCACGGCGATCGCGAAGGCGGAGCGCAGCTTCACCAGCGCCGGTCCCAGTTCGGCGCGCTTCCAGCCGAGATAGGGGCCGACGCAGAGGGCGGCGAACAGCGCGAAGGAGATCGGCACGAAGGTGGCGTTGAAGAAGGGCGGGCCGACCGAGACCTTGGCGCCGCTGACGAGATCGAGGAACAGCGGGTAGAGCGTGCCCAGCAGCACGGTGGCGCACAGCGTGCAGAGCAGCAGGTTGTTCAGGATCAGCCCGCCCTCGCGGCTGATCGGCTGGAACAGGCCGCCCCCCTGAAGGCTGGGCGCGCGCCAGGCATAGAGCGCCAGTGCGCCGCCGGTGACAGCGAGCAGGAAGCCGAGGATGAACATGCCGCGCGCCGGATCCTGCGCGAAGGCATGGACCGAGGTCAGCACGCCCGAACGGACCAGGAAGGTGCCGAGCAGCGACAGCGAGAAGGCGAGGATGGCAAGCAGCACCGTCCAGCTCTTCAGTGCGTCGCGCTTCTCCACCACGATGGCGGAGTGCAGCAGCGCGGTGCCGGCCAGCCACGGCATCAGCGAGGCGTTCTCGACCGGATCCCAGAACCAGAAGCCGCCCCAGCCGAGGATGTAATAGGACCACCAGCTGCCGAGCGTGATGCCGAGCGTGAGGAAGCACCACGCCGCCAGCGTCCACGGCCGCACCCAGCGCGCCCAGGCGGCGTCGACGCGGCCTTCGAGCAGCGCCGCCAGCGCGAAGGCATAGGTGACCGAGAAGCCGACATAGCCGAGATAGAGCAGCGGCGGATGGAAGGCGAGGCCGGGATCCTGCAGCAGCGGGTTCATGCCGTTGCCGTCGGCGGGTGCCGGACTCAGGCGCAGGAAGGGATTCGACGTGAACAGGATGAAGGCGAGGAAGCCGACGCCGATCCAGGCCTGGAAGCCGAGCACGCGCGCGCGCAGCGTGTCGGGCAGGGTCTCGCCGAACAGCGCGACCGCCGCGCCGAACAGCGCCAGGATCAGCACCCAGAGCATCATCGATCCCTCGTGATTGCCCCAGACGCCGCTGATCTTGTAGAGCAGCGGCTTCGCCGAATGCGAGTTGGCGACCACCGTGGCGACGGAGAAATCCGACGCGACATAGGCCTGCATCAGGGCGGCGAAGGACAGCACGATCAGGAACGCCTGCGTCAGCGCCGCCATGCGGCCGAGCTCCATCAGCCGGATGTCGCCGCGCGCCGCGCCGACGAACGGCAACGTCGCCTGCACCAGCGCCACCGCCAGCGCCAGGATCAAGGCGAAGTGGCCTAGCTCCGGGATCATGCGGCGCCCGCAGCGTGCGACGTGAACGAAGGTCGCCGACCAATAGCGCTCACCCCTGGCAATGACCGTGTCATCCCGAGCATAGCGAGGGATCCCTCGCTGCGCTCGGGATGACACGGTGCGTATGGTGAACGGCCTTCGCTTCGCGCTATCACTTCTTTGTCCCTTCGCCTTCCTGCCACCGCCCCGACTCCTTCAGCGCCTTGGCCACCTCCGGCGGCATGTATTTCTCGTCGTGCTTGGCCAGCACCTCGCGCGCCATGAACACGCCGTCACGATCGAGTGCGCCTTCGGCGATCACGCCCTGTCCCTCGCGGAACAGGTCGGGCAGGATGCCGCGATAGACCACTTCGAGGCTCCGATTGAGATCGGTGATGCGGAAGCGCACCTCGCTGCCCTCCTTGCGCACGCTGCCCTCCTCGACCAGCCCGCCGAGGCGGAAGCGCCGCTCCGGCGGCACATGCTTCTCGGCAAGCTGGCTGGGCGAATAGAAGAAGACGATATTGTCGCTCAGCGCCGACAAAACGAGGGCGGCCGCCGCGCCCAAAACGCACAGCGAGCCGATCAGCAGCCACAGCCGCTTTCGCTTCGGCGTCATCTTGCGCTTCGGGGTCATGGCTTCACCGCCGGCGATCGAGCCCGCGGGCGGCAAGCGCGCGGCGCACGCGGCGGCGCTGTGCCACCGAGATCAGCGCCAGGCCGCCCAGCGCAATCAGCCCCGCGGCATAGGCGCTCCAGATGAAGCCGCCATAGCCGCCCATCGCGAAGAAGCCCGTGGAAAGCAGGATCATGGATCGTGGGATAGCCCACTTGGCCGGGGCGCGGAAGCCGAGGCCGAGCGGCGGTTTGTCCCGATTTGCGTCAAAATATAGTCGGCGATCTTGATATGGGTCATGGGATTGGGATGGCCATCCTCCCGACCCACGACATAGCGCAGCTGGTCGTCGCGGTAGTCGGGTATGACGCGCTGCACCGGATCGACAGCGATGCCGGCCGCGGTCAGCGCCTCCTCCATCTGCGCGACGCGCTTGTCGTCGACCATGGTCCAGACCAGCACATGGAACCGCGCCTTGGGCGCGATGCGGGCGATCTCGCGCGCCGAATCGATCAGGATGGCGGCGGTCAGCGACGCCTCCTCGCGCGTGCCATAGCCATCGATGCCATAGACCAGCCGTCGCCAGCCCAGGAAGCCCTCGTCGAGATCGGGCAGCGGCGTGGGCGGCGGCGTGTCGAAATTGCCGTCGCGGACCGGCCGGCCATCGCCGCCGAGACGGAAGCGCGGGCCATGCGGATCCCATGGCGCCAACCGTCCCGTCACGCGGCCGAGATGCTCGATGATGAAGAAGTAATAGACATCGGTCGGCGTGCAGGTCAGCGCCTTCTGGAAGCGGCCCGATTGCAGGCCAGCCAGCATCTGGTGGGGCCCCGAACCGCCGATGCCGAAATTGTAGACCGCGATCTTGCCCTTGCCGCGCTCGGCAAGTTGCGAGGCGTAGGTTTCGGTGTCGTTGACACCGATGCCGAAAGTATTCGAATCGCCGAACAGCAGGACACAGGCCTCTGGATCGGTCGAATTCCGCGGCATGGCGCGAAAGCCGTTGCCGTCGATGCCGTAGGTGACGTCGTAGACGACCTTGCCCGGCACCACCCGCCGCGCGGTGATGCGCTGGTTGGGCTTGGGCAGATAGCCGACATCGTCGAACAGGTCGTAGGTCTCGAGCTTGCTGATCGTGCCTTCGAGATTGGTGTCGGCGCCCGGTACCGGCTGCAGGTTGCGATAGATCAGGAACGCGGCCACGGCGACGGCGACCGCGCCCAGATTGATCCCGACGAAGAGCCAGCGTCCGCGCTTGTCCATGGCGATGCGCTAGTCCTGGTTCTCGGCGATCTCAAGGCGGCGGCGGTCGATCTCGGTCTCGGTGCGCAGCAGCACCAGCGTCACGAACAGGAGCGCCAGCGCCCCCATCATCCAGAACAGCGGCCATAGCAGCGAGGGATCGATCGACGGGCCGCCCATGCGCATGATCGAGGCCGGCTGGTGCAGCGTGTTCCACCAGTCGACCGAGAACTTGATGATCGGCACGTTGATGGCGCCGACGATGGCGAGGATGGCGGCGGCGCGGTCGCCGCGCTCCGAATCGTCATAGGCGCGGCTGAGCGCGATGTGACCGAGATAGAGGAAGAACAGCAGCAGGAACGAGGTCAGGCGCGCATCCCACACCCAATAGGTGCCCCACATCGGCCGGCCCCACAGCGAGCCCGTAATCAGGCAGACCGCGGCATAGGTCGCTCCGACCGGCGCCGTCGCCCGCGCCATCAGCGCGGCCAGCGGATGGCGCCAGACCAGCAGCGAGGCGCCCAGCGCCGCGAGCAGCAGGTAGCCGCCCATGGCCAGCGACGCCGTCGGCACATGCAGGAACATGATCCGCACCGTGTCGCCCTGCTGGTAGTCGGGCGGCGCCACCACCAGGCCCCAGTAGAGCCCGATTGCCAGCGCCAACGCCGTCACGATCGACAGAGCCGGCAACACGCGTTGGCTGAAGCGCCGGAAGCGGGCCGGATTGGCGAGGAAATGGAGGTCGGCCATGGTTGAGGCTTTCTATCCTTCGTGAGGCATGGCCTGTCTACTCGCCCGCCTGCCGCAGGGCAGCGGCGATCGCCCAAGGCAGCGTGGCCAGCGACACCAGGGCCAGCGCCCCCAGGATCGCAAGGTGCACGACGAAGCTTTCGCCCGTGGCGGTGGCCTCGATGGCCGAAGCCCCGAAGATCAAGGTGGGCACGCAGAGCGGCAGCGCCAACAGGGCCAGCAGCGCACCGCCGCGGCGGGCGCCCAGCGTCAAGGCGGCAGCAAGTCCGCCGATCAGCGATAGTGTCGGTGTGCCGACCAGGAGCGTGAGGGCCAGCACCATCAGACTGCGATCGTCGAGCCCGAACGCGACCCCCAGGAACGGGGCAAGCACGGCGAGCGGCAAGCCGGTCACGACCCAGTGCGCCGCGCATTTGGCCAGCGCCGCGAGCTCGAGCGGCCAGGGCGCCAGCAGCAGCAGGTCGAGCGAGCCGTCCTCGTAGTCCGATGCGAACAGCCTATCGAGCGACAGCAGCGAGGCGAACAGCGCCGCGCACCACAGGATGCCGGCGGCGATCCGCGCCAGCAGGTTGGTCTCCGGGCCAATGCCGAGCGGGAACAGCACCGTCGCCACGACGAAGAAGGCCAGCACCACTGCCACATCGCCGGGCCGCCGCCAGACCAGCCGCAGATCGCGCAGGAAGAGTGCCGTGAAGCCGGTCATGACATGTCCAGCACGCGCGCGCCGGCAAGCGGTGCATGGGTGGCGGCGATGGCGAGCCCGCCGGCCGCAAGATGGGCGGCAAGGGCAGTCTGCAGCGCTTCTCTCGCGGCGGCGTCGAGCGCATTCAGGGGTTCATCGAGCAACCAGGTCGTCGCCCGGGACGCCGCCACCCGAGCGAGAGCCGCGCGGCGACGCTGGCCTGCCGACAGCGTTCGCACCGGACGCTGGGCGAGTTTGGCAAGGCCGAAGGCCGTCAGGGCGATGTCGAGGTCTGCAGCCTCCGCCTGGCCGCGTAGACGCTGGGCGACGGCAATGTTCTCCGCCACGGTCAGATCCCCCTTCAACCCTTCCAGATGCCCGAGCCAGGCCAGTTCTCCACGCCAGCCTTCCCGATCGTCGCTAACATCCTGGCCGCGCCAGCGGATACTGCCCTTGTCCGCCGGCACCAGCAGGGCGAGCGCCCGCAGCAGCGTGGTCTTGCCGCTGCCATTGCGGCCGGTCAGCGCCAGCAATTCGCCGGCGTTCAGGGTGAAGGAGAGAGCGTCGAACACGCGCCGACCGCCACGGCGGCAGGAAAGGCCCGAAACTTCGAGAAGGGCGATCGTCATGCGCCGCCGTTCCTACCATGGCAGCCGAGACATGCCGGAAAGAAAATGGCCGCCCTCTCGGGGGAGAATGAGAGGGCGGCCGAACGCCTCCGAGGAGGCTGAACGTGGCTTTGGGGGGACCACGTTCGGGGGAGATACAGCCCGAAGATGGAAACCCCCGATGGCCGTCGCTAGACCCAAATGGGGCGGAACTGTGATTTTTTAATCACACTCCGTGCTGTATGGTTATTCTGGGATTTGGCCGCGCGATCAACGCGATGCAGGCTTTGGCGAGATACGGGGTCAACGCAAGAGCCGCCACCCGGCATTCAGCCCCTCTGCAACTCCAGCGCACCGCACGGTCGGGCGGGTCATTCCTGGCAAAGTTCTGCGGCCAAACGTGCCTGCTCCTCAATGCGGGCTCGACAGTCACCGTGCTGTCATGCAACGCGCCGACATGTCTGTTTGAACGACCGGGGGCGCCCATGGACTATTTTCGCCGATTCACCTTTCTGTTCGCGATGCCGGCCTTCGAGCCGGACAATCTCGAAGGCGTCCGCTTCAACCAGATCGTGGACGAGATCGAGCGTTCGGGCTTCGAGGTCGTCAAGGCACGCAAGATCGAGGATGCCGAGATCGCGGTCCAGACGGATGCCGCCATCGGCTGCATGGTGGTCGACTGGGGCAAGAGGGGCCTGGAGGGCAAGACGGCCGCCTTGATCAACCTCATGCGCCGCCGCGGCCTCGACTTCCCGATCGTCTTGCTGATCCGGCGCAAGCGGTTCGAGGACCTGCCGGTCGAGGTTCTCGACTTCATCGACGGCTATGTCTTCCTGTCGGAGGAAACGCCCGCCTTCATCGCCAAGAACCTCATCAGCCGCCTCAAGAAGTACGCCGACACGCTCAAGACCCCGTTCTTCGGCACGTTGGTCGACTATGCCGAACAGGGCAACCAGCTGTGGACCTGTCCCGGCCACAATGGCGGCGTGTTCTACAGCCGCAGCCCGATCGGGCGCGTCTTCATGGAACATCTCGGCGAGGCCGTGTTCCGCGACGATCTCGACAATTCGGTGCTCGATCTCGGCGATTTGCTGACCCATGAAGGGCCGGCGCTCGCCGCCCAGAAGGAGGCAGCCAAGATCTTCGGGGCGGAAAAGACCTACTTCGTCCTCAACGGAACCTCGACCTCCAACAAGATCGCGCTCGGAGCCCTGGTGACCGATGGCGACCTGGTGCTGTTCGATCGCAACAACCACAAGGCGGCGCATCACGGCGCCCTGCTGATCAGCGGCGGTATTCCGGTCTATGTACCGACGGCCCGGAATTCCTGGGGCCTGATCGGGCCGATGCGGTGGGACGCGCTGGAGGAAGAGGCGCTGCGCGAGCAGATCCGCACCCATCCGCTGGTCAAGGATCCGGAAGCCTGGCGCAAGCCGCGGCCGTTCCGCGTCGCCGTGATCGAGCAATGCACCTACGACGGCAGCATCCACAACGCCGACATGATCCTGCGACGCATCGGCCATCTCTGCGACTACATCCTGTTCGACGAAGCCTGGGCGGGCTTCATGAAGTTCCATCCGCTCTACGCCGGGCGGTTCGCCATGGGTCTCGCGGAGCTTGGCCCCGACGCGCCGGGCATCGTCGCCACCCAGTCGACGCACAAGCAGCTCGCCAGCTTCTCGCAGGCCTCGCAGATCCACGTCAAAGACCGGCATATCACCGGCCAGAAGCGCCGCGTCGAGCATCGTCGCTTCAACGAGAGCTTTATGCAGTACGCGTCGACCTCTCCCTTCTACCCGCTGTTCGCCTCGCTCGATGTCGGCGCGCAGATGATGAAGGGTCGCTCGGGCGAGGTGCTGTGGGATGACACGATCCGGCTCGGCATCGAGCTGCGCAAGAAGATCCGCGCGATCCGACGCGAGTTCGAGGAGAAGGAGACACGCCCCGAGCGGCGCTGGTTCTTCGACCCGTTCGTGCCCGATCGCATAGCCATCCCCGACGTCGCGCGAGACGGCGCCGTGCACGACGTCGCCTGGGAGACAGTGAGCACCGACCAGCTGGCCACCGATCCCTCCTACTGGCAGCTCGCGCCGGGCGCCGCGTGGCATGGCTTCCCCGACATGGAGCCGGGCTTCGCCATGACCGATCCGAACAAGCTGACGCTGCTCACGCCCGGCTTCGATCGCGCCACTGGGACCTACGCCGAGCACGGCATTCCCGCCCCGGTCGTGGCGCAGTTCCTGCGCGAGAACCGCATCGTGGCGGAGAAGAACGACCTCAATTCGCTGCTGTTCCTGCTTACGCCCGGCGTCGAGGCCAGCAAGGCCGGCACCTTGGTCAGCGGGCTGGTCGCCTTCAAGAAGCTGCACGACGACAACGCGCCGCTCGAGGAGGCGATTCCCGAGTTCTGCCGGCGACGACCGGCCCGCTATGCCGGCGTGAGGCTGCGCGATCTCTGCGCCGACATGCACCGCTTCTTCCGCAACGCCGATGTCAGTGCCCTGCAGGCGAAGCAGTTCTCGTCCCTTCATCTTCCGGAGATTGCGATGTCGCCGCACGACGCGGCGCGCTGCCTGGTGCGCAACGACGTCGACTACCTGCCGCTCGACGCCATTGTCGGCCGTATCGCGACGACGCCGTTCGTCGTCTATCCCCCCGGCATCGCCACGATCGTGCCGGGCGAGCGCCTGACCGAACGGGCCAAGCCCATGATCGATTACCTCAAGATGTTCGAGGCGAGCTTCAATACCTTCCCCGGCTTCGAGGTCGAGATCCAGGGCGTCTACCGCGAGGTCGATGCCGACGGCCGGGTCCGGCTTTACACTTATATGGTCTCCGAATAGAGCTTCCGCATGGAAGCCAAGCCAGAGATGGAGAGCGAGCGACCCATCTTCATTCGCCCGTCACGCGACACCGATATCGACGCCATGCTGTCGATATACCGGCGTCACATCCGGCGAGGCGTCGAAGAGGGAGCCGAAGAAAGCGGGATGCCGGAGCCCGACGATCTGCGCGAACGGCGCAAGAACATGCGCAATCGTCGACTTCCACATCTGGTGGCGGCGCAGGGCGAGGAAGTCCTGGGCTACGCCTACGCCGTCCTGTTCCGCAAACGGCCAGCCTACCGCTACACCGCCAAGCACTCGATCTACGTCCACCATGAGCATCTTGGCCGCGGGATCGGCGGCCTACTGCTGCAGGGGCTGGTCGATGCCTGTGCCGCCGCCGGGTTCCGGCAGATGATCGGCTACATCGATGCCGACAATGCCGCGTCGCTCGGCCTTCATGAGCGGTTCGGCTTCACCAGGGTCGGTTACCTGCCGGCCGTCGCCTATCGCTACGGTCATTGGGCCGACAGCGTCATGGTGCAGCGGCCTCTCGGACCGGGATCCACGACTCCACCGCCGCCACCTCCCATCATCCGCTAGCCAACATCAGCTCGGCCTTTGGCCTTCCTGCAGATCAGGCGTACGGATCGGCGGCGTCGCGCATGCCGTCACCCATGAACTGGTAGGCCAGGATCACCAGGATCACCGGCACCACCGGGAACATCAGCCACCAGTTCACCGCCACCACGTTGATGTCGGTGGCCTCGTTCAGCAGCACGCCCCAGGAGGTGATCGGCGGCCGAAGCCCCAGTCCGAGGAAGCTCAGCGCGGTCTCGGCCAGGATCATGGAGGGGATGGACAGGGTCGCCGAGGCGATCAGATGGCTCATGAAGCCGGGCAGCAGATGCCGGCCGATGATGCGGGCGGGCTTTGCCCCCATCATCTGAGCCGCGAGTGCGTAATCCTCCTCGCGCAGCGACAGCAGCTTGGAGCGCACCGCACGGCCGAGGCTCGGCCAGTCGAGCAGGGCCAGGATGAGCGTGATGCCGAAATAGATCAGCAGCGGCGACCACGTCACCGGTAGCGCGGCCGACAAGGCGAGCCACAGCGGCAGATGGGGGAAGCTCTTCAGGATCTCGGTCACGCGCTGCACCACGAGATCGACCCAGCCGCCGTAATAGCCAGCGAGGCCACCCAGGACGAGGGCGAGCGTGAATGACAGCACGATGCCGATGATGCCGATGGTGAGCGAGATGCGGGCCGCGTAGACGATGCGGCTCAGCATGTCGCGGCCGAGTCGATCGGTCCCCAGCAGGAAGAAGCTGCCATTCTCGGGTGGGCAGACGAAGTGGAATGTTCCCTCGACCAGGCCCCAGAACTCGTAGCGCTCGCCGGAGCAGAAAAACCGCAGCTTCTGCGGCTGGGAATGGTCGGGTTGGTAGACACGCTGCAGCGTGTCCATGTCGCGACCGATCTTCAGGCCATAGACGAACGGCCCCATGAACTTGCCGTCATGGAACAGATGCACGCCCTGGGGCGGCGCGAAGATATACTTGGCGTGCCGGGTATGAAGATCGTAGGGCGCGATCCATTCGCAGATCACGATCGACAGATACATCAGCGCCAGGAACGCCGCCGAGATGACCGCCGGCCGATGGCGGCGGAAGCGCCACCACATCAGCTTCCACTGGCCGGCCATGTAGTACTTTTCCTGCTCCGGCGTCAGCTTGTCGGCGACGTACGGATCCCAGGGCTCCCGGCTGACGAAATGCTGGCTCGTGGAACGCGTAGCCGGCGTGGATGTGGTGTCTGTCATGGCCGCCTCACTTCTCGCCTGCCGCGCCGAAGCGGATGCGCGGGTCGAGCGCCGCCAGCAGAAGGTCGGAGATCAGCATGCCGATCACCGTCAGCACCGCGACGAACAGCAGGAAGGTCGCGGCAAGGTTGACGTCCTGCGTCTTGAGCGCGTTCAGCAGCATCGGACCCATGGTCGGCAACGACAGCACGACCGAGACGATCACCGATCCCGACACGACCTCGGGCAGAAGATGGCCGATATCCGCGACGAACGGATTGATGGCGTGGCGCAGCGGATATTTCACCAGCAGCTTGAAGGGCGACAGGCCCTTGGCGCGGCCGGTGACGACATACTGCTTCTGCAGCTCGTCCAGGAGGTTGGCGCGCAGCCGGCGGATCATGCCGGCCGTCCCGGATGTGCCGATTACGATCGTCGGGATCACGAGATGCTTGGCGACGGAGACGAACTTGTCCCACGACATCGGCTTCTCGATGAATTCGGGATCCATCAGGCCGCCGATCGACACGCCGAAATAGACCTTGCCCACATAGAGCAGCACCAGAGCCAGCAGGAAGTTCGGGATCGCCAGGCCGAGGAAACCAACGAAGGAAGCCGCGTAATCGCCGAACTTGTATTGGTGCGTCGCGGCGTAGACGCCGATGACGAACGATACGGTCCAGATGAAGATGATGGTGCAGCTTTCCATCACGATCGTGAGCATGAGGCGCTCGCCGATCAGATCCTTGACCGGAACGGTGTCCTGGCAGGACAGGCCGAAATCCCAGCGGAACACACCGCCGATCCAGTGGAAGAAGCGATACCAGACGGAATGATCGAGCCCGTAGAGGGCCCGCAGCTCGTCCGCGCGCGCAAGCGCATTGGCGTCGCCGCGCGACAGCAACTCGTCGATCTGCGACGTCACGCAGTCACCGGGCGGCATGTTGATGATCATGTAGACGATCAGGCTGATGACAAAGAGGGTTGGGATCATCAGCAGCAATCGGCGGGCGACGTAGTTCAGCATGGTCAGGCCGCCTCCCTCGTCATGCGGACATAATGGCCGGGCTCGACCTCGGTCCAATAGAGCGGAGCGGTGCCGGTGTCGGTGAAGGGCGCTGGCCACTGCTTCGGATCGGAGGCCTTGCCTTCCATCAGCGCCCGCAGGTCGAGCCGCTGGTTAGGGTCGGGGATCGGGACCGCCGAGACAAGGGCCCGGGTGTAGGGATGCATCGGCTTGCGGAACAGTTCGCCCGCGGGCGCCAGCTCGACCAGCCGCCCGGCGCACATCACCGCGATCCGGTCGGCGATATAGTCCACCACCGCCAGATTGTGGCTGATGAACAGGTAAGTGAGGCCGAGCTTCTTCTGCAGATCCTTGAGCAGATTCAGGATCTGGGCCTGGATCGACACGTCCAGGGCCGAAACGGGCTCGTCGCAGATCACCATGTCGGGGCGCAGTGCCAGGGCGCGGGCGATGCCGATTCTCTGGCGCTGGCCGCCCGAGAAGGAGTGCGGGTAACGGCTGAGCTGCCGGCGATCGAGGCCGACCAGCTCCATCAGCTCGCCCACCATCTCGCGCCGATAGGCGTCGTCCCCAACCCTATGGATCACCAGCGGCTCGACCAGGATGTCGTAAACCGTCATGCGCGGATTGAGCGAGCCGAACGGGTCCTGGAAGATGAACTGCAGCTTGGTGCGGAAGCGGGCGAGATCGTCACCCTCCAGCATCAAGACGTCGGTCTTGCGGCCCCAGTCGTCGAAGATCACCCGGCCGGCGCCTTCGTTGGGATCGGCGGAGACGCCGCGCATCAGCATCTTGCTGAGTGTGGTCTTGCCGCAGCCCGACTCGCCCACGAGTCCCAGACACTCGCCGCGCATCACGTCGAAGCTCACATCGTTCACGGCGCGCACGACCCGTGTCGCACCACCGCCCAGCAGCTGCTCCAGCAAGGTGTCGGCCTTGCGAATCTTGAAGGTCTTGCTGAGATGGCGGACCTTGAGAACCGGTGCCTTCGGGTTGAAGGTCGGGAGCGGCTTGGTTTCCGGCTTCTGCTGCAGCAGATGGCCGGTCGTCGCCTTGATTTCGCGAATGGGCGCGAGCCGCTCGTCCGGTTTCATGTCGAAGCGCGGCACGGCGTGCAACAAGGCCTTGAGATAGGGATGCTGCGGATCTCTGTAGATGTCGCGCAGGCCGCCCGCTTCCACCACCTTGCCGCGATACATGACCACGACATCATCGGCGACATTGGCGACCACGCCCAGATCGTGCGTGATCATCAGGAGCGCCATACCCAGTTCCTTCTGCAGATCCTTCATCAGACGCAGGATCTGGGCCTGGATGGTGACGTCGAGCGCGGTCGTGGGCTCGTCCGCGATCAGCAAGGCGGGACGGCACACCAGCGCCATGGCGATCATCGCGCGCTGGCGCAGCCCCCCGGACAGCTCGAACGGGTAGGTCCGCAATGCGCGCTTGGGATCGGGGAAACCCACCATGCGCAGCATGGAAATGGTGATCTCGTCGATCTCGGCCCGGCTCAGCCGGCGCGACCGCCCTCCGCTGTCGCTATGCTGGCCGTGCAGCTCCACGGCTTCGCCGATCTGATCTCCCACCGTGTGGAGCGCCGACAGCGACGTCATGGGCTCCTGGAAAATGATGGAGATCTCACCGCCGCAGATCTCGCGCATCTCCGGTCCGTGCCGGTCGAGCTTGGCGATATCGACGACCGGCGATGCGTCGCGCGGATCCTTGAACAGGATCGAGCCGGAAGTGATCTTCGCCGGTCGAGGCAGCAGTCCCATGATGGCCTGGCTGCAGACCGACTTGCCTGATCCGGATTCGCCAACCAGTGCGACGGTACCGCCCGGCGGCATGGCGAACGAGACGTTGTCGACCGCCCGGACGATGCCCTCGTGCACGCCGAACTCGACCGTCAGGTTCTCTACTCGCAGCAGATCCTTCATACTGTCTCTTCCTGGCCTGCCACGGAGATTCCCATCGACCTGAGATTGACGCGTGTTGCGTGACTGAGTTCGAGTTCGCAAGCTTCCGCCGCCTGCGCGGCACGTTCGACGATATCGTAAAATCCATCGAGGGAGGAATCGATCTTCACGGTCCGTGCACCGGCAGATCGGATCACAAGCTGCATCCAGCCGCCCGACCTGTCCCGCTTGGTCGAATAGTAGGCGAGCTTCATGCGGTCGAGGCGCCCCCACTCGATCAAGCTGCCCCATGGACCGTCCGCTGCCAACGTGTCGCCGCTCAGCACGTAGCGCGTTTTCTGACGCAGCAGCGTGCGCACGCAGAAGAGAGCGAAGACGACGAAGCCGGACGCCAGAATCAAGCCGATCCATCGCTCGACCGGCAACAGCAACAGCGGCAACCCGCACAGCAGGCAGCCGCCGACAGCCCGTATGTAATCAGCCCACAGCGAATGGCGCGGATAGCTCAGCACCAACGAGTTCAAAGGCGCGCCTCCCGTGACGCGAAAATTTTCCGCGCCGTGCGCAGCTCGACGCCCGACGTCATTCTTGCCCTTCCCATCAAGGACCTTAGGAAATCCCAACCCCTCCCGTCCATCGCAAGATGATGACTGAGGATGCCTACGGGCTCGCGCGAATTTCGCGCTGCCGCCAGCGCGCGGACGAGATCGGCCAAGGCCCTTTCCTCACCGACAAAGCCACGCCCGCCTTTCCAGTCGATCAGGTCGACATGTGCATTGACCTGGAGCAATCCGCGGACCGGTTCGGCACGGCGTCGATCGCCGAAGGTCGACAGGCCGACGAAGCCGATTTCCGGCAGAGTCGGCACCAGCCCCGGGGCGACCCGGTTCCACGGCGGCACCAGCACGGCCAGGGCACGCCCGGCAAAAAGTCTCTCCAGGGCGAGCCGTCCCGTTCCGAGTTCGCCCAGCACCTGCATGGCGGGTCGATGCGGACCCAATTCGCTCTTCTTGTCGGAATCGGGGGCGTGATTGGTGTGGGCGTAGCCATGCTGCAATATGTCGATCTCGGCTTCGTCCGACAGCCGGGCCGCCAACGCCGGTGTTGCCGCCGCCGGAACGACGGCCAATGCCAGCGGTACCTCGGTCTCTTGACGGAGAGCCAACAACCGATCGAGAGCAGGACTGAGGTCGACGGCATCATCGTCTCGCCACCACAGCACCGCCGTCTGCCCGCCGTCACGCCAGCGGGCGATCTCGTCGTCGAACGCTTGCCAAGTCATGACAGTTTCTGCCGCAAAAGCCGCACGGTCGCCTCCGCGCCACTCACATCACAAGGGGCAAAGCTTCGGATCGACGGCCCGTCAAGCGCGTTGGCAATGGCCTCGGCAAGGCGTTCCCCGGACAGCTGCTCGGCGGGCACGACCGCCACGGCGCCGCGCTCGGCCAGCAGGCGTGCCCGATCGCCTTGCTCTGTCTCGCGATCACTCGAAAAGGGAACGAGAACGGCGCGATCGGCATAGCGCAGGATGTCGATCACCGTGTTGTAACCGGCCTGGGAGATCGACAGGCTGGCATTCGACAGCAACGTCGTAAAATCGGCCCGGGCCGGCTCCACGATGATGCCATCCTCCTGCCGCAACGACAGAAGCTCGGCCTCGGGCAGGTTGCCGCCAACGAGAAGACGCCAACGACGATTAGCCAGACGACTCAAGGGGCGGGCCGCTATCGCGGCCTTGAGCAACGGGCCACCGACCGCGCCTCCCCCGACCGATACAATCACTTCGCCTTTCCCCGCATCGTCCGTTTTAGGCGGCGTGGCCGGGGACGCCACATAGCCGGTATAGACGGCGCGCGCGGCAATCTGCTCCCATCCGACGAAACTCGCGGCAAAATTCGCCATGGCGGGATCCGCATGGATCAGCACCAGATCGAAGTCGGCCAGGGTCTCGATGGTTTGGGTGACGCGCGCGGGGGAGGCCGTACGGCGCACGACGTCGCGGACCGAGGAAACGATCAGCGGTCGCGGCCGCAAGTCACGTGCTGCTTCGAGGAGCGGCACCAGCTCGAAGCGCAACTGCGTGCGCCCGAACGGAAACTGCTCGGTGATGACCACAGAGGGTGTTTCCGCTTGCAGGAGGGAAACCAGTTCCCGGGCGCGCGCCACGCGAAAGGCCTCGTCGAGCGGCGATCCGTCCAGCCGCGCCAATTCGCGCAGAGTGGCATCCCGAGCCCGAACGGGCGGAAGCTGATGCAAGCGCGCGGGCCCGAGATCGAGCGGGATCGGCGCGCCGCCAGAGACGAGCAGCACATCGAAGCCGTCTTCGGCCAAGGCACGCGCAACGATCGCGGCGCGCCGCAGGTGACCGATGCCAAGCAGGTGCTGGACGTAGAAGAAGACCCGGCGGGTCATGCGCGATCCATGTCGACGTTGGCCTGTTCGAGAGTCACATGGCCATCGCGATGGGCCCGGAACAGATGAAGCTTCTGCCAATCGAGCTTTATCGGCTGCCGTCCGGTCATGTCCCAGCCCGTGGCGAGGGCGAGAAAGGCGCGGATGACGGCCTTGTGCGAGACTGCCAGCGCCGGCTCGCTGCTTGCGGCTATATCCGATGCCCACTCGCCGAGCCGGGCCATGACTGTTCGCGGCGACTCGCCCCCCGGAGGTTCGAAATCGAGCCCGCGGCCCTCGGCATCGATGAAAGTCGCCCCCAGTGTCATACGCAGCTCGGCGACCGTGCGCCCTTCCCAGGCTCCAAAGCTCATCTCACGCAAACGCGGATCGACGACCGGTACGGCGGAGGGCTGGAGCAGTTCGGCCGTACGGCGGGCGCGTGCGAGCGGACTGCAAAAGCGCCTCCAGCCGTGTATTGGCGATGGAAGCGTCCAGGACGCCGCGATCGCTTCGCCCTCGGCGCTAAGCGGCACATCCGTCATACCCTGCAGGCGTCGGCCTTCGTTCCACGTTGTCGGGGCATGACGAAGGACGGCAAACAAGATCCCTCTCATCGCACCAACTCCAGCGCAGCGGCGAGTCTGTGCGCCGCTGCCTTCTCATCGTGGTGCTGCAGAGCCCGGCGTGCCGCTCCAGCGGCAAGACGAGTGCGCTCGCCGGGATCATCGAGCAGGCGCGCGACTGCGGAAGCGAAGGCCGCGGCATCCCCGACCGGGGTCAGCAGACCGGAAATTCCATCGGCCACAACAGCGGGCACGCCGCCCGTCCGACCAGCCACGACCGGCAAGCCGGCGGCCTGGGCCTCGATAAAGGCCATGCCATAGGCTTCGTTGACGGCGGGCCACAGGTAAAGGTCGGCGGCGGCGTACAGCGCCGGCAACTGCGCATGCGGAACGGCGCCAGCGAACCGGACGCGCGCCCCGAACGGCGCCATCAACGCCTCGACCTCTCGGCGAGCCCCGCCATCGCCAACCAGCAGAGCCTGCCACGGCCGATCGCTCAGCCAAGAAAAGGCCTGCGCCAGCACGCGATAGGAATCGAGCTTGTCGCGCGGCCGCATCATGGCGACGGTCAGCAGGAGCGGCGGCTCGTTCTTCGAGCGTATCGTCGCCGCGGCGCGGTAGGGCGTCGTATCGATGAAGGGCGGCAGCAAGATCTGGTGTACGCCTGGTTGTAGCCGGGACCTGATGCCGGGCACATCTCGCGGATTTAGGGTCAGCACGAGATCGGCAGCGGCTAAGCTCCGCTCCACGGCGCGATGGCCAAGACGGGTGGCGCCCTGCGCCCGACGAACCGAATGAGAGGCCTCGGCGATCACGTAGGGAATGCCAAGGGCCCGCGTCACCAGCGGCCCCAGCCAGTCCGGCTTGCGGTACCAGCAGTGATAGGTAAACCACAGATCGAAGCGTTCGGGATGGCGAGGTGGAAGCGATCGCCATCGAGTCACGAGACGCATCGCCTGGGCGCGAGCGCGCCGCTCGAGATCGAGATGGGCCTCGGGATCCGGAATGCCGGGGGCGACGCGACTGCCCAGCGGCGCGACCAGCCGGTGACCCAACCGCCGCAGCAACCGCGCCAATCCTTTCGCCATCTCGCGATCGCCCGAGGCAATGGGGCTATCGGGCGGTTTCAGCGGCGTGTGGAACAGCACGCGCATAGCGCCCTCTCCGGCTATCGTCTTCGTCCGGCTCGAAAAAGCCGCGCAGGATCACGCGACATCCCTACTCCGCCGCGCGCGCCTCGGGAATCTCGATCTGGGGCGTGAGGTCGGCATGGGCCGGCAGTGCCAGAGAGCGCGCGATCCAGTCCACGCCCGCCTCGTAGGAAAAGCGGGTCCGCACCACTTCGTTGGCGCGCATGCCAAACCGAGCGCGCAGATCGGGATCGCGAGCAAGCTTCTCCAGTCCGGCGGCCAGCTGATCGGGAGCAGCCGGATCGGCCATCAGGCCGTTGTCGCCGTCGGTGATGAACTCGCCGATCGCGGCCGAGCGCGTCGACAGGATGGCCATGCGCTGATAGCCGGCCTCCTGCAGGACGTTGGGCATGCCCTCGCGATCGCCATCGTCGGCCGTCTTGCTCGCCAGCACGAAGATATCGGCGCGCTGATAGGCGGCGAAGACTTCGGCCTGGGGACGCGCGCCATGCCACACGCAACGGTCGCCAATGCCGAGCTGCTCGGCCATATGCTCGAAGGAATCGCCCAGCACGCCCGCACCGATATGTTCGAAGCGCCAGTTGATATCCTTGGGCAGCATGGCGAGCGCCGCCAGCAGATCGTCATAACCCTTCTTCGCGACCCGGCGACCAACCGACAGGATCACAACGGGATCCTTCGGATCGGACCCATCGCGCCGCGACCGCTGGGCTGGCGGCATCGGCAAGTTGGCTAGATCGAGACCATGATACACGAGGCGCAGGCGCGTCTGATCGGACACCAGCTCCTTGAGTCGGCCCAGGGCATATTGGGTGCAAGTGATCAGCCAATCGATATCGGCGAGCTTGGCCCGCAGCTCCCACTCCTGGCTGGTCCAGATATCCTTAGCATGGGCCGAGGCGCTCCAGGGCAGGCCGCGCATGATCGCGGCATAGCGCGTCGCCGAGGCCGGCGTATGGATGAAGTGGGCATACATGCGCTTGATACCCGCCGGCATCTCGGCGGCCAGCACCAGGCCCTGGCCGAACCGCCTTATCCGGTTGGGCGTGCGATCGCGCACCAGATCGTGCAGGAAGCGGGCACGCGCGGCGCGATAGCCGGGCAGCTTGCGCGCCTTCCACCATGCGCGCAGGACACGCAGCGGATCGTTCTTCAAGTATTCCGGCAGATAAACGATCGGCGCCTTCACGCGCGCATGAACCGGGTGAATGGCCGGATCGGTCGGCAGGCGCAGCGAGTAGATGACCAGCTTGAGTCCGCGCGCCTCCAGTCCCGCCATTTCCTGCGCGATGAAGGTCTCCGACAGACGCGGCCAACACTTCACTACGACCGCGATCTGCGCGTCATTTCCATCTGTCATGAAACACCGATTGTTCTAGAGCTTGCTGCGCGCCGCCAAGCCATCGGATGCCGGAGTAGTCGGCGATGGCGTTTCGGGCGCGTCGACCGGCGCCGGCCCACGATGCGGCCGGGCGAGCTGCTTGGCGACGAGACGCCACACATTACCGAGGCCGTCGAGCAGCCCGGGCACGATGACGTCGCTCGGCAAGCCCTGCTGCGGGAGTTGCCGGAGCGCCGTCGCCATAACGTGTGGATCGCGTCCCTTCCCGGGATCGAGCATCTCGACAAGGCCGAGATTGCGCGCCGCCCGGGCGCGGATGAACTGCTCGAGCCTGGGCCGCGTGCGGGGCACGATGATGGCCCGCTTGTCGAAGGACAGTATCTCGCAGAACGTGTTGTAGCCGCCCATCGCCACGACGCCCGCCGCCCGCTGCATCAGGACACCCAGGTGGCTGGTAAAGGTGAGGGTGCGGATGTTGGGGAACCTGGCGGCCCGTTCCTTGAAGGCTTCGCGCGCCGTGGCCGACATGAACGGGCCGAACACGATCACCGCGCCATAAGGAATGTTCGGATCGGTCTCGTAGGCGGATACGACCCAATCCACCAGATCTTCGCCGTCGCCGCCGCCGCCGGGCGTGACCAGGATGAACGGACCGTTGATCTCCTCGACTTCGTGCGGGATGTCCGCATGCAGCGGCAGATCGCGGCGCAAATAGCCTGTGTAGATGGTCTTGTGGCGGACCGATGGCGGCAATTCGAGCCCGGCCAGGGGCTTGTTTATCTGCGGCAGTCCATAGGCCCAGATCTCGTCGTAGAGATCACGCAGGGCCGGCATCACGTTCTTGCGCTGCCATTCGACCGCGAGCTGGGCTGGATCGTCCACCACGTCGCGCAGACCGTAGATCAGAGGCGTGCCGCGACCCTTCAGCAGCTCCAGGGTCGGCACCACCTCGCCGCGCAGGCCCAGCGGCTCCTTGTCGACGATGAACAGGTCCGGCCGATAGATATCGGCCGTGTCACGGATGATGCGAGTGCGAATCTCCAGCGTATGGTCGGCACCAACCCTCAGATTGGCGGCGTCATATTCGCCGGTTATCTGCTTCACCATGCCCGGGATACGCACGAAATCGATGCCCGAACGGAACTCGTAGGACCCGATCACGGGCGATCCCGATATGATCAGGACCGAGATCGAGTTGTCGGCCTCGACGATGGCATTGGCGATCGTGCGGCAGCGGCTGACATGGCCGAGGCCGTAAGAGTCGTGACTGTAGAGCAGCACACGCTTTGACCGGCTGCTGGCGGGCATACGACGCGATCTCCCCCGTGGCCGTTGCGCGTTTGCCCCGACCGGATTTCCGTCCGACTATGCCATAAGCGGAGGCCAGCGCGAACCCCCACCGCCCGGTTCAAAAATATCGAATGTAATCAATGGACTGATCGAATATACGTGTTACAGGGCGATTGCACCTCGGGGCTCGATGCAGCGCAACCTCTTCTCATATATCTGGCGGCACAGCAGGCCCGAGCAGCTGGTCATTCTGGGTCTCGTGGTTCTGGCCCAGGTCTTCTATTTCCTGTCGCTCAGCGTGCCGAAGTCGATCGTCAACAACGGCATCACCGGCATTGCCTTCAAAGCGGCAGCGGACGTTCGCATCCTGAGGATCGACATCCCCCTGCCGGATTTCCTAGGGGGCACGATACGCCTGCTCAACGGCTTCCGGGTCGATCAGCTCCAGTATCTCGTGGTCATGAGCTTCGTCTTCCTGGTCGCGGTGATCATCAACAGCGAGTTCAAGAAGACGATCAACACCCAGAAGGGCCGGATGGGCGAGCGCATGCTGCGGCGCATGCGCTTCGAGCTCTACGATCGCATCCTGCGCTTCCCGCCGGCGCATTTTCGCAAGGTCAAGCAGGCCGAGCTGGCGACCATGATCAAGGACGAGGTCGAGCCCTTGGGCGGCTTCATCGGCGACGCCTTCGTGCAGCCGATGTTCCTAGGCGGTCAGGCACTGACGGCGATCGCCTTCATCATGATGCAGAACCTGCTTCTCAGCCTCGTGGTGATCGCCCTGCTGGGGGTGCAGATGGTGATCGTGCCACGCCTGCGCAAACCAGTCCTGGTGCTCGGGCGGCAACGGCAAATTTCAGCCCGCCTGCTCGCCGGCCGCATTGCCGAGACCGCCGACGGCGTGAGCGAGATCCATGTCCACGGTGCATCGAACTACGAGCGCGCCGATATCTCCGAGCGCCTCGGCCATATCTTCAAGATCCGGTTCGATCTCTACAACAAGAAGTTCGTCGCCAAGTTCTGGAACAACATCCTGTCCCAGGCGACGCCGTTCGCGATCTACTTGCTGGGTGGCTACTTCGCGATCACCGGCAAGATGGATGTCGGCGCGGTCGTCGGCGTCCTGCTCGCCTACAAGGACCTGCCGTCGCCGATCAAGGAGCTGATCGATTGGGATCAGCAGCGTCAGGACGTGCAGATCAAGTACGAGCAGGTGATCGACCAGTTCCAACCCGAAGGCATGATGCCGCCGGAACTGCAGGCCTTGCCCGACGGACCGCCGCCATCTCTCGGCCACGAATTCGTCCTGTCCAGCGTGACGGTGTCCGACGACGGCCGGGTCAAGCAGCTCGACTCCGTCAATTTGACCCTGGCCACGGATACCAGGCTGGCGGTGATCGGTGCGGCGAGTTCCGGCAAGGACGTGCTGGGCCAGGTGCTCGGCCGCCTGACCTTGCCGAGCAGCGGATCGATACGGATCGACGGTCAGGACTTCTTCCAGATTCCCGAATACGTCCTTGGTTCACGGGCCGGCTATATCGGCCAAGAGACTTATCTCTTCCCGCTGTCGGTGCGTGACAATCTGCTGTTCGGCCTCAAGCATCGCCCGGTGAAGCCCGCGACCTACGACGAGGAAACGCGAGCGGTTCGCGAGGCTTTCTGGCGCGAGACGGCGCGAGCCGGCAATCCGGTGCTCGATCCCAATGCCGACTGGATCGATTACGAACTCGCGGGCGCCACCGGTCCGGCCGATCTGCTGCCGCGCGTCGTCGATGTCCTCAAGCAGGTCGAGTTCGACGAGGAGATATATTCGCTGGGCTTACGTGGCGCGATCGACGGCATGCGCCGCCCGGACCTCGCCGAGAAGATTCTGGCCGCCCGCAAGGCGCTGCATGGCCGCCTGCAGGATCCGGGATATGCGGGTCTGATCGAGCCCTTCAACGCCGACAAGTACAACAAGAACCTGTCGGTGGCGGAGAACCTGCTGTTCGGCACGCCGGTCGGCCGGGAGTTCGACGGCGACAATCTGGCCGCCAATGCCTACATGCTGTCGGTCCTGAAGGATACGGGTTTGGACCAGGATTTGCTCCGCATGGGCCTTTCCATCGCGGAAACCATGGTCGAACTCTTCTCCGGCCTGTCGCCCGACAACCCGCTGTTCGAGCAATACAGCTTCATCTCCGCCGACGAACTGCCCAATGTCCGCCTGCTGCTGCAAAGACTGGGCGGCAAGGGCGTCGAGGCCGTGCCCGAGGCCGATCGGCCGAGGCTGATGACGCTCCCGCTGCGCTACATCGAGGCACGCCACCGCTTGGGTCTGATCGATGCGGCCATGGAGGAGCGGCTGCTGGCAGCCCGCCGCGAGTTTGCCGCCCACCTGCCGGACAGCCTGCGCGGCGCGGTCGAGTTCTACGATTTTGCCCGCTACAACAGCGCCGCCACCGTGCAGGACAATGTGCTGTTTGGCCGTCTCGTCTATGGCCAGGCCCAGGCCGAGGCCCGGATCGTCACTCTGATCACCACGGTCCTCACCGAACTCAGTCTGCGCGATTCGGTGATCGAGGTCGGGCTGGAGTACAATGTCGGCGTCGCCGGCAAGCGGCTCCCCGCGACCCAGCGCCAGAAACTCGGAATCGCCCGCGCCCTGATCAAGCGACCACAATTTCTGGTAGTGAACGAAGCTGTGGCAGTGTTCGACGGACGTACCCAGGATCGCATTCGCGATAATATCCTGGCGGCAACGAAAGACGGTCGGGGCGTGGTCTGGATCGCGAATCGACCGAGCCAGGCGGAAAAGTTCGACCGGGTTCTGGTGATGCAGGGAGGTCGGATCGTCGCCCACGGCGCGCCGGAAGAGCTCAAGTCGAAAGGCGGGCTCTATTGCGAGCTCGTCCAACAGGCCTAGCGGGCAACAGGCAAAGTGGGGCGTTGGGAAGCGGGGTCAGGAGGATACGATGAACCTCAACGAGGAAGTGGAGATTCTCAAGGGTGTGCCACTCTTCTCCAAGGTCGAACCGGCCAAACTCAAGCTGATCGCCTTCACGGGCGAACGAATGCACTACGCCGAAGGCCAGGAGCTGTTCCATCAGGGGGATGTGGGCGACGCCATGTATGTCATTCTGGGCGGCACGGCCGATGTGCTGCTGGAAACGCCCGGTGGCCAGATCCGGGTCGCCGAGTTAAGGAGGAACAGTTTCGTCGGCGATATCGCCATCCTGTGCGACGTGCCGCGTACCGCGACCATCCGTGCGCGCGAGCCGTTGACGACCTTGAAGATCTCCAAGGATATGTTCTATCGACTGGTCTCGGAATTCCCACAGATGGCGATCGAGATGATGCGCGAGCTGGCGCACCGCCTCGAGGACACGAATCAGAAACTTCGCGCCGCCACCAAAGCCGCCTGAACGATCCTCCATGAGCCGCCTCGACAGTTTCATCGCGCGCATGAAAGCGCAGCGCGACTGCCTGAACTTCCTCCAGCCCGAGATCGATCGCCTGCCCGGTCCCATTTTCGAAGTCGGCCTCGGCAATGGCCGAACCTACGATCACCTGCGCACGCTCTTTCCCGGCCGCGACATCTACGTGTTCGAACGGCAGGTCGCCGCCCATCCCGACTGTATCCCGCCGGAGGACCATCTCTTTCTCGGCGAAGCACGCGAGTCCATTCCACGCGCAGCGGCCCGTCTGGGTGCTACCGCAGCATTGATCCATACCGACCTGGGCACCGGAGATCATGCTGCCAACGTGGCCATGGGCGAATGGCTCGGCCCGGCGCTTGACGCACTCGCGGCTTCCGGCGGCTATGTGCTCGCCAACCAGTCTCTCAAGGTGCCGCGGTGGGAGCGCTTGCCCGAGCCGCCGGGCGTTCCTGCGGATCGCTATTTCCTCTACCGGGTTCGTTAACGGCCGCTGAACAGGCGGGCGAGGACGATCAGCACGATCGCGCCGAAGACCGAGCCGATGAAACCGGCAGTCTCGCCGGCATGATAGAAGCCGAGCGCCTGGCCGCCATAGGTCGCGAGCACCGAACCAGCGATACCAATGACGATGGTCACCAGGATGCCCTGGGGTGTCGGTCCGGGCGTTAGCAGCCGTGCGATCAGGCCGATCAGCAGACCGATCAGAAGGATTCCGAGGAACGTCATCTTTCGCCCTTTTCAAAAGCGGTGCCGGACCGCGAACGATCAGACATCGAACGTCGCCAGTACGGGCACATGGTCGGAAGCCTGCTCCCAATCGCGCATGTCGACATCGATATGATGGCTGCGGATCGCCGACGACAAGGCCGGCGTCGCCAGAATATGGTCCAGCCGGCGTCCGCGGTTGGACTTGCGCCAATCGGTATTGCGATAGCTCCACCACGAATAGAGCTTCTCGTTCTCCGGTACGAAGCGTCGCGGCACGTCGATCCAATCCATGGCCGCCATCATGTTGCCGAACAGCTCCACTTCCATGGGCGTGTGCGACACGATCTTGAGGAGCTGCTTGTGGCTCCAGACGTCATGTTCGAGCGGCGCCACATTGAGATCGCCGACCGCGATCCGACGCAGTCCCTTGCGCATTCGCGGCTTGGGCCGCCGTTCGGCGAACCACTCGGCCATCTCCCGGTAGAACTCGAGCTTGTGCGCGAACTTGTCGTTGACGCCGGGATCGGGAATGTCGCCGCCGGCGGGAATGTAGAGATTGTCGATCAGGATCGGATCGTTGCCGGTATCGAGAGCCGCCTCGATATGACGGCAGTCCTCCTTGCCGCACCGGTGATGGATCTTGGTCGCGGTGAACGGCACCTTCGACAGGATGGCGACGCCGTTGTAGGACTTCATCCCCTGTATCAGCCGGTGCTTGTAGCCCAGCGCCTCGAAGGCCTGATGCGGAAAGAATTCGTCCGGACATTTGGTCTCCTGCAGGCAAAGCACATCCGGCTTGCGGAGCTTCAGAAACCGTTCGACGTTGCCGATGCGCAGGCGCACCGAATTGATGTTCCAGGTGGCGATGGTGAGACTCATCGCCGCCAATATAGGTAGATGACGGAGACGCTGCCATGCGGATGGATGGCGATGAGAGCGGCAATATTGAAGACCGCCGGGGTGATGGCGGGTTCGGGGGAGGCCTGGGCGGCGGCTTCGGCGGACCGGGCATTCCGATTCCGATCGGAAGCGGCCTGTTCAAGGGCGGATTCGGCCTGATCGCAATCGTCGTCATCGGGCTGATCCTGGGCATAGATCCGATTTCGCTGCTGGGCGGATTGTCCGGCGGCGGCACTTATGTCCAGGCGCCGAGCCCGTCCCGCACCGCCTCGCGGCCGGCAACGGACGCGGACCCGGAGGTGAAATTCGTCTCCCGCGTCCTCAAGAGCACCGAAGATGTCTGGGGCGATCTGTTCCAGCAGATTGGCCGCCAGTATCGACAGCCACGCCTCGTGCTCTATCGCGACGCCACCCAGACCGCCTGCGGCACGGGCCAAGCCGCAATGGGACCGTTCTATTGCCCCGGGGATCAGCGCGTTTATCTCGATCTTTCCTTCTTCGATGAACTGGCCAGCCGCTTCCGGTCTCCCGGCCAGTTCCCGCAGGCCTATGTGATCGCCCACGAGATCGGCCACCACGTGCAGAACCTGCTGGGCATCACCGGCAAGGTCGCCCGCGTGCAGGACGGTATGAGCCGGCGCGACGCCAACGCCATGTCGGTCCGGGTCGAATTGCAGGCGGACTGTCTGGCGGGCGTATGGGCGAGCCACGCGAACCAGGAGCGCGGCGGCCGGATGATCGACGAGCAGGATATCGATCAGGCACTCGCGGCCGCGACCGCCATTGGCGACGATCGCCTGCAACGACAGACGCAGGGTCGGGTCGTGCCCGACAGCTTCACGCACGGAACCAGCGCCCAGCGTGTCCGCTGGTTCAAGCGCGGCCTGGAGAGCGGGGACATGAATCGCTGCGACACCTTCAGGGCGCAGCAGCTCTGACGGACCGCGAGCCGGCGGCTCGCGGCCCAATAAGCGGTCAGACGAGCGTGCAGGTGACCGTGCCGCAGCCTTCGACGAAGCCGGCCAGCGTATCGCCCTTGACCACGGCGGCCACGCCATCGGGCGTGCCGCTATAGATCAGGTCGCCAGCGGCAAGCGTTACCAAGCCGGACAGATAGGAGATCGTCTCCGGCACGCTCCAGATGAGTGCGTTGAGGTCGGACTTCTGGCGTGTCTTGCCGTTCACATCGAGCTGGATCGTGCCCTTGGACAAATGCCCGATCCGGCTCGCCGGATAGATTTCGCCGATCGGCGCCGATTGGTCGAAGCCCTTGCCCATGTCCCAGGGACGGCCCATGTCCTTGGCCTGGTTCTGCAGGTCGCGGCGGGTCATGTCGAGGCCGCAGGCATAGCCGAAGACATGGTCGAGGGCCTTGTCGACCGGGATGTCGGCACCGCCGGATTTCATGGCAACGACAAGCTCCATCTCATGATGGAGGTTCTTGGTGGCCGGCGGATAGGCGACCTTGGTCGGGTTCTTCGGGTCGGCGCAAATCACGATGGCATCGGCCGGCTTGGTGAAGAAGAAGGGCGGTTCGCGGTCGGGGTCATGGCCCATCTCTCGAGCATGGGCAGCATAGTTGCGGCCGACACAAAAGATGCGGCGGACGGGAAACAGATCGCTGGTGCCGTGGACCGGGACGCCAACGGTCGGCGGCGGCGGCAGAACGTAAGCCATAACTTTCTCCCTCGAAGGCGTGCCTTTATGAAGGCGGCAGGAGCGCGATTCAATGTCAGATGCCGATGATTTGACCCAGACCCTTGTCGTTCAGGCCGATTCCGCCGATTCCGCGCTCGCCTGGGCGACGCTCGGAAGCCACCGCTGGCGCTGCGTGCTCGGGGCAGGCGGGGTCCGCGAGGACAAGGTCGAAGGCGATGCCGCCACGCCGGCCGGAATATTCCCGTTACGGCGGATCTATTTTCGCAACGACCGGCTGGTGCTGCCCAAGGTTCGCCTGCCGGCCCGCGCCATCACAGAGCATGACGGCTGGTGCGACGATCCGAGGGCGCCCTCCTACAACCGCCTGGTTCGCATTCCCAACGAGTGGAGCCACGAGAAGATGTGGCGCGAAGACGGGCTCTACGATCTCGTTGTCGTGGTCGGCTATAACGACGACCCGCCGGAAGGCGAGTGGGGCAGCGCGATCTTCCTCCATATCGCGCGCCCGGATCTGAGCCCGACCCGCGGCTGCGTCGCCTTCGGGCGGGACGACCTCCTGGAAATCGTCCCCCTGATCAGTCCCGAGACCAGGTTGCGCGTCCTGTCATTGCCGAAGGCGGAAACCGCGCTGTCCCCCGTCAACGGCGACGAGGACATGAAGCAGTTCGAGGATTTCGACGAAAGGGACTGGTAGCTGTCCAAGACGGCGAGGCTGGGCCTAGCCGAGATGTTGTGGGCTAACCGACCATCCGGCCGATGGTGCGGGCGGTGTAGTCGACCAGCGGGATGATGCGGGCATAGTTCAGCCGCGTCGGGCCGATCACGCCGATGGCTCCCAGGATCCGCTCCTGCGAATCGCGAAATGGCGCCACCACCATCGAGCAGCCGGTGTTGGCGAACATGGGGTTATCGGCGCCAATGAAGATCTGGACGCCCGCAGCACCGTTGGCCAGTTCGAGCAGGCGCGCGAAGCTTTCGCCCCGCTCGAGCGCATCGAACAGCAACCTGACCCGCTCCAGATCGGCGATCGCCGTGATGTCCTCGAGCAGCCGCGCCTGGCCGCGCACGATGAGCGCTCCGCCCGGCTCGCCGGCCCAGGTCGCCAGGCCCGACTCGATCACCCGGGCGGTCAGGTCATCCAGTTCGGCCCGCTTCAGCCGCAGATCCTCGAGGATCAGCCGGCGCGCTTCCTCGAAGGTGCGGCCACTCAGGCGCGAATTAAGATAGTTGCTGGCCTCGGCCAGCGCGGATGCGGGCATGCCGGGTGGCGTATCGATCAGGCGATTCTCGACCTGGCCGGACTGCGTGACGGTCACCACCAGGGCGCGGCCCGGTCCAAGATTGACGAATTCGATGTGCTTGAGGGGCTGTTCGGTCTTGGGTGCCATGACGACACTGGCACAGCGCGACAGGCCGGACAGCAGGCTCGTTGCCTGCTCGAGCGCTTCATTCATGCTGCGGCCGACTGCGGCGCAGCGCGCCTCGATGCTTTCCCGCTCTTGCTCGGAGATGTTACCGACCTCGAGCAGGCCGTTGACGAACAGGCGCAATCCCGCCTCCGTCGGCAGTCGGCCCGCCGATGTATGCGGGGCGTACAACAGCCCGAGATCCTGCAGGTCCGCCATGATGTTGCGTATGGTGGCGGGAGACAGCGTTTCGGTGATCCGGCGGGTCAAGGCCCGCGAACCGACCGGCTCGCCTGTCTCGACGTAGCTCTCGACCACCAGGCGCAGCACTTCGCGCGCCCGTTCATTCAGTTCCGCGACCGAGGTCGCCGGACGCTGGACCGGGCTGGCGTCCGCAATGACACCGCCCGGCAATCCGAGACGCTGGATAGTCATGGAAAAAATGTAGGTAGGCCCGCCAGTCCGGTCAACGCGGGCAATTCTCGCTCCGCTGCCCGTTTCCGTGTAGAAACGGGCCGTGCTGCTGCGCGGTTATCGATTTGAACATCCCAAGACCGAACGATCTGTCGTCGTCCACGGTCTGTCCTATATCTGGGCCGGGCTGTTCGGGGCGGCTTATGTCCGCTGGGTCGGTTACGGCAGCGTCCTGCAGGCGGTGGCCATCAATCTCGCCTTCGCCGTGGGGACAGTCCTGTTTCTGGGCATTACGTCCTATATCGCCCCCCTTCAGCAATTCCTGGCACTGGTCGTCGGCCTGCCCGCCATCGTGGTCGTTCAGGGAATGATGATGGTCTCCCTGATCAAGACCGGCTTCCGCCGCCGCGGCTGGATGATCCGCTCGCACGACTGATTGAACGGAAACCCGAGAACTTGTTCCCACCGCCGGCTTTGGTCATAAGCCCTGTCGCATTGTAGGAGAGTCACCCATGCGCCCTTCCGGCCGCGCGCCCGACCAGCTTCGCAAGATTTCCCTTGAGCCTGGCTTTTCCCGCCATGCTGAAGGCTCCTGTCTCGTGAAGTTCGGCGATACCCATGTCCTGTGCACCGCCTCGGTCGACGAGAAGGTGCCGCCCTGGATGCGCAATACTGGGCGGGGGTGGGTGACGGCCGAATACGGGATGCTACCCCGCTCGACCCACACCCGCAGCGATCGCGAAGCGGCCCGCGGCAAGCAGTCCGGACGAACCCAGGAAATCCAGCGGCTGATCGGCCGGTCCCTGCGCGCCGTCGTCAATCTGACCGCCATGGGTGAGCGTCAGATCAACATCGACTGCGACGTTCTTCAGGCCGATGGCGGTACGCGTACGGCCAGCATCACCGGGTCCTGGGTGGCGCTGCACTTCGCCTTCGAATGGCTGATCAAGCAAGGCAAACTGACGGCCAATCCCATGACGGGCCAGGTGGCCGCTGTTTCGTGCGGGCTGTGGCAGGGAACGCCGGTCCTGGATCTCGATTATCCGGAGGACTCCCAGGCTGCGGCGGATGCCAATTTCGTTCTGACTGGAGCCGGCGGCATCGTCGAGGTTCAGGGCACGGCCGAACAGGAGCCGTTCAGCGAAGCGCAATTCCACGAGCTGCTGGCGCTGGCAAAGAAGGGCATCGGCGAACTCACGCAGCTGCAGCGGCTTGCGATCGGAAAGGCCTGATGGCCCGGCATTTCTCCCTCCCCAAGCTGGTCGTGGCGACCCACAATCGGGGTAAGGCGGGCGAGATCCGCGCCATGCTCCATCCTTTTGGGGTGGAGATCGTGTCGGCCGGCGAACTCGGCCTGTCGGCGCCGGAGGAAACCGGCACGACCTTCGAAGAGAACGCGACCCTCAAAGCCCTGGCGGCGGTACAAGCCAGCGGTCTGCCGGCCCTCGCCGACGATTCCGGTCTGAGCGTCCACGCATTGGGTGGCCAACCGGGTGTGTACACGGCCGATTGGGAAGGACCGACGCGCGATCCGATGGTCGGTATGAAACGCATCCAGGAGGAATTCGCCAAGCGGCGCGTCGCCGATACGGAGACCGCCCGGACCGCGACCTTTCACTGCGTTTTGGCTCTCGCCTGGCCTGACCAGCATGTCGAGCTGGTCCATGGCACCCTCGACGGCACGATCATTTGGCCGCCGCGCGGCCTGGGCGGTCACGGCTACGACCCCTGTTTCCAGCCCGTTGGGATGAAGCGCACGACGGCGCAGATGACCGACGACGAAAAGAACGCGATCAGCCATCGGGGTCGGGCTTTCAAGATGCTTGTCGAGGCCTGCTTTCGATGAGCTCCCCGCCGCTGGGCGTCTACGTTCATTGGCCGTTCTGCAAGTCAAAGTGCCCTTATTGCGATTTCAACAGCCATGTGCGGGAGGCGATCGAGCAGACGCGCTGGCGAGCCGCTCTCCTGACGGAACTCGAGCACGCCGCCCGCGAAGCGCCGGATCGCGAGGTGCAGACCATTTTCTTCGGCGGCGGCACGCCCTCGCTGATGGAACCGGCAACGGTGGCCGCCCTGATCGACCGCGTTCGGCAGTTGTGGGATCTCGCTCCTGATATCGAGGTCACGCTGGAGGCGAATCCGACCTCGGTGGAAGCGGGAAACTTCGCAGCCTTGGCCCAGGCGGGCGTCAACCGCGTATCGCTGGGAGTCCAGGCGCTCGATCCGGAGGCGCTCCGCTTCTTGGGGCGGCAGCATTCGGTCGATGAGGCCGTAGCCGCGCTCACGACAGCGCGACGCCACTTCCCGCGCTTCTCCTTCGACCTGATCTACGCCCGTCCCGGCCAGACGGCGCAAGCCTGGGCTCAAGAGCTGGAGCGCGCCCTGACGCTGGCTGGAGACCATATGTCCGTCTATCAGCTCACCATCGAGCGCGGCACGCGCTTCTTCATCGATCACGCGCGGGGCAGCTTCGCCTTGCCCGACGAAGACGCGGCCGCACAGATGTTCGAGGAGACGCAGGCCCGTCTCCATGCAGCCGGACTGCCGGCCTACGAGATCTCAAATCATGCCCGCCCGGACGCCGCATGCCGCCATAATTTGATCTATTGGCGCTATCAGGATTACGTCGGTATCGGGCCGGGTGCCCATGGACGCTTTGCCGCCGGGAACGCCAAGCGGGCGACCCGGCGCACGAGCGGCCCAGAGGCCTGGTTGGAAGCGGTGGAGCGGTCAGGTCATGGAACCGCGGAAGTGACGGATATAATCGGGCGAGATCGCGTGGAGGAAGCGTTGATGATGGGGCTGCGACTGGTCGAGGGAATCGACCGCGGCACCTTTGCGACAATGGCCGGTCTCGATCCCGTCGAGGCGCTGGGCGAAGCCCGGCTCACTCCCCTGGTCGAAGCCGGATTCCTCGAGGTCGATGCCATCCGTCTGCGAGCGACTGCGGCCGGCCGGCAGCGCCTCAATGCCGTTCTCGGGCGGTTGATCTCATGAAGCGTCTGGTATTGGCCGCCCTCGGCCTGGTCATGCTGGCAAGCGGCTCGATGGCCCAAACCGCCAAGCCGGCCACGAAGCAGCCCGTTCCCCAGACCAAGCCGGCAGCCCAGGCAAAGCCGGCAGCGCCGAAATCGCCGTTCCCCGCGCCGGCCTTCAAGCTGACGATCGCGACCTGGGGCAGTTATCCGCCGTTCAACTATCTCGATCGCAAAGGCCTGCCCGCCGGCTTCGAGATGGATCTGGCCCAGGAGATCTGCCAGCGCATGAAGGCGGAGTGCGAATTCGTCGCCGCCAAATGGGACGATCTGATACCGGGGCTGGTGGAAAAGAAATTCGATATCGTCATGGCCTCTCTCGAAGTGACGCCGGAGAGGCGCCGGCGGCTTGGAATGTCGCGTCGCTACTACCTCTCTCCGGGCGCGTTCATCGCCGCCAAGGGTGCCCCCTTTGACGGCCCGCCGTCACTCCTGCGCAACAAGCGTATCGGCGTCCAGAAGGATTCGACGCATGCCGATTGGGTCGACAAGAGCTTCCGGCGCTCGGCGCAGATCAAACGGTACGCGTCGGTCGCCGACGAGCTGCAGGCTCTCGCCAATGGCGAGGTGGATGCGGTGTTTGGCGACAAGGCGCAGCTCTGGCTCTGGTCGCAGAAGCCGGAGGGTCAGTGCTGCGAACTCGTCGGGCAGGACATCAAGGATGCGCCGACGCTAGGCATCGGCGTCGCCGCCGGCATACGGCGCGAAGATGTGAAGCTGCGGGAGGCATTCAACAAGGCGCTCAGCGAGATGATTGGCGACGGCACCTACAAGAAGCTGAACGCCAAGTACTTTCCCTTCTCGCTCAACGGATGAGCCCAGCTTTCAGGCGGCGTTGATCGCAGAAAAGGCCTCATAGGCATCCTCTACCAGGCTCACATGGTGAATCATCGCGGCGTGTGCGGCCACAGCGTCGCCGGCGAGGATCGCACGGACCACCGCTTCATGTTCCTGGTTCGAGCGGGTCAATCGCCCTTCCATCCGGAACTGGGCCCGACGGAAGGGGCCGAGACGCCGCCGCAATCCGAGCGTGAACTCGGCCAGTGGCGCGTTGTGCGCCCCGGCATAGATCGCCGAATGAAAGGCGTTGTTGGCATCTGAATATGCGTCGGGATCGCCCGCCGCGGCCAGCGTCGTCATGGCCTCGTGGCGCGCCTGCAGCCGTCGCCGATCGATCGGCGTCATGCTCATCGCGGCGAGCCGGGCGCAGGTTGCTTCCATCTCGGCCATGGCGACGAACAGGCTCTCGAGTTCCTCCGGCGTCGCCTTGGAGACGACCGCTCCCTTTCGGGGCCGCATGTCGATCAGCCCGCTCATGGCGAGCTGCCGCAGCGCTTCGCGCACCGGCGTGCGCGACACGCCATGCTGCTGAGCGAGAGAGATTTCATCCAGGCGCGATCCCGGAGCCAAGGCACCGTTCAGAATTCCATCTGCAATCGCCGAGGCCAGCTTCTCGGTCAGGGTCGGATTTTCGGCCTGCATGTCCGGGCGGAGGATCTTCATGGAGGTGCTGCATGCATTAAGAGGGCCAAACACCGCAACTTGCATTATATATGCCCAAAAAGAATGCAAACAGCGGAAATTGCATACAATTTGGCGCTCATTAATGCACGCCACGAGATCCGAAAGGATTACCCAACGCGCAGCCCTGCCCACGGAATCCAGCGCAATTGCCCAGCTTTTTCGCAAGAACCAGCGGAAAGGCCGACTTTTCAGCGGATGGCACAGCCCTTGCGACCATCTTTACGGCCGCCACTGGCCGGGTTCAGGAACGCGGGGGAATAATCATGATCGACAAGTTCGCTATCGGCCGACGGACCCTGTTGGCCAGCAGCGCGAGCGCGGTGGCTCTAGGTCTCGCCGGAACGGCTCATGCGCAGAAGCCACTTGTGATCGGTTTCATCTATGTCGGGCCGCGTGACGACTACGGTTACAACCAGGCCCATGCCGAGGCGGCAGCCGTCCTGAAGAAGATGCCAGGCGTGAAGATCGTCGAGGAAGAAAAAGTACCCGAGACGGTCGCGGTCGAGAAGACGATGGAAAGCATGATCAACCTCGACGGGGCCACGCTGCTGTTCCCGACGTCGTTCGGATACTTCGACCCGTACATGCTGAAGGAAGCCACCAAGAACCCGAAGATCCAGTTCCGGCATTGCGGCGGCCTGTGGCAGGAAGGCAAGCATCCCGTCAATACGGGCAGTTACTTCGGGTACATCGACGAATGCCAGTATCTGAACGGCATCGTCGCCGGCGCCACGAGCAAGAGCGGCAAGCTCGGCTTCGTCGCCGCCAAGCCGATCCCGCAGGTCTTGCGCAACATCAACGCCTTCACGCTGGGCGCCCAATCCATCAATCCCAAGATCAGCACGCAGGTGATCTTCACCGGCGATTGGTCGATGCCGGTCAAGGAAGCCGAGGCGACCAACAGCATGATCGCCCAAGGCGTCGATGTCGTGACCTGCCATGTCGACTCGCCCAAGGTCGTGGTCGAGACGGCCGAGCGCGCCGGCATCTATACCTGCGGTTACCACACCAACCAGGCCAAGCTCGCCCCCAAGGGCTACCTGACGGGCGCAGAGTGGAACTGGGAGCGTGTCTATACCGGCTTCGTCGAGGCGATGAAGGCCGGCAAGGCCCCCGCCAATTTCGTGCGCGGCGGCCTGAAGGAAGGCTTCGTGCGCACCTCGGCCTATGGCCCCGCGGTGTCGGACGCGGCCAAGGCCAAAGCCGACGCCGTGAAGCTCGAAATGCTGAACGGCAATTTCGTGATCTTCAAAGGTCCGCTCAAGGACAACAAGGGCAACACCGTCATCACCGCCGGCACAAGCCAGATCCAGACCGACCCGGCGCTGGAGAGCATGAACTATCTGGTCGAGGGCGTCGTCGGTTCGACCTCGTAGACGAACGAGCCCGGCACGATCTTTTCCCGACCAAACGGAACATGATCGCCAAGGCGTCGGAGGGGTGATGAGTCCGAAGGATCAAGTCGCGCTTGAATCCCCTCCAGCTGCGCTCGTGACGGCGCCGGCTTCATCGTCGGCGCGCGACAACATGCGGGCGATCCTGGAGAGGATTGCGGTCCCCGCGCTGGCCTTGCTGGCATCGGCCGTCATATTTGGCCTGCTGCTGGCGATCTATGCCGGCGTCGATCCGCTCGAGGCTTTTGCGCTGATGTACCAGGGTGCCTTCGGCACCTGGTTCTCTTGGCAAAACACGCTGACGCGAGCGGCGCCGCTGATACTCACCGCGCTTTGTACCGCTCTGCCGGCCCGGCTGGGGCTGGTCATCATCGGCAACGAGGGGGCGCTGGTGCTGGGCGGCGTTGCGGCTGCAGCGGCAGGCGTCGCCGTCTCGGCAGCGTCTCCCCTGGTCGTGCAGCTGACCATGATCGTCGCCGGCATGCTGGCCGGCGGGCTGTGGATCGCCTTTGCCGGTGCGCTGCGCCAGTATCGCGGCGTCAACGAGACGATCTCGAGCCTGCTGCTTACGTATATCGCGATCGCCCTTATGAATCATTTCGTGGAAGGGCCGCTGCGCGATCCGGAGAGCCTCAACAAACCCTCCACCCGGGCGATCGGCGACATCAACATGATCGGCACCATTCCCGGCATGGACGTGCATTGGGGCCTGGCGTTCGGGATCGTCGCCTGCATCGCCGTCTTCCTGTTCCAGCGCTTCACCACCTGGGGCTTCGCCATGGAGGTGATCGGCGGCAATCCCAAGACCGCGCGCATGATGGGCCTGAATGTCGGCCGTTACGTCCTGCTCGCCTGTGGCGCCGGCGGCGCGGCGGCCGGACTGGCCGGCACCGTTGAAGTGGCAGCCGTGATGGGACGCGCCAACGCCTCGCTCGCCGTCGGCTACGGCTATTCGGGAATCCTGGTTTCGTTTCTCGCGCGTCACAATCCGTTGGCGATCATACCCGTTGCGGTGCTGCTGGGAGGGATCAGCGCCAGCGGTGGCCTGCTGCAACGCCGGCTGGACTTGCCCGATGCGGCGGTCGTGGTGCTGCAGGGCATCATCTTCGTCGTGATCCTGGCCAGCGAGACGCTCTACGGGCGCCTGCTGCCGCGGCGCCAGGGGAGCTGAGCCATGGATCAGAGCGGCATCGGGCTTTGGGGCGTACCACTGGCCATGCTGGCCGGCGCTATTCGCGTCAGCACGCCATTCATCTTCGTAAGCGTCGGGGAATGCCTCACGGAACGATCGGGCCGCATCAATCTCGGCCTCGAGGGCACGCTGGTGATGGGAGCGATGAGTGCCTATGGCACAGCCCTCGCAAGCGGCTCTCCCTGGCTCGGTGTCGGCGTCGCGGCCCTGGTCGGCCTGCTGCTCGGTGCCCTGCACGCCGGCATCTGCCAACTGCCGCGGGTGAACGATATCGCCACCGGCATCGGCCTGATGCTGTTCGCAACCGGCCTCGCCTTCTTTCTCGGCAAACCCTTCATCCAGCCCAAGGCGCCCAATCTGGGTGCCATCGACCTCGGCTGGTGGAGCAGCATTCCGCAGGTCCGCCAGGCCCTGCAGGTGAATTACCTTTTCGTGCTCGGCATTGCGCTCGCCTTCGCGCTTGCCTGGGCCCTCAAGACAACGCGCTGGGGTCTTATCGTGCGTCTGGCCGGTGAAAGCGTCGATGCGGCGCTTGCCATCGGAACGCATGTGGGCCGCGTGCGCATGATCGCCACCGCTGTCGGGGGTTCCTTTGCTGGAATCGGCGGCGCCTTCCTCTCGCTCTATTACCCGGGGAGCTGGAACGAAGGCCTGTCGAGCGGCCAAGGCCTGATGGCGGTGGCACTGGTCATCTTCGCGCGCTGGGATCCCGTGCGCTGCCTGTGGGCCTCACTGCTGTTCGGCGCGGCGGGCGCCATCAGCCCGGCGCTCCAATCGGTCGGTGTGACGGAAGGATATTATCTGTTCAGCGCTGCGCCCTATGTTCTCACGCTTGTCCTGATGATCGCCACCTGCTCGCCCGAGCGCAGCCTGCGCGGCGCTCCCGGCGAACTTGGCGCCGTACGCCAGAAGGAAATGCGTCAATGGCCCGGAAGCATGTCAACTCGCGCCCCTATCCCTGGCCCTGGAACGGCGACCTGAGGCCAGAGAACACGGCGTTGATCGTCATCGACATGCAGACAGACTTCTGTGGCGTGGGCGGCTATGTCGACAAGATGGGCTACGATCTGTCGCTCACGCGAGCGCCCATCGAGCCGATCCGCACCTTGCTGGCAGCCAGTCGACAGGCGGGCTGGCATATCTTCCACACTCGCGAAGGCCATCGCCCGGATCTTTCCGATCTGCCGGCCAACAAGCGCTGGCGCTCGCAACAGATCGGCGCCGGCATCGGCGAACCGGGACCGTGCGGCCGCATTCTGGTACGGGGCGAACCGGGCTGGGAGATCATCCCGGAGCTTGCGCCGGCGAAAGGCGAGCCGGTGATCGACAAGCCGGGCAAGGGTTCCTTCTGCGCCACCGACCTCGAACTGATGTTGCGCACGCGCGGCATCGACAATCTCGTCCTCACCGGCATCACCACCGACGTCTGCGTGCACACGACCATGCGCGAAGCCAATGATCGCGGCTTCGAGTGCTTGATCCTCGAGGATTGCACCGGCGCCACCGACATGGGCAACCACCTGGCGGCGCTCAAGATGGTGCAGATGCAGGGCGGCGTTTTCGGCGCCGTCGCCAGATCCACAGACGTGATCGAGGCGATCGCATGACGGCGATCGGCGTAGCGCATTTCCCCCCGCACGAGGGCGCGCCCTCGCTCGAACTGCTGGGCTTCTGCAAGCGCTTCGGCAGCCTGATGGCGCTCGACGACGTGTCGGTGAAAGTGAAGGCGGGCGCCTTCCATGCCTTGTTGGGAGAGAATGGCGCCGGCAAGAGCACGCTCGTGAAGTGCGCGATGGGCTATTACGCCGCCGATCAGGGTCAGATCCTCCTGAACGGTCGCGAGGTCGAAATCCATCGTCCGCGGCAGGCGCACGAATTGGGACTCGGCATGGTCTATCAGCACTTCACGCTGGTGCCGAACATGACCGTGCTCGAGAACTTCGTCCTGTCGCGGGACCAGCTGCCGGCGGTGATCGACTGGAGCGCCGAGCGGCGCGCCCTCAAGACATTCTTCGAGACCACGCCCTTTACCGTACCGCTCGATACCCCTGTTGCAGACCTCGCCGCCGGCCAGAAGCAGAAGGGCGAGATCCTGCGCCAGCTCTACCTTAAGCGAAACCTCCTGATCCTCGACGAGCCGACGTCGGTGCTGACACCCGACGAAGCCGACGAGGTGTTGTCGACGCTGAAGGAGCTGACCGACGCGAAGCAGATCACGATCATCACCATCACCCACAAGTTCCGGGAGGTGAACGCCTTCTGCGATACCGTCACCGTCCTGCGGCGTGGCAAGCTTATTGACACCAAGCCCACGGCCGAGCTCGACAACGACATGATGGCGGAGATGATGGTCGGGCGGCGGGAGAACCGCACCGTCGTCGAGCGCAACGTAAGAGAACCGGGCAAACCGGTGCTGCAGGTCGAGGGGCTTTGCGTCGCCGACAATGTCGGCCAGCGTGCGGTGGAGCAGCTCACACTCGACGTGCGCGCCGGTGAGATCGTCGGCATTGCCGGCGTCTCGGGGAACGGTCAGCGCGAACTGGTCGAGACGCTGGCCGGCCAACGCCATGCCGAATCGGGCCGCGTTCTCGTTCACGGGGAACTCTATAGGGCGACCCGACCGGAGATGATCCGGCACAAGATCGCCTGCCTGCCCGAGGAACCGTTGCGCAACGCCTGCGTCGCCGAGATGTCGGTGGCGGAGAACATGGCCCTGCGGTCGTTCGATCAGCCGCCGGCATCGCCGGACGGCATTCGCCTGCGACGCAGCCCGATGCGCGCCGCCGCGCGCAAGCTGATCGACGCCTATCGCGTGAAGACCCCGGGTCCGGACGCACCGATCAAGGGCCTGTCGGGTGGCAACGTCCAGCGCGCGGTGCTGGCGCGTGAATTGTCGAGTGAGGGCGATCTGTTGATCGTGGCCAATCCCTGCTTCGGCCTCGACTTCGCCGCCGTTGCCGAGATCCGCGGCCGGATCGTTCAAGCGCGCAACCGCGGGGCCGCCGTTCTATTGGTGAGCGAAGACCTCGACGAAATCCTGCAGCTTTCGGATCGCATCGTTGTCATGTTCGACGGCAAGCTCGCGTTCGAAGCGATGGCAGCCCAGGCGGAAATCGGCGCCATCGGGCGTGCCATGGCCGGACACTGATCGCCATGAAGACCATCGCCGCCCAGCCCTTCGATTTCAGGTTCGATCCGGCGCACACCGCCTTGATCGTGATCGACATGCAACGCGACTTCATAGAGCCTGGAGGCTTCGGCGCCACACTCGGCAACGATGTCAGTCTGCTCAAGAAGATCGTGCCCACGGTCGCGCGGTTGCTGGCCGCGTTTCGGGGTGCCGGTCTGCCGATCATCCACACTCGGGAGTGCCACAGGTCCGACCTGTCCGATTGCCCGCCGGCCAAGCGCAACCGGGGTAACCCCAGCCTTCGCATCGGCGATCCCGGCCCCATGGGCAGGATACTGATCGCGGGAGAGCCGGGCGCTGATATCGTGCCTGAACTCGCCGCCCGAGCCGGCGAGATCGTGCTCGACAAGCCCGGCAAGGGAGCCTTCTACGGCACGCCGCTGTCTTCGATCCTGGCCGACCAGGGAATCACGCATCTCGTCTTGGCCGGCGTGACGACCGAGGTCTGCGTGCAGACGACGATGCGTGAAGCCAACGATCGCGGTTTCGAGTGCCTGCTCGCCGAGGATGCGACGGAAAGCTATTTTCCGGAGTTCAAGAAGGCCACGCTCGACATGATCCGGGCGCAGGGCGCCATCGTCGGGTGGACGGCCACCGTCGGCCAGATCGAGAAGGCGCTTCGGCCTTAGTGCAGGGTCCGGTCGCGCGAAACGTACTGGCCGCGCTTTAGTTCCTTGAAGAAGTGCGGCACCTGCGGATGGGAAACAGGCTTGCCGCTGTCGTCGGCCAGAAGGTTTTGTTCCGAAACGTAGGCGACGTAGGTCGTCTGCGCATTCTCCGCCAGCAGATGATAAAATGGCTGGTCTCGCCTTGGGCGGAGATTTTCCGGGATCGATGCCAGCCATTCCTCGGTGTTGGCGAAGACGGGGTCGACATCGAAGATCACGCCTCTGAAGGGGTAGAGGCGATGCTTCACCACCTGGCCGATAGCGAACTTGGCCGTGCGCATCGGAGGCTGGGCAATCGCGGTTAGGGCAGTCGGGTTAGCAATTTCCATGACGAAATTATTGCTCCGAACGGGACCGCAGGCAACGCACCTGCATGGGATGAATTCGACCGGAACGAGCAAAAACCACCCGGCCAGCCGGTGAGCCTCTCCGGCTTCTACGCAAAATCGCGGCCAAATCGTGCACCGATCGTTCGACCTATCGGACAGTTCGACCGCAAATTGCACCCCTCAAGTAGATGGCGGCGTTGGTTGACGGAGGCCGTAACCCTGTGGACTCTGGCGGAGGGGTTATCTATCCGGGAATTGTGGCGTTGGCCGATGGTTTGAAAGTCCGTTTCTGGGGCGTGCGAGGATCTATCGCCTGCCCCGGACCCGAATACGCCCGCTATGGCGGCAATACGCCGTGTCTAGAGGTCATGGCTGGAGGCCGGCGGTTGATATTCGACGCCGGCACGGGGATTCGCGAGCTCGGGTTGGAACTGGCGCGTCAGGCGCCGCTGGATATCGATATCTACTTTACGCATACCCATCTCGATCACCTGGCCGGACTGACGTTCTTTGCCCCGCTATTCGACAAGCGCAATTCCATCCGGATGTGGGCGGGCCACCTCGAAGGGCCCCATACGCTGAAGACAGTGGTCAAGAGCCTGATGCAGGCGCCGCTGTACCCCGTATCGCTCGAGGCTTTCCAAGCCACGATCACTTTTCGCGAGTTCGACTGCGGCGCCGTGCTGTCATGTGGCGACATCTCCCTTCGGACCGGCATCCTCAACCATCCTAACGGGGCGACGGGTTATCGCGTCGACCACAAGGGGAAGTCGCTGTGCTACATTACGGATACGGAACACCGTCCCGAGGGAATTGACACCGGCATTGTCGACCTTTGCCGCGGTGCCGATCTCATGATCTACGACTCGACCTTCACGGATGCCGAATATCCCCGATATCGCGGATGGGGACACTCAACGTGGCAGGAAGGCGTTCGGGTCGCAGACGCGGCCCAGGTCGGCACCCTGGTGATCTTCCATCACGATCCAAATCATGACGATGCGTTCATGGATGCGGTTGCCCGCGACGCCGCCCTGCTCCGCCCCGGCACGACCGCGAACGGGTTGCCTCGCGTGATCGTCGCCCATGAGGGGCTGATTCTCAGCCCGTGACCAGCGCCACCACTCTCCGCGGTCGATGGCGGCGTCTGGCCCTCGGCCTGCCCACCATCCTGGGCCTCCCTCCGCGCGGTTGGTTCATTCCCCACCGCTATGCGCCGCTGCTGCCGCCGCCAGGCGCTCAGCCGTCTTATGCCACTGTCGAAGCGCTCTTCGAGCGCCAGAACAAGGCGTTCACGGCGACGATAGATCTGATCGACACCCATGCGGATGCATTGCTTGGCCTCAACGGGCTACTCGATCAGGCCTGGTTTCCCGCGCTCGACGCGGCGGTCGCCTATACTCTGGTGCGGGCGCGCAAGCCCATTCATATCGTCGAGGTCGGCTCGGGTCACTCGACTCGTATCCTGTCACGTGCCCACTGCGGCGTCGGCGAGATCCTCGCCATCGACCCGGCTCCGCGGGCCGATATTGCGGGACTGCCAGGTGTCCAGGTCGTGCCCACAACGCTTCAGAATGCCTCGCTGGAGCTGTTCGACCGCCTCGGCGCCGGTGACATGCTGTTCATCGATTCGAGCCACATCCTGATGCCTGGCAGCGATGTCGATCTGCTGCTCAATCGTGTGCTGCCACGGCTGCCGTCCGGCGTTCTGGTGCATATCCACGACATTTTTCTGCCCTTTGACTATCCGTCAAAATGGGGATGGCGGAACTACAACGAGCAGCAAGGGGTCGTGCCGCTGCTGACGACAGGCGCCTACACACCGCTGTTCTCCAGTGTCTGGGCGGAACGCCGGCTCGGTGACCGGCTGGCGCGCTCGGTCGTCCCGCGCCTGCCGCGTCCGACGGAGGCGATGGCAACGAGCCTCTGGCTCGAGAAGCGCTGATGTGGCGCGCGCTGCGGTCGTGGTTGTTTGATAGCGACGGGACCCAGAAGCTTCCCGAACGCGTACAGGCTGCGATCCAGCACCAACAGGAACGCAGCGAAATCCTGATTGCCTGGATCCAGTTGGCCATCGTGGCGCTCGTCGCGACCGTCTACGAATCCACGTCGATGCCCGCCGGCGTCGTGCAGGACGACTATTCCTTCGAGACCCAGGTCTTCGCCATTTATGGCGCGTTCTGCATTATCCGGCTGGGACTCGCCTATGCGCGGCGCCTGCGTCCGTGGATGCTCTATGTTGCCGTCATCGCCGATGTCGGCCTGCTGATGGGGCTGATCTATTCCTTTCACTACAAGTACGCGCAGCCGGCGGTCTTCTATCTGAAGGTCCCGACGCTTCTTTACGTCTTCCTCCTGATCGCCCTGCGCACGCTCCGATTCGAGGCCCGGTTCGTCATCTTCACCGGACTGGTTGCCGTAGCGGGCTGGATTGCCCTCATTTTGTATGCGTTGGGCGGCCGCGGCGGGCCGGCCAACCCGACCGACGATTTCGTCGAATACATGACCTCCAACGCGTTCCTGCTGCATGCCGAGGTCGACAAGATCATTGCCATTCTTCTCACGACCGCCGTGCTTGCAGTGTCCATCTCGCGAGCGCGTCAGTTGCTTGTCCGCGCCGTCAGCGAGGGCGCGGCGGCCCGCGACTTGTCGCGCTTCTTCGATCCCGGCGTAGCAACGCGCATTCGCACCGCCGCGATGACGGTCAAAGCGGGCGAAGGCGAACTGCGCGATGCCACGATCCTCACCGTCGATCTCCGAGGCTTCACGCATCTCTCGGCAGAGCTTGCGCCGGACGATGTGATGAAACTTCTGCAGGACTACCAGGCGCGACTCTGTCCTCATATCGTCGGCAATGGCGGCAGCATCGACAAGTTCCTGGGCGACGGCATCCTTGCCTCGTTCGGCGCCGTGGCTCCCTCGTCGACAGCAGCAGCGGATGCTCTTCGGGCAGTGGATGCGATCATCGATGCCGCCGATCATTGGAACAGCGAGCGCGACCTCTCCGGGCTCGCACCGCTTGTTGTCGGCCTGGCGGTCTCGTCCGGGCCCGTCTTGTTCGGGGCTGTCGGCGACGGCGAACGGCTTGAATTCACAGTGATCGGCGACACCGTCAATTTTACGTCGAAACTGGAAAAGCAGAACAAGGACGAGGGAACACGAGCCCTGACGGACGCTCGCACCTATGCGCTCGCCCAGAACCAAGGCTACATTTCACAAACCAAGCGGGAAAACCGACCAGGACGCCGCGTCGCCGGCGTACCGGAATTGGTCGATATTGTGGTGCTGGCCGCATAGGAACGGCATAGGCGACACCTCCCGTTGCCTTGCCCTTTCCCCATTCGGGGCCTATGTAATTTGCGGTGAGTTGAGGACGGGTTGGCGGAGCGCCTTCGTGGGCAACAACTACGATATCATTCTGATTGCATTGGTGGCGGTGTTCCTGATCCTGCGCCTGCGCGCGGTATTGGGAAAACGGACAGGCAACGAACGGCCGCCGGCACGCGATCCATTCACGCCGCCGGCACCTCCGCCGGCGCCATCCAGCAAGACACCGCGCATCGGAGATGCGCCGATCGGCAACGACAACGTGGTGCCGATGCCGGGCACGTTGCGGCCGTCGAACGCCACGAGCGGGCCCGGCGGCATCCGCGCCACGGTTCTGCCGAGCGCCTCGGCGGGAGTCGCGGCGATCCGCACGGCCGATTCACAGTTCGACCCGACGATGTTCGTACAAGGCGCGCGCGCGGCATTCACGACCATCGTCGAAGCTTTCGCCAAGGGTGATACGCCGGCGCTGCGCCCATTGCTCGATCCACCGACATTCGCCAGCTTCGAGGGAGCCATTCGCGGGCGCAACGAGCGCCGCGAGAAAGCGGAGACGACATTGATTGGCTTCGAGGCCTCCGATATCTCGTCTGCCGAACTGCAGGGATCCCAGGCTCTGGTGACGGTTCGCTTCGTCACTGAACAAATCAATGTCGTCCGTAATGCCGAAGGTCAGATCGCCGACGGCAATCCGAACGAGGTCCAAAAGGTCGTCGACCTGTGGACGTTCCGCCGCGATACCAAGTCGAGCGATCCCAACTGGGTTTTGATCAAGACCGAGAGCGAAGGCTAGGGGAGGCAGTTACCGCATGCGCTGGAGCGTTCTGTCCGGCGGCGCAGCCTTGCTGGCCGTCGCCGGTCTTCTGTCTGCATGCGCTGGCGGCCTGGGAGGAGCGACCACGCCCAAGGTCGCGATGGCGCCCATCTCCTTCAATGAAATTCCGGGTTGGTCCGACGACAAGCACGCCGAGGCTTTGGCTGCCTTCAAGAATTCCTGTCCCAAGCTCACGACGTCGGGCGATACGCGGATCGTCACGGACGGCGGCGAAAAGGTCATCACGCAGGGAGAGTGGGGGCAGATCTGCGGGCAGGCGAACACGGTCAAAACCGGCGATGAACGCGGCGCCCGGCGCTTCTTCGAAGACAATTTCCGCCCGCTCGTCGTGCAGACGACAGGCAGCTTCACCGGTTATTTCGAGCCCGAGCTGCGCGGCAGCCGCGCGCCGTCTCGTCTGTTCACCGTGCCGGTTTATCGACGCCCGCCGGATCTGACCGACCAGCCGTATTACACCCGCGCGGAAATCGAGCAGGGCGCACTGAAAGGCAAAGGCCTGGAGATCGTCTGGGTGCAGGATCCTGTCGCCCTTTACGAGGTACAGGTGCAAGGCTCGGGACGCGTCCATCTCGCCGAAGGCGGAACGCTGAGTCTGGGCTTCGACGGCTCGAACAACCGCCCCTACACGGCCCTCAGCACGGTCCTTTCCGATATGGGCGTGATGAAGCGGGAAAATGCCACCTGGCCAGCCATTCGCGATTGGCTGAAGCGGCATCCGCAGCAGGGGCGCGACGTGATGCGCAAGAACGAGCGCTACATCTTCTTCAAGGATACGCGGCTGACGTCGGCCAGCGGATCGGAGGGCGTGACGTTGACGGCCCAGCGCAGCCTTGCCGTCGATACCACCTTCACGCCTTACGGCACGCCGATCTGGATCGATACGGCTCGGCCCGTGGCGGGCAAGGCTGGTGCCACGGAGCCCTATCGGAGGCTGATGATCGCGCAGGATAGCGGCACGGCCATCAAGGGCCCGGCGCGGGGCGACGTCTTCTTCGGCTCGACACCTCAGGCGGCGGACTGGGCCGGACGCATGGTCAGCAACGGCAAGGCCATCGTCCTGATACCAAACAAGGGCTGACGGACCGTCGCGCCCCCTCAGGTAAAGATCCTGGCCACAAGCCAGATATTCGCTGCGGTGATAACGCCAAAGACAATCCAGCCGCCCAGCGTCAACCAGAGCGGACTCGCGAAGCGGCCCATGATCCCGCGATCGGCGGTAAAGCGCAGAAGCGGAAAAATGGCGAACGGGAGCTGGGCCGACAGCACGACCTGCGAGACGACGAGCAGTTGGCCGACGGCGTCGTCGCCAAGAATCAGGATTCCGGCGAGGGCGGGAACAAGCGCGAGACCGCGCGTGATCAGGCGCCGTTGCCAGCATGGTATCCAGACATTCAGGAAACCCTCGAGAACCACCTGACCGGCAACCGTGCCGGTGAAAGTTGCGCTTTGGCCGGAAGCGAGAAGAGCGATACCGAACAAAGGCGCTGCAATGGCCGCTCCGGTGATCGGCTCGAGCAGGCGGTAGGCGTCCTGGATGTCCGTCACGCCGGTGTGGCCTGCGGCGTGGAACGTCGATGCGGCCACGATCAGAATGGCGGCGTTCACAAGCGCAGCCATCAGCAAAGCGCCCACGATGTCGATCGTCTCGTAACGGAGAGCGTCCCGCTTTCCGGCAACGTCAGGACGCACCAGGCGGGTCTGCACGATCGACGAGTGCAAATATAGATTATGCGGCATCACCGTCGCGCCCAGGATGCCCACTGCGAGGTAGAGAGCGCCGGGCTCCTGGAGCAAGGCAAAGGAAGGAACAAGGCCTGAGGCGATCTCCTGTCCATTGGGCCGGCTGATCGCCAGTTCCAACGCGAAGCAAATGCCGATCGTGACGACCAGGCCCAGGATGATGGCCTCGATCTGGCGAAACCCCTGTCCTTTCAGGCCAAGGACCACGACCGTATCGAGGATGGTCGCCAGGATGCCCAGCCAGAGCGGCAGGCCGAACAGAAGCTTGATCGCCAGGGCGCTGCCGAGGACTTCAGCGACGTCCGTCGCGATAATCGCGAGCTCGGCCAGCAGCCATAGAAAGCGCGCCGCGGCCGGGCTGTAACGCTCTCTCACCATCTGGGCGAGATCACGGCCTGCGGCGATGCCCAGTCGCATGCTCAGGATCTGCAAAAGGATGGCGGCAAGGCTCGTCAGGACGACAACGAACAACAGGCCATATCCGTAGCGTGAGCCTGCCTCGATGTCCGTGGCCCAGTTCCCGGGATCCATATAGCCCACGGAAACGAGAAGGCCGGGACCGGCGAAACGCAGCAGTTTCTGGAGGACCGGCAGACCAAGCGGCACCACGATCGTGCCACGCACTTCGGGAGGGCAGAATGGAGCTGTGGCCGAACGAGGCAGGGACAAGCGCAGCGCGCTGACCCCCGCGGCCGCGCGAGACCACAATGATGGCTTGTCCGCTGAAGCTCGCATGACCGTGTCAGATCACGGACGCAGTCCGTCGACCCGGCGGGCCGGCAGGTGTGCCATCTTCGTTGGTCAGGACAGACTTCTCGGACATCGGGTCGCTCCGGATCGAGTATGGTATATTATATTAGAATTATTCTAAACAAGGCCCGTTGCGTACCATTTTGGCCGCTGCCATGGTGACCAGCGTGTCCGCCCTGTCCTCCGAGCGATCCGCTCCCCCGCGCCGCGTGGCGCTGTTCGTGACCTGTCTGGTCGATTTGTTCAGGCCGGCTGTGGCCTTCGCCGCCGTGAAGCTTCTCGAAGAGGCCGGCTGCACCGTGGAAGTGCCGCCGCTGCAAGTCTGTTGCGGTCAGCCGGCCTATAATTCGGGCGACCGCGCCACGACACGCGCCATCGCCCAACAGGTGATCGAAACGTTCGAAGGCTTCGAAGCCGTGGTCGTTCCGTCGGGCTCGTGCGGCGGGATGTTGTCGCACCATTACCCGACCTTGTTCGAGGACGACGCGGTCATGAAGGCGAAGGCGGAAAGCCTCGCCGGCCGCAGCTACGAGCTCATGTCGTTCCTGGTCGATGTGCTCGGAGTGCGCACGGTCTCGGCCCACTACGACGGTGCGGTGACCTATCACGATTCATGCTCCGGCCTGCGTGAACTGGGAGTGAAGGGCCAGCCCCGGCAACTTCTCGCGTCGGTTCAGGGGCTGCGCCTACGCGAGATGAAGACACCGGAGGTTTGCTGTGGGTTTGGCGGCACCTTCTGCGTGAAATATCCGGAGATCTCCAACGCCATGGTGAGCGAAAAGGCGGCGGATATCGCGGCCACGGGGGCCGATACCGTTCTCGCCGGCGATCTTGGTTGCTTGATGAACATGGCCGGCAAGCTGCAGCGGGAAGGCAGCCCGATCCAGGTTCGGCATGTTGCCGAGGTCTTGGCCGACATGGGCGATATCGCACCGATCGGCGAAGCGGAGCGCGGCAGGCCGGAGGGCAAACGCTGATGCAGTCGACCGCCCACGATTTCAAGGAGAATGTCGGCACCGCTCTTGCCGATCCCAATCTCCAGGATTCACTTGCCAAGCTGAAGGTCGGATTCTCCGAACGACGACGCCAGGCAGCCGAGCGTCTGCCCGAATTCGAAGCGTTGCGCGATCGCGCTCGGGACATCAAGAATCATGCGCTCGCCAATCTCGATTTCTACCTTGAGGAATTCGAGCGCAAAGTAACGGCGCTGGGCGGCCACGTTCATTGGGCGCCGACGGCCGCCGATGCACGCCAGATCATCGGCGATCTTTGCAAGAGCGCCGGCGCCCGCACGGTCGCCAAGTCGAAATCGATGGTCGCGGAAGAGATCGCGCTCAACGAACACCTGGAGGGTTTGGGGATCGCGCCGATCGAGACCGATCTTGGCGAGTACATCATCCAACTTCGCCACGAGCCGCCGAGCCATATCATTGCGCCCGCGGTTCATTTGACGAAGGACCAGGTCGCCGACACGTTCCTCGAACATCACGCGCCGCTCGGCTTCACCAAGCGACTGACCGAGCGCAACGATCTGGTCGCCGAGGCGCGCTACGTTCTGCGCCAGAAATTCCTCGAGGCCGATGTCGGTTTGACGGGCGCCAACTTCCTTGTGGCCGAGACGGGATCGTCGATGCTTGTCACCAACGAGGGCAACGCCGATCTTTCGAACACGCTGCCCAGGATGCACATCGTCCTCGCCAGCATCGAGAAGGTGATTCCCACGCTGGAAGACGCGGCCGTTCTGTTGCGTGTATTGGCGCGCTCGGCGACGGGTCAGGAGTCATCCGCTTATACGACCCTCAATACCGGCCCCAGGCGCGACAGCGATCTGGACGGACCGTCTCAGTATCATGTGGTCTTGCTCGACAATGGGCGTTCGTCCGTTCTCGGCACCGAGATGCAGGACATGCTGCGCTGTATCCGCTGCGGGGCCTGCATGAACCATTGCCCGGTCTACGGTGCCATTGGGGGTCATGCCTATGGCTGGGTCTATCCGGGGCCGATCGGCGCCGTGCTGACGCCGCAATTGATCGGCGTCGACGAGGCGGGCGACCTGCCCAATGCATCGACCTTCTGCGGTCGATGCGAGAGCGTGTGCCCCGTACGCATTCCCCTGCCCGGCCTGATGCGGCACTGGCGCGAACGCGAATTCGAGCGGCATCTGACGCCGCGAGCGGTCCGTCAGGGACTGGCGCTCTGGTCCTTCCTGGCGCGGCGACCCAAGCTCTATCGCCGCGTGACGCAGGTGGCCAATAGGATGTTGGCGCTGTTCGGCCGGGCCGATGGTCGTTATCGGAAGCTGCCCCTCGCCGGCGGTTGGACACAATTCCGCGACTTCCCGGCACCGCCGGCGGGCGGCACCTTCCATGCCCAGTGGGCACGCCATGGCGGCGCGCGCGTCAGACCATGAGCGACACGACGAACAGCGCCCGGGCGCAGATCCTCAATGGCATCCGCCGGTCACTCCGGCGTGGCGAACTCGGCGGGCAGCAACGCCAGGCTGTAGAGCAGCGCCTGGCAACGCCGGAGCGCGGACCCATCGTAGCGCGGGCGCAGCTTCCCCAGGCCGAGAAGGTCGCGCTGTTCTGCCAATGGGCTGAGGTGAACAACGCGACTGTGGCGCGCGTCGAACCGCGCGACGTGCCAGCCGAGGTAGCCTCCTATCTCGCCCGCAACAACCTTCCCGCCGAGGCGGCGGTGGCGCCCTCGCCCCTTCTCGGGGGGTACGACTGGGAAAGTCAGAAATTGCTGGTGCTCCGCAGAGGGCGTGCCGAAGGGTCAGACCAAGTTTCCATTACCGGCGCTTTCGCCGGCATTGCCGAAACCGGCACGCTGGTGATGGCGTCGGGACCGGACCATCCCGTGTCGCTCAATCTGCTACCGGACACGCATATCGTCGTATTGCGCGAAAGCGATGTCGTCAGCGGCTACGAAGAAGTCTGGGCTAAGCTGCGTGATCGATATGGCAAGAACAACATGCCGCGCACTGTGAACACGATCACCGGGCCATCGCGCACTGGCGATATCGAGCAGGCGATGGAACTCGGCGCCCACGGTCCGCGACGACTCCATATCCTGGTGGTGCGCGATTGAAGGCGCCGGCCGATGCCGCTCCTTCCGATCGGTCCGCCGACCATCGGGGCGAGTTGCATGTGGTCGGAACAAGCGTGGCACGCGAGGTGGAGCGAGTCCTCGAGCTCCTCGGCCAAGCGGTTGGACGGGGCGGCCCCCGCGTCCTGCAGATCGGGGCACGCACGTCGGTGTCCGATCGCAACGAGCTCAATTGGCGAGCCCTACTCCATAAGCGGTTCGGCGATGGGTTGGAGTTCATTGGCGTGGATCTGGTCTCGGGGAGCAATGTCGACCGGATCCTGGATATCTGCAGCACACCGATCGCGCTGCGACGCGTGCTTGGCGAGCAACCGTTCGACCTCGTGATCTGCTGCCATGTCCTCGAGCATACGCGGGCACCGATACGGGCGGCGCGGAACATCGAATCGATGCTGAAGCCGGGCGGGCTCGCCTACGTGTCCACGCCGTGGTCGCAGGCGTTTCATGCCGCTCCGGATGACTACTGGCGGTTCTCCGTCCGCGGTCTCGCCTTGATGTTCGAGCGACTGGAAATCCTGACGGCGTTCTACAGTGGCGGAGATGTCGGACTCGATGTCGCCTATCGCGTCGAACGGAATGGCCACCCGCAGCTGGACGCCCGGGCCGGCGCGGTCGAGCAGGGCTTGTTCCAGGTCGTCCTCGACCACAAGGACAATCGCGATGTGCTCTCGCGGCAGGCCACGGAGCGCCTGCCCGTGTCGCGTACCTATCTCCCGACGTTGTTCGTAAACATACTGGGCCGTCGCGGTGGGGCAGGACCGGTCGGCCGACGGCGCAAGGTTACTTCTCCGAAAACCAGATGAGGTACTCCGGCCGGCGCCGCGTCAGCAGTTGACCAATTGCGAACAGGGATCCCGACAGGACGCGCGCTAAGGCGAACCGCTGCGGCCATACAGTTCCGAAGTGAAACCCACATCCAGGCGGCATGATCAGTACGGGCACTCGACTGCGGCAATAGCGGTAGCCGAGAATGAGCTGCTGCCAACTTTCCGGAGAACTATTGGCGCAAAAAGAAAGAGCGGGCTTTCGCCCGCTCTTCCCAATTCGCTTTGATCCAGTCGAAGACTAGAAGCGGAAGTCCATGCCGAGCAGAGCGGCCCACGACTGGCCGGCAACCGCGTTCGACGGGCCGCTCAGGGTGTTGAAGATCGCGCCGCCCATCATCTTGATGCCGGGTCCGAGTGCGTAGTTCGCGCCGACTTCGATCTTGGAAGCCGTCACCGTGCCGAAGCGAGCCGCGCCAGCCGCGGTGTTGTTGCCGAAGTAGACGGAGCTGCTCGCGGCCTGCTGAATGCTGCAGGAGCTGGTGGTGCCCTGCGCGCAGTTCACGACGGAACCGATACCGTTACCGTTGTTGTTGGTGGAGATGGTGCCACCGACCGAGAACTGCCACGGACCGGTTTCATACATCATACCAGCCGAGAAGGCGTTGGTATCGTTGTTCTGACCCGTGTAGTAGTTCGCGCCCAGGCCGTTGTTGTCCCAGATGTACGAACCGCCAACGGTGAAGCCGTAGGCGCTGAACTGCAGGCCAGCCGCGAACTGCTTCCAGTTCGTCAGGTTGGCACCGTTGATCAGGTTCGCGCCGGTGATCAGACCGGAGGTCTGCGGCGTGTAGTTGTTGCTGGGGGTGAAGCCGGCATAGGAGTAACCGACGTAGGCCGCAACCGACACGACACCGAACTTGTTCAGGTAGTTGGCGCCGATGGCGACAGCGTTGAACCAGGAGTTGTCGTTGGTCGGGCAGCCGTTGGCCGTGGTGGCATCGTTGAAGCCGCAGACGCCGGCGGTGTTGGCGCCCGGTCCCGGCTGCAGACCCCACATGGAGCCCGTACCGATGTTCATCTTCGGCGTGTAGCTGATACCGACCTGCAGGCCGGCGAAGCGCGGGGTGTAGTAGTTGATGCGGTTGACGTCCTGATACTGGGCGTCGAGCGTCATCGCCGAGATGTGGAAGGCAGCCGCGTTGTTCGCGTTAGCCGTCGGGTTCGTCCAGCTGAACGACGTGTTGTGCTGCACGAAGCCGAAGCCCAGGAGGGCCGACGGCGTGCCGTAGTACATGATGTACGGAGCGTCGTCCTTGCCGCCCAATTCGACACGGCCCCAGTCGCCGAAGGCGAACAGGTAGGCTTCGTCGATCTGACGGGTGGCGTTGGTCACACCACCGATGGTGGTGGCAGCAGCCGGGTTCCAGGCTTCGAGTTCGACGCGCAGACCGATCGAGGTGCCGTTGTCCAGCTTGGTCTGGCCGATGAAGTGAATTTCACCTTCCTGAATGAACTGGATGCCGTTGTACTGCACCGAGGTGCCGTTCAGGGCGTACGTGCCTTCGATCGCGCCAGCGAGCGCGTAAAATTGGTAGTAGCCGCCAACGCCCATCTTGATGGGGTCGGCTGCCATGGCGGGGGCGGCTACCAGGCCACCGACGGCCAAGGCAGTCGAGCCTAGCAATAGCTTTTTCATCATTCTCCCTCTCTCATTGATCAGAGACTGGTACATACCCAAAGGCCTTTGTCTGACCGACGGATTGCGTGCTTCAGCCACGCGTTTTCCCGCCAATGCGACCGCAGCATAGAAACACACGGCGAAAAGCAGGGTCAAGGAATGGACGCAGTCGCACCAGAATCTCTCCGAACCTGTGGCGTCTTTGTCACAATTTGAACGACGCCGCGCCGCCGCGGAAGCGTACATTAGAAAAGCCCACTAGTGCGTTGATAAAACTAATTAAGTTTCCCAAAGGGACTTTTAGCGAACCGGATGCTGTATTGCTTGCAGTCCCGTCGGGCGACGCCTATGGTCCCGCGCCGCTTTATCGGGCAGGAAGCGCGCTTAATCGGGTAGGGTTCATGCTATATTTCGCGGCAGGAAGCAGCAGGGGCAGCAGGATGTCGAGCCGGTCATCTTTCTTTCGCTTTGCGATGGCTGGAGTTGTTGCCTCGCTGGCCGCAGGCTGTGGCGGCGATCCGAGCGCCATCAAGGAGCGCGACCTCGACCGGGGCAAGACCGGCAAGATCGATGCGGCCCAGGGTCTTGGCGGTCAGAATCGCGAAACGGGATCCCTGTTCGGCCCGGGCGGCCTGTTCGGCTCCCGATCGGAGAAGAAGGAGACGGACACAGGCGTGGCGGTCAACGCCTTCCTGTGGCGCGCCTCCCTGGATACGATCAACTTCATTCCGCTCGTCCAGGCCGATCCGTTTGGCGGGGTTATCATCACGGATTGGTACACGCCGTCGGAGACGCCGAACGAGCGCATGAAGGTCCAGATCACCATCCTCGATCGAGAACTGCGCGCGGACGGTGTGCGCGTATCGGTGTTCAAACAGCAGATGAACCCGAAGGGCGGCGGATGGCTGGACGCGCCGGTCGATCCGCACACCAATACCGATATCGAGAACGCGATCCTCACGCGCGCCCGGCAACTCCGAATCGCGCAAGGCGGCAGCTGATCCGGCGTTCGGACGTTCACAAAGCTTGACGCGAGAGGCTGCAGGGGGCATCCGCTGCGGCCTCTGTCGTTTTGGGAGTGAGCCGTGTCGCCGCAGCCGCCGCGCTACAATTTCCGCGAGACCGAAGCCAAGTGGCAGAAGGTCTGGGAGGAGCGCCAGACGTTCCGGGCCGTAATGGATGCGTCCCGACCCAAGTATTACGTGCTGGAAATGTTCCCCTATCCGTCGGGGCGCATTCACATGGGCCACGTCCGCAACTACACCCAGGGCGACGTGATCGCGCGATACAAGCGCGCTAAGGGGTTCAACGTCCTCCATCCGATGGGATGGGACGCGTTCGGCCTGCCCGCCGAGAACGCGGCGATGGAAAAAAAGGTCCATCCCAAGAAATGGACCTACGAAAACATCGCCACCATGAAGGCGCAGCTCAAGTCGATGGGCCTGTCGCTGGACTGGAGCCGAGAGCTCGCGACCTGCGACCCATCCTACTATCGCCACCAGCAGAAGATGTTCCTCGACTTCTGGAAGGCCGGGCTAGCCTACCGCAAGGAGGCCTGGGTCAACTGGGATCCCGTCGACAATACGGTGCTTGCTAACGAGCAGGTGATCGAGGGCAGGGGCTGGCGCACCGGCGCTCTCGTCGAGCGACGCAAGCTCACCCAGTGGAACCTCAAGATCACCCATTTCGCCGACGAGCTGCTGAGTCGCCTCGATACGCTCGACCGCTGGCCCGAGAAGGTGCGCCTGATGCAGGCCAACTGGATCGGCAAGAGCCGCGGCGCCCGCGTCTTCTGGGAGCTCACCGATCCGGCCGGCGCCGACCGCGGCAAGCTCGAGATCTTCACCACCAGGCCCGACACGCTCTACGGCGCGTCATTCATGGCGCTGTCAGTCGATCATCCTCGCGTCGCCGAGCTGGCGCAGAACGATCCGGGTCTGCAACACTTCATCGCCGATTGCCGCAAGACCGGCACGGCCGCGGCCGAACTCGAAACGGCGGAGAAGCAGGGCTACAAGCTGCCGCTGCTCGCCCAGCATCCGCTGGTTCCGGGACGTACTGTGCCCGTCTATGCCGCCAACTTCGTCCTGATGGAATACGGCACAGGCGCCATCTTCGGCTGTCCGGGCCACGACGAGCGCGACCACGAGTTCGCCACCAAGTACGGCTTGCCGATCATTCCGGTGGTGATGCCGAAGGACGCCGATGCCAAGAGCTTCAGCGTCGTCGACGCGCCGTTCGTCGAGGACGGCGTCATCATCAATTCGGATTTCCTGAACGGCCTCGAGGTCGAGGACGCCAAGGCCCGGGTGATTGCCCGGCTCGAGGAAATGGGCGTCGGCAAGGGCACGATCCAGTACCGGCTGCGCGACTGGCTGGTCTCGCGTCAGCGCTACTGGGGTTGTCCCATCCCGGCAATCCATTGCGACAAGTGCGGCGTGGTGCCGGTGCCGGAAAAGGATCTGCCGGTGAAGTTGCCGGACGACGTGACCTTCGATCGCCCCGGCAATCCGCTCGATCGTCATCCGACCTGGAAGCACGTCACCTGCCCCTCCTGCGGCGGAGAGGCGCGCCGCGAGACCGACACGTTCGACACGTTCATCGATTCGAGCTGGTATTTCGATCGCTTCACGTCGCCTCATCTGGAGGCGGCGCCGTTCGACCGGAACGAGAACCACTACTGGATGCCGGTCGATCAATATATCGGCGGTGTCGAACACGCGATCCTGCATCTGCTCTACTCGCGCTTCTGGACCCGCGCCATGCGCGAAGTGCAGATGACCAGTCGCGACGAGCCGTTCGATGGCCTGTTCACCCAGGGCATGGTGTGCCACGAGACCTATCGCGCGAGCGACGGCACCTGGCTGCTGCCGGAGGAGGTCGAGCGGACGAACGGCGGCAAGGTCGTACGCGTCTCCGACAAGAGTCCGGTCGAGGTCGGCCGATCGGAGAAGATGTCCAAGTCGAAGAAGAACGTCGTCGATCCGGATCAGATCATCCGCGACTACGGCGCCGACACGGCTCGCTGGTTCATGCTGTCGGACAGTCCTCCGGAGCGCGATCTGGAATGGACCGAGGCCGGCGTCACCGGCGCCTGGCGTTTCCAGCAACGTCTGCATCGCGTCGCCAGTGAGGCGATGGGGCACCTGCCGGCAATCGATGCGCCGAAGCCCGCCTCCTTCTCGGATGCGGCGACGCAACTGCGCCGCGCCGCGCATCGCACGATCGCGGCGCTTTCGGCCGATATCGAAGCGTTCCATTTCAACAAGGCGGTCGCGCGCCTCTACGAGCTGGCAGGCACCATCGGCAACGCGGTCCCCAAGGACGACTCCCACAAATGGGCCGTGCGCGAAGCGCTCGAGATCTTCGTTCGGCTGATCGGGCCGATGACGCCGCATCTCGCCGAAGAGCTGTGGCAGGCACTGGGCCACAAGACGCTCCTGGCCGAGGAGCCATGGCCGGTGGCCGAGGAGGCCTTGCTGGTCGACGACACCGTCACGGTGGCCGTGCAGCTCAATGGCAAGCTGCGCAGCACCATCCAGCTGGCCAAGGACGCCCCCAAGGAGGTCGCCGAACAGGCGGCGCTCGCGCTGCCCGAGATCGTGCGCGGGCTGGATGGCAAGCCTCCCCGGCGCGTCGTCGTCGTCCCCAACCGGATCGTCAACGTCGTGCTATAAGCACAGCGTGAAGATCGAGCCGCGCCAAGCCGAAGCCTTTCTCAAGAAGCCGGATGCCAAGATCCGGGCTGTCGTCATCTATGGCAATGACGACGGCTTGGTGGCCGAGCGCGGCAGTCTGCTCGCCAAGACGGTGTGCGAGGATCTCAAGGATCCGTTCCGGGTCGTCGATATCGGCGGCGATGTGCTGAAGGCGGACCCGGCCCGGCTGGCCGACGAATTCTCGGCCATGTCCCTGATGGGCGGGCGCCGGGTGATCCGCGTGCGGCCCGCTGGAGAGGAATCGGTTGCGGCCCTCGAGAACCTGATCGCCGCAGGAGCGGGCGACGCTCTGGTCGTCCTGGAGGCGGGCAACCTGACGCCGCGGTCAAACCTGCGGACGCTGGCCGAAACCGAGTCGCTGCTGGCAGCCCTGCCTTGCTACATGGACACCGCGGAAGCGCTGGAGGGCCTGGTCGAGAGCGCGGCCCGCGCCGCCGGTTTCGCGGTCGATCCAGCCGCCCTCGATTGGATCGTCGACCGACTGGGCGGCGATCGTGGCCAAACGCGCAGCGAGGTGGAAAAGCTCCTGCTCTACAAGAGCGGAGACGGAAACAGGACGATCACGCTGGAGGATGCCGTCGCCGTGCTCGGCGATACGGCCGCGGTCGGCATCGACGACGTCATCGCAGCCACATTCGACGGCGAGATCGTCGCGCTCGACCGGGCGCTGGACCGCGTTTTCGCGGAAGGTGGCAATTCCATCCAGCTGGTGCGCTCGCTCCAACGCCATGCCGACCAGCTCCATCTCGTCTCGGGCCACGCCAAGGGCGGCAATTTCGAGAGCGCACTCTTCAAGGCCCGTGGCCTGCCGCGCGGCGGACCGGTCCGCCAGCGCTTCGAGCGGCATCTGCGCGCCTGGCCACTGCCCCGCTTGAGCGCGGCATTGACGACGATCCTCGACGCTGAGATCGACTGCAAGCGCACGGGCATGCCGGACGAGACCATCGCCCGGCGTCTTTGCCTCCGCCTCGCCCAGGCCGCTCGCCAGGCCAAGGCCCGGCGTTAAGGAAGCGCCGCCACGTCGAAGCCGCTGGGCGCATCGCCCCGCAGGCAGCGCTCGTACATCTCGATATAGGCACTCTCGAGATGGCGGCACGTTCTGCCCGTATCGAACAGCGGCGCCTGAGAGCGCTGCGCCTCCAACCGTCCCTTGGTCTCGGCCAGGAGGTCGGGGGTCGTTGCGAGCTTGAAAGCCAGCGCCTCGTACTCGGCCAGATTGGTGGTGACAAGCTCGGGCAGCCCGACAGCGTTCAGGAGACTGGCCGCCACGCGCGAGGCGAAGGTATCACCCGTCAAGGTGATCAGCGGCAGTCCGACCCAGAGCGCATCGCTGGCCGTGGTGTGGGCGTTGCAAGGAAAGGTGTCGAGAAAGAGATCGGCACAGCGATGTCGCGCCAGATGCTGGTCCAGCGGCACCCGCGGCGCGAAGACGAGTCGGTTCGGTGACACACCACGCTGCTGCGCCTCGCGTCGCACGGCGGCGATGGCAAACGGATTGTCGTCGAGCAGCCACAACACGCTGCCTTCGACGGCGCGCAGCAGTCGCATCCAGACATCGAAGATTGCCGGCCTGATCTTGTAGCTGTTGTTGAAGGAGCAGAAGACGAAGGCTCTGTCCGGCAGGCCGAGTTCACGGCGCGACGGGCCTTGTTCGGCGATTGCCCTCTTGTTGTCGTTGACCTGATAGCTGTCGGGCAAGCGCACGATCTTCTCGCTGTAGGCCGGCTCATGCTGCGGCGGTATGACCTGATGGTCGGCGATAAGGTAGTCGATGAAGGACGTCCCCATCGTCGCCGGGAAGCCCAGATAGAGGACCTGAATCGGCGCCGGCCGATGCGCCAGGATTCCCGCGCGGTTCAGGGCCGTGTAACCGGCGAGATCGACGGCGATGTCGATGCCTTCCTGATGAAGCAGCTCCGCCACGGCACGATCACCGTGTTCTCGGACGTCGATGAAGCGGTCGAAGCCTGCCTGCAGGCGGGCCCGCATCGGGCTCTGATCGTCGGGCCCGTAGGAAATGCCGAAGACCTCGAAGTGCGACCGGTGATGATGCTCGAACAGGCCCGCTGTCAGGTAAGCGGTCGCATGTTGCCGGAAATCCGGCGAGAGATAAGCAAGGCGAATCCGGTCGCGACGCACCGGGCGGCCGGTCACCAGCGGGCGGGGCGAAGGCGGAAAGTCGGCGGCAGCGAAGGCACGCGCGCACAGAAGCTGGTCTGCAGGTACCAAGGAGTAATTGAAGAAGGTGAACGGTGCATCGGCGCGCTCACCGCGTCTGATGGCGGAAATGATGGCAGCCGCGGCCGCGTCGTAGCCCTGCCACTGACACGCGTTGAGGCGCGTATCGAACAGCATGCCCGGAAGATAGGGCAGCTGAGGCGCCAGCGTCAGCAGTCGGCCAAAGACGGCTGCGGCCTCGTCGAGGCGTTTCATCTCGCGCAAGATGCGTCCCTTGTGGTTTAACGCGAGGACGAAATCCGGCATCAGCTGCAGCGCTCGGTCATAGGCCGCAAGAGCCTCGTCGACGCGTCCCAACGCCTGTAGCGCATTGCCACGGTTGTTGTGCGCCAGGGCAAAATCGGGATTCCGCCGAAGCGCTTCGTCATAGTCGGCCAGCGCTTCCTCGGGACGGTTGAGCGCCAGCAGCACATTGCCCCGATTGTTCAGGGATTCCGCCGCATCGGGCTCCAGTTCGAGCGCGCGTTGGTGACAGGCCAGAGCTTCGTCGAACCGTTGCAGCTCCTGCAGCGCGAGGCCGAGATTGGAATGGGCTTCCGGTACCTTCGGGTCGACCGCGATGGCACGCTCGATCCAGTCGGCAGCCTCCGCATGGGCGCCGCGCTGATAGTGGATCAGACCGGTGAAATGCAGCGCATGAAAATGGGACGGCTGCCCGGCGAGCACCGAACGGTAGCACCGTTCAGCTTCGTCGAGCCGGCCCTGACGATGAAGCGCGAAGCCTTGCTCGAAGGCCACTGCGGGATCTGCGGTTTCCATGGCGCGGACACTAGCCGAAATCCGCCGCCCCGGAAGCCGCTGTTACTTCTTGCCCCCTGCGGAGAGCGGCACGGCCGCTTGCTCGGTCAGGACGAGGAAGGTGAAGCTCTCTTCGATATAGAGTCGCACCAGCTCGGTCGTATGTTCGAGATAGCCGATGGAGAAATCCTGTCCGACGGTGAGTTCGAAGTCGCCGCCGCGCAGAGAAATCACCAGGCCACCGTCGAGCCCCGGCGCAGGAACGATATCGCCTTCCACCAGCCGCTTCACGTGCGTGAGGATCGGATAGCCGCCATCGGTGCGCGCGGCGAGATCCTTGTAAAGCTGTTCGTTCAACACCACGGCGAACGGCCCTTCGACGCCGTCATCCCGCAGCCGGGTCAGGGCCGCGGCCACCGCGCCAGGATAGTCGTTGTGACTGGTGCCAAGAGGCACCGTGGCAGTGCCACTGGCCTGACAGATGCCGGTGATGTGCGCCGCGTCGTAGCCGTGGAAGATCGCGCGGTCCTCGGCGATGGCGATCTGACGGGCCGCCGCCGTCACCGCATCGAGATCGGGGTCGCGTGCTCCGCGATCGATGGCATCAAGCTCGGCGCGCGTCATCTCGAACGGAACGCGCAATTCGACCAGCGGCTGGATGCGCCGCAACCGCGCCTGGACATCCTTGCCGTTGACGGGAGAGGCAATCGGGTCGGCGCGACCCAATTCGACATCCGATGCCTGCCAGCCCAGCGGCCCGCGGAAATCAACGACGCGGCGCGCGGCCAGCAGGGCCCGCAACGTCCGCTTTGCCTCCTTCTCGATCTCGGCCCAGCCGGCCGGGGTGATGGGAGCGCGTTCGCGAAAAAGATGGTTCATCGACTGGTTCCCCGCAGGCTTCCGATGCCGAGGTCGCCACCGTTGGTGGGCGATGAAGCCTTGTAGCCACCTCCGTGTTCGGCTTCCACCTCGATCTCCGTAATGGGACTGTCGGTGAAGAGGTAGGTCTTGAAATGCTGCTCGATGGCGGGATCCGTGCGCCGCAGCCATTCCAGCACCATGGCCGCATGCTCCTTCTCCTCATCGCGATTATGCTCGAGGATTGCGCGGAGTTCGGGATTCGATGTCGCCTTGGCGCGCTGGTTGTACCAGTCGACGGCCTCCAGTTCCTCCATCACGGAAACGATCGCGCGATGGACGTCGATGACCTCGTCTCCGAGCTTTTCCGGGTCCTCGTGCAGCGTTTCACTTGCCATCCGTCCACACTCCCACTTGCGGACGAACGCGCGGTCCGGCCGTCGCGGGTTGAACGCGAAATGGAAGACGAAGTTCCCGGCACTGGCCGGGTCGCCCTGATGAACTCAGTCGTCTGGCGGGACGAACATGTAGCCAGCGCCGCGCACCGTCCGGATGCAGGTAGGTCTTGCCGGATCGACCTCGATCTTGCGGCGAATCCGCAGAATTCGAATGTCGATCGCCCGGTCGAATGCCTCCATCTCGCGGTGGCTCGTCGTCTCGAGCAGCCAGTCACGGCTGAGGGGCCGGTTCGGGTTTTCGGCAAAGAGCTTCAGAAGCTCGAATTCACCGGCCCGCAAGGCGATATCTCCACCGGAAAGGGCGGTCATGCGTCGGGTTGTGAGATCGAGCAGGCATTTGCCCATGCGCACGCGCGCGCCCGGCGTGGCAGCTTCTGCGCCACCCGCCCGGCGCAGAACCGCCTTCAGCCGGGCCAGCAAGGCCCGCGCCTCGTAGGGTTTGGCGACATAATCGTCGGCGCCGATCTCGAGGCCCGCGACCTGATCGACGGTATCGGCGCTGGCGGTCAGCATGATGATGCCCATCCGACGGCTGCGCTCCCGCAGGAAGCGGGCGAGGGCAAAGCCATCCTCGCTGCCCGGCAGTTTGAGGTCGAGGATGACGAGAGCCGGTGGATCCTTCTCAACCAGCCTGCGAAGGCCGGCGCCCGACTCCACCCCGGTGGTCCGAAAGCCGTTTGCCTCCAGGAAATCTACAAGCGTTTCACGCTGGAACTGTTCGTCCTCGACAACAATGACATGGGGACGAGTATCTCTGGGGCGAATGGCCATCGTCGACCATCCTGCCGGCCGGTGAAGACAAGCTCAAGCACCTCAAACGGCACCCCGGAAGTGGGGCACCGTTTGAGCACGGTCTGGCACCGGGTGATACCGACCGTGAGCGTCGGGGGGTATGTGAACCGACGCTGTCTTGGCGGGGTCGACTAGGGCTTGCAGTCGACCCGAGAGGGCCTCGGGAATGCCCCTGAAACCGGCTTGCAGCTCCTCATCATGCTGATTCTGGCGGCTGCCATCGGCGCAGCGACCGATCTGGCCGCCGGCACTACCCGCCGCTCTTCCGCCGGCGGCATGATCAGCAACGAAGCGATCAGGCCGGCGCTGAGGAGGGTTAGAGCCACCGTAAGCACGTTGAACACGTCCTCCACCACGGGGTGCATCAGCAGGCGACCAACCATCGCTGTCTCCTTACCGACCCGTTGGCGAACCCGTCGCGCCAATCGGTGCAGGGACGTTAGCGATCCGGCGGTTTCCCGATGATTGCGGAACATGCGGATTTGGTTTCTTGTGTTACGCCAACACGGTCATTGCCCGTCGATGAAACCGACGAAACATCTTTCGTGGTCCGCGTTACGGCGAGGAAACAGGGCAGATGGACGATAGGCGCGTGATCAAGTCGATCTCTCCGACCCCGACCGCACCCGCCCCACCCGACGATCCACGCATCGAACGGGCCATGACCGACAGCCTCATGGCCGGCAATTGGCTGCGGATCCTCGCGCTCGCCATGTGGGGCATCTTTGCCATCGCCTACGGCGGCAGTGTGCCGTGGTGGATGCTCGCGGCGCCGGCAGCCCTGCATGTGGGCTCGATGATCGGCTTCCTGTGGCTGGCTCATCTCTATCGAGTGAATCCCGAGAGCCGTTCGATCGAAGGCTGGCGCCGTTGGTATATCTTCCTCGCCGCCCTGACCGGACTCTCCTACGGCATGGCCGCATTGTTACTGGTGCCGCAGCCGCCGCTGGAACCGCGCATGCTGGTGGCGGCGACGCTGGCATCGATCGCCGCCCTGCCGCCGGGTCGGACCTTCGAACCGCGCAGCTATGTCCTGCTCGTCTGCGCCGATCTGCTGTTGCTGGCTGTCGGGTTCCTGTTGAGCGACGATCCGCTCGCCAAGCCAGTGGCGATCGGCGCGATCCTCTATCTCATCGCGCTGCTGCTCCAGAACAGCGTGCAGCACCGCATGCAACGCAAACAGACCGCGCTTGGCCTCGCGCACGAAGACCTCGCGGCGCTTTACGCACGACGCGAAAAGGAGGCGATGCAGGCGCGCGCGGTGCTGCAGGCCGTGTTCGACAACATGACCGACGGCGTCCTGCTGTACGAGGCCGACGGCCGCCGCGTGTATCACAACCCGGCGATCACCAAGCTCTACGATCTATCCGACGTGGCGCTGGAGACCTTGCCCACCTTCGGCGCCCTCGTGCGCTATCGCGCGCAGCGCGGCGATTACGGACCGCCGGCCGACCTACAGGGCGGTCTCGATGCCTGGGTGGCCGGGCGCGCCGCGAACTTCCAGCGCACCGAAATTCCCACCGAACGCTGGCGAACGGTCGCGGGCCGAACCGTCGAGATCACTTATCGACGACTTTCCGACGGCCGCCTTCTCACAATCCACCACGACCTGACCGAGATCGTAGAGCGGGAGGAAAAGCTCACCCTGGCACGCGCCGAATCCGAGCGCGCCCGGGACGAGGCGGAGGCTGCCAACCACGCCAAATCGACCTTCCTCGCCACGATGAGTCACGAGATGCGGACGCCGATGAACGGCGTCGTCGGAACAGCCGAGTTGTTGGAACGCGAGCCCCTGAATGATCGGCAGAAGAGGCTGGTCGGCACCGTGCGCAGCTCCGCCACCGCATTGTTGCGCATCATCGACGACGTGCTCGACTTCTCGAAGATCGAAGCGGGACGCATGGAGCTCGAGGAGGTTCCCTGTTCGCTGCGCACCGTCATTGGGGGCACGGTGGAGACGCTTGCGGTCCAGGCCGAGAAGAAGGGCCTGACATTGGCCGCGACGATCGAGCCCGACACCCCCGATGCCCTGCTTGTCGACGTCATGCGCATACGACAGATCCTGTTCAATCTGATCGGCAATGCCATCAAGTTCACCGATGTCGGCCGCATCGATGTGCGCGTGCGCGCACTGGAGGCGGGTGGCGATGGCAATGTCACTCTGGCGCTGTCCGTCAGCGACACCGGCATCGGTCTCGATCCCGCGCAGCAGGAGCGCCTGTTCAAGCCGTTCTCGCAGGCCGACAGCTCGACGACGCGGCGCTATGGCGGCACGGGCCTTGGCCTCTCGATCGTTCGGCGGCTTGCCGAACTCATGGGCGGTCGGGTGATGGTCGAGAGCCGCCCGGGCAAGGGGTCGACGTTCACGGTGACGGTGAACGCGCGGCCAGCGACAGCCGCGGCCCCGATCGAGGGTCGAGCGCCAGAGCCTTTCAAGGTGGTCACTGCGCCGCCGGGCGTGCGTGTACTGGCCGTCGACGACAACCAGGTGAACCTCGACGTCGTGGCTGGCCAGCTCGAGATCCTGGGAATTCCGTTGGATACAGCGGCGAACGGCATTGAGGCGCTGACGCTATGGCGGGACCGGACCTATTCCTTGGTACTGACCGACATCCACATGCCGGACATGGATGGGTTCGAGCTGACTCGCGAGATCCGGACCGAGGAAACCGCCAATCCGGACCGTCCCCGCACGCCCATTGTCGCCCTCACCGCCAACGCCTTGAAGGGTGAGGCCGAGCGTTGCCTCGCCGCCGGGATGGACGATTATCTGACCAAGCCGCTGACTCTCGATCGCCTGCAGGATGCGGTGGCCCGCTGGACCGCTCTGGCCAAGGCCAGGCCGGCAGCACTCGACCGCTCGATCGTCTCGCAGATGTTTGGCGACAATCCCGCAACCGTGGAACGCGTGCTCGACCGGTTCCGAGAGGCGGGGGCAAAGCTCGTGGATGAGATCGTCGGCTCCAGGGACGAACCCGATCGCCTGGTCGAGCTGGCGCATAAGCTGAAGGGTGCGGCACGCGCCGCTGGGGCCGCCCGGCTTGGCGATCTGGCCGAGGCCCTGGAGCAGTCCGGCCAGGCGACCCACGTGGCAGACCTGCAGGTCGAATGGCGTAAGGTGGTTTCGGATCTCACCGCAGCCTGAGATCCGGCCTCCCCCTCTTGCCCGACAGGCCAGCGGCTACGACGCTGCGGTACCGAACGACGGCAACTTGTCGGCCTTGTCGGCCAGCGCCTCCCGGCCCTCCGTCGGCAAGACTTCGACATAGTTCAGGGCCGCATCGATATCGCCTTCCCAGACCTCCCGCGGCAGGTCGTAGAGCAGTTCGACGCCGTAACCGTTGGGATCGTGGATGTAGAGGCTGTGCGTCATGCCGTGATTGACCCGGCGATTGAACTTCACGCCTCGCGCCTGGAGAAAGGCGAGCTGCTGCAACCAGGCCTCGCGGCTCGGCAAGGTGATAGCGATATGGTTCACCGCCAGCGGCATGCCGAACATATTCCATTCCTTCGGCGGTGGCGGCAGATCGCGATTCTCCACCAGGGCGATATCATGGTGATGGGTATGTCCATCACGGTCCCCGCTGTAGAAGCGCATCTTCGGCGGGTTCGGCCGTTGCGCGGTCGGACGCAATTCACCGACCTGCCGGAAGCCGATGATCTCCGTCCAGAAGCGATGCGACTCTTCGAGGTCGCGGACATTGAAGACGATGTGGTTGACGCCGCGTGGCGTCACGGCAGTAAGTGGCGGCGACAGCGATTCCGATGATCGACTCATGCCATTCCTCCTGTGTGTCTGACGTCTAGCGCGTCATGACGCAGCTTGCCCAAGCGAACGCGGTAAGGCCGACGGGCTTGCCTGCTGGGTGCCGTCGCAATCCTCGAGTAGGAAACGGTCGAGCAGACGGTTGGCCCGTTTCCGGTCCGTGAACAGCTGTGCGTTGATCAGGTTACGCCCGACTGAGCCCAGGTAGAAGCGCTCATATTGCTCGTTGCGGCTGCCGAGCGCAGTTCCCGTGAAGTCCCAGGCCAGACGGAACAGCCGGCTGCGCTGCTCGGCGTCGATACCGACCCCGCGGAGATATTTGTCGATCAGCGGGCGAAGGTCCTTGTCCTGCAACGCGCCGAGGGCCGGCGTGGTCAGCAGGTTGTGCGAGCCGACGACCCGGATGATCTCGTTGACGCGCGGGAACCAGGTGGGAAGCGCCGCGCGCAATGCCAACAGGGGCCGGCCGTCGCAGCACCACAGACCGTTGCCATGTTCATGGGCGGCCTGCTCAGCCGCGAAGACCGAGCTGCGGGCAAACTCCGCATACATCGCGATCTCGCCCAGGAGCTGCTGGGTGGGCGGCTGGCTCGCGGAGTTGATGGCTTCGGCCATGCGCGTCGCCAGACCCCAGGCGAACTCGAGCTTGGTCTGCGCCCTGATCATGGTCTGCTGCATGATGTTGGACCACCAGCTGGTCTTCATCACCGTATTGTAGACTTCGAGGTTGGCGTCGATGAAAAGCCGATCGCGCGGCACCTCGACATCGTCGAAGATCACGAAGGCATCCTGCTCGTCGAAGCGGCTCGAGAAGGGATGCTCGTAGCGGTTGGTGTTGACCGCCACGCTGTCGCGACAGATGAACTTGAGACCCGGCGTGTCCATCGGAATGCAGAAGGCGAGCGCATGGACGTCCGCCGCGTTGGGCATCGCACTGCCGGGATAGACGGCGAGTTCGTCGGCGAAGGGCGCCAACGTCGCCAGCACGCGCGAGCCCCGCACCAGGATGCCGTTCGACGTGTTCTCGACCTTGTGCAGCTGAACCGGATCGAAGCCTACCGGATACTTGCCCTTGGCCAGATCGACCGTCGAGTGCACGATCGTGTGGGTGAGGGAGATGTCCTCGCGCGCGAGCTTCTTCTGGTAGCGGACCAGATTATCCGCGCCCTCGTCGTTACCGTTGCGCGCCCACTCGTCGCGGCGGCCGGCGAAGCCGGCGAAGGTCACGTTCATGTAGTCGGGCGTGCGGCCCATCAGGCCGACGGAGTATTCGGCCACACGCTCGAGGCCGCGATGACGCCGCAGGAGATCCTCGCGCGAATGCGGGATCATGTGGCTGACATTGATCGGCTCGCCCGTCTCCGGGTCAGGCATCAGGCAATCGTCGGCTGCCGCGTGCTGGAGATCGAACACCTCGGCCAAGGCATGGGCAGCACCCGTCAGCGCAGGATGATCGACGATCGAGCGCACGCGCTCGCCGCCAACCCACAATTCGCGGCCGTCCTTCAGACCACGCAGGAATTGTTCGCCTGTCCGCGCCGCCATCGCATCCTCCCGGGATCTGTCGTCGCTTGAACGCGACTTATTGCGGTCGATGCTAGTCAGCGCCGGTACTTGCCGGAACGGACAAAGGAGAAATAGAACATATAACAAATCGTTATGGGAGGATCGGATGGCGGTGACACGCACGCCGACAGCATCAGACACGCGCGATCTCGTGGCGCGCCTGCATCGGGTCAACCTCGACAGCTTGCCCATCCTTCACGAACTGCTGCGTACGCGCAGCGTCACGCGCACGGCGCGGTCCTTCGGCATGACCCAGCCGGGCATCAGCCGAGTCCTGCGGCAGCTCCGGACCACGTTCGAGGACCAGCTCCTGGTCACCATCGGGCGGGAAGCCCAGCTGACAGTCCGCGCCGAAGCCTTGATCGGGCCGCTACACCGGGCCTTGAGCGAGATCGGCCTGTTACTTGATTCGACCGATCCGTTCGATCCAGCAACCGAGTCGGTGCATGTCGTGATCGCGACAGCGGACTATGTGGGCCTGCTCCTGGCGCCGATCCTGGCCGAGATCTGCGCCGCCGAGGCGCCGCATGTCGTCCTGGAATTCACCGAGGCGCGGGCCCGCAATCTGGGCGACCTCGCCCGGGTCGATTTCATGATCGGACCCCGCGCCTTCGGCGAGCGGCTCGGCAAGCGCGTGGGCTCGATGCCGCTCTGGCGCGACGACATCGTCTGTATTGCCGCCGAGAGCAACCCGCGGATTCCGGCACGCATCACGGCCGAGCAGTTCCAGAAGGCACGTCAGGTTGGCATGAAATCCGACCCGCGCGTGCCGCTGGATATCCGCCTTGCATTGCAGCCGACATCGGCCCTGGAGACCTCCCTGGTCTGCACCACGCCGAATTTTCTGGTGATGGGTGCTATCGTCGAGCAGGCGGACTGCGTGGCACTGGTGCCGCGCAAGGTGGCGCAGGAATTGATGAGATCAAGACGCCTGCGGCTGGTCGAGCTTGCCTATCCGCATCGGCGGCTGATGATCGACGCCTATTGGAGCCTGGCCGCCAGCGGCAAGCGCGGGCATGCGTGGTTCCGCAGTCTGCTCGCGCGCGCGGCGAACCGGCTGGGGTCGACGCCGCCGCCGCGAGGGTAGCGAACGCCTTACCGGCGGGTCAGGCGCTCGACGACGAGGTCGAGCTGATCGTAATCGCGGATCTCGAGCGTCAGGATGCTTTGCTCACCGAGCCCACGAAGCGACAGCGACGCCTTGAGCCCGAGCGCCTCCTCGAGGCGCCGCTCGAGCGCCTTGGTGTCGGCGGTCTTGGTGCCTTCGACGGGAGCCGACACCTTGCCATTCTTGGCCTTCGGCGCTGCCGGCTTGTCGCCCGCGGCCAGGCGCTCCAGCTCGCGCACGCTGAGCTTCTCCTTCACCGTGCGCTCGGCCATGGTCACGGGATCAGGGAAGGCGAGAAGGGTGCGTGCCTGACCGGCGCTAAGCTCGTGCCGCTGGACCATGTCCCGCACCTCTTCGGGCAGGTCGAGCAGACGCAGGGTGTTGGCGATGTGGGGGCGGCTCCGCCCCATCGTCTCGGCCACCTGCTCCTGGGTCTGATTGAACTGGTCCATCAGGCGGCGATAACCCATGGCCTCGTCGATCGCCGACAGGTCGGTCCGTTGCAGGTTTTCGATCAGCGCCAGCTGCAGGGCATCGAGATCGTCGAGCGTCCGGATGACGACCGGCACCTCGTGCAGCTGCGCCTTCTGCGCTGCCCGCCAGCGCCGCTCGCCAGCGATGATCTCGTAGGTATCCGGCTCGCCATAGAGCGGTCGCACAAGGATAGGTTGTAAAAGCCCGAACTGCTTGACCGAGTCGACCAGCCCATCCTTGTCCTCGAAGACTGTACGCGGCTGGAATTTGCCGGGGCGCAGATAGGTGATCGGCAAGGTCGCAGGCGCTCGCGCGGCCGCCGCCGGTCGCGGCGCTTCGCTCGGCGTCGGTTGAGGCGGTGCCGGAGGAGGTGACGGCGCCACGGCGGCGGCGACATCCTCGTCGCCAAGAAGGGCGGAGAGACCGCGGCCGAGACCGCGTGCTTTAGGAGACTGGCTCATCGGATGCCTGTGAAACGGCCGCTTCCGCGGCATTGCGCCGGCGGCGGATGAACTCGCTCGCCAGCAGGATATAGGCCTGCGATCCGGCGCAGGCATTGTCGTAGATGATCACCGGCAGGCCGTGCGAGGGCGCTTCGGCGATACGCACGTTGCGCGGAATGGTCGTGCCGAACACCAGCTCGCCGAAATGGCCGCGCACGTCGGCTTCGACCTGCTGGCTCAGCGTCATGCGACGATCGACCATCGTCAGAACGACCCCGGCGATATGCAACTTTGGATTGAGTTTCTTTTTGACGCGATCTACGGTGTTCGAGAGGGCGCCGATCCCTTCCAGCGCCAGGAACTCGGCCTGCAGCGGCACCAGCACGGCATCGACCGCGACCAGGGCGTTCAGGGTCACGAGACCGAGCGAGGGCGGGCAATCGATCAGGATTGTGTCCCAGCGGGCGCGCGCGTCGTTTCCAGGAGCGGCCAGGGCATCTGCCAGACGATGCTCCCGTCGTTCGAGATCAATCAATTCGATCTCGGCGCCAGCGAGCTGCACCGAGGCCGGCATGACCGACAGGTTCGGAATTTGGGTGGTCCGGACGGAATCGGTGAGCGACGTCAGGCCGAGCAGAAATTCATAGGAGCCGGGGGACCGGTTGTTGCGCGCGACCCCCAGCCCGGTCGACGCATTGCCCTGGGGATCGAGGTCGATCAACAGCACGCGATCGCCGACGGCAGCCAAGGCTGTCGCCAGGTTGATCGCCGTTGTCGTCTTGCCGACGCCACCTTTCTGGTTAGCGATGGCGAAGATCTTTGGCGGCGTAGGCTGTGATTCGGAGGAGGACGGCGTCACGATCCGTTACGCTGGTAAAAGGCTGAGCTTCAATGTCCCAGTCCTGACGGGCTTCGGTCAATTCACCCTGCCAGCCTTTTCCTTTGTGGAAAAGGCAAATAGCGGGGTCGTTCCGGTGCGGGGCGGCCCAAACGAGCAACTGTTTGAGCGGAGCTAGGGCGCGGGCAGTCACGACATCGGCTTTGGCCGGTGGGACAGTCTCGATGCGTCCAACGACCACTGTTGGCGGCTTGGGCAGGTCCATGCGGCGCGCTGCTTCTCCGAGGAACGCGCCCTTCCGGGCGTCCGACTCGATCAGCGTTATGGCCAAGCTCGGCACCATCGCCGCCAGCACCAGGCCGGGAAAGCCGCCCCCCGATCCGAGGTCCGTCAGGCTCTTGGCGTCGCGCGGGACGAGAGGCACGAGCTGGGCAGAGTCCAGGACGTGGCGAATCCAGATGTCTTCCAGGGTAGCCCGGCCGACGAGATTGATGGCCTTCTGCCATCGACCAAGAGTCAGGACGAGGGCCTCAAGACGGTCCCGTGTTTCACGTGAAACATCCACCCGGAGTTCCCGCATCTCTTCGAGGAAGAGCTCTCGGCCGGCATGGACGTGGCTCATGGCGAGCGGCCGTTCGGCCGGTCCGGCCGTGAGGCGCACCCGGGAAAACTACCGCTCAGGACTAGGCGCGGAATGTCTTCATCCCCGGCTTTCACCTTTTGCACGCTTTGCACAGACCCTCGGACGGCAAGCGGCCCAGGCCTCAAACAGGATTGGCAATCGGTCATCAAGCCGCCCGTCGGCGAACATGCTTGAGGAGTGCGACCAGCGCCGCCGGAGTGACGCCCGAGATTCGCGCCGCCTGCCCTAGGGTGACCGGCTTGTGCGCCTGGAGCTTCTGACGGACCTCGTTGCTCAGGCTTCCGACTGCGCTGTAGTCGAGGTCGGGCGGTAGTTCCAAGGCCTCGTCCCGACGGTACGCGGCGATATCCTGGCGCTGGCGATCGAGATAGCCGTCGTAACGGGCGTCGATGGTTAGTTGTTCGACGACACCACTATCTATAGTAGCCAGTTGTGGCCATATGCCCGCTAGCCGCTCCCACGACATCTCCGGGTAGGCCAGCAAGTCCAGCGCCGAGCGAACGACGCCATCCTGATTGATCACGATCCCGAGCTTGGCCAGAGCCGATGGGCTTGCGCGGAGCGATCCAGCCAATTCCCGTCCAGACTCCAAGGCCCGTTGTTTCACGTGAAACATCCGGACGCGTTCCGACCTGACACAACCTATTGCGATGCCCTTGGGGGTCAGGCGCTGATCGGCATTGTCTGCTCTCAGCCATAGCCGATACTCGGCCCGGGACGTGAACATCCGGTAGGGCTCAGTAACGCCAAGACTGACGAGATCATCGATCAGCACGCCAATGTAGCCATCGGCTCTGTCGACCGTGAAGGGTTGGGATCCTCCTGCGGCCAGTGCCGCGTTCAATCCGGCTACCAATCCTTGCGCTGCGGCTTCCTCATACCCTGTGGTGCCATTGATCTGGCCAGCCATATAGAGACCGGGCACGCGCCGGGTCTCTAAGGTCGAAAACAGCTCCCGCGGGTCGATGTGGTCGTACTCGATGGCATAGCCCGGCCGCAGCATCACCGCCCGTTCCAGGCCGGGGATGGTTCGCAGAAGCGCCGTCTGTACGTCGCGCGGCAGGGAGGTCGAAATGCCATTGGGATAGACAGTGGGATCGTCGAGTCCCTCGGGCTCGAGAAAGATCTGATGGCGATCCCGCTGTGCGAAACGAACGACCTTGTCCTCGATCGATGGACAGTAGCGCGGCCCGACGCCTTCGATCTGCCCTGAATACATCGGCGCGCGGTGCAGATTGGCGCGGATGATGTCATGGGTCGCTGGCGTCGTCTCGGTGACGTGGCAAGCGACCTGCGGCGTCGTGATCTCGGTCGTCAGGTAGGAGAAGGGGCGCGGTGGGGTGTCGCCCTCCTGGCGCTCCAACGAGGCATAATCGATGGTGCGACCGTCGAGCCGTGCCGGCGTCCCCGTCTTGAGGCGGCCGAGCGCGAAGCCAAGCGCCTGCAACCTCAGAGCGAGTGGTGTCGACGGCTCTTCGACGGCATTCGGCGCGAGATCGGCTGGCAGGCCATTGCGTTGCCCGCGGGCCCGTCCAGCCGGCATTGTCTGTTCGCCCAGATGAATAAGGCCTCTGAGGAAGGTTCCAGTCGTCAGGACCACGCGCCCGGCGGTGATCTCCCGGCCCGACTCCGTTACCACACCGACACACGTCCCGCGTGTATCGACCAGAATATCGCCGACGGCTTCCGCCCGAATCTCCAGGTTGCTTTGCTCGGCCAACAGCACCTGCATCGCCTGCCGATAGAGCTTGCGATCGGCTTGTGCCCTTGGCCCTCGAACGGCCGGGCCCTTGGACAGGTTGAGAGTGCGGAATTGGATGCCCGCTTGATCGATGGCCCGTCCCATGACGCCGTCCAGCGCATCGATCTCGCGCACGAGATGGCCCTTGCCCAGGCCACCAATGGCTGGGTTGCAGGACATCTCGCCGATCGTGTCGAGGCGATGGGTGAGAAGCAGGGTGCGCGCGCCCAGGCGCGCCGCAGCAGCCGCTGCTTCGCAACCGGCATGGCCGGCTCCCACCACGATCACGTCATAGGAAAAACCCGACATGGCGGGCCTTGTACGCTCCACACCCGGCCCCGGTCCAGCCAGCCGCTCATTGACGACCGGAATCGGTTATCACCAGAGCCTGCAGCTAGGATCGGCGATCATGCAGACTGCGCCACCCTTTCCTGTCCGGGGACTTCCCCATTTTTCGTCCATTTATTTAATGGACAAATGGGATCAGGCGGCGCGCTTCCGCCCGGCGCCGCGCTTACGCGTCTTGGCCCGCTTCTTCTTGGCGTGAGCGGCCATGAAACGCTCGGCCTTCTCGCGGCCGGCACCGCCGCCGTGCAGACTGCGGCGCAGGGCATCCATCAGGTCGACGACCTTTTCCTCGGGCTCTTCCTCTGCCGCCGTAACCAGCGGCTTACCCTTGCGCTTGCGGTCGATGAGCTCGCGCAGCGCGTCCTCGTAGCGGTCGGTGAACTCCGACGGATCGAACCTCGCTTCCTGCTGCTCGATGATCTTCTGCGCGATCTCCAGCATGCGCGCATCGGGCTTTGGCAGGCTGCGGTCGAAGATTTCGCCGCTGCTGCGGATCTCGTCGTGCGTACGCAAGGTCGTCAGCAAGATGCCGCTGTCGCGCGGTTCCAGGGCGCAAAGCCGTTCCCGCTGATGCAGGACCAGACGGCCAAGCGCGACCTTGTTCTCCTTTGCCATGGCCGCCCTGATGACGGAGAAGGCCTCCACGCCGGTCTTGCCCGATGGGGCCAGATAGTAGGGCTCGTCCCAATAGATGCGGTCTATATCGTTGGCACTCACGAAATGCTCGATATCGATGAGTCGCGTCGACTCGATCTTCACCGCATCGAGCTCTTCCTTGTCGACCACCACATACTTGTTCTTGGCAACCGCAAATCCCCGCACCAACTCCGAGCGGTCAACGGGCTCTCCCGTGACGGCATCGACCGTCTGCATGTGAATGCGGTTGTTGGTCTTGGGATTGATCAGGTTGAAGTGGATATCGGCGGTGCGCTCCGTCGCCGTGTACAGCGCGACGGGGCAGGTGACGAGCGACAGCCGCAGATGGCCCTCCCAGGTCGGACGGAGCGCCTTACGCTGACCTTTGGCCATAAGCTATTCCTCGCTGTTCACAAGCGTCTCGATTGCCGCTCGCAGCGGCCGCGCCGCCTCGTCATATCCCCGCCACGGCTTGCTCTTGCGCAGCAAGGCCGCGGCGGTGCGAATCGTATAGCGCTGCGGATCGAGTCCGGCCTTGACCTGGCTCCAGTCGAGCGGCATCGACACCGGCGCGCCATCCCGGGCGCGCGGCGACAGTGGCGCCACCGCGGTCGAGGTGCGGTCGTTACGCAGATAATCGAGAAAGATCCGCCCGCCACGTTCCTTCTTCGCCATGTTGAGCACGTAGCGGTCCGGCTCCGCATCGGCGAGACGCCGACAAATCTCCTTTGCGAACATCTTGGCCGCATCCCAGTCCGGCGTCTTCTTGTCATCGGTGAGCGGCACCACAACATGCAGTCCCTTCCCGCCCGTCGTCTTGCAGAAGGGAACGAGACCAAGCTTCTCCAGGCGCCGCCGCACCTCCTGGGCACCCTTGATCACTTCCTTGAAGTCGACATCGGGCGCGGGATCGAGATCAAACACCAGACGGCCGGGCAGGTCCGGTGCACCCGGCTGGCTGTTCCAGGGATGAAGCTCCGTCGCGCCGATCTGCGCCATCGCCGCCAGGGCCTCGACCCGGTCGATCTGAAGGTAGGGTTTGCGATCGCCACGCACCACCACCTCGGTAATCAGATGTGATCCACCCGGCATGGCGTGCCGCTGGAAGAACTTCTGGTCTCCGTGGATGCCGTCCGGCGTCCGAACGATGGAGCAGGGTCGCCCCTTGATGTGCCCCAGCATCCACTCGCCGATCTCCTCGTAGTACCGCGCCAGCTCGAGCTTGGTGACGGGCGGATCCTCGTCCGGCCACAACGCCTTGTCCGGGTGCGAGATCGACACTCCCATGACCACGCCCGGTCCGTTGGGGGCGGTCGCACCACTCGACTTTGCCTTCGATGCTCGGCCTCGTTTGGGCTTCGGCACCGCCAGTTCGGCCTTGGTTGCTTCGACGGGCTCCTCGGCTTCCACTTCCTCCGCCGGCTTATCGCTGCGCAGTCCCTTGAACGCGGCCTGTCGTACGTTCCCGTCCCGCGTCCAGCCGGCGAACTCGATCTCCGCCACAAGCTCGGGACTTGCCCAGTGCATGTTGGCTTCCTTGGGCGGACTGGCGCCGGACGCGAAGGGCGTTGTCTTGCTCTCGACCGCCTTGAGCTTGGGTACGAGGCTGCGCATCACCGATTCGCCGAAGCCCGTGCCGACGCGCCCGACATAGACCAGCCGGTCGTTGCGATAGACGCCGGCCAACAACGATCGAAGCTTGGAGCCTGTGGTGGTCCAGCCGCCGATGATCACTTCCTGGCCGCCCCGGCATTTGGCCTTGGTCCAGGTGCCATGGCGACCCGAGCGATAGGGCGCGTCGAGTTCCTTGGAGACGATGCCCTCGAAATGCATGCGGCAGGCCGACTCCAGCACCGCATCGCCCGCCGTCTCGAAGTGATCGACATAGCGGATCAGCGGGTGCTTTCCCTTCACCTTCGACAGCAATTCCTTCAGCCGCTCCTTGCGCTCGCGCAGGGGCAGGGGCCGCAGATCCTCGCCGTCAACGAACAACAGGTCGAAGGCGAAGAAAATCAGGTCTTCCGATCGCCCCTCCGACAGGGCGGCCTGCAGCGCCCCGAAATCGGGGGCGCCGGCCTTGTCGAGCGCAACCGCCTCACCATCGATCATGCAGTCCGGCAGCTTCTCCGCCGCCTTGGCGATCGCCGAGAATTTGTCGGTCCAATCGAGTCCTTTGCGGGTACGCAGCGTGGCTTCGCCATCCTCGATGCGCAGCTGCAAACGATAGCCATCGAACTTCACCTCGTGTCCCCAGCCGGAACCGGACGGCGCGCGGTCGACGAGCTTGCACAATTGCGGTTCGACGAAGTCTGGCATCGACCGAACTTTCCGTGCCTTGATCTTCGACTCGGGCAGCGTGACCTTGTCGCCGCCGCCCTTCTTGTTGCTGTCCCAGACCGCATTCGCACCGCGCTTCTTCGCCGTCATGAACGGTGTCGGCGCACGTCCCTTGCCGAGCGCAATCTCCTTCAGGGTGCGGCCCGACGCAATCGAACTGGGATCCTTCAGCAGACGATCGCCGTCGCCATCGACCGCGGCCTCGTCGCGATGCTTGATCAGGAGCCAGTTGTTGCGCTTGCTGCCGCGACTGCGTTCCCGATCCCACTTCATCCGCACCAGCACCCAGCTTCCGCTCAAGCGACCGCCGACCAGCGTGAACTTGAGATCGCCGCGCTTCAGCCCGTCATGGGGATCGCCTTCGGGAATCCAGTAGCCGCGATCCCAGAGCTGCACTGTCCCGCCGCCATACTGGCCTTCGGGAATGGTGCCTTCGAAATCGCCGTAGTCGAGCGGGTGATCCTCGACCTCGACGGCCAGGCGCTTGTCGTGCGGATCGAGCGAGGGCCCCTTGGTGACAGCCCACGACTTGAAGACGCCATCGAGTTCCAACCGGAAGTCGTAGTGCAGGCGGGTCGCATCGTGACGCTGGATGACGAAGCGCAACTGATCGGCCGCAGGCACCGCAGCTTTGCCCGAGGGCTCGTCGGTGTGGCTGAAATCGCGCTTGGCACGATAGGAGGCGAGATTGTCCCTGCGCATCGAAGACCTCGGCTGCACAGTCAGGTGAACGTGAGGCGCTTACCCCGGTTCCCCTTACTTGCCAATGCAGAAGTCGCGGAAGATCACGTCCAGAAGCTCGTCGATGCGCACGGTGCCGGTGATCCGCCCGATCGCGCGCATGGCTAGGCGCAGGTCCTCGGCGGCCAGCGCAACTTCCGGAGCGTGAAGCGCACGGTCGAGCGCGGCAACAGCCTCGATCAGGGCCTCGCGATGGCGAACCCGGGTAAGAGGGGGAGCGCCGGCTCCCTGTTCCATGAGCAGGCCGGCCGAGTGCTGCAATCGGACCAGCAGCTCCGGCAGCCCGCTGCCCGACCGTGCCGACAGTGGCACCACGTCCACGGCATCGACAGGGGCGGCATCGATAGGAGCGACATCGACCTTGTTGACGACGACGATATCGTGCGTCGGATCCCAGCGCGTGCCCCTGGCGGTCAGTTCGGTCATCTCGGCTCGCCAGTCGGTCGTGGCATCGAGCACCAGCAGGCGCAGATCGGCCGCCTCGGCCCGGGCCTGGGCCCGGCGCACGCCCTCCTGTTCGATGACGTCGCTGGTGGCCCGCAATCCGGCCGTATCGGCGAGCACGACGGGCCAGCCCCCGAGGTCGAGATGGACCTCGATCACGTCGCGGGTCGTACCGGCCGTCTCCGACACGATCGCGGCCTCACGCTGGGCCAGCAGGTTAAGCAGGGACGACTTGCCGGCATTGGGCGGCCCGATGATGGCAATGCTGAGCCCTTCGCGCAGCCGCTCGCCCCGCCTGTCTTCGAGATGGGCAGCGATCTCCGACCGCAGGTGCGTGATCTCCGTCCGCACCTCGTCGGCAATGCCGACAGGAAGATCCTCGTCGGGAAAATCGATCGCCGCCTCGAGATGGGCCAGGGCCCGCAGCCCGAGCGTGCGCCATTCCTCGTAGAGCCGATGTAGCGCGCCATCCATCTGCTGCAACGCCTGGCGGCGCTGTTGGTCGGTTTCGGCGGCAACCAGATCGGCAATGGCCTCGGCTTGGGTCAGGTCCAGCTTGTTGTGCTCGAAAGCACGACGGGTGAATTCACCCGGCTCGGCGAGGCGACAGAAGCCGAGTTTCTGGATGGCTGCCAGCGTCCCGTTCACCACCGCCCGGCCGCCATGCAGATGCAGCTCGGCCATGCTTTCGCCGGTCTCCGACCGGGGCGCTTCGAACCACACGACCAGTCCGCGATCGATCACCTCGCCGGTGACCGGGTCGAGGATGGTCCGCAGCGCCATATGCCGTGGCGGGGGCAGCGCGGGATCACGCGCCGAGTATCCGCGCTCGAAGGCTCGCCGCTCGGTCAGGAAGACCAGGGCATCCGCCGCCCGCGGCCCGCTCAACCGGATCACCGCCAGGGCACCGGGCCTGACCAGCGTCGGTGCCGGCGTGCCCAGGGCGTAGATCGTCGACCCGTCCATCAGCGTTTGGGCGCGCCCTGCGGCGGGTTGGCCGGCCGGACCGGCGCGGCTGGTGTCGCGGGCAGGGGCCGCGCCGTGACCTTGTCGCTGATCTTCTCGTACAGCGATTCGGGAATGATATGGCGCTCGACCAGCTCGGTCTTGGCTCGAAACGGACGCGACCGGATGATGGCGTCGGCCCGGACCTCGCCGATTCCCTCGAGCGTCATCAGGTCGTCCCGGCTGGCCGAGTTGAGATCGATCATGCTCGATGCCGGCGTCGCTGTCGGTTTCGGCTGGGCGCCGGCAGAGCCAGGGTCAGTTGCGGCGACGGCAACAAGCAGCGCGACAAGGAGGGGTAAACGCAACAGCGCTCGAACGGTCCGGGCCATGGGCCTCCTCTAGCACCGGCCTCGGACAAGAACCTCCCTATTTTACGCTCAATCCGCCCTGTAGTATCGGCCCACATGCCCACTCCCTACGACCACATCCCCGATCGCCGCGCGATCATCCGGCGCCGCGCGCTGGAGGAGGCCCTGGCCAAGCTGATGGAACACCTTTCCACCGGCAACGAGCCGCCGCGACAACAGGTTCTGGCCCTGTTGCGGACAGCCCTGGCCGAGGGACGGGCCGAAATTCGGGGCCGCTTCGAAGGCATGGGGCCGTTGCGCAACGACGGGCCGGCCGTGCTGGTCGCCACCTCGTTCCTCATGGACCAGCTGGTCCGGGTGATCTTCGATTTCGCCGATGGAAAGGTCTTCCCCGCTGCCAATCCCAGCGCCGCGGAGCGTTTGGGGGTGATGGCGACCGGCGGCTTCGGCCGCGGCGAACTGGCCCCCCTCAGCGACCTCGATCTGCTGTTCCTGCGTCCCTACAAACAGACGCCGCGCGGCGAGCAGATCGTGGAGTACATGCTCTACCTCCTGTGGGATCTCGGACTGAAGGTCGGTCACGCGACCCGAACGGTCGAGGAGAGCATCCGTTACGCCGAGCGCGACCAGACCATCCGCACGGCCTTGCTCGAAGCGCGCTACATCTGGGGCGATCGGGCATTGTGCGACGACTTGCTGAAAAGCTTCGCCCAGCATTTCGGCGGTGGCGATGGTCGCGACTTCGTCGAGGCCAAGCTGAGCGAGCGCGATCAGCGCCACCTGCGCATGGGCGACTCGCGCTATGTCGTTGAACCGAACGTCAAGGAGGGCAAGGGCGGATTGCGCGACCTGCACACGCTGTTCTGGATCGCCAAATATCTCTATCGCGTCGACAAGCCGTCCGAGCTGGTGGCCAAGGGTGTGCTGACGAGCGGCGAAGCGCATCACTTCATGCGCGCGGAGCGGTTTCTCTCCACCGTCCGCTGCCACATTCATTACCTCACGGGCCGCCCGGACGACCGACTGTCGTTCGATCTCCAGCGCGAGATTGCCGTCCGCCTCGGCTACCAGGACCGGCCGGGCAGCCGCGGCGTCGAGCGCTTCATGAAGCACTACTACCTGCACGCGAAGACGGTCGGCGATCTCACCCGCATTTTCGTGGCCGCGCTCGAAGACAGCCATCGCCGCAAGCCCAAGCTCGCGGCCCTGTGGCAAAGCCTGCGGCCGCGCCAGCTCGGCGGCTTCCGTCTCGACGGCGAGCGCGTTGCGGCCGCGACACCCGACGCATTCGAGAAGGATCCAGTGGCGATCCTGCGCCTGTTCCATGTCGCGCAGGAGAACGACCTCGACGTACATCCGGCCACGCTGCGGCTGGTCACGCAGAACATCCGGCTGGTCGACAAGCTGCGCAACGATCCCGAGGCCAATCGCCTGTTCATGGAGATGCTGACCTCGTCGCACGATCCCGAGACGACGCTGCGTCGGCTGAACGAGGCCGGAGTGTTCGGCCGCTTCATTCCCGACTTCGGCCGGGTCGTGGCCCAGACCCAGCACGACATGTATCATACCTACACGGTCGACGAGCATACGATCCGCGCCATCGGCGTGCTCGCCAGCATCGAGAACGGCTCCTCCAAGGAAGACCATCCGCTCTCGGCCACGCTGGTGCACAAGATCGTATCGCGTCCGGTGCTTTATCTCGGCGTCCTGCTGCACGATATCGCCAAGGGTCGCGGCGGCGATCATTCCGTTCTCGGCGCTGACGTTGCGATGCAGCTCTGCCCGCGGCTGGGGCTGAGCGCCGCCGAGACAGAAACAGTGGCGTGGCTGGTCCGCTATCATCTCGCGATGTCAGCGACGGCGTTCCAGCGCGACCTGATGGATCCCAAGACGATCGAGAATTTCGCCGCTCTGGTCCAATCCCCAGAGCGGCTGCGGCTGCTGCTGGTGCTGACCGTCTGCGACATCCGCGCCGTCGGACCGAATGTGTGGAACGGCTGGAAAGCGGCCCTGCTGCGTCAGCTCTATCATGCCACCGAGCACATCCTGTCGGGCGGAACACTGTCGGGCGGGCGCGCCGAGCGCATCAAGGCCGTGCAGACCGAGGTGGCCAAGCGGCTGACCGGCTGGACCGAAGCCGAGAAGGAAGAACATTTCGGCCGCGGCTATCCCCCGTACTGGCTGTCCTTCCCGCCGGACACCTTGGCGCGACAGGCCGAGTTGGTCCGCCGGGCCGAGCGCGATCATCAACCGCTCGCCATCGAACATCGCGTCGATATCGAGCGCTCCGTCACCGAAGTGACGATCTACACGCTCGACACGCATGGCCTGTTCGCGCGGCTTGCCGGCGCGATGGCGATCAGCGGCGCCAATATCGTCGATGCCAAGATCTTCACCCTGGCCAACGGCATGGCGCTGGACACCTTCTGGTTGCAGGACCTCGAGGGCAAGCCCTTCGACGGGCCGCAGCGTCTTGCCCGGCTCGCCGCCCGCGTCGAGATCGCGCTGTCCAACCGCCTCGACATCGCCCGCGAACTCGACAGCCAGAAGAGCTCGTGGCCCAAGCGCGACCGCGTCTTCACGGTCGAGCCGCGCGTTCTGATGGACAACAACGCGTCCGACACCTTCACCGTGATCGAGGTGAATGGCCGCGACCGGCCAGGCTTCCTGCACATCGTCACGCGCGCCCTGACGCGCATGAACCTGCAAATCGCCACCGCGCACATCACCACCTATGGCGAGCGGGCAGTGGACGTCTTCTACGTCAAGGACCTGTTCGGCCTGAAGATCGTCAACCAGGACAAGCTCAAGCAGATTGCGGAGGAGGTCGAAAAATCCATTCGCGAGTTCGACGCCCGGTTCGAACCGGTGCCGAAAGCCGCCGAATAGGCCCCTGTTCGCGCCACAATTCCGATCGAGGCTGGCGGCAACTTCATCCCTGTTCGCGCGCTTTAGAGGACTGCCATGCGTTTTCTGGCCATCCTGCTTGCCGCCCTCGTTGCCGTGTCTGTCCCGGCAACAGCCCAGATTCAGCGGGGCGCTGCGGCATCGCAAGTCCTGTCGCCCCCGACCCTCGCTCCGCTGGTGCGCCGCGTCGCCCCGGCTGTCGTCAGCATCTCCATTCGCGGTCACGTCGCCATGGAGCAGAATCCACTCTTCAGCGACCCGCTGTTCCGGCAGTTCTTCGGCATCCCCGAAGGACCGATCATGCACGAGATCCAGGCGGTCGGGTCAGGCGTGATCGTCGATCCGCGTCAAGGCCTCATCGTCACCAACAATCATGTCGTTGAGCATGCCGATGATATCGCCGTGACCCTTGCCGATGGACGCCAGCTCCGCGGTCGCAAGATTGGCGGCGATGCGCGGGCAGACATCGCCTTCATCCAGGTGCCACCCAACCATCTCGAATCGATCCCGTTCGGCGATGCCGACGCCCTCCAGGTCGGCGACTACGTGATCGCCATCGGCAATCCCTTCGGCATCGGCCAGACCGTGACGCATGGCATCATCAGCGCCGTGCGCCGCACTGGCATAGGCGACGACGAACAGGAGAACTTCATCCAGACGGACGCCGCCATCAATCCCGGCAACTCCGGCGGCGCCCTGGTCGATATGAACGGCACGCTCGTCGGCATCAACACCGCGATCATCGGTCCGAGCGGCGCCAATGTGGGCATCGGCTTCGCCATCCCGGTCAATACAGTCCGGCTGGTCATGGACCGCCTGATGCGCCGCGCCGCCGCCGCGCACAACCGATGGCAATGATGTCAGGCTACGTGCTTGGCGCATGCCTTCGGTTTCACGAACAGCGCCACCACCTCGGGATGCTTGTCGCGGATCCGCCGCTCGAGTGATACGACGCTTTGTTCGATATCGGGCGTTTTCAGTTCGTCATCGAACTCGAGATTGAGCGCTGCGAGGATCTCGTCCGGCGCAAGATGAACGGTGAAGACGCCAGTCGCCCTTTCCACACCGGGCTCACTCGCGGCCAGTTCGATGATGGAGTTGGAAATCCGCTTGCTGGCCTGTTCGCTGATCAGCAGCTCCTTGCTTTCCCGCGCCAGGATCAGGGCCGCGACCGCCAGGACGATCCCGATCAGGATCGATGCCAACCCGTCCAGTTCCGGGATGTTCAACTGGTCGGCCGAAAACACTCCGATCGCGGCGATCACGATACCGATGATCGCGGCCGTATCCTCGAATAGCACCATGAAGGCTGGCGGATCCTTGCTCTCATGGACGGCCTGCCAATAGTTCCTCGTCCCCTTCCTTTCGCGAAACAGCCGAAGCGCCGTCCACCATGACGCGCCCTCGAACACGAGGGACAGAGCCAGCACGACGTAGTTCACCTCAGCGTGCTCGATCGGCTCGGGCTCGCGCATATGCATGACACCTTCGTAGATCGAAGCGCCGGCGCCCACCGCGAACAGCATCAGTGCGACCATGAAACTCCAGAAGTACAGCTCGCGGCCATATCCCAGAGGGTGCGATGGATCGGGCTTGCGTGCCGAGGCGCGATATCCGTACAGCAGCAGCAACTCGTTGCCACTATCGACCAGGGAATGCATCCCCTCGCTCAGCATCGACGAGCTTCCGGTAAAAGTCGCGGCGCCGAACTTGGTGATGGCGACGAGGATATTTCCCGCCAGCGCCGCATAGACGGTCATCTTCGATGCCGACCGTCGATCCCTGCTTTTCATGGCTGTCGCCTCCACCCCCGGCTTCGAACGAAAACGCCGCTGCTCGAGCAGCCGTTGCTAGGGCGTCACCGACACGGGCGAAGCGCACGCGCTTCCGCCTGCGGCCTCGCAGACGATGGTGATGACCTTGCGATCTTTCACCTGATCGCAGGGCACCCCCAAGGCGCGCGAGGTATCGAGATGTTGCTGCAGGAACGCCGTCGCACCTGGAGCGATCGGAAAGAGAATCCCCTCGCGATAGGCCGACTGCAGCTCGAGGCGTCGTTCCGCGCCATCGGCCAGGGTGAGGAGAAGATCGACTTCGAGATACTCGATGGTCTGCATCGATCTGTTGTCCACGGCGAGACTGGGGACACAGCTCCCATAGAGCATCTTGTCGACACCACGATGAACTTCGATGACCGGATCGGCGGCCAGCGCCGGCCAGGCAAAGAGGAGGATCGATAGGATCGCCGGGCCGAACTGCATTGCGCCCTCCCTCAGGGCGTCGAGGCTTCTCCCGCCTGTAGGCGCCGTTCGCGCCGCACATTCAACATCTGAAGGATCGCCGCAGCGGTTTCCTCGATCGATCGCCGCGTGACATCGATCGTCGCCCATTGCCGCCGGGCATAGAGGCGTCGCGCGTCCTGGATTTCGCGCTGGACCTGCTCCATGTCCGTGTACTCGGTCTCGGTATCCTGCTGCAGCAGCCGCAATCTGTTCACACGGATCTGCACCAGCCGCTCGGGATCGGTGATCAACCCCACGACCAGCGGCCGCGTTGCCGCTTCCAGTTCCGGCGGCGGCGGGACCGACGGCACCAGCGGGATATTGGCGGCGCGAACGCCGCGATTGGCCAGATAGACGCAAGTCGGCGTCTTCGAGGTCCGCGACGGCCCGACCAGGACCACGTCGGCATCGTCGAGGTCGTGCGTGGATTGCCCATCATCGTGCGCCAGCGTGTAGTGCATCGCATCGATACGGTCGAAATAGCCATCGTCGAGCTGATGCTGGCGGCCCGGCCACTGCTCGCTCTTCGAGTGAAAATGAACGGCCAGGACACTCATCACCTGATCGAGCACGCCCACGCAGGGAAGCTGCAGGCGGCGGCAATGATCTCGCACGCAGTCGCGCAATTCCGGATCGACCAGCGTGTAGAGCACAGGGCCGCGATCGCGCTCGACCGCCTGCATGACCTTTTCCATCTGCCCTTTGGTGCGCACCAGGGACCACACATGTTCCTGGACGAACACGCCCTCATATTGCACCAGGCAGGCGCGGGCCACGCTCGACACGGTCTCGCCGGTCGAGTCGGACACCAGATGGACATGGAAATTTCGGTTGGCCACGTCTCAACTTACTCCACAGCGGTCCGGGGAGAAATCCGGTTTCGCGGTAGCAAAACGGGGACAAGGGCACCTCTTTTCCCATCGGGCCCGGTTTGGGACCCGACTCGCCTGCCCCATCCCGTTCGTCATCCCCTCCGGATAAGATGAAATGAATGGTCTGCGAATCGGGAAGAAACGTATCCAGAGCTCATGAACCGCGCTTTTCCGATCCACAGCCGCCTGGGGACCACTGTCTAATCATGCTGATCCCCATGCTCCACACGCTCAACGACTCCTACAACCTATTATGAAAGAGTAAGAGGAAGGCATGAGGGGACGAACTTGAGCCACGGGAAATTTCTGGCCACGCTAGCCGGGACGCGCTTTCCGACGCCACCGATCTGGCTGATGCGTCAGGCCGGCCGGTACCTACCGGAGTATCGTGCCGTCCGGGCCACCACGCGTTCGTTCCTCGATTTCTGTTACACGCCCGACAAGGCGGTCGAGGTCACTTTGCAGCCGATCCGTCGCTTTGGACTCGATGCGGCGATCATCTTTTCCGACATCCTCGTCGTGCCGCATGCACTTGGCCAAAAAGTCTGGTTCGAGGAAGGCGAAGGACCGAAGCTTGAAGCGCTGACCGACCCGGTGCAGTTCGGGCAGTTGTCTCGCGCCCGGCTGGCCGATCATCTGGCTCCGGTCTACCAGGCCATCACGGCAACGCGGGCCGCCTTGCCGCGCGAGACTGCCTTGCTGGGCTTTGCCGGCGCGCCTTTCACCCTTGCCTGCTACATGATCGAGGGAGCCGGCAGCCGTGACTTCGCCAAGGTGAAGCTCTGGGCCTATCGTCATCCCGATTCCTTTGGTCTGCTGATCGATCTTCTCGTCGAGGCGATCGTCGATCATCTGGCCTATCAGGTCGAAGCCGGTGCAGACGCCGTCCAACTGTTCGACTCCTGGGCGGGTGTCCTGCCCGAGGAGCAGCTCTTCAGCTGGTCGCTCGAACCGATGATCCGGATTGCGCACGCTCTCCATGCGCGCCATCCCAAAGTGCCGATCATTGCCTTTCCCCGCGCGGTCGGTCCTGCGGCGTTGATGTATCGCCGGCCGGACGCATTCGCAGCTCTGTCGATCGATACCGGCATCGGCGCGCATTGGGCCATGCAGGAACTGCAGCCGCATATCTGCCTCCAGGGCAATCTCGATCCCCTGATGCTGGTCGCCGGCGGACCGGCGCTCGAACGCGAGGCGCACCGTATCCTGAACAAGCTCGGTCACGGTTCCTTTGTCTTCAATCTCGGCCACGGTGTGGTGCCCCAGACACCGCCCGAGCATGTGGCACAGCTCGTCGATATCGTGCGCCACTGGAAGCCTTCTTCCTCGTGAGCGACCAGCCATGAAGATCGCCATCATCCTGTTCAATCTGGGCGGCCCGGATTCGCTCGAAGCGGTGCAGCCCTTCCTGCGCAACCTCTTCAGCGATCCGGCAATCATCACGCTGCCATCCTGGCTGCGCTTGCCGTTGGCCCATTTCATTTCCAAGCGGCGCGCGCCCAAGGCGCTGGGCATCTATGAGCAGATCGGCGGCGGCTCTCCGATCCTGGGGCAAACCGAGGCGCAGGCTCGCGCGCTCGAAGAGGCATTGAGCCAGGGCAATCACCATGAATGGCGCGGTTATGTGTGCATGCGCTACTGGCATCCCCTGACCGACGCCGTCGTCAAATCGGTAGCGCGCTTTGCCCCCGACCGTATTGTCCTGCTGCCGCTCTATCCGCAATTCTCGACCACCACCACCGCCTCTTCGTTCCGGGCTTGGCACAAGGTCGCTCATTTCAAGACGCCGACCCGCACTGTCGAGAGCTATCCCGTGGAACCCGGGTTCATCGCCGCATCGGTGGAACTCGTGAAGCAGGGGCTGTCGGAAGTCGGCGCTGCTCCGAGACGCGTGCTCTTCTCGGCGCATGGCTTGCCGGAAAAAGTAATCAAGGCAGGAGATCCATACCAACGGCAGGTCGAACAGACCGCCGAAGCGATTGCGTCACAACTCGGCGGAGTCGATTGGACGGTCTGCTATCAGAGCCGCGTCGGACCTTTGAAATGGATCGGTCCTTCCACCGATGCCGAGATCGCGCGTGCCGGCGCCGACAAGGTCGGGGTGGTCCTCTATCCTCTTTCCTTCGTGTCCGAACATTCGGAAACGTTGGTGGAACTCGACATCGAATATCGCCATCTTGCCGACAAGGCGGGTGTTCCCAAGTATGTGCGCGTCCCAACCGTGGGCACGCATCCGCAGTTCATCGCGGGCCTCGCCAACCTCGTGCGAGCCGCGCTCGCCGAACATGAGGAGATGGCGTGATGCTCTACAATGTCTTGAAGGCGCTCCACATCATCGCGGTTATTGCGTGGATGGCAGGCCTTCTCTATCTGCCACGCCTGTTCGTCTATCACGCGGCCGTCGAGAAGGGTTCGGCCCAGAGCGAGACCTTCAAGATCATGGAGCGCCGCCTGCTGCGCGGCATCATGAACCCGGCGATGGTGCTGGTCTGGATCTTCGGCCTGCTCGTGGTGTGGCAAGGAAGCTGGTGGCATGCTGGCTGGTGGCACGCCAAATTCGCGCTCGCGATCGTGCTCACCGTCGTGCACCACTTCTATTCGCGGTGGCGCAAGGATTTCGCCGCAGACCGCAATACGCGGCCCGCGAGCTTCTATCGCTGGTGGAACGAGGTCCCGACCGTCCTGATGATCGCCATCGTCTTCCTGGCGGTTCTCAAGCCGTTCTGACGTGCCATCCGGCGCGCCGGAAGATCGCCAGGGAGGCGAAGCCGGCATAGACGACGAACGAAAGCGCGACGATGGCCGATACTGTTCCCATGCCGGCGCCGAGAAACGTTACCGCCAACCAGGAAAGCCCAGCCGCCGTCAGCAGGCGACCGGAGACGGCAACGGAGGGCCAGAAGACGAGGTTGGCTCCCTGGCCGGCAAAGGACACAACGAAGCCGAAGCCGAACAGCCCATAGACGACGCCGACGATCCGCAGGTAGGTCGTTCCCGCCTCGAGCGCTGCCGGATCGTGCGTGAACAGGGTGAGCCAGAGCGATGGGGCAATGGCTGCCACCAGCCCGATCAGTTCGGTGACGCCAACACCGATCAGGGCCGAGATCCAGGCGATATGGCGGGCGCGTGCGCCGTTGCCGGCGCCGATATTGATACCGACCATGGTGAGCACTGCGGAGGAAAGCCCGAACAGGACGGGGATCATCACATAGTCGAGCCGTGAAGCGGTTCCGTAGCCAGCCAGCGCCGCGGTGCCGAACAGGCCGACAGCGCCGGTGACCAGGATCACGCAGAGGTTCGTCTGCAGGGCGTTGATGGCGGTCGGCAGTCCGACTCTCAGAATGTCGGCGAACAGCCGCCATTGCAGACGCGCCAGGCCAAGCGTCAAGCCGGATCGCCCCGAGCGCATGTACCCCAGCATGATCAGCAGGGCGCCGGTGTAATAGGCGCCGAAGGCGATGCCCGCACCGGCGATGCCCAGACGAGGAATCGGGCCGAACCCGAAGATCAATGCCGGCGAGGCCGGAATCATGACGAGGGCGCCGACAAGCGTGACCAGAGCCGGTACCTTCACGTTGCCCGAGCCACGCAGGGCCGCAGCGAACATGTTCACGATCCAGACCGCAATTGCGCCGGCGAACAGCCAGTTTGAATACTTCAAGGCTGCGGTCAGTGAGGCATCGTGGCCTCCCAGCGCGGCATAGAGGGCCGGGCCGCCCAGCCAGGCGCCGGCGGTGAACAGGGCGCCGAAGAACACCGCCAGCACGGTGGCATGGAATACCAGCGCGTCGGCGTCATGATGCCGTCCTGCGCCGATCGCCCGCGCTACGGCCGAGGCCACGCCGCTGCCGATTCCGCCGTTGGACATCGTGGTCATGAGCATGAAGATCGGAAAGACGAGGGCAACGCCTGCCAGGGCGTCGGTGCCGAGAAAGCCCACGTAATAGGTCTCGGCGATGCCGACGGCCGTCTGGGCCACCATCACGCCGATCGTCGGCAGGGCAAGTCGGGTGAGGGTGGGAACGATCGGACCTTCCAACATGAGCGTCCGGACCCGCGCCTTGCGCTCGGCGCCAGCGGTGCTGACAGGCTTTGCGAGTGCCGGTCCGACTGCAGGACCAGCGTCATCGGCAAGGGCGGCGACGTCGGACATCGGCGTACTCCTTCCCGGCACAGATCGACCGGTTTCATAATGGAACTACTTGGAGCCTAGCCCGGGCCTGTTCTATGATGCAACTACGCTTGCAAGAGGTTATCTCATGCGACGAAAGAGTCTTTCGGCGGTGGCCTGTCCCATCGCGCGCACGCTCGACGTGATCGGCGACTGGTGGTCCCTGTTGATCGTGCGCGATGCCTTGCGCGGCATGAGCCGCTTCAGCGAGTTCCAGAAGAGCCTCGGCGTCTCCAGGAACATCCTGACCCAGCGCCTGCGCGTGCTCGTCGAGCAAGGCATCCTCGAACTGGCGCCGGCCGCCGACGGCAGCGCCTACAGCGCCTACCGCCTGACAGCCAAGGGTCGAGGCCTGTTCGCGATCCTCGTCGCCCTCGGCCAATGGGGCCAGGACAACCTGCCCACTCCGGATGCCGGGCGCATGGCCATGGTCGACCGCAAGTCCGGACAGCCGATCCGCAAGTTGGAAATCCGCGCCAGCGACGGCCGCCTGCTCGGACCCGGCGAGACCATGGTCACGCGGGTCGCCTAGCCGGCCACGGTCTCCCCGCGAAATGCAAGCTCGATTGCTCCCGCTTCGTACTGGTGCCTGCGCCTGACGACGCTAGACTGCCGCGCTCCGACGGCACACCAAGCACGGACTCCATGAGCGATTGGCGCGACGACATTTTCGCGGTCCTTCAGGACCATGACATCAAACAAGTCTATCACGTTCCCGATGCTGGCCATTCGCGCCTCATCGAGGCCTGCCAGAAATCGAACGCGATCCGGACCCTGGCTCTCACGACGGAAGAAGAGGGCGTCCCGCTTGCTGCCGGCGCGTGGCTGGGTGGGCAGCGCTCCGTCCTGCTGATGCAGAGCTCCGGCGTCGGCAACACCATCAACCTGATGGGACTCACCAAGACGCTGCGGTTCCCCTTTCTGACCCTGATCACCATGCGTGGCGACTATGGCGAGTTCAACTCCTGGCAATATCCGATGGGTCAGGGCACGCCCAAGGTGCTCGAGGCCATGGGCGTGCTGCTCTATTCGGTCGATAGCGCCGCCGAGGTGAAGGCGACGGTCGACGCAGCCGCCCGTTCGGCTTTTCACGGCGGTCAGGCCGTGGCCGTGCTGCTGCGCCAGAAGCTGATCGGCATCAAGACCTTCGGGAAGAAATGACATGAGCAAAGCCACGCTGCGCCGCCGCCCGCTCGTCAAGAAGCTCCTCGAGGGAGCCGACGACAATCTGCTCGTGATTGCCGGCCTCGGCTCGTCCAACTGGGACATCACCGAAGCTGGCGATCGGCCGCTCAACATGCCGCTATGGGGCGCGATGGGCGCCACCGTTTGCATGGGCCTTGGCCTCGCCCTCGCGCAGCCAACCAAGCGGGTCCTGGTGATTACCGGCGACGGCGACATGCTGATGGGCATGGGTTCGCTCGCCACGGTCGCCAGTCAGCAGCCGGACAATCTCGCCATCGTCGTGCTCGATAACGAGAAGTTCGGCGAGACCGGCAACCAGGCCACGCACACGTCGCCGCGCAACAACGGCCCGACTGAATCAGGCGCCGGCACCGATCTCAGCCTGATCGCCAAGGGCTGCGGCATCACCGACAGTTTGATTGTGCGTGACGAGGGCGAGGTGCTGCAGCTCGTCAAGGACGCGCGCAGCAAGAAGGGTCCCGTCTTCCGCCTCGTCAAGGTGATGGTGGAGAAGCTCGAGTTCGTGATGCCGCCGCAGGATGGCGCCCATCTCAAGGATCGCTTCAGGCAAGCGCTGTTTGGGAGACCGTAATGAGTTATGCGCCATTTCCTCTGATCGATCTCACCGGCAGCCCGCGCGAGCGCGGCCGCCAGCATGGCCAGGCGGTCCCGGACCGCATCAAGCGCGGCATCGCCATGTATGCCGAGACCCTTCTCGCCAGCGGTGTCGCCTGGAAGGATCTCGAACGCCGGGCCGAGGCGCTGGTCCCGACGATCGACAAGTTCGATCCCGGCTATGTCGAGGAAATGCGTGGCATAGCCGAAGGCTCCGGCCAGCCCTTCGCCGGTATCGTGCTGATGAACGCGCGCACGGAACTGGTGGTGGCGGCGCGCAGGCAGCATATCGAAAAGCATTTTCCAGACGGCTGCACCGCGGCCCTGGCATTGCCGTCGGCGAGTGCCGACGGTGTCCTGCTGCACGGTCAAAACTGGGACTGGCGCGCCGACTGCGCCGAGACCGGTGTCGTGCTGCGCATCCGCCGCGATGACGGGCCCGATATCTTGACCTTCACCGAGGCCGGCGGCCTGGCGCGGTCCGGCCTCAACTCGGCCGGTATCGGCCTCACTGCGAATGCCCTCGAATGCGACCGCGATTATCAGCGGGGCCTGGGCGTGCCGCTGCCGTTCATCCGCCGCAAGGTGTTGGAAAGCGCCTATTTGGCTGACGCCGTCCGCACGATCTTCGCTACGCCCAAGCTCGGATCCAACCACATGGCAGTCAGCCATTGCGGTGGCGAGGCGTTCGGCTTCGAGTGCGCACCGGACGAGACATTCTGGCTGGCGCCGGACGACGGGATCTACGTCCATGCCAATCACTGGATTTCCGAGCCCGCACGGGCAAAGGTGAAGGATACCGGCCTCGCCGAGACGCCGTGTTCCATCTATCGCGACCGTCGCGTTCGCGACCATCTGTCGCCGAAGCGCGGCAAGCTCACGCTCGAGGACTTCCGCGAGGCCTTCTTCGATGACTATGCGTCTCCCTGGTCGGTGTGCCGCCCGCCGCGGCCGAACAACCGTGGCGCCATCGTTGCCACCTCCGCCATGATCCTCATGCGTCCCGCCGAGGGACATCTCGAAGCCTGCCCCATGCCGGCGCTCAATCGCACCTTCACGACTTATGGCCTGACGCCCGATATCACCGCGCAACGCGCGGCAGCCGCGGAGTGACGCAATGACCGATACGACATCGACTTCCCCTTTCCGTGGTCGCATCTATGGCGACATCACCGAGACGATGGGGGCGACGCCGCTCGTCCGCCTCAATCGCCTGCCGAAGGAAGCGGGCGCTCGGGCCGAGATCCTGGCCAAGCTCGAATTCTTCAATCCGATGTCGTCGGTGAAGGATCGCATCGGTGTGGCGATGATCGACGCCGCCGAGAAGGCCGGGAAGCTAAAGCCCGGCGTCAGCACCATCGTCGAGCCGACCTCCGGCAATACCGGCATCGGCCTCGCCTTCGTGGCCGCGGCGCGCGGCTACAAGATCATCCTGACCATGCCCGAATCGATGTCGATCGAGCGGCGCAAGATGTTGCGCTTCCTGGGGGCGCGCCTCGAACTGACGCCGCGCGAGAAGGGCATGAAGGGCGCCATCGCCCGGGCCGAGGAGCTTCTGAAGGAAGTGCCCGACAGCTTCATGCCGCAGCAGTTCCAGAACCCGGCCAATCCAGAGGTGCATGTCCGCACCACGGCCGAGGAGATCCTGCGCGACACCGGCGGCAAGATCGACATCTTCGTCGCCGGCGTCGGCACCGGCGGTACGGTCACCGGCGTCGGCAAGGTGCTGAAGGCCAAGGTTCCCTCGGCCAAGGTGATCGCAGTCGAACCTGAGGCCAGCCCGGTCCTGTCCGGCGGCCAGCACACGCCGCATCCCATCCAGGGAATCGGCGCCGGTTTCGTGCCGGACATTCTCGATCGCAAGGTGATCGACGAAGTCGTGAAAGTGTCCAACGACGCCGCCTTCAAGACCGCCCGCGGAATGGCCGCTCAGGAAGGAATTCCGATCGGCATTTCCGGTGGCGCGGCGGTAGCGGCCGCGCTGCAGGTCGGCGCGCGGCCGGAGAATGCCGGCAAGCGTATCGTCGTCATCGTGCCGGACTTCGCCGAGCGCTATCTGTCGACGCCGTTGTTCGAAGGGCTGGACTGACGAAAGCGCGATTACGCGGAAGACCCGTCAGCCTGGATACCAGGCAGGCTTGCGCTTCTCCTTGAAGCTCGCCAGCCCTTCGGTGGCTTCGGCGAGTTGGCGCGTGCGGGCATGCTCCTGGATCAGGTCCCGCATCTCGCCGTCGTCGACGAAGGCATCGGCCGAAGCCAGGGTGCGGAGCTTGGTTGCCGTGGTGGCGGCTGGCGCATTCATCAGGATCGCATCGACGATCTTGTCGCCGGTGCCCCGCAGGGCGTCGGCTGGACAGACCTCGTGCACGAAGCCGATCCGCCGCGCATCCGCAGCGCCGAAACGCTCGCCCGTCAGGGCGTAGCGGCGCACCTGCCGGACGCCCATGGCGCGGCAGAGCTGAGGCAGGATGATGCCCGCCATCAACCCCCAGCGGGTCTCGCTGATGGAGAAGATCGCGTCTTCGCTGGCGACGACGATGTCGCAGGCGGCCGCAATGCCGGTGCCACCGCCGAAGCATCCACCCTGGATCAGCGCCACGGTCGGCACCGGACAGGTATCGAGCCGGCGGATCGCCTCCGCCGTGAGGCGGCTCACCTCGTCGTTCTCGCGCGGCGTCTGCTTGGCGACGGTATTGATCCAGGCGAGATCGGCACCCGCCTGGAAATGCTTGCCATTGCCGGTGACGACGACGACGCGCAGCGTCGGCTCCTGCGCCAGGGCATCCATCGCGGCATGCAGGCCGGCGATCATGTCGCCGTTATAGGCATTGTTCACTGCAGGACGGTTGAGCGTGACGGTGGCCACGCCGCGACCATCGACCTTCCAGAGCACCGTATCGTTCACGTCAGTCTCCCTTGAGATAGCTGTCCTTGAGCGCGATCTTCCCGTCGCGCAGTTCGTAGAGGTCGATGCCGTAGCGATCGAAGGCCTGGCCCTGGGCGTCGATGCCGGTGACGCGGAACGTCCCGAACAGCTTGTCTCCGGCGCGATGAATGCGCGCCTCGGAATAGCGGGCCTCGCGATGGGCCTGGCTCTTGTCGGCGAAATGGCGCCGCAGGTCATCCTTGCCTTTCAGAACCCGGCCCGACGGCTGAGTGCCGGAGGCCAGGCGCCATTCGAAATCGTCGGTCACGCAGGCAGCGATCTCCTCGACATCCGCCTTGTTGAAGGCCTTGCCGAAGCGGCGGAACAGATCATCGATGGCATCTGCCATGGGTATCTCCTCGTTGTTGGCCGGGATGTCACACGGGGATCGTCGGGCTCGGCAAGCGCAAGAGCCGGCGGCAACACCATCGATCGAGAAGCAGCGTCACGGCACGAGTTTCCCCAATTCCTCGCGCCACCGTAGCGCTCCATGACCAGGTGATCACCCCTTGCGTTTCGCAGGGTGCTCAGGCCGTCGCCATCAGGTTCGATCGCCGCGAGTGAGACGCGCTTGTGCTGCCGGAGCATCGGCTCGATTGACTTTCCTCCTTCCGCCCCGCCTGATGCGAGCAACAAATCGATAAAGCATCGGGAGGAAGCATGAAGCTCGGCGTGCTTCAGTTCTTCAGCTGGCCCGGTCGGCATGGGCCACTCGAGGACGTCTATGCCCGCGCGCTCGAGCGCATCGAGATCATGGACCGCGGCGGCTTCGATGCGGTGTGGCTGGCCGAGCATCACTTCACGACTTTCAGCGTCTGTCCGTCGGTGCATATGCTGGGCGTGCTGGCGGCGGCGCGGACGACGCGCCTGCGGATCGGGACCGCCGTGTCGCTTGCTGCGCTCTATCATCCCCTGCGGCTCGCCGAGGAGGTGGCACTGCTCGATGTGCTGTCCGGCGGCCGCGTGAACTGGGGTGCGGGCCGAGGTTTCGCTCATTCGGAATTCGCGGCGTTCGGCGTGCCGCCGGAAGAAAGCGGAGAGCGCTTTCGCGAGGCCGTCGAGATCGTGCTGGCGGCGTGGCGTGACGACCGGCTGACCTACCACGGGCGGCACTTCTCGTTCGACGAAGTCGAGGTGCTGCCCAAGCCGTTGCAACGACCGCATCCGCCGGTGTGGATGGCGGCAACGTCGGAAGAGGCGATCGCGTGGGCAGCGGGCCGCGGCTTCTCCATCCTGATGGATCCGCACGCCTCGATCGAGGAACTCGGCCGCAAGCGTCGCCTGTATGCCGACAAGCTCACCGAAGCCGGCTTCTCCGAGAAGGATCGCGACATCCCGATGGCGCGCCTGCTGGCGCTGGCCGCGACAGAGGCGGAAGCGGCGGCGATTGCCCGGCGTGGCGCGCAGTGGCTGCTCGATGCCTACGCCGGTCCTCAGCATACCCATCGCAAGTCGATGCAGGTCCGGCGAAACTACGACGGCCGGGACCCCGTCGATTACTACGTCGACAACGTGATCCTGCACGGCACGCCCGAGGCGGTCGTCGACAAGGTCGCGCGATTGAAGGAAGAGATCGGCCTCACCTACCTGATCTGCGCGCCCCTCAGCCGCGAGAGTTTCCGCCTGCTGGCGGACCAGGTGGCTCCCCGCCTGTGACGGACCCGCGTTCCACAGTCATCGTCAATCCCGCCGCCAACAAGGGCGGCGCCGGCCGTCGTTGGCCGGCGATCTGCGCCAGGCTGGCCGCGCGCCTTGGCGACTTCGAACCGTGCTTCACCACGGCCCCGGGCCACGCCACTGATCTGGCGCGCCAGGCCCTTTTGTCGGGCAGCCGAAGGTTCGTCGCGGTGGGTGGCGATGGCACCGTCAACGAAGTGCTGAACGGCCTGCTCGACAGGTCTGGCCGGCTGATCGAACCGGACGCGGTGATCTGCCCGATCCCTGCCGGTACGGCCAACGAACTCAATCGAGCGCTTGGCCATCTCCCAGACGCCGACCGCGCCTATGACGCCGCGGCGGGGACAGGCAGCAAAGCCATCGATCTGCTGCGCATCCGCTGTTCCGGTCTCGACGGTCGGCCTATCGAGCGCTTCGGCTATCTGATGGTGTCCCTGGGCGCCGCCGCGGCGATCAGTCATCGCACGTCGCAATCGCGTTGGATCAAGAAGTTGGGACCCGCTGCGTACCTTCTGATGACGCCGGTTGTGACATTGGGATACCGCAACCATTCCGTGCTTGTCGCCATCGATGGCGTGCCGCAAGGGCCGAGACGACTCTTCACCGCGATCGTGGCGAATACGGAGAATGGCGGTGGCGGCATGAAACTCATGCCAGGCGCACTCTTCGATGATGGTGTGCTCGACCTCGTCGAGATGGGCGACATCTCCCGCGCCGGCATGCTTACGGCGATCATGCCTAAGCTCCATCGCGGCACACATATTCATCACTCCAAGGTGAGAGTGACGCGCGGACGATCATTCCGCTTCGAGGCCGATGTGGATATTCTCGTCGATGTCGACGGTGAGACGGTTGGTCGTCTGCCTCTCGAAGTCACCGTGTTGCCGCTCGCTTTCTCTGTCGGGGCGGCCACTTAGCGCAAACTTTGCCGGCCGTGAGTGCCGGCGCCATTCGATCCCATCAAAAGCAGAAGGAACACGGCGTGCTTCTTGCGTGTTTCTATTTGGGGCGAATGCAGTCTTGAAGAGGAGGGCAGGCGCCCCACTTGTGAGTTGAGTCTTACTCTAGAGGAGGTCGATATGTGTGATTACTCACTCGAAGCGTATCAGTCACGACCTGCCGAAGCTGGTGAGAAACTCACCCTTGAGCGCTTTGCCAGTGGCTCAATGGGATTTACCTCGGGACAGACCTGCGACTTGGCCGTGTGCGTGGCGGCCGATAGCAAGTTGCGCCTGGAAGGTATCGGCGAGACGGTGCAGAAGGCCTATGGCGTCGGCCCCGTCGAGGATGTCGTGATGACGCGTCTGGAAACCGGCCCGCACAAGGATGCGGTAAGGTTTTCCAATGGAATCGAAGTGTCGCTGCAACGTCTCGATCGCGGTCTGACAGCGGTGATGCTCCCCTCCACGCGGAATCTTATCGACGTCACCGAGATCGCTGCTCCGGTTGCGGAGCCTGAGTACGCCTAACAACAAAGTCGCGTGTTAGGCGGTTGGCGCTGGGCCTTCCAGGCCAAGCGCAATCTGGGGCCCGCCCGGCATATTCCGGGCGGATGAGGGGAATGTGTGTGGATCGGCTCAGTGCCGGAAGTGACGCATTCCCGTGAACACCATCGCCAATCCCGCCTCGTCGGCGGCATCGATCACCGCCTGATCGCGCATCGAGCCGCCGGGCTGGATGATGGCCGTCGCGCCCGCCTCTGCCGCCGCCAGCAGGCCGTCCGGGAAGGGGAAGTACGCGTCGGAAGCAACCACACTGCCGATAGCGGGGCTTTGCGCCAGCTTGGCCATCTCCCCGGACTCCGCGGCGCGAATGGCCGCGATGCGCGAGGAGTCGCGGCGGTTCATCTGGCCCGCACCGACACCGACGGTCGCGCCGTCCTTGGCATAGACGATGGCGTTCGACTTCACATGCTTGCAGACCGTGAAGGCGAACAGCATGTCGTTGATCTCCTGTTCGGTCGGCACGCGCTTCGTGACGACCTTGAGGTCAGCCCTCGCGACCCGTCCGTTGTCGCGGCTCTGGAAGAGGTAGCCGCCGGCAACGCTTTTCAGCGTCATGCCGGCGCTCGTCGGGTCCGGCAGCGTGCCGGCAAGCAGCACGCGAACATCCTTGCGACGTGCCAGGATCTCCAGTGCCTCGGGCGTGGCATCGGGGGCGATGATCACTTCCAGGAATCGCTTGGCGAGGTCGGTTGCCGTCACCGCCTCGAGTGTCCGGTTGACGGCGACGATGCCGCCATAGATCGAGACCGGATCGCAGGCATAGGCCTTGAGATAGGCGCTTTGCTGGTCCTTGCCGATCGCCACGCCGCAGGGATTGGCGTGCTTCACCACGACCACCGCCGGCTCCTTGAATTCGGCCACGCATTCGTAGGCCGCCTCGGTGTCGCCGATGTTGTTGTAGGAAAGCTCCTTGCCCTGGACCATGCGCGCCGTGGCGACGCCCGGCCGGTTGCTGCCGTCGGAATAGAAAGCGGCCTTCTGGTGCGGGTTCTCGCCGTAGCGCAGGACTTGTACGCGCTTGGCGGCAAGCGTGAGCTGCTCGGGGAACAGCTCGTCCTGCTGCTTGGCAAACCAGTTGGCGATCGCCGAGTCGTAGGCGGCGGTCCGCGCATAGGCCTTGGCGGCGAGCTTGCGGCGCAGCGCCAGGGTCGTCGCCCCCTTGTTGGCGGCGAGCTCGGCCAGGACCGAGTCGTAGTCGGCGGGGTCGACAACGACGGTGACGAAGTCGTGGTTCTTGGCCGAGGCACGGATCAGGGCCGGCCCACCGATATCGATGTTCTCGACGCAGGTCGGGAAGTCGGCGCCGCGGGCGACCGTGGCCTCGAAGGGGTAGAGGTTCACCACCACCAGGTCGATCGGGGCGATCCGGTGATCGCTCATCGCCTTCCTGTGTCCCTCGTCGGTGCGCCGGGCCAGAATGCCGCCGTGGATCGAGGGCTGCAGCGTCTTCACCCGCCCATCCATGATCTCGGGGAAGCCGGTATGGTCGCTCACCTCGATGACCTTGAGCCCGGCGTCGCGCAAGGCCTTAGCGGACCCGCCCGTCGAGAGCAATTCGACGCCATGGCCCGCCAGCGCCTTGCCCAGCTCGACCAGGCCGGCCTTGTCGGAAACGGAGATCAGCGCCCGTTCGATGCGGGCCAGATCGGGGGTGGGGGAAGGGGTGTAGCTATGGGCGGACATGGCCGGTCTTTTAGCTCTACCCCCGCCCCGATGTAAGCGGCGCTTTGGCGCGAGTCAGGCCGGACCGACAGGCCTTAGGAAAGTGCGCTCTTCCTCCAGGATGAAACGCTGCTCTTCGGCGTTGCGGAAATTGGCGGTCGCCTCCGGATCGGCCCGAAGCCGTGCCCGATAGGCTTCATAGGCTGCGAGAGTTTCGAAGCCGATGAGCGCCTGGGCGATATTGTTGGTGCCCTCATGGGGCATCCAGTAGCCGATCAGGTCGCCGCCGCATCGCGGTATGATGGTTTGCCAGCGGCGGGCGTAAGCCTCGAACGCCTCGCGCTGGAATGGATCGATCCGATAGCGGATGAAAACCGTGATTGTCATGGCGGTCTCCTTGAGTTGGGACCGCACGATCTTTGCCCTGGACGTCATGCTTTTGTTTCGGGCGACGCCGAATGCACGTCAGATATCGGCGCCCTCCAGCACACGGACGGCGAAGCCGTCGCCCTCGAGTGCCTTCACCAGTTCCTTGACGTGCTCGCGGTCGCGGGTCTCGACGGTGACGTCGAGTTCGGCGCGCTTGGCGACCACGCTGCCGAACAATCTCTGGTGCTGCACCTCGACGATATTGCCGCCGGCCTTGCCGATCAGGCCCGCCACCCGGGCCAGCTGGCCGGGCAGGTCGCCGATCATGCAGCGCAGACGGACGATGCGGCCGTCGCGCACCAGGCCGCGCAGCAGCACCGAGGCGAGCAGGCGCGTGTCGATGTTGCCGCCGCTCAGGACCAGCCCGATCTTGCGGCCGGCAAACGAGTCCGGGGCGGCAACCAGCGCCGCCAGGCCGGCCGCGCCCGCACCCTCGACCACTGTCTTCTCGACCTCGAGCAGCAGCGAGATGGCGCGCTCGATCGCCACCTCGTCGACACTCACGACGTGATCGACCAGGGCGCGCGCCAGCCCAAGCGTCAGCTCGCCGATGTCGCGCACGGCGATGCCTTCGGCCAGCGTATCGCCGCCGACCGACACCGGCTGCCCGGCCAGGAGCTGCCGCATGGCCGAATAGGCCGCCGCCTCGGCGCCGATCACCTTGATCCCGGGGTTCAGGCCGCGCGCGGCGGCGGCGCATCCGGCGATCAGGCCACCGCCGCCGACCGGTATGACCAGGGTGTCGAGCTGCGGCGCATCCTCGAGCATCTCAAGGGCGATCGTGCCCTGGCCGGCGATGATGCGCGCATCGTCATAGGGGTGGACGAAGACGAGATCGCGCGCCGCCGCCAGGCGATGCGCTTCCGCCGCCGCCTCGGCCAGCGTCTCGCCGTGGAGCACGACGGTCGCGCCATGGGCGCGGGTGTGGCTCACCTTGGTGTTCGGCGTGAAGGACGGCATCACGATGGTGGCGGGAATGCCGAGCCGTCCGGCGTGATAGGCCACGCCCTGGGCGTGGTTGCCGGCCGACATGGCGATCACGCCGCGCGCGCGTTCGTCCGCTGTGAGCTGCAGCAGGGTATTCAGTGCACCGCGCTCCTTGAACGAGGCGGTGAACTGCAGGTTCTCGAACTTGATCCAGATGTCGGCATGGAAGATGCGCGACAGGGTCTCGCTGCGCAGGCAGGGCGTGCGAACGATCGCGCCGCGGATGCGGTCGGCCGCTGCCCGGACATCGGACAGCGTTACGGGAAGGGGAGTCATCAGGCGGCTCGCTTGCGGTCGATCCAGTCGCGTGTGCGGTACCAGGCGCCGATCAGCGGCAGGATCCAGGATGGATCGCCGTTGTAGAACGGGTTGTCGGGAAAGTCGCGGCCGTCGAAGGGATTGATGGGCGCGTTGGAGCCGCCGGCGATCTTCTTGGCCGTCTGGGTCCCGAGATAGGTCATCATGGCGACGCCGTTGCCGTTGCAGGCCAGCAGATAGTGCAGGCCCTGATCGGTGCCCATGTGCGGCATGTAGTCGAGAGCGAAGGCGACATTGCCGGTCCAGACATGGGTGATGCGGATGCCCTTGAGCTGCGGGAACCGGTCGATCATGTACTGGTAAAGCACCGGCGCGCTGACTTCGGGCGGCGCGGCCGTGAAACGCGCACGGCCGCCGAAGATCATATGCTTGCCGTCCGGCGAGGGGCGGTAATAGGTCAGCACCCGCTTGGTGTCGGCGATCGACCGCAGCTCCGGAATGAGCTCCGTCGCCGGCATCGGCAGTTCCTCGGTGGCGATGATGTGGCTCGCCACCGGCACGACGCGGCGCTTGAGGCGCGGCGTCAGATCGCCGGTATAGCCGTTGGTGGCGATCACCACTTCCTTGGCCTGGATCGGGCCCTTTGCGGTGAGCACGCGCCAACCGGTGCCAACCTTCTCCGTCCGCTCCGCCTCCACGTTGGCGCATAGGATCGCGCCGGCGCGATGGGCGGCCTCCAACAGGCCCTTGTAGTAGAGCGCCGGATGCAGGTGGCCGGAGCGGCGCGCATACATGCCGCCGAAGTAATAATCGGACGAAATCATCTCGCGCTGCCGTTCGCGCGGGATCATCTCGGCCCCGACATCGGCGTACTTGTTGAACATCTCGATCTTGGCCGCCTGCTCGTCATAGTGACGGGGCGTCCAGGCACCGACGAAACGGCCCTTCTTGATCACGCCGCACTCGATCTTCTCTCGCGCGATGATGTCCTCGATCACCGACAGCGAATCGGCGCCGGCGCCCAGGAACTCGGCCTTGCGGCGCGCGAATTCCTCCGCTGCCTGGTTCTTGCCACCCAGCCCCTTGCCGAGATTGACGCCGCCCGAGATCATGCCGCCATTGCGGGTCGATGCGCCGACGCCGAAGTCGCCGCGCTCCAGCACCACGGCATCGATGCCGTTGCGGCGAAGCTCGAGCGCCGTTGCCAACCCGCCATAGCCGGCGCCCACGATCACCACGTCGGTCTTCGCCGGCGGGTCCTGGGACAGGGCGTTGTTGGGCGTCCAGGCTTCCCACCACCACGGCCGGGCCTTGAAGCTGGGATGGAAGATGCTCTTCGATGTACTCATGGCGTTACTCGTCTCCAGCGCAGCAGGCAGGCTCTGCGGCACGGCCTGACCGATCGGTCCTAGAAGTCGGTCACTTTGCCGTTGAATTGCCAGTCGCCGTAGCGGGTCGGTTCGGGGCCGGGCGGGCCGCCGATTTCCTCGACCTTCTTGGGCTTGTCCGGGGCGGCGGGCTTGGCCGGCTCCGCCTTCGGGGTCTCCGCCGTGGCGGCGGGCTTTTCATCCTGGGTCATGGCCCCATGATGCCGTCCCGCGCCTTGATTCGCCACAGTCTGGAGCCATCTTTCCGGGCATGAACTATGTGAAGACCGCGCTGCTTCTTGCGGCGCTCACGGCCTTCTTTCTCGCGGTCGGTTATATGCTGGGCGGCCATAACGGGCTGGTGATCGCCCTGCTGGTGGCCCTGGGCACGAACGTCTTTGCCTACTGGAACTCGGCCAGCCTGGTGCTGCGCATGAGCAATGCGCATGAGGTCGGGCCGCAGGAGGCGCCCGAGCTCTACGGGATCGTGCAGGAGCTGACGCAGCGCGCCGGCCTGCCGATGCCGCGCGTCTATGTCATCGACGAGGACCAGCCCAACGCCTTCGCCACCGGCCGTAGCCCGGAGCATGCGGCGGTCGCCGTCAACACCGGTCTCCTGCGGCACCTCAACCGGCAGGAAGTGATCGGCGTGCTGAGCCATGAGCTCGGCCACGTGAAGAACCGCGACACGCTCACCATGACGGTGGCCGCCACGCTCTCCGGTGCGATCGGCATGCTGGCGACCTTCGGCGGCCTGTTCGGCGGCGGCCGCGACGAGAATGGCCGGCCGCTGGTCAATCCGATCGTCGCCATCGCGGCCATGATTCTGGCGCCGCTGGCCGCCACGCTGGTGCAGATGGCGATCAGCCGCAGCCGCGAGTTCGAGGCGGACCGGATGGGTGCCGAGATATCGGGTCACCCGGAATGGCTGGCCTCGGCCTTGGCGCGCCTGCATGCGGGGACCCAGGCCATTCCCAACGCGACGGCGGAAGCCAATCCGGCGACGGCGCATCTCTATATCGACAACCCGCTGTCCGGCGGCGGCATGGCGAACCTGTTCTCGACCCATCCGCCGATGGAAGAGCGCATTGCGCGCCTGCAGGCGATGGCGTCGTCCATGACGCCGGCTCCCGCTTACGGGACGACGACCCGCGCCCGTGCCGGCGGATCGGTCCCGCAGACTGGCGGCCGCGGCCCGTGGGGCTGACGCCGGCCTCTGCTCCGCGCCGTCGGCAGCGTGGTGACCATAATCGGGGGGTGAAGATCGAAGGGTAAAATGGCGGCGTCGCTCCAGCTCCGGTCGAATACGCCATGCCCTCCGCCGTCTCTCCATCCTGCATCGCCGCCCGCACCGTCTGCCGCGCCGCGGTCCCGTCGCGTCGTTTCGGGGATTCCCGAAAAGCCGGCTGGAATCGCGTCGACCTCTTGATCGGACTCCATTTTGCGGTTTTCGGGAAATCCGCTTTTTCCTTCGCCGCGATTCGGGTGGGGGTGGCAGAAAGCGGGACGACCGGCGCAAAAGGCCGATGCCATCGGCATCGGACGTGTCCCACCGGGTGAGACGCGGTGGGACGGGCCGGGACTAGGCCTTGGGCGGCAGTGGGGTCGGGCCTTCGCCGAGGTCGGTATCCAGGATACGCTGGCCGCGCTTGGTGATGCGGTCGGTCGAGGTGTCGATGTCGCGCAGATCCTTCTCGGTCTGGGCGAAGTGCTTCTTGAGATTGGTGACGCGATCGTCGAGCCGGCGGACGTCCTCGAGCATCAGCCCGACCGCCTTCTGGATCTCGCCCGCCTGCTCGCGCATGCGGACGTCCTTCAGGACCGCGCGGACCGTGTTGAGCGTGGCCATCATGGTGGTCGGCGAGACGATCCAGACGCGGGCCTTGTAGGACTCCTCGACGATCGCCGTGAAGTTGGCATGCAGTTCGGCATAGACCGCTTCCGAGGGCAGGAACATCAAAGCCGACTCGGCCGTCTCGCCGGGCACGATGTACTTGTCGCGAATGTCGCCGATATGCTTGCGCATCGCTTGCTGGAAGGCGCGTTGCGCAACGGCGAGCCCTTGCGTGTCGCCCGGGGCGACGGCGCGAAGCTGCCGGTAGCTCTCGAGCGGGAACTTGGCGTCGATGGCGATCGAGCCGGGCGGGTTGGGCAGGTGCAGCAGGCAGTCGACCCGCGAGCCGTTGCCCAGGCTGCACTGGAATTCGTACGCCGAGGGGGGCAAGGCGTTTTGCACCAGGTCGTTCAGCTGGACTTCGCCGAAGGCGCCGCGCGCCTGCTTGTTCGAGAGGATCTCCTGCAGCCCGACGACCTGCGTGGAAAGATCGCCGATCTTCTTCTGCGCTTCGTCGATCCGGGCCAGTCGCTCGCGCAGGTCGCTGACGACCTGGCCGGTGGCCTTCTCGTTGCGGTCCAGCCGCTCGCTGACGACCTTGCTCAGGGCCTGTTCCTGCTCGCGCAGCGATCGCTCGACCCGCTGAACGGTCTCGGCCTGCTGGCTCAGCGCCAGCTCAAGATGACGCCGGACGGCCTCGGTCTCGCCCGCATCGTTCCGGCGCAGAAGCAGGACAAGCAGCCCGACAAGCAGTAGGGCGATTAGCGCCAGCAAGGCATAAACGAGAATATCCATTGCGGCTTCTTATAGGCTGCCCGCTCGACAAGCGCACGGACCGCGATTAAGCAAAATCCCCAAATGGCCGCTCCCAAACACGATCCCGACGTCTGGCTGTTCGATATCGACAACACGCTCTACCCGGCGCGGTGCAATCTGTTTGCCCAGATCGATGTCCGCATCAGCCGCTACATTGCCGACTGGCTCAAGGTCGATGTCGAAGAGGCGCGACGCGTGCAGAAGCAGTATTGGCGCGATCACGGCACCTCGATGCGGGGCATGATGACCCTGCATGGCGTCGACCCGCGGCACATGCTCGCCTATGTGCATGACATCGATTATTCGCCGGTGCCCGCCAGCCCGGAACTCGACGCTGCCCTGAAGGCGCTGCCCGGCCGCAAGATCGTCTTTACCGCGGGTGACGTGCCGCATGCCGAGCGCGTCATGGAGCGGCTGGGCGTGGCTCATCATTTCGAGGCGATCTTCGACATCGTCGCCGGCGATTACTGGCCCAAGCCCCACCAGGCGATCTACGACAAGCTCGTGGTGAAGCATGACGTCGACCCGACGCGCGCGGCCTTTGCCGACGACGTCTCGGCCAACCTCAAGCCGGCGCACGACATGGGCATGCGCACGGTGTGGATCCGGACCGAGGAGAGCGTGAAGCGGGCCGCCGATACCAACCTGGATCACATCCATCATCAGACCGACGACCTCGCCACGTGGCTGAGCGATTGGGTCGCGCAAAGGAGCACTGCCAAATGAAGATCCTGATCCTCGGCGCCGGTGCGGTCGGCGGCTATTTCGGCGGCCGTCTGCATCAGGCCGGCGCTGACGTGACGTTCCTGCTGCGCGAGCCGCGCGCCACCAAGGTCAAGGCCGAAGGTCTCGTGATCAAGAGCCCGAAAGGCGACGCGGTGCTGCCGGTCAAGGTGGTGACCAAGGGCAGCGAAGGCGGGCCCTACGATATCGTCATCCTCGCCAGCAAGGCCTACGACCTCGATTCGGCGATCGAGGCGATCGCGCCGGCGGTGGGCGAGCACACGACCATCGTGCCGATGTTGAACGGGCTCGCGCATCTCGATGTACTCGATAACAAGTTCGGCGCCGACAAGGTGGCGGGCGGCCTCGCCCGCATCGGCGGCATGCTCGGTCCCAACGGCGAGGTGCTGCATACCAGCCCGTTCGCCGGCGTCTCCTTCGGCGAGCGTTCGGGCAAGCCCGTGCGGGCGTCGCTCGGGGAGCTGGATGCACTGTGCAAGAAGGCTGGCATCGAAGGGGGCCTCAACGACAAGATCAACCAGGACCTCTGGGACAAGTGGATCATGCTCACGTCGCTGGCATCGATGTGCTGCACGCTGCGTGGCACCACCGGCGACATCCTGTCGGCCGATGATGGCGAAGCGCTGATGCTCGAGACGGTCGACGAATGCCGCCGCGTCGCCCGCGCCGAAGGCTTCGATCCCGGCGACAAGGGCATCGAAAACCTCAAGGTCTATCTGACCAAGCGCGGGTCGGCCTTCGCGGCCTCCATGCTGGGCGATCTCGAGAAGGGCGGGGCCATCGAGGGCCGCCACGTCATCGGCGACATGCTGAGCCGGGCGCGCAAGCATGGCATTGCCGCACCGAACCTGCGCATGGCCTATGCAGTGGTCCAGGCCTACGAAGCACGCCGCGCCCGCGGTGGCCTGAGCAAGCCCACCAAATAGCCCCTCCGGGCCGGGTTGAAATCCCGGCCCTGGCTCCTTACGTTTTGGTGACGATGGCGCGCGCCATCGTGCGTTTGCGCGTCTGCGCCCTTCTTCTTCGTTCCACAATTTGCTTCAGAGGCCTTCCCGATGCGTGACGTCGTGCGGAGCCGTTCAGTTCCACAGATCATCGTGAGCAACGCCGACTACGAGCGGCTGATCGATCTCGCCAATGCCTCCATGCAGCGCCTTCCGGAGGTCGCCGAGGAGCTGCTGGCCGAGATGGATCGGGCCAAGGTCGTCGAGGATGAGGCGGTGCCTCCTCACGTGGTGCGGATGGGCTCGACCGTTACCTTCGAGTCGGACGACGGCCGGGTGCGTACGATGACGCTCGTCTATCCTGCCGACGAAAGCCTCGACCAGCACCGCATCTCGGTCATGACTCCGATCGGAGCAGCCTTGATCGGCCTAGGCGTCGGCCAGTCGATCTCCTGGTCGGCCCGCGACGGCAAGAATCATCGCCTGACCGTTACGCACGTCTCGACGCCTGCCAGCCCTAGTTGCCAGCCCTAGTTGATGGCGCCGGCAGCGCGCGGCAGGAAAAGCGCGATGTCCGGGAACAGGATGATCAGCAGCAGGCCGAACAGCAGTGCGGCGATGTAGGGCATGTAGGTGCGCCAGTGCTGGCCGACGGTCAGGTTGGCGAATTTGAGCGCCATCAGCAGCCCTACCCCCATCGGCGGCAGGAACAGGCCGATGCCCACCGCCGCCGTCTGCACGATGTTGAAGTGGTAGGGGTTGATGTTCATCTTCTCGGCGATCGGGAACACCACCGGAATCAGCACCACCGCCGCCGGCAGACCCTCCAGCACCATGCCGAACATCATGGTGATGGCGGCGGTGCAGAGCAGGAACAGCCACGGCATCGAGTGCAGCGGCGACAATACCTCCGCCAGCAGCTTCGGCACGCCGGAAACGCCCATCAGGTATTGGAACACCGACGCGACGGCGAGCAGGAACACGACCGATGCGGTGAGGATCGCGCTCTCGTAGGCAAGCTTGCCCATCTCGCGAAAACTGACGTTGCGATAGTAAAAGCGCGCGGCGACGAAGGCGTAAGCCGCCACCACCGCGCCCGCTTCCGTCGCGGTGAATACGCCACCGATGAAGCCGCCCAGGATGACGATCGGAATGACGAGCGGAATCGCGGCGCGCCGTGCCGTGGTGGTGAGCAAGGTCAGATCCGGCCGCGTGTCGACCGGCCAATCGTATTTGCGGGCCCGGTACCAGACCAAGGCCATCAGGCAGAGCATGATGACGGCCGCAGGCACGAAGCCGGCGAGAAAGAGCGCGACCGCCGACGTGTTCGTGACCTGTGCGATCACGATCATGAAGATCGCTGGCGGCACCAGCATGCCCATCGCCGTGCCGGCGGCAATCAGTGATGCCGAGTCCTCGCGCTTGTAGCCGGCCTTGGTGAGCGGCGGCATCAGGGTCGAGCCCAGCGCCGAGACCTCGGCCATCTTCGAGCCGCAGATGTCGGAGAAGAAATAGGCGACCACGATCACCGACATGCCGAGCCCGCCCTTGACCCAGCCCACCAGCGCGCGGGCGAAATCGACTAGGGCATGGCTCATGCCGCAGCGTTCCATCAGGCCGCCGGCGAAGACGAAGGCGGGAATGGCCAGCAGCACCCAGCTCTGCGAGCCCGATACCAGGCTCGAGGACAGGACCTGCATGTCGTAACCGCCGATCCATAGCCCTGCCACGGCGGAGACGCCGAGGGCGAAGACAATGGGCATCGAGAAGACGATCAGGACGACGAAGATCGCGGCGACCAGAAGCAACAACATGCCGTTCGATCCTCAGTGTGCAGTGGGGAAGCGGGGCGGCGGTGCGATCACCATGGAGGCGGCATAGATCGCGAGCAGGACTCCACCGATCACCGCAGATCCATAAAGGACGGCGAGATTGATCTCGAGGCCCGGCGTGGTGAGTGTGCTGTTGAGAATGCACAGCCTGACGCCGAACCACGCCACCAGCAAACCGAGCGCGGCGACCAGAACGAAATGGATGCGTTCTACGAACAGCAGGCCGCGCGGCGTGAGATGCAGGACGTGCAGCGTGAAGTGTGCGCGTTCACGCACGCCGATCGCCGCGCCGATCAAGGTCAGATAGGCGAGCATCATCTCGCCCACTTCTTCGACCCAGGTGAAGGGGATCGGATCCAGGTCGAGCCAATCCGTGACCGGAATCATGACGTAGCGCAGGAACACGCCGATCAACAGGTTGACGATCGCTGCGATCAGCAGCAGGGAAACGACGAGCTTGGGGATCGCGGCGATGAACTTCATCATTGTCGTCCCAGGATGACACAGGCTTCGAGTTGGGTGAAAGTCCCGCGGCATCGCCCCGGGATGTCGAGGTCGGCTAGGACTTGAACGAAGCGATCTCGTCCCACATCTCGCTGTATTGCTTCTTGTAGGCCGGCCAGATCTTCGCCTCAGCGACCTTGCGGAAGGCCTCGACGTCGGCCTTGGCCACCGTCATGCCCTTGGGTTCGAGCAGTTCCTTCGCCTTCTCATAATTGTCGACCGACTCTGTGAGATCGCGGATCCGGCGCTGTGCTTCGCGGCTGAGATCCAGCATCAGCTTCTGCTGGGCCGGCGTCAGGCCGTTCCAGACAGCGAGGTTCATGACCGCATTGGTCGGGCCGTAATTGTGATAGGTCAGCGAGGCGTACTTGGAGACTTCGTAGATCTTCAGCGCCATCATGTTCACGATGGGAAGATCGCCGCCGTCGATCACGCCCGATTTTGCCGCCGAGATCACCTCGCCCCAGGCCATGGGCACGGCATTACCGCCCAGGCCGTTGATCGTGTCGCCGAACACCTTGGCCTGCTGGACACGGATCTTGGCGCCGCGCAGATCCTTCGGCTCGACGATCGCCTTCTTGCCGGTCCAGAAGTGGCGGAAGCCGTAATCGAAGTAGCAGAGAGTCTTCACGCCGTACTTCTGCTGGAAATCCTTGTCCATCTTGTCGCCGATCGGGCCGTTGAACATCTTGTAGGCCTGGTCGTAGCTCTTCACGAGATAGGGCACGAGGAACACCCCCATCTCCGGAAAGATGGTTGCCGCGGCGCCGGCCGGACTGCCCATAGCGATGTTGCCGGACTTCACGGCATTCATGATGTCGAGCTCCTTGCTGAGCAAGGTCGAGCCGAAGAACTGCATGTCGAGCTCGCCGTTCGACTGCTTCTTCACTTCGCCCGCCATCCAGTCGAAGGCGACAGCTGCCGACTCGGGCACGGCATTGATATGCGCGAAGACCAGCTTCTTTGCTTCGGCGCGGGCAAAGGTGGGGGCAAGCCCGCTCGCCAGGATGCCCGCCATCCCGCCCGTCACCAGACTCCGCCGCCGAATTGCGGACAGACTCCGACTGCTGATTTTCATGATCGTCGACATGGCGCGCCCTCCCAGGCGATTTATTTATGAAAATCCTATACCGCGGGGAGAGGGGCGCAAAGCGCTATGGCTTGTAACGCAGCAAGGCCACACCGAAACCGCAGAAGATCGCACCGCTGGCGCGATTGACGCGACGCAGCCAGGCACCTTGCATGAGGTGAGTCGCGAATCGCCGACCGCTCAGCGAATAGAGCATGTAGAAGAAGGCTTCGACGGCGAGGAACGTCGCGACCAGCAGGCCGAATTGCGGGGCCCAGGGCGCGTTCGGCGTCATGAATTGCGGAAAGAAGGCGGCGGCGAACACCAGCAGCTTGGGATTGCTGATGCCGACGAGGAAACCACCGCGCAGCAAGGTCCAGCGATCCACTGTGCGGTCGTTGGTTTCGCGCGACGGTGCCGCAATGACGGGTGGGTCCACAGGCGACCGCCACGTCTGGATGCCGAGATAGATCAGATAGGCGGCGCCGGCATACTTCAGGGCCTCGAAGGCGACGGGCACAGCGAGCATGAAGGCACTGACGCCGGCCACCGAAGCGACCAGCAGAACCGTCAGGGACAGCAGGCAGCCTGTCATGCCGAGCATTGCGGCGCCGAAGCCGAAGCGGATGCTGCGCGTCGTGACATAGAGGACATTGGGGCCTGGCGTGGCGCTGATCAGGATGACCGCGCCGAGATAGAGCCACCACGTCTGGAAGGTCATGCGGTCAAGTCACTGCGCCGCGAGGGCGACATGCCGGCCCTGTGACGGAGCGAAGCGATCGAGGACATGGCCGGGTCCCTTGGCGTGGCGCACATAGTCCTTGCCGTCGAAGGTCTTCACGCCATTGCAGAACACGCCGTGGACGCCGGTCGGCCGGCGGATGGTCCGGCGGCCTCCACCCGGCAGATCGGCCACACGCTCGGCCGGGCTCACGCCGACGGTCGCGGGATCGAACAGCAACAGGTCGGCCTGAGCGCCGATGGCGATGCGCCCGCGATTGGGGATGCCATAAAGATCCGCCGGATGGCTGGTGAGCCGTCGGACGCCTTCGACGAGATCGAAATCGCCTCGTTCGCGCACCCAGTGCGACAGGAAATGCAGGCCAAATCCCGCATCGCACATGTAGATCAGGTGGGCGCCGGCATCGCTCAACGCCACCACGCCCGCTTCGTGCTTCAGCAGCCGCGCCACGCCGTCGTCGCCGACATTGAGGAAGCGACCGAGGAAGGCGGTTCCAAGATCCTCGTCGAGTGCCAGATCGAGCATGACGTCGAGCGGGTCACGCCGCTCGGTCCGGGCGATCTCGTCGAGATAGCGGTTCACGTAGCGGGCGTTGGTGGGCTTTTGCGCCACCGCCACCATCACGCGATCCCAGTTGCCCTGGAAGATCATGCCGGGCCGCGGGTTGCGCGCGTTGTCGCGGAACTGGGCGCGCCACGACGGATCGCGGAACACGGCCTTCAGCTGCTCCGGCGTGTAGGCCTTGATCGGATCGAAGGCGGCATGGCTGTAGAAGGGATAGGCGTTCGCCATCGTGAAATCGAACGACAGCGGCTGGCAGGGGATCTGGACATAGAGCCCGTTGCCGCGATGGATGGCGGCGGCGCAGGCATCGAAGATGCGGATGGCGCGTTGCGGCTCCTGCTCATTGTACATCGCCATGCCGGTGCCCTGGAAGAACGGTCGTCCGTACTTCGCCGCCATCGGCTCCAGTTCCTCCGGCGTCTTCACGCCCGAGGCGATGGCGATGACGCCTTTGCAGCGCGGTCCCATCGCGCCGACCAGCGCATCGAGCTCCGACATCGGCGCGATGGTCGACGGCATCGGCACGCCGCCATAGCCGGAATGATTGAGCGAATAGGAGGCGCCCAGTCCGATGGCTCCCTGTGCCATCGCGTCGGCCACCATCGCTTTCATGCGCGCCAGCTCTTCCGGCGTCGCCTCCGCGCGTTGCGAGGCCGCCTCTCCCATGACGGCCGTGCGGATCGTGGAGTGGCCGGCCAGAACCGCGACATTGGCGTAGGCCGGCCGGCGGCGCAGCATGTCCATGTACTGGCCGAAGCTCTCGAAATCCCACTGGATGCCGGTGCGGAGCGCCTCGAGATCCATGCCTTCGACGACCGAGAGGTTGCGGATCACGAGATCGCGCGCGGCGGGCGGCGCCGGCACGATCCCGAAGCCGCAATTGCCGATCACCGCCGTGGTGACGCCCAGCGACGGGGAGGGCGAGAGAGTCTGATCCCAGGTGATCTGGGCGTCATAGTGCGTGTGGACATCGACGATGCCGGGGGCCAGCACGAGGCCGCCGGCATCGATGGTTTCGGCCGCTCTGTCCTTGATCTCGCCAATCGCCTCGATGTGCCCATCCTTCACGGACAGATCGGCACGGCGCGGTTCGTTGCCGAGGCCATCGATGAGGGTGGCCCCGCGGATGACGAGATCGGACATGGCTAGCTCCGTCGGCTGAGCGCTCCATAGGCGGCGAGCGCGGCGTGGTTGACGAGGTCGCTGACCGTGGCGCCCATGCCCACGATCTGCATCGGCTTCTGCAGGCCGTCGATCACCGGCCCGATCACGGTCACACCCCCCAGGCTCTGCATCAGGCGCGAGGCGATGTGCGCGGAATGGAGCCCCGGCATCACCAGCACGTTGGCGGGCCCGGTCAGGCGGCAGAAGGGATAGGTCGCCTTCATCAGTGCGTGGTCGAGCGCCATGTCGGCCTGCATCTCGCCGTCATATTCGAAGTCGACCTTCTCGGCGTCGAGGATGCGGATCGCCTTGCGGATGCGGTCGATGCGTTCGATCTCCCGGCTGCCGAAGTTGGAGAAGGAGAGGAAGGCGACGCGCGGCTCGTGGCCCATCATGCGCGCGCTCTTCACCATCTGCTTGGCGATGGTGGCCAGCTCCTCCGGTGTCGGGGTCTCGTTGATCGATGTGTCACCGAGGAACACGGTACCGTGGCGCGAGACGATCACCGAGTAGCCCATCGCCACCTTGCCGGGATCGACGTCGACCACATGCCTGATGTCGGTGTAGCACTCGGGGAAGCGGCGCGTGAGGCCGGACACCATGCCGTCGGCATCGCCCATCGCCACCATGCAGGCGCCGAAGACGTTGCGGCCCTGATTCACCATGCGCTGCACATCGCGGCGCAGGAATCCGTCGCGCTGTAGGCGCTTGTAGACCATGTCGGTATAGGGCGTGTTGCGCGTCGACAGGCGGGCGTTGTGGATCTCGAGTCCGTCGGTGTTGGTAATGCCGAGGGACTTCATCGTCTCGCGCACCTGCTCCTCGCGACCGATCAGGATCGGCGTGCCGTAGCCGTTGTCGCGGAACACCACGGCGGCGCGGATCGTCCGTTCCTCTTCGCCCTCGGCGAAGACGATGCGCTGCGGATTGGCCTTTACCTGTTCGAACAGGTTCTGCAGCCAGTGGCTGGTCGGATCGAGGCGGCCGGAGAGCGAGCGCTTGTATTCGGCCATGTTGGGAATCGGCTTGCGCGCGACGCCGGATTTCATGGCCGCCTCCGCGACCGCCGCCGAGACGGCCGAGATCAGGCGCGGATCGAACGGCACTGGCATGATGTATTCTGGTCCATAGCGCAGCCGCCGGCCGGAATAGGCGCGATCGACCTCATCGGGCACATCTTCGCGCGCCAGCTTGGCCAGCGCCTCGGCGGCCGCAATCTTCATGTCCTCGTTGATCGTGCTGGCGCGGACGTCGAGCGCGCCGCGGAAGATGTAGGGGAAGCCCAGCACGTTGTTGACCTGGTTGGGATAGTCGCTGCGGCCGGTCGCCATGATGGCATCGCCGCGCACCGCCTTCACGTCTTCCGGCGTGATCTCCGGGTCGGGATTGGCCATGGCGAAGATGATGGGCTTGTCGGCCATCGACTTCACCATGTCCTTGGTGACCGCGCCCTTTGCGGACAGGCCGAAGAACACGTCGGCGCCCTTCATGGCTTCCGCCAGCGTGCGCGCCTTGGTGCGGACCGCGTGGGCGCTCTTCCACTGGTTCATGCCCTCGGTTCGCCCCTGGTAGATCACGCCCTTGGTGTCGCACAGGATCGCATTCTCGTGCGGCAGGCCCATCGCCTTCACGAGCTCGATGCAAGCGATCGACGCGGCGCCCGCGCCATTCACCACCATCTTGACGTCCTTGATGTTGCGGCCGGTCAGGTGGAGGGCATTGATGAGGCCGGCGGCCGAGACGATGGCGGTGCCATGCTGGTCGTCATGGAAGACCGGGATGTCCATCAGCTCGCGCAGGCGCTGCTCGATGATGAAGCATTCCGGCGCCTTGATGTCCTCGAGGTTGATGCCGCCGAACGTCGGGCCGAGATAGCGCACGCAGTTGACGAACTGGTCGACATCCTTGGTGTCCACTTCGAGGTCGATGCAGTCGACATCGGCGAAGCGCTTGAACAGCACCGCCTTGCCTTCCATCACAGGCTTGCCGCCGAGCGCGCCGAGATCGCCGAGACCCAGCACGGCGGTGCCGTTGGAGATCACCGCCACCAGGTTGCCTTTAACGGTGTAGTCGTAGGCTTTGGCGGGATCCTTGGCGATCTCGAGACAGGGGGCGGCAACGCCGGGAGAATAGGCGAGTGCCAGGTCGCGCTGCGTCACCAGGGGCTTCGTCGCGATAATCTCGATCTTTCCCGGACGCCCGGCCTTGTGCATCCGCAGCGAATCGCCGTCGAGATCGCCCATTTCATTGACCATTGCTTCCGAGCTGCTGCTGCTCGTCATCTGCTTCATTCTCCCAGTTGAGTGCGCATATTGGCGGTATTCCGATGGTGGTACCAGCCAGCCATGCCGCGCTGCAACGTGGCGCAGAACCGTTTATTTGCACATGAGTGATGCGATGAATGACTCCACCTCCAACGACCGAATCTTGCTCGACCGCCTGGTACGCGCCTTCGGCGGCGTGCCCGGTATCCGCGCTGTCGTTCTGGGAGGATCGCGTGCCCGCGGCGAAGGCTCTGCGCACTCGGACTACGACATCGGGCTGTATTACGAGCCCGACAATCCGATCGATGTCGGCCGGCTGGCCAAGGCGGCGATGCTCCTGCCGGGCGCGGCACGGTCCTCCGTGACGGCGATCGGCGAATGGGGACCGTGGATCAATGGCGGTGCCTGGCTGACCGTCGATGGCCGCAAGGTCGATCTTCTCTATCGCGATCTGGAGAAGGTGCGGCAGGTCGTCGACGATTGCTGCGCCGGCACAGTGGAGCGCGTCTATCAGCCTGGCCACCCGCATGCCTTCGTGTCGGCTATCTACATGGGCGAATTGGCGCTCTGCCAGATCCTGTGGGATCCAGAGAACGCACTTGTCTCGACGCGCCGCAAATGCGCTTCCTACCCCGACGCGCTTGGCGAGGCGCTGATCAGGACGTTCTTCTGGGAAGCCCGCTTTGCGCTCGAAAATGCCAGCCACGGTCGCGGCCGGGACGATCTTTCCTATGTCGCCGGCTGCGCGTTCCGCTGTGTTGCCTGCCTGTGCCAGACGCTTTTTGCGCTGAACCGCACGTATCTCCTGAACGAAAAGGGCGCGGTACCGGGCGTCGAGCGCCTGTGCATCAAGCCGGTCGACTTCCGCTCCCGCGTCGAGAGCGCGCTTGCGCGAGCGGGTGCAGGTCTTTCCGATCTGGCGGCCCTGGTCGAGGAGACCGCGGGCCTGTTGAAAGTGTGAATTACCGGCCGTGGCGGGACGTCGAACGCCCGTGTTAAGCGGGGACGTGCCCGACAGTTCGCCTCCTCCCTCCGTGCCTGCCGAAGCGACGCCGATGATGCGCCAGTATCTGGCGATCAAGGCTGCGCATCCCGATCATCTGCTGTTCTATCGCATGGGCGATTTCTACGAGCTGTTCTTCGAGGACGCGGTCAAGGCGTCGGCCGCGCTCGACATCGCCCTCACCAAGCGCGGCCAGCATCTGGGCGAAGACATCAAGATGTGCGGTGTGCCGGTGCACAGCCATGAGGCCTACCTGTCGCGGCTCATCCGCCAGGGCTTCAAGGTCGCTGTGTGCGAGCAGACCGAGGATCCGGCCGAGGCCAAGAAGCGGGGCGCCAAGTCGGTCGTCGAGCGCGCCGTTGTCCGAGTCATCACGCCCGGCACCCTGACCGAGGACGCGCTGCTTGATGCGCGCAGCCACAACTATCTTGCGGCCCTGGCCGAGGCGCAGGGCGAGCTGGCGCTGGCGTGGCTCGATCTTTCAACGGCCGACTTCGCGGCCCAGCCGTTGCTGCCGGGCCAACTTGCCGCCGCACTGGCTCGCCTCTCTCCCGGCGAGATCCTGGTTTCCGACCGGCTGCTGGCGCGGGACGGCGTCAAGATCGTGCTGGGCGACTGGAACGCCGCGCTGACGCCACTGCCTTCGGCGCGCTTCGACAGCGACAATGCCCGCAAGCGCCTGCAGGCCGCCTTCAATGTCGCGGCTCTCGACAGTTTCGGCTCCTTCTCGCGCGCCGAGGTCGCCGCGTGCGGCGCCTTGCTCGACTATGTCGAGCTGACCCAGGCCGGCAAGGCACCGGCGCTCTCGCCGCCGCGGCGGGAGCGGTCCGACGGAACGATGGAGATCGATCCGGCAACGCGGCGCAATCTGGAGCTGGTGCGCGGCCTCGATGGCCGGCGCGAGGGCAGTCTCCTCGCCACCGTCGATCGCACCCTGACAGGACCCGGTGCACGCCTCCTGGCCGAGCGGCTGGCGGCGCCGCTGACCGATCGTGCCGAAATCGAGCGTCGTCTCGACCTTGTCCAGCTCTTCGTCGAGCGCCCGGCGCTGCGCGAGCGCGTGCGCGAGGCGCTGAAGCGCACACCGGATATCGAGCGCGCGCTGCAGCGGCTGTCGGTCGGACGCGGCGGTCCACGCGATCTCGCTGCCCTACGCGACGGCCTCGACTCGGCCGAGGCATTGGCCGCGCTCCTGTCGTCGGAGCCCGAGGCACTGGCGCCCGCTCCAGCGCCCTTGGCCGAGATTGTCGTCGCCATCTCTGGCCATCGACCCCTGATCCAGTCGCTGGCCGCGGCGCTGACCGACGAGCCGCCGTTGCTCGCGCGCGAAGGTGGATTCATCCGCGCCGGTTATCGCGCCGAACTCGACGAGCAGCGCACCTTGCGCGACGACAGCCGCAAGACGGTGGCGGCGCTCGAGGCGAAATACCGGACGGCAACGGGCGTGCCGTCGCTCAAGATCCGCCACAACAACATGATCGGCTACCACATCGAGGTGACGGCGACGCACGCCGACAAGCTCGACCTGCCGGCGCTCGGCTTCACGCGACGTCAGTCGATGTCCAACGCGACGCGCTTCAGCACCGCCGAGCTGGCCGATCTCGAAACCCGCATCGGTCGTGCCGCCGACCAGGCGCTGGCGCTGGAACTCGCCGTCTTCGAAGCGCTGATTGGCGAGGTCGTGGCTGTTTCTGCCGCCGTTGCCGCGGCGGGCCGGGCACTTGCCGCGCTCGATGTCGCGTCCGGTCTCGGCGAACTCGCTGTCACGGGCAATTACGTTCGGCCGACCCTCAGCGACGATCCAGCCTTCACCGTTGTCGGCGGGCGACATCCGGTCGTCGAGGCCGCGCTTCAACGCCAGGGAAACGCGTCCTTCGTGCCCAACGATTGCGAGCTGGGGCCGGATCGTCGCCTGTGGCTGCTCACCGGTCCGAACATGGCCGGCAAATCGACGTTCCTGCGCCAGAACGCCCTGATCGCGGTCCTGGCGCAAGCCGGCTCGTTCGTGCCGGCGCGGGAGGTGCGGCTGGGCATCGTCGATCGGTTGTTCAGCCGTGTCGGCGCGGCCGACGATCTTGCCCGTGGCCGTTCGACCTTCATGGTCGAGATGGTCGAGACAGCCGCGATCCTCAACCAGGCCACCGCACGCAGCCTCGTCATCCTGGATGAGATCGGCCGCGGCACAGCGACCTTCGACGGCCTGTCGATTGCCTGGGCCACGCTCGAGCATCTGCACGACATCAACAGGTGCCGGGCGTTGTTCGCCACGCACTACCACGAGCTGGGGGCGCTCAAGGAACGACTGGCCGCGCTCGCGCCCTACACGATGCGCGTGAAGGAATGGCAGAACGAGGTCGTCTTCCTACACGAGGTGGCGCCCGGCGCAGCGGATCGATCCTACGGCATCCATGTTGCCCAGCTGGCCGGCCTGCCGTCGGCCGTCGTCGCCCGCGCCGAAGAAGTTCTGGCAGTCCTCGAGAAGGGCGAGCAGTCGGGTGCCGTGACGCGCCTCGTCGACGATCTGCCGTTGTTTGCCGCCGCGCCGGCGCGGCCTGCCGGCGGCAGCGCCAAGTCGGCACCCTCGGAAATCGAATCCGCTCTCGTCGCCGTCAATCCCGACGAGCTGTCGCCGCGCGAAGCACTGGAGCTGGTCTACGCCTTGCGCGCGCGACTTCCGGCGTCTTGAAATCTCAAAGGGCCTGACGGGCCAGCGCCGCGCCCTGGGCGAGGGCGCGCAGCTTGCCGTAGGCGGTCGCGAGCGTCATCGGCGCCATGCCGCAATTGGTGCAGGCCTGGATGCGCTCGGGATCGACGAACTCGGTCGCGACCTTGAGCGTCGCCGCCACCTCTTCCGGGGTCTCGATCTTGTCCGAAGCGACATCGATCGCGCCGACCAGCACGGTCTTGGTCTTGAGCAGCTTCATCAGTTCGGGCGGAACGTGGCTCTGCCGACATTCGAGCGACACCTGCTGGATCTTGCTGCGATCGAGGGCAGGGAAGGTCTGTTCGTACTGGCGCCAGCTTTCGCCCAGCGTCTCCTTCCACTTGATGTTGGCCTCGATGCCATAGCCGTAGCAGATGTGCACGGCGGTCGTGCACTTCAGTCCCTCGGCCGCCTTTTCGAGTGCCGGGACGCCCCACTCGACGGTCTCGCCGAGATAGACGTTGAAGGCCGGCTCATCGAACTGGATCACGTCGACGCCGAGCTTCTCCAGATCCCTGGCTTCCTGGTTGAGGAGTTCCGCGAAGGCGAAAGCCATCTTCACGCGGTCGCCGTAATAGCCGTCGGCCAGCGTGTCGATCAGGGTCATCGGGCCGGGCAAGGTGAATTTGAGCTTGCGTGCCGTGGCTGCCCGGGCGGCGCGTGCCTCGCGCTCATGGACGAACTTGCGGCGCTTCAGCGCCGAGGTGACGGTGGGACAATCGGCTTCGTAGCGATTGTTCCGGATCCCCATGCGGACCTTCTTGTCGAAGTCCACGCCGTCGACTTCGGCCAGGAAGCCGTGGACGAAATGCTGCCGCGCCTGCTCGCCGTCGCTGACGATATCGAGACCGGCCTCTTCCTGGCGGCGGATGGCGAGGATGGTGGCGTCCTCCTTGGCTTCCTGCAGGGGAGCGCCGGTCAACGTCCAGGGTGCCCACAGCACGTTGGGTGTGGCCAGCCACGACGGCTTGGGCAGGCTTCCGGCCAGCGTCGTCTCGAACATGAGTCCTCCCTAGGTTCTTGTTTCTGATCTCAGGACGGCAGGGGTCCCTGCAACGCCGGTTGCGGCTGGACTTCCGGCGGCAGGATATGGCCGAAGGTTCCCGGCGCATGCCAATGCAGTGTCCCAAAGGCGCCGCAACTCTCACACACCGAGCGCCAGGTCTCGTGATGCGCGCCGCAGGCGGAGCAGCGCCAGGTCCGGTCGGCTGGAGCCTCCGCCGCGCGCGCCAGCCATTCATGCAGCTTGGCGGGATCGCCGCCCGAACGCTCCTCGACATCGGCCATCAAGCGGCAGATGCGTGCGGTCGGATGCTCGCCGCCGGCGAGCTCGAGATGCCGCCGCGCTTCGCCCCACAGCGAGGCGTCCAAGGCCGCTTGCGCGAGCGCGATATGGCTCTCGGCATCCTCGGGCTTGTGGTCGACCAGCTTCCGGATCACGCCGACCCGCTTCAGCGGATCGGTTTCGCCCGACGCCTTGAGATAGAGCGACGCCAGGTCCGGGTGTGGCGCCAGAGCCCAGGTTCGCTCCAGCGTCTTCATCGCCCTCTTGGCTTGGCCGGACTTGATCTGCAGCTCCGCCAGCCTGAGCGCGACGGCGATGCGCTCGGGCGCCAGACTGAAGGCTTCCCGCGCCAGCGCCAGTGCGTCGACCTCGTAGTTCTCGCGCTCCGCCACGCGGCTGCGCTCGACCAGCAGGAGCGCCTTTAGGGTGCGTCCCTTATCGGATGTGACGACTTTGGTGCGCAGCCCGGTCTCCAGCGTTTCCTGCGCGTCCTTCCAGCGGCCGATCTGCGCCTGCATGTCGAACAGGGAGTGCACGACCCACGGCGTCTGCGGCCGCAGCTTGAAGGCGCGCTGGGCATAGTCGAGCGCCTGTGCCTGGTTGCCGTCGGTCAGCGACTGGGCGATCAGTCCGCGCAGGCCGAGGAAGGCCATCTGCTCGTCCTCCAGCATGGCGTTGAACGCCCGGCGCGCGCCCTCGCGATCGCCATTGAGCTGCGCGGCCTGGGCCGACAGGAGGAGGGTCAGTGACGGCTCGGACAGGAGCTGTTCGGCCTTGCGCGCATTCTTCTGCGCATCGGCAGCATCGCCGGCAGCCACGGCCGCCAATCCCTGGGTGAGGGCGCGGTAGCCACGTCGGCGCCGACTTTCGCCCCAGCCCTCCAGCAAGGCTCCCGGTGTACCAACGATCCAGCGGTAGAGCAGCCACGCCGCGACCGCGAGCAGGATGAGGAGCAGCACGCCGCCCAGCAGGATGCCGACGCTGGTATCGAGGCGCCATCCTTGCCACTCCATCGTGACCAGGCCCGGGCGTTCGGCCAGCCACACCGCCCCGAACATCAGGACGGCCGCGATCGCGAACCAGAAGAGCGCGCGCAGGAAGGTCATGGCCGCCTACCGCGCCGCTGCCAGGAGGGCCACACCTTCGGCCGCCAGCAGGTCGATGGCGCGCTGGGCCGCGAGATGCGCTTCGGCACGAGCAAGCCACGAGGAGGTGGCCGATGCCGTCTGGGGCGGCAACGACTTCACGAGCTCGACCGCCTTGGCGAGGTCGCCCGTCTTCAAGGCCGCCTCGGCCCTGGCCAGCTTGGCCTCGGCGCTGTCGCCGGGAACGTCGGCACCGACGCGGCGCAGGGAGATCAGCGACTTGAGCCGGCCCAGGACTCGTTGGCCGAGAGAGTCGTCGGCAAGGTCTTCGGCCAGGGCCGCCTTGGCCACAGCGGGAAAGCCGGCCGCCAGGGCTGCGCGCGACGCGACACCCTTCTCGGCCAGGGGCTGCAGCGTGGCCTTCTGTTCGGCGACCTTGGCATTGTCCTGCGCCAGCGGCGCCAGAAGGGAGAGATCGGCGGTGAAGGGCTGCTCCGATTCGAGTGCCGCATCCAGCCGGGCCGCGATGCCGATCAAGGCGGAGGCGCGCGCTGCGGCAAGGGTCTTCTGCTCGTCGGCGCTGATGCGGTTCGACTGCGCCTTGGTCTTCTCGATCGCATCGGCGAGGGCGGTTGCCTGATCCTTCTGGCCCGACATCGCCTGTTCGAGATTCTGCAATCCCGATCGCAGGGTCGCGATCTCGATGCGCAGCGCCGCGACATCCTTGTCGACCTTCTCCGTATCGGCGGCGGGTTGCGGTGCCGGTTGCGGCGCCGGCTTGTTCTCCAGGGTCTCGATGCGGTTGCGCAGCGCGTTCAGCGTCTCGTCGGACGCGACAGGCGCAGGACTTTGGGTCGCGGTATTCGCCAGGGCGCGCATCCGCTTGTCGATGTCATCGAGACGTGCCCGGAATTCTTCCTGCGTCTTGGATAGCTTGTCTTCGTCAGCGCGTAGCCGTGCCTGGGCTTCGGCCAGGGCGCGCAGCGCCGCTTCCACTTCCTGCCGAGCCTTGTCTGCCATCGCCGACGCTTGTCCACTCTCGGGAGCGGCAGTTGCCGGTCCGCGCCACATCGCCTGCATTTCCGGGGGCCAATAGGGCAGGGAAAAGAGGGCAGCCGCGAGGACGATGACGGCAGACACGATACCAATGACAAAGGCGGTGACGGGCCCGATCCCGGATCGCACGGCCGCCGGACGTGTCGCCAGCGGAGGCGGTGTCGGCGCCGGTGAGGGTGCGGCGGGCGGTTCGCTCTCGGGGAGCGGAGAGGGAGAGGGCTCGCTCATGGGATGGGTCTCGTGCTCCGCATTTTGGGCATCGGCTTCAGCCAGCCGGTCGATCTCGTCGAGGATGGCCTGGCGCGTCGGACGCTCTGCCGCCACCGTGGCCTTGAAGGGCAACGCCTTCAGCGGCTCGGCCGCGGCCGGGCTGATGGCAATGGCCGTTACCGTACGGCAGGACTCGGCCAAGCCGGCGGCGAGAACGAGTTGCACGAACAGCTTGGAGGCGCGCGGCGAGAAGAAGGTCGCAACATCGATGGCGCGGGCCTCCAGGGCGGCGCGCGCCGAGTCGGGCAGGGTGTCGACCTGTTGCGATTCATAAAGCGCGAATCGGCGGACGAAATCCTGGGGGCCGAGGTCTCCTTTGACATCGACGCCCGAGACATGGATGAGCGGCCCGCCCTTGGGATCGAGCCGCTCCTGGACGAGCTTGGCGAGCGCCGCGCTGTCGCCCGAAGCGGACGTCACGGAGGTGAAGCCCAATCCTTCCGCCGTCGCCGCCGTCATGTCGCCAACGGCGAGGATCGGCTTGCTGCGAAGCTCGGTCGCTTCGGCAAGCGCACGAGCGCCGTTGGCGCTGGTCAGGAGGATTGCCTGACTGGCGGCCAGCGCCGGCGCGAAGTCGTCCGGTGGTCGGCGGAAATGAAGCTGGAACAACGGCGCGATCACGGGCACGTGCCCACGCTGGCCGAGTGCCTGGGACAGCGTCGTAGCCTCGCGTTCCGGCCGGGTGATCAGCACGCGCATGCGCTCTCCGTAGCCCATTGGGCGGCGCCACTCCAGTGGCGCGAATGCCTAAAGCAAGACGACGCCTTCGACGGCGAGGAGTTGCCGCTTGGTCGGCAGGCCGCGGCCGCCTGAAAAGCCGCCTTCCTTGCCGCCGCTGGCGAGGACGCGATGGCACGGGACGATGATGGGGATCGGATTGCGGCCGCAGGCCATGCCGACGGCGCGCGGACCTGAGCCAAGGGCCATCGCCATGCCGCCATAGGTCGCAGTCTCGCCGTACGGGATATCGCGCATCATCGCCCAGACGCGCTTCTGGAAATCGGTGCCATGCTGCAGCAGCGGCAGATCGAAGCGCTTGAGCTTGCGCTCGAAATAGCGCTTTAACTGAAGCGTCGCTTCCCTCAGGACGCGAGAAGGCGTATCGAGCGGCGGCTCATCGGCGTTCGTCCATCGCACGGCGCACAAGGCCTCGCCCTCCGCCTCGAGGGAGAGGCGGCCGACAGGACTGTCGATGAAGCAGATCGTCATGGTCGAAGCGTAGCGTCGGGCGATGGCATTTGCCAACATGCGCCCAACCTGTTCGGGGGAGATGAAATGACAGGCGGACGGCCGACACGGCGCGCCGTATTGGCGGGCGCGATGGCTTTGGCCCCGACCCTCGCTTGGGGCCGGCAGCGCCAGGCGTCCACCGGTGACGCTGCGGGACCGCCGCCGATCGTGTTCGTGCATGGCAATGGCGATTCGGCCGCCGTCTGGATCAACAACTTCTGGCGTTTCGAGAGCAACGGGTTTCGGCGCAACCAGCTCTTTGCCATCGACTTCCCCTATCCGCTGGCGCGCACCGACAATTCCAAGCCGCAGGCGTTGCGCTCGTCGGCGGAAGACCAGACGCGCGAACTGGCAGCCTTCGTCGCCCAGGTTCGCAGCACCACCCGTCGGCGCAAGGTCGCGCTGATCGCCTCGTCGCGCGGCGGCGATGCCGTGCGCGGCTATCTGAAGAATAGCGGCGGCGCGGAATTTGTGAGCCACGCCGTTCTGTGCGGCACGCCGAACAAGGGCATTGTCATTTCCGAGACGATGCTGCCCGGCAGCGAGTTCAATGGCGCGGCGCCGTTCCTGAAGGATCTCAACAGCGGTGCGAACGATCTCGTTCCCGGCGTCGAGATGATGGCGATCCGCTCCGACAACAACGACAAGTACTCGCAGCCCGATGGCCGCTATGTCGGCTTTCCGGGCAAGCCGACGGGAGTCGGATACGACGCCTCGGAACTGCGCGGCGCAAAGAACGTGATCCTCGACGGGCTGGATCATCGCGAGACCGCCTTCCACAAGCTCGCGTTCGGCGCCCAATACGAATTCATCGTCGGCCAGCCCGCCGGCACGCTGTTCATCGCGCAGGAACCTTTGCCGACACTCAACGGCAAGGTCAGCGGGATCGCCGAGGGCGTCTATACCAACCTGCCGGTTGCCGACGCCGACGTGGAAATCTACGAGGTCGACGCCAAGACCGGCGAGCGCAAGAGCAACGTTCCCGTCCACCACAAGAAGACCGGTGTCGATGGCCAGTGGGGACCGTTCGTGGCCCATTCCGATGCCTATTACGAATTCATGGTCAAGGTGTCGGGCCAGCCGACGACGCACATCTATCGGTCGCCGTTCCTGCGGTCGTCCGACATCGTGCATCTGCGCCCACAGCCTTTCGGCAAAGGCGACGAAGCGGCCGGTGCAATCGTCATCATGAGCCGGCCGCGCGGCTATTTCGGAGTCGGACGCGACAAGTTCAGCCTCGATGGCAAGGTGCCGCCGGGCATCACCGAAGGCGTTCCCGCGGTATCGACCGGCAAGCTCGCCTTCGATGCGACACCGCGGACCGTCGTCGCTGTCTTCAACAACGAAGTCATCCCGACACGCACTCTTCCGGCCAAGGACAACCACATCGTGGTGGCAGAGTTCACCAACTGACGGTCGGTCGGGTCAGGCGATCCGGATCAGCCGCTTGCCGAGATTTTCACCGCGATAGAGGCTGGCGATGGCGTCGGGCGCCTTGTCGATCCCGTCGAGTATGTCCTCGCGGTAGCGGAGCCTGCCCTCGCGAACCCACTGGGCGAGGGCGACACGGCCCTCGTCGTAGCGATTGGCGTAATCGAAGATCAGGATGCCCTGCATGCGGGCCCGCTTGACCAGCAGATGGCGCTCGACGCGCGGGCCGAGCGGAACGGGATCCCAGCTCGACACCGATGCCGTGCCGCAGATCACGACGCGCGCCCCGACAGTCAGATGCTTCATCACGGCATCGCTGATGGCGCCCGCCGTATTGTCGAAATAGACATCGATGCCGTTGGGACAGGCGGCGGTCAGCGCCGCGTCGAGATCTCCCTGCTTGTAGTCGATCGCGGCATCGTAGCCGAAGGCGTCGCGGCAGAGTTCGGCCTTGGTCGGTCCTCCGGCAATGCCGACGCTGCGACAGCCCTTGATCTTGGCGATCTGGCCGACGCAGGAGCCGACCGACCCCGCCGCCGTCGAGACGACGACCGTCTCGCCGGCTCTCGGCTGACCGACATCGAGCAGGCCGAAATAGGCCGTGAGACCGTTGAGGCCCAGCACGCCGAGCCAGGCCGACAGCGGCGGCTCGGCACTGGTGACCTTGGTCTGGATAGCGTCCGGGTCGACAGCAGCGAAATCCTGCCAGCCGAACATGCCGACAACCACATCGCCCGGCTGCCAGTCGGGATGGCGCGACTCGACGATCCGGCCGGCGGCGAGGGAGCGCATGACGCCACCCAGCGGCACCGGCTCGGAATAATTGGCCACCGCACTGACCCAGCCGCGCATCGCCGGTTCGACTGAGAGATAGGAGTTCCGCACCAGCACTTGGCCGTCGGTCAGAACGGGCAACGGTCGCTCGACGACCTCGAAATGCTCGGCCTGCGGGATGCCGGTCGGCCGGGCCCGCAGCAGCACCTGCCGGTTGACGTCGTTCTTCATTTATCTTCGTAGCGATAGCGAAAGTCGCAGTGGCTGGCCCCCTGCATGATGGTCTGCGTGCGTTCGAGCTTGAGTTTGGGATCGTAGCCCTCGCAGAAGGCGCCGTCGCGATTGCAGGACAGCAGATGTCCGATCTCGCCCAGCCCCATGGCCTTGTAGGTCTCGGCATAGCGGCAGCGCGTGACATTGAACGCGAAGGTCTTGTCGGTCTGTTCCTTGACCTCGATCTCGAGCGCGCCGCCCTTGGTCCAGAGCGGCATCACGTCCTCGAACGCCTGGAGCGACGGCCCGCCCGGCGCCGAAGCAGCGAACTGCTTGCCTTGGGCGATTGCCGAGCGCCGCACCGAATCGGTGATCGTCTTGCGCGCGACCTCCTCGCCATGGCTCGCCTTCAGCGTCTCGTAGACCTCTTTCAGGATCTCGGCCTCGATCTTCCGCTTCTCGAGCATCGACAGGCCTTCGGGGTGCAGAGGTTGTGCCATGAAAAATAACTCGCGTGTTGTGCATCTTCGCAGATTGCGAAGCCTGCACCGTTTCGGTACTGGGTTCAAGAATTGGGGGCTATTGCGTGCGTTAATGCGCGCTGGGGGAGAACAATGAGTTTAGGTCGCGTGAGCGTCATCGGCACCCTTGCCGTGACGGCGTTGGTTGTATCTGCGTGCGCTTCGATGATCGACGGTAGAACTCAGCAGGTTCTGGTTACCACCGACCCTCCCGGAGCAGATTGCGGACTGTATCGCGAAGGCGGCCTCCGGATCGCAACGATCCAGAACACACCCGGCAGCGCCACGATTACCAAGACAAAGCACGATATTTCGATTGTCTGCGTGAAGACAGGATATCAGCAGGCGACATATTTGAATCATTCGGGCTTGGCTGGTTCGACGGCAGTCAATTTGGTGGGCGGAATATTCACGCTTGGTATATCGACCGCCATTGGAGCGGCGGTGGATGCATCCACCGGTGCGGGGAATGAATACCAAAGCCAGGTCGATATACGCATGACCGCTAATTCGCCCGATCAGTCGGAGGCGCAAGCCACATTGCCGGCGACCTACGGACCGGTCGGCAAGAGCGCGGAGACAAAGCAGGCAGCATCACAGACGGGTGCCAACGCGCCGTCCTCTGCCCCTGCAACGGCTTCGCCGACACCTCCCTCGGCCTCCACGCCCGAGGCGTCAGGCACTTCTGTGACGCCCGTTTCCGGCTCGGCGCCGCTCAAGGCCTCCACCGAGCGGTGACGATGCGAACCGCACGTTTCTCAGTGTCGGGAGCTGCATGAAGAAGGGATGATCTGCTCCTCCGGGAGGCGACGATTTCGTTCGCCTCTCTGCGGTTGCGACGCCGCCGCTTTGAAGCAGCTCCTCTGTTATGCGTCATCGCAGATTGCGGAGCCAGCCCCGTTTCACTACCCACGGCAACTCGGGGAATTGGGGTGGAACGATGCGCGAATCGATTTGGTTTTCCGTGCTTGCGGCGACAGCCGCGGGCCTGTTGTCAGGCTGCGTCTCGGACAACACCACCACCCAAAGCGCAGGTCCCCAAACGGCAAGTTCCCAGGCTTCCGCCACCGACTACTGCGCCAGCCTGACGGCGAACCGTCGTCGAGTCGCCAGGCTGCTCGACGACGCCGATAACAACCACGGCGCGCCCAATTCCGCGGCGGGGATTATCGGACTGTTTGGCGGGTCTTCAGCGATGACAGGGGGACGGTCATTGGCCGGACAGGACAGGCAGCGTGCCATCGACGACCTGCGGTCGGAGCGCTCGTCCCTCGATCATGAGATCGACCAGCGTCAGTGCACAGCGGAAGCGCGCGCCAAGGCGGGGGTCATCAAGCCCACGACCGATGCGGCCTACAATGGCGTCTACGTCGGCAAGGGGAGCACGCAGAGCTGGTGCGCCCAACCCAGTCTGTCGCTGACCGTGAAGGACGGGCAGCTTTCCGGCAAGCTGACGGCGGAGGCATCCTATGACGTCAAGGGTGAGCTCTACGACAATGGAGATGTGTCCCTGCTGTTCAAGAAAGAGGGCACGGGCAGCTTTACCGACGACGTCGACGGCCGATTGAAGGATGGAACTCTGTCCGTGGGCGTGAAGTTGGACGACAGTCCGAGAGCCTGCTCCTATCAGTTTTCCGCGGCTCGATCGGCGGCGGGCGGCTCTTGATCCGACTGATCGGCGGTGCCGCGGTGAGCGGATTCGCCTGAGCGGCGCTCGATCCATCGACCGTCTCGATCATGTCGGGCGTCAGGCTGGATGAGGCGCTCCTGGATGCCACCTCTGTTCGTGCCGCCTTGACATCCCGCCGGCCGGGTGAAATATCCGCGGCGATGACTTCGTTCGCCCTCCTCCGGTCGCGACGCCGCCGCTTTTCCAAGCGGCGTGAGAACGCGCGCGCGTAACAAACGCGCCGTATCGTGAAGCCGCTGGAGAGGATCGAGCGGCTTCCCTGTTTCCCTCTTCTCCAGCCGGCCCGCTCCAAAGGCCCCTGAACTTGCGAGAGAGAAGACCATGACCAGCAACAAGACCAAGATCTTCATCGACGGCCAGCACGGCACGACCGGGCTCAAGATCCACGAGCGCCTCAAGGACCGGCCGGACATCGAGCTGCTCGAGCTGCCGATGGCCGACCGCAAGGATCTTGCGAAGCGGGTCGAGATCGCCAAGGCGGCCGACATCGCCGTGCTCTGCCTGCCGGACGCGGCGGTGAAGGAGCTGATGACGGCGCTGGGCGACGCCGATGTGTGCGTGATCGACGCCAGCACGGCGCACCGGGTCGCGGACGGCTGGACCTATGGCTTCCCCGAGCTCAGCAAGGAGCATCGCAAGAAGCTGCTGGCCTCCAAGCGGATCAGCAATCCGGGCTGCTATCCCACGGGCGCGATCAGCATCCTGCACCCGCTGGTCGAGGCCGGCATCGTGCGGGCCGACTCGACCCCGGCGGTGTTCGGTGTGTCGGGCTATACTGGCGGCGGCAAGGAGCTGGTCGAGATCCACGAGAAGACGCCGAACGTCGAGCCGTTCGGGCTCTATGGCCTCGAGCTCACGCACAAGCACGTGCCGGAGATGAAGAAGTACTCCGGCCTTTCACACGCGCCGCTGTTCGTGCCGTCGGTCGGTCACTATGCCCAGGGCATGCTGATCATGGTGCCGATCACCCGCGACATCACCACCAAGGCGACGCACGCGGCAGACGTACAGAAGGCGCTGAGCGACCATTATGCCGGCGAGAAGTTCGTCACCGTGCGGCCGTTCGCCGATCGCAAGTGGCTGGAGCGGGACCGGTTCCTGCGGGCCGACCGGCTGATCGACACCAACTCGATGGAGTTGGCGGTCTATGCCAACGAGATCGACGGCAACATCCTCGCCGTCGCCTCGCTCGACAATCTCGGCAAGGGCGCCTCCGGCGCCGCCGTGCAGGTGATCAATCTCAAGACCGGCGTCGACGAAGCCACCGGTCTGGCCGTCGCCGCTCAGTAGCTGGCGGCGAGCAGCCCGAGCTGCGGATAGAGCCGATCGACGGCTTCGACGTCGCGGCGCATCTCGGCAACGATCCAGTCGCGGATCTCCCGGACGACCGGCCTTTCCGGCCGGTTGGCCGGGCCGTGCAGGATGCAGAGGCGCTGGCCATGGGTCAGCGTCTGCGAGGCGGGCACGAGCGTGCCGGAGATCAGGGCGCTCGACACCACTGTCAGCCAGCCGAAGGCAATTCCCTGGCCGAGCAGGGCGGCCTGCACGACCACCGCATAGTCGGAGAAGTTGAGCGACTTCGGCGGGCCATGGCGGCCGGTCTCGAATGACGGGTCGTCGCCAGCCCAGTCGGCCGGCGTATCCGTCAGATGGATGATGGTGTTGCCGTCGTCCCGCGCCTCTCCATTGGCGCCCTGCAATCGATAGCTCGGGCTGCAGACCGGCACCATGAGCTCCTTCATCAGCAGGACGCCTTGGGCGCCGACCTCGTCCTTGCCGATGAAGCGCATGCCGAGATCGACATTGTCGACCGGCCCGCGCAGTGACCCCGCGATCAACTGGAAACGGAGATCCACCCTGGGAAACAGCCGCTGGAAGCGGTCGATCCGCGGCATCAGCCAATGGGTGGTGAAGGCCGACGAGACCGAGAGCGTCACGGTCTCGAGCCCACCGCGCCGCTGCTCGAGATCGCGCAGGCCGGCCTCGATGCTGCGGAAGCCGTCGGCGATCCGCCGATAGAGCGCCTCGCCCTCCTGCGTCAGCACCGCCCCCTTGGCATCGCGCTCGAACAGCCGCACGCCGAGATGACTTTCGAAGCGCGACAGCATGCGGCTGACGGCCGGCTGGGTGACGTTCAATTCCGCTGCAGCACGCGTGAAATTGCCGTTGCGGGCCGCTGATTCGAAGACGAACAGGGCATTGCTGGAGGGCAATAACCGGCGAAGGTCGGGCATAACATGAGGTTATGGAAAAGCTGACTATTCGGCAATTGCCTGCACTTGCGTTTCGCTCTCTCATCGATACCGGTCAGCGACCATGATCAGGGGTCATGGGAGCGAGGCCGTCATTCTTCCAGGGCGAGGAACGGTGCAGGCAGGGGGCGAGCGCGTCGAGGTCCGATCGGCCAGCAAGAGCTACGGCTCGGTCCTGGCGCTCGACAATGTTTCCCTGGACGTCGCCCCGCACGAGTTCGTTTCGCTGCTCGGTCCATCGGGCTCCGGCAAGACCACATTGCTCGGCATCCTCGGCGGTTTCATCCAACCCTCGGCCGGCTCGATCCATTTCGGCGGCCGTGACGTCACCTTCGTACCGCCGCACAAGCGCGATATCGGCATCGTCTTCCAGAGCTATGCCCTCTTCCCGCACATGACGGTGGGCGAGAACGTGGCCTTCGCGCTGCGGGCGCGGCGCCTGCCCAAGTCGAGCTGGGCCGACAAGGTGAAGCACGCGCTCGCGATGGTCGGGCTCGCCGGCTACGAGGAGCGCGGCATCGCCCAGCTCTCGGGCGGCCAGCGCCAGCGCGTGGCGCTCGCTCGCACCATCATCTTCGATCCGCGCCTGATCCTGATGGACGAGCCGCTTTCGGCGCTCGACAAGCAGCTGCGCGAGGCGATGCAGATCGAGCTGCGGCAACTCCATCGCCGGCTGGGCGCCACGATCATCTATGTCACGCACGATCAGCGCGAAGCCCTGACCATGAGCGACCGCGTCGCCGTGCTGAAGGACGGCAAGCTGGTCCAGATCGACCGGCCCGACCGGCTCTACGACCATCCGGCCAACGCCTTCGTGGCGAGCTTCATCGGCGAGGCGACGCTTCTTCCGGTGACGCGCGTGGACGGCGCCAGCGTGTCGTTGGACGGCGCGATCCTGAGGACAGGACGGCCTGTCCCCGCGACCGGCGATCTCGTGCTCGCCGTCCAGACCGAAAAGCTCCTGATCGATCTCGATCGCCAGGATCCGACCCGCAATCATTTCTCCGGACGCGTCGCCGACATCGTGTTCCAGGGCGAGAGCCTGCGCGTTTTCCTGACCCTCGATGGCGGCGCCAGCCTCAGCCTGCGCCAGCCGAGCCACTACGAAGCCACGCGCCGCATTCCGCCGATCGGCGAGCGCGTGAATGTCAGTCTTCATCCCGAGGACACGATCGTCGTGCCCAGGACCGAGAGTTGATCCCCCAGGGCTGATCGCCTCAGCCACAAACCGTCAGCAAAGCGAGAGATGCATAATGTCGTTCAGTGATTTCAAAGTCCTCACCTTCGATGTCGTCGGCACGCTCATCGACTTCGAGGCCGGCATCCTGCGCTCGGTGCGCCGCATCGCTGGGAAGGCGGCCGAGGCCCTGACCGACGAACAGATCTTCGAGCCCTACAAGCGCGGCCGCGATGCGCATTACGAACGTTCGAGCGAGGTCATGGCGCTGGTCTATATCCATCTTGCCAAGGAGCTCGGCCTTCCCGCCGACGATCGGTCGGCCGAGGCGTTCCAGATGGACGTGCTGCGCTGGCCGGCCTTCCCCGACTCGGCGGAAGCGCTGAAGCGGCTGCGCCAGCGGTTCCGGCTGGTCGCCATGACCAATGCCGATCGGTCCGCCTTCTCCTTCTATTCCCACACGCTGGGCAATCCGTTCCACGACAGCGTCACCGCCGACGAGACCGGCTGCGCCAAACCCAATCCGCAGTTCTTCGCCTTCAATCGGGGCCGCCAGTCGGCCTTCGGCTACAAGAAGGAGGAGATCCTTCATGTCGCGCAGAGCCAGCATCACGATATCGGGGTGGCGCATGCGCTGGGCTACAAGACCTGCTGGATCGAGCGGCGCCAGGGCCAACCGGGCTTCGGCGGTACGCCGGCGGTGCCCAAGCTCACCAAGCCCGACTATCACTTCGCGACGTTGAAGGCGCTGGCCGACGCGGTCGAGGCGGCGTAGGCGAAGATGGCGTCCGGCCGCGCCTCCCTCCAGTTCCCGCCCGCGGCTCCGTCGCTGTGGGCGGCGACGGCGATTGCGCCGCCCGACCTGCAGTCGCTCAAGGGCGACGTGCAGGCCGACGTCGTCATTGTCGGGGGCGGGTACACCGGACTCTCCGCGGCGCATCATCTGGCCGAGAGTGGGCTCGATCCTGTCGTCCTCGAGGCGAACGAGATCGGCTGGGGAGCCAGTGGCCGCAACGGCGGCGTGATCAGCGCCAAGTTCCGGGTCTCCTTTCCCGACATCGCGACCGCGCATGGCAAAGCGGTGGCGCGGCGTATGTACGGGCTGGCCAACGAATCGATCGATGCGGTCGCCCAGCTCGTCGATCGCTATCAGCTCACTGCCGCGCGCTTCACGCAATCGGGACAGGTGAAGGCCGCGCACAACCAGGAGACCCTGAAGCACGCCATCGACGAGGCCGAATGGCTTCGGACGGAACTCGGCGAAGGCACCTTGTCGGTGCTGTCCGCGGCCGAGGTGCGCGAGGAAACCGGTTCGTCGACCTTCGTCGGCGGTGTGCGCAATGTCGGGACCGGCGGCATCCATCCCTTGAATTATGTGCGGGGGCTGGCGGCGGGCGTATCCGGCCGCGGCGTGCGTATCTTCGTGCGCAGTCCGGCGCTGCGCTTCCGGCGCGACGGCGGCGGGGTCGTCGTCGAGACGGCGAGCGGCTCCGTCAGGGCACGACAGCTCGTCGTTGCCACCAACAGCTATTCCGATCTCACCGCCGCTACGACGCGCTTCCAGCGGACGCACATCCCGTTCCGCAGCGCCATGATCGCGACCGAGCCGCTGTCGGCCAACCTGGCGGCGACGATCATGCCGACGCGCCGCACCTATACCGAGACCAAGCGCATGATGCGCTGGTTCCGCATGGTCGACGATCGGGTGATCTTTGGCGGCCGCGGCGCCTTCGGCAAGCAGGACTCGGCCTCCGCCTTCGAGGCCTTGCGCAAGGCGATGATCGGCATCTTCCCGCCGCTCGCCGACGTGCCGATCGCCTATCGCTGGTCGGGCCTGGTGGCGATGACGCTCGACTCGGTGCCGCATGTCGGTCGCCTCGACGACGGCACCCTGTTCGCCATGGGCTACAACGGCGCCGGCGTGGCCATGTCGACGCTGATGGGCCGCTACATCGCCGCCTTCGCGCGCGGCGAGACGCCCGATGTTGGCCTGCTCGATGCAAGACGCCTGCGGCCGGTGCCGCTTTACTCACTGCGTGAACCGGCCGTGCGTCTCGTCGCCGGCTGGTACCAGTTCCTGGATGCAATCGGACGGTGATGTTCAGAAGACCAACGACTTCAACAACGGGGATCCATCATGGCTGACAGACGCGTTCACAAGGGTTTGCCCAGAGGCTTGGCGGCCGCCGCCGCAGCACTGATGTTGGCGCTGGGGGCAGGGGCCGCGGCGCAGGCCGCCGACCAGATCACCTTCGTGTCGCAAGGCGGCGCCTATCAGAAGGCGCAGACCATCGCCATCCTCGACCCCGCTGCCAAGAAACTCGGCATCACGATCAATCAGGACAGCGCCCCCGACTCCTGGCCGATCATGAAATCGCAGGTCGCGAGCGGCAAGCCGACCTGGGATGTCGTCGATGTGCCGACCAGCTATTGCCTGCGCGGCGGCGAGCAGGGCCTGGTCGAGAAACTCGACTTCGCCAAGATCCCCAATGGCGCGGCGATGCCGGCGGCCTATCGCAGCCCATACTCCGTCGCCTACGAATTCTATTCGAGCGTGCTGGGCTACAACGCCAAGAAGTATCCGGACGCGGCCAAGGCACCGCAGAGCTGGGCCGATTTCTGGGACGTGAAGAAGTTCCCGGGCCGCCGCGCGCTGCGCAACCATCCGCTGGCAACGCTCGAGGCGGCGCTGATGGCCGACGGCGTGGCGCCGGACAAGCTCTATCCGCTCGATGTCGATCGTGCTTTCCGGAAGCTGGCGGAGATCAAGCCGAACATCACCGTATGGTGGACGTCGGGCGCCCAGTCGGCGCAGCTCCTGAACGACGGCGAGGTCGATATGGTGATGGCCTGGAACGGCCGCATCACCGCCCTGATCAAGGACGGCGCCAAGGTGGGCTACACCTTCAATCAGGGCATCCTGCAAAGCACCTCGCTGTGCATCCTCAAGGGCGCGCCCAACCTGTCGGCCGCCGTCCGGTTCGTGAACGAGGCGGTCGATCCGGTGCTGCAGGCCAACCTGCCGCTGCATATCGACTATGGTCCGGCCAATCCCAAGGCCTTCGATACCGGCGTCATCCCGGCCGCGCGCGTGCCGGAATTGCCGAGCGCGCCCGAGAATGCGCGTCGTCAGGCGCTGATGTCGTACGAGTGGTGGTCTTCACCGGCCGGCGAGGCGGCGGAGAAGCGCTGGCTCGAATTCATGCAGAAATAGGCGCGGGATGGCGGCCGGCGTCTCCGATCCATCGCTGCGCCACCGGCGGCGCGAGCAGGGCCTCATGTTCCTGCTCGCCTCGCCGGCGCTGGTCGTCGTCCTCGCCCTGGTGGTCGTGCCGGTGGGCTGGCTGATGGGCCAGTCGGTCTTCGATCACGGCTTCACGCTGGAGAACTATCGCCGGATCTTTGTCGAGCCAATCTACTGGCGCAGCTTCTCGCTCACCTTCCGCTTTGCTTTCGAGGTGACGGTGCTTGCGTTGCTGCTGGGCTATCCCGTGGCCTACGTCGCCACGGCCGTCGGCCGACCGTGGGACATCCTGATCATGAGCCTGGTGATCCTGCCGTTCTGGACCAGCGTGCTGGTGCGGGCCTATGCCTGGCTGGTCCTGCTGCAGCGGACCGGAGTCGTGAACCATCTGCTCGCGGACCTCGGCCTGATCGACGAACCTCTGGCGCTGGTGCACAACGAACTCGGCACGGTGATCGCCACCGTCCATATCCTGCTGCCTTTCATGGTGCTGCCGCTCTACTCGGCCATGCAGAAGATCCCGCGCGATCTGCTGCAGGCGAGCGCCAGCCTCGGCTGCGGGCCCTGGCCCACCTTCGTCCGGGTGTTCCTGCCGCTGTCGCTGCCGGGCGTGCTGGCCGGCCTGACCCTCGTCTTCGTGCTGGCGCTGGGCTTCTACATCACGCCGGAACTGCTGGGCGGTGGCCGCACCATCATGGTGTCGATGGTCGTCAGCCGGAACGTCGAACTCTACGACCAGTGGGGAGCGGCAAGCGCCGTCGGCGTCATCCTTCTCGCCTGCGTCCTGGCGATCTTCGTCGTTGTCGGCCGCGCATTGCCGCTCGACCGTGTGCTGGGCCATCGATGAAGCCGGGGCTCCTTCCGCGCCTGGCGCTGATTTCGGTGGTTGGATTGGTGCTGGCCTATCTGATCCTGCCGGTCCTGATCATCGTTCCGATCTCCTTCTCCGATGCACGGTTCCTGCGCTTTCCGCCGACCGGGTTCTCGCTGCGCTGGTATGTCGAGTATTTCGGCAGCCGCAATTGGATGGACGCGACCGGCGTCAGCCTCGCCATCGCTATCCTGACGGTCCTGGTCGCCACGCCGCTCGGCGTCGCGGCCGCCTACGCCATCACAACGTCGCGCCATCCGCTGATGCGGGCGATCCATCTGGTACTGATGCTGCCGCTGATCGTGCCCATCATCATCGTGGCGATCGGCATCTTCTTCGTCTATTCGCGGCTCGGCCTGGTCGCGACCCTGCCGGGGCTGGTGCTGGCCAACGTGATGCTGGGCCTGCCGTACGTGATCACCGCGGTGGCGGCGGGGCTGCAGCGCTTCGATCCGGTCCAGGAGATGGTCGCCCGCAGCCTGGGCATGAACCGGCTGCGCGCCTTCCTGGTGGTGACGCTGCCGCAGATCAAGGCCAGCGTCGTCGCCGGCGCGGTGTTCGCCTTCATCTCGGCCATCGACGAGACGATCATCGCGCTGTTCGTCTCGGGCGGCCAGTATCAGACCCTGACCAAGCGCATGTTCACGGCCCTGCGGGACGAGATCGATCCGACCATCGCGGCCATCAGCACGCTCATGACCGCCGCCTCCTTCATGCTCGTGCTGATCGCGACCAGCCGCGGCAATCGACGCGACGCCCAAGGCTAGAAGCCGGCGTCCTCGTCACGATCGGGGCTCCATGCGGCGGTGTCGCGCTGGCATGTCATTGCCGTGTCATCTAGGCTTGCGATGGCTGTTCGCAACGGATTGACGCGCACCGGAAGAGGCAATGGCTCAAGGGGACCTCGCAAAGGTCGGTCGCACTCCGCTGCTCGGACTGGGCGGCGTGGGGCTGCGCCCGAACATCTACGATCTCGCGATCTTCATCCTGATCGCCGCCGCCTTCGTGGCGATGGCCTACGGGGCGGGCGAGGTCACGGCGCCGGTGGCGCGGCTGACGGTGGCGCCGGTGACGCTCGATCCGGCCAACCTGCCGGGATATGCGCTGCGCACCACGCTGCGCATGTTCGCCGCGATCGGCGCGTCGCTGATCTTCACCTTCGTGGTCGCCACCCTGGCCGCCAAGAGCCGCAAGGCCGAGCTGGTGATCGTTCCGGCGCTCGACATCCTGCAGTCGGTTCCGGTGCTGGGGTTCCTGACCTTCACGGTCGTGTTCTTCCTGCGCCTGTTCCCCGACAGCGAATTGGGCGCCGAGTGCGCCGCCGTGTTCGCCATCTTCACCAGCCAGGCCTGGAACATGGCCTTCAGCTTCTATCAGTCGCTGCGGACGGTGCCGGCCGACCTGGATGAGGTCAGCCGGCATTTCCAGCTCTCGCCGTGGCTGAAGTTCTGGCGCCTCGAGGCGCCGTTCGCCGCGCCCGGCCTGATCTGGAACACGATGATGTCCATGTCGGGCGGCTGGTTCTTCGTCGTCGCCTCGGAGGCGATCACCGTCGGCGACACGACGGTCAAGCTGCCGGGCATCGGGTCGTGGCTGGCGACCGCGATCGATGCCAAGGATATCGGCGCCGTGGTGCTGGCGGTCGCGACCATGGCGGTGGTGATCCTGGCGTACGACCAGCTCCTGTTCCGGCCGATCGTCGCCTGGGCCGACAAGTTCCGCTTCGAGCAGACGGCGGCGCAGCAGCGGCCGCGCTCCTGGGTCTACGAGCTGTGGCGTCGTGGGCATGTCGTGCGCCGTATCACCCTGGTCACCTCCTGGATCGGCCGCACCGTCTCCCTGTTGCCGATCCCGCTGACGCAGCCGCCGCGGCGCGTCGTGGTGGCGCCGAGGACCGGGCGAGGCTCGGATATCCTGTGGCGACTGGTCATCCTGGCCGTGGTTGCCTATGCGCTGTGGCGGATCGTGCTCTTCACCGAGGCGTCGCTCGGCTGGGGCGACCTGCTGACGGCACTGGAGATGGGGCTGCTGACCCTGTTGCGGGTGGTGGTGCTGATCTCCATCGCCAGCGCGATCTGGGTGCCGGTCGGCGTCTGGATCGGATTGCGGCCATGGGCGGCGACGCGGTTCCAGCCACTGGCCCAGTTCCTCGCCGCCTTTCCGGCCAACGTGCTGTTCCCGATGGCGGTCGTGCTGATCGTCTCGCTGCATCTCGACCCCAACATCTGGCTGAGCCCGCTGATGGTGCTGGGGACGCAGTGGTACATCCTGTTCAACGTCATCGCCGGCGCCAGCGCGTTCCCGACCGATTTGCGCGAGGCCTCGACCTTGTTCCGCCTGCGGACCTGGCAGTGGTGGCGCAAGGTCATCCTGCCCGGCATCCTGCCCTATTACGTGACCGGTGCGTTGACCGCTTCGGGCGGATCGTGGAACGCCAGCATCGTGGCCGAGGTGGCGAGCTGGGGCGACACCAAGCTCAAGGCCGCCGGCCTTGGGTCCTACATCGCCGATGCGACCGAGGCCGCCGACTATCCGCGCGTGGTTCTGGGCATCGTCGTGATGTCGGTGATGGTCGTGGCCTGCAACCGTCTGGTATGGCGGCCGCTTTATCGTTTGGCCGAGCGCCGCTTCCGGCTGGCTTGAGGAGATTGCCATGGAGATCGCCGCCGTCAGACCCGCATCGACCGCCGACACTTCGCCCCTGGTGGCGGTGGATCATGTCCGTCAGCGCTACTCGAAAGGCAGCGGCGACGATCTGCTGGTGCTCGACGACATCAGCCTCTCGTTACGCGGCAACGAGATCGTCTCGCTGCTGGGCCGGTCCGGCTGCGGGAAGTCCTCGCTGTTGCGCATCATCGCCGGGCTGATGCCGGCCAGCGAAGGGCGGGTGACGATCGGTGGCCGCGCGGTCGATGGTCCTGCCGAGGAAGTGGCGATGGTGTTCCAGACATTCGCCCTGTTCCCCTGGCTCACCGTGCTGGAGAACGTGGAGATCGGGCTCGAGGCGCAGAAGGTGCCGCCGGCCGAGCGGCACAAGCGGGCCCTGGCGGCCATCGATCTGATCGGTCTCGACGGCTACGAGAGCGCCTACCCCAAGGAACTGTCGGGCGGCATGCGCCAGCGCGTCGGCCTCGCCCGCGCCCTGGTGGTGCATCCCAAGCTCCTGCTGATGGACGAACCCTTCTCCGCTCTCGACGTGCTGACCGCGGAGACGCTGCGCACCGACCTGCTCGATCTCTGGAGCGAGGGGCGCATGCCGATCTCCTCCATCCTGCTGGTCACGCACAATATCGAGGAAGCGGTGCTGATGAGCGATCGCATCCTCGTCTTCTCCTCCAATCCCGGTCGGCTGCGCGCGGAAATCCCGGTCAAGCTGCCGATGCCGCGCAACCGTCTCGATCCGGCCTTTCGCCAGATGGTCGACGACATCTACGCTCTCATGACGGCCCGGCCGACGGGCAAGCAGGCACAGGGCATCTTTCCCGGCACCGGCATCACCATGGAGCTGCCGCGCGTGTCGCCCAACCTGCTGGCGGGTCTGATGGAGACCGTGGCCGGGGCGCCGTTCAACGGCCATGCCGACATGCCGGCGCTCGCGGGACCCTTGCAGATGGAGATCGACGATCTGTTCCCGGTCGCCGAGACCCTGCAGCTTCTGCGCTTCGCCGAGGTGGCGGAGGGCGATATCCGGCTCACCGAGCCGGGCCGCCGCTTCGTCCAGCTCGATCCGGACGATCGCAAGCGGCTCTTCGCCCAGCATCTGCTGGCCTATGTTCCGCTGGCCCAGCACATCAAGCGCGTCCTCGACGAGCGCGGCACGCATGCCGCGCCGGCCAGTCGCTTCCGCGACGAGCTCGAAGACCACATGTCCGATACCTACGCCGAGAACACGCTGCGCGCCGTGATCTCCTGGGCGCGCTATGGCGAGATCTTCGCCTACGACGAGGACAGCGGCGTGTTCAGCCTCGACAATCCGAGCTGACAAGGTCGAGCTGAGGGCCGGGTCGACAGCCGGCCGCGGCTCGACGACAAGAATTTTTCCACTCGACACCGTGCGGCAAACGGTGCTTGCCGCGCGGTCGATCAACTTTGGCAACGCCGTTCATTGTGATCGCGCGGCCTAAGAGTCATGTCTGGAGGGTCGAAAGACCGCGGGATTTGATGGAGCAGCTTGCGCCGCGTCACCAAGTGCTAAAGCGTCACGAACGCTTCGTGGGCTCCGCTGATACGGATGAGATGGCGATGACCCAGAAACCTTTTTTCACTTCCCGCACCCCCTGTCGAAGCGGCCATCGCTGCCTGTGTTGCCGGTCCGTCTGACCGCAAGACATTCGACTCTTTTCGTTTCCATTGGGTGATGCCGGCCGCCGATGCCGGCGGGAGTGAGATCATGTCCGAATCCATCATCGTCGAAGTGTGGGGCGAGCCCGCGGGCTTCGTCGTCAAGGAAGGCAATGCCTTCCGCTTTCACGCCGTGGCGCGTCCGTTCTTTGCCCTGGAGGGTACGGAGTTCAACACGCTTGGCCATGCCCGGCTTGCCGCCGCGCGGCTGCGTGCGCGGCCGAATGTCGTGACCCTGCACTGATTTGAGAGAGGCGAAGCTTCCCATGACGACACGTCGACTTCTCCTCCGCGCCGGCGCAGCCCTCGGCGCGCCGGCCCTGCTGGCTTCGGTGCGGGCGCACGTTGCCAACGCCCAGGCCGCGAAGGAGGTCGTGCTCACGAATGTCTCGTACGATCCGACACGGGAACTCTATCGGGCGCTGAGCGAGGCGTTTGCGCGCGACTGGCAGGCGAGCACGGGCGAGAAGGTGGTGATCCGCTCCTCGCACGGCGGCTCGGGCAGCCAGGCGCGCAAGGTGATCGACGGGCTCGAGGCCGACATCGTCACGCTCGCCCTGGCGGGCGACATCGATGCCATCGCCCGCGAGTCCAAGCGCCTGCCGCCGGATTGGCAGTCGCGGTTGCCCAACAACTCGAGCCCCTACACCTCCACCATCGTGTTCGTGGTGCGCAAGGGTAATCCCAAGGGCATCAAGGACTGGAATGACCTGATCAAGCCGGGCGTCTCGGTCATGACCCCCAACCCCAAGACCTCGGGCGGCGCGCGCTGGAACTATCTCGCCGCCTGGGCCTACGAGCTCGATCGCACCAAGGGCGACCAGGCAGCGGCCAGGGCGTTCGTCTCGGCGCTCTACCGCAACGTGCCGGTGCTGGATTCCGGTGCGCGCGGCACGACCACGACCTTCGCCCAGCGCGGCCTGGGCGATGTGCTGATCAACTGGGAGAACGAGGCCTTCCTGACCCTGGCCGAGTTCGGCGCCGACAAGTTCGAGATCGTGGTCCCGCCGTTCTCGATCCTGGCCGAGCCGCCGGTGGCGCTGGTCGACAGCGTCGTCGACAAGCGCGGCACCCGCAAGGAGGCCGAGGCGTTCCTCAACTATCTCTACTCCCCGGCGGCGCAGAAGATCATCGCGCACAACTACTATCGGCCGCTGCATCCGGATCAGGCCGACCCGGCCGATATCGCCCGCTTCCCCAAGATCAGGCTGGTGACGGTGGGCGATGTCTTCGGCGGCTGGAGCAAGGCGCAGCCGACGCATTTCGGGGACGGCGGCGTGTTCGACCAGATCTACAAGCCAGGCTCGGCCGCGCGATGAGCGTTGCCGCCCTCGTCGCGCCGCGGGCGGTCTTCGTCAAGCCGAGCCCTCTGCCGGGCTTCGGCCTCACCTTCGGTTTTGCCCTCACCTACCTGTCGCTGATCGTGCTGATCCCACTGGCGGTGCTGGTCTGGCGGGCCAGCGGCCTCGGCCTCGACGGCATCTGGCGGGTCGCCACCGAGCCGCGCGTCCTTGCCGCCCTGCGCACCAGCTTCGTGACCGCGGCGCTCGCGGCCCTGGCCAATGCCGTGTTCGGTGTCGTCGTGGCCTGGGTGCTGAGCCGCTACAGCTTCCCGGGACGGCGCCTGCTCGACGCGGTGGTCGACCTGCCGTTCGCGCTGCCGACCGCGGTCGCCGGCATCGCCCTGGCGGCGCTCTATGCGCCGAACGGCTGGATCGGCTCCCTGCTGGCGCCGTTCGATATCCGGATCGCCTATACGCCGGCCGGCATCTTCGTCGCCCTGGTGTTCATCGGCCTGCCCTTCGTCGTGCGCACCGTGCAGCCGGTACTGGAGGATCTCGACCGCGAGGTCGAGGAAGCCTCGGCCACGCTGGGGGCCAGTCGCGGCCAGACGGTGCGCCGGGTCGTCCTGCCGCTGCTGGCGCCGGCCATCCTCACCGGCGTGGCGCTCGCCTTCGCCCGCGCCGTCGGCGAGTACGGCTCGGTCATCTTCATCGCCGGCAACATGCCGTTCCGGTCCGAGATCGCGCCGCTGCTGATCGTCATGCGGCTCGAGGAGTTCGACTATACCGGCGCCTCGGCCATCGCCACCATCATGCTGGCGATCTCCTTCGCCTCGCTGCTGGCGATCAATGCGCTGCAGGCGGTGAGCCGGCGAAGGCTCGGCCATGCGTGACGCGGCAATCGCAGAGAGCCCCTGGGTCCGCTGGCTGCTGATCGCCATCGCCGTCGGCTTCCTGGCGCTGTTCCTGCTGCTGCCGCTGCTGGCCGTGTTTGCGCAGGCGCTCAGCCGCGGCCTCGGCCCCTATCTCAGCACCTTCGCCGATGCCGACACCCAGTCGGCGATCCGCCTCACCCTGCTGGTGGCCGCGATCGCCGTGCCGCTCAATCTCGTCTTCGGCATCGCCGCTGCCTGGGCGATCGCCAAGTTCTCGTTTCCCGGCAAGAGCCTGCTGGTCAGCCTGATCGACCTGCCGTTCTCCGTCTCGCCGGTCGTTTCCGGGTTGGTCTACGTGCTGCTGTTCGGCGCCAAGGGCGTGCTCGGGCCGCTGATGAGCGACTGGGACTTCAAGATCATCTTCGCCGTGCCGGGCATCGTCCTGGCGACGGTCTTCGTCACCTTTCCCTTCATCGCCCGCGAGCTCATTCCGCTCATGCAGGAGCAGGGCTCGGCCGAGGAGGAAGCGGCCCTGACGCTCGGTGCCTCCGGCCTTCGCACCTTCCTCACGGTGACGCTGCCCAACGTCCGCTGGGCGCTGCTCTACGGCGTGCTGCTCTGCAACGCCCGCGCCATGGGCGAGTTCGGCGCGGTGTCGGTCGTGTCCGGCCATATCCGCGGCGTCACCAACACCATGCCCCTGCATGTGGAGATCCTCTACAATGAGTACGACTTCGTCGCTGCTTTCGCCGTCGCCTCGCTTCTGGCAGGACTCGCCCTCGTCACCCTGGTCGGCAAGTCCGTCCTCGAATGGCGACACGGCGACGAACTCGCCGCCGTCCGCCGCCACTGACGGGCCGCGCGCGCACCGCGATGTGGCGGTCGCGATCACGGCGCAGGGTCTCGGCAAGGTCTTCAACGGCACGGCCGCGGTCGACCGCCTCGATCTCGCCGTCGAACCGGGCGAACTGCTGGCGCTGCTGGGGCCGTCCGGCTCGGGCAAGACGACCTTGCTGCGGCTGGTGGCCGGTCTCGAGGCCCCGGATGCCGGCCGTCTGTTGTTCGGCGAGGAAGATGCGACCCGTCTGGCGGCGCGCCAGCGCCGCGTCGGCTTCGTGTTCCAGCACTATGCGCTCTTCAAGCACCTGACCGTGGCCGACAACATCGCCTACGGCCTGCGCGTGCGCCCGCGCCGCACGCGGCCGCCGGAGGCGGAGATCCAGCGCCGCGTCGGCGAGCTGCTCGACCTCGTCCAGCTCAACGGGCTCGGCAAGCGCCGGCCGGCGCAGCTTTCCGGTGGCCAGCGCCAGCGCGTCGCGCTCGCCCGCGCTCTCGCGGTCGAGCCCAGGGTGCTGCTGCTCGACGAGCCGTTCGGCGCCCTCGATGCCCAGGTGCGCCGCGATCTGCGGCGCTGGCTGCGCGACATCCACGAGCGCACCGGCCATACGACGCTGTTCGTCACCCACGATCAGGAGGAAGCGCTCGAGCTTGCCGATCGTGTCGCCATCCTCAATCGCGGCCGCCTCGAGCAGATCGGCACCCCCGACGACATCCTCGACCGGCCCGCCACCGCCTTCGTCGCCGGATTCGTCGGCGAGGCCGTCCGTCTCGCCGTCGAAGCCGCGCCCGGCACCATCCGCATCGGCGCGCAGCCGATCTCCATCCCGACCGGCGACGTCTCGGGTCCTGCGGCGTTGTTCATCCGGCCGCGCGACTTGCTCGTCTGCGACGACGGCCCCGATGCGTTGAGCGCGCGTGTCATCGCTGTCCGTCGGACGGGTCCGGCCCGTCGTGCCGACATTTCGTTCGGTCCCGGCTTGCCGGCCGTGGAGGTCGAATTGCCGGCGACATCCAGCGTCAGAAAGGGCGACACGCTGCACGTGCGGCTGACCGCCGTGCGCCTCTTTTCCTCATCGCGGAGAGGGGACGATGGCCGCCAATCCTGACATCGCGGAACTCCAGCGCCGCCTGGGCTACGCACCGCCGGATCGACTTCTCGCGGCGGCGATCCACGAACTCTTTCCCGGCCGGATTGCCGTGGTTTCTTCGTTCGGGGCCGAGTCGGCCGTGCTGCTGCATTTCGTGGCGCAGGTCGATCCGGCGACGCCGGTTCTGTTCGTCGATACCGGTCGGCACTTCGTCGAGACGCTGCAATACCGCGATCGTCTGACGGCCCATCTTGGCCTTAGCGACGTGCGCAGTATCGGTCCGACCGCCGACGAAATTCTCCGTCTCGATCCGGATTTCTCGCGCGCGGTGTGGGATCCCGATGGCTGCTGCGCCTTCCGCAAGAGCGTCCCGCTTCAGCGGGCGTTACAGGGATTCGATGCCTGGGTGTCAGGCCGCAAGCGCTTCCAGTCACCCAGCCGGTTCGATCTCACGGCCTTCGAAGTCGACGAGACGCATGTGAAGATCAATCCTCTGGCGAGCTGGAGCGCGGCCGACCTTGCTGCCTACACCGCCAGGCATCGATTGCCCTCTCATCCGCTGGTCGCACAGGGCTTTGCCTCGATCGGCTGCGCCGCCTGCACATCGGCCGTCGCGCCAGGAGAGGATGCGCGCGCCGGTCGATGGCGCGGCTTCGACAAGACCGAATGCGGGATCCATCTGCCCAACATCCAATACCCGTCGAGAAAGTAGCGTCTCATGTCTGCCTCGGTGTCTGCCGCGCGTACGGCCCATGAAGTGATCGTCTCCACTCCGGCCGCGGATCGCGCGCGCCTGTCGCCGCATCTTCAGCGTCTTGAGGACGAGGCGATCCATATCCTGCGGGAGGTGGTGGCGGAGTTCCGGCATCCGGTGATGCTGTATTCGGTGGGCAAGGATTCGAGCGTGATGCTGCACCTGGCGCGCAAGGCGTTCTTCCCGGCGCCGCCGCCATTTCCGTTCCTGCACATCGCCACCGGCTGGGACTTCCAGGCGCTGCTGGCGCATCGCGACCGAATGGCAGGGGAGTACGGACTGGAGCTGCTGGTGCACGGCAACGAGGCGGCGGCGCAGGCCGGCATCAACCCGTTCGAGACCGAGACCGGGGAATATTCGCGCCTGATGCTGACGGAGGCCCTGAAGGAGGCGCTCGACCGGCATGGCTTCGATGCGGCGTTCGGCGGCGGCCGCCGCGACGAGGAGAAGGCGCGGGCCAAGGAGCGGATCTTCTCGCATCGCAGCGCCGGCCATGTCTGGGATCCGCGCAACCAGCGGCCGGAGCTGTGGCACCTGTTCAACACGCGGCTGGCGGCGGGCGACACGATGCGGGTGTTCCCGCTGTCCAACTGGACCGAGCTCGACGTGTGGACCTACATCCAGGCCGAGGCGATCCCGATCGTGCCGCTCTATCTCGCGGCCGAGCGCTGGGTGGTCGAGCGCGACGGGGCGCTGATCGCGGTCGACGACGAGCGCATGCGGTTCCGGGACGGGGAGAAGACGGGCAAGCGCTGGGTGAGGTTCCGCACCCTGGGCTGCTGGCCGCTGACCGGGGCGATCGAGTCCAAGGCGAGCGACGTCGCCGGGGTGATCGCCGAGCTGCTCGATGCGCGCTCGTCGGAGCGGCAGGGGCGGCTGGTCGATGCGGCGCTGCAGGCCTCGATGGAACGCAAGAAGCGGGAGGGATATTTCTGATGCCCGAT
>NZ_FUWJ01000002.1:0-47282 GCF_900167455.1 Enhydrobacter aerosaccus
GAATTTCCGCCGGGGTGATATCCGCGATTGGTCGGGTACCAAGATCGGGACCGGCAAGATCGACAAGCATCCATCGGTTCTTCTTAACGGTGGACTCGGCAGCCCCCTCGTCCTCGATGCGCTGTAGATACTCCTCGGCAATGCGCCCGAAGGTGTTGTTGACTGAGATGACGGCGGTCAGTTTCGCAGCCTTCTTGTTGGCCCCAGGGTCAACTCCTGAGGCCAACAGCTTCCTGGCCTCGTCGCGCAGCAGACGCGCCCTGGCAAGGGATACCGACGGATAGGCGCCGTGGGACAGCTTCTTCTGCTTCCCGCCGAACCGGTACGCCTGGTTCCAGAGTCGCGAGCCGCTTGGCTTCACCAGGAGATAAAGCCCGCCACCGTCGGAGAGCTTGTAGTCAGCTTGCCTGCTTTTGGCGGTGCGACACGCCGTGTCTGTCAAGGCCATTTTGATCTCCCCCTGTTGGCCTCGGGCCAGCAGATACCAGAGCGAGGCCAACATCAAGGCCAACAAATCGTGGAGGATGGGGCGATATTGGACGGCACGGATTGAGACAGCCGGAAGCTCCAAAATCCGATATTATGCATTAATATCAATGCGATATGGGATCGCGTGAAATGTCCTGGGATGTGGGGAGATTAGGGTAATGGTGCCCAGGGGCGGAATCGAACCACCGACACTGCGATTTTCAGTCGCATGCTCTACCAACTGAGCTACCTGGGCATACCGTTCTGTAAACGGCCCGGCTGTATAAGCTGGCTCAGCCGTCGTGTCTAGATCGTCCCTCGGAGCCCTGTTCCACACCCTCGTCCGGGGTCTCCTCGGTCGGTACCCGGTAGCCTTCCTTGAGCCACCGGCCCAGATCGATATCGGCACACCGCTTGGAACAGAAGGGACGATATCGCGTCTCGGCCGGCTTTCCGCAAACCGGGCATTTGGCCTGGATCCGCACGGCCCGCAGGGGCGGCGGGGAACGATCGGGCGACGTCATCACTCTTCCTCGGTCTGTTCGCCTGTTGTCCGTTCACCTGTCGTGTGTTCGCCGGTGGTCTGTTCGCCGGGCGTCTGCTCGCCCGTCTCCTGATGCAGCGCCTCGAGCTGGGCGCGAAGCGTCGCGCCGCGACGGGCGCGCGTCAACTCGAACAGGCCCAACCGGGTGAAGCCGTAGAGCTGTGTCGGGACGGCATCGTCCGCCAGGGCCTCGGCGAGCACGGCCTGCACTTTGTCGCGATCGTAGGCGCTGCGCATGGTGACAAAATCGACGACCACGGCCCCCGCAAGGTTGCGCAGCCGGAGCTGCTGGGCAATCGCTGGAGCCGCCTCCAGATTGATGTCGACCGGCCGCCGCGGCGCCCGCCCCTGGCGACCGCCGGCCCGGCTGCTGTCGACGTCGATCGCGGTCAGCGTCTCGCCCGGTTCGAACAGGACCTCGACTCCGCTTTCGAGCGCAATACGCGCCGCCAGCGCCGTGTCGATCTGGCCCGCCACGTCGTCGATGTCGAACACCGGCATGGGACCGTTGTGCCAGCGAACTCGTATCGTCTCCTGGCGCTTGTCCATCTCGTCCTGCAGCTTGCGCGCCAGGCCGCGATCGTCGATGACGATTTCCTCCAGCGTCACGCCGTGATCGCGCAGCACCTTGGTGATCGGGTCGCGCTCCCTCGGCAGGCGGGCCGTGAGATCGGCCGGAGGCTGCAGGTCCAGCGCATGACGGCGGATCACCTCCCAGCGTTCCAGCACATCGTGCGCATCGGCCCGCAGAACAGCGCTCGACGCGCCCGCCGCCGCCGTTCGCAACACCAGCCCGCCTTCCAGCAGGTCGCGGACATGGCCCGCCAGCCGTTCCCGCTCGGCCTCGCCTTCGATGCGACGGGAGAAGGCAACGCCCGATCCGAGCGGATGATAGACGAGATAGCGGCCGGATACGGCGATGTTCATCGACAGCCGGGGACCCTTGCCGGCTGACAGCTTGTCGCCGATCCCGTCGCCTTCGTTGCGGACCTGAACCAGAACAGGGGCTCCCGCCGGCGGCCATCCGTCGATCCCGGCACGATCCTCAGCCCTCAGGAAGCCCGAGCGGCCGATGCCGATATCGACGAACGCGGCGCCGAGCTCGGGCATCACCCGTTCCAGCCGACCGAGAAAGATGCCATCGGTCAGGGAAGGCTTGTCGCGGCGCGCGATGCGCAGTTCCACCAGCCGCCCCTCCGCCACCAGCGCCAGAATGAAGGCGTGCGGCAGCACCTGGCAGATCAAGCGATCGATGCGGGTCATGGCTGGTCCAGGGAGCGCAGAAGAGCGGAGGTCTCGAACAGGGCGAGGCCGACGACATTACTATAGGAGCCGGAGAGGAAGGACACGAACGTCGCAGCGCGGCCCTGGATCGCATAGCCGCCAGCCTTGCCCTGCCATTCGCCGCTCAGGACATAAGCGTCGATTTCGCGTTGCTCGAGTTTCTTGAAGCGTACCGCCGTCTCCACCAGCCGAGTGCGAACCCTGCCTCGAGCCGAAACGGCGATGCCTCCCAGTACTTTGTGTCGGCGCCCGGACAACAAGGCGAGACAGGACCGGGCATCGCTTTCCGACTCTGCCTTGGGAAGGATGCGGCGCCCGACCGCGACGACGCTGTCCGCAGCCAGCACCAGTGATCCTGGATGACGGGCGGCAACGATTTCGAGCTTCGCGCGGGCCATGCGCAACGCATAGGCGCGCGGCGGCTCCGCCGGAAGCGGCGTCTCATCTGTATCGGCAGGATCGATTTTCTCGGGCTCCAGTCCGATCTGCCGCAGGAGCTCCAGCCGACGCGGCGAAGCAGAAGCCAGGACCAGCGGCAGCGCCAGAGGAACCTACTTGAAGCGGAAGGTGATGCGGCCCTTGGTCAGGTCATAGGGCGTCATCTCGACGGTGACGCGGTCGCCTGCCAGCACGCGGATGCGATTCTTGCGCATTTTGCCCGAGGTATGGGCGAGAATCGTGTGGTCGTTGTCGAGCTTCACGCGGAACATAGCGTTGGGCAGCAACTCCTCCACCACGCCATTGAACTCGATTAGGTCTTCCTTGGCCATCCGGCCTCCGGTTAGGGTGGTACGAATTAGAGCGGGCCGGAAAATGGGCTCCGGCAGGGACTTAGTCAATCTCTACCCTTCCACCGCGGCCCGTCAGCGGCTATGCGTTTCCGAGAGAGGAAAATCCGATGTTGGCCCACAAAGCTCTGGCCCGCTTGGCCGCCGTCACCGCCGTCCCGCTGTTGCTCGGCGGAATCGCCTTTGCCCAGTCCCCCTCGGCCTCCGGACAGGGTACGGCGGCCCCGGCCGCCACGCAGCCTGCACAAAAGCACGTCCGATCGCTGGTCGTTCTGAACGCCCGTAAAGCGGACCTGGCGAACGGCAAGCTGTCGCTCGACGGCGTATCGGCCTCGGCCATCGTTTTCGCCGATCGCCCCATTCGCCGCGCCGGCTACATGCACACGAGCGATCTGGTGAAGCTGTGGGATGGCAAGGCGACCTTTGCGAAGGATCCCCCCAATGCCACCGTCTCGGCCTTCGCCAAGGACGGGGCCAGCCTTGCAGACGCCGTGATCACGCTCGAGGCCCCCAAGCTGGAGGGCGATCGCCTGACCTTCAACGTCAAGGTGCTCGAGGGGGATCTGAAGGGGGTGGACGGCCCGGCCTCGATCTTCATCGATACGATCTGGTTCGGCATCGGTGGCGGCGACGGCATTCAGTATCTCGGCGACAGCCAGACCACCGGCGGGACGACGCCCGCCTTCGGCAGCCGGAACGACACTAGCAATCCCTCGGGCTGGCCCAATCCCTCGCCGAACGGATCGGACGACACGACTCCGCCACCGCCGCCGAACAAACCACCCCTGAGCGCGCCCCCCGGCTATCGGTAAACGGGCGCCGACGCTCTCGACCCTCCTGTCCCGTTAGGGCAGGCTCCAACGGACAGGAAGCGGGGCAGAGACCACCGCACGGAGGCATGTGACGATCAGAGAGTTGCTGTTCGGCTTCGAAGGCCGGATCGGGCGTGGCCTGTTCTGGACGGGTCAGGCCGTCGTCGCAGCGCTTGTCTGGCTTTACGTCACCTACGCCGACCGACTTCTGGTGGCCTGGCTTCCCGGCAGCATCTTCATGGGGTCGGCGGTTGCCCTGATCCTCGCGTTGCCGATCATCTGGTTGCAAGCGGCGATCACGATCAAGCGTTGCCATGACCGCGGCAAGACCGGCTTCTGGTCGTTGCTGTTGCTTGTGCCGGTCGTCGGCCCGATCTGGTTGCTGGTCGATTGCGGATTGCTGCCGGGCCGGAGTGTCGTCAGCGACGCGCGCCGGTCGGTCTGAGGGACCAGGAGAAAAACACCAGACCGCCGGCTAACGCCGCGGCACCTGAGTGAGCACCGCAGAACTCTGATCGCAAAACAGCAGCGTCCATCGGCCAGTTGCTGTACGGAAACGCACGACTGTTTCGGTGCCAGCAACTTCGCTCGGATGCGGAGTGTTGACAGCATACGCGCGGCACTGCCGACGCGTGAGCCGAGCGGTCAACGACTTGCGGATGAGGGACCAGATCCGCGGATTGTGCCGCTCCCCTGCAAACACCGATACAGGAGAGCAGACATGAGCATGCGCGATGAACGCGGCCGTTTCACCGACGAAGACGACGACCGCGATTACCGTCGACGGGGCGGCTACCGGTCCAGCAGCCGGTACGACGAGGATGAGGATCGTCGCGGCCGTCGTCGCGGTGGCTGGTTCGGCGATTCGGAAGGCCACTCCGAAGCTTCGCGACGGGGTTGGGACAATCCACGCCACGGCGAGAGCGGCTGGTACGGCGGCTCCGAGGGTCACTCCGAGGCTTCGCGGCGCGGCTGGGACAATCCGCGCCACGGCCCGAGCGGCTGGTACGGCGATTCCGAGGGTCATTCGGAAGCCTCGCGGCGCGGCTGGGACAGTCCCCGCCACGGCCCGAGCGGCTGGTACGGTGATTCCGAAGGTCACTCCGAGGCCTCGCGCCGCGGTTGGGAGCATGGCCATCGCGGCTTCAGCCGGTACGACGACGAAGACGATGACCGCGCCTACCGGGCCCGCCGTCGCTACGAAGACGACGACTACGATCGTCGTGGACGCCATCGCGGCGGTTGGTTCGGCGATTCGCGCGGTCATTCCGAGGCCTCGCGTCGTGGCTGGGACCGTCGCTAATCCGTCGTCTGGATAGAAGATCGGGAGCGTAGAAGCGTGAGGCGACCCGCACTGGCAACCCGCAGTGGCATGCCGGTGCGGGTCGTTCACGTCTGCGATCAGAGCGATGGGCCTCTGGGCGTGCCGAAGCGGGTCTTCAGGTGATCTAGAAGGACGTCGCGCACGCGCCGGTAGGCGTCGAGCCTGGTCTCGCGTGAGCCTTCGACGGCGCTGGGATCGGGGACGGGCCAGTACTCCACATCGGTCGCCGAACTGCGGGTGAACTCCAGGGCGCTATGATGAGCCTCAGGCGACAGGCTGACGATCACCTCGAACGAACTCGGTTCGACATCGTCGAACGTCTTGGCATGGTGGTGACGATAATCGATGCCCACCTCGTCGAGCACTGCGGCGGCAAAGGAGTCGAGCTCCGTCGCATGGACGCCCACCGAGTCGATATAGGCCGCGTTGCCGTAGAGGCGGCGGGCCAGGGCTTCGGCCATGGGGGAGCGGATCGAGTTGTGGGTGCACGCGAACAGCAGGCTGCCGGGGAGTCCGCTTCGGACCATATCAGTCCTTGATGTGCAGCGCGCAGATGAGCGTGAACAACCGCCGTGCCGTATCGAGATCGAGTTCGATCTTGCCGGCGAGGCGCTCGCGGAGCAGCTCCGAGCCCTCGTTGTGCAGGCCGCGCCGGCCCATGTCGAGCGCCTCGATCTGCGCCGTGCCCAGCTTCTTGATGGCCGCGTAGTAGCTGCCGCAGATCAGGAAGTAGTCCTTCACGATCTTTCGGAACGGCGTGAGCGACAGGATGATATCGCGCAGCTTGCGGTCGTCGGCCCCGTGCACACTGAAGACGAGGCGCTGCTCGAAGATACCGATACTCAACTTGTACGGGCCGGGCTCGCCGCCAACGAGGGCGAAGTTATTTTCCTCGAGGAGATCGAACAACGCAACCGCGCGCTCGTGTTCCACCTCGGGTGAGCGTCGCGCCACGGATTGTTCGTCGAGGGTAACGTCGACGATGCGTCGTGCGTCTTTACCGGGCTCCGACATCACATCAGCTTCGTCGGTTGAGCCTGATGGCGATGGACCGTCCGTGCGCGCCAAGGCCTTCCGCCTCGGCCAGCGCCAGCGCCGCCGGACCGAGTTCCGCAAGCGCATCCGGCGTGCAAGACACGATCGAGGTACGCTTCAGAAAGTCGGCGACCCCAAGCCCGCCCGAAAAGCGCGCCGCGCGCGATGTCGGGAGAACGTGGTTCGTGCCGGCAACATAGTCGCCGATCGCCTCCGGCGTATGCCGTCCGAGGAAGATCGCGCCGGCGTGGCGGATCTCCCGGCAAAGCGCATCCGCGGCGGCCGGCTCCATCGCAAGCTCGACATGCTCAGCGGCAATTCGATCCACGATCGGTGCCGAGGCGCCGAGATCCGGCACGAGGATGATCGCGCCGTTGTCTCGCCAGCTCGCACCGGCGATCCCGGCGCGCGGCAGGACCTTCAGCTCCGACTCGACCGCCCGGCCGACCGCACGGGCAAACTCCTTGTCGTCTGCAATCAGCACGGATTGCGATGAAGCGTCGTGCTCCGCCTGGGACAGCAGATCGGCAGCGATCCAGGCCGGATCGTTGTGCCTGTCCGCAACCACCAGGATCTCCGACGGGCCGGCAATCAGGTCGATGCCGACCTGGCCGAACACCCGGCGCTTGGCAGCGGCGACGAAGGCGTTGCCGGGGCCCGTGATCTTGTCGACCGGCCCGATCGTTTCCGTGCCATAGGCCAGTGCGGCAACCGCTTGCGCGCCGCCGATGCGCCAGATCTCGTCGGCGCCAGCGATCTCGGCCGCCAGCATCACCAGCGGGTTCAGGACACCGTCCGGCGTCGGCACGACCATCGCAATACGCTTCACCCCGGCCACCTTGGCCGGAACGACGTTCATCAGCACCGAGGACGGATAGGCCGCCGTTCCGCCCGGGACATAGACGCCGACGGAATCGAGCGGGCGATAGCGCGCCCCCAGGCGCGTGCCCGTGGTGTCGGTGAATTCGACGTCCTTGGGCAGCAACGAGCGGTGGAAGGCCTCGATGCGACGAGCGGCCAGCTCCAGCGCCCGACGCTGCTCGGCCGGAACCCGGGCAGCCAGGGCGCGACGTTCGGCATCGGGGACCCGCAATCCCTTGGCGTCGGTGTCGAGCCTGTCGAACTTCTTCGTGTATTCGACCAGCGCCGCGTCGCCGCGCTTACGCACGTCGGCGACGATGTCGGCAACGATGCGATCGACATTCTCGTCGGTGTCCCGATTGCGTCCGAGGAAAGCCGAAAACTCCTTTTCGAATCCCGGCGCCGAGGCGTCGAGTTCAAGCGGCACGGCTGACCTCGCGGAAGCGATCGACCCAATGACCGACCCGCTCCGGCTGCGTCTTGAGCGCGGCGCGATTGACGATGAAGCGCGAGCTGATGTCGGCAATGTGCTCGATCTCGACGAGCCCGTTCTCGCGCAGCGTACGGCCGCTATCGACCAGGTCGACGATGCGGTGGCTGAGGCCGAGCGAAGGCGCAAGTTCCATCGCACCGGAAAGCTTCACGCACTCGGCCTGGACACCGCGCGCGGCGAAGTGGCGGCGCGTTACCTCCGGATACTTGGTGGCGATGCGGACATGGCTCCAGCGCCGCGGATCGTCGCTGCCCGCCATCTCCACCGGTTCGGCTACCGCGAGCCGGCACTTGCCGATGCCGAGGTTGATGGGTGCGTAAATCTCGGGATAGTCGAACTCCATCAGGACGTCATAGCCGGCGATGCCGAGATGGGCGGCGCCAAAGGCCACGAACGTCGCCACGTCGAAGGAACGGACGCGGATGATGTCGAGGTCGGGATGGTTGGTGCTGAAACGGAGCTGGCGCGATTCCGGATCGGCGAACGCCTTTTCCGGCTCGATGTTGGCGGCCACCAGAAGCGGCGCGGCCTCGTTGAGGATGCGCCCCTTCGGCACCGCCAGGATCAACTTTTCATTTGCTTCGCTCGACACGACCGATGCTCCAGTCACAAACGCCCGCCCCCGCACCCGGGGCCAGAGGGCTATCCGAGCGGATGGGCGGGCTTCCACGGGGTGGGCCAAGGCTCCCCGACATCCCCCAAATGGCATGCGAGACGTCCGATTTCCAGCCGTATGCCGCGATCGGCGGCAAAGCGCAGCGTCACGGAACCGTCCTTTTCCTGTCCCACCGCGAGCAGCTCGAGGATGCGGTCCGGCTCCTGGAGCGGGATCCTGTGGTGATGGACCGCCTTTACGTCGTTGAAAACAAGGGCGGAATGGGTTCGCCAATAGGCCGAATCGATGCCCGGGTCCGCTTCCCAGCAGAAGCGGTTCAACAGGAGAACAAAACGCTTCTCCCCGGCGAAGAAGGCGCAGTCGCGCACCGCGACCAGGGAATCCTGCACCGCTGCCGAAATCACGCCAAGATCGTCGGCATCCAGCGCCGAAAGCTTGAGCTTTTCCATTCGCCCGATGGATACAGGGAGAAAGTCGTCCGGATCAAGCGTCGCCCGGCATCCCTTGGCCCGCCCACCAGCGTCGGAAGCGGCCGCTCAGCTCTTCGCCTTCACGGGAATACGCAGATAGACCGTGCCGTTCGGGTCAGGCGGAGGCAGGCCGCCGGCCCGGATATTGACCTGGATAGAGGGCAGCAACAGGACCGGCGCCGCGAGCCCCACATCCCGCGCGCGGCGAAGAGTGACGAAGGCTTCTTCCGTGACGCCGTCGTGGACATGCACGTTCTTCGCCCGCTCGTCTGCGACTGTCGTTTCCCAGGCGTAGGTGTCCCGTCCCGGCGCCTTGTAGTCGTGGCACATGAAGAGCCGTGTTTCCGGCGGCAGCGCCAGCAGGCGATGAATCGATCGGTAGAGCGAGGCCGCATCGCCGCCCGGAAAGTCGGCGCGGGCGGTTCCATAATCGGGCATGAAGATCGTATCGCCCACGAACACGGCATCGCCGATGCGGTAGGCAACATCGGCTGGCGTATGGCCCGGCAGATGCATGACCTCGATCTCGAGGCCGCCGAGGGTCAGTCGCTCACCATCCTTGAGCAGGCGGTCGAACTCGCTTCCCATTCCGCTCACGTCTTTGGCATCGAATACTGGCTTGAAGATCTTCTGCACATCGACGATGTGCTCCCCGATCGCCACCTTTGCACCGGTCCTGCTCTTGATATGCGGCGCTGCCGTCAGATGGTCGGCATGGGCGTGCGTCTCCAGGACCCAATCGACCTGCACCCCCCGTTCGGCGGCCTTGGCCAGGACACGATCGGCGGACAGGGTCGAAATCGTGCCGGAACGGTGGTCGCAGTCGAGGACAGGGTCGATGATGACCGCCCGTCGCCGGGCGCGATCGCTCACCAGATAGGTGATGGTGAAAGTGGCATCGTCAAAGAAGGCATCGATCGCTGGGTCGGCGCCCATGACATTCTCCGCAGTTGCGCTTGACGATTATATTAGCAGTCATTAATTAAGCAATATCTAATATACATACTGTCAACGGCGCCCCAGTCGGCCCGAAAGGATGATCGTGAACCTGCAATCCATCGACCCCATCACCGCCAAGCACCTGATCGACGAGGGCGCCCTGCTGGTGGACATTCGCGAAGCAAACGAGCATGCGAGCGAGCGCGTGCCCGGCGCTCTGAACCTACCTCTCTCACGATTGAGCCAGGTTCCTTCAGGCGATGCCAAGGCCGTCATCTTCCATTGCCGCTCCGGCGCCCGGACTTCCATGAACGCCGCGCGTCTCGGTAAGGCTGCGGGCTGTCAGGCCTATCTGCTGGCCGGCGGCATCGATGCCTGGAAGCGGGCCGGCCTTCCCGTCTCCGCCGGTTGATTGCCGCCGGGAGAATTTAGATGCTGCCTGCCCTTCCCGTCGCCTTGGCGCTTGGCTCCGGCGGATTGATCGGACTGGTCCTGGGGGTGATCGGCGGCGGCGGGTCGATCCTGGCCGTGCCACTGCTGGTCTATGTCGTCGGCATGGCGTCGCCGCACGTCGCGATCGGCACGGCGGCCTTCGCCGTCGCCGTCAACGCCGCAACCGGGCTCGCCTTGCACGCCCGACGCTCGAAGATCCGCTGGCCCTGCGCCATGGCCTTCAGCGTGGCGGGCGTTGCCGGTGCCTTCGGCGGTGCGGCCCTCGGCAAGGCGATGGACGGGCAAAAACTCCTGGCCCTCTTCGGCCTGCTCATGATCGTGGTGGGCGCGTTGATGCTGCGACCTAAATCGACGGAGGAACGCTCCTCACCCTGGCTGTCGCGCCAGAGCGCGTCGCGCCTGCTGCCTCGGCTGTCTCTGGTGGGCGGTGGAGTCGGATTGCTGTCCGGCTTCTTTGGCATCGGCGGCGGCTTCCTGATCGTGCCGGGCCTGATGATGGCGGCCGACATGGAGCTCCGGGAAGCGGCCAGCGCGTCGCTGATCGCGGTCCTCGCCTTCGGCCTCGCCTCCGCCACGAGCTACGCCTGGTCCGGTCTTGTCGATTGGTCCGTGGCGTTGCTGCTGATCGCCGGTGGCGCCGCCGGCGCGATGGCCGGCATCCGGCTCAACGCGTTGCTGGCCCAGCGCCGGGGCATGTTGGCCAAGGTCTTCGCCTGGTTCGTTATCGCAGCAGGCCTTTACGTCGGCGGCCGGGGCCTGGCGCCGCTCCTAGGTTGATCGGCGACGGCGTTCGCACCAGGACGCGCAACCTGTCGATGGTCCGGCTGAAAGCGGCTGGATCGTCGAGAGCGCGGGCGAGCACGATCGCGCCCTGGATGCCGGCCACCACTTCCTCGGCCAGCGCCTTCGCCTCGGCGCGGCTCCGCCCGTACCGGATGAGCGCATCGGCCAGAGCCTCTATCCAGCGCGCGAAATAGCCTCTGATGGCATCGCCGAATCGTTCCCGGGCATCGCCCAGAGCCAGGACGCCGACCAGACACACGCGCCGTCCCGATTTGAAGTACGACACGACGGCATCGAACATCGCCTCGATGGCTTGCATCGATGCGCTGCCGTCTCGCAAAGGGGCATAGACGTTAGCCTCGAACCACGCATCGACTTCGGCCAGCACGGCAGCGGCCATTTCCTCTTTCCCGCCGGGAAAGAAGTGATACAGGCTTCCCTTGCCCAGCCCGGTCGCCTTGCCGATCAGAGACAGGCTGGCGCCTTCGTAACCGTATTCGCGGAACACCTCGGCAATGGCCGGCAGAGTGTCGGCGCGCTCGGCGACGGTCCTCGACATGCCTCTTACAGTCCGAGGGCGCTGAGGCCCGGATGGTCGTCCGGACGGCGACCGAGCGGCCAACGATACTTGCGATCGGCCTCCCGGATCGGCAGGTCGTTGATGCAGGCGAAGCGCAAACGCATCAATCCAGCCGCGTCGAATTCCCAGTTCTCGTTTCCGTAGGAGCGGAACCATTGAGCCGAGTCGTCGTGCCATTCGTAGGCAAAGCGCACGGCAATCCGGTTTCCAGCGTGAGCCCAGACCTCCTTGATCAGCCTGTAGTCGAGTTCGCGCACCCACTTGCGCTGCAGGAAGGCGACGATCTCCTTGCGGCCGGTGATGAACTCGGCGCGATTGCGCCAGCGACTGTCCTCCGTATAGGCCAATGCCACCCGGTCGGGATCGCGGCTGTTCCAGGCATCCTCGGCCATCCGCGCCTTCTGCGCGGCAGTCTCGGCGGTGAAGGGCGGCAGGGGCGGACGACCCGACATGAGAACTCCTCTGTACCTTTCAGAACACTATGTACTGATCGGTACAGACTAATGCACGCCGTGGCAAGCCTGCCTTATCGAGCGAGGCTGGTCTGGAGGAACGCCTGCGTCATGGCTTTTGCGTAAGGTAAGGTGATGAGGGTATGCGGCGCACCCGGGATCAGGACGATCACCGCCCGCTTCGACCCGGCCAGCGCCGCCGCGCAATTGCCCTTCGCCGCCGGATTGCCCAGCCAGGCGTTGGCGGGCGAGAAGAACGGATCGACCGAACTGATCATGTTCAGCACCGGCTGGTCGGCAACCAGTTGCGTGCCATGCGCCTCGACGAAGTAGTTGTCCTCACAGCTCCAGGAGAAGATCATCCGCGCCGCGAACTCGGCACCACCATAACGGGCCACGGCCGTGGCGCCCTCGCTCGTTCCGGCCAGGACAAGACGTTTCTCGTCGGCCCATTGAGCGGCCCGGACCGCCTTCAGCGCCAGCGTAATCTCCGAGGCTCGCAGCGCATGGATGCGCTCGTATACGTCCTTGCCGATCGGCGAGCTGTAGGTGAGCCGGTCGGGCAGCGCGAAGGAATCGGGCGCGACGCTGGCGATGCCCTCGGCCGCCAGCCATTTCTGCCACTCCGCGATGGCGGCGAGGCCCAGCCCGGAGGAGCCGTGCAGGAAGACGACCACCGGAACCTTGCCCGCGCTGGCCGCCGGCTGTGGCATGTCCTTCCATTTCCCGAAGTATGCGGCGCCGCCGGTCGCTTGCGCCGGCAGCGCGACTGAGGCCTGGGCGATGACATTGGCCGCGGACTCGGGCGTGTGCGACGTCGCGGTGCCCTTGATCTCTCCTCGGGGCGGTGTGGCCTGCGACCAGGCCGGCGTCGCGAGCGCCATCGTCACGGCGATTGCCGCCACCAGTCCTCTCATCCGGCTCTCCCTCGCGACCGGCAGCCGATGACGCCGCCTCTATCCTTTCAACCGCTCGATCTCCGCCCCGCAGGCGGCAAGCTTCTCTTCGAGCCGCTCATAGCCGCGATCGAGATGGTAGACGCGATGCAGCGTGGTCTCGCCTTCCGCCGCCAGGCCCGCGATCGCCAGCGAGACAGAAGCCCGTAGATCGGTGGCCATCACTTCGGCACCGCGCAGCTTCGGCACGCCGCGCACCAGGGCCGACTCGTGATGGATCGTGACGTTCGCGCCCATGCGCGCCAGCTCCGGCACGTGCATGAAGCGGCTTTCGAAAATCGTCTCCGTGATCATCGAGGCGCCTTCGGCCCGCGTCATCAACGCCATCATCTGGGCCTGCAGATCGGTCGGGAACCCGGGATACGGCTCGGTCATCACATCGACGCCCTGCAGCGCCCCATTGGTGCGATGGACGCGAAAGCCCTTCTCGGTCGGTTCGAGGGCGACACCCGCCGAGCGCAGCGTCTGGACCGCCGCTTCGAGAAGATCGAGGCGACCTCCCACCAGCTCGACATCGCCCGCCGTCATGGCGACCGCCATGGCATAGGTGCCGATCTCGATGCGATCCGGGATGACGGCGTGGGTCGCTTCCTTCAGCGTCTCCACTCCTTCGATGGTGAGCGTCTCGGTGCCGACGCCCTCGATCGAGACACCCATCGCCTGGAGACAATGGGCGAGATCGGTGATCTCCGGCTCTCTCGCGGCATTGGCGAGAACTGTCGTCCCCTTGGCCAGCGCCGCCGCCATCATCAGGTTCTCAGTCGCGCCGACGGACACTTTCGGAAAGGTATAGCGACCGCCCTTCAGGCCTTTCGGTGCCTTGGCGACGAGATAGCCGCCATCGATGTCGATCTCGGCTCCCAACGCCTTCAGACCCGCGACATGGAGATCGACCGGACGGGCGCCGATGGCGCAGCCGCCGGGCAGCGACACCCGCGCCTCGCGCTCCCGTGCCAGCAACGGGCCCAGGACCAGAACCGACGCCCGCATCTTGCGCACGATGTCGTAGGGCGCCGTCGTCGAGGCGATCTTGCCCGCCTTGAGCGTGAGCGTGGTGCCGCGGCTGTGGCCATTCTCTCCCGGCGCCGCGTCGATCTCGACACCATGCTGCTGCAGCAGCTGGATCATCGTCGTGATGTCGGCCAGTCGCGGGACGTTGTGCAGCGTCAGCTTCCGGTCGGTGAGCAACGCCGTCACCATCAGCGGCAGCGAGGCGTTCTTGGAGCCCGAGATGGGGATGGAGCCCTTGAGCTGTCGTCCACCCCTGATGCGGATACGATCCATGCGCGTCCCCTGCCTCAGATCTTGGGCAGCGTGACGCCGCGCTGGCCCTGGTACTTGCCGGCCTTGTCACGATAGGAAACCTCGCAGGGCTCGTTGCCCTGCAGGAACAGGAACTGGCAGGCGCCCTCGTTGGCGTAGATCTTGGCCGGCAACGGCGTGGTGTTCGAGAACTCCAGCGTGACGTGTCCTTCCCACTCGGGCTCGAGCGGCGTCACGTTGACGATGATGCCGCAGCGAGCATAGGTCGACTTGCCGACGCAGATCACCAGCACGTCGCGCGGGATGCGGAAATATTCCACCGTGCGCGCCAGGGCGAAGGAATTCGGCGGGATGATGCACACATCCGTGGAACGATCGACGAAGCTGTTCTCGGCGAAGTTCTTGGGGTCCACGACAGCCGAGTCGACGTTGGTGAAGATCTTGAACTCGGTCCCCACACGGGCGTCGTAGCCGTAGGAAGAGAGCCCATAGGAGATGATGCCGTCGCGCTTCTGCGCATCGACGAAGGGCTCGATCATGCCCTTCTCCTCAGCCATGCGGCGGATCCAGCGGTCGGAAAGGATGGCCATTCTTGTTGGTTCCCGAGGGGGTGCTTCTGCCCCGAGATGGCGCCATCCCGAGCACAGCCAAAGACCTTTCCAGCGGCCTGAAAGATCCCTCGCTGTGCTCGGGATGACACCGCGCTCGAGACGGCATCGTTGTAGACGAGCCCGTCGGCCGGCTCAATCTTTGCCGGATTTCTGTCCCACGTTTCCCTGCTTGGCGCGCGCCTGAGCCTTGCGGCGCTTGAGATTCTCACGCAAGGCGGCGGCCAGCCGTTCGGCCCGCTCGTCCTTCGACTCGGGCCGGGATTCGAGCCGGGATTCGGGCCGGGATCCGGGCGGTTTGGGGCAACTGGTCATCGGCGCACAGGATACACCAGCCCTCATCCGCCCGCCCAGCAGCTACTCGTACAGGCCCTGGTCGGCGCGTCCGTGACAGGCCGGACAGTTGGATCTGGTCACCACCTTCGGGTCCTTCCACACCGCGTCGGGAAAGCGATGCTTCCGCAGGAAGGCGGGATTCTCGGTAATGCGAAGGGGCATACCTTGCGGCGCGACCCAACGCATGAACTTGCGCGCCTCGCCCTGCCCGCCCTTGTCGCCGGCATTGGCCGTCAGATAGGCGCGGATGATCTCGGTCTTGTCGGCGGGCAGGCTGGCTTCCTCTCCGAAATGATCCGACAGCCCCGCCATGAGGCGGTCCCAGGAGCGGGCGGGCAGGAACGCCGGTTGGAAGGCCATGTGGCAGGCGCCGCATTCCTTGCGCACCACGGGATCAGTCACCGGCCTGACGCGCTCGTCGTCGGCCAGGGCCGGCGACGCCAGCAGCAGCAGCGCGGCGCACAGAAGACCGGGACGCATCTACTGGCCCGCCATGAAGGAGATGTAGTCGCCTTTTTCGGCCGGCGTGCAGTCGCGGCCGAGAACGCTCTTGCAGTCCCGACCGAATTGCTTCTCGACCTCGGCCTTATCGGTGAACCGCCGCGGATTGACCGAGACGGCGACGGGATCGATCGGCCGACCGGTCTTGGCGTTCTGCCCGGGCTGGCGCGGATCGGCGGTGTGGCACGCGGTGCAGGAAGGCGTGCGCGGATCGCCCCCGTTCCACTTGGTGCGAAAGAGCGTCTCGCCGCGTTGCGCCGACAGGCCGGTGAAGGCGGGATCGAGCCGGCGCGCCTGGGCGGCATAATCCGACAGGATGGCATCGCGCCCGGGATCGCCGGCCAGCGCGAGAACAGGCAGCAGCGCGATGGCGCCCGCGAGTAGGATCGAACGCCTCATCGTGTGGTTTCCTTTGGCGCCGCCGAAAGGCGCGTGCCGATCCGCGCCAGCCATTGCCGGCCGGCATACATGTAGGTGACGAAGGCGATGTGTGCCGCGATCAGCCACAGCGATGCCTCGGCGATCACTTCGTGCGGGTCTTCGAGCCATGTCGCGCCATCGGCAAGCGCCCCCGACAGGGAGACCAGCCCAACCACGGCCAGCAACGACGCGGCGAACCATGCGAACAGCGGATGACGCCCCTTCCGCGTCGCCAGCCAGTTCCGCGCCGCGCGCCAGCTCGGTCGGGGCAGGCGAAGCGGGCTCGCCGCGGGAGCGACCAGGCCGAACAGCAGGCGCAACGCGATGGCGGTCAGCACGGTGTACCCCGCGAACTGGTGCATCGCGTAGGTGTCCTCGTCTGCCGTCACATAGGCGATCAGGAAGGCTCCGGCCAGCAGGGCGTGCCAGGCCTTTACCAAGGCGAGATGCCCCTTCGTTGACTTTACAGCGGCCACAGCGCCCTCCACCTCAATCGTCGTCGCGATCGTGCTTCTGAGCCTTCGCATGGGCCTCGCCGCGGTCGGCATGCTTGCGGCCGTCGCGATCCTCGCCCGCGTGCTTGCCGCCGTCCGGCATCGCCTTGTCGGATGCCTTGGTCTGCGTCTGTGTCGGCGTGGAGAGATAGCCGTTGTCCTGAACCTGGGCGTAGACGGCAGCTGCCGCCCCGACCAGAACCGCCGCCGCCACACCCTGGATCAACATCTTCTTCAACATTTCGTCCTCCTTGGACATCGACGGCCGCTAAGCTAGCGAAGACACCCTGAACCAAGGCTGACCCAGCCGTTCATCCTGGGTTCAGGTTCGACCGAATAGGGTGTGGGCATGAGAGTCTGGATGGCGTGTCTGATGGCGGGGCTTGTCGCCTGCGGCTCGGCGCTCGCCAGCGACGAGAGCGATCACGACCGCGCTCGCCGGGCGGTGGAGGAAGGCCGTATGCTGCCGCTGCGCGATATCGTGGCGCGCGCCCAGGCCGCCTATCCCGGCCAGGTAGTCGAGGCCGAACTCGAGGATGAGGGCCAGGTGCCCATATACGAGATCAAGATCGTGACCGATGCCGGACGCGTGCTGAAGCTTCGCTACGACGCGCGCACCGGCGCCTTGCTCACGACGAGCGGACGGAACGGCCACCGATGAGAGTGCTGGTCGTCGAGGATGAGCCCGTTCTGGCGCTGCGCCTGCAGAAGGCGCTGGAAGCGGCCAGCTTCGCCGTCGATGTCGCCTATGACGGCGAGGATGGCTGGCATCTCGGGGACACGGAGCCCTACGACGCCATCGTTCTGGATCTCGGCCTGCCCAAGATCGACGGTGTGACGATCCTGCGGCGATGGCGCGAGGCCGGACGGACGATGCCGGTGCTGATCCTGACGGCACGCGGCCGATGGTCTGAGAAGATGGCCGGCTTCGACGCCGGTGCCGACGACTACATGATCAAGCCGTTCGAGCTCGACGAAGTCGTGTATCGCGTGCGTGCGCTGATCCGTCGGACGTCCGGTCACGCCCAGCCCGAGTTGACCTGTGGTCCGGTGCGGCTCGACACCAACACTGGCCGCGTCAGCGTACAGGGTAACCCGGTACAGCTGACCGCTCAGGAATACCGCATCCTCTCCTACCTTATGCACCACGCCGAGCGCGTCGTAAGCCGCACCGAGCTCATGGAGCATGTCTACGATCGCCATTTCGATGGCGACTCCAACGTGCTCGAAGTCCTGCTCGGACGCATCCGGAAGAAGATCGGCGCCGACCTTATCCGCACCGTGCGAGGACAGGGATATATGCTGACCGGCCACGGCGCCACGTGACCAAGCCTGCCACGACCCGTGCGCCGGCGTCGCTTTCGCGCCGCCTGATCCTGGCCGCGCTGGTCTGGCTGGTGCTGCTGCTGGCGGCCGGCGGCGGCGTTCTTGCTTACGCCTTCCGGGCCTCGGTCGAGCGCGAATTCAGCTATCGTCTGGACGCGATCCTCAAGACCATGATCGCCTCGGCGGAGGTGGCGCCCGACGGAACGGTTACGATGGTCCGGCCGATGGGCGACGCGCGTTTCGATCGGATCTTTTCCGGCTGGTACTGGCAGATCACCGGTCCGGACGGCCGCCAGTTGCGTTCCCGCTCGCTGTGGGACAGTGCGATCGCCACCACTGCCGGCGGAAGCGACATGGAAAGTCGGCGCGTCGACGGCCCCAATGGCGAGCCCCTGCTCGTGGTGGAGCGCGACCTGCGCTATCCGGGAATAGCGAATCCCGTCCATTTCCTCGTCGCCGCCGACCTGCGCGAGGTGAGCAGCGGCGTCCAGCGCTTCGACCTCCTGCTCGTCGCGGCGCTCGGACTGCTCGGTCTCGGCATGGCAGTCGCCATCGTCATCCAGGTGCGATACGGCCTGCGGCCGCTACGGGCGATGGCAGCCGATCTCGACTCTGTCCGAAGTGGCGATGCAACGCGGCTCGCCGGCAGATATCCGCCCGAAGTGGCCCCTCTCGTCGAGGCCATGAACGGCGTGCTCGACAAGGATGCCGAACTCATCGAACGGGCGCGCGCCCATGTCGGCAATCTCGCCCATGCGCTCAAGACGTCGCTTGCCGTGCTCAGTGCCGAGCTGCAAGGAGCGGCCAAGAAAGACGCCATGTCCGAGCAGGTGCAGATCATGCGCCGCCTGATCGAGCATCACCTCGGCCGCGCCTCGGCCATGGCCGGCAGCGGCCGGACCCTCGGCGTGAAGAGCCTCGTCCAGCCCATCGCCGCGAGCGCGGCTGCGGCGCTGCGCAAGATCTATATCGAACGCGGCCTCGTCATCGAGGTCGACGTTGCGCCGGAACTCTCCTTCCGCGGCCCGCGCGAGGATCTCGAGGAGATCATCGGCAACCTGATGGAAAATGCCTGCAAGTGGGCCAAGAGCCAGGTCAGGATATCCGGGCACCAGGATGATCGAAAAGGGCTGCACATCGCGGTGGAAGACGACGGCCCCGGCATGCCCGCCGATCGCTCGGCGGAGGCAATGCGACGCGGGCAACGACTCGACGAGATGGCTCCCGGCTGGGGGCTGGGTCTCGCCATCGTGTCGGATCTGGTCGACGTCAATGGCGGCCAGATCGTCTTCGGTCGATCGACTCTCGGCGGATTGGCCGTCACCCTTACGCTGCCGGCCCGATGATCCGGCGCTCAGTGCGACAGGAATACGGCCGTCGGCGGTTTCGACAGGATGCTGTTGGTGGCGCCGCCCAGCACGAACTCGCGTAGCCGCGAGTGGCCATAGGCCCCCATCACGAGCAGGTCGGCGGCATAGCCTTTGACCTGATCGTCGAGCACCTTGCCGATGCTCCGGCCGTCGGCCTCCACTTCCTCCGCGACCGCCTTGACGCCATGCAACGCCAGATGATCGACCAGCTCCGCCGGGGACTGGGACGAGGGCAGCCGTTTCTCGCCCACCACCGTCAGCAGGCGCACGCGGGTGGCCGTTTTCAGGATCGGCAGGGCGTCGGCGATGGCGCGCGAGGCCGCGCGGCTCTTGTCCCAGGCGACGAGGACCGCATCGAGTGCCTTCGGCATGGTGCCCTGCCCGTCGCGCGGCAGCACGATGACAGGATGCCCTGACTCGAAGATGATCGACTCCGCGTACCAGCGCGCATCGAACTGCGCGACATGGGCGATCTCGGGGGTTGGCAGGATCGACAGGTCGTAGAGCCTGGCCCGCTCGACCAGGAGATCCGGTACCACTGCCGGCGTGCAGGCCTCGAACATCTGCCGGCCCAGGACGTTTCTCAGGCGGGCCGCCTGTTCGAATGCCGCAAGCAGCTTGTGCGCGTCGTCGGCGCTCTTGCGACTCTCCTCGCCGACCATGGCCGAGACGTCGAGCAGCGCATTACCGAGGATGCTGCGCGGCACCTTCGGCTTGATCGCGCAGGCGACGGCCGATAGCCGCGACGCAAACGTCGCCGCAAGCGCTACGGCTTGCTCGACTGCCGCCGCCGGGGTCACCGCCGGATAGGGCCGAAGGACGACAAGGACATCTCGGAACGACATGGGGCCTCCGATCGGCAATGGGCGCAAGCGGGCGCGGCCGGGCAACCAAGCCTTGCCATTGGCTTGGCGACGTTGATGCAGATCAATCCCCGATGAACTTATAGCGGAGATTGTATCATGCCGTGACGCAGCACGATAAACAGGAAGCCATTGGCGGCGCCGACCGCTGTCTCTTTTCTTGCGGGGTGCCCCTTGCATCAAGGCCTCGATCCGGAAGAAGCCCGACAGCGTCTCAGGCGCGAAGGCCCGAACGAACTGCCGTCCGCCGGACGGCGCACGCCCTTGCACATTGCGGCCGAGGTCCTGCGCGAGCCGATGTTCGCCCTGCTGCTGGGCGCGGCGGTCATCTACCTGATTCTGGGTGATGTCCTCGAAGGCATCATCCTGCTCCTCTTCGCCTCGCTCTCGGTGACGATCTCCGTCGTGCAGGAGACTCGCAGCGAGCGCGTCCTCGAAACGTTGCGCGCGATGACGAGCCCGCGCGCGCTCGTGATCCGCGGCGGACAACGAGTCCGCATTCCGGGGCGGGACGTGGTCCGTGGCGATCTCGTGATCGTGGCCGAGGGCGATCGAGTGCCAGCCGATGCTCTCCTGCTCACCGCCAATGATCTCCTCGTCGACGAGTCCCTCCTGACCGGCGAGTCGGTCCCGGTCCGCAAACGGGCATTGCAATCCGGCGAACAGGCGCCGGCCATCCCGGGCGGAGACGATCAACCCACCGTCTTTTCCGGTTCGCTGGTGGTGCGCGGAGTCGCCACGGCCGAGGTCTTTGCGACCGGCGCCCATACTGAAATCGGCCGCATCGGAAAAGCGCTGGCAACCATCGATCCGGCGACGCCCGGCCTCAAGGCCCAGACCACGCAGCTCGTCCAGGCCTTTGCGCTGCTGGGCTTCACGGCAACGTTCGTGACCGTGATCGTCTACGGCCTGTTGCGCGGGTCCTGGCTGGAAGCCTGCCTGGCCGGCATTGCCCTCGGCATGTCCATGCTGCCCGAGGAATTTCCTCTGGTCCTGACGGTGTTCATGACCATGGGCGCCTGGCGCATCTCCCGGGCCCGCGTCCTGACGCGGCGATCCGCGGCGATCGAGACATTGGGTTCGGCGACGGTGCTGTGCACCGACAAGACAGGGACACTGACCGAGAACCGCATGTCGGTGGTGGCGCTAGCCACTCCTGATCTGGTCATGGACTGGAAAGGGACAGGCCTGCCGCCGACCGCGGAATTGCAACGCCTTCTGCGGTATGGCGCACTGGCCAGCTCGCCGGAAGGCTTCGATCCCATGGATCGCGCGATTCGCTCGGCAGACGCGACGTCACCCGACAATGCGGAGCTGGTCCGCAGTTACGGCCTCACGACGGGCCTGCTGGCCGTGACGCAGGTCTGGCGTCATTCCGGGCGGGAGTTTGTAACCGTGGCCGCCAAGGGCGCACCGGAAGCCATCGCCGGCCTGTGCCGGCTCGACCAATCGGCGGCCGCCGAAATACGGAGCACGGTCGAGTCCCTTGCCGCCAAGGGCATCCGCGTCCTCGCCGTCGCCGGGGCGGAGTGGGACAATGCGGCAGCGTTACCGGAGCGTCCGCAGGATTTCCCCTTCTCATGGATCGGGCTGATCGGCCTCGCCGACCCGCTTCGCGAATCGGTGCCCGAAGCGATGGCGCAATGCCGGACCGCCGGCATTCGCGTGATCATGATCACCGGCGACTATCCGGTCACCGCCCAGGCGATCGGCAGGATGGCCGGCCTCAACGACGCTGTGGTTGCCACGGGATCGGAGATCGCAGGCCTGACCGACGAGGAGCTGGCACAGCGGGTGAAGCACGTCGATATCTTCGCCCGCATCCTGCCGGAGCAGAAGCTGCGCATCGTCAAGGCCCTGCAATCCCGCGGCGAGGTGGTGGCAATGACCGGCGACGGCGTCAACGACGCTCCCAGCCTCAAGGCGGCGGATATCGGCATCGCCATGGGCGGGCGCGGCACCGACGTGGCGCGCGAAGCCTCCTCGATCGTGCTGCTGGATGACGATTTCGGCTCGATCGTGCGCACCATCCGGCTGGGCCGCCGCATCTACGACAATCTGCGCAAGGCGATGGCGTACATCGTGGCCGTGCATCTGCCGATCGCAGGCTTGGCCATGCTGCCGCTGTTCACCGGCCTGCCACTGGTCCTGCATCCGTTGCACATCGCCTTCATCGAGATGATCATCGATCCGGCCTGCTCGATCGTCTTCGAGGCGGAAGCCGCCGAACCCGATCTGATGCGACGGCCGCCCCGGTCTCCCACGGCCCGCCTGTTTTCGACCGCAATGATCAGTTGGAGCGTGATCCAGGGGTTGCTGGCGTTCGCAACGGTGGCCGGCGTCTACCTGCTGGCGGCGCGACGCGGATTGCCGGCCGAGGACATTCGCGCCCTGTCCTTCTTCGCGCTGATCCTTGCCAATATCGGGCTGATCCTGATCAACCGCTCGCGCCGCGGCCTGTCGGTCGATTTCTTGACCGGCCGCAGTCCCGTCCTGGCCGGCATCGTGACCTTCACCTTGGCCTTGCTGGCCCTGTCGGTGAGTTGGCAACCGGCCCGCGCGTTGTTCGGCTTCGGGCCCCTGCACGGCGACGATATCGGAATGATCGTCGCCGCGATCCTGGCCTTTCTACTGGTTCTCTTGCCTCTCAAGCTCCTGGCCCGTCGGCTGGGAGCTGTCTGAGGCGAGCCCAGCCTAGTGAGCCGCTGCCCCCGGCAACGGCTCTGCGTCCTCCACGTGCTTGGAGTGATCCGCTGCGAACAACACGTACACTGCCGGCACCACGAACAGGGTGAACAGCGTGCCGAGCGACAGGCCGGTCGCGATCACGAGGCCCATGCTGAAGCGCGATAGAGCGCCGGCGCCGCTGGCGGCGATGAGCGGGGCGACGCCCAGCACCATCGCGGCTGTCGTCATCAGGATCGGGCGCAACCGGATGCCCGCCGCGGCGATGATCGCCTCGCGCTTGGTCTTGCCCGAAGCCTGCTGCTCGTTGGCGACTTCCACGATCAGGATGCCGTGCTTGCTGATCAAGCCCATCAGCGTCACCAGGCCGACCTGGGTGTAGATGTTGATGCTGGCCCCCAGGATGCCGAAGGTGCTCAGCGTCGACAGGAACAGCAGCGCACCGGCGATCGACATCGGCACCGAGAACAGGATGATCAGCGGATCACGGAAGCTCTCGAACAATGCCGCCAGCGACAGGAAGATGATGATCAGCGCGAAGCCGAAGGTGGTTACGAACCCGCCGGACTCCTGGATGTACTGCCGCGACACGCCGCCGTAGTCGACATTGTAGCCTGGCGGCAGGGTGCGCTTGGCCAGATCCTGCAGGTAAGCCAACGCATCGGCCTGCGACACGCCGGGGAAGGCAACGCCCTGGATGGTGGCGCTGTTGAGCTGCTGGAAGTGGTTCAGCGACTCAGGGATCGTCTTGGTCACGATCTTCGCCACGGTCGATACCGGAACCGGCGTGCCGTTGGACGCGGTGATGTAGTAGTTCAGCACCTGGTCCGCGTTGAGGCGGTCGCGCTGCTGGACCTGCGGCATGACCTTGTAGGACCTGCCGTCGAGGCTGAAATAGTTGACGTAGCCGCCGCCCAGCATCCAGGAGAGTGCGGCGCCGACATCGCTCAGCTTCAGCCCGAGCTGGGCCGTCTTGTCGCGATCGATCTCGACCGTCAACAGCGGCTGGTCGATCTTGAGGTCGGTATTCAGGAAGATGAACATGCCGCTCGACAGCGCTTCCTGCAGGAACTTCTGGGCGACCTCGTTCAGCGGCCCGAAATCGCCGGTGGTGCTGATCACGAACTGCACCGGCAGACCCGTGCTGCCCGGCAAGGGCGATTGCTGGAAGGCGACGATCTGCGCCCCGGCAACCTTGCTCAGCTCGCCCTGGACGACGGGCTGGAGCTGGTTCGAGGTGAGGGTGCGCTCATCCCACGGTTTCAGCACCATGCCGGCGATCGACTGGCCGGGCACGTCGAGCTGGAACACGTGGTCCGTCTCGGGATGCTTCTTGAAGATCTCGTAGACCTGGCGCGCGTACACCAGGCGCTGATCGATCGTCGCCGTCGGCGAAGCGGTCGAGAGCGCCAGAATGATGCCCTGATCCTCCTGCGGCGCAAGCTCGCTCTTGGTCGTCGAGTAGAGAAAGTAGATGCTGCCCAGCACGATCAGCGAGAACACCATGGTCACGGGCAGATAGTTGAGGCTGCCACTGAGCCAGCGGGAATATCCCCTGTGCAACCGCTCGAAATTCCGGTCGATGAAGGAAATGAACCAGGCCTCCCAACGCGCCGTTCCCTCGCCGTGCGGCTTGAGGAGCCGCGAGCACATCATGGGCGACAGGGTCAGCGCGACGATCGCCGAGATCGTCACCGCGCCGACCAGCGTGAAGGCGAACTCGGTGAACAGCGCGCCCGTCAGTCCCTTCTGGAAGCCGATCGGCACATAGACCGCGATCAGCACCACCGTCATGGCGATGATCGGCCCGCCAAGTTCGCGCGCGGCAAGAATCGCCGCCTGCATCGGCTTTGTGCCTTCCTCGAGATGGCGATTGACGTTCTCGACGACGATGATCGCGTCGTCGACGACCAGTCCGATCGCGAGCACCAGCGCCAGCAACGTGAGCAGATTGATGGAGAAGCCAAAGGCCAGCATCATCGTGAAGGTGCCGACCAGCGACAGCGGGATCGCCACCGTCGGGATCAGGACGGATCGCAGCGAGCCGAGGAACAGGAACACCACGACCGTCACGATCAGCAGCGCCTCGATAAGGGTGCGGATGACCTCGTCGATGGCGCTGTTCACGAACGCGGTGGAGTCATAGACGATCTTGCCTTCGAGGCCCTGCGGCAGCTGGGCGACGATATCCGGGAAGACTGCCCGCACACCCTTCACGACATCGAGCAGGTTGGCCGCCGGCGCGACCTGGATGCCGATATAGACGGCCTGCTGGTTATCGAAGGCGACCTGGCTCTCGTAATCGTCCGAACCCAGCGTCACCTTGGCGACATCGCTGAGCCGCACGACCGCGCCGCCGATTTGCTTGAGAACGAGGTTCTTGAACTCGTCCAGCGTATGCAGGGCTGTCGAGGCTGTGAGCGTCACCTGCACCATCTGGCCCTTGGTATTGCCGAGGCCGGAGATGTAGTCGTTGTTGGCGAGCGCCGTCTGCACGTCGTTGGCGGTAAGTCCGTAGGCCGCCAGCTTTTCGGGATCGAGCCAGGCGCGCAGCGCAAAGTTCTTCGAGCCGAGCAGCTCCGCCGTCTGCACGCCTTCGACCGCCTGCAGCTTGGGCTGGACCACGCGCACGAGATAGTCGGTGATCTGGTTGGGGGCGAGCACGGTACTCGAGAAGCCGAGATACATCGCGTCGATGGTCTGGCCGACCTTGACCGTGAGCACCGGCTGCTGCGTCCCCGCCGGCAGCTTGTTCAGCACCGACTGGACCTTGGTGTTGATCTCCACCAGCGCCTTGTTCGAGTCGTAGTTGAGGCGGAGATAGACCGTGATCGTGCTGGTGCTGCTGATGCTGGTCGACGTCATGTAGTCGATGCCGTTGGCCTGCGCGATCGCCTGCTCGAGCGGCGTCGTGATGAAGCCCGCAATCACCTCCGGATCGGCGCCGTAGTAGGTCGTGGTGATGGTGACGATGGCATTCTCGGTCCGCGGATACTGCAGGACCTGCAACGTCGTGACCGCGCGCAGACCCAGCACCAGGATGAGAAGGCTCACCACCATCGCCAGCACCGGGCGACGGATGAAGATATCCGTGAATTTCATGGGTCTTACCCCTTACTCGTCGACCGGCTTGGGATTGGGATCGTTTCTCGGCTCGACCGTATTGTTGACGGCGATCGGAATGCCGTTGCGCAGCTTCATCTGGCCGGAGGTGACGATCGTCTGTCCCTCCTCCACGCCCTTCAGGACCGACACCTGGTCGCCGCGGGTCGCGCCCAGCGTCACGAACGTCTGGTGCACGGAGAGCTGGGGCGCGCCGTCGCCGCTCTTCTTCTCATCCACCACGTAAACGATGTTGCCGTACGGGTTGTACATGATGGCCGTCTGCGGCAGCGTGATCAGCTTCTGCGGCTGACCGATCTTCGTATCCACGGTTACATACATGCCCGGCACCAGCAGTCGGTCCGCATTCTCGATCTCGGCGCGCACCTGCACGTTCCGGGTGGCCGTCTCGACCCTCGGATTGATGGCGGTGACCTTGCCGATGAAGGTCTTGCCGGGGTAGGTGTCGGTCCTGGCCGACACTTCCTGGCCAACCTTGATCTGCGCCAGCGCCTGCTGCGGCACCATGAAGTCGGCATAGATCGGCGTCAGCGCCTGCAAGGTCACGATCGCCGTGCCCGCCGCAAGGTACTGGCCCAGATCGACCTGACGCAGGCCGAGATGGCCGGCGAACGGCGCCTTCAGGGTCTTCTTATCGACGATGGCCTTCTGCTGCTCGGCCAGGGCCTTGTTGTTCTTGAGGTTGGCGGCGTCGGTATCGACCGTGGCCTGGCTCACCGCCTGCGCCTTGAACTGCTTGAGATCACGATCGTAGGTGATCTGCGAGAGTTCGGCGACGGCCTCCAGCGACTTCAGCTTGGCGACATCGTCCTCGTCGCGCAGACGCAGCAGAAGCTGCCCGGCCTCGACGTCCTGGCCGGAGTCGAACTTGATCTCCTCCACCACGCCGGCGACTTCGAGCGACAGGTCGGCGCCGCGCACGGCACGAAGACTGCCGACGGCCTGGAGCTGCGACTGCCAGTCCGAGAATTCGGCCTTGATGGTGGATACCGTCTGCGGCTGGCTGCCCATGGCAGCCATGGCTTCCTTGATCTTGCCGTTGACGAAGGACTTGAAGCCGAAGATTCCGAACAGCACGGCGCCGACCAGAACCAACATGATGAGCATTCGCTTGATCATAGCGTCTGTCCTTTAATGACCTGCGCGAGGCAGTTTGATTTCCTGGACCGGCGGGATGTTGAGGATGCCTCCCGGCTGGCCCTTCGACTTCGGATCGACGTCCTGGCGATTCCACCAGCCGCCACCCAGCGCCTGGAACAGGGCCGAGGTGTCGCTGTAGCGCGTCGCCTGCGCCTGAACGCGGTTGAGCAGCGCCGTCTGGTAGCTCTGCTGCGCATTGAGCAACTGCAGATAGGTGGTGGCGCCGAGCTGGTATTGCTGGCGTGACAGTTCCAGGCTCTGCGCCGCGACCTGTTCCGCCGCAACCGTGGCGGCAAGCGTATCGGCATCGGACTGCAGCGCGCGGAGGGCGTTCGCCACATCCTGGAAGGCCGACAGCACGGTGCTGCGATACTGGGCCGCCGCCTTATCGAACCCGGCGATCGCCGCCAGCTTGGTATGCTCGAGCTTGCCGCCGTCGAGCAGCGTCTGCGCGATGCTGAAGCCGAGCGTCCAGATACCGGTGGTCGGCGTGAACATGTTGGCAAAGCCGCCCGACGTCTGGCCGAGCTGACCAGTCAGGGTGATCTGCGGAAGCTGGTTGGCGATGGCCACACCGATATTGGCGCTGGCCTGATGGAGCTGTGCCTCGAACGACCGCACGTCGGGGCGCTGCTCAACCAGTTGCGACGGCAGGCTGAGAGGGAGCTGCTCGGGCAGCTTCAGCGAGGCGAGTTCCAGACCTTGACCGGCATTATCGGTCGGCGGCAGGCCGAGCAGCCTCATCAAGGCGTTGCGCTGCTGGGCAAGCTGCTTCTGCAGCGGCGGTAGCGTCGCCTGCGTCTGCGTCAGCGTGGCCTGCTGCTGCAGGACGTCCGTCCGCGCCGCGCCACCCAGGTTGAATTGAGTCTGCACCAGGTTGAGGGCGTCGGTCTCGAGCTTGATGATGGCTTCGGTGGCAGCGATCTGCGCCCGAAGCGAGGCCATGTTGATCGCTGTCACCACGACGTTCGACGTCAGCGTGAGATAAGTCGCTTCAAGCTGCCAACGCTGATACTCAGCTGCCGCGGCGGAAGCTTCGACCTGCCGGCGCGTCCCACCCCAGAGATCGGGCACGTAGGATACATTGAGCGACGCCGAGGTGACGCCGAAAACCGCCGTCGTCCCTTGCGACCCCTGCGCAGCGCCGCTGTATCGCTGATTGTTGGCGGAGCCATTCCCGGTGAAGGTCGGAAACAGGCTTCCCTGCGTGGCGTAGAGCGTCTCGTTGGCCTGACGCAGCGAGGCCTGCGCGGCATCGACGTCCGGATTGGCCTTGAGCGCCTGGGTGATCAGCGCATTGAGCTCGTTGGAACGGAAAAGTCCCCACCACTGCCCCGGAATGTCTTCTGAGGGCTGGAAAGTCTGCGCCGCACCGCCATCGGGCACGGGCGCGGATGCCGTCTGCGGCACGAGGTTTTCCGGGGTGTAGCCCGCAACCGTCGGCTTGTCCGGACGCTTGAAGTCAGGACCGACCGTGCAGCCTGCGGTGGCCGCCAGGCTTGTCAGGGCAATCGCACCGATGCCCGCACGCCGCGCGGCGCGCGAAAGAAGACGAGAACCTTTCATTTTTCAGTGTCCGGTCGTCGGTTGAGGGGTCGATTGACCAGGTTGAGACGCTTCCATTGCGGCGCGCATGACCACTCCCGTGTGGAGGCGCAACGCCGCGCGAATCTCGTCGAGCCGTTCCTTGACGTTCAGCCCGATCACCTGGCGTATCTTCTGATGACAGAAGATGGTCGCCTGACCGAGCAGCATGAGGGCGCGGACGACGCATTCCGTTTCGTCGGTCGGCTTGCCGAGCAGTCGTGAGACCAGGGCAAGGCAGGGATCGAATACCTGACGCGTGCTCTGCTTCTGCAGGAACTCCAGCCCGCTGGTGCACTCGACCTCTGCGCGGGCATAGAAAAGGCGGCGGCTGTCATCGTGGCCGCCGCTGGTAACCAGCACCACGAAGCTTTCGAGCATTTCGCATAGCAGGTCGAGCAGCCGATCCGTCGTCGTAGTCGGATCGTCCAGTGCCGCCTTAACCTTGAGGTCCAGGGAGGCAAAGTGCGCCTCGTTGTACTGGACGATGTGTTCGATGACGGCCCGGTACAGGCCTTCCTTGCTGCCGAAGTAGTATTGGATTGCCGGCAGGTTCACGCCGGCGCGCTCGGCCAGGAGGCGCGTGCTCGCACCCTCGTACCCTTCGGTCGCGAAGACCTCGAGTGCGGTATCGAGAATGCGCCGCCGGGTATCCTCCCCGCGCGCATAAATTCCCGGCCGCTGCCGCAGCGTATTCTGGCTCATGCCACCCGCCCAAACACTTCCAAGCGGAATGTAGTGCGGCGCACAAATTTGTCAATCGAACGATATTATTTCGATCGTTTTCTGGAATTTGGCTGAAAAAAGGCAACCGACCACAGAATTCAGGGCAATCTGGGATCGCGCTGCGGAGAGATGGGTTCGAGAATTGGACACGACAAGGGCCCGATTGCCCAAATCGGCGACCCAGATCGGAGGAACGGGGCCTAGCTGTTCTGCGCTTTCTTGCGGCGCACAAAATTGCCCATGGGCTCGATGTGTTCGCCCTCGGCAATGGACTGGGCAAAGGCGTCGATCCCGGCCTGGACCGCCTCGTCGAGGGGCAGCCGCTCCCACCGTCTCATCAATCGCTTCTGGCTGCGGACCGCCTTGGGCGTGGCCTCGACGATGGCACCGACGCAACGCTCGATAGCGGCGTCGAGTTCGGCGGCGGGAACGACTTCCTCGACCAACCCCCAGGCTTCGGCCTTCGCGGCGCCAATGGTCTCGGCTGTCAGGAGCAGGCGCGAGGTGCGGCCCCAGCCGATGAGACGGGGCAGCAGCGCCGCCTCGACGACGGACGGCACCCCGACCTTCACCTCGGGCATGCCGAAGAAGGCGGTTTCGGCGGCGATGCGCATGTCGCAGGCGACAGCCACTTCCAGGCCGGCCCCGAGCGTGTAGCCTTCCAGACGGCAGATCACGGGAACGGGGCAGTCGCGGATCGCCTGGCAGAGCTTATGGATCAACGTGATGAAGGCGCGCCCTTCCTCGCCCTCGCGTAGCGCGGCCATATGGTTGATGTCGGCGCCGCCGATGAAAGCCTTGCCGCCGACGCCCGAGAAGACCACCACACGCAGATCTTCGTCCTTGGCAAGCGAATGAAACGTGTCGGCCAGATCACGCAGCGCCGATGGGTTGAGCACGTTCAGTCGCCGGGAATAGTCGTACACGACATGGACAACGGCTCCATGCTCGCGCTGCTCGCGCCGGACTTCGATCTTGTGCGCGACAGGCGCCGTCATGGTTTCGCTCCGTGGCTCTTTGTCGATTGCGTCGAATTCTTCTAATAGGGTCTGGTCCCGACGTTCGACAAGAGTCCAACGGAATGCCCGACAGTTCGACCCAGGCGGCGATCGATCTCAGCCGCTACTCTGTATTCGTGCCCTCCGATCCCTTCGAGGATCACACCGGCCCCTTCTACTTTCTCATCGATGGCGATACGCGTCGAAAGGACAGCATCCGCTGCCTGCTACCGACGACGCCGCGACAGGCCAACTATGCCGGCGGCGTGCATGGCGGAGCGATCCTGACCTTCGCCGACTATGCCTTGTGCGTCATCGCCGGCCGCGCTGCCGATGGCGGCACGAACGGTTCGTTCGCCCTCACCGTGAGCATCGCGGTCGAATTCGTGAGTGCCGGCCGCATCGGGCCACCGCTGGAGGCGAGCGGCGAGCCCTTGCAGGTGACGGGACGCCTTGCCTTCGCTCGCGGACGCATCACCCAGGAGGGCCGGATCGTCGCCCTGTGGTCCGGCGTATGCCGGCACATCGCGCGGGACAAGGCGATGGCGCGCAAAGCCGACTCCGAGGCCTCACCCCCTCCGCCGGTCGCGCAGACCGTGCCGGCCGACTTCGAGCTCCTCGCCAATGCCAGCGTCTACTCGCGTCATATCGGCCCTTCCTATGCACGCCCGGAAATGGATGGAGCCTCGTTGATCCAGCCAACGCTGCCGCATATGTGCAACTCCGGAGGCGCGCTCCATGGCGGCTACATGATGAGCTTTGCCGATTCGGCGGTGACACGCGCGGCCGGCCTCGCAACCGGAATGGCGCCGACCACCGTCTCCTTTGCCGCCGAGTTCCTCTCTGCTGGCAACGCCCAATCGCCCATCAGCACGCGTGTGGAGATTCCACGACACGGCAAGTCGCTCGCCTTCCTGCGCGGTCTTCTCGAGCAAAACGGGCAGCCGCTCCTTTCCTATTCCGCCACGATCCTGCTGAGGCCACGGCAGTAAGGACGATCACGCCTTCGGCACGGAGAAGTCACGCACCAGCGGCGCATCGACCCGGCTGACATGGGCGCGATCGGCGCCGCCGGGAGCGCCCCATCCGGTCACCGTTGGACTGAAGAACTCGGCGTTGGCCGCGATGAAGGCGTGCTCGGCGGCGGGTACGTCGGCATCTTCAAAGATCGCCTGCACCGGACAGACCGAGACGCAGATAGCGCAATTGATGCACTCGTCCGGCTGAATGTACATCATACGCCCGCCCTCGTAGATGCATTCGACCGGGCAGACTTTTTGACAAATGCCATCCTTCACGTCGATGCAGGTCGAAGTGATGACGTAGGCCATTACCGTCCCTGCCATTGCGGCGCGCGCTTCTCCACGAAAGCTCTCACGCCCTCGTCCTGGTCGGTCGATTGCAGGGCGGCGATCAGCGCCGGCAGCCGCAGCATCTGCGCTTCCTGCGGCGACAGGCCGGCTCCGCGGCGCACCATCTGCTTCACCGCTTTCACCGACAGAGGCGCACAGGCCAGCACATCGGCGACCCATTTCTCGACCGCCGCATCCAGACCGGCCTGCGGCACCACCTCGTTCACCAGGCCGAAACGGAACGCTTCGGCAGCAGGCACGCGTCGCCCGGTCAGCAGCATGCCCATCGCCAGAACATGCGGAATCCGGCGCGGCAGCTGGGCGATGCCACCATCCAGCGCCATACGGCCGACGCGCGGTTCGGGCAGGCCGAAGGTCGCATTCTCGGCTGCGACAACGATATCGCAGCCCAGCACCATCTCCATGCCGCCCCCCAGCGCATGACCGTTCACACGCGCGATCACCGGCACGTCCAGCGTCTCGCGCAGCGACAGGCCACCGAAACCGCCCGGCCGCGCCGAGGCCCAATATTCCAGTCCGGTCTTGTTGCCGCTCTGCTTCATGTCGGCGCCGGTGCAGAAGGCGCGTTCGCCGGCTCCCGTCAGCACGACGCAACGCACCTCGGAGTCCTTCTCGATCGCCACCCAGATGCGCATCAGCTCTGCTTCCGAGGCTTCGTCGATCGCATTCATGCGATCCGGCCGGTCGATCGTCACATGCGCGACGTGGTTCTCGATCGTGAAGCGGATGCTCATGAGAACACCTTGGCGGCGCGCAACTCGGCAATGCGGTCCGGGGCGTAGCCGAGCTCGCTCAGAATCTCGGTGCCGTGCTCGCCGAGCGACGGCGGCACGTGGCGCAGACGGAAGGCCGACGATTCCATGGTGATCGGCGACCCAACCAGCTTCAGCGGCTCGTTGCGACCGTCGCCATCGGCGTCCAGCGTCACCACCATCTTGTTGACGGCGGTCTGCTCCGAGGCCAGCGCCTCGCCCAGCGTCTGAACCGGCGCACAAAGCAGATCCTGCTCCTCGAGGCGGGCCAGCCAGTGAGCGGTCGTGTTGGTCGAAAGCTTGCCGCGGAACAGCCGATGCAGCTCGGCCTTGTTTTCCATCTGCTTGGCAAAGGTCGCATAATTCGGATCGGCCGACAGATCGGCCAGGCCGAGCGCGCGGCAGATGTCCTGCAGCGGGTTCATCTTGAAGGCGCCCACGATCACCAGTGCCCCATCCGTCGTAGCGAACACGCCGGTCAGCGGGAACGATCCCCAGTTAAGGTCGCGCCGGCGCTGCAGCCACATAGCCGCCTCCTGCATCTGCATGGCGAGCATGGAGTCGTAGAGCGAGACCGACAGCGCCTGCCCCCGGCCGGTCTTCTCGCGCTGCATCAGGGCCAGCAGAATTCCCTGCACCAGATGCATGCCGGCAGAATAGTCGGCGAGCGCGGTCGAATAGAGGGTGGTCGGCAGGGCCTTGTCGGGCTTGCGCGCCATCACGCCGCTCAAAGCCTGGGCGAGAATGTCCTGGCCGCCCTTGTGCGACAGCGGTCCGCTCTGGCCGAAGCCCGAACCGAAGGCGCAGATGATGCGCGGGTTGATCCTGCTGAGCGTCTCATAGCCGAAGCCCATGCGATCCATGACCCCGGCGCGGAAATTGTTCACCACCACGTCGGCGGTCTTCACAAGGTCGTAGACGACAGCCTTGCCGGCGTCGCCGCGCAGATCGAGCGCGATCGATCGTTTGTTGCGGTTGAGGCTGCGGAACACCGGATTGTTCAAGCCGTCCGGATCGTCCGCGAGCGATGTGCGCGACAGATCGCCGGCGCCGGGCCGCTCGATCTTGATCACGTCGGCCCCGTAGTCGGCCAGCATCTGGGTGGCGCAGGGCCCCATCATGACCTGGGTGAAGTCGAGCACCTTCACGCCCGAGAGAGGTTGCTTGCCGTCGGCACTCATTCCGCGGCCCTCAGCACCGTGGCGTTGGGAGCGGGCCGGTCGCCGGGATCGGCACCCCGAACGCGCAATCGTGACTGCAGCTTGCCGACATCGACGCGATCGAGTGCGACTCCGCCTTCGAGAGCGAGCGCTGCTGCCTCGCCCGCCGCCTCGCCCATCGCCATGCAGGGCGGGATCTCGCGCGACATGCGCTGTGCCGAGGATGTCGCCGAATAATGACGTCCGGCGACGATCAGGCCCTGGATGTTGCGTGGCAGGAGCGCGCGGTAGGGCGTGTAATAGTCTCGGCCGCGCGCAACGGAATCGGCGAAATGCCGGCGCTCGCTCACATCCTCCTTGGTCACGACGTAGAGCCCCTCCAACAGCCGCGTCTGACGAATGCCGAGCTGGGGGGCGACGTCGACCACGTAGCAGTCGCAAAAGCCCGGCATCGCCGCGTGCAGATACTCGACCAGGGCTGCAATACGCTTGCGCCCCTCGATATCGGCCCGCGTCAGGTCGCTGACCTTGAGCCCATCGTAGTTCGCCATGTGCGGGCAGTTGCACCACACCACGCCGGGCAAGGGCGTCTTCAGCCACCACTTGTCCCACGATCCGCCGATGATGCGCTTGGCCTCGCGGTCGATCGCCTTGAACGCCTCGGGCTCCTCGTATTCGAACTGCTCGGCCTCTTCGACGTGCACGCCGCCGAGACGGAATACCGTCGTGACGATGTAGGCGCCCTCGATGAACGGAGCGCCAGCCGACGCCGCGACGTCGAGATCGCCTGTGGCATCCACCACGATCTTGCCGAGGATAGCCTGGCGCCCTTCCTTGCTCTCGCAAATCACCCCCCTGATCGCGCCCTCCTCGACGATGGCGCGGCTGAACCAGCTATGCAGGCGCAGGTTGATGCCGGCCTCGCCGACCATGTCATTGGCGGCGCGCTTGAAGCCGTCGGGATCGAAAGCCGCCGCATAGACGATCGGTTGCGGCTTGAGATGCGAGGTGAAGTCGAACACGCCCCAGCGCGACCATTTGCGCCACATCTCGGGGTCCGAGCGGCGATCGCCCTCCGGCGGAGTCACGGCGAGGCCCATCCGCTCCATGCGCCCGATCAGGTCGGCGCAGAGGCCGCGCACGGCGATCTCCGACCCGTTGCACATGTCGTCGAGCACCAGGACCATGCCGCCCGAGGCCAGGCCGCCGAGATACGGATAGCGCTCCAGCAGGGTGACCGAGAGACCGTTGCGCGCGCCGGCGAGCGCCGCGGCAATGCCGGCCGGTCCGCCGCCGACCACGACAAGATCGGCGGAGGCCGCGACCGGCACACGGCCGCCCGGGTCGGCCACGAATTGAGGCGTTTCAGTCATGGACATCACTCCTTGGACTCGAACGATCAGGCGTTGTGCGTCACGTTCCAGCGCAGCATGTATCGCTCAGCGATCGAGATGACGCCGAAGAACAGCGCCGAGAAAGTCGAGCCGACGACGATCGTCGCGTAGAGCAGCGGTGAATCGAAATTGTAGGTCGACTGGATGATCAAGGCGCCGATACCCTGTGTCGAGCCGATCCATTCGCCGACGATGGCCCCGATCACGGCCGTGGAGGCAGCGATCTTGAGCGCCGAGAAAAGATAGGGCAGCGCGTTGGGCACGCGGATGCGCCAGAACACTTCCCATGACGTCGCCGACAGGACCCGCATCAATTCGAGCTGCTCGGGCCGGACATCGCGCAGGCCGCGGGTCATGTTCACCAGCGTCGGAAAGAAGCAGATGATGGCAGCGATGGCGATCTTGGGTTCCATGCCGTTGCCCAGCAGCAGCACCAGGATCGGCGCCTTGGCGACGACCGGAATGGTGTTCACCATCACGGCAATGGGAAACAGCGCCTCCTCCATCGTCTTGCGCCAGACGAAGGCGGTGGCGAGGCTCATGGCGGCGAAGTTGCCGAGCACGAAACCCAGCACGGCCTCGATCGCGGTCGGGACCAGATTGGCCATCAGGATGTCGAAACGCTCGGCCAGCACATGGGCGACGGCCACCGGTGACGGCGCAATGAACGGCTTTATGTCGAAGCGTTCGACGGCCTGCCACCAGAGCAGCAGGAACAGAAGCACGGCGGCGACCGGCAGCAGGCGACGGCGCCAGGCGAGATAGCGCTTGCGGGCCAGGAAGCGCGCCTGCGCCTCGGCATCCTCCACGAATGCGCCAGCCATGGCCAAGGGTTCAGCCTGGTTCACCATCAGCAGGTCTCCAGCACCCGGCGCAGGCGGCCGGCGAGAGCCACGAACTCTGGCGTCTCGCGCAGCGGCAGTCGGCGCGGCGTCGGCAGAGGCACCGGTACGAGTTCGCGTACCCGGCCAGGTCGCGCGGCCAGCAAAAGCACCTTCTGGCCGAGAAAGGCGGCCTCGTAGATCGAATGGGTCACGAACACGATCGTCGTTCCGGTCGATTCCCAGACCTGCAGCAGCTCCTCGTTCAGCCGATCGCGCGTGATCTCGTCGAGCGCTCCGAATGGTTCGTCCATCAGCAGAAGCCGCGGCCCCGACACCAGCGCGCGAGCGATCGCCACGCGCTGGCGCATGCCGCCGGACAGTTCGTGCGGATAGGCCGTCTCCCAGCCCGAAAGCCCGACCAGACTCAGCAGGTCGCTTGGCGATCGGGCACCGGGCAGGGCCTTCCCGCCGCCGACCTGGAGCGGCAGCGTCACGTTGTCGAGCACATTGCGCCAGGGCAGCAAGGCCGCATCCTGAAAGACGAAGCCGATCTCCCGATTGCGCCGCGCCCGGGCCGGCACGTCACCAAGCACGGAGATCTTGCCGGCGGTCGGTTCGATCAGGTCGGCCATGACGCGCAGCAAGGTCGACTTGCCGCAGCCGGACGGACCCAGCAGCGTGAGGAAACTACCGCCCGGGATCGTGAGATCGATGTTCTCGAGTGCCGTGACCGTGCCGCGCTCGGTGGTGAAACGCACGGTGATCCGTTCGCAGCGGACGGCGTCGATGCTGTCGGTCGGCCGGGAAGGCTGACGGGCGAGAGAGGCCGTCATCGCGACCGCTCAGCCGATCTTGGCGCGCTGGGCCTTGGTAGCATCGAGGATCTTGGTGGTGATCACATCCTCGAGCTTGGGCGCACCGGCCGAGAACTGCTTAAGCTCGTTGTAGAGATTGATCTGCTCCTGCCAGATTTCGGGATCGAATGCGCCCCAGCCATTGGCCCGAGTATTGGCGTTGAAGGCAAAGGTCAGCAGCACCTTGGTGCCTTCGATCTCGTCGTCGCGCTTGAGATTGGGATAATCCTTGACCAGGAAGTCCACCGCCTTCTCCGGGTTCTTGAGAGTGTATTCCCAGCCTCGCGAAGTGGCCCTGACATAGGCGGCCAGCATGTCGGCCTTCTTCTCGATCGTGTCCTTCGTGGCGTAATAGGGCAGCGCGTACAGCCGCACACCCGCGTCCCACAGGCTGAGATCGATCCGGTCGGGGCCAAGCGGCTTCAACGTCGTGGTGTTGGTGATCCAGCCGCTCACCACATCGGTCTGGCCGGTCAGGATCGGCGTCATCTCCGACCCGATGATGACGACCTCGACATCCTTCTCGGCGATGCCATGCTTCTTCATCAGGGCATTCAGCAGGATCCTGGCGGTTGCCTGGACGCCGACCTTCTTGCCGATCAGGTCACGCGGCACGCGGACCGGCTTCTTGGGCAGCGAGAAATAGGCATAGGGATGCCGTTGCAGCCCGGTCGCGAAGCATGTCACGGGGATCTTCTGGGATGCCGCCAGCATCAGGGAGGGGCTCGAAGAGACCTGGCCGATCTCGTGACGGCCGGACGCGACGATCGCCACGCCATCGATGCTGGGACCACCAGGCTGGATGACGAGATTGAGCTTCTCCTCCTCATAATAGCCCAGGTACTTCGCCGCGACCTCGCCGACCTGATTGTTGCCGGCGAGCCAGCCGAGTTGCAGGTTGACCGTCTGGGTCTTGCCTTGGGCGAAGCCTCCGGACGGCAGAAGCCCCGCGGCCGCGAAACCGGTTGCGGCAGCGGCCGAGCCCAGAAGTCTGCGGCGGCCGATCCTGCTGATTTGGCGCATGACGACTTCCCCTCCGTCGACGGCGATGCTCGAGCGCTGTACAGCCAACGCTATTGACTGGGGGTGCTCTAGAAAAGAACATAAATTCGCGCGGCGCGCTGCCATTTCGGCATCGCCTCCGCAGGGAGACAAACCTCATGCACGCGGCGGTGCTGCGCTATTTCGACCATGTCGCCCGTCACGGCTCGATCCGCAAGGCGGCAGATGCGCTGAGCATCGCCTCCTCGGCTGTCAATCGCCAGATCCTGCGGCTGGAGGACGAGATGGGCGTGGCTTTGTTCGAGCGCGGCCGAAGCGGCGTGCGCCCGACACCGGCCGGCGAACTGCTGCTGCGCCATGTTCGCGAAACGCAGAACGAATATCAGCGAACGCGCGCCGAAATCGCCAGCCTGGGTGGCATCGTCAGCGGCGACGTCCGCATCATCTCGCTCGAATCGCTGCTGGTACGCTTCCTGCCCCAGCTCGTCGAGGAGATGGCCGCCAAGCATCCCAAGGTCACCTTCACGGTACTCTCCGTCCATCCCAGCGAGATCAGCGAGGCGTTGCGCTCCGGCGACAACGATTTCGGCGTGCTGTTCGTCGACAATCGCCATCGCGGCGTCGATGTCGTGGCCGAATTCCCGACTGCGGTCGGCGCGCTGATGCGTCCCGATCACCCGCTCGCCAGGCACAAGAGCCTGACCCTCACCGAATGCGTCGGCTATCCTGTCGTGATGCTGCAGGACCGCTGGCTGCTCGATGCCATCATGGCGACGGAGTTCGCCGATTCCGGCGCGCGGCTCACGCCCCGCATCGTCTCCAATTCGATCGAGTTCATGCGACAGGTGATCAAATCGGGGTTGGGCATCGGCTTCTTCACGCCCATCGGCTTTCTCGAGGAGATCCGCCGCGGCGAGCTGATTCATGTCCCGCTGGCCGAACCCGGCCTGGCGCAAAGTCGCATCGGCATCCTCGTGCCGCGCTATCGGCGGCTGTCGATGCCAGCCCGCCTGATGATCGACCATATCAGCGAACAATTGCGCGCCTTTGGAAGCGTGCTCGCCGCTCCCCGTCCGGCCGCGAAGCGCCGCGCGGCGCGCGGCCGGAGGCGGTAACGTGGCGATCGTGCTCGCGGGCGGTGCGGTCCTGACCGTCAACGCCGCCGATGAATTCCTGCCGGCCGCCGACATTCGCATCGAGGGCGCCCGGATCGCCGCCATCGGCGCCGCCGGCACGCTGGCCCAGCCGGCCGATCAGGTCATCGACGCCAGCGAGGCACTGGTGACGCCTGGTCTCGTCAATGTTCACACCCATGCGGCGACCGCCTTCTTTCGCGGCCTGGCAGACGATCGTCCACGCAGCTTCTGGGAAGGCTACGCGGTACCGGGACAGGAGACCTTCACGCTCGACCACTACAAGACATCGGTGCGGGCCGCGTGCTCGGAATTCCTGCTGAACGGCATCACCTGCATTGCCGACCGGCTGGGCGACATGCAGCATATCGCGCCGGTCGTCGAGCAGACCGGCATCCGCGCCGTCGTCGGCCATACGATCACCGACAACCGCGTGCCCGCCGACTGGCGTACGGTCGAGGGCCTGCTGGAACGTTACGGCACCGATCCTCGAGCCCGCGTTTCTGCCGGCATCGCCCCGCACGCCCTAGACACCTGTTCGGATGCGTTGCTGAAGGAGTGCGCGCGCCGCGCCGAGCGCACCGGCGCCCGCGTCTTCATCCATGTCGCGCAAAGCGAACCCGAGGTGGCTGCCGTTCAGGCCCGCGGCCATGCCGGGGCTTTGGCCTGCCTTGCAGCCTCCGGCCTGGCCACGGCCAACACCGTCGCAGCGCATGCGCTCTACCTGTCCGAAGCGGAAATCGATGCCTGGCCGACTTACGGCATTCCGATCGCCCACTGTCCGGCCAGCAACCTCAAGATCGAGGCGCGCACGCTGCCGCTCGCCCGCCTCGCCGGCCGCGTGCCGATCGGGCTCGGTACCGACTGGACCGTGACCAACAACAGCATGGACCTCCTCGCCGAGGCGCGATTGGCGGCCCTGGTGGGCAAGATGCGCGCCGACGATCCGACGGTGCTCGGCGTGCGCCAGATGATGCGCATGCTGACGATCGACGGCGCCCGCGTCCTGGGGATCGAGCGGCAGACCGGCAGCATCGAACCCGGCAAGCACGCCGATCTCGCCATCTTCGACCTCGCCAGGCTGGAGGCGAACCCGGCCCACGATCTCGCCTCCAATCTGATCTATTCGATCAGCCCCCGATCGGTGCGCGACGTCATGGTGGACGGCGAACTGCTGGTCAGGAACGGCAAGCTGGTGCGCGACGACGAGGCGATCCTCGCCCGAGCCAGCAGACACCTTGGCGCGGCCGGCTGACGGACCCGCGCCTACTCCGCCGCCACTCCGGCCTGGAGAGCGACGCGCCCGACTTCGTCGCGGAAAAGATCGTGCATGCGGCGCACCGTCGTCAGGTCATGCGCCTTGGCGGCGCGCTCGACGGCCTCGGCGATCTGACGCAGAGCCGCGGCACCGATCATGCCCGAGGCGCCCTTCAGCCGGTGAGCCGCGCGCGCGATGGCCGTGCAGTCGTCGGTCGCGGCGATCTCGCTCGCCGCGCCGCGCGCCGTGTCGAAGAATTCACGCTCGACCTCGGCCAATGTTCCTGGATCGTCGCCGAACAGCTCGATCAGCTTCGCGCGATCGTACGCTTCAGTCATGATGTGGGCTCCGCCCGGGCATCCTTGAGCCAGACATCGAGCGTCGCCCGCAACTGCTCGATGCCGATGGGTTTGGTCAGCAGCCCGTCCATGCCGACGGTCCGCAACTTCTGTTCCTGGTCCTCGAGCGCACTCGCCGTCACCGCCAGGATCGGCGTGCGTGCCCGACGATCCGCCATTTCGCCCTGGCGAATGCGACGCGCCAGTTCGAAGCCGTCCATGGTGGGCATCTGCAGATCGGCCAGGACCAGGTCGTAACGGCGCTGGCGCCAGAGATCGAGCGCCTCCTCGCCACCGGCTGCGGCGTCGGTCGAGACGCCGGCCAGTTCGAGCTGTCGCGCCAGTATCTTGCGGTTGACCGAATTGTCGTCGACGACCAGGACATGACCGCCGATCCGCTCGCCCGCCGACGTCGCGCCGCCACTGGTCGCCAGCGTGGGGGCGCGACCGGCCGCACGCGCAACGGCGCGGATCAAGGTGTCGCGACGCCAGGGCCGGGACAGGCCCAGCAGCGGCGAGGCCCCCGCGACGGATCCATCATGCAGCGTCACACGCCTCTCCGGCGCCCCCGGCTCGATCAGCCGAATGCCCAGGAACGGGGTCCCAACCGGCGCAACGGCGACGCGAGCGCCGGCGGTCGACAGATAGCGCGCGACGGCCCGTGATTCCTCGGCGTCGGGCAGGGAGAGCGCGAGGATCAAGCCGTCCAGCAGCAGCGGCACGGGCGGAGGCGGCAGTTCCTGAAGCCGTACGGCGACGGTAAAGACCGAGCCGACGCCGGGCGTGCTGTCCACGGAGACCGAGCCGTCCATCGCCTCGGCCAGGCGCTGCACGATCGACAGTCCCAGACCGGTGCCGCCGAAGCGCCGCGTCGTCGAGTTGTCCGCCTGCACGAAGGGCTGGAACAGCTTCTCGCGCTGCTCGGCGGTCAGGCCGATGCCGGTATCGACGACGCGGATGCAAAGCAGGCCATCATCCGCGCGCTCGAGGGTCAGGCGAACCGATCCCTTCTCGGTGAATTTGAGCGCATTGCCGAGAAGATTGAACAGGATCTGCTGCAGGCGAAGCGGATCGCCCAGAACCCGCTCGGGCGCGCCGGCCGCCACATAGGCGATGAGCTTGACGCCCTTGGCGGCTGCCTGCGGGGCCAGCGTCTCGGCCGCCCCCTCGATCAGTTCGACCGTGGAGACCTCGATCCGCTCGAGTTCGAGCCGGCCGGCCTCGATCTTCGAGAAATCCAGGATATCGTCGATGATCCGCAGCAGCGCCGATGCCGAATAGCGCACGGTGCCCAGCGCGTCGCGCTGCTCGTGCAGCAGCGGCGTGCGATCCAGCACATCGATCATGCCCAGCACCCCGTTCATGGGGGTGCGGATTTCGTGGCTCATGGTGGCGAGAAAGATCGACTTGGCCTGATTGGCCTTCTCCGCTTCCGCCTTGGCGGCCAGCGCGGCATCCCGGGCGGCCCGCTCCTCGTCGTAGGCAAGCTGCAGGCGCTGGGCCAGCTCCTCCTTCTGGTAGGCCAGCGCGATATTGTCGTACTGCCACCGATGGACGTCCCGGACATAGGCCATGAGATGGCCGACATAGGCGCCGCCGGCGATGCCGACGAGTTGATAGAACGGATCGGCCGATATGAGCAGCACCAGCAACAGCGGCGCCGTGGTGGCAAAGGCGAAGGTATAGAAGGTGGGCGGATGGGCCGAGCGGATCGGCACGGCGGTGGTGATGGTGGCCAGCAGCACCAGGCCCAGCAGCATGCGCTGCAGCTCGTAGTCCTTGGAGGCGAGCATGTAGCCGGCTACGCCCCAGCAGGCACCGGCCAGGAAGGACAGCCCGGCGAACCACCAGCCCCAGCGGATCACCTCGTCATCCGGCGGGTCGGCCTGGGCAAAGCTGCGGCGCAGCACGTCGAACGCGACCGTCACGGCCAGATGGGCCACGAAGGGCGGCACCAGCTCCATCAGATCGACCTGCCGCCAATAGATGGCGGCGATCACCGGCCACAGCACGAAAGAAAAGTACCGGGATTGCTTGGAGCCGTCGAAGAGGCGCCGGATCAGTTCCGCCCGGACAAAAGCCTCCTGCCGCGCCGGGTTCGCCACCTCGAGCGGAGATACCGCCGCCGGCACCGTCGGTTCAACGGCCAGCGTCATGGAAGTTGCGACACGGAAACAGAAGAAACCAACATCTCGCTGTACGGACACCCAAAACGCCCATTACTGTATCAAAAGTATTAAGAATGGACTATAAATTGTTGCAAAACCTTGGTATTTTCTGGGCATAAGAACCATCTATTTGCCGGGTCAAGCCATGCAGCAGCCATCCGTTTTGTTGGTCGAGGACGATGCATTCCAGCGCAGGGCGGCCGAAACCTACCTTATGAATCACGATCTGCGGGTCATCGCGGTCGAAAACGGTGCCCAGATGCGGCGTCAAGTTTCACGCGCCATGCCGGATCTCGTTCTTCTGGATGTCCAACTGCCGGGACAGGATGACGGCTTCGCGCTCGCCCGCTGGCTGCGGGAAAGCAGCACCCGCGTCGGCATCATCATGCTCACCGCCTCCGGCGATGCGGTCGACAAGGTGCTCGGCCTGGAGAGCGGCGCCGACGATTACGTCGCCAAACCCTACGAGCCGCGTGAGCTTCTCGCCCGGTGCAAGAGCGTGCTGCGCCGATCCTCCCACAAGGCGACCCCGTCCCGTCTCGAACGGGTCCGCATGGGCCACCACACGCTCGACCTCTCCCGGCGCACCTTGGAAGACGATGGCGGTAAGGAAGTGGCCGTCACTGCCGGGGAATTCGATATCCTCAAGATCTTCGCCGAGAACCCGAACCGTCCCCTGTCTCGCGACTGGCTGCTGGAGACGACCAGCCATCGCTCCCGCGACCCGTTCGACCGCGCCATCGACCTGCGCATCACCCGCATACGCCGCAAGATCGAGCCGGCCCCCGAAAAGCCCACGGTCATTCGCACCGTGCGCGGCATCGGATATATGTTCGTTCCACCCGCCGAATGAGTGTAGAAGCGGGCGCGCCGACTGGTCGGCCGGGGGCCCGTAGTTCAGTGGTTAGAACGAGCCGCTCATAACGGTTATGTCGCAGGTTCGAATCCTGCCGGGCCTACCAGCCGATCCCGACTGTCTCCGGCGCGGTCAGGAGCGGACCATTCGAACGCCTCCCGCATGACCTTCATTCCGGGTCGCGGAAACGGGCGCCAGCCGATCACTTTGGCGCTCACGCACCCTGCCAAAATCTGGCACATCAGGATCGCCGTCTGATCGGGCATGCCAGTCGCGACGGTCGTCGCAACGGGGATATCGCTGGCAATGAACAACCATCAACTGATCCTGGTTCTGCTGGAGATCTCGATCATCATCGGCCTGGCCCGGGTGATGGGCGCTCTCTTCAAGCGATTGAACCAGCCGCCGGTGATCGGTGAGATCATTGCCGGCATCATGCTGGGGCCTTCCCTGTTCGGCCTGGTCGCTCCGGCAGAGTTCGCTCTTCTGTTTCCGGCCGATCTGCAGAAGTTCCTTTATCTGCTGGCCCAGATCGGGCTCATCTTCTTCATGTTCCTGGTCGGGCTTGGCGTCGATCCCGACCATCTGAAGTCGAAATTCAAGCTGTCGCTCCTGATCTCCCAGATCAGCATCCTGCTGCCCATGCTGCTGGGCGCCGTCCTCGCGCTGCATCTCCTGTACGATCTCAACGACCTGCCCGGCGTCGCACGAGGGTCCTTTGCCGTGTTCATCGGCGCGGCCATGTCGATCACCGCCTTCCCGGTGCTGGCCCGCATCCTGACCGACCTGGAACTCGGTGGAACCGCGCTGGGCACGCTGGCCCTCGCCTGCGCCTCGATCGACGATCTCGGGGCCTGGTGCCTGCTGGCGATCGCGATCGCCATGACGAAAACCCACAGTATCGACGCAGCGCTTCCCACCATCGTCGGCATCGGGCTCTATGCCGTCGTGATGGCCACCGCAGGCCGCGCTGCGCTGAAGTACTTCCTGAGCCGATACGGCATCGACCGGCACGAGTACAAAACCCTGTTCACTTTCCTCTATGTGCTCGTGACCTTCTCGGCCCTGTTCACCGAATGGATCGGCATCGACGTGATATTCGGCGGCTTCATCATCGGTGCCGTGATGCCGAAGGGATCGAAGGCAATCGCCACGTTGAAGGCGGAAACCGAGAACTTCGTCTCGACCTTCCTGCTGCCGATCTTCTTCGCCTATAGCGGGCTGAACACTCGGATCGGCCTGCTGGACAGCCCGTCCCTGTGGCTGGTCTGCCTGATCGTCGTGGGCGTCGCGATCGCCGGCAAGTTCGTCGGCGTCTACGCCACGGCCCGTCTGGGTGGCGTTCCCAGGCAGGAGGCCCAGGCTCTGGGGTGGCTGATGAACACCAGGGGATTGACCGAGCTGATCATTCTGAACGTCGCCTTGAAGCTCGGTGTGATCTCACCGACGATCTTCACCATCTTCGTCATCATGGCGCTGATCACGACCATGATGACGTCGCCGCTGGTCACCCGGGTGGCCTTGCCCTACGCGCCCTCCCGGCCTCTCTCGTGATCGCAATCGGGGCCTGCTGATGCACAGGCTTGCCCTGCGCGACAAAGCCGACCTTGGTGTCGCCGTTGCTGCCTTTGCTGCTGCAACGATGATCGGTCTCGGCGCGGCATTCGTCGGCATGACGAAGGGCGGCCTGTGGCAGGACGAACTTTACACGTCGTGGATCGTCGACCCGGCCGGCGGCCTGGCGGGTATGGTCTCGCGCGCCCTGCACGATATCGGCCCGCCGCTCTATTATCTTCTGCTGTGGCCGGTCGTGCAGTTGCTTGGCAACGACGAGGTGGGCCTGCGTCTGTTCAGCGCCCTGTGCGCGTCGGCGGCAGTATTGCTGATGATGGTGGCCGGCCGATCGTTCTTCAGCCTGCCGGCCCGGCTCTTCGCCGCCACGCTGGCGACGGCCTCGTCCTTCTGGTTCGGGCAGGCGCAGAACGCCCGTTTCTATGCCCTCGGCCTCCTTGTCAGTACCGGCATGCTTCTGCTGGCACTGGCAACGATGCGGCGCGAACGGATGTCGGCCATGACCGTTGCTCTGTTCGCCGTGATGGCATTCGGCGCCTTCGTTCATTTCTACCTCTTCTACGAAGCGCTGGCCGTGCTTGTCGTGATCGTCCTGTACAAGCCCGGACAACGGATGGCGTCGATCGCCTTCGCGAGCGCCCTGACGCTCGCCGTCGGCCTGTATGTCAGCCTCGTCATCTTCCGGATGAGCTATGCCTCGACCGGCTCGAACTGGATTGGCAATGACTGGGACTGGTATACGCAACAGTTCGCGGCCATCCTTCAACTATCCCTCACCCACAAGGCTATGCTGGCGCTCGCCCTCTGCCTTCTTCCCGCTGTCCTTGCCATGATACGGCGGTCGCGGATGCCCCGCCGCGTGCCGCTGGGGACCTGGATGTCGGACCGGAGCGATCTTGTCCTGTGCGCAGCAGTACCGGCTCTTGTCCTGACGGCCGGAATTCTGACCTCCTTTGTCGCAACGCCGAATTTCGTTGCGCGCTACCTGCTGATCTGTTCGCCGTTCCTGTGGGGCCTCTACGCCGCCGGCTACGATCGCAGCGTGCAGGGCGCGCCTGTGGTCGTCCGATGGCCGGTCAACCTCGCGCTGTCGGCGACGGCTCTCTGGATGGCTCTGACCATGGCCGCCAACCGCATGACGCCCGTCAGCGAGCCGTTCCGCGAATCGGCCGCAGTGATCAAGACCATCCCGTCCTGCCGCGGGGAAGTCATTCCCGTGGTGCTCACCGAGCAGCGCCGCTGGTTCAGGTCGCCCGACGCGGAAATCCCCATGCGCGCCGCCTACGCAAAATACCTGCAGGGTTTCGCCGATCCGCAGCCCCTCTACCTCGAGGACATTCTCTCCGACAACGTGCCCGAGGATTGGAAGCTCCTGTTTCGACAGCGCATCGACGGCCAGGGATGTCCCGTTCTCGCCTGGCTGGTGCACCGCGTAACCCGCGACATGGCCGAGGAGATCGGTCAAAGGATCCTGGCCGTGACGGGGCGCTCGTCGAAGGCCCAGGACCTGGCGATCATCGTCGCCCAGTCGGGCATGGACGGCTACATCGTCACCCTCAAGCGTTAGCCTGCCGCCTATCGCATCTTCGACGGAATCCGGATGGTCGTTCCGTCGACCGCGAAGCGACCATAGCCCTGATGATGGAACATCCTGGGCTGCTTGCCCTTGAAGTCGGTCCAAGCCTTGACGACCTCAAGGATGAACAGGTTGTACCGCGCGACCGATCGCGTATCCGCCACCCGGCATTCGAGATTGGCGAAGCATTCGCCGATCAACGGGGGAGCGACCTGCTCCGCGGCCATCGGCGTCAACGCAAACCGGGCGAACTTGTCGGTGTCGCGCCCGGAGCAATTGCCGACCTTCACCACCTTGGACGCCAGCCGCGCGGAGGGAATGGCGATCACGCATTCCCGGGTTTTCTTCAGGGCCGCGAAGGAATGGTTGGCGCTGCTGACGACACAGGCGATCAGCGGCGGCTCGAATTCCACCATCATGTGCCACGACATGGTCATGACATTGGCGCGGCCGGCCGATGCGGCCGTCAGCAGGACGACCGGCCCCGGTTCGATCAGCTTGTAGACTGCCGAGACAGGGAGCGTCTTCATTCCCCCGCCGTCCCTTGCTCGAGAAGCCGCAGGCTCCTCGAGATGCCGATCCGTCACTTTACACAAGCGACCGCCGGTTTGAAGTCCTACCAGGTCATGCGCAGTCCGGCGGTGAAGGCGTGGGTCGAGTCCTGGCCCGACAGGTTGCCCTCGTAGCGCAAGTAGACCGAGGTCGCCTCGGCCACCGCCGTGCTGCC
>NZ_FUWJ01000002.1:47997-50068 GCF_900167455.1 Enhydrobacter aerosaccus
TGCACCTGGTAGCTGCCCGTCGGGTTCTGCACGAAGCTCCCGTTCACGTTCAGCGTTCCGATCGAGTTCCCTGGCGCAACGACACCCGAGTTGATCAGGCCGCCGGCGAGGATGCCGTTACCCGACAGTATCCCCGTGTTGGTAAAGCCGCCGCTGACCGTACCGTTGTTGGCGAACAAGCCCATGTTGGTGACATTGCCGCCAATCGTCCCGGTGTTGGCGAACAGCCCCATGTTGGACACACCGCCGGTGATCGTACCGGAGTTGCTGAACATGCCGCTGGTGCCGTTGATCACCGAGCCCGTCAGCGTGCCCGTGTTGGACGCCGTGCCGGTATTGGCAAGGCTGCCGTTGAACGTTCCATTGTTGGTGAAGCTGCCCTGGTTCAGCTGCCACTGAAGGGGCGTGTTGACCGTGCCGTTGTTGATGAAGCTGCCGCCGGCATTGACCGTCAGCAGGCCGTTGCCGTCGATCGTGCCATTGTTGGTGAAGCCGCCGCCCTTGTTGATCGTGACGTCGCCGACGATCGAGCCGGTATTGGCGATGGTGAGCCAGCCGCCGTTCACCGTCGTGCCGCCGCTGTAGCTGTCCACGCCGCCCAGCGTGACGTTGCCGCTCAGCAGCGTCAGGCCGCCCGGTCCGGTAATCGGGCCGTTCAGGATGCCCGACCCGGACTGCTGCAGCGTCAGGCCGCCCATCAGGAACATCGGGAAGCTCGACAGGAAGCCGTTGGACAGCGCCAGATTGCCCTGCAGCGCCACCATCGGAATGATGACAGCGTTCGTGCCGCTGGTGCCGGAGGCCTCGTAGCCGACGAAGCCATTGATCGGATCGTAGAGGTAGTTGAGGTTCTCGAAGAAGGTGCGCCCGAGGTTGCTGGGCGGCACGCCCGTCGAAACCTGCACGCCGAACGGTGTGCTGGGATTGGTCGCATCGCCCAAGGTGAAGCTGTACGCGGCCTGGTTCTGCCCGGGCAGGAAGACCTGCACCGTCCCGCTTTGCAGACAGTTCGTCGGCGAACCGCTGTCGCTGCAGTTGCCCGGACCGACGGGCACGGTGTTGCCCGGGGCATTGACGATCATGTACGAGATACCGCTGTCGGGCAGCTGGCTCGCGGAGCCGAGATTGTAGGTGTGGCCATTGGTCGTGATCGAGATCGACCCGTTCTGGGCGCTCCATTGCAGCGGACAGCCCATCCCGGCGGTGCCGCAGTAGGACGGCAGGCCGCCGTTCGACGCGAGTTGCTGGAACGAGAAGCCGCTGGTGTTCTGGCTGTTGAGGCCGAGCAGGACGCCAGGGCCGAGGCCGAGATTCTGGAATCCGTTCATGCCGATGATGTAGCCCGGCTGCATGGTGCTGACGCCCGGGCCGCTCACCAGCGCCAGGAACGGATTCATGTTGTAGTAGTTGTTGGCCGGCGTGAGCGGAGAGGTCGCGCTCTGCCCGATCGAAATGCCGCCGCGATCGAAGCCGACGCCGAGCTGCTTGTATCCGTAGTTGGTGGATCCGAGGATCGGCACGCGCGCGATCACCGACTGGCCGTTCGTGCCATTGATCTGCACGTTGGTGAGGTAGAGCGAACCCACGGGATTGTCGCCGCTGGTGGTGTAAGTGATGGTCGCGTAAGGCGCGAGTATCGGATCGTTGCCGGGCCTGTAGTGGGCCGGATCCGCGACCAGGCCGAGCGAGCCGGTATCCAGGATGAAGTTGTTGGTGAGGGTCGTATTGTTGCCACCGTTGAGCGTCAACGACACGAGTAGCTCAGGCGGGCCGCCATTGGGGTTCGGCGCCGACGTGATCGGAACGAAGAACGAGCTTCCGCTGCCATACATATTCCAGGACTGAGCCCACGCCGCCGTCGGGCTGGCCACTGGAATGCCGGCCAAGGCAAATACGACGGCCGCCGCAAGTCGTGGCAAACGGTTCCCAACCTTCTTCACGTTACTCCTCCCCAAATGACGCGGCGGACGCCAACATCTCCCATGACTGTCCTCTCGTCGTTCACATCCTACCAGGTCATGCGGAGTCCGGCGGTGAAGGCGTGGGTCGAGTCCTGGCCCGACAGGTTGCC
>NZ_FUWJ01000002.1:51583-372249 GCF_900167455.1 Enhydrobacter aerosaccus
GTGACGCTGATCAGATCGCTCTGGCCCGCGCCATTCGTCTGCACCTGGTAGCTGCCCGTCGGGTTCTGCACGAAGCTCCCGTTCACGTTCAGCGTCCCGATCGAGTTGCCCGGCGCAACCACGGCATTGTTCACGAAGGCGCCGGTCAGCGTACCCGAGCCGGACAGCTGGCCGTTGTTGGTCACGGCGCCGACCACCGCGCCGTTGTTGACGAAGGTCCCGCCGTTGGTGACGGTGCCGGTGATCGTCCCGGTGTTGATGGCCGTTCCGACATTGGTCAATGCGCTGGTCAGCGTGCCGCTGTTGAACAGCATTCCCTGATTGAACAACGCCGGGCCAAACGACTGGAACGTGCCGGCATTGATCAGCGTCGCTCCGGGAGCAACCGAATAGCCGCCAGTCGTCAGGAACGTGCCGCCTGACTGAACGGTAAGATTGCCGATCAGCGTACCGCCCAGCCCCAGCGTGGCACCGGAGCCCACGATCGTGCCGCCGGTATAGGTGTTCATCCCCAGCAGGTTCACGATGCCGCTGGCGATCGTGAGCCCGCCCGGACCGCTGATATCGCTGTTGATCGTCCCTGTGCCCGCCTCCTGCAAGGTCGTGTTGCCCATCAGGTACATCGGCAGCGTGGAACTGAAGTTATTCGACAGCGACAACGTGCCGGTCAGGGCCACGCTCGGCGTCACCTGGCCGTACTGGCTGCTGACGTTTCCGTTCCAGCGGTAGCCTACGAAGCCATCGACCGGATCGTAAAGGTAATCGAAGCCGGCATAGAACTCGCGACCCGTGTTGATGAAAATCGACGGGCCGTCGACGACCTGGACGAGCTGCGGATTGAGCGCACTGTCGACCGGGTTGTTGAGGGTGAAGCTGTAGGAGGCCGGCAGCGGCGTGATCTGGCCCGGCAGGAAGATCTGGATCTTGGCGTTCGTATTGCTGACGATGCAGCCCGTACCGCCGATCGAGCAGACGCCGGTGGTCAGGGAAGCGCCCGGCGGTGGTGTCAGGAACGAATAGCCGATTCCCGCGTCCGGCAGGATCTGGCCGCTGCCGCTGACGCCGCCCACCGAAATCGTCACCGGAGCCTGCTGCCAGGCGGACGACGGATTGTTCGAGTTCGCATTCGGCGTCAGCTTCACGAACGAGAAGTTGCTCGTCGTTGTCGGGTCGAGCCCCAGGATGACGCCTGCGTTTGTGACCCGATAGCCTTGCCAAAGCGTGCTGATCTGCTGTCCGGAAGCGATCGAGACGATATTGGTGAAGGGATTGATGTTGTTGTAGGGCGCCGGCGGCGCGATCGCGCTGTCACCTCGGTTGAAGCCCACCCCCATATAGGCGACATTGGTCGGATTCGGATTGGGCTGGCACCCCTTGTTGGTGAAGACGCACGTCTGATTGGTCACCAGCAAGACCGTGACGCGCGCGGTCGCGACGGGATTGCCGTTCTTGTCGTCGATCACGGCATTCGTCAGATAGTAGCTGCCTTGGGAGAGCAATCCGCTGCTGCTGTAGAATTGCTGTCCAGGCCCGACATATACATCGCCCGGTCCAGGCTTGAAGTTATCGCCGGAAACGATGATGCCAGTCGAACCGGTATCCATGACGAACTGATGGGTAAGAAGGCTTGGTGAACCCGCATTGCTCATCGATACGTTGAGCAGCGCCGCCTGGTTCATGTATTGGCCCGTAACGCCATCGACATAATTCATGGCGCCGTTGGCGGCGGGACCGGCATACTGAATGAACGGCAGGCTGGTATAGCCCTGATACAGGCTCCAGCTCTGGGCCCAGGCGCCCCCGCCACAGGCGACCCCAAGAGCGATCGAGATGCCGGCCGCCGCAATCTTCTTGAACACGTGATATCTCCACCCGAGTTGCGCCTGTTTAGGCGCGCTCCCCGATCCCGGGCTTCCCGATGCGATTGCAACGCGATTTATGGTGCTCGGGGAAGGCGAAAAGTACCCAATTTGGGCCAACCCAAGGCGAGGGCTGCGCTTATCGGATGACGGTCCAATGACGGTCCGGACGCTTGAGGAGATCGTATCGCTTCCTGCGCCGCCAGCTTCACAGGTCGACGACGAGTTCCATCCGGATCGCGGACACGTGGCTGGTGGTGTAGAGGACGGCTTCGCCGTCCATGTCACGGCTGACGCTGGAGATGACGAGAACGGGTTGGCCGATCTGCTGCTTCAACGCCTGCGCCTCCTGTTCCGTCGGCAATCGGGAGGCGACGCGTATCTGGCTGCGACGATAATCCGTGACGCCGCCGGCCAGCAGGACGGCACTCATCGACCGCGTCCGTTCGAATATCGCGGCGGCATCCTCGAAGCGACTGGCGGGCAGAAAGTGGATGGCATAGGTCAGCGGCAGCCGCTTCGCGCCGCGCAGGGTAACGAGCCGGACCACGTCCGAGTCGCGTCTCAGCCCCAATGCCGCCGCGACCGAAGCATCGGCCGGCCCGAGATCATGATGAAGCAGCTCGGATTGCGGTTCGAGGCCGATGCCGGCCAGATTCTCGGTGAAGCGTGTCCGGCGGCCGAGCCGATAGCGAACCATCTCGCTCTGGATGAAGGTGCCGCGGCCATGCTCGACGCAGACCAGCCCTTCGCTCTCCAGTTCGGCCATGGCACGGCGCACGGTGTGGCGATGAACGCCGAGCTGCTCGGCCAGGGTCCGCTCGTTGGGGAGTCGATCGACCTTCTTGCGCAAGGCGGTGGCGATCATCGCCTCGATCGACTGCTTCACGTCCCGCCAAAGCCGGGGAGCGGGAGGTCTGTGAGATGCCGATGGGGCCACTAATTCAGCCTGCTTTCTCGTTCAGCGGTCGCTGAACGAGATTTATCATCATCTGAAGCCGCTTCTCAATCGACGGCCCGTCCAGCCTGGCTCAGCCGCGCGGAACGAAATTCGTTGCGTCCGCGACCGCCGGAATGCCAAGGCGCGCGGATCCCGGCCCGAAGCGGTCGGCAAAGTCCGGCGCCAGCGGCCGGCCATTCGGCAGATTGAACCACAAGCGCAGGAGCAGGCGCTTGCGGGAGACCTCTTCGAAATCCTCGAAGGCAGTGCGCGCATGAAGGATCGAATGATTGCTGACGATCTGGACGTCGCCACTCTCGAAATCCTCCTGCAGGCACAGATCTTCGCGGCTCGCCAGTTCGTCGATCAGATCCAGCAGCGCAACGTCCTCGGCCGTCAATGGCTGCCCGGAAAGCTCTGCGCCAAGTTCGATCGACGCCCGGACATAGCGGCAGCTCAGCCTGCCGGCGTAGTAGCTGAAGATTGGAATCGGCTGATGCGAAAGGTTGTTCAACGCCGCCGGTCCCTCGCCGCGCAGATGGTAGACGTAGCCTCGATGCAGGCGGTCGAGATGCTCGGGATGATGCGTGAGTATCTCGTTGTAGATCGCGGTGGCACTCGAGAGAAGGCTGGTGCCGCCCTCCTTCGCCCGCCGCACGACGAGCAGTGCGACCGCGTCCGCGTTGTCGGTGTGGAAGCCCAGTCCGGTGCGGGTCTGGTAGCCGCGGACCGTCGGTTCACCCCAACTGCCCACCTTGCGGTCCGTCACCTTCGTCAGCAGGTCGCCATGCGCGTTCTGCGAGATCGCCGGGCCGATATGCGTTCCCAATCCGTAAAACAGCCGGCTGGCGTCTTCGTCGCTGTAGCGCTCGACCGGGATACCGCGAAGGACCACAAAACCCCGACCATTCTCGACCGCCTCGGGCACCGTCGCCAGGAACTGGCCGAGACGTGGCAACACGAAATCCTCGCGCGCGATGTCGGTCATGCCCAGGCCCGCTTCGTTTACGTGGCGGAGCGCCTGATCGAGTTCCTCGATCTCCGCAGCCGTCAGGTTATGGATCCAACTCGGATCATGTCGCAGTTCCTGCACCGTCCAGGCGCTTCCATCGCGCACGGGTTCCGCAAGCCTTGTCATCTTCTGCCTCACTTGTCGTCGGTAAAGGTTCAACCCAAAGATCGCGGCCCGAACTCCATCAGCAGCGTGCTGGCCGGCGTCCAGGCGACACCGCGCCGACGTCCGAAGAAGGCGCCATTGTTGTGGAGGATGAGAAAAGGTGGATCGTCGCGCATGACGATCTCCAGGATGCGGCGGTGCAACTGCCGTCGCTCCGCCACATCGAAGCTGCGCTCCATCTGGTCGCCGAGCCGGTTGAATTCCGGGTTCGACCAGACCTTGAAGTTGCTCTGGAAGATGCCGCGCTCGCCGTACAGCCGCCACAGCATGCCCGTCATGTCGGGCCAGGCCATCGATATGGAGTAGTCGAAGATCGCCTGGATGGGACGGGCAAAGACCTGGGAGAAATTCTCGAGCACGACCAGTTCGACCCGGATGCCGGCGGCACGCCATTGCTCCACCAGAACCTGCGCGGTGGCCATCTGGTTCGGGTAGTAGGCCGACTGGACTCGATAGGGGATGACTTCGCCGGCATAGCCGCTCTCGCGTACGAGGCGGCGCGCCTCGGCGAGGTCGAAACCCGGCGCGGGGACGTCCGCGAGATAGGTATCGCCATAGGCCGGGACCTGCGCCCCGCGCGGAACGCCCACGCGTCCGTCCCACAGGCCTGTCGTGATGGCGTCGCGGTCGATCGCAAGCGACAGCGCACGGCGGAAGCGAACGTCGCGCAACGGTCCCCAACTGCAATCGAAGCCGACGATGCGGTATTGCGGCAGTTCACCTCCGACGATCTCCAGCGCGTCGGTCTGGAGCGACCGGAACTGGTCCGGAGTCACGTCGGTGATCAGGTCGAGATCGCCGGCCTGCAAGGCGGCAATGCGCGAGGAGAGTTCATTGATCGATCGGAACTCGAGCTCGGACCACACGGGGGAGCCGCCCCAATAGCCCTTGTGGGCGGCCAGGAGCAGGCGCGTATCGGCCTGTGACTCGACGATCCGATAGGGACCGGTGCCGATCGGCCTCCGCAGCCATTCCGTCCAACCGCCCGCCGCTTCGAAGGCCGATCGGGAAATGATCTGGCACGACCAGGCCGCCAGCTTCTGCTCGATGACCGGATCGGGATAGGCCGTCACCACGTCGATATCGCGGTCGCCAACCGCAATCACCTCGGCAATGGACCCCTGGAACGGCCCGGCGATGGAGCCGATGGCGCCCGTCGCTCCCTGGCGACGCTGGGCGCTCAGGCTGAAGACCACGTCAGCCGCCGTCATCAGGCTGCCGTCGTGGAACCGCACATCGGGGCGAAGACGGAACCGCACACGCTGCGGATCCAGGCGCTGCCAGCTTTCGGCGAGCGCGGGCCGCAGCGCATAATTCCGCCGGATGTCGAAATCGATCAGAGGCTCGAAGACATTCGCGAGCGTGCGCAGGCCGGGAGTGAGATAGATGGTGACGGGATCGAGCGTCGAGGGATAGCTCGGCATGCCGATGCGCAACCGGCCGGCCTTGGCGGTCTGCGCCGCGGCAGGCATGGCGAACAGGGCGGCAAGGCCCATCGATACAGTTCGGCGACCAAGCAAGGCAGACACCAAAGACTCTCCATCGTCGGCGCGGCACGAGCCTGCAGCGATCGGTCACCGATCCCACGCCGCGTTCAAGTGGTACGTACCACTGGCGGATGAAGGCAATGTGACGGCCGGCGCACGGGTGGAGTCGCGCCGACGGACTGGAGATCCGGCACCGTTACTGGCGATAAGTCGTGGATGGTGTCGGGTCGCGCCCCGGGACAGAGACTGCGGGGCGATCGCGGTCGCTAATCGGGACTCGTGCCTGCCTGCAGCGAAGCAAGAACGACCTCGATCACTTCCTCGCTCTTGTAGGGCTTGTTGAGGAAAGCGCGATCGCGGTAGCGCGGCGGCATCAGCGCGCTCGATTGACCGGAAATGAAGACAAAGGGAATGCGCTGGGCCGCCAGTGCGTCGGCCAGCGGAAAGGCGGTCTCGTTGTTGCGCAGGGTGACGTCGAGAAGCGCGGTCTCGATGGCGCGATCACCCATCTGGTCATACGCGCTCTGCACTGATGCCACCGGCCCGACGACGGCTGCGCCTGCCTCTTCGAGGATCGAGGCGAGTTCGAAGGCGATCTCGGCATTGTCCTCGACCACGAGAACCGTCCGTCCTTCGAGCCGCTTCGGCGCTGCCGTCATCGTTGCCTCTGGCATCGTTCAAGCCCCTTTCGAAATGGTCACCTTCCTCAGGCGCGCTTCTTTCCGGCGCGCTCGATGGCGGCCTTGATGAGGGCGCGGGCCTCGTCGACATCGCCCCAGCCCATCAGCTTGACCCACTTGCCGGGCTCGAGGTCCTTGTAGTGGATGAAGAAGTGCTCGATCTGCTGGCGCGTGATCTCCGGCATGTCGGTGTAGTTCTTCACATTGACGTAGCGCTGCGTGATCTTGGGTGTCGGCACGGCGATGATCTTCTCGTCGCCGCCGCCATCGTCTTCCATCCGCAGCACGCCGATCGGCCGCACGTTCATCACCGCGCCCGGAATGATCGGCCGCGTGTTGGCGATCAGCACGTCGATCGGATCGCCATCCTCGGAGAGCGTATGGGGCACGAAGCCGTAATTTCCGGGATAACGCATGGGCGTGTAGAGAAAGCGGTCGACGATCAGCGTACCGGCCTCCTTGTCCATCTCGTACTTGATCGGCTCGCCGCCAATCGGCACCTCGATGATGGCATTAACGTCTTCGGGAGGATTACGGCCAATAGCAATGGCATCGAGGTTCATGCAGTTACCCTGATAGTACAGAAACGTACGTCAACATGCCTGCTGCAGCGCAAAAAGAAAACCGTCTTCGATCCCTCGGTCGGGCTTCTACGAGCCCGAATACATATTCGTCACAGGGGCCCGGGAAAGGGCACGGGAACGCGACGCATCATTGCCTTCACGACCAATGGATGGATGCGACCTACAGGCAGCATGTAAATATGTCCCAGGCAGTTCTTGACATGCACGACTGTCGAGATGACGACGTAGCTGTCCCTTCCGTCCCTGCACTCCTTCAGGATCGAGACGCGGACATCGAGGTGGCGGTCGTCGATGCCCAGCACGACCTCCTGCTCGGTACGACCGAAGACGCTGAAGATGCCCAGCCTGTCACCGACGCGATAGGAGTCGGCTGGCCGATCGACATCGTCCTGCATGCGTCCGACATCCTTGAGCCCGACCAGCGATACCAGTCGATTTCGCAACGACATCAGCCGCGTCACCCATTGCGGCGTATGGCGCGAGGCATGCAGGAAGACCTCCATCGGCGACAGGCTGTCGTCCGGGAGGGGAGCGACGTAGGCATCGAAGAAGTCCGCGTCGGCAAGCGTGCCATGCAGTACGCTCGAGGTGGGAACGGCGGTTTCCTTGACGATCGTCACCGGACGCTCCTGTCGGTCGAGGAAGTGGAACGCTCCGCAGCATGCCTGTCCGTTGCCCAAAAGAAAACCGGCGGCCTCGCGGCCGCCGGTTGCATCGGGAAGGTCAAGCCGTCTCAGTCGTGGTGGTAGATGTCGCGGTCCTTGGTCTCCGGCATGAACAGCAGGCCGATGACGAAGGTCATGCCGGCGATCACGATCGGATACCACAGACCCGAGTAGATGTTACCGGTGGCCGCCACGATGGCGAAGATGGTGGGCGGCAGGAAGCCGCCGAACCAACCGTTGCCGATATGGTACGGCAGCGACATGCCGGAGTAGCGGATGCGGGTCGGAAACAGCTCGACCAGCAGGGCAGCAATCGGCCCGTACACCATCGTCACGTAGATGACGAGGATGGTGAGGATCAGCACCACCATCGGCGTGTTCACCTTGGCCGGATCGGCCGCAGCCGGATAACCCGCGGCCCGGATGGCGCTCGTCGCCTCGTCGGTGAAGGCCTTGGTCTTGGCAGCGGCGTCCTTGCCGGCCTTGACCTTGTCGAACGAAGCGATCGTCTTGTCGCCGATCTTGATCTGCGCGACCGTTCCCGCTGGCGCGGCCTGGTTCGAGTAGTTCACCGAGTTGGTGGCCAGGAACGACTTGGCGACGTCGCACGAGGTCGTGAAGCTCGCCGTGCCGGTCGGATTGAACTGGAACGAGCACTCGGCGGGATCGGCGATGACGGTCACCGGCGATTTCTCCAGCGCCTGCTCCAGCACAGGGTTCACCGCGTTGGTCAACGCGCCGAACAGCGGGAAGTAGGTGACCACTGCCAGCAGGCAGCCGGTCAGGATGATCGGCTTGCGGCCGATCTTGTCGCTCAGCCAGCCGAAGAAGATGAAGAATGGCGTGCCGATGGCGAGCGCCACCGCGATGACGATATTCGCCGTCGTGGGATTGAGCTTGAGCGTCTGGGTCAGGAAGAAGAGTGCGTAGAACTGGCCGGTGTACCAGACCACCGCCTGACCGGCCGTGCCGCCCAGCAGCGCCACGAGGGCGACCTTGGCGTTCTCCCAGCGACCGAAGGCTTCGCGCAGCGGGGTCTTGGAATGACGGCCCTCTTCCTTGATGCGCTTGAAGGCGGGCGACTCCTCCAACTGCAGTCGGATCCAGATCGACACACCGAGCAGCAGGATCGAGACCAGGAACGGCACGCGCCAGCCCCAGTCGGCGAACTGCGCCGGCGAGAGGTTGATGCGCAGCACCAGGATCACGAGCAGCGACAGGAACAGACCGGCCGTCGCCGTGGTCTGGATCCAGGACGTGTAGTAGCCGCGGCGGCCGTGCGGCGCATGCTCCGCGACGTAGGTGGCGGCACCGCCATACTCGCCGCCGAGCGCCAGGCCCTGGACGAGGCGGCAGGCGATGAACAGCACCGGCGCAGCGAAGCCGATGGTGCCATAGCCCGGTAACAGGCCGACCACGAAGGTCGACAGGCCCATCAGGGTCATGGTGGCCAGGAAGGTGTACTTGCGGCCGATCACATCGCCCAGGCTGCCGAACACCAGTGCCCCGAAGGGCCGGACCGCGAAGCCCGCCGCGAAGCCCAGCAGGGTGAAGATGAAGCCTGCCGTCGGGTTGACGCCCGAGAAGAAGGTGGCGCTGATATTCGCGGCGAGGGAGCCGGCGAGATAGAAGTCATACCATTCGAAAATGGCGCCGACGGACGAGGCGAGAATGACCTTGCGCTCGCCGCGCGTCATCGGACGTGAAGCATCGGCAGTGGCTGCCATTGCCATCTTGGTTCTCCTGTACGTTTCCTCGAAGGCGGAGCCGTTACCGGCTCTCGGCTTATTCTTGCCGTATTTCACTACACGAGGGGTGCAGGGCAAACAATGCGCACGCCCTCATACTTTAGTCGAAGGCGCCGGTTGACTGGCGGGTCGTCTCCCACAACTGTAGCGATCGGGAGAAAACCAAGACGATGTCCGAAACGACGCCGGAGCCGCGCTCGTTCCTGATTGCCGACGACCATCCGATGGTGCGCGACGCCCTGCGGGCCGCCCTGAGCCAGGCCTTTCCCGGCGCCGCCATCTGCGCCGCCGCCAGCCTGGGCGAGGCGCAGGCCGGCCTCGAGGGCCAACCCGAGACAGATGCCCTGCTGCTCGACCTCGACATGCCGGGCATGGAGGGTCTGACGGGCCTGGCGCTGCTGCGCTCCGACTGGCCGACCGTGCCCATCATCGTGGTCTCGGCGGCGCGCGATGCCCGCATGGCACGGCGGACCTACGATCTCGGCGCCTCGGCCTATGTCGACAAGTCGGCCTCGCTGGAGGAGATCGCGGCGACGGTGCGCGCCGTGCTGGACGGAGAGGTCATCGCGCCGCCCGCCGTGGAAGATGGCGACACCTTCGCCCAGCGCGCCACCCAGCTCACGCCGCAGCAATGGCGGGTGCTCGCCCTGATGGTGCAGGGCGACCAGAACAAGCAGATCGCCTACAAGCTCGGCGTCGGCGAGGCGACGGTGAAGGCGCATGTCACGGTGATCCTGCGCAAGCTGGGCGTGCGCTCGCGGACCCAGGCGGTGATCGAGGCGCGCAGCCTGTCGCTGCCGACGGTGTGACGCCCGGCGACCTCAGACGCCCAGCGCCGGCCGCTCTCGCATTCGCAGCAAGGCCCGCAGCGCCGCGGGCTTGACCGGCTTGTGCAGCAGCTCGACCCGCTGCGCCCGCGCCCGCAGCCTGAGGGTGGGATCGCGGTCGGCGGTCACCAGCGCCGCCGGAACGGCCCGTTGCCAGCTCTGGCGCAAGGCGGCGATGACCGTGAGGCCATCCGCTTCGCTGCCTTCGCCGTCGAGATGAAGGTCGGCCAGCAGCAGGTTCGGCAGCCGGCCCACCGCGTGGACGCGGTCCAGCGCCTCGGCCAGCGAGGCCGCGGTGGCGACCTTGCATCCCCAGCCGGCCAGCAGCGTCGTCATCGCCTCCCGCACCTGGGCCTCGTTGTCGATGCACAGCACGAAGCTCTCGGCCTCGAGCGCCGGGACCGACGGCGACGCCGGTGCCGCGACCGGGCCAGCGACGACGGCCGCCGCCTGCGGCACCACCACCGAGAAGGTCGATCCCTGCCCCGGCGCGGATGACAGCCGCAACGGCAGGTCGAGCATGCGGGCAATGCGCTCGACGATGGCGAGCCCCAGGCCGAGGCCGCGCTCCTCCCCCGGCCGATCGTGCTCGGGTTGCAGGCGCACGAACTCCTCGAAGATCACGGCCTGCTTGTCGACCGCGATGCCGGGTCCGTTGTCGCGCACCTCGATCCGCAGCTCGTCTCCTTCGCGTCGGCAGCCGAGCAGGACGCGCTGCGGCCGGCCCTCGGCCTGCCCGTAGCGCAGCGCGTTGGACAGCAGGTTCTGCAGGATACGGCGCAGGAAGGCGGCATCGGTCGTCACGAAGGCGCGCGTCGGCACCACCGCCAGCTCGACGCCGCGCCGCGCCGCGACCGGCGCGAAGGCGGTCGCAAGCGACTCGAACAGCGGCTGCAGGGCGAACGGCCGCTTCTCCGGCTTGAAGGCGCCGGCATCGAGCTTGGAGATGTCGAGCAAGGCATCGAGCAGCGACTCGACGGCGCCCAGGCTGGCATCGATCTTGGCGCCGAGATCGTTGCCGGGCTCGCGATCCATCAGGGCCGCCGTGAAGAGACGCGCGGCATGCAGCGGCTGCAGCAGGTCGTGGCTGGCCGCGGCGATGAAGCGGGTCTTGCCGAGATTGGCCGCTTCCGCCTCGGCGCGGCTCGCCTCGAGCTGCGCCGTGCGCTCGACCACACGCTGTTCCAGCGTCTCCGCCGCGCGGCGAAGCTGACGATCGCTGTCGCGCAGGGCCTCGGCCGTGCGCACGCGCGTCGTTACATCGTTGCAGGTGGCGACGAAGCCGCCGCCCGGCAGCGGGTCGAGCCGCAGCTCGACGACGCGGCCGTCGGGCGTGGCCACTTCGTGCGTCTGCGGCGCCTCCGGCCGTTGCAGCAGCGGATGATCGAGCGCCAGCAAGGTGCCGAAGCGGTCGTTCGAGATTTCGAGACGGCCGTCCTTGTCGAAGGCAGCGATGCCCATGCCGACATGGTCGAGGGTGTTGCGCAGGATCTCGTAATTGTAGCGGATGGCCTCGGAGGCTTCGTCGATCAGCGCCCGGGCGCTGCGCGGCAGCAGCCGGCCGCGACGGCCGAACGCGGCGACGATCACCCGCGCCGAGGCTGCACCCAAAGTGCCCGACAGCACGCGCTCGGCCCGGCCCAGCGCCGCTTCGAACGATAGCGGGCCACCGCCCAGCGCCCGCTCGGCGCGCTCGACACCGACGAAGCGCGCCAGCAACTGGCGCAGCTCGTAGATGCGCGCCGCATCGCTCGGGTCCTGTTCCGCCGCCGGCTCGGGCTCGGCCCCCAGCACGAAGGCATCGGCCTGCTCGGCATCGGCGCCGGTCGCGCGCACCAGCAGCGACACGCCGACCAGCAGCAGCGTGTTGACGACGATGCCGACCACGAAGCCCTGCCCCACCGGATCGAGCTCGGCGAGCGGCGCCGGCAGCCAGCCGCTCAGCGGCGCCGTGCGATCGGGAGTCTGGCTGAGGCTCGGCAGCAGCAGGGCATAGAGCCAGATCGCGAACCCGCCCAGCAGCCCGGCCACCACGCCGTAACGATGGGCGCGCCGCCAGTAGAGGCCGAGCACGAGGCCGGGCGCGAAGTTGGCCACGGCACAGAAGCTGATCAGGCCGATCGAGGCCAGCGACAGATAGCCCGAGATCACCTGCTCGTAGGCGTAGCCCGCCATCAGGATCAGCACGACCGCCGCCCGGCGCACGAACACGACCAGCGGCCCCATCTCGCGCTGCACGCTGGCCCCGCCCTGCCGGCGCAGCAGGTACGGCATGACGAGTTCGTTGCCGATCATGCCCGACAACGCCATGCAGGCCACGATCACCATCGAGGTCGCCGCCGACAGGCCGCCGATGAAGACGAAGGCCGACATCCAGCTCTGGCCGTGGCCCAACGGCAGCTCGAGCAGGAAGAGATCCGGGTTCGCGCCCGGCCCCAGCAGCAGGAGGCCGGCAGCTGCGATCGGCAGCACGAAGAGGTTGATCAGCACGAGATAGGACGGAAACAGCCAGCGCGCCGTGCGCAGGCTGGCCGGATGGCCATGCTCGACGACGGCGACGTGGAACTGTCGCGGCAGGCACAGGAACGCCATGGCCGAGAGCAGCGAGATCACGATCCAGGTAAGCGGCGATCCTTCCTGCAGCACCTGCTCGGCGATGGCAGGCTGGGCCGCGAGCTTGGCCAGCAGATCGCCCGGACCATCGAACAGCACCAGGAGCACGAACGGTCCGACCGCCAGCAGGGCCAGCAGCTTCACCACCGATTCGAAGGCGATGGCCAGCATCATGCCGCGATGCTGCTCGGAGGCGGAGACGTGGCGGACGCCGAACAGGATGGTGAACACCGCCATCAGCGCCGCGACGATCAACGCCGTATCGGTGTGCACGTCGCCCGGCGTGTCGCCGAGTTGCAGGATCGGCCGCGCCACGGCCCGGAACGAGGACGACACGGCCTGGAGTTGCAGCGCGATATAGGGCAGCACGCCGACGGTGGCGAACAGGGTCGCGGTCACGCCGACCGTGCGGCTCTTGCCGTAGCGCGAGGCCAGGAAGTCGGCGATCGAGGTGACATTGTGCTGCTTCGCCAGCCGCACCATCTTGCGCAGCAGCGGGTAGCCCAGGGTGATCACCAGCGCCGGACCGGTATAGATGAGCAGGAAGTCGAAGCCGGCCGTCGCAGCCCGCCCCACCGCGCCGTAGAAGGTCCAGGACGTGCAGTAGATGGCGAAAGAGAGGCCATAGACCGCCGGCGCGACCGTTCCGCTCGCCGACCAGGCCCGCTGGTGCCGGTCGCCGAAATAGGCGACGGCGAACAGCAGGCCAAGATAGGCCAGCGACAGGGCGAGAACCACCGGTTCGGACAGCATCGCCCGCATTGAACCAAGCGCCCCGGGCCGCTACAAGGCTCGCCTTCCCGCGCCACCCCTGCCCGCCGCCCCGAAGGAGCCCGAAATGGCCGCTTATCAGTACATCTATGTGATGAAGGGTCTGAACAAGACCTATCCGGGCGGCAAGCAGGTGCTGAAGGACATCTGGCTGTCGTTCCTGCCGGGCGCCAAGATCGGCGTGCTGGGCCTGAACGGCGCCGGCAAGTCGACCCTGCTCAAGATCATGGCCGGCCTGGATGACAGCTATACCGGCGAGGCCTGGGCGGCCGAAGGCGTGAAGGTTGGTTTCCTGCAGCAGGAACCGCATCTCGACGAAAGCAAGGACGTGCTGGGCAACGTCATGGACGGCGCCGGCGACATGGCCCGGATGCTGGCGCGCTTCGAGGAAGTGTCCAACGCCTTCTCCGATCCCGACGCCGACATGGACAAGCTGATCGCAGAGCAGGCCGAGCTCCAGGAGAAGATCGACGCGGGCAACGGCTGGGATCTCGGCCGCACGGTCGAGATCGCGATGGACGCGCTGCGCTGCCCGCCGGCCGACGCCCGGGTCGACAAGCTGTCGGGCGGCGAGAAGCGCCGCGTGGCCCTGTGCCGCCTGCTGCTCAGCAAGCCCGACATGCTGCTGCTCGACGAGCCGACCAACCATCTCGATGCCGAGTCGGTCGCGTGGCTGGAGCGTCATCTCCATGACTTCCCGGGCACCGTCGTGGCCGTCACCCACGATCGCTACTTCCTCGACAATGTCGCCGGCTGGATCCTCGAACTCGATCGCGGCGCCGGCATCCCGTGGGAAGGCAACTACTCGTCGTGGCTGAAGCAGAAGGACAAGCGCCTCGAGCTGGAAGAGAAGACCGCCGACGCCCGCCGCCGCACCATGCAGCGCGAGCTCGAATGGATGGGCACCAGCCCGTCGGCTCGCCGGTCCAAGAGCAAGGCGCGTATCGCCGCCTACAACCAGATGGTCGAGGAGGAGCAGAAGGCGACGCTCGACACGGCGCAGATCGTCATTCCGGCCGGGCCGCGGCTGGGCGATCACGTCATCGAGGCCGACAAGATCTCCAAGGGCTTCGGCGACCGGCTGCTGATCGACAACCTCTCCTTCAAGCTGCCGCCCGGCGGCATCGTCGGCGTGATCGGCCCCAACGGCGCCGGCAAGACGACGCTGTTCAAGATGATCACCGGCCAGGACAAGCCCGACAGCGGCACCTTCTCGGTCGGCCCGACGGTGAAGCTCGGCTATGTCGACCAGAGCCGCGAGACGCTCGATCCCAACAAGACGGTGTGGGAGGAGCTGTCGGGCGGCCTCGACATCATCAAGCTCGGCAACCGCGAGGTCTCGAGCCGCGCCTATTGCGGCTCGTTCAACTTCAAGGGCGCCGACCAGCAGAAGAAGGTCGGCCAGCTCTCGGGCGGCGAACGCAACCGCGTCAACCTGGCCAAGATGCTGAAGAGCGGCGCCAACGTGCTGCTGCTCGACGAGCCCACAAACGATCTCGATGTCGACACGCTGCGCGCGCTCGAGGAGGCGCTGGTCGAGTTCGCGGGCTGCGCCGTGGTCATCAGCCACGACCGCTGGTTCCTCGATCGCATCGCCACCCACATGCTGGCCTTCGAGGGCGACAGCCACGTCGAATGGTTCGAAGGCAACTACCAGGACTACGAGGCCGACAAGCATCGCCGCCTCGGTACCGATGCCGACCAGCCGCATCGCATCAAGTACAAGCCGCTGGTGCGGCAGTAGGGCGCTTCCTGTCTTCCTCCCTCGTCGCGAGGGAGGAAGCTTCCCGCCCTTCCCATCCTCGGCCCCCGGGCCGGGAAGCCTCGAAAGCCGATGACGCAAGGCTTCCGCGCAAGTCTTCCCACAGTCCGCACCCCCTCCCCCTCGCTGTCCTCGCGCAAAAAAAGCGCTCGCGAGGAATCACCTGAAATGGCGTAGCAGCAAGCTTTCGACCGATTCCTCGCGAGGCTCGCGAGCCTCGCGAGCGGGCGCGTGCATTCCTGAAACGGCGATCCGACAACGCCACCGACCGCAGCGACGGAAAAGAGATCCGCGAGGAAAAGAAGAAGAAACACGACGCACACGCAACGGCTGGGAATTCCGCGCCGATCATAAGCGCGCCCCGTCGGCCCCCCTATTATGGTCGCCATCTCCGGAACGGGCGCTGCGCGGGAACTGGCGTCGCGCGCGGAGGCATGGAATGCTGCGCCCCGAATGAACAGACTCCCTCGCCGTCGTCCGCTGATCGCGGGTATCCTGAGCGCCGCCGTCTCGAGCCTTCCCTTCGGGGGCCGCAGCCAGTCCCGCCTTCCCGACAAGTCGCTGCGCATCCTGGTCGGCTTTGCCGCCGGCGGCGGATCGGAACTGATGGCGCGGGTCATCGCGCCGCAACTGGAGCGCCGCATCGGGCGACGGGTTTCGGTTCAAAACAAGCCCAGCGGAGCGGACATCGCAGCCGGCGATCTTTTCAAGCGTGATCTCGGGCAAGGGCTGATCGTCGCCTTCATGCCGTCGACGACGCTGCCGACGACACCGACCGGCTCTCCCTTTCCCTTCGACTCGCAAAGCAAGCTGGTGCCGTTGACGACGGCTGGTCCGTTCCAGATCGCCTTTGCCGTGGCGCCGCGGACCGGCATCAAGACCTTCGCCGATTACGTCGCCTGGGTGAAAGCGGAGCCGAAGGAGCGAGCCCGTCTGGGGACGACGGCCACGGATCTCTATCTCCAGACCTATGCGCTGATGATCGGCCGCGCGCTCGACGTCTCGTACCAGATCATTCCCCATCAAGGAGCGGCCCCGCTGGTCGAGGCCCTGGCCGAAGGCAGCGTACCGGCCGGCATCGGCAGCGTGACCACGGTGTTGGAGCACAATTTCGGTGGCGAGGTGAAGATCCTGGCCACCTCCGGCGCCAGGCGGGCCTGGGTGCTGCGCGATATCCCGACCCTCAAGGAACTGGGCTATCCCGGCCTCGAGCTGCAGGACTGGTATGGCTTCTTCGCCTCGTCGGCCTCGCCGCCTGAGATCATCGCGGAATGGAATCGCCAGCTCGAGGCCGTGCTCCTCGACAAGGAAGTCATGGCCGCGCTGGCCCAGCTTGGCTGCGACGTCGAAACCTGCACCCTGGCCGAAGCCGCAGCGCGCCTGGCGGCCAACATCGAGGCCTGGACGCAACGCATGAGGGCCGTCGGCATCAAGATGAAGAATTAAGGTGCGCACATCGCTGGCGTACCGCCATTGTCGCCGACGGCTTCTTCGAGCAGACGGCCTAGCCGTGAAGTTGCGCGTTGAGGCCGTCCCAATTTCGGGTCCGTCTGGTTGCCTCGAGAGCGCCGCTCTGGGAGTTGCGGCGGAAAAGAAGGCCCTTCTGGCCCGAGAGTTCCTTGGCTTTCAGCACGCGGCCGTCTTCCAACAGGATGCGCGCGCCCGCCGTGACGTAACAGCCCGCTTCAACGATACAATCGTCGCCCAATGAAATGCCGATGCCGGCGTTGGCTCCGATCAGGCAGCGCTCGCCAACTGTAATCCGCTCTTTGCCGCCCCCGGACAGAGTGCCCATGATCGACGCCCCGCCACCGATGTCGCTGCCGCTTCCCACAACCACACCGGCGCTTATCCGGCCTTCGACCATGCAGGGACCGATCGTCCCCGCGTTAAAATTGCAAAAGCCTTCGTGCATGACGGTTGTGCCGGGAGCCAGGTAGGCTCCGAGCCTTACGCGATCCGCATCGGCAATTCTCACGTCCGCGGGCGCCACGTAATCCGTCATGCGTGGAAACTTATCGATGCCTGTCACCTCAAATCCAAGGCCGCGCTTTCGTGCAATGAGTCGCGCTTCCGGCACACGAGAGCCTTCACAGGGACCGAGTGTCGTCCAGGCAACGTTCGGCAACAGACCGAAAATGCCCTCGAGGTTCAGGCCATTGGGCGGGACGAGGCGGTGGCTCAGGAGATGGAGCCGAAGATAGGCGTCGTGCACATCGGCCGGCGCAGAGGCAAGGGAGCCGATTTCCGTACGAATAGCAACGATGTCGACATCGCGGATATCGTCGTGCCGCGCATACCCGTCTGCCGACTCACCCAGCGATCCTTTGATCTCGTCGCCCGCCAGCCGCACCGTTATCGTCTTGCCTGCACCCGCCACCAGGCCGAGCCGAAGAAACCAGGAATCCAGCACGCGACCATCGGCGCCAATCGTCGCAAATCCCTCGCCTCTCGCGCCCTTCAGCTCCATCGCCATTTGAATTCCCCGCGCTACGATCCTGCCCGTAGGCCATACGCGAGTTCTCGTAGAGATGGCAACTTCCGGACTCTCTGTCTGGTGCGTGGTGGTTGTGCCTCCCGTCCATCATGCGGCAAGGTCGGGTTCTGTCGGCGGGCGGAGGTTGGCAATTCACATGCGCAAAACCGGCAAGACCAAAGCGCTGTACGCGGGATCGTTCGATCCCATCACGCGCGGACATCTCGACATCATCGGCAAGGCACTGATGACCTTCGATGCTGTTCACGTCGCAATCGGAACAAACGTCAAGAAGCAGCGCACCTTCAGCGTAGCGGAAGGCCAGCGGCTGATTATGCGGTCAATCGTAGAGCAGTGGCCCGAGGCACTTCCGACCAGTGACGCCATGGCCACCGGCGGATTGCTGTTCGACGGCGCCCTGGAGGTCGGTGAATTTACAAATCAGAGCCTGATAGCCTACGCCCGCAAGATCAACGCGACCCACATCGTGCGGGGACTCCGCGAGGCCAGCGATTTCAACGAGGAGTTCAATCTTCACGGCGTGGCCGAGCGTATCGATGCCTCGATCCCCATGGTCCATTTTATTTGCGCGACCCAATTCCTCCACGTCTCATCGAGCACTGCCAAGGAGCTGGACGCTATGGGCGAAAGCATTGGCTGGCTGGTCATGCCCAGCGTCGAGACGGCATTCGCCGCTCGTCGCGGATGAGCAGCCTCGACTGCGACATCAAACTCCAGTCGGATGCCATAGGATCGCGCCGGCCGTCCATTCCGTCGCCGCTTCTCGATATCGCGCGCCGCCGGGAAGATCGCGATTGGCACATCCTGCATGGCGCGGGTAAGACAGGCCTGCATCGATCTGGCCGGCGAAGGATATGCACGCCATGAAGCTACCGGACGACCTGTCCAAATGCCTCATCCTGAATACTGTCGCGGCGGCGCGGACATTGCTGCGGCGTCATGATGCCCAGCTGAAGCCGTTCGGTGTCACGGTTCAGCAGTTCGCCCTTCTCGCCGCCATTCGCTTTCATCCCGGCGAGCCGGTCGCGGCGCTGGCGCAACGGGTCCTGCTGGATCGGACGAGCCTTACCCGCAATCTCGATCTCCTCGAGCGCAAGGGTCTGGTCCGTCGCGCCTCGGGAACGGTCGGAAATGTCCGCCTGTGCGAGCTGACGGGACAAGGCGACCGGCTGCTGGATCGTCTTCTGCCGGAATGGGAGCAGGCGAACTCGGCCCTCCGCAAAGGCCTTTCCGGCAAGGACGAGGCCACTTACCTCAAGCTCGCCAAGCACTTCGCGCAGGAGTGATGAATGCGAATGACGGAGAGAGGTGATTGTCTTCGGCCGTTATAGTGTATATGCACAGTGTAATTGCACAGATGAGGTTGCGATGCATGAACCTATTGTCGTCACGGGCCTTGGCGCGGTGTCCCCTCTCGGGGCCGGCGTCGCCACGAACTGGCGCAGATTGATCGCCGGGCAAAGCGGCATCCGCGCCAACACCCGTTTCGACACGGATGGATGGAAGTGCCGGATCGCGGGCCTCGTCCCCGGGCAGGCGGAAGATCCCGAAGGCTTCAATCCCGAGGCCGCCATGAATCCTCGCGAGCTGCGCAAGACCGATCTCTTCATCCACTACGCCATGGCCGCCGCGCAGGAAGCGCTCGGTCAAGCGAGCTGGCACCCCGAAAGCACGGAAGAGCGGATGCGAACCGCCACCGTGATCGGGACCGGCGTCGGTGGCGTCCCCGCGATCACCGGGGCCAACGAGACGATCCGCACGGCGGGTGTCCGTCGCCTGTCGCCGTTCATCGTGCCGTCCTTCCTGCCGAACCTTGCCGCCGGCCAGGTCTCCATCCGCTTCGGCTTCCATGGTCCCTCGGGCGCGCCGGTCACGGCGTGCGCCGCCTCGGCCCAGGCCATCGGCGACGCCCTGCGCATGATCCGCGCCGGCGAGGTCGACATCGCCCTTTGCGGTGGCGCGGAAGCCTGCGTCGATCCGGTCGCCATCGGTGGCTTCACCGCCGCCAAGGCACTGTCCTTCGACTTCAACGACGAGCCCTGGCGCGCCTCGCGTCCGTTCGACGCCGGTCATGACGGATTCGTCCTGTCCGAAGGGGCGGCGATGCTGGTGATCGAACGGGTGAGCCACGCCGAGCGGCGCGGCGCGCATCCGCTTGCCGTCATCTCCGGTTACGGCACCACGACCGACGCCCATCACATCACCGCGGGATGGGCCGACGGCCGCGAGGCCGCGCGCGCGATGGAAATCGCGCTGGCCTCGGCCGGTCTCGAGCCCGGCGCGATCGGCTACGTCAACGCCCATGCGACCTCGACAGCGGTCGGAGACGCGGCGGAACTCGCCGCGCTGGAAAAGGTCTTCGGTCCCGGCGGCGGCGGCCGGCCGGTCGGATCGACGAAATCGGCCACCGGACACATGCTGGGCGCCGCCGGCGCGATCGAAGCAGTGTTCTCGATCCTCGCCCTTCGCGACCAGATGCTTCCGCCCAGCCTCAACATCGAGCAGCCGATGCCGGAAGCGGAGGGATTCAACCTGATCTCCGAGGGCGCGCGTCCGGCCGAGATCGACCACGCGCTATCCAATGCCTTCGGCTTCGGCGGCGTGAACGCCGCGCTGGTGTTCAGCCGATACCCGTGAGATGCGCCTGTCCTGCCATCTTCCAACGGGCAAGACTATCACCACGACAATGACCGCGGAGCGTCGCATCGGATCATGAGCGCCACTGGAGTGGCGCGCTCCCTTGAGCGAAGCCATGGATCGGCTCCGCTCGGGGCAACGGCAAAGAGTCCGTCGGCGGCTGTCCTACGATGACAGGGGTCACACTCATTGGAGCGCGCCACTTCGCGCGGATACCTCCGCGCTGAAGTGGCGCATCGGATCATGCGCGCCGCATAAGCGCGGAGGTATCCGCGCGTAGTGGCCCGCGCTCCATTGAGGTCAGTTGCCGGATTGCTCGATCGGCGGTGCCTTCGGGGCCGGTTCCTGTGCCGGGCGGGCGAATCGTTCGCGCAGCCATTGGAACACGACGTAGAGCATCGGGATCACGAAGATGCCGAACAGGGCGGCGGCGATCATGCCGCCGAAGACCGGCGAGCCGACGGCGCGACGGCTGGCCGCCCCCGCTCCTTCCGCCACGACCAGCGGCGCCAGTCCCAGGATGAAGGCGAAGCTCGTCATCACGACGGGACGGAAACGCAATCGCGCGCCTTCGATGGCCGCATCGAGGATCGAGGCGCCGTGCCGTCTCTGCTCGACCGCGAACTCGACGATCAGGATGCCGTTCTTGGCCGCCAGCGCCACCAGCACGACGAGACCGATCTGGGCATAGACGTCGAAGGCGAGGCCGAGCCAGGCGACGAAACCGATCGCCCCCAGCACGGCGACGCTGACCGACAGCAGTACCGGGATCGGGATGTTCCAGCTCTCGTACAACGCCACCAGGAACAGGTAGGCGAACAACACGGCCAGGCCGAGCACGATGCCAGTCTGGCCGCTCGCCGCCTTCTCCTGCAGGGCGGTGGCGGTCCATTCGAAGGCATATCCCGGCGGCAAGGTCTGCTTGGAGATGCGTTCCATGGCCGCCAGCGCCTGGCCCGAGCTGTAGCCGGGTTTGGGCGCGCCGTTGATGACGGCGGCGCGGAAGCCGTTGTAGCGAATCATCACCTGCGGCCCCTGCACCAGCCGCGCCTGGGCCACCGCCCGGATCGGCACCATGGCGCCGGCGCTGTTGCGCACATAGACGCGATAGATATCGTCGATGGCGTCGCGGAACCGGCCTTCCGCTTCGATGTTCACCTGCCAGGTGCGGCCGAACAGATTGAAGTCGTTGACGTAGAAGCCGCCCAGCGTCGATTGCAGCGCATTGAAGACGTCGCTCACCTTCACGCCCAGCACCTGCGCCTTGTCGCGATCGATGTCGAGATAGACCTGCGGTGTATCGGCGGCGAAGGTACTGAAGACACCGGCCAGCTCCGGTTGCTGGTTGGCCGCCACCAGCAGCCCGCGCATCACCGCCGCAATGTCGGTCGGAGACTGGCCCTGCAGCGCCTCGAGCACGTACTGGAAGCCGCCCGTGCTGCCCAACCCCAGGATCGGCGGCAGGTTGAAGGGGAACACGATGGCGCCCTGGAGCGCCGCCAGCTTCGGCCGGAGATCGGCGATGATGGCATCGACCTTTTCCGCGGCCGCGGTGCGCTCCTCGTAGGGCTTCAGCCGCACCACGAAGAAGGCGCTGTTGGACGACACGACGTAGTCGATGAAGTTGAGGCCGACCACCGACAGCACGCCCTGCACGCCCGGGATGGGGCGGATCATGCCTTCGACCTGGGCCACGATCTCCTGGGTGCGATTGAGCGAGGCGCCTTCGGGCAATCGCACGGCGGCAAAGAACGCGCCCTGGTCCTCCGCCGGCAGGAAGCTCTGCGGCGTCGACCGGAACAGGCCGAGCGCGGCGCCGGCCACGATCACCACGGCGACGACGCCGAACACGGCCACGCGGACCAGCCGACGGACGATCGCGACATAGCCGTCGCGGACCCGATCGATGCCGCCCATCACCACGCGCATGATGCCGCGATTCGGTGTGCCGCGCTTGAGCAGTACCGAGCACAGGGCCGGGCTGAGCGTCAGCGCATTGATGGCCGAGATGATCATGGCCGTCGACACCGCGACGGCGAACTGGCGGAAGAGCTGGCCACTGATGCCGGGAATGAAGGCCACCGGCACGAACACCGACAGCAGGACCAGCGTGATGGCGATGATCGGTGCGGTGATCTCCGCCATCGCCTTCTTGGTCGCCTGCGGCACCGTGAGATCCGGCTCCTCCTCGATCACACGCTCGACATTCTCGATCACCACGATGGCATCGTCGACGACGATACCGATGGCCAGCACCAACGCCAGCAGCGACACGGTATTGGCCGAATAGCCGATCAGCAGCATCACGGCGAAGGTGCCGACGATCGAGACCGGCACCGCGACCAGCGGGATCAAGGTCGATCGCAGCTTGCCCAGGAACAGGAACACGACCAGGGCCACGAGGACGAAGGCGATCATCAGCGTGTTCACCACCTCCTGGATGGTCGAGGTGACGAAGACGGTCGAATCCCAGAATACGGTGTAGGCCAGGTCGTCGGGGAATCGCTGCTTGAGATCCTCCATCACGTCGCGCACATGCTGCGCCACCTCGACGGCATTGGCGCCCGGCGACTGATAGATGCCGATCGCGGCCGCTTCCGCGCCATTGAAGCGGCTGTAGCGCTCCTGCGACTTGGCCCCGAGATCAGTGCGCGCCACGTCCTTCACGCGCACGATCGAACCGTCGCGGTTGGCGCGCACGATGATGTTGCCGAATTCCTCGGCCTTGGTCAGCCGGCCCTGCGTCTTGATGGTGAGCTGCAGCTGCTGCGATGCCGGCGTCGGGGCCGCGCCGATGCGCCCGAGCGCCGCCTGCACGTTCTGGTTCTGCACCGCCGTCACGATATCGGACGGCGCTAGCCCGAAGGCGGTCAGCCGATCGGGGTCGAGCCACAGCCGGAGCGAATAGTCGAGCGCGCCGAACAGCGTCGCCTGTCCGACGCCGCGTACGCGCGACAGCGGATCGAGGATGTTGATGGTGGCGTAGTTGTTCAGATAGAGCGCGTCATGGCTGTTGTGCGGCGAGTAGATCGTGATGATCTGCAGCAGCGCCGCCGACTTCTTGCGGATCACGAGGCCCTGGCGCTGCACCTCCTGCGGCAGCAGCGGGGTGGCGAGCTGGGCCCGGTTCTGGACGTTCACCGTGTTGATGTCGGGATCGGTGCCGAGGGCGAAGGTGACGTTCAGCGAATAGCTGCCGTCGGCGCCGCTCGTGGACTGGTAATAGATCGCATTGTCGACGCCGGTGATCTGCTGCTCGATGGGCTGCGCCACCGTCGACTCGACAGTCTCGGCATCGGCGCCGGGATAGAGCGTCGTGAGCGATACCTGCGGCGGCACGATGTCGGGGAACTGCGCCACCGGAATGCTGAAGATCGAGATCAGGCCGGCAAGGGTGATGACGATGGAGACGACGAAGGCCAGCCGCGGCCGGTCGATGAAGATGTCCGAGATCATGGTGCTCAGCCCCCGACCGGGGCAGGCAGCATCGTCTCCTGTACGGTCTGGCCGGGCCGGACCTTCTGGATGCCGTCGACGATCACCTTGTCGCCCTCGTTGAGGCCGGAGGTGACCACGACATCGGTATCGAGATTGGGCCCGGTCTTGAGACGCCGCTGCTCGACCCGATGCTGGCCGTCGACGATCAGCGCGTAGTAGCCGGATTGGTCGACCTGCAGCGCCGCCTGCGGGATCACCAGGCGCGGACTCTCACGCCGCTCGCGGATGATGGCGGTGACGAACTGCCCGTCCGACAGGACGCGATGCGGGTTGGGCATGGTCGCGCGCATGATCAGCGTGTCGGTCAGCTGGTCGACCTGCGGATCGGTGAAGTTCCAGGTGCCGCGCTCGGTATAGTCCTCGCCGCTGGACAGCCGCAGCCGGATGTCGATCTTGGACAGCCCGCCGTCGCGCTGGCGGGCGGCGCGGATGGTCTCGAGATCGCGCACGCTCACCGGGAACAGCACATAGACGGGATCCTGGCTGACGATGGTCGCCAGGATGCCGGTCGAGGGATTGACGAGGTTCCCGACCGTATAGGCGGTGCGGCCGATGCGGCCGTCGATCGGCGCGCGGATGTCGGTGTAGTCGAGATTGACCTTGGCCTGCGTGAGCGCGGCCTCGGCCTGCATGATCTTGGCCTTGGAAGTATCGAGCGCGGCCTTGTTCTGGTCGACGGTCGATTGCGGGCTGTACTGGCGCTTGGAGAGATCGAGCTGACGGCTGTACTGGAGCTGGGCGTTGGTCTGTTCCGCCTCGGCCGCGGCCAGATTGGCCTCCGCCTGCTGGACCTGCGCCTGGAACTGCACTTTCTCGATCTGGTAGAGCAGATCGCCCGCCTTCACGTCCTGGCCTTCGCGGAACAGGACCTTCTCCAGGAAGCCTTCGACCCGGGCGCGGACCTCCACCTTCTCTACCGCCTTGACGCGACCGACGAACTCGAACGCCTGGCTCACGCCCTTGAGGCCGGCGGGCCGAACCCCGACCGCCGGTGCCGTGGTTTGAGCGGCAGCGGGCGGCGCAACCTTTTCGCCTCCCCGCATCAGAAACCAGGCCGCTCCGGCAACGACAACGAGCACGACGGCGGCGAATATCCTGAGGCCGGGCGAACGCACCTTCAGGCGGGCGATGGAACGCATCACATCCCTCGTCGAATGCCGCCCGCATGTACGCGCCGGCCGGTTTCCCCGCTCGACGCACCATTACCCGAGTCCACAAATCGGAAAAGCAAATAATTCTGAGGTGCACGCGAATCGCGTTAGTGCAGGACAGCGAAAGCCGGACCTGATTCACATAACGTGACTGTTATATCTTCACCGACCCGATGAAGCCGATGAAGAGGCCTTCCCGCGCGCCGTCCCCTTCTTCGCGGAAGGACTGTGCGGCGGCGGCGTTGCGTGCCCCGCCTTGAGTCCGGCGATCAGATAGGCCGCAAAGGCGCGATAGCTGCGGTCCATCGGCCGCGCCCGGCCGTCCTCCCAGCGCAGGATGAAGGCGTCCCGGCCCAGCAGCTCGGCATGCCGCACCAGGGCTGGATGGGACTCTTTGTCGATGCCGGCGACGCGATCGCGCTGCATGGCTTGCCAGGCTGCGGTGTCCTCGTCGGGTGCCGGCGCCAGCTCGATCGTGACGAAGCCCACCATGCCGGCGACGACGGCGTTATAGGCATCGACGATGGCCGCCCCCTCGTAGCCGGCGCGTTCGAGAGCCCACAGGATGCCGTCGACCATCTCCGCCTGCACGCCGCTATTGGAAACCAGGCGCGCGCCCAGCAGGGGCGCGGCATTCGGATGAGCCCGCACGGCGACCCGGTAGCGCTCGAACAGATCGAGCAGCCAATCGTCCCACGACACGTCGGGACTGCAGCTCGGCGTCACGCCGTCGAGGACACGCGCGGCGATCTCCGCCAGCAGCACGTTCCGCCCCCCCGGCACATGCCAGTAAAGGGCGGTCGGGAAAACCCCGAGTTCGCGCGCGACCTCGCGCAGGCTGAACGCCTCGAGACCGCTGCGGTCGAGACAGGCCAACGCCGCCGTGACGATCTGGTCACGCGTCAGGTCGCCACGCCGGGATTTGGGTTTCGACATTGTTCTCCTGTACACTGAACAAGATTCCTGTACACTGGACAATAACACGATCGATCCAATGCAGACTGCCGGGGAATGAGGCCATGCGCGTCCGTCTAGTCAACGCCGTAATCACCCTTCTGGCCGGTGTCGCGGCCGCGACATCGACTTCGGCGCAGACGCCGTTCCGCATCGGCGTCGTGAACGATCAGTCGGGCGTCTATCAGGACGTCACCGGCCCCGGACAGGCGATCGCGGCGCGCATGGCGGTGGAAGATTTCGGCGGCAAGGTGCTCGGCCGGCCGATCGAGGTCGTGGTCGCCAACGATCAGAACAAGCCCGATATCGGCGCGACGGCGGTCCGTCGCTGGTTTGATGCGGAAGGCGTTTCGGCCGTGATCGGCGGCGGCAACTCCGCCGTCGCCGCCGCCATCCTCACCGTCGCGCGCGAGCGGGGGCGCCCGTTCATGATCGTCGGGGCCGGCAATCCCGACTTCTACGGCAAGCTCTGCACGCCCTACACGACACAATGGGCCTACGACACCTATTCGGCGGCGCAATCGACCGGCAGCTACCTGTCACAAGGCGGCGGCAGCTGGTTCTTCATCACCACCGATTACGCGTTCGGCCACGCGCTGGAACGCGACACGACAGCGGTCGTCAACGCCTCAGGGGGCAAGGTACTGGGCAGCGTGAAGGTGCCGCTCAACACCGCCGACTGGTCGTCCTTCCTGATGCAGGCGCAGTCGTCGGGCGCCAAGACGATCGGGCTCGCCGTCGCTGGCGCCGACCTCATCAACGTGGTGAAGCAGGCCAACGAGTTCGGGTTGACGCGCGGCGGCCAACGCCTGGCCGCGATGATCGCGCTCGCCACCGACGTGGTCGCCCTCGGTCCGGAAGCCTCGGCCGGCCTGATCGGCTCGGAGAGCTTCTACTGGAACGCCAACGAGGCCACCCGTGCCTGGTCGCGGCGCTGGATGGCGCAGCGTCCGGGAAAGGTGCCGCACATGCTGATCGCCTACGCCTACTCCGCGACCTTGCATTATCTCAAAGCCGTGCAGTCCGTCGGCTCCGACGATCCCAAGGCCGTCGTCGCCCGCATGAAGGAAATGCCGGTCGAGGACTTCAACAATCACGGGGTCGCCATCCGCGCCGACGGTCGCGTCATGAACCCGTCCCTGATCCTGCGCGCGCATCCTCCCAAGGACGATCCGCTCGACGTCATGGAGGTGCTGGCGACGGTGCCGGGCGACAAGCTCTATCGGCCCATCGCCGGCAATGGCTGCACGATGGCGGGAGGCTGACGCCATGACGCAACGTCGCTTCGGCTTCCTGATGTTTCCCGCCTTCGGGGAACTCGACCTGATCGGTCCGTGGGAAATGGCGACCATGTGGAACGCCTATGCCGGCGGACCGCAGTGCCTGACCGTCGCGGCCACGGCCGGACCGATCCGCTGCGCCAAGGGCCTCGCCGTCTCTGCCGATGTCGGGTTCGACGATTGTCCCTCTCTCGATTATCTGCTGATCCCCGGCGGCTTCTCCGCCTTCGACGCAGCGCAGGATCCGGAGGTTGTCCGCTTCGTGCGCGAGCGCGCGGCGACGGCGCGCGCCGTGCTCTCGGTCTGCACCGGCGCCTTCATCCTCGCCGCCGCCGGCCTGCTGCGAAACCGGACGGCGACCACGCACTGGAAAGCGCTCGACCGGCTGGCGGCGATGGACGGCATCACCGTGCGGCAGGAACGTTGGGTGCGCGACGGCGCGATCTGGACCAGCGCCGGCGTGTCGGCCGGTATCGACCTGCTGCTGGCCTTCATCGCCGCCGAAGACGGTGACGCCACGGCCGGCACGGTCCAGTTCAATGCCGAGTATTATCCCGAGGGCAAAACCTACGGCGATGCGCATCGCGGGTCGCAAGCGCCGACCTACGTCCGCAGGCTGCCGTGACCAGACTGTCGAGGGAGGCGCTGCGCGGGCGCGCACAAACCGTGCTGGGGCCGCTCGATCCCGCCGTTCTGGGCCCGACGCTGATGCACGAACATCTGCTGTGGGACATCCGCACGCCGACCATGCGCGCCGATCCCGATCAGGGTCCGGAGATCACGCTCTGCAACTGCTTCGCCATCAACTATGGGCAGCGCAAGGCGCCTGCCAACCTTCTCCTCACCTGTGAGGCGACGGCCGCGGACGAGTTGAGGCAGATGGCCCGCGCTGGCGGGCGCACGGTCGTGGAACTCTCTTCGGGCGGCCTCGATCCGCGGCCCAACGGGCTGGCGTCCCTGGCACGGACCACCGGCGTGCACATCGTGATGGGCTGCGGCCATTACGTGGACGAGTACCAGCCCGAGGCGAACCGGACACGCGATGCCGACAGTTTCGCCGCCGAGATGATCGACCAGATCCAGATCGGTGCCTGGAACACCGACGTGCGCGCCGGCATCATCGGCGAGATCGGTTGCCAGGCGCCATGGACCGACCTGGAGAAACGCGTGATGCAGGGCGCCCTGCTGGCGATGGCCGAGACCGGCGCGGCCGTGAACGTGCATCCAGGCCGCGATCCCGACCAGCCGCAGGAGGTGGCGGATTTCGTGCGCGCCGCCGGCGCCGATCCGACGCGCGTCATCGTCAGCCATATCGACCGCACCATCTTCGACGAGGCGCGGCTGTTGCGGCTGGCCGACTGCGGCGTGGTGATCGAGTTCGACCTGTTCGGTCAGGAGCAGTCGTTCTATCCGCTGGCCGATATCGACATGCCGAACGATGCCGTGCGGCTTCGCCTGATCCGCGCCCTGATCGCCCGCGGGCATCTCGACCGCATCGTGATCAGCCACGACATCTGTTACCGTACCCGCCTCAGCTGCTTCGGCGGCCACGGGTACGGGCACATCTTCGCCAACGTCGTCCCGATGATGGCGCGCCGCGGCTTCTCCGAGGACGAGATTGCCGCCATCACCCGTCGCAATCCGGCCCGCTTGCTCACCTTCGTCTGAGGCTGCGCCATGTCCATCACGCTTCCCAACGCCAGTCTCGATGACACGCTCTCCGAGGCCCACGCGCGCTACGAGCGCGCCAATCCGCGGAGCCAGGCCGTTCATCTCGAGGCCTGCAACGCCATGCCGGGCGGCAACACCCGCACGACGCTGTTCCACGGCCCGTTTCCGCTGGCGCTGGAGTCCGGGCAGGGTGGACGGGTGCGCGATGTCGACGGGCACGCCTACATCGACATGATCGGCGAGTATTCGGCCGCCCTCTATGGCCACTCCCACCCGGCGATCCGTGCAGCAGTGGAGGCGGCGCTGGCGCGCGGCCTCAATCTCGGCGGGCACGGCATCGCCGAAGCGCGGTTGGCGCAACTGGTCTGCGCCCGCTTTCCATCGATCGAGCTTGTGCGATTCACCAATTCCGGGACCGAGGCGAACCTGATGGCCGTGGCGACCGCAAAGGCGGCGACCGGACGGAAGCGCGTCATGGTGATGAACGGCGGCTACCATGGCGGGCTGATGTATTTCGGCGGCGGCGGTTCGCCCGTGAACGCCCCGCACGATTACCTGCTGGGACGCTACAACGACGTCGAAGGAACCGTGGCGCTGATCGAGGCACATGGGCCGGAACTCGCCTGCATTCTCGTCGAGCCGATGCTCGGCGCCGGCGGCTGCATTCCCGCCACGCCGGCGTTCCTCGGCGCGGTGCGCGAGGCGGCGAGCCGTGTCGGTGCAGTCCTGATCTTCGACGAGGTGATGACCAGCCGCATGTCGGCCGGCGGACGGCAAGCGATGCTGGGCATCGCTCCCGACATGACCACGCTCGGCAAGTATATCGGCGGCGGCATGAGCTTCGGGGCGTTCGGCGGCAACCGAGACCTGATGGCGCTCTACGATCCGCGTCGGCCGGACGCCCTGCCCCATGGCGGCACGTTCAACAACAACGTCCTCAGCATGGCGGCGGGATATGCCGGCCTCTCGGAAGCCTTCACCCCGGCGGCGGCAGACGCCTTGTTCGCGCGCGGCGAGGCCTTGCGTGCGCGCCTCAATGCGGCGGCCAATGCAGCTGGCATAACGGCGCAATGGACCGGGCTGGGCTCGATGGCCTGCGTGCATTTCGGCATTGCCGGCCCCATCGCCTCGCCGGCCGATCTCGCGGCCGCCGACAAGACGGCGCTGGAGCTGTTCTTCCTCGATATGCTGCATCGCGGCTTCTATCTGGCGCGGCGCGGCATGATCGCGCTCAACCTGATGGTGAGCGAGGAGGAGTGCACGGCCTTCGTCGACGCCTGGCAGGACTTCCTGGCCGAACGCCGGCCCGTGCTTCCCGGATAAGGCCAACGGAGCGACCATGATGACCCGCCGAGTACTGACTGCTGCCGTTCTCGCCGCCGCCGCGGCCGGTGCCTCCGCGCAGGCCACGCCGGCGCCCGCGCGCGGCAAGGAACGCATTGCCCTGCTCATCTATCCAGGCTTCACCGCCCTCGATCTGTTCGGACCGCACAACATGCTCTGCGGACTGATGCCGGAGAAGATCGACCTCGTGGCGAAGACATCCGATCCCGTGATCACCGATACCGGTGTCACGATCGTACCGAGCGCGACCTTCGGCGATATCGCTCCGGGGCTGGACGTGCTGTTCGTGCCCGGCGGCACCAAGGGCACGCTCGCGGCCCTGCAGGATGAGGCGACCCGGGAGTTCGTGGCCCGACAGGGCGCGTCGGCACGCTATGTGACCAGCGTGTGCACCGGCTCCCTGATCCTGGGGGCGGCCGGCCTGCTGCGCGGCTACCGCGCGACCTCGCATTGGGTGGCACGTGACATCCTCTCCGAGTTCGGAGCCCAGCCCGTCGATTCGCGCGTCGTGATCGATCGCAATCGGGTCACGGGCGCCGGCGTTTCGGCCGGACTCGACTTCGGGCTAACTCTGGTGGGATTGCTGCGTGATGCAGGGTACGCGCAGCGCGTCCAGCTGGTGGCCGAATACGATCCCCATCCGCCGTTCGATGCCGGTACGCCGGCCAAGGCGCCGGCCGACGTGACTGCCGATATGCGCACCATGTTCGCCCCCTTTGCCGCGGAAGCCCTTAAGGCGGCGCGGGCATACAAATAACGAGGCCATCCGGCGGGATTCAGCCCACGACGCCCCCGGCTGGCACGATTCGTGCTGCCAGACCGGCATGACCGTGATCGACAGGCCCCCGGCGCCTGCCCAGCCGGATTTCATCTCCTACATTCCCAGTGACGCGCCCTTTGACGAGGACCAGCGCGCCTGGCTGAACGGCTTCCTTGCCGGCTATCTGTCGGTACTGCCCGCGGCCGCCCCCGATGCGGCTGGGTCGGCCCCGAGGGCGGAGGCCGACGACGACGAGGCGCCCTGGCACGATCCGACGATTACCCTCGCCGAGCGCATGGAGATGGCCAAGGACCGGCCCCTGCCGCGGCGGATGATGGCGGCGATGGCCCAGCAGGATTGCGGTCAGTGCGGCTACACCTGCGAGACCTATGCCAACGAGATTTCGCAGCAAGCCGAGGAACGGCTGAACCTGTGCGTGCCGGGCGGCAAGGAAACGGCGCGCATGCTCAAGAAGCTCATCGAGGAGATGGGCGGCGGGGCCACCGACCCGGATGAGGAGAAAGCCAAGGCAGAAGCGAAGGCCGCCAGCCGGCTCGCCTCCAAGTCGCCCGCGATGCGCGGCTACTCGCGCGAGATGCCGGTCGAGGCGCGGTTCCTGTCACGCACCCTTCTGAACAAGGGCGCCTCCGAAAAGTCGACCTGGCACATCGAGTTCGATCTGGCCGGCTCTGGCCTGGACTATACGGTCGGCGACAGTTTCGGGGTCTATCCCCGAAACGATCCGGCCCTCGTCTCGGCAGTCATCGAGGCGATCAATGCGCCGGCCGATTTCCCGATCGCCGGCAAGACGCTGGCGGAAGTCCTGACGGAAGACATGTCGCTCGGCCCGGCACCCGACATGCTGTTCGAACTGATCTCCTACATGGTCGGGGGCGAGCGCAAGGCGAAGGCCAAGGCGCTGGCCCAGGGCGACGATCCGGATGGCGACGCGGCCACGCTCGACGTGCTGGCGGCGGTCCGCAAGTTTCCCGGCATCCGTCCCGATCCCGAGGCGTTCGTCGAGTGCCTGGAGGGGCTGCAGCCCCGACTCTATTCCATCTCCTCCTCGCCCAAGGTCGATCCCAACCGGCTCACCCTCACTGTCGACCATGTGCGCTACGAGATCGAAGGCGAAGGTCGCATGCGGCTGGGCGTGGCCTCGACCTTCCTGTCGAGTAGCATTGCACCCGGCACTGCGCTCAAGGTGTACGTCCAGCGCGCGCACAACTTCGCCCTGCCGGCCGATTCGGCAACACCGATCATTATGGTCGGTCCCGGCACCGGCGTCGCCCCCTTCCGCGCCTTCCTGCACGAGCGGCTGGCGATGAAGGCGCCGGGTGAGGCCTGGCTGTTCTTCGGTCATCAGCGCCGGCACTGCGACTTCTTCTACGAAGAGGAATTCGCGGGCCTGCAGAGCTCAAAGGCGCTGACGCGACTGTCCCTGGCCTGGTCGCGCGACACCAACATGCCCAAGACCTATGTGCAGGACCGCATGCGGGAGGAAGGCCCCGAACTGTGGGCATGGCTGCAGCGCGGCGCCCACTTCTACGTGTGCGGCGATGCCAAGCGCATGGCCGCCGATGTCGAGAAGGCGATGGTCTCCATTGCCGCCGAGCACGGACAGATGGGCGAGCCCCAGGCCAAGGCTTTCGTTGCCGACTTGAAGAAGTGCGGCCGCTACCAGGCTGACGTATATTGAAACTCGATTCTCGTTGCGTCCAAAGCGGTGATGCTGGCCAATGCACAGCCTGACGGAGCGCGTCTTCTCGGAACCTTCCTGCGCGCTCACCGAACCCATCTCGCTCCGGAAACGGTAGGCATTGCGCCATCCCGTACGCGCCGGACACCGGGCTTGAGGCGGGAAGAAGTCGCTGCCCTCGCGGGTGTCGGCGTTGCCTGGTACACGTGGCTGGAGCAAGGGCGGGTCCAGGCCTCGAAACAGGTATTGGAGGCAATCGGCCGTGCGCTGCGCCTCGGCCACGGCTCCTTCCGCTATATGCTCGAGCTCGGTGGCTACGCGCCGCGCGGCACGGAAACCGGTAATGGTACTGACTGCCAAGCATCGCCCGCTTCGAGAGAGCACGCACGCTTCATTGTCGAGGATTGGCGCCACGGACCAGCATTCGTGCTGGATCGGTGGTTCGATATCGTTGCGTGGAACCAGAGCTACGAGGTCATCTGGCAAGATCCGCGTGCGCAACCGAACTTCATGATCGCGCTTGCAGCATCCGGCGCCGTGGGTACGCGGCTCGGCACGGAGCACCGGACCGTGCTGCGCCAGCATCTTCCACGTTTTCGGGCGCAGACCGCCGCTCATCGCGCCGTTGCACGCGTCGACGAGATCTACCTCGAACTCGAACGATCGACGCCAGACCTCGCCGACTGGTGGATCTGTCAGAGCATGGACGCCGCCAGCCAAATCGAATTCACCATCCGCCTGGGTGACAGCATGATCCGTCTGTCCCAAGCATTCCTGAGGATCAGCGAATCCAGTCTGACGATTGTCCTGCAGCGTGCGGAGAGCGAGACCGACGCCTTGGCTCTCGCCGCCTTTTGCCGGCGACCAACATAGAGCGGCGCCCCGTCCAGGCATGCCACCGGACGACCCAGTGAGTCCTGATCATACGATGAGCCGAGAACTGGTTGGCATTCCCTCAGCCCTCTAGCGTCACGGCGTTCATCCGTCGGGCTCAAAAGTAGGGGCATCATGACAACCTGTTCAAAGCGCAGTTCGGTCAAAGGGCCGGCGATGATAGATCGCCGTTCCCTCCTGGCGTGCGGAAGCGCGGTAACCGCCACCGTCCTTTTCACTGGCGCCGAGGCATCGCCGGGATCAACGGCGGCACCCCCAGACATATACGGTCTCGATGCCACCGCCCTTCAGCAGATGCTGACGCGCGGCGAGACGACTTCGGTCGGGCTCGTGATCTCTTACCTTCAGCGAATCGCCGCCTACGAATTCGCCTACGGCGATCAGCTTGGCATCAATGCGATTTCCAATCTCAATGCCAACGCCTTGGCCGAAGCCCGCCAACGCGACGAGGAGAAAGCCCAGGGCAAGCAACGCGGTCCCCTTCACGGCATCCCGATTCTGGTCAAGGACGTCGTCGACGTGAGAGGATTGCCGACCACCGGATCGCTCGAAGCGCTTCGCAATTTTGTCCCCGCCGAAGATGCCACTCAAATCCGCCTGCTGCGAGAAGCAGGCGCAATCGTCCTCGGCAAGACGAATGTCCTCGGAGTCGACGGCCGCGGCGCCGGATCGTTCGGAGGCGATACCCGCAACCCCTATGACCAGTCGCGTCATCCCGGCTTCAGCAGCGGCGGCGCTGCAGCCGCGGTTGCTGCAGGCTTCGCACCCATCTCGATCGCCGAAGATACCTTCGGCTCGATCCGCATTCCCGCCTCGCTGACCAATCTCGTCGGCCTGCGCCCAACCATTGGACTGACCAGCGCCAATGGTCTTCAACGACTGACATGGACGTACGACACGCTTGGTCCTATCGCCCTGTCGGTCCGCGATATTGCGCTGGTGTTGGATGCCACTGTGCGCCCCGACCGCAAAGATCCGGTGAGCGCAAAGGATGCCGCGGTGCCCGCGGGAGGCTATGGTCGTTTTCTCGACGTGGGCTTCCTGCGCGGGAAGCGCTTGGGCGTCATCGGCGCTCTCTTCGCCTCCGGAACGCCGGCACAGGTCGCCACAAGCGAAGCCGTTCGCTCTGCCCTCGCCGAGATGGAACGCCAGGGCGCCACCATCGTCGAGGCGACGCTGCCTGCCGACATGATGCAGGTCTATGGCACGATCGGGCGCAAGATCATCTCCTACGAAATCCCGAAAGCGCTGAACGCCTACTTCGGGACCACGGTCGGCGCCAATGCAGGCCTCGCCGCACTGGCCCCGCCATCGGACAGGATCACTCGCGCCGACCTCCTGGTTTATTCAGGCGAGATCAATGCTTCCGATACCGACGCAACTACAAGGGCCGACGAGTCGTCGGTCAGCGAGGCTGACTACAAGGATGCCCTTGCCGCGGCGGAAAAGTACAAGCGGCTCCTTGTCCGTTACATGGTCGACAATCACTTCGACGCCTTGGCCTATCCCAGCATGCAGCAGCCGGCGAGCAAGATCGGTGTGTCCGATCCGTTCGATCAGGAGAAGCTTGCCGCCACCGCCGGCTTCCCGGCCCTTAGTCTGCCTGCGGGTTTCGTTGAAGGCCTGCCCGTCGGCATCGAACTCATGGGATTACCATTTACCGAGGCCAAGTTGCTCGGCATGGGATACGCCTTCGAGCAGGCCACGCAGCATCGCAAGCTGCCGGCGACGACGCCGGCCCTCATGACCGGTCAGGTCTCTCGTCGCTAATCGAGGCCAACGAACCGTCTGTGTGCCTACTCCAACGGATCACAATCCATGGTAGTGTTTCTCCCGAAAAAAGGGAGAACGCCATGGATCACTCAGCGCAGCAGCATGCGGGCCGAAGCCATGAAAAGATGCGCGAGGTCCTCATGCATCCGGATGCTCCGGGACCGGCGATCCACTACCACATGATCCGCGGCGGCTCGGGCGCGCGCAACATTACCGTCTGGCAGCCCGGAACGGTGGGAGCCGAGTACATCAAGACCTACGGCCATTACCACGTCGGCGCACTCGACGAAGTCTATTGGACGCTGCAGGGCGAAGGTGTGGCCATTATCCAGAAGCGGGCCGAGGGCGCTGACGGCCCGATCGACGACGAGATCGAAGATGCCTATGCCGTGCATGTACGGCCGGGTGATGCGCTGTACATGCCGCCGGGATGGGGGCATCTCGTGGTGAATGTCGGCCCGACCTTCTTCGTCACGGCCGACGATTCGCCGGTGGATTTCGGCGAAAGCGATGGCGTCTCCCTGCCCGGCCATGCCGACTACGAGCCGGTCAGGCGGATGCGGGGCTTCGCTTATTATGTCGTCGACGAGGCGGGGAAGCCGAGGCTCGTCCCCAACCCGCTCTATCGCAGGGCGCCGGATATTCGCATCATTGCCGCCGCCGACTACCCGCTCAAACGCGAAAGCTGACGTACGCGCCTGCGGCTCAGAACGATTATCCCGGCGTGCGGCAAGGGGCGTGTCCGGAATGCTTCAGTGGACGACAAATCGGTCACGCCGCCCCTCTTCGGGCTCTTAGCCCATTGCGCGCCGGGCGGTTCTCTGGCCCCATGCCCGAGCGCCAGAGATCAGGCAATCGGCTGGGAGCCCCGCTCGAAGTCGGTGCTGGTTTGCGGCGCACAAAGGTATTCAACGTCGGCCCATCGCCCCGCCAGTTCTGAATGAAGAAATTCGCCTTCGCCCTTCTGGCGCTCAGCGCAAGCGTTACTACCGCCCAGGCCGAGTCGATCATCGTTCTCAACTCCGAGGATGCCTCGTACAGCATTCTCGACCGGGCCACGCGCATGGAGGTGCAGCGCCTGCCGCTCGGGCGCGAGCCGCACCACCTGATCCTTACGCCGAACGGCAAGGAAGTGCTGCTGGCGTCCACCTTCACCAACGAGCTGGTGGCGCTCGACACGCGCACGCTCGAGCGCCGCTATGTGGTGCGCGACATCATCGACCCCTACCAGTTGGGTTTCAGCCCCGACGGCAAGTGGATGGTCACCGCCGCCAACCGGCTCGACCATGTCGATATCTACCAGACCGACGGCTACAAGCTGGCGGGCCGGATTTTCCTCGACAGCATCCCGAGCCACATCGCCTTCGACGCCGCCTCGCGCACGACATTCGTCACGCTGCAGGAAAGCGGCCGCGTCGCGGCCCTCGACCTGGCGACCCAGACCATCAAGTGGAATGTCGAGGTCGGCAAGGCGCCGGCCGGCATCGTCATGCTGCCCGACGACAAGCGGCTCCTGGTGGCGCTGACGGGAGAGGAATCGGTCCTGACCGTCGATCCCAAGGACGGTTCGGTCATCGGTCGCCTGCCGACCGGCAAGGCGGCTCACAATTTCCGCGTCAAGGACAACCGCTACTATTTCCTCAGTAACCGCGTCGGCAGCACGGTGTCCCTGATCGACACGCAGGAGATGAAGGTCGTGGCCAGCATCAAGGTCCCCGGCGGCCCCGACGACATGGACATCACGCCCGATGGCAAGGAGCTGTGGGTGACGCAGCGCTTCCTGCGCCGCATCGCGATCATCGACATCGCCGAGATGAAGATGATCGGCAGCGTGCGCGTCGGCAAGTCGCCGCACGGCCTGATCATCCTGAAGACCGACCCCGCCGCCGTACCGAACAAGCTGCGCTCGGCCTCGATCGAGCCCAGCCCGAAATAGCGGCGATCCGATGCATTGGCTGCTCGACGCCTGGATCGGCACCCAGACCTGGCTGTTCGAGACTTTCGTCAGCCCGGTCCTGTTCCATTTCAACCTGATGGAGTGGTTCGACGACGCCTTCGATGCGGTCGAATTCTTCATGCTGGGCGTAGTGCAGATCCTGGTCATCGCGCTCCTCATGCGACCGCTCGAGAAGCGCCGGCCGATGGAGAACGTGAAGAACAGGCGTCTGCCGGCCGTCGATCGCGTCTACACGGTACTCAGCAAGCTTGGCGTCGTTCCCCTCGTCGTGTTCGTGATCGCCTATCCGATCACCAACGAGATCGAGTTGCAGATGCGCGGTCTGGGCATCGCGCCGCCGCGAATCGAGAGCCTGATGCCGTGGCTGCACGACCATCCGCTGGTCACGTTCCTGATCTATTTCGCGCTGTACGACTTCGCGGCCTACTGGATCCATCGTGCCCAGCACGGCTTCTCGTGGTGGTGGGCGCTGCACAGCCTGCATCACAGCCAGCGCGAGGTGACGGCCTGGACCGACGATCGCAACCACGTGCTGGACAGCCTGCTGGTGACCCTGGTGCTGGTGATCTTCTCGCAATCGGTCGGCGTGCAGCCTGGCGACTATGTCTCGATCCTCATGGTCGGGCGACTGATCGAGAGCTGGTCGCACGCCAATGTCGATCTGGGTTTCGGCCGGATCGGCGACCGGCTGCTGGTGGGCCCTCGCTTCCATCGGCTGCATCATGCTTTGGGAACACCGGCGGAGCCCCGCATTTACGATCATAACTATGCGCTGGTCTTCCCCCTCTGGGACATGCTGTTCGGCACCGCGCGGTACGACCGCAAGGCCCGCCCGATGGGGGTGGAAGACCCGGCCATCGATGCCGACAACGACCTGGGCTGGCTGGGCCAGCAGGTCGCCGGTTTCAGGCGGTTCGCCGCCGCCATACTGCCTCGTCTCGCGGGCTGAACGTCGGGCAGGCGGTTCCGGTCTGCCGCCACCTTCTCATTGTCCAAGTTGCTTCGTCAGGAAGGCACGCACGTCGGTGACGAAGGCCTTCCAGGCCGCTTCGTTGGCACCGTAATGGGCACCACAGCAACCGCCCGGCTTGCTACGGTTGCCGGCGTCGGCCAGGTAGCGGACCGGCAGGCCCAGCGCGTCGAAGCTGTGATAGGCGCCGTCGTAAACGCGCGTCTCGATCAAGTCGCGGCCGACCGCGACGCGATCGATCACGGCCTGGCATTGCGACACAGGCGTCCAGTCGTCGAGGGCCGCCAGCGCGAACAGAGTCGGCTGCCGCACGCGCAGCCGCGGTCCCAGCGCGTCCGCCAATGCACAATCGGGATAGACCAGGATGGCCGCACGCGCCGGCGGCAGCGCATCGTCCAGACGTGGTGTGAGCGCCCGCAACATCGCGACACCGCCACCGTAGGAATAGCCCATGAAGGCGATGCGCGCGGGATCGACGAAGCTCTGCGCGCGGAGCCATTTGATCGCGGCGTCGATATCGTGGGCCCGCCGTTCCGCGTCGGCTTGCGTTGGCCAATGGCGGGCGCCGCAGACGTCCTTCAGACCGCGCGCAGAGAAGCTGTCGACGCCCAGCGCCACGTAGCCCCATCTTTGCAGCAGCGCCGCCATGCGCGCCGTATTCTGCCCCGGCCCGCCACAGCCGTGAAAGATGGCGATAGCGGCCGCGGCCTTTGCATGGTCGGAAGGCCGGTAAAGCTGGCTGGCCAGCTTCAACGTCCGGCCTCCCTCCTCGACCGGGACATGGACAGTCTGCTGCGCCCATGCCGGTACAGCCCAGACGAGACCGAGGAGCAAAAGCCAGCGCACGCGCAGAGCGACTAGATCCGCTGATCCATCTCCAGCGCTGGCTCCGGCACATCGACGCAGCCGATGATGCGTGCGGGTACGCCGGCGGCGGTGCAGCCGGCCGGCACGGCCTCGAGGACAACGCTGCCAGCCGCGATCTTCGCGCAGGCACCGATCTCGATATTGCCCAGCACCTTGGCGCCAGCCCCCAGCAGCACGCCGTGGCGAACCTTGGGATGCCGATCGCCTCGCTCCTTGCCGGTCCCGCCCAGCGTCACGCCGTGCAGCATCGACACGCCATCCTCTACGACGGCGGTCTCGCCGATGACGATGCCGGTGCCGTGATCGAGGAACAGCCCCTTGCCGATGACGGCGCCGGGATGGATGTCGAGGGCGAACAGCGAGCTGGCGCGGCTCTGGAGATAATGGGCCAGCGCGCGGCGTCCCTGCTTCCAGAGCCAGTGGCCGGCGCGATAAGTCTGCAGCGCGTGATAGCCCTTGAACCAGAGCAGCGGATCGAGATGGGACGTGCAGGCCGGATCGCGCTCGGCCACGGCAACGATATCGGCGCGCGCCGCGAGACCGATGGCCGGATCGGCGTTGAAGGCTTCGTCGAAGATCTGCCGGATCAGAGCCGCCGGCACCTCGGTCGTGCCGACAAGGCGCGCCAGATGATAGCTGAGGGCACCTTCGAAGCGTGACTGGCTGAGGATGGTGGCATGAAGCATCCCGGCTAGAACAGGCTCCGCCGCCGCCGCTGCCTGGGCCGCTTCACGGATCTTGCTCCACACCGGATCGACCGACCACCGGTCGGCCGCGTTCTTGACGACTGCGCTATCCATTGGCGCTCTCCTCCGCCCCATCGGCTCGCGACGGGACCGATTGAAAGGCCTCCCGATCGCTAGTCTACGTCCGACGCGTTACAGCCGCAAATCACTGCTTGGCCCGCGATTCCAGCTCCGCGATCAAGGCGTCGACCTTGCCGCCGTGATTCTGGATGTAGGAATTGAAATCCGAGCGTCTAGTCATGACCATGCTGACGCCCTCCACCTTCACGTCGGTGATGCGAGGCCGTCCGGCCTCGTCGCGCACCTCCCACTGGATGGAGATGGGCTGGCCGTTGCTCTGGTTCAGCTTGCTGTCGACGACGGACACGCCGTTCGGGCGCGGGCTGACGCGGCCGACCGATAGCGTCTGGCCGAGATACTGGCCGAAGCGCTCGCTATAGGCATGGGCTTCCGCGCTGGCGGCCGCCTTGAGGAAGCGCTGCTGCTCCTCGGGCGTGGTTCCGTTCCAGTGCGTGCCGAGGGCCGAGCGTCCCATGAAGTTGAGATCGAAATCCGTCTCCAGGACCTTCTTGAAGGCTGCCTCGCGAGCGGGGCCAGGCGTCGTGCTCTTGATGAGCTCGATCACCCTGTTGGCGACGCTCTCGATGAAGGTTGCGGCCGGCGCGTCGGCAGCATGCACTGCCAACGGCACGGACAGGGTTGAGGCGATGGCCGCGGCTCCGGCGGCCAGCCGTAGCACATGACGACGTGAGGCGAACTGCGACACCGTTCTCTCTCCCAGCAAAGATCCAAACTTGGAGATCAAGTCCTAGCGCACAAGCGCAAGGTTGTCGCGCCGTTCCAGCTCAGCCTTGGCATCGGGCGACCGCTTCTGGCGAATCTGTTCAGCCCGCTGCTGCGTATAGGCGCTGCGCAACGCCGCGTAGTAGTCGACGCTGTTCTTCTCCAGATCGTCCAGCGCATACATCGTGCGAACTCGCGTATCGACCACGGTCGCGCCAACGCGGCTGCCGGCATAAATCCAATAAGGGGTGCTTCCCCAGATGCTGTAGATCGCGATGCCGAACGGATCGAGCGAGCCGTCGGCGACAAGGCCCGCGGCATCGCGGACATTCGACGGCCCGAGCAACGGCAGCATGATGTAGAAGCCGCCGTTCTCAGGCTCGACGCCGGCATAATAGCCGATCGTCAGGCCGGCGTCGTTCTTCGACGGCTCGAGGCCCATCGACTTGGCGACGTCGAAAAGGCCGGCCACACCGATGGTGCTGTTGATCAGGAAGCGGGCCATGGTGGTGGCAGCCCGGTGTGCCTTGCCTTGCACGGCCTCGTTTAGGGCCGTGATCGGTTCGCCGAGGTTGGTGACGGCGTTGTGCACGCCCTTCTGGGCCGGATCCGGCACCGTATCCCGGTACAGGACCGCAACCGGGCGCAGGGCGATGGTGTCGACTGCGCGATTGATCGAGAAAATGAATCGGTTGGGCGTCTCGAGCGGATCCCAGACGTCCTCCGCCCCGGTATCCTTGGTGGCGCAGCCACCGACCAGCGCCGCCGCCGCGACAGCCAACACTGCGGACCGGCGAAGATGCCCAGCCGCCGCCTTCAAAAAACCTTGGCCCATGGATTCCTATCCAGCCCCTATCTGCGACCCTCGCCCCAGGGTCTGGACGCCTAAGCGGCTTGTTGTGCCGCGACTTTGAAACAGTCTCGCATAGGGCCAAGACAGTTTGAAGTGCATAGCAAGGGACGGCCGGAAGTTGTGGCAAAGCAGTCACAATCTGGTTGATAACACTATCTTGCAAACATAAAGATATGCTTATATTCTTCAGCCTATGGATCACCTGCTCACCCTGCTGCGGGCCGCCGCCGAGGATACGCGCTTGCGGATCCTGGCGCTGGCGGCGCGAGAGGATTTGACGGTCAGCGATTACGTGCACGTGCTGGGGCAGAGCCAGCCGCGCGTCTCGCGTCACCTGAAACTGCTGGTCGAGGGCGGATTGCTGGAGCGCTTCCGCGAAGCGCAGTTCACCCGGTTCCGGTTGGTCAGCAGCGGCGACGATGCCCAATTGGTGCGGGAATTCGTCCGTCGCCTCGATCCGAAGCATCCCCGCCTGGCCGCCGATCGGGCTCGTCTGGACGCCCTGCAACAGCGTCGCCAGACCGCTGCCGCGCGCTTCTTCCGCGACAACGCGCAGCGCTGGGACGAATTGCGGGCCCTGCACGTCGCCGATCGCGAGATCGAACGAGCCCTCGTGCATCATCTGCCGATTGGCGCGCGCCGGCTGCTCGACATCGGCACCGGTACGGGACGGCTTCTCGAAGTGCTTGCGCCCAAGGTCGAACGCGCGATCGGCGTCGACCAATCCCGTGAGATGCTGGCGCTTGCCCGGGCCAACCTCGCCCGCGCCGGCATCGACAATGCCGATATCCGCCAGGGCGACATGTACGCCCTCCCCTTCGAGTCCGAGAGCTTCGACGCCGTCACCATCCATCACGTGCTGCACTACGCCGACGATCCCGCCGCCGCGCTGACCGAAGCGGCACGCGTGGTGAAGCCGGGCGGTCTCGTGCTGGTGGTCGATTTCTCGCCGCATGATCTCGTCGAGCTGAAGCGCGAACATGCGCATGTCCATCTCGGCTTCGCCGACAATCAGGTCCAGGGCTGGCTCAGGACGGCCGGCCTGACGCCGCTCGAGCCGATCCATTTCCCCGGTCGGCGCCTGATGACCGGCATCTGGCGTGGCGAGCGGACGGTCCCCGCTCGCACTTCGCCCCACCCCGCTGCTCTTTCCAGCCAAGGAGTTTCCTGATGAGCCCCGATACCGGGCCCCTGAGTTCGAGCCCGCTTGCCGGCGGCACGGCCGAGTTCCCCGCCCGTGCTCCGCAACGCCTGAAGGTCTCGTTCGAGTTCTTTCCGCCCAAGACGGAGGCGATGGAGCACTCGCTGTGGGAAGCGGTGAAGCGCCTGGCGCCTTTGCACCCGACCTTCTTTTCCGTGACCTATGGCGCCGGCGGCTCGACCCGCCAGAGGACGCACGACACCGTGGTGCGCCTCAAGACGGAAACCGGGATCGAGCCGGCAGCCCATCTCACCTGCGTCGGCGCCACCTGCGGCGAGATCGATGAGGTGGCCCGCGCCTACTGGGATGCCGGCATTCGTCATATCGTTGCGCTGCGCGGCGATCCGCCGTCGGGTATGGGCGGCAAGTACACGCCTCATCCGGGTGGCTATGCCAACGCCGCGGCGCTGGTCGCCGGTTTGAAGAAGATCGCGCCGTTCCAGATCAGCGTCGCCGCCTATCCGGAGAAGCATCCCGATTCGCCGGATGCCGATGCGGATCTCGAGAATCTGAAGCGCAAGGTCGACGCCGGTGCCGATCGCTGCATCACGCAATTCTTCTTCGAAGCCGACGATTTCCTTCGCTTCCGGGACCGTGCCGCAGCGATCGGCATCGAGGCGCCGATCGTGCCGGGCATCATGCCGGTGTCGAACTACCAGTCGGTGGCGCGCATCGCCGGGCTGTGCGGGTCCAAGGTCCCAAGCTGGATGGCGCAACTGTTCGACGGGCTGGACGACGACGCCGAGACGCGACGCATGATCGCGGCGACCGTCGCGGGCGATCTCTGCCGGCGGCTGCGCGACGAAGGCGCCGACCAGTTCCATTTCTACACCTTGAATCGCGCCGATCTCACGTTCGCGATCTGCCATCTGTTGGGCGTGCGTCCGGCGCGCGCAGGAGGAGTATCATGACCAGCCGCATTGCCAGCCGCATGGAAAGAGCCGAGCAGCTACGAGCCATCGCCCAGGAGCGCATCCTGGTGAAGGATGGCCCCTACGGCTCGATGATCCAGACCTACAAGCTCGACGAGGCCGGCTATCGTGGCGGCCGCAGCTTCGACCACGACCAGAAGGGCAACAACGATCTCCTGAACCTCACGCGTCCCGACGTCGTGAGCGAGATTTGCAACGCCTATATCGATGCCGGCGCCGATATCCTGGCGACCAACACCTTCAACGCCAACGCCATCAGCCTCAGCGACTACGGCATCGCCGGCATGGCGCGCGAGATCAACCTGGCGGCCGCGAAACTCACACGCGCCTGCGCCGACGCGGCAACGGCCAGGAATCCCGACAAGCCGCGCTTCGTCGCCGGCGCCCTCGGCCCGACCAACAAGACGCTGTCGGTCTCTCCCAACGTCAACGACCCTGGCTATCGCGCCGTCACCTTCGACGAGATGAAAGGCATCTATCGCGAGCAGGTCGACGGCCTGCTGGATGGCGGCGTGGACTTCATCCTGATCGAGACGGTGTTCGACACGCTGAACGCCAAGGCCGCGATCGTCGCGGTCGACGAAGCCGGCGAGGCGCGCGACGAGGAGATCCCCGTCATGGTCTCCATGACCTTGACCGATCTCGCCGGCCGCAATCTCTCGGGCCAGACCGTCGAGGCCTTCTGGCATTCGGTGCGGCACGCCCGGCCGCTCACGATGGGCCTCAACTGCAGCTTCGGCGCGACCGAGCTGCATCCCTACGTGAACAGCCTGAACCCACAGGTCGACAGCCTGCTGTGCGTCTATCCCAATGCCGGCCTGCCCAACGAGCTCGGCGCCTACGACGAGCCGCCGGAGATGACCGGCAAGCTTGTCCGGGGCTGGGCCGAGAACGGCTGGCTGAACATGGTCGGCGGCTGCTGCGGCACCACACCGGCCCATATCAAGGCCATTGCCGAGGCCGTGAAGGGCGTCAAGCCACGCACCTGGCATGCCCTTCCGCCAGCCCTGCGCCTGTCCGGCATGGAAGCCGCCAGTTTCTTCTGAGTTCCGAGTACCGTCATGACCGAGCAAAGAGCCACTTTCATCAATATCGGCGAGCGCACCAACGTCACGGGCTCGGCGAGGTTCAAGAAGCTGATCCTGGAAGGCGACTATCCGGCCGCCATCGAGGTCGCACGCCAGCAGGTCGAGAGCGGCGCGCAGATCATCGACGTCAACATGGACGAGGGCCTGCTCGACGCCGAGAAGGCGATGGACACGTTCCTGAAGCTGATCGCCTCGGAACCGGACATCGCCAAGGTGCCGATCATGATCGACAGCTCCAAGTGGAGCGTGATCGAGGCCGGCCTCAAGTGCGTCGCCGGCAAGCCGATCGTCAATTCGATCTCCATGAAGGAAGGCATCGAGCCTTTCATCGCCCAGGCCCGCAAGGTGCGCCGCTACGGCGCCGCCGTCGTCGTCATGGCTTTCGACGAGAAGGGCCAGGCCGATACCAAGGAACGCAAGATCGAGATCTGCTGCCGCGCCTACGATATCCTGGTGAACAAGGTCGGCTTCCCGGCCGAGGACATCATCTTCGATCCCAACATCTTTGCCGTGGCGACGGGCATCGAGGAGCACAACAACTACGGCGTCGATTTCATAGAGGCGACGCGCGAGATCAAGAAGCGCTGCCCGGGCGCCAAGATCTCCGGCGGCGTCTCAAATCTCTCCTTCGCCTTCCGCGGCAATGAGCCGGTGCGCAAGGCCATGCACTCGGTGTTCCTGTATCACGCCATCCAGGCCGGCATGGACATGGGCATCGTCAATGCGGGCCAGCTCGAGGTCTATGACCAGATCCCGCAGGAGCTGCGCGACGCTTGCGAGGACGTGATCCTGAACCGGCGGCCCGACGCCACCGAGCGTCTTCTGGAACTGGCGCCCAAGTACAAGGGCACGGGTGAGGCTGCCGAAACCCAGGATGCCGAGTGGCGCAGCTGGCCTGTCGAGAAGCGGCTGGAGCATGCGCTGGTCAAGGGCATCGACCAGTACGTCGTCGCCGACACCGAGGAGGCGCGCCAGCAGATCGCGCGACCGATCGAGGTGATCGAAGGCCCGCTGATGGCCGGCATGAACGTGGTCGGCGATTTGTTCGGCGCCGGCAAGATGTTCCTGCCGCAGGTCGTGAAGAGCGCCCGCGTGATGAAGAAGGCGGTCGCGCACCTCCTCCCCTACATCGAGGCCGAGAAGACCGAGGGCGCCAAGGCCAAGGGCAGGATCGTGATGGCGACGGTCAAGGGCGACGTCCACGATATCGGCAAGAACATCGTCGGCGTGGTCCTGCAGTGCAATAACTTCGAGGTCATCGATCTCGGCGTCATGGTGCCGTTCCAGGAGATCCTGAAATCGGCCAACGACAACAAGGCCGATATCATCGGACTGTCGGGCCTGATCACGCCGTCGCTCGACGAGATGGTCACGGTCGCCGAGGAAATGACACGGCAGGAGTTCAAGGTGCCGCTGCTGATCGGTGGCGCCACGACCTCCAAGGTCCATACCGCCTTGCGCATCGCGCCGCGCTACCATGGCCCCACGGTGCACGTCCTCGATGCCTCCCGCGCGGTGGGCGTCTGCAGCGCCCTGGTATCGGAGTCGGGCGACCAGGCCAAGGACTTCGCGGCCAAGGTCGCGGCGGAATACGAGGCGATCCGTATCGAACGCGCCGGTGGCGGCAAGGAGAAGCTGGTACCGCTCGCACAGGCGCGCGCCAATGCCTTCAAGATCGACTGGAGTGCCTATACGCCGCCGAAGCCGGCCGTGTCGGGCACGCGGGTCTTCGCCGAATATCCGTTGCACGAACTCGTGGAGCGCATCGACTGGACGCCATTCTTCCGCGCCTGGGAACTCGCCGGCACCTATCCGGAGATTCTCGACGACAAGGTCGTCGGGCAAAGCGCCAAGAAGCTGTATGCCGATGCCCGCAAGATGCTGGAGCGCATCGTGCGCGAGAAGTGGCTGACGGCGAAGGGCGTGGTCGCTTTCTGGCCGTGCCGCCGGGAGGGCGACGACGTCGTGCTGTTCGAGGACGAGACCTTCACCAAGGAAGTCTCGCGGCTTTATTTCCTGCGGCAGCAAATCGAGAAGCGCGCGCCGCGCGCCAATATGTGCCTGGCCGATTTCATCTCCCCCAAGGCCGACTGGATCGGTGGCTTCGCCGTCACGGCGGGCCACGGCATCGAGGCGCATCTGGCCCGCTTCAAGGCCGACAGCGACGATTACTCGGAGATCCTGCTGAAGGCGCTGGCGGACCGTCTCGCCGAGGCATTCGCCGAACGCCTGCACGAGCGCGTGCGCAAGACGCTGTGGGGCTACGCTCCCGACGAGGCGCTCACCAACGACGATCTCGTTCGCGAGAAGTATCGCGGCATCCGCCCGGCGCCGGGCTACCCCGCCTGCCCCGACCACAGCCAGAAGCCGGAATTGTTCCGGCTGCTCAATGCCGGTCAGAATGCCGGGATGACGCTGACCGAAAGCTTCGCCATGCTGCCGACGGCGGCGGTCTCCGGCTACTACTTCGCTCACCCCGATGCGCAGTATTTTGGCGTCGCCCGCATCGGCCGCGACCAGGTCGAGGACTATGCCAAGCGCCGCGGCATTCCCGTCGAGCAGGCGGAGAAGTACCTCCGGGCCAACATCGGGTACTGATCGCAACAGGCGGCAGCGGTCGCGGCCGTGGATTAGCCGGACCTGGGAAGCCGGCGTCCGGTGCTATCCTTCCGGACGATGGCCACCTATCTCCTCGTGCTCATTGTCGGCCTTGTCGCGGGCCTCGTGAGCGGTGTCGTCGGCACCGGCGCCACCATCATCCTGCTGCCGGTGCTGGTATTCGCCTTCGGACCGAAGGCAGCGGTGCCGATCATGGCGGTGGTGGCGCTGATGTCGAACGTCGCCAAGATCACCGCGTGGTGGAAGGAGATCGACTGGCGGGCGACGGCCTTCTATGCGCTCGGCGGCGTGCCGGGAGCCGCCCTCGGTGCCCGTACCATGCTCGCCTTGCCGCCTGCAATTGTCGACATTGCTCTCGGCAGCTTTTTTCTCCTGATGATTCCGGGGCGGCATTGGCTTGCCCGCCGAGTCCAACGGGTCCGCCCGTGGATGCTGGCGCCCGCCGGCCTGGCTATCGGGTTCCTCACGGGCGTCGTCGTCTCCACGGGGCCGCTCAGCGTGCCGCTCTTCACGGCCTACGGTCTCTCCAAAGGCGCCTTCATCGCCACCGAAGCCGCCGGCTCGCTGGCGCTTTACATCGCGAAGGCCGCCACGTTCCGGACCTTGGGTGGCTTGCCGACCGATATCATTGCCAAAGGCCTCATCACCGGTTCGTCCGTGATGGCCGGCACCTATGGCGCGCGGCTGCTGGTCGAACGTCTCCATATCGCAACCTTCCAGCGCCTGCTCGACGGCGTGATGCTGATCTCCGGCACCACCCTCATCTGGCAGGCGTTCCGCTGACCTTTGCAAAGTTGCGATAGCCGCCGGCGGCAGAGTCGTTCTTTGCGATATGTTAAGCCTATCGCCATGCTCAGCCTGCGCCAGCTCCAGCAATTCCTCGCCGTCACCGAGACGATGAGTTTCCGTCGCGCGGCGGAGCGTCTCAACATGGCGCAACCGCCGCTCACGTCAGCCATCCGCCAGATGGAGGAGGAGCTCGGGGTCCGGCTGCTGGAGCGGACCAACCGGATCATCGCGTTGACCGAAGCCGGCCGCGTGCTGCGTGAGGAAGCCCGACGCACCTTGGCCCAGGCCGCACGGGCGGAGACCCTGACGCGACGCGCCGGACAGGGCATCTCCGGTTCGTTGCGCATTGGCTTCGTCGCCAGCGCCGTACGACATCTTCTACCTGAGCTGGTCGTCAGGTTTCGCCGTTCACATCCCGAGGTGCTGCTCGATCTCACCGAGATGCCGACCGGCCGGCAGACGGAGGCGCTCTTGGAAGATCGCCTCGATATCGGCATCGTCGTGCTGCCCCTGCCGAGCAACGCCGACAAGCTGATCGCCACCCACGTCGTCCTGAAGAGCCAACTGGTCGCCGCGCTGCCGAAGCAGCATGCGCTGGCGAGCAAATCCGCGAAGCCGCTCCCTCTTGCGGCCCTGGCGCACGAACCATGGATCCTGTTTCCCGGCCATGAGGGACCCGGCCTGCAGGCCGGCATCCTCGCCGCCTGCGCCGAGGCCGGCTTCGCGCCTCAGGTCGCGCAGCGTGCCGTGCAGATGGAAACCATCCTCGGCCTCGTTGCCGCCGAACTCGGGGTCGCTCTCGTACCGGCGTTGTTCGGAGTCACGGGCTGGGATCGCGTGGCGTTCCGGCCCCTGCGCGGTCCCGGAACGCCCATCGACTATCGCCTCGCCCTGGCCTGGCGCAAGAACGACAGCTCGGCGGCGCTGGCGGCCTTTCTTACCAGCGCCGGCGCACATCGGTCGGCCCGCCCCCGGCGATAGCAAGGATCTATCGCGTCTTCAGCCAGACGGTATTGGACGCCCGTCCGGGCGCTCCCTAGCTTCGCCGCCGAGAACTGGACGGGAGAGATCTCGTGCGAATTGCGTTCATTGTTCTGGCCTTGGTGGGATCGATGATGGCCACGATACAGAGTGCCGCGGCGAGCGAGGATGTCGTGCGGGGCGACCTTCATGCGACAACGGAAGACGGCGTGCGGATCTTCGTCCGCGAGCTGAGGCCGCGTTCATGGCTGGATGGCGCGGAGCCGATCATCCTGCTGCACGGCGCGCGCGTGCCGGGACTGGCGAGCTTCGACCTGCCCGTGACAGGCGGCTCCTTCGCTGCCGATCTAGCCCAGCGGAGCGGCCGTCTGGTCTATGTCATGGATGCTCGCGGCTATGGCGGCTCGGATCGAGCTGCCGCCTTCGAGCAGCCGCCCGAGGCCAATCCGCCCCAGTCTCGCGCCTATCTCGTCGTGCGCGACATCGCGGCGGTCGTCAGCATCGCCAAGGAGCGATCCGGCAGCCGCACCGTCTGCCTGCTGGGTTGGGCGACGGGCGGCATGTGGGTCGGCTATTACGCGTCGCTGCATCCGGAGGACGTCGGCCATCTGGTCACCCTCAACGCCCTCTACGGCGGCTCGGCCCAGCATTCCCAGTTCGGCCCCGGCTCGCCGGTAAGCGATCCGGCTCATCCCGATCGCCTCAGTCCGACCATCGGCGCCTATGCCCGTTACGATGCCGCCTCCCTGCTGCCGGGATGGGACAAATCCATTCCCGTGGCAGACAAGGACCAGTGGCGCGACCCCGTCGTGGCCGCCGCCTATCAACGCGCGGCGCTGGAGAGCGACCCCGAGTCGCAAAAATCAGAACCGCCGGCATTCCGTGCGCCCATGGGCGCCATCGAGGACAGCTTTTATCAAGCCAGCGGACGACGCCTGTTCGACGCCTCGACGATCACAGGTCATATCCTGGTCGTGCGATCCGAGCGCGACTTCTGGAGCCGGCCGGAGGACGTCCAAGCCTTCGCACATGACGCCGTTCATGCCCGGTCGATCAGGATCGTGGCCCTGCCGGAGGCGACGCACTTCGTGCATCTCGATCGACCGGAGCGCGGACGCGGCCAGTTGCTGGACGCCCTGCAGGGCTTCCTCGTCGAGCCCTGAAGCGCTTCAGGCTGCGGCGGGCTCCAACGCACAGCCGGCAACGGTGATGCGATGCATCAGGCGTCGTTCGCCGTGGTAGTCATTGGCGGCGTAGTGCCAGGTCGCGCGATTGTCCCAGAAGGCGATCGAGCCTTCCTGCCAGCGGAAGCGACAGGTAAATTCGGGCCGCGCGGCATGACGGTAGAGATGGTCGAGAAGCGGTCTGCTGTCCTCGACCGACCAATTCTCGAAACGCAGGGTAAAGGCCGGATTGACATAGAGTGCCTTGCGACCGCTCAGCGGATGCCGGATCACGACCGGATGCACGACGTCGTCACCGACCAGATGCTGATTGCCGTAGCGACCGGCGCCCTCCGGGTTCTTCGCGTTGACGCCCTGTGCGCCGAAGATATGGGCCGAGCCGTGAACGGCCCGCATGCCTTCAAGCGTTCGCTGGAGCCCGGCCGAAAGGGTCTCGAAAGCGCGATACATGTTGGCGAACAGCGTATCGCCGCCCTCCTCCGGCAACTCCTGGGCCAGCAGGATCGAGCCCATCGCGGGCTCGGGGTCGTAGCTATGGTCGGTATGCCAGCCGCCGCCGATATTGGTCTTCTCCTGCGGCTCCTTGCGCACCTCGGCGATCTCGGGATGGCCGGGGACAGACTTGAAGAAGCGGTTGACGTCGATGGGCGCCCAGCGCCGAGCGAACGCGATATGCTGCTCCGGCGTAAGGTGCTGGTTGCGAAAGAAGATGACGCCGTGCTCGACGAAGGCACTGCGCACCTCGTCCCATTGCCGATTGGTCAACGCGGTCAGATCGACGCCCAGGACCTCGGCGCCACAGCCTCCGGTGACCTTGCGCATCTCGATTGTTTCGTAGGTCATGCGCTTCCTCCCGGCGACAAGCCTAGCCCGGATGCACGCCCAGCAACAACAGCGTGACGGACAGGGTGACGATGCTGGCGCCGGTGGAGAGGACGACGGCATTCGTCGCCAAGCCGACGCCCGTTCGATAGAGCTGCGCCACAAGATACACGTTAGCGCCGGCCGGCATTGCCGCGTTCAATGTCGCGACGGTGAGCCAGAGCGGATCGAGGGCGAACAGGTAACGGCCGGCTGTCCATACCATCAGCGGAAGGGCGACAAGCTTGAAGACGGCCGTGACGGCGGCGGTCTGCCAGTGCTCCTTGAGCCCGACATGGGCAAGCGAGGCGCCGGCCATGATCAGGCCGCAGGGCGCCGCAGCGGTTGCCAGGCCCTGCAGAACGCGGTCGATCACGACGGGCGTGCCGAGCCCCGGCACGAGGGCCGTGATTTCGGACCAGGCAAGGCCTGCAAAGATGGGCGGCAGGACAGGATGCTTCAGCATCGCTAGGGCCGCTCCACCGAGCTTGCGCAGCAGATGCGTCTGGCCGGCTCCCTGGGCGCCGATCTCCATCAGGAAGGAGGAAAGCGTCAGCATGGCGAGGGAGTTGACGCTGATGATCATCAGCAGAGGCACCAGCCCCTTCTCGCCGAAGGCGTAGGAGACGAAGGGAATCCCGATGCCGACGCCATTGCAGAAGGTGGCCGACAACGCGAACACCGCGCGCTCGCTGAAGCGCAGTCCGAGGACGCGGGCCAGCAGCAGCATCAGGAAATAGAGGATGAGACCGGCGCCGAAGAAGACGATCAGGATGTCCGGCGACAGCGCGTCGATCCGCACATGCGACATGGAGCGGAACAGCAGAGCCGGAAAGAAAGCGTAGAAGGTGACGTTGGTGAGGCCGCGCAGCCCTTCGGGCCGCAGGAGACTGGTACGGCCGATCACCCAGCCCACCGCGACCATGCCGAACACCGGCACGATGATCTCGAGGATGGCCTTCATGCGCAGAGGAAGCGCCACTTCCGTGGCGCGAGTTCCTTCAGGGTCGGCAAAGACGCGCGACAGGTGTCGCGCGTCTCCAGCACGGCTTACGCCGCCATGGCGAGGTTGCTGTACCGCGTCAGATGATGCTGCTGGTTGCCGAATATCAGGTCGATCATCGTCAGCCGCTTGAAGTAATGGCTGACCGAAAGCTCGTCCGTCACACCCATGCCGCCATGCATCTGCACGGCGCTCTGGCCGCAGAACCTGCCCGACTTGCCGATCTGGACCTTGGCGCCCGAGGCGGCCTTGTGGCGCACGACGGGATCCTTGTCCTCGATCTTGAGGGACGCCATCAGCGTCATCGAGCGGGCTTCCTGCGCGTTGGTGAAGCAATCCACCATGCGATGCTGCAGAACCTGGAACTTGCCGATCGGCACCCCGAACTGCTTGCGAGTCTTGATGTATTCCAGGGTCGCGGCGTTGATGGCGTCCATGCAGCCGGTCGCCTCGGCGCAGAGCGCGACGATGGCGCGGTCCACCGCATCCTCCACCACCGGGAAGGCGGCATCGACCGTTCCCAGCACGGCATCGGCACCGACCGACACCTTGTCGAAGGTGAGCTCGGATGCGCGCAGTGCATCCTGGGTCGGGTAGTCGCGGCGCGACAGGCCTTTGGCGTTGCCATCGACCAGGAACAGGGTCAGGCCCTTTTCCTCGCGCGCACCGCCGGCGGTGCGGGCAAGCACGATGATCTGATCGGCCGAAGCGGCGTTGTAGACCACGCCCTTGTGGCCCGACAGCGACCAGCCACTGCCATCCTTGGTCGCCTTGAGCGAGACGTCGGCGAGATTGTAGCGGCTCTGGCGCTCCAGCCAGGCGAAGGCGAACTGCTTCTTGCCCTCGATCATGGGCGTCAGCAGCGCCTCCTTCTGCGCGGCGCTGCCGGCCGCGGCGATCATGCCGCCGCCCAGCACCACTGTCGGCAGGAACGGCTCCAGCACCAGGCCTTTGCCGAACTGCTCCATGACGATCATGGTCTCGATCGGACCGCCGCCGTAGCCGCCATCCTCTTCCTTGAAGGACATGCCGAGCCAGCCGAGTTCGGCCATCTGCGCCCAGTTTTCCGGCAACCACCCGCGGTCCGTCGCGACGATCTTGCGGCGGTTCTCGAAAGTATATTTGTCGCGAACAAAGCGTTCGGCCGCATCCTGCAGCTGCTTCTGTTCGTCGGACAGGGACAGATCCATCTTTCTCCTCCGAAATCTTGCGTTTCTTATAGCGCCAAAGCCTAGAGGCCCAACACCATCTTGGACACGATGTTCTTCTGAATCTCGTTGCTGCCGCCGTAGATGCTGGTCTTGCGCATGTTGAAATAGCGCGGCGCCGCCGGCGGCGCATGGTCCGGACCGATCGGCGTCTCGTTGGTATCGTGGAACAGCATGCCGGGCTGGTACGGCTGGGCATATTCGCCCACCGCCTCCATGGTCAGCTCGGCGATGCGTTGCTGGATCTCGGACCCACGGATCTTCAGTGTGGAGACTTCCGGCCCGGGCGCCCCGCCCAGCGCCATGGTCGACAGCGCCCGCAGTTCACTCATCTCCAGAGCCTGCACCTGCAGATCGATATCGGCAATCTGGGCGGCGAAGGCCGGATCGTCGGCCAAAGTACGGCCGTTCTGCGGTTCCGTGCGCGCGATATCCCGCAGCGAGCGCACGCCGCGCTTCGAGGCCGGGACCTCGGCGATGCCCAATCGCTCGTTCGCGAGCAGGAACTTGGCGCAGGTCCAGCCCTCGCCCTCCTTGCCGATGCGGTTGGCCACCGGAACCTTCACATTATCGAGGAAGACATCGTTCACGTGGTGCGCGCCGTCCATCATGATGATGGGACGAACCGACACGCCTGGGGTCTTCATGTCGATCAGCAGGAAGGAGATGCCTTCCTGCGGCTTGGCGTCCGGATTGGTGCGGACCAGGCAGAAGATCCAGTCGGCCCAATGGGCAAAGGAGGTCCAGGTCTTCTGTCCGTTGACGATGTAGTAGTCGCCCTCGCGTACGGCGCGTGTGCGCAGGTTGGCGAGATCGGATCCCGCGCCCGGCTCGGAATAGCCCTGACACCAGGCGACGTCGGAGCTGCGGATGCCGGGCAGAAAGCGTTCCTTCTGCTCGTCGGTCCCGAAGGTGTAGATGACCGGCCCGACCATCTTGACGCCGAACGGGATGATGCGCGGCGCCCCCTCTTCGGCGAGCACATTCTCGAACAGGAAGCGTTGCGTCACGTCCCAGCCCGGGCCGCCGTACTTCTTGGGCCACGTATAGGGCAGCCAACCCTTGCGACCGAGTGCCTTCTGCCAGTCGACATGGTCGGCGCGATCGTAATGCTTGCCTGCGAAGGTCTTGGCCTTCGTCGTTGGCGACAGGTTGTTGCGGGCGAAGTCGCGCACTTCGTCGGCAAAGGCCTGATGCTCAGGCTTCAATGCGAGGTCCATCGCCTCCTCCCGCTTTACAGACCGAGCACCATCTTGCTGATGATGCCTTTTTGAATCTCGTTACTGCCGCCGTAGATCGTGGTCTTGCGCGTATTGAAGTAACGCGGCGCAGTGAGATGGGCGTATTCCGGGCCGACCGGCTCCTCGTTGGAGCCGTGCCACAGCAGGCCTGGCAGATAGGGCGCGGCATACTCGCCCACCGCTTCCATGGTGAGTTCGGTGATCCGCTGCTGGATCTCGGAACCGCGGATCTTGAGGCCGGACACCTCGGGCCCGGGCTGGCCGCCCTGCGCCATCTGCGACAATACGCGCAGCTCCGTGAATTCGAGGGCCGTCACCTGGATCTCGAGATCGGCGATCTTCTCGGCGAAGCTGGGATTCTCGATCAACGGCTTGCCGTTGTCCTGTTCGGCCCGGGCGATGTCCTTCAGCGCTTCGACCCCACGCTTGGATTGCGGGACGGCGGCGATGCCCAGCCGCTCGTTGGCCAACAGGAACTTGGCGCAAGTCCAGCCCTCGTTCTCCTTGCCGACGAGGTTGGCAACCGGAACCTTCACGTTGTCGAAGAAGACCTCGTTCACCTCGTGGCCGCCATCGGCCATGATGATCGGCTTCACGGTGATGCCGGGCGTCTTCATGTCGATCAGCAGGAACGAGATGCCTTCCTGCGGCTTGGCTTTCGGATCGGTGCGCACGAGGCAGAAGATCCAGTCGGCCCAGTGGCCCATCGTGTTCCAGGTCTTCGATCCGTTGACGATGTAATGATCGCCGTGCTTCTCGGCCTTGGTACGCAAGCTGGCGAGATCCGAGCCCGAGCCTGGCTCCGAATAGCCCTGGCACCACCAGACGGTGCTCTCTCGGATGGCGGGAAGGAACTTCGCCTTCTGTTCGTCGCTGCCGAACGTGTAGATCACCGGCCCGACCATCTTGGTGCCGAACGGAATGATGCCAGGCGCATACTCCTCGGCGCAGACGTTCTCGAAAATGTAACGCTGGGCCGGCGTGAAGCCCGGACCGCCATGTTTCTTGGGCCAAGTGTAGACCAGCCAACCCTTCTTCCCGAGCGCCTGCTGCCAGCGCATGTAATCGTCGCGGCCGAGATGCTTGCCGTTCTTCACCTTGTCGCGCACATCGGCCGGCAGGTTGGCCTTCACGAAGGTGCGCACGTCATCGGCAAATTTCTGTTCTTCCGCTGTAAAAGCGAGATCCATAGGCCCCTCCCGGGCTCCGGCAGCTGACAAATTTTGTGGCGCCGGAGTTTAACGGCCGACCCGCCTTGGACAAGCGCGGAGATACCGGTTCGCGGCTGATAGCGCCGCGACGCGGAACAGCTTTCCGTAAGAAAGTTCAACGGAAATTGGTTCCATCCGCCATCGGGACTGTGGCCGGACCCTCTCTCGACTGTCCCAGATCGACTACCGCGCGCGACCGCGACGCATCATACGATGCCACCGTTTCGACCGCGTCTCATCTTCACGCGATGACGCGTTTTCGGCGCGGCGAATGTGGCGAACTGGCAACGGTTCCGGCTTCATCTCGCCGCAATTTGATCCAGATCAACTCCGCTGCTCCCGCCATCCATATCGTTCGCCGCGACGTTGAAAGCAGGAGTATTCCGAATGAAAATAACACTCATCGCGCGTGCTGCGGCGGCGGCAACTCTCATGACCTGCGTGTTGTGGCAGCCGGCGAAGGCGGACGACACGGTAACGACGCAAGCTCAGGCCGCTTCGACCAATTCGTCGGATATACAGGACTGGAGCCGCTGGCAGATTCGCCTGCGTGCGCTGGGTGTCGTGACGGACACCTCCTCGGCCACGGCCACCGTTCAAGGCGTGCCGGCGCTCTCGACCCCGAATTCCGGCCTCTCCGTCGGCAACTCGGTCGTCCCCGAACTGGACATCACGTACTACTTCACTCGTAACATTTCGGCCGAACTGATCCTGGGCGTGAGCCAGAATCACATCACCGGCAATGGAGCCCTGACCGGTCTCGATGTCGGCAGCACCTGGCTGCTTCCCCCGACCCTGACGGTCCAATACCACTTCACCGACTTCGGCCGCTTCCAGCCCTATCTCGGTGTCGGCATCAACTATACGTTCTTCTTCGGCCAGCAGCCGGCAGGCGCCTATACGCCAGGCGGCCTCGCGATCACCAACCTGAACATCCACAATACCGCTGGCTTCGCAGCGCAGGCCGGCTTCGACTACATGATCGACAAGCATTGGGGCATCAACTTCGACGTCAAGAAGCTGATCCTGCGCCCGAATTACGACGCCTGGGTCAACAACAGCATCTATGTCAGCGGCACCGCCGCTCTCGATCCCTGGCTGTTCGGCGCCGGCATCACCTACCGCTTCTAAAGCGGATCGATCTCTTTTCCTGCCGAAGCCCTCGGTCTCACGGCCGAGGGCTTCGTGCTGATGGCGATCGTCAAGGCACGATCAGCGTCTTATCTGCTTTCAGTTTCTCGATCTCGGCGTCGCTGAGTCCGGCTTCGCGCAATACCTCGACCCCGTCGCCGCCCAGCCGAGGCGCATGGCGCCGATACTCGACCTTGGTCTTCTCGAAATCGAACGGGCTGGCGAAGGTCTTGATCGGCCCTTCGCTGGGATGCTCGCGGTCGGTGAAAAATCCCGTTGCCGTGAGGTGCGGATCCTCCAGCAGTTGCTCCATCGAATGGACTGGCATCGCCGGAATGTCGGCCTTGTCGAAGGCCTCCAGCCATTCCTCCGTCGTCCGATGCTTCAGCAACGAATCCAGCACCTGATAGAGCTCGCTGAAATGCTTGGCGCGCTCGTTACGATCCACGAATCTCTTGTCCTTGGCGAGGTCGGGGCGGCCCGCCAGTTCGAAGAAGGTGATCCAGTGCGCGTCCGTGTAGGGCAATGCACAGACATAGCCATCCTTCGTCGGGAACGGATGGCGAAACTTGTTGATGATCCGGTCATAGCCCATGTCGCCGCGTGGCGGAGTCCAAGTCGCCCCGAACAGATGCTCGGTGAGCCAGAACGAGGTCAGGGTCTCCAGCATCGGCACCTCGATCAGCTGGCCCTCGCCCGTCGCTTTGCGGTGATAGAGGGCGCCCAGCACCGCAATGCAGAGATGCAGGCCGGTGGTCTTGTCCGCCACCAGGCTCGGCATGAAACGGGGCGGCCCGCCATCGACCCGGCTTTGCAGGGATGCGGCGCCGCTCACGCCTTGCACAAGATCGTCGAAGGCCGGCTTGTGCCCATACGGTCCTTTGCGGGCGTATCCCAGCGAATAGGCGTAGATGATCGACGGATTGACCCTCTTCAGATCCTCATAACCCAATCCCAGTCGCTCGATCGCCGCCGGTCGGCTGTTGTGGATGAAGATGTCCGCCGTCTTCACCATCCCCTTCAGGATTTCCACCGCCGCCGGCCGCTTGAGGTCGAGGCAGAGTGAACGCTTGTTGCGATTGGCGGCCATGTAGATCGGCCCCATGTTCTTGTCGCGGCTCATCGATCCGCCCGATGCCCGCAACAGGTCTCCCTCCGGCGGCTCGACCTTGATCACGTCGGCGCCCATATCGGCCAGATGCTGCGTCGCGAACGGCCCCAGCAACACGGCTGTCAGATCGATCACGCGTACGCCCGCCAGCGGTCCCGGCATTTCCTCTCCTTTTCGAGTTGCTCTTTCCTTGACCGTCACTATGGCACGGCGGACGGCGATCATGCATGTTGCCGGCGCAACTCGGATAGAAGGCAGAAGGAAGAAGGATGTCCGGAGCGTTGGATGGCCTGCTGGTAGTGAGCGTCGAGCAGGCGGTGGCGGCCCCTTACTGTTCGGCTCGCCTGGCGGATGCGGGGGCGCGGGTCATCAAGATCGAACGCCCGGAGGGTGATTTCGCCCGTGGCTACGATGCCTATGTGCATGGCCTGTCGAGCTATTTCGTTTGGCTGAACCGCGGCAAGCAGTCGGTGACGCTCGACTTCAAGCAGCCGGAAGATCTTGCCCTGCTCCACCGGCTGATCGCCAAGGCTGACGTGCTGATCCAGAACCTGGCGCCTGGCGCCGCGGATCGGGCCGGCTTTGGCTCGACCGCGATGCGGAGCCTGCATGAGCGCCTGATCACGGTCGACGTATCCGGCTACGGCGATCACGGTCCCTACAAGAACCGCCGGGCCTACGATCTTCTCGTCCAGGCCGAGAGCGGCCTCGCCTCGATCACCGGCACGGAGCACGCGCCGGGTCGGGTCGGCATCTCGGCCACCGATATCGGCACTGGGATGTATGCCCATGCCGCCGTCCTCGAGGCGCTGCTGGCGCGCCAGAAGACCGGCGAAGGCCGCGCCATCTCGGTGTCGCTGTTCTCCTCCATGGCGGAGTGGATGACCGTGCCGGTGCTCGGCATGGACTATTCCGCCTACGACTGGCCGCGGCTGGGGCTGACTCATCCTTTCATTGCTCCGTACGGCGTGTACGAGACGGGCGACAAGGTTCCGGTGCTGATCTCGATCCAGAACGACCGCGAGTTCGAGCGCCTCTGCAACGGGGTGATCGACCGGCCCGGCCTCGAGAAGGATCCCGACTACGCCACCAACAAGGCCCGCAACGCCCGGCGCGACCAGACCAATGCGATCGTGCAGCAGAGCTTCGGCGCGCAGACCTTCGCCGGTCTCGCCGCCCGTCTCGACGCGGCGCAGATTGCCTGGGCCCGCGTGAGCTCGGTGGCCGACCTCTCCAAGCATCCGCAGCTCAAGCGCGTGAGTTTCGGTACAGCCAAGGGCGATGTTTCCATGCCGGCGCTCGCCGCCACCTACACCGGCGAGCCGTCGCGGCTGGGCGACGTGCCGACCCTTGGCCAGCACACCGACCAGGTACGGCGCGAGTTCGCAGCCTGATGCCGCCACGCTGGCTGACGGCGCTTCGGCTTGCGGGCTACGGTGCCGGCTACTTCTTCGCCGCCGGCGCCTTCATGAGCTACTGGCCGGTCTGGCTGCGCAATCGCGGCATTTCCGATGCCGAGATCGGCACGCTGTTCATGACCCGCCAGTTCGTGGGCGTGGCAGCAACGCTTGGCATCGGCTTCCTCGCCCACCGGCTCGGCAATCTGCGCGGCATGCTGCTGGCCCTGAGCGTCGCCGCGGTGGTCATGATGGGAGCGTACCAGGTCTCCTACACGTTCCTCGCCCTGCTGCTCGTCGGCCTGATCTGGGGAGCGGTCTGGTCGCCGACGATGGCCCTCTACGACGGCGTGCTGGTGAACGAGGCGCGCGCACGCGGACTCGTCTACGGTCGCCTCCGGCTCTGGGGCTCGGTGGCTTTCATTCTCGGAACGCTGCTCTGCGGGCTCGCCGTGCAGGAGCTGGGGCCGCCCTGGGTCCTCTATGTCGGCCTCGCCGGTATCCTGTTCCTTGTGCCTTTCGCCCTCGCCCTGCCGACCGCCGAAAGCCATCCGATCGGGGCGGGTGGCCATGCGCCGTTCGGAACAAGGGATCTGTTCCGCTCGCGCCCGTTCCTTCTGTTCATGATCGCGGCCGGTTTCTGCCAGTCGAGCCATGCCGTGCTCTATAGTTTCGGCACCCTCACCTGGCGCGGCGCGGGTATCGACGACGTCACGATCAGCCTGCTGTGGGGCGAAAGCGTCGCGGTCGAGATCCTGATGATGCTGCTGAGCGGTTGGCTGATTCGCCGCATCGGTGTCACCGGCATGATCGGCATCGGCCTGGCATGCGGACTGGTGCGGCGGACCGGCCTTGCCTTCACCAACGATCTGGTGGCCCTCGTTCTCCTGCAGATATTGCATGCCGGCACCTTCGCGGCCTGCCACCTCGGCGCCATGGCGTTCATCCAGCGCGCCCTGCCCTCGAGCGGCGTGGCCTTGGGCCAGAGCCTCTATTATGCGCTGGGCACCGGTGCGACGCAGGCCGTGATCTTCCAGTTCGCCGGACTGCTCTATGACCGCTTCGGCCAGCACGCCTTTCTCGGCATGACGGTGATCAGTGCGATCGGCATGGCCGCACTGCTGATTCTGGCGCGGACCTGGAACGGCAATATGCTAGTTGGCGCGCTGCCGTCGAAAGCCTGATGCCGGCTCACAGGTCGTCGTGTCAGGAAGGCTCGGCGCCAATCAGAGTCAAAATACGACGCCGGCGTTCGTATTCGGTCCGGTCGAGGCGGACCTTTTCGAGGAGAAGACGGCACGTGGGCATCATCGGCAGGCCGAACCACCAGCGCTCGGACTCCACGATCCGCCACAGCAGGCGAAAGCCATAAGGCACGCCCTCCTCCTCACGACAGACCAGCGGGGCCAGGTAGAAGTCCAGAGTCGGATCGCGCCATCCCCAGAGGCGAGAGAGGACGAGCGGCAACGTCGTATCGGCGTAGGCATAGAGCTCATAGCGTGGGACGCGAACCCAAGCTCCCGGCAGCGGGATTTCGCCGGGCAGGCCCAGGATCGGCCGGTGCATGTCGATCAACAGGAAGCGCCCGCCCTCGCGCAGGACGGACAGGGCTTCGCCAGCGACGGCGACGGGATCACCGATGCCGCCGATGCCGAAGACCTGCACCACAATGTCGAAGCTTGCCGGCGCCAGGGCCTGAAACCCGGCGGGCACTTGCCCCGTCATTTTCGTTGCATCGCCGCGCACGAACGAGATGGCGCTCGATGATTTGAACTCGCGGCGATTGCGAGCGCCCACGAGCATGGCTTCGTTGTAGTCCAGCCCCACGATCTCCGCCGTGCGGCCATGTTCGGCCAGCACGCGCACGATCTCCAACGCCGTGAGGCCCGTTCCCGTGCACAGATCGAGCACACGCGGCCGCGGCTCGGGCGCGGATGCCACCAGCCACCCGGCAGCGCGCCGCCAGAACAGGTCCTGCCCACGCGTCGTGCGGTGGTGCTTCACGTCGTAGCCGGCAGCCTCCTTGTCATAGACTGCATCGACTTCGGCCTGGTCCAGGCCTCCCACCGCGCCGCGGCGCGGCCGCAGCAGCAGGCGGATCAGCGCCTCGGTCGGCACCTTGAGGATCGGGAACAGGATGCGCTCGAGCGCATTCAGCTCGAACGTGAGCGGCTGCCGCGTGTAAGCCGGAAACGCCGCCAGCACGTCCTTGTCGGTGGCGTGCTGTAAGGCCGCTGCGATCGAGGCGAGATCAGCCATGGCCGAACGGACAGACCATCGCCGACGGCTTCTCCGCCTGCGTCGGCATCGCTGGCTTTGCCGCCTGGCGGCGATGATGCACTCGCATCGGCAGATGCTCGCCCGGCCGCAGCGACACCAGACAGACCGGCTCGACGACATGGTCGGGCTCAAGCTCGAGCGTGAAACGCTGCGCAAGCGTGGCCAGGCAGATGATCGCCTCCGTCAGGCCGAAGGCCATGCCGGCGCAGATGCGCGGTCCGATGCTGAACGGCACATAGGCCCACTTCGATGGCGGACCGCCACCACCGGGCAGGAACCGTTCCGGCATGAAGTGATCCGGCTTCTCCCATAGCCCTCTCTTGCGGTGCAGGAGGAAGGGGACGACGAGCAACATGGACCTCTTGGGAACCGCTTGTCCTTCGATGACTTCGTCGCTCACCGCCTCGCGCGCCAGAACCGGAATGGGCGGATAAAGACGAAGTGTCTCCTCGATGATAGCGCGCGTGTAGACGAGGTTGGGCACATCCTCCAGGGAAGGCGTCCGTCCGCCCAACACGCGATCGAGCTCTTCGTGAAGGCGGGCTTCGACGTCGCGCGCCTGGGACAGTAGGAACCACGCAAAGGCCATGGTGTTTGCCGTGGTCTCGTGGCCCGCCATGAAGATCACAATGGCTTCATTGCGGATGGCGTCGTTGCTGAGCAGCTCACCGGTCTCCTCGTCGCGGGCGTCGAGCAGCGCGCGGATGAAGGAATGCTCGGTCCCGGGGACGCGATTGCGGCAGGCCTCGATGATCTCATCCAGGGTCCGCTGAATGCGGTGGGTCGACCTGAACAGCGATCGCGGCCGCAGACGCGGCCACCAATCGGGCAATGCGAACAGCGACGGGATGTCGATGAGACTCACGGATTTCTGGAAGTCGGTGAAGCCTTCGACGATTTCGTGGGTGCGTTCCTGGCCGAGCCTTTGTCCGAAGATCGCTCGGCAGATGATTTCCGCCGTGAGCTGGGCCATCTCCGCGAGAGCATCGATCTGCGTCCCGTCGGGCAGTGCGCCCCACCGATCGGCCAATTCGCGTGCCGTATCCGTCATGACCGGCGCGAAGGCGCTGGTGTTGGAGACATGGATGATCGGGGCCACGATGCGACGGCGCTTGCGCCAGACCTCGCCGTCGCTGATGAAAAGTCCGTCATCGATCAGAGGCTGCAGCATGTGTCTCATCGACGGGCTCTTGCGTTCGAAGGCGGCGTTGCGCGTATTGAAGGCGTACTGAACCGTCTCCGGGGTATTGCAAACGAAGATCCGCTGCTTGAAGACCTGCGTGCTCACGAAGTCGTAGTCGAACGCCCCCTCGGCCCACATCCCGATCAGGTTCTTTCGGCAAGCCTTGAGGCGCTGCCATATCGACGGCTCGTGCGGAAACCGATAGGGATACGGCGGAATGAATTCGCTCATCTCCGACTATCTTATCGGCGCCCCGTGATGGTTCAATCCCGGCATCCCCAACCGCGCAAGTCGATCCTCATCACGGGGGCTTCGAGCGGCATTGGCGCCGCCCTGGCGCAGGCATTGTCAACATCCGGCCGCACCCTGGCGCTGCTCGGCCGCGACGAGGCTCGTCTCGATGCCATCGCCGATGCGTGCCGTGCCAAGGGCGCGCAGTGCAAGGTCGGTGTCATCGATATTTGCGACCACGCCGCGATGGCCGACTTCATATCCCTCTTCGAGCGCGAACACGGCATCGACTTGCTGGTCCTGAACGCCGGCATCATGACCGGACGGCCAGCGGACAACGCGCTCGAAACCGGCGCGGCGGCGCAGCGCTTGCTCGAGATCAACCTCGTGGCAGCGATCGACACCTTGCATCTCGCCTTGCCCGGCATGCTTCAGCGGCGCCGGGGGGAGATCGTCTTCATGGCGTCGCTCTCGGGCCTAGCCCCGCTGCAGGATGCACCGGCCTATTCCGCCTCGAAAGCCGCCTTGCTTTCCTATGGCGTGGCCCTGCGCGACGCTGTCGCCGAGAGCGGCATCAACGTCATGGTCGTCTGCCCGGGCTATGTGGCGACGCCGATGGTCGCCAAACACCGGGGCGCCCGTCCTGGCGAAGTTTCCGCAGCCGACGCTGCCCGGCGGATCCTGAAAGGTCTCGATGCCAACAAAGGCCTGATCGGCTTTCCGATCTGGCTCTACTGGCTGAGCAGGGTCGCGTTGCTGGCACCGGAATTCCTGCGCCGGAAGACGATGTCGCTGTTCCGCTTTCACCTCGACGCCTAGCGCCTCAGCGAGAGCGGCCGCGCGCCGTAACCGGCCAGATGTCGACCAGCGTGTCACCCTTCACGACGTGATAGCTCTCATACAGGTTCACCGTCGGGTCGCAATGCGGTGGCACCAGGATGACCTGCTCGCCGAGATCCGGCGCAGCCTTCCCTTCCGGAGCGATGATAGCGAGATGCTCGTCGCCCATGAAGCGGGTGGTCGCGCCTTCGACGGCGCCCTTCAGGATCGGCGGCGGCCCCTTCTCGGTCGCCATCGCCTTGAGCCCGGCGTCGACCGTGGCCATGCCTGCGGTATTGGCACTGACCACACGCGCGTCGATCTGCAGCGCCTGCTCGAAGGTCGGCCTGTCGAGCCCGCGCAGGTCGCAGACATTGTATTCGTGGTCCATGAACACGTAGGAGCCGACCTGTAGTTCTGTGAAGACACCGAGCTTGGCGTCGATGAAATGCGTGCCCGTGCCGGAGCCGGTCACGATGGCGGGCTTCAGCCCCGCCGCCTCTAGCTTAGCAAGAATACCCTTGAGATAGGCCGTACGCTCCTCGATGGCCGCCTTGCGCTCGGCAAAGCCCTCGATGTGCTGATGACGGCCGCAATAGAATTGCACGCCGGCATATTTCAGCGCCTTGAGCTGGACGACCTTCCGCACCAGGTCGACCACGCCATCCGGCGTCGCCACGCCGGTACGATGGATGCCGGGATCGATATCGACGACCACCGCCAGCGGCTTGCCGGCTTTGGCCGCTGCCGCGGCAAGCGCTTCCGCGTTGGCCGGATGGTCGACCACGACCATCAGATCCTTCACCTTGCCGTTGAGTTCGATCAGCCGCGTGATCGCCTGAGGCGTCACCACCGGCGACGTGATGTGCAGGTTCTCGACGCCCTGCTCGGCCAGCGCCTCAGCCTCGCCCAGTTTGGCGCAGCACACGCCAAGCGCGCCGGCGGCGATCTGGCGCCTGGCGATGTCGGCCGACTTGTGGGTCTTGGAGTGGGGACGCAACTTTACATTGTGGGCGGCGGCGAAAGCGGCCATCTCGGCGATATTGCGATCGAGCATGTCGAGATCGAGCACCAGTGCCGGCGTGTTCAACGAACGCCGCGATCCCTGCTGGCCGATCAGATGACGATGAAGACGCTCGGCTTCGCTCATTACTTTCTTTCTCCTGACTGAAGGGTCCGGACGACCATGGTTTCGCCGGTCGTACCACGATTGACGCCGGCGCTCTTCATAAAGGTATTGTCGGCGCCGGTGCCCCAGAGAGCCACGCCCTGGGCCAGCAGCCCGCCATCGACCTTCACGGTCTCGCCGGTGATGAAGCGGGCGTCGCTCGAACAGAGGAATGCGGCCACGTCGGCGATGTCCTCGGGCTCTCCGCGATCCGGCCAGGGCTGCTGCTTGAACTGCTTCTCGTATCTTTCGGGCTTGCCACGATGGACGAGCGGCGTCGAGATCACGCCCGGCGCGATACCGACCACGCGGATGCGATCCGGCCCCAGCTCTGCCGCGACATTCTCGATCAGGCTGATCACGGCCGCCTTGGCCGCCGAATAGGCGTGGCTTCCGCCGCCGCCGACCATCCCCGCAATCGATGCGGTCACCAGGATGACGCCTCCTTGCCCATGCTTCTTCATCGCCAGCGAGGTATGTTTCATGCCGAGGAACACCGAGCGTGTCAGGACGGCGAAGGTATAATCCCAGCCCTCGACGCTGGTTTCGGCGATGGGGCCAAAGGCACCGCCCACACCGGCGTTGAGATAGGCAATATCGAGTCGACCGAAGCGCTTCTCGGCCTCCGCGGCCATCGCGACGACATCGGCTTCCCGGGCAACGTCGGTGCGGATGAAAGCCACGCTGTCGCCATGGCCTTGTGCCCTGGCCACGGAGATCGTCTCGGCGCCGTTCTGCTCGTTGAGATCGGCGACGACCACCTTGGCGCCATCGGCGAGGAAACGCATCACCGTGGCACGGCCCATGCCGCTTGCCCCGCCGGTCACGATCGCAACTTTGCCAGCCAGCTTTTTCATTGGATTTCGCCCTCCGATGGCATCGTGGAGTTGCGCCGCCAGCCCGGCAAGCCTAGCGTTTCGCAAAACTCGCCAGCGGGCAAACGCACACCGAGGAGCGTCCAATGAAAGTCGGAGTCTTCGCCACCTTCATGTCGCCTCTCGCGACACCGCAGATGATTCGCGACTTCGGCCGGCGCGCCGAGGAGGCGGGCCTCGACTCGATCTGGATGGGCGAGCACGTCGCCCTGTTCGACAAGAACACCTACGGCTATCCCGGCTCGAAGGATGGTCGCATTCCGGTGCCGCCGGGCGGTGGCATGCTGGATGTCACGGCGACCTTCGGCTTCCTCGCTGCCGCGACGAGGAAGCTGCGCTTCGGCACAGGCGTCGCGCTCGTGCCCCAACGCAACCCGATCTATACGGCCAAGGAGATGTGCACGCTCGACTGGTTGAGCGACGGCCGTCTCGATTTCGGCATCGGCGTGGGTTGGAACAAGGAAGAAGTCGAGGCCTGCGGTTACCGCTGGGAAGATCGCGGCGCGCGCTGCGACGAGTTCCTGGAGGTGATGCGGCGTTTATGGACGGAGCCCGTCGTCGACTTCTCAGGCAAATGGGTGAAGTTCGAGACCATGCGCCTCGATCCCAAACCGATCCAGAAGCCCCACATCCCGATCATCGTCGGCGGCTACGCTGATGCCGCCTTCCGCCGCGCCGTGCAGTTCGGCGCCGGATGGTACGGCTTCAACCTCGATGTCGCGCGCACGAAGGAAATGCTGACCAAGCTCGATGCCGCCTTCGCCAAGGCGGGGCGCAAGCGCGAAGCCTCGTACCAGATCATCATCACGCCGCCGATATCGATGCCGATGGACGCCATGCAAGGCTATGCCGAACTGGGCGTCCATCGCGTCGTCGTCAATCTCGGCGGCCAGAAGCCGGAGCAGGTGGACAAGCGCCTGCCCGAAATCGGCTCGCTGGTGAAGCGGGCGGCCTGAGACATGCGCCTGGAGACACTGCTGCCGCTCGGCAAGGTCGATCCGGGCCTGCGGGCGCCCGAAGTCCCGCTCGATCTCCACAGTATCGGTCGCGATGCGCGGCTGCTGGAAGAGATCGGCTACGACCGACTGGTCGTCGAGGAAACAAAGGACGACCCCTTCATCCTGATGGCGCTCGCCGCCGAGGCGACTCAAACGCTGAAGCTGGGCACGTCCGTGGCCATCGCCTTCCCGCGCAGCCCGACCGTGACCGCGCTCAGCGCCTGGACGTTGCAGAAGCTCAGCCGGGGCCGTTTCACGCTGGGACTGGGCACGCAGGTCCGGGCGCATATCGAACGTCGCTACGGCCTGCAATGGTCGCCGGCGGGCCCGTGGATGCGCGAATATGTGGCGGCGGTGCGTGCGGTGTGGAACTGCTGGCAGAACGGCGTGCCGCTCAACGTCGAGGGAGAGCACTACAATCTCAACCTGATGGTGCCGCTGTTCAATCCGGGCCCAATTGAACATCCCGAGATCCCGATCCATGTCGCAGCCGTGAACTCGGTCCTGTGCCGAATTGCCGGCGAGGTGGCCGATGGCATCCGGGTCCACCCCGTCTGCACACCCTCCTACATCGAGAAGGTGATGCTGCCGGCCGTGCGCACGGGGGCGGCCAAGACGGGCCGCTCGCTCGACAACTTCCAGGTCTGCATGAAGCCGTTGGTCGCGGCCGCCGCCACGGAGGCCGAGCTGGTGCCAAAAGTGCGCGACGTTCGGGCACGCATCTCCTTCTATGCGTCGACGCCGCAATATCGCGCCGCCTTCGACCATCTCGGCCTGGGCGATCTCGCCGATCGGCTGAAGCTATTGTCACGTGCCCAGAAGTGGGAGGAGATGCCGCAGCATATCAGCGACGACATCCTTCACGCCTTCGTAACCATCGGCACCTACGACACGATCGCCCAGAAGCTTTGCGATCGCTTCGGCAAGGTCGTCACGCATTGCGAATTTTCGATCGCCGTTGCCAACGATGCCGACAAGCATCGCCTGCGCGATCTCGCCAAGACGATCCAGTCGCAACCGCTCGACGGTGTGCGCCGCACCATCCTGGGCGAGGCCGCGTAGGAACCTGCCGACCTACCGGGCCGCACGTCGCGTCGCTTCCTCGAAGCGGCGGGCGCGCGTGGCCAGCCGCGGATCGTCCATCTCCTGCGCCGCCCTCTCCGGCACCCAATCGTCGCGTCCCGGCACGTAGTTGCGATTGGTCTGCACGGGGTTGCGATTGACGAGGGGCCGGGCATAAAGCGGATTATGCAGGCTCCTGACCTCGTGCTCGATCTCGAACAGCGGCGTCCCGCTGGCCAGGTCGACGATGTTCTGGAAGCGGTACTGGTGCTGGTTGCTCTCCTCGGTGACGAGGCCGCGGTCGAGAAGCTCGCGATGGGGGCCGGAGAAATTGGCGATATAAACCTGGATGTGATGGCCGTCGTAGGCCGGTAGCTCTGATGCCGTTTCGCGGAAGATCAGCTCCTGTCCGACTCCGACCGATACGCAAGCAGCCGGCGTAGGACCTGAACCGTCCACCCGCGCCATGGTCCCGAACACGCGCCGATAGAACGCCGCAATGCCATCGGCGGCGCCCATCGGCACATCGAACTCGACGTAGGCCATGCCGAGCGGCATGGCGGCAAACCTCTCCGACGGGCTGTAGCAGCGGATGCGATTGCCCCAGGGACAGGTTGCCTCGACGTACTCGCCCAGGGCCTTGAAGGTGAAGGCCGTGCCCTCCAGCAGCTTGCGCATCCGCTCCAGGCGGTTCAACAAAAATTCGTGATCGGGAATGACGAGGCCCACGTGTCCCCTCAGCCGTTGTGGCTTTCCGGTGGGGAGATGGAACTGGCTGCGCCCGACGTTGATCCACATATTGTCTGTGCTGGTCATCATGTAGGGATCGCGCGTAAGCCCCAGTCCGCTCACATAGAACAGCGTTGCGAGCCCCTGGTCCGGCACTTGCACGTTCACGTGCTCCAGGGCGACGATATTGCCGACATCCTCCGCGCTGCGGTCATATTGCCCGGCCATCTCTTGCCTCCCTTCGATCGCACGGACATTCTAGCGCAATTCCGGCGCCGAAGTTGCGGGATCGGGACTGGCGCCCGCCGGCTGCCACCAGGGAGAGCCTGATGATCTTCGAAGTACGCACCTACCTTCTGAAGCCGGGCACCGTCCCGCAGGCCGAGGAGGCCTTCGCGGTGGCCCTGCCCGAGCGCGTCAAGCTTTCGCGGTTGGCGGGCTTCTGGCGGACCGAAGTGGGAACGCTCAATCAGATCATCCATATCTGGCCGTACAAGGATCTCAATGAGCGCGACCGCATCCGCGCCGAAGCGGTCGAAAAGAAGATCTGGCCTCCCAAGATCGCCGACTTCATCCTCGAGATGGAATCGAAGATCCTGCATCCGGCACCGTTCTCTCCGCACTTCGAGCCGGGAGAGCACGGCAGCCTCTACGAGTTCCGCACCTATACCTACGGTCCGGGCGCGATTCCCAAAGTCGTCGAGGAATGGACCTCGCGCATCAAGGAGCGCTCGGCCGTGTCGCCACTGATCTTCGCCGGCTACACCGACATTGGCGCGCTGAACCAGTGGGTCCATGTCTGGGCCTACAAGAACATGGGCGAACGCGAGCGCCTGCGCGGCGAAGCGATGAAATCGCCCAACTGGCCGCCCCCTCGCCATCCCAGCGTCAGCCGACAGCAGAGCATCTTCGCCGTCCCGGCCAAGTTCTCGCCCTTGCGGTAAAAGGGTCGGGGCGTTCTCGGTTCACAGGAAGGAGACGCGCCATGACCATCACCATTCGCCAGGTCGGCCCCTGCTTCGCCGGAGAGGTCGAGGGGGTCGATATGCGCCGGCCACTGACCTCGGACGAGGTCGCGGCCATTCATGCCGGCATGGATCGATATGCCGTTCTGGTGTTCCGGGATCAGACCATCGACGACGAGCAGCAGCTCGCCTTCACCCGGAGCCTGGGCGAGATCGAGCATGCCATTGGCACCAGCCTGCGCGCCGCGGCCGACTACCGACTGCCGACCACCTTCGCCGACGTTTCAAATCTCGACCGGGACAATGCCCCCTTCGCGCGCGACGATCGCCGGCGGCTGTTCGCGATCGGCAACCGGCTTTGGCATTCGGACAGCTCATTCAAGGCCATACCAGCGAAATACTCGCTGCTGCGGGCCGTCAGCATCCCGTCGAAAGGCGGTGACACGCAATTCGCCGACATGCGGGCCGCCTACGATGCCCTGGACGAGGAGACCAGGAACGAGGTCGAGACACTGGTGTGCGAGCATTCGCAGATGTTCTCGCGCCAGATCATCGGCTTCTTCGACTTCACCGACGAGGAACGGGAGCGCTTCAAGCCGGTGCGGCAATGCATGGTTCGCATCCATCCGGTGACAGGCCGCAAATCGCTGTATCTTTCCAGCCACGCCGGCAGCATCGTCGGATGGCCAATGCCCGAGGCACGCGGATTCCTGCGCGACCTGATCGAGCACGCGACACAGCGGGAGTTCGTCTATACGCACAAATGGCGCGTCGGTGACCTGGTGATGTGGGACAATCGTCAGACCATGCATCGTGCCCGACCTTTCCCGGCCAGCGAACCGCGCGACATGCGCCGCACGACACTGGCCGGAGATGGCCCCACCGCCGAACAAGTCGAAGCAAAGGCCGCATGAGGAGCAGCACATGCCGATAGCCACCAAGTATCTCTTCGTCGTCAGCATGGATGTGGCAAAGGACAAGGAAGCCTTGTTCAACGAGGTCTATGACACCGAGCACGTCCCTCTTCTGAAGAAGGTGCCGGGCGTGCACTCCGTGACGCGTCTCAAGACCGAGCCTGCCGCCTTCATGCTCGGGGGCGAACGCAAACCCCTCGATGGCGCCGGCCAGGCAAGCTATGTGGCGCTCTACGAGATCGACAGCCCCGACGTGCTGCTGAGCAAAGAGTGGGCGGCGGCCGTCGAAAAGGGTCGCTGGCCAACGGAGGTACGACCCTTCACCTCCAACCGGAGACACGTCGTCCGCAAGGTCCTCTGACCTCATGCAGATCGGCTTCAACCTGCCGAACTCGGGTCCGCTCTCCTCGGTCGCGACGATGACAAAGATCGCGACCGAAGGCGAAGCGATGGGATTCGACTACCTGACCCTCACCGATCATGTCGTCCTGCCGGACACGGCAGTACCCGGCTATCCCTATTCCGAAAGCGGCTCCTTCTACGAGGAAGCGCCGACCGAACGGCACGAGCAGCTGATCGGCATGGCCTACATCGCTGCCAAGACCTCGCGCATCCGCCTGGTCGCCGCGGTCCTGGTGGTGCCTCATCGCCCGGCGGTGCTGGCTGCCAAGATGCTCGCCACGCTCGATGTGCTTTCGGGCGGACGTCTTGTCGTCGGCATCGGCGCCGGCTGGCTCAAGACCGAGTTCGATGCCGTCGCGACCACGCCCTTCGGCGAGCGCGGCAAGGTCACCGACGAATATATCGACGCTTTCCGCGTGCTCTGGACCGAGGCCCGGCCGCGCTTCAACGGCCGCTATACCCGCTTCGACGGCATCGTGCTGGAACCCAAGCCGGTACAGCGCCCGCATCCACCGATCTGGGTCGGAGGAGAAGGCCCTCCCGCCTTGCGTCGCGCCGCCCGCGTCGGCAATGCCTGGTATCCGATCGGCAGCAACAACCAGCATCTGCTCGATTCGTTGCCGCGGCTGCAGGCCGGTATCGCGCGCTTGCGCAAGGCTGCCGCCGAGGCCGGCCGCGGCCCGGCCGCCGTCGGTATCGCCTATCGCGTGAAGCGCTATGGTACGGTCGTCCCGCCCTTAGCCTCGGATGGCGAGCGGCGGCTTTTCTCCGGTACCGACGACGATATCGTGCGCGATCTGCGTGACCTGCGGGAGATCGGCGTCACCGCCATCGATATCGACTTCGGCCGTCCGGACGCCTCGGACATGCTCGCCGAAATGCGCCGGTTCAGGACGGCGGTCATCGAGAAGATCTGACCCGGCCCTTCAGGCCGGATCGCGAGTCAGCGCACCGGCTCGAGCACGACCACGGGAATTTCCCGCGAGCCGGCCTTCTTCTCGTAGTCGGCGTACGGCGGGAAGAACGACACCGCCTGATCCCACAAACGCTTGCGTTCCTCACCTTGTGCGGTGCGCGCACGGGCCTTCATCTTCGCCGTTCCGACCTGGATATCGACATCGGGATTGGCCTGCATGTTGCGGTACCAGCCGGGATGTTCCGGCGCACCGCCCTTCGAGGCGATGACGAAGTAGTTGTTTCCGGCTTTGCCATAGAAGAGCGGGAACATCCATTTGTCGCCCGACTTGCGACCGGTGGTCGTCAGCAGGAGCGCCGGAACGGTGCGGGCAGGCTGGCCGGGATTGTTGATCGTGTACAGGTGGCCGTCGGAGCCGCCGCTCTTGATATAGCGATCGGCATGGTCCTTCATCCATTGCGGCAGATTGGGTGGGAGCTTCGCTTCAGTCATCGCCGTCTCCTCAGTTGATCTCGATTACGTCGGCACCGCCTCTGTACAGCCGCTCCACCAGCGCCTTGCGGCGTTCGAGCGTCGCCCGCTGGTTGATGTAGCCCTTGTCGGTGATCTCGTGGCCGTCCACCGACGGCGGTTCTTCCATCAGCATAACGCGCCGCACCTGCATGGAGGAACCCCGTCCCTCGGCATTCATGCGGGCCAGGCCGCCCTTCAGCATCTCGATCACGGCGGGATGTTCCAGAAGCTGCGCGATGGTCAGGGCAGATCCGGTGTCACCAGCGATTCGCCGGCAGGCAGCGATGTTGGGAAAACCGAGCAGGCCCACATACTCGCGATCTGGTGCGCAAACGACGGCATCCTGCAGCACCGGTGACGCCGCCGCGATGGCATTGGCGCGCAATGTGCCGACCAGCACGAACGTGCCACTGGTCAATTTGAAATCCTCGACGACGCGGCCGTCGAAGATCAATCCTTGATTGGGGTCATGCGAATCGACGAAGCGGGCGGCATCTCCGATCTTGTAGAAACCTTCCTCGTCGAAGGCAGCGGCGGTGAGATCCGGTCGCTTGTAGTAGCCCGGCGTCACGATCACGCTCCTGAGGCGCACCTCGTAGCGACCATCCTCCCCGGTCGGCACCAGCTTGAGCTGCACGCCCGGATAAGGAAGACCGATCAGGCCGACGCGCTCCGACGCCCAGTGCACAGATGTCGCCGTCGGCGCGGTTTCGGTCGCTCCCCAGCCGGTGATGAACGGCAGTCGATAGCCTGTATGCCTTACCGCGAGCGCTTCCATCCGCTCGTAAAGATCGTGAGGCAGCGTGGCGCCGCCATAGGCAAGGCTATTCAGGTTCCTGAAGAACCTTTCCGCCAGAAGATCGTCCTTTTCGAGCGCCGTCGCCAGCATGGCATAGCCGGCCGGAACGTTGGCGAAGGAGGTCGGCGAGATCTCGCGCAGATTACGCAGCGTCTCCTCGAACAGGCCCGGCAAGGGCTTGCCGTCGTCGATCCAGGTCGTGCCGCCCTCGGCAAGGTTGCCCTGGAAGGTCGCATTGCCGCCCATCGTGTGGTTCCACGGTAGCCAATCCAGGTTTACCGGCGGTGGCTCATCCGGATGACGCGTGCGGGCCATCTGGCCCATGGCGATATTGGCGCACATCATCTCCTGGGTATTGATGACGGCCTTGGGCATTCCTGTGCTGCCCGAGGTGAAGAGGAATTTGCCGATCGTGCCGGGTTCGATGGCGGCGATCGATTGCGCGACGGCTGCCGTCGGCCGGGTCGAAACCAACTCGCTCCAGGGCAGCGATTGCGTCTGCGGTGGCGCTTTGTCGACATGGACCACGGTCACGCCCGCGAGGTCGAGCGCCGCGAGTGCGCCGGCGTAGATCTCGCCGTTCTGCACGAACACCAGGCCCGGCCTGATGAGGTCGAAAACGTAACGAAGCTTGGCGTGGTCCTGGCTCAGGATGGAGTAGGCCGGCGACACCGGTGCAACCGGTGCCCGCGCCTGCATCCCAGCCATGGTGAGCAGCGCGAATTCGATCGAGTTCGACGACAGGATCATGATCGGCTTTTCGGGGCCAAATCCGCGGTCCAGCAGCGCTTGCGTCACCGCATCGACCTGCCCCTTGGCCTCGCCGTAAGTGACCTTCAGCCATTCGCGCGCCGGGCCCCGCCGCTGGGCAAGCCAGATCCGCTCCGGCGCCGCCGCAGCCCACCGGGCGAGAAAGGCAGGAACATGCCGTTCGTAGGGCTTCAGCTTGTGATTGGACCGCAACAAAAGAGTGCCATCCGGTCGGCGATCGAGACGCACGTCCCGGCTCAGGAACTCCACCGGCTTGAACGGTGCGCGCAGTACGCTGTCCACTACTTTTTCCTCCCACAGCACTTTGGTCGACATCTAGGCCCGCCGCCGTCGCCCCGGCAAGTCACTGCCCCGGCGGGCATTTCCGTCCACCGGGATATGTGCGGCGCCTTGTGGCTTTTTCGCCCGGAGGTGCGGTGCTAGCTTCCGCCGCCGAAATTCATGAGGAAACCCCAATGATCCGTAAATTGGCCTCGGCCTTTGCCGCGGCATGCCTGCTCGCCGCGCCGGTATTGGCGGCGGAACCGCCCGCCGAAATCAAGATCGGTACGCTTTACGCGTCATCGGGGCGATACGCCTCGATTTCGATGCCGGTGCACAGTGCGTTGAAGCTGTGGGTCGACCAGAAGAATGCCGACGGCGGCGTCTATGTGAAGGCCTTCGACAAGAAGATCCCGATCAAGCTCGTCGCCTATGACGACCAGAGCAACACGGCGACCGCCTCGACCCTCTACAACCAGCTGATCACGCAAGACAAGGTCGACCTCCTGGTCGCCGATTCGGGATCCGTGCTGACCGCTCCCGCGGTCGCGATCGCCCGCGATCACAAGATGTTCCTGTTCGATCAGACCGGCACCGGCGCCAGCTTCTTCTCCAAGGACAATCCCTATATCGCGCTGATGGCCGACCCGGTCTCGACCATCTGGCCCAAGCCGGTGGCCGACTTCCTGACGCAGGACGGGCCGGCGCTCGGCATCAAGAAGATCGCGATCCTCTACTCGACCAACGAGTTCACGGGCACCCAGGCCAATGCGGTGCGCAAGTTCATCAAGGACTCCGGCGCACCGGTGGAGATCGTCTACGACCAGGGCGTGCCGACCGAGACGACCAATTACACGGTCATCATCAACAACATCCGCGCCAAGCAGCCGGATGCGGTGATCCATCTCGGCTACGCTCCGAACGACATCGCCTTCCTGCGCAACGTCAATGAGGTTGGCGTGAAGTTCAAATGGCTGTTCTGCATCTATCCGGGCCTGGAGACCGAGCTCCTGGAGAAGAATGTCGGCGTGAAGGGCCTGCAGCACGTCTTCACCTACGTGCCGCCGTCCGAGCTCGACTATCCGGTGAATTTCGGCATGAAGATGCCGGAGTTCCGGGCGCTGTGGAACAAGAGCTTCCCCGACGGCAAGGTCGAGTTCGGCTTCAACGCGGTGGCCGGCTATACGACGGCACTGGTGATCGAGAAGACCCTGTCGGTGGCGACCAGTCTCGACCAGATGGAGTTGCGCCGTGCCGTGTTCAGCCTGTCGGGCCAGCTCAAGACCCTCGATGGCACCTTCGCCCTCGATGACATGGGCGGCCAGATCGGCGAGCTGACCCCGCTCGGCCAACTCGAACTCGACGACCACGGTCATCTGAAGTTCGTCGCCGTCTATCCTCACGACGTCGCCACCGGCAAGCCGGTCTATCCGCGCCCGTGAGTCCCCACCCCGTGAGCTCCCCGTCCGCCGCGACGGGGAGCTCGAGGACATGATCTGATGCTTGTCTACGCCCTCGTCGCGGGCCTCTTGTTCGGTCTGTATTTCAGCCTGGTGGGAATCGGCCTGAACCTGGTGTTCGGCGTCATGCGCATCGTCAATCTGGCGCATGGCGACTTCCTGATGCTCGGTGCCTTCATCGCCGTCGGCGTCTCGGCGCTGGCCGCGCTCGATCCGCTGTTCGCCGTCCCGCTCGCCTTCGTGGTGTTCGTGCTCGTGGGCCTGGTGCTCTACCGCCTGCTGGTGCCGCGCCTGCAGGGCTCCGTGAACCCCGAGATGCTGTCGATCATCCTGTTCTTCGGCTTGAGCCAGGTGATCGAGGCGCTCACCACCATCGCCTTCGGCACCAGCGAACGCTCGATCCCGAGCAGCGAGCTCGGCGCCATCCTCGCGCCCCTGCGGGTGCGGCTGTTCGGCGATGCGGACGGCCCGGTCGAGCTGTTCGGCCAGACCTTTCCCGCGACCTGGGCGATCTCGGCGATGGTCAGCGTGATCGCCATCGGCCTGGTCTATGTCTATCTGTACCGCACCCGCCTCGGCACCCTCACCCGCGCCGTGATGTCCCGCCGCGACGAAGCCTTCGCCACCGGCATCAATGTCGATCGCGTGTCGGCGGCAGCGTTCGGCATCGGCCTCGGCCTCGCCGCGGTCGCCGGCGTATTCGCGCCCTTCATGTTCGGTTCGGTAACTCCCGCCTTCGGCGAGGATGCGACCGTGACATCCTTCGCCGTCGTCGTGCTGGGGTCGCTCGGCAATCCGCTCGGCACGGCTCTGGGCGGCGTGGTCTACGGCATTTCCTACATGCTGGTTCAGACCTATCTCAGCTCCTGGGCCGATCTGCTGCCCTATGTCCTGCTGATCCTGATCCTGCTGCTGCGGCCGAGCGGACTGCTCGGAAGGCGGGTGCGCGTTGCCTAGCACCCTGCGTCACCTTCTGTTCATCGTCGCGCCGCTGTTGATCGTCTTCGCGATCCTGCCCGGCGTCTACGAGAACCACCTGATGCTGTTCAACTTCGTGGTGTTTCTCATCCTCGCCCAGGGCGTGAACGTGATCTACGGCTTCACCGGCTACCTGCCCTTCGGCTATGTCGGCTTCTTCGGCGGCGGCGCCTATGGCTTTGCCATGATGGTGATGCACGCCCATGCGCCGGCGCCGCTCGCCCTGATCGTGGCCGGCGTGGCGGCGGTGCTGCTCGGCCTGTTGCTGACGCCGCTGCTGCGTCTGTCGGGCGCCTACTTCGCCATCGCCAATCTCGCCGCCTCGCTGGCCGTGCTGCACTTCGTCGCCAATCCGGCGCTGGAAGACATCACGCGCGGCCCGTACGGCGTCTCGCTGACGGCGACCTTCAACCCCAACGCCGCTTACTGGGCCGCCCTGCTCGTGCTCGCCCTCACGCTGGGCGTCGTGGTGTTCCTCAAGAACTCACGATTCGGCCTGGCCCTGCAGGCGGTGCGCGAGGATCCGGTCAGCGCGGCCATGGCCGGCGTCAGCGTGGTGCGCATGCGCGTCGTCGCCTGGCTGGCGTCGGCCCTGATCGCCGGCCTCGCCGGCGGAGTCTATGCCTGGTACGTCTCGGTGTTCTTCCCCGACAACGTCTTCAGCGGCACCTTCAGCATCTTCGCCATCGTTTTCGCCCTGTTCGGCGGCGTGGCGACGATCATCGGGCCGATCGTCGGCGTGCTGATCCTGTACGGAGTCTACAACCTGATCGGCTTCACCACGCCCCAGTACTTCCAGCTCATCTACGGTCTGCTGATCATGGGACTGGTGCTGTTCCTGCCGGCAGGCCTCGTGTCGCTGGCCACCCGTCGAGGCTGGCATGTCCCCTGAGCCGACACCGATCCTGCAGGCCGACGGCCTGGTAAAGCGCTTCGGCGGCTTCTACGCCCTGGGCGGTCTGACGTTCCATGTCGCGCCCGGCGAGATCCTGGGGCTGGTCGGGCCGAACGGCTCCGGCAAGACCACGGCAATCAACGTCATTTCCGGCCTCTATGCGCCGGACGGCGGTCGCGTCACCTTCGAGGGACGGTCGATCGGCGGGCTGGCATCCCATCGCCTGGTGCATCTCGGCATAAACCGCACGTTCCAGGTGCCGAAGCCGTTCCTGTCGCTCACCGTGCGGCAGAACATCGAGGTGGCGCTTGCCTATGGCCGTTCGGCGTCGGCGCCGCCGTCGATCGAAAGCCTGCTCCAGGAATATCGGCTGGCCGAGGTGGCCGATCGTCCGGCACAGGATCTCAACAACGTACAGCAGAAGACTCTCGATCTCGTGCGCGCGCTGGCGACGGGCCCACGGCTCTTGCTGCTCGACGAGCTTGCTGCCGGCCTCAACCCGACCGAGCTCGACTGGATCGCCAGTCGCATCAGGAGCCTGGCCCAAGCCGGCATGGCGATCATCGTCGTCGAGCATCTGATGGGCTTCATCGAGCAGATCACCGATCGTGTCATCGTGATGAACGCGGGCAAGGAGATATTCGAAGGGACGCTGGCGGTCGCGGTGAAGGTACCGGAGGTGATCGAGGTGTTCCTGGGAGGCGAACATGCCGCCTGAAGCCAAGGCGCTGCTGCGCACGTCCGGCATCAATGCCGGCTATGGCACCATGCAGGTCCTGTGGGGCGTCGATCTCGATGTGCGCGCCGGCGAGACGGTGCTGCTGCTCGGCGCCAACGGCGCCGGCAAGACCACGTTCCTGAAAACGCTGGTCGGACTGATCGAGGCCCGCAACGGCAGCATCGTCCTGGCGGACGAGGATGTCACCCGGACACGCTCGAGCGATCGCATGCGGCGCGGCATGACCTACATGTCCGAGCTCGCCGTCTTCCCGGACCTGTCGATCGAGGAAAACATCCTGATCGGCGCGCAGGCCCTGGGACATGCGCGGCCGCAATCGCGACTGGAAGAGCTCTATGGCCTGTTTCCGGTCCTGCGCGACAAGCGACGCGACGCGGCCTCCAGCCTGTCGGGGGGTCAGCGCAAGATGCTCGGCATCGCCAAGGCACTGGCAGCGGACCCGAAGCTGCTGGTGATGGACGAGCCCTCCGCCGGACTGTCGCCGCTGTTCGTGAAGGAAGTGTTGCGCATCCTGGGCAGCCTGCGCGAGCGCGGTCTCGCCCTGCTGATCGCCGAACAGAATATCGGCTTTCTCGAGGTCGCAACCCGGGTGTTCGTTCTGGAAGGCGGTCGCATCCGCTTCTCCGGTACCGTTGCCGAGATGGCCGATAACGAAGCGCTGAGGCGCGCTTATTTCGGCTTGAAATAGCGCGCAAGACCGGCTCAATCCACCTGTCGGCCGATGGCGCTTCGGGAGAGCGGCGGCCGGCAGGGGGAGCGTGTCTGATGACGCCGAGTAAGGCCGATTTCCGGGGCGAAGGGCGCTGGGTCCAGCTCATCGCCGGCATCGTCTGCATGGTGATGATTGCCAACCTGCAATACGGCTGGACGCTTTTCATCCATCCCATGCGCGAGAAATTCGGCTGGGACCGGTCGGCCATCCAGGTCGCCTTCACGATCTTCATCCTGGTCGAGTCGTGGCTCATTCCGGTCGAGGGCTGGCTGGTCGATCGCTTCGGGCCGCGACGCGCCGCCATGGCCGGCGCCGTGCTGATCGCGCTGGGCTGGACGGCGAACGGCCTCGCCCAGTCCTTGAGCATGCTCTATGTCGGCGCCGTCCTGGGCGGCCTCGGCGCCGGCTGCATCTTCGGCACCTGCACCGGCAATGCCATCCGCTGGTTTCCCGACCGCCGCGGCCTTGCGGTAGGTCTCACCGCGGCAGGCTACGGGATGGGCTCGGCGTTCACGGTCGTGCCGATGCAGTATTTGATCCAGACCGAAGGCTATCAGGCCACGTTCCTGCTGTTCGGGATTGGACAGGGCGTGGTGGTCCTGGTCGCCGCGCTGCTGCTGAAGGCGCCACCGTATCGCCCCGTGTTCATGACTTCCGCTCCGAGCTGGAGCACGCGGCAGGTCATTCGCACGCCCATCTTCTGGGTCATGTATGTCACCTTTGTTCTGGTGGCAGCTGGCGGCCTCACCTTCACGGCCCAGCTCGCGCCCATGGCCCATGACTTCAAGGTCGCCACCATTCCGGTCGAGCTGGCAGGGATCACGCTGCCGGCCCTCACCTTCGCCATCGCCCTGGATCGCGTCACCAACGGCATCACGCGGCCGCTCTGTGGCTGGGTCTCCGATCACATCGGACGCGAGCAGACGATGTGCGTCGTCTTCCTGCTCGAGGCCGCCGGCGTCTGGGCGCTCGCCCGCTGGGGCAGCGACCCGCTCATGTTCGTCGTGCTGGGCGGCGTGGTCTTCTTTGCCTGGGGAGAGATCGCGAGCCTGTTCCCGGCCCTCTGCACCGACCTGTTCGGCGACCGCTATGCCGCCGCCAATATCGGTGCGATCTACACCGCCAAGGGCACGGCGTCCCTGCTTGTGCCGCTGGCGAGCCTGCTCGCCGACGCCACGGGCGGATGGCATGACGTTCTGATGATCGTCATGGCGATGAATCTCGTGGCAGCCGTCTTCGCCATCGCCGTGATCCGCCCCATGCGACTGGCCCGCACCAACGTTCTGCCGAACGAAATGCCGGGTGCGGCCTGAATGACCGTTCACATTGCCGCTGTTTTCGACCACAGTCCGCGGCAGCACAAAGGGAGAAAAGGATGGATTTCGAATATTCCGACCGCACCAAGGCGCTGCTGGAAAAACTCAACAAGTTCATGGACGAGGTCATCTATCCGGCCGAGACCGTCTATGAAGAGCAGATGGAGAAGGCCAAGGATCGTTGGCAGCTCCCGCCGGTGATGGAGGAATGCAAGGCCGAGGCGAAGAAGCGCGGCCTGTGGAACATGTTCCTGCCGGCCGACCGCGACAGCGGCGACACGCACGGCACGATGGGCCTCTCCAATCTCGAATACGCCCCGATCTGCGAGGTGCTGGGGCGTTCCTCGATCGCATCGGAGGCCACCAACTGCTCCGCGCCGGACACCGGCAACATGGAAGTGTTCGCTCGCTACGGCTCCAAGGAGCACAAGGAAAAGTGGCTGAAGCCTCTGCTGAATGGCGAGATCCGGTCCTGCTTCGCCATGACCGAGCCGGCCGTTGCCTCGTCCGACGCCCGCAACGTCGAGTGCCGCATCGAGAGTGACGGCGACAGCTATGTCATCAACGGCCGCAAGTGGTGGTCGTCGGGCATGGGCGATCCGCGCTGCAAGGTCATCATCCTGATGGGCAAGAGCGACCCCAGTGCGCCGGCCTACCGCCAGCAGTCGATGATCGTCGTGCCGCGCGACGCCGCCGGTATCAAGGTCGTGAAGATGCTGCACGTGTTCGGCTATGACGACGCGCCGCACGGCCATGCCGAGGTGATCTACGACAACGTGCGCGTGCCGAAGTCCAGCATCCTGCTGGGTGAGGGTCGCGGCTTCGAGATCGCCCAGGGCCGCCTCGGACCGGGCCGCATCCATCACTGCATGCGCGCCATCGGCGTCGCCGAGCGTGCCCTCGAGATGGCGATCAAGCGCGCCAAGAGCCGCGTCGCCTTCGGTCAGCGCATCTCCGAGATGGGCGTCACGAAGGCTCATGTCGCCGACATGCGCATGGAGATCGACATGGCGCGCCTGCTGGTGCTGAAGGCCGCCTGGGCGATGGACAAGTTTGGCAACAAGGAAGCCCGCCAGCAGATCGCCATGATCAAGGTGGCTGTACCCAACATCACCTCGAAGGTGGTCGACCGCTGCCTGCAGCTTCACGGCGCCGGCGGCGTCAGCCAGGTCTTCAAGCTGGCCAGCATGTACGCCCATCAGCGCACCCTGCGCCTGGCCGACGGTCCGGACGAGGTTCATCGCGACCAGGTCGGCCGGCTGGAGATCGCCAAGTACAACTAAGACCCCGCCTCGTCGGGACGAAGGCAAAGGCCGCCGAAAGGCGGCCTTTGGCACCTCTGGCGTTGTTCTGTGTCGGTCCAGCGACGGCAATCTTGATGGACGTGCACCGTAGAGGCTAACCCGTCACGCCAATGTCAGCGCCCGCAACGTCTTCGCCGGATGCACTGTCCGGCCTGATCCCGTCGAGGATCGCGCGCGGCTTCACGGTTTCCATCCTGTCCGGCCTGTTCTTCACGCTGCTGAATGCCTCGGTGAAGGAACTCACGCACGAGCTGCCGCCCCTTTTCGTGTCGTGGGGACGGTGGTTGAGCGGCATCCTGCTGATCGCGCCCTTCATGCTGTGGCGCGGCGGCGTCGCCGGACTGGCGACCCGCAATCTTCGCCTGCACTGCCTGCGCGGCCTGTTCCACGCGTCCGGCTACGCGCTGTGGTACGAAGCCGTGTTCTGGCTGCCGCTCGCCACCATGGCCGCGATCGGCTTCACCGGTCCGATCTTCGTCACGATCGGCGCTGTCCTCTTCCTGGGAGAGATCGTCAATCGCCGGCGCTGGCTCGGCGTGGCGGTCGGCTTTCTTGGCATGCTGGTGATCGTTCGCCCCGGCCTGGCCGAGATCAATCCCGGGATGTGGATGATGATGGCGTCCGTGCCGCTGATTGCCGGCTCCAATCTCGTCGCCAAGAAGGTATCGGGTTACGACTCGCCCATGGTCGTGGTGTTCTGGCAGAGCGTGATCGCAACGCTCTGCTTCCTGCCGGCGGGTCTGTGGTTCTGGCACACGCCGACCCTTGCGCAGCTCGCGCTGTTCCTGGGCGCCGGTTTCTTCGGCACGCTCGGCTACTTCTTCCTCACCTGGTCGTTCCGACTGCTCGACATCTCGGCCCTGCAGCCCATCACCTTCCTCGGTATCGTCTGGGCGGCGTTGATGGATGTGCTGGTCTGGGGCAAGACGGCCGATGCTTGGACCTTCGTGGGCGCGGCCATCATCGTTGCCGCCACCAGCTACATCGCCCACCGCGAGGCTCGGCTCGCAGCGTAGCAATCAAGCCGACTACTGTGCCTTCAGCAGACCGGCCGCTTCGAGCGCCACGATCCCCGCATCCTCCCGCTGCAACATCGCCCCCAGGGCCTGCGGCGTCATTGCCTCGGTATCCGCGCCCAACTCGTTCAGCCGCTGGCCGACCGCAGGATCGGACAGGGACTGGTTAACTGTCGCATTCAGCTTGGCCACGATCTCCGCCGGCGTCCCGGCCGGCGCCATCAGGATGATCGGCGTGGCCGCATCGAACCCCGTTACGCCAAGTTCGGCCAGGGTCGGCGTATCCGGCAGCTCCCGCGCGCGCTTGGCCGTGGTGACCGCAATGGCGCGTAATCGTCCCTCGCGGATATGGCCGATCGAAGCGGGAACCTGATCGATGACCGCATCGATCTGCCCGGCGAGCAGGTCGTTCAGCGCCAGGCCATTGCTCTTGTACGGAATCGTATTGAACCGCACGCCCAGCGCCTGTTGCAGGCGAAGCACGGCGAGATGATTGCTGCTGCCGTTGCCCGGATGACCGATGCTCAGCTTGCCCGGGTTGGCCTTGAGATAGGCCAGCATGGCCGGCCAGTCCTTGATCTCGTTCTTGGCCGTGACCTCAATCACCATGGCCGAGGTACTGAGCAGGGCGACAGGGGCGAAGTTCGCCAGACTGTAGGGCGGCTTGCTGCCCGTCATGCGTGGACTGACGAGGAAGGTCCCGGTCGATCCCAGCACCAGGGTGTAGCCGTCGGGAGACGCCTTCGCCACCTGCTCGGCACCAATGGCGCCGCCGGCACCGCCGCGATTGTCGATCACCACCTGCTGTCCCAGCCTCTGGCCGAGCGCCTCGCCGAACACACGCCCGGTGAGATCGGCGTTACCGCCCGGCGCAAAGGGCACTACCAGCCGGATCGGCCGGTCGGGATAGGTGTCCGCCCGGGCGGTGCCGATCAACGGCACAGCGAGCGAGGCGGCAAGCAACGTTCGGCGGGAAAGAGGCATGGCCTGACGGTAGCCATCTTCACCGCGCAGGCGCCATCGCCACCGCATCGAGGTTCCGCCGTGCAACCTCTCTCGCTAACCTGCTGTTGTGGAAGCGCCAACAGGAGATAGACCGTGACCGACAAGGACATCCGCGCCCTGAAGGAGCAGCAGCAGAAGCTGCACCACGTCTCCGAGCATCTGGCGAACGAGCGGACGATCCTCGCCTGGATCCGCACGTCGATCGCGGTCATGACCTTCGGCGTGGCCATCAACCGCTTCAGCCTGTTCCTGATCGAATTCGGCCAGGCCGTGCCGGGCAGCGGGCGGCGCATGAACGTGCATGCCGAACAACTCGGGATCGGGCTGGTCGTGTTGGGCGTGTTGCTGATGATCGGCGCGACCTTTCATTATCTCCACGTCGCCAACACCATCGACAACGAGACCTACCGCCCCTCGCGCGCCGGAATCATCGTCACTGCCCTGGCCGTCCTTGCGCTCGGCGGAACGAGCCTCGTCTGGCTGCTGTAGCGACACGTTCCCGGCTTGATGACGGTCGCGTCCTGGGGCAAGACCGAACGACAGGAGGAACACGCATGACGGATCGCCTGAAGGGCAAGGTTGCGCTGATCACGGGTGGCGCATCGGGGCTTGGCGCCAATGCCGCCGCGTTGATGGCGCAGGAAGGGGCGAGCGTCGTGGTGGCCGACATCGCCGCCGATCGCGGCAAGGCGGTTGCCGACAAGCTGGGCTCGGCCGGCCATTTCGTGAAGCTCGACGTCACGAGCGAGGAGAACTGGAAGGCCGCGATCCGCGAGGCCGTCGACAAGTTCGGCGCCCTGCACGTGTTGGTGAACTCCGCCGGAATCGGTCTCAGCAAGACGGTCGAGGAGATCGCGCTCGAGGAGTGGCGCAAGGTCCACGCGATCGATCTCGATGGCGTGTTCCTCGGCTGCAAGCACGGCGTCGCCGAGATCAAGAAGCATACCCATCGGCTGGGCGGCTCGATCATCAACATCTCGTCGATCTCGGGCATCATCGCCGGCGCCAACATGGCCGCCTACAATTCGGCCAAGGCCGGCGTGCGGCTGCTAAGCAAGTCGGTGGCGCTGCATTGCGCCAAGTCGGGCTACAACATCCGCTGCAACTCGGTGCATCCCACCTTCATCGACACGCCGATCCTCGACAAGTACCGCGACCGCTTCGGCCAGGAAGTGATGCAGCAGAAGCTCGGCCGGCAGGTGCCGATCGGTCGCCTCGGCCGTCCCGAGGAGGTCGGGTGGGCGCTGGTGTTCCTGGCGTCCGACGAGTCGAGCTTCATGACCGGCTCGGAAGTCGTGATCGACGGCGGCATCTCGGCGATGTGACGGCGCAGCCGTCATCCTGAATTGCGCGGGGTAGTCCCCGCGCTCTAGTGAAGGATCTCTTCTCATGCTTCTTTCTCTCGACGGACGCCGTGTCTATTTCGATCTTGCCGGACCGCAGAATGCGCCGGTGGTCTGCTTCACCCACTCTCTGAATTCCGATTCCGGGATGTGGGCCGAGCAGCTCGTGCCGCTGCTGGGCGCGGGCTATCGAGTCCTGCGACTCGACATGCGTGGCCATGGCGGCAGTGCGCCGGTCGAGGGCGATTATTCGATGGATGCTCTGGCAGCCGACGTGAAGGGCGCGCTCGACGTGCTCGACATCAAGAAGGTGCATTTCATCGGCCTCAGCATTGGCGGCATGATCGGCCAGGGCTTCGCGCTGGCCTACCCCGATCGCCTGCTGTCTCTCACGCTCTGCGACACGCAGCCCGGCACGCCACCTGGTTCTGCGGGAGCCTGGGACGAACGCAAGCAGGCGGTCCGCAAGGCCGGCACCGTGGCGGTGCTAGCCGACGGCACGATGGAGCGCTGGTTCACGCCGGAGTTCAAGGGCGTGAATCCGATCCGCTGGCGCGAGATCCGCGACACGATCAGCAACACCACTCCGGCCGGCTTCCTGGGCTGCGCCGCCGCGATCCAGACCTTCGACTACGAAGCCCGATTGCCGACGATCAAGGCGCCAACGCTGGTGATCTGCGGCGACGAAGATCCTGGGACACCGCCCGAGCGCAACAAGTTGATTGCCTCGAAGATTCCGGGCGGTCGGTACGAAGGCATCGCCGACGCCCGCCATCTGCCCAACGTCGAGCGTCCGGAACAGTTCAATCGTGTCATGATGAGCTGGCTCGCCGCCAACCGCTAGCCGCATCGCAAGAGGCCGACAATGGATTTCGCCTTCACTGAGGACCAACTCGCGATCAAGGAGAGCGTCGCCAAGCTCTGCGCGCAGTTCGACGACAAGTACTGGCTGAAGAAGGACAAGGAAGGCGGCTTCCCTGAGGACTTCTACAAGGCCATGGCGGAGGCCGGCTGGCTCGGCATCGCCATGCCCGAGGAATATGGCGGTTCAGGACTCGGCATCACCGAAGCAGCCCTATTGATGCAGACCGTGGCCGAATCCGGGGCGGCGTTGCAGGGCGCCTCTGCCATCCATCTCAACATCTTCGGCCCCAACCCGATCGTGGTGTTCGGCACCGAGGAGCAGAAGAAGCGCATCCTGCCCGACATTATCAAGGGCAAGGTCAAGGGCTGCTTCGCGGTCACCGAGCCGGATGCTGGCCTCAACACCACTGCCCTCGAAACCAAGGCCGAGCGCGACGGCAACGGCTACGTCGTGCACGGCAAGAAGACCTGGACCACGACAGCGCAGGTCGCCGACAAGATGTTGCTGATCGCCCGCACCGCGCCCAAGGAGAAGTGCAAGCGACCTACTGACGGCCTGTCGCTCTTCTACACTGATTTCGACCGCTCGAAGATCGAGGTGCGCGAGATCGAGAAGATGGGCCGCAAGGCCATCGACACCAACCAGGTCTTCATCGATGGGCTGAAAGTGCCGCTAGAGGACCGCATCGGCGAGGAAGGCAAGGGCTTCCACTATCTGCTGCACGGGCTCAACCCCGAACGCGTGCTGATCGCGGCCGAGGCGATCGGCATCGGCAAGGCCGCCCTCGCGCGCGCCACGCAATATGCCAAGGAGCGCATCGTGTTCGGCCGTCCGATCGGCAAGAACCAGGCGATCCAGCATCCGCTGGCCGAGAGCTGGATGGCATTGGAAGCAGCCAACCTCATGGCCTTCAAGGCGGCCTGGCTCTACGACAATGGCAAGGAATGCGGTGCCGAGGCGAACTCGGCCAAGTATCTCGGTGCCCGCGCCGCCTACGATGCCTGTGAGCGAGCCATCCTGACGCATGGCGGATACGGCTATGCCAAGGAGTTTCACGTCGAGCGGTTCCTGCGCGAGGTCATGATCGCGCGCATCGCCCCGGTCAGCGAGCAGCTCATCCTCTGCTACGTCGCCGAGCGCGTGCTGGGCCTGCCCAAGAGCTACTGACGCGTCGCCACCTCGTGGTCGAGGCCGGTCAGCAGAGCGACCATGGCCTGCGCCGCCGCCGGATGACCTTGCGATGCACCCGACGACGCAGGCGGCTGTAGTCTTCCCGGTCATATCGGTCGCCAGGGCATCCGCAGCGCAATCGGCGTCCTCGATACCGAGGTTAAAGCCGGTTGCCGCGACGCCGCTACTTGGTCTCCGGCCCCCATTCCGTGACGACGCGCTGCAGGTCGATCAGGTTCTGGTGGATCTGCTCGAACGCGAAACCCACGGCGAAGAAGCGCTCGGCGACGTCGCCGGGAAGAACGCGTGTCAGCCCTTCGCGACGCACCGCCGCCAGCTCCGCCTCATAGGCCGCCAATGCTTCCTCGAAAGGCTCCAACGGTGGTGGTCCAGCATGGGCAAGCAGGGCCGTGCCGCTCTTGCGCAGGAACTCGGCCGCGGTATCGGCAGCCAAGGCAACGCGCGGCCCAAGCCTGAGCTTGAGCGCCTCGGGCAGCGGAATACCTGCCACGCGTCCGACCATCACCAGGTCGTGGCGCAGGCGCAGCAGCGTCCGGCGCAAGGGACCGGTGTCAGGCTGAGAAGACAGACGCGCCTTTCTTTCGCGCTCGGCTTCCGCGCCCACCGTATCGATCCCCACCAGGGCCTGGCCTATCCCGTCCTGCAGGCGATGGAGATCATCGTTGCTCAAGCCTCGCCCGAGGCCGGCCACCAGATCGACGAGGGCCCGCGCCATGCGGTCGAGCGCCCGCGCCGCCGCGAGTCGCATCTGCCGATGCGCGCTCGAGGGCAGGACGAGGAAGGACACCAGCAGTCCGACAACGGCGCCGAGACCGACCTCCAGAACCCGGTTGATGGCGGATGCCAGAGGACTGGCCTGGGTGAACGTCGGCACCAGCAGCACGATGATGGCGGTGATCGGCAGCACGTTCATGTTCTGGCGCGCGGCCGCGATCAAGGCGAGCGGTGCAATGGCGATCACCAGCACCAGCAGCAAGGCGCTCTCCGTCTGGTGCGGGATCAGGATGGCGACCGCGCCGCCGTAGATCGCGCCGGCGATGGTGCCGATCAGATAGTCGCTGGTGGCCTTGAGGGATCGGCCGACACTCATCTGTGTCACGATGACGGCTGTCAGCACCGCCCACAGCGGCAAGGGGAGATCCGCCATCTGGGCGGCGATCAGCGCCAGGATGGCGGCGATGGTCACCCTCAAGGCGAGCGCGATCTGCACCCGGCGCCGAAGGACGTGACCGCGCAGCCAGCGCCACTGAACTTCCAGCGCCTTCAGGGACATAAAGATGAACTCGTTCTCATTGGGAGGAAGGAACCACGACTCCACGAGCGAAGAAAGCCTTGCGGCAACAATGTGGCAATTCGGCAACCACCGCCGCTTGCTTGGCGTTGATCGAGTGTTCACAGCTTCTGACATGAGAGGACGCTATGACCTCGCTGCGTTCTATCGCGGCCGTTGCGGTCGGCAGTCTCGTGGCTGCCGTTGTGGCCCATGCCGCACCGCCCTACGTCTCCGGGCCGGCCCAGGATCGCGCCCAGGAGGCCTGCCTCAAGCAGGAGGTGAAGCCCAACTCGACCGTTTGGGAACTCTGCCTGTCGCATGTCGGCCGAGCCTATGAATGGGGCGAGCCGGCCCTCGCCAAGCAGCTCGCCAAGGCGGCGGGTGACGCCAAGGAGTCCTGCCTCGATGAAGGCTACGACGCCGAGAGCACCGGCTATCGCACCTGCGTCTCGCGCGAGATGGACGCGCGCAGCCAGCTCATGATCCTCGGCGACGACAGCAGCGGCGACAACGTCGCCCAGACGCAATAGCCGCCGCCCGAACGGCGCTGGTCTGCTAGAACTGGGGAATACGCCTGTCGTATTCCCCGTCGTACTTCCGAAACACATCCCAGAAGGCCGGCGGCATCCGGCCATGAGCCTTGTCGACGAGGATGGCGAGGTGGCAGTGCCAGCCTCCAGCCGTGCCGACCATGTCCTCCCGGCGCGGGATGCGACAGTGGGTCAGCGTCAGCAGAACCTTGTCGCCGCGCGGCGCGAGGTCGAACACCACTTCCGAGCCGTCGTCCCAGGTGAAGGCGAGACGACGCGGAGCCACGATCTCCGTGATCCTCAGTTCCGCGCGGTGGCCCTCGGTATCCATCTTCTCGAATTTTTGAGGCGGTGCCGCGTTATGGGGCGAAAGGTCGGAATGCTTGAAGAACAGCTCGACCTTGCCGCCCACCTTCAGCTCCATCGGCCCGGAGGCGAACCATTCGCCGCGCTTGTTCGAATCGGTGAGGAAGGCCCAGACTGTCTCGATCGGCCCGGGTAGCAGGCGTTCGAAGCGGATCTCGGTCGGCGACAGGAGGGTGGCAAAGTCGTTCATTTCCGGCTCCTCTTCCTTTTGGCCTCGCGCGCATGGCGAACAAGGGCTGTCTCGAGATCGTCGAGCCGGCCCGTCCAGAAGCGCTGATAGGTGGCGAGCCAGCGATCGGCCTCGGCAAGCGGTCCGGCTTCGATACGGCAACGATGGGTACGCCCCTCGATCGTACGACTGAGAAGCCCCGCTCCCTCCAGAACCTTCACATGTTTGGCGGCCGCCGCGAACGACATGTCGAAGGGCGCCGCGAGTTCACCCACGGTACGGGGCCCGTCACTCAAGCTGTGCAGCATTGCGCGACGCGTCGGATCCGACAGGGCACCGAAGACACGGTCCAGCGCCGGCTCTGTATACTCAACCATATGGTTGAATATAAGTGGTGCGGCGGAAACGTTCAACCACTTAGTTGAATGACGACACCACAACCTGCACCAAATGGCCTCCGAAATGCCCAATTACAGCGGAAACCAGCCTGCCGATTCAGCGTTTCCCCGGCACGACAACGCGAACCGGGGTTCGCAAGGAGGAGTCCATGTCCCGTCAGACGATGATGGCGCTTGCGCTGGGAACGGTCGCGCTCGCGGTGCTGCCGCTCGCCCAGGCGGCCGCAGAGTCGGGGCCTTCGAATATTGATCGGATCTGCGCCGCCCACGGTCTCGCACCGCAGACGGCCGACTTCGATGTCTGCGTCAATCGCGTGGCCTCGGCTCTCGACCATGGCCAGCCAGGCCAAGCGGACCGTGAAGCCGCGTTGGTACGCAGCGCCAAGGAGACGTGCAGCGCCTATGGCGTTCCGAGTTCCAGCCTGAGTTATCGCGGCTGCGTCAGGAACGAAATCGAGCGGCACAGCGCCCAGCCGGCGCGCTATCAGCCGAGTGCCGGCTCGGCGACGAAGGTCGATTCTTACGGGTTCCGTTACGACAGCGAGGGCAACCTCTTCGACCCGGACGGCTATCCGATCCGGCCCGTGCCGTAACTCTATCGCAATCCACGAAGAGCCGGCCGGCGCTTGCCGCGCCGGCTCTTTTCGTGGGAGGAGTCGGGTATGGATCCCCTGCCCGCTTCCGTTCTGCCCAACGGTATTCGCAGCCGCGTGCTGCCGGACATCAACGGCCTCGACATTCACATCCTCGAAGCCGGCTACGAAAGGCCGGGCCGTCCCGCGGTGATGCTGCTGCACGGCTTTCCTGAACTTGCCTACAGCTGGCGCAAGGTGCTGCCGGCGCTGGCCGACGCGGGCTATCACGCCATCGCGCCCGATCAGCGCGGCTATGGCCGGACGACCGGCTGGAGCGCGGACTACGATGCCGATCTTTCGAGCTTCCGCTTCCTCACCCTGTTGCGCGACACGATCGGCGTGCTCTTTGCTCTCGGCCATCGCAGCGCCGAAGCCGTGGTGGGCCATGATTTCGGTGCGGCCGTCGCCTCGTTTCTGGCGCTGGTGCGACCCGACATCTTCAGGCGCATGGTGCTGATGAGCGCGCCTTTCGGCGGCGTGCCGGCGGTCCCGTTCGATACGGCGGACAAGCCGGCTGCAGCGAAAGCCCCGGATATCCATGCCGCCCTCGCCGCCTTGCCGCGGCCGCGCAAGCATTACCAGTGGTACCAGTCGACGCGCGAGGCCAACGAGAACCAGTGGCACGCCAAGCAAGGCATCCACGACTTCCTGCGCGCCTATTACCACTACAAGAGCGCCGACTGGAAAGGGAACAAGCCCTTCGAACTCAAAGGCTGGACCGCCGAGGAACTGGCCAAGATGCCGACCTACTACGTCATGGATCTGGCCGAAGGCATGGCGGAGACCGTGGCCAAGGAAATGCCGACGCCGGCGGAGATCGCGGCCAATCGCTGGCTGCCCGATCACGAACTGCGCGTCTATAGCGAGGAGTTCACCCGCACGACCTTCCAGGGCGGGCTCAATTGGTATCGCGTGCGCACCTCCGGCCTGATCGGCCGCGAGTACGAAGCCTTCACCGGCCGCACGATCGACGTGCCGTCGACCTTCATCTCCGGCGCCAGCGATTGGGGCAACTACCAGTCACCCGGCGCGCTGGAGCGCATGCAGAAGAGTGCCTGCACCAACATGAAGGAAATCCACCTGGTCGAGGGCGCGGGACACTGGGTCCAGCAGGAACAGCCGGACGCCGTGAACCGTCTCCTGCTCGCCTTCCTCAGGAGCTGACCGCGGCCGGCGCTGGCCGGCCGGGACCAGCTTTGCTAGCGTCACCGTATTGCCTGCGTAAACGTTGGAGAGACACAAGCCGAACATCCGGCCATCCGGCACATAAGCCGGAGGTCAACCCTATGATCTGGGAGGATCAGCCATGGACGCCGCGCTCGAAGCTTCGACGATGCGTAAAGTGTACCTGCGCCTGCTGCCTTTTGCGATGCTGGCCTATGTCCTGGCGTATATCGACCGCATCAATGTGAGCTTTGCCGCGCTCACGATGCGTGACGATCTGCATATGTCCGCCGGCGATTTCGGGTTTGCCGTGGGCACCTTCTACTGGGCCTATTTCCTGTTCGAGGTGCCGAGCAACGTCATCATGGAGAAGGTGGGCGCCCGCATCTGGATCGCCCGCATCATGGTGACGTGGGGCATCTTCGCCTGCGCCACCGCGTGGGTCACCGGCACGACCAGCTTCGGCGTCATCCGCTTCCTGCTCGGCATGGCGGAAGCGGGGTTCTTCCCCGGCCTCATCCTCTATTTCACCTACTGGTTCCCGGCCCGCCATCATGCCCGGATCGTCTCTGCCTTTCTGATCGGGCTGCCGATTGCGGTCGCTGCCGGCGCGCCGATCTCGACCGGCCTGATGAGCCTGCACGGGCTGTTCGGCCTCAAGGGCTGGCAGATCATGTATCTCGCCGAGGGCATCCCCACGATCCTGATCGGCATCGCCACCTACTTCGCCCTCACCAACAAGCCCGCGCAGGCAAAGTTCCTGACGGCGCAGGAACGCGACTGGCTGGTGGCGAAGATCGAGAGCGAGCGCAAGGCCAAGGAGGCCGTCCGGGTCTATTCCATGATCGAGTCGATGTGGAACCCCAGAGTGCTGCTGCTGGCCCTCAACTACTTCGGCATCGTCACGGCGAGCCTCGGCATCCTCATCTTCATCCCGCAGATCATCAAGTCGCTGGGCACGATGAGCAACATGACCGTCGGCTGGCTGACCATGATCCCCTATATCTGCGGCGCCATCGCGCTCGTCACCTGGGGCCGCGTCTCCGACAAGATGAACGAGCGGCGCTGGAACCTGCTGCTCGCCTGCCTGCTCTCGACCGGAGGACTCGTCCTGGCGGGCCTCACCATGGGCACATGGTGGGCGATGGTCGGCATCTGCCTCGCCACCATGGGCTTCTATGGCTCGAAGGGTCCCTTCTTCGCCATGCCACCGATGTTCCTGAGCGGCACCGCGTTGGCCGCCGGCATCGCCTGGATCAACTCCATCGGCAATCTCGGCGGCTTCTTCGGACCGTGGTGGGTCGGCCTCATGAAGGATGCGACCGGCAGCTATTCCGGCGGCCTGTACGGCCTCGCTCTGCTCACACTGGTCTCGTCGCTGGTCTGCGCCTTCTGCCTGCACATCCCCGACGTGGTCTCTCAGGCGACGCGGCAACCGAAGCTGGTTCCCGCGCAGTAGGACAGTCCGTCGGCTGGACAGCGCGCCGTCAGTTGTTGCTGTCGGCGCGCAGGATGGCCCGCAGATCGTCGGGATCGACGGCGATCGATACGCCGGCCCGCTCCTGCTGCAGCAGCATCGCCGAGCGCGAATCGCGAGTCTGCCAGCCGCGGCCCAGCGCCTCGGTCATCTCCTCGAGCGTGAGATTGGACAACCGCATCGGCACACCGACCTCGCGCCCGAGTTGGGTGGCGAGTGACACGTCCTTGTGCGCAAGCTTGAGGGCGAAGCGCGCCGGGTCGTAATTGTTCGCCAGGAAGTGCTCGGCGAGCGAATCGAAGGTGCGCCGGCGGCCGTTGGCACCCTGCCGCACGGCCTTCCACAGCAGCAACGGATCGACGCCCGCCTTCACGCCCATGGTGAAGGTTTCCGCCAGCGCGGTGTTGACGATATAGCCGGACAGATTGTGTACCAGCTTGGCCACGCTCGCTGCGCCGATCGCGCCCATGTAGAAGATCTGATCGCCCATGGCATCGAGCACCGGCCGATGGCGATTGAAACTTTCCTCGTCGCCGCTGACCCACAGCGCCATCTTGCCGGAAGCCGCGCCGCCCGGCCCGCCACTGACCGGACTGTCGAGCAGATGGGCGCCCTTGGCCGCAAAGGCGCCATGCAGACGGCGGATCAGCGTCGGCGAATTGGTCGAGAGGTCGAACAGCACCTGCCCGGGCGACATGCCCTCGATCAAGCCGTTGCGCCCCGTCGCCACGGCCTCGAATTCAGGCGGACCGGGCAACGACGTGAACACGAGCTCGCTCGCGCTGGCCACGGCCTTCGGCGATTCAGCCCATTCGGCGCCGGCCGCCATCAGCTTTTCGGCGGCTTCGCGCCGCGCGTCGTGCACGACCAGCGTATAGCCGGCCTTCTGCAGATTCGCCGTCATGCCCGACCCCATGAGGCCGAGGCCGATGAATCCAACCTTCATCGTTTCCTCCTTTATTGCTTCAGAAGCCTGTCGAAGAAAGCCTTGGTGCGCGCCTCCGCATCGGCGGCGGCAACGGGATCGTAAGCCAGACGGTGATACTGGCCGTCCGGCGTCGGGAAGTAACGGTCGCGTACGTTGGCATCGAAGCTGTGGAAGGCGTGCGGATAGTAGATCATCTCCACAAGCTCCGGATGGGTGAAACCGCCTTGCTGCAGACGACGGCAGTTCTGGGCCGGCGTCCAATCGTCCTGCTCCCCGATCAGCACCAGGAGCGGGACGGACACGTCGTAGTCGAGCGCGGCCCAGCAGAGCGGATAGTAGGCCACCGCTGCGCGAAGACCATGGTTGGCAAGCCCGAAGCCCTTCTGGACCGCGCGCATCGTCGTCCATCCGCCGTGACTATGGCCGATGAGCCCGATCCGGTTCCGCTCGACGAACGGCTGAGCCTGCAGGAAGTCGATCGCGCCGGCGACGTCGGCGACCCGCATGTTGCCGTTGACGAGGCGGCCGCGCCCGCAAACGGAGGTGACGCCGCGCGGGCCGAAACTGTCGGGCGCGAGCACGACATACCCCCAGCCCGCCAGCCGCTTGCCCCACTCGTCGGTGTGCCGATTCACGCCGGCGCAGCTATGCGCCAGGACGATCGCCGGGAACGGACCGGGGCCGCTCGGCCAGTACAGCCAGCCCGAAATCTCCGGCCCGGCGTCGACGCGGCCGACAGCGAGGCTGGGGAAGTGGACGGACTCCGCCCCCGCGGGCCGCACCGCCAGCAGCAGGACCAGGAAGGCGAGGACCGATCGCAGCATCGTTGTGCGTCACTCCGGCTCGATGCCGGCCTCCTTGGCGATCTCGCGCCACATCGCCAGTTCGACCGTGATGCGCCTGGCAAACACGTCGGGCGCTTCGCCCCCCGGCTCGCTGGCGAGATCGTGGATCCTGGCGAGTGTCTCGGGTTCGGCCAACACGGCCGCGACATCCGCATGGATGCGCTGTGTCAGCTCCGGCGGCAGGTGTCCCGGGCCGAACAGCGAGAACCACGCCGATGCCTGATCGACACCCGACACGCCGGCCTCGGCCATGGTCGGAACCTCCGGTAGCATCGACAAGCGCTTGTCGGCGGTGACGGCCAGGATGCGGATGGTTCCGGCGCGGTGATGCGACAGTGCCGTCAAGGGACTGGTGAAGCCGACGGGGATGTGGCCGCCCGCCAGTTCCTGCAGCATCGGCGCCGCGCCCTTGTAGGCCACGTTCTCGATCTTGAGGCCGCTCTTCAGCCGGAACAGCTCGCCGACCATGCGCGTCGTGTTCTCGGTGCTGCCGAACTGGAACTTGCCCGGCTCCGCACGCGCCGCCGCCAGGAACTTGTCGATCGTGTCGAAGCCCGCCTTGACCGAACCGACCAACGACAGCGCGCCCATCACCAGCGGCGTGATCGGCGTGAAGTCGCGCTCCGTGTCATAGGGGAGATGCCGGCTGGTATAGGGATTGATGGTGTGGGCGCTGGTCATCACCATCAGCGTGTAGCCATCGGCCGGTGCGCGAGCGACCACCTCGCTGCCGACGATGCCGCTCGCGCCGCCCTTGTTGTCGATGATCACCGTCTGCTTCCAGCGTTCGGCCACACGGGGCATGACGAGGCGGGCGACAATGTCGGTGCCGCCGCCGGCGGGATAGGGAACGACCACGCGCACCGGCTTGGCCGGATAGTCCTCTGCCGCCGCATATCGCGGAGCGAGGCCGAGCCCCATCGCGGCGGCGACAAAACGCCTCCGGTTCAACCGTGCCACGTCTTCCTCCCGTGATATTTTCTGAGTGAGACAGTAGGATTCCTGGCGGAGGAAGCCAACATGTTCGATCTCGTCATCAAGGATGCGCAGATCTTCGACGGCTCCGGCAGCGCACCGGTGCAAAGTGATCTCGGCGTCACGGACGGCAAGATCGCAGCCATCGGTGCCAAGTTGGGCCCGGCCAGGGAGACAGTGAAAGCCGACGGCCTCGCCCTCGCGCCCGGCATCATCGACGGCCACACTCATTACGACGCGCAGATCACCTGGGACCCGTTCGTCGATCCCTCGCCTGCGCTGGGCGTCACGACGGCGGTGCTGGGCAATTGCGGTTTCACCATAGCGCCGTGCAAGCCCACCGACCGCGATCTGACGATGCGCCATCTCACCCATGTCGAAGGCATGTCGCTCGATGCGCTGCGTGCCGGCATTCACTGGGGCTTCGAAAGCTTTCCGCAGTATCTCGACATGTTGGAGGCGCAAGGCGTCGGACCGAACGTCGCCTGCTTTGCCGGCCACTCGGCCATTCGCACCTTCGTCATGGGCGAGGAAGCGACGGAGCGCGCGGCAACGGACGACGAGATCGCCAGCATGGCGACCCTGGTGCACGAGGCGATGAAGGCCGGCGCCGTGGGTTTCGCCACCTCGACCTCGGAGGCGCATAACGGCGAGGGCGGCACGCCGATGCCGTCGCGCCTCGCCGACGACAAGGAACTGCGCACCCTCGTGAAGGCGATGGCGGCGCATGGCGGCGTCTACATGCTCACCAAGGGCACCAAGACGTCGATCCCCTATCTGGAGGAGATCGCGGTCGAGGCCAAGCGGCCGGTCGTGATCGCCGCCCTCTTCCACTCCAACACCAACCCGACCGCCGCCTTCACCTGGCTGAACCAAGTCAACGAGGCGCGAGCCCGCGGGCATCAGCTCGTGGCGCAGACCTCCTGCTGTCCGCTCAGCATGGATTTCACCTTCAAGAGCCCGTACCTGTTCGAAAGCATGGAATCGTGGAAGCCGGCCATGGCGGCACACGACGGCGAGGCGCTGAAGAAGGTCTATCGCGATCCGGCCTGGCGCGCGGCGGTGAGGAAGGAACTGGCCGAGCGCCGCGGCCGACTGGTCTTCAATGGCGAATGGGACAAGCTGTTCGTGGTCGAGGTGATCAAGGCGGAGAACCGGCCGCTCGAAGGCATCACGCTCGCGGAGCTGGCGAAGAAGGTCGGCAAGGAGCCGCTCGACTGCATTCTCGACTTCGCCCTGTCGGAAGATCTCGACACGATGTTCGTGGCGCAGCTTCTGCACAACGACGACAAGGCCGTGGGCAGGATCCTGGCCGATCCGAACACGCACATCTCCCTGTCGGACGCGGGCGCCCACCTGACCTTCTTCTGCGACGCCGGCTTCGGCCTGCATCTGATGGGGCACTGGAGCCGCGAGCTCGGCGTGCTCGACCTGCCGCAGGCCGTCCATCGCCTGACCGGCCAGCCGGCCAAACTGTTCGGCCTCCGGAATCGCGGCCTGCTGCGCGAGGGCTATGCCGCCGACCTGATGCTGTTCGACCCCAAGACCGTCGCGCGCGGCCCGAAGCGACGCGCGCACGATCTGCCGGCCGGGGCGGCACGCCTGACGACGACCGCGGTGGGACTGCATGGCGTCTGGATCAACGGCGCCCATGTCGCGGACGAAAAAGGTTTCTGCGCCGATCCGGCAAGCCGGCCGGGCCAGGTGCTGAGATCGTTCGCGCCCTGATCCCGCTCCCGTTAAAGAAACGGAAAAATAACGGTTACGATCAGGTAACCCGGCACCGTCGTGCCGGGCCGGGCGAGACGCCCACAAGTTCCCGACTTTCCCGCGCTGCTGGGAAGGCTCGGATGCCAATGACGCAAGGCTTTCCGGCGACTTTCCCAGCGCCGTACCACCCTCCCTCGATGCACGGAAAATTTCTCGCGAGGAATCGCATAAAACACTGCTGCCACACAATTTGAGGCAATTCCTCGCGAGGCTCGCGACCGTCGCGAGGGCGAGACCGCAACGCGATGCAGGGTGAACGGCGTCATTCATGCGGGCCATGATAGGTCCGCTGCATCCCGGCCCCTATTATGGCCGCCTATCAAGAGGTCGGGATGACGACGGAAGTCTCTGCCGACTGCGCCGCCGGCTGTGAACGGCAATCGGCATTTTTGTCGTCACGCCAAATGCAGCCGCCCGAAGGTGGCGTAGCCGACGGGGCCGTCTTGGCTGCTCCGTTCAATGTGGGCGCCGAAGGAAGGGTCCTTCGGCCGTGCTCAGGAAGACCGCGCCGCAGCCAAGTCCGGAACGGCTACGACGGTTTCAGCCGGAAGAACACCGTTCGCTCCCGCTCCTCGACCTGCAGTTTGGTCCTGACCCGCATCAGGTCGCTCCAGCCGATGTAGCCGACCAGCCGACCGTTCTCGCGCGAGAGCACCGGCAGGTGGGCCACGTTGATGGTCGACAGCCGATCAGCCACCGCCTCGAGATATTCGTCCGGATACGCGACGGTGATCTTGCTGCCGGCCAGCAGCTCGGCCAGCGTCCGGCGGCGATGCTGGCCGGCGCGACGCCAGCGCAGGATCGACGGTGGATCGATCACACCCAGAACATGACCGGCCTCATCGACCACCGGGAAGCTCGGATGCGCCGTCGCCGGATCGGTGAGCAGGCGCGTCGCCTGGTGCAGCGTCGTCTGCGCCGAAACGGTCTCGACCACCGTCGTCATCACCTCGTCCACCCGCGTCAAGGCAAAGGGATCGACCCGGTATTCGCGCACGAGATGGTGGCCGCGGCGCGCGATCTTCTCGGTCAGGATCGAGCGGCGCATCAGCAGGACCGTGACCGCATGCGCCGTGGCGCAGGCCGTGATCAAGGGCAGCAGGACATGAGTGTTGCCGGTAAGCTCGACCGCAAAGAAGGTCGCGGTGAGCGGCGAGCGCATGGTGCCGCCCATGGTGGCCGCCATGGCCAGCAACGCCCAGAACCCGGGCCCGCCGCCCGGCAACACGCTGCCCAGGACCGTGCCCATGGCGCCGCCCATGATCAGGAGCGGCGCCAGCACGCCACCCGACGTTCCCGATCCGAGCGCGACCGCCCAGATCACCGCCTTGGCCACGAGCAACAGCAGCGCCGCCTTCGGCACGACGTCGCCCCGCAGCATGGCGGCGATGTTGTCGTAGCCGACACCCAGCGCGTTGGGTTCGACCAGACCACCCAGCCCGACCACCAGCCCGCCCAGCAGCGGCCACCACATCCAGTGGATCGGCAATTTCAGGAAGCCGTCCTCGCAGGCATAGACCAGCCGCGTCAGCAGCCCGGACAGCAGGCCGCCCAGCAGTCCCGTCAGGCCCCAGCACAGGGCGCCGAGAAGCGAGATGTCGACACTGCCGGCATAGGGGAAGAGCGGGCTGCCGAGATGCAGGAAGCCCCGCTCCACCGCGGCCACGACGGCGGCAACGGCGACCGGAATGAAACTGCGCGGCGTCCATTCGAACAGCAGCAGTTCGACGGCCAGCATGATCGCGGCGATGGGTGTGCCGAACACGGTCGTCATGCCGGCCGCCGCACCGGCCACCAGCAGGGTCTTCCGTTCGTTATCGCTCACCGGCAGGATCTGCGCGATCAGGGAGCCGATGGCCCCGCCGGTCATGATGATCGGTCCCTCGGCGCCGAAGGGACCGCCGGTGCCGATCGCCACCGCCGAAGACAGCGGTTTCAGGATCGCCACCTTGGCATCGAGCCGCGACCGGCCGAGCAGGATCGCCTCGATCGCCTCGGGAATGCCATGGCCGCGGATCTTCTGGCTGCCATAGCGCGCCATCAGGCCGATGATCAGCGAGCCCGCGACCGGCACCAGGACCGCCCACAGGCCGAGGGGCGACTGTTCGAGCTTCAGATCGGCAAGGCTGAACCGTCCGAAATAGGCGATATTGGTGGCCAGCCGGATGAGTTCCAGCAGGGCGAAACCAGCGATCACTCCGGCGGTTGCCACGCCGACCGCAATGCCTGCAATGAGCAGGACGCGCGGGTCGGTGGTGAAATCGCCGAGATGCTGCGGATGGCTGACCGAGGGCGCAGGGGCACGGTCGGTCACATGAGCGACGGGAGGGGTCATTGGGGGTTCCTGGGGGCGGCCCCGGTTCTATCGGATTACGATATATTTAGGCAAGTCGGGGAGTTCGCATGGCGCGACAGGAAAAGGGCCGCAAGGCAAGACAGCCGAGACAGGCCGATTACGAGGCCCTGGCAGAGTTCCGCTACCAGATACGGCGATTCCTCGAATTCAGCCAGAATGCTGCCCGCGAGGCCGGATTGACGCCGGCCCAGCACCAGGCCCTGCTGGCGATCAAGGGGTGGCCGGGCGGCGCTCTCATGACCATCGGCGACCTCGCCGAGCGGCTGTGCGTCCGTCATCACAGCGCCGTCGAGCTGATCGACCGGCTGGCCGCGGCAAAACTGGTCGTCCGCGCGACCGATCCCGACGACAATCGCCGCGTCACGCTGAGCCTGACGCGCTCGGCCGAGAAGCATCTGGCCTCTCTGTCGGCCGCGCATCTCGACGAGTTGGCCCGGCTCTCGCCGTCACTCAAGAAGCTGCTGGCACGGCCGAGGCGCCGCACTCCATAAGTTGTATTCGTCCGCACATGAAAGACCATCGCGGGCGGCCCAGACCCGATCCTGGCAAGATCGCGGCATGACCAAACCACGCCCCACCGCCTTCCATCCAGCCGATGTGCCGGAGAGCAATGCCACCGCCTATCCGGCGCCGTTCCGGGCCGTGAACAGTCAGCGTTGGAATCGCCGGTTGGGGGATCATGGCGGCCTCAGGAATTTCGGCGTGAACCTCACGCGTATCGTTCCCGGGGCGCAATCCTCGTCCCGGCACGCCCACAGCAGACAGGATGAATTCGTCTGGATCATGGAGGGCGAGGTCGTGCTCGAAACCGACGACGGACGCCAGACGTTGCAGGCCGGCATGTGTGCGGCCTTTCCGGCCGGCACGGGCAATGCCCATCGCTTCGTGAACGAGAGCACCAGCGACGTTGTGTTGCTGACGGTTGGCGATCGTACGCCCTTCGACGAGATCGTCTATCCCGAAATCGACATGCACGGCAAAGCGGGCGCCGACGGAAAGTATGTCTTCACCCACAAGGACGGCCAGCCCTACGAGGACTGAGCGGCCTGACGTCGGGATGTAATCAATCGGGATGCCTCCGCCCTTGAACTGACCAAGAACAACTGTCAGTCTACCTATACTTATTTATACTACCTAAGGTTGTTCGCCATGTCGGCTTGGAGATTTCTCGTCATGGGGTGCCTTTTGCTGGCTGCTGGTTGCACTAGCGAAATGTACGGTGTGGTCGGAGACGAGAACGACGTCTTCAAGGGCACGATGACAGGCAGGGAGGCGGGGCGGATAGAACTCGACAACGGCAAGGGCGTTCGGTGCGTCGGAGACTACCGGGACCGGACCTCTGCGCTCCTCTCGACGGCAACGGCCATTGCCGTACTCATCGATGGAGTTCCCCGATCGCTCGGTGCGCGAGGTGGTCGCGCGTTCCTCTCCTGCAGCAATGGCGAGCAGGCCGCCCTCCAGTTCAGTCCGATCGGCGGGGAAAGCGGCTACGGGTTCGGAACGACGAGCGACGGCCGGGCGGTACGCATCACCTACGGGCTGAGCCGGACCGAAAGCCAATCGTACCTCAAGGTCTCCGCCGCCCAGCCGCCAGCCAGCCCGGGCGGGCCGAGCGACAAGACGGCAACCATCGCCACCGGAACCGGCTTCTATGTCACGCGGCAAGGCCACATCGTGACCAACGCGCATGTCGTCGACCGCTGCAAGAGCGTGACGGTGGCACGGGTCGGCGAGCAGATGTTGGATGCCAGCGTCGTCACCGCGGATAAGCAGAACGATCTGACGGTCCTGCTCGCCGCCGGCCCGGCGCCGGCGGTCGCGACCTTGCGCTCCCGGCCTATTCGACAGGGCGAGCCGGTGATCGCCTTCGGCTTCCCTCTTGCCGGCTCGCTCTCCTCAGGCGGCGTGATCACGACCGGCAGCGTCAGCGCCCTGTCGGGCCTGCACGACGATTCGCGCTATCTGCAGATCTCGACACCGGTACAGCCCGGAAACAGCGGTGGCCCATTGCTCGACGACAGCGCTGCGGTAGTCGGAGTCGTCTCGGCGGGTTTGCGGGCCAACCGGGCCTCCGGACTGATACCGCAGAATGTCAACTTCGCCCTCAAGGCGGATGTGGTGCGCACCTTCCTGGCCGCGGCGGGCGTGGCCGCAGAGAATGCCGCGGGCGGGGCGACGCTCAGTACCCCCGATGTCGGCACGCGGGCACGAGCCTTCTCCGTCCTGATCGAGTGCAAGGGCTGACGCGCCGCACCGAAGAGACATGGCTGCCATTTGCGCTATGTCAACGCGTTGCCCCTGTCCAGCCGCGATCCTCCTCGACAGCATTCGAGGGGGAAAACTGATGCCACAAGCCTTGTGCGCCATCCTGGTGATGTTCCTGGCATTGGCCGAACTGGGCACGCTGACGGCCTGGAGCCGGCAGGCCGCAACGGCAATGCCGGCGACAATCGATGCCGCCCTGCTGCCGGCCGGCAACCACTCCCTCGTCGCCATACGCTTCTGAACCATGCGAGGAACAATGCCAAAGAATCCCATCACCTGGATCGTCGTTGCCGACGGTGCCCGCGCCCGCTTCCTGCGCGCGGCGCCCGACGGTAAGAGACTGGTCCCCGCCCGCGGTGCCGACCTGATCGCCCCGCAGGGACGCCACCATGTCCGCGACATGGTGAGTGACCGGCCGGGCCGCGTCGACAGCACCTCACGCGGCGGCCAACGCCATGCGTTCGAACCCAAGCACGACTATCACAAGCTGGCCAAGCACCACTTCACGGTGAGCGTGGCCGATGTGCTGGACAAGGCCTGCCTGGCCAAGGAGTTCGACGAGGTGATCCTGGTGGCGCCGCGCCGCAGCCTCGGCGAATTGCGCCAATGCCTGTCCAAGCGCGTCCAAAAGGCCGTACAGCAGGAAATCCCGAAGGACTTCACGGAATACACGCCGGCCATGTTGTGGCGCCACCTGCGGCCGATGGTCGGCCCCAAGATCCCCAAGGGCTGACCCAGCCCGTCGGGAAAGGTTCATAGGAGCGCGCCACTCCAGTGGCGCTCATCATCATGATGCGCCACTTAAGCGCGGAGGTATCCGCGCGCAGTGGCGCGCTCCGCTGAGTCAGGTCCTTCGGCCTCTCATCGATCGCCGCAGTTGCTCGCGCAGGCCCGCAAGCGCCCAAAGAACTTCTTCCGCGAAAGCACGTCCTCATGGGAGCGCGCCGCTCTAGGGACGCATCATGATCACGAGCGCCACTTAAGCGCGGAGGTATCCGCGCGCAGTGGCGCGCTCCCTTGAGCGGTAACGCCGGCGAGGCTCTAGCTTTCCGGCCGTTCCAGCGCGCGCTCGACCCGTTCATGCAGGTTCTTCACGTCGCCGCGCTGGCGGCGGATACGGTCCTCGATCTGGCGTTGCGCGCGCCGGAAGGCGTCGGTCACGGCGAAACGCGGATCGTCGAAACGCCCGTCCTGCCGCGGCGAATGATCGACATCGACCGTGAGGTTGCCAGGCAGGGAGAGATGGATATCGACCTCGAAATGCTTGCCGCTGCGATGATGGTGGCCGGGCGCCTTGACCATGACATGGCAGGCCGTCAGCCGACCGTGATAGCGCTCGAGAGTCGCCACCTGCTCCTCGATCAGCTGGCGCAGCCCCTCGCTGGATTCACTACCCTGGAAGTTGATTTTCAGTGCGGTTTGCATTGTGTCTTCCTTCAGTCTTTATCTTTGCAAAAGGCTAGCGGGTCACCTCCCCGGCAGGATTGACCGAGATCAAAGCCGGCGTTGTGGATCGACGGAAGATTGCCTGTCGCGGTTCATTCGCAGGAGAGCCTTATGCCGTACGCCTCGACGGCGGCACTGCCCGCCTCCGTCCGCCACCACCTGCCGCTCGCGGCGCAGGAGATCTACCGCGAGGCCTTCAACCACGCCTGGCTGACCTACGCTTACCGTTCCAATCGGGAGCAGATTTGTCATCGCGTCGCCTGGGCCGCGGTCAAGCGCGCGTTCCACAAGGAGGAAGACGGCCTCTGGTATCGCACCGCCGCCGCTTTCCCTTGAAGGGAGCGGCCGTCCGATCGAGGTCAAATCTGGAACATCGACCGGCCGAAGGTGGCGGACTGGTCGGGCCGTGCTAGAAGGCGACACAATCGGAGGTGCACAAATGGTTGCCAGTATCGGTCACTACATCAACAACAAGCCCGTTGCGGGCAAGAGCGGCCGCACCGGCGACATCACCAACCCCGCGACCGGCGAGGTCACGGCCAAGGTGGCCTTCGCGACCGAGGCCGAGATCGACGAGGCCGTCCAGATCGCCAAGAAGGCACAGCTGGCCTGGGCTGCCACGCCGCCGCTGCGCCGCCAACGCGTGATGTTCAACCTCAAGAGCCTGATCGAGAAGCACACCGACGACCTCGCGCGCCATCTGTCGCTGGAGCACGGCAAGACCTTCGACGATGCCAAGGGCGAGGTCGGCCGCGGTCTCGAGGTCGTGGAGTTCGCCTGCGCCATCGGCCATCACATGAAGGGCGACTTTACCGAGCAGGTCGCCACCGACATGGATAGCTGGTCGATCCGCCAGCCGTTGGGCGTCGTGGCCGGCATCACGCCCTTCAACTTTCCCATTATGATCCCGTGCTGGATGGGCGCGATGGCGGTGGCGACCGGCAACGCCTTCATCCTCAAGCCGTCGGAGAAGGATCCCAGCGCACCGATGCTGCTGGCCGAGCTCTATACCCAGGCCGGTGCGCCTCCGGGCATCTTCCAGGTCGTGAACGGCGACAAGGTCGCGGTCGATGCCCTGCTCAAGCATCCCGACGTGCCAGCCATCTCCTTCGTCGGTTCGACCGCCATCGGCGAGTACGTCTATCACACCGGCACCCAGCACAATAAGCGCGTCCAGGCGCTGTGCGGCGCCAAGAACCACATGGTGGTGATGCCGGATGCCGATCTCGACCAGGTCACCGATGCCCTGATCGGCGCCGGCTATGGCGCGGCCGGCGAGCGCTGCATGGCGATCTCGGTCGCGGTCGCGGTGGGCGATATCGGCGACAAGCTGATCCACAAGCTGGCGCCGCGGGTGCAGGCGCTGAAGATCGGCCCGGGCCTCGATCCGCAATCGGAAATGGGACCGCTGGTGACGCGCCAGCATCGCGACAAGGTGATGGGCTATGTCGACCAGGGCGTGAAGGAAGGCGCCAAGCTGGTGGTCGACGGGCGCGGCCTGAAGCTTCAGGGCTACGAGAACGGCAACTTCATGGGCGGGTGCCTGTTCGACCACGTCACCCCGGACATGACGATCTACAAGGACGAGATCTTCGGGCCGGTGCTCTCCGTCGTACGTTCGGGGAATTTCGACGAGGCGATCAAGCTCGTGAACGACCACGCCTATGGCAACGGCACGGCGATCTTCACCCGTGACGGCGACTCCGCCCGCGCCTTCGCCAGCAACGTCAAGGTCGGCATGGTCGGCATCAACGTGCCGATCCCGGTCCCGGTCGCCTATCACAGCTTCGGCGGCTGGAAGGCCTCGGTGTTCGGCGATCACGGCATCTACGGCATGGAAGGCGTGCGCTTCTACACCAAGCTCAAGACCATCACGGCGCGCTGGCCCACCGGCATCCGCTCGGGCGCCGAGTTCAACTTCAAGGCGCGGGCGTAAGACTTACGCCCCGAGGCGACAATGATGCCGCCCAGGCGGCCGAGGCCCTTCGACTGGTATTCTAGAAGGGGCCTCGCCGCGCTCGGCTGAGTCGGCAGGTTGGACTCACGTCATCCGAGCGCGTTCACCCACACCACGACGGTCTCGCGCTCGAGCGGATTGCGGAAGCGATGCGGAGTCGTCGAGCTGAAGCGGAAGCTGTCGCCCGCTTTCAGCTTATAGGTCTTGGTGTCGACGGTAAGCGACATGGCGCCTTCGAGCACCAGGCCGGCTTCCTCCCCCTGATGCGCGTAGACCTCCTCCCCGGTCGACCCGCCCGGCGCCAGGCGCACCAGATAGACGTTCAGCGAGCCGGCACCCGCCGCCGGCGTCAGGAGCTGCTTGGAAATTCCCGAGCGCCACAGCGACAGCTTGGGCCGCCTGCCGCGACGGACGACGACGGCGTCGCCCTCGCCCGCGGCGCCGGCCGGGCCGAACAAGGCTCCCAGCGACACCGAGAAGACATCCGCGATCGATGCCAGAACGCGCAGCGACGGCGACGACAATCCGCGCTCCACCTGGCTCAGGAAGCCGATCGACAAGCCTGTCTGGGCGCCCACCGTTTCCAGCGAAATCGCCCGTTGGCGCCGCAAGTGACGGATGCGCTGCCCCACCGCCGCATCCGGCGATGATGCGCGCTTGCCGGGCAGGCGATTGCCCTCGTTCCGCCGCTTCCGCGTCTTCACCGGCCGATCCTTCATCCGATCGAGATTCCCTTTGCTTGCCCGTCGCAGCATGATCTAGGTTTCATATACGTGAAAATCTGACAAGAGGCCTTGTCGCACCAGCGACGTCAAAGGCCGGCAGGCCCGAGTTTTGCTTCCGGGCCATCATCGGGGAAGAGGGAGACAACATATGATCAGTCGCAGGATTCTCGCCGTGACCGGCATCCTGGCATCCGGCCTCGTCGCGACGCTGTTCGGCGGGGCGGCGCAGGCGCAGCAGGTACTCAAGGTCGGCTCGACCCCGACCGGCATCCCCTTCACCTTCCTCGACACCAAGACCAACACCATCCAGGGCGTGATGGTCGATCTCGTCACCGAAGTCGGCAAGGATGCCGGCTTCCAGGTGCAGATCGAACCGATGCAGTTCTCGGCCCTGATCGCCGCGCTCACCTCCAACAAGATCGATCTGATCTCGGCGGCGATGTATATCTCGCCGGCGCGCAAGGAAGTGATCGACTTCTCGGAGCCGGTCTATTCCTACGGCGAGGGGCTGGTCGTGCCCAAGACCGACACCAAGGAATACAAGGAATTCGCCGACCTCAAGGGCGATACGGTGGGCGCGCAGATCGGCACCGTCTATGTCGAGCCGCTCAAGAAGACCGGCCTGTTTCCCGAAGTGAAGATCTACGACACCATTCCCGACATCCTGCGCGACGTGAATACGGGGCGGCTGCAGGCGGGCTTCGCCGACTATCCGATCCTGGCCTACAATTTGAAGCAGGGCCTGTTTCCGGGTGTCAGGCTGGTGACCAGCTACAAGTCGACCATCGTCGGCTCAATCGGCATCGGCGTCCGCAAGTCGGACAAGGAACTGCTCGCCAAGATCAATACCTCGCTGGCGAAACTGCAGGCCAACGGCACGGTCGACAAGATTCTCGCCAAATGGGGCCTGAAGTAGATCCTGCGCCGCGTTCCTGAGCGGACCGAAGGCCTGCCCTCGTACAGATGAGCCAGTTCTTTTCCGACTCGATCGAGTTTCTGCCCATCCTGCTGCAGGGCGTTCGGCTCACCATCATCGTCACCGTGGGATCCCTGATCCTGTCCACGGTGATCGGGCTGGTCTGGGCCTTCATGCGGGTCTCGGGTATCCGGGCGCTCTCGGGTACCGCCGTTGTGATCGTCAACCTGATCCGCGGCATCCCGATCATCGTCCAGCTCTTCTACATCTACTTCGTCCTGCCCGATTTCGGCATCGCCCTGTCGGCGCTGCAGGCGGCGATCGTCGGCCTCGGCGTCGCCTACTCGGCCTATCAGGCCGAGAACTTCCGGGCCGGCATCGAGGCGATCGATCACGGACAGGTCGAGGCGGCACAATCGATCGGCATGGGCTGGTGGTTGATGATGCGGCGGGTGATCCTGCCCCAGGCGGTGCGCATCGTGCTGCCGCCCTACGGCAACACTATGATCATGATGCTGAAGGACTCCTCACAGGCCTCGATCATCACGGTCGCCGAGCTTGCCCTGCAGGGCAAGCTGATCGCCTCCTCGACCTTCAAGAACACCGAGGTCTTCACGCTGGTGGCCCTGCTCTATCTCACCATGAGCATTCCTCTGATCCTGCTCGTCGGCGCCCTGGAACGCCGCTTCGGACGGAAATGACGGCCATGATCGAGCTGACCGACGTCCATAAGAGCTTTGGCGACCACCATGTGATCCGTGGCTTCTCGGCCTCGGTGGCCAGGGGCGAGGTGGTCTGCCTGATCGGCGCCTCGGGCTCGGGCAAGTCGACGATCCTGCGCTGCATCAACGGTCTCGAAAGCTACGAGCGCGGCTGCATTACCGTCGACGGCGTCACGGTCGACTGCACCGACCGGTCGATCGTCACGGTTCGCACCCATGTCTCGATGGTGTTCCAGCGCTTCAACCTGTTCCCGCACCGCACGGCGCTGGAGAATGTGATCGAGGGTCCGATCTACGTGAAGGGGGAGTCCCGCGCCGAGGCGATCGATCGCGGCCGCGCCCTGCTCGCCCGCGTCGGGCTTGCGGACAAGGAAGGCGCGCACCCGGCCCAGCTTTCCGGCGGCCAGCAGCAGCGCGTGGCGATCGCGCGTGCGCTCGCCATGCAGCCGCGCGCCATCTTGTTCGACGAGCCGACGTCGGCGCTCGACCCGGAGATGGTCGGCGAGGTGCTGGAGGTGATGCGCTCGGTCGCCGAGGAAGGCATGACGATGCTGATCGTCACGCACGAGATGGCCTTCGCGCGCGAGGTCGCCGATCGCGTGCTGTTCCTCGACCAGGGCGTCATCCTCGAACAGGGGCCGGCCCGCTCGGTCCTCACCGCCCCCACCAATCCGCGCACCCAGGACTTCCTGCGCCGCGTCCTGCATCCGATGTAGCGCCTCGCAACGGCGCTTTGCCTCGGGCCCGAATCCGGATCACACCGTCGCGCCCAGGATCTCCGTCGGGATCTCGCGATCGACGATCTCGCGCAGCGCGAAGCTCGATTCGAGCCGCGCCACGTGCGGCAGGCGCGAAAGCTGCGTGTTATGGATGCGCTCGTAGTCCTCGATGTCTCGCGCCGCGACCGTGACGAGATAATCGCTGGTTCCCGACATCAGGTAACACGAGAGGACGGAGGAGCAGCGCACCACCGCCCTCTCGAAGGATCTCAGGCAATCCTCGCTCTGGCGCTCGAGGGTGACACGGATGATCACCCGCACGCCGAACCCCGCCTGCTTGGCATTGAGCTCGACCCGGAACCGCTTGATGACGCCATCCTTGACCAGGCGCTCCAGCCGTCGGGCGCAGGCGGTGGCGGAGAGACCGACCTTGCCGCCGAGTTCGGTCAGGCTCATGCGGGCGTCGTACATCAGATAGCGCAGGAGACGAATATCCAACCGATCCAAGTCCATTACGCGTGATTCCTTCGGAATTTAAGTACTTTACGCAGGATTTACACGCCAATGCAAATATACCGGCACGAAATCGCAGTTTTCATGCATCCGAGCCGTGATAGGTGCTGAGCCTGCTCGACCACGAGAAAGGACATCAGATGCGGATCGGCGTTCCCAAGGAGATCAAGAACAACGAGAACCGTGTCGGCCTCACGCCCGCGAGCGTGAGCGAGCTCGTTCGCCGCGGCCATAGTGTCCTGGTCGAGACCAATGCCGGCCGGGCCATCGGCTTCGACGACGAGACCTATCGCAAGGTCGGCGCGACCATTGCCGCTTCCGCCGAGGATGTCTTTGCGGGCGCCGAGATGATCGTGAAGGTCAAGGAACCGCAGCCACAGGAAATCAAGCGCCTGACGCCGCGCCACACCCTCTTCACCTACCTGCATCTGGCGCCGGATCCAGCACAAGCGGAGGCACTGGCGAAGTCCGGCTGCACGGCCATCGCCTACGAAACCGTCACCGACGATGCCGGACGCCTGCCGCTGCTCGCGCCCATGAGCGAGGTTGCCGGCCGCATGGCCGTGCAGGTCGGCGCTCATTGGCTGGAGAAGCCGCAGCAGGGCGCCGGCGTCCTGCTCGGCGGCGTCGCCGGCGTCGGCCGTGCCAAGGTCGTGGTGCTGGGCGGCGGCATCTCCGGCACCAATGCCGCCCGCATGGCGCTCGGCCTCGAGGCCCATGTCACGGTGATCGACAAGTCGGTGCCGCGGCTGCGCGAGCTCGACCTCGGCTTCGCCGGCAAGCTGCAGACCATCTACGCGACGCAGGAGGCGATCGAAGAGGAAGTCGCGGCGGCGGACCTCGTGATCGGCGCCGTGCTGGTGCCGGGCGCGTCGGCCCCCAAGCTCGTGTCGCGCAAGCTGATCGAGCGCATGCGGCCGGGCTCGGTCGTGGTGGACATCTCGATCGACCAGGGCGGCTGCTTCGAGACCAGCAAGGCCACCACGCACGAGAACCCGACCTATCTGGTCGCCGACGTCGTGCATTACTGCGTCGCCAACATGCCGGGCGGCGTGCCGCGCACCTCGACTCTGGCCCTGAACAACGCCACCCTGCCCTTCGCCCTGGCGCTGGCCGACAAGGGGACGCTGCCGGCTCTGCTGGCCGACCGCCACCTGCTCGCCGGCCTCAACGTCCATCGCGGCAAAGTCACCCACCCCGCGGTGGCCGAGGCGCTGGCGGTGAGCTTCACGCCGCCGCAGACGGCGCTGGCCGCATAACCGGAAGGGCGGCGCGCTACTTCTTTTCGATATTCCAGAACACCGGCACCGGCGACACGACGGCGCCGGTGACGTTCCGGCGCAGTGCCGTGGCCGTCATGTACTGGCCGAGAAAGGCGTGCGTCGGATACTCGGCGGCGCGCAGCTGGATCTTCTCGACGATCTCCTTGCGCTTGGCTTCATCGGTCTCGTCGGCGAAGGCTTGGCGCAGCTTGGTGATCTCTTCGTCGCACGGCCACCCGAACCACGCCTTGTCGCAATTCGCCGCGATGAAACTGTAGGTCAGCGGATCGAGCGAATCGACGCCGCCGGTCGAGGTGATCAGCGCGTTCCAACCGCCCTTGTCGGGCGGGTCCTTCCGCGCCCGGCGACTGACCAGCGTCTGCCAGTCCATGGATTGCATGTCGACCTTCATGCCGATCCGCTCCATCGCCGCCTTGGCAACCGGCGCCATGTTGGTCAGCACGTACAGATCGGTCGAATGCAGCAGCACGACCGGCGTTCCGTCGTAGCCGCCTTCTTTCAAGAGCTCCTTCGCCTTGGCGATATTGCCGCCGTACTTGTCGTCGAAGCCTGCCGTGGTCGCATAGGGCGTGTCGCACACGAACATGGCCTTGCAGACCTGATAATATTTCGGATCGCCGATCACCGCGTCGAGGAAGTCCTTCTGATTGAAGGCATAGAGCAGCGCCTGGCGGATCTTGGGATTGTCGAACGGCTTGAAGAGCTGGTTGTAGCGGAAGATGTACTGGTTGCCCCATTTGTTGAGGACTTCCAGCTTCACGTTCTTGTCCGCCTCGAGAAGCTTGTAGAGATCGTGCTGGGGCGCCTCGATCATGTCGATCTCGCCGGCCAGCAGGGCATTGACCGCGGTCTGCTGATCCGGGATCGCGACCCATTCGACGCGATCGACCTTGGCCACTTTGCCGCCGGCCATGCCTGACGCGGGCTCTTGCCTCGGTTTGTAGTAGGGGTTCCTGACATAGACGGTCTTGTCGCCGGGCTTGCTCTCGTCCCGCTTCAGCATGAACGGGCCGGATCCGGTGTAGTCCTCGATCTGCTTGTAGGGATCGGTTTCGGCTACCCGCTTGGGCATGATGAAGGGATTGCCCGACGGCTTGGCCAACGCCTGCAGCACGATGCCGGTCTTCTCCTTGAGCGTCAGGCGGAAGGTCTTCGCATCGACCGCCTCGGCCTTGCCCAGCTTGGACCACAGGATCTGGCCCAGAGGATCGCGCGCCGCCCAGCGCTTGAGCGAGGTCACCACGTCTTCCGACGTCACAGGCGAGCCATCCGAGAACTTCAGCCCATCGCGCAACGCGAAGGTCCAGACCAGCTTGTCCGGCGAGACGTCGTAATGCTCGACCATCTCGGGCTGAACCTTCAGATCACCGTCGAGAGCAAACAACGTGTCGTAGATCATGTAGCCGTGATTGCGCACGATGAAGGCCGTGGTCCAGATCGGATCCAGGATCTTCAGATCGGAGTGCATGACCACACGTAGCGTCGATTGCGCCAGGGCCATGCCGGGAAAAGCCAGCAGCGCCGCCGCCAGCAGCCTCGCGATGCGCTTCATCGCTTTTTCCACGTTCATTAGGCTGCCCTCCGGCTTGCCGCCCCTCGCCGATCCTCAAGCATCATCTGTGCCGCCTTGTCGGCGATCATGATGGTGGGCGTATTCGTGTTGCCCGACGTGATGGTCGGCATGACCGACGCATCCACGACCCGGAGCCCCTCCAGCCCCATGACACGCAGCCGCTCATCCACCACGGCCATCGGGTCGGACGGGAGCCCCATCTTGGCGGTCCCGATGGGATGGAAGATCGTGGTCCCGATATCGCCCGCCGCCTTGGCAAGCGACGCATCGTCGTCGCCCACGCCGGGTCCCGGCAGATATTCCTCGGGATGGTAGGGCTGCATGGCAGCCTGCCGCATCAGGCGACGCGTGACGCGGATCGCATCGGCGGCCACCCGTCGGTCCTCGGGCGTCGAGAGATAGTTGGGCGCGATCACGGGCTTCGCCGACGGATCGCCGGAGCGTAGGCGGATCGTGCCGCGCGAGGTCGGGCGCAGGTTGCAGGCGCTGACCGTGATGGCCGGGAAGCGATGCAACGGCTCGCCGAACTTGTCGAGCGAGAGCGGCTGGACATGGAACTCGATGTTGGACCGCTCATGGTCGGACGACGAGGTCGTGAAGATGCCGAGCTGGGACGGCGCCATCGACAGCGGGCCCGACTGCAACAGCGCATACTCCGCACCGATCAGCGCCCGCCCGATCAGCGAGTGGTAACTCGTGTTGAGCGTCTTCGCGCCCTGCACCTTGTAGATGGAGCGCTGCTGCAGATGGTCCTGCAGGTTGCGGCCCACGCCAGGCTTGTCGAGCACGACCGGGAGGCCGAACTCGGCCAGCCAATCGGCGGGGCCAACACCGGAGAGCTGCAGGAGCTGTGGCGAGCACACGGCGCCGGCCGACAGCACGACCTCGCCGCGGGTACGCGCCTCGATGATCCGGCCGTCCTGCCGGAACCGCACGCCGACCGCGCGCTTGCCCTCGAACAGCACCCGCTCGACCAACACGCCGGTCTCCAGCCGCAAGTTCGGCCGCTTCAGCACGGGTTTCAGGAACGCCCGCGCCGTCGACATGCGCACGCCGCGCTTCTGGTTGACGTGGAAATAGCCCACGCCGGTATTGTCGCCCGTATTGAAATTCGAGGTCGGGGGAATGCCCATCTCGGTGGCGGCCTTGGCCACGGCATCGAGAATGTCCCATCGCACCCGCAGCGGCTCGACGCGCCATTCGCCCGTGGCGCCATGGTGGTCGGTCTCGCCGAGAAAGTGCGCGTCCAGCCGCTTGAAGATCGGCAGGACATCGTCCCATCCCCATCCCGCGAGCCCGAGCTGGCGCCAATGATCGTAGTCCTGCGCCTGGCCACGCATCGAGATCATGCCGTTGATCGCCGAGCAGCCGCCGATCACCTTGCCGCGCGGATAGTTGAGGCTGCGGCCGTTGAGGCCTGCCTCCTTCTCGGTCTGGAACATCCAGTCGGCCCGCGGATTGCCGATGGCAAAGAGATAGCCCGCCGGAATGTGGAACCAGATCCAGCTATCGCGGCCGCCGGCCTCGAGCACCAGCACGCGGGTGCCTGGATCCGCCGACAGCCGATTGGCCAGCACGCACCCGGCGGAGCCCGCCCCCACGACGATATAATCGAAGTCTCCCTCGAGTCGGGAGACGCTTTCCGCTGCCATCGAGACACCCCTTTGACCGCGGATGATGCGGCGTGCGGCGAGCGTCTACAAGCGCCTCTCCGGACGTCTCATCGGCCGGCGGTCCGCGTCAGCAGCGACCCGCTGCCAATCCTCCTGTCGAAACGCCGCCCGTTGCGAGTCCGAGAGGATGACGCGCATAATTCACTCAAACGAACGAAGGGAAGGAACGCCCATGAAGTACAATCGTATTTCGGCCGACTGCCATCTCGATCTGCCATGGATGCCGCCCGATCTGTTCACATCGATGGCGCCGCGCGAGCTTAAGGACCGCATGCCCTACGTCGTCGATAGCGACGACGGTCCCAAGTGGGTGGCGAACAACGGGGCCACCTTCGGTTACAAGAACGGAGTCGGACCGGCGGGCTCGAAGTTCGTGCCAGGCAAGCATCACCGCGTCGACGTGATGGCCGAGACCGGCCTCTATTCCGATGGCGCCAAGGATATCCGCCGCGTCTCCGATCCGCATCTTCGCATCAAGGATCTCGACCGCGACCATGTCGATGCCGAGGTGATCTACGGCATCCTGGGCGCGGCGGGGCGGCTCAACGACAAGGACGCCGCCAACGAGATGCTGCGCATCTACAACGACTGGCTGAAGGAGTTCTGTAGTCACTATCCAGAACGCCACATCGGGCTCGCCTGCCTTCCCTATGGCGACATCGATGCCGCGGTGAAGGAGATCTATCGCGTCGCCAAGATGGGCATCAAAGGCCTCGAGCTTTCCTGCTCCTGGGACATGGAACCGATGTGGCATCCGATGTGGGAGCCGCTGTGGAAAGCGGTCAACGACGTCCAGCTGCCGCTGCACTTCCACACCTTCCCGAACATGCCGCCCGATACCATCGCCAAGCATCCGGGCCGCGTCGGCCGTTCGGTGTTCTTCACCATCGTCTCTGGCTTTCAGATGAACCTGGTGAACATCCTGGCCGCCATCATCGCGGCCAACGTGCTGGAACGTTATCCCAACATCCGCATCGCCTTCGGCGAGTCGGGCTGCGGCTGGATCCCCTATGCCCTCGATCGCATGGATTTCGAATGGGAGGACCGCTTCACCGATCTCGGGCTGAAGATGAAGCCGTCGGATTACTGGCGGCGCCAATGCAAGGCCACGTTCCAGTTCGACCGCATCGGCACCAAGCTGATCGACGAGATGGGCGCGGAAAGCCTGATGTGGGGGTCCGACTATCCACATGGCGACGGCGTGTGGCCCAACTCCGATCAGTACATCAAGGAGCAGTTCGCCGAAGTCTCGCCCGAAGTGACCAGGATGATCACCTGCACCAACGCCGGCAAGTTCTACGGGCTGGTCAACTAAGGCGCGACGGCTTCTGGCACGACCGGCGTCGTCCCGACGCTCGTAGCAGAGCAGCGCGCTACAGCGCGATGACTTTTCGTGGAATCAAGCCGTCGCCCTGACGCATGCGCTGCCATGCTACGAGCGTCAGGGCGACGGCCGATGCAAAAATCATCGCGCTTTAGAGATCGTCCTTCGACACGGTGTGCTGGAGGGTGAAAATCTCCGCCGTCGGCGCATGTCGTTGGCGGGCCGCCTGGGCTGCCTCGACCGACCAGAAGAAGGCGACAAGGGCCCGCTCGATCTGTCGATCGGGTGCGGGCCGCAGCTCCTTTTCCGCGGTATGCGCCTGGCCGACGGCCGCGCTGCCGACGAGAAGATCCACGCGCACCGTCTCGAGCGCGGCGAGCTTGTCGAATGGCGCGGTGTTCTGTGCCTTCATCCGCAAGGTGAGCGCCGCCACGCCAATACCGTCGCCCCAGCGCTGCTCGACTGCGCAGACGGTGCGCCAGGTATCGCGGAACTTCGGGAAGATCGCGCGGCTCATCTCCGACGGATTGCGCAGCCGCGCGTAATAGATTTCGCTCTCGAAGGTTGCCGTGCCCTCGGCATCGTAGAACAGGAGATAGCGACTGCGCTGCTCCGGAGTCGGATCGATACGCTTGAAGCGGCTGCCGCGCAGCCAGCCAGGGCAACTTACCCGCTCCTGCATATGTTCGCGGCTGTGCCAATGGTTGAAGGCCGCATCGTCCTGCGGGTCGATGTCGACCCATATCATCAAGGATGCACTGCCGCTCATGCCGCGCGCACCGCGTTGGTGAAGGCAACGACCTCGTCGCGACGATTATGATCCCTTGGCGTGGTGTAGAGAGGCTGCGGAAAGGCCCCGAGAGTCACGACCACGAGGCCTTCCTTGCGGAACACATCGATCCTCTGACCGGCGTGTCCCAGCGCCGACATCACGTCCCTGCCCAGCCACCAGCTATAGCCATAGTGCGTGATATCGACCACGGGCGGCGTCGCGAGTTCGAAGGCCGGCGTCGCCGCGGCCTCGACCCAGCCTTCCGGCAGCACGCGCTGGCCGTCGATCACGCCGTCGTTCAGAACGAACAAGCCGAACCGGCCGAAATCCCGCAGCACCATGCCGGCGCGGCTGCCGCCGATCTCCTGGCCATCCTCGCTTTCCAGCGTATAGAAGGCATCGCACTCCATGCCGGCCGGCTGCCAGATCGTCTCCGACATGTAGTCGGCCAGCGGCTTGCCGACGGCCTGTCTCAAGGCCGCGCCCAGGAGATAGGTATCGCCAGAATTGTAGAGGAAGGTCGTGCCCGGCGGATGGGCGCGTTCCAGCGAGGCCATCAGCTTCAGCACACCGCCCGGCACCTTGTCGGCCAGCGACTTGCTGTAGCGGTTCACGTCCGACGCGCGATCCGTGTAGTCCTCATTCCAGCGCATGCCGGACGACATGGTCATGACGTGGCGCAGCGACACGCCCTCGTAGCCCGAGCCGCGCAGAGCCGGCAGATAGCGTGTCAGCGGATCGTCGATCGAGCCGATGGCGCCGTCCCGAACGGCGGCGCCGACCAGCATCGCCGTCATCGACTTCACGGTCGACATGGTCGACCAGCGATCGTGCTCCTGCAGGCCGAGCCCGTAGCGCTCGAGAACGACCTTGCCGTGCCGGATCACCAGCAGGCCGGTGATGACGTTGCGGTCCATGAAGGAGGCAAGGTCGTGCTCGTGTCCATCGACGAGATAGTGCGGCGCGATTTCCTCTCCGCGCGGCAGCTCCCGTACGGTCGGCCCGCGCCGGATCACCCGATGCGCGAACAGCTTGTCGACGATGCGATAGCCGTAGGGCTGGATCGACGGCGGAAACAACAAAAAGTCTTCGCCGCGCGGCAGATGCTGGCGCGGCGCCGAAAGCGGAGCCATGAGGCGAGGCTCAGGAAAAAGCTTTGAAGGTAATGAGGGTGAAGGTGTCCTTCACGCCCGGCAGGGTCTGGATCTGGCTGGTGACGAAGTGGCCGATATCGGTCTTCTCCGGCAGATAGCACTTCATCAGGAGATCGTACTGGCCGGACGTCGAATAGACTTCCGAGACCTGCTCGATGCTCACCGCCTCGTCCGCGACCTCATAGGCCTTGCCGAGGTCGCACTTCACCATGACGAAAATGGTCTGCATGTCCCGCCTTTCCTGCGGGACGTACTTTAGCGACCTGAACGCATGAGGAAAGCGGGGACGTGATCGCCCAGTCCCATCGGCACGGGCTCGTCGCGGTCACGATGACGCTCCGGCCGGCGTTCCTGATGGCGGGCCGGCCGCTCCGTGCGCCCTTCGGGACGCCGCTCGCGGACCGGGCGCTCCTGACGGGGCTCCCGCTCGGGGCGAGTCTCTGCAGGCGCCGGCACGGTTTCCTCGGTCCGGGGTTCGCGACGCGGGGGCCTGGAGGACGCTTTGGCAGGAGCCTTGGCGCGATCGCCAGCGCCGCTGCGTCCGCCGCGTGCACGACCGCGACCGCGGCGACGACCATCGGCCGGCTCGAAGGCAAGCAATTCCATGCCCGGCACTTCGACGCGCGGGATCTCGGTGCCGATCAGCTTCTCGATCGCCTCCACCAGCGGACCTTCGTCCGGCGAAGCGAGGGTGAAGGAATGGCCGGTCTTGCCGGCGCGGCCGGTACGGCCGATGCGGTGAACGTAGTCTTCCGGCGAGAACGGGACATCGAAATTGAAGACGTGGCTCATGTCGTTGACATCGAGCCCGCGGGCGGCGACGTCCGACGCTACCAGGATCTGGATCTCGCCCTGCTTGAACTTCTCAAGCGTTTCCATGCGCGCCGGCTGGCTCATGTCGCCGTGCAGCGCGCCGGCATTGAAACCGTGCTTCTTCAGCGAGCCCTGCAGGATCGCCACGTCGCGCTTGCGATTGCAGAACACGATCGCGTTCTTGATGTCCTGCTCCTTGATGAGCCGGCGCAACGCCTCGCGCTTGTCCTCCTCGGCCACGACCGCCAGGCCCTGGACGATGTTCTTGCCAGCCGATGCCGGCGGAGAGACCGTCACTTCCTTGGGATTGCTCAGGAAGCGGTCGGCCAGGCGCTTGATCTCGGGCGGCATGGTGGCCGAGAAAAACAGGGTCTGCCGCAGCGGCGGCAACAGGCTGACGATGCGCTCGACATCGGGAATGAACCCCATGTCCAGCATGCGATCGGCTTCGTCGATCACCAGCACCTTGACGTCGTTCAGCAACACCTTGCCGCGCTCGAAATGGTCGAGCAGCCGGCCCGGCGTGGCGATCAGCACGTCGACGCCGCGCTCCAGCGCCCGCTCCTGGTCGTCGAAGCTCACGCCGCCGATCAGCAGCGCCATGTTGAGCTTGTTGTATTTGCCGTACATGTCGAAGTTCTCGGCGACCTGGGCAGCCAACTCGCGGGTCGGCTCCAGAATCAGCGAACGCGGCATGCGTGCCTTGGCGCGGCCCTGCGCCAGGATGTCGATCATCGGCAGCACGAAGGAGGCGGTCTTGCCTGTGCCCGTCTGGGCGCATCCGAGGACGTCGCGGCCCATCAGGACGATGGGGATGGCCTTTTCCTGGATCGGGGTGGGCTTGGTATAGCCCTTTTCGCTTACTGCCTGCAGCACCGGGGCGCTCAGCCCCAAACTCTCAAAACTCATTTAATTCCCGTAGGTTAGCCCACATCCGATGGGCTCCGGGTGCGGTCTCGAGAAGTCCCTGGAATGGGGCCCGAAGGGTTCGGGCCGGACCGCTGGCGGCCCTCATATGAGGCTTGCCCATTCCGAAGTCAATGCAGGTTGCCTGCGGAGCAGGGTCGCGCCCAGCGCGCGTCAGGGCTTGAGCTCGACCTCGATGAAGACGAACTCGAAATCGTTGGGGTTGATGACGTCGTGTTCGACCCCGGTCTGGCGGGCATAGGACACGCCCGCCCGCAGCGGCGCCGGCACCGTCGCCTTGCCGTCGAAGATATGCAGTTCGCCGGTGCTCACCGGCACCACGACATAGTCGTGCATGTGCTTGTGCCACCCCGTATGGCCTCCGGGCGGGAACCGCCATTCGGTGACGATGACCCGGTCGTTCTCGAGTTGCAGGGTCGGTTTGGCGAGGGGGCGTTGCGTATCACTCATGTCCCTGAAGCTACCGCGCGTGACCGGCTTTGTCTTGCGGGTCGTGTTAGGCTTTCCGTTCCCACGGTGGAGATTGGCATGGCCCGCGACACGATCCCGATCTGGAACCGCAATCAGGCCGACGAAGATGCGATGGGCGCCACCCACGCCCCGATCTGGCGACGCATGATCGATGTCGGGGCAACGCACGATCTCCGGCAGTCGACGGTGCTCGACTATGGCTGCAACCAGGGCGGCTTCCTGCGTCTGCTCTACGATCGTCATCCGTTCAAGTCGGCGATGGGCATCGACATCGCCCGCGAATCGGTGGCACGCGCCGAGCTCCTGAAGGGCCACCGACCGATCGCCTACAAGGTCGGCGACCTCGCGGCGGATCTCGGCCAGACCTTCGATCTCGCCTTCAGCCACGAGGTGATCTATCTGCTGCCCGATCCGGCAGCCCATGCCCGGGACATCAAGGCGGCGCTGCGGCCGGGCGGCGCCTACGTTGCCGCCATGGGCTGCCATACCGATTCGAGCCTGTGGCCACGCTGGCGCAAGCTCATCACCGAGACCTCCTCGATCCCGATCTACGACCATTCGCTGGAAGAGGTCGCCAGCGCCTTCGCCCAGGCGGGTTTCGGCGTTTCTGTCCGGCCGCTCGCCCTCGACGCCTTCATGCCCTTCACGGTCGGCAGCGCCTACTTCCCCAAGGTCGTCGACCAGCTGCGCTATTACAGCAGCGACAAGGTGCTGTTCCGCTTCGTGCGAACGCCTTGAAGCACCGTCATTGCTTTGGCGTACCGAACCGGTAGGCCCCCTGGAGGAACACGCCGTAACGATTGGTGCTCTGGGTGACGTACTCGTAGCTGCCAAAGCTGTAGCTGGCACTGTTGGTCCACATCGACCAATAGCGACCGCCAACACCGATGCTGAAGGCATCGGTCACGTAGTAGGACAGGACGAGTTCGCCCTGAACGCCGTTGCCGGTTCCGTTCACCGGGAAGAAGGCGTTCCGCAGCCAGTGCGCATCCATGCCGTTGAGAGCGACATAGGGTAGATAGGCCAGGTCGGCATCGACCCTGAACCGTTCCGCCGGCCACACCTGCGCCGACATGCCAAGCCGCAGCGATTGCCAGGTGCTGTTGTCGGAGATGACGGGCACGTTCGACGCGAACTGGGCTCCTGCCGACGGGGCTGTCGGATAGTAGATGCCCGTTGCGTTCAAGCTCATCTGGTAGCGGTTGTACCCCGCGAACAGACCAATCTTGTGGTCGGGACCACGCAGCACGTTGTAACCGAGATCCAGGGTCACGTAGCTGAGCGAGCCGCCGATGTTGGATTGCGTGACCTGATAGGCGGTGGGCTCGTTGGACAGCGCTTTGCCCAACCCCCAATCCTCGTCGTACATCGTGCCGCCGGTGATGCCTCCGCCGCCGACATAGCCCTTCACGAAGCCGTTGAACGGCGCATCGACGCGTCCGAACAGCTCGCCGGTATGCCCGGTCATGCCATTGTAGGAGAGGTTCGATCCGGCCGGACTGTTGGGCGTATTCGACTCACTGTTCGTCGTCTGGAAATTCCCCGAGCTGTACCAGTAGCGCAGTCCGACCTCGGCCTCCCATCCGGGCTTCCACGTCGACCGGGTATCCGGCGCGCTGGCGTAGGATTCATCGGCGGTTTTCGACGGGCCACCCCAATGGTAATTCAAGCCGAGACGGGCGATATGCAGGTCCTGCGTCACGCTGGACGTGCCACCGACAACGCTGTCGACCTCACGGAGTGCCGTGACGTTGGTCGTCGGCGGCGTTTGCAGGTTGATGCCGCTGAAGCGCATGTAGTCGTAGCCGACATTCAACGACCACTTGGATGAGACGGCGTATTCGACGCCCGCGCCAATCGTCCATCCCCACACGCCGACAGCCTGGCTTCCGCCGGTGCCGGTCTCCGCGGTCAGGTTGAAGCCCGGGAAACCGGCGCTGTTCGGGTTGGCATAGAGTTGGCTGTGCATCCAGGCCGCGCCCGCCTTGCCGTAGATGAGCGTACGGCCGTTGGGTTCCGTCAGATAGCCGATACGACCGGTGAAGCTCGCGATCGCATTCGGGAAAGCCTGGCAGGTGGCACCGATCTGCTCGGTATTGGGTTGCGCGCAGGTGTTCTGTCCCTGCGAGACGAGGTAGCTGCCGCTCACCTCCACGCCGAGCAGCAGTTGCGACGTCGGCAGCCAGTTGTAGCCCGCCTGCAAGCCGGCCAGGAAAGCCGGCGTATTGACGCTGCCGCCGAACAGGTCGGAGCCATACGGGCTGGAGAAGGTCGCCGTTCCAGTCGCCCCGCCGACATGGCCGCCCAGATAGAAGCCTTCCCAGTTGCTACGGACAGGCTCGACGGCTCGGCTTTGCGCTTGCGACGGGGATGTCTCCGCACTCAGAGGCGGATCGTCAGCCGCAAGGACAGGCGATCCCGAGGCACAGGTCAAAAGGGCCGCGATACCCACCAACCGGCGATACAGCATGCTCGACACTACTCCCCACCTTCAGTGGGGCGATTCTAGCGGCGGATGCCCAGCTTCTGCAACGACCGGTTGAGCCACTGCGCCGCGATCTTTTCCTGCACGCTATTCTGTCGCAGCCTTTGACGCAGGCAGCCGAAATCGACGCGATCGAGTTCCTGGTCCTGGTTGAAGCAGGAAAAGACCACTGTCTCCTTGCCCGTGACCGGATCCTTGTGAAGCTGAAGGCACTGGGCGCAGATCTCCTTCATCATGCACTGCATGGGGGAGTTGATCGATCCCAAGGCGCGGTGATCGGGCTTGAGATAGGGCTTCAGCACCGAATGGCGCGCCAATCGCACGGCGTTCATCATGCCGTCCGAGCCGATCGCGATGATGCGGTCTGCGTCGTTGAACGGAATCGGCTGCTCACCCAGTTCTCCGGCCGCGTACTTGCGCATCGTCTCGACGATGTTGTCGACCGTCGACTTGTCCTGCGGCCGCGACGGCGCAAACCCCGGAGCCTCGTCGCAGCACCACACCACGACATCGGCCGCGGCCTCGATCTCGTCGACCTTGTAGCGATCGATGACGCGCTTGTAGCCCGCGAAGTAGAGAACCTTGCTGCCGGCCTTCCGGAACGCCTGTCCGATCGAGAACAGCACCGCGTTGCCGAGGCCGCCGCCGGCCAGCACGACCGTTTCCCCGGGTTCGATCTCGGTCGGGGCGCCGGTCGGTCCCATCACGATCACTGGCTCGCCGGGCTCCAGCAGGGCGCAGAGATCGGACGAGCCGCCCATCTCGAGCGCGATCAGGGAGAGCAGGCCTTTCTCCTTGTCGACCCAGGCGCCGGTCAGCGCCAATCCTTCCATGGTCAGCAGCGTGCCTTCGATCTTCCTGGAGCGCGCCTCGTAATTCTGCAGACGATAGAACTGGCCGGGCTCGAAATTGCGCGCCGCTGCCGGCGCCTCGACCACGACTTCGACGATGGTGGGCGTCAGCCGCTCGACACGCACGACCTTCGCACGCCACAGACGGTTGGCCTCGGCCAGGATATCGGCAGGCGCGCGCTTGGGGGCCGCCAATCGAGCCATGCTCCGCGTAAGGATCGGATAACCCTGCTTGGCGCCGCCCATGGCTTTCACCACGTTGCCGGCGAACGACGGATGCAGGTCGCCGAAGAACGACATGAAGCGTCCGTCGGCATGGCGATACATCAGCACGCGCACGTCGCGCGGCTTGCACACGCGCTCGGGCGTCGCCGGCTCGCCATCCTCGTCGAGCGCCCGGAAATACTTGCCGTCGATGAAGGCATGCGTCGCATCCTCGCGCGCCAACACCGTGTTCGGCTGCGTTCCCGCCGCCACCAGGATCGTGCGCGCCGGCAAGGTCGCCTTGATCTTCTCGCCGCCCTGCTGGCCCTCGGCCACCAGTGCCTTGGCATGGCCGTTGGCATCCACCTCGACGGCCGTGGGCGAAAGTCCTTCGGCGAAGCGGATATCCTCTTCCAGCGCCTTCAGCACTTCCTCGTGGTTGAGCGTGTAGGAAGGCGACTCGATCAGACGGCGGCGATAGACGACGGTGACACCGCCCCAGCCGTTCACCAGCTTGGCGATCTCCGGTTCACGGCCCTCCTTGGCCGCCGCCGCACGCTCGGCGCGAATGGCCTTGGCATGCGCGATGAATTCATCGGCGATCTCGCGCTCTTCCTCGCTCCAGCCGGCCCGCACCGCCGTCTCGCCGCGTTCGGCGACCAGCGTCTCGTGGCGAGCCAGGAACTTCTCGACCTGCAGCGGATAATAGGCGAGCGACTCCGTGGCCGTGTCGATCGCGGTCAGGCCGCCACCGATCACCACGACCGGCAACCGCACCTGCAGGTTGGCGATCGACTCCTTCTTCGCCGCGCCCGTGAGCTGCAGCGCCATCAGGAAATCCGACGCCGCGCGCACGCCGCGCGCCAGCCCGTTCGGCATGTCGAGCACGGTCGGCTTGCCGGCGCCGGCACACAACGCGATATGGTCGAAGCCCAGGGCGAAGGCGTCTTCGACCGTGACAGTGCCGCCGAAGCGCACGCCGCCGAACATCGAGAACTGATTGCGACGCTCCAGCAGGAGCCGCACCAGCTTGAGGTAGTTCTTGTCCCAGCGCACCGTGATGCCGTATTCGGCGACGCCGCCGAAGCCCGCCATCGCCCGCTCGCCGAGATTCTCGCGCAGAGTGGCGATGTCCTTCACGGCAACGAAGGGAACGCGCCCGCCATCGGCCTTCACGCCCGACTGTTCCGGGGGCAGCGGCTCGATCTTGAGTCCGTCGATGGCCACCACGGTATGGCCGTCGTTCATGAGATGATGCGCCAGATTGAAGCCTGCCGGGCCGAGCCCGACCACCAGCACGCTGCGACCGGTGGCTGGACGCGGGATCGGCCGGCGCAGGTTGAGCGGATTCCAGCGCGTCAGCAGCGAGTAGATCTCGAAGCCCCAGGGCAGGCCCAGCACGTCCTTGAGCGTGCGGGTCTCGATCTGCGGGATGTCGACCGGCTCCTGCTTCTGATAGATGCAGGCCTTCATGCAGTCGTTGCAGATGCGGTGTCCGGTTGCCGCGAGCAGCGGGTTGTCGACCATCGCCGTGGCCAGTGCGCCGATGGAGAAGCCCTCGCTCTTCAGCAGGTTCATCTCCGAGATGCGCTCCTCGAGCGGGCAGCCGGCGAGCGTGACGCCGAAGGGCGACTTCTGGAACTCGCCGGTCTTGCGGTCCTTCAGGCCCTTGGAGCAGCTGTCCTTGCCCTGGTTGTGACACCAGATGCAGTAATTGGTGTGATCCACGGTGCGTACGAGATCGTAGCCCGCATCGGTGAGCGCAAACCCTTCGCGATGACGCAGCATGCTGCGCGGCAACTTCATGCGGGTGACGCCGTCGACCACTTCGGTCTCGATCGGCACGAGGTGTTCGAAGTCGAGCTTGTGCGGCACCTTGAACAGCGGTCCCTCGCGATGACGTCGCTTGCCTTCGGGGCTATGCAGCGCCCACGCGGCGTAACGCGTCAGGGCTTCGATCTCAGGCGTCGGTGCTTCCACCTTGAATTCCGCGCCCACCAGCTCGCGTACGGCCAGCGCAAATGCCAGTTCCCACGCCTCCAGCCCGTCCTCGAGGCGAGCCGGGACCTTGATCGCGGCCGTCACTTCGGCCCCGACCAGCGTCGCGGCTGCATCCGCCTTGATGGCGCGCGTCACATAGCGCTGAACGAACAGCCGCTTGCAATCGTAGAGCGGCGCAAGCTCCACGTGCCCGGCGCGCAGCGTGGAGGCTTCCCGCGAAACGCCGAACAGGCCAGCGACGAAGTCCTCCAGCGAACGCGCGACCTCGATCAGGAGGTTCGCCTCGTCCTTCGTCGCCAGAGAGTCCGGGGCCGAGCGAGCGGCCAGGAAACGAGCGTGCACATCGACATTGGCGTCCTGCAGCCAAGCGACGAAAGCCGCATCCAGCCGGACGAGTCCGTCCCGGTCGTAAAGATCGTCGAAACCCACCCCGTGAGCGAGCGAAGGAGTGAGTTGATGCGCCGTCATTGTCAGAATATCCGGGTCAGGGGGAGGGGGATTTGTATGTGCACGAACCGATTAACCAAGCACGCCGCTCCGCGCAAGGTGGCGAAGCTTCGCGACATTTATGCCTGATGACGCAGCGTTCCAGTTCCCCCATGGTCCGCCGGCCATGAAGACCGTTCCCGCCACCGTACGTGCCTGGCTGATTCTCGTCGCGGCAATGATTTTCGTCATGATCGTGCTCGGAGCCCTGACGCGCCTGACTGAATCGGGCCTGTCGATGGTCGAATGGAAACCCGTCACAGGCGTGATCCCGCCCTTGACCGAGCAGGCCTGGCAGGAAGAGCTGCAGAAATATCTTTCCTCGCCCCAGGGAAGATTGGTCAATCGTGATTTCACCGTGCCGGAATTCAAACAGATTTTCTGGCTGGAGTTCTTCCATCGCCTGTGGGGACGCCTGATCGGTCTGGTGATGGCGCTGCCGCTCGCCTGGTTCTGGATCCGCGGACAGCTGTCGCCGGCGCTGAAGCCTCGGCTCGTCGCATTGCTCGTGCTCGGAGGCCTGCAAGGCGTGCTGGGCTGGGCGATGGTGGCATCCGGCCTCGTCGATCGGCCATCGGTCAGTCACTACAGACTGGCCGCGCATCTCCTCGCCGCCGTGGCGCTCTATGCCTATACCGTGTGGCTGATCCTCGAACTCGGCCCTCAGACGGCGCGCCGCGACGATCCCGGCACGCGGCGCAAGGCTTCGGCCCTGATCGGCTTCGTGTTCGTGGTCATGACCTTCGGCGCGCTGATGGCAGGCTTGCGGGCCGGTCTCGCCCACAACACGTTCCCCACCATGTCGGGCTACTGGATTCCGCCGGGTATGTTCGATCTGTCGCCGTGGTGGATCAATATCTTCGAGAACGGAACGACCATTCAATTCATCCACCGATGGCTGGCCAAGCTCCTGGTGCTTGGCGTTCTCGTCCTGGCCTGGCGTAGCCGCCGCCCCGAAGGCTATGCGGCCGGTGGCATGGCACTGGTGCAGCTCTGTCTCGGGATCGCCACGATCCTGAGTGGCGTCGAGATCGCGCTGGCCTCCGCTCACCAGGCTGGCGCGGTGCTGCTTCTCACCACGCTGCTCGTGGTGCGCCATCGGGCCATCCCTTCTCGTGCCCAGCCGCTCTCGGCTATTGTCGGGCGATGAGCGGCGTCCCGGAACAAAATCGCATCGGCCGTAAAGCCTTCACGCGTCCGTCGCGCCTGTTGCTTGGCATCCTGGTGATCGCCGTCGCGGCGGGCGCGCTGGCGCTCGTGACGATCCGTCCGCCAGCGACACCTCCGCGGCCGGCCAAGCAGGCGAAGGCAACGGCGCCGGGCGCCCCGACGTCACAGCCACCGGCCTTCGGCGACGATATCGCCCTTCCCGCTGCGGAAATTCCGCCGGCGCCCACGGTGGCGGAGATCAAGCGTCCCGCTGTCGAGCCTGCCGCGGCACCGCCACCCGCTACGGACAACCCGCCACCGAGCGGCGCCGTTGCCGGCGATCCGGAGTCGCTGTCGCTGGCCGACCTCAAGAAGCAGGCGGAGGCCAACGATCTGCCGTCGATGATCGAGATGGGACGACGCCTCATCCTGGGAGTCGGCATCGCCAAGGATCCTCCGGCCGGCGCCGGATGGATGCTGCATGCTGCCGAACTGGGCTCTCCCCAGGCGGCCTTCAATGTCGGGGTGATGTACGAAAGCGGCTTCGTCGTGGAGCGTGATTCGGCAAAGGCGGCGCAATGGTACCGGCGCGCCGCCGAGGCCGGCGTGCCGGCGGCCCAGCACAATCTCGCCCTCCTGCTGCGGACCGGCAAAGGCGTGCCGCGCGACCAGGCGCAGGCCGTGAAGCTGTTGCAGGCGGCCGCGCATCAGGGCATGGCGGCTGCGATGTTCACGTTGGCCGATGTCTATGAACGCGGTGATGCGGCACCGAAGGATCTTCCCGCAGCCGTTGCCTGGTTTGGGCTCGCGGCACAGTTCGAGCGCGATGAGAACAATGGCGACGACACACCGCTGGCCAAGGCGGCGGTGCAGCGTGCCCAGGCGCTGCAACGCGTCCTGACGCCGGCCGAACTGCGTCGTGCACGGGACATGGGCCAAAGCGAGATTGGCAAGATCGTCGCCGGGCTGCCGTCCACCAGTCCACCGCCGCAGCTGCCTGCGCCGGCACTGCCGTCTCCGGCGCCTGACAAGACTTCCGCTTCACCCGCGCCGTCCGGGGACCAGGATGTGGCGGCCGGATGGCCCTCGACGCCGAGCGATCAGGTGCGGGCGATCCAGCAGGCGCTGGTCGATCTCAAACTGCTGCGCGACAAGCCGGACGGCGTACCGGGCCCCATGACCAGCAGCGCCATTCGCGGCTTCCAGCGCAGCATCGGCGTCGCCGAAACCGGCGAACCGAACAAGGACGTGTATGTCGCGCTGAAGCAGGCCCTCGCCAAACGCGCCACCAGCTCGCCGCCCACAGCCGCCTCTCCACAGGCTCCGAAGAGCACCAAGCCCTAAAGGGCGTCGCGACTCAGGCGAAGCCCCCGGCATGCCGCCACCACTGCGGCGGCAGCGAAGCTGCAGCGGACCGCGCGCCAGCAACATCGTCGAACAGCGCAAAGCAGGTCGCGCCGCTGCCGCTCATCGCGGCATAGCGAACGCCCGGGCTTCGACGGAGTGTCGCCAGGACCTCACCGACGACCGGCTGCAGGGAGATCGCGCCATCCGTCAGATCGTTGCCGCGTGCGGCGAGTGCTTCGACGAGCGCCGGCAGGTCCTGCCATGCCTCGATTGGCTGGACCGGCGAAAAAGGTCCGCGGCGCGCTGCGAAGACGGCCGGCGTCGGCAGGACCGCGCCGGGATTCACCAACAACACGCCACAGCGCGGCAATGCCGGAGCGGCTTCGAGTTCCTCGCCGATGCCACGTGCGATCGATGGCTTGCCGAGCAGGCACATCGGCACGTCGGCGCCTAAGCGGGTCGCAAGGGTCAGCAGGTCGGCTTGCGGAAGCCCGAGTCGCCAGAACCTGACCAGGCCACGGAGCGCCGCAGCGGCATCGGCGGAACCACCGCCCAGGCCCGCCGCCATCGGGATACGCTTGACGAGGCGAAACGCCACCTGCGGCTTGCGCCCGACTGCGTCAGCGAGCCCTCGCGCCGCCTTGAGGACCAGATTGTCGGGTTCGGCTGACAGCGTCTCCGCGCCGAGGCCTTCGATCGTCAGCCGGAGGTCATCGGCGGCACGGATCTCGAGCGTATCCGCGAGATCGCTGAAGGCCACCAGCGAGTCGAGAAGGTGGTAGCCGTCAGCGCGGCGGCCGACGACGTTCAGCCACAGATTGACCTTGGCCGGAGCCGCCTCGACATGCACTTCTCCAGGGACTTCCAAGCGCGATCCGTCTGGCTCAGCCGCCCTGCTTCTTGTCGGCGGACTTTTCCTTCTCGTAGACGGTCGGCTTGTCGTTCGAGACGTTCAGACCATTGCTCAGCTTGTCCTGCAGGACCGGCAGACGATCCTTGTCCGGCTTCTGGTTGACGGCACGCTGCCACTCGAAGCGGGCCTCGCGGAACCGGCCGACATGCCAGTAGGCGTCGCCCAGATGCTCGACCACCGTGGCGTCGTCGCCCTTCTGCTCTGTCGCGCGCTCCAGCCACTTCACGGCCTCGTCGAACTGGCCCAGCCGATAATAGGCCCAGCCCACCGAGTCGGTGATGGCGCCGTCATCGGGCCTGAGTTCGGTGGCCCGCTTCAGCATCTTCATGCCGTCGTCCAGATGCACGCCCTGATCGATCCAGCTGTAGCCAAGATAGTTCAGGACATAGGGCTGCTCGGGCGACAGCTCGAGCGCCTTCTTCATGTCGGCCTCGGCGCGCGGCCACTGCTTGAGGCGCTCGAGCGCGATGCCGCGTCCGAAATGGATCGGCCAGTAGCGGTCCTCGGCACCCTTGATGCGGGAGATCGCCGTGTCGTAGGCCGCGACCGCCTCCTGATAGCGTTCCTTGGTGCGCAGCAGGTCGGCCAGCGACAGCGCCGCGTCGATGCGATCCGGCTTCTCCGCCACCATCGCCTGCAGGCGACGGACCGCACTGTCGATCTTGTCCTCCTGGGCATCGAGCGTGGCCGCACGCAGACGTGCCTGCCAGTTCAAGGGCGAGGTCGGGCCGATCTTGCCCAATGCCGCCACGGCCTGCGGGATCCTGCCGAACTGCTCGTCGATGCCCGCGATCATCAGCCAGGCGAAGTCGAAATCGGGCTTCAGCTCGACCGCGAGTTGCTCGAAGATCAAGGCGAGATCGGCGCGCTCGTTGCGCTGGTCGGAGCCGAGGATACCGCCGATATCGAACAGGATCTCGGCCACGCCCGAGGCGGGCGACGGCGGCTTGGGAGCGGGCGCGTTGGGGGCGAGCAGGCCGTCCATCACGACCGAGTCGCTGTACTTGTCGCCATAGGCCTTGAGCAGCGCCCGGCCGTCGGCAACCTTGCCGAGCCGTTCCAGCCCTTCCGCCGCCGACACGACGATGCGCAAACCGGCCGGGTCGAGCTCGGCGGCGCGACGATACTTGGTCTCGGCCGCCGCGCGATCTCCCGCCATCTCGTCGATCTGGGCGCGGATGATGAGCGACGGCGCCTCGGCGCGGTCGTTGCCCTGGCGCGGCTTGAGCCGGGCCAGGATGTCACGCGCTGCTGCGTAGTCCTTCTCGCCCGCCTTCAGCCACGCGACCACGAAGTCCTTCAGCGGGCCGAGCTGGTTCTCGGCCCCGATCCGCGCCAGCTGCTGCTCGGCAGCGCGATAGTCGCCGCGCTTGATGTGCTGGACCGTCAGAACCAGGTTGGCGAAGCCATCACCCGGCTTGGTCGCGAGAACCTGCGGCGCCAGCAAGGCGGCGGCATCGAAGCGGCCGGCATACACGCGCATGCGGAACGCGCCGTAGACCAAGGTCGGATCGTTCGGGGCCTGCGCCAGCGCGAGGTCGAGCTGTTCGGCGCCGCTGTCGTAGTCGTGATCCTCTTCGGCCACGCGGCCGGCGAGATATCGACCCTCGAGCGAGATCGTCCCTGGCGCCGACGCACGTTGCGGCACGCCAGCCGGCGATTTCGCGGGTGGCGTACTTTGCGCCATGCCGGACAAGGACGTCGTGAGCAGCAGCGCCGCGGACAACAGCGCGAGGGGAATGGGTCGCATGCCTGTCACATGTTGGGGTAGTTGGGACCACCGCCGCCTTCCGGCACAGTCCAGTCGATGTTCTGCGCCGGATCCTTGATATCGCAGGTCTTGCAGTGGACGCAGTTCTGCGCGTTGATCTGGAAGCGCGGCTGACCGTTGTCGGCGGTGACGACTTCATAGACGCCGGCCGGACAATAGCGCTGCGCCGGCTCGGCGTAGAGTGGCAAATTGACCGCGATCGGAATCGACGGATCGCGCAGCTTGAGATGGACCGGCTGGTCCTCCTCGTGATTCGTGTTCGAGAGGAACACCGACGACAGCTTGTCGAAGGAGAGCACGCCGTCCGGCTTGGGATACGGGATGGGCTGGAACTCGGAGGCCGGACGCAGGCATTCATGGTCGGCCTTGTGATGCCGCAGCGTCCACGGCAGCCGGATGCCGAGATCGTGCATCCACATGTCGAAGCCGCCATAGATCGTGCCGATCACGGAGCCCCACTTCAGCGCCGGCTTGACGTTGCGGACCTTGTCGAGATCCTTCCAGATCCACGATGCCTTGAGCTTGACCGGATAGGCGATCAGCTCGTCGCCGCCGGTCTTGCCGCCGGCCAGCGCCTCGAACGCCGCCTCGGCCGCGAGCATGCCGCTCTTGATCGCATTGTGGCTGCCCTTGATGCGCGGCACGTTGACGAAGCCGGCCGAGCAGCCGATCAGCGCGCCGCCCGGGAACACCAGCTTGGGCACCGACTGGACGCCGCCTTCATTGATGGCGCGGGCGCCGTAGGAGAGCCGCTTGCCGCCCTGCAGATGCTTCGCGACTTCCGGATGGGTCTTGAAGCGCTGGAACTCGTCGAACGGCGACAGGTACGGATTCTCGTACGACAGGTGAACCACGAAGCCGATCGCCACGAGGTTGTCGCCGAAATGGTACATGAAGGAGCCGCCTTGGCTGCCGGTCTCCGACAGCGGCCAGCCCTGCGAGTGCACCACCAGGCCCTTCTTGAACTTGGCGGGATCGACCTGCCACAGCTCCTTGATGCCGATGCCGAACTTCTGCGGATCGACGCCGGCGCGCAGGTCGAACTTGCCCATGAGCTGCTTGGCCAGCGAGCCGCGGGCGCCTTCGGCGATCAGCGTGTACTTGGCATGCAGCTCCATGCCCTCGGTGTAGCCGTCCTTATGATGGCCATCCTTGGCGATGCCCATGTCGCCGGTGGCGACGCCCTTCACCGAGCCATCCTCGTTGTAGAGCAGTTCGGCGGCAGCAAAGCCGGGATAGATCTCGACGCCCAGCGCCTCGGCCTGCTGCGCCAGCCAGCGGCACAGCTCGCCCAGGCTGACAATGTAGTTGCCGTGGTTGTTCATCAGCCGCGGCATCAGGAAATTGGGGAAACGGTAGGATCCGGTCTTGGTCAGCCACAGGAACTGGTCGTCGGTGACATGCGTCTCGACCGGCGCGCCCTTCTCCTTCCAGTCGGGAACGAGCTCGTTCAGCCCGATCGGATCGATGACGGCGCCGGAGAGGATGTGAGCGCCGATCTCCGATCCCTTCTCGAGCACGCAGACCGACACTTCGTGGTTGCGCTCGGCCGCGAGCTGCTTCAGCCGGATTGCCGCCGCGAGCCCGGCCGGGCCGCCGCCGACAATCACTACGTCGTATTCCATCGCCTCGCGTGCCATACCCGTCTCGCTCTCCAGTGCCTTTTCCAGATAGACGCACCGCTGGCTGGCGGCGATCCTTGGCTGGTAAATAGCCTGTCGGGGGCTGGATCGCTACCTGCTGAAAGGGGCATTCCCGTGGCTGAGTTGACAGAAATTGAGAGTAAATCGTTCGCGGCGCACGATTTCCGACTGGAAAATGGGCAGGTGCTGCCTCGCCTGGAGCTCGCCTACGAGACATACGGGCAATTGAGCCCCCAACGAGACAACGCCGTCCTCGTCGTGCACGGCTATACGTCCAGCCATCATGCCGCCGGTCGGAACGCGAAAGGCAAGGAAGGACGCGGCGTCGCGGCTGGTTCCGTCGGCTGGTTCGATGCCCTGATCGGGCCCGGCAAGGCCATCGACACGGATCGCTACTTCGTGATCGCGGTGAATGCCCTGGGTTCCGCGCATGGCAGCACCGGCCCGAATGCAATCGACCCACGCACCGGCAAGCCCTATGGCCCGACCTTCCCCGAGATCACCCTGCGCGACATGGTCGCGAGCCAGAAACTTCTGGTCGATTCCTTGGGATTGAAACAACTGGTTGCCGTGATCGGCCCGTCCATGGGCGGCTTCCAGTCGTTCCAGTGGGCGGCGTCCTATCCGGGTTTCATGAAGGCCATCGTGCCGTCGGTCACGGCGCCGCGCGCGCCCTCGGGCCTCGAGCGCCTGCAGGCCTTGCAGAAACGGCTGGCCAGCGATCCCAACTGGAACGACGGTTGGTACTACGAGAATGGCGGCATCGCCGGGACGCTCGAGGAAATCCGCTTCGAGACCCTGATGAGCTACGGCCAGAACGAGATCCTGGCCGAGACGATGCCCGATCCCAGGGCGCGCGAGGCGGCGATTCGCGCCAATGCGCGGGCCTGGGCGCAGATCTATGATGGCCACTCGCTCGTCGTGTTGCGCAAGGCCATCGGTACGTTCGACATTACCAGCCAGTACGATGCGCTCAGAAGGGCCAAGGTCCTCTATGTGCAGTCTCCGACCGACAAGCTGTTCGACATCGCCCTTTGCCCCGGCTACGTGAGCGACATGCGCAAGGCCGGCGTCGATATCACCTATGTCGAGCTGCCCTCGAACAAGGGCCACATGGCGAGCCATGCCGATGCGGCGTTGTGGGCACCGATCCTCGCCGCCTTCCTGAAGAGCCTTTGATGGCCGACGCGGCGATCGCGCCACAGGATCTTGCAGCAATCCTGCGCTGGTACGTCGAACAGGGTCTCGACGAGACGATCGGCGAGGAGCCGGTCGATCGCTTCGCCCTGCCATCGCCCGCCGCCGCTCCCGTTGCCGTCACCGTCGCGATGACGCCGCCAGCCGCGACGCCCGCTCGGCCGGCCGCGCCGACGCCCCTGCGCGCCGCACCGCCAGCACCGCGTCCTCCGGTGCCGCTCGAATCGCCCCAGCTGGTCGAGGATGCGCGCGCCCTGGCCGAAGGCTGCACGACGCTCGCCGAGCTGGAAGCGGCGGTCCGCAGCTTCGAAGGCTGCGCGCTCAAGCGCACGGCCAAGAACACGGTCTTCGCCGATGGCCTGCCCGATGCGCCAGTGATGGTGGTCGGCGAGGCGCCCGGCGCCGACGAGGATCGTCTCGGCAAGCCGTTCGTCGGCGTCAGCGGCCAGCTCATGGACCGGATGATGGAGGCGATCGGCCTCACGCGCGCCGGCGGCTTCTACATCACCAACATCCTGTTCTGGCGCCCGCCCGGCAACCGCACGCCGACGCTGGCCGAGCAGGGCATGTGTCTCGCCTTCACACGCCGCCATATCGAGCTGATCCGGCCCAAGGTGCTGGTCCTCGCCGGTGGCGTTGCCGCCAAGGCGGTGCTCGACACCGCCGAAGGCATCATGCGTCTGCGCGGCAAATGGGCGAGCTATCGTCTCGGTGACGGGACGGAAATCCCCACCATGCCGACCTTCCATCCCGCCTACCTGCTGCGCACCCCCGCCAGCAAGCGCCAGAGCTGGATGGACCTGCTCGCGATCGAGAAGAAGCTGAAGGACCTCGCCTGACTCATCGGAGCGCGCCACTCCAGTGGCGCTCAAGGGGTGCGCATCCGCAGAAACGCACCGCTCCTATGAAAGCTTCTTCCTCAGGAAGAACTTCTGGTGGCCCTTGGGATAGTCGTCGAGCGTGGCGAAGACTTCGTAGCCGCGCTTCTCGTAGAAGGGCCGCGCCTGGAAGGAGTGTGTGTCGAGCGATGCCGAATGGCAGCCGCGCTGGCGCGCGTAATCCTCGGCCGCATCCATCAGCCGCGTCGCCTGTCCCTTGCCGCGCAGCGCCTCATCGACCCACAGGATGGCGACGTAGAGCCAATCCGACCATACATAACCAAGCAGGCCGCCCAGTCGTTCGCCCTTGTCGCCGATCAGGAAGATGTTCACCGGGTAGAAATCGGACCGGCCCGTCGCCGCCGCGTTGAACGCCGACAGCCGTTTGTGGACATACTCCGCCGCTGCCGCATTGTGCGGATCGAAAACCAGCTCGATCTTCTCGTCCATATCAGCGCATCGCCGCGCGCTGACGCACCAGTGCCAGGATCGTCCGGCCGATCGGCATGTCGACGCCGACCCATTCCGCCATCTCCACCACCGCGCCCAGCAGCGCCTCGATCTCGAGCGGCCGACCGCGTTCGAGATCCTGCAGCATCGAGGTCTTGTGTGCGCCCACCTCGGCGCCACCGGCGAGGCGCTTGTCGACGGTCAGCGCGAACTTCACCCCGAGCTTCTCCGCCACGGCCTGGCCCTCGACCATCAGCGCCCGGCAGACCGCGTGCGTGCCGGGATCGGCCAGGACCTTGTCGAGCGTCGCGCCGGTGAGCGCACTGACCGGATTGAAGGCCATGTTGCCCCACAGCTTCACCCACAGCTCGTCACGGATGCGCGGCCGCACCGGCGCCTTGAGCCCGGCCTTGATCAGCAATTCGGCGAACTTGCCGGCGCGCTCGCTACGGCTGCCGTCCGGCTCGCCCAGCGTGAAGCGATCGCCATAGGTATGCTCGATCACGCCGGGTTCGACGACGTCGGCAGCGGGATAGACGATGCAGCCCAGCGCCTGGGCCGGCGGCAGGCCGGCCGACACCATGCCGTCGGGATCGACCGCCTCGACACGCTTGCCCTCGAACGCACCGCCGAGCTTGTAGGTGTACCACCACGGCACGCCGTTGATCGCGGCGACGATCGTGGTGCCGGGTCCGATCAGCGGCTTGAGCTGCGCCATCGCGGGGATCAGCGAATGCGCCTTGAGGGTCAGGACCAGATAGTCCTGCGGCCCGACATCCTTGGGATCGGTCTCGACCCGCGGCCTGGTGACCGTCTCCTGGCCCTCGCTGCGCAGCACGAGGCCCTTGGCCCGCATCGCCTCGTAATGCGGGCCGCGCGCGACGACAGTCACCGGCACGCCGGCCATCTCCAGCTTGGCGGCCATCAGGCCGCCGATGGCGCCGGCGCCGAAAACGCAGATCGATGTCACGTCCGAGACCTCAGCCCGCCAACTCGCCCAGGCCGAGCTTGGCCGCCAGACCGATGCGCTGCAGCTTGCCGGTCGCCCCCTTCGGGATCTCCGCCAGGAACAGCACCTTGCGCGGCACCTTGAAGTCGGCGGCACGCGCGGCCACGAAGTCGCGCAGCTCGCGCTCGGTGCATTCGCAGCCGGGACGCAGCACGACCACCGCGCCCACTTCCTCGCCGAGCTTGGGATGCGGGATGGCGAAGGTCAGGCACTGCTCGACCGAGGGGTGATCCATCAGGATGACGTCGATCTCGATCGGGCTGATCTTCTCGCCGCCGCGGTTGATGATCTCCTTGAGGCGTCCGTTGAGGAACAGATAGCCGTCCTCGTCGAAGTAACCCTGGTCGCCGGTGCGGAACCAGCCGTTGGTGAAGGCCTTGGCGTTCGCGTCGGGATTGTTGTCGTAGCCCGCCGTGACGTTGGGGCCCTGGATCACCACCTCACCGGTCTTGCCTTGCGGCAGCAGGTTGCCGGCGTCGTCCATGACGGCGATCTTCGGCCCGGCCGCGAGGCCGACCGACCCGGGCTTGCGCTTGCCCGGCGGCAGCGCGTTCGAGGCCATCTGGTGGCTCGCCTCGGTCATGCCGTAGGCCTCGATGACCGGACAGCCGAACGCCTGCTCCAGCTCGCTCATCACCTGCGGCGGCAACGACGAGGAAGAGGAGCGGATGAAGCGCAGCTTGGCCGCCTTCGCCGCCTCCACGTTGCCGCGCAGGCGCGCCAGGATCGCCTGATGCATGGTCGGCACCGCCGTGTACCAGGTCGGCTTCACTTCCTCGAGCCAGGCGAAGAAGCGCAGGGCATTGAAGCCGGGCGTGCACGACACCGATGCGCCGGCCGCGAGCGACGACAGCGTCGCGGCGATCAGCCCGTGGATGTGGAACAGCGGCATGATGTTGAGGCAGCGGTCGGCCGGCGTCAGCGCCAGCGTCGCCCCGATGTGCCGGGCCGAGGCCGCGAGATTGGCGGTCGAGAGCGGCACGATCTTGGGCCGCGCCGTCGTGCCCGACGTGTGCAGGACGAGGGCGATCTCGCCATCGACCGACGTACCCGGCTTGGCCGCCTTGCCCGGCTTCAGCGCCGAGACATCGAGCGTGAAGACACCGGCCGGCGCGCCCTCCGTCGGGACGAGATCGACCAGGGGGATGCCGAGCTTCTGGGCCACGGCGCGCACCGGGCTGTCCACGCCCTTCTGCACGATCACGGCCTTCGGCTTGAGGTCGTCGAGATAGAACTCGAACTCCTCGGCGCGATAGGCCGGATTGAGGGGCGCCGAGGTCGTGCCCGAGGCGACGGCGACGAAGGACGAGGCCATCTCCGGCCCGTTGGGGATGACCATGGCGACGCGGTCGCCGCGGCCGATGCCGACGCCGTTCAGGGTGGCGATCGTGCCATCGGCAAGCGTCTTCAACCCGGCATAGGCGAGCCACGGCCGGCCCGGTGCCCCGATCGCCGGCGCCTCGGCCTTGCCTGCGGAAGTGACGTCGTAAACGGTCTGGACCATTGGTGTTTGCCCCTTCTGTCTTGATCCCCTCCCCTTGGCGGCGTCCGCCAAGGGGAGGTGTCGCCGTCATCGGCGACGGAGGGGTCATGGGCTGCCGCAGCATCTGTGTGCAGCCCATGACCCCTCCGCCCTCGTAAGACGAGGGCACCTCCCCTGCGCGGACTCCGCGCAGGGGAGGACAACGATCTTCTACTACGCCGCCGCCTTCGTCTCGTCGGCGATGATGCGATCGTACGCCGGCAGGGTCAGGAACTCATAGAACTGCGGCTGCTCGACCAGGTCGATCATCAGCTGCGCGGCGTCCTCGTACCGGGCCTTGGCGTAGGCCTCCTCGCCGATCTGCGCCTTCACCTTGTCGTTCTCCTCGCGCACGATCTGGCGCACGAGTTCCTTGGTGACGGGTCGACCGTCGTTGAGCGTCTGGTTGTGACGCACCCACTGCCAGACCTGCGCGCGGCTGATCTCGGCGGTGGCGGCGTCCTCCATCAGGTTGAACAGCGGCACGCAGCCGATGCCGCGCAGCCACGCCTCGACGTAACCGATGCCGACGGCCACGTTCTGCCGCAGCCCCGCCTCGGTCTTGGTGCCTTCCGGAACCTTAATCAGGTCGGCCGCCGTGACGTGCACGTCCTGGCGCTTGCGCGCGATCTGGTTGGCTTCCTTCATGATGGCATCGAACTCGGCCTTGGCGATCTCGACCAGGCCGGGATGCGCGACCCAGGTGCCGTCGTGGCCGTCGCCGGCCTCACGCTTCTTATCGGCGCGCACCCGCTCCATTGCCTGTTCGTTGGCGGCCGGATCGTTCTTGATCGGGATCTGCGCCGCCATGCCGCCCATGGCATGCACTTCGCGACGATGGCAGGTCTTGATCAGGAGCTGGCTGTAGCAGCGCAGGAAGTGCGAGGTCATCGTCACCTGGCCGCGGTCGGGCAGCACTGCCCACTCCTGCTCGCGGAACTTCTTGATAAAGGAGAAGATGTAGTCCCAGCGGCCGCAATTGAGGCCGGCCGAATGGTCTTTCAGCTCCCACAGGATCTCGTTCATCTCGTAGGTGGCGAGGATGGTCTCGATCAGCACCGTGGCCTTGATCGACTTCTGCGGCACGCCGAGCGTGTCCTGGGCATGGACGAAGACGTCGTTCCACAGTCGCGCCTCGAGATGGCTTTCCATCTTCGGCAGATAGAAGTACGGGCCGGTACCGCGGGCCAGCGCTTCCTTGGCGTTGTGGAAGAAGTAGAGGCCGAAATCGAACAGCGAGCCCGACATCGGCTTGCCGTCCACCGTCATGTGCCTTTCGAGCAGATGCCAGCCGCGCGGACGGACGAACAGGACGGCCGTCTTGTCGTTCAGCTTGTAGGCCTTCTGGGACTGCGGATCGACGTAGTCGATCTGGCGCCGCACGGCGTCCATCAGATTGAATTGTCCCTCGACCATGTTGGTCCAGGTCGGCGTGCTGGCGTCCTCGAAATCGGCCATGAAGACGTTGGCGCCACAATTGAGCGCATTGATGATCATCTTGCGGTCGACCGGGCCGGTAATTTCCACACGCCGATCGAGGATATCCTTGGGCAGGGGCGCGACCGTCCAGTCGCTGTCCCGGATCTGCGCGGTCTCCGGCAGGAAATCGGGCTTCTCGCCGGCATCCAGGCGCTTCTGGCGCTCGACGCGGGCGGCCAGCAGCTCCTCGCGGCGGGCATTGAAGCGACGCTGAAGGTCGGCCAGGAACTCGAGCGCCTCCCTGCTCAGCACCCTTTCGAAGCCGGGCTTGATCTGCCCATCGATGGTCACGCCCGCCGGAAGGTCCAGAGCCGCCATGGTGTTCCTCTTTTTTGGAAATTGAGTTCTTTGGATAAGGCGAGGGGCGATTTACCGCCTTGAGGCCCCACCGGGCAAGGCGCTACGAGGAAGGATGGATGCCAGTTTCGTGATCGAGTGGCTCAATCTCGCCACTCGTTGGGCCCACATGATCGTGGGCATCGCCTGGGTGGGGGCTTCGTTCTACTTCATCTGGTTGGACAACCACCTGCACGCGCCCCTCGATCCGGCCGACGCAGTAAAGGGGATCGGCGGCGAGGTCTGGGCGGTCCATGGCGGCGGCTTCTACACCGCCAAGAAGTTCAAGCTGGCGCCCGAAAAGCTGCCGCCGGAACTGCACTGGTTCAAGTGGGAAGCCTATACGACGCTGATCAGCGGCTTTCTGCTGCTGTGCATCATCTACTACTATGGCGCGCAGGTCGCGCTGATCGATCCATCGGTGATGGCGCTGTCGCAGCCCGAGGCGATCGCCATCGGCCTCGCCTTCCTGGCCGGCGGCTGGCTGGTCTACGACCTGCTCTGCCGGTCGGCCTTCGGCGAGGACGATCTGATCCTGGGCGGACTGCTCTTCCTCTACTGCATCTTCGCCGCCTGGGCCCTGTGCCACCTCTTTTCCGGGCGCGGCGCCTACATCCATTTCGGCGCCATGCTCGGCGTCATCATGGCGCTCAACGTCTTCTTCGTGATCATCCCGGGCCAGCGCGAACTGGTGAAGGCCAAGGAGGAAGGCCGCACGCCCGATCCCCGCTTCGGGCTGCGCGGGCGCCAGCGCTCCGTGCACAACACCTATTTCACCCTGCCGGTCCTGTTCACGATGATCAGCAACCACTATGGCGGTCTCTACGGCCACAAGTGGAACTGGGTCCTGCTGGTGATGATCTCGGTCGCCGGCGCCCTGGTGCGCGTCTGGTTCGTGCAGCGCCACAAGGGCAATGCCAACCCCTTGGTGCTGGCATCGGGCCTGGTGATGCTGCTGCTCACCGCCATCCTCTCCCTGCCCCGGCCCAGCATCGATGCGGGCGGCGGCCCCGTCGCCCTCAGCGAGATCCAGCCGATCATCAAGGAGCGCTGCACGCCCTGCCATGCGACCCGGCCGACCCAGGAGGGCTTCGCCGCGCCGCCCAAGGGCGTCGTCCTGGAGACGGCGGCCGAGATCCGCAACCGCGCCGAGACGATCAACCAGTTCGCGGTGGTCTCCAAGGTCATGCCTCCCGGCAACCTGACAAACATCACCGAAGGTGAACGCAGCCTGATTGCGCGCTGGTTCAACTCCGGCGCACAATAGGCGCATGTTTCCGCGTATGGGCGGCCGCCCCTGTCATCGTCTGCTGGCGATGGCGCTGGTGGCGGTCGCGAGCCTCGTCACCTGGACCTGTTCCGTCGAGTCCGGCGGACGCGCTCTTGCGCGCGACCTCGCCGACATGGTCAGCTCGGGGACCGAGCGCCGGAGCTGGGGCAACGGCGTCGGATTCGAGAGCGAATGGAAGCTCGACGAGCATTACAAGAAGCATGGCGCCGAATTCGGCAACATCACCAAGCTCGACTATCTGCACCAGGCACAGCTCCTGCGCGACACGGCCGTCGGCGGACCGGTGATCCAGGCCGTGCGCCGTGACGGCGTGACGACCCGCTTCGATCGCCAGACCGGCGCCTTCGTCGCCTTCAATCGCGACGGCACGATCCGCACCTTCTTCAAGCCCAATGACGGCGAGCGCTATTTCCGCCGCCAGGCCGAGCGAGGCACCGAATGATCGCGTCATCGCCGCCTCCGGGCCCTCCCAATGTCGAGGAGGTGCGCGATCTGATCGAGCAGTGGTCGAGCTTCGTCATCGAGCTCGAAAAGAAGGACTACACCTTCGATCTCGACAACTGGCGCAACGACGTCGACGTGCGGCAACTGATCGTCGAAGCTCTGCCGATGTTCAGTCGCGAAGAGCTCGGCGATCATGCCCTGAAGCTCGATGACGCGGACAAGACCTTCATGGCGACGACGCGCCCCTTCCGCCGGTGCGTCTGGGGCGGCGGCACGGCCAAGAAGGAGAAATGGTCGGCGCAAAATAACTGGTGGTACTTCCGCACGCCGATCCGGTCGAATGCCCAGCTCGAAGACGAGTTGGCCACCGTGCGCTAGGTTTGATCGATAGCGCCCAGCAAGCCGTGTCTCCCCAAAGCGTTGGCCGAGGGCCGGCACCGATGGATTGAAATGGACTCTCCGAAGATCCTCGTCGACCGAAGCGGCCCCGTCACCACCATCGTCATCAACCGACCGCAGGCGAAGAACGCCCTCGACAACGAGGCCGCGCATGCACTCGCCGCCGCCCTTCGCGCTTTCGATGCCGACCCGGAGGCGCAGGTCGCGGTGCTGACAGGCGCGGGTGGCGCGTTCTGTGCCGGCGCCGACCTCAAGGAACTGGGATCGGGCGTCGACTACTTCCCCTGGGCCGGCAGCGACGACGGACCCTTGCGGGCGCCGCTCACCAAGCCGGTGATTGGCGCGGTCGAGGGCCATGCCTGTGCCGGCGGCCTCGGCGTCGCGCTTTTCTGCGACATCCGCATTGTCGACGAGACGGCGATCTTCGGCGTCTTCTCGCGACGCTGGGGCGTGCCCATGAGCGATGGCACCACGGTGCGCCTGCCGCGCCTCATCGGCCTGGGGCGCGCGCTCGACATGCTTCTGACAGGCCGCGCGGTCGGCGCCGACGAAGCCATCGCCATCGGCCTGGCGACGCGCAAGGTCGCGCGTGGCAGGACGCGTGCCGAGGCGGAGAAACTCGCCGCGCAGATCGCGGGCTTTCCGCCCATCGCCATGACCTCCGATCGGCAGTCGACGTATGAGAGCTTCGACCGGGCCCAGGCGGCGGCGATCCGGCGCGAAATGGAATTGTCACTCGCGGCGCGCCGGCAGGAGTCGCAAAAGGGTGCGGCGCGTTTCGCCCAAGGCGAAGGGCGCCACGGCCAGTTCGACAAGTAACGTCCGACAAGCAACATTCGACAAGCAACATCCGGGGGAATGGAATGCGTGCGTTGGTGTGTCATGCTTATGGCCCGATCGAAAATCTGAAGGTCGAGGATCGCCCGGTGCCGGAACCGCGGACGGGCGAGATCCTGGTGCGGGTCGGCGCGGCCGGCGTGAGCTTCGCCGCCATGCTCGGCGTTCAGGGCAAGCATCAGAACAAACCGCCCCTGCCCTACATCCCAGGCAACGAGCTGGCCGGCCATGTCGTGGCGCTCGGGCTCGGCGTCGAAACGCTCAAGGTCGGCGACCGTGTGATGACCGGCGTGCCGCAGGGCGCCTTCGCCGAATATGCGGTCGCGACGGCAGCGAATGCCGTGCGCATTCCCGAGATCATGCCTTACGCCGAGGCGACGAACTTCCCCACGCTCTATCCCACCGCCTACGGCGCCCTGAAGTGGAAGGCCAATCTGCAGCCCGGCGAAGTCCTGCTGGTGCACGGGGCGGGCGGCGGATCCGGCCTGACCGCGATCGAGGTCGGCAAGGCCATGGGCGCGATAGTGATCGCATCCGCCGGCGGCGCGGAGAAACTGGCGGCGGCCAAGGAGGCCGGCGCGGATCACCTGATCGACTATCGCCAGGAAGACCTGCGCGCCAAGGTGCTGGAGATCACCGACGGGCGCGGCGCCGACGTGATCTACGATCCCGTCGGAGGGTCTGCCTTCGACGTCTCCCTGCGCTGCGTCGCGCCGGAAGGCCGCATCATCCCGATGGGATTCGCGAGCGGCACCGTTCCCCAGATCCCGGCCAACATCCTGCTGGTGAAGAACGTCACGGTGATCGGTTTCTACTACGGCTACTGGAACGGCTGGGGCGGCAAGGGCACGCCGAGCGCAAAGGAGGCGGCCGCTCTCGAGCAGCGTCGGGCCATGGTGGCCGACGCGCAGGAGGAGCTGATGCGCTGGTACACCGAAGGCAAGCTGCGGGCGACGGTCGCCGCCACCTTTGACCTCGGCGACTGGGTCAAGGCGTTCCGGCTGATCGAGGAAAGAACCGTGGTCGGCAAGGCGGTGCTGGTTCCCTGACGGGTAGGGCAATCGCCCATGCAAAGATTTCCCGTCATCCCGAGCGACGCCGAGCGGAGCGAGGCGCAGTCGAGGGACCTTTTTGCTGGCCTCGCCTCTGGACGGGAGCAAGGAAAAGAGGTCCCTCGACTGCGCTGCCCTACAGGCGGCGTCGCTCGGGATGACGAAACGACTTCATATGCGATTGCCCTACCCTGATCGCTGTCGACTGCTCGCCACCAATGACGCCCATCCGTCTGCTCGCCCTCTCCGGCAGTCTGCGTGCCGGATCATCGAACACATCGCTGCTGGAAGCGGCGTGCCGGCTGGCGCCGCGCGGACTCCAGATCGAGCTCTATCGCGGCATGGCGGACCTGCCGCACTTCAATCCCGATCTCGAGAACGACCTGCCGCAAGGGATCGTCGACCTGCACGCCCGCATCGGCGCGGCGGACGGTCTTCTGATCTCGTGCCCGGAATACGCCCGCGGCATCCCCGGCTCGTTCAAGAACATGCTCGACTGGCTGGTCGGCAGCTCGACGTTTCCTGGAAAGCCCGTGGCGCTCTTCAACACCTCGCCCCGCGCGTCGGAGGCGCAGGCGGCGTTGCGCCTGGTGCTGCAGACCATGTCGGCGCACATCGTCGACCAGGCATCCCTGTCGGTCGATCTGCTGTCCCGCAGGATGGACACCACAGCGATCGCCGCGGATCCGGCGATGTCTTCGACGATCGTCCAGGCGCTCGGATGCTTCGCCGATTGCATCAGACTGATGCAGCAGGACGCGTGAGGCGTTGGGACAGGCGGGACAGCAGGGACGCGCGGGACAGAGCGGGACACCGGGGACGGCGGGACAAAGTGCGTTAATGCCTTGAGTTATCGGCGCTTCTGCCGTCCCCGACGGCTGGGACGGAGCCGGGCCGCCCCGTCGCGGACCGCGGCTATCCCTTGTCGACCGGCGGAAACTTCCATTTGCCGTCGCGTATCGGCAGGAAGCTGCCGTCGTCCTCGCCCACTTCCTCGGCGATGCGGGCGTTGGCCGCCGCGTTCAGCGACAGGATCAGCTCGCCGTTCTTCTTGGCATCGACGGCGAGGTTGTTGACCTCCTCCGGATCCTCTCGCAGGTCGTAGACTTCGAGATCGTTCTTCGCGACCAGCTCCTCCAGCGTCTTCGGCGTGTTGAACTGCACCGGCGAGAAATAGCGCGAAAAGCGATAGCGCCCGTCCCAGATGCTGCGGATCGCGGTGCGATTGTGGAAGTCGGGCGGATGCTTCTCCATCGCTGCGTACTGCTTCTCGGGCACCTTGATTCCGGGCTTTCGCGTATCGACGGTCATGGCCGCCCATTTCGGGTCCTGAAACGACAGCATGTCGAAATTGAACAGCGCCGCCGGGCGCACGGCGTCGGCTGCGGCGCCGTCAGGACGGGCCAGCAGGCGGCTGAAATCGCGTCCCTTCAAGCCCGCCGCAGCGCTGCGGCGGCGACTTTCATCGAGACCGGTCAGACCGATGATCGTCGGCGCAAGATCGAGCTGCGACGTGATCGCCGCACAGTCCTTTCCGCCCGCGAAGGCCGGGTGGACGATCATCAGCGGCAGATGGTTCTGCTGGCGGTAGGTCGTGGTGCCTTTGTTCCGCATCTGATGGTTGCCGCCCAGTTCGCCATGATCGGAGGTGAAGACGACGATCGTCTCCTGCTCCAGGCCGAGGCCGCGCAACAGCCCGAGCAGCGCCTCGACCTTGCGGTCGCAGTCGCGGATGGCGTTGAAGTAGTAGTTGCGCAGCGCCCGCCAGCGGCGATCCTCGTCGGGCCACGCGCCGACCATCATGTCGGTGATTTCCTGATAGTACTTCTGCGCCACCGGCCGCCCCGGCGCATCGAAGCGTTGATGGCGACTGGCCGGAAGCGGAACCTCGTCCCAGGTCGCGCGGTAAAGTTCGTCGTCGGGCGCCGGCTCGATCGGCGACCAGTGCGACTTGCCCTGGACAGTCTCGCCCGGCAGGTCGGAATTGAACCACATCACGTCGTGCGGATTGACGAAGTTGACCGCGAGATACCAGGGCTGCTTCTTGGCCTTGAGGGTGAGCCCCTCGGTGCGCAGCCACGTGGTCGCGGCAGCCAGGGTCACGTCATCGTACGAGTAGCCGCCGCGCACGCTGTCGGTGAGGTCGCCGAGCCCGAAGAAATCCTTGAAGCCGTAGGACTCCATGACCTTGCGATAGTCGAGCAGCGGTACGTCGACCGGCTCGCGCGTGACATCCAGCGTCGACGACAGATGCCACTTGCCCTGATACGCCGCGTGGTAGCCGAGGTCGGCCAGCCGGTGGCCAATGGTCTTGATGTTGGTGGAGAGGTCGCGCTGCCACACGTAGTTCAAGTTGTCGGCGATGCCCGTGTGCTGGATATGCTGGCCGGCATAGATCACCGAGCGCGCCGACGAGCAGACGCAGGCCGCGGCCTGATGATTGAGGAAGTTGACGGCCTTTTTCTTGATCGCCTCGCGGCCCGGAACCGGAAACGGCCAGTGCGGGAAGAAGTGCTCCTGATCCACCAGGACGAACAGGATGTTGTAGCCCGACGGCATCGTCTGTGCGCCGGTCGGAGGCGCAGGAGCGCCGCTGGTCTGGGCTTGCGCGACTTCGCTGCCGCCCAGCGCATTGGCGAGCACCGCGCCCGCCGAGGCCATCAGCGTGCGGCGGCTGAGATCGGAAGGCGACTCGGACGAGATCGGCGTGGACATCGATGGCTCCTTGACGGGCGAGTTGCAACGCCGCTTTTGCAGTGGCGGCTTAGAGAGGGCCGAGCGCCGTCGTCAGCGGGTGCTCGGACACGCGCATGATGCCGCCGAACGGTTGTGCCAGCTCGAGGATCAGGAACACGGCCGTCGAGGCCGAGAGCGCGATGACCGCGAGGGCGACCGTGGAGGTGTGCTTGAGCGGCGAGAACAGGCAGAAGCTGACGAAGAGGAAGACCATCCAGGAAACGAGGATGATGATCAGCAGCGACGGCAGTCGGGCCTTCGATCGCTCGTAGAGCTGATAGCGGGCTTGCGAAATCCGGGCCACCACCTGCAGCGCCTGCGCCTTGAGGAGGGACTGGCTCTCGCTATGTGTCGCCAGGCCGACGATCGACGCGTAAGCCGCCTCCGCCTGCGGGTTCCTCTGAAGCGGCGCGGGAGCGCCGTCGATCTCGTCGGGTGACGACCAGATATGCTCGACCATCGTCGGGATCGACTGGCGCAGCAAAAGGCGCGCCGGCCGCGTGTCGTCGCCATAGAGGCGAAGAATATCGTCGAGAAAAATGAGGTCGCCGGCGATGTTGCGCAGCTCCGAGCGCTGGGCCTCGTAGAGTCCGTTGGACGAGCTGATGAGAAGGCTGAGGACGAGAGCGGCGATGGTCGCGATCAGTCCCATGCCGAGCCGGACGACATCCTTGGCGTCCTGGTCGAGCATGTGATCGGGCAGGCACCGCCGCAAGACCACGCCGAAGGTGGCGCCGGCGAGCAGGACCGCAAATGTCAGAAGCGCAGCGAAGGCGGGCCCGAACATCGACACCGTCTACTCGCCCTCCATCACAGCTCGCCGAAGCTGCCGCCGCGGCCCTTGCCGGACGCGAAGCGGGCAGCGCCCTTGCGGGCTTCGGCCTCCAGGGTGGGTGCGCCCAGCCGGCCTTCGTTCGACAGCGCATCCCGCAACTCGGCGCCCCATTGTTCATAGGACGAGCGGCGGTCGGAGCGCAGGCAGAGCTGGGGGAACCGGACGAGCTGCTCGGCCAGGCGCTTGGCCTCGGCCAGGGCTTGCCCCGCCGGCACGAGCCGGTTGGCGAGGCCCCAGTCGAAGGCCTCCCGGGCATCGACTTCACGGCCGGTCAGGATCATGTCGAGCGCGCGGCTGTGCCCGATCAGGCGCGGCAGCCGCACGGTGCCGCCATCGATCAGGGGCACGCCCCAGCGGCGGCAGAACACGCCGAACTTGGCCGTCTCCGACGCCACCCGCAGATCACACCACAGCGCCAGTTCGAGCCCGCCCGCCACCGCGTAACCCTCGACGGCGGCGATCACGGGCTTGGACAGCAGGTGACGGGTCGGCCCCATCGGGCCCGGACCGTCGGGATCGTGGATTGCCGCCCCTTCCCGGCTGGCCGCGACCTTGAGATCGAAGCCGGCGCAGAAGGTGCCGCCGCGACCAGTCAGGATGGCGACCGACTGCGTCTCGTCGCGATCGAAGGCGAGGAAGGCCTCGCGCAGCAGGTCCGCGGTCTCGGGATCGACGGCGTTGCGCGCCTCGGCGAAGCGATCGATGGAGACGATCGTGATGGCGCCGTCCGTCTCGATCGCGACCTTGCTCATCTACCGGCCCTGCATCATACGCAGCGGAGTGTAGATCAGAACCGTCTCGCCCTTCTGGTTCTTGACCAGATTGGTGGTGCGCACCAGGGCACGCATCGGGTCCTTCGAGGTCGGCTTGATCTCGGTGACCTCGATCTCGACATGGATCGTGTCACCGACATAGGTCGGGCCCTTGATGTCGAAGCCCATCGACAGGAAGGCGAGCCCCGTACCCTGCAGCGTGGTCGGGATCACCAGGCCCTCGGCCATGGAATAGACCAGCGCCCCCGGCACGGGATGCCCGCCACGCATGGGGGCATGCGTCGCTATGTACTCCTTGTTGGTGAACAGCTCCTCGGAAAAGCCGCAAAGCGTCACGAAATTCAGGAGGTCGGCCTCGAACAACGTGCGGCCGAAGGTGATGAAGCGGTCGCCGAGCTTGAGGTCGCGCCAGTTCCAGCCTTCTCCCAGTTGCTTCATGGCCGGCGCTCAGTGAGCATGGGCTGGTTGGGCACCTTCGCGCAGCACGTAGACCCGGCTGCAATAAGGACATTCCACCCGCCCCTCCTTGCTGAGGTTGAGATAGACTTTGGGATGGCCAAGCGGTCCGCCGCCGCCATCACAGGCGACGCGGTCCGTGTCGACGGTAATGGTTTCGAAAGGTTCTTTCACGCTGTCTCTCCTTTTGCGGCGCCGGATGATAGCCGCCACTTTAGCGCCGGTCATGCTCGCCGCCTGCTCACCCGTGGTGGTTCCGGCTGGCAAACGTACCGGCTCACCCCGATTGACGGAGAACCGTTATGTCGCGGCGGACGGCACTGCGCTACCGCTGGCGACATGGCCTGCGGCAAACGGCGCCGAGCCCCGGGCCGTCATCCTCGGCCTGCATGGCTTCGGCGACTACCGCAATGCCTTCGAGGAACCGGCAAAGACCTGGTCCAGCGCGGGCATTGCCACCTATGCCTATGACCAGCGCGGCTTCGGCGCCAGCCCGACCCGCGCCCGCTGGCCGGGCACCGATACGCTGGTCGCCGACGCCGAGGCGGTCGCGACCCTGCTGCGCGAGCGCCACCCCGGCGTTCCGCTCTATATCGCCGGGGAAAGCATGGGCGGCGCCGTCGCCTTGGTCGCCGCCGATCAGGGCCTGCCGGCCGACGGCCTGATCCTGCTGGCCCCCGCCGTGCGGTCGCGCAAGTCACTCGGCCAGGTGGTGACCGCGGGCGTATGGTTCTTCACCCACACCATCCCGTGGATGCCGCTGGGACCGACCTCGATCGATTTCCAGCCCACCGACAATCCCAAGACCATCGAGAAGCTGCAGAAAGATCCGCTGATGCTGCGCAATCCGCGCTTCGACATGGGTGCGGGGCTGCTCGACCTGATGGATGCCGCCTGCGCTGCAGCAGAGAACGTGCAGATTCCTTATATCCTTCTGCACGGCCTCGGCGACCGTATCGTCCCCTCCGGCCCGGTCCGCGAGACGATCGAGCTGATGCCCAAGCGGCCGGATTCCAAGCTCGCCTTCTACAAGCGCGGCTATCATCTCCTGCTGCGCGACAAGGAAGGCGTCGTGGTTTCGGACGACATCGTCGCCTGGATCGACAACCACGAGGCGCCCCTGCCGTCGGGCGCCGATGCCCGCGATGTCGAGCCGAAGATGGCCGCCCTCTGGGGATCGCGGCACACCTCGCGGCCGAGCAGCATCAGCCGCAGCGAATGACCGCCGAGGGTGGTCCCGCCGGCGCGCGCCCCAGGCGAGGACGGACGACTTGCCGCCCCGCCGTCAGCGCTCGACCACCGCGGTCGATTCGATCTCGACCAGCAGGCCGGGCGTGGCGAGCGCACTGACGGCCACCAGGGTCGCGCTGACCGCCGAGCCCTTGAGGACCTTGCCCAGCGCCTTGGTCACCGCGCCCATGTCGCGGATGTCGGTCACGAAGATCGTCAACCGCGTCAGATCCTTGAGCCGGGCGCCGGCCTGTTTCAGCGCCGACTCGATCTTGCGCATCGAGATCAGGGTCTGCTCGCCGGCGTCCCTGCCCTGCACACGCCCGCGCGAATCGAGGGAGGTGGTGCCCGAGACGAAGATCAACGGTCCGCTCTTCACGGTGCGCACGTAGAAGCCCGCGACTTCCGTACCGTCGCGGAACAATTGCTTGGCCATCGCTCTATCTCTCCCCCACGACCTGTGACTTGGCGCAATCTACCGGAAAGGAGTCGCCCATGTCGCTCGATCGTTATCGTCATGCCATCGTCACCGGCGCGAGCCGCGGCATCGGCGCCGCCACAGTGCGATTGCTCCGCGAGCACGGCCTCGAGGTGCATGCCGTCGCCCGCTCGGCGGCCGATCTCGCCAAGCTGGCACACGAGACCGGCTGCACGCCGATCGACCTCGACATCGCCGATCGCGAGGCGGTGATGGACCGGCTGGGACCGCTGCAAGCCGACATCCTGATCAACAATGCCTCGGCCCTGTCGCCCGCGACGCCGTCCTGGAAGGCCGAGGGCGCCGACATCGATGCGTTGCTCGACGTCAATCTGCGCGGAACGCTGAACTGCCTTCACGCCGTGGTTCCCGGCATGGTCGAGCGCGGACGCGGCCATATCGTCAATCTGGGGTCCACGGCCGGCACGTGGACGCTGCCCGGCATGCCGGTCTACGCCATGACCAAGGCGGCGCTGCACAATCTCAGCCGGACGCTGCGGCTCGACCTGCATGGCACGGGAGTCCGCGTCAGCGAGATCGCCCCGGGGCGGGTCGAGACCGGCGTGCATCTCGCCCTGATGGCCGACAAGGAAGAAGGGCGGCGGCGCTTCTACGAAGGGTACGAGAGCCTGCAGGCGGCCGACATCGCCAGGGCCATCCTGTTCGTCCTGTCGGCGCCGCAGCGGATGGATGTGAGCTTCATGGAGATCGTCCCGACCGACCAATCCTACGGCGGCTCGCACTTCCACCGGCGCGACGAGGCCTGAGCTTCGCATTGCAGGGAAAGGGCGCCTCCGGTATGGTCCGCCCCGTCGCGGACCCGTAGCTCAGCTGGATAGAGCGCTGCCCTCCGAAGGCAGAGGTCGTGAGTTCGAATCTCGCCGGGTCCGCCACTTCAGTCCCTGAGTGGGCACTGAGTTTACGCCAGTTTTTCCGGTAAGCGCCTGTAGCAGCCGGGTCTTCGATCCCATGATACGAACCTCGCCGTCCGCGACCTCGACACGCTGCGCAAGCGCGCGCAGGTGGTCGCGGCGATAGCCGCCGCCTTCAAGGCGGATGCGCTGGCGGGCGGTCTTGGCGAAGGTGCGGACCATTTGGGGGGTGATGGCCTTGGCGCCGGAGGTGTCGAGCATGGCCTGGGCGCGCTCGGCGTCGGACTTGGCCTGATCGCGGATAGCCTTGAGGCCGTCAATGCGGTCTTTGAGCGCCGGGTCGTCAATGTCGGCCACGCCCGCCTCGATGGCATCGTAGAGGCGCTTGAGACGCAGTTCCGATTCGGCGGCGCGTTTGTTCAGTTCCGCGATATGCTCGCGGCGGCGTTCGGATTGCTCCTGCCGCCGATCGAGAACGCTGGCGAGGATAATTTCCAGCCGCTCGGGCTGGAGAAGCTGGTCTTCGAGGTGACTGGCGACAAGCTCGTCGAGCTTGTCCATCGGCACGGCCATGCCCTCGCAAGCGGTCGGCCCCTGCCGTGCCTTCATTGAGCAAGCATAGTAGCGGTAGCGCCCGCCCTTGCCGGTGCGGATGGTCATGGCCCCGCCGCACTTGGCGCAATGAATCAAGCCGGTGAGCATGGTCGGGCCGCTGATGACGGCGGATGGCGTGACCTTTGGATTGCGGGCCTTTAAGAGCGCCTGCACGGTGTCGAACGTCTCACGGTCGATGATCGGCTGCACCGGAACCGTGACGATCTCGCTGAGGGGTTTCAGTTCCTTGGTCTTGCTGCGCTTGTTGAACTCGTGCTCGCCCATGTAGGTGCGGCGGGTCAGGATGCGGTGAACCTGGCCGATGCCCCACCGCCCGCCGTCGCGGGTGAAGATGCGGCGGCTGTTGAGGTAGGAGACGATGTTCTTGACGCCCATCTGGCCGCTAGTCCCATCGCCTTCCAGCGCCAGCCGGTAGATCAGCCGCACCGTGTCGGCGTGGAGCGGGTCGATCTCCAGCTTCTTCTTGGTCTTGGCCCCGCGCTGCTCGGCCGCGACGACACGGTAGCCGATGGGCGGCAGCGAGCCATTCCAGAAGCCTTGCCGGGCGTTTTCCTTCAAGGCGCGCATCACATGCTTGGCGTTTTCCTTCGACTGGTATTCATCGAACAGCGCCATGATCTGCCGCATCATCTGATGCACCGGATCATCGCCGATCTCCTGGGTGATCGACAGCAGCTTGACGCCGTTCTTGGCGAGCTTGCGGACGTAGAATTCCATATCGAAGGCGTCGCGGAAGAAGCGGCTAAACGAATGGACAATCACCACGTCGAAGGGCGCGGGCCTCGACGTGCCAGCCTCGATCATGCGCTGGAACTCGGGGCGGCGGTCGTTGGTGGCCGATGCGCCCGGCTCCACATAGGTCTCAACGAGTTGATAGCCGCGCGCCTCGCAATAGGCTTCGCCCTGCCGCTTCTGGTCAGGGATCGAGACATCATGCTCGGCCTGTCGCGCCGTCGAGACGCGCAGGTAGAGGGCGGCGCGCAGGGGGATTGTGGAAGCGGTCATGCCTTGTCTCCTTCGGCAGCCGCCTCGTCAGGCAACAACACGGCGACGCCGAATGGCAGGAAATGCTTCGTGTTGCGGGTGACGATGACGAGTTCATGCGCTGCGGCGATACCGGCAATCACGGCATCAGCCATGCCGGGGTCGTGACCGGCCGCAAGCGCCTTCGCCTCCAGCCGCCCGCCGATCGCGGCGGCCTGCGCGTCGACGCCAATAATCTTGTCGTCGTATGTGGAGACAAGGCCACTGAGCCATGCTTTCATACTCGCGGCCTTCGCCGTTGCCCCCTTGTGGTCGAGGAGCGCGATTCCCTTCTCGATCTCATGGATGGAGACGACCGACAGGAATAGCTGTCCATCGGCGTCCATGCGGTCCAGCCAGGTGAGGAAGTCAGCGGATGCCTCCGCCTTCGACGGCGCCAGCATGGAGACGACGTTGGTGTCGAGAAGAAAGCCGCTCAAAGCTCGACATCCCGCGATGGCCTGCGATTACGCGGGAACTCTCCGCCTGGGAACGTCCTGAGATAGCTGACAAGGCCCGCCCGTTTGCGCGTCAGCGCCTTGCGCGCGATCTCCGCCGCCTCGACCGAGACCAAGGCCGCGACAGGCTTGCCATGACGGGTGATGGTCACGATCTCTCCTTTGATGGCTTCATCAACTAGGCTGGAAAATCCAGCCTTGGCGTCTCTGAGGTTGATGGTCAGCATGTTGCGCCCTCACATATGTAGCTATATGTGACTACATGTAATCCATTGAAGGGCGGATTTCAACGCCGATTTCAAATCCCCGAGGTGTTAGCCCTCGGAGCCGAACAACTCGTCGAAGATGTCGCCGAACCATTGCTCGAACACCTCGATCTCGGCCTGCGTGACCGGAACAGGATGGGGCCAGTCGTCAGTGACGGTCCATGTGGACAGGTCATGTTTGGGTGGCCTGCCGGGGAACGGCCACGGGTAGCCCAATAGCGCTTCAAGCTGCTCCGATGCCGTGGGTGGCCTCACATGCGGGGAACGGGACACGATGCCCACCCCCTCATTATTCGTTTCGCCGTCGGTCATCGAAGCCGGCCTCGCCTTTCGGGCACCACGCCACGGGGTTGGCGACCCAGCGGTCGATGTCGGATTCCCTCCAACCAGCGCCGTTGACGCTGATCCTCAACTGGGCGGGGAACGTGCCCTCGGCGATCTTGCGGTAGATGGTGGACCGGGACAGGCCGGTCCGCGCGAGAACGGTTTTGAGGCGGACGATACGGTCTGGTGCGGGCATGGCTGCGCTGGCTCCTGCCGGTTGTTTCTGACGGCTTCCGGGACCAGACAGAGCGATGATTTATTGTTGTGCAATAGTGATTTAGGCGTCGTAGTACTGTGGCGTGGAGGCGGCGGAAAATAGGATAGTTCTACAGTCCGATACTCCGGCCTCTACCGAGGTCGATACCGTGGCTGAAGGCGAGTTCCCGGCCAAGGCTACGGCCCGAGTCGATCCCAATGCCGAGGTCGCGCTTGCGACCCTCAAGGATGGATTCAAGCTGGGGATCGCGTTCAAGGCTCTTTGCCATGTCGCCCATGGCTGCCCGCGTGGACTTGTAACCGGACATGTCGCCCGCCTGGTACTGGCGCTGGCTGGTCTGGCCGAGTTCCCGCCAGCGTTCCACGAAGCGGTCGGCTCGCAGGCTGGGATCGGTGCGAAGCTCGGTTTCCAGTTGCAGGGCGCGGATTGCGTGCCGGGCGTCGCCGGACGCTGCCTCCGCCGCAAGCTCCGGGTTTTTCTTGTAGGCGGCTTCGGCGTCATGCGGGCCGTGGGGGCGCACCTCCTCAAATCGCTGGCGCGCCTCCTGCAATTCCCTGATCTGATCGGGGCTGGCCTGGCCGCCCAGATCCTGTGCCGCGAAGATCGCATCCACGGCGCGGGCATGACGGACGAGCGCCCGGCCACGGGCGCGGCGCAACGCCGCCTCCGGGTCTTCCTCCACCTTCCTTTCCGGCCCCTGTCCGCCCTCAGCGGGCGGGCGTAGGCCGTCGAACAGGCCGCGAACCTTCTCGGGAACTTGGCGGACGATCTCGACAACCCGTTCCACGCGCTCGCGAAAGGTGATGCCGCGCCGCTCGGCATAGTCTCGGGCGGGTTCGTAGTCGCTCGCCATGTCCTTGGCGCGGTCGCGCGACAAGACGTTGATGAGCTTGTCCTGACTGGCGAAGTCGTCGCGGCCATAGTGCAGGTCCATACCGTCGCGGTGGCGCGAGAGGGCGACATAGCTGCCGTGAGCGTCCATGCCCGGTGTCGCCAGCACATGGGCGTGGTCCACGGTCATGCCCTGCGCCTTGTGGATCGTCGCGGCATAGCCGTGGTCGATCTTGTTGTAGTCCTTCAAGTCGAACGAGACATTGCACCCGTCGTCCGTGCGCACGGTCATGCTCTGGGCGCTGACCTGCTCGATGGCCCCGAGCGTGCCGTTCTTCACGCCAAGCCCGCGCTCGTTTTGCAGGAACATCACGCGGTCGCCGGGTGCGAAGTTCCGCGCGCCGCGCTCGACGGCGACACGCACATCGTCGCCAAGGTTTCCGGCCTCGCGCATCCGTTCGCGGGCAGCTTCGTTCAACTCCCGCACCTCGGCATTGGTGTGGGTGAGGATGATGCGGGAGGCGTCGGGGCTGGCCTGACGGTCACGGTCCCAACGGTCGATCAACTCGCCGCGCGCCTGTTCGCGTGACGCGGCCTCATGCACCATGCCATGTGTGTCGTAGGCTTGGATCGCATCGCCGATGCGGCGGGTCGCCAGATCGCGCGTGGCGTCGCGCTGCCAGTCCTGCCGCTGGCGGCGCACCTCGCTGATCTCGGCGCCGCCGTGGCGCTCGTGGATCGAGCGGAATGCCGCTCCCGCCTCAATGGATTGCAACTGCTGCGGATCGCCGACCAGCACGACCTTCGCGCCCGCGTCGGCGGCATGGGACAGCACGCGCTCCAACTGCCGCGTGCCGACCATGCCCGCCTCGTCGATGACAAGCACGTCGCGGGACGAGAGAAGGTCGCGACCCTGTCCCCAGCCATGTTCCATGCTGGCGATGGTGCGCGAGGCAATGCCCGATCCACCTTCCAGATTCTCGGCCGCGATACCGGACAGCGCCACGCCCCGGACCTCGTAGCCTGCTGCCTCCCAGACTTCGCGCGCCACGCCCAGCATCGCGCTCTTGCCCGTCCCGGCATAACCAACCACGACGCCCAAATCGCGCCCGTCCGTGACATGCGCCAGCGCGTCGGCCTGCTCGCCGGACAGGACAAGGCCGCGATCCGCCGCGCGGGCCAATGCGGCGTCGCGGTTCCTGCCGCTGACCTCATGACGTTCCCGTTCCGCCATCATCGCGGCGGCACGATGCAGGCGCTGTTCGGCCTCGATCATCTCGCGGGTCGTGAAACGCTCCTCGCCGCGACCGTCCTTGCCGAGTTCGACAACATCGGGCGCGTTGCGAATCGCGCCCATCACTTCGTTGAACTGGTCAATCCCGTCGCTGTGCCGGTGCGCGAGCATCGCCATGTCGCGCCGCGTGAAAGTCGATTGCTGCTGCGTGATGGCGTCGAGAGCGGTGGAAGGATCGGCGATGATCCGTTCACCGTTCTCGCGGGCGATGCGCCTGTGATCCTCGGCGCGGTCGGCCTCAATTCCTGCCACCTCCATGCGCTGCGCGGGCGCGCCGATCTTCGTCTGCGGCTCCAACGCGATGCCCTGCGCCTCAAGGCTGCGATGGTCGATCCGCGCGTCGATGTCGAGTTCGGCCAGCCTCTCGTTGACGCGATCGGCCCAGCGTTCGCGCCAACGCTCGACCAACTCCGTGCGGTTCCACTCCCGCACCTTCGGGCCAAAACCGTTCCCGTCCACCGACCGCATGGTGAGCATGACATGGGCATGGGGCTTGGGCTGGCCGTCCCCGCCCTTGTCCCAATGCACATTGAGGTCGGCGATCATGCCCTGATCGACAAACTCCAGTGCCACGAAGTCGCGGGCCAGTTCGATGCCCTGCGCCTGCGTCATCTCGCGCGGAAGGGCGAACTCCACCTCGCGGGCAAGCTGCGCGTCTTTGCGCATCTCGGCGGCTTCGACATCGTTCCACAGCCGTTCGCGATCCTCCCAGACCTCGGGCGCGTTTTCCGGCAGCATGACCTCGCAATGCACTACGCCCGGCTTGTTCGAGAAGTCATGGTCACGGTCCAGCCGGTCGTCGCGCAACCGCGATCCCGAGCGGTAGGCGGCGGCAGCGACCGCGCTGCGGCCCGCCGCGCGTCCGATGACCTGAACGGAGAAATGGTAGATCGCCATGGCGACCGACCAGATACTGCCCTCAAGCGCACGTCGGAACGACGTATAAGCGCGCCCTCGAAACTAATTTCTCGGGATGATCCGCGCCGTTCCAGGCCGTCCCGGCAACATAGAAGCATTTCCGCAGGCACGAAACTATCATCCCTCCATCGACTGCTCATGGAGGACATGATGCGCAAGCCACGGGACTTTGATGCGGAACTGAAGGCGCTTGAGGACAAGGCGCGAGACCTGAAAGCTCGCAAGGTGCAGCAACTCGGCGAACTGGTGATCTCGACCGGAGCCGATGCGCTCACCGCCGACGAACTGGCGGGCGCGCTGGCCGTGCTGGCCGAAACCAAGGACGCCGGGAAGAGGGAGGCGTGGGCCAAGCGCGGGGCCGCGTTCTTTCAAAGCCGGCCGCGGCGATCTGCATCAGCGCCTGACCGCGACGCTGGCGGCGCTGCGACGCAACCGGGCAGCGCGCAACCGGCATCAGGGAGCGCGGGCGCGGCATGACATGCGCACCTGGCAGGTCGAACGCCGCAAACGCACGCGACATCTGATCGAACTCGGCGGACTCGTCGTCAAGGCCGGGATCGTGGACCTCATCGGCGATGATCGCGCCACGATCTACGGCGCGCTGCTCTGGATGGCCGAAAAGCTCCAGAGCGATCAGGGCGAACATGCGCGAAGGCTATGGGCCGCAAGGGGGAAGCAAGCGCTCGAGGATCACTGAGCATCATATCGTCAAACGACAGCCCCCTTCGATGTACGCCTCGTTATGGAATGAGAACGCGCTCCAAGGCATCGACCAACTCGCGCCGTTTGCCCATCCCACGGTTCGCAAGATCATCGTCACCGGCTCGGTCGAGGTAGGCCAAGCAACTGGCCGCACTGGCGGGTCGGCACATGAAGCGCACATCGACGGAATTGGGCGGACATACCCCGTGCTTGTGTTCGACGATGCCGATGCCGATGCAGAGGCCGCGGCCCGCGCGCTTGCGGCCAAGACGTTGTGCAATGCCATTCAGGACTGCATTTCGCTCACGCGCTTCTTCATCCAGGGGGCATTCTCGACCGCTTTCTCTCCGGACTGGTTTCGGCTTTCAAAACGGTGAGGGTCGGGGGTGGACTGAACGATGGCACCCAGAAGGACCGCTTTGGCATGCCGGTCGCGCGCCGGCGACAGAAAAGCTGGTTGCCGACGCACGAAAGCGGCACCGAAGTGCTGACCGGGGCAAGCGGATCGGCAATGTCGGCAGCTTCTACGCGCGCACGATCGTGCACACGCCCGATGATCGCATCGCGCTGATGCGCGAAGAGCCGTTCGGATCGGTTGCCGTCGTCTCGCCCTTCCGGGGCAACGAAGACGGCCTGGCACGCGCGAACGGCCTGCCCTTCGGTCTTGTCTCCTACATCTTCACCAACTCGCTGGAACGGACCGACATGGCAGCGGCAGCTCTTCAGGCCGGCATGGTGAGCATCAAACATTTTGGCCTTGCGCTTCCCGTGTCCACTTTCGGCGGAGTGCGCTACAGCGGCCATGGCAGCGAACGCGGGACCGGCTCGATCCACCCTGGTGTGCGCCCCAGTCGAGCGCTGCATAGATCTCGCACGCCACGATGGCGCCGAGCCCGCGCACCTGTCTCAGGTCTCCGGGGCAGCGCACGCAGGGTCGAGAGTTTCCAGCCCGGGCGATCACCCGGCTCGCGATCAGCGCCGAGGCGAGATCGTGCGCACGCGAACCCCGGCGCCCAAGCAGGCGCGGGCTCTCCAGCTTGTGCATCATCCCTATTACCGCCGCCACATGGCCATGCGGCAGTGATGGCAGCGCCCTGAAAGCGGAGCTGCCCCGCTCGGCCTGGCCAAGATTCGACCGAACGACCCAGCAAGATTGTTCTATATGGCCACATTGAATGTTAAAGACTGCCCGGAGGCCGAGGCATAAACTCTCCGCTCATCGAGGTTGGATGGCGCCCACGCGTGAAGTTCGGGCCGAGTTCAGGGGGAACGGGGCTAAATGAAGACTCAGTTAGTAGGTGTTGATGCAAAAGCCGCGCCGGGACCGTGCGGCATCGTTGTGGTGGAAGCTCGGCCTGCCGAGCTGTACGCTCGTGCACCAGCTCCGTCACTGGTGTCAACTGGCGTTCCGTCTAGACCGCAGGTATGATTTTTAGGGCGACAGCGATGCAGCTCACTCTGAAGACCTTCCTGGAGCGCACGGAGTCTTTCCTACCGCAGAACGAGATCGTTTCGAGACAAGCCGACGGCCAGCTTTTTCGCTATCATTATGCCGATTACTGTCGGCGTACTCGACAGCTTGCGAGCGCCTTGGCTCGGCTCGGGGTCAAGCCGGGCGACAGAGTCGCGACGCTGGGCTGGAACACATACCGGCACATGGAGCTCTACTTCGCCGTTCCGTGCCTTGGCGCCATCCTGCACACGGTGAACATCCGCCTCACCGACGAGCACATCGCCTATATCATGAACCACGCCGAAGACGTGGTCCTCTTCGTGGATCCGGATCTCCTGCCGACCGTGGAACGAGTCGCTCCTTCGGTGCGCAGTCTCCGCCACATCATCGTCATGGACGATCGGCCGGCGCCTCTCGGCGATTGTGACTATGAGAGCTTTCTCGCGACAGGCGATCCGGACTTCGCGTTTCCCGAGATCGAGGAGAACAGCCCCTGCGGCATGTGCTTCACGTCCGCCACGACGGGCGATCCCAAGGGGGTCGTCTACACCCAACGCGGCCTCTACCTGCACACGCTCGCGCTTTGCCTTCGCGATGTCCTCGCCATCAGCGAGCATGACACCGTGCTGCCGGTCGTGCCCATGTTCCACGCCAACTCGTGGGGACTGCCCCACGCTGCGGTCGCCGTCGGCGCGACGATCGTGCTGCCAGGCCCGCATCCGACTGCCGCGGACATTCTCGATCTCATCGAGGCCGAGCGCGGCACGTTCTGCGCCGCCGCAGTGACGATCGGCGTCGAACTCTATGCGCAGCTGAAGAAGAAGCCGCGCGACATCAGCAGCTTGCGCGGCCTCATGCTCGGAGGCTCGGCCACGCCCGAGGCGCTCATGAAGCGCTTTCACAACGAGTACGGCGTCCCCATCCTCACCGCCTGGGGCGCGACAGAAGCCGCCCCGCTCGCGACGATCACTCATGTGCGGCGCAGCGTGTTCGAGGCCGGACCGGAAGAGCGGATCAAGGTTCGGATCCGGCAGGGCATTCCCGTACCCGGAGTCGAACTCAAGGTGCTGGACGATTGCGGAAAACCCGTGCCCCGCGACGACCGCCACCCTGGCGAGGTGCATGTGCGAGGTCCCTGGATCGCCACCGAATACTACCGCGATAAGCGCAGCCGCGACAGCTTCGCCGATGGGTGGTGGCGAAGCGGCGACATTGCGACGCAAGGCTCCGATGGCTCGATCCGCCTCGTCGACCGCGCGAAGGATCTCGTAAAGTCCGGCGGCGAATGGATCTCCTCAGTGGATCTCGAGAACGAACTCGCTGCCTGTCCCGGCGTTTTGGAGGCGGCGGTCGTGGCGATGCCGGACGCACGTTGGCAGGAGCGGCCAGTGGCCTTTGTTGTGCCCTTGCAGGAGAGTGGAGAGCTCGACCCAGACATACTGAGCGCGTGGCTCGCGCGCCGCTTCGCGAAGTGGTGGATACCAGACCGCTTCGTCGTGGTCGCGGCGCTGCCGAAAACCGGTGTCGGCAAGGTCGACAAGCGCACCCTGCGCGAGCGCGCGGCGGGACTCGCCCTGTGACCGTCCATGCCATCCGCATGCCGCTCGTGTTCCAGACTAGGAGGACTCTCTAAAATGTCTGCTACCGGCCGCGTCGCTTTGTTCCGGGGGCCACGACAGCCCTTCGATATGGCCGAAATGCCGGTGCCGGAGCCCCGGCCCGGCGCGGTCCTCGTGCGTGTGCGGATTGCCAATATCTGCGGCTCGGACCTGCATGCATGGCGCGGCGACTTCCGGCTTGCTGGCCTCGGCGGCAAGCTGCCCACGGTGCTCGGCCACGAGATGACGGGCACAATCGCCGCGCTCGGCCGGGACGTGGATCGCGACAGCAACGGCGAGCCGCTTCACGAGGGCGACCACGTCGTCTTCGCCTATTTCACCGGCTGCGGCCACTGCCCTTCCTGCCTGCGCGGACGCCGCGCCGCCTGCGACCACATCGACATGGCGATGACCGGCGACGCTACCGAATGGCCGCATTTCGTCGGAGGCTACGGCGAGTATTTTTACGTGAAGCCGGGCTCGACCATCTACAAGGTGCCGCCCAAGCTTCCCCTCGAAATCGTCGCCGGCGCGAACTGCGCCCTGGCGCAGGTCATCGCCGGGTTCGAGCGGGCGAACCTTTCCTTCGACGAGACCGTGGTGATCCAGGGCGCCGGCGGCCTCGGCCTCTATGCGACGGCGGTCGCGAAAGCCTTCGGGGCGCGGCTCGTCGTCGTGCTCGACGCAATCAGCGACAGGCTCGCGATGGCGAAGCGGTTCGGGGCGGACGTCACCATCAACATCGCCGAGGAGACGGACGAAAAGTCGCGCGTGAATCAGGTCAAGGCGCTTACCGATGGCCGGGGCGCAGACATTGTGATGGAGCTGGTCGGGCGCGCCGACGTGGTGCCGGAGGGCATACGCATGCTCGCGCAGTTCGGCCGCTATGTGGGCATCGGCAACATCAACGCCGGCCAGAGCCACCCGTTCGATCCGTCGCGCCTCGTCATGACCAACAAGTCGATGCTCGGCGTCGCGCTCTACGAGCCGTACACGCTCGGCAAGGCGCTTCGTTTCCTCGAGCGCAACCGCGACAGGCTGCCGCTCGACCAGCTGCTCAGCGCCAAATTTCCGCTGGACCAGATCAACGAGGCTTTCGCTCAGGCGGACAGGCGCGCCGTGCTGCGCGCAAGCCTCGTTCCGTGAAGGGAACTGCCGCGTGTCCATACGTGGAGGGGACCGAATACCTCCGCTCACCAAGGGAAGGAAGCACCGATATGCCAAGCAAGGAATCCGCAGAGCTCGCCGATCTCTACCGGTCATGGGTCGCCGCGATGACGGCCAAGCCGGACATGGGCCTCGACGAGATCCGACGTCTGTTCAGCCATTGGGGCGACGTGACCGCCGATCCCAGGGGCGTCGACTACCTGGAGATCGAGGTCGAAGGGATTCCGGCTATGTGGGCGGTGCCCCACGGTGCTGTCCGTGATCGCGTTCTGCTTTGCTCGCATGGAGGCGGTTATGTCGTCGGCTCGATGTACACCCACCGCAAGCTCTTTGGGCATATCGCCAAGGCGGTCGGCTGCCGGGCGCTGATCGTCGATTATCGGCGCGCCCCCGAGAATCCGCATCCAGGTCCCGTCAACGATATGGTCACCGCCTATCGCTGGTTACTGGAACGGGAGGGGTTGAAACCGCAACATATCGCGTTGACGGGCGACTCAGCCGGCGGTGCGCTTACGCTCACGACAATCGCCGCCGCGCGGGATAAGGGGTTGCCGCTTCCGGTGGCAACCATCCCGATGTCCCCTTGGGCCGGAATGGACACCTCGGGCCAAACGTACGACACGAACAAGGACAGGGACGCGCTGGTTTCTCGAGACACCACCACGGGCTTAGGTAGTCTTTTCATCGGTGAGAAGGGCAATCCAAAGGATCCTTTGGCAAATCCGCTTTACACTGAATATTCGAAATTCCCACCGATATACATCACGGTCGGAGACGCCGAGACTCTTCTCGACGACAGCCGGCGGATAGCGGAGCGAGCGAAGAAAGCGGGCGTGGACGTTAGAATCGATGTTTTCCCCGACATGCAGCACGTCTTCCAGTTTCTCGCTGGTACTGCGCCTGAAGCCGACGATGCGATTAAGCGCATGGCCGAGTGGGTTCGCCCGAAGCTTGGTCTGAGCTGATTCCGACAGGGAGAAATGCAGCAATCGCGCGAGCCGGATGAATGCAAGTCTGTGCTCCGCGACGATGCTCTCTTGGAATCGAATTACCCGTGCCCAGGCCCTTCGCCAGGGGACAGGGAGTGCACAAAAATATTCATCACATAATAAGAGGGGAACGAACATGGACGCTCAAGTCAAGAAGGCAGCCGATCTGGATGTGTTGGTCGTCGGGGCTGGATTCTCCGGCCTTTACATCCTGCATGAACTGGTGAAACGAAACTACAAGGTCCATCTATTCGACGATGGTGAGGGGCCTGGAGGAACTTGGGATAAGAACCATTACCCCGGGGCACGCGTTGACTCGGAGGTGTGGGTCTACCAGTACACCGACCCGGCGCTTTGGAAGGATTATTATTTCACGGAGAAATTCCCAGGCTGGAGGGAGCTGAAGTCCTACTTCAACTATGTCGCGGACAAATGGGGCATCCGTCCCTACATGACCTTCAAGACCAGGGTCATCGGCACGACGTTCGACGAGGCAAACGGTGTTTGGCAGGTACGGACGAGCGACGGCCAGAGCCTGACCGCCCGATATCTTGTGCTTGGAATGGGATCGACAACGCAGCCGGTCACGCCGTCCTTCCCCGGCGCGGAGACTTTTAAGGGGCAATCCTATCATTCGGCACGTTGGCCGCGCGACGGCGTCTCGATGAAAGGCAAGCGAGTTGCTGTCATCGGGACGGGTGCTTCAGGCGTGCAGATCATCCAGGAAGCGTCACGCGAGGCGGAGCATCTCACCGTCTACCAGCGGACCCCGAACCTTGCTCTACCGATGGGGCAGGAGAAGTATACTCGGGAGGAATACGAGAAACTTAAGGCGATGTTCCCGCCAGTGATGGAGAGAACGAAGCAAACATTTGCCGGCTTTGCCTATGATTTGATCTACAAGCCGTGGAATGAGATGAGCGCAGATGAGCGCCAGAAAATCATGCGCTTTAACTGGGATCAGAAAGGCTTCACCTTTTGGCTCGCCGCGCCGGCGGATTTATTCTTCGATGAAGAATGCAATCGTGCGCACTATAACTTCTGGCGGGACGAGACGCGCAAGCTGATCAAGAAGGAACATTTAATCGAGGTTCTGGCCCCGACCGAGCCGCCCCACCCCTTCGGAACGAAACGCCCCTGCCTCCAGCAGTGGTATTTCGACCTTTATAATCAGGACAATGTCGATCTCGTTAACCTGAAGGCCACACCGATCGAGAGGATCACCGAGAAAGGAATTGTATCCGGAGGCAAGGAGCACGAGGTCGATATAATCGTTTATGCCATCGGCTTCGACACATGTACCGGCGCTATCTCTGCGGTCGACATCAAGGATGCGCGTGGCCGGACGGTGGGCGATCTGTGGAAAGAGCAGTCTCTGACGTATCTAGGCAAGGCAGTGCCCGGCTATCCAAACCTGCTCTACACTTACGCGCTTCAGTCCCCCTCGGCCTTCGTCAATGGGCCGACTGGCGCTGAACTCGAGGGCGACTGGGTGGTGAAGTTCATTGAGAACATGGACAAAATGGGCATCCGCCGATTCGAGGCTAGTCGCGACGCGGCCGAAGCATGGGGCAAGCGCTGCCATGACCTAGGCGAAATGAGCCTCTTTGTAAAGGCGAAATCGTGGTACATGGCAGCAAATGTTCCGGGCAAACGGCCTGAGATCCAGCCATTTATCGGCGGACAGCCGGCCTATCGCGCCGCGTTGTACGAGGAGTTGGACAAGGGCTTTCCCAACTTCGTGCTTGTCAAGAAGCATGCCGAAGAAATCGCCGCACAGTGATTTCTTCTCGATGCGGGCGTCGGCAAACTCATGCTGTCGCCCGTGGTTCCAACCGGACGAATTCGCGAGGCAAAACAACATATCGCGAGCAAAGTAGCGATCGTCACTGGCGGCGGGTCGGAAATCGGGCGAGCAACTGCGTCGCTCTTGGCTGATACCAACCTGCGGGGTGGCTGACTCATGTGAGGGATTCCCGACGCGGGGGAATGTGGTTCACCATGGTAAACATCAGGATGTTGGCCATGGCCCCCCCCCCCGCTGCGGGATGAGTGAGCAATATGGCGTGGGATCAGGTCCACTGACGGCGCTCGCGTTCCGGGCGCCGATCGACCAGCCCGAGCGGTTCAGGAAATCGAGGGACGTCGGCGCTCATCTGGGGCTCACCCCACGACGCTACCAGTCCCACGAGACGGATCTTCAAGGGCGGATCAGCTGATGTGGCGACGAACTGACGCGAACGGCGCTCTACGAAGCGGCGCATTCGCTCCTCATTCGCAGCAAGAAATGGTGCCTTGCGGGCATGGGCATGAAGATCGCCAAACGTCGTGGAATGGCGCGCCCGCGTGTCGCGGTCGGTCGCAAACTCGCAACAATTTTGCACCGTATGTGGATCGACGATGCGGAATTCCGCTTCGGTCACGAACCGGCGGCGACCCCAGACGTCAAGACGATCACCGTCGTCGCGGCCTAATACCAATCCTCTGTGATCAGAACCCGTGCGCCCAGTCGCGCAATCCCAGGGTCATGATGCGCCAGGGTTGGTCCTCGAGTTTGTTCCATGCGTCCGCGCAATGGTCGACGATGTCGTCGTAGCAGGCGAACACTCGGTTCGAGAGCCAGTTGTCGCGCATGAACTCCCAGACGTTTTCCTGCGGGTTCAGCTCCGGGCATTTGGCGGGCAGCGGCACGATGGTGATGTTGGGCGGCACAGCAAGCCGCTCCGACATGTGCCAGCCGGCCTGGTCCCAGTAGCAGCGCCGCGTGGCGGCCCGGCGCGACCTTGGCCGAGATCTCGGCCAAGTGCAGGTCCATCGCTTCGACGTTGCACCATGGCAGGATGAGCCCGGCCGCCTTGCCGTCCTGCGGGCAGATGGCGCCGAAGATGTAGGTCGAAGCCGTGCGCTGGTCGGTAACCGTCCGGTCTGACGCGCGGCTGTGGGAGATTGACGCTGCTGTGTCAGGCGGCCGCGAGGGTTTCCGATTTGTCGCTGATGAGGTCGCGGCAATGCCAGGGCAGCAGATCGGCGACACGGTTGATCGGATGTGTTGCGATGCGCTCGAGGAGGTGGCGCAGATAGGCTTCCGGCTCGACATCGTTGAGCCGCGCAGTTGCGATCAGGGAAGCGATGGCTGCAGCGCGCACGCCACCTGCGTCGGATCCCGCAAACAGCCAGTTTTTCCGACCCAAGGCGATCGGCCGGATCGCGCGTTCGACGGGGTTGTTGTCGATCTCGATGGTGCCGTCATCGGTGTAGCGTGTCAGTGCCGTCCAGCGGGCGAGCGCGTAACGGAGTGCGGCCGCGAGATCACCGCGCTGCGGAACGCGCCGCAGCGTTGCCTCCAGCCAAGTCTTTATGTCCGCGAGCAGCGGCCCGGCTCTCGTCTGGCGGGCGTGGCGGCGGTCGTTGGGCGGCCGGCCGCGGATCTCGCCCTCGATCGCGTAGAGACCCCGGATCCGGTTCAGCGCCTCGGTCGCCAGCGGCGCTTTGCCGGTCGCATGCAGGTCGAAGAACTTGCGTCGCACATGCGCCCAGCACGCGGCTTCGACGATGCTCCCCCCATCGTAGAGCCCGTTGAACCCAGCGTAGCCATCCGCGTGCAGCACGCCTTTGAACGCGGCGAGATGGCTGCGCGGATGGTCGCCCCGGCGATCCGGGCTGTAGCGGTAGAGCACGGCAGGTGCGGCCGCCCCGGCATAGGGCCGCTCATCGCGCAGATAGGCCCACAGGCGACCGGTTTTGGTCTTTCCCGCGCCCGGGGCCAGCACCGGCACTGGCGTGTCGTCGGCATGCACCCGCTCGCCCGCCATGACATGGCGTTCGAGCGCATCGATCAGCGGGCGCAGCAGGGCGCTGCACTGGCCCACCCAATCCGCCAGCGTCGAGCGCTCGAGGTCTACGCCTGACCGCTCGTAGATCTCGCTTTGCCGATACAGCGGCAGATGATCGGCGAACTTCGCGACGAGCACGTGGGCGAGCAGCGCCGGCGAGGCGCGCCCGCGACGGATCGGCAGGTCCGGCACGGGTGCCTGGCTGATGCCCTCGCACGTCCGGCAGGAGAATTTTGGCCGGACGTGACGGATCACCCGGAACGACGCCGGCACGTAGTCGAGCACCTCCGTGACATCCTCGCCGAGCCTGCGCAGCGCGCCGCCGCACTGCGGACATGTGCACGCGGTCTCATGGGTCACCGTCATCCGCGGCAGATGATCGGGCAGCGGACGCCGCGCCGGCAGTTCGTGCGAGGCACCGGCCGGAGTCACCCGCGCGCTACCGGTCAACGCCTCGTTCCGAGCGGCACCGGCCTCGAGGTCCTCCAGCGCCAGCGTCAGCTGTGCGATCTCGGCGGCGATCTTCTCGGAGGAGCGGCCGAACTGCATACGCCGCAGTCGTTCGAGTTGCAGCTGCATCGCCGCGATCCTATCGCGCTGCGCGATCAGTTCCGCGTCCTGCCGCGCGATCGTCGCCGCCTGCGCTTCGATCAGCGCGCGCACGTCGCTCGGGAGGGAGGAGAGATCAATCACAACGCGGATCGTGCCGAATTCTTCCGCGTCGCCGCAACGCAAAGCCGCAGCTCAGCCCGCCATCTCCGGCTGCCACGTGCGCGACGGTAGTTGCGCGGGCGTCAGTGTCACCGCACCGTCCTTCGCCTGAGGCCAGACAAAGCGCCCGCGCTCGAGCCGCTTGTACCTCAACTGAGAATGCAGACTCTTCGAATGCAGCGCGGCAGTTTGTGCAGGTGATGCATCCATTCCACCCACTGTTCGGGCGGCAGCTTCCTTGCGTCGGCAAACGATACAACCGGTATGGCGAACGCCTCTTACTGCAGGGCGACAGCGCCACCGTATGGTCGGTTCCTCCGCAATGGACCGATCGTGCGAGCCCGGATCCAGAGATCGTCATCGGTCACGGACGGGCACTTTTGCGTGCTGTCGACCTGATGGAGCTAGCCAGCTTGGTGAAGCGCCTTTCCGACAGAGCAGCCTCGCGATCGCGCCGCAAACCGTAAGGATGATTACGCCGCACATGTAAGGTGATTAATGCCGCAACAATCTTCTTATGTCTGTATCGTTCCCCAAAAATCTGGCGTCTTATGTGCCATCGACGGCTGTCGCGGACTTGACATCTGCACATTTTGCGGCATAAATCTAATTACGCGAATGATTCGCGCGCTCGGAGCGGACGGTGCCGGCGAAGCACGACAGCAAGCGCTCGAAGACCGACGCCCTCCTCGAGGACGGCACGCTCAATCCGACGCCCGAGAAGGTGCGCGATCCAAAGTTTCAGGGAAGCGAGTTTTTCGATCCGCACGACGCCGTGCAGGTCAAGTACGAGATGCTGCGTCGCGTCTCCATCGACAACGCCTCGGTGACCGACATTTCCGACGAGTGTGGCGTTTCCAGGCCGACCTATTACCAAGCGAAGGCGAACTTCGATGCGGCAGGGATTGCGGGACTGGTCCCAAAGAGGCCAGGCCCCCACGGCCCCCACAAGGTCCACGGCGAGGTTCTTGCGTTCCTACAGGCACGGCTGGTCCCGGGCGAGCCGGTTCGCGCTCGGGGGCTTGCAAGGTTGATCCGCGACGAGCTCGGCATCGAGGTTCATCCCAGGACGATCGAGCGAGCATTAAAAAAAACTGCCGGATGAACACGCCACGACACTGGCGTGTTCGATCCCATCGTCCGCCATTGCGGCCCAGTATGAGGTGCTGCGCATGGCGGCTCTCGGCGAGGCGCTACCGCTTACGGCCCGCAGTGGCCTCATGCTCTTTCTGCGTCGGGGCATGTGGGGTTGGACGCAGACGCTGGTCGCCGCAAGCCCCGTTCAACAGCCAGTTCATACATCATCGCTCACTCCACCAGTGCGTAACGAGCGCACAGCTATCGTTCATGTGCTGGCGACAATCGCGATGAGCACCCACGATCGGAGAACACCATGAAGGAGTCTCTCAAGGTTCAGCCTCACCACCTCGAACGCGGTGCCTACCTGTACATTCGTCAGTCCTCGATGCGACAAGTCATCGAGAACGTCGAGAGCGCGAAGCGGCAATATGCACTTCGTGGACGCGCAATTGCCCTTGGCTGGCGCGACGAGCAAATCGTCGTCATCGACAGTGATCAAGGCGAGTCCGGTGCATCGGCTGCCTGGCGCGAAGGCTTTCAGCGCCTGGTCAGCGACGTCGGCATGGGGCACGCCGGTATCGTGATGGGCCTGGAGGTCTCCCGCCTGGCGCGGAACAATGCCGATTGGCAGCGTTTGCTGGAGATCTGCGCCCTGGCCGACACCCTAATCCTCGATGAGGATGGCATCTACGATCCGTCAACCTTCAATGACCGCCTCCTGCTCGGGCTCAAGGGCACAATGAGTGAGGCCGAGTTGCATGTGATCAAAGCAAGGCTACGCGGCGGAATCCTCAACAAGGTTAGGCGCGGCGAGTACCACTGCGTCTTGCCAACCGGGCTGATCTATGGCCAGTCCGGCAACGTGACGCTCGATCCCGACTCGCAGGTCAGGGAGACAATCGACCATTTCTTCGACACGTTCTCTCGCGTCGGCTCCGCATGCCAAACCGTCAAGGCCTTTCGCAGGGAAGGCCTTCTGTTTCCCTCGCGTCTACGCAACAGCGAGACCACGGTTTTTCGGCCATTGACCGCATCGACGGCGATACGCGTCCTGAACAACCCACGCTACGCCGGCGCCTACGCCTATGGGCGCCGGCGCTATCGACGAGCCATCGACGGTAAAAAGACCCTGCAGCGGCGTGAGCACGATGACTGGCTGGCTTGCATCCCGGATGCCCATCCCGGCTACATCACTTGGGAGCAATTCCAGGAGAATCTCAAGATTCTCAAGACCAACGGTCGAGGATATGAGTTGGCGCGCGCGTCGCCTCCGCGGGAAGGTACGGCGCTGCTGCAAGGACGGGCGGTGTGCGGGCGATGCGGTAAACATTTCCGCATCCGCTACGCTGCCCGGCGCGGACGGCTGGATGCCTGGTACGTCTGTGACCGCGCTCACGGGTATCGCGGCGAGCCCAACTGCCAGTCAATCGCCGGGCCTCCGATCGATAATGCCATTGGCATGCTGATTGCCGAACAGATGACGCCGGCCGCCGTCGAGTTGACGCTCGAGATCCGCAGGGAGATCGAAGCCCGGCACGAAGAAGCAGATCGGCTGCGCTGTCGAGCGATCGAACGCGCCCACATCGAAGCGGACCTCGCCCAGCGCCGCTTCATGTTGGTCGACCCCAATAATCGCCTCGTCGCTGACACGCTCGAAGGCGAATGGAACGAGAAGCTCCGCGTGTTGGCCAAAGCCCGCGAAGATCGAGAGCGCGCACGAGAGCAGGATCAGCTCGTCCTCGATGAAGCTGTCCGCGAGCGGCTGATCGCGATGACGGTAGACTTCAGCAAGCTCTGGGCAGATCCGGATACGCCGGACCGTGAACGCAAACGGTTGCTCGCCCACATCATTGAGGATGTCACCCTCGTCAAAATGCCGGCGGAAGGCACCACCAGGATCCACGTCCGCTTCAAGGGCGGCAAAATCCAAACGCTCACCACAATGAGCCCAAAATCTTCCGCGCAGCAGGTAAAGACGCCGTCCGGCATCGTCGAACTGGTCGACAAGCTCCTCGACAGACACATCTATGCAGAGATCGCCGAACTCCTCAACCAGCAGGGCTATCGCCCAGGAGGATCGGCGCGGCGCGGCCGCCGCGATGCCCGCTTCACAGCCTTGCTGGTCGCCTATCTCGTCCATCGGTACGGCTTGCGCTCGCGCTATGACCGTCTGCGAGATCGCGGAATGCTGACAAAACGGGAAGCCGCGGCACGCCTCAACATCCACGAAACGACCCTCGCCAGGTGGGCTGAACATGGACTCGTCACCAGGCATGCCTACAATGCGCACTATTGCCTGTACGAGGTTCCCGCATCGAACGTGCCACGCAAGCAATGCAGTCGATGGAATCGTCTTGTCGATCGAGCCGCCGCCCTCAAGACGGCAATGGCGCCAAAACCCTCAACTGTGGCTGAAGGAGGCGTAGTATGAATGCACGTAGTTGGCGAACAGGCACATCCCCTGACCATCCCAGAAGAGAACCTTCACCAGATCGCCCCGTCGGCCTCGGAAGACGAACAGGTGGCCGCAGAACGGGTCCTGTCCGAGCACCTGCTGCACCTGCCGCGAAAGGCCGTCGAAGCCGCGCCGCATATCGGTGGCCCCCGCGGCCAGCCAGACCCGTGTGCCGCCCGGCAGCGAGATCACTCGCGCAGTGCCGCGAGGATGCGCCGGAGCGCCCGCGCGTCGACATGCTGATCGACACGGACTGTGCAGCCGTTCGGCAACGTGATCTCGATCGGCTGCGGCGCCGGCCTGCGATGAACCGCAGCCTCCGGCATCACCGGAGCCGTAGCCTCCGACGCTACGCAAACCGGCAAAAGCGGGGACGCTCGCTCCGTCGGACCGATGCGCAAACCCTGCCGGCGCCAACGGTAGAGCAAGCTCGAGCAGATTCCATGACGGCGCGCCACGTCATGCACGCGCGCCCCCGGCTGCGATGCCTCCGCAATCAGACGTGCCTTCTCAGCATCGCTGTAACTGCGCCGCCGTTCGTGGCCGGTGATGACCTCGATGAACTGCGTCGCACTGGTGCTGTCCCTAGGGATAGCCTCGAGCTTGTCCATGCCACTGGTGTCCAAGCCCTCGAGCAACACGACAAGGTGGCCGACACCGGGCGGTTACGCTGGTCGTGCGGGGCGGACGGGCGCGAGCCCTTCTTGGCCCAGCGGCGCGTGACCTTGTTCTTCTGGCCGATCCTGGCCTCGTCGCCGAACCAGACCTCTATGTCGCCGGGCTCGACGCCCTGCTCGCCCGCGATCTCGCCCAGGCGCGCGGGGAGGCTTTTTTAAAAGCCTCGATCGCGCCAGCAGCCTGGGCGTGGTGGCGCGGGCGGGCGGACAGCTTGCGATACCCAAGCTCGCGCAGCTCGCGGCTCAGCGTCTGCTCGGACACGCTGACTTGGAACTCGTCGTGCAGCCACTGGCGCAGATCGACCACCCGCCAGCGCACCACGCCGTGCACGGCCGGGATCGGCCCGCTCTCGACCGCCGCCGCCAGGGCGGCGCGATGCGCATCGTCGAGCCGTCGCTTCTGGCCGGGCGCCTTGCGGTCGATCAGACCCGCGGGCCCGTGCGCGTTGAGCTTGATCACCCAGTCCCGCACGATCTGCAGCGTCACGCCGCCGATCCGGGCCGCCTCGGTGCGCGTGGCGCCCTCGCAGATCGCGGCCAGCGCCAGCAGCCGGCGCGTCTGGCCGGCATCCTTGCTCTCGCGCGCCGCCGAACGAAGACCGGCCGCGTTGAAATCCTCTCGAAGCGGGATCGGCATGACGAAGCTCCTCGATTCGCCGTGCTTGAATCAAAACCGCACCGCGTCGCGCAAGCCCCGCGAGTCACGCTCAGTGGGGATCGTTATAAGGAGACAAACCGAGATACATCAAGAAATCCGCGCCAGCGGAAGGTATCGTCCCCGTGGGGACGATGGGCAAGGCGATATCGTTGAGAGTCCAGAACCGAAGGTCGTAAGACAAATTGGGACGCCTTGCTCTTCTGAGCCCATCATGCGGCGGCCAATGCGCCGACCGCGAAGAGAAGCGAGTAGCCCACGGAACCGAGATAAGATACCAACGCGGACGGCGTGGAATGAGGAGAAGCAGGAGCAGCTTGACTTTAAGGGCCCCAATCAGAGAAGTCTCTAAGCCGGTCACGTCATGTCCAAGCGCGCGCCCGCCATCAGTCGAAAGTCCGCCGGTATTCAGCGGGCGTCATTCTGTAAAGCCGGCGGAAGAGCCTCGTCATGTGGCTCTGATCGGCGAAGCCCGCCTCGTACGCGACTTCCTTTAACGGCAGACATTGCCGCTTGATCAACTCGCTCGCGCGCTTAATCCGTTCGCGTACCAGCCACTGATGCGGCGGACAGCCGAACTCGGCATGGAACTTGCGCGAAAAATGGAATACGCTGAGCCCTACCGCGCCAGCCATATCGGCGAGCGAGACATCACCTCTCAGGTTCTCGGCCAAGTACTCGGTCAGGATCCTGCGCTGGGCCGGGGTGAAGGTACCCGAACTCCTTGGCTCGCGGAATTCGGTGTGGGCAAAGCTACGCAGGACATGCACGCAAGCCTGCGTAAGCAAAGTCTCTACCATCACGCGTCCGCCAACCTCGCCGCCGCTCAGTTCCTGCCGAAGCCTGCGGCTGACCCAAGGGAGGAAGTCGTCGACCGCGCGGACCTTATCGCCGATTTCGACATCCGCTATGTTGCGGTCGTAAATGTCGCCGGCAACCTTGGTGATCGCGTCATGGGAGAGATAGACGTGGGACACCGAGATCGGCCGTGACCACGCCCATTCCGACTGTTCCGCGCGCGTCAAAAGAGAAACTACGCCAGGCTCGACCCGATGATACTCCCAAGGCCCCCCGCATCGTCGTCCCATGCGGGCTGCTTCGCCTTCGTAGACAACGATCATGTAGTCACGCATCGACGGAATGGCGACATGAAGGTCGGCGTACTCATAGCCTTTCAGTGTCACGCCACGCCACCGGGATCCGCTGCTGTCCAGCGTCAGTTTCCCCGGAATCCAGCGCGGAATATCGTCCGGCGGAACCAGCCGCCTCATGGTTTTATCCTCCCCGTCAAGTTTTTTTTATTATCGAGTCATTCGGCAAAGCTGTCAAACGCTATCCGGAGCGGGTGTCGCCATCCGGAGCGGGCCGGGTTGCGAAGACGGGGCGAGCGCGGCGGGCAAATGGATAGCCAGTCCGGCACTGGGTTGGTTAGTATTTAGAATCTCAACGCGATCGCACTGTTTGCGTCGCTGGCTGCCTTTCCGAAGTCGCAGAGCGCCTCATGATGATGTCCGGATCGGGTGCCTCAGTTGGCCGTGAAGAACTCGGATCAAGCGACGACCGGTTGATCGCGTGATGTTATTTGCGCGGCGAACGTGATCAGGATTGCGGACAACAAAAACGCGAGCCATGCCAACAGGCGACGGAAGTTGTATCCGGCGGCGGCGAGGATGACGTTTGCGGCGTCGCCTTCCTGATGGGCGAGATGGCTTCTGTTCATGCGATGATCTGATTTCAGATGCCCGATGACTGGCTCGACGGCCGAGCGCCGTCGCATCTCACGCTTGATGTGTTCGGTGACGCGCCGCTTCTGGCTGGAAATGTAGACCTTGAACCGGTGCTCGGCCGGCGCGTTGTGGCCACAATAGCCGCGGTCGACGACAATGCGAGACAGGCTCGCGCCGATCTGCTTTTCGATGTCGGGGACGATCTTTTCGAGCGTGTGCCCCGCGGGTTGCCGGGAAGCGCCTTTACATGGGCGACGAACGGGCCGCCTTTCGAGCGATACAGCGGGGTCACGACGGAGACCTTGACCCCCAGCCCGTAGGGGCGATGCACCTTGCCCTTGCCGATGCATTAGACCTTCGGCGCGTGCAGGCTATAGATCTTCTTGCCCCGCTGTTTCTGACGCTTCGCGCACGGCACCCGCCAGAGACAGCAATTGGGCGAAGGCGGCCTGCTTGTCCGGGTCGCCTTTGATACGCCGACCGATATCGCGCATGACTCGGCCGAGATAGGTGCGCAGCTTCTTCAATCGGGGAGCGGCCAAATGACGAGTTCGTGCCGGAAAAACTCCTCGCCGCGCAACAGCTGATATAGGGGTTCTCCACCCAACGCTCGCACAGGACCTCGTCCGACAGGCCGCACATGTGCTTGAGGATGGCGAGCCCCGCCATCAGCCGCGTCGGCAGCGGGAGCCGCGCATCTGGATCGGTGGTCGAGGCATGCGTATCGTTCGATCGCTTCTGGCCATGGAAGTTCACTTCGGCGTTGCGCCCGCCGCCCTCGTTGAGGGGCTCGCCAGAGAGAGTTTTCCGCGCTTCTTGTTCGCCGCTGACCACCGACGTTCGGCCTCCTTCACCGCCTGCTTCATGTGTGGCAAATACCTCCTTGCTGCTACCTCAGGCGTCATCGATGTCGAGAAGAAGATCAGATTCAGGCTACCGAGCACCGGACCGGCGCCACGGATTGGCAGCGCAATGGCACTGATACCTGTCTCCGACCCACCGACAGAGGATGCGTAGCCGTCTTTTTTGGTCTGAATCACGATGTCCTCGACGAAATGGCGGTCCTTCGCGAGCACAGAGTCTTCTTCGACAAGAGACGCCGTCATCTCGAGCATCTCTCGACGTAGAGCGGACGGTGACGCGGCAAGAACCGCGCGTCCCAGCGCGCTCCTTATCAGCGATCGGTGGCGCCCCACCATCGAGCGGTGGACCGAGAACGGGCTAAAGGGATGCGTGCTCTCTCGGATCAGTATAGAACCGAGGTCGAAGATCCCGAAATCGCTCGGCCATGAGACCTGGTCGAGCAGGCTGAACATCGCAGGAAGCACGGCCTGGCTGGACAGGTCGCGGGAGGACACGCCTTCGCTCAACGAGCGCACTTGTGGCGTGAGACCGAAGAGCGCGTTCGTCTCGTCGAACTTCACGTAGCCGTCTTCCTGCAAGGTATATAGCAGACGATAGCAGGTCGTCCGGTTGAGGCCGGTCCTCTTCGCGAGCTGCACGACGTTCGACGGCCCGATCGCGTTGATCTCGCGGATCAGCGCCAACCCGCGGGAAAGCGACCTCACGTTTCGGTGCATCGGATCCCCTCCGGATGTGTTCGCACCGCGAACATTTCACAGGTTTCGATGTAATCCAAGTCCAAAAGAATGCAATCTATCGCCCGCACGTCCAAATAGAGCGGCTACGGGAGGAAACGATGGTTCATTCAAGCTTTCATTTGCCTGCGGTCGTGTGCGTGGCCCTCGCAATCTCGGCGGCGCCGTCCGCAGCGCAGAGCGCCGGCGGGACGCCGAATCTCAGCGGCGGGAAGGTGAAGATAGGTGTCCTAACCGACATCGCTGGCCCCACGGCCATGGCGAACGGCAAGGGCTCGGTGGTCGCGGCAGAATTGGCGGCCGAGGACTTCGGAGCGGGTCTCAACGTCGAAGTCATTTCAGCGGATCACCAGGGCAAGCCGGATGTCGGGGCGCAAATTGCCGCACGCTGGTTCGACATTGAGGGCGTCGATGTGATCGCCGATATGCAGGGATCGCCGATCGGCTTCGCCGTACAAAACATGGCCGCTCAACGGAGCAAAGTCATGCTGCTGTCCGGTTCGACCTCGTCCGATTTCAGCGGCAAGGCCTGCTCGCCGCTCACTGTTCAGTGGACCGTTGATACTTACAATCTCGCGAAGGGCGCGGCGAAGGCCGTGATCGAGGCGGGCGGGACCAAGTGGTACTTTCTCACGGTCGATCAGGCCTACGGTCACGCTCTGACGCGGGATACGTCGGAGCAGGTGAAGCTGAACGGCGGACAGGTGGTGGGCAACTCCGTGTTTCCACCAAATACGTCTGACTTCGCATCGTTCCTGCTCACGGCATCCAATGCCGGAGCCAACGTCATTGCGATTGCGGCCTCCAGCGGTGATACCGTGACGGCGCTCAAGCAGGCCGACGAATTCGGATTGAGCGCGAGGGCTAAGATCGTTCCGCTCCAATCGGTGCTGACGGACGTGTACGCCGTCGGCCTGAATATCGCGCATGACGCTTATGAGGTCTCTCCGTTCTATTGGGACCGTACGCCGGAAACGCGCGCATGGGCCGAGCGCTTCTATGCCAAGGCGAAGCAGATGCCGACCAGTTTCCATGCTGGCGTCTATTCCTCGGTGGCGCATTACCTGAAGGCCGTCAAGGCGACAGGTACCGACGACGCTCCAACTGTAATGAAGCAGATGGAAAAGGAGCGGGTGAACGATTTCTTTGCGGCGGATGGCTATATCCGCGCCGACCGCAAGATGATCCACGATATGTATCTGCTTCGGGTGAAGAAACCGGGAGAGAATAAGGGCGACTGGGATCTCTACAATGTCGTGCAGACGCTACCAGGCGAATCCGTGAATCGCCCGCTCTCCGAAAGCCCGTGCCCGCTGGTGAAGAAATAGCCGGTAGCCATCAATCGATAATACAACTCGCGTTCGAAGGAGTTCGATCATGTCAGTCGCGATCGTCTGCGCCTCCCATACGCCCTTGATGTATAGAGGCCCCGCCAGCACCGAAACCGAGGAGCGCGTCCGGACTGCATTCGAGCGGCTTAGAAGCTTCGTCAACGAGTTTGCGCCTGATTACGTGATCCAGTTCGCGCCCGATCACTTCAATGGCTTCTTCTACGACTTGATGCCCTCGTTCTGTGTCGGAGCGGGAGCGGTCTCCCTTGGTGATTGGGGTGGCGGGACGGGTCCGCTGGACGTTCCGGAGCAGACAGCGCTCGAACTTGTGGATCATGTGCGGGCGGATGACTTCGACGTCGCGATATCGTACCGCATGTCGGTTGATCACGGCTTCGTTCAGATGTGGGAGGCGGTGCTTGGTGATTTCAAGTCGATCCCCATCCTGCCCATCTTCGTGAATGCCGCTGCGCCGCCCGTGCCGACTTACCGTCGTGCGCGCCAGCTCGGCGAATCCGTGGGTCGCTTCGCCATGCATTCGGGCAAAAAGGTGCTGTTCGCGGCCTCAGGCGGTCTGTCGCACGATCCTCCGCTGCCGTCGATCAAGGACGCGCCGCCGGAGGTCCGCGAGCGTCTGATCAATGGCCGCAATCCGACCGCGGAAGCCAGGGCAACGCGCGAGAAGCGCGTGCTCGAGGCAGGTGTTCTCGCCGAGGCTGGCAAAGGCCCCTGCCAGCCGCTCAATCCGGACTGGGACAGGGATTTCATGGAGATCCTGCGCAGCGGACAGATCTGGCGAGCGGATGCGCTCGATACCGACAAGGTCCGCGAGGCCGCGGGCCGCGGCGCCAACGAGGTTCTCGCATGGGTCGCCGCCTTTGGCGCCTTTTCGACGGGCGGCCGCTTCGAGATCGAGCAGGAGTTCTACGAAGCTATTCCGGGCTGGATCACCGGCATGGCGATGATGGCCGCCAAACAGGCCGACACCACTCATTGACGACTGAATCCCTCGCGTGCGAGGCATCGCAGAGCAGGCACATGGCATACGAAACAGACGTGCTCATCATCGGAGCCGGCCCGACAGGCTCGACCACCGCGTTTGCGCTGGCCAATTGCGGCGTCCGCTGTCACATCGTCTCGCGCGGTAACTGGATGGCTGACAGCCCGCGGGCCCATATTACGAACCAGCGCACTAACGAGGTCTTCCGCGACCTCGGAATCGCCGATGATGTCGCGCGATATGCGAGCCCGTGGAAGCTGATGGGCGATACGACGTTCACGACCAGTCTCGCGGGGCCCGAACTGATACGAATGCGAACGTGGGGCACGGGAGACGATCGCCGCGGCGATTATCTTCGGGCAAGCCCTTGCGGTATGGTGGACATCATTCAGCCGCTGCTCGAGCCTATCCTGTTTCAGAAGGCGGCGGAGAAGGGCGCGACATTCGCATTCAACACCGAGTACGTCAGCCACGAGCAGGATGCGGACGGCGTGACGGCCACGCTGCGCGACCGATTGGACTGCCGCCAATACACCATCCGTGCGCGCTACATGGTCGGCGCCGACGGCGCGCGCTCGATGGTGGTCGACCATCTCGGGCTGCCGATCGAAGGCCGGATGGCGCGGGCGGGCACGGTCTACACCATCTTCAACGCCGACCTTTCGAAATATAGCCGACATCGCCCGAGCATCCTGAACTGGATCGTCACCCCGGACGCCAGCTTCGGCGAGATCGGCATGGGGCTCCTGCGCGCGGTGCGTCCCTGGACGCAGTGGATCGCTGGCTGGGGCTTCGACATCAGCAAGGGAGAGCCGGACCTGTCGCCGGAGGCGATCGTTCCGAAGATCAAGGTGCTGATCGGTGACCCGACAATCGAACTCGATATCGTGAGGACGTCGATCTGGTACGTGAACCAGGCATACGTGACCCAGTATTCCAAGGGCCGGGTGTTCTGCGGTGGCGACGCGGTCCACCGGCATCCGCCCTCGAGTGGTCTTGGCAACAACACCTGCGTGCAGGACGCGCACAATCTCGGTTGGAAACTCGCCTACGCCGTCAAGGGGTGGGCTGGTCCAAAACTTCTGGAGAGCTATTCACAGGAGCGGGCCCCCGTTGGAAAGCAAGTCGTGCTGCGGGCGAACCAGTCGCGGCTCGACTATGCCCCCTTGAACGCGTGCTTCCGAGTCGAGGGCGCGGAGAATCCGATCGCAGCGGGAATTGCGCGCTTCCGCGATCCAGGGCCGGAGGGCGTTGCCGCCCGCAAGGCCGCCCAGGCCGCGCTCGATCTCAAGCAGAGGGAGTTCAACGCCCAAGGCGTTGAGATGAACCAGCGGTATGAATCCTCGGCCGTGATTCCGGACATCGGCACTGGCCCGGAGAAATGGCTGCGGGATCGCGACCTCTACAATCAACCGACGACGCGTCCTGGGGCGAAGATCCCGCATGCATGGCTTGTCGGTCCGGACGGTGTGCGGGTGTCGACGCTCGACGTGACCGGAAAGGGTCTTTTCACCGTGGTAACCGGCCTCGCCGGTGCAGCCTGGAAGGACGCAGTGCGACGGCTCGATCTGCCCTTCCTGCGGATCGTAGTGATCGGTTCGCCCGAAACACAGGATCTCTACTGTGAGTGGCAGCGCATCCGCGAGATCGAGGAAGCCGGGGCGCTGCTTGTCCGCCCGGACGGGGTGGTGGCCTGGCGCGATAAAGACGGCACGCCCAATGTCGGCGAAGCCACCGAACGGCTCGGCGCGGCGATCCGAACGATCCTCGACCTTACGGACCTTTCAGCGGTGAAGCGCGACAGCCTGCATGAATCCTCGAAGCCCAGCGCCACGCCGCTGTTCGCCTGACAACCAGCCAGCGAGAGTGAGTTATGAGTGACAAACGTCCAGCGAACTTTTCCAGCGTCTGGGCTGATCTGAGGGGTGTCTCCTTCAAGCAGCATTACATCGAAGCGGGCGGCATCCGGACCCGCTGCATCGAGTCGGGTGACCCGTCGAAGCCGCTCGTCCTTGCGCTGCATGGTGTTGGCGGCCATGCAGAGGCTTACTCCAGGAACTTCGGCCCACATGCCGATCACTTCTGGTTCGTCGCCATCGACATGCTGGGACATGGATGGACCGACAAGCCCCCCATTGACTATCAGGTCAAGGATTATGCCGATCACGTGCTCGCCGTGCTCAAGGCGCTCGGCAGGGACAAGGCCATGATCAGCGGTGAATCTCTCGGCGGTTGGGTCGCGACCTATCTCGCAGTGCATCGTCCGGCGGCGGTCCAGAAGCTCGTTCTCAATACTGCCGGAGGCTGGACGGCCCACCCACAGGTCATGGAGCGGTTAAAGAAGCTTTCTAACGAAGCTGCCTCCGATCCTACTTGGGAGCGCATCAAGGCGCGCCTCGAGTTTCTGATGTGCGACAAATCCATGGTTTCCGACGATCTGATCGAGACCCGCCGGGCGATCTATGCCCAGCCAGGGTTCGCCGACACGATGAAGCGCATCATGTGCCTGCAGGAGATGGAGATCCGGCGGCCCAACATGATCACCGCTGAGCAGTACCGTTCGATCAAGGCGCCGACCATGGTCGTCTGGACGTCGCACGACCCGACCGCGACGCCGGAAGAAGGCAAGCAGATCGCCGACATGATCCCAAGTTCGAAATTCGTCGTCATGAACCGCTGTGGCCACTGGCCCCAGTTCGAGGATGCGGAGCAATTCAACCGCCTCCACGTCGAATTCCTCCGGACAGGCAAATAGGATTCTTCAGATGAACCAGCAGATCCAACACGGCGAACTCGCCGCCCGGATCCGTGCGGCCTACGCCGGCACGCCGATCGCCCCCATCCGACCGCAGTTGGCCGAGCTCGACGTCGATGCCGCCTACGCCATACAGCATGAGAATACGGCGCACTGGCAGGCCGAGGGACGTCGCCTGGTCGGAAGCAAGATCGGGCTGACGTCCCGCGCCGTGCAGAAGCAGCTCGGCGTCGATCGGCCCGACTTCGGCGTCCTGTTCGCCGACATGATGGTCGCCGAGGACGAGCCCGTCGCCGCCGGTCGTGTGCTGCAGCCGAAGATCGAGGCGGAAGTGGCATTCCTGCTCGACCGCGACGTCGACGTCGAAGCTCCAACCGTCATCGACGTGCTGCGCGCCGTCGCGTATGCGATGCCCGCGCTCGAGATCGTCGGCAGCCGGATCACCAATTGGGATATCGGCATCGTCGACACCGTCGCCGACAACGCCTCCTCGGGACTCTTCGTTCTGGGCGGTCCCATCCGTCGCCTTGACGGCTTAGATCTCCGCGCTCTGCGGATGCAGATGACGAGGCGGGAAGAGGTCGTTTCGAAGGGTACGGGCGCTGCGTGCCTCGGTAATCCCCTCAATGCGATGGCCTGGCTGGCCAGCGAACTGGCCAGCCGTAAACGCCCACTGCGCGCCGGCGACGTCGTGCTCTCCGGAGCGCTCGGCCCCATGGTGCCGGTCAATTCGGGGGACGCGTTCGAAGCGAACATCGCGGGTCTGGGGACGGTGTCCGCCCGGTTCGCGTAGCGAGAACGTCACCGACGACGTCGAGCCGGTCTTAGAGGCGGTGATCCTAGCGCTCTACATGGGCGTCACCATCGCGCGCGACAAGAAGTTTCTCGAACGCCTGCGGGCGATCGCGCCGTCCCGGATCCATGGGATGTCGGCTGGTTATCGCCCGATCGACGAGTGGGTAAGGGAGCACACAGACGGCTTGGGCGCATTAGGTTTTCGATGTGATATTGTGCCCTCATAGCGCTATGGCGTAAACATAGTGATCATCACTATCAGTCACGGCCCGCCACTAACCCCTTGAAATATCTATCCTGGTCGAAGATTTGCGCTTCGGCCATACCGGTCGCTGTGGCGCAGGCCATCAAACCGCGACCTCGACGCGCGGCGACGGCCGGACCGCGTCCCCCTGGTCCATCCGCGTCCACCGGAGATCGCCGGCGTAGCGCCAAGCCATGCGCCCGGCATCATCGAGGGCGAACAGATGCAGCCAGCGATTGTCGAACAGGGCGCGCACGCTTGCATGGCGCCTCAGGATCTCCGACATCGCTTGGCGCGGTGCCTCGATGCAGACCGACAAGCGTAACGGATCATGCGCATGGCGCTCCCCATCGTGCACCGACTGCCACGGCAGACCGGCGCGAAGAAGTCCGCCATTGCCTTCCACGACCCCGATGCCGCCGGTCACGTTGTGCAGCAGCTTGTTGCCGCCGCCGAACAGATCGGGCGCCACGGTCGATCCGTAATATTGCAGACTGATCCAGCTGGCGACGACTACCGGGGCCGTCAGGATCAGTTCGAGAACGCCGAAATTCCTGTCCTGCCTCCAATCGTAGTCGTGCAGGAAGGCCCGGCCCTCCAGGCTCCGTCCCGCGGTGCGCCGGCGCGGCGCGGCGATGAATGCCTTGCAACCCGCGAGTGCCCATTCAGGCCGGATCTCCGCCCAGTCGCGGCTCCGTCTGCGGATAGCCCTCTCGTGTCCTGCGCGCGGCAAGCGAAGAGCGCGCTCGGTTCTGGCGATCCTGCCAGCCGCCGCGAGCCATGCCCTGGCCTGCTCGAGATCCGTCTTGTGGCTCGCTGAAGGATGATCCTCGGCATAAACGATGACCTCGTCGGTCGTGGTGTCGTGCAGGGCGCCGAGAAAGAGCGTATCGGCCGGAATCTCGATGCCACTCTGCACGAGACCCGCTCTCACCTCCGCATCGTTCAGAAGCGTGGCCAGCAGCCTGGCGTTGACCTCGCCTGAATACCCGCCGCACGCGCCGCAATGGAGCGCACTGGCGTGAGGATTGTTGACGACAGTCGCACCGTGACCGGCCAACAAGACGATGCGCGCGAAATTGCCGGTCAGGGACATTGCCCGAAGCACAGCCTCAGCGGTCTTGATTCGACTCGCACTATCGAGAGCCGGATGAAGACGCGGCGCCGGATCGTCGGATGGAGCTCTGCCCTCCATTCCCAGAGCATCGGTCAGGAGCTTGGCGACATAGACGGGACCCGTCGCCTCGACGAACGCAAAGGAGGATACGGCCGCAAGCTTGAACCGGCCCCAGGCACGCTTCGCCCGCGCCTTGAAGCGCGCGGACCGATCCCTGGCGTCGACTTCCGGGCCGCCGGAGCAAGAGCCGAGACCCGGATTGAGCAGCACGGGCAGCCGCTTTTCTTCGACGTCCGAGGCGAATCTCCGATGCGCCGTGGGCAGACCGAAAAAGCCGGCGAACCCGAGTGTCTGAATGGCCGGATTGACGCTTTCCAGCGCGCGCCGGAAGACTTCCGAGCGCACGTCGATGCAGAAAGCCGCCTGAAGAGCGGGGCGACCTTCGATCCTCTGCGGAGCGTCCTCCGCCAACGTTTTCGCCAGTGCCCGCTGCGCGGCACGCTCTGCAGCCTCCTGGAGGATGGCGTCGATTACCGAATCCTGCGTCGCCTCGACCGGCATCGCGTGGGCCGCGCATGCACTCGCCCAGCTTTCGGCGATCTGCGGGCCATAGCGCAGAAACAGGGCTTCTTCCCAGATCAGGCGAATCGCCAGAAGGTCCGCGATCGTCTCATCCGTGCCGCCCGCGAGTTCGGCCTGCCAGAGCTTGTAGCGCGCGTAGTGCGCCCAACCGCCCAGCGTCACGAGCAGCCGATGGAAGTACGTTTCCACAGCATCCGCATCGAGACCAAGGCGGACAGCAGCGCACGCGACGGCGGCGGAAGCGGTTTCGGGCGCATCGGCGACATGCCGCGCGAAGCCGCGAAGACCGGCGATTTCCGGGATCAGGTCGCGCGAGGCAACGGCACGCCAGGCCGCATAGGCACCCCTTCCCTTCGGTGCGGCCCACAGAGCTTGTCCTTCGTCGAAAAATCCCGCGGCCCAGGCCCCGAGACGCTCGGCGACGAGTCCCGGCCAGTCGGTACCCGAGGCGCGCGCGGCAAGGTCCGCGACCGTTGGCAGCGCTGCTGGCGCAGGCGCTTCCCGACCGGCCGCATCCTTCAGGGCCAGCAGGTTGGCCGGCCTCGGACGAGACGGGGCGTTCGCGAATGCCTCGGCGAGATCCTGGTCGGAGATCAGGCCCGCCGTGATCCTGGCGTGATACCAGCGCCGCGCCATCGTGACAGGCGCGCCAGCGACCCGAGCCAGACGGGCGCCGACCTCGGCGAGAGGCTCATGGGCTTGGCCGAGAAACGGATTGACCGCGACGTTCGACGCCAAGGGCCAAGCTGGCGGGATGGCGCGGACGGCGCGATCGATGGCCGCCTCGATTTCCTGGAGGTGGGACCATGTCGTGGTATTTTCGGTGGTCATCTTCATGCTTCCTGGCTGTTCACGACCGGCTGCGGATGGACCACCCGCCGAGCCAGCGATCGAAGAGTGCGTTGGCGTAGAGGCCGTTCGACAGATGCACCCGCAGGTCTGCGGCCGCCGGGTGATCGGCCCAGAGCGGAAGCATGGCCTGTGCGACGGCGACGATGCCGAAGCTCAGCACCATGAGAGCGATCAGCGCCCATTCCAGCGCGCCGGGAGCCGGTGTGGCAGGCAGGACGTTCGCGGTGATCCGGGTCGCCGCCAGCTGAAGGGCAAAGTAGCTGACCGAGACAGCCACGGCGTAGACGGCTGTCCGGCGCGTAAGCGCTCTGGGCGCCGCATCGGCGAACCCCTGCGCCAGCATGTAGGCAACACCGAAGATCAGGATGGCGCCCAGGGCGATGGCCTGCGGCGACTTGTGCTCGAAGCCGAAGCACGACCCGATCACAGCGTAGATCACGAGCGCCGACAGGAAGGCGCGACCGACTGCGCCAGCCCTCGGAATTGCGACTGGACCGGGCCTGCGAATCGCCGCCACTCGCTCGACAGCACCGCCGGAGGCGAGAAAGGAATGCGCCTTGTAGAGCGAGTGCGCCACGATATGCAGCAGCGCCAGAGGGAACAGCGCCAGCCCGCACTCGAACATCATGAACCCCATCTGGGCCACCGTGGACCAGGCGAGCGAGGTCTTGACCGCGGGTTGGGTCAGCATGACCAGGCTTCCGCAAAGCGCGGTGAACCCGCCGATCATGACCAGCGCGGCGAGTACACTAGGCGCAAGCAACATGACATCGGCAAAACGGATCAGCAGAAAGCCGCCGGCATTGATCACCCCGGCATGGAGGAGCGCCGATACCGGTGTGGGCGTCTCCATGACTTCGGTGAGCCAGCCATGGGTGGGAAACTGGGCCGACTTGAGCGCGGCCGCGAAGGCGAGGAAGCCGGCCGCTCCGACCGCCAGCGCACCGCCCGAACCCGACCGCGCTGCCGCCAGGATCATTCCGATATCAGCGGTGCCATAGGCGGCGAGCAGGAGCGCGGCGCCGCTGATCAGGGCGGCATCGCCAATGCGTGCGCTAACCGCCTTCTTTCGCGCGGCACGCTGCGCAGCGATCCGCTGCGGATAGAACAGCAGGAGCCGATGGAGGGATAGGCTGGTGGCGATCCAGGCGAAAACGAGCTGGAAGAGATTGCCGGCGATGACGAGCAGCATCACCAAGGCAAGGGTCAGGCACAGCCAGCCGATGAATGCGCCCTGCCGCTCCTCACCATCCAGATAGGTTCGAGCGTAGCGGATGACGATCCAGCCGATGAAGGTGACCAGAAGCAGCATGGTCGCGCTGACCGCGTCGAGGCGGATGGAGAAACCAAAGTCCCCGCCCGCCGCTACGGGACTGTGTCCGCCACCAGAAGAGATAAGGCCGATCGTCGACAGCAGCGCTGCCAGCAATGCGAGAACCGAAGCGCCTTCCGCGACCTCGGGAACGAGCTTGGGCCGCCGGCCACTGCTCAGAAAACCGATCGCCGCAGCGAGAAGCAGCGGAACGGGCGCCGACACGGGCGCGAGATACACTGGCACGGCAGGGTCCCCCTCGAAGCGAAAGACGGTTCGGAGGGTGTTCCTATCTGTTCAGGATGATCTAAAGAAATTCATTGTTTTCAATAAATCGTTCTCTTTAATAGAACGATATGAGGGACCTGAACTACAACCACCTGCGCTATTTCTGGGCGGTCGCCCATGAAGGCAGCCTCACCCGAGCCGCCGAGCGCATGAACCTCTCGCAGTCGGCTCTTTCGGTGCAAATCCAGAAGCTCGAGCATCAGGCGGGACATCCGCTCTTCGACCGCGTCGGCAAGAAGCTCGTTCTAACCGAGGCCGGCCGGATCGCGCTCGACTATGCCGATACCGTGTTCAAGGCCGGCGACGAGCTGATGAGCACCTTGCGGGGACAGCCACTGACCAGCCGGCAGGTTCTCAGGGTCGGCGCGCTGACGACGCTGTCGCGCAATTTCCAGCTCGAGTTCCTTCGCCCGCTGGTTGGCCGGACGGATGTTGAACTGATCGTCCGCTCCGGCAACATCCGGGATCTGCTGACCCAGTTGGAGGCCCACGCGATCGACGTCGTCCTCGCCAACAGCGCCGCGCCCCGCGACGCGCGCTCGTCCCTGCGCAATCACCTGCTCAACGAACAGCCAGTGAGTCTGGTCGGTCACCGGCGGCCAAAGAAGCGCAAGTTCAAATTTCCCGATGATCTGCGATTCGAGCCGATTCTCCTGCCCAGTCTGGATAGCGATATTCGTATCGCGTTCGACCGCATCCTCGAATTGGCGGGCATCCGCCCCGTGATCCTGGCCGAGGTCGACGACATGGCGATGCTACGGCTGCTCGCGCGCGAAAGAGAGGGCGTAACCCTCGTGCCCCCGATCGTCGTCCGCGATGAGCTGAAGACGGGCATTCTCGTCGAGCACTGCCGGATACCGGAGGTTACGGAGACCTTCTACGCGATCGTGCAGAAGCGGCGATTTCCCAATCGGCTTCTCACCGAGCTTCTTTCGGCGAGGAAAGTCTAGCCAGCGACCGGTCCCTGCTTGCCGGATGGGAAGCGACGCGGTCCTACGGCGCCGGCGGCGCGCTCGCCACCTGTCGCTCAAGCCATCGCCTGGCGTCGTCGATGTCGTAAAAGATGGCAAAGGCGCGCGGTATGATGGCGAGACGCCGAAGCGTGGCATCGTCCGGAGCGGCCTTCGGTGCGACCACGAGGGCCACGGGGCCGAGCGGTGCCGTGCTGGCATAACCGGCAGCCATGCCGGTGTAGCTCATGAGCTCGCTTTCGGTGAGGGCGCTGCTGCCGCGACGTGTGTCGAAAAGCTTGCCGTACGGAATGGCTCCCTCGGCGCTCAGGGCAGCGATGAAGCCCTCGAGGTCGCGATAGGCCACCTGCCCTTCCAGGGTCGCGATCACAAGACGGTCAGGATGAAGGACTTCCCAGGTCAACGGCATCGTTTCACTGTGACATCCATATCGAACCGATAGCAACGCCGTTGCACAAATTATGCAGTTGTCCGCGACCGCGGCACCTTGTTGGGTATTCACTCAGGGCAGAGAGGCCGGTCTCCTGCGTCCGGCAGGACAATCTCCCCCCGTATCAGCCGCTCGTGGATGGCCCTGCAGGCCGCCCCGAAGGGATCCTCCGTCCCCGCGCGCCACGCCTTGACGGCATCGTCGATCATGAGCCGTGCGCCCAGCGCCAACTGGCGCCCCTGTTCGCACAACCAGAATTCCCAAGCCTCGTCCACGGCAAGAACGCAGACCTTCAGCGCGCGGTCCTGATGCTTGAGATCGAAACGGCGTCCCATGAGTCCCCACTCTCCCCTTGCGCAAAGCAACGCGGGATGGCGGACGCAGTTCCTCTCGCTTGCAGTCCGAGGCGAGAAGCGTTGCCGGAATGAGGAACAGCGGCGCGAGGAGGGAGATATCGAGAACGAGTCGCAACGACGTGCGTCTTAGGCACATTTCATATTTCGCGCCTGCTATCGCCGCTCGAACGCCAAATTGTCGCGCATAGTTCCCCGCGCCGACCGTCGGGAAGCCGTCGGCAAAGCGGGGGCTTTTGAGAAATGCGTCAGCTCTACTTCACCGGGATCGCCTTTGCCCTGGGCGCCGTCTTGACCTGGGCGGCAGCAACCGCCCTGGAACAGTACCAGCTACGTCCGCACCCGGTCGGTGATACGGCGCGCGTCGCGATGGACACGCCGACCGACACCCCCATTTCCCAAGGTTCGATGTTCGTCCATCCCGTGTCAGGATCGACGTTCTGACTGTATTCTGGCTGACTGTATTCTGGCTGGCTGTTCTTGGCGGCCTGGGGCCGGCTGCGGACCCGGCCGGCACGGTCGGGAGCTCGGGCTCACAGGCTTGTGAAAATCCGGCTCGGCACTACTGGCCGGGTGCATCGCGAACGCCGGGAATTGACGATAGACTGGAACAAGTCTTGCGTCGCTCGACTGGGGCAGGGAGCGACGGGACCGGCGCAATCCGGTCCGGTTGAGTGTGCGCCGGTGGCGCGAAGGGGCTTTGGAATGGCGGGTGTTAGGAGATCGTCCGGGATCGCTGTCGTGGCAACGATCCTGATCGTGGCGGCTGCAGGCTATTTCGTTCTCGAGCAGGTCGGCCAGGACAAGGCCAAGGCCGCAGCGGCGGCTTCGCCGACGTCCGGCCCGACGGTGCCCGTTACCGTGGCGCTGGCCGAGAATAAGGACGTGCCGATCATGATCCGCGGCCTGGGCACGGTCCAGGCGTTCAAGACAGTCGCCGTAAAGGCGCGGGTCGACGGGCAGATCGTGAAGATCTCCTTCAACGAAGGCCAGGAGGTGAAGGCCGGCGATCCGCTGTTCCAGATCGATCCCCGTCCCTTCCAGGCGGCGCTGGAGCAAGCCAAGGCCGCCAAGCAGCGCGACGAGGCTCAGCTCTCGGGAGCCCAGCTCGATCTCGACCGGTACGGCAAGCTGATCGGCTCCGGGTTCCAGTCGCGGCAGAGCTACGACCAGCAGAAGACCACCGTCGACAGCCTGAAGGCCTCGATTACCGCCGACCAGGCGGCGATCGACAATGCCGAGCTCAACCTGACCTATGCCGACATCCGCGCGCCGATTTCGGGGCGCACCGGACAGCGCATGGTCGATCTCGGCAACCTGATCCAGGCCGGCCAGAGCACGACGCTGGTGATCATCAACCAGATCAAGCCGATCTACGTCAATTTCACCATTCCCCAATACGCCAACCACCACTTGCGCAAGCGGCAGTCGAATACGCCGCTCCCCGTCTTCGCCTACAGCGCCGACGACAAGATGAAGCTGGCTGAGGGCCAGATCAGCCTGATCGACAACCAGATCGATACGGCGACCGGCACGCTGCGCCTCAAGGGCGAGTTCGCCAATACCGACGAGAGCCTGTGGCCGGGCGAATTCGTCAACGTGCGGCTCGAGGTCGGCATGCACAAGGATGCCGTCACGGTGCCGCAGCGTGCGGTGATGCAGGGCGCCAATGGCTACTACGCCTTCGTCATCAAGCCCGACAACACTGCCGAGCATCGCGCCATCGAGGTCGAGATGAACCAGGATGGCATGTCGGTGATCGCCAAGGGTATCAACGTAGGAGAGAAGGTCGTGGTCGACGGCCAGTACCGGCTGACCAACGGGTCGCGGGTCCGCATCGACCAGCCTACAGCCGCCGCCCCCGCCGCCGACAAGGCCGGTTGATCGCCCGATGAATATCTCCGAGACCTACATCCGGCGGCCGATCGCCACCTCCTTGATGATGCTCGGCCTCCTGGTGTTCGGGGCCGCGACCTACAATCTCCTGCCCGTCTCGGCGCTGCCCAACGTCGATTTCCCGACCATCACGGTCACCGCCAGCCTGCCCGGCGCCAGCCCCGAGACCATGGCCTCGTCGGTGGCGACGCCGCTCGAACAGCAGTTCGCCGCCATTCCCGGCCTCGCCTCGATGAGCTCGACCAGCGGTCTTGGCAGCACCTCGATCACCTTGCAGTTCGACCTCAACCGCAAGATCGACGGCGCGGCGACCGACGTGCAGACCGCCATCAACGCCGCCAGCGGCCTGCTGCCCAAGGACCTGCCCAATCCACCGACATACCGCAAGGTCAACCCGGCCGACCGCGCGGTCCTGATCTACGCCGTCTATTCCGAGGATCTTCCGCCCTACAAGGTCGACGACTACGCCTACGTGCTGCTGGCGCAGAAGCTCTCCGCCGTGCCGGGCGTGTCGCAGGTGCTGGTGGCCGGCCAGCAGGACTACGCCGTGCGCATCCAGGCGAACCCGGTGGCTCTGGCCTCGCGCGGCATCTCGCTGGAGGATGTCAGGACCGCGATCACCAATTCGACGCTCAACCTGGCGAAGGGCAATCTGGAGAACGACAACCTCTCCATCATGCTCGACACCAACGACCAGCTGTTCCAGGCGTCGGCGTACAACAACATCATCGTCGCCTATCGTAACGGCGCCCCGGTCCGCTTGCGCGACATCGGCGACGTGGTCGATGGCATCAAGTCGCCGCGTGCCGGCGCCTGGTTCAACGGCAAGCGGGCCGAGCTGCTCCTCATCTTCCGCCAGCCGGGCGCCAACACGGTCGAGATCGTCGACCGGATCAAGGGGATGATGCCGCGCCTGCTGGCCTCGGTGCCGCAGTCAGTGCATGTCGACCTGGTATCCGACCGATCGCAGTCGATCCGCGACTCCGTGGAGGACGTGCAGTTCACCTTGATCCTGACCATCGGCCTGGTCGTCCTGGTCATCTTCATCTTCCTGCGCCACCTGTGGGCGACGATCATCCCGAGCATCACCGTGCCGCTCGCCATCGTCGGCACCTTCGGCATCATGTATGTGTGCGACTACAGCATCGACAATCTGTCGCTGATGGGCCTCACCATCGCGGTGGGCTTCGTGGTCGACGATGCGATCGTGATGATCGAGAACATCGTGCGCTATATCGAGGAAGGGGAACGGCCATTCGAGGCTGCCCTCAAAGGCGCCGGGCAGATCGGCTTCACGATCATCTCGATCACTTTCTCCCTGATCGCGGTGTTCATCCCGCTGCTGTTCATGGGCGGTATCGTCGGACGCCTGTTCCGCGAGTTCGCCGTCGTCGTCACCGTGGCGATCTGCATGTCGGCCTTCGTGTCGCTGACGCTCACGCCAGTGATGTGCGCGCAGTTCCTGAAGCGGCACACGAACCACAAGCGCGGCCGCCTGGACCAGCTCTGCGAGGACATATTCGAAGGCTGGGTCCGGCTCTATGACCGTGGCCTGCAATGGGTGTTTCGGCATCAGTTCATCACCCTGATGTCGACCTTCGCGCTCGTGGGGCTGACCGGATACCTCTACGCGGTGATCCCCAAGGGCTTCTTCCCGGAACAGGATACAGGCTTCATCTTCGGCCAGGCCGAGGCGCGACAGGATATCTCCTTCTACGCCATGGCCGAGATCCAGAAGAAGATCGCGGCCATCGTCCAGCAGGATCCCGCCGTCTCGGGCGTCGTCGGCTTCGTCGGAGCCACCGGCGGCAACGCGTCGGAGAACACGGCGCGCATGTTCATCCAGCTCAAGCCCTTCGCGGACCGGCCCGGCTCGTCGGCGCAGAAGGTGATCCAGCGACTGCGCCCGAAGGTGGCGCAGGTGCCAGGCGTCAAGTTCTTCATGCAGGCCGGCCAGGATATCAGCGTCGGCGGCCGTCTCAGCAAGACCGAGTTCCAGTACACGATCACCTCGACCGACTCCGAGGAGCTCAATCACTGGGCGCCGATCATCGAGGAGCGCATGGCGAAGCTGCCCGGCCTCCAGGACGTGACGTCTGACCAGCAGATCGCCTCTCCCCACATCGCCATCGAGGTCGATCGCGATTCGGCCTATCGCCTGGGCATCACGCTGGCCCAGATCGACCAGACGCTCTACGACGCCTTCGGCCAACGCCAGATCGCCACGATCTACAGCTCGGCGACGCAATACAAGGTCGTGCTCGAAGTCCAGCCCCAGTTCCAGAACGATCCCTCGGCGCTGTCACAGATCTACGTCACGGGCATGGGCGGCGTGCAGATCCCGTTGAGCGCCGTCGCTCACTTCTCAAACCGGATCGCACCGCTCACGGTCAACCATCAGGGTCAGTTCCCGGCCGTGACCATCTCGTTCAATCTCGCGCCGGGCGTGGCGCTGGGCGAGGCGGTGGAGAAGATCCAGGCGCTGCAGACCGAGCTCAAGACGCCGATCACCCTGGACGGCTCGTTCCAGGGAACGGCGCAGGCGTTCCAGTCGTCGCTGGCGTCGACGCCGCTCTTGATCGCGGCCGCCATCCTCGCCGTCTATATCGTGCTGGGCATGCTCTACGAGAGCTACGTCCATCCCGTCACGATCCTCTCGGCGCTGCCGTCCGCCGGCGTCGGCGCGCTGCTCATGCTCATGCTGTTCGGCTATGACCTCAGCGTCATCGCCCTGATCGGCATCATCCTGCTGATCGGCATCGTGAAGAAGAACGCGATCATGATGATCGACTTCGCCCAGGAGGCGGAGCGGGAGAACGGCAAGACCCCGATGGAAGCGATCCACGAGGCCTGCCTGCTGCGCTTCCGGCCGATCATGATGACGACCTTCGCCGCGATCGGTGGCGGCCTGCCGCTGGCGATCGGCCAGGGTGCCGGCTCCGAGCTGCGGCGGCCGCTGGGCATCGCCATCGTCGGCGGCCTGCTGGTGTCGCAATGGCTGACGCTCTACACGACGCCTGTCATCTATCTCTACTTCGACAGGTTCGGGCATTGGCTGAGCGGCAAGAAGCGCCGCCCCACCGGCGAGATGCCCGCTACCATTCCCGCCATCTCCGAGAGTCCGGCTGAGGCCGATACGCGTGCGGCCGACTGATCGGAAGCCTCATGAGCGACAGTCGGTACGAAAGGGAAGAGTACCTGGAACAGGACGACGAAGAGGCCGAGCGGGCCCGGCGCAACAAGAGCCTGGTCGCCCTCCTTGTGCTGGCGGTCCTGGTGATCATCGGCATCGTCGTGGTCGAACGACTGCGCGACGTGTCGAAGCTTCAGGATTGCCTGATGACCCGCGCCACCAACTGCAATGACATGGTGGAGCCGCCCAAGCCGGTCGGCGGCACCCGTTGATCAGGTCGCGCGCCGGCGCTTCCACCAGTCGTTGAGCTCGCCCAGCAGGCCTTTGCGGAAGGCCATGACGATCACCACGAAGATCGCGCCCTGGATCACCAGGACGAACTCGCCGGTGAAGGCGAGATAGTTCTGCATCGCCACGATGAGGAAGGCACCGATCACCGGGCCGAAGATGGTGCCAAGCCCGCCCACCAGCGCCATCAGCACGACCTCGCCGGAGACGCCGGCGCTGACATCCGTCAGCGTGGCGAACTGCAGCACCAGCGCCTTCATAGATCCGGCCAGGCCGGCCAGCGCCGCCGACAGCACGAAGGCCAGCAGCTTGTAGCGGTCCGCTTCATAGCCGAGCGACACCGCGCGCTGCTCGTTGTCGCGGATCGCCTTCAGCACCTGGCCGAACGGCGAGTGGATGGTGCGCTGGATCACGCCGAAGCCGAACAGGAAGATCACCAGCACCACGTAATAGAGCGTGCGATCGTTCTCGATCGGGATCAGACCGCCCAGCAGCGCGCGTCGCGGAATGCCCTGCAGCCCGTCCTCGCCGCCAGTAAACGGCGCCTGGACGCAAATGAAATAGACCATCTGCGCGAAGGCGAGCGTGATCATGGCGAAGTAGATGCCCTGACGGCGGATCGCCAGGGCGCCGGTAACCAGCCCCAGCAGCGCCGCGCCGGCCACGCCGGCCAGCAGGCCGATCTCGGGCGCGAGGCCCATCGTCTTGACCACATAGCCGAAGAAATAGCCGCCCATGCCGAAGAACATGGCATGGCCGAAGCTCATCAGGCCGGCATAGCCCAGCAGCAGGTTGAAGGCGCAGGCGAACAGCGCGAAGCACAACGCCGTCATCAGGAAGACCGGATAGGCGACCAGCGGCGCGACCAGCGCCAACACGATCAGCAGGGCGGTGACGAGGGTACGCTGGTTGATCATTTGGTCTGTCCGAACAGGCCGGCGGGCTTCACCAGCAGCACGATCGCCATGACGACGAAGATCACGGTGTTGGAGGCCGGCGGATAGACGACCTTCGTCAGGCCCTCGATCAGGCCGAGACCGAAGCCGGTCACGATCGAGCCCATGATCGATCCCATGCCGCCGATCACGACCACGGCGAACACGACCAGGACGAGATTGGTTCCCATCAGCGCCGAGACCTGCTGGATCGGCGCGGCCAGCACGCCGGCCAGGGCCGCCAGCCCCACGCCGAGCCCGTAGGTCAGCGTGATCAGCCGCGGCACGTTGATGCCGAAGGCCCGCACCAAGGTCGGATTCTCCGTCGCCGCGCGCAGATAGGCGCCGAGCCGCGTCCGTTCGATGCCGTACCAGGTCGCCAGGCAGATCACGAGCGCGGCCAGCACCACGAAGCCGCGATAGGCCGGCAGGAACATGAAGCCGAGATTGTAGCCGCCAGGAATGGGCGCCGGATAAGGCGCACCCGACGAGCCCCACTTCCACTGGAACAAGCCCTCGATCACCAGCGACAGGCCGAACGTCAGCAGGAAGCCGTACAGGTGATCGAGATGGTAGATGCGCTTGAGCAGCAGGCGCTCGATCAGCACGCCGAACAGGCCGACGATGAGCGGCGCCAACACCAGCGAGGCCCAGAACGGGATCGATAGGTTGGTCAGCAACAGCCAGGCGGCGAAGGCGCCCAGCATGTACTGCGCGCCGTGCGTGAAATTGATCACGTTCAGCATGCCGAAGATCACGGCGAGGCCGAGACTGAGCATGGCGTAGAACGCGCCATTGATCAGGCCGAGCAGGAGCTGGCCGAACAATGCCGGGAGCGGGATACTGAAAATGTCGAGCATCGGCGCGATCAGACTCCCAGGTAGGCCTGCAGCTTGCCGACGTTCTTGTCGACGTCCGCGGCCGCGATCATGTCGACCACCCGCCCATCCTCCATCACGTAGTGACGATCGGCGACGGTGGCGGCGAAGTGGAAATTCTGTTCCACGAGCAGGATAGTGAAACCGCGCTGCTTGAGCTGGCGGATGATCTCGCCGATCCGCTGCACGATGACCGGAGCGAGCCCTTCGGTCGGCTCGTCGAGCATCAGCAGGTTGGCGCCGGTGCGCAGGATACGGCCGATCGCCAGCATTTGCTGCTCGCCGCCCGACAGCTTGGTGCCCTGGCTGCGGCGGCGCTCCTTGAGGTTGGGGAACAGGGTGTAGATCTCGTCGACGCCCATGCCGCCCGGCTTCACCACCGGCGGCAGCATCAGATTCTCCTCGACATTGAGGCTGGAGAAGATGCCGCGCTCCTCGGGGCAATAGGCGATTCCCAATCGGGCGATGATGTCGGACGGCTTGCCGACCGTTTCCTGCCCCTCGAATCGCACCGATCCGGAACGCTTGCCGACGATGCCCATGATCGAGCGCAGCGTCGTCGTCTTGCCGACGCCGTTGCGGCCGAGCAGCGTCACGAGCTCGCCCCGGCCGATCTCGAAGCCGACGCCATGAAGAATGTGGGACTCGCCGTACCAGGCCTGCAGTCCCTCGACTTTGAGCAGGGTTTGCCGCGGGCTCGCGTCAGCCATGACCGGTCCCGACATAGGCTTCGACGACGAGCGGGTTCTTGGAAACCGTTTCATACGGCCCCTCGGCCAGTACCTCGCCGCGCGCCAGCACGGTGATCGCATTGGAAAGGTCGGCGACCACCGACATGTTGTGTTCGACCATGAGCACCGTACGGTTGCGTGAGACTGTGCGGATGAGCGAGGCGATGCGCTGGATGTCCTCCTGGCCGAGCCCGGCCATCGGCTCGTCGAGCAGCATCATCTCGGGATCGAGTGCCAGGGTCGTCGCGATCTCGAGCGCCCGCTTGCGGCCGTAGGGCAATTCGACCGCCGGCAGTTCGGCGAAGGGTGTCAGGCCGACCGCCTCCACCAGCTCCAACGCCCTCTCGTCCAGCCGATCGAGCACCCGCTCGGAACGCCAGAAGTAGAATGAATTTCGCAACTTCCGCTGCAACGCGACGCGTACATTCTCCCGGACGCTCAAATGAGGAAAGACAGCCGAGATCTGGAACGACCGCACCAACCCCATGCGGGCGATCGCCGCGGGCGAACTGCCCGTGATGTCACGCCCATTGAAATGGATCCGACCGGATGTCGGACTGAGAAAATGAGTGAGGAGGTTGAAGCAGGTCGTCTTGCCGGCACCGTTCGGGCCGATCAAGGCGTGAATCGTGTGGCGTCGAACCCGCAGGTCGACGTTTTTGACCGCCACGAAACCCTTGAATTCCTTCGTTAACCCCGTCGCCTCGAGAATTACTTCTTCTTCGGCCATCCGCTCTCCCTTTGCGGTGAGGGGAATTAATCGAAGCTTGGTGACGATGTCCAGCAGTCTATGCCCCAGGTTTGTCACCACGGGGACTGTAAAACGCGTGCTAACCACAATCAGGTGGTGCGCCGAACCCAGGGAGGACGGCGCGAGGGAAGGATTCGACCATGGCGGCAATCGCCGGGAACGATCGTCCATTGTCTTTCGGGCCGCCGACGCCATCGGTCGCTCGCCTGCTCGCCGTGTGGGCACTTTCCGATGCGCCACTGGCGGCCGTGCTCCTGCTCGCAGCGCTTCCCGTCCTGATCGGGATCTGGGATCTCCTGTCGCCGCCGCTGGTCCTGTCCCAGGAAATGACATGGGACCTGCTGTTCAATCTCGCCGGCGCCTGGCAGATGTATCTCGGCCACGTCCCGCACGTCGATTTCCACGAGCCGGTGGGACAGCTCAATTTCGCGTTGACCGCCATGGGCTTCAACGTGGTGGGTGTCGGGCCGCGCGCCTTCCTCGCCGGCGCCATCCTGATGACGGGCGTGATCTTCCTGTCCGCATCGATCGTTGCCTGGCGGCGCTTGCCGGCGTTGCCCGCGGCCATCTTCGTGGCGTTCGTCAGCCTGCTTGCGCTCATGCCCGCGAATGTCGGAGACGAGCCCAACGCCTATTCGTTCGCCATGTCCTACAACCGATACGGCTGGAGCTGTATCGCCATCCTGTTCCTGATTCTGTTTCTGCCGCCGCGTCGTGGGGACGGCCGCGCGCTGGCCAGTGCCTGGAGCGACATCGCCATCGCCATCGCGCTGCTGCTGGCGATGTTCTACCTGAAGATGACCTACTTCGTGGTCGGGCTGGCCGCCCTTCCGGTGGCAGCTCTCGTCTGCTCCCATGTTCGCGGCGCCCTGTTCGGCTGGTACCTCCTCGCCCTCGGAATGATGGCTCTCGCCCTGGCCCCGGTGAATCATGCCTACTGGGCCGATCTGTTTGCCGCGGCCGAGGCTGGCCAACTGCGCGACACGCTGACCTTCCACATCAACAACTTCTTCGGCCATACCGCCGAGTACGCGCCCTACATTGCCGCACTGGCGATCGCCGTCTGGATGGCCTGGCGCGGTGACGCCCCCATGAGACTGCCGATGGCGACAGCCTTCATCCTCGCCACCGCCCTCGTGCTGCTGTCGCAGAACGCGCAGACGCACGGACTTCCCGCCGCGGTCATCATCGCCTTCCTGTTCTACGACATCCTGCGTGAGCGCCGCCTGCAAGTGCGGCCGGGAAGCAGCATCGCCCTGCTCCTGTCGCTGCTGGTCTTTCCGTTGCTGTCGATCGCCGCCGCTCTGGTCAGCCTGACGGGCTACGAGCTGAAAGCCTCGCGTCAGACGTTGCAGACGGTCGATGGCACCAACCTTCACGGGCTGGCCGTGCCGGCCGAAAAATCGGGCCTGCTCGCCGCCTTCGCGAATCCCAGGGGCGACTATCATCTGCTGAATCGCGCCCGTATGGTGAGCACACGCTACGAGCTGTCGCCGAGCGAATATGTCGATACGCTCCTGGATGCCGTGGCGTTGCTGGGCACTGTCTCCGGCCGGCACAGGCGGATCGTGGTACTCGACCAGGTGAACCCGCTTCCCTTCATGCTCGGCCAGGTCCCGCCGCGGGGCGGCAATCTGTGGTCGGGCCCCGGCGCGCCGGTGCAACCGGCACAACACGTGTTCGCTGAAGCCGATTGCGTCCTGATTCCGAAATTCTCGACCTACAGCCCATGGACCAAGGCCGCGGTCGAACTCTACGGGCCCTATCTGCGGCGCCATTTCGCCGTTCGCGCCGAAAGCCAGAGCTGGATCATGATGGGCCGGAAGTCGCCGTCGGCTCCAGCCGATCACGACGCGCCGCGACCGGGCTTTCTGTCCACCGTGAAATCGGTGGAAACCGACTCCTCCGATGCTCCCTAGAAGCGAAGCGATTCGCACGGCGGCAACGGACTTGGCACGGGCGCCGCGGGAGCGATAAGGTCGTCTCCTCTGCGGCGGTGCCGCGTGTGGGAGGAAACTAGAGTATGAAAGTCGCGAACGTCGCCCGCTTGATGGGCGCGGTAACGGCAGGCGTGTGCCTTGTCGCCCTTGGTGTTGCCACCATGGCGCAGGCGCAAGCGCCTCAACCGCTCAAGATCGGCCTGATGGCTGGGCTGTCCGGCGTCTATGCCGATGTGGCCCAGGGCCAGGTCGAAGCCATGCAACTGGCGATCGAGGATGTCGGCGGCAAGGTGCTTGGGCGCCCGATCGAGATCGTCTCGGCCGACCATCAGAACAAGCCGGACGTCGCCGCCGGTCTCGCCCGAAAGTGGTACGACGACGGCGTGAAGATGATCACCGGCCTCGACACCTCGTCGGTCGGCCTGGCCGTGCGCAAGGTGGCCCAGGAGAAGGGCCAGATCGATCTCAACGTCGGATCGGCCACGGCGGATCTGACCGGTCCGGCCTGCTCGGCCACCGGCGCGCACTGGGTCTACGACACCTACGCCCTCGCGCACGTCACGGGCAGCGCCGTCGTGAAGGATGGCGGCGATACCTGGTTCTTCATCACGGCGGACTATGCCTTCGGCAAGTCCATGGAGGATGAGACCGCGGCCGTCGTGAAAGGCGCCGGCGGCAAGGTCGTGGGCGGCGTCAAGCATCCGCTCAGCACGCAGGACTTCTCGTCCTATCTGCTGCAGGCGCAGGGGTCGAAGGCCAAGGTCATCGGTCTTGCCAATGCCGGCATGGACACCGTGAACGCCATCAAGCAGGCCAACGAGTTTGGCATCGTCAAGGGCGGCCAGCGCATCGCCGCGCTGCTCATCTTCGACAGCGACGTGCAGTCGCTCGGCCTGCCGGTGGCACAGGGCCTGGTGCTGACCACACCGTTCTACTGGGACATGAACGACGAGACGCGGGCCTGGACCAAGCGCTTCCGTGCCAAGAAGGACAAGCTGCCGAACCTGACGATTGCCGGCGTCTACAGCGCCACGCTGCATTATCTGAAGGCCGTGCAGGCCGCCGGCACCGACGAGCCGATGGCGGTGATGGCCAAGATGCGCGAGATGCCGATCAACGACATGATGACCAAGAACGGCAAGCTGCGCGAGGACGGCCGCGTGATCCGCGACATGTACCTCGCCCAGGTCAAGTCGCCGGCCGAGTCCAAGAGCAAGGACGATATCTACAAGATCCTGGCCACGGTTCCGGCCGACCAGGCGTGGCGGCCGCTGAAGGACGGCCACTGCCCGCTGATCAAGAACTAGGCTTCCGTAGCAGCCGCAAAGAGCAAAAGGCGCCCTCTCGGGCGCCTTTTCATTTGCCCTCGCCGACGGTCGCCGGCACGCGCTATCGGCTTGGCCGGCCGGCGGAGGAAGGCTAGATTTCGCGCCTCTGCGGCACCGCCGCGTGTGGGAGGAAGAATGAAGAGTACAAATGTTGCCCGGCTTGCGGGCGTGCTGGCCGCTGGCGTGAGCCTGACCGTGCTGGGCCTCGGCGCCATTGCCCAGGCGCAGGCGCCGCAGCCCCTCAGGATCGCGGTCATGGACGGCTTCTCCGGCGTCTATGGCGACCTTACCCAAGGCGAGGTCGAGGCGATGCAACTCGCCGTCGAGGACGTGGGCGGGAAGGTGTTGGGCCGTCCGGTCGAGATCCTGTCAGCCGATCACCAGACCAAGCCCGATGTCGGCGCCGCGATCGCGCGCAAATGGTACGACGTCGACGGCGTCAAGATGATCACCGGCCTCGGCACGTCCTCGGTGGCGCTGGCTGTGCGCAAGGTGTCCCAGGAGAAGGGACAGATCGATCTCAACACGGGTGCCGGTTCCGCCGACCTCACTGGTCCGGCCTGCTCGGCGACCGGCGCGCACTGGGTCTATGACACCTATGCCCTGGCGCACGTCACGGGCAGCGCCGTCGTGAAGGACGGCGGCGACAGCTGGTTCTTCCTCACCGCCGACTATGCCTTCGGCAAGTCACTGGAGGACGAGACGTCATCGGTCGTGAAGGCCTCCGGCGGCAAGGTGCTGGGAGACGTGAAGCACCCGCTCAGCACGCAGGATTTCTCGTCCTACCTGCTGCAGGCGCAGGGCTCCAAGGCAAAGGTCATCGGGCTTGCCAATGCCGGCATGGATACCGTCAACGCCATCAAGCAGGCGGCCGAGTTCGGCATCGTCAAGGGCGGCCAGCGCCTGGCCGGGCTGCTCGTGTTCGCGACCGACGTCCAGGCCCTGACGCTGCCCGTCGCCCAGGGACTGGTGCTGAGCGAGTCGTTCTACTGGGATCTGAACGACGAGACTCGCGCCTGGACCAAGCGTTATCGGGCTAAGAAGGACAAGCTGCCGAGCATGCTGACGGCCGGCGTCTACAGCTCGACCCTGCATTACCTCAAGGCGGTGCAGGCCGCCGGCACCGACGACCCCAAGGCGGTGATGGCCAAGATGCGCGAGATGCCGATCAACGACGTCATGACCAAGAACGGCAAGCTGCGCGAGGACGGCCGCGTGATCCGCGACATGTACCTGTTCCAGGTCAAGTCGCCGGCCGAATCCAAGAGCAAGGACGACATCTACAAGCTCGTCGCCACCGTTCCCGGCGACCAGGCCTATCGTCCGCTGAAGGACGGCCATTGTCCGCTCATCAAGGACTGAAATTGCAGTGATGTCTGCGGAAGGGCGCCCGTCGGGCGCCCTTTTTCGTTGTGCCGGTAGCGGAGACACACGTGGTCCGCGCTTCACCCTTGCGCCGCCTGCGGCGGCCTTGTCTTATGGACGCAGAAGCCCAAACAAAGGGCAAAGGGAGTGACGCCAAAGTGACTGCGCAAGAACGCCCTCTCAAGGGCGCCTGGCTGATGACCGGGCTGCTGTTCCTCTTCATGCTCATCAACTTCGCCGACAAGGTGGTGGTCGGGCTCGCGGCGCGGCCGATCATGCAGGAATTGCAGCTGACGCCCCAGGAGTTCGGCCTGCTCGGCTCGTCCTTCTTCTTCCTGTTCGCCGTGTCGGCGGTGGTGGTGGGCTTCCTGACCAACCGCATCCATGCACGCCGCACCCTGCTGGCGATGGCAATCGTCTGGTCGCTGGTGCAGTTCCCCATGCTGGCGACCGTCAATCTCGAAGTGTTGATGGCCTGCCGCATCATCCTGGGCGCCGGTGAAGGCCCGGCCGCGCCCGTCGCGACCCATGCCATCTACAAGTGGTTCCCCGATTCGTTGCGCGGGTTGCCGACGGCGATCATCGCGCAAGGCTCCGCACTCGGCGTGATCGTCGCCGTGCCGACGCTCAACTGGATCATCGTCCATCACTCCTGGCACTGGGCGTTCGGCGCACTCGGCGTCGCCGGCCTTGTCTGGGCGGTGCTGTGGCTGGCGTTCGGCCGCGAAGGCACGCTGGTCGACCGCCCCGCCTCTCCTCACGGCAACGGTCACGTCCCCTACCGCTATCTCATCACCTGCCCCAGCATCGTCGCGGTGAGCTGCACCTGCTTCGCGACCTACTGGGGCCTGTCGCTCGGCCTCACCTGGTTCACCTCCTACCTGATCCAGGGACTGGGCTATTCGCAGGCGGTCGCCGGCAACCTGACCATCCTGCCCTGGATCTTCGGCCTCTGCGTGGTGCTGAGCGGCGGCTGGCTGTCGCAACGCCTGACCCGGGCCGGCGTGTCGAGCCGGATCGCGCGCGGCATCTTTCCGGCCGCGACCGTTATCCTAGGCGGATGCCTGATGCCGCTGGTCGGATCGATGCCATCTCCTGCGGCCAAGCTTGCCGTGCTGGTCATCGGCTCGGCGATCGGCAGCACGATCTATGTCGTCATTCCGATGATCGTGAGCGAGCTGACGCCGCAGTCGCAGCGGGCGGGCATGCTCGCCATCACCAATTCGTTCGTGACGGTGGCCGGCGTGCTCGCGCCGCTCGTCATGGGCAATTTCATCCAGAACGCGGCCTCGCCGGTGGCGGGATACGAACACGGCTATGTGATCATGGGCCTGCTGATGATCGCCGGCGGCCTGATCGGCGTCCTTTTCATCCGCCCCGAAGCCGATCGCGCGCGGCTCGTCGCCCACGCGGCACGGACCGCCGGCATGCGGCCGGCCCAGGCCTAACGAGCTCGGCGGAAACATCGAACGACAGGTGCCGGCATTCTCCGGCGCCTTCAGGCCGGCCGTGTCCGGGCAGGAACCAGACAGCCGTGCAGGATGAGCGCTGTGATGTTTTCGGCCGCGGTGGCGAAATCCTGATCGGTCAGCCGGCCGCGCCCCAGCACGGCCCTGACCTGCACGTCGAAGTCGGCGTAGTGCTGGGTCACCGCCCACAGCTGAAAGAAGAAGTGCTTCGGGTCCAGGGGCCGCATCTTGCCCTGCGCGATCCAGTGCCGGACGACCTCCGACTTGTCTTCGACCCGTCGCCGCAGGTCGTTCGACAGATAGGCTTTCAGGAAGGGCGCTCCGTGCAGGACTTCGTTGGCAAAGACCTTCGAGGCGTTGGGACGCTTGCGTGACCAGTTCAGCTTCGCTGCAACGTATTCGGCGATCGCTTCGGTGGGTTCGCGATCCGACGTGAAGCGATCGAGTTCGTCGAGCCAGAGTTCCAGCACGTTCGCCAGCACCGCCCGATAGAGCTCGGCCTTGGTGCGAAAATAATAGTGCAGGTTCGCCTTGGGCAGCTTGGCGCGCGTGGCGATCTCAGCCGTCGTCGCGCCGCTGAAGCCGCGCGCCGCGAACACCGTCTCGGCTGCCTGCAACAGCCGCATCTCGTTGCTTTCCCGAATGGCGCCACGCGTGTTGGCATTGAACTTGCGAAGGGCCTCCAACCGCTGCGTCCCCGACGACTTGTTCCTGGTGATGCTCGGTTTTTGGGCGGTGCGCTGCCTGGACATACCAACTGATGTACAGGATCGAATGACTTCTCTCCAGCCTGGCAATGTCGTGACGCCGAACTTGACCATTTGGTCAGATCATCGCTACCGTGCAGTTGAGGATCAGGCGGTTGCTCGCGAGTTCCGAGCACCGACAACGGGAAGGGAACGCTGATGAACGACGCAGGCCGACTTGCCGCCCAACGCCTGACTGCGGACGAGATCGCCCGGAACTTCTCGGACATCCATCCGCCGCTCGATCGCAAGCGGGCGCTCGTCGAAGCGAGCCGCTGCTACTTCTGCTACGACGCGCCCTGCACGCAGGCCTGCCCGACCGGCATCGACATCCCGGGCTTCATCCGCAAGATCACCACCGACAATGTGAAGGGCGCGGCAACGACCATCCTGGGCGAGAACATCATGGGCGGTGCCTGCGCCCGCGTCTGCCCGGTCGAGATCCTGTGCGAATCGGCCTGTGTCCGGCAGACGCAGGAGTCCAAGCCGATCCAGATCGGCGCCTTGCAGCGCTACGCCACGGACTGGCTGTTCGACCATAAGGTCCAGCCCTTCACTCGGGCGGCCGCGACTGGCAAGCGCGTCGCCGTCGTCGGGGCGGGACCGGCCGGACTGGCCTGCGCCCATCGGCTGGCGCGGCACGGTCACGATGTCACGATCTTCGAAGCCAGGCCCAAGGCCGGTGGCCTGAACGAATACGGTATCGCCGCCTACAAGATGACGAACGATTTCGCTCAGACGGAGGCGGCCTTCATCCTGGGCATTGGCGGCATCAGGATCGAATTCGGCAAGGCGCTCGGACGCGATGTCAGGCTTGCCGACTTGCGCCGGGACTTCGACGCCATGTTTCTGGGCCTTGGCCTCGCTGGTGCCAATGCCCTGGCCCTCGAGGGCGAGGACATGGCGGGCGTGATGGATGCCGTCGCCTATATCGAACGGCTGCGCCAGACCGCCGACAAGAGCGCTCTGGAGATCGGCCGCCGCGTCGTGGTGATCGGGGGCGGCAACACGGCCATCGACATCGCCGTCCAGGCCAAGCGCCTGGGCGCGCAGGATGTCACCATCGTCTATCGCCGCGGTCCGCAGCACATGACCGCGACCGGATACGAACAGGAGCTGGCCCAGACCAACGGCGTCGCCATCAAGTATTGGGCGCGGCCGATCCGACTGGTCGGCCAGGGCGGCCGGGTCAGGGAAGTCGAGTTCGAATATACACAGCTCGATGAGCAAGGCCGGCTGATGTCGACCAACGATCGCTTTACCCTGCTCGCCGACATGGCGTTCAAGGCGATCGGCCAGACCTTCGTCGCGGCGCCGCTCGAGATCGGTGCCGCGGAACCGCTGGAATTGGCCGGTAGCCGCATCGCCGTGAATGCCGACCGGCAGACGTCGTTGCCCAATGTCTGGGCCGGCGGCGATTGCGTACCGGGGGATGATTTGACCGTGAGCGCGGTGCAGGATGGAAAGGTCGCGGCGGAAGCGATCAACCGCGCCCTGCGCTCGGCTTGAGGGAGGAAGACGTGGCTGATCTGCGCACCACTTTCGCCGGCATCAAGTCGCCCAACCCGTTCTGGCTGGCCTCGGCGCCGCCGACGGACAAGGCCTACAATGTCGTCCGCGCCTTCAAGGCCGGCTGGGGCGGCGTGGTCTGGAAGACGCTGGGCGAAGACGGTCCGCCGGTCGTCAACACCGCCTCACGCTACGGATCGCTCGATGTCGGCGGCGTGCGTATGGCCGGCTTCAACAATATCGAGCTGATCACCGACCGGCCGCTGCAGGTCAATCTCGACGAGATCAAGCAGGTGAAACGCGACTGGCCCGACCGGGCTCTGGTCGTTTCGCTGATGGTGCCGTGCGAGGAAGAGAGCTGGAAGCGCATCCTCAAGCGGGTCGAGGAGACCCATGCCGACGGCGTCGAGCTGAATTTCGGCTGCCCGCACGGCATGTCGGAGCGCGGCATGGGGGCTGCGGTCGGCCAAGTGCCGGAATATGTCGAGATGGTCACGCGCTGGTGCAAGCAGAACACCCGCATGCCGGTGCTGGTGAAGCTCACGCCCAACGTGACCAACATCCTGGGCTCGGCAAGGGCCGCCAAGCGCGGCGGCGCCGATGGCGTGTCTCTGATCAACACCATCAATTCGATCATCGGTGTCGATCTCGACCTCATGGCCCCGACCCCCGTGGTCGGCGGCAAGGGAACCCATGGCGGATATTGCGGTCCGGCCGTGAAGCCGATCGCCCTGCACATGATCTCCGAAATCGGCCGCGATCCGGAATGCGCCGGCATGCCGATCTCGGGCATCGGCGGCATCGCCACCTGGCGCGACGCGGCAGAGTTCCATGCCCTTGGCGCGGGGACCGTCCAGGTCTGCACCGCCGCGATGCATTACGGCTTCAAGATCATCGACGATATGGTCGACGGACTGAGCAACTGGCTCGATGCCAAGGGTCACGCGCGTCTGGATGCCCTCGTCGGCCGCGCCCTTCCCAACGTGACGGACTGGCAGCACCTCGACCTCAACTACAAGATCGTTGCCCGCATCGACCAGGAAGCCTGCATCAAGTGCGGCCTCTGCCATATCGCTTGCGAGGACACCTCCCACCAGGCGATCACGGTGTCCAAGACGAATGGCGAGCGCCGCTTCGAGGTCGTCGACAAGGAGTGCGTCGGCTGCAATCTCTGCATGCATGCATGCCCGGTGACGGGCTGCATCAGCATGATCGAGGTGGCGACTGGCCGCAAACCTCTCACCTGGCTCGAACATCCCAACAATCCCCTGCGGCAGGCTGCCGAGTAACCATTCAGACAGATCGAGGCGCATCATGAGCAATACGGCGAGCGGCAAGAATCTGCGCATCAACGGCGAGCGGCTGTGGCAGAGCCTGATGGAAATGGCGAAGATCGGCGCCACGGAGAAGGGAGGCGTCTGTCGCCTCGCCCTGACCGATCTCGACCGTCAGGGCCGCGACCTGTTCGTGCGCTGGTGCAAGGAAGCCGGCTGCACTGTTTCGGTCGATCGCATGGGCAATATCTTCGCCCGTCGACCGGGCCGCGATAACTCGCTGCCGCCGATCGGCACCGGCAGCCATCTCGATTCCCAGCCGACCGGCGGCAAGTTCGACGGCGTCTATGGCGTGCTGGCCGGCCTCGAAGTGATCCGCACCCTGAACGACATGAACTACGAGACCGCGGCGCCGGTCGAAGTCGTGGTCTGGACCAACGAGGAGGGGTCGCGCTTCGCGCCGGCGATGGTCGCCTCGGGCGTGTTCGCCGGAGTCTTCGACGAGGAATACGGACTGACGCGCAAGGATCTCGACGGCAAGACCATGGGCGAGGAACTGCAGCGCATCGGCTATGCCGGCGATCTGCCAGTCGGCGGCCGCAAGTTCGGCGCCTTCTTCGAGGCGCATATCGAGCAGGGCCCGATCCTCGAGGCCGAGCAGAAGACCATCGGCATCGTCCAGGGCGCCCAGGGTCAGCGCTGGTACGAAATCACGATGACCGGCCAGGAAGCCCATGCCGGACCGACGCCGATGCGTCGCCGCAAGGATGCCTTGCTGGGCGCCTCGCGGATCGTGCACGAGGTGAACCGCATCGGCCTCGCCCACCAGCCCTACGCCTGCGCGACCGTCGGGCTGATGCAGGTCAGCCCCAACTCGCGCAACACCATCCCGGGCAAGGTGTTCTTCACCGTCGACTTCCGGCATCCTGATGATGCGACGCTGTCGAAGATGGACGCCGAGCTGCGCGCCTGCGCCAGCCGCATCGCCGAGGAGATCGGCCTGCAGCTCCAGCTCGAGCAGATCTGGTACTCGCCGCCCGTCGCGTTCGACAAGGCGTGCGTTTCCGCGGTCCAAAGCGGTGCGGAGACGCTGGGCTACGAGAACATGCCGATCATCTCCGGCGCAGGACACGATTCCTGCTACATCGCCCGGGTGGCACCCACTGCCATGGTCTTCGTCCCCTGCGCCGATGGCATCTCCCACAATGAGGTGGAAAGCGCCACGCCCCGCGACATTGCCGCCGGTTGCAACGTGCTGCTGCAGGCGATGATCGCCCGCGCCAACGCGACCTGACGCGGTTTGACGGGGCAAGCCGGTGCTGCGACGATCCGAACGGGGGAGCGATTGACGTGCAAACGCTGCGCACGGCCACGACCATGAGTGCAGATGCTCCGCGACCGGCGTCCCGCAACGACGACAAACCGGTTGCCATCGACGTTCGCGACCTGTCGCTCACCTTTCAGACGACCGACGCGCCGGTCGTCGCGCTCACCAATGTCAATCTGCAGATCAAGGCGGGCGAGTTCATCTCCCTGATCGGCCCGTCGGGCTGTGGCAAGACCACGCTGATGCGCGTGATGGCGGATCTGGAGCATCCGACCAGCGGCTCCATCACCGTCAACGGCCTGTCTCCCGAGCAGGCCCGCCTGGCCCGCGCCTACGGCTACGTCTTCCAGGCCCCAGCCCTCTACCCGTGGCGCAGCGTGCGGCGCAATCTCATGCTGCCGCTCGAGATCATGGGCGTGCCGCGCGCCGAACGCGACAGCCGTGCGGCGCGCTACCTGGAGATGGTGGGACTCAAGGATTTCGCCAACAAGTTCCCCTGGCAGCTTTCGGGCGGCATGCAGCAGCGCGTTTCCATTGCCCGCGCGCTGAGCTTCGAGCCGAAGCTCCTGCTGATGGACGAGCCGTTCGGCGCCCTCGACGAGATCACGCGCGATCATCTGAACGAGCAGTTGCTGCGGCTGTGGGAACAGACGCAGAAGACCGTCATCTTCGTCACGCACTCGATCCCCGAAGCGGTGTTCCTGTCCAGCCGCATCGTCGTGATGTCGCCGCGTCCCGGCCGCATCCTCGAGGTCATCGACTGCGACCTGCCGTCCGATCGCACGCTCGATGTGCGCGAGACTCCGGAATTCCTCGCCATCGCTCATCGCGTCCGTGTCGCGCTGCGGGCCGGTCATTCCTATGACGATTGAGGCCCTCGCACCTTCGCCGGCTTCGATCCCAATCAGGAACCGCCTGACCGAAAGCCGTTGGCTGCCGGTGACGATGGTGCTCGCCGCCATCGTCCTGATCTGGTACGTGGGCGCGGTCTGGCTCAATGCCGGTCTCGTCGAGCAGCGGCTCGAGCAGTCCGAGACCAAGGCCACAGCGGCCGAATTCATCGGCACCGCCCTGGCGCTGGACCGCCCGCTCCTGCCGGCGCCGCACCAGGTTGCCGAAGAATTCTACGACAGCGTCTTCACCCGCGACGTCACCTCGCCGCGCAGCTTGGTCTATCATGCCGAGATCACGGGATCGGCCACCTTGCTGGGCTTCGCCCTGGGAACGGTGCTCGGGATCGTGCTGGCGGTCGGCATCGTCAGCTGGCGCACCCTCGATCGCAGCCTGCTGCCGTGGATCATCGCCTCGCAGACGATCCCGATCCTGGCCATCGCTCCCATGATCATCGTCGTGCTGGGCAATATCGGGTTGACGGGCCTCGTGCCCAAGGCCGTGATCTCGATGTATCTGTGCTTCTTCCCCATCACCATCGGCATGGTGAAGGGGCTGCGCTCACCCGACCCGCTGCAGCTCGACCTGATGCGCACCTATTCGGCAACGCCGAGCCAGGTTTTCTGGAAGTTGCGCTGGCCGGCCTCGGTCGCCTTCCTCTTCGCCTCGCTGAAGGTAGCGATCGCCATCAGCCTGGTCGGCGCCATCGTCGGCGAATTGCCGACCGGTGCGCAGGGCGGGCTGGGCGCGCGCCTGTTGAGCGGCTCCTATTACGGCCAGACCATCCAGATCTGGGCGGCCCTGTTCATGGCGGCCCTGCTCGGCATGGTGCTGGTTGCCCTCGTTGGCGTGGTCGAGCGGATGACGTTGCGCCGAATGGGGGCCAAGCCGTGAAGGCGGGTATCGCCGCCACCGTCGTTGCGCTGGCCGGCGCGACGGCGTCGCTTGTTTTCCTGGGGCCTGGACCATCGCCCGGCGAGATGCCACTCGGCTTCTGGGCACTCGTGATCGCCGTCGTGGGCTTGTCCTGGGTCGGGCTCGAGCGCCTCGCCGCCGTCGACCGACCGCGCTGGATCGGCGGGCTGGTGGTGCCGGGCCTGTTCGGCCTGCTCCTGCTCTATCTGTGGCAGGTCCTGACCGTCGGATTCGATGTGCCGGCGGTGTTACTTCCCAGCCCGGCCCGCATCGGCCATCAGCTGGCCTCGAATGTCGGCCTGTTGTGGCAGGATTTCCGCCAGACCTTCCTCAAGTCGGTGTTGGCCGGCTTCACGCTGGGATCCGGCCTCGGCTTCCTGGTCGCCGTCCTGGTCGATCGCAGCCCGTTCCTGCAACGCGGGCTTCTGCCGCTCGGCGCGCTGGTCAGCGCCATCCCGATCGTCGGCATCGCGCCGATCATGGTGATGTGGTTCGGCTTCGACTGGCAGTCGAAGGCGGCGGTGATCGTCATCATGACCTTCTTCCCGATGCTGGTGAACACGCTGGCCGGGCTCGGGGCCGCCAGCGAGATCGAGCGGGATCTGATGCATTCCTACGCCGCCGGCTACGGCCAGACCCTGCGCAAGCTCAGGCTGCCCAGCGCACTCCCCTTCATCTTCAACGCGCTCAAGATCAATTCGACGCTGGCCCTGATCGGCGGCATCGTCGCCGAGTTCTTTGGCACGCCGGTGGTCGGCATGGGCTTCCGCATCTCCGTCGAAATCGGCCGCATGAATGTCGACATGGTCTGGGCGACGATCGCGGTGGCGGCTCTGGCCGGATCCATCTTCTACGGCATCCTCGCGCTCATCGAGCGGGGGTTCACCTTCTGGCACCCGTCCTATCGCCAGGAGCGGAGTTGAGCGGAGCAACGGACACGAACGAACAAGGAGCTTACGTATGAAGAGATTTCCCATCCTGGCCGGCGTCGCCGCCCTGGCGATGGCCAGCGCGACAGCGCACGCGGCCGACAAGCTCACCCTGCAGCTCAAATGGGTCACCCAGGCCCAGTTCGCCGGCTACTACGTGGCCAAGGACAAGGGCTTCTACAAGGATGAGAATCTCGACGTGACCATCAAGGCCGGCGGCCCGGACGTCGCGCCACCGCAGGTGATCGCCGGCGGCGGCGCCGACGTGGTGGTCGACTGGATGCCCTCGGCTCTGGCGACGCGCGAGAAAGGCATTGCGCTCGTGAACATCGCCCAGGTCTTCAAGCGCTCGGGCATGGAGCTCACCTGTCGCAAGGACAGCGGCATCAAGACGCCGGCCGATTTCAAGGGCAAGACACTGGGCGTGTGGTTCGGCGGCAACGAATATCCGTTCCTGTCCTGGATGGACAAGCTCAAGTACAAGACCTCGGGCGCCGACGCGGACATCAAGATCCTGAAGCAGGGCTTCAATGTCGACCCGCTGCTGCAGAAGCAGGCGGCCTGCATCTCGACCATGACCTATAACGAGTACTGGCAGATCATCGATGCCGGCGTGAAGCCCGCCGACCTGATCGTCTTCAAGTACGAGGATGAAGGCGTGGCGACGCTCGAGGACGGTCTCTACACCCTCGATGCCAAGCTCAAAGATCCGGCGATGGTCGACAAGCTCGCCCGGTTCGTGCGCGCGTCGGTGAAGGGCTGGGACTACGCCATCAAGAACCAGCCCGAGGCGGTGAAGATCGTACTCAAGAACGACGCGACCGGCGCCCAGACGGAGCATCACCAGACCCAGATGATGAGCGAGGTCGCCAAGCTGGTCGCCGATCAGCCCAAGGGCATCGGCTATCTCGAAGAGGCCGACTACCAGCGCACTGTCGACGTGCTGCTGAAGGGCAGCTCCGACCCGGTCATCACCAAGAAGCCGGTCGGCGCCTGGACCCACGAGGTGTGGGACAAGGCGATGAAGAAGTAACGGCGAAGCCAAGCTTCGTCGAAACGATGCGGGGGAGGCAAGGCCTCCCCCGTTTTTTTGTGACGTCGCGTCCCCTACTCCGCCGCGACGCGCGGCACCGGACGAGGAGCCTTGAGTTCGGTCTGACGCCGCACCGCCTCGAACACCGGCGCGAAGGTTGGCCGCGGGATATAGCGGCCGGCACCGCGCTTGGCGTCGAGCTTGCCGTCGGCCCAAACGACATTGCCCTGGCTGATCGTGTGCGTGGGCACACCCTGCACCGTCAGGCCCTCGAAGATGTTGTAGTCGACCTTCTGATGATGGGTCTTGGCAGAGATGGTGCGCGTCGCCTTGGGATCCCAGACGACGAGATCGGCATCGGCACCGACGCTCACCGAACCCTTGCGCGGATAGATGTTGAAGATCTGCGCCGCATTGGTGGAGGTCACGCGCACGAACTCGTTGGGCGTCAGCCGGCCGGTGCCGACGCCGTAATGCCAGAGGATCGCCATCCGGTCCTCGACGCCGCCGGTGCCGTTGGGGATCTTGGTGAAATCGGTCCGACCCATCGCCTTCTGCGGCGCGCAGAAGCAGCAATGATCGGTCGCCGTCGTCTGCAGGTTGCCGGATTGCAGGCCGCGCCACAGCGCTTCCTGATGCTCCTTGGGCCGGAATGGCGGGCTCATCACATGCGCTGCCGCCACATTCCAGTCGGGATGGCGATAGACCGAATCGTCCACCACGAGATGGCCCGCCAGCACCTCGCCGAATACGCGCTGCCCCTCGTTGCGCGCCCGGGTGATCGCCTCGAGCGATTCGCGACAGGAATTGTGCACGATATAGAGCGGCACGCCCAACACCTGGGCGATGCGAATGGCGCGGTTGGCCGCCTCGCCCTCGACCTCCGGCGGCCGCGACAGTGGATGCCCCTCCGGTCCGGTGATGCCGGCCTTGAGGAGCTGCTGCTGCAGGTGGAACACCAGCTCGCCGTTTTCGGCGTGAACGGTGCAGATGGCGCCGAGCTCGCGGGCGCGGGTGAAGGAATTCACCAGCACCTCGTCCTCGGCCATGATCGCGCCCTTGTAGGCCATGAAGTGCTTGAAGGAGTTGACGCCGTGCTCCTTCGTCAGCACGCCCATGTCGCGATGCACCGACTCGTCCCACCACGTGACCGCGACATGGAAGGAATAATCGCCCGCCGCCTTCTCGGCCCAGCCGCGCCACTTCCGGTAGGCTTCGAGCAGCGGCTCCTTGGGATCGGGAATCACGAAGTCGATGATCATGGTCGTCCCGCCGGCAAAACCCGCTGCCGTACCCGAGTAGAAATCCTCGGACGCGGTCGTGCCCATGAAGGGCAGCTCCATGTGCGTATGCGGATCGATGCCGCCCGGCATGACGAGCTGGCCGCCAGCGTCGACGATGCGGGCATCGGCCGGCGCCTCGATCCTGGGGGCGATCTCCTTGATGACGCCCTGGTCGCAGAGGACATCGGCCCGATAGCTCGTCTCGGCCGTAACGACGGTGCCACCGCGGATCAACGTTGCCATGCGCGCCTCCAAAAACCTGACCAATTGATCAAGTCTAGCGCAAAGGCTGCCCCTCCGGAAGCTCGCGAGCCGGCAATCTCGGGCGGTTGTGCGACCGATCAGCCGTTCACCAAGCGGCCCCCCCCCGGCTACGTCTCCCGTCGTTTCCTCTTATGGTGTTCCGTCGTCCATTAGCGGCCGTTGGGCGGCTCGGACGAGTCGAGGAAAGAGCGCAGAAGGCGCGCCGATTGCGCGGCATGGGAAAACGGCAACCCGTGGCGGGCCGGGCCGATGACATTGAGCCGTGCGTTCGGCAGCAGGCGATGCAGTTCGGCCATGACCGACACGGGGATGAATGGGCTGCCATCCGGATGCAGCAGCAGCACCGGACAGACTATCTCCTGCAACCGCGCGGTAAGATCGGTGCCGATCAGCACGCCGAGCGCCTTCAGGATCGACTCGCCCGACCACTGCGCCTGCTGGTGCTCGAACCAGGTCGCCATCTCGGCGCTCAAGGCATCGGGATGGAATCGATCCAGCATGAAGGCGCGCGACCAACCTGCCAGGCCGCCGGCATCCAGCTGCCCGCGCCAGACCTCGACTCGCTGGATCGATGCGCCGAGATGGGCTCCGTTGCTGACGGTGAGACTGGCGATGCGATCCGGACGGGCAAGAGTCGCGGCGAGCGCGACCGTGCCGCCCATCGACTCGCCCACGAGATGAAAACGATCGAGGCCCGCAGCGTCGGCGACCGCGAACAGATCGTCGATCAGAGACTCGAGAGACCAGTCGGCATCGGGCGGCGGAACGAAAGACTGTCCACTGCCGCGCATGTCGAACGCCGCGACGCGATAACGGTCGGCCAGGGCGGGATACCATCCACGCCACAGCAGTCGGCTGCTGCCGATGCCATGATGAAAGAGAATGGGCGCGGCCGGTCGCTGCCAGGGAGCCACGAGATCGAAGAGCTCATAGTGCAACGCACCATGGGTGGTTTGCGCGACGGCCATGGTGCACATCATACTCCGGCCAATGACGACCCTCACCCGCCGCGCCTTGGTCTGCGGAATTGCCGTTACGGCTCTTCCGGCGCGCGCCCAGACAGCCGACTTTCCCGACCGGCCGCTGCGCTTCATCGTTGGCTTCCCGCCCGGCGGCCCGAACGATCTGCTGACGCGCATCATCGCTCCGGGCATCGGCGAGCGTTTGGGACGTACTGTCGTGGTCGAGAATCGAGCCGGCGCGAATGGCGAGATCGCGGCCGCATCGCTGGCCAAGGCGGCGCCCGACGGCAGCGTGTTCATGCTGGCTTCCAACGGCTCGACCACCGTGGCGGCCGCTCTCGAACGCAATCTGCCCTACGATGTGCGGACCGACTTCATTGCCGTGGCGCCGGTCGGCATCAACCCGATGCTGCTGGTCGTACGCCCCGACCTGCCGGCCAATACCGTGGCCGAGTTGCTGGCATTGGCGCGGGCCCGGCCTGGCAAATTGAACGGCGCGTCCGCCGGAGCCGGTGGCGCAACGCATCTGGCCCTCGAGCTGTTCAAGGCGCTGGGCAAGCTCGATATCGTGCACGTTCCCTACAAAGGCGGCGGTCCGGCGATGGCCGATCTCATGGCCGGCCTGGTCGATCTTTACTTTGGTGGGCTGTCGACGGCTCTGCCCCACGTCAAGGCGGGCAAGCTCAAGGTGCTCGGTCAGACCGGCACCAAGCGCTCCGCCGCGGCGCCCGACATCCCGACCATCGCCGAGTCAGGACTGCCAGGCTACGAGGCAGCGATCTCCTACGGCATCTTCCTGCCCGCCGGTACGCCGCAAACGCTGGTCGACAAGCTGCATGACGCGGTCGACGGCACAGTCCGCTCCCCGGAGGTAGCGAAGAAGTTCGCCGAACTCGGCGCCGACCCGCAATTCGGCAGTCCGCCCGAGTTTGCGGCTTACGTCGCGGCCGACCTGGAGAAATGGACGAATCTCGCCAAGTCGGCCGGCCTCAAGATCGAGTGACTCCTGTCGACCCGCTCGCCTGTCACTTCACCGACGAAAAGGTCGTCGGCACCAGGAACTGGTTGGAGACGTTGGCGACGATCTGGCCATCCTTCTCGGTCTCCGCGCGCTTGGAGAGCCATTCGGGATCGGCGGCAAAGGCATTCCACTTCTTCTCGCGGTCGGCCAGCGACTCCCACTGCAGGAAGTAGGTCAGCTCCTGGTTGGACTCGCCGACGAGCGTGGTGAAGAAGCCGGCCTGCTTGATGCCGTGCTTCTCCCACAACTTCAGCGTGATCGTGTTGAAGCGGTTGAGCAGCGCCGGCAGCCGGCCCGGCAGGCAGCGATAGACACGCATTTCATAGATCATTTCTTCCTCCCTCTAGAAATTGCCGCTGAAGCGCGGAGCGAAGCCGCCGCCCTTGTGATCGATGTGACAGGTGAAGGGCGCGCCGAAATGGCAAGGCATCAGCAACGCACCGGAACCCGCGCAATGCTCGAGCGCGGCGCGTCGGCTCTTGCGCGCATTGTCCTGATCGAGGCAGGCGAAGCTGTTCCATTCGGGATGATAGACCTGCAGGGCGTGATGCAGGATGTCGCCGCAGAACAGCGCCTTCTCGCCGTCGGCCTCGAACTTGATGGCGATGGTGCCGGGCGTATGGCCGGGCGCCGGCTCGACCTTGAGATGTTCATCCAGCGTCGCCGCGCCACTCACCATCTGCGCCAGGCCGGCCTCGACCACCGGCAGGACGGAATCGCGGAACGAACCGCCGTTGGCCGGCCCCTTCTCCGGATCGCTGTCGACCTTCTGATAGAATTCGTAATCTTCGCGGCTGAAGACGTACTTGGCGTTCTTGAAGGTGGGCACCCACCGACCATTGTCCAGCCGCGTGTTCCAGCCGACATGATCGACATGCAGGTGCGTGCACATCACCATGTCGATCTGGTCCGGCTTGACCCCGGCGGTCGCCAGCCGCTCGAGATAGGGCGTCTCCATCATGTTCCACATCGGCCGATAGGCGCGCGGCTTGTGATTGCCGACGCAGGTATCGATCAGGATGTTCTTGCCGCCAACCTTCAGCAGCCAGCTATGGATGCTCAGCTTGAGGAAGCCTGACGCTTCGTCATAGTGGTTGGGCACCAGCCAGTCGTGGTGCTGTCGCACCACGTCCGCATTCCAGTCGGGAAAGAATCGCCGCGCCTCGAAGTTGGGCTCGTAGCTTTCCTCGATACGCGTCGCCGTTGCAGCGCCAAGCTTCACTTCGACCATGCGATACCCCTCTTGCCTGCAGCGAGCTTAAGGGGCTGGCAAGGATCAGAACAGCCTGGCGCCCAGCGATTTTCGATAGCCGAACACGATGCCGATGCCGCTGCACATCGCCCCTACGATGACCAGGGCCATGACGTGCAGCCCGACCGATCGGGCATCGATCAGCTCCGGCCATGCCTGGGCAATGAATAATGCAGAGATGAAGTACAGGCCGGCGGCAACGATTCCGAACGGCACTCCGAACAGCAATGCACCGAGAAAAGCGGTGGGAGCCCAACGTCCCCCGGCCATGAAGCCGAGCAAACCCGCCACGCCGCTTGCAACAATGGCTCCGACGGTTTCCACGATATACCCCTCCTTTATCGCGGTCTCGACTTGGGATCATACTGAGTCGAGATGACGATCAGGATACACGGGGTCGTCGCCAACCGAGATGAGCGAACACGCATGTCTGACAGCCTGATCTGGTGCACGGCGCACGAGCTGAGCCGACGATTCGCCCGGAGAAGTCTTTCTCCTGTCGAGGTCGTGCGGGAAGTCTTGGACCGCGCCGGCAAATTGCAGCCGTGCCTGAACTTTCTCGTCCTGCTAGACAATGAAGGTGCGAAAGCGGCCGCGAGGGCATCCGAGGAGCGATGGCGAAGAGGTGAGCCGCTCTCGCCCCTCGACGGCGTGCCGACCTCGATCAAGGACACGACCACGGTCAAGGGATGGCCGACGCGCTACGGTTCACATGCCACTGACGAATCGCCGGCTGTCGAGGACGCACCGGTCGTGTCACGGTTGCGTCAGGCCGGCATGGTCATTCTCGGCAAGACCACGACGCCCGAGTACGGCTGGAAGGCACTGACCGACTCGCCCTTGCAGGGGATCACCCGCAATCCGTGGAATACCGACCATTCGCCGGGCGGTTCCTCCGGCGGCGCCGCGGCGATGACGGCGGCCGGTGTCGGCCCCTTCAATCATGGCAACGACGGCGGCGGCTCGATTCGAATTCCGGCCGCTCACACCGGACTCGTTGGGCTGAAGCCCTCCTACGGCCGCATCCCCCAATATCCGGCCGACTCTCCGTTCGCCGATGTTGTCAGCCAGGGTGTGCTGTCCCGCAGCGTGTTCGACACGGCGCTCGCCCTCAATGCCACTGCGGGACCCGATGCGCGCGACTGGCGCTCGCTGCCCGCCGAACCGCGCGATTACACGATCGGCCTCGAGGAAGGTGTGCGTGGCTGGCGCATCGGCCTCAGCCTCGATCTCGGGCACGTCTCAGCCGACGCGGAGGTGCGTGACCTCGTCGTCGCCGCGGCGACGCGATTCGACTCTCTGGGTGCCCATGTCGAGGAAGTCGGCCCGCTGATCGAGCCGCTGCAAAATGCCTTCGAGCCACTCTGGATCGGCAGTTTTGCCACCCGTCTGCGCCAGATCCCGACGCAGCTTCACGGCAAGCTCGATCCCGGCTTCCGCGCCGCCGCGGAAAAGGGCCTGGCGATCACGCTGGCCGACTATGCGAAAGCGTACGAAGCACGCTCGAAGCTCGCGCGGGACATGGCGCTATGGCACCAGACCTTCGACCTCCTGCTCGCCCCCGTAACGCCGACCGCCGCCCCGCCGGTCGGAACACTCTACAATTCAGAGGCCTTCCCACGCTGGACCAAGGGGGCGCCCTATACGCTGCCATTCAACCTGACGGGCCAGCCCGCAGCCTCGATGCCCGCCGGCCTCACCCGGTCGGGCCTTCCCGTCGGGCTGCAGATCGTCGGGCCAGCTCGGGCCGATCACCTCGTGCTGCGCGCGATGCGAGCCTACGAAAGTGCGAGCGGCTGGACCTGGCCGCAGCCAAAGGTCGAGGAGACTCTCGCCCGCCTTTAAAGCGCGATGACTTTTGCTTCGGCCGTCGCCCTGACGCTCGTAGCATGGCAGCGCATGCGTCCGGGCGACGGCTTGATTCCATGAAAAGTCATCGCGCTGTAGCGTCAGGCCTCGACCCTGACGCCCGCGGTGACGATCACCTGCCGCCACTTCTCGACCTCATCCGCCAGGAACTTCTTGGTCGCGGCGGGATCGGTGCCGGCGGGAATCAAGGCCAGCTCGGCAAAACGCTTGCGAAGGTCGGAGTCTGTCACCGCTTTGGCAACGGCGGCGGACAGGCGATCGACGATCGGTTTCGGCGTTCCTGCCGGGGCCAGGAACATGGCCCAGCTCGAAGACTCGATCAGCGGGCCACCGGATTCGACGATGGTGGGAACCTCCTCGACGCCGGGGACGCGCTCCTTGGAGAACATGCAGAGCCCGCGGATCTTGCCGGCCCGGACATTCGACATCACGCCGATCGGCGCATCGACCAGAACCTGGATATTGCCAGCGGCGAGGTCGGCCAGCGCCGGCGCCGTTCCCTTGTAGGGGACGTGCTCCATCTGGATGCCCGCGACTTGCTTGAACAGCTCGCTCGTGAGATGCGCCGCCGAGCCGACGCCGGAAGAGCCGAACGAGATCTTGCCCGGATTGGCCTTGGCATAGGCGATCAGCTCACCTGCGGTCTTGACTGGCAGATTGTTGGTCACGGTGAGGATCAACGGCGCGATGCCCACCAGCGACACCGGCTCGAAGCTCGTCTCGGGATCGAACGACAGTTTGCCGGCATAGAGCGTCTTGTTCGCGGCGTGCGCAGCGATGACGGTCAGGAAGGTGTAGCCGTCGGGCGCCGCCTTTGCGACCGCTTCGGCGCCGATCAGCGAATTGGCGCCGGGCTTGTTATCGACCACGAAAGTCTGCCCGAGATCGATCTTCTCCAGCGTCAGCCGCGTCGCCGAGTCGGTCAGTCCTCCGGCCGTATAGGGAACCACCCAGCGAACCGGCTTGCTCGGCCAGGTCTGGGCCGAAGCCGCCTGCGGAAGGGCCGCCAGTCCCGCGATGCCGGACAGCACCGACCGGCGATGTAGATTGCTCATCACACTTACCTGCTTACTTTCGTGCCTCAATCGAGATCCATGCCGTCCATGCCGGCATTCTTGCGCGCCTTCTTAGCGAGCTCGGTGAGGATCTTGCCAGCCTGGTGGGGATCCATGACCTGCTCGGCCATCGGGCCCTTGTGCCAACTTTCGGCAACCGCGAACTGACCGTTGCCGGCCTGGAAGACGCGGCCGGTGATCTCGCGGCTCTGCTCGCTCACCAGCCAGGTGGCGACCGGCGCGATCCATCTCGGATCGCGGCGCTTCTTGTCCTCCTCGCTGTACTGCCGCAGATCCTCCGTCATGCGCGTGAAGGCCGAGGGCGAGATCGAGTTCACCGTGATGCCATAGCGGCCCAGCTCCCGCGCGGCGATGATGGTGAAGGAGGCGATGCCGGCCTTGGCGGCGCCGTAGTTGGTCTGGCCGATATTGCCGTAGATGCCCGACACGGACGTGGTCGTAATGATGCGCGCGTCGACCGGTCCGCCCTTCTCCTTGGCGAGGTCGCGCCAGTAGGCAGCGGCGTGGCGCGCCGGCGCAAAGGTGCCCTTGAGATGGACCTTGATCACCGCGTCCCACTCGTCCTCTGACATGTTCACGAGCATGCGGTCGCGCAGGATGCCCGCGTTCAGCACCAGGGCGTCGAGCTTGCCGAAAGCCTGGATGGCCTGATCGATCATGCGCTTGGCGCCGTTCCAGTCGGAGACGTCGTCGCCGTTGGCGACCGCCTCGCCGCCCTTGGCCTTGATCTCGTTCACGACCTGTTGAGCGGGCCCGACATCGTGGCCCTTGCCGGTACGGTCGCCGCCGAGGTCGTTCACCACCACCTTGGCGCCATGCTCGGCCAGCATCAGGCAATGTTCCCGGCCGACGCCGCGGGCGCCGCCCGTGACGATCGCCACCCGCCCTTCGCACAATCTTGCCATTGCACCCTCCCGTCTTTTGCGTGTCTGGAAATCGCTGTCCTGCGCTAGTGTATAGCGGTTCGAACCGGAGGATCGCCATGGACACCCTGCCACTCGTTGCGCCTGAACAGGTCGGCCTTTCCGCAGCGCGGCTCGCGCGTGTCAGCCACTGGATGAAAGGCTGGGTCGATAGTGGCCGGCTGCCGGGCATGGTGACCTGCGTCATGCGCAAGGGCGAACTCGCCTTCGCCGAGGCCTACGGCAAGGCCGATGTCGAACGCGGCAAGCCGATGCGGCCCGACACCATCTTCCGCATCTACTCCATGACCAAGCCGCTCACCTCGACCGCGATCATGATGCTCTACGAGGAAGGCCGCTTTCAGCTCGACGACCCGATCTCGCGATTCCTGCCCGCCTTCAAGACCATGCGCGTCTTCGCTGGCGGCAGCCGCGGCAAGATCGATACCGTACCGGCCGAGCGCGAGATCACCTTCCGCGATCTGCTCACGCACACCTCGGGCCTGACCTACGGCTTCATGGAAAGCACCATCATCGACGCGCTCTATCGCGGCAAGGACGGCGTCGACTTCCAGACCGCCGACAGCAGCCTCGCGGAGCTGGTCGACAAGCTCGCGACCTTCCCGCTGCTGTGCCAGCCCGGCAAGGCCTGGAACTACAGCGTCTCCACCGACGTCCTGGGACGGCTGGTCGAAGTCGTCTCCGGCGAGCCGTTCGAGAAATACCTGGTCGAGCGCGTGATCAAGCCCCTGGGCATGGTGGACACGAACTTCCACGTGCCGAAGGAAAAGCACGAGCGTCTGGCCGCCAACTACAGCCCGACGCCCGACGGCAAGCTGTCGCTGCTCGACGATCCCGGCAAGAGCCGCTATCTCGCGCCGCGCAAGGTCAATTCCGGCGGCGGCGGACTGGTCTCGACGGCGTCCGATTATCTCCGCTTCTGCAAGTTCATGCTGAACAAGGGTGAGCTGGACGGCGTGCGCCTGCTCGGCCGCAAGACGGTCGAGCTCATGACCATGAACCACCTCAAGGGCGACATGGCGGACATGGGCACGCCCCGTTTCTCGGAGTCGACCTACTACGGCGTCGGCTTCGGACTGGGCTTCTCCGTCATGATCGATCCGGCCAAGGCGCAGATCGTCGGCACTCCCGGCGAGTATGCCTGGGGCGGCGCCGCCTCGACCGCCTTCTGGTGCGATCCTGCCGAGGACATGGCGGTGGTGCTGCTGACGCAGCTCATGCCGTCCTCGACCTATCCGATCCGGCGCGAGCTGCGCGTGCTGACCTATCAGGCAATCGTTGACTGAAGGAGCGGGCCATGCGCAACACCGGACCGATCACAGTCAGGAAGCTGCATCCGCTGTTCGGCGCGGAGATCTGCGGCATCGACATCACGCAGCCGCTGAGCCCCCGGGAATTCGGCCCGATCCGGGCTGCGTTCGAGGAACATTCGGTCCTCTTGTTCCGCGACCAGCCGATGGATGACGAGAAGCAGATCCGCTTCAGCGAATATTTCGGTCCTCTGGAGACGACCCTCAGCGCCAATCCGGCCGCGGGAACGAAGTTCGCACGCCAGTCGAACCTCGACATTATGACCGGCGAGCCGATCCCACCCGACGACATGCGCATGATCTACCAGAAGGCCAATTACTTCTGGCACTCGGACTCCTCGTTCAAACGCATTCCGTCGCTCTGTTCGGTTCTGACGGCACGCATCTGCCCGGCCGAGGGAGGCAACACCGAATTCCTGAGCATGCGCGCGGCCTGGAATGCCCTGCCTCCAGCGCTGCAGGCGACCATCGAACCGCTGATCGCCGAGCATGCGCTCGAATATTCACGCAACCGCGTGCAGAAGGGCATCCTCAGCGCCAAGAGCCTGGCCGAGCTGCCAGCGGTGAAGCAACGCCTGTTCCAGGACAATCCCATCAACGGGCGCCGCGCGCTTTATATCGGCGCTCATGCCGGCTTCATCATCGGCTGGCCGCGGGAGACCGGCGAAGCGCTGTTGCACGAGCTGACCCAGCGTGCCGACCAGCCGGAATTCCGCCTCTCCCAGGCCTGGCGCGAGGGCGATGTCGTCGTGTGGGACAATCGGGCGGTCCTGCACCGCGCGACCTATTACGATGCGGTGAAATACAAGCGTCTCATGCAGCGCACCACCATCAGCGGCGATGCACCGACGGTGATGCAATAGACGCATGCCCTACTCGACCTCCGTCGCAGAACCTGTCCCGGCCACCGCTACCCATCCCGACGGCCTGCCGCCCGGCCTTCCCCGCATTCTGGCGGTTGCCACCATCACCATCGGCCTGTCGATGGCGGTGCTCAGCAACTCGATGACCAATCTCGCGCTGCCCTACATCGCGCACGATCTCGACATTTCCGCCGAGAGTTCGATCTGGATCGTCAACGCCAGCCAGATCGCGCAGATGGTGTCGCTGTTGCCGCTGGCGGCCCTGGGCGACATCATCGGCTACCGCCGCGTTTATCGCGCCGGCATTTTGCTGTTCTGCATCGCGTCCGTCGGCTGCGTGTTGGCGCCATCCTTGCCCTGGCTCCTGGCGGCACGAACTTTTCAGGGATTGGGAGCGGCCGGCCTCATGGCGATCCAGCCCGCCCTGGTGCGCTCGATCTATCCCCGCAACATGCTGGGGCGCGGATTGGGCTTCAACACCACCGTCGTCGCAACCTCTCTCGCCGCCGGACCCAGCATCGGGGCGGCGCTGCTCGCCGTCTGGTCGTGGCCGATCCTGTTCGCGTGCTACATCCCGCTCGGCATCGTCTCCTTCATTCTCGGCGAGCGCTATCTGCCGCGCACCGTGCACATCCGGCGCCCCTTCGACATTCTGTCGGCCGTCCTGTCGGGCGCGACGTTCGGGCTTCTGATCTTTGCGATCGACGGGCTGGCGCATGGCCATTCGTGGAACGTGATCCTGGCCGAGGCGGGTGGCGCCGCGGTGCTGGGCACGCTCTTCATCTGGCGGCAGAAGCTGCTCGTGCATCCGATGATGCCGGTCGACATCTTCAGGCGCCCCATCTTCGCGTTGTCGATCAGCACCTCGAGCTGCACCTTCGTGGCGCAGGGCCTGGCCTATGTCAGCCTGCCCTTCTTCTTCCACACCGTGCTTGGCCGCAGCGCCACCGATACCGGCATCCTGCTGACGGCCTGGCCGCTGGCTCTGGCCGCCATCGCGCCGTTCGCCGGGCGCCTCGCCGATCGCTACCACGCCGGAGTTCTCGGTGCGATCGGCTTGGCGAGCATGACCACCGGACTCGTGCTGACGGCCCTGCTGCCGGACAATCCTTCGACGGCCAATGTCATGTGGCGGCTGATGCTGTGCGGCGCCGGCTTCGGCATCTTCGCCTCGCCCAACAACCGGCTGATGATGAACGCCGTGCCGCGCGACCGCAGCGGCAGCGCCGGCGGCATCATCGCCACCTCGCGGACACTGGGCCAGACGCTGGGCGCGGCGCTGGTCGCGTTGATGTTCGGCCTGTTCGATTTCTCCGCCGGCGGTGCGCAGGCTTATGCCGCGGCCCATGGGGCCTTGTGGCTGGGAGCAGCCTTCGCGGGCACCGCGCTGGTCATCGGCAGCTTCCGCATGCGCCTCCAGCGCTGAGGCTCAGGCAAGCGGTGCTGCCGAGCCAGGGCCGGCGCGATGCATCTCCCGAAACAACGAGGGCGTCATGCCGAAGCCGCGCTCGAACGCAGCACCGAGCCGCGCTGACGAGCCGAGGCCAACCTTGCCGGCAATGACCTTCAGCGGCAGGTCCTTGGCGATCAGCGTCCGCGCCGCCTCGAGACGGAGCCGTTCGACGAACTGGGCGGGCGTCTTGCCCGTCGCCTCGGTGAACTTGCGATAGAAGGTGCGTTCCGTAAGGCCGGCCTGGCGCGCCAGTGTCGGCACGTCGAGAGCTTCGTCGAGATGGGCCTGCATCCACTCGATCAGCTGAGCGAACGGCGCTTCGGCCTTGGTCTGGGCCTGCAGCAGCGGACTGAATTGCGACTGGTAACCGGGGCGACGGGCATAAAGGACGAAGTGGCGGGCGATCAGATTGGCCGTAGCCGCCCCGAGATCGGCTTCGACCAGCGCCAGCGCCATATCGATGCCCGTGGTGACGCCGGCCGAGGTCCAGACCTGTCCATCCACGACGTAAAGCGAGTCGGCATCCACCGACAGCTCCGGGTGTCGGCTGGCCAGCCGGTCGCAGCTCGCCCAATGCGTCGCCACGCGCTTGCCATCCAGTAGGCCGGCAGCCGCCAGCACGAATGCGCCCGTGCAGACCGAACCGTAGCGCCGGCAGCGAGGCGCCGCGCGCCGCAGCCAGCGTCGAACATCGGCGCGAGCGATGACGCCCGGCAGCCCCTTCGAGCCGCCGGCCACGAGCAGCGTATCCGGCTGGCCGCCGATCTTGCGGCTTTGCAGGGCAACGCCGCCGTTCGTCGTCACTAGGCCGCCGTCGGGCGACAGGATGCGCAGATCGTAGACCGTGCGGCCGATGGATTCGTTGGCCGCTCCGAACACGGCAGCCGGGCCTGTGACATCGAGGAGCTGGCAGTCGCCATAAGCCAGGATGAAGAGACGGTGCGGATGATGCATTGGCAGAAAATATACCGTCTTTGTCATTTCTGCCAACCGAGACGAGTCGTATTGTCCGGCCGTCACCCCGCGCGGAGCCGCCCGAGGGGCGGCATAGCCGAGGGACCTGTCTGGCTACGCTCCATTCAATGGCAGCGCAGCAAAAAGGTCCCTCGGCTGCGCCTCGCTCCGCTCGGCTTCGCTCGGGATGACGGGGGATTAGCGCCATATGCGATTGCTCTAGCCTCCGGACGCGGACGACACCTTGTCGAGGACCTTGCCATGACAGCTCCATTCCATATCGGCATTCTGATCTTCCCGGACATCACCCAGCTCGACGCCATGGGACCGGCGCAGGTCCTGAGCCGCGCACCGGGCGCCAAGATCCACCTGGTCTGGAAGACCCGCGAACCTGTCCCGACCGATGCCGGCTTCCCCCTTCTGCCGACGACGACATTCGCGGACTGCCCGCAGCTGGATGTGATCTGCGTGCCGGGGGGCTTCGGCCAGGTCGCCCTGATGAACGACGAGGAGACACTGGCGTTCCTGCGTCGACAGGCACAAGGCGCCCGCTACGTCACCTCCGTCTGCACCGGCTCGCTGGTGCTGGCCGCGGCCGGTCTCCTGAAGGGATATCGTTCGGCTTGCCACTGGGCCTCGCGCGACCTGCTCTCGGCCTTCGGCGCCATTCCTGTCGCCGAACGCGTCGTGCACGACCGCAACCGCCTGTCCGGCGGCGGCGTAACCGCCGGCATCGACTTCGGTCTCACCCTGCTGGCCGAGATCGCGGGCGAGGACGTCGCACGCGCCGTCCAGCTCGGGCTGGAATACGATCCGCAACCGCCGTTCAACGCCGGGTCACCGGACAAAGCAGGCCCGGCCCTGACGCAACGCGTGCGTGACGGGATGACGACGATGATGGAAAAGCGGCGCCGCGCCAACGAACAGGCGGCCTCCCATCTGCGATGAGCCTGCCCAGAAGCGTTTGATACAGAACCGCGATTGGCCGGAAGTCCCGTTGCAGCGATGATGTAACGGGAGAGCGTACTTCCATGCCAATCCTCGCGTCGGTACGACAGGCCTTTTGCGGGCTCATCTGCAGCCTGGCACTTCTCTGCGCTTTCGGCGCACTGGCTCAGGATCTTCCGGTGACGAAGATCACCGGCGACGATGTGCGGCAGGCGCTGATCTGGACCGGCCACTACAGCGTCATGACTCACGCGGATCCGGTCACGGCCTTCCACGACGCATCGCGAAGCTGGCAGAAGGCAAGAGGCTACCCGCTTACCGATGCGCTCTCCGACGAACAGATGACGGAACTGCTGGCGGACGCAGCCAGGCAGAAGGATGCCTTCGGCTGGACAAATCTCGAAGACAAGTCGGTCGGCTTTTCCATCGGCGTGCCGACAAAGCTCGTGAAGTTCGCGGCGGCGAGGATGAGCAACGGCGCCATGTCGTATGATTTCGACGGCGGCATCACCTATACCATCCGCGTATCCTACGGGGACCTGAGCTGCTCCCGCCTCAAGGAACGCTATCGCTCGCTGCTGCAATCCTTTCGTCCGTTCTACACAGCGCGCTGGAGCGGTGGCTTCGCGATCGGCGTGCAGATCGGCAGCCAGATCAACTATGCGCAGGCCTTGTGCCGTGAATCCGGCGCGGTGTTTGCCGAGATCGGCATCCCGCAAAGCATGGTGGCCCAGCAGGGGCTCCTGTTCTCGGCCATGGCCGAGAGCCTGCAGGTCGATCGGCAATTCAATCCCACGGCTGTCCCGCATCCGAAGATCGAACAGCCCACGCCGATCGCCAACGATTTCCACGTCACCTCGGCGGCCAACGAGACCTCGGATGCCAAAGCCGATGGCGACGGCAGGACTGCCGCCATTCAACGCGAGGTGCGCAGCGGCAGCGATCTCAGCGTCGAGCAGGTCTTCGAGAAGGCCTCCGCCGCCGTCTACATGGTGAAGGCCGGGGATCGCATGGGATCCGCGGTGGCTGTCAGCACCCACGACCTTCTGACCAACTGTCATGTTGTTAAGGACAAGCCGAGCGTCACGCTCGTACACGGCGGCAAGGAGCAGCGCGCCGATGTGGTCTCGACCAATGACAAGGCCGACCGCTGCGTGCTGCATACCACCGACACGCTCCCGGCCTGGGTGACGGTGCGTCCCTATGACGACATCAAGGTCGGCGAACGCGCCATCACCATCGGCACGCCGCAGGGCCTGGAATTGACGGTCGGCGAAGGCATCGTGTCGTCCAAGCGCAGCCACGAGGGCTCGCGCCTGGTGCAGACGACGGCGCCCATTTCCCAAGGTTCTTCCGGTGGCGGCCTGTTCGACGCCCAGGGGCACCTGCTCGCCATCACGACCTTCTACCTGAAGGTCGGGCAGAACTTGAACTTTGCGGTGGCGGCCGAGGACTTCGCGCGATCGCCGGACACCAAGCCTGTCCAAACGAGCGCTGCGCCGTAACGCGTGTTGTAGGGCGCACGACGTCGCCGCGTCGATTCGTCCGCAGCTTTCTTCACACCGACTGTCGGCTGTTCGGCCACGCGCTTGTCACGGCCTTTCCCGGCAACGCGCTGTATGGTGCGGCGCGCGCTGTCATCGCGACAGCGCCGTTATCCGCAAGACACAAGAGAGGAGATGGCTGGGTGGCAACGGCAAAAGCCCGCATCCACGGCCTCGATATGTTGCGCGGTGGTGCTGCTGCGGCGGTGATGGTGCATCACCATGCGCAATACTACGACGTCCTCTATCCGGGACGCGTGCCGCTGGCGATCGATCTCGGCGCCGGGCATTTCGGCGTCGAACTGTTCTTCATCATCAGCGGCTTCGTCATCCTGATGAGCCTGGAGGCCAAGAAATCGGTACGGGCTTTCGCGGTGTCCAGAGCGGGCCGGCTTCTGCCGACCTTTCTCGTCACCTTGATTCTGGCGACAGCCATATTGACCGTGTCTCCCATGCCGCCGTTGGAAACGCCAACGGCACTGCAGTTTCTCGCCAACCTCACCATGGCGCCGAGTCTGTTCAATCAGTCGCCGATCGACCTGCCCTATTGGACGCTGACCTACGAACTCCTCTTCTACATATACATGGCGTTCGTTTTGTATTTCGGCGCACTGCGTCAGACCGAGCGCCTCGGGCTGCTGCTGATGGCGATGGGCTGCCTGTATTGGGCACTGGCCGACATCGAACATCACCGCCGCACCAGTATTCTTCTGATGGTCCATTACAGCAGCTTCTTCGTCATCGGCATGTGCCTCTATCGCATCCATATGCGAGCGGCGCGGCCGATCACCTATACCGCCCTTGTCGCAGCCCTGGCGACGACGGCCTTCGGCGGCGGCGAGCAGGCATTCTATGCTCCGGGCTCCGTCTATCTGCCGTTAACGTTGGCCTTCACCGCTCTGGTCTGGCTGGCGACCAGCCACGGCTCGAAATGGCCGGTCTGGAGACCGTTCCTCTTCCTCGGGCAGATCTCCTATCCCCTGTACCTGGTCCACGTCGTGCTGGGCTTCGAGATCATCCGCTTCGGCACCAACCACGGCTGGAGCACGCTCGATGGCGTGATGGCCGCCGGCCTGGCCTCGTTCGTCGCGGCGACCGTGCTGCATTACGCAGTGGAGCTGCCCGGCATGCGATGGAGTCGGTCGCTGCTCGTCCGCGCCCGACCTGTCGCGCTGACCGACTCGCTGTTTCAATCCGGCCAGCCCTCCAGCCCCTCCGTGACGGACGCCTCGAGGAGCGGAGAGACACGGCCTGAATTCTAGCGTGCCGCTCCCAGCAGCCGGCGTGCGATGACCATGCGGTGGACCTCGGACGGGCCTTCATAGACGCGCATCGTCCGCACCTTCTGGGCCATCAGGGAGATCGGCAGTTCCTGCGTCACGCCCATGGCGCCGAACGCCTGCTGCGCATGGTCGATCACTTCGGTCGCCATCTCGGTGGCGAAGACCTTGATCATCGACGCTTCCATGCGCACGTCCCGGCCTTCGTCCTGCTTCACCGCCGCGTCCATCACCATCAGTCGGCAGGCATGCAGCTTGGTGGCCGCATCCGCCACCCACCATTGAACGGCCTGGCGATCGGCAAGCTTCTGGCCGAAGGTCACGCGCTGGTTGGCATGGGCACACAGCATGTCGAGCGCGCGCTGCGCCATGCCGATGCACCACGCGCCCATCTGCAGGCGCCGCACCGTGAGGCGGAGCTGCATCGGCGCAAAGCCGGCGCCGAGACGACCCAGCACCTGGCTCTCGTGGACGCGGCAATCCTCGAACACCACTTCGTAGGTACGCTGGCCGGCGAGCATGGGAATGGCGCGCGCCACCACGAGGCCGGGCGTGCCCTTGTCGACCAGGAAGGCCGTGATGCCGCCGCGCGACCCGAGATTGGGATCGGTCACGGCCATGACGATGGTGAAGTCGGCCTTGGCGATGCGGCTGATCCAGATCTTGCGGCCGTTGATCACCCAGTGGTCGCCGTCCTTCACCGCCTTGGTCTTCATGCCCGCGGGATCGCCGCCGGCGCCCGGTTCGGAGATGGCGATCGCCGATACGGTCTCGCCCGCGGCGTAGGGTTCGAGATACTTCCGGCGCTGCTCCGGATTGGCCGTCGCCAGCAGCATGTGCAGGTTGGGCGAGTCGGGCGGAAAGGTGAACGGCACGCAGGTGTAGCCCAGCTCCTCGTTCACGCCGACCAACGCCACGTTCGGCAGGTTGGCGCCGCCCACCTCTTCCGGCACGTCGAGCGCCCACAGGCCGAGATCCTTGCACTGCTTGAAGAGCTTGGCGTTCTCCTCGTCGGACAAAGCCGCAGGCTGGCCGGCAGCGAATCGTTCGAGGATGTTCTTCTCGAGCGGTATGAGTTCGTTGGCCACGAACTTCTTCACCAGATCCCGCAGCATCTGATGTTCTTCGCTGATCTTATCCATAGCAATCCCCTGCTGAACCCTGGCCGGACCCTATCCGACCGTCCTGTTCTTGGCTCGCGACACGGCCGTTCCGCTTCGCCCTGCGGTCGGACGACGCCTCAAGTCGGCCGGCCGATGCCCTTGTTCACGAACGCCAGGCTGTAGGCATTCCGAACGTCGAGCCCCTTGGGGAAGACATCGACGTCGGCCATCTGATCGTAGAAGGCCTGCCACCGTCCCTCGCTCATCGCGCCGATGCCGCCCGTGAGAGCATCACCCGACAGCACGATGCCGCGTTCGTTGAGCACCTTGACCGCATATTCGATACGATCGTCAGTCTGGTCCGGATTGTCGCGCTTGATCAGCGCGTTGGCTGCATCGGTTTCCGGCCCGCCCTTCAGATACTGCGACCAGCCTTCGAGCGTGGCATCGACGAACCGCTGGATCAGGTCCTTCTTCTCAGTGGCGAGCTTGCGCGAGATGGCGATCGTCTCCTGATAGGCGCTGAAGCCGGCGTCGGCGATCAGCATCACCTCGGGCGGCCGGCCGAGCGCCTGGCCGATCGAGTAAGGTTCCGACGACAGGAAGCCCTGCTGCACGGCATTCGGATCGGCGAGGAAGGGCGCCATGTTGAAGGTATAGGGCCGCAGCTGGCTGTCGGAGAGCCCGAACTTCTTGCGCAGATAAGGCCAGTAGGTGACGCGGCCACCATTGCCGATCAGCAGGGTGCGGCCCTTGAGCTTCTCGAAACTGTCGAAGCCTGTGCCCGGATGCGCGATCAGGACCTGCGGGTCCTTCTGGAACAGCGCCGCGATGGTGAAGAAGGGCGCGCCCTCGCGCACGAAGGTCAGCGCCTCGAAGCTGTTCGACATGATCATGTCGACACGTCCGGCCAGAAGAAGCTGGCCGATATTGAGGCTGGGCCCCCCGGGCCTGAGCTCGCATTCGATGCCGTACTTGCGATAGATCCCGGCGGCGATGGCCTGATAGTAGCCGCCATGTTCGGCTTCGGCGCGCCAGTCGGTGTTGAAGCTCAGGCGATCGAGGATCTGTGCCCGAGCCCGTCGCACCAGCGGGACGAGCAGCGGACCGGCCAGCCCCAATCCCAGCGCCCTCCGCCGATTGACCCGCCACGCTCCTGTCATTGGTCCTCCGCCCGGATGCGCCAATCGAACTCGATAGCCAGGATCTCACGCAAGGCGATGGTGGACAGCGACAGCGCATCGACCGACGGAATCCAGTTGTCCCAGAAAGGACGCGTCTGCGGCAAGGCCCGGAAATCGGTGGGAAAGGCCGAAACCGGAAGCTTCTCCCGCGCCGCGATCAGCAGCGCGCGCGGCATGTGGAAGGCCGAGGTCACGAGCGCCACGCGTCCGTCGCCCACCATCTGGTGGACGTTGCGGAGATTCTCGATCGTGTTGATCGACTGCCCCTCGGACACGATGGCTTCCGATGGCACGCCGAGGTCGATCAGGAACAAGCGCATGGCCGACGCTTCCGTGGCGGCAGCCTCGCTGTCGCGCGCCATGAAGCCGCCGCCGCTGACGATGATGCGCGGGGCCACGCCCTGCCGGAACAGCCGGGCCGCCAGCCACATGCGATCCGCCGCATCGTTGAGATCCGGGAATGGCCGCTGCGGCAGGACCGCCGGTGCGATGCCGCCTCCGAGGACGACGATGGCGTCGAAGCAGCAGTGCGGCGGCGCCTGCTCGGCGGCACGGGCCCGCTCTTCGAGACGACTCATCATGGCGTCGGCCACCGGTGGGAAGGACAGGACCAGCGTCTGGGTCACGGCCAGGCCCAGCACCACCGCAGCCAGCCTCACCCAGCGCAGAAGGCGCAGAAGAAGATGGAGGATCGCTCCCAGCGCCAGCGAGGCCGGCGGCAGGACGAGCTCACTCAGGATCTTCAGGACGATGAAACCGGTCATGGCGTGTAGTCGTGGCCGCTATACTAGTCCGCATCGGAGCTGGCAAAGCATGGAGATCATCTCCACCCCTTCCCTGCCGACGCGGCCCGGGGCCGCGAATGCCCTTCCGCCGCTCGCCCCGCCTACTTGGAGCCGGCGTCGCTCTGCCGGCTGCGGTGCGAGACGTGCCACGGCAGCAGCAGGCCCTCGGCATAGTCGACCGCGAAGAACAGCGCCGTCCCGAACAGGCCGAGCAGGACCAGCGACACGAACACGCTTACCGTGTCGAACTGCCCCTGCGCCATCAGGATCTGGAAGCCCAGCCCCTGGCTGCCGGCGACGAACTCACCGACGATGGCGCCGACGAGCGCAAAGGAGATCGCCACCTTCATGCCCGCGAACAGGCTCGGCAGCGCACAAGGGAAGCGGATCTTCACCAGAATCGAAAGCGGCGATGCCTTGGAGACCCTGGCGAGGTTGAGCATGTCGGGATCAACCGACCGCAGCCCCAGTACCATGTCGATGACGATGGGAAAGATCGCCAGCATGAGGGCGATCGCGATCTTGGGCTCGGTCCCGGTCCCCATCCAGATGACGAACAGCGGGGCAAGCGCCACCTTCGGGATCGAGTTCAGAGCCACCAGCAGCGTGTACACCGTCCGCTCGATGAGCGGCGAGGAAACGATGACGACCGCAAGCAGGACCCCGAGCACCACGGCGAGAGCGAAGCCGACGCAGGTCATCGTCAGGGTGAAGCCGAGATTGCGCAGGTAAACGCCCGGCGTCGCCAGGAAGTTGGACAGGATCGCCGACGGTGCCGGGAGAATGAGCGGCGAGGGATGGAACAACCGCACGCCTCCTTCCCAGAGCAGCAGCGCGGCAGCGATGACAATGACGATGTCGCGGGCTTCGCGAGCGGCAAACAGGCGCTTCAACATGCCCTACTCCTTGACGATGCCAAGCTCGGCGAAGTGATGACGGATGCGCGCAACATAATGAGCGAAGTCGGCGCTCTCGCGCACCACCAGGGATCGCGGCCGCGGCAGGTCGATCGTGATGGTGTCGACGACCATGCCGGGCGATCTGCCCATCATCACCACGCGATCGGACAGGAACACCGCCTCCGCGATCGAATGGGTGATGAACAGGAGCGTCTTGCGCGTTTCCTGCCAGATGCGCGCCAGCTCGATATTGAGATCGTCGCGCGTCATGGCATCGAGCGCACCGAAGGGCTCGTCCATAAGCAGGAGTCTGGGATCGGTCAGCAATGCCCGGCAGATCGACGCACGCTGGCGCATGCCGCCCGAAAGTTCCCACGGGAAGCGGCGTTCGAAAGCACCGAGGCCGAAACGCGCCAGGAGGGCTGAGGCCCGTTCGCGGTCGCGGTCCGTCGGCTTGCCCCGGAACTCCACCGAGAGCAGGACATTGTCGAGGATGGTTCGCCAGTCCAGCAGGACATCGCGCTGGAACACGACGCCCAGATTGTCCGGTGGTCCGCCGAGGGAGTGTCCCTCGATCAGGATGCGGCCGGAGGAAGCCTCCTCCAGTCCCGCGACGAGCTTCAGCAGCGTGCTCTTTCCGCATCCGGACGGGCCGACGATGCTGACGAACTCTCCGGCGTGGATGTCGAGATCGACGTCCACGAGAGCCGGCACCGGCCCCCGTGGCGACGCATAGACCTTCCCGACCTTCTGGATGGCGACGTGGATGTCTGCGCCACGTCGGGAACCGATCTCCATGACTACTGCAGCAGCGCGTTGGTGAAGTAGTCGTCGGCCTTCCAGCCCGGCTTCACGACGCCTGCCGCCTCCAGCGACTTGAGCGCCGCCTCCCAGTCCTCCTTCGCCTGCCAGCCGATCGGCTTGCCCTTGGTGGCCGGCGTATCGAAGTAGTCGAGCGTGAGCTTGATCTGCTCGCGCAGCACCTTGGGATCGAGCTTGGCGTCCGGCCGTTCGGCAATCATCGCCTTGACGCCGTCGTCGGGATTGGTGCGCAACCGTTCCCAGGCGCGCTGCTCGATCTGGATCAGCTTGCGCAGCGCAGCACCCTTCTTCTCGATGGTGTCGTCGCGGGCCACGAGTCCATAGCTCGGATAGGAGATGCCCGCGTCGGCCGCCGAGAGGCATTTCGACGGGCGCGAGGCCTCGGCGATCGGCAGCGCCGAATTCGCCGTCGACAACAGGCCGTCGGCACGCTTGGCGATATACGTCCCCCACAGGGCGGCCGGATCGACGAAGTCGACCTTGACGTCGGCTCGGGTCAGCCCGCCCGATTTCAGGTAGCTGTCGATGAGCGGCGCCCACGGGCTTGCCGCGAACACCACCAGCGTCTTGCCCTTGAGATCGGCCACCCGGTTCAGGGGCGCATCACGGTCGACCAGCACGCAGAGATCGGTCTTGCGCTCGAATACGGCGATCGAGCGCAGCGCCGCCCCCTGGCCGCGTGCGGCGCCCAGCAGGCCGACCTGCACCTGGCCGACATCGGCCTGCCCGGCGTTCACGAGCTGGATGGTGTTGCCTGACCCGCGGCCGTCCTGGATGTCGACATCCAGGCCGGCCTCTTTGAACCATCCGGCATTCTTCGCCAGATGCATGGCCGCCTGCACACCCCAGGGCGAGAAATCGAGGCGCACCGACAGCTTTTCCTGTGCACTCGCCGAACCCGGCTGCAGCCCGACGACGGCCAAGGCGGCCGAGACCGCCGTTACCCAAAGAAGTTTCCTCATCTATGTCCCCCTTCTTGATCCCTTCCTCACATAGGTCAGCACCATGTCCACGACGTGCTTGCGCCGGACCGAAACGCGATCGCGCGTGACCAGCTTGCGATCGAGCAGCCAGGACAGCGTGTGCTGGTTCGACAGGAAAAAGTAGGCAAGACCCGAGATCGAGAGATAAAGGTCGATCGCATCGATGTCGGACCGAAAGCTGCCGTCCGCCTTGCCTCGATCGAGGATGTCTTCGAGCGTATCGAGCAGGCCTCGATAGAGCGGTTTGACCCGCCTGGACTTCTTGAGATGGCTGGCGTTGTGAATGTTCTCGACGCTCATCAGCCGAATCATGTCCGGCGTGGCGACGAAATGATCGTAGGTGCTGATGACGAGCTGCCGGAGGGCATCGACCGGCGACAGAGCACGCAAATCCGTATCCTTCTGGTACGATCGCAGATCGATGTAGATCTGCTCGATCACCGCCAGATACAGCGCCTCCTTCGAATCGAAATAATGATAGATCAGGTTGTTGTTGACGCCGGAGGTCGCCGCGATGCGCTCGATCCTGGCACCGGCAAAGCCGTTGGCAACGAACTCGGCCCGTGCCACGGACAGAATGCGCGCCCGCGTCACCTCGGCGTTCCGCCTCTTCTTGGGCGGGCTGGTCTTGCCCTCAGTCGGCATCGACTGTCGCCGTATCCCGCGACGCAAGGCGGCGGCGCGCCCGCAGGGCAGCCGTAGCATCGGCATCGATCTGCCCGCCATCGAGCACGACTGCATAGTGGCGCGCCGCGAATGCCGCCGTGATCTTGCCGTCGAGCAGATCGTCGAGCACCACCGCCGGGTCGCGCTCCAGCGGGTCGCCGAAACCGCCGGCGCCAGCCTGCTGATGGACGACAAGCGTGCCGGTACCGACCGTCGTCGTGATCTTGCTCGGCAGATCCCGCCGGTTGCCGTCGATTTCCATGTAGTTGCTGGAAGGCCCGCCGGGTTCACCGCCGGCGAGGCCGTAGGGCAGGAACTTCACGCGGTCGGTGCGGATCTGCAGCAGCGCCTCGGGCGCCAGGATCCGGTAGCTGCGCCGGATTCCGACGCCGCCCCGATAGCGACCGGCACCGCAACTGTCCGGCACCAACGCATAATCCTCGATGCGGACAGGATGTTCGGCCTCCATCACCTCGACCGGCATGTTGGACAGGTTCTGGGACGCGTTGGTCACGGCCTCGAGGCCGTCCTTGTTCGGGCGCGCGCCCCAGGCGCCGCAGATCATGTCGACGATGATGAAGGGTTCACGATTGGGTCTCAGTCCGCTGATGCAGATGACGCTGTTGCCGCCCTCGCCCGCCGCCGGGACCTTGTCCGGAACGATCTGCGCCAGAGCGCCCAGCATGGCGTCGAAGACGCGGTACCCGGTCAGCGCGCGCGCCGCGCAGGCCGCCGGCATCACCGGGTTGAGGATCGAAGCTTCCGGCGCCCGGACCTCGACACAGCGGAACATGCCGACATTGCTGGGAACGTCTTTGGCCAGTACGCAGCGGACGCTGAGATAGGTCAGGGAGTTGGTGAAGCTCAGGGTGGAGTTGAGCGCACCGCGGACCTGGGGTGAGGAGCCGGTGTAGTCGACCAGCAGCGTACCGTCGTCGCGGACGGTGATCGCGACCTCGATCGGGATCGGCGTCTCCGAGAAGCCGTCGTCATCGATGTGATCGAGAAAGCGATAGATGCCCTTCGGCCAGGTCATGATCTCCTGCCGCGTCAGGCGCTCGGCGTAGTCGAGCAGTTCCTGCATGTAGGCGTCGACGGCATCGGCGCCATACCGCTGGATCAGCTTTTCCAGCCCGCGCCGGCCGACCTGCGCGGCGGCGAACTGCGCGGAGAGATCACCCCACACGCGATCAGGCACGCGAACATTGATCTTGAGCAGCGCCTCCAGCGTCGTGTTCAGCACGCCGCGCTCGTAGAGCTTGAGCGGCGGGATGCGCAGACCTTCCTGAAAGATCTCGGTGGAATCCGAGGCGTTTGAACCAGGCACGCGCCCGCCGACATCGGTGTGATGGCAGATCACGACGGCGAAGGCGCGCCGCTTCCCCTCATGGAAGATCGGCACGAACATGAAGATATCCGGCAGGTGCATGCCGCCGTGATAGGGGTCGTTCATGATGACGACATCGCCTTCGTGCAGATTGCCTTCGTAGGCCTTCAGCACGCTCTCCATGGCCTCGGGGATGGCGCCGAGATGCTGCGCGATGGTCTTCGCCTGCGCCACCATCTGGCCATCGCCCGCGCACAGCGCGGCCGAGAAATCCATCACGTCCTTGACGATCTCGGACCGCGCGATCCGCACGACCGTGTAGGCCATCTCGTCGGTGATCGAATCGAGGCCGTTCTTGATGACGGCGAACGTGATCGGATCGATGTTCATTCTCCAAGCTCCAGCACGACGCTGCCCATCGCATCCTTGTGCACCGTCGCGCCCGGCGGAACGACGATGGTGGCGTCGAATTCTTCGACGATGAGAGGACCTGGCTGCGCCGTCGCACCGAGCGCCGCCCGATCCACAACGTCGACCGTCACCGGCGGTTCGCCGCGCACGAACGACACACGCCGCTGACCAGCACGCCCGCCAGCGGAGCGCCAGCCGATCTTCATGTCGGCGAAGTCGAGCCGGTTCTCGCGCAGGCCGCGGCCCGCCACCCGCACCTTCATGAGCTCGACCGGTGTCTGGTCGCGATAGCCATAGGTCTTCAGGTATTCGAGCATGAACCGCTCCCGGATGAGATCGAGATCGTCACCCTCGAACGGAACGGTGAGTTCCGTCGCCTGTCCTTCGTGGCGCAGGTCGGCCTCCCAGACGAAAGCGCGACGCTCGGGCGGGTAGCCGTCCTGCGCCAGCCGCTGGGCCACATCGGCCTGCAGCCGCTCCTTGATACCGGCGAGGGTCCCGCGATCCATGCGGTCGAGCCGGCTGACGACGGTCGCCAGCGCCGTGTGCTCGATGTCGGAGGCCAGCATGCCGACCGCGCAGAAGATGCCGGAGAGCGGCGGCACGATCACGCGCGGGATGCCGAGCTGGCGTGCCAGATCCGGCGCATGGACGCCGCCGTTGCCGCCGAAGGCCATGAGCGCGAGGTCACGCGGATCCAGTCCGCGCTCGACCGTCACGGCACGCACCGCCCGGGCCATCGCCGCGTTGGCGACCGCGCGGATGCCATGCGCAGCCTCGTCGACGGCGAGGTCGAGCGGCCGGCCAACGTAATCGGCGATCGCCCGCTCGCTGAGGCCGCGGTCGATGGTCAGCCTGCCGCCGGCCAAGCCGTTCGGATTGATATAGCCCAGCACGACGTTGGCATCCGTGACGGTAGGACGATCGTTGCCCAATCCGTAACAGGCGGGGCCAGGCACGGCGCCGGCCGATTGCGGTCCCACCACCAGCAGACCGCCCTTGTCGATGCCGGCAATGGAACCACCGCCCGCCCCCACTTCGGCGATGTCGATGGCCGGGACCTTCAGCATGTAGCCGCCCGCCTTGACGAAGCGGCTGGATGTCGAGATGCCGTCGCGGAATTCGTACTCCGACGTCATGGAGGGTCGGCCATCCTCGATGACGACGGCCTTGGCGGTCGTTCCCCCCATATCGAAGACGATGACATTGCGATCGCCGCGCGCCTCGCCCAGACGGGCCGCACCGATGACCCCGCCCGCGGGCCCCGACGCCACGACGAGGACGGGCTTCTCGCACGTCACACCGGCGGCGAGCATGCCGCCATTGGACGTCATGACGAGGATCGGCGCCGACACGCCAATGCCGCGCAGGCCGGTCTCGAGCTTGCGCAGGTATTCCTGCATCGCCGCCAGAAGGTAGGCGTTGACCACTGTCGTACTGGTGCGCTCATACTCCTTGATCTCCGGCAGCACGGCGCAGGACGTCGTCACCAGCAGACTCGGGAAGCGCTCGCGCAGGATCGCCTCGGTCCGCTGCTCATGGGCGGGATTGCGATAGCTGTTGATATAGGCGATCGCGACCGCTTCGATACCGTCCGCGACCAACGCCTCTGCCGCCGCGATCACGTCGTCCTCGACCAGAGCGACCACCACGGAGCCATCGGCGGCGATGCGCTCCGTCACTTCGAGCCGATGGCGACGGCGGACCAGCGGCTTCGGCTTGTCCCAGGTGAGGTCGAACATGTCGGGCATCCGGATACGGCCGATCTCGAGCACGTCGCGGAAGCCGCGCGTCGTGATCAGGCCCGTCCGCGCCCCCGAGCGCTGCAGGATCGTGTTGGAGCCGACCGTGGTGCCGTGCAGCACCTCCGTCACGGCGCTCGCCTCGATGCCAAGTTCGACGAGAAGCTGGGCGACACCCTCGACGACTGCCCGGCTCGGATCGTCCGGCGTGGAAGAGATCTTGCTTTGGTGAATGACGCCCGCAGCGGTCGCCAGGGCGATGTCAGTGAATGTTCCGCCGATATCGATCGCGACCTTCACCTGTCCGCCCATTTGAGGACCCGCCATGGAGACTCCAGCAAGTAACTAAATGATTAGTTAATTATGGAGATGGCAATTGCGGGCCGTCAACGCCGAATCGCACAATGGAGCGTGCGATGTGAAAGGACGGATTGCAGGCAAAGAAAAAGGGCGGGCGCGACTTCCGTCGCGGCCCGCCCTGAATCCTACGCGCGGATGCTTTAGATCGCTTCCTTCAGATCCTTGGCGACGCGGAAGGCAACCTTCTTCGACGCCTTGATCTTGATCGCTTCGCCGGTCGCCGGGTTGCGGCCCATGCGCGCCGGACGGCTGCGCACCTGAAGGATGCCGAGGCCGGTGATGCGGACCTTGTTGCCCTTCTTGAGGTGCTTCACGACCAAGGTGATGAATTCGTCGAGGGCGCCAGCGGCGTCCTTCTTGGTCATGCCCGTCTTCTCGGCCAGTTCGGCCGCGACCTTGGACAGCGGGACGGTCGGGTTGGAGGGTTTGGTAGCCATAGTGAGGGGTCCCTTACATTTTTTCGTTTCGCCAGCGGGCCCTGACGCCCCAGGGCTTGCGTTGACGGGCCCAAGGTTATCCACGAATCGCGGTCTCGCAAGCCCTCAATGCGCGAAAAATGTCGATTTCTGGGGCTTTTTCGGCCATTTGGACGGTCATCCACAGATTGCAGAGAGTGCGTCGCGTGCCAGCGCCCGATTTGATCCCGACTTTCACCACCGCCGTGAACACCTGGCAGTGCGACGAAAACGACCATCTGAACGTCCAATTCTACACCGAGTTCGGCCACGAGGCCTCGGCCCACCTGCTCGCCACCCTCGGCCTTGGGCCCCGCGCGCAACGCGACCGTGGGCTGCTTCTGCAGCCCCGCTGGGATCACATCCGCTACCTGCGCGAGTTCCGCGTGGTCGATACGGTCGAGGTCCGGTCGGCGCCGACCGAGGTCGGCGACCGCCATCTCGTCATCTACCACGAAGTGCGCAATCCGGCGGACGGCAGCGTGGCCTCGACCGTCACGCGACGCGTCGACAGCGACCGGTCATGGCCGGCAGCCTTTCGCCAGCGCGCCCGCACCGCCTGCATCGAATTGCCGGCATCCGCCCGCCCGCGCAGCGTCGGCTCGCTGGCCGTGCCGGCGATCACTCTGGCCGAAGCGCCGCGCACCGGGTTGATCGAAGTGGGGCGGACGGTCGTGAAGCCCTTGGAATGCGACGAGCACGGCGTCTTCCTGCCGCGTCATCAGTTCGGCCGCTATTCTGACGGCGCACCGTTCCTGTGGAATCATCTCGGCTTCAATCGCGCCGCGATGCAGGAGCGGCAGGAAGGATCGGTCGTGGTCGAGATGCTGCAGCATTACCGGACTCCGCTGCGAGCCGGCGACCTCGCCGTCGTCATGAGCGGTCTTGCCGACTTCAGCGACAAGATCCTCAAGTTCACCCATTTCCTGTTCGAGGCGGAAAGCGGCACACTTGCTGCTTGTGCCGAGGCGGTGGGCATGAAATTCGACCAGAAGATCCGCAAGATCATGACCTTCTCGACCGAGGATCAATGCCGACTCGCGGCGCGCAAGCTGCACCTCTTCGCCTAGGGAGCTGTCATGGACGACAAGACGAGAACCGCTGCCGGCATCGCTGCCGGATTGCAGGGCCTGAAGTACGACGACAAACGACTCGCCGAGATCGCGGCCGAAGTCGAGGCGCTGAACGACGCCGTGCGCAAGGCCGCCACCGAGCGGCTCACCTTCGATGACGAGCCTGCTGCTTTCGCCAGCCTGATGGAACGCGAGGCGCGGCAATGAAAAGGGACGCGCTCGCTCTCGAGGATCTCAGCACCATCGCCGATGCGATCGCCGCGCGCCGCATCAGCTCCGTCGAGGCGACGGAAGCCTGCCTGGCACGGATCGAAAGCTGGCAGCCGCGCACCAACGCCTTCCTGCGTCTCCACAAGGACAAGGCACTCACCCAGGCCAAGACGCTCGATAGCGAACTCGCGGCGGGCAAACGGCGCGGCCCGCTGCACGGCGTGCCGATGGCGCACAAGGACATGTACTACCGCAAGGGCGAGATCTCGACGGGCGGCAGTGGCATCCGCCGCGAGTGGCGCGCCCCGGTGACGGCGACGGTGTTGCAGAAGCTCGATGCAGCCGGTGTCGTCGAACTCGGCTTCCTCAACATGGCCGAGTTCGCGGCCGGTCCGACCGGACACAACGTCCATCACGGCCACTGCCGCAATCCGTGGGACGGCACCCGGGTAACGGGCGGCAGTTCGAGCGGCTCCGGCTCCGCGGTCGCAGCCCGCATGGTCTATGGCGCGCTGGGCTCCGATACCGGCGGATCGATCCGGCTGCCGGCCGCTGCCTGCGGCGTCGTCGGCATGAAGGCGACCTATGGTCGTGTCAGCCGGGCCGGCGCAGTGGCGCGGTCCTGGAGCCTCGATCATGTCGGTCCGCTGACCCGGACCGTGCGCGACAATGCCCGGCTGCTGGCCGTGCTCGCCGGGCACGATGCCAACGATTCGACCAGCAGCCAGAAGGCCGTGCCGGACTACGAGGCGCTGCTCGACGGCGGCGTCTCGAGCCTCAAGATCGGCCTCGCCCTGCCCGACGACGGACCGGCCGCACTCGACGCCCAGATCGGCGCCGCCGTGCAGGCCGCAGCCGATGCTCTCGGCAGGATCGGGGCGAAGATCTCGGCGGTGACGCTGCCCGATTTCACGGCGCTCTATCGTGCCGCCGAGGTGATGGTGAAGTGCGAGGCCGCGGCCATGCATCGGCCGTGGCTTGAGAAGCAGCCGGAAGCCTATGCCAACCAGGTGCGCACGCGCATGGAGGCCGGCTTCTTCATCCCGGCCACGCAGTATATCGACGCACTTCGCCTACGGGCCCATTTCGTTGCCGAGTTCCTGGCGACGATGGATGGACTCGATGCGGTCTTGTTGCCGGCCATTCCCTTTCCGATTCCGACGATCGAGGAAACGGATGTCGAGGCCAAGGGCGGACCGGCAACGCTCAGCATGGTCGGCCGTTTCACCGGCCTCACCCGGCCTTTCAATACGCTCGGCGTGCCGGCGCTGTCGGTGCCGTGCGGTTTCGATTCGAACGGCCTGCCGATCGGGCTGCAGCTCGTCGGTCGGCCGTTCGACGAAGCCCTGCTGTATCGCATCGGCCACGCTTACCAGGGCGTTACCGATCATCATCGTCGTGTTCCTGCATGATGACGTTGCGAACGGCAATCAATGCCCGATGGGTGCACCTTCATTCACGCACCTCATGAAGATGTGAGCAGAATGCATCCTCGCGCCTGAGGCGCGATCCCAATCCGACCCCATTTGGTGTCTAGATCGATTCCAAGTCTGGAGCGATCACCACCAACTGGGGATGGACCATGACAATCAGGCTCGTCGAAGCCTTCGTGGCTACTTCTCTCCTGGTCTGCGGTACCGTCCTTGCCCAGACCTCCGGCGGTTCCTCCTCGCCGCTCGGCATGACGACCCCGCTCGGCATCGGGCCGAGCTCGAGCGTCCAGCAGACGGGGATTCCCCTCGGGGCCATGGAGCTGCCGTCGCCCGGCATCAGCCCGACTCCCGCACCCTGTTCCGCTGTCGCGGATCCAACGATGGGCCAGGGCGTCGGCGCGAGCGCATCGGCAGGCTCCTCCTCCAGCGCGACATCGTCGATGTTCGATGGCGGCGGAACGACCGGCGCGGCATCGAGCGGCTGCGCGACCTCCAGTGTCGATCCCTCGACCACGTCCAACGCCTCGACGTCGGGCATGCCGGGGATCGGCTCGGGCTCCGGCGCCAATCGCATCGGCATCCCGCTCGGTTCGACGGAACTGGGCGCGCAAGGCCTGGCGCCACCGCCGGCGATATCGACAATCACCACACCGATCACGACACCGTCATTTGCGCCGCCATCGACCACGCCCATGTCTGCTGCGCCGCCCATGACTTCGTCGGGCAGCACGGCCCCCTGTCCGAACACGACTCCTGCGTCATCCATAACAGCCAATTCTTCGTGCTGAAGGGCGTTCCGATGAAATGGAAGATCATCCCCACGGCCGTCGTGCTGCTGGCAATCGGCGGCACGATCGCCATCACGCATCGCCTGCCGTTCCAGGCCTCGGCCCATGCCGCGGCAGCGCCACCAGTCCCGACGGCACCGGTCGTGGCCAGCCAGGTCGCGAGCCACGACGTGCCGATCTACCTGCATGGGATCGGTACGGTGCTGGCCTACAACACGGTGCTGGTCCGCAGTCAGATCCAGGGGCAGCTCACACAGATCGCCTTCAAGGAGGGACAGCCCGTGCATGCGGGCGATCTGCTGGCGCAGATCGATCCGAGACCGTATCAGGCCCAGCTCGATCAGGTGACGGCCGCACGGGACCGCGACGAGGCCCAGCTCAAGAATGCCGAGGCCAATCTCACGCGCTATACGCAGCTCGGTCATAGCGGCTGGGCAACGCCACAGCTGATCGACACCCAGACCGCACAGGTCGCACAGCTGCACAGTGCCATCAAGGCGGACGATGCCCTGATCGAAGCGGCCAAGGTACAGCTCGGCTACACCCGCCTGACATCGCCCATCGACGGCGTGACCGGGGTGCGGCAGGTCGATATCGGCAACATCATCCATCCCGGCGATCCCAACGGCCTGGTCGTGGTGACGCAGATCGAGCCGATCTCGCTGATCTTCACCTTGCCGGAAACGGACCTGCCGCGGATCCAGCAGCAGATGGAGAAAGGGCCGCTGTCGGTCCTGGCCTACAGCCAGGACGACACGATCAAGCTCGATGAAGGCAAGCTGATCCTGGTCGACAACGAGATCCAGCAGACCACCGGCACAGTCCGCCTCAAGGCGGAGTTCGGCAACAAGGCGCACCGGCTGTGGCCGGGAGAGCTCGTCGATGCCTGGCTGCATCTCGAGACGCGGCACGGCGGCCTCACCGTCCCGGCCTCGGCCGTACAGCAGGGCCAGAACGGTACCTACACTTATGTGATCAAGCCCGACGACACGGTCGAGGTCCGTCCGATCAAGGTCGCGCAGATCGCCGGCGGCCAGGCGCTGATCGATGCCGGCCTCGTGGCCAACGAGCGGGTCGTGACGGATGGCCAGTACAAGCTGCAGGCCGGCACCCACGTGACCATCCTGCACGGCAAGGCCGCCGAGGAGGCCGCCGCCCAGAGCGCGCAGCAGACGCCGATCCCATGAATCTCTCCGCCCCCTTCATCGCGCGCCCCATCGCCACGGCGCTGTTGATGGTGGGGCTGCTGCTGGGTGGTCTCGCCGCCTATCCCCTGCTGCCGGTGGCGGCGCTGCCCAACGTCAACTATCCGACGCTGCAGGTCACCGCTCAGCTGCCCGGCGCCGACCCGCAGACGATGGCCTCCTCCGTGGCCACGCCGCTCGAGCTGCAATTCGGCCAGATCCCGGGCCTTACTCAGATGACCTCGGCGAGCGCGCTGGGCTATACGCAGATCACGCTTCAATTCGATCTCAGCCGCCCGCTCGACGCCGCCGCGACCGATACGCTGTCGGCCATCAACGCCGCCGCGGCGCAGTTGCCGCTCAACATTCCCTATCCGCCGACCATCCGGAAAGTGAACCCGGCGGACACGCCGATCCTCGTGCTGGCCGTGACCTCGGATACGCTGCCGCTGACGCTGGTCGATGCCTATGCCGAGAACATCCTGCTGCAGAAGATCTCGCAGATCGCCGGGGTCGGGCTGGTCGGCATCGGCGGCCAGCAGAAGCCCGCGATCCGCGTCCAGGTCGATCCGCAGGCCCTGGCGGCGCGCGGCATCGGACTGGAGGATGTGCGCAATGTGCTCGCCCAGGCCAATGTCGATCTGCCCAAGGGCACGCTCAACAGCCCGCGCCAGACCTTTACGCTCAACACCAACGACCAGCTCCTCAACCCCGAGGCCTATAACTCCCTGATCCTGGCCTACCGCAACGGCGCGCCGGTCTATGTGCGCGACGTCGGCAAGGCCATCGACGCGCCGGAGAACGACCTCATCGCCGGCTGGTACAATCACAAGCGCGCGATCATCCTGCCGATCCAGCGCCAGCCCGGCGCCAATGTCATCGACACCGTCAACCGCATCAAGGCGATGCTGCCGGTGCTGCAGGCCTCGATCCCGTCGGCGATCTCGGTGAACACCATCTCCGACCGCACCCAGACCATCCGCGCCTCGGTCAGCGACGTGGAGATGACGCTGCTGCTGACCGTTGCGCTGGTGGTGATGGTGATCTTCATCTTCCTGCGCGATTTCTGGGCCACCATCATCCCGGCCATCACCGTGCCGCTGTCGCTGATCGGCACCTTCGCGGTGCTCTACGAGCTCGGCTACAGTCTCGACAATCTGTCGCTGATGGCGCTGTCGATCGCCGTGGGCTTCGTGGTCGACGACGCGGTGGTGGTGATCGAGAACACGGTGCGCCATCTCGAGGACGGCATGACGCCGATGCAGGCCGCCCTGCGCGGTGCCGGCGAGATCGGCTTCACCATCGTCTCCATCACCCTGTCCCTCATCGCCGTCTTCATCCCCCTGTTCCTGATGAGCGGCTATGTCGGACTGCTGTTCCGCGAGTTCGCCGTCACGGTCAGCGTGGCGCTGATCCTGTCGCTGCTGATCTCGCTCACCCTCACCCCGATGATGTGCGCCTACCTGCTCAAGCCGCACAAGCACCAGCACGGACGGCTCTACCAGCTCTCCGAGCGCGCCTTCGACGGGCTGCTGCACCTCTACGAGGCCGGACTCAAGGTCGTGATGCGGCATCGCTTCGTCACGCTGATGTCGGTGTTCGTCACCATCGGCCTCACCGGCTATCTCTATGTCGTCATCCCCAAGGGCTTCTTCCCGCAGCAGGATACCGGCCTCATCGTCGGCCTGTCCGAAGCCGCCCAGGACATCTCCTATCCGGCGATGCTGCAGCGCCAGCAGGCCGTCATCGACGCCGTGCTGCAGGATCCCGCCGTCGATTCGATCGGTGCCGCGATCGGCGCCGGCGGCGGCAACACCACCATCAACAACGGCCGGCTGTTCATCGCCCTGAAGCCCAACGACCAGCGCGACGCCTCCGCCGACGAGGTCATCCGGCGGCTGCAGACGCGGCTGGCCGGCATCCAGGGCATCACGCTCTACATGCAGGCGGCGCAGGACATCACGGTCGGCGGCCGGCTCTCAAAGACCCAGTATCAATACACGCTGACCGATGCCGATCCCGGTGAACTGAACCACTGGGCCGCCCTCTTCCTCGACCGCATCAAGGCCCTGCCCGGTGTCCTCGACGTGACGACGGACCAGGAGAATGCCGGCCCTCTGCTCGACATCGCCGTCGACCGCAACGTCGCCTCGAGCCACGGCATCCTGCCGGCGACCATCGACAACACGCTCGACGACGCGTTCGGCCAGCGCATTGTGTCGACCATGTACACCATGCTGAACCAGTATCACGTCGTGCTCGAGGTGGCGCCGAAGTTCCAGCTCGGACCCGAGGCGCTGAACGATATCTACGTGACCGCTTCGAACGGCCAGCAGGTGCCGTTGCGCACGCTGGTCAGGAGCGTGACGCGGGTGGCGCCGCTGGTGATCAACCACCAGGGCCAGTTCCCCTCGGTGACGATCTCCTTCAACCTCGCGCCCGGTACGGCGATCGGCCAGGCCGTGGCCGCGATCCAGCAGGTCGAGAAGTCGCTCGGCAAGCCGCTGTCGTTGGCGACCAGCTTCCAGGGCAATGCCCAGGCCTTCCAGTCCTCGCTGTCGAGCACGCCGATCCTCGTCCTGGCGGCGCTGATCGTGATCTACCTCATCCTCGGCATGCTGTACGAGAGCATCATCCACCCCATCACCATCCTCTCGACCCTGCCCTCGGCCGGGATCGGCGCGCTGCTCCTGCTGATGGCCTTCCATTTCGACCTCAGCGTCATCGCCCTGGTCGGCATCATCCTGCTGATCGGCATCGTCAAGAAGAACGGCATCATGCTGATCGACTTCGCGCTCGAGGCCGAGCGCCATCACGGCATGACGCCGGAAGAGGCGATCTACCAGGCCTGCATCCTGCGCTTCCGGCCGATCCTGATGACGACGATGGCCGCCCTGCTGGGCGCGGTACCGCTGATGCTGGGCACGGGCGCGGGCTCGGAGATCCGCCAGCCGCTGGGCTATGCCATCGTCGGCGGCCTGGCCGTCAGCCAACTGCTGACGCTCTACACGACGCCGGTCGTGTTCCTCTATCTCGACCGGTTTACGAAGCGGCGCCGGCGGGGCGAGGCCGAGGCCGCGCATCCCGCCGCCACCGCGCCGACCGCAGCCGAGTAGGAATCGATCCTCCCCGGCTGCGTCGAACGATGCCGTTCAGACGGCGAGGTTCACCGTCACGCTCTTCCTCTGCGTGAAGCTGTCCAGCATGCCTTCGAGCGAGAACTCGCGGCCGATGCCGCTCTGCTTGAAGCCGCCGTAGGACATGCCGGGCGTCTGGCCGCCGCCCTGATTGACCTGCACCCAGCCCGACTCGATCGCATGGGCGGCGCGCAGGCCCTTGCCGATGTCGTGCGTCCACACATAGGCGGCGAGGCCGTAGTGGCTGTCGTTGGCCATGCGGATCGCCTCCGCCTCGTCGCTCCAGCGGATCGCCACCAGCACCGGCCCGAAGATCTCCTCGCGCGCCAGCCGCCAGTCGTTCGAGCGGTCGGCGAACACGGTGGGGACGGCGAAGTAGCCTTCGCTCAGCGGTCCGGTCTTGGGCGGCAGGCCGCCGAACACCAGCTTGGCGTCGGCGCGCTCCATGCCGTCCTGCACGTACTTGCAGACCTTGGTGAACTGCTTGTTGTTGATGATGGTGCCGATGTCGCTCGCCTCGTCGAGCGGATCGCCGATCTTGAGCGCGGTGGTCTTCTTCTCGAGCTTCTTCAGGAAGGAATCGAAGATGTCCTCGTGCAGGAACAGGCGCGAGCCGGCGGTGCAGCTCTGGCTCTGGCGTGTGAAGCGCATGGCGGCGATGATGCCGTCCACCGTCCAATCCTCGTCGGCGTCGGGATAGACGATCGACGGGCTCTTGCCGCCGAGCTCCAGCGACACCGGCACGATGCGCTCGGCCGCCGCGCGCATGATCACCTTGCCGACCTCGGTCGAGCCGGTGAAGGAAAGCTTGCGGATCTTCGGGTGATTGGCGAGCGCGGCGCCGCAGTCGGCGCCGTAGCCCGTCAGCACGTTGAGCACGCCCGCCGGCACGAACTCCTGGCAGATGTCGGCCATCATCAGCACGCCGAGCGGCGCATCCTCGGCCGCCTTCATCACCATCACGTTGCCGGCGCACAAGGCTGGCGCGATCTTGAGCGCGCCCAGCATCACCGGCGCGTTCCAGGGGATGATGGCGCCGACGATGCCGATCGGCTCGCGACGCGTATAGGAGAGAACATGCTCGCCGAGCGGCACGGTCTCGCCCTTCAGCTCCGAGGCGAGACCGCCGAAATAGCGGAAGATGTCGGCGGTCAGCTTAGCCTCGCCGCGCGCCTGCGTGCGCAGGGCATTGCCGGTCTCCAGCGCGATGGTGCGCGCCAGCTCCTCGACGCGCGCCTCGATCGCCTCGGCGATCTTCAGCAACAGCTTGCCACGCTCGCGCGGCACGACATTGCGCCAGGCCGGCAACGCCTTCTCTGCTGCCGCCACGGCGGCGTCGACATCGGTCACGCCGGCGCGCGGCACCTCGGCGATGCCGGTACGCTTGGCGGGATTCTCGACCGTGAAGCGCTCGCCCGAGGCGCTGCCGACCCATTTGCCGTCGATCAGCATGCCCTTGGGGCTGTAGGTACCGGGGACGGCGGGCTGGGGTTTCAACTGCGTGGCGGTGGTCGACATGGGGTCCTCCGGGGTCCAAAAAAACGGGCCGGAGTTTGGCCCGCAGGATCGGCCGCTACAAGGCCGCCGGCAGCACCCGCGACACCCCGAGGGCCGCGATGCGGAGCCCACAGAAAGAGCTCACTCGTCCTCGCCGACCTCCGACAGCAGCCGCCCGTCCTCCGTCCGGCCGTGCAGTTCCGCCAGGGTCGGGAAACGCGGGGACACCGGCTCGGCCTTCTTCTTGCGGTCGGACTTCCTGCCGCCATCGTGCAGCCCGATCTGGGCCATCAGCGCCACCGACCGTAGGGCATTGCTGTAGGAACCTTCCATGTGTGCAGCGGCGCGGATTTGGTCGATATAGTGCAGCAAGCGCTGCGGCGTGACCTCGACCGGCGTTGCGGGACTGTCGGGCAAAAACGCTTTTTCGGGAAATGCCTCGACTTCGACGCCAAGCTCCTGATCCATCACGATTTTACGATCCCGTCCGGCGAGCCTTCCCGAACGTTCCCGAATTCCCGAAACGCCGCGGCGATCGCGAAGGCTCTCCTGTGGCGATGGTGGCAGCTGGCTCGGCGTGGGGTGATAGATCTTCTGATGCTTGTGCCAGTGCACGATGCGCAGATACTCCTCGCCCTCGACGGCGTAGCGCTCGATGCAGCCTTCGCCCTCCAGCTCGGTCAACCAGGCAACCAGGAGCGGCTGCACACCGAAGTCCGTCGGATAGAGGATCTGCGCTAGATCCTCTATCTCGGCGTAGCAGCGCCCCTCGTCGTCGACGACCGTCCACAGAAGCACGAACAGCAATCGTGCGTCGCGACTGACGCGCCCCATGCTGGGTGAGCGGGCGAAATGCGGCTGGATGGTGCGAATACGGGACATGGATGGTACCGCCGGGAACAGGATCGGATAACTCCATGATTGCTTTTTTCGCAATTTATGTCAATGCCGTTACCGCATTTCCAGATGCGACGGGATCCGTACCCGCCCTGCCTACAACGCCTTCTCGAAGACGATCTCGCCATCTCCCCGCCGACCGACCTCGATCCAGCCGTCGCGCCGGTAGAAGCGCTCGGCGCGCGTACCAGCTCCTGTGGTCAGGCGCGCCTCTCGATGGCCGGCCTCGCGCAAATCCTCGCAGGCCAGAGGGAGCAAAGCGCGCGCAATGCCGCGCCCTTCGAAGTCGGGATGGACGAACAGGCCGAAGATTGTCCCATCGCGGATGTCGGCGACGGCGAAGCCTTGAACGCACCCCTCTTCTTCCCAGACCCAGAACGCGCCGTTGTCGTAAATCCAGTCCGCGGTATCGGCGACGGCAGCGGCATTCGCCGGCTCCAGCCGGTTCTCGCGAACGGCATTGCGGACTTCGGTAATACGAGCGCGATCGGCGAAGGCAGCCTTGCGAATCATCCTGTCGATCCAGAATCAAACATTCATAAAGCCATGTACCGCTGGTTCTGCTTCAATGCGGTACGTGGTCGGGCTTCTCGCCCGGCGCTTGCTTTCTTACGGCCTCAACCATCAACCGCAGGGCGTCATCTTCTATAGCACACAACTTGGGAGACCGTCGTGAAGTCGCTGGTTATCCTGGCGCTTGTCATCAGCGGCAGGAGGAGCACTCCGCGCCACTACAGTCATTGCCTTGGACTGTGTGTCGGTCTGGTGATCCTCGCGTCGTTCGCCGCATTTGGGGCGCCAGCATGGGCGCAACAACAGCTGACGGCCGACACTGCCGCAACCACCCCGGCAGGCGCCAGCTTCACCGCACCGGCCGGCTGGCGCCTCACCGAACACACCTCGCTGCGAATGCTCGAGCCACCGGAAGGCGACTCCTCTCTCGTCATCGTCGACGTACAGGCAGCCGACGCTACCGCAGCACTGTCAGCCGGCTGGAAGGCTTGGCATCCCGACTCCACCCGGCCCCTCAAGATCGCGCTGCCCCAGGCGCCCTACAACGGCTGGGAGGAGCGCCATCTCTATCGCTACGAGACCTCGCCCAACGAGAAGGCGGTGGCTTATGCTCTGGCCTGGCGCGCCGGCAGCCAATGGACGGTCGTGGTCGTTGAGGCGAGCCAAGCGACCTTCGAGAAACGCCAGGCCCAGTTCTGGCTCACGGTCGGCAGCCTGCGGCCCAAGGGCTACGCGCGCGAGATGTTCGCCGGCAAGGTGGCGCACAAGCTCGATGCCGAGCATATCGGCGCGCTCCAGGAATTCGTGCGCACGGCGATGTCCGAGCTCGGCATCCCGGGGGTCGGATTGGCGCTGCTGGACGGCGGCCAACTCGTCTATGCCGGCGGCTTCGGCGTCAGGGCGCTGGGTCGACCGGATCCGGTCGACGGCGACACGCTGTTCCTCGCCGCTTCCGATACCAAGGCGCTGACCACGCTGCTGCTCGCCACCCTGGCCGACGATGGCAAGCTGCGCTGGAACCAGCCGGTCACCGAGATCTATCCCGACTTCCGGCTCGGCGACGCCGCGACCACGCGCCAAGTGCGGGTGCGCCATCTGGTATGCGCCTGCACCGGCCTGCCGCGCCAGGATCTCGAGTGGCTGTTCAATTTCGCTGATGCGACGCCGGCCTCGTCGCTGGCGGTGCTTGCGACCATGCAGCCGACCAGCGGCTTCGGCGAGGTGTTCCAGTACAGCAACCCGATGGCGGCCGCCGCCGGATTCATCGGTGGCGCGCTGGTCACCCCCGGCCAGGAGTTGGGTGCTGCCTATGATTCAGCGATGCGGCAGCGGATCTTCGATCCGTTGGGCATGACGCGCACGACCTTCGACTTCGCACGCGCGCTCGCCGACAACCACGCCAGCCCGCACGACGACGATCTCGACGGCAAGCCGACCGTGGCGCGCATGGACATGAATTATTCGATCGTGCCGATGCGGCCTGCCGGCGGCATGTGGACCAGCGCGCGCGATCTGGCGCGCTACCTCGCGCTCGAGCTGGCCGACGGCACGCTGCCCGACGGGCGCCGCCTGGTCTCGGCCACGAACTTGCGCGAGCGCCGCAAGCCGCAAATCCAGACGGGCGAGGATGCCAGCTACGGCATGGGGCTGGCGGTCGACACGCGCTATGGCATTCCGGTGATCAGTCACGGCGGCAGCATGTTCGGCTACAAGAGCGAGATGGTGTTCCTGCCCGAGCACGGCGTCGGCGCGGTGGTACTGACCAACGCGGACTCCGGTGGCTGGCTCACCGGCCTGTTCACGCGTCGGCTGCTCGAAGTGCTGTTCGACGGCAGGCTAGAGGCGGCCGAGCAGTTGAAGGTCGGCGCCGCACAACGCAAGGCCGATCGCGCCAAATGGCGCGAGCGTCTCGTGATACCGCCCGCTGCGAACGACGTCTCGAAGCTCGCGGCCGCGTACCAGAACGAGGCGCTCGGGCGGTTCCGGGTGCGCACCCAGGACGGCGCGACGGCATTCGACTTCGGGCCGTGGCGCAGCGCCATGGCCTCGCGCCATAACGACGACGGCACGACGTCCTTCATCTCGATCGATCCGACGGTCGACGGCTTCAATTTCGTGGTCGGCGCCAAGGACGGCAAGCGTGCGCTGACGGTGCGGGACGGCCAGCACGAGTACGTATTCGTCGAAGCGGTGCCGTAGCAGGTGTGCGAGGCGCTATCTCGACGAGATGCCGCTACAGGCATTTAGCGAGGTCATCGAACAGGAAGCAGACACAGCGGTGCAGGACTTCGCGGATTCTGACCTGCCGCGAGGTGGGGCGCGCCTTCACACCGATTGAAACTTCACTGTAAGGGCCTTGATCAATCCGTTTGGGCGTCTTTCCGACGTAACCGCTCTCGTTCAAAGTGGCGCCCGCGCTGTCGGGGGACGCGCTTCGGGGCGAGGGACAAACATGGGGAGACTCTTGCGGGAGAATCCTGAAAAGACGATTCGTGGCCTGCTGATCGAGTTCGAACGCGACCGCCGCGAGCCGGACCGGTGGGAGAGCTACTGCCTGATCTGCGCCCTCGGCTACATGGTCGGCGGCGACGACGAGGCCGCCGTCCAGCAAGTGGCTTTGGCGCGACTCCCGCATGAGCTGCGCCCACCCGCGCGCTTCAAGCTGATCCCGGCGACGCACAGGGCGCTGAGCACGAGCGACTTCTGCATCGCTCTCGACGAACTCACGCAGGACGATGCTCCACGACGCCGACGAGCTCGGCGTACCTCGCCCCGTCACTAAGATTCTGTCAGGCCAGCGCGCCAGGCGCGAAGGCCATCACGACGTCCTTTTGGCGGGCGCACGCCAGGCCTGAAGCAGAAGACGGCGCTTGCTATGCGGTGTGAGCGACAGTTCCTCCGCGAAGCCCGGCTCCCAGGCCATCGCGCGGATCAGACCCAGCATCACCGGAACCTGAAGGGCCGCCGCGAACAGGCCGCAGACTGCGGCGACGAAGCAGACGAAGCCGTCCGAATCGAGCTTCAGCAGCTCCATCGAATCGGCCGCGATCGCGGCACCGCTGCAGACGATCGCGAACAGCAGCGAGCGGATCAGGGCCATCGAGAGCTCGAGTCGAAGCGTCTCCGGCCGCACCCGCGACCTGCCGAGCGCGAACACGAACATCGTCGCAGCCGCAATCCACGTGGCGAAGCGGGCAGCGGCATAACCCGCGGCAAAGCCCATCACCACGCCAACGAGCGATGGGAGAAGAGGGAAGCCGGTGACCATTGTGGACAAGGAACCTCTGAGTCGTCTCTACCAGAGCAGGCTTACGGCACCATGAGCCGCGCGGATGAGCCTCGTCGTCGAGCGCGCATCCGCAGCGACATCCCTCTGTCGCTAACCTTTCCGAATCGAAATTTCCAGAGTTCTGGCTGCAGATTCTATGCGGAGCCGCGCTCCGAAGCCGACGACCGCACCAATTTCATTGCCAGAACGAAGACGATCTCGATCTGTGTATCGCACCTGCAGCAGTGCGCTGCCGCGACAGCGTACCCCTTACTCATTACGAGGTCAGATACAGCCAAAGCTCCACCTTCTCCGCCGGCGTCGTCTTGTCGAAAGGAGAGGACAGGAAGAGCATGATCTCCGGCCCGACCACATCGAACGTGTGCACGTTGCGGTCCGGCGCCCACTGATAGACGGCGCTCAAGGTGTTGGGCTGGATCTTGCCCATGTAGAGGAAAACGGTGTGGGCCTTGGTCGGACCAACCAGCACGTTCACGCGCCGGTATTTCGTGACATTCAGATAAGTCTCGCCGTTGGCGCCGAGCGGCACCTCGTATCCGCCAGGATAAAGGCTCGGCCAGTCGATCGTCAGCAGTGGCGAGGACCGATCGACGAACAGTGTCTTGGGAATCTCGATCTCGGACTGTGGACGCAGGATCGTTGCCATGAAACGTCTCCTCGGTGTCGTTGTTCGGAGCCGTCGACGCGTGTCACGGAACGCACTGACGCGCCGTATCAGCCGCCGGACTATCCGCTGCGCCCACCAACTTGGCCTTGAGATGAATCAACGGTGCGACTGCACCGCACGCCATGGCCACGGGAGGCAATCGCCCATGACAACGATTGCCTGGCGTCGGCGATCGCCCTCGCGAGGGCGAAGGCTCTACGTCTTTGCCTTTGCCGACTTCCCCTTCTTCTTCTCGGTCAGCTCGCCGTACCTCATGCCTTCGAGCTTGATGCCGTCGGGATCGAGGAAGAAGACCGCGTAATAATCCTCGTAATATTCGTCGGCGGGATCGACGATCGTCACGCCTTCCTTCTCCAGCCAGGCCTGCAAGGCATCGACGTCGCGTCGATTGCGCAGCTGGAAGGCGTAGTGATGCAGACCGACATCACCGATCTTGTAGGCCTTGCGGCCCTCGGCCTCGGCGATCCAGTAGCGGGTATGGCCGTTGGTCCAGCCGATCGTGCCAGGATACTCGTCGGAGATCTCGAAGCCGAGGAATGTGAAAAGCTTGCCGTAGAACGCCTTGGATTTTTGGTAGTCGCTGACCCTGATGGAGATGTGGTCAATGCCGACAACGCGGCATTCGGTCTTTGGCATGACAGCCTCCTCTTCCTGACAGGTGGACAACCGGGCAAGACCTCTTAAGTTGCCTCGCAATGCGTCTTTCCATTCTCGACCAGTCGATTGCCGTCGCGGGACGTCCCCACGCCGAATCGATCCGCAACACCGTGGCGCTTGCCCGGCATTGCGAAAGCCTGGGCTACGACCGCTTCTGGGTGTCGGAGCACCATAACCATCCCACCATCGTCGGCAGCGCGCCAGAGATCGTGATGGCGGCGATCGCCGCCACGACCGAGCGAATCCGCATCGGCAGTGCCGGCATCATGCTGCCGCACTACTCGCCGTTCAAAGTCGCCGAAGTGTTCCGCGTCCTCGACGCCCTCGCCCCCGGCCGCATCGATATGGGTCTGGGTCGTGCGCCCGGATCGGACGGCCGCACCGCCTTCGCGCTCAATCCTGCAGCCAACGAGCGTCCCGAGCATTTCCCGGCCGATGTTCGCGACCTAATGGCCTGGGTGCGCAATGAGCCGCTGGTCCAGGGGCATCCGTTCGCCGCGGTGAAGGCCTATCCGCAAGGCCCGACGGCGCCGGAGACCTGGATTCTGGGAAGTTCCGATTATGGCGCGCAGGTCGCGGCCCTGTTCGGCCTGCCTTACTGCTTCGCCTGGTTCTTCAGCGACGGCGCCGGCGGAGAGCGCGCCATCGAACTCTACAAGAAGAACTATCGGCCAAGCGCGCAGCATCCCGAGCCGCATGCCGCCCTGTGCGTCTGGGCGTTGGCGGCGCCCAGCATGGAAGAGGCGCAGTACCATCTGACATCGCGCGCCCTCTCGCGCATCAACCGCGACAAGGGTCTGCTGGGTCCTCTGGAGGCGCCCGACGTCGCGGCCAAGGCGGTGCTGGGTCCTCACGAGAAAGCGAAGATGGAGCAATTGCGCCGCGATGCCTTCGTCGGCACCGGTCCCGAGGTGGCGGCTCGTATCGAAGAGTTGAAGACTCGGGTCGGAGTCGACGAGATGGTCGTCGTCACCTGGACTCACGACGAAGCGGTACGGCAACAGAGCTACAGCCTGCTAGCAAAGGCCTGCGGTTTCGCACCGGTCACTTAACCGGTAGGCCAAAAGGAACTCCTCGGTCGCCGCCGCGTTGCCGCAATCGGCTCCATATAGCGATCGAGGAGGTCTGACGATGAAGACTTACCGTCGCGTCTGTGCCCTCGTTTCGCTGTGGCTGGTCGCAAGCATCGCCACGGCTCACGCACAATCCGATCCACCCGCCAATCCGCCAGCCGATCCGCCGGCCCGCGTGGGACGCCTGGCCTTCCTGCAGGGCGTCGTTTCGTTCCACGATGCCCAGCAGGACGCCTGGTCGCCGGCCGCCCGCAACATGCCGCTCACGACCGGCGATTCGCTGTGGACCGAACCGGACGGCCACGACGAGATCACCGTTGCAGGCCTGCGGGCGCGCATGGATGGCGATACGCAGCTCGACATGCTGGCGCTGGACGATAGCCAGACCCGCCTGCAGCTCGATCGAGGGCGGCTCGATATCCGGACCTTCGCCTTCGACAGGAACACGCCCTATCGGATCGTGACGCCGCGCGGCACCGTCAGCCTGCTCGATCAGGGCGACTACTATCTCCATGCCGGCTCGACCGACGATCCGACGGTGCTGGGCGTCCGCGCCGGCACCGCCGAGATCGAGACTCCCGACGGCCAGCGCCTCACGGTACCGGCCGGCCAGGAAGGCATCGTGAGCGGCGCCGGCGGGGCGCTGCAGCTCCGCCTGGTACAGACGGCGCCGCCGCCGATGCCAGCCTATTGGGCCGACCGCGATCGAGCCGTCAGTTACCAGCCGCCGCCTTACATGCCGGCCGATGTCACCGGCTATGAGGATCTGGCCGTCTACGGTACGTGGAGGGTCGATCCCGACTACGGCGAGGTCTGGTATCCGAATGCGATGCCGGCCGACTGGCAACCCTACAGCACCGGCTATTGGCGCTTCATCGTGCCCTGGGGCTGGACCTGGATGGATGCGCACCCGTGGGGCTTCGCGCCCTATCATTACGGCCGCTGGGCGCATCGCGGCGACCGATGGTGCTGGATACCGCCCTATCGACGCGAACGACCGGTCTATGCGCCCGCACTGGTTGCCTTCGTGGGCGGCGCCGAACTCGGTGCGGCGCTCGGCGGCCATGTGCACGCGCCGGTCGGCTGGTTCCCGCTGGGGCCGCACGAGCCCTACGTTCCTCCCTACACGGCCGATCGTGGCTACTATCGTCGCATCAACGCGTCGGCCGGCGTCGAGCAGGCGGTGCTGGACGAGCATTGGCGACACGCCCGGGAGCACGAGGCGCTGCACGACGAGCGGTCGGTGAACCGTGCCTTCGCCACGGTCGTGCCGGGCGCTGCGTTCGTCCGCTCGCAGCCGGTGTCCCAGTCGGCATTGACGATCGCTCCGAACAAGCTGGCCGCACTCCCGGTCGCACCCGTCGCGGCGCCGCCCGCGCCATCTCACGCCGTCGCGACGACCGGAGCGGCAGCCAGGCCGGACTCTCCACCGCCGATCACTCTGCCGACAGCGCGGACACCGCTTTCGGGCATGGAGACGTTGGGCCGCCCCACGGCAGTCGAACATCCTTCCGCGCCGGGTCCAAGGATCGTCGGCACGCAGGCGCCACCAACCGGCGGCAAGTCAGCGCTTCCGCCACTCGCACCGCATGTCGCGCCCGCACCCGCCTCTCCGGATATCCTGCGGCCCAGCGACACGCACGCGCCGGCTCCCATCCAAGCGATACCGCATGCGGGCGAAACACCGCGGATCGTGACGGTGCCGCATCCTGCCGAGCCGCATGCGCCGGCAGCGCAGATCGTTCATCCGCTGCCGTCGCCGGCGCCGCAGCCTCACATCGCGACGCCGGTACCCGCCCGGCCGCCTGCGCCGCCGCAGCAAGCCCTGGCCCCTGTCCATCCGACAGCGCCTCCCGCACCGGCCCCGCATCCCGCACTCTCGGGCGAACACGAGGGACGGAAGTAGTAGCGCTGATGGCGGCGCGGCCTCAGAGGATCTGATTGCGCAGCGCCGTCTCGCCGCGCCCCAGCCGATCGAGGTTCTCGACCAGGATGTCGATGACATTGTCCTCGTAGCGTCGCGTCTCGCCCGCCGTATGCGGTGTGATGAAGACGTTGGGCATGTCCCACAGCGGCGAGGCCGCGGGCAGCGGTTCTTCCGCCGTGACATCGAGCGCCGCCGCCCAGATCTTGCCGCCTTTCATGGTCTCGATCAGTGCCGCCTCGTCGGCGACCTTGCCACGCGCCACGTTCACGAACACCGAAGACGGCTTCATGGCGGCGAAGGCGCCGGCGCTCATCAGCCCGGTCGTCTCCGGTGTGAGCGCGCAGGCCAGCGCCACGAAATCGGCCTGCGGTACCAGCTTGACCAGGTCGGTCATGGCATGGATCGAATCGGCGCCGTTGGCGCCCTGCGCCGGATCGCGACGGATGCCGATCACCTTCATGTCGAAGGCCTTGGCCAGCTTGGCGAGATGGCTGCCGATGCGGCCCATGCCCACCACCAGCAGCGTCTTGCCGCCGAGCTCGTCCTCGCGCTGCGTGAGATCGCCGATCATGCCGCGCCACATCTTCTTGTGCTGATTGTCGCGGGCCTCCGGGAGGCGGCGCGCGACGGCCAGAATCAGGGACATCGCATGTTCGGCCACGGCCCGGGCATTGACGCCCGACGCGCTCGCCAGCCTGACCTGCTTCGCCGCCAGCTGTTCCTTCGAATACTGGTCCACGCCGGCGCTGATCGACTGGATGAATTTCAACTTGCCGGCCTGCGGGATGAGATCGTTGCGCCACATGCCCGACACCACCACGACATCGGCCTCGCCGACACGCTTCTGCAGATCGTCATAAGACCAGACCTGGAAGTTGCGGATGCCCGTCTTGCGCGCCTCGAAACGCGCCGACATTTGGTAGGCCGCGTGCGCGAAACAGATCGTGAGCTGGTCCTTGGACGGAAACATTGGCACTCCCCCGACACAAAATGCGAGACTGCGGGCGTACCGCACTCATCGGAGAATTGCCATGGCCATGCGCCGCAATCTGCTTCGCGACCGCCTCGATGCCGGGGAGCCGACCGTCGGCACGCACATTCTCTCGTGCTGGCCGACGCTGGTCGAGCTGATCGGCCATTCGGGGCAGTACGACTATGTGGAATTCACGGCCGAGTATGCGCCGTTCGACATGCATGATCTCGACAATCTCGGCCGCGCCTTCGAGGTCGCCGGTCTCGGCGGCATGATCAAGATCGAGCAGACGCAGTACACGCACCAGGCCATGCGCGCGATCGGTTCGGGCTTCCAGAGCGTGCTGTTCGCCGATATCCGGACCGTGGAGGATGCCAAAGCCGCCGTCGACGCGGTGCGGGCCGAAACGACCATGGCCGCCGGCGCGCGCGGCCGCGGCCGGCTGGGCGTCGGCATGCGGCGCGATGTCGGCGTGGTGCGTCACGGCGGACAACCGGCCTATGTCGAAGCGCTGAACGATGTCGTGATCGCCATCATGGTCGAGAAGAAGTCGTGCGTGGACGATCTCGACGCCATCCTGTCGGTCCCGGGCATCGACATGGTGCAGTTCGGAGCCTCCGACTTCTCCATGAGCATCGGCAAGCCGGCGCAATACGGCGATCCCGAAGTGCTGGCGGCCGAGACGAAGACCATCGAGACCGCTCTGAAGAAGGGCCTGCATCCGCGCGTCGAACTGCGCGATCCGTCGGGGGCGGAGAAGTACCTCAAGATGGGCGTGAAGCATTTCTGCATCGGTTGGGACGTGCGCATCCTAGCCGACTGGTGGGACAGCAAGGGCGCCGAGATGCGCGGCCTGCTCGACGGCAAGGCGGCGGCAAAGGCAGAGACCGTCAGCAAGGTCCGCGGCAACTACGCATGAACACGTCGGTCGAGGCGCCGCCGCGCGCCCCTCGCCATCCCGCCAGCCGTACGCTCCATGGCATCACCATCACCGACGATTACGCTTGGCTGAAGGACGAGAACTGGCAGGACGTCCTGCGCGATCCCGGCCGGCTGGATCCCGAGATCCGCGCCTATCTCGAGGCGGAGAACCGCTACACCGAATCCCTGCTCGGGCCGTTGCAGCCGTTGCGGCAGGAGCTGGTGCGCGAGATGCGCGGCCGCATCAAGGAGGACGATTCGAGCGTTCCCGTGCCCGACGGGCCGTTCGCCTATGGCTCGAAGTATCGGCAGGGCGGCCAGCATCAGCTCATCGGCCGCCAGCCACGCGATGGTGGTGATTTCCAGACCATCCTCGATGGCGATGCGCTGGCCAAGGCGTCGGGCTACTTCCACTTCGGCGGCACGCGCCACTCGCCCGATCATCGCCTGGAGGCCTGGAGCGCCGATCTGCGCGGCTCGGAATATTTCACCGTGCGCGTGCGCGACTGGCAAACCGGCGAGGACCTGCCCGATGTCGTGGAGCAGACCAGCGGCAGCATCGTATGGGGACGCGACTCACGCTTCTTCCTCTATGTCAGGGTGGACGAGAATCACCGGCCGCTGCAGGTCTTCCGCCATCGCCTCGGGACGCCGCAATCCGCCGACGCCCTCGTCTACGAAGAGAAGGACACGGGCTGGTTCACGCGCGTGGAGGAAAGCGCCAGCGGCCGCTTCTGCATCATCGCCGGCGGCGACCACGATACCTCCGAGCAGCAGCTCGTCGATCTTGCCGACCCGGCGGCGACGCCCCGTCTCGTCGCGCCGCGCGAAAAGGGCGTGCAATACAGTGTCGCCGATCGCGGCGACCAGCTCTTCATCCTGACCAATCTCGACGCTATCGACTTCCGCATCGTCACGGCGCCACTGTCGGCGCCCGGCCGCGAGAATTGGCGAGAGCTCGTACCGCATCGGCCCGGCGTCTATGTGCTGGGCATCGATCTCTATGCCGGCCATCTCGTGCGCCTGGAGCGTTCGCGGGCACTGCCCTCGATCGTGATCCGCGACCTCGGCGACGACGGCGAGCATTCGATCGCCTTCGACGAGACGGCCTATTCCCTCGATGTCAGCGGCGGCTACGAGTTCGAGACGACGACGTTGCGCTTCACCTACTCGTCCATGACCACGCCGGCCGAGGTCTACGACTACGACATGGCGCGCCGCACGCGTGTCCTGCGCAAGCGCCAGGAGATCCCATCCGGCCACGATCCGTCGGCCTACGTCACGACGCGCCTGATGGCCAGGGCCGCCGATGGCGCCGAGGTGCCAGTCTCGATCCTGCATCGGCGCGATCTCGCGCGCGACGGTAGCGCCCCGCTGCTGCTCTATGGCTACGGCTCCTATGGCCTCGCCATGCCAGCCTCGTTCGCGGCCAATCGCCTGTCGCTGGTGGATCGCGGCTTCGTCTATGCCATCGCCCATATCCGCGGCGGCACCGACAAGGGCTGGTCCTGGTATCTCGACGGCAAGCGAGAGAAGAAAACCAACACCTTCGACGATTTCGTCGCCTCGGCTCGGGCCCTGATCGATGCCGGCTATACGTCGGCGAAGCGCATCGTGGCGCATGGCGGCAGCGCCGGCGGCATGCTGATGGGCGCGGTCGCCAATCGCGCCGGCGAGCTGTTCGCCGGCATCGTCGCCGAAGTACCGTTCGTTGACGTGCTCAACACCATGCTCGACGACAAGCTGCCGCTGACGCCACCCGAGTGGCCCGAATGGGGAAACCCGATCACCGATGCCGCGGCGTTCCGCACCATCCTGTCCTACTCGCCCTACGAGAATGTCGCGGCCAAGCCCTATCCGGCCATCCTCGCCATGGCCGGCCTCACCGATCCCCGCGTCACCTACTGGGAACCGGCCAAGTGGGTGGCACGGCTGCGCGCCACCATGACCGGCGGCGGCCCGGTCCTGCTGCGCACCAACATGGGCGCCGGCCATGGCGGCTCGTCGGGGCGATTCGACCGGCTGGACGAGGTTGCGCTGGCCTACGCTTTTGCCCTCCGGACCGTCGGCCGCGTCTGATACGCTGCGCAAAAATGAATAGGCAACCGTCCGGCTCCCCGCCGGCCGGCTCAAGAGCGACCATTCCAGGAGGAGCGCCATGAGCGTAATGATCGACAAGCTGCTGAGCGATGCGGTGAAGCAGGGAGATGTGCCCGGCGTGGTCGCGGTCGCGACCGATGCCGCCGGCACGACCTATGAGGGCGGCTTCGGCAAGCGCGTGCTGGGCCAGTCGGATGAGATGACTCCGGATACGGTGGTGTGGCTCGCCTCGATGACCAAGGCCGTCACCGGCGCCGCGGCCATGCAGCAGGTCGAGCGCGGCAAGCTCGGCCTCGACTCCCCGGCAAAGGAAGTGATCCCCTATCTTGGCGAGGTCGGCGTGCTCGAGGGCTTCGATGCCGACGGCAAGCCCGTGACGCGCGCGCCGCGTCGCGACATCACGCTGCGTCACCTGCTGACCCATACGGCCGGCTTCTCCTACGAGATCTGGAATGCCGACATCTGCAAGTACCAGCAGGTTATGGGCGTGCCGGGCATCACCGGCTGCGAGAACAAGGCCCTGACGACCCCGCTGCTGTTCGATCCCGGGGAGCGCTGGGACTACGGCATCAACATCGACTGGGCCGGCAAGATGGTCGAGGCGGTCAGCGGCCAGAAGCTCGGCCAGTACCTGCAGCACAACGTGCTCGGACCGCTGGGCATGGACAGCACGGCCTTCTTCATCTCGCCCGGCATGCGCGAGCGGCTGGCGCGCATCCATCATCGCGGGCCCGACGGCGGGCTGACGCCGGACCTGGCGCTGGAGATTCCGCAGGAGCCGGAGTTCGAGATGGGCGGCGGCGGACTCTACGGCACCGCCGGTGACTACCTGAAGTTCGTGCGCATGATGCTGAACCAGGGCAAGTCCGATCGCGGCGAGCCGGTCGTGAAGCCCGAGACCGTGGCGATGATGTCGCGCAATGCTATGGGCGACACCAAGGTCGTATCGCTCAAGCCGGCGATCCCGCCGCTTTCCAACGAGGCGGAATTCTTCCCCGGCATGGACAAGCAATGGGGCCTGAGCTTCATGATCAATAACGAGGAAGCGCCGACGGGCCGGTCCGCCGGCAGCCTTGCCTGGGCCGGCCTCGCCAACACCTACTACTGGATCGACCAGAAGAAAGGGGTCGGCGGCGTCTATGCGACGCAGATCCTGCCGTTCGCCGACGTGAAGTCGCTGCCGCTGTTCCACGCCTTCGAACAGGCCGTGTACGAGGCCTGACCGTCGAGCATCCTACTCGGCGAGCGTAAAGAGCTCCGTCTCCTCGCGCACGCCGCGCAGGCGGTGGCGTCCAACCGAGATCAGGTGCGGCCGGCTTCGGTCGGCCGCCGCGGTGAACGACTGGCTGACCAGGAGGTTGTGACCGAGCTCCTTGCACAGCAATTCGATACGCGACGACTCGTTCACGGCCGGCCCGATCACCGTGAAATCGAGCCGGGCGTCGGCGCCGACATTGCCGTATTGCACCGTGCCGACATGAAGCGCGATATCGAGGCCGGGCGTGGCCTTGCCCGTCGCGGCGCGTTTCTCCGTCAGCATCTCCATCAGGTAGAGCGCCTCGGCGGCCGCCGTCAGCGCCAGCGCACAGGTCTCGTCCGGCCCCCGCGACGCGGTCGGGAAGATCGCGAGCAGCCCGTCGCCCAGATATTTCAGGACCTCGCCGCCGCGGCGCGCCACCGGCCGCACCATGCATTCAAAGCATTCGTCCAGCAGGGCGATGAGTTCGTCGCCAGGCAGCGTATCGGCAAAGCGGGTGAAGTCGCGCAAGTCAGTGTAGAACACCGCGGCTTCGACACTCTGGACGGTCCCGCGGCGCACCGAGCCGGACAGGATGCGCGCGGCGGGATCCGACCCGAGATAGGAGGCGAGCAGCGCCTCGCCCATCAGCCGGGTTGTCGCGGCCTTTGCCGCCAGCGCGAAAAGCGGCAGCAACTGGTCCAGGATCTGCCGATCAGCCTCGCTATAACCGCCCCTCCGGTCCGTGGTGAAGGAACTGGCCATCCACAGACGATTGGCCGGCTCGGCCTCGTCCGGACCGCGAGCCTCGGGCATCAACTCGCCAAAGGGAAAGATACGCCCCTGCCATTCGGTCATGCCGGCATCCCGCAACTCCGCAAACACCGGGAGCTCGTCCTCTTTCGGCGGTTGGCACAGGTCATGGCCTCGGGCGGCCAGTCCGTCACGGAGCATTGCCATGAAGGGACTCTGTCTAAGCACAGGGTCGTCGATCTCGCCGTGCTGAAACACGAAATGCGTGCTGGGCCCAGTCTCCCGATCCCAGATCATGCTGCGCGCGCGCACCAGCGGATGCAACGTGTTGCCGCCAACGAAGATGCGCGCCACGACGACACCGATGGCATTCAAGCGACGCGCAAACCCGTCGACCAGTTCTTCCGGCGGCAGATTACGCAGGCCGGCATCGATCAGCCATGCGGCGACCTCGTCCGCTCCGGCGAGACTGTTGCCCATGGCCGTCACCGCTTTACCGTCGCGACCTTGCCGCCGGCCTGTTCGGCATTCATCTGCCGGAACAGGCCAACCGCGTGGGCATGAAACGCCCGTTCCTCGGGGCCGGCCAGGGCCTGCGGCCGGCGTTCGTCGTCGAAGTGGCCGAACCTGTCCTCGCCCCGCACCAGCATGGCGGTGACGCGCACGGGGCTGCTGCAGCGCGCCGAGGTCGGGATGTAGCTGATGCCAAGTCCGATACGCCGGTCGCTGGAACGGTTGGGCCGTGAATTGTGGACCAGATGCGTATGGTGCAGGGAGAACTGCCCGGCCTTCACCGGCATGTAGACCGTGCCACTGCGGTCGAAGTCGACGGCCAGCTCCTGACCGCGCGACAGCAGGTTGTCGGTGTCCTGCATCTCGGCGTGACGAAGCTGGCCGAGCTTGTGAGAGCCTGGCACCACCTCCATGCAGCCGGCCTCGATCGGAGCATCCGTGAGCGCCACCCAGGCCGTGACATGACAGGCCGGCTCAAGCGCGAAATAGGTCGAATCCTGGTGCCAGCTCACATAGGCGCCGGAGCCGGGATCCTTGGGCCAGACGCTGAGATGGAACAGGCGGATGTCGGGCCCGATCAGGTCCTCGACCGCATCCAGGATCTGGGGCGCGTGCACGATCTCGTCGACCCAGGGGAAAAGCAGGTGCGGCTTGAAGTTGTGGCCGCGGGCCATCTTCTGGCCCTCGGCGCGCTCGAACGCTTCGAGCTGCGCGCGCCAGCCCTGCGCCTGCTCCCTGCTGAAGGCATCGACCGGGCAGACGAAACCATCGCGCTCATACTGCGCGACCTGCTCGGGACTGAGCTTCTTGTATGTCTTCTGGATCATGTCAGTGCGCCGTCCAACCGCCGTCGACGAAGAGAAGCGTGCCCGTCACGAAGGAAGAGTCATCGCTCGCCAGGAAGAGTGCTGCCTTGGCGACTTCCTCTGGCTGGCCGATGCGCTTCATCGGATGCCGCTCGGTCCAGCCTCGGCGGGCCGCCTCTGGATCGGCCTGGCGTTGCAATGACCGTGCCGGCATCGGCGTGTCGATCACGCCCGGCATCAGGGCATTGACGCGGACGCCCTGCGCGGCGTGGTCGACGGCGATGGTCTTGGTGAAGGAGGCGATGGCGCCCTTCGAGGCGACATAGGCTGCGTTCTTGCCCAGGCTGGACTGCGCCAGCTGCGAGCCGACGGTGACGATCGCGCCCGATCCCGCCGCGATCATGGGTTGGATGGCATGGTGGACCCAGAGAAAGGTGCCCTTGACGTTGATGGCGAAGGTGCGATCCCAGGTGGCCTCGTCGATGCGGTCGACCGTGCCGCCGAGCGACACGCCCGCGGCCGTCATCAGCACGTCCACCTTGCCCCACTTGTCCAGGATACGATGCACGCCGGCACGCGCCTGATCGGCCTGGCTGACGTCGGCGGCGATGGAGACGGTCTCTCCACCCTTCGATTGGATGTCAGTGGCGACCTGCTCGAGCCGCTTCTCGTCGAGATCGACCAGCGCGACCTTAGCGCCCTCGGAAGCAAACAGGAGGGCGGAGGCGGCACCGATGCCGGAGGCCGCGCCCGTGACGATCGCAATGCGGTCCTTGAGTTTCATGGCGCGAGTGTAGACCCGGGTCGTAGCGGTTCTCCAGCGGCTCCGCAGGTCGGCTGACGGTAGCTTCGTTCCCGCAAAGTGCGCTAATCAACAGACGATGACTGCCGTTTCCGCCGCGCAACCGCGGTCTGCCCCTGCCCTCGCCATCGTGATCCTGTCCGTGGCCGCCTTCGCGTCGGCGGCGAACATGCGTGTCGTGGATCCCCTGCTAATCCAGCTTTCCGCCGAGTTCGGCGTGACGGTGGGCGAGGCGTCGATCGCGGCGACGCTGTTCCTGCTGGCCAACGGCGTGTTCGTTCTGGTCCACGGGCCGTTCGGCGACCGGCACGGCAAGATGCCCGTCGTTGCGCTGGCCTGCATCGGCGCCGCGCTCTGCTGCATGGCGAGCGCACTCTCGGTCTCGCTGCGCATGCTGGCGGCCACGCGCTTCCTCACGGGCGTCACCAGTTCGGCCATCATTCCTCTCGCCATGGCCTGGGTCGGCGACAATGTCAGTTACGAACGCCGTCAGGCGACGCTGGCGCGTTTCCTCAGCGGTCAGACGCTGGGTCTCGCGGCCGGCGCGGCGCTGGGCGGCGCGGTGGGTGATTGGCTGGGATGGCGCGCCGTCTTCTGGGTGCTGACGGTGACCTATCTGATGGCGGGCGCCGCGCTGTTCACCACCATGCGGGCGCGACCGGAGATCGCCCTGCCCGGCCTTCGCGCCGAAGGTTCCATGATCGCGCAGATGCTGGGGGTGCTGAAGCGGCCCTGGGCACGCGTCGTCATCATCGTCGTGGCCTTGGAAGGAGGCGCCTTCTGGGGTTGCTTCACCTTCGTCGGCGCCGATCTGCACCAGCGCTTCGGCCTCGGTTATGCCTTCGTCGGACTGGCAGTCGCGGCGTTCGGCGCCGGCGGATTCATCTATGTCACTCTCGCCCCGCATCTCGTGCGCCTGCTCGGCGAGCGTGGTCTTTGCCTGTGGGGCGGAACCGGACTCGGCATCGCCTTCGCCATCCTGGCGATGGCGCCCAGCGCGACGGTGGCGTTCGTCGCGATCATCGGGCTCGGCATCACCTTCTACATGCTGCACAACACGCTGCAGACCAACGGTACGCAGATGGCGCCCGAAGCGCGCGGCTCGGCCCTGGCGATGTTCGCGCTGTGCCTGTTCGTGGGCCAGGCGATCGGCGTGCCCATCGCCGCCCCCATTGTCGATCGCTACGGCGCGCCGCCCATCTTCTGGGCGGCGGCGCTGTTCCTGCCGGCGCTGGCGTGGTGGTTCGCGATGGCGCTGCGGCGGCGCCTCTAGTTCTGCGGCGAGACGCGGAACTGATACGGCTCCTCGAGCGACGCGCATTCCTCGGCGGTCAGCGTCAGGTCCGTCGCCTTCGCTGCCGAAGTAAGCTGCTCCAGGTCGGTGGCACCGATGATCGGTGCACCCATGTAGGGCTTGGCCAGTAGCCAGGCCAGCGCGACCTGGGCCGGCGTCGCCCCTTTTCCGGCGGCAATCTTCTTCAGACGCTCGACGATCTCCCAATCGCACTCGCGATAGGTTCCGGCCTGGACCTGGGCATCGTTCTTCGACCGCTCGGTGGCGCCGCCGCCCTCCTTGCTGCGATTGCCAGCCAGGAAGCCGCGCGCCAGGGGCGAATAGGGAATGAGGCCGACACCCTGCTCGTGGCACAGCCGATTCATCTCGCGCTCTTCCTCACGCTGGATGAGGTTGTAGAGATTCTGCATGGCAATCGGCCGTGCATAGCCCTTCCAGTCGGCGATCATCACCATCTGCGCGAACTTGTAGGCCGGCATGGTCGAGCCGCCGATGTAGCGCACCTTGCCCGAGCGCACGATCTGGTCGAGCGAGTACATGGTCTCTTCCAGCGGTGTATGCGGATCGAGCCGGTGGACCTGATAGACGTCGATATAATCGGTTTGCAGACGCTTCAGCTGTTCGTCGACCGAAGCCATCAGATGCTTGCGGCCCGTGCCCTGGTCGTTGGCGACGGGGCTCATGCGGATGCCGACCTTGGTCGACAAAACGATCTCCTCGCGCCGTACCATCTTGAGCAGCGTGGCGCCCATGATCTCTTCCGAGCGACCGAAATTATAGGTGTCGGCCGTATCGAAGAAGGTGATGCCGACATCGAGCGCGCGCCGGAAATAGGTCGGTGCCTCCGTCTCGTCGAACTTGCCCCAGCCGCGGCGCCCCTTGGCACCCCAGGAATTGCCGCCTAGACAGATGCGGCTGACGATCAGGCCGGAACGGCCCAGCGGTCCATATTTCATCGAGATCCCCCTTGCTGGCGCGACCATAAGGCGCCACCTTCCAGCAATGAAGGTGCTGATCGAATATTGCGGCGCTTGAGGCTACAAGCCGCAGGCCCTCCGTGTGAGGGCTCGTCTCGAACAGCTGGGCGCAACCGACATCGAGATGCGCCCAGGCAGATCCGGCCAATTCGACGTCTCCGTCGATGGCACACTCAAATATACCCGCAGCAAGACCGGCCGCTTCCCGACCGACGATGAAGTCGAGTCCCTGATCGGCTGACTGCGCTTTCAGACATGCCTGCGGTTTCCCGAGCCGACGCGGTTCATTCCAGGCCGCGTCTCCCCGGCCGGATGTTCATCGATCTTGTGACCCGTGAAGATTGGCTCTGGGTCGCTCCCACCATTTGGGCGTTGCCCGATAGACAAGCCAAATGAAAAGGCCGTTCCAGAGCAAAGCGCCAATCAGAAGCGGAAACACCAGTTCGGTGCCGATGTTCCGGAACCAGAACCACCCCGGTATCGGAAGAACGGTCATTGCGGCAGCCCAGACAGCCGCAGAGAGACACCAGATCCATACAGCCCGAAAATCGGACGATATTGGAGCGTTCGCCTTGATCACACGCCATGAAACTGACGCAGCGATCATGGATGCCATTCCAAGCGCAGACCAGAGCAGTGCGCCGGGCCAAGCATTGGAGGTTTGCACACTATGCCATCGGCCTACAAACGATAGTCGATGCCAATCGGTAAGTGCCAACGCCGCCAGCTCGAAGAAGATGTAGCCTGGCACATAGGTCCACCAACGAAGCCACCGAGACAATACTCGTGGCCGCGTCGGGTCTGGTGTTCCATCAGGCTGCACGTTCAGCCACTAAAGTCGCATGGCAGATTGTCGGCAAGCTTCGGTCTGTCTTTCTCCAGGTGCCTTGCGGAAACAATGCCGCGCGCCGGGCGCAGTCAAAAGATCTCCGCAGGGAGCAGAATAAGGCGAGAGCTTGGGAGACTGTCAGCCCAGCACTTCCTTGTTCACGATGTTCGCCGCGTTGGGGCGGCCGTCGAACACCGAGAGGATGTTCTCGATGGCAGTGACGGCCATGCGGTCGCTGGCCTCCTGGGTGACGCCGGCCATGTGCGGGCTGAGGATCACGTTCTCGAGCGTGAACAGCTTGTTCTTCGGATCCGGTGGCTCCCTGTCGAGCACGTCGAGGCCGGCGCCGCGCAACTTGCCCGCGCTGAGGGCCGTGTAGAGCGCCTCCTCGTTGACGATGCCGCCGCGGGCGGTGTTGACGAGGAAGGCCTCGGGCTTCATCAGCGCCAGCGTCTCGGCGTTGAACATGTTCACCGTCTCCGGCGACTTCGGGCAATGGATCGAGACGAAGTCGACCTTGGGCAGGATGGCCTTGAGATCGGTCACCTTGGTCGCGCCGGCCTTCTTGATGTCGGCCTCGGAAATGTTCGGGTCGAGCACGTAGGTATCCATCTCGAACGCCACGCAGCGCTTCACGGTGCGCGAGCCGATCCGGCCCATGCCGACGACCAGCACCGATTTGCCGGAAAGATCGGACGGCAGATCGGACAGGCGCTGGCCCCAGCCATTCTCGCGGACGAAGCGGTCGTACTTCTTCACCAGCCGCGCGGCCGCCAGCATCATGTACATCGCATGCTCGGCCACGGAGACCGAGTTAGCGATGCCGGTCGTCATCAGCGGGATCTTGCGCTTGTTGAGGGCCGGAATTTCGACAGCGTCGAACCCGACGCCCAGACGGGCCACCACCATCATGCCCGGCGCCGCGTCGAGCTCGGCCTGGCGGAAGGGCGTCGCGCCCAGCGTCACGGCATTGGCGTCCTTGAGCTTGGGATGCAACGACGGCACCGAATCGTCGGTGAGGATTTCGTAGTCGACATCGTCCCGCTTCTTCAGGACATCGAGGCCAGCCTGCGGCATGCGGCCGACGATCAGCACCTTCTTACGGTTCTTGCCGGTGTTCGGGCCCGTGGACATCGTTTCCCCTATGATCATTGCAAACGAACGGCCACGATCCTAGAGCCCGCAGACACCGGATGCTAGGGGAGGTAGTTCAGCGGCAATCGCGTGGTGGACTTGATCTCCTCCATCGCGAACATGGAGGTCACGTCGGAGAGTTCGATCTTGGCGATCAGGCGCTTGTAGAATGCATCGTAGGCCTCGATATCCGGCAAGGCGAGGCGGATGAGGTAGTCGATCTCGCCGCTCATGCGATAGCAATCCATGACCTCGGGAAAGGAAGCGATCGCCCGGGCGAATCGGGCCAGCCACTGGGCGTTGTGCTGGGCCGTTCGCACCGCCACGAACACCGTGACCCCGGCATTCACAGCCTTGCGATCGAGCAGCGCCACGCGCGCCCGGATGATGCCCTGCTCCTGCAGGCGATTGATGCGGCGCCAGCAGGGCGTCGTCGACAACCCGACGCGCCGCGCGACTTCCGCCAGCGGCATGTCGACATCGTCCTGCAAGCAATCCAGAATCTTACGGTCAAAGGAATCGAGCGATAATTTCGCGGCCACGAGGAGTTCCGGGGAATGTGTTTCTCCAGATTGCCGGAGGAGACGCAAAGCTCGCAAGCCGTTTTCAGGCGGAACCGCTAAAATTCGCGCCATGATTCGCCGCTTCACCGACCATCCCGCCTCGGTCAACGAAACCTACTTCCAGCATATGGGCATGGCCTTCAGCTTCGGCCGGCACATGCTGCTGGGTAGTCTGGCCTGCTTCGTGCACGGTCTCCTCCCCTGGTTGTTCCTGACGCGAGGCAGCGACACAATCCGCGCGCTGCATCACCGCATGGTGACCCACCGCGTCGTGCGTCCCGCCCAGAGCGAGGCCCAGATCGTCGCGGCCGAGTGAGTCAGCAACCCGTTGCGTCGTCGTCGCGTTTACCAGATCGGACGAGCGCAAGGGGGATGCCCATGGAGACGCCACTACGCCTGACGTTCCACGGTGGAGAGACGAGTGAGGCGCTAAGCACCCTCATCCGGGAACATGTCGAGGAGCTGGAGCGGCTGTATGGCCGCCTGACGTCGTGCAATATCGTGGTCCAAGTGCCGGACCGACATCACCGAGTCGCCCTGTACGCGGTGAACCTTCATATCGTCATGCCCGGTAGCATCGATATCAACATCGATCATATCCCGCAGAACGACGATCGCTTCGCCATCCCGCAATTCGCGGTCACCGACGCCTTCCGCCGCGCCAAGCGCGCGATCAAGGAGCGCGCCCAGAAGCTGCGGGGCGACGTGAAGACCCTGCGCGAACGGATCGAGCGCACGGTCGACCAGCCCGAAGGCTGATCGCCCCTTTCAAACCGATGAAATGACAGGCGTTGGCAGGATCGCAGCCAGTGCCTGTTTGAGCGCGGTCGGAGACGAAGCCGTCAGATCCTTGGGGACTTCGTGCGCGACCATCCTGCGCACCTGCGTGGACAAGAGCTCGCGCAGTTCGCCCAGACTGCGGCTTGGCGCGACGAGGATCAGGCGGTCGAATTCACCCCGGCCGCACATATCTTCCAGCGTCTGCGCCAGCGTCGCGGTGAACTCGTGCTTCTCCATCTTGTGCGGATCGTGCGGCGGCTCGTAAGCATGCCGTACGCCGCCGCGCGCCGACGCGAAGCTGCGACCAGGCCGGTCGGTCACGATGTCCCGTGTCTTGCGCCGGCTGGTCGGCGAGATCATGTCGAGCTGGCTCGCTGGCATGAGCTTGCGATTGTCCTCGCTGGGCTCGAGGAAGCGGGCTCGTGCGCCGTCGGCAACGACGATCAGCGTGCGCTTGCGGAGCGGGTCCATCCTGGGCGCCGCTGGAATTCGCGCCCTGCGTCGGGGCTTCATCACCGATTTCACCATCGACCTCTCCTTCAGGACGAAAACGCGAGCGGCCGGCGGCGCGTTGCCCTGGCGCTAGCAACTATCGCCCGGCAGGAGATGCAGCAGCGGTCGCGCAAGATGGAGGATCTGGTAAGCGACACCAGGCGTGCCTTCGATCGGCGCAGCCTCCGACAGCACGATTCGAATAACACGCCAACGGCGAGGATCGACACCGATGACTGCGGCGACGACATCGGCGGCTCCAGCGCGAGAGCGATTGCGGTCGATTTCGCTGGCAAAGGCAGCCGTCAGGTCGGCGTCCACGGGAATTTCGGCTTCCTCTAGGAGCGCGAACCGCGCCTCCTGTCCGGGCCCCTTGCGCGCCTCCAGGACGAACCTCGTTTCGATATCGGCCCGGCCGAAACTGTCGGTCACGACCCGATAGCGCCCATCCATCAGGAAGGCGGCAAAGGCGTCGGCATCCTGCCAGAGATAGAGCGAGGAATAGGAGCTGGCGATCGCGCCATAACGTCCCTTCTCGCGCAAGAGGAACGCCTTGAAGAAGAGGCGCGGCGTGTCGTTCCAAAGACTGCCGCGCGCGGCCGCCCGTTCACGGATGAGGCCGATGTCGTAATTCGCGGGCAGGCGATGGAGGTAGTGCGCGACGATCATGGCAGCGCCTTCGCGTATTGGGCCAGACCATGGCCGAACGACCAGTTTTCCGGCACCACCTCGACAAGGTTGATGAAGATGTCTTCGGGACGCAGGCCGGGGTCGGCCGTCAACCGCTCGACGATGCGCCGGTAAAGCGCCTGCTTCCGGTCGGCCGGGCGCGTATTGCTCACGGTAAGCTGGATGATCACCAGATCGTCGCTGCGCGCGATGCCGAGATAGGTCCGTCCGAACAGGAAATCCTCTTCGTCATGCTCGGAGATCGTCATGAAGCGATCGTCCTCGGGCACATCGAACGTCTCGCGCATGGCCTGGTAGAGGCCATCGAGGATGGCCTTGCGATAGGCGGCCGGCTTGCCCCGTCGCAGGGAGACACGTGTCAGCGGCATGTGGGCTCCTGAGTGCTGTTCCACTCGCCTCAAGTTAGGCTGACCTTGATAATTTCGAAATGACATGAATATATATTTCAATCATTTTCAAAACGAATAACTGACGATCATGAAGACACTCGATATCGACTCCGTCCGAGCTTTCGTCCTGGTCGCCGATCTCAAGAGTTTCACCCGCGCCGCCGAGGCGATGGATACGACCCAGTCGGCGGTGAGCCTCAAGATCAAGCGGCTGGAGGACACCCTTGGACGGCGACTTCTGGAGCGGACGCCGCGCACCGTCCGCCTTTCGGTCGACGGAGACGACTTCGTCGGTCGGGCCCGCTCGCTGATCGAGGCACATCAGGAGGCGCTGGGATCGTTCGGCGTCGAGCGCCGGCGACTGGTCATCGGCATCAGCCATCACATCGTCGGCGCCGAACTGCCGATCTTGCTGCGCCAAATGAACCGCAGCGATCCAACGCTATCGATGGAACTGAGAATTGCCTCGTCGCAGGATGTGCTGATCGAACTCGACGCGGGTCGACTGGATGCCGCCATCGTCTTGCGTCACGACAGTCGGCGCCGCGGCGGCGACGTCGTCCTCGACGAAGCGTTCGGATGGATGGCCGCTCCGGATTTCACTCATGTTCCGGGTCAACCGCTGCGGCTGGCGACGCAGGCCGCTCCCTGCAGCGTGCGCGAGATGGCCGTCCAAGCCCTCGACAAGGCGCGGCAGCCGTGGACGGAGGTTTTCGTCGGCGGCGGAACCATGACCATCGGCGCCGCGGTGTCAGCCGGCCTGGCCGTGGCCGCCCTCGGCCGCCGCGTGGCGCCCCCGGGGACGATCGATATCGGGCCGCAACTCGGTCTGCCCGCCCTGCCGACGCGCCAGGTGATGCTCTACTCGGCCCTGGTGGACAGGCAGGCCCGCAGCGCGCTCAAGACCCTCGCAGCTGCGATCCGATCCACCATCGACTGAACGGCTGTCAGCGTGGCCCGCGTCTTGCGATACCCTTTTCGTCCAGCCGTTCGCGCAGCAGGCCGATACGGTCGCCGCCCCAGAACAGCTCGCCCTCGAAGACGAAACTCGGCACGCCGAAGATGCCGGTCGCCTCGGCCTCAGTGCGCAAGGCATCGTGCCGCGCCCCACCGTCGCCAGCCAGGAAGTCCGCGAAACCGGCCGGTGCTCCCACTTCGCGCAGCAGCGCCTCCACGGCCTCGACGTCCTCCGGATCGACCTCGCGCCGCCAGAAGCGATCGAACGCGAGGTCGTTGTAGGTCCTGAACACCCCATGCTTCTGGGCATAGAGCATGCCCGTCTGAAGCGGCCGATCGAAGTAGATCTTCTTCGGTCCCCTCAGGGTCAGGCCCTGCTTGTTGGCGAAGCGGCGGGCATCCATGTAGGCATAGCGCACCCGCCGCCAATGGTGCGGATCGCGCTCGGCCACGGATCCCTGGAAGGACGGGATGTCCAGCGTATAGGGGCGCCAGTCGAGGCGAAGATCGTAATCGGCCTCGAGATCGTAGGCCCAGGCTTTCGCGACGAATGCGTAGGGACTGACATAGTCGCTCCAGAGCGTGACCGTGGGCTGCACGCTCACGCCCTCGCGGTCTCGCGCCGCCACAGCCACCAGAAGAGCCCGCCGACCACGACGACCATCAGCGTGCCGACCAGCAGCAGCATCGCCGAGTCCTGGATCCAGGCGACGACCGGGACGGCCACCGCGAGGAACACGCCGACGACACAGATCCGCCATGCCCGGGCATGGACCCCGGCGACAAAGGTCCCGAGCGCCAGCAGGATCAGCAGCGACAGGCTTGTGGCATTGTCGTTCTCGACCCCGCGCACCTGGGGCATGAACATGAGCCACATCGCCGCCAGGAAGGCGAGCCAATGCAGCACCTGGGTCACGACCAACCGCAGATGCTCCGCGCCACCGTCTCCCGGCCGCCAGCCGGAGAGCACGCAGGCGAGCCCGTATACCGGCGCGAGCGCTATCCAGTAGGAATAGGTCGCTGGCCCGCGAAAGCCGGTCAGCACGATACCGCCGACCGCAAGCACCAGCATGGCCACGTACGGCAGCTCACGCAGCAGCCAATGCCGGTTGTCGGCGCTCACCGCGCGTCCTTCGCCAGCTTCTTCTCGACGACCCGCGACCACAGCGTCGCGCCCAGCGTCAGGATCTCGTCGTTGAAATCGTAGCCGGGATTGTGAACCTCGCAGCCGCCTTCGCCGGCACCGTTGCCAATGTTGATGAAGGCGCCCGGCACCTTCTCCAGCATGTAGGAGAAGTCCTCCGACGCCATCACGTAGGGGCCCTCGCGGTTCATGTTCTCCTCGCCGACGATCTCGGCGGCAACATCGGCAATGAAATGCACCGCGTCCTTGTCGTTCACCAGCGGCGGAAACACGACGCGCACGTCCGGTTCGGCCTTGCCGCCCAGCGACTCGGCGATGCCGCGCGAGATGGTCTCGATGCGCTCCTTCACCAACGCCATGGTCTCCTTGCGGAAGGCGCGGATGGTGCCGCGCAGCACGGCTTCCTGCGGGATGACGTTGTAGGCGTCGCCAGCATGCATCTGCGTCACCGAGATCACCGCCGAATCGAGCGGCGCGACGTTGCGCGACACGACGCTCTGCAGGGCCGAGATGATCTGGGTAGCGATGATGACCGGATCGATGCCCGATTCCGGGCGCGCGCCATGGGCGCCTTTGCCGGTGATCTTGATGTCGAACAGACCGCCACCGGCCATCTGCGGGCCGGAGCGGATGGCGAACTTGCCGACCTCGAGCTTGGGACGGTTGTGCATGCCGAAGATCTGTTCGCACGGGAACTTCTCGAACAGCCCGTCCTTGACCATCGCTTCGGCGCCGCCACGCCCTTCCTCGGCCGGCTGGAAGATGAAGTGGACCGTGCCATCGAAGTTGCGGGTCGCCGACAGGTACTTGGCGGCGCCCAGCAGCATGGTCGTATGGCCGTCATGGCCGCAGGCATGCATGCGGCCTTGATGCGTGCTGCGGTGGTCGAACGTGTTGTGCTCGTCCATCGGCAGTGCGTCCATGTCGGCACGCAGGCCGATGGCGCGCGGATTGTTGCCGACGCGGATGGTGCCGACGACGCCGGTCTTGCCGATGCCGGTCGTGACCTCGCAGCCCCATTCCTTCAGCTTGCCGGCCACAATCTTCGACGTCCGCTCCTCCTCGAAGCCCAGTTCGGGATGGGCATGGATGTCGCGGCGGATGGCGGTCAGCTCGGCGGCAGAGGCGGCAATCTTGGGCTCGATCTTGGCGGACATTCAGGACTCCAACAGGAAAGACGTGATTACACGACGAAACTCCGCCCCATGCACCCCCGGATATGCATGGCCGCCGTCCGGCAGGACATAGGCCCGCGCATCACGGATCAGGCGGACGAGCTCCTCGGTGAAATAGAGCGGTGTGACGGTGTCGTCGCGGGCGCAGATGGCAAGCGTGCGCGCCCGGATCTTCTGCAGCTGCTCGCGCCGATCATGGGCGACAATGGCGGCGATGCGGGACAGGACGATCTCCGGAACCGGGATCGTCTCCGTCGCCTTGGCCTCGGCGGCCGCCAGATCGGCATCATGATCGCGGACCCAGGCCGGCATGTTGAGCGCCAGCGCACTGGCCTTGAGATAGGCGGCCGGTCCCAGCTCGCGCAGCATCAGGGAGCGAACCTCGAACAGGCGGCGGAAGAAGGCATCGGTCTTGGCCCAGGTCGAGCTCAGCACCAGCCGGTCGATGCGCTCGGGATGCTCGATCGCCAGCACCTGTCCCATTGCGCCACCGGTGGAGTGGCCGCACCAATGGACCTTGTCGAAGCCCAGCCCCTCGATGAGCTGCAGCGCGTCGTCGGCCATCTGGGCAACGCTGTACTCGATCCGGGAGAGGGTGCTGCGCGCCGTGCCGCGATGGTCATGCACCACGACCGTGAAGCGCCGGGCGAGCTCGGCCACGTTCGCGCCCCAGAAGCGGCCGTCGCCGCCCAGGCCCGGCACGAGGAAAAGCGGCGGTCCGTTGCCCAGCCTTTCGTAGTAGAGCTCCGCCCCATCGCGAAGTTTGAACTGCGCCATTTGCGTCCCCTGTCCAGCGGCGCGGCAGTATGCGCACAGACGGAGCGAGTTGAAAGCATTGCCCTCCTTGGCGGGATGATTAAGCTCTCGCGTCCCGAAACACTGCTAGAGGAAGTCGCACGATGCGCCGTCTGCCGTTTGCCGCCATTGCCCTGCTGGCCCCGCTGGGCGCCTGCGTGCAGCAAGGGCCGGCAACCGCGGTGTCGGCGCCGATCGCGCGGCCGTCGCCTGACGATCTAGTGCCTCGCGGCATCGCCTATGCCTGCGAGAACCAAAAGGAAGTGACCGTCGTCTACGCCAAGAACCGGGCGACGGTGACGTTCGAGAACAAGACCTGGCGCACCGAGTACCAGCCCACCGGCGACGGCTTCCGCTACGCCGATTCTTCCGTTCAATGGGTGGGACGCGACGACCTCGCGGCGCTGCGCGAGAATTCCTCCACCAGTCGTCCCCTCGCCTTCAACTGCCGGCCGACGCGGCGTACGACGGCTACCTGAGCCAGAGGCGGATGCCGTAGCCGACCAGCGTGGTGACCCCGACGCCGGCGGCCCACAGGCCGGCGAACCACAGCCACTGGCGCAGAGTCGGCATGCGCGCCCCCGTCAGTGATAGCCTTCGTGTCCCGTCTTGCCGCGGAACACCCAGTAGGCATAGCTCGTGTAGGCAAGAATGATCGGCACCATGATCACCGCGCCGACCAGCATGAAGCCGAGGCTGGCCGATGGCGAAGCGGCGTCCCACAGCGTGACGGCACGTGGCACGACGTAGGGATAGAGGCTGATGCCAAGCCCCGTCAGTCCGAGTGCGAACAGGGCGAGCGCGATCAGGAACGGCCAGTAGTCACGACGCTGGCGCAAGGCGAAGAAGAAGGCCACCGACGCGATCGCCACCAGCAGCGGCACTTGCGCCGTGAAGAGGACCTGCGGCCAGGCGAACCATCGGGTCGCATAGTCGTTGCTGAGGAACGGCGTCGCAGCGCTGACCGCCGCCATGCCGACGATGGTACCGATGCCGAGGCGTAGCGCCAGCCGCTGGCAGCGCGCCTGCAGGACACCATCGCTCTTCATGATCAGCCATGTCGCGCCCAGCAGCGCATAGCCACAGACGAGGGAAACCCCCACCAGCACGCTGAACGGCGACAGCCAGTCCCACCAGCCGCCGGCATAGGTACGATCCCGGACCGCGATGCCCTGGAGCAAACCGCCCAGCGTGATGCCCTGCGCCAGCGCCGCCACGAACGATCCGAGGGCAAAGGCGAAATCCCAGAACGGACGATGGCTGGCATCGCGCCACCGGAACTCGAACGCGACACCACGGAAGATCAGGGCCAGCAGCATGGCGATGATGGGCGTATAGAGCGCCGACAGGATGATGCCATAGGCGACCGGGAAGGCAGCCATCAATCCGCTGCCGCCCAGCACCAGCCAGGTCTCGTTGCCGTCCCACACCGGGGCGATCGAATTCATCGCTCGGTCGCGCTGCTGTCCAGGCGCGAACAGCGGAAACAGGATGCCGATGCCGAGATCGAATCCGTCCATCACGACGTAGGCGAAGATGGCGAAGGTGATGATGAAGGCCCAGATCGTCGGCAGGTCGACGGGAATCGGCATCATCAGGCCCTCCTGCCGGCGGCGACAGCCGGACCTGGCGTGATGCCGGCCGCACGTACCGGCAACTCCTCGGGCCCGCGTTCACCGCCCTGCGGCCCTTGCCCCATCAGCTTCAGCACGTAGAGGATGCCGGCGCCGAACACGATGAAGTAGACCGCGATGAAGGCAAGCAGCGACGAGGCGACGGCTGGCGCCTGCAGGGGCGAGACCGATTGGACCGTGCGCAACAGGCCATAGACCGTATAGGGCTGGCGTCCCACCTCCGTCGTCACCCAGCCGGCGATTACCGCGACGAAGCCCGACGGCCCCATCGCCAGCGCCAGGCGATGCAGCCACGGCCAGTCGTACAGGCCGCGCCACAGGCGAGCCAGCAGGCTCCACGCCCCCAGCAACAGCATCAGCATGCCGAGGCCGACCATGATCCGGAACGACCAGAAGACGATGGGCACCGGCGGCCAGTCGCTGCGAGGAACCGTATCCAGCCCGCTCAGAGGCGCATCGAGGGCGTGCTTGAGGATGAGTGACGAGAGCTTGGGGATCGAGATCTCGTAACGCACCTTGGCCGCTTGCTCGTCCGGCAGGCCGAACAGGATCAGGGGCGCGCCATCGGCATGGCTCTGGAAGTGGCCTTCCATGGCCATGATCTTGACCGGCTGATGCTCGAGCGTGTTGAGCCCATGCTGGTCGCCGAGCAGGATCTGGACCGGCGCCGTCACGGTGATCATGCCCATCGCCATCGAGAACATGACCCGCACGCCCTCGCTCTTGGCCTGGCGCAACAGGTGCCAGGCACCGACGCCACCGACCGCAAGCGCCGTCGTCAGATAGGCCGCGGTCACCGTGTGGGCGAGGCGGTAGGGGAATGAGGGATTGAAGATGATGGTCAGCCAGTCCTGCGGCACGAACTGGCCGTTGGCGGCGATGGCATGGCCGACCGGCGTCTGCATCCAGCTGTTCGCGGACAGGATCCAGAAGGCAGAGATGAAGGTTCCGACGGCAACCGCGATCGTCGCCGCGAAATGCAGGCCGCGACCGACGCGGTTCATGCCGAACAGCATGACGCCGAGGAAACCGGCTTCGAGGAAGAACGCCGTCAGCACCTCGTAGGCCATCAGCGGTCCGACGATCGGCCCGGCCTTCTCGGAATAGGCCGACCAGTTGGTGCCGAACTGATAGGACATGACGATGCCCGACACGACGCCCATGCCGAAGACCAGCGAGAAGATCTTCAGCCAGTACTTGTATACGGTGAGATAGACCTCGCGTCCCGTCACCAGCCACATTCCCTCGAGCACCGCAAGATAGCTCGCCAACCCGATCGAGAAGGACGGGAAGATGAAGTGAAAGGATACGGTGAAGGCGAATTGCAGCCGCGCAAGCAGCGTCGCATCGAGAGCATCGAGCATGGCGCCTATCTCAATCCGGTCAGCGGCGTCAGACGATGCGGGACGCTGACGCAGGCGCTTTCAGCGCAACCGCCAGCAGGTCGAGCGCCGCCGACAGGTCGGCCTGCGAGCGCGCGGCTCCGAGTGCGATGCGTATCGCGTGTTCCGGCACACCATCGACGCTGAAACTGTCACTTGTGACAACGGCGAGTCCCTGTCGTTGCACGTAGGCGGCAAACTCCATGCGATTCCACAGCGACGGCAGGGTCAGCCACAGATGATGGCCCTTGGGATGCGCCTTGTAGTCGAGGCCGGCGAGCGCGCGGGCCGCGAGCTTCTGCCGCGCCGCCGCCTCGGCGGCAATGGCGGCGATGATGGCATCGGCGCTGCCATCGGCGAGCCAGCGCAAGGCCAGGGCGACGGTAAGCGGCACGGGCATCTGGGCGACGGCACGGGCCGTGTTGGCAAGAGCGGTCGCGGTGGTGCGATCGGGGCTCAGCAGGAAAGACACGCGCAAGCCCGGCGCGATGCATTTGGAAAGGCTGGCGGCGAGATAACCGCACTCCGGGACGAGCGTGGTGATCGGCGCCAGCCTTGGATCGAGGCTGCCATAGGCATCGTCCTCGAACAGGAGCAGTCCGCGACGGCGAATTACCGCGGCGAGTTGCTCGCGCCGGCTCGCGCTCAAGGTCGTCGTGGTCGGATTGTGGATGGTCGGAATCAGATAGACGGCCTTCGCCGCATGGCGCTTGCACGCCTCCTCCAGCGCCGCCGGCGACATGCCGCCGCGGTCGCTGTCGACGCCGACCAGACGCACCTTCGCGGCAACGGCAGCCGCCTTGAATCCCGGATAGGTCAGGCGGTCCGCCAGTACGACGTCGCCGGGCTTGGTGAGCGTCAGCAGGAGGCACATCAGCGCCGTCTGCGTGCCGGGCAGGACAAGCAACGTATCGGCATGCGCCGTCGCGACGCGGCGCTTGAGCCATGTCGCTGCCACCGCCCTATCCTGTTCGCTGCCACCGGCGGGCTGATAGCTCATGAAGTCGCTGAGCCCGTAGTCGCGCTGAAGCCCCTGCAGGCCGCGCATGATGCGGCCTTCGAGATCGGCTTCGACTGGCTCGGGCGGCAGGTTCATCGACAGGTCGAACTCGATGCCGGCAGCGGCGGCGCGAGGGGCGTGCAGGCGACTTTCGGCGACGAAGGTTCCCTGCCCCACCCGGGCCTCGGTCAGGCCGCGCCGATGGGCCTCGCCATAAGCGCGCGTGACGGTGGTGAGGTCGATGCCGAGAGCCTGGGCGAGCGCGCGATGCGTCGGCAGGCGCTGGCCGCGATGCAGGCGACCCGAGGCGATATCCGCCGCCAAGGCCTCGACGATACCTTCATAGACCGGCCCCCGCCGGTCATTCAGTGTAGGGCGCCAATCCATACAATCTGGCTCCTTCGTCATTGAATGTATGGCCTATTGTACGGATATACAATCCGCTTAATGACGGAGGGACATCGTGACCGACTCCAACGTGACCAACGGGACCGCTCTGCTACGCGGTCTCCTCGGTCGCTGCCCGGCATGCGGCGAAGGCCATCTCTTTCGCGCCTTCGTGAAGGTCGCCGAACACTGCGAACGCTGCGGCGAGCCGTTCCATCATCACCGGGCCGATGATTTTCCGGCCTATGTCGTGATCGTGCTGGTCGGGCACATCATCGTGCCGCTCGCCATGATCGTCGAGATCGCCTATTCGCCGCCCTACTGGCTGCATACCCTGATCTGGCTACCGCTCGTGCTCGTCCTCAGCATCGGCCTGCTGCAGCCGATCAAGGGCATGATCGTCGCCTTGCAATGGCAGATGGGCATGCATGGCTTCGCCGCAGCAAAGCTCGCGCGGCGCTAGTTCCAGGCGGCAAAAAGTTCGGTCATCGCCTTGCGGTCGAGGCCGGCGCGCAGGCAAGTCTCGAGCAGCACGCGCGCCTTCAACGGGTGCAGGCGCCCGCCCCAGATCAGCCCGGCCTGGCGCAGCGCGATCTCCGAGCTTGGACCGCCATAGGTCTTCTCCAAGAGCGGCCCTCCGCCGGCACGCGGCGACACGACGGTCGGCATCGCTGCCGCAAGCCTGATCAAAGTGTCTGTGGCACGCTCGGGCGTGTGACCTCCGCCCATGGCCCCGATGACGGCGCCGCGATAGCCGAGATGATCGGGTGCGGCGATCATCGCCTCGATCAGTCGCCCCGGCTCGTCGATCGACATCCACAAGAGCGCGATGGGCAGGCCGGCACCGCCCGGAACCTTCCCCAGTCGCGCGTGCGTTGCGTTCATGGCGTCCCGCACCGGCAGCGACAGCGGCACCACGCGGTCCTCGGGCAGGGCGGCGAGTGGTCCGGTCTGGGGCGAGGCGAAGGCGTTGAGTCGCGTCGGATGGACCTTCAGCACGTCGGCGGCGGCATAAACCTCGTCCAGCATCGCGACGACGACGCCGAGCGCCCTGGCATGCTTGCGGACCCACGGATCGGCAGCGACGCGCACCGCGGCCAGGAGATTGCCGGGCCCATCCGCCGATGTCAGCGACGGGTTGCGCATGGCCGCGGTCACGACCACCGGGATATCGAGATCGAGCAAGAGATCGAGCAGGAAGCTGGTCTCCTCCAGCGTGTCCGTTCCCTGGGTCACCACCACGCCGTCGGCATCGATACCGCGAATCTTCGCCGCCAGCGCATGGAGATGCTCGAAACCCAGCGAGTGGCTGCCAACGCGCGAAACCGTCTCGGCCCCGATCTCGGCGACGGTGGAAAGCAAGGGCACCGCGGCAACGAGATCGTCGGCGCCGAGCCCCATCTGCATGGCGCCGGTGGCATCGGGGCGGGTGGCAATGGTGCCGCCGAGGGCGAGGATATGGATACGCGGTTTGCTCATGGTTCCAGCTTCAGTGACTTGAAGAAACGTTCGGCCTGCGGCCCGCCTGCCGTGCCGGCGGGACCGAGGAAAGCGAGGGAAACGAACCGCCGGCCTTTCAGCAGGACCAGTTCGCGCAGTTCACTGCCGCCGCGCACCGGCCCGACCGAGTCCACGGCAGTCGCGCCGCCAACCGTGCGCCACTCGACCTTGCTCCACTTGCCTCCGTCGAGACTGTGCGCTCGGCTATCGAGCGCGGCCTGCAGGATGATGCGCGGATTGTTGGCATCGACGTCGCCAGGATAGAGCGCGCTCTGGGCGACGTAGGAGAAGCCGCCGGCCTCGACGCTGTAGGAATGGAGCTGGAACGGTGTGCCGCGGGCGGACACGTCGCTCACGATGCGATGGTCGGGAATGCCAGGCATCTGGACGGTGAAGACATTGTCCTCGACTTCAACGCCGTACCAGACGTCGGGCAGCTTGAGCGGCTTCTGGGCATGGGCGGTGGTGGCGAGCACGAACGCCGGCAGCGCGGCCAGGAGCAGCGCTCGCCGGCTGGGTGCACACCCCCAGCGTCGCAACGGCTTCATCCTTACTCCGCCGCAGCCTGGAAGCCGAACTTCTCCCTCGCCTGTTCGGGCGTGTAGTAACCGCGGGCAATGTCCTGGGCGATCAGTTCTGGCCTGCGCCGCGTGGGATCGCCGAACCCGCCACCGCCCGGCGTCGAGACGCGCACGACATCGCCGGCGCCGATCTCGATGTCCTGGTCCTTGGATAGGTGAGGCGGGCGGTAGCTCTTGTCGCCTTGGGTCACGAGGACGGTGTTGGTGCTGCCGTCCTGGCCGCCCAGCACGCCCTGCGGACCCGTGCGGCCATGGTCCATCACCATGGAGACCCGCGCCTCGCCGCGGCGCAGGCGGATGGCGTAATTGATGCCGAAGCCGCCACGAAATTCGCCGGCGCCACCCGATCCTTCGCGCAACGAGAATTCCTCGAACAGCACCGGATAGAACTGTTCCAGCACCTCGACCGGCGGCATCTTGGAGATGCCGATGGTCGAGCAGCCGTTGCTCAATCCGTCGCCACCCTGGAAGCCGCCGTAACCGCCACCGGTGAAGAGATACATGATGTAGCTGCGCTGGCGTTCCGGATCGTAGCCGCCAACGCCGAGATTGCCCGAGGTGCCGGCCGGCGCCGCGAACAGGAGGTCCGGGATCGCCTGCGTGAGCGCCGCGAACACCGCCTCGGCGATGCGCTGGCTCACCTCCGCGGCGCAGCCCGACACCGGTCGCGGATACCGGGCATAGAGGAACGTGCCCTCGGGCTCGATGATGTGCAGCGGCTCGAACGTGCCGGCATTGATCGGCACGTCGGGAAACACATGCTTGATGGCGAGATAGATCGCCGACTTGGTCGTCGCGATCACGCTGTTCATCGGTCCGCGGCAGGGCGGGCTCGAGCCGGTCATGTCGAAGGTGAGATCCTCGCCCTTCTTGGTGATCTTCATCCGGATGGTCAGCGGCTGGTCGACGACGCCGTCGCTATCCACCTGCGAGCTGCCTTCGTACACGCCATCGGGAATGTCGGCGATCCTGGCCCGCATCTGCCGCTCGGCGCGGTGACGCATCTCGCCGATCGCCTGCCGTACCACCTCGGCGCCATAGCGATCGATCAGCGCGGTCAGGCGCTGCTCACCGGTCGCGAGCGCCGCCGCCTGCGCCTTGATGTCGCCGATACGCTGGTCGGCAATGCGAATGTTGCTGAGGATGATGGACAGGATCTCCTGGTCCATCTCGCCCTTCTTGAAGAACTTGACCGGCGGCAGCCGCAGCCCTTCCTGCTCGACCTCGGTGGCGCTGGCGGAGAAACCGCCCGGAACCATGCCGCCGACATCCGGCCAGTGACCGGTATTGGCCAGCCACGCGAAAAGTTCGCCCTTGTAGAAGAACGGCTTCACGAAGCGCACATCCATCAAGTGCGTGCCGCCGAGATAGGGGTCGTTGACGATGAACACGTCGCCCGGATCGACCCTGCCTGCATAGTGGGTTTTCACCCGTTCGATGACAGCCTGGGTCGAGAATTGCATGGTGCCGACGAATACCGGCAGGCCGAGTTCGCCCTGCGCAATGAGTGCGCCGTCGTGTGCATCGTAAATGCCGTCGGATCGGTCCATTCCCTCGGAAATGACCGGGGAAAATGCAGAACGCACGAAAGCCAGGTCCATTTCGTTACAGACCTGGATCAGGCCGTTCTGGATGACCGTCAGGGTCACGGGATCGAGATTCGACATGATGAATCAGTAGCACAGCCCATGCCGACCTGCGCTATGATGAGCACGAAATTTCCCACTCCTTTTTGGATGACGCCATGAACGCTCCCCTGGATGCGGACGATCTCAATTTGATGAAATTTGGCATCGGCCAGCCGGTCCCGCGGCAGGAGGATCCGACCCTGCTGAAGGGCCAGGGCCGCTATACGGACGACATCAACCTGCCGAACCAGGTCCATGCGGTGATGGTGCGCAGTCAGGTGGCCCATGGCGTCCTGAAGGGCATCGACGCCGAGGAGGCGAGGGCCATGCCCGGCGTGCTGGGCATCTGGACCGGCGCCGATCTCGCCGCGGCGGGCTCAGGACTGCTGAAATGCATCATCCCCTTCCCCAACCGCGACGGCTCACCGATGAAGAAGCCGGACCGCCCCTCGCTGCCGACCGACAAGGTCCGCTTCGTCGGCGACCCGGTGGCGATCGTCGTGGCCAAGACGCTGGCCCAGGCCCGCGATGCCGCCGAGGCGGTCATGGTGGATATCGAGTCACTGCCCGCCGTCACCGACGCCCGCGCCGGCTGCCAGCCCGGCGCGCCGCTTCTCTATGACGATGTGCCGGACAATGTCTGCCTCGATTACCATTTCGGTGACGCCGCGAAGGTGGCCGAGGCCTTCGCCAAGGCCGCGCACGTCACGAAGCTGCATCTTCTGAACAACCGGGTGGTCGTGGCGGCGATGGAGCCGCGCTCGGCGATCGCCGAGTTCGAGCCCGAGTCGGGCCGCTACACACTGCATGCCTGCAGCCAGGGCGTGTTCGGCCTCAAGAACCAGCTCGCCAACGACGTCCTGAAGGTCCCGCCCGAGAAGGTGCGCGTCCTCACCGGCAATGTCGGCGGCTCGTTCGGCATGAAGGCGTCCGCCTATCCGGAATACGAGCCCCTCTTCCATGCCGCCAAGCTGCTGGGGCGTCCGGTCAAGTGGACCGACGATCGCTCGGGCTCGTTCCTCAGCGACCAGCACGGCCGCGACCATGAATTCGACGCCGAGCTGGCGCTCGACAAGGATGGCAACTTCCTGGCGGTGCGCTTCACCGGCTACGGCAACATGGGCGCCTATCTCGGCACCGTGGCGCCGATGATGGGAACGCTCAACATCGTCAAGAATTCGACCGGCGTTTACAAGACTCCGCTGATCGAGGTGAGCACCAAGTGCGTGTTCACCAACACCACACCGGTCAGTGCCTATCGCGGCGCCGGCCGTCCCGAAGGCAACTACTTCATGGAGCGGCTTGTCGACACGGCGGCGCGCGAGATGGGCATCGACCCGGTCGAGCTGCGCAAGCGGAACCATGTTCCACCCGAGGCCATGCCGCATAAGACCGGCGGCGATACGCTCTATGACTCGGGCGAGTTCACGACCCTGCTCGACAAAGTGCTGGCGGCTTCGGACTGGAACGGCTTCGACAAGCGCAGGGCCGAGAGCAAGGCGCGCGGCAAGCTGCGCGGCCGCGGACTTGGCAACTACCTCGAAGTGACGGCGCCGCCGCAGAATGAACAGGGCGGCTTGCGCTTCGAGCCCAACGGCGACGTGACCATCATCACCGGCACGCTCGACTACGGCCAGGGCCACTGGTCGCCCTTCGCGCAGGTGCTGACGGAAAAGCTCGGCATCCCCTTCCATAAGATCAAGCTGATCCAGGGCGACAGCGATCTGCTGATCGCCGGTGGCGGCACCGGCGGCTCCAAGTCGATCATGGCGTCGGGCGCGGCGATCGTCGAAGCCTCGGACAAGGTGATCGAGAAGGGCAAGCAGATCGCCGGCGTCGCGCTCGAAGCCTCGGCGGCCGATATCGAGTTCAAGAGCGGCCGCTTCAACATCGTCGGCACCGACCGTGGCATCGACATCATGGAGCTGGCCCAGAAGCTGCGCGGCGGCCTCGCGCTGCCTGAGGGCGTGCCGACCACTCTCGATGTCACCCACGTGCACAAGGCCGCGCCGTCCGCCTTCCCCAACGGCGCCCATGTTGCCGAAGTCGAGATCGATCCTGAGACGGGCGTGATCGAGGTGGTGAAGTACACCATGGTCAACGACTTCGGCACGGTCATCAATCCGCTGCTCGTGGCGGGCCAGAGCCACGGCGGCGTCGTGCAGGGCATCGGGCAGGCGATCATGGAGCAGACCGTCTACAGCGACGACGGCCAGCTCATGACCGGCAGCTTCACCGACTACGCGTTGCCGCGCGCTGACAACGTGCCGTCCTTCGCGATCGGCTTCCATTCCGTGCCGGCGAAGACCAACGCGCTGGGCGCCAAGGGCTGCGGCGAGGCCGGCTGCGCCGGTTCGCTGCCGTCGGTGATGAATGCCATCGTCGATGCGCTGGGCGGCAAGCACATGAACATGCCCTGCACGCCGGAGAAGGTCTGGGCCGCGCTCAACGACTGAGCGCGCCCATCTGGCGCTGTTGGCCGAGTCGCAGGGTCACCATCTTTCCTTGGTGATCCTGACCGGGAGATCGCGCCCGATGTCGACCCAGGGCAGGCGGCCTTCGACGCCATAGTGGTGCGTCGGCGTCACCGACTGCGGGTCTTCCAGGCTCCCGACGGCGAAGGCGATGTCGTCCCGGCTATCGTAGCCCAGCGACAGGGGCGTGCCACAGAGACCGCAATGGGTGCGTACCGCGATCGGCGAAGAGCGGAACACTGTCGGTTCGCCCGTCCAGTGCACCGCGCTGCGCGGGAACCAGACCAGAGTCGCGAACGCCGCTCCGGTCCACCGGCGGCACATGCCGCAATGGCAATGATGTACGGCGCTGGCCGGTTTCGACGCCGACCAGCGCACTCCGCCGCACAGACACCGTCCCGTGATCATCTCGGATCAACGGGAGGGCGCCCGCGGTTGTTGCATCAGGCCGGCGTGAACATCGGCAGCGGCGGGCCATCCTCGGTCGGCTTGAAGACCAGCTTCACCGCCTGCTCGCACTTCAGCTTGTCGAAGTCGCAATCGACGATATTGGTCACCATGCGCGGCCCCTCGGCCAGCGTCACATAAGCCATCGCATATGGCACCGGGGCGCGCCGCATCACGCTGTAGGAATAGATGGTGCCCTTGCCCGAGGCCTCGACCCACTCCGTCTTGTCGCTGAAGCAGAACGGGCAGATCGTGCGCGGATAGTGATGGGCCTGGCCGCAGCTCGTGCACTTGCGCACCAGCAGCTTGCCCTTTGCGGCCGCATCCCAGTAGGGCTGCGTTTCGGGGCTGATGGCCGGCGCCGGCAGCTTGCGTTCCTTGGTGTCGGCCATGACTTACTCCCTCTCCAGAATGACCGTCGCGCTGCCGTGGCGCAGACCGAGCGAGCCGCCGGTGCCATGCGCGACGGCGAGATCGCAGTTCTTCACTTGCACCTTGGGATGCGCCTCACCGCGCAGCTGGCGCACGGCCTCCAGCACCTTGGTGAGGCCGCCGCGGTTGGCGGGATGGTTGCTGCACAGTCCGCCGCCGTCGGTGTTGAACGGCAGCTTGCCGACACCCGAGATCAGGTTGCCGTCGGCCACGAACTTGCCGCCCTTGCCCTTCTCGCAGAAGCCGAGATCCTCGAGCTGCATCAGCACCGTGATGGTGAAGCTGTCGTAGATCGAGGCGTACTTGATGTCCGACGGTTTGACGCCGGCTTCGGCGAAGGCAGCCGGACCGGTGAAACGCGCGCCGGAATAGGTGAGATCCACCTTGCCGCCCATCTGGGTCTTGATGAACTCCGAGGCACCGAGGACCTTGACCTTCGGGCGCTTCAGCTTGGCCGCAATCTCGGGTGCCACGACGACGATGGCGCCGCCGCCATCGGTGATCACGCAGCAATCGAGGCGGTGCAGCGGATCGGAGATCATCGGCGAGTTGACGACCTCCTCGACCGTCACGACGTTCTTCAGCAGCGCGTGCGGATTGTACTGCGCATGCTGCGAGGCGGCGACCTTGATCCAGGCGAGCTGCTCGGAGGTGGTGCCGAACTCATACATGTGACGCATGGCGCACATGGCATACATGTTCACCACGGTCGGGCCATAGGGGAACTCGAAGGGTTCGTCCGGCGTCGGCGTGCCGCCGCGGCTACGCGGCACCGTACCGGTCGCCATGCCCTCGGCACGCGGCCTTCCCGCCAGTGTGATCAGCGCCACCTTGCACTTACCGGCCGCGATCGCCTCCGCGGCATGGCCGACATGGAGAACGTACGAGGAGCCGCCGGTATCGGTCGAATCGACGTGGCGCGGCCGCAGCCCCATGTACTCGACCATCGACATCGGTCCCAGGCCCGGCGCATCGCCGGCGCAGAAATAGCCGTCGACATCGTCCTTGGTAAGGCCGGCGTCCTCGAGCGCGCCCTTGGCGACCTCGGCATGGATCTGCGCCAGCGAGAGATCCGTCGCGAGACGCGTCGGATGCTCGTAGATGCCGGCAATATACGCTTTGCCCTTGATGCTCATCGGGCACCATCTCCTTGCTTCATGTTGCGGCGCATCGTGAGGGATTAGCCGCTCACGGAAAAGCGACAACTTCCGTCCTGAGGAACCTGCTATGGTGATGTCATAACAGACACAATGGGGAGAGAGATATGCGCTTTCGGCTTCTGGGAATCGTCGTCGCGGCGTGCTTGGCCATCGCGGGAACGGCGAGTGCGCAGGACAAGATCAAGCTGCAATGGTTCGCGCAGTCGGCCTTCAAGCTGACCACGCCCGGCGGCAAGGTCGTGATGATCGACCCCTGGCTGACAGGCAATCCCAAGACGCCTCCCGAATGGAAGGACCTCGACAAGCTCGGCAAGATCGACGTGATCCTGGTCACGCACGGGCACGGCGATCATCTCGGCGACGCGGTGCCGCTGGCCAAGAAGAACGAGGCGCCCGTCTGGGGCCCGGCCGGCATGGATCAGTTCCTGACAACGCTCGGCGTACTACCCGCCAATCTCGCGCCGCGCTTCGGCAAGGGCGGTACGATCGAACCGGTACCGGGGCTCAAGGTGACGGCGGTGCATGCCGAACATTCGTCGGAAATGATCTTGAAGGATCCGGCGACCGGCAAGGACACCAGCTACCCCGCGGGCGAGCCGGTCGGGTTCATCCTGCAGTTCGCCAACGGCTTCACCATCTATCACATGGGCGATACGGCGCTGTTCAGCGACATGAAGCTCTACGGCGAGAAGTACAAGCCTGACCTGCTGCTGATCCCGATCGGCGGCCACTTCGTCATGAATCCGGCCGATGCGGCGTTTGCGACCAAGGAATGGATCAAGCCCAAGATGGTGTTGCCGATGCACTACGGCACCAACCCGTTCCTGAAGGGCACGCCGGCCGAGTTCAAGGCTGCCCTGGGCCAAACCTCGATCAAGGTGCTCGACGACTGGCAGCCGGGCGAGGTGAAGGAATTCTGACCGGAGCGGAACCGGCTGCGGTGGCGCTCAGCTTGCCGCGGCCGCCATCGGCATCGCGGGCCGCACGTTCAGGCCGTCGTCGAGCAGGTTGACGTCCGAGGCCGACCAGCGGGCCACGACGCGGTCGCCGATGTCGAGCGGGTCGCGGAAAAATTCGTCGTCCACCATGTGGGCGACGAATTCCTCCTCATCGCCGAGATCGATCGTCACCTTCACATAGGAGCCCTGGTTCTCGATCGTATGGACCTCGCCCACGATCGCATTGAGCTCGTTGGGCGGCAGGCTGCCCGCCGGCAGCTTCTCGATGGCGATGCGATCGCGGCGGATCGAGCCATACAGCTCGGCTCCGCGTGCTGGCTGCCTGCCGTCGATCGGGAATGCCAGACGCGCCCCCTGCCGCGACGTCAGGACGGCGGTACCGTCACTCACCCCCTCGACCACCCCGCACAGCACATTCTGTCCACCGACGAAGCGCGTAACGTAAGCATTGCGCGGCGCCACGAAGATATCGCGCGCGCTGGCGGCCTGCTCGATATGGCCGTTGGCCATGACCACGACCATGTCGGCAACCGCGATCGCCTCAAGCTGCGTGTGAGTCACATGGATGAAGGTGATACCCAGCTCCTTCTGCACACGCCGCAGCTCGCCGCGCATGCGCAGGCGCAGATACTCGTCCAGCGCCGACAACGGCTCATCGAGCAGCAGCACGCGCGGGTTGGTGATCAGGGCGCGCGCCAGCGCCACGCGCTGCTGCTGCCCGCCGGAGAGCTGCGGCGGCAGGCGATTGGCGAACTTCTCGAGCTGGACTTTGGCCAATAGCTCGCGCGCCGTGGCATGGCGCTCGGACAGGCCGGCGCCGCGCATCTTCAGCGCGAAAGCCACGTTGTCGAGCACCGAGCGATGGGGGAATAGCGCATAGCTCTGGAACATCATCGCCGTGCCGCGCTTGATCTGCGGCAGCCCCAGGACGGATGTCCCTCCGATGCGGATGTCCCCTTTGCTCGGCATCTCGTGTCCGGCGATCATGCGCAGGATCGTCGTCTTGCCGCAGCCGCTGGGACCCAGCAGGCAGCAATAGGCGCCGTGCGGGATCGTCAGGCTCAGGTCCTTGACCGCCACCGTCTCGCCGTAGCGCTTGGTGACGCCGACAACAGCAACCTCTCCGCTTCCGTCCGGATTGGCCATGGCTTTACTCCGTTGCTGTCACAAGCTCGCCGCGGGCACCGAGCGCACGACGTCTCTGGATGAAGGCGATCGACGACAAGGCGATCACGATCACGATGAAGGACACGATCGTGGTCACCGCGCCCACGGCGTAAAGAGTGGGCGACGTGACGTTGGTGGTCATGGCCCAGATCTCCAGCGGCAATGTGTTCTCGCTGCCCGCCGTCAACGCCGTGCGCGCCAGTTCGTCGTAGGAAAGGGTGAAACCGAACAGTGCCACGCCGATGATGCCCGGCAGCAGGATCGGCAAGGTGACCTCGCGGACCTTCTGCCAGCTCGTCGCGCCGAGGTCGGTTGCAGCTTCCTCGTAGGATCGATTGAAGCGGCCGAGGATGGCGAACATGATCAGCAGGCCGAACGGCAGCGTCCAGGTCAGCTGCGCGCCAAGGCCCGAAACAAACCAGCTCGTCTCCAGACCAAGCAGGCGGAACGTAAGCGCGATGCCGAGGCCCACGAACAGGCCGGGCATGATCAGGCTGGCGATGGCAAAATAGAAGGCGAAGGCGGAGCCGCGGAAACGGCGGCGGAAAGCCAGTCCCGCCAGAACCGAGACGACGACCGTGATCACTGCGACCAAGACCGCAAGACCGATCGAGCGCTGGAACGAGCCGGCGATGTCGCCGACGCGGGTCTGCGAAATGAGCGCCTCGAACCAGTGCAGCGAGACGCCATTTAAGGGAAAGGTCATGCCGCCGCTGGGGCCCTGGAACGACAGGATGTAGATCACGATCATCGGCCCATAGAGAAACAGCACGAAGAGCGTGAAGAAGGCGGCGAAGGCGTAGAAGGTCCAGGGTCGCTTGTCTTCCATGGCTTCCTTTCAGCCCGCCAGTTCCTTGCGGACGTCCACCAGCCGCAGGATGCCGGCCACCATCAGCGTGACGATGATCACCATAATGATGGCGCTGGCCGCGGCGGGCGGATACTGCAGCGCCGCCACCTCGTTCTGCAGCGCGGAGACGACCGAGGCGCTCTGGCCACCGCTCATGGTGCGCACCACGAACGAGTCGCCCATGACCAGCGTGACGACGAAGATCGAGCCCAGAGCGATGCCTGTCTTGGAAAGCGGCAGCACGATCTCGGCGACGACGCGAAAACGTCCGGCTCCGGCATCGCGCGCTGCCTCGAGCAGGCTTTTGTCGATGCGCGCCATCGAGTTGAAGATCGGCACCACCATGAAAAGGGTGAAGAGGTGCACGTAGGCCACCACCACGGCGAAATCGGAGAACAGCAGGAATTCGAGCGGCTGGTTGACGATACCCGCTCCTTCCAGCGCCTGGTTGAAGATGCCGTTGCGCCCCAGGAAGGGAATCCACGAGATCATGCGGATGATGTTCGAGGTCAGGAACGGCACCGTGCAGATCAGGAACAGCCCGATCTGCCACAGCAGGCTGCGCACATGGAAGACCAGGAAATAGGCGATGTTGAAACCCAGGATCAGCGTCACCGCCCACACGATCGCCGCGAATTTCAACGAACTCAGATAGAGCCGAAGCGTCACCTCGGACCGGAACAGGTCGGTGTAATTGTCGAAGATGAAGGCCGGGATGATGTCGCTGCGGTCGAAGTCGAAGAAGCTCACCGCCAGCACGACCAGCATCGGCAGGCCGAAGAACAACGCCAGGATGATCATGAGCGGCGTGATCTGGAACCACGATGCGAGCTCGCCGGTATTGATCGCGTGCTCGTCCGCCGCTTCCGCGGCCGCGGGCTCCGCAGCCGCCGCCAGACCGCTGGCCGTCGAGTCGAGGATCGTCATGGCCAATCCCCCGATCAGGACGAAACGAATTCGTTCCAGCGCCTCGTCAGATAGCGGTCTTCGTCCATCACCGTGTTCCAGCAGGCAATGTGACCCATGCGATCCCAGATGGCGCCGCCGTCGCGGGTGGCGCCCTTCTTCTCCATCAGAGCCCCATACGGGTCTTTGATATCGACCGCGGCCGGCTTGCCGTCGTACCAGTAGTCCCATTCCTCCGCGGTCAGGAACTTCTTGGCCGTCGACGGCACCGCCGAATAATAGCCCTGCTTGGCGATGAAGCCGCCCTGCCAGCCCGAGTTGAACCAGTTCATGTACTCGTAGGCGCATTCGAGCTTTAGCCCGCTGAGATGCGCCATCGGCGCGAGACCCACGGTCCAGCCGCGATAGCCTTCCTTGAGGGGCACAAAGTAGCAATCGATGCCGCGTGACCGCACCGCCGTCACGGCCGGCGACCACATCGATTGAATCACGACTTCGCCCGAGGCCATCAGGTTCACCGACTGATCGAAGGTGCTCCAGAAGGACCGGAAATGGCCGCCTTTCTTGAGATCGATCAAGATCTTGATGGTCTTGTCGATCTCCTCCTTGGTCATGTTGCCCTTGTCGCCGTACTTGAAGTCGCCGCGCGCCTCGATCGCCATGGCAGCGTCGATCACACCGACCGGCGCATAATCGACCAGAGCCGTCTTGCCCTTGAACTTGGGATCGAGCAGGTCCTTCCAGCTCGTGATCTTGTCGCGACCGCCGACCAGGTCGGGCCGGATGCCGAGCGTATCGGCGTTGTAGATGGTGGGGATCATGGTCAGCCACTCGGTCGGCTTGCCGGCCAGTTTCTTGGCATCCTTGCCGTCGTAGAACATGGCCTCGAGCGGTGACAGGCCCTGCGAGGAGACCGGCTGCCCGTTGGGATAAGTACCCTTGGTGAACAACGGTACGGTTTCGTCCCAGTATTTGTACTTGGCGACCGGCACCGGCTGCAGCACGCCCTTGCCCACCAGATAGGGCATCTTGGTGCTGTCGATGTTGTTGATGTCGATGGTGTTGGGTTGCGTCAGCGAGCGGTTGAGCTGCACGTCATCGGTGATCGCCTGCATGACGATCTTGAAGCCAAGATCCTTGGTGGCCTGATCGCCGATCTCCTTGATCGCGGCATAGGACCCACCGGCATGGACCAGCGTGACGTCCTTGGTATTCTGCGCCCACACCGTGGGAAATCCGAGAAGGACTTCGGTGGTTGCCAGCGTGCCGCCGGCCGCTGCTCCCTTGAGGAGCGTACGACGATTCAGGCGACGATGATTTCCAGAAATTTTGCGGGTCATTCTGCCAGCTCCCGAGCGGTGTCGACACAAGCTGAGTCCCGACAATGCGACGCAAGAACTGTGCCCGCATTCGTTGAACCATCGTACGATCTCGAACACGCCATCGATTAAGGCGCGCACGGCCATCACAATGGTCATGGGCGAAAAGCAAAGGCGCGCCGCGATGACGGCGCGCCTGCAGATGGTTCAATTTTGAGCGCTCGCGCCTAACGAAGGCGCAACGACTCAATCGCCAGCAACGTCACGCGCACCGGGCGTACGCGCCCGGAACTCCTCAGGGACCGCACGGCCGGCGTCGGTAAAGGCCTTCTGTACCGCCGCCACGTTCGGACCGAAGATGCCCTTGCGATTCGACCGCGCCCATTCGTTGGAAGCGACGATCGTATCGAGTGAGCCTTGGAAGCGCGGCATGACATAGCGTGCGAACAGCTCATAGGAGCGCATTGTTGCCTCCCGGCTCGCCCATTCATGCGCTCTGAACAGGATGCCGCCGAAGCCGCCGTTGGAATAACCCAGCAGCCGCTCGATGCCGTGCGCCACCGTATCCGGCGTGCCGACCAGCGTAGTGCCCATCTTCACGCCCTCGCGCAGCGGATCGTCGGCGCGGCCGGGCGGGCGGCCCAGCGTATCCTCGAAATAGGTGACGGTCTCGCGCCGCTCGCCGGCATTCACCTCGCGCAGCGCCTGCTCGTCATCGTCGGCGATATGGGCGTTGACGACGATGCGCCACTTGGAGCGGTCGGCGGTCTTGCCGTGTTTGGCGGCCGTTTCCTCGTAGATTGCCCATTGCTTGGCCATCGCCTCGGGTCCACCCGGCAGACCGGCGCCGATTGAGAGCACACCGACCCCATGCTTGCCGGCGGCGATCATGCCCGATGGCGTGATGGTGCTGGCGCAGGCGATCGGGAAGTGCGGATAGCTGTAGGGCGCCAGATGCAGGCGCGCCTCTCTCAGCTCGAACCAGTCGGTCTTCATCGTGACCGGCTCCTTGCACTCGAGCAAGCGCATGATCGCCTCCAGCGACTCCTCCATGCGCCGGCGCTGCGTCGAGGGCTCGATGCCCATCATATAGGCGTCCGACGGCAACGCGCCGGGACCGCAGCCCAGCATCGTCCGTCCGCGCGACATATGGTCGAGCTGCACGAAGCGGTTCGCCACCATCAGCGGGTGATGATACGGTAGGCTGGTCACGCCCGACCCGAGGCGGATATAGCGCGTGCGTTCGATCGCGGCGGCCATGAACACCTCCGGCGACGCGATGGTCTCCCACCCGGCCGAGTGATGCTCGCCGACCCATGCCTCGTCGAAGCCGAGTTCGTCGATCCACTCGATCAGCTCCATGTCGCGCGCCATCGACAAGGTGGGATTCTCGCCCACGCGATGGAACGGCGCCAGGAAGATGCCGAATGTCAGGCCCTTGTGATTGCCGGTTTGCGCCATTGTCTCTACCTCCGTTCGCAGGACGGTAGCACGACGGCCGACATTGACCGAGGCCGTTGCCCGCGATAGGCGAAGAGGCTGTCATGAGCACGGCCGATAGCTTGCCGCTGGAGCGATTCACGATCGTCGAGGTGAATGACCGCGACGTGCCGCTCTGCTTGCGTTTGGCGTCATCGCTTGCGGCCAAGATCGCGGCCGATCTCGGCGCGACCGTGCTGAAGGTCGAACCGCCTGGCGGCGATCCTGTCCGCCGTGCCCCTCCGCTTCTGCCGCAGGGCGAAAGCGCCCTGTTCCAGTTCCTCAATACGTCAAAACGGTCACTGCTCCTCGATCTCGCGACCGATGCCGGCCGAGCCGCGCTCGGCAAGCTGACCGACACAGCCGATGCGGTGCTGTTCGAGGAGCCCGCATCGATCGCATCCCTGGCACGCGCCGGCCGCGCGACGGCGATCGAGATCGCCGCTTTCCCGCTCGAGATGCAGGCCGCGCATCGCCCCGTGAGCGAGTTCACGATCCTGGCCCTCGGCGGCCTGCTGCACATGGTGGGTGAGCCGGACCGCAAGCCGCTGCGGCTCGGCGGGCATCAGGCGAGTTATGCCGCCGGTCTCACTGCTTTCACGGGCCTCGCGGCCGCACTCGCCGCCCGTGACGCGGATCGCGCCGCTCCCTCCATCCGCGTGTCGCTGGCCGAAGTCGTGCAGTGGGTGAATTGGAAAGCGGCGTCGGGTGCTGCCGCCTCCGGCCAGTCACCGGGACGGGAGGGCAAGCGCTCGGAGTTCCAGATCGTGCCCTGCCGCGATGGCCATGTGGCGGTGGTCTATACCGTCACGCAATGGCCGGCGACGCGGGCGCTGATCAACGATTCCCGGCTCGACGATCCGAAATTCGCCAATCGTGCTGGCCGACGCCAGCACGTAGCGGCGCTTTACGAGATCATCGCGCCATGGTTCGCCGACAAGACCCGCGCGGAGATCCAGGTGCTCGCCCAGGCGAAGGGTGTACCGTTCGGGCCGATCTTCGCACCGGCCGAACTCCTGAAGGCCGACCAGTACGTGGCCCGCGGCTTCCTCGCCGACATGACTCATCCGACGCTCGGAGCGCTGCGGCTGCCGCAGCTTCCCGTGCAATGGAACGGGCGATCCTTCGCACCGCGACCGGCCCCCGAGTTGCCGAGACCAGGGCTGCCAACATGACAAAGCGTCCTCTCAGCGGAGTCCGCGTCCTCGATTTCGGTCTGCTGACCGCGGGCGCAAATACCTCAGCGATGCTGGCCGATCTCGGAGCCGAGGTGCTCAAGATCGAGTCGGGCGCCTATCTCGATCCGTTCCGCGTCGTCGGCAAGATCGACAATGACGATGGCTGGTGGAATCGCTCGCCGCAGTTCCGCTTCACAAATCGCAACAAGCGCGGCCTGGCCCTGAATCTCAAGGACCCGCAGGGCCAGCGGGTGATCCGCGCGCTGGCGGCCCAATGCGACGTGGTAGTCGAGAACTTCCGCCGCGGCGTCCTCGATCGTGCCGGCCTCGGCTACCGGGATCTGAGCGCCGTCAATTCCAGGATCGTCTTTGCCGCCATCTCGAGCCAGGGCGACACCGGGCCCGAGCGCATGAACGTCTCGTTCGGCAGCACCCTCGACGCCACCTCCGGTCTCGCCGCGCTGACCGGCTATGAAGACGAGGAGCCGCGGATTTCCGGCATGGACGTGAACTATCCGGACCAGATCGTGTCCCTGTTCGCGACCGGGATCGTCATCACCGCCATCATGGAAGCGCGCCGCACGGGCAAGGGTTGCTTCCTCGACTTCTCGCAGCGCGAAGTGGCGTCTTTCACCATCGGCGAGGAGATCCTCGCCGCGGCCGCCGATCCGCAGCGTCGCTGCCGCCGCCAGGGCAATCAGGCCGAGGGCATCGTGCAGCAGGACACCTATCTCTGCAGTGACGGCCGTTGGATCGCCGTCACCTGCGACAGCGAGCAGCCGGACCTTGCTGCCTTCTGTGCCGGCCATGCCAGCGCCGATGCCGTGGCCGAGCTCCTGATGCGTGGCATCGCCGCCGCGCCCTGCAACGACGGGAACGATCTGCTGCAAGATAAGGCGCTTGCCGGCGTGACATTGGCCCGCGACCGGCGCGGCACGTTGGTGAAGGGCCTGCCTTATCGACTCGACGGTAAGGGCATCGCGGTCGAACGGCCGGCGCCCGATCTCGGCCAGCACACCGACGAAGTATTGCGCGGCCTGCTGGGTTACGACGACGCCATGCTGGACGAACTGGACAAATCGGGCGTGACCTCCACCACGCCGACCATAGGAGAGGTTTGATGGCGCGCGCCGAAGTGCAGAAGCTGATCGATCGCATGGCGATTCCCGTCATCGCCGCGCCGATGTTCCTGGTTTCCAATCCCGCACTGGCGCTCGCCTGCTGTGCCGAAGGCGTGATGGGCAGCTTCCCGGCCCACGGGACGCGCAGCCGCGAGGAGTTCCGCGCCTGGCTGGACGAGATGGAGGTCGGCATCAAGCGGCTCGAGGACGCCGGGAAGAAGCCTGCGCCGTGGGCCGTGAATCTCGTGGTACATCCCTCGAACGACCGCTATCCGGGTGATCTCGAACTGGTCGAGAGGTACCGGGTCCCGGTCGTGCTGACCTCGAAAGGCGCGCCCGGCGACGCCATCAAGCGCATCCATGGTTGGGGCGCGGTGGCGTTGCATGACATCGCCAACCGCCGTCATGCCGAGAAGGCGCTGGAGGCCGGGGTCGACGGGGTGATCGCTGTCGCCGGCGGCGCCGGCGGCCATACCGGCACCATCAACCCGTTTGCCCTCATGAATGAGATCCGCCAGCTCGGCGAGGACTTCGCCGTCGTGCTGGCGGGTGGCATGTCGACGGGCCGCGATGTGCTGGCGGCGCAGGCGATGGGCGCCGATCTCGCCTATATCGGCACCCGCTTCATCGCCACCCGGGAGGCGATGGCGGCCGCCGCGCACAAGCAGATGATCCTCGAGACGCGCGCGACCGATGTCTTCCTCACCGCCTCCATCGACGGCGCGCCGGCCAACTGGCTGACGCCGAGCCTTCTGGCTGCCGGCATCGACCTCGACGTGTTGCGCACGACGCTGCCCGGGAAGATCGTTGCAGCGCAGGAAAACAAGAAGCGCTGGAAGGACATCTATACCGCCGGCCATGGCGTCGGGAACATCGAGGATATTCCGTCCGCCTCCGACCTCTGCCGCCGCCTGATTCAGCAATATCGCGAGGCGAAGTCGCAGATGAGCGGTGCGGTCATGCAGCGCGCCGTGGCATAGACTGGAACCGCTGCTCTGCTCTAGGCTTCGCCCTCCAATTCCAGGAGTTCAGCGTGAAAACCAAGGCAGCAGTTTGCTTCGAGGCCGGCAAGGCGCTCGAGATCGAGATGGTCGATCTGGAGGGACCGAAGTTCGGCGAGGTGCTGGTCGAGATCAAGGCCTCGGGCGTCTGCCATACGGACGAGTTCACGCGCTCCGGCGGCGATCCGGAGGGGCTGTTCCCCGTGATCTTCGGCCACGAGGGCGCGGGCGTCGTGGTCGATGTCGGTCCCGGCGTCGTGTCGCTCAAGAAGGGCGATCACGTGATCCCGCTCTACACGCCGGAATGCCGGCAGTGCAAATCCTGCCTGTCGGGCAAGACCAATCTCTGCACCGCCATCCGCGGCACGCAGGGCCAGGGCGTGATGCCCGACGGCACGTCGCGCTTCTCGCTCAACGGCAAGAAGATCCATCACTACATGGGCTGCTCGACCTTCTCCAACTACACGGTGCTGCCCGAGATCGCGCTGGCCAAGATCCGCGCCGACGCGCCGTTCGACAAGGTCTGCTACATCGGCTGCGGCGTGACCACCGGCATCGGCGCGGTGATCAACACCGCCAAGGTCGAGCCCGGCGCCAACGTCGTGGTCTTCGGGCTGGGCGGCATCGGCCTCAACGTGATCCAGGGCGCCCGCATGGTCGGCGCCAACATGATCATCGGCGTCGATCTCAATCCGGCGCGCGAGGAACTCGGAAAGAAGTTCGGCATGACGCATTTCGTCAATCCGGAGACGCTGGAGGGCAAGGATGTCGTGGCCCATCTGGTCGAGATGACCGACGGCGGCGCCGACTACAGCTTCGAATGCGTCGGCAACACGAAGCTGATGCGCCAGGCGCTCGAATGTTGCCACCGCGGCTGGGGCAAGTCGGTCATCATCGGCGTGGCCGGTGCCGGCCAGGAGATCTCGACGCGGCCGTTCCAGCTCGTCACCGGGCGTCAGTGGCTCGGCACCGCCTTCGGCGGCGCCAAGGGCCGCCGCGACGTGCCCAAGATCGTCGACTGGTACATGAACGGCAAGATCGACATCGACACGCTCATCACCCACGTGATGCCGGTCGAGAAGATCAACGACGCCTTCGATCTGATGCACAAGGGAGAGTCGATCCGCAGCGTCGTCACGTTCTAGAAAAACGGGGAGGAAACCAATGACGGTGCGCACGATCGGCGGCGCCACCATACAGAAAGTCGAAGAGATCTGCGGGCCGGGCTTCAAGCCGGCCCGCATGTTTCCCAAGTTCGTTCAGGAAGCGTTCGACGCCCAGAAGCACTGGATGGTGCCCGAGCATGTCGAGCCAGGCAGCGATCGGCTGGTGGGCAGCGTCCACAGCTGGATCGTGAAGACGCCGAAGCACACCATCCTGATCGACACTTGCCTCGGCAACCACAAGCAGCGCCACAATCCCGGCTGGAACAATCTCGACACGCCGTTCCTCGAGCGGCTCAAGGCCTGTGGCTGCCCCGCCGAGTCGGTCGACTTCGTGATGTGCACCCATCTGCACGTCGATCACGTCGGCTGGAACACGAAGCTGCAGGACGGCCGCTGGGTGCCCACCTTCCCCAACGCCCGCTATCTCTTTGCCAAGCGCGAGTATGCCCATTGGGAAAGCGAACGCCGGGCGCAGGGAGCGGGCAAGGTCAATGACGGCTCGTTCGACGACTCGGTGCTGCCGGTCGTCGAGGCCGGCAAGGCCGTGATGATCGAAACCGACCATCAGCCCGATCCGCTGCTGACCTTGAAGGATTATCCCGGCCATACGCCGGGATCGGTCGGCATCAACCTGAAAGATGGCGGCAGGCAGGCGACCTTCTCGGGCGACATCATGCATCACCCGATCCAGGTCTATCATACCGACTGGTCGAGCCAGTTCTGCTGGAACCAGGAGCTCTCGGCAAAGAACCGTCGCAAGCTCCTCGAGGACTGCGTGGAGAGCAACGCCCTCTTGTGCCCGGCCCACTTCCCCGGCGCCAATGCCGGATACATCAGACCGCAAGGCGACGCCTTCAGGATCGAGTGGGACCGATGACCTACCGGCGGAGATGGCCATGAAGCTGGAACCCTTCCTCTCCGGCCTCTGCTTCGGCGAAGCGCCACGCTGGCATGACGGCCGGCTGTGGTTCTCCGACTTCTATATCCATCAGGTCCGCGCCGTGGACGAGAGCGGCAAGGCCGAGACCGTCGTCGAGGTGCCGGGGCGGCCGTCGGGCCTCGGCTGGCGACCCGACGGCACGATGCTGATCGTCAGCATGACGGACCGTCGGTTGATGCGCTTCTCGACCGGCACGCTCTCGCGGGAAGCCGAGCTCGGATCGCTGGCGACCGGCCAATGCAACGACATGGTCGTCGACGGCCATGGCCGGGCCTATGTCGGCAACTTCGGCTACGACCGCCACGCCGGCGAGGCGCAGCGCACCACCTGCCTGATCCGCGTCGATCCCGACCGATCGGTGCACCGGGCGGCGGACGATCTGCTCTCTCCCAACGGGACGGTCATCACGCCGGACGGCGGGACGATGATCGTGGCCGAGACTTTCGCCCATCGCCTGACCGCCTTCGATGTTGCAGCGGACGGGACGCTGTCCAACAGGCGGCTGTGGGCCACGATCGAGGGCTGCTATCCCGACGGCATCTGCCTCGATGCCGAGGGCGCGATCTGGGTCAGCGATCCCTTCGGCCATCGCGTGCTGCGCGTGCTCGAGGGCGGCCGCATCACGCACAGCATCGATCTCGCGCCGCGCGGCGCCTATGCCTGCATGCTGGGCGGGCAGGACCGGCGCACGCTCTATGTCATCACCAATTCCGGCAGCGGGCCGGCGATGGCCGACAAGCGCGACGGCCGGATCGAAGTCCTGCGGGTGGACGTGCCGGGCGCAGGCTGGCCCTGAATCGAACTGAATGGGGGAAGCGATGAAAGGTCCTGACGACGATCCAGGTCTCGAGGGCAAGGTGGCCATCATCTCCGGAGGCGGCGCCGTCGGTGACGGCATCGGCAATGGCCGGGCCGCCGCCGTGCTGCTGGCCCGCGCCGGCACCAGGGTGGTGGTGTCCGATCTCGACAAGAAGCTGGCCGAGCGCACGGTCGAGATGATCAAGGCCGAGGGCGGCACGGCCGTCGCCGAGGCCTGCGATGCCACCCGGGAAGCCGACTGCCGCCGCCTCGTCGACGCCGCGGTCGATCACTGGGGCCGGCTCGACTTCCTCGACAACAATGTCGGCATCGGCAGCCGCGGCAGCGTCGTCGACGAGAAGCCGGAGGAATATCGACGCGTGATGCAGGTGAACGTGGAGACGATGTTCCTGCTCTCCAAGCACGCGATCCCGGCCATGATCAAGACCGCCAAGGGCGGCGCCATCGTCAACATCTCCTCGATCTCCGCGCTCCGGCCGCGCGGCCTCACCACCTACACGACCTCGAAGGCCGCCGTCATCGGGCTGACCCGGGCGATGGCCGTCGATCACGGCAAGGACGGCATCCGGGTCAACTGCATCTGCCCCGGGCCGATGTACACGCCCATGGTCTATGCCCGCGGCATGAGCGACGGTGCCCGCACCCAGCGCGCCCGCGCCTCGGTGCTGAAGGTCGAAGGCACCGGCTGGGACATCGGCTATGCCGTGCGCTTCCTGATGAGCGCGCACGCCCGCTACATCACCGGCCAGGTGCTCGTGGTCGACGGCGGCGTGACGCTGCAGGGACCGGAGCGGGATTCGGAAGGTCATTAGCTGGGGGCGCGCCACTCCAGTGGCGCGTCATATATCGAACCAGCAACAGAACGCGTCACTGGAGTGACGCGGCCCCGGCGAAAAAAGGAGGAAAGACAATGGCCCGCCTGCCCTATCTCGAGCCCGACCAGGTCGCACCGGAATACCGCGACATGCTGAAACGCAACACCAACCTGCACAAGCTGCTGGTCAACAGCCCGGACATGGCGCGCGCCTTCAACGGCATCGGCAACTTCATCCGCTTCAAGAGCAAGCTCGATCCGCGCCTGCGCGAGCTCGCCATCCTGCAGGTGGGATGGATGGAGAAGTCGGAATACGAGTTCACCCACCACGTGAAGATCGGCAAGGAATTCGGCGTCACCGACGAGGACATCCAGGGCCTGATGGCCGAAACCGACGGCAAGCCGTCGAAACTGGAGCCGCTCGCCAGGGCGATCCTGAAAGGCGCGCGCGAGATGGTGCGCAATCTCGCCATGTCGGACGCGACCTTTGCCGAAATCAAGCAGCATCTCGGCAACGAGGAGATGACCGACCTCGTCCTCACCATTGCCTTCTACTGTGCGGTCGTACGGGTGCTCGCCACCATGCAGATCGACAACGAGCCGTACTACAAGGAAGTGCTGACTCAGTACCCGCTGTCGTGACGAGCCGAAGCCAGGAAATACGAGGGAGGAACGCATGCGCCTGAAGGACAAGGTCGCCATCGTCGTCGGGGCCGGACAGAGCCCGGGCGAGGGCACCGGCAACGGGCGTGCCACCGCCCTCACCTTCGCCCGCGAGGGGGCCAAGGTGCTGTGTGTCGACCGCGATCTCGAGTCGGCGCAGGAGACGGTGAAGATGATCACCGACGGCGACGGCTACGCCGAAGGCTTCCGGGCCGACGTGACGCGCAGCGACCAGCTCAAGGACATGGTCGAGGAGGCGCAGCGGCTGTGGGGCCGCATCGACATCCTGCACAACAATGTCGGCGTGTCGCTGGCCGGCGGCGATGCCGAGCTGCTCGAGATCACCGACGAGGCCTTCGACCGCTGCGTCGCCATCAATCTGCGCGGCACCATCATGGCCTGCAAGCACGTGATCCCCGTCATGCGCCGGCAGAAGAGCGGCGCGATCGTCAACATCTCCTCGATGGCCGCGATCACCACCTATCCCTATGTCGCCTACAAGGCGACAAAGTCGGCGATGATCGCCTTCACCGAGCAGCTCGCCTACCAGAACGCCAGATATGGCGTCCGCGCCAACGTCATCCTGCCCGGCCTGATGAACACGCCGATGGCCGTCGATACCCGCGCCCGCACCTTCAAGAAGAGCCGGGCGGAAGTGGAAGCCGAGCGCGATGCCAAGGTGCCGTTGCGCGGCAAGATGGGCACGGCCCGGGATGTCGCCAATGCCGCCCTGTTCCTCGCCTCCGACGAGGCCAACTTCATCACCGGCGTCACGCTGCCTGTGGATGGCGGGGCGAGCGTGCAGACGGGATAAGGCACGATGATTGCGTAGCCGCGGCCATCGAGAATGGGGGATCACATGATTGGACGTATCGTCGCCAGCGCCATGGCGGCACTGGCGACCGCACTGGTCGCGGCATTGGCGATCTGCAGTGCGGCTCAGGCCCAGGATGCCGACCATCCCAAGGACAAGACGCTGGTGGTGGGCTCCGATTTCGGCGTCGCGCCCTGGATGGTGCGCGGCGCCAGCGGGCCGGAAGGCTTCGGCGTCGACATGATCAAGGAAGTCGCCAAGCGCATCGGCCGGCCCGGCGTCGAGGTCGTCGATGTCAATTTCTCCGGCCTGTTCGCGGCGCTGTTCTCCAAGCGCATCGAGTTCACCGTCAATCCGCTCAACATCACCGCCGAGCGCGCCGAGAAGATGCTCTATACCGAACCGTTCTTCGCCACCGGCAACGGCTTCATCATCCGCGCCGCCGACAGCATGAACGGCTTCGAGGATCTCAAGGGCAAGCAGCTTGCCGTCAATCGCGGCACCATCTCGGATACCTGGGCCACCGCCAATGCCGAGAAGTACGGCTTCGAGGTCCAGCGCTACGACACCTTCCCCGATTCGGTGCAGGCGGTGATCACGCGGCGCGCCTTCACGGCGCTGAACGAGATCCCGACCACGGTCTATGCCGCCAGCCAGAACAAGGCGATCAAGGTCGGCTTCAAGGACTTCAACGGCCGCAACTTCGGCTATGCCTTCCGGCTCGACGACACCGCCTATCGCAACACGGTCGAAATGGCGATCGAATGCATGAAGAAGGACGGCACGCTCGTGAAGCTCTACGAGAAGTGGTACGGCTCCAAGGTCGATCCGGGCTCGTCGATCAGCACGATCTTCCCGGGCTACGGCCCGCCGGGCTTCAAGAACTACGATCCGACGCCGCACGAATTGGCCTGCAAATAGAGTTGTCATCCCGAGGGCAACGCCCGAGGGATCTTTACGATTTCAGTAAAGATCCCTCACCAAAGCGCGCGTCCGACGCGCGCGACTCGGGATGACGCCGGAACATGAAACCGCTCCTCGACAATTTCTTCAATCTGCAGATCCTGGCGCAGTACGGGCCATCCGTGCTGCAGGGATTCTGGATCACCGTCGCGGTCGCGCTGCTGACGATCCTGTTCGGCGTCGGCGTCGGGCTGGCGCTCGCCATCGTGCGCGCCATGCGCATCCGCGCCGCCGACGCGGCCATCACGCTGTTCGTCGACATCTTCCGCACGCTGCCGCAGCTGGTCGTCATCGTGTTCATCTATTTCGGCCTGCCCTACGCCGACATCCAGCTCTCGCCCTTCGCCGCCACGGTGATCTCGCTCGGCGCCGTGCTGGCCGCCTTCGCGACCGAGATCTTCTGGGCCGCCATCCAGGCCGTGCCGCAGGGCCAGTGGGATGCCGCCCGCTCGCTGGGGCTGGGCTTCTTCCGCATCCTGTTCCTGGTGATCCTGCCGCAGGCGGTGCGCATCGCCGTCCCGCTGCTCACCAATCGCGCCATCGCCATCACCAAGGGCACGGCGCTCGGCACCGCGGTGTCGCTGCCCGAGCTGCTGGGCCGCGCCCAGAGCGCGATGGCGATCGCCGCCAACCCCTCGCCACTCACCCTGGCCGCCGCGCTCTATCTCCTGTTCTTCGTGCCGCTGGTGGTCGCCAGCCGCTGGCTCGAAGGGCTGGGGCCGCGCAGCCACTGACGGCAGGACCGGCACCATGGACGCCCTCCAGCTCTTCCTCGACAACTTCGCCGACTGGGACAGTTTCGTGCGCATCTGGCCGCTGCTCTGGCAGGGCCTGCAGCTCACGGTCCTGCTGGCGGTCGTCACCCTGCCGATCGCCATCGTGGTCGGCCTCGCCATCGCCGTCGCCTACAGCTTCCACCACAAGGTAGTGAATGTCCTGCTGCTGATCTGGATCGACCTCTTCCGTTCCTTTCCGGTGCTGGTGCTGCTGATCCTGATTTTCTACGGCCTGCCGTTCCTCGGCCTGAAGCTGCCCTCCTTCGCCGCCTGCGTGCTGGCGCTGACCCTCAACAACTCGGGCTACTACGGCGAGATCTTCCGCGCCGGCATCGAGGCCGTGCCGCCCGGCCAGCGCGAGGCCGCCCGCGCGCTGGGGCTGCATCCGCTGCAGATCATCTTTCTCGTCATCCTGCCGCAGGCGATCGCCCGCGTGCTGGCGCCGCTCGCCTCCAATTCGCTCGAACTGGTGAAGACCACGTCGATCGCCGCGCTGGTGGCGCTGCCGGAGCTGCTGCGCTCGGCCCGCGTCGCACAGGAACAGACCTACAATCCCACTCCGCTCACGGCGGCGGCGGTGATCTTCTTCGTCCTGCTCTGGCCCTTCGCACGCTGGGTGGCGAAGCTGGAGCGCGACATGCTGATGAGGCAGAGATGAAACGACTCGAGGGCAAGACGGCGCTGATCACCGGCGCCTCCTCCGGCATCGGCCGCGCCATCGCGCGGAAATTCCACGCCGAGGGCGCGCGGCTGCTGCTGATGGACATCACCGAGCAGGTCGTCGAGGGCGGCGAGCCCACGCACCGGATCCTCGACGTGCCCTTCTTCCAGGGCGATGTCTCGAACGAGGCCGATGTCGAGGAGGCGGTGCGCCGCGCCGCCGAACCGACGGGCCGCCTCGACATCGTCGTGAACGACGCCGTCGTGCGGGTCGGCAAGCCGCTCACCGAGACCAGCCTGGACGAATGGAACCGGGTGATGGCGGTGAACGTGACCGGCGTGTTCCTGATGTGCCGCGCCGCCGTGCGCCGCATGCTCGGCCAGGAGATCCGCAACGAGGCGCGCGGCCGCATCGTCAATATCTCCTCGCAGCATGGCATGATCGCCTCGCCCGAGGATTGCTCCTACGGCGTCTCCAAGTCGGCGGTGGTCTACATGACCCGCCAGATCGCCTCCGACTACGGCAAGGACAGCATCATCTGCAACGCGGTCGCGCCGGGGAAGATCCTGACCGGCAAGGGCGGCCGCGCCGTCGAGCCGCGCTGGATCGACTACAGCCACGAACGCACGCCGCTGCCGCGGCTCGGCCGCTCGGAGGATGTCGCCAACGCCGCTCTCTTCCTCGCCTCCGACGAGGCCACCTTCATCACCGGCGAGAACCTGATGGTCGATGGCGGTTGGATGGCGCGCTGAGCAGCGGACCTCCTGGCCCGCTTTTGCCCGTGACTGGGCCTGGGCCCACGGTCTAGCTACGCCTTCGCCATCCGCCCGGCCTCATGGACGGGGTAGCTCGCGCCTCTGCCCGTCCCCATCGGGTTGCATCCCCACAGTGAATACGCGTCGCACTTGCAAATATGCATGCATCGGCAGTATTGTTCCTCATCGCTGGAAGGGGGGAGCACCATGCGATCCATGCTTTTGGCCCTGGGGTTGTGTTTTCTGTCGATTTCAAGCCTGGTTCAGCCGACGAGCGCAAAGACCCTGGACATCGACCCGGTCGCCCAGCAGACGCCGGAATGGTGTTGGGCGGCGGCCTCGCAGATGGTGCTGTCCTACTACAACGCCCCCAACCTCAACCCCGGGGGTAATTTCCAGTGCGGAGTCGTCGGCGCACAGGGCGGCATGTGCTCGTACAATTGCGGCATGTGTCTCGGTGCGGGCGGCACCACCCAGCGCATCGCGGCGGTCATCCAGGCCTACCTGATGGCCGCCCAGATGATGACCGGGTTCAACGACCCCGGCTTGCACATTTCGACGACCGGCGTGCTGTCGCCTCAAGAGATCATCGACATGATCGACAACGACGCGCCGATCATCGCCGGCATCAGTCCGGGCTCCATACCGTATCCGCCTGGCCTGGGGTTCAGCCAGCACGCCGTTGTCGTCGTGGGCTACACCGGTACGGCGAATGCCTTGAATGTCATCCTCAACGATCCCTACCCCTATCCACCGTACGCGGTTCCCTACCTCCAGGCTGGAGGACAGGCGCTTCAGCCGGGACGTTATCGGATTCCCTATGGCCTGTTCCTCAGCGTCTTCCACTACGGCAACTCGATCTTGTTCAACTGAGATCCGTCGCCACGCCTACTTTGCCAGCCGCTTGCGCCTGGCCTCGTACGCCTTGAGATGGGCATGGGCGATGGCGAGGACGGGATAGTTCCCGCCCTTTCCGCGCATCAGGAGATCGCCGATCACGTGGTCGACCTCGACGGGAAGACCGGCTTCGACATCGCGCAACATCGAGGCGGTGAAGGGCGAGCCCGACGCGGTCAGCACGGTCCGGGCGCGCTGCAGGGCAGCCGGCCGCGGCGCGAAGCCGTTGGCGGTGGCGATGGCGGCGATCTCGTCGAGGAGAGCCCCCGTGATCGGCGCTCCGCCGCCGGCGACGATGTCACCGACGGTCGCCCGCATCAGGCAGGTGATGCCAGCCGCGGTGGCGATGAAGATCCATTTCTCCCACATGTCCTGCAGGATGGTCGCGCTCAGGGTCGCGGCGACACCCGCAGCCGCGAACTCCTTGGCAATCGCCGTCGCACGCGGCGAGGTCGAGCCGTCGAGCTCGCCGAAGCTGAGCGCCAGCGTATCGTTCAGATGCAGGATGCGACCTTGGGGATCGAGCGTGAGGGAAATCGCCACCTGGCCGCCCAGCACGTTCGCCGCGGTAAAGCGCTTGGAGAGGACGTCGAGATGACCGATGCCATTCAGGAACGGCAGGATCGCGGTCGCCGGGCCGATCGCAGGGGCGATGGCGTCGAGGGCAGCATCGAGATCGAATGCCTTGCAGGAGAGCAGGACCAGATCGTAGGGCGGCTGGCCCTTGAGGCCTTCCGATGAGACGGTGGGCGGCGCGGCCATGCTGATATCGCCCAGCTTGCTCTTCACCACGAGGCCTGTCTTCGCCAGCTGAGCGGCGCGCCGCTCCCGCACGAGGAACGTCGCGTCGCGCCCTGCCGCAAGCCACCGTCCGCCGAAATGGCCACCGATCGCCCCAGCACCCACCACGAGGATTCGCATTATCTGGTCCCTTTATAGAACCAGATGACCATAGCCGGTTTCTCCGCAGGATCGCCCGACAAATTCTCGGTCGGTCCCGAGGATTCCTCCCGAATTCCGCCTCCGTCATCCGGCAGGGCAATCGCCTATGGTCCTATCTCTCCCTCGTCCTGAGCGAAGCGAAGCACAGCCGAAGGACTTCTTTTCCTGCGTCAACATTGAACGAAGCACCGCCAAGACAGGCCCCTCGACTACGCTCGGGGTGACGGCTGAAACCTCACAGGCGTTGCCCTGTGCAGAAACCGTATCGGCCTGTGGCAGGAGTTCCCGTCGTCCTGGGCGAAGCCGAGCGGAGCGAGGCGCAGTCGAAGGACCTTTTCTTCTGCGTCCATATTGAACGGAACACAGACAGGACAGAGCCCTCGGATACACGGGGATGGCGATGGAACTCCATGGGCGATTGCCCTCCCTCGTCAGGCAGGTAGTTTGTCCCTGCGACCGCAGGCTTTCAGGCCGCGGTCCCTGAAAGAGTCGCCGAGAAGAAAGAGAGTCCCATGGCCGCCCTCACCGCCATCGAACGCTGCCGGCATTTCGGTGTGGCGGACATCCGCGGCCTCGCCTACATGCCTGGGCCGAGCGATTACACCCCGGCCGGAAACTCGGGCGGCCTCTACGAGACCTCCGACTTCTACACCAATGTCTTCACACAGCTTTGGGGCTTTGAAATCGGGAGCGGATCGGAGCGGCAGGGTCGTGGGGATCTCCAGCGCGTCCGCGAGCAGCTCGGAGTCAATTTCATCCATTGCTACGACTGGGCCGCGCCGATCGCTCAGAACGGCAAGCCGTTCCTGGAACACGCGACCTTCCTGGAGGCATGCCATCATCTCGACATCAATGCCACCGTGCCCATCAGCAACTACACGATGGACCTGCTCGGCCAGCGGCGGATCGACGAAGCGCGCGACAATGTCCGTCGCATCGTCGAGGAGATCTATGTCGGCGCACCGGTGAAGGCACCGCTGCCGGGCGCCGGCCTCTGGAAGATCTTCAACGAGTACGAGCTCTCCTTCGATCGCAATCCCGAGCACGTCGTCACCGTCATGGCCTGGATCGCCGAGTGGGAGCGCGAGCATGACGTCATCGACGAGAATCGCCTGCCGATCATGGTCTGCACCTCGTTCGCCCTGAAGGACGGCATCGAAGGCGCCGCTGCCCTGAAGGATGTGCGCGACGTACTGCTGAAGCGCGGACCGATCGGCGATGCGGAGCCTTCGGTGTTCTGGAACGAGCGCATCGTCTTCGCGACCAATCCCCAGAATCCGGCCCGCGATATCGCGGACTATCTCGACCGTCGCCTGCCCGCCTACTGGACCCGGCACGGCGTTCCAGCGCCACCGGTGATGTTCACCGAGCTGGGCTCCAGCATCGAGCAGGCCGGCGGCGAGCCCCAGCAGGCGCAATGGTTGGCCGAGCAGCTCGACGTCTCGAAAGCTGGCGGCAGTGACGGCCTGATGCTGGGCGCCTGCGTGTTCCTGAACGAGGAGCGGCCGTGGGAGCAAGGCGCCGAGCGCAGCTTCGGCCTGCTGCGCTTTGGACCGGACAAGGGTTGGGGATGGCCGCGACAGAATTATCGGGCTCGTACCGCCAATCCGGTGTGGGATCCGAAAGGCTGGTGGTGGCTGAAGGAAGCGACCTATCCGGTCGAGCAGCAGACAGAGAAGTTGAGCTATCGAGTCGTAGAAAAGACCTGGAGCGGTCGTTCACGGCAATAGACAGGTGACGATTGTGTTGCAACTCCATCCCGATCGTCCCGGGATCGGCATCCCCGCACCGAGCACCATTGCGCTCGGTGCGGCAAAGATTGTCAGATCGACACAGTCACAGTTCAGTCGTGAACCTACGCTACGTTCTTACTTGCCGCCCGCGCGGGCCGTCTCCGACGTCGGCGCCGGGATGGAGTTACGCTGCAGAGCATCCTTGAAGTAGGCGATACCTTCCGCATAGTTGCCCTTGCGGCAATCCTGCAGAGCCACTTCGGGAGCGGCCGGATTGCCGTACTTCGACGAGCCATTGTACTTCGCCCAGGCATCGTAGAGCTGCTGGCACTCGGCCATCTTCTCATTCGTTGACTGTGCAAACGCCGGCGCGGTCGCTCCGAGCGCAATTGCAAATCCGGCCAAAGCAGCGGCTTTCAAAGAGATCGAACGAATAGTCACTGACGTACCTCCAGTTAGGTTAACGTCGTTCACTTAGTGCGGCGGACTCGTCTCCACCACCGCCGCGATTTCACGGAAGACATGTGTAATCGCCGCAACGTTACGCGCGGTGAAGTCATCGTCGGCAAAGTGATTTGGTGCCGTGTGACATACGTGGGTTGGTGTCGCTCGATCATCCCAAAGTGTTCTTCAGGATACCGAGTAACGTGCGCAGCCAGCGTGAACAGACAATCGCCTCGCTTCATCGGAGCGCGCCACTCCAGTGGCGCCCTCATGATGCAAGAGCGCATCTGGAGTTGCGCGCTCCAATGAGTCTGAAGTCATCGACGTGTTCTTCAGGATACCGAGTAACGTGCGCAGCCAGCGTGAACAGACAATCGCGTCGCTTCATCGGAGCGCGCTATTCCAGTGGCGCCCTCATGACGAAAGAGCGCAACTGGAGTTGCGCGCTCCCTTGAGTCCGACCACCGCTCGGGCGATGGGCTTTCGATCTATCCGTTCGTCTCCCGCGAATCCGCCGGTGCCTGGTTGCGCTCGGTCATGCCGTAGTCACGCACGACCGATGCCACGCGCAGGCGGTAGTCGCGGAAGACGCCGCTGCGGCCGGCCCTCTGCGCCTGGCGATGATGCTCCAGGGTGCGCCAGGCCTTTACCGCTTCCTCGTCGCGCCAGAAGGACAGCGAGAGGATCTTGGTCTCGTCACTGAGGCTCTGGAACCGCTCGATGCTGAGGAAGCCGTCGATCTTCTCCAGATCGGGCCGGAGCTGTGCGGCGATATCGAGATAAGTCTGCTTGCGCCCGTCGGCGGGCCACACTTCGAAGATCACGGCGATCATCGGATCTCTCCCTTGAGGCTGCGGCCCACGGCGTCGTACAGGCGCCGGCGCCCGGTTTCGAGATGCATCAGGTGCGTGCCGGCCTCGAGCTCGAGGTCGACGCGCGATGGCGCGGCCTGCGCCGCATCGAGGATCATCGCGGCATCCGTCCCGCGGCAGAGGGAATCCCACGCGCCACGAACGATGGTGACCGGCCGCGTCAAGCGGGCCGGATCCCAGGCGAGACGCCCGGCCCAGGCCTCGGCGATGTCGGCACGCGGGCCGTTGGGGATGCGCACCGCGGGCGGCGTACGCGTCGCCGCGCCGGGATCGCTCGCAAGGTAGGCCGGCGCCCAGCGATCGAAGGCCACCAGCACCGGCGGATGATCCTTGGGCACGTCCTCGACGAAGCGCGCATATTGCGCGTCGGTGCCAACGTCGCTCCAGGCCGGCAGCGTGATCGACGCCCCGCCGACGCGTCGCGCGATCGGCCCGAACAGGATCAGCCGGTCGACGGCATCCGGTTCGGCGATGGCGGCAAGGGCTGCAGGCATGCTGCCCCAGGAATGCGCGACCAGAGAGACGGGTTGCCCACCCGTCTCGCGGCGAATCAAAGCCAGCACAGCAGCGACCTGCGTCGCGGCGTGTGCGGCACGGCCAAGCGGCGCATGACGGTCGGCGGGCTCGCTCATCTCGGCATAGCGCCCGCTCTCGCCGAAGCCCGCGAAGTCGAATGCCCAGGCATCGAAGCCACGGGCATTCCAGTCGTCGAGCCACGATGCCGGCCAGCGGCCGCCGCCGAAATCGAAGCCGACACTCAAGGCCGAGGGGAAGGTGGCGCCATGGACATAGAGCACCGCCGGCGCGCCGATCACGGGCTGCCGGCGGACGAACAGCGACGGGCAGGTGGCCGTCGCCGGGAGGCGGAAGGTCTGTTGGGTCATGCCCGGGAGATAGGCGCTTCCCGCCGTCTGTCATTTCGGCCAATGCCGAAGGGAAGCCCGGGACAGGTGGGACAGGCGGGGACACCCGGGACATCGGGACAGAAGCACGAAAAGCCTTGTGCCATCGCCATTCCCGCTGTCCCCGGCCATCGGGACGCGCGCGAGGACGGCTAGTCCAGCCCGTTGCCGCCATAGAGCCACTCGAGGATGTCGTACCATTCCGCCTGGCTCTTGGCGCTCATGATGGCATTGCGCAGCGCCGCGTGCGGGCCGCTCGGATGATAGACATGGTCGCCCATGGCCCGCGACATGAGCTGTACGCGCGCGGTGCGCAGCACGCGCCGGTCGCGATAGCGCAGCAGGCCCGATGAAACATCGCCTGCCGCGGCCAGCGAGTCGGCCAGGCACACCGCGTCCTCCATCGCCATGCAGGCACCCTGGGCCATGTACTGGAGCATCGGGTGCGCGGCATCGCCCAGCACGGCGACACGGCCGTCGACCCAGCGGTCGACTGGCTCGCGGTCGCACAGCACCCACATCTTCCAGTCGATGCCATGGCGGATGATGGTCTGGGCGCGCGCGCAGACATGCGTGAAGCCGCGCTGCACCTCTTCCACCGGCACCGGCTTGCCGGCGACCGGCTCGGGCGCGTCGTTGTGGTAGGTGACGACGAGGTTGAACACTTTCCATCCCGACAGCGGATAGTGGACGATGTGGCACTTCGGTCCCGCCCACAGCGTCGCCGCGTTCCAGCGCAGATCCTCCGGCATCTGCTCGGTCGGGATCACCGAGCGATAGGTCGTGTGGCCGGACACGCGCGGCTTGCCGTCGCCGACGAGCTGGCGCCGGACGTTGGACCACAGCCCGTCGGCGCCGATCAGCGCCCGGCCCGTCACGGTCTCGCCCGTCGCAAGCCTGGCCGCGACGCCGTCGCCATCCTGCTGGTAGCCCGCGACCTCGCTGCTGACGCGCAGCCCGATCAGCGGATGCTCCTGGCAGGCCTTGAGCAGAACGCCGTGCAGGTCGCCGCGATGCACGACGGCATAGGGATTGCCGAAGCGTTCGCGGAACGCCTCGCCGAGATCGATATGCGTGATCTCGCCGTCGGCCATCGCATCCATCAGCCGCAACTTGTCGATATAGACGGCCATCGAGCGCGCCGCCTCGCCCACGCCCAGCCGGTCGAAGCAATGGAAGGCGTTGGGGCCGAGCTGGATGCCGGCGCCGATCTCGCCCAGCCGCGAGGCCTTCTCCATCACCAGCGACGGGATGTCCTTCTGCGCCAGTCCAAGGGCGGTCGCCAAGCCGCCGATGCCACCGCCGGCGATGAGGATGGGTCTCGTCTCAATCATGCCCAAGACTCCCTCGCCGCGCCCGGGATGACAACGGCATTGTCACCGACCGACGGCGCCGCTTACTTCTCCCGTGTCATCCCGAGCCGCGGACGCCGCATTCCTTCCCCGGGCACACACCGCAAGAGATCCTTCGCTCACGCTCAGGATGACACCACCTCCCTCATCGACGCACCTGTCCTTCCTCGACACCACGCCGACGCCACCACCCGTGTCATCCCGAGCCACCGGCGAGGGATCTCGTCTGGATCGGTCGCCGCGAAGGATCCTTCGCTCACGCTCAGGATGACACCATCTCCCTCATCAACGGACCTGTCTTTAACGTGCCTGTCTTTCCTCTACATCACACCACCCGTGTCATCCCGAGCCATCGGCGAGGGATCCCGGGGCATCGTCTAGCAAGGGCCGGCGATGACCTTCTCGTCGTGCAGGCGGGCAATCTCGTGGTCCGGCAGGCCGAGGATACCCGACAGGATTTCGTCGGTGTGCTGGCCCAGCTTAGGGGCCGGCTGCGGTGCCTCGCGCGGTACGGCACCGAACTGCAGAGGCGTCGCCGCCACCGGATAGCGGCCGATGCCGGGCTGGTCGATCACCGTGAAGAGCGGATTCTCCTGCACGGCGTCCTTGTCCTGCAGCAGCTCGCGAAAGGTCAGGTAGGGCGACCACAGCGCGCCTGCCTTCTTCAGTGCTGTCCCGACCTCGTCGGCCGTACGCGCCGCCACCCATGGCTCGATCACCGCACAAAGCTCGGCGCGCGCATTCCAGCGGCCGGCGTCGGTCTTGAGATCGTGGCCCGTCCTGCTCTCGATCGCGGCGAACGCTTCGGCGAAGCCGCCGGCCGCCGCCAGCGCATCGACATGGCGGTCGGAGAAGATGCAGATCATCACATAGCGACCGTCGCGGGTGCGGAAGTCGCGACCGAAAGTGCCGAAGATCTCGTTGCCGAAGCGCGGCCGATCGACCTCGTTGATCGCCGCCTCGCCGAGATAGCCCAGCGCCGACGTGGCCGCGAGCGCCATGTCCTGCAGCGGCAGCACGATGCGCTGTCCGTGCCCGGTCAGGCGGCGATGGCGCTCCGCCGCCAGGATCGCCATCGCTCCGGCATAGGCGGTCGCGAGATCCCACGGCGGCGCGACCGCATTGACGGGGCCCTCGTGGCCGACCGGACCCGTGACGAGCGGAAAGCCGGTGATGGCATTGACGGTATAGTCGACCTGAGCCGAACCATCGCGCGTGCCGACGATGTTGAGCGCGATCAGGTCGGCCCGCTTCTTCGAGAGTTCTTCGTAGGAGAGCCAGCCGCGCGCCGGCATGTTGGTGCTGAAGATCCCGGCGCCTTCGCCCGGCGCGGTGATGAGCGCCGTCAGCAGTTCGCGTCCCTTTGGATTACGCAGGTCGACCGCGATCGAGCGCTTGCCCTTGTTGAGGCCGGCCCAATAGATCGAGCGGCCGTCCTTGGTGACCGGCCAGCGGTCGCTGTCGAGCCCGCCCTGGATGTCGTCGAAGCGAATCACGTCGGCGCCGAGCTGCGCCAGGGTCATGCCGCCGAGAGGCGCGGCAATGAAGGCCGAGCCCTCGACGATGCGAAGGCCCGCAAGGATACCGGTCATGAGCGTTTCCGTTGCCTATGCTTTTGCTTTTTTCACGTCGGGCAGGTTGTTCTTCCGCTTGTCCAGCCACCAGCCATACTCGGGGTTCCACAGGTCGAAGTTCGGATCGCAGCCGAGTTCCTGCGCCGCATGCAAGGCCCAGAACGGATCGTAGAGCGCCTGCCGGCCGATCGCGATCAGGTCGGCGTCGCCCGCCTGCAGGATCGCCTCGGCCTGCGGACCATCCAGGATCAGGCCGACGGCCATGGTCGGGATGTCGGCGCCGCGCTTGACGGCGGCGGCGAACGGCACCTGGAAGCCGAGCGCGCGCTTGACCGGCAGAGCGGTCGAAAGGCCGGTGAGTCCGCCGGAAGACGTGTCGACGACGTCGATGCCCAGCGCCTTCAACTCCTTGGCATAGGCGATGGTGTCGTCGACGTCCCAGCCGCCGGCGCCGTCGACGGCGGAGACGCGGATGAACATCGGCTTGTGCTCGGGCCAGTTGGTACGGACGGCCTTCGCGGCGGCCAGCGGGAAGCGCATGCGGCCGGCGCGGTCACCGCCATACTGGTCGTTGCGCTTGTTGCTGATAGGCGACAGGAACTGCGCCAGCAGATAGCCGTGCGCGCCATGGATCTCGATCACATCGTAACCGGCCGCATCGGCGCGCCGCGCCGCCTCGCCGAACTTCTTCACGATCGCGTCCATCTGCGGCACGTCGAGCGCCACCGGCGTCGCCGAGTAGCGTTCGCCGGCCGACAGTGCCGACGGTCCATAGACCTGCCAGCGCTGCCAACCTGCGTCCTTCGGTCCGAACTCGTCCGGCTTGTCGAACTGGCGCGGCGAGGACGCCTTGCGGCCGGCATGGGTGATCTGAGTGGCGGCCAACGCGCCTTCCTGCTGCAGGAAGCGCGTCAGGCGCTTGTGGCCCTCGATCTGGCTGTCATCCCATAGGCCGAGATCGCCTTGGGTGACGCGGCCTTCCGGCACGACGGCGCAATTCTCGGTGAAGACGATGCCGAACTTGCCGAGCGCGAACTTGCCGAGATGGACCAGGTGATAGTCGTTCACCTTCCCGTCCACGGCGCGGTACTGGACCATCGGCGACACCACGGCGCGGTTGGGAGCGACCACGCCCCGCATCTTGAGGGGCGTGAAGAGCAGCGGTCTTTGCAAAGGTCGTTCTCCCTCAGCGGATGGCTCGTGCGGCCCGGAACATAGACCGGCCGATGGGCCCAGCCTATCCTTTGTCCCATGTTTGACCTCGTCATCCGAAACGGAACCGTGATCGATGGCTCGGGCGCCGCGCGCCGCGTGGCCGATGTCGCCGTGCAGGACGGCCGGATTGCCGCCGTCGGCCCCAAGCTCGGCGCCGCCAAGCGCGAGATCGACGCCGCGGGCCTGATCGTGGCCCCTGGCTTCGTCGACATTCACACCCACTATGACGGCCAGGCGACCTGGGACCCGTTCCTCACGCCCTCGTCCTGGCATGGCGTGACGACGACGGTGTTCGGCAATTGCGGTGTCGGCTTCGCGCCGGTGCGATCGGGACAGTCGCCCTATCTCATCAACCTCATGGAAGGTGTCGAGGACATTCCCGGCACCGTGCTGGCCGAGGGCGTGAAGTTCGACTGGGAGTCCTTCCCGCAATATCTCGATGCGCTGGCGGCGATGCCGCGCGCGGTCGATGTCGCGGCGCAGCTGCCGCACGGCGCGCTGCGCTTCTACGTGATGGGTGATCGCGGTGCCGATCATGGCGAGGTGCCGAACGAGCGCGAGATCGAGGCAATGGCGCGACTCACCGAGGAGGCGTTGCGCGCCGGCGCGCTGGGTTTCACCACCTCGCGCACCACCAAGCACCGCGCCAAGGACGGCCGCTACACGCCGTCGCTGTCGGCGCGCGAAGCCGAACTGCTGGGCATCGCCCAGGGCATGAAGCGGGCGGGCAGCGGCGTGCTGCAGGTCAATTCCGATTTCGGGCCAGGCGAGTTCGAGGCGCTGGAGGCCGCGGCGAAGCTCGCCGGTCGCCCCCTGTCCTGCCTGCTGGTGCAGGTGGATGCCAAGCCGACGCTGTGGCGCGAGACGCTCGACCAGATCCATGGCGTACGTCGGGCCGGGCGCGCCGCCAACGCGCAGGTCGGCAGCCGTCCCATCGGCGTCATCATGGGGCTGGAGACGACCGTGCATCCGTTCGCCGCGCATCCGGTGTGGCGGGAATTGCGTGACCTTTCGCCGGCCGACCGGTACGCCCGTCTCGCCACCGACACCGCCCTGCGCGAGCGCCTGCTCGCACCGCGCACCGATGGTGGGCCCGCCGCCTTCATGGGCGAGTCGTTCGACAAGATGTTCCCGCTGGGCGACCGGCCGGACTACGAACCCGACGCGCGCAATTCGATCGCCGCCATCGCCGAGCGCACCGGCCGTACGCCGCAGGCGGTCGCCTTCGAGGAACTGATGGCGCGCGGCGGCAAGGGCCTGCTGATGCTGCCGTTCGAGAACTATGCCTATGGCAATCTCGACGTGGTGCACGAGATGATCACCGACCCCGCGACGGTGCTGGGCGTGGCCGATGGTGGCGCCCATGTCGGCGTGATCTGCGACGCCTCCTCGCCCACCTCGCTGCTGACCTTGTGGGGCCGCGACCGCACGCGTGGGCCAAAGCTGCCGCTCGAATTCCTGATCGCCAAGCAGACGCGCGGCACGGCCGAGGCCTACGGCCTGCTCGATCGCGGCCTGCTGGCGCCCGGCTGCAAGGCCGACATCAACGTGATCGACTTCGAGGCCCTGAGGCTCGGCCGGCCCGAAGTAGTGTACGACCTGCCCGCCGGTGGCCGCCGCCTGATCCAGCGCGCCTCGGGCTATCGGCATACGTTCGTCTCGGGCGTCGAGACGGTGCGCGACGACGAGCTGACCGGCGAGCGGCCGGGACGGCTGGTGCGAGGCCCGCAGAAAGCGAGCTGACGACGGACCGCCCGTCATCTCCCAAAAAGAGCTCGCGAGAATCCGCCTGGCGTGCAGCTCCTGCAGCGTTTCAGGCGATTCCTCGCGAGGACCGGGCGAACGACGAAAGAAGGAAGACAGAAAGGGGCACACGCCCCACTGTAAACCCAGGCCTCTTCAACCAACGATTCCGGTCGTCATCGCCCCAAATCGCTTGAAAGCGGACGGCTGGTCAGAAGTGCTCAAGCCCAGGGGAGCGCGCAACTCCTGTTGCGCTCATCCTCATGAAAGCGCCACTGGAGTGGCGCGCTCCGATGAGGTCAGACTCGGGGGAGCGCGCAACTCCTGTTGTGCTCATCCTCATGAAAGCGCCTCTGGAGTGGCGCGCTCCGATGAGGTCAGACTCCGGGGAGCGCGCAACTCCTGTTGCGCTGATCCTCATGAAAGCGCCACTGGAGTGGCGCGCGCCGATGCGCTCAGACTCGGGGGAGCGCGCAACTCCCGTTGCGCTCATCCTCATGAAGGCACCACTGAGTGGCGCGCGCCGATGCGCTCAGACTCGGGGGAGCGCACAACTCCCGTTGCGCTCATCCTCATGAGGGCGCCACTGGAGTGGCGCGCTCCGATGAGTTCGGCCGGGTTCAAGCTCAGGGGCGCGCCCCTCAGGCGAGCTTCATGCCCTTGGTTTCCGGTGTCGCGACGATGATGACCGCGGCGAGCACGAAGGCCGGGATCGTCGTCGCCATGCCGAGGATGAAGTTGCCGTCGCTGGACGCCAGGGCGCCGATCAGATAGGGCGCCAGGATGCCGCCGAGCCGGCCGCCGTTATAGGCGATACCCATGAACGTCCCTCTTCCCGCCTGAGGAGGCGCCAGCTCCGCGGTCAGCGGTCCAAGACCGGCGAAGATCCCCGTGATGCCGAAGCCGGTCCAGAACATCGCGACGATGAGCCAGGTCGGCGACGTCTCGTAGATGAACACACCGACGGATACAGCGCCGATCAGCAGGTATCCGAGGAAGGTGGGCCGCCGGCCGAAGCGGTCCACCATGGCCGCGAATACCAGGAAGCCGATCAGCGATCCGAATTGCTGCGACAGCGTGAAGCCGAGGCTCTTCACGAAGGCGAGATGCTTGGCGCTGACAAGGAAGGCCGGTGTCCAGGTGAACACGCCCCAGTAGATGTACTGGGCGAAGAAGATGAAACCGAAGGCCAGCGCCAGGCGCGGAAGATACGACACGCTTCCGCGCGCCTTCTCCGCCCGTGGCTCGGGCAGCTGCTTTGCCCGATTCAGCCAGATCGGCGATTCGGGCGTCTTCAGCGCCAGCGGCAGTACGACGAGCGCGGGAGCGAAGCCCAGCAGGTATACGACTCGCCAGCCATTGCCATCGAGGCTGCCCATGACCGAATTCACCACCGCCACGACGGCGATGGCGAGCATCGATCCGAGCGGCAAGCCGATCTGCATCAACGCACCGCCCTTGCCGCGATGGCGTGCGTCCCAGGTCTCGGCGACCAGGGCGGCACCGGATGTCCAGGCCCCTCCCATGCCGAGCCCTGCCGTGAATCGAAGCGCCGCCAGCCAATCCGCGGATGGGGCAAATGCCGTCAGGCCGGAGAAGACGGAATAGATCGCCACGCTGATCATCAGCGCCCGCACGCGTCCGATCCTGTCGGCCACCCAGCCGAAGCCGATGCCGCCGACGACCAGGCCGGCGGCAAGCAGACTTCCGATCGCGCCGGCATTCTCCTTGGACAACGAGAAGGCGACGATGAGCGCCGGAATGGTCAATGCGAGCATGAACGTGTCGTAGACGTCGAACATCCATCCGAGGCCTGCGAGAGCCAGCGCACGCCATGCCGATGGAGAGACGTCGCGATACCAGGCGCCCGACGCTGCCGGTTCGGGACGAGCAACGCCGGTCGTCGCCCGGTGATTGACACCGCTCATGAGCGCCCTCCTCGATTTTTGTTTTCCGCGGCCTCGATGATGGCCAGGGCCGTCGAGGCACGCTCAGCAGACGCCGATGCTGTCCTGTTTGACGGAAGCCAACAACGCTCATGCGACCATATCGACACGAGAGGCACCGACCTGCGAAAGGATCGCGCCCTCATGAGGGCACCACTGGAGTGGTGTGCTCCGATGAGGTCGGGACGGCCGGCGCGGGACATCACCATCTCGCGGTACGGCCGATATCCTTGGGCATCAGGCTCGGGGGAGCGCGCAACTCCAGTTGCGCTCTTCGCTCATGACGGCGCCACTGGAGTGGCGCGCTCCGATGAGGTCGGGACGGC
>NZ_FUWJ01000002.1:372304-1256430 GCF_900167455.1 Enhydrobacter aerosaccus
GACGGGGGCGCAGGACATTACGATCTCACGGCGCGACCGACATCCTTGGGCATCAGGCTCGGGGGAGCGCGCAACTCCAGTTGCGCTCTTCGCTCGCGAGGGCGCTCCCGAGATCAGACCGTCATGTGCTTGCGGACGGCGTCGGCGTCGAAGGTTTCGCGGGTGCCGGACATGACGATCTCGCCGCGATCCATGACCGCGAAATCGTCGGCCAGCTCGTGGGCGAAATCGAGATACTGCTCGACCAGCACGATCGCCATGTCGCCGCGCTGGCGCAGGAAGGTGATGGCGCGACCGATATCCTTGATCACCGACGGCTGGATGCCTTCAGTCGGTTCGTCGAGCACCAGGAGCTTGGGCCGCATGGTCAGCGCACGGCCGATGGCGAGCTGCTGTTGCTGGCCACCGGACAGATCGCCGCCACGCCGGCGCAGCATGGTCTGCAGCACCGGGAACAGCTCGAACACCTCGTCCGGCACCTTGCGCAGGTCGCGCTTGAGCGGCGCGTAGCCGGTCTCGAGATTCTCCTTCACCGTCAGCAGCGGGAAGATCTCGCGACCCTGCGGCACCATGGCGACGCCACGGCGAGCGCGATCGTAGGGCGCCAGCCTCGAGATCTCCTGCCCTTCCAGCGCGATCGAGCCCGAGGCGATCGGCTGCAGGCCGACGATGGCGCGCAGCAGACTGGTCTTGCCGACGCCATTGCGGCCCAGCAGACAGGTGACGCGGCCAACGGCAGCTGTGAGCGAGACGGAACGCAGTGCCTGGGCCGCGCCGTAGAAGAGATTGACGTTCTGGACCGTGAGCATCATCGCGTTAGCGTCCCAGATACACTTCGACCACCCGCGGATCGGCGCTGACCTGATCGAGCGAGCCCTCGGCCAGCATCGAGCCTTCGTGCAGCACCGTCACCTTGACGCCGAGCGCGCGCACGAAGCTCATGTCGTGCTCGACCACCACGACCGAATGGGACTTGTTGATCTCGCGCAGCACGGCGGCCGTGGTCTCCGTCTCGACATCGGTCATGCCGGCCACAGGCTCGTCGACCAGCAGCAGTTTCGGATCCTGCGCCAGCAGCATGCCGATCTCGAGCCACTGCTTCTGGCCGTGGCTGAGCCGCGCCGCCAGCATGTGCTGCTGCGGGCCCATGCGGATCACGGTGAGAATTTCGTCCAGCCTGTCGTTCTCGGCCTTGGTCGGCGCCGCCAGCAGCAGGCGATACCAGCTCCGCTGGCCGGCCAGCGCGAGCAGCAGGTTGTCGCGCACCGTATGGTTCTCGAACACGGTCGGCTTCTGGAACTTGCGGCCGATGCCGAGCGTGGCGATGTCTGCCTCGTCGAGTTTGGTGAGGTCGGCCTGGCCGTCGAACACGACCTCGCCCTCGTCCGGTCGCGTCTTGCCGGTGATCACGTCCATCATCGTGGTCTTGCCGGCGCCGTTGGGGCCGATGATGGCGCGCATCTCGCCCGGCTCGACCAGCAGCGACAGATTGTTCAAGGCCTTGAAGCCGTCGAACGAGACGGTGACGCCGCTGAGATAAAGCAGGGCCGAGGTCGACTTGACGGGAGAGGTCATGCTGTCGCCGTCCTCTTCGTACGCTCCTGGCGGGCCTTGTACTGCCCCCACAGCCCGACGATGCCGCGCGGCAGGAAGAGCGTCACCGCCACGAACAGGCCACCCAGCGCGAACAGCCAGACCTCCGGCAGGGCGCCGGTAAGATAGGTCTTGGTCCAGTTGACGATGAAGGCGCCGATGACCGGCCCGATCAGCGTGCCGCGGCCGCCGACCGCCACCCACAGCACCGCCTCGATCGAGTTTCCGGGCGAGAATTCGCTGGGATTGATGATGCCGACCTGCGGCACATAGAGCGCGCCGGCAATGCCGGCCATCGCCGCCGACAGCACGAACACGAACAGCTTGTAGCCTTCGACCCTGTAGCCGAGGAAGCGCATGCGGCTCTCGGCGTCACGCACCGCCGTCAGCGCCTTGCCAAAACGCGAGCCGACGACCGCGCCGGCAATCATCAGGAACAGCGCCAGCGCCAGGGCCGAAGCGAAATAGAGCGTGGCGCGCGTGCCGTCCGCCTGGACCGGGAAGCCGAGGATGTCCTTGAAGTCGGTCATGCCATTGTTGCCGCCCAGCCCCATGTCGTTGCGGAAGAAGGCCAGCAGCAGAGCGAAGGTCATCGCCTGGGTGATGATGGACAGGTAGACGCCGGTGACGCGGCTGCGGAAGGCGAACCAGCCCAGCGCCAGCGCCAGCACGCTCGGCACGATCACGATCATGGGCGCGGCGAACCAGAAATGGTCGAAGCCGTGCCAGAACCAGGGCAGCTCCTTGTAGTTCAGGAACACCATGAAGTCGGGCAGCACCGGATTGCCGTAGACGCCGCGGCTGCCGATCTGGCGCATCAGGTACATGCCCATGCAATAGCCGCCCAACGCAAAGAAGGCGGCATGGCCGAGCGAGAGGATGCCGCAATAGCCCCACACGAGGTCGACCGCCAGCGCCAGCGAGGCGTAGCAGAGATACTTGCCCACGAGCTGGAGCATCCAGGCCGGCACGTAGAACGGACTGCCGGGCGGCATGAGGAGGTTCAGCAGCGGCGGAACGATGCCGACCAGCAGCACCAGCCCGATGAACAGGCGCAGCTTGGTGTCGAGGCCCCGCCAGAGGAAACGCTGGATCATTCGACGGATCGGCCTTTCAGCGCGAACAGCCCGCGCGGGCGGCGCTGGATGAACAGGATGATGAACACCAGCACCAGGATCTTGCCCAGAACGGCACCGGCATAGGGTTCGAGGAACTTGTTGACGATGCCGAGCGTGGTGGCGCCGACCAGCGTGCCGAACAGATTGCCGACGCCGCCGAACACCACCACCATGAAGGAATCGATGATGTAGCCCTGGCCGAGATTCGGGCTGACATTGTCGATCTGGCTGAGCGCCACGCCGGCGAGCCCGGCGATGCCCGAACCGAGTCCGAAGGTCAGCGCATCGACGCGCGGGGTGCGGATACCCATGGCCGAAGCCATCGGCCGGTTCTGCGTCACCGCGCGCATATAGAGGCCGAGCGGCGTCTTGCGCAGCAACAGGATCAGCGTGGCGAACACCAGCAGCGCGAACACGACGATCCAGAGCCGCCCGTAGGTCACGTCGATCTGGCCGACCAGGAACGAGCCGGACATCCAGGACGGCGCCGCCACCTCGCGGTTGGTGGGACCGAAGATGGTGCGCACCGCCTGTTGCAGGCCGAGCGACAGACCCCAGGTCGCCAGCAGCGTGTCGAGCGGCCGGCCGTAGAGGAAGCGGATGACGGTGCGTTCGATCAGCACGCCGATCGCGCCCGACACCAGGAAGGCGAGCGGCAGGGCGATCACGATCGAGACCTCGAACAGGTCGGGGGCGTAGGCGCGGATGGTCTGCTGCACGACGAAGGTCGTGTAGGCACCCAGCATGACCATCTCGCCATGGGCCATGTTGATCACGCCCATGGTGCCGAAGGTGATGGCGAGCCCGATGGCCGCCAGCAGCAGCACCGAGCCGAGAGAGATGCCGTACCAGACGTTCTGCGCCGCCTCCCACACCGAGAGCGTCTGGCGCAACGAGGCTGCGGCCGTCGTCGCGGCGGCCTTGATATCGGCGTCCTGGGAGGCGCTGGCCACCGTCTCCAGGATGCCGAGCGAATCGCGGTCGCCGCGATCGCGGACGACCTGGATGGCTTCGAGCTTCTGCGCCTTCGGGGCCTCGTCGGAGGCGAGCATCATCGAGGCCCGGGCCTCGGCGAAGACGCGCTTGATGCCGGCGTCCTTCTCGGCGGCCAGGGCATGCTCGACGGCCGCCAGGGCGGCCGGATTGCGTTGCTTGAACAGGGAGTCGCCCGCGCTGCGCCGCACCTTCGGATCGGGGCTCATGAGCGTGAGCGAGCCCACGGCATCGTCGATCAGGCCGCGCAAGCGGTTGTTGACCCGGACGCGTTCGAGTGCGTCTTCGGCCGCCGTGCCGGCCGGCTGCCCGGTGATGGCATCGGTGAGGGCGAGCTGATTGCCTGCGGTCTTGCCGATCACGACGAGCTTGTCGGCGGAGCGGACATAGAGCCGGCCGGCCGAGAGCGCTTCCAGGATCGGTGCCGCCCGAGCCTCGCCGGACGCGGCGAGCGCGGTGATCGCCGTCTCGCGATCACCGAAGCCGCCCGTTGTCAGATTGGCCACCAGACTACCGAGGTCGGCCGCGATCGCCGCCGTGCCGAGCACAAGCGACACGAGCACCGAGACCAAGGCTGCCAGCGGACGCGGATTAAGCATGGACCGAGACTTTAGCCGGAGAAAAGAACGGGGCGACCGGAAAGTCGCCCCGCCCCTGTGGGTTGCTGACGACCGGGGCCTACTTGCCCTTGCCGCCGCACTTGCCAGTGGCAACGTTGAAGTTGCCGCAGTTCATCGGCTGACGCCAATCGGAGATCAGGTCCTTGGAGTCGGGCAGATAGTCCGACCACTCGTCGCCGACCACCAGACCGGAGGTCTGCCACACGACGTCGAACTGGCCGTTGCCCTGGATCTCGCCGATCAGCACCGGCTTGGTGATGTGATGGTTCGGCATCATGGCCGCATAACCGCCCGTCAGGTTCGGCACCGAGATGCCGATCATCGCGTCGATCACCTTGTCGGGATCGGTCGTGCCGGCCTTCTTGACCGCCTCGACCCACATGTTGAAGCCGATGTAGTGCGCTTCCATCGGATCGTTGGTCACGCGCTTCGGATTCTTGGTGAAGGTCTGCCAGTCCTTGATGAACTTCTCGTTGGCCGGATTCTTGACCGACTCGAAGTAGTTCCAGGCGGCGAGATGGCCGACTAGCGGCTTGGTGTCGACACCGGCCAGCTCTTCCTCACCGACCGAGAAGGCGACGACCGGGATGTCCTTGGCCTTGATGCCCTGGTTGCCGAGCTCCTTGTAGAACGGCACGTTGGCGTCGCCGTTGATGGTCGAGACCACGGCCGTTTTCTTGCCTGCCGAACCGAACTTCTTGATATCCGCCACGATCGACTGCCAGTCGGAATGACCGAACGGCGTGTAGTTGATCATGATGTCTTCCTGCTTGACGCCCTTGGACTTGAGGTACGCCTCGAGGATCTTGTTGGTGGTGCGCGGATAGACGTAGTCGGTGCCGGCCAGAACCCAGCGCTGCACCTTCTCGTTGTTCATCAGGTAGTCGACCGCCGGGATCGCCTGCTGGTTCGGCGCCGCACCGGTATAGAACACGTTGCGCGAGCTCTCCTCGCCCTCGTACTGGACCGGGTAGAAGAGGATGCCGTTCAGCTCCTCGAACACCGGCAGCACCGACTTGCGGCTGACCGAGGTCCAGCAGCCGAACACCGCGGCGACCTTGTCCTTCTGCAGGAGTTCACGCGCCTTCTCGGCGAACAGCGGCCAGTTCGACGCCGGATCGACGACGACGGCTTCCAGCTTGCGGCCCAGCAGACCGCCCTTCTTGTTCTGCTCGTCGATCAGCATCAGCATGACGTCCTTCAGGGTCGTCTCGCTGATTGCCATCGTGCCGGACAGCGAATGCAGGATGCCGACCTTGATCGGCTCCTTGTCCTGCGCGAACGCGCCGGTCGCGGCACTGGCCAACAGGCCTGCGGCGACGAGCCCCGTCCGTACAATTGAACCCAATTTCATCCCGCTCTCCTTCGTTTCTCTTCCTTGCCCGACGGAAATCCCCCGCCGCGCCCAGGAATGCGAAAGGCGTGCCAACAGCGTTCTGCTAAATACGTGCGGACGAGGGGAAATAGGGGCGGACCGCACGAAAGGCTTAAGAATCCGCGTGTTAACCCCTAGAATTTCTTGGCTCACATCAGGAGATGACGGCTTCGGCGTTTCTCCCCGAAGCATGCACGGACCATGGCCGACCCGATGAAATGCCCATGCCTCAAGGCTTCGTGGGCCCTGTGGCTGCGCTCCCACGAGCCGCTTCTCGGGCCTATTTCACAGTTTCCCGCGCAATTCGGCAGCGCGGCTGCAGTCATCCAGCCATGAAGAGGACGAATGGGTAGCTGAGCGGCCACGCCTCCTTAAAGGCAGATTCTTGCCCGGCATCGGACCAGCTGCCCGCCGGAAAGTCAGCGCACCGGGAGGCCGCCCTGACGCACGATGAAGGCGGCGATCTCGTCGACGCCCTTGTTGTCCTTGAGATTCGAAAACAGGAACGGCCGCGCGCCACGCATCTTGCGGGCGTCGCGATCCATGACCTCGAGGTTGGCGCCGACCAGCGGTGCGAGGTCGATCTTGTTGATCACCAGCAGGTCCGATCGGGTGATGCCCGGGCCGCCCTTGCGCGGGATCTTCTCCCCGGCCGCCACGTCGATGACGTAGATCGTGAGATCGGCAAGCTCGGGGGAAAAGGTCGCCGCCAGATTGTCGCCGCCCGACTCCACGAACACCAGCTCGAGCTTCGGCCACTTGCGCACGATGTCCGAGACCGCGGCGAGGTTGATCGATGCATCCTCGCGGATGGCGGTATGCGGACATCCTCCCGTCTCCACTCCGACGATGCGCTCAGGTTCCAGTGCGCCGGCGCGCGTCAGGAACTCGGCATCTTCCTTGGTGTAGATGTCGTTGGTCACCACGGCGATGTCGTACTGCTCGCGCATCCGCTTGCACAGACGCTCGACCAGCGCCGTCTTTCCCGACCCGACCGGGCCACCGACACCCACCCGCAGGGGACCGCGCAGGTTCATTTGCTCAATTCTCCCGATACCAGTGCGATATAGGCCACGCCGAGCAACAGGCACAGGGGCGAATAATAGCGCCTGTTGCGCGTGGCGAAGGGCTCGTCCGTGAAGTGCTCGCGCCACGGCCGGCTGTAGCCCGCGAGGCCGCGCGCGATGAAGACGCCGGCGATGGCGAACGAGCCCTGCGACGCCACGGTCACAGAGGCAAGGCCGAGCGCATAGACCGGCCACAGCGCAACGACGGCCAGAACGAAGGCAACGGCGAAGCAGAGCCAGGGCGGCGGCATGCGCCGTCGGCCGTCACCCACCACGCTGCGGGCCAGCGCTTCCTCGCTGGCCTCCGGCCAGTGGCTGCCCAGGCCCCACAGCAGATGAAGGGCGGCAATCGCCCCGACTCCCAGAAGCAGCAGGAACGCCAGCAGGGCGGTCATGAGCGGAACAGGCGCGTGTATTGGGTTTCGTGGCGCAGCGAACACCAGTCGAGCAACGGTGTCGCCGTCCCGACGTCATCGAGGTCGGTGACTCCGAGTGCCGCCTCCACCGTCCGTGCGACCGCGCCCTCGAGCGCCGCGAGGGCCAGTTGCCCGTCGCTTTGTCCCAGCGGCACGGACCGCACCGCCGCCGAGATCACGTTCGCGCTAAAGGCATGGAGGTAGCCTTCCAGGGAGGATTCCAGCGCGATGCCATGCGCCGCCGACGCCAACGCCACGGCGACCGGCAGCGCGATCTCCCCGGCCAGCCGCTCATGGGCCGCCTCGAGGTAGGGATGAGGCCAGGCCGTGCGCGTGATGGAGAGGAACGAGCCCCCCTGCTGGCGCGATTCGAGTGCCATCTCCGCAGTGCCGCGCCAGGCCGCCGCCCGTTCGGCAATGGCATCGAAGCCGATCCAGTCCTGGCAATCGGCAGCGCGCCAGGCAGCGGCGAACAGGGCGCCGTCGACGCAGCCCGTTCCCTGCAGCAACACGGTCTGCAGCCAGGCGACCAGCGAGGATCGGTTCGTGACCAGCCCCTCCTCCACGGCCGTCTCGACGCCGTGGCTGTAGCTGAAAGCCCCGATCGGATAGGCCGGCGACAGCCAGGCCAGCAGCCGGTAGAGCGCATGCCCGGACATGATCAGACGTGCCGTTCGGCGTGCAGGGTCCCGTGGCGATGGCCGGTATCGTGGTTGTGCTGGCCATAGGCGCCGCCTTCGGGATCGAACGGCGCCCGCACCTTGCGCACCTCAGCGCCCAAGCCCTTCAGCATATCGACGATGACATGGTCGTCGCGGATCAGGATGCGATCGGCATCGATCTCGGCCGGCAGATGCCGGTTGCCGAGATGCCAGGCCAGCCGCGCGAAGGAGGCCGCATCGCGGCCACGCACTTCGACGAGATCCTCTTCCGCCGCCTTCACCTCGACATAGCCGCCTTCTTCCAGCTTCAGCCCGTCGCCAGTGTGCAGGACGATCGGCTCGACCAGATCCAGGAGGAAATCGACGCCGCCGTTGCCCAGCATGCGAAGGCGCCGACGATAGCGGTCGTCGAACAGCAGGGTGACGGTGTCGATCCGCTCGGTCTCGGGCCAGTGGCCGGAACGTACGACGTCGGTTGCTCTCTTCATCTCATCCAACTCGTGTCATCCCGAGTCGCGCGGGATCCCGCGCGCTTCAGCGAAGGATCTTTGAGGTAACAAGAAGGGTCCCTCGCCGCGCTCGGGATGACAACCTTGTTGAGGTTCACACCTTGCCTCAGAACAGGAAGTACCGCTGTGCCATCGGCAGCACCTTCGCGGGTTCACAGGTCAGGAGTTCGCCGTCGGCGCGGACCTCGTACGTCTCGGGATCGACCTCGATCTTGGGGCAGAGCGCGTTGTGCACCATGTCCTTCTTGCCGATCTTGCGCGTTCCCTTGACGGGCAGCAGGCCGCGCGACAGCCCCCATTTCTTGGCCACGCCCTTGTCGATGGCAGCCTTCGACACGAACAGCACCGGGCTCGCCACCAGGGAGCGGCCATAGGCCCCGAACATGGGACGATAATGGACGGGCTGCGGTGTCGGGATCGAGGCGTTGGGATCGCCCATCGGCGCCGCCACGATCGTTCCCCCGATCAGCACCGCGTCGGGCTTGGCGCCGAAGAAGGCTGGCGACCAGATCACGAGATCGGCGCGCTTGCCGACCTCGATCGATCCGACATGCCTGGAGAGACCGTGGGCGATGGCGGGATTGATCGTGTACTTGGCGACGTAGCGCTTGACGCGGACATTGTCGTTGTCGCCGCTCTCTTCCTTCAGGCGGCCGCGCTGCTTCTTCATCTTGTCGGCGGTCTGCCAGGTGCGGATCACGACCTCGCCGACGCGGCCCATGGCCTGGCTGTCGGACGACATCATGGAGAACGCACCCATGTCGTGCAGGATATCCTCGGCGGCGATCGTCTCCTTGCGGATGCGACTCTCGGCAAAGGCGACGTCCTCGGGGATCGCCTGGTCGAGGTGATGGCACACCATCAGCATGTCGAGATGCTCGTCCACGGTGTTGACCGTGTAGGGCATGGTCGGATTGGTCGAGGACGGCAGCACGTTCTTCTCGCCGCACAGCCGGATGATGTCCGGCGCATGGCCGCCACCCGCGCCCTCGGTATGGAAGGTCGCGATGGTCCGACCCTTGAAGGCGGCGCGCGTGGTCTCGACGAAACCCGATTCGTTCAGCGTATCGGTGTGGATCGCCACCTGCACGTCCATGCGGTCGGCGACGGCCAGGCAATTGTCGATGGCTGCCGGGGTGGTACCCCAGTCCTCGTGCAGCTTGAGCCCGCAAGCGCCGGCCTCGATTTGCTCCTTGATACCGGCCGGCTTGCTGGTGTTGCCCTTGCCGAAGAAGCCGAGATTCATCGGCAGCCCCTCGGCCGCCTGCAGCATGCGGCCGAGATGCCAGGGACCGGGCGTGATGGTGGTGGCGAAGGTGCCGTGCGCCGGTCCCGTGCCGCCGCCCAGCATGGTCGTGACGCCGCTGTAGAGCGCCTCGTCGATCTGTTGCGGGCAGATGAAATGGATGTGGCAGTCGATGCCGCCGGCCGTGACGATCTTGCCTTCGCCCGCGATCACCTCGGTGCCGGGACCGATCACGATGTCGACCTTGGGCTGGATGTCGGGATTGCCGGCCTTGCCGATGCCCACGATCATCCCGCCGCGCAGGCCGATATCGGCCTTCACGATGCCCGAATGGTCGATGATCAGGGCATTGGTGATGACGGTGTCGACGGCACCCTGGGCGCGCGTGCGCTGGCTCTGGCCCATGCCGTCGCGGATGACCTTGCCGCCGCCGAACTTGACCTCCTCGCCATAGGTCGTGTGGTCCTTCTCGACCTCGACGAACAGGTCGGTATCGGCGAGGCGGACACGGTCGCCGACGGTCGGGCCGAACATATGGACGTAGGCGGCACGCGAGACACGAGTCGGTGCCTCGTTCGATCGCCCGACCTTGGCGACCGGGCCGAGCTTGCCGGAGACCTTGGCCTGGAAGCCGTAGCTTTCGCGGCCGCCGAGATAGGCCGTCAGGCGCACGGTGCGCGACTGGCCGGGCTCGAAGCGCACCGCCGTGCCGGCGGCGATGTCGAGCCGCATGCCACGCGCGCGCTTGCGATCGAACTTCAGCGCCTCGTTGGTCTCGAAGAAATGATAGTGACTGCCGACCTGGATCGGCCGGTCGCCGGTATTGGCGACCTCGAGCACGACGGGGTTGCGTCCGGCATTGAGCTCGAGCTCGCCTTCGGGAGTGACGATTTCGCCCGGTATCATGATCATATCCTCAGCGAATGGGAGCGTGGACGGTGACGAGCTTGGTGCCGTCGGGGAAGGTCGCCTCGACCTGGATCTCCTCGATCATGTCGGCGATACCGTCCATCACCTGATCGCGCCGCAGGACATGCGCCCCGGCCTGCATCAGATCCGCCACCGAGCGGCCGTCGCGGGCGCCTTCGACGACGAAGTCGGTAATCAGGGCGATCGCCTCGGGATGGTTGAGCTTGACGCCGCGCTCCAGGCGGCGACGGGCGACGACGGCCGCCATGGCCACCAGCAGCTTGTCCTTTTCGCGTGGCGTCAAAATCATGGAGCCCCCTCCCTTCGCTCGGTCGTCATCCTAGTGGCTTCATCATCGCACAATCATCGCACAGGCAGCATCAAACATGCCAAACCTTGGGCAGCCGTCGGCCGCGCAAGCCCGCGAGCAGCGCCACCGCGGCCGCGCGCACCCGCGTCGCCTCGCCCAGCAGGCGGGCGACGACGATACCATTGACCAGCGTCACTCCGGCCCGCACGTCGGCCACCTGTTCCAGCAGCGCGCGCGCGCGCGCCAAGGGCTCTTGCGGCGCATCGTTCGCCAGGATCACCGTGGCCAGGGCATTGCCCGCGCCGAAGCCGGCGCCATGCGGCGTCTCGCCCTCGACGCGCAACGCATCGGTCCAGACCAGCCTGCCCTCGCGTCGCACCGACCAGGCATCGAGAAGCAGGCCGGAGGTGAAACGCTCGCCGGAGGCCGCACGCCCCAGCACCACCATCTCGCAGGCCAGCAATGCGCCTCCAGGTCCGATATCGGCCACGGTGCGCCGACGCAGCCGCGCGCCTTCGAAGACGATGGTTTCCTGCGGCAGCCAGTCGAGGGCCGCGCCGTCACCGACCTCGAGCGCCACGTCGACGATGCAGTCGCCGCTGTCGGCCGCGGCGCGGTAGATCTTCTCCGCTGCCTGGCTGGTCGCCTCGGCCCGTGCCTCCGGCCCGACCTCGACAGCCATGCGCAGCCGGTCGCCCCCGGTGACACCGCCCGACGTCGTCACCAGGACGGCCTGCGGCGGATCGCCCGGTTCGGGCACGGGGAACAGGATGCGGCAGGGATCGCGTTGATAGAGATCGGCCAGCCGGGTCCGCCCCTCCCGGTGCGCAAAGACGACGCGGCTCTGCCCTGAGGCGCGTTGGAGACCGGGACGGGTGCTGGCATTCATCGGCCCCGTCTTGATAAATTAAGGATTGAAATGAGCAAGGCCTTCACGAAGGAAAGCGACGCCGACCTGGACGACGACCTGCCCGAGGATACGGGCGGGCTGCCGGCCGGCGCGAAGAATTACATGACCCCGGAAGGGTTCGCCCGCATGCGCGAGGAGTTGATGACCCTCATGCGCAAGGAACGGCCCGAGGTGGTGCAGGTTGTGTCGTGGGCAGCCGCCAATGGCGATCGCTCCGAGAATGGCGACTATCTCTACGGCAAGAAGCGCCTGCGCGAGATCGATCGGCGCATCCGATTCCTGAGCAAGCGCCTGGAACGATCCGAGGTGGTCGATCCCGCCAAGCGCCCCAAGACCGACCAGGTCTTCTTCGGTGCCACCGTGACCTGGGCCAACTCCAAGGGCGAGGAGCGCATCGTGAAGATCGTCGGCATCGACGAGGTCGATCCGGCGAAGGGCCATGTCAGCTGGATCTCGCCCATCGCCAAGGCGCTGATGCGCGCCCACGAAGGCGACATGGTCAAGATGCGCACCCCGGGCGGCGTCGAGGAGATCGAGATCGTGAAAGTGGCCTACGTGTGAGGATCAGACGCCTATCAGGCCGATGTCCTGGTACCAGCTCTGCGCCTGGACATATGACTTGATGCGTGGCGACAGCGCATGCGCCATGGCGTCGTGATAGACCCAGATCATCGCCGCGTCGTCCACGGCCAGGGCATGGATCCTGCCCGCCAGCTCGTCCTGCTTCGCAGGATCGAACGTGTTCCTCAACTCGGTCGCGAGCTTGTCGACCTCGGCGTTCTTGTAGGAACTCCAGTTGACGCCGACAGGGGCCACCTGGTCAGAAGCGAAGAACCGGATGACCGCGTAGAACGGATCCGACGTCACATGGGTGACGTTGGTGGCGGAGATGCCCGCATTCATGTCGGCCCTGGCGCCGCTGCGCCAGCCAGTCATCAGCGCTTCGAGATCGAGGACGCGGAACTCGATGTCGATGAAGGCCTCCTTCAGCATCTCCTGGATGGCTTCATTGACCATCTGATTGGTGCCGCCGGCCTGGATCGAGATCTTCGCCTTCATGCGATTCGCCTTGCCGAAGCCCGCCTCGGTCATGAGCTGCCGTGCCGCATCAGGCGCGTACTTGATCTCGAAGGTCGGCTTGCCGAACCACGGGCTGGTCCTGTCGACCTCGCCATAGGCCGGCTTCACGAGCCCGTTGAGGAGCTTCACGATCGCATCTCGGTCGATGGCGAGGTTGGCGGCCTTACGCACGCGGATGTCGGCCCACGGCGAGCCCGGCAGCAGCGAGGGATGATATTGGAAGACGTGCGGAGTGATGTTGCTCACGATCCGGGCGCCGCTCTGCTTTAGTCGATCCAGCACGTCGGGAGCGGGCGCTTCGATCAGATCGACGGTACCCGAGATCAGGGCGGCGCTCCGGCTCGAATCCTCCGGCGTGCAAAGGAGGATCATGCGATCGGCCTTGGCCACGCGCTTAGGATCCCAGTAGCCATCGTTCCTCACCAGCTCCACCCGCTCGCGCGGCACCAGGCGGGCGAGCTTGAAGGGGCCGGTGCCAGACGGCTCCGAGGCGAACTTGTTCCAGTCGCGGCCGACCTTCTCCCACTGTGCCGGACTGGAGACCAGGAACCACAGGAGCTGATAAGGAAAGAGCGAGTCGACCGTCTTGGTCTTGATCTCGATCTCCATGTCGCCGGCCTTGCGATAGCTCGCCAGGCCCGGCAGGCGCGGGCGCACCTGTGCGGCTTGGCGGGTGTCGAACTGCGGGGCATCCTTGTTGAAGATCTTCTCGAGATTCCAGATCACCGCATCGGCATCGAACGCCGACCCGTCGTGGAACTTCACGCCGGAGCGCAGCCTGATGGTCCAGATGGTCCTGTCGGCATCGCCCACCTTCCAGTCCGTCGCCAGGCCCGGGATCATCTTGCCCGGCCGATCGGAGACATCGAGTTCCCAGGCGATCAGCGGGTCGTAGATCGTCAGGCCAGTAAACTGGTAGGCGCCGGCGCCCCGATCCGGCTGGCCGGTCGTGAGGGGGACATCGGCCATCGCGATGCCGTAGCGCACGAGCTTCTCGCCGTCGGCAAGGGCAGGCCGCAGCACCGTCGGCACAGGCAAGGTGAGCGCAGCCGTGCCGGCCAGCAGTGATCGGCGTGAAAGCGTCATGCTATCTCCCCGGAATATGGACTGGGATCGAACGAAGCGATTCCCATGCCAGCGCCGGTGCGGCGCACAGTATCGTGTTGCGCACCGCTTCCCGGCAGCTTCCGAAGCAATGACGGGCGCGACCTTCGTCTGGATCAGTCGCGGCCGAGGCAAAAGCCGGAGCCAAATGCAGGGCCCGACATCCGGCCCTGCAATCAGCAGTCGAAGAACACCGTCTCCTGGGGGCCGCCGAGATGGATCGGCAACCGCCACGTTCCGTTGGCGTCGCGCTGGGCGAGCAGGGTCGAGCGACGGGCCGGCTCGATCATCTTGAGCACCGGGTCCTCGGCATTGGCCGGATCGCCCTCGAAATAGAGCCGGGTCGCGACGCGGTTCAGAAGGCCGCGAGCGAAGATCGACACGTTGATGTGCGGCGCCTGCAGGCCGCCCTGGGGCCAGGGCACCCGGCCCGGCTTGATGGTGCTGAACTGGCTGCTGCCGTCGAGCCAGGTCGAGGCGCGGCCGAAGCCCTCGAAACCCGGGTCGAGCGGCAGGTTGCGGCGATCGTCCGGGTGGTTGTAGCGGCCATGGCTGTTGGCCTGCCAGATCTCGAACACGCCATCCGGCACCACCATGCCATCGGCATCGTGCAAGCTCAGCACGATCTCGACGTGCTCGCCGGCGACATTGGGCGGCGCCAGATCCTGGCGGTAGGCTTTAACGAGCGTGCCGACATAGAACGGCCCGATGGTCTGCGACGGCGTCAGTCCCTTTGACATGATCTCATTCCATTGGCGTAGCGTTGCGGCCGCGCAGCACGATGTCGAAACGATAGGCGAGCGCCCATTCGGGCCGCGTCGAGTCGAGGTCGAAAGCCGCCTGCAGGCGATGCCGCGCCCCGTCCGGCACCGAATTGTAGATCGGGTCGAACGGCAGCAGCGGATCGTTGGGAAAATACATCTGCGTGATCAGTCGCGTCGCGAAGCTCGGACCGAACAGCGAGAAGTGGATATGGGCCGGTCGCCAGGCGTTGTAGTGATTCTTCCAGGGATAGGCGCCAGGCTTGATGGTGATGAAGTGGTAGCGCCCCTCCTCGTCGGCGCGCGCACGCCCACCGCCATAGAAGTTCGGGTCGAGCGGCGCATCGTGCTGGTCGCCCGGATGGTGGTAGCGGCCGGCCGCGTTGCACTGCCAGATCTCGACCAGAGCCTTCGGCACCGGCTTGCCGTCCTCATCGAGAACGCGTCCATGCACGAGGATGCGTTCGCCCAACGGCGGCCCCATGCGCTGGCGGGTCAGATCGTTCTCCAGCGCATCGAGCCGCTCCTCGGCGAGCAGCGGCCCGGTGATTTCCGACAGCGTGTGCGGCAGGGCGACCGCCGGCCGGCGGGGCGCGCGGCCCGGCGTCGACTTGTAGGCTTCGGACAGGTTGGCCGGATGTGTACCGGCAGCCGGTCGGCGGTAGATTTCCTTTTCCATGCCGCGAAGTTTAGCGCCGGCTCAGGCGGCGCGCACCTGCAGCCCGTCCGGCGAGGCCCGATACCCGGTCAGCGTGCGCTCCGCGAAACCGAGGCGCCAATCCAGCATTTTGGCCGCATATTCGTGCATGCGTGCGGCATAGGCCGGGTCGCCCGCCCGGTTCACGAACTGGCCGGGATCCTTCTTCAGATCGAAGAACAGCGGCGGCAGCGCGGCGAAATGCACGTACTTGAAGGACTCGTCCTGCACCACGGCGAGCGCGCACTTGTCCATCGGCAGGCCTAGAGCCGATTCAGGCTGGCTGTAGAAGAGATCGCGGAAGTCGAACTCGTAATGCACCTCGGTGCGCCAGTCCGCCGGCGGCTCGCCGTTGCAGAAGGGCAGCATCGAGCGGCCGTCGCACTGGCGCGGCACGGGCAGGTCCAGCCAGTCGAGGATGGTCGGCATGGTGTCGATCGTCTCGGTGAAGCGATCGACGATGGTGCCGCGCGTGGCATCGGCGCTAGCGCGCGGATCGCGGATGACGAGCGGAATCCGATAGGACTCGTCGAAATAGCCGATCTTGCCCAGCAGGTAGTGGTCGCCGCCCTGCTCGGCGTGGTCGCAGGTGAAGATGATCAGCGTGTCATCCCACTGCCCGGTCTGCTTCAGATAGTCGAACACGCGGCCGAGATGATCGTCGATCTCGCTCATCAGGCCGCAGTAGGTGGCACGCATCTGCGCCACTTCCGCCTCGGTCATCTCCGACCCGAGACCCTGCCCGTCCTGGAAGAAGCTCGCCTGCTTGATGTTGTTGACGTAGTAGGCGAGCAGCGGATTTTGCTTGGCTTCCTCTTGCGGCGTCGCGGCGCGCACGGGCTTGGGCATGTCCTCGGGCCGGTACATGGCGTGATACGGCGCCGGCGCGATGAAGGGCGGATGCGGCCGGTAGTAGCCGAGATGCAGGAACCAGGGCTTGCCGCCATGGCCCTGCAGATAGGCGAGGCCCCGCTCGGTGAACCAGGCAGTGTCCGAAAGGTCCTTCGGGATTACGGCGGCGCGCTCGGTCGCACCCGTGCCGGCGCCGCCCTGTGGCAGCCAGATATCTTCGCGGATCTTGGGCAGGTCGAAGCCCTGGCTCGCGACCCAGCCGAAATAGGCGTCGCGATTCTCGAAGGCGCCGACGGGATTGAAGCCATCCATGATATCGCCCAGCACAAAGAAGCGCGGATCGCTAGGCGCCGTCTTGCGCGGATCGGGCGTCGTGGTCGTGTAGCCGACCAGCGCCGGATCATAGCCGCCACTGCGCAGCTCCTTGGCCAGATTGGTGAAGCGCGAATCGAGCGGAATGGTGTTCTGCACCGCACGGTGGTTCATCATGTACATGCCGGTCAGCAGGCTGGCGCGCGCCGGCCCGCAGGGAACAGCCTGCGTGAAATGGTTGCGGAAGGTCACGCCCTCGGCACACAGCCGGTCGAGGTTGGGAAGCTTGAGGTAGCCAGCGCCGAGCTTGGGCAGCATCGCCCCGCGCCACTGGTCGACGACGATCAACAGGACATTTTTGCGAGCGGACATGCATTCTCACCATGGTTGGCCGTCGGCCAGTTTGCGTTAGAGTGACACCAAAGAAGAGGAGGAAAGAACACGTGGCACGCTTCAAAATCGTGACAACGGGCCCCGGCGGCAGCGATCATTCTCTGGAAATGGAAGCTTTGACCGGCCTCGGCGCGGAGATCGTCGAGATTTCCGGCGGCGATGACGAGTTGGCCAAAGCGGTGGCGGACGCCGACGGCATCTATGCCAAGGGGCGGCCTCGGATCACGGCCAAGGTCATCGAGGCCGGCAAGAAGCTGAAGGTCGTGTCGCTCGGCAGCGTCGGGGTCGATTCGGTCGATGTCGATGCCGCGACCAAGCTCGGCATTCCCGTCACCAACGTGCCGGATACGTTCATCGAGGAAGTGGCCGATCATGCCATGACCCTGATCCTGGCGACCTGGCGGCGTCTTGTCGTGCAGGATCGCATGGTGCGCACCGGCGAATGGACCAAGGCGCGCCCCATGCTCTACCAGTTTCCGCGCCTGATGGGCCAGACGCTCGGCTTCATCTCCTTCGGCCATGTCGCTCGGGCGACCGCCAAGCGGGCGGCGCCCTTCGGTTTCCAGATGCTCGCCTACGATCCCTTCATCGAAGAACTGGTCATGTCGGAGCATGGCGTGCAGCCCGTCGGTCTCGATGAGCTGCTGGAGCGGTCCGACATCATTTCCATGCATGCGCCGGGGACGAAGGAGGCGCATCATCTCCTCAAGGAAGCGCACTTCCGCAAGATGAGGAAGACGGCGCTGTTCGTGAACACGGGCCGCGGCGCGACAGTCGACGAACCGGCCCTGATCAAGGCACTGCAGGAAGGATGGATCGCCGGCGCCGGCCTCGATGTGCTGGAGACCGAGCCGGTCGGGCACAACAACCCGCTGCTCGGCATGGACAATGTGATCCTGACGGCCCATGTGGCCTCGGCCTCCGATCGCTTCGATAAGGCGCGCAAGCGGCGCGTCGGCGCCGAGCTGGCGCTGGTGCTTTCCGGCCGCTGGCCCCGCGCCTGTGTCAATCCGGCCGTACTGGAGAAGTCCGCCCTGCAGCGCTGGCAGCCCTATTCGATGGAGCGAGGCCCCGGAAACTGACGGAGGGCGGATGGCGGCCTATTTCATTTCCGACGTGTCGCCGAAGGACTCCGACGCCTTCGACACCTATCGCAATCGAGCGGCGGCCTCGATTGCGCGGTATGGCGGTCACTACCTGGTGCGAGCGGGTGCCATCGAACCTATAGAAGGCGACTGGAAGCCGCGCGCGATCGTGATCGTCGCCTTTCCAAGCCTGGAGCAGGCGCGCGCGTGGTACCGGTCGCCCGAATACGCGCAGGCGCTCGAGGTGCGTGACCGTGCGCTCAGCCGCAAGCTGATCCTGGTCGAAGGCGTGGCCGAGCCCGAAGGCGCTTAGGCCGTCTTCATGGCCGTCGGCTCGCCCAGCAGCGAGACATGGGCGGCAACGATGCGCCAGCCTTCGGGCGTGCGCATCCAAGTGTGACTCTGGCGGCCGATGCGGGTTTGCCCATGGCGACGGAATTCGCAGTTGGCGGTGCCGAAGTCGTGGCCGTAGGTGACGATCCACAGCTTCAGGAGATCGCGGCCGACCACGAACGTCGGATCGCGCCCCGAGCGGAAGGCGGCGATCTGATCGTAACCGTAGAGCTGCTCGCCCACGCCATAGCGCAGCGTATGCGGACTGTTCCAGAACAGCTCGTCGAGCATGGCCACGTCGTTGGTATTGAGCGCCGTCTCGTAACGGTGGAAGGCGGCCGTCACCTCAGCCACCACCGACGGAATGTTGATCTCCATGTCTCCCCCTTACGCCCCTCTCCTCACGCTGGCGTCGACGCGCACACGCCCTGCTTTTCCAGATAGGCCGACACGCGCAGCGCGGCCTGTTCATTGTAAGGCTTGGCGATCACCTGGACACCGATCGGCATCCGACCTGGCGCGCGCGTGGGCACGGCGACGACAGGTAGCCCGATGAACGAGATCGGCTGGGTATAGAGGCCGAGATTGGCGCGCACCGGCAGGTCGACGCCGTCCAATGTCATCATCTTCTGGCCGATCTTGGGTGCCGAGCGCGGCGTCGCCGGCGCCAGGATGATGTCCACTTCCTCGAACAGCTTGAGCACGGCGGCACGATACTGGCGCCGGAAACGCTGCGCTTTGACATACCAGGCACCGGGCAGGAGGGCGCCGGCCATGAAGCGCTCACGTGTGTCAGGATCGAAATCCTGCGGTCGCGTCTTCAGTCGCGACAGGTGCAGTTGCGCCCCTTCGATCGCGGTGATGACATAGGCGGCCGCCCGCGCAGCGGCCGCCTGCGGCAGTACCACGCGTCGGGTTGCGTTCAGCGCCTTGGCCACCGTTTCCACCGCTTCGAAGGCCTCGGGCTCACCGCCGCGCGCGAAGTAATCGCCGGCAACCGCGATGCGCAGGCCGGCGATTCCCTCATCCAACCCGAGGACCGTGAGATCGGCCAGACGATCCGTGCACACCGGGTCTTCCGGATCCCAGCCCTGCATGGCATCGAAGGCCAAGGCAAGATCCATCGTCGAGCGCGCGATCGGACCGAGATGGTCGAAGGCATCGACGAAGGGAAAGGATCCGGCGCGACTCAATCGGCCGTAGGTCGGCTTCAATCCGAACAGGCCGCAAAGCGAGGACGGCACGCGAATCGAGCCGTTGGTATCGGAGCCCAGGGACAGCGGCACTTCGCCTGAAGCGACGGCTGCCCCGGAACCGCCGGACGATCCGCCGGTCATGCAGGTGGGATCGTGCGGATTGCGCGACGGGCCGTAATGCGCATTCTCGCCGGTGAAGTCATAGGCGTATTCGCCCATGTTGAGGCCGCCGACGAGGATCGCCCCCGCCACTTCCAATTTGCGGACCAACGCGCCATCGCGCCGCGCCTTCGGCCCATCGACGTTGATCTTGGATCCGGCCCGCGTCGGCAGGCCTTCGATATCGAACAGATTCTTGACCGCGAACGGCACGCCGGCGAGCGGACCGAGATGACGACCGGCATCGAGCTCGCCCGCGCGCTTGCGTGCCCGCTCGGCGACGATATCCGTGAAGGCGTTCACGGTCGGCTCGGTCGCGGCGATGCGCTGCAAGGCCGCTTCGACCACGGCGCTCGCCTTGACCTTGCCGCTGGCGACCGCCCGGGCGATGTCGGCTGCCGTTGCGGCCTTCGACAGGGGATCGATCATGGCCGGTACACCGGCAGCGGAGTGAGTTCGTCTTCGAGCTCGACGGCCAGCAACGGCGCCGCGATCGCAAGAGCGCGTTCGAGATTGAGGATCACGTTGGCCCGATATTCGGGCGCTATGGGGAGGCCGATGGCCTTGGCCTCCTCGTCGACCCAGCGCGCCACGTCAGGCTTCTGATCCATCGCATTCTCCCCCTTGGCAAAGCCATCCAGCTTGGCGCCCCGAACCGCGCGAAGGCAAGGACCATGCCAACGGACGCCGCAGATGCCGGCTGCAATCGCGCCGGCTCTTGTCTAGAACAGACGCCAATGAATCCTGCTCTCGATCTCGGTCTTCACGCCCTGCGCAGCGCCTATCGGGCACGCACCCTCACCGTTCGACAGGTCATCGAGGAGATCCTGTCCCGCATCGCCGAGCGCGGCGACGACAAGGTGTGGATCTCGCGGCCGGCCGACGCCGCCTTGCGGGCGCAGGCGGAGGCGCTGGACGCGCGCCATGCCGACATGGAGACACTGCCCCTGTTCGGCATCCCGTTCGCGGTGAAGGACAATATCGACGTCGCTGGCGAACCCACGACGGCAGCATGTCCAGGCTTCTCCTATACGCCAAGCCGGTCGGCCGACGTCGTGCAGCGCCTCGTCGAGGCCGGCGCCATCGCGATCGGCAAGACCAACCTCGACCAGTTCGCGACCGGCCTGGTGGGCGTCCGTTCCCCCTACGGCACGCCCCGCAACCCCTTCAACGCCGACTACGTGCCGGGCGGCTCGAGTTCCGGGTCGGCCGTTGCGGTCGCGGCCGGACTCGCCACCTTCGCACTGGGCACCGACACCGCGGGCTCGGGCCGCGTGCCGGCGGGGTTCAACAACATTGTCGGCCTCAAGCCCACGCCGGGGCTCCTCAGCACCAAAGGCGTGGTGCCGGCCTGCGCCTCGCTGGATTGCGTCTCCGTATTCGCCCTGAGCTGTGCCGACGCAGCGGCCGTCCTCGATATCGCCCAGGGCAACGTGCTCGGCTGCGCACCGATCGCCAACTTTCGCTTCGGCGTCCCGAAGCCTCTCGAATTCTTCGGCGATAAAGCCTATGCGGCGCTCTACGCCGAGGCCGTCAAGAAACTCGAGGCGATGGGCGGCACCGCCGTCGAATTCGATTACACGCCGTTCCGCGATGCCGCCCAGCTTCTCTACAGCGGTCCATGGGTTGCCGAGCGCACGGCGGCCGTGGGCGACTTCATCGAGAAGGCCGACGACAGGGCTGGCATCTGGCCGGTGACCCGCGACATCGTCCTGGGTGGACGCAAGTACAGCGCCGTCGATGCTTTTCGCGGTCAATACCGGCTCAAGGAACTTCAGGAGCGGGCATTGGGGGCAATGGAGGGACTGCAGTTCCTCGTGCTGCCGACCGCAGGCACCATCTACACCAAGGCCGATCTCGACCGAGAGCCCGTGCTCTACAATTCGAATCTCGGCCACTACACCAACTTCGTGAATTTCTTCCGGCTTTCGGCTCTTGCCCTTCCGGCCGGCTTCCGCGCCGACGGTCTGCCATTCGGCATCACGCTCGTCGGTCGTGCCGCTCATGACAGGACTCTGCTCGCCTTCGGAGCGCGCTGGCAGCGCGAACGCGCGCTGCCGCTCGGCAAGACCCAGAGCACCCTGCCGCCGCGCGAGGCCGATCCGTTCCCGGACGAGGATCGCATCGCCCTTGCGGTCGTGGGCGCGCATATGAGCGGCCTGCCGTTCAATAACCAGATCGTCGACCTCAAAGGCCGCCTGGAAGCGGTCGCGAAGACCGCACCTCTATACAAGCTTTATGCGTTGCCTGGCGATCCGCCGCTGCGGCCCGGCATGGTCCGCGTCTCCGACGGCGGTGCGGAGATCGAGTTGGAAATATGGAGCCTGCCGGCCGCGAACTTCGGCGCCTTCGCACGGACCATCAGTGCACCGCTGGGTATCGGCAGCATCACCCTGGCCGACGGCAGGACAGTGCAAGGCTTCCTCTGCGAGGCCTATGCCGCGGCCCAGGCGCGCGACATCACCTCGTTCGGTGGCTGGCGCGCTTATCTCAAGACGCTGGGCTAGCCGCTTCTCCGGCCGAACCCCGCCCTAGAGTCGCTTTGCCCCCGGGTCGCCCGCTTCCACCACGAAGCGCGCCGGCGTCGAGATACCGGACTTGGGGTCGCGCACATTGTCGACCATGCGGAACGACACGGTCGCCCTCTTCGGCTCGACGGCGATGTGACCGTAACCATAGCTGCCGCCGTGGGCGTACCGGATATACGGGTTCTCCTTCAGGGTCGGTTGCAACTGCTCGTCCGTGAAGCCCTGCGACGTTATCGAACCGCCGACGAATTCCGTCGCGACCGTGCGCGACGACGGCGAGGCGAAATCCTGCTTGAGGTCAGTGGCCCAGAAGGAATGGACGTCGCCGCCCATCACCACCGTATCCTTGACACGCGACGCCGCCACCGCATCGAGCAGCTTCTGTCGTGCCGCCGGATAGCCGTCCCAGCCGTCGGCCCAGAAGCTGCGCTTGCCATCCTTGGTCCGGCCCGTCTCCGCCATCAGCGTCTGCTGGGCAATCAGGTTCCAGCGCCCGGAGGCGGTCTTCATCCCATCCGCGAACCAGGCCTCCTGCTCTGCACCGAGCATCGTGCGCGACGGATCCAGTCTTTCGGCACAGTCGGTCAGCATGCGGCTGCGGATCAGCTCGGCATGGCAGGCATTGTGGGCGCGATACTGGCGATCGTCGAGAACGAAGAGCTCGGCCAGATCGCCGAAACGATAGCGATCGTAGATCCTGAGTGCCGATCCCTGCGGCTGCATCGCATTGGGCAACGGCATGTGCTCCCAATAGGCCTGGTAGGCGGCGGCGCGAAGCAGGAGGAACTGCTGCGGGTCGAGATCGGTGGGCGAGATGTCGTTGGCATAGTCGTTGGCGACCTCGTGGTCGTCCCAGGTCACGATCCACGGATGTGCCGCGTGCGCGGCCCGCAAGTCGGGATCCGACTTGTAGAGCGCATAACGGTTGCGGAATTCGGACAGGGTGGTCGGCCGACCGCTGCCGTGGTGGCGGACCAAGTCGCGTCCCCAGGAGACCTCGTAGATGTAATCGCCCACGAACAGGACCGCGTTCAGCTCTTCGGCTGCCATATGCCGATGAGCTGAATAGTATCCCTGCTCGTATTGCTGGCACGACGCGAAGGCAAATCGCAGCATCGGCACCGCGGCATTCGCTGCCGGCGCCGTCAGCGTCCGGCCAATCGGGCTCGCCTTGCCGTTGACCGTGAAGCGATACCAGTAGGGCCTGCCCGACTCGAGACCGTCGACATCGACATGGACCGAATGAGCCCACCTCGGCTCCGCTATCGCCTGGCCCGAGCGCACGACACGCTGCAGACGCTCGTCCTCGGCGACCGACCAGTCAACGGTAACCGGTCCGCTCAACGGCTCGGTCGGATCGGCCGCCAGGAGGCGGGTCCAGAGCACGACCGATTGCGGAGTCGGATGGCCCGAAGCGACCCCAAGGCCGAAGGGGTTATCCGCGAGGGGCGTCTGAGCCCGGGCCAGCGACGGCAGCCAGAGAGTGCCCAGCGCGCCAATGAACGAACGGCGATACATGTCGCCAGTGTTACGCGGGCAACGCGACACTTCAATGTCAGCAACCGCCTCTGCTAGGGTCCAGTCCCCAAGGAGGAACGAATCCCATGAGCGGAAAGATCGCAGTCGTCACCGGCGCAGGCAGCGGCATCGGCCGCGCGTCGGCACTCGCGTTGTTGAAGGTCGGCTACAAGGTGGCGCTCGCGGGTCGGCGCAAGGAGGCGCTGGACGAGACGGCGAAGATGGCCGGCAGCAACGCTGGCAATGCGATGGCCGTGCCGACCGACGTGAGCAAGCGCGACGACATCCTTGCCTTGTTCGCCAAGGTCAAGGCTACGTGGGGTCGTCTCGATCTGCTGTTCAACAACGCCGGCGGCGGCGCTCCGCCGGTGCCGCTGGAGGAGCTGCCCTACGAGACATGGCTGAGCGTCGTCGCCGCCAATCTGACGGGCCCCTTCCTGTGCACCCAGGAAGCCATGAAGATCATGAAGGACCAGACGCCGCGGGGTGGCCGCATCATCAACAACGGCTCGATCTCGGCGCACGCGCCCCGGCCCTTCTCGGTCGCCTATACCTCGACCAAGCACGCCATCACCGGCCTCACCAAGTCGACCTCGCTCGACGGCCGTGCCTACGATATCGCCTGCGGCCAGATCGACATCGGCAATGCCGCAACACCCATGACCGACCGCATGACCAAGGGCGTGCTGCAGCCGGATGGCTCGACCCGCGTCGAGCCGCGCATGGATGTCGAGGCCGTGGCCCAGGCCATCGTCTACATGGACAGCCTGCCGCTCGATGCCAATGTCCAGTTCATGACGGTGATGGCCACCAAGATGCCGTTCGTCGGACGGGGCTGACGAGCTGGCGGCCCGGTCTAGACCTTGATGCCGGCGCGGCGAAGCTCGGTGAGAAACTCAAGGACGATACCGTGGGATCTGACGGCAAGATCGACCCGTGTCTGATGAAACGCCGCCGGAACCAGGATACCTCGGCCGCCGACGCGCACACAGATCCCTTGATCGACAAGCGCGGCGGCGTGGCGGCGCGTCGTTTCGTAGGGCAGACGCAGTGAGTTCGCGACGGCCATCACACTGACGGGCCGCCGCAGATGATCTGGCAGGACTGTGCGGAACGCCGTGGGGGTGACGGAGGTGATGTGCTTGACGTTTGCGGTCCAGATCGCGCTGTAGACCAACGCCTTCAAGAGGTCGCCGTCAGCGAAGTCCATCGCTATCCGCACGCCCGCAAGCAGGCTTCGCATTCCCGCATGGGCAATGTCGGTCTGCTCCTTTGACAACTGGCCGACGATCCTGAGCTTGCGCGGACCACTGATGATTCTGGCGATGCCGATGCGGCCGAGATCGCCCAGCATACGGGTCGCTTCCAGATAGAGCTTGCGCAGAAGGGCAACATTGCGTGCCCGGCTCAGGACGTGAGGGGGTACCATCAGGCCATTCTTGAACTTCACGCACTGGCCGCGCCGCATCAGGTCCAGCGTATGGCGCCGGACCGTTTCGTAAGGCAGGCCAATCGTGCGGGCCAGCGCGCGAACACCCATTGTCTTGCCTTGGCTCTCCCCAAGCTGGGCATGCCAGAGCGTCATGAAGATCAAACCGTGGATGTGACTGCCGCTCTGCGCCTGCGCCAGCAAATCTACGCCCCGCATGAAGAATTCCGCGCCCACGCGGAGGGCAGGATAGGCGTCCGGGAGTGGTGGACCCGGATCGATCTGGGGTGGCAATCGCCTCGGCTGGGGCATTCCACGCTGGCCTACCACGGCTGGCCAGGGGCTAGAAATCGCACCGCTCGACTTGCCCGCCCGGTTCAGACCGAAATCACCAGGTCCCGGCGCGTCGTTCTCGGTCCATTCAGTAGCCCTGATCCTCCAGATTCAGCAGGGGAAAGGCACTGTGCACGTGCGGCAGGTTGGTGGGCAGGCTGGGGCTGATATAGCTGCGGTCGAGCTGCTTCAGGGACGCCACCCCGAGGAGGCCCATCACCTCCTTCATCTCCTCTTCGAGCAGTTCGATGACGCGCTCGATGCCGGCAGCGCCAGCGGCGGCGAGGCCGTAGCAGTAAAGCCGGCCCAATCCGACCCAATCCGCGCCCAGGCAGATGGCCTTCACGATGTCGCTGCCGCGGCTGAAGCTGCCGTCGACGATCACCTTAGCGCGGCCACGGACGGCCGCCACGATCTCGGGCAATACCTCGGCGGAGCCGCGGCCGTGGTCGAGCTGCCGGCCGCCGTGGTTGGAACAGTAAACACCCCAGACGCCCTCACGCAGGGCGAGTTCGGCATCTTCCCCGGTCCCGATTCCCTTCAGGATGAACTTCACGTCGGGGAACTTGTCCTTCACGCGCTTGAAGTTGTCCCAGGCGAAGGCGGCCTGGAAGTCCTGGCCGGTCGCCGCGGTCCGCCACGACTTGACGAAGCGCTTGGCGATGTCGCGCTCGCGGCGGGAATAGACGTTGGTATCGACGGTGATGCAGAAGGCGTCATATCCGGCATCCATCGCCTGTTTGACCCGGTCGGCGACCCAGCTGTCGTCGCCCCGCACATAGAGCTGGTAGATCTTGGGACCGGCGCCGCCCTTGACGATGTCCTCGAGCTTGAGCGTCGTCACCGAGCTGATCAGCATCCCGACGCCGCCCGCTCCTGCCCCCTGGGCAACGGTGATGCCGCCGCCCGCCTCGAACGATTCGAGCGACCCGACTGGCGCCAGCAGCACGGGAATCCGCAGCTTTTTTCCGAAGATTTCCGAGGACGGGTCGATCTGGGAGACGTCGCGCAGCACCCTCGGCTTGAAGGCGATGGAATCGAGCGCCATCCTGTTGCGGCGCAGCGTGGTTTCGGTCTCGGTTCCGCCGATCAGGTAGTCCCAGATGTTCGGATTGAGGCGGATCTTGGCCGATTTGACGATCTCATGCAGCGTCACGAACTCCGCGTCCAACCCGCTCGCCATGTTTCCCCCATCGATCCTTAGGGGCTCTGTTCTCGCGCAGCCGACGGGCCCGCGTCAACGCGACCGCACCGTTCTGCGAAGCTGGCATTGACGGTGCACGTTTTCAGCGATTTCATCGACATTGAATAAAAGGGCGCAAAAAGAGGAACAGCGTCCATAACAGGCGAGGTCCGTGATGAAGAGGCGTGTGTTTACAGCAGCATTGGCACTCGGCGCGATCTGGCGACCGGCCCTCTTGCGCGCCGCTCCAGCCCTCCAGGAAACACCGTCGCTGGCCGACCGGGTGAAGTCGGGAGCATTGCCGCCGGTCGACAAGCGCATCCCGTCGCAACCGTCCATCGTCTCCCACTTCGCCGGCGCCGACGGGCCGGGCAAGCCAGGCGGCGAGGTCAACATGCTGATCGCCAATCCGCGCGATACGCGCCTGATGACGATCTACAGCAATGCGCGCCTGATCGTGTATGACGGCGACTTCAAGCTGCACAGCGACATCCTCGACAGCTACGAGGTCAAGGACGGGCGCGTCTTCACCTTGAAGCTGAGGGCCGGCCACAAATGGTCCGACGGTCAGCCTTTCACCACCGAGGACTTCCGGTTCTTCTGGGAGGATATGGCCAACAACAAGGAGCTGTCTCCGTCCGGCCCCTCGGTCGAGCTCCTGGTCGATGGCCAGCCACCGAAGGTCGAAATCCTCGACGAGGTCACGATCCGCTACAGCTGGGACAAGCCGAATCCCTACTTCATCGAAAGCCAGGCGCGCGCGGCGCCGCTGTGGCTGTTCCGGCCGGCGCATTACCTCAAGAAGTTCCACATCAAGTACACACCGGCGGAAGAGATCGCGAAGCTGGCTCGCGGCGGCCAGCAGCAAAGCAAGTGGACGCAGATCTTCCAGAGCGTCGACACGATGTACTACAACAGCAACCCGGAGCTGCCGACGCTCAATCCGTGGGTGCTGACGACCCAGCCGCCGGCGCAGCGTTTCGTCTACGAGCGCAATCCCTTCTATTATCGCATCGACGAAAAGGGCAACCAGCTCCCCTACTTCGATCGCGTCGTGTTCACCGTGGTGGCGACCAATCTCGTCCCGGCCAAGGCCGGCCTCGGCGAGTCGGACCTGCAGTGTCGCTACCTCAACCTGCGCGACTACACCTTCCTGCGAAAGAGCAGCCAGACCTCGCATGTGAACGTGCTGTTGTGGGAGCAGGGTTCCGGTTCGCAGCTTGCGCTCTATCCCAACCTCAATGCCAAGGACGAAACCTGGAGCAAGCTCAATCGCGATGTGCGCTTCCGGCGTGCCCTGTCGATGGCCGTCGATCGCGACGAGCTGAACGAGGTGATCTATACCGGCCTCGCCAAACCGTCCGCCAATACGATCATGCCGCGATCGTCGCTGTTCAAGCCGGAGTACGCGACCAAGTGGGCGACGCATGATCTCAAGGCGGCCAACAAGCTGCTCGACGAGGTCGGCCTCGACAAGCGCAACGACGAAGGCATCCGGCTGCTGCCGGACGGCCGGCCGGCCATCATCGTCGTCGAGCATGCCAGCGAGGTCAGCGAGGACTCAGACGCGCTGTCGCTGATCGCCGACCAGTGGAAGAAGATCGGCATCAAGCTCCTGAGCAAGCCGCAGTCGCTCAACAACTTCCGCATGCGCGCCTTCTCCGGCGATGCGATCATGACCGCCTATGCCGGCGTGGTGACCGCGGTGCCGTCACTCGAGACCTCGCCCAAGGAGTTCTGCCCGACCATGCAGGGCGGCCTGCAGTGGCCGCGCTGGGGCATGTTCATCGAATCCAAGGGCAAGCAGGGCGAGAAGTGCGACATGCCGGAGGCGGCGGTGCTGCTCGACTACCTGCACTCGTGGGAGACGGCGACCGACGACGCCACCCGCCACAAGGCCTGGGACCAGATCCTGCAGAACAACATGGAGCAGGTCTACTCGATCGGCACGCTCAACGGTGTGCTGCAGCCGATCGTGGTTGCGCCCAAGATCAAGAACGTGCCGAAGGAAGGCTATTACGCCTGGGATCCGGGCGGATATATCGGGCTCTACAAGCCCGACACCTTCTGGGTGGCGTAGCGGCCGCGTTCAGCGGCCCACCTTCCAACCGACAGTGGTCGCGAGGCGATTGAAGAAATCGACCTCGTAGGCCTGTTCGGGCGACTGGCGAACGAGTTCGTCGAGCCGATGGGCATCCTCGCCGACCAGGATGCGCCAGCGGTCCGCCTTGACGCCGTCCAGGATCACCGTGGCCGCCTGGGCGGCGCTCATGGGCGCTTCCTCCATGAAGCGCCGGATCCGATCGCGGGCGATCTGTTCCACCTGGGCATCCGTCATTCGCGAGGTATCGAGCCCGGCGGCCGTGATGCGATCGCGCGCGACCTTTATCATGGCCGGCGTCATCGACTCGGAATCGCTGCCGCTCAAAACCTTGCCGGTGTTGCCGGCGATGCCGGTGCCGATATGGCCCGGCATCACGACCGAGCATTTGATGTGCGGCGCGTTCATCCGGAGATCCGTCTGCAACGCTTCGGAGAAGCCTTTGACGGCGAACTTGGCGGCGCTGTAGGCGGTCTGCGGCGTATGCGGCCCGAGCGAGGCCCAGAACCCGTTCACGCTGCTGGTGTTGACGATATGGCCCTTGTCGGCCTTCATCAGCATCGGCAGGAAAGTGCGTGTGCAGAGATAGACTCCGCCCCAGCAGATATTGAAGGTCCGCTCCCACTCGGCACGCTCATTCACGATCATGCTGCCGCCGCCGCCGATACCCGCGTTGTTGAACAGAAGGTGGATGCGGTCGGTCTCGTGCTGTGCCGAGATCTCGTCCCTGAAGCGCTGGATCTGGGATTCATCGGCGACATCGACGATATGGGTCGTGATGCGCAGACCCTGCGGCAGCCGTTCCTGCTCGCACAACCGCCTGGTCTCGGCGAGGCCGGCCGCGGAGACGTCGCAGGCGGCAATGCTGCAGCCCTCGGCCACGAGCTGACGCACCAGCTCGCGGCCCATGCCTGATCCACCTCCGGTGACGACGGCGATCCGCCCTGCCAGGTCTTTCATCTCTTCCTCACCATGTGTCGATGTTGGGACGCTTCTTGTGACCGTCGCGCCGCCTCGGTTCGGCGCCGAGCAGTGCCGTCGCGATCCAGTGCCGCGATTGGGCTGGATCGATAACCTCGTCGACCTCGAAGTAGGTCGCGGTGCTGAGCGCCTTTCCGCGCGCGTAGGCCGCCGCGACCATCTTGTCGAACAGGGCGCGCCGCTCGGCCGGATCGCTGACCGCCTCGAGCTCCTTGCGGAAGCCGAGCTTCACCGCACCTTCAAGTCCCATGCCGCCGAACTCACCGGTCGGCCAGGAGATTGCGAAGGCGCCGGCGTGGAACGAGCCGCCGGCCATCGCCTGGGCGCCGAGGCCGTAGGCCTTGCGCAGCACGATGGTCCCGAACGGCACGCCGAGATTGGCGCCGACCACGAACAGTCGCGAGCAATGGCGCACCAGCGCGGTCTTCTCGATCTCCGGCCCCACCATCATGCCCGGCGTGTCGCACAGGAACAGAACCGGCAGGTCGAAGGCATCGCAGAGCTGCAGGAAGCGCGCCGCCTTGTCGGCGCCGTCCGAGTCGATCGCACCCGCAAGATGCGTCGGGTTGTTGGCGACGATGCCGAGTGGCTTGCCTTCGATGCGCGCGAGCACCGTCACCATGCCCGGCCCGAAGGCGCGACGCAGTTCCAGCACCGAACCCTCGTCGCACAGCGTGTCGATCACGGTACGCACGTCATAGACGCGCAGCCGGTTCTCCGGAATCGCGCGCCGCAGAAGGCGCTGGTCCGCCGTCTTCCATTCGGCGACCGGCCCCTGGAAGTAGGAGAGATACTTCCTGGCGACGGCGACGGCCTCGGCCTCGTCCTCGACGGCGATGTCGACCGTGCCATTGGGCACCTGCACACTCATCGGCCCGACTTCCTCGGGCGCATAGACGCCGAGATTGCCGCCCTCGATCATCGCCGGCCCGCCCATGCCGATGGTCGAGTTCTTCGTGGCGATGACGACATCGCAACAGCCCAGCAGCGCGGCGTTGCCGGCGAAGCAGCGGCCGGAGTTGATGCCCACCAATGGCACCAGCCCGCTCAACCGACCGAAGATATGGAAGGCCATGGTGTTGAGGCCGGCCACCGACTGGACGTCGATATCGCCCGGGCGGCCGCCGCCGCCTTCGGTGAAGACGACCAGCGGCAGGCGCTGCGCCTCCACCAGCTCGAACAGCCGGTCCTTCTTCTCGTGGTTGGTCTTGCCCTGGGTGCCGGCCAGCACGGTGTAGTCGTACAGCGCGACGGCGACGCGGCTGCGCGTCTCGTCGAACAGCGCGCCGTTCACACGGCCGATCCCGGTGATGAGACCGTCGGCCGGAGTCTTGGCCATCAGATCCTCGACCGACCGGCGTGTGCGCTGGCTGGCGATGGCGAAGGCGCCGTACTCGACAAAGGAACCGGGATCGACGAGATCGTTCAGGTTCTCGCGGGCGGTGCGCTGGTTGGTCTTGCGCCGCCGAGCTACTGCATCCGGCCGTTTTTCGTCCAGCGTCATCGCCCGACGCTCGAAGTATTCGGCGAGATCGGGCCGGACATGATCGAGATCGATCTTTTCCTCGGCCGCCGCGCTCTTCACCTCGACATCGGCTTCTTCGACATAGAGCAGCGGATGGCCTTCATAGATGGTCTCGCCAGCCTCCACCGCGATCCGTCGCACATAGCCGCGCGCCGGGCTTCGGATCTCGTGCTGCATCTTCATGGCGTCCATGATGAGCAGCGGCTGGCCGGCAGCCACGGCATCGCCTTCCGTCACGGCAAGACTCACGATCGTACCCTGCATCGGCGCCGGCACGGGCACCGTGCCTTCCGGCGCATCGCCGGCCATCTCGCCGGACTGGACCGTTGCCTGCTTGCCAAAGGTGAGCACCGCCAGCGGATCGACGGCATCGACCCGGGCGCCGGCCTGACGATTGCCGGAGCCGTTGGCTGCCGCGGCCTGAAAGTAAAGTCCGGGCTGCAGCCGGGCCGCAGCCTCGATCAGATCGGCGGCATGCTCGTCGACGAAACGCGTATGGACCTTGTCGGTCCGTACCGCGCGATCGGCCAGAAGCGCGCGCAGGAAGGCGATGTTGGAAGGGGCGCCTTCCAGTCGGAAGGCCGCCAGCGTGCGTTCGGCCCGCGCCAGCGCCTCCTCGAACGTCGCCCCATGCACGATCACCTTGGCCAGCAGCGAATCGAAATTGGGATTGGTGCGATAACCGGCATAGCCATAGGTGTCGACGCGCACGCCGGGACCGGTCGGCGGCTCGAACACCGACAGCGTGCCGCCACCCGGCCTGGCCGAGCCATCGGCCGTCATCGTCTCCATATTGACGCGCAGCTGGATGGCGTTGCCGCGCGGCGATGCCTGCTCGACATCTGTCTCCTTGAGCGCCGCGCCGCCCGCCAGCAAGAGCTGCGCCTTCACCAGATCGACGCCCCATACCTCTTCCGTGATGGTGTGCTCGACCTGCAGGCGCGGATTGGCCTCGATGAAGAAGAACTCTCGGCCGTCGACCAGGAACTCGAAGGTGCCGAGGCTGCGATACTGCACGGCTTCGGCCATGACGACCGCTGCCGCGACGGTCTTCTCGCGCAGGGCAGGCTTCAACGCCGGGCTGGGAGCCAGCTCGACGATCTTCTGGCTGCGGCGCTGCAGCGTGCATTCGCGCTCGCCCAGCGCCACCACCTTGCCCTTACCGTCGCCAACGACCTGGATCTCGATATGACGCGCCTCGCTGACCAGCCGTTCGGCATAGAGATCGCCGTTGCCGAACGCCGCCTTGGCTTCCGCCGCGGCGCGTGCGAAGGCGTCGGCGATCTCGTCCTCGTTGCGGATCAGCCGCATGCCGCGGCCCCCGCCGCCCGCGATCGCCTTGACGACGATTCCGGCCTTGGCGTGCGCCTTGAAGAACGCCGTGGCGCCGGCGACGTCGGTCCGTCCGTCCGTGCCGGGCAACACCGGTACTCCGCATGTCGCGGCATGATCGCGCGCGCGAGCCTTGTCGCCGAACAGGTCGAGCTGCTCGGGTGTCGGGCCGACGAAGACGAGGCCGGCCTCGGCACAATCGCGCGCCAGCGCCGCGTTCTCCGACAGGAAACCGTAGCCCGGATGGATGGCGTCACAGCCGGTCGCCTTGGCCGCGGCGATGACGGCGGCGATGTCGAGATAGGGCGCGGCTCCACGCCCATTCAGCGGCACGGCTTCGTCGACACGCTTGATATGCAGCGAATTGGCATCGTCGTCCGAGAAGACGCCAACCGTGGCGATGCCCAGTTCGGCGGCGGCTTGGGCGATACGGATGGCGATCTCGCCGCGATTGGCGATCAGGAGTTTCTTGAGCATCAGGTCAACGGTAAAAGTGGTTCATGTCGAAGCGGTTGCTGATCGTGGCACATGCGCCGTCGCAGAACACGCTCGCTCTGCGCGAGGCCGTGGAGCGGGGTGCGCGCAGCGAAACGGGCATCGACGTCGTCGTCGCCGCGCCACTGCAGGCCGGCCCCGAGGACGTGCTGGCGGCACAGGCCGTCATCCTCGGCACGACCGAGAACCTGGGCTACATGAGCGGCGCCCTGAAGGACTTCTTCGACCGCTCCTACTATCCCGTCCTCGAGCGCACGCAGGGCCTGCCCTGCGCCCTCTACATCCGTGCCGGCAGCGACGGCACCGGTACGCGCCGCGGCGTCGAGACCATCCTGACCGGGCTGCGCTGGCGCCTGGTGCAGGAGCCCATGATCTGCCGCGGGCCCTGGCAGGACAGCTTCGTCGCGCAGTGCGAGGAACTCGGCGCGGCGATGGCGGCTGGACTCGCGGCCGGGATCTTCTGATGCTCGGGGCGCGCCACTCCCGTGGCGCGTCATGCCACGCTTCAATGATCACACGACCTCAGCGCTATTGCGCCGTGTAGCCGCCATCGACCACGAGCGCCGAGCCGGTCATGAAACCGGCGTCGTCGGAGGCCAGGAACAGGATGCCCTTGGCGATATCCTCGGCGACGCCCAGCCGGCCGATCGGATGCATGCGTGTGGATACGTCGCGCGTCGCCTGGGTGTCGTTGCTGCCGAGCGCCCGAGCCCGCATGGCGAAGGTCTGCTGGCCCATGTCGGTATCGATGACGCCGGGATGGATCGAGTTGACCCGGATGCGATAGCCCTTGCGGCCGAATTCGAGCGCCGTCGACTTGGTGAACAGCGTCACCCCGCCCTTGGTCAAGGAATAGAGCGGATCGAGCTGCGACCCGACCAGCCCCGCGACCGAGGCGAGATTGACGATCGCCGAGCCGTGCGGGCTGCCGGCCGCGCTTTGCTTGAGATGCGGCAGCGCCGCGCGCGTGCCCAGCACCACGCCGGTGAGGTTGACCGCGACCAGCCGATTCCATTCGTCGAGCGTAGCCTCCTCGACGCCCTTGCCGTTGAAGATGCCGGCATTGTTCACCAGCACGTCGAGCTTGCCGAACTTCTTCAGCGTGGCGTCCATCGCCGCGGCCCAGCTCACTTCCTGCGTGACGTCGAGGGAGACGTAGAGCGCCTGCCCGCCGGCGGCCTCGATCTCCTTCGCCGTCTGCCGGCCACGCTCGTCGAGCACATCGCCGATGGCGACTTTCGCGCCCGCGTTCGCCATCAACCTGGCCGTCGCCCCACCGATGCCACGCGCCGCTCCCGAGAGGAACGCGACCTTGCCGTCCAATCTGTTCATTTCGTTTCCTCCTCTTGTTTGTCGGCGCCATCACAAATAGCGGAGACACCCTGCTCCATCGTGACCGCAGCACATGCATGCGCACAAGGCCGCAGGGACGATTCCAGCCCCGATGCGCCTCTTGCCGGACTGCGGGCTTCCAGCCCGCTCTTCCTCTCTACAACCGGCGCCGCTCGAGCGGGTCAGAGGCCCGCGGTCCCGGGAAAGGTCCGCCTATGCCGATGGCGTTTCACTTCCCTCCTCCTCGCGAACACACAGGATACGGTCAATCAGCCCCCACTCCAGGGCCTCCTCCGCGGTCATGAAGCGATCGCGATCGAGGGTGCGTTCGACTTCTTCATAGGTACGCCCGCAATGTTCCGCATAGAGGCGCGTCACGCGCTGCTTGGTTCTCTGGATCTCCTCGGCATGGATGAGAATATCCGAAGCCTGCCCTTTGAAGCCGCCGAGAGGCTGATGAACGTGCAGGCTCGCGTTCGGCAGCGCCGCGCGTTCGCCAGGTTCTCCCGCCATCAGCAGGAATGATCCCATCGAGCGAGCCGTTCCCATGCACAATGTATGGACCGGCGCGCGGATGTAACGCATCGTGTCGTACATCGCGAAGCCACTGGTGACGACGCCCCCAGGCGAATTGATGTAGAGGTAGATCGGCTTCCGGGGGTTCTCCGCCTCCAGAAACAACAATTGCGCGCAGACCAGCGCCGACACACTGTCGTTCACTTCGCCATTGAGAAAGATGATCCTTTCACGGAGAAGGCGAGAGTAAATGTCGAACGATCGCTCTCCCTTGCTCGATTGTTCGATGACCATCGGGACAAGTTGCATCGCTTCGCGCATTGGCGAACTCCTGTTTTCCGTGACTTATCGAAGTTCTTGCCGAGTCAGGCGGCGCGCATGACCGGCACGCTGTTGTTGTTTGCGGCTGTCATCACCATCCGCTTGAGCCTTGCATCCGTAACCTCGTGGATGATCCGCAGGCTGGTCCCACCTGCGGCGTTGGGAGCAAGGCGGAACGTCACGGTACTTTCAAGGAATGGTGATTCCCTATCGCGCATCCTGAAGCTGACCTCACGCTCCGGCGTGACGCAGGTCGCTTCAGCTTCGGCCAGCGCCTCTTTCGGGAGCCACCTTTCACGAAACTCCGGAATGGTTATCGCGCGCCAGACCTTGCGCGGCGGCTCATCGAACTCGTATTCGAGTTCGACGCCGTTGAAGGGCTTTTCGGTCTTTCCGTGGCTCATTGGTCCATGTCCTTCAGCAAGACTTTGAGCGCGTCGATGCGCGCGGGCCAGTACGCGCGATACCTGGCCAGCCACTGCGCAATGAAGGCCAATCCTTCCGGATCGACCTCATAATTGACAAACCGCCCTTGCCGCTCTTCCCGCACCAATCGCGCACCACGCAAAACCGCGAGATGTTGGGACATGGCCGGCTGGCTGATTTTCATGCCGTCGCGCAAGGCACTGGCATTCATGCTACCCGCCGCGAGCTTCTCGAAGATGGCGCGGCGGGTTGGATCGGCGAGAGCCCTGAAGATGTCGTTCTCGATCACGACAATACATAAGCACACACTTATGTGTACACACAAGTCCCTTCTCTGACGAGAAGGCCCGCCCGGGTTACGGGACCTCGGCGATCAGCTGAACAGGCTGGTCATTTGCCGAGCTTGTTGAACGGGATGTCCTTGTCGACGCGCACATCGGCTGGCAGGCCGAGCACACGTTCGGCGACGATGTTGCGCAGGATCTCGTCGGTGCCGCCGGCGATGCGGAAACCCGCGCCGCCGATCCATTGCGCTTGGAAGCCGCCCGCCTGCGGGATCTCCTCTTTCATGACGCCGGCCGGTCCCATCAGCTCCATCGCGAAGGCGCCCATGTCCTGCATCTTGGGCGCCGCCACGATCTTGATGATCGAAGATTCCGGTCCCGGCGTCTGGCCCTTGGAAAGCGCGGTGAGCGTGCGATAGCGGGTCAGCTTCAGCCCCTGCTGCTGCACATACCAGTCGGCGATCCTCGAGCGCACCTGCTGGTTCTTGAGCGCCGGCCCGTCATCGAAATCGGTATCGCGCGCCAGTTCCATCAGCTCGTCGACATCGAGGCCGCCCGACGGCATGCCGACCGCGAGGCGCTCGTTCATGAGCGTCGTGAGCGCGGCCTTCCAGCCCTCGCCCACCTTGCCCAGGCGCTGGCTGTCGGGAATGCGCACATTGGTGAAGAACACCTCGTTGAAGTTGGCACCGCCCGACATCTGCTTGATCGGCCGCACCTCGACGCCCGGCGTCTTCATCGACAGGAAGAACATCGTCAGGCCCTGATGCTTGGGCACCGTCGGGTCGGTCCGCGTGATGATGATGCCGAAGTCGGAATAGTGCGCGCCCGAGGTCCAAACCTTCTGGCCGTTGATCACCCACTCGTCACCGTCGCGCTCGGCGCGGGTGCGGATGCCGGCCACGTCCGAGCCCGCCGCCGGCTCGGAGAAGAGCTGGCACCAGATCTCCTCGCCATGCAGCGCCGGCTCCACATGGCGCTTGAGCTGCTCAGGACTGGCATAGGCCATCATGGTGGGGATGCACATGCCGAGCCCGATATCGAAGAAGCCCAGCGGCACCAGGTAATTCGCCTCCTCCTGCTGGTAGATCACCTGCAGGATGGGCGAGGCGCCGCGGCCGCCGAATTCCTTCGGCCAGGTCATGCGCGCATATCCGGCCGCCGCCTTCTTGGCCTGCCATTCCCTGGCCTTCCTCAGAAGCTCGGGATCGTCGTTGCGGGCGCGGAAGCTCTGCTTGTCGTCGCTCTTGCGGGTGGCGTTGGCGTCGAGCCAGGCGCGCACTTCCTTGCGGAACGCAGCCTCTTCGGGGGTATCGTTGAAGTCCATGGGCGTCTCCTGAATTTTTCTCGTCTCCTCCCCGGCGCGGAACCCGCGCCGGGGAGGTGTCGCCGTCCTACGGCGACGGAGGGGTCATGGGCGTCAGGGTCACGTCGCTTCCGACCCCTCCGCCCGCTGCGCGGGCACCTCCCCTTCGCGGCTCCCGCGAAGGGGAGGGAAAACTCACGCCGCGTTCTTCTGTTCGAGCCGCGTCACCAGCTTGTCCTTCCAGGCCATCGGTCCACCCAGGGCCAGCGCCAGCACGCGGGCGCGGCGATAGTGGAATTGCGTATCGGCCTCCCAGGTGAAGCCGATGCCGCCATGGGTCTGGATGTTCTCCTTCGCGGCGAAGTCGTAGGCTTCGGTGGCCGCGATGCGCGCCGCCGCCGCCGCGACTGGCAGGTCGGCGCCGCCGTCGGTCAGCATCATCGCGCCGTAATAGGCGTTGGAGCGCGCCAGCTCGAGCTTCACGTAGCAGTCGGCCAGCTTGTGCTTGATGGCCTGGTAGGATCCGATCGCACGGCCGAAGGCCTGGCGCTGCAGCGCGTAGTCGCGCGCCATCCACATCGCTGCCTCCGCACCGCCCACCTGAGCGAAGGCGAAGTAGACCGCGGCCGCATCGTACAGCCGTTCGAGCAGCGACCAGCCCTGACCTTCCGCGCCCAGCAATTCGGCCGACGCCCCGTCGAAGGTGAGTTCGGCCTGCTTGCGCGCCGGATCGATGGTCTCGACGCGCTTCCTCTTCACGGCGGATTGCGACAGGTCGACGAGGACCAGCGACACGGCGCGATCACCTTGCCCGCCGGTGTTCGCCAGCACGACGGCGAAGGTCGCGGCATCGCCATCGATCACCGGCACCTTCTTGCCGCTGAGCCTGCCGCCGCCGAAGGTCGTTCGGATGTTGCGTGGACGCGGCGGCTGTGCGCCCTCGGCGACGGCGAGCGTGCCGATTGCCTTGCCGGCCGCCAGTTCAGCTAGCCACTTCTTTTTCTGCGCTTCGGAGCCTGCGAGCTTCAGCACCTCGGTCGCCAGCACGACCGAGCTGTCGAACGGCACCGGCGCAGCGGCGCGGCCGATCTCCTCGGCAATCACGCACAGTTCGAGCGGCGACAGGCCAAGCCCGCCATATTCCTCCGGAATGGCAGTGGCGGGCACACCCAGCTCGACGAGGCCTCTCCAGACCTCTTCGGCATACGCCTCATTGCCATCAAGAACGCGGCGCACGACCTTGGTCGGGCACTTGTCGGCGAGGAACTTGCGAACCTGCTCCTTGAGCAGCTTCTGGTCGTCGGAGAAATCGAAGTTCATGATGGACCGAGGCTAGCAGGCGGCCTCGCATCGGGGAACGGCTCAGGGTTTCGGCACGCGGACCATATCGCACAGTGAGCGACAGAGTAGGATGACGCCATGGACACGACCGATATCAAGGATTGGCACGCGCACATCTACTTCGATCCCGCCTCGCGGGAGGAAGCCTGGGCGTTGCGCGAGCGCATCGAAAAGTCATTCGACATCGACATGGGCCGGTTTCACGAGAAGCCGGTCGGGCCGCATCCACGCTTCAGCTATCAGGTGCGGTTCCGCAACGACCTGTTCGCAACACTGATTCCCTGGCTGGCGCTGCATCGCGGCGACCTCACCGTGTTCGTGCATCCGAATACCGGCCAGGATCTGGAGGATCACCGCGACCGCGCCCTATGGCTCGGCCAGCAGGTCGCGCTCAATCTCGACGCCCTCACCTAAAGGAACAAGGCATGGAAACGCTGCTCCCCCTCGCCCATCGCATCGGCGAGAAGCTCAAGGCACGCAAGGAAACGATCGCCATTTCCGAGTCCTCGTCGGGCGGACTCGTTTCCGCGGCGCTGCTCGCGGTGCCGGGCGCGTCGGCCTATTACATGGGTGGCGCCGTCGTCTATACGCGGCCGGCGCAGGATGCCTTCCTCGCCGTGCCGAAGGAGAAGCGTGCGGGCGTGCGCTCCTCGTCGGAACCGTGGGCGCTGTTGGCGGCGGAGCATGTGCGCGAGCGCCTGAAGACGAGCTGGGGCTTGGCCGAGACCGGCGCCGCCGGCCCGACCGGCAACTCCTACGGCGACCCGGCCGGCCACACCTGCGTCGCCGTGGTCGGCCCCAACGGCAAGATCGCCCGGACCTTGCGCACCGGCTCGGCCGACCGCGCCGCCAACATGCTCGCCTTCGCGACCGAGGCGCTCAAGCTGATCGACGAGCAGCTAAAATGACTTTCGCAGGCCGCGCGCCGACGCTGGGGGATGACCGGGCGCCGATGACGAATAGGCGAGTATCACCTTGAATGATGAGGTTATCCGCCACACATTCCGCACGTCGGTGTAATCCGACGACAGGGTGGCTAATCATGAAGACTTTCCGTTGGCTCGCGGTTCTCGCGGCCCTCCTCCTCGTTATCCCGACCTTGGCGCCGTCGTCCGCAGACGCACGCGCCGGTGGCGGTACGAATTCCGGCAGCCGCGGCACGCGCACGACTCAGCCTCCGGCTCCGACGCAAACCGCACCCAGTGCAGCGCCGATCCAGCGCACCGTGACACCCACCCAGCCGGCGACCACTCCCGCCGCCACGACGGCGCAAGCCGCTCCCCAAGCTGGCGGGTTCATGTCGCGCCATCCGTTCCTCTCCGGCCTGATGGGCGGCCTGTTCGGCGCCGGCCTATTCGGCATGTTGTTCGGTGGCGGCTTCGGCGGCGGCGCCGGCATCTTCGGCCTTTTCTTCCAGATGCTGCTGATCGGCGGTCTGGGCTATCTCGCCGTTCGCCTGTTCCGGGGCGGGACTGCCACGGCCGGCCGCCCGGCCTATGCCTACGCGACTGCTTCGCCTTCCGTGACGGATGTGCCGATCGCGCGATCGAGCGTGCCGCAGACTGGCGGATCCCCGCTTCTCGCGGGCGGAGCCGCACTGGGCGCCGGCACCGGACAACTCGCCATCGCGGCCGAAGACTACAACGACTTCGAGCGCCTCCTCGGTGCCGTCCAGACGGCCTACAGCGCTGGAGACCTCGCGCGGCTTCGCGGCCTCGCGACACCGGAGATGGTCGGCTATTTCTCCGAGCAGCTCTCCGCCAATGCAAGCCGCGGCGTCGAGAACAAGATCGACGGGGTGAAGCTCGAGCAGGGCGACCTCGCCGAAGCGTGGCGCGAGGGCGGGATCGACTATGCCACCGTCGGCATGCGCTTCAGCCTGATCGACGTGACACGGCGCATCGCCGATGGCGCGATCGTCGAAGGGAACGCCCAGGCACGGACCGAGGCGACGGAAGTCTGGACCTTCCTGCGCAGCCGCGGCGGCAAGTGGATCGTGTCGGCGATCCAGCAAGCACAACGGCAGCCAGCGATGGTCGGCGCGGCTTCCTAGTCGCGGCGCGACGCCTTTCCACCGGCGGTAAGGCCGCCGTCGATCACCAGCTCCTGGCCGGTGATGTAGCTCGCGGCATCGGTGCAGAGGAACAGGACGCCGTTGGCGATGTCCTGCGCCTCGCCGACGCGCACCAGCGGTACCGCGACGGCGGCGCGCTCACGCGGATCGATCGGCGCGTTGCGGCGGTTGCCTTCGGCGCCGGTCGGGATCTTCTCCCAGATCGGCGTGGCGATGATGCCGGGATGCACGGAGTTGCAGCGGATGTTGTCGGCCGCGTGCTCCAGCGCGACCGACTTGGCGAGCAGCCGCACGCCGCCCTTGGTCGCCGAATAGGCCGCCAGTCCCGGCGCGCCGCGCAGGCCGGCTACCGACGACATCAGCACGATCGAGCCACCGCCTACTTTCTTCAGCGCCGGAATGGCATGCTTGATCGACAGGAACACGCCGTCGAGATTGATCGCCTGTTGCCGCTGCCAGTCGGCTAGCGTCATGGTGGCGATCGGCGCCATGATGCCGATACCGGCATTGGCGACCATGATGTCGAGGCGGCCGAAGCGCTTCTCCGCCTCGGCGATCACGCCGGACCACGTCCCCTCATCACGCACATCATGATGGAGGTAGTGTGCCTTGCCGCCGGCCTTGGCGATGCGCTCGACGGTCTCCTTGCCGAGGCGGTCGTCGATATCGGTGATCAGGACAGCAGCGCCCGCGCCCGCCAAAGTCTCCGAGCAGGCGGCACCGATACCCGAAGCCCCACCGGTGACGATGGCGGTCTTTCCCGAAAGCGTTGAGGTCGTCATGTTCTGTCCTTCGCGTTTAGCTCAAGCAAAGGGGGCGCGCTCGCGGCGCGCCCCGAAGCAGATCGAAGACCGACAATGCGGCCGCGGTCAGCGGCCCTTCCAGTTGCCGGGCCGCTTTTCGGCGTAGGACTTGATGCCTTCCTTGAAGTCCTCGGTCTTGCGCGTCCAGTCCTGCTCGGTAAGCTCGCGCTCGGTCGCGATCTCGGCGGCATCGGCGAAGCCGCGGCGCATGGTCTCGCGCGTCGACATGACGGCAAGCGGCGCGCTCTCGGCGATCTCGGCGGCGAGCTTCATCGCCTCCTTGCGCACGTCGGCCAGCGGCACCAGCACATCGGCCATGCCCCAGGCGAAAGCTTCCTCACCGCCGATCCGACGGCCGGTATAGAACATCAGATTGGCGCGCTGCTGTCCGATCAGGCGCGGCAGAGTGAAGGTAAGCGAGAAGCCGGGATGGAAACCGAGCCGGGTGAAGTTGGCGGCAAAGCGCGCCTCGGGGCAGGCGACGCGAAAGTCGGGCATCAACGCCAGGCCCAATCCGCCACCGATCGCCGGCCCCTGTACCGCGGCGATGCTGGGCTTCTTGGAGCGGAACAGGCGCGTGGCCTCCTTGTAGAGGTGCTTGCCGCTCTCGGCCGATCCCGTCTGCGGGCGGTTGGCGAAGTCCGCGCCGGCGCAGAACGATTTGCCCTGCGAGCACAGCACGTAGGCGCGGATGTTGGTGTCGCGATCGAACGCCTCGAAGGCGTCGGCGATCTGGTTGATCAGGGCATTGTCGAAGAAGTTGTGCGGCGGACGCTGGATCTCGACGACGCCGACATGGCCCTCACTGCTGACGCCGATATCCTTGTAGGTGCCGCTCATCGTCTTCTCCTTGTTGCAACTGGCTGGCTTGGCGGCGGATATTGCCCCGCCCGCAGGGCACCGTCGATATGGGAGGTCTGGAAATGCCGCAACGCGAACACGCAACCCCGGGTCGGGCCTTGGTCCTGGGCGGCGGCACGATGGGGGTCGGTATCATCGCCATGTTCCTGGCCGGCGGCTGGAAGGTCGATGTCGTGTCGCGCTCCGCGCCGACACGCGACGGGTTGCCATCCGCGACGGCTCGCGCGCTCGAGGCGATGGGCAAATCGCCCGACACGTCAGGCCTGGCAACTTATGCCACGCTGGCCGAGGCACCGTGGTCCGAGATCGACATCGCGGTCGAGACCGTGACAGAGGATCTGGCGCTGAAGCAGAAGCTGTTCGCCGAGATGGAGACGCTGGCGCGGCCCGACTGCGCCCTCACCTCCAATTCCTCGAGTTTCCCGATCAGCGCCATCGGCATGGGATTGAAGACGCAGCAGCGCATGATGGGTCTGCACTTCTTCATGCCCGCCCATCTCATCCCGCTGGTCGAGGTGGTGCGCTCGGTGCATACCGACGTCGCGCTAGCGGAGAAGGTCGGCGCGATCATGACCGCGCTGGGCAAGCGGCCCGTGCAGGTGAAGAAGGACGTGATCGGCTTCCTCGGCAATCGCATCCAGGCCGCTCTGATGCGCGAGGCGCTGTGGCTGATCGAGCAGGGTGTCGCCTCGCCGGAGGATATCGACGCGACGGTGCGTCTGTCCTTCGGCTTCCGCTATGCCGCCGCCGGCCCGATCCTGCAGAAGGAGCATTCGGGCTGGGACACGACCTGCGCCGTGGCCAAGGTGATCTATCCCGATCTCAGCAATGCCGATGGACCGCCGCCGGTCCTGCAGCGCAACGTCGATGAAGGCCGTATCGGCTTCAAGACCAAGCGCGGATTCTTCGAGTGGAACGACGAATCGATCGCCAAGGAGCGGGCACGCTACGAACGCGCGCTGCGCAAGTGCCTGGAGATCTTCCGCGACGAGGGGATCGTCTGAGCGTCAGTGCGACGCCGGATGGTGCGGAGCGGCACCACGGCCAAGCAGCAACAGCCTGACCATCGAGATGATATGGCGCGCCATCACGTAGATGGCGATCACCAGGAAGCCGAGGCTGCCCACGAGCACCAGAGCGTCGATCTTGTCGGTGTTGATGATGTGGTTGGGCAACCGCACGGCTTCGACGCACATCTCGGCGAACAGGCCGAAGATCAACAGACCCAGCCCTGACCCGTGGCATACATGGTCGACGAGGACCTGCCACGGCTCGTCGGCGCCGCCCTTCAGTCCGAATATGTCGCGCAGCGACCCCCGTTCCTCGAGGGCGACTCCCCAGCCGATCAGGATCACGCCCATGCCTTCGATGATGTCCATTGGCTCGTGAAATTCCTGTCCCTCCAAAAGCCCGATCGCCACTTCGAGGATGGCGATGACCAGCGGAACGAGAATGATCACATCGAGGATGGCAATGGCGAGGGGAGCCAGAAACAGGCGAACGAGAAAACGTACCATTACGCAGGGTCTTTCAATCACTACAGCGATGGCTGTGGTGCAGCGCTACTGAAATAGCCCATGCTCTTTGATTAAGAAAGACCTCCGCCGAAAGTTGCGGACAAGCGCAAGACTCCCGGTGTGGTCGTGGTCACAAAACCTCAACGCGGCTCTGTACTGCAAATATCCGGCACGATCCCGAGAGCGGGATCGCATCCGACAATGCAAGCGTTTCAGTGCGAGGGCGATTGGCTGGAAACGACGTGCTTGCCTGCGAACAGCGCCCGGATCAGCGAAAAGATGTGATGGACCATCACGTAGATGCTGAGCACGAGGAAAGCGAGGCTTCCCAGCAGGACCAGGTGATCGATGCCGGCCGTATTGATGATTGCATTGGGAAGGCGGATCGCCTCGATGCACATTTCCGCGAACAGTCCGAAGATCAACAGACCGAGACCGGCGCTGTGACACATATGGTCGACGATCGCCTGCCACCCTTCGTCGCTATTCCCCGTCAGCCGGAAGATGTGGCGCAGGGATTCCCGCTCTTCGAGAGCGACGCCCCAGCCGATCAGAATGACGCCCATGCCCTCGATGATATCTAGCGCTTCGTGCAGCCCCTGCTCGTGCTTCCAGCCGCTATGCGCGACTTCCCAGATGGCCAGCAGAAGCGGAAACAGGATCATCAGGTCGAAGATCGCGATCGCCAGGGGGGAAAGGAAAATACGAACGATAAAACGTATCATAACGCTTGGTCTTTCTGTCCCGCAGCCACGGAACTCTCGTCCCATGGCTTATGGCACATTTGTCGATCAATGACTCCTGCATTCGGTTGCAGAACGTAACGATAATGCGAGCAACGCACGGTAGCTCCCGTCTGCACACCCGGTGTAATGTCGTCGCGCTTCTGCAACAATCGACGCCCCGGATTGAGTCGTGATCGACTGGCTTTACACCTTTCCCGAATTGCTGCTGCTGATCCTGCCTGTGACGACCCTGGTCCTCCTGATGGTCGTCCTTCCGCGCTTGATCCATCGCATTCCCTGGCTGACGCCGTCCGATGGCAACACCGACTTCGTCCTGCGCATGCAGGCCACCTTGTTCACGATGACGAGCCTTGTCCTCACCTTCACGCTGGTCCAGGCCGACATCAATTTCAGGCAAGCGGACAATCTCGTTTCATCCGAAGCTGCAAAGATCGACCAGCTCGACCGGCTGCTCACCCGCTATGGCGATGAGTCGGCGCGCGACGTACGGCCTTTGCTGCATGCCTACGCCAGATCCATCGTCGAAAAAGAATGGCCGGCCATGCTCAAGGACAAGGGCGATCCGGAGACCGGCAAGGCCTTCGCGCCCATCTCGCGTCGGATCCTGACCATCAACCCGACCAACAGCCGCGAGACATTGATCCTGGGCGAAATGCTGAAGGCGCTCGATACCATCGCCGATGCGCGGGCGTCGCGACTCAACATGATCACGATTGCCTTGCCGCCGATCTACTGGATCGTGGTCTGCTTCGCCATCTGCATGCTGCTTTTCGTCAGCAGCACCATCCAGCAGACGCCGTTCCGCACCACCGTTCTGGCGGCGCAGGCGGCCGTCGTCGGGGCCTTCCTAGGCTTTGTCTTCACCATGGACCAACCCTTCAAGGGCGAGACAGCCATTGGTCCCGACGCAATCGTTCAGGTCCTGGCGCGCATGGAGGCGCGCACCGAGTAGCGGCGTGGACAATCAGCGGTCCGACGCCTGAACGCAAAACGGGCGGCTGATCGGATGATCAGCCGCCCGCTGCACTTTTCAGAAACCGCTATCAGGCGGCGCGGCCGCGGCCACCTCCGCCCCCGAAACGACGGCCCTTCCAGGCCGAACGGGGACCCTGCGGACGATCGCCGTGGGGCCGATCGCCGTGGGGCCTGTCGCCTTGTGGCCGCTCGCTGCGGGGGTGATCGCCGCGCGGACGATCGGCCTGTACGCGATCGCCGTGGGGCCGGTCACCCTGCGCGTAATCGGCGCGATGGGCGTGAGGGCCACCATGGCCGCGATGGCCAGCATGATGCCCACCGTGATGACGGGGCCGGTCGTCGCCCTGCCGCGGACGGTCGCCGCGATAGGGACGATCGCCTTGAGGGCGGTCGCCGTGCGGCCGATCTCCGTGCGGGCGCTCGCCCTGTGAAGACTCGTTGCGTGGCTGGTCGCGATAGTCGCCGCGCGCCCACTGATGCTCGGACGGCGCACGATCACCGCGGGGATGATCGCCGCGCGGATGATCGCCGCGGGGGCGATCACCAAAGGCGCGATCGCCGAAGCTGCGATGGCGCGGCGGACCGCGATGGCCGCGATTTTCGCGCGGGCGCTGGTTCCGCTGCTCGCCGTCACGCTCCTCCCGCTCGGCCCGCGGGCGCGGCGGCGGTGCGGCCGGCATCTCTTCCGGCGACGGCATCGGCAGGACAGCGATCCGTTGGTTGATCAACCGCTCGATGCCCTTGAGCTGACCCCGTTCGCTGCCATCGCAGAAAGACAGGGCAATGCCCGAGGTGCCGGCACGCGCGGTACGGCCGATACGGTGGACGTAGCTCTCGGCATCGGCCGGCAGCTCGAAGTTGATGACATGCGTCACGCCGCTGACGTCGATGCCGCGTGAGGCAAGGTCGGTCGCGACCAGCACGCGGGCCTTGCCGCGGCTGAAGTTGTCGAGCGCCTTCTGGCGGGCATTCTGCGACTTGTTGCCGTGAATGGCCTCGGAGCGAATGCCCTGGTCTTCCAGCGCTTCGGCGACGCGGTTGGCGCCGCGCTTGGTGCGCGTGAAGACGATGACGCGCTCGAGCGCTGCATCGGACAGCAGATGGCTGAGCAGCGTGCGCTTGCTACCAGCGTTCACGAAATAAACGCTTTGATCGATGCGATCGACGGTACGGCCCTGCGGCGCGATCTCGACACGCTCTGGATTCTTGAGGATCTCGGCCGCGAGCTTGGCGACATCGGGCGGCATGGTGGCCGAGAACAGCAGCGTCTGGCGCTGCTTGGACACCGAGGCCGTGATGCGGCGCACGTCGCGGATGAAGCCCATGTCGAACATGCGATCAGCTTCGTCGAGCACCAGGAACGTCACGTTCCCGAGCTTGACGTTGCCGCGCTCCATCAGATCGATCAGCCGGCCCGGCGTGGCGACCAGGATGTCGACGCCGCGCTGCAGCGTCTCGATCTGGCGGCCGAAGCCCAGTCCACCGATCACCATGCCGAGCCGCAGGCCGAGGCCCCGCCCGTAAGTATCGAAGCTCTTGGCGATCTGCACCGCAAGCTCGCGCGTCGGCGCCAGCACCAGCGCCCGCGGGCTCTTCGGCTGCGCGCGCTCTTTGACGGCGGACAGCTGCTGCAACACCGGCAGCGCGAAGGCCGCCGTCTTGCCGGTGCCCGTCTGGGCGATGCCCAGGACGTCGCGGCCCTGCAGCAGGTGCGGAATGGTTCGTGCCTGGATCGGGGTCGGCGCGGTGTAGTTGGCTGCTTCGAGGGCACGCAGCAACGGCTCGGCGAGACCGAGATCCGCAAACGAAGGGGTACTCACTGGGAAAATAGTCCTTTTGGCCGCCGACCGTGCCTCCAGGGCACGCGTATTTAGCGGCTTTTGGCCCGTTCCCGCGCGCGGCTGGGACGGCTCTTGCTTCTAGGAGATTGTCTCGGGATGAAGCGCCTGAAACGAGGTGGCGCGTCGCGCGATCGCGAGAAACCTTGGATGCCCGCAAACCAGCGGACTGGCGCGTATATGATGCTGCACCGCCGCAAAGTCAAGGCGCGATTCACGCTGCGAAAGGCACGCTCGCCTTCCTCAGACGCGCTTCTTCCTCAACAGCCTGCCGGGCAGCGCGCCGGTCGGCTCGTTGTCGCGCAACAGGACCTGGCCGTTGACGATCGTTGCCTTCATGCCGTCGGCCTTCTGGCGCAGGCGCTTGGCGCCGGCCGGCAGATCGCAGACCACCTCGGGCATGCGCGGGCCCACCGTGTCAGGGTCGAACACCACGATGTCGGCGGCCAGGCCCTCGCGCAGCAGCCCGCGATCGTGGAAGCCGAACTGTGTGGCCGTATCGCAGGTGATCAGCTTGATCGCCTCCTCGAGCGTGAAGGCCTGCTTGTCGCGCACCCAATGGCTGAGAAGGTGCGTCTGCAGCGAGCTGTCCATGATCTGTGACACGTGCGCGCCCGAATCGGAGAAGGTCACGACGGAACGCGGATGCTTCATCAGCTCCAGCGCCTCGGCCTGGTTCTCGTTGGCCACCGGCTGCAGCATGAAGAACTTCATGTCGCGGTCGAGCGCCATGTCGATCATCAGCTCCACGGGATGCGTATTGCGCTGGCGCGCCAGCTCGGCCATCGATCTATGCGGGCCGCGCATCGTGTCGAGGGCAAAGATCCAGTCCCATTCCGGCGGTCGCGCCTCCGTGCCCCGCACCGTCGGCCCTTCGTACGGGCGTGAGGCGATCTCGACCAGTCGCCGACGCGTGTCCGGATCGAGCAACATCTTCTTCTGCTCGGCCAGCGGCCTGACGCGCATCTCGCGCCACATCTCCCATTTGTCGAAGGGCAACTGCGTCTCGAACGAAAGCAGCACGTTCAGCGCCCGGCTGTGCACCTGCGCGAACATGCGGCCCCCTTGCTGGACCGTGCGCTCGATGATGTCGAAGGTGCTGCGCCAGCCGCCCGGCGCGGTGCGGCGATTGAAGAGCCCGAAGGTGATGGGCCGGCCGCTTTCGATGGCGAGCGTTGACAGCGCCTCGTAGTAGCGCCTGGCTTTCTCGCTCTGCGCGCCGGTCGGCTCGCCCGCCACCTCGACGAGACCCGCACCCATTGCCTTGACCAGCGTCTCGAACTCCTGCCAGGTCGCCAGCCGGCTCGCGACCGGCTTGTCGTCCGAGGTCTGGTGATTGACGCTGCGCGTGGTGGAGAAGCCGATGGCGCCGGCGGCGATCGCCTGCTTCACCTCATGCACCATCCTGGCGAGGTCGTCCTCGGTCGCCTCGTCGGTAAAGGCGCGCTGGCCCATCACATAGGTGCGCAAGGCGCAGTGCCCCATGTAGCCGGCGTAATTGATCCCCTTGGGCAGGGAGTCGAGAACGTCGAGGAATTCCGGGAAGGTCTCCCATCGCCACTTGATGCCCGCGAGCATGGCGTCGCGGCTGATATCCTCGGCACGCTCGAGATTGCGGAACACGAGATCGGCCTCGCTCTCGCGGCAGGGCGCCAGGGTGAAGCCGCAATTGCCCATGACGACGCTGGTCACACCTTGGAAGCACGAGCTGGTGCCGATGGGATCCCAGAAGATCTGCGCGTCCATGTGCGTATGGCCATCGACGAAGCCCGGCGCCACGACATGCCCCTCGGCATCGAGCGTCTCGCGGGCGGCTCCGCTGATGCGGCCGATCTCGGCGATGCGGCCGTCCTTGACGCCGACGTCACCGCGATAGCGCGGCAATCCGGAACCGTCGACGATCATGCCGTTCTTGACGACGAGGTCGAATGTCATGGCGGCCTCCCGGCGCAGCTTTTTGATTGACGAGAAGCGTACGCCGACCTTGCCAGCCGTCAATCGCCGCCGGCTGCATGGCTGCATCGCGTAAGCGCTCGCGATCGACGCAATAAGTGGAAAGACGCTCGATCCGCCTATACCCTCGATCCGAGCCCCACCCCCGCGGGCGCGATCCAGCAATGAATTGAGCGAATGCGTCCTCGTCTGCAGAACAGAACCGCACTCGGGGCGCTCTTCACTGTGCTGGCGATGCTGGGCTTCGCCAGCATGGATGCGATCAGCAAGTGGCTGGTGGCCGGCTATCCGATCGGCCAGATGATGTGGATCCGCTACGCCGTGTTCTGCGTCTTCGCCTGGATCGTCGTGCGTCCCCACGGCGGCTTCGTTGCGGCGTTGCGGTCGGCGCGCCCGCTCCTGCAGATCGCGCGGGCGCTGCTGGCGGTGGTGGAAAGCGCGACCTTCGTGCTCGCCTTCCGTTACCTGCCGCTCGCCGACACGCATGCCATCGCCGCGACCTCGCCGCTGATCGTCGTCGCACTCGGCGCGGCTTTCCTGGGAGAACGCGTCGACCGGGCGCGCTGGCTGGCGGTGTTCGCCGGCTTCGTCGGGGTGCTGCTCATCGTGCGACCGGGCTTTCGCGTCCTCGACTGGCCGCTGCTGATCCCGATCGCGGGGGCGATCCTGTGGGGCAGCTACCAGATCCTGGTCCGCCTCTGCGCTCGCACCGACCCGCCGCAGACGACGCTGGTGTGGTCGGCCTTCGCGGCCTTCATCGCCACAAGCTTCGTCGGACCGTGGGACTGGCACTGGCCGGACGCGGCCAGTTGGGCATTGCTCGCCGCCATGGCCGTGTTGGGTTCGCTATCGCACTACGCCCTGATCCGGGCCCTCGATTATGCCGAGGCTAGCGCCGTGCAGCCCTACAGCTACACGCTGCTGGTCTGGGTCACGGTGCTAGGCGCGCTCGTGTTCGGCGATTTCCCCGACGGCTGGACCCTGCTCGGCGCCGCCGTGATCGTGGCCAGCGGCCTCTACACCTGGCACCACGATCGCCGCCAGGTGCGGCAGGCGGCTAGCGCGGCCAAGCCCTGAGCGAGACGAGGCCGCCGTCGATCGGCAGCAGCGCGCCGGTCACCCAGCGCGATTCGTCGGAGGCGAGATAGACTGCGCCGTAGGCGATGTCCCAGGCCGTCCCCTCGGTCTGCATCGGCACCATCTTGCGTCGCCGCTCGCGCGCCTCGGTACCGAGATGCGCCACCATCGGCGTATGCACCGATCCGACGATGATGCAGTTGGCGCGGATGTTCTGGGTCGCATAATCGGCCGCGACCGACAGCGTGAAGCCATGCAGGCCGGCCTTCGACGTGGCATAGGCGACGGCGCCGGGACTGCCCATCAGCCCCAATGCGCCGGCGATCGACGACACCATGATGATCGAGCCGCCGCCGCTCTCTTTCATCTTCGGCAGGCAGTACTTGGTGCAGAGCATGGTGGTGGTGAGATTGGTCTCCAGTGCGCGGTTCCAGTCGGAAAGCGTCACCGTCTCCGGCGTACCAGGCGCACCGATGCCGACATTGTTGTGCAGGATGTCGAGCCGCCCGTAGGTCTTCACGGCGAACGCCGCCATCGCTTCTGCTGTCTCGGGCTGGACGACATCGCCGGCGAACACGGAGGCGTCACCGCCTTCTTCACGGATCTGGACCGCAAGCTTCTCGGCGCGCTCCGCACTGCGGTTGACGAGCACGACCTTGGCGCCTTCGCGGGCAAACAGGATCGCCGTCGCCATGCCATTGCCGACGCCTTCGCCGCGCGGCGCCGCGCCCGTCACGATCGCCACCTTGTCCTTCAGTCGTCCCGCCATTCCTCTCCCCCGGCTTCGATGCCATGTTATGCGTGACGACCTTAACCGGGAGGCTCGCCGCATGACCAGCGTGACCGAGACGTTTGAGGGTGGCTGCACCTGCCGCCATGTGCGCTATCGCATGACCTCGCGGCCGATGTTCGTGCATTGCTGCCATTGCCGCTGGTGCCAGCGCGAAACCGGCACCGCCTTCGCCATCAATGCCATGATCGAGGCCGACCGCGTCGAGTTGCTGAGCGGCGAAGTCGAGGTCGTCGATACGCCGTCGGCCAGCGGCAAGGGCCAGCGCATCTGGCGCTGCCCCCTCTGCCGCATCGCGGTGTGGGGCAACTATGCTGGCGCTGGCGACGCCGTGCGCTTCATGCGCGTGGGCACACTCGACCAGCCCGACCGGATGCCGCCCGACATCCACATCATCACCCTGTCCAAACAGCCCTGGGTGATCCTGCCGGAAGCCGTGCCGGCGGTGCGCGAATACTACAAGCCCAAGGAGATGTGGCCGCCGGAAAGCCAGGCGCGCTTCGCCGCCCTTAAAGCCGCCAAAAGCTAGTTGGCCTCCACGTCGGCAAGCGCACCTGCGACGAGACGAGTCTCGATGCCGAGCAGCAGCACGTCGTTGCCGACGCGAACATATTGATAACCGTTGGCCGAATAGAGCTGTCCCAGCAGCACAGCCGGCAGCGGATAGACCATCACCTTGCTCGAAAGCCGCTCGCCGATCTTCCAATTGCCCTGGCCGCCGTCGTCGGGCAGGCAGCCGTTGGCCTTCTTGAGAAGCCCTGGCGGACAACCGGAAGGCGCGAGCTTGGTACCGTAGTAGCCATAGATCGCCTCGCGATCGCGGCCCGAGATGGTGAGCGTCGGCAATACCGGCGCGGGTTTCGGCGGTGGCTCCGGCACCGCCGACACCGAGACGGGCTTCACCGGCGCGGGTATCGACTTGTCGACCTTGTCGGCCCGCACGTATGCGGCCAATGCAAGCCCGACGACGGCGGCGAAAGCGATGAAGCGGGGACGCATGCGAGCCCCTGAACGCCCGATCTACATACTGCCAAGGTCGGCCAGCGCGCCCGCGATCATGCGCGTGCCGACCGCCATCAGCAGGATGTCGTTGGCGACCTGGACGTATTGGTAGCCCGCCGGCGCGGGCGTGAGCTGGCCCAGCAGCGCCACCGGCAAGGGATAATAGGCGACACCCGCCGGCAAGGGCTGGCCGATCGCCCACATCTTCTTCGCCTGGCCCGGCGGCAGACAGCCGTTGTTCTTCTTCGCCAGACCGGGTGGACAATTACCGGCCGCGTATTCCCGGCGGTAGTAGTTGTAAACGGCGTCGCGGTCGTGCGGCGCGATTACGATGCCGCCTTGCGCCGCTCCCGCGCCCTGCCCCGACGCGGCCGGCGCCTCCGATGGTGCATTGCCGGCCTTGCCCGGCGGACCGCCGCCATGACCATGGCCGGGATTGTTGTCGTTGCCCTTCTGCGCGTAGGCCGAACCGGCCAGCGCCAAACCTGTTGCGACCGCGACGGCGATCGAAAGGATGCGCATCCTGATCTCCTCCCCTGGCGCTCGCATCTGGCGCGCAGATTATGGCCGCGCCATGGCCACCGCCGGTCGAGGCTCCGACGGCCGGCGCCGGCGCAGCTGCAGCAGGATGATCACGCCCAGCAACAGCAAGGCCGGAACCGCCATCCAGTAGCGATTGGGCCGATCCGCCGGCACCAGTACCGCCAGGATCTCGTCGCCCGGAGCGAGGCCGTACTTGGCCGCCTCGCTGCCGAAGCGCACGCTTTGCACCGTTGGCTTGTCGCCAGGCGTCAGGACCAGTCCGGCGCCGCGCAAGCGATCGGCGCCATCCTTGCCGGCCTTCATGGTCAGGCGCACGGTCTTCTCGACATCTTCGCCGGATCGGCTCTGGCTCATGGCGCGGAAGCGCAGGGTCTGGTCCTCCGGTAGTGCGCCGGCGACCGCAGCGATCTCCGCCGGCGGACGCGCGTTGAAGGGCGCCTTGAACTGGTCGAGCCAGAAGGCAGGGCGGAACAGCGTGAAGCAGATCAATAGCAGCAACGCCGTCTCGTACCAGCGATTGCGGGTCAGCAACCAGTTCTGCGTCGCTGCCACGAAGCAGCCCATGGCGACGATCGAGCAGGCAATCACCATCACCAGGTTGAACGGCCCGCCGATATCGATCAGCAGCAGCTCGGAGTTGAAGATGAAGATGAACGGTAGCAAACCAGTGCGGATCTCGTACCAGAAGCCCTGCAGGCCGGTCTTGATCGGATCGGCGCCCGAGATCGCCGCCGCCGCGTAGGCCGCCAACCCGACCGGCGGATGCACGTCGGCCATCAACCCGAAATAGAAGACGAACATGTGCACGGCGACCAATGGCACGGCGAGATCGTTCTGCTGCGCCACCTCGACCAGCACCGGCGCCATCAGCGTCGCCACCACGACGTAATTGGCCGTGGTCGGCATGCCGATGCCGAGCAGCAGGCAGATGAAGGCGGTCAGGATCAGCATGATGATCAGGCTGCCGCCCGAGGCGCTTTCGACGATCTCGGTCATCACCAGTCCAATGCCGGTGAAGGATACCGTGCCGACGATGATGCCCGCCGCCGCCGTGGCGATGCCGACCGAAGTCATGTTGCGCGAGGCGCTTTCCAGGGCCGAGGCGAGATCCCGGAAACCTTCGCGCAGCTGACGACCCATCTGCCGCTCCCGGCGGAACAGCGCCAGCAGCGGCCGCTGGGTCAGCATGATGAAGATCAGGAACATGGTGCCCCAGAAGGCACTGAGGCCGGGCGAGAGCTGCTCGATCATCAGGCACCAGATCAGCACCACGACCGGCAGCAGGTAATGCAGGCCGGTCCGCGCCGTGTCGTAGAAGTCGGGGACCTTGACGATGGCCTTGGACGGATCGTCCATCGGCAGGTCGGCATGCCGGGCCTTATAGCGGACCAGGCCGAGATAGGCGGCGATCAGCACCACCCCGAGGATCCAGCTTGCCGCCGCGCCGAACACGTCCTTGGTCCAACCCACGCCCCAATAGACGATACCGCTCAGCACGATGATGCCGCAGATCGTCATCAGGCCGCGCAGGAAGGATTGATGCAGCGGCACGGTCGAGGTGCGGGGCAGGCCGCGCAGGCCTGCCTTCGCCGCTTCGATATCGACGATGTAGAACAGCGCGCCGTAGGTCAGGAACGCCGGCACGAAGGCGTGCTTTACCACCTCGGCATAGCTGATGCCGACATACTCGGCGATCAGGAAGGCGGCGGCACCCATCACCGGCGGCATGAGCTGGCCGTTGACGCCGGCGGCGCACTCGATCGCACCGGCCTTCACAGCCGAATAGCCGACCCGCTTCATGAGGGGGATGGTGAAGGTGCCGGTGGTCACCGTGTTGGCGACCGACGAGCCCGAGATCATGCCCGTCATGCCGGAGGCGACGACGCCGGCCTTGGCCGGCCCGCCGCGGAAGGTGCCCAGCAGGGCGAAGGCGAGCTGGATGAAGTAGTTCCCCGCCCCGGCCTTCTCGAGCAGGCTGCCGAACAGCACGAAGAAGAACACGACGTTGGTCGAGACGCCGAGCGCGACGCCGAAGATACCCTCCGAGGTCAGCCACATCTGCGAGGCCGCGCGCGGCAACGACGCGCCCTTGTGCGCCAGCATGCCCGGCATCCACGGACCGGCGAACATGTAGATCAGCATGAGGGCCGCGATTGCCGTCAGCGCCGGCCCGACCGCGCGTCGCGCCGCTTCCAGCAGCAGCAGCACGCCGATCACCGAAACGACCACGTCCGGCGTCGTGGGAAGGCCGGAGCGCTGCGACAGCTCGCGATAGAACAACAGCAGATAGCCGGCCGAGACGATGCCGAGGCCAGCCAGGATCCAGTCCGTCACCGGCACGCGATCGCGCGGCGAGCGCTTGAAGGCCGGGAAGCTGGTGAAGGCGAGCAGGAAGGCGAAACAGAGATGGATGACGCGCGCCTGCCCGTCGTTGAAGACGCCGACATTGAGCAGATAGGGCAGCGGCGAGGCGTACCAGAGCTGGAACAGCGCCCAGCACAGCGCGATGCCGAAGATCAGCCGCTTGACCACACCGGTGGGCTTACGGCCCCCGGTATCGGCCTCCGCCACCATATTCTCCAGTGCCTCGCGCGAGGCCGTCGGTGCCGTCACGTCGCTCATCGTCTTCCCCTGAAACCGTGGCGGCGCGCGATCGTCGCGGTCATCGACCGACCCGATCCCGCGCCGCAATTGCCCGCCGGACTACATCCAGCCCTTTTCCTTGTAGTACTTGACGGCGCCGGGATGCAGCGGTGCCGACAGGCCGTCCTTGATCATGTGCGCCGGCTCGAGATGGGCGAAAGCCGGATGCAGCTTCTTGAACTCGTCGAAGTTCTCGAACACCGCCTTCACCAGGTTGTAGACGACGTCATCCGGAACCTTGGCCGAGGTGATCAGCGTCGCGAGCACGCCGTAGGTGGTGATGGGATTCGGATTGTTCGCATACATGCCGCCCGGGATCGTGGCGTAGGCGTAATAGGGATGCTCCTTCACCAGCTCGTCGACCGCCTTGCCGGTCAACGGGATGAGCTTGGCGCTGCAGGCGGTCGTCGGATCCTGGATCGCCGCCGAGGGATGGCCGACGCCGTAGAAGAAGCCGTCGATCTTGTTGTCACAGAGCGCAGTGCCCTGCTCGTCCGCCTTGAGCTCGGCCGCCAGGGAGAAGTCGGCCTTGGTCCAGCCCATCTGCTTCAGCAGCTCCTCCATCGAGGCGAGCGTGCCGGAGCCCGGATTGCCGATGTTGAAGCGCTTGCCCTTGAAATCCTCGAACTTGGTGACGCCGATATCGGGACGCGCCAGCACGGTGAACGGTTCGGGATGGACCGAGAAGACCGCACGCAGGTCGGTGATCGGCTTGTCCTTGAATTGCCCCACGCCCTTGGCCGCGTTGTACTGGACGTCGGACTGCGCCAGACCGAATTCCTGCTCGCCGGTGCCGATGGCATTGGCGTTGAACACGGAGCCGCCCGTCGATTCGACCGAGCAGCGGATCCCGGTCTTGGCCCGCTCCTTGTTCATGAGACGGCACACCGCGCCGCCCACCGCGTAATACACGCCAGTGACGCCGCCGGTGCCGATGGTGACGAACTTCTGCTGCGCCGCCGCCGGCTCGGGCAGCGACGAAAAAGCAACCAGTGCTGCGGCGGCGAGCCCGCCGAGCGTAGTGACCTTGCTTCTGATCATTCTTGCCTCCTGTGACTTCCGTTGCTCCAATGATTACTTCCCGGTGGCGGCGATCGCCGCGTCGACCGCCTCGCCCAACCGTTCGACGACGGTGTCGATCGTCGCGGCATCGACGATGAAGGGCGGCGCCAGCAACACATGATCGCCGCGCACACCATCGACGGTGCCGCCCATCGGATAGACCATCAGGCCGCGATCCATCGCTTCCTGCTTGATGCGGACATTGAGCTTGCGGGCCGGATCGAACGGTTCCTTGGTGCCGCGATCGGCGACCAGCTCGATCGCCTGGAACAATCCGCGCCCGCGCACATCGCCGACAAAGGGGTGATTGCCGAACCGTTCGCCGAGGCGGCGCAGAAGGTGATCGCCCTGAGCCTTCACATTGGTCAGCAGGTTGTCCCGCTGGATCACGCGCTGGACGGCGAGGGCCGCCGCACAGGCCAGGGGATGCCCCATGTAGGTGTGCCCGTGCTGGAAGAAGCCCGATCCCTCGGTCAGGGTCTTCACGATCTTCTCCTGCACCATGAGGGCGCCGATCGGCGCGTAGCCACCGCCCAGCCCCTTGGCGACCACCAGCAGATCGGGCGTCACGCCTTCCTGCTCGCACGCATGCAGCGTGCCGGTGCGGCCCATGCCGCACATGACTTCGTCGAGGATCAGCAGGATGCCGTGACGATCGCAGATCTCGCGCACGCGCTTGAAATAGCCCGGCACCGCCGGCACCGCGCCCAGCGTCGCGCCCACCATCGTTTCGGCGATGAAGGCGATGACGTTGCCACCACCCAGCTCGTCGATCTTGTTCGAGAGTTCCTGCGCCAGCCGTTCACCGTAGCGCTGGGGCGTCTCGTCGATGCGGCGGCCGCGATATTCGTAGCAGGGCGAGACGTGATGCACGTTCTCGAGCAGGATCGGCGCGAACGGCTTGCGCCGCCACAGATTGCCGCCGACCGACAGCGCCCCCAAGGTATTGCCGTGATAGCCCTGCAGCCGGCCGATGAAGTGCTGGCGCTGCAACTCGCCGCGCTCGACGAAATACTGCCGTGCCAGCTTCAACGCCGCCTCGACCGCTTCCGAGCCGCCGCTGGTGAAGTAGACGTGCCCGATGCCGGCGGGAGCGTGCCGGATCATCTCGTCGGCCAGCTCTTCCGCTGCCGGCGTAGTGAAGAAGCCGGTGTGGGCATAGTCGAGCTTGTCGATCTGCGCGTGCAGCGCCGCCAGGACGTCCGGATTGGAATGGCCCAGGCAGGAGACGGCAGCGCCGCCCGACGCATCGATATATTCCTTGCCGGTGGCGTCGCGGATGGTGATGCCGCGGCCCAGGACCGCGGACGGGTAGTCACGCGTGAGCTGGCGATAGAACACATGGGTCATGACGGAACTCTCTTTCTACTGCCCTTCCTGCGGGTGACGTAGGTGTCGAAGGCGGCGAGCTGCTTCTCGCTCTCGCTCAGTGCCGACAGCGTCTCCTTGCCTCGTCGAGCGGCCACGAGGGCCGCCAGGCATTCGACCACGGCGAAGGCCGGCGTGACGGTATGGAAGAACGAGGGCGTCTCCGTGCCGACCACGACCACGCGATCGGCGATAACGGCAAGCGGAGACACGGTGCTGTCGGTGATGGCAACGACCTTCGCCCCGCGCGACTTGGCAAAACGCGCCGTCGCCACGGTTTCGCGCACATAGGGATTCAACGTCACCGCGAGCAGCACGTCGCCTCGACCGATCGTGCGCAACGTATCCCGCCCGGTCGCCCCCGGCCCGTCCACCAGCACCGACTTGGAACCGAACAACGATCGCACGTAGTGGAAGATGAAGGCGACGGCATAGGTCGAGCGCTGGCCAAGGCAGAAGACGTGATCGGCCGAGGCAATCATTTCCGCCGCCGCCGCCACGTGACGGACGGACTCCGGCGCCGACAGCATCGCCAGATGGCGATCGAGGGCGGCGAACACGTCGCGCGCCAGCGCCGCATCGCCCTCGCTGCCATGCCGGGCCAGCAGCTCCTGCGCACGCCCATGGAAGCTCTCCGGCCGCTGGCGCACCGCGTCCGCATAGAGGCGGCGAATGTCGTCATAGCCCTTCAGCCGGAAGCGCTGGGCAAGCCGTGTGAGCGTCACCGGTGCGACACCCGACCGCCGCGCCTGCTCGCGCAAGGACAGCAGCGCCACATCTGCCGGGTGATCGATCACCCAGCGCGCCGCCTCCTGAAGTTGCGGCGACAAGTCGCCGAACTGCGCCTTGAGTTCGGCGCTGAACGCCGACAACGACCAACGGGCCACGAATTCCCCAAGTTCACCCCGAACGAAACAAACGTGTCATATTCGGAAAATTGCGTCAAACGATTCAGAACATATGACGCCCGCTACGGCCAGTAATCCGGAAGATCGACGGCGAGCCAGCGTGCCAGGGCGGCATTCACGGCCGCAGGCCGCTCCTGCGCCATCCAGTGGCCGGACTTGACCACGACCTCGGTGAGATGGGCGCAGGCCCTCCGCATCGGCTCGGCCAGCCGCGAGGTCATGGTCTCGCAGGTCGTGTCGTAGGCGCCATGCAGGAACAGCACCGGCATATCGAGCCGGCCGGCCTTCGCCGCGCGCCGGGCATAGTCGCCATTGGTCTTGTGGTTCATGTACCAGGAGCCCGGCCCGAAGAAGCCGTTGCGCGTCAGCGCGGCGACATAGGCCTCCAGGTCCTGCTCGGTGATGACATCGCCATCGCGCGGCAGATCGGGCAAGGCGCCGCCACCGAACCGGCCACCCGCCTTGCGCACGAAGGCCGTCGGCGCCGGCTGGCCCACACGGGCGGGATCGCCCTTGCGGAATAGGGCCTTTACGACGTTGCGGATATTGGCCTCGAAATCGGTGCAGGCCCGGTCGAAATTCTCCTCGTAGAAAAACTGGTAGTCCCACTGGCCGGCCGGAAAGGTGTCCGCGGGATAGAGCTTGCGGTCGACGAGCGCGACCAGGTTCTGGAGCGTGAAGCCTGTAGGCAGATAGGGCACGCACAGGCTCGCGACGGCCAAGACCTTGTCGGGATGATGGCTGGCGAGATTCCAGACCACGGCACTACCCCAGTCGTGGCCGATCCAGACTGCCCTGTCGCGGCCGAGCGAGCCGAGCAGCTCGAGCATGTCCTGCACGATCAGCTCCTGCGCGAAGTCCCCGTGCCGGGTGTAGGTGCTCGAGCGGCCATAGCCGCGCATGTCGGGCGCGACGCAGCGAAAGCCGAGCGCGGCGAACGCCGGCAGCTGATGCCGCCACGACAGCGAGAGCTCGGGCCAGCCGTGGCAGAAGATCAGCAGCGGCCCCTCTTCCGCTCCGCAGGCGAGATAGCCGGTCGTGTGGCGCGGTGTCTTGACGGTGTGTTCGGTGATCGGGAATGTCATGGCCAAACGTGACTCGTCCCGGCGCAGGCCGACAACGGAGGAAATCTATGGACATCGATACCGGCACCACTGAACTGCTGTGCTCGGTGCGCGACGGCGTGGCCGTGATCACCCTCAACCGGCCGGAAGCGCGCAACGCGATGTCGGACAAGCTGACGCCGGCCCTGCGCACGCAGATCAAGGAGCGCGGCGAAGACCCGGATGTCGGCGCCATCCTGATCACCGGCGCCGGCACCGCCTTCTGCAGCGGCGGCGACGTGAAGGGCATGGGCGGCCGCGGTCCGCGCGGCCAGATGAGCTTCGAGGAGCGGCTGGCCGACCTGCGCTGGCGCCAGACCAATCTCACCGGCGCGCTGGTCGCGCTGCGCAAGCCGACCGTCGCCGCCCTGCCGGGCGCTGCGGCCGGTGCCGGCCTCGCCATCGCGCTCGCCTGCGACATCCGCATTGCCGCCCGATCGGCCTTCGTCAGCACGGGCTACGCCAAGATCGGCCTGACCGGCGACTACGGCATCGCCTGGCTGCTCACCCGCACCGTCGGCCCGGCCCGGGCGCGCGAACTGATGTTCACCGCCGAACGCGTCGATGCCGAGCGCGGCGAGCGCATCGGGCTGTTCAACCGGATCGTCGACGACGCCCGACTGCAGGACGAAGCGTTCGCCTTCGCCAAGTCGCTCGCGGACGGTCCGCGGCTCGCCTTGGCGAGCATGAAGGACAATCTCGACGAGGCGCTGCACATCGACTACCCGACCGCGCTCCATCGCGAGGCCGAACGTCTCGTCCGCGCCTCGCGCACCGCCGACCACAAGGAAGCGGTCCAGGCCTTCGTCGAAAAGCGCAAGCCGGTGTTCAAGGGCCGCTGACGGCCCACCGTCGAACGCACACGAAGGGCGGAAGACACCGACCAGGACGTGACCTGCACAATTGTCGCACGTCACTCCCGCACGCGCCGCAACCGCCTCGTTTCCATTAAATAAATGGACGAATAAAGGAAATGAGGACGGCGGGCAGACCATGGCGCGCGCATTTTACGGCCGCGCCGATCCACTCCCTATTATGGTCATCAACGCCAAGGCATCGTCCGATGCCGTCACGAATAGCAGCGCAGCCGCTTTCCCGGCAGCAGATCGTACGGTGCCTTCCAGCCCGGAAGCGTCTCCAGCCGGGCAAGCCAGGCGGCGACGGCAGGGTGACTGACCGGAAGATCGTACCCTGTCTCGTTCTTCGGGAACGACAGATATGCCATCAGCGAAAAGTCGGCGATGGTCGGATGAGCGCCGATCACGAACGGCCTCGAACCGAGATGATGATCGAGGATGCCGAGGAAATCGTCGAGACGCCGGCGGAAATAGGCCAGCACCGCCGGATCCGGCGACGGCGTGAAGGCGCGCATGTAGCGGTACGTCGCCATGTAGCCGGTGAGTTTGTGGTTGTCCCAGAACAGCCAGCGCAGGATCTCGAAACGCTCCGCTTCGCTCTCGGCACCGAAGCGGCCATAGCGCTCGGCGAGGCGCAGGAGGATCGGCGCGGTCTGGGTCAGGCGCTGAGTGCCGTCCTCCAGAACCGGGATCTCGCCCATCGGGTTGACCTTGTCCCGCCACTCCGGAGTGCGCGTGACGCCACCGCCGAAGTCGGTCCAGATCGGCTCGAACGTCTGGCCGCACAGCGTCAGCATGAGCGCAAGCTTGTAGCTGTTGCCCGATTCGGGAAAGTAGTGAAGGCGATAGGAAGTCACGGCGCTCAAGCTAAGCCGGATCGGCGCAGGGCACCATTCAGTCCTCGGACCGCCCGCTTCAGCAAAATGCAAGGCTGCCCCTAGGCAGCGACTTGCGCCTCGCCCTGCAACCACGTGCTGAAGCGCTCAAACGCCTTGCCTGATGGGCGGCCCTTGCGTCGGACGATATGGAAGCTGCGCGAAAGCATGACGCTCCCAATGTCCAGGCGGACCAGGCGGCGGCTTTCGAGATAGGGGCGCACCAGCGGATCGAGGCCTATGGCGATGCCGAGACCTGCCGCGGCCGCCTCGTAGACGAGCTGCAGATTGTCGTAGCTCCGATACGCAGCTGGCTCGAACGCACGGCCGCCCAACCTGAACCATTCCGGCCAGAAATCAGGCTGATGGGTCGAGCCGATCAGGGTGTGGCGCAGGAGGTGGTGCGGCTTGCGGATGATGCTGTGGCCTGAGCAAAAGGCAGGGCTGGCGACCGGATAGGCTTCGATGGGCAAGAAGCTCCGACCGATGAGACCCGGCCAGGGTCCGCGTCCGAGGCGAAGCGCGCAATCGATGTCCTGCCGGATTTCGAGATCGACATAGTCCGCCGATGTCTCGAGCTCGATCTCCATACCGGCCGGCCGCATTCCGTCCCGCGCCAACCTCGGGAGCAGCCAATTGGCTGCGAATGTCGGAATGACGCTGATCCGGAGAGGACGCCGCGCCGATATCCTGGCTGCTGCTGTCGCCTTCTGCAGAACCTCCCATGCCGGGCCCAGTTCGGCGAAATACCGCTCACCCGCGCTGGTCAGGGCGAGACCACGGGGCAGGCGATGAAACAGCCGAACGCCAAGCTGCTGCTCGAGAATCTGCACGCGCCGGCTCACGGCCGGAACGGTAATGCTCAAGACGAGAGCTGCGCGCGCGAGGCTTCCCTCGCGCGCTGCCGCCACGAAAGCCTCGATCGCACGCAGGGGAAGCTGGCTCATCGCGCGTCAGTCCCGGTAATTCGCCGCCCGCTTCTGCAGGTTCGACATGACGGCCTCGAGCTGGTTCGGTGAACCGATCAGCTTCTGCTGCTCGACTGACTCGGCCATCAGGCCAGTCGCCGCGTCCGACGCCACGGCGAGGTTCAGGAGCCGCTTGGCCGCCCGCACGGCATCCGGACTCTTGGCAGCGATCTCACCGGCCGCTTCCAGCGCGGCGGCGCGCGGATCGGCGACGATGCGGGTCACGAAGCCAAGCCGCTGCGCCTCCTCGCCGTTGAAGATTCGGCCGGTGTAGGTGAGCTCGCGCACGATATCCTCGCGCGCCAGATGGCGCATGAGCTGCGTGCCGGCGAGATCGGGCACCAGCCCCCACTTGATCTCCATGACCGAGAAACGCGCATCGGCGGTCGCGTAGCGCATGTCGGCGCCGAGCGCGATCTGGAAGCCGCCGCCGAAGGCGACGCCATGGACCGCGGCAATCACCGGCACCGGCAGGACGCGCCATTGCCAGGCGCATTGCTGCGGGCGATTGGCGATGCCATGAGTGCGCGTGGTAAGATCGCGAACGCCGGGCACCTTGTCGCCCTGCTCCTTCATGGCGGCGAAGCTGCCCATGTCGAGGCCGGCGCAGAAGGCCTTGCCCTCGCCCGACAGCACCACGGCGCGCAGCCCCTTCATCTCCGTCAGTCGCTGCCCGGCCTCCAGGATGGCCTCGAACATGGCGGGATCGAGCGCATTCATCTTGTCGGCCCGAACCAGCCGCACGTCGGCAACGCCATCCTTGAAGTCGATGGCAACACGGTCCTTCATTTGTCCCTCTCCGATTTCAGCCACTCGCGCAGGCGGCGTTTCACTTCATCCGGCGACAGGCGCTCCGGCGGCTTGAGCCCGCCATCTTCCTGCTTCGGCCACATCAGCACGGCGATCGCACGCTGCACATCGGCGAAGCTGCAATCGTCCGGCAACCGATCGAGCAGCTCGCGGACCTGATCCTTGACGCTCTTGTCGCTCATCGTCCCGCCATCTGCCAAACACCCTGCGCAACATAGACCGCACCGAGGGCCAGAATCACGCGGCGCGTCCAGTAATAGAACTGCTTGTCGGACAGCCGGTCGAGGAAGCTGCGCGACAACGTGGTGCCGAGGACCGCGCACCCGGCCGCGAAGGCCATGACCAGCCATTGCTCCGGATCGCCCGCGACGGAGCGGCCGACCAGCCCGCCGAAGTAGATAACCTTGGTGAGATGGCCCATCACCTGCGCCGCCGCCTTGGTCGAGACATTGACCTGCCGCGTCATGCCGGTGCGCACATAGAAGATATCGAGGATCGGCCCGGTCACGCCCGAGACGAGCTGCAGTCCGCCGCCGATCACGCCAGCAGTGAAGGCCTGCCCGCGTCTTTCGATATTGGGAGCGATGCGTTGTGGAACCGCCAGGGCGACGAAAGGCATGAGTCCGACCGCGATCAGCACGACCGGCTTGGGCGGCACGAAGGCGAACGACGAAAAGACCATCAGCGAGAAGCCGGCGCCGAGGCCGAACTGCAACACCACGCTCCAGTTGATGTGATGGCGCCACAGCCAGGAGCGCCAGCCATTGGCGGCGATCTGAATGACGCCATGGAACACCATCGCGACAGGGACCGGCAGCATCAGCAGCAGAAAGCCGATCAACAGCATGCCGCCCGCCATGCCGAAAATGCCCGAGATGAAGGAGGTGACGACGGCGATGGCTGCCAGCGCAGCGAGGACGGGGAGCGAGAACATTCTGTTGCCGACTTCGGGCAATAGCCTGTGGCAGGCGGGAAGCAAAGCCCGACGTTGCGGCCGAGGGTGCCGTTCGGGAAGGGATCACCGCTTTGTGGCTACAGTCCAGTCTCGCTGCGTGAGGCGGCGCTACTGGCCTTGGCCTCGCGCCCCGCTATGCTCTCCCCAATAACGAGACTTTGTGGGAGGGACTCATGCGCATCACAGTGGCGCTGTTCGGCTTGTTGGCCGCCTGGGCGAGCGTCGACCCCGCAGCGGCGGAATATCCCGACAAACCGATCCGACTCATGGCGCCCTACGCGCCCGGCGGGAACATCGACGTCACGGCGCGCATCGTCGCCGACAAGCTCAAGGACGTGCTGGGCGTGACGGTGCTGGTGGAGAACAAGGCAGGCGCCTCCGGCATGATCGGCAGCGACGTGATCGCCCGCTCGGCGCCCGATGGATACAATCTGCTGGTCTCGGCCAATTCGCTCGTGGCGGTGCCGGCGATCTACGGCAACGCGCCGTACGATTGGCGCACGGCATTCCAGCCGATCAGCCATATCCAGTCGGTACCAGCGGTGGTGCTCGTCAATCCGGCGTCGCCGATCAAGACCTTCGCCGATTTCATCAAGGCGGGGCGCGACACACCGGGCAAGCTTGCGCTGGCCGATTCGGGAATCGGCACCACCAACCATATCGTGATCGAGCTGATGAGCGCGGCGAGCGGCGCCAAATACACGCTGGTGCATTACAAGGGCAGCGGCGCCGCCGCGGTCGACGTGGTGGCCGGACAGGTGCCGGCACAGGTCGACCAGCTCAACAGCGCCATCGGCCACATCAAGGCCGGCAAGCTACGCGCGCTCGCCGTGACGTCCGACAAGCGCATGGCCGAGCTTCCCGACGTTCCCACCGTCAAGGAATCGGGCATTCCGGAACTGTCCGATTTCACCTACGCGACCTATACGGGCCTGTTCGGCCCGGCGAGGATGCCACCCGACGTGGTGGCCAAACTGCACGAAGCGATGGTGAAGGTTCTGACCGATCCAGTGACGGTCAAGCGCTTCGCCGATCTCACGGCCGAAGCCCGGCCCAGCACGCCCGAAGAACTTGCCGGCCGGCTCGACAAGGAAGACAAGCTGGTGGTGCCGCTCATCAGGAAGCTCGGCATCAAGGCGGAGTAGAACGTATGCTTGGGCCGGCGGCGCCTCAGCCGGCGCCGAGCGCGCTCGCGACCTGGAAGACCGCAAACGCCGCCGCATAGGCCAGCGCCAGCATGTAGAAGAAGGTGACGGCCATCCATTTCCAGCTGCCGGTCTCGCGCCGGATCACGGCCAGGGTCGAGGCGCACTGCGGCGCGAAGATGTACCAAGCCAGGAAGGCCAGCGCCGTCGCGAGACTCCATTGGCCGCTCAGCACCTGACCGATCTTGTCGGCGGCGCTCTCGCCGCCGTCGATCGAGTAGATCGTGCCCAACGCGCCGACGGCAACCTCGCGCGCCGCCATGCCGGGAACGAGGGCGACGTTGATCTGCCAGTTGAAACCCAGCGGATGGGTCAGCGGTGCGATGGCATTGCCGATCATGGCGGCCAGGCTGTAGTTGATGGCAGGCCCGGTCGCGCCGTCCGGCGGCTGCGGAAACGAGGCCAGCACCCAGATCAGGATCATCATCGACAGGATCGTGGTGCCGGCGCGCTTGAGGAAGGCCAGCGCCCGGGCCCAGACGCCCAGCAGCAGGCTCTTGAGCTGCGGTATCTTGTAATCCGGCAGCTCCAGCATGAAGGGCTCGCCGGCATTGGTGCGCCAGAACAGCCGCTTGGCGATGAACGACACGACCAGCGCGCCAACGATGCCGACGGCATAGAGACCGAACATCACCAGCCCCTGCAAGCCGACAACGCCCCAGACCTGGCGATCGGGAATGAAGGCCGAGATGATCAGGGTATAGACGGGGATGCGCGCCGAGCAGGTCATGAGTGGCGCCACCAGGATCGTGGTCAGCCGATCGCGCCGATCGTCGATCACCCGCGTCGCCATGATGCCGGGAATGGCGCAGGCGAAGGAGGACAGCAAAGGGATGAAGGCACGGCCATGGAGGCCGGCGCCGCCCATGATCTTGTCCATCAGGAACGCGGCTCGGGCCATGTAGCCCAGGTCCTCGAGCAGCAGGATGAAGAAGAACAGAATCGTGATCTGCGGCAGGAACACGATCACACTGCCGACGCCGGCGATGACGCCATCCTTGAGGAAGCTGCGCAGGATCTCGGGTAGCGGCGCTTCGCCCACCAGGGCGCCGAACCAGGTGAAGCCATCGGAGATGGCATCCATCAGCGGTCGCGCCCAGGCGAAGACCGCCTGGAACATCACGAACAGAATGGCGAGCAGGATCACCAATCCCGCCACCGGATGAAGCAGCAGCGCATCGGCCTTGGCCGTGCCCGGATCGAGACGGCCTTCGCTGCGCACCGCCAGCCGCAACAGGCGATCCGCTTCACGTTGACCGCTGCGCAACTCGGAGGCGTTCGGGGCGTGCCAGTCGGACACGCCAGCCTGGAGCCTCCGGTCGAGGGCACGATCGAGTTCGGCCAGCAGCCCGTCGGTGCCCCCGCGACGGACGGCAACCGAACTCACAACGGGGATGCCCAGCGCCGCCGACAGCCGATCGATATCGATCTCGATGCCGCGCTTGCGCGCGATGTCCATCATGTTGAGCGACAGCAGCAACGGCCGTCCCACATGCTTGAGCTCGAGCACCAATCGCAGCGCCAGGCGCAGATTGGAAGCATCGGCGACGCAGACGATGAGATCCGGCACCGCCTCGGTGGCGAGACGGCCCAGCACCGCGTCACGGGTGATTTCCTCGTCGGGCGAGCGGGCGCGCAGCGAATAGGTTCCCGGCAGATCGACGACCTTGATGGCGCGACCCGCCGGAGTCGTGAACTGACCGGTCTTCTTTTCGACGGTGACGCCGGGATAATTGGCGACCTTCTGCCGGCTGCCCGTCAGGGCATTGAACAAGGCGGTCTTGCCGCAGTTGGGATTGCCGACCAGAGCAACGATGGCGGCAGCCGCGGTGGACTCTGGCGCCTGCTCCGCCCGAGGCAGCGGGGCGACGGAGATGTCTCCGTTCATGACGGCGTCTTCATCGGGGCCACCGAAACCGCCATTGCTTCGCGCCGCCGCAGCGCGATCGTCGTGCCGGCGACGCGCACGGCAATCGGATCGCCGCCGAAAAGGCCCTGATGCAACAGCTCGACGGTCGCTCCCTCGACAAAGCCGAGTTCGATCAGCCGCCGCTCCAGTTCGGGACCCGGCAGTCCGGCACCGTCCGCAGAATGCATATCGAGTGCAACAATACGGCCGCGAAATCCCACCCGTGCTTCCCCCAAAGGAAGTGTGCGATGGCTTATGATGGTCTGGTCAGGCATTGAGATTGCTTCCTAATAGCATCGGAGCGTCAATGCCGCCAGTGCGGGAAGGAAAAAACATATGACGTCTGTGGTTTTGGCGCACGGCGCCTGGTCGGCCGCCTGGGCCTGGAAAAAGATGCGGCCGCTGCTCCAGGCGGCGGGACACGAGTTCTTTTCGCCGACCTACACCGGGCTTGGCCACCGCGCCCACCTGCTGGCGCCGACCATCGATTTGTCGACCCACGTCCAGGATGTCGTATCCCTGCTCGAATTCGAGGACCTGACGGACGTCACGCTTCTCGGCCATTCCTATGGCGGGATGGTCGCCACCGGCGTTGCCGATCGTGCGCGGAGCCGGATCGGCCGCATCGTCTATATCGACGCCTTCGCACCCAGGGATGGGCAGAGCCTGTTCGATCTCGTTGGCCCCAAGGCCGAGGGAAATATGCGCGCGGGCGCAGCGAAGGACGGCGAAGGCTGGAAATTGCCGGTCAACCCGATGCCACCGGATACCTCTCCCGAGGACAAGGCGTGGGCGAGCCCGCGGCGACGACCGCAACCGATCCGGACTTTCGAGGAAAGGATCAGGTTGGAATCGAAGGAGTCGCCGCCGCCACGCCATTACATCTACGCCCGGAAAAACGGCCCGGGCGACGTGTTCCGCCAGTTCGCGGAGCGCGCCAAGACCGAGCCCGGTTGGAGCTACTATGAAATCGATGCCAGCCACAATCCGCACATAACTTGCCCGAATGTGCTGATGGACTTGTTGACCCAGATCATGGCCGGCAAATGAACGCAACTCTCAGTCACGACATCCTGGCCTTGCTGGGCCGGCCGGCGCGGAGCGATGACAATCTGCTTGTGAGCGGCAGCAGCGATCCGGTCTTCCGCACCCCCTGGCGGATCGCCGAAGCGGGCGCATCGGCCCTGGGGGCCGTGGGCCTTGCGTTGTCCGATCTGTGGCGTCTGCGGACCGGCAGAGGCCAGGCAGTGACCGTGGACCGGCACGCCGCCGCGGCGTCGCTACGATCCAATACCTATGTCCTGCGCAACGGCGAGCGACCGGTCTCCTGGGATCCGCTGACCGGTCATTATCCGACCCGGGACGGCCGCCACATGTTCCTCCACACCAACCATCCGCATCATCGGGCCGGTGCCCTGCGGATCGCCGGCGCCGCGGCAGACACAAAGGAGGCACTGGCGGCGGCGGTCGCCAAATGGGATGGCCTTGCGATCGAAGAGGCCATCGCTGCCGGCGGTTGCGTTGGCGGCCTCACTCGCAGCCGCGACGAATGGAATGCGCATCCGCATGGCCAGGCCGTCTCCCAGCTACCCCTGATCGACATCGTTCCGATTGGAGACGCGCCACCGCGGCCGCTGCCTGAAGGCGATCGTCCGCTGTCCGGTGTGCGGGTCCTCGACCTGACCCGGGTCCTGGCCGGACCGACCAGTGGTCGCGTGCTGGCCGAGAACGGGGCCGACGTGCTGCATGTCGTGGCACCGCACCTGCCCTACCAAACCGAACTGCTGATGGACACCGGCCACGGCAAGCGCTGCACGTGGATCGATCTGCGCGAACCGGCCGGCGTGGAAACCCTGAAGGGCTTGATTCAGGATGCCGATGTCTTCACCCAGGGCTATCGGCCCGGTACGGTTGCCGGCCGCGGCTTCTCGCCCGAGCAGGTGGCGTCGCTTCGGCCCGGCATCGTCTATGTCAGCATCTGCGCCTACGGCCACGAGGGCCCATGGGCCGCGCGACGCGGATTCGATTCGATCGTCCAGAACGTGACCGGGCTCGCCGCAACACAAGGCTCGCTCGTGAAGCCCCGCAACCTGCCGGTCCAGGCGCTCGACTACATCGCAGGCTATCTCGGCGCGCTGGGCGCCATGATCGGTCTGGCGCGCCGCGTCGAACAGGGCGGATCGTGGCACGTGCGCGTTTCCCTGGTCCAGGTGGCGCATTGGCTGGCGAGTCTCGGAACCGTCGATCCTGCCGACGGCCTTGCCGAGCTTCCCGACAACGAGCTGGCGCCGCTCTTCATGGAGAGCGACGGGCCGCTCGGTCATATCCGCCATCTCAAACCGGTCATACAGCTGAGCGAGACTCCGTCCTTCTTCGCCAAGCCAGCCGAACCGCTCGGCACGTCGGCGGCGCGATGGGCCGCCTGAGGAGCACCATGTCCGACCACATCGTAAACTCCGTCGCTGAGCTCGAAGCGCTCTATGGGCAGCCGAACGAGGCTTCCACCGTCAAGGAGATCGACTACATCACGCCGCATTATCGCGCCTATATCGAAGCATCGCCGTTCGCGGCACTGGCCACGGCCGGACCGGAAGGCCTCGATTGCTCGCCGCGCGGCGACAAGCCCGGGTTCGTGCGCATCCACGACGAGCGAACCCTGATGCTGCCGGATCGACGCGGCAACAATCGCATCGATTCGCTGCGCAACATCGTACGCGACCCGCGCGTCGCGCTGCTCTTCATGATTCCCGGCGTCGGCAACACGCTGCGCGTCAACGGACGCGCGCATATCAGCATCGAGCCGTCCCTGCTGGCGTCGTTCGCGATCGAGGACAAGGCGCCCCGTTCGGTGACGGTGATGACGGTGGAGCGGATCTACTTCCAATGCGCCCGGGCGCTGGTGCGATCGGAGCTGTGGGATCCGGCCCGCCACGTCGATCCGCGAAGCCTGCCGACGGCCGGCCAGATCCTGGCCGCTCTCAGCCGCGATCGCGTGGGCGGCGAAGCCTATGACCGCGACTGGCCGGAGCGAGCCGCCAAGACGATGTGGTGACGATAGGTGGTCGCGCTCAGGCGGCGACCCGCGGAATCGACTGCGCCTTGATCGACAGCAGGGCGTCCATGAAGCGGGCGCAATAGGCCTGCGCGGTGGTGCGAAAGACCTTTTCCTTCAGGGCCTGATGGCGTTCCTTACGTTCCGGTGCCGGCATGATCAGGGCGTGGTGCATGGCGTCGGCGATGGCATCGGGGTCGAACGGATTGATGATCAACGCTTCCGTCAACTCCTGGGCCGCACCAGCGAATTGCGACAGCACCAGCACGCCGGGATCCTCATCGGACTGGGCGGCAACGAATTCCTTGGCGACCAGATTCATGCCATCACGCAGCGGCGTCACCAGGCCGATACGGCCGATCCGATAGAGACCGGCAAGGGTACTGCGCGGCGCGGCGCGAGCGCTGTAGCGCAGCGGCGTCCAGTCGAACTCCGAGAAGCGGCCATTGATGCGGCCGGTCAGACGATCGAGCTCGATGCGCAGCTTGCGGTACTCGTCGACCTCCTCACGCGACCGCGGACAGATCTGGAGAAAGTGGACCTGTCGGCGATGCTCCGGATGGCGCTCGAACAGGCGGCCATAAGCTTCGAAGCGCTGCGGCAGGCCCTTGGAATAGTCCATGCGGTCGACGCCGATGGCCAGAGCGCGGCCGGCGAGGCTGCCAGCGACACGCTTCACCAGGCTGTCGTTCTCCGCCCGCTGCGCTTCCTGATGGAAGCCCTCGGCATCGATGCCGATCGGATCCGCAAAAGCTCGCATGCTGCGCCCGTTGAGCCGGACCCATTCGCCCCTCACCGTGGCGCCCAGCAGCCGTTGGGCACAGTCGCGGAAATCGCGCGCATGCTCCTCCGTCTGGAAGCCCACGAGATCGTAGGCGCAAAGATCGGCCACGAGCTCGCGCCCGACCGGCAAGGCTTCGAGCATCGACGGCGGCACAAAGGGCACGTGCAGGAAGAAGCCGAGCGGACCGCGGAAGCCCTGCTGACGCAGCATGCGCGCGAACGGAACCAAGTGGTAATCGTGCGCCCAGACGGTATCGTCCGGCTGCAGCATCGTTCTCAACGATTCGGCGAAGAGGCGATTGACGGAAAGATAGTCGTCGTAATCCTCTTGCCGGTATTGCATCAGGCCAAGCCGGAAGTGCAGCAACGGCCACAGCGTGCCGTTGGCGAAGCCGACATAGAAGCCGCGATAGGTCTCCGCCTTCAGATCGATGGTCGCGTAGGTGACGCCACGCGCCTCGACGATCGCCGGCTGCAGGGAGGGGTCCGCCGACAGCCGTCCGCTCCAGCCGAACCACACGGTTCCCGGCGTCAGAAGATCGCGCAACGCTACCGTCAGACCACCCGCAGAGGCGCCGCGCGACTTCGGGATCGGGACGCGGTTGGAGACGATTATGACGCGTGCCATAGGCCCTCCTCCCAGCTTCGGGACAGCCGCATGGCAGAGAGGATCAGCCCCACCTGCGAGTAGGTTTGCGGAAAATTCCCCCACAGCTCGCCGGTCCGCGGATCGAGATCCTCCGACAGCAGGCCGACATGATTGCGCTGACCCAGGACGTTGTTGAAGAGCTCAAGCGCTTCCTCGCGCCGACCGACACTTGCGAGGGCATCGATGTACCAGAAGGTACACAGCAAGAACGCATTCGACGGTTTGCCGAAGTCATCGGCCTCGACGTAGCGCATGACGAAGCCGTTCTTCATCAACCGCTTCGCCACCATGTCGAGCGTCCCGTGAAAGCGCGGGTCGTCGGAGCGTAACAATCCGATTTCGGGAAGGACCAGACTGGAAGCGTCGGACATCTCGCGATCGAGAACGCCAGAGAGCCAGCCGTCCGGCGTGGTGGCGCGCTGCAGCACTTCCTGGCGCAGCACGCCCGCCTTGGCGAGCCATTCGCGCGACTCCGAATCCACCCCGACCCGGCGGGCGATCATGCCAAGCCTGTGCTGCGCGGCCCAGCACATGGCCGCTGAAAACGTGTGGACCTCTTCGCGCTCACGGTACTCCCAAAGTCCGGCATCGCACGTCAACGCAGCGCGGTGGGCTTCGTTCCCCACCACACACAGCTGACGGTAGAGTTCCAGATCGCCATACCGCGGCAGGCGTTCGTCCCAGAACATCTGAGCCGCAGTCAGGACCATGGAGCCGTAAGTATCGTTCTGGCGCTGCCCGACCGCCGCGTTGCCGATGCGGACCGGGCCGTAACCGCGGTATCCCGGCAAGGTTTCGACGATGCGCTCGGCGGTGTCGGTGCCCGGCGCGATCGGGAACAAGGGTGGGATCTGATCGGCTTCGCCGCGCGAACTGCCGGCCTCGACGATGTCGACGATGAAGCGCACGAACCGCTCCATCGTTCGTGTAGCCGACAATCGATTCAAGGCCGTCACTGTAAAAAAAGAGTCACGCAGCCACGAAAAACGATAGTCCCAGTTCCGTGGCGTGGCGGCGGCTTCCGGAACGGACGTCGTCAGCGCCGCCAATACGGCGCCCGTATCCTCGAAGCTGCAGAGTTTCAAGGTGATGGCGGCACGGATGACAGCCGCCTGCCAATCGAACGGAATGTTCAGATCTCGAACCCAGGTGTGCCAGTACGACTCGGTCTCGGCGAGAAAGGTGCGATAGAGCGAATCGGGGCTTTCGGGAATGCTTTCGTCCGCGGCCAGAATCAGCGTCAGCGGGCGGTCGAGGGCGAATTCCGTCTCGTGCAGGATATAGGTGACCGCCGCGTCGGTCGTGAGCCGCATCACCGCCGCTTCACTGAAGAAGCGGACATGGTTGCTGCCGCTGGTCAGCTGCGGCCTGTGGGCTCCGTAGGAGAAGGTCGGCCGAATACGAATGGCGATTCGCGGCCGCCCCGCTACCGGCTCCAGCCGACGCACGAGCATGGGCGGACGGAACATGCGTCCGAAACGGCGAAAGCGCGGCGCGAAATCGACGATGCGCACCGTCCCGCTTGTTCCCTCGATCGTCGTCTCGAGAATGGCGGTATTGGGAAGGTAGCGCTGCCGACCCGGCTCGCGAGCACCGGCGACGGCCGCTTCCATGAAACCGCCCTGCGGGTTCACCCCGCCGAGCAGGGCGTTGAACACCGGATCGCCGTCCAATCGTCCCAGCCCGTGCCAGACATGGCGTCCGTTGCGGTCAATCAGACTGGCGATGGCGCAGTTTCCGACCACGCCGAGATCGAGCGTGCTCATGGCGTCACCCCCGTCGGAATGGATGACGCGGACCGGCCATCGAGCCGCTGCGCTCCCTCCATCAACCAGGCCCGCACATTGGCCGGATCGCCGCCGAACACTTCGGCGACACGCAATCCGATTCCCCCGAGTTCGCGCGCCTTTCTCATGCCGGCCTCGTCGGTGAAGTCGTCGCCGATAAAGATCGGGCGCCGTCCGTGGAAGGGCGCATGCGCCATCAGCCGCTCGACCGCATGTCCCTTGGACGCGGAGCGCAGGCCGATCTCGACGGCCTCGCGCGCCGGAACGAGATGAAACCAAGGGTGCTCGGGCGGCACGAGCTGGCGGACCAGTCGCCAGACCTCGTTGCCGTATTCCGGGGCCAGCCTGTAATGCACCGCGAAGCCATGCGGCTTGGGCTCGACCAGGACACCTGGCCAGCGTTGGACCGCCGCCTCCAGTTCCTCCCGCCACGCCGAGGGCACGGCAATCCCCGCCGGCAGCTCCTCGCGCGTCCCGTCCGCATAGCGGAGCGATACGCCATGTTCACCCGCCGCGCTGGCGCTGAAAGGGCGAAGAAGCTCGTCGGTCTGCGCCAAAGGCCGACCTGTTACGATGGCGACAGCGCCCTCGAGCTGATGATGGAGATGCGCAAGAAGCGACGGCAAGCCGGGCGGCACGACGACCTGCTCCGGCGTAGCGGCGATTTCCAGCAGTGTCCCATCCAGATCGAGGAAGAGCGCCGATTTCCGGTCGAGTTCCGGCGGTGTCATCCCAAGTGTCCCTTCGCCGCTTGAAAGCATTGCCAAAGCGCGACGGGTACTCGAACGGAATACGCCGCCGGCGGCCGCTACGGGAGACGACCGCGCCTGCGCGCGATCTTAACGCACGACACCGACAATCGTTCCGCGAAAATACCTTGAGATGGACGCGAAGATGCTGCGATTAGCGCAAGGGGCCCAGGCTCCGCCAGAATGGTTTGCCGGACTCGAACGCGGCGGCAGCAGGCGAGATGCCCAGTTCCCGGAGGCTACGCGCATCCAGGCGCGCGAGGCAATGGCGGGTACGCATCCGCTCTCTCCAAACGGCCAGTGTAAGTGCCATCCGCTGGCGCAGGCTCTGCCGATGCTCGACCTCGGTCATGAACAGGTTCTGCGCGGAAAGCGGGTGACGCGATTGGAAACTCATCTCTCCCTCCTTCGGCTGGACAATCAAAGCTGACGCCAAGATGGTTTCGCACCCGCGAAGGCTCAATGATGCAGCAGGTAATCAAGGACGAGAGGTCCTCATGTGGCGCTGCGGAAAATTGAGGCAATGCCGTGCTAGTTTCCCCTCATCCAGAGTGAAGGAGTCGATGGATGCTGCCTTGCCAGCGTGAGTTGTTCGACATGCCGCGTGACGTGTGCTTCTTCAATGCCGCTTCCTGGAGCCCACTGCCGCGCGCCGTGCAGGAGGCGGGGCGGGCCGCGATCGGGCGCAAGGGCCAGCCGTGGAAATTGGCGCCGGACTTCCAGGGCGCTCAGTACGAACGAGCCCGCAAAGCCGCAGCCGCACTGATCGGCGCCGACGCTGACGACATTGCCTTGATCCCGTCGGTCGGCTACGGCGTGTCGACCGCAGGCAAGGTGCTGGCCATCGCGCCTGGCAGTCGCGTGATCGTGCTCGAGAACGACCACACTTCGCCGGTTCTGGAATGGGTCAGTCGTGCCATCGCCGGTGACTTCACCGTCGAGACCGTCGCGCAGCCAGGCGACGGCGATTGGACAACGGCCGTGCTCGAGGCCATCGAGCGAAAGGGAGCGGCACCGTTGGCGCTGGCCTCCCTATCGTCGGTCCACTGGTCGGACGGCGGCGCTCTCGATGTGGCCCGCATCGGCGCGGCCTTGAAGAGACAAGGTGCCGCCTTCCTGATCGATGCCACGCACGATGTCGGCGTCCGGCACATTGATGTAAAGGCCTTGGATCCCGACTTCCTGATCTTTCCGACATACAAGTGGGTGCTCGGGCCTTACGGTCGCGCCTTCATGTATGTCGCCAAGCGCCGGCAGCAAGGCGTGCCGCTCGAGCAAACGGCGGCCGCGCGCAAGGCGGTCTCTGCCGAGGACACGGTCTATTTCCGCGATCTCGCCTATCGCAACGATGCGCGCCGCTTCGACATGGGCGAGCGCGATCACTTCGTTTCCCTCGAGATGGCAGCCATCGGCATGGAGATGATGGCCGCTTGGGGCAACGACGCCATCGTCAAACGGCTGTCGATGCTGACGGGCCTGCTCGCGGACGGCCTGGGCAATCTCGATGTGCGCGTGCCGGACACCAGGCTGCGGGCGCCGCATATCCTGAGCGTCGCCTTCCCCAAGGGCATGCCGGAGCATCTCCCCGAGAAGCTCGCGGCCCGGAACGTTCATGCCGCGCCACGGCTCGGCCGCCTGCGCATCAGCCCGCATGTCTACAACGACGAGGAAGATGTCGAACGCTTCGTCGATGTATTCCGCAGCGTCGCGGGCTAGACTGCGTGATCGAAAAGAAGAACGAAGCAAGGGCAGGAAACCAGGATGTGGCAACCCAACGAACGCTACCCCGATCCGGCGGTGCGCGTACTCGATCCGTCCTTCAACAAGTATCGACTGATGCTGGCCTCGGTGGAACGTCTCTATACCGGCTGCCGGTGGTCGGAAGGACCGGTCTATTTCGGCGATGGCCGCTACCTTCTCTGGAGCGACATCCCCAACAATCGCATCCTGCGCTGGGATGAGGAGACCGGTGTGGTTTCGGTATTCCGAAAGCCCTCCAACAACGCCAATGGCCATACGCGCGATCGGCAAGGACGATTGGTCGGCTGCGAGCACGACACGCGACGCGTGGTGCGGACCGAGTACGATGGCTCCATCACGGTGCTGGCCGACTCCTACAATGGCAGGAAACTCAACTCGCCCAACGACGTGATCGTGAAGTCCGACCACACGATCTGGTTCACCGATCCGGAGTTCGGCATCCTCGGCTACTACGAAGGCCACAAGGACGAGAGCGAGAACAAGCCGGCCGTCTATCGACTCGATCCGCGAACCGGCAAGCTCACGATGATGGTCGACACCATCCCGGGGCCGAATGGGCTCGCTTTCTCACCCGACGAGAAGAAGCTGTATGTCGTGGCGTCGCGCGCGGAGCCGCATCGTCAGATCATCGCCTACGATCTGCTCGACGACGGCACCAAGCTCGGCAAGGGCACCGTGCTGATCGATGCCGGACCAGGCGGCTCACCGGACGGCTTCCGCGTCGATATCGATGGCAACCTCTGGTGTGGCTGGGGCATGGGAAGCGCCGATCTCGACGGCGTTCGGGTGTTCAATCCGCAGGGCAAGCCGATCGGCCATATCGATTTGCCCGAGCGCTGCGCCAATGTCTGTTTCGGCGGACGCTATCGCAATCGTCTGTTCATGGCAGCAAGCCACTCTCTCTATGCCCTTTACGTGAACACCCAGGGTGTCGCCGGCGGCTGACAGACCAAGGGGCAAGGAATAATGAGCGATATTGAATCGCGTTACGCCTGGTGGCGACTGGCTGCCAGCGTGGCGCTCAGCACCTTGGGCGGCGTCGGCATGTGGGCCGTGGTCGTCGCCCTGCCGCCCGTCCAGGCCGATTTCGGCGTCACGCGCGCCGACGTCTCGTTCTCCTACACCGCGACGATGGTGGGATTTGGCATCGGCAGCATTCTGCTTGGGCGCCTGATCGATGCCAAGGGGGCGCTCTTGACCGTCACCCTCAGCACGGTGGTGCTGGCGGCCGGTTTCGCGGTTGCATCCTATGCGCCGACCGCCTTGTTGTTCGCGCTCGCGCACATCCTGATCGGCTTCGGCTCTGCCGCAACCTTCGTCCCCCTCGTGGCCGATCTGTCGCACTGGTTCGACAAGCGACGCGGACTCGCCGTCGCAATCTGTTCGGCCGGCAATTATGTGGCCGGCGCTCTGTGGCCACCGATCGTGGAGCACCTCGTTAGCCATGAGGGATGGCGGTCGACCTATTTCACGATTGGCATCATCTGTCTGGTGGCGATGCTGCCTCTCGGGTTCGCGCTTCGGCGCCGTCTCGTCCAAGATCCCTCCGCGAGTGGCGGAATGCCGGCCGCCCACTCGGCCCGCAGCCTTGGCCTGTCGCCGGCCGCGCTGCAGGCGTGGTTGGCGCTGGCAGGCATCGGTTGTTGCGTCGCCATGTCGATGCCGCAGGTTCATATCGTCGCCTACTGCGCGGATCTCGGTTATGGCGTGGCGCGGGGCGCGGAGATGCTGTCCCTCATGCTAGGTTTCGGCATCGTCAGCCGGGTCGCGTCCGGCTGGATTGCCGATCGCGTCGGCGGCATCAAGACCCTGTTGCTGGGCTCGACACTTCAGGCCGTCGCCCTCTTCCTTTATCTGATCTCGGATACCCTCACCTCTCTGTACGTCGTCTCGGCCTTGTTCGGTCTGTTCCAGGGCGGCATCGTGCCGAGCTACGCCATTATCGTGCGCGAATATTTCCCCTCCCGCGAAGCGGGTATCCGTATGGGGATTGCTGTCTCGGCCACGATCGTGGGCATGGCGCTCGGCGGCTGGATGGGCGGGGTCTTTTTCGATCTCTCCGGCTCCTACCGGGCCGCCTTCATCAACGGTATCGCCTGGAACGCCTTGAATGGCGCCATCGCGTGGTGGCTGCTGCTGCGGCAGACACGCCGCGCCGTGTTCGTCACCTGACAACCCTCCTCCGGCGAGCCGTTCTGCTGGCCCGCCGGATCGAGGCCCTGTAGAACGACATCATCGGTTGTCTGCCACGGGTTGCATCATGCGCATCGTCGCCGTCCGCGACATCGTCTCGCCCATCCGCTCCAACATCGCCAACGCCTATATCGACTTCAGCCAGATGACCGCCTCCGTCGTGGCCATCGAGACCGACCTCAAGGTCGAGGGCAAAGCCGTTGTCGGCTACGGTTTCAATTCCAACGGTCGATACGCCCAGCATGGGCTTCTCAACGAACGTTTCATCAAGCGGCTGACGGAGACCAAGCCCGACTCGCTGCTCGATGGGGAGGGCCTGCTCGATCCCGGCAAATGCTGGGCGGCCATGATGGCCAACGAAAAGCCGGGAGGGCATGGCGAGCGCTCGGTGGCGGTCGGCGTGTTGGACATGGCGTTGTGGGATGCCGTCGCCAAGGCCAAGCGGGTGCCGCTCTGGAAGCTTCTCGCCGATCGATACAACGGTGGCCAATACGACGACAAGGCGTGGGTCTATGCGGCCGGCGGCTATTACTATCCCGGCAAGGACCTCGAAGCGCTGCAGGACGAGATGAAGCACTATCTCGATCTCGGCTATTCCTGCGTGAAGATGAAGGTCGGCGGGGTGCCGCTTGCCGAGGACCTGAAACGCATCGGCGCCGTGCTGAACATCGTCGGCTCCGCCGAACGCCTGGCCGTCGACGTCAATGGCAAGTTCGACCTGCTGACGGCGATCGAGTTCGGACGCGCGATCCAGTCGCTGGGGCTACGCTGGTACGAAGAACCGCTCGACCCGCTCGACTATCTCGCCCATGCCGCGCTCGCCACACAGTACGCGCCGCCCCTGGCAACGGGCGAGAACCTGTTCTCGATGCAGGACGCCCGCAACCTGATCCGCCATGCCGGGTTGCGGGCCGACCGCGACATCCTGCAGTTCGATCCGGCGCTGAGCTATGGTCTCGTCGAATATCTGCGCACGCTCGAGATGTTGAAAGCGAATGGCTGGTCGCCACGTCGCTGCGTGCCGCATGGCGGGCATCAATTCGCGCTGAATATCGCCGTCGGCCTGCAATGCGGCGGCAACGAATCCTACCCGCAGGTCTTTGCTCCTTTTGGCGGGTTTGCCGACGACTGTCCGGTGGCCGACGGCCGCGTTACCCTACCGGAGACGCCCGGCATCGGCTTCGAACGTAAAGCCGACCTTTGGAAGGTGATGCGGGAAATCGCCTGAAGCCGACCCTATTCCGGCTTCAGCACACCCATTTTCAACAGCTCCGCGACGTTGGCTTCGTCTGCCTTGAGCTGATCCTCGAATTCGCCTGGCGTCGACGGTCGGACCGTGGCGCCGAGGTCGCGCAGCCGTTGATGGGCGGTTTCGTCCCTGAGCCCTGCAACGACGGCCTCGTTCAGCCGGCGGACGATATCGGCAGGCGTCTCCCGACGCACGAACACGCCTGCAGTCGTCGCCCCATTGAAAGTCTTGCATCCGACCTGCTCCAGCGTCGGCACATCCGGGAGTTCCGGAATGCGCTCCGGCCCCAAGGCCATGAGAGGCCTGAATTTGCCGGATTGAATATAGGGCATGGACGCGGTGAGCTGATCGGCGAAGCAGTCGATATTGCCCGCCAACATGTCGTTCAACCCCGGCCCCGATCCCTTGTAGGGGATGATGTTGAAGCTAAGCTTCTCGTTCACCTGCAGACGCAGGATCGCGACATGATTGGTCGTGCCGTTGCCGGAATGGCCGATGCTTACTGTCCCGGGTTTGCTGCGCGCCTCGGCCAATAGCGCGCGCATATCGGAAAAGCGACTGTCGGCGCGAGTGACGACCAGTGTCGGGACGGTGGTCAGGATGCTGACGGGCGCGAACGCCGGCAGCAGCGGCTGCTTTCCTGCCAAGAGCGGCGCAATATAGATCACGCTGAAGCTTGCCATCGTGATGGTGTAGCCGTCGGCAGGTGCATTCGCTGCCGCCTCCAGTCCGACCACGCCGCCGGCGCCTGGTCGATTGTCTACCACGACGGTTTGTCCAAGCTGCCGGCTCATCGGCTCGGCCACCAGACGTGACGTCACGTCGTAATTGCCGCCGGGCGCGAAGGGTATGATCCAGTGGATCGGCCGTGATGGAAAAGTCTCCGCGCGACCGGCCGGCGCGAAACCGGCCGTCGCGAGGACGGCCGAACTTTTCTGGAGAAAGCGGCGCCGTTGCAAGTTCATGACCTGTCCCCTATTCCGGCTTCAACAAGCCGGATTTCACCAGTGGCGTCACAGTCTCCTCATCCGACTTGAGCGCTGCGGCGAAGGCTTCCGGCGTCGAGGGGCGAGTGATGGCTCCGAGTTCGGCCAGCCGGGCGCGCACCGCGTCGTCCTTCAGCGCACTCGTCACGTTCTGATTCAAGGTGGCAATCAGTGCGGTCGGCGTTCCCTCGCGAACAAAGAGGCCGGCGGTGGTGCCGCCATCGAAGGGCGTCGCGCCGATATCCTTGAGGCAAGGGACGTCCGGCAGGCTCGGCAACCGCTCGGGACTGACAGCCACCATCGCCTTCAGCTTGCCGTTCTTGATATGCGGCAGCGAGGTGGAGAGCTGATCCATGTAGAGATCGATGTTGCCGCCCATGAGGTCGGCCAGGCCGGGGCCGGATCCCTTGTAGGGAATGATGTTGAAGGTGATCTTCTCGCTCACCTGCAGACGCAGGATGTCGACGTGGTTCGAAGTGCCATTGCCGGCATGGCCGATGGTCACGGTACCGGGTTTCGCCTTGGCTGCTGCGAGAACCGCCTGCATATCGGCGAAGCGGCCGCCCGGCCTGCCGACCACCACCATCGGAACGGTCGTGAGCAGACTGACCGGCGCAACGGCAGAAAGCAGCGACGGCTTTCCCGCCATCAAGGGCGAGACAAACAACACGCTGAAACTGGCCATGACGACCGTGTAGCCGTCGGCGGGCGCATTGATGGCCGTTTCCACACCGACCAGGCCGCCGGCGCCAGGACGATTGTCCATCACGATGGTCTGATTGAGCAGGCGGCCCATCGCCTCGCCGACGATGCGCGACGTGACGTCGTAATTGCCGGCCGCAGCGAAGGGAATGATCCAGCGGATCGGTTTCGACGGAAATGTGTCGGCAAATGCAGCTGCGGCCCGACCTGCAGCGAACAGCGCCCCCGCGCCCGCGGTAAAATTCCGACGCCTGATCGGCATCTTTTCCTCCCATGGTTCTTTTTCTGAAGTATCGATAGCGCTGGAGAGGCTCGTCAACGATTGAAATCCCATCAGCGCTGGGCCACATCCGGAACGCAGAAATTCGAGCCGCACGGAGAAAGACGATACCCGAGCATCAGACACCGCTGATCGCGACAATCGTTGCCGGCCTGATGCTGGCCTACGTGTTCGGCCTCCTCGCCCAGCGCCTGCGGCTGCAGCCGCTGGTCGGCTATCTCGTTGCAGGAATTGTGGTGGGACCGTTCACCCCGGGCTTCACTGCGGACCTTTCACTGGCAGGCGAACTGGCCGAGATCGGCGTGATGCTACTGATGTTCGGCGTCGGCCTGCACTTTTCCCTCAAGGACTTGATGGCCGTCGCCAGCCTCGCCGTTCCTGGCGCGATCGGCCAGATCGTCCTCGCCACCATCATGGGGGCCGCCCTCGCCCACCTGCTGGGCTGGTCCTGGATTGCCGGGCTCGTATTCGGCCTGGCTCTCTCCGTCGCCAGCACGGTGGTGATGATCCGCGCGCTGCAGGACCGACGCATTCTCGATACCGATAGAGGTCGAATTGCCGTTGGCTGGCTCGTGGTCGAGGACCTAGCCATGGTGCTGGCCCTGGTGCTGGTGCCAGCGGCGGCAACGATTGCGTCGAGCGGCGACGTGCCTCTCAGCCGTTTGGTGTTCTCCCTCCTGGTCGCACTGGCCAAGATCAGCCTGTTCGCCGTGGCGATGCTGGTGGTGGGTCGCCGTCTCATCCCCTGGTTGATGCACTACACTGCGCACACCGGATCGCGGGAGCTCTTCCGGCTGGCCGTCTATGCGATTGCGCTGGGTGTCGCGTTCGGTGCCGCCAAGTTGTTCGGCGTGTCGTTCGCTCTCGGCGCTTTCTTCGCCGGCATGGTCATGGGCGAAAGCAATCTCAGCCAGCAGGCCACGGAAGAAGCCATGCCGCTTCGCGACGCGTTCGCGGTGCTGTTCTTCGTCTCGGTCGGCATGTTGCTCGACCCCTCGGTCCTCATTCGCTCGCCCCTTGCCGTGCTGGCGACCGTGATGATCATCGTGGTCGGCAAGTCGGCCATCGCCTGGGCCATCGTTCGGGCGTTCGGTCGTTCGAACGACATGGCGTTCGCCGTTGCCGCCAGCCTGGCGCAGATCGGCGAGTTTTCCTTCATCCTGATCGGGCTCGGCATCGAACTCGAATTGGTGCCGCTTCTGGCGCGTGATCTCATTCTCGCCGGCGCGATCCTGTCGATCATGGTCAACCCGCTGGTATTCGGCCTGCTGGTCCGCCCGGCAGCGGCGAAGGCAAAGCCTGTCCCGCAGACTCGGGCCCCCACGCCCGCCGGGCACGACGTGTTGGTCGGATATGGACGTGTCGGCTCGTGGATCGGAGCGATGCTGGCCCAGGAAGGGGGCCGTCGCATCGTCATCGAAGCCAACGAAGACGGCCTGGAACGGGCCCGCAGCGATGGCGCCGAGGTCGTGGCCGGCAATGCCGCCGATCCCTCGATCCTGGCGTCCGCCAACCTTGCCCAGGCGCGGCGCCTGTTCGTGACCGTTCCGGAACCGTTCGAGGCCGGCCAGGTTGTCGAGCAGGCGCGCGCCGTCAACCCGCAGCTCGATATCCTGGCTCGCGCCCATTCCGACGCCGCCGTCGACCACCTTCAGAAGCTCGGCGCCAGCCTGGTCGTGCAGGGCGAACGCGAGATCGCCGAACGCATGATCGAGCGGGCTCGCAAAAAGACGTAAGCGAGCCCGACAGCGTATCCGCTCACGACGCGCCTCCTCTAAAGATAGACAGCTCTCATTTGCGCGTCGGCATAACGTCCACCCGCAGCAGCTCCGGGCGGCACCGCCTCGGACAAACGCGCAACGTCGTCCGGCGATAGGGCGACATCAAGTGCACCCAGATTTTCGTCGATACGTTGGACATGCTTGGTACCCGGGATAGGAACGATATCCGGCCCCTGGGCCAACAGCCAGGCCAGCGCAACCTGCCCTGGCGTGCAGCCCTTGGCTTTGGCCATGGCCTCGACGACCCCGGTCAATTGGAGATTGCGCGCGAGATTGTCTGCCGCGAAGCGGGGATGACGGCCCCGCCCGTCGCCTTCGGGAATATCGCCGGCCTGTCGCACCGAGCCGGTCAGCAGGCTGCGGCCAAGCGGCGAGTAGGCGACGAACGAGATGCCCAGTTCTCGCGTGGTCTGCAGCGTCTCCTCCGCATCCCTCCGATAAAGTAGCGAATATTCGCTTTGCACCGCCGCAATCGGAAAGGTCTTGTGCGCACGACGAATCGTCTCCGGCCTGGCTTCGCTCAGGCCGAGCGCCTTCACCTTGCCGGCTGTGACCAGATCACCCATCGCGCCCACGGTCTCCTCGATCGGGACCGATGGATCGACGCGATGCTGATAATAGAGGTCGATCACCTCCACCCCGAGACGCTTGAGACTGGCCTCGCAGGCCGCCTTTACGTAGTCGGGCCGGCCGTTCACCCCGTTGACGCCGCCCGGCTGCTGCGTTTGCCCGAACTTGGTGGCGAGCACGACCCTGCTGCGGCGGCCTTCGCTCAGCGCTTTCCCGAGAAGCGTCTCGTTATGCCCCCAACCATACATATCGGAGCTGTCGAGCATCGTGACGCCGCGCTCTATCGCATGATGGATGACTTTGATCCCCTCGGCGTCGTCACTCTTGCCGTAAGCGCCGGACAGCGACATGCAGCCGAGGCCGATCGGAAACACCTTGAGCGTGCTGGCACCAAGCTGGCGTGGTTCCCTGGTGAACGTCTGTGTCATGGCTGCCTCCTTTTGCTGGACGCTAGCACGGCAGATTTGGCTTGGGTCTTGTCGAAAGAACAATGCTCGTCGCCCTTTGTTGCCGTGCGCGCAAGCCGAAGGGCGAGTGTCGCGTCACCCCTCTTCACGGGGCAAGGATGGCGTCCGCCGGGAGCGGTGATGCGATAACGCCAAGAAAGGTCTCTAACGACCGTTCGATCGACCCTCGTTCAAGTCCGTCGACGATGAACACCAGGCGCGACCGACGATCGTCGTCCGGCCAGGCCGTCATATGTATCGGCGGATGGACGAGGCGTTGCACACCATGGATCGCAACCGGCGTTTCCGAGTTCGCGACATTCAGGATGCCCTTCACCCGCAGCACGGCTTCGCCATGGCAATGGAGCAACATCGTCAGCCATACGCCAAACATGGTCCAGTCCAGTTGCCCCTCAAATGCCAGACTGAAGCTGCGGATGCTGTCGCCATGACGATTGCGGCCCGTCGCAGTGGACCGGCGTCCAGCCGCGACCTCCTCAGCAAACCATCGCAACGGACGCTCTGCCTTATCGCCGAGCGCAAAATGATCGTGCGCCAGCAGGAGATCGACGTCGAGAGACCGGTCTGCGGTCTGCCACAGCGGCGCCGACGGGTTGAGGCGCTGCACATCTCGCAGCAAGGTTTCGACCGATACCGGATCAGCGATATCCGTCTTCGTCAGGACCAACCGATCCGCGATCGCCACCTGCTTCACGCTTTCCGGGTGACGCCCCAGCTGGCCCGCGCCATTGACCGCATCCACGGTGGTAATGACATTGCCGAGCCGGAAATGATGCGTCAGCACCGGATCGTTCTGCACCGTCGACAGAATGGGAAATGGATCGGCAAGGCCGGTGCTTTCCACGACGATGCGGCGGAACACCGGGATTTCTCCGCGCTCGCGGCGGGAATGAAGATCGCGGATGGCCTCGGACAGTTCGCCTCGGATCGTGCAGCAGACGCATCCCGACGGCAGGAGCACCATCGTTTCGTCGATGCGCTCGAGCAGGTGGTGATCGAGTCCCACCTCGCCGAATTCGTTGATCAGGACCGCCGTATCCCCGAGGGCCGGATCGGCCAGCAGTCTCTGCAGCAGCGTGGTCTTTCCCGAGCCGAGGAAGCCAGTAACCAGATTGACCGGGGTGAACTCAGCCACGTGCGGGGCCCAAATGGTTGATCACCGCCGGATCCAGCGGATCACAGCGGCGTCCGAGCAGCTTCTCGGCCGCCGCCCATAAGTGCGTAAGGTTATCGACGATCTCGGTCTTGCCCGTCGGCGTGGACAATAGATAGGCCGTGCCCTGCCAATCGCTGAGCGTCAGGCGGTAATGGCTCAGGACGCGCTGCGCGCAAGCAACCCGCTGCAGCCGCTCCCGGCGACGCTGCAGCGAGTCCAGATTGCGGGTGAAAACGCCTGGCCGCGCGGCCGCATCGGTCCAGTGATTTGCCGGGCCGAGAATGCCGCACAGCGCGCACATGACGCTACTTCTTGCGCGGGAAACGTCGGGCGAAATCGTCCGCCATCTCGTTCATGGTGACGAACTTCACGCCAGGATGGCTGCTCATATGCTGGTACAGCCGCTCCAGCATCATGAGGACATGCGGACGGCCCGACACGTCGGGATGGATCGTCATCGGAAACACCGCATAGTCGTATTCGCGATAGACCCAGTCGAACTGGTCGCGCCACATCTGCTCGATGTCACGTGGATTGACGAAGCCGTGACTGTTGGGCGACTTCTTGATGAACATCATCGGCGGCAGGTCGTCGAGATACCAGCTTGCCGGAATTTCGATCAGGTCGGTTTCGTGGCCGCGCTTCAGCGGCACCATCCATTCGGCCGGCTTCTTTGCGTAATCGATCTTTGTCCAGCTATCGCCAACCCTGACGTAATAGGGCTGATGATCGTTGTGCATCAGCGAATGATCGTACTTGATGCCGCGCTCGAGCAGCAGCTCATTGGTGACCGGCGAGAATTCCCACCACGGGGCGACGTAGCCTGTCGGGCGTTTGCCGGAGAGCTTGGTGACGAGTTCGATGCACTTGTCGAGGATCTCGGTCTCCTGCTCGCGCGTCATCGCGATCGGATTTTCGTGGCTGTAACCATGAATGCCGATCTCATGCCCCGCATCGGCGACAGCCTTCATCTCGGCGGGGAAGGTCTCGATCGAATGGCCGGGAATGAACCAGGTCGTCTTGATGCCGAGCCTGTTGAACATCTTGAGCAGACGCGGGCTGCCGACCTCGCCGGCAAACAGGCCGCGCGAAATATCGTCGGGAGAATCTTCCCCGCCGTAACTGCCGAGCCAGCCTGCCACGGCATCGACGTCGATGCCGAAGCCGCACAGAATTTCCTTTGCCATAACCGGACGCTCCTCCTCGGATTAACGTCCAACAGACAGCAAAAAGCGTTCCGGACGAAATCCGGAACGCTGATTTATTTCGTCGGCCGGCGCCCAAGCGCCGGATTTCAGTTCGCGAACTTTACTGCCAAGCGAACTGGGCTTCTGTACGCAAGCGCTCACGCGCCTGGAGCACGCGATCCTTCGTGCTGACCGGCTTGACCGCCGGGCGGGTCGCCTCGACGACAAACGGCTCGGCTGGCGCATTGACGCGCGCCGTTGCCACACCCTGCAGTACGCTGGCCGTGCCGAAAGTCACCACCAAGGCGCCGATCAGCATGGTGGCCGCCACCAGTAAATGCCTCATTCCACACCTACCCCAATATGCCCAAGCGCGTGCGCCCACCGCACTACGCTCCCAAAAGTCACAAACGAATATCGCGCTGCCGAGGTCCACAAGTCTCTGCAGTTCGGGCGCAGTAAATAATCTGTCGCAGAGGAGAACGCCAGCAAAATCGACTCGTTTTCCGCAACCTTCGTCCCGATTTTTCGTATCAGGCGTAGGTACGGCAGCCAACCCCAAGGAGCGGCCCAAGCTGCGCAACACGGCTAAGGCCCTGAATCTATGGACAAAATGGCCAAAAGACGCGGAAACAGCAGTCCCTCTGCATGATGTAGAACGCGAATAAGTCTGACAAATTATCGCAGCTCTAATGCGGAGAAATTCACCTCAACTGCTATGATTGACAGGCATCCTCAGCCGTTCCGCCTCCTTCCGCCGGGGCACATTGCGCTGATCTGCCTCCGCCAGGCGCCCTTTTTTGAGCGCGTCGTCGACCGTCATCTCCGCCAGGGTCCAGCCCAGGAACGCCCACCGCGGAGGCGCGTTGACGGCACCATGAATGACGTGGCCACACCCGGAGTTGCATCCATCGTCCCGACCGTCCTGGTCGTCGAACACGATGTCATCGTGCGGATGGCGGTGTCGGGCTATCTTCGCGAGTGCGGCTTCAAGGTGATTGAAGCCGCCGATAGCGACGAGGCTCGGCGCATACTGGAATCCGACGTCGAGATCGATGTCGTCTTCGCGGAAGTGGCACTGCCTGGAGCGTCGGACGGATTTGCGCTGGCGACATGGCTGCGCAGTCACCACCCGCGCATCAAGGTCCTCCTCACCTCCGGCATCGGCCGGTTGGCAGAGCAGGCTGGGAATCTCTGCGAAGAAGGACCCATTCTTGCCAAGCCTTACGACCATCGGGAACTGGAACGTCTCATCCGCCGCCTCATAGCGGCGGAACAACACCAACCGCGCTGATCGTCCACCCTGTCAGAATGCTCGGCCGAGAATCAACTTGGTCACGATCGCATCGGATCCCTGAGTCAGCCCGACCCCCACGCCGAAGTTCACATCGAGGCCGAAGGCCTTGAAGTCGACGACACCGAACAGGTTGTGCTGCTGCGTATCGATGGTCGAGAAATTCCCCAGCGGTCCCATGTTGGCGTAGTACTCGGCGCCGACCCACACATCGCCGCTCACCTGCCGGGCCAAGCGCATGGCCGGGGCGAAGTCCACCGCGCCCTCGCTGCCAAAACTGACGTCTATGATCGGATTGATGATGGCTTCCCATCCGTTCTCGCGCACGCCGAGAATGGGCCTCAATTCGATCCCGAACGGACTCTGTGCAAAGCGCGGCGTCTGGTAGCTCAACTCGATGTTGAGACCGTAAAAGAGATTGCGCTCCTCGGCATGCGGGGAGACGAACAAGTGGCGGAACTTCACCCCGCCCGGGATGAAGGTGCCTGTCGCATCGACGGTAAAGGGTGCGTAGAACCCGATCTCGTACCAATCGGTCACACCGTAGGCGAGTTCGGGCGTGCCGTTGAGGGTGTGGAACGGCGCAATGCCTCCCTCGAAATCAGGCGTCGTACTGCCCTGCCACACGTAGTTCAGATGTTGCTGGAGCGTGAACGTGCCGACCGGCGCAATCTCTGCATTGTAAACTTGGATCTCATCGGTCGCCCAGGCATCTACCGGTGCGAATTGCAACGCATTCGCAACTAAACCGAGAACAACCAATCGCCCGGCATGACGGTATGAAGAACAAGCATTGGACGGGGTCATGACGATCCATGGCAAGAGTATGGTCCGCTCAATCAAGTTCAACGCCAGTAAACCAGCGTTTCGCGTGAACGCGAACACCGAAGTGAGACTAATAAACGGAGGGTTGCCACGCCCATATTTAAATTTAACTAAATCTAACTCACAATTTCGCGATGACTTGCTCTCCCAGGATCGGGCCGGTAGCAAAGGCGGCAGAGGCGGGGCGAAGCACAACCATGGCGTGAATTACCAGGAGCCATCGTGACCGACAGACCGATCGAACCCTGGAAGACCTTGACGTCGCGTTACTCGTACGAGGACGAGTGGCTGAGACTGCGCAGCGACGCTGTCTCGCTGCCGAACGGCAAGGTGCTCGATCCGTACCACACCATCGACGTACCGGATTGGGTGAACGTGATTGCCATCACGGACGTCGGCAACCTGGTGCTGGTCGAGCAGTATCGTCATGCCGTGAAGCGCGTGCTGATCGAGCTTCCCGCCGGGAATGTCGATCCCGGCGAATCATCGGAAACGGCGGCGCGGCGGGAGCTGTTGGAGGAAACGGGCTACGCGGACGGGCTCTGGTACGACCTGGGCGCCCTGTTCCCGGTGGCGTCGCGCTTTACGAACGAAGTTCGAGCCTACCTTGCGCTCGATGTTCGAAGGATCGGCGCTCCCAAGCCGGACGCCAGCGAGAATCTTCGCCTTCACGAAATCTCCTGGCAGCGCTTCGTCGACGATCTGCGTGCCGGCCGTCGCCCCATTCTCGAAGCAGCTCAGATGTCGAGCCTGTTCCTGCTGTCGCTGTTTGCGCAGTCGAGTCGTGATCCGAGAATTGCCAGCCTGCGATTATAGGCTCCGATCTCGCCCAGCGCCGCGCAGATCACGAGGTAGATCGATGATCCCTCGTCAGTCGTTCGGCGACAGATCGTTCGATCAGGGTATAGGACTGGCGCTCTGACTCGTAGGCGTACATGTCACCGGTGGCGATATCGAACCACCAGGCGCTCAGCCGGAGCCGGTTCGCTTCGACGGCGGAGCGGACAGCCGGATAGGTCATCAGATGGTCGCGCTGGACCAATACGTTCAGTCGCGAGAGCTCATCGTGCAACTTCAGCGTCCCGTTCTGGGGCCTGTCCTGCTTGAGCCGGAATAAGGCGCCATCGGCATGATGCAGCCACTTCGCCAGGTTCGGAGCATCGTCCAGATGGCTCGGCGCCAGGACGGCTTTCATCGCGCCGCATTCGGAATGACCGCAAACGACGATATCCTCGACCTGCAGGACGGATACTGCATATTCGATGGCGCTGGCTTCCGACAGGTCACCCGTCGATAGTCCTTCCTCGGTCGCCGGTGGAATGAGATTTCCGACATTGCGCATGGTGAAGAGCTCTCCTGGATCAGTTGAAACCAGAAGATTCGGAACGACCCGGCTGTCGGCGCAGGTTATGAACAAGGCATCCGGAGCCTGGACCTTCGCTAGTCCACGAAAGCGGTCGGCATATTGAGGCAGCAAGCGTTCCCGGAAGTCCACAATCCCCAAAATCAGTTTCTTCATGCGCCTTAATCTCCGGGCCTCAAACTCGCCGTAAGCCGATGTCGCTCGAAGGCAGAAGCGACGTCGTCATTTCAACAACACTTGCAGCGGCAATGCATGCTCTTATAGTGGCAAAGGAGAGGCAGTGCAGCCGGCAAGCGGTTGCTCGGGGATGCGTTGAGCCGAGGGGGAGCGTTAAGTGTTGCAGCGGCGCGGCCAACGTAGTCGCGACGGAGGCTGGGCGAGCTTCGGGTCGACGAAGCAGGCGCGGCCTCTGGCGCGGCCAATTCGCGACATCGTCACCGGCTCGGCAATACCGCCTCTTCTGGCGCTGGCCTTGACACTCGGAGGGTGCGAGGTCGGTCCGGATTTCAAATCGGCCGACGCTCCGGTCTCCGATAAGTGGCTGGAGGCAAATAATCCGTCCGTAAAGACCGACCGCCAAGAATACGAGCAGTGGTGGACGGTCTACAACGATCCAACGCTCAACCAGCTGATCGATAAGGCCTATCGCCAGAACTTGAGCCTTCAGGCCGCGGGAGCCAGGGTTCTGGAAGCGCGGGCGATCCTGGGTATCTCGATTGGCCAGTTCTACCCGCAGGTGCAGCAGGTCAACGTAAGTGCGGCCTATGCGCAGGCAAGCAAGACCGACACCAGTTCGAACCCTGGCAGCTTCCTCGACAACTACTGGAAGGCGACGATGGGCCTCCAAGTCGCCTGGGAAATCGATCTCTGGGGCAAGTTCCGGCGCTCGACGGAATCGGCCAGCGCCTCCTATCTCGCTTCGATCGCCACCTATGACGATGCGCTCGTCACTCTGCTGAGCGATGTCGCAACAACGTATATCGGCATTCGCACGCTACAGACCCAGATCGAGATCGCGAAGGAAAACGTCGTCAAGCAGCAGAGAGCGCTGATAATCGCCAGGGACCGTTATCGCGGCGGTGTCGCCACCGAGCTCGACGTCTACCAGGCCGAAAACGTCCTCGGTCAGACCCAGTCGACCATCCCCCAATTGACGGCCCAGTTGCAGAAGGGCGAAGACGCCCTGCGCGTGCTGCTCGGCATGCCGCCGCAATCGGTCGACGCCCTGATCGCCGGCCCGCAGACGATTCCTGTTCCGCCTCAGGATGTCGCGGTTGGCATTCCCGCCGACCTCGTCCGCCGGCGCCCCGATATCCGCAGCGCCGAACTCAAGGCGGCCGCCCAAAGCGCCAAGATCGGCATGACCAAGGCCCAGCTCTTTCCAGCCTTCACCCTCTCGGGTGTGTTCGGGACAACGGCCGGGGGCTCGACGGAAAACCCGCTCGACCAGGTCTTCAGCTCCCGAAGCATTTTCTTCGCCTTCGGCCCATCCTTCTCCTGGCCGGTCCTCAATTACGGACAGATCACCAACAAGGTCCGCGTCCAGGACGCGCGGCTGCAGGCCTTGCTGTTGGAATACCAGGACACGGTGCTGAAGGCGCAGAAGGAGGTCGAGGACGGGCTGAGCGGCTTCCTGCAAGGGCGACAACAGGTCGAACTGTTGAAAGGCAGCGTCAGCGCCGCCACCAAGGCGATGAATATCGCCATGGACCAGTACACGCTTGGCACGCGCGACTTCACGACGGTGCTCACGGCGGCCCAGAACCTCTATCAGGCGCAGAGCAATCTGGCTTCCGCCTCGGGCAACGTCTCCGCCAGCCTTGCCACCCTCTATCGCTCCCTGGGCGGTGGCTGGCAGATCCGGGGCAACAGCGAATTCGTCAACGACAAGGTCCGCGCCGAGATGCGCAACCGGACCGACTGGGGCAGCGTCCTGCCGCCTGCTGGTCCGCCGCCGCAACCTGAACCGGGTCTGCCCGGTCCCGACAATGTCGGACCGAACGTGCAGGCTCCGAAGTGGTGACGCCCATGATCAGCCAACTTGCAGAAGCGCAATGCCCATGACGCCTCGAGCCAGCACAACGCGCAACAGACTTCTGGTTGCCGCGGTCGTAGCGGCGGCCGCCATCGGGATCGTCGGCCAGTTCGAAGGATGGTGGCGCAATCCCAGTACCGGCACTTCCTCCGGTCCGACGCCGAGCCCGGCCACCGGCCAGGCGCAGACGTCACAGTCCGCCCCGGCGACCACGACACAGACGGCGCCGCCTGACGCTGCCAGCGCGAAAGTCCCCGTCGCCAAGCCGAAGGTCCAGACCATCAGTGACACGCTGGAGATCACTGGCAACGCCGCCGCTGTCAGCCAAGTGAAGCTCGTCGCCCGTGTCGTCGGCTACCTGGAAAAGATCCACTTCGAGGACGGCGCCCTCGTCCGCAAGGGCGACCTGCTCTTCACCATCCAGCAGGATCAGTGGAAGGCGCAGCTGCAGCAGGCCAAGGCCCAGCTCCAGCTTCAGCAGGCGGCGCTGAGCTACGCCAAGACCGAAGTGCAGCGATACACGGAGCTGGTGAAGCGATCGGCCGCGCCGCAGATCGAGATCGATCACTGGGTGTTCGAGAAGGAGAGTGCCGAAGCCAATATCCTGGCCGCCCAGGCCCAGATCGCGATCGCCCAGCTCAACCTCGACTACACCGAGGTTCGCGCGCCCTTCGACGGCCAGATGAGTAAGCATCTGATCGATCCTGGCAATGTCGTCGGTGCGACCACGGAAACCGCCCTCGCCCAGATCACGCAGCTCGACCCGATCTATGTCGAGGCCAACATCAGTTCACAGCAGGCGCTGCAGATCCGGACCAATCTCGACCAGCGCCGCCTGTCGCTCGAGGAACTGCACAAGGTTCCCGTGGATGTCGCCTTGGCCAACGAGACCGGCTTCCCCCTGCACGGCACGCTGCAATACGTGGCGCCGCAGATCGATCCGGCGACCGGAACGCTGCTGGTGCGCGCCCTGCTCGCCAACCCTAATCGGATCCTGGTCCCCGGCATCTTCGCCAAGATGCGCATTCCAATGGGCAAGGAAATCCAGCGCGCGCTGCTCGTGCCGGATCGGGCCCTCCAGGAAGACCAGGGCGGCCGCTACCTTCTCGTCCTCGACAAGGACGATATCGTCCGCCAGCGCTACGTGCAGATCGGCCAGCAGGTGGGCGCCCTGCGCGTCATCCTGGGCGGCCTCGATGCCAACGACCGCGTCGTGATCGGCGAACTGTGGCGCTCCACCCCCGGCACCAAGGTTTCGCCGCAGCTGAAATCGATCGACGGCTAGGAGCCGCGTCTCAATGTCGAAATTCTTCATCGAGCATCCGGTCCTGGCCAATGTGCTGGCGATCGTCCTGGTCCTGCTCGGCGCCGTATCGCTGCTGCGCCTGCCGGTGGCGGAATATCCCAATGTCGTGCCCCCCACCGTGTCGGTCACGGCGAGCTATCCCGGCGCCAGTCCCCAGACCGTCATCGACACCGTCGCCCTGCCGATCGAGCTGCAGGTCAACGGCGTCGATCGCATGCTCTACATGGAGTCGACCAGCGCCGCGGACGGCACCTACAGCCTGACCGTGACCTTCCAGATCGGCACCGATCCGGATATCGCCCAGGTCCTGGTGCAGAACCGCGTCCAGCTCGCTCTCGCCTCGCTGCCGACCCCGGTGCAATCGCAGGGCGTGAGCGTGATGAAGAAGAACACGGCGATCCTTCAGATCGTCACGCTCGACTCCGCCGACAGCCGCTACGACAGCCTTTTCCTCAGCAACTACGCCACCATCAATCTCGTGAACCAGCTCGCCCGCCTACCAGGCGTGGGCACGGTCAAGGTGTTCGGGGCCGGCACCTATTCGATGCGCGTGTGGCTGGATCCGGAGAAGCTGTTCTCGTTCGGACTGACGCCGCGCGACGTCAGCGACGCCATCAAACAGCAGAGCCAGGAAGTCGCGGCCGGCCAGGTGGGCATGCCGCCGGCACCGAAGGATGTCGACTTTCAGTACACGATCGACATCCAATCACGCCTCAACGAACCCGAGCAGTTCGCCGACATCATCGTCAAGGACCAGACCGCCCAGGGCGGACGGTTGGTCTATGTGCGGGACGTCGGTCGTATCGAGCTCGGGGCCCAGACCTATTCGCAGGACTTCCATCTCGACGGCAAGCCCGCGGCGGGCATCGCCATCTACCAGACGCCTGAAGCCAACTCCCTGCAGGTCGGGCAGCGGGTCAAGGACATGATGGCGCAACTCTCGAAGCGCTTCCCGGCCGGCATGCGCTACGCCATTCCCTACGACACGACGCTGTTCGTGACCGCGTCGATCAACGAGGTGTACACGACGCTGTACCAGGCCGGCATTCTCGTCCTCATCGTCATCCTGGTCTTCCTGCAGAATTTCCGCGCCACGCTGGTGCCAGCGACCACGGTGCCGGTGACGATCATCGGCGCCTTCGCCGGCATGGCGGCCCTCGGCTTCACCGTCAATCTCTCGACGTTGTTCGGTATCGTGCTGGCCATCGGCATCGTCGTCGACGACGCGATCGTGATCGTCGAGGGCGTCACCAAGTACATCGAGAAAGGAATGTCGGGGCACGATTCGGCCATCAAGGCGATGGGCGAATTGTTCGGGCCGATCATCGGCATCACGCTGGTGCTGATGTCGGTGTTCCTGCCCGCCGCCTTCGTGTCCGGCCTCACCGGAAACATGTTCGCGCAGTTCGCGCTCGTGATCGCGGCGACGGCCCTGATCAGCGCGGTGAACGCCGCCACGTTGAAGCCGACCCAGTGCGCGCAATGGCTGCGCACGCCCGTCACGCCGGAGAAGCGGAACTTCTTCTACCGCGGCTTCAACCGCCTCTACGATCCGATGGAGAATGCCTACGCAGGCCTGATCGGGCGCATGGTTCGACGCTCGGGCCTCATGGTGGTCGTGGCCCTCGTGATATCGGTCGGCGCGATCTGGGGCATCGGCCGCCTGCCGACGGCCTTCATCCCGATCGACGACCAGGGCTACGTGCTGGTTGCCATGCAGCTCCCCGAGGGCGCGTCGCTCAATCGCACCACGGCAGCACTCGAACAGATCAACAAGACCGCCCACCAGATCCCGGGCGTGGACAGGGTCATCGCGCTCGCCGGCATGTCCATTCTCGACAACAGCGCCGATCTGGCCAACGCCGGCACCTGCTGGATCATGCTGAAGCCGTTCGACGAACGCATCGGCGCAAAGGGGCAGGATCTCATATCCATCTACGAGAAGCTGTCGGCCGCCCTGATCTCGCTTCCCGATGGGCAGGCCACAGTGCTCCCGCCGCCGGCGATCCAGGGCATCGGTAATGCGGGCGGCTTCCAGATGCAGCTCGAGCTGCTGGGCGGCAGCTTCGACTACCGGAAGCTCGACGAATACGCTCGGGAAATCGTGCGACAGGCCGCGTCGGAACCCTCCGTCACCCACGTGCTCACCACCTTCAGGCCCGATGCACCGCACGTCGCTCTTACCGTCGACCGCGCCCGGGCCGAGACCCTGCGGGTGTCGGTCGGCGACATCTTCGCCGCCCTGACCGATTACGTCGGTTCGACCTACGTCAACCAGTTCAACAAGTTCGGCCTGTCGCTTCAGGTCTATATCCAGGCCGAGTCGAAGTTCCGGGAGCATCCCGACGATCTGCTCAATCTCTACGTCCGCAGCTCCGACAACCAGATGGTGCCGCTGGGGTCGGTCGCGAAGCTGGCGCCTACCGTCGCGCCGCCGCTGGTCACGCTCTACAATCTCTTCCCTTCGGCCACGATCATCGGCGGTTCCGCGCCGGGCTACAGCTCCGGCCAGTCGATGGCGGCGATGGAGCGTATCGCCGCGCGCGTCCTGCCCCAGGACGTCACGTTCGAATGGACGGCGATGTCCTACCAGGAAAAGATCACGGGCAATCAGCTCTACTACGTGTTCGGCCTCTCGGTCCTGCTCGTCTATCTTTGCCTCGCCGGCCAGTACGAGAGCTGGATCCTGCCGCTGGCGGTCCTGTCGGCCGTTCCCCTGGCGCTGGTCGGTCCCGTCGTGGCCCTGACCAGCCTGGGCGTCGCCAACAACCTCTACACGCAGATCGGCCTGATGCTGTTGATCGCCCTGTCGGCGAAGAACGGCATCCTGATCGTCGAGGTCGCGCGCGAGCATCGTATCCTCGGCGGCAAGAGCATCATGGAGGCGGCGGTAGAGGCCTCGCGGACCCGCTTCCGCCCGATCCTGATGACCTCCTTCGCCTTCATTCTCGGCGTGTTGCCGCTGGTCCTGGCGCAAGGCGCCGGCGCCAATGCACGCAAGTCACTGGGCATCAGCGTCTTCAGCGGCATGTTGGCCTCGACCTGCCTGGCCGTGCTCTTCGTTCCCAGCTTCTTCGTCCTGCTGCAGAAGTTCGACGAATGGCGTGCCTCCCGGAAGAAGGCGCATATCCCTGTCGTGAAGTCGGAGAGCGAAGCCCATGGCTGATGGCGGGCGAGGCAGATCGGGAAGCGTCAGCCAGAAACGCGACATTGCCACATGACAACCTCTGAACTTTGGCGTTGGTCAGCAGTCGACCTCGCTGACGCAATTCGACTGGGTACAATTTCCAGCGTCGAAGCCGTGCGCTCCTGTCTCGACCGGATCGCTGCCGTCAATCCCGCCGTGAACGCCGTCGTCGACGTGCTTGCGGATGAGGCCTTGACCGCGGCACGCGATGCCGATGCCGCTCGCGCCGGCGGTCGCGAGCTGGGTCTGCTGCACGGCGTCCCCGTGACCGTGAAAGTCAATGTCGACCAGCGCGGCCGCGCGACCACCAATGGCGTGGTCGCCTTCCGCGATGTCATCGCTACCGAGGACAGCCCGCCGGTGGCCAACTTTCGCAAGGCCGGCGCCGTGATCGTCGGCAGGACAAACACGCCGGCCTTCTCGCATCGCTGGTTCACGAACAACGACCTGCATGGCGCCACGCTCAATCCCTGGAATCGCGAGCGGACGCCGGGTGGCTCGAGCGGCGGCGCAGCGGCGGCAGTCGCCTCGGGAATGGGGGCACTGGCGCACGGCAACGACTTCGGCGGCTCGATTCGTTATCCGGCCTATGCCTGCGGCGTGGTCGGGCTGCGGCCCACGCCAGGCCGGGTGCCGACGTTCAACCCATCAGCAAAGGCCGAGAGACCAATCGTGGCACAGATGATGGCAGTACAAGGTCCCTTGGCGCGTCGGGTAGCCGATGTGCGCCTCGGCCTCGCCGCACTCGCCGCGGCCGATGCGCGCGATCCGCTATGGGTTCCAGCACCCCTCACCGGCGCTCCGATCGAGCGTCCGATCAATGTGGCGATGGTGCCCGATCCTTTCGGCACGGCCGATCCTGCCGTGAGTGCCGCGGTTCGCGCCGCCGGCAGCGCCTTGTCCCAAGCCGGCTGGAAGGTCACGGAGATCGCGCCGCCGCGTCTGCGGGAGGCCGCCGACATCTGGCACAAGCTCGTCACAAACGAGGAAAAGCGCGGCCTCGTACCGGCTATTCGAGCGTATGGCGACGACAAGAGCCGCCGCAACATCGACGCCCATCTCCGTTATGCCCCGTCGCTCGACGCCGACGGCATCCTGACGGCTTTCGAAACGCGGCTATCCCTGATACGCGACTGGCAGCTATTTCTGAGCCGATATCCGGTGCTCATCATGCCGGTATCGGATCAACTCCCCTTCCTGGATGATCTCGACATGGCCGACGACGCCACGGTCACGCGCCTGTTGGACTCGCAACGCTGTCTGCTTGCCACACCGGCGCTGGGCTTCCCTTCCGTTTCGGTGCCCACGGGGCTCGCTGAATCGAATATCCCGGTCGGCGTTCAGGTCGTCGCCGGACGTTTCCGCGAGGATCTTTGTCTTGATGCCGCCGAGGTCATCGAGGCACAGCCCTGCGGCCTTTGGCGAGTTCATCCTTCAACGCCGCCGCCAGCGTCCGGAACGTTTCCTTGCGCGCGGAACGCCGTCTCCAGGCCAGACCGATCCGCCGCGAAGACGGCTTGCCGGCGAGTGGCCGCGTTTCGAGCTTCGTTCCTCGCAGGATGCCGGCATCGATGGCCATCTGCGGCAGCAAGGTGATGCCCAACCCGGCTGCGACCATCTGTACGAGGGTGTGCAGGCTCGTGCCCTGGAACTCCTCGTTGCGCCGCGCCCCCTCGAGGTGGCACGCGGCAAGGGCCTGGTCGCGCAGGCAGTGCCCATCCTCCAGGAGCAGGAGATTCTCGAAGGCGATGTCGCCGGGCCGTACCGGTTTGCCGGGCGGCTCGGCGCGGCCGGGCGGATAGACGGCCGAAAAGGGATCGTCGGCAATATCGATGGCTTCGAGGTCGTCCCCGACCGCATAGGGCAAGGCGAGCAGCACCGCATCCAGTTCTCCGGCCCGCAACTTGGCCAGCAGCGGCGCCGTCTGCTCCTCGCGCAGGAACAGCCGCAGCCGTGGAAAGGCCTTGCGCAGGCGCGGCATGGCATGCGGCAACACAAAGGGTCCGATCGTCGGGATCACTCCCAGGCGCAGCGGACCGGCCATCGTGTCCTTCGACGACCGCGCCGCGTCGACCATGTCTTCCGCGGCCTTGAGCAGCTCCCGAGCCCGCGCCGCCATGTCCCGGCCGAGCGGAGTCGCGATCACCTGGCGCTTGGTGCGTTCGAGGAGCGGGGCGCCGAGAACCTCTTCGAGTTCGCGGATACCGGCGCTCAGGGTCGACTGCGTCACCCCGCAGGCATCGGCTGCCTTGCCGAAGTGGCAGAGATCGACGACGGCAACCAGGTAGCTCAGCTGACGGAAACTCGGCAACGGGCGCATGGCGATCATGTAATCGATTTTTTCGATTACACAAGTCGGAATTATTCGTTTTCCTCTCTAGATGCGAGCGATTATCTAACGCCCCAGGCCGAGAGCCTAACAACCGCGACGTAGTCAGGAGTAAATCCATGTCTTTGATCAACAGCGAGATCCAGCCGTTCAAGGCCACGGCCTATCAGCAGGGCGAGTTCATCGAGGTCACCGAGGCGACACTGAAGGGCAAGTGGTCCGTCCTGTTCTTCTATCCGGCCGACTTCACCTTCGTCTGCCCGACCGAACTCGAGGATCTGGCCGACAACTATGCCGAATTCCGCAAGCTCGGCGTCGAAATCTACAGCGTTTCGACCGACACGCATTTCTGCCACAAGGCCTGGCACGACACCTCGCCGGCGATCGGCAAGATCGGCTACCCGATGATCGCCGACCCGACCCATGTGCTGTCGCGCAACCTCGGCGTCCTGATCGAAGACGCCGGCATCGCCGATCGCGGTACGTTCGTGATCGACCCGCAGGGCCGCATCCAGATCATCGAGATCACGGCCGGCGGCGTCGGCCGCGACGCCAAGGAGCTGCTGCGCAAGATCAAGGCCGCTCAGTACGTTGCGGCGCACCCGGGCGAGGTCTGCCCGGCCAAGTGGCAGGAAGGCGCCAAGACGCTGGCGCCGTCGCTCGACCTCGTCGGCAAGATCTGACCGTCCAGGTCGCTCCCGGTCCGGCCCCTCTCCCCCTTGCCGGGCCGGGAGATCTGATCGTCCGTTTCTGTTTTTGCGTTGTCGCCGGAGCCCGTCATGTTGGACGCCAATCTGAAGACCCAGTTGCAGGGCTATCTCGCCCGCATCGCCCAGCCTGTCGAGTTGGTCGCATCGCTCGACGACGGCCAGAGTTCGGCGGAGCTGCAGGAGCTCCTGCACGAGATCGCGGAGCAATCACCGCAGATCACCGCCGTGCGCCGCGATGACGATGCCCGCCGTCCCTCCTTCGCGATCAACCGCGTGGGCACCGAGGTCGGCGTCCGTTTCGCCGGCCTGCCAATGGGCCACGAGTTCACCTCGCTGGTGCTGGCGCTCCTGCAGGTCGGAGGATATCCGCCCAAGGCATCGCCCGAGACGATCGAGCGCATCCTCAACCTCGAAGGCGAATACTTCTTCGAGACCTATTTCTCGCTCTCGTGCCAGAACTGCCCCGACGTGGTGCAGGCGCTCAATCTCATGAGTGCGATCAACCCGCGCATCCGGCACGTCGCCATCGATGGCGCCTTGTTCCAGAAGGAAGTCGAGGCGCGCGGCGTGATGGCCGTGCCGGCCGTGTTCCTGAACGGCGAGCCGTTCGCGCAGGGCCGCATGGGGTTGGACCAGATCTTGGCCAAGCTCGACACCGGATCGGTACAGCGACAGGCCGCAGCGCTGAAGGCAAAGGACGCGTTCGACGTGCTGGTCGTCGGCGGCGGCCCGGCCGGAGCGGCAGCGGCGATCTATGCGGCACGCAAGGGCATTCGCACCGGCGTCGTTGCCGAACGCTTCGGCGGCCAGGTGCTGGACACGATGGGCATCGAGAATTTCGTCTCGGTGCAGCACACCGAGGGCCCCAAGCTCGGCCTCGCCCTTGAAGAGCATGTGCGCGAGTACGGCGTCGACATCATGAACCTGCAGGTCGCCACCGCCTTGATACCGGCGGCGACGCCTGGCGGACTTGCCGAAGTCAAGCTGGCCAGCGGCGCCTCGCTCAAGGCCAAGACGATCGTGCTTTCCACGGGAGCCCGCTGGCGCACCATGAACATCCCGGGCGAGGATACCTATCGCAACAAGGGTGTGGCCTTCTGCCCGCACTGTGACGGCCCGCTCTTCAAGGGCAAACGCGTGGCCGTCATCGGTGGCGGCAACTCGGGTGTCGAGGCTGCGATCGATCTCGCCGGCATCACGGCTCATGTGACGCTGATCGAGTTCGACTCCAGACTGCGGGCGGACCAGGTCCTGCAGGACAAGCTGCGGTCGCTGCGCAACGTCACGATCATCACCTCGGCTCAGACCACGGAAGTGACAGGTGACGGCGCCAGGGTCACCGGGTTGCGGTACAAGGACCGTAGCACCGGCGCGGAGCGTTCGGTCGACCTCGAAGGCGTGTTCGTGCAGATCGGCCTCGTGCCCAACACCGAGTGGCTGAAAGGCACGATTGGGCTCAGCCCCCGCGGCGAGATCGAGGTCGACGCGCGTGGCCAGACATCGGCGCCAGGCATCTTCGCCGCCGGCGATGTCACCACGGTGCCCTACAAGCAGATCGTGATCGCGATGGGCGAAGGCGCCAAGGCATCCTTGGCCGCATTCGACCACCTGATCCGAACGGCGCCCGCCGAACTCGCGGCTGCAGCCTGACGCACCGCGAGACCCTGCGAACGGCCGCCCTAATGGGCGGCCGTTTTGCCGATGGCGTCGAGTTCCGCCATCACTTCGTTCGGCAGGTCCAGTTGGATCGACTGGAGGTTCTCGCGGAGATGCGAGAGCGACGAGGTGCCGGGGATCAATAGGATGTTGGGCGCGCGGCGCAGCAGCCACGCCAAGGCGACCTGCATCGGCGTCGCTCCCAGACGCGCCGCCACCTGCGAGAGCCGCTGCGAGTCCAACGGCGTGAACCCTCCGAGCGGAAAGAAGGGAACGTAGGCGATTCCGGCCGCGGCCAGCTCGTCGACCAGCCGATCGTCGGTGCGATGAACGAGGTTGTAGTGGTTCTGTACGCAGACCACCTCGCCCAAGGCGCGCGCCTCCGCAACCTGACGGGACGTGACGTTGCTCAGACCGAGATGGCGAACCAGGCCTTGCCGCTGCAGCTCGAGCAGCGCGGCAAAGCGCTCCGCAATCGATCCTTCGCTGGGTTCATGTGACTCCTCCGTGACGATGCGGAGATTGACCACGTCGAGAACATCGACCTTCAGATTGCGGAGATTGTCGTGGACGCCCTTGACCAGGTCCGCTGGCTTCTGGGCGGGGATCCACGAGGCATCGTCGCCGCGCACGGCGCCGACCTTGGTCACGATCACCAGATCGTCCGGATAGGGATGCAGGGCCTCGCGGATCAACTGGTTGGTGATGTGCGGACCGTAGAAGTCGCTGGTGTCGATATGGCGAACACCGGCCGCCACCGCTTCGCGCAACACGGCGACCGCCGTGTCGCGGTCCTTGGGCGGGCCGAAAACGCCCGGTCCGGCGAGTTGCATCGCCCCGTAGCCCATGCGGCTCACGACGCGACCGGCAAGGGGGAATGTGCCAGCAGAGTGAATGTCGACCATGCCAATCTCCGAAATGTCCAGGTGGGCCCGATATGGACTGGGCAAGCCTATTCGATAAGTCGTATTGCTTGGCACAGGCCGTACGAGAATTCGCACAATGGAGCTGAACGACCTTTCCGCCTTTGTCGCCGTGGTTCGCGCCCGTGGCTTCCGCGACGCCGCGCGGGCTCGAAACGAATCTCCCTCCGGTCTCAGCGAGGCGGTTCGGCGTCTGGAAAGCAGGCTGGGCGTTCGGCTGTTGAACCGGACCACGCGAAGCGTCGCGCCGACCGAGGCCGGCCAGCGGCTTTTCGAACGGTTGGTCCCCGCTCTTGGTGAGATCGAAGCGGCGCTGGACGTGGTCAACACTCTTCGCGATCGGCCCGCCGGGACCTTGCGGCTGAACGTTCCTGCCAACATCGCCAGGACGGTCCTGCCGGCCATCGTCGTGCCGTTCTTGAAGGCGTTCCCCGACATCCGCCTCGATGTGATCGTCGAGGACAGCTTCGTCGATCTGCTCGCTGCCGGCTGCGACGCGGGTATCCGCTATGATGAGAAGCTCGAGAAGGACATGGTCGCAGTGCCGATCGGGCCCCGCATCCAGCGGCTGGCGACGGCAGCGGCGCCAGCCTATCTCGAAGCGCACGGCTGTCCGCAACATCCACGCGATCTTCTCGTCCACGCCTGCCTGCGCGGACGATTCTCCGGCGGCGCATCGCCTGCCTGGGAATTCGAGCGGGACGGCGAGATCGTGAAGATCGATCCCAAGGGACCGCTCGTCACCCAACCGGGCGCCGCATCCGACCTGTTGCTGTCCGCCGCGCTTTCAGGACTGGGCATCATTCACCTGTTCGAGGATTGGCTTCGGCCTCACTTCGACAGTGGAGCGCTCGTCCCCGTGCTGGAGCCGTGGTGGCAAAGTTTCTCGGGTCCATACCTGTACTATCCCGGCACGCGCCTCATGCCGGCACCGCTTCGCGCGTTCATCGACTTCATCAGGACCTAGACCGAGACGGGCGAGCCCCCCTCAGCTGGTCATGCGGTCGCGCACAAAGTCCCAGTTCATCAGATTGTCGAGCACGGCCTTCACATGGTCGGGACGCCGATTCTGATAGTCGAGATAGTAGGCGTGCTCCCATACATCGATGACCGCCAATGGCCGCTTGCCGTGAGCGATCGGCGTGTCGGCGTTGCTGGTTTCCATCAAGGCCAGCTTGCCGCCATCTTCGATCAGCCATGCCCAGCCGCTGCCAAAGACCGCATTCGCCCGCTGGGCGTAGGCTTCCTTGAACTTGACAAAGCCGCCGAAGTCGCGTTCCAGCGCCTGCGCCAGCTTGCCGCTCGGCTGTGATCCGCTACCGGGCTTCAGCACCTGCCAGTAGAAGTCGTGATTCCAGGCCTGGCCGGCCTGATTGAACAAGGCCTTCTGCGTAGGATCGCTGCCCGTCTTGACGACGATCTGCTCCAGCGGAAGATCGGCGTAAGGCGTGTTCGGGATCATGCGGTTGAGGTTCGCGTAGTAGGCCGCATGGTGCTTGCCGTAATGGAACTGCACCGTCTGGGCGGAGATCGTCGGTGCGAGCGCGGTATCGGCGAAAGGTAACGGCGGCTGAGTGAGAGCCGCTGCGGAGGCGGAACGCATCGCTACCGGCGCCAGGACAGCCGCAACGACACCCGAACGCAACAGACTCCGCCGTGACAAACCGGACATGCTCTTCTCCTCCGTGAGGATGCGATATTGGCCGGCATTGCAACCGTGGTCCAATGCGATATGCCAGAAGCATTGCGATACGAATTCATTGTTTACCGGCCGCCCACCATCCATACGATGGACAGTCGGGGAAAATTCGCCGCCGAGGATTTGCACGCCGGGCCAGGAACTGGCCTTTCCGGTGGCCGCTCCCGTCGTATGGAGATCGTGATGTCCTTTCTCGTTCGGTCACTCGCAGTGTTGGTTCTCATCGTCTGTTCGCTGGCGCCAACTTTGCCGGCGCAGGCGGATGAGAAGAGTGCCGTTCAGGTCGTCTCGGGCATCAGCTACGAACTCGTCGATCGATGGGATGTGGACAGGCTCAATCGGATCCTCACGGTGGATGGGCCAAAATTCCTGGGCATCTCCGTTGCCTTTACGCCTGCCCGCAACGCCGTGCGGCTCTATCGGATCACCTACAGTTCGGTGATCCCCGAGCGCGGCAACAAGCCGACGACGGCGACCGGCCTTCTTGCGATTCCCGATACAGGCACCACCAGCTTTCCCATGGTCTCCTACCAGCACGGCACAGTCTACGGGAAGGAACAGGTGCCGTCCTTCCCCGACCAGTCGCCCGAAACCCAACTCGCGCTGGCCCAGTTTGCCGGCCAGGGCTACGTCGTCATTGGTGCCGACTATTTCGGCATGGGGCGCTCGACCGAGCCCGAAGGCTACCTGGTCAAAGGCAGCCATCAGCAGGCGACCTATGACATGCTGATGGCTAGCCGCGCCGTGCTCGACCATCTGAAGATCTCGACCCCGAAGCTGTTCCTGGGCGGCTGGTCACAGGGTGGCTTTGTCACCATGGCGCTCCTGGAGAAGCTGGAGAACTCGGGGGTACCAGTGGCGGCTGCAGCAACGGCGAGCGCAGGCGTGGACATCTTCGCGGGAATGAGCGGCTTCCTCGACTTTCCACGCAAGAACGACGCGGCCTGGATGCCGATCGTGTTCATCCTCTCATCCTTCTCGTTCGAGAACTACTATGGTGCCGCCGGTCTGGCGCGCTCGCTCATCAACGACGACTATTACGATCTGTCACGCCGCATCTACGAGAGGCAGTCCGCCGACGTGACGCAAATGCCGGCCGACCTGCACAAGCTCATCCGCGCGGAGTACTTCGATCCGCAGTTCTTCGCCGCCTCGACGTTCGGTCGCCTGCTGCTCGACAAGGCCAATGCCTATCGCTGGATCATCAAGAGCCCGGTCCGCAACTATTACGGTCAGGCCGACGAGATCATCTCCGTCGGCCTTGGCCAGCTCGCCATGAACTATCAGCGCAGCATCGGCAGCGGCAACACGAAGGTCGAGGCGATCTCTACCGGCGACACCGATCATCGCGGTACCTTCGGCACGGCGCTCCCGCTCTGGAAGACATGGTTCGACGGGCTTTAGCGGCGACGCATCAGCTCTGCCGGTTCCGGCGCAGCGCCTCGAGGATCTCGCGGCCGACGACCGGTAAGTAGGCAGCGGCGTAGTGATGAAAATCGGTGCCGCCCTTGTCCAGCGCGCGCGCCTGACCATCGCGCTCCACGAAGGTCCGCGGCTCCAGCACCGGCAGTCCGGCGATCCTCGCCGCTTCGATCGTCTTCTCGACGTGTTGCAGGCGCTCGCCCAGGAATCGTCCGTCGGGCAGGCGCACGACGACATGCGGCACGACCAGGAACGGCCTGCCGAGCAATGTCCGGAGTTGCGCCAACCCTTCCGCGATTTCCGACGCCGACAGGTATCGGAAGATCAGCTCACGCAGCACCTGGCGGTGCCCGTCATTCAGCCGCCAACGGCCCAGCCAATGGGCGCGCAGCTCCCGTTCGACCTGCTGCACCAGTGCCTCCGACGGCCGGACGCTGCGATCGATCAGGTCCCACCATTCGCGCGCCGCCGATCCGCCCGGCTCGACGAGGTGCCGATGGATCTCGTTGACGTTCAGGGACCAGCCAGCGACCTCGTAGTGCTTGTCGGTACAACATTCGACGACGACATACTCGGCCTGGTCCAACGGCAGGCGCATGGCATCATGGAGACGCAATCCATGATCGTACGCGAAGGGGCGAATTTCGGCCGGCATGACGATGTCGCCGCGCGCGAGCCGGACGAACTGGATCGTCTCGTGGATATCGTGGAGGAAGATCGCATGACGCCGCTTGAAGCCGCGATTCACATAGTCGATCTCGCCGCGCTGCTCTGCGTCCATCAGCGGCTCGTGGATCCGACAGGATCCCAATCCTAGCACGCGCATGTCGTCATGCCTTGTCGCTCGCCTGGCGAGGGCTAGCGAATGGCCCGGTACGAGGCAAAGGACATCCTTATCGTTCCCCCGAGGCGATCGATCCTGGCGCCGTTCCGCGCCGCCATCGCCATCAGCTCGCGATTGTAGGCGGGCCATTCGAATCCCAGCAAGCGCCGTCGCGATTGCTTGTTGAGCATCAGGTAGATGGTGCCGGGATAGCGGAGCTGATTGGCGACGAGATCCTCGAGAAAGAACTGCCACTCGGGCAGCGACCAGAACTGGCGTGGCTGACCTCGATCGCCCCTCTTCTCGTTAAACGTGATGTTGCAGGCCGTGATGAGGTCGAATCTCCCATCCAAGGCCGGCAGCGGTGTCCCGGGTTCGACGCGAACGATGGTCCTCTCGACCCCAAGGCTGCCGGCGATGCCGGCGTAGACCGGATTCTCGATATCGATCCCGACCACGGAATGGCCGAAGTATCGGCACACGAACGGAAAATGGCCGCCGCCGGTGCCGATATCGAGCACCCGCAGCGGCGGGGCCTTGTCCAGACCGAGCCTGCGGGCCAGCCGCAGCTTCTCCCGCGTATAGAAGGCAACGTCGAGATACTTATAGCGGGAGTCGGCGCTGGCTTTGCGCATACGCTCTCCAAACTGCCGACGCAGTTCTTCCAGCCGACCGCTGTCGACCTTCGCCATCAACGCCCGCAGATGTCGCCGCATCTCCCTTTCGGCGGGATGCCACTTCATGGCGGCGTCGAGCGCTGCCATCCGCTCCGCCACCGTCTTGCTGGGATCGGGACTCGATATCACCTGTCAGGGCCATTCATTGCAGCAGATCCGGTGGCATTTTCCCGGTCTTGCGGATGGCTGTGAAGACCGGCGCGACGCCCAGAGCCTGGCCGCTGCCCCGGTCGACCTGCGGAGGGACGGAAAGTCGGAAATGACGAACGTGCTTCAGGGAGGGTTTCGCTTCTGGCGAGCGACACTGGCGGAGAGGGTGGGATTCGAACCCACGGTACGCTTGCACGCACAACGGTTTTCGAGACCGTCCCGATCGACCACTCCGGCACCTCTCCCGCGCCCCGCTTATAGGGGGCGTTTTTCCGGGCGGCAACAAGGCGACCGAGCCTCGGGAAATAAAGGCTTTCCGACGTTGACTCGGGCCGAACCTTGCGTATATTCCGCGCCTCTCCGGCGGGTCATTCGGGTCCGCCGCGTTCTTTCGTGCTTGTCGCTGTATGGGCCCCGAGACGGCCAGATCCCCTAGATCTGGTGGCCATCGGTCCAGGAGGCAGGCTTCAGTCAGGTGTGCCATGATCGCCGTTATCCGCACGGGTGGGAAGCAATATACGGTCGCTGCCGACGAGACGCTCACGGTCGAGCGCCTCGAGGGTGAGGCCGGCGCCAAGGTCGAGTTCACCGACGTCCTGATGGTGGGCGACAAGGTCGGCGCGCCGACGGTTGCCGGCGCCAAGGTCGTGGGCTCGATCGTCAAGCAGGCCCGCGGGCCGCACCTGATCGTCTTCAAGAAGCGCCGTCGCCAGAACTCGCGGCGCAAGAACGGTCATCGTCAGGACCTGACGGTGGTCAAGATCGAACAAATCGTCGCCTGATCCAGAGAGCGACCGGAGTAGTACGATGGCACATAAGAAAGCAGGCGGCTCCTCGCGTAACGGCCGCGATTCCGACGGCAAGCGCCTGGGCGTGAAGCGCTTCGGCGGCCAGAAGGTTCTCTCGGGCAATATCCTGGTCCGTCAGCGCGGCACCAAGATGAATGCTGGCGAGAATGTCGGCATCGGCCGCGATCACACCCTGTTCGCCACCACCGACGGCATCGTGTCGTTCCGCAAGCGCAGCGGCGGCAAGGTCGAGGTGAACGTGCTCCCGGCGCCGGCTCTGGCTGCCGAATAGCCGTTCCCGCGCCTGAGAATTGCGAAGGGGGAGCGGCCACGCCGTTCCCCCTTTTCGTTTTTGGAATCCACCGATGAAATTCCTCGATCAAGCCAAGGTCTATATCCGCTCCGGCAACGGCGGTTCGGGCTGCGTGGGCTTTCGCCGCGAGAAGTTCATCGAGTTCGGTGGACCGGATGGCGGTGACGGCGGCCGCGGCGGCGACGTGATCGCCGAATGCGTCGACGGCCTCAACACACTGATCGACTATCGCTACGCCCAGCATTTCAAGGCCGAGACCGGCCATCACGGCATGGGCAGCCAGCGCACCGGCGGCAAGGGCAAGGACATCGTGCTGCGCCTACCGCGCGGCACGCAGATCTTCGATGAGGACAATGAGACGCTGTTGGCCGACCTCACGCAAGTGGGACAGCGCATCGTCCTCGCCAAGGGTGGCGACGGCGGCTACGGCAACCTGCATTACAAGAGCTCGACCAACCGCGCACCGCGCCGCGCCGACAAGGGCTGGCCGGGAGAAGAGCGCTGGATCTGGCTGAGGCTTAAGCTGATCGCCGATATCGGCCTGGTCGGCCTGCCCAATGCTGGCAAGTCGACCTTCCTGTCGGCCACCTCCAACGCGCGCCCCAAGATCGCGGACTATCCCTTCACCACCCTGCATCCCGGCCTCGGCGTGGTGAAGGTCGGCAACCGCGAGTTCGTGATGGCCGACATCCCGGGCCTGATCGAAGGCGCGCACGAAGGCGCCGGCCTAGGCACGCGCTTCCTGGGCCATGTCGAGCGCTGTCGCGCGCTCCTGCATCTCGTCGATGGCACCCAGGAAGATGTGGTCGGCGCCTATCGCACGGTGCGGGCCGAACTCAAGGCTTACAGTCCGACGCTGGCGCGCAAGAAGGAGATCGTGGCGCTCAACAAGACCGACGCCATGACGCCTGAGGACATCGAGGCCAAACGGGCCGCCCTCGCCAAGGCCAGCCGCAAGACGGTCCACATCATCTCGGGCGTTTCCGGCCAGGGCGTCCAGTCCCTGCTGCATGAATTGATGAAGCTCGTCGACAAGCAGCGTGACGGCGCGAAGGAAGCTGCATGAAATCGCGAGCTGGCGTCGATCTGGCCAGCTCCAAGAGGCTGGTCGTCAAGATCGGCTCTTCCATCCTGGTCGACGAGTCAAAGGGCCTGATTCGCCGCGATTGGTTGGAGGCACTGACGAACGATGTCGCCGGCCTGCATCGTCAAGGATGCGAGATCGTACTGGTCTCCTCGGGCGCCATCCGTCTCGGCCGCACCTATCTGAAACTTCCCCCCGGACCGCTCAAGCTCGAGGAAAGCCAGGCAGCGGCAGCGACCGGACAGATCCAGCTCGCCCATGCCTACCAGGAGGCTCTCGCGAAACATGGCATCACGGTTGCACAGGTATTGCTGACGCTCGATGATTCGGAAGAGCGCCGTCGCTACCTCAACGCGCGCCAGACCATGAGGACGCTGCTGGGACTCGGCGCTGTGCCGGTCATCAACGAGAACGACACCGTTGCCACCGACGAGATCCGCTTCGGCGACAACGACCGGCTGGGCGCGCGCGTCGCGGAGATGATCTCGGCTGACACGCTGGTGCTGCTGTCCGATATCGACGGGCTCTACACGGGCGATCCACGCAGCGACGCCCAGGCGCGGCACATTCCGGAAATCCGCGAGATCACGCCGGAGATCGAGGCGATGGCCGGCGCGGCCGCGTCGGAGCTCTCCAACGGCGGCATGGTGACCAAGCTGATGGCGGGCCGTGTCGCCATGGCCGCGGGTTGCCGGATGGCCATCGCCGATGGGCGCCAGGTAGGCGCGCTCGGCGCCCTGATCGATGGCCGCGCGAGATGCAGCTGGTTCGTGCCGGAAGCATCGCCGCTCTCGGCCCGCAAGAAATGGATCAGCGGCTCGCTCAAGTCGGCCGGATCGCTCGTCGTCGACGATGGCGCGGTGCGGGCCCTGTCGCGCGGCAAGAGCCTGCTGCCGGCCGGTGTCACCGCCATCGACGGGAACTTCAAACGCGGCGATGTGGTCTATGTGAAGGATGGGTCCGGCCGCATCCTGGGACGCGGACTGGTTGCCTATGCCGCCGAAGATGCTCGCCGCATCGCGGGGCGAAAGAGCGCCGAAATCGAAAAATTGCTGGGTTTCCGCGGCCGGGATGAGATGGTCCACCGCGACGACCTTGTGGTTGAATGACTATAATGGTGCGGCCATGAACATCCAGACGAAGCCCGCGGAAGACGCCGCCGCCATCGTCGCCGAGCTTGGCCGCCGCGCGAAGCTCGCTTCGGCGGCGCTGCGCAACGCCACGACCGAGGCGAAGAACCGCGCGCTGTCCGAAGCCGCTCGCCTGATCCGGTCGGAGAAGACCGCGATCCTCACCGCCAATGCGCGCGATATCGAAGCGGCGAAGGCCGCCGGCATGACCACCGCCTTGCAGGATCGCCTGCTGCTCAACGAGGCCCGCATCGAGTCGATGGCCAAGGGTCTCGACGATATCGTCGCGCTGCCCGATCCGGTAGGCGCCGAGATCGAGCGCTGGCAGCGGCCGAACGGCCTCGTCATCAGCCGCGTGCGGGTGCCGATCGGCGTCATCGGGGTCATCTACGAGGCGCGGCCCAACGTGACGGCGGATGCCGGCGCCCTCTGCATCAAGTCCGGCAATGTCGTCGTGCTGCGCGGCGGATCCGACAGCTTCCATTCCTCGCGCAGCATCGTCGATCTCCTGCGGCGGGCCCTGAAAGGCGCCGGTCTGCCGGAGGATTGTGTGCAGCTCGTGCCCACGACCGATCGCGCCGCCGTCGGGGAGCTCCTCAAGGCTATGGACTGGCTCGACCTGATCGTGCCGCGCGGGGGCCGATCTCTGATCGACCGCGTTACGCAGGAGAGCCGCGTGCCGGTGCTGCGCCACTATGACGGCATTTGCCACGTCTACGTCGACCACGATGCCAATATCGACATGGCACGCGAGATCGTGGCCAACGCCAAGATGCGGCGCGTCAGCGTCTGCGGCGCGGCCGAAACGCTGCTGGTCGATCGGGCCGCGCTCGACACGCATCTGATGCCTATGCTGACCAAGCTGCACGAACTCGGCTGCGAGGTGCGTGGCGATGCCGAGGTTCGCCAGCGCGATCCGCAGGCCGTTGCGGCGACGGAAAAGGATTGGCGCACCGAGTATCTCGAGCCGGTCATTTCCGTGGCCACGGTGGAAGGCGTCGAAGGGGCGATCCGCCATATCGCCACCTATGGCAGCCAGCACACCGAATCGATCGTGACCGACAACGAGGCCACTGCCGAGCGCTTCCTCAAGGAAGTCGACAGCGCCATCGTCATGCATAATGCCAGCACGCAATTCGCCGATGGCGGCGAGTTCGGGCTCGGTGCGGAGATCGGGATCTCGACCAATCGCATGCATGCGCGCGGCCCCGTCGGATTGGTGGAGCTCACGACGTACAAGAACATCGTCCGCGGCAAGGGCACCTTGCGCCCATGAGCCCCCGCGCGTGATCTCCGCTCATCATCCGATGCCAGGCGTGCCGCGGGACACGCGGCGGCGCATCGGCCTCCTGGGCGGTTCCTTCAATCCGGCTCATGAAGGCCATCTCCATGTCAGCCTGGAGGCGCTGAAGCGATTGGGCCTCGACGAGGTCTGGTGGCTGGTCTCGCCACAAAATCCTCTGAAGAGCGGCGACGGCATGGAGCCGCTCACGACCCGACTGGCCGGCGCCAAGCTGATCGGCCGCCATCCGCGGCTGAGAGTCGAAGCGCCCGAGCTGCTGCTGGGCACGCGCTATACCCTCGACACCGTGCAGGCGCTGAAGCGGCTGTATCCGTGGGCGCGCTTCGTCTGGTTGATGGGCGCCGACATCCTGCCGCAACTGGTGCACTGGGAAGGATGGCGCGACCTTTTCGGCGCCATTCCGATCGCCGCCTTCGCCCGCCCGGGCTGGAGCTACGCGGCGCTGCAATCGGCAGCTCCGCGTGCCTTTGGGCGTTACCGCATCGAGCTGGGCCAGGTCCGGCGGCTCGCGGATTGCCGCCCGCCGGCCTGGTGCTTTATCCCAAGTCGTCTCGACAGCCATTCGGCAACCGCCATCCGGGCGATCCGCCCGAAACGCAGCAAAGCGAAAGGAAAGACCATCACCGACACGACCCGAAAGCTTCCTCCCGGAAGCAAGGCCGCCGATACCGAGCTCGCGCTGGTGCGCCGCTCGCTCGAAGACGACAAGGCCGAGGATATCGTCGTCATCGACCTCAAGACCAAATCCGCTTTCGCGGACTACATGGTCATCGCCTCTGGCCGCTCCACCCGCCAGGTCGTAGCGATCGCCGACCACCTCGCGGAGCGGCTGAAACACGCCGGCTACGGTTACATCCCGGTCGAAGGCAAGCAGGGCGGCGACTGGGTGCTGGTCGACGGCGGCAACGTGGTGGTCCACGTCTTCCGCCCCGAAACGCGCGCCTTCTACGGGCTGGAGAAGATGTGGGCGCTCGAAAACGAGGCCGCCGCCAAGCCGAAGGCCGCCAAGCCCCGTCGCAAGCGGGCCTCCTAGCCTCGTGAAGCTGACCATCGCCGCCATCGGCCGAGCCGGCCGAGGGCCCGAGCGCGATCTCTATGAGCACTATGCCAACCGCATCCGCTGGCCGCTGGTCCTGAAGGAACTCGAGGAAAAGCGTAAACTCAGTCCGCCCGAGATGGTGCGGCGCGAGGGCGAGCTGCTGCTGGCGGCCGTGCCGGCCGGCGCCACACTGGTGGCCCTCGATCGCCGCGGCAAGCAACTCGACAGCGAGGCCTTTGCCCGTCGCCTGGAGCGTTGGAGAGACGATTCCGTGACAGATGTGGCGTTCCTGATCGGCGGACCGGACGGGCACGGCGACGAGTTGCTCAAAAAGGCGACTCTGGTGCTGTCCTTCGGCGCCATGACGTGGCCACACCAGCTCGCCCGGGCCATGCTTGCCGAGCAAATTTACAGAAGTCAGCAACTTTTGGCCGGCCATCCCTATCATAGAGCATGACAAAGCGTCGTTTTTGCCTCTGTTCTGACGAAAAACCGGGACTAAATTGATCCCATGCACCCTTCGCTTCCCAGGCCTGTCGCCGCCCTGGCAGCCCTTGCCGTGACGGCCCTCTCGACCGTCGCGCTGGCCCAGACCCCGACCGCGGATACGCCTGCGGTCAAGCCCGTGCGCAGCATCCCCTATGTCTCGATCATGGGGGCGGACGGGAAGCAGCGTAACTACGAAACCAACGCCATCCCGCTGCTCTACAATCGCGCCTGCTTCGGCTGGCGCATGTATCTCGGCGGCCCCAACCGCACCGTGGCGCTGACCGAGGTTCTCACGACGTCGCAGCCGGCCGAGCAGGTGATTGCCGGTCCCGAGACGGAAGTCAGTCCCGACAAGACCAAGGCCACGACGCGCATGCGCGAGGTGGTGCAGGACGGCGTGCTGCAGCGCTCCTGGTGCATCATCCCCGGCGATCCGCCGGGCACCTACACCTACGACATAACGATCGACGGCGAGCCGCGCGGCGAGTTCGTGTTCTGCGCGATCGAAATCCCCGACCAGAATCCCAACACCGACCCGCGCGACCTGCACTGCCCGAACAAATTCAACTCGGTCGAGCGCATGCGTCCCACCAACAACGGCAAGGCATCCTGATGGCTTCTCGTCCGCGTCCCGCTGTCCTGTGCATCCTCGATGGTTGGGGATTCCGCACCGACCCGCGCGACAACGCCATCCTCGACGCCCGCACGCCCAATTACGACAAGCTGGTCGCGACCTGCCCGCAGGGCCTGATCGACGCATCGGAGACTTTCGTCGGCCTGCCGAAGGGGCAGATGGGCAATTCCGAGGTCGGGCACATGAATCTCGGCGCCGGTCGCGTCGCCGTGCCGGACCAGCCGCGAATCGACAAGGCCATCGAGGACGGATCGCTGGCCAGGAACGAAATTCTTGCCGAGCTGATCGCCACCCTGAAGAAGAATGGCGGCGCCTGTCATCTGATGGGGCTCGCGTCGCCGGGCGGCGTGCATGCGCATCAGGACCACCTGGTCGCCCTCGCCAATCGGATCGCCGGTGACGGTGTCCCGGTTTGGATCCATGCTTTCCTCGACGGTCGTGACATGCCGCCGCGCAGCGCCCATGAGTGCCTGCAGGCGATTCAGGCCGGCCTCAAAGCGGGACTGCCGATCCGCTTCGCCACGGTCACCGGGCGCTTCTATGCCATGGATCGCGACAAGCGCTGGGATCGCGTGAACGCGGCCTACGATGCCTTGGTCGATGCCGAGGGCAAGGCGGCCGTCGTCGAGACACCGGACCAGGCTGTCGATCAGGCCTATGCCGCCGACAAGAACGACGAGTTCGTCGAGCCGACGGTGATCAAGGGCTATGGCGGCATGAAGGATGGCGATGCCGTCCTGATGTTCAACTATCGCTCGGATCGGGCGCGCGAAATCCTGACCGCACTCGTCGATCCGATGTTCGACGGCTTCAAGCGCAGGCGCACGGTCAAGTTCTCGGATGCGGTCGGCATGGTCGAATATTCCGCGGCCCTCAATGAATTCCTGAAGACCCTCTTTCCGCCGACGACGATCAAGATGGGACTGGGCGAGACGATATCGCGGGCCGGCCTGAAGCAGCTGCGCATCGCCGAGACGGAGAAGTACGCGCACGTGACCTTCTTCTTCAACGGCGGCGAGGAACGGCAGTTCGAAGGCGAGGACCGGATCCTGGTTCCCTCGCCCAAGGTCCAGACCTACGACCTCAAACCCGAGATGAGTGCGCCGGAGGTCACGGACAAGCTCGTCGAGGCGATCGGGTCGGGCAAATACGACCTGATCGTGGTCAACTACGCCAACTCCGATATGGTCGGCCACACCGGCGAGCTGCCGGCCGCCATCAAGGCCATCGAAGCCGTCGATACCTGTCTCGGCCGTCTGATGGAGGCGGTCCGAGCCGCCGGCGGCGTCCTTCTCGTCACCGCCGACCACGGCAACGCCGAACAGATGTTCGACGAGGCGAGCGGCCAGAAGCACACCCAGCATACGCTGAACCGGGTACCCGCCCTGCTGTTCAACGGCCCTTCGGGGATCCGGTCGCTGGCGGACGGCAAGCTGGCCGACGTCGCGCCGACGATGCTGGACCTCATGGACGTGCCACAACCTTCGGAAATGACGGGACATTCCCTTCTTTCCACGGCCTCGAGGTCGGCGATCCTGGCCGTCCCCCACCAGGCCGCCGCTGCCGCCGCCTCCGCATGAATGTGAAAGCCCGTGATGGCCACGTCGCCTTGATCCCGCCAAAGACGCACGGGTATCTTACCGCCCAACGCGCGTTGATCCTTTTTGCCTGACCGGTTTGCGGCGGGCGTTGTTTTGCAAAGGCCTCCCTATGACGACTCGTCTGCGATTTGCCTCCGTCGCCGCGACCCTGGCGTTCCTGACTCTGCCGGCGATCGTTCCCGCCTCCGCGCAGGACAAGACCGACAAGGCCCCTGGGGGCGACAAGAGCGAACTCTATCAACAGCTGAATCTGTTCGGCGATGTGCTCGAGCGAATTCGCCGGGACTATGTCGAACCCGTCGACGAGAAATCCCTGATCGAGAATGCCATCAACGGCATGCTGGCCTCGCTCGATCCGCATTCGAGCTACATGAACCCCAAGAGCTACAAGGACATGCAGGTCCAGACTCGCGGGGAGTTCGGGGGCCTCGGCATCGAGGTCACGATGGAGAACGGCGTCATCAAGGTCGTCTCCCCAATCGACGACACGCCGGCCTCCAAGGCGGGCCTGCAGCCGGGTGACCTGATCTTCGCGCTCGACGGCGAGCCGGTGCAGGGCCTGACGCTGCAGGAAGCGGTCGACAAGATGCGCGGCAAGATCGGCTCGCCCATCAAGATCTCCGTCAAGCGGGCGAACAAGGATCCGTTCGATCTGACGCTGACCCGCGAGAGCATCAAGGTGAAGTCGACCCGCTATCACCTCGAGGGCGATGTCGGCTATATCCGCGTCACCTCCTTCACCGAGCAGAGCACGTCCGGCGTGCTCGATGCCATCGAGCATCTCAAGAAGGAGGCCGGCGGCAAGCTGAAGGGCTACGTCCTTGATCTCCGCAACAATCCTGGCGGTCTGCTCGACCAGGCCATCTCCATGGTCGACGCCTTCCTCGACAAGGGCGAGATCGTTTCGGTCAAGGCCCGCAAGGCCGAGGACGTGCAGCGCTGGAATGCCAAGCCGGGCGATGTCACCAACGGCCTGCCGATCGTGGTGCTGGTGAATGGCGGCTCCGCCTCGGCCTCGGAGATCGTGGCCGGCGCGTTGCAGGACCATCACCGCGCCATCATCCTGGGCACCCGCACCTTCGGTAAGGGCTCGGTGCAGACCATCATGCAGGTGACCGGCGGCGGCGCGATCCGTCTCACCACCGCGCTCTACTTCACGCCGTCGGGCCGTTCGATCCAGAAGGAAGGCATCAAGCCCGACATCGAGGTCGAGCAGGCGAAGGTCGAGCCGATCCAGGGCCGCCCGGGCTTCCGCGAGGAGAATCTGCGGCGCTCGATCGCCAATCCGATCGACAAGCCGACGACGGCCGACAAGCCGACGACCGACAAGCCCACGCCGCCGGATGCCAACGCAAAGCCGGCCAAGCCGGAGGACAAGCCGGCCGCCGGCCAGGCTCCGGCGCCTAGCGCGCCGCAGGCCAATGTCGATCCGGACGAGCCGCCGAAGGACTCGGTGCAGGATTACCAGCTCCTGCGCGCGGTCGATTTGATCCGCGGCATCTCGCTCTACAGCAGCCGGAACTGAGCGCGAGCCAGCGACTGCCATGGCGGAAGAGCCGGGCAAAGACCTTGTCCGGTGGCGCCCGCCCCGGAATCCGCTGAACAGTCCGATCGCCGCCTATGCGCTGGTGATCGGGATGACGGTGGGATGCGGGGCCTTGGTCTATTCCCACATCGAACGGCCGCCGGTCCTGATCGAGGAGGCAGCCGCCGCGGCGGTGCCGCCGGCCCGCGCGTCGATCTCGCTGAAATTGCCGGCGCGGACTCAGGCCCCCCTCCATTTCCGCACGCTCACGCTCGCCGAACGCGACGACCTGGTGGAAGTCACGCCGGACGGGCTGCGCCTTCCCAAGATCGCCTCTGACGGCTGGATGCCGTGGATCGCCTATGCTCGGCGCTACGATCCCGACGGCCCCGCGGCCCGTGTCGGACTGCTGATGATCAATCTCGGCGCCGACGAAGCGCTGATGCGACGGGCCATCGATGACCTGCCCGGCGAGGTCAGCCTCGCCTTCCTGCCCGGCACGCCCGACCTGCCGAAGTGGATGAAGCGTGCCCACGCGCGCGACCACGAGACCTATCTGATGATGCCGGTCGACGATCCCGGCGGTATCGGCGAACGTGGCATTCGCCCTATCGACCCTGCCGCCGATGGCGACGAGAACGTGCGGCGCCTGCGCCAGGCGATGGCCCGCGGCGAAGGCTATGTCGGCTTCGTCATGCCGGCGGCGGAGCAAGTGTCCCGCGCCGAAACCGTGGCCCGGCCACTGGTGAAGGAGATCGCCGATCGCGGCCTTGCCCTGATCGAGATCGATCCCGGGATGACGCCGTCGGCGATGTACGGCCTCACGATCGAACTCGGTGTGGGCTACGCCCGTACCTCGACCGTGCTCGACTACAAGCTGGCGCGCAACGGCATCGACGGCAATCTCGACCGCCTGGCCGAATGGACCGGCGAGAGCTGGCCGGGCCGTCCGCCGCGCCACGACTTCGGCGTGCTGCAACCTGACAATGCGGCGATCGACGCGATCGTCTCCTGGCGTCAGCGCCTTGCCAGGCAGAGCGCCGTCTCGTTCGTGCCGATCATCGGCCAGTTCGAATGCCGCACGGCGTGTCTTGCGCGCCTGCGCGCCCAGCCGGACCAGTTGAGGCCATGATCACCAACGTTCCCAAGCACTATCGCCCCAATGTCGGGCTGATGTTGATCTCCAGCGACCGCCGGATCTTCGTCGGCGAGCGGGCTGGCATGCCGGGCGCCTGGCAGATGCCGCAAGGTGGCGTCGATGACGGCGAGACCGCGATCGAGGCCGCCTGTCGCGAGCTCGCCGAAGAAGTCGGCACCAACCGCGCGCTGTTGATGCGCGAAAGCCGCGACTGGCTGACCTACGACTTCCCCTCCGACATTGGCCGCAAGCGCTGGCAGGGTCGCTGGCGCGGCCAAGCGCAGAAGTGGTTTGCCCTCGCCTTCACCGGTCGCGACGAGGACATCGACATCCACGCCCATGATCACGAATTCGATGCCTGGAAATGGGCGTCAGCGGCCGAAGTGCTCGACCTGATCGTCGCCTTCAAGCGGCCCGTCTACGAGACGGTGCTGGCGGAGTTCAAGGATCTGGTTTCCTAGAGCCCACGCCGACGCGCACTCGACGTCCTAAGCGCCCTGCTCCGCGAGCCGCGTCGAGCGCCGGCGCAGGAACCAGAGGCCGAGCCGGGTCAGGAAGTCGTTCAACCAGCCCTGCGGCTGCAGGCCGACCGCCTTCAGCACCATCGCCATCGCCCGTTGCACATGATTGGGCTGATAGAGCGGATAGGCTCGGCGCGCGTAGGCTTCCATGGCCTTCTTGCGATCGTACACGGCGCCTTCCGGCGCGTTGGCGGCGAAGTAGGCATAAGCCAGCTCATCGTCGTCGCTCTCGGCAAGGCGGCCCCAGCTGATGCGCAGGCGCTTGAGCTTGCTCAGTTGATCGCGCTCGAGGCAGCGGCGCAGGTGATCGTAGAAGAGCTTGTAGTGGCGGAATTCGTCGGCAGCGATCTTGGCGCAGACCTGCCTCAGCACCGGCTCGGCCGCCGCATCCTTGAGCGCGCTGTAATAGGAACTGGTCCCGGTCTCGACGATGCAGCGCGCCAGCATCTCGCCGGCCTGGCTGCCGCGTACCGATTCGGACACGTCGAGCGGCACTTTGTAGCCCGCACGGAAACGCGCAAAGGCGGCATCGAAATCCCAGCTCGGGTCGGCCATCTGCGCCCAGCGCCCCAGCGCCATGCCGTGCTGGATCTCTTCCTCAGCCCAGCGGTCGACATCGGCGACGACGGTCGGATCGTCGGCAAACACCCGGTTGAGATAGACGCGATAGTCGCCGCCATTGCGCTCGACCATGGCCGCAGCCTTGATATTGCGCAGGATCTCGGGATCGACTTTCGATGCGTCGAAGCGATCCCAAGCGATCGAGTCGAGTGTCCAGCTACCCATGTCAGAGCCCCCGGCGACCGTCGTGTAAGCGTAATAAAGCGGTCCCGGGCCCCGCTTTCAATGGGGCCGACAGGACTATCCGGACAGATTATTTCGCGTAGGGACTGAAATCAGCGGCTGGCGTAGTAGGCCTGGGCCCGCCGCAGTTCCTTGGCGATGGCCAGATCCTTGGTCGCCGCCGCTCGCTCTGCCTCGCTCGCCGCGTCGACCAGGTCTTCCTCGGCGGTCCGCTCGCGCTGGGCGAGCACCTCCGCCGTGGCCTCCTCGAACGGGATCGCCTCGTCGGCCAGAACCGTGCAGCGCTCCGGCGTCACTTCGGCAAAGCCGCCGACGATGACGAAGCGCTGGTCGACCTTGTTGCCCTGATAGACCTCGAGGACACCCGGGCGGATGGTCGAGATCAGCGGCGCGTGGCCCTGAAGGACGCCGAAGTCGCCCTCGCTGCCCGGCACCACGACCATATCGGCCTCGATGGCAAGCAGCTCGCGCTCCGGCATCACCAGACGGAAGGAGAACTTGGCCATCTGTTAGGCCGCCTCGCCCGCGAGCTTCTTCGCCTTGGCCACGGCCTCCTCGATGGTGCCGACCATGTAGAAGGCGGCTTCCGGCAGCGAGTCGTAATCGCCGGCGACGATGCCCTTGAAGGCCTTGATCGTATCCTCGAGCTTCACGAACACGCCCGGCGTGCCGGTGAAGACCTCGGCCACGTGGAACGGCTGGCTGAGGAAGCGGGCGATCTTGCGGGCGCGCGCCACGACCAGCTTGTCCTCTTCCGATAGCTCGTCCATGCCCAGGATGGCGATGATGTCCTGCAGCGACTTGTACTGCTGCAGCACGCGCTGCACCGAACGGGCGACATCGTAGTGTTCCTCGCCGACGATACGCGGATCGAGCATGCGTGAGGTCGAGTCGAGCGGATCGACGGCCGGGAAGATCGCCTGCTCGGCGATCGAGCGGCTGAGCACGGTCGTCGCGTCCAAGTGGGCGAAGGAGGTCGCCGGCGCCGGGTCGGTCAAGTCGTCGGCCGGCACGTAGATGGCCTGCACCGAGGTGATCGAACCCTTCTTGGTCGAGGTGATGCGCTCCTGCAGGGCGCCCATGTCGGTGGCCAGCGTCGGCTGATAACCCACCGCCGAAGGAATGCGGCCCAGCAGCGCCGACACTTCCGAACCGGCCTGGGTGAAGCGGAAGATGTTGTCGACGAAGAACAGCACGTCCTGGCCTTCGGCGTCACGGAAGTATTCCGCCGCCGTCAGGCCCGACAGGGCGACGCGGGCACGCGCTCCCGGCGGCTCGTTCATCTGGCCGTACACCAGCGCCACCTTCGACCCCGGACCGTCGAGCTTGATGACGCCCGACTCGATCATCTCGTGATAGAGGTCGTTGCCCTCGCGGGTACGCTCGCCGACACCGGCGAACACCGACACGCCGCCATGCGCCTTCGCGACGTTGTTGATCAGCTCCATGATCGTCACGGTCTTGCCAACGCCAGCGCCGCCGAACAGGCCGATCTTGCCGCCCTTGGCGTAGGGGGCGAGCAGGTCGATGACCTTGATGCCCGTGACCAGGATCTGCGCTTCCGTCGACTGCTCGACGAACTCGGGCGCCGAGCGATGGATCGGCAGCGTCTGCTTGGCATTGACCGGGCCGCGCTCGTCCACCGGCTCGCCGATCACGTTCAGGATGCGGCCGAGCGTCTCGGGGCCGACCGGCATGGCGATCGGACCGCCGGTGTCGACCGCCTTCTCGCCGCGCACCAGACCGTCGGTGGTGTCCATCGCGATGGCGCGGACTTCCGATTCGCCCAGATGCTGCGCCACTTCGAGCACCAGCTTGCGACCGCCGCTCTCGACGTGCAGCGCGTTCAGGATGTTCGGCAGGTCGGCGTCGAAGCGCACGTCCACGACCGCGCCCGTAATCTGGGTGATCGTGCCGATGTTGTTGGTGGCCATGACGGTATCCCTTTCCTTCGATTGCGGTCGGCGCGGGCTAGACGGCCTCGGCGCCGGAGATGATCTCGATCAGTTCCTTGGTGATGGTGGCCTGACGCGAGCGGTTCATCTGCAGCGTCAGCTTCTTGATCACGTCGCCCGCGTTGCGCGAGGCATTGTCCATCGCCGTCATCTGCGAGCCGTAGAAGCTCGCCGCGTTCTCGAGCAGCACGCGGAAGATCTGGACGGTGAGGTTGCGCGGCAGCAGGTCGGCCAGGATCGCGCCCTCGTCGGGCTCGAACTCGTAGATCGCGCCGCCGGTGGTCGCGGGACCGCCATCGCCTTCCGGCGGCTGCGCCGGAATGAGCTGCTGCGCGGTCACGATCTGGCTGATCGCCGACCGGAAGCGGTTGTAGATGACCGTGGCGACGTCGAACTCGCCGGCATCGAACAGCTGCGTCACCCGAGCCGTCACCTTCAGGGCGTCGGCGTAGCTGACTCGCGGGCGTCCGAGGTCGGTGATGGTGTCGACGATCATCGACCCGAAGTCGCGACGCAGCTGGTCGCGGCCCTTGCGGCCGACGCACAGGATCTTGACCGTCTTGCCCTCGGCCATCAGGGCGCGGATGACGCGGCGCGCCTCACGCACGATGGAGCTGTTGAAGGCGCCGCATAGACCGCGATCGGCGGTGGCGACGATCAGCAGTTGGACCTGGTCCGAGCCGGTGCCGGCCAGCAGACGCGGCCCTGCACCCTTGAAGCTCTGGCCCAGCGCCGCCAGGACCTTGTCCATCGCCTCGGCGTAGGGCCGGGCGGCCATGGCTTGCTCCTGGGCACGCCGCAGCTTGGCCGCGGCCACCATCTTCATGGCCTTCGTGATCTTCTGCGTCGACTGAACGCTTCGGATCCGAAGGCGGTAGGTTTTGAGACTGGGCATTGGAGCTCAGCGATCCTCAGGCGAACTTCTTGGTGAAGTCGGTCAGGAACGCCTTCAGCTTCTCGTCCGTGTCCTTGGCGATCTCGCGCTTCTCCCGGATGGCGGCCAGGATCGAACCCTCGGCCCGCAGCCCGTCGAGCATCTGATGCTCGTAGTCGCCGACGCGGTTGACGGGCAGGTTGTCGAGGAAGCCGCGGGTGCCGGCATAGATCGAGGCGACCTGCTCCTCGACCGGCATCGGGCTGTACTGGCCCTGCTTCAGCAACTCGGTCAGGCGCTGACCGCGCGCCAGCAGGCGCTGGGTCGAGGCGTCGAGATCCGAGGCGAACTGCGCGAAGGCCGCCATCTCGCGATACTGCGCCAGCTCGAGCTTGATGGTGCCGGCGACCTGCTTCATCGCCTTGATCTGGGCGGCCGAGCCGACGCGGCTGACCGACAGACCGACGTTAATGGCCGGACGGATACCCTGATAGAAGAGCTCGGTCTCGAGGAAGATCTGGCCGTCGGTGATCGAGATCACGTTGGTCGGAATGTAGGCCGACACGTCGCCGGCCTGCGTCTCGATGACCGGCAGCGCGGTGAGCGAGCCCGAGCCGTTCTTCTCGTTCAGCTTGGCGGCGCGCTCGAGCAGGCGCGAGTGGAGATAGAACACGTCGCCCGGATAGGCTTCGCGGCCCGGCGGACGACGCAGCAGCAGCGACATCTGGCGATAGGCGACGGCCTGCTTGGAAAGATCGTCGTACACGATCACGGCATGCATGCCGTTGTCGCGGAAATACTCGCCCATGGCGCAGCCGGCGTAGGGCGCCAGGAACTGCATCGGCGCCGGGTCGGACGCGGTCGCGGCCACGACGATGGAGTATTCCATCGCACCGTTGTCCTCGAGCGTCTTGACGATCTGCGCCACCGTGGAGCGCTTCTGGCCGACGGCGACGTACACGCAGTAGAGCTTGCGGCTCTCGTCGTTGCCCTTGTTGATCGGCTTCTGGTTGATGAAGGTGTCGATGGCCACGGCGGTCTTGCCGGTCTGGCGGTCGCCGATGATCAGTTCGCGCTGGCCGCGTCCGATCGGCACCAGCGAGTCGATCGCCTTGAGGCCGGTCTGCATCGGCTCGTTCACCGACTTGCGCGGAATGATGCCCGGCGCCTTCAGCTCGACGAGGCGGCGCTCGGTCGACTGGATCGGGCCCTTGCCATCGATCGGATTGCCGAGACCGTCGACCACGCGGCCGAGCAGGCCCTTGCCCACCGGCACGTCGACAATCGCGCCCGTGCGCTTGACGGTGTCGCCTTCCTTGATGGTGCGATCGTCGCCGAAGATAACGACGCCGACATTGTCCTTCTCGAGGTTGAGGGCCATGCCCTTGATGCCGCCCGGGAACTCGACCATCTCGCCGGCCTTGACGCTGTCGAGGCCATAGACGCGGGCGATACCGTCACCGACGGAGAGGACCTGGCCGACCTCGGCGACTTCGGCTTCAGCGCCGAAGTTGGCGATCTGCTGCTTCAGAATGGCCGAGATTTCGGCGGCACGGATTTCCATTTAAGCAACTCCCTTCATGGCGAGCTGCAGGCGCTGCAGCTTGCTGCGGATGGATGAATCGAACAGGCGGGAACCGACTTTGACGACGAGGCCGCCGAGAATGTCGGGATCAACCTGCGCATCGACGGAGACCTTGGCACCGCCCAGCACGCCCCGCAGCGTGTCGGTGAGCTGCTGCAGCTGCGCCTCGGTCAGTGGAATGGCGGTGGTCACGGTCGCCGTGGTCTCGCCGCGACGGCGCGCCAGCTCGGCAAGGAACGCCTTGGCCATGCCGGGAAGATCCCTAGCGCGACCATTGGCGGCGACGGTGCCGACGAAATTGCGGGTCAGGCCCTGGATGCCGACCGCATCGAGCACCGCAAGCAGCCCCTTGGTCTGGGCGGCACGGCCGATGATCGGGCTGGCGATCAGCCGCGCGAGGTCCTTGCTCTCGGCGATCAGCTTGCGGATGGTGGCCAGGTCCTGCGCGACCTGGTCAAGAGCCCGCGCATTGTCGGCCAGATCGAACAGCGCACTGGCATAGCGGTCGGCAACGGCCGATGTAGCCGAGGTAGCGTTTGACACGTCGAAAGCCTCTCCCCTGCCGAGTCCGGCTGGTAAGCCCTTGAAAACCCAAAGTCTTTCCCGGCAGAACGCCCCCTTTGTCGCGCGCCGCCCAGGCCGGAAAAGCGCGCGTTGCTACCATGCGCCCCTTCCCGCTGCAAGGTCACTAAAGCCCCGTATTACCTGCCTTTTCCGCAATCCCCTCTCTACATGAAGGAATAGGGATCGATATCGATCTGCAGACGGACCGAAGCCGGCAGGCCGATCTTGCTGAGCCAGGCGTGCAATAGCGGTTGCACCGCAATATCGCGCCCTGTCTTGAGCAGGAACCGCCGGCGATGCCGGCCGCGCAGCAGCGCCAGCGGTGCGGTGGAAGGTCCGAGGACCGTGACGCCCGGCTGATGCGGTGCCTGGCGGGCGATGGCGGCACAGACGTTATCCACCAGGGCGGCATCGGGTCCGGAGACGACGAGCGCCGCCAGCCGACCATAGGGCGGCATGCCGGCGGCGGCGCGGCCCGCGAGCTCGGCCGTAACAAAGCGGTCACGATCGTTGGCCACCAGCGCCTGCATCACCGGATGCTCGGGCATGTGCGTTTGAACCAGCGCCCGGCCAGGCCGATCCTGTCGGCCGGCACGACCAGCCACTTGATAGAGGAGCTGGAACGTCCGCTCGCCGGCGCGCAGGTCGCCGCCGTTCAATCCCAGATCGGCATCGACCACCACGACGAGCGTGAGATTGGGAAAGTGGTGGCCCTTCGCCGCCATCTGCGTGCCGATAAGGATGTCGATCTCGCCGGCAATCATGCGTTCGACGGCGGCCGTCGCCTCGGCGCGGCTGACGAGGCTGTCCGAGGTGAAGAGTTCGACCCGCGCCTCCGGAAAGAGCGCATGCGCCTCTTCCGCCAGCCGTTCCACGCCCGGTCCGCACGCCACGAAGTGATCGATGGCGCCGCAATGCTTGCAGGTCCGCGCCGGCGGCTCGCTGTAGCCGCAATGGTGGCAGATCAGCACGCGCCGGAAGCGATGCTCCACCAGCCAGGCCGAGCATTGCGGACATTCCAGCCCGTGACCGCAGGCACGACACAGCGTGATCGGGGCATAGCCGCGGCGATTGAGGAAGAGCAGCACCTGCTCGCCGGCTGCCAGCGTCTCCTTCATCGCGTCGATGACCGGCGGCGACAGCCAATGGCCGCGCGGCGGCGGCGCCTTGCGCAGATCGACGGCGGCAAGGGTCGCCAGTTTCTGGCCGCCGTGGCGTGCCGGCAGATGAAGCGCGCCATAGCGTCCCGCCGTGACGTTGGTGATGCTTTCGAGCGACGGCGTCGCCGAGGCAAGAACGACCGGGGCGGAAACGAGACGCGCGCGCACCACCGCCATGTCGCGCGCATTGTAGGTGACACCTTCTTCCTGCTTGAAGGAGCCGTCATGCTCCTCGTCGACGACGATCAGACCGAGATCGGCGAAAGGCAGGAACAGGGCGGAGCGCGCGCCGACCACGACGCTGACGCGACCATCGGCAATGGCGCGCCAGGTCTCGCGCCGCTCGAGGCTGGTGAGATCCGAGTGCCACGATGCCGGTGCGGCGCCGAAGCGATCCTCGAAGCGTTTCAACCATTGCGCCGTCAGAGCGATCTCCGGCAACAGCACCAGGACCTGTCGCCGCTCCGCCAGCGTCGCCGCGATGGCTTCGAAATAGACTTCCGTCTTGCCGGCGCCCGGGACACCGTCGAGCAGAGTCGCGGAGAAAGCATGGGCCTTCACCTTGTCGATCAGCGCATCCGCCACGCGTCTCTGTTCGGGGGAAAGCGTCGGACCATCGTGCAGGCCGTCCGGCTGCGGGAAGGATCGCCGCATGACCCGCGCCTCGGCCGACAGCAGGCCGATCGAGGCCATAGTCTTCACCACCGACGGACCGACGCCGGCAAGATGCGCGAGCTCCGCAACGGGCATGGCCGGCCCATCCTTCAGCGCCTCGAGCACGCGGCGCCGTGCCGCGGTAAGCTTGAGGTCGGTGTCGCCGATGGCCTCGGCCGGGCGATAGACGAGTTCGGTCCGGGGCGCCTCGAGCGCGGATGTCGATCCCATGGTCATGCGCAACACCGCGCCCGGCGGCGCCAGAGTGTAGGCGGCGACCCAATCGACGAAGCGACGCAGCGTCTCCGCCATCGGCCGCGCCGGCAGCACACTGACGATATCGCGCAGCTTCTCGCGCGGCACCTCGCCCGTCCCCTCGCCCCAAACCACCCCCAATATTTCGCGCTTGCCCAGCGGCACGACCACGAAGCTGCCCGCCGGAACCTCCAGACTGTCGGGCACGCTGTAGTCGTAGGCATCGGCAAGCGGCAGCGGCAGCAGGACCTTCACCGTCCTGAGGTCGATGTTTTCCACCGATTCCGGACGCGCCGGTCCCAACCCCTCGGCTTGTGGCTGCGAGGGCGAATCGCTAGAAATTGCGGCGGCGCGCCAATCCGAACCACTGGCCATTGGGGTATTTTATATGAAGTTCTTTGTCGATACCGCCGATGTCGCCGAGATCAAGGACCTCGCGTCGTCGGGGCTCTTGGATGGCGTCACGACCAATCCCTCGCTGATCATGAAGGCCGGCCGGCCCATGCTCGAGGTGATCAAGGAAATCTGCGCCATCGTTCCTGGCCCGGTCAGCGCCGAAACGGTCGCGACCGACCACAAGAAGATGCTCGAAGAGGGCAGAAAGCTCGCCAAGATCGCCAAGAACGTGGCGGTGAAGGTGCCGCTGACGCCCGACGGGCTCAAGACCTGCAAGGCGCTGGCGGCCGAAGGCACGATGGTGAACGTCACCCTGTGCTTCTCCGCTGCGCAGGCGCTGCTCGCGGCCAAGGCCGGCGCCACCTTCGTGTCGCCGTTCGTCGGTCGTCTCGACGATATCGGCCAGGACGGCATGTATCTCATCGAAGAGATCATGACGATCTATCGCCAGTATCCCGATCTCAAGACGCAGGTGCTGGTGGCCTCTGTCCGCCATAGCCAGCATGTCGTGCAGGCCGCCAAGCTCGGCGCTCATGTCGCGACCGTGCCACCGGCGGTCTTGCGCAGCCTGTTCAAGCACGTCCTGACCGACAACGGTCTCAAGGCTTTTCTCGACGACTGGGCCAAGACCGGCCAGTCGATCCTCTAGGCGCGGAGATCGGGGATGGCGAACGACGGTATCGTTACGGCGCCGGACGGATCGGGCCGGCAGGTCAAGCTGATCACCGCTGACGACGTCGTCGCCTATCTGAAGGCGCATCCCGACTTCTTTACCAAGCAAGCCGAGCTGGCGGCCGAGCTCGGCCTGTCCTCCGCTCTGCAGGGGCCGGGCGTGATCGACATGCAGCAGGCGATCCTCAAGCGCCTGCGCGGCGAGATCGATCGTCTCAAGAGCGAGCGCACCGAGATCATCGCCAATTCCAAGCAGAACCAGATCGTCCAGAATCGCATCCAGGCGGCGGTCATCAGCATCATCCAGGCGCCGACCTTCGAGAAGATGATCCAGGTCGTGACTCACGACCTGCCGGAACTCCTGGACGTCGACTTCATCACTCTGGCGATCGAGGCCAATGCCGACGCACCGCGGAAGGCGCCGGTGCGCGGCATCTACGTTCTGGCGCCGGGCGCGATCGATGTTGCGATCGGCGAGGAAAAGCATGCGCGGCTGCGCAGCAACGTCGCTGGCGAGGAAGCCTTCTTCGGCGATGTCGCCCGCTTCGTGCAGTCCGACGTCCTGCTGCGCCTGCGCGTCTCCACCGGTTCGCCCGATGGCGTGATGTGCTTCGGATCGCGCAATCCGGAGGCGTTCGGACCGGACATGGCGACCGAGCTGCTGTTCTTTCTGGCCAAGGTGCTGGAAAACACGATCCGCGCCTGGCTCGATCTGCCGGAATAGAAACGCTCCATGGCCATGAGCCTGACAGCCGCACGGGAGGCCTGGAGGGACTGGCTCAAGAGCGAACGTCGGCTCGCGGCGCATACCCTGGTCGCCTACGAACACGACGTCGCGACCTTCCTCGATTTCATGACGACCTATCTCGGCGCGCCGCCGACCTTGACGGCGCTGGAGAAGCTGAAGCCCGCCGAGTTTCGCGCCTGGCTTGCGGACCGTGCGCATCAGGGGCTGGCGCGCACCTCGACCGCACGCGCCTTCTCGTCCGTGCGGTCCTTCTTCCGCTTCCTCGACAAGAACAAGCTCGCCCACAATGCCAGCATCGGCGCGCTCAAGACTCCGAAGCTGCCGCATTCGGTGCCGAAGGCGCTGTCCGAACCGGACATGGAGGGTGTGCTGGACGCCGAGTCGGAACAGGACCGCGCGCCCTGGATCGACAGGCGCGACACAGCCGTCCTGCTGCTGCTCTACGGTGCCGGGCTGCGCATCGCCGAGGCGCTGGAACTGACAAAGGGCACCGTCGAGGGACTTCTCAAGGCAGGGCAGGACACGCTGGCTGTCACCGGCAAGGGCAACAAGACCCGGATCGTCCCGCTCCTGCCGCAGACGCTCGAGGCGCTGGTCGCGTATCGCGACTCCTGCCCCTATCTGGCCGCCCTCGCCCCCCACCATGCCTTTTTCCTCGGCGCGCGTGGCGGGCCGCTCGATCCGGCCATCATCCAGAAACGCGTGCGCGAGATTCGCCGGCAGCTCGGCCTGCCCGAAAGCGTCACGCCGCATGCGTTGCGTCATTCATTCGCGACCCACCTGCTCGGCGCCGGCGGCGATCTGCGCACCATCCAGGAACTGCTGGGCCACGCCAGCCTGTCGACCACCCAGCGCTACACCGATGTCGACAGTGCCCGGCTGAGCGCCGTCTATCGCGCCGCCCATCCGCGCGCCAAGCTCCGCTGAGCGGCTTGACAAGGACGGCGATCGCGGGATCGCCATTAAATAAATGGAACAATAATGGGAGCTGGATCCTGCCGAGGTGAGTCACGGTATGCTGGGATCGGGGCGCTCGCTCGCGGGACATGGTTCCACCGGCAATCATAAGGCCGGGCCCGCAACCAACCGATTCCGGTCGCCAACGCGACCTTCGACCCGGCTAAGCCGGATGTGCCACCTCATAAACGAGATGCAGCGCCCCACGCGATCGCTGCGTACAGCTCGCCAGACGCAGATGGAGTTCCGGCGTCCCTGGCCGAAACAGAGGGATGCCGTCCCCCAGAACGATCGGGATGAGGGCCATCTCCAGCACGTCAAACCGGCGGGCAGCGATCATCCCCTGGATCACCTGGCTGCCCCCTTCGATCCAGACGCGGCGGCAGCCGCCCTGCTCGAACCCGGCCGCGACAGCGCCGAGATCGCCCGACCGTGCTTCGACGCCCTCCGGCGGGTCGGGCAAGGGCCGATGGGTCATGACGATGGTGCGCTTGCCAGGATAGGGCCAGTCGCCCATCCGGCGAATCGCCTCGTAGGTCTGCCGCCCCATCAGGATGCCGTCGACGCCGGCCAGGAAGGCGCCGATACCGAACTCCTCTGCCGGATAGCCTTCCAACCAGTCGAACGAGCCATCCGGCCGGGCGATCTTGCCGTCCAGGGAAACGGCGATGTGGCAGTGCCATACGGTTCCAGTCATCGGGTCGAACTCTCTCCTCGCCTTCGGCTGTGAGACTTTGGCAATTTAGGCGAAAGGCGTGGGAATAAGTCGTCCTCGCGAGCGTCTCTCTCCTGTCAGCACCCGCACGCAGGAGATACCGCATGAAATTGCTCGTCCTTACCGCCCTCGCCACGACCGTCGCCGCCACCGCGGCCTTCGCCGGCGAACCCGCCGCCACGGCGCCAATGGCCAAAAACGGCATGTTCGTCGACGCCAAGGGCATGACCCTCTACACCTTCGACAAGGATACGGCCGGCAAATCGGTCTGCAACGGTCCCTGCGCCACCAACTGGCCGCCGCTGGCGGTTGCCGACGGCGCCAAGGCCTCCGGCGACTGGTCGATCGTCACCCGAGACGACGGGCTGAAGCAGTGGGCCTACAAAGGCAAGCCGGTCTACGCCTGGAGCAAGGACAGCAAGCCCGGCGATACGACCGGCGATGGCTTCCTGAATGGTGCCTGGCACGTGGCCAAGCCCTGAGCCGCTTCGGGACGCCGGCCGCCCGTCCCCACTCCCTCCGGCCGGCGTCCCTTCTTTTGCCCTAGACTGCCGCCTGCATGGCCGACGCCACAGCCCTTCTCGAGCCGCAGATCCCGGCGCTGCGCCGCTACGCCTATGCCTTGCTGCGCGACCACGATCTCGCCGACGATCTGGTGCAGGACACGCTCGAACGCGCGCTGGCGCGCTGGACGCAGCGCCGCGACGATGGCGACTTGCGCGCCTGGCTGTTCACCATCCAGCGCAACCTCTATGTCAGCGGTGGGCGCCAGCGGCGCCGTCGTGGCCCGGCGATCGGCCTCGACGAGGCGTTGCTGCCCGGCACGGCCCCCAAGCAGGAGGCGGCTCTCGAGGTACACGACGTGCTGGCCGCCCTGGAGCAACTGCCCGAAGAGCAGAAATCACTCCTGCTGCTGGTGGGGGTCGAAGACTTCTCTTACGACGACGCCGCGCGGATCCTGGATCTGCCGATCGGCACCGTCATGTCGCGGCTGTCGCGCGCCCGGCAGCGGCTGCGGTCGATCGTCGAGACCGGCAAGACGACGTTTCTTCGGAGAGTGAAATGACTGGCGACCCTGCCGCTATCGTCGAGGACGATCTGCAGGCCTATGTCGATGGGCGATTGACGGGCGAGCGACTGGCCGCGGTCGAAGCCCATCTTGCACAACATCCCGATCTGCGCGAGCGCCTCGCGATCGAGCAGCGTCAGCGGGCCCAGCTGCGCGGCCAGCTCGAGGCCAAATTCGCCGAACCGATTCCGGCGCGGCTGCGGATCGCGAATATCCGCGCGGCACGCCGCCATCGCTGGCTGCGTGGATTTGGCATCGCCGCGGCAGGGCTGCTGCTGTTCGCGGCCGGCGCCGGCGCGGGCTGGTTCATCGGCCATCGCAGCCCCGATATTGCCGCCGCACCGGCAACATCGGCGGTGGCGCAGAACGCAGCGGTGGCCTACCGCACCTATGTCGTCGAAGTGGCGCATCCGGTCGAGGTCGATGCGCAGCATCAGGCGCATCTGCTGCAATGGCTGTCGCGCCGCCTCGGCAAGCCGCTGGTCGCGCCCGATCTCGCCCCCTTCGGCTATCGTCTGATGGGAGGCCGCCTGTTGCCGGCTGGCAGCGGCGCGGCGGCCCAGCTGATGTACGACGATGCCAGCGGCAAGCGCCTTACCGTGTATGTGCGCGCCGCCGAAGGGAGCGAGACCGCCTTCCGGTTCCAGCACGAGGGTGAGGCCTCGACCTTCGCCTGGATCGACCAGGGCTTCGGCTTCGCCGTCACCGGCATGCTGCCGCGCGAGGAATTGCTGCCCATCGCCGAGGCGGTCTATCACGGCTTCGCAGGCGACGCCGACACGACGAGGAAGAATTAGGCCTGCCGGGGGCGCGCCACTCCAGTGGCGCGTCTTATTTCCTGAGCGCGCCACTGGAGTGGCACGCCCCCAGCGCGATCATTTGTCCGGATCGGTGAGGTCCTCGAACTCGTGCAGATGGCGCGGCGCCCAGCGATGGTTGCGTGCCTTCACGATCCAGCGCGAGAGAAGCGGCCAGCGCCGTCGCGCCGCCTTCACGTAGTGCCGGCCGGCATCGAATTCGGTTGCGAACAGATAGAGCGCGAGGACGAAGAAGATCCAGCCCTGCAGGATCGGCAGCAGGCCGCCGACCACGGACATGATCAGACAGGCGATGATCGCCAGCGCCATCAACGGCTTGCGCATGCGGGCTCCTGGATCGCGTTCATCCCAGCCGAAGCCAATGCCCGCGCGCCGTCAAGGTTCCTCGGCGGCCGAGAGCCATCACATACGAACTTCTGCCGCCGCTCTTGCCCTGCTGTGGACGGAGCGCCCTGTTCGGTCAGAGGTGGATCGGCTTGTCCCAGGCGGCCAGCGCCGCCTCCTTCATCGCCTCGTTGACCGTGGGATGGGCGTGGCAGACGCGGCCGATATCCTCGGCGGAGGCCGAGAACTCCATGGCCAGTGCCGCCTCGGCAATCATGGTGCCGGCCTCGGCGCCGATGATGTGCACGCCCAGCACCTGGTCCGTGGCCTTGTCGGCCAGCACCTTCACGAAGCCCTCGGTGGCGCCGTTGGCGCGGCTGCGCGGATCGGCGGTGAAAGGATACTTGCCGATCTTGTAGGCGATGCCGGCGGCCTTGAGCTGCTCCTCGGTCTTGCCCACCCACGCCACCTCGGGCTGGGTGTAGATGATCGACGGCACCAGGTCCCAGTTCACATGGCCCTTCTGGCCAGCCAGAGTCTCGACACAGGCGACACCGTCTTCGCTCGCTTTGTGCGCAAGCATCGGCCCGTCAATCACGTCGCCGATCGCATAGATGCCGGGAACCGAAGTCTGGAAATGCGCGTCGACCTCGATGCGGCCACGGGCGGTCAGCTTCACGCCGGCCTTGTCGAGGCCAAGTCCTTCGACGCACGGCCGCCGTCCGATCGACACCAGCACGACATCGGCCTCGAGCGTCTCGGCCGCGCCGCCCTTGGCCGGCTCGATCGTCAACGTGACGCCGCTCGCGGTCGTCTCGGCCTTAGTCACCTTGGAACCGAGCTTGAACTTCAGCCCCTGCTTCGCCAGCGCCCGCTGGAAGTGCTTGGTCACCTCGTCGTCGACGCCGGGCACGATGCGGTCGAGGAATTCGACCACCGTCACGTCGGCGCCCAGCCGGCGCCACACCGACCCCAGCTCGAGGCCGATGATGCCGCCGCCCACCACGACCAGGCGCTTCGGCACTTCGCCGAGTTCCAGCGCGCCGGTCGAGGAGACGATCTTCTTCTCGTCGACGGTGACACCCGGCAGCGGCATCACTTCGGAACCGGAGGCGATCAGGACGTTGCGGGTCGACAGCGTCTCGGTCACGGCGCCATCGGCGCCCAGCACGGCGACCGAGCCCGCCTTCTCGATGCGGCCGGTACCGGTGAACCAGGCGATCTTGTTCTTCTTGAACAGGAAGGCGACGCCCTTGGTGGTCGCCTCGACGACATCCGCCTTGCGCTTCATGAGCTGGGCGAAGTCGAGCTTGGGGGGGGCAAGCTGGATGCCATGCACGGCGAGATCGTGCCCGGCCTGTTCGAACAGATGCGAGGATTGCAGCAGGGCCTTGGACGGGATGCAACCCACGTTGAGGCAAGTGCCGCCCAGGGTCGCGCGCTTCTCGATCACCGCGACCTTCATGCCGAGCTGCGCCGCGCGGATCGCCGCCACATAGCCGCCCGGACCGGCACCGATCACGACGAGATCAAAGGTTTCGTTTGCCATGGCGCTACACTGCCTGATCCACTCTCGCTGTCATCCCGAGCGTGGCGAGGGATCTTTCGCCGCGCCCGAACAAGGATCCCTCGCTTCGCTCGGGATGACACCGAGCGCGAGGCAACACAAGTGCCTCAGACCCCGAGCAGCAGCCGCTCGGGATCCTCGATGCATTCCTTCACGCGCACCAGGAACAGCACCGCCTCGCGGCCGTCGATGATGCGATGATCGTATGACAGGGCGAGGTACATCATCGGCCGCACCTTGATCTCGCCGCCGACCACCATTGGCCGCTGCTGGATCTTGTGCATGCCGAGGATGCCGGACTGCGGCGGGTTCAGGATCGGCGTCGACATCAGCGAGCCGTAGACGCCGCCATTGGAGATGGTGAAGGTGCCGCCGGTCAGGTCGGCAATCGACAGCTTGCCGTCGCGTGCCTTGCGGCCGAGATCGGCAATGCCCTTCTCGATCCCGCCGAAGGACAGCGCATCGGCGTCGCGCAGCACCGGCACGACCAAGCCCTGCGGCGTGCCGACGGCAACACCGATATCGTAGTAGTTCTTGTAGACGAGCTCGTCGCCCTCGATCTCAGCATTGACCGCCGGCAGCTCCTTGAGCGCGGCGATGCAGGCCTTCACGAAGAACGACATGAAGCCGAGGCGGGCGCCATGCTTCTTCTCGAAATCGTCCTTCAGCCGCTCGCGCAGCGCCATGACGTTGGTCATGTCCACCTCGTTGAAGGTGGTGAGCATGGCGGCCGTGTTCTGCGCTTCCTTGAGACGATTGGCGATGGTGCGGCGCAGACGCGTCATGCGCACGCGCTCCTCGCGATCGGCGCGCAGGCGCGGACCGGCCGGCACCGCCGGCTTCGCGGCAGGTGCGGCGCTCGGCGCCGAGACGGACTGCAGCGCCGACAGGATGTCGGCCTTGGTGGCGCGGCCTTCCTTGCCGGTTGGCTGGATCGCGGCGGCGAGAATGCCCTTCTCTTCGGCGAGCTTGCGCGCGGCCGGACCCGAGGCCGCGAGGTTGGCGCCTTGGGCTGGCGGCGCCGCGGCGGGTGCCAGAGCGGGCTTCGGCGGCGGGGGAGCGGCAGGTGCGGAAGTCCCGGCCGGCTTCGCAGGCGCGGCACCACCGGCACCAGCCTCGATGTGGCAGAGCACGCCGCCCACCTGGACGGTGGCGCCTTCCGCCACGGCCAGATCGGCCATGGTTCCGGCCACCGTCGCATTGACCTCGACCGTAACCTTGTCGGTCTCCAGCTCGCACAACGGCTGGTCTATCGCCACCGCGTCGCCCGCCTTCACCAGCCACTTGGCGACGGTCGCTTCGGTGACCGATTCACCCAGTGCAGGGACCTTGATTTCGACGGCCATGTCTCTAAACCCTCCTCGCTCGCGGCTCCGCTGTCCGTTTTCAGGACAGCGTGAGCGCCCGATCCACCAGATCGGCCTGTTCCTTGAGATGCGTGCGCAGCGACCCGGTCGCCGGCGACGCGGATTCGGCGCGGCCGATATAGATCGGACGCTTGCTCTTCACATCGATGCCCGACAGCGCCCGCTCGATGCGGCGATCGACGAAGTGCCAGGCGCCCGCGTTCTCGGGCTCCTCCTGGCACCAGACGACCTCGGCGTTCGGATACAGGCTGAGCCGCGTGCCCAGCCGCGTGATCGGAAACGGGTAGAGCTGCTCGATGCGCAGGATGGCGATGTCGTCGATCTTGCGCTTGCGACGCTCGGCGACGAGATCGAAATAGACCTTGCCGCTGCACAGCACGACACGACGCACCTTGGCCGGATCGGTGAGCTGGTCGGTCTCGATCAGGATGCGGCGGAACGATGAGCCCGGCCCGAAGTCGGCCAGTGTCGACACGCACTCCTTGTGTCGCAGCAGCGACTTCGGCGTCATCACGATCAGCGGCTTGCGGAACGGGCGGCGCACCTGCCGACGCAGGGCATGGAAGTAGTTGGCGGGCGTCGTCGGCACGATCACCTGCCAGTTGTCCTCGGCGGAGAGCTGCAGGTAACGTTCGAGGCGCGCCGAGCTGTGCTCGGGTCCCTGCCCCTCGTAGCCGTGCGGCAGCAGCATCACGAGGCCGTCCATGCGCAGCCACTTGCTTTCGCCCGAGCACAGGAACTGGTCGATGATGACCTGCGCGCCGTTGGCGAAGTCGCCGAACTGCGCCTCCCACAAGACCAGCGCATTGGGCTCGGCAGAGGAGTAGCCGTACTCGAAGCCGAGCACGCCGGCCTCGCTCAGCGGGCTGTCGATGACCTCCAAGCGTGCCTGGTCCGGAGCGATGTTGTTGAGCGGCACGTACTTGTTCTCGTTGGCCTGATCGACCAGCACCGAATGGCGCTGCGAGAAGGTGCCGCGGCCGGAATCCTGGCCGCTGAGACGCACCGGCGTGCCTTCCACCAGCAGCGTGCCGAAGGCGAGCGCCTCGCCGGTGGCCCAGTCGATATCCTTGCCGGTATCGATGGTCTTGCGCTTCTCCTGGAGGAGACGCGTGATCTTGCGGTTGAGGTCGAAATTCTTCGGCGGCTCGGAGATGGCGCGGCCCACGGCCAGCAACTTGTCCATATCGACCGCCGTGACGCCCTTGCGGTCCTCTTCGCCCGGCGCGACGGTCAGCCCGGCCCAGCGCCCTTCCAGCCAATCGGCCTTGTTGGGCTTGTACTGGCTGGCCGCTTCCAGCGCCTGGTCGAGCTTCTCGCGCAGCGCCGTGTCCATCGCCGCCACATCGGCCGCGGTGACAACGCCCTCGGCCTCGAGCTGCTCGGCATAGACCTGCTTCACCGTCTTGTGGCCGCCGATCTTCTTGTACATCAGCGGCTGGGTGAACATCGGCTCGTCCGACTCGTTGTGCCCGTAGCGACGGTAGCAGAACATGTCGATGACGATGTCGCGCTTGAAGCGCTGCCGGAACTCGGTGGCGATGCGGCAGGCATGGACGACCGCTTCCGGATGATCGCCATTCACATGCAGGATCGGCGCCTGCACGATCTTGGCGACCTCGGTGCAATAGGGGCCCGAACGCGAGAAAGTCGGCAGCGTCGTGAAGCCGATCTGGTTGTTGACCACCAGATGGATCGTGCCGCCGATGCGATAGCCGCCGAGATCGGAGAGATCGAGGCTCTCCGCCACCAGGCCCTGGCCGGCGAACGCGGCATCGCCATGCATCAGGATCGCCATCACCTGGCTGCGGTCGGTGTCGCCGCGCTGATCCTGCTTGGCGCGCGCCTTGCCGAGCACGACCGGATTCACCGCCTCGAGATGCGATGGGTTCGGCGCCAGCGACAGGTGGATGACATGGCCGTCGAACTCGCGGTCGGCCGAGGCGCCCAGATGATACTTCACGTCACCCGAGCCGCGCATCTCCTCGGGCAGCGAGGGCCGGCCCTGGAACTCGGAGAACAGCGCCGTGTAGCTCTTGTGCATGACATGCACGAGCGTGTTGAGGCGGCCGCGATGGGGCATGCCGATCACGACTTCCTTCACGCCCAGCTGGCCGCCGCGCTTCAGGATCTGCTCGACGCCCGGGATCAGCGATTCGCCGCCATCGAGGCCGAACCGCTTGGTGCCGACGAACTTGATGCCGAGATATTTCTCGAGACCCTCGGCCTCGACGACGCGCTCCATGATGGCGCGCCGGCCTTCCAGCGTGAAGTCGGTGCGGTTCTCGATATGCTCGATGCGCTCCTGGATCCACGCCTTCTGGTCGGGATCGGAGATGTGCATGAACTCGACGCCGATCTTGCCGCAATAGGTCTTGCGCAGCCGGTCCATGATCTGGCGCAGCGTGGCCGAATCGCCCAAGGCCAGCGAGCCGAAGATCAGGATGGGACGGTCCCAGTCGTTCTCGCCAAAGCCGTAGGTGGCCGGGTCGAGCTCGCGATGCGGCGCCTGGCGCACGAGGCCGAGCGGATCCAGATCGGCCTCGAGATGGCCGCGGATACGATAGGCTCGGATCAGCATCAGGGCGCGGGCGGTGTCGTGCGCGGCGGCGCGGATCGCTTCCTCACCCTGGCCGGCAAGCGGCATCGCGACGGCGGCCCCGTTGCCGCCCTTGACGTTACGGTTGGCGGCCGCACGCGGCATCTCGGTATCGGGCACGTCGATGACGCGCGCCCCGTTCGGCGCCCAGCTCGCACCGCGCACCTCGGCCAGCACGTCGCCGCGCTCCTCGGCCAAGGCTTCGAAGAAGGTGCGCCAGTCGGCGTCGACGCGATTCGGATCCTCCAGGAACCGCGCGTAAAGCTCTTCAATGAATGGCGCGTTGGCGCCGAACAGAAAGGATGTCTGCTCTGCCTGCATTGATCTGAACTCCTCTTCCTCCTCTCCCCGAAGAGGAAAGGACGAGTGAGGGGAAACTAAGGCCGAAGCCTCCCCTCACCTGGCCTCTTCCCATCAAGAAGAGAGGAACCTGAAGCGACTCAGCCCTTCATTGCCTTAAGCATTTCCTCGCCCAGGGCGGCCGGCGAATCGGCGACCCTGATGCCAGCCGCGCGCATGGCAGCGACCTTGAACTCGGCCGTGTCGTTGCCGCCCGAAATCACGGCGCCGGCATGACCCATGCGGCGGCCCGGCGGAGCGGTACGGCCGGCAATGAAGCCCACGATCGGCTTCTTGGTCTTGGAAGCCTTGATGAACTCGGCGCCCTTGACCTCGGCGTCACCGCCGATCTCGCCGATCATGATGACGCCCTCGGTCTCGGGGTCGGCCAGCAGCATCTCCAGGCACTCGACGAAGTTGGTGCCGTTGACCGGGTCACCGCCGATGCCGATGCAGGTCGTCTGGCCGAGGCCCGCCGCCGTGGTCTGGGCCACGGCCTCGTAGGTGAGCGTGCCGGAGCGGGAGACGATGCCGATCTTGCCGCGCTTGTGGATGTGGCCCGGCATGATGCCGATCTTGCACTCGCCCGGGGTGATGACACCCGGGCAGTTGGGCCCGATCAGGCGCGACTTGGAGCCGGTCAGCGCCCGCTTCACCTTCACCATGTCGAGCACCGGAATGCCCTCGGTGATGCAGACGATGAGCGGGATTTCCGAGTCGATGGCTTCGAGGATCGAATCGGCCGCGAACGGCGGCGGCACGTAGATCACCGACGCGGTGCAGCCGGTCTTGTCGACCGCCTCGGCCACGGTGTTGAACACCGGCAGGTCGAGATGCGTGGTGCCGCCTTTGCCCGGCGTCACGCCGCCCACCATCTTGGTGCCGTAGGCGATCGCCTGCTCGCTGTGGAAGGTACCCTGGGCGCCGGTGATGCCCTGGCAGATGACTTTCGTGTTCTTGTCGACCAGGACGGCCATTAGTTCGACTCCTTGACCGCCTTGACGATCTTTTCCGCCGCATCGGCGAGATTCTCAGCCGACGTGATCTTGAGCCCGGATTCCTTGAGGATCTTCTTGCCGAGATCGACGTTGGTGCCCTCGAGCCGCACGACCAGCGGCACGTGCAGGTTGACCTCTCGGGCCGCCGCGACCACGCCTTCGGCGATGACGTCGCAGCGCATGATGCCGCCGAAGATGTTGACCAGGATGCCTTCGACGTTGGGATCCTTGAGGATGATCTTGAACGCCGCCGTGACGCGCTCCTTGGTAGCGCCGCCGCCGACATCGAGGAAATTCGCCGGCGCCGAGCCGTAGAGCTTGATGATGTCCATGGTCGCCATGGCAAGGCCGGCACCGTTCACCATGCAGCCGATCTGGCCATCGAGCTTGACGTAGTTCAGCGCGTACTTGGCGGCCTCGGTCTCGGCCGGGTCTTCCTCATCGACATCGCGCAGGTCCTCCAGCTCCTTGTGCCGGTAGAGCGCGTTGTCGTCGAAGTTCATCTTGGCATCGAGGGCGACCACGTCGCCGGCGCCGGTCACGACCAGCGGATTGATCTCGATCAGCGAGCAGTCGAGGTCGACGAAGGCCTTGTACAGGCCGCCCAGCAGGGCGACGAAGTTGTTCACCTGCTTGCCGGTGAGGCCAAGCGCGAAGGCGATCTTGCGGCCCTGATAACCCTGATAGCCGGCGGCCGGATCGATCGCCTGCTTGACGATCTTCTCGGGCGTCTGGTGCGCCACGGTCTCGATGTCCATGCCGCCTTCGGTCGAAGCGACGACGGAGATGCGGCCCACGGCGCGATCGACCAGCAGCGAGATATAGAGCTCGCGCTTGATGTCGCAGCCTTCCTCGATATAGAGGCGCTTCACCGTCTTGCCGACGGGACCAGTCTGCTTGGTGACGAGGTCGTGGCCGAGCATGGCGGCGGCGCTGGCGCCGACCTCCTCGATCGACTTCACGACGCGCACGCCGCCCTTGCCGTTGGGATCGTCCTTGAACTTGCCGGCGCCGCGGCCGCCGGCATGGATCTGCGCCTTCACCACGGTGACGGGGCTGCCCAGTTTGCGGGCAACATCCATCGCCTCGTCCTTGGTATAGGCAACGCCCCCTTTCAGCAGGGGGACGGCGAACTTCGCCAAGAGGGTCTTGGCCTGATATTCATGAATATTCATGGAGTCCTATCGTTCGGGACCGGTGCAAAAAGCGTGCGCAACACTTGAGTTGCAAAACGCTACTCACTCGAACCTGCGGCACTGTATGCGCGCCGCAGGGCCTTTGCAACGATGGACTGATGATCGTTCGGAGTCCGATCAAAAATACGCAGATATACTGCGAATTAGCCGGCGGCGACGATCTTCTTGGTGGCTTCGACCAGCGACTTCACCGCGGCGACCGACTTGTCGAACATCGCCTTCTCATCGGCATTGAACGACACCTCGACGACCTTCTCCACGCCGCCTTTGCCGATCACGACCGGCACGCCGATGTAGAGGCCCTTCACCCCGTACTCGCCATTCAGCAGCGCGGCGCAGGGGATCACGCGCTTCTTGTCCTTCAGGTAGGCCTCGGCCATCGAGATCGCCGACGCGGCCGGCGCGTAGAAGGCCGAACCATTGCCCAGCAGGCCAACGATTTCGGCGCCGCCGTCGCGGGTGCGCTGGACGATCTTGTCGAGCTTCTCCTGGGTGGTCCAACCCATCTTCACCAGATCGGGCAGCGGAATGCCGGCCACCGTCGAGTAGCGGATCAACGGCACCATCGTGTCGCCATGGCCGCCCAGCACGAAGGCGGTGACATCCTGCACCGAGACCTTGAACTCCTCGGCCAGGAACAGGCGGAACCGAGCGGAATCCAGCACGCCCGCCATGCCGACCACGCGGTTGGCCGGGAAGCCCGTGACTTCCTGCATGAGGCCGACCATCGCATCGAGCGGGTTGGTGATGACGATCACAAACGCGTCAGGAGCATTCTCCTTGATGCCCTTGCCGACGGCGTTGATGACCTTGGCGTTGATGCCGACGAGGTCGTCGCGCGTCATGCCGGGCTTGCGCGGCACACCGGCCGTGACGATCACGACGTCGGCGCCAGCGATGTCCTTGTAGTTGGACGAACCCGCATAATTGGCATCGAAACCGGCGACCGGGGAAAGCTGGGCGATGTCGAGCGCCTTGCCCTTGGCCGTCCCTTCGGCCTGGGGAATGTCGAACAGCACGATGTCGCCGAGGTCTTTCTGGCCGGCGAGCAAAGCGAGAGTGCCGCCAATTTGTCCCGCGCCGATCAGCGCGATCTTCTTGCGAGCCATGCGAAGTTCTCCAATTCGTGAAGGCGGCGCGTGGTAGCGCGATTCCGCCGAAGCGGCAAGGCGGCCGCCTTTCCCGGGCCGATCCGCGAGAGCCGATTATCGGGACACCGAATACGAGGACTGGCGCGGATATTTCCCCGACCTGGCGCCGTCTATGTCATACGCCTGGCCCGACGGACCTGTTGCCGGTCGCGGGCTGGCCCAAGACGGCAACATCGCGAAGGAAATCATCATGTCCAAGGAACAGGACAACAAGGCCGTGGTCGGTCGCTGGTTCACGGAATTCTGGGGCAATCCCTGGAATCCGAACATCGTCGAGGAACTCGGCGCACCCGATATCCTGTTGCAGTACTCGCTGCATGCGCCGCGGCGAGGACGGGAAGATGTGAAGCAGTTCATGATCGGCTTCCGCGAAGCCTTTCCGGATCTGGGCTTCGAGGGCGCAGCGGATCTCATCGCCGAAGGAGACTATGTGGTCGGCCGCTGGCAAGGCGGCGGCACGCACACCGGGCCGGCCTTCAGCGATTTCCTTTTCGGGTCGCTGCCCGCCCGGTCCGGTCGGAAGATGTCCTTCACCGGCACCACGGTGCTGCGCGTCGCGAACGGCCTGATCGCCGAGGAGATCGGCCTCGACGATGGCGTGACGGCACTCCAGCAGCTTGGCCTCATGAAGGCGGCCTGAGCGACCGCCAGCACCGTCGCCTCCTCCATCGCACCGGCCGGTGGAGGAGGATCAGATCGGATGCCGCTTGAAATGCTGCAGCATCAGATCCGTGGCCCGGGCGGCGGCCTGATCCATGACGAAATGGCCGACGCCCGGCAGGACTTCCATCGCATAAGCGGCGCTGACGAACTCCCGAGTGCCATGAGCGGCATCGGGACCGACCGTGGCATCGGCATCACCCCAGACATAGAGCGTCGGCACCCGGATCACGCCGATATCGGCCGCCAATCCCTTGTTCGAACGATACCAGGCAAGCGCCGCCTCGAGTGCGTCGGGATGGCCCAGGACGCCCAGATGCTCCTCGATGGCCGCGTCGGGCACGCCTTGCGAGGCGAGGTTGCGACGGAGGCGGCGCGCACCGTCTTCGAGCAACATGGGTCCGGTCTGCGGTTCGAGGAACTTGCGATGGTGTCGAGAGCGATGCTTCTGGTCGCCGTCCTCTTTCAGAAGCGCCCGTCGGAACGACGAGGGATGCGGCCGCGACAGGATGGTGAGCGAGGCGAGCCGATCCGGATGCCGACCGGCCACACCCCAGGCGACCTGTCCGCCCCAGTCATGACCGACGAGATGGAATCGGCGGCCGGCCGCGCCGGACGCATCGGCAATATCGATGGCATCGCCGATCAGCTTGTCGAACGCATAGTTCGCCAGATCCGCTGGGTCCGGTCGGGCCCCTGGCGAATAGCCACGCTGATCGGGCGCAATCGCCCGATAACCGGCCTGCGCCAAGGCCGGTAGCGCTGCCTGCCAGCTATGCCGGGACTCCGGAAAGCCGTGAAGCAGGAGAACAAGATCGCCGCCGGCAGGGCCAGCGGAGTCGATCGTGAAAGTGAGCCCTGAACGGGTCTTGAGGTCGAGCGTTTCCACCATCCACTCAGGTTACACCGTTCGCCTTGAACCAGGCGAGGCAGCGCTTCCAGCCGTCTTCCGCCGCTTCCTTGCGATAGGACGGCCGGTAGTCTGCGTTGAAAGCGTGCGGTGCATCCGGATAGACGTGGATCTGCGACTTGGCCGCGGCCGGATTCCCGGAATCCTTGAGAGCGGCGCGCATCTTCTCGACCTGTTCCTGCGGGATGCCGGGATCGGCTCCGCCATAGAGGCCGAGAACGGGCCCGTGCAGTTGCTTCACCACATCGGGCGGATTGTTCGGCGTATTCGCTGACGGCTTGTAGCCGAGCGGTCCGTACCAGGCGACCGCGGCCTTGATCGCCGGATTGTGTGCATCGTAGAGCCAGGCAATGCGTCCGCCCCAGCAGAAGCCGGTGATGCCGAGCTTCGTCGCGTCCGCCTTGCCTTCGCCCTTGGCGAAGGCGGCGGTCGAATCGAGGTCGTTCATGACCTGCTCGTCCGGCGTCTGGGACACGAAATCCTTCATCAAGGTCTGGATGTCGCTGACCTTGGTGGCGTCTCCCTTGCGGAAGTAGAGATCCGGCGCGATGGCGTAGTAGCCGACCTTGGCGAAGCGGCGGCAGATGTCGGCGATGTGGGCATGCACGCCGAAGATCTCCTGTACGACCAGGATCGTGCCGAAGCCCGTCCCGGAAGCCGGCATGGCCCGATAGGCCATCATCTCCTTGCCGTCCTTGGTCTTCACCTGCACCGTACCGGCGGCAAGGCCATCCGAAGGCGTGACGATCATGGTCTGTGCCTGGATGGGCTGGGCCGCGAGGGCGAACGTGGTGCCCAACGCCGCTGAGCCGAGCAGGGCGCGGCGCCGCGAGACGATTTGGTCGAACGAGATGTTGTCGCCGTCCATATCAAAGCCTCCTCGGATTGATCCCGCGACGGTATCGCGCGCCAGCCGGCGACGTCGATCACAATCCGGCGAGGTGACAACTACTCGATATGCTCCAGGGCGAGATATTCGGGACTCTGCATTTCCATCAATCGCGACACGGTACGCTGGAACTCGAACGCGCCATCGCCCTCGACGTAGAGCTTGTCCGGCGCCGCCGCCGCCGAGCAGATGAACTTCACCTTCCGCTCGTAGAACGAGTCGATCATGGTGACGAAGCGCGCCGCCTTGTCCCGATTGTCCGGCCCCATCTTCGGGATTTCAGCCAGGATCACGGTATGGAAATGATCGGCGATGCAGAGGAAATCGGCGGCACCCATCGGCTTGGCGCACCAGTCGATATAGTGCGCCATGGCGACGCCCGGCGCGGCACGCGGCACCTCGACATCCCGCCCCTGCGTGCGCAATACGCGCGGCTCGCCATCGGCACCGCCGGTGAGGGTGCGAAAGGCCTCGTCGAGCTTCTTGGTCGCCCAGGCACCCAGCGGCGTCAGATAGAGATCGAGATTGCGCATGCGGCCCATGCGGTAATCCTGGGCGCCGCCCAGTTCCAGGATCTCGAGCCGCTTCTTGATCAGCTCGATGAACGGCAGGAAGCGGTCCCGCTGCAGCCCGTTCTTGTAGAGATCGTCCGGTGCCCGGTTCGAGGTTGCGATCACCGTCACGCCCGCGTCGAGCAGCGTCTCGAAGAAGCGACCGAGGATCATCGCGTCGGCGATGTTGGTGACCTGGAATTCGTCGAAACAGAGCAAGCGCGTTTCGCGTGCGATCTCCCGGGCGATCGGAACGATCGTATCCGACTCCGGCGGTGCGCCCTTGGCGGCCAGTTCCTCGCGTCGCCGATGCAGCCGCTCGTGGACCTCGAGCATGAATTCATGGAAATGGACGCGCCGCTTCTGCGCGACCGGCGCATCGGCGAAGAAGAGATCCATCAACATCGACTTGCCGCGGCCGACCGGGCCCCAGATGTAGAGCCCGTGCGGTCCGCTTGCCGGCTTTTCCGTGCGGCCGAAGCCGAGTCGCGCGAGGAAGCCGGTCCGGGCTGCTGGCGCGGACACCGCCCCGAGCTGGTCGTAGATGGCCTGCAGACGCTGAACGACGCGTTCCTGGACAGGATCGGCATGGACCTGCCCCGCGGCGCGGCGGGCGGCAAGGTTGGCGGCAGGTCCCTTGCCGGTCGTGGGGATATCTGACTCCATTGCGGGCGATACCTAGCTCACCCGAGCGCGCCTGCCTATAAGATGCGGCAATGAAGATCGCGTTTCTCGGTACGTCAGCTTTCGCCGTTCCCGCCTTGAAGGCCCTGGTCGAGGCCGGCCATGAGGTGGTGGCGGTCTATACGCGCGCGCCCAAACCGGCCGGGCGGGGCCAGCAGGAGCGGAAGACGCCCGTGCATCAGACGGCCGACGCGCTGGGCCTGCCCGTTCGCACCCCCAAAAGCCTGCGCAACGAGGAGGAGGCTGCGGCGTTCAAGGCGCTCGATCTCGATGCCGCCGTGGTGGTCTCCTACGGCCACATCCTGCCGAAGAGCTTTCTCGAAGCACCGGTGCTGGGCTGCATCAACATCCACGGCTCGCTCCTGCCGCGCTGGCGCGGGGCGGCACCGATCCATCGCGCGCTGCTGGCCGGCGACCCCGAGACCGGTGTCACGACCATGCGCATGGATGAGGGACTCGATACCGGGCCGATGCTGCTGGCCGAGCGCACGCCGATTTCCGCCGCCGACACGGCGCAGACCGTGCACGATCGCCTGGCCGAGATGGGGGCGACGCTGATCGTCTCCACGCTCGATGGCCTCATGCGCAAGACGCTCGAGCCGGTACCGCAGCCTGAGGAAGGCGTTACCTACGCCCACAAGCTCGGCAAGGAAGAAGGCCTGCTCGATTGGCGGCGGCCGGCAGCGGAGCTCGAACGCAAGGTGCGGGCCTTCCATCCCTGGCCGGGCACGTTCTTCGACGCCCCAAAAGAAGGCGGACTGGAGCGGATCAAGGTTCTCGAAGCCGGCCTGGCCCTGGCCGCCGGTGCAGCCGGCACGCTTATCGTCGGCCGCGATGGATTTCCGGTCGTCGCCTGCGCCAGCGGTGGCCTGCGCCTGCTGAGGCTGCAGCGTCCCGGCAAGGCGGCGCAAGCGGCGGACGCTTTCCTGCGCGGCTTCGCGCTGCCCGCGGGCACGGTCCTTCCCTCACCGACCGTCGTGCCGTTCCCGCAGACAAAGCCCGGCTGATCCGTGCCGCGTTACAAGATCACTGTCGAGTATGACGGCGGATCGTTCGTCGGCTGGCAGCGCCAGGACACCGGCCCCTCGATCCAGGCCGCTCTTGAAGACGCCGTCTTTGCCTTCACCGGCGAGCGGGTGCACGTGCAGGGAGCCGGACGCACCGACGCCGGAGTCCACGCCCGCGGGCAGGTGGCGCATTTCGACCTCGTCAAGCCGCAGCCGACGGAAAGCATCCGCGGCGCGCTCTGCTTCCATCTGCGTCCTCATCCGATCGTCGTGCCGACAGCCGAGATCGCCGCGCCGGATTTCCATGCCCGCTTCTCGGCAACCTATCGCCGCTACCGTTACCGTATCCTCAATCGGCGCTCGCCGGCGGCACTCGATCGCGGACAGGTGTGGCATGTCCCGGTTCCGCTCGACGCCGACAGCATGGCGGCAGCGGCGGCGGTCCTGGTCGGGCGTCACGACTTCAACAGCTTCCGGTCGATCAATTGCCAGGCAGCTTCGTCGATCAAGACGCTCGACATGCTGAGCGTCCGGCGCGACGGTGAAGAGATCGCGATCGATGTCGGTGCGCGTTCGTTCCTGCACAACCAGGTGCGCATCCTGGTCGGTACGCTGCAGTTGGTCGGCCGCGGCCAGTGGAGCAAACGCGACGTCGAGGAAGCGCTGCGGGCGTGCGACCGCACACGTGCCGGTCCCACCGCGCCGCCGGTCGGCTTGTGCCTGATGGAAGTGCGCTACGGCCTAGCTGCCGACGACCGTCGAAACGCCGAGGACCTGGTTGACGATGAGTGACAGGAACAGTGACGGCACCCAGTTCACGATCAGCAGCAGACCGGCGACGAGCCAGTTGACACCCAGCACCATGCGCGTGGTCGTCGCGATCCAGTAGAAGAGCAACGCCTGCAGCGCGATATCGAAGATCATCGGAAAGGGCATCGGCGTCACGTTGGCGACCAGCGCATCGGCAAGCAGCAGCCCCATGGCCGGCAGGCTGATCCAGTTCAAGGCACCGATATAGCGCGGGTAACGATCGAGCCATCTCCGGTGGCGTGCGATCTCGTAGAACAGCACCGGATACAGCAGCCAATCCACGAGGTAGCGCAGCGCCTCCACCAGCGCGATGTCGATCTCGTCCGCGGCTACGTAGAGGCCCGAATAGGAGATGATGACGTAGAGGGCATAGAGCGGTGCGACCAGCACCATGACCCAGAATGAACGCAAGCAGGCCTGGACGCTGTTCTCGAAATAGAACGGCGCCGAGGGATCGCGCTGCAGGAACCGAAGCGCGCCCTGCGTGCCGCGGCCGATTTCACCACTCGTCAACACGATGCAGTCAGGACCCGAAGTAGCGGTCGAGAACCGTCTCGTAGACACGCGACAGCGTCTTGAGATCGGAGATGGCGCTCTTTTCATCGACCTTGTGCATGGTCTCTCCGACCAGACCGAATTCCAGTACCGGACAGTAGGCGCTGATGAACCGTGCATCGGAGGTGCCGCCGGTCGTCGACAACTCCGGGTCGATCCCGGCGACGTCGCGGACGGCACCGGCCACGAGATCGACGAGCGCGCCCGGCGGCGTGTAGAACGACTCTCCCGAGACCTCGACATTGCGGTACTCGACAACGCCGTTGCCACCAACGGCCGCACTGGCCTGCTCGATCCGCTCCTTGAGATGGGCAAGCAGGGTCTTCGACGTCCAAAGATCGTTGAAGCGCGTATTGAAGCGCGCCGTCACGGTTCCAGGGGCGATGTTGGTCGCCTTGTTGCCGACATCGATGGTCGTGAACTGCAGCGAGGTCGGCTGGAAGTGCGTGCTGCCCTTGTCGATCGGCTCGCGCACCAGAGCTTCGACGATGGCCGACAGACGGTGGATGGGATTGTCCAGACGCTCCGGGTAGCCGACATGGCCCTGGATGCCGCGCACCACGAGGTCGACGGTCATGCTGCCGCGACGGCCGATCTTCATCATGTCGCCGAAGCGCTTGGAACTGGTCGGTTCGCCGACAATGCAGGCATCGATCGTCTCGCCGCGTTCGGCCAGCCGCTTCAGCATCTTCACGGTCCCGTTGACGGCCGGACCTTCCTCGTCGCCCGTGATCAGCAGGCTGATGGAGCCGCCGAAGTCGCGGCCGCGCCGGGCCGTGAAACGGGCCGCCGCTTCGGTGAAGGCGGCGATCGCGCCCTTCATGTCGGCAGCCCCTCGGCCAAATACATAGCCGGCCGACAATTCGGCCGAGAACGGCCCGATGGTCCAGGAGGAGAGATCGCCCACGGGCACGACGTCGGAATGGCCGGCGAAGCAGAAATGCTTCCCGCCGGTGCCGATGCGCGCGTAGAGGTTGGCGACGTCGTCGGTGCCAGTCTGGGTGAAATCCATGCGCTCGCAGCGGAACCCGAGCGGCGTCAAGGTCCGCTCGAGGAGCTGCAAGGCGCCGGCCTCGCGCGGCGTCACGCTCTCGCAGCGCACCAGGGCACGCGTCAGTTCGACCACGTCGGTGACGGAAGGAACCACTGTGTCGGGCATGGGCGGACACTACATCCGCCACCCTCCAAAGAGAAGGGCGCCGGCTTGCCATAGCCGGCGCCCAGTCGATTTGAGAGGAAGAACTGTCTTGTTGTTACTGAAGCTCTTGGTCAGGCCACCATCCTGTCGGCTTCCATCAGGTTGACCGAGACGAGCTGCGACACACCGCGCTCGGCCATGGTGACGCCGTACAGTCGGTCCATCCGCGCCATCGTGACGCGGTGATGGGTAATGATCAGGAAGCGCGTGTCGGTACGACCCGCGATTTCCTGAACCAGCGCGCAGAAGCGCTCCACGTTCAGATCGTCCAGCGGCGCGTCCACCTCGTCCAGCACGCAGATCGGCGCCGGATTGGTCATGAACACCGCGAACAGAAGCGACAGCGCCGTCAAGGCCTGCTCACCACCCGAGAGCAGCGACATGACCTGCAGCTTCTTGCCCGGCGGGCTGGCATGGATCTCGAGCCCGGCCTCGAGCGGATCTTCCGATTCGGTGAGACGGAGCTCAGCCTTGCCGCCGCCGAACAGCTTGGTGAAGAGCTGCTGGAAGTGGGTGCTCACCTGCTCGAAGGCGGCCACGAAGCGCTCGCGCCCTTCCCGGTTCAGGCTCTGGATGCCCTGGCGCAGGCGACCGATGGCGGCGATCAGGTCGTCGCGCTCCGTCGTCATGCCGGTGATCTGCTGCTCGAGCTCGTTCGCCTCTTCCTCGGCGCGCAGATTGACCGCGCCCATCGTCTCACGCTCGTGCGTCAGCCGTTCGAGCCGGTGTTCGGCCTTCTCGAGTTCCGGCAGCTCCTCGAGCGACTGCACTTCGGCAAGCGCCAGCACATCGCTGATCTCGCAGCGGAGCCGCTCGATGATGCGATCGACCACCATCTCGCGGTCCTTGGTGGCCTGCTCGACCTGGCCTTCGCGCCGCACGCGGTTCTCGCGCGCCGTGGAGAGTTCGGCCTCGGCCTGGCGCAGCGCCTTGTCGGCTTCGCTCAACCGGGTCTCGCCGATGGCAAGGCGGTCCGCCGCCTCCTGGCGGTTCTGTTCGGCCTTGGCGATCTCCTCACCGAGCGTGGCCTGCTTGGCTTCGATCTCGGCCGGCTTGGCCTCGAGCTCCGAGATCGTCGCCGCGATCTGCTCGCGGCGCGCGTCGAGTTCGCCGATCTGGCCGTCGGCATCGCCCAGACGCTTGCTCCAGCTCTCGTGGTCCTGCGCGATCTGGGCCAGTCGCTCGGTGCGCATGGCCGATTCACGCGCCAGACGATCGCAAGTGCCTTCCGCCTCGACGAGCTGCGCCCGCAGTTCGGCGATGCGCGCCCGCAACGTGCCGGCGGTGACCCGATCGGCCTGTGTGTCGGAGATCGCCGACAGGCGCGCCTGACGGAAAGTCCGGCGCATCTCGGCATCCGCCATGTCGCCGGCGATTTCCGCCACCACCCGTTCGATACCGGCCAAGCGGGTCGTCAGCTGATCGGTGCGGCGCGCGATCTCGGCATGGCGGTCGCGGGCCTGCATGGCCATCCGCTCGGCCGCGGCGATGGCACTCTGCCCGGCACGCTCCGCTTCCCGGGTCGCCTCGCCCGCCTCCTGCGCCTTGCGGCGGGAGGCTTCGGCGATGCGGCGTTCATGCAGACGAGCCTGCTCGACGCAGGTCTTTTCCGCGGTACGCGCGGCAGCGAGCCAAGTGGCCTCGGCATCCACGCGGGCCTGTTGAGCCGCCTGCTCTTCCGCCACGCCGTCGATCTGGCGGCGGATCTCGGCCAGCCGATTGCGCTGGCTCAACCGAACGGCCGCCGGCGAGGGCGCGCCGGCGCGCATCGTGTAGCCGTCCCAGCGCCAGACCGCGCCTTCGCGGGTGACGAGTTGCTGGCCGGGCTTCAGATCCTTCTGCAATGCCTCGCCAACGGCATCGTCCTCGACCAGGCCGATGAAAGCGAGCCGCCGCTCGAGTTCGGGCAGCGCCTGCACATGCTGCGCCAGCGGCGTGACGCCCTCCGGCAGCGACGGCGTCTCGGCCAGTGGCCCCAGCGGCAACCAGTGCACCGGTGCGCCGCGATCGGAGGAGGCTTCCAGTTCCTCGCCGAAAGCCGCGCCCAGCGCCTTCTCGAAGCCCGGTTCCACGGTCAGTGCATCGAGCAGCGGCGGCCACAGCGAATCGGCCGCCGACTTCAGCGCCGCCGCGACACCCGCCTCTTCGGCACGCAACTTGGTCAGCCGCGCATTGGCTTTCTGCAGAAGCTCGTTGGCCGCCGCATAGCTCTGCTCCGCCGCCTGCCGTTCGGCGGCGCGGGCCTGCTCCATGTCGATGCGCTCGGCTTCGGCCTTCGCGACAGCGGCACGGGCCGCGTCCGATTCATAGCGCTCGGCTTCCCGGGCGCTTTCGATCTTCTCGGCACTGCCGAGGCGCGTCTCCTCGAGCGCAAGGCGAGCGGCTTCGAGGGCTGCCTCGACCTCGGACAAGGCCGGCAGGTTCCGCAGCTCGTTCTCGATCTGCTGCTGCTGACCGGCCACTTCGGCGCGCCGCGCCTCCAGTCGGCGCAGCCGTTCCTGAACTTCGGCGATCTCGCGGCTCACGCTGCTGCGCAGCGCCTCGTCGTCCGCGATCTGGCGCGTCAGGCGATCGTGCTCGGCCTCGGTGGCAGCGGTCGCCGACCGCGCTTCGTCACGTGCCTGCTCGGCGGCCTCGGCGCGATCCTCCTCGCCCACCCGCTCCTGTTCGAGTCGCTCCCGCTGCGCATCGAGATCGGCGATCGCCCTCTCGGCATCGCCCTTGCGGCCCCGCTCGCGTCCCAGATCCGACTCGGTCTGCTGCAGCCGGGTCTCGGCTTCCTGCTGTGCCGAAGCGACACGTTCGGCTTCGGCAGCCAAGGCATCGTGCGCCACGCGCAGGCGCTGAAGGGCGGCCGCCGCAGCAGCTTCCTCGTTGCGCAACGGTGGCAGCGCAGTCGCTGCTTCCGCCTGCGCCGTCGTGGCAAGGCCCACCAGCCGGGTCAGATCGGCGACCTGGGCCTCGGCTTCCTTCAGCCGTTCCCCTGCCTCGGCCAGCTCACGCTCGGCGGCGGCCAGCTTGAGGGCCAGCACGGCCGCCTCGGCGCGACGGATATGGTCGCTGAGGTTGCGATAGCGGCTGGCCTGGCGCGCCTGTCGCTTCAATCCCTTGTGCTGCTCCTCGAGCGCCACCAGCACGTCCTGCACCCGGGCGAGATTCTGCTCGGCGGCCCGCAGCCGCAGCTCGGCTTCATGACGGCGCGCATAGAGGCCCGTGATGCCGGCGGCCTCGTCGATGATGGTGCGCCGATCGGCCGGCTTGGCATTGATGAGGGTGCCGATGCGGCCCTGGCTCACCAGCGCCGTCGACCGCGAGCCGGTGGCGGCGTCGGCGAACAGGGTCTGGACGTCGCGGGCGCGGATGTCGCGACCGTTTACCGAATAGGACGAACCGTGGCCGCGCTCGATGCGCCGCACCACATCGAGCTGATCGGCATCGTTCACCATCGCCGGCGCGGTGCGGGTCCGGTTGTCGAGCGACAGCATCACCTCGGCGATGTTGCGCGCCGGCCGAGTGCCGGCGCCGGCGAAGATCACGTCCTCCATCTCGCTGCCGCGCATCTGCTTGGCCGAGGTTTCACCCATGACCCATTTCAGCGCCTCGACGAGATTCGACTTGCCGCAGCCGTTGGGCCCCACGATGCCGGTCATGCCGGGCTCGATGGCGAGCTCCGTCGGATCGACGAAGGACTTGAAGCCGGAGAGCCGGAGCTTGTCGAAATGGACCATCTACACCACGCCTGTCGGTTAGCCGGTTTACTTGTTCAGAAGCTTGCTGAAGGCGGCGTCGAGCTCATCGAGCGAACGCGCGCCTGTGAACTTCTCGCCGTTGATGAACAGGGTCGGCGTCGAATTCACCCCGACCTGCTCACCCGTGCGATAGGAATTGATCACGCCGTCGGCCACGGCCGGATCGGCAAGGCAGGCCTTGACCTCCTTGTCGCCCATGCCGGCGATGCGGAAGGACTTGGCCAGTTCGGCCAGCGGATCGGAGGCGGTGGCCCAGTTGCCCTGGCCGCGGAAGATCATGTCGACCACGGCATAGTACTTGTCGTTGCCGGCGCACTGCGCCAGCTGCGCGGCCCGCGCCGCGGTCTCGTCGAGCGGGAAGTCGCGATAGATGAGCTTCACCTTGCCGGTGTCGATCCACTTCTTCTTGATCTCCGGCAGCTCCACCGTGTTGAAGTGGGCGCAGTGCGGGCAGGTGAACGAGGCGTATTCGATCAACGTGATCGGCGCCTTGGGATCGCCCTCGACATGGTCGTTGGGCTGGACCTGCAGAATCGCGGCCTTGTCGGGCGCAGCCGTCGTCGCTGCCGCCGGAACCGGCGCCGGGCCGGTCGTGGCGGGGCGGGTCCCGAAGTAGACGCCGGCCGCGATGGCAGCCACCGCCACGACGCCGCCGGCGATGATCAAGATATTCCGCATACCCAACTTCCTCTCTACTACATCTTGGAAATTCAGCCTGTGGGGAGTCAAACGTTTACCGGCCTATTTCATCCAGAATCTTGCCGATGGCGTCGGTGCTGCCGGGATTCCCACAATTCTGGCCATTGATGAACAGGGTCGGGGTCTGGTTGACCCCGAGCGTCTGGCCGGACTGCACGTCGTCGATGATTTTGTCCAAAAGCTGGTCGTTGGCGAGACAATCGGCCGCCGCCAGGCCCTGCGCGGACAGAATCTTCACCATCTCGCCCTCGGGATCCTGCGCCGTCAGCCAGTCGACCTGGGAACGGAACAGCGCGTGGATGGTGTCGAAGAACCTGGCCGTTCCGCCGCATTCGGCGAGCTGGCTGGCATGCGTGGCGATCGAATCGGAGGGAAAGTGCCGGTAGACGAAGCGGACCCGGCCGCTCTCGACGAACTGCTTGCGAATACCCGGAAGCACGGCCATGGCGAAATTGGCACAGTGCGGACAGGTCAGCGAGAAATAGTCGATGATCACGTTCGGCGCGTCGGCTCTGCCCAGGACATGATCGGTCGGCCGAACGACCAGCAGCTTTTCCTGATCGTCCGTCCACTGAGCCAGCACGGTCTGGGCCCGCGATGTCCGCATGAACAGCATCGCCCCCAGAGCGCCCAGCATCAGGCTGCGGCGGCCGCGGGCGATGTGCGTGCCGAGCCGCGCCAGCGCCGCCTTGAGGTCGGGATCCTCGACCTTGGCCACACGTTCGGCGAGGCGCGCCGCGAGCTGCGGATCGACCGGCGCCACCGGCGGAGCCAGCGTTGGCGCTGTCACGCCGCCCTGGACCAGCCGGATCTCGTCGATGAAGCGATGACCGAAATAGGCATTCACCCGTTCGACGAGCTGATTGGCCCGGTGCTGGATCTCGAGCGATGCGGCGCCCTCGACGCGCAGTCGCAGGACCTTGCCGCCTCCGGCCTGCACTGCCCGGCCACCGCGGCCGGCCAGCAGGGCATCGGGACGCGACACGCGGGCAATCTCGGCGCCGACGATGGCGGACCACTCGGTCTTCAGACGGGCCAGCGGCGCTCCACTGGCTTTCGCGCCCTTCTTCCCCTTGGGAGACAGGCCCGAGGTGAGCCGCTGGGCGACACCGCCGATGGCGCGAAAGCCGTTTTCCCGCATGGACCCTTTCAAACTCCGCTCCTTATGCTAGGGCACGCCTCCTTACATGACCATGACCCACGCCGCGCGCCTGCCCGCCAAACTACTCGCCTGGTACGACCGTCACCGACGCACCCTCCCGTGGCGCGCAATGCCCGGAAAACGCACGCCGCCTTATCTCGTTTGGCTGTCCGAGATCATGCTGCAGCAAACCACGGTCGCCACGGTCGGGGATTACTTTCACCGCTTTGTGAAGCGCTGGCCGACCGTGGAGGCCCTGGCCGCGGCGCCTCTCGACGACATCCTGTCGGCCTGGGCCGGCCTTGGTTACTACGCACGGGCCCGTAACCTGCATGCCTGCGCACGCACCGTGATCGAACGTCACGGCGGCCAGTTCCCGGACAGCGAGGCCGACTTGCTGGCCCTGCCCGGCATCGGCCGCTACACGGCCGCCGCCATCCGCGCCATCGCCTTCGACCAACCGGCGTCCGCTGTCGACGGCAACGTCGAACGCGTGATCGCCCGCCTGTACGCGATCGAGACGCCCTTGCCGGACGCCAAAGCCGAGATTCATGCCCGCGCGGCAGAGCTCGTGCCGCAGCAGCGCGCTGGGGACTATGCCCAGGCGATGATGGATCTCGGCGCCACGGTGTGCACGCCGCGCAGCCCAAGCTGCGTCATCTGTCCGCTGATGGATGGATGCGAGGCGCGCCGGCGCGGCATTGCCGAGGAACTGCCGCGCCGCGCCCCAAAGGCGGAGAAGCCGACGCGCCGGGGCGTCGCCTTCGTGCTGTCACGCAAGGACGGCGCGGTGCTGCTGCGCAAGCGGCCGCCGCGCGGACTACTGGGCGGCATGGACGAAATACCGTCGAGCGACTGGCGCGAGGGCGAACTCCTGATGGCCGAGGCGCTCAAGCAGGCACCAGTGCCGGCGAACTGGAAGATGCTCGACGGCGGGGTGCGCCACACTTTCACACACTTCCACTTGGAGCTCGCCGTCGCGCATGCCATCGCGACCACGGCCGGCCTGGCCAAGCTGGCGCCCGGCAGCGCCTGGTGCACGATCGACCAGCTCGACGAGCGCGCCTTGCCGACCGTCATGCGCAAGGTGATCGCGCATGCGATGAGCCGCTAAGGATCGTTTGACCAGGGACGGCTAGAGTCCGGCGCGGACCTGTTGGCGCAGATGATCGATCGGCAGCCGCCCACCCTTGGCCTCGAAATGCCAGAAGGTCCAGCCGTTGCAGGCCGGCGCGCCCTGCACCGCCGCCCCGACCTGATGGATCGAACCGCGATGCTCGCCCAGCGAATTGCTGGCGGACAAGGTGCCGTCGGCACGCACACGGGCCCGATGACGACCGCTCGGATCGATGAGGACTGCGCCGGGCTGCAGCAACCCCGCTTCGATCAGCACGCCGAACGGAACGCGCGGCTCGCTGCGCTTGCTGGGTTTCGGAGTCACGTCCTCGTCGGCAAGCGGCGAGATCTCGGCGATGCGCTTGCGCGCAATCGCGGCGTAGGTCGGATCGCGCTCGAGCCCGACATAATGCCGGCCCAGGCGGCGCGCGACCGCGCCGGTCGTTCCGGTGCCGAAGAAGGGATCGAGGATGGTGTCGCCGGGGTTCGAAGCGGCCATCAGGCAGCGGAACAGGAGTGACTCCGGCTTCTGCGTCGGATGCGCTTTCTTGCCGTCCTCGCCCTTCAGCCGCTCGCCGCCCGTGCACAGAGGCAGGAGCCAATCGGAGCGCATCTGCACGCCCTCGTTGAGCTCCTTCATGGACTCGTAATTGAAGGTGTACCGCTTGGCGCGGCGATCGCGCGCCGCCCAGATCAGGGTCTCGTGGGCGTTGGTGAAGCGCTTGCCCTTGAAGTTGGGCATCGGGTTGGACTTGCGCCAGACAATGTCATTGAGGATCCAGTAGCCTTGGTCCTGCAACGCCGTTCCGATGCGGAAGATGTTGTGGTAGCTGCCGATGACCCAGAGCGTGCCCTCGGGCTTCAGCACCCGCCGCGCCGCCGCGAGCCAGGCCCGCGTGAAGGAGTCGTAGCGCGCGAAGTCGGCGAACTTGTCCCAATCGTCGTCGACGGCATCGACCTTGCTGTTGTCGGGCCGCAGCAGGTCGCCGCCAAGCTGCAGGTTATAGGGTGGATCGGCGAACACCATGTCGACGCAGCCCTCGGGCAGGCTGTTCATGGAATCGATGCAGTCGCCGACGAGAATGCGGTCGAGATAATCCACAGGCATCGGTGGAAGATGAGTCATCCACCGAGTCCGCGTCAAGATTTTCCAATGGATTCAGGCGCTTAAACGATCAGTCCACAACATCGAGTCTGTGGACTTCCATTGGACATACCAGACCTAGAGCCAGCCTTCAGGGCAGAAGGCTCGACAATCGGGACAGGAACGGCGCCACGGCCGCCGCGTCCTCCTCTGCCTCCTCGGCGAAGGCCTTCAGGTGCGTCCCAAAGGACGAGCTGTTCACGGACGTCTCGAGATGGTCGAGGCGCGTGAGCAGCCGCTCGCGCGTGGCGGCGTCCGTATGCTTTGTGATGACGGCGCGCAGTTCCTCGAATAGCGGACCGTGTTCCGCACCCTGCGTCGGAACTTTGTCTTTCTCGTCCATGATCTGCGCCCCGTTCTAAAGCAACTCAGCCGTCTCAGCGTATTTCGCGCGGACCGGCGCGAAGCTGGCGCGATGATGCGGCGTCGGGCCCAGCCGGTCGAGTGCGGCAAGATGCTCGGCGCTCGAATAGCCGCGATTGGTGTCCCAGCCGTAGCCGGGGAAGCTCTCGGCCAGCTTGGCCATGTAGCGATCGCGCGTGACCTTGGCAAAAATCGACGCCGCCGCGATCGAATAGGAGGCCGCGTCGCCGCCGATGATGGTTTCGGCGCGGCAGCCGAGCTGCGGCGGCAGCTGATTGCCGTCGATCAGCACGATGTCCGGCTGTTGCGTCAGCGACTGCAGTGCGCGCCGCATCGCCAGGAAGGTCGCCTGCAGGATGTTGATGCGATCGATTTCCTCGACGCTGGCTTCGCCGACGGAGAATTGCACGATGCCGGACGAGACCATCGCCTCGTAGGCCGCCTCGCGATCCTCGAGCGCCAGCTTCTTCGAATCGTCGATCAATCTCAGCAGCTTGCGTTTGGCGGCGCCGCGCTCGATCACGGCGATGGCGGCCACGACCGGCCCGGCAAGCGGACCGCGTCCGGCCTCGTCGATGCCGGCGATCCGGGCAATGCCCTGCCCCTCGAAGCGCATTTCATGACGAAAGCTCGGCATATCCCCCGGCACAGTCCCTAGACTGGAGGCATGGCGCCCCCGACCTCGATCGTTGCCGACATCATCGCCCAGGACCCTGTGGGCATGAAACAGCTTCGTGCCGTCCGCAGCCTCGGCCTACCCGACTGGTGCATTGCCGCAGGTTTCGTGCGCAATCGGGTGTGGGATCATCTGCACGCGATTACCCCACCGCGGCCGCCGGCGGATATCGACGTGCTCTATTTCGACGCGGCCGATCTCTCAAAGGTGCCAGAGGCACGCTACGAGGCCCGGTTGACGGATCTGATGCCGGACTTGCCGTGGCAGGTCCGCAACCAGGCGCGCATGCATGTTTGGAAGGAAGTGCCGCCGCATGCGGACACCGCCGATGCCATGCGGCATTGGCTGGAAACCGTGACCGCGGTCGGCGTGCGGTTGGAGACGGACGATACGCTCACCGTCATCGCCCCGCTCGGCATCGACGATCTCGTCAACCTTCGCTGCCGTCCCACCGACTTCGGCCGAACGCGCCGCCACGAATATGACGAGCGTATCGCCCGCAAGGGCTGGCGCACCCTGTGGCCGCGGGTGCAGTTCCTCGATTAGGGCGTCGCCCGCTTCGCCAGCGAGAAGAGTTCGACCGCCTGCCCCTTGCCGCGCAACTCGATCGGCCCCAGCGGTTGCGCGATCAGGCCTGTCGGCAGGGCAAGCTTGTCCAGCAATACGGCCGAGATCAGGACCGGCTGTCCGCTATCGCGGCAGGCGTCGACGATGCGGGCCGTCGTATTCATGGTATCGCCGATCAAGGCGATCTCCTTCTTGACCGAGCCCATCTCGCCCACGACCACCGGCCCGCAATGCAATGCCGCCCGAACCTGCACCGGCGCGCCGAATTCATGCCGATAGGCCGGACCGAGCTCTTGCAGTCTTCCGATCACGGCGAAGCAGGCACGCAGACAGCGGGCATCCTTCACGCCCCTTGCAAGCGGCCAGGTCGCGATCAGTTCATCACCGACATATTTGTGGATTTGGCCGTCGAATCGCACGATCGGACCCGCCAGGTCGTTGACGAAGCGATTCAGCAGCCGATGAAACGCGACTTCGCCCAGTCGTTCGGCCGCGGCAGTGGAGTCCTTCATGTCGATCATGAGGAAGAGGCGCTGCTCCACCCGAGGACGATGGTAGCGGCCGGTGATGAAGGCCAGCAGCACACTCTGCCCCAGCAGGCTGTTCACCTCGAACAGGAAGCTGATGACGAAGGTCGCGGCAAAGCAGAAGAGGATATCGTCGCGCGAGATCTCGATGCTGGCGAGGCTTTGTGCCGTCAGTAGCTGGGCAGCGGCGATGCCAACCAGGAATACGCCGAGATAGATCAGCGATCTCACGCTGGTATTGAGCAGGAAGGAAGCGCCGGCAAGGCGCGAGCCTGGAGCCTGGAGAACGAAGGCGTCGAGCGTGCTGATCATGGCGCCGATCAGGGCACCGCTTAGGGCGCCACGCGTGATGCCGAGGGCGATATCGGCATCCGACCCAGCGGCATAGGCATAAATGGCGCCTGCCCCCGCGGCGATGAGGATGAGACGAACGATCCTGAAGAGGAGGATACGGGTCTGGTCGTCGAGGACCATGGGCGGCGCGAGCTTTCGGCAATGACGTCCGCACCATAGGGATGGCCGACGACAAATCTCAAGTTATTGCAGATCGCGTTTCGCTTCAAAGGGACTCGGCTGATCTCCATGCGGACGAGAGTCACATTCCTGGCCTAATCTCCGCGTTGATGATTGCAGCATTCCTTCCCCTGGCAGCGATCGCCCTGCTGGGTGCCCTCCTCCGACATTTCAATCCCGCCATGGAGCAGACACGCCGGTCGATGAACCAGCTCGTGCTCTATGTCTTCCTGCCCGCGCTGGTCTTCCGGACGGTGATGGACAGTCACCTCGATCTTCTGTTTCTCGAGATACCGGCCGCCGCGGCCACCGGCGTCCTGGCCTGCCTGGTGGTGGGCTTTCTCGTCTTCCATTTCCTGCCCATACCCGGCCCGACCAAGGGCGCCATGATGCTGGGCAGCGCCTTCGGCAACGTGACTTATCTGGGCCTGCCCGTCCTGCTGGGCGTCTTTCCGGCCAAGACTGGACAGGTGTCGGAAGTCTCGGTGCTGTTCGAGGTCACCAAATCCTCGCTCAATCTCACCCTGGGCGCGATGATCGCGATTGCCTATGGCAGCCAGGAACCGATCACCTTCCGCAAGACGGCGCTCGAAGCGCTGAAGCTGCCGCCGCTCTGGGCGCTCGCCCTGGCCATCGTCTGGAAGGTCTCGGGCATTCCGTGTCCCGACATCGTCATGAACACGGCCGCGATCCTGGCCGTCGCGGTCAGCGGCATCATGATGCTGTCGCTCGGCATGGCGCTGAAATTCACGCCGACACGCATGATGGCGCTGGCGGCGCCGGTTTCGGCGATCAAGCTTCTCGTGTCGCCCCTGATCGTGCTGTTTGCCGCGGCGCCGATCGGTCTCAGCGGTATCTATGCCAACGCCGCCGTGCTCGAGGCGGCGATGCCCAGCCAGCTCTTGTCCTTCATCATCGCCGGAAAATTCAAGCTCGACGAGGAGACGCTCGCTTTCGTCATCATGGTCGATACCATCCTGGCGTTCGTCACGCTTCCCCTCGTGCGGTCGCTCCTGCCCTCTCTGTGATCGTTGCCGGCTATGCGAGCGTGCTCAGCCCATGGACGGCCTGAAGGGCGATCGAGCGGAACTGGCCCAGGACCTGTCCCTTCCAGAAGTCGGTCTCGACATAGAAGGAGCGACGCACGGCCTTGCGGATGTCCTGGCGCAGGCCGGACGCAGCGTCGGGGTGATTGCGCAGCCAGATCTCGCCGCGCAGGGCCCGCGTGGCCTCGTCGAACGGCACGGTGCCGAACTCCAGGGTCATGAAGGTATATTCGGCGCCTGGACATTCTGTCGGACCCGCTGTGCCGATATAGCCCTGCGTATGCGGCGTGACCGAGCGCGGCGAGCTCGACAGCACGACATCGCGGCCGTACCAGGCGAGCGCGCGGGCGGTCGCCTGGGGGCCCCACATCGTGCTGCCAAAGATTTTCTCGCCGTGTCCCGATGGCCCCAACCCGGAATGCAGATCGATCCAGGCCACGCGCTTGCGGAGCGCGCCATGGCGCCTCAACAGAGCGCGGATCGTGCGATTGCTCCAGGAAGGTCCGGTGCCGGAATAGAACAGCCCGTCGGAATGACTGCCTTGGCCGCCGACCATCGCCTGACGCGTTGCCAGGCCGCCCGCTTCGAGCCTGCGCTGCAATTCCGCTTCGTTGGTGTCGGATGGCGGCCAATGATCCGGCACCAGCAGCGGATGCAGCTCGCCATAGCCACCGGATGTCGACGCCTCGACCGGAAAGTCGAGGAAGTTGCGGTTGAGATCGATGCCGTCCTCGTTGGTGCGCGCCGAATGGGAAAAGCCCCAAGGATTCAGCGCATGGACCAGCAGCACGGCGACGCCGCAATCCTCGAGGCGCCGCACAAGGGTGTCGTCGCGCAGCAGGGCGATCTGGCACGCCGAGCCGCAGAAGCCTTCGACGCCATGCGTCCCCGACGTCAGCACGAACACCGCTTCGGCCGAGGCTGGTCCCACCTCGACGGCATCCATGGCCAGCGGCTCCCCCTCGACGCCGAGACCGACCGGATTGATCTCGCTTGCGACTGTGAGATTGCGACGCGCTGCGGCGGCAAGGAATTTCTCTCGGGCTTCACGATAGGTGCGGGAGAAACACTCGACGAGAGAGGCGGCAGCGGCAGTCATGGCGCGCGCACCGTAGTGCAATCGCCGCGTATCGGCACGCCGAAAGACGACGGCTAGAACAGCTTCATCTGACGGGCATCGCGCTTGGCGTCGACCAGGGCGGTGCGCGCCGACTCGGGCACAGCGAAGCGAAGCGTATCCAGGCGGTACCGGATCCTGTTGAGGCCGAGCCGCTTGACCGCGGCCGTAAAGCGCGCGCTCAACAGTTGCGCAATCGGCCCTTCCCCGCGCATGCGCAGGCCGAACTCGGCCTGGTAGAGGGCGCCGCCGCGCATCTGCCGGATCAGCGACAGGACCCGCTCGGCACGGTCGGGCCGGTGCGTGCGCAGCCATTCCTCGAACAGGTCCTTGATCTCGAGCGGCAGGCGCAGAACGGTGAAACCGGCCCGCGTCGCGCCGGCTTCCACCGCCGCTTCGAGGATGGCTTCCATCTCGTGGTCATTGAGGCCGGGAATCATCGGCGCCGTCATGACCCCCACGGGCACACCCGCCTCGGCGAGCTTGCGGATGGCGTCGAGCCGCCGATGCGGCGCCGACGCGCGCGGCTCCATCGTGCGGGCGAGGTCCTTGTCGAGCGTCGTCACCGACAGGAACACCTCGGCCAGATTGCGCTTGGCCATGTCGGCCAGGATGTCGATGTCGCGCGTCACCAGATGATTCTTGGTGACGATGCCGACCGGATTGTTGAAGTCGCTCAACACACGGACGATCTGGCGGGTAATCTTGAGCTCCCGCTCGACCGGCTGATAGGGATCGGTATTGGTGCCCATCGCCACCACGTCGCAACGATATTTGGGCGAAGCCAGCTCCGCCGTCAGCAGCTTGGCCGCGTCGGGCTTGAACAGCAGCTTGGTTTCGAAATCCAACCCTGGCGACAGGCCGAGATAGGCATGCGTCGGCCGCGCGAAGCAGTAGATGCAGCCATGCTCGCAGCCGCGATAGGGATTGATCGAGCGATCGAAGGGAACGTCGGGCGAGGTGTTGCGCGCCAGGATGGTGCGCGTCGCGTCACGCGTCAGCGTCGTCCGCAACGGCGGCAGGAGATCGTCTTCCGATGGCGTCTCGGATTCCGTCTCCCATCCATCCGTCGTGCGGATGCGCTTCTCGCTGTCGTAGCGACTCGATGCGTTCGACAAGGCGCCGCGGCCATTATGCTGAGGCTCGGGGATCGCATCGTCGGGATAAAGCGGTTCACCGGGCTGCTTCATGCAGCCGACTCTTAGAACAAAAAGAGAACGAGTCAAGCCGCTACCCATTGCGCCTCTTGTGCACGCTGGACCGCGATCCTTAGAGAGTACCATGCTCAGCATCACTCTCCGCCCGGCCGCCGACGCCGACATGGACTTCGTGCACAGCCTTTCGCCGCGCCTGTCGGGTGTGCCCCGGCCGCCATGGCACGACCTCGCCGCCATGGAGGGCTTCCAGGACCGCTACATGACTGCGACCTTCGACGCGCCGGACAAGGAGGCGCGGACCCTGATCGCCTGGTCGGCGGAAGGGCATCGCCTCGGATACATCCACATGCGGCCCGGCAAGGACGGCGTAACCGGAGAGCCGTGTGGCTACGTCTCGCTGCTGGCGCTCGCCAAGGAGGCTGAAGGGATGGGTGTTGCCCACGCCCTCATGCAGGCCGCGGAAGAGTGGGCTCGGAGTCTCGGATATCGGCTGCTCAGCCTCGACGTCTTCGCCCACAACCAGCACGCCGTGGACTTCTATACGCGACGCGGCTTCGAGGCCGAGACGATCCGACTGGTGAAGCCTCTGTAAGGCGTTCGTCTCCTCAGCCTCGGGCCGATCTTGCGCCGAGGTAGAAGGCGAGATCCGGAAACAGAGGCAAGACCCAGCGATCGAGGGCCAGCACGAGCACAAGAGATGCTCCGAGCAGAGGCAAGGCGACGCCGAGGATCACCAGACCGCCCCAGAGAGCTGGCAAGGTGATGAGCCGCCGCCGAGGCATGGGAGCACCGAGGCGATGGGCCGGACGTCGCTTCCACCACATCATCACACCACTGACGCTCACGACGACGAGGCCCACTGCCGTGAAGACACCCAGCGCCTGATTGAACCAGCCGAACAGGTGTCCCTCATGGATGGCGACGCCGTAGCCGACGAGCTGGTCGATCAAGGGCCACTCGGCGAAGGTCGTCCGACTCGTCACGGCTCCCGTGCTGCCATCGAGGGTCACGCTTTGCCGCAAGGGCCGGTTGCGCGCCTCCGAGCGCGCGGTCCAGGTCGGAGACAGCGCCGATGGCGGAGAGATCAGCACGGGTGGAGCAAAGCCCAGAGGCGCTACGATCGGAACCAGGCGGTCGAGTTCGCCATAGAGGGTGCCAGACATTGTCGATCCCCTGCCGCCGCCAACAGCAGGTCGATGCTGGTCGTGGGCCTCGACCCGTTCGGCGGCTTCGGATTCGCTGCCGGTGGTCCAGGGCTGGCGCACCACCGTCTCGCTGCCGATCTGGCGCACCGCCTTCAGCATACCGCCCCAGGAGCTTGCCCAGGGCAGGCCCGACACCAGCAGGAAGAGCGTGCAGAACGACACCCAGAAGCCGAAGACCGCGTGCAGGTCGCGCCATAGCGGCCGCCCGCGCGCAGAGAAGCGGGGATAGAGAATCCCGCCGGCTCCGCGGCCGTCTCTCGGCCACCACAGGTACCAGCCCGTCAGGATCAGCATGATGGTCCAGGAGGCGGCCAGTTCCACCAGCATGGATCCCGGCCATCCCAGCAACAGCTCGCCGTGCAGATAGAACAGCAGCCGCGTCAGTCGTTCGTTTTCCGGCACCACCTTCAGGATCTTGAGCGTCGGGGGATGCACATAGACGCGATACAGGTCGCTGCCGCGCCCGATGAGGACGCGGCTCGCGGATCGCGGACCGGCCGGCAGCTCGTAGGCGTTGAGAACCAAGCCATCCACTGTTGCCAGCGCCGCCGCGACTTGCGCCGAAGGAGCGGCTGCGGAGCCTCGCATCTCCAGCATGTCGTAGCGGCGATCGATCAAGGCATCGAGCTGCGGCTGGAACAGGTAGAGCGCGCCGGTGACGGCGAGCCACAGGACGAACGGCACGCTGACCAACCCGGCATAGAAGTGCAACCGCCAGACCACGGTGTAGGCACGACCTTCGCCGCCCTGCCCGTCGCCTGTCGCCAGACTGGGCGCGATCATTGCTCGACCTCCTGCCTCGAGGCGGCCGACGGAAAACCACTCCGTGCCGACGAGCGGCAAAAGTTGTGCATGCACATGGACTCCTCCCGCTCGTCAGAACTTCGCTCTCAGCCCGGCGATGACGGTCAGCGGCATTCCCATGGTCGGGATGGCCGTCGCGTTGACCGTCGGCCCCTCGAACGTCGTCGTCGTGTAGCCCATCGCGAGGTACTGGAAATTCGTCAGGTTCTGCACACTTGCGTACAGGTCGACGTTCTTGATCGGCGAATAGGACGCGCCGACATCGATGATCGTGGCGCCCTGATTGAGCTGGGTATGGCCGGTGTCGTTCCAGTAGGCGGGGAAGGAGCGCAACGACGCCGTCAAGGCAACCTCTGGGACCGGCCGCCATTCCGCAGTGGCGGTCACCGTCCAGGTGGGAACCTGGCCGAGTTGCACGCCGGTGCGATCGATGGCCGGAAAGTTGGAGCTGGTCAGATAGGCCGTCGTATTGGTGAAGCCCGCCGTCAGCTGCAGCTCCTTGAAGGGCTGCCATCCGCCGATGATCTCGATGCCCTGGAAAGTGGCGCTGCCGACATTCTGGTACTGGCGCACCGTGGTGAAGGAGGAGCCGAGACCGGCCGCCATGACGTAGGGCGAAGCGCAGGTGGCGTTGGCACTGCAGATCGTGATGAGGTCGATGAAGTTGTCGAGGTTGTTGTTGAAGTAGGTCATCGACAGGTTGAAGCCACGCCACTTGAAGTCGACGCCGATTTCCTCACCGACATTCGTCATCGGCTGCAGGTTGGGATTGACGGTGGTGTAGGTCGTGCCGCCGGCGAAGCTCCGGTACATCTGGTTCATGCCCGGCGCTGAGAAGTTGCGATAGACCGCGCCGCGTACCACCAGGTCGTCGGTCATGTAGAACTTCAGCCCGACGCGCGGATCGAAGCTGGAGGCGCTCGAGTTGGCGATCGGCAGGTTGGCGCCGGAATTCACCGTCTGAACGCTGGCGTTCAGGGCCTGATAGAAGTCGCCGCGCAGGCCGATCGTCACCTCGAGCGGCACGCCTGAGAAGTGATAGGTACCCTGGCCGAAGACCCCTTGAAGCCGATGTTCGCCATTGGCGACGAAGGTGGTCGGCGCCGAGGTGGCGCTGGAGTAGAGGTTGTTGTAGTCGCTGATGACCATGCGCCTGGCGTCGACGCCGATCTTGATATCCTTCAGCGACCCGATCTCGAACTGATAGAAAACCGAGCCGCCCTGGTCGGCATTCGGCGCCGTCTCCTTCTGGCTGACATACTGATTGGTGGCGCCGATATTGTTCAGCGTGTAGCTGCCGTTGGCCGTGTTGATCGTGCCGTAGACGCCGCCGCCGGCCCAGGCGCTGAAGGCGACCGACGACTTGTCGTCGATCGTATAGCTGCCGCCCAGAAGCAGGCGGTAACTGGACCAGTTGTTGTGCGACAGGCTCCAGACCCAGCCATCCTCGTAGGCCTGATGGAAATAGGCCTTGGTGAAGAGTTTGAGATTGCTGCCCGAATCGAAGTGGAGCGTGAAGTCGACATTGTCGGCCTTCGACGCGGTCGGCACGAGATTGGCATTCTGATACTGGGCCGGCGTGAGATTGTAGCCGGAGCTCTGGGCGTGATTGTAGCTCACCCCGGCCTTGAGATTGTCGTTGAACGCCGCCGTCGCCCCGACATTGGCATTGGTGGTGTTGTAGCTGCCGTAGCTCACGTCGGCCTCGGCGCCGGTCTTGCTCGGCTGCCGGGTAACGATGTTGATCACGCCGCCCATCGCCATGTTGCCCCACAGGCTGGTGGCGCCGCCGCCACGAATGACCTCGACACGTTCCACGGAATCCTTGGGAATGCGGCTCCAGTCGACCGTCCGGAAGTAGGGATCGTTGATGGGGACACCGTCCATCATCACCAGCGTGTTGATCGTCGTGGTGGTCCCGAAGCCGCGAATGCTGACCGGCTGTCCGGTCGGATGAAGCTGCCCCGTCGGCACCGTATAGGTCCAGATGCCCGGGATGCGGTTGAGGATCTGGTCGACGCCGGTTTCGGGCATCGCCTGGACTTCCTGGCGCGTCAGCACCGTCGTGCTGACATCAAGCTTCTCGAGGTCGGAGCCGCGGCCGGCCGTCACCATGACAGGCGGCAGCTCGACAGGCGTCGATGTTGGCGAGGATGACGACGATGATGGCGATGAAGATGGCGACGAAGCCGGTTGGACCGGCGGTGGAGTCTGGGCTTCGGCCAACGCCGGGACAAGCACCAGCCCCACGGCAGCGACGACTGTCGCGGCACGAACGGACGACATGGAAAATCTCCCCCAAAGGACAAGCAAACGCGCGACGTGCTGCGTCGCGTTTCAGATGTCAGACGGGGAGAGTGGGAGGCGCTCGAGGCTGATTGGGCCCGTCGCGGATGCCGACGGGCGTGAGGGCATTGACGCCGGGTGCGAAGCGGATCGCGACGGCGATCGGCTCGAACGGAATGAAGCCAGGATTTGGAGCGACCAGGGCCGGCGCATGGGCGAGGCCCAGGCAGCATTCGTGCGGCGTGCCTTCCGGCATCGAGGTCGGAGAGCTGCCCTCATCGTGCGCTGGCAGGCAGATCGACGCCCAGACACTCGCCGCCAACGATCCGCCGTCACGCGCGAGCGCGGCATGGACCAGCGGCTGCAGGAAATTGAGAGTGATCGCAAGAAGCGCCGCGACGATTGCCGAGGCGCGCCAGCCCCGATCAGAGCGTCTGCGATCCATTACTCAGACTAGCCAGGAAAGCCGATCGAGTGGAAGAAATGTCTTGGCGTGCAACGAAAACAGATGTGCATGAATCGCATCTGATTCCGAAGCGCGGTCCGAACTGGCTTTGATCCAGTGCTTGCCGAGCGCCGGTCATTGAGCCCGAGACGATCCGCATGACGAAGCCATTGTAGCGGTTGCCGGGCTCGCGCATGCTAGTGTGCGTGCGCTCGGTGCGCGGTTGCCGAATGAGGGGAGATGAAACGGCGGGCTGTGCTGGTTGCAATGACCGGCGTCGTGGCGATACCGGAAATATCGGTCGGGCAAACACGGTCGATGCCGGAAGTCGGCTTCCTTCATCCCGGCAAGGTCGAGGCGTCCAATCCGCGCCTCGCCTCTTTCGCCGAAGGTTTGCGCAGCAAAGGCTTCATCGATGGGAGCAACGTGTCGATCATTGTCCGCGCGGCCGACTACGACGTCGGTCGACTGGGACAATTCGCGGGCGAGCTGGTCGAGCGCAAGGTCGCCGTCCTGTTCGCCGTCGGACCGCAGGCAACCCGTGAGGCTCGGGCACGCACCACGGCGCTGGCGATCGCCTCCCTCGACCTCGAATCGGATCCGGTGGCCAGCGGATTCATAGCGAGCCTGGCCCGTCCCGGAGGAAATCTTACCGGCCTGTTCTTCGACTATGCGGACTTCAGCGGCAAATGGCTGGAACTGATGGGCGAGTTGATCCCTGGTTTGCAACGGGTCGCCGCCCTGTGGGATCCGACCACCGGGTCGGTGCAGACCGACGCCGCACGAGCCATCGCCACCGCCCGGGGCCTCTCGCTCGAGATCGTCAGCGTCGAATCGCCCAAGGTCATGGAGGCCGGATTTCGAGCCGCCGTCGACAAGAAGGCGCAAGCGGTGCTGTTGATGTCGTCGCCCGTGTTCGGAACAGTGCCGAAGCAGGTTGCGGATCTCGGCCTGCGCTACCGACTGCCCACCATCAGCATGTTCCCGGAGTTCGCCGAGATGGGCGGGCTCATCACCTACGGTGCGGACCAGCGCGACCTGTTCCGCCAGAGCGGCGAAATCGTCGGCAAGATACTGGCCGGCGCGCGCCCTGCCGATCTGCCCGTCGAGCGGCCGTCGCGCATCGTACTGGCCGTCAACACCAGGACGGCTGCCGCGCTCGGCCTTACGGTTCCCAGCGCGATCCTGCTACGGGCCGACCAGCTCATCGACTGACGCTGCAGACAGACGCTCAGCCGCTGCGCGGCATCTTCCCTTCGTTGAGCCGCGGCATCAGCTCCGCGAAGTTGCAGGGGCGGAAGCGGATATCGAGCTGCCAGTGCAGGATCTCGTCCCAGCCGTCCTTGCAGGCGCCGGTCGAGCCGGGCAGCGCGAAGATATAGGTGCCGTTGGCGACGCCGGCGGTGGCGCGCGACTGCATGGTCGAGGTGCCGATCTTCTGGAAGCTGACCCAGCGGAACACTTCGCCGAAGCCGTCGATCTTCTTCTCGAACAGGCCTTCCAACGCCTCCGGCGTGACGTCGCGACCGGTAACACCGGTACCACCGGTGGTGATCACCGCCTCGACCTTGGGATCGTCGATCCACTTCTTCACCCGGGCGCGGATCGCGGCGATATCGTCGGTGACGATGGCACGATCGACGAGGACGTGGCCGTCGCGCTTGAGGCGCTCCACCAGCGTGTCACCTGACTTGTCCGTTTCCAGAGTGCGGGTATCCGACACGGTCAGGACCGCAATATTCACCGGCTTGAACGGCTTGGTCTCGTCGATCTTGCTCATGGCGTCATTCTAGCGCCCCTGGCTTGTCGAGGCGAGGCGCAGTCCTTAGATGAAGACCAAGGCGCAGCGCAACTCAGGCAGATCAGCATCATGACCGATTGGAAACATGACGGCGTAAGGGTGATCCCCGCCGGCTCCCTCGACACCAACACCGCGCAGACGCCCGGCATGAACCGCGCCGCCGCCATCAACTTCGCCCGTGTCGGCGCACAGAAGCTGTGGGCCGGCACCGTCACTATCCATGCCCACGCCAAGACCGGCGCGCATCACCATGGTCATCTCGAGAGCGTGATCTACGTGGTGAAGGGCAAGGCGCGCATGCGCTGGGGCGAGAAGCTCGAATTCATCGCCGAAGCCGGCCCGGGCGACTTCATCTACGTGCCACCCTACGTGCCCCACCAAGAAATCAACGCCTCCGACACCGAGCCGCTGGAATGCGTGCTGGTGCGCTCCGACAACGAGGCGATCGCCATCAATATCGACCTCGAGCCGGCGGAAAAGCCGGAGACGGTGTACTGGGTCGATCCGACCCATCCGCATCCCAAGCAGTAGCGCCTGCGGCTTCTAACGAGGCAGGCTCTTCAGCAAGGCGGCGAAGAAGCGGTCCGGATCCTGGATGAAGGACGCGTGCCCGAGGTCGGCGAATTCGACCAAGGTGGCGTGCGGAATGCGGCGGGCGATTTCCTTGCCGAGGACGTCGTAGTGCCCGATCTTCGCCTGCACATCGGGCGGCGCCAGCGCCTTGCCGATCGCGGTCGTATCCTTGTCGCCGATGATCAACAACACCGGCATGGCCAGCTTCTCGAACTCGTAGAACACCGGCTGCGTGAAGATCATGTCGTAGATCAGAGCCGAATTCCAAGCGACGATGTCCCGGCCGGACCCGGCATATAGGCCGGCATACATCTCGACCCACTTGTCGTATTCCGGCTTCCAGGTGCCGGCGTAATAGGTCGAGCGCTCGTAGGCGCGGACCTTGTCGGCCGTGACCTGCCGCTCCTGTTGATAAAGGGCATCGACTCCCTGCCAGGGCACCCCTTTGGCCTTCCAGTCCTCGAGGCCGATCGGACTCACCAGCACCAGTTGCTCGATCTCGGTGGGATGCATCAGGGCATAACGGACCGCCAGCATGCCGCCGGTCGAGTGTCCCATCGGGATGACCTTCTCGATGCCCAGCGACTTCAGGAGGGCGCGCGTATTCTCGGCGAGTTGCTGGAAGCTGTACTGGTAATGCGCCGGCTTCGAGGACTTGCAGAAGCCGACCTGATCGGGCGCGATCACGCGATAGCCCGCAGCGTTCAGTCTACGGATCGTCGTATCCCACGTCGCCGCGCAGAAGTTCTTGCCGTGCAGCAGGACCACGGTGCGGCCATTGGGATGGTCAGGACGCACATCCATGTAGGCCATCTCCAGCTTCTCGCCCTGCGACGAGAACGGGAAGTGGGACACCGGAAACGGATAGTCGAAGCCTTCGAGTTCCGGCCCGTAGGCCGGCCCGGCCGCGAACGCCGTGGTGCCGACCGTGGCGGCAAGACTGGCAGCCAGCAGACAGCGACTTGCCGAGACGACAAGCGACTTGAACACGCGCATGGATGCAGCGTGTCCAGCAATTGTGATGATTCGATGGAGCGGCTGATCACGAAGCCGCGCGCGTCTCCGCCGAGCGGTCCCAGAGATTGGGCACCATCTGGTTGGTGTAGCCCGACACGAACAGGCTCGGCGTGCCGGTGGCGGGATCGAACGTATGGCGGCGGACCGCGCCGATATTGCCGCCATAGACGTGGATGCTGATGGACGGTTTGTCCTTCAGCACATTGGTCACGCGATGGATGTCGCCGGTGGCCGGCACCAGCACCTCGACCTCGCCCAACTGCATCTGCTTCGGCTCGCCGGCCGTCATCGCGCCGGTTGCCGGATCGCGCACGAAGGATTGCGACGTTTCCGCGCCGCGCAGCATGCCGACCAGGCCCCACATCTGATGATCGTGCACCGGCGTCTGCGCGCCCGGCGACCACACGAAGCTCACCACTGAAAAGCGCTCGAACGGATCGCACCAGAGCAGGTTCTGCGCATAGCCGTGCGGCGGGCTCTTGGCCATGCTCTCGGGCAGCCAGTCGTCGTGGCTGACGAGCTCGCCGAGAAGCTTCTGCCCGACCTCGAGGACGGCCTTCTCGTCCTTGTCCTGCCAGGCGCCGCCAACAAGAGAGGTCATGTCGCCGATGAAGCGGCGCAAGCGGTTGATGTTCATTCGGCAGCCTCTTTCGCGGGCAACGAGCCCAGAATGGATTGCGTGTCGGCGCCCAGCGCCGGCGGCTCCAGCCGCTTGTGCAGGTCGACGCCAGAGATGCGGACGGGCGAACCGAAGGTCCTGGTCTTCACGCCCGACGGCAACGTCATCTCCTCGACCCAGCCCATGTGGCGGACCTGCGGATCGTCGAGGATCTGGCTGTAGCTGTTGATGCGCCCGTGCGGCACGCCCGCCGCCTCGAACGCCGCGATCCATTCCTCCGCATCGCGCTTGGCGAACTCGATCTCGAGCAGTTCCTTCAACACCAGCTGGTTCTGCGCTCGCAGCTGCGTCGTGGCGAAGCGCGGGTCGGCCAGCAGGTCGGGACGCTTCACCACCTCGGTCACGCTCTGCCACAGCTTGTTGTTGCCGGCGGCGATGACGAAGTAGCCATCGCGGGCGCGGAAGGCCTGGTAGGGCGCGTTGCGTGGATGGGCCGAACCGAGCTTCTGCGGATCGCGTCCGGTGCCGAAATACTCGCTGGTCTGCAGCGCCGCCATGCCGAGGCTCGCCCCCAGCATCGAGGCATCGACATGCGCGCCCTCTCCGCCTTCGGCGACGCGGCGTAGCAGCGCGGCAATGGTGAAGGCGGCGTAGAGGCCGGTGCCGACGTCCGACACCGGCACACCGCACTTCACAGGCGCGCCGCCGGGCTCGCCCGTGACGCTCATGATGCCGCTCATGGCCTGAACGGTGACATCGAAGCCGCCTTCGCCCGAGCGCGGGCCGCTCTGGCCGAAGGCCGAGATCGAGCAATAGATCAGGCTCGGCTTCTCCTTGCGGAAGGACTCGTAGCCAAGACCCAACCGATCCATCACGCCGGGCCGGTTGTTCTCCAGCAGCACATCGGCCCCCAGCACCAGGGCGCGCGCCGCCGCCTTCTGTGCCGGATCCTTGAGATCGAGCACGATCGAGCGCTTGTTGCGATTGATCGAGGCGAAGTTCTCGCTGTAGCCGCCACTGATGGGCGGCCACTGGCGCATCATGTCGCCGTCCGGCGGCTCGACCTTGATGACCTCGGCGCCCATGTCGGCCAGCAACATGCCGCAATAGGGCCCGGCCAGGACCTGGCAGAACTCGATGACCTTGATCCCGGCAAGAGGCAGCATCCTAGCGTCCCGTATCCTGCGGCACATAACGCGGCCATTCATGCGCCGCGATCTGGTCGAGCGACGGCGTCGGCTGGCCGAGTCGGATCTGATACATCCAGTAATTCGCCAGCACGCGCTGCACGAAGTCGCGTGTCTCGTCGAGCGGAATCGAGGCGACGTAGAGCAGCGGATCGGCCGATGCGTTCAACGAGGTGTCCCAACGGAACACATTGCCCGGGCCGCCATTGTAGGCCGCCGCCGTGCGCACGAGATTGTCGTCGACGCTGCCCAGGAGCGAACCGATATAGGCCTGCCCCAGCGATATGTTGACCGAGGGATCGAACGGATTGCCGCCCTCGGCCTCGAGTGCGTACTTGCTGCTGACGATCCGCGCCGTCTGCGGCATGAGCTGCAGCAGGCCCATCGCGCCCACGACCGAGCGGGCCTTGGGATTGAAGGCAGACTCCTGGCGCATGAAGCCCCACAGCAAGGCGCGATCGACGCTGTAGCCGCTGGCCGGCTGCCACGGCGGCTGCGGATAGGCGGCCGCATCGTAGCCCGGGATCTTGTGGCGCATGTCCCAGGCCGCGTTCGCCACCCGCACCGACAGCGCCGGCATCACCGCCTTGTTGGCAAGCGACAGGATGGTGGCGATGTATTGCGGGTCGGCATCGAGCGATGCGCCGAACAGCTCGCGCTGTGCCGCGGTCGAGGCGCCGAGCTGCAACAGCGCCAGCGCGCGCCGGCCGGCGCGGTCGTTGCGCAGGATGTCGGCTTCCTTGCGCTCGATCGGCGGCAGGTTCCAGTCGGCGACGATCTTCATGCCCAGCGCCTTCTGGGCGATCAGGCCGTAGAAGGTGCGGTTGTGCAGGGCGGCGCGCTTGAGATAGGGCGCGAACTTCTGCGGATTGCCGGCCAGCAGATTGGCCCGCGCGGCCCAGAAGGCACCCGCGGACAGGGTCCACGACGAGGCCTGGTCGGGCGGCGCGTCGGCCACCATTTCGAAACGGCGGGCCGCTTCCGGCATGTTGCCGCTGGTGAAGGCGGCGAGGCCCGCGCTCCAGTTGGCGTCCGGCGGCAGGCTGACCTCGACCGGCACCTGCATACTGCGTTGCGAATCGGCTTCGAGCGCGCGCGTGCGGATGCGGCCGCGCCACAGCTCGGCCTCCTGCGGTCCCAGCAGATCGACGGTCGATTTGCGGTCGAGCAACGCAAAGGCGGCATTGAAGCCGCCGTCATCGGCCATCTGCTGCAGGCGCGTGCGCAGGGCGGCGGCGTCGGCAGCGTCGGCCCCCGTCACCGTGCGGGCGGCGGCGAAGGCTGGCGACGATTGCGCCTGGGTCACGAAGGTGGCCGGCGTCAGCTCGTCGGAAGCGCCGCGCGGCCGCTTGGCCAGCGCCAACCGATAGATCGCGGGCGCATCGGGATGATCGTTGTAATCCTGCAGCCAGGCGGCGAACTGCTCGTACCGGGCCTGATAGTTGGAGGCCAGCAGCCGCTGCGCGCCGACATAGCCCAGCAAGGTCTTGTCCGTGAGCTTGGCAATCTCGGCATCGGCCTCGGCCCAGTGACCGGCCGCCTGCTCCTGGAAGATGCGGCGATAGCGGTCGCGGGTTTCGGCATCGAGGACCGTCGGCAGATCGGGATTGACGGCCACCTCGTCGAGCTCGATGACGGGCGGCGGCGGCACGAACACCGGACGGTGGACTACGGCGCGCGAGGCGGGCTGGAAGCCGGCATGGGCCGGCACATGGGCTGCCGCTTTGGTCGGTTTCACGGCCGGAGCCGGGCGGTGCGGCGGAGTGGTTGCGGTCTGGGCGAGTGCCGAAGCGGCCAAGCCGGTCACGGCGGCCAGCACGGCCGCTGGAAAAAGCTGCTTCATGGTCCGCACCGTAGTTTGAGCGCCATCTGGCGACAAGCGCCCGGTCGTTATACTGATGCGAATGCGAATCGGAGGTACACATGACCCTGCATCAGCAGCGAGCCGCCGCCGTCCGGCAGCTCATCGGCCAGGCCCGCGAGATCGAGAAGGACGGAGTCACCCGTAACAATCTCGAAAAGATCGGTGGTCTGCTCGCCGCCCTCGCCGCACGCAGCGACCTCTTCCCCCAGGACGAATTCCCGCTCGGCGGGGAGGGCGGCATCTACCGCCTGAGCGAAGATCCGGACCACCGCTTCGCGCTCTATGCCTCGGCCGGCGGCGCCGGCAAGAAGGTGCCGCCGCACAATCACACGACATGGGCGATCATCGCCGGCGTGCACGGCGCCGAGCGCAACGTCGTCTACGATCGCCTCGACAATGGCGCGCGGCCGGACGTCGTGCAGCTCCGCGAAGCGCCAGCGAAAGAGAAGACGCTGCGCCGTGGCGATTTCATCGCCTTCCTGCCGGAAGACTTCCACCATATCGAGACGCCAGCCGACTCAGGCGAGGCGTTGCATCTCCACTTCTACGGCCTCAGCCTCGAACACCTGCCGGATCGGGTCAGCGTCGATCTCGCGACCGGTGCCGCCAGGCGGTTCATGGCTAAGGCGAAGATCCTGACGCCGCTCGTGTCGGTGCAGCAGGTCAAGGCGATGCTGAACTCGGGCGAAGTCTTCGCCTTCTTCGACGTGCGGGAGGAAGGCGAATTCTCGACGCAGGGCCATCCGCTGTTCGCGACGCCGCTGCCGCTGTCGCGACTGGAGCCGCGCGCCCTGGCGCTGCTGCCCGATCCCGACACACGCATCGTGCTGATGGACAGCGGCGAGGAGGACCGCGACCCGCAATGGCAGGGCCGCGCCAACCGCGCCGCCGCGCGTCTCTCCAGCCTGGGCTACACCAATCTCGCCGTCGTGAAAGGCGGGCTCAAAGCCTGGCGCGAGGCCGGCTACGAGGTCTTCACCGGCGTCAACGTGCCGAGCAAGGCCTTCGGCGAGGTGGTCGAGCACGACAACGACACGCCCCGCATCGATGCCGCCGACCTGCAGAAGCTGATCGACGACAAGGCGGACCTGGTGATCCTCGATTCGCGGCCGATGCCCGAGTTCCACAACATGTCGATCCCGGGCGGCGTCGACTGTCCCGGCGCCGAGCTCGTCTACCGCGTCAAGGATTTCGCGCCGCGGCCGGAAACGCTGGTCGTCGTCAATTGCGCCGGTCGAACGCGTTCGATCATCGGCGCGCAGTCGCTGATCAATGCCGGTCTGCCCAACAAGGTGATGGCGCTTAAGAACGGCACCATGGGCTGGCATCTCGCCGGCCTGAAGGTTGCCCGCGGCGAGACCCGCAGCTTCGGTCCGCAGGGAGCCGACGCGGCGGCCTTCGCCCAGGCCGCCGCGGCCAAGCTGGCCGAGCGGCTCCATCTCAAGAAGATCAATCTGGCCGGACTGGCGGCCCTCGAAGCCAAGGGCGGCCCGCTCTACCGGCTCGATGTGCGCGATCCCGCGGAATATGCACAAGGCCATCTCAAGGGCTTCCGCCATGCCGCCGGTGGCCAACTTGTTCAGGCGACCGATCAATATGTCGGCGCCCGCAATGCCAGGATCGTCCTGCACGACAATGACGGCGTGCGCGCCACCCTGACCGCGCACTGGCTGGTGCAGATGGGCTGGGGCGAGACTTATATACTCGACCACAAGCCCGAGGCCGGCGAACTCACGACGGAAGCGGAACCGCGCTACCCGGCAGGCTTCACCCTGCCGACCCCGCCCACCGTATCGGCGGCCGAACTCAACGCGCGGCTGGGTACCACCCTGGTGATCGACCTCGACACCAGCCTCAAGTACCGCGACGGCCACATACCGGGGGCGTGGTTTGCGGTGCGAGCGAATCTCAACAAGTCGATCCCGGCCATGCTGGCCCAGCAGGCCGGCGTCCTGCGCATCGTGCTGGTGTCACCGGATGGTGAAATTGCCACCCTCGCCGCCCCCGAAGCCCAGGAAATTGCAGGCACTCTCCCGGTCTCCGTCCTCGCCGGCGGCCTCAAATCATGGCGCGATGCCGGCCTCGCGCTCGAGACGGGGCATGTCCGAATGGGCGATCCGCCGACCGACGTCTGGTACCGCCCCTACGACTTCAAGGAGGATGTCGAGGCCGCCATGCGCCAGTACCTGGAGTGGGAGGTCGACCTCGTGCCGCAGGTCGTGCGCGACGGCGATGCCCGATTCTCGGTGCTGAAGGCCTAGACCAGCGACCGACGCCCGGAAATACGCCGTATTTTCCGGGTCGTGAGCCTGCTCCCGTGCTTGACACCTCCGGTGCCCAGCCAATAGGTTCCGGCGCGATTTCGCCGGAGCAGGTGATGACCGAGGACGAGCGAAAAGCCGACGAACTGGACCGGCGTCTCAAGGACGTTCGCCAGGCCTATGACAAGGGCGTCGGTAAGCCTTCCGGATCGACGGGCGGCAACGCAGGCGGCGGCAGCGAAAAGCTTGGCGTCGGCATGCGGATCGCAATCGAGCTGGTGGCGGGCGTCGTCGCCGGCGCGTTCCTGGGCCTGATGGCCGACCAGTGGTTGGGGACCAAACCCTGGCTTCTGATTGTCGGCTTCATCCTGGGATGTGGGGCCGCGTTCTCGAACGTGTACCGGGTCGCGCAGGCCGAAGAGCGGCGCGACAAGGCCGAACGGGATGCGCGGTTGAAGAAGTAGTCGGGTGTTTTTGGGGGATTGGGAATCGTGGCAGGTCCGCTAGAGCAGTTCGCCATCCATAACGTGACCGATCCGTTGTTCACGATCGGCAATCATCCCATCGCCCTCACCAACTCCGCGATCTTCATGCTGGGCGCCGTGGTCATCTCGTCCGGATTGCTGCTGGTCGGTTCCGGCAAGGCGGCGATGGTCCCGGGCCGCATCCAGGCGCTGGCCGAGGTCTTCTACGAATTCATAGGCAACATGGTACGGGACAATGTCGGCACCGCCGGCCGCAAGTTCTTCCCGTTCATCTTCAGCCTGTTCATCTTCACGCTGTTCGGCAACATCCTGGGCCTGGTCCCCTACGGCTTCACCTTCACCAGCCACATCGCGGTCACCTTCTTCATGGCCGCCGTCATCTTCCTGGCGGTGACGCTGATCGGCCTGTTCAAGCACGGCCTGCACTTCTTCTCGCTGTTCTTCCCGCATGGCGCGCCGCTGTTCACCGCGCCGATCCTGATCCCGATCGAGCTGGTCTCGTATCTCAGCCGTCCGATCAGCCTGTCGGTCCGTCTGTTCGCCAACATGACGGTCGGCCACGTGCTGCTGAAGGTGCTGGCGGGCTTCGTGGTGGCGCTGGGCATCTTCGGTGCCGTGCCGCTGGCCGTGCTGGTGGCGATCACCGCGCTCGAGCTGCTGGTGGCCGTGCTGCAGGCCTACATCTTCACCATCCTTTCCTGCATTTACCTGAACGACGCGCTGCATCTGCACTGATCGCCGCGCCCGTACCCATCAACGACAAACCTTTAGTAGAGAAACAGGAGACAGATATGGACGCCTCAGCCGCCAAGTTTATCGGTGCAGGCCTCGCCGCCATCGGCATGATCGGCGCCGGTATCGGCGTGGGCAACGTGTGGGCCAGCTACATCACGGCCCTGTCGCGCAACCCGGCCTCCAAGGGCGAAATCGGCGCCAACATCTGGATCGGCTTCGCGGTCACGGAAGCCATCGCGCTGTTCGCGCTGATCGTCGCGCTGATCTCGCTGTTCGCCTGAGCGCGGTCGTGCCTGTTTCGGCACTCCGAGCGTCGGGCTGGGGTCTGGTCCTGGCCATCCTGCCGGCGGCGGCGCATGCCGCTGGCGGCATGCCGCAGTTCGACGTCACGAGCTTCCCCACCCAGATCTTCTGGTTGGTGGTCTCGTTCGCCCTGCTCTATGTGCTGATGGCGGGCCTCGTGCTGCCGCGCATCGGCCATACGATCGAGGCGCGCGAAGGCAAGATCCAAGCGGATCTCGACGCCGCGCAGAAGGCCAACGACGCCGCCCGCGTCGCCGCCGAAGCGCAGCGCGCGGCGCTGGCCGAGGCGCGTGGCAAGGCAGCGGGAACGGTGCGGCAGGCGGCCGAAGCGGCTGCTGCCGAGACCACGGCGCATCTTACCACTCTCGGTGAGAAGCTGGCGGGCCAGATCGGCGAAGCCGAGCGGCGCATCGCCGAGCAACGCGCCCAGGCGCTGGCCGGCCTGTCTTCACTGGCAACCGAGATCACGAGCTCCGTGCTCGGCAAGCTGGTGGGGAATGTCGACGGAACGCAGGTGGCCGCCAAGGTCGCCGAGGCCGTCGAGACCGCACGGAAAGGGACCAAGTAATGTTCGGGACCGCCCTGGCCGCGGACACGCACGACGCCGCCGCGCATGAGGAAGGCACCTTCAGCAGCCCGGAATTCTGGGTCGCCGTCGCCTTCGTCCTGTTCGTCGCCATTGCCGGCAAGAAGATCGTCCAGGGCCTGAACAAGCTCATGGACGACCGCACGGCCCTGATCAAGCGCACCCTGGGCGAGGCGGAAGCGCTTCGCGCCGAGGCGCAGCGGGCACGTGCGGAGGCCGAGAAGGCCCTCACCGAGTCGGCCAGTCTCGCCGAGGGCATCATCGCCCAGGCGAAGAAGGAAGCCGAATACCTGACGCGCAACGCTGCCGAGCAGCGGCAGGCGAGCATCGCCCGTCGCGAGCAGCAGGCCACCGACCGCATCGCGCAGGCGGAAGCCGCCGCGACCAAGGAAGTCCGCGACCTCGCCGTCGATGTCGCCATGGCGGCCAGCCGGGCCCTCCTGCGTGAGCAGGTTGCCGGCAACAAGGCCCAGGCGCTGGTCGACGACGCCATCGCCGAACTGCCGCGGCGCCTGCACTGAGCTTTCGATCATCAGCATCGCCCGCATAAAACAATCGCGGGCTACCTGGTGCCCCCGTCGCAAGACGGGGGCTTTTTCTTTGTGCCGCGCCAACCCGCCGGCAGCGCCTTTCCGTTAAATAAACGGAAATTAAACGGGACTGGCTTTGCCACGCTCGATCCGGCCCGCCGCTCCAGTCGTGACTTGGAGCTTGTCCGGCGTCTCCCGCAGCCCCCGCGCTTGGGCGCCAGCATCGAGGACGCCGCGGGTCCGGGTCCCCGCTCCGAAGAAAAACACTCTTCGGGAATTCCCGAAATCCTGCAATCTCAAGTCCTTAACGACCATTTCCCGAATTCGGGAAAGTTCGGGAGACTGGCTGCTCAGCGCCGAATACCCCGCATGCGCGTCCGTCCCTCCAACCGGAGAAGCTGACTGCTCTGTCCTCGAACGTTGCTGGATATTGCGTGTATCGCAATATAATGTCAAGCGAATATCGCACTTTTGGACCAGCCCAGCGCTGGCGTCGCTACGGTTCAGTGCCGAGCCGCTCGATCACCTCCGATGTCCGAACAACGCGCGCGAACTCCCGGTGCAGGTTCGACAGCGTCATCGCATGGATCTCCTCCGCCGTGTGCCGCTCGCCATCGGGTCCGATCCGATCGAACGTCCAGGTCGCATCGCGCACCAGCCAGGCATCGAAGCCGAGATTGCCGGCCATCCGCGTCGTGGTCTCGACGCAATGATTGGTCGTCGCGCCGCAAATGACGAGGGAGCGGATATTGGCCGCCCGCAGCTGCGCCTCCAGGTCGGTGCCGATGAAGGCGCTGTTCACCCGCTTGACGATGACGGGCTCGCCCGCGATCTCGCGCGCCTCGTCCTTGACCGGGTAGCCGGCCGCGTCGGGTGAGAAATAGGAACTCGGACGCTGGCTCGCGTGCCGGATATGCAGGATGGGCCGCTGGCTTCGCCTGAAAGCGGCCAGCAGATCGACGATGCGGGCGACGGCATCGGGATTGTTTCGGCGTTGCCCTTCCGCCTCCCAAAGATCGAAGGCCCGCTGCACATCGACGACCAGCAGCGCAATCGGGGCAGCATCCATGACACGATCTCCGGGGTTGCGACGCACCGCGCGCACCCACGCGGCGCCAATTCCATTCCACTCGACCCGACCAGATTAGCGCGGCAGCATTCGCGCCGAATGCCACAGAACCCACGAATCCCGCCAGCACGGCCACTGTCGGTCGAGATCCTCGCCTTCCCGGGGGTCGACCTCCTCGACGTTGCGGGCGCTTTGTCGGTCTTCACGGTCGCCAATGACAGGCTTGCACGCACCGGTGGCCTCCCTGCCTATGCGGTGCGGGTCGTCGCCGATAGCGACCCGATGCTGGTTACGTCGGCCGGGCTCGGGATCGCGGCCGATCGGTTGCCGTCTCCGCGCCAAGCGGTGGACACGTTGGTGGTGGCCGGCGGTCCGGGCGTCTATGCGGCCGCCGACGATCGGCGACTGACCACCTGGGTACGGCGCCGGGCGACGGTTGCCCGCCGCGTCGTCTCGGTCTGCACTGGCGCCTTCCTGCTCGGCGCCGCCGGCCTGCTCGAGGGGCGGCGCGTCGTCACCCACTGGACACGCTGCGCCGAGCTCGCGCGGCGCTTCCCCAAGGCCAGGGTCGAGTCCGATCCGATCTTCCTGCAGGACGGCGCCATCTGGACCTCCGCCGGCGTGACGGCCGGAATCGATCTGTCGCTTGCCCTTGTCGAGCAGGATCTCGGTCGGCCGTTGGCGCTGGACGTCGCCCGTCAGCTGGTCGTGTTCTTCAAGCGACCCGGCGGGCAGGCGCAATTCAGCACGACGCTGTCGCTGCAAAAGGCCGAGGACAGGTTCGGCGCGCTCAACGACTGGATCGGCAACCACCTGTCCGAGGATCTGTCCTTGACCGCCCTGGCCCGGAAGGCGGGCATGAGCGAACGCAGCTTCAGCCGCCACTATACAGCCGCGACGGGACTGAGCCCCGCCCGTGCCGTCGAACGCCTGCGCCTCGAAGCCGCGCGCCGATTGCTGTCCGATACACGCACGCCGGTGAAGCGCGTGGCGCTGCGCTGCGGTTTCGGCTCCGAGGAGATCATGCGCCGCAGCTTTCTCCGCGTGCTAGGCACGACACCAAGCGCCTATCGCGCGGCGTTCAGCCTCTTGGGCAGAGTCCCGAACTGATGCTGTTCACGGCAAGACTTGTCTTTTCCTTGGCCCCTTCCCTATTTCGACACTACCTGCCGCCGCGAGAGAACCGAGTACAGATCGTAGCTGATCAGCGAGATCGGGAGCGCCTTCCCCGTAGCGCACGACCGGCGCACCGAGCCGCTGCACCTCCATTGGCACCAACGCCGATTCAGGAAGCAACACGATCGTGCACCCCGGCTTGGTCTTTTCGAGGTACGCGATTTCCCCATCTGATGGGTCCGCCTTGCGCGACAAATCGATAACGGCAAAGCCGCAACCCCACCCGAGCCGCTCCCTCTCTTCCTCCAGTGCCTGCTGCGAGACACAGAGAGTAAGATCAGATCCCCCGCCAAGCCGCTGTCGCGAAACTTCGCTCCTGCTGATCCTCTTATAAATCTTGACGCCCATAAGGACGGCGATGATGAGACTAGAAACCGTCTTCAGCCTGAAGCCGTTCTGGCTCAAGTTGAGCAAGATAGCTAAGACGACAAACGGCAGCATCGTCAAAAGCGCGGTGTTGAGCACCTCAAGGGTGGCGTTCAACCACCCTTCATCGTCTTTCTGCGGAGCGTCCCGATCGAGATCGAGCGCCATGATCCGATAAGGCGCAAGATGGCGGACCAGTTGCGACAACGCCTCGACATTCGGCGCGACGTCGAGGGCCCTGAGAAACAGGACGTCGCTGCCACGGCTCACGGGCGCATCCGCTCGAATACTGGCGAACAGCACATTACCGCCCGCTCGGTCGGCGCCATTTCATCCATGCGGCGCGCCGCGAACACACTCATCATCGACGCAACCTTCGGCCGAACCCACCGAGATTACTATCGCTCGCGGTCATCAGCTAGCATGGCTGTTACAAAGTCAGTGCAGCAACGATGCTGCCGTTCACGTCGCCGCGTACCGCGTCGGCAGGCGGGCGATGTCCTGGATCAGGTCAGGCGGCAGGTCGGCCGGTTTTGACGAGTTGGCGCTGGCGCTGATCGAATCGACCAGGCCGCCGAAGCGCTGCTCGATGGCCGCGGCGATCTGGTCGTGGCGGCCGACGGCGGCGAACAGATGGACGACATCGTCGGGCACCTGCGCGGCGATCTCGCTCCACTGCCCTGCCTTGGTCATGGCATTGAGCTTGCGGCCGAGATCGCCCAAACCGTGCTCCTCGAACACCGGCCAGTAGGCCGGCGTCGAGCCGTAGAAGGCCACGCGATAGCGTACCCACTCGAACAGCTTCGCGACCGCCGCGTCGTCCTTGCCGGTGACCACGAACCCGCCGCCGGAGATATCGAAGGCCTCGCGCGGCCGGCTCGCCTTCGCCAGCCCCTCGGACAGGATCGGCAGGATCTGCCGCTCGAGATAGCGCCGCGTGCAGAAGACATGGAGCTTCACGCCATCGCATTCCTCGGCCGCGACCTTCATCATGGCCGGGCCGACGGCGGCGATGCCGATGCGCGGCAGCGGGCCGTCATAGGGCTCGGGCACGAAGTTCGGCGTCATCAGGGTGAAGCGGTAGTGCTTGCCCTCGTAGGCGAGCTTGCCGTCGCCCTTCCACGCCGTCCAGATCGCCCGCACCGCCTGCACATATTCGCGCATGCGCGGCGCCGGCGCCGACCAGGGCACGGAGAAGCGCTTCTCGTTGTGGGCGCGGATCTGCGAGCCCAGCCCCAGCGTAAAGCGGCCGCCGGTACTGGCGGCGAGATCCCAGCCGATATTGGCGCAGACCATGGGCGAGCGGGCGAAGGCGATGGCGACGCCCGTGTGCAGCTCGATCCGCCGCGTCGTGGCGCCGGCCACGGCGAGGGCCAGGAAGGGATCGTGCTTGTTCTCCTGCGTGCTGACGCCGGTATAGCCGTCGGCCTCGATCGCCTGGGCCGCCGGAACCACCTTCCGCAGGTCCTCCTGCGGCAATGTCGTAAAGATGCGCATCGGTTACCCGCCTGCCAGAGTGAAGAGGCGAAAGCCTAACATGGGCCGCGGCGACCGAAGCCCCCGGTCTGCTCTCTCCACACCGACTGGCGGCACGCAGCTAGCGTCTGATCCCAGCAGCGTCCGCCATCGCTGATGCCGATGTCGCCCTTCAGGGCGAATCACCCGTTTCAGTTCGACATCGCCTCGGCATGGAGGCGGAGCCCAAGGGCACGGACCACCTTTAGTATCGTTCCGAACTCCGGGTTTCCGTCCGGCGACAAGGCCTTGTAGAGACTTTCCCGGCCAAGGCCCGTCTCGCGTGCCAGTTCGCTCATTCCCCTCGCCCTTGCAATATTCCCAAGAGCAGCGGCGATAACGCGCGAATCGCCGTCCTCCATGGCCGCTTCCAGATATGCCGCAATATCTTCCGGCGTCTTGAGCAATTCGGCACTGTCGTAACGTGTCGTCCTGACTTTCTTGCGTCCCATCAGGAATCTCCTAGAGGTTTCGAGCCATGGCCACCGCGCGCTTGATATCGCGGCTCTGGGTTCTCTTGTCCCCTCCAATCAACAGGATCACCAACTCGCGACCATGCTGCTTGAAGTACACTCGATAGCCTGGGCCATAATCTATTCGCAATTCACTCACGCCGCTGCCGACAGACTTCGCATCCCCGGCCAGGCCGAGGGCCAAACGATCCAATCGCACCTATAAATACGCGCCCGCGCCTGCCGATCTTCCAACCTTTCAAGCCAAGCGGCGAAGACCGGTGTCTGGCGTATTTTGACCACCCGATGATTGTATCCTATGGAATACTGGCGATCAAGGCGTAGATCTTGAAGGTCCCTACGGCGTCACCGGGTTGCGGGCGTCGGCGATGATGCGGCCGCCGATCAGCACGAACGACACTCCGGCGACGCGCTCGATCCAGTGACGCGCATGCTGGAAGCGGCGCATGACCGGCGCCGACGACATGAACAGCGAGACGATCGAATACCAGGTGAGGCTGCTGGCGACGACGAGGCCGATCATCAGCACCATCAGCCAGCCGGGCGTGCTGGCGGTGACCGCGGTCGCGAAGACGCTGGCGAACAGCACGATCGCCTTGGGATTGGTCAGCGTCACCAGGAAGCCGAACACGAGGGCGCTGCCGCGCATCGGACCGCAGGCGACATCGGCCTCGACCGGGGCCGGCTTGGCCCGCAGCAGCTTGATGCCGAGGTAGATCAGGTAGCCGCCGCCCAGCACGCGCACGACCCAGGTGAGCCACTGATACTGGACCAGCACCGCCGAGAGCCCGAGCAGGCTGAGCGTCGCGTAAAAGCCGAGACCGGTGGAGACGCCGATCGTGGTCAGCAGCCCCGCCCGCGTGCCGCGCGTCAGCGACGAGCGGACCACGGCCACGAAATCGGGCCCCGGCAGCAGCAGCGCCGGAATGAAGACGCCGAACACCGGCACCAGTACGCTCATCGCTCCCATGGCCTGCTTCCTCGCTGGTGGCGGCAAAGCCGCCTCGCCTGAACCAACCGATCGGGAGTGCCGCCTGTCCAGCCATTTCCGGACAGTGTCATCCCGAGCGGAGCGAGGGATCTCGACCTGAAACCGCCAAGAATCCCTCCCTGAAGCGTGGAGGTTACTCCGCGCAACCAGGGATGACACCACGGGCAATTCGAAAATGTCGATGCGCCGCAGGCAGGCCATTCGCCACGGAACGCCACCGGATGGCGCCCAGGCACGGCCCCGCTACACGCGGGGGTTGGCCTCTTCGACTTGGCGAGTCTGCGACTCCTGAGAACATTCAAGAATGAATGTCATCATGGCTATATTTCCGCATCTCAGCCCGGCGACCACGCGCTCTTGATTATCGCTGGCGGATTCCCACAGTACTTGTGCCTGCAGGACTTGGATACCAACCATTCACAACGCCTCTTGGATACGAATCAAGAGTTCGACAGCATAAATAGCGCCCAATTCCTCTCGCAGGACGAAGTTCTTTTTATCGGATGGGGCCCAAGAGCGTCCGACACTATCGCGGCCGCAAAAGAAGTCGGAAGCACGTCCCGTGGAGTCGGCCTACCCTATCGTATGAAGTTCGGCAGCAAGCCGCAGATCGCCTTCCCCCAAATCCTCGCGCGCGACAGAGCCCTGTCTGCTCCGATTGAACTGTCCGGCCTTCCCGAAATCTCGACCTCTCGTGATGGCGAGCGTGTCGCCTACATCGCTCGCTCATTGAGCGAGGATGCACGAGCCGAGGAACAGCGAAAACATCCTAAACGGTATAGCGAGCCACATCGATACGACCTGTTTGTGATCGAAGGCGAGGTTACCCGGCAAGTCACACACTTAGAAACCTACATGAGTTTAGTAGACTTATCTTATAGCGGCACAACAGCCGCGATAGGATTGTCGGTTGGCCCGATGACAAACGAAAAATATGTGAACCGGTCGCTACGCACCTTTGAGCCCGCGATTGTCGACATCAATACCGGCGCGGTAACGCGCACAGACCTGATCGCCCGCGTCAACGCCAATCCGCAGTTTGCTCCTGTGGCGGCCAAGTAAGCGGTCCTGCGACGGCGGCGTACCCTCCGCATTCCAGCAAGGGATCCCTCGCTCCGCTCGGGATGACACTGCCGGGGCGCTCTCATTGCTGTTCGGGGCGTTGCCTCGGGGAATGGCCTTGCCTGCGGCGCATCGACGTCTTCGAATTGCCTGTGGTGTCATCCCGAGCGCAGCGAGGGATCTCGACCTGACGACGCCAAGGATCCTTCGTTGAAGCGCGGAGCTTACGCCGCCCGACTGGAGATGACACCTGTCTGCCCGGGCCGATGGCGCCCCCGGCCCCCGGAGCCGAGGGCAGCGACGCCTACTCCGCCGCCTGGCGAAGGGGATCGGTGCCGGGCGGGTTGTTGCTGGGGCGCCAGCGCAGGATTGGCTTGCGGGCGGCCAGCGTTTCGTCGAGGCGGCGGCGCGGCGAGAAGCGCGGCGCGGCCTTGAAATCCTCGACGGCGGTACCGCTTCTGGCCCGCTCGGTGAGCGACCGCAGCGCGCCGATGAACTGGTCGAGATCCTCCTTGGCCTGGCTCTCGGTCGGCTCGATCAGCATTGCGCCATGGACCACCAGCGGGAAGTACATGGTCATCGGGTGATAGCCCTCGTCGATCATCGCCTTGGCGAAATCGAGCGTGCTCACGCCGGTGTCCTTCAGGAAGCTGTCGTCGAACAGGGCCTCGTGCATGCACGGCCCGTCGAAGGCCGGCGTCATGACGTCCTTCAGCGCCGCCATCACATAGTTGGCCGACAGGACCGCGTCCTCCGAGGCCTGCTTCAGCCCGTCGGCGCCGTGGCTCATGATGTAGGCCAGCGCGCGGCTGAACATGCCCATCTGGCCGTGGAACGCCTTCAGCCGCCCGAACGGCGTGCCGGCAACCGCGGTGCCCTCCTCCGCGACCGTCCACGCGTCCCCGTTCTTCACGATCCAGGGATAGGGCGCGAAGGGCGCCAGCGCCGCCGACAGCACGACCGGGCCCGCACCCGGCCCGCCGCCGCCATGCGGCGTCGAGAAGGTCTTGTGCAGGTTGATGTGCATGCAGTCGACGCCGAGATCGCCCGGCCGCACGCGGCCGGCGATGGCGTTGAAGTTGGCGCCGTCGCAATAGAAGTAGGCGCCCGCCTCGTGCACAGCCTTGGCGATCTCGACGATCTCCGATTCGAACAGGCCGCAGGTGTTGGGGTTGGTCAGCATGATCGCCGCCACCTCGGGACCCAGCGCCGCCTTCAAGGCGGCCAGGTCGACTCGGCCGCGCTCGTTGGCCGGGATCGCCTTGACGGTGAAGCCGAGCGCGGCGGCCGTCGCGGGATTGGTGCCGTGCGCCGATTCCGGCGCCAGAACGATCTTGCGCTGTGCCCGCTCGCCGCGCGCGTCCAGCGCAGCGGCGATCGCCATCATGCCGCACATCTCACCGTGCGCGCCGGCAGCCGGCGACATCGCCACGGCCGGCATCCCGGTCAGGGTCTTGAGCCAGTGCGCCAGCGTGTCGATCAGCTCCAGCGCGCCCTGCACGGTCGAGATCGGCTGCAGCGGATGCAGATCGCCGATGCCGGCAAGGCGGGCGACCTTCTCGTTGATGCGCGGATTGTGCTTCATCGTGCACGAGCCGAGCGGGTAGACGCCCATGTCGATGGCGTAGTTCTTCTGGCTCAGCCGCGTGTAATGCTGGACCACCTGCGGCTCGCTGAGGCCGGGCAAACCGATCTCGCCGCCGCGGCGCAGGCCGTTGAGGCGGTCCTTCACCTTGGGCGGCTCCGGCAGGTCGACGCCGCAGCGTCCGGCTTGGCCCATCTCGAAGATCAGCGGCTCCTCGATCTGGAGCGCGCGGTTACCGGTGAAGGTTTTTGGCGCGGCGGTGGCGTCGGTAACGGCGGTGCCGGCGCGGCCCTGGCTACGGTCGAGCGACTGGACCATCACAGCACCTCCTTGAGGCCGGCGACGAGCGGCGCCATGCCGTGCTCGGTCGCGGTTTCGGTGGCGGCCAGCAGCAGCAGGTTCGCGACCGAGGGATCGTCGGGAATGAGCCGCGACACCGGCAGGCCGGCCAGGATGCCCTTGGCCGCCAGCGCCTCGACCACCGGCGCCGCCGGCTTGGGCAGGCGCACGGTGAATTCGTTGAAGAAGCTGTCGTTCACCACCGCGACGCCGGGAATGGCGGCGACGCGGTCGGCCAGTTCCGACGCCTTGGCGTGGTTGAGCTCGGCCAACCGCCGGAATCCCGCCTCGCCCAGCAGCGTCAGGTGGATCGTAAAGGCGAGCGCGCAGAGGCCCGCATTGGTGCAGATGTTGGAGGTCGCCTTCTCGCGCCGGATATGCTGCTCGCGCGTGCTGAGCGTCAGCACGAATCCGCGCTTGCCGTCGGCATCGACCGTCTCGCCGACGAGGCGTCCCGGCATCTGGCGCATGTACTTCTCGCGGGTGGCGAACAGGCCGACATAGGGGCCGCCGAAGCCGAGCCCGTTGCCGATCGACTGGCCCTCGCAGACGACGATGTCGGCGCCCATCTCGCCCGGCGGCGTGATAAGGCCGAGCGACACCACTTCCGTCACCACCACGATCAGCAGCGCGCCGGCGGCGTGGCACGCTTCCGCAAGCTTGGTGAAATCGCGCACATGGCCGAAGAAGCTCGGATTCTGCACCACGACGCAGGAGGTCTCCTTGTCGATCGCGGCGATCAGATCCTCGAAACCGTCGACATCCGTCTTGGCGACGACGGCGTTGAACCCTTCCCAACGGGCCGTGGTCTGGATGACGCCGCGATACTGCGGATGCAGCCCGCCCGAGATCAGCGCCTTGTGGCGGCGGGTCACGCGGTTGGCCATCAGCACCGCCTCGGACGTGCCGGTCGAGCCGTCGTACATCGAGGCGTTGGCCACTTCCATGCCGGTGAGCAGCGTCACCTGGGTCTGGAACTCGAACAGGTATTGCAGCGTGCCCTGGGTGATCTCGGGCTGATACGGCGTGTAGGAGGTGAGGAACTCGCCGCGCTGGATCATGTAGTCGACGGTCGACGGCACATGATGGCGATAAGCCCCGGCGCCGATGAAGAAGGGCGCGTTGGCCGGCGACACGTTCTTCGCCGCGAAGGCCTGGAAGGCGCGCTCGACCTCGAGTTCGCCCTGATGATCCGGCAGGCCAGCCACCTTGCCGGGAAGCCGCGCCGACGCGGGCACGTCACGGAACAGCTCATCGACCGATTTGGCGCCGATCACCCGCAGCATCTCGCGGCGGTCGGCGTCGGTCAGGGGGAGGTAGCGCATGGAGGCTCCTACAAAGCTCTTTGCTGGGCGCGCGCCACTCCAGTGGCGCGATCATCTTTGCTTCTCGACCACGACGCGCGACTGAAGTCGCGCGCCCCCAGCCATGATGCGAACCACAACGAACGAATCATGACTAACCCAGGCTCTTCACAAAGGCCTCGTAGCCGGCCTCGTCCATCAGGCCGTCCAGTTCGGACTTGTCCGAGAGTTTCAGCTTGAAGAACCAGCCCTTGCCGGTCGGCTCGGCATTGACGTCGCCCGGCGCATCGGCCAGCGCAGCGTTGCCCTCGACGACCTCGCCCGAAACCGGCGCGTAGATATCGGACGCCGCCTTCACCGATTCGACCACGGCAACCGATTCGCCCTTGGCGACCTTGCGACCCACCGCCGGCACCTCGACGAACACGACGTCGCCGAGCTGTTCCTGCGCATATTGAGTGATGCCGATGGTACCGACATCGCCCTCGACGCGGATCCACTCGTGCTCGTTCGTGTACTTCATGCTCATCGGAAGCTCCCCTTATCCCCGGTGGTAGGCGTGTTTGACGAAAGGCATCGGCACGATCTCAGCCGGCACGGGCTTGCCGCGCACCAGGAGATCGACCTTGGTGCCATTGGCGGCGTGAGCGCGCTCGACGTAGCCCATGGCGACGGCACGCCCGAGCGTCGGCGCGAAGCCGCCCGACGTGACCTTGCCGACGACCTTGCCACCGATGACGATCTCGCTGCCTTCGCGGGCGATCGCCTTGCCATCCGGCAGCAGGCCGACCCGCTTGCGCGGGGCGCCCTCGGCGATCTGCTTCTGGATCACCGCGGCGCCCGGGAAGCCGCCGTTCGCGCGGCGCTCCTTGCCGATGCTCCACAGCAGGCCGGCTTCGATCGGCGTGGTGGTGGTGTCGATGTCGTGGCCATAGAGGCAGAGCCCGGCCTCGAGACGCAGCGAGTCGCGGGCGCCGAGCCCGATCGGCTTCACTTCCGGCTGGGCCAGCAGCTTGCGCGCGATCGCGTCGGTCGCGTCGGCCGGCGTCGAGATCTCGTAGCCGTCGCCGCCGGTATAGCCCGAACGGGTGACGTAGCATTCGGCGCCGTCGATCACGACGTAGGTGCCGGTCATGAATTTCATGGTGGCGACCGAGGGCGCGAGCCGCGCCAGCGCCTGCGCCGCCTGCGGCCCCTGCAGCGCGAGCAGGCCACGCGCGAACATCGGCTCGATCTCGCAAGTCGCGGACAGATGCTTCTGGATGTGGGCCAGATCGGCATCCTTGCAGGCAGCGTTGATAACCAGCAGCAGGTGATCGCCCGTGCTGGTGACCATCAGGTCGTCAAGGATGCCGCCGCTCTCGTTGGTGAATTGCGTGTAGCGCTGCTGACCAGGCTGCAAGCCGGCAATGTCGCCGGGAACCAGCGTTTCCAGCGCCTTGGCCGCGTTGTGGCCCGGCTTGGCGGTGAGCCGCACCTGCCCCATGTGCGAGACATCGAACAGGCCGGCCGCGGTGCGGGTCTGCGCATGTTCGGCCAGGATGCCGGTGGGGTACTGGACCGGCATTTCATAGCCGGCAAACGGCACGATGCGCGCGCCGAGTTCGCGGTGAAGCTCGTAAAGCGGAGTGCGCTTGAGGGGGCCGCCAGCAGGATCGCTCAAAGAAGTCTCCGTCAGAGTCGCGTTTGCCCGACGCAATCATCGCGCCGTCGCGACCCCCTCTGTCCGGAGACCTGAAAGATTCGGCCGTCACACCGCCGTCGGCGATCGGACCTTACTTCGTCGGTGGGTGTCCGCCGTCGCCGGCGCACACCGCTTTCCAGAGACCCATCCTCCTGCGGTCCGTTTGCCTGAGAGTTTCCGGGGCCGGTTGCTCCTTCGGCGCCGCCTTCAAGAGGCGGTCTCTCCCACAGGGATCGTCTGGGTGGCCGAACATAGGCAGGCCGCCCCGAGCCGTCCACGGGGAAATCATGGTCTTTGCCGGACCCGATCGAGATCTCAGCTTTCCCGCGCCAGCGCCGTGAAGGCCGCCCGGAACGCATCGGGCGAGCCGGCCAGGCCGGTCTCGGCAAAAATCTCGGCGGTCAGCGACTGGATCGAGGCTTCGTCGACCTTGACCCCATTGTCCTGCAGGAACCGGCGGGCCGCGGCCACAGCCTCGTCCATCGCGCCACCCTTCTTGTAGAGGCCGTAGAAGTCGGGGTGCCCACCGCGACCCAGCGCCTCGGCGATCACATCGGTGAAATTCACGACCTTCACCGGATAGACCGCCTCGGCGCCGGCGAGTGCGCGATGGCAGGAATGGTACATGGTGACGATGGTGTCGGCACCGGCCGCAACGGCACCTTCGACGAGCGCGCGATGGATCGCCGCCTCGCGCTCCTTGTACTTGGCCGCCTGCCCGCCACAGGCATAGGAGAAGCTGGAGTCCTGCGGCAGGTCGAGCAGTTCGAGGTTCGGCACCGCCGACAGCAGCGCCCGCATGCTCTCGAGCGTCGCGCCGATACCCAGATGTTCATGGATCACGACGCGCCGCCGCGGCTGGTCCGGCTTGAAGCGCGCCTTCAGCGCATCGAGGTTGGCGGCCAGGAACTCGCTGACATGGCCGAGGTCGAACGAAGGCGGTTCGACGTCCTGTTCCAGTTCGCCGAAATTCTTGGTGCAGGTCGGACACCAGGTCAGCACGCGCGCCGCGCCGGACTGGCCGAAGCGCTGGAAGGTGCGATGGCCGATGCGCTCGTAGGTCGGGAGATCGGCCTCCAGAAACTGATAGACGCCACAGCAATGCGCCGTGCCGCCGACAACGTCGAAGTCGAGGTCCAGCGCCTCGAGGATATCCATCACGTTCAGCACGATGTGCGGCGTGCGCAGGACATTGCAGCCGGTATAGAAAAGCACGTCGGCCTTGCGCTTCTCGGCGGGCGCCAGGATTCGGTGCAGCGTCTCGGACGGCAACTGCATGCTGGCGAGCAGCCGCACCGACTGGGCCATATGGCGAAACCGATTGGCGGCGGCGGCCGCATTTTCCGGCGCAGCGCGCACGGCCTGTGTCGCCTTGAGCTTGGCGATGCTGATCCATTGCCGGACGTTGATGCCTTCGGGACAGGCGGCGCTGCAGCGCGCGCTGCCATCACAGGCGTTCAGCCAGGCTTGCAGCGACTCAGGCGCGTCGGAGCCGGCGCGGGTCAGCGCCGATAGCTCGGCGACGCGGGTCTTGGCCGCGCTGGCATCGAGCCCGATCTCGCGCGCGGTGGGACACACGTCGAAGCAGGTGCCGCAACCCGTGCAGCGATCCGCTGCCTGTCGAGCCAGGGTCTCGAGCCGGTCCGCATAAGCGCTCACAAGAGCCTCCAAGGTGCAAAAACCCCGTCGCGATGGAGCGTCGAGGCCGAACTCAAGTCAAGCGAGCCATCGCAGGGCGGACCTGCAAAATTTCTCGGAGCTGGGGCGCGGCATGCGGGCCGTTGCATTGCCGGCGGGCATCGGAGATATGTGCATCCACACGAACAACGACGGGCAATAGACCCGCTTCGGGAGTAAACGACGATGACGATCCGCTTGCCGCGCCGACGCCTTCTTGCCACCACGCTTGCCGGCGCCGCCGCGGTCCCGCTGGTGGCGATCCGCACCCGGCCCGCCAATGCCGCCGAGTTCAGCTACAAATACGCCAACAACTCGCCGGTGACGCATCCGCTGACCATCCGCACCACGGAAGCGGCGGCCCGCATCAAGGAGAAGACCGGCGGCCAAGTCGAGATCCAGGTGTTCCCCAACAACCAGCTCGGCTCCGACACCGACATGCTGAGCCAGCTGCGCTCGGGCGCGCTGGAGTTCTTCACCCTGTCGGGTCTGATCCTGTCGACGCTGGTTCCAGTCGCCTCCATCAACGGCGTGGGCTTCGCCTTCAAGGATTACGGCCAAGTGTGGCCGACCATGGACGGCGCGCTGGGCACGCTGGTGCGCGGCGAGATCGCCAAGCGCGGTCTCTACGCCTTCGCCAAGATGTACGACAACGGCTATCGCCAGATCACGAGCTCGACCAAGCCGATCAAGACGCCCGAGGACCTCTCCGGCTTCAAGATCCGTGTGCCGGCCAGCCCGCTCTGGACCAGCCTGTTCAAGGCCTTCGGCGCTTCGCCCACCACGATCAACTTCAATGAGGTCTATTCGGCGCTGCAGACCCACGTCGTCGACGGCCAGGAGAACCCGCTGGCCCTGATCGACACCGCCAAGCTCTACGAGGTCCAGAAGTACGTCGCCATCACCAACCACATGTGGGACGGCTTCTGGTTCCTGGCCAACAAGCGCGCCTTCGAGGCGATGCCGCAGAAGCTGCGGGACATCGTCGAGGCCGAGTTCAACGCCTCGGCGCTGGCCGAGCGCGAGGACCTCGCCAAGATGAACAACACCGTGGCCGACACGCTGAAGGCCAAGGGACTGCAGTTCGTCGATACCGACGCCACAGCGTTCCGCGCCGCCCTGAAGAAGGCGGGCTTCTACGAGGAGTGGAAGGGCAAGTTCGGCCCCGAAGCCTGGGGCACGCTGGAGAAGGCGGTCGGAAGCCTGGCCTGATCGCCACGGTGTCGCGGCGTGGCTGAACAACAGGGCGTGATCGGCAGGATCGAGACGGTCCTGCGCATCGCCGTGGAATTGCCCACGGCGGCGCTGGTGCTGGTCGAGATCTTCGTGCTGCTGGCCGGTGTCGTCAGCCGCTTCGTGTTTCATCACCCGTTCGTCTGGAGCGACGAGCTCGCCTCGATCCTGTTCCTGTGGCTGGCCATGCTGGGCGCCGTCGTCGCCCTGCAACGCATGCAGCACATGCGGCTCACCGCCGTGGTGAGTCGCCTGCGCCCGGTGCGCCGCGACCTCGCCGAGGTCCTCGCTGTTGCGGTGCCGGCGCTGTTCCTCGCCATCCTGCTGCCGGTCGCCTGCGACTATGCGCTGGAGGAATACGAGATCGTCACGCCGGCGCTCGGCTGGTCCAACATCGTGCGTGCCGGCGCCATTCCGGTCGGCACGGCGCTGATGCTGCTGTCCTGCCTGCTGCGGCTGGTGCGATTCCGCCTCGGGTCGCTGATCGCCGTGGCCGCGGCCCTTGCCGCCCTGGCCCTCGGCCTCCATTTCGCCCAGCCGCTCCTCAAGGCCATCGGCAACTGGAACCTCGTCTTCTTTTTCGTCGTGCTGCTGGCAGCGGGCGTGCTGCTGGGCGTGCCGATCGGCTTCGCCTTCGGCACCGCGACGCTGGTGTTCCTGATGTGCGTGACGCGCGTACCGCTCACCATCGTCGTCTCGCGCATGGACGAGGGCATGAGCGGCCTGGTGCTGCTGGCGGTGCCGCTGTTCGTCTTCCTCGGCCTGCTGATCGACATGACCGGCATGGCCCGCGCCATGGTGGCCTTCCTCGCCGGCCTGCTCGGCCATGTCCGCGGCGGGCTCTATTACGTGCTGCTGGGCGCCATGTATCTGGTATCGGGCATCTCCGGCGCCAAGGCGGCCGACATGGCGGCGGTGGCCCCGGTGCTGTTCCCCGAGATGAAGCGGCGTGGTTCCAACGACGGCGAGATGGTCTCCATCCTGTCCGCGTCAGGTGCCATGAGCGAGACGATCCCGCCCAGCCTGGTGCTGATCACGATCGGCTCCGTGACCGGCGTATCGATCGCCGCGCTCTTCACCGGCGGACTGCTGCCCGGCTTCGTGCTAGCGGTGGCCCTGGGCGTCGTCGCCTGGTGGCGCTCGCGTCACGAGGCGGTCGGCGAGCGCGCCAGCCGCCAGGAGATCCTGCGGGCCTTGGTCGTGGCGCTGCCGTCCCTGCTGCTGCCCTTCGTGATCCGTTCGGCCGTGGTCGAAGGCGTGGCGACGGCAACCGAGGTATCGACGATCGGCATCGCCTACGCGACTGTCATGGGATTGTTCGTCTATCGCCGCTTCGACTGGCGCCGCCTCTATCCGATGCTGCTGGAGACGGCGAGCCTCTCCGGCGCCATCCTGCTCATCATCGGCACCGCCACGGCCATGGCCTGGGCGCTGACGCAATCGGGCTTCTCGCGCGATCTCGCCCTGGCGATGGCCAAGGTGCCGGGCGGTGGCTTCGGCTTCCTGCTGATCTCGATCGTGGCGTTCGTGGTGCTGGGCAGCGTGCTGGAGGGCATTCCGGCCATCGTGCTGTTCGGCCCGCTGCTCTTCCCCATGGCCCGCGCCGCGCATGTGAACGAAGTCCACTATGCGATGGTCGTCATCCTGGCGATGGGCGTGGGCCTGTTCGCGCCGCCGCTCGGCGTCGGCTACTACGCCGCCTGCGCCATCGGGCAGGTATCGCCCGATGCCGGCATGAAGCGGATCTGGCCCTATCTCGGGGCGCTCCTGGTCGGCTTGCTGGCCGTCGCCGCGATCCCGTGGCTCTCCACGGGATTCCTCAAGACCTGACCGTCAGCGCTGCCCGCTACGACGGTTGTATTCCAGCTCCTGCATCGTCGGCTTCAGACCCACCGCGATCTGGTAGCTGATGACGTCGGACGGCTTGGAAAAGGGCAAGGTCAGCGTCAGCTCCTCGCGCGACGTCTTGGCCGGTCCCGATGGAGTCAACGGGAAGTCGGCGTTGAATTCCTGCCCCTGCAGGACACGGCCGTTGCCATCGAGCACGCGCACGAAATACGGAACGCTTGTCGTTCCCGAGCTTACCGCCGGCCCGGGCGTGACGGCCACACGGACGACGAGATTGACGTTCATCTGGCCCTTGCCCAGCGAGCAGCCGGTGGCTGCGCCGGTCATCTCCGCCTGGAACATGATGTCGCGCGGATCGCCGGCCGAACCGGGCTTGAAGCGCGTCAGGTTCTGGGCGTCCTGTACCTGGAAGGGACGTGGACAATAGTCGGCCGCCATCTGCTCCTTTTCAGAAGGACCGCAGCCGCCAAGGGCCAGTGCCGCCACGAGCGGCACCAGCGGAACGAACCTGGGACCGATCATGCCAGGGTCTTATGCGAGCCGTCACACATCGGCTTCTTGCTAGAATGCTTGCAGGCGCAGAGCCAGTGATCGCCCGACTTCTCGGCGGTGAACTTCATCGGCGCCATGCCGCTGCCCTTGTGGGCACCGTCGCAGAACGGCTGGTTCTTGCTCATGCCGCAGGCACACCACCAGTAATCCTTGCCCGCCTCGAGCGTCACTTTGTTCGGTGCCTTGGCCGCGACAACCGGCTGCGTCATGTTGCTTTCCCCGCTGCGGCGGCTTTGTTACGGTGCCGCGCAAATCCGTTCGGGAGAGTCTAGGCAATGGGCTGCGGACCCGCAAGCGAGTGCGTCCGCATACAGCGCGACTGTTTCTTATGACCAGCATCTTTTCATGATCCACGCGAAGAAGCCGCTCACCATTGTGCTGGCCCGTCCCCGTGGCTTCTGTGCCGGCGTCGAGCGAGCGGTGCAAATAGTGGAGCGTGCAATCGAGCGTTATGGCCGGCCGGTCTATGTCCGCCATGAGATCGTGCACAATCGCTTCGTCGTCGAGACGCTCGAGGCCAAGGGAGCTGTGTTCGTCGAGGAACTCGATGAGGTGCCCGGCGATCGTCCAGTCGTTTTTTCCGCGCATGGCGTACCCAAGGTGGTGCCAGCGGAAGCCGCCCGCCGCAATCTCCTCTATCTCGACGCGACTTGCCCCCTCGTCTCCAAGGTTCATCGCGAGACCGAGCGCCACCACGAAGCCGGCCGCACCGTGATCCTGATCGGGCATTCCGGTCATCCCGAAGTCATCGGAACGATGGGGCAATTGCCAACCGGCGCCGTGCTGCTGGTCGAAGACGCGGCGCAGGCAGAGAGTGTCTGCGTTTCAGACCCGTTGAACCTTGCCTACGCCACCCAGACCACGCTGTCGGTCGACGAGACCGTCGACATCGTGAGAGCGCTCAAGCGACGCTTTCCCGCCATCCATGGCCCCAAGACGGAAGACATCTGCTACGCGACCACCAACCGGCAGTCGGCGGTCAAGGCGATCGCCGGAAAATGCGACACGCTCGTCGTGATCGGCGCACCCAACTCCTCCAATTCGAAGCGACTGGTCGAGGTTGCGGCCAACAACGGCTGTGCCAATGCCCGGCTGGTGCAGCGTGCCGCCGACATGGATTGGGAGTGGCTCGGCGACACCAGGCGGCTTGGCGTCACTGCCGGCGCCTCCGCGCCCGAACTGCTGGTCGAGGAGCTGATCGCGGCGTGCCGGCATCGCTACAAGGTGACGATCGAGGAGATGCGCACCAGCGAGGAAAGCGTGGTCTTCAAGCTGCCGCGCCAGCTGGTGGCTTGATGGCGGTCTATACAGAAGTCGGCGATGCCGAACTCGAAGCCTTCCTGGCAGACTACGATATCGGCGAGGCCGAGGCCTTCAAGGGCATCGCCGAAGGCGTCGAGAATTCGAACTTCCTGCTGACCACGACGCGGGGTCAGTACATCGTCACGCTCTACGAGAAGCGAGTCGATCCCAAGGACCTGCCCTTCTTCCTCGGGCTGATGGGCCATCTCGCGGCGCGCGGCATCAACTGCCCGCAGCCGATCCATGGCCGCGACGGCAAGGCGCTGCGCCAGCTGGCCGGCAAGCCCGCCGCCGTGACGAGCTTCCTGCATGGCATGTGGCCGCGCCGTATCGCCGTCAAGCACTGCGGCCCGGTCGGCGAGGCGCTGGCGCGTCTTCACCTCGCCGGCCGCGACTTCGAGCTGAAGCGGCCCAACGCCTTGTCCGTCGCTGACTGGCGTCCTTTGTTCGAGGCCAGCCGCGCCGATGCCGACTCCGTCGCCGAAGGCCTCGTCCGTGAACTGGATGCGGAGCTTGCCTTCCTCGAGGCCGAGTGGCCGCGGGATCTGCCGAGCGGCGTCATCCACGCCGATCTGTTCAACGACAACGTCTTCTTTCTCCACGACCGGCTTTCCGGCCTGATCGATTTCTACTTCGCGTGCAATGACGCCCTGGCCTACGACGTCGCCATCTGCCTCAACGCCTGGTGTTTCGAGCCCGATCGCTCCTTCAATACCACCAAGGCTCGGGCCCTCCTGCAGGCCTACGAGAAGGTACGTCCCCTCGAATCCGCCGAGCGCCAAGCCCTGCCGAGGCTGGCGCGCGGAGCGTCGCTGCGGTTTCTTCTGACGAGGCTGTACGACTGGATCCACACGCCGGCTACCGCCCTGGTCAAGCGCAAGGACCCGCTCGAATACCTTGCTTACCTGCGCTTCCACCGCAGTGCCTCCTCGCTCGCGAGCTACGGCCTATGACGGCGATGCCCCAAGTCGAGATCTTTTCGGATGGTGCCTGCAGCGGCAATCCGGGACCGGGCGGCTGGGCTGCCATCCTGCGCATGAGCGGACATGAACGCGAACTGTCCGGCGGCGAACCCACCACCACCAACAACCGGATGGAGCTGATGGGGGCAATCTCCGGATTGGAGGCCTTGAAGCGCCCCTGCGAGGTGAGGCTCTACACCGACAGCCGCTACGTCCTCGACGGCGCGACCAAGTGGATCCACGGCTGGAGGAAGAACGGCTGGCGCACAGCCGACAAGAAGCCGGTCAAGAATGTCGAGCTGTGGCAGCGGCTCGCAACCGCCTTGGCGCCGCACAAGGTCCACTGGGCCTGGGTCAAAGGTCACAGCGGTCACGTCGAGAACGATCGCGCCGATGAGCTGGCGCGGTCGGAGATCGACAAGATCCGGTCGGCCGGGCCCAACGCCGGCTAAGGTGGCGCCGAAAAGCTAAGTCCGCTTGGGCTGCGCCGGGACCGGCTTCTTCTCCGCGGGCGCCTTGTCGTAGACGAGGTCGAAGAACTCGCGCGTGCCGTCGCACGGATTGTCGCCTTCGCTCAACCGCCAGACATGCGACTTGCCGGACCTCTTGAAATGAAGCGCGCCACCAACCTTGCAGGCCGTGCCGTTCTGGATCTTCGCCACCCGGAAGGCGACTTCGCCGCGGATGGTGATGTTGTTGGCGCTGATGCGCTCGACGACGCCGTCGATCGAGGCATAGTCGCCCTCGGCCCCAGGCACGGTGCTGTCCACGCGGCCCTTCACGGTCCACACCGTCCCCTTCGTAACCGTGACCGCGCCCGGCTTCTCGCCCTTTGTCTTGGCATAGCGGCCCCACACGATCTTGTCGGCGCCGGCGAACATCTGCGCCTCGGCCTCGGAATCGACGACGGTGCGGGCGACCTTCGCCTGATCCTGAGCGAGCGGGGACGTCAGGTTGCTCACGGGAGCGCCCTGTTCGACCTTGGGCGCTTCAAGGGGCGGCGGCGCCGGATAATAGCTGGAGGGTGTCTGCGACTCCGCCGGCGGCTTTTGCGCGAAAACCTCGGGCGCGAAGACGGGACCGGCAACCAGCAGGGCGGCGAGGGGCAGGACAAGGCGTTTCATCGTTTCGGCTCTTACATGAGAGGCAAGGGAGACGCTACCGCTTCTGCCCGCCGGCGGCAGGCCGGCCGTTCGCCGCGGGCAAGCCGACGGGCTGCTCGCCCTGTAGACCTGCTTCGGCACGCTTGGCCGCTTCCGACCCCGGCGGGACCAGCTTCACGACTTTGGTGAAATCCGCCTGGGCCTTGGCGCGGTCGCCGCGGGCCGAATAGGTGAAGCCGCGTTCCAGCAGGGCGGCCGTGTTGTCCGGCGCTATCTTCAAGGCCACCTGCGCATCCGCGAGCGACCGCGCCAGATTGCCGGCATAGCGCCAGGCGGCCGATCGGAGCACCAGGATCTCGACGTCGTTCGGCCGCAGAATGAGCGCCTGATCGAAGTCCGATACCGCCCGCGGCCACTCGTTCGTCGTGGCGTAGCTCAGGGCGCGATCCACCCAGAGGTCGGCATCATCCTTCTTGAGATCGAGGGCGCGGCTTTGCGCCAATGCCGCCTTGTCGGCCTGCCCGGCCGCGATCCAGGCCTGCCCCGCCTGCGCCCACAGTTCGGCCCTCAGGCCCGGCCGTTGCTCGCCCATGTCACGGGCGATGGCCTCGAGCTGGTCGGCCGCGCGCGTGTACCGTCCGGCCTCGAAGGTGGCGATCGCCAGACAATGGCGGGCACCAAGACCGCCTCCCTTGTTCATCCAGCGCTCGGCCTGGGGCACCGCCCGCATCGGTTCGCTGCGCGCAAGCGACATGCACTCCGTATACTGACGCAGATTGTCGGGCGTCGGCGCAAAGATATCCAAATCCTGAGCGGCTGCAGGCCCCGTAGCCAAGCCTATCGCCACGCCGAATCCAAACAAGCGATGGAAGAACATGGTTGAAAAGAACCCCGCCGCGGCGATCCTGACAAGATGACAGGACGTCTTTTCGTCTTCGGTCTCGGTTTTGCCGGCCTTGAAATTGCCAAGCTTGCCTTGGCCAAGGGCTGGAGCATCACCGGAACCTGCACCACGCCGGAAAAGGCGGCGCGTCTGCGCGCCCGCGGCATCGAGGCCGTTGTCTTCGACGGCACGGCCGCCGCGCCCGCCGAGGCATTCGCGGGCGCAACGCACATTCTCTGTACGATCGCGCCCGGCACAACCGGTGATCCCGCCCTGCGCCTGTGCCGGGACTCGTTTCGCGACGCGCGCTGGCTGGGCTATCTGTCCACGACGGGAGTCTATGGCGATCGCGGCGGTGACTGGGTCGATGAGGCAACGCCGCCCGCTCCAACTCAGCGTCGCAGCATCGACCGGCTGGCAACCGAAGAGGCGTGGCAGGCACTCGGTACCAAACTTGGAGCGGCTACCGACATCTTTCGCCTTCCCGGAATCTACGGACCCGGGCGGAGCGCCATCGACCAGGTGCTGTCCGGCACCGCAAGACGGATCGACAAGCCGGGCCAGGTCTTCTCTCGGATCCACGTCGCCGATATCGCCACGGCCGTGCTTGCGGCGATGTCCCGGGGTGGACCGGGGGCGATCTACAATCTCGCCGACGATCTCCCGGCCTCGAGCGCCGAGGTGACCGCCTTCGCCTGCGAGCTGCTGGGCGTTCCGCGGCCGCCGCTTCTGCCGTGGGAACAGGTCGCTCCTACCATGAGCGCAATGGCCCGCTCCTTCTATGCGGAGAATCGGCGGGTTCGTAACGACCGTATGAAGCGCGAACTGGGCGTCGCTCTGCGCTATCCCACCTTTCGGGAAGGCCTGCAGGCAATCGCCGCGGAACTGCCCGCGCGGCCCTGACCTGGGAAGAAGGATCCTTAGTGTGCGAGCTCTTCGACAGTCGCCACGAGGCGAGCGAGGTCTGCCGGTGTACTGAGACGGTGATCGCCGCCCTTGATGAAGGTGGTAATCACCTCGGGCGCCTCGAGATGTTGCGCGATCTGCAGCGAATACTCCCACGGCACGTCGGGATCGCTCTGGCCATGCAGCAGCCGCACCGGACAGGGCAGCGCCAGCGGCTTGTCGAGGAGCAGATGACGGCGTCCTTCCTCGATCAGCTTCCAGGTGAAGACCGACGGTTCCGGTGAATATTGCGACGGCCGCTCGAGTCGGCCGTCTCGTTCGAGGCGGGCACGCTCCTCCGGCGACAGTCCCTTCAGCAGCATGCGCTCGGTGAAGTCCGGTGCAGCGGCAATAAGGACCAGGCCAGCCATGCGCTCGCGGCGCGCCTGCGCAGCCAGCAGCGACAGCCAGCCGCCCATGCTCGAGCCCACCAGGACGAGCTTGCCGGTCGTCAGCTGGTCGATCGCGGCCAGCGAGTCTTCGAGCCACCGGCCGATCGTCCCGTCCTCGAAGCGACCGGAAGACTGGCCGTGACCCAGATAATCGAAACGCAGATAGGCTTGTCCCGCTTTCCGCGCCCAGGCTTCGAGCGCCATTGCCTTGGTGCCTGTCATGTCGGAGCGAAAGCCTCCGAGGAAGACGACCGTCGGGCCCCTCCCCTCGGTCCTGGCGTAGGCAACAGTGTTTCCGTCCGGCCTGGAAAGCCGCAGAACGCTACCTTGGGTGCTCATCCCGTGTTACCTGCCATAGGGACGAGATCACCGCCACAACCATGCCTGCGCCCAAGCTCCTCCAAATCGTCCCCAGCCTTTCGGGCAGCATCGGGCGCGCCACTCTCGACACCGCGCAAGCCGTGATCGCCGCAGGTGGAACCGCCGTGGTGGCGTCACCCGGCGGAACCATGGTGGCAGATTTGTTGCGGTTGCGGGCGAGCCATCTCGAACTGCCGGCCGCCGGTCATCCGCTGTGGGCGCGGCTCAATCTTCCCGCTCGCCTCGCCGCCAGCGTACGCCAGCTCGACCTCGATCTGATCCATGCGCGCTCGCCCCTGACGGCGTGGATCGCCGGCGCCGTGGCCCGCCGCCTGAGAACGAAGTGGATCGCCACGCTGCATCAGCCCTTTCTCGCCTCCAACCTGCTCGCCTCCCACATCGAGCGCCAGCAGTTGCGAGCGGACGGGCTGATTGCCGTTTCCGAACATGTGGCGAGCGATCTGCGACATCGCCTGCCGGAGTCGAGCGATCGTCTTGATGTCATTCCGACCGGTGTGAACCTCCATCGCTTCGACCCCGCAGTCGTGAGGGCCGATCGTGTGATCAAACTCGCGGCCCAGCTCCGCGTACCTGACGGCGCCCATGTCGTGCTCTATCCGGGACGCTTCGTCCAAGATCGCGGCCAGAAGCTGCTCGTCGACGCCATCGGCAAGCTCGGCCGCGACGATGTGTTCTGTCTCTTTCTCGGATCGACCAGCACGCCGATGGCCTTGGAGAAGGATCTCGAACGGGCGATCGAAACAGCGGGCCTCAACGGGAAAGTGCAGATCGGGCCCTATGTCGATGATATGCCAGCGGCCTACATGTTGGCGGATGTGGTCGTGACTACCGGCGGCGCTCGACAGGGCTTCAGCCGTGTCATGATCGAGGCCCAGGCCATGGGCCGGCCAGTCGTCTGCGAGCAGGGCGGCGGCGCGGCCGAGGCGATCGTCGAAGGCATTACCGGCTGGACCGCCCCTGAAGGAGATCCGGCCGGATTCGCGGAAGCGATCGGCGCGGCTCTTTCCCTCTCCGTCGAACGCCGTGCCGAGCTTGCCCGTGCGGGACAGGACAATGTCCGGGCGCGCTACAGTCTCGCCGAAGCAAATATGCGACTTCTCCAGTTCTACGAGCGTTTGCGCCCCTGAGGAGGACTTCCGTCATGCGTCGTTTGCCCCAACTCCTCCTCGCCGTCGCCCTGATCGGCGGCAGCACCGCGTCCGCCCAGGTGGCCGGCCCACCGATGGGGGGATCGAACCAGTTCATCGGACCGCCCTCCGGTACAGTCCAGAGTTTCATCGGGACGTGGGCTCTGACCTGGGACGGCCCGCCGGATTCCGGCTGCCCCTGCCAAGGAAAGCTCGTGATCGCCGTCGACCAGGACGGCGCCGATCTCGACGGCCTGTGGCAGAAGAAGGGGGCGAACGCGTCGCTGTTCGGGCCTGTCTCCTATGACCAGAACGTCTGGGCCGGACGCTTCGCCCAGCCCGGCGACGATCTGGGCTACGGCGTCCAGGGCCATTTCCGGCTGGAGGTCGTCGACGACCAGACGCTGACCGGCTCCTACCAGCGCGAGGGCATGGCGATTCCCTTCGTCTGGAACGCCAAGCGCCTGTAGCGGAAGGCCGCCGTCAGACTTGACGAAAAGGGCGGCCAGAACTATTTCCGGGCGTTATGGACCGGATGTTTTTCCCCGCTCCGACGACACTGACCACCGTTCGAACTTGATTCGGCCGGGCGCGCGCCGTTGTGCCGCTTCCCGGCCTGCGTCTGCCGACGCGGGGCGTCGGCCGATCAATCGTGTTCGCATTCTTCTCAGGTGGTAATCATGATCAATATTTCCCTGCCCGACGGTTCGATCCGATCGTTCGACAAACCGGTGAGCGGCGCCGACATCGCCGCCTCGATCGGTCCCGGCCTGGCCAAGGCGGCGCTGGCCGTGCGCGTCGATGGCAAGATGAAGGACCTGTCCACGGTCGTGGACCACGATGCCAAGATCGGCATCGTCACGTCTCGAGACCCGGAGGCTCTGGAGCTCCTTCGGCACGATGCGGCGCATGTGCTGGCCCAGGCGGTCCAGGAACTCTACCCCGGGACGCAGATCACGTTCGGCCCGGCGACGGACGACGGCTTTTACTACGACTTCGTCCGCTCCGAGCCCTTCTCACCCGAGGACTTCGCCAAGATCGAGCAGCGCATGGCCGAGATCGTCGACCGCGATCTGCCCATCGTGCGCGAAGTCTGGGACCGCGCGGCGATCAAGGACTACTTCGCCAAGCACGGCGAGAGCTTCAAGTTCGAGTGGGTCGACGAGTTGCCGAAGGGCGAGGAGATTTCCGTCTACAAGCAGGGCGACTGGCTCGACATGTGCCTCGGCCCGCATCTGCCGTCGACGGGCAAGCTCGGCAAGGCCTTCAAGCTCACGAAGGTGTCGGGCGCCTATTGGCGTGGCGACGCCAGCAAGGCCCAGCTGCAGCGCGTCTATGGCACGGTGTTCTTCTCCGACAAGGAGCTGAAGGACTACCTGCGCCGCATCGAGGAAGCCGAGAAGCGTGACCACCGCCGACTCGGTCGCGAGATGAGCCTCTTCCACCAGCAGGAGGAAGCGGCCGGCATGGTGTTCTGGCACCCCAAGGGCTGGACGTTCTGGCGCACGCTCGAAGCCTATCTGCGCCGCAAGCTGGATGCCGGCGGATACCAGGAAGTGAAGACGCCCCAGCTGGTCGATCGCAAGCTGTGGGAGGATTCGGGCCACTGGGAGAAGTTCCGCGAGAACATGTATCTCAGCGAGAACGAGGAAGGGCTGCGCGACTTCATCGGCGATCCCGACAAGCGGATCTTCGCGCTCAAGCCGATGAACTGCCCCTGCCACGTGCAGATCTTCAACCAGGGTCTGCGCAGCTATCGCGAGCTGCCCTTGCGCATGGCCGAGTTCGGCTCCTGCCACCGCTTCGAACCGTCCGGTGCGCTACACGGCATCCTGCGCGTGCGCAACTTCACGCAGGACGATGCCCATATCTTCTGCAGCGAGGAGCAGATCGAGAGCGAGACGATCCGCTTCTGCAAGCTCCTGGGCGAGATCTACAAGGATCTGGGCTTCCCGGACTATTTCGTGAAGTTCTCCGATCGGCCACCGGTGCGCGCCGGGTCCGATGCGGTCTGGGACCAGGCTGAAGGAGCGCTGCGGTCGGCGTCGAAGGCCGCGGGCCTCGACCTCCAGCTCAATCCGGGCGAAGGCGCCTTTTACGGACCCAAGCTCGAGTTCGTGCTTCGCGATGCGATCGGCCGGGACTGGCAGTGCGGCACGCTACAGGTCGATTTCGTGCTCCCGGAGCGGCTCGACGCCAGCTACGTGGCGGAAGATGGCTCGCGCAAGCGGCCGGTGATGCTGCATCGCGCCATCTTCGGCAGCTTCGAGCGCATGATCGGCATTCTCATCGAGCATTATGCCGGTCGCTTCCCGTTGTGGCTGGCCCCGACGCAAGCGGTGGTGGTCACGATCGTGAACGACGCCGACAGCTATGCGAACGAAGTGGCCGAGCAGCTGCGGGCGGCCGGGCTGCGGGTCGATACCGACCTGCGCAACGAGAAGATCAACTACAAGGTCCGCGAGCATTCGCTGGCCCATGTGCCGCTGATCCTGGCCGTCGGCCGGCGCGACATGGAGAATCGGACGGTTGCGATCCGCCGTTTGGGCTCCGAGAAGCAGGAGGTCCTTGAACTCGGGGCCGCCGTCACTACACTTTCTACGGAGGCCCGGCCGCCCTTCTAGGGCGGCCGCGGCCTCGTTTTCCGCCCCGATCCGGGGCTTTAACGAGGGAGAAGGAAGCCATAGCTCGTCCTGCGCAACAAAGCGCGCCGACCCGTGATGGTCCGCGCGTCAACGGCGAAATCAGAGCGCCGCAAGTCCGACTGATCGACGAAAACGGCGATATGGTCGGCGTCGTCACGGCCCGCGAGGCGTTGGAAATGGCCGAGGAGGCCAGTCTCGACCTGATCGAGATCTCGCCCAACGCCGTGCCACCGGTCTGCAAGATCTCCGATTACGGCAAGTACAAGTACGAGGCGCAGAAGAAGGCGCACGATGCCCGTAAGCACCAGAAGGTGATCGAGGTCAAAGAGATCAAGATGCGGCCGAACATCGACGATCACGACTACGAAGTGAAGATGCGCGCCATGAAGCGGTTCATCGAGGAAGGCGACAAGGTGAAGGTCACCCTGCGCTTCCGCGGCCGCGAGATGGTCCATGCCGAACTCGGCCTGCAGGTGCTGAACCGCGTCCGTGGCGAGATGGACCCGCTCACCAAGATCGAATCCATGCCGCGCATGGAAGGTCGCCAGATGGTCATGGTGCTGGCTCCGAAGTGACGATACGGGCGGCGATATTGGCGGCGGCCCTCGCCGTCGCCTTCGCCGCGTATCCGGCAGAAGCGCAACTCGGTCCTGACGCCCAACGCAGCTACGAGGCCTTTCAAAGGCTCGCGCCTCAGCGTGCCTTCACCCTCGCAGCAGATGGCAAAGGCTACTGGTGGACCGGCGCGTCCGGCACCGACCCCGGAGCCGCCGTCGCTTCGGCGACCAAGCTGTGCGAGGAGCGCAGCAAGGGCAAGTGCACCCTCTACGCCGTCAACAATGTCGTTCTCGACGGCCGTGACTGGATGGCCGCCACCCCTTCGACACTGCCGGCGATCGGGCGGCTCAAACCGGCGCCCTACTGGATGAACAAGGGGCCGCAGGCCGCGGCGGGTCTCATCGTCTGGAGTCATGGTTATATGGAAGGCCACGACTCGACGGCCTCCGCTCCCCAGGGGCAGGTCGCCTACTTCACCCAGCAGGGCTACGATCTCTACCGTTTCGATCGCCAATGGATTCGCGACTGGCCGGGAGATGCGACCGACCTGGCGATGGCGGTGCAGCAGGCCAAGGCGATGGGATATCGACGTGTGATCCTGGCCGGCCAGTCGGCGGGCGCCTGGGTCTCACTCGCGGCAGCGGCGCGCGGTGCGCCCGTCGATGGCGTGATCTCCGTCTCCGCGGCCCATCATGGCCAGGTCAAGGACATGCGGGACATCAGCCGGGCGCGATCGGAGTGGCAACAGATCGTGAAGGCGATCAGACCGGGCCCGCGGCTGGTGGTCGTGAATTTCAAGGACGATACCTACGACGTCGGCGGGCGCATGGACGATGCCCGCACCGCGTTCGCCGCTTCCGGTGTCGATGCCGTCATCCTCGCCGATCCCGCCGGATTCAGTGGCCATGGCGCCGCCAACGGCCCGGCCTTCCCGCAGAAATACGGCGCCTGCATCAACAGCTTCATCGAGACCGGCGCACGCCAAGCACCCTGCGTTCCATGACAGCGGCCGCCCACACCTAGGGCATGTAAGCGCCGCCGTTTACATGAAGCACCTGGCCGGTGATGGCGTCGGCATCATCGGAGGCGAGGAATACGGCACTGCCGGCAATCTGCTCGGGCGTCAGCATCCTGCCGCCCAGCGGGATCGTCGCCCGCGCCATTTCGATCAGCTCGGCATCGCTGTTGCCATAGCGGGGTTGCGCCGTGTCGGTCAGGCTGGGAGCGATAGCATTGACGCGGATGTTGTGGGGCGCCAGTTCCAGGGCCAGAGCGCGCGTCATCGAAACCACGCCGCCCTTGCTCGCGCTGTAGTGCACGCCGCGCACGGCGCCGCGGATCGCGGCGGATGACAGGTTGATGACGGCGCCGCTCTTCTTTCCCCCCGCGAGCAGGGCCTTGGCCATGGCGATGGTGGCAAAGCAGCCGGCCTTCAGGTTGACGTCGAGCACGATATCCCAGTCGCTCTCGCGCATCTCCAGCAGCGGCACACGCGGATAGACGCCGGCATTGTTGACCAGGATGTCGGGCGCGCCGAGATCGCGCACCGTATCGGCCACCATCCGCTCGATATCGGGCAGCTTCGCGACATCCGCCCGGACAGCGAGCGCGCGCCGGCCGGCCGCCTCCACTTTGGCGACGACGGCCGTAGCCGCTTTCTCATCGTCCAGCCAGTTGACCGCGACATCCGCCCCCGCCTCGGCCAGGGCCACGGCAATGGCCGCCCCGATTCCTTGCTGCGCGCCCGTCACCAGCGCCACCTTGCCTGCCAATTTCATTCGCCACCTCGTCCCGGAGAGCGTAAGGCCTACGCGTCTTTCGGCGCGACGGCAGCAGGAATGGTGCCACCCGGATCGGGCCTGCTTGCGTGGTTCCACGCCCGTCGCTATAAGCCCCCCTTCCTCGGTGGCCTGGCCCAAAGGGCATTGCCTCGGCCACCAATCGTAACCCTTTGAAAAGGAACGAAAATGCCCAAGATGAAGACCAAGAGCGGGGCCAAGAAGCGTTTTCGCTTCACCGGCACCGGCAAAGTGAAGCATGGGGTCGTGGGCAAGCGCCACGGCATGAGCAAGCGGGGCAACCGCTTCCTGCGTCAGGCCACCGGCATGACGGTCGTGTCCGAATCCGACACCCGCATCATCAAGCGCAACTTTTTCCCGTACGAGAGGTAAGTCATGGCACGCGTCAAGCGGGGCGTGGCTGCACACGCTCGTCACAAGAAGGTCCTGAAGCTCGCCAAGGGCTATCGCGGCCGCGCCAAGGTGGCGTTCCGCGTCGGCATCGAGAAGGTCGAGAAGGGCCTCCAATATGCCTATCGCGACCGGCGCAACAAGAAGCGCACGTTCCGCGGTCTTTGGATCCAGCGCATCAACGCCGCTGTCCGCGAGCACGGCATGACCTACTCGCAGTTCATGAACGGCATCCTGAAGGCCGGGATCGAGGTCGACCGCAAGGTCATGGCCGATCTGGCGGCGCGGGAACCGGTGGCGTTCAAGGCCCTGGTCGATCAGGCACAAGCGGCTCTGAAATAGGGCCCGCCCTCAAGCAACGTCCGCGCGCGCAAGCGGTGCGCCGGATAGAAATCGTAAAGGGGGAGCCTGGACCACAGGCTCCCTCTTTTCGTGTTCGGTTTCGAAAGTGAGCGAAGGATGGACGATCTTTCGACGATCCGCAGCGAGGTACTCGCCGCCGTCGCCGCAGCGGGCGATCTCGGCGCACTCGATACGGTGCGCGTCTTGGCCCTGGGCAAGAAGGGCAATGTCACCGGCCTGATGAAGACGCTGGGCACGCTGGCACCCGAGCAGCGCAAGGAGTTCGGCGCCCGCGTCAATCAGCTCAAAAGCGAGATCGAGGCCGCCCTCGAAGCGCGCAAGGCGACGCTCGGCGCCGCGGCCTTGGCCGCCAAGCTCGCGGCCGAGAAGGTTGATGTCAGCCTGCCTGTCCGTCCCGAGGGCCAGGGCACGCTGCACCCGATCGGCCAGGTGATGGACGAGTTGGCGGCGATCTTCGGCGAGATGGGCTTCACCTGGGCCGAAGGTCCGGACATCGAGGACGACTGGCACAATTTCAGCGCCCTCAATATCCCACCCGACCATCCGGCGCGGCAGATGCAGGATACGTTCTACCTTCCGTCGCGCGCCGACGGCACGCCCATGGTCCTGCGTACCCACACTTCGCCGGTGCAGGCGCGCACCATGCTGAACAAGGCCGTGCAGCAAATGCTGGCCAATGACGGCTCGCTGCGCATCATCGTGCCGGGCCGCACCTTCCGCATCGACAGCGATGCGACCCACACGCCGATGTTCCACCAGGTCGAGGGGCTGGTGATCGATCGCACCACCCACATGGGCCACCTCAAGGGCTGCCTGGTCGATTTCTGCCGCGCCTTCTTCGAGGTCGACGACCTGCCGCTACGGTTCCGCCCCTCCTACTTCCCCTTCACCGAGCCGTCGGCCGAGGTCGATATCGGCTGCTCGTGGAAGGATGGCGAACTGCGCATCGGCACTGGCGATTCATGGCTCGAGATCCTGGGCTCCGGCATGGTGCATCCCAACGTCATCGCCAATTGCGGCCTCGATCCCGCCGTCTACCAGGGCTTCGCCTTCGGCATGGGCATCGATCGCATCGCCATGCTGAAATACGGCATCCCCGACCTGCGCAGCTTCTTCGACTCGGACCTGCGCTGGTTGCGCCACTATGGATTCTCGGCCCTCGAATGGCCGTCTCTGACACAAGGACTGGCGCGATGAAGTTCACGCTTTCCTGGCTCAAGGAGCATCTCGCCACCGAGGCCTCGCTCGCCGAGATCCGGGACCGGCTGACCATGCTCGGCCTCGAGGTCGAGGGCATCACCAACCCGGCCGAGACGCTGAAGGGCTTCGTGGTCGGCTACGTGGTCGAAGCCGTGCAGCATCCCAATGCCGACCGGCTGCGCGTCTGCAAGGTCGACACCGGCGCCGGCGTGGTCCAGGTCGTGTGCGGCGCGCCCAACGCCCGGACCGGCATGAAAGGCGTGTTCGCCCCGACCGGCAGCTACATCCCTGGCACCGGCATCACCCTCAAGGCGAGCAAGATCCGCGGCGAGGAGAGCAACGGCATGCTCTGCTCCTCGCGCGAGCTGCAGCTGGGCGACGATCACAGCGGCATCATCGACCTGCCGGCCGAGGTGAAGACGGGCATTCCCGCGGCCGAGGCGCTCGGCCTCGACGACCCCGTCATCGAGATCAAGGTCACGCCCAACCGCGCCGATTGCCTGGGCGTTCATGGCATCGCCCGCGATCTGGCGGCCTCGGGACTCGGCACGCTCAAGCCATTCGCGGCAGAACGGATCGCTGGCACGTTCCAGAGCCCGATCAAATGGACGCACGGCTACCAGCCCAAGCCGGACAGCCCCTGCCCGATCGTGGTCGGCCGCTATTTCCGCGGCGTGAAGAACGGCCCCTCGCCCGACTGGCTGCAACATCGCCTGAAGGCGATCGGACTGCGGCCGATCTCGGCCCTGGTCGATATCACCAACTTCGTGACCTTCGACCTCAACCGCCCGCTGCACGTGTTCGACGCCAAGAAGCTGAGCGGCGATCTGGTCATGCGCCAGGCCAACGAGGGCGAAACCATCCTGGCGCTCGACGGCAAGACCTACACCCTCGATCCCGCGGTGGCGGTGATCGCCGACGGCAAGGGCGTGCATGGCATCGGCGGCATCATGGGCGGAGAGGAGACCGGTGTGCAGGAGAGCACGACCGACGTGTTCCTCGAAGTGGCCTATTTCGATCCCATCCGCACCGCCGCCTCGGGCCGCAAGCTCGGCATCCAGTCCGACGCGCGCTACCGCTTCGAGCGCGGCATCGATCCGCAATCGGTGCAGTGGGGCACCGATGTCGCCACCCGCCTGATCCTGGAACTGTGCGGCGGCGAGGCGAGCGAGATCGTCTCGAGCGGTGTCATGCCGAACTGGGAGCGCAGCTATACGCTGCGGCCCGACCGCGTGAAATCGCTGACTGCCATCGAGGTGCCGGCGAAGGAGACAACCGACATCCTGACCAGACTCGGCTTCACCGTCGCCGGCAGCGGTCCATGGACGGCTGCGGTGCCATCCTGGCGCCCCGACGTCGTCGGCGAGGCCGACCTCGTCGAGGAGGTCACCCGCGTGTACGGCTTCGACCGTATTCCCGCGGTGTCGCTGCCGGCGCTGTCCGCGACCTCGAAGCCGGTGCGCGATCCGCTGCAGCGGCGCGTGCCCTTGGCGCGTCGCGCCCTCGCCGCGCGCGGCATGAACGAGGCCGTGACCTGGTCGTTCCTGCCCTTCGAGCAAGCCCAGCGCTTCGGCGGTGGCGGCGCCGACTTGCGGCTCCTGAACTCGATCGCGGCCGAGCTCGACACGATGCGGCCCTCGATCCTGCCCAACCTGATCGAGGCCGCGGCCCGCAACGAGGCGCGCGGACTGCACGATCCGGCGCTGTTCGAGGTCGGCCCGCAATACAGGGATGCGACCCCGACCGGCCAACAGCGTGTCGCCGCCGGCGTGCGTCACAACATGGCAGTTCCGCGCAACTGGGCCGGCCCGATGCGCACGGTCGACGCCTTCGACGCCAAGGCCGATGCGCTGGCGGTGCTGGCGGCGATCGGCGCACCGGTCGAGAACATGCAGGCGACCGCCGGTGCACCCGACTGGTACCATCCCGGCCGCTCGGGCGCGATCAAGCTCGGCGACCGCGTCATGGCGTGGTTCGGCGAACTGCATCCGGAGATCGCCGCAGGCGCCGATCTCAAGGGTCCAGTTGCGGCCTTCGAGGTGTTCCTCGACGCGCCGCCTCCGCCCAAGGCCAAAGCCACCAAGGCCCGGCCGCGCCTGGTGCTGTCGGCCTTCCAGCCGGTGGAGCGCGACTTCGCCTTCCTGGTCGACGCGGCCGTCGAAGCGGAAAAGCTGGTGCGCGCGGCCCGCAATGCCGACAAGGGACTGATCGCGGCCGCCCGCGTGTTCGATGTCTATGCCGGCAAGGGCGTGCCCGAAGGCAAGAAGTCGCTGGCGATCGCCGTCACCCTGCAGCCGATGGAGCGCACGCTCACGGATGCGGAGATCGAGGCGGTATGCAACAAGATCGTGGCGCAGGTGGCGAAGGCCACGGGGGCGACCCTGCGGGGGTGATACAATACATGGTGTCATCCCGAGCGAAGCGAGGGATCTCTATCGGGCGCTGCCCAGGGATCCCTCGCTTCGCTCGGGATGACACCTTTTCCTGAACAAGCACAAGTGCGTCGAATCTTTCTCGAACAAGCGTAAGCGTCGAACCTCATGACCGACCTGTCGTTGATCCGTAACTTCTCGATCATCGCCCATATCGACCACGGCAAGAGCACGCTGGCCGATCGCCTGCTGCTGCGCTGCGGGGCGGTGACGGAGCGCGAGTTCCACGACCAGATGCTCGATTCGATGGATATCGAGCGCGAACGCGGCATCACCATCAAGGCGCAGACCGTGCGCCTCGAATATCCGGCCCAGGACGGCAAGACCTACATCCTGAACCTGATGGACACGCCCGGCCATGTCGACTTCGCCTACGAAGTCAGCCGGTCGCTGGCCGCGTGCGAGGGCTCGCTTCTGGTGGTCGATGCCAGCCAGGGTGTGGAAGCACAGACGCTGGCCAACGCCTATCACGCCATCGACGCCAACCACGAGATCATCCCGGTCCTGAACAAGATCGACCTGCCCTCCGCCGATCCCGAGCGGGTGTGCAAGGAGATCGAGGACGTGATCGGCATCGACACGTCGGAGGCCATCAAGGTCTCGGCCAAGACCGGCATCGGCATCGACGATCTGCTGGAAGCGATGGTCAAGCGCCTGCCGCCGCCCAAGGGAGACCGTAACGCGCCGCTGAAAGCGCTGCTCGTCGACAGCTGGTACGACCCGTATCTCGGCGTCGTGACGCTGGTCCGCGTACAGGACGGCGTGCTCAAGAAAGGCCAGCGCATCCGCATGATGGCCGCAGCCGCGGCCTACGATCTCGACAAGGTCGGCGTCTTCAAGCCCAAGCCGACCGACGTGGCCGAGCTCGGCCCGGGCGAGATCGGCTTCATCATCGCCGGCATCAAGACCATTGCCGACTGCAAGGTCGGCGACACGATCACCGACGACCGCAAGCCCGCGGCCGAGATGCTGGCCGGCTTCAAGCCCTCGGTGCCGGTCGTGTTCTGCGGCCTGTTCCCCGCCGACGCGGCCGAATTCGAGACACTGCGCGAGTCGCTGGCCAAGCTGCGGCTCAACGACGCCTCGTTCCATTTCGAGCCCGAGAGCAGCGCCGCGCTGGGCTTCGGCTTCCGCTGCGGCTTCCTCGGCCTGCTGCATCTCGAGATCGTGCAGGAGCGGCTGGAGCGCGAGTTCAACCTCGACCTCGTCACCACGGCACCCTCCGTGGTCTACAAGCTGAAGATGACCGACGGCACGCAGATCGAGCTGCACAATCCCGCCGACTATCCCGATCCGGTCAAGATCGAGAGCATGGAAGAGCCGTGGATCAAGGCCACGATCATCACGCCCGACGAGCATCTCGGCGCCGTGCTGACGCTGTGCCAGGAGCGCCGCGGCCAGCAGGTCGAGTTGACCTATGCCGGCACGCGCGCCATGGCGGTCTATCGCCTGCCGCTGAACGAGGTCGTGTTCGACTTCTACGACCGGCTGAAGTCGGTGACGCGCGGCTATGCCAGCTTCGACTACGAGATGGTCGGCTACGAGCAAGGCGATCTGGTGAAGGTCTCGATCCTGGTGAACTCCGAGCCGGTCGATGCGCTCAGCATCATCGTGCACAAGAGCCAGGCCGAGCATCGCGGCCGCGCCCTGTGCGAGCGGCTGAAGGACCTGATCCCGCGCCAGCTCTTCAAGATCGCCATCCAGGCCGCGATCGGCGGCCGCGTCATCGCCCGCGAGACCATCAGCGCCCTGCGCAAGGACGTGCTGGCCAAGTGCTATGGCGGCGACATCAGCCGCAAGAAGAAGCTTCTGGAAAAGCAGAAGAAGGGCAAGAAGCGTATGCGGCAGGTGGGCGACGTGGAAATCCCGCAATCCGCCTTCATCGCCGCCCTCAAGATGGACAGCCGCTAGCAACCTGCCCGCGCGACCGTTTTCACCGTCTATAAACGGTTGGAAAAACGGAGACGGCTTGGCGGCGCGAACCGGATCGAAGGCGATAAGGGACAAGACGGCATCGCTCCTCCTGGCTGTGACGCCTCATGGTAGACGCGATGTGTCAGGATCGACGATTCCGGTCCTCAATGCGCTCCGGCCTTGCATGGCCGGCCCGACGCCCCGACTGTCAGGAAAGGCTGCTGTGCCGGCGACGGCGCGGGCGGGAACCGCCGATGAAATGCGGCTGCACGCCGCGGCCGGCGCGCGCACCGGCCCAGATCAGCAATGCTCCTCCCACCACGAACACCGGAAGGGCCGGCAGCGACAGGATCGGCTGGCCCACATAGCGCCAGAGCGCGCCGCCGAGATGGCTTTCCGTCCAGCCCTGGACCTGGCGCAGCGAGCCGAGGTCGAGGCGCCCCCACAATTCGCCCAGCGTCAGCACGCGTAATGCGCCTTCCGACCACCAGGCCAGGCAGTCGTTGACGACGGCGGCGACCGCCATCGCCAGCAGCACCCATCCCAAGGCCCGAACCAGGACCATCTCTCCCCCAAATTGCCCCGGCACAACCTATCCAACCGCCGCCGCAGAGGGAAGATGCCGTTGCCCCCGCCAGCCACCGCGCTATAAGGACGGCCAACCGCGCCCGGACGACGGGCACGCTGAACGGACAGGTGGCCGAGCGGTTTAAGGCACACGCTTGGAAAGCGTGCGTGGTGTAACAGCCACCGCGGGTTCGAATCCCGCCCTGTCCGCCAGCGAACGCCAGCTTCTCCGCGTGACTTCGCCCGCTGCCCACTCAATCCGTATCGCCTTCGATGTCTCGCGGGCTGCGTCCAGCACGGTCATCGATTCATGCAGCGGTGTGTACAGTTCCGGCTGCGCCCACCTTGGCTCGACTCCTGCATCCGAGTCAGTTGGCCAAAAGCGCGACCATCTCCGACCGGGACGGATTGGGATCGGAGGACCACCGGACCGATCATTGAATTCACCAATCGCCAGCCCGATTGGGTAGTCAGAGTTGCGGCGGCCACGCTCTACCTCTGATACGGTCCGCACCAGCGGCGGCGCCGCATCCGGGCCGCCCAGGGGGAGATGAGTGATGAGTGATCCGACCAACGTCCCCAGCAGACGGGCGCGGCCCGACTTCGAAAGAATCGCCCTCCTGCTCCAGGGCGGCGGCGCGCTCGGCGCCTATCAAGGCGGCGTCTACCAAGCCCTCGCCGAGGCCGATCTGCATCCGGATTGGGTGGCGGGCATTTCGATCGGCGCCATCAACTCGGCGATCATCGCCGGCAATCCGCCCGAGCGCCGCGTCGAGCGCCTGAGGCAGTTCTGGGAGACGGTGAGCCAGCCGCCGATGGGCATCCCCTACATGGCGTCGCTCGAGATCAAGAACGACATGACGCGCCAGATGATCAACCAGTGGCGGGCGATGGGGGCCCTGTTGTGGGGCGCGCCGGACTTCTTCAAGCCGCGCGTGCCGCCGCCGATCTTCCTGCCCGTCAGCAGTCCCGGAGCGCTCAGCTTCTATGACGTCTCCCCGCTCGACTCGCTGCTGCAGCGGCTGGTGGATTTCGATCTGCTCAACTCGGGCAGCACGCGGATCAGCGTCGGCGCCACTCACATCAAGAGCGGCAACTTCGTCTACTTCGACAGCCTCAAGCACAAGATCGCGCCCGCCCACATCATCGCCAGCGGCTCGCTGCCACCCGGCTTTCCCGCGACCGAGATCGACGGCGAGCATTACTGGGATGGCGGCGTGGTCTCCAACACGCCGCTGCAATGGGTGTTCGACGAGAGGCCGCGGCGCGACACGCTGGCGTTCCAGATCGATCTGTGGAGCGCGCGCGGAGAGCTGCCGCGCGACATGGTCGAAGTCGACGTGCGCCTCAAGGACATCCGCTATTCGAGCCGCACGCGCATGGGAACCGACCAGTTCCGGCGGAACCAGAAGATGCGGCGCGCGGTCGCCAAGCTGCTGGACGATCTCCCCGAGGCCCTGCGCCAGACTCCCGAGGCGGAACTGCTGGCCCAGGAGGCGGACGACAAGGTCTACAACATCATCCACCTGATCTATCACGCCAAGAACTACGAGGGGTCGTCGAAGGACTACGAGTTCTCGCGCCGGACCATGGAAGAGCATTGGAAGACCGGCTACAGCGACATGATCCGCACGTTGCGCTATCCGGAGGTGCTGCAACGTCCCCGTAGTATCGACGGGGTATTCACGTTCGACCTCGCCGAACAACCACTCGAATAGAGGCCCTATCAATGAAGCTTGCCGACGTCCGCAGCAAGGCATTCGCCATGCCGCTCAACAACCCTGCCTATCCGCGGGGTCCGTACAAATTCTACAACCGTGAATTCGTCATCATCAGCTACCGCACCGATCCGGAGGTGCTGCGCGCCGTCGTTCCCGAACCGCTCGAGGTGATCGGCGACACGGTGAACTACGAGTTCATCCGCATGCCCGATTCCACCGGCTTCGGCGATTATACCGAGACCGGACAGGTGATCCCCGTGCGCTTCCGCGACAAGGACGGAACGGTGCAGGAAGGCGGCTACGTGCACGCCATGTATCTCGACGACGATTCGCCGATCGCGGGCGGCCGCGAGATCTGGGGCTTTCCCAAGAAACTCGCCACCCCGAAGATCAGTCACGAAAACGAGACGCTGGTCTGCACGCTGCACTACGGCTCCGTCCTCTGCGTCAGCGCCACGATGGGTTACAAGCATCACGAGATCGACCACGCACCGCTGCTGAAGTCGCTCGCCAAGCCAAACTTCATGATCAAGATCATTCCGCACGTGGATTGCACCCCGCGCGTCTGCGAACTGGTCCGCTACTACGTCCAGGACGTGACACTGAAGGGGGCGTGGACCGGACCGGCGGCGCTGCAGCTCTTCGATCATGCGCTGTGCGACGTCTCGCGGTTGCCGGTGCGCGAAGTCCTCTCGGCAACGCATTTCGTCACCGACCTGACGCTGGGTCTTGGCGAGGTCGTCCACGACTATCTGGCTTAAATCTGAAAGGAATTTCCAATGGCGCGTTTTGACAAGAAAGTAGCGATCGTGACGGGCGCGGCGAGCGGCATCGGCAAGGAGATTGCCCTGCGCTTCGCGGCCGAAGGTGGCATTCCGGTGATTGCCGACCTGAATCTCGACGCCGCCAATGCCACCGCGGCGGAGATCAAGGGCAAAGGCGGCGACGCCTTCGCCGTGGCCATGAACGTCGTCGACGAGGACGCCGTCAACAAGGGCGTCGCCGACGTCATGAACAAGTACGGTCGCATCGACGTGCTGGTTTCCAATGCCGGCATCCAGATCGTGAAGCCTGTCGTCGATTTCGCCTTCGCCGACTGGAAGAAGCTCCTGTCCATCCACCTCGATGGCGCCTTCCTCACGACCAAGGCCTGTCTCAAGCACATGTATGCGGCGAAGTCCGGCAGCGTCGTCTACATGGGCTCGGTGCATTCGAAGGAAGCCTCGCAGCTCAAGGCGCCCTACGTCACGGCCAAGCATGGGCTGATCGGCCTCTGCAAGGTGGTGGCGAAGGAAGGCGCGGCCTTCAACGTCCGGGCCAATGTCGTCTGCCCGGGCTTCGTGCGTACGCCGCTGGTCGACAAGCAGATCCCCGAGCAGGCCAAGGAACTCGGCATCTCGGAAGAGGACGTCGTCAAGCACGTCATGCTGAAGGACACGGTCGACGGCGAGTTCACCACGACCGACGATGTCGCCGATTGCGTACTCTTCTTCGCCGGCGCCAGGAGCAATGCGCTGACCGGCCAATCGATCGTCGTCAGCCACGGCTGGTTCATGCAATAGCGGCCTATCAACGACGGCGCTCCCGGGACGATAGGCATCGGGAGCGCCCTTTCTCGACCCGCTCCCTCGGGAAGCCCTGCTCGATGGGTCGCTCAGTCGTTGATGGAAAATTGCATTCACAACCGAATTTGATGCGAAATACTCTCAGCGCATAGCAATCCTGCATGGAAAATGTAACTTTTCATGCCATTCCCGGACCAATTTGCTAGAAAGGCATAGGGGTAAAGGGGAACTTGGGGGACTGCACCATGCGCCGAGAACTAGTGTGGGGTCTCATCGCCTTCTCGTCAGTCGCTGCGAGCGCCAGTCAGGGTCAGGTCCTGCGGTCCGCAAACACCCATGCCATGGAGCCTCCTGCAACAAGGCAGGTCATTCCGTCGGGCAATGTCGGTCAGCCCGGCGAACTCGTGCAGGCCCCCATCACGAGCCGCGAAAGCCTGGACCTTCGATCGGCCGATATCTACGCCGCCGATCATCCGACGGTGCGAGCGGTGGCCTATCTCGGTGTTCTCATTCAAAGCCGGACCATGGGCCGCTATCGCATTTCTACTCTGGGGGAGAGCAGCGCCAACTCCGAATCCTTCACGATCGCATCGGTGCGCAACGGCACCCTCGACATGGCACGGGTAAACTTCGCCGCGCTGAGCGGCTCCGTTCCGGAGGCGATCGTGCCGGCACTGCCCGGACTCTTCCGATCGACCCAGCACCAGCGTCATGTGCTCGATGGCCAGATCGGACGCGACCTGCTCGCCGCTCTCGACCGTCAGAACCTTGTCGGCCTGTGCTTCTACGATACCGGTCCGCGTTCCTATTACGGCTCCAAGCCGATACGCAAGGCATCGGACCTCTCGGGTCTGAGGGTCGCCATCCCTCAGTTCGGCCCTTGGGCCAGCGTGCTGAGGGTGCCGGGCGAGACAATGCTGCCGATGCCCTATACGCAGGTCGGCGCTGCGCTGAAGAACGGCGCGATCGATCTTGCCGAAGAAAGCTGGCCCACTTTCGTCAGCTCCGGGCACTACAAGGTGGCACGCTACTTCAACGAGACGGAGCATTCGGCAACGCCGAGCGTGCTCATCTTCTCCAAGCGCCGATGGCTGGAACTGTCGCAGACGGACCGCGAGCAGATCCAGACCGCCGCGCGCGACTCCGTCCGCGAGTTCCGCGCCTTTCGCGATGAAAGCGAAGCATTGGCGCGGCGGACGGCGAGAGAAGCCGGCGTCGAGGTCATATCGGACGTCGATCGGAGCTCGTTCACCGACGCCGCAGCAGCGCTCTATCCGACGCTATCGCCGGAACTCCAGGACCTGGTCAGGCGGATCAAGGATACGCGATAGCTGCCGCGGCGGAGCAGAGGCTCATCCCTGCCAGCTGCTCTGAAGCCGATTGCCGCTTGCCAGTATCGCTTCCGCGAGCTTGGCGGCAGGGCCGCGCCGGGTCGAGCCCTTGAGCACGAATTCGATGGCACCGAGGTCCGGCAGGTCGTGCGGCTTCTCCAGATCGACGAGACCGCTCGGCATGAGACCGCGCGTGATCGGCGTCACGCCGAGACCGGCAAGTGCAGCCGCGCGTAACCCGCTCAGACTTCCACTGACGCAGACCATGCGCCACGGTCGGGCGGCGCGTTCGAGCACCGCCAGGGCCGTCTCCCGCGTGATGCTGGGTGGCGGATAGAGAATCAGCGGCACCGGCGCCGAAACATCGAGCCGGTATTCCTTTCCGGCCGCCCAGATCAGCCGATCGCGCCACACGATCTGTCCCCGCTCGTCGCCGCGGCGGCGCTTGCCGCAGATGAGATCGAGTTCGCCGCGTTCGAGCAGTTGGTTGAGCCTGCCGCTCAAGGCCACCGTCAGTTCAAGATCGACCAACGGATGCGCGCGGACGAAGGCATGCAGGACCTCCGGCAGCTGGGACAGCACGAAATCCTCGGACGTCCCGAAGCGCAACCGGCCGCGCAGTTGCGAGCCGGCAAAGTAACTCTGCGCGCGTTCGTTGGCGTCCAGAATGCTTTGCGCGAACTCGACCATCGCGTCGCCGTCCGGCGTGGTGGCCACGGAATGGGTGTCGCGCCGGAACAACCGTCGTCCGGTCTCGTCCTCGAGCTTGCGGACATGCTGGCTCACCGTCGACTGCTGCAGGCCGAGCCGCTCGGCCGCCTGGGTGAAGCTGCGCGTCTGGGCGACGGCGAGAAAGCTGCGGAGCTGCGTCGGTTCGAACATCGTTTATCGTATTTCATGATAACAGTAACATCAGTAAGCATAGTTCACAATGCTGCAACAGAAGGCGATATACGGGCCACAAACTGGAAACCCTCGCCATGCGCCGCCCTCTCTGGCTTTTCCGCTACATCGATCCCTTCCTGGTCGCGATCCTCACCACGGTCGCAATCGCCTCGTTTGCCCCCGCCCACGGTGAAGGGGCCGTCCTCGCCGACGCCGCGACCAATGCCGCCGTCGCGCTTCTTTTCTTCCTCCACGGCGCAAAGCTATCGCCATCAGCGGCGTTGGCGGGCGCCCGCCACTGGCGTCTCCATGGCCTGGTCTTTTCCAGCACCTTCATCCTCTTCCCGCTGGTCGGACTCGCGGCCCATGCCCTGATGCCGCAGCTTCTGCCGGCGTCGCTGTGGGGCGGCGTGCTGCTGGTCACCATCCTGCCCTCGACCGTCCAGGCCTCGATTGCCTTCACCTCCGTGGCCGGCGGCAACGTTCCTGCGGCGATCTGCAGCGCCTCGGCGTCGAACCTCATGGGTCTGGTGCTGACGCCATTGCTGGCCGGCTTCGTGCTCAGCCAGCGCGGCGTCGGCCTGTCCGGCGACACCGTGGTGAATATCCTGCTGCAGATGTTGGCGCCGTTCGTGGCCGGCCAGTTGCTGCGGCCGTGGATCGGATCATTGGTCTCCCGCAACGCGCGCCTGCTGAAGTTCGTCGATTACGGATCGATCCTGCTCATCGTCTATGCAGCCTTCAGCCACGGCATGGTGAATGGCCTCTGGCATCAGGTCGATGCGGCCGAGCTGCTCCGCCTCGCCCTGGTGGACGTCGCGCTGCTGGCCATCATCATGGCGCTGCTGACGATCGCCAGCCGCCGACTCGGCTTCTCGCGTCCTGACGAGATCACCATCGTCTTCTGCGGGTCCAAGAAGAGCCTGGCGACGGGACTGCCGATCGCCAACGTCCTGTTTGCCGGACATGTCGGCCTGGCGATCCTGCCGGTCATGCTGTTTCACCAGATCCAGCTCATGGTCTGTGCGACGCTTGCCAAGCGCTACGCCGCCCGCCGATCGATGGCGGTCCTGGAGACCGCGACCGCCGCCTCCTAGCAGCTCCGACCGTCAGGCGTCATCGGCGCCCGCCAACTTCATCGATATGGACGAGCAGGTCGGCCGGGTCGTCATAGACCCGGATGGCGCCGGCCTGCCGCAATTCGTCGGGGCCATATCCGCCGCTCAGCAGTCCTACGCCCAAGGCACGGCACCGCGTTGCCGCCAGCATGTCCCAGATGCTGTCGCCCACGACGACGGCCGTTTCCGTCGAGCAGCCCAATCTTTCGGCGGCGGCGAGAAACAGATCGGGATCGGGCTTGGCGTACTTCACCTGATCGCGCGTCACGACGGGAACCTTTGCCGGATCGACGCCCAGCGCGGCCAGGTTGACGCTGGCGGTCTCCATTCTGCCGCTCGTGGCGATCGCCCAGCGGATATCCGCGTTCGATAGCCAGGACAGCAGTTCGCGGGCACCGGGAAGCGGGCGGATCTGGGCGCCGAACTTCCGGTAGGCCGCCGCATGAAGCTGACGCAAGCGTTCGCTGCGCTCGGCGCTGATGTCGAGACCCGTCTCCCGAAGCAGCTGGTTGGTGAACAGCCCGCCGCTCATGCCGATCTTGCGATGAATGCGCCATACGGAAAGATCGATGCCTTCGGCGTCGAGTGCCTCCTTCCAGGCGAGCACATGCTGGTAGACGCTATCCACCAGGGTGCCGTCGAGGTCGAACAGGAAGACCGGTTCAATGCGCATCTGACCCTCCGATTCGGTTTGCCGGCGCTCATCGTGCCAGAAGAGTTTTACCCTTCCGGTTAACGCAGACCGAGGCGGATAGGCAGCGTGCTTCCGAATTGCACAGGAGAACTAGCCGGGGAAGCCGCCGTCCGCCTGCATCTGGCCGCTCTGCCAGTCGAGTTCGACCTGCTTGATATCGTAGGCCAGCAGCGACGCCCAATGCCGTTCCAGATCCGCCTGGAATAGGCCGCGCGTAAGACCGGCGACCAGCTTCGGGACAGCGATGGTCATGGCATTGATGCTGCTGCCGGACGGCCCGAAACTGAGCGTCGTGCCGATACCGAACAGATGGATGTCGGCAAGCCAGGGCGTCGTGCCGGGTGTCTTCTCGAGGAAAGCATAGTCTGGCCCCAAGTAGGGCGATGCGGCCAGCAACGGATCCTCCTCACCGGGAGGCGGCGCATACCGGTCGCCCCACAGCGCCACGTGATCGGCGATATTTGCCAGCTCCGGCCGCGCCTTGAGGTTCTGCCGGATCCCCGTGCCGCAGATGACATAGTCGGCGTCGAAGGGCTCACTCGTTGTCTCGATGCGTACCCGTCCATTCGCCAGCCGGGCATCCGTCCAGTTGCGGCCGACATGCATCCGGAAGTCGGGGAATGCCATCACGCGCCTGTAGGTATCGCCGGGAAAGCTTTCCCGCGTGCGCATGATGTGGCCCATGATCCGCCAGCGCCATTCGTCTGGCATCTCGCTCATGTGCCGCAAGAAACCGGCGAACGTCAGCCAGCGATAGGGCTGAATCACCGACGGCGTCTCTCGCCGACAGAAGAGATGGACGTCGGCACCGTGCTCCAAAGCAACGGCGGCATTGTCCATAGCCGAAGCGCCAGCACCCAGCACGGCAACAGTTCGGCCGCGCAGCCGTTCGAAATCGATGTTCTCGCAGGTATGGGCCCGGCGATCGGCCGGCAACGCGCGGATGAAGTCCGGCATCCACCATTCGCCGGTTCCATCCTGTCCCGTGGCGAGGACCAGCTTCCGCGTCGCAAGCACCTCGCCGGTCGATAGCGTCGCCAGCAGGCATCGACCGCCATCGTCGAGCTGTCCGGGCGCGATGGCCGTCAAGGCGACCTCATTGCGAATCGGCAGCGCGAGCACGCGACGAATCCAGAGAAGATAGGTGTGCCACTGCCCGGTCGGTATCAGGTGCAGCCTGGCAAAGGCGTCTGCGCCATATTGCGCCTCGTACCAGGCCTGAAAGGTAAGGCTCGCCACGCCGAGATCGGGACCGGTCTGGTCCTTGGCGCTGCGCAAGGTCGGCATGCGCGCGAAGGTCGACCATGGCCCTTCCTTGCCTTCGGGTGCGCGATCGATGAGCAGGATATTGCGGACGCGATCGCGCATCAGGCCAAAGGCGGTCGCCATGCCGCATTGGCCGGCGCCGACGATCAGAACATCGAGGGCCGGCTTGCCTCGATAGAGTCGCGGCACCATCCAGTCGGCGCGGGGATGGGCCGTGAGGTCCAGCTCTCGATGCGCCTGGGCTTCCAGGATGGCCAGGCCGGCCGCGCCGGATGTCGTTGCGTCGATCATGTCATCCTACAGGCAAGCGAAATGCCAACACTTCAAGCAGCCGTCGATGCGGCGGCTTTCGCCCGCTCCCACTCTGCGGCTTGAAGCGAACGCCAGTCGACCTTGTTCGAGGCGCTCCGCGGCAGATGATCCACGAACTCGACGCGCCGCGGCACCTTGTAGGCCGCCATCACGCCGCGCGCCCAGGCGATGATGTCGTCAGCGCTGGTCTCGATACCGGGCCGACGCACCACGAACAGCTTCACCGTCTCACCGCGATAGGGATCGGGCGACGACACGAGGCAGCATTCCTGGATGGCGGGATGCCGGTGCAGCGTCGCCTCGCACTCGGCCGGCCAGACCTTGTAGCCGGAGACGTTGACCATGCGCTTCAGGCGATCGATGATATGGAAGTAGCCGTCCTCGTCGACCCAGCCGAGATCACCGGTGCGCAGGAATCGCAGCCTGTCGCGCTCGAGAAAAGTCTCGGCATCGGCGTCGGGACGGTTCCAATAACCCTGCATGATCTGCGGCCCAGCCACCACGATCTCGCCGACCTCCCCGCGCGGCAATTCATCGAACGTCTCGGGCGACACGACACGCGCCACCGTGTCGTGCACCGGAATGCCGAGGCATTGGGCTTTCGGCCGGTCGAGTGGATTGAGATGCGTGGGCGAGATGGTCTCGGTCATCCCGTACCCCTCGATGAAATGCAGCCCGAAGCGGCGTTCGAGTTCCGCGGCGACAGCTTCCGGCATCGTCGCCCCACCACCAGTGATGATCTTCAGGCGGGCGAAGGCCTTATCCTCCAGGCCGGCACCCGACAGGACATCGATCACCATCGTCGGGGCGGCGCTCCACAACGTCACGCCATAGCGTTCGAACAAAGGCCCCACGAGGTCACGATCCCAGCGCGACATGATGACCAGAGACGCGCCGGCGGCGGCACAGCCGTTGAGCGAGAGCTGCATGCCGGCGACATGGAACATCGGCATGAACCCCGTCAGCACCGTGTCGTCGTCGTAGCCGTACCAGCTTGCCTGCAGGAGCGCCGTATGCAGCACGCTGGCGTGGGTGTGCTTGCACGCCTTGGGCTTGCCCGTCGTCCCGGAGGTGTAGGGCATGACGCAGAGATCGCCTGGTTCCGTCCTGTCGGGGAGCGGCGGCGCTGATTCGGCAAGCGCTTCCTCCCAGGCGATAGCACCGACCGGCAATGGCGCCGGCAACACGCTCTCGGCGATGACGGACGGCAGGCGGAAGGGCGTGTCGGCCGGAATCTCGTCGCCATAAGTCGCGATGACAAGATGCTCGAGCGGTGCCGGAACCAGCGACGCATAGCGATCGAGCAGCTCCGCCCCGATGATCGCCGTGCGCGCGCCGCTGTCGGTGGCGAAGTAACCGAGTTCGTCCGGCGTGTTCATCGGATTGACGGGAACCACAACCGCTCCGGCGCGGACGATCGCCTGGTAGCCGATCACGAAATGCGGTGAGTTCTGCATGCCCAGCAGGACGCGATCGCCCTGGCGGACGCCACATCGATGCTGGAGAAAGGCCGCAAGTCGCTCCACGCGGCCCAGAAGATCGGCGAACGTGATCTCCGCACCGTAATAGGCGATCGCCAGCGCCTCTCCCCGCCGTGCCGCCGTTAGCCTCAAGGCCTCGCCGAGACTTCGCGGCAGTGGGCCGAGGTGGCGCGGCACTCCCGCAGGCCAGAAGTCTGTGCGACTGTCGGAAGCTGGCCTACCCATTCTCGTTCGCCCCGTCAGTGTGCCTTGTTCATCAGGGTATTGTGCTCGCGATCGGCGAGTTCGAGGCTTTCATCGAGAATGCCCAGCAGGCGATCGGATTCCTCGTCCGAGATGATCAGCGGCGGTGCCAAGAACAGCGAGGTCTGTTCGCCGCTGGTGCCGACCACGGCGCCAAGCGACAGCGCCTTGGCGCTGACGCGCGAAGCAATGGGCGGTTCCAGCGTATCGGCAAGCCACTGCCGCCAATCGGGACCATGCAGCTCGATGGTCCAGTGCAGCCCTTGACCGGCAATGCGCGCGACGCTCGGGTGCCGCCGCCCGATCTCCCTCAAGCGATCGGCATAGCGCCGCTCCAGCTCATGCACGCGGCCGAGTAGCCCTTCGTCGCGAACGATGCGGAGATAGGCGCTCACCGCGGCCATCGCCAGGGGATGGCCGCGCAAGGTTCCATAGTTCTGCCAGCTCTTGCCCTTGAGCTCGGCGACCACATCCTTCGACAGCACGATGGCCGCAACCGCCACCATGCCGCCGCCCAGTCCCTTGCCCAGGGTCACGATGTCTGGCCGGCTCGCACCGCCCTGGAACGCGAACCCACGTCCCGCGCGCCCCAAGCCCGTGACGACTTCGTCGGCGATCCACAGCGCGCCCTCGCGCCGGGCGATGCCCGCGACGGCATCCTGATAGGCGCCATCGTGATAGAAGCCGCCCTGCGTGTAGTCGATGATGACCGCCGCCGACTGGGCCAACTGCGTTGGCGCCTGTGCGAGACGCTGTTCCAAGGTCTCGTTCGATTTCAGATCGGAACCGGCGAGATAAAGAGCACCATCGGGCGCCGGCAGTACATGCACCGGCGCGCACGGCGCCGGCATCTTCGACCCGCCATTCGGCGCGGCGAGGCCACCATGCCAGTGCGGCTGGACCGTGACGTCGCGGCTGAGGCCGACCAGACCATGATAGGCGCGCTCACGCGTCGCGATCGCCTGACGTCCGGTCAGCGCCTGCGATAGCGACAGGGCCACGTCATTGGCTTCGCTACCGCTCAGGCAGAAGCGAACCGCGCCGGCCCATGTGTCTTCGCCGACGAGCCCAATCTCGAAAAGGTCGTCGGCCGCCTTGTCGCGCCCCTGCCAGTTCCATCCCTCGCTCACCATCGGCAAGTCCGCAGCCGCGCGCAGGGCCTCGGCCATCCTGGGGTGACCATGACCAAGCGGGCCGCCGGTGTTGCTGCCGTCGAGCACGGACTGGCCGTTGCTCAGAAAGAAGTAGGCTCCCCGGCCACCGACAACCTGAGGTGACTCGCCTCCTGCATTGAGACCGGTATGGAGCAATCTGCGCATGCCCTATTCCATTCCTTCCTGTACTGGCCCGACCCTAGGGGCATCATGTGGTTTGCGACAGCGCCAGTTCTCGGCGGGTTCAGTGAGCCAGATGCTGTGCGTCTTGGATGATCGCGGCCACGCTGGACAATCGCGGCAGCGCCTCTTCCGCCTTGAGCTGGCCATAGCCAATGAGCAGCCCCTGGCGATCCGGCACGCCCAGGTAACATTGGGAAAGCGGCTGGACGAAGTTGTTCACGGCCCGACTGCGCTGGGAAACGTCGCGATCGCTGACCCTCTCGGCGAGCGATGGCTTGAACAGCGCCGTGAGATGGAGTCCGGCGGGATCCGGTGGAATCTCGAGTTCGTCGGGCAGAAGCTGGCGCAAGGCAGCGAGAACGGCTTCCCGTCTCTCGGCATAGGTTGCGCGCATGCGCCTCAGATAACGAAGCAGATGCCCCTGCCGCAGGAACTCCACGAGGGCAAGCTGAGCGGTGCCGGCCGTGTGGACGTCTATCCGCGCCCGACCGCGGCCAAAGGCTTCGACGAAGCGCGGACTGGCGACGAGATAGCCGATCCTGAGGCTCGGCAGCATCACCTTCGAGAAGGTGCCGAGATAGATCACGCGGCCGCTGCGATCGAGCGACTTGAGTGAGGCAGTCATGCTGTCGCGATGGCGGAATTCCGAGTTGTAGTCGTCCTCGATGATCCAGCCACCATGGCCGTTCATCCATTCCAGCAATTCCTGCCGGCGCTCGAGCCCCATCGTCACGCCGAGCGGGAACTGGTGCGATGGCGTGACGACAGCGAGCTTGGCCTTGGGGGCGCGCCTGATCCCCTCGGCAACGCACAGGCCTTTGTCATCGACCGGCACCGGAACCAGCTTGGCGCCCGCCGCCTTGAGGCTCCAGCGCGCCTCGATGAATCCCGGCTCCTCGACCCAGACTTCGTCACCCGGATCCAGAAGCATACGACAGCAGAGATCGAGCGCGCCGGAACTGGCCGTCGTGACGGCTACCTCCTCCGCGCGACAGAGCAGGCCACGCACCGCCCCGAGATATTCGGCCGTCGCCTCGCGCAGCGGCTGCCAGCCCAGTGGCGACATGTTGGAGGAGGCTGCCTTCGGCGGGTTGGCCCACACCTGCCGCAGCAACCGGGACCAGACGTCAAAGGGGAAGAGAGAGACGTCAGGCGCGCCGGGACTGAAGGGAGACGACAGATCGAAGTCGTACTGAGTCTTCAGTACGGCGCGCCAGCGCTGGGAAAGCCATTCATCGGCCGCTCCCGCATCCATCGCCGGAACCATCGACCCGGACGGTCGAGCAACAGCGGCAACCTCGACGCCGCCGCGAGGGACCGACTGCAGGTAGCCTTCCGAGTAGAGCAGGTCGAACGCGGTCAGGACGATCGCCCGCGAGCAGCCGAGTTCCGCCGCCAGTTGGCGCGAGCCCAGCAGTCGGGTCCCCGCACGCAACCGGCCGTCCAGTATCTGGTTGCGCAGATGGGTGGCAACCTGCTGATAGAGCGGCAGATCCAGATTGCGGTCGAGTCCCGCGCCCGCCATCGACATGCGCTGCCGCGATGCTCCGGTTGTCATGCGATGTCCCATGACGACCGCGCCGCTTCAGCCTGCCGAAACCGGCGCACCGAAACCGCCGCCGCCACAGCCCTCCAGCGTCACGAGATCGCCGGCCTTGAGCAGCATGTTCGTCTTGCCCGAGATCCTCTCGACCTTGCCGTCACGCTCGAGCGTGATCCTGAACGGCAGTCCGGGTTCGCCGCCCTTGAGGCCGTAGGTCGGCATGACCGATCGCTCCACGCAGCTCGTCAACCACATGGTGGGTGCCAGCACGCGATAGCTGCGGATCACGCCGTCGCCGCCACGATGCCGGCCTGCGCCTCCGGAACCGCGCCGGATCGCCTGACGTTCGACGCGGATCGCGTAGTTGGCCTCGATGACCTCGGTGGGCGTGTTCGAGGTATTGGTGAGATGCACGCGCGTGGCGGGACAGCCGTCGCGGTCGTGACGCGCCCCTTCGCCGCCGCCATGGACCTCGTAGAGCATGCGCCATGACTGGTCCGGCATCGGCTCGGCGAAGGCGAGCAGGCCGGAGGTCGCGGGTCCGCCGGCCGACAGGCGTTCGGGAATGACGTTCTCCATGGCGCGAAAGACGGCATCGACGATTCGCATGGAGGTCTCGTGATTGCCGGCGGCAACCGCGGCACGCCAGCCCGGATCGAGGATCGAACCTGGCCGCGTGATCACCGTCACCGGCCGTAGCGCGCCGGCATTCTGCTGCATCTCGCGCCCGCTCATGATGCGCGCGGCATAGACGACCGCGGACGCGGCGATGAAGGGCGTCGTGTTACAGAAATTGGCGACGCGATCGCTCGAGCCGGAGAGATCGAAGGTGGCCTCGTCACCGCGAATCTCGATACGGACATGGATGCGCGCTGGCTCGCCATTGGGGCCGCCGTCATCGAGGAAGTCCTCGCCCTCGTAGATACCGTCGGGCAGCTCGGTGATGGCCGCGCGCATCTCGGCTTCGGACAGATCGTGCAGCCGTGCCATCATGGCTTCGAAGGCCTCGACGCCGAACTGGGCGCACATCTCCTGGATGCGCCGCTCGCCGGCCGCCGTGGCGGCGATCTGCGCCAGCAGGTCGCCCTCGCAGGACACCGGATCGCGCACATTGGCGAGGATGAAGTCCAGCACCGGCTTGTCGAGCTGACCGGCCCGCACGATCGGCATGGGTGGAATGCGGATCGCTTCCTGATAGGTGTCGACCGCCTGCGAGAGATAGCTGCCTGGCCAGGTACCGCCTACGTCCGGCCAATGCGCCAGGCTGACGGCGAAGGCCACCAGATTGCCGCCGACGAAGACAGGCCGCGCCACCTTGACGTCATTGAGATGATTCCCGCCGAGCGCGCCGACATTGTAGATGATGGCGTCGCCCTCGCGCATGGTCGCGGCCGGATAGACCTTCAGCAGCTCGGGAATGGTGTAGGACATGGCGCCGAGGTGGATCGGGATGTCGCGCCCCTGTCCGACCAGGCCGCCCGCCCCGTCCGTGATCGCCGACGACAGATCGCCCGCCTCGCGCAACAGCGGCGAGCGCGCCGATCGCGTCATGACGAGACTCATTTCTTCGGCCGCCGCCGACAGTCCGTGACGAACGACCTCGATGACGAAGGGATCGAGCCTGCTCATGCCGCCCTCTTGGTAAGAAAGAGATTGCCGCGATTGTCCGGCCGCGCCTGCCAGCCGGGCGGCACGATCACCGTCGACCAAGCATCCTCGATGATGGCCGGCCCTTCGACCACGCCGCCGAGTTCCTCGCGCGGCAGGATCTCGGTACGGATGGCCTCGGGCCCGTCGAAATAACAGTCTCGGGCGCGGCGCGGCGATGGCGGCCGGTCCGAGGTCGGCCGTGAGAACGGTGTCGACGAGGGCTTCAACGCCTGCACGCGCACCGCTTCGATGACGCAGGCCTCGCCAGTGGCGTAGCCGAAGAGTGCCTGATGGCGCCGGTGGAAGTCGGCGCGTAGCGTCGCGGGATCCAGCGGCATGGCGAAGCGGATCGGCAACGTGTCGCTCTGCGCCGCGTAGCGCACGAGGGCGACGTATTCGAGCGCAATCTCCGTTTGGGGAATACCGTTGGCGATCAGCGGTGCCGTCGCCTCGGCCACCAGATCGTCGACGCGCTCGGAGAAATACGAGGAGGTCATGCCCTCCATCGGCACGCGCAGCGTGCGCTGCTGCAGGAAGGAGAAGTCCGCCGTCAGGCAGCCCAGCGCTGAGAAGGCGCTCGATGCGGCCGGCACGATGATCTCCTTCAGCCCGTAGATGTCGGCAAGGCCGGCGGCATGCATCGGTCCGCCGCCGCCGAACGCCAGCAGTGTGCAGTCGCGGCCGTCGATGCCGCGTTCGACCGTCACGCGCCGGAGCGCCCGCGCCATGGTGGCATTCGCGACCCGGATGATTCCCAGTGCCGTATCGACGAGGCCGAGCCCGAGCCTGTCGGCAATAGGGGCGACGGCACGCCGCGCTGCCTCGACATCGAGCTTGATCGAATCGCCCAGCACGGCCTCGGGGTCGAGATAGCCCAGCACGGCATTGGCATCGGTGATCGTCGGCAGTTCTCCGCCACGTCCATAGCAGGCCGGACCGGGTACCGATCCGGCGCTTTTCGGCCCCACGGTAAGACCGCCCGGCCCGAGATTGACGATCGACCCGCCGCCCGCGCCGATGGAATGGACCGCGAGCATCGGTTGGCGCAACGGCCGCCCACCCATCATGCGCGTGTCCGTCATCTCGGCCGCACCATCGACGATCAGGCAGACATCGGTGGTGGTACCGCCCATGTCGAAGGTCAGCACGCGCGGCCGATCCAGATCGCGCGCGATACGTGCCGACGCCGAAACGCCCGCCGCCGGCCCCGACATGGCCATCACCAGCGGACGCCGCTTGGCGGTCGGGATCGGCACCATCGCGCCGGCCGAATGGAACACCTGAAGGCCCGCGCCGAGAGGCAGCTTCTCCTCGAGCTCGGTCAGGTATTCGACCGCGATCGGCATGGCTGCAGCGTTGAACACGGTCGAGGAGGCGCGCTCGTATTCACGTGCCTCGGGATTGATCTCGTGCGAGACGCAGAGGTTCGGCACCGCCCCCTTCAGCCGCTCCGCCAGCATCCGTTCATGGATGGGATTGGCGTAGGAATGCAGCAGGCAGATCGCGACGCTCTGCACCTCGTTGGCGCGCAGCCAGGCGACCAGCCGCTCGATCTCCGCCTCCTCGAGTGGCTGCAGCACCGCACCGCTGTGATCGAGACGTTCCTTGAGGCCGAAGCAGAGCGCGGGCGGCACCAATGGCGGCGCCTTGGGCGGCACGTCGAGGCGATACAGTTCGTCGCGGCGATAACGCGCGATCTCCAGCACGTCCTCGAAGCCCGCCGTGGCGACCAGCGCAACCTTGGGCAGTCGGCCCTCGACCAGCGCATTGGTGACACGGGTCGTGCCATGCACGAAGCGGCGCACGTCTCCGGCGCCGAGTCCGACCGCCGCCAGCGCTTCCAGCATGGCGCGTACCGGCGCGTCGGGCCGCGACGGAACCTTGGCCGTGCGGGTCTCGTGGCTGCCGGTCTCGACGGCAACGATATCGGTGAACGTCCCGCCGATATCCGTCCCGATATCCCAGAGTCTGGTCCGCACGTCCTTAGTCTCCTCGTTCTCCAGTCATGGCGGCCTGTCAGGATGCGGCCTGCAGCCGGTGCTCGAAATGCGGAATGGCCGCCAGCAGATCGCGTGTGTAGTCCGTGCGAGGCGCGCGGAACAGCACGTCGCTCTCGCCTTCCTCCACGACGGTGCCGCGGCGCATGACGACGATGCGCTCGCACATCATGCGTACGACATTGAGGTCATGGCTGACGAACAGGAAGGCGAGTCCGCTGTCGCGCCGCAGGTCGTCCAGCAGCTTGAGCACGACCGCCTGAACCGATACGTCCAGCGCCGCCGTTGGCTCGTCCAGCACCAGGAGCCGCGGGCCGACCGCGATGGCGCGGGCGATGCCAACGCGGGCCTTTTCGCCACCAGAAAGCTGATGCGGGAAACGCGACAGCAGTCGCCGCGGCAGGCCGCAACGTTCGGCCACTTCCTCGACGCGGCGCCGCAACTCGGCGCCGTCCTTGATCTTCAGCAGGCGCCGGACCGGATGGGCGATGCAGTCGAAGGCGGAGAAGCGCGGGTTGAGGCTCTCGTGCGGATCCTGGAACACGATCTGGATGTCGCGGCGCAGCGGCGATGCGTGGAAGTCGCGGGCCGGCACGTCGCCGATATCCTCGCCGTCGAAGACCACGCTGCCGCCGTCATGGTCGATCAGGCGGCAGATCATGCGCGACAGCGTGCTCTTGCCCGATCCGGACTCGCCCACGAGACCGACGCTCTCGCCGCGCTTCATCGTCAGCGACACCTGGTCGACGACGGGGCTGCCGCTATAGCGCTTGGTGACCGCCTGAACATCGAGCAGCAACGGCGTTCCGCGTTCCTCGGGTGGCCGCACGATCGGGGCCGCGGGCGGTGCCCCGACGAGATCATTGACGGTCGAATCGAACGTCGGCGAGGCCGCCACCAGCTTGCGCGTATACGGATGGGTGGGATTGCTGAAGAGCTCAAGCGTCGGCGCCCGTTCCACCACCTGCCCCTTCTCCATCACCATGACGTTGCGGCAGTAGCGCGCGGCGAGGCCGAGATCGTGGGTGATGAGGATCAGACCCATGTTGCGTTCCGCGATCAGCCGAGTCAGCAGGTCCATCACGGTCTTCTGCGTCGTCACGTCGAGACCGGTCGTGGGTTCGTCGGCGATCAACAGTGCGGGATTGCAGGCGATGGCCATGGCGATCATGACGCGCTGGCACATGCCGCCGGAGAGTTGTTCGGGATAGGCGTCGAACCGGCTTTCGGCGTCGCGGATGCGCACCGCCTCGAGGAGCTCCAGCGCCCGATTGCGCAGCTCGGCCTCGGGCGCGGCGTTATGAGCCGACAGGGCATCCATGATCTGGCGGCCGATCGGCCGGATGGGGTTCAGCGCGGTGCGCGGGCTCTGGAAGACCATCGAGATGGCCGCACCCCGTAGCGTTTTCATCCGCGCCGGCGCCGGCCGCGTGATGTCCTCGCCGCGGAACACGATCTGCCCCTGCTTGATGCGCGCCGAGCGGTCGAGGAGCTGCATCACCGAGTAGGCGGTGACCGACTTGCCCGAGCCGCTTTCGCCGACGATCGCCAGCGTGTCGCCAGCCGCCAGCTCCAGTCCGATGCCGCGCACGGCATCGACGACGCCGCCCCGCGTATGGAAGGCGACATGGAGGTCGCGAACGACGAGCAGCGATCCGTTCATGTGCGCATCCGCGGATCGAGGATGTCGCGCAGACCATCGCCCAGCAGGTTGAAGCACAGCACTGCCAGCATGAGCGCCAGGCCCGGGAACGCGACCAGCCACCATTGGCCGGTGCCGATGAAGCGCGCACCCTCGGCGACCATGATGCCCCATTCCGGGGTCGGTGCCTGGACACCGAGGCCGAGGAACGACAGGCCGGCGGCATTGAGGATCGCCCAACCGAGATTGAGCGAGATCTGCACCGCCATCGCCGGCAGGATGTTGGGGATCAGGAACCACAGGACGATGGAGAAGCGGCCTTCACCGCCCGCCCGCGCGGCCTCGACCCAGCCGGCATTGCGCCGCACGCTGACCTCGGCACGGGCGAAGCGGATATAGAACGGCAAGTTGATGATGGCGGTGGCGATGACGATGTTCTCGACCCGGTTGCCCAATGCGGCGACCAGCGCCATCGCCAGCACGAACAACGGAAAGGCCATCAGCACGTCGACCAGACGGCCGACCCAGCGGTCGAGCGCGCCGCCGGCGTAACCGCACAGCGCCCCAATGACGGCGCCGGCCACGAAGGACAGGCTGACGGCGGAAAAGGCGATGGCGAGATCGAGCCGCGCAGCGGTCAGGAGCCGGCTGAGGATGTCGCGGCCGAGCTGGTCCGTTCCCGCCCAATGCGCGGCCGACGGCGGTTTGAGCGCGTTCGACACGTTGGAGACGATCGGATCGTAAGGCACGATCCACGGCGCCAGAATCGCCAGCATCACCAGGGCGAACATCGCGGTGGCAGCAATGGCGGTGACGGGGTTGCCGCGAAGCACCCAGCCGGCATGGCGAAGCGTGCTGTTCACTCGATGCCCATTCTCGGGTCGACGACGCCGTACAACATGTCGATGGTGAGGTTCACGAGGACAAAGATGGCGGCGATGAGCAGCACGAAGCCCTGCACCGGCGCATAGTCGGAGGCCAGCAGGGCATCGAGCGCATAGGACCCGATGCCAGGCCAGGAGAACACTTTCTCCACCAGAACGTTGGCGCCCAACATCGTCGAGAAGACGACGCCGATAATGGTCAGCACCGGCAGCATGGCATTGCGCAGCCCGTAGACCAGGATCACGCGCCAGTCGGCCATGCCGATGGACCGCGCGGTGCGGACGAAGTCGCTGCCAAGGGCGGCCAGCATCGAGGCCCGCGTCATGCGGGCCAATGGAGCAAGCACGAACAGCGCCATTGTCGCAGCCGGCAACACAAGCTGCGAGAAGGCCGCCCGCCAGCCCTCGAAATCGCCGGCCAGGGCGAAGTCGATCAGCAGGAAGCCGCTAATATCCGGCGGCGGCGACGAGAAGACATCCAATCGTCCCGTCGGATCGGGAGCAAGACCAAGCACGTAATAGAAGGCGTAGATCAACAGCAGGCCCGAAACGAAAGTCGGCACGCAGACTCCGAGCGTGCACAGGACCCGCACGCCGTGGTCGATCACGGAGTTCGGCCTCAGCGCCGCGGCGATGCCGAGCGGCAAGGCGAGCGACAAGGCGATGACCAGGGCAAAGAAGGTGAGCTCGAGCGAGGCCGGTAGCCGATGCGCCAGATCCGAGACGACCGGCTGGCCTGTGGTCATGGAGCGGCCGAGATTGCCGGTCGCAACGTCACCGAGATAACGCATCAGCTGCACGGGTATCGGACGGTCGAGTCCGAGTTGCTTGCGCAGCTGCTCGATTTCCTCCTGACCCGCGTTCGGTCCGGACGCGAAGAAGGTGGCCGGATCGCCCGGCAGGACGCGCATCAGGATGAAGGTGAAGACGACAACGCCCAGCAACGCCGGCAGCGAGGCAAGCAGTCGCCTCGCCGCCCGTCGACCGATGTTGCGGAGCGCGCCCAACGCTCAGGACCGACGCAAGTCGCGGTAGTCCACCTGACGGTGGAACCAGTAGGTGAAGCCGTCGACATTGGGCGCCATGACCGCGTCCTGGTTGGGTTGCCACAGCATCAACGCCGGATCCTGACGGCCGACGATCGTGATCATCTGCCTGCACATGGCTGCGTATTTGGCCGGATCGGTCTCGAAGCGCGCTGCCTGCACGAGCCGGTCGAGTTCGTCGTCCTTGAAGCTGCTGAAATTCCAGCGCTGGTCGCCATTGAAATAGGTCCGCAGGAAGTAGTCCGGCGCCGGCAGCCACGCGGTGCCCGTCTCCAGGAAGAATGGCAGCCGACGCTCCACTTCCATGGTGGCAAGCTGGGCATCCGGCATCTTCTGGATCGAGACCTCGATGCCGATCTTGGCCAGCGCCTCCTTCAGCAGCGCCGCGGCGGGTTCAGCTGCAGCGGCCGCGCCGGCCGCGAAGGCGAAGCTGGTCGCGAAGCCATTGGCGAACCCGGCTTCGGCCAACAGCGCCTTGGCCTTGGCAAGGTCGGTGCGCAGCGGCAACGGCTGCGGGAAGGAGTCATTCGGAGCCTCGGACCAATCGGCGCCAAACAACTTCCGGCCGCGACCGAACAGAGCTGCCTTGAACATGTCCTCGTAGGGCAGAGCCGCCGCGATGGCCTGGCGCACCTTCACGTTGTCGAAGGGTGCCATGCGCGTATTGAAGACGATGGCCGTGAAGCCGTTGGTCTGCGGGATCGCCACCAGCTTGACCTTGCCCCGCTGCACCAGCGGATCGATGTCGCTGGACTGAAGATCGATCGAGAGGTCGGCGTCGCCCTTCTCCAGCAGGCTCGCGCGGGTCGCGGCCTCGGGCACCGTCTGGGCGATGATGCGGCGGAAGAAGGGGAGCTTGCCGTCGACGCCATTCTTCCAGTCGTCGTTGCGCTTCAGGATGGTCTGCTGTCCGGGCTTGTGCGACTCGACCATGTAGGCGCCGCCGGCCGCGGTATTCTCCTTGAGCCAGCTCTGGGCCCACGGATCTTCCGTCGTCGCGTTCTTCTTCGCCAGCGTGCTGTTGAACATCGGCGCCAGCGGGATACAGAGATTGGCGAGCGCCAGGCGATCGGGACGCTCCAGCGAAACCTCGATCACGCCATCGCCGACGACTCGGAACTGTTCCGGCTTGACCAACGAGCCGGTGCTCAGCTGCGCCGCGGACAGCGACTTGGCACTCACGGCACGGTCCAGCGACCACTTGACGTCAGCCGCCATAACCGGCGTCCCATCATGCCAGCGCGCGCCCTGCCGCAGGTGGAAGGTCAGGGTGCGACCGTCCGCCGAGCGGTCGATCTTCTCAGCCAGTTCGCCGCGGATCGTGTCGAAATCAAAGATCCAGTAGCCGTTGACCTGCTTGCGGCCGAAGGAGGCCAGCCGGTCATAGACATTCATGGCGAGGCCAAACACTTCGCGGGTGCTGCCCGGAGCCGTGGCATCGAGGGAATTCAGCGTCCCGCCCATTACCTGACGAAGCGTCTCCGCCCGGGATTGCGCCTGGGCTGCAGGAACCGATGCGAACGCGCCCAAGGCTGTGCTGGCGCCGGCGGCGAGCGCCGCTTTAAGTCCTTGGCGGCGGCTGACGAGAACTCCACGAGACTTCATGACCCAACACCCCTCAAAGCTGCCCATGAGCCCGCAGCGCGCGCGCCCTTCCCTTCTGGCCTATCGGACCTCACCTGATAGGCGCCATGAAAGGTCCAGATTCTACCCAAGTCTCTGAGCCAGACACCTGCAATTCCGCATGCAGTTCGCGTGCCGGGGGTGCGGCATGAACGATTCGTTCGAATCGGCGGAGGACCGGCCGCGTTCCATTTCGCCGCCAGGACATACGCTGCAATTACCATTCCAGGATACGGAAGATCATCCGGGCAAGTTTCAGCCCTGGCCCGCAGATCACGGTCCGCGAGAAGTGTGGGCGGTCCAACCGCCAGGTCTGTGGGTCCTACCTGAAGGGAGGTTCGTCGAAGCTGCGCAGCTTGCGCGAGTGAAGCGAACCCAATTCACCGCGCAGGATGTCGATCGCTTCCAGTCCGATCTGCAGGTGCTCGCCGACGGCCCGCTGATAGAAGCTGGTCGCCGCACCGGGCAGCTTGATCTCGCCGTGCAACGGCTTGTCCGACACGCAGAGCAAGGTCCCATAGGGAACGCGCAGCCTGTAGCCCTGCGTGGCCAGGGCGGCGCTTTCCATGTCGACCGCGATGGCCCGGCCGAGATTGATGCGATGCCGCTCCTGCGACCAGCGGAACTCCCAATTGCGATCGTCGTAACTGACGACGGTCCCCGTGCGCAGGCGCCGCTTCAAGGCGTCACCGCGTTCACCGGTGACGCGCTCCGCTGCGACCTGCAAGGCAAGCTGCACCTCGGCCAGGGCGGGTACCGGCACTTCCGGAGGCACGAGATCGTCGAGGATGCGATCGCGGCGCATATAGGCATGCGCCAGCACATAGTCGCCGATCGTCTGCGACTGCCGCAGGCCACCGCAATGCCCGATCATCAACCAGCAATGCGGCCGCAACACCGCGAGGTGATCGGTGGCGTTCTTGGCGTTCGATGGCCCCACGCCGATATTGACGATGCTGATGCCGCCTCGATCGTCCGATCGCTGAAGATTGTAAGCCGGCATCTGGAAACGATGCCATGGCGCACCGGCGATGGCGGCAGCGACCGCAGACGGATCGTCGCCCCGTCGTACGGTGGCGCCGCCGGGCAAGGCGAGCTGGCTGTAGGGGCTCGCGTCGCGACCCAGCTCCGCCATCGCCCAGGACAGGAACTGATCGACATAGCGCTGGTAGTTCGTGAACAGGATCCACGGCTGGATCGTGCGCCAGTCCGTGCCCGTGTAATGCATCAGCCGACGCAACGAGAAATCGACGCGCAGTCCATCGAACAGGGAAAGCGGGCGAGAGCGCCGCTTCTCGAAGACCCAGGTACCGTCGGCGATCTCGTCACCCACATTGGCCAGGACGGGAGTCGGAAAGTGGCGCGCCAACTCGTGGACCGGAAGATCACTTCGGATGAACTCGTCGCCGGCCTCGGTGACGAAAGGATAGGGAATTTCCTGCTCGCTCACCCCGACATCGATCGTCGCCCCGAACTCCTCAGCCAGCGGCCTCAACTGTTCGAGAAGATAGCGGCGAAAGAAGGCCGGCTGGGTGATGGTCGTCGAGTAGAGACCCGGCGCCTGGAACTTCGCCCAAGCCCGCCGGGTAAAGTGTACGGCGCCTGAGGGCTGCCAATCGACGCGCAATTCGGGGTAGCGGAACTTTCCTCTTTCCTCAGGCGTCGGCACAATTCCGCGCCGCGTGAAGCGGGACAGTGCCTCGCGCAGAGCGCCACTCGCCTCGGCATGAAGACGCTCGAGGCGATCGACCGCCTGGTCCGGCGTCAATCCCGACCGTCCGGTTCCTTCAGCGCTTGTCATATCCATCGGAGTGCAATGATCTCCCGAGAGGAACGACCAGGCCAGATCCGCACGGGAGCGGATGCTGCAAGACACTAACATATGGTCGATCGGCGCTCCATGCGAGGGCAGGTTCACATATCCGACATATGACATCGATAGAGCAGCATCAGCCGAGAGAGCCAGGTTCGGCACAGCAAACGAGTCACAAAGGAAAGAGCCGTGGGAAACGCACTGCCATCGATCAAGGACACCGCATCCGTCGGATACGACACTCATATCCATCCCACTGCCGTCGTCAGGGACTCGAGACTCGGGAGCTACGTCGATATCGGAGAACGGGTGACGCTCGATGAAGTCATCATGGGCGACTTCAGCTACATCGCTCGCGATGCCATGGCCATCTACACCACGATCGGCAAGTTCTGCTCGATCGCCGCGGCAACACGCATCAATCCCGGCAACCATCCAATGTGGCGGGCGACGCAGCATCATTTTACCTATCGCAGCAAACGCTACGGCATGGCCGATGCCGATGACGACGCATTCTTCCAGTGGCGGCGCGACGCCCATGTCTCGATCGGACACGATGTCTGGATCGGCCATGGGGCGGTTCTGCTGGCAGGCGTATCGGTCGGGACCGGAGCCGTGATCGCAGCCGGTGCCGTTGTCTCCAAGCCTGTCGATCCCTACACGATTGTCGGCGGCATTCCGGCCAAGGTAATCAAGAGACGGCATCCGGCCGCCATCTCCGAGCGACTGATGGCGTTGGCGTGGTGGGACTGGCCGTTCGAGCAGCTGAAAGCCGCCCTTGCCGACTTCAGGACCCTCAGCGTCGAGCAATTCGTCGAGAAGTACGAGGCTCAGTAACGCTCGACGCAGCGACAAGTCGCTCGAGGACGGCGGCATGCTATAAGTCAGTCGGCAAAACCGTCGATTGAGCGATCGCGATGCAATTCAAGGCTGGTGCGTTTCCGACAGTCGTCGGCGCCTTCTTGTCGATCTGGGCGCTATCCCTGTCTGCGTCGGCCCAGACACCTCATCTGACACCGTACGTGGTCGACGTTCTGGCGGCGCCAAGGACGATGTATGGCGCCGACGACAGGCGGCACCTCGTCTATGAACTGCGCATCGCCAATCCAACCAGCTCGGAGGTCAAGCTTTCCGCGATCCACGTCATCGACAGCGATACCGGCAAGATGCTGCTCGAACTCGGACGCGACGATATCGCCAAACGCTTCTCGATCGGTGGACGACGAGGTGCCGAGTCGGCGGATCTCGGTGTCGGCCAGTTCGGCGTGCTGTTCGCACACGTGGCCCTCGACCCCGGAATACCAACGCCGAAATCGATCGCCCACCAGGTCACGGCGCAGCTGGTGGACCGCGGTCTTTCGATGACGACGACGGTCGGCCAAATCTCGGTCGAAGACCCTCCGCCGGTGGTCCTGGGCCCGCCCCTGATCGGCAAGGGCTATGTCGCTGGCGACGGCTGCTGCGACACGATCCGCCACGTGCGAGCGCTGTTGCCCCTCAACGGTCGCTTCGCGCTGGCCCAGCGCTTCGCCATCGACTGGGAGCAGGTAGATGGGCAGAACCGATTGGTCAACGGCAACACCAAAACGTTGTCGAATTACACCATCTTCGGCAAGGAAGTGATCGCTGTCGCCAATGGGACCGTGGTTGCCATCCGCAACGATCTGCCAGAGCAGGTCCCTGGCAAGCTGCCGAAGAATCTCGATGTCGCCGAGGCCGACGGGAACTTCATCGTGCTCGACATTGGCAATGGCGCCTACGTCCTCTATGCCCATCTGCAGCCGGGCAGCGTCAAGGTGACCGTCGGCGCGAAGGTACGGCGCGGGCAAGCGCTGGCGAAGGTCGGCAACACGGGAAACAGCCAGGCGCCGCACTTGCATCTTCACGTGATGGATGGTCCCTCGCCGCTGCTATCGAACGGCATCCCCTACGTCATCGACGAGTTCAGATTGACCGCCGTCGATCGTGCCGGCACCGCGGACTTCGACAAGGCCGAGGCGACCGGCGCTCCAATGACGCTTTCGCCGCAATCGCCACCGCAGCAGAAGAAGAATGTCCTGCCGATGGATCTAATGGTGGTCGATTTCTCGCGAGATGCCGCCGCCGATGAACGGAGCAGGTGATCTGTCGGCGCGACGCTGACGACGCTCGCCTTTTCAGTCCCGGGCCACGATCTGGCGGTCGGCGACGATGCCGGCGAATTTCCCGATCGTGCTGTCGAAAAGCTTGGCGAATTCCGCGCCGCCAAGTCCGATGGGATCGAAGCCGAGTTCGCGCAGCCGTACCGCCACTGACGCGTCGTTCAGGGCGGCGAGAACCGCCGCATGCACGCGCAGGCGAACATCTTCAGGGGTGCCTTTCGGCGCCAGGAAACCCATCCAGGTCGCCTGCACAAAACCCGGCGCGATCGTCTCCCCGACCGTCGGGACATCTGGAAACGCCGAAGCCCGATGGGCACTGGTGACAGCCAATGGCACCAGCTGGCCAGCGTTTGCCTGCTGCGCGCCCGCGGAAAACGTGATCGTGGCGGCATCTATGTTACCGGCGATCAGGTCCTGAATCAGAGGACCGCCGCCGCGATAGGGAACGTGCGTGACGGCGAGATTGCCCGCGGCCTTGAATACCAGTTCGCTCGTGAGATGCTGTGAACTGCCGATGCCCGGCACGCCGACATTGAGCTGGCCGGGCCGAGCACGCGCCGCGGCCGCCAGATCCTGGATGGACCGGAGGCCGGACTTGGGATGGGTGAACAGGCCCTGCGGCGCCGAGATGGCGAGGCTCACGGGATCGAAGGCTGGCCGCAAGGGCGGCGTGCCGGCGATCGGCAACGCCTCGGTTGCCGCGAAGCTGTCGTTGGCCAGCAGCAACGTGTAGCCGTCCGCTGCCGCACGCGCCGCGGTCTGGGTGCCGATGCGCCCCGAGCCACCGCCGATATTGTCGATGACGATGGCCTGTCCCAGCTCCTTTGCGAGCGCGGCCTGGATCACGCGACCGAAGGTGTCGACGCCGCCACCGGCCGGCCAAGGAACGATGACCCGTATTGGCCGAGCGGGATACGATTCCTTGCCATGGGCCACCCATGGCGCCATCGCGAACGAAGCCGACAAGAATCTCGCGAAGGTTCGACGACGGATCGACATGCTCTTCCCGACAGTGGTTGATCCGCTCGACCATCGTCGAGGGGAGGAGCCGGGTAAATAATCGGAAAAACCAAAGTTCAGCGGTCGCGGGAAATCCCCTTCTGCGGCCCGATGTCCCGGCAGAGCGATCTTCCATCATGGCCAGCGACGTCGCTCCGCCTGTCGCGCTCCAGGTCGATCGCTACTCCCGCTCGGGCACCGGCACATTGAAGGCATTCAACGTCGTTGAGACGAGACAGTACAGCCCGACCAGATAGATGAGCTCATTCGCGCCGTGCTGCCCGAACAGCGCGACGGCGCGCGCATAGCACGGTTCCGGCAGCACGCCGCCGGAGGTGAGGGAAGACGCGACATCGTAGGCGCACCCTTCCTCCTCGGAAAGATCGTCGGGACGGTTGCCCGCCACCAATGTCGAGAGCCGCGCCGGACCCATGCCTTCCTTCTCTGCCACCGCGACATGGGCATAAAGTTCGTAGGCTGCGCGAAAATGAGCCCCGACGACCAGGATGGCGATCTGGCGAACCGAATCGGGCAGGCTCGCCTGCATCGTCATCGCCTTGGTGAGATTCCAGATAGCGGCGCCGATTATGGGTTCGTGCAACCAGGCATTCCACGGACCGATGAGCGATCCATCATCCGCCATATTGCGAAAGGCATTGAAGTTGGACGCCATGCCCTTGCGCATGTCGTCATACAAGGCGCGCTGTTCGGAAGACAATTCCGACGGCGGGATGAGCGGCAGACGCATTGGCACCTCCAAATGTGCGAGGCAACGTACACGCAATAGACGCGCCAGAGTCGCAGCGCTCGACTCTTAGCGCGACTCCGGACAGTCCGGCACCTTGTGCATCTCCAGTGCCTGAAGGTCCGCGGTGACGGTCGCGATGCCTGCATCGACCGTCAGGCGATCGAGCACGCCTGTATTGAAGAGCTGGGCGCGAATGGAGAACAGCGCCTTCGGATTCTCCTCGCGTGCCCGCTTGAAGGTCATCAGCACCGGCCAGGATTGCGCCGCCGGCACCGCGACCGGGTCGAGCCAACGCGGCGCAGCGCGCAGCGATTCCGAGCCGACTTGCCGAACATCGATCTGGAAGACGTCGCCCATTGCCTCGGCGCTGAACATCAGCGTGGGAGAGAACGCCGCCTCGGCGCGCAGTTGCTCGACCAGCCGCCCAATGGCGGCAACCGGCATCAATGTCGGCGGCGGAAGAACGAGCTGCTCGGGACCGACCGCCGAGATGATCTCCGCACGGATCTCGTTACCGGCATGCTCGACCGTTCCATGCGTGTCGCGGTGAGCGCCATTCTCGATCTGGACGGCACGATACCGAAAGGCGCTGCCGTCGCTCGGCTCCTCGCCGTCGAGCTTCGACGCGATGCTCACTTTCAAAGACGGCGTGAAGGCAATCTCCGAAGAGAGATCGCGCTTGATATGCCAACCGCTGCAATCGAGGGCGATGTCCTGCACGGCCGTGCCAATTCGTGGCGCATTGGCAGCGCTGCCAAGCCGTAAGGCGTATTCGGCGCGGTGGGGCTGAAGCTGCGCGCTCGCCGGCTGCGATACCAGCAGCACCGCTGCGACGATGGAAAATGCTTCTCCCCTCATGAGCGCAGCTTGCTCAGCACCGCCGCCCGGGTCAATCACGCATGCTCCAGGCGGGCGATGCTTCATCCAAACAATAGACAAATCCGCGTCATTGCCCTTCAATGCAACTCATCAAAAGGGCGAGCACAATGAAAATTGGATCGCAAGAGCATCGCGACGCTTTTTGCCGGCATTTTGAGCAGACTTACACCGAATACGATCCTCATACCCTTCCTTGGCCGGAACTCGACGAAGCGGCGTTGCAGCGCCTGCGGACTGTGCCCTTCTGGGCGGAGGTATTTTACACCGAGCGACGCGCCGGCGCGATTGTCGCAGCCTTCACTGAAACGGTAAGCGATCCGGTTCTGAAAGAAGCACTGGCCCTGCAAGGCCGGGAAGAAGCCCGGCATGCCGACCTGATCCGGGTCATGATCGACAAGTATGGACTGGATGCTCCTGAGCGGCCGCTGGAAGATATCAGCGACAACATCGACAGGCGCTTCAAGGATTTCGGCTTCGGGGAATGCCTCGATTCCTTCCTCGGCTTCGGCCTGTTCAAGATCGCGTGGCAATCGGAATTCCTGCCGAAGGAGATGCTGCAGATCTTCGAAACCCTGATGTACGAGGAAACCCGGCACATCGTCTTCTTCGTCAACTGGATGGCCTACACGGAAGCGCAGCGCGGATGGCTGTCGCGCACCCTGCTTCCCGTGACGAGCTTTCACTATTACACGCGCGCGCTGCGTCGCATGATGGGCCTTGCCCAACGCAGCAAGGAAATGAACGACGGCAAGAACTTTGCCGCCACCCAGGTCAGCATGTTCCTGGATGGTTTCAACTTCCGTCGTTTTCTCGAGGATTGCTATTCGGAGAACAGCCGACGCATGGGCGCATTCGATCCGGAGTTGCTGCGCCCGAGCTTCCTGCCACAACTGGCGGAAACTGCGCTCAAGGCGCTCCGCCTCTGGAATACGCGATCCAATCTGGCGCCCGATTCGGCAACCTCGAGCTGATGCTCCCGCGCTAGAACCAGCGCGCGCTGCTCGGTGGCAGCGCCAGCAAGGCGGGACGGAACAGCAGCGTCACCAGCATCTCCCAGCCGAGCGAAATCATCAGCAATCGGCCCATGCTGGCCGTCCCCGGATGCGTCGATAACCAGAGCGCACCGAACGCCGTGGCCGTGGTCATGGCGCTGAAGATCACGGCCCGCATCAGACTCGACTTCAGCATCGCGGTCTCGCCGGACCGCCATGCCATGACGAAATAGATATTGAAGACGACACCGACACCGAACAGCAGCGGCAAGGCGATGATGTTCGTGAAGTTCAGCGGCAGATCGAACGCCGCGCAGGTCGCAAAGGTCAGCAGACCGCTCAACAGCACGGGCAACAGTGTCAACACCACATCGCGTGGACGACGCAGGACGATCGCCAGCAGCAGGATGATGGCGACGATCGAATAGGCACCGGCCTGCAGGAAAGCATCCACGACGCTGTCGCCCGAAGCGCTGGTGGCGATCGGGCTGCCCGTCGCATCGGGCGCGATGTTCTGGATTGCCTTGGCAAAGCGCCGGAGGGCAGCATTGTCTTCCTGCCCGCTTTGCGGCAGCACCTGGATGCGCGACCGGCCGTCCTTCGTGATCCAGTCGGCCACCAGCGTTGGCGGCAGACTTTGCACCGTGACCGGGCTCGCCTTCAGCATGGCTCGCATCTGATCGAGCACGATGCGCAGCGGCACCGTGACCACGGCGGCGGCCCTGGCACGGGTCTCGGGCGTGGCCTTCTCGAGACGCTCGAGCGCATCCGCCAGATGAAGAGCCGATAGAGATGCGGAGTCCTTCCCGTTGGCCGCCGCCTCGCGCAACGCAACCGCGGTCGAAGCAAGCACCTGCTTCAACTCCTCGTCAGAGGGCGGTGCCGCCAGCGTTCCCGGCTCGAGAGCGGGTCCCACTTGACTGGCGGCGTTGTGAATCAGCGCGAGCTTCTCCTCCTGCTGCGAAGGGATGAAGCTCTCGAGCGTCACGGTGCGAGACACTTCGGGCAGCCCGTCGAGCAGACGCGCCAGCGCCACCGATTTGGGCAGCGACGGCGCCAGGACGTTGATGGCGTTGGGTGTCCAATCGGGATCCGAGGACAATGCCTGCAATGTCATCATCGACTCCGACTTCGGACTCTTGAGGTCCAGCGGATTGAAGTCGAAACGCACCATCGGCAGCAGGCCGGCGGCGACGACCGCGGCCAAGGCCGACAACGCCAGCACCCCGGCGCGTCGGCGATGCACGAAGATGTCGATCGGTGCCAGGACCGTGAAGCCCACCTCCGTCCGTCGCGCGGCCGGGAAGCGCAGAAGCACCAGAAGCGCTGGCAGCAGCACGATGCTGAGCACGAAGGCGACGATCATGCCGAGACCGGCGATGGTTCCCAGTTCGGCGACGCCGATATAGGTGGTCGGCAGAAACGCGAAGAAGCCGAAGCCGATCGCCGCGGCGGACAGTGCCAGCGCCCGTCCGATCCCGCCCCCTGCCGCGACGAGGGCAGCCTCGCGGCTCGGCTGGACCAGTCGCTCCGCCAGGCTGCGCACGCTGAACTGGATGCTGAAGTCGACGCCCAAACCGACGAAGAGCGGAATGAAGGCAACCGATATGAGATTGAAACGCCCCGTCGCCAGCAGGCCGACCGCTGCCGTGATAACGAGCCCGATCGCCGTCGTCAGGACGATCGCAAGAACGACCCGGACGGATCGCACCGCAAGCCACAGGATGCCGAGCAATGCAGCAACCATGGCGCCCATGATCAGGTGGGCATCTTGGGCCAGCGTTCCGAATTCCTCGTCCGCAAGCGGCACGGGGCCGGTCAGGTGAACGATGATGCCGTGAGCCGCATCCAGTCCAAGCGATTGCGCCGTGCTGCGGATCGCCTCGCTTGCCGCCATTCCTGGCTCGAGGGCGGTGTAGTCCATCACCGGCTGGACGAGGATCACATGCCTTGTCTCACGCGGACTGGCCGGCACTCCGGTGATCAGCGTTCGCCAGGAGAAGAAGGCCGGCTGCCCTGCCAGGACCTTGTCGAACGTTTGCCCGAGGGCCGCTGCCACGGGTTCGATGTCGTGCAGGGATGCCTGACCGTACTTGACCCCCTGCAGCAGGGTCGACAGTGCGTTCAGAACACCGCGCAAGCTCGGGTCTGCGGCAAGCGTCGCCAGAAATGGCTTGGCGTGAACAAGCCCCTGCGTCGTGGCTGCGACCTGATCCCGAGGCAGCAGCAGCAAGCCGTTCTGATCGAAGAACGGTCCACCATCCGGCCGCTGCACGGTTCGGAAGGACTTGGGTTGTTGCTCCAAGGCAGCCGCCAGTCGCTTGGCGGCATCGTCCGCCAACTCGGGCGTCGTGCCGTCGATCACGACCATGGTCAGATTGTTGAGCTGCGGGAAGGCCGCTTCGAAGGCAAGCTCGCGCTGCCGCCATTTCAACTTGGTCGAGATCAGCTCGGCGGTGTCGGCCGTCATGGCGAAGTGCTGCGCGGTATAGACCAGCGCCGCGACTGTGAAGCCGATGGCAGTCAGCAGCACCAGGAAAGGATGGCGGGTACTGAACGCAACGGCGCGTCCAATCAGTGAGGCTTTGGTGGGCACGAACCCCTCAGAGGCAACGAAGCAAAGGTGGCGGCGATAACCCGCACGCCCAACGGAGTGCGGGCGTATCGCACCGGCGATGGTTCCGCAAGGTAACCGCCCGAGCATTGCCCAAGCACGGCCAGAGACGCCAAGGCATTGAGGTAACGCCAGAAAACGCCGGCGTATCCACCGCAAAGACCCTTTTTCGTGAAGTGCCAATCAAGGTCGTCCACACCTGGAATAGCTCTACCGCCCGGGCCTGCGTCCTACCCTTGTATTCTGCGTGCACGATGAAGCTTTAACGCATGGCCAGACGTACCTTTACGCACACTCGCGCGGTATTACTGCCAAGTTTCCTGACCAGAAGAGCGGTATAAGCTGGCCCCGCTCTCGATTGAGGTCGGCTGCCAGAACTTGATGTTGCAATTCTGGTAAACTGGCTCGTAAGCACCAAATTCCGATTGCGACCTGCACGCCGATAGAGGAGTTGATCTGGATGCGCGTTCTACTGGCTCAGCCCCGAGGCTTTTGCGCGGGCGTCGTGCGGGCAATCGAGATTGTCGAACGGTCCTTGGAACGGTTCGGTGCCCCGGTCTATGTGCGGCACGAGATTGTCCATAATCGGCATGTGGTTGAAAGACTCGAGCGCATGGGGGCCGTCTTCGTCGAATCGCTGGACGAGATTCCCGACGGCGCGACCACGATCTTCAGCGCCCATGGCGTGGCGCAATCGATCATCGACGAGGCCGTTTCACGCGGCCTCCCGGTACTCGACGCAACCTGTCCGCTCGTGTCGCGAGTGCATCTTCAGGGCAAGCGGTACGTGGCGCGTGGCCGCGCCCTGATCCTGATCGGTCACGCCGGCCACCCCGAGGTCGAGGGCACGATGGGCCAGGTCGAGGCCCCGGTCCATCTCGTCTCGACGGTGGAAGACGTGGCCCAGCTGCCGCTGTCGCCGGATACACCGGCTGCCTATGTGACCCAGACGACCTTGAGCGTCGACGATACGCGCGGCGTGATCGCAGCGCTGCACGAGAAGTTCCGCGATCTCGAGGGACCGGACGTTTCGGACATTTGCTACGCCACGCAGCATCGCCAGTCGGCTGTGCGTGCCTTGTGCGAGGCGGTGGACCTGCTGCTGGTGGTCGGCAGCCGTAACAGCTCGAACTCGAATCGCCTGTGCGAGATCGGCTTGGAAAAAGGTCTGCCGAGCTATCTCATCGGCGATGGCAGCGAACTCGACCCGGCCTGGCTGACCGGCGTGAAGACGGTCGGCGTGACAGCCGGAGCCTCGGCGCCGGAAGAACTGGTTCTCGATGTCATCGAGGCTCTGCGTCGCCATGCCGACGTGCAGGTCGAGCAGATGGACGGTGTCCGCGAGGACATCGAATTCCGCCTGCCCAACGAACTCAGGACGCCGCCCGCCAAGCCGGCTGTCACATCCAACCAGTAGAGGAGCGGTCTCTTGGGTATTCCTTTGCTGCAAGCGGTGCGGATCGGCACCTACGTTCTTCGTCAGCATCTCGCCCGTCGCGAGCGCTACCCGCTCGTGCTCATGCTCGAACCCTTGTTCCGCTGCAATCTGGCCTGCGCCGGCTGCGGCAAGATCGATTATCCAGACGAGATCCTGGATCAGCGCCTGTCCTACGATGATTGCATGACCGCGATCGACGAATGCGGTGCTCCGGTCGTCTCGATCGCCGGCGGCGAGCCCTTGCTGCATCGGGAGATGCCGAAGATCGTCAATGGCTTCCTGGCGCGCAAGAAGTTCGTGATCCTGTGCACCAACGCGCTGCTGCTCGCCAAGAAGATCGACGATTACAAGCCGCACCCCGCTTTCACCTGGTCGATCCATCTGGATGGCAACCGCGCGATGCACGACAAGTCGGTGTGCCTGCGCGGCACCTATGACAAGGCGGTGGAGGCGATCCGGCTCGCCAAGTCCAAGGGCTTCCGCGTCAGCATCAACTGCACGCTGTTCAACGACGCCGATCCCGCCCAGGTCGCCGAGTTCTTCGACGAGATGAAGGCACTGGGGCTGGATGGCATCACCGTTTCGCCCGGCTATGCCTACGAGCGCGCGCCCGATCAGCAGCACTTCCTGAACCGCACCAAGACCAAGGAACTGTTCCGGGGAATCCTGTCGCGGGGCAACGGCGGCAAGAAGTGGCCCTTCAGCCAGTCGATCAACTTCCTCAATTTCCTGGCGGGCAACGAGAGCTATCACTGCACGCCCTGGGGCAACCCGACCCGAACCGTCTTCGGCTGGCAGAAGCCGTGCTATCTGCTCGGCGAAGGCTACGCCAAGACCTTCCGTGAGCTGATGGACGATACGGCGTGGGAGAAATACGGCGTCGGCAACTACGAGAAGTGCGCCGACTGCATGGTCCATTCGGGCTTCGAGGCCTCAGCCGTGAAGGACATGATGCGCCGGCCGCTAAAAGCTCTGTCCGTCACCCTGCGCGGCGTGCGGACCGACGGCCCGATGGCGAAGGACATTTCCATCGATCATCAGCGGCGGGCCGAGTTCGTGTTCTCGGATCACGTCCAGCGCAAGCTAACCGAGATCCGGACCGGCAAGGCCGCGCCCGAGAAGGCGGTGGCCGCGGAGTAAGGCCCGGAAGGCCTTCTCCGCCTCCCATCCCGTGCGGATCAGGGCCGGAAGCTGGCGCGGATCCGCCAGCAGCGACCGCAGAACCGCCGCTATATCCATCCCGCCGTCCGGACGCATGCCGACTTGGGCGGCTCGCGGCAGGCTTCGATGCGCTGGATCACAGACGACGCGGGCTGCGGCGAACGGCAGCCCCAGGCGCTGCGCCACGCGGGCCGCGATATGCGATTCCATATCCACCGCGGCCGCACCGGTCGCGCGATGCAGGGCGGCCTTGTGCGTTCGCTCGACGATCATCTCGTTCGAGCCCAACAACGGTGCTCGCGTCGCGCCAGGCAGAGCCGCCACGAGCCGTTCTGTCCAGGCAACATCTGTCGAGATCGAGTGCGGGCGATCGAGGACGGCCGTCGCCACCACCCATTGGCCGACAACCAGGTCCGGAGCCAAGCCGCCGGCGATGCCGATGCTGATCAGGCCGCTCTTGCCTGCACCGAGCTGTTCGAGCCGGACTTCCAGCCGTTCGTGATCGCCGCCGCCAGCGATGATCTCGAGGTCCGGTCCGGCAAGCAGGTGCCGCTCCCGCTCCAGTCCCGTGGCGACGAGAATCGTCACATGCCGTACGCCACCCGCCGGCTGTTGGCGCGCTTCAGGTTGCGGTAACGCGCCAAAGCCCAGAGCGGGAAGAAGTTCGGGTAGCCGTGATAGCGTAGATAGAACACGCGCGGAAAGCCGCCGCCGGTATAGGCATCCTGAGACCACAGACCATCCTTGGTCTGTGTACGGCTCAGATAGCCGATCCCGCGCTCGACCGCCGGATGATCCGCTTCGCCCGCTGCCATCAGGCCCAGCAGCGCCCAAGCCGTCTGCGAGGCGTTGGAGGGCGCCGGCTCGTGGCCCTTATAGTCGAGCTTGTAGCTGGTGCAGTCCTCACCCCATCCGCCGTCGGCGTTCTGGATAGCGATTAACCAGTCTGCCGCCTTGCGCACGCTCGGCCTCGCTCCGTCGAATCCCGCTGCGTTGAGCGCGCACAAGGCAGACCAGGTGCCGTAAATGTAGTTCACGCCCCATCGTCCGAACCAGCTGCCATCCGCTTCCTGATCGCGCTCCAGATAGGCCAGAGCGGCCTTCATCTGCGGACTTTCAGGCGTTTGACCCAACTGGGCCAACATGCTGATGCAACGGGCGCTCACATCGGCCGTGGGAGGATCCAGCAACGCGCCGTGATCGGCAAAAGGGATGTTGTTGAGATAGAGGTCGACATTGTCGGCATCGAAGGCGCCCCAACCGCCGTTCTGGCTCTGCAGCCCCACCGTCCACTCGACGGCGCGGGAAACGGGCTCGTCATACGCTTTGCCACCCGCAGCCTCGCGCCGCGCCCGGTCCATCGCCATGACTACGACGGCCGTGTCGTCGAGATCGGGATAATGCGCGTTGCGATACTGGAAGGCCCAGCCGCCGGGCCGTACATCCGGCCGCCGCTCAGCCCAATCCCCCTTGACCTCGAGCTCCTGTAGCGGCTTCAGCCATTCCAACCCATGCCGGGCCGCTTCGTCGGCCTTCTCTCCGCCAACCTCCAGCATGGCATGGACCGCAAGCGCCGTGTCCCAGACCGGAGAAACGCAAGGCTGGCAGTAAGCCTCCTCCTCGCGGATCACCAGCAGCTTCTCGACCGAGCGACGCGCGATGGCGCGCAGCGGATGCTCTGGCGGATATCCCAGCGCATCGAACATCATGACGCTGTTGGCCATGGCCGGATAGATCGCTCCGAGACCGTCCTCGCCGTTCAGGCGCTCGCTCACGAACGCCACGCAGCGATCGATGGCGCGTCGCCGCATCGATTTCGGCCAGAGCGGCTCGACCCTCTTCAGCACCCAGTCGAGGCCATTGAAGAACAGCGCCCAGGCGCGCTTCTGATGCGTCGCCGCGCGCTCCCGTGTGACCTTTCTGGATGGCTCGGCAAAGAGCTCGGGAATGCCGATCTTGCGTGGATTGCGCGCCCGACGGCGCAAAGCGGCCAGGACCAGCAGCGGCACGATCACCGTCCGCGCCCAGTAGGACATGCGCGACAGATGGATCGGGAACCAGCGCGGCAGCAGGATCATCTCCACCGGCATGGTCGGCACATGGTTCCACGAAAGCTCGCCGAACTGCGCCAGCAGGATCCGGGTGAAGACATTCGCCTTGGCTGCTCCGCCCTGCGCCAGGATGGCCGCTCGCGCCCGCACCATATGTGGCGCCTGCGGATCGTCTCCGATCATCTTGAGGCAGAAGTAAGCCTTCACCGAAGCGCTGAGGTCGAACGCGCCATCGTGGAACAGAGGCCAGCCGCCATGGTCGCCCTGGATGCGCCGCAGATAGACTCCGATCTTGCGTTCGAGTTCCGGCGCGTCCGGCTCGCCAAGATACTGGCGCAGCAGCACATACTCAGAGGGGATGGTCGCATCGGCCTCGAGTTCGAACACCCAATGCCCATCCTGTCGCTGCTGACGCAACAACGCCTCCGTCGCCCGCTGGATGTCGGCTTCGAGCATGGAAATATCGATCATCGCGTCGTCCCTGAACCAGTCGCCAGACTGGCCGCCACTTCGCCGGAGCGAAGCGCCCCTTCGATCGTTGCCGGCAGCCCCGTCGCCGTCCAGTCGCCTGCGAGAAACAGGTTGTGCCAACGCGTGGCTGCCGCTGGCCGTCGCGCTTCCTGTGCCGGCGTCGCGGCGAAAGTGGCTCGCTTCTCCTTCACGATCCGGGTCGGCGGAACCGGACCTTGCAAATCATGTACGGCAGCGACATCGGCCCACAGCAGCGACGCCAGCCGGTCCGTGTCCATGTCGAGCAGCCGGTCGGCGGCGCTCACCGTCACGGACAGACGATCGTGAAAGGCAAAGACCCACTCGGCCGTGCCGCCGACCAATCCCGTCAGAGAGGCGGCACGAGGCGGCGGAGCGATTCGGAAGTGCCCATTCACGATCGCATTGAAGGCCGAAGGCGTTTTCACGTCCGGCAGCAAGGACTGGGCAGTCCAAGGCGGAACGGCGAGGATCACCTGCTCTGCCGCGTCCACCTGCTGTTCGCCGTCGTCGAAATGCAATGCCGCCACCCGATCTTCAGCCAACGTAATCGCCCGCAGCGGACGTCCGAATCGGATCTCCGCTCCCTGTCGTCCCAGATGCATCAGCGCGGGATCGACAAAGGCGGCAGCGAGGCTCGGCGTGGCGACCAGCGGTCTCGTTGCATGGCCTCCCCTGGCGAGCGTCTCGCGCACGACGGCACCGGCGAGATCGGCTGACCCTTCCTTCGGGTCCGTATTGAGCGCCGACACCAGCAGCTGTTTGAGGAACATGTCCCACAGCGGCCCCCGGCAGGAGAGCACTTCGTCGATGCGCCGCCCCGGGTGACGCCGCATCAGCGTCGCGAAGGCGAGGTACTCGAGCGGGTTGGTACCGGGAACCCGCCGATGCGAGTCGAGAATCCACCATGGGATCGGTCCATCGTTCGGACGCAACACCCATCGCCTGCCGGTGCCGAGATCGAAGAACGGGAATATCGGATGATCGGGGCCAGTCAGCCGATCGGCGGCGCCGATCGCCCGAAGATAGCGCGTGACTGCGACGTTCCCGGACAGCACCAGGTGATTGCCATTGTCGATCACCGTATCCAGCACGCTGTCATGATAGGAGCGGCAGCGCCCGCCGGCCTGCTTCGCCGCCTCCGACAGCACGACACGCAGGCCGCGATCCGCAAGCACGACCGCAGCCGACAGACCTGCAAGTCCGGCACCGACGATGTGGATGCGCGGCGGCTCAGCCATAGCCCTCATGGCAGCAGGCAGCATCTCGCAACGATGGCGAGCAGGCGCGGCTTGCCGATCCGGACACGCCGACGCGGCGGCTTCCATCCTTCGGTCCGCATGTCCTCAAGCATGGCACGATAGACCGCAGACATCAGCCGCGGCGCCAGCAGGCGACCTCGCGGCCGCGCACGCATGACCCGGTCCGCCGCCGAAAAATGTTCGGCCGCCTCTGCCGCCAGCGCGCGGCATGTGTCATCGACGCGGACATCCTGGACTGCCGTAATTGGATCCGATGTCGTGATTCCTGCCGCGACCAGAAGCTCCCGCGGCAGGTAGAGCCGACCAATGGCGGCATCCTCGTCGAGATCCCGCAAGATGTTTGTAAGCTGCAGTGCCCGCCCGAGACGGTCGGCGAGTTCCAGCCCGGGTGCCTCGTCCATGCCGAAAATGCGCGTCGACAGGCGTCCGACCGCGCAGGCGACTCGATCGCAGTACAGGGCGAGCAGATCCAGATCGGGAGCCTGGATATCAGAGACGACGTCCATCTCCATGCCGTCGATCACGGCAAGGAAGTCCGGCTTCTTCAAGCCGAACGCCTGAACCGGGCCCTGCAGGAAGTCCGCCTTGCCCGCCGGCCGGCCGGCATAGAGCGCCTCGATATCGGCGCGCCACTGCTTCAGTTCGAGGGCGCGCTGGTCCCGCGACCGCGTGCCGTCATCGGCGATATCGTCGACCAGGCGACAGAATGCGTAGATCGCAAACATCGCCTCGCGCTCGGCCTTGGGCAGGATACGCATGGCCGCGTAGAACGAGCTGCCGGACACCTGCGCGCGCAGCGCGGCCGCATCGAAGGCCTTCGTCGCCGTCATCCCCGATTGCCCGGCAGTGCGGCCTGTCCATGGCCGAACATTCGTCCGATACGACCGATCGCTACCGCTGCGGCGCCATAGGCTGCGAGACCCGCCATCTCGACCGCATTGTGGTGCACTCGCTGCGACAAGGGATCCCGTCGGCGGAGACGTGCGCACAGGCTCTCGGCCAACGTCTGGATCACGCCAACTTCCAGCGCGAGTCGCCGATCGGCAATGCGCCCAGCGAAGGGCCGCGACAGATCGAGCAGCGCATCCGTGCGGTGTGCCAGTCCGGCGATCACGATGCGCAGAGCCCGAGACGCTTGCGAGTCGGCCAGGGCCTCGGTTCCGATGCCTTCGGCGGCAAGAACATCGAGCGGAATATAGACCCGATCCAGCGCGCGATAATCCTTGGCGCAATCCTGCAGATGATTGATCACCTGCAAGGCGGCGCAAAGCGCGTCGTTCATCGGCCAGAGCGTCCGCGACTCGCCATGCAGGTCGAGCACGAAGCGGCCGACGGGTGCCGCCGAATAGCGGCAATAGTCCATCAGCTCCGCCCAGTCGGCGTAGCGTTGCTTGACGACGTCCCTTCGGAAGGCCTCGAGTAGGTCGAGGGCATGCTGGTCGGTCAGGTTGCGCACCTGCAGGACACGGCGCAGCGCCTCGCCTTCGGGGCTTCCGCCGGCATCGCCGCGCAGTCCGGCCTCCAGCCGAGCGAGTTGCTCGAACTTCTCTTCCGGTCCCGCCGTCGCGTGATCGGCAACGTCATCCGCTGCCCGCGCAAATCGATAGAAGGCCAGAATCGGCGCGCGCAGTTCGGCGCGGACGAGGCGAGAGGCAACGGGAAAGTTCTCGTCCCCGTGCCCCTTGCCCGAGGCGAAGTCGGCGGCGCGGCTCACGAGTCCCCCGTGATCGCCTGCGCCCGGCCTTTCCACATGCCGCCTCGGCCGCGCCACACGGCGACAGCCGACTGGACGGTGAAGACGGTATAGGCGGCGGCTATGGCCGGAAGAGCGACACCCCAGAGCGGGGAGCGCCGATAGAAGCGAAGCATCGGCAGGAACGACATCGCCATGAGAAGCCACGCGCCCGCTCCTGCCCCTTGGGCCAGGCCGTCGCCGAATAGGGCGAGAACAGGGGGCGCGAGATAGGTCAGGGCCATGCCCGCTACAGTACCCGCAAGCAACAGCGGCGAATAGCCAAGCTGGGCGTAGGCGGATCGCGAGATCATGCGTCCGATCTGACGAAGACTGATGTAAGGCCGCAGGCTCCGGGCACGATGCGTAAGGCCGAGCCAGATCGGACCCTGCTCCTTCAGTCGTCGGGCGAGGGCGCAATCATCGATGATCTCGGCGCGAACCGAGGCGAGCCCCCCCGCCTTCTCCAGAGCCTCCCGCCGCACGAGCATGCACCCGCCGGCGCCGGCAGCGAGCTTCAGATCCGCTCGCGCCACCCAGGAGAACGGATAAAGCATCTGGAAAAAGAACACGAAAGCCGGAATCAGGAAGGCCTCGGCGCGAGTCACACAGGACAGTTCCGCCATCAATGAGACCAATGCACGATCCCCGTGCTCGGCCCGCGCGACGAGCGCCCGCAGATTGTCTGATGAATGGCCGATATCGGCGTCGGTCAGCAGCAGGTAATCTGGCAAGTCGTCCGACACGAGCGCCTGCTGGACGCCCTGCTGTAGCGCCCACAACTTGCCCGTCCATCCTGGCGGCAACGCCGCGCCGTTCACGATTTCCAGCGGCCGGCCGGTTCCGAGAGTGGCCGCCACGCGTCTCGCCGTCGCTGCGGTGCCGTCGTCGCTGTCGTCGTCGACGAGGATGACCCGGAAAGTGCCGGGATAATCCTGGCGCAGCAAACTGCCGATCGACTGGCCGATGACATCCGCCTCGTTGCGCGCCGGCACCACGGCCGTCACGCTCGGCCAACGAACCGGATCGGCCGGCACATCCTTGTCGTCGCGTTCGCGCGCCAACCAGTATCCGCCTCTGGCCAGCACGAGATAGAGCCAGATCGCCAGCGCGACCAGGCCGACAATGGTGCCGCCCGTCATGCCCATCAAGCTCGTCATGCCAAGTATCCAGCCTGGCGGAACCAGGCCAGCGCATCGACCACGCCTTCCTGACAGGGGCGGCTGCGATAGCCCAGTTCACGCTCGGCCTTGGCCGAGGTGAAGAACATGTGATAGCGCGACATGCGCAATGCATCGACCGTGAGCAGCGGCTCCTTGCCGGTAAGGCGGGCGACAGCCTCGGCGCCGAACGCCAGCGGAAAAAGCGGACCGCGCGGCAGCTTGATCCGCGGCGGCCGCCGACCGGTGAGCGTCGCGACAACGCCCAACAGTTCCCGCAGCGACAGGTTCTGTCCGCCGAGGATGTAGCGTTCGCCGATCCGCCCGCGCTCGAAGGCAAGGAGATGCCCTTCGGCAATGTCGTCCACGTGGGCGAAGTTCAGGCCGGTATCGACGAAAGCCGGAATCTTGCCCTGCGCGGCATCGAGCAGGATGCGCCCCGTCGGCGTCGGCCGGATGTCGCGCGGCCCGATGGGCGTGGTCGGATTGACGATGATGGCCGGCAGCTTGTCGCGCAGGATCAATTCCTCGACGACCCGCTCGGCCATCGTCTTGCTGCGCTTGTAGGTGCCGATGGCGTCCTCGACGGACATCACAGCGGTCTCGTCGACCGGACCGACCGCTCCGGCGAGCCGAAGCGTCGCTACGCTGCTGGTATAGACAATGCGCTCGACGCCGGCACGAAGCGCCTCCTCCATCAGGTTGCGCGTTCCCTCGACATTGGCGCGCAGGATCACCGCGGGATCGCGTGCCCACAGGCGATAATCGGCCGCGACATGGAACAGGTACCGGACATCGTGCAGAGCAGTCTTGAGAGACTCGCGGTCGGTGAGATCGCCGGTCACGACCTCGCACTCCAATCCGCTGAAATTGCCGCGCGGGCTGGTCGGGCGCGCCAGGGCGCGGACGCGCATGCCGCGGGCAATCAGCGCCCGCACGACGGACGAGCCGAGAAATCCCGACCCGCCTGTCACAAGAACAAGCTCTCCCTGCCGCATCGGCCCAGTCATTGCAGAATCACCTTGAAGCCGGTCGATCCCGGCTTCTTTCCCTCTCGTCTTATCAGGCCTGCCGGCGGGCTCAACCCTCAGGCTGGATGTTCGCGCGAGGCTTCCTGCGCGCCCATGGCCTTGTAACGAACAGGGCGATTCTGGCCAATGCCGGTACCGTCGTCGGACGCACCAGGCGCGCATCATAGCCAGAGAAGCGGCGATCGTTTTCCTCCAGGCTGAGCGTCAGGAGATCGCGGATCTCGATATTCCCCTCGGTCACAGCGCTGGCGCTGTTCGCCGTGAAATTGCTGTCGGCCTGCTTGTTCTTGACGCCGCCGCCAATCCCGCGGGCAAGCCCGATGCGTTCGCGGGCGATCGCGAACCAGACTGCGGCGACCCTTGCTTCGAATTGGAATCGGCGCCACCAGGGCAGGCTCGCCCGATGCCATGCCAGCCAATTGGCGAACAGCAGGATATGCCGGCATTCCTCCTGAACGACCGGCTCGAACGTCTCCACCAGTTCCTTCGGAAAGAATCCGGAGCGCCGCGCCAGTTCGAACAGGCCAAAGGCAAAGAAACTGTCGATGCATTCGGAGAAGCCAGTGATCAGATAAACCCATTCCGGATCGCGCGGCGCCTCGAACGTCGGCTCGGGCGCCAGAGGGATGGCATAGGCCTCGACGAGCTTGGCCAGCACCTCCTTATGGCGATGCTCCTCCCATGCATTCAGCATGATCGCTCCCCGGATCTCGGGATCGGCGATCGTCCTTGCATAGGCGGCAAACCGCAGCCGGGCCCTGCCCTCGGTATGGACCGCGATGTCCCAGATCGGCAGTGACGTGACGCGGCGCGCTTCCTCCGGACCCAGCTTCGGCCAGGCAATCACCGAAGGCCGGTACGGGTTGAAGGTCTCGCGAAACATCCTGCACACTTCGCGCTTGTGGGCGTCCGAGCCTGGCTCGAGAGAGCCGGCATGAGCGCTCGTCCAGAAGCGCATCGAGCGATCGGCTGCCTCGATGGTTGCGGATGTCACGGGCTCGATGGGCTCTTTGGGGGGATCGAAAGCGAGCACGCTCGCCAGAAGATCGTCGCTTTGAAGCATCCGCTTCCTTGGCCTCTACTCTTGCGGCCATATTATTGCATTCCGTCTTTCAATCGTAGCCAAATCCCCGCAATTCATGTCATTTTTGCAGGCTTCGGCAAGAACTGCACGGCCCGTCGAAGACCAGTCATCTCGACACAACCAAGGCTCGCATGTGGGAATGCCGCGGGCACGAGCAATTCGGCTGGCCGATTGACATGGATCATGGGCGACACCGATCGCCTCCCAGTCATCTAGGCGAGCTTGCTTACGGGAGGGAAACGGATGTCGAAGAAGAAGAATTCGGACGAACAGAAACTCTCGCGCAAGGTCTACGAGCAGGAGCTGAGGAAACTGCAGGTTGAGCTTTGCTATCTGCAGAACTGGGTCCGCAAGAGCGGCGAGCGGATCATCATCGTGCTCGAAGGTCGCGACGCGGCCGGCAAGGGCGGCACGATCAAGGCCATCACCGATCGCGTCTCTCCGCGGGTCTTCCGCGTCGTTGCGCTGCCGGCGCCGTCGGACCGCGAGAAATCCCAGATGTACATCCAGCGCTACATCGAGCATTTCCCGGCGGCAGGCGAGGTCGTGATCTTCGATCGCAGCTGGTACAACCGTGCCGGCGTCGAATACGTGATGGGCTTCTGCACGCCCGACCAGCATCAGAGATTCCTGGAACTCTGCCCCAACGCCGAGAAATTCATCGTCGAAGGCGGCATACGACTTCTGAAGATCTGGCTGGAGGTGGGCCAGGAGGAACAGGAACGCCGGTTCCGCGCCCGCATCGACGATCCCATCCGGCAATGGAAGCTCAGCCCAATGGATCTTGAGTCCTTCCGCCGCTGGCACGACTACTCCAAGGCGCGCGACATCATGCTGGACTATACGGATAGCATGCACGCGCCGTGGTATCTGATCGACTCCAACGACAAGAAGCGCGCCAGGTTGAACTGCATCAGCCACATCCTGTCGCAGATCCCCTACGAGCGGGTCGAGCACGAGAAGGTGAAGCTGCCGGAGCGGTCACAAAAGCGAAAATATGACGATGCCGCAACATTGGCGCGGCGGAAGTTCGTCGATCAACGATACTGAAACCCTTGTCGCCAGCGGCCGCCGGCCAGCTTGGCATCACACGGGCCAGTTGACCTATCTCAATGTCCGATTGCTCCGCAGCGCCGATCCTTCACAAAGGCATTGATTTTCCACGCTAGAGGATAGGCATGCTCAATCTGCCAACAGCCAAGGACCTGCAGACCAAGATCGCACTCGCCGAGGCGGAGAAGGCTTCGGCTGCCGCGAAGGCTCACGACGCGGCTGAAGCGGAGAAGCAGGCCTTCCTGGACCGGCTGACCCGTCCTTCCGGACTGAGCGACGAACAGGTCATCGAAAAGGCCGCCCATATCATCAATCGGGCGGTCGAGAACGGGCTGACCTCCGTCCAGGTCTTCCGCTTCCCCAATACCATCTGCACCGACGATGGCCGCGCCATCGACGAGCATGAGGAAGGCTGGGAAAAGACGCTGACCGGCATTCCCCGGGAGATTTATTCCTTCTGGGAGCGGCAGCTCAAACCACGCGGCTACCACATCAAGTACGAGATCATCGACCGCAAGGGCGGCTTGCGCGGCGACGTCGGCATCTTCCTGAGCTGGGGATAGCGACCAGCTAGATCACTGCGAGAACTGTTATCCGATTCGCCTGTTCGGAGGCCTGCCATGTCCGGTGCGAACCCGCTGGATTTCATCAGTGAGTACTGGATCGATGCCTGGCAGCGGTCGGTCCTCACCCTCGACGTGCTGCGCCAGCGCGGCAACATCTATCTCGAGCACAGCGCCCGCAATGCGCCGCACGTCCTGAAGTTCAAGGCCGAACTGGTGCGCGACGGCCGCACCCTGCCGCGGCCGGTGAACTATGCGCTGGTGCGTATCGTGCCGACCGAGGGTCCGGAAACCGACCCGACATTGCGCCCCTTCGTCGTCGTCGATCCGCGTGCCGGACACGGTCCCGGTATCGGCGGCATGAAGCAGGACAGCGAGATCGGCGTCGCCATGGCCGCCGGCCATCCCTGCTACTTCATCGGCTTCCTACCCAAGCCGGAGCCGGGGCAGACCATCGAGGATGTCTGCGTCGCCGAGGCGGCGTTCCTCGAGGAAGTCGCAAAGCTGCATCCCCAGTCGGAAGGAAAGCCTGCCGTGATCGCCAACTGCCAGGCCGGCTGGCAGATCATGATGATGGCGGCCCTCAATCCCGAGCTGACGGGCCCGATCGTTCTCGCCGGATCTCCCTTGTCCTACTGGGCCGGAGTCCGAGGCAAGAATCCGATGCGGTATCTCGGCGGTGTGCTGGGCGGCACGTGGATGACGGCCCTCGCCGGCGACATCGGCAAGGGGATCTTCGACGGCGCCAACCTCGTCGCCAACTTCGAATCTCTCAATCCGGCGAATACCTATTGGGAGAAGGGCTACGGCGTCTATTCCAAGATCGATACCGAAGCGCCGCGCTTCCTCGACTTCGAGACGTGGTGGGGCAGCCCGGTCCTGCTGAATGCCGAGGAAATGCAGTGGATCGCCGACAATCTGTTCGTCGGCAACAAGCTGTCGTCTGGAGGTCTGCGAAGCTCCAACGGCGTGCGCATCGACCTGCGCAACATCAAGTCTCCGATCGTCGTGTTCTGCTCGTGGGGCGACAACATCACGCCACCGCAGCAGGCCTTGGGCTGGATCAGCGATCTCTACGACGACGAGACCGAGATCGTCGCCAACGGCCAAACCATCGTCTACACGACCCACCAGACGATCGGGCATCTCGGCATCTTCGTTTCCGGCAAGGTCGCGACCAAGGAACACGCCGAATTCGCCAACTGCATGGACATGATCGATCTGGTGCCGCCGGGCCTGTACGAGGCCGTGATCACCGAGGTCGAGCCAGATACGGCGAATCCGGAACTCATCAAGGGCAAGTACCTGTTCCGACTCGAAGCGCGAACAATGGCCGACATACGCGCCTTCGGCGGCAACGACGAAGCGGACGACCGTCGATTCGCCACAGCGGCCCGGGTGTCGGATGTGAATCTCGGTCTTTACCGGACCGTCGTTCAGCCTTTCGTTCGTGCCGCGGTTACCGACGAGACGGCGGAATTGACGAGAAGCCTGCATCCCAGCCGGCTGCGCTTTGCGACGTTTTCGGATCGCAATCCGTTCATGCAGCCGATCGACGAGATGGCGCAATGGGTTCGAGCCAATCGAGCACCGGTCTCGCCCGACAATCCCCTGACGGTCATGGAGACGGTCGTTTCAACGGCCATGACGACGTGGCTCGACGGCTTCAGGGCGGGGCGCGACGCCATGACCGAGGCCCTGTTCCTCAGTACCTACGGCGCTCCCGTTCTGCAGGCCCTCACCGGCTTCGGGCCTGGGGTGGCTTCTGCCCAGCCTCATATCGAGCGTGATCTGGCCCGCGAAGCGGTCGCCGCCGCCACGCGCGGCCAGCTCGAGGAGCAATTCGAGCTGGGCGGCCTGACGGAGGCCGCCGTGCGCGGCCTGATCTATATCCGCATGAAGGCCAAGAGCGTGGACGAACGCGGCTTCTCGATGATCTGGGCCATTCGCGGTCTGCGACCCGCGTCGGAGCGGATGCATCTGGCCGACATGAAGAAACTGATGCGGACGCAGTACCTGCTGCTGCGTCTCGACGAAGAACGCGCCATCAAGGCGATTCCGAAGCTGCTCCCGGACGATCGGGAGGCGAGACGGGAGATACTGGACCTGCTGCGCAAGGTCCTGGAAGCGCAAGGAGCGCTGACCGATGAGGAGACGGAGAGGCTACGGCTTGTCGAAGGACTGTTCGACGTCGCGACGCTGCCGCTGACGAAGAAGAAGGAGATCTCTCCTCCTTCCCTGCAGTCTCCCCTTGCGATGGCGCCGGTCGCTCACGAAACGAAACACTAACTCGGGCCGCTCTTAGGCCTCGCGACAGGGCATCGCCGTGATGGTGGTGATGCCCTCAGTGATGCGTCCTGTATTCCTGAAAGAGCACGAACAACATCAGGATGCACGGAACGCCGAAGAAGATGATGACGTCCCACGGTGTCACGTAGTCCGTCAGGACAGGAGGTATAGGATTCATCGATCTCTCCCCTCAATCTGCATCGCAATCTGCGTCGACACTGATTATGGGTCAGTCGCGTCGTCACACTTTGCGCTGGATCAACTATAATCGAGCAACCTTGGCTTTGTGATTAGCTGATTGATTTTTCTTCTTGCGGTCGGTCGCCGCTGCGGCCACACGCCCCCGCCTCGACCGCTCCGGCACCTTCTCGTCTCGCGACAGGTTGTCGTGCCGCTCGTCCATGAGCCGGTAGTCCATCGTCAGCTCCTCGCCGGCCGCGATGTCGCGTAGCGCATGATAAGTGACATCGCCATCATCCGACCCGACATTGGGATCGGCCGAGTGATTCATGTACCACCCGGTCGAGATGCGCAGGAAATCGAGAGGCGCCCAGTAGCCGCCACGGGTTCGAATGCCGAATCTCTTGAAGAGAAGAGCCTGGGGCGAGCTGTGCGCCTCGCGCAACGGGACCCAACGGCTGTCCTTGCCGTCCCAGCAGCGAACGATTTCATCTTTGCGGATGGGACGGTCTGCGAAGCATCCAATGCCATGGATCGCCGACGGACCAAGATAAACGAATGCCTTGCTGATCTTACGCTTCATGCCGGTGCTGTTAGCACCAAAGCCGACGCCAGGACCAGCCTTCTCGACAGCAAGGCACAAGTCGGAACAGTTACGGAGTCGAGAAGGTCAGCGTCCCTTTTTCATTCCCCTCTGCCGACCATCAGGCCGCCCTGGACCGCGCCGTGGACGGTTGAAACGCGTTCGCGACCACCTCTCCGATCTGTGCACTTCCGGCCCTGGCAGCCTCCGGCCGATCCGCGCGATCGAGCAAGGGGAAGACGAGCTCGGCAAAGCGATACGCTTCCTCGAGATGCGGATAGCCGGACAGGATGAATGTATCGATTCCGAGGGCTTGATATTCGCCGATGCGTGCGGCGACGGTCTTTGGATCACCGACGAGGGCCGTCCCGGCACCGCCGCGCACCAGGCCAATTCCCGCCCACAGGTTCGGGCTGATCTCCAGCTGGTCGCGCCGCCCGCTGTGAAGCTCGGCCATTCGACGCTGCCCCACCGAGTCCATGCCAGCAAACGCCTTCTGTGCCTTGGCGATCGTCTTGTCGTCGAGATGGCTGATCAGCGACTCTGCAGCCGCCCAGGCTTCCTCGTTCGTATCGCGCACGATCACGTGCAGCCGGATACCGAAACTCACTGTCCGTCCCTTGCGCGCGGCGGCGATGGAGACCGTCGCCAATTTTGCCGCGACCTCGGCTGGGGGCTCGCCCCAGGTGAGATACTTGTCGACATGTTCCGTGGCGACGTCGATGCCGGCCGGCGAAGAGCCACCGAAATAGATCTGTGGACCGCCGACCTGGACCGGCGGAAACACGAGTTGTGCGTTCTCGACCTGCAACCGCGAGCCTTGCTGCGTTACGGCTTCGCCACGCAGCAGGCGGCGATAGATACCCAGGAATTCACGGGTTACGGAATAGCGCTCGTCGTGGTCGAGGAAGATCCCCTCGGAACGGCTTTCCGACGGATCGCCGCCAGTAACGACATTGATCAGAAGCCGGCCGCCGGACAGGCGGTCGAGCGTCGCTGTCATGCGTGCCGCGAGCGTCGGCGACAGAAGGCCGGGCCGCACGGCCACAAGATAGCGGAGCCGTTCCGTGACCGGCGCCAGCGCCGAGGCGACGAGCCACGAATCCTCGCAGGACTTGCCGGTCGGCAGCAGGACGCCGAAGTAGCCGAGGGAATCCGCCGCCTGTGCGATCTGACGCAGATAGCCGAGATCGACAGGACGGGCACCGATCGTCGTGCCGAGATAACGGCCATCGCCGTGCGTCGGCAGAAACCAGAGAAAATTGGCGTCCTTGCTCATGACGAACTCCCTTGAGCCACATATCCCGCATCGCTGAACAGGCGGCGCAGCACCTGCTCCTCCAGCGCCGCGATTTCCGGCGATCCGCGACGTCGCGGCCTCGGTAGATCGACATCGAGTTCGAGCGTCACGACGCCATCCTCGATCAGCACGACGCGATCGCCCAGCACGATGGCCTCGGTGACGTCATGGGTCACCAGGACAGCCGTGAAGCCCTGCTCCTGCCAGACCTGTTCGACAAGGGTCTGCATATCCATGCGAGTCAAGGCATCGAGCGCCCCCAAAGGCTCATCGAGCGCCAGCACGTTCGGCCTGCTCGCCAGGGCGCGCGCCAGCGCCACGCGCTGCTTCTGCCCTCCCGACAACACCGACGGCCAATCCCGCGCCCGGCTCTCCAGTCCAACGGCGGCAAGCTTCGCCAGGGCGTGTCGTTCCGCGCCCGCCTCATAGCGTCGATCGCCGAGCCCGACCTCGACATTGTCGATGACCCGCGCCCAAGGCAACAGGCGCGGCTCCTGGAACATCAGGCGCGCGACATGGGAGCTGTGCGCGCGGGGAAGAGAGTCGAACAGCACGTCTCCCGAATTGGGTTCGTCCAATCCCGCCAGGATGCGCAGCAAAGTGCTCTTGCCGCTGCCGCTCTTGCCGATGACGGACAGGAATTCCCCCGACCGAACGTGAAGGTCGACACCCTGCAAAACAGCATGACTGCCAAAGGCCTTTGTCAAACCGCGCACCGTGAGTGACACACCGCCGGGCGGCGTTTCGGGAAAATCGGCTTCCGGCTCCTCGATCGGCAGCAGCCGTTCGTCGAGCAAGGCCCGGACGAGAATGTCATCGACCATGTCAGCCCTCCTTGGTCACGCGCTGGAAAGCCGGATGCCACTGCAACGTCGCACGCTCGAGCAGCCGGGCGACGCTGTCGGCGAGTTTGCCCAGGGCTGCGTAGAGCAGGATGGACAGGACGACGACATCGAGCTGCATGAACTCGCGAGCGCTCATGGCCATGTAGCCGATGCCGGCATTGGCAGCGATCGTTTCGGCAACGATCAAGGTCAGCCACATGATGCCCAGCGCGTATCGCAGGCCGACGAAGATCGATGGCAGCGCGCCGGGTAGAATGACACGCGCAAGAAGCTCCGACCGGCTCATGCCGTAGGATCTGCCCATCTCCACGAGATGCGGATCGACATTGCGGATGCCGTGATAGGTATTGATGTAGATCGGGAAGAACACGCCGAGCGCCACCAGGAAGATCCGCGCGCTGTCCTCGATGCCAAACCAGAGGATGACCAGCGGCACCATGGCGAGATTCGGAATGTTCCGGATCATCTGGAACGTCGTGTCCGTCAATCTTTCGCCGATCCTGGACACACCGTTCACAAGGCCGAACGCGAGCGCGAGACCACCGCCGATCAGAAGGCCGATGGCTGCCCGCTTGGCACTTATGGCAATATGAGCCGCGAGCTCTCCGTTGGCACCCAGGCGCCACGCCGCCGCGACCACCTCGCTCGGCGCCGGCAGCACATTGGCAGGAAGAACGCCGAGCTGTGCCGCCAGCTGCCACAGGGCCAGCAACGCGGCCGGAACGAGCCAGCTCGCCCAGTTCGAGTGCAGGAACCGCCGCACGGTATGGCGCAGGCGAGGTCCAGACGCCCCAAGGACGTCCATGGCCGCTGGCTGCTCGAGAGTGATCTGGGACTCGCTCATGTGCGTGGTTCCCACTTCCAGACGATGTCGCGCACGACGATCTTGTTCGGGATCAGCCCGAGCTTGTGAAAGCGATCGGCGACCCGTTGCTGCTCCTCGATCACGCCTTCGTCGAGGGGAGCGATCCGATATTCCGTGCGCGCCACGGACCGCTGCCAGACCGCGAGATCAATACCGGTGGCCTCGACCAGCACGCGGGCAACGGCATCGCGGTTGGCCTCCGCCCACGTAGCCACCTTGGCGAGTTCCTCGTTGACCGCCGAAATGACCTCCGGATTCGCCCGCGTATAGTCGCTGTTGCCGAGAAAGAACGCGTTCTGCTTCGCGATGCCTTGTGCCGTCGCCAGTACCCGCACGCCGGGGCGCGTCTCCGCCACGGCGAAGTACGGATCCCAGATCGTCCAGGCATCCAGTGCGCCGTTCTCGAAGGCCGTGCGCGCATCCGCCGGCGCGAGCTGCACCGGAACGATGTCGTTCCAGGAAAGTCCCGCTTTCTCCAAGGCTGCAATCGTGAGGTTGTGCGCGCTGGAGGCACGCGCGAATCCTACTCGCTTGCCCTTGAGGTCAGCCAGGTTCTGGAGCGTCGAGCCCGGCGGCACCAGAATGGCCGAGCCGGAGCCACCCGCCTCGACAGCGGCGACGTAGAGCAGCTTGGCCTTGGCGGCCTGGGCAAAGATCGGCGGCGCATCGCCTGTGACGCCGTAGTCGAGGCTCCCGACATTCAGCGCCTCGAGAAGCGGTGGACCGAACGAGAACTCCGACCATTTGACGTCGACACCGAGAGGGTTCAGGCGCTTCTCCAGAACGCCCTGCTGCTTGGCGATCAGCAGCGTGCCGCTGCGCTGGTAACCGAAGCGCAGCTCTTTGGCCTTGGCCGGTTGCGCAATCGCTGGGGCCGCAATCAAGGCTCCCGGCACAGCAGCAAGCAGATGCCGTCTGGTAATCATGTCTCTCTCCGAAAAGTCGTGCTGGAGCGATAGTGGGCCGCGATCTCGATCAGCGGCGCGCTGAAGGCCTATGCGATCAGCAGGATCTACACGGCGGCGGTCCGCAAACGATGTCGAACGACAGGAAGATCATGCGGTTGAAGGTGGCCCGCTGACAGCAAAGGGTCAATGAAACGAGTCCATCGATTTGCGATCGAGATGGAGGCGTTTTTGCTTCGCCATCGCCTTGAAGGAATTGGCCGTGAGCGAATGCCTGTGTCGCCCTCGGCCCTAGCCATAATGCCGATAGGCGAAGGCATGCGAGAGCGATTGCGCCTCTTGTCGCGCCGTCTCGATGATCGAATGGTCGGGCGAGAGGGAACAGACGGGGTCGGCCCGGGAGGCGTCGCCGGCGAGGAGGAAGGCCTGACAGCGGCAACCGCCCCAATCGATCTCGCGCCGGTCGCAGCTCCGGCACGGCTCCGGCATCCAGCCGGTACCGCGAAACCGATTGAAGGCCTCGGAATGGTACCAGATGTCGGCCAGGCTGCCGTCCCGCACGGACGGGACGACAAGGTCCGCGATCGTCTGAGCCGCGTGACAGGGCACCACCTTGCCGGCAGGGGTGACATTCAGGAACTGCCGACCCCATCCATTCATGCAGGATTTCGGTCGCACCGCGTAGTAATCGGGAACCACATAATCGATCGTGAGCACGCCCTTCAGCCGCTCGCGCGTCGTCTCGACAAGGCCGGTTGCGGCATCGAGCTGCTCCCGCGTCGGCAACAAGGCCCCGCGATTGGCCAAGGCCCAGCCATAATACTGGACGTGGGCGATCTCGATGCGGCGCGCCTGCAGCGCCACCGCCATCTCGATCATCTCCGCCAGTCCGGCGACGTTCTGGCGATGGACGACCACGTTGAGCGTCAGCGGGAGCCCCACGGCCCTGACCGCCTTCGCGAACGCGATCTTCTTTTCGTGCGCCCTCGGCAGGCCGGCAATGCGGTCGCCGCCGTTCGAGGTGGAATCCTGGAAGCTCAGCTGGACATGCTTCAAGCCCGCGGCGGCGAATGTTTGAAGTTCGCGCTCGCCGCCCAGCGTGCCCGACGTGATGAGATTGCTGTAAAGGCCGCAGCGACTGGCTTCGCCGATCAGCGCGGCAAGATCGCGACGCACCATCGGTTCCCCGCCCGAGAAATGCACCTGCAGCACGCCGAGCGCGGCCGCCTGCGTCAGGACCCGACGCCATTCCTGTTCCGGGAGTTCGTGGCTGGCGCGGTCGAGCTCGATGGGGTTCGAGCAATAGGGGCAACGCAGCGGACAGCGATGCGTTACTTCGGCAAGCAGTGCGAGAGGCGGCTCAATCCGTGACGCCATCGGCGAGCACTCCCTTGTCGGCGAGGTCCTGCAGCATGGCGGTGACGTCGCGGGCAATCAGCTCGCGCGGCGCCTGGCTGTAGCGGGCAGCGAGCGTGTCGATGATGGTTCCCACGCCCGTCTGGCCGTCCATCAGCTGCAGGATCTCGACGGCCTGCTCGTCCGGCAACATCAACCGCTCCGGCGCCATCATGATCCAGCGCTGCCGCGTCTCATCGAAGCGGAAGACGATGTGCGGCGCCAGGCGCAGGATGGAAGCGGCGGAGACGACGAGCCGATCCATGTCGGGCTATTCCGCTGCAGGAACGAATGCGCCGGGAGGAATCAATCCGGGGTCGACATAGGCCAGGTAGAGCGCATCGAGCTGCGCCCACAGGACATCGCACTTGAACCGCAAGGCGGCGAGGACGGCCGCCTGCTCGGCCGCCGTCCGCGCCTCCGCCTTCACATAGCGCAGCGCGAAGTCGACATCCTGCGGCGCCTGTGTCAGGCGCGGCGTGAAGTAGGCCAGCGTCTCCTCGGTGATGAAGGCATAGCCAGCCAGCATGCCGCGGACTCGATCGGCAATGATGCCAGGCGAGAACATCTCGGTAAGGGACGAGGCAATGCCCTCAAGGATCAGCCGGTCGCGGACAAAGTTCACATAGGCTTCGACGGCAAAGCGCGTCCCCGGCAGGATCCCGTCGGTCGACTGGACATAGGAGCGGTCGAGTCCCACCCCTTCGGCGAGCTTGAGCCAGCGCTCGATGCCGCCGGTCCCGGGACCATCGCCGTCGTGGTCGATGATGCGACGGCGCCATTCGCGACGCAGCTCCGGAGCCGGCATCTTGGTCAGGGCGTGCGCATCCTTAATGGGAATCATCGCCTGATAGTAGTAGCGATTGAGTGCCCAGGCCTGCACCTGTCCGCGCGTGAGCGCGCCGGCATGCAGCAGGCGATGGAAGGGATGAAGATGGTGATAGCGCTCGGCGCCGATAGCGCGCAGCGCCGCTTCGAGTTCATCCGGAGCCAGAACGCGGTCGGTCGCAGTCGAATCGATATGGACGTTCATGGGCTCACCTCCATGCCGTCATAGGCAACCTCCCATCCGGCCTTCATCACGAGCCGCCGCTCGACCGAGTCGTCGAGCAGGATCGGATTGGAGTTGTTGATGTGCACGAATATCTTGCGCCGAACGGGAATGTCGCGGAACGCCGCCATCGTTCCCTTATCTCCGCTCACGCTCATGTGGCCCATGCGCGCGCCCGTCTTGGGGCCAAGACCGAGGCGGATCATCTCGTCGTCCTCCCACAGCGTGCCATCGAACAGAACGACGGATGCGCCGGCCAGACGCTGCTTCAGGCGCTCTGTCACTTGAGCGCAACCGGGGATGTAGATGAGCCGCTCTCCCCTCGCCCGCACCTCGACACCAACCGTGTCCCCGGGCTCGCCTTGCAGGTCCGCCGGTGACGATCCCCGTTCGAGATAGAGCGCCACTTTACCGGGCACATCGAACAGCTCGACCTCCAGCCCACAGGCGCTCCCATCGACATGACGCGGTTCGAACGGTGCATTCAGCGCCACGCGCTCGCGGCGGACGCAGTCGCGCGCCAGCACATCGAAAATCGGATTGGCCTCCAGAACGGCGAGCACGCGGTCACTGCCATAGACCGTGAAGGGCTGTCGCTCGCGCAGATGCAACAAACCGGCGATGGCATCGACGTCGGCACCCGTAAGCATCACGCCCTCGATCGGCGATGACCGCAGCCCCTGGCGCGGCTGGATAAAAGGTTGCGCCTCGATCTGCTGACGCAGATCGGGCGAGGCATTGATCACAAACCACCTCTGCCCATCGCCGCTGATAGCCAGCGACGCTTGCATGCGAGGGCGCGCTGCCGCATCGCCGGCACGCGCACGGCGGCAGGCGACGGCATTGGAATTCCATTGTGGAAATCCGCCACCCGCTGCTGCTCCCAGGACGACGGCCTTCATGGTGACCGTCGCTCGCTCGTGCCGACGGCCTTCAGGCCGTCACGGTTACAGATCGGCGCAGGCGTAAGAGTTGATTTCCATTCCGACGGCGATCTCGACGATACGCGGGGTCTTCCAAGCCATGGGGCACTCCCTGAAATGGATGTTGGATCATGTCGACGATTCGAACGGGGTGTCAAGGTTTGCCGGCGAGATAGGTTGCGATCATACGAATGTCCTCGTCGCGCAGTGTGACGGAGACCTCCATCATCGTGCCCATGCCGCGGCCGCGCCGCTTGGCGGCGCGAAAATCCGACAAGGCCTTCACGAGATAGTCGGGCCGTTGGCCGGCCAGCCGCGCCGTCTCGCCTTGCCCGGAGAAATCCGACTTGTGGCAACTGTCGCAGTGGCGCGGCTGGATCAGTGCGGCCACGGCCGCGTCGTCCACATGAGCGTCGGACGCGATCGGCGGCGGCGCGGGCAGGGCAGCATAATAGGCGCCGAGATCGCGGATGTTGTCGTCCGTCAGCTTCTTGGCGATTTCCTGCATGGCCTCCACCGTCCGACCGCCGTCACGAATGAAGACCAGCTGATACTGGATAAAGACATCGGGCTGGGCAGCAAGCGACGGCACGCCCTCGGTTACGGACACACCGTCCTTCCCATGGCAGGCCGCGCATGTCTCCACGAGATCCTTGATCTCGGCCGGCGGCTCCGCGGCTTGGGCGCGGGCGACAGCCATGGTCGACAGCAGAGCCATCGAAGCCGCCAGAGAACGGATCGACCAATGAGGCATTGGACCAGCGGCTTCCGGGTGGGTCGGCTGGAAGAAACGTCTCTCCGCCCGCGAGGTTGCGTGGGCAGAGAGACAATCGGCGCGCGCTACTTGTGATAGCTGATCTGGTAGATGGCGCCGGCCTGATCGTCGGCCACCAGAAGCGAACCGTCGGGCGCCTGCAGGATGTCCGCCGGCCGACCGAGGATCTTCTGGTCGTCGAGCCAGGACTCGGCAAACACAGTGTCCTTGGCCTGCTTGCCGTCGGGACTGACGGAGACGAAGTTGATCCGGTATCCGTTCTTCTTGTGCCGGTTCCACGAACCGTGCTCGGCGATGAAGATGCCGTTCTTGTACTCGGCCGGGAACTGGTCGCCGGTGTAGAACTTCATGCCGAGCGGCGCGACATGCATGCCGAGCTTCACCACCGGCGGCGTGAATTCGGAACATTTGTGGCCCATGCCGAACTTCGGATCGACGACGTCGCCCTGATGGCAATAGGGATAGCCGAAATGCTCGCCAAGGCGCGTCACATGGTTGAGCTTGTCGCTGGGAATGTCGTCGCCCAGCCAGTCGCGCGCGTTCTCCGTGAACCACAGATCGCCGGTGCGGGGATCGACCGCGCCGCCGACGCTGTTGCGGATGCCGAGCGCCACCACCTCCGCCGTCCCGTTGGCCGGATTCACCCGGCGATACTGCGACACGCTGGTCGGCGGCAGGCAGATGTTACAGGGCGGTCCGAGCGGGACGTAGAGCCAGCCCTTGCCGTCGGGAATCAGATACTTCCAGCCATGCGGCACATAGGGTGGCATGTCGTCGTAGACCACCCTGGCCTCCGGCGCCTTCTCGAGATTGGCTTCCGGATTGTCGTATTTGTAGAGCTTGTCGATATCGATGACGTAGAGCGCGTGATCCATGAAGGCGACACCGGTGGGCATGCGCAGCCCGGTGATGAACGGCTTGGCGACGCGCTTGCCATTGACCTCAGTGACGGCGCTGACGGTGCCCTTGTCGAAGGTGCCGACGAACAGCGTGCCCTTGTCCCCCCATGCCATCTGGCGCGCCTGCGGGACGTTGGCGGCCCAGACGCTGATCTTGAAGCCCTCGGGTAGCTTGATACGGGCGAGGATCTTGTCCAGCTCGGCCGCCGGCGTCGGCAGGGGCTGGCCGGCGTTGGGCGTCAGCCCCTTCTGATCCTTGGTTTCGTCGCCCAGGAACCAGTCGTCGGGCGGATGCATCCAGAAGTCCTTGCCGTTGGACTCGTAGTGCTTGAGGTCCTGGGCCTGGACCGACAGGGAGCCGCAGCCGAGTACCGCCAGGGCGGCACCGACAAGGTACGCTTTGGACAAAGCCGTTTCTTGCCGTCTCATTCTGGTGTCTCCTCTCTTGGTCGTACAGGAGACGCATCGGTTGAGTTCGACGCTCTGCGTCTACTGCCGAGCGAGCAGGCTATGCCGGCCCATCAGACCGAGCAAGACAGCGGCCGCGCATATGAGCGGCACCCTCAGCCGCACAGCGCATCGGCCCGGCTTTACCTCGCGCAAGCGCCTCGGTACCTACTGGATCGAAGCGGCTGCCGATTTCCCGGAGCCCGAGGCTGAATCAAAAAAGAGGCTGCAGTGACTTTACCGCTCGAAGGAGTTCGCGTGATCGAAGTGGGCCAGGCGCTGGCCGGACCTCTGGCCGGCGTGCTGCTGGCCGACATGGGAGCGGACGTCATCAAGGTCGAGAAGCCGGACGGCGGCGACGACGCCCGCATCTGGGGCCCTCCCTTCGGGCCCGACGGCGTCACCTCGCTCTACTTCCACAGCCAGAACCGCAACAAGCGGTCGGTCGTCCTCGACCTCAAGTCCGCGGCCGACATCGATGCCCTTCATCGGCTGTGCGAGGACGCCGACATCCTGATCCAGAATCTGCGTCCCGGCGTGGTCGACGAGATCGGCATCGGGCCGGAGGCGATGCTGAAGCGGCATCCGCGGCTGATCTACTGCTCGATCTGGGCCTTCGGCTACAAGGGACCGATGCGCCTGAAGCCGGGCTTCGACCCGCTGCTGCAGGCCTATGGCGGCATGCTGAGCGTGACGGGCGGGCCGGACGATCCGCCGACCTTCTGCGGCGCCTCGATCAACGACAAGGCCACCGGCATGTTCTGCACCATCGGCGCCCTGGCGGCGCTGCGGATGCGTGACCGCACCGGCAAGGGCTGCCTCGTCGATACGTCTCTGTTCGACTCCGCGGTGCATTGGGTCGACGGCCAGCTCAATGCCTATCTCGCCACCGGCATCCCGCCGAAACGTCACGGCACGGGCTCCGGCGCCATCGTCCCCTACCAGGTGTTCGATACGACCGACCATCCGGTCTGCCTCGCCGCCGGCAACGACCGCCTGTGGGCGCGCGCGGCCAAGGTGCTGGAGCACGCCGAATGGGGCACCGACCCGCGCTATGCCACCAGTGCACGCCGGGTCGAGAACCGCGCCGAGCTGGTTGGGCTGATCGCGGCGGTAATGCGGACCAAGAGCCGCGAGCACTGGCTCGCCGCCTTCGAGAAAGCGGGCGTGCCCTGCAGCCGGGTCAACGACATCCCGCAGCTTGCCGAAACCGAGCAGCTCGCCGCCTCGGAGATGGTGCAGGACCTTCCCAACGGCGGGCCGCGCGTGCTTGGCCTGCCGATCTCGTTCGACCGCAATCGGCCGCGCTCGGCCCGGCCGGCACCCAAGCTCGGCGAACATACTGCCGAGGTCCTGGGGCGTCTGGCGAAGCGATAGCCGGCTCGGTCCGGACGACGTGCCTAGGCGCCCGCCCGGAAGCCGCGCACGATCAGCGCATTGAGGCGCTTGGCGAAGCCGGCCGGATCGGCCGGAACCTCGCCATCGAGGATATGCGCCTGGTCGAGCAGGAGGGCGGCGATGTCCTTCACGTCATCGCCGCAGCCTGCGCTCTGGGCCGTCGCCAGCATGCGCACCAGCTCGTGCTTCATGTTGAGCTCGAGGATGGGCTTGGCGCCGCCGCCGCGATTCTGCCGCGCCAGCAGGCGCTCCAGCTCGCGGTCGCGGCCCTGGGCGCTCGCGACCAGGCACGCCGCACTCTCGGTCAGGCGCTGTGACGCCCGCACTTCGGAGATCTGATCGCCCAGCGCCTCCTTCACCGCCGTGAGGATCGCCTGATCCTCGTCGGAGGAAGAAGGCTTCTCTTCCTTGGCGCCGGCCTCGTCCAGCAGCGGGATCAGTCCGAAATCGAGATCGCCCTGGCTCAGCGACTTCAGCGGCTTGCCCTCGAACTCCTGCGGCATCATCGTCCAGAACGCGTCGATGGGATCGGTCAGCAGCAGGACCTCGACTCCCCTCGCCCGCGCGGCCTCGAGCTTGGGATTGGACTTGAGGCGATCGATGCTGTCGCCGACGAGATAATAGATCTCGGTCTGGTTCGGCTTCAGATCGGCGACATACTCCTTGAGCGAGCGCAGCGTGTCGCTTGCCGTGGTCGAGAAGCGCGTCAGCGCCAGGAGCTGCGCGCGACGCTCGTGATCCTCGTACAGCCCTTCCTTCACGATGGGACCGAAGGCACCCCATACCTTGGCGAAGGCATCGGCGTCCTTGGTGGCGAGCCCTTCGAGCTCGTTCAGCACGCGTGTCGCCAGGCCGCTGCGGATCTGCTTCACCTGCGGATTGTTCTGCAGCATCTCGCGCGACAGGTTGAGCGGCAGGTCCTCGCTGTCGACCACGCCGCGCACGAACCGCAGATAGGCCGGCAACAGATCGGCATCGTCAGTGATGAAGACGCGCCGGACATAGAGCTTCACGCGGCCCTTGCGCGCCGGATCGGACAGATCGAACGGCGGCGTCGTCGGCACGAACAGCAGGACCGCATAGGATTGCCGGCCTTCCACCTTGTAGTGCAGCGTCAACGCCGGCTCGTCGAAGGCCATCGCGATGGAGCGATAGGCCTGCGTGTAGTCCTCCGTCGTGACCTCGGACTTCGCGCGCTGCCACAGGGCGCTGGCGGCGTTGACCTGCCGCGCCTCGCCCTTGTCGTCGACCAGCTCGATCGGAAAGAGGATATGATCGGAATAGGCGCGGACGATGCGCTCCAGCTCGAACGCCTGCAGGTAGCGGGCCGCATCCTCCTTGAGATGGAGAACGATCCGGGTGCCGCGCGGCACTGCCTTGGCCTGCTCGTCGCTGGCAGCGGCGACCTCGTAGCCGGCCCCGCCCGCAGAAATCCATACCCATGTCTCGGACGTACCGGCCTTGTGGCTCACGACCTCGATCCGGTCCGCCACCATGAAGGCGGAGTAGAAGCCGACGCCGAACTGGCCGATCAGCCCCAGCCCTTCCTTGGCGTCCTTCAACCCCTGCAGGAACGCCTTGGTCCCCGACCGCGCCACGGTGCCGAGATTGTCGATCAGCTCCTGGCGGTCCATGCCGATGCCGTTGTCGGCGATGGTCAGCGTCTTGGCGGCGCTGTCCGGGATCAGCCGGATGGCGAGCTTGTCGTCTCCCGCCAGCAGCTCGGGCCGGGCGATGGCTTCGTAGCGGATCTTGTCGCAGGCATCCGAGGCATTGGAGATCAATTCGCGAAGGAAGACATCCGTTTCGGAATAGACCGAGTGAACCATCAGGTTCAGCAGTTCGGCCACCTCGGCCTGAAATTGATGCGTCTGGGCGCTCCCAGTGTCCCCGTTCATTTCAACTTTCCACGTCGAGTGATTTGAGCCGGCGCTGGATATAGTCCGTTGATCGGATTGGGCAAGTAGGCTGCAGCCAGCTAGCCGATGGTGAGCGCATAATCCCGCCCGTCCTGGGCGCCCGACCGGCCGGAACGCAGAGTGAATCGCAGCACCACCCCGGCCGGCAGCTGGTCGGCCGGCAGCTCCGCCAGCTCCAGGCCGAGGCCGATCGCCCGGGTTTCGATCTCCCCGCTCTGTCGCCAGTCATCGACCGTCCACCGCACCACCGTCGGCTCCTCCAGCACGAGGCGCAGGGCGCATCCCGAGGGCAGCCGCCGGATCATGGCGCGCCGCGACCAATGGCGATGCCGGGGCACCACCGGCTTACCGCCATAGCGCCGCGCCACGGCCGACGACTGGTCGACCGGAACCCGTCCGGCCAAGCCGGTGGCCAGCTTGACGAACTCCGCATGCGCCCACACCAGCGGCATGGCCGCACCGGTCGGCTTTCCCGGATAGAGGAAAGCAGCGGGCAAGGCCTCGCGATCCCACACCTGCTCCGGGAACAGCCCGCCGCGGCCGGCCATCCGCCGCATCGCTTCGAGATACGGGAGCGGATCGGCACCCGCCACCAGCGCGTAGTGACCGCGCTCGCCCGTCAGCAGCGGCCACGGCCGCCCGATGCCGTCGCCCAGATAGGGAAGTCCGCCCTCGCGCTCGCCATAGCCATCGCCATTGTAGCGGTACCAGACCGGGCCGGACGGCGTGTCGACCTTGATCGTGCCGTCGACGACCTTGAGCGTGTCGAGCACGACCTTGTGGTCGGGCCGCCTCAGCCCGAATCGCACCAGTTGCAGGAAGCCGGTACTGACCTGATCGAACGCGACGATCTCGGCATCGGGTCCGCGATTCTTCATGGGGATCCGGTCGGCCAGCGCGCCGCGGTCTTCGAGCACGCGCGCAGGCGCACAGCGGACATAGTACGACTCGGCGCCGAAGCGCGCAGCAAGCGGTGTCCCGGTTGCCGCAGTCCAATCCTCGATGCTGGCGTTCCAGTCGTCGGCGACGGCGCGCGCGATCTCGGCCAACGGCTCGTCCAGGAATTCGGCGCCCGCGACCAGGGCGGAGATGCAGGTCGCGAGGGTGAAGGCATTGATGCCCGAGATCTCCTCCCAGCGATCCTGGTCCGATGACGGCCCGGTCCGTATCAGGAATCCCAGCGCGCCCCGCACCATGTCGACGACCTTGATGTCGCCCAGCGCGTCGCGCTCCGCCAGGGCCGATGCCAGCAGGACGGGCCAAGCCACCTCGTCGAGCTGAACGCCGGTCCAGGACGGCGAGCCACCCAGCCACTGGTTCTGATACCAGCGACCGTCGGGAAGCTGCGTCGCGATCAAATAGCGCAAGACGTCACGCGCCTCGTCGAAGGCGCCGAGCGCCACCAGCGCCAGCGCGCTCTCGACGAGGTCGCGCGGCCAAACAAGGTGATAGCCGCCGATATCGTCGCGGCTGTTGCCCCACGGAATCGAAAGGCTGGCCACCATCGCGCCGGGAAAGGTCTTGTCCTGGTGCGTGCGCAACACCATGGCCGACAGGCGCACCGGCTCGCGCAGGCTTTCGGGAATGCGCCCATCGATGTCGAGACCGGCGTGCCAGTTCCGCCACCGCGAGACATGGTCGTCCCATACCGCGGCGAAATCCTGAACCAGCGCCGAGATCGCCAGCGTCGCGGCCGCCTCCTTGCTGCCGCCGAAGGCGAGCGCCAGCGTGACGCGCCGCGGCAGTTGACCCATGAGAGCGACGTTGCCCGGTCCGGCCTGGCGATAAGACCAGCTCATGCAGCCGTTGCGCTTGAAGTCCTGCCATCCGTCGCTGCTACCAACATAGCCCGCGCTGGCCATGCCCCAGGCATCGACCTGGTTCTCGTCGACCGCCGCCAGAGCGAGGCCGAAAGGTCCCTGCTCGGCCGCGAGCACCGTATGTCCGCGCTCGGCATAGACCGTTGCCGTATTGCCGTGGCCGGTTCCTCCCAGATGAGGCGCCAGCAGGGCATAGGGAAACAGCGTCTCGTCGCCCTCGAGCGTCAGTTCGATCAGGAGCACGTCGCGCTTGGGATCCGGGGCGATGCGCTGCCTGATGCGGAAGCGCTCGTGCGTATGGACGATCTCGGCGGCTGGAATGCCCGGATCGGGCGTCTGCACCCGATGCGTGCCCAGTCGCTTCACCTCGACCCAGAAGCCCTCCCCGTCGCCGACAATGAAGCCCAGATCGCGGATCTGTGGCAGGTCCACGCGCGGATAGTAGACTTCGTTGACGATGCCGTAGCCGATCGTGAACCACAGGCGCGACGGTCCGAGCGCCGTGCCGACCACGTCCTTGGCGCTGCTGGCCCAGGTCGGAAGCATGCCGGGCGCACCGGGCGCGAATTCGGCTGCCTCGCGTGGCGTGCGGGGGGATCCTCGCAGAGTCGCTCGCGGCGACTGCAATCGATTGAGGTCGGTCGAGCTGGCAGGCGCATCGTCGTGGTCGATCGGCACTGGGCCCTCCGTCGAGATCACGCAATCACTGTCAGACTGGGTCGTCCACTGCTGCGCCGTCGAGGCAGCTGACCAAGTTCCCGGCCGGCGCGACCGGTCGAGCTTGAACCTCGGGCGCCATGGAACGTTGCAATCGGATATCCGACCGTCAACCCCATGCCACAAACGATCTCACCAGAATGTCCCGCACCCACGATATCGTGGTCATTGGCGGATCCGCCGGTGGCCTGGAGGCACTGCGGCCCCTGCTGGCACGGCTGCCGGTCGGGCTGCCCGCCTCGATCCTCATCGTCCTGCATGTCGGACCGGTCAGCTATCTCCCGGAGATACTGGATCGAATCTGCCCCCTTCCCGTCGTGGCCGCCAGGAGCGGGGAAATGCTCCAGCACGGTAAAGTCTATATCGCCATTCCGGGGGTCCACCTGCTGGTGCACCACAACCACTTGCTGTTGCGGCGTGGTCCGCGCGAGAACCTGTCCCGCCCTGCCATCGATCCCCTCTTCCGATCGGCCGCCGCGTGCTGCACGACCCGGGTAATCGGCATTCTGCTTTCGGGCGCCCTGTCCGACGGGGTGGCGGGTCTGGGGACCATCAAGCGCTGCGGCGGCATCGCGCTGGCGCAGGATCCCGATGATGCCCTGGTCCCGGCCATGCCAGCCAACGCCCGGCGCGCCGTCGATCTCGATCTTGTCCTGCCGATGGCCGAGATGGCGGAGGCACTGGCCGCGCTGGTGCAAAGGCCGGCGCCGCCGCCTGTCGAGGTGCCCATGGACATCCAGCTGGAGACCGCCATTGCCGCCCAGGAGCTGGCCGACATGAAGGTGGACGACATCCTTGGCAAACCGTCGCGCTTCACCTGTCCCGAATGCCAGGGCACGTTGTGGGAAATCCGGGACGGCTCCATGCTGCGATTCCGCTGCCATGTCGGACATGCTTTTAATTCCGAGGCCGTTCTTGCTGCCTATGGCGAGCAGATCGAGAATACCCTGACGCGGCTGCAGCGGTCGCACCAGGAGCGTGCAGCTCTCGCGCGAAGGATGGCGGAAAGCGAGCGAGCAGAAGAAAGACATCATCTCGCCGATGAACTGGAGCGGCGAGCAGACGGGTACGACGAAGATGCGTTATTGGTTCAGCACCTGATGCGTACCGGATTTGTCGGCCCAAGAGACGAGAGCCGAGACGATGAGCCAGGAGATACAAGACAAGATGGCGAGATCGGAAGCTAGCGGCGGTGCGCCTGTGGCCGACGATGCAGCACCCCTTCCCGTGGTGCCGATTGTCGGTATCGGTGCATCCGCCGGTGGCTTGACCGCTCTGGAGATGCTGCTGCCGCCCATCAAGCCGGGAAGCGGGCTGGCTTATGTCGTCATTCAGCATCTCGACCCAGATCACGAGAGCGCCCTGCCCTCGCTGCTCGAGCGCAGCACCGCCCTTCCCGTGGCGGTCATCACGAACGGCATGGCCATCGAGGCCGATCGCATCTACGTCCTTCCCCCCAATGCCGGGGTCGCGATCGAGGACGATCGGCTTCGTCTGGCGGAGTTGCCGAGGCCGCGCGGTCCGCAAACCCCGATCGACGGCTTCTTCACGTCCCTGGCGGAGGCGAGAGGCGAGCGGGCGGCGGCAGTCATTCTCTCCGGCTCGGGCAGCGACGGCACGCTTGGCCTGCGCGCGATCAAGGAACATGGCGGACTGACGATCGCCCAACGGGGCGCCGAGTATGACGGCATGATGCGCAGCGCCGTGCAGACAGGGATGGTCGATGTCGTGCTGCCCGTCGCCGAGATCCCGGCCAAACTTGCCGACTATTTCCGTGACCTGGATCGCCGCAAGAGCCAAGCCGAGGGCCAGGGAGCGCGCGATGCCCTGACCCAGATCCTGGCGCTCCTGCGCGCGCGCACCGGTCACGACTTCAGCGGCTACAAGGACAGGACCGTCGCCCGTCGGGTGCAGCGTCGCATGCAGGTCCTGCAGATCGATACGGTCGCGACTTTCATCGAGCGACTGCGCAAGGATCCGCAGGAGGTCGATCTTCTGCTGCAGGATCTTCTCATTGGCGTAACCAACTTCTTCCGCGACCCACAGGCGTTCGCCGCACTGGAAGAGAAGGTCATTCCGTATCTGTTCGAGGGCAAGGGACCGAACGACACGATCCGGATCTGGGTTCCCGGTTGTTCCACGGGAGAAGAAGCCTATTCGATCGCCATCCTGCTGCGCGAGCATCTGCCCAAGGGGCAGGCGGGTCCCAGGCTGCAGATCTTCGCCAGCGACATCGACGAGCAGGCGCTGCAGACTGCCCGGATCGGACGCTATCCGGCGGCGATCGCGGGAGACGTGGCGCCCGAGAGGCTGGAGCAGCATTTCGTCCGCGAGGACGGCACCTATCGTATCGCTTCGGACCTGCGCGAGATCTGCCTGTTCTCCGCCCACAATCTGCTGCACGACGCACCGTTTTCGAAACTCGACCTGATCTCGTGCCGCAATCTGCTGATCTATCTGACTCCAGAGCTGCAGAACCGCGTGATCCCGCTGTTCCACTATGCGCTGAACGAGTCGGGCTATCTGTTCCTCGGCAGCTCCGAAAACCTCACCAGGCACGCGCGGCTTTTCTCCACGCTCGACAAGCCGCATCGCATCTTCCGTCGCCGCACCCCGATCGAGCGCCGTCTGCCCGAATTTCCTCTCACGACGACGGAGGGAGCGCGACATCGCACGCCTGCCGCACAGCGCATAGTCGCGGATCCGGACTCTCTGCAATCGCTGGCGGAACGGCAGCTCCTGGAGCGTTACTCGCCGGCCTATGTCGTCATCAATGCCGAAGGGGATGCCCTGCACGGCTCCGGCCGGACCGGGAAATATCTCGAACTGGCGCCCGGCGCGCCCAAGATCGATGTCTTCAGCATGGCGCGCCAGGGCTTGCGGCCAGACATGCGCGCCGGCGTCCACAAGGCGGCGAGCACCGGCCAGGTCGTGGTCCAGAAGAACGTGATCGTCGGCACCAATGGCGGGCGCCAGACCATCGATCTGATCGTCCAACCGCTGCGAACGGCCCCGGCTCACGATCCCCTCTACATGATCGTGTTTCAGGATATCGGCGGCATCAAGAACGGCCAAGAAGCCAATGGCGCGGTCGACGACGAGGATCTCGAGAGTGCCGGTCTGCGGCAATTGGAGACGGAGCTGCGGGCCACCAAGGAGCGGCTGCAGACAACGACGGAAGAACTCGAATCCACCAACGAGGAGCTGAAATCCGGCAACGAAGAGCTTTCCTCCATGAACGAGGAGCTCCAATCGGCCAACGAGGAGCTCGAGACCTCGAAGGAAGAGCTTCAATCGATCAACGAGGAGCTTCAGACGGTGAATGCCGAGCTGAATTCCCGTGTCGAGGACCTGAGTCGGGCAAACTCCGACATCGCGAACCTGCTGGAAAGCACGCAGATCGCCACGCTCTTCCTCGATCGCGATCTGAACGTGAAGAGCTTTACCCCGGCCGCCAAGGACGTCTTCCGACTGATCGAAAGCGACATGGGCCGGCCGATCACGCATGTGCGGGCCTGCTTCAAGGCCGACACGGTGCAGGACGATGCCGAGCGCGTTCTCCGCACCCTGAGCACGATCGAGCGGCAGATCGAGGGTGCCGACAACGGAGCGCGCTACGTCATGCGCATGATGCCCTACCGCACGGTGGACAATGTCATCGCCGGCGTGGTGATCACCTTCGTCGACGTCACCAAGATGAGCGCCGCCGAGGCGCGGATCAATCAACTCACCCGCGACCTGCGAGACCGCATCCAGAGCCTGGAGATCCTGCTCGATGTGGTGCCGGTTGGCATCCTCATCCTTCAGGACCGACAGAAGATCGACGAGATTCGCGTTAACCGCTATGGAGCGCAGCTCCTGGGCCACGGCGCCCAGGGTGAGGCGGGAAGCGGACCGCGGCTCCTGAGCGCCGGCGTGAGGCTGTTCCAGGGAGATCGCGAGCTTCCCCCGGACGAACAGCCGCTGCAGCTCTCGACGCGGTCGGGTCACGCAGTCGCGAACTTCGAAGGTCAGCTTCTGCGGCCGGATGGAGAACGCCGCGATGTGATGATCACCTCGACTCCGCTGTTCGATGACGCCGGCAAGACGCGCGGAGGGATCGCAGCGATCGTCGACATCTCCGAGCGCAAAAACGCCGAGGCACGCCAGCAGATCCTGCTCTACGAGCTTCAGCACAGGGTGAAGAACATCATCGCCACGGTGAGCGCGCTCGCCAATCGCAGCCTGCCGACCGAAGGCCCGATGGCCGCGATCGGGGAGGCCTTCCAGGGCCGGCTGCGCGGCATGGCCGCCACGCACGAGCTTCTGTCGCGGGCGAACTGGCGTGGTGCACCGCTGGCCGAGCTGATCGAGGCCGCAACCCGGTCGCTGACCGGCTTCGAAGGCAGCAATGTCGACGTCCACGGCCCAGACGTGCTGATGACCCCGGCGGCCGCGGCAACACTCGGTATGGTGTTCTACGAGCTGGCCACGAACGCGGTCAAATATGGCGCGCTTTCGAAGTCGGGCGGCCGGGTCGATATTGACTGGCAGGTGACTGGCAGCCCGACCATCAAGACCCTTTCGCTGACCTGGACGGAGTCCGGCAGCAAGCCGATTGCGCCCGACGCGCGCGCGGGCTTCGGCATGACTTTCATCAAGCGCAGCATCGAGTACGAGCTCGCCGGCAAGGCCGATATGGAGCCTACCGCGGACGGGCTGCGTTGGAAGATGGATTTGCCGTTCGCGCAGAATGTCCAGCATGCCTAGGAGTCGGCCGCGATGCCAGTACCGGGGAGGGAACTCGAGGGGCTGAAGATCCTGGTGGTCGAGGACAACTTCCTGGTGGCCGAATATCTGCGCGACATGCTGGAAGATCACGGCTGCGAGGTCGTGGGCCCAGCGCCGCGCGTCCGCCTTGCCCTTGACCTGCTGCAAGGAGAATCGAAGCTCGATGCCGCGATCCTCGACATAAACCTGAACGGGGAATTCTGCTTTCCCATCGCGACAGCCCTGAGGGCCGCCTCGATCCCTTTCCTCTTTCTGACGGGCTACGACGACGACACTATCGTGCCGGCGGATTTCAAGAGCACGCGGCATCTGCCCAAGCCCGTGGAACGGACCCAGCTGCTGGAAGCGATCCTCGAAATCCACGGCCAGCCGGGGTCGTGACGGGCCGCCGCCATTAAATAAATGGAAATATAATGAAAACGGCTTCTCGGGCGGCATGAGCGACTAAGGACTTCCCACTCTGCCGCCACAATACGCTCCGGCACGTCTCTCGACCGATTCCGGTCGTCAATGCCCGACGGAGACGCAAGCTTCGGTGCCCGACCTCCGCCGGCTACAGCGCGATGACTTTTCGCGGAATCAAGCCGTCGCCCCGACGCAGGCGCTGCTATGCTACGAGCGTCAGGGCGACGCCCGAAGCAAAAGTCATCGCGCTTTAGCAGTCGCCTCCCGCCGGTACATCTTCCGATCCCCAGCAGATCTCGCCCGCCTCGCGCATCAAGGCGCCATAATCGAGGATCTCGACCACGTTGCGCCGGGCCCGGATGACTTCGCGCGACTCAAGCATGTGCAGGGCGACCGTCACGCCCGATCGGCGGACGGCCAGCATACGGGACAGGCTGTCATGGGTGATCGCCAGGGTCTTGCTGCCCAGCCGGATCGAAGCCGTCAGCAGGCGCCGCGCCAGTCGCTGCTCGATCGTGCCATAGCCAATGGCAAGACTGTTGCGGGCCATGTGGCCCGTAAATCGGTAGGCGGCCGCCAGAAGCGCGCTGTACAGTTCCGGCAGTGCCTGCAACTCGGGAACGATGGCGGCCGGAAGCCGCCATGCTTCACCCCGATGCTGGACGACCGCCTCCACCTCCGAGCCGGTGGAAGCCAGCAGAGCACCGATGCCCGTCACGCCTTCGCGGCCGACCAGGCCGACTTCGATCCGCTTGCCGTTCGTGGATACCGCCCGGACAGAAATCAGGCCGCTGACCGGAAAGTAGACATGGCGAATCTCGGCGCCCGGCGTTTCCAGCACCTGGTCGACATCGAGCGTCGCGCGCTCGAGCCGCGGTAAGACGGCACGCCAATGGGCCGCCGAGAGCCGACCGAGGACGAGGTTGCCGCGGTCCACGTCCTGCCCTCCCGAGGTAAGGGTGGCCAGGGCGCTCTCGAATTCCCGATCGTCCAGCGGCTTGAAGAGCCGCGGCCGGTCTTGGAATTCCGGTGGAAGAACGTAGTTGGGGCCGTATCCCGTCAGGAACAGGAACGGGATCTCCCGCTTCCTGAGCTGGTCGCACAGCGGGAAGCTGGTCGTGCCGCGGAGATCGATGTCCACGACCGCGCCATCGACATCGTTCTGGCACAGGAACTCGACCCCGGTCTCGACCCGTCCGACAGCGGCGGCGACATCGCACCCGCATCGCTTGACCATGTCGCAAACGGCCTCGGCGGTCAGGTAGCTGTCCTCGACAACGAGGATCTTTGGCTTCGGCTGTTGCTGGGCAACCAACATCTTCCAACTCCCCAAATGCACGAATGGGTTGAACGCACAGCCGGGTACGCCGTTCGGTGCGAAAGCGTCCCGCCTGTTGAGGCGCGAAGGTGGATAGAGAGGGCCACAGCTTGCCTGCGCCAGTCCGCCAATTCAAGCGGGCGCGACAGAAAGAGCAATCGGGCGTCGTTTGCGGCAGTGATTGCAGGAGGTGAGCCGATGCGACAGCGGCTGTGCAATCGAGTTGGCGCATGTGCACGAGGGCGCTGCACTCCATCCGCCGGGAGTCGGCGGCCGCCACAGCGGGGGAGAACGAGCAGCATGGCGACCGCCGACGGCGCCGCTATTGGGGATGGCAGGGCAGCGCCAGTGGCACAACGCCGGTGTCGTCCATCGGTGCCGCGAATTTCGTAGGCGGGATGCAACTGTGCACAAGCGCACCGCTCGCAAGGCCGATCACGTCCAGCCACCGCCAAGGGCCTTGTAGAGCGAGACGAGATCGGTCGCCAAAGCCTGATGGCTTTGCGCCAGCTGGTCCTGGGCCGACAGGTAATTCGACTGCGCCGACAGCACATCGACGTAAGTCACGAGGCCGCCTTGGTATTGCTGGATCGCGATCGCCAGGGACGAGCGTCCGAAGGCAACCGCCTTCTCGAGCGACTGAAGCCGTTGCTGCTCGGTGACGTAGCGCACCAGCGCATCCTCGACGTCCTTCACGGCGCCCAGGATGGTCTTCTGGTAGGAGAGATAGGCCTGCTGCTCTTCCTCCTGCTTGGCCTTGATGTTGGCGCGGATCTGGCCGCCCTTGAAGATCGGCCACATGATCGATGCCAGGCCGATCTGTCCGAAATTGCCGGCTGAGAACAGGGTGCCCAGGGCGTTGCCCGAGTAGGACAAGGCGCCCAACAGGTTGAACTTGGGATAGAGGTCGGCGATCGCCACGCCCTCCTGCGCCGTGGCGGCGGCGAGCTGCCGCTCGGCGGCGCGTACATCGGGCCGTCGGCGCAGCAGATCGGATGGCAAGCCGACGGGCAGCTGTGGCGGCACGGGCGGCAGCGGCCTCACCGGATCGAGCTCGGACGCCAGGCTCTCCGGCTGCTCGGCCATGAGGATGGCGATGGCGTGCTCCATGACACGGATCTGCGCCACCAGCAGCGGGATCTGCGCCGTCGTCGAGGCCAGCAAGGTCTGCTGCTGGTTGACGTCGAGCTCGGTCACGAAGCCGGCCTGGCGACGGGCGCTGATGATCTGCAGCGTATCGGTCTGGCTCTTGGCCTCGCCGCGCAGGATCGCAAGCCGCGCCTGTGTCGCGCGCAGGCCGAGGTAATCGGCAGCAATCTCGGCCGTAAGCGTCACCTGGGCATCCCGCGCCTGCCACTGCGCCGCCTGGGTGCCCGCCCGCGCCGCCTCGACGCTGCGACGCACGCCGCCGAAGACGTCGATCTCCCAACTTGCATCGAAACCCGCTGAATAGAGCGTGACGTTCGTCGAGGTCGGCGTCGTGTTGCTGCTGGCTGCCGCAGAAGCAGCGGACGCTGCCGCCACCGAACTGGCAGCGGCCGCGGCGGGAGAGGCGCCGCCGATGCCGGCGGCGATGTTGGAATTGGAGTGCAGCTTCACCCCGGCACCGGAAAGGTTGAACTGCGGCAGGCCGGCGGCGCCGGAAATGATCTCCTGCTGACGCGCCTCGCGCACCCGCGAGGCCGCAATCCGGAGATCAAGATTCGTCTTGAGCGCGCGATCGATCAGGCCGTGCAATTGCTGATCGTCCAGCGTCGTCCACCAGTGCGAAAGATCGGCCTCGGTGGGCAGCGGCACGCTGATCGGCGCATCCTGGGCCCGCAGGCTCACGCCCTCATAGGAAGACGCCGTCTGCAACTCCGGTTCGTGATAGTCCGGACCGACCGCGCAGCCCGCGACCGACAGCGCGGCCGCCAGGGCGAGCGGGCGCCTCAATGACCAGCCGCGGGAGCACCCGCGCCCGCCTTCGGCTTCTGCATGAGCAGGACCAGCGGCGTCGCCGCCAGCACGACCAGCATCAGCACGTGAAAGACATCGATGTAGGACAGCATGTTCATCTGCTGTCCCAGCGTCTGATAGAACTGAGCGATCGCCGCTTTCGCCGCCTGGGCGTGGGAGAGCCCCTGGTTCATCAGCACATGCGTCATATGATCGATGCCAGAGGCGTAGTTCGGGTTGAGCGGATTGAGGCTCTCGACATATTGCGACTGATGCACCTGGCTGCGCCGCGCCAGCATCGTCTGAACCAGTGAGATGCCGAACGTTCCGCCGAGATTGCGCGACACGTTGAGCAGTGCCGACGCCTGATTGTTCTCGCGCGGGCGCAGGCCGACATAGGCCGCGCTGGTGATGGGAATGAACAGGAACGGCAGGCCGACTGACTGGATCAGCCGCGCCGTGGCGGCGTTGGCGAACGACATCTGCGTATCGAGGGTGCTCATGTTCCAGAGCGCGATCGCCTGGATCGCAAAGGCCGCGCCGATCAGGTAGCGCGCATCGACGCGACCGGTGAGGAAGCCGCTCAGCGGCATCACCATCAGCGTGGCGGCGCCTCCCAGGGTCAGAGCCAGGCCGGCATCGGTGGCGGTGTAGCCCAGCACTTCCTGGAGAAGCTGGGGAATGAACTGCGTCGTGCCGAAGATGATGACGCCCATCACCAGCATGAAGACGTTGGCGATCATGAAATTGCGCTGGCCGTAGAGCTGGATGCGGACGATGGGTTCGTCACGCGTGAGCTCCCAGGGGATGAAACACAGAAGCGCCACGGCGCTGGTGATGGCGAAGGTCGTGATCATGCCGCTGGAGAACCAATCGTCACGCTGCCCCCGGTCGAGCGTGACCTCCAGGCAGCCGAGAAACAACGCGACGAGCACGAAGCCCTGCCAGTCGACGTTGAGCCCGCGCTTCAGTAGCGCCTCGCGGGCCTTCACCAGCGCCGGCGGCTCGGCGACGAAGGCGCTGACGAGCGCCAGCGACAGCAGGCCGAACGGCAGGTTGATCAGGAACACCCAGCGCCATGACCAGTTGTCGGTGATCCAGCCACCCAGGGACGGTCCCAGGATCGGCCCGACGATGACGACGACGCCGTAGGCGGCGAAGGCCGCGCCGCGCTTGGAGGGCGGGAACGTGTCGACCATCATCGATTGCTCGACCGCCGCCAGCCCGCCGCCGCCGATGCCCTGAAGGACCCGCGCGATCACCAGGAAGGCGAGGTTGGGCGCCATGCCGCACAGCAGCGAGGCGGCGGTGAACAGCGCGACGGAAATCATGTAGTAGCGCTTGCGGCCCAGCACGTCTGCCAGCCAGCCGCTCACCGGCACCACGATCGCGTTGGCGACCAGGAAGCTGGTGATGACCCAGGTCGCCTCGTCGTAGCTCGCCGCCATCCCGCCGGCGATATGGGCAAGCGCCACGTTGGCGATGGAGGTATCGAGCACCACCATGAAGGTGGCGATCGAGATCACGGCGATGATGGTCCAGGGGTTGCGATCGCCGGCGACCGAGCGCTCCGGCGTCCAGCCCGCATCCGCCGCCGGGCGCGCCATCAGCGCACCTTCACCGTCGGTACGACGCTCATGCCCGGGCCGAGCAGGCAGTCCTTGGGCGGGTTGTCGAGGACGATCTTGACCGGCACGCGCTGCACGACCTTCACGTAATTGCCGGTGGCATTTTCGGGCGGCAGGATGCCGAAGGCCTGGCCGGCGCCACGCTGCACCGAGTCGACATGGCCGCGGATATCCTCGCCCGGACAGGCATCGACCTCGATGGTCGCCGCCTGTCCCGGCCGCATGTAGGTCAGTTGCGTCTCCTTGAAGTTGGCGGTGACCCACAGTTGCAGCGGGACGATCGCCATCAGCTCCTGACCGGGCGAGATGTAATTACCGACGGCGACGCTGCGCTGGGCCACATGGCCATCGATCGGCGAGACGATGTGCGTGTAGGAAAGATCGAGCTTCGCCGCCTCGACCTGCGCCTTGTAGACGTCGATCAGCGCCTTGGAACTCGCGATCTGGGCGCGCGCCGCTGCCAGTTGCGCCGCCGTGTTGGTCGCGGTCGCCACGGCCTGATCGAGCTGCTGCTGCGCCACGGCCTGCGGCGTCGTCTTCTGCAGGGTGCGGTAGCGCTCGAGATCGCGGCTGGCATTCTCGGCCTGCGCCGCCGCCCCCTTCTCGGTGGCCAGCGCCTGCTGGTACTGCGTCTCCGCCTGCTCTTGCTGCGCCTCGACCTGTGCAAGCTTCGCCTGCACATCGGCCGGATCGATCTCCACCAATGGCTGGCCGGTGTGCACCTGCTCGTTGTCGTTGACGTAGACCTTGGTCACGCGGCCGGAGATCTGCGGCGAGAGATGCACGATATGCGTGTCGACGAAGGCATCGTCGGTATCCTCGTAGTGACGGGCGTTGAGCCACCACAAGACGCCTGCCGCCACCACGGCGGCAATGACCACGAGCGCACCAAGACGAACGAGAGGCCGACGGAAGAAGCTGCGCTTCTTCTCCGCCTCCTCGTGATCCTGCTTCTGCTCCTCGTCGAGCGCGGCTCTTTCGTCGTGGTCGTGCCAGTCCGGGCGGCTGGATGAATCGCGATCGTCTTTTTCGCGCGCAGCCGCACGCCTGCCTTCGTCCGGCGCCATTGGGACTGTTCCTGGAACAACTCGGGACACAACGTCCCTCGCACGGTCGGGTTCCAGGCATCCGTGCCGGCATGCGGTCGCAGACCCGGACAGGCTTCGCGACTTTTGTGTTAGCGTGCGCGCCGATATCGCGAACCCGCCAACGACCAGGAGCCGCCGCTTGGCCACCCCTACCGAGGTCCTGCTCTGGACCGATTCGCCCGCCGCCTATCTGGATGCCATCAAAGTCGCTGGCCTGGAGGATCGAGTCCATATTAGCACGCTGCCGCGCAAAGACCGTCCTGGTATGGACCAGCTGACCAGGACCGAAGTCCTGATGGCAGCCGTCGTCCCGCCCGGCCTGCTGTCCACCATGCCGAAGTTGCGCTGGGCGCAGGCGATGACGGCCGGTGTCGAAGGATGGCTCGGCCTGCCCGATCTGCCGGACGGTCTCGCCCTGACCTGCGCCCGCGGCACGCACCGCGAGTCGATGCCGGAAAATATCCTGGGTGCGCTGCTCTACGTCGCCAAGCCATACGCCAAGGCGGTCGAGAACCAGAAACGCGGTCAGTGGATCCATACCGTGGCGCAGCCGCTGACCGGCAAGACACTCGGCATTCTCGGCCTGGGGGAGATCGGCCAGGAAGTGGCGCGGCTCGCCTCGTCCTTCGGCATCCGGGTCATCGGCACCAAGCGCCGGCCGACGGCAATGCCGCATGTCGACGAGGTCCTGTCCCCCGAGAGCACACCGGAAGTGCTGGCGCGATCGGATTTCCTGTTGCTGCTGCTACCGGCGACACCCGAGACCGACAACTTCATCAATGCCGAACGGCTCGGCCTGATGAAGCCCACCGCCTGGCTGTTGAATTTCGGGCGCGGCCATCTGATCAAGGACGAAGACCTCATCGCCGCGGTCAAGGGCAGGACGATCGCCGGCGCCGTGCTCGATGTCTTCCGTCAGGAGCCACTTCCAGCAGACCATGCCTTCTGGAAGACGGACGGCATCATCGTCCTGCCGCATATCGGCGGCCCGCATCCGCAGCGCGACCAGATCGTCGCGCGCCTGTTCGTCGACAATCTGGGACGCTTCCTGCGAAACGAGCCGCTGCGCCAAGTGGTCGACCGCAGCGCCGGCTATTGATCAGAGGTCAAGAGAGAGAAACGACATGCTGCGCCTGCCTTATCACAATCGCTACAGTTACTCGCCGATCGTCGAGCGGCCGGATTACTCCTGGCCCGGCGGCAAGCGCCTCGCCGTCTATCTCGGCCTCAACATCGAGCATTTCGCCTTCGGCGCCGGCGACGGCCATCTTCTGACCGTTGCCAATCCGCCTCCCGATCCGCGCACCTTCGCCTGGCGCGACTACGGCAACCGTGTCGGCGTGTGGCGCTGCCTGGAACTGTTCGACGAGCTCAATCTGCCGGCGGCGCATCTCATCAACACCACAGTATTCGATTACGCGCCGCAGATCGTCGATGCGCTGAAAGCGCGGGGCGACGAATTCATCGGCCACGGCCGCACCAATGCCGAGCGGCATGGCCATATGTGGGAATCTGACGAGAGGCGATTCCTCGAGGAAGTGCGGGATGCCATCGAAAAAGCGTCCGGCAAGCGGCCGCGCGGCTGGATGGCGCCCTGGATGGCCTCCACCCATCACACGCCCGACCTTCTGAAGGAAGTCGGCTTCGACTTCCTGATGGATTGGCCGGCGGACGATCAGCCGCTGTGGATGAAGACGCGCTCGGGTCCGCTGATGAGCGTGCCGTATCCGATCGAGATCAACGACAGTCCGCAGATCCTAGTGCGCCACCATTCGCCGGAAGAGTTCCGGGACTTCATCATCGGCCAGTTCGAGGAACTGCTGCGCCAGTCAGCGAAGCAACCGCTGGTCTGCGGCATCGCTCTGCACACGATGATCGTCGGCCAGCCCTACCGGCTGCGCCTGCTGCGGGAAGCGCTACAGCACATCGTGAACCATCCGCAGAAGGACAAGGTATGGTTCACTCGCCCGTCGGAGATCTACGATCACTGCGCCAACCTGCCGAAGGGCACGATGGTGCCGCCGCCGGCGTGAGCCGCCAGGAAGTCGAGCAGCACCGCATTGAACCGTTCCGGATCGGTCACGTTCATCGCGTGACCGCCCCAGGCGCCGATGCGCAGCACGCCGCCGTCGAGCGCCTGAGATAGCCGCTCGGACTGGGTATAGGGCACGAGAACGTCGTCCTTCGCCGCGACCAGCAGCACAGGAAGTTTCAGATCCGGCAAATAGGCACTGGCATCGAAGCGCAGCAGCGCCTCGATACGGCGGATCAGGTTGTTGACGCCCTGGAAGCCCGCCAGCGCATGGGCATCTTCCTGCACCATCCGCGCCTCGTTCGCCGCCAGCCATGCTGCCGGATAGAGGAAGATCGGCTGCGCCCGCACATAGGCTTCGATGCCGGCCTGCTTCAGCAGGGCCAGGCGGATCTCGAAGCACCGGCGCGTGTGGGCATCGGCGACGGCCCATCCGTTGACGACCGACAGGGACTGCAGACGGTCGGGCATCCGCGCCGCGAGATCGAGGCCGATCAGCCCGCCCAGCGCATGGCCGACGAAGTGGCATGATTCGGTATCGGTGGCGTCGAGTATCTCGATCACCTTGTCGGCCATGTCCGAGATGCTGTGGCCGACGGACAGCTCCGTCGAGCGGGCGCGTCCGGTTCCGGTCTGATCATAGGTGATCACGCGGTAGCGGCGCTTCAGCGCGGCGAGTTGGGGTGCCCAATAACCCGCGGCGCCGCCAAGGCCGGACGACAGAAGAACGGTCTCCGCCCACGGCCGATCGCTCTCGTGGACGTCGAAGGTCATGGCGGCGTCAGCCTTGCTTGCCGACATGGGCGATGGTCGCAATCTCCACCAACGCCTCCTTCTTCACCAGCCCGCATTGGATGCAGAACCGCGCCGGCTTGTCGCCCGGAAAGTACTTGGCATAAACGGCGTTGACGGCGGCGTAGTTGGCCCAGTCGGTGATGAAGATCGAATTGAAGGTGACATCGGCCATCGTGCCGCCGGCCGTCTCGATCACCGACTTGATCTGCTCCAGCACGAACTCCGTCTGTTTGCCCGCATCGCCGACGTGAACGACGTTTGCTTCCTTGTCGAGCGCCAAGGTCCCCGCCACATAGACCACCCCATCCGCCATCGCCCCAGGCGAATAGGGCGCCAATGTCTTGCCGGTACCGGCTGGAATAACGGGAACCATCGGCATCAGGAGCCTCCTTGCGGCCGGGCGAGTGGGTTGGCATTGGCGGTCAGCGCCGTCCGGAATTCGGCCACGGAAGACACCCAGCCGAAGAACTTCTCGATATTGTAGAGGGATGCTTTCTGGATGAAGTCCGGCCCGGCATGATGGGTCGCGTCGTGCAGCACGACACCGAAATACTCCAGGAAGAAGCCGTCACGCAGCGTCGACTCGACACAGACATTGGTGGCGATGCCGGTGAAGACCAGAGAGCGGATGCCCCGCGCCCGCAGAAGGCTGTCGAGGTTGGTGTTGAAAAAGGCGCTGTAACGCGGCTTCTCGACGATGATGTCACCCGGCTGAGGTGGCAGCGCCTGCACCAGCTCATAGTCCCACCCGCCCTTGGCCAGCAGCTTGCCTTGCAGCTCGGGGCGCTTGCGCATCGTCTTGAGCGCATTCGACTTGTGCCAGTTGGGCGATCCGGGCCCGCCCGCCTCGACGTAGTCGCGATCCCAGCCGTTCTGGAAGAAGATCACCGGCATGCCCGCGGCCCGCGCTGCGGCCGTGGCATCCTGGATCTTCTCGATCGCCGGCGCCGCGCCCGAAATGTCGAAGCCGGCAATGTCGAGATAGCCGCCGGGCGACGCGTAGGCATTCTGCATGTCGACGACGATCAGCGCTGTCTCGGCGGGGCGGATCATCAGTGGTTCTGGCGTTGCGGGAAGATAACGCGCGGCCGGATCGTCGACCGGAAAATAGCTTACAGGGGTGCTCATGCGGCGGCACTCGCAGGGGCTGGGATATGCTGGCGGCAGGCCATCAACGGCTGGATGCGCTCGCCGAATGTTTCCGTGCCGCTTACGAACTCATCGAACGTCAGCAGCACGCCGGCAAGACCAGGAACGGTCGCGACCTCGTCGAGCAGGCTGGCAACGGTGGCATGTGATCCGACCAGCAGGCCGATATTGAGGTTCACCATGGAGCTCGGATCGATGGCATGGCGGACGTTGCTGTCGCCGCCGGAGGACTTGTCAGCCGTGGCCTGCTCGACCATCCAGGCCAGAGCCTCCAGATCGGCGCCGTCCTTGTATCGCTCGTACTTGGCCCGCGCCTCCTCGTCGGTCTCGCCCGTGATCACCATGAACAGCGCGTAAGCGGCAACCGGCCGGCCTGTCTTCTCGGCCGCGGCTTGCATCCGTCCGACCGTATCCGAACAGGCCGTCGGCGTGTTGATGCCCTTGCCGAAGCAGAAATTGTAATCGGCATGCTTGGCGGTGAAGGCCATCCCGGCGTCGCTGGTACCGGCACAGATCACCTTCATGTCGGCCTGCGGCCTCGGGCTGAGCCGGCAGTCGTTCATGGTGAAGAACTCACCCTTGAAGTTCGAGACCCCTGTCGTCCACAGGTCCCGCAGGACCTGGACGTATTCGGCTGCATAGTCGTAGCGCCGGCCGAAATACTGATCTCCCGGCCACAATCCCATTTGCGAATATTCTGGCCGCTGCCACCCGGTGATCACATTGAGGCCGAAACGGCCATTCGAGATCGAGTCGATGGTGGCGCACATGCGCGCGGCGATCGCCGGGGGAACGACGAGGGTCGGAACGGTCGCGAACAGCTTGATGCGCGAGGTGACAGCGGCGAGGCCCGCCATCAGGGTGAACGATTCCAGGTTGTGATCCCAGAACTCGCTCTTGCCGCCGAACCCGCGCAGCTTGATCATCGACAGGACGAAGTCGAGCCCATAGCGCTCAGCGTTCAGCGTCACCTGCCGGTTGAGCTCGAAGCTCGGCTTGTATTGCGGCGAGGTCGTGGAGATCAGCCAGCCGTTGCTGCCGATCGGAATGAATACCCCGATTTCCATGCCCTTTCAGGCAGCAAAACCTGTGCCATCCGCTCACCTGGAAGAGACGGCCTTAGGCTTTCTTCTTGCGACTGGCGGTCTTCTTGCGGCTTGCCGACTTCTTCCGACTTGCCGTCTTGCGCTTGGGCACTTTCTTGCCCTTCTGGCGCGCCTCCGACAGGCCAATGGCAATGGCCTGCTTACGGCTCTTGACCGTGCCGCCCCGGCCTCCCTTGCCGCGCTTGAGCGAGCCGCTTTTGCGCCGGCTCATGGCGCGTTTCACATCCTTGCCGGCGCTGCGGGAATAGCGCGCCATGTCACCGCCAGAAGATGGCGAGCAGGATAATGATCGGCAGCGGAATACCGATCAGCCACAGGAGAAGTCCGCGTCCAAAGCCCATAACGACCTCCTCTGCGTCCACGTATTGGGACGTGCGTTTCTGGACCGATAACGAGGGAGCGAGGATGGACGTTGCGTCCAAAGGACCGGCGCCGGGAGCCGAATGCCGATCAGGGATGCGCGCCACCGGCAGCGATGAACACGACGGTGGTATCGGCCGGCACCCCTTCGAACTCGGTGCGCGCCAAAGCCAGCGCCTGCTCGGCCGAGCCACCTCTGGCAAGCTCGACGATATGCGACCCGAGAAGGATGATGATATCCGCCAGCGCTGCGCCGCCGCCGATCTTCGACGTTGTCCGGCCAAGCAGGTGCCGGAGAGTCGCGAGCCCCTGCTGCGCGACGGATCGCGTGACGGTGGCAGCGCTGCGCCGCAGCCGGATCGTCCCCTCCAGATCGACCACCCGCACGGCCGGCCGACCGGCATCGCGCAAGACCGCCTGAAGAACGAACAGACTGTCCGTCGCCGCGGCGACGCGGATGGCGTCGACCGGCACCGCCATCGACTCTGCAGCGATGCGGCAAGCCTGCCCCTCGGTAATGGCCTTTGCGACCCGTGTCCGCATTCCACAGGCACCTGTCGCCACGGCACGGACGCGCTGGGTATAAGGATCGATCTCGATCCTGACCTCGACGGTCTCGGGTGCCGCTCCCTGGCGGACGACAGCCTCGAAGGCTTCTCGCTTCAGCGCTCGCAGGTCCTCGGGCTGAGGGTCCGGAATCAGGCGTTCGACCACATCCCGCACCAGAGCCAACGCCACGCCGATCGAGGAGATCACCTCGGCATCCTTCGAGATGACGGAAGCCAGTTCCAGGCGCTCGGCGAGGAAGGGCACCAGCGCCCCGGCACCGCCGCCCTGCCCTACCAGCATCGCCTGATCCCGGTCGAGCCCGTATTCACCGATCAGCTGCAGCACCACCGATTCGATCTTTCGCGCCGCCGCCTCGAGTATCGACCGCGCCACCTCCTCGACGGTACGACCAAGCATCGAAGCCAGGGGCAGCATTGCCGCACGGGCCGCTTCCGCGTCGCCGCAGGCATGCATACCGGGCTTGGCATATCCCAGCACGTTCGCCGCGCAGGTGAGGGTGATCGCATGCAGGCTGCCGTCCGTCGCGCGCACGGCCACATAGTCTGGCGGATCGTCCGGCGCCGGGCGAAACAGCTCGATCTTCCCTTCCCTCAAGACGTCCGCCTGGCCGAACGCCGCATAAGGCAGGCCTGCGATGTGCGCGCTGCGCGGCCCGACATCGAACAGGGCCCCTTCCCGAACGCGCACCATGCTTCCACCGGCGACGCCGATCACCCGGACGTCCAGCGAGCTGACATAGGTGTCGTGGCCGCCCAACCGCGCATATTTCACAGTCGGCTGGCCGTTGCGGATCACGCCGATATTGGTGCTGGTGCCGCCGACTTCGAAATAGATGCCGTCGGAGACACGCAGATGCATCAGCGCTCCGGCCACGCTCGCGGCCGGGCCTGACAGCATCGTCATCGCCGGGCGTCGTCTCATCTCGTCGGTATCCATGACGCCGCCATCGCCACGCATGATCATCAACGGCGCGGCGATACCCGCCTCGCGGATGCTGAGCTCGGTCATGGCCGCTGTTTGGATCATGCGCGGCAGGATGCTCGCATTGACGACGGCCGTACGGGTGCGTGTTGCCAGGCCGTAGAGCCCCGAAACCTCGTGCGCCGGCGAGACCGGAATTCCCCTCACGCGGCCGGCCTCTTGAACAGCCTGCTCGCAGGAACCATCGTCGACGGCAAAGGCACTCGTGGCGACAATCGCCTCGGCCCCCTGTGCGCGCAGTTCATCGATGGCGGCAAGAGCGGCGGCCTCGGTCAGCGTCTCGGTCGTCAGGAACCGATGGTCTGGTCGCAGGGATCGACCCGGCGCCAGCTCGATCGCGTCGATCCGGCTTTGCTGCCGGGCCAGATCGGCCAGCTGTTCGCTGGCGATGCCGATTACCCCGACCCGCGCCACGTCGCCTTCGAGCAGCGCATTGGTCGCCTGTGTCGTACTGTGGGCAATGAACACCACGCTGGCAGGCTCCACGCCGGAGCGTGCCAGCACCTGTCGGAACACGTCGATCACGCCACGTGCCACGCCTCGGGCATTGGTGTGGGTCGTCAGCACCGACGCGCGCTCCACGACCTCCAGGGTGTCATTGTCGATCAGCACCGCCTTGGTGAAGGTGCCACCGACATCGATGCCGATGCGGTACGCTCTTTTCTCCATGCGGCCGGCATAGTGACGCCACCGCGGCCGGAAGCAAGATGCCCTATTCGAGATCGATCAGGGCGATGCCGAGCTCCGGCCGCTTCCTCCGGCGCAGATGGGCTGGAGTCTCGACGATCGTCACCTCCAGGGTCGGACGAACGATGCCGGAGAGGAAATGGCCGCCCCGGACCGACCCATCCTGAAGGCCAACGACAGCATGCATATGCAAGCTCGGCTTCCCGTCATCGCCGATCGCAATGTCGCCGACCAGGCTCAGCCCCTCGCACTGTTCGTCGATATCGATCGGCCGATACTTCTTCGCCTTGAGGTCGAACCAGCCCACGGTGACGCGCTCGAAAGCTCCCAAGGCCGTGAAGGAGGCCGCCGTCAGACCGGTCTCCGCTCCGAAGGCGCTGATGGCCTGGAACGCCTCCTCTCCGGCATCGAGAACCAGAACGAATGTCCGTTCGCCGCGGCTTTCCCAGACCAACTTGGACTGCATCCAGAGGCTCCCTGTGCGCTCGGGATGGAACGGCGTCGTCCGGCGATCGTTGCGTACCGTCGCCAAAAGGCGATGCATGCGCTATAGGATCTGCAACAAGGACATTCGCCCTCCCGTTCTACTGTGATGCGCTTCCGCTTCCTGCCCACAACCGCAATCGCCGCCATGGCGCTGCTCGGCGGCTGTGCCGGCGCCGGCGACATCGCGGGTACGGATTACGCCCCCGAGTACGATTACAGCGAGTTCTACGCCGTCACGAACAACAAGACGTTCAGGGTCATCGTGTCGGGAAATCCCTTTCCGGACATGTCGCAACAGGAGATGGAGCGCCGGCTGCTGCCCGTGATGCAGGCGAACAAGCCGCAACCTAATCTCACCTTCACCTATGCCGTTCCGGTCGAGGAACCGCGCCCCGACTACAGGCTGGTGCTGGTGTTCAATGCGGCGACCGACCTGACCGCGGCGCGCGTGTGCGCCAACCAGATCCGCCATAAGCCGGTGCCGGCCCGTCCGTTCGACCTGTTTGCGGTATACTGCCGTAACGATCTGGCCCTCTCCCAGAGCACTGCCTGGACACCCGCAACCGGTCCCGACGATCCGCGCGTAGGTCAGCTCTTCTCGAGGCTCTTCATCGTTCTGTTCGATCCTTTCCGCCGCCCGCGCCCCCATCCTTTCCCGTTCATGGTGTTCTAGGCGAGGAATTGCGCGTGGGCGTGGTGATGATGGCTGCCGGCGAAGCGGTCGATATGCAACGGCTCCTTGGCGAGACCGGGACAGAAGGATCCCACGACTTTTCCAAGCTTCTCATATAGAGCGCGGGCCGGCCGATTGGCGGCCTCCAGGCGAGCACGCGCCTTCTCTGCCTTGCGCGCCAGCTCGTGGAGGTCGACCGTCAGGAGCTTCCGGTTCTCGACGATCATGCGTCCGCCGACCATGACCGAATGAACGGCCGTGCCATCCTCGCTATGCACGATCTGATTGGTGGGATCGTTGCAGGGAATCCAATTCACATGGTCGAGGTCGAGGAACACGATGTCGGCCTTGTAGCCGGTTTCGATCCTGCCGATCCTGTCGCCGAGCCCAAGCGCGCGGGCGCTGCCGACGGTGGCGGCCTCCAGCACCTCGTCGGTCGTGATCCAGCGCTGCCAGTCCGGCCCCTGGACTTTCGACGCCATCGAGGCCAGCCGCATGTTCTCGTACATGTTCTGATTGTCGGAGCAGGAGGCGCCATCGGTCCCGATGCCGACATTGACCCGGGCATCGAGCAGGCCCCGCATATCGGCGATGCCATTGCCGAGTCGCATGTTGCTTCCCGGATTGTGGGAGACGGACGCTCCCTTGTCGCCCAGCCGTTTCATGTCATCGGCATCGAGCCATACGCCGTGCGCCACCGTGAAATTCGGGCTGACCATGCCCAGCTCGTCCAGATAGGCAGTCAGCGTCGAGCCGTACTGCCTGTAGCCTGCGATGACTTGGACCTTCGACTCGGCCACGTGGCTGTGCAGACCGGTGCCATAGTCCTTGGACAGCTTGAGACACGCCAACAGGAACGCACGCGAGCAATGGTGCGGAATGGTCGGCGCGACGGCAAGGTGGACGCCCTGGCGGCTCAGTTTCCAACCATGCAGCGCCTTCTTCATCTGGGCCACGCTCGCCTTGTACGGAGCCAGGGCGAACCGTCCGACGTCCTTTTGCAGGGCCGGCGGCAGACGCTCCATCAGGCCGGGGATCGCATCGAAGAAGCTGGTGTCCGCCACCATGGGAGCAAGCACGGCGCGCATGCCGACATCGGCGTAGGCCTGGCCGACAGCGGTCAAACCCTCCACCGTCGGCATCGGGAACTCGCCGGTGAGGTCGTACGCCGCGGTACAGCCCTTCAAGACCATCTCCGCCGCGCCGATGAGGCTCGACAGGTATTTGTCCTCGAGCGTGCGATGGCCGTTCATCCACGAACCGGCCGTGAGAAGCAATTCGAGTGTGACGCAATCCACCAGCCCCTTGGCGAGATTGCCATGGCTATGCGTATGCCCGTTGACCAGCCCCGGATGAAGAAGCCGGCCTTTGGCGTCGATCACTCTCGCTTCGGGCGGAGCAGCGAGGCCCGGTGCTCCGATCTCCGCGATCGTGTCCCCCTTCAAAAGGATGTCCGCTCTGGGTGCCGCATGGGCACGAATATCAAGCAGACGCCCACCGCGGATAACCGTCATCGCCGCCCTTGCCATTGTTCCCCCGCCTCTGCTTCGACAATGTGTCCAAGCCTATTCTGAGCAAGAGCGGGGCCATCAGCCAGACAAGCAAAAGCCCGCCGGACCTGGATGTCCGGCGGGCTCCTGTCTCCAGGTAGCGAAGCTACTGCACCATCACCCGGCCAGCCGGATCGAGGACGACAGCGACCTCGACACCGTTCTTCACCGCCCGGCCTCGCCAGGTACCGTCGGATTGCTGGCTCAAGCCCTTGACGTCGGTGAAGCCGGCGGACTCGATCTGAGCGCGTGCACTGGCAAGACCCGCCGTCTGGTTCTGGGAGTCGATCGCGCCGGCGCGGGGGGTGCCCGTCGTCGACGGCGGCAAGGCGGGGCTACCGGTTCCCGAATAGGACGTCCCCGGCGGCGGATTCGTAGCTCCCGGCTTCAAGGGAGCATTCTGGGCCAAAGCAGCGCCCGACAGGGCGAGAATGCCCGCGGCAGCAATTGTCAGAGTTGTCTTCATGGTGATCCTCTCCTGTGTGATGGCCGCGCTGATCCAGCGGCTCGGCTGGAGTGGCATCGACCGTGATCGATCGATGACTGCGATCTCCTGCAGATTGCCGTCTGTGCGGCGATCCCCCTTAAAATGCCGTCGGTCCTCCGAGGTTGCCTCTGTACGCCGGCAACCCGAGCGCCACCGTCCCGTTCCTGCCTGCAGGACTGCTCGAAGGGATGGACGATGGCTATCAGACCACCGCGCAAGAAAGAGGAAGCCGCCGGCCGCTATAGCGGGACCGATCAGCAAAGCGTGCCCGAATACGGACACGGCAATCACAAGCAGGGGCAAGCCGCCGCCGAAGCCCCCGACCAGGAAGGCAAGCCGTGGCAGGGTCCACCGCATCGGCGCGAAGGCGAATACGGCTATCGGCGCGACGAGGGAGCCCACGGCCGCGAGGTCGACGGCGATATCCCCAGGAAGCCTCGCCGCGGGCACAAGGCCTGACGTGCAACAGGGCGCTGCGGAGGGACGTTGATCCTGCGTCCCTCTCATGCGGAGACGTCCATGCGTGCCAAGGATCACGAGACCGAACATCACGACGCCAGGAATTGCGAGGATCGCGCGCAGTCTTCCTCCCACGACCGCGCTTCCCGTCGATCGGTTGTTGCCGGCGCCACGACGGGGCTGGCGGCGATGGCGCTGGCGGGTGCCGCAGGCGCACAGCCGGCCCGGGTTAACCAGGCGTCGGCGCCCACGGCGGGGCCTGCCCTGAAGAATCCCGTTACGGAGTATCCGCGACCGCCGTTCGAGAAGCAGCAGCAGCCCTGGCCCGGTCTCGCCAGCAAGATGACGCCGCGGCCAGATCATGGCGAGCAGAGCTACAAGGGCTCCGGACGACTGGCGGGTCGCAAGGCCCTGATCACCGGCGGGGATTCGGGCATGGGGCGCGCGGCCGCGATCGCCTTTGCGCGGGAAGGCGCAGACGTCGCCATCAACTACCTTGCTGCCGAAGAGCCGGACGCGGCGGAGGTCGAACATTTCATCACCGCGGCCGGACGCAAGGCGGTGAAATTGCCTGGAGACATCCGGAACGAGGCCTTCTGCGCCAAGCTGGTGTCCGACGCTGCGCGAGAACTCGGCGGCCTCGACATTCTGGTCAACAATGCCGCGCGCCAAATATCGCAGAACTCCATTCTCGACATCACCACCCAGCAGTTCGACGATACGTTCAAGACGAACGTCTACGCCATGTTCTGGATCACCAAGGCCGCCGTGCCCCTGATGAAGCCCGGCGCCACCATCATCAACACGGCGTCGATCAACGCTTACGATCCGAGCGAGAACATCGTGGATTATGCCGCCACCAAAGGCGCCATCATGATCTTCAGCAAGGGTCTCGCAAAGCAGCTCGCGTCGAAGGGCATTCGCGTCAACGCCGTGGCGCCGGGCCCGGTCTGGACCCCGCTTCAGGTCACTGGCGGGCAGCCGACGGACAAGCTACCGCAATTCGGCGGCAACACACCGATGGGACGTCCTGGCCAGCCGGCCGAGCTGGCCCCTCTTTACGTTCTGCTGGCGTCGGACGAATCGAGCTATTCCACAGGCCAGGTTTTCGCGGCGGTCGGTGGCCGCGGCGGACCGTAAGGGTGCTCAGTCGGCTGCTTTCGCAGCCGCCTGCCGGCGGGCAAGCCATTCGCCCATGGCCTGTTCCATGGTCATGAACGCAGCGCCGCCGGCTGCCAGACGCTTGATCAGCCGCTCCAGCATCATCATACGGTGACCGCGCCCGATGACGTGCGGATGGAACGTGTAGGTCAGAATGCCGAAGTCGGGGCAGACCTCGGTCATGTAGGTGAAGTCGTCGACGAAATTCTCGAGAACGGCATTGGCATTCATCAAGCCGGCCTGAATCGAGCCGTTCGGATTGCGCATGTATTCGAAGTGGGGAAAATCATCGAGTGACCAGCTGATCGGCATCTCGATCAAGGGCGTCTCGCGACCGCGCACGAACGGCTCCTTGAGTTCGACCACGTCACCCTGGCGCGCATAATAGCAATCGTAGTCGTGCCCCATCAACGAGCTGTCATATTGGATGCCGTGCTTGAGGAGCAGTTCGATCGAATGGGGTGAGAGATCCCAGGCCGGGGAGCGATAGCCGCGTGCATATCTTCCACTCACGCGCCTGATCGAATCGTTACCCCGGACGATCTCTTCCTCCTCCTCCTCACGGGACAGCGTTACCGGCAGGCGGTGCGTCCAGCCGTGATGCGCCAGCTCGTGACCGGTCTCCACGTAGGGCATGACTGCCTGCGGCGAACTGTCGATCGTGTGGCCGGGCGTGAAGAAGGTGGCTTTGATGTCGTACCTGGCCAGCAATGCGACCAGCCGCGGAATCACAACCATATCGTACTCACCGCGCGAGACCGCCGTCGGCGACGTCAGGCCTCGGGCGATGAAGCCGGACAAATGATCGTGATCGAAAGTCAGACAGACGATATGGCGGCCCATGTCACCCTCCCGCTGGAAGAGCACGGAGCATATCGGGCTCTCCCGGACCGGTCACGACAGATGCAGCGGTACGGCGATCAGGGCTTCAGCAGGTAAGGTTTGGCCTCGCGGTCATAGTCGGCATAGCCCAGCGTCGTCCGCAGTTCCGCCGGCGCCATGGCGCTCTTGGCCTCTGCCTCCCCCGCTGCGAGCGCGGCGAGCCCAGCCTTCATGCCGGCGGCGGCCGGAGCCAGCATTGCGGTCGGATAGGTACCGATCTTGAAGCCGAGCGCCGCAGCCTCCTTCTGTGACGGCGTCGCGCGGGGTGCACCTGGCGACAGGACCACGAAGGATGGCTTTCCCTTCGCCGCCGCCACAGCGCGCCGGATCTCTCCTTCGTCCGCCGGCGAATCGAGGAAGAGGATGTCGGCCCCCTCCTCGACATACATCTCGATGCGCGCAACCGCTTCGTCGATGCCCTGCGTCGGGCGGCAATCGGTGCGGGCGAGCACCAGGATGCCCGAGTCCTTGGCCGCGGCCACGGCGGCCCGGATTTTCATGCGCGCCTCCTCGCGCGGCAGGCAGGGCTTGCCGGCGGCAGTCAGGGCGCGCGGCGTGATCTTGTCTTCGATCAGGATTGCCGCGGCGCCGGCCCGGCCATAGGCCCGGACGGTACGCTGAACATTCATCGCGTTGCCATAGCCGTGATCGCCATCGGCGAGGACGAGCAGATCGGGCGCGGCGCCGCGCACCATGTTGAAGGCGTCGAACATCTCGCCAAACGAAATAAGATCGAGGTCGGGCCCACCGAGCCGGCTGGCGGCGACACAGGAGCCGGACAGAAACGCCGTCTTGAAGCCGGCCGCGGCCGTCAGTTTCGCGGTAAGGCCGTCCCACACCGCCGGCATCACGACAAAGCCGGGCTCGGCAAGCAGGGCGCGCAGTCGATCGGGAGCAGTCATCTCGTGGTCCTTCCTGAGCGGGTGCGGGACCATAGGCTGCCCCCGATGCAAACGCCAAGCACTTGACCGTCCCGGTCTCACTCCGCATCGTCTGTCAAAATAAGAGAGTCTGGGAAGGAAACACCGATGAACGGCACGCGCGGGGCGAAGGTCGCCTGGACGCCGTCGGCGACGCTGCCCAAGCAGCGAGTCTCTTTCGCCACGGTCGGTTACGAGGAAATGGTGGCCCGTGCCCGACGCCTTTCGCCCGTCATCGCGCAGCGGGCCGAGGCATGCGAGCGCTTGCGACGCCTCCCGGACGAGACCGAACAGGACCTTCACACCGCGGGGCTGTTCCGGATGGTCCAGCCGACGCGCGTCGGCGGCGCGGAGCTCGATGTCGGCATCTTCATCGACACCTGCACCGAGATCGCCAGGGTCTGCCCTTCGACGGCCTGGAATCTCGGCAACCTCGCCAGCCATCACTGGATGCTGGGCTATTTCCCACCAGAGACGCAGGACGAACTGTGGGATGCATCACCGGACGTGCTGATCGCAACGTCGCTGGTCTTCCCCGCCGGGCGCGGCCGGAAGGTCGATGGCGGCTACGAGATCTCCGGACGATGGCCACTGTCGTCGGGGGTCGACAACTCCGACTGGAACATGCTCGCCTTCATGGTCCGCGAGCGCGACGACGGCCCCCCCATCGATCAGCGTCTGGCGCTCGTCCATCGCTCGCAGTACGAGATCATCGACACATGGCACGCGGTCGGCTTGTCGGGCACGGGCTCGAAGGACGTTGCCATCAAGAGCCTGTTCGTGCCCGAGCGGCGCACGCTCTCAGCCTGGGACCTGAGCGGACGTCCGCATCCGGGCCTCGCCGTGAACAAGACACCCTTGTTCCGGCTGCCGATGCTTGCCCTCGGCCCCTATATCCTTTCGGGAGTGATGCTCGGCTGCGCACGCGGTGCCTATGAGTCGGCCGTCGGCGGGGCGCGCAAACGCAATGCGACGATGACTGGCCTTCCCGTGGGCGCGAGCCAGTCGGTTCAGATCAAGGTCGCCGAAGCAGGGGCGCGAATCGATGCCGCCGAACTGCTCATGCGGAACGTCTGCGAGCATGCAATGACGGCGGCCCGCACCGGTGCCGAGCCGGCGCATGAAGACAAGGTCCGCTATCGCCGCGACGCGTTCTTCTCCGTTCGCATGTGCCTCGAAGCCGTCGACATCTTGATGGGGATCGCGGGTTCGGGCGGACTCTATCTCGGCAGCAGCATGCAGCGTCTGTTCCGGGACGCACACGCCGCCAACGCCCATGTGATGTTCTCGCCGGACGTCCAGGGCGCGATCTTCGGCCAGCACGCCCTCGGTCTTTCAGGGCCGCCGCCAGTTCTATGACAAGGCATCTGTAGGAGTGGCAACGAGTAGCAACGCGTTCACACATCATAAACGGGAGGAAGGTCATGCGTATGGAGCGTCGAACGTTCGGAAAGCTGGCCGTTGCCGGTACTGCCGCGAGCATCATTGGCAAGGCGAGTGCGCAGAACAAACCCCTGACCATCGGCTTCGGCATGGCCCTCACCGGCAGCCTGGCCCCCAATGGCAAATCGGCGCTGCTTGGCATGCAGATCTGGGAGGAAGACGTCAATGCGCGCGGCGGATTGCTCGGACGCCCCGTGAAGCTCGTCTACTACGACGACGCTTCCAACCCCTCGAACGTTCCCGGCATCTACACGAAGCTCCTCGACGTCGATAAGGTCGACATCGTCACCAGCGGATACGCGACCAACATGGTGGCACCGGCAATGCCGATCGTGATGCAGCACGACCGCACCTTCTTCTCGCTGCTGGGGCTCGCGGTGAACTCCGAGTTCCACTATCCGCGCTACTTTTCGATCACTCCCACGGGAGGACCGAACCCGAAGGAGTCCTTCTCCCAAGGCTTCTTCGCCGTCGCCATGGAACAGAACCCCAAGCCGCAGACCGTCGCCCTTACGGGCGCCGACGCCGAGTTCCCGCGCAATGCCCTCGACGGCGTGCGGGCACAGCTGAAGAAGCTCGGGCTCAAGATCGTCTACGACAAGACCTACCCGCCCAACACCGCCGACTACACACCGGTCGTTCGCGCGGTCGCGGCCACAAATCCTGATATCTATTTCTCGGCTTCCTACCCGGCTGACACGGTGGGCATCATCCGCGCCGCGCACGAGATCGGCTTCAAGCCGAAGCTGTTCGGCGGCGGCATGGTTGGCCTGCAGGCCACGGCCATCAAGACGCAGCTCGGCCCGCTGTTGAACGGCATCGTCACCTATGATTTCTGGCTGCCCTGGGCCGGCTTCGCGACTGATGAAGGCCGCGAACTCATCAAGAAGTACCAGGCCCGGTCGGCGGCCGCGGGCGTCGATCTCCTGGGTTATTACCTGCCGCCCTTCGGTTATGCGCTGTGCCAGGTCGTGGAGCAGGCCGTGAAGGCGACCGGCGGCACCAACGACGACAAGCTGGCCGAGTATGCGCGCAAGAACACCTTCAAGACCGTGGCCGGCGATATCCGCTTCAATGCCGAGGGCGAGTGGGAGGAATCGCAGGTCATGGCGGTGCAGTTCCAGGGCATCACCAGCAACTCGGTCGATCAGTTCCGCGATCCCAAGACGGAGGTGATCCTGTGGCCAACCAAGTACCGGACCGGCAATATCATCTATCCCTACGATCCCAGTAAGTAGCGATGGCTGGGCGCGCCGACGGAGCGGCGCGCCCCTCAAGCGCCGAGATAGAATTCCCGGATCAACTCGTTGTTGTTCAGCGCTTCCGCCGACTCTCCGGCGAAAGCGATACGGCCATGCACGATCACATAGCCGCGGTCGGCGATGCGCACGGCCTGGGTGAAGTTCTGTTCGGCCATCAGGACGGTGAGATTGAAGCCCTCCTTCAGCTCCTTGATCTTGTCGATCGTTCGACTGACCAGCAGCGGTGCCAGCCCGACCGATGGCTCGTCGATCAGCAGGATGCGAGGCGAGGACATCAGCGCCCGAGCCAAGGCCAGCATCTGCTGCTCGCCGCCGCTCATGCTGCCGGCGAGCTGGCGCGATCTTTCCTTCAGGCGTGGAAAGGTCTCGAAGCAGAAGTCCAGGTTGCGGGCAATGGCTGGCCTCGCGGTCGGCCGATAGGCCCCCAGCAGCAAGTTCTCGGTCACCGTCTGCTTGGGGAACAGACGCCGGCCCTCCGGGACGAAGGCGATCCCGAGATCGACGATCTCCTCCGTCGATCGGCCGACGAGCTCGTGCGAAGCGCCGTCGATCGTCGCCATGATGCTTCCGGAGGAAGGCCGGACAATGCCCATGATGGCCTTCATCAAGGTCGACTTGCCGTTACCGTTGGTCCCCAGCAGCGCCACCGTCTGGCCCGCCCCCACGGTCAACGAGACGTCCTCCAGCACCCGCACGGCACCGTAGCCCGCATCGACGTTCGAGACTGTCAGGCTACTCGCCAAGGTAGGCCCTCACGACTTCGGCATTGCGCACCACATCCTTGGGAGCGCCATCGGCAATCTTTCGGCCGGCGACCAGGACGACCAGACGCTGCGACAGCTCCATCACCGCCCGCATGATGTGCTCGATCATGATCACCGTCACACCCTGACGATTGAGTCGGAACAGCAATGCGATGATCTCGTCCACTTCGGTGTGGGACAGGCCGGCCATCACCTCGTCGGCAAACAGCAGTTTGGGCTGCGCCGCCATGGCCCGCGCGAGTTCGAGTTTGCGCATTTCGATCTGGGTGAGGTCGCGCGGCAGGCGATCGGCCTTCTCCGCCAATCCGACCTCCGCCAGCAGATCGAGGCAGCGCGCTTCGATTTCCGTTCCAGTGAGCGCCTGGCCGCCCCGGGCATTGACCGCGTAGAGGATCGGAATGCGCAGGTTTTCCGCGAGCGACAGGGTGGTGAAGGGCCGCGGAAGCTGGAAGCTGCGGGCCAGCCCACTGCGCGTGCGCTCGTGGGCCGTCAGGCGATCCAACGCCTTGCCGCCGAACCGGACCTGGCCCATGTCGTGCCGCAGTGTGCCACAGATGCAATTGACGAGTGTCGACTTGCCCGAGCCGTTGGGCCCGATCAGCCCCAGCCGCTCGCCCTCCTGGACCTCGAGGTCGATATCCTGCAAGGCCGTGAAGCCGCCGAAGCGCTTGCCGAGTCCGGCGATCTCGAGCAGCGCCGTCACCGCTTCCTCCGAAACAGGCCGACGATGCCCTCGGGCGCGGCGATGACGAAGGCGACCATGAGCACGCCGGCCACCAGAACGTTGGCCGCCGACGAGATCGTCACTCTGATGTATTCCTGAAGCCCGCCGACCAGCACCGCACCGACGACCGGTCCAAGCCAGCTCGACGTGCCGCCAATCAGCGGCATGGCGATGGCATTGACGGCGTAGTTCAGGCTGAAGCCGGACGCAGGATCGAGATAGGTGACGTAATAGGGCAGTGGCGCGCCGGCCATGCCCATGAAGCCGCCGGAAAGCACCGTCGCGATGAGCTTCAACTTCAGGGTCGGCACCCCCGACGCTTCCGCCGCTCCCTCATCGTCGCGAATAGCGGCGAACCCGTAGCCCAGCGCCGAGTGCTCGATCGCACGAGCCGTCGCCACGGCGATGACGCAAAGGCCCAGCATGACCAGAAACAGGTACTGGATGTAGTCACCACCGATCAGCGGCGCCATGCGCGGCCGCAGCACATAGGCACCGCGAGCGCCGCCGACGAAGTCCCAGTTGGTGATCAAGGTCTGCACCACCACCGCCAACGCCAGCGTCGCGATCGAGAAGAACACACCGCGCAGGCGCAGGGTCAGATACCCCATGCCCAAGCCGACAAGTCCCGCCAGCGCGCCGCCGATGATGACCATCGCCGGCAGCGGCAGCGACGGTACCACCTTGTAGAGGAACACGCTGGAATAGGCGCCGATGGCGAAGAAGGCGGTAATGCCGAAATTCACGTAACCGGTATAGCCGCCGAGGATGTTCCACGCCGTCCCGAGGACGATGTATTGCAGCACCACATAGCCCGCGAAAAAGGCATAGCTGATGTTGAGCCAGCGCCCGAAGGCGAACAGGGCGCCGGCGACAACGAGCAGCGCGAGCAGAAAGGGAACGCCGCGCATGACCGGCGCAGCACTGGTTGGTTTATCGGCCAAGGATACCACTGGGCCGCACCGCTAAAGTTACGAGGAGAACGCCGAACGAGACGGCGGGCGCCCAGGACGGGCCGAAGAAGGTCGCCGTCAGGCTCTCGACGACACCGAGCGTGACCGCCGCGATCACCATGCCGGAAAAGCTGCCAAGCCCGCCAAGAACGCAGATGGCAAACACCCGACCGATATATTCGCGGCCGATCGACGGTTCGACCGGCTGGATGATGATCAGGATCGCGCCGGCGATGGCCGCCGTCGCGAACGAGAGGCCGAACGCCATGCGCTTGATCCGGGTCGGATTGGCCGCCATCAGCCGCAGAGCCAGCTGATCCTGGGCAACGGCCTCGATGGCCCGGCCGGTAAAGCTGCGGCGCAGGAACATCTGCAGTCCGATCACCATCAGCATCGACACCAGGAACGGCACGAGGAGACGGAGGGGCAGTTCGAGGAAACCGAGATGCAGGCTGGGCCCGATATAGACCGCTTGGACCAAGCGGTAGTCGACGCCGAAAATCAGGACCAACGCGACTTCGGTGATGAACATGAGACCGAAGAAGAAGGATAGCCCGCGCAAGGACTGATCCTGCCGACGCTCGAACGAGACGTAATAGACCTGGTAGACAGCGACACCGAGCAGATAGAAGGCCGGCAGCGCAATCACCGCCGTCAATAGCGGATCGAGGCCGAGAACCGTGTTCGCCAGATAGGCGACATAGGATCCCAACAGGATGAAGGCCGGATGGGCGATGTTGACGATATCCAGCATGCCGAAGGAGATCGCCACGCCCGTCGAGACGGCGGCGTAAAAGCCCCCCAGCAATATCCCGGATACAATCGCGTTCACCAACAGGCCGAGCGATCCATCCATGGTGGATCAGTCCACGCGCGCGCCGACGAAACGGCAGAGCCGCTGCGACATTGATCTTCCTCCCGGTACGCGGCGATTTGCTCGCCTTTCTGACGGCAGTGTGCGCTCGGCGAGGGACGCTTGCCTAGTACCGATTTTCATTAGCGCGTCGTTTTTGCGTCCCTGCCCAGTGATTCCCACGGTAAAAGAGGCGGTCTGGCTGCCCGGGCGAAAGCAGTCCCCGAGAAGTCACAAGCATGGGAAGTGGAGGAAGGGCGTCGGATGGATAGTTTCGACTACGTGATTGTCGGCGCCGGGTCGGCCGGCAGCGTGCTCGCCAATCGGCTGAGCGAAGACGGCACCGTGACCGTCTGCGTGCTCGAGGCCGGTCCCCGCGACTGGCATCCATTCATCCATATCCCGGCCGGCTTCATGTACACGCTGGTCGATCCCAAAGTGAACTGGCTCTATTCCGCGGAGGCGAGCGAATGGACGGGCGGACGCCGGATCGCGGCACCCCGCGGCAAGACCCTGGGCGGCTCGAGTTCGATCAACGGCCACATCTACAATCGCGGCCAGCGCCTCGATTTCGATGGCTGGGCGCAGCGGGGCAATCGCGGCTGGGGCTATGCCGATGTCCTGCCCTACTTCCGCCGCAGCGAACGCCGCATCGCCCACGAGGTCGATGACACGTTCCGCGGTCGCGAGGGCCAGATGCCAATCACCGATCTGGAGTGGCGAGATCCGCTGTGCGAAGCGTTCATCGAGGGGGCCGTCGAGATGGGCATCCCGCTGAATCGCGACTACAACGGCGCCCAGCAAGCCGGCGTGAACTACGTCCAGCGCATCATCCGCAACGGCCGACGCGTCAGCGCGGCGCGGGGCTATCTCCATCCGGCCATGAAGCGGCCGAACCTCACGGTCAGGACCAACGCGCACGCGACGTCCATCGTGCTGGAGGGAAAGAAGGCGGTCGGCGTCCGCTATCGCAAGGGCGGGCGAAACGGTCCGGAAATCGAGGTCCGGGCGCGGCGAGAGGTCATTCTGAGTGGAGGCTCGGTAAACTCGCCGCAGCTCCTGCAACTGTCGGGCATCGGACCGGCTCCCCTCCTTCAATCGCTCGGCATCGCCGTGCAGCACGAGTTGCCTGGCGTAGGCGAGAACCTGCGCGACCATTACGCGCCGCGCTTCGTCGCCCGAGTCAAGAACGCCGAGACGATCAACGAGAAGTCGCATGGCCTGAAGCTAGCCGGCGAGGTCATGAAGTATTTCGTGTCGCGCAAGGGCATCCTCGCCCTCAACCCGACGCTCATCTATGTGTTCTGGAAGTCGGACGAGCATATCGACAACTACGACCTGCAGCTCACCTTCACGCCGGCGAGCTACAAGGAAGGCGTCCAATCCAAGTTGGACGATTTCCCGGGCATGACCATCGCTTCCTGGCAACAGCGACCGGACAGCGTGGGCTACGTTCGCGCGAAATCGGCCGACCCGTTCGTCCATCCGATCATCCAGCCGAACTACCTCGCCGCCGAGAGCGACCGGCGAGTCCTGCTGGCCGGCATGAAGTTGGCCCGGCGGCTGTTGGCATCGAGACCGCTCAGCAAGTACTACGATCGTGAGGAATTCCCCGGATCACAGGCCCAATCCGACGAGGACCTGCTGACGGCCGCCAAACAGCGCGGCACGACCACATTTCACTTGATGGGAACTTGCCGGATGGCACCGGACAGCGATCCCACCGCCGTCGTCGACGATCAATTGCGAGTCCGCGGCATCGATGGCCTGCGCGTCGTCGATGCGTCCATCATGCCAACCATGCCCTCCGCGAACCTAAATGCATCAGTACTGATGATCGCAGAGAAGGCATCGGACATGATTCGCGGCAAGCAGGCATTGGACCCGGTGATATTGGCCGACTGACAGCCTAAAGCGCACACGGTGCGCAATTGCGCCGTGATTTTCCTTGTTGGCAAGACGAGCGGTTGAGGCGAATAGTAGCGACGGTGTTGGGGAACATGCGCCCTCGGCCGCCCAAGGATGATCGCGCCGCTTAGCCTTTCGAACGTACTGACTGTCGCCGTCGCCGTATTGTGTCTCTGGACATCCGGCTCCCAATCGTCCGGCGGCATCGTGAAGCTTTGGCGTCTCGCCGTGCCGCCCGGTCTGGCTGCCGTGGTTGCCCTCGTTCTGCTGGCCGGCGTGTTCAATGCGACGATCGCGCACGACGCCGAGTGGGCGATCGGCGCGGTCCTTGGAGCGGCAATCGGCCGGATGCGCGGCTGGATGATGTGCATCGAATCGGATCAGAGGTGGGGCTTGGTGAAATTGCCGCGCTCCGTCGATGGTCTCGCGGCGGCGTTCGGCCTCGTCGTTCTGTCGATGATCGACTTTACGGGCGCCGCCCTGGAGGACCCGGTGATCGAGCCGCAATATGTGGCGGCAGGAGCCGCATTATGTGCGGGCTACCTCGTCTTTCGGGCCATCGCCATGACGTTGCGGGCCAGTCGTGCGCCGCATGTCGAACTCTACGACGCCAGTTCGGCCCGCTAGGCGTCGACCCGTCGTTAACGCTCGAACACCAAGTCGCCGGTGTAATGGCGCGCCTCCCAATGATGGCGCTCGAGTTCGGGGTCGAGATGTTCTTCGGCCGGCCACCCCAGATCCAGATAGGCAACGAGCGTCCAGCCACTCGGAACATCAAGAATCCGGGTGACGGCAGCGGGATCGAGAATCGAGACCCATCCCATGCCGAGCCCTTCGGCGCGAGCCGCCAGCCACAGCGTCTGGATGGCGGCGACGACTGAATAGCGCACCGTCTCGGGCATGGTCTGGCGGCCAAGCCCGCTGCCAGTGATGCTGCTCTCGTCCGAGAACACGGCGAGATGGATCGGCGCTTCCTTGAGGCCGGCCAACTTCAATCCGGCATAGGTTGCGCGCTGTTGCCCATCGTAGTTCTCCAGCGCCTTGGCATTGGCGGCAGCAAAGTTCTCCCAGACGGCGCGGCGCCGCTCCGTCGACTTCACCTTCACGAATCGCCACGGTTGGCTGAAACCCACCGACGGGGCGTGGGTGGCAAGTTCGATCAGATCGTCGAGCAATTTCTCCGGCACCGGATCCGTGCGGAACCGCCGCACATCGCGTCGCCACAGGACCAGATCGCGAAATGTCGCGCGGAACGTCGCATCGAAAGGAAGATGAGTATGCGGCCCCTGCTTTGGATCGGTCATGGCGATCCTACCCCGATGGCATGGAAGAACGTGCCGGTGACGGACCCGCGGCGCGCTCCGGACTCCGTAACGGGCAGATCATCGGCGTCGCGACAATCGACCACCGGATCATCGCCGATGGACAGGATCGAGGCGTAGTGGAACTCATGGCCCACAATCTCACTTCCTTTCTTGCCGAGGAGGCAATCGGCCTGCAGCCGCGCGAGCCGATACCCGAGATGCAAGCGGCGTTGGGCGAACGACGTTTCAAGCTGGAGCAATCCGGCCATGGCGTGGCGGACGCCTTCGGCATCGACCAGCCCGTCCCCCAGCACCATGTAACCTCCGCATTCGCCATGGACCGGCACGCCGCGAGCGGCCGCACCCCGCAGCCCCTTCAGGAAGCGCTCTGCCTGCGCCAGCACCCCTGCATGCAATTCCGGATAACCGCCCGGCAGCCATACGGCATCCGCGTCAGCTGCTGGCGCCTCGTCGCGCAGCGGCGAAAACGGCATCACTTCGGCGCCTGCATCGCGCCATTGCTCCAGCAGATGCGGATAGAGAAAAGAAAAGGCCGCGTCCTGCGCGACGGCGATGCGCTGGCCCGGCGGCGGCAAGGACGCAAATGGAGAAGGCCGAAGCGTCGCGGGCCGCGCGCTATACTCCAGTGCAGTCAGATCGACCGACTCCGCAAGCACGTCGGCCAGCGCGTCGAGTCGATGCTCGACATGCGCGGTCTCGCCGGCCTGCACCAAACCGAGGTGGCGCTCAGGGAGAACCAGACTCTTGTCCTGCAAAACGGCGCCGAAGAGTTTGACGCCGATCCGCTCCAGCGCCGGCTGGATCAGGGCCAGATGCCGTGGACTGGCCACGCGATTGAGAATGACACCGGCGATTTCGACATCGTCGCGGTAGTGCATGCAGCCGGCGACAAGGGCCGCCGCCGTTTCCGTCTGGCCCTTCACATCGAGCACCAGCACCACAGGCCAGCGCAGAAGTGCCGCGACATCGGCCGTCGCGCCTCGGCCGCGAACGCCATCGAACAGGCCCATCACGCCTTCAGCGACGGCAATGTCGGCCGGATGCCGCACGACCAGATCGATCAGCTGCCCCGGCGCCATGGCCCAGGCGTCGAGATTGAAGCTTGGCCGACCCGTGGCGACGGCGTGAAAGGCCGGGTCGATATAATCTGGACCGCATTTGAATCCCTGCACCCGGCGGCCCCGGCGCGCCAGGCCACGCATCAGCCCGAGCGCAATCGTCGTCTTGCCCGAGCCCGAACGCGTCCCGGCAATGACGAGACCACATTGGGTCATCGCCAACCAACGAGATTGGCCAGCAACTGCGAGCGCAGGCCGGCCACGGCACCGACCACCAGAAGCGCCGGCGCGCCGATCCCTTCTCTCGCCGCGTCCGCCGCAACCGACCCAAGCGTGCTCTCCAGCACGCGTTCTCCTTCCGTGGTCGCCGACTGTATCAGGGCCACGGGAGTTCGCTCGCCCATCCCTCCTTGCCGCAGTGCGGACACGATGTCCTCCAGTTGCGACATGGGCATGTAGAGGATGATGGGCTGGCCGAGCTTTGCCAGCGCGGCCCAGTCCGTGGTCGAGGTGCCGTCTTCGGCGCGATGGCCAGCGGCCAGGATCACGGCGTGATTGGTGTCGCGCGTGGTGGCCGGAATGCCGGCAAGTGCCGCAGCCGCCAAGCCGGAGGTGATGCCCGGAATGATGCGAAAGCGGATACCGGCCGCCGCCAGAGCCGATGCCTCGTCCCAGCCCCTGCCGAATACGAAGGGATCGCCGCCCTTCAGCCGCAGCACTCGTCGGCCAGCGCGGGCGCGCTCGATCAGGATCTCGTTGATGTCGCGCTGATGCGGCGACGGCTTGCCGCCGCGTTTGCCGGCGGGAATGAGTACGGAGTCAGGTCGGCGAAGATCGAGCGCGCGACGATCCACCAGGGCGTCGTGCACGATGTCGTCCGCTGTCGCGAGCGCGTGCAGGGCGAGCAGCGTCAACAAACGCGGATCGCCGGGGCCGGCACCAGCGAGCCAGACCTCGCCGGCGGGAAAATCTGGCATGGGCGGGAAGCCGGGAAAGCTCATTGGTCGCGTCCCCGGAACCGGCGTTGATAGGCAACGTCGTAGAGAGCACTGTTCCGGAAATCCCGCGCCGACAGCACTCTGCCAACCAGGATCAGCGCCGTGCGCTCCATCGGGCTCTTGCCGACTTCGGCGACAATGGTGCCGAGTGTGGCACGGACGATACGTTCGTCGGGCCAACTGGCGCGGTAGGCGACGGCAACGGGACAATCCGCACCATAGAAGGGCACAAGCTCAGCCACGATCTTGTCCAGCACATGGATCGACAAATGAATGGCGAGCGTTGCCCCCGTGGCCGCGTAGGCCTTGAGATCTTCGCCGGAGGGCATGGCCGAGGCGCGACCGGAGGTGCGGGTCAGCACCACGGTCTGTGCCAGCTCGGGCAAGGTGAGTTCCTGTCCCAACGCTGCCGCCACTGCCGCAAACGACGGCACGCCGGGTGTCACAGTATAGGGAATTCCCAGTTCGTCGAGCCGCCGGACCTGCTCCCCCAGCGCGCTCCAGATCGACAGGTCACCGGAATGGAGGCGCGCCACGTCCTCGCCGGCATCGGTCGCGCGTTGGCATTCGGCCACGATCTCGTCCAGCGACATCGGCGCCGTATCGACGATCCGTGCGCCTGGCGGGCAATGATCGAGCAGAGCCTTGGGCACCAGCGATCCAGCATAAAGGCAGACCGGGCAACGGCCGATGAGATCGCGGCCACGAACGGTGATGAGGTCGGCCGCGCCGGGACCGGCGCCGATGAAGTGGACCGTCATCGACCGTCTCCATCCGCCAGAGCGCAGGTGGCCCGCGGCGTCGACACGCGCGCCCCGAGCAGGCAGCCGTTTTCGCCTGCGACGACCAGCGCACAGGCTTCCGCGACCGAGGGGACGCCCTTCGCCTCCAGGACGCGGGCGGACCTCGTCAAGATCCGATCCGCCACGCGGCCAAGTTCGTCGATGGTGCAGCCTCTCGCGGGTACGCCGAACCGCCTCGCCGCGTCCACAAAGGCGGGCTCTGCGGCCTTCCCAGCCTCGGTGGCCAGCGCCTCCAGCCGACCGGCAGACACTTTGAACACACTCAACGCCATCCGTACCACCTGCTCGATTTCGTCTGCCGAGGTGGCCGTGCGGCAACCCACACCCGCGACGATCATGATTTCCTGACCCGCCATTGGACGATCGGCGCAGCCAGCCGCCAAACGAAGGCTTTGCTATCGCCGCTCCCGGCCTTGCCCGATCGCGCCACTTCGAGGCGCACCAACTCGCCACCATGGCGTTGAAGCAGCTCGATCAGCCGCGCTTCGGAGGCCAGCGACACGGCATTGGCCACCAGCCGGCCGCCTGGCTTGAGCGCCGACCATGCCGCCTCAAACACAGCCGCCTTCGACAGGCCACCGCCAATGAAGATCGCGTCGGGCGTGGCGAGGCCGGTCAGGGCGTCCGGCGCCTTGCCTTGAACAATCCGAAGGTCCGGGGTTCCCAGGCTCGCCGCGTTGCGGGCCGCACGCGCAGCGCGTTCCGGGTCGGCCTCGATGCCGATCGCCTTCAGGGAAGGATGCCGCAGCAACCACTCGATTGCGATCGATCCGGCGCCGAGCCCGATATCCCACAGCAACTCGCCCTGGCGCGGGGTCAGGGCCGACAAGGTCACTGCCCGGACCTCACGCTTGGTGAGCTGCCCATCATGCTCGAACAAAGTGTCATCGAGGCCCGATGCCAAGGGCACGATCATGGCATCGCCAGTAGCAACGACCTCAACCGCCACGATATTCAGCGCGGCCACGTCGCCAAGGTCAAACGATGCCGCCGTGGCCTTGCGGATGCGTTCCTTCGGTCCACCGAGATGTTCCAGCACCGTAATCGATGAAGCGCCCATGCCCCGCGCGGTCAGGAAGGCCGCCAGCTTGCCCGCCGTTTCTCCGTCCCAGGACAAGGCGAGGATACGGGCCGCCGGCTGCAAGGAGCGAACGATACCTTCGAGGGCCCGGCCATGGAGACTCACCAACGACACGTCCTGCTGCGACCATCCAAGACGCGAGGCCGCCAAGCTGAATGCCGATGGCTGCGGCAGGCACAGCATTTCGTCGGCAGCGACCGAGCGCATCAGCATGTCGCCGACGCCGTAGTGGAACGGATCGCCCGTGGCCAGGACGGCGACCGGCCGGCCACGGAGCTTCTCGATCTCCGGCAGAGCCTTGCCGATCGGGCTGGGCCACGACAATCGTTCGCCGTGAATGAGACTATCGGCCAGAGCCAGATGGCGCTTGCCGCCCAGCACCAGTTCGGCTTTCGAAATGAGGTCGCGCGCGACTGGCGACAGACCATCGACGCCATCCTCGCCGATGCCGATGATGGACAGCCAACGTCCGCCGCGGCAGGGTGCGGCTTCACCAGTCATGAGCATGCCCCTTCGCGTTCTGATCCTCGGCGGCACGACCGAAGCCTCGGCGCTCGCACGTCTTCTCGCCGACGATCCGCGATTCGCGGCGACCCTCTCGCTCGCCGGCCGAACAGCAGCACCGAGCAGACAACCGCTGCCGACGCGGATCGGCGGCTTTGGCGGCGCCGATGGTCTCGCCCGGTTCCTGCGCGACGAACGGATCGAGCTCCTGATCGACGCTACACATCCCTACGCTGCGCAGATTTCTGCCAACGCCGTAGCCGCCAGCCACGCCGCAGCGGTACCGCTCGCTTCCCTGCTGCGCCCGGCCTGGAGCATACAACCCGGCGACCAATGGCAGACCGCGCGCACGGCGCGTGAAGCGGCCGAGACGCTCGGGCCGATACCACAGCGCGTGTTCCTGAGCCTTGGACGGCAGGAGCTGCATGCCTTCGTCGCGGCGCCGCAGCACCATTATCTGGCACGCGTGATCGATCCACCCGACACGGCAGCCCTGCCGCCGGACCTCCGGCTGCTGCAAGCACGCGGTCCGTTCGACCGCGACGCCGAAGTCCGCCTCCTCTGCGATGAACGGATCGACATTCTCGTTTCCAAGAATGCTGGCGGTGCGGCGACCTACGCCAAGATCGAGGCCGCGCGCGAACTTGGCCTGCCGGTGATGATGATCGCCCGTCCCGACAAACCTGCCGGAGACGTCGTGGCCGACGCGGAGCACGCCCTGGCCTGGCTGGAAAGCCATCTTCACGCCCCTCGTTCGCGGCGCGGCGTGTAGATCCACCGCCCAACCTGGCGCGTCGTGCTCGCACCGATGATGACGAGCGTACGCATATCCGCCATCGAACCGTCCGCCATGCCCAACGTTGTGCTGACGACCTTGGCCTCGCTCGTGCCGGCCGCACGGACGAACAGCACGGGAGTCGCAGCATCCTTCACCGAGCGCAGCAGGACGAAGGCTTCCGCCAGCTGACGCGGGCGTGCCTTCGATGCGGGATTGTAGAGCGCGATCACGAAATCGCCGTGCGCCGCCGCCTTCAGACGACGCTCGATCGTCGACCACGATTTCAGATTGTCCGACAGCGATATGGCACAGAAGTCGCCGCCCAGTGGCGCGCCCACTTCCGCCGCTGCCGCCAACATGGCCGTGACGCCGGGCTCGACGCGAATATCGAGCGTGCGCCAAGCCGGATCGCCCACTTCGACAGCTTCGAAGACGGCGGCAGCCATGGCAAAGACACCCGGATCGCCGCCGGAGACGACCACCACGTCCCGCCCTGCCGCCGCGAGAGACAGCGCGTGGCGGGCGCGATCGAGCTCGACCCGGTTATCCGACGCATGTCGGCACTGGCCGGCCTTCATCGCCGGGATGCGATCGAGGTAGGGGCCGTAGCCGACGAGATCGGTCGCCTTTGCAATGGCGGCCTGGGTCGCTGGCGTCATCAGTTCGGCCTTGCCTGGGCCTGTTCCCACGACCACCAGTGAGCCGCTCACAGCCGCCTCCCCTCGCCCGGGATGAGCACCATGGCGAAATAGGCGCCTTGCGGTTCGCCGCACTCGGCCAGCGGCAGGATGCGCTCTTCCTGCATGGTGCCGCGCTCGACATAGATGGCGCGTGACAGCAAGCCGGCGGCATCGACGGCCCGCCTGACCTTGCCGAGATTCTTGCCCACTTTCATGATCACCGCGGCATCGGTGCGGCGCAGGCGATCGACCAGCTGCTCTTCCTCCAATGTCCCGGGCAGAACCGACAACGTATCGTTGCCCCAGGTGATGGGCACGTTGGCGCGCGTCCAGCAACCCGACATGCCCGTCACGCCGGGCACGACCTCGACAGGAAAATCCGCCGAGAGACGACGCCACATATGCATGAACGAACCGTAGAAGAACGGGTCACCCTCGGACAGCAAGCCCACCGACTTCCCTTCGCGCAGCAATGACGCCAGCGAGGCGGCGGTCTCGCGATAGAAATGACCGATCTGGTCCTGGTAGTCGGGATGCTCGGCCGGCAGCTCGTCCGTGACAGGATATTCGAAGCGCCGTTCATCCCGGTCGTCCTTCATCAGCGGCGCGACGATCCGCCGGGCATTTCCTTGCTGGCCGCGTTTGGCGAAGAAGGCAACGACATCCACCGAGCGCAGCAGGACGGTGGCGCGCAAGGTGAGATAGCGCACATCACCCGGGCCAACACCGATGCCATAGAGCGTGCCCGCTTGCACTCCGCCCGCCAGGGCCTCCAGCGAAATCATTCTGCCTCGCTCGCCAGCGCATTGACCGCGGCGGCGGCCATGGCGCTGCCGCCCTTGCGGCCCTTGACGATCAGGAAGGGCACACGGCCATCCGCTGCCAGCGCCTCTTTCGATTCCTTCGCGCCGACGAAGCCGACGGGCAGGCCGATCACGGCCGCCGGTCGCGGCGCCCCTTGATCGAACATCTCGAGTAGGCGGAACAGGGCTGTCGGTGCATTTCCGATCACGACGAGGGAGCCGGCCAATTGGTCACGCCACAACTCCATGGCCGCCGCACTGCGCGTATTGTCGATCTTGCGTGCCAGCTCCGGCACCGAGGGATCGTCGAGCGTGCAGATCACCGGGTTCCCGGCAGGCAAGCGCGCCCGGGTGATACCGTTTGCGACCATCTTCGAATCGCACAGGATCGGCGCGCCCCCGATCAGCGCCCAGCGGGCATTATCGGCAAAACCGGGCGACATAACGATGTCGCGCGCGACCTCGACCATGCCGCAGGCGTGGATGATGCGAACCGCAACCCGCTCCTCGGCCGGCGAAAAGCGCGCGAGATCGGATTCGGCGCGGATGATGGCAAAGGAGCGACGATAGATTTCCGCGCCGTCGCGAATATAGGCGCGTGGATCAGCCATGGAGTACTGCTCGCAGTTCGTTGGATTGGATGGTTCCCTGGGGAGTGTCGCGCGTCGTACCGCGCCGGACGACATGATAGCGGCCGGCGTCGCCCACCAGGACAAGATCTGCCGGCTCCGAGCGCGCACAGCCCTTGATGCAACCGGAGACGTGGGCCGTGCCGGTCATGCCATGAGCGGCCAACCATCGGGCCGCTGCACGGCTATCCACCGTTGCCGAGTTGCAGGACGGCGCGCCTGGACAGGCGTCGACTCGCAGCAGGGGATCCCTGGAATCTACGATCAGACCGAGTTCGGCGCCGCCTTCGATCAAGCGGCCGTCTTGCACGTCGACATACAGGATACGCCAGGGCGAAAGGCGGAATTCGGATGCGCCCGCATCAGTTGCCCGCGCCGCCAGACCGCGAAGTTGTGCCGCCTCGATCTGGCCGAAAGGCACGGCAATGCCAGTCGCTCCTGGCAGCAACCCTAAGGGACGATGCTGCTTGACCTCGATGTGCCCGATCGGCTCGAGACTCGGACTCACCGCCGCAAGCAGCTCCTGCCACTGCGCCTCCGACAACTTGCGCATGCGGTTGCAGGTGCCCAGCGTCAGGAACGCCCGCGCCGCCGTCAGAGCCGCCGCCAGCGCCTCGTCCGGCGTTCCGAGGCCGATCCATTGAGAATCGAGGCGTAGCGCGATCCGCTTACCGATAGCAGACAAGGCGATATCCACCCGCTCACCCCGGATCGATGCGACCCCGCCACCATCGACGAGCCAACCGAACTTGGCCGGCAAGCCGGCGAGCGTGCGGTCCGTCGCGAGGACCGCAGTGAGCCTGCGCGCAAGCGGCCGCACGTCGACCGCGTCCGGATCGAGACCCGCCAGCGGCCCCACCATGATGTTGCGCGCAGCTTCCGTCTCGACATCGCGGTCCAGAAGGCCGAGTGCGTTCAGGGCCGCATGCAATTCCGGCAGCGCATCGTGAGGCAATCCGCGGATCTGGAGATTGGCCCGTCGCGTCAGTTCAAGATGCCCGTTGCCCAGCCGGTCGGCGATGTCCGCAAGCGCGCTCGCCTGCGACAGAGTGAAGGCGCCGATCCACGGCCGCACACGGGCGATCCATCCGTCGCCGCTTTCCATCGGCCGCAGGGCGCCGGGACACCAGCCCTTCACGGAGGGAGCGACGACCGCACTCACGATCCGCTCCCCATGGCATGCGCCAGTTCTTCTTTCACCGCATTGCGTCGCGGGATCCAAAGGCCTCGGGCCAGCGCGTCCTGCAAGCGGGCCACCATGGCCTCGACCGCGGCCGGGTTCGCCTTCTTCATCGCCGACAATCTGGCCTCGTCGCCAAAAAGCGCCGCGTGCGTCGCATCGAACAGATGGCTCGGAACCACCGATGCCAGGGCGGCGAAGGCGTAGAGAGCGTCGACGCCCTGCGCGATCTCGGCGACTCCACGATGGCCGTGATCCAGCATACGCTCGAGCCAGCGCGGATTGGTGAGGCGGCCGCGCACGATGCGCGCAATCTCCTCGGCCAGGCGCCGGGCTTTCGGAGCCTCGGTTGCACTGGTGTCGAGGTGGTAGAGTTCCGGCGTGTTGCCGAGCAACGCTGCCGCTGCGGCGAAGCCGCCGGCAAAATCAGCCACGCCGTCGCCATCGAGGATGTCGCGCTCGCGGTCATCCTGCGGATGCACGAGCGCGTCGGCCGCCGACACTCGATTCCGAAAGCCGTTCCCGGCAGGCCGCATGCTGTCGACGCCGCCGTACGCGTGTGTGACAGCGGACAGGTACGCCGCGCCAAGGTCGTCGCGCGAGTGCCAGACGCCGTCGAGAGCCATGTCGCCGGCTCGAGCGCCATAGTTGCCGGGTGCCGCGCCGAAGACCCGCGCCAGATCGCCGCCCTTTCGGCACGCCTCGGCCAACGGATTGTCCGCGGAGTCCTCGTCGAGCGCCGCCACGCGTTGCACGGCCATGTCGAACAGCGCGATCTGCGCTTCGAAGATGTCGCGAAAGAGTCCGGAGATGCGCAGCGTCACGTCGATCCGTGGCCGATCGAGCGCCGCCAGCGGCAGCACCTCGATTCCGATCACGCGACTGGAGGTCTTGTCCCAGGTCGGCCGTACGCCAAGATAGGCGAGAGCCTGGGCCAGATCGTCGCCTCCGGTGCGCAGCGATGCCGATGCCCAGAGATCGATGACGAGCACGCGCGGATAGTCGCCGTGATCCTGAAGATAGCGGCGGACCACCTCGTCGGCCGCACGCTTGCCGATCGCTGCCGCCGTGGTCGTCGGAATCGCACGCGGATCGATCGAGGTGAGGTTCCGGCCGGTCGGCAGCACATCGGCGCGTCCGCGCGTCGGCGCGCCTGCCGGTCCGGGAGACACCCGCCGGCCGTCGAGCGCAGCCAGCAAGGCCCGTCGTTCCGAAACAGCACACGCCTCGAGAGCGGATTCCGGTACTCTGATGGCGTTGGCCAGAGCGCCTGCTGCGGTGGCTTCAGGCATCCGGCCGAAGATGTGCAGGCCATCGCGAATGCTGAGTTCCTTGATATCGCACAGCTGCGCATCGAGCTTGGCGATCGCGTCCCGCGCCGCTTCGCCGCGCACGAGGCCGCAGTCCGCGGCAAGCCCGTTGCTCCAGGCGCGATCGACGATCTCCTCCTCGAGATGACGCAACCGGCGCGCATCGAGCCCATCGGCAGCCGCGTACTCCTCGATGATGCCTTCCATTTCGCCCAGGGCGCCGTGCAATCCAGCGTTTCCCAGTGGCGGTGTGAGATGGCCGATCGTGACGGCAGCCAGCCGTCGCTTGGCCTGCACCGCCTCGCCAGGGTTGTTGACGATGAAGGGATAGATGACCGGGACCGGCCCCAGCACGACCTCGGGCCAGCATTCAGTCGACAGCGCCAGCGCCTTGCCCGGCAACCACTCGAGTGTGCCGTGCGTGCCGAGATGGATCAGCGCATCGATCCGTTCAACCTCGCGCAGCCAGGCATAGAGCGCGACATAGGCATGTCGCGGCGGGCAATTCAGATCGTGATAGCCAGACTTGCGATCGCCCGCTGCGCCGCGATTGGGTTGCAGCAGCACCAGCACCTTGCCGCAGCGACGAACGGCAAGGCGGAAATCCTGTTGGGGCTCGCCCCAGGTCTCACGCAACGCGCGTTGCAGGCTTTCCGGCAAAGCTCGGAGCTGTTCCCGGTAGAAGGCGAGCGGGATATCGATGTGTTCTACCGGTGCATCCAGCAACGCAGCGATGCCTTCGTCAGGCACGGCGGTATCGTAGCCTTCGCCCTGCAAGAGCTGCAGGATCTCCCCGGTGCTGGCGGCCGTATCGAGCCCGACTGCGTAACCGGCCCGGCCACCACGTGCAGGATAATCCGACAGGACCAGCGCCAGCCGGCGCTCCGATCGCGACGTCCGCCGCAGCTTGGTCCACGCCGATGCCAACCGCGCGACATAGTCGATGCGGTCCGGTTCCGTCACGTGACGGACCGCAGCGAATTCGAGCCGCGGATCCATCGGCATCTCGGCCTTGAACGAGACCGCTCTTGTCAGCAGCCGGCCATCCAGTTCGGGCAGGACCACATTCATGGCGAGGTCGGCGGGCGACAGGCCACGACCGGACTTGCGCCACGCCTCCTCAGCGCTTCCTGACAGAACGACCTGCAGCACCGGCACGTCCGCGGCGTCCAGCACCGTCGTGTCGTCCTCGCGCAAGGCGGAGAAGGCGGTGGTGTTGAGGATCACCGCCGGCTGCCGCGTCGCAATGAGTTGCACAAGATCGGCCTCGATCGCCGGGTCCTTGAGACTGCTGACCGCGATGGCGACCGGCGCCAGTCCCTGGCTATCGAGCGACGCCATCAAGGCGTCAATAGGGGCCATGTCGCCGGCGATCAGATTGGCGCGATAGAAGACGATCAGGGCAGTGGGCCGGCCAGCCTGCGACGGCCCAATCACCGTCAGGGACCCCAGCGGAACGGGCGCCGTCCACGTCGTTTCATGGCCAAGCAGAGACGCGACATATCTCAAGGCCTGGCCGAGATTGCCGGGACCGCCTTCCCGGAAGAACCGATCGAGCAAGGCGACTGCGTCGGCAGCCATTGTCGACATCGCCGCCAGCCGCGCATCCTCGCGATCGTCGCCGGGCAGGGCCGCGAACAGGATGCCATGGTCTCGTGCCGCGTCGGCAATGTGCTCCAGGCCATAACGCCAGTAATCGAGACCGCCGAGACAGCGCACGATGACGGCGCGCGCCTTGGAGACGACCTGCTCGACATAGAGGTCGACCGACATCGGATGCCGAAGCCGCTTGAGGCTCGCGAGGCGAAGCGTCGGCAGCTGCTCGGCGTCCCGTTGCCACGCCGCGGCCAATGCCGACAAATCACTGTCGGAGAAGGACAGGACAACGATGTCAGCCGGCGATTGGCCGAGGTCGATCGCAACATCGGCCTCCTCCAGATTCGCCAGCTGTGTCGCCAGAACGTGCATCGACGGCGCGCCTCAGCCCGCGACCAACGTTTGGATCGCAGTCTGGTCGAGGCCCTTCTCGCCAATCACGACCAATCGGCCACGCCGCACCTCGTCGCTCGACCAGCGACGATCGAACTGATGCTGGATGCGCGCCCCGACTCCCTGCACCAGAAGGCGCATCGGCTTGCCGGCAATATCGACGAAGCCCTTGAGGCGCAGAATGTCGTGGGCCATCGCCGCCTTACGCAGCCGGTCGATCAGCACCTGGGGTGACTCGAAAGCAGGCAGATCGACGATGAAGGTGTCGAAATCGTCGTGATCGTGCTCGCCCTCCAAGTCATGATGCGAAGGGCGATTGGAGAGATCGCTCTCCGCTTCCGCGCCCAGGCCCAACAGCACGGCAACGGGCACTTGTCCGTTCTGCGCCTCCACGACCTTCACGGCGCGCGGCAAGGTCTTGCCGATCTCGCCGGTCACTGTGCTTCGCTGATCGGCAGACAGCAGATCGGCCTTGTTCAGGATCACGAGGTCGGCGCACAGCAGCTGGTCCTCGAACACCTCCTCCAGCGGATTGTCGTGATCGAGCGACTCGTCGCTGGCCCGCTGCCGGGCGATCGCTTCGGGATCATCGGCAAAGCGGCCGGCGGCAACCGCGGCGCCGTCCACCACCGTCACCACGCCGTCCACCGTCACGCGCGAGGCGATCTCGGGCCAGTTGAATGCTTTCACCAGCGGCTTTGGCAGGGCGAGGCCCGAGGTCTCGATGACGATGTGCTCGGGCGGCGACGGACGGTCGAGCAGGTTCTTCAACGCCGGCACGAAATCGTCGGCGACCGTGCAGCACAGGCACCCATTCGCCAGCTCGACGATCGCATCCTCGGGGCAATTCTCGACCCCACAGTTTTTCAGGATCTCGCCGTCGATGCCCACGTCGCCGAATTCGTTGACGATGACGGCAAGTCGGCGTCCCTGGGCATTCTCCAGAACGTGCCGGACAAGAGTGGTCTTTCCGGCGCCTAGGAATCCCGTGACGATGGTGCAGGGCACTTTGGCCAGCGAGCTCATGCGATCTCCTTTGCGACGACCGGCAGCGGCGGAATGCGCGCGATGGTGTTCTTGCGGACATGCTCCGGGCGGCTTCGCCAGGCCGGAAGGCCATCGGTGGCCTCGCGGTGCAGACGCGCGAAAGCCAGCATGTCGGCGGCATGCTGCTCGGGATCGAGCTGGCCGATCACGTAGGTCCACTTGCCAGGTGCCGATACCGCGGCCGTGCAGCCGCGCTGGCAATTCGACAGGCATTCGACAGGAACGACCGCGAGGCCCTCGGCACCCTGCCGCAGCGACTCGAACAGCTGCGCCCCTGGTCGGGGCTCCTGTGCGTCGTCGCGGCCCGCACGGCATGTCACGCAGACGAACAGCGTGGTAGGCGGTCGATCGAGCAAAGCCAAACGCATCCTCCGTCGTTTGCGTCCCGTGAGGGGTCCGCTTGCTGCCACTCCGACGGAGCCCAAAGCGCGATCGGCTTCGGGTTGGCCTGGCCTTCGCGACTCCCCGCGCGAGGCTCGGATGCGGCATTACGCGACGGCAGGTTTCCTGGCTCTCGGGTCGCCGCCTCCGACCACCTTCCCGGGTTCCCTTGCGGTACTTCCAGTGGCTTCCTGGCCGTCAGCTCGCCGACTACAGTTGCGGGGGCAGCCGCGGATTGAACCGCGTTCCCTTTTCATCCCCGAAGGGCACCGTCGCCCGCTTGATAGGAGCCGCCCGCCTTGATGACAAGGGCTTTGCCGTCCATTTTGGTCGCATGACGACAGCAAATGACGAGCAGACGCGCCACAAGGCCAAAATGGCCAATCGCAAGGCGATCCAGGACGCGGAGGTCGCGGCCAAGACTGTCGAGAAGGGCCTCCTGATCGTCCATACCGGCAAGGGGAAGGGCAAATCCACGGCCGCCTTCGGCCTGATGCTGCGGGCCCTGGGCCGGGGCTTCCGCTGCGGTGTCGTTCAATTCGGCAAGGGGGCGTGGCAATCCGGCGAGCGGACGGCCATCGAGCGATTCGGCGATCAGGTCGAATGGCACACGCTGGGCGAGGGCTTCACCTGGGAGACGCAGGACCGCCAGCGCGATGTGGAGGCCGCGCGACGCGCCTGGGCCGCAACCCGGAAACTCATGGCCGACCCCACGATCCGGCTGATCGTGCTCGACGAACTCAATATCACCCTGCGCTACGACCATCTCGACGTGACCGAGGTGGTCAGCGCCCTGCAGGCCCGGCGCAACGACCTGCACATCGTCGTCACCGGACGCAATGCCAAGCCCGAGATGATCGACGCCGCGGACCTCGTGACGGAGATGACGCCCGTGAAGCATCATTTCGCCGCCGGCGTAAAGGCCCAGGAAGGCATCGAGTTCTGATGACGGCCGCAATCAAGGCGCGTGCCCTGATGATCCAGGGCACGGGTTCCGATGTCGGCAAGTCGTTGATCGTCGCGGGACTGGCCCGTGTCTTCACGCGGCGCGGCTTGCGCGTCCGTCCCTTCAAGCCGCAGAACATGTCCAACAATGCCGCCGTGACTGCCGATGGCGGCGAGATTGGCCGCGCGCAGGCACTGCAGGCGCGCGCCGCCCGGGTGATGCCGAGCGTGCACATGAATCCCGTGCTGCTGAAACCCCAGAGCGACCTCGGCTCGCAGGTCGTTGTGCAGGGCAAGGTCGTAGGCAATGCCAAGGCCCGTGAGTATCAGGCGCTGAAGCCCAGCCTGATGGCGGCCGTGCTCGACAGTTTCGCCCGACTTGGCGCCGAGGCCGATCTCGTTCTCGTCGAGGGTGCGGGCTCGGCGTCCGAGATCAATCTGCGCGCGGCCGACATCGCCAACATGGGCTTTGCGCGCGCCGCCGACGTCCCCGTGGTGCTCGTCGGCGATATCGATCGCGGCGGCGTTATCGCGAGTCTGGTCGGCACGCGTGAAGTCATCGATCGGGCCGACGCGGCAATGATCGAGGGATTCATCGTCAATCGCTTCCGCGGCGATCCATCGCTGTTCGCCGACGGCATGAGGATGATCGCCGAGCGCACGGGCTGGAAGGCGCTCGGCCTCGTGCCGCACTTCGAGGCAGCGCATCGCCTGCCGGCGGAGGACGCCCTCGGCCTACCGATGAATCGGGATGACCACGGCCTGAAGATTGCCGTCCTCGCCTATCCCCGTATCGCCAATTTCGATGATTTCGACCCGCTGCGCCTCGAACCGTCGGTCGACTTGGTGTTCGTGCGCCCGGGGGAGGCTATTCCCGGCGACGCGCGCCTCGTCATCCTGCCTGGCTCCAAGGCCACGATTGCCGACCTCACGGCGCTACGCGACGCCGGCTGGGACATCGACCTCAAAGCGCACCTCCGGCGCGGTGGTCACGTGCTCGGCATCTGCGGCGGCTACCAGATGCTCGGCCGCACGGTGGCAGATCCACACGGCATCGAGGGACCACCCGCCACCGTGGAGGGATTGGATCTGCTTGCCGTGGACACGGTCCTGGAGGGTGACAAGGTGCTGATCGAGATCGCGGGCCATACGGTGGAAGGCATCCCCTTCAAGGGATACGAGATGCATGTCGGCCGGACGACCGGCGCCATCGCCCCCCTCCTCCAGCTGGGAAACGACCATGATCGGGGCGCGGTCAGCCCTGACGGACGGATCGCCGGTTGCTACATCCACGGCCTGCTGAGCGACGATCGGCAACGTCGACACTGGCTGGAACGGATCGGCGGCAAGCCCTCGGCATTCAACTACGAAGCCGATGTCGATGCCACGCTCGACCTGCTCGCCGATCATCTCGAAAAGCATATCGATTGCGACCGGCTGCAGGCAATCGCGCGTGTCCCCCAGCTCAAATCAATACGCTGAGTGCCAGGACAACGCCGAGTGCCGCTAACTGGAAACCGCAGGCCGTACGGTACAGGACGAGCGCCGAGCGGATATCGCTTGCCGCGACGCGCGTCCTGCCGTCTCCCATCCAGGGCGCGTCGATCTTTTCTCCGTCGTAACTGCGCGGCCCCATGAGCCGTATGCCGAGCGCACCAGCCATCGCCGCTTCGGGCCATCCTGCATTGGGCGAATCGTGCTGGCGCGCGTCCCGCAGAGTCGTTGCCAATGATCGCCGAGCCGATAGACCGGGCAGCCACAAAGCGCCCAGCACGAGCCACAGAGCCGACAGGCGCGACGCCGGCAGGTTGGCCAGATCGTCGCTGCGGGCAGCGGCCCATCCGAAATGCAGATAGCGCTGGGTCTTGTGGCCGATCATGCTGTCGGCGGTATTGATCGCCTTGTAGGCCAACGCGCCAGGCAAGCCGGCGACGGCAAGCCAGAACAAGGGCGCAACGATGCCGTCGGAGAAGCTCTCGGCCAGGCTCTCGATCGCGGCACGGCTGACGCCCGCCTCATCCAACTCGTTGGTGTCCCGCCCGACGATCATCGCGACAGCCTGGCGCCCGGCGAGCAGACCGCGCGCTTCCAGGGCGTCCGCCACCGCCGTCACGTGGGTATCGAGGCTGCGCTGGGCCAGCAGCGTGCTGGCGACGACGGCCAAGACGATGAAGGCCAAAGCCGCGGGCAGCAGAAGATGAAGTACCCTCGAAATCAGAACACCAATGACCGCCGCGCCCGCGATCAGCACCAGCATCAAGACGATACCGTGCACTCTTTGCTGCAGTTCGGAGTGCTCCTCGGAATTCCACGTCTTGTCGCCCCATGTTATGACGCGCGCGATCCAGGTGACGGGATGGCCGATAGTACGGAAGACAAGATTGGGATAGCCGACGACGGATTCGATGAAGGCGGCAAGAAGAGCAAGACCGACGGACATGGCGCTGTGCCTATCATGGGCAACGCGATCGTCAAACTGACATGAGGGCCGTCCTGCATGGCGGCGACCTGAGCGCCGCCCGCCGCCGCCACCCGGATGCGCCGCAGCCATGGCTCGATCTGTCGACGGGCATCAATCCGGTCGCCTACCCGGTCGGCACAATCGCCGGCGATATGTGGTCGCGCCTGCCCGACGGCGAGCAGGAGCGGGCGCTCATCGCCGCCGCCGCGCGTCGCTATGGCGTCGCCGAGCCCGCGCGTCTGGTGGCTGCGCCGGGAACGCAGGCCTTGATCCAGCTCCTACCCCGTCTCGTCGCGCCGTCGCGCGTGGCGATCGTCGGCCCCACCTACGAAGAGCATCAGGTGGCCTGGCGCCGCCAGGGGCACGATGTCCGGATCGTTGCCGACATGGCCGATGCCGCCACCGCCGACGTCATCGTGGTGGTGAACCCCGATAATCCGACGGGACGGCTCCTGGCTCGGACCGAGCTGCGGGCGCCGCGAACGCTGCTGGTCGTGGACGAAGCCTTCATCGACTTTCTGCCTGCCACGGCGAGCGTGTCAGGGACATTGCCGCCGCGAACGGTGGTCCTTCGCTCCTTTGGCAAGACCTACGGCCTGGGCGGCCTGCGCCTGGGTTTCGCCATCGCCGAACCGGACCTCGCGGCCCGTCTGCGCGACGAGCTTGGACCCTGGGTCGTTTCTGGTCCCGCCCTGGCGGTCGGTCGCACCGCGCTATTGGACAATATGTGGTTGCAAGCCACGAAGGAGCGCCTCGAAGAAGATGGCCGACGCCTCGACGCCATCCTGACGGCAGCCGGATTCAAGCCGCTGGGCGGGACGCATCTCTTTCGTCTGGTCGAACAGGCTGACGCCCCGATCATCGTTCAGCGCCTCGGCGAACACGGCATCCATGTCCGCTCCTTCATGCGACAGCCACAGTGGCTGCGCTTTGGCCTGCCGGGAGACGACGCGGCGTTTAGACGCCTCGCCGCCGCCCTTGGCACACTCGCATCGTGACGGTTCGATAAGCAATCTCGCGCTCGACACGAGATCGCCTCATGCGACGCTGCCGCAAAACTTTGGCGTCTCGGACCCTGGCTAGGTAAGGTCGGCCATGGCAGATCTGAACGATAGAATTCTTGCGCTGGCAGGCGGCGTGGGCGGCGCCAAGCTCGCCCTGGGGCTGGCCGGCGAATTGCCACCCGACGCGCTGACGGTCGTCGTCAATACGGCGGACGATTTCGACCATCTCGGCCTCAGCATTTCCCCCGATCTCGATACGGTCATGTACACGCTGGCCGGAGTCGCCAACCCCGAGACGGGCTGGGGCCGCCGTCAGGAGACCTGGACGGTCATGGAAGCGCTGGGGCAGCTTGGCGGAGAGACCTGGTTTCGTCTCGGCGACAAGGATCTCGCCACGCATATCGAACGCACACGCCGGCTGCGGACCGGAGAGACGCTGTCGGCCGTCACCCGAGATCTTGCCCGACGGCTCGGCGTCAGGTGCGCCATCGTCCCGATGACCGACGATGCAGTCCGCACTATCGTCACCACCGACCAGGGCGATCTCGCCTTCCAGGACTGGTTCGTGCGTTTGCACTGCGAGCCCGCCGTTCGCAGCCTCCACTTTGCGGGCGCGGCGACAGCCACGCCGCACCCCGTGCTCCAAGATCCCCCCGACCTGCGCGGCATTGTCATCTGCCCGTCCAATCCCTTCGTCAGCGTCGCGCCGATCCTTGCCGTTCCCGGCGTGCGGGACATGATCGAACGGCTGAAGGTTCCCAAGGTCGCTGTTACGCCCATCGTCGGCGGGCAGGCCATCAAAGGACCGGCCGCGAAAATGCTGGCCGAGCTTGGCCACGATGTTTCCGCGCTCGGCGTGGCACGTTACTATAAGGGCCTGATCGATGGCTTCGTGCTCGATCAGGCCGACGCAGGGCTCGCCCCCGCCATCGAGGCGTTGGGCATCGAGGTGCAGGTAACGGATACCATGATGCGCAACGACCTCGACAAACGCCGGCTCGCTGCGTCGACCCTCGATTTCGTGGACGCCCTCGCCCGCTCTCTGCAACACTCCTGACGATGCTTGTCGCCGTCGTTCCAATGAAGGCCCTGGAACTCGCCAAGAGCCGCCTTGCCAGTGTGCTCGATCCGCCGCGGCGACGCGCCTTGGCCCAGCAGATGCTGGATCACGTGCTGGAGACGCTGCGCCGGGCAGGCGTCGAGCGCATTCATGTCGCGGGCAGCGATCGCGGCGAGGGCGATCTCAACGCCGATGCGGCGGCGGCGGCACGCCTTGTGGAAGCGGAGGGGGCTACCCAGCTTCTGCTGGTGACGGCGGACCTGCCTTATCTCTGCGTTGAGGACATTGCTGCCATGATCGAGGCTGGACGGGAAAGCGCGGTGGTCATCGCCGAAGCCAAGGACGGCGGCACCAATGCCTTGCTGCTACGTCCGCCGACCATCCTGGGCTTTGCTTTCGCCACGCACCGTCCAAGCGCCGGATTGCATGCCGAACGCGCAAGGTCTACCGGTATCGAGCCGGCTTTCGTGCGCCGGCCCGGCCTGGCCCGCGACATCGACACCCCAGCCGATCTTGCCGCGCTCGTTTCCGATCACCCCGTGTATCGTGTGTTCCGCCATGTCGCCTGAAGTCGAGCAAATCCTCGCCCAAGCCAGCGACCTGCCCAGCCTGATGCGGAAGGCGGCGGCGATTCGCGACGCCGCCTTCGGCGATCGCGTGACCTTCTCCAAGAAGGTCTTCATTCCGCTCACGCATTTGTGCCGAGATACCTGCGGCTACTGCACGTTCGTCCATCCGCCCAAGCGCGGCGAAGCAGCGTATCTCTCCCCCGATCAGGTCCTGGCGATAGCCCGCGCCGGCCAGGCGGCGGGCTGCGCCGAAGCGCTGTTCACGCTCGGCGACAAGCCGGAACTGAAATGGAAGCCGGCCGCCGAGGCACTCGCGACCATGGGATATGTGTCGACACTCGACTATCTGGCGGCCATGGCCGAGCTGGTCTTCAAGGAGACCGGTCTGCTGCCGCACCTCAATCCCGGCCTGATGGATGCCGACGATCTTGCCAAGCTGCGCCGTACATCGGTGTCGATGGGCATCATGCTGGAGAGTGTGGCCGCTCGACTCTGCGAACGCGGCGGTCCGCATTTCGGCGCTCCCGACAAGGATCCGGCCGCCCGCCTCGCCACGATCCGCGCCGCGGGCAAGGCCAAGGTGCCTTTCACCAGCGGCATCCTGATCGGCATCGGTGAAACCCGCGCCGAACGGATCGAAGCGCTGCTAGCTTTGCGCGATCTCCATCGCCTGTATGGTCATCTTCAGGAAATCATCGTCCAGAATTTCAAGGCGAAGCCCGGCACGCGCATGGCCCAGGCGCCGGAGCCTTCGTTCGACGAACTGCTCTGGACCGTTTCCGTCGCCCGCCTGATCTTCGCGGACACGCTTTCCATCCAGGCGCCGCCGAACCTGCAGGAACCGGGCTACGGCCGACTTATCGAGGCCGGTATCGACGATTGGGGCGGCGTCTCGCCCGTAACACCCGACCATGTGAATCCGGAACGGCCTTGGCCGGCGCTCGATGCGCTGGCAGCCGAGAGTGCCAAACACGGCAAGGTGCTGACCGAACGTCTGGCCGTCTATCCCCGCTATGTCCACGACAAGGCATGGATCGATCGCGCCTTGCGTCCGCGCGTGCTGACGATGAGCGAGGCCAGCGGCCTGCGGCGCGACAACGACTGGCGGCCTGGTCTTGTCATGGAGCTGCCGGACGCCGATGTCCGAACGCTGTCCCAGCCGGCCGTGCGGCCAAGCGACAGCCTCGCCCCCAGCATCGATCGCGCCATGCGAGGCGACGATCTCAACGAAGACGAGATCGTCCGCCTGTTCGCCGCACGCGGTGCCGACTTCGCCGCCGTGGCGCAGGCGGCCGACACGCTGCGCCGCGAGACCGTCGGCGACACGATCTCCTATGCCGTCGTGCGCAACATCAACTATACGAACATCTGCTATTTCCGCTGCGGCTTCTGCGCTTTCTCGAAAGGCAAGCTGGCCGCCAATCTGCGCGGTGCGCCGTACGACCTCACGGTCCAGGAAATCGTGCGCCGAGCCAAGGAGGCCTGGGATCGCGGCGCCACCGAAGTGTGCATGCAGGGCGGCATCCATCCCGACTATAGCGGCGAATACTATCTCGAGGTCTGCCGCGCGGTGCGCGAGGCAGTGCCCGGCATGCATGTCCATGCCTTCTCGCCGCTCGAGGTCTGGCACGGCGCGACGACGCGCAACCGCTCGATTCCGGACTTCCTGACCGAACTGCGCGAGGCCGGCCTCGGCAGCCTGCCGGGAACGGCGGCGGAAGTCCTCGACGACGAGGTGCGCGACATCCTGTGCCCCGACAAGGTCTCGACACAGCAGTGGCTCGACATCATGCGCGCCGCCCACAAAGCGGGCCTGCGTTCCACTGCCACCATCATGTTCGGACATGTCGACCGGCCCATCCATTGGGCGCGTCATCTGCTGCGCCTGCGCGACCTGCAGAAGGAGACGGGCGGCTTCACGGAGCTGGTGCCGCTCCCCTTCGTCGCCGCCGAAGCGCCGATCGCGCTCAAGGGCGAGGCGCGGCTGGGGCCGACTTTCCGCGAGGCCGTGCTGATGCACTCGATCGGCCGCCTGGCGCTGCACCCGCACATTCCCAACATCCAGACTTCGTGGGTGAAGATGGGCATCGAGGGCGCCCGGCATTGCCTGAATGCCGGTGCCAACGATCTTGGCGGCACGCTGATGAACGAATCGATTACGCGCGCCGCCGGCGCCGAGCATGGCGAGGAGCTTCCGCCCGACGCGATGGAAGGCCTGATCGCGAGCCTCGGCCGGGTCTCACGCATCCGCACCACGCTCTACGCCGACGCCGATGCCGAGCGTCATCTGGCGGCACACAGCGCCCAGCCCCTGGAACCGATCACGCTCGAAATCGCGACCCGCTGGGCCGGCCCCGCGACGGAACAGGACAAGCGCCGCAATCTGCCCCGTCCGCGAGCCTGACGCTCAACCTTCGGCGCTTCTCGTCACCCCGAGCGCCGCGCCCGGGGTGACGGCCATGGTTTAGGATCGCGCTACTTCACCTCGACGATATCGGCGACGGCGACCTTCCGGTTCTTCACCGTCTGCAGCACGACATAGTGACCCATCGAGTTGTGGTCGTCGAAGGTCACGGTCTTGCCCAGGAGGTTGTCGATCTTGACCTTACGCATGGCCTCCATGACCTTCTGCCCGTCGGTGCTGTTCGCATCCTTGATCGCCTGCGCGATGATGCGGATGCACTGGTAGCCGGCCCAGGTCTGCAGGTAGGGCTCTGACTTGTACTTGGCCTTGATCTTCTCGACGAACGCCTTGTTCAGGGGATCGTCCACCGTAGCATTGTAGACCCAGGCGCTGATCGAGTTCTCCATGCCCCCGGCCTCGATGATGGGCTGGTTGCGGCCGCCCAGTTCGACACGGCCGGTATAGGGAATGTGCAAGCCGAGCTGCATCGCCTGGCGGAGAAAGTTGATCGAATCGCCGCCCAACTGGAACGTCGCGATCGCGTCCGGGCGCAATTGCTGCAAGCGGGTCAGCAGGCTGGTGAAGTCCGGCGTGTTCTGCGGCGGAAAGTCGGTCGATACGATCTTCACGCCGGCCTTGTCGGCAACGGCCTTGAAGGCGTCTGCTCCACCGCGTCCGAAGTCGGTGTCTTCGCCCACGATCGAGACCGTCTTGAAAAGCTTCTTCTGACCGAGATAGATGCCGAGCGCATCCATCATGGCGCTGTCGGACGGGCTGATGCGAAATGCGTATTCGTTACGCCCCGGACCGGCCAGCTCGGTGATCTGTGGGTTGGAGGCGATGCCTGTGATCATCGGGATCTTGGCATCGGCGATGATCTTCATCGTGGCGAGATGAACCGAGCTGCAATGCGCGCCCTCGATCGCGACGACCTTGGCCTCCACGAGCTTGTTGGCGACGTTCACCCCTTCCGAGGGATTGCACTTGTTGTCGAGCACCATCAGCTCGACCTTGCGCCCGCCGAGCAGGCCGCCCGCGGCGTTGATCTCGTCGACAGCGAGGTTGGCACCCCACATTTCCCATTCCGACGCGACCGCGGCGGGACCGGTCTTGGGCGTCGAGACGCCGATCACGATCGGCTGCGCGAGGACCGGCCCGGCGCCCAACAAGAGAACGGCCGCAACCGCCGACAGCAATTTCCCCTTCATCATGTCCCTCCGCTCACACTCCCCAGGGTCAACAACGTAGCAGACGGCATGCCAAGCAAACGCGAGATGCGCAGGGCCGCCGCCGTCACCAGGGGCTCGACGCTCGCCAGCGTCAGGCCCGAATCGAGATACTTCGGAAACGCCACGCTCAGCGCCGCGATGACGGCACCGGTGCGATCGCAAATCGGCGCGCCGACCGAGAGCACGCCCGGAATATTCTCCTCGTTCACCAGCGCGAAGCCCTGACGCCGCACCTTGGCGAGCGAGGCGACGAGCATGCCGGGATCGGTGATCGTATGCGGCGTGATGGCAGTGAGCTTGCGCGGGCCGAGGACCTTGCGCGCCTCGCCATCGCTCAGCGATGCCAGCAGCACCTTGCCGGCACTGGTACTGTGCAACGGCATCTCGCTGCCCGGGCTGACCTTGATCGCGACCGGACCGTCGGCCTGCACCGCCAGCAGATAGATCGCACGTCCGCCGCGCAGGACCGAGACGAAACCGTTGAGGTGATGCTGGTGCGCCATCTGCTCGAGCTCGCGCCGTGCCGCGACGACATAGTCGAATGCGCCCTCGCCGCTCGCCCCCAGCGCCAGTGCGCGGTGGCCCAGGCGATAGCGCGCCGTGTCTCTGTTCTTCTCAAGGTAACCGCGACCGGCCAGGGAGCTCACCAGGCGCTGCACGATGCTGGGGCTCAGGCTGCAGCGGCGCGCGAGTTCACGAACCCCCAGCTCCCCGCCTTCCGCCGCCACCGTTTCCAGCACGTCGAGTCCGCGTTCAAGAGACTGCGACCGCGCCCGCTTTTTGGGCTCGACACGCGCCGTTTGAGGCCGCGGTGCGAGGATCACACGCCGGCCCGGGTGCTTGGGCGCCGTCATCTGGGCTGTGCCGTATATCGGTACATCGTTTCGATAGTTGCAGGGTCACAGGATTCGCGATTATCTGTCAACTGCCCTCCATGGTCCGGGATTTGCAGAGCCGCGACGACAATGACCATCGACGCCACGTACCTCCTTCAGCTCACGCTGAACGGCATCGCGCTCGGGCTGCTGTACGCCCTGATTGCCGTCGGTCTGTCCCTGATCTTCGGGGTGATGGAGATCATCAATTTCGCGCATGGCGAAATCCTGATGCTGGGCGCCTTCGCGATGACGTTCGCCCTGCCGGTGCTGGGGCTGCTTTACTGGCCGGCCCTGGCCGCGGCGATCCTGGCCACCATGCTGGCGGGTCTGCTCATCTACGAGGTCCTGCTGGCGCGTCTGAGGACGGATGAATTCGAGCGCAGCATCCTGATCACGCTGGGCCTGTCGATCATCCTTATCCATACCGCGCAGTACTTTTTCACCGCGACGCCGCGGATGGTCGACACGCAATACGGCTTCGACGGGGTCGAGATCGGGACGATACGCCTGACCTGGACACGGCTGATCGGGGCTGCGGCCGCGCTGGTGGCCTTCGCCGGACTCTATCTCACGCTGCGGTTCACGCAGTTCGGACGCGCCATGCGCGCGATCGCGCAGAACCGGGAGGCGGCACTGATGGTCGGCATCCGGCCGCGCGTCGTGGCGCGCAACGCCATGATCCTCGCCGCCGGACTGTGCGGCCTGGCCGGTTCGGCAATTGCTCCGATCCAGCTCGTCACGCCCTATATGGGGCAGTTCCTGATCTTCAAGGCCTTCGCCTTGGTGACGATCGGCGGGCTCGGCAATATTCCCGGCGCGGTCGTCGCCGCCGTCGCGCTGGGCCTGATCGAAAGCTGGGTTGGCGGCTTCTTCGCCAGCGCCTGGCAGGAAGGAGCGGTCTTCCTGGTGATGATCGTGGTTCTGCTGCTGCGGCCGGAGGGCCTGTTCAAGCGCGGAGGCATGCGCGTCGGATGAAGCTTGCCGCAGCTCTTCTCGCGGCACTCGCCTTCGCCGCGCTCCCTGTCCTGACGTCTTCCAACTACGTCGTCGGTGTCGGCATCTCGGCGCTCATCTTCACCGCAGCCGCGGCGGCGCTCAATCTCGTCTATGGTTTCACCGGCTTGCTGTCGTTCGCCCAGCTCGGCTTCTGGGGCATTGGCGGCTATACCGCCGCGCTGACCGTCGTGTCTCTTGGCGGTAGCTTCTGGACCGGTCTTCTCGCCGCGGCGCTGTTGAACGCGGTGATCGCCGTGCTCGTTGGTTACCCGATGCTGCGGACCAACCGGCATGCCTTCGTCATCTCCACCCTCACGTTTGCGCTTCTGGTTACCCTGATCGCCCGCGACTGGGTCAGCCTCACGCGCGGCCCGTTGGGCATCCCGGACCTGCCGGCACCGCAAGCTTTCGGTCTTCTCTTCGACACGCCGCGGAAATTCTACTGGATCGCCTGGATCTTCTCGGTCGCGGCAATCGCCTTCCTGTTCGCGCTCTGCAGCTCGCGGATCGGCCGCACGCTCGTGGCCATCAAGCAGAACGAGCCTCTGGTGCGGGCGCAGGGCATCTCGCCCATGCCCTACAAGCTCACCGCCTTCGCGCTCAGCGCCGCCATCACCGGCGCGGCGGGCGGCGTCTACTGCTTCAATCTGCGGATCATCGACCCGAGCTTTCTCGATTTCTATTACATGCAGACCTTCCTGATCATCGTGATCATCGGCGGGGCCGGCAGCTTCTGGGGCGTGATCGCCTCCGGCATTGCCCTCTCCGCGCTGCCCGAGGTTCTGCGCTTCTCCGACGATTTCCGCATGATCATCTATGGCGTGATCCTGGTGATCGCGATGTTCGTCATGCCCTCGGGCGTCGCCGGATTGCTGCGTGAGCGCCGCGTCGCCCGGATGCGCGAGGCGTTGCGATGAGCGCTATCCTTCGCGTTTCCGATCTGCGCAAATCCTACTCCGGCATCCATGCACTTGACGGCGTCTCCTTCGACGTCGAAGGCGGCAGCATCACCGGATTGATCGGACCGAACGGCTCCGGAAAGAGCACCGCCATCGACTGCATCTCCGGCTTCCAGAAGCTGGACGGCGGCACGGTGACGCTCGGCGGCACCGATATCACCAGCCGACCCGCGCATCTCATCGCGCGCGCCGGCCTGATGCGCACATTCCAGACGGTACGTGTCTATGACCGGCTGTCGCTTGCCGATAATCTGGCGATCGCCGCCCAGCAGTTCGATCCGGCCGGCTGGATCGACGAATTCCTGCGCACGAGGCGCTATCGGCAGGCTGTCGAGTCGTCAGAGCAACGGGCCCGCCAACTCGTCGAGTTGATCGGCCTGCAACGCTATTACGAGGCCGAGACAGGCATCCTCTCCTACGGCCAGAAGAAGCTGGTGGCGCTTGCGGCGGCGCTGATGCCGCACCCCAAGATCGTCGTCCTCGACGAGCCGGTGGCGGGCGTCAATCCAAGCCGCATCCGCGAGATCGAAGTCGCCCTGCAGCAGCTCAACCGCGCCGGCGAGACGTTCCTGATCGTCGAACACAATGTCGAGTTCATCACCACACTCTGCCACCAGGTGATCGTGCTGGAGCAGGGCCGCAAGCTGACCGAGGGCACGGCGGCGGAGATCCACACCGATCCCCGTGTGCTCGAGGCCTATCTCGGCATCACGCCGGAGATGGCCGCAGCGGAAGTGCGGGGGGCGGCATGAGCTCGCCCGTTCTCGAACTGGTCTCGGTGACGGCGGGCTACGGCGACAATCCGATCGTGCGCGATTTCTCCGCGCGGCTGCAGGCGGGCACGATCACGACCCTGATCGGCGGCAACGGCGCCGGCAAGTCGACGCTCCTGCGCGCCATCTATGGCACCAACAAGTTCTTCTCCGGCCAGATCGTTTTCAAGGACGAGCCCGTCGAGCGCCTGCCGCCCTGGGAACGGCTGAAACGCGGCATCGGCTTCGTGCCCCAGGGGCGGTGCAACTTCCCGGCCATGAGCGTGGGCGAGAATCTCAAGATGGGCTGCTATACGCTGGCATCGTCACGCCACGACGTCGCCATCGAGCGCGTGGTCAGCCTGTTTCCCCTGTTGCGGGAGAGATGGCGCACCGAGGCCGGCAACCTGTCGGGCGGCCAGCAGCAGATCCTGGAAATGGCGATGGTGCTCCTGCTCCAGCCCAGCCTGCTGTTGCTCGACGAGCCGTCGCTCGGCCTGTCGCCGAAGATGCAGGGCGATGTCTTCGCCACCGTGCAGCGCATCGCTGCAACGGGCGTGACGGTCCTGGTCGTGGAGCAGAATGTGCGCGGCGCGCTCTTGATTTCGGATCGCGCGCTGGTGATGGAACAGGGGCGCAAATTCATGGAAGGGCCGGCCGCCGAGGTGCGGACCGATCCGCGTATCCGCCAAGCCTATCTTGGTGGCAATATCCAGACGGCAGCGTAGGAAGGTATTGGAGTGATGGACAAGGCAAGGCTTGCGGTCGATATCGGCGGCACGTTCACCGATCTCGCGCTCGAAGCAAACGGCAAGCGAACGAGCGTGAAAGTGCTCACGACGCCGCGGGCACCGGAAGAAGGCGTTCTGACCGGCATCGACGAGATCCTGAAGGCATCGGGGCTGAAGCCCGCCGACTTCAGCCTGATCATCCACGGCACGACGCTCGCAACCAACGCCATCATCGAGCGCAAGGGCGCCAAGACCGCGCTGGTCGTGACCGAAGGCTTCCGCGATTCGATCGAGATGGCCTTCGAGCACCGCTTCGAGCAGTACGACATCTTCATGCAGAAGCCGACGCCGCTGGTGGCGCGCGATCTGCGGTTCGGCGTTCCCGAGCGCCTGGACGGACGCGGCAACGTGCTGATCCCGCTCGACGAGGCAGCCGTCCGGGCGCTGGCGCCCAAGCTGAAGGCCGCCGGCATCGAGGCCATCGCGATCGGCTACATGCACGCCTATCTCGACGGCACGCACGAGCGCCGGACACGGGACATCCTGAGCGAATTGCTGCCGGGCGTCTCGATCACGCTGTCGAGCGAGGTGTCGCCGGAGATCCGCGAATACGAGCGCTGGTCGACCGCCGTCGCCAACGCCTATGTCCAGCCGGTGATGGATCGCTATCTCGGCCGTCTCGACAAGGCACTGCAGGAGCGCGGCTTTGCCTGCCCGCTGTTCATGATCACCTCGGGCGGCGGCCTGACCGCGCTCGACACGGCGCGCAAGTTCCCGATCCGCCTGGTCGAATCCGGCCCGGCGGGCGGCGCGATCCTGGCCGCCTCGCTGGCCAAGCAGTGCGGCCTCGACAAGGTGCTGTCCTTCGACATGGGCGGCACGACGGCGAAGATCTGCCTGATCGACGATGGCGAGCCACAGCATTCGCGCACCTTCGAGGTGGCGCGGCAATACCGATTCATGAAGGGTTCGGGCCTGCCCCTGCGCATTCCCGTGATCGAGATGGTCGAGATCGGCGCGGGCGGCGGCTCGATCGCCCATGTCGATTCGCTGTCGCGCATCAATGTGGGACCGGAAAGCGCCGGCGCCGAACCCGGCCCGGCGAGCTACGGCCGCGGCGGCACTGAGCCCACGGTCACCGATGCCAACGTCGTGCTGGGCCGCATCGATCCCGCCTACTTCGCCGGCGGGACCATCACGCTCTCCCTGGACAAGGCCGGCGCCGCCGTCGACAAGGCAGTCGGCAAGCCGCTGGGCCTGAAGCGCCTCGACGCCGCGTTCGGCATCAGCGAGATCGTCGAGGAGAACATGGCCAATGCCGCCCGCGTCCATGCCGTCGAGCGCGGCAAGGAACTGCAGAACCGGACCATGATCGCCTTCGGCGGCGGCGCCCCGCTCCACGCGGCGCGCCTGGCCGAAAAGCTCGGCATCGGCCGCGTGATGGTGCCGAAAGGCGCCGGCGTCGGTTCGGCGGTCGGCTTCCTGATGGCGCCGGTGGCTTATGAGGTCGTGCGCAGCCGGTACGTCCAGCTCGATCCCGAGAAGTTCGACCCGGAGTACGTGAACAGGCTCTTTGCCGAGATGCATGCGGAAGCCGAGGCGATCGTGAAGGCCGCCGCCCCGCAGGCCAAGCTCGTCGCCACCCGCACCGCCGACATGCGCTATCGCGGTCAGGGCCACGAGATCACTGTCGACCTGCCGGCCGGCGCGTTCACGGCAGCGTCTCGCGAAACGCTCGTGAAGCTCTACGAGGAGGGTTACGCCGCCACCTTCGGTCGGACCATTCCCGGCCTGACGGTGGAGATCATGAACTGGACGCTGCGGCTTGCCGCCGAACAGCCGCCGATGCCGAAGAGTCCGCCGCAGCCGGCCGACAAGGCGGCAACGCCGCGCCACAAGCGCCCGGTCTACGACGCCCTGGATCAGGACCTGACGGAGATTCCTGTCTATCATCGCAACGACCTTTCGGTCGGCAGCTACGTCCCCGGCCCCGCCGTTATCACCGAGGACGAAACGACCACCATCGTTCCCAAGAGCTTCGCGGCGCGCGTCAGCCCGATTGGCGCCATCCTGCTGGAGAAGGTGTGACCATGAACATCAACGATCCTCTTTCGCCCATCCGCCTGCAGCTGATGTGGGACCGCCTGATCGCGGTCGTCGAGGAACAGGCGCTGGCCCTGATCCGTACCGGCTTCTCGACCTCGACGCGCGAAGCCGGTGATTTGTCCGCGGGCGTGTTCGACCTGGACGGCGCCATGCTCGCCCAGGCGGTGACCGGCACGCCGGGACACATCAACTCGATGGCGCGGGCCGTGCGGCACTTCCTCGACAAGTTCCCGGCCACGACCATGAAGGAAGGCGACATCTTCCTCACCAACGACCCCTGGAAAGGGACCGGCCATCTGCACGACTTCACCTTCGTCACGCCGACCTTCCGGCGCGGCAAGATGGTGGCGCTGTTCGCCTCGACCTGCCACGTGGTCGATATCGGCGGCCGGGGCATGACGACGGATGCCCGCAGCGTGTTCGAGGAAGGCCTCTACATCCCGCTGATGCGCTTCGCCCATGGCGGCAAGGTGGACCAGACGCTGGTCGATATCGTCAGCGCCAACGTGCGCGAGCCGGTGCAGGTGGTGGGTGATCTCTACTCGCTGGCGACTTGCAACGAGATCGGCTGCCGCCGCCTGATCGAGATGATGGACGAGTTCGCGATCGACGATCTCGGCCGGCTCGGCAAGCACATCCTGGAGAAGTCCAAGCAGGCCTCGCTCGAGGCGATCGGCAAGATCAAGCCGGGCGAATACACCTTCTCGATGCGCATCGACGGCTACGACAAGCCGATCGACCTGGTCGCGACGATGAAGATCGGCCCGACCGGCATCGACGTCGATTTCGCCGGCACATCGGGTGTCTCGGCCTACGGCATCAATGTGCCGGTCTGCTACACCGAGGCCTATTCCTCGTTCGGCGTGAAGTGCATCGTGGCGCCCAAGGTGCCCAACAACGAAGGCTCGTTGTCGGTCATCCGCATCACCGCGCCCGAGGACACGATCCTCAACGCCAAGAAGCCGGCACCGGTGGCGGCGCGTCATGTCACCGGCCAGATGCTGCCGGACGTGATGTTCGGCTGCCTGCACCAGGCGCTGGGCGGCCAGGTGCCCGCCGAGGGCACATCGTGCCTGTGGAACCTGTTCGCGCTGGGCGGGCCGGGCGCCACCGACGGCGATCCGGCCGAGACCGTGCATGCCCAGCAATTCAGCGTGATGAGCTTCCACGCCGGTGGCACCGGCGCCCGGCCGGGTCGCGATGGCCTCTCGGCCACCGCCTTCCCGAGCGGCGTGCGCAACGTGCCGATCGAGGTCAACGAAGCCGTGTCGCCGATCGTCGTCTGGAAGAAGGAATACCGCCAGGATTCCGGCGGCGCCGGCGAATTCCGCGGCGGCCTGGGCCAGATCATGGAAGTCGGCACGCTCGACAAGGCGCCGTTCGCCCTCAGCGCCTACTACGATCGCATCGACCATCCGCCGCGTGGTCGCGACGGCGGCCACGACGGCATTGCCGGGCGCGTCACCCTGTCCTCGGGCAAGGTGCTGCGCGGCAAGGGCCTGCAGACCGTGTCGCAGAAGGATCGCGTCATCATCGCCATGCCCGGCGGCGGTGGGCTCGGCGATCCGCGCAAGCGGCCGGTCGCGGCGGTGGCCGACGATGTGCGCCAGGGCTTCATCTCGGCCGAGGCGGCGCGGCGCGAATACGGCGTCGCCGTCACCGACGACGGCAGGGTCGACGAGGGTGAAACCGCCAGGCTGCGCGCCGTCGCGGCCGAGTAAGGGAGACCAGACGCATGCGCGTAAGTGCCGGCCTGCCGACCGGAATGGAAGGCCTGACCTATCCGATCCCGTTCTCCGATCCGGAGAACGTCATCAGGATCGCGCAGGCGGCCGAGAAATTCGGCTACGACTCGGTGTGGGGCAACGACCACATGACGACGCAGAACTACGTGCGCGCCGAGTTTCCCGTCCCGCCCCGCTTCTGGGAGCCGCTGGTCACCTACGCCTTCGTGCTTAGCAACACCAAGACCATCAAGGTCGGCACCGGCATTCTGGTGCTGCCCATGCGCCACGATATCGTGGTGGCCGCCAAGCAGATCGCCACGCTCGACCATTTCGGCAAGGGCCGGCTCGAGCTCGGCGTCGGCATCGGCGCCTATCGCGAGGAATTCAAGGCGCTGCAGCCCGACAGCCGGATGGAGCGCGGCGACATCGTCGACGAGGGCCTGCAGGCGCTCAATCTTCTCTTCAACCAGCGCGTCGCGAGCTTCGACGGCAAGTTCTACAAGTTCAAGGACGTCGAGCTCTGGCCCAAGCCCTATCAGAAGAAGCTGCCGATCTATGTCGGCGGCAACAATGCCAACAACATCCGCCGGACCGTGCAATGGGCCGACGGCTGGCTGCCGGCCGGCATGCATGTCGACCGGCTGCGCGCTGGCGTGCAGAGCCTGCGCGAGGAGGCCGAAAAGGCCGGCCGCGACTGGCGGACCATCGAGGTCTGCCCGCAATTCATCGTCCATGTCGGCAGGACACGCGAAGCGGCGATCGAGAACTTCCGCAAGAGCCAGATGAACAAGCATCTCATCTCGCTCAGCAAATCGACGCTCAAGGGCCAGGGCACCGCGAGCCATGAGGACATCAACTTGATCGGCACGCCGTCGGAGATCGTCGAGAAGGCGCTCGCCTTCCGCGAGGCCGGCGTGACGCATCTCCTTGGTCTCTACTTCGCGGCCAATTCCGTCCCCGAGCTGCTGGATCAGATGCAGGTCTTCGCCGAGGAGGTGATGCCGAAGGTGAAGTAGCTCACCTTCGGCTCATTCCCTGCCGTCGAGGCTACGCAAACGCCTTGCGGATTCGCGCCCAGTCGGCGAGCGCCTGTTCCTGTCCCGGGATGAGCTGGATCGTGAACTGCGTATAGCCGGCGGCGCGCAGCTGCTCGATGCGCCGCTTGATCTCCGCTTCCGTCGCCGTGAAGGACGTGCTGCGGATCAGGTCCGCGGTGACGAACCGCTTCTCCTCGGGCTTCAGGAACATCAGGTGCCCGCGATGGTTCTCGAGGTAAGGGGCATCCCTCGGCTCGAAGGTGCGCGCCAGCGCGATATAGCCTTCCAGTTCGGGCCGCCCCTTCGAGGGCATGCCCGTCGTTCCCGGCTTGAGCCCCGCCAGGGCTTCGTCGGCCGCGCGATGCAGCATCACCGCCGCCCGCGGCCCGGCCTGCGCCAGGGCGCGTTCCGAATCGGCCGGCTCTCCCTCCTCGAGGACACAGCCCAGCGCGAAGGCGGTGGCCTTGAGGTCGTCGACCGGATGGTCAGCCGCGAGCCACGCGGCGCGCATGGCCTCGACCTCGCGCGCACCGTGCTCGGCCGAGGAGACGAAATCGATCCAGCCCGCCTTGAGCTTGGCGGTCAGCTCGCGCGTGTGCGGGCCGAACGCCGACAGGTGCAGCGGGATCGGATCGCGTGTGTTGAACAGCGGCAGCTCCGGATTGAGGAAGCGGATCTTGCGCTTCTGCCCTTCCATCTCGAAGTCGATCGTCTGGCCGCTCAGCAGGCCATAGACCTGCTGGATGTAGGTCTCCATGTCGCGCACCTTCATGGCGCCGAAGCCCATCGCGCGGCGTGCGGTGAAGCCGGTGCCGACACCGAAGTCGATGCGGCCCGGCGCGAGTTGGTTCAGTGAGGCAAGTGCGTTGGCCGCAACCGGCGCGATCCGGTTCGACGGCACCAGCACGCCGGTGCCGAGACGGATCTTGTTCGTATTGACCGCCGCCGCGCCCATGGCGACGAAGCAGTCGGCGCTCAGCATCTGCGTGTCGTAGAACCAGGCGTGACTGAAGCCGAGCTCCTCGGCGCGCCGCACGACCTTCCACGAGTCGGCTGCCGTCGGCAGGGCAATGCCGAAGTCCATCGTTTCCTCCTGTTGTCGTTGATCGTTCTAGGTGTCGGCCAAGGCCTCCAGTATCCGGTCGCGCGCGGCAAAGTCGCCGTCGGCATGGACCGGCTGCAGGCAGACATGGGTGGCGCCGGCCTCGAAATGGGCGCGCAGGCCCTTCCTCACGGCGTCCGCGTCACCCCACAGCACCATGGCGTCGATGAAACGGTCGCTGCCGCCATCGGCGAGATCCTGCTCGGTGAAGCCGAGGCGCAGCCAGTTGTTGCGGTAGTTCGGCAACACCAGGTATCGCGCCAGTTCCTTGCGCCCGAGTTCGCGTGCCCGCGCGGGATCGGTTTCCACCGTCACCTTCTGCTCGACCGCCAGGACCTTGTTGGGGCCGAGGATCTTCGCCGCCTCGGCGGTGTGCTTGGGCGTCACGTTGTACGGCACCGCACCCATCGACTTCTCGGCGCTGAGCGCCAGCATCTTGGGGCCGAGCGCGGCCACCAGCACCGGCGCCTCGGTATCGGCAGGAAGATCCTTATGGATACCGTCGAGATAAGCCCTCATCGTGGCTACGGGCTTGTCGTAGCGATGACCACGCAGCCCCTCGACCATCGGGATATGGCTGACGCCCAGGCCCAGCATGAAACGTCCGCCATAGAGGCTGTTCATGGAGACCATCGCCCGCTGGGCGGTGAAGGCGTCGCGCGCGTAGATGTTGGCGATCGAGCTGCCAACCATCAGCCGCTCGCTTTTCGACAGGAGATACGAGGCCAAGGACATCGACTCGTAGCCGCGCGCCTCCGGATACCAGAACGCGGAATAACCACACGTCTCCACGGTCCGGATGAGATCGGCGAGCTGCGCGCCGTTCAGCTTGTCCGTCGAATACCAAACGCCCAGACGTCCCAGCTTCATGACTGTCTCCTTCTTCGGATGCGTGTAGCATACGCCGAACACAGCAACGGGACAGCACATGCAGATCGGAGTCGTCGGCCTCGGGCGAATGGGTGGAAACATCGTGCGGCGGCTCACGCGTGCCGGGCATGACTGCGTGGTCTACGACGCAAATCCTGCTCCCGGTGCCGCTCTGGCAAAGGAAGGCGCCACCGCCGCTCAGTCTCTCGCAGCAGTCGTGAAGGCGCTTACGCCCCCACGGACGGTGTGGGTGATGCTGCCCGCCGGCAAGATAACCGAAGACACCATCGCCGAACTCGCCGGGATGATGCAGCCGGGCGATGTCGTCATCGATGGCGGTAACACAAACTTCAAAGACGATGTCCGCCGCGGCAAGGAGCTCGCGTCGAAAGGCATCAAGTATCTCGATGTCGGCACGTCAGGCGGCGTGTGGGGACTGGCGCGCGGCTACTGCCTGATGATCGGCGGCGATACCGAGGTGGTGAATCGGCTCGATCCCATCTTCTCCGCCCTCGCCCCCGGCCTGGGCTCGATCGAGCGCACGGAGGGACGCGAGCAACTCGATGCACGCGCCGAGCGCGGCTACATCCATGCCGGTCCGGTCGGCGCCGGTCATTTCGTGAAGATGATCCATAACGGCATCGAGTACGGCATGATGCAGGCCTTCGCCGAAGGCTTCGACATCATGCGCAATCGTGCTTCGGAAAAGCTGCCGGCGGACGAGCGGTTCGACCTCAACCTTGCCGACATCGCCGAAGTCTGGCGGCGCGGCAGTGTCGTGACGTCGTGGCTGCTCGACCTCACGGCCAGCGCGCTGGCCAAGGATGCGAAGCTCGAGCAGTTCTCAGGTCATGTCGAGGATAGCGGCGAAGGCCGCTGGACCATCGAGGCGGCGATCGAGGAGGCGGTGCCGGCGGACGTTCTGGCGGCCTCGCTGTTCGTGCGCTTCCGGTCGCGCCAGCAGCACACTTTCGCGGAAAAGGTCCTGTCGGCCATGCGGCTGGGCTTCGGCGGGCATGTCGAGGCGCCGAAGAAGTAACGAGTTTCATCACGGAGGACAGGCGATGCGCGTTGGCGTCTTCTATTTCCCCACCGACTACGGCATCGACATGTCGGAGCTCGGTCGCGCGCTCGAGGATCGCGGTTTCGAGTCTCTGTTCGTGCCCGAGCACACCCATATCCCGCTCAGCCGCAAGACTCCCTTCCCCAGTGGCGGCGAGTTGCCCAAGCGCTACTCGCACACCCACGATCCGTTCGTCGGCCTCTCCTTCGCCGCAGCGGCCACGCGGAAGCTGATCGTCGGAACCGGCATCCTGCTGGTGCCGCAACACGATCCCATCGTCACGGCCAAGGCCGTCGCCAGTCTCGACCAGCTTTCGGGCGGGCGTTTCGTCCTGGGAATCGGCGGCGGCTGGAACGTCGACGAGATGGAGAATCACGGCGCCCGCCATGCCACGCGCTTCAAGCAGATGCGCGAGCATATCCTGGCGATGAAAGCGCTGTGGACGGAGGAAGCCGGATCGTTCCACGGCGAATTCGTGAACTTCGACCCCGCCTGGTCGTGGCCCAAGCCGAAGCAGAAGCCGCATCCGCCCATCCTGCTGGGCGGCGAGACCGATCATACGCTGCGCCGTGTCGTCGATTACTGCGACGGCTGGTTCCCGCGGCCGCGCGACGGGTTCGAGCCGGCCGCGGCGGTCGAGCGTCTGCGCCGCATGGCGGCCGAGAAAGGCCGCGATTTCTCGACGCTGTCGATCACCGTCTTCGGCGCACCCGCCGACGAAGCGACGCTGGCGAGCTACCAGAAGGTCGGCATCCAGCGCGCCCTGCTCGCCATTCCCGATCTCGGCCGGGACGAAATCCTGCGCCATCTCGACACGATCGCGCCGCTGGCGAGGCCCTACGCGTGACGGTCGCCGTCGGCCTCGGCCTGATGGACTTTCCCTTTGCGGGCGCCGCCGACTACTGGCGGTGGGTCGATCTTTGCGAGTCCGGCGGTGTCGATTCGATCTGGCAGACCGATCGGCTGGTAAGCCGCCAGCCGATCCTCGAATGCATGGCGACCATGGCGGCGCTGGCGGGACGCACACGTCGCCTGCGCTTCGGCATGAATGTCGTGTCGCTGGCGCTGCGTGACCCGGTGCTGCTGGCCAAGCAATGCGCCACCATCGACGTGCTCTCCGAGGGCCGCCTCCTCCCCGCCTTCGGCATCGGCAGCCCCGTCGGCCCCGAGTGGCAGGCCCTGAACTTGGATACCCGCACACGCGGCAAGCGCACCGACGAAGGGTTAGAAATCATCCGCCACCTGTGGCGCGAGGACAGCGTCGATTTCGACGGCACGCATTATAAGCTGCGCGGTGCATCGATCTCGCCCAAGCCGGTGCAGCCCGACCTGCCGATGTGGATCGGCGGCTCGTCCGATGCCGCCATCCGTCGCACCGTGCGCTACGGCACGGGCTGGCAGGGCGGCGGCGAGACGCCGGAGCAGGCGGCGCGCATCGTGACGGCCATCAAGGAGGCCGCCGCCGGTGCAGGGCGCTCCATCGAGGAAGATCACTACGGCGCGAGCTTCCCGTTCTATTTCGGGACACCGCAGGATCGGGCCGTTACCGCCGCCATGACGGCCTACAGCAAGCGCACCGGACGCGAAGCACAGGACTACTTCGCCGTCGGCGACGCCGCGACCATCGTCGAGCGCATCGCCCGATATGTCGAAGGCGGCGTGGAAAAATTCATCCTGCGTCCAGTGGGCGCCGACGGGCCGGAGGTTCTCGCTCAGACGCAGCGGCTCATCGAACAGGTCCTGCCGGCCGCCGCGACGCGCTGGCCCAAGGTCGTCAAGCAAGCATAGGCTGAACTGTGAGGGAGGAAGGCATGCATATCGGCGCGGCAATGTTCTTCACCGACTACTCCATGACCCCGGCCGAATTGGCCCGGGCGCTGGAAGAGCGTGGCTTCGACTCGCTGTGGGCGCCCGAGCACTCGCACATCCCGCTGTCGCGCAAGTCGCCTTTCCCGAGCGGCGGCGACCTGCCGAAGAAATACTACGATGTCATGGATCCGTTCGTGACGCTGACGGCGGCCGCGACGGCAACGAAGAGCTTGAAGGTCGGCACCGGCATCTGCCTCGTGGTCCAGCGCGATCCGATCCAGACGGCGAAGCTCGTCGCCTCGATCGACCAGGTCTCGAACGGCCGCTTCCTGTTCGGGGTCGGCAATGGCTGGAACAGCGACGAGATCGAGAATCACGGTATCCCGTTCAAGAGCCGGCACAAGGCGGCGCGCGAACGAATCGAGGCGATGAAGGCGATCTGGACCAAGTCCAAGCCCGAGTATCACGGCGAGTTCGTCAATTTCGATCCCATGATGACCTGGCCCAAGCCGGTGCAGAAGCCGCATCCGCCGATCCTGGTCGGCGGCGCCTTTCCCTACGCCGCCAAGCGCGCGCTGCGCTACGGCGATGGCTGGATGCCGCATCGCGCACGACCCGACTACGAGAACGTGCGCGACCTGCTGCCCAAGTTCCGGCAGATGGCCGCCGAAGCCGAGCGCGATCCCGCCACCGTTCCCGTCACCATCTGGGGCGCCAAGGAAGACGACGACATGCTGAAACGCGACCGCGACGCCGGCGTCGTCCGCGTCATCATCAGCCTCGACTCGGCAAAGTCCGACGTCATCCTCCCCCAGCTCGACCGCTGGGCCAAGTTCGTGCAGGCAGTGGCCTGACCTGAATCCTGGTCCTCATCGGAGCGCGCAACTCCAGTTGCGCTCACGTCATGCAACATGTCCACCGACGCAATGGCCGGCATCGCATGAAGCGCCACTGGAGTGGCGCGCTCCCATGAGCCTGAAGGCCATCTACCCTCATCGGAGCGCGCAACTCCAGTTGCGCTCATATCATCGGACATCCCCGCCAGCGCAATGGCCGACATCCCATGAAGCGCCACTGGAGTGGCGCGCTCCCATGACCCTGAAAGCCGCCCTCCCTCATCGGAGCGCGCCACTCCAGTGGCGCTCATGACTGCGAAAGGCTGGCATTCCCGTGGATATCTGCCGCATTTCGACTCGCCGGAGACCATCCAGTTCCTGACCTTCCGCCTCGCCGACAGTCTGCCGCGCGAGGCGATCGACGCGCTCCGGGCAACACCAACGCTCTCCGACAGCGAACGTGATGCTCTCCTCGACGCGGGCGCCGGCGCTTGCTGGCTGAGGCGACCGGAGATCGCCCGTATTGCGGAAGACGCTTTGCTTCACTTCGACGGACAGCGCTATCGGCTCTTCGCCTGGACCATCATGCCGAACCATGTGCATGCCCGGATCGCACCGCAGCACGGCTTTCGCCTCGGCGAGATCGTCAGCTCCTGGAAGCGCTTCACGGCCCGGGCGGCCAACCGCGAACTCTGCCGATCAGGCGCGTTCTGGCAGGACGACTACTGGGACACCTACATCCGCAACGAACGGCACTTCGAGTCGACGATCGCCTACATCGAGAACAATGCGGTGAAAGCGGGCCTGGCGGCACGGCCATCCGACTGGCCGTGGAGCCACACGCGCCGGTGTGAAGGCTGATGTCTTATGAGCGCAACTGGAGTTGCGCGCTCCGATGAGAGTGGACGACCTTCGGACTCATGGGAGCGCGCAACTCCAGTTGCGCTCATGACCCGATAAGGCCGGCGATCGCGCAGATCGCCCCTGACACCCGCTCCGACGAGGCTTAGCGGAACATATCCTCGGCGGCGGGGCGGATCAGCTCCGATGCGGGCGTCGGTGCCGCGCTCCAGGAGAGGCCGCGGACGAGGACGGCGGGCTGGGCTTCATCGCCCTGACCCATGACCAGTGACGCGGCCGCGGCGATCTCGTCGGCGAAGGCGGTGATGCTCACCTGCAGGATGCGGCCGAACATGTCGGGCTTGCCGCGCAGGTCGATCATCGAGGGCAGGCCGGCAGCACCGATCGCGATACCGACGGTGCCACGGCGCCACGGACGGCCGAAGCTGTCGATGATCACGACGGCCAACTCGACCCCCAGCAATTCGCCGAGCCGCTTGCGAAGCGTGGCAGCGCTGGCGTCGGGATCGCGCGGCAGGAGCAGGGCACGCTCGACGCCGTCCTGCGGCGCGACGTTCGACTGGTCGATGCCGGCATTGGCCATGATGAAACCCAGCCGATGCTCGACGATCAGCACGTTGGGCCGGCTGCGCACCACGCGCACCGACTCCGACAGGACCAGCTCGACCAGCCGCGGATCCTTCTGCACCTCGGCCGCGAGCTCGATGGCGCGCGGCGACGGAGTCACCGACGACAGCTCGACCATCCGCCCTTCGGCCTTGGACACGATCTTCTGCGCCAGCACCAGCACGTCGGTCGGCTGCGGCGGAAATCGCGCGCTTTTGAGGCCGGCGGCAACCAGCGCCGCCAGATCGTCACCCGCCTTCACGCGAGGAATGCCAGGAACCGCGAGCAGTTCCACGGCCTTGATGGCCGCCATCAGCCGAACCGCTTGTGCAGGCGCGGCGTCACCTGTTCGCCGAACAGCTTCAGGAACCGTTCCTGGTCGGGACCCGGCGCGTGGAAGACGAGATGGCGGAAGCCGAGATCGACATAGGGCGCCACCTTCTCGACCAGCTCGTCGGGATCGTTCGACACGATCCAGCGGCTCGCCGCGCGCTCGATCGGCAGGGCATCGGCCAGGCGCTGCATCTCGACCGGATCCTCGACCGACATCTTCTCTTCCGGCGTCAAGGACAGCGCCGCCCAGTGCCGCGTGTCCTGCAGCGCGCGCTCGCGATCGCTGTCGAACGACACCTTGACCTCGATCATGCGGTCGTAGGGCTGCGCCTTGGGCTCGGTCGCGGCGGCGATACCCTCGGCGACCTTGGGCAGCAGCGTCTCGGTGTAGAGCTTCCAGTCCTTGCCACTGGTGCAGATGAAGCCGTCGCCCGAGCGGCCGGCGTAGCGCGCCACCAGTGCGCCGGCGGCGGCGACATAGATCGGGATCTCGACATCCGGCCGATCGTAGATCGTCGCCTTCTCGGTCTTGTAGTACTCGCCCTCGAACGATACCCGCTCCTGGCGCCACAGCGTGCGCATCAGCGTCACGGCCTCGCGCAGCCGCGCAAACCGCTCCTTGAAATCGGGCCAGGGTTGGCCGGTCGAGGGCACTTCGTTCAGCGATTCACCGGTGCCGATGCCCAGGATCACGCGCCCCGGAAACATCGAGCCCAGCGTGCCGAAGGCCTGCGCCACGATCGAGGGGTGATAGCGGAAGGTGGGCGTCAGCACGCTGGTGCCCATGACCAGCCGCGACGTACGCGCGCCCAGGGCGCCCAGCCAGGTCAGCGAGAACGGCGCATGGCCGTCGACATGCTTCCAGGGCTGGAAATGATCGCTCACGAACGCCGAGTCGAACCCGGCCTCCTCGGCGAGACAGGCGAAATCGAGCAGCTTGGCCGGCGCGAATTGTTCGGCCGACGCCTTGTATCCGAGCTTGAGCACGGCGAATGTTCCTTGTCTGTCTGGAGACGATTCCTAGCACATACGTCGGAATGGTCCACGCGCCTCCGCGTCCTCTCATCGAGAGGCGATAGGGCGGCCGAACTTGCGCTCCAGGAACTTGCTGTATCGGGCCATGGAGAAGCAGAAGCAGAAATAGATCAGGCCGGTCATGACATAGACCTCGACCCCGTAGCCCTGCCAGACGGGATCGGCCAAGGCGATGGCGCTCGAGCTCAGCAGGTCGAACATGCCGATCACCAGGACAAGGCTGGTATCCTTGAAGAAACTGATGAAGGTATTGGCCAGGGGCGGAATCACGAGCCGCAGCGCCTGAGGCAGAACGACGAGTCGTCGACTCTGCCAGTAGGTGAGACCGAGTGAGGCCGCCGCTTCATATTGCTGCTTGGGCAAGGCCTGCAGACCGCCCCGCACCGCTTCCGCCAGATACGCTCCAGCGAACAGGACGATGGCCAGTTCGGCGCGCAACAGATTGTCCGGCACGATCGCCATCGGCAGGAACAAGGGCATCAGCATGCTTGCCATGAACAGGAGGCTGATCAGCGGCACGCCGCGAATCAGTTCGACATAGAGCACGCAGAGAATGCGCACGGCCGGCAGCATGCGCGACTGTCGGCCGAGCGCCACGAGGACGGCGAGGGGGAAGGCGAAGACCAGTCCCATCGTCGCCAGGATCAGGGTGAGCGGCAGGCCGCCCCATTGCTCCCGCGGCACAGGCGCGAGGCCCAGAACGCCGCCCGACATCAGCACCGCGATCGCAATCAGCGCCGCGCTCCACAGCAGCAGCAATTCCCGGCGCCAGAAGCGCGGCAGGGCGGACAGAGCGAACAAGCCGACGAACAGCAGCACGACCATAGCCGCGCGCCACTGTTCGGCGATGGGATAGCGGCCGAACAGGATGAGCCGATACTTGTCGCCGATCACCGCCCAGCAGGCTCCCACGCCCCGTGCCGCGCGACAGGCGGACGGATCGAGTTTTCCGGCCGTATCCGTGCCGACGCTCCAGACGCTGTCGACCAGCGACCAGCCGACGAATTCCAGGCCCAGTTTCAGAAGCAGGTAAGCCAGCGCCAGCGTGACCAGGCTGGACCATAGGGACTTGAAGAGGTTGGCGCGGATCCAGGCGAAGGTGCGTCTCGCGGCCGCGCTGCTGCTCGGCGGCGGCTGGCGGTCCGCAAGGGCTTCGAGGATCACCGTTCCACGAGCGCGAGGCGCGCGTTGTACCAGTTCATGAATAGGGAGATGCTGAGGCTGATGCCCAGATAGACGAGCATGATCAGCGCGACACCCTCGATCGCCTGACCGGTCTGGTTCATGGTGCCGTGCACGATGGTGACGACATCGGGATAGCCGATCGCCACCGCCAGCGAGGAATTCTTGGCGACCCCGAGATAGATGCCGGTCATCGGCGGAACGATCACACGCAAGGCCTGCGGCAACACGATCTTGCTGAAGATCGGATAGGGACACATTCCCAGTGCCCGTCCGGCATCCCACTGGCCAGGCCCCACCGACTGGACGCCGCTGCGCACGATCTCGGCGGCATAGGCGGAGTGATAGAACACCAACCCCGCGACCAGCGCGGCCAGCTCGGGCGTGATCACGCTGCCGCCGCGGAAGGCGAAGCGATCTCTCACCGGGACATCGAGATCGAAGGGCGCGCCGAGCATCATCCAGGTCGCCACTGGAACGACCAATAGCGCAACGCACGCGACTGGCCAGATCCGCGGACGGCGCCCGGTCGACGCCTGGACACGGCTTGCCCGACGAGCCGCCAACACGGTCGCGGCCAGTCCGGCCGCCAGAACCGCGATCATCCATCCATATGCCGGGTGCCAGACCGGAACCGGTAGCCGGATGCCGCGATTCGACAGGAACACGTCAGGCAGCAGTTCGATGGCATTGCGCGCGACCGGCAGCGACAAGAGGATCGCGTACCAGAACAGAAGATGCAGCAGCAGCGGAATGTTCCGCAGCACCTCGACGTAGCTTTCGGCCAGTCGCGCCAGCAGCCAGTTGTCCGACAATTGCGCGACACCCACGACAGCGCCCAGCAGCGTCGACAGCACCACGCCAATTGCAGCGACCTTCAATGTGTTGAGGATCCCGACGAGCAGGGCACGGCCGTGCGTATTGATGGCCGGATCGTAGTCGATCATGTGCTCACCGATCGGGAGACCGGCCGTCCGCTGAAGGAACGCGAAGCCCGTGGCGACGTGCTGCTGCGCGAGATTGGCAGTGGCGATGGAGGCCAGATACCAGCCGGCCGCCACAGCGGCTCCCACGATCAGGACCTGCCAGAAGATCGCCTGCAACCGCAGGTCGGAGCGAAAACCGGCAAGGCCGCGAACCCAGCCAATGGGACGCCCAGGACGATCCGAACCGACGGCCGCAGGCGCGAATCGGGGTGCCGCTGCCGGGAGGGCCAGACTGACGGGCTGGGCTGCTTGTCGGTCACTGAACACGGCTCCCACTTCCTCCAGGTCGATGGCCAGCGATCAGTTCCGGGAACGACACTCCGAGAAGAATACGGGCGATGGCCCGCCAGCGCTGACGATTGTTCAGCGGATGGGTGGCGCGAATTGCAGGCCGCCGGCCTTCCATAGCTTGTTGATGCCGCGCGGCACCCCGTAAGGAGTGATGTCGCGATCCCACATTTCCCCGTAATTGCCGACCTGCTTGATGACGTTGAACGCCCATTTGTTGTCGAGGCCGAGGGCCTTGCCGAGATCGCCCTCGAGGCCCATCAGGCGGCGCACTTCCGGCACCTGGCTCTTCAGCGCGTCATCGACGTTGGCGGCGGTGATGCCCTGCTCCTCGGCCGCAACCTGGGCGAAGAAAGTCCACCGTACGGCATCGAAGAACTTGTCGTCTCCCTTGCGCACCATGGCGCCGAGAGGCTCCTTGCTGATGGTCTCCGACAAGAGGATATGGTCCGAAGCCTTGTCGCCCTGTTGATAGCGGAAGCCGGCAAGCGCCGACATGTCGCTGGCATAGACGTCGCATCGGCCGGACAGGTAGGCCCTCTGCACTTCCTGCAGATCCTTGATCAGGATCGGTGTGTATTTCATCTTGTTGCTGCGGAAGAAGTCCTCCACCACCAGTTCGGTGCCGCCGCCGGGGGAAATGCAGACGGCGGCCCCATCGATATCCTTGGCCGATTTGACGCCGAGCGTCGCTTTCACCAGAAAGCCGGTCCCGTCGTAGAAATTGACGCTGGCGAACATGGCGCCGAGATTGGCTTCGCGTCCGAGGCTCCAGGTCGTCGACCGATACAGCATATCGACCTGGCCCGACTGCAGGAGTGGAAACCTGCTCTCGGGCGTGGCCGGGACGAACTTGACCTTCTGCGCATCGCCCAGGATCGCTGCCGCCACCGCGCGGCAGGAATCGGCATCCAGACCGCGCATCACGCCCTGGCTATCCGGAAACGAGAACAGAGGAGACGTCCCGGCGACGCCGCAGATGAGTTCGCCGCGCGCGCGGATCGCCTCAATGGTGGGCGAGCCTTGGGCCAGCGCCCCGGAGACGCTGGCCAGCAGGATGGCTCCCGCAACGATCCCCACCCGCACTCGCAACGCACTCATCATCGATGCTCCCCTGCTATGGCCTGTTTCCGCGACGACGCGCTACCGGAAGGCCGGCGTCGCGGGATCGAGAGGAACGTTTGGAGCCTTGCGGCCCGCGCTATGGACGCCACCGCGTTCGGCGCCGCGCTCGACCTTGATCCACTTCTCGGCCAGCGCTTCGGGCAGTTGCGGACCGTCGGACATGGACAGCCAGATTCGCATCAGGTGGCGTTTGCGATTCTCCTCCGGCCAGTCGCGATATTCCTCGCGGGCGTGATAGACGACCGGATTGTGGAGATAGACGAGATCGCCTGCTTGCATGGCAATGCGCAAGGCGATGTCCGGGTCGTTGCAGATCTCGCGGAACAGCCGAATCGCGGCCCACTGGGTCTCGGACATCGGCACCGCGTCGGGATAGCGCCGCGCCGATTCCATGTACTCGTCGAGCGGGCCGTAGCTCGCGAAATGACCATCCTGCATCATGAAGACGGGGATGGCCGCCCACGGCTTCATCCCCTCGGGAATTTCACCGCGACGATCCTCGTTCACGGGTTGGTAGAGCGCATGGCACAACTCGGGATCGCGTCGCAGCATCTCGTCATGCACTGTCACGGCGCTGACGATGGTGCTTTCGCCTCCCTGCATCGCCGGCTGGATGCACATCAAGCCGAGCAGGTCGCATGAATCGGAGTGGCACTGGAGCTCCACGGTCGATTGGGTCAACCGGCGCCCGAGATCGCCCGGACGATCGCCGACATCGATGACGTGGCCGATGAGATGCCCGTTACGGTTCTGCGGCACCGGATCGCCCAGATGCCGCGACAGGCCCCAATAAAGCCGAATCAGCGTTTCGTTGTCGTAGCGGTCGACCGGCAATCCGCGCAGGAAACCGAAGCCGAATCGCTCGACGCAATCCTTGCGCAACTCGGCCAGCTTGGCCGACAGACGTGGCAGCGGAAAGTCCTTGGCCGTGATGGCCATGATGTCGAGGCCGGCGGCGCGGGTCGCGGCAACGGCCGCCTCGATTTCGGCGATGTCGCCATCGTCGACTTCGTGGATCCACTCGGCTCCGTCGCGAATTTCTTCGCTGCGCCAGGCGAATTCACCGCCGATCGGGCCGTCGGAATATTCGATGGCTTCAGGCTGAATTCCCATGTCCTTGCTCCCCTCCGCTCGACCGCAGTCGTCCGCCGGTTGGGAAGCATCGGGTCCACCTGTGGTGGCCGGCATGGCATAACCAACCTGTATAGACATGTTGGTTATCCGGGTTTTGGATGACGTTTTCGTGGATCGCAGCCGACATTGTGATGACGGCGTGAACGAATCAGCCGGGAAACTGGACCCGCAACTCCAGCCGGTCGCCGCGAAAGCGCGTGACGCAATATTCGACCGGACGGCCTGTCGCGGTGTCCATGTTCAGGCTCCTGACCTGCAACACCGGCTGGGACGGATCGATACGCAAGAGCTGCGCGTCGCCCTCGTCCGGCAGCATCGTCGAGATCATGGAACCGAGTCGGCCGAGCTTGATGCCGCCGCGGTCGGCCAGGAAACCGTGCAGCGATCCCTCGTTATAGTCGGCAGCCACGTATGGGACGATGGCGTACGGCAGAAACTGCGACTGAACGCAGAAGGGCTGCTCGTCCACGGAGCGCACCGCCTCGATCGCGATCATCTGATCGCCTGCCTCCAGGCCCAACTGCTGCGCGATGTCATCTGTGGCACACGTTACGGTCTTGCGCAGGATCCTGGTGTCGGCGGAATGACCGCTATCCTCGATCATCATGGTAAAGCGCGTCGCCGGGCTGAGCTTGTAGTCGATGGCGCCCGGCAGCACGTGGATGCCCACGCCGCGCTGCCGTCTGACAAGTCCGCCCGAAACGAGAACGTCGACAGCCCGCCTCAACGTGTGCCGGTTGACGCCGAAGCGGGAACTCAAGGCCAGTTCGGACCACGGCTTGCCGATGTCGCGGCTTTCCAGGATCTCGGCCTCGAGAACGTCGGCGATCTGCCGATAGATCGGCATCGATGCGCCGTCCCTGCCTGGCCGAGCGCGCAGGCTCGCTGCGTTCGATCCCTTCGGCCGCGGCATCCTCTTTCTCCCGAGCTCGTTCGATCCCTGCAGGCCTATCATATAGATCGAAATCGCGCGTTCAGGCCAATCGTCGATCACACTGGTTGCGATTTGCCGGAGTTCGTCTCGGCACGCGCCGTGCCGCGATGCGCATGCGACCCGCCTGGGCGAGCTGAATTGTTTGGTCGAGGGCTTGTCTCCAGCCGCACGCCCGGCAAAGGTTATTCAAGTCCGCCAAATCAGAAGAGCATCGGCGGCACAGAGGGGAAACGCCCATGCCACTCGAAGCGTCAGTGTCGACCGACGATCGAGAGGGAGGCACGCCATGAAGTTCACCCTGCATTTCGGCAACAACAACTTTCCCGACCTGGCCGGCGCGACGCGGTTCGTTCAGTTGGCCGAGGCCGCCGGCTTCGACAGCGTGCTCGCCATCGACCATGTCGTGTTCCCGCACGACTACAAATCCACCTACCCCTATTCCGCCACCGGCCGCCTGTTCGGCAGCCCGTCCGACCCGCTTCCCGACCCGCTGATCTGGATGGCCTTCATGGCCGCCGCGACGACGCGGCTCCGGTTCATGACCGGCGTCATCATCCTGCCGCTGCGCCACCCGCTGGTGCTCGCCAAGCAGGTGGCGACACTCGATTTCATGAGCCAAGGCCGAATCGAACTCGGCATCGGCGTCGGCTGGCTGAAGGAGGAATTCGAGGCGCTCGGCGTGCCGTTCGAGAAGCGCGGCAAGCGTACGGACGAATACATCGCCGCCATGCGCGCGCTGTGGGCAAACGACGGGGCGAGCTTCACCGGCGAGTTCGTGAACTTCACCGAGGTGAGCTGCAATCCGAAGCCGATCAAGGGCCGCGTACCGATCGTGATCGGCGGCCATTCGGAAGCCGCGGCGCGGCGGGCCGGGCGGATCGGCGACGGCTTCTTTCCCTCGATCGGCGCCCAGGTCGACACCCGGCCGCTGTTCGACATCGCACGGCGGACGGCCGAGACAGCCGGTCGCGATCCCGCCGCGATCGAGATGATCGCCGGCTGCCCCGAGCTGCTGCCGGGCGCGAGCGGCGATCCGCAGGCCGCGCTGTTGGAGCGCAAGGAGCGCGGCATCGGTCGCATCGTGGTGCCGGTCGGCCCGTTCCTGCCCGACCTCGAGGAGACGCTGGGCCGGTTCGGAGAAACCATCATCAAGCCATTCGGCCGCCTCTGACACCACCGGGACAGGTTGGGACAGGCGGGACGCGCGGGACAGGCCGGGACACGGGGGACGGCGGGACAGGAATAGCCATCGCCTTGTTCTAGAAGAAGAAATCCGTCCCAACGCGGCGGGACGGGGAGAGGACGGTCAAAGCACCGTCTTGGCGAACCACTCCACCTGGTCCTCGAACTCGGCCATCGAGTCGGCGGGGATCATCAACGCGCAGGCATGATCGACACCGATCTTCTTCAGCCCCTCGACCTTCTCGCGGATGAGGTCGGGCGAGCCGACGAGGTTGGCGACCACCTGCTGGGAAAGATCGCGCCCCGTGTAGGCGAGCGACTTGCGGTGCGCGACGAGGCCCGAGGCCATATAGCGCCGCTCCGCCTCCTCGGCTGTCTTGGCGATGGTCAAAGAGAATTGCGGCGCGATCTCGATCGCCGCCGGATCGCGGCCGAGTTCGGCAGCGCGCGCCTTGAGCTGGCGGATGCGCTCGGCGAGCTCGGGCCAGGGGCGCCACCCCGGCAGCCAGCCGGTGCCGATCCTGGCCGCACGCTCGACCGCCGCCATGTTGTGGCCGCCGATCCACAGCGCGAAGGGATCGCGCTTGGGCTTCGGATACATCTCGATGTCGCGCACGGCATAATACTTGCCCTCGTGCGTGACGCGCCGCTCGCTGAACAGGCGCTGCATCAGGGCGATGCCTTCATCCATCATCTCGCCGCGCTGCGCCTTGGGGGCGAGCCGCGGCGCCCAGGCGGCGAACTCCTCGCGATAGGCGCCGATGCCGAGCGCCAGGATCAGCCGCCCGTTGGAGAGCTGGTCGATCGTCGCCGACTGCTTGGCGAGCCAGAACGGGTCGCGCATGGGCAGCACCGCGAGCGCCGTGCCGACCTCGAGCGTGGTCGTCGCCGCCGCGCAGAACGACAGCACCGACATCAGCTCGTAGAAGTTGGGCGGCGAGTCGGGGAAGAGATCGCGCACGTAGTGCTGGCTCTGGATGTGGTCGTTGCCCCACACCGAGTGATAGCCGAGCCGCTCGCACAGTTGCGCCATGCGCACGAAATCACCGGGCTCCACGAACGGGATCGGATACATCACGCCTTCGAATCCCGTCGGCAGGCAAATGCTGAACTTCATGTCGGCTTACCCTCGTGCCGCGGCCAACGCGGCGGCGATGCTCGAAGCATCGTCCATGCCACCGATGATGACTTCGTCCAGGCCGATGGCGCGATATTCCTCGAGCCGCGCCTTCACCTGGGCTGGCGTGCCGCAGGCCGCGTGACGCCGCACGACGTCGTCGCTTACCAGCCGGTCGACCTCGGCCCAGTTCTCGGACGCGTAGGCACTGGCCAGGGCCGCCTGATCGAGCGTGGCGCCGCCGAGCCGGATATTCTCGGCATGATGCGCGCCGCGCAGCACGAAGCCGATCGGCCGGCGGATCGGATCGATGCCTTCCTTCTCGGTGGCGCCGAGCCTGGTGTAGACGATACCGAGCTTGCGGAACGGCTTGCCGGCCGATCCCTCGGCCGCCTGATCGAGGCAGGCTTTCACGAAGGGCGGCGAGGTCGCCGCCGAGATCAGAACCCCATCTGTCTCGCGGCCTGCGAGCTGCAGCATGTTGGGCCGCGACGCCGCAATCACGATCGGCACGTCGCACGGCGCGTTGGCGAGGCGGCGTCCGCTGACATTGAAGACCTTGCCGTGGAAATCCGCCATCTCGCCCGCGAACAGCGAGCGACACACCTTCACCGCTTCGCCGATGGTGACGAGCGGACGGGCAGCCTCGATGCCCGCCGCCTTCAGGTCGGCCGGTGCGCCGGCACCAAGGCAAAGCGTGACGCGGCCGGGATACATCTCCGCCAGGCTCGCCGCCGCCATGGCGATGTAGACCGGATGGGTCGTATAGGGGCTGAGGGCCATCAGCGCGATCTTCAGTCGCTTGGTGGCGCCGAGCGCCAGCGCCGCCGTCGTCACGGGGTCGCGCAGGAACAGATGGCAGGCGATCCAGAGCGTCGATGCGCCACCCTCCGCCGCCGCACGCGCCTGGTCGGGAATGGAAGTGATGGGAGCGCGCCCATCCATGGCAATGCCGAAATCAGCCATGAGAAAATCCGTATGTGTTTTTGAGGGCGGTCAGCAGGTCCGGCAATCCGCCGGAGACCAGGGGCGGCTCCGGCAGGGCCGTTTCGATCGGTCCCGGATCCTTGAGACCGGAAGCCGTGAGAAGCGCGACGCAGCGGTCGTGTGGCTTGATGATGCCTTGGCCGCGCAGCCGCTCGATGGCGGCGAAGGGAGCGGCGGAAGAAGCCTCGGGCCAGATGCCTTCGCGGGCGGCGAGCGTCACCACCCAGCGCCGCATTTCGTCGTCGCCTACGGTCACCGCCGTGCCCCTGGAGCGGCGGAGCACGTCGAGCGCCTGCACTGTCGCCTGCGACGCACCGATCGAAGTGGCGATGGAGGGCGCATTGCGGGCAATCTCGGGCGGCATGGGATCGCCGCTCTCCAGTGCCGCCGGCAACGATCCAGATACCTCGGCCGCCACGAAGCGCGGCGTGCGCTCGATCCAGCCCAACGCCTTCAGCTCCTCGAACCCCTTCCACATGCCGTAGAGCGCATCGCCGTAGCAGACCGGCAGCACGCACCAGTCGGGCGGCTCCCAATCGAAGGCTTCCGCGATCTCGAAAGCGATCGTCTTGTAGCCTTCCATGCCATAGGGATTGCTGCCGACGACCAGCCCGAAGAAGGGCGAGGTCGGATACCAGCCCAGCTCCTTCACGCCGAGCGACTGCAGCCGCCAGCGATCGGCCTTGTCGGCAACCTTCACCACCATTGCGCCGTAGGCCCGCATCTGCAGGACCAGAGGACCCGCCGAGCCGACGAAGGTGAAGACGATACACGGTATGCCCGCCTTGGCGGCATAGGCAGCCGCAGCCGCACCGGCATTGCCGGAGGAACTGGAGGCGATGACCTTGGCGCCGAAGTGCCGGGCCATGGTCAGCGCGCCCGAGGCCAGGCGGTCCTTGAACGACCAGGTGGGATTGCGCGATTCGTCCTTGATCCACACATCGCCCAGGCCCAGCGACGATGCCGGCAGGAGCGGCGTGTTGCCCTCCCCCAGTGTCACGGCATCGGCGGCCCGTGCGTGCAGAAACCCTTCCCAGCGCCACATCGAAGAGGCGCGGGAGGTCGGCTTCGCCCGATCCAGGCCGGCGCCGGGTGCCTCGTCATAGGCCACGGTCAGATTGGCCGGAGCCCCTTGGCTTCGGCAGCTCGGACAATCTTCCGCATAACGATCAGGGGGATGGCGGGCGCCGCAACGAACGCAGACAAGCGCACTGGGAACAGGCATTTGGCCGTCACGTTGGCGTCCTGTCTGCGATACGTCAACCTGGATGCCTTTGGGCAGAATGCCCTCTAAAGTGCAGATCGATGTCGACCCTGCTGATCAGCCATCCGGCGTTCCTCGAACACGATCCCGGCGAATTCCATCCCGAATGTCCCGACCGCCTGCGCGCGGTGATGGCGGCGCTCGAGAACGAGTCCTTCGCGCTCTTGCAACGCGCCACCGCGCCGGAAGCGACGCTCGAGCAGATGATGCGCGTGCATCCGCAGGCCTATATCGAAAGCATCCTCGCCATCCGACCGCCCGCTGGCGAGGTGGTGATGATCGATGGCGATACCGGGATGAGTGCGGGCAGTGCCGAGGCGGTCGTGCGGGCCGCCGGCGCGCTGGTGGCTGCGGTCGACGCGGTCATGACCGGCGAGGCGGAGACCGCTTTCGCCGCCGTCCGTCCGCCGGGACACCATGCCTCGCCGGACATCCCGGGCGGTTTCTGCCTCTTCAACAATGTCGCCATCGGCGCCCGCCACGCGCAGGCGCATCACGGCATCGAACGCGTCGCCATCCTCGATTTCGATGTCCATCACGGGCAGGGCACACAGACCGTGGTCGAGCCGGATGCTTCCCTGTTCTACGGCTCCTCGCATCAGTATCCGCTTTATCCCGGCACCGGCACCGCGCGCGAGCACGGCATTGCCGGCAACGTCGTCAACGTGCCGCTTGCCGCCAATAGCGGCAGCGCGCAATTCCGTGCCGCGTGGAGCGAGCGCATCCTGCCGCAGCTCGATCGGTTCGCCCCGGAACTGCTGATCCTCTCCGCCGGCTTCGATGCCCACCGTCGTGATCCGCTGGCGCAGCTCCAGCTCGAGACCGACGACTTCCGCTGGGTTACCGAGGAACTGCTGACCATCGCCGATCGCCACGCCAAGGGCCGGGTCGTATCGGCGCTGGAAGGCGGGTACGACTTCGAAGCCCTGGCCGCCTCGGTCGCCGCGCACGTTCGCGCCCTGATGCGCGTCTGAACCAGCGACAGGCGACCGACGTTTGCGTTCGGTGCTTTGCCCTTGACCCCCAAATGCCCGAGGCGTATTCGCCCCGGCGGTCGCCGAGGAATGTCGGCGGTCTTCACAACGGAAACACAAGATGGATAGCCACCCACGTCGCGCTGCCCTTGAGGCGGCGTTCCGATTCGAGAGCTTAACGCTCGACCGGATGTGTCGGGTGGGCGAGGGCAGTCGGCTTAGCGCTGGCTGACGCGTTCATCCTCGTGGCCGGTCGGGCCAGGGGATGAACATGCGTAGTGTACAAATTTCCAGCGTCCGGCTGGTGCCGAAACAGAAAATTAACAAAGTCGCAGCGAGGGCGATTTCGCGGCGCGGCGCGATCCGTGATACGGAGACGCCAATGAAGGCGTTTGCTTGCTTTGGGGTTGCCGCGGGCGGTATCGCGGCTGCGATCTCTCTCCTCGCGGTGCGGCCTGCCTTGGCAGCCGACCCCGTCCCCGCTTCAGGTTTCTATGCCGGCGCGCATATGGGCTACCTGTTCGGGAACGCGACCGCGACCCTGGCCGATCCGACGGGAGGCGTCGCCTCCGCCGGCGGTACCAGCCCCTACGGCACGCTCGCCGGCGGCGTCCAGGCAGGGTACCAGTGGATCACGCCGTCGCGCTGGATGCTGGGCCTCGAGGCCGATCTCACCTTCGCCAATTTCATGGACCTGAGCGACACGCTGTCCTATCGCGCGACAGGCACAGGCACGGCCAACGAGCAGCTCGAGTTCCTCGGCTCGCTGCGCGGCCGCGTCGGATACACGTTCGGCGCCTGGACGCCGTACCTGACCGGCGGCCTCGCCTTTGCCAGCACCCGCTTCTCGCGCACTGACCTGACGACCGGCAACGAAGACGCGACGCCGGGCCAATGGCGGACGGGATACACGGTCGGCGGCGGTGTCGATTACATGCTCGATCCGCGCTGGTCGGCGCGTCTCGAATATCTCTATACCAATCTAAGCCTGCGCGGCTTCAGCTTCGCGTCCGCGCCGGCGTCCTACAGCTCGCAGTACAGCCTGAACGAATTCCGCGTCGGCCTGAACTACCACTTCGGCGCACCGGACAAGGCCCGCGAAACACCGCCGGAAGCGGAAGACCTCGGCCCGGGCACCTGGGAAGTCCATGGCCAGTCGACCTTCATCTTCCAGGGCTATGCGCCCTTCGGCGCGCCCTATTCCGGACAGAACAGCCTGCCGCCCGAAGGCCAGTCGCGAGAGACCTGGACCAGCTCCCTGTTCCTCGGCATGCGCCTCTGGAAGGGCGGCGAACTCTACTTCAATCCGGAATTGCTGCAGGGTTTCGGCGTCGCCAACACGACCGGCGCCGCGGGCTTCCCCAATGGCGAGGCGCAGAAGTCGAACTTCCCCTTCCCGCGCTTCAACATCTCGCGGCTGTTCCTGCGCCAGGAGTTCGGCCTTGGCGGCGAGACCGAGACGGTCGAAAGCGACTACGGGCAGCTCGCCGGCAAGAAGGACGTCTCGCGGGTCACGGTGCAGATCGGCAAGTTCGCGGTGCACGATCTCTTCGACACCAACGACTACGCCCAGGACCCGCGGGTCGATTTCCTCAACTGGTCGATCTGGGCTTCCGGCGCGTTCGACTACCCGGCCGACCGCGTGGGCCTGACCTACGGCGTCGCGGCCGAACTGAACCATCCGCAATGGGCGGTCCGTGCCGGCTATTTCCTGGTCGGCAACGCACCGAACGCCAATGTCATGGACTGGAACCTGTTTTCCCGCGGCGGTTACGTGGCGGAAGGCGAATTGCGCTATAACGCGTTCGACCATCCCGGTGTGTTCAAGGTCGGCCCCTGGCTCACCAGCACCTTCTCGGGTTCCTACAGCCAGGCGGTCGCGCTCGCCAATGCCAACCCCGGCCTGACGGCCAACGACACCATCGCCCAGACGCGCCAGGGCCGGGTGAAGTACGGCATCTACACGAACCTGCAGCAGGAGATCAGCAAGGAACTCGGCGCCTTCGCGCGCTGGAGCTGGAACAACGGCCAGAACGAAACCTCGGCCTTCACCGATATCAGCCAGAGCGTCTCGTTCGGCATGCAGCTCAAGGGAAATGCCTGGGGCCGCGAGAACGACGTGATCGGACTGGGCGCTGCGTTCAATATGTTGTCCGCCTCGGCAGCCTCCTACTTCGCCGCCGGCGGCATGGGCGTTCTTGTCGGCGACGGCGCCCTTTCCTATGCCTCGGAGAATGTCTTCGAGACCTACTATGCGCTGCAGCTCATCAAGGGGCTGACGGCGACGGTCGATTACCAGCTCCTGGTGAATCCGGCCTACAACACGGTGCGAGGACCGGTGAACGTCTTCTCCGCCCGACTGCACGCCTTCTTCTGATGTGATGCTTTTGGCCCGGCGCTTTATCCACCAAGTGCCGGGCCCTTATTGCACCGCACAAGGGAAGCGTCATAGGACGGACATCCAGCTTTCACACGACCTGCATACGGTGGCGGCTCACGAGGAGTTCGCCCATTATGTTGTTGTCTCGTCGCCGATTGGTGGCCGCTACCGGTTTCACGACCGCGAGCCTGATCCTTCCCCGCATCGCCATCGGCCAAGCCGACAACCGGCCCACGATCACCATCGCCGTTCAGCAGATCTCGAACAGCGCATCGCTGGAACCGCTGCGCGAGCAATCCAATGTCGGGTCGCGCACCTTCTCGTTCCTGTTCGAAACGCTGATCATGCAGAACCTGCTCGGCCAGCTCGAGGCCGTGCCGGGTCTTGCCGAGAGCTGGAAGCGCATCGACGAACGGACGGTGGAATTTTCCCTGCGCAAGGGCGTGCGGTTCCACAACGGCGACGAGATGACGGCCGACGACGTGGTCTTCACCTTCAGCCGCGACCACATGTTCGGTCCCGACTACGACATCACCAGCAACAAGACGCTGTTCACCAACGTCGTCGTGCGCGATTCGGGTGACGGCAAGAAGCTGCCGCCGGAACTGCCGGCCGTCGCCAAGCGTCTCTTCCCGGCGCTGGAGAAGGTCGAGGCGGTCGACAAGTACACGGTCCGCTTCGTCAACCGCACTCCGGACGTCACCCTGGAGGGCCGCATCGGCAGCCTCGGCGCCAACATCATCTCGCGCCGCGCTTTCGAAGAGGCCAAGAGCTGGGCCGATTGGGCGCGATCGCCGGTCGCCACCGGGCCCTACAAGGTGCGCGAATACACGCCCGACCAGTCGCTCGTTCTCGACGCTCACGACGACTACTGGGGCGGGCGGCCGCCCCTCAAGACCGTGCGGCTGATGGTGGTGCCGGAAGTGGCGGCGCGCATCAACGGTCTGCTGGCCGGTCAGTTCGACTTCATCTGCGACATGCCGCCGGATCAGATCCCGACCATCGAGAAGAATCCCAAGTTCGAGGTGCTGGGCAGCACGATCGTCAACCATCGGCTGACGGTGTTCGACATGCATCATCCGCAGCTCGTCGATCCTCGCGTGCGCCAGGCCTTCAGCCACGCGATCGATCGGCAGGCGATCGTCGACAGCCTGTGGTCCGGCCGCACCCGCGTGCCTGCGGGACTGCAATGGGAGTTCTACGGCCCCATGTTCGTCGAAGGCTGGACGGTGCCGGAATACAGCCTCGACAAGGCCAAGGCACTGCTCAAGGCCGCCAACTACAAGGGCGATCCGATCCCTTACCGCCTTCTCAACAACTACTACACCAACCAGGTCGCGACGGCGCAGGTGCTGGTCGAGATGTGGAACCAGGCCGGCCTCAACGTCCAGATCGACATGAAGGAGAACTGGCAGCAGATCTTCGACACCAACAAGCAGCGCGCCGTGCGCGACTGGTCGAACAGTGCCGGCTTCAACGATCCGATCTCCTCGATCGTCGCCCAGCATGGGCCGCAGGGTCAGCAGCAGCAGGCCGGCGAATGGACTAACGCCGAGATGAATCGCCTGTCCGACGCCATGCAGGTCGAGACCGACATGACCAAGCGCAAGGCGATGTTCAAACGCATGCTGGAGATCTGCGAGCGTGAGGATCCGGCCTACACGGTGCTGCACCAGAACGCGACCTTCACGGCCAAGCGCAAGGACATCCGCTGGAAGGCCTCACCTTCCTTCGCGATGGAATTCCGTTCGGTCAACTTCGCCACCTGAGGCGCGGACAGTGCGCACTCCTCTCGTCGCCATCGAAGGGCTCACGGTCGATTTCGGCCATGGGCCGCAGAGTTCGCGCGCCGTCGACGGTATCACGCTCGAGATCGCGGCGGGCGAAGCCCTCGGAGTCGTGGGAGAATCGGGATCGGGCAAGAGCGTCACCTGGTTGGCGGCTCTCGGTCTCCTTCCGGCAAAGGCGCAGATACGGGGCTCCGTGCGGCTCGACGGGCGGGAACTGATCGGCGCGCCGCAGCGCCATCTCGAAGCGGTGCGCGGCAAGCGCATCGCCATGATCTTTCAGGATCCGTCGAGCTGCCTGAATCCGGTTCATCGCATCGGCTGGCAGCTCGGCGAGGCGCTGCGGCTGCATCGCGGCCTCGATCGCCGCGCCGCCGATGCCGAGGCGCTGCGCCTGCTCGATCAGGTGGGGATCGCCGATGCCCGGCGGCGTCTCGGTGACTATCCGCATCAGCTTTCCGGCGGCCTCAACCAGCGCGTGATGATCGCCATGGCGCTGGCAGGCCAACCCGACCTGCTGATTGCCGACGAACCGACCACCGCGCTGGACGCCACGATCCAGGCCCAGATCCTCGATCTCCTGCGTTCCGTGCGGCGCGATACCGGCATGGCCATGGTGCTGATCAGCCACGATCTCGGTGTGGTGGCCGAGAATGTCGATCGCGTGGCCGTCATGTATGCCGGCCGTCTGGTCGAGGAAGCACCCGGCGCAGCGCTGTTCTCGCGGCCATGCCATCCTTATACGCAAGGCCTTCTCGCCGCCTTGCCGGAACTCGCCGGCGGCCGCCGCCGGCTGGTCGCCATTCCCGGCACGGTCCCCGAGCCCGGCAGCGTGCCCACAGGCTGTCGCTTCGCGCCGCGCTGTCCGGTAGCAGATTCTGGATGCGCCACCGAAGCACCGCCGATCCAGGCCTTCGACCGGCAGCATCGCTCGATCTGCCATCGCCGCATCGATCCCGGATTCTCCGTCTGGACCCTGCCGAAGGCAGCCGAATGACTCCTCTTCTCGAGGCCGTCGACCTTCATCGCCATTACGCCGTGCGGACCGGCCGCAACCCGTTCTCGGCCAAGGCGCTGCTGCGCGCCGTGGACGGCGTGTCGTTCCGGATCCAGCCGGGCCGGACGCTCGGGCTCGTGGGCGAATCGGGCTGTGGCAAGTCGACAACGGGCAAGCTCGCGCTCGGCCTGATCCCCCCAAGTGCCGGCGAGATACGCTGTGAGAGCGAGCCGATGCCGGCCGCGGGCACCGCTGCCTGGCGCACCCTGCGGCGGCGTCTCCAGATGGTCTATCAGGATCCGCTTGGCGCGCTCGACCGGCGTCTGCCGATCGGTGAGCAGATCGCCGAGCCGCTCGTCATCCATGAGCAGGCCAAGCCGGCAGAGCGGCGCGAGCGGGCGCTGTCGGTCATGGAGGCGGTCGGCTTGCAGCGGCACCTGCTCACCCGCTATCCGCACGAACTCTCCGGTGGCCAGCGTCAGCGCGTCGTCCTGGCGCGCGCCCTGATCACCGAGCCACGGCTGCTGGTGTGCGATGAACCGATCTCCGCGCTCGATGTATCGATCCAGGCGCAGGTCGTGAATCTGTTGCTCGACCTGCAGGAGCGCCTGGACATCGCCTACCTGTTCATCAGCCACGACCTTCGGGTGGTGCGGCAGGTAAGCCACGAAGTCGCGGTGATGTATCTCGGCCGCATCGTCGAGCGGGGCGAGGCCGAGAACGTGCTCGCAGAGCCGGCCCACCCCTACACGCGGGCACTGGTTTCAGCCATTCCAACAGTGGGCAGCAAACGGGAGCGCATCCTGCTCGGCGGCGACCCGCCCAGCCCCGCGAATGTGCCGCCCGGCTGTTCGTTCCATACGCGCTGCCCTTTCGCGACGGCGCAATGCCGCAGCGAGATTCCGACACTGCAGCCGTTGGCCGACGGCCGCGACGTCGCCTGCCATCGCGTCCACGAAACCCCTCTCCGACTCGTCGCCTGATGCTTCTGTTCGCAACTTCGCGCCTGCTGCGTGCGGCGCTGACCATCCTGTTCGTCATGACTTTCGCCTTCGTCGTGCTGCGCGCTTCGGGCGATCCGGCTTTGCTGATCCTCTCCGTCGACGCGCCACCCGACGCTATCGCTGCCTTCCGCAAGGCCTGGGGGCTCGACCAGCCGCTCTGGCAACAATATCTCAGCTATATCGGTCACGCCCTGACCGGCGACTTCGGCAAGTCCATGCGCGACGGGCGCCCCGCCATCGACCTCGTGATGGAGCGGGTCCCGGCCACCCTCGCCCTGACCCTGCCCGCCCTTGCGCTCAAGATCGGAATCGGCATCCCGGCCGGCATCTACGCAGCGCTGCATCGGAACACCTTCGCCGACCGCATGACCATGGCGCTGTCGGTGGCCGGTTTCACCATGCCGAGCTTCGTGCTGGCGCTGCTGCTGGTGCTGATCTTCTCCGTGACGCTCGGCTGGCTGCCGGCCAGCGGCAACGAGTCGCCCGCAAACGCGATCCTGCCCATCATCACCTTGGGCACGGCTGGTGCGGCGATCATGGCCCGCTTCACGCGCTCGGCCATGCAGGAAGTATTGGGCCAGCCCTTCGTGCGGGCAGCGTCGGCCAAGGGTTTGGCCTGGCGCCGCGTGATCTCGCATCACGCCTTGCCCAATGCCGCGATCCCGACCGTCACCATCGTCGGTTTCATGGTCGGCAGCCTGGTCGCCGGTGCCGTCGTGGTGGAAAGCGTGTTCGCCTGGCCTGGCATCGGCCGGCTGCTGGTGTCATCCGTCGCCAATCGCGATCTCGCCGTCGTGCAGGCGCTGCTGATGGTGATCGCGGCCTGGATGGTCATGGCCAATCTCGCCGTCGACCTCGCCTATGGCTGGCTCGACCCGCGCGTGCGCTCGGCCGTCGGCGCCACCGGCCATTGAGGAGAGCGAAGATGGCTTTGAACGACGCCGCGGTCCCGCCCGCGCTTCCGGCCTTCGGCCTGTCCCGCCTGTGGCGACGCCTGCGTCGCGTGCCGCCGCTGGTCACGCTCTGCATGCTGTGGCTTGCCGTCATGATCGTGACGGCGCTGGCCGCGAACCTCATCGCGCCCTATTCGATCACCGCCTTCGACCTCAAGGCGAGGCTCGTACCGCCACTCCTGTTCGGCGGAAAGCTCCTGGCCCATCCACTCGGGACCGACGAGTTGGGCCGCGATGTGCTGTCGCGCCTGATCGTCTCCATCCGCATGAGCCTGCTGATCGCCTTCTTCGGGACGCTGATCTCGACGGCGCTGGGGACCATGCTGGGCTTTCTGGCCGCCCATTTCCGCGGCAAGGTCGAGCAGCTTGTCCTGATCGCCATCGATTTCCAGGCCAGCATGCCGTTCATGATCATCGCGTTGAGCGTGCTCGCCTTCTTCGGCAACAGCCTGGTGCTGTTCGTCGCGCTCATGGGCTTCAATGCCTGGGAGCGCTATGCCCGCATCACGCGCGGCCTCACGCTCGCCGCCAACGAGCAGGGCTATGCCGCAGCGGTACGGCAACTCGGCGCCGGCCCGGCGCGGATCTACGGCCTGCATATCCTGCCGAACATCGCCTCGACGCTGATCGTGTCGATGACGCTGACCTTCCCGGAGATCATCCTGCTCGAGAGCGGGCTTTCGTTCCTGGGGCTGGGCGTGCAGCCGCCGCTGACCTCGCTCGGCAACATGGTCGGCTACGGTCGCGAATACATCACGCGTGCACCCTGGATCATGCTGGCGCCGGCAAGCGTGATCGTGCTCACCACCTTCTCGATCAGCCTGTTGGGCGACTGGCTGCGCGATCGCCTCGATCCGACCTTGCGCTGACGAACCCTGCGGCAACAGTGGGCGTCAGAGGGCGCCGCGCAGTTCCGTCGTGTAGGAGACCAGCTTGCCGTCGAGGAAATCGATGCGGGTGCGGTTGAAGACGCGCGAGGGCGGCCCGTCCCATTCGACGATCGAGTAGGCGCTGCTTGCGGGCGCACCCGGCGTGACCAGGCTGCCGGAGCAACCCATCACCTGGATCGTCTCGTCGTAGCTCATGCCCCGGCGCAGAGCCGCGAGCTTGTCGGTCGTGGCGCCGCACCCTGACGCGCAGCCCGGCAACAGCACCGCCACTCCGAGCAAAAGCAATGCGCTCAGCAGCGCAGCGAGCAGCTTCATATCGACCTCCTGTCCTGCGCGAGACACCGGCATCGATCTAGATCCGCTCGCCGGTTGTCTTCGCGGGTCCATCGGTCGTGGCATTGGACGAGGTCGGCGCGGAGTCCGGCCATGGCTGCGGCTTGGGTGGCTTGGTCGGTGCCTTGCAGGTCGCGCGCTGCGCGGGATTGAGCGCGCCGGTGCTGTCGCGGTTCCACCAGCCGCCGCCCAGCGCCTGGAACAGCGCCGCCGTATCCGAGTAGCGGGCCGCACGCGCCTGCACGAGGGCCATCGCCGCCGACTGGTACGTGAGTTCGGCGTTGAGGATGTCAAGGATGCCGGCATCGCCGGCCGCCATCCGTCGCTGCGTGATCTCGAGGCTGAGCTTGGCGGCGCGCTCGGCATCGGCAGCCGCCTTCAAAGTGACTGCATCGTTCTCGAGAGCCCGCAGCGAGTCCGCGACGTTGCGGAAGGCCGTCAGCACCGTGGAGCGGTACTGGGCCTTGGCCTGCTCCCAGGTGGCGACCGCGGCCCGACGCTTGGCCGAGAGGGCACCGCCATCGACCAGGGTCTGGGTGATGCTGGTGGCGCCGCCGGCGAAGGTGGCCCCCAGCTCGGGACTGAACAATGTCGCGAGATCCGTCGCGGTCGAGCCGAAGCTCAAGCCCAGAGTGATCTGCGGCAGCATGTTGGCGGTCGCGACACCGACATCCGCCGCCGCCGCATGCACGTTGGCCTCCGCCGAGCGCACGTCGGGCCGCTGCTCGACCATGCGCGAGGGCAGGCTTACCGGCAGCTCCTGCGGCAGGGTCAGGGCTTCGAGCTGGAAGGTTTCGGCCGGAATGTGCGCGGTCGTCTGGCCCGTCAACTGCGCCAGGAGATGCCGCTGCTGGCTGAGCTGGTTCCTGAGCGGCGGCAACAAGGCCTCGCTCTGGGCCAGCGCCGCCTGCTGGGTCGCGACGTCCGCCAGGGCCGACTGACCGATCGCCATCCGGCGTTGCAACAAGGCGAGACTCTGCCGCTGGATCTCGATGGTGCGTTCGGTCGCCGCGATCTGGCCGCGCAGGGAGGCTTCGGTGACCGCCGTGACCACGACATTGGACGACAGGCTCAGATAGGCCGCCTCGAGCAGGAAGCATTGCGACTCAGCCAATGCCTCGAGCGATTCGGCCGCGCGCCGGTTGCCGCCCCACAGATCGAGGACATAGGTGACGTTGAGCAGCCCGTTGAACAGGCCGTACACCGTGTTGTTGTTGGAGGGTACCGGCGCCAGGGCGGTGCTGGTCTGATTCTGCGTCGCCGAGCCGCTCAGTCCGACCGTCGGGAACAAGGTCGCCCGCTGTGCCTTGGCGGTTTCCTGTGCCGCCTTGAGGGCCTGGATCGCCGACTGGATGTCGGGATTGGCCTTCATCGAGCGGTCGATCAGATCGTCGAGCGGCTTGGACTTGTAGACCTGCCACCATTGGGCCGGGATATCGAGATCGCCGACGAAGCGTTGCGCCTCGCCGCCCAGCACGTCCCTCGTGGCGACGGTTTCCGGCGCCGTGCCCGAGGCGAGGTAGGTCTTGTCCTTGGGCGGATCGGCCCGCACGAAGTCCGGGCCGACAGTGCAGCCGGTCAAGGCAAGGACAGCCGCGACCTTGGTGGCGGCGGCGGCCGGAGCGGACAGCCGGCGAAGAGCGGAGGTGATCATTCTTCGTCCTCCTCGGTGGGACGATCGGGGCTACGTGTATAGGGCCGGAGGAAAACCGCGCGGATCGCGGGCGCGACAATCAGCAGCATGAGCGGGCCGAGCAGCATGCCACCGACCACGACCGTCGCCAGCGGCCGCTGCACCTGACTGCCGATCCCCTGCGAGATCGCGGCCGGGAACAGGCCGACACCGGCCGACAGAGCGGTCATCAGCATCGGCCGCATGCGCTGCTCGGTGCCCTGGAAGATCGCCTCGCCGAACGACAGGCCGCGATCGAGCAACTCGCGGAAATAGGTGATGTTGAGGATGCCATCCATCACTGCGACACCGGCGAGCGAGATGAAGCCGATCGCCGCCGACACGCTGAAATTCTCGCCCGTGACGTAGAGCGCGATGACGCCGCCGGCGATGGCGAACGGAATGCCGGCGATCGCGATCAGGCTGTCGCGCAGCGTGTTGAAGAGGCCGTAGAGCAGGACGAGGATCAGCAGAAAGGTGATCGGGATGATGATCATCAGCCGCGCCGTCGCCTTCTGCAGATTGTCGAATTCGCCCGACCACAGAATGCGATAGCCGGTCGGCAGTGAAATATGCTGGGCGATCCGCTCCTGGGCCTCGGCCACGGTGCTGCCGAGATCGCGCCCGCGCACGCTGAACTTGATGGGGATATAGCGGGCGCTGCTTTCGCGATAGATGAAGGAGGCACCGGTATCGAGCGAGATGTCCGCCAGCTCGCTCAACGGCACGTAGGCATTGCCCCCGTTGGGCAACTGATACCCGACCTTGATGTTCCGGATCGTGTCCAGGGACTCGCGATAGCGCCGCTGGAGCCGCACGGCCAGATTGAACTGGCGATCGGCCTCCAGCACGGTGGTCGCGGTCGTGCCGCCGACGGCCGCCTGCACGATCGCGGTGACGTCGCCGCTGTTCAATCCGTAGCGCGCCGCCTTCTCCCGATTGACGCGGATATTGAGATTGGGCTGGCCAAGCACATGGAAGATGCCGAGGTCGGCGACCCCCTCGACGTCGGCCATCTCGGTCATGACCTGGTCGGCGATCTTCTCCAGCATCGTGAGGTCCGGTCCGACGATCTTGACCGAATTGGCGCCTTTGACCCCGGACAGCGCCTCCTCGACATTGTCCTGGATATACTGCGAGAAGTTGAACCCGACGCCGGGCAGCGCCTCCTCCAGTTCCTTCTGCAGGATCTCGGTCAGCTTGTCCTTGGTCAGGCCGGAGGGCCACTGGTCGAACGGCTTCAGGGGAGCGAACAGCTCGACGTTGGAGAACGGCGAGGCGTCGCTGCCATTGTCGGGCCGTCCATGTTGCGACACGACCGTCAGAATCTCGGGATGCCGCAGCAGGACATCCCGCATCTTCTTGGTCGCCGCGACGCCGGCCTCGAGGCCGAGCGTGGGCGGCATCGAGGCGCGGATCCAGAAGTTGCCCTCCTCCAGCGCCGGCAGGAACTCACTGCCCAACTGGGTCGCCAGATAGCCGGACACGGTGAGAAAGGCAGCGCCCAGCGCCAGGGGCAGAGCGGTATGGCGAAGGGCCCAGCGCAGGATCGGCGTGTAGGCGCCGCGGATCGCGCGCACGATGATCGTCTCGACTTCCTCGACATGCCGGGGCAAGACCAGCGATGCCAGAACCGGCGTGACGGTGAAGGTCGCAAGCAGGGCGCCCGAGAGCGCGTAGGCATAGGTCCGCGCCATCGGGCCGAAGATCTGGCCTTCGACGCCGCTCATGGTGAACAGCGGCAGGAACGCGGTCACGGTGATGGTGGCCGTGAAGAACACGGCCTTGTCGACCTGCAGGGCGCTGATGAAGATCAGCCGCAGCCTGTCGGTCCACAGCATCGCGCTGCCGTGCCCGCTCGTCGACGCGGTGGGATCGGTACCCCACAGGCCCTCGCTGAGATGCTGGAGCAGGCGCTGGCGCGCGTCCTGGTTGCCCTGGAAATTGCGGAAGATGTTCTCGACCAGGATGACCGCGGAATCGATGATGATTCCGAAGTCGACGGCGCCGACCGAGAGCAGGTTCGCATCCTCGCCGCGCAGGACCATGATCAACACGGCGAAGAACAAGGCGAAGGGAATGTTGGCGCCGACGATGATGGCGCTGCGCAGGTCTCCCAGGAACACCCACTGGATCAGGAAGACCAGCAGGCATCCGAAGACCAGATTGTGCAGAACGGTGTGGGTCGTCACCGACACCAGCGTGCTGCGGTCGTAGTACGTCACCACCTTCACACCCGGCGGCAGGCTGCCGTCGGAATTGATCCGGGCGATCTCGGCCTCGACCTTGGGCAGGATCTCGTTGGTGTGCTGGGTGCGGCCCATGACGACGATCGCGGCAGCGATGTCGGGATCGTGGTCGCGGCCGGCAATGCCCAGTCGCGGCACGTATCCGACCGAGACGGTCGCTACATCCTTGATCTGGATCGGCAGGCCGTTGTTCTGGCCCAGCACCACGTTCTCGATGTCGTTGACCTTGTATCCGTCGAGCAGATTGTTGGTGCCGCCGTCATCGACGAGGCCGAGTCCCCTGATATTGACGGATTGCTGGCCGATCGTGATCTCGCGCCCGCCGACATTGACATTGGCGTTGCCGAGCGCGGTGATGATCTGGGGAATCGTGATGTTGTAGGCTTCGATCTTGTGCAGATCGACATCGACGTTGAACTGCTTGGTCGTTCCGCCCCAGCTGTTGATCTGCACGACGCCGGGAATCGTCAGCAGCCGCCGCGCCACGATCCAGTCCTCCACCGTCCGCAGATTGGTGAGGCCAAAGTGGGGCGGACCGACGATCTGGTAGCGCACGATCTCGCCCACCAGGCTCGATTGCTGGATCTGCGGCACCTGCGTGCCCGGCAGGTTCACGCCCTGCTGAAGATAGACAGCGGCGTTGGCATAGGCCGTGTTGTAGTCCGTGCCATAGGCGAAGGTGACGCGCACGAAGCTCAGCCCATAGAACGAGGTCGAGCGGATATTGACCACGCCCGGCGTCGGATAGAGCGCGATCTCCATCGGGATCGTGTAGTACTTCTCCATCTCCTCGGCGCTGAGACCGGGCGCTTGCGCCGTGATCTCGAGAATGACGGGAGCCGGATTGGGATAGGCTTCGATATTGAGTCGCGTGAAGGCGAACACGCCGGCACCCAGGAACACCAGGACGGCGAGCACAATGATCGGGCGGCGTGTCAGCCCGAACTCGAGAATCGACTTGAGCAAATTCGGCTCCGTAAGCTACGCGGATCGACGATCAGCCCGCCGGGCTGATCAGGAGCTTGTTGCTCAGGAAGACCGCGCCCTCGGTGGCAATCAGCTCGCCCGGCGTCGCGCCCTCGAGAATCTCGGTGAAGCCCTTTTGCCGAAGCCCGATCTTCACCGTGCGCTTCTCGAAGTGGCGGCGATCGGTCGTGACCCAGAGCGTCATCGTGCCATCGCCTTCGCGCACCACGGCGGCATCCGGCACCGCCACCGCGTCGCGCGTGTCGCCGACCTTGATGGTGAAGGTCGCGAACATGCCGGCGCGCAGCAGGCCATCGGGATTGCTGATCTCGGAGCGGACCCCGATGCGGCGCGTCTGCATGTCGACGGAGGCTCCGACGACGACGATCTGGCCGTCGAACTCCCGCCCCGGCAACGCGGCCACGCGCACCTTCACGGGCTGGCCGACCCGCAGGTCGGCGCTGTCCGCCTCGACGGGATTGGCGATCATCCACATGAGGGATGTGTCGGCGACGGTAGAGGGGGCTGGTGCATTCCCCGGCTGGACCAGCAACCCGGGGGCGCCGACGCTCTGCGTGATGACGCCGTCAATGGGGCTGCGAACGATCAGGATCGGATCCGCCTGGCGGTTGGCGATGATCCGGTCGATTTCCTCGTCCGTCTTCCCGAAGATGCGCACGGCATCCCGGGCAGTGTGCAATGCGCCCTCCGCCGCCTGCTGGTCCGACGTCGCCTGGTCGACGTCCTTCTGCGCGCCGCCACCGCTCCTCAGATTCTCCGTCACCCTCTTGAGGGTGCGCGCCTGCAGGATGGCGACGCCCGCCGCCGATATCAGCGTATTCTCCGCCTGGAGCAGATCGGGACTGTCGACAGTGAAGAGGACTTGGCCGCGCCGCACGCGATCGCCGGGCCGGCCGAAGGTCGCCACGATGCGTCCCTGATAGGGCGTGAACACCTGGACCAGCATGTTCTGGTTGAAGTCGATATTGCCGACGGCCTGGCGCACGAGCTCGAAGTCGGCGCGCCCGATCGGGCCGACGCGGAAGGCGGCCGCCTGGCTTTCCGTCAGCTCGACTTCGACCTTGGTCGGCTGGACCGGCGCGCGGCCCTGGCGCGCGGCCCTTTCGGAAACGTCGACGCTGGGGCTCCGCGGCTGCAAAAGCCACCATCCGGCTACGGCGATCGCACAGAGGGCACCAACAACCAGCCACACTCTCGGAGGCGAGAGCAGCGACCTCAGCCAAGCCTGCATTTAATCAATCCCCCAACGCGGTATCCCACTGCGACCGTCAACGATTAACGAGTCGAGAGTACACCCCCGTCCTTACATCCATCTTTCCAATGACAACGGCATGACGTCAACCAACGCCCACAACCTGCGGTAAGGCCGCGATCATGTAGCCAACGCCCCGAATGGTATGGATCTGGACCGTCGCTCCCGCTTCCTGCAGTTGCCGGCGCAGGCGATGGATGTAGACGTCGACGGTATTGGTCTCCTGCTCGCCCTCCATCCCGAAGAGCTGCGCCTCCAGGTAGCGGCGCGGGACCACGGCGCCATGATGCCGCATCAGGATCTCGAGCAGCACGGTTTCGCGCAGGCGCATTGGCAGGACCCTGCCGGCAACATTCACTTGCCGGTTGTCCAGGGCCAGCGCGACGTCTCCGGCTTTCAGGACATCCTTCAGAAGAACACCGGGGCGCCGCAACAGGGCCTGCAGGCGGGCGATCAGCTCGTCGGCGGAGAACGGCTTGGCAAGATAATCGTCCGCTCCCTCCCGCAGCCCCCTGACCTTGTCGTCGAGACTGTTGCGGGCCGTCGTGATCAGGACGGGCATGGCATGGCCGGCGTCGCGCAGAAGCCGCAGGAAACTCAAGCCGTCGGCATCCGGCAGGCCGAGATCGAGAATGACGGCGGCATACTTGACCGACTCGACCGCCTCTCTCGCCGCCTTGGCGCACAGCGCCACATCGGAATCGAAGCCCGCGCGTTGCAGATGATCCGCGAGGATGCCGGCAAACGTCTCGTTGTCTTCGACGATAAGCACTCTCATCGACAGACACTCCCCTTCCGCCGTCGCGTATCAGGGGCGTCTTCGAGCGGCAACCGCCAAGGCGTTAAGGTTGGCGTAATTCAAACGGCGTCGTCAGCTTTGGGTAATGTGGTGCGAAACCACATCACCCGTGACGCAACGAGAGAACTACTCGACTCCGAGATAGACGCGCTGCACGTCCGGGTTGTCGGCCATGACCTTGGCCGGGCCCTCCAACACTGTCCGGCCGACCTGCAGCACATAGGCATGGTCGGCGGCCTCGAGGGCGACATCCACCGACTGCTCGGCCAGCAGGATCGTCTGCCCTTCTTTGTGAAGGGCGGCGAAGCTGTCGTACATGGTGTCGACGATCGCCGGCGCGAGACCGAGGCTCGGCTCGTCGAGCAGCAGCAGTTTGGGCTCGCTCATCAGAGCGCGGCCGACAGCCAGCATCTGGCGCTCACCACCCGACATGGTCCCCGCCCGCTGCGCGCGGCGCTCGGCCAGACGCGGGAAGACGGTGTAGACCCGATCGAGGAGACGCGGAACGCGCGCCCTGTCCGCCAAGGGTGTCGCGCCGAGCAGCAGATTGTTCTCGACACTCTGCTGGGCGAACAACCGCCATCCTTCGGGCGAGAGGGCGAGACCCTTGCGAACGATGGCATAGGCCGGTTGACCCGCGATGTTCTCGCCGTCGAACACGACCGAACCGCGCGAGACCGGCACGATGCCGGCGATGGCGTTGAGGGTCGTGGTCTTGCCGGCGCCGTTGGAGCCCAGCAGCGCCACGACCGATCCGCGCGGCACTTCGAGCGATACGTCGGCGACGCCGATCAGGTCGCCATAACGGACTTCGAGATGGTCGATCTTGAGCAGAGGGCTGGTCACGACTCACCCGCATGCCGGACCTTGCGCCGGCCGAGATAGGCTTCGATCACATGCGGATCGCTGGTCACCTCGCGCGGCGTGCCGCGGGCGATCTCGCGACCCTGGTGGAACACGACCACACGCCGCGTGAGCGAGGTGATGACTTCCATCAGATGCTCGACGATCACGATCGTGACGCCGCCGGCATGGATGCGGCGCACGAGCTCGATCGCCTCGCGGACCTCGGTCGGCGTGAGGCCGGCCATGGCCTCGTCGAGCAGCAGCACCTTGGGTTCCGAGGCAAGGGCCCGCGCGATCTCCAGCCGCTTGCGCCCGGGCGTACCGAGGCTTTTCGCCGGGGCATCGGCGAGGCGGCCGAGGCCGACGCGGTCGAGCACCTCTCGCGCCTTGGCCTGCGCCTCGCGTGCATTGTGATGCCGCAGCAGGGCGCCGATCGTGGCGTTGTCCAGCACCGACATCGATTCGAAGGTCAGCGGCACCTGGAAGCTGCGCGCCAGGCCGAGCCGCGCCCGCTCTTCCGGCGGCGCTGTCGTGATGTCGGTTCCAGCGAAGCGAACCGTACCGGAGGTCAACGGCATGTCCCCGGTGAGGCAGTTGAAGAAGGTCGACTTGCCGGCGCCGTTCGGCCCGATCAGGCCCAGAATATCGCCTTCCTCGACCGTCACGGACGCGTTGTCGACCGCCTTGAAGGCGCCGAACATCTTGGTGACGCTTTGCGCCTCAATCAGCATGGCCGCTCGCCGGATTTGCCGTGGACACAGCGGGCTTCTCGGCCGTCGGCCGACGCTCGAACAGCGACAGCAGCCCGGCCGGCAGGAAGCGGGCGATGATGACGATGATCGCCCCGTAGACGACGAAGGTGATGCCCGCCCCCTCTCCGCCCAGCAGGCTGTTCGACAACTCTTCGACCGGCACCAGGATCAACGCTCCGACCAGCGGGCCGAAGAGCTGGCCCGCGCCGCCCAGGGCCGCCATCACCACCATCTTGACCGACAGCAGGATGCCGAAGCCCGACTCCGGATCGATGAAGCCGAACATGCAGAGATAGAGAGATCCCGCGAGCGAGGTGAAGGCGGCGCTCAGCATGTAGGCGTAGAGCTTGTAGCGACCGGCCGAGACACCGAGCGAACGGGCGGCGCGTTCGCTGTCCTTGATGGCGCGCAGATAGAAGCCCATGCGACCGCGCTCGATCCACCACGTCATCCCCAGCAGGAAGGCCAGCACGGCGAGGAAGATGTAGTAGTAGGGCATCGCCGACATGAAGGAGAGGTCGAACACGGTGCGCGGCATCGCCGGACCGCCCAGGCCCTGCGCGCCGCCCAGCCAGTCGCTGGTCGAGCTCAGCACGCGCACCAGCTCGCCGACCGCGATGGTCGCCATGCTGAAATAATGCCCGGACAGGCGCAGCGTCGGCACGCCGATCACGGCGGCGACTCCCACGCTCAGCAGCATGCCGAGCGGCGCACCGACAATCGGCGGCAGGTCGGCATGGACGAAGGCGACGACGGCGGAATAGGCGCCGATGCCGAAGAACACCGCGTGGCCCACCGAGACCTGGCCGGCATAGCCGCCGACGATATTCCAGGCCGAGGCGCCGATGGCGGCCAGCAGCACCAATGCGCCGAGACGCTGGTAGACCGGCGACTCGAGCGTCAGAAACGGATAGATCAGCACTGCCACGAGCAGCGCGAGCTGGATCAGTCGACGCGCGTTCATGCCTTGCCCATCAATCCCTGTGGCCGGAACCACAGCACGAGCACGAACACCGTATAGACGATCACGTCCTTGTAGACCGGACCGATCAGGAAGGCCGACAGCGATTCGATGACGCCGATCAGCAGGCCGGCCACGAGCGCACCCAGCACGCTGCCGAAGCCCCCCAGCGCCACGGTCACGAAGGCCACGATCGACAGGGTCTCGCCGACCGTCGGCGAGGTGTAGAAGAACGTGGCGATCAGCGCGCCGGCGATACCGGTCGCCGCGCCGGCGAGGCCCCAGGCCAGCGCCTGCATGCGCTGAGGCCGGATTCCCATGAGCTGCGCCGCGACCGCGTCTTCCGAGACGGCCAGCATGCGGCTGCCGACAGATGTCCGCGTCAGGATGAAGTGCAACAGCAGCGTGACCGCCAGCCCCACGAGGCCCGCCAGGACGCGCGCGCCCTCGAACCGGATGCCGCCCACGATGAAGGAATGACCGACGAGATCGTCGGGCAGGGTCTTGAAGTTCGCCCCGAAGATCCACAGCGCGCCGTAGCGCAGGAACAGCGCCAGGCCGAAGGTTCCCAGGATCTGCGCCAGCATGGGACCGCGCATGATGTGACGCACGAGCAGGAAATAGCTGACGATGCCGAGCGTCGCGATCAGGATGGCCGCTACCGGCACCGACGCCCACGGCCCGCCGCCCAGCGCCGTCCACACGACGACCGCCGTGTACATGCCCAGCATGACGAAATCGCCGTGCGCGAAGTTCACGACGTTCATCATCCCCCAGATCAGCGTCAATCCCGAGGAAAAGAGCGAGTACACCGCCCCCAGAAGCAGGCCGCTCACCACGACCTGCACGAGTGTCATGCCCATCAGAACCGCTGCCCCATCACCAGCGATACGCCCTTACCAGCCCTTGTAGGGCAGAACCAGGGGATCGGTGGCGCGCGCCTTCGGCCAGACCGAAACGTACTGGCTGTTGCGAAGCTGCGTGACCAATGTAGAAGCAAGCACATTCTGACCCTTATCGTCGAACTTCACGCCGTCGTAGCCCGCCACGAGCTGATCGGGCTTGAGGTCCGTCGCTTTTAGCGCATCCCGGATCTTGGCGGGATCGGTCGAACCAGCGCGGTTGATCGCATCGGCGACGACGAAGAAGCCTTGCAAGACCCGGGCCGAGACGTCGTCGAGCCCATCGCCGCCGGTCTTCTTCTTGTAGAGCGCATCGAGGATGGCCGGCACGCTGCCGGGCTTGCCGGGCGCGAACACCGAGCGGCTGATCAATCCCTCGGTGACCGACCCCATCGCCTTGGTGAAGGCGGGGTCGTTGAAGCCGCCATCGTCGGCGATCAGGATCGCCGGCTTCCAGTTCACTTCCTTCATGGTCTTGGCGTAGAGAATCGCGTCGGACGTATAGGAGACGAAGATCACGACGTCCGGGTTCTTCTCCTTGAGCTGCAGGACCTGCGGCTGCACGTCGGTCGAATTGGCCGAATAGGCCACGTTCATGGTGATGTTCAGCCCGTCCTTCTTGAAGGCATCGGAAATCACGCTCGAGACCGAATTCCCGTACTCGGTGTTCTCGTGCACGAGCGCGATCGAATCGACCTTACGGCCAGCCGCCTGCTGCTCCTTCAGGAAGGTCGAGTAGGCCTTGGCGAAGTCCGCCGCCACCGGCGTGGTCCGGAAGAACCACTTGAAGCCGCGTTCGGTCAGGTTTGCCGCGACCGATTCGGCATTGAGGAAGGGAACGCCGTAGCGCTCGGCGACGGCGCTGGCCGTCAGGGTGATGCCCGACTGGTAGCAGCAGATGAGCGCGGCGACTTTCTCCTCGGTGATCAGGCGCAGCGTCTGGTTCTGGCCCGCAGCCGGCGTGCCCTGATTGTCGGCGATCACCATCTGGATCTTGGCACCCTTCAAGCCGGGCAGGCCGCCACCCTTGGCGAGCGGGAAGATCTTGGCGAGCTCAGGATTGCCGTTGTTGATGATGTCGGCCCCCATCTCGAAGGCCATCTTGGCGTAATTGCCCGTGCTGGCGGAGTTGCCGCTCAGCGGATAGACGGCGCCGATCTTCACCGTCTCCTGGGCGAAAGCCGGAAGAGCGATGGCCAGCGCCACCAAAGCGGCGCCGGCCCGGATTGCTCCGTGCACAATCTTGACCATGTTTTCCTCCCTGTATTCTTTTCTTCTGTGCTTCTTATTCTGGCCTGCGAGGGCCAGCTTACTGCGGCCACCCCTTGTAGGGCAGAATCAGCTCCGCTGTCGCCTTCGCCTTGGGCCATACCGGCACATACTGGCCGTTGCGCATCTGGATGATCAGGCTCGAGCCCAGCGTGTTCTGTCCCTTGGAGTCGAACTTGACGCCATTGTAGCCGGCAACCATCTGCTCCGGCCCCATGTCGGTGGCGACGAGTGCCTCGCGGATTTTGGCGGGATCGGTCGAGCCGGCACGATTGATGGCATCGGCGAGGACCAGGAAGCCCTGCAGTCCGCGCGCGGAACCGTCGTCGAGGCCATCGCCGCCGCTCTTCTTCTTGTAAAGCTCGTCGCAGATCGCCGCGATGCTGCCCGGCTTGCCGGGGGCGAAGGCGGAGCGGCTGATCAGGCCCTCGACCTGCGATCCCATCGCCTTGACGAAGGCGGCGTCGTTGAAGCCGGCATCGTCGGCCATGAGAATCGCCGGCTTCCAGTTCAGCTCCTTCATCGTCTTGGCATAGAGGATGGCGTCCGACGTGTAGGAGATGAAGATCACCACATCCGGGTTCTTCTCCTTGAGCTGCAGCACCTGCGGCTGCACGTCGGTCGAGTTGGCGGAGTACGGAACCTGCAGCCCCACCGTATGCCCTTCCTTGGCGAACAGGTCGGCGATGGCGGTGAAGGTGGACTTACCGTACTCGGTGTTCTCGTAGACGATCGCGATCTTGTCGGTCTTCTGACCGGCGGCCTTCTGCTCCTTCAGGAAGTCGGAATAGGCCTTGGCGAAATTGGTGGCGATCGGCGTCGTGCGGAAGAACCACTTGAAGCCGCGCTCCGTGAGATCGGCCGCGGTCGACTCCGGCGTCAGGAACGGGATGCCGTATTTCTCGGCCACGGCGCTGGCGGTCTGCGTGATGCCCGACTGGTACGAGCCCATCACGGCCGCCACCTTCTCCTGGGTGATCAGGCGCAGGGTCTGATTCTGCCCGGCTGCCGGCGTGCCCTGGTTGTCAGCGATCACCAGCTCGATCTTGGCGCCCTTGAGACCGGGCAATCCGCCGCCCTTGGCCAGGGGCAGCAGCTTGGCCAATTCCGGATTGCCGTTGTTGATGAGGTCGGCGCCCAGTTCCGCCGCGATCTTGGCGTGCGTGCCGGCGCTCGCGGCGTTGCCGCTCAGAGGATAGATCACCCCGATCTTGACGGTCTGCTGCTGCGCGGCCGCGGGCAGGCCCAACGACAGGACAGACGCGGCGGCACCCGCAGTGAAGGTGCGGCGGACGATCTTACTCATTGAAATATCCCCCAAGAACAGCGGTTTTGCGTGTCGGAAGCGATGTTGACACAACGATCCAGCTCAGCAAACCCGGTAGCGCGCTACGGTCGCAGCGTCGAGCTCGATGCCGAGCCCCGGCCCGTCCGGCAGCAGGATATGCCCTTTCTCCAACTGCAGCGGCGTCTTCAGAAGCTGGGTGCGCAGCGCATTGTCGCTCATGTCGTATTCCAGCATCTGCGGATGGGGCGGATGATCGGTATGCGGTCCGGCCGGCAGGGAGGCGATCAGATGGCAGGCCGCCGCCAGTCCTACGGCCGCGCCCCAGACGTGCGGCGCCAGGCGAAGATTGGCGGCCAGCGCCAGCGTGGCGATGCGCTTGGCTTCGGTGATGCCGCCGACGCCCGGGATGGATGGCTGCACGATGTCGATGCAGCGGCCGTCGATCAGGGCCTTGAAATCGCGGATCGTATGGTGGGCCTCGCCAGCGGCGATGGGAATGGGAGAGCGGGCGCGCAGCTCGGTGTAGCCGGTGAAATCGCCCGGCGGCAGCGGCTCTTCGATCCAGTGGATGTCATAGGGCTGAATGGCCCGTGCGCACTCGAGCGCGACGTCGACCGTGTAGGCGCCGTTGATGTCGACCAGCAGCAGCTTGTCCGGCCCCAACGCCTCGCGCGCCTGGCGGACGCGCTCGACATCGCTCTTGATGCCACGCCCGATCTTGATCTTCGCACCGGCATAGGGATGGCCGGCGGCCTCGGCCAGCATGTGCGGAAGCTGACGAGCCGGATCGTCGGAGAAGAAGCCGGTGGAGGCATAGGCAGGGATGCGGGTGGTCCGGCAACCGCCGATCAGGTCGCAGAGCCGGATGCCGAAGCCCCGGGAGATCGCGTCGAGCAGGGCGACATTGATGCCGGCCAGACAGGCCGTCAGCTGGTTGCCGACGCCAAGATGATAGATCGCGTTCCGGATTCGCGCTTCGATATGCTCGAAGTCGAAGACGCTCTTGCCGACGAAGAACGGTTCGACCATGCGGAAGTATTCGCGCGTGATGAACGGATTGCCGAAGGCTTCGCCGATGCCCGTTACTCCTGCATCCGTTTCGACTTCGATCAGCCCGGCATGGCGCCGGAAGCCGACGCCGCGTGACATACCGAAGGCCTTTTCCGGTGCGAAGGCATATTCGAGACCGATGAAGGAGAGGCGTCGGATGGTCGGCATGGCGGCTCCTGCGATGGTCGGGTTATGGTGGAGCGTGAAGTCCAACCCAGCCGATCGGCCAAGGCAACCGGAATGACAGTCTGCGAAACGCGCTTCCGCACCGGACGGCCACGGCCATGATCACCCGACTCGATCCCGCGACCTATCGGCGAACACCGTGGAAGAACGGCGGCGGCATCACGACCGACATCGCCGAACACGACGATCTCTGGCGCTTCGGTCGTACGCCGATCGTCGCGGGCGGCCCCTTCTCCGACTATGCCGGCTTCGATCGCCTGCAGGTCCTCGTCGCCGGCCGCGGCCTCGTGCTGGAAACTCCCGAGGGCGAGATCGACGTCCGCACGCCCTTCCAGCCAGTCCGCTTCGCCGGCGAGACTCGCATCGTCAGTCGGCTCGAAGCCGGACCGGTCGAGGTTGTGAATCTGATCGGCCGGCGGACGGCGGTGACCCTCGACCTCGTCGTCCTCTTCGGCGGACAGCAGCAATGGCTCGACGCCGGCACGCATATCGTCTACTGCCCGCTTGAAGCGGCAACCGTCGAGACCGGCAAGGATTGTCACCAACTGGCGACAGATCACGGCTTGCGCATCGCCGCCGGGCACTCGACGATGCTGACCTGCAGGGACGGGCGCGTCATCGTCGCCAGTATCGTGTAGAGGGCATCGTCCAGGGGATTGTCGCATGCAGAGTCTGGTCAACATCGCGGGCCGTTCATGAAAAGAGCGGTGCTTCGCCTTTCGCTGGCGCTCGGGATGCTGGCGGCGGCTGTCACGACGGCCTCGGCCGCAAACATCAAGCTGCTCACGACCGGCGCCTATCGTCCCGTGGTTCAGGACATCCTGCCCAACTTCGAGAAGCAGAGTGGGCACAAGGTGACGGTCGTCAGCGACACCGCGGGTGCCCTGATCCGGCGGCTGCGGTCGGGCGAAGCCTTCGACGTGATCGTCCTGACGTCCGACGGCCTCGATGCCCTCGCCGACATCGGCACCGTATCGGCCGACTCGATCACCCCCTTGGCCAGGGTTGGCATCGGCGTAGCCGTCCCGCTGAGTGCGCCGCAACCCAATCTCTACAGCGTCGAAGCCTTCCGCCAGACGCTGCTCGGCGCGCGCCGCATCGCCTACATGGACCCTAATACCGGCAGCACCAGCGGCAACGCGATAGTCGCTATCTTCCAGACGATGGGCATATCGTCCGAGGTGGCAAAGAAAACCGTGCTGGTGCGCATGGGCCCTGCCGCCGACGCCGTCGCGCGGGGCGACGCCGACATCGCCCTGCAGCAGGCCAGCGAAATCAAGCTCGTGCCGAGCGTGCGGTTTGCCGGCCTGATCCCGGCCCAGGTCCAGGTCTACACGACCTACACAGGCGCCATCTCCGCTGCCACACAGCAACAGGATGCGGCGACGGCTCTGCTGTCAGCACTTTCGGATCCGGGCAACGAGGCCATCCTGAAGCGGCGCGGCCTCGAGGCGCCCTGATCGCGGATCAGTTCCTCAAACCAGTCCGACCTTGCTTGGCGTGAAATCGGGAAAGGCGGCCGCGACCGCCTGAGGTGTGCGCAGCGGCCCGGCCATCAGTTCGGCGACGATGCTGCGGATATCCGTCGTCATCGCCAGATCGACGGCGTTGTCGAGCCGTTCGGAAGACAGGCCGGGCCAACGGCCGTGCATCCTGCCCCCGGCGATGCCCGGCGCCGAGACGATGGTCACGCCGGCATGCCCGTGATCGGTGCCGTTGCTCTTGTTGGAGCGCAGGCGACGACCGAATTCGCTCATCACCACCAGCACGATCCCGCCAAGCCGATCGTGCAGATCGGTATGGAAGGCCGCCAGGGCCCGCGATAGCTGGCCCACCAGCAGGGCAAGCCGCGGCGGCTGGTTCTCGTGCGTATCCCAACCGCCCATATCGACGGCGAAGGCGCGGATGCCGAGATCCATGCGGATGACCCGGGCAACCGATTGCAGGCTGCGGCCGATCTCCGTTTCCTCGTAGACGGCTCCGCCGCTTGGCTGATAGGGCGCCACCTTGCCGTCCGGTTCACGCAGATGGCCGTCGATCAACGAGATGCCGGCCAGCGTGTCCCGTGCGGCACGATCGTAGAGACCGCCATCGGCGCCGATCAGCCGCTTCAGCACGTTGGCCGCCTGCTTGCCGCCGGGCAGGTTCATGCCGCCCTTCAGATCGAGGGCGCAGATCGTGTCGGCATGTCCCGCCAAGGAATCGGGAAGTCCGGGAGTCGCCGAAAAGACCGGCGCCTTGGCCTTGCCGATGGCGCCCAGCCAGCGCGCCATCCAGCCGCCACCGACATGCGCGACCTCGTCGGGATTGGAAATCCCGCGCTCGATCAACTCCTGCGCGCCGAAATGACTGCGCGTGCCGTTGGCGAGACCGGACGCATGAACAAGCGCAATCCGCTTGTCCTTGTAGAGATCGTGCATGGCAGCCATCTCGGGATGCAGCCGGAAATCGAGACCGGCCGGCGCGCCGCCGAGTTCGAGGGCAGGCTTGTCGCCATCCGCCAGCAGCCGCATTTCGGGCGGACGGTCGGCCACGTAGTTGCGGTCATCGACCGGGGCCACGACGCCCAGCGAGTCCATGCCGCCGCGCAGGAAGATGGTTATCAGGATCGGACCGTTGTCCGATGCCGCCACCGGGGGTGTGGCGAAAGCCCGAACGGACGGCGCCAGGGAGAGCGCCGTGGCGGTGTAGAGGAGCGTGCGACGCGTCAGCATGGCATCACCTGACCTGGAAAGCGGGAGTCATGGCGCAATAAGCGAGGATCTGCCGTGATAGCGGCAGCGCATCCTTGCGCGTATCGAACGGCATGCCGGGCTTGAGCCCCATGCCATCGACGATGGCTCGTGCGACAGGCGGCGGCGCCTCGACACCCAGCAGCCGATGATGGGCAACGCTCACCGCTTCCTCGGCTGTCGCCTTGTCGGCCACCGCCGTTGCCGCATGGGTCGGCCCGGCCTTCCACACATCGTTGCTCAAGCCCAACAGCAGTTCCCATCGTCGACGCATCATGTTGGAACTCAGCCAGTAGTCGTTGTCATCGGGATGGCCGGTCGGAGGCCCCCAACCGAACAGCCGCTGACCGCTGCCATCGAGTTCGCCCAACAGGCCAAGCGTCGGCGTGACAGGGATGGTCGCGGCGCGGGCGAAGGAAGCATAGAGTTCCAACGGCCGCTTCACCTTGGCACCGCCCGACCGGCGGAAGGCGTCGCTGCGGACAATGGCCTCGACGGTCCGGGCGATCTGGTCCGGCTTGCGGCGCTCCTCGCTCCACACCTTCACCGCCGCGTTGACCAGAGCCGGATCGGGATTGTCCGACACGAGCCGGCGGCAAAGCTTGCCGCAAACGAAGCGCGCCGTCGCCGGATGATCGGCCACGAGATCGAGGACGCGCCGCCCATCCGCCATCGGCGGCTGGTAGGGATCGAACTCGGTGGCGAGCACGCGCTTCTGGTAATTGTCGTGGAAAGTTTCGACGTAGGTGAATTTGCCCGTGACCGGGAGATGGCGACCGGCGCCGATGCCGGCGCCATCCTCGATGGTCCAGCCTGTGAAGGCGCGAGCGGCTTCGTAGACGTCCTGGTCGATGTAGCCTTCGGGGTGGCCCTGCAGCGCGCCCGGCACCTCGCGCCACTTGTTGTACAGCGCATTGAGATAGGCCGGACGGCCGAGCGTATGGAGTTCGAACAGTTCGCGACCGTAATTCTCGTTGGCGGCGCCACCGCGTGACGAGCGGCCGTTGAGATAGATCAGCATGGCCGCGCTGGTCGCCACCGCTTCCAGCATTTCGCGGAAATTGCCGAGCGCATGACGGCGGATCACGTCGCTGTCGTAGGTCGGCAGCGCCACCGCCACGAGCTGGTCGCCAACCGCGTTCACGTTGAAATGGTTGTGCCAGAAATCGACCAGCACCTCGCGCAGCTGCCAGCGACTGTGCACGGCCCGGATCAAGGTCGCCGCCGCGACGGCGGTCCGCAGGAAGGATCGCTCCTGACCCGGCACCTCCTTGCCGACGGTCTTCCAGTGCTCCTCGATCGGCCGGAAGATCACCGAGATCGGCCGGTCCTCGTCTACCTCGGCTTCCGGCGTCTTGCTGGAATATTTGAGCCGCAGCCGCGTGGCATTGATGGCGTCGCGGCAATCGTCCTCGGGTGGCGGCTTCAGCTGCTGCGCCAGCCACGCACCGGTTCCCATCTTGCGGATGGTCGCCAGGTCGGGATCGCTCGGCCCGAAGGCCAGTTTGTTCAGGGCAGTGCGCGGATCGACTTCGAAGCTCATCGGCGCTCTCCGGAGATCCTTCACGAGTGGGATGTGCCGATACTTACGTTTCCATTCTTGTCAGGATTGCGGCTTACAGTCCGGTGACAACTTCCATCCGGACGGGACGCCCTGGCCGCCAATGGGACCGGCCTTCTCGCGACTCCAGTGGCGATCTGAAACTCGCGAGATCGCGCCTTCTCTGCAACCGGATCGTCCGCTACCGCTGGCCGATAACGGCAGCCTCGCGGGGTGTTGATCCGCCGCGAGCGGGCGGACGGCGCCATCGGTGCTATAGCCGTCGGTGCGATCGCTCCCTCCCACCGACTGCTCATGCGGAAGACGGCAATGTCTCAGCCTTCGACTGACGACCCGCGCTACAAGCTCGCCTCGATTCTCGCACCGCCGCAGCTGGCCAGGCTTGGCGCAATCGGCGCGACGCTGATCGCCGCCACGGCCGCGTTCGCCTGGACCGGCGGATACTTCTCGCCCAACCGTCTCGATCAGAGCCGGATGATCGACGCATTCGAGGCGGACAACGGCGTCCATCCGGGATTCCGGCGCAATCACGCCAAGGGTGTCTGCGTGGACGGCACCTTCGACAGCAACGGCGCTGGCGCGCGCGTTTCGAAGGCGCAAGTGTTCCAGCCGGGCCGCGTACCCGTCTTCGGCCGCTTCGCCTTGTCCGGCGGTGTGCCGATGGTGGCCGACGCGCCGACGATCGTGCGCAGCCTGGCGCTGAATTTCAGCCTGCCGGACGGTGAAGCCTGGCGCACCGCCATGATCAACATTCCCGTATTCCCGCTCAAGGATCCCCGCGCCTTCTACGAGCAGTTGGTTGCGTCGCGGCCCGATCCGAAGACCGGCCACCCCGACCCTCAGGCGCTCGCTGCCTTTGTCGCCCACCATCCCGAGACCGCCCAAGCGATGGCAATCATCCACGCCCGGGGCTTTTCCTCGGCGTTCGCCAATGCGACCTACAACGCGTTGAATGCCTTCCTGTTCACATCGGCAGCCGGGGTGGCGACGCCGGTGCGCTGGTCGGCGGAGCCGGTCGATGCGTTTGTGCCTGCGCCGACGGCGGCGGACGGCGACCAGAACTATCTGTTCGAAAGCCTGATCGCGCGCGTTCAGGAAGCACCCGCGCAGTGGCACCTGATCCTGACGATCGGCCAACCCGGCGATCCCACCGATGACGCGACGCTGCCCTGGCCCGCTGATCGCGAGCGCATCGATGCCGGGACGCTCAGCGTGACGCACATCACGGCCGAGAGCGACGGTAACTGTCGTGACGTCAACTTCGATCCGCTCGTGCTGCCCGACGGCATCGCCCCCTCGGACGACCCGCTCCTGTCGGCACGCTCGGCCGCCTATTCAACCTCGTTCACGCGGCGCGCAGGCGAACCCAAGACTCCCAGCGCTATCCAGACGACGAACCAGCCGGCAACGAGCCAAACCGCGACGAGGCCCTGACCATGATCAAGCCCTTCTCCCTGCTGTCGCGCCTGCTCCATTGGACAATGGCGATCCTGATCCTGGCGATGCTGTTCATCGGCGTGGCCATGGTCTCGTCACTGTCCGACTATCATCGCCTGGTTTCGATCCACAAGCCGCTGGGCATTCTCATCCTGATCCTGGTGGCGGCGCGACTCGCGAACCGGCTCATCAACCCGGCGCCCCCTCTGCCGGCCGGCATGCCGCCGCTGCTGCGCTTCGCCGCACATGCCTCTCACTGGCTGCTTTATGGATTGATGTTTGCCCTGCCTCTGGTCGGATGGGGCATGCTGTCGGCAGCGGGCTATCCGATCGCCCTGATTGGGCCGTTCCACCTGCCAGCGATCCTGCCGCACGACGCGGTGCTCTATGCCGTCCTGAGGCCGCTGCACACGGTGCTGGCCTTCGCCCTCTTCGCGACCTTCCTCGCCCACCTGGGCGCCGCCCTGATGCACGCCGTCGTGTTTCGCGACGGCGTGTTCCAGAGCATGACGCGCTGATCGGTCCTGACGCGGCGTCAGCCCTTCTTCAGTTCGGCGATCGACTCCGCCCAGGCGTTGATCGTGTGATCGATGTCGGCCTGGGTGTGCGCCAGGCTGACATAGTATTTCGACTCGCCCTTCATGATGCCGCGCGCCCGCAGGAGCTGGTTGAAGCGCGTGGCCAGGGCCTTGTCGCCCTTGAGCGTGTCGCGATAGTCGCGCACCGTCTGGTCAGTGAACAGGACGTCGAACAGCGGCGGCTCGCCCACGATCTGCGCCTTGATGCCGGCTTTCTTGAGCAGCCCGTCGAGCGCCGCCATCAGGGTCCGGCCGCTGGCGAAAACCTGTTCGTATGTTCCGGGACGCTTCAGCACCTCGAGCGTGGCCAGACCGGCGACGGCTGCAACCGGATTGCCGGACAGCGTGCCGACCTGGAACAGGAAATCCTCGTCGGCGACGGCCAGCTTGTCGAAATGCGCCATGATGTCGGCACGGCCCGCGATCGCTGCCAGGGCGAAGCCGCCGCCCACGATCTTGCCCAGTGTGCAGAGATCGGGCGTGACGCCGTAATATTCCTGTGCCCCGCCATAGGCGAAGCGGAAGCCGGTGACAACCTCGTCGAAGATCAGCGGAATGCCGTGCTCCTGCGTGATCCGACGCAACGCCTGCAGGAAGCCCGGCGCCGGCGGCAGCAGGCGCTGGAACGGCTCGACGATCACGCCGGCCAGTTCGTCCTTGTGTTCCTTGATCAGGCTCTCCGCCATCTCGACATCATTGAAGGCCGCGATCAGCATCTCGTCCTGGACGCTCTTGGGGATGCCGGCCGAATCGGGAATGGCGCGCGGGAAATTGCCGGGATTGCGGGGCGCCATCGACATCAGGGCGTAGTCGCTCATGCCGTGATAGCCGCCTTCGAACTTCAGGATCTTGTCGCGGCGGCGGAAGGCGCGTGCCGCGCGCATCGCATACAGATCGGCCTCGGTGCCCGAGCAGACGAAGCGCACCTGCTCCGCGCACGGGACGGCGTCGACGATCGCCTCGGCCAGGGCGATGCCGTGCCGGTTGTTGCCGAAGTAGGTGGTTCCAAGCGGCACCTGCGCCTCGACCGCCGCCGTCACCTCGGGATGAGCATGGCCGATGAACATCGGGCCGGAGCCCAGCAGGAAGTCGACATATTCGCGCCCGGCCTCGTCCCAGATGCGTCCACCCTTCCCTTCCTTGAGGACGACCTCCGCCGGCATGTTGCCGAAGGTGCCGCCCGGCAAGACCCGTTTGGCGGCTTGGACGAGATCAGCAACAGGATCGGCGACCTGGACGGACATGGAGCACTCCCACACAGATGAATTGGGTCAATGACTTCAGCTTACTCCGCCGGACGTCCGCGACATCGGCATAATCCCTATGATCGGCCATGAAATTTCCGGCGCTTGCCGATGCCAGCGGGAGCCGTAAAACAGCGCCATGTTCATCCGCCCCGTCAAGGGCGTCCTGTTCGACATGGACGGCCTGCTGATCGATACCGAGGCTGTCTATATCGAGGCGCTGCAGGCCGCCGCGCGCGCCATGGGCCGGGAAATGCCGCTCGCCTTCTGCCATTCCATGATCGGCATTCCTGGTCCGATCTGCGACGGCATGATCAGCGATTTCTATGGTCCCGGCTTCTCCCTGGACGTCTTCAGCACCCATTTCGACGCGCACGCCCGTCGTGCCTTCGAAGCGGGCGTGCCGGTGAAGTCCGGAGCGGTCGAGTTGCTCGACTTTCTCCGCGACCGCGGCCTGCCCTTGGCCATAGCGACTTCCTCGAGCCGGGCGACTGTTGCCAGGCATCTCGGCCGCGCCGGGCTTCTCGATCGCTTCAAGGCGATTGCCACCCGCGACGACGTGATCAGCAGCAAGCCGCATCCCGACGTCTATTTCGAAGCGGCGCGGCAGCTCGGCATACCCGCCGAGAGTTGCATCGCCCTGGAGGATTCGAATGTCGGCCTCGCCGCCGCACACGCGGCCGGTACCATGGCGATCATGGTGCCGGACATCCTGACGCCGACCGACGAGTCACGGGCGAAATGCCTCCATGTCGCTGAGGACCTCGCCTCGGTCCTGCACCTTCTGCGGTCGACGCTCGCACCGTAGCGCCTTCGGAAGGTGAAAGTGTCGCCGTTGCCTGGATTGCCGGCAGTAATCCGGCGATGATCGTCGACCTGTTCGCCTGCGATGGCCTGGAGCCAGCTACGTTCGAGGCCGCACCTACTTCGGCATGTCCTTCATGTTCATCACCTGGCCGCCCGGCATGACGATGTCGCCCGGCTTGCGATCGGCGGGACACGGTCCGAGGTAGGTGAGGTTCGACACCATATGCGCGCCCTCGCTGTCGACCTCGACCTTGATCGCCTTGTCGAAGTCGCCAATCGCCGTGCCGGTCGCGGTCTTGCCGTCGCACGTTCCCTTGAAGGAGTAGCCGCCCGGAACCTTATGGAATTCCTGGCTGCAGCCCGCACGATTCCTGCCCATGGCGGAGAATTGCTTTTCCGTCGCCTCGTCGATGCACATCTGCATCGTCATGGTCTGACCGCCGCCCATGGTCATCGCTTGCTGCCACATGCCCGGCTTGCGATGCGGGGGATCGTCGTCGGCCCTCGCCGACGACATCGCGCCAGCGACGATGAAGCCTGCGCCAAATACGAATGCCATGGTTGCGATGGGATGTTTCATGGACTGTGCTCCTTGCCTGACGATGACAGAGTGCGATTTGGAAGATTCCAGGTCTAGTGACTTCGGTCGAACCTAGAACTTCTCGACCCAGGGCCGGACCTCGACTTCCCAGCTCCAGGCGCTGCGATGTTGCTGCAGAACGGCCCAATAGGTTTCGGCGATCGCATCGGGATCGAGCAGGCTGTCGGGTGCATCCGACGGAACGGGTCTGCTGGCGCTGCGGATGCCACCATCGATCACGAAATGCGCGACGTGGAGTCCTTTGGGCGACAGTTCGCGGGCCATCGATTGCGCGAGACCGCGCAGCGCGAACTTGCCGAGGGCAAAGCTGGCAGAGAGCGGGAAGCCCTTCACACCCGCCGTCGCTCCCGAGAGCAGGATCGCGCCATGCCCGTGCGGCAGCATGCGCCGCGCCGCCTGCTGCGACACGAGAAACGCCCCGAAGGCGCTGACCTCCATCGCCTGCCTGACCTCCTCTGGTGGCAGATCGATCAGTGCGCCGCGAACGCGGGCGCTGGCATTGTAGACGACGACATCGGGGGCGCCGTTCTTCGCTTCGACCGCCTGAAAGAGTGCCGCAACGTCGTTCGCGTCGACGGCGTTGCACTGATGGACGGAGGCTCCCGTTTCGGTCGCCAAGGGTGCGAGCTTGTCCGTCCGACGCGCGGCGAGAGCCACCGTCAGGCCGTTGCGGTGGAACAGGCGTGCCAGCGAGGCGCTCAGACCGGGGCCGGCGCCGACGATCAGGGCAGAGCGGTAGCGGGGCTTTTCCATGGTGCCTCGTTGTTCGGTTGTCGATCCGGGTATAGGTTACAATAAATCAGCGGAAAGGATCTGCCATGGACACGATCGCTGTGGCTGGACGCATCGATGTCATTTCCGACGCCATCTGTCCGTGGTGCTACATCGGCAAGCGGCAGCTCGAACGGGCGCTGACGCTGCTGGAAGAGGAAGACAAGCTCCGCTTCGGCGTGATGTGGCATCCTTACCAGCTCAATCCCGACATGCCGGCCGAGGGCGTCGACCGCGCCACCTATCGCGCCGCCAAGTTCGGCGGTCCGGAGCGTGCGCAGGAGATAGACCAGCGCATCACCGAGACCGCGGCGACAGTCGGCCTCGAATTCCACCTCGAAAAGCTCACCCGTACCCCCAACACGGTCGATGCCCATCGGGTCATCCGCTTCGCGGCGCAACAGGGCCTGCAGGACTCGGTCGTGGAGGCGCTGTTCAAGGCCTATTTCTGCGAAGGCGCCGATATTGGCGATCGTGAGTTGCTGGCCGCCATCGGTGGAACGGGCGGCCTCGATCCGGATGCCGTGTGGAAGATGCTGGCCAGCGACGAGGGCAAGCGCGAGGTGCTGGCCAACGATCAGATGGCCCGCAACGCCGGCATCCAGGGCGTGCCGAGCTTTGCCCTGCAGGGTCACATCCTGTTCTCCGGCGCGGTGCCGGCCGAGGAGATGGCGAAGGCGTTCCGGCGCGCCTGGGAAATCCTCAAGTCGCGCGCTGCCTAGCGCGTCGCTCCGCGGGTCGTGCTCAGGTCGGGTGATGTCAGCGAGCCCTTGACGATCGTGACATAGCGATCGTCACCGCTCTGCAGCGTGACCGTGGTGTCGATCGTATCGTCGGCGAAACTCGCCCGCCCGTTGATATTGGCCACGGCATTGTTGGCGCCACTCACCTTCTGGTCCTGGATGGCCAGGCCGCCGGCACTCAGCGTCATCTGACCGGACGTCGGATTCTCGCGGTCGATGAAGCTCTTCAGGACTTGCGCATCGAAGGCCAGTCCCGAGCTGAAGATGCCGCCGACGCTGGCAGCAAAATGCGCGAAGGCGGTCGATCCCTCCACGACGACGGGATGAAGGTAGCCGCTGACGGTGCCGGCCCCGGATAGCGCATTGCGGATGTCCTGGGATGAAAGCCCCTGACCCGTGATGTGCAGGCCAGTGGCGTCGACCTTGCCTTCGATCGCGATCGAGAAGCCCGATGAGGTCAAGGTATTCTTGCCCATGGTGGCGCGCAGGAACTGGTCGAGCGCCATGCCGCGAAGATCGCCGGCGAGATCGATCGACAGCGCCGGGCCCGACGCATCGATCTTCCCGGCAAAGGCGACGGCGCCGCCATAGAAATCGCCGGTGAGTTTCGACAGCGTCGTCACGCCGTTGCTCAGCACGGCATCGATGGAAGCATGCCCGATCTCGAGCGAGGCCAGCGTCATCGTTTCGGCTTCGAGGGTCAGCTTGGCGTCGAAGGCGCGCAACGCCGTCAGATCGATCGGCTGCTGCGTCGTCGGGCTTGGGGTCGGCGCCGGATTGCCTTCGACCGGCGCGACATGGGCGATGGACTTCGGATCGATGCCCAGCCACCGATCGACTTTCAGCACACCCGGGATCTTGAGATCTGCCACGATCTTGAGATGGGCATCGAGCGTCGCGTCGAGCCGGCCATTCATGCGGCTGCCGCGGGCACGGAGCTCGCCGTTGAAGCTGGCCTTGTCCGCCGTGCCCTTCAGGCTGCCGGTTGCCCGGATATAGCCGACGCCCGACATGGCGCGGCCGCTCGCGACGGATACCAGCGGGCCGGCATCCTTGGTGTGAAGGAAGAAGCTCTGAAAATCGTAGGCAATGGGTTGCGTGAAGGTCAGCGTTCCGGAAACGCGGCTTTCCGCATCCAGGAAGTTCATCGCCACGTCGCGCACCGTCACCGCGGAAAAGGTTCCGGCGACGGCGCCGCTTGCCGTCAACGGGCCGATCTTGCCGTTGAGGAACCGCGGCAACCGGACATAGTCGAGCAGCCGGTCGGCGTCGGATGCGGCAATGTCGAAGCCAAGATCGAACTTGGGCACGCTGCCGAAATCCTGAACTGTGCCGTGCAAGCCGAGCCTCGCCCCCACCACATCGGCGATCTTGAAGCCGGCGAGCTGCATCAGATTGCCCTGCAGCGTCGCGTCGCCCTGCACGTCCTTCAGGGTCTGGCCGCGGAAGTCGAGACTGCCGACCTTCAGCTTCAGCCCGATCTTAGCGGCGTTCGGATCGGGCGCACCGGAAACCGCGTTCGCGGTCGTCGCCTCCGGCTTTGGCAGATAGGAGTCGAGATCGAAGCGATCCATCTCGGCATGAAGCGTCGCCGCCAAGGGCATCTTGAGGAACACCGTCCCGCCAATGGTGCCGCTGGTTCCATCGAGGGCGAAGCGACCGTCGGTGATCTGCAGACTGCCGCGGGCGCTGGCCACCTTGCCGTCGATCTTCAGCGTCTGCAGCAGGGCCCGGGACACGCCGCTCATATCGACCTCGAGCCAGCCAAGCGTCTGGCGCAGGTGATAACCGACCAGGCCGAAGCGACCGCTCGCGGTATCGACGTCGATCGTCATATCGCCCGGCAGTCGCGCCTTGAACCGCGGCAAGCTGGCCACGCCCTTCTTGATGTCGAGGACCAGGGACAAATCCCGGATGGCGTCCCGTCGATAGGTGGCTTCGGCGACATCGATCGTGAGATCGGCATCCATCTCCGACCAGGGCGAGGTGGCGGGCTTGGGAGCACCGGCCACCGCCGCCTTGACCGCGGCCGGCGCGAAATCGATCGGGCGTTCCAGGATCGCGAGCCACTTGTCGATATCGAGACGCGACAGCGAGAGCCGGCCGGAGAGGCTGCGCGACGGCGCCAGCCCCAACACGAGGGACCCGGTCGCCGCATCCTGCCCCATGCGCATGTCGAATGTGTTAGCCGCGATCTGCGCCGCCGAAACGACGACGTCTCCCTCGAACGAGAACCGGCCAGCGCCCGAGGTATCGAAATCGGGCGCCGTTCCTCCCAGGGCGCTCCAGACGGCGTCGACGAAATCGCTCAGCAGTCCCGTCTCGACCGAGAGATGGCCGCGCGCCGTCCCTTCCGGCGTCACGGCATCGAGCGTGCCCTTGAAGTCGAGCTTTCCGCTCGATACTTCCAGCGAAAGCTCGGCGGCATGGCCCTTCGCCGTCGCTTCGCCGACGCTGGCGGCGAGCTTGAGCGGGATGCCGTTCACCGTGGCGCGGCCATCGATCTCGAACGGTCCTTGGAACGAGGTCACCGATGCCGTGGCGTTCACCTCCTCGGCGGCGATGGTCTTCTCGTTGCGCGGGTTCCGGTAGGTGATGGTACCGTTCACGATCGCCAGCCGACCGATTGCCAGATGCATGCCCTTGCTCGGGGCTCCCGCCGCCTGTGTCGACCCGCCGCCAGGATCGAATTGCCAATTGGGCTTGCCGTTGGCGTCCGTTTCCAGAGCGATCGTCGGGCGGTAGAGCGTCAGCGTCCCGACCTCGATCCGGCCCTGCAACAAGGCCCACCAGGAAGGTGTCACCGCGACCCAGCGCACGTCGATCATCTGCGCGCCCTGAGCGCCGACGGCGTTGGAGAAGTGCACGCGTCCGGCGCCGATGCCCGGAACCGGGAAGACCGACAGCTTCATCGGTCCGTCGATCACCAGTTCACGCCCGGTGGCGGCCCGCACGGCCTCGATCATCGCTGGCTTGTAGGCTTCGACGTCGATTAGACGCGGCAGCAATGCCAGCGTGGCCGCGATCGCCGCCACAACGCCGACAGCAACGGAAATCTTCCAGCGCAAACGCATCGACGACTCTCGCCCAACTCCACCGGATCGGCCCGGACCATACGACGGCCGCTGCGGACAGGGCATCAATCCAAAGAGTGACCGGGCCTGTCGGCGGCCTTTATCATCGTACAATCAAGGCGTCTTCCCGCACAACGAAACCTCCAATCCACGCCACTGTGTTAGGCTCCAGGGCAAGACGCTGCGGCTCGACACGCGGCGCGAATGGGAAGGAAACGACAATGCGGCCACTGATCATGTTGGGCAGCCTGCTGGCTGCCCTTGTCTGCGCCAGTCCGGTCTTCGCCCAAAAGAGCGGCGGCATCCTGAAGATGTATCACCGCGACAATCCGCCGAGCGCCTCGATCCACGAGGAGGCGACCAACTCGACTGTCGTTCCCTTCATGGCCGTGTTCAACAATCTGGTCCTTTACGATCAGTCGAAGCCGCAGAACAGCCCCGACGACATCGTCCCCGATCTCGCCGACTCCTGGAGCTGGAGCGCCGACGGCAAGGACCTGACGTTCAAGCTGCATCCGGGCGTGAAGTGGCACGATGGCCAGCCCTTCACGGCCGAGGACGTCGTCTGCACGCTCAACCTGCTGACCGGAAAGGGCGAGGACAAGCTGCGCCGCAATCCGCGCCTGACCTGGTACACCAACGTCGACAGCACGAGCACCAATGGCGACCTCGAGGTGACGATCCATCTCAAGCGGCCGCAGCCGTCGTTCCTGTCCCTGCTGGCCTCCGGATACTCGCCCATATACCCCTGCCATATCCCCTCGGCGCAGATGCGCACCAAGCCGATCGGGACGGGTCCCTTCAAGTTCGTCGAGTTCAAGCAGAACGAGGGCATCAAGCTCACCCGCAATCCCGATTACTGGAAGAAGGGACGCCCCTATCTCGATGGCATCGAGTTCACCATCGTGCCGAACCGAGCCACGGCCATCCTGAGCTTCGTCTCGGGTCGCTTCGACATCACCTTCCCGTGGGAAGTGACGATCCCCTTGCTCAAGGACGTCAAGACGCAGGCGCCCAACGCCGTCTGCCAGACGACGTCGATGAACAACAGCACCAACCTCATCATCAATCGCGACGCGCCGCCGTTCGACAATCCCGAGCTGCGGCAGGCCCTGTCGCTGGCGATCGACCGCAAGGCCTTCGTCGACATCATCAACCAGGGCGATGCGCAGCTCGGCGGCGTGATGCAGCCGCCCACCGACGGCGTCTGGGGCCTGCCGGCCGACATACTGGCCACCATTCCCGGCTACGGCCCCGATGTCGCCGCCAATCGAGAGAAGGCGCGGGCGCTGCTGAAGAAGGCGGGCTACGGGCCGGACAAGCCGATGAAGCTCAAGATCGCCACCCGTGGCATCTCGCTCTACAAGGACCCGGCCGTGATCCTTGCCAGCCAGCTCAAGGAGGTCGGGATCGACGCCGACGTCGATATCATCGAGACCTCCCAGTGGTACCCCAAGATCGCGCGCAAGCAGTACTCGGTCGGGCTGAATACGACCGGCAACGGCGTCGACGACCCCGACCAGAACTACTTCGAGAACTTCTCCTGCAAGTCGGAGCGCAACTACACAGGTTACTGCAATCCCGAGATCGAGACGTTGATGGAGCAGCAGTCGGCGGAGACCGACAAGGACAAGCGCCGCAAGCTGGTCAACGAAATCGACCGCAAGCTGCTCGAGGACAATGCACGACCCATGATCATGTGGAACCGCGCCGCCATCTGCATGCAGCCCTACGTCAAGGGCTATGTCGCACAGGTGAACAGCGTCTATAACGGCTTCCGCTTCGAGGACGTGTGGCTGGACAAGTGATGCCGTTGGGCGGCCCCAACACCCGATCCTTCAGGCGCTGAGACGGCGCCTGAGCTTGTTGACGGCCTCGTCCAGGCTCGACAGGAAACGCGACCGATCCCGGCCAGTCATGGGTTTCGGTCCGCCCGTCATCTCACCCATCGCGCGCAGGTTGGCCAGTAGCTCGCGATTGGCCATCGCCATGCCGATCGACGACGGCGTGAAGGGTACGCCGGTCGAGCCGATCGCCATCGCGCCCTTCTTGAGGCTGCGATCGGCGAGGGGAATGTCGGCAGTGACGACGATATCGCTCGCTCCGATGCGTTCGACGATCCAGTCGTCGGCGGCATCGAAGCCGTCGCTGACCACCACCCGCTCGATGCGGGGATCGCGCGGTACATTGATGAAGGTGTTGGCAACGACATAGACCTTGAGACCGTACCGTTCGGCGACGCGATAGATTTCCGCCTTCACCGGACAGGCGTCGGCATCGACGTAGATCGAGATCGATGTCGTCATGCCGATGGGATCACGCCAGCACCGCGATCTTCTTCCGCTCGATCAGCTTCGTGTCGATGGCGGCTCCCAGGCCCGGGCCGTTGGGGACATGCACTAGGCCGTCGCGACCGACCACGATGTCCTGCTCCAACCCGTATTTCTGGGCCGCGTCCGGCAGCAGGACCTCGAAGAATGTCGTGTTCCGGATCGCGGCGATGACGTGCAGGTTGGCGACGTTGTTCAGCGAATTGCCGCCATGATGGACTTCGTAGTTCATGCGGAAGGCCTCGGCGAGATGCGCCGTCTTCACCAGCGTGGTGATGCCGCCCTTGACCGCGACGTCGCCGCGCAGGAAGTCGGTCGCCTGATGCATGAGCCAGGGTTGATAGGACTCGAGCCCGGAGATCGGATATTCGGTGGCGAGGATCGGGATCGAGAGCTGCTGCTTCAGCTTCACGTAGTTGTAGATGTCCTGGTCGTGCAGCGGATCCTCGTACCAGAAGAAATCCAGCTCCTCGGCTGCCTTGCCGACGCGGACCGCGGCCGGATAGTCGTAGGCCCAGGTCGAATCGAGCATAATCGTGTAGTCGCCGACGGCGTTGCGCACCGCCTCGCAAACCTTGATGTCGGTCTGCCACTGCGTCGGCGGATGGATCTTGTAGGCGGCCCAGCCCTGCTCCTTGTACTCGACCGCTTGCTCGGCATAGGCCTCCGGCGAAGACAGAACGGCCGAACTCGCGTAGGCGGGAACCGACTCGCGATAGGTGCCGAGCAGGCGATGGATCGGCTGGCCCATGACCTTGCCGACCAGATCCCACAGCGCGACATCGACGGCACCGATGGCGCGAACGCCGGCGACGCGCTGCTTGCGCCAGAGGTCGGCCACGATGGCCTCGCGCTGCAGCGGATTGCGGCCGAGCAGCACCGGCTTCAGATGCGTGATGAGCCCCTGCCCGTCCGTCGTCGCGGAATTCGACGCCGAGCCGAGAAAGGCATTGCCCTCGACGCCGTGGTCGGTGCGCAGGCTCAGCAGGCCGAGCGCACTCGAGCCGGCAAAGCGACTGTGCAGCCCGTATTGCGTCGGCGGAATGTCGTCCCAGGCGAACAGAGTCAAGGAAACGTCAGTGATCTTCATGCGCCCTCCCAGACCTTTCTTTCCGTTGCATAGGGATCGCTTTCGACCCGGCACTCGGTGTCGAAGATCATCGTCGGCCGATCCGAGGTCGAATAGGCCGGCCAATCCGGCAAACCGCCATGGCCAGGTCGGCCTGTCCGCGCGAAGGCGATCCATGCCCGCGCCATGCGCTCGCCGAGCGCAAGACGGGCGGGATCGTCACCGGTCAGCGCTGCTGACGGAAGATTGTTGAAGACGAAGGGAATCTCGAGCGTGTGGCACGAGCGCAGCCGGCCGCCCAGCACCGGCGTTTCCCAGGCGAACAGATAGACGAACACGTCGCTCTTCTGGGCGAGCTTGCGCTCGGCGATGGCGAGGGAGAGGCTTCTCACGCCGAGATCGCCGACGATGGCGAGGCCGATGCGGTCGGCGCTCAGCTCGGGCTGGGCCTCCCGATAGGTCGCGATCACCTCGCCGGCACGCGCGCCGAGATACGGCGTCATCGCCTCGGTCAGATTGTCGAAGGTGGCCTCGACGACCCATGGCAGGTGACCCAGGAACAGCGCCATCTCGTCCTTGTTGGTCCCGATCATCAGCGGCACATGCGCGGAAACCGCCGGTGCCGATGGCGCAAACGGGCCACCAGGGAAGATCGCGCCGTCGATCACTGGGTTGAAGCCTAGCCGGCGGCGGTCGGCGAAGGAGGCGCGGCCGACCGTCGACTGCACCGCATTCTGCGCCTCGAGGATCTGCTCGGCCGGCAGCGTCCGCAGCTTGTCGGCGTCGTTTGGCGCCAGGCCAAGCGCATCCAGCACTTGTCGCGCGGTCTTCGTTCCGTCCTCGCGATTGGCCATCTGCAGCGCCGGCCCGCTCTGGATGATGGCCTTGTGAAAGAGACCCTTGGCCGAAGGCATCGCCATCAGGACGCTGACCTTCGCCCCGCCGCCGGACTCGCCGAAGATCGTGACGTTGCCGGGATCGCCGCCGAAGGCAGCGATATTGTCGCGCACCCATTCGAGAGCGGCGACGATGTCCTGCATGCCGACGGTGCCCGCCCCGGCAAAGGCCTCTCCCGCCAGATCCTCCAGATGGAGATAGCCCAGCGCGCCCAATCGATGGTTGATCGAAACCACGACCACGTCATCGAGGCGGCAAAGATTGGCGCCGTCGGACCACGGCGAGGATCCCGACCCGGTGATGAAGGCGCCGCCATGGCACCAGAACAGAACCGGCCGCTTCGTGCCGTCGAGGCCCGAGGTCCAGACGTTGAGATAGAGGCAATCCTCCGCCGTCGGCTCCCGGCCGCCCAAGGTGAACAGCTCGAGCAGATCCGGCGGCAGGTCGAACACATTCTCCGCCTGGATGGCCCGGTTGCCGTAAGACGTTGCCTCGCGCACGCCGGACCACGGCGCGACCTTCTGCGGCGCCCTCCAACGCAAGGCATCCACGGGCGGCGCGGCATAGGGAATGCCTTTGAACATGATGACGCCACGGTCACGAACGCCGCACAAGCGGCCGCTCGCGGTTTCGACGATACAGCCGTCCGCCATGCGCATTTCTCCTGAAGCAGTCTCAGTATAAGCTCAGCGGATGAACGACAAAGCAAAAGCCGAACTGGCCCCGACCGGCGTTCTGCGTGCCGGTATCAATCTCTCCAACTTCCTGCTGGTCACCGGACGCAGCGCCAATGGCGATCCGGAAGGCGTATCGCCCGACATGGCGCGCGCGATCGCCGATCGCCTGGGCGTTCCGGTGAAGTACGTCACCTTCAAGTCGCCGGGGGAACTCGCCGACAAGGTCGACGACGATGTCTGGGACATCGGCAATATCGGCGCCGAGCCGCAGCGCGCGGCGAAGATCGCCTTTACCGCCGCCTATTGCGAGATCGAGGCGACCTATCTGGTCCCGGCCGGCTCGCCCATCCAATCCATCGCCGATGTCGATCGCAAGGGCGTGCGCATCGTCACCTCGGCGCGCTCCGCCTACGGGCTGTGGCTCGAGAACAACATCAAGCAGGCGACTCTCATTCAGGCCCCCGGTCTGGACGGCGCCCTCAACAAGTTCATCGACGACAAGCTCGACGTGCTGGCGGGTCTTCGTCCCGGTCTCCTCAAGGATATCGAGAAGCTGCCGGGTGCCCGCATCCTCGATGGCAAGTTCAGCGCCGTGCAGCAGGCGGTCGGTACGCCCAAGCGCAATACCGCAGCGGCCGAGTTCCTTGCCGCGTTCGTGGAGGACGCCAAGAAATCGGGGCTGGTCGCGAGCTTCATCGAGAAGCACAAGGTGAAAGGCCTGTCGGTCGCGCCGCTGGCCTGATCACAGCTCGCTGCGCACGAACTGCCGGAACTCCGGCGTGCGCGGTGCGGCGAACAGCTCCTCGGTCGGACCGATCTCCCACACCTTGCCTTTGTGCATGAAGACGACGAGATCGGCGACCCTGCGGGCAAATCCCATCTCGTGCGTCACGGTGATCATGGTCATGCCGCGACGCGCCAGATCTTCCATGACGCCCAGCACTTCCGCCGTGAGCTCGGGATCGAGCGCCGATGTCACCTCGTCGAACAGCATGACCTGTGGCTGAAGGGCCAGCGAACGGGCGATCGCGACACGCTGCTGCTGGCCGCCGGAAAGCTGCTCGGGATAGGAGGCTGTCTTGTCGGTGAGGCCGACCAGTCCCAGCACGTCCGCCGCCCGCTTCCTGGCTTCTTCCTTCGACTGCTTCTTCACCAGCGTCAGCGCCAGGGTGATGTTGCGTTCGACCGTGAGATGCGGAAACAGATTGTAGCTCTGGAACACCATGCCGACATCGCGGCGCAACTGCGCGCGGGCGGCACTGCCGGGCGTGCCGACGGCGTGCCCGCATACGGCGATCGTCCCGCCCTGTATCGTTTCGAGGCCCGCAATACAGCGCAGCAAGGTGCTCTTGCCCGACCCCGAACGGCCGACGATGGCGACCGTCTGGCCGCGTGCCACATCGAAGCTGATGCCGTCCAGGACACGCAGCGGCCCGAATTCCTTGATCACGCCGGCGATGCGAACGACGGCATCAGTTTCTTCCGGCATGAGCCTTCCTCTCGAGATGGCGACTGGCGAGCGACAGCGGATAGCACAGCGCGAAATAGATGGCGGCCACAGCGCAGAAGATCGTGAACGGCTCGAAGGTCGAGTTGTTGACGATCTGGCCGGCCCGCGCGAGCTCGACGAAGCCGATCACCGAGGCGAGTGAGGTGTTCTTCACGATCTGCACCATGAAGCCCACGGTCGGCGGGATCGCCACCCGCAACGCCTGCGGCAGCACGACGTAAGTGTATTGCTGGAAGCGATTGAGGCCGAGGCAGTCCGATGCCTCCCACTGGGTGCGCGGCACCGCCTCGATGCAGCCGCGCCAGATCTCGCCCAGGAACGCCGCGGCATAGACGGTAAGCGCAAGTCCAGCCGCCACCAGCGGGATCAACTTGTAGCCCAGGATGCCGAGGCCGAAGTACGACAGGAACAGCACGATCAGCAGCGGCGTGCCCTGGACGATCTGGATGTAGACCGTCGCCAGCGCCCTGGCGAGCCGCGACCGCGACACGCGCATCAGCGCGATCGGCAGGCCCACGACCGTGCCGCCCACGAAAGCGATCAGCGACAGCAGCACGGTCCATTGGGCCGCCGTGACGAGATAGAGGAAATGGTTGACGCTGAGCTGGGTCACAGGGCCGTCCCCAGCCGGCGCTTGCGCTCGAACAGTACGAGCGCCAACAGCCAGAACGCCAAGCGGTACAGCGCCGACAGCGCGAGATAGACGACGGCGACGACGATATAGACTTCGAAGCTGCGATAGGTGTCCGACTGCACGAGGTTGGCCGTGGCGGTCAGCTCCTCCGCCGAGATCTGCGACGTGATCGAGGAGGCCAGCATCAGCAGCACGGCCTGGCTCGACAGGGCGGGATAGACCCGTTCCATCGCCGGCAGCAGCACGACATGGATAATCGCCTGCAGCCTGGTCAGTCCCAGACAGTCGGCCGCCTCGAGTTGCGTGCGCTGGATCGACTGGAGTCCGGCCCGCATGATCTCCGTCGTATAGGCACCCATGTTGACCACCAGCGCGATCACGGCCGAAACCTCGGCCGACAGCTTGAGGCCGAGGCTGGAGAGGCCGAAATAGACGATGAAGATCTGGACCAGAAGCGGCGTGTTGCGAATCAGCTCGACATAGCCACCGACGAGCCGGCGCAGGACGGCGCCGCCGTAAACACGACAGAGGGCGCAGATCGTGCCGACCGCGAAGCCGAGCGCGATCGACACGACGGTGAGCTGCACGGTCAGCCAGGCGCCGGCAACGAAGGCCGGCCACTTCTCGGCGAGGAACGAGAAGTCGAAGTCGTACGACATGGCCTATCCAGCGGGAACCGACGGAACGAACCTCATCCGCCGACCTTCAGGAGCTGATCCGGCTGGATGTCCACGCCGTGATACTGTTTGTAGATCGCTCCGAGCTTGCCATTCTTCAGGTTGGCGCGGACCCAATCGTCGACCCATGCCTTGAGCTGCGGCTCGTTCTTGCGCATGCCGATCGCCAGATAGAAGGTCTGCATGGTGATCTTGGGTTCGACGGCGCGGGCCGGATTCTTCCGGCTGATCGCCGGCAGAAGCGAGCGTGCGGTGGCCAGGATATCGACCTGGCCCGAGGCGACCGCCAGCGCCATGGTCGCATCGTCTTCGTAGCGCACGAGTTGCGCGCCCTTGGCCTGCTGCGTCAGATCGGTGTCCTGGGTGGTGCCGCGCACGACCGCCACCTTCTTCCCGTCGAGGTCGGACATCTGCTTGATCGGCAGCGACTTCAAGGCCGCCACGACCGACGGATGGTCCGCATAAGGCACCGAGAAATCGACGACCTTGGCGCGGTCCGGCGTGATCGACAGGGTCGAGACCACGAGATCCGCCTTGTGCGTCTGCAGGAGCGGGATGCGGGTCGGTCCCGTCGCGGTCACGATCTCGAGCTCGACGCCGAGATCCTTGGCCAGCAGCCGCGCCAGATCGACATCCGAGCCGACGGGCTGCATCTTGTCGTCGGTCATGCCGAAAGGCGGGATGGCGAGATCGATCGCGATCCTGACCTTGCCGGCTTTGCGGATGTCTTCCAGCGTGTCGGCCCGGGCCACGGCCATTGCCGACAGCAATCCCAGCAGGACCAGTGCGCACAGGCGCAGCGGTGACGTCTTCTTCACGGCGGCACCTATTGCTTGGTGATGACGTCGGGAAGATCGCTGCCGTGATACTTCTTGTAGATCTCGTTGAGATGGCCGTTCTTGAGGTTGGCCAGGATCCACTTGTTCACTTCCTCGAGCAGGCGGGTCTCGCCCTTCCTGACCCCGACCGCGAGCTTGAAGCTGTCGAGCACGAACTTCACCTCGACCTCGCGCGCCGGGTTCTTCTTGGCGATCGGCGCCACCAGCAGTTCGGCCGTGGAGAAGATGTCGACCTGGCCGCTGAGAAACGCCTGCGCCTCCGTGGCGTCGTCCTCATAGCGCACCAGCTTCATCCCCTTGGGGCCCTCCTTGGTGAGCTGCGTGTCGTGCGTCGTGCCGCGGACGGTGCCGACCGTCTTGCCGTCGAGATCGGCCATGCTCTTGAGGGCGATCGACTTGGGAGCGGCGATGACCGTCCGCAGGACCGCGTATCCCAAGGAGAAATCGATCACCTTGGCGCGTTCCGGCGTGATCGACAGGGTCGAGATCACGAGATCGGCCTTGCCCGTCTGCAACGCAGGAATGCGCGACGCGCCGGTGGTCGGCACATGCTCGAACTCGAGTCCCCAGTCCTTGGCGAGAGCGCGGGCGGTGTCGATGTCGGACCCGGTCGGCTGCATCTTGTCGTCGGTCATGCCATACGGAGGCACGCCGAGATCGACGGCAATACGGATCTTGCCGGCCTTCTTGATGTCATCGAGCTGATCGGCGGCAGCAATCCCGTTGACGCCGACGATCGCCGCCAACGAAAGGACGATCCCCATCACATAGCGCTTCATCGTTTCCTCCGGTCATTTATGGGCTTCTTGTTGAACTAGCGGCCCGCATCCATGTCGGCGAGCTTTGCCACGCGACGGCGGAACTCCTCGGCCGTCGAGAATTTTGCGTCGAGGTAGGCGGCGAGCAGGTCCTTCGCGAGCCATGGGCCGACGATCTGCGCGCCGATGCACATCACGTTGACGTCATCGTGCTCGACGCATTGGTGGGCGGAGTGCACGTCGTGGCACACCGCGGCGCGGATGCCTTTCATCTTGTTGGCGCCGATCGAGGCGCCGACGCCGGTGCCGCAGACCATCAGGCCGCGCTCGGCCTGGCCGGAGGTGATGGCCGCCGCCACCTTGCGGGCGATGTCGGGAAAGTCGACGGGCGCTGGATCGTATGAGCCGACATCGATCACGTCGTGACCCTGCTCGCGCAGAAACGCCAGCAACTCCCCCTTCATCGGGAACCCGGCGTGATCCGATCCGACGACGATCTTCATGGGCGTTTCTTTCCCTGGGGCTTGTAGTGCGAGATCAGATTGCGGCGGCGCAGGTCGTCGCCGATGGCGAAGTGTTCGCGCAACCGTCGGTCCGCGGCGTCGGGATCGCGCTGGGCCAGCGACAGGAACACCTGGCGATGCGCTTCGACGAGGCCCGACGTGATCGCCGGTTCGCGGAAGGTGTCGCGCCGGCGCTCGACATGGCTGCGCATCAGAAGCGGCGAGATCGCCTCGTAGATCTTCATCAGGGCGGCGCTGCCGGCCGCCCGCACGATGGCGAGATGAAAGGCGTAATCGGCCTCACCGCCGCGCTCGGGATCGTCGAGCGAGTCCACCAGCCGATCGAGGGTCGAGGCGATCGCCTGGAGATCGCGTTCGCTGGCGCGATCGCAGGCGAGCCGGATGGCCTGGCATTCGATCGCGATCCGCGCCTGCAGGACGTCGTCGAGGATATTGGGTTCGGGCGCGAGGCACAGGGTGAGCGCCTGTCCCAGCACCGAGGCATCGGCGCTGCGCACAAAGGCGCCGCGACCGTGCTGGATGTCGAGGAGCCCCAGCATGGCGAGGGACCGCAGGGCTTCGCGCAGCACCGGCCGGCTCACACCCAGCGCCAGCGCAAGCTCGCGCTCCGCCAGCAACCGGTCTCCGGCCTTCAGCTCTCCCGACAGCAGCCTGTCGCGGAAGAACGTGAAGACGCGCGCCGCGCCGCCAACCGTCTCCTCCCCCTCTTGCCGGACGATATCGAGCATTTGCCCTCGCGGTCAGTCCGTGGTCAGACCACTGTAGCGGGCCGGAGCAGTCCGTCAATGCATCGACCGGCACTCCGGGCCATGCCGGTGCCGCAACGCAAAAGACAGGAAATTGGGCGAATTCGAGGACGGTTCCCCTCGGCGCCGTGAATTTCGCAGCCAACCTTCACCAAGTCGCTTGCGTTGAAGGCCAACACAAATCGGAGGTTCGAAGCCAATGGCGCGCGACGTACGCGACATGCCAAGAGGATTGATTGCGCCGCTTTCCCAACTGCAGCTCGCTCTGCTTCGCAGCATCGCCGACGGATATGTGCTCGCTCTGCCCGACGAGCACCGTGCGCGGTTGCTGCATCTGGAACTCGTGCGACCCACGGAGAGTGGCCTGGTCGTTACGGAACTCGGCCGCGAGCGCCTCGTCTCCGACCGGTGACGGTACAACCGATATGGGCCCTTCCATCAGCAACCCTCCGTCCGAACCGAACGTTTTTTCGCGACAGGTGCCATCCCGGCAGCTGCCATCAGGAGAGGAGAGTCATGGACCAGTCCAAGAACAATCCGCAGCAGAAGCGGGAACAGCAACAGCGCCAGCAACAGCAGCGCGAACAGCAAAATCGCCAGGGCAGCCAGCAGCCGGCGCAGAAGCCCCAGAATGAAAGCGCCGGCAAGGCCGATCAGGACGAATGCTAGGCCACGGCTACGGGCGTGCGGGGCGGCTCCCGCACGCCTCCTCGGCCGGATTGCCGGGGCAGCGAATTCGAAGGAGCGCCGAATGAACGACGTGCCCGAGAAGCCCAAGCCCGTGCCCGTCGCACCGCCGACACCCGGCAAGACAGATCCGATCCCGCCGGAAATGCCGCCTGTAAATCCGACCTCTCCGGAAGACGTGCCGCCGGCGCCGGTCCATCCACCGGGGCCACCAGGGCCGGTCGCTTCCCGGGCTACTCCTTGACCGCGCCGGTCAGGGACGAGACGTAATAGTCGACGAAGAACGAATAGAAGATCGCGACGGGCAGCGAGCCCAGCAGCGATCCGGCCATCAACGATCCCCACTGATAGACGTCGCCCGACACCAGCTCGGTCAGGATCGCCACCGAGACCGTCTTCTTTTCGCTGCTCTGGATGAAGGCGAGCGCGTAGATGAACTCGTTCCAGGACAGCGTGAAGGAGAAGATGCCGGCCGAGATCAGGCCTGGCACCGCCAGCGGCAGCGTGATGCGGCGCAGGATCTGCAGGCGCGTCGCACCGTCGATCAGCGCGCACTCCTCGAGTTCGTAGGGAATCGACTTGAAGTAGCCGATCAGCAGCCAGGTGCTGAACGGCACCAGGAATGTCGGATAGGTCAGGATCAGGGCCAGCGGCGAATCGAACAGGCCGAACTGGTTGATGGTGGTGGCCAGTGGAATGAACAGGATCGACGGCGGCACCAGATAAGCGAGATAAATGCCGAGACCGACATACTGGCTGCCCTTGAAGCGCAGCCGCTGGATCGCGTAGGCCGCCAGCACGCTGGAGAAGATCGAGAGCGTGGTCGAGGCGATGGCGACGCCCATCGTGACCATCAGCCAGTGCGGATAGCTGGTCTCGAACAACAGGTGCTTGATGTGCTGGAGGGTCGGGCTGCCGATCAGGAACGGATTGAAGTGCTTGTAGTCGTAGAGCTCGCTGTTCGGCTTGAACGACGTCACCGCCATCCAATAGAACGGGAACAGCAGCACGACCACGAACAGCATCAGCGGCAGGTAGATGGTCACGAACCGCCGCGTCCGGCTGTCCCAGGCCATCTGGTCGGGCGCGACCGCCGCCTTCGATGCGCTCTCGACGGTGGTGTCAGTCATCGCCTTCCCCCTGCTGCCACTTGCGGCGCGACAGCGCGAAATAGCTGAACAAGGTCGCCCCCACCAGGAACGGGATCATCGCAACCGCGATCGCCGCCCCCTCGCCCAGCTCGCCGCCGGAGATGCCGCGCTGGAACGCCAGCGTCGCCATCAGATGGGTCGAGTTCAGCGGCCCGCCGCGCGTGATCGCGTAGACGAGCTGGAAGTCGGTGAAGGTAAAGATGATCGAGAAGGTCATGACGATCGCGAGGATCGGCATCAGGAGCGGAAAGGTGATGTAGCGGAAGCGCTGCCATGGCGAGGAGCCGTCGAGCAGCGCCGCTTCGTACAGCGAGGGCGAGATGGTCTGCAGGCCCGCGAGCAGCGAGATCGCCACGAACGGGATGCCGCGCCAGATGTTGGCGGCGATCAGCGACCAGCGCGCCGGCCATGTCGTGCTCAGGAAGTCGAAGGGTCTGGAGCGGATGTGCAGGATATCGACGGCGAGATACGAGAAGACTGAGAACTGCGGATCGTACAGCCACCAGAAGGCGAGCGCCGACAGCACGGTCGGCACGATCCACGGCAGCAGGATGACGGCGCGCAGCAGGCTCTTGAAGGGAATGTGGTTGTTCAGCAGCAGCGCCAGCCACAGGCCGAGCGCGAACTTCCCGAACGTCGCCACGCCGGTATAGAAGACGCTGTAGAAGACCGCGCTCCAGAACTGCGGATCGTCGAGCAGATACTCGAAGTTCTCCAGGCCGATGAACTGGCCGGCGCGGCCGATCTTGGTGTCGGTGAAAGACAGCCAGATACCGAGCCCGAGCGGATAGGTCAGGAAGACCAGCAGCAGCCCGAGCGCCGGCAGCAGGCATACGAAGACCAGGAACGGCTTGTAGTCGAACAGCTTCATGAGCCAGTTCGGCTGCGGCTTCGCGCGCGCCCAGTCGGTCATCGTGGCGACGGTCATGTCTCCTCCCCTGCCGGGGGCGCGCCACTCCAGTGGCGCGTCTCGTTATGATCGAAGGAAAAGACGCGTCACTGGAGTGACGCGCCCCCAGCTCCTTAGCGGTAGTAACGCTTGCTGCGGCGTTCGGCTTCCTTCGCCGCCGCCTCGGGCGTCGCCTGGCCGGACGCCACCGAGGCGAACATCTGGACCAGGATGTATTCCGCCTGGACGGTGCCCGCGGCCTGCGTGATCGGGCCCTTATAACCGGTCCAGTACTGGTTCTTCATGGTATCGCGGTAGATCGCGATCTTGGGATCGCTCTCCCATACCTTGCTCTTGTCGTAGGCCGCCAGCGGATGCGACCAGTAGCCGAGGCAGCCGGTCAGCCATGGATCGTACTGCTCCGCCTCCATCATGTAGGCGAGATAGGCCTTGGCCGCATTCGGGTACTTCGAGTGCTTGAAGACCATGCTGTTCAGGATCGTGCCCGACATCGGCGCGGTCTTGGCGACGCCCTTCACGAGCGGCGCGTGCTCGGTGTCGGCGGCGATCGCCTTGGTGGCGGGATCGTTCTTCAGCGAGAAGTAGAGCGACACGCCGTTCGCGGTCAGGAACAGCTCGCCCGACGAATAGGCGCGGTTGTTGCTGATGTCGTTCCACGACATCGTCCCCGACACGAAGTTGGGATAGAGCTCCTTGACGTAGTTGATGGCCGCCAGCGTTTCCTTGCTGTTGATGATGACCTTGCCGTCCTCGTCGACCAGAGCGCCGCCATGAGCCCACAGCATCCAGTTCGCGAAGCCGTTGGCGTCGCCGACGGCATTGCCGAGCGCGAAGCCCGCGGGCTTGTTGATCTTCTTGAGGGCCTGGCAGAGCTTCAGGAATCCCGGCAGGTCGTCGGGCACCTTGTCGAAGCCGGCCTCCTTGATCGCCGAACTGCGATAGACGAGCGGGCCGCCCGAACCGCCCATCGGCAGGCCGATCCAGTTGTTGGTCTTCGCCTTCTTGCCGTACTTCTCGCCCAGGAACAGCCAGCCGCCGTACTTCTTGCCGAGATATTCGGCGACATCGCTGAGCTCGATCACCTTGTCGGAGTAGATGTGCGGATCCTCCGCCCAGCCGATCACGATATCGGGACCGGCGCCGGTATTGGCCGAGACGGCGGCCTGCTGACGGATGTCTTCCCAGCCGACCAGGTCGACCTTGACCTCGACGCCGAACTCCTTGGCGAACTTGGCGCTGTTGGCGCGGAAGATCACCTCGTCCGGCTCCACGAAGCGGGCGGGACGGATCAGCTTGAGGCTGGCGCCCTTCTCGATATCCCACTTCGGCCGCGCGACATCGGCGGTGGGAATGGTTTGCGCGGCCGCCGTTCGCGCGAGCGCCAGTGCCGCCGCCGAGGCGCCGAGTGCCAGGGCCTCACGCCTGCGGATGATATAGACCATACTGCTTCCTCCTCTTAACTCGACTTCTTGTTGTCTTAGAGCCTGCGACCCGATTGCTGGTCGAACAGATGGACGAGCGACGGGTCCGGCATCACCGGCAGGATCTCGCCAGGCTTGGCCGTCACGCGTTCACGGAAGGCGCCGATCACCGACTGGCCGCCGATCTTCATCATCACCTGCGTCTCCGAGCCGGTCGGCTCGACGACCTGGACGGTCGCGGGAATGCCGTTGCCGTCAAGCCGGAGATGCTCGGGCCGCACGCCATAGACGGCGGGACCTTCCTTCGCACCAATCCCGCCGTTCGGGCCGTTGGTCGGCAGCGGCCAGGTCGTGCCGTCATCCATGCGCAGCACGCCGCCTGTCACCGTCCCCTTGACCATGTTCATGGCCGGCGAGCCGATGAAGCCGGCGACGAAGAGATTGGCCGGCCGGTCGTAGAGATCGAGCGGCTGGCCGATCTGCTCGATGTTGCCGCCGTTCATGACCACGATCTTGTCGGCCATCGTCATCGCCTCGATCTGATCGTGGGTGACGTACACGGTCGTCACCTTGAGCCGCTGATGCAGTTCCTTGATCTCGGCGCGCATCTGCACGCGCAGCTTGGCATCGAGATTGGACAGCGGCTCGTCGAACAGGAACACTTGGGGATTGCGCACGATGGCGCGGCCCATGGCGACGCGCTGGCGCTGACCGCCCGAGAGCTGGCGCGGATAGCGCTGCAGGAGCTGCTCGAGGCCGAGGATCTTGGCGGCGCGCCCGACTTCCTGCTCCATGACCGCCTTCGGCGCCTTCGCCAGGGTGAGCGAGAAGGCCATGTTGTCGAACACGGTCATGTGCGGATAGAGCGCGTAGTTCTGGAACACCATCGCGATGTCGCGATCCTTGGGCGGCACCGTGTTCACGACCTTGCCGCCGATGGCGATCTCGCCGGAGGTGATGTTCTCCAGGCCCGCCAGCATGCGCAGCAGGGTGGACTTGCCGCAGCCGGACGGCCCGACCAGCACCACGAACTCACCGTCAGCCATATCGACGCTTACGCCGTGCAACACTTCGAGCGGCCCGAATGCCTTGCGCACGTCACGGATTTCAACCGTCGCCATTACTCCTCCCACTCTACGCGTAGCAGCTTCGCCGCTTCGACCTCACCGGCTCTTGGTGGCCGGTTCGTTGCGCGGATCATAGCAAACGTCAGTGGGACTGCGAGCGGTTACTGACGCAACTGTGACCGGGTTACCCTCCCGTTCGCTTGTCGAAAAATGCTGTCGCGGCCAAAATGGCGACAACCACCAACGGGAGATCTCTTTCCATGGACAACTCGACCCTCGCGACGACCTGGGCTCCGCGCCTTCTCAGCATCCTCCGAATCATGTCGGGCCTGCTGCTGCTGGAGCACGGCACAGGCAAGCTTCTGCACTTCCCGACCGGAGTCGTGCCGGCAACATTCAATGTCATGTCGATGCCCGGCTACGCCGGCATCATCGAGCTCGTGTGCGGCATTCTTCTGGTGCTGGGCCTGTTCACGCGTCCGGCCGCGTTCATCGCCTCGGGCATGGCCGCCGTCGGCTATTTCCTGGTCCATGCACCGATGGGCTTCTTCCCGGTGCTCAATCACGGCGAGACGATCGCGCTCTATTGCTTCGTCTTCCTCTACATCTTCGCCGCCGGCCCAGGCCCCTGGAGCATCGACGCCGCGCGCAGGAAGTAGCGCTTAACCGCTCTCCTCCGACACGCTAAGGAGTGATGGGGTGGCGATCGCATAGTTGCGATTGCCACTCCCTCACAAAGTCTGGAAAGCGTTCGGGAGGATGGTGTGTCTCAGTCAATTCGTTTGCCCCGGCAAGGTCGTTTGCCTCGGCGTCGGTTTGCAACCCTGGCAGGCCTCGCCGCCGTGGCGGCGCCGTTACTCGCGCGCGGCGAGTCGCGCTGGAAGCCCGAAAAGCCCATCACCATCTACAATCCTTTCGCCGCCGGCGGCGTGACGGATGTTCATGTCCGCCTGCTGGGCGAGAGCGTGTCCCGGATCTTCGGCCAGCAGGTCATCGTCGATGTGAAGCCCGGCGCCGCCGGGACGCTGGCGCCGGCCATGCTGCTGAATGCCAAGCCCGACGGCTATCAGCTCGCCGTCATGAGCATCAACAGCCTGCGCTACCCGCACTATCAGAAGACCAATTGGGATCCGCTCAAGGACTTCACCTATATCTGCGGATTGTCGGCCTACACGATGGGCATCGTCGTGCGCAGCGACTCGCCGTGGAAGACCATCGACGACATGATCGCCGCCGGCAAGAAGGAGCCGGAGAAGTACAACTACGGCACCAGCGGTACGGGCGGGACCGGCCAGCTCATGATGATCGAGGTCGAGCAGAAGACCGGCGCCAGGTTCACGACCGTGCCCTACAAGGGCGGCGCCGAATGGATGCAGGCCCTGATGAGCGGCCAGGTCGATTTCATTGCCGATGCCGCGCAATGGGCACCGTTCGTCGACGACGGCAAGTGCCGCGTGCTCGCTTTCGCGACCGAGGCGCGCATTCCGAAATACAAGGATACGCCGACCCTGATCGAGCGCGGCATCGACGTCGTGGGGCAGAGCCCGTACGGCCTGGTCGGGCCGAAGAACATGCCTCCCGAGATCGTGGAGTCCCTCTATGCGGCCTTCAGGCAGGCGATGGCGGAGCCGAAGGTGAACGAATATCTCGACAAGTTCATCCAGCTGCCGTGGTACAAGACTCCGGCCGAGTATCGGGCCTTCGCCGAGAAGTACTATGTCGAGGTGAAGCCGCTGCTGATCAAAGCGGGACTCGCCAAGGAGTAGGAGGCGATCATGGCGCTCAAGCGCGTGGCTCTCGAAATCGGGATGGGCACGGACATTCGCGGCGGCGATTACACCAAGGCCGCGGTTCGCGCCCTGCGCGACGCGCTGTGGCACAATTCGCTGACTGTCGCCTCTGCCGTCGGCAAGTCGAGCGACGACATGCAGGTCGAGGTGCTGATCGGCGTGCCGCACCCCGAGCAGGTGGACAAGGCCGAGGTGCTGAAGGTGCTGCCGCACGGCACCGGCACCGTGAAGGTGGTCGAAGGCGGTCTCGAGATCGCCAACGAGGCCGGCACCGACAAGACCGTCATCGCGCAGGCCGCCGCCGTCGTGCGGCTCGATCTCTGAGGAGTCCAGCCATGGCCCAGAAGCGCGTGATCCTCGAACTCGGCACCGGCAACGATCTGCATGGCGGCGACTACACCAAGGCCGCGTTGCGCGCGGTGCAGGATGCCCTGCATCACAGCTCGCTCACCATGATCCGCACCCTCAAGGTCGATCCTCGGACCGGCATGTTCGTCGATGTCACGATCGGCGTGCAGCAACCCGACAAGGTCGATCTCGAGAAGGTGCGGGCGTCGCTGCCCTACGGCATCGTCACGGTGAAGGCGGTGAAAGGCGGACTCGACGTGCCCGATCCCGAAGGCAACGACATTGCCGTCATCGCCAGCGCCGCGGTCGCGGTCCGGCTGGAGCTTCCGTAGTCAGCGTCCCCGGCGGACCTGACCAACAGCCACCAGCCCCAGGCCCACCACGATGGCGGCAATCCCGGCGATCGTCGGGATCGGGACGGTCTTCTCCTCGTCCGCGGTCACCTTGAGCGGGCCGGCATCGACGACGGTCTTCTGTTGCGTGAACGAGATGTTCTGGACGACCAGCCCGGCGATGCCGAGCCCGATCAGGACAATGCCGACAATGGCGAGCGATCTCATGCCAGCGCAAACGCGGAAGCACGAGCGAAGTTCCGCCTCAGCCTTTCAGCAGCATCCCGAGCCCCTGCTCGATGGCGGCCCGCGCCCGCGCGGCAAGCTCCTCGTCGGTGGCGCTGCTGACCGGGTGATCGATGACGACAAAGGCATAGCCCGGCAGACCGAGCACGCGACTCATCATCTCGGCGGCGCTGACGAAGCGGGTCGTCATCACGCCAAAGGCGGGAACGCCTTCGCGTTCAGCGGTGACAGCGTCGTGCAGACTGCACGATGAACAGCTGCCTCAATCTCCAATGCCGGAGACGACCGCATCCCATCGCTTGATCTCGGCGACGATGTGCGCATCGGCCGGTGCGCTGTAGTTCGACTTCGTCCGCAGCACGACATCGGCGACGCCATGCTCCTCGCGGAGAATGCGCTCCAGATGGCCGAAGAAGCCCTTGGTTCCCTTCTTGCCGTTGGAGATGAAGCCGATCGTCTTGCCGGCCAGCGTGTCGAGGCGCGGCGCCGTCTTGCCGGCGGGCGCGGCCTTTTCCGACGTCGGATCCAGGACGATGAATGACATGGCGGTTCCTCTCTATCTCTTCATTCTTTCGGGGGCTCGCAATCGATGCACACGCCCATGGGCAGCGTGACCGCATGGCTCTTGTTGCCAAGCCAGGGCGGAATGATGGCGCCGAAGCCACCGGCCGGCCCGCCGGCTGCGATCACGAGCAGCTGGTCGGGCGATTCCATGGCGGCATATTCCTTGTCGGCGCGATCCTTCACCACCGCGCCCTTGCCGACCTCGCGCCATTCGCCGCGCTTGATGCGGGCGCGCTCGTGGATGAAGTCGGCGATCTTCTTCTTGTCCCACCGGGCCGCGCGCAGGTGATCGCGCAACTGCTTGGGGATCACGATGGCGTAGTTGCCGGGATGGATCGAGTAGTGACGCATGTTCGCCCGCATCTCGGCGGCGAAGGTCTCGAGGATCTCCTCCGGCTTCGTCGTCCACTCGTTCATGATCTGGCGCGGCGACCCTGCCGCCATCACCGTCACCGCCGAGGCCTCTCGCTCGACGCCGCGCACGGCATGCAGCGGCAGCCAGTCGGAATCCTCCTCATCCTCGGCCAGGCAGTAGCTGAACTTTCCCGGATGGCCCAGCGTCGAGCGGTCGATCACGCCCGGCCGCACGTCCATGAGGTTGATCAGGCAGAGGCGGATGGCGCGCCCGATCACCGCCGTGGCGCGATCGGAATTCCCCAGCGCATTGAACGAGCCGGTGGCGCCAAGTTCGAGCCGGATCGGACCGTTCAGCACGACGAGAACGGCGCAGCCGCCCGTACTGGCCGTGGCGCCATGGGCGAGGAACGGCTCCTGCATCATCGCGGTCCAGGCCGTGACGACGACCGGAAAATGCATCGGCAGGCAACCCGCCATCACGGCGTTGATCGCAAGCTTCTCGGCCGTGATCGCCAGCCCGCGCACCGGCTCGATGCCGATCAGCTGATCGGGCGGCATCATCGCCCACTCGAGGCAGGCCTTCACTGACTCCGGGGTCGGCGGAACGATCGGCAGGCCGTCGGTCCAGCCGCTGGAGTGATAGAGCTCCTGCACCGCCTCGATGCTGTCGGCCTCGTAGTTGCGCGATGTGAGCTGCACGGGACCCTCCTTCAGCCAGCATAGTCCCGCCGAGGGCTATGCCAACCTGAAGCTGATAAGGAGAATTATTGCGAAAAAGGTATCAATCGCCCTGCTGCCGCCAGCGCTCGCGCAGCAGCGCCATCAGGCCGGCGGCGGCCGGCGTCGCCTCGCGCTCCCGCAGCGTGATCAGCCCGATGCGCCGCACCAGGCGAGGTTCGGCCAGCGGGACGACCTTCACGCCCGGCACCGGCGGCCCTCGCGTCGCGCCGCCCGGCACGACGCCAACGCCGACACCGGCGCCCACCAGCGCCAGCAGCGTCGCGATCTGCGTGACGACGACGCGCTGGCGAAGCTGGACGCCCGCCGTGACGGCAGCGGCATCGATGGTGCGCCGGGTGCGCGATTCCGTCGGCAAGGCGACGATGGGATGCGCCGCCAGTTCGGCGAGACTGATGCTGCGGCGCTTGGCAAGCTTGTGGCGGGCCGGAACGACGGCATGGAACACCTCGCGGCCGAGCGGCATGCCGACCGCGAAGTCCGGCAGCTCGTCGACATAGCTGATGCCGAAGTCGGCGACCCCGCTCCTCACATCGTCGAGGATCGAGGCATAGACGCCTTCTCTTATATGGATCTCGACGCCAGGGCGGCCGCTGCGATAGGCGGCGATCATGCGCGGCAGCACGCCGCCCGCCACCGACATCACGCACGACACGACCACCAGACCACGCCGCTCCTGCGCCACCTCGCGCACGCTCTGCACGGTGATGCCGAGATCGTTCAGCATGCGCTCGGCGACAGCCGCGAATTCGCGCCCGGCCTCGGTGATCTGGACACGCCGCGTGCTGCGATCGAACAGGCGGACACCGAGTTCCGACTCGAGCTTCTGCAACAGGCGCGTCAGCGCCGGCTGCGACACTCTGAGACGTGCCGCCGCGGCGATGAAGCTGCCGTATTCGGCCAGCGCCAGCACCGCTTCGAGCTGACGCGCGCTGAGATCGGGAAGCGGAGCTCTCATGATCCTGACCCTGCACCAGATGATGCGCCCGGGCGAGAAATCCGGCATTGACTTTCGTTGCGTTTATCGCAATATTCGATTGCGAGTGCCCGGCTCCGCAGGCCGAGCATGGCAGGAGGGACGCGGCTCACGAGACCCGGATCGACGGACGAGCACCAGTTAGCGCAGTTAGCGCTAGTGCGCTGCCCACCGATTATGTCCTCTCCGCCACGCAGTGGGGGAGAGGAAGGGACCCGTTGCGAAGCAACGGGGAGGTGAGGTGGCGCTTGACGCAGAGGCAATGTCTGAGCGCAGGGCGCGATAACCCACCTCACCCTCCCATCGCTACGCGATGGGCCCCTCCCTCTCCCCCCACGAAGACGTGGGCGGAGAGGTGTTAAAACCGGCAGCCTCAGGCCGCCATCCGCTCCCGGTTGTGCTCCTTCAGGATCGGCATCACCCACTTGCCGAAGCGCTCCGCCTCCTCGTCGTGCAGGTAGCCCGACAGGCAGAAGGAATGGCAGCCGAGATCGATGAACTTCTGCAAGGTGTCGGCGCATTGCTCGGGATCGCCGACGACGGCGATGCCGGCGCCAGGCCGCACCTGCGTGATGCCGGTCCAGAGATGCGGCTCGATCGTCTCGCCGATCGCCGCCAGCTCGCGCACGCGTCGGTTGGCTTCCGACGTGGCGAAATGCTGCTTCACGAACGTCTTCTGCGACTCGCTGGCATGGGCCACCAGTTCGTGCGCGAAGTCCCACGCCTCCTTCTCCGTCGGGCGGCAGACGATCTGCAGGCGCATGCCGAAGCCGATCTCCCGCTCCCGCCCGTGCCCGGCGGCCATGGTGCGGATCTCGGCCATGTTCGCGCGGATGCGATCATAGGTATCGCCCCAGAACAGATGCACGTCGGCATGCCTGGCCGAGATTTCCCAGGCCTGCCGGCTGCCGCCGCCGAGATAGAATTTCGGATGCGGCTTCTGCAGCGGATAGGGACGGATCTGCGCCCCCTTCAGCTGATGGAACTTGCCGTCGAAATGCAGCGGACCATGGGTGGTCCACAGCGCCTTCAGGATCGAGACCTCCTCCTCCATGATCTCGTAGCGCTCTTCCTTGCCCCATTTGATGCCTTCGGCCGCGTTCTCCGTCTCGCTCTGGCCGGCGATCAGGTTGATGCAGATGCGCCCGCCCGACAGCTGGTCGAAGGTCGAGATCATCTTCGCCAGCAGCACCGGGTTGATGTAGGACGGCCGCGCCGCCACCAGCATGCGGATCGACTTCGAGCGCGCCACCATCATGGCGCTCGAAATCCAGGCCTCCCAGCACGCCGTCTGCACCGGTACCAGCATGTATTCGAAGCCCGCCGCCTCGGCCGCACCAACGATGCGATCGAACAGCGCCAGCGACGACGGCACCTGCGCAGCCGGTACGCCATAGGCCGTGGTGTCACCGGCGGTCGGCAGGAACCAGCCGAATTCGAGTCTGCGCTGCATTGGACGTTTCTCCCTTTGTTCAAGCTTAGCGCAAATCCCAGCAGCGGGGACACAAACGCTCCAAGCCGCCCGTTCTGCAGGGCGACTGACGCTCCGACCGTGTCAAAGCTGGCGCAGCGACACCCTCTCGATGGCATGATCGCCGCCCTTGGACAGGACGATGTGAGCGCGTTCGCGCGTCGGCAGGATGTTCTCGCGCAGATTGACCGCGTTGATCTCCGACCAGATGCGCTGCCCGACCTCGCGCGCCTCCTTCTGTGGCAGATCCTTGTAATGGTGGAAGTACGATGCCGGCTTCTGGAACGCGGTGCGCTGGAGCATCAGGAAGCGCTCGACATACCAGGCCTCGATGTCGGCGGTCCGCGCGTCGAGGTAGATCGAGAAATCGAAGAAGTCGGAAAGAATGACCGAAGCCGGCCGGCCGCCCGGTCCGCCGACGACGCCGGGCTGCAGCACGTTGAGACCCTCGAAGATCAGCACATCGGGTCGCCGCACCACCTGCCATTCGTCGCGGACGATGTCGTAGGCCTCATGCGAGTAGACCGGGGCGCGCACCTCGGGAACACCGGCCTTGATGTCGGCCAGGAACCGCACCATGCGACGGGTGTCGTAGCTTTCGGGGAAGCCCTTGCGGCGCACGAGCTGCTTGCGCTCGAGTTCCTGCAGCGGAAACAGGAAGCCGTCCGTGGTCACCAGGTCGACCGTGGGCGTTGCCGGCCAGCGCGCGATCAGCGCCTGCAGGACACGCGCGAAGGTGCTCTTGCCGACCGCGACGCTGCCGGCGATCGCGATCACGTAGGTACGGCCGACGAAGGGGCGGCCCAGGAACGTGTCGGTGACGCCGTTGAGGTTGCGCGCGGCCCGGACATGCAGCTCCAGCAGACGCGACAGCGGCAGGTAGACCTCGGCGAGTTCGTCCAGCGACACGCTGTAATTCATGCCGCGCAACGCGACGAGCTCGTCATGGGTGAGCGTGAACGGCGTATTGGCCCGAAGAGCCGCCCATTCGGCGCGGCTGAAAGTCTGATAGGCGTCCGCCCGCATACACACGCTCCTGCGAAGAACAGCGCCATGTTTAGGAGGATTCGCGCCGGACGCAATTCATGCTGGCGACGACGTAAGAAAATCGTCACCATCCGGCCCGGTTCGGGGGAGTAGTAGATGTATCAGCACGGCAAGCGGCCGACCATCGCATCACGGCACGGCATGGTGGCGGCGGCGCATCCTCTGGCGGCAGCCGCCGGAGCGCGCGTTCTCGGCAATGGCGGCACAGCGTTCGACGCGGCAGTCGCAACGGCCGCGACCTTGAACGTCGTCGAGCCCTACATGTCGGGACTGGCCGGCCGCGGCGTGGCGACCTGCTACATCGCCAAGGAACGTCGCATCCGCTGTCTCGACTTCGTCGCCCCCATCCCGCTGAACTTCCCGGTCGACAAGCTGAGCCGTCGCGACCAGCTGATGCGCGGCGCCTTGCCGGTCGGCGCGCCCGGCAATCTTGCCGGCTGGTGCGAGCTGATCCAGAGCCACGGCCGCAAGAAGCTTCCGGAACTGTTCGCGCCGGCCATCGCCATCGCGCGCGACGGCTTCCGGCTGATCGAATTCAATATCGAGGAGATCCGCGCCGCCGGGCCGGACCTCGCCAACCATCAGGCGCTCTACCCCGAATGGTCGCGGGTCTACACGGGCGGACAGGGCACCGTGTCACCCGGCTTTATCCTCAAGCAGCCGGATCTCGCACGCACGCTCGAGGCGCTGGCTCAGGAAGGGCCGGGCCTGCTCTACGGTGGAGCGCTCGGCCAGAAGATCATCGATCGCCTTAGCGAACTGGGCGGCTGCCTGACGATGGACGACTTCAAGGCGGTGAAGCCCAACTGGGTCGATCCAGCGACGGCCGACTATCGCGGCTACACCGTGAACGTGCCGCCGCCGCCGTGCGAGGGCTTCCAGTATCTCTTGACGCTGCGCATCCTCGAAGGCTTCGACCTCGCCGGGACGAAGCGCAACTCGACCGAGCATTTCGACACGGTGCTGCGGGCCATCCGCCTCGCCGCCGGCGTGCGCATCGCAACCGGGGTGCCGAGCCGGCAGAAGCTCGCGGAGATCCTGTCCGACAGCTTCGTGGAGCCTCTGCGCGCCCGCGTGCGCGATGGCCAGCCGATCGTCGGGCCGACGGAGCAGTGGACGCCGATGGAGGGCCAGGCGGCGGCCCAGGAAGAAAGCCACACGACCTCGTTCTCGATCGCCGACAGCGACGGCAACCTCATCTGCGTCACGCAGAGCCTGGGAAGCGTATTCGGCTCGGCGGTGGTCGTCCCGGGAACCGGCCTCTGCCTCAACAACTTCCTCTATTGGGCCGACGTGAATCCCGACAGTCCCAACCGCGTCAAGCCGGGCGGCGCCTTGCCGATGTGCATGGCGCCATCGGTGGTCACGAAGGACGACAGGCCGGTGCTGGCCCTCGGCACGCCGGGCAGTTACGGCATCCTGCAGACGCAGCCGCAGGCGCTCGTACAGTACCTCGATTTCGGCCTGCCCCTGCAGCAGGCGATCGAGTCGCCGCGGGCCCGTCTGACCGACGGTCGCGAGGTGCTGCTGGAAGCGCGTCTGGAAATGGAAGTGCATGAGGCACTGCGCCAGCGCGGTCACAGCGTGACCAGCGGCCCCGCCTGGACGATGAAAGTGGGCGGCATGCAGGGCGTCGCGGTGGATCCGGAAACCGGAATCTTCACCGGTGGCTGCGATCCCCGCCGCGACGGATATTGCGTGCCGGCCTGACGGACCGGCCGGTTATTTCCGCGGACGGGACGGTTCCGAGATTTCGGCGACGGCCGCCCCGACGCTGGCCAGGGCCGCCGCTCTTGGCTCCGTCGCCACGTCGCCCAGGGCAACGATGCCGACCAGGCTCTTGTCCCGGTCGAGGACGGCAAGCCGGCGGACCTGCAACGTCTTCATGCGTTCCAGCACCTCGTCCGCCTCCTCGTCGCAGAAGGCATAGGCGATATCGCTGGTCATGCAGTCCCGCACCAGGGTCTCGACGGGCGACAGGCCGGCCGCGACGCCACGGACGACGATATCGCGATCGGTGATCGATCCCACCAGGCGCTGACCGTCGCAGACGGGCAGAGAACCGACACCCAGCGCCTCCATGGCGGAAGCCGCCTGCTGGAGCGAGGCGTCGGGCGCCACGGTTTCGACACCGCGAGTCATGATCTCCGAAACCTGCATAGGAACGTAATGCGGCATCGAACTTCGGGTTCCCGCCGCGCAACGCCGTTCCATGGTGGTCGTTGTGTCTGCCATGAGCGACCACCACCTGACCCGCCGGGGAATCCTCGGCAGCGGCATCGCCCTGACGGCCCTCCAGAAGACGGCGGTCTATGCCGGCCCTTCCTCCGAGACCGCCCCGTCCTCGGCGCCAGGCGCGGTCGAAAAGGTCGATGTCCGGCTGACGGTCAACGGCATCGGCCATCAGTTGAAGCTCGATCCCCGGACGACGCTGCTCGATGCACTGCGCGAGCATCTTGACCTGACGGGCACGAAGAAAGGATGTGACCACGGCCAGTGCGGCGCCTGCACCGTCCTGATGGATGGCGAGCGGCGCAACGCCTGCCTCAATCTTGCACTGGCCTGCGACGATCGCGAGATCACGACGATCGAAGGCCTGGGCACCGCGGAGCAGCTTCACCCCGTGCAGGCCGCCTTCATCAAGCACGACGGCTTCCAGTGCGGCTACTGCACGCCGGGACAGATCTGTTCCACCGTCGGCATGCTCAACGAGATCGAGCGCGGAATCCCTTCGGCTGCCAGCGCCGACTTGCGCACCGCCATCGAGCTGACCGAGAGCGAGGTCCGCGAACGCATGAGCGGCAATATATGCCGGTGCGCGGCCTATCCCAATATCGCCGCCGCGATCCTGGAGGCGGCCGGAAAGACCAGTGGATGAGACCTTTCACCTATGAACGGCCGGCCGATGTCCCGGCCGCCCTGCAAGCCATCCGCAAACCAGGTGCCCGGTTCATCGCCGGGGGCACGAACCTGCTCGACCTGATGAAGGTCGATGTCGAAGCGCCGACCCATCTCGTCGATGTGTCGCGGCTGCCCCTGGAACGGATCGAGGCGACGGAAGCAGGCGGCCTGCGCATAGGCGCGATGGCGACCAACACATATGTTGCTGCCAACGCCCGGGTGCGGGAGCACTATCCTGTGCTCGCTGCCGCGCTGTTGAATGGTGCCTCCGGCCAACTTCGCAACCAGGCGACGACCGGCGGAAACCTGCTGCAACGCACCCGCTGCTATTACTTCTACGACGTCTCCAAGCCTTGCAACAAACGCAGCCCGGGCAGCGGCTGCTCGGCCTTGCACGGCTACAACCGCATTCATGCGATTCTCGGCGCCAGCGACGCCTGTATTGCCGTCCATCCGTCGGACATGGCGGTGGCGCTCGCCGCTCTCGATGCCGAGATCGAGACGCAGACCGCGGATGGCCAAGGCCGGCGCCTCAAGGTCGCCGATCTCTACCGCCTTCCCGGCTCCACGCCGCATGTGGAGACCATCCTTCAGCCCGGCGAACTGATCACCGCCGTGGTGCTGCCGCCGCCCGTCTCTGCCGGCCAGGTCTATCGGAAGGTCCGCGATCGAGCCTCGTACGCCTTTGCGCTCGTCTCCGTCGCGGCGCTCGTCGAGCTCGAGGGCGACCGCATCCGTTCGGCACGGATCGCCCTGGGAGGAGTCGCGCCCAAGCCATGGCGGGCGGTGGAAGCGGAACGCCGATTGATGGGAGCCAACGCCAGCGCCGCAACCTTCCTCGGCGCCGGCGAGACCACCGTGGCCGAGGCGCACGCCTATGGCCACAACGACTTCAAGATCGCCCTGGCGGCGCGCACCGTCGCCCGTGCCCTGTCGGAAGCCGCCGCGCAGCACAAGGGATAACGCATGCCCAACGCCGTCATCGGTCTGCCGCTCGATCGAGTGGATGGAGTCGCCAAGGTCACGGGCTCCGCGCGCTACGCCGCCGATGCGAAGGCAGGTTCGTCGCCCGCGTTCGGCGCGATCGTCACCAGCACGATCGGTCGCGGCCTGGTGACGAAGGTCGATGCCGAGGAGGCCGAACGGTCGCCGGGCGTGCTGCTGGTGATGAGCCATGAAGACGCTCCCGCCCAGGCGCCGTTCAAGCAGCGCGGCGGCAACCGGCACGCACGCGCCAAGCCGGCTCTGTCGGAGAGCCGAGTCTATTATTACGGCCAACCCGTCGCGCTGGTCGTGGCGGAAACGTTCGAACAGGCCAGAGCTGCGGCAGCGCTGATCCGTCTTTCCTATACGACCGAAAGCGGCTCCTACGATCTCGCCGACGGCCGCAAGCTTGCCTATACGCCCGAAACGCTCGTGGCCGGCAAGGCGGACACGCAGGTCGGCGATTTCGAGCCGGCCTTCGCCGGCGGCGAGGTCAAGGTCGATGCGACCTACACCACGCCCTATCAGAGCCACAACCCGATGGAGCTGGTCGGCAGTCTGGCCGAATGGCAGGGCGACAAGCTCACCGTCCACTGCGCCGCCCAACTGGTCGATGCCGCCCATCACTCGATTGCATCCACGCTCCAGGTGCCGCTCGAGAATGTCGAGGTGGTGAGCGAATATGTCGGCGGCGGCTTCGGCGGCAAGCTGCCGATCTACGCCGATGCGATCCTGGCCGCGTTGGCGGCGCGTCGTCTGAAGCGGCCGGTCAAGGTGGTGCTGACCCGCCAGCAGATGTTCTCCGTCACGACCCATCGTGCCGCCTCGATCCAGCGCGTGCGACTGGCCGCTGGCAAGGATGGCCGATTGACGGCTCTGGCGCACGAGGCCTGGACCCAGTCGGCCCGCGCCGATGAATTTGCCGAAGGCGCGGCCGTCTGTTCCCGAGCGATGTATGCCGCCCCGGATCGAATGACCCGCCACAGAATCGTGGCGCTCGACCTGCCGGTCGCCGATGCCATGCGCGCGCCGGGCGATGCCATCGGCCAGTTGGCCGTCGAGCAGGCAATGGATGAGCTCGCAGAGAAGCTCGACCTCGATCCGCTCGAGCTGCGCCTGCGCAACCAGCCCGATCGAGATCCGGAAAAGAAGATCCCCTTCTCCAGCCGTGCCTTGGTCGCCTGTCTGCAACAGGGCGCGGAGCGTTTCGGATGGTCGCGCAGGCACAAGGTTCCAGGCAGTGTCCGCGAAGGCGCCTGGCTGATCGGTCTCGGCATGGCAGCAGCGATCCGGCCCAACTATCGCCAGGCAGCGCATGCTCGCGTGCGCATGGACGAGGACCGCCATGTGACGGTCGAGATGGATATGACCGACATCGGCACGGGCTCCTACACGATCCTTGCGCAGGTGGCCGCCGAGGTGCTCGAGGTGCCCGTCGAGGACGTCTCGGTGCGGCTGGGCCGCAGCTCCTTTCCTCAGACGCCGGGCTCGGGCGGATCGTTCGGCGCCGCCAGTTCGACCGCGGCGCTTCGAGAAGCCTGCCTTGCGCTGCGGAAGCAGCTCGAGGACGGGAAGCAGCCGGGTAATCTTCAGGCCGAAGCGGGCGCCGAGCCCGGCGATGAATACAAAACCTATTCGCAACACAGCTACGGCGCGCATTTCGCCGAGGTGGCGGTGGACACGACAACCGGCGAGGTGCGTCTGCGCCGCATGCTGGGCGTATTCGACGTCGGCCGCGTTCTCAATGCCAAGACGGCCCGGTCACAGCTGATCGGCGGCATGATCTGGGGCGTGGGGTCGGCGCTGCACGAGCATGCGGTCGTCGACCAGCGTCTCGGCGCGTTCGTGAACAACGACCTCGCCGGCTATCATGTGCCGGTCCATGCCGATATCCCGATGGCGGTCGATGCCGTCATGCTGGCCGGATTCGACGACAAATCGAGTCCGCTCGGGTCGAAGGGCGCCGGCGAACTCGGCATCTGCGCCGCCGGCGCGGCCGTAGCCAACGCCGTCTACAATGCCTGTGGTGTGCGGATCCGCGATTATCCCATCACGCCTGACAAGGTTCTGGGCGGGCTGCTACAGTCCAATCTAGCGCAACAGCGCTGACACGACCCGCGTTTGCGAGCGGACATGCGGCGCGAACCGACCCCAGCCGCGCATCGCGGTGAATTCCTTGGTGCGGACGGCCTCCGGGGAGGCGAGTTCGTAGACCGTCATCCACAGCTTCGCCGATCGACGGCGACCCTCGCCTCGTTCGCTTTCGGCAATCTCGCCGACCGAGACGTAGCGCCGGCCCGACAGGACACCGGGGCAGGACAGCGCGTCCGGCAGGTGCACGTCGTCGTACCAGCGGCTCCATTCCGCCTCGACCTCGGCATCGACCTCCGCCGTCACGATCAGCAGACAGGCAGGCAACGGATATTCGGGCAACTCGTCCTTCGGAAGAGCACTCATCGGCATTCCTCTTGCACGGAAGCGTAAGGCACGATGGAATGCGAACCGACGAGGTTCTTCAAGGGGGAGTGGCGCCATGCGCAAATGGGTCTTGTTAGCTGCTACGGCGTTGGCCGTATTCGGCGCCGTCTCGGCCAACGCCCAGGACACGCCGCGGCGGGGCGGGACGATCCGCATGACCGCGCCCTATGCGGCAAGCTTCGGCAGCCTCGATCCGCAGGCCACACCGCGGGCACAGGACGATATCGTCGGCAAGGCGCTGCATCGCACGCTCTACAATTGGGATACGGCCAACAGCAAGCTGGCGCTCGAACTGGCGACATCGGTCAGCGTTTCGCCCGACGGGCTGGTCTATACCTACAAGCTGCGCGACGACGCCTACTTCCACAACGGCCGCAAGATGACGGCCGACGATATCATCTGGTCGTTCACGCGCATCATGGACGGCAGCAAGGGCTACCCGGGCGCGCGCTACGTCCGCCTGATCAAGGGGGCGATCGACGTCGAGAAGGGCACGGCGAAGGAGATCTCCGGCCTCAAGAAGATCGATGACTACACGCTCGAGATGACGATCACCGACCGCGTCGAGCCGGGATATTATTTCTTCTCCGGCACGACCGCGATCCTGCCGAAGGAAGAGGCCGAGAAGCCGGATTTCGCCTCGCATCCCGTTGGCCTCGGCCCGTTCAAGTTCAAGGAGCATATCCCCGGCAGCCGCGTGGTGGTGGAGCGCTTCGACAAGTTCTACAAGACCGGCAAGCCCTACGCCGACACGCTGCAGGTGCTGATCATGGCCGATGCCGCCGCGCGTGACATCGCCTTCCGCAACAAGGAGATCGACACCTCGATCCTCGGCCCGGCCCAGTACGTCGCCTACAAGGCCGATCCCGAGTTGTCGAAGGGCGTGCTCGAGGTCGCCGAGATGTTCACGCGCTCGATCCAGTTCAACCTGACCAACGGCACCAAGGAGCTCAAGGACAAGCGCGTCCGCCAGGCCATCAACTACGCGATCGACTCCGACCTGATCATCAAGCGTCTGGTCAAGGACAAGGCATATCGCGCCACGAGCTGGCTGCCGCCCTCGTCGGCGTCCTTCGACAAGACGATTAAGCCCTACTCGTACGACCCGGAGAAGGCCAGGAAGCTGCTGGCCGAGGCCGGTCTGCCCAACGGCTTCGAGTTCGAGCTGACGACCAGCCAGAACGAGAGCTGGGGCATGCCGATCGTAGAGGCGATCATCCCGATGCTGGCCAAGGTCGGCATCAAGCTGAAGCCCAAGCTCGTCGAGGCGACGGTGCTGACCGAGATCCTGATGAAGGGCGAACATCAGGGCCTGATCGCGTCGAGCCTGACCGGCCCCGACTCGCTGGCGACGCTGCGCTGCTTCTATTCCAAGACGCCGCGTACGGCCTGCAACTACACCGGCTTCAACAACGCCGACTTCGACAAGCTGCTCGACGATGCCAGCCAGACGGGCGACATGGCCAAGCGCGACGACCTTCTCAAGAAGGCCAACAACATCCTGTTCGACGAGGCGCCGGTGTGGTTCTTCAACTACAACAAGGCCGTGCTGGCACATCAGCCGTGGGTGCACGGCCTGCAGGCCAACCCGACCGAGATCACCCACCAGTACCCCGAGAATATCTGGGTCGACGCGACCTCGCCGGCGAAATAGTAGAAGCAAAAGATCCCTCGCTAAAGCGCGGGGATTACCCCGCGCGACTCGGGATGACACCGTTTTTGTCATCCCGACCATAGCGAGCGGTCCTTAATTCATGCTGTCCGTCCTCACCCGCCGCCTCCTCAACGTCGTTCCGACCTTGCTGTCGGTCATCGCGCTGGTCTTCCTGCTGTTCAGCGTCCTGCCCGGCAGCTTCATGTCGAGCATGGGCGAGGATGGCCGCACGACCATCGATCCGGCGGTCATGGAACGCATGAAGAAGGAGATGGGTCTCGACGATCCGCTGCCAACGCGCTTCGCCAAGTATGTGGCAAGCGTGGCGGTGGGTGACTTCGGCAAGTCGTTCCGCACGCGCGAGCCCGTCACCAAGCTGATCGGCCAGCGCATCTGGCCGTCGCTGAAGCTCGTATTCGCCGCCATGGCCTTCGCGATCGCCATCGGCGTGACCCTGGGCTTCTTCGCCGCGCTGAAGCCCGGCAGTCCGGTCGACACGATATCGATGGTCGGCGCGATTTCGGGCCTGTCGCTGTCGCAGTTCTGGTTCGGCCTGATGCTGATGTATCTCTTTGCCCTCAAGCTCAAATGGCTGCCGAGCTTCGGCTATGGCGACGGCGGCCTCTCCCATCTGATCCTGCCGGCGGTGGCGCTGGGCGTCGGCCCGATGGCGTTGCTGGCGCGGACGACGCGCGCCGCCGTGCTCGATGTGTTGAACGCCGATTTTGTCCGTACCGCCCGCAGCAAGGGCATGAGCGAGCGCCTGGTCGTGAAGTGGCACGTGCTGCGCAATGCCCTGGTGCTGGTCATCACCATTGTCGGCCTGCAATTCGGGTCGCTGATGGGCCAGGCCGTCGTGGTCGAGAAGCTGTTCGCCTGGCCGGGCGTCGGCTCGCTGATGGTCGACTCGGTCTTCCAGCGCGACATCCCGGCGGTGCAGGGCTGCATCCTGATGATCGTGCTCTTCTTCCTCGCCATCAACACGCTGGTCGATATCGCCTACAGCGTGATCGATCCGCGCATCCGGTATCGCTGATGAAGCTGCCCCTCAAGCTGCCCAGACTGAAAGGCGGCACCTCGCTGTGGGTCGGTGGCGCGCTGGTCGGACTCGCGATCACGGTCGCGATCGCGGCGCCGCTGATCGCCCACACCGACCCGGTGCTCGACGCCAACCTGATGAACGCCGAGATCCCGCCCGACGCGGAATATTGGTTCGGCACGGATGCACAGGGCCGCGACATCTATTCGCGCATCGTCTACGGCTCGCGCATCTCGCTGACCGTGGGCGTGGTGAGCCAGATCCTGAACAGCCTCATCGGCGTCACGCTCGGCCTCACCGCCGGCTACTGGGGCGGCTGGTGGGACGACGTCGTCAGCGGGCTCACCAACCTGATGCTCGCGATTCCCTCGCTGGTCTTCGCGCTGGCGATCATGGCGATCCTGGGACCGGGCCTGGTCTCGCTGCTGGTGGCGCTCGGGCTCACCGCCTGGTCCTATTCCTGCCGGGTCGCGCGCGCGCAGGTGCTATCGCTCAAGAGCCAGGGCTACATCCAGGCCGCGCGCATCCTGGGCTATGGCGATCTGCGCATCATGTTCACGCAGGTACTGCCCAACGTCCTGGGTCCGCTGATCGTCATCGCCACGCTGGGCATGGGCAGCGCGATCCTCTCCGAAGCGGCGCTGTCGTTCCTCGGCCTCGGCATCCGTCCGCCCTTCCCGAGCTGGGGCAGCATGCTCTCCGAGGCTCGCGACCAGATCACGACGGCACCATGGCTCTCGGTCTTCCCGGGCCTCGCCATCTTCCTCACCGTGCTCGGCCTCAATCTGCTGGGCGACGGGCTGCGCGATATCCTCGATCCGCAATCCAAGACTCGCCGGTCATGAAGGCGCGCGCATGACCCAGCCCCTGCTCAAGGTCGAGGACCTGCGCATCGCCCTTGCCGGCGATGGCGTCACGCACAACGCGGTCGAGAACGTCTCCTTCGAGATCGGCCGCGGCGAGGCCTTCGGCCTGGTGGGCGAATCGGGCTGCGGCAAGAGCATCTCCGCGCTGGCGGTGATGGGCCTGCTGAAGCGGCCGCTCTCCGTGGCGAGCGGCAGGATCGTGCTCGACGGAAGGGAGATCCAGGACGCCTCGCCTGCCGAATGGCGCAACCTGCGCGGCAGCAAGATCGGCATGATCTTCCAGGAGCCGATGACGGCGCTCAACCCGCTCTCTCCGGTCGGCCGCCAGATCGCCGAGATGTTTGTGCTGCACGAGGGCGCAGGCTGGACCGAGGCGATGGACCGTGCCGAGGAAGCGCTGCGCCAGGTTCACGTGCCCTCGCCCGAGCGACGCATCAAGGACTTCCCGCATCAACTCTCGGGCGGCATGCGTCAGCGCGTGATGATCGCCATCGCGCTTGCCTGCGGACCCGACCTGCTGATCGCCGACGAACCCACGACCGCGCTCGATGTGACCGTGCAGGCCGAGATCATCGACCTCATGCGCGAGCTCTGCGCCGCCAAGGGAACGGCCATCCTGATGATCAGCCATGATCTCGGGCTGGTCGCCAACATGTGCAGGCGCGTGGCCGTGATGTATGCCGGCCGCATCGTCGAGAGCAGGCCGGCCGACGCGATCTTCGCCACGCCAAGCCATCCCTACACGCAAGGCCTCGTGGACTCGCTTCCCCGGCTCGGCGAGCGCTCCCGGCGCGGCCGCCAGAAGCTGCGTGAGATCACGGGCGTCGTACCTGCAATCTCGTCGTACCCATCAGGTTGCCGCTTCAATCCGCGCTGCCCGGCGGCGACCGAGGTCTGCCGCGAAGTGGCGCCCGGCATTTCCCCGCTTCCCGACGACGGCCTCGTCCGGTGCCATCACCATGGCTGATACGCTGCTTACCCTCGACGATGTCGCCGTGCATTTCACGGTCGGAAGCTCGCTCAGGGGCGGCCTCAAGACTCTGCGCGCCGTTGACGGCGTCACGCTCGAGGTTAGGCCGGGCGAATGTCTCGGCCTCGTCGGCGAATCCGGCTGCGGCAAGTCCACCCTCGCCCTCACCATCATGGGCCTGGTCGCTCCCAGTCACGGTCGCGTGGTGCTCGACGGCGACGATCTCGGCAAGCGTTCCCGGCTCGAGACCGCGCGCCTGGTGCAGATGGTGTTCCAGGATCCCTACGCGTCGCTCAATCCACGCCAGACTGTGCGGCGGACCCTGGCAGACCCCTTGCGACTGCAGGGCGTGGACAAGGCCGAGGTCGACGAGCGGGTCATGGACATGCTGGCCAAGGTCGGCCTGCGCCGCGAGCATGCCGACCGCTACCCGCACGAATTCTCGGGCGGCCAGCGCCAGCGCATCGGCATCGCCCGCGCCCTGATCCTGAGGCCTAAGCTGGTGATCTGCGACGAGCCGGTATCGGCGCTCGATGTCTCGATCCGTGCCCAGATCATCAACCTGCTGCTCGAGCTCAAGGACGAGATGGGCCTCTCCTACATCATGATCAGCCACGACCTGGGCGTGGTGGAGCATATGAGCGACCGCGTGGCGGTGATGTATCTCGGCCGCATCGTCGAACAGGGCGGCTGGCAGGAAATCTTCGAGAATCCGCGCCATCCCTATACGCGCGCGCTGATCGCGGCGATTCCCGATCCGTTCAATCGCGTCGGCATCACGGCCAAGGCCAAGGCGAAGGGCGAAATTCCAAGCGCCCTGAACATGCCGTCGGGCTGCCCCTTCCACCCGCGCTGCCCGCTCAAGGCCGATCGCTGCGTGGCCGAGCGCCCGATGCTGGAGGCCGTGTCGCCGGCGCACTACGCCGCCTGCCATTTTCGCGACCGGATCGACTGATCATCGGTCCCTGGCATCGGCGGCGGGGAGACCTACATTGAGGCCGATGCACGCACAAGATATCGACCGTATTACCGATTGGGTCATTCGACGCGGACTCGAAGGCGTTTCCGAACCGGACCTCCTGCGGGATTTTTGCCTCAAATGCTGCGCGGCCGGGCTCGAGATCACCCGGGGGCTGGCCTTCATCGATACGCTTCATCCCGTGCACGAAGGCCGCATCTTCCGCTGGCGCGGCGATGGCACCGAGGAAACACCGGTCGCCGAATACGGCCCGAGCAGCGAAGGCCAGGCCGCCGAATCGTGGCAGCGAAGCCCGTTCTTCCACCTGCTGCAGTCCGGCGGCGAGGAGTTGCGGCGGCGCATCGGCTTCGGCGAGCCCGCCGACTTCACGATCATCCAGGACATGAAGGACGCGGGCCATACCGACTATCTGGTTTTCATCCATCGCTTCGCCCGCTCCGGTGTCATCGGCGAGATGGATTGCGTCTGTTCGGCTTGGTCCACTCGCCACCCTGGCGGGTTCAGCGACGCCGACGTCGCGGCGCTGCGCCGCCTGGTGCCGGCGCTTGGCCTCGCGATCAAGAACGCCGCCTTGTCGCAGATCGCGCGAACCCTGGTCGAGGTCTATCTCGGCCGCGATGCTGGCGCGCGCGTCCTCGATGGCCGCATCCAGCGCGGGGTCGCCGACCGCATCGAATCGGTGTTGTGGTTCTCCGATCTGCGCGGCTTCACGGCCATCACCGACACCGCACCGCCGGACGAGATCATTCCCCTGCTGAACGACTACGCCGATGCCGTGATCACCGCGATCCGCGACGCCGGCGGCGATGTGCTGAAGTTGATCGGTGATGGAACGCTGGCGATCTTTCGCGACGACGATCCGGCCATGGCCTGCGCCAGGGCGCTGAAGGCGGAGTTCCTGATGCGCCGTAACGTGCGCGAGCTCAATGCCCGCCGCGCCATGGAGGCGCGCCCGGTCACGACCGTCTATCTCGGCCTGCATATCGGCGAGGTGTTCTTCGGCAATATCGGCAGTACCGACCGGCTCGATTTCACGGTCGTGGGTCCGGCCGTGAACGAAGCCAGCCGTATCGCCTCGATGTGTCGCTCCGTCGATCGCCCGCTGCTGGTCTCCTCCGCCTTCGCCCAAGCGCTGCCGGGCGAGAAGCGCACCAAGCTGGTTTCCGTCGGGCGTTTCGCGTTGCGCGGCGTCGGCCGTGCCCAGGAACTCTTCACCCTCGATCCGGCGCTCGTCTCGCTCGAGCCGGAGAACGAAAACGCCACCGAGCCGATTCGCTAGGAAAAATTCCGCTTACCGGCTTGCGCCTTTTCCTCGCAGATGCCTACGATGACGGCAATTAAGCGCTGTCCAAAGAGGCAGTGTCTTCTGGGAGGAAAATATGGGTCAGACCAAGCGTCGCAGCGTGATCAAGCTTGCCGGCAGCGCGGCTGCCGTCGCCTCCACCGGCATGGCCGGAATCCTCGCCACGGGCCGCACGCCCGCCTATGCGCAGACCAAGACCGTGCACTGGTTGCGCTGGGTCGATTTCGTTCCAGCCTCCGACACGCTGATGCGCAAGGAGCTGATGCCACAAGCCGAGAAGGATCTCGGCATCAAGATCAACTTCGAGACCGTGAACGGCAACGACCTGCAGCCGCGCACCACGGCCGCCATCCAGTCCGGCACCGGACCGGATCTGATCCAGGCCTTCAACAACACGACCTACATCTACGGCAACAGCGTCGTCGATCTCAGCGATCTCGCCGAGGATCTCGGCAAGCGCGAGGGCGGCATCTACAAATACGCGCGCTCGATCTGCAGCGACGGCAAGATGTTCATGAGCATGCCGTGGGCGGTCATCGGCGCCATGATCGCCTATCGCAAGTCGTGGTTCGATGAAGTCGGCGCGACCTCCTTCCCGAAGACCTGGCAGGAATACCGCGACGTCGCCAAGAAGCTGAAGGCCAACGGCCATCCGGTCGGCCAGACGCTTGGCCATACGTTCGGCGACGCGCCGACCTTCACCTATCCCTATCTGTGGTCATGGGGCGGCAAGGAAGTCGAGGCCGACGGCAAGACTGTCGCCATCAACTCCAAGGAGACCGTGGAGTCGGTGAAGTTCATGGCCGGCTTCTGGAAGGACGGCTGCGACGAGGGTGCGCTGGCCTGGGACGACACCAACAACAACCGCGCCTTCCTGTCACAAACCATCTCGGCCACGCTCAACGGCGCCTCGATCTACATCGAGACGCTGCGAAAGCCCGATCAGTACCAGACCGAGAAGGGCACGCCGATGAACAAGGACATCCTGCACTCGCCGCTGCCGGCAGGTCCGGCCGGCCAGTACGGCATGCATCTGCTCCAGTCCGACATGCTGATGAAGTATTCGAAGAACCAGGACGCGGCGAAGGAGTTCCTGAAGTGGATCCACGCCGAGAAGAACTTCGAGAAGTGGTTCGTCTCCCAGAAGGGCTTTGCCACGCCCTGCACCGCCAAGTGGGAAGAGCACAAGGTCTGGACCGAGGACCCCGTGATGGCGCCGTTCAAGGTCGCCGCCAGGCTCGGCCAGGCGCCGGGCTATGCCGGCTTGCCCAACGGCAAGGCCGCCGAAGCGCTCTCGAAATACATCGTCACCGACATGTACGCCAAGGCCGTGCAGGGCATGCCGGCGGAGGATGCGGTCAAATGGGCCGAAGGTGAGCTGAAGAAGATCTATTCGGCATAGGCGCCGGCCAGGCAGCGGCAGCATCGAGAAGCGAACTCGAACGCGGGTGGATGGACGATGACGGTAACTGCTTTGGGAACCGCACGGGTGCGTCGGCCTTCCGTCCGATTGCGCAGGCTGGAGGATGAGCGCTGGCTCGCTCTCGCGCTGCTGTCGCCCACCGCGGTCCTGCTCGGACTCTTTATCGCCTACCCTTTTGCCGAGGGCGTGCTGCTGTCGCTCAGCAGCGCCAAGGTCGGCGACCCCGGTGTATTCGTCGGCCTCAAGAACTTCGCCAAGCTGGCCGACGACAACATCTTCTGGACCGCGGTCTGGAACACCTTCTGGTACACGGGCGTGACGACCGTCTTCAAGCTCGGGCTCGGCCTGTGGCTCGCCATGCTGCTGAACCGGCACTTCAGGGGAAAGGCGCTGGTGCGCGCCTTCATCCTGTTGCCGTTCATCATCCCGACCGTGCTGTCGACCTTCGCCTGGAAGTGGATGTTCGATCCCACCTTCAGCGTCATCAACTGGAGCCTGTTCCATCTCGGCTTCATCAAGGCGCGCATCAACTGGCTGGGTGACCCGACCCTGGCCATGACCTCGATCATGATCGTCAACATCTGGCGCGGCGTGCCGTTCTTCGCCATCAGCCTGCTCGCCGGCCTGCAGACGATCAGCCCGGAGCTGAACGAGGCCGCCGCCATCGACGGCGCCCGGCCTTGGGCCCGCTTCTGGTATGTGACCTGGCCGCTGCTGCTGCCCGTCACGATGGTGGTCATGCTGTTCTCGGTGATCCAGACCTTCGCCGACTTCCAGCTCGTCTATGTGATGACCGGCGGCGGCCCGGCTAACGCCACCCATCTGTTCGCCACCTACGCCTACCAGATCGGTATCGTCTCCGGCCTGCTGTCGGAGGGCGCGGCGGTATCGCTCGCGATGTTCCCCTTCCTCTTCATCATCGTGGTGGTGCAGCTCCTCTACATCCGCCGAGTCGAAACGCGATGAGCCGGGAGACACGCCCATGATCGAAGGTGCTCTGTGGCGGCGCTGGGTGTTCTACAATATTCCGCTGGCGCTGTTCGTCTTCGTCTTGCTGTTCCCCTTCTACTGGATGATCATCACCAGCTTCCGCCCGGACGGCGAACTGTACCGGCCCTGGAACGCCGTCAACTACATGCCGTTCTGGACCAACCATCCGACCCTCGAGCATTTCCGCTACCTGTTCGAGGAGACGGATTTCGGGCGCTGGATGGTGAACACGATGTTCATCGCCGCCACCTCGACGCTGATCTCGCTGTTCTGCGGCGTTCTGGCGGGCTACGCGCTGGCCCGCCTCAACTTTCCCTGGGCCGGAAGCCTCGGCACGCTGATCTTCATCACCTATCTCGTGCCCCAGACGCTGCTCTTCATCCCGCTGGCCGAGATCATCCGCGACTTCCGCCTCGGCGACTCCCCCTGGTCGCTGATCCTGACCTACCCGACCTTCCTGATCCCGTTCTGCACCTGGCTGATGATGGGATACTTCAAGGCGATCCCGAAGGAACTCGAGGAGTGCGCGCGCATCGACGGCGCCTCGCGCTGGAAGGCGATGCTCTACATCGTCATTCCCGTCGCCGTGCCCGGCATCCTCTCCTCCGGCATCATCGCCTTCACCCTGTCGTGGAACGAATTCATCTACGCCTTGGTCTTTCTCTCCTCGCCGCAGGAGAAGACTGTGGCCGTGGGCGTGACCTCGGAGCTGATCCGCGGCGACGTGTTTTTCTGGGGCTCGCTGATGGCCGGAGCCCTGCTGGGCTCCGTCCCCGTCGCGATCGTCTACTCCTTCTTCGTCGAACACTATGTCTCGGGCCTGACCGGCTCGGTGAAGGGTTAGGACCATGGCGGAAGTCACTCTGCGCAAGCTCAACAAGCGGTTCGACGGCTTCCACGCCGTCAAGGACGTCGACCTCGACATTCGCGATCGCGAGTTCGTCGTCCTGGTCGGCCCCTCGGGATGCGGCAAGACCACGACCCTGCGCATGATTGCCGGGCTGGAGGCGGTGAGCGATGGCGAGATCCGCATAGACGACTCGGTCGTCAACGAGGTGCCGCCGATGGATCGCGACATCGCCATGGTGTTCCAGAACTACGCGCTCTATCCGCACATGAGCGTCGCGGCCAACATGGCCTTCGGCCTCAAGATGCGGAAGTTCGAGCGCAGCGAGATCGACCAGCGCATCCGCCGCGCCGCCGGCATCCTCGGCATCGAAAGCCTGCTCGATCGCAAGCCGCGCCAGCTCTCCGGCGGTCAGCGCCAGCGCGTCGCGCTCGGTCGCGCGATCGTGCGCGATCCCAAGGTCTTCCTGTTCGACGAACCGCTCTCCAACCTCGACGCCAAGCTCAGGGTGCAGATGCGCGTCGAGTTGAAGAAGCTGCACGAGCGCCTGGCCGTCACGTCGGTCTATGTCACCCACGACCAGGTCGAGGCCATGACCTTGGGCGATCGGGTCGTGGTGATGAAGGACGGCGTCGTTCAGCAGGTGGGCGAGCCGCTCACGCTCTACAACAATCCGGCCAACCGCTTCGTCGCCGGCTTCATCGGATCGCCGGCCATGAACTTCGCCGACGTCACGCTGCGCGAAAGCAATGGCCGCATGGCCGCGGAAGCGGACGGGCTCAGGATCGAGTTGCCCCCCGAACTCGCCGCGCGCGCCCGTGCCCATACGGGAGCCAAGGCGATCCTCGGCATCCGGCCGGAGAATATCCATGTCGCCACGGCCGGCGATGCCCCTGAGCATTGCTTCGATGCCGGCATCGAGGTGGTCGAACAACTCGGCTCCGAAATCCTGCTCGACACCCGTGTCGGACCGGCCCTGTTCGTGGCGAGCATCGAACCGACCCTGCAGGTGCGGCCTCATGACAAGCTCCGCCTTGCGCTCAGGCCCGAGCGCCTGCACCTGTTCGACGCCCAGAGCGAACAGGCGATCTGATCGTCACGCGCCGGGCACGACCGGGACCGACCTACTGCTTCGGTCCGCTCCAGCTTTCCAGCGCGTCCCACTTGGCCTTGCGCTGCTCGTCACGTGACTTCTTGAAATCATGCTCGAACGGCGCCGTCTCGAATGACCCGTAGGTCGGATTGGCGATGACCAGCCAGTCGTGCCCCCAATGGGCCTTGTCCTCCTCGAACGCTTTCAGCCGCTCCGCGTCGCTCGACCGGAAGCGATCGTCGAAATCGCCGAAATTGTCGCCCAAGTTCAGCAGGATGCGATAGTCCCTGGCGATCACCGCGCGACGCGTGCTCTTGAGGCTGCCCCAGTCCGGCTTCTCGTTCTGCATCAGGAAGGTGTCGACGTTGCCGCCCATGGGGAAGCCGAGCGTCGCCATGTTCTCGCGCGTGTCCTTCTCGGTCTCGATGCCGCGATTGGTGATATAAAACACCTTCACGCCTTTGGCGTCGGCATACTGCGTGAACTCGACCGCTCCCGGTATGGCACGCGAGATCCGGGCGGCGCAGAATTCGTCCCAGGTCCTGGTGCTGAAAGTCTGGTTGTTCTTGAGCAGCCACACCTCGTACGGCGAGTTGTCGAGCACCGTCTCGTCGATATCGAGGACGACCGCTGGCGGCAGGTGCTTGAACTCTCCCTTTTGCTCTCCCGGGGCCGCGGTCCAGCTCGGATCGGCCAAAGCCTGGTCGAGGCGAATCCTGGCCAGCGCATAGACCGTCAGAGCATTGCCCTTGTATTCGACGGCGCGCTGCGTCCACAGCGTCGCCAGCAGCAGGTCGTTCGGAGTCGGAGCCGGCTCGTCGGCCCGCACACCGGCCACCCCGATTGCCAGGGCAAGGCCGGCCACCACACATGTTCTGACCATCCTCATGGCTCGATCCTGCTCAGGAGTCGTTGCTTGGTGTCGCTGTCGGCGAAGGACGAACGGATCGCCGTCCGCGTGATGTGCCGCAGCGTCCGCGCATCGAGACCGGCATCATCATATTCCGCGCCCAGCGTGGTCCGAAAGAAGGGCGGATCATCCGAATTCAGGGTCACCGGCACGCCCGCCTCGATCAGGCGATGAAGCGGATGGGCCGCCCGATCGGGATAGATGCCGAGCGCGATATTGCTGCCCGGGCAGACCTCCAGCACCGTTCCACGCCGCGCCAGTTCCTCCATCAGTCGCGGATCCTCGGACGAACGCACACCATGGCCGATGCGCGTGACCGGTAGGGCGCGGATGGCCGACCAGACGCTCTCCGGGCCGCGTACCTCGCCGGCATGGACGGTGCAGCCGTAGCCCTTGTCGTGTGCCAGACGGTAAGCCGGTCCGAAGTCGTCCGGTTCGAACCGGGCTTCGTCGCCGCCCATGCCGAAGCCGACGACGTAAGGGTGCGGCTCGGCCACCATCCGCTCGACCATGGCAAGCGCGCGCTCCGGCCCCAGGTGCCGGATGCAGATGATGATGATGCGGCCGACGATGCCGAACTCGCGCTGCGCACGATCGATGCCGGACACCAGGGAGGCCAGCCACTCCTCGTAGGGGATGCCGAGAGCCTTCGGTCGCTCCGGCGAGCAGAACATCTCGACATAGACCGCCCCCTGCCTCGCGGCTCTCGCGAGATAGGAATAGATCACGTCACCGAAGTCGCGCGATACCTTCAACACGCCGCACACACGATCGTAGGCGCCGAGGAAACTCAGGAAATCGCGCCATATGTAGGTATCGTTCGGCCCGAACAGGCCGTCCGGCAGCGCCAGGTCGTTGCGCGCGGCGAGCTCGCGCGCCAGGAACGGCGGGATCGAGCCCTCGAGATGGCAGTGGATTTCAGCCTTTGGGATCACTCGAAGCCTCGAAGTTCCATAGTGGGGCGTTGCAGCCAGTTGTCGCTGTCATACACCGCTCGGCCATCGATCACGTGCAGGGCATAGGCGTGGCGCGAGCGATCGGAGCGGTTGGCGGCACTGGCATGCGGCAGCAGCCCGTGCAGGATGACCAAGGAACCGCGCGGCACTTCCAGCGCGATCGGCTCATGCGCGGGCCACGGCGTGCGATCGAGCACGGTGGTGACGAACTCCTCGCCCTGGCGATGGAAGCGCTGACGCAAGGAACCGCGATGCCCGCCGGGCGATGCCAGCAGGCAGCCATTGTCGCGATCGGCATCGTCGAGGGCGAACCAGAAGCCCGTTACGGTCACGGGATCTGTGTGGAGATAAGTCGCATCCTGGTGCCAGCCGACTTCGCCGCCGATGTGCGGTTGCTTGAAGATGTACATCGACTGCAGCAACAGCGGCTGCACGATCCCCAGTTCGCGTGCCAAGGCGGCCAGGCGCGGCAAGCGCGAGAGGCGGTCGAAGACGGGATCGAGATCGTGCAGCGCATGGCCGATCTTGTTGAGGCCCCGCTCGGTTGGCTCGTTCGTCGCCTCCTCCTCGAAGAAGAAGCGGATAGCCTCGCCCGATTCCTGGAAGTACCGATCGCGCGCGTGGCGCTGGTCCTGCGTGGAAAAGACGGTGCGGGCAGCAGCAGGCTCGAAATCCGCCACCAGCGCGGCGGCGCGACGCTGCAGCGTGTCGCATTCCTCGGCGGACAGGAATCGCTTCAGAATCGCGAAACCGTCCCGCTCATAGCTTTCAGGATCGAAGCCGGTCATTGAGCGACGCGCCCCATGATCACCGGCTTCGCCGGCGGGGCCGGATCGTCGATGCGGATCGCGGCCTGCACCAGCGCGATTGCCTCTTCGGCCGAGGCATCGCTGCTGGCATGAATCAAACAGAGCGGATCTCCCGCTCGAACCTGGGCGCCGATGCCGACCACACCCGTCAGGCCGACTGACGGATCGATCGCATCGTCGGCGTGGCTGCGACCGCCGCCAAGCCCGACCACCGCGATTCCGACCTGGCGCGCATCCATGGCCACGACATGGCCGGGGTGCTGTGCCGGGCAGGCGCGCACGACGGGCGCCGGCGTCAGGTACTCGCCGGATCGCTCCAGGAAATCAGCCGGACCACCCAGGGCGGAGACCATACGCCCGAATCTTTCGGCAGCCCGCCCATCGGCCAGGGCTGCTTCCGCCCGAGCACGGCCAGCTGCGAGGCTCGGCGCAAGCTTGGCCAGCATCAGCATCTCGGCCGCCAGCGCCATCACCACCTCGTGCAGCCGCGTATCGCGACGCCCTTCCCCCTTTAGATAGGCAACCGTCTCCGCAACTTCGAGGGCGTTGCCGACATCGCGGCCGAGCACACAGTCCATGTCGGTGATCAGGGCTGTCATGGGCAAGCCGGCGCGATGGGCCACCGCCACCAGGCTTTGCGCCAGATCCTGCGCCATGGCCTCCGTGTCGCAGAAGGCGCCGGAGCCGCATTTGACATCCATCACCAGCCCTTGCAGGCCAGCGGCGATCTTCTTGCTCAGGATGGAGCTCACGATCAGCGGGATGGATTCGACCGTGGCAGTAACGTCCCGTACGCCATAGAGGCGTCGATCGGCGGGAGCGAGGTCGTCGGTCTGGCCGATGATGGCGCAGCCGACCTCGCGCACGACCCGGCGGAAGGTCGCCACGTCCGGCTGCGTCTCGTACCCGCTGATGGAAGCGAGCTTGTCGAGCGTGCCGCCGGTATGGCCCAAGCCGCGTCCGGAGATCATCGGCACGAAAGCGCCGCAGGCTGCCACGATCGGCGCCAGCATCAGGCTCACCTTGTCGCCGACACCGCCGCTCGAATGCTTGTCGATGACTGGACCAGGCAGGTCGAGACCCGCCCAGTCCAGCGTGAGGCCCGACCGCGCGAGACCGAGCGTCAACGCCACGCGTTCCTCGAGCGTCATGCCGCGGAAGAACACTGCCATGGCAAAAGCCGCGACCTGTCCCTCGCTCAGGCTGCCGTCGACGATGCCGCGGACGACGAAGGCGATCTCCTCGGCCGTAAGGTCCTTGCCGTCGCGCTTGCGGCGGATGATCTCCTGTGGAAGCACGGCGCTAACCGTAGGTTTCCAGGAAGGCGCGCAGCAGACGCCGCAGATCGCCCGAGGCAGCGCTCGCGACGGCGATCGTGTGATCATGGCCAAGCGCGCCCGGCACCAGCCCGGCCGCGTAGTTCGTCATCAACGACACTGCCGCCACCTTGAGCCCGGCATGGCGGGCCAGGATAGTCTCCGGCGCCGTCGACATGCCGACAGCACTGGCCCCCAAGGTGACTGCGGCACGGATCTCGGCGGGCGTCTCGAAGCTCGGTCCGCAGAACCAGATGTAGACGCCGTCGTGGCACCGGATGTTGACACCCCGGCCGATCTCCAGGAGGCGACGCACCAGGACCGGATCGTAGGCGTCGACCATGTCGACGAACGGCTTGTCGCGCACCCCGAACAGCGGATTGGCGCCGGTGAAGTTGATGTGATCGGTGATGACCATCATCGAGCCCGGCGGCATATCGAGCCGCAGACTGCCGGCTGCGTTGGTCTGCACCAGGGTCTCGCATCCGAGCTCCGCCAGAGCGCGGATCGCCGGCGCCATTTCGTCCGCCTTGCCCGATTCATAGTAGTGGACGCGACCCTGCAGGATGGCGACGGGCGTCGAGCCGACATGGCCCAGCACGAGCCGGCCGGCATGGCCGCCCACGGAAGGCTGCGCAAAGCCCGCCAGCTCGGCATAGGGAATCGTCGCCACCGCGTCCGCCTCTTCGACCAGGCCGCCGAGGCCGGAGCCGAGGAGGAGAGCGACCCTGGGTGTGAAGCCCGGCGCCCGCGCCTTGATCGTCTCGACCGCGCTCATGCGAGATGCTGCGGGCCGAAGGACAAAGGGAACAGCTCGCCCAGCGTCACGGTGCGATGCAGGCCGTCGGGGCCGCAGAGATGGATCCTGGCATCTTCCGCCGCAAATTCCCGCAGCTTCTGACGGCAGCCGCCGCAGGGTGTGATGACTTCGGGTCCCGGACCGATCACCACGCATTCCAGCACGCGCCGCTTGCCCGCCGCCACCAGGGCGGCGATGGCCGATGCCTCGGCGCACAGGCCTTGGGGATAGGCTGCATTCTCGACATTGCAGCCGCCATGGATGCCGCCTTCCTCGTCGCGCACGGCGGCGCCGACATGGAACTTCGAATAGGGCGCATAGGCACGCAACATCATCGTCCGCGCGAGATGGAGCAGGTCGTCCATGTCAGGGCTCCTTCTCGTAGGGAATACCGATCGCCTTGGGCGCCACGGCGCGTCCGATGAAGCCAGCCAGCAGGAACATGGTGAGAAGATACGGCAAGGCCTGGATCAATTGCACGGGCACTTCGCCGAAACCAGGTACCCGCACCCCCTGCAGGCGAATGGCGACGGCGTCGAGCAGACCAAAGACCAGGCAGGCGCCGAACGCCGGCACCGGTCGCCATTTGCCAAAGATGATGGCGGCCAGGGCGATGAAGCCCTGTCCAGCCGTCATGTCGCGACTGAAGCCTGCATTCTGGGCGATGGAGAGATAGGCGCCGGCGAGTCCCGAAAGCAGGCCGCAAAGCAGGACGGCCAGGTAGCGCAGCCAGCCCACCGAAATGCCGGCCGCGTCGACTGCCAGCGGCATCTCGCCGACGGCGCGCAGCCTGAGCCCGAAGCGCGTGCGCGCCAGCAGCCACCAGGTGAGCGGCACCGACAGGAGCGCGACATAGACCAGGATATTGTCGCCGGCCCGGGGCGAGAAGAGCGGCATCAGCCGCTGGCCAGGCTGATCCAGCGCCGGCGTCTGGCCGCCGCGCGCGAACCAGGCATTGCCCAGCACGACCGTGAGACCGGCGGCAAGGATGTTGAGCGCCACGCCGCTCACCACCTGATTGCCGCGATAGGTGATGCAGGCAAGGCCGTGCAGCAACGCCATGGCCTCAGCCGCCGCGATCGCCGCCGCCACCCCCCACCACGCCGACCCCGTCACCGCCGAAACCGCGGCGGCGAAAAAGGCGGCCGTCAGCATCTTGCCCTCGAGGCCGACATCGACGATGCCGCTCCTCTCCGAGAACAGCCCACCCATGGCGCACAGGATCAGGGGCGCCGCCGTCCGCACGGTCGCCGCCAGCATCAGGAAGACGAAAGCCGACAGATCGCCCGTCATGGCGCCTGCCGGGGCCGGAACGCGGCGAGCCAGGGACGAGGCAGGTTCACCAGCGCGCCCGAGAACAGGATCACGAGTCCCTGGATGACCACGACCATCTCGCGGGTGATGGCGGGAACATCGAAGGCGAGTTCCGCCCCTCCCTGCTGCAGCGCGCCGAACAGCAAGGCGGCGAGGGCGACGCCAAGCGGGTGATTGCGGCCCATCAGGGCGACCGCGATTCCGGCGAAGCCATAGCCGGCCGGAAAATCGAGCACGAGGCGATGATGCACGCCCATCAGCTCGTTGACGCCGACGAAGCCCGCCAACGCCCCCGACAGGCACATGGCGACCATGGTCATGGAACGCAGGTTGGTGCCGGCATAGAGGGCGGCTTCGGGATTGTGGCCCATGGCGCGCAACGCGTAGCCCCAGGGCGTGCGCCACAGGAACAGCCACACGCCGACGCAGCAGGCGAGCGCCAGCACGATCGACAGGTTGAGCGGCGAGCCCGCCAGTGCCGGCAATTGCCCGGACGGTCCGAAGCCGCGGCTTTGCGGCGTCATCGAACCGGGCGCGATCAGGACATTGACCAGCAGATAGACCATCAGCGCCGAAGCGACGAAGTTGAACATGATGGTGGTGATGACGATGTGGCTGCCGCGCCACGCCTGCAGCCAGGCCGGCACCGCCGCCCATGCGGCGCCGAACAGCGCCGCCGCGGCGATGGCGATCGGCACCATCAGCCAGATCGGCAGATATTGATCAAGCGCGAGAATAGCGACGCCGCAGCCGAGGCCGCCGAGATAGGCCTGCCCTTCTCCGCCGATGTTGAACAGGCCACCATGAAAGGCGACGGCCACGGCAAGGCCGGTGAAGACGAAATTAGTGGCATAGTAGAGCGTGTAGCCGATCGATTCAGGCGATCCGACCGCGCCCAGGACCAGAAGCTTCAGTGCCTGCAGCGGATCGACGCCGACGATCATCACGATCACGCCGACCGTGAGGAAGGCGAGCGCGATGTTGATCGCCGGCAGGACCAGGATTTCGACCCAGGCTGGCAACGATCGGCGCAGCCCCGTCATGCCGCCTTCATCCCCGCCATCATCAGGCCGAGGGCGCGTTCGCTGGCCGTGCCACCCGCCGATTCTCCGACGATGTGCCCGCTCGACATGACCAGGATGCGATCGGACAAGGCCAGGATCTCGTCGAGTTCCACCGACACCAGGAGGATGGCGCAGCCGCGATCGCGACAGCGGACCAGCTCGCGATGGATGAACTCGATGGCGCCGATATCGACGCCCCGCGTCGGTTGGCCGACCAGCAGCACCTTCGGTTCGTGCGAGATCTCGCGCGCCAGCACCAGCTTCTGCTGGTTGCCCCCGGAGAATTGCGCCGATCGCAGACCGGGCAGCGGCGGCCGGACATCGAAGCGCTGCATCAGCTCCGCGCAATAGGTGCGGACAGCCGGTCGGTCGATGAGGTGGTGCGGACTGAACCGCGCCTCGTTCTGATATCCCAGGATCGAGGTCTCGGAAGCGTGGAACGCGGCGACCAGGCCTTGCCGCAGGCGATCTTCCGGCACATGCGCCAGACCGAGCGCTCGCCGCTCCGCCGGATCGCCGGGATGGCCAGCATCGAAGGTGCGGCCGCAGATCGTGATCGTTCCTCCCGTCGGCGCACGCATGCCGGCCAGCACCTGCAGCAGCTCGGTCTGGCCGTTGCCCGAGACTCCGGCGATGCCGACGATCTCGCCGCCATGCACCTCGAGATCGATACCGTCGAGCAGCCCGATGCCATGGCGATCGACCAGCGACAGGCCTTCGGCACGAAGCAGCGCTGGCCCGCGCCGTGCCGGCTGGCGGTCGACGCCCAGGCGAACCTTGCGGCCGACCATCAGTTCGGCCAGTTCATCCGGAGTCGTGTCGACTGTGCGCCGCTCGGCCACCACCTCGCCTTGCCGCATGACGAAGACCTGATCGGTCACCGCCATGACCTCCCGCAGCTTGTGCGTGATCAGAATCACCGTGACGCCACCGTCGCGCAGTACGCCGAGGATACGGAACAGCCGCTCCGTCTCCTGCGGCGTCAGCACGGCGCTCGGTTCGTCCAGGATCAGGATGCGGGCGCCGCGCAGCAGCACCTTCAGGATCTCGACCCGTTGCTGCTCACCGACCGACAGGTCGGCGATGCGCGCATCCGGATCGATCGACAGCCCGTACTCGCGCTCCAGGCGCGCGACCTCGGACCGCGCCGCCGCCATGCCGCGCCCCAGCAGGAACCCGCCCTCGGCGCCCAGGACCAGATTCTCCAGCACGGTGAAGCTGTCGATCAGCATGAAGTGCTGATGCACCATGCCGATGCCGTGCGCGATGGCATCGCGCGGACTGCCCATCTCGACGCGTTCGCCCTCGACACGAATCTCGCCGGAATCGGCCCGATAGAGCCCGTAGAGAATGCTCATCAGCGTCGACTTGCCGGCACCGTTCTCGCCAACCAGGCCGGTGATGCTGCCTTTCCGGATGGTCAGCGAAACGGCGCGCACGGCATGGACGTCGCCGAACGACTTGTCGATCGCCCGCAGCTCGATGGCCGGGACCGCCGTCATGGCCGGCATCGCAGTCACCGGCAGGAATTGTCGCTCATGTAATCGTGGACCTCGATCTTGCCGGCGATGATGTCGGCCTTGGCCTGTTCCACCTTGGCCTTCATCTCGGGCGTGATCAGTTTCTCGTTGTATTGGTCGATGGTCCAGTCGACGCCGCCTTCCTTGAGGCCGAGCACCGAGCTTCCGGCGTGCCAGCTCCCGGACTGCATCGCCTTGAAGCTCTGATAGGCCGCGAGATCGACGCGCTTGATCATCGAGGTGAGCATGGTGCCGGGGTGCAGATGGTCCTGATTCGAATCGACGCCGATCCCGTACTTGCCGCGATCCTTGGCGGCCTGCAGCACGCCGATGCCGGTGCTGCCCGCGGCGGCATAGACGACATCGACGCCGCGATCGAATTGCCCCTTGGCCAGCTCGGCGCCGCGGCCGGGATCGTTCCAGGCGGCCGGCGTGGTGCCGGTCATGTTGGAGATCAGCTCGGCCTTGGGATTGGCGTATTTGATGCCCTGCTCGTAGCCGCACAGGAAGCGGCGGATCAGCGGGATATCCATGCCGCCCACGAAACCGACCTTGCCCGTCTTCGAGGCCAGCGCCGCCGCCACACCGACCAGGAACGAGCCCTCGTGCTCCTTGAAGGTGATGGACTGCACATTGGGCAGGTTCACGACGCTGTCGATCAAGGTGAAGTGCGTCTTGGGAAACTCCTTGGCCACTTTCTCCAGGGCCACGCCCTGGGCGAAGCCGACCGCGATGATGGGATCGTCGCCACGCTGCGCGAAGCGCCGCTGCGCCTGCTCGAACTGCGTCTCGTTGCTGGGCTCGAATTCGGCGATGGGGATCTTGGTCTCGGCCTTGAATTTCTCGGCACCGGCGCTCACGCCCTCGTTGAAGGATTTGTCGAATTTTCCGCCAGTACTGTAGACGATGGCTGGCTTGATCGGGGTCTGCGCCGCGACCGTCTGGGCGCCCAGCACCACGCTCGCCAGAGCGACAAGAAACGAACGACACCGGCTGCCCATTCTGGCTCCCTTATTCTTGATGCGAGTGTGGACCGGCCCGGCCTCCGGGTCTAGGCCGGGAGCCACGGCATGGTCCTTGCACCCAGGCGCCGACGGAGAGGAAACATGGCCGACTACGATCTCGTCATCCGCAACACCACCATCGCCACCGCAGCCGACGTGGTGAAGGGCGATATCGGCATCACCGGCGGCCGCGTCGTGGCGCTGGGCGAGCGACTCGACAAGGGCGGACGCGAGATCGACGCGACGGATCTGATCGCCATGCCGGGCGGCATCGACGCCCACGTCCATTTCGACCAGGACACCGCCGACGGTTCGGTCTTCTGCGACGATTTCGAGAGCGGCAGCCGTGCGGCGGCCGCTGGCGGCACCACCACCATCCTGCCCTTCGCCTATCAGAACAAAGGCCAGTCGTTGCGCGATGCGGTCAACAAGTACCATCGCCGTGCCGAGGGCAAGTCGCTGATCGACTACGCCTTCCATGTGATCCTGTCCGATCCCAGCGAGAAGATCATGGGCCAGGACTTCCCGGCGCTGGTTGCCGACGGCTACACCTCGTTCAAGGTCTACATGACCTACGACGACGTGAAGCTCAGTGACCGCGAGATGCTCGATGCCCTCGCCGCCGCGCGTCGCGAGCAGGCGATGCTGATGATCCATGCCGAGAATTCCGACTGCATCGGCTGGCTGACCGAGCAGCTGGAACTGAAGGGCATGACGGCGGCCAAGTTCCATGCCACCTCGCGCCCCTTCGTGGTCGAGCGCGAGGCCACGCACCGCGCCATCTCGCTCGCCGAGCTGCTCGACGTCCCGATGCTGCTGGTGCACGTCTCCGCCAAGGAGGCGATGCACGAGATCCAGCGCGCCCAGGCGCGCGGCCTCAAGGTCTATGGCGAGACTTGCCCGCAATACCTGTTCCTGAGCGAGGAAGATTTCGAGAAGCCGGGCGAGGAAGGCGCCAAGTGCGTCTGCTCGCCGCCGCCGCGCGGCACCGACAATCAGGAGCATATCTGGACCGGCCTTTCCGCCAACACGTTCCACGTGTTGTCGTCCGACCATGCCGCCTTCAAGTTCGACGACGTGCGCGGCAAGAAGCTTCCGGGCGCAGCCCAGAGCTTCCGCAAGATCCCCAACGGCGTGCCGGGCGTCGAGACGCGGCTGCCGCTGCTCTTTTCCGAAGGCGTCAACAAGGGCCGCCTCACCCTGCAGCAGTTCGTGGCGCTCTCCTCCACCAACGCCGCCAAGATCTACGGTCTGCATCCGCGCAAGGGCACGATCGCCGTTGGAGCCGATGCCGACATCGTGCTGTGGGATCCCAAGCGCAAGGTGAGTCTCACCAACTCGATCCTCCATCACAATTGCGACTACACGCCCTACGAGGGCCGCGAGCTCACGGGCTATCCGGTCATGACGCTGTCGCGCGGCGAGATCGTCATGGAGGAAGGCCGCATGAGCGGGTCGGCCGGCCGCGGCCGCTTCCAGAAGTGCGATCGCCCCGAGCCAGCGCGCCCGCGCGGCAAGCCGCTGATCGATCCGTCGATCTTCACTTAGCACCGTTCCTCAATTGGCGGGCCGATAGCTCTCCATCCAGGCCAGCACTTCGGTCACCGGCAGCACATCGGCGTATTTCAGCGCCATGTCGTAGAGGTTGGCGAAGTGCGGGCTCTCGTGCTTGTCGGCGACGCACTCCTCCGGAACGATGGTGCGATAGCTGCGGGACAGGCTGTCGACCACGGTGGCGCGAACGCAGCCCGACGTCGAGCCGCCGGTCACGATCACCGTGTCGACGCCATGGAACGTGAACAGCGACGCGAGATTGGTCTCGAAGAAGGCCGACGCCATGCGCTTGTTGATGACGATATCGTGGCTCCTGTCGATCTCACAGCGATCGTCCAACGCCGCACGGCGCGATCCGGACTTGATGTTCTGCAGGGAGTCAGGCGTATCCGTCCGCGTGCCCCATACGCCGCAATCCTCACCCGAGTCGAGATAGGCGACATAGGTCCAGACCACCGGGCAGCGATGGCTGCGGAACAGGCGCGCCAGTTGATTCACATAATCGATCTGGTGCGGATCCGTCTCGTAGGCAGTGACGAATTCGGCTGGCCGCGTATAGGCATTCTGGAAATCGACATTGACCAGCGCCGGCTTGCGCCCGAAGCCGAAGCGCCGCCGACCGGTATCGGCCTTCACCGCTTCGAAGAGCTCACGGGCAGTCTTGTTGGAGCGTTCCATGCGGCTCTCCTCAGGTGAAACGATTGATCGAATAGGGCTCGACCGGCAGGCTGGTCGAGCGGCCACACAGCATCTCGGCCGTGAGGCGCGACAGGATCGGCGCCAGCGTGTAGCCGTTGGAACTCACGCAGTTGTAGAAGCCGGGCAGGCCCGGCACTTCGCCCAGGACGGGCGCGCGATCGATGTTCACGTTCATGCCGGCCCAGATGCGGATCGCGTGCAGATGGGCGAGCGCCGGGACCGCACGGCTGGCCACCCACAGATTGCCTTCGACGCTGGACCGCAAGGCCCGGGACAGCTTCTCCCGCTCGTCGAGCCCCGCCGTCCAGCCGCCCCCGATCATGAAGGCGCCAGAGCCCATCTGCTTCAAGGTGAGATGCCGTGCGGCATGAGCCACCAGCCGTGACAGGGTCGGCGCCGTGGGCTCGGTCACGATCATCTGCAAGGGCGCGCCGCGCACCGGAAGACTGATGCCCATCTTGCCAGCGATCTCGGCGGCCCACGGACCGGCGCAGTTGACGATCCGCTTGCAGCGGATCTCGCCCCGGCTGGTCGTGACGCGATAGCCGGTCCCGTCACGTTCGATGGCCTGCACATTACTGCCGCGCCGGAAGCGGGCGCCCATTGCCGTGGCGCGAGCCACCACGGCATAAGTCCCGCGCAACGGGTTGATCTTGCCCTCGGCCGGGCACCATTCGGCGGCGATGGCGGCTTCCCCGATCGCCGGTTCGAGTGCCCTCAGCTCGTTGGCGCTGATCAGCTCCGCCTCGATGCCACGGCTCTTCTCCAGTGCGATCTTGCCCTTGAGGAACGCGACGTCACGCGGCGTCTCGGCCAGCATCAACCCACCGCAGACCTTCACTTCGAGATCTTCGCCGGTGTCGCGCTGGATCTCCTGCCACAAGGCGATCGACGCCGGACCCAGTGGCAGGGTATCGGCCGCCCGGTTGCCGGCGGGCGTGGCGTCGAGCCCGAAGTCGAACGACAGAAGCTGCACATGCAGGCTGCCGGCATTGGCGCCGGAGGCTTGGAGGTTGATGTCGTCGCGCTCCACGACCAGCGTCTCGACGCCCTCGCGAGCGAGCCAGTAGGCCAGGCACGAGCCGGCAACGCCGCCGCCGATCACCAGCGTATCGACGATCTCGGTCGGCAGCGGCTCGGTCTCTCGCGGCCGGGCCATGTCCGGCGGCACGAAATCCTTGTGGCCGGTCCATTCTGGCTGTTCGACCGACAGGGCCCGGATGGGCACGGGCTTGGCCGGCGGGCGCGGTGCGAACAGGCCGAATTCGCCGACCTCGCGCCCGATCAGGCGCGAGACGAGTGCCGCGCAGTACCGACCCTGGCAGCGACCCATGCCGACACGGCAGGCGCGTTTCAGGGCGGCCGGTGAATCATGACCTTGGGCGATGAGCGCGCGCAGGTCGCCCGCCGTCACCTCCTCGCAGCGGCATACGATGGCCGCATCGTCGATTTCGGCCAGATCACGCGGGCCGGTATCGAACAGCCGCCATAACGCCGTCTGGAATCGCCGCGATCGCGCGAGCGTTCGCCGCGCTGCCTTGGGCTCGGCGAGGACACGGCCGAGATCGCGGGCAATCGCCGAGGCGGCGACCAGGCCCTGCGCCAGGGCCGCCTGCGCTCCGCCGAAGCGGGCGCCATCGCCGATCGCGAAGACCTCGGGAAGGCTGGTGCGTCCCTCCTCGTCCGTCAGCGTCTCCATCGATCCATTGCCGCGTGCCACGAAGCGATGCCGACATCCCAGCGACCGCGCCAGTTCGGACGAGGCGGCGAAACCGTAGCCGAGGGCGACGATATCGGCCTCGATGCTCAGCCCCTCGGCCTCCACCTGGCAGACACGGTCGTGGCCGAGCAGGCGCGTGATGCGGCGGTTCCACTGCAAGCGCCCGCCGAGCCGCGCCGTCAGCGCAAGTCCTTCGGCCAGCAGGCCGGGCTCTGCGGCCGCAGCGGCCACCAGATCGCGCCAACGCGCCAGGCCGGGACGCGGCGCGGCTTCGAGGACGGCGACGACATTGGCACCGCCCTCGATCAGTTCCATCGCCGTCTGCAGACACAGCGGCCCGTTGCCGGCAATGACGATCCGCTTCCCGGGCGCGACACGGTAGGACCGCGCCAGGGTCTGCAGGCCGCCGACCGTCATCACGCCCGGCAGTGTCCAACCCGGAACCGGCCAGGATTGTTCGTAGGCACCGGTCGCCAGCACGAGGCGCTTGGGCCGGAACAGAGTCGAGCGGCCGGCCACGAGCGCCGCGACTTCATGGGGCGCGAAGGCGGCCCAGACCGTCGTCTCGGTCAGGATCTTCACGCCCGCCAGCAGCGCCGACTGCCGCAACACGGCTCCGTCACGGAATTGACGATCGAGCGTCGCGATCTCCGCCGCCTGCGAGCTGGCCAACGGCTTGAAGTACTGCCCGCCGGCCTGCAGGCGCTCGTCCGCGACGACGACATCGGCCCCGGCAAGGGCAAGGCTGCGCGCCGCCGCCAGTCCTGCCGGCCCTGCGCCGACCACGAGAACATCGCAGGCGATCTCCTCCGGCAATGCCGCCGGTTCGGGCGGGACAGGCGACGCCTCGGGCATGGACCGGATATCCATGCCGGCTTCGACCTTGGTGAGGCAGGCGCGCTGGCTGGGGCGACCGTTCACCGTCACGAGGCAATCGAAGCAGACGCCCATGCCGCAGAATGGTCCACGCGGCGCGCCCGATCGTGCCTGGCGCACCGATACGATGTCGGACGCGGCCAGCGCCGCGGCAATGGTCTCGCCCGGCAAGGCCTCGAGCGAGCGGCCATCGAAGCGGATCTGGACCGGCTGGTTTGGCCGGATATGTGCATGCTTCAGCCGCATCGCCAATCGCCTAAACTGAGAGCGTTGCGCCGGCCCGTGTCCGGCTGGAGTCCAGGATGAAGAAGTTTCGCGGCACCTACACCGTGCTGATCACGCCCTTCACTGCCGACGGCAAGAAAGTCGACGAAGCCGCGCTCAAGCGGCTGGTCGACTTCCAGATCGAGCAGGGCATTCACGGCCTGATCCCGCTCGGCAGCACCGGCGAGTTCCTGAGCGTCACGCCGGACGAGCGCCGGCAGATCGTCGAGACCGTCGTCAAGCAGGCTGCCGGTCGCGTGCCGGTGCTGATCGGGACCGGCGCCGAATGGACCGACGAGGCCATCCGGACCAGCCGCGAGGCCGAGGCGATGGGCGCCGACGGGGTGATGATCATTCCACCCTTCTACAGCGTGCCGACCGACGACGAGCTCTACGTCCACTACAAGAGGATCTCGGACGCCATCTCGATTCCCATCATGGTCTACAACAATCCGGCGACTGCCAATGTCGACATGATGCCGGAGCTGATCGCGCGGCTGGCGCAGATTCCCAACTGCCAATATGTGAAGGAGTCCACGCTCGACCCGACCCGCGTCCGCGACATCATCCGGCTGGCGGGAGACAAGATGACGGTGTTCGCCGGCGTCATCGGCTACGAGTCCTTCTGGCTGGGGGCCGAAGGCTGGGTCGCCGTCTGCTCGAACGTGATTCCGCGCTGGTCGGCGCAATTGTTCGAACTGGTCGCCGACAAGCGCGACATGGATACGGCGCTGGCCCTCTACAAGAAGATCACGCCGCTGCTGTGGTGGGTCGGCGGCCCGCGCTACGTCTCGGGCACGAAGGCGGCGTTCGAACTGATGGACATGCCCATGGGGCCTCCGCGGGCGCCCCGCCTGCCGCTGCCCGAGGCCCAGAGGCCCGCCCTGCGCGAGGTGATGCGGCAGATGGGCATCCTGCCGGAGCACAAGGCCCGCGCGACCGCCTAGCGCCAAGCCCCCTCGGACGCCGCCGTTTCCATTAAATAAATGGAAATATAATGGGAGCCGGCGGCAAACCGGCTCGTGGCGCAATCCGAAGGACGGGACCGAGGCGGACATGGCAGCAGCTTATGTCCTCGTCCGGTCCGGACCTATTCCGGTCGCCAATCGAGCCATCGCGCCTGGCCTCAGCGATCGTCACGCGCCAGCTGCCGGTCGGCCTGCGCGCCATAGGCCTTGCCGTAATAGATCTCGATCTGACGCTGGACCAGATCCCAGCAGCTCGTCAGGACGAGATAAATCACGGCCACGACCATGAAGACTTCGAGGATCTGGAACTTCTGCTGCATCAGGATCTGGCCGCGCCGCAGCAGCTCTTCCATGGAGATCACCGAGGCGATCGAGGTGGTCTTCAGCAGCCCGTTCACCGAGTTGCCCAGCGGCGGGATGATGACCCGCAGCGCCTGCGGCAGCACGACGAGGCGGAAGATCTGGAAGGGCCGCAGCCCCAAGGCCCGCGCCGCCTCGCTCTGCCCGCGCGGCACCGACAGGATGCCGCCGCGCAGGATCTCGGAGAGATAGGCCGCCTCGTTCAGCGCCAGGCCCAGCACTGCCGCCTCCACCACCGAGAACCGGATCAAGCCGAGCTGGGGCAGGCCGGTATAAATGATGATGAGCTGCACCAGCAGCGGCGTGCCGCGAAACATCCAGACATAGGTCTGCGCCGTGTAGGACAGCCAGCGGCGCTTGTTCAGGCGCATGACGGCAAGGCCGAGGCCGAGCAGCGAGCCGAAGAACAGGGTCGTGATCGTCAGCCCGATCGTCCAGAGCGCCCCCTCCAGAAGATAAAGGTTCGTGAAGTAGCTCCAGAAGCCGTCCCAGTTCCAGACCTTCATTGACGGCCCCTAGATCGCATTCCGACATTTGCCCATGCACCGTCGCCGCCGGACGCGGTCTCGATGGGCGCCTCTCGCTCTGGTGCTAAGCCGGCCCGGGGCCGCTGATGGCGAAGGCCGGAGCGTCGATCTTCAGCACCCCGTACTGGTCGAGGAGCTTGTCGTAGAAGCCATCCTTCTTCAGCTCGTTCAGCGCGCCGACCACGGCCTCCGCCAGCACCTTGTTGGCGAAGGCGAAGCAGGCGGTTTGCGGAAAGACACCGCTGATGGCGCGCGTGAAGTCGCCACGCTGCTGCATGAACATGGCCGTGGCGTCGATCGACGTGGCGGCGTCCGACTGGCCGGCGCGCAGGGCCTGGAAGGCCTCGCCGAAATTGTTGAACGTCATCACCGTCACGGGCTTCAGCCCCTTCTTGGCGACGATGTCGGCCACTTCACGGGTGCGCTTCTCCTCGATACCGCCGAGCTCGACCGAGATCTTGCGACCCGCCAGGTCCTCGATGGTCTTGAATCCGAGCGGATTGCCCTTGGCGGCGAGGAAGCTGATGGCGGCCTGTTCGTAGGGCACCATGTACATCAGCTTCGACCGCTCCTCGGTGAAGAAGATTCCGGTGTTGATCATGTCCCAGCGCTTGGCGGCGAGGCCGGGAATCATGGTGGCGAATTCGGTCCGCACATATTCCGGCGTCAGGCCCAGCCGCTTGGCGCATTCGTTGGCGAGCTCGACGCGCATGCCCCGCAGCTGGCCCTTGTCGTCGACATACTGCAGCGGCGGCAGCGTCGGGTTGATGGACATCACGAGCGTGCCGGCCTTGATGATGTTGGGCGGCGCGATCTTCGCCTCGGCCTTCGCGCCAACCGGGACGCCCGCGAGCGCGGCAACTCCCGCCCCCGCCTTCAGAAACCCTCGACGTCCGATACCGTTGGCGATCCCTTGCATACCCAGTCCCCTTTCGCGACCCTGGGCAAGCAATTCCGATGCCGAATCGGGCGCGATCGGCCCGCGCGACGATACAGGCTACTATACGGGCCTCGATAAGGGCCTCGCGCACGGACTAATGGAAGCGCGACATCACGTCGGTCCAGAAGCGGTCGATCGACTTCATCAGCAGATCGTGCGGTACCAGACTGTTGTAGGTGTAGCAGAAGACCCAATCGACCGGCTGGCGCCGCTGCTGGGTTTCCATGGCGCGCAGCACGGTGTCGACCGTGCCGACGAAAGCATAGCCCTGGGCAATGATCTGCTCTGCCGTCGGAAACTCGCCGGTTTTCGGATCCTGCATCCCTTTGCGGAAGCCGAAGGGCTCGAACCAGGCGCGCCCGGAGAATTGGCCGGAGTCGCGCCAGAGCGCCATCGCCTGCTCGTCGGTGTCGGCGATGATGACGTCACGCAGCACGCCGACGCCCTGCCCTTTCGGCTTGCCGGAGACTTCCGAATAGACGCTGTAGAGCTTGTCTTCATGAAACGGATGCATCGGCGGCAGGATCGGCGTGATGCCCTCCCTGGCGCAGAAGCGGACTGTGTTCTCGGAGCTGGCGAAGGGCTGGAACAGCGGCGGGTGCGGTTTCTGCAGCGGCTTCGGCACCACACCCACCGCCTTGAGGATACCGTTCTCGACGCCCTTGCCCCACTTCTCCGTCGTGTCGAGCGTCCACGGTGTCGGGCCTGCGGGGATCTTCCAGAACTTGCCGTCGAAGGTCAGCATCTCCTCCGTCCAGCATTTCTTGACGATGCGGAAGTTCTCCTCGAAGGCGAGCCGATTGGCGTTGTCGATCTCGTCGTGCTGGTTGGGCAGCGCGCCATGGATGCCGTGGGTCTGCTGCGCCATGACATCGACCCAACGTCGCTGATAGCCGCGCGCGAAACCCGCGCAGGCGCGGCCGTTCGTCATGTGGTCGAGCATGGCGATGTCCTCGGCCACGCGGATCGGATTGGATGCCGGCAGGACGATACCGAGCTGGCCGACGCGGATGCGCTTGGTCTGCATCGCGAAGTAGAGATCGAGCAGCACCGGGTTGTTGGAGAGCTCGAAGCCTTCGATGTGGAAATGGTGTTCGGTGAAGCTCACCGAATCGTAGCCCAGCTCATCGCCGAGGCGGATCTGCTCCGACAGCTCCTTCAGCATGCGTTGATACAGGTCGGGCCGCATGCCGGCCATGCCGGCTTCGATCTCGGCGCGGCTGCCGATGCTGGGCAGGTAGAAAAGCGATGCCTTCATCTCATTTCCCCTTCTTCGCAAGCGGTGTGGCGGCGATGCCGGGAACATGATTGAGGATGGAACGCGTCAGCCCGCCATCTACGATCAAGGCCTGGCCGGTGATGTAACTGGCAGCGGGACTCAGCAGGAAGGCGATGGCGTCTGCGATATCGGCCGGTGACGCGACGCGGCCCAGCGGCACCAGCTTCGCCCGGCCGCGCGCCAGTTTGCGCTGGCGATAGATGGCGTCCGTCATGGAGGTATGGACGAAGCCCGGGCAGACCGAGTTGGCGCGAATGCCGTCGGAAGCCCATTCCATTGCCAGCATCTGCGTCAGCATGATCAGGGCGGCCTTCGCCGGACTGTAGGCGCCGGTCGGCAGCTGCGGCATCACGCCCGCCATCGACGCCAGCATCACCACCGCTCCCTTGCTCCGGCGCAGATGCGGATAGGCGGCCTTGGCCAGCAGCCAGTTGGCGCGAAGATCGACATCGAAGACCTTGTTCCAGGTCGCGAGATCGAGGTCGGCGAGCTTGGCCGGCGCCGTGATGCCGGCATTGCCCACGATGGCATCGATGCCGCCCATGGCCTTGACGCCCGCCGCGATGACCTGCGCCGGCGCGTTGGGTTTCGCCATGTCGGTCCTGAGCGTGCGCACGACGCAGCCCGAGCTGCGCAGTGATCCTGCCAGTGCCTCGAGCTCGTCGAGATAGGCGATGTCGCACAGGGTGAAAGCCTTGGCGCCGCTCTCGGCAAGCTTGAGCGCCGTCGCGCGACCGATGCCTCGGCTCGCGCCCGTGATCACAACCCGCATCGTTTCCTCCCGGCCCTTAAGGCCGCGTTCTTATGGGGAGGATGGTGGCACGGTTCCCGGCTTGGGGTCGATGGGCAGGAGCTTGTGCAGGCCCACCACGCTTTCGTACAGCGAAGCGGCCTGCAGCAGAGCCGCCTCGCCGCGCGGCTTGCCGACGAGCTGGAGCCCGACCGGCCGGCCATGGCTGTCGAAGCCGCAGGGCACGGCGATGGCCGGGCTGCCGGTGACGGTGATGGCCGAATTGAGCGTCGAGCCGGCCATGTAGTTTTCGAGCTTCTTGCCCGCGATCGTGGCCGGCGCCCGCAGATTGACATCGAAGGCGGCCGTCGGCGCTCCCGGCGTCACGAGCAGATCGTAGGTCCGAAAGAACTCGACCATGCGACGGTACAATGCTGCACGTTCGCGCTCGGCCCAGGCCAGCCGACTCGCCGTCTGCTTGAGACCGATCTCGGTGTTCCAGATGATGTCGGGCTTGATCTTGTCGCGATGCGCCTGGAGCTGAAGCTCGCGATCGACGACGAATTGCTGGCTCCGCAGGGCCATGAACACTTCGTCCACCGGACCGAAATCAGGCGACGCTTCCTCGACGATGCAGCCCATCTCCTCGAAGCGCCGCGCCATGCGCGTGCAGATCTCGCGAATTTCACTGTCGAGCTCGAACTTGGCGTTGAAGTCCGCGGTGAAGGCCACGCGTCGCGGCGCCACGGGACTGGCAACGGCGGCACTGAACGACCGCGCCGGCGCATCGAAGGTCATCGCATCCTCGGGACAGAAGCCGGCCATGGTGTCGAGGAACAGCGCAAGATCGGCCACGGTGCGTGCCATCGGTCCCTGCACGGACTGTGGCGACCAGAGATTGTTCGAGGTGCCGCGCGTCACGCGGCCCGGCGACGGCCGCAGGCCCACAACCGAGCAATAGGTCCCGGGCCGGCGCAGCGAGCCGCCGTGATCGGAGCCGTGGGCCAGCCACACTTCGCCGGTCGCCACCGAGACGGCGCCGCCGCCGGTCGACCCACCGCAGGTCAGCGACGTGTTCCAGGGATTGCGCGTGCGCCCGAACACCTCGTTGAAGGTGCTGCCGCCGGCGCCGAATTCGGGCGTGTTGGATTTCGCCACGACGATGCCGCCCTTGCGCTCGATGCGTTCGACAAGCGGATGCGACCGGGTCGGGACATGGTTGGCGAACAGGGGCGAGCCGTAGGTCGTCCTCACCCCTGCGACATCGGTGAGATCCTTGATCGAGACGGGAAGCCCGGCCAGCCAGCCCGCCTCTCCCTCCGCCTCGTTGGCCTCGCCCGTCATCAGGCGCTTGGCATGGGCACGCGCCCGATCGAGGCAGAGCGTCGGCAAGGCATTGACCGACGGTTCCACCTGCGCAATTCGCGTGGCCGACGCATCGATCAGGTCCAGCGGCGAGATTTCCCGCTTCTTCAGCCGGGACACCGCTTCGACCGCCGTCATCTTCCAGAGTTCGCTGCTCATACCCCAATCCTTCCGATCGCAAACTTGACGATTGCGGCGCCGATCTTGCCATCTTTCGGCGCTCGCCTGTGACCAAGCCGAGATCAAATTATCGCGGCGCGGAGCGATGCCCGAGACGCCGACAATTCGGGGCGAAGCGCGACCGGCTCCAGGCTCGAAGGGCGCAACGATTGCGGCGAGCTGACGTTGAATGACCAGCAGGCGCTGATTGCTCCTGTAGCCCTTTCCTGACGAAGGGCTTGGGCCCGTCCCGTCGCTCCCCCGCGGGACGGGCTTTCCATGTCCGGCGATGCCCACGGAGCGACTGCGCCGGGTATCGACTGCAATTGCCCGAGTCGGCTGGGCACCATGCTCACGGCGGAAGGAACGAAAAGCGCTCCTCGATCAAGCAGCCACGCGATTCCCGGCACGCGGGCAGGTTATCGGGATCGGTGCGCGGCGGGCGTCGTTTGCAGGCCAGCCAATTATCGCTGCCCCTGGTCATCTGACTGTAGGCAAGGGCTCGTTCGCGCGGGCCTTGGTCCTTCGAGGTAAAGATTTCCTTCGTGAGGTAGGCCCACAGCCGACGGTCCATGATCTGGGCACGGCCGAGTTCGTCCGCAGCCGTGACGCACTCCTTACGCTTGGATCCCGCACAGTCGATCTTGAGGAAGTCGTTGAGGTCGCGCAGCCGCGCTTCGGACACGCCGGTACAATAGCTGGCAAGCCGCTGCTGCTCGGTGAGGAATCCGACTCCCTGTGCGAGAGACGCGCCCCGGTCCCACAGCGCAAGCATCGTCACCATCACGGCGACACCGCGCACCGCTCCCTGCCCCATCGAACCGTTGTCTCCGTTTTCCCCAACGGGCGAAACGTGGCCGGCCGACGCCCCGTTGTAAAGATGCCGTCAGGCCATCCGCAGTCGGTCGATGGCCGACTTCAGGTCCTTCCCCGTGTAGGGTTTACGAACCAGGACAACGAACGGGTCAGCGGCGAAGCGGCGCGGCAGGCTGCCCGAATCGGGGCTAGTGAAGACGACAGGCAGGTGGGCATTCAGGGCCCGCAACTCGCTCAGCAGCGCATCGCCGCCGCGGCCGGGCGGGCTGATGTCGATGATCGCCAAGGCGATATCGTCTGCCATCAGACGAACCTTGCTGATCGCTTCGGCAGCGGATCCGGCAACCTCGACGCGATAACCGAGTTCCTTGACCTGCTCGGCCACTGCCATTTGCCTCATCGCATCGTCCTCCACGAGCAGCACCCGTGGCGGCGCGCTTGCCTCGTCAAGCATGTCGCCGAGCTTGCGGGCCAGATCGGAAAAAGTGAATGGCTTGGTCAGAAGCGAAACGCCAGGATCGAGGCGCCCTTCGTGCACGATCGCATTGCGCGCATAGCCCGTCGTGAACAGTACCTTGAGGTCGGGTCGGATGCTGCGGGCATGATCGGCGAGCTGGCGTCCGTTCATGCCGCCCGGCAGCCCGACATCCGTGAACATGAGGCGGATTTCAGGATGGCCATGAAGCAGTTGCAGTCCCGCCGCCGCCGTCGCTGCCTCCAGGACGTCATATCCCAGTTCGCGCAGGATGCCAGTGGAGTGGGCGCGCACATCCTCGTCGTCCTCCACCACCAGGATCGTTTCGCCATTTCGGCTGCGCGGCGTGTGATGGACCTGCTCGGGTTCGACGAGAACATCCTGCTCGGCCATCAGGCGCGGCAGATAGAGCTTCACCGTGGTGCCATATCCCTCCTCGCTATAGAGCTTCACATGCCCGCCCGACTGCTTGACGAAGCCGTACACCTGGCTGAGGCCGAGGCCGGTGCCCTGTCCGATATCCTTCGTGGTGTAGAACGGCTCGAAGGCGCGCGCCTGGACCTCGCGCGACATGCCGACGCCGGTATCGCTGATGGCCAGCACCACGTACTGCCCTGGCACCACCTCGGTCTGCGCTCTCGCATAGGCTTCGTCGAGATGCGCGTTCGCCGTCTCGATCGTGAGCTTGCCACCTCCCGGCATGGCGTCGCGCGCGTTCACCGCCAGGTTCAGGATGCTGACCTCGAGCTGATTGGGATCGACGAGCACGGGCCATAGACCGCCTGCCAGCACCGTCTCGATCGCGACCTGCTCGCCCAATGTCCGCCGCAGGAGTTCCGACATGCCGGCCACCAGCCGTCCGACATTGACCGGCTTGGGATCGAGCGGCTGTCGTCGGGAGAAGGCCAGGAGCCGCTGCGTCAGGGACGCGGCGCGCTCGGCACCGCGCATGGCATGGTCGATCGAGCGCCCGAGCCGCTCGTGATCGAGCGGCGTGGTGCCCAGTGTGCGGCGGATGGATTCGAGATTGCCGATGATGACGGTCAGCAGGTTGTTGAAGTCGTGCGCCACCCCGCCCGTGAGCTGGCCGATGCCTTCCATCTTCTGCGCCTGCGCCAACTGCTCCTGGGTGCGCTGGAGGGCCTCTTGCGCCCGGTGACGTTCGGTTACGTCCCGGGTGATCTTGGCGAACCCCAGCAGTTCGCCCTTGTCGTCCCGGATCGGATTGATCACGACGTTCGCCCAGAACGTAGTGCCGTCCTTGCGCACCCGCAGACCCTCGGCCTCGAACTTGCCTTCGCGGATGGCCGTCTGCAGCGCGCGCGCCGGCACGCCCGCGGCGCGATCCTCCGGCGTATAGAAGCGCTCGAAGTGACGGCCGATGATCTCCGACGCCGCGTAGCCCTTGATGCGTTGGGCACCCGTGTTCCAGTTGGTGACGATGCCGTTCGGGTCGAGCATGAAGAGAGCGTAGTCGACGACTCCCTCGACGAAATGCTGCAGGCGGCTTTCGATCCGCAGCCGTTCGGCAGCTTCCTGCACGAGGCTGGCATTTGCGGCCGCCAACTCGGTGGCACGCTCTTCGATCCTGCCTTGAATCGATTCGAGGATGAGGACGACTGTCTTCCGCAAATCCTCCGGCCACTTTTCCGGGGGTCCCAGCGGCGTCGACGACCAGTCGCGGCCTGATAGGATGTCGGACCATTCAGGCGTCTCTTGGAACGACGAGTTCACCCGGGGCGGCCTCCGCTCATCCACTCTACGAAGAAATTCCAACGTCGGCGGGATGCCGAAGTTGCGGATCCAGCCTTTCCGCGCGGCCACGCCGACCGAGATCTGATCGAGGCGGTGACAAAAAATAACGGCCGGGACGGGCCCGGCCGTTCATGAGTTCCAGGGACAGATTATTATTGTACGACGATTTCCACTCGGCGGTTCTGCGGCTCGCGCACGCCGTCCGGAGTCGGGACCAGCGGTTGGCTCTCGCCCCTGCCGACGACCGAGATCGCCGTGGCCGGCACGCCGTCACGCACCAGGGCGTCCTTGACCGCGTTGGCACGACGCAGCGACAGCGCCATGTTGTAGCTCTCCGGACCCGACGTATCGGTGTGGCCGGTCGCCGTAATGCGCGCATTGCCCTTGGTCTTGTAAGCGTCCGCCGCTTGCTGGATCGTCGCCAGCGCCTGCTGGGACAGGTTGGCGCGATCCCAGTCGAAGAACACCATGAAGGACGGTGCGGACGGTGCGGCCGCGGGCGGCGGCGGCGCGACCTGTTCAGGCTGGCCGAACTTGTAGCTTACGCCCAACAGCAGCGAGATGTTGTTGTTGTTGAACGTGTTGGGGTTGGTCGTGCCGTAGTAGCGGCCTTCCAGGTCGATGCGGATATTGGGCGTCGCCTTGAAACCGATACCGATCATGCCCTGGTAGGCGAACTGCGTATTGCACATGGTGCAGCCCGCAGAGACCGATGGGTCGAGGAAGGCAATGCCCAAGCCAGCGCCGATATACGGTGTGACGATGGCCCCGGGCAGGAAGTCGTACAGCGCATTGGCCATCACCGAGAGATCGTTGATCTGGCCGTTCACCCAAGCAGTGCCCCCTGGAAACAGGACATAACCCGATGATTGGTTGTTGCGGTAAATGCTCTCGAGTTCGAGACGCGGACCGACGAAGTCGTAACCGACCTTGCCGCCCACGGCATATCCTGTCTGCGACTGGTAGCTTCCGCTGGTCAGCAGCCAGTTAAGGCCACCTTCCGCGCCGATGTAGAAGCCGGGATTCGTCGGTCCCGGCGTGAACCAGTCGGATTGCGCGTTGGCTGCCGCCAACGGCAGGGCGATGAGGGCGGCCGCGCCCAGCAGTGCGTTCTTCATTCGGAACCTTCCTCCTCAGCTGGCATAGGTGACGTCACTGCAACGACACGATGAGAACGCACGTTGCCCAAAATGGCGGTCCAAGGCCGCTTTGGCGCCATAGCTGTGGCAGCCCAGCAACAGTTTGAGGCTCCAGGGCCGTTAGCCGGGCCGGCCCGGTACAGTTGCGTACGGCATGGACGCTTTACCTAGTGTGAAATTTCGGCGAAGGCGCATAAATCTGGTGGCCGGACCGCCACATTCGCGATACGCTTTTTCCCGGTAGCTAAGGGAGGTGCTTATCCGTTCGAGGACCTTGTGCCCCGACGGAACACAGATCACCGGTGGAACATCCACCGTGTGCCCTGTCGGCTCTACCCTTCGCCCTGCTGCCGATTGCCTTCGCCCCCGCTCGCGGGGGCGTTTTGCTGTTCGGGCACTCGGCTCCACTCTCCAGCCTCTGACCTCGGAGTTTGAATATGGCCAAACGCGCCGCCCGCCGTGCGAAGCTTCATGCCGTCGATAGCGCCCGTATTCACAATCTCGTCTTCGACCACGCCCCGGCCAATGACCGAGATCAGAGCTACATCCGCAAGATCCGCCCGCGCAGCGAGAACCAACGCCTCCTGATGGAGGCGATCGACTCCAAGCCACTGACCATCGCCGTCGGACCCGCCGGCACGGGCAAGACCTATCTCGCCATATCCGCCGCCGTCGAAGCGCTGGAAGCCGGGACCGTCTCGCGGATCATCCTGTCGCGGCCGGCCGTGGAAGCCGGCGAAAACCTTGGCTTCCTGCCGGGCGACATGCGCGAGAAGCTGGATCCGTATCTGCGTCCCTTGTGGGACGCGCTGAACGATCGCCTTGGCGCCAAGCGCCTGCGACAGAACCTCGACGATGGCACCATCGAGATCGCGCCCGTCGCCTTCATGCGCGGGCGCACGCTCAACAACAGCTTCGTCCTCATCGACGAGGCGCAGAACTGCACCTACGGCCAGATCAAGATGCTGCTGACCCGGCTTGGCTGGCATTCGACCATGGTCATGACCGGCGATCCGGACCAGACCGACCTGCTGCCCGAACTTTCCGGGCTGAGCGCCATCGCGCAGCGCCTGGAAGGATTGGACGATGTCGCCGTGGTTCGCCTGCTCGACAGCGACGTAGTTCGCCATCCGCTGGTGGGCCGGATGCTCTCGGTGCTCTAGAAATCACCAATTTTACCCACAGAACGAAGCGCCTCAGCCAATCGGATCAAACCGGGAACATTTGTCCTGTCCAGCGTCGACAAGGGGCAGGATCGAAGGAAATACGCAAAGTCTGACAATGCGTTAGCTCAGGGTGGCAAGCCGTTGCCACCCTGACTACATTGAGTCAATACGGTGACGCCGATGTAACAGCGGACAGCCGTCTGGCTTTTTCACAGACTTCCCCACACCCCTCGTGAACGACGAAATCGATACCGAGCAGCTTCCCAGCGAAGGCTCGCTTGCCGACGGCATCCGGGTGATCGCCGAGTTCGTGCATACGCTGCCGCGCAAGCCTGGCGTCTACCGCATGATCAGCGCCGACGGAGAGGTCCTCTATGTCGGCAAGGCGCGGTCGCTGCGCAGCCGGGTTGCCGCCTATACCCAGCCGACGCGCCTCGCGACCCGCCTCATCCGGATGGTGTCGGCAACGCGAACCATGGAGTTCGCCGTCACCGACAGCGAAGCAGAAGCGCTGCTGCTCGAGAACAACCTCATCAAGCGCTTCCGCCCGCGCTTCAACGTGCTGCTGCGGGACGACAAGTCGTTCCCCTACATCGTCATCCGCCGCGACACCGAATGGCCGCAGCTCGCCAAGCACCGCGGCAACCGCGATCCGGCCAACGAGTATTTCGGCCCGTTCGCATCGGCCACCGCCGTCAACCGCACGCTCTACGCGCTGCAACGCGCCTTTCCCTTGCGCTCCTGTTCGGATGGCGTGTTTTCGACGCGCACCCGGCCGTGCCTGCAGTATCAGATCAAGCGCTGCACGGCCCCGTGCGTCGGCCGCATCGGCAAGACCGACTATGACGCGATCGTCGACGAGGTGCGCGACTTCCTCGGTGGCAAGAACCGTGAGGTGCAACAGGCGCTGTCGCAGCGCATGGAGCAGGCTTCGGCCAATCTCGAATTCGAGCAGGCGGCCGTCCTGCGCGATCGCATCAAGGCGCTGGCGCATATCCAGTCGCATCAATCGATCAGCCTGCATTCGATCGACGAGGCCGATATCTTCGCGGCCCATGCCGAGGGCGGCCAGGTCTGCGTACAGGTCTTCTTCCTGCGCGCGGGACAGAATCTCGGCAACCGCGCCTACTTCCCGAGCCATGCCAGGGAACTCGACGAGGCGGCCGTGCTGTCGGCCTTCATCGGGCAGTTCTACGAGTCGCGATCCGCGCCGAAGCTCGTGTTGACCAGCCATGAGGTCGCGGAAGCGGAACTGTTGCAGAGCGCCCTGTCGCTGTCGGCCGGACACAAGGTCGAGATCCGCAATCCCAAGCGCGGAGATCAGAAGGACGCCCTCGACCAGGCTGTCACCAACGCCCGCGAGGCGCTGGCCCGTCGGATGGCCGAACGTGGCACGCAGCGGCAGCTGCTGGAGGGCGTGGCGCGCGTGTTCGGCCTGGATGCGCCGCCCGAACGGATAGAGGTCTACGACAACAGCCACATCCAGGGCGCGGCCCCGATCGGTGCCATGATCGTCGCCGGAGCGGATGGCTTCATCAAGAATTCATACCGCAAGTTCAACATCAAGTCGGAGGGGGCGGCCGGCGACGACTTTGCGATGATGCGCGAAGTCATGAGCCGTCGTTTCGGCCGAGCCTTGAAGGAAAATCCCGAACGCGACGAGGAGCATTGGCCCGATCTGGTGCTGATCGATGGCGGCCAGGGCCAGCTCGAGGTGACGCGTCAGGTGCTGACCGAACTCGGACTGGAAGACATCGCGATCGTCGGCATTGCCAAAGGACCGGATCGCGACGCGGGTCGCGAACGCTTCTTCGTGCCCGGCCGTCCGCCCTTCTCGCTCGAACATCGCGACCCCGTGCTCTACTTCCTGCAACGGCTGCGCGACGAAGCGCATCGATTCGCCATCGGAACTCATCGCACGCGCCGTGCAGCAGATATCACCCGCTCCGCTCTCGACGAAGTGCCGGGCATCGGCGCCGGCCGCAAGCGCGCCCTCCTGCATCATTTCGGCAGCGCCCGCGCCGTCGCCGTCGCGACGCTCGAGGACATCAAGTCGGTACCGGGAATCTCCGATGCCCTCGCCCGGAAGATCCACGATCATTTCCGCGGCAGCCATTAGCTTTGTTCGGGCCTTGAGTCGTGACAATCACTTAGGCCGCGCCGTATGGTCCGCCAGACATGTTGAATACCGCCAACCTTCTCACCCTGTCGCGCATCGTGGCGATACCGTTGGTCGTCATCGCCATGTGGCTCGACCGGCCCTGGTCGCCCTGGGTGTCGGTCTTCCTGTTCGCGGCGGCGGCGATCACCGACTGGTTCGACGGTTACTTCGCGCGGCGCTACCACCAGATTTCGCGCCTGGGACGCTTCCTCGATCCGATCGCCGACAAATTGCTGGTCGCGGCGGTATTGGTCATGCTGGTGCATCGCGGTCCCTTGCAGGGCGTCCATGTCTTCGCCGCGCTCATCATCCTGGCGCGCGAGATCCTGGTCTCCGGCCTACGCGAATTCCTCGCCGAGCTGCGTGTCGGCTTGCCCGTCAGCCAACTCGCCAAGTGGAAGACCACGGTACAGATGGCAGCGATCGCCTTCCTCCTGGTTGGCGATGCGGCGGCGCCGATCATCACCACCGTTGGCCTGTGGCTGATCTGGATCGCCGCTGGCCTGACCCTGATTACCGGCTACGACTATCTGCGTACCGGTCTGCGGCACATGGCGGAGGATGCATCGACGAGCAGCGCGGAATAGGACACGGCCGGATGAAAGTGAAATATTTCGCCTGGATGAAGCGCACCGTCGGCGTCGCTGAGGAACAAGTCGATGTTCCCGCCGACGTCCGCACCGTGGCCGACCTGGTCATGTGGCTGCGCGCGCGCAGTGCGGGCCATGCGGAGGCCTTGGCCGAAGGTGCTGCGTTCGGCGCCGCCGTCGATCACCGTACGGCGCCCTTCGACACGCCGCTTGCCGGTGCGCAGGAAGTGGCCTTCTTTCCTCCTTTCACGGGAGGCTGATGCCCATGTCGGTGCGCGTGCAGGAAGAGGATTTTGATGTCGGCGCCGAACTCGAGCGCCTGACGCGAGACAACAAGCGCATCGGCGGCTTGGCCGTGTTCGTCGGTCTGGTGCGCGAGATGCACGTCCGCGACGGCCTCCACCGCGACCGGATCGATGCGCTCACGCTCGAGCACTATCCGGGGATGACCGAAAAGGCCCTGGAAGAGATCGAAGACGAGGCCCAACGGCGCTGGCCGCTCGAGGCGACGTTGATCGTCCATCGCCATGGCAGACTGGCGGCCGGCGACCGGATCGTCCTTGTCGCGGTCGGATCGGCGCATCGCGAGGCCACCTTCGAGGCCTGCGAGTTCCTGGTCGACTGGCTCAAGACCAAGGCGCCGTTCTGGAAACTCGAAGACACGTCGGCGGGCGAGCAATGGGTCGGCGCGCACGAAGGCGACACCCAAGCTGCCGCGCGCTGGGAGAAGAAGGGCTAAGGCCAGTTGACCGGTATCTGGAGCCTGCGTCAGGCTCGACCCTGATCGACCCGCGCCGCCGCTCCCAAACGGCGTCGAGCAAGGTCGAGAATCTTCTGTTCGGACAGGTCGCTGCTCCGCTCGACGCCGACCAGCTTGGCCTGCAATGCCTCGGCGTGATCGTGAACGTACTTGCCGAACTCCGAAGCCGGCTTATCGCTGCCGACGATGACCCATCGCCCGGAGTCGTCGAGATCGCCCTCCACCGCCGCCAGCACCGCCTCGAAGAACTGCCGATCGTCGCGCAGATGCTCGTCCCTCACGTTGCCCGAATCCCGGGCGGCATGAGCACGGGCGTCATCAGCGGGAATGCGCTTCCGTTCCACCTTGTCGGCATCGAAGGCAAACAACTTGGCCTCGTGAGGTTGGATCCAGACCACCGCTCGACTATGCGCCATTTTGATCAACTCCCTGGTTCCCGAAGGGGAACGGCAGACGCCGGTCGGAGTTGCGAGCCGAGCACCCAGATTGGGCATGTGCCAACCGGCGAAAGCGTTGATCCGCTTTGTCGGCGATGTTAGAGAAAATTGCCGTGCACCTGCGGATTCTTGCGGGCGCTTCCCATGACCTTCGTGATTTGGCCAGTTCAAACGTGAGTCCCATCGCTTCGGCCGCAACGGCCTTCGGACTGATCCTCGCCAGTGCCCTGATCGGCATGTATCTCCGCTCTCGGCTTCCCGACCATCATCTGAATGGCGATTCAAAAGATGTCATAAAGCTCGCGACAGCACTCATCGCCACGATGTCGGCGCTGGTCCTGGCCTTGCTGTTCTCCGCCACCCGCACGTCCTTCGAACATAACAGCGCTTCCGTCAGTCGCATGACGGCCGACGTCGTCGAACTCGACCAGCTCCTGGACGAGTATGGCCCGGAGGCAAAATCGGTCCGCGCCGCGCTGCGTTCCGAGATCGAGCCGCTGATCGATTCGATCTGGAAGGACGATGCCGAGGCCCGCGGCGTGAAGCCGACGTCGAAGCCCCATAGCGAGACCACGCTCTACCTGATTCGCGGACTGACGCCCAAGAACGGCGTCCAGAGCTCGATTCAGGCCCGGGCCTTGCAGGTCAGCACCGATCTCTCGCAGACCTACATGTCATTGTTCGCCCAGCCCGCCGACTCGATATCCGCCACCTTCATGATCGTCCTGGTGATCTGGCTGATGTTCATCTTCGGCGTGTTCAGCATGTCGTCGGCACCGAACGCCACATTGGGCATCGTGCTTTTCGTTTGCATATTATCGGCGTCGGCCGCGCTTTATCTGATCATGGAGCTAGGCCTGCCGTTTGGCGGCCTGATGCAGGTCTCCAACGAAGGCTTGCGCAACGCGCTGCACTGATCAGGCGGCTGGCCCCAGCGCGGCGTGTCAGCCCTGGTAGTTCTCGACGGTCTTGGCGGACCGCACCTCGGCGTCATCCGGATTGCGGCCGAACTCCCGCAGGGCGCGGCGCTGCCGCAGCAGATCCCAGCAGCGATCCAGTTCGACATTGATCTTGCCGAGGCGCTGCTTGTCGGCATCGGAGATCTCGCCCTTCTCGTAGAGCTCCTTCTCTTCCGCCACCAATCCCTCGATGTGATGAAGGACGATCGTGTCGGTCGTGTGCTGGCCCATGGCGAACTCCTTCGTGAAAGAGGACGTATCTTGCTACCCTAGGGCGACCAAGGCCAGGTTGGCCAATCCCCGCTCCCGCAGCCGATCCGCGGCCATCAGCGCCCGCTGGCCGCTACGGCAACACAGCACAATGCGCGCGGACGGCAGAGGTTGCGTGACGAGTTCGTCGATGTGATCGACATCGAGCCGCCGCGCCGCCGAAAAAGGAGAAACCGGCGCTTCATCGAGGCCACGCAGATCGACCACCAGATCGTCGTCCCTCACGCCGGAAGGAGCGATGAACGGCACGGTCGCCTCCGCCTCCGGACTGCCTTCGAAACCGAACCCGCCGAAGACCAGCCGCTTGGCATCGAAGGTCACGACCCGTCCCAGCGGCGAGGGCTCCATGCCGAGCAGCAGGTTCAACACGATGTGGGCCTGCAGGCTGCCCAGAACCGCGACGGCCGTGCCGAGGACTCCGACAGTGGCGCAGGTGCCCCCATCGATCGAGACCTCCGGAAAGACGGCACGATAGCTGGGGCTGCCGCCACAGAAAGCGCCGACATAGCCCGTCAGACCGATCACCGAGGCACTCACCAGAGGCTTGTTCGCGACGTGACAGGCATCGCTCAGGATGTAGGTCGCGGCAAAGCTGTCGGCGGCATCGACGACGATATCGGCTGCCGCCACCAGTCGCTCGACATTCTGCGGCGTCAGGCGCTCGACCACGGCCTCCACGACGATACCGGGATTGAAGCGCTGCAAGACAGCACGCGCCGCTTCTGCCTTCGGTCGGCCGATATCGAACATCGCATAAAGCGGCTGGCGATGAAGATTGGTTTCCTCGACCGTGTCGTGATCGACGATCGTCAGATGGCCGATCCCCGCTCCCGCAAGATACTGGAGCACCGGGCAGCCGAGCCCACCCGCGCCGACGACCAGCACCGACGCCGCGGCAAGCTTCGCCTGGCCGGCAACGCCGACCTCGCCCAGGATGGTCTGGCGGGCATAACGATCGGTCATGCGGCTACTCTCGTCGCGGCGATCCAGGCCCTGGTCTGCCCCAGCGGATCGGCGTGATTGACGATGTCACCGACGACGGCCGCCGAATCGGCGCCGGCCGCCAGGCAGAGCCTGGCGCGCTCCACGGTCAGACCGCCGATGGCGACCAGCGGCTTGTTGCCGATCATTTTCTTCCACTCGGCGATCCGCTCCAGTCCCTGCGGCGCCCAGGGCATCTTCTTGAGCAGCGTCGGATAGATCGGTCCCAGCGCCACGTAGTCGGGATCGGCCGCCAGGCCCTTCTCGAGCTCGGCATGATCGTGTGTGCTGACGCCCAGCAGCAGGCCGGCACGGCGGATCGCCCTCACGTCAGCATCGACCAGATCCTCCTGGCCGAGATGGACCCAGCGACATTTCTCGTCGATCGCGATTCGCCAGTAATCGTTGACGATCAAATCGGCGCCGTGCGCCTCGCACACCGCCTTGGCCTCGCGCACCTGCCGGCGCAGCTCATCCTCAGGCTGGTCCTTGATTCGCAGCTGGATGAATCGGGCGCCGGCCGGAACCAGGCGTGCCACCCAACCCGCATCCGGAACGACAGGATAGAACGGATCGATCATCTTCAATCCCCAAGTGCGGCGCGGCCGATCGTCGGCGTCGACGGTACCGCCATATCGCGCGGCTCCATGGGCTGTGCCTTGAAGGCCATATGGCCCGCCTCGATCGCCAGCGCAAAGGCCTTGGCCATGGCAACGGGATCGCCGGCCTCGGCCACCGCGGTGTTGAGCAAGACCGCGTCGTAGCCGAGTTCCATGGCGGCGGCCGCGTGTGACGGCACGCCCAGCCCGGCATCGACCACCAGCGGAATGTCCGGGAAATGGGCCCGCAGCGCCTTGAGGCCATAGACGTTGTTCAACCCGCGGGCCGAACCGATCGGCGCTCCCCACGGCATCAGCACACGACTGCCAGCCTCTACCAGGCGATCGGCAACCGAGAGATCCTCCGTCGTGTAGGGGAACACTTCGAACCCTTCCTCCGTCAGGATGCGGGCGGCCTCGACCAGGCCAAAGACATCGGGTTGCAACGTGTCGTCGTCACGGATGACTTCGAGCTTGATCCAGGGCGTGTCGAACAGCTCGCGCGCCATATGGGCGGTGGTGACCGCCTCCTTTACCGAATGGCAGCCGGCCGTGTTGGGAAGCACGCGCACACCCATGGACCGCACCAGAGCCCAGAAGCTTTGACCACTGCGCTCCGGCCCCGACTCGCGGCGCAGCGACACCGTCACGACCTCCGCGCCCGAGGACTGGATCGCATCGGCCAGGATCTTCGGCGACGGATAGCGCGCCGTACCGAGCAGCAAGCGCGACTTCAGGTCGACACCATAGAAGGCCATGGCTCAGCCTCCCTGCATGGGCGCCACGACCTCGATCTTGTCGCCCTCGTTGACTGGCATTGCAGAGCGGGCAGTGGCCGCAACGAAGCGGCCATTCACCGCCGTCGCAATCTTGCGCCCGCCATAGCCCAGCGCGTCCAGGGTCACGGCGAGCGTGCCCGGCTCGACCTCACGCTGGTCGCCGTTGACGTAGATCCGCATCGATCATCTCCAAAGGAGGAAGCAGTTCGGCCGCGCTGTCGGCGACCTGTCGCGCCAGATCCGGCGCCAGCAGAAATCCGTGGCGATAGAGTCCATTCGGATGCAGCGTCCGGCCGATGCGGCGGACGGCCGGAATGTTGTCGGGGAAGGCGGGCCGCACATCGGCATTGATCTCGAGAATCTCGGCTTCGGCGAACGCCGGATGCAGCGCATAGGCCGCATTCAACAGCTCGAGTGTCGAGCGCACCGTCGGACCGCTGCGCGTGTCGCTCTCGATCATGGTGGCGCCCACCATGAAGACACCGTCGCCACGTGGCACGATGTAGAGCGGAATGCGCGGATGCAACAGCCGCACCGGCCGCGAGAACCGCACGTCGCGCGAGCGGATCACCAGCATCTCGCCCCGCACACCCCGCAGGTCCGTCAGCGCTTCACGCGCAGCAAGACCGCGGCAGTCGACCACCAGGGGCGCCTGGATCCCGGTCGGCGAGGCTTCCGTGCCAAAGCGGATCGGCACGCCCCGTCGGCGCAGCGCTTCCGCCAGGGCCATCAGGGCCCGACGCGGATCGACGTGCGCCTCTTCGGCGAAGAAAAGCCCCTGTCGGAATCGGCCGGCGAGATCGGGTTCGAGTTCGGCGATTCGCGCGCCATCGATACGCTCGTAGCGTTCGGTGCGATCGGCAAAGCGCGTCAGCTCGACAGTGTCGCGCGGATGGGCCACCACAAGGGTGCCCTCATGCACCGTGCCCGGATAATGCCGCGTCCACCAGGCAATGGAGGGTGCGCCCCGCGCGGCGATCACCGGATCGGTACCGGCCCGTTCGCACCACGGGGCGAGCATACCGCCCGCCATCCATGAACAGCAGCCGTCGCCCAGCGTGCGGCCCCGCTCGACCACTTCGACCGAGTACCCGCGCTCGCTCAATTCGAGGGCGCAGCAAAGACCTGCGACGCCCGCTCCCACGACAATGATTCTGGACTGACTCACCTGAAACTCCCGTTCCTTCGCCGGCATGACCCGGATCAGGTTCAAAGGGTTCAGCCGCAACCGGCTGTCTCAGACCGGGCTCCTGACGGAGACCGGACACCCCTCGGACGTCCCCTAAACAGACTGCGAGCGGCAGCGCCTGTCAAGACGGCAGGCTATGCCGCTTTCGCAGGAGCAGGCTGTCGGAGCTGCAAGCTTCCGGGTGGCTTAGTCTAGACGGGAAGCCGCACGATCACGCGCAGGCCGCCCAGAGGCGACGGCGCGAGTGACACGTCGCCACCATGGCTGCGCGCCACGTCGCGGGCGATGGTGAGGCCCAGGCCGACACCGCCTGTGTCGACATTGCGGGATTCGTCGAGCCGGTAGAACGGCCGGAACACATCCTCGTACCGTTCGGGTGGAATGCCCGGGCCGTCGTCATCGACCGTGATCTCGACGGAGGTCTTCGCCCGGACCGCCCGGATCTCGGCTCGCTTGCCGTGTCGCAAGGCATTGGCGACGAGATTGGTCAGGCAGCGCTTGACCGCCAGCGGCCTCAGTTCGACCAGCATGTCGCCCTGCCAGTTCACCTCGACCTTGGCATTGTCGCGGCGCGCGCCGGCCGCGACGTCTTCTAGGATATCCGAGAGATCGACCGGCTCGGTTTCCTCGTCGCCCTCGCCGCGCGCGAAGGCCAGGTAACCTTCGATCATGCGCTCCATGTCGGCGACGTCGGCGCCGAGTTCCTTGGTCTCGGGCGACTCGGGCAGCAGCGCCAGGGAGAGCTTCATGCGCGTGAGCGGCGTGCGCAGGTCGTGGCTGACGCCCGCCAGCATCTCGGTGCGCTGCTGGATCGAGCGGCTGAGCCTGATACGCATGGTCTGGAAAGCGGTGGCCGCATTACGGACCTCGCGCGTGCCGCCGGAGAAGGCGAAGTCGGGAATGTCACGTCCCTTGCCCAGCGCATCGGCGGCCACCCCGAGATGTTCGATGGGCACGAGTTCGCGCCGCATGAACCAGATCGCCAGCCCGAACAGGACCAATGCCAGGCCGAGCTGGGCCAGCACATACGCGAAGCTGGAGCCGAAGGTGAGGCGCACATGCGGCACCAGCACTTCCATCACATCGCCGTCGTTGAGCTGGATCTGCAGCAGCAGCTGGTCGCCTCCGACGTCGTTGTCGATGAAGTAGGGCCGCTTGAGATCCGCATCGAGCGCGCCCTGCACCTCGCGGGCGACGATGTCGAAATAGGCCGGCGGTTTGAATTCCTGGACGATGCCCTTGTAGAAGCGGACATAGAGCAGCAGATCCTGGGCGGCGTGGCTCGTGATCCAGGCGCGATGAACGTCGTCTGGAAAATCGGAGCGCATGGCGATCAGCATGCGCAGGTCGCGCACCAGCAGGAACGCCAGCCGGTTGGTCACGTTGTCGCCGCGCTGGCTGTAGAACCACCAGGCGCTCAAGGCCTGCAGCAACAGCATCGGCACGACAATGATGATCAGCGCGCGGGCAAACAGCGTCTGTGGAGAGTGACGATCCGCCCATTCGGCGATCGCCTCGAAACGGTCGCGGAGCCACTTCATCGGCCGGCGCTCATGCATCTACCAACCGGTAGCCCTGGCCACGAACCGTGCGCAGGTAGCGGGGAAAGCCGGGATCCGGTTCGATCTTGCGGCGCAGCCGGGTGACCTGCACGTCGATGGCGCGTTCGGTCATGCCGCCGCCCACGCTCTTGCACAGCGCCTCGCGGCTCAATGCCTCGCCCATGCGGGCGCTCAGCGCGCGCAATAGGGCAATTTCCGCTTCGGTCAGCGGCACGCGCTTGCCCTTCTGCGTGAGCTCGCCCAGCGCCAGATTGAACTGCATCGGCCCGAACGTGACGTTGCCCGGTTCCGCGGCGACCTCGGCTGGCCGCCCGCGCCGCAGCACGCTCTGGATTCGCAGCAGGAGTTCGCGCGGTTCGAACGGCTTGCTGAGATAGTCGTCCACACCCACTTCCAGGCCGGCGATTCGGTCCTTCGCTTCGCCCATCGCGGTCAACATCAGGATCGGCACGTCGTTCGTGCGGCGCAGTTCCGTCGCGAAGTCGAGGCCGTTCTGCCCCGGCATCATGACGTCGAGCACGATCAGGTCGAAATCAAGGACGCCCAATCGCTCGCGCGCTTCGGCCGCACTGCCGGCCACGGTGACGCGAAAGCCGCTGCGCGACAGGAACGACTTCAGCAGATCGCGCAGGCGGGTATCGTCGTCGACCACCAGGATATGCGGCAGATGCTTGCCAGGGGCGGACTCGATCTCGGTCAGCGGCCGCCTCCACGGACACGCCGGTCGACTTCGATCCGCTCCACCGGATCGAGGAGACCGAGCATCACCTTGCGAAAGCCTTCCACTGCATCCGCACCGGTCTCGCGATAGGCTCGAGCAAAGCGCTGGCTCTGGCGCTCCGTCAGCTCGCGCTCCAAGGCCTGGCCCCTTTCGGTGAGCCACAGCCGCCGCTCGCGTCGATCGCGTGGTCCACTCTTCTGCTCGACATAGCCCTGCTCCAGGAGATCCTTCAGCACGCGGCTGATCGATTGCTTGGTCACCTTCAGGATGGACAGCAGATGGCCCACCGTCTGGCCCGGATGACGGCCGATGAAATAGAGCGCGCGATGATGGGCGCGGCCGAGCTGGTAACTCTTGAGCAGCTGATCGATCTCGAAGGTGAAATCGCGATAGGCGTAGAACATCAGCTCGATGCCCTGTCGCAGCTCTTCGTCACGCAGAAACAGCGGGTTAGCGGGGGATCTCGTTTCGACCATGACTGACACGTCGGCTGCGTTGGCGCCCCTTATAGAGGCTGGGGCGCTGCGTTGATACCCATGAAGCCGAGGTTACAGACCGGCCTTCGTTCGGGACAGCCGGTCGTCACCGTCTTCGCGCAAGCATCTCCGTCCAGGAAAGGTTCAGCCTCCTTCCGCTAGCAAGAGAGGGTTGCTGACAGCGATATTGACATAGTCAGTGATGCTGACCTATTTAGACCAAAGATTGCGTATAGGTCGTCCCATTAGACCGATTAAGAATCTTCGGCGGAGATAAACGGCAATGTCATTATCGATGGCGGACCGCGACGGGTGGATCTGGCTGGACGGTGAATTGACGCCTTGGCGGGAAGCCAAGACACATGTCCTGACCCACGCCCTGCACTACGGATCGGCGGTCTTCGAAGGCGAGCGCATCTACGAGGGGCGCGTGTTCCGCCTCTCCGCCCACAGCGCGCGACTGGTCAATTCGGCTCGGCTGCTCGATTACGACCTGCCTTGGACGCGCGAGCAGATCGACGACGCCACGCGGGAGGTGGTGAAGGCCAACGGTTTGGCCTTTGGCTACATCCGGCCCATTGCCTGGCGCGGTTCGGAGGTGATGGGAGTCTCGGCCGTCGGCACCAAGGTGCATCTGGCCATCGCGCCGTGGGCGCAGGAAGGCCGATTGTCGGTTCAGGTGAAGCCGGGCGGCATCAGGGTCACGATGGCGAAGTATCGGCGGCCGTCACCCGAGGTAGCGCCCGGCGCCGCCAAGGCGGCGGGCCTCTATATCATCTGCGGCATCGAGAAGGACCGCGCGTTGAAGGCAGGCTTCGACGATGCCCTGATGCTCGACTGGCAGGGCCGATTGGCCGAGTCGACGGGAGCCAATGTGTTCCTGGTGCTTGGCGGGAAGCTCGTGACACCCAAGGTGGAGAACTTTCTCGACGGCATCACCCGGCGTGCGGTGATCGGCCTGGCCCGCAAGCGCGGCTGGGAGGTCGAGGAGCGCGCCGTGATGCCGCAGGAACTCGACGACGCCAGCGAAGTGTTCCTGTGCGGCACGGCGGCGGAGATCGTCCCCGTCGGTGCCATCGATCATCGGCATTATCAGGTCGGGCCGATGACCCGTACGCTGATGGCGGACTATGCCGAGCTCGTGCGCCAGCCCGATTGCGAAGGGTTCGGCGAATCTGTTCATTTCGCGACCTGTGCTACAGTTGAAAGAAACATCGAGAGAAAAATGCCCAATACGCAATCCGTGAAATTTGCGCGTGTCCCGCATCCGTCGCCGCTTCCAGCCGCCAAGCGGGCCGAACTCCTCAAGAATCCCGGCTTCGGTCGCGTCTTCACCGATCACATGGTGACGATCCATTACAGCGACGCCGAGGGCTGGCACGACGCCAAGATCGAACCGCGCGCCCCGATCCCGATGGATCCCGCCGCTGCCGTTCTGCACTACGCCCAGGAGATCTTCGAAGGCTTGAAGGCGTATCGCACCGCGGACGGCGGCGCGACGCTGTTCCGTCCGGAGGAGAATGCACGCCGCTTCCAGCAATCGGCCAAGCGCCTGGCCATGCCGATCCTGCCCGAGTCGGTGTTCCTCGAAGCCTGCGATCTGCTCGTCAGCACCGATCGCGCGTGGATTCCCGACGGAGATGGCAGCCTCTATCTGCGGCCTTTCATGTTCGCCAACGAGAACTTCCTCGGCGTGAAGCCCTCGTCCGGCTACCTGTTCATGGTCATCGCCTCGTCGGTCGGCTCCTACTTCAAGACCGATGCGCCGGCGGTCTCGGTGTGGGTCTCGACCGAGTACACCCGCGCCGCGCCGGGCGGCACCGGAGCCGCCAAGTGCGGCGGCAACTACGCTGCCAGCCTGCTGGCCCAGGCTGAAGCTACCAAGCATGGCTGCGACCAGGTCGTGTTTCTCGATGCCGTCGAGCAGCGCTGGATCGAGGAACTGGGCGGCATGAACGTCTTCTTCGTGTTCGATGACGGCTCGCTCTCGACCCCGCCGCTGGGGGGCACGATCCTGCCGGGCATCACCCGTTCGTCGCTGATCACCTTGGCCAAAGACAAGGGCATCAAGGTCCGCGAGGAACGTTACTCGATCGACCAGTGGCGAACCGACGCCGGGACCGGACGGCTGCGGGAGGCCTTCGCCTGCGGCACCGCGGCGGTCGTGACTCCGATCGGCACCGTCCGCAGCAAGGACGGCGAGTTCAAGATCGGCAATGGTGGCTCGGGCGCCAAGACCGAGGAACTCAAGGCCGCCCTCGTCGGCATCCAGCGTAGCCGCGCGCCCGATCCGCACGGCTGGATCCACAAGGTGTTCTAACCGCGGCGTTCCGTCGAGGCGCTAGAACAGCTTGCCGCCGTTGGGCACCGGCTTGTCGGGCGCGATCAACACGACCGCGCCATCCTGGTCGGGAAAGCCGAGGGTGAGCACCTCGGACATGAACTTGCCGATCTGCCGCGGCGGAAAGTTGACGACCGCCGCGACCTGCCGGCCGATCAGGCTTTCCGGCGTGTAGTGCACCGTGATCTGCGCCGACGACTTCTTGATGCCGATCTCGGGACCGAAATCGATCTCCAGTATGAGGGCAGGCTTGCGGGCGCCGTCGAGCGGACGCGCAGCTCGCACGGTGCCGACACGGATATCGACCTTGCTGAAGTCGTCGTAGGCGATCGTCGTCATGGTGCGCACCCTAGAGGCGCGCGCCCGAAAGAAAAGGCCATTCCTCGCAGAATGGCCTTCCCACAATCGACGCTTGTCGATGGACTTACTTCTTGGCGATCGCCGCCTTGACCTCGTCCGTCAGCTGGGCAATGCGCTCGTTCAGCGCATTGAACGCCTCGGTCTGACCCTTGGTGTAGAGGTCGCCAATCTCCTTGGCGTTGGCGAGCGCGGCGTCATACGACTTCTTGGCGAAGTCGATCTGCTTGGCGGCCTTCTCCTCGAAAGTGGCGGCGGCGAGCACTTCGCTGCCGTGCTTGGAGAAGTCTTCCATGGCCGCGCGGATCATGTCGCCCTGACGCTGCGCGATCGACTTCAGCGACTCGACGGCCGAGGTGCTGGCCGTGGTCACGGCGGCGAGGTTCTTGCGATTGGCCTCGACGATCGACTCGACGTTGAAGGCGGGGAACTTGAACTCACCGGCGATCTTGGTGAAATCGAAGTCGGTGAAGGGGTTCTTGAAGGCACCGTTGGCGTACATGGTTATCTCCTAGGGACTAGCAGCTTGACGAGACAGAAATCCGGCACCGTCATGTTGCGGTGCACAACGATGTGAAATCTATGTGTCGCCGGCCCGAAGTCAAGGCACTTTTGTGCATTGCACAAAATATTCACGGCGCAAGCGGCCGCCGATCGTCCCTCTGTGCCGAACTTGCAAATCTTTCAAAGGGTTGGGCCCACCGCTCCGCCGTCTTGAGGCGATTGTCCAGGGCCGCCATCGTCTTGGAGAGGTCCATGGTGTCGTCCTGGTCGAATACCCGGGACACGTCGTAATGGATGGCCAGCAGCCCGTGCTGGCGGACCAGACCGGCCAAGCCCTCGCTCGGCAACGCCGCCGCCTCGAGCATGGCCGCCATCGACCGCGCGAAAACCGGGCCGAGCGCCAGCGCCAGTATCGGGTCCCGTCGGGCTGCGCGCCGGATCGCCCGCACGGCCTCGCGATGAGGGCGCAGGGAGTCGTAGCGGCGCATCATGACGTCGAACAACCGATCACGCGCGGTCTCCTCCGGATCGCGCTGTTTTGGCGCCCCGCCCAGAACCTCCGCATCGATCCGAGCCATGAAAGCCCGGATCAGCGAGACCTTGTCGGGATGGACGCGATGGAGCTCCGCCAGGCCGAGACCGGAGGCCTCCGCCACGTCGCGCAACGTCGCCGCTTCGAAGCCCTTTTCGCCAATCAGCCGGAGAAAGGCTTCGAGCGCCCTGTCGCTTTCAACCGTCATCCCGCGAGTTCCTTCGACCGACGCGACGCGGCCGCCAATGCCTTGTCGAAAACCGGCTGAAGCCCATCGTCGGCCATCAGCACCTTGAGGGCCTCGGCCGTGGTGCCCCCGGGACTGGTCACGTTAACGCGCAGTTGGGCCGCAGGTTCAGCGGATTGCCGCAACAATTCACCGCTGCCGACCACCGTCGCCCGGGCCAGTTGCATCGCCATCTCGGGCGCGAGCCCGAGCTTCGTGCCTGCGGCAGCCATCGCCTCGACCAGCAGGAAGACGTAGGCCGGCCCGCTGCCGGACAAGGCCGTGACCGGATCCATCAACGCCTCGTCCTCGATCCAGACCGCCTGGCCCACGGCCTCCAGAAGCTCCTGGCACTTCTTCTTCTGCGCCTCGGAGACGCCGCCGCCAGCGGTCGCGACGGTGATGCCCTGGCGCACGGCGGCGGGGGTATTGGGCATGGCGCGCACGATCTTGGCCGACGGCCCGAGATGGCTTCTGAAGTATTTCAGAGTCTTGCCGGCGGCGATCGACAGGAAGACGGCGCCCTCCTCGGCGAAGCGCCGCAGATCGGACAGCACCAGATCCATGGACTGCGGCTTCACCGCCAGCACCACGATCTCCGGGGTCTCCCGCACCTCGGCCGAGGAGGCGACCGCGCACAGACCGGGCTTGTTCGGTCGCAAGGCCTCTGCCGGTTCGGCAACGATCACCTCCGACGCTGGCAATCCGCGCGACAACCAGCCATCGAGCATGGCGCCGCCCATCTTGCCGCAGCCGACCAGCAGAAGCTTACCCATCGATCTCTCTCCCTCCTGCCGCGTTCACCGGCCCTTGAATTGAGCCGGCCGCTTCTCGCGGAAGGCCGCCGCGCCTTCCTTCCGGTCCTCGCTGTTGGCGATCTGCTCGAGCTTGTAACGCTCGGGCACGAAGATCTCCGCTGGCCCCTTGGGAAGCGTCTGGTTCGCGAAATCACGCAGCGTGCGAATGACCAGCGGCGCCGAATTGGCGATGACGCTCGCCATGCGTCGCGCTTCTTTGCGCTCCTCGCCCTGCGGCACGATCTTGTTGACGAAACCGACATCGTAGGCGCGCTTGGCCGGAATCTCCTCGCCGAGCAGCAGCAACTCCATCGCCACCTTGTGCGGCATGCGCGAGACGATGCCGGGCATTAGGCCGCCGAACACGCCCACCTTGGCTTCCGGATACATGAACTTGGTCGTATCGGCCGAGACCATGAGATCACAGGTCATGACCATGCAGATTCCGCCGCCGATCACCCAGCCCTGCGTGGCGGCAATGACCGGCTTGCTGAGCTTGTGGCTGACATCCGGCACCGCTTTCCACATGGCGGGCGGCGGATTGTGGAGGTCGGCACCGACACAGAAAGAGGATCCGTCGGCCTGCAGGATCGCGACCTTGTCCTGTCCCGCCTCGAACGCGCGGTAGGCTTCGTACAACCCGTCGCAAAGCTCCTGGGTCAGGGCATTGCGTTTTTCGGCACGGGTCATGGTGATGGTAGTGATCCCTTCACTCGATTCGACTTTCACAAGGCTCACGGCGTCCTCCGGGTTCTTGCGCGGGATGCTAGCAGCCGACCATACTGACCGCATCAGGAGTCCCATCATGCAGACCCGCAATCCATTTATCGATGACCTCACCAAGCTCGCCAACGGCGCCATGGGCGCCCTGAGCGGCATGAAGGACGAGGTCGAAGCCCGCGTGCGCGACCAGATCGCCCGCATCCTCGACGGTATGGATATTCCGCGCCGCGAAGAGTTCGAGGTGGTCAAGGCCATGGCCGCCAAGGCTCGCGAGGAGAACGAAGAGCTGAAGAAGCAGATCGCCGACCTTCAGGCGAAGCTGGGTGCAAGCGGAAGCTGACGGCCAACGCTGTCTCATCGCTTGCTCAAGACCGGACTGATGCAGATGTCGTGATCAAACACATGCCGTGACCGGAAGGAAGACGCATGCGCGTGGGAGTCGAAGTCGGCGGAACATTCACCGATCTGGTTGCCGTTGAAGACGGCAAGGTGATCGTGACCAAGGTGCAGAGCACGCCGCGATCGCCCGACGTCGGCGCCTTCGCCGCCTTGACCGCCTCGGGCATCGACCTGGCCGGCATCGAGGATCTCGGACACGGCTCGACGGTGGCGACCAACGCCGTCCTCGAACGTAAGGGCGCGCCTGTCGCCTTCGTCGCCACGGCGGGCTTCCGCGACCTGCTCTTCATGCAGCGCCACGACCGGCGCAACATCTACGACCTGTTCTATGCCAAGCCGGCGCCGCCGGTGCGGCGCAAGGACTGTTTCGAGGCGGTCGAGCGGATGCGTGCCGACGGCGCGATCGAGACGGCGCTCGACGAGGCCGCTGTCCGTAGCGCATTGATCCCGGCCCTGCAGGCGGGAGGTTATCGCGCCGTCGCCATCTGCCTTCTCAACGCCTATGCCAATCCCGTCCACGAAAAGCGGTTGGCGGCGCTGATCACGGAAGCGCTCCCCGATCTGCTCGTCACCTGCAGCCACCAGGTTGCGCGCGAATTCCGGGAGTTCGAGCGCGCCTCGACCACGGTGCTGTCCGCCTATGTCCAGCCCGTGATCGATGGCTATCTTCTGCGCTTCGAGAACAAGCTCGCCGAAGCAGGCTTCAGCGGTCGCTTCACCGTCATGCAGTCCAATGGCGGTCGCTTGCCGGCCGAGGCCATGCGTCAGAGCGCCATCACCGCACTCTATTCCGGTCCCGCCGCTGGCGTGGTGGGCGCGACGCGCCAGGCGGCACGATCCGGTTTCAAGGACCTGATCACCTTCGACATGGGCGGCACCTCGACCGATGTCTGCCTGGTGCAGGATGGCCGGCCGTCGCTCGCCTCGGAGAGCGAGATCGACGGGCTGCCGATCCGCACGCCGGTGCTCGACATCGTGTCGGTCGGCGCCGGCGGCGGTTCGATCGCCTGGGTCGACGATGGCGGCATGCTGCGCGTCGGTCCGCAGAGCGCAGGTGCCGATCCCGGCCCAGCCTGCTACGGCCGCGGCGGGACCAGCGCCACCACGACCGATGCTCATGTCGTCACCGGTACCATCCGGCCGGCTGCCTTCCTGGGCGGCCGAATGAGGCTCGATGACACGGCAGCGCACAAGGCCTTCGAGCCGCTGGCGCAGCGCTTCGGACTCGGCGTCGAGCAGGCGGCATCCTCGGCGCTGCAGCTTGCCGATGCCAACATCGTCCGCGCCATCCAGCTGGTCTCGACCGAGCGTGGCCGCGATCCGCGCGACTATGCGCTGGTGCCGTTCGGCGGCGCAGGACCGCTCCACGCGGCGCGCATCGCCGAGGAGCTCGGCATCGCCACCATCGTCGTGCCGCCCAATGCCGGCGTGATCTCGGCCTATGGCCTCGTCGCCTCGGATTACACCAAGTTCGATGCCGTCACGCGCAAGATGAAGCTCGACGAGCAGGCGGCCCACGAAGCGGCCAGGCTGTTTGCCGAGATGCGAGCGCGGCTGGCGGCGCAGTTCGCCGACATGAAGCTGCCGGGCGATCTGGTCTACACCCACACGCTCGACATGCGTTTCGTCGGCCAGGCGTTCGAGGTTGCGGTGGAGATCCCGGCCGATCGGCTGGAGGCACTCGACGCCGGCTATATCTCGGAGCTGTTCGCCGAAGCTCATCATCGCACCTTCCTGCACGGCGCCACGCTCGACCGCCCGGTCGAGATCGTGACGCTGCGCGTGGGCGCCACACTGCCCATCGGGCTGCCGCCGCGGCTGGATCGCGAGGCGCTGGCCACGAAGCCGCCCGAGCGCACGCGCATCTTCCATGGCGAGCAGTGGATCGAGTGCGCACGCCATACGGCTGAGGCGCTGACCAAGGACGAACGCATCGAGGGGCCGGCCGTCGTCGAGGGCCATACCGCCACGACCTGGGTCCCGGCCGGCTGGATCGCCACGCTCGATGCCGCCGACAATCTCATCCTGCGGAGGGCCGCGTGAACACGACGCTCAATCCCATCGATTACGCCGTCATCAGCCAGGCCCTGATCGCGGCGGCCCGCGAGATGGGCGTGAAGCTGATCCGCTCCGCCTACTCCACCATCCTGCGCGAGGCGCGCGACGGCTCGGCGGGATTGATGGACCGTCACGGCAACACCGTCGCCCAGGCCGAGCTCATTCCCATGCAGCTCGGCCCGATCGGCGAAACGCTGCGCGCCTGCCTCAAGCGACATCCGGTCGACTCGCTCCGGGAAGGAGACTTCCTGATCAACAACGACCCCTTCGAGGGCGGGCAGCACATTCCGGACGTCTTCATCTTCACGCCGATCTTCGTTGCCGGCCGGGTGGTCGGTTTCGGCGCCTCGGTGGCGCATCATCTCGATCTCGGCGGCGGCGCGCCGGGTCTCAATATCCATGCCTCCGACGTCTATCAGGAAGGGCTGCGCTTCCCGCCCAGCAAGTACAGCTTCCCGCACGACTGGAACGGCGGCTCCTTCGAGCGGCTGGTGACCGCCAACGTGCGCGTGCCGGATCTCACCATCGGCGACTTCAATGCCCAGTTCGCCGCCAATGCGATCGGCGTGCTGCGCGTGAAGCAGCTCTGCGAGCGCTACGGCATCGACAAGGTCGAAACGGCGATGAAGGAGATGCAGGACTATTCCGAGCGACGTGTGCGCGCGGCCATCGCCCAGGCGCCCAAGGGCACCTTCTACGGCGAGGACGCGATCGACGACGACGGCCTCAGCGACGATCCGCTGCCGATCAAGGCCAAGGTGACGATCGCCGACGACTCGGTCGAGATCGATTTCGAGGGCACCTGCGCGCAGGTGAAGCGCAACCTCAACTGCCCCTACTCGAGCACCTTGTCGGCCACCCTCTCGTGCGTGAAGTCGGTGCTGACCAGCCCCGACATTCCCTACAACGAGGGCATGGCGCGGCCGATCCGGATCAAGGTGCCCTACGGCTCGCTCCTCAATCCGCGCCCGCCGGCCCCGGTCCGCGCCCGCATGATCCCGGCCTATCGCGTCTTCAATGCAGTGATGAAGGCGTTGGCGCAGGCGCTGCCGGACAAGGTCATCGCCGCCGGCTTCGACTGCACCACCGCCTTCTGCCTCAGTCATCTCGGCGAGAAGGGCTATAGTGTCTATCTCGAGATCTTCGGCGGCGGCTATGGCGCCTCCAGGAACGCCGATGGCTGCGACGCCGTCGATTCACCTCTCAGCAACTGCTCCAACGCGCCGGTCGAATCGCTCGACATCGATTACGACTTCTTCCGCATCGTCGGCTACGAACTGGCGCCCGATTCCTTCGGTCTCGGCGCGCGCCGCGGTGGCGCCGGGTTCCTGCGTCGCTGCGAGATCCTCAAGGACGACGTGCAGCTGGCGATCTACTCCGACCGCTTCCGCCTCGCCCCCGAGGGCCTGTTCGGCGGCGAGCCCGGCCAGCGTGGCTATTGCCGCATCTTCCGCGCCAACGGCACGGTCGAGGAATTGCGCAGCAAGGCCGCCGTCGATCTCGGCAAGGGCGACATCGTCGAAATGTTCGTCGGCGGCGGTGCCGGCTTCGGCCGTGCCAGCGAGCGCCCCGACTCGCTGATCGAGCGCGATCTCGCCGACGGCCTGCTCACCCGCGATCCGCGCGCAGCCGCAAAACTGGCCGCCGAATGAATGGCTGGTTACCGTCCGGTAATGCTTTAACAAAGGGAAAATCAAAAGGTCGCCCCTCCCGTCGCAACGGCGTCGGGACAGCTTATGCCTTGAGAAGCCATGATACCGATTCTGGTCTTCAACCACCGGCGGCCATAGGCTCGCACGACACTGTCTTCCGTTCAGGACGCCAGCGCGTGCGTAGGGGGAGCCATCGACTGTCCGAACCAGGGCGGGCCACGGCCCGGCTCTTCACGACGCTGCAATCTCGCCAGCCGACTATTCGGGCCGTCGCGCGGTCAATCCTGCAACCGGGCTCGCTTCTCCGCCAGGCGTTGCTCGAAATCAAATCGACGGAAGGCGCTATTGCATGACCGAACTCCGGCGCACCGTGCAGAGCTACATCGACGAGACTCCGGTGTGGCGCGACGGCACCGCGACCGGGCAGGTCCAGATGACGGCGATGCAGTGGCGGATCTGGCTGCTGGCTTCGGCGGGCAAGTTCTTCGAGGGCATGATCGTCTTCATGACCGGCGTCGCCCTGCCGCTGATGGTCAAGGAATTCGGCCTGTCGGCAACGGAGAAGGGCGTGGTCAGCGCGGCGCCGCTGGCCGGCATCATGCTGGGGACGCTCATGCTCGGCGGCATGGCCGATACGCACGGCCGCCGGCCGGTGTTCGTGATCGAGATCGCGGCCCTGGCACTGTTCCTCGTCGGCCTGGCGCTCAGTCCCAACCTTCCGCTGGTGGTGGTCTGCCTGTTCGGTGTCGGGATCGCGCTCGGCTGTGACTATCCGACCGCGCATCTCGTGATCTCGGAGAGCATCGCCAGCCAGAACCGCGGCAAGCTCGTGCTGGGAGCCTTCGCCTTCCAGGCCGTCGGCGCGCTGGCCGGCACGGCGCTGGGCTATCTCATCCTGGCCAACCTTGCCGATGTCGGCGCGTGGCGCTGGATGTATGCGACGGCGATCGTCCCGGCCCTCGCCGTCCTGGTCGGGCGGCTCACGATCTGCGAAAGCGGCCAATGGCTGGCCAGCAAGGGCCGCCGGGCCGAAGCGGAAGCCGCGATCGCGAGCCTGCTGGAGCGCGAGCCTCCCTATCCCCGCCACATCAGGCTCAAGGAACACGCGGCGCGCGCTCATGCTGGCCGCAACGACGGCTGGGGCTCATTGCTGACGCTGCCGACACGGCGCGCCATGATCCTGGCCTCGGTGCCGTGGTTCCTGCAGGACCTCGGCACCTACGGCATCGGCCTGTTCACGCCGACGATCCTCGCCAAGACGGTCGGCCACGAATACGATTTCGCGCGCAACATCAGCGCCGTCATCCAGCGCGACATGCTGGCGGCCAAGGGCGCGGCACTGATCGACGTGCTGCTGATCGTCGGCATCGTGGCCGCGGTCTTCCTTGCCGACCGCGTCGGCCGCATCAAACTTCAGGTGATCGGCTTCATCGGCTGCGCCGCCGGGCTCGCCCTCGCGATGCTGTCGCAGCAGACCGCCGAGCCGTGGCGCACGCTCATCCTGTTCGGCGGCTTCATGCTGTTCAACTTCATGACCAACGTCGGCCCCAACGCCCAGACCTACCTGCTGGCCGGCGAGGTCTTCCCGACCCATCTGCGCGGCAAGGGCGCGGGCTTTGCCGCCGCCGCCGGCAAGGTCGGCGCCGTGCTGACGGCCTTCCTGTTCCCGCTGCTGCTGGCGGGCTTCGGCGTGAATGTCCTGCTCGCGATGCTGATCGGCACGTCGCTGCTCGGCGCCGCGCTGACCTGGCGCTTCAGGATCGAGACGGCCGGGATCGACCTGGAACAGATCTGAGCCGGCACCGGGCGGCGCAAGGCTCCCTCACCTCGCGCCGCGATCGCCTGGGCTCACCACGTCATCCGCACGCCGGCCGAGAAGATGTGGCTGGTCGTGCCGCCGTTGAGTTCGCCATCGTAGCGGGCATAGAGGCGGGTGGCCTCGGCGATCTTCGTGGCAACGGCAAGGCCGAGAACAGCGCCGTCGCGCGGCGTGGTAACGGCACTGGAGGTCGTGAACCCGACTGCCGGCGCGCCGACAAAACTCACCGTCACAGGCGGGCTCGTGTCCGCGAATTCATGGCTCCAGCCGGCCTCGATACGCACATCCACCTTGGCGATGTTCCAGCCAACTTGTGTACCCAGCACGGTGCGCAGCGAGTTGGCCGTCTGCGCCGCGACGTTGAAGGCGAGCGGGCTGTTGCCGGACTCGGTGTAGGCGCTTTGCGTCACCGTGGAGCCTTCGAGGCGCGTGAACGGCGTCACGTAGGCATTGGTGACGTAGGTATCGGTGACAGCGGCATCGGTCACGGCGCCGAGGCTCACTTTGTAGCCGGTCTCGACGAAGCCGAAGAACTGATTGGATGCCGGACTGCCTTGCGCAACAACTGTGCCGCTCGGCAGCAGGATCTGACGCGTCGTGAGGTTCTGCCCATGGCCGTAGCCCACCGCGCCGCCGACGGAGAAGGCATTCTGCTGGAACCGGCCGTAGAGACCGACCTGCGCCGTGTTGCTGGTGCTCTGGCTCAACGCGGCCGAACTCCAGACGGTCGAATTCGAGTAGCCGATCATCACACCCGCCGTGAAGCGCGGGTCGAAGGCATAGTCGAGGCCCGCCATGAGCCCGCCGAGATTGTAGCTGGAGCCGGAGCCGCCATTGCTGGAATCGCCGGCGATGGTGCCGAACCCGCCTTGCCCGCTCAGCCATGCGCCAAGACGGCGCTCGCCATCACAGGAGAAGTCGCAGGCATCATCGGGCGCACCGTCGATGGCTGCCCGAGTGGCCCTGGCCAACAAGAAGACGGCGTCGACCACCTCCTTCAGCTGCTTCATCTGCTGAGTGGCCTGCTGCACAGTGGCTGACACCTGCTGACCGATCGCATAGATTGCCGCAGCCTGCTGCTGGGTCAAAGTTTGAGACGCCTGGCCGGTCAGCATGGCGATCTCGTTTTGGATTGCGGTCAAGTTGATGGCGCCGTTCGTCGGGGCCGACGTTGTCGTGCCACCGCTGTTCGTTGGGGTGTCGTTCGCCAGGGCCGGCGTTGCCGGCACGAGGCAAGCCATGGCCAACAATCCAAGAGCGAGCCGCCTCGGCGCTCGCCAACAATTCACGACTCTCCCCACGCGACTCTACTCCCCCGTCCTCACTGCAATCATAGTGGGCGAGAACAACTCCTGCGAGCACGCCTTCTGCGGCCGAATGACTTTTCAACCCGCGCCGTTAAAGAAACGGAAAAATAACGGTTACCAGATGCAACCATGCGCGAATGCCTCGACCTTCATCGGGCCCGAAGGATACGGCAAGCTGCCCCGAAACGACGATTCCGGCCGCCAACGCCACGCTAATCGCGGGCGGCTGTGAGAACGCCGTTCTCGTACAGCGCGGTCGCCAAGGGCTGGATGATGCGGGCCCGGTCGAGGTCCAGCAGACGTTCGTGGTAGCGGTCGAGATATCGGCGCCGTTCGTCTGTCTCGATGCGGCCGGGCGCATAGACGACGAAGGGCTCGATCACGGTGAAACCGGTAAAGCCGAATATGCCGCGATGGACCGGATACAGAATGTCCTCGACCTCGGCATAGACTCCTCGCTCGGAATAGGCCGCCCGGAAGCCGCCGACAGTCACGGCGCACATCGCTCGCTTGCCCTGAAAGACGCCGCGATCGAAATACCGTCCACCGCCATAGGCCCGACCGACCGCAAACACGCGATCGACCCAGCCCTTCAGGATAGCAGGCAAGCCGAGCCACCAGATCGGGAACTGGAAGATCAGCAGGTCGCAGCGCGCGAGCTTGTCCATTTCCGCCTGCAGTTCCGGCACGAAGCCGTCATGCGTGCTGGCATGCGCCTCCTCCGTCTGCAAGCGAAGCGTTCGCGAATCGGCGACGGTCATGAAATTGTGGCGGTTCGACACCGGATTGAAGCCCATCGCATAGAGATCCGAGACGACAACCTCATGGCCCGCCCCAGCGAGGGTTGCCTCGGCTTGCCGCGTCATCGCGGCGTTGAAACTACCAGTCTCTGGATGGGCATGGACAATCAAGACATTCATTACACACCTTGAAACGGCCACTCGCTTCGAGACAATCTGTCGGTTCGCACCGCCGGCTCAACTCCGCATCGTCACATCGGCGACGACAGTAACCGCGAGCATCACGACGAGGGCCGCGGTGCTGATCGCCGTTCCCAGAGCCCCGACGACTCGCGGCACGCTTGGCCCGTCCGTTCGTGCCAAGCCGATCACATGCGCGATCCTCGCAAGGACGAAGATCGTGGCGATCGCCGGCACAACGCGGCGCCACTCGCCAGCGACCTCGACCAGCACGAGCAGAATCAGAAATATCGGCAGGTTCTCGGCCAGATTTCCATGCATGCGAATGCGCCGGAGGAGACCGTTGTCGCCGCCGTCGCCCAACCCCGTCGAGAGTTGCGCCCGGCCAACCGAGGTCCAGAGCATCAGGGCGACCTGCAAAAAAGCAAGGATGACAGCCGTCGTCGCCGTGACGATGGGAAAGTTTGGCGGATTCATCGATACTCCTCTACCATTCACCAATGGTGGTGCATCGACTTCGATGCGTCCCGTTCCTTCCAGCGCTGTGGCACCCAATGGCGGTCGGAGACTACAGACCAATTTGTGCAATACGCACCTGATGGTAAGTGTGATGAAGCCCTTGAAGCATTTGCCGCCCCTTCCCGCCGAACGTGCACTCAAGGTCATTTCCGGCCGCTGGAAGGCCGTCATCCTCTATCACTTGCTCAGCGGCCCTCGTCGGCTATCCGACCTCACCCGCCTGATGCCGGCGATCAGCCAGAAAGTGCTGATCCAGCAATTGCGGGAGATGGAGGCGCATCGGATCGTCACCCGTGACATCTTTCGTGAGGTGCCACCCCGCGTCGAATATGAGGCGACAGCGCTCGGACGAAGCCTGGAATCCGTTCTCCTCGCCCTGTGCGAGTGGGGACGACTCCATGCCGCCGAACTGGACGAACTCGACCGGTTGGCGGATTGCGCGATCGCTTCGCTCCCCCGGACGGCCGGCGACCGAAACGACACGTCCATCGCCCGGGCCGCGACGGCTCCGCGCAAGCTGAAAAGCCCTAGAGTGCCCCGACGGATCGCAGATAGAGGTCGCTCGCTTCCTTCGTGACGGTGCCCGGGTTGCCGGTCCCGATAATGCGGCCGTCGACCTTCGTCACCGCGGTGACGCCGCCCAGCGTGCCCGTGACGAACGCCTCATCGGCGGAATAGACCTGGGCCAGGGTGAAGTCGCATTCGCGCGCGATGCCGCCGGCGGCCCGCCAGGCATCGATGACGTTGCGCTGGGTGATGCCCTTGAAGCTGTAGAGGCCGGTCGAGGTCCACAGTTCGCCGCGGCGGACGATGAAGAAGTTGGTCGAATTGCACGAAGCTACGAAGCCGCGCGGATCCAGCATCAGCGCCTCGTCGGCGCCGGCCTTGATGGCCTGGATCAAGGCCTGGATCAGGTTGAGCCGGCTGTGCGAGTTGAGATGCAAGTCGAACTGGTCCGGCCCGGTGGTGCGAAAGGTCGAGGTGAAGAGCGAATAGCCGCGCGCCTTGGCTTCGGGACGCGGCGTCTTGTACTCGGCCACGATCACGATGGTGGCCTTGCCGATGACGAAGCGCGGATCCTGATTGGGCGTGCGCTTGAGCCCGCGCGTCACCATCAGCCGGATGTGGGCGCCGTCGGTCATGCCGTTGGCGTCGAGCGTGTCCTGCACCGCCTTGACCACGCCGGCCCGATCGAGCCCGATATCGAGATCGATCGAACGCGCGCCCTCGAACAACCGATCCATGTGGGCCTCGAGGCTGATCAGCCGGCCCTTGACCAGCCGCAGCCCTTCCCACACGCCATCGCCGAGCGCGAAGCCCGCATCGAACACCGATACACGCGCCTCGTTGCGCGGCACGAAGGCGCCATTCACATAGACCAGCACCCGCTCGTTGCGCGGATCGTCGACATAGGCCTGAGCGCTTTCCTGATGGGCGGACGGAGGCTGGGGCGCGTTCATTGTTCCCTTTTCCTAGAAGCTGAATTGGCGATGGCTGGCGAGGAAGGCGCGGGTGCGTTCCATCCTCGGATGCTTGAGGACCTCGTCCGGCGTGCCCTGCTCGTGGATGCGCCCGTCGGCGAGGAAAATCACCCGTGTCGCGACGTGATAGGCGAAGCCGAGTTCGTGGGTGACCAGCAGCATGGTGCGACCTTCATCGGCGAGGCTGCGGATCACGTTCAGCACCTCGCCCACCAGCTCCGGATCGAGCGCCGAGGTCGGCTCGTCGAACAGCAGCAGCTCCGGATCCATGGCCAGCGCCCGCGCGATCGCCACGCGCTGCTTCTGTCCGCCCGAGAGATGGGCCGGGTAGGTCTGCGCCTTGTCGGCCAGCCCGACGCGCGCCAGTTCCTTCTCGGCACGGGCGCGCGCCTCGGCCGCCGACCAACGCCGCACCGTCCTCAGCCCCTCCATGACGTTCCCGAGAGCGGTCATGTGCGGGAACAGGTTGAACTGCTGGAACACCATGCCGACGCGCTGGCGCACGGCGATCAGGTCGCGCTCGCGCCGGCCGACGGCCTTGTCGTCGAGCACGATCTCGCCGGCGGTCGGCATCTCCATGAAGTTGAGACAGCGCAGCAGGGTGCTCTTGCCAGACCCCGAGGCGCCGAGGATGGCGATGCGCTCGCCGCGTTCGACGTCGAGATCGATGCCGTGCAGCACTTCGACCGTGCCGTAGCGCTTGATGAGGCCGCGGACGTGCAGGATGGTCATTCGTCCCTCTTGAGGCGGCGTTCCATCCAGTATGTGAACTGCACCAGCGGCCACAGCAGGACGAAGAAGATCACCGCGACAGTCGTGTAGGCCTCGATCGGGTTGAAGTTCAGCGAGGCGATCAGCTTGCCCTGCTGCAGCAGTTCAACGTAGGCAACAGCCGACGCGAGCGTCGACATCTTGAAGATCTCGATGGCGCGGTTGGTCAAAGCCGGCAGCATGCGCTTGATCGCCTGCGGCAGGATGATGCGGCGCATCGCCTGCCCCCAGCGCATGCCGAGCGCGCGTGCCGCGTCCCATTGGCCGCGTTCGATCGACTGGATGCCGGCGCGATAGATCTCGGCCGAGAAGGCCGCCGAGTTGAGCGAGATGCCGAGCGAGGCGGCCGCCAGCGGGCTGATCTCGAACGGCACGAGGATGGGCAGCGCGAAGTAGAACCACAGGATCTGGACCAGCACCGGCGTGTTGCGGAAGAACTCGACGAAGGCGGTGGCGGGCAGATAGAGCCACTTGCGGCGCGCATAGCGACCGAGACCGACCACCAGCCCGAGCCCGAGGCCAAGGACGAGGCAGATCGCGAACAGGCGCAGCGTGCCCACGAGGCCGACCAGCAGCGCGTCGCTGTTGGCCAAGACCGAGGAGAAATCCCAGCGCATCAGTGGACCGTCGCCTCGCCCCCGACCGCGAGCCGCCGCTCCAGGCGGCGGGCCAGCAGGCTGAAGCCGAAAATGACGACGAAATAGATCAGCGCCACGACGGTGAAGGTCTCGAGCGGCCGGAACGTCTTCTGCGCGATGTCGTTGGCGGCGAAGAGGAGATCGGCGTAGGCGATGGTGGCGACCAGGGTTGTGGTCTTCATCAGCTCGATCGCGCGCTCGAGGAAGGCCGGGATCATGCGCGTTACCGCCTGCGGCAGGACGATGCGGCGCAGTGCCTGTCGGTGCGACATGCCGATCGCCAGCGCCCCTTCCCACTGGCCGCGTTCGATCGAAACGATGCCGGCACGGAACACCTCGGCGAAGAACGCCGCCGACTGGATCGAGAAGGTGACGACCGCGGCCAGCAGCGGCGTCATCTCGACGCCGACGATCAGCGGCAGCGCGAAGAAGAACCAGAACAGCTGGACCAGCGGCGGCGTGGTGCGGAAGACCTCGATCACGAAGCCGGCCGGCCACGACAGCCAGCGCCGCGGGGACAGGCGCAGCAGCGCCAGCATCAGGCCGAGGACCAGCCCGCACGACAGGGATAGCGCCGTCACCTTGAGGGTGTTGACGAGCCCCTGCGCCAGCAGTGGCCAGTGCGCGAAGACCGGTGCGAAGTCCCACTGGTACATCAGGCGGGACTCGTCATGCCGGCCTGCGCCGATCCGGGTCGCGTGACGACACGGCCACCGTCTACTTGATCAGTTCCTTCATCACCGGCGGCGCCAGCTTGGGATCGAGACCGAAGTCGGCCAGCGCCTGCTCGTACCACTTCTCGGTCTGGCCGCTCTGGTAGTAGGAGGCGAATTGCTTATCGACCCAGGCCGCGAAGGCCGCATCGCCCTTGCGCAAGGCAGCGCTCGACGGCTGCGATTCGGCGGGGAGCGGCACCACGATCTTGCCCTTGCCGAGCTTCTGGCGCGCCGCCAGCAGCGGCGGATGGAACAGGCAGACGGCATCGACGCGGCCGGACTGGAAAGCGGCGATCGCCTCGGCATTGCCCGGGAAACGCTGGATGTCGGCCTTCGGCGTGTGGGCGGTCGCCCACCGGTCCATGGTCGTGGCCTGAGGCACGGCGATGCGTACGCCTGCTTTGTCGAGATCGTCCCACGCCTTCACCGGTAGGTCGTCGCGCGCCAGGACGGCGAGCGAGTACCAGAGCAGTGGCGTCTCGGGAAAATCGACGGCTTGCTTCCGCTCCGGCGTGGCGTCGAGCATGAACATGATGTCGATCTTGTTGCCCTGCAGGGCGGCGATCGCATTGCCCCAGGTGACCTCGACGGGTTCGAACTTCACGCCCAGCGCCTGGGCCATGGCCTTGCCCATGAAGATGCCGACACCCGACATCCATTCTCCCGTCTTGGGGTCCTTGGAGTACCAGGGCGGCGCCTGGGTGACGCCGACGCGCAGGGTGCCGCGCTTCTTCACGTCATCGAGCGTGCCTTCGGCGCGCGCCACCAGCGGGATGGCCAGCAAGCCCGCTCCCGCGGCCAACACGGCGATGATCGAACGACGATCAATGCTCATTTCTTGTCTCCCCTCTTCGACTTCCCCGACAAATCCGGCCGCGTGCGCAGGAAGCGCTCGGTGGTTTCGGCGCCGCGACGCATGTGATCGACGATCTCCGCGCGCATCGCTCCGAGATCGTCGCCGAGCGCCGCGGCGATATAGCTATCGTGGCTGTCGCGCTTGGGACCGCGCCGTCCATGGGCACGATGGTGGGCCGCCCAATAGAGCTGGAGCCGCCCCCGCAGACCGTGCCAGCTCCGCTGCAGCAGGCGATGGCCGCTCGCTTCGTAGACGAGACCATGGAAAGCGAGCTCGTTATCGATGCTGGCGCGGTCGTCGGCGGCGTCGATCGTTGCGATCAAGGCCTCATTGCGCCGGACCAGTTCGGAACGGAAGCGTGCGTCGCGGCGATCCCACATCTGCTCGAACGCGAAGGTCTCGAGCGCCGTGCGCAGCGAATAGATCTCGCGCACGTCCTCCACCGACAGCGACGCCACGTGCGTGCCCGTGTAGGGCACCGTTATCACCAGCCCCTCTTCGATCAGCTGGCGCAGCGCCTCGCGCAGGGGACCGCGGCTGACGTCGAACCGTTCCGAGAGGCCGACCTCGACCAGCGGCGCGCCCGGAGGGATGTCGCCGCTCAGGATCGCCGCCCGCAATCGCTCCGCCACCTGCGCGCGCAGCGTGTGCCTGGGAATCCGGTCCAGCATGGACAGGGAAGGATCAGAGTTTGCGTCGGCAAAAGCCAAGGCGGTCCTCAGATAGTTGATTGTCAACAATGTCGAATACGCATCGACTCCGCAACAGGACTTGAAGCGGTTTGGGGCAAACCGAGGTCCGAGCTCAAAAAACAGGCGGCGCTGACTGCCTGCAAAACCGGCAGAGGCGACCGATTCACTCTGCGGAATCGGCGGATTCGAGTCTGAACGCTGGGGATTAAATTTTTGGAATCCCTGACTCTTTTCCCGAATCTCGGCCCGATTTCTTATTGCCTGAAGACTCCTCGTTATGGCAGGCTACTGCTTGTGGGTTCTTGGGGGCCCACCACGATATATCGGCCACCCGCCTCAAGAACCGGCTTCGACGGGCCGCATGGCGGAATGGTTTGGGGAGTGGGTCGATGGCGTTATCGCGACACGAGCGGACAAGGCAGAAGATCGATCTGAACCCGTTGGAAATGATCGAAAGCGTTGTGGCCGCCAACGACTGGCCGTTCGATCGGACCTCGGACCGCGAGATCGCTGTCGAAGTCGCCGGCCGCTGGTGCGACTACCGCATGTTCTTCAGCTGGCGCGACGATGTCGAGGCGCTGCATTTCACCTGCGCCTACGACGTCCGCATCCCGACCGAACGGCATCCCGAAATCCACGGCCTGCTGGCGCTGATCAACGAAAAGATGTGGCTGGGCCACTTCGACCTGTGGAGCGAGGAAGGCCTGCCCATGTTCCGGCATGCCATCCCGTTGCGCGGCACCGAAGGGCTCAAGCCCGAGCAGCTGAACGACCTGGTGGAAGTGGCCATCAGCGAAAGCGAACGTTTCTATCCCGCCTTTCAGTATGTCGTCTGGGCCGGCAAGACGCCCTCCGACGCGCTTACCGCCTCGATCCTCGAGACGGTCGGCGAAGCCTGACCGAATAAGGACCTCCGACGCCCCCTCTCTCAAAAAAACAAAACCGTTACGTTGGATAGTCCCAAGCGGCGCCGGTCTCCCGACCGGCGCCGCGACCTTTCTGCGGTCACGATTGCCCGGCTATAAGGGACGCCCCGCATGACCCCGCTTCTCATCCCCTACCCCGATATCGATCCGATTCTGATTCAGATCGGACCCTTTGCCATCCGCTGGTACGCGCTCGCCTACATCGCCGGGCTGGTGATCGGCTGGCGCATCATGCGCCGCGTGTGCCAGCAACCCCCGGCGATCCTGTCGCCGGAGAAGATCGACGACTTTCTCCTGTGGGCGGCACTGGGCGTGATCGTCGGCGGCCGGCTCGGCTATGTGCTGTTCTACAAGCCGAGCTTCTTCTTCCAGAACCCCGTCGCGATCCTGACGCTGTGGGAAGGCGGCATGTCCTTCCATGGCGGCCTGCTGGGCGTGGTGACGGCGATCCTCGCCTTCTCCTGGCGCAACGGCATCAATCCTTTCATGCTGTCGGACCTCGTGGCCTTGGTCGCGCCGATCGGCCTGTTCTTCGGCCGCCTCGCCAACTTCATCAACGGCGAGCTGTGGGGCCGTCCGACCGACGTGCCGTGGGCGATGATCTTCCCGCGCGGCGGTCCGATTCCGCGCCATCCCAGCCAGCTCTATCAGGCGTTCTTCGAGGGCGTGCTGCTGTTCCTGCTGGTGCTCGCGGTCTGGAAGCTGACAGACGGGCGACGCCGGCCGGCGCTGATCACCGGCGTGTTCTGCATGGGGTACGGCGCAGCGCGCATCGTTGGCGAGGTCTTCCGCGAGCCGGATTCGTTCCTCGGCTTCCTGTGGGGGCCGATCACCATGGGCATGCTGCTCTCGGTACCGGTGTTCCTGTTCGGTCTCGTCCTGGTCGTCCTCGCCAGCAGCCGACCGCCCCTACCGCAACAGTAGGGCCCACGTGACCAGCGAGCTCGGCCGCCGTCTGGCGAGGCGTCTTGCCGTTACCGGCCCGATCTCGGTCGCAGACTTCATGGCCGAGGCACTGGGCCACCCGACGCTGGGCTATTACCGCCGCGCCATGCCGTTGGGCGCCGCCGGCGACTTCACGACGGCGCCGGAGATCTCGCAGATGTTCGGCGAACTGCTGGGCGCTTGGCTCGCCGAGCGCTGGTATGCGATCGGACGGCCGGCGCCGGTCCGGCTGATCGAACTCGGGCCCGGCCGCGGGACCCTGATGGCGGATGCGCTGCGCGCGACGCGGGGCGTGCCCGGCTTCCATGCCGCCGTGGATCTTCACCTGGTCGACATCAACCAGCCGCTGCGGGCTGCGCAGGAGGCGGCGCTCGGCGCCTATCGGCCACACTGGCACGACCGCATCGATACGATACCCGTCGGACCGACCCTGCTGGTCGCCAACGAATTCTTCGATGCGCTGCCGGTGCGCCAGTTCGAAAAGACCCGCTTCGGCTGGAGCGAACGCATGGTCGGCCTGGCGCCCGACGGCGAAACGCTGGTCTTCGCCGCGGCACCGGGTCCATCGCCTTTCGCGCGACTGCTGCCGGACGTCGTGCGCGAGGCCGATCTTCCGTTGGGCACGATCGCCGAGACGTGTCCCGGCGCGATCGACGTCATCACCCAGATCGCGACCCGTCTTGTCACGGAGAGCGGCTGGGCCTTGATCATCGATTATGGGCGCGACCACTCCGAGGCCATCGCCACCCTTCAGGCCGTTCGCGGCCATCGAAGCGTCGATCCGCTCGATCGCCCGGGCGAAACCGATCTTACTGCCCATGTCGACTTCGCGGTGCTCGCCGCAACGGCACGCGCAGCCGGCGCGCAGGTTTTCGGACCGACCGGCCAGGGCGATTTCCTGCGCCGCCTCGGTCTCGAACAACGTACCGCCGCCTTGAAGGCGCGCGCGACACCTGCGCAACGCAGCGACATCGACGCGGCATCGCTGCGCTTGATTGCGCCGGACCAAATGGGCACCTTGTTCCGCGTCTTGGCCGTGGGCGATACTCGAAGCCCTGCACCGGCCGGCTTTTCGGACGAGACATGATGCAGGCCCAGATCAAGGTGCCGACGCTTGCCGAGCTCGACGGCGTCCAGCACAGCTTCTTCACGCGCCGCGGCGGCGTCAGCAGCGGTCTCTATTCTTCGCTGAATTGCGGTTACGGGTCGGGCGACAGTCCCGACAATGTGCGCGAGAACAGGCGTCGCGTCGCCGCGACCTTCGCGCTTGGCGAGCCCGACCTGCTCACGGTGCATCAGATCCACTCCACCGATGTGCTGACCGTGGCCGACGAGCGCTGGACCTCGCCCGGCGCGCCGAAGGCCGACGCGCTGGTGACCGACCGGCCCGGCGTCGTCCTGGGCGTGCTGGCAGCCGACTGTGCACCGGTGCTCCTGGCCGATCCGCAGGCGCAAGTCATCGGCGCCGCACATGCCGGCTGGAAGGGCGCGCTGAACGGGGTCGTCGACACGACCATTGCAGCGATGGAACGGCTGGGGGCGCGACGCGACCGGCTGCGCATCGTGATCGGTCCGTGCATCGGCCGCGACTCCTACGAGGTCGGACCGGAATTTCCCGCGCCGTTTCTGGCGCAGGACGAAGCCAACCGGGCTTTCTTCCGACCGGCGTCCCGCACCGGCCATTTCATGTTCGATCTGGCAGGCTACCTGACCCACCGTATCGCCCGGACCGGCGCCGCCGTGACCGCGACCGGTCATGACACGCTGGCCGGCGATGAGGATTTCTTCAGCTATCGCCGCAACACCTTGAACGGCGTGCGCGATTATGGACGGGGCCTGTCCGCCATCGCGCTCGAGGCGTGACTTGCCCTATTTCGTCTTTCTCGTCTTCTGCTGCCTGCTCGGGCTGATCGCGACATGCGCTATGTTGTGATCGTGCTGGCCCTGCTGGCGCTGGCGGGATGCGTGCCGACACCCAAGCCGTTCGCCCATGACGGTGCCGACGATCAGGCCTACCGCCCCAAGGACGACAAGGTCGAGGTGTCGATCGCGCCCCCCAAGAACATGCCGCCGCAGCTCGGTGGCCGCGTCGCGGCAGCCTTGGCCATCGAACTCCAGTCCTACGGCATCGTCGCCACCGTGGCCCCGGCGAAGGCGCCCGCTCTCGTGACCGGCGTGATGAGCACGCGCGATGCGCCGACCGGTGGCGGCATCCAGGTCGAAGTCGAGTGGTCTCTGAGCAGCGGCAAGGGGACGGAAGGACCGTTGAGCAGCAAGACCTTCGTACGCGGCGAAGACTACGTGAATGCGACCGACCGGCTGGTGTCGCGCATTGCCCAGCAGGCCGCGCCGCAGGTGTCGACGCTGATGGGACGTCCTCCTGATTACGAGGCGCGTTCGCTGGGCCAGGTCGCGGCCGGCCTCAGCATTCCGCCCGCGCCGCCGTCGCCCACGGATGCCGACGCCGTCAATCCCGGCGCGACCACGGCCTCGGCCGCGACGAGCGCCGCGGCAGCCAAACCGACAGCGCCGTCCGCCGCCTCGCCGCCGCAGGTCAAGGTCATGGTCGCCGCGGTCACAGGCGCGCCTTCCGATGGCAATCGCCAGCTTTTCTCCGGCATGCGCCGCGCACTGGGCTCGAGCAAGATCGTCATCATGGACAAGGGCGGCGAGGACGTCTTCACCGTCACGGGGACGGTAAGCCTGACGCCAATCGACGATCGCTCCGCGCAACTCTCCGTAACCTGGCGGCTCAAGGATCCGAGCGGCAAGGACGTGGGCAAGGTCGAGCAGTCCAATCCGGTGCCGGTTGCGGCGACGCGAGGCACCTGGGCCGGGTTTGGCGACATTGTCGCAGATGCCGCCGTCGAGGGCATCCTGGAGCTGCTGGACAAGGCTTTGTCCAAGCCGCGCTGAAGCGCAGGCAGCCTGAATCAGCTTGTCAGAGGGGGGCTTTCGACTGTTACTGTCCGTTGAAGCGGCTCGATTCTTGCAATGCGCATGGCCGCGAGAAGGTGAGGGGATAGTTAATGTTTGAATTTCGAAGGTCAGCCGTGGCTCTGATCGCCGCGGCGGGCGTTGCTGGCCTGTTCGGCATGCCGGCAGCCGAGGCGCAGACCATCAAGGCCGTGATGCACTCGGACGTGAAGATTCTCGATCCGATCTGGACCACCGCCTACATCCAGAGAAACTTCGGCTACATGGTGTGGGACACGCTGTTCGCCATGGACGAGAAGTTCCAGGTGAAGCCGCAGATGGTCGACAAGTGGGAGGTTTCTCCCGACAAGCTGACCTGGACTTTCACCCTGCGTGATGGGCTCGTCTGGAGCAATGGCCAGCCGGTTACCAGCGAGGACTGCATCGCCTCGATCAAGCGCTGGGCCGCCAAGGACTCGATGGGCCAGAAGATGATGGCCTCGATCTCCGGCTTCGAGGCCGTCAGCCCGACCACCTTCTCCATCAAGTTCAAGGAGCCCTACGGCCTGGTGCTCGAGTCGCTGGGCAAGCCGTCCTCGAACGTGCCGTTCATGATGCCGAAGAAGACGGCCGACACGGACCCCAATACGCAGATCAAGGTCGAGGACGTGATCGGCTCGGGCCCGTTCATCTTCAAGGCCGACGAATGGAAGCCCGGCGAGAAGCTCGTCTTCCTCAAGAACACCAAGTACAAGCCGCGCGCCGAACCGGCGTCGGGACTGGCCGGAGGCAAGGTCGCCAAGGTCGATCGCGTCGAGTGGATCGCCATGCCGGACGTCCAGACCCAGATCGGGGCGCTGCAGAACGGCGAGATCGACATGATCGAGGCGCCCGGCATCGACCTGCTGCCGATCCTGGCCAAGGACAAGAACATCAAGCTGTTCGACGCCAATCCGCTCGGCAATCAGTATGCCTTCCGCTTCAATACGTTGTTCAAGCCATTCGACAATCCGAAGATCCGGCATGCCGTGATGGTCGCTTTCGGCCAGGAAGATTTCCTCAAGGCCACGATCGGCGATCCGAAATACTACAAGGTGTGCAAGGCGCCGTTCGTCTGCGGCACGCCGCTCGGCTCCGACGAGGGCATGGCCGACGTGCTGAACCAGAACGCAGCCAAGGCCAAGGAACTCCTGAAGGAAGCCGGTTATGACGGCACGCCGGTCGTGCTGATGCAGTCGACCGACCTCGCCGTGCTGACCAACCTCGCCCCCGTCGCCAAGGCGCAGATGGAAGCGGCCGGCTTCAAGGTCGAGATGCAGTCGATGGATTGGCAGACGCTGGTGGGCCGCCGCGCCAAGAAAGATCCGCCGGACAAGGGTGGCTGGAGCGCCTTCCTCACCTCCTGGGTCTCCGCCGACATCATCAATCCGGTGATGGCAGGCTTCTTCAACGCCTCGTGCGACAAGGCCATGTTCGGCTGGCCGTGCGACGCCGAGATCGAGAAGCTGCGCGATGCCTTCTCGAAGGAGACCGATCCGGTCAAACAGAAGGAAATCGCGATGGCGCTGCAGAAGCGCTGGGTCGAGGCGCCGACGCACATCAATGTCGGCCAGTGGTATCAGCCAGTGGCCCTGCGCACCAACATCGACGGCATGCTGGTCGCCCCGGTGCCGGTGTTCTGGAACATGACGAAGAAATAACAATCGTCGACAGGCACGCGGGGACGCCGGTCCTCGCGTGCCCATCGACGAGCGCAGGCGAAGATCTGCGCTCATCGATGGGAGAAAACGGAGGGGCTTCAGTAATGACAAAGACGACCATCAACAGGCGTGCATTCGGCATTCTGACGACCGGCGCCATCGTGGCGGCCGCGACGTCCGCGCGCGCCCAGGACAAGAAGGTCCTGCGCTTCGTGCAGAACGGCAACATGTCGATCCTCGACCCGATCTGGACGACGGCCTATGTGACGCGCACGCACGGCTATTTCATCTACGACACGCTGTTCGCGATGGACGCCAACAACGCGATCAAGCCGCAGATGGTCGACAAGTGGGAAGTGTCCCCCGACAAGACCGAGTGGACCTTCACGCTGCGCGACGGGCTGGAATGGCACGACGGCAAGCCGGTCACGTCGGAGGACTGCATCCCCTCGATCAAGCGCTGGGGTGCGCGCGATGCGATGGGCCTGAAGCTGATGGAGTTCGTGAAGGACTTCAAGGCGGTGGACGCCAAGACCTTCAAGATGATCCTTAAGGAACCCTACGGGCTTGTGCTCGAGTCGCTGGGCAAGCCGTCCTCGAACGTGCCCTTCATGATGCCCAAGCGCATCGCCGAGACCGATCCCTTCAAGCAGATCGACAGCCAGATCGGCTCCGGGCCTTTCGTCTACGTCAATGCCGAGTCCAAGCCCGGCGAGAAGCACGTCTACGTCAAGAACCCGAAATACAAGCCGCGCAGCGAGGCGCCGTCCGGCTTGTCGGGCGGAAAGGTCGTGAAGATCGAGCGGGTCGAGATCATCGAGATGCCGGATCCGCAGCAGCAGGTGAACGCGATCATTGCCGGCGAAATCGATCTGATCGAACAGCCGCCGCACGATCTGCTGCCGATCATGAAGGCCGACAAGAGCGTACAGCTGGTCGACTGGAATCCGCTCGGCCAGCAGTTCATCTATCGCATGAACCACCTGCAGCCGCCGTTCAACAATCCCAAGATTCGGCAGGCGGCGCTCCTCACCATCCGCCAGGAGGACTACCTCAAGGCCACGGTCGGCGCGCCCGAGTACTACAAGGTGAGTTCGGCCGCCTTCATCAGCGGCACGCCCAACGCCTTCGATACGCCGAACGACCTCCTCATCAAGCCCAACTTCGAGAAGTCGAAGCAGCTTCTCAAGGAAGCCGGCTACGACGGCACGCCGATCGTGCTGATGCAGTCGACCACTCTGCCGGTTCTTACCAACACAGCACCCGTCACCAAGGCGCTGCTCGAGCAGGGCGGCTTCAAGGTCGACATGCAGTCGATGGACTGGCAGACGCTGGTGACACGCCGCACCAAGAAGGATCCGCCGAGCCAGGGTGGCTGGAACCTGTTCCACACCTTCACCGTGGCGGCCGACATCCTCAATCCGATCTCCAACACCTACATGGTGGCGCAGGGAGACAAGTCGTGGTTCGGCTGGCCGACCGATCCCGAGATGGAGAAGCTGCGCGACGCCTATTCGAAGGAAACGGATCCGGCGAAGGCGAAGGAGTTGGCACATTCCGTGCAGAACCGTGCCGTAGAGACCGCGCAATATGCCTGGATCGGCCAATGGTACGGGCCCGGCGCCGCACGCAAGAACATCACGGGCTGGCTCAAGGCGCCTGTCCCGGTTATGTGGAACATCGAAAAAGCGTGAACCAGCGTCGTCGCGCTCGTCCGGATCTGGCCGGACGCGCGCGGCGGCTCGAGTAAGGATAAATGATCGACTTCATAGCCCGTCGTCTCGTCTCCATCGTGCCTGTGTTGGCGGTGGTGGCGATCTTCGTCTTCCTGATGCTGCGACTTACGCCCGGCGATCCCGCCGCGGTGATCGCCGGCGACAACGCCACGTCTGACCAGATTGCCGATATCCGTGCCAAGCTTGGTCTCGACCTGCCGATCTGGCAGCAATTCGCGATCTGGGCCGGCGACATGCTGCGCGGCAATTTCGGCGAGAGCTTCTTCTTCAAGAAGACCGTCGCCGAACTGATCGCGCAGCGCATCGAACCGACCCTTTCGCTCGCCATCTGCACGCTGATCCTGGCTGTCGTCGTCGCCGTGCCGCTCGGCGTCATCGCCGCTTATCGCCATGGCTCGTGGGTCGATCGGCTCGTGATGGGCTTCTCGGTACTGGGCTTCTCGGTGCCGGTGTTCGTGATCGGCTATTGCCTCATCTATGTCTTCGCCATCGATCTCGGCTGGCTGCCGGTGCAGGGTTACACGCGAATCGGCGTCGATTTCGGCTCCTTCCTCGAGCACATGGTATTGCCGTCCGTCAGTCTTGCCGTGGTCTATATCGCGCTGATCGCGCGCATCACCCGCGCCTCGGTGCTCGAGGTGCTGAACGAGGACTATATCCGCACCGCCCGCGCCAAGGGTCTCAGCAACCGCGTCGTGCTGATGCGCCATGCGCTGCGTAACGCCGCCGTTCCGATCCTCACCGTGATCGGCATCGGCATCGCCCTGCTGATCGGCGGCGCCGTGGTGACCGAAAGCGTCTACGGCCTGCCCGGCCTCGGCCGCCTCACCATCGAAGCCGTGCTGAGCCGCGACTTCCCGACCATCCAGGCGGTCATCCTGCTGTTCTCCGTCGTGTATGTCCTGATCAACCTGCTGATCGACATCGCCTACACCCTGTTCGACCCGAGGATCCGCTATTGAGCGCGATTGCCGAAGAAGTCGTCGACTCCGCCGCGATCGCGTCGGCCTCGACCAAACGCAAGCCGCTGTGGCAGCTTGCCATCCGCAACCCCGCAGTCATTTTCGGCGGCGTGATCCTGCTGATCATGGTGGCGATCGCCATCCTGGCGCCGTTCCTCGGTACCGTCGACCCGACGCGGATCGATCCCGCCAGCCGCAACAAGCGGCCGGGCACCGAGCTCACGGTCCGGCACGATGACGGTACCACCACCAAGCGCATCGCCTACATGGGCACCGACAGCCTGGGCCGAGACGTCTACAGCCGCGTCCTGTACGGCACGCGCGTGTCGTTGATCGTCGGCATCTCGGTGGCGGTGCTTGCGGTCGCACTGGGCCTGATGATCGGCATGGTGTCGGGCTACATCCGATGGGCCGACGGCTTCATCATGCGCATCATGGACGGGCTGATGGCGATTCCGGGCATCCTGCTCGCCATCGCCCTGGTGTCGATCTGGCGGGCCGGCGTCGTCACCGTGATCTTCGCGATCGTCGTGCCGGAAGTGCCGCGCGTCGTGCGCCTCGTGCGCTCGATCGTCCTGACCGTGCGCGAGGAACCCTACGTCGAGGGCGCGATCTCGGTCGGTACGCCGACCTTCACGCTGCTGATGCGCCACATCCTGCCGAACACGATAGCGCCGCTGATCGTGCAGGCGACCTTCACGGCCGCCGCCGCCATCATCACCGAGGCGATCCTGAGCTTCCTCGGCATCGGCATCCCGCCGGAGACGCCGAGCTGGGGCAACATCATGGCGGAAGGCCGGACGCTGTTCCGCATCTTCCCGCACAACATCCTCTATCCGGGCATCTTCCTCGCCTTCGCCGTGCTCGCCATCAATGTGATGGGTGACGGCCTGCGCGACACGCTCGATCCAAAGATGAGAAAAAGTACATGAGTGCCAGCGTTTCGACATCCTCCCCTGCAGGGGCTACGGCGCCGCAGGGAGGAAAGGCCAAAGCGAGTGGCCCGGTTCTCGAGGTCAAGAACCTGAGCGTGGCGCTGCCCTCGGGCGGCGATCGCGTCAACGCCGTCAACAATGTGAGCTTCACCGTCAATCCCGGCGAGATCGTCTGCCTGGTGGGCGAGTCGGGCTCGGGCAAGTCGGTGATCTCCTTCACCATCATGGGCCTTCTCGCCAAGGCGCTGAAGCCGGTCGCGGGCGAGATCCTGCTCGAAGGCGAGAACGTGCTGGCGGCGAGCGAAGCACGACTGCGCGAGCTGCGCTGCACGCGCATGTCGATGATCTTCCAGGAACCCATGACCGCCCTCAATCCGGTCATGACCTGCGGCGAGCAGATCGACGAGGTCCTGCGTACCCACACCAAGCTCGATGCCGCCAAGCGCAAGGCGAAGATCATCGGCATCCTCACCCGCGTGAAGCTGCCCGAGCCGGAGCGGATCTACGCCTCCTTCCCGCATCAGCTCTCCGGCGGCCAGCGCCAGCGCATCATGATCGCCATGGCGCTGGTCCTCGATCCGGTGCTGCTGATCGCCGACGAGCCGACGACGGCGCTCGACGTCACCACGCAGGCGGAGATCCTGAAGCTGATCGCCGAGCTGCAGGAGGGCCAGGGTACCGGTGTCCTGTTCATCACGCACGACTTCGGCGTGGTCGCCGAGATCGCCCATCGCGTGGCGGTGCTGCGTTGGGGTGAACTCGTCGAGATGGGGCAGACGGAGCAGATCCTGTCGCGTCCGGAGCAGCCCTACACGCGCATGCTGATCTCCTCGGTGCCGTCGATCCATCCGGCGCATCGCGGCGTGCGGCTGGCCCGCGAGACGGTGTTGCGCACCGAGAAGCTCGGCAAGATCTACTCCAGCAAGTCGATGTTCCAGAAGTCGCGCGTGGTGAAGGCCGCGGTCGATGTCGATCTCGAGGTCCGCAAGGGCGAGACGCTCGGCATCGTGGGCGAGTCGGGGTCAGGCAAGTCGACGGTGGCGCGCTGCATCGCTCGCCTCATCGATCCCAGCGAGGGCAACGTCTATCTCGGCGACACCGAGATCGCCCGCATTCCCGCCGTCCGTCTGCGGCCGCATCGTCGCAAGGTGCAGATCGTGTTCCAGGACCCGTATCGGTCGCTCAATCCGCGCATGACGGTGGGCGATTCGGTCATCGAAGGCCCGATGAACTTCGGCCTCGGCCGTGCCGAGGCGGTCAATCGGGCACGCAAACTGATGGAAACGGTGCGGCTCGATCCCAACGCGCTCGACCGCTACCCGCATCAGTTCTCCGGCGGCCAGCGCCAGCGCATCTGCATCGCCCGCGCGCTCGCCATGGAGCCCGAGTTGCTGATCGCCGACGAGGCCGTCTCCGCCCTCGATGTGTCGGTGCAGAAGCAGGTACTGGAACTCCTCGACGAGATCCGCCAGCGCCTGAACCTTGCCGTGTTGTTCATCACCCACGACCTGCGCGTCGCCGCGCAGATCTGCGACTACGTCGCAGTGATGAGCCAGGGCCGCGTGGTCGAGTACGGCGCCGCCGAGCAGGTCTTCGGCGCGCCCAAGCACGAGTATACGAAGGCCCTGTTCGCCGCCGCTCCCGGCCGCGAGTGGCAGTTCGGCAAGTTCGCCGCCTGAGACACTTCCGAGCTTCCTCCCTCGCGCCAATGGGGGAGGAAGCCGGAACGCCGCGGGAGACTTGCCGACGCGGCGGCGCGGGATCAGATTCCCGCCATGAGCCAAGGATTTCTCGAGGACGCCTCGTTCAACCAGTCGCCTGCCTTCGGCGACGTCGATCTGTTCACCGCCGACAAGCCGCTCGCCGACGCCGCCGCACGATACGGGCTCGATCTCAAGGCGCTGTCGGCCTGCGGCAAGGATTACGGATCGGCAGCAACGCTCGATCTCGGTCGGGTCGCCAACGAGAATCCTCCCAAGCTGCGAACGATGGACGGCAAGGGCAATCGCATCGACTTCGTGGAATTCCACCCGGCCTATCATGCGCTGATGGCCAAGAGCATCGGGTTCGGTATCCACGGCTCCGCCCATGATGGCAGCGAGCCCGCCGGCCCGATGACCAGCCGCGCCGTACGCCTCTATCTCGCGACCCAGGCCGAGGCAGGCCATCTCTGCCCCATCACCATGACCCATGCCTGCATCGGCGCCCTGCAGTCGGAGCCGGCACTACTCGACAAGTGGCGCAGCCAGATCCTGTCGCGCACCTACGATCCCCGGCCGCTGCCCTGGTGGGAAAAGAAGGGCGTGACCCTCGGCATGGGCATGACCGAGCGGCAGGGCGGCACCGACGTGCGGGCCAACATCACCGAGGCCGTGGCCGTCGGCGATCATGTCGAAATCAGCGGCCACAAATGGTTCATGTCTGCACCGATGTGCGACGCCTTCCTGGTGCTGGCCCAGGCCGAAGGCGGCCTGACCTGTTATCTCATGCCGCGCTACCGGCCCGACGGCAGCAGGAACGGGCTGCGCTTCCAGCGGCTGAAGGACAAGCTCGGCAACAAGTCCAATGCCTCGTCCGAGGTCGAGTTCCATTCCGCCTATGCCGAGCGCGTCGGCCCCGAAGGCGCGGGCGTGCGCACCATCATCGAGATGGTGAACCTCACGCGCCTCGATTGCGCCGTCGCCTCCGCCGGGCAGATGCGCTTCGGCCTCAGCCAGGCGCTGAACCACATCCGCAACCGCTCGGTGTTCCAGCGCCGGCTCAGCGACCAGCCGGCGATGCAGGCCGTCGCCGCCGACCTCGCGCTCGAATTGGAGGCCCAGGTGGCCCTGGTGTTCCGCCTCGCCCATGCGGTCGACAAGGGCGAGACCGCCTATGCGCGGCTGCTGACGCCGGCCGTGAAGTTCCTGGTGTGCAAGAGCACGCCGCAGGTGGTCTACGAATCGCTCGAATGCCTGGGCGGCAACGGCTATTCCGAGGAGCTGCCGATGGCCCGTCTCTATCGCGAGGCCCCGCTCAACGCGATCTGGGAGGGCTCGGGCAACGTAATGGCGCTCGATGTCCTGCGCGCCGCCGCACGCCAGCCCGATGCGGCGATGGAGACGATATCGGCCCTCGTGAGGACCGCATCGAAGGCATGCGACGTCACAGCCCTCGCGACGACGCTCGAACGCACGCTCAAGGCGCCTGACGCCGAACGCCGCGCTCGTTTCCTTTGCGAGGGCCTCGCAAAACTAGCGGCGCTCGCGGCATTGGCCGAAGCGAACTCGCCCTTCGCCTCGCTCTATGGCGAGGCGCGCCTGAAGGGCGGCCACTTCAGCCAGTTCGGCACCGCCGATCTCGGCCGGCAGGAGATTGCCCTGATGGACCGCGCGCTGGCGGCTTGAATGGGCTTTTCCATTTCGTGGATTGCCGTCAACGGCCTGAGCAAGATGGCGGTCTATGATCGTTTGGACCTGTCGCCGACGGGACTCGTTGACGATGTGGACCGCGGGGGAATAGGTGGGCACGAGCTGCCCGAGGGCTGGACGTTGATCGTCCTCGGTGAAACCGAGCATCGCCTTGTGCAGCACCAGGTCCTCGCGAAACTATCCGCCGGGTGCGAGGTCATCGCCTGCAATGTCGAAGAGCACGTGATGTTCTGCTCTTGCGAGCAGTGGAGGAACGGCGACCGCGTCTGGCGGCTCGAGCATCACGGCGACGCCGACATACTCGGCCTGGAGAGATTTGGCGAACTCCCGCCGCACCTTTCCGCTCTGGAACAGGAACATCGGCTGCACCAGGTTGCCGACGGCGGCAAGGATGCCGACGTCGACCACATCTTCGAGGTTCCCCTCGCCCTGGCTCTATCGATCGTTGGCGTCAAACACGACGAGAACTGGCCTGAGAGCTTCGAGCTTTTGCAGTGGCAGAAGCCGAAATCGTCCTGGCGATTCTGGAAGCATTAGCACGCACAACCGAGGCCCCGGCGAAGGCATCTGCAGCGTGGAGCGGACCATGCGCCATGCGAGGAGCCATCATAGCTAGGATGCGTTCGCCGGAGTGGCGCACATGACTGGGATGTCGCAATATCCGCGCCCATGACAAAGATCTTTACCGCCTGCCTCGGCACCGAAACCAACACCTTCGCCGCCATCCCCACCGGACATCAGCTCTTCGAGGAGACCTGCCTCTATCGCAAGGGAAGCTACGGCAAGAACGTCCCCATGTTCGGCGCACCGCTCGCCGTGTGGCGGGCCCGTGCTGAAGCGAAGGGATGGGACGTGGTGGAAAGCCTGTGCGCCTTCGCCCAGCCCGCCGGCAAGACCGTGAAGAAGGTCTACGAAGCGTTCCGCGACGAGATCATCGCCGACCTCAAGGCCGCCATGCCGGTCGATGCCGTGTTCCTGTCCTGCCATGGCGCAATGGTTGCCGAAGGCTACGACGACTGTGAGAGCGACCTGCTGGCCCATGTCCGGGCCGTGGTGGGGCGCGACGTGCCCGTTGGCGTGGAGTTCGATCTTCACTGCAATATCGGCGAAGGCACGCTGCGCGACGCGACGGCGCTGGTGCTGTTCAAGGAATACCCGCATGTCGACGTCTCGGATCGCGCCGACGACCTGTTCAATGTGATGGAAGGCGCCATCGAAGGTCGCACCAAGCCGGTGATGGCGGCCTTCGATTGCCGGATGATCGGCGTGTTCCACACCACGCGGCAGCCGATGCGCTCGTTCGTCGACAAGCTGTCGTCGATGGAAGGCAAGGATGGCGTGCTCTCGCTATCCGTCGCGCATGGCTTCCCGTGGGCCGACATCAAGGAGATGAGCAGCAAGATCATCGCCATCACCGACAACGACAAGGCGAAGGCGGAGAAGCTCGCCCGCGAGCTCGGCATGGAGTTCTTCGCCATGCGCGACAAGACGCAGCCGCCCTATGTCAACCTCGAGACTGCGATGGCGCGCGTGAGCTCGCACAACCTGCCCAAGCCGATGGTCCTGGCCGACGTGTCGGACAATGCCGGCGGCGGCGCGGCCTCCGATTCGACCTTCGTCCTGCAGGCGCTGCTCGATCGCAAGGTGAAGGACGCGGCGATCGCCATGTTCTGGGATCCGGGCGCGGTGCGGCTCGCCTTCGAAGTCGGCGAAGGTGCCGAGCTCGACATCCGTCTCGGCGGCAAACTCGGCCCGCAATCCGGCCCGCCGATCGATGCCCGCGCCAAGGTGCTGAAGCTCGCCACCGACGTCACCATCCAGTTCGGCGGCGCGCGCAAGGGCACCAATCCCATCGGCGACGTCGCCGCGTTGCAGATCGAGGGCGTCACGGTGATCGTGAACACCAAGCGCAGCCAGTGCCACAGCCTCGATTGCTTCACCAAGCTCGGCATCGATCCCTCGACCAAGAAGATCGTGGTCGTGAAATCCATGCAGCATTTCCATGCCGCCTATGCACCGATTGCAAGCGAAGTCGTTTACGTCGCGGCACCGGGCGCGCTCGTGCCGGATTGGTCGTTGCTGCCCTACAAGAATGCCGACAAGACGCAGTGGCCGTTCGTCGCGAATCCGCACGGATAGCGAAGGCTTCACGTCCTTTCGACATCGTGACGTAACATCAACTGATGTTGAAGACGCGAGCGGATTCTCGCTCTCGTTTCGACATCAAGACGCCCCACATCCGGTTCTCCTTACCAAAGGGAGAATCGGTTCGATGATCAATCAGTCTGCGTTGCGTGCGATGGCGACTGCCTCTGCTGTCGCTCTTGCCTTCGGTCTTGCCCTGAGCGCCTCGGCGCAAACGGCACAGGACGAGAAGAGTGAATGCCAGCGTCTGTACGGCCAGTGGTCGAAGTACAACGGCACCTCGAGCTACAGCAAGGAGATGGATGCCGACATGGCATTGGAGGATTGCAACAAGGGCAACACTGCTGCCGGCATCGCCGAGCTGAAGGAAGTGCTCAATCGTGGCAAGATCCCCCTGCCCGAATCCGAAACCGCCGCAACACCGGAAACGCGTCCGTCGACGCATTGAAGAAGCCATCCGCGATCCATGCGCAGCAACCGACTGCTGCGCATGGCGCGGCCGGGCGCTTCGCGGAGAATGAGGGCGACTATCTCGGCAGGACCGCCTGCTCAATCGCCGGCGCGATCGCGGACGGCCCGGCTCGATAGGCTCGGTTGAAGCGTCGTTCGAGCCAGCGCTGAGCCTGATCCCACAGGGACGTCAGGATCAGATAGTAGATGGCGGCTGCCGCGAACACCTCGAGCACGTCGAACTTGATCTGCATGATCATCTCGCTGCGGCGCATCAGCTCCTCCATGGAGATCACCGACGCGATCGAGGTCGCCTTCAGGAGTCCATTCACCGAATTGCCGATGGCTGGAATGATGATCCGCGCCGCTTGCGGCAGCGTCACCAGGACCAGGGTCTGACGACGGGACAGGCCAAGGGCCTTGGCCGCGTCCGATTGTCCGGATGGAACCGCCAGAAATCCGCCGCGGATAATTTCCGCCATGTATGCCGCTTCATTGGCGATCAGGGCGACCAGCACCGATCCGAGTACGCCGAAGCGAACGCCGACCTGGGGCAAGCCGGAATAGATCATCACCATCTGGATCAGAAGCGGCGTCCCCCTGAAGAACCAGATGTAACCACCGGCCAGCCGCTGCGCGATGACAGAGGGCGCGGACCGCAAAAGGGCCACCAGCAGACCACAAGCGAAGCCACCGCCGAGGCCTGCCACCGTAAGTCCCGCTGTCACCAACGCGCCGACAAGAAGGAAGGGATTGCCGAGGGCGTTCAGGAAGTCGGCGACGTCGAAGCCCTTCATCGCGAAGACTGTCTACTTCGGACCAGGTCCGCGGATCGCGAACGTGGAGTCGGGCGACTTGGTAAGATCATAATGGTCGAACAGCTTGTCGTAAGAGCCGTCCGCCTTCATTGCCGTCAGCGTCGCCGCCACCTTCTCTGCCACTGCACGGTTCCGGAACATCATCGTCGTCGGCGCACCGCCCAGTCCGGTCGCCGTTATCTCGATCAGGCCGCGCCGCTGGATCTCCTTTGCCGTCTGATCGATCAGGACCGCCACCTCGACCTGCCCTGCTCGCAGCGCCGCCAGGACATCGGTGGCTGTCTTGAAGGTCAGGATGTCGATGGATTTGGCGCCTTTGGCTACCTGCTCCTTGTCGGCGCCGCGCAGCCAGCGTTCCTGATACGAGTTCACCTCGACACCGGCCATGTGGCCCGCGAGGGCCGCCACATCCGTCGGCTTCAGCGCCGCGCCCTTCGCGATCGCAATGCTGATCGTCTGCTGGGCATAGGGCACGGTGTAGGCGATCTTGGACCGCTCCTCGGTCCAGAACATGCCGGTGTCGATGCCGTCGAAGCGACTGGCGGTCAGAGCGGGAATCATCGGCGGAAAATCCATCCTGATGAATTCCAACGGGATGCAGAGCCGGTGCGCCACTTCCTTCATGAGGTCGACATTGAGCCCCTGCAATTCCCCCTTCTCGTCGACGAATTGTTGCGGCGGCAGCGTCGGATTGATCGACATCTGCAGCTTGCCGGCAGCGACGAGGTCTGTATCCGCGAGCGCCGGCTTGCATGTCTGGGCCATCGCCCCTGGTCCACACAGGGCTACGAACATGATGGAAAGCGATAGCCAATGACGACGCATGTACTTCCTTCCACGGCCCAGAACTTGCTTCAAATTCCTGCAATATCGGTGCCACCGTTTCCGCCGCGGGAATGAGGAGAGCAATGGAGCAGATGGATTGGCGTGCCGCTGCAGCCGCACGCGGTTTGACGATCATGGATCTCGCCGACCATGCAGGAACAGCAATCGAAGGACTGGATCTGCGCGAGCCGCTGGACACGCAGACGCGCTCCCTCATTCGTGCCGCCTGCATCGACCGCGTTGTGCTGCTCTTCCGTGGACAGCAGCAGCTTCCGCCCGCGGACTTCCTGGCCTTTGCACGCCAGTTCGGCGGGAGACCCGACCTGCATTCGCTTCGCCACTATTGCCTACCCGAACATCACGAGATCTTCGTCGTCGGCAATGTGCACGAGAAGCAAGCGAGCGTTGGTTCACCGCGTGTCGGACTGAACTGGCACACGGACCACTATCATCTGCCCGAGCCCGGTCTCTTCACTTACCTGCACGCGATCGAGGTGCCGGTCGGCCAGGGCGATACGCGCTATGCCAATGGCATCGCTGCGTATGAGGCACTCCCGCCCGAGAAGCGCGCACAGATCGAGGGCATGAAGGTCCTGCACAGCCGCGCTCGCCTGTTCAAGAACCTGTTCCCCGAGGCGAGCGAAGAGGAGATGGAAGCCGAGCGGCGCAAGATTCCGGATGTGATTCATCCGCTCGTCCGCACGCATCCGGAGCTGAGCCGGCGCGGCCTCTATCTCGGCGGCGAATGGGGGTCGTGCATTGACGGCATGGGTGCCGAAGAAGCGCAGGCCCTTTACGACGAGCTGCTCCATCACATGATCCAGGACCGCTTCTGCTATCGCCACGCCTGGCAGCCGGGAGACGTCCTGATGTCCGACAATCGATGCAGCATGCATCGCGCCAGCGAATGGGACGAACAGACGAAGGTGCGCCGCCTTCATCGCATCATCACGATCGACGATCGCGCGCCCTATTGATCCCTGGGATCGCGCCGCGGCGGCCACTCCGGCCTTCGCTCGATCGGCGGATCTCAGGTTCCGGTGAAACGAGAAGGCCGCCCTTTCGAGCGGCCTTCCTTGCGAGAGATAAGAGAGATCAACGGCGCGGGCAGCTCGACAGGGGCGCGTGCGCCGCGGACGCCGCGTTCAGGCAATCCGTGGTCGTGCGGTAGGCGTTGGGGTTGAAGTTGCCCTGATAGGCCTGGGCCGTCTGTCCCTGGTACTGGCCCTGATACTGGTATTGCGCGGTGCCTTGATAGGGAGCGCCATTGCGGCCGGGCAGGCACGACTCGCCCTGCGTCCGATTGCGTTCGCAGGTTTCCATGTTGTGCTGCACGACCTTGCCAACCCGCGTGTTGGGGTCGATGTCGCCGTTGTAGGGGACGGACGCTGCCGACGTCGCGCTATCGCCACCCGGGCCGGCCGACGATCCGCCGCCTTCACCGCCCGCCGCGGCACTCGCTCCTCCATCGGCGCCGCCGCTGGCACTGGCGCCGGCGGCGCCCGCGCCGGCTGCACCCGCAGCGCCAGCACTGGACGCGCCGCCTCCGGCTCCACCGGCTCCGGTACCGCTCGCACCGGCTGAGCTGCCGGCCTGCGCGACCATGTTCTGGAAGATCGGATTATGATGCGAGGCCGCGGTCGATGCGGCCGTCGCCGAGGACTCGGCCGAGGCCAGGGCCGGCAGCAATAGCAGCGACGCGGCGGACGACAAGGCGAGGGTAAGAGCGGTACGTGAGGACATTGCGTGCTCCATCGATTGTGTGGACCTACGCGTCCTCAACGGTGCACGAAATTCCGCAGTTCCGCGCAGCATCCAAAGCGTGCGGATTGGCTGGATTCAGTGGGCCCCCGCGCCGTCCGTGCAACCGCCGAACCCGAGGCGCCGTTCCTGCAGCGAGCCCTCCAGCGTGACCATCGGTTGCAGCGCTTGTGCTACTCGGATGCTGCTCGGGAGCTATTCCACCCGGGCCGAGAGTTCCGGCACCAGCGCTTCGACCAGGCCCAGCAACTCCTCACACAGCGCGACGACGGATCGGATGCCCATCGATCGGGCCGCGGGTTCGTCGCCGTCGACCAGCCGCAAGTGGCTGCGGCGGACGGCGACGTCGATCTCCTCGCATTTCCTGAGAAGGCGCCGGCGGTTGGCTTCGATGTCAGGCTCGCGCCCGTCCGACAGCGCCAGGACAGGGTGCGCCGCCGCCAGGATGTGCTTGAGCTCGCGCGCGGCATCGGGCCGTTCTGGACTGGAGCAGTAGTCGGCCGCCCCCTCCGCCACCATTCGGAGACAGGACAGCAGTTCGAAATAGGCCATGGTGTTTCCCTTCCCTCCCCGAAAGAGAACGGCAGCAGTCGCAGAGGAAAGGGACGACTCCGTGGCCATACCGAGGCCATCCAGGGCGGCAGGCGGCAAGCGGCGCCGGCGGGTTCGGAGACAGCGCCATTTCAGGCCGTTTACAGAGTGCGGAACGATTGGTATGTTCCGCCCCGTCGCGGCCGGGAGTGGCCGTTTTGTCGTTTCAGATCAACGGCTTAACGCGAACCCGCCCGGCGATAGGGGTCGCGATTCATGAAGATTCTCACCGGCAACAGCAATCGTCCGCTGGCGGAAGCCATTTCGGCCAAGCTCGCACTGCCGCTCGTCAAAGCCAATATCCGCCGTTTCTCGGACAATGAAATCTTTGTCGAGATCCTGGAAAACGTGCGCGGCGAGGACGTGTTCGTCATCCAGTCGACCAGCTTCCCCGCCAACGACCATTTGATGGAACTGCTGATCACCATCGATGCGCTCCGCCGCAGCTCGGCGCGTCGCATCACCGCGGTGATCCCCTACTTCGGCTACGCCCGTCAGGATCGCAAGACCGGCTCCCGCACCCCGATCTCGGCCAAGCTGGTCGCCAACCTGATCACCAATGCCGGCGCCAATCGCGTGCTGACGCTCGATCTTCATGCGGGCCAGATCCAGGGCTTCTTCGACATCCCACTCGACAATCTCTACGCCGGGCCGGTCTTCTCCAAGGACATCCAGGAGACGCTGGCCAATCGCAGCCTGACCGTAGTGTCGCCCGACACCGGCGGCGTGGTGCGCGCCCGCGCCATCGCCAAGCGCATCGATGCCGATCTCGCCATCATCGACAAGCGGCGCGAGGCCGCCGGCATCAGCGAGGTCATGAACGTGATCGGCGACGTGAAGAACCGCGACTGCATCCTGATCGACGACATCGTCGATTCGGCCGGCACGCTGTGCAACGCTTCCGTCGCGCTGATGGATCACGGCGCCAAGTCGGTCTGCGCCTACGTCACTCACGGCGTGCTGTCGGGCGGAGCGGTCGCCCGCGTCGCCGCCTCGCCGATCGAGAAGATGGTGATCACCGACTCGATCCAGCCGACCGAGGCGGTGCGCGTGTCCCCGAACGTGCGGCCGCTCAGCATTGCCAGCCTGATGGCCGAGGCGATGAAGCGCATCGCCGACGAGACCTCGGTCTCGAGCCTGTTCGATTGATTGAAGGAATTCCACGAGATCCGGCGATGGGCACCCCTGGAGGCCACGCCGCGATGAAGAGAGCAACAGAGACACACAGGAGAAGTTGAAATGGCAGAGACGACAAAGGTCGTCGCGAAGAAGCGGGACCGGGCCGGCAAAGGGGGCGCCCGTTCCAGCCGTCGCGATGGACTGATTCCCGCCGTGATCTACGGCGACAAGCAGCCCCCCCTCATGATCGCCGTGGAGCCGAAGTTGCTCCTGCGCGAGATCCACAAGGAGGGCTTCCTCAATCACCGGATGCAGATCGATGTCGAAGGCACGCCCGTCGACGTGCTGCCGCGCGACGTGCAGGTCGATCCGGTGACCGATCGTCCTCTGCATCTCGACTTCCTGCGCATCGGACCGGACTCGATCATCACCGTGCAGGTGCCTGTGCACTTCCGCAACGAAGCGGCGGCGCCCGGCATCAAGCGCGGTGGCGTGCTGAACATCGTCATGCACGAGATCACCGTACGGACCAAGCCGAACCTGATCCCCGAGTATTTCGAGGTCGACCTGACCGGTCTCGAGATCGGTCATTCCATCCATCTCTCCTCGCTCAAGGTGCCGGAGGGCGTGCGGATGGTGACGCGCGAGAAGGACGCCACCGTGGCCACCATCGCCGCGCCGACCGTGGTGCGTGAGGCGGCCTCGGGTGCGGAAGCAGGCGCTCCTGCCGCTGCCGAAGGCGCGACCCCAGCAGCCGGCGCGGCAGCCCCTGCGGCGGCTGGCGCAGCGGCCGCCAAGGCACCGGCTCCGGCCAAGAAGTAAGGGGCGTTCGCGCCCCGTCTTCCCATGCTGCTGCTGGTCGGCCTCGGCAATCCCGGGCCGCGATATGCGGGGCACCGGCACAATGTCGGATTCATGGCGGTGGACGAGATCGTCCGCCGCCGTGTTTTCTCGGCCTGGCGCACGCGCTTCAACGGCGAGGTGGCCGAAGGCCATCTCGGCGGCGAGCGCACCATCGCGCTGAAGCCGATGACCTACATGAACGAGTCGAGCAAGGCCGTGGGCGAGGCGGTGCGCTTCCTCAAGATCCCGCTCGACCGCATCGTGGTGTTCCACGACGAGCTCGACCTCGCACCCGGCCGGGTGCGCATGAAGAAGGGGGGCGGTGCCGGCGGCCATAACGGGCTGCGCGACATCGACGCCCATGTCGGCAACGCCTATCGCCGGGTGCGCATCGGCATCGGCCATCCCGGCCACAAGGACCTCGTGCTGCACTGGGTGCTGCGCGACTTCGCGCCGGACGAACGCGACCCGCAGACCGGCTGGTTGCCCAAGGTCCTGAACGCGCTTGCGGAGGAGTCGGCCTTGCTGGTCGAGGGAACCGGCAAGGGCGACGAGAAATACATGAGCCGGGTGGCGCATCTCGCGCCGCCTCCCGATCTGCCGGCCCGTCTCGACCTCAAGGGCCTGCACAGCAAAGAGTAGAGCATGGGTTTCAATTGCGGCATCGTCGGCCTGCCCAATGTCGGCAAGTCGACCCTCTTCAACGCCCTGACCGCCACCCAGGCGGCCCAGGCGGCCAACTATCCCTTCTGCACCATCGAGCCCAACGTGGGTCGCGTGGCCGTTCCCGATCCGCGACTCGACAAGCTCTCCGCCGCGGCACAGTCGGCCAAGATCGTGCCGACCCAGCTCGAATTCGTCGACATCGCCGGGCTGGTGAAGGGTGCCAGCAAGGGCGAAGGGCTCGGCAACCAGTTCCTCGGCAATATCCGCGAGGTCGATGCCATCGCCCATGTGCTGCGCTGCTTCGAGGACGGCGACGTCACCCATGTGGCCGGCAGCGTCGATCCCATCCGCGACGCCGAGATCGTCGAGACCGAGCTGATGCTGGCCGACCTCGACAGTCTCGAGAAGCGGCTGCCCAATCTCGAGAAGCGCGCCAAGGGCGGCGACAAGGAAGCGGCGACCGAAGCGCCGGTGGTGAAGAAGGCGCTCGACGTATTGCGTGACGGCAAGCCGGCGCGCGCGGCCTCTCTCAGCGATGAGGAGCGGCCCATCTTCGCGCGCCTGCAGCTCATCACCGGCAAGCCGATGATGTACGTGCTGAATGTCGAGGAAGCCTCCGCCGCGACCGGCAACGCGCACAGTGCCAAGGCCGAGGCCTGGGCCAAGGAGCGCGGCATTCCATCGGTCGTGATCTCGGCCGCGATCGAGGCCGAGGTGGCGCAGCTGCCGCCCGAGGATCAGGGCGATTACCTCGCATCCCTCGGGCTCACCGAGACCGGGCTCGCGCGCGTGGTGCGCGCCGGCTACGCGCTTCTCGACCTCGTCACCTTCTTCACCGTCGGCCCCAAGGAAACACGGGCCTGGACCGTACACCGCAACGCCAAGGCCCCTGAGGCGGCCGGTGTCATCCATACCGATTTCGAGAAAGGCTTCATCCGCGCCGAGACCATCGCCTACGACGACTATGTGACGTTGGGCGGCGAGGCTGGCGCGCGCGATGCCGGCAAGCTCCGCCTGGAAGGCAAGGACTATGTCGTCAAGGACGGCGACGTCTTTCACTTCCGCTTCAACGTCTAAGGCGGACGTTCATCCTTTCCGGGCCCTCTCCGCCGCCGGCGGACAGGGGGTAAGGACCGGAATCGTCGATTCGGCTCATCGAGGCTTAAGAAGGACGAGCGATGCCCCGCTCGTCCCGCTCACAAGTCTGCGCGATCCGTTTCCGGCCGCGCGATACGCCCCTGCCGACATTGATCGCCGATCTGCGTCGGATCGCGCGCCGCCATCGGCGGCGTCGCCTGACGATCAGCGTCTATGGTCGGTGCGGACGGTTCGCGACGACGACGATCCTGCGCCGATTCGGTTCGTGGAATGCGGCCCTCGAGGCCGCGGAGCTGCCGATCGGCCAACAGTGGGCCATTCCCGACGGCGAGCTGTTGCAGAATCTCGATAGTGTCTGGCGCAAGCTCGGCCGTCAGCCCACCGGTCGGGAAATGACCAAGAAGAACGGCTTCTCCCGCTTTTCGCTCTCGACCTACAAAAAGCGCTTCGGCAACTGGCATGCCGCGCTGAAAGCCTTCGCAAGGTTCAGGCGCCGGCCCACAGTCGGGACGACCATCCATCGCCACAAGCCGCGCGCCCTTGCGGTCGACCGGCGCATCCGGACGCCGCGAACCATCAGCTGGCGGCTGCGCGCCACCGTCCTGATCCGCGACAACTGCCTGTGCCGCATGTGCGGTGCGAGCCCGGCCAAGGATCCGGCCGTGACGCTGCATGTCGATCACATCAAGCCGTGGTCGAAAGGCGGCCCGACCACGCTCGACAACCTGCAAACGCTCTGCTCCGTCTGCAATATCGGCAAGAGCGACCTGCCGGCAGGCGCGTAGTGCGAAGACGCCGTCGCCGGCATCATTGCCCTACGCGCCTCCGCTCATCCTACTGCGAAACGCCGAACTTGTAGGTCGCACCGACCAGAAGCGAGATGTCGTTGTTGCTGTAGCTGTTGCCGTTGGTCGTGCCGTAGTATCGCGTCTCGAGATTGAAGCGCACGTTGGGCGCGGCGTTGTAGCCGATGCCGCCAATGGCCTGATAGGCGAACTGTGTCGAGCACATCGTGCATCCCGCCGAGACGGACGGATCGATGAAGGCAACGCCGATGCCGGCACCGACATAGGGCACGAATTTCGCGCCCGGCGTGAAGTCATAGAGCGCATTGCCCATGAGGGCGAACTGGTTGATCTGCCCGTTCACATAGGAGATCGCGCCGGGGAAATTGACCCAGCCCGACGAGATGTTGTTGCGATACATGCCCTCGAGTTCGACGCGCGGCCCGACAAAGTCGTAGCCGAGCTTGCCACCCAGCGCGTACCCGGTCTGGGACTGATAGCTACCATTGGTGAGCAGCCAGTTGAGGCCGGTCTCGATGCCGAAATAGGCGCCGGGCGTCGGAGCGATGGGGCTACTCTGCGCGTGAGCTGCAGCAACGGGCATGGCGAAGAGGGCCGCCGTACCCAGCAAGAACTTCTTCATTCTTTGACTCCATTAACTACGCTGACCGTTGAATGAAGCGGTGCCAAACGAATCGTTGGCCGATTCGTCGGCACGGCATCATCACGACCATATTGCGAAGCAAAGAAGGCGGAATGCCGGCGGCCGAAGTGCAATCGCCCTGTCGCTCATTCTTGTTGCCGCACACGGCGCGCTCCGTCATCCGGCGCGCAAAAACTCTCTGCGCGTACTGACGCTCAGGAGTTCGATCGGTCGACGTGCAGCATTTCCAGGACGTAGCGTTTGAGGTCATTGAACGCTGGACTGGTGATGTCGCGCGGCCGCGGCAGGTCGAGCGGTACCACTGCACGAATTTTCCCGGGGCGCGCGCTCATGACAACCACGTGGGTGCCGAGCGTGAGTGCTTCGTCTATGCCATGCGTGACAAAGACCACCGTACCCTCGTGGTGTTGCCACAGGCGCACCAGCTCGCCCTGCATTTGCATCCGCGTCTGCTCGTCGAGGGCGCTGAACGGCTCGTCCATGAGTATGACGCGCGGATTCATCAGGAGGGCTCGCGCGATCCCGACGCGCTGGCTCATTCCGCCCGACAGCTCCGCCGGATAATGATCTTCGAAGCCGGTCAGGCCGACCATGTCGATGAAGGTCTGCGCCGTGCGCCGATGCGCGCCTTTCTGTCCGCCCCTCATCAGCAGATGAAATGCGACGTTCTCCCAAACCGGCAACCATGGCATCAGCGTCGGCTGCTGGAAGACGACGCCGCGGTCGGCGCCTGGCCCGGTTACCAGTTGTCCATCGACCTTGACCGACCCCTCGGTGGGCCGCTCGAAGCCGGCGATCATGTTGAGCAGTGTCGATTTTCCGCAGCCAGACGGTCCCAATAGACAAATGAACTGATTGCGCTCGACCGCGAGATCGACGCCGGCCAGGGCAGTCACCTCCACATTCCGCTTGGCATCGCGAAACGCCTTGCAGACGCCGTTGATCTCGATGACCGGCATCGTCACCCCTGCTCGCCCTGCAGCGTCGTGCCGTGCTGCCAATGGAGAACTCGCGCCATCACTTTCCGGACCAGAAAGTCGCTGCCGTAACCCAGGAGGCCGATGCTGATCATCGCCGCAATCACGATGTCGTAGCGCATGAAGTAATAGGAATCCCAGAGCGTGTAACCCAAGCCGCTTTTTACCGCGACCATCTCTGCCGTGACCGTCAGCATCCAGGCAGAGCCGATGCCGATCCTTAGCCCGGCAAAGATGTCCGGCAGCGCCGCCGGAAAGACGATGTGGCGCAGAAGCTGCCGCGGCGTCCCGCCCACCATGGCGCCAGCGCGGATGAGCATGCGATCGCATGTCTTCACGCCGTGGATCGTGTTCAACAGGATCGGAAAGAATGTCCCGAGGAACACCAGGAAGATCGCCGGTTTGTTGGCGATGCCGAACCAGACGATTGCCAGCGGGATCCACGATACTGGCGGTATCGGCCTCAGTACCTGCAGGGTCGGTTCGACAATGATTTCGAATCGGCGCGACCAGCCGATGGCGATTCCCAGTCCGATGCCCAGCGCGGCCGCGATCGCGAACCCCGCAAAGACGCGGAGCGTGCTCCAGAAGGCCGCGATCACCCAAGTCCCACTATAGGTTTGCGTACTGCCGTCCGTGCCGAACATCCAGTCCGCGAAGGACCACAGAACCGCGGACGGTGCGGGTAACAGTGCCGCCGGAATCTGTCCGGAGCGCGAGAAGGCTTCCCAGCCGGCGAGCAGCAGAACGGGAACGATCAGACGCTGCCAGTTGCCGTGCCGTCGCCGACTGGCCGCAGATGCTGCCGCTATCGCGGCCGACGGCGTTCTCGCAAGCGCCGGAGGCAAGGCAAGCGATGGGGAGAGTTTCGTCACGGGTTCAATCCGCCGCCAACTGTCCGGCTGTCCGGGCAAAGCGATGGACGCGGTAGTTATGAACCGTCAGCGTCTCGTACCTCGGTGGCTGGTCGGCGGATTGGCACGTTGGCAGGCATTCGAGCAGGGTGTCGTAGTTGGGGCCGAAAAAGTAGCCGATCGACAAGCGGCGGCTCGTCGACTTCGCCTCCTCCGGCGGATTGATGACCCGATGCGGTGTCGACACCCAGCGATCGTTGGTCCAGCGCATCATCATGTCGCCGATATTGACCATGAAGGCGTCGTCCAGCAGCGGGGCGTCTACCCACCCTCCACCACGCCGCTTCACTTGAAGTCCGCCGCGATCGTTATCGGCGGTCAGGATGGTCATCATCCCCAGATCGGTATGCTCGCCCGCGCGCAGCTGGCCGGGTTCCGGCGCCTGAGTCGGCACAGGATAGTGCATCAGTCGCAACTGGCTGGTGTTGTGATCGATGCGATTCGCGAAGTAGTCCGGCGGCAACTCGAGCGCCACGGCGAAGCCCTTGGCGATGCCACCCGCCAGACGCTCGACACAATCCCAATAAGCCTCCATGGCCTGTCGCAGCCCCGCTGGCCGATCCGGCCATGGATTGGGGGCAAAGCTCGGATAGGCATCCGGAGCGAGATGATAGTCGTCGAGCGGCCATTTGTAGGGGCCGATGGCATAAAGTTCCTTCATGTCTGGAGGCGTTTCCCGGCCACCGAGCCGCGCCAGAGTCTCGTCGCCTGTAGCGATGTAGCCACGATTCTGCTCGGGAGCCGGACGCTTTACCCGCATCTTCTCGGCGTACGGCAAATCGAAGAAGCCATAGGCCTGATGGCTCAATTCCTCTTTGACTGAAGACGGTACGCCGTGGCCGACAACGGCAAAGAAGCCAATCCTCTCGCACGCGAGACGTAATTGATCGGCAACCTCGGCTACGGCTGCGGATGGGCCGTTCTGCAGAAGCGGGCTGACATCGATGATGGGAATGCTGACGTCTTGATCTCTCATGTCTGGCGTCCCTTTGCCTTCTACTTCCCGAGCTGTGCGGCCGTCTTGCCGGTCGCCTGCTCGAGGAATTGGTAATCGATGTGGCTATCGATGGCGCTCGACACGTCGCGATTGATGTAGCGGAGATCGAGCATGGACTTCGCGACCGCCTGCGCGCCATCGCGATGGATCGCGCGGTCGGGAAACAGATTGGGAATGCTGCCATCGGCGATCGATCGCGGAATGCCGGTGACCTTCACGATCACGTCGGCCCAGGCCGTCTTGTCGTGCGAGATGAGATCGTCGACGGCGAGCCAAGCCCGAACGGCGGCTTCCACGTCCTTCGGGCGCTGTGCGATGACGTCGGGTCGGGTCAGGAACAAGCCGGTCAGCGTTCCCGTCGACTGATCGTAGGGGAAGTTGAAGAACTTGGCTGCACCGGCTTGCAGTATCTGCGTCGCGAACGGCTCGACCGTACACAGCAATTCGGCTTCTCCGCGCCGCATGGCCTGAAGATGGTCGGAGGGATTGGCGATATTCACGAACTGCACGTCCTTGTTGGGATCGATGCCATGCGCCGCGAGCTCGCCACGCATATGCAGATCCTGCGCGTTCCCGCGTGAGGCGGCGACGCGGAACGGCTTGCCCTCCTTCTTGTAGTCGGCAATCAGCTTCTTGAGACCGTCCCAGTCATCCTTCTGGATGGGAAGATCGTTGCCGATCAGCATCTGCGAGCCACCATTCACGTGGCCCGAGATAGCGACGACGTCAAAGCCGCGATCCATGGCGACGACGAAGCTCTGGTAGGTCGACTGCGCGATGTCGACATTCTTCGTTACGAGCGCAGTCAGCGCGTCACTACCGGTGTTGAAGGCGACGGCATCGATCTTCACGCCCTTGGCGAACTCGGGCATCAACGACACCGGGGTGCAGTGCGCGCATTTGGCGTAGGCGACACGGACAACGGGAAGATCGGCGGCCCGGGCGAATCCGGAAGCCAGGAGTGAGACAGCAAGACTGACGGCGACGACCATGAAACGCATCGTTGTTCCTCTCGACCGCGTGACGCTGTCGAGGGCTGCTTGCACGATTGGTTCCAAAATAAAAATGCAATTAATTCAAATTGTTAACCACGTTCTACATGCAGAGCGGACGGCCAGATGCCCGCGTACGCATCACTCCGCCCTCGATGCAGGCAAACCGATCGACACCGGCGGCAAGAGGATATGGATCGGGGGAGCGGAAGGAGCCCGCACCGGTTCAGGCAGCGCTGCGCCGCGGTGCCTCTTTCAAAGCCTCGACCACAGCGCGGCCGGTATGGATAACGTGGTCGAACAGGAGCTTCCCCGCGTTGACGGTGTCCCTGTCGAGCAGGGCTTGCAGTATGTCGCGATGCTCTGCGACCGATTCCTCCCAGCGACCACTGGCGCCGAACGCCGCGAAACGCGCGCGCTTCGCCCTGGACTGCAGCGAGCCATGGGTCTCGATCAGAACGGGATTGCCGGCTCCTGCAACGATGGCTCGATGAATGTCCGCATTGACGTTCGAATAGGCATCCTTCTGGCCGACCGCGTAATGCTCCTCCATGCGGGCCTGAAGGATGGAGAGGCGTCGCAGAGCGGCGGGTGTGATACGTTCCGCTGCAAGCTCGGCTGCAGCCCGCTCGACGGCGCCGACGGCCTCGAAAAGCTGGACAATCTCGCTCGAAGAGATTGGTCGAACGACGGGGCGTCGATTCGGTCTCAGATCGACGAGGCCTTCCGCCGCCAGTAGCTTTAGGGCTTCGCGCAACGGCGTGCGCGAGACGCCCAGCTGCACGCACAGTTTTGTCTCCGATATCGTGGCTGCCGGCGGCAAATCGCAGCGCACAATCATGCGGCGCAGATGTTCAACGACGCGCCGATCCAATCCTGCCCGACCGACAGAACGCCCGTCGACGATCAATGCAACGCGCTTCGATTCGCGCTTTGCCCCACCCATCGGTTGCCCCCGTCTTCCGGCCGTCATGTCGTCATCGCAAGAGTGGCGCGAGCAAGATTTCGGCCATACACGCCCCACGGGCCATTCCGCGCCCGATTTTCCTGCCGATGACTGCCGCTACCCGATAAGATGTCAAGAAGAAGCGAAGGAGATTGGGAATGGCAAGAACATCCCCGCTGCCGCGATCGTTCCCGGTCGGCCTGTCACTTCTGTTGGTGATCGCCACTCTCCTTTGCGTGCTGCAGATCGCCAACGCGCTGCACGACTCGACGGGCGGTGGCGAGGCGCGCATCAGCGACGCCTATGAAGGCTTCTTCCTCTCTGTCGGCTTGTGGATCGTGCTGGCGATCATGATGCTGGCCGCCGGCATCACCGGAACGATGCCGCGATGGACCGCGCTTCTCGCGGTGATCCTCGTGCCGACGGCAGCGGTGGCGAGCGTCGTTGCCCTGGATATGTGTTCGCGCAACCTGCGCTGGGCCGTCGTGTTTCTCCTCGCCCTGCCGGCCTTGGTGGCCTTCTACGCGTTCTGGGCCAGGTTACCGGCGCTCCATGCGGCCCTGCCGGCGGAGAAGGTCAGCGCCATCATCTGGACGGCGATCTTCCTGCTCTCGATCGTGACCTTCGCTCTGGCGGCCTGATCGGCCGGTCCGACTACTTCTCGCCCAGCCATTCCGGCCACAGGCCCTTGCGGGCCTGGCGCGACAGGCTCTCGAAATGCGCCATCTTCTCGCCGGCATCCTTGTCGGCCGGGGGCGGGTCGGCGAGATCGACGCCGTAGGCGAATCCGTCCTCGACCAGGCGCAAGCCAATGTCATGCGGCTGCGCCTTGCTGCCGGTCGGCCATTCGGCGGTGATCGTGCATTGCGCCACCAGCATGCAGGCGGCATTCCATTTCACCGGCTGGCAGGAGACTCGGTGTTCGCCGGCCGTCAGCATGTCTTCGAGCGCGGCCCGCGCCCGCATGCCCGCCACCGTCTCCTGGTTGGTGAACTTGTTGCGCAGATCCGGCGCCTGGATGCCCCATAGCCTGATCGGCGCCTTCAACCCGATGCCCGCGAGCGTGTTGCCGTCGATGGCGTAAGCCTGGCCTTCCCAGCTCTTGGGCAGCGGCGACTGTGATCCGGCGCAGCTTGGCATGGCCGGCCCTGTCGTCGGATGGGGCTGGGCTGCCGCCGGCAAGGCGAGCATGACCAGCGCCGCGGAAAGAAGAAGAGCACGTCTCATCGGTCGAACTCAGCCGGGGTTTTATGGCGGATTTCCGGCCGAGCCTGCAAACGACCGGACAGCCGAGGTCCGACTGGTCGATCGAGTTGGTGACCGGCCAACGAAGTGCCGGCGTCATCGAGAGGGCGAACCGAGTTCGGCCGACGCCGTTTCCCTCCTCGGCGTCGTCCGCAATGTCCTACGGCAGAACCTTCTTCATCCACAGCGCGGTCGCTTGCGCGTCCTGGCTGTCGCTCGCCTCGAGTCGCGCGATCACGCGATGACGATCCTCGAGGTCGCGATTCTGACTGAGCTTGGCTTTGGCCTCGATCCGCGTCAGCGGCATGCGGAAGGCGACGATGCCCTTGGTCTGTGCTTCGGCATTGCCGGCAGGCAGGCGATCTAGCGTCCAGGCTTCTGGTCCCGTCCCTTCGTAGGCAGCGGCGAGACGGGCCAGCACATCGAGCGCCCCCTTCGTGTCGTCGACGATCTCGGGGCGGCCATAGGCGTGCACGGTCACGTAGTTCCAGGTCGGCACCTTGGGGCCCGGCGCATACCAGGTCGGCGAGACGTAGGCATGCGGGCCCCAGAACATGACCATCGATTCGGCGGCGCCGCCGAACAGCTTCCAGTGCGGGTTGGCCCGAGCCATGTGGCCGATCAAATGTCCGTGCGCGCTGCCGTCATCCTGCCAGAGCAGCGCCAGATGGCTGGCAACGGGTGCGCCGGTATCGCCGGTAGAGATCAACAGCGCCCAGCTATGGGCCTGCATGATCTCCCGACCAGTAGCTTCGGACACCTCAAAGAGTTTGGGGATATACATGGGGCACTTCTCGGGCTCGCCAGGCGAGCGGACGGGTTGAACACCGTGGGATTACCATGTCAGATGCGCCCCGCAACCGGGAGGTTTCTCATGGGTGAAGATATCCGTCTTAAGTCATCGGCCGGTGAAATCGGCGCCTATCTCGCCACGCCGAAAGGCACGCCCAAGGGCGGCATCGTGGTCATCCAGGAGATTTTCGGCGTCAATCATCACATCAAGGCGGTGACCGACAAGTTCGCGGCCGAGGGCTATCTCGCGATCGCCCCGCGCTACTTCGACCATGTGAAGACCGGCGTCGATCTCGGCTACACGCCCGACACGATCGCCGAGGGCCGCAAGTACGTGACCGAACTCGGCTTCGACAAGCCGGTGGCGGACACCGACGCGGCGATTGCCGAACTGAAGAAGCGCGGCGCCGCCAAGGTCGCGGTCACCGGCTTCTGCTGGGGCGGCACCATCACCTGGCTGTCGGCGACGCGGCTCAAGCCGGATGCGGCGATCGCCTATTACGGCGGCGGCATCCATGGCACCAAGAACGAGAAGCCGCAGGTGCCGACCATGATGCATTTCGGCGACAAGGACATGCACATCCCGATGGCGCATGTGAACGAGCTCAGGAAGCTCCATCCCGATGTGCAGATCTTCGACTATCCGGCCGATCATGGCTTCCACTGCGACGAGCGCGGATCCTACGACGCCGCTGCCTCCAAGCAGGCGATGGCGCGCACGCTGGAGTTCGTGAAGAAACACGTGGGTTAAGGTTCATTGGAGCGCGCCACTCCAGTGGCGCCTCTTCTTTTGGTCTCAACACTCTCCTGAGCGCCACTGGAGTGGCGCGCTCCGATGAAGAAGCCAACCCAAAAGTCCTTCACCCCGAACGCGCCCGGCCCGCTCAACGGGATCCGCGTCGTCGACCTGTCCCGCCTCGTGGCCGGCAACGTCCTGACCCTGCAGCTCGCCGATTTCGGCGCCGAGGTGATCAAGGTCGAGCCGCCCGAAGGCGACACGCTGCGTTCGTGGCGGGTCAAGGGCGTCGAGACGGCCTGGAAGGTCTATAGCCGCAACAAGAAGAGCATAGCCCTCGATCTGCGGGCCGATGCCGGCCGCGCCATCGTGCGTCAGCTCGCGGCGTCGGCGGCCATCCTGGTCGAGAGCTTCCGGCCCGGCGTGCTCGAGGATATGGGCCTGTCGCCGGCCGAATTGCATGACCTCAATCCCAAGCTCGTCATCGTGCGCATCTCGGGTTGGGGCCAGGACGGGCGCTATCGCCACAAGCCGGGATTCGGCACGCTGATCGAAGGCTATAGCGGCTTTGCCTCGATGAACGGCTTTGCCGATCGCGAACCGGTGCTGCCGCCGATGTATCTCGCCGACTGCATGGCGGCGTTGAACGGCTACGGCGCGGTGATGGTCGCGTTGCGCGAGGTCGAGATGAATGGCGGCCGCGGCCAGGTGCTGGACCTGCCCTTGTTCGATCCGCTGTTCTCGATGCTTGGCCCGCAGGCGGCAAACCATAAGCTGACCGGCGAGGTGAAGGTGCGGACCGGCAGCCGCTCCACCAATGCAGCGCCCCGCAATGTCTATCAGACGCGCGACGGCCGCTGGGTGTGCCTGTCGGCGTCGACGCAGGGCATGGCCGAGCGGGTGCTGGCGAAGATCGGGCATCCCGAACTGATCAAGGATCCGCGCTTCGCCACCAACATCGAGCGCGTGAAACATGGCGAGGAGCTCGACCGGCTGATCGGTGACTTCATCGCAGCGCGCGATCTCGAAGAGAATCTGGAATATTTCGACCAGGCCGGCGTCACCATCGGCCCGGTCTACGACATCTCGCAGATCGTGCAGGACGACTACGTACTGGAGCGCGAAGCGCTGATCGAGATCCCGGACGAAGAGATGGGCGAACTGCCGACGCACCCGGTCGTGCCGCGCTTCTCCGAAACGCCGGGGACATTGCGCGCGGCAGCGCCCCGAGTCGGCCAGCACAACGAGGCGTTGCTGAAGCCGCTGCTGGGAGACACCGAATACGCCAAGCTGTGCGATGCCGGCGTGATCTCGAAGGGGAGGAAGAAGTGAGCCTCGCAGCCGGCCGTCCGTTCCGCCCCGTCCCGCCCGTATGGCGATCGATCCTCTACGTGCCGGGCAATGTCCCGAAGTTCATCGACAAGGCGCACGAGCGCGGCGCCGACTGCGTCCTGGTCGATCTCGAGGACAGCGTGCCGCTTCCGCAGAAGGCCGAGGCCCGCGCGCTGCTGCCGGAAACGATGGCCAAGGTGGTCCGTGGCGGCGCCGACGTCGCCGTGCGCATCAACCGGCCGCTCCGACTCGCCGTTCCCGATATCGAAGCGGCCGTGCAGCCCGGCCTGTCGGCCCTCTTCATCACCAAGGCCGAGAGCGTGCAGCATCTCGCCCTGCTGGACGAGATCGTGACCGACCTCGAGCGCGAGCGCGGCATGGAACCGGGCAGCGTGGGATTTGCCGGCATGATCGAGCATCCCCGGGCGCTGGCGCAGATCCATGACATCGCCGAGCGGGCACCGCGGCTCGTGGCTCTGATGCTGGGCGGCGAAGACTTCGCGCTGGAGACCGGATCGATTCCGGGCGACGAGACCCTGGAACTCCCCAAACGGCTGGTGGCCTTTGCGGCCCAGGCGCACGGCGTGCCGATGATCGGGATCCTGGGAACCGTGGCCGACTATTCGGATCCGGACGCCTATCGCAAGAGTGCCGAGCGCGCGCGCCGGTTCGGCTTCTCAGGCGGTACCTGTATCCATCCCGGGTTGGTGAAGGCCCTGAACGAAGCCTTCACTCCGACTGCGGAAGACGTCGCTTATGCGCGCAAACTGATCGAAGCCGACCGCCAGGCTGCAGCCCAGGGGCGCGGGTCCTTCTCCGTGGACGGCAAGATGATCGACATTCCGGTGATTGATCGCGCGCGCCGGCTGATTGCGCGCTACGACGCAATCGCACGCAGACGTTCTGCAACGTCAGGTTGACGAGCAGCTATTTCTCACCCGGGTGAGGAAAGCGTTTGCGAATCTGCCCGCAGCCTGTATAGAAGCGCCGGGAAGCTTGGTGCAAATTGTTTTGGGGCACCGTCCGGCGGTGGGTTGTCGGGCGCTGCATTCTTTCCAGGGTGGAGAATGCGTCACCTGCTCGTGGCGGCGGCATTACTGCTGGCCGCGTTGATCGTCACGCTGACTGCGGCGACCATGCTCGAGAACATGGCGGCGGCCCATCGTGATCAGGAGACCGAGCCGTTCGTCCCCGGCGCACCGGCGGTGGAGCCGCCGGTACTCAATCGGCCGGCACCCCCCGAACAATCACGCAGTTTGAGCCTGGTGGTTCGGCGCAGCTGATCCCAAAACAAAACGCGCGGCCTGGGCCGCGCGTTGTTCGACGATAGGTCCCCGCCGCGAACGGGGCAGTACCGTCAGTGCTTGTCGGCCCAGATGGCGCGCTTGGTCGCGTACATCAGCCCGGCCATCACCAGCAGGAACAGGATCACGCGGACGCCGGTACGGTTGCGCGCCTCGAGATGCGGTTCCGAGGCCCAGGCCAGGAAGGTGACCACGTCGGACGCTTCCTGCGGCAGCGTCGCCTTGGTGCCGTCGACATAGGTCACCTTGTTGTCGTCGAGCGGCTGCGGCATCGCGATGCGATGGCCGAGGAAGTACAGATTGAAATTGTCGTCCTTGGAGACGTTGAATTCCTTGATCTGCTCGGGCGTCAGCTTGTCGTACGGCACGTAGCCGGTGAGGATGCCGTAGACGTAGTTCGGACCGCCCTCGCGCGCCTTGACGATGACGCTGAGATCCGGCGGCGCCTTGCCGCCGTTCGCGGCCGCGGCGGCGGCCTCGTTCGGGAACGGCTTCTTGAAATGGTCGGACGGGCGGCCGGGCCGCTCGATCGGCTGGCCATCGTCGTTGATGTCCGGAACCTGGACGTCGGCGGCGATCGCCTTGACCTGATCCTCGGTCAGGCCGAGCTCGGTCAGGTTGCGATAGTAGAGCAGATCCAGCGAATGGCAGGCCGAGCAGACTTCCTTATAGACCTGGAAGCCGCGCTGCGCGGCCGCGCGGTCGTAGGTGCCGAACGGACCCTTGAAGCTCCAATCGTGCTGGGGCAGTGCCGGCATGTCTTCGGCCGCGGTGGCGACCGTCCCGACGACAGAGAGGGCAAGCGCCGCCGCGCCGGCAAGGATCAGTCGTTGCGTGGAAAGCTTGATGGACATGGGCTCAACCCGCCTTCTTCTTGAGCACCGCTTCGGCGATGCTGGACGGCAACGGCAGGGGCCGTTCGATCTTGCCCAGGACCGGCAGCAGGATGAGGAAGTGGAAGAAATAATAGACCGTGGCCAGGCGTGCGGCCGGCACGTACCAGCCCTCCGGCGGATGCGCGCCGCAGATGCCGAGCACGATCACGTCGGCGACCAGCAGCAGCACGAACCACTTGTAGATCGGCCGGAAGCTGCAGGAGCGCACCCGCGAGGTATCGAGCCACGGCAGCACGAACAGCACCGCGATCGCGCCGAACATGCAGAGCACGCCGCCGAGCTTGTCGGGGATGGCGCGCAGGATGGCGTAGAACGGCAGGAAGTACCATTCCGGCACGATCTCGTTCGGCGTCACCATCGGGTTGGCCGGGATGTAGTTCGCCACGTCGCCCAGCGAGTTGGGCATGAAGAAGACGAACGCGGCATACACGATCAGGAAGCAGACGACTCCGAAGCCGTCCTTCATCGTGTAGTAGGGGTGGAACGGCACGGTGTCCTGCGGCCCCTTGGGGTCGATGCCGAGCGGATTGTTCGAGCCGTGCACGTGCAGCGCCACGACATGCAGCGCCACAACCGCCACGATGATGAACGGCAGCAGGTAATGCAGCGCGAAGAAACGGTTCAGCGTCGGATTATCGACCGCAAACCCACCCCACAGCCACGTCACGATCGAATCGCCCACGACCGGAATGGCCGAGAACAAATTCGTAATAACCGTCGCGCCCCAAAATGACATCTGTCCCCAGGGGAGGACATAGCCCATGAAGGCGGTGGCCATCATCAGGAGGAGGATGACGACACCCAGCATCCACAGAAGTTCGCGCGGGGCTTTGTAGGAGCCGTAGTAGAGGCCGCGGAAGATATGGATGTAGACGGCGATGAAGAAGAACGACGCGCCGTTCATGTGCAGGTAGCGGATCAGCCAGCCCGACGGCACGTCGCGCATGATGCGCTCGACCGAGGCGAAGGCGAGCTCGGCGTTGGGCTGGTAGTTGGTCGCCAGCACCACGCCGGTGGCGATCATCAGCACCAGCATCACCGTCGCGATGGCGCCGAAGTTCCAGAAGTAGTTGAAATTCCGCGGCGTCGGGAAGGTGTGATATTCCTTCTCGATATACGAGAAGATCGGCAGCCGGTGATCGATCCAGGCAATCACCTTGTTGTTGAAGACCGGCGGGGCGCCGTGTGACGAGGCCATTCTGCTTAGCTCCAGTGGCGTTCAGGGGCGGCGATCAGCCGATGCGGACCAGGGTATCGGTCGTGAACAAGTAGCCGGGAACCGCGAGGTTCTTCGGCGCGGGGCCTTTGCGGATCCGGCCCGACGTATCGTATTGCGATCCATGGCAGGGGCAGAACCAGCCGCCGTATTCGCCGCGCGGATCGCCGGGCTTGTTGCCGAGCGGCACGCAGCCGAGATGCGTGCACACGCCGACCACGATCAGCCATTCCGGCCGCACCTTCTTGGCGAGATCGGTGACACGCGCATTGTCGGTTTCGGGATCCGGCAGCTCGGACAGCTTCACGTCCTCCGCTTCCGTGATCTCTTCCTTGGTGCGGTGGCGGATGAAGACCGGCTTGCCGCGCCACTTCACCGTGATCGCCTGGCCGACCGCGATCGCCTTCACATCCACCTCGATGCTCGACAGCGCCAGCGTATCGGCAGCGGGATTGAGATTGTTGATGAACGGCCACGCCACCGCGATCGCGCCGACCGCGCCCATGGCGCCCGTCGCAACCATCAGAAAGTCGCGCCGGGTGGGATCACCGTGGGCGCCGGCCGGAATGCTGCTTGAAGCCATAGCTTGTTACATCCCTCGAGGAGTTAAGGCTTATAGACGAGAAAGCGCTTTTTGTTTCAAGGCTCTGTTGGTCGCAGGTGCGAATGATTCCACGCTGTGACAGCGTGCCGCATGCCGCTTTGAGGTCACCATGCAGCGTTCAGGCGGCTGGAGCCGAAGCGCGAAAATAACCGCCCTCTTTTCCCGCCGGTCGATCCGGCGTGTCGCCGGCGACGGCCTTGCCCGCCGTCGATCGTCGAGGGCGGCGCTGCCGGCGTCCGCCGGCCTTGGCTTCCAGGAGGTCTGCATCCCGCTCCAGCGTCTTGGCATATCCCAACAGGCGTCGGCGCTCCGTCTTGAGCTCTTCCGCCAACCCTCTCACCTTCGCCGCCATCTTGCGCATGGCGGCCGCGTGCTTGAGAAGTTCCCCGGACCAAGACATCGCCCACCCCCTTGAAGCCCACGCCTCATACAGAGTGGCGAGGCGACGGAACAGGGGTATTCATCCGCGATCCGCAAAAAGGCGGCGGTCAAGCCGGAGTGGGGGCGTCCGTCTCGACCGCTTCCTCGTCGGCAGTGCGTTGCGAAGCGGCGCGCTTTCTGGTTCCGCCAGCCCTTGTCTCGAGCGCCTCGGCATCGCGATCGAGCTCCTTGGCGTAACGCAGCAACTGCCGTCTTTCGTTCGACAGTTCCTCCGCCATCCTTCTCACCTCGCCGGCCATCTTGCGCATGGCCTTGGCATGGCTGAGTAGTTCTCCCGCCCAGGACATTGCCTGTTCCCTCCTGCCGTTCTGGACCCCGCGCCAATTCAAGCAGGACCGTGCAGGTAACGCCAGTCGGCCGCCGCGACACGCCGTCCATTCTTTCCAATCCTGCAGAAAGTTGCTCTGACGCCCCGGCACGGACAGCGATAGTAAGGAACGATGCTTCTCACTCTCTATGAACCGGACATCCCGCAGAATCTCGGCGCCTTCATCCGGCTGTCGGCCTGTCTCGCCGTCCCGCTGCACATCATCGAGCCGTGCGGCTTCCCCCTCGACGACAAGCGCATTCGACGCGCCTCGATGGACTATTACGACCTCGCCCACATCGTCCGGCATGCGTCATGGGACAGCTTTCGGCGCGACCGGCCGGCCGGTCGCCTGGTCCTGCTGACGACACAGGCCGCGCAAACCTTCCCCGATGTCGTCTTTCGGCGCGACGATATCCTGCTGCTGGGCCGCGAAAGCGCCGGCGTGCCCCAGGCCGTGCACGACGCCGCCGACCTCCGACTGCGCATTCCACTGCAGCGCGGCGCGCGTTCGCTGAATGTCGCCCTGGCCGCCACAATGGTATTGAGCGAGAGCCTGCGGCAAACCGGCGGCTTCGCCACCCTGACCTGAGGGACGTGACATGACTCTGCCCACTCGCCATGCCACCGGCCCGCAAGGGCCCTCCCCGCTGCCGCCGGAAAAAACCGTGGCCGAGCGCAAGGATCAGGCTCGCGCCTGGTTCGAGCATCTGCGCGACCGGATCTGCAGCGAGTTCGAACACATCGAGGACGAGCTCACCGGCACGCATCGCGACCTGCCGCGCGGACGCTTCGCCCGCACGGAATGGCAGCGCGAGCGCGGCCCCAACGGCGAGGAGCGCGGCGGCGGAGTCATTTCCATCATGCGCGGCCGCGTGTTCGAAAAGGTCGGCGTGAACGTCTCGTCCGTCTTCGGCGAATTCAGCCCCGAATTCCGCAAGCAAATTCCCGGCGCCGCCGAGGATCCGCGCTTCTTCGCGACCGGCATCTCCCTGGTGGCGCATATGCGCTCGCCGCGCGTGCCCGCCACGCACATGAACACGCGCTTCATCGTCACCACCCGCGCCTGGTTCGGCGGCGGCGCCGATCTCACGCCGATGACTCCGAACGACGCCGACACGCGCGACTTCCACGCCGCCTTGAAGGGCGCCTGCGATGCGCACGACACGACCTGCTATCCGCGCTTCAAGGATTGGTGCGACGAATATTTCTTCCTGCCGCATCGCGGCGAACCGCGCGGCGTGGGCGGAATCTTCTACGACTATCTCGATTCAGGTGATTTCGGCCGGGACTTCGCGTTCACCCGGTCAGTCGGCGAAGCCTTCCTTGCCGTCTACCCCAAGCTCGTGCGACGCCACATGAACGAGCCCTGGACCGCCGCCGAGCGCGAGCATCAGCTCGTGCGCCGCGGACGCTATGTCGAGTTCAACCTGCTGCACGATCGCGGCACGCGGTTCGGTCTCATGACCGGCGGCAATGTCGAGGCGATTCTGATGTCGCTGCCGCCCGAGGTGAAGTGGCCGTAGCGACCTGGACGGTCTTGGCCTGACACAAGGGCGTCATTCAACCGGCTTGTCGGAAGCAGGCCGACGGTTCCCATGGCCAAAGGTGATCGGACTTAAGACAGCCGAATCTTCCTGAAGCTTCTCTTCGACTTGCCTGCGCGCGCGGTCCGGGTCAGAAAAGGCATGGGAGATTCGCGAATGCTGCTCGAAACCGGGCTCCGAGGTGGCGCATTTGCGCTAATCGGCATACTTGCGATCATTGGCCTTCCTGGCTCGCTCCGATCACCGATCGGCCGAGTCACATTGCTGCTCGACCTTTGTGTACTCGCGTTTCTGATCGAAACGGCGCCTGGACTCCATGAAGGGCTCGCTTGGTGGATTATCCCGGCGCGGATCCTCAGCAACTCAATTGCCGGCGTGTTTGTCGCGTGGGCCGAGACGGTCTTTGGTGATGCCGCCCGACCAACGCGATGGCGGTGGGCCGTCTTCATTGCGTTGCTGCCGCTCGCAACCGTTGCAACCTTATCCGGCGCGAGCCGGGCATGGAACGCAACGCATGCCGCGACGCTGATCGTGGCGATCTGCGAGACCGCTCGCGTGCTTGCCGGACGCAAGGCAGATCTGGTCGAGGGACGACGGCGCCTGAGGGTCGTTTTCGCTTGTGCTGTAGGTCTCGTCATTCTGACAACAACGGTGCTGGATGCTGCCGGCGTCCGCTGGTTGCCTGGCCTCTTGGCGATACTTGGCGTGGCTGTGGCCGCGGCTCTACTGCGTCTGCGCGCCGTCTTTCCCGAGCCGACACTTGCTGCAGCGCCGATGGTGCCAGCGACACCGACGCCTCCCGCGCCTGGAACGGAAATGAGCGCCGACGAGCGCCAGCTGGCCGAGCGGCTGCGGCAGGCCATGGAGCGGGACCGCGTCTATCGCGACATGAATCTTTCGATAGATCGACTGGCCGAGCGGCTGGGTACCCCCGAGTATCGGCTCCGGCGGCTGATCAACCAACGGCTGGGCCACCGGAACTTCAACGATTTCGTCAACCAGCACAGACTGAACGAAGCGCGGATAGCGTTATCCGATCCCGCCCAGGCGCGTGTCCCAGTGCTCACCATCGCCCTTGACGCAGGTTGGGGCTCCATCGGTCCCTTCAACCGTGCCTTCAAGGCCCAGACCGGGCAAACCCCCACTGAGTTCCGCCGCCGGGCGCTGGCCGATTCCGAAATCGGCCATACTTCGCGGGATTCGGTCACCACGGACGCGGCTTCCGGCAAGACGCCGACCTCGGCCTAAGGTCTCATCCGGGCGCAACCGGGAGGATAGCGCCATGACCGTTGGGCGGCCGAACCATCGCCTTTTCTATATAGACAACCTGCGCTGGTCGGCGATCAACATGGTCGTCATCATGCACGCGGCCGTGACCTACTCTCCGTTCGGCGCCTGGTACTATCGTGAGCATCCCGAGCTGAACCTCGATGCGAAGATCGCCTTCGCCGCCTACCAATCGTTTCAGCATGCGGTAGCGATGGGATTGCTCTTCGGCATCGCCGGCTACTTCGCGGCAGGCGCTGTCGCACGGAAGGGTACGGAAGGCTTCATCCACGAACGGCTGAAGAGGCTGGGCCTGCCGCTGCTGCTCTATATGACAGTGATCGGCCCGTTGACCGAGTATTTCGTAGCAGGATCATGGCAGTCGAAACCGCCGCGCCCGTTCCTCCAAGACTGGTGGTTGCACCTCCGCTCGGGGGAACTTCTCAGCGAATCGGGCCCCCTCTGGTTCTGCCTCGTGCTTCTCCTCTTCTCCGCAGCCTATGCGGGGCTGTGTCGCGTGCGCCCCACCCGACTGGCGCCGCGTCCCCCTCCTTCCGTCGCCATGGTGTTGGGCTACGCCGGCCTGATCGCCATCGTGACATTCACGGTCGGCGTCGCCTTTCCGAACGCGGGGACTGTTCTGAACGTCGATGTGCACGACTTTCCGCAATACCCCCTCATGTATGCGGCTGGGATCACCGCGTGGAAGGCAGACTGGTTGCGTCAGATTCCGTCTCACGTGGGCAGAAGATGGTTGTGGGCTGGCATTGCGGCCGGCGGAGCGCTGTGGGCTCTGCTGGTCGCCGCGGGAGGGGCGCTGACCGGAGATTTGTCCGCCTATGGCAGCGGCTGGCATTGGCAGGCGGCTGGCATCGACACTTGGCGCTCGTTCACCTGTCTCACTCTGTCGTTGGGATTGATTATCCTCTACCGCGACTGCTTCAACGCCCAAGGTCCGGTTTCTCGCTTCCTCACCCGCAATGCGTTTGGCGTCTACGTCTTGCACGCGCCAATCCTGATCGCGATTACGCGCCTCCTACATATCTTGCCAGCTTCCATCGGTGTTAAATTTGCTCTGGCAAGCATATGCGGTGTAGCGATCAGCTTTCTCTTTGTTGGCCTGGTCGCTCGGCGGATGCCTGGTTTGCGGGCGGTGCTCTGAGGTACCGTATGACCTTACCAAGAGGTCAGCTACCGCTTCGATCCGATCGCTAACGCCGCGGTCCACCGAAGATCCAGCCGAGGGCGATCGCGCTTCCGAGAACGGCCAACGGTACGCCGACCAGCAGGGCCGCCAGATCGATGGCCTGGGCGAACGTCCACGAACGGCCGCCCAGCTCGTCATCGATCTCCAGATCGCGATGATCCTTGAAGTGCCGAAGGGCGAAGACGATCCAGATCGTCGACAGGAGAAGCCAGAGGAGAAGGAGTCGACGTCTGTTGTTCGTCACGCCTGAACTCCCGCCGACGCCGACGGGGCGGTCGTGCCGAACCGATCGCCACAGAGCAAAGAGAGAATGGCGCTCGCCGGAACTCTCCTTGTTGTCCTCCTGCAAGCGCCAGGCGGCGTGCTCTCGGCGCTAACCACGAACCCAATGCCCGGGGTCGTGGCGCCATCCGTCGTGATCGTGATGCCAGCGGTCCGACTCCCAGCGATAGCCCGGCCGTTCGGCCAGCCATCGGCCCGGCCTCCAGACGTGGCGCCCTTCCTGCCAGGCCCAGTAACCCGGCGCCCAGACATAGCCTGGCCGGGCGGCCGGCACGGGTTCCGGCATGGGGGCTGGCGGCGGCGTGCCGATCGCGATGCCGACATTCAGGCTGGCCTGCGCCAGAGCCGGCGGCGCGGTCGGGAGAGCGACCAGTTCCAGGGCGACGAGGAGGATGGCGGAGATCACCGGACCGCTACGCTGCAACATGACTGATTCCTTTCGTTGCATGCGGAGCTACGAGCGGGCGCGACCCGCCATCCCCGGGCGCTATCGGGGCGTTCCGGCGCGAATGCCTCGCACAGCCTGTGCGACGACTACACGAATTATTGAAGAAAGTGACACGATCCAGGCACGCTCATAGGTGGTACTTCGTATTATGAGCACCTGCCCCTTCGCAGGTGCCATTCGAAGGATGTTCCGCCATGGTTACGCGGCTTCTTCTATTCAATGCGCTGATCATGTTCGCGGCGGCGATGAGTCTTCTGTTCTTCGTGGACGAGGAAGACCGATCCGTCTCGTCCAAGGATCACAACGCGCTGGACCACATTACCTTCACGGCCTACCCGTCGGATTTGTGACGCAGGCCGCGAGGAGCGCTGGATTCGCGCGACCGCAAAGGAGTATCCGGCGGCGCGCCTCGAACACATTCCCGTGAGGCCGAGCCTCCTGCATGGCCGGATGCGAGCCGTGAGCGCTTGTTCGTCCGGACGTATCCCAGGGAACGATGTTGTATAATTAGTCTAATGGTCTTTCGGCGCCGATTTGCCCGAGTTTCCTACCTGGCGTCGTCCCGAACGAGCGGACTGCCGCGACATAGAGTTCGCGGCTTGACCATGCTGCCGGGGCCTCCTCCCACGACACTTCCAACGTCGGCACGCGATCGGCGCGGAAGCCGCAATTGGCCCAAGCCGACAGGACGCCGTCGTGGCTGTGACGGCAATCGGGCCGGCCGATCGTCCAGTGGACACCGCGATGATAGAGAACACGAGTATCAAACGTCGGTTGCTCCAACATGCTTGGCGTCACGCTGACCACATCGCCCCCCGGGGCAGCGAGGTCGAACGCCTTCATCAGGGCGCTAGCCGTTGCGTTGGCCACGACCACGACGTCGTATGCCCCTGCCTCCGACTCGAAATCGGTTGCCACCTCAGCGCCATAGCTGGCCGCAATCGCCGTCCGCCGCGGGTCGCGATCGATATACCTTACAGTCGCAGCGCCCAAGGCAACGGCCAATCCGGCTGAATAGATGCCGATGATCTGCGCATCTCCACCGAGAACAGCGACGCGCGCCTCGGGATGGCGCGCCAGGCGAGGCGCGACCGCGCGCCATGCGTCCGCCGCCATGTCGGCGAGACCGATCAGGCTCGATGGATCGGCATGAGCGGGCACCGGCGTCAGCATCGCATCGGCGAAGGGAACGCGAACAATGTCGGCAAGACCGCCGCCATACCCTCCCTCTCGGCCCATACCGTAGGATGCCGCAAATGGAACCGCGCTGCATCGTCCGGTAAAGCCGCGCCGGCAGTTGCCGCAGACGCCGCAGGAGATTTGGGCAGGCACGAACACGCTTTGACCTGGCCGCAAGCGCTTCACCTTATCGCCGACCGACAAGATCTCTCCGATGATCTCGTGTCCGATGGGCGCGCCCGCAAGCATCGGCATCCGGCCGCGGACAAAGGCGACGTCGAGATCGCAGCGCCCGACCACGACCGGCCGTACCAGCGCCTCGAGATCGCCTTGTAGACAAGGGTCGGGAGCCTCGCGCCACTCTACGAGACCGGGCTTCACAAACACCGCGTGCCGCATGGATCTTCCCTTTCTGCAATCAGCGCAGCAGAAAGCCGCCAAGGGCGGCGAGCACCAGCGCAATGACGGCAGGCCTCGCAATGGACAAGCCAAAGCCCAAGTGTCGTGAGACGACATAGGCATCGATGAGGGCAATGACCGCGGCGCAGAGGAAAAAGATGCCGACGCTGCGCCTTTGGTCGAGCGCAATCGCCAGCAGGGCGAAAAGACCGAGGCCTATGTTTCGAGCGCCGAAGGCCTGAACGTAGGCGAGCCCATTACCTTCCGTGAGAGGTATCCCGAACCCGGATGCCGCCGTCGCAGGCGCCATGACGGCCCGTACGCCGATTGCAAAGAGCGCCCCCAGCACGATCACTGAAAGCCAGGGCAGCGGCGAGGTCCAAGACAACTCCCGCGCAACAACGTCAGTCGACATCCGATCACCCTTTCGTGCTTCGTTCGAAAGTTTCGACCGGACGATCCTATGGCTTCGCTCCGAGCGGAATGGAGTATGATGAAAAACAGATTTTCATGGTTGAAAAGCATGTTCTGGGATGATCTTCACTGCTTCGTCGCCGTCGCGAACGCCGGAACCCTCAGCGGCGGTGCGAAGCGCCTTGGCATGAGCACCGCGACAATCGGCCGGCGGATCAATTCATTGGAATCGGTTCTGGGCATACGGCTCGTCGACAAGTCGCCGACAGGCGTTCAATTGACGAACAACGGAACGAAAATCCTGACCCTGGCGAATGCCGGTGCACGCCAGATCGACGAGGTCCAGCGCATTGCCGCGTCGTTGCGGATGGCGGATTGGCCGGAGCCCATACGGATATCGGCCACCGAACCGATCGTGTCCGGCATCCTGGCGCCGCAGATAGCGCAATTGTTCCGCATGGATCCCACGGTCCGAGTCGATCTCAGGTCGGCGACCGAGAATGCCCGCCTCATCAGTCGCGAAGCCGACCTGGCGATTCGACTGTCCCAGCCCAAAGGGGACAGCCTCGTTGCCCGAAGATTGGCCACGCTGACAATGAGCCTCTACGCAGCAAGAGGCTATCTTCGAGGCCGCAATCCCCGCGCTATCGACCTCTCCGAAGAACGGCTCGTTGCCTTCAATGAAAGTTACGGTGAAATACCGGAAATCAAATGGATCTCGGATATGGGCCTCGAGAGTCGGGTCGTCTTCACCACATCGAGTACGGGAGCCCTTATCGAGGCCGTCAGGGCTGGAGTTGGGATCGGCTTGCTCCCAGATATGTTCACGCGCGAATTCGAGGATATCGAACGGGTGACGCTCCGGCTATTGTTGCCGACGCGAACCCCTTGGCTGCTCGTTCATCGGGATTTGCGGGCCGTCAAGCAGTTGCGCACAGTGCGGCGATGGATTGTGCAAGCATTTGAGGGCGCCCAAGGCGAGGACCGCAAACCCCGGCATGCGACGACGAGACCATGACCGCTTGTCGCCTGACGGTGGATCGCTCGACTGGAGCAGCACTATACCGCGTCGGGGATTGGGCCCGACTCCATCAGCAGGACGTCGCCGCGGTCGCATACTTGCCCGGCGCGGCGTCGTGAGCGGCGAATGCTCTAGAGTGCGACAGTCAGGCCGTCATACGCGCACTCCTCGGACGCCTGGTCGAGATTCGCCAGCATCTCCGGACTGAGATGGGTCAGCACCATGCGCTTGGGCGAAAGCTCGGCTCTGTGCTGGAGAATATCGATGTGGTTCATGTGGAACCGGATCTGCGTGTCGTAGAAGTAGCTTTCGCAGATGAACAGGTCGGCATCCTGCGCGAGTGCGGGCACGTCCTCGGTCCAGGCACTGTCGCCTGTGTAGGCCACCACCTTGCCGTTCACTTCCACCCTGACGGAGGCCGGGTTGGTGGCGTCGGTATGAGCGGCCGGAAAGCTCGTCACCGTCAGCGGGCCATGCCGGAAGGGCTGGCGGAAGCCGCTATCGAGGTACGTCAGCTCGAACTGTGGCGCGCGCTTGTGCATGCCCGGCAGCAGCGCTTCTCCCATGGCCATGATACGCGCCTGCGTGTCCCTCGGTCCGATGATGGTGAGCGGCGTGCGTCGGCGGGCACCGAGGGCAGCATCGAGCAACAGGAACGGCACACCGCCGCAATGATCGCCATGGAAGTGCGTGAGGATGACGGCATCGATGGTGTTCGGATCGACCCCGAGCTTCTTCAGGGCGATCAGGCTCGAGGCGCCGAAATCGATGGTGAAGCGCAGGCCGGGCGTGTCCACCAGGAAGCAGGTATTGAACCGACCGCCGGAGCCGAAGGCGTCGCCGCAGCCGGCGAATGTGACCGTTGTCGTCATGGTTGTCCGTCCGCACTTACGAGTGCGCAGCGGCGGACGCCTGTTGCCGGGTACGGTGCAGCTCCGTGCTCAGCCTGCCCACCAGCCAGTAGGCGAACATGCGCAGATCGCTGACGAACGACCAGATGGGATAGGCCCAAGTCGCCGGTCGATTGCCCTCGATGACGAAATGCGCGACCCAGGCCGGCAGGTAGAACAGCGCAAAGGCCGGAACGAGCAGCCAGGCATTCAGCGTGACCGCGGCGGCGATGGCGAAGCCGATGAAGCTCGCCGCGCCGACATAATGGATCGCGCGAGTCGTGGCATGGCGATGCTGGTCAAGATAGTAGGGCCAGAATTCGCGATAGGTCTGGATCTTCATCTGCTGCCTCCGGGTTCGAGGATCGGGGATTGAGTCAAGAGAGCGGCCGGCTCGGGCCTGGTGCGTGACGTTGCCCGCTTGCCGCCGAATCCGAGCAGCAGCTCGAGCAGCAGCAGCGCCGGCAACAGACAGACGGTGAACAGGACCGTCGCACCGGCGGCGAGACGTTGATCGAGATTGAGGAAGGTATCGACCAGCACGACACCGATCGGGCGATAGTGCGCTGAGCCGAGGAACAGGCTGCTGCCCGTCTCCGAAAAGGAAAGGACGAAGGACGTGGCGGCGCCCGTCGCCGCCGAACGCCAGACGTTGGGAAGGACGACCAGCATCAGCCGCTGCAATGGCGAGGCGCCGAGTGTACGGCCAGCCGTATCGAGGGTCGCGACATCGAGCACGGACAGCGCGGCCACGATCGGCCACATGGCGAAAGGCAGCGTCTGGGCGACGTGGGCAATCAGCAGGATGATCCATCCGGCCTGCAGGACCGGATAGGCCAGCATCAATCCCATGGCCAGCAGGAGCGGCGGAAGGACGACGGGCAGGACGGCCATCTCCGTCAGGAGCCGTCCCAGTCGATTGTCGCGGGACTTGCAGGCATAGGCCAGCGGCACCGCAATCGCCGTGGTGATGACGGCGGTGGCCAAGGCGAGCGCCCAGCTGAAGACGATCGACTCCCGCACGATCTCGAACGATTCGACGATGCCGGAAATGGAGAAGCCGGCGAGGCCGCGACTGTCCCAACTTCGCGTGAAGGCACCGACGAAGAGAAAGACGAGTGGGGCCACGAGCAGGAGAGGCGCCGACCAGACCACGATCGGCTCGATCAGGGCCCAGGCCGAGAGGACGATACCCTTGCGTATCGGGTGCGGGGTGCGCGCCATCTCAGTACCCAGGACCGACAAGATGCGACGCTTGGGCCGCGACAGGCATTGTGCGACCGTTGCGCCGGATACGGAACCGCGCGAGTTCCCCAGCCGCAACCCTTGCCGCCTTGCTCACATCGACGATGATCGGCGCGTCGCCGTCAGGGGTTGAACCGGTAACGCGTTGGCGATCGCCCAGGAACTGGACCCGCTCGATGCGCAGGACGACGTCGCAAGGCCCGTCGTCCGCGGCGAGTTCGAGATCCTCGGGTCGCACCAGCCGCCGGTTGCCCTCGTCGTCGGCGAGATAGCTGGCAATCCCCAAGAACCGAGCGACGGTCTCGTTGGCCGGCCGCAAGTAAAGGTCCTGCGGCGTTCCCAACTGCGCCACCTCGCCGCCATGCAGCAGCACGACCTGGTCGGCGAGAACGAAGGCATCGTGCTGGTCGTGCGTGACGAGCACCACCGGGACCGGCAACGGCTCGAGAAGCGCGCGCAACTCTTCGCGGATGCGGTCTCGCAACTGGGGATCCAGCGCCGACAACGGCTCGTCGAGCAACAGCACGTCCGGATTGGCGACCAGTGCCCGCGCGATCGCCACACGCTGCCGCTGGCCACCCGACAGTGTCGACACGTCCCGCTCCGCCAGATGCGCCATCTCGACGATTGCCAGGGCATCGCGCGCCCGCTGCCGCCGTTCGCCACGGCCGACGCCGCGCACGCGCAAGGGGAACTCGACATTCCCCGCCGCCGTCAGATGCGGAAACAGGGCGTGGCTCTGAAACACGTAGCCGATGTGACGTGCCTCGACCGGGAGCGCGGTCACGTCCTGGCCGCCGAACAGCACATGGCCGCCGGTCGCGGGCACGAGGCCGGCCACGATATTGAGCAGTGTCGTCTTGCCCGAACCCGACGGTCCGAGGAGAACCGTCACCGTCCCGGATCGGAAAGTGAGGTTTATGCCGCGCAGGACGTCGGTATGCCCGAACGTCTTCCGGATATCGCGCAAGGTGATGTCCATCACAGCCCCGCCATGTCGGTACGGCCGGCAAAGCGCCGCGCCGCCACGGCCGCGAGCACAGCCGACACACTGAGGATCACGGCCATTGCCGCCGCCGACCCGAATTCGCTGAACGCCATGAACTCCTTGTAGATGGCGACCGCGTAGATCGTGAGCTTGCGGCTGACCAGCAGCGCGACGCCGAACGAGGCGAGCGAGATCAGGAACGTCGACAGCACCGTGCTGGTGAGCGCACCGCGCAGCAGCGGCAGGACGACCAGAAGTGTCTTCTGGACCGGGCTTGCCCCCAGCGTGCGGGCGGCGTCGAGAAGGCGCGGATCGAGCTTCTCGATAGCCTGCGCCAGCAGCAGCGCGGCACGGGGGATCTGGAACCCGAAATAGGCGATCACCAGACCGGGCACGGTATAGGCAACGCCCTTCGTCCACTCCGTGCCGAACAGGGCATGCTCGGCCAGCGGCACTAGGCCGACATTGCCGATCAAGGTGACGACAAGCATGCCGTAGGCGATACCGCCAAAGGCATAGTTGGCCTGACAGAACGCCCGAAGATACACCGCACCGCGGCCGCCACGACCGATCCGCCAACCGGCCGGCAAAGCCAGCAGGGTCGCCGCGACCGATGTGGCCGCACAGAAGACCATGGTGCCGATCAGCGACGATCGAAAATAGGGATCGGCCAGGACCTGGGCGTAATAGGCGATGGTGAACGATCCCTCGGCATCCGTCAGGCTGGTGCGCAGGACCTGCGCCGCCGGCACAAGCACCGCCGCGACCAGGAACAGCAGCAGCATGACGGCCGCACCGCGCGTCAGAGTCATGGTCTCGATCCCTGCCCGCCGCGGCGGCTAAGCCGCAAGACGATAGCGGCGCAACACGTCCGCCAGATCGCCGCCGCGTGTGACGATTTCGGTGAAGGCGCGCTTGAGGTTGGTCACCACCGCCGCCTCGTGCTCGAGATCGAGCGGAATCAGCTTCTCCGGCTCGCCGAGTTCGGCCGCGACCGCCTTGGGCAGCGTCTCCTTGCGGACAGGACGGAAGTAGCTGGCGCCGATGATCGACTGGGCCTCGTCGCCGAGCAGCCAGTCGAAGAACTGTCGGGCGCGCTCCTGATCAGGTGCGCCCTTCATCATCGACATGCCGAGTTCGACGGCCACGACGCCGTCCGGCGGCGCGATCACGACCACCGGCGCGCCCTCGGCCTTGGGCAGGAGGATATTGCCTTCCGCATCGATCAGGATACCGACATCGCCCGTCACCAGGCGCGGCCCCATCGTCTCGCTGCGATACTGGCCGCCATTGTCCGCGAAGGCCTTTAGCCACTTCATGCCCGGCGTGAAGTCGTCCTTGGTGCCGCCCTGGATGAAATTAATGCCGTACGCGAAGGTCGACGCGGTGCCGGAATAGGTCGGCTCCATCATGCCGCACAGGCCCTTGTAGTCGGGCTTCAGCAGATCGTTCCAGGTCTTCGGCAGCGGCAGGTTGTGCTTCCGGAGCACGTCGGTGTTGGCACCGATCACGATGTTCGCCGAGCTCATGGCCCACCAGTGACCATCGCGGTCCTTGCGGCTGTCGGGAATGGCGTCGAAGCCCTTGGGCTTGTACGGCATGGTGACGCCGGCCTTCTTGCCCTCGATCGCGATGTCGAGCGACCAGAACGCGCCATTGACCTGAGGCCGGGCCACTTCCGCCTTCATCGCCGCCAGCGCCGTGCTGGAGCCGGTCTTGAGATCGATCGTGAGCTTGACGCCGGTGCGCTTCTCGTAGGCAGTACCGAGAGCCGCCCAGTTCATGTACTTGGCCGGCAGATCGTAGAAGGGCAGCAATTGCTCGGCCCGCGCCCGCGATCCCGCAAATGTCATCACCGCGGTCGCACCGAACGCACCCAAAACGTCTCTGCGCTTCATAGACTGCTCCATGGATCGTGATTCGGTAAGCGGTGGTACACTTGGCGCTTGCTCGATCACCCGATCCGAGGGAATGAAGAGCCGGCGTCAACTGGTCTATACCAGTCACGCGTGACGGGTGGGTGACGCCGCGGCTATGGTCGCGTGACTCCGATGCCCGGGTAGTGGATGCCAGCGGGAGGGGGCGAGATGGCAAATGCGAACGGCGTCAGGCGCAGACCCGGCGCCTCATCGGCACCGCGCAAGTCGCTTGGCTATGCCGACATCGCCGAACTCGTGCGTCAGGCGATTCCGGCGACCTATCCGCCGGGCAGCAAGATCGCGTCCGAACGCGAGCTCGCCGACGAGTTCAAGGTCAACCGGCATACGGTTCGCCGCGCCCTCAGCGAGCTGGAGCGACAGGGCCTCATCACCACCGTGCATGGCTCCGGCAGCATCGTCGCGCGGCGGCGCATGGAACATCGACTGAGCTACGACACGCGCTTCACGACCTCAGCGGAACTCGCCGGCATGTCCGCCACCACGACGGTCGTGCAGGCGGACGGCGAGCCGACGTCGGACGAGATCGCGCTTGCAAAGGCGCTGGTGAAGGCGCGGCCGAACGGGAAACTGGTCACGGCACGATACGCCAACGGCACTCCGGTGTGCTGGATCCGTCACCTGTTCTTCGGCCTCGATGTCGACGCACTCGCCTCCACATACAAGGAGGGATCGCTCCACAAGCACATCGATCGGCAGTTCGGAGTGCGTCTTCGACGGCGCGAGAGCCATGTCAGCGCCGACCGGCCATCCCCGACGGACGTCCGGCTGCTGTTCGTGCCGCTGGACCTGCCGATCCTGTGCGCCAACAGCGTCAACGTGAATGCGGAGACGGGCCAACCCGTCGAGCTGTCCCTCACCCGCTTTCGCTCCGACGCCGTCGATCTGCGCTTCGACTACGGACCGGCGCTCTGACCGGCCGTCAGCGTCGGCTCAAGCGGAGCGTCGCGAGGCGCGGGTGGACGCCCCCGAGCGCGCGACCACCCATCCGGCGAGGATCGGCGCGGCGAGCAACGTCAGCACCAGAAGCGGATAAGGCACGCCCCACCAGAAGGCGAAGCGATCAAGGAACTCGGGCGCCTCGGTGCCGAACGTCCAATGAGCGTAGAGGAAGTCGACCAGCACCGTCGATGGCGCCCACAGCAGCGTGGCCAGCAACGCCGCCTCGAACCAGCGCGGGCCAGCCGTCCGCCGCGCATGGATGATGGCCAGCAACACCACATAGGGCAGCGGTACGAGAACCTTGTACCATTCGACCGCGCGCACGGTGAGCGCCATGGCGATCCAGGTATCGCCGATCATATCGTTGACCACGATCATGAGGGCGAGCGCGAACCACAGCGCAAGCGTGACACCGGGACGAATCATGACGTCGCTCTCAGGCCGCCTTGGCCAGACGCGCAAGCTCGGCCAGGCAGGCGGCACGATCGGCGACGAAGTCTCCCGCCACCCACCAATCCTCGACCGCGGTCATGAGCGCACCGATCCTCGGGCCGGGCGCGAGGCCGAGCTTCAGCGCATCGCCACCGCCGACCGGTAGTTCCGGGGGCGTCCAGGTCCGGGCAAGGGCAAGGGCCGCCTGCCAGTCGCCGGGTACGTCGACGGCGAGCAGAAGGCGATCGATATAGAGCTTGCTGCCCAGGCGATAGATCTGCGCCCGCCAGGCCTTCGGCCCGCCGGCGAGATCGAGCACGGGCTCGCGCGCCAGCATCACCCCCAGACGCACCGAATCCTGGGTCGACAGCTTCAGGCGCTTGCCGATGGCGGTGGCATCGGCATCGGGCCCCAGCATCGCCGCCAACCGGCGCAGGCCATCGGCGACCGGCTCGCGCCCGATCAGCGCCTTGAGCCGCGTCGTTCCGACATATTCCGGGAGCCAGCGGTCGAGCGCTCCCGCTTCGACCATCGCCTCGACCGCATCGGCCGGCGCCGGCGCCTTGAGCAGCCGCAACAGCTCCTTGGACACGCGCTCCCCCGATAGCGCGCCCAGCGTCCCGGCATTGCGCCGACAGGCATCGAAGCCCGCTCCATCGAGTGGCGGCCTGCCGAACCAGGCATAGAAGCGAAAGAACCGCAGGACGCGCAGGCGATCTTCGCCGATGCGACGGTCGGGATCGCCGATGAAGCGGACCCGTCCCGCCTGAAGATCGCGGCGACCGTCGAACGGATCGTAGAGTGTGCCATCGGCGTCGGCGTAGAGCGCGTTGAACGTGAAGTCGCGCCGCTCGGCATCCTGCAGCCAATCGTCGGTGAAGGCGACAACGGCCCGTCGGCCGTCCGTCTCGACATCGAGCCGCAGGGTCGTCAGTTCGAACGGACGATGATCGATCAGGGCTGTGACGGTACCGTGCTTGATGCCGGTGGGAATCGCCTTGATGTCGGCCGCTTCCAGCGCGGCGATGATCGTCTCTGGCGGCCGATCGACGGCGAGGTCGATGTCGTCGATCTCGCGACCGAGCACGGCGTTGCGCACGCACCCGCCGACGAAGCGCGCGGTCACGCCGGCCGCGCGCAGGGCAGCGAACAGACGTTGCGCGCGCGCATCGGTCATCCAGGCAGGTACCGGAATACGGTCGGAAGGCTTCATCGCAGGAGCGTCATAGTCACGGCGCGAACAAGCCGCCATAGCCCTGATTCTGGGTAAAAAACATCACCAGGAACCCGACGATGACACAGACGAGGCCGGCAATGGCGAGCCAGGTGAACGGCAGGTCCTGCCATTCCGGCAAGGTGCCGGCGAGCTTGCGCTCCTGCTTGATCTTCACGGCCCAGGCCCACAGGAAAAACGCGGCCGTCGGCGCGCTCACGAGGACGATCACCAGCAGCAGGAGGCGTATCAACGGGCCCTCGTGGTCGTTCGGCCGGCGGGCGCCCGCCCGCTTCGGGATCCGGGTCGACCGGCGGGCCGACACTCGAGCGCGGCCATTCTAGGTCCCAGCCGTCAGGATGAAATGCAGGTTCTTGAGCATGCCGGCAGTTGCCCCCCAGATATAGCGTTCTCCATAGGGCATGGCGTAGTAGCGCCGCTCGCGACCCTGCCAGGTGCGAGAGTCGATCCGGTGATTCACTTCGTCGAGGAAGTGCTCGAGAGGCACTTCGAACACGTCGGCGACCTCACGCGGATCCGCATGGAGCGTGAATCCAGGATTGACGACGCCGACGACGGGCGTGATCTCGTAGCCGGTGCCGGTCCGGTAGAGATCGATCGAGCCCACGACATCGACGAATTTGCGCGACAGGCCAACCTCTTCCTCGGTCTCGCGCAGGGCCGTGGCCACCGCGTCGGGATCGTCGGCCTGGCGCCGGCCGCCGGGAAAGGCGATCTGGCCGGCATGGCTGGGCATGTCGTCAGTGCGCTGGGTGAGCAGCACGGTCACGCCGCGGTCGTGCTTGACCAGCGGCACGAGCACCGAGGCCGGCCGCCACCTCTCCGGCGGCGGCACCACCCCGTTCAGGGAGAAATCGCTGCCGATGGGAGGCGGGGCCACGGGCAAACCGGATGCCAAACGTGCGCTTCGATCACGCACCCGGCGTACAATTTCTTCTAACGTCATGCCCTTGTTCCGGCCTCAATTCTGGGCTTCCCTCAACCGTAATCCCATCGACAACAGGAGCGCCTCGTGGCCCCCGACACATCGACCGCGACCGACGCCGACGCCCAGGCTGCCCTGGCCGATATCGAACGGCTCGGCGGGCAACTACGCGCCGCCCGCCTCTCCATCGGCCAGGTCATTTATGGCCAGCAGGACGTCATCGATCAAACGCTGGTTGCGCTCCTGTCCGGCGGTCACCTCCTGTTGATCGGCGTGCCGGGCCTGGCCAAGACCAAGCTGGTGGAGACGCTCGGCACCGTGCTGGGCATGGACGCCAAGCGCATCCAGTTCACGCCCGACCTGATGCCGGCCGATATCCTGGGCTCGGAAGTGCTGGAGGAGTCGGAGGGCGGCCGCCGCTCCTTCCGCTTCATCCCCGGCCCGGTCTTCGCCCAGCTCCTGATGGCCGACGAAATCAACCGCGCCAGCCCGCGCACCCAGTCGGCGCTGCTGCAGAGCATGCAGGAGAAGCATGTCACGGTGGCCGGCAAGCGCTACGACCTGCCCGAGCCGTTCCATGTGCTGGCGACCCAGAACCCGCTGGAACAGGAAGGCACCTATCCTCTGCCGGAAGCCCAGCTCGACCGTTTCCTGCTGCAGGTCGATGTCGGCTATCCCGACGAGGAGGCCGAACGTCAGATCATGATCGCCACCACCGGCGCCAATGTGCCGGTCGCGGTCCAGGCCCTGACGCCGGCCGACCTGATGGCCGCCCAGTTGCTGGTGCGGCGGCTGCCGGTCGGGCAAAGCGTCGTCGATGCGATCCTCAAGCTGGTGCGGGCCGGCCGTCCCGAGACCAGTGACCTCGACATCGTCCGGCAGCGCGTGGCCTGGGGTCCCGGCCCGCGCGCCAGCCAGGCTTTCATGCTGGCCTGCCGCGCACGGGCGATCATCCAGGGCCGCCTGGCGCCCTCCGTCGACGACGTCGTCGCGCTGGCCGGTCCGATCCTGCGCCACCGCATGGCGGTGAACTTCTCCGCGCGGGCCGAAGGCGTGACCATCGATGCGGTAATCGCCCAGATGTGCGCCAGGCTGGCCTAGCGGTTGCAGGTCCCCCAATCGATGCCCTCCGCTTCCGTCCTCAATCGCTCGCTCGAACTCGCCGAAACACTGCCGGCGTTGATGGTGGCGGCCGACCGCGTTGCCGCCACCGTCATCCAGGGCGTGCATGGCCGGCGCCGTGTCGGCCAGGGCGACGCCTTCTGGCAGTACCGGCCCTATCGCGAGGGGGACAGCGTGAGCCGCATCGACTGGCGCCAGAGCGCGCGCAGCCGCAACCTGTTCGTGCGCGAGACCGAATGGGAAGCGGCCGCCAGCGTCTGGCTGTGGCGCGATGCGTCGCCATCGATGCAGTACGCCTCACTGCGCAATCTCGAAACCAAGGCAGAGCGCGCCGAACTCATCACGCTGGCCCTGGCCAGCCTCCTCACTGATGCCAGCGAGCGCATCGCGCTGCTGGGAAGCGGACTGCGGCCCAGCACTGGACGCATCGCGGTGCGGCGGGTGGCCGAGGCGTTGTTCGCCGAAAGGAGCCGCGGCGCCGGCCCGTCCTCGAGCCTGCCGCCGCTGGTGCCCCTGCCGGCGCATGGGACGATCGTGCTGGTGTCCGACTGGCTCGATCCGCTCGACCAGATCGAGGCGATGATCCGCCATTATGCCAGCGCCGGCGTGCGCGGCCATCTCGTGCAGGTGCTCGACCCGGCCGAAGAGGATCTGCCGTTCCAGGGGCATGTGAAGTTCGAGGGACTCGAGGCAGAAGGCCAGCACACGATCCGCCGCGTCGAGGGCGTGCGTGCCGCCTACAGCGCCCGGCTGGCGGCACAGCGCGAAGGCTTGCAGCGCCTCGCCCGCCCCGCCGACTGGACTGTGCATCTGCACCGCACCGATCGGCCGCCGCAGACGATCCTGCTGTCTCTTTATCTCGCCATGGCCGACCTGCGTCGGCTGAACGCGGCCTAGCGCGATGGGCACTTCCTTCATCGGAGTGGCTCGCTCCCCCGAGGACGCAGCATGCTGAATCTCGGCGCCTTCGCCTTCGCCGCGCCCGGCATGCTGGCGCTCCTGCTCGTGCTGCCGGTGATCTACTGGCTGCTGCGTATGATCCCGCCCTTGCCGCGGATCGTGCAGTTCCCGGCCATCCGGCTGCTGATCGGCCTCGAGCCGACCGAGCAGACGCCGATGAAGATGCCGTGGTGGCTGCTGCTGCTGCGCCTGTTGCTGGCGATTGCCCTGATCGTCGCGGTCGCGCGGCCAATCCTCAATCCCCAGGCCGATCTGCCGGGCCATGGGCCGCTCCTCCTGATGATCGACGATGGCTGGGCGTCGGCGCCCGGCTGGGCGACGCGCATCACCCATGCCGAGCGGCTGATCGATCGCGCCGAACGGAGTGGCCGGCCGGTCATCGTCATGGGCACCGCGCCGGCACCGCTGGACGCGCCGACGACGCGCCACGGCGCGCTGCGGCCGGAGGAAGCGCGGACGCTGCTGCGTGCCTTCCGGCCCAAGCCATGGCCGACCGATCGCGCCGCCGCGGCGGCCGAACTCGATCGCATGCAGGTCGATCCCGCCGCCTATGCGGTGTGGTTGAGCGACGGTTTGCAGGATGCGGGCACCGACGCGCTGAGCGAGCGTCTGCGCCGTTTCAGCGGCTTGCAGGTGATCCTGCCCGATCAGGTGACGACGCCGCTGGTCCTGCTGCCACCCGATGCCGAAGGTCGCGACCTCAAGGTGCGCGCCCTTCGTCCGGTCGCCGATGGACCGCGTCGCGCCGCCATCCAGGCCGCCGACGACCAGGGCCGCGTCGTGGCGCGCATCGAGCTCGATTTCCCCGCCACCGGCACGCAGGGCGAAGGCGTCCTCCCCGCGCCAGCCGAGCTGCGCAACCGCATGGCGCGCCTCGACATCGAGAACCAGGGCGGTGCCGGTAGCGCCGTGCTGCTCGACGAACGCCATCGCCGCCGGCCGGTCTCGATCTTGGGCGAGCGCGCCGCCGCCGCCGGCCAGCCGCTGCTGCAGGAAGTCTACTTCCTCGAGCGCGCCCTCGACCCCTATGTCAGCCTGAGCATCGGCGACCGCGAGAACGTGCTAAATCGCAACACCGCGGTCCTGCTGATTCCGGACAGTTCCGCCCCCTCGCCGGCCGACCGCGAGGAGATCGCCAAGTGGATCGAAAGCGGCGGTGTCGCGGTGCGCTTCGCCGGCCCCAACCTGGCCGCCGGCGGCGATACCCTGGTGCCGACACCGTTGAGGCTTGGCGACCGTGCGCTGGGCGGCGTCATGAGCTGGGGCAAGCCCGCCACGCTCGCCGACTTTCCGACCAACAGCCCGTTCTTCGGCATTCCGATCCCCAAGGACGTCCGCATCTCCCAGCAGGTTTTGGCGGAGCCGACGCCGGACCTGGCCGACAAGACCTGGGCCCGCCTTACCGATGGCACGCCGCTGGTGACCGCCGAGAAGCGTGGCCAGGGCTATCTCGTCCTGGTGCACACCACGGCCAATACCGGCTGGAGCAATCTCGCCCTCTCCGGCCTGTTCGTCGACATGCTGCAGCGGCTGGTGCTGCTGTCGCGCGGCGTCGCCGGCGACGGCATCAACAAGGCCCTGAAGCCCTGGCGCACGCTGGACGGGTTCGGCCGCCTGGGCGCTCCCCCTGCCGGCGCGCAGATGCTGCCGGCCGATGCCGACAAGAGCTTCAAGCCCGGCCCCACGACTCCTCCTGGCCTGTATGGCGACGAGAACGCCCAGGTCGCCTTCAATCTCGGCGATCATGTCGCGGCCCCCAAGCCCCTGGTCGTGCCGTCGGGCGCCAGCACCGACCGCCTGTCCGAAGGCGGCGAGACCGATCTGTCGCGCTGGTTCCTGCTGGCCGCGGCGATCCTGCTGCTGGCCGATCTCCTGATCTCGCTGTGGCTGCGCGGTATGTTCCCGCGCGCGCTGCGGCTCCGCCGCGCCGTCCCCGCCGCGCTGGCGCTGACGCTGTTCGGGTTCCTGGCCACTCCACCCGACATCCAGGCGCAGCAACCGGCAAGACCGCCGGTATCGACCCAAGCCGCAGCTCCAGCCACCGACGCGGCCACCGCCGCGCCGCCGCTGACCGATGCCCAGGCGCTGCGCGGCGCCTTGGATGTGCGCCTCGCCTATATCGTCACCGGCGACAAGGATGTGGACGACACCAGCCGCGCCGGCCTGGAAGGGCTGAGCGAGGTACTGCGCAATCGCACCTCGGTCGAGCCCGCCGATCCGGTGGCGCTCGATCTCGACCGCGACGAGCCGCGTCTCTATCCGCTGATCTACTGGCCGATCACCGCGACACAGCCCAATCTGTCGCCGCGCGCGTCGGCTGCACTCGATCGCTATCTGCGCACGGGCGGCATCATCTTCATCGACACGCGCGACCAGCAGATGAGTTTCGACCGGCCGGTCGGCGGCAACCCCGACCTCAAGCGGTTGCTGGGCGGCATCGAGATGCCGCCGCTGGTCAGCATGCCGCCCGACCACGTGCTGACCAAATCGTTCTATCTGCTGTCCGACATGCCGGGCCGCTGGCAGGGCGGCAAGATCTGGATCGAAGCCGGCAACGGTCGCGTCAATGACGGTGTCAGCACCATCCTGATCGGCTCCAACGACTATGCCGGCGCCTGGGCGGTCGACCAGCGAGGCCGCGGCCTGCTGCCGGTATCGCCCGGCGGCGAGACGCAGCGCGAGATGGCGTACCGCTTCGGCGTCAACCTCGTGATGCACGCGCTGACCGGCAACTACAAGGACGACCAGGTCCATATCCAGGACATCATGCAGAGGCTGCGCCGATGAACATGTCCTCGGCGGTTTCCGTCGCCTTCGATCCCCTGCTGTCGTGGACCGTGCTCGCCGTGCTGGGCGGCATTGGCCTGCTGCTCATCCTGATGGGCCTGCGGGCCGGCGCGCGCGGGACGATCTGGCGGCTGGGCGCCATCGCCGTGGTGCTGGCTGCGCTGACCAACCCCTCGCTGGTCGAGGAGAAGCGCAAGCCGATCGCCGACGTGGCCCTGGTGGTGGTCGACGACAGCGATTCGATGTCGATCGGCGAGCGCCGCCAGCAGGTCCAGGCGGCGCGCGAGATGCTGAAGCGCAAGTTCGGCCAGGAACAGGGACTCGAAATCCGCGAGGCCGTGCTGCCGCCGGCGCACATCCAGCTCGGCAGCGAGCGGCCGGGCGGCACGCGGCTGATCGAGGCCATGCGATCGGCGCTTGTCGACGTGCCGCCGGAGCGGCTGGCCGGCGTGGTGCTCCTGACCGACGGACAAGTCCACGACGTGCCGCCGTCCCTGCCGCCGGAACTCGGCGGCGCCCCGCTGCATGCGTTGATCGCCGGCAAGAAGAACGAGCGCGACCGGCTGATCGTGGTCGAACAGTCGCCGCGCTTCGGCGTGGTCGGGCGTCAGGTGACGGCGAAGTTCCGGGTCGAGGATCCGTCCGGCGGCACCGCCCCGGTCACGATCTCGGTCGGCGGCGAGGTCGTGCGGCACATGGATGTGCCGGTCGGAAAATCGGTCGAGCTCCCCATCACGGTCACCAATCCAGGACCCAACATCGTCGAGCTCGAGACGTCGCCGGGCCAGAGCGAGCTGACGCTCGACAACAACCGCGCCCTCTTCACCATCAACGGCGTGCGCGACCGGCTGCGCGTGCTGCTGGTGTCGGGCGAGCCCTATCAGGGCGAACGGGCGTGGCGCAACCTGCTGAAGAGCGACCCGGCCGTCGACCTCGTGCACTTCACCATCCTGCGCACGCCGCAGAAGGACGATTTCACGCCGGTGCGGGAACTGTCGCTGATCGTCTTCCCGATGCGCGAGCTGTTCGAGCAGAAGCTCAAGGAATTCGATCTCATCATCTTCGACCGTTACGAGTCGGGGAACCTGATCACCCGCGATTACTTCCGCAACATCGCCGAGTACGTGAAGGGCGGTGGCGCGCTGCTGGTCTCGGTCGGGCCGGTCTTCGCCACCCAGCGTTCGCTTTATCGCACGCCGCTCGGCGCCATCCTGCCGGCTGCACCGTCGGGTGACGTGGTCGAGCAGGGCTTCAAGCCCAAGATCACCGACATCGGCCGCCGCCATCCCGTGACAGCCGACCTGCCGCAGGCCGGCGCACCGGGCAAGGAGCCGGACTGGGGCCGCTGGTTCCGCGTGGTTACGTCCCGCGCCGAGCACGGCAATACCGTCCTGAGCGGCGCTGACGAGCAGCCGCTGGTCGTGCTCGACCGCGTCGGACAGGGCCGCGTGGCGCAGATCATGTCGGATCAGCTGTGGCTGTGGAACCGCGGCATCGACGGCGGCGGACCTCAGCCGGAACTGGTGCGGCGTGTGGCGCACTGGCTGATGAAGGAGCCCGACCTCGAGGAGGAGGCGCTGCGCGCCACCGCGGTGGGCGGCCATATCGAGATCACGCGGCGCACCCTCGCCACCAGCTTCCCCGACGTGACCATGACGGCGCCGGGCACGCCACCGTCTGGCGGCGCCACGAGCACACTGAAGCTCACCCAGGTCGAACCGGGGCTGGGCCGCGCCGTCGTCGACGTCGACAAGCCGGGCCTTTATCGCTTCGACGATGGGACGCTGCACACCGTCGCCGCCGTTGGAAATCCCGATCCGCTGGAATTCTCCGACGTGCGCGCCACCGACGAGAAGCTGAAGCCCCTGGTGGAAGCGTCCAATGGCAGCCTGATCTGGCTGGCCGATCATTCCGAGCCCGACATCCGCTCGGTACGCCCTGGACGGGCCGCCGGCGGCTCGGACTGGATCGGGCTGCGGCGCAACGAGGGTTACACCGTCGCCGGCATCAACCAGACACCGCTGCTCCCCGGCATCGTCGTGGCCATCGCCTTCCTGATGGCCTTGGGCAGCGCCTGGTGGCGGGAGGGTCGCTAAAGCCCGGCTCCTTCAGAGCGCCGAGAGGCAGAGATTGACCGGCCGCAGGCGCCGGCGACTTGGCGCTGGACGACCCGCGATCAGGGCCTACCATGGCGCCATGGCGGAGATCCTTGCCCTTGGTCTGAGCCACTACCCACCTCTTTGGGGTCCCGACGAGCGCATGTCGTGGATCTTCCAGCGCATGCTCACGAATCCGAGGCTGCCCGACAAGCTGAAGCGGCCCGACGGGTGGCCCGAACCGGCGCGCGCCCAGTGGGGCAACGATCAGGGCACCGCCGAAGCCGGCCGTCATCGCGAGGAGTTGGTGGCATGGTTCCGCAAGACGCGCGCGGCACTCGATGCCTTCAAGCCGGATTTCGTTCTGGTGTGGGGCGACGACCAGTACGAGAACTTCAAGGAAGACGTCGTCCCGCCCTACTGCCTGTTCGCCTACGAGCGTTTCAACTTCGCGACGCCCGCCGGCAACGTGTGGGGCGAGACCGACAAGACGTGGGACCTCGCCGGCCATCCGGCGGCGGCAAAGATGCTGGCTTCGCGGCTGATCGAGGACGGCTTCGATACGGCCTACGCCTACAAGCCGTTGCACCATCCACTCGGCCATGCCTTCGCCAATGCGGTGATGTACCTCGACTACGAACGCAAGGGCTTCGGCTACCCGTTCGTGCCATTCGCCATCAATTGCTACGGTCGCAAGGTGCTCGCGCAGCGCGGCGGGCTGCCGGTGTTCGACCGCGAGATCGGCGAGGCGGATTGGGATCCACCGGCGCCCTCGCCCAAGCGCCTGTTCGACCTGGGCGCGGCGACGGCGCGGATCCTTGCTGAATCGCCCTATCGCGTCGCCTTGATCGCCTCGTCGGGCTGGAGCCATGCTTTCCTGACGCCGAAGAACAACTTCCTCTGGCCCGATACGGCGGCGGACCTGCGCATGTTCGAGGCGCTGAAACGGGCCGACTGGGCAGCCTGGCGCAACCTGCCGGCGGAAGCCGTCGAGGACAGTGGGCAACAGGAGATATTGAACTGGTCGTGCCTCGCCGGTGCCATGAGCGAGCTCGGAAGGGTGCCGAAGGAGACAGTCTTCATCGACACCTGGATATTCAATTCGACCAAGACGTTCCTGATCGCTCCGCCGGCATAGCCGCAAAGACCGTTACCAACCGGAAACTTGTTTCATCCTCCGGTGGCGCCATTTTGCCGCCAAGAGGTAAACAACCATGATCGAACGCAGACCATTCGAAAAACTGGGCAAGTCGAATCACGGCTGGCTCAACGCCAACTTCCATTTCAGCTTCGCCGAGTACCGCAATCCCGAGCGCATCCATTGGGGCGCGCTGCGCGTGTGGAACAACGACCGTATCGCCCCGCAGTCCGGCTTCCCGCCGCACCCCCATCGCGACATGGAGATCGTGACCTACGTCATCAAAGGCGCGATCACCCATCAGGATCACCTCGGCAACCAGGGCCGCACCGAAGCGGGCCAGATCCAGGTGATGAGCGCCGGGAACGGCATCCAGCATGCCGAATACAACATGGAGCAGGACGAGACCGAGCTGTTCCAGATCTGGATCATGCCCAACAAGCAGGGCGTACCGGCGCGCTGGGAAACGGTGCAGTTCCCGGCCGAGGCGCGCGACGGCAAGCTGGTGCCGTTGGCGTCCGGGCGCGGCCATTCGGGTGCCATTCCGCTCTATGCCGATGGTGCGCTCTATGCCGGCACGCTGAAGGCGGGCCAGACGATTCGCCAGAAGCTCGACGGCAAGCCGGCCTATCTGGTGCCGGCGAAGGGCAAGATCGAGCTTGTGGGCGCCGACGGCAAGACCGTGACGCTCGATACCCGTGACGGCGCCGCCGTCGTGGACGAGGCCGAGATCGAGCTCAAGGCCAGCGAGGATGCCGAGATTGTGCTGGTCGAAACGGACAAGCTGAACTGACCTCGGCTTACATTGACGGTGGGAACCGGGCGGGCTTTGATCCGCCCGGTTTTCATTTGGGGGAACGCATGGCCTACAAGGGCTTCGATCTGACGGGCAAGGTGGCGCTGGTGACCGGCGGCAATGGCGGCATTGGCCTCGGCATGGCCGATGCGCTGGCCGAGGCCGGGGCGGACGTCTGCATCTGGGGCACGCGCGCGGAGAAGAACGAGAAGGCCGTGGCGCAGCTCAAGAAGCACGGCCGCAAGGTCCATGCGCAGATCGTCGATGTCGGCGACGAGAAACAGGTCGAGGCCGCCTTCGCCGAAACCGTGAAGGTGATGGGTCATGTCGACAACTGCGTCGCCAATGCCGGTGTGTCGGGACGGGGCAAGGGCTCGATCCTGGAGATGGACACCGAGGAATGGCGTCGGGTCCTGCGCATCAACCTGGACGGCGTGTTCTTCACCTTCCGGGCGGCGGCTAAGCACATGGCCGAGCGCGGAAAGGGCGGCTCGCTGGTGGCGATGGCCAGCACTGCGGCAATCGAGGGCGCGGCACGGTCCAGCCACTACGGCGCCAGCAAAGGCGGCGTCTGCGCCATGGTCCGGGCGCTCGCGGTCGAGCTCGCCCGCTACAACATCACGGTAAATTCAATCCTGCCCGGCTGGATCGAGACCGAGATGACGGCCAATGCGGTCGCCAATCCGAAGTTCGCCGGCAACGTCCTGCCGCGTATTCCGGAGCGCCGCTGGGGGACCGGGGCCGACTTCGGTCCGATCGCGGTCTATCTCGCCAGCGATGCGACCCGGTACACGACAGGGCGCGACTTCGTCATCGATGGCGGCTATACGCTGTTCTAGGTTCCATGACAGGCAGGGGAGCAAGGCTCATGATCAAGTGGACAGGGTTGGCAGCGATCGCGCTCGGGATTTCGGTTGCTTCCGCCTCGGCTCAGACGCCCACCAAACCAGTCTCTGCTCCCGCCGCGACGGCCGCCAAGCCGGTGCCCAGCGAAGAGCGCTATGTCGGCTACTATTATCCCAAGCCGACCTCGACCGAGACCTATACCTCCCAGCTGCAGACCATCGCCGGCGTCGACCGGGCCCAGCGCATCCAGTTCGTGACCGTGGTGTCTCAGGGCACCCTGCAATCGACCTATCGCGTGCCCTATGCCGTGTTCGCCAAGGGCGACAAGGCCGAGCACATGATCATCGTCGGCCTGTCGTCCGGTGAGCTGAACACGATCTACCGGATCCGCGCCCTGCTGGCCAACATGACCACCATGTCGCGCACCTCGCCGTTCTTCCAGGAGCATACGGTCGCCGAGGACGCGACCTTCTTCGATCTCCTGAAGCTGCTGGGCTTCCACGACGTCACCGTGACCGATGGCGACAAGATCGCCCATCAGGTGACGATCAAGTAGCGCTTCCTCGCGAACCAGGCGGCGCCGCCGCTTGTGCACGCCCTCGGCAAACTTTCTTGAGCCGCGCCGGCTGCCGGCGCAGGCTCGGCCGGTTTCCGGGAGGAATCGATGTCACGCACGCTTGAATTCTATTTCGACTACGGCAGTCCCTACAGCTATCTCGCCGACACGCAGGTGGAAGGGATCGCGGGGCGCACAGGCGCAACGCTGACACGCAAGCCGATGCTGCTGGGCGGTGTGTTCAAGGCGACCGGCAACAGCTCGCCGGCCGAGCAGCCTCTGAAATCGAAATGGAGCGCCTTCGACATGCCGATGTGGGCGCGCCATTACGGCGTCCCCTTTCAGCGCAATCCCCACTTCCCCGTGAATACGCTGGCGCTGATGCGCGGCGCCGCTGCGGCGGAGCTGGACGGCACCTTCGAGATCTATCATCCGGCCATGTTCAAGGCGATGTGGGTCGATGGCCGAAATCTCAACGACCTCAAGGAAGTGGCCGCGGTCCTGATCCAGGCCGGCCTCGACGCCGCTCACATTGCCAAGCGGATACAGGACCAGGACGTGAAGGATCGTCTCAAGGCCACCACCGACGAAGCCGTGGCGCGAGGCGTTTTCGGCGCGCCGACATCGTTCGTGGGCGAGATGATGTTCTTCGGCAACGACCGTTTGCCGTTCGTCGAGCAAGCTCTCAAGGGAGAACAAATTTGATGCGAGTCGCTGCCCTTTTCGTTGCCGGTGCGCTGGTCGCGGCCAGCCCGGCGCTGGCGCAGACGGTGGCAACGTGCCCCGTCGGCACGGGCGCAGCGGCGGAATCGCAACCGGTCTGGATCCTGTTCGATCTCGGCAGCGCCAAGCTTCGACCCAATGCGAAGCCGGCGATCGCCGAGGCGGTCCGGACGGCCACGGCGCGTCAGTCGGTCAAGGTCTGCGTCATCGGTCAGACCGACAAGCTCGGCGACAAGAACTACAATGCCCGGCTGGCACGGGAGCGGGCCCAGACGGTGGCCACGGAACTCGTCCACGCGGGACTTTCAGCCAGCAAGGTCGTCATCGCCAGCAATCCCGAAGCGTTCGGCAATCTGAGCTTCGGCGAACGCAATGCCCAGGAAGAGGATCGCCGGGTCACGATCGTGTTCCGCTGACAGCTTCCCGCCTGCGGGCCGGCGATGGTACTAAGGCGCCGCCATCTCGATGACGGCTTTGCCGACCACCTTGCGGTCCAGCAGTGCCTGGAAAGCGTCGGCCACGCGCTCCATGGGAAAGCGATGCGAGATATGCGGCCGCATCACACCCAGCGCCGCCAGCCGTGGCAGCTCCTCGACATAATCGCGGCCCAGCTCCGGAGAGAGTCGCTGGACCGTCTCTCCGGCGCGGACGCCCAGGATCGACAGGCCCTTGATCAGCACGTGATTGGACATGATCCGACTCGGGCCGCCCGACGTGAAGCCGACCACCAGCAGACGGGCGCCATAGGCGGCGGCCCGCAAGGACTTCTCCAGCACCTCGCCACCCACCGGGTCGTAAATCACATTGGCGCCTGCGCCGCCCGTCAGGCCTTTCACCACGGCGACGAAATCGCTGGTGCGATAATTGACGACCTCATCGGCGCCCTTGGCCTTCACGATGGCCAGCCTGGCATCGTCGCCGCCGGTCGCGATCACGCGGGCCCCGAGATGCTTGCCGAGCTGGACGGCGGCAAGTCCGACGCCGCCCGACGCGCCATGCACCAGCAGGACCTCGCCCGACTTGAGCTGCCCGCGATGAACCAGGGAGTGGTAGGCGGTCTGCGCAGCGACGCGGAAGCCGGCTCCTTCCGCCTCCGACCAACCCTCCGGCAACGGCAGCAACGGACTGGTTCCCGGCAGCTTCACATATTCGGCGAATGCCCCGGGACGCAGATTGAACATCACGCGATCACCGGGTCGCCAGCGCTCGACCTCGCGACCCACGGCGTGGATCGTGCCCGCCCCTTCGATGCCTGGAATGAAGGGCAGCGCCGGTTTGTGCTGATAGGCGCCGGCGACGGTCAGGATATCGGGGAAGTTGATGCCCGCGGCCCCCACCTTGACCACGATCTCGACGGGCCCGGGCTCGGGGAGCGGCCGCTCCTCAACCCGCAGCACCGAGGGCTCGCCCAAGCGATCGCAGACGATCGCCCGCATGCGGCTAGTCGAGCTCGAAGGCGTTCTTGTAATCGAGCTTCAGCGACGGATCCTGATCTTCCTTCTTCAGGAAGCAGTTACCGACCACCAGAACTTCGATCTCGCTGCCCATGAAGCAGCGGAAGGCATCCTCGGGTGTGCAGACGATCGGCTCACCGCGCACATTGAACGAGGTGTTCACGACCACCGAGCTGCCGGTCTTGGCCTTGAAGGACGAGAGCAGATCGTAGAAGGCCGGGTTGGTTTCCTTGTGCACGGTCTGGATGCGGCCGGAATAATCGATGTGCGTCACGGCCGGGATGTCGGAACGCGGCACGTTCAGCTTGTCGATGCCGAACAGCTTCTCCTCGTCAGCCGTCATCTTCCGGCGGCGGCTCTCCACCACCGGCGCGACCATCAGCATGTAGGGGCTGTCGGTGTCGATCTCGAAATACTTGTCGACGTCCTCGCGCAGCACCGCCGGTGCGAACGGGCGGAACGACTCGCGGTACTTCACCTTGAGATTGAGCGTTTTCTGCATCGACGGCGAACGCGCATCGCCCAGAATGGAGCGGGCGCCGAGCGAGCGCGGACCGAACTCCATGCGGCCCTGCATCCAGCCGACAGCCTTCTCGTCGGCCAGCGCCTGGGCGGTCTGGTCGATCATCTGGTCACGCGTGAGACGTGTGAACTTGGCGCCGACCTTGGTCAGACGCTCGGCGATCTCGTCGTCGCTGAACTCGGGGCCGAGATAGGAGCCGGCCATGCCGTCCTTTTGGCCGTTGAGCTTGCGCGGCTGGCCCATGAAGCCGTGATAGGCGGCATAGGCAGCGCCAACCGCGCCACCGGCATCGCCAGCCGCCGGCTGCACCCAGATATTCTCGAAGATGTTCTCGCGCAGCAGCTTGCCGTTGGCGACGCAGTTCAGCGCCACGCCACCGGCGAGGCAGATATTCTTGGCGCCGGTTTCCTTCTTCACCGCGCGGCCCAGCCGAATGACGATCTCCTCGGTAACCGCCTGCACCGATGCCGCCAGATCCATGTGATGCTGGGTCAGCAATTCCTCGGGCTTGCGCGCCTTGCCGCCGAACAGCTCGCCGAACTTGTCGTTCGTCATGCGCAAGCCGGTGCAGTAGTCGAAATACTGCTGATCGAGGCGGAAGCTTCCGTCCTCCTTCAGATCGACGATCTTGTCGAGGATCAGGTCTTTGTATTTCGGCTCGCCGTAGGGCGCGAGGCCCATGACCTTGTATTCGCCAGAGTTGACCTTGAAGCCGGTGTAATAAGTGAAGGCCGAATAGAGCAGGCCGAGCGAATGCGGGAAGTGAATCTCCCGCAGCATCTCGAGCTTGTTGCCCTGACCCCAGGCCAGCGAGGTGGTCGCCCATTCGCCGACGCCGTCCATGCACAGGATCGCCGCCTCGTCGAACGGCGACGGAAAGAAGGCCGACGCGGCGTGGCTCTGGTGATGTTCGCCGAACAGCAGGCGCTTCTGCCAATCGAACTCCGGCTGCCACTTCTTCATCTCGTCGCGCAGCAGCGTCTTCTGGAACAGCTTCTCCTTCAGCCACAGCGGCATGGCCATGCGGAAGGAGGTGAAGCCGCGCGGCGCGTAGGCGAGATAGGTCTCGATCAGTCGCTCGAACTTCAGGAACGGCTTGTCGTAGAAGGCGACGTAGTCGACGTCGCCCAGCTTGATGCCGGCCGTATCGAGACAGAACTCCACCGCGTTCTGAGGGAAGCCCGCATCGTGCTTCTTGCGCGTGAAGCGCTCTTCCTGCGCCGCGGCGACAAGATGCCCGTCTTCGACCAGCGCCGCGGCGCTGTCGTGATAGAAGGCCGAGATTCCCAACACACGCATGAAGTGCGCGCTCCGATCAGAACAGGGTGTAGATGAACGGCGCGATGGCCGATCCCTTGGTCAGCACGATCAGGCCGCCGAATACCACCATCATGATGAGGATCGGCAGCAGCCAGAACTTCTTGCGTTCCCGCATGAAGGCCCAGAGTTCGACGATGATGGAGCCCATTCGAAGACGGTCCTTTCGAGATCAGAACTGGTTGCGCATGGATTGCGGCGGCGGTCCGGGCGGCGTCCGGTCGATCCAATAGCTCCGGGCGCCGCGGTCGAGCTTCAACCGCAGGAAATCCTTGCCGCCGGCGCGCATCAGCAGGCCGATCGGCGTGATCGTGAGAAAGAAAAGGAGGCCGAGCACGATCGGGTTGACCACCTTGTAGAGGAGCAACCCGAATTTCAGCCACAGCCGATTGAGTGGATTGAGGATGCGCGGATAGACCAACGCGACCAGCAGGAACGCCACCGCCAGCGGCAGCGTCCAATGCCAGCCCGCGTGGCCGCGCCACCAGGAAAGGCCACTGACAAGGGCGAAGAACCCGGCGAAGACCAGACCGAATCCTCGGTCTGATCCCGCCTTCACATGGTCGTCGCGCGAATAGTCCTCGTGTAACTGGCTAGTCGCCATTCGAAGCTGTCGGATCCCTAAAAAAGCGGGCCCTTAAGTCCCCGATCGTTACCGCCAAGTCAATCGGCGCGAACGCTAACTTATTGCTTGGCTGTTCCCAGCCCGTGTGCCAGCAGCGCCCGCAGGGTCAGACGCCATACGGCGGCGGCCCGTTCGAGGCTCAGTCCGTCACGACGACGCAGGACGATCCAGGCATCGAGTGACAGCGCGGCGCCGATCGCGTCCGCGAGTTCCTCGCGCGCCGTTTCGCTCAAAACGGCGAACTCGGGAGCGAAGACTTCCATGGTTGCATCACGCAACTGTTGCCGCAGCGCCAATCCGCGCTCAAGAAGAGCCGGGTGATGGACGAACTGGCCGGCCGCAACGCGCAGCGGGACAGCCTTGTCGAACATCTGGATCAACCCTTCGACCAGGGCATCGATCCGTGCCTCCTGAGGCTGGTCAGCCGGTGGCGGTGCCGCAACCGGGATCTCCTTGCTCATGCTGTCAGCCACAGTCACGAAAAGTGACTCGACGTCGCCGAAATGCTGGAAGACCGAACGGACCGAGACGTCGGCTCGCCGCGCGACACCCACCACCGTGGGAGCCTCGCTGGTCTCCTCGATCATCGCCTTGGCGGCCTCGATGATCTTGCGGCGGGTCGCAGCCGCCCGCCTATTGCGTCCATCCGTCCGGACCAACTCGTTAACTTCAACTGCCACGGCGTTGCCGCGCGGCATAACCGCTGCTTCGCTCATTTGCACTTTCCCGACCGGAGTGATGACATACGGGTAGGAACGACCTGGCCCGTTGCCTGTGGAGGGCGTGAGATATAAGCCGACTGCGGCAGGAACAAGGTGAAGACGGTCGCACTGTGACGAATATGAGCCATGCAAATTTCCCGAAGGCGGTCCTCTGGGATTTCGGGGGAGTCATCCTAACCAGCCCCTTCGAGGCCTTCCGACTCTACGAGCGCGAGGCCGGACTCCCCGAAGATTTCATTCGCACCCTGAATGCGCGCAATCCCGACACCAATGCCTGGGCGAAAATGGAACGAAGTGAGGTATCGCTGGAGGACTTCGTCACCTTGTTCGAAGCCGAGGCGTGCGAAGCCGGATACAGAATCGACGGCTGGCGCGTCCTGCGGTCGATCAGCGGCGACATTCGGCCGCAGATGGTCGAGGCCCTGCGACGCTGCAAGGCCTCCTTCCGAGTGGCCTGCATCACCAACAACATGAAGAACGGCGAAGGTCCCGGTATGGCCCGCAGTCCTGAAAGCGCCGCGGCGGTGGCCGAGGTGATGGCACTGTTTGAAGAGGTGATCGAATCGAGCAAGTTGGGACTGCGCAAACCGGATCCGCGCATCTATCGCCATGCCTGCGAGCTTCTGGGCGTCGAACCCGAACACTGCGTCTACCTGGACGATCTCGGTATCAACCTGAAACCCGCCCGGGCTCTCGGTATGCGCACCATCAAGGTGGGCGATCCCCTTGTCGCGATCGCCGAGCTCGAAGCGATCGTCGGCATTCCCCTGCGCGACTGACGGATCGCGTCTTGAAGCGGCCGGCGCGTCCCATCACTGCCCAGTACCTCCAGAACGCGGCCACGTTCTATCTGGAACGCTATGCCAGCACGGCCGACAGGCTGCGGCGCGTGCTGAACCGGCGGGTACGCCGAGCGGAGATCGCGGGAGCGCCCATCATGGACGGTGTCCAGCCCGCGATCGAAGCCATCATCGCGAGGTTCGTCAACGCCGGCATGATCGACGACAAGGCGTTCGCGCAAACCAAGGCACGGGCCCTTCATCGACGCGGCACATCAACCAAGGTCACGCGCCAGAAACTGAAACTCGCCGGTGTCGATGACGATACGCTCGCGCAGGCCATCGCGGGCCTCGACCAGGAACTGGACACCGATCCGCGGCAACGGGAATGGAAGGCCGCGATCGCTCTTGCTCGTCGACGGCGCCTCGGTCCTTATCGCCCGGAGCAGGATCGCAAGGAACTGCGGGCGCGCGATCTCGCTGCCATGGCGCGGGCCGGTTTCGATTACGACCTTGCCCGCAAGGTGATCGACGCGACGACCGTCGAGTCACTGGACGAAACCTGAGCGGATCGCCAAGGTCCGCGTCCGGAGAGGAAAAAGATGACCATCACGATCTGGCACAATCCCCGCTGCAGCAAATCGCGTCAGACGCTCGAATTGCTGCACGAGAAGGGCGTGACGCCGAAGATTCGCGAATATCTCAAGGAGCCTCCGACCAAGGCCGAGGTCGAGAAGCTGATCGAGCTGGTCGGAGGCGATCCCGCCGCTCTCGTTCGCGACGGCGAGGCCGAGTTCAAGGCACTGAAGAAAAAGAAGGCCGAGCTCAGCAAGGCCGAGATCGTCACCGCGATTGCGGCTCACCCGGTCCTGTTGCAACGACCCATCGTCGTCGCCGGCTCGCGCGCGGCCATCGGCCGACCGCCCGAAGCGGTGTTGCCGCTGCTGAAGTAGGCGCATGGTCGGCCGGCTTCGCCTGTGGTCAGCGTATATCCTTTTCTTCTACGTCATCACCCATCTTCTCAATCACGCCTTGGGGCTGATCTCGCTGCGGGTGGTCGAGGAAGGACGACACTGGTTCGTCTTCCTGTGGCATGGCCTGCTTGGACAGATCCTGCTCTACGGCGCCCTGCTGGTTCATCTCACCCTGGCCTATTGGGCGCTGCTGCGCCGCCGCACGCTGCGATTGACGCCCTGGGAATGGACGCAGTTCATCCTTGGCGCGTCGATCATTCCGTTCGGCACGCTGCACGTTGTCGGCACCCGCATCGCTCACGACTATTTCGGCGTCGATACCGGATATCCCTGGGTGCTCGGGTCCCTGATCGCCGGGACGTGGCTCGGCGTGGCTCGGCAGTTCGGCCTCGTGTTGGTGGTCTGGATCCATGCCTGCATCGGGCTGCACTTCGCCTGGCGCCTGCGACCCTGGTATCGAACCTGGTTGCCCGCGCTCTACGCGGTCGCGCTGCTCGTCCCGGCCGCGGGGCTTGGGGGCGCGGCCATCGCCCTGCGCGATTTTGCCGAGCTCGCACAGCAGCCGGGCTTCCTCAACAACATTTTCGATCTGGTCCACGCGCCGGATCGGGCCGGCATCGCGTCGCTATATGCAACGTCGGATATCCTGGTCGGCCTATCGGGGGCGCTGCTGCTCGCCTGCTTCGGCGCCAGGCCTCTGCGCGATCTGTGGGAGCGACGAGCCGGCGTCGTGCACCTCAATTACGGTGAAGGCAGAACCGTTTCCGCGCCCACTGGCCTCTCGATCCTGGAAATGAGCCGCTTGGGCCGCATTCCCCACGCCTCGGTGTGCGGAGGTCGCGGCCGCTGCTCGACCTGCCGGGTGCGGATCGGTGGTCCCGACCGTGCGTTGCTGCCTCCACCCGCGCCGGACGAGCAGAAGGTGCTGGCACGGGTCGGCGCGCCGGAGAATGTCCGTCTCGCCTGCCAGCTTCGCCCGCCCCCCGGCCGCTATCGCGTCACGCCTTTGCTGCCGGCGTCGTCCGGACCGGTCGAAGCCTATCGCCGTCAACCACAGGCCCATGGCGGCGAGCGCTTCGTCGCCATCCTCTTTGCGGATATCCGCGGCTTCACGTCGATCTCCGAGGGCCGCCTGCCCTACGACGTCGTCTTCCTGCTCAACCGCTATTTTCGCGCCACCGGACAAGCCGTGCAGGCTGCGGGAGGTCGGCTCGACAAGTTCATCGGCGATGGCGTCATGGCCATCTTCGGCCTCAACAGCGAACCACAGAAGGCCTGCCGCCAGGCGCTCGACGCAGCGCGGCGCATGAGCCTGGCGCTCGACGATCTCAACGAGGCGCTGTCGGGCGATCTCGATCAACCGTTGCGGATCGGCATCGGCCTGCATGCCGGGCCGGCCATCGTCGGCGAGATGGGGTTCGAGCGCACCTCCTCGCTCACCGCGATCGGCGATACCGTCAACACGGCGAGCCGGCTTGAGACCCTGACCAAGGATTTCGGTGTCGAGCTCGTTGTTTCGGAGGACCTGCTGGCCCGCGCCGGCGTCGAGCTGCCGGACTCACCGCGATACGAGGTCGAGATCCGCGGACGTCATGGCCATCTGTCGGTCCGCGCCCTTGCCCGCGCGGCCGATCTCACGACCTTGTCATCTTAATTTCGTTGCCTCGACCGGTATCTCCAGAACAATCGTCTGTTCACAAGGAGACCGCAATGCGCTCGACCATTATCTCCAGTGTTGCGTTGTGTGCGTTGATCCTGTCATCGGCCGCCTTTGCCGCAGGTGGCGGTGGCGGTGGTATGGACAGCCCTCCGGCCAAGCCCAGTGATCCGAACTACACCCAGGCCAAGTCGATGATCGAGGCCAAGAACTACAAGGCCGCGATGCCGCTGTTGCAACAGGTGGTGGCAAAGGACCCGCAAAATGCCGATGCCTATACGCTGATGGGCTATGCCACGCGCAAGTCCGGGGACCCCACTGGATCGCTGCAATACTACAACCAGGCGCTGGCGCTCGATCCCAAGCATATCGGCGCGCACGAATATATCGGCGAGGCCTATTTGATGCTCGATCGTCCAGCCGAGGCGGAACAGCACCTGGCGCGGCTGAACTCCATTTGCGTGTTCGGCTGCACCGAGTACCGGATGCTCAAGGCCGCGCTGGCCGACTACAAGGCCGGCAAGAAGCCGGTGACGAACTGACTCTAGCGACCGTCGTCAGCGACCCTCGTCGAGCGCCAGGCGAAGGGCGAGCCCCGCGAACACCGTCCCGAGCAGATACTGCGGCGCCCGCCGCAGGCGGCTACGGCCGGCGAGAATCCGGCCGAGACCGCTGGCGGTCAGGATGACCGTGCCGTTGACGACCAGACCGATCCCGTTGAGCACGGTCGCGAGCAGCAGGATTTGCAATGCGACCGAGCCGGCCTCCGGGTGGACGAACTGCGGGAACAAGGCCAACGCGAACAGCGCCATCTTCGGGTTGAGAAGATTGGTGAACAGACCCTGGCGGAAGACCACGCCGACCGAATAGCGCCGCGTCTCCGCGCTCGGTGCGACGGCGCTCCCGCTCGACCGGATCGTCTTCCAAGCAAGGTAGAGCAGATAGGCCGCACCGAGGTAGCGGACCACGTCGTAGGCGACGGGCACGGCCAGGAAGAGCTGGGACAGGCCCAACGCCGCCGCCAGGGCATGGCAATAGGTGCCGGCCTGGATACCGGCGAGCGTCGCGAACCCGGACGCCCGTCCCTGGGAAGCACTGCGGGACGCGATCAGCAGCATGTCCGGCCCTGGCGTCAGGGTGAGCGCCAGGCAGGCCGCGGCGAACAGGGCAAGGGTGGGAAGATCGAACATCGGTAACCTCCGTCGGCCCTGATTCAACGCCTCAATGGGCGATCAGGATCGGTACCGTCATGCTGGAAAGGATAGTGCGGCTGGCCCCGCCCAGCATCATTTCCCGCACCCGCGAATGGCCATAGACACCCATCACGATCAGGTCGGCGCTGCTGTCCGCCGCACGCGACAGGATGATGTCGCCGACATCGGCATCCGCAGCGGTGTCGCGCTGCAGCGCGGCCTTCACCCCATGGCGTTCCAGCCAGGTCACCGCGCTTGCGGCCGAGGTCGGCTCCTCGTCCCCCACGCCTTTCGGCGGGTCGATGGTCAGGACCAGCACCTTGTCCGCCTTCTCGAGCAGCGGCAGGGCATCCGCGGCCGCCCGCCCGGATTCGCGGCGGCCGTTCCAGCACAGCAGGACCGTCTTGCCGGTCGCGCCGGTGACGCCGATATGCGGCACCACCAGCACCGGCCGCTCGGTCGCCAGCGCCAGCCTCTCCGGCAAGTCCGGCAGTGCGCCCATCGCCGACGGCTCGGGTTCGGCCTGGCTCACCACGACCAGATCGGCGCCGTGGGCGAAATCCGCCAGCGCCTCGTCGGCATAGCCCTCGGCCGTGTGCCATTCGTAGGATCGGCCCTTGCCCTCGAGCGCGGCCTTGAACAATCCCGATGCCGCAGCCTCGTCGGCCTTCACGGCCGCCTCGTAGTTCCGGTAGAGCGCGTCCATCGCCAGGCTGCCGTCGCTGAAGATGGGTGCCTCGAAGCGCGGCCGCACATACAGACCGACCAGATGCGCATCGAAGCGCGAGGCGAGTTCCACCGCGACGCCAATTCGCCCGGCAGCGGTCTTGCCGCCGTCGCAGTGAACCAGAATGACCTTGTATCCCATGCCTTCTTCCTCCTGACGACAGCCCACTGCCCGCGGGGATTTGCGAGCGATGCGAAATTCCTCTCACCCTAACAAGCCTGCGGCCTTTCCTCTCGTCCATCCTCGCCGCTATTGTGGGTGATGAACGTTCGTTTAGCCCCGACTTGGGAGGACTTTAAGCGATGAGTACGTCCACCACACCTGTCCCCCTCGTTTTTGGCGATTACGCTCTCGAGGACCGCTATCGGCTGGAGAAGGGCCGCGTCTACCTGACCGGCATCCAGGCGCTGGTCCGCTTGCCGATGATGCAGCGCCAGCGCGACCTGAAGGCGGGCCTGAACACGGGCGGCTTCATCTCCGGCTATCGCGGCTCACCGCTCGGCATGTACGACAACGCGCTGTGGAGCGCGAAACGGTATCTCAAGGAAAACAACATCCACTTCCAGCCCGGCATCAATGAGGACCTCGCGGCGACGGCGGTCTGGGGCACGCAGCAGACCAACCTCTTCCCCAACGCCACGGTCGATGGCGTGTTCTCGATCTGGTACGGCAAAGGCCCCGGCGTCGATCGCTCGATGGATGTGCTGAAGCACGGCAATGCCGCCGGCACCTCGCCCCATGGCGGCGTCATCGCGCTGGCCGGCGACGATCATGGCTGCCAGTCCTCGACCCTGCCGCACCAGAGCGAGCAGGTTTTCGCTGCGGCGATGATTCCGGTCATCAATCCGGCGACGGTTCAGGAGTATCTCGACTTCGGCATCCTGGGTTTTGCCCTGTCGCGCTATTCAGGCTGCTGGATCGGCTTCAAGGCGATCTCCGAGACCGTCGAGTCGGGCGCCTCGGTATGGATCGACCCCGAGCGCGTGCAGGTCGTCCTGCCGACCGACTTCCAGCTGCCGCCGGGCGGGCTGGGCATCCGCAATCCCGACGCGCCGCTGGAACAGGAAAAGCGCCTGCATGGACCGAAGATGGCGGCGGTCAGGGCCTTCGCCCGCGTCAATGGCTTCGACAGAATGGTGATCGATCCGCCGCGGGCCCGCATCGGCATCATGACCACCGGCAAGGCCTATCTCGACACGCGGCAGGCGCTGGAAGATCTCGGCATCACCGACGAGCGCGCCAAGGCCCTTGGCATCCGCCTCTACAAGGTCGGCATGACCTGGCCGCTGGAGCCCGAGGGCGCGCGGCGCTTCGCCGAAGGGCTGGAAGAAGTCATCGTGGTCGAAGAGAAGCGCTCGAACCTCGAGGACCAGCTCGTCCGCATCCTCTACAATCTGCCGGCCGACCGGCGACCGCTCGTGGTCGGCAAGGCCGACGAGACCGGCCGCATCATCCTGCCGAGCGAAGGCGAGTTGTCGCCGACCGGCGTCGCCCTGGTGATCGCCAACCGGCTGATGAAGCATATGGGTGAGTCGCCGGAACTGAAGCAGCGCCTCGCCCGTCTGGAAGCCAAGGAAAAGCTGCTCAACGCCCCGCCGCCCAAGGTGGCGCGCACGCCGTTCTTCTGCTCCGGTTGCCCGCACAACACCTCGACGCGCGTACCGGAAGGCAGCCGGGCAATGGCCGGCATCGGCTGCCACGGCATGGCCGTGTGGATGCCGGACCGTCGCACCTCGATCATCAGCCACATGGGCGGAGAAGGCGTTTGCTGGGTGGGTCAGGCGCCCTTCACGTCCGAGAAGCATATCTTCCAGAACCTTGGCGACGGCACCTACTACCACTCCGGCCTTCTGGCGATCCGCCAGGCCGCCGCCGCCGGCGTCAACATCACCTTCAAGATCCTCTATAACGACGCTGTCGCCATGACTGGCGGCCAGCCGCATGACGGCCCGCTGACCGTTCCCGAGATCACGCGGCAGGTCGAGGCCGAGGGCGCCAAGCGCATCGTCGTGGTCACGGACGAACCCGACAAGTATCCGCCCAATGCAGGCTTCGCCCACGGCGTGAGCATCCGCCATCGCGATGACCTCGACGCCGTGCAGCGCGAGCTGCGCGAAATCCCGGGCCTGACCGTGCTGGTCTATGACCAGACCTGCGCCGCCGAGAAGCGCCGCCGTCGCAAGCGCGGCACCTTCCCCGATCCCGCGAAACGCGTCTTCATCAACGACGCCGTCTGCGAAGGCTGTGGCGATTGCTCTGACAAGAGCAACTGCGTGTCCGTGAAGCCGCTCGAGACCGAGCTCGGCCGCAAGCGCCAGATCGATCAAAGCAATTGCAACAAGGACTTCTCCTGCCTCAAGGGCTTCTGCCCGAGCTTCGTATCGGTGCATGGCGGCACGCCAGCCAAGGCCCGCCAGCGCCCGCAACTGAAGGCGGTGCAGGACGATCCCTTCGCGGCGTTGCCCATGCCGACGATGCGGCCGTTGAGCGAAGCCTACGGCATTCTCGTGACCGGCATCGGCGGCACCGGCGTGATCACCGTCGGTGCATTGATCGGCATGGCCGCCCATCTCGAGGGCAAGGGTTGCACGGTGCTCGATTTCACCGGCCTCGCGCAGAAGAATGGCGCGGTGATGAGCCATGTGCGGCTCGCGCCCAAGCCGGAGGATCTCCATGCCGTGCGCATTGCCGCCGGCGGCGCCAATCTGGTCCTGGGTTGCGACATGGTCGTCGCGGCTTCGCCCGCCGCTTTGTCGCGCATCGAGCCCGGCGTTACCAAGGCCGTCATCAACGGCTACATGCAGCCGGTCGCGGCTTTCGTGCTGAACGGCGACATGGATCTCGGTGCCGACTCGATGATGAAGGCGATCCGCGACGCGGCCGGCGACGAGGCGACGTCGTTCGTCGACGGCACCGGCCTCGCGACCGCGCTACTCGGCGATTCGATTGCCACCAATCTCTTCATGCTGGGCTATGCCTGGCAGAAGGGACTTGTGCCGTTGTCCCTGGAGGCCCTGATGCGGGCGATCGAGTTGAATGGCGTGGCGATCGAAACCAGCAAGCGCACCTTCGCCTGGGGACGTCTGGCCGCCCACAATCTCGGTGCGGTTCAGGCCGCGGCGAAGCCGACGCTGCGGGTCGAGAAGCCCGTGGCGCGCACGCTGGCCGAGATCGTCGCCAAGCGTGTCGAGCTGCTGACGGCCTATCAGAACAAGGCCTACGCCGAACGCTATCGGGCGTTCGTCGAGAAGGTGGCCAAGGTCGAGAAGGACAAGGCCAAGGGACGTTCCGGCCTCGCCGAGGCGGTGGCGAAGTCGCTCTACAAGTTGATGGCCTACAAGGACGAATACGAGGTCGCGCGTCTCTATACGGATGGCGAGTTCCTGAAGAAGCTGCGCGCGCAATTCGAAGGCGACTATAGGCTGAGCTTCCATCTGGCGCCGCCGCTCTTCGCCGAGCGCGACGCATCGGGTCAATTGAAGAAGCGCGAGTACGGACCCTGGATGCTGTCGGCGTTCCGCCTGCTTGCCTCCTTGAAGGGACTGCGCGGAACACGCTTCGATCTCTTTGGCGGCACCGAAGAGCGCCGCATGGAACGCCGCCTGATCGAGGAATACGAGGCGACCATCGACAGCGTCCTCGCAACGCTCGACCAGAACAACCACGCCCTGGCGGTGCAGATCGCCCAGGTACCGGAAAGCATGCGCGGCTTCGGACACGTCAAGGAGAAGAACGTGAAGGCCGCCAAGACACGCGAAGCATCACTACTGGCCGCCTATCGCGCGCCCGCGACGGCGCAGATGGCTGCTGAATAGATGATGGTCGTATAGGGAACGTGCGCTACGGGACGCCTACGCTCCCGAATGGGGTTGGGGAAGGAGCGAAGGCGTCCCGGCTACGCACGCCCCCGCGAAGGGAGGGTGCGGAGGCGCATCCATGCGTATATGCCCCTTCGTTCTGGACAATCAACGGTAGTAAACGCACACTTGATGTGCGCTCAGGCACGTCCCGTCTGATGTGAATAGGAAGCAGGGTCGAACTTGCCGCCGCCACCGGCCTTGCCGCCGAGCTGGTCGAGCGCACGCTGCCATTTGGCGTCGAAATCGGCGTCGAACACCAGTGACGGATTGGCATCGACGACGAGCCAGGCATTGTCCTGCATCTCATGATCGAGCTGGCCTGGCCCCCAACCCGAATGACCGAGCGCCAGCCAGGCCTGTCTCGGTCCGGTGCCGGCGGCCATGTCCTTCAGGATCTCGAGCGACGCGGTAAGCGCCATCCCGCCATTGATGAGAAGCGTCTCGTCGCGCTTGTAATCGGCGGAGTGCAGCACGAGGCCGCGCGACGTTTCCACGGGACCGCCGAACAACACCGGCTGAGCCGCAGCACTCGACGGCACGTCGATGCCAAGCTGCTTGTAAACCTGGCCTAGCGGCAAATCGTCGACCGTGTTGTTGACGATGATGCCGAGCGCGCCTTCATCGTCATGCTTGCAGATGAAGACCACACTCTTCTGAAAGCGCTCATCCGGCATGGATGGCGCGGCGACCAGGAAGCGGCCGACAAGCGAAGCCGCAGGTGAGGACCCGGACATGATGTGATGTTCCCCCAAATCCATGGGGATTGTCCGGTCAAAGATCAAGGGCCGAGCCCGTTACGGCTGTGGTGATAGACAAGAAAATGCCGCCGGCCTAGGGTCCCGCGTCCCATCCATAGAGGAGCTGAAACATGGCGAAAGTCGGCGACAAGGTGCCCAACGCAACCCTACGCACGATGGGCTCGGAAGGCCCGAAACCGATCACCACCGAAGAGCTTTTTGCGCCCGGCAAGAAGGTCGTGGCCTTTGCCCTGCCCGGCGCCTTCACCCCGACCTGCTCGGCGAAGCATGTCCCTGGCTTCGTTGCGGAATTCGATCAGCTCAAGGCCAAGGGCGTCGACACCGTCGCCTGCATCTCGGTCAATGATGCATTTGTCATGGGAGCATGGGGCAAGGACCAGAAGGTCGGCGACAAGGTGCTGATGCTGGGGGACGGCAATGGCGAATTCACCCAGGCGATGGGCCTGACCATGGATGGCTCCAAGTTCGGCTTGGGCACGCGCAGCCAGCGCTACGCCATGATCGTCGAGGACGGGGTCATCAAGGATCTCTTCGTCGAGAAGCCCGGCGCCTTCGAGGTGTCGTCGGCCGAGAACGTGCTGAAGCACCTCTGATAGCCCTTTAAATAATCTTTCATTTTATCCCCTCGAAGGGGGGCTTATTTTGACGGCGGGATTGAAATAATCCCGCCGTTTTTTGTTTCGTTGATTTCCATTGCTCTGAATCTTTAAGCCTTTGATCTAGATCATCATCCTAGACATTTGGCTGATCTAGCCTTCTTATGTGCTTCGGGAGCTGCGACTTCCCGCACAATCATTTGAGGGAGAATGTCATGGTGAATCCGAGTCGTCGTACAACCTTGAAGTACCTGGGCTTCGCGGCGGTCGCTGCGCCGCTGACCGGCCTTTCCGTCCCGGCCTTGGCGGATGAAGACCTTTATATTGCCAGCCGCTACCAGAACTTCGATCGCGGCACTGTCCATAGTCTCGACCCGAGCACGCGCGGTCTTGTCGTGGATTTCCCGAACAAGGGCAGTGTGAAGATGAAGGCCGCCGACCTGGTCGTGCGGACGAGCTCGGGCTACGCCGGCAACTCCTATGCGGAGCTCAAGGTCGGCCAGACGATCGACGTCCAGTGGTATGACTACGTCGATTTCCTGGTCGCCAAGACGACTCCGGAAGTCACGGCCCATGCCAAGGCGATGGTCGCCCAGGGTGCTCGTATCGAAGGCCTCCCCGGCTCCGAGCATCAGATCCGCCTGTTCAGCCTGGCGGGCATGGTGGTGAGCACGGATCCGCAGTATTCGACGTTCTCGATCATCAACGCCTCCGGCGGCGAGCCCGACAAGCCGGCTCCGGACAGCGGCGAGGTGATCCGCCTGCCGCAGATCCAGACCGATGCGGGCAAGGCTGCTCTGGCGACGCTGAAGCCGGGTGACAACGCCACCACCGTCTACAGCGTGCAGACGGCGATCAAGATCGTGATCATCCGCTAAGCGCGGACGATTTCCAGACGAAGGCGGGGCCTCACGGCCCCGCCTTTTTCGTTTATGGTGGTGGACATGGACTCGACCATTCCACCCCTTTTCACCGGGCTTTTCGCCATCAACGGCGAGACCCGCCTCTACGGCACGATCGGCTCTCCGATCCGGCAGCTGCGCATGACGGGGATCATGCCCCAGGTCTTCGCTGCCGTAGGCGCCAATGCCGTGTGGCTGCCATTCGAGGGCGACGCGGCGCTGTTGCCCGTGATGCTCGAGGCGCTCGCCAGGATGCGCAACCTCGGCGGCTTTACCGTCACGATTCCCAACAAGACGGCCATCATACATCTGCTGGGCCGGACGACGCGGCGTGCCCAGGCGGCGGGCAGCGTCAACCTGGTGAAGCGCGATCCCAATGGCGTCCTGGCAGGCGACATGGCGGATGGTGCCGGCTTCGTTCGCGGTCTGGAAGCGCACGGCCATCGCATCCGCGGCACGAGCGTGTGGCTGGTGGGGCTGGGCGGCGTCGGCGGCGCGATTGCCGCCGCGCTCTGCGAAGCGGGCGTCGGGCGGCTGCTCGTGACTGAAATCAACGAAGCTCGCGCAGACACGGCGCTCGACCGATTGTCGCGTTTCTACCCGGACGTCCCGGTGGCCATGATCTCCGCCGAAAATCCGCCCAAGGGGATCCATTATGCGATCAACGCGACGCCGCTCGGCCTGCGCCCCGACGATCCGTTGCCCTTCGATCCCATGACACTCGATCCCGATGCCGTGGTGGCGGAAGTGATCATGAGTCCCATCGAAACTCAGCTCCTGCAACGCGCACGCACCCATGGTCGGCGTGTGCATTACGGCCGCCACACGCTCGACCACCAGATCCCGGTCTATCTGGAATGGTTCGACATCGACACCAAGGGAATCGACATCGTCCGACTCGTGCGCTCGATTCCCTGAAGCGCGGCGACTTGGCTGTCGCTGCGCTCCTCGCCCCCACTACAACCAACGTCGAGGAGGACCGAATGGCGCAACACGACAATCGGACGGCGCTCGTGACGGGTGCCACAGACGGGGTTGGTCGCCTCGTCGCCCGCCGGCTCGGCGCGGCGGGCTTTCGCGTCCTCGTGCATGGGCGCAATCGCGAGCGCGGCGAGGCGCTGGTACACGCCATCGAGCAAGAGGGAGGTCGCGCCGACTTTCTGGCTGCCGATTTCAGGGCGCTCGACGAGGTCCGCGCCCTGGCGAATGCCGTCATGGCCAGCACCGATCGGCTTCACCTGCTGATCAACAATGCCGGCATCGGCACTGCCGGCGATGAAGCTGGACGGCAGACGAGCGCAGACGGCCATGAGCTGCGTTTTGCCGTCAATTATCTCGCCGGCTTCCTCCTGACGCATCGACTGCTTCCGCTGCTGAAGGCGAGCGCGCCAGCCCGCATCGTCAACGTCTCCTCGGCCGGACAACAGGCGATCGACTTTTCCGACGTCATGCTGACGAAGCAGTACAGTGGGGTCAGAGCCTATTGCCAGAGCAAACTGGCGCAGATCATGTTCACCATCGATCTCGCCGCAGAACTCGAGGGCTCCGGCGTCATCGTCAATGCCCTGCATCCATCGACCTATATGGATACGACCATGGTGCGCCTATCCGGCGCCACGCCCATGAGTCGGGTCGAGGATGGCGCAGAGGCGATTCTCAATCTCGCTATCGGCGACGGCATCGCCGGCAGGAGTGGGCTTTACTTCAACGTCCTGCGCGAGGCGCGCGCCAATGCGCAAGCCTATGATGCAGAGGCACGCCGCCGGCTGCGCACGCTGAGCCTGCGCCTCACCGGCCTGGCGGCGAACGGCGTCAGAGCGTGACGCCGCCGTTGACGTGAATGGTCTGTCCGGTGACGTAGCTCGCGGCAGGCGAGCACAAAAAGGCTATGACGGCCGCCACTTCGGCCGGCGTGCCGTAACGTCCCATCGGGATCGATTCGCTGACTTTTGCCATGCGCTCGCGCGGGACGGCGGCATGGCCATCGGGATCCTTCTCGATGAAACCAGGGGCGACGCAATTCACCGTCACGCCCGATGGCGCCAGATCGGCGGCCAGCGCACGGGCGAGGGCCTCGATACCGGCCTTGGCCGCCGCGGTGGCAGGGAAGTTCATCAGGCCGCGCGCAAAGGCGTGAGCAACAAAGGACGAGACGCCGATCATCCGGCCGCCATGGCCAGACTTCACCAGCCAGGGCTTCGCCGCCGTGGCAAGTTCGAAGAAGGCGGAGGTCATCGCCGCGAGGCTCGCATCCCAGGTCGGACGGTCGACCTGACCGATGGGTCGTCGATCGGCAAAGCCGGCATTGCTCACCACGACATCAAGGCGGCCGAACCGCTCGGCTGTCTTGTTCACCAGCCGCGTAACGATAGCCGGTTCCGCGACGTCACCCTCGAGCAGCAGGGCCTCGCCCCCGGCGTGGCGCACGGCGGCCGCGACCCTCTCGCCGCCCGCCTTGTTCCGACGCACATGGATCGCCACCGCCGTGCCAGGGCCCGCCAGCGCCCGCGCCGTGGCGGCGCCGATACCAGATGATGCGCCGGTGACGAGACAGACACGGGTGATCGACATTGCGCCTGGGATTTCCTTTCGACGGGTCCGAGCCCGGTCCGGGTTCTAGCATGTAAAGGATCCGATACGTCGAGCGACCCGATTTCAGAGCGCCGCGCGGAAGGTGAGATTGATGCGCTGGCGACCGAGCAGCGGATGGGTTCCGTCCTTCACAGTGAGGACGCCATGATGGAACAGGCGGGATGGACCGCCCCAGACGACCACGTCGCCGTGTCGAAGCGGATAGCGTTTGACCGCGTCCTTACGCTTGACCCCGCCGAACTGAAAGGCCGCCGGCAGGCCAAGCGAGACCGAGACGATCGGCTGGGAGAAGTCGCGCTCGTCCTTGTCCTGATGCAACGACAGCCGGGCGCCCGGTAGATATCGATTGATGAGGCAGCTATCGGGCGCAAAGCCACCATAGCCAGCTTCGAGGGCCGCCTCCGCGGCAAGGACCCGGAAAACCGGCGGCATGGCCGGCCATGGCCTGCCGCTGTCGGGGTCCTGGCGGTCATAGCGATAGCCAGTCCGGTCGGTGACCCAACCTGCCCGACCGCAATTGGTCATGGCGACCGACATGACGTAGCCGCTCGGCGTGACCATGCGCCGGAACGGCGCCTGCGCCGCGATGACATCCACCGCCGCCAGAAGTGCGGTCTCGTAAGGCAGGGCCTTGCCGTGCAGCAGCACGGCGCCCTCGGCGATCCCCTCACGAGCCGGAGCGCCATTCATGTCGATGCTATCGAACAGATCGTCCACGCGCGCGGCCCTCGAATCCTAGCTTTTCCCTTCAGACGTGCCCGACTCGAACACCTTGAGATAACGGCTGAGCAGGGCATCGAGCGCCACCCTGTCCTGCTTCGACAGGCCCTCGATGAGCCTGGCCTGAGTGGCAACGTGCGCCGTTACCGTGGCGTCAATGACTGCGAACCCCTTCTCCGTCAGGGCGATCAGGACACTCCGGCCGTCTTCGGGATTTTGCCGGCGCTCGACGAGACCGGCCTTCTCCAACTGGTCGATGCGATTGGTCAGCGTTCCAGACGTGATCATCATCGTGCCCAGCAGATCGCCGGGTGACAGGCTGTAGGGTCGGCCGGACCGACGCAAGGTGGCCAACACGTCGAAGCTTGCCGCGGTCAGCCCGTGCGCGGCAAAGGTCTTCTCCATCCCCCGGCCGAGATGATGGGACAGGCGGTTGATGCGCCCGATCAGCCCCATCGGTGCGACATCGAGATCCGGCCGCTCCCGATGCCATTGCGCCAGGATATCGTCGACACGATCCATGGCGCATCGTGATCCGCGATTATCTTGACGTCAAGATAGGCGCCACTTATCTTGACGTCGAGAAATCTTGGAAGGCCGATGACACGCGACGTCGACTATCTCCTCACGGCTATCGCGCCGGCCGTATGGGGAAGCACCTACCTCGTAACCACACAGTTTCTGCCGCAAGGCTATCCGCTGACGGTCTCCATGTTGCGGGCGCTGCCGGCGGGCTTGCTGCTCCTGCTGGCGGTCCGGCAACTGCCGCACGGAGCTTGGTGGTCCCGAGTTTTCGTCCTGGGCGCCCTCAACTTCTCGATCTTCTGGGCAATGCTGTTCGTGGCGGCCTACCGTTTGCCCGGCGGGGTTGCGGCGACGGTAGGAGCGATCCAGCCGTTGATCGTCCTCCTGCTGGCCCGCTTGCTGTTGGGATCACGCATTCATCCCCTCGCCGTCTTCGCCTCGTTCGCCGGGGTGGCCGGCGTCGCGCTGCTGATCCTGACACCCTCCGCCACGCTCGATCCGATCGGCATCGCTGCCGGCCTGGCAGGCGCCGTGTCGATGGCCGCAGGAACCGTCCTGACGAGTCGCTGGCGTCCACCGGTTTCGTCACTGACTTTCACAGCCTGGCAACTGACGGCTGGCGGCATGCTGCTGCTGCCGGCGGTCCTGTGGCTCGAACCGACGCTGCCGCCTCTCACATCCGCCAACCTCGCGGGCTTCGCCTATCTCGGTCTGATTGGCGCCGCGTTTACCTATTATCTCTGGTTCCGCGGCATCGGCCGATTGGAGCCTGCGACCGTCTCGCCGCTCGCCCTGCTCAGTCCGGTCACGGCCGTGATTCTCGGCTGGGCTTTCCTGGCCCAGAGTCTGACGCCGATGCAGATCGCCGGCATGATCCTCGTGCTGGGCAGCGTCTGGTTGAGCCAGCGCGCGCAATCGCCTGTTGCAGCCCGCCGAGCGTCATGAGGACCAGGGCGACGTGCTGAACAGCCTCGCGACATGGTCCAGCGACGGGAACGTCTCGTCCGAGACATAGTCCGCGAGCGGCTTGCGCCCCGTGCCTCGGTCGATCCAGACCGCGCGAAAACCGATATCGCGCGCCGCCACCAAATCGAGATGCGGACTGGCGCAGATATGGACGACGTCGTCCTTTGTGACGCCGAGCGCCCGATGAGCATAGGCAAAGATCTGGCGGCTGGGCTTGTAGGCCTGCGCCTGCTGCGCCGTGATCACCCGGTCGATATGCCCACCCATCTGCGCGACGTTGCCGGCGATGATGTCGTCATCCGTATTTGAGATGATGCAGAGCCTGAACCCTTGCTGCCTGAGCGCACCGAGCGTCTCCACGACTTCGGGAAACGGCGGCATGCGCGAAATACTCCCGGTGAGGATCTCGATATCCTCGGGTGCATAGGCAAGCTTCAATTCCTCCATTGCCATCTGGAGCGCAGATCCCGCGACATCCTTGAACGACCGGTGCGGCTTCTCGCTTTCCAGTTCGTGCTCGTACCTGTCGTACACCTGGATCAAGGTCGCAGCGTCGACCGTCGAACCGGCATGCTTGACGAGAATCCTGTCGACAGCCGCGAGGAGACCTTCGTCCCACTGGATGAGCGTGCCATAGCAATCGAAGGTCAGCCAGCGCGGCTTCGGACCGGATAGGGGCATTCACGCTCTCCTAGCGACGTCGGATCTTGTCTCGCTGTAGAGCTTGGCGATATCGGCTGCAATCGCCTTTATATTTGTAGGCACACACCTCTCCGCATAGAGACTGGACAGGCGAATGACCAAGGTCGATTTCAAGAAGGACCGCAAGGACCTTTACGCACCACCGCGCAATGCCTTCTCGCTTGTGAAGGTGCCGGCCATGACTTTTCTGATGGTGGACGGCCAGGGCGATCCGAACACGGCACCAGCCTACAGGGAGGCGGTCGAAGCTCTCTATGCGGTGTCGTACGGCGTGAAGTTCGCCAGCAAGAGAATGCTCGATCGCGATTATGTCGTCGCGCCTCTCGAAGGACTGTGGTCGGCAAGGGACTGGTCGGCCTTCACGCGCCGGGCCAAGGACGAATGGCACTGGACCATGATGATCCGCCAACCCGACTGGATCACGGACGCGATGATCGAGGCCGCGCTCGAAGCGGCACAGGCAAAGAGAAGGACATCCGCGCTTTCCCTACTGCGTCACGAGACCTTCGAGGAGGGCCGCTGCGTGCAGATCCTGCATGTCGGCTCGTACGACGACGAAGCGCCCGTCCTCGCCCGACTCCACGACGAATTCCTGCCGCAGCACGGCCTCTCACCAACCGGCCGTCATCACGAGATTTATCTCAGCGATCCCCGCAAGACCGCGCCGGCCAAGCTCCGGACGATCCTGCGACAGCCTGTTCTGTAGTATTGACTTAATTAAGTACATCTTACATTATCGCCAGATGGACAGCCTCGCCGCGCTTGCCGATCCCACCCGTCGGCGCATCGTCGAGATATTGGCGCGGGGGCCGCTTTCATCGGGACAGATCGCGGCGCGTTTTGACATCACGCCGCCGGCGGTCTCGCAGCACTTGAAGACACTGAAGGCCGCCAAGCTGGTGCGCGCGCGCGCGGAGGCACAGCGCCGGATCTACGAGCTCGATCGCGAGGGCGTAGAAGCGCTCGCGGGCTGGGTGAACGATCTGCGACGGTTCTGGTCAGGGAAGTTCGACGCGCTGGAGTCAGCGCTGCGCCGATGAGCCGGCGCAAGGATTGACTGTCGGAGGTGAGCGATGAGCGAGAAAGGCGAAGCATCGACCGTGCCCTGCCTGACTTTCAGGCGCGCACTGCCAGGCCCGGTCGAGAAAGTCTGGGCGTACCTGACCGACACGCGCCTGCTGCCGGCGTGGTTTGGTGAGGACAGCAGCATCGAGCCGCGCCAGGGCGGCAAGGTCCGGCTGATGGGCGGTCATATCCGCGGAGTCGTCACGCAATGGCAGCCGCCGAAGAAGCTCGTCTATACCTGGAATGTCTTCGACGCCGGCGATGGCGCGGATGCCGTATCCGCCTATCCCGAATCCTACCCCACCTTCGAACTCGAGCCGCGCGCCTCGGACGTCCTGCTCACCTTCAGGCACTTCCCGATTCTCGACCGCTTCGTGCCGCAAAGCGCGATGGGCTGGCACACGATGCTCGATATGCTGAGTGCCGGCCTGCGCGGGGATCCGACCGGCGACCGCGCCACCTACAGGCAACGCAACGCCGCTCTTTATGGTGTCGATCTCGACAATCTGGCTCGGTGAGCGACAGAGACGCTCCAGTCGTTGCCGGGAGTTCTAGGCCGGGAGCAGGTTCTCGACCATGAAATCCACGAAGGCCCGCAACTTCGGGGACAAATGCCGGCTGGAAGGCCAGAGCAGCCGGAACGTTCCTTCATGATCAACGTAATCGTCGAGTACGCTGATCAGCGTGCCGACATCGAGTTGGTGTCGGATGGCGAAGTCCGGCAGGCAAGCGATTCCCAACCCCTGCTCCACCATGTAGATCAACGGCTCGACGGTGTTCGCCACCGCCGTCATCGGCAAGTCGATATTCCTCAGCTGGCGCAGCGGCCATGCCTCGAGCTTGCCGTTGGTCGCATAGCGATGCTGCAGGCAGGCATGCACCTTGAGATCCCGCGGTCGTCGCGGCATCCCTCTGGCGGCGAAATAGGCGGATGAACCGACGATGCGATGACGGAATGTTCCCACCGCCCGCGTCATCAGTCGGGAATCGGTCGCGACCGCCGATCGCACCACGCAATCGAAACCTTCATCGATGACGTCGACCAGCCGGTCGGTGAAGTCGAGATCGAGCTCGATGTCGGGATAGGCACGCATGAAGGCGCTGAGCGTCGGCATCATCAGCATGCCGACCAGAGGCAGACTGACGCGCAGCTTGCCGCGCGGCGCCTCGCGCGTCTGCGCCAGCTCGAGTTCGGCCGCCTCGATCTCGCAGAAGATCCGCCGGCACCGTTCGAGAAACAGGGCGCCTTCGGGCGTCAGCGTGACGGTGCGCGTCGACCGATGGAACAGCCGCACGCCGAGCCGCCCTTCCAGCCGCGCGATCGTCTTGCCGACCGCCGATGACGAAACGCCCAACCGTCGTCCTGCGACCGTGAAGCTGCGAGCATCTGCGGCCTGAACGAAGGCGCCGAGCGCTCCCAGGTTCTCCATCGATGCACCTCGAGTCTGGACGTCGACGTCCGATGTGTTTGGAACTCTAGCCAAATTCTCCAAACCGACGCGCAAAATTACCTTGCCCGACAACGAGGTAACCGAGCCGGTCCGTTCCCAAGGCCTCGGTCACCGCTCCCCTCTGTTCAGGATTGGCATCCGCATGGCATGCATCACGACAACTCTCGACACGGACGCGAAATGCACCGAAGCCCCGGCCGGCAGCGAGACGCTTCTGCACGACTCACTCCCCCTTCCTGGCCTGCTCGCACTGGCAATGGCCGCTTTCATCACCGTCCTTACCGAAGCGCTGCCGGCCGGCCTCCTGCCGCAGATGAGCAGTGCCCTCGGCCGGTCCGAGGCGCTGATCGGTCAGCTCGTGACCGCCTACGCCATCGGCAGCTTGTCGACCGCGATTCCGCTCACCGTTGCGACGCAAGGGTGGCGCCGCCGGCCACTGCTGCTTGTCGCCATCGGCGGCTTCGCCATCGTCAATACGATCACCTCCCTTTCGACCGACTATGCGCTCACGCTCGGCGCGCGATTCGTGGCCGGCGTCTTCGCGGGACTGCTCTGGGCACTGGTGGCCGGCTATGCGGCGCGAATGGTCGCCGAGCCGCTCAAAGGACGTGCGATCGCCGTCACCATGGTCGGCATTCCGATCGCCTTGTCGCTCGGCATTCCCGCCGGAACCCTGCTCGGCGCCATCGCGGGCTGGCGAGTCACGTTCGGCCTCATGACCCTCCTGACCATCGTGTTGATCGGATGGATTCTCGCTGCGGTGCCGGACTTTCCCGGACAGGCGGCGGACAAACGCTTGCCGATGCCGAAGGTCTTCTTGATGCCCGGCATCCGCTCGGTGCTCGCCGTCACGCTCACCTTCGTGCTCGCGCACAATATCCTCTACACCTATATCGCGCCTTTCATCGCCCTGGCGGGTATTGGCGACCACCTCGATTTCGCATTGCTCATCTTCGGCCTGTCGAGCCTCGCGAGCATCTGGGTTACCGGCCTGTTGATCGACCGCCTCCTGCGCGAGCTGGTTCTCGGCAGCATCGGGCTGTTCGCGCTCGCCGCCCTGGCACTCGGCATGTGGGGAGACCTTGCAGCGATTACCTACGCCGGGATCGGCCTCTGGGGCCTGGCCTATGGCGGCGCGGCGACCCTCTTCCAGACTGCCTCGGCCAAGACGGCCGGCGATGCGGCCGATGTCGCACAATCGATGATCGTTACCGTCTGGAACCTCGCCATCGCGGGAGGGGGGATGTGTGGCGGTCTTATGCTGGAAACATTCGGCGCCGCTTCCTTTCCATGGGCGCTCATCCTTCTGTTGCTTCCGAGCCTGGCGATCGCCTGGCGCGCCCGGAACCACGGCTTCCCGCCGACGAGCCGGCGATCGGCCGGCTGATCGTCCTCCCAATCCACCACCGAGAAGGTTCCTCCTCATGTCACATGCTGCATCTCCTTCTTCTCCGCTCGCCTCGTCTGAAGAGTCCAGCCTTGCCGCACGGATCGATGCCGTCATCGGCGGCGCTCTCGCTGCGCAACGCATCGTTGGCACCGTGGTCCTTGTCTCCCGAGATGGAGAGACGATCTATCGCCGCGCCGCAGGCTGGGCCGACCGCGAAGCGCATGTGCCGATGCGCGTGGAAACGTTGTTCCGCCTCGCCTCGATGACGAAGCTGTTCGTCTCCACCGCCACCATGGTCCTTGTCGCCCGCAACCAGCTCGATCTGGAAGACGAGGTCAGCCGGTGGTTGCCGGACTTCAAGCCACGACTTGCGAATGGCCAACCCGCCACGATCCGCGTGCGCCACCTCCTCACGCATACGGCAGGATTGACCTACAGTTTCCTGGAACCGGAAGATGGCCCCTATCATCGCGCCGGCGTCTCCGATGGAATGGACCGCGTTCCGCACGGGCTGGAAGAGAATCTGCGGCGCATCGCGAGCGTGCCACTGCTGTTCGAGCCCGGCACGGCCTGGAACTATTCGCTGGCGACGGATGTGCTGGGCGCAGTCGTCGCCGCGGCATCCGGTCTTTCCTTGCCGGCCGCTATCGGCACGCTGGTCGCCGAGCCGCTCGGCCTCATCGACTCCGCCTTCCATGTGACGGACCCGGCACGGCTGGCCGCCGCCTATGCCGACGATGCCCCGCGTCCTCGTCGCATGGGCGAGCCGGAAACGATCAAATGGCTGGAGGGAATGGCCGCCATCGTGATGGACCCGTCTCGCGCCTTCGATCCCAGCGCCTTCCCCTCGGGCGGTGCGGGCATGGTGGGGACGGCGGAGGACGTGCTTCGTCTTCTCGAGACGCTGCGCCGCGGTGGCGCGCCGCTGCTCCCAAGCACCTTGGTAAGCGAAATGGGCCGCAACCAGATCGGCACTCTGCCGGTGCCGGACTGGCCGGGTTGGGGCTTTGGGCTCGGCTTCTCGGTGCTGACCGATCCGAGCGTGGCCGGCACGTTGGAAGCACCGGGCACCTGGCGGTGGGGCGGCGCCTATGGCCATTCGTGGTTTGTGGATCCGGTCCGCAAGCTCAGCGTCGTCGCGCTCACCAACACGGCGCTCGAAGGCATGTCCGGTGGCCGCTTTCCGCAGGATCTCTGCCGTGCCGTCTACAACAATTGAGAGGCCGGTACCGCTGCACGCCGGTCCGCCGCGACCAATGAAGAGCCGTACCATGCCGCCACGCCGTGGCGTTATGGGACGCAGGCGTTGCGCCTGACCGAGACTTGACGGCAAGCTTGTCGTTGGCAGGAGCGATGAACCAGCGTCTTTCCCTCGTCAGCCTCGTGGTCGCGGACTACGACGAGGCGATCGCCTTCTTTACCGGCGCCCTCGGTTTCGAGCTCTGCGAGGACACGCCGCTCGGCCGCGGCAAGCGCTGGGTGATCGTGCGGCCGCGCGGTGGTGCCGGCACCGGCCTGCTCCTGGCGCGAGCTGACGGTCCGGCCCAGGCGGCGCGTGTCGGCGACCAAGCCGGTGGGCGGGTTTTCCTGTTCCTGGAGACGGATGACTTCAACGGCGATCATGCGCGCATGCTGGCCGCCGGCGTACGGTTCCTCGAGGAGCCTCGCCACGAGGCCTATGGCATTGTCGCGGTGTTCGAGGATCTCTGTGGCAACCGCTGGGACCTGATCCAGCACAAGCCGACACAGGGCCGCAGAACCAATCCATGACGGGCAAGCCGCGTCAGGAGGCCATTTGCTCAGCCAAGATATGCTCTGGTGGAGAGTGGCGCGCCCGAAGAGATTCGAACTCCTAACCTTCTGATCCGTAGTCAGATGCTCTATCCAGTTGAGCTACGGGCGCAGCGGGCCTCTCTGTAATGAAGTTGGTCCGGCGTTGCAAGCCGCGCGGGCGGTCCGGGCCAAACTGCCGCCAGAATGCCGCGATCGCGCCCCGCCTGGCGGGCTCCGGATCGCGCAACCCCTTGGCAGGACAGTGTTTTGGGGTTAACGGCTGAGCGATCCCACCCGGCCTGCGGCAATCCTGATCTGCGCCGCCTCAGGAGCCGTTCGCCCGGCAAAGCCCCCCTCTCCTCCCCGAGTTGTCATTCCGCCATGTCTCGCGTCTCCCCCAGGGTCCTGGGACTGCTGGCCACCCTCACGCTGATCTGGGGCACCAACTGGCCCCTGTTCCGCATCGCCCTGGATGAACTGCCGGTGCTGACCTTCCGCAGCGTCGTGCTGGTGACGGGGCTGGTCGTCCTCTACGCGGTGATCCGCCTGCGCGGGGAATCGCTGGCGGTGCCGCCGGGCCGATGGCTGCCGCTCACCGTGGCCTCGGCGACCAACATCGCCATCTGGAACATCGCCACCTCGCTAGCCGTGCTCTATGTACCGTCCGGCCATGCTTCGGTGCTGGCCTACACCATGCCGCTGTGGGTGGCGCTGATCGGTTTCGTCGTGTTCGGCCAGTCACTGACCGGGCGCCTGCTGCTGGCGCTGCTGATCGGGGCGGGCGCGGTCGTGGCGCTGATGGCCCCCAACTTCGTGAGCTACGCCAACGCGCCCTGGGGCCTGTTCTGGGGATTGCTGGCTGGCTTGAGCTGGGCAATCGGCACCTACGTCGTCAAGCGCACGGCCTGGCCCGGCATGGGCCTGTCGCTCACCTTCTGGCAGGTGGTCATCGCCCTGCCGCCGATCGCGCTCGGCGCACTGGTGATCGATGGCCTGCCCCAGCACTGGCCCTCGACGACGGTGATCGTCACCACGCTCTATATCGGCGCCATTCCGATGGCGATCGGAACGGCCACGTGGTTCGCGCTGGTGAAGCTGTTGCCGGCGCAAGTCGCCGCGCTCTCCTCGATCACCATCCCGATCGTCGCTGTCGTGAGCGGTATCTTCCTGCTGCACGAACCTTTGTCGCCGCTGCAGGCCATTGCCATCGCCTCGACCGTAATCTCGCTTTGGCTGGCGCTGGTGCCGCGCTGAAGCGTTGGATAGGATCGGAATAACGATCACCGGGAGGAAGAAGAAGACATGATCAGCAGACGGACCCTGATCCGGAGCTCGGGCGCGCTGGCGGCCAGCCTTGGTCCTCTCGGTGCAGCTCCCCTCAGCGCCTGGGCCGATACCGTGACCTTGCCGTTCGGCAACGGTGAAAGGCCGATGGTCAAGTATCCGCAGAAGCGACTGATGATCGGCCAGACCAGCCGGCCGCCGCAACTCGAGACGCCGTTCTCCGTCTTCAACGAAGGGGCGATCACGCCGAACGACGCCTTCTTCGTACGCTATCACCTGGCCAACATCCCGCTCGAGATCGATCCCGATACCTTCACCCTCGAGGTGAAGGGCAAGGTCGACAAGCCGCTGCAGCTCAAGCTGGCGGACCTGAAGGCCATGCCGGCGATCGAGGTCGTGGCCGTCAACCAGTGTTCGGGCAACAGCCGCGGCTTCTTCGAGCCGCGAGTCGCCGGCGGCCAGCTGGGCAATGGAGCCATGGGCAATGCACGCTGGCGCGGTGTGCCGCTCAAGGCGGTGCTCGACCGCGCCGGCGTCCAGGCTGGCGCCAAGCAGGTGACGTTCAACGGGCTCGATGGACCGGTGTTCGACAAGACGCCCGACTTCGTTAAGGCGCTCGACATCGACCATGCGCGCGACGGCGAGGTGATGCTGGCCTATCAGATGAACGGCGCCGACCTGCCGTTCCTCAACGGCTTCCCCCTGCGGCTGGTGGTGCCCGGATATTACGGCACCTACTGGGTGAAGCATCTGAACGAGATCACCGTCATCGACACGGTGTTCGACGGCTTCTGGATGAAGACCGCCTACCGCATTCCCGACAACGACTGCGCCTGTGTCGAGCCGGGCACCGCGCCCAAGGCGACGATCCCGATCAATCGCTTCAACGTGCGCTCCTTCATCACCAGCGTCGCCGACGGCGACAAGGTCAAGGCGGGCGAGCTGCTGCTGAAGGGCATCGCCTTCGATGGCGGCACCGGCATCAAGCAAGTGGATGTCTCCATCGACGACGGCAAGAGTTGGATGCCGGCCAAGCTCGGCCAGGATCTCGGCAAGTACTCGTTCCGCGAATGGCAGTTGCCGGTGACCCTGGCCGCCGGCGGCCATGTGCTCAAGGTGCGGGCGACCAGCAACGGCGGCAAGGTGCAGCCCGACAAGCCGCTGTGGAATCCGGCCGGCTATATGCGCAATGTCATCGAGACCACGCACGTGACGGCAGGCTGAGGAGACGGACAATGATGCGCATCGCCCTCCCTTCTCTCGTTGCCGCCGGCGCGCTCGCCCTGGCTCTTTCGGTCAGCGCCAAGCCGCTCACCTATACGCTTCCCGACGAGACGGCGGCGTTCAAGCCAGGCCCCAATCTCGACGTCGTGCAGGGCAATTGCGCCGCCTGCCATTCCGCCGACTACATCCTGACCCAGCCGCGCGGCCTGCCCAACAAGAAGGATTTCTGGCAGGCCGAGGTCACCAAGATGATCAAGGTCTATGGTGCGCCGATCGAGGAGAAGGACGTGCCCAAGATCGTCGACTACCTGAGCGCCACCTACTGACCGTCATCCCAGTTCGAGACTGGTCACGGCGAACAGGCCCGCCTGATCGATGGCGGGATCGGCCGCGGTATACATGCGCGCGGTCTCGAAGGAAGGCTTGAGGCCAAGCTGTTCCGCCATCGCTGTTGCCGGCTTGTTGATGTCCGGCACGTCGAGCGCGACCTGCGCCGTGCCCAGATGGCGCGCGAGCGCACTGACCAGCGCTGCCGCGACCGCCGGCGATGCGGCATAGAGCGGTCCGATCCGTGATGCCGCCCGACAGGCCCGGATGACGCCAAAGCCCTGCGGCTCGCCGTCCTTCATCGCCACCAGCGCCACGCGCTCCGGCAGGGAGATCCAGGAGGCGAGGAAGCTGTCGCGGGCCTCGGGAAAGAACCGCCGGTCGTAGGCCGCCAGCATGTCGAACGGCACGTCGCGGGCATCGACAAGCGTCACGCCCGCCGGCACCGGGGCGTCAGCCGGCGCCCCTTCATGCCGGACGTTGTTCCAGGCCGACCGGAAACCCGATTTGCGATAGTTGTGCTGCTGCGCCACCACGCCGTCGAGGCCGACATTGCGTCCGGCCAGCCGCTCCATGCCGGCGCGCCAGACCTGGATGCCATAACCTTTGCCGCGCACCGGCGGGCGGGCGATGTAGAAGCCGAGAAAGCCGAAGCTCGTTCCGTACTTCACGACCGAGATGCAGACCAGGGGCTCGCCGCCGAGCCGCCCGATCAGGAAGGCGCCAGGGTCGGCGGCGAAGAATGCGCCGACGTCTGTATTGCCCGGGTTCCAGCCTTCGTCGGCCGCCCAGTCCGCCATGCGCAGCACGTCCCGGGCGCTGCCGACCCTGATCTCGAAGCTCATGCCTCAGGTTAGACCGGCATCGGCCGCCAGTGCAAAAGCCACCAGAGTCCTATTCCGCAGCTTTGGCCGTGGCGCTGAAGAAGCGGTTCTCCGGTCGCGGCAGGCCGAGATTCTCGCGCAGCGTCTTGCCTTCATACTCGGTGCGGAAGATCCCACGCCGCTGCAGCTCGGGCACGACCTTGTTCACGAAGTCGTCCAGCCCGCCGGGCAGATAGGGGAACATGACGTTGAAGCCGTCGCTGGCGTTGGTCACCAGCCATTCTTCCATCTGGTCGGCAATCATCTTCGGTGTGCCCATCACCGCCAGGCCGCCATAGCCCCCGAGCCGACCGGCAAGCTGACGCACCGTCAGCCCTTCGCGCCGGGCCAGGGCCAGGACGCGCTCCTGGCCACTCTTGCTCTGGTTGGTCTCGGGAATCTCCGGCAGCGGTCCATCAGGATCGAACGTGCGAGCATCGATGCCCAGCGCGATCGACAGGGCGGCGATGCCGCTGTCGTAGTTCACCAGGCTGTCGAGCCTGGCGCGCTTCTCCTTCGCCTCGTCGAGCGAGTCGCCGACGATCGTGAAGGCGCCGGGCAGGATCTTGATGTGGTCGGGATTGCGACCCGCCTTTTCCGCGCGGCCCTTCACGTCGGCATAGAAGGCGCGACCCACCTCGATCGGACCGCCGGCGGCGAACACGACTTCCGCCGTCTCCGCCGCCAGCTGACGGCCGGCGTCCGAGGCTCCAGCCTGAACGATCACCGGCCAGCCCTGGACGGGGCGGGCGATATTGAGGGGACCGCGCACCTTGAGGTACTTGCCCTTGTGATCGAGCACATGGAGCTTCGCAGGGTCGAAGTAGATGCCGCTCTTGACGTCGCGGATGAAGGCATCGTCTGCCCAGCTGTCCCACAGGCCCGTCACGACATCGAAGAACTCGCGCGCCCGGGCATAGCGCTCGTCATGCGCCATCTGCTCGTCCAGACCGAAGTTCAGCGCCGCATCCGGATTGGAGGTCGTGACGATGTTCCATCCGGCGCGGCCGCCGGAGATGTGATCGAGCGAGGCAAAGCGGCGGGCGATCGTATAGGCAGGCTCGAACGTGGTTGAGGCCGTGGCGATCAGGCCGAGATGCTTCGTCACCATCGACAGTGCCGGCAGCAGCGTCAGGGGATCGAAGGAGGTGACGGTGGCGCTCCTCTTCAGAGCATCCATCGGCATGTTCAGCACGGCCAGATGGTCGGCCATGAAGAAGGCATCGAACTTCCCCCGCTCCAGCGTCTGGGCGTACTGCACCAGCGCCTGGAGGTTGAAGTTGGCGTCCGGCGTGCCACCGGGATAGCGCCAGGCTGCGGTGTGGATGCTCACCGGCCGCATGAACGCGCCGAGGCGGAGTTGGCGTTTCTGGGTCATGGCTGGAATTTCGCGATACGCCTACGGCCGCGCAAGATGGGCCGAACGATAAGAACTTGGGATGGCATGAGCTTGTCCTTCGCAGCTGCTGAATATTGAGGCAGGTCAAATCCAATATTGCAGTCAGGCGTAAAAGAATTTGTGATTGTTTATTTCGACCGCGATGAAAACCTTTTCTTTCCTCAGGGCAATACGTTTCGGCCGGCGCGGCAAGGCAGTGATCGTCATCGGCCTGCTGATGACGGCATTCGTCGTGGCGGGCTCGATCCTCATGCTCTGGCGCACCCGGGCGACGGAGATCGCCGAGTGGAAGGCCAATCTCGAGCACAGCTCGATCATGATCGCCGAACACACGCGCCAGAGCATGAAGGCGGCCGATCTCGTCCTGAAGAGCATCATCGAAGATGTGCAGGAGGCCGGCATCGAGGACGAGGCCGATCTGCGACGGGTCCTCGGCACCCAGGACGTCTTCGACATGATGCGCAACAAGGCCAGCAGCCTGCCTCAGATCGACGTCGCGACCATCGTCGATATCGACGGCCGGGTGATCAACTTCACGCGCAGCTTTCCACCACCGCCCATCAATCTCGCCGACCGCGACTACTTCAAGGCCCACATGGCCGATCCCAAGCTGGATCTGTTCCTGAGCGTGCCGGTCCGCAATCGCGGCACCGGCACCTGGACCTTCTACCTTGCCCGCAAGATCAAGAGTCGCACAGGCGCCACCCTCGGCCTTGTGCTGACCGGCCTGGAGGTCAACTTCTTCGAGAGTTTCTTCAAGGCTGTGAACATCAGCTCCGCCAGCGCCATCTCCCTGTTTCGCTCCGACGGCATCCTGCTTGCGCGCTATCCCTTGAATCCGGAACTTCTCGGCAAGTCGTTCGCCGAGCAGGCCGTGTTCCGCGATGTCATCGGACGCGGCAACAGCTCGGGCGCTGTCGTCACGACCAGCCCCCGACTCGCCGACGGCAAGTCGGAAATGCGCATCGTGGCGCCGCGCACCATCCCCGACTATCCGATGGTCATCAACATCACAGCGACGGATGCCCTGATCCTGGCACTGTGGCGATCGACGGCACTGTTCGTGGGCGTTGGCGCGACCATCGTCACCCTTCTTCTGCTCGGCCTCACTGCCTGGATCGCGATCCTGCTGACCCGGCAGGAGATGACGTTGCGCGAACTGCGCCGGGCCCGCCGCGACGCCGAGCAGGCTGCGGATGCCAAAGCCGAATTCCTCGCCATGATGAGCCATGAGATTCGCACGCCAATGAATTCCGTGATCGGCCTGACGAGCCTGCTGGCCGATTCGGACATGGATCCGGCCCAGAAGCGGTCGATCCGCGTGATCGAGAAATCGGCCAATCACCTCCTGACCATCATCAACGACATCCTCGATTTCTCGCGGCTCGAGGCGGGCCGGCTCGACCTCGAGAAGAGCGCTTTCGATCTGCGCGAACTCTGCGACAGCGCGATCATGATCACGCGAAGCCTGCCCGGAGCACGAGCCCTGGACATCGCCGCCGACATTTCGCCGGTCTTGCCGGCATTCCTGACTGGCGATGCCGGCCACATCAACCAGATCCTGCTCAACCTTCTGAGCAATGCGGTGAAATACACCGAGCACGGCTCGGTCCGCCTGCGGGTCTCGCAGCTCGGACGGCTCGACCCGGTGTGCCGCTTGCGCTTCGAGGTCATCGATACCGGCACCGGCATCGCGCCCGAGATCTGCGCGCGGCTGTTTCAGCCGTTCGAGCAAGGCGACCCCCGGCTGGCCCGTCGCAAGGGCGGGACCGGCCTGGGACTGGCGATCTGCAGGCGCATCGTCGAGCTCATGGGCGGTCGGATCGGCGTCGACTCCAGACCGGGACATGGGTCGACGTTCTGGTTCGAGCTCGCTCTCGAACAAGCCCCGGCCGAACAGCTTCAACCGCAAGCGGAGGACGCGGCAAGACCGATGCAGCGGCCGCTGCGCATCCTGGTGGCCGAGGACACACCGGCGAACCAGGTCGTGGTGCGCGCCATGCTGGAGCAGCTTGGTCACCGCGTCCAGGTCGTGAGCGACGGCGACGAGGCAGTGACAGCAGCCGCGGCTCGCGCCTTCGATCTCATCTTGATGGATGTGCAGATGCCCCTCGTGGACGGGTACGAGGCCGCACGCCGTATCCGGGCCCTGCCTGGCCAATCGGCGCAAGCGCCGATCGTTGCCCTGACCGCCTTCGCCCAGCCAACCGACCGCGAACGGGCGCTGGCAGCCGGTATGACGGAATACCTGCGCAAGCCCATCCGCATGCGCGAGCTGGCGACGATGATCGAGAGGCTGGTCCCGGCGGCGGTGGATGAAGGCGAGAGGGCCCCGGCGCTCGATGCCGCCGCTCTTGCCGATCTGCGCGCGGCCGTGGGCGTGGACACCTTTCATCGGCTGGTCGGCCATTGCCTGCACGATGGTGCGGCACTGGTGGCCGAGATCGAGGCGGCGCAGGCTACCGGCGACCAGCGCCGTCTGCGCAGTGCCGCCCACCGCCTCAGTGGATTGTTCCCGCAGTTCGGCGCCGAACGCGCGGGTGCCGCAGCGCTGGCACTCGAGATCGAGGCCGGCGGAGCGGTCGCGGAGCGGACGGCTACACTCCTGGCCGAGGCACGCGCCGCTCTCGCGGCCCTCGCCGCGCTGGCCGAGACACATGCACAGGAGGTCGCGCCATGACCGTTTCGCCTGCCATTGTCCTGATCGTCGAGGATGTCGCGGCCTTGGCCGAGACCTACGCGTCGTACCTGGCGAACGAGCGCTGCACGGTCGAGCGTGCCGGTAGCGCGGCGGCAGCGAGGGCAGCGATCGACCGCCGCGTGCCAGAGGTCATGCTGCTCGATGTCATGCTGCCCGACGGCAGCGGCATGGACATCCTGCGCGACGTGCGCACACGAGATTTGCCGACCGATGTGGTGGTGATGACGAGCGAGGGGTCGGTCGGGCTTGCCGTCGAAGCCATGAAGCATGGCGCGATCGACTTTCTCACCAAGCCGTTCAGCGCCGACCGGCTGCGCGTCACGGTGCGCAACGCGCTGATGCGGCGCAGGCTCGAGTCGCAGATCGCGGCGATCCAGGACGAGGTCGAGCGCGAGGAGTTCTGCGGCTTCGTCGGCCAATCGATGACGATGCAGTCGGTATACCGGATCATGCAGAACGCCGCGGCCAGCACCGCGCCGGTCCTTCTCAAAGGCGAGCGAGGCACCGGCAAGGCCCTGTGCGCGCACGCCCTGCATCGCATGAGCCGCCGCCGCGATCGTCCCTACCTTGCCCTCGACTGTGCCGCATTGGCACCGGACAGGCTCGAGGTCGAGCTGTTCGGACGCTGGGCCCGCGCGGCGACGATGGATCGCGAGGGAGCGCTGCTGAAGGCCAATGGCGGCACGATCTTCCTCGACGAGGTGTTCGCCCTTGGCCCCACGGCGCAGGCGCGACTGTTGCGCTATCTTCATACGGGAAGCCTGAAACGCATCGACGAGCACCAGCTGCGACGGACCGATGTGCGCCTGATCTGTGCGACCGAGCGCGATCCGCAGGCAGAGATCGCAGCGGGCCGATTCAGCGAGGAACTGTTCTACAAGCTCGACATCCTGTCGATCGAGCTGCCGCCGCTGCGGGAACGGGACGACGACGTCCTCCGTCTCGCCAGTCACTTTCTGCCGCGGCTCGGCATGGAGGAGCGAAAGCGATTCACGGGCTTTTCGCCGGAGGCCGAGGCGGCGATGCTGGCCTACGACTGGCCGGGCAATGTTCAGGAACTGCAGAACGTCCTGCGCGGACTCGTCATCCTGAACGAGGGTGGAACGGTCGAGGCGAGCATGCTGCCGCCCACCCTGGCCGTCCATGCGCCACGCCCGGCCTCCAGTGCCGGCGCGGACGTCGAACCGCTGGCGCCGCACGAGCCGGCAGTCATCGAGCCTCTCGAAAGGGTGATGCGCCGCACCATCGAGGAGGCGATCGCCAAATGCAGCGGTAACATTCCGCGCGCCGCGGTCGCCCTGCAGGTCACGCCCGCTTCGCTCTACCGTCGTCTCCAGAGCTGGCAGGCGCAGAACGCCACCCCGGCCTCCCGTTAAATAAACGGAAATTAAACGGGACCACCGCACGCACGGCCTGCAGCAAAGGACGGGCGTACCCGCGACGACCGGCATCAACGGCAACTGTAATAAGCCGGCAGACAAGGCGAACACGTGCATCGGCGACCTGGGCAAGGACAATGAACGCGCCATCATAGGCGCGCATTGGGCCGCCGCCGATTATGGTCACCAACGAGCCCGCCCTGTCTGGTGGTATCGGATGCTATTGCCTTGGCATCGACCGATCCCGCTCCCGCTCGACCAGACGGCAGGCCCATCTGGTCGAGGTGGGAGTTCCGGGAGGTTCATCGCCCGTGAGCGTGGCCGCTATCCTGCTGCTGGAGATAGGGCGAACGGCTGAACACCACATTGAAGAGGTCCTTCATGAGGTCGCCCATGGCAGCGTCCTCCGGCGCACTGGATGTCGTCCAGCCCGTAGCCTCGGCCATTGCCTGATCGTTGCGGCAGTAGACGCCGTAGACGTAAATCCGCTCGGGCGTGCCCGGCCGCAATCGGCTGACTCCGCGGCATACTTCGGCGGAGTTCAGGTCGTTGGCCGGATTGAATACCAGCACCAGACGATAATCCGGATACTGCGGCTCGGCCGGCGTCGCATAGGTGAAGGTGAGACGCGGCTCCGGCTTGTTGGCCTGCATGACCGGCAGGAGTCGCCGCGCGACTTCGCCGGGCTCCAGGTTCGGATACGGGTTGCCTTGCAGCACGACCCGGAAGGGCTTGTTGTCGGTCGCGGCATAGAAGTCGCGATAGTCGTATTGGATGGCGTGGTACGAATTGCCGATGGTCGCGGCATGCGCGAGGACCGGCAAGCCCGCGGCCAGCGCCGCTGTCGCAATCGTTCTTCCGATCGCGGATTTTACGATGGTGCGCATCATGACTCCTCCAAGTGTCGGAACATTGTGGTGACCTACGGAGACGGCCCGCGCATTCGCCTTCGAACGCGATCTGTAAGCCGGCTGTAAGTCCTCGAGGATCAAAGATCGCCGATGAATCCGGCCTTTTTCCGGATGGTTGAGCAGGCTGACAGATTTTCTTCCCGCTCTCGCGCGAGGATCATCTTCGACGCGTCAGCCCTCTGTAAGGCCGTCCCTCTATAGTCGTCTCGGACGGTCAGAGACGAACCTGATCGAGCGGAAGATGCGGCGCGATCAGCGTGCCCAGGGTGGCGCTTTGAGTCCAAGGCCATGGCCGCCGCCATAGGCTGCAATGTCCGGCGACTTCCAGTCTTTCAGGAGATCGCGATCGAGCGCATAGACCTCGATGCCGAGCGGTCGACACACATCGAGGGGATCGCGCGCCTCGGGGCCCCACAACGGTACGGACAGATCGCCGCCGGGACAGGTCGACAGCGCACAGAGCAGATCGATCTCGGCGAAGAACTCGATGTGGTCTCCCTTGCGCACCGGACTCGCGCGCATGAAGTATTTGTCCTCGCTGTTGAGGCCCGTGCACTGAAAGACGTTCAGAACGTCGTGCACGTCGAGCTCCGTCAATCCGTGTGGCGCCACCGCACGCACCAGATTGGAGTGGCAGCAGAAATCGAAATCCTCCCCGGTCAGCATGCGGTTCACGTACGGGTCGCAACGCGTCCCCAGGAGGTCGTGGACGCGGCCGCCATACTCGTCGACGCCGTAGTCGGCGAGACTGTCCGAGGTGATGGTCACGAGCGGCCGCAGGTAAGGCAAGGTCGACCATAGACGATCGAAGGTCGTCACATGCGCGGCCTGGAGCTGGCGCGTGCGCGAGGCCCACAGCCGTTCCCTGGGATTCTGAAGGTTCCAGAGATTGAGGTCGCCTACCTGGGGACCCTCCACGGCGACGATGCGAAAGACATGGCCCGCCGGCACCTTCCACGCCCGGCCGGTACGGATCGGGATGACGAACTGGTCGACAAGCTGGCGACCTGCGATGGCGTCGGCGATTCGCCGGTAAAAGGCCTTGTCCACGGCGAGGGCGGAGCCAGCGGTAGATTGATAGGCGGCGGGAAAGTCCTTCATGCTGCCCTCCCTGCAAACCGATCGTCGTCGATATCAGGCGAGGAGCCCGGGGCTTCGCCTGATACCGACGCTGGCGGCACGGGGCGAAGCCGGGATCCTCAAAGTCATCTCACAGAGCCGGATGCTTCTTGTCGACACCCGATGACTGCTCCCATGTCCGGGCGACGCGGAAGAGCATGGCCTCGTCGAAATATCTCGCGACGAACTGTACCGACAGCGGCAGTCCGCCCGAGGAGAGCCCCGACATCATGGCCAATGCCGGGTGGCCGGTCACGTTGAAGGGCGTACGCGCCTGTCGCGGATAGGTCCGCTCGATATCCGCCGGACGGTCGATGCGGCAGGCCGGATCCATCGAGCTGGCGCACAGAAGAACATCCACCTCGGCCAAGGCCGCATTGACAGAGGCAATCATCTCGGTACGGCGGCGGCTGGCGAGGACATAATCCCCGGCACTCAGGAACGCGCCGGCCAACAGGCGCTGCCGCGCCAGCTTGCCGTAATCGCCGGGCCGCTCGCGCAGCCACGGCGCATGGATCGACCATGCCTCGCTCTGCAGGATGACGCGATTCACCGCCGCGAATTCATTGAGCGACGGCAGGCGGATATCGCGGATATCGGCGCCCAGCATCTGCAGGGTGCGCATCACATTCTCCAGCGCCGCCGTCACCTCCGGGTCGGCCGGCATGTCGACTTCATGGAAATGGCGCACGAAGCCGATCCGCAATCCGACAACACCGCGATCGAGCGCGGCGGCGTAGCGGCCGCTGCCTGCGGCGGCGCTGCCCGGATCGAGGGGATCATGACCGGCGATGGCCGCCAGCATCAACGCGTTGTCTTCGACGGTGCGCGTCATCGGCCCGATATGGTCCAGCGTGAAGGACAGTGGGAAAACCCCGCGTCTCGACACGAGCCCGTAGGTCGGCTTCAGGCCGACGATACCGCAGCAGCTTGCGGGGTTGCGCACGCTGCCGCCGGTATCGGTGCCGAGCGCCAGCGGGAACAGGCCGGCGGCGAGGCCCGAGCCGGAACCGGATGAGGAGCCACCCGGATGGTGGTCAGGGTTCCACGGATTGCGGGCTGGCGGCCAGGGCAGATCGAAGCTCGGTCCGCCAATGGCGAATTCGTGTGTCGACAGCTTTCCAACCGAGATGGCGCCAGCCTGGCGCAGCTTGGCGACACACACTGCATCGGCCGTGGCCATATTGCCCTCGAGAACCTTCGAGTGGCAGGTGGTCGGCAACCCGGCGACATCGATGATGTCCTTGATGCCCACCGGAACGCCATGCAGCGGTCCGCGCAATCGGCCCGCCATGGCCTCGGCCTCGGCGATCCTCGCCGCCTCGAGCGCAGCTTCGGCGTCGAGACGAATGAAGACGTTGAGCGCCGGATCGAGCTTTTCGATGCGGGCGAGGTATGCCTTCATCAGCTCGACTGGCGAAAGCTCCCGCTTCGCGATAGCCGTGGCGGCCGCAGTGGCCGACAGGAAATGCAGCGGGCCTTCGACCAACCCGAGGCCCGCGTTCATAGCCCTTCTCCTGGCCGCATCGCCGGCCACGGTTCGGCGCGCGGGTCGCTCGGCGCGATTATCTTCTGGCGGGCCCCCGCTGCCTGGCGTGCGGCGGCGGCGACGTCCTCCGGAAATTCCGCCAGGGCCTTTTCCAACCCCGCCTCGCGCGCCAGAAGCGCGACCTTTTCCTTGTCCATGCGGTGCATCCCTTCCAAGCTTTCGCCGTTGTTAACGTCAGCACAAATCGCGCCATTCCGTCCATTGGCGGATTTGGACGGGGGACTGTTTGGAATCCGATCACACGCTGGCGATTTTCATCGCAGAGCTGATCCTGCTCCTGCTGGTCGGCCGGTTGCTGGGCGAGGGCATGAACCGTCTGGGGCAGCCGGCGCTGTTCGGTCAGCTGCTGGCCGGCGTGCTGCTCGGCCCTTCCGTCTTCGGCGCGGCATTTCCCGAATGGCGGCACCTGGTGTTTCCCGAATCGAGAACGCTGAAGAGCATGATCGATGCCGTGTCGCAGATCGGCATCCTGCTGTTGCTCTTGCTGACCGGAATGGAAACCAACCTCGCGTTGATGCGGCGACGGACGCATGCGGTGATCTCCTCCTCCCTGAGCGGCATTGCCGTGCCGTTCCTCTGCGGCATCGCACTCGCCTACGCCTTGCCGGCCGTTGCCGTACCCACACACGCCAACAGGCTCGTGACGGCGCTCTTCCTCGGGACGGCCCTGTCGATCTCCTCGGTGAAGATCGTCGCCATGGTGCTGATGGAAACGGGAGCGATCCGGCGTGATCTCGGCCAGCTCATCCTGGCGACGGCGATCCTCGACGACACGGTGGCCTGGATCATCATCGCCATCATTTCGGGCATCGCGGCCAAGGGTGTCGTCGATATCGTGAGCATCAGCGGCGCCGTGGCCGGAACCGCCTTGTTCCTGGCCTTCTGCCTCGGCATCGGCAGGCGGCTGGTGGCGCGCCTGATCGTCTGGGTCAACGACACCATGACGATCGAAGTGCCGGTGATCACAGCGATCCTGATCGTCATGTTCATCCTGTCGCTCACCACGGAAATGATCGGCGTACATACGGCCCTGGGCGCGTTCGTGGCCGGCATCCTTGTCGGACAGTCGCCGATCCTGACGACCCATATCGAGAGCCAGTTGCGCGGCTTCATCATGGCCTTCTTCAGCCCGGTGTTCTTCGCTGTTGCCGGGCTGGGAATGGACCTGCGGACGTTGATCGATCCTACCCTCGCCCTCTTCACGCTCGCGGTCATCCTGGTGGCGACCGTCGGCAAGTTCTCCGGCGCGTTGATGGGCGGACGTGTCGGCGGGCTGACGCTGCGCGAATCGATGGCCCTCGCCACCGGCCTCAACGCGCGCGGCTCGACCGAGGTCATCATCGCCAGCATTGGTCTTTCCATGGGGGCGCTCAGCCAGCAGCTCTATACGATGATCGTCGCCATGGCGGTGGTCACGACGATGGCCATGCCGCCGACATTGCGTTGGATCATGGCCCGCGTGCCGCTCGGCGAACAGGAAGCCCGGCGCCTCGAGAAGGAGGAGGCGGCCGAAGCCGAGCACCTGCCCGAGATGGAGCGCGCGCTCGTCTATGTCGACGACAGTCCGAATGGCCGACTGGCGGCGCGTCTCGCCGGCCTGTTCGCGGCCCGCCAACAGGTCCTCACCACCGTCTTGGAACCGGCGGCGGCGGAAGAGCGCGGACCGGAAGAAGCCGCCGCGCGCAAGCATGTCGCCGAGGCCGCGGAGGCCACCGGTCCAATGCTCGACTCCCGGCCGCCGCCGGCCAAGGAGCTCGTCACCGAGCGACCGCCGGCGCACAGCGAGGCGCTCGATCGCGAAATCGCGCGCGGCTACGACCTCGTTTTCGTCGGTGTCGACCGACCTATATCGCCGACGGGCCATTTCGACGCCCGCGTGCAGCGGCTGATCGACCGGTTCGACGGCCCCGTGGCCATCACGGTCAATGGCGCCGGCGCCGCCGGGCCGGCGGATGTGCCGATCGACATCCTGCTGCCGGCCGCAGGGACGCAGGATGCGCGGCTGGCGATGGAGATTGCCCTGGCACTTGGCCAGGCCTCGAAGGGCAGCGTGACGGCGCTGCATGTGTTCGACCCGCAGGATGACGCCGAGTTGCTGCGCGGCCGCGCCCGCCGCCTCGGCCTCTCGGTGCTGGTCGATATCCATCGCGCCGGCAAACGCAACGGGGTGCCCGTCAAGGGGTTGACCGCCACCAACGTGCGGCCCGAGGTCGAGATCCGGCGTGCCGTACGCGGCGGAAACTTCGATCTGGTGGTTCTGGGTTCATCGCTGCGCCAGGGCGAGACCAAGTTCCTTGGTCCTCGCAGCGCCGCCCTTCTGCGGACGTTGCGGACGCCCATCCTGCTGATTGCGCGGTGAAGACGCTTTCGCGCCGGCCGCGTCCTGGCCGGACCTATGCCAGCCGCTCCAGCTTGGTGACTTCCTGCGGCGGCAGCTCGGCGAGATAGAGATTGCCCTCGGCATCGCCAGCAAGACCGTGTGCGCCGTTGATCGCGCCGCGGCAGCGTCCGACAAGCGTCCCGTCGAGATCGAGCAGGCTGATGCGCGGAATCTGGTCCGTGACGAAGACGAGGCCGCGCTCATCGATCCAGATCTGCATCGGATGGTAGAAGTCGCGCCACTCGGTCAGGTAAGCACCCTCGCGATCGAACAGCTGCACGCGATTGTTCTCCCGATCGCCGACAAGGACACGATTGCGGGAATCGATGGCAATAGCGTGCGGCGTCGTGAAGGCGCCCGGCCCCGAGCCGGCCCCACCCCAGCTTTGCCGCAACCGACCGTCGCCGCCGAAGCGATGGACATGCGAGTTGCCATAGCCATCGGCGACATAGATCTCACCGTCCGGCGCCAGCGCCGCCGCGGTCGGATGATTGAAGGGCGCTCCGAGCGCTGGCCAATGCCGCCGTCCGAGCGCCTGCATCGGAGCACCGGTCCGGTCGAAGCGCAGCACCTGATGCGCATCGCGATCGGCAACCAAAAAGGTGCCGTCGGCGGCAGCGTCGATGTAATGCGGCTCGGCGAGCGTGCCTTCGCCCCAAGAGCCGACCTTCTTCCCCGCGCGATCGAACACCAGCACCGGCTGGTCGGTGCCGCGCTGGGCCACATGCACATTGCCCTCCGCATCGACCGCCACGTCGGAGAGGAAGCCAAAACTCTCGCCAGGCGGCAGCCTGGCCCATTTGCGGTGGATCGCGTAGCGGCGGTCGCCGAGGATCACGGTGTAAGGCTCGTCGGACATCGGACTACCTCGAGGCTCGGAAGGCCCGCGGCGTGCCCCAGGGGCGAAACCACGGCAGGCATCGGCGAAGCAATAGCCATTCCAGGCGGACAGGTAAAATCCGGCCGGACAAGAAAAAGGAGGACGCCATGATCGACAGCGACAGGAGCGATGCCGAGCGGTTCATCCTGCACGGCAGCTTTACGTCGAGCTCGACCTACAAGCCGATGCTGTTTCTCGCCCTTTCCGGACTCCCCTTCTCGTTTCGCACCGTCAATCTCAAGAAGGGCGTGCAGAAGGAAGCGCCGCACCTGGCTCTCAGCCGTTACGGCCAGGTGCCCGTGCTGCAGCACCGCGGGCTCACTCTGGTGATGTCGAACGTGATCCTCGACTATCTCGCCCGGACCACCGGCAGGTTCGAGGGAAGTACCGAGCAGGAGCGCATCAATGCCCGCGAGTGGTTGTCCTGGGAGAATGACGCCATCACCAATGTCGCCCGGGTCCGCCATTTCGCCCGCTTTCGTCCCGACGTCGAACCGCCCATCGTGAACTTCTTCAGACCGCAGGCGGAGGCGGCACTCGATCTGATCGACCGCTGGCTGGACGGCCGACAATGGCTGGTGGGGGAGCATTGCACCATCGCGGATGTCGGCTGCTGGGGCCGCATGGTGTTCATGGCCGAGGGCGGCATGTCCCTCGACCGACGCCCCAATGCCAGGGCGTGGCGCGACCGGCTGATGGCCCTGCCGGGCTTCGCTCTGCCCTACGATCTGATCCCCCAGAAGGACGCCGAATTCTCCGGCCAGTGAATTCGGCTCAGTAATCCCATTCCATCTTGGCACCGATCCGGTCGTTGGAATCGGTGCCGATCGCGCCCTCGATCTTGGTGTGCGGCAGGACTTCGATCTCGACCACGCCGCGCGTGGAGTTGTCGCTCGCGCCTTGCTGGGCGCCGACATAGACGCCCGGCGCCACGTAGCGGCCGCCCTGCAACGACGGCGCGCTGGAGGTCGCCCCGGTCGTGGCGTTGGTGGTCGAGCTCTGGTTGATCGACAGCTGATCGAGGCCGAGGCCGCGGCGCAGGCGGGTAAAGAAGCCGCCGCCCATGGGCGAGCCGCCGGTCAGCTCGCCCAGCGCTTGTGCGGCCGTCAGCAGCTCGAACGGACTTAGCGTCGAGCTGGGTTTGCCGAACAGCAACATGGCCATGGCCTCGTCCTGCGGCAGGGACGGCGACGAGGTCACCGAGATCTTCGGCGCCCGCGGCGTGCCGGTGATATCGATCTCGATGGTCGTGGATTGCACCGTCGTCGTTGCCGCGAAGTCGAGCGCCGGATCGATGGTGTTGGCATTCTCCAACCAGACATTGCCGCGCGTGAAGGTGAGCTGGCGGCCTAGCAGGTTGAAGGTGCCGCGGCGCAGCGACAGCGCACCCAGCACCGTTGGCTTGGATGGATCGCCGGTCACGGTGAATTGGCCGCCAACCTCCGCATTGAGCCCACGGCCGCGCACGAACACGGCGCTCGGCGCGGAGATATTGAGGGCGAGGCGCACGCTGGGTGAGGCGGACTCCGCAGGGGGACCAGCGGCAAGCGATGTCGGCGCTTGCGGGCTCGAAGCCGCAGCCGGCGAACCGCCATAGATCTCGCGAACCTCGATGGTGGGAAAGTTGCCGCCGCCGCTGCCACCAATGCCAATATCGGCACGGTCGATCTTGACCGGACCCGAGATGGTAAAGCCGTTCAGCGTCGAGCCCGCGATCTTGAGATTGCTCGACACCGCGGCGATGAGGTCAGGGCGGTTTGCCACCAGTGCCTGCTGGGAGCCAACAGTGAGGTCGGTGGGGAAGCCCTCGGCAGGATCGAGACGCACCGTGCCACTGCCGGAGAAGGTACCGTTGCGCGCAGTCTGGAAGCTCAGGCTCTGCAGCAGCAGAGTGTCGCCCTGCAGGACCAGATTAGCCTGGCCGTTGCTCAGCCGCAGCCCGCTGGCCGGCAAGGCCACGGCACCGCCGCTGAGCGTCATCGTGCCCGATCCGTTGAGGGAGGAGCCGTTGGTCGTCAGGCTGAGATTGGGGCTGAGGGTACCAGCGACATTGCGCAGGCTATTGCCCAGGACCGGCCCGAACGGCGCGAGATCCATCGAACCGGTGACGGCGACGGTTGCCGCCAATGGGACGTTGCCTTGGGGAATGGTGGCATTGCCCTTGAAGGCGAGATGCGTACGGCCACCGGCGGTGACGGAGGCGTCGAAGGTGGCCCGTCGATCCATCACAGCCGCCGTGCCGCGCAAGGCGAGCGAGGGCACCAGCGCCATCTCAGGCAGTTTCAGCCGCAGGCCGTCAGCGCTGTATGTGGCGTCGATCCGCGGATTGGCGAGCGCTCCCGTCGCATGCATGCGCGCCTGAAGCGTGCCCTCGACACCGGTGCCGGGCGCGAAGGCCTCGAGCAATGACAGCGGCAGGGCGGCGATGTCGACCGTCAGGTCGCTCGCCGCCTCGTCGACGGTGCCGCCCACCGTCAGGCGACCACCGCCCAGCCGCAACGACGCCGGCTGGATCGTCACGCGTGGCCCCGCGACCGTAACCTGGGTCGGAGCATTCAGGGCGACCGGAATGTTCTGATAGCGCGCGTCGAGGCGCTGGAGGGCGATGCGAATCGCCTCGGCCGTCGCCTCTACCTTGGCGGCGACATTGGCACTGGTGGTGGGGCCGCCGACCTGGAGCGCGATATCGTAGGCGCTGCGATCGCCCTTGATAGTGGCATTGGCTTGGCTGAGACCGGAAACACCGGAAAGGCCACTGGCCTTGATCGTCGCTTCACCCGCCGCGCGTCCAAGCGGATCGCCGACGGTCGCGTCGAGTTGGAGTGCAGCCACCCCCGTGGAGCCGGCGCGCAGCCGGTCGCCCCGCAGGGCGGCGACGACCTTGCCGCCCGGTACCTCCGAGCCGGTGGTCACATCCAGCGCGATGGCTCCGGCGAGCGGCGTGCCAACCAGCGGCGCCAGATCCTCGAGCCGCGCCATCTTGAGGTGGCCGCTGCCCGTCGCGCCGCCAGGCGTGATCTCCAGGTTGGCGACATCGATCGACGCGCTGGCCCAGCTGCCCTGCACGGATGGGACATGAATGCCGCCGTCGCCGGTGCGCGAGAAGTCACCCGCCAGCGACAGCGGCTGGTTGGCGAGATCACCGTTGGCCTTCACGCTGCCGCGCGCCGCCGCGCCGTCGAGCGAACCATCGAGCACAAGGGCAAGTCGCTGCGAGGTCAAGGTTCCGCGCCGCAGGTCGTTCAGGTCCAACGCGACATGCAGGTCGCCGCCGGACGGCTTGAGCGTCACCTTGGCTTTAGCCGAAGCAGCCCCGGTTACATCCTGCTGCAGGGTGGCAAGGCGAGGCAGGTCGAGCGTGAGAGCGAGATCGCCGGTGCGGTCCTTGCCGCTGCCCGACAGGCCGAGCGTCAGGTCCTGGCTCGCCACCCGCACCGCATCGAGCTGCCAGGCACCGTCGCGCTGCAAAGCCCCGCCGCCGCTCAGGCGCAGGGTCTGGTGCTGCAGATCGGGCGGCATACCCGGCAGGCTGAGATTGTCGACATGGCCTTGCCACTGCACACGCTCGGCTTCGCGCTTGTGCGACAGGGTCAGCTCGATCTGTCCGGCACCGCCCAGCGCCAGGCCTGCCAGCGAGGAGAAAGAAGACAGGCTGGGCAGATCGACGGTCATCCGGCCGTCCGCCGCTTCCGTCGAGGGCAGATAAGTGGCATTGCCCTTGAGACCGATCAGTGGCGACGATGCTTCGAGCGACTGCACCACGAGTCGACCATCGGCTTGCACGCCGAGCTTGAGCGCGAGGTCGACATGCTGCGGCGGCATGCCATCGCCCAACAGCGCTTTCGCCTGCAGATCGTCGACAGAGGCCGTGAGAGTCGCATTGCCCTGGGGATGCGTGCCGAGGCCTGCCAGGTCCGCCGTCATGTCAGCTTGCAAATGCTGCCAATCGATCCCACCAGTCAGGTCCGCGAGCGCCCCTGCCTGGTCGGTCTGCAGCTTGGCTGTTGCCTGAAGGCGGTCGCTGTTCGGTTCGTAGTGCGCGGTGGCATCGATCTTCGCCGGCCCGACGGTCAGAGCAAGCGCGCGCACATCGAGGACATTGGACGGAGCGAGAACCGCCTCGCCCTTGAGTGTCGCCGGCTGGCGCAGGAGCCGAGCCACCGGCGAGTCGGGCAGGCCGGGTGCGACAGCGGAGAGATCGAGCGCGATCGCCGTTGACTGCCCATCGGGCTGCCAGCGCACGGTGCCGGCCGAATGCGCTGCATCACCCGCCGCGACGTTCAACTCGGCAGTGCCGGCGCGGCGATCGCCCTTGGCGACGAGTTTCGCCGAGACGCGCTCGAGGTCGGGCCGGCCGATCAGCGCCGCGACCACACCGCCCGGCGTCGACTCCTCGGCCGAGATCTGACCGTCGATGCTGAAAGGGTCGAGGTCGAAGCCGAAGTTGGCGGAAACTTCCGCCTTCGGCCCGTCGGTGCGGCTCATGCCGAGTTCGAGATGACTCTGCGACCGATCGGCGGCGAGAAGCCCGGCGGCATGCAACGTCCAATGAGAGTCGACGCCGCCGGCCAGGGGCGCGCCGACATGGAGATCGTCGACCGCCAGACGGTCAAGCCGGATGCCAACCGGCAGCGTGATGCCGCTACTGGGGCTCGACGACGAAGGTGTTTGGCTGGCGGCCGGTGCGCGCAGGACATCGATGCGGCGCGCTGAAATCTCCTCGATCCTGAGCCTGCCGCTCAGCAACGACAGGAATGACCAGCGCAGCCGTGCATCCTCGAGATCGAGCCAAGTACCCTCGCGATCGGCGAGGGAGACTTTTGCGATGCCAAGATCAGTCGGCACCCACCCGCTCAGTCCCGTTACCTCGATCCTGGAATCGGCTGAGGACGCTATCGATGAAATCAGGCTCGCCAGCAGACGCTTGCCGGGCGCGGTCTGCAGACCGGCAAACAGGAGCGCAAGCACTCCGATCACGATGCTTACCGTCCAGCCGAGGATCCGAATCGCACGCATCAGAAGGCCTGCCCGATGCTGACATAGACTCCGAATGGCGCATCACCCTGCCGCTTGTTGAGCGGCAGGCCGACATCGAGCCGCAACGGCCCGAAGCCCGTATAATAGCGTACACCTACGCCGGTTCCGATGCGCGGGAACATCTGACTGAAATTGGGCAAGGTATTGGTATAGGCGCCGCCGGCATCGACGAAGACGACCGCGCCTAAAGACTCGCCAAACCGTTGGCGGAATTCGAGGCTGGCCTCGACCAGGCTCGCGCCGCCGATCGGATTGTTATAGGCATCGCGCGGTCCCGCCGACTGATAGGTGAAACCTCGGATCGAGCCGCCGCCGCCGGCATAGAATTGCTTGTCCGGTGGTATCGCGACGTTGTGGCCACCGGGAATGCTGCCGAAGGCAGCGCGCGAGGCGACCACGCTGCGGCCATCGCCGCTGACATCCAGATAGGTGGTGCCGACCAGCTTGGCGATCGCGAACAGATCGTCGCTGTGATTGAGATCAGCGTAGGGCGACACGTTCAGCACCAGCCGGTAGCCGCGCGTCGGATCGAGATCGCTATTGGACTCGTTGAGGCTGGCCATTAGCGGCACGCCGAACAGCTTGTAGTAGGAGGTAAGGCCGTACTGGGTGATCTGGGAGGCCTCGATGCTCAAGCCGGCGGACACACGCCAATGCGGCGACAGCACACGATTGAGACCGACTGCCAACGACGCACCGTTACGGGTATAGGCAGGATAAACATCCCGTGACGCCAGCGCCGTCGCTGTCGCATCCTGACCCGCGATCCACCAGTCCGGCTTCAGGAAGTCGGCCTTGAAGCCATAGCCAAGATCGGACGGGATGGCACCCTGGCCGATATGGTTCACCAGCGCCGATAGTCGCAGGCTTTCGGCTTCTCCAAACAGGTTGCGATGCAACCATGACACGTTGGCGCCTGCGCCGAGGATCGTTTCGTAGCTGACGCCGAAACCGATGGTGCGCGGCAAGCGATCCTGGAGGTCGACGTCGATCGGAAGCTCGCCCTTGTCGTTCAGCGCAGTAGCTTGCTTGATGCGGATGGCGCTGAAGACACCGAGCGCGTTGAGCCGGTCGCGCAGAGCGCTCACCTTGTCGGGCGCATAGGGCTGGCCCGCCTTGAAGGGCACGCGCTTCTGCAGATAGGTCGTATCGACCTTCTCGGTGCCGGAGAAATGGACCGGTCCCATCTTGGCCTCGGGACCAGGCTGCACGTAGTAGGTGACATAGGCGAGGCGCGTGGCGTGATCGATTACGACCTCTCGTCGTGCGACCTTGGCGAGCGCGTAGCCATGCTCGCGCACCTGATCGAGAATCTGGTTTTCGGCATTGATGATGGTGGCCGCATCGGCCGGCTGGCCCGGCTTCAGCGCCAGCTTGCTGCGGTCGAGACCAGGATAGTCGACGACCTCCTTCGGCCCATCGATGTTCAGGCTCTCGACCCGATAGATCGGCCCGGTCGCGACATTGAATGCGAAGTTTATGTCAGCGGAGTCCGGCTGGTTCTCGATGGCATCGAGCGCCGAAGCGTCCTCGATCGGCCGGTTGTCCACGGTCGCGATGACGCGCGAATCATAGAAACCTCGCGAGCGCAGGGCCGAAGCGATGCTCGAACGCCGGGCCTGCGCGCCCTGTAACAGGGCCAGCGCGTCACCGGAGAGGGGCTGGTCCTTGTCGAGGTCGGCGGAAAGCTGCTTCAGTTCGTCGGTCATGCGCTCGTCCCCCACGATGGTGAGGGAGATGTGCCCCGTCCGCGCATAGGCGCCGCCACAGGCCATCAGTCCCATGACGACGATGGGGGTGATGCGGCCGATCCAGAGTGTTCCGGTTCGCCGTCGCAGGAGGATGTTCTTCAGGATGCCGGCGAACATAGCAACAGTATGGGACCCTAACGCCTGACGAACCGACAGGATGCTTATATCCGGCCGGCGAATACGTCCTTCCAACTGCGTACCGCCCCAAGGCTCGCTGCGTGGTAGACACCGCGCGCCACAGCACGCGCCAGGCAATCCGCCGCCAGCGTGCCGACTTCCCCAAGCATCAGCGGATCAACCCCGATGTCGTGACGACCGGTGGCGATCGCGAACACGGTATCACCATCGTGCGGCGTATGGACAGGCCGAATTGAACGCGCCAAGCCATCCTGCGCCATCATCGCAATGCGATGGGCAGCACCCTTGTCGAGCCGGGCGTTGGTGGCGACGACCGCAATGGTGGTGTTGCCGCGGGGATCGTGACGGGCCGCAGCAGCGGAATCCGGCACAACATCTTCCCGCCTGTGTGACACGGCAAGCTCAAGCGTGTGCGGTGGCGGCGGCAGGCCCCCGAATTCACCCTGCTGCTCCAGTGCCCAGGCCCAGAATTGCGGCAGTCCGCCCATGGTGGTGTAGCCGCGCGCATTGACGGCGACCAGCGCACCAACCTGCAGGCCGGTCCGCGGATCGACCGCCGAGGCGCTGCCAAGTCCACCCTTGAGATTTCCAGCCTTGGCGCCCATGCCCGCACCGGCGTTACCAAGCGCGAAGTCGTGCCCCGCCTTTCCTGTCGCCGCATAGGCGAGGTCTCGATAGGGCGGCCAGTCCCAGCCCTTGTCGCCGCCATTCAACAGGTCGAACAGGATCGCACCAGGCACAATCGGCACCACGGTGTCGGCGATGGCCATGCCGCGTCCACGCTCGCGCAGCCAGCGCATGACGCCATCGCATGCCGACAAGCCAAAAGCCGACCCGCCCGACAGGCACAGAGCATCGATGCGGTCCACGAGGCAGCTCGGATCGAGCAGATCGGTCTCGCGCGTACCGGGTCCGCCGCCACGCACATCGACGGAAGCCACTGCAGACGGATCGCACAACACGACTGTCACGCCGGAACGCAGCCTGTCATCCTCGGCATTGCCGACCAGAAGGCCGTCGACGTCGGTGATCAGATTACGGGAGCCAGGTTTAAACATCAGTCGAGTTGCAGCGTCAGCGCCTTCAGGTAGGCGGTCTCGGGCAGGCTGGGATGCACCGGATGATCGAGGGCGGCGCCCGAGCTCCGAAGGATCCGGCCGGTGCGTTCGGCATCGCGCAATCCGCGGCGCACCTGTTCGGCAAACAGGGCCGTGTCGGCGAGATGCGAACACGACGCCACGAAGAAGAAGCCGCCGCGTGCCACCAGCGGCGCCGCCAACCGCACCAGCTTGCGGTATCCCTGCGCGCCTGTCTTGAGATCCTTGCGGCTCTTCACGAAGGCCGGCGGATCGCAGATCACGACATCGAATTTGCGCGCCGCCGTGCCGCGGAGCTTCTCCAGCGTCTCGAATGCCTCGGCCTTCTCGAAGGTCATTATCTTGTCGACACCGTTCAACTTGGCCGCCTGCCTGGCTGCATCCAGAGCGGCGGCGGAACGATCGATGCAGGTCACCGACTTCGCCCCCTCCCTCGCTGCGAGCACGCCGAAGCCGCCGCTGTAGCTGTAGACATCGAGCACGCTGGCATCCTTGGCCAGACCGGCCATGAAGCGGCGATTGTCGCGCTGGTCATAGAACCAGCCGGTCTTCTGACCACCCGACAGATCGGCCACGAAGGTAGCGCCATTCTCCGTCAGCTCAATCGGATCGACGTCCTCGCCCTTGGCGACGGTGACCTCCCGCTTCAAGCCTTCTAGCTCGCGGACAGGCGAATCGTTCTTGAGCACGATCGTCTTCGGAGACAGCTCCGCCTCGAGCGCTTCCAGCAGGATCGGCGTGAGCACATCCATGCCCGCCGTATTTACCTGCACGACCAGTGAGTCGCCGAAGCGATCGACGATCACACCCGGCAGGCCGTCTGCCTCGGCATGCATGAGCCGGTAGTAGGGAATCCCGATCAGCTTGTCGCGCAGCGCAGCGGCCTGCGCGATACGGCGACCGAAAAAGAGCGCATCGACCTTGGCTTCGGGATTCGAGGTGAGCAACCGTGCCGCGATCAGCGAATGTGGATTGAAGGTAACGAGCCCAAGCGCCTCGCCGCCCGGTGCGCGCAGGATTGCCAGCGAACCCGGCGGCAGCGCCTTGGTCTCGGCATCCATGAGGATCTCGTTCGAGAAGGCCCAGGGATGGCCGCCACGAACCCGGCGATCCTCGCCGGCGCGCAGCAACACGCTGGGCAATTTGTTGGACACGCTATTCTCCTTTGGCGACACCATCGCGCCGCGGATCGGCGCCTCCTTCCCAGCCATCGCCGACGCGGCGGATGGCCGTGAGGCCGCTCTCCAGACGGCTGACTTGTACTTCATGGCCAAGCGCGCGCAAGGCGTCCGCTTGGGCGGTGAGTGCCGGCACGTCCTCCAGGATCGTCGGTCCGTTCATGTTCAGGATCCGCGGCAGGCTGACCGCCTCCTGCGGCGCGAGGTTCCAGTCCAGCATGCCGATCAGCGCCTGCAGCGTATCGCCAATGATGCGCGATCCGCCGGCCGAGCCCACGGCGGCCACCAGCCGGCGATCCTTGTCGAGCACGAGGGTGGGCGACATCGAGGAGCGTGGCCGCTTGCCCGGCTGGACCCGATTGGCCACCAGTCGCCCATCGATTTCAGGCTGGGCGGAGAAATCGGTGAGTTCGTTGTTCAGGATGAAGCCACGCACCATCATCTGGGCGCCGAACGGCGCTTCGATGGTCGTGGTGAAGGAAACGGCATTGCCCCAGCGATCGACGATCGTCATGTGGCTGGTGCCATGCTCGGGATAGCTGGGGTCGCCCGGCCCGACCTTGCCCATGCTCCGATCGAGCGAGATCAGCTTGCGGCGCTGCGCAATGTAGGCCGGTGCAAGCAGCTTGGCGACGGGCACATCGACGAAGGCCGGATCGCCGACATAGCGGTCGCGATCGGCAAAGGCCAGCCGGCTCGCCTCGGCGATCAGATGCAGCGACCGCAAGTCGTCCGGCTTATCCTGGGAGAGCTTGAAAGGCTCCAGCAGCTCCAGGGCCTCGAGCACCGCCAGCCCGCCCGACGAAGGCGGCGGCATGCCGCAAACGATCCAGACGCGATAAGGACCACACAGTGCTTCGCGCTTGATTGGATGGTAATCGGCAAGATCTGCGAGCGACAGCGTCCCTGGTCGGACATGCGCGTGCACATGGGCAACGATCTCCTCGGCGATCGGCCCTTCGTAGAGGGCCTTGGCGCCTTGTGCCGCGATGAGTCGCATCGTGTCGGCAAGTGCCGGATTGACGACCCGGTCGCCGACTTTCTTCGGCCCACCATCGGCATTGTAGAAGATCGAGCGCGCGGCGGGATCGTTGCGGAAGCCCGTGATGATCTCCAGCCAGGCAGCCAGCCGTGGCGACACCGAATAGCCTTCCTGGGCAAGCCGGATGGCCGAGGGGAACAGGTCTTTCCAAGCGAGCTTGCCGTGTTCCTTGTGTGCAAGCTCCAGCAATGCGACAGCCCCTGGCACCCCCACCGACAGGCCCGACGCGACAGCCTCGCGGAAAGGCAAGGGCTTGAGAGTGCCGCTTGCATCCGCCGCCAGGAAGAGATTGGGCGTGGCGCCTGCCGGCGCCGCCTCGCGGCCGTCATAGACCGTGATGGCGTGCGAGGTGCCGTCGTAATAGAGCAAGAAGCCACCGCCGCCGATACCGGAGGCTTGTGGTTCGACGACGCCCAGCGCCATCTGCACGGCCACGGCCGCATCGACCGCGGAGCCTCCCTTGCGCAGGACCTCCAGTCCAGCCTCGACAGCCAGCGGATGCGCTGCTGCCACCATCGATCGGGATAGAGTGGCGCGCTGTGCGGCCGCCGAGGCCGCCGTGGCCACCAGGATGAGGAAAGCGAAAAGAAAGCGACGGAGCGTCATGTGCGGCGCGCGACAATGAACAGACGACGGAACGGGAACAGCGTGATGCCGTCCGGTCTCGTGGGATAGGCCTCGGCCGTCATGCGGGCGTAGGTGTCATAGAATGCACCGCGCTCCGTCTCGTCCAAGGCTTCGAGAAAGGGCCGCAATCCAGTCGAAGCGGTGTATTGCGCGACAGGATCCTTGCCGGTCAGCACCTGCTGGTAGATCGTCTCCCACACCTCGAGCTCGGACGACAGCGGTTTCAGCACATCGTAATAGCGCGCCGGATCCTCGACGCGGGCGATGCCGCCGATGCCGGCGAGCTTGTCGCGCCAAGGGCCCGCCTCTGCGGCCTTGCGCATCAGCGCATGCGACGGCGCCTCGTGATTGCGCGGCATCTGGATGGCCAGCTGCCCACCCGACGGCAGCAGCTTCATCAGGTGAGGAAACATGTCGATATGTCCCGGCAGCCACTGATACGCGGCATTGCTGTAGAGGATCAATGGCGGGATTTCGGGCCTGAAATGCGCAAGGTCTCCCTTCGCAAAGGACAGGCGTTCACTCGCGGTTTGGGCGCGCGCCTTGTCCAACATCTGCTCGGAGGAATCGATCCCGATGACTCTTGCCTGCGGGAAACGCTCGGCGAGGATGCGCGAGATGTTGCCGGCTCCGCAGCCGAGATCATAGATCGCATGCCCTGACCGCGACCCGTTGGCGGGATCGAGCCGGGCCATCAGATCGAGCGCCGGCCGGGTACGAGCATCGGCGAACTTCAGATAGAGGTTCGCGTCCCAAACCGTCGAGGCGGGACGATCCATGTTATTTCTCCTCGAAGGCCGGATCGACCGGCACGCGATAGGCCATGGTGATCTTGTTGCCCTTCTGGGCCGCCAACACGACGGCCATGAATTCCTCGAACATCTCCTCCGTCATTCCCTTGCGCCGCGCCATGGCGCCGTGCGAGGCAATGCAATACTCGCACTGATTGGTGATGCTCACCGCGAGATAAATTAACTCCTTGGTGAGCGGATCGAGCTTGCCGGGAGCGAAAGCGGCCTTCATCTCCGCGGCGAAGCGCTCCATCACGTCGGGATGACGGGCCAGTCCCTTCCAGACATTGTTGATGTCGGCGGGATCGATACCCCGCGCCTGAGCGATACCGTCGACCACGGCCTTGGCGCGTGGACTCATGTCCTTGTACTCGATCAGCTTCGGCATGGGATGCTCCAAACAAATGGGCCGGCTCACCGGCCGGCCCATCTTATCCGCGCAAACCCGGAAGCGTCAGTACATGTGCTGGCCGCCATTGATGGAGAGGGTGGAGCCAGTGATGAAACCGGCATCGTCGGCCACCAGGAACAGCACGCCGCGCGCGATTTCATCGGCCTTCCCGAGCCGTCCGACCGGGATCTTGGCGATGATCTTCTCCAGCACGTTGGGCGGCACGGCCGAGACCATGTCGGTATCGGTATAGCCAGGGGCGATGGCGTTTACCGTGATGCCTTTGGAGGCGCCTTCCTGCGCCAGCGCCTTGGTAAAGCCGTGGATGCCGGACTTGGCGGCCGCGTAGTTGACCTGGCCATATTGTCCGCCCTGCCCGTTGATCGAACCGATATTGACGATGCGACCAAAGCCGCGCTGATTCATGCCATCCCAGGCAGCCTTGCAGACATTGAAGCAGGAGCCGAGATTGGTATCGATCACGGCATCCCACATGCTGCGATCCAATTTGCGCATGGTTGCATCGCGGGTAATGCCGGCATTGTTGACGATAATGTCGATCGGACCGAGGTCCTTCTCGATCTTCGTCACAGCCTCCTTCACGGCGGCATAGTCGCCGACGTCGAATTTGTAGACGGGAATGCCCGTTTCCTCGTGGAAGGCCTTGGCGGCCACGTCGTTGCCCGCATAATTGGCCGCCACCTCGTAACCGCGAAGCTTCAACATCTTCGAGATCGCCGCGCCAATGCCGCGGGTGCCTCCGGTTACCAACGCAACTCTACCTGCCATTTTTTCCTCCCTGCCTCAGCCCCGGTACTGTAGCCGGAGTCTTGGGGGCTGAGGCAAGAAAAGCGATGTCAGTCAGCCACCATCTCCGGCTGCCGCGATAGAGCAACAGCCTGTGACATGAGAATGACGAGAGCCTGCAGGACAAAGCCCGCCACCGCCACGTACAGGCAGATCTCGGCACCGAAGATGGCCCCGAGGACCGCGCCCAGACCGGCGCCTAGCGGGCGGGCGCCGTAGGCCATGATGTTGATGGCCGAGACCCGGCCGAGGAGGCGCGGCGGGGTCACCGACTGACGCAGCGTCGTCGTGCTGATGACCCACAGGATTGGCCCCGCGCCGAGCAGGAAGAAGCTCACCGCAGCCAAGATCGGTGTCGGAAATACTGTCGTCAACGCCATCACGGCGGATGAGACGACACCCATGACGGGCCCCAGCCCGATGACACCGCCAAAGGAAATCCAGCGCATCACCCGCGTGGCCATCAAGGCTCCAGCCACCATGCCGACGCCGTACATGGCCAGCACGGTGCCGATGCCCGAAGCCGACAGGCCAAGATGACGGACGCCATAGGGGACGAACACCGCGAGCATCAGGAACCAGGCGGTATTGAAGATGAACTGGGTGACAAAGACCGGCCGCAACAACGGATGATTGAAGACGAAGGCAGCGCCCTCCTTGATCTCCTGCACCGGATGACGGCGCACCATCTCCGGACGGCCGGGCTCGAGGATTCCGGCCAGCAGGAAGACGGCGATGATCGACAGCGCTGCCGCAACGCCAAAGGCTGGGGCGCCGCCGATCCAGCCGACGAGGAAGCCGCCCAAAGCCGGCCCGCCGGCGAAGGCCACCGTGCGCGCCAGCTCGATGCGCGCGTTCGCCGTGGACAAGGCGGAGGCCGGTACCAAGGAAGGGACCAGCGAAGGTGCCGCGACGCTATAGACCACCGTGCCGCAGACGGCGATGAAGCCAAGCACGGCGAGCAGCAGGAGATTGATCGCGCCGAAGGCGATCGCGACCAGGATGGCAAGCAGGGCCACCGCGCGCATCGCTTCCGCGCCGGCCATCAGCCACCGTCGCGACAGACGATCGGCCAGCAGGCCGGCCGGTATGGCAAAGAGAACGAACGGCAGGGTGAGCGCCGTCTGCAGCGCGCCGGTCTCCCCTTCCCCCGCACCCAGCATCAGCACGGCGACGATGGGCGCCGCCGCAAGCGCCACCTGCTCCGCAGATTGTGCTGCGAGGTTGGACCACGCCAGCCGATTGAAGGTCGGCGGCAATAACTTGCTTTCTCGGGACATCGGGGGGCTCCTGGGTTCGCTTGTTGGCTCGAACCTAGGAACCCTCAGCGGGCCGCTCTATCCGTGAGCGGCCGGGTATTATCTTTCGGAACGTCCCCGTCTTCTCGCGACTGGGCTGAACGTTCGCGTCAAGCAACTCAGTCGCGCTGGACGCACATGGCGATGCCCATACCGCCACCGATGCAAAGCGTGGCGAGGCCCTTCTTGGCGTCGCGCTTCTGCATCTCGTACAGCAGGGTCGTGAGCACGCGGGCACCCGAGGCGCCGATCGGATGGCCCAACGCGATCGCGCCGCCATTGACGTTCAGCTTGGCAGGATCGAGGCCCAGCTCCTTGCCGACCGCGACGGCCTGTGCCGCAAACGCCTCGTTGGCTTCGACGAGGTCGAGATCTTTCACCGTCCAGCCCGCCTTCTTCAGGGCAGCCTGCGACGCCGTCACGGGACCGATTCCCATGACCGACGGATCGACGCCCGTGGTCGCCCACGAGACGATTTTCGCCAGCGGCTTGATGCCACGCTTCTTGGCCTCGTCGCCGCTCATGAGCACCAGCGCGGCCGCGCCATCATTGATGCCCGACGCGTTGCCGGCCGTGACCGAACCGCCCTCCTTGGTAAAGGCAGGACGCAGCTTTGCCAGCGCTTCGAGGGTCGTGCCGTGGCGGGGAAACTCGTCCGTGTCGACGACGACCTCGCCCTTGCGGGTCTTGACCGTCACCGGAACGATCTCGTCCTTGAACCGGCCGCTCTTCTGGGCCGCCTCGGCCTTGTTCTGCGAGGAGACCGCGAAGGCATCCTGCTCCGCACGCGTGATCTGGTATTTCTGCGCGACGTTCTCGGCCGTGTTGCCCATGTGATAGCCGTGGAACGCATCCCACAGACCGTCCTTGAGCATGGAGTCGATCATCTTCATCTCGCCCATCTTCACGCCGTCGCGGAGATGGGCGACGTGCGGGGCCTGGCTCATGCTCTCCTGGCCGCCGACCACCATGATGGAGGCGTCGCCGTTGCGGATCGCCTGCCAGCCGAAAGCGACGGCACGCAGACCGGAGCCGCAGAGCTGGTTGATGCCGAGCGCCGTCTTCTCGACCGGAATGCCCGAATTGATCGCGGCCTGGCGGGCCGGATTCTGTCCCTGACCGGCGGTCAGGATCTGACCCAGAATGACCTCGTCCACTTCTTCCGGCTTCACCTTGGCACGCTCAAGCGCGCCCTTGATGGCGATCTTGCCGAGGTCGTGCGCCGGAACCGCGCCGAAGGCGCCATTGAAAGAGCCGATGGGCGTGCGCGCCGCGCTCGCGATGACGATATCGACTGTCATGAATTCCTCCTTGCAGGCCGCCCTGCCACACATGTTATAGGCTCGCCGACGCGGCCCGCAAGGAGCGCCAGCCCGCTAGGTAAGGCGGGTAAACCCGTCCGCACTCCACTCTTCGCTGCCCACGCCGTGATGAGCGAAGAACAGACCGTCAGGATCGTACTTCTTCTTTACGGTCTGGAGGCGGCCATAATTGTCGCCCCAATAGGCGCGCTGCCAATCCTTCTGGAAATAGCCCGACTCCGCAACATAGGTGCCGCTGTTCGGCGCGACAGTGCGCATTTGGGTAAGGACGGCAGCGACGGCCGTGGCTTCGCGACGGGCGCGGGCCAGATCGGGTTCATGACCAGGAACGCCGGCAAAGGCAGGTGCACTCGATGCCGATGCAATGACCAGCGCAAAGGCGTCGACCACGTCCGGGTTCATCGGTGTCTCACGCGCAGCAGCTAGCGCTTCGGCTGGGGCGCCCGCAAGGCCTTTATTGAAATGCAATTGTAACGACCAATGTCGCGAGGCCTGAAACAGGGCCTCGGTCAATCGCGACTGCGAGTCCTCTGCCAAAAGGCCCTGGGATAGCCAGATCGATTCGTAATCGTGCAGGTACCAACCGGCTTCACCGAGGTTGGACGCCCAGAAGACCGCGTCGTCGGGCGCACTGGGACGATCATCCGCGATAATCACCTGCGGCAGGTTCTTCTTGAGAAAGCTCACGTCCCAGAAGAAATGCGCCGGCGCCGCCAGCGCCATGAACGGCGCCGCGATAGTATAGTCCGTCGGCGAGGCCGCAACCCAATCGAGAAAGGGCTTCCAGGTTGCGGCGGCGGTTGTCTGATCGAGGCCCTGGAAGACCATACTGATCTCGAACAGGTTGTTGCGGTTGAAGCGTACGGTTTCTCCCCAATGCGGGTTGAAGAGCCGCTCGCGATAGAAGGCCACGAACCGAGCGATGAGCCGGCGATAGGCATCGTCCGAATGCGCCTGGATGGCGCCAAAGGCGCCGCCCAGGAAATTCGGCAGGTCATGCGTCTTCAAGGTCACCCGGGTGATGACGCCGAAACTGCCGCCGCCACCGCCTTTGAGCGCCCAGAACAGATCAGGGTGCGTGCAGGCATTGGCGATCCGCACCTGGCCGTCCGCCGTCACGATCTCCGCCTCGAGCAGGCTGGCACCGGCGAGACCAAACTGTTTCGAGAAACTGCCGAAGCCGCCGCCCTGGACCAAGCCGGCGACATTGACCGTACAGCAGCCGCCGCCCTGGACATAGCGGCCGGTCTTGGTCACGGCGGCATAGGCCCTCAGCCACACATTGCCGGCGCCTAGCGAAACTGCGGGCTGCGGCGCGTCACTACAGCCTTGAGCGACGAAGGCATCGTGGATCGCCAGCGAATCCATCGGCCGGGTCCAGATCAGCAGCGAATCCGGAGCACTGGAGGCGCCGAGATAGCTATGGCCCCCGCCCCGCACGACCAGTCGCAGTCTGTTCTCGCGCGCAAAGTCGACGGCGGCCGCGACGTCGCCGGCATTCCGCGCCGCAACGGCATACGTACTTGGCTGAGAGACCCAGGCGTCAGCCCAGCCTGTGGTCTGCGTCAGGGCAACATTGTCACGGATGAAATAGGGGTTCTTGAAGCTCGCAAAGAGGGCATCGCAGGCCGCCCGATCGCCGCCCTTGCAAGCATCCAATGGGGAGCGCACCGCCGAGAGCCGTCCGCCCACACGCTCGTTGAGCACCTGCCAGCGCGCTTCCGACGGCCATCCGGAATCGCCAGGCCGCACCCGCTGGAAGGGCTGGCTGCCGGGCTGGGCGTTTGCGACGCCAGTCAGCAGGGGTAGACCACCGGCAAGCTTGATCAGGTCCCGTCGCATCATCTGTTCTCTCCGCAAGTCGTCGATGCGCCCCAGATACAAGCCAGGCCCTTGATCCTGCTGCGGTTTGTGACGACCGGCGCGGCCAGCGGGACGACCGGCGATCGCCGCGGGACGAACGGTCAGGTCCGGACCGGCGCCAGCGCCTCGAAGCGTTGGCGATAGCGACGGCTGAGATTCACCTCAGCGCCGTCGCGCAGGCGGATACGCCAATCCCCATTCACCCATGGCGTGACCTGGGAGACTCGCGTGATGTTCACCAGATGGGATTTGTGCACGCGCACGAACTGTTTCGGGTCGAGTTCGGCTTCGAGCTTTGCCAGTGACGACCGGATCTCGAATGTCTCGCCTGCGACATGCAGGATGGCGTAGTTGCCGGATGCCTCGATCCAGTCGATGTCCGCCACCGCAACCACGACTTCCGCCCCGCCTCGCTTGCGGACGGCAAAGCGCTCCGGCCGGGCCGCACTGGCCGGCGCTTCTGGAAGAGACGGCGCCGGCGGTGCCATCGCTGGCCGCCCGCCCGCCCGCTCCCTCCAGTGGCGGAACGCCATGATGGCCGCGATCATGAGGCAATAGGTGAAGATGTCCTTGCTGAACTCGTAGGACAGGCGCTCGAAGGTGAGCGGGAAGCGAAACGATTCGCCCCAAATGGCGGAAAACCACAGGAGCCGCAGGGCCGCCATGCCGGTGGTATGGACCAAGCTAAATGGCACGATGGCCAACGCATGCAGCAGGAAATTGCGGGGCTGCGACAGCGGGAAGTGCCGCTGCATCCAATAGACCGCCGGAGCGAGCGCCGCGATCATCAGATGGCTCGAGGCTTCCACCGCGAAGGCATGTCCAAAGGACAGGACATGGCCGTGCCGGGCCTCGTCGACCACCATGACGTAGGACTGTGTCAGGCAGGACAGGCCGAGAACGAGAGCCCAGACCAGCAGTGGCCGCCAGTCCAGGGCGTCCGCCGATGCCGGCCGTGTCGTGTCGGCATTCATCGCGCCTTCAGCCACTCGATCAGCGGTTCCCAGGCCAGGCGCCGCGCACGGCTGCTGACCACCATGCCGATATGACCGAGCGGCAGGTCGAGGCGAGTCACATTCCGGAGACCGCGCCTGGCATCCACCAGGGCGGCGGCAGATCGCGGCGGCACGATACGATCGCCCGAGGGGATCATGACCAGCGCCGGCGTCTTGATCTTCCTCGGCACTATGGAGCGACCGGCGACGACCCATTGGTTTGCGGCAGTGACGTTGTTGCCATACCAGCCCACGAGGCATTCCCGCGCCACCGGACCGGCCAAGGGCGGTCCTTCGTTCAGCCAATCCTCCAGCAGCACGAATTCCCGCGCCTGATCGCTTCCTTGATCGAGCCCCAGAAACCGGCCGAATTTCTTCACCGCCAGCCAGGGATCGAGCGACCAGAACAGGGTCTGGAGAATATCGACCGGCAACTCGCCGGCCCGATCCGCCAGATCGGCTAGCAGGGGCCCAGCCGACAGCAGGAAGCCGTGGCCGGTCGTATCGGCGTGGAAGTCCCAGGGCGCAGCCAGCAGCGCCAGCCCCGCGACACGTCGCGGGCGCAAAGCCGCCAGCGCCACGGTCAGCGTACCGCCCATGCAGTAGCCCATCACCGCGGCGCGCCGGTGTGCCCGCTTGGCGACGAACGCCAGTGCCCGATCAAGTCGGGATACGTACGCAGTCAGATCGAAATGCCGCTCCTGCTCGTTCGGGCTCCCCCAGTCGACGAGGTAGGGCCGCAAGCCTTGCGCCGCCATCGCGCGCAGCAAGCTCTTCTCCGCCGTGAGATCGAGCACTTCCCAACGGTTGATCAGGGATGGAACCACCAGAACGGCTCGGGCCCCTTTTTTTCGGGCCAGACGGTGCGTCGCCCCGAAATCGAGCAGGCGCGTGTTGCCGTCGCGCCAGACGGTCGGTGGTTCCTCGAGGGTCCGGTGGACCGGATGCTGGCGGTAGGCCAGGACTCCATCGGCCAGCCGGTCCATGCGCCGCGCGATTTCACGGCGAAGTGATGCTTCGAACCGGCCCGCGCCGCCTGTCGCCTCCAGCGCGTTGGCCTCGGCAACAACCGGCGCAAGAAGTTCAGGGACGGCCGAGTCTGGATTCGAGATCGGCGAGTCGCGCTTCCAGAGCTGCCACGCGTTTTCGGAGCTCGCCCACGTCATCAATGCCGTTCCCAGATGCAGGGGCAGCGGACGGGGCCCCAGACGCATGATCTGCTGAGGCGGCTGTGGGGGCGGCGGCAGCGGCATGGGGCGTAGCTTGGGCGGCTTGTATTACGGACGCAACCTGTGCGTTTGCAGCCGCGAAAAGCCGCGCAATTTGTTCCGTCACGGTCTGATCCGCGGCCAGACCCGCGAGCTGGCTTTGCCATAAATCGAGGTAGCGCCGGGCCAAGCGGTCGAAATCACCCGACATATCGTCCTTGTCCGAGGCCATGCCCCATTATAGCCCATCAAGATGCAATGGCATTGTCTCGCGTTCGCTAAGCCTTACTTGTCGCACTGCGGCATCGGCGCTAAGGTCCAAACACTGGGAGAGCGTTCAGCGTACGGGCAAAGGAGCGCAGCGTAATGGCCGAACAGGCACCGGAGAGCGGCCCCAAACCGGCCCCCGTCGTCATCAAGAAGTATGCGAATCGACGACTCTACAATACCGCCACGTCGGCCTACGTGACCCTCGATCATCTGTCGCAGATGGTGAAGGACAAGACCGATTTCGTGGTCTACGACGCCAAGACCGGCGAGGAGATCACGCGTTCTGTTCTGACGCAGATCATCTTCGAGGAAGAGAGCAAGGGCGGGCAGACGCTGCTGCCGATCCCGTTCCTGCGCCAGCTCATCTCGTTCTATGGCGACAGCCTGCAGGGCGTGGTGCCGCAGTACCTCGAAATGTCGATGACGCAGTTCGCGCGCAATCAGGAACAGATGCGCCACTACATGCAGAATGCCTTCGGCTTCAATCCGTTCCAGCAGTTCGAATCCATGGGCAAGCAGAACATGGCGATGTTCGAGCAGGCGATGCGGATGTTCAATCCGTTCGCGGCGGGTCAAGGAGCGGCAGCTCATGCCAATGGGGCAGAGGCACCGAAGCAGGAGCCGTCTGCCCCGTCTGCTGGTAGCCCCGAGGCAATCGACGAACTCAAACGCAAGCTCGATGAGCTGCAGGGCCAGCTCGCGGCACTTAGCAAAAAGCCCTGATCCCCATGGGAGGGATCGCACCTCCGCCTCGTCCGCCGCGTGTGATCTCGCCCTGTATCGGTGTCTGTACCATCGAGGCGGGCAGTCCCTATTGCATCGGCTGCAAGCGTACGATCGATGAGATCGGACGGTGGGTGATCATGGACAACGCCGAGCGGCTGAGGATCCTCGCGGAATTGCCGAAACGAGAGACCCGATCCGGCACTAGCGCCCTTTGAACACCGGCTTGCGCTTCTCGCGAAACGCCGAGGTTCCTTCCTTGTAGTCCTCGGTAAGGCCGGTCAGCACGTTCTGGTCGGCATCCATGTGGGCAGCAAGATCGTCGAGCGCGTGGGCCAGGCGATTCACGGAAAGCTTGGACATGCGCACGGGGATCGGCGGCTGCCGCGCGATGCGGTCGGCGAAAGCCATCGCCTCGGCCAGCGCCTGGCCATTCTCCACGACCTCCTCCACAAGGCCCCATTCCTTCGCCTGGCCCGCAGTGACGCGGTCCGAGGCCAGAATTACCGCCTGCTTGGTACGCGCCGGCCCCATCAGCGCCAACATCCGCGGGATCGAGCCCCAGCTCATGTTCATGCCCAGCTCGACCTCGGGGATGCGAAAGTGCGCGCCGCGGCCGCAGAAGCGGAAATCCAGCGCCACGACCAGCGCCGCGCCACCGCCAATGCAATGGCCTTCGATAGCGGCAATGGTGACCTGTTCCATATCCTGCCACGCCTTGCACATCTTCGGCCCCAGGCGCTGGCGATGGAGGCGCTCGCCGATCGGCAAGGCCGTGCGCTGCCAGGCCTCTGGATCCTTGAGATCGAACCCCGCCGAGAAGGCCTTGTCCGAGCCAGTGAGAATCACGACGGAGGTGTCGAGGTCATCCTCGAAATCGTGCGGCACATCCCGCAATTCGCGCATCGCCTGCTGGCTGAGGGCGTTTATGTTGTCGCCGCGATCGAAACGCACGACGGCGATACGGCCTTGCGGGCCAAGCCCTTTCTCGACGGTGACGAAGCGACGATCCATTTTGTTTCCTCCGAGCTCCGGACCCTAGCGCTTCGATCCTGATCGGGCGAGCGGTGCGACGGCTGCCCATTCCGCGCCGTGGCGCCAGACGGGTCGCTGCCAGCGCGTCAGTAATCACCGCCTGTCGCGCGCTTCAGCTCGTCGAAGAGCAGGCGATGACCCGCGGCGCTGAAGTGCACGTCCCCGGCGATGAAGTACTTGTGGATCGCCACGCTGGAAGGCTCGCGAAAGAAAGCGGCAAAGCCATCGATGAAGCGGACATGATGCGAGGCCGACCAATCCCGCCAATAGGTAACCTGAATGCTGTTGCGGTCGCCCGAAGCGATGCTGTCCGGCCACGGATAGACCACGAGGGTAACGCTGCAGTCCCATTCCCGGCAGATCGCGACGACCTGGTCGAGGTTTCTCGCGGCAATCTCGAGTCCGCGTTGGCCCCATTCCTTCATCAGGGTCGGATCGACGGTCCAGCGCGCACGGTCCTTCCCCAATGATCCCACCGTGGCGAGGGAAGACGACAAATAGAGGTCGTAGGCCAACCGGAAGGTCGCGAAATTGCCGAGAAGGAACTGGCCGATATTGAACCAGTGAAACGCGCTCGACGTGACGATGCCGTCTGGGCTCACATGATAGACGTTGGCGTCGTCATCAATGTCGGAGAGGTCGAGGAAGACATAGATCTCGCGCGGCGTGATGCCCAGCTTCTGGGCGGCGACGCGGATCTTGCGATGGTAGATCGCCGGGCTGTACGACGCCACGCCGAGATTCCAGACCGCTTTGCCCTGGCGCGCAGCATCGCACGCCATCAGTCCGGCAAAGCTGTTCTCGTAGCTAGAGCCGATAGCCTCGGTGAATGAATCACCGATAACGAAGATCGCCGGCCGCGACTTTTCGGCTTCACCTGGCGCACAAGTTCCGATTCTGAAGCCATAACGGTCGGTATGCCAGGGATAGACGATATTTCCCCAAACTCGCGTCGAGTCGGAATTGGGAGCCAGATCATGATCATAGGCGGTCTTTATATAGGCCTCTGTGTAAGCCGATGCCGCATCGGCCCAGCGCTGCTTCCAGCGCGAGAAGACAGTGGCCAGCAGGACATAATCCAGAACCAGGCAGATCACGAAAATCGCGAGGATTTGGCCCAGCACCCGCAACACGCGAAGGCTTGCCCTTGTCGCTGCTTTGCCAAGCCCGCCAGTTCCGCCCACCATTCGCGTTCGCCTCGTCGTCGCCGCGCGAGTGCATCCCTCCGGGAAGGTCGACATGGCCTGAGCACCGGCTTTCCAACACCGGCAGGAGGGCAGAGCGAGAGCCCACCGATACTCGCCACGAGAGCACCCCGGAAGCGCAGTCTCTTTTCTTGCAGATAGCGCCACAGCTTTACAAGCGTGAGGGGTCCGGGCTTCACTGCGGCAAATGTCAAAGCCGGTTGATACCCTTTCCCTCGAACGGCGCGTCGATGCGTTGTTTTCCCGTTACACCCAATCCGGATCGCCGGGCGCCGTCGTCGCCGTCATGCGATCGGGCCATGTCGAGCTGTGCAAGGGCTATGGCCTCGCCAGCATCGAACTGGGCGTTCCGATCACGCAGAAGACACGGTTTCGCATTGCGTCAGTGAGCAAGCAGTTCACGGTTTCGGCCGCCCTGATGCTCGTCAATGAAGGCAGGCTCAAACTATCCGATCCACCGCACAAATATCTGCATGAACTGGCCCCATTGCCGGTCACCATCGATCAGATGATGCGCAACTGCTCCGGCCTGCCTGACTTCCTCGAATTGTTGCGGCTCGGCGGACATGGGCTCGACAAGCCCGCCCGACCGGCCGACCTTCTGGCCGCCTGCGTCCTCAATCGGCATCTGAATTTCACGCCGGGCAGCCGTTTCCTCTACAGCAATACCAACTTCCTGTTGCTCGGCCTGATCATCGAGCGCATTGCCGGGAGGAAGCTCGGCGATTTCCTGGCTGAGCGGATCTTCAAGCCACTCGGCATGAGCCATACGTTGCTGGCGCCGGAAATCGACACCGTCATTCCGGATCTCGCCACCGGCTATCTGGGCGATATCGAGAAAGGCTTCCGCCGTGCGCAGCACGCCTACCCGCAGGGCGGTGAAGGCGGCCTCGTTTCGTCGGTCGAGGATCTATTGATCTGGAGTCGCCACTTCGACAAGCCGAAGCTCGACCCGACCGACTTGCCGGCCCAGCTCATGGCGCAGAAGCCGTTGAATGACGGCCATGCCAACCACTATCGCCGCGGTCTCGATACGAGCCTGCTGCGCGGCCTCCAGACGATCGGGCATGGCGGGCTATGGCCCGGCTTCCGCACCGAATTCCTGCGCCTGCCGAGCGTCGAGCTCACGGTCGTCGTGATTTCCAACCTGGGCACCCTCGATCCCTGGCGCCTGGCCCGCGGGGTGGCGGTCGAGGCGCTGGCTGGCACACGAGCCATGGCAAGGCCAATACCGGCGCCGACACAGACGGAGATCGAGGCGCTCTCTGGCACCTGGTTCAACGCCGAGGAGCCCTCGTTGTTCGAGCTCGCCTGGCGCAACAACGAGCCGACCGTTACCCAGAACGGCTTGCCCTTCGCCTTGGCTCGGCGCTCCGACGGGTGGCTCGCGGCCGAACGCGGCTCGTTCGAGTTCGCGCTGAAGCCCATGGGCCCACGCTCGGTTCAGGTCGCTCTCGGCGCCGGTCGCATCGTCACCTTCAGGAAGCTCGGCCGGCGCAAGCCTGTGCCATCCGGCATTGCCGGCGCCTACGTCTCCGCCGATACCGGTGCCACATGGCATGTGCGACGCGGGGGCGCCGACTACACGATTGGCGTCAGTGGGCCCCTGATTGCCGGTGGCGCGCCCTGGCCGGTGCGCGGCATCGACGAGCACACGGTGGAGATCCAGACGCCCGGCCCTTGGCTGACCGTGACCCAGCTTGCCCATCTCGAGCGCGGTCGAGGCGGCCGGATCAAGGCGCTGGTCGTTTCCACCGGTCGGGTGAAGAGCCTGCGTTTCGAGCGGGCCGACTGAAGTCCCGCTCGTTCCTTTCCTTGGGTAAGACCGTGAAGGCGACCGCGCTCAACGGAACGGAATCGCGTACATCAGGCCGCCATTGGTCCACAGCGCGTTGAGGCCGCGATCGAGCTTGAGCGGGGTGTTCCTGCCGACATTGCGCTCGAAGCTGTCGCCATAGTTCCCGACCTGCTTGATGACGTTGTACATCCACTTCTCATCGACCCCCATGGCCTTGCCGTAACCCGGCGTCACGCCGAGGAAGCGCTTGATCACCGGATCGTCGCTCTTCGCCATCTCGTCGACATTCGCCTGGCTGATGCCGAGTTCCTCGGCTTCGATCATGCCGTCGAGCACAAAACGCACGAGATCGAACCACTGATCGTCGCCGTGGCGCACCAACGGCCCCAGCGGTTCCTTGGAGATGCGCTCGGGCAGGATGACGTGCTCGCCTTTGCCGGAGAGCTGTCCGGCGCGCACGGCCGCGAGCCCCGAGGAGTCGGTCGTGTAGGCGTCACAGCGCCCCGCCGCATAGGCCTGAAGCAGCTCATCGAGCTTCTCGATCAACACCGGCTTGAAGGTCATCTTGTTCTTGCGGAAGTAGTCCGCGAGGTTGAGCTCAGTGGTCGTGCCAGGCTGCACGCAGATGGTGGCTCCATTCAACTCCTTGGCACTCTTGATGCCGGACTTGGCCGGCACCAGGAACCCCTGGCCGTCATAGAAGTTGACGCCCGCGCTGTTGAAGCCGAGCTGCGTGTCACGGAGCAGGGTCTGGGTGGCGTTGCGCGTGATGACGTCGACCTCGCCCGATTGCAGGGCCACGAAGCGCTGCTGGGCGGTGGTCGGAATGAACTTCACCTTCTCGGCATCGCCGAACATTGCTGCCGCGAACGCCTTGCAAAGATCGACATCGAGGCCGGTCCACTTGCCCTGGGTATCGGCGAAGGAGAAGCCGGCGAGGCCCGTGTTGACGGCGCATTGCACGTAGCCCTTGGCCTTGACGGCATCGAAGGTCTGGCCAGCGGAAGCCGGCAGAGCGGGTAGCGCCCCCGACACCGCAATCGCCGCCGCAGCGGCAAGACGTTTGAAGAACAAGACGAGCCCCCAAGTTTGTTTCCGACCCAACTTAGCAAAAGATGCGCCGTCCGCGGTCGGCCTTTCCGGCTGAAGGATCAAGGGCCAGCTTGCGGCGGCAATACCCGTCCACAATTTAATGGCGAGCAACGCAGGGCATTGCACTCCCCTGTCGGCCCCAGAGAAGATTGCAGTCACGCATGGACCAGAACCTTCGTTACCCCACAAAGCTCGCTCGCCAAGTCGATCGCTGGTATGACGATGCCGCGATCAAGGAGCCGTCCAATGTCTTCGATGCCCCGGCGCCTGCGGCCTTCCCGGCGCCTTCTCCTTTCGGGGATCCCGGCCACTCTGCTGGCGTCCCTGCTGGTCAGCACGCCCGGCTTCGCCCAGTCCTGCTGCGGCCCCATCACCCCCAACGGGAAGCGGCTGCTCCAGCGCCTCGATGCCTCGGGCGTCGATCATCTGTGGCTGCCCTACAAGCCGGTCGAATGGGAGACGGGCGAACTCGATCCCAATCCCTATGCCAAGCCGGCGGCCACCCATTGCAGCGCCTTCGTCGCCGCCTTCGGCAAGCAGCTGGGCGTCTATATCCTGCGTCCGCCTGAACATTCGCCAACACTGTTGGCGAATGCCCAGATGCGCTGGCTGCTGACAGACGGTCCCTCTTCGGGCTGGCGTCCGCTGGCAGACGCCGCCGCTGCGCAACAGAGCGCGAACCTCGGCAATCTGGTTGTCGCGGCGTACGAAAATCCCGACCCGCACAAGGCCGGCCACATTGCCTTCATTCGGCCAGGCGTGCCGACGGCCGCGCGACTGGCATCGGAAGGTCCCGACGTCACCCAGGCCGGCGCATCCAACGCCCTGTCAATGCCGCTCAAACGCGCTTTCAGCCATCATCGAGGCGCGTGGCCCGATGAGATCCGCTACTACGAACATCCGATTGCCTGGCCAAGTTAGGCGCCCGACCCGGTGAGCCGAAACGACAAGCCCCGATATGCTGGAGCATATCGGGGCTTGGGACTCGCCGAGCCTGACGGCAACCGATCTAGACGACCCGCTCGACCAGCATCTTCTTGATCTCGCCGATCGCCTTGGCGGGATTGAGACCCTTGGGGCAGGTCTTGGTACAATTCATGATGGTGTGGCAGCGATACAGCCGGAACGGATCTTCGAGCTGGTCGAGGCGCTCGCCTTTGGCCTCGTCGCGGCTGTCGGCCAGCCAGCGATAAGCCTGCAACAGGATCGCCGGGCCGAGGTAACGGTCGCCGTTCCACCAGTAGCTCGGGCACGACGTCGAGCAGCAGAAGCAGAGGATGCATTCCCACAGGCCGTCGAGCTTGGCGCGCTCCTCCGGCGACTGCAGGCGCTCGCGTGTCGGCGGCTGGCTCGTCGACTTCAGCCACGGCTCGATCGACGCGAGCTGGGCGTAGGGAACGGTCAGGTCAGGCACCAGATCCTTCACCACCGGCATATGCGGCAGCGGATAGATCTTCACCTCGCCCTTCACATCCGAGATGTACTTGGTGCAGGCGAGCGTGTTCGTGCCGTCGATGTTCATTGCACACGAACCGCACACACCTTCGCGGCAGGAGCGCCGGAAGGTGAGCGAGCTGTCCATCTCGTTCTTGATCTTGATCAGCGCGTCGAGAACCATCGGGCCGCAGCTGTCCATGTCGACTTCGTAAGTGTCGACCTGCGGATTCTTTCCGTCTTCCGGCGTCCAGCGATAGACCTTGAACACCTTGACGTTCTTGGTGCCTGCCGGAGCCTTGAAGGTTTCGCCAACGCCGACCTTGGAATTGGCGGGCAGTGAAAACTCAGCCATCGCTTCCTCTCGAACTCAGTACACCCGCGCCTTGGGCGGGAAGGACTGAACGTCGTTGCTCATCGGTTGCAGATTGACCGGGCGGTAGTCGATGCGGGTCTTGCCAGTCTCGGGATCGACCCACACGGCCGTGTGCTTCAGCCAGTTCTTGTCGTCGCGCTCGGGATAATCTTCCCGGGCATGGGCGCCACGGCTTTCGTGGCGATTGGCAGCGGAGCGGATGATGGCCTGGGCCTGCAGGATCAGGTTTTCGAACTCCAGGGTCTCCATGAGATCGGAGTTCCAGATCATCGAGCGATCCTTGACGCGGATGTCCGACTTGCCGGCGAACACCTTGTCGAGATTGGCGCAGCCTTCGTCGAGGCTTTGCTGGGTCCGGAACACAGCGCAGTCGTTCTGCATGGTGCGCTGCATCTGCGTGCGCAGCTGGGCTGTCGGCGTGCCGCCCGTGGCATGCCGCAACTTGTCGAGACGGGCGAGCGCCTCTTCGCCGGCATTGCGCAGGTCCTTGTGCGGAGCCCCTGGCGTCAGCTGGCTGGCCGTGCGGTTGGCAGCAGAGCGGCCGAACACCACAAGCTCGAGCAGCGAGTTGGACCCCAGGCGATTGGCGCCATGGACGCCGACCGATGCGGCCTCGCCGAGCGCCATCAGACCCGGTACGGCGGCGTAGGGATCGCCGTCCTTCACGGTCATGACTTCGCAGTGATAATTCGCCGGGATGCCGCCCATGTTGTAGTGGCAGGTCGGCAGGATCGGGATCGGCTGACGAGTCACGTCGACGCCGGCAAAGATGCGCGCCGTCTCGGCGATGCCGGGCAGGCGCTCATGGATGACCTTGGGGTCGAGATGCTCGACATGCAGCTCGATGTAATCCTTGTTCGGGCCGCAGCCGCGGCCTTCGCGGATCTCGATGGTCATCGACCGCGAGACGACGTCACGCGAGGCAAGGTCCTTGGCCGACGGCGCATAACGCTCCATGAAGCGCTCGCCGTTGCCGTTGGTGACGTAGCCGCCCTCGCCGCGCACGCCCTCGGTGATCAGGCAGCCGGCGCCGTAGATGCCGGTCGGATGGAACTGCACGAACTCCATGTCCTGGAGCGGCAGGCCCGCGCGCAGCACCATGGCACCGCCGTCACCCGTGCAGGTGTGCGCCGACGTGGCGGTGAAGTAGACGCGGCCGCAGCCGCCGGTCCCCAGCACCGTGCGATGGGCACGGAAGCGATGGATCGTGCCGTCGTCGAGGTTCCAGGCCATCACCCCGCGGCACACGCCCTCGTCCATGATCAGGTCGAGCGCGAAATACTCGACGAAGAACTCGGCGTTATTCCGGAGCGACTGCTGGTAGAGCGTATGCAGCATGGCGTGACCGGTGCGGTCGGCCGCCGCGCAGGTGCGCTGGGCGATGCCCTTGCCGAACTCCGTCGTCATGCCGCCAAACGGCCGCTGATAGATCTTGCCCTCGGGCGTGCGGCTGAACGGCACGCCGAAATGTTCGAGCTCGATGATCGCGGGAATGCCGTCGCGGCACATATATTCGATCGCGTCCTGGTCCCCGAGCCAGTCGGAGCCCTTGACCGTGTCGTACATGTGCCAGCGCCAGTCGTCCGGACCCATGTTGCCGAGCGCCGCCGAGATGCCGCCCTGCGCCGCCACGGTGTGGCTGCGGGTGGGGAACACCTTGGTGATGCAGGCCGTCTTCAGGCCCTGCGCCGCCATGCCGAACGTCGCGCGCAGGCCGGCGCCGCCGGCACCGACGACGACGACGTCATATTCGTGATCGATGATGGTGTAGGCGCGGCCACCGATGTTCATCGTGCCCGACGTGGCGCCATTGCTCTTCTCGGCCATGATTAGCCTCCAAATCCGATACGCAGGATGGCGACGATGGCGCTCAGGCCGAACAGCACGGCGATGAACTTCACCAGCACGATCAGCGTCAGACGCCAGGCGCCTTCGGTATAGTCCTCGACCACGACCTGCAGGCCGAGCTGGCCATGATGCATCCCGATGCCGATGGTCAGGATCAGCAGCACCATCACCAGGGGTGAGCCGATCCAGGCGCGCACCGTGGCGTAGTCGGCGCCGCTCAGCATCACCAGGGAAATGGCGAACCAGACGACGAGCGGGATCAGCGCGACGGCGGTCAGCCGCTGCGCCCACCAATGGCCAAGACCGTCCTTGGCCGAACCGAGGCCGCGGGCACGGGCGAGAGGAGTTCTGCGATCAACCATATCCGCCTCCCTCACACCAGCCGCAGGCCGACGATCCACGACACCACCGTGGCAACGAGTGCCACGATGACCACGGTCCAGCCGCTGCGATAGGCGTCCTTGAGCTCGAAGCCGTAGCCCGCATCCCAGAACAGGTGCCGGATGCCGTTGCAGAGATGGAAAAAGATGCTGAACAGCCAGCCACCCAGCACCAACCGGCCCACGATCGAGCTGTTGAAGCTCTGGAACACCGCATAGCCGCGCGGTCCGCTGGCGGCATAGATGACCCAGGTCGCCAGATAGAGGGCGCCCACCGCAAGGGCGATCCCTGTGGCGCGATGCAGGATCGAAAGCACCGAGGTGAGTTGCGGTCGATAGACCTGCAAATGGGGAGAGAGCGGCCGATTTGACGGCCGATTGGCAACGCTCATGGCGCGGAAACCTCTGTTACCCCTACAGACATGAAGGGGAGCGGGACTTTTTTAGCGCGCGTGTCTGTCAAGTCAATGAAACTCAGCCCTGCGCCACAGGTAACCCTCGGATTTTTCAGCGAAATTCGCGCGTCGAGCAGCCCTAGGCCGCCCGCCGCGGCAGCAGCAGCCAATAGTCCAGATCCAGGACCACTGCAGGATGGTACTTGCCGTCCGCTTCTTTGCCCGGCCAGGAGCCGCACGGGCAGTCCTTTGCCGCGTAGGTACGCACACGCAAGGCACCCAGATCAGCGCGACCGGGCAGCGGCGCCCGCTCCAGGACCTCGGACCAGGCGTAGATCGTGTCGCCGCCGAAGGTCGGCGCCACGTGGCTGCCGGCATTGACGGCCGCCACCCGGAAGCCGTTGGCGAGGCCGTTGAAGGACAGCGCGCGGGCCAACGAGATCACGTGGCCGCCATAGGCGAGTCTACGGCCGAAGCGGGTGCTCTTGCCGGCATGGGCATCGAAATGCACCCGTGCAGTGTTCTGATAGAGCCGCGTCGAGAACATGTGGTCCGAGTCCTCGAGCGTGATGCCGCTCACATGGTCGATGCGCTCGCCCGCCTCGTAATCTTCCCAGCGATAGGGCGAGCCCGCGGCGACATCGTCGTAGCCGGCCAGCGACAGGCCCGCCGGCACGATCAGATCCGCGGGCGCGACCGACGCCGCCGGCTTGGGCACGACCGGCGCCGAAACAACGGCGGCGGGATCGCGCTTGTGCACCATCACCCAGCGTATGTAGTCCAGCACCATCTCGCCACGCTGATTGATGCCGGTCGAGCGCACCCAGACCACGCCACTGGTGCGATTGGAGTTTTCACGCAGCCCCAGCACCGTCGAACTCACCGACAGCGTATCGCCCGGATAAACGGGCACACCCCAGCGAAATTCGGCGTAGCCGAGATTGGCGACGGCGTTCACCGAAATGTCGGGTACGGTCTTGCCGATCACGACATGAAACACCAGCAGGTCGTCGAGCGGCGCGCGCGGCAGGCCGACGGCGCGCGCGAATTCGTCGGACGAATTGATGGCGAAGCGCGACCCATAAAGTGCAACGTTCAGGGCCGCATCAGCCTCGGTCAGCGTACGCGGCGTCGCATGGCGGATTTCCTGGCCGACCTTGAAGTCCTCGAAGAAATTGCCGCCCTCGGTCTTGCTCTTGGTACTCATGCTGCCTGCAACTCCTTGATCGCGGCGGCGAGGGCGAGCGCGCGCTCGGCCTGCTCGACATGGAGATTCTCGATCATGCGTCCGTCGACAGTGACGACGCCCTTGCCCTCGGCCTGGGCGGCCTTGAACGCCGATACGATCTTGCTCGCGGTCTCCAGCTCGGCGGACGAGGGCGCAAAGACCTCGTTGCACGGATCGACCTGGCTGGGATGGATCAGCGTCTTGCCGTCGAAACCCATTTCCAGGCCCTGGCGACACACTTCCTTGAAGCCCTCGGCGTCCTGGATGTCGTTGTAGACGCCATCGAGGATGGTGAGCCCATAGGCACGCGCGGCCAGCATGCCGAGGCCGAGTGCGGTGATCATGGGCAGGCGCATCGGCGTGTGCCGGGCCCGCATGTCCTTGACGAGGTCGTTGGTACCCATGACGAAGAGCTGCAGCCGCTTGTGGGAGGCGGCGATCTCCTCGGCGCGCAGGATGCCCTTGGGCGTCTCCATCATGGCCCACACCGCCATCGAGGACGGCGCACCGGCAGCATCGAGCAGCGACACGACACTGGCCACGTCGGCCGCGCTTTCCACCTTGGGCACCAGAATGGCATCGGCCCCGGAGGCGGCGATCGCCGCTACGTCGTCCTTGCCCCAGGGTGTTGCGAGCCCGTTGCAGCGAATGGCAATCTCGCGCTTGCCGTAGGCTTTGCTCCTGGCAGCCGCGACGACGTTGGCGCGGGCGGCTTCCTTGGCATCGGGGGCGACGGCGTCCTCGAGATCGAAGATCAGGGCATCGGCCGGCAGGGTGCGCGCTTTTTCCAGCGCACGGGTATTTGCTCCCGGCATATAAAGCACGCTACGACGCGGACGAACGGTGCTGGACATATCAAACCCTCTCAAGGACGCCGCGGACTATAATGAGGGGTCTCGTTGTGGCAAGGTGGCATTGGCCATGCGCTTTCTCTCGCTTCAGAGCCATGTCGCCTACGGTTACGTCGGCAATCGGGCAGCAGCTTTCCCCCTCCAGCGATTGGGCCACGAGGTCTGGGCGGTGAACACCGTCGAATTTTCCAACCACACGGGATACGGCGCGTGGCGCGGCCGCGTGGCGCCGGCCGATCAGGTCGCCGACATCGTGCACGGCATAGAAGCGCTGGGGCAGCTTTCGCGCTGCGATGCATTGCTCACGGGTTACGTCGGTGATGCCGCGCTTGCGGACGTGATGATCGACACGGCGTACCGCGTCCGTAGCGCCAACCCCAAGGCGATCTGGTGCTGCGACCCCGTGCTGGGAGACATCGACACCGGCATTTATGTGAAGCCAGGCATCGACGTCTTCTTTCGTGAGCGTGCGATTCCCGCCGCCGACCTCATTACCCCCAACCACTTCGAACTCGAGCATCTGACCGGCGGCAAGGTTGCTACGATGGCCGACGCACTGCGGGCGGCACGCAGCCTGATGAAGGGGCCGCGCCTGGTCCTGATCACCAGCCTGCGCCGTGCCGATGCGCCGGCACACCAGATCGAGATGGTCGCGGTGACGGCCGACGCGGCCTGGCGCATCACGACGCCGCTGATCGGCTTCGACATCATGCCCAATGGCACGGGCGACATGGTCTCGGCCCTGTTCACAGCTCACTGGCTCGGCAGCGGCGACATTGCCCAGGCGCTCGGCAGCGCCGCCTCGTCGGTCTATGCCGTGCTCGAAGCGACGCAGGCAATGGGCGAACGAGAGCTGCAGATCGTCGCGGCGCAGGATCGCATGGTCGCGCCGCCGCGTCGGTTCATGGCGGAAAAGCTTTAGGCTGGCGATGAACGTGCCAGGCTTCGTGTTCAACCCGATCACGCTCGCCATAGAGGGAGCCGTGATCGGCTTCGTCATTGCCGTGCCGGTCGGGCCCGCAGCCGCACTCTGCATTCGCCGCGCGATTACCGTCAGCGCGTTGGCCGGCTTTCTCACTGGAGTCGGCGCCGCCCTGGGCGACGCTGTCTTCGGCGCCGTCGCCGCCTTCGGCCTCTCCTTCGTCGAGGAGTTCGTCGCCCGGCACGAGGCGTGGCTACGGGGAATTGGCGGCGTGGTGCTGGTGGTGATGGGCGTGACGACGATGCGTCATCGGCCTCGCACCGTAGGCGATCCGGTCGCCAACGACATCGAACACACGATCTCGACCCACTTCCACTATACGAGTTCGAGCTTCTTCATCACGGTCTTCAATCCACTGACCGTGATGGCATTTGGCGCCGCCTTCGCCGGTCGCAACCTCGCCGGTGTTGGCACCAGCCTTGCCGATGCCGGCCTGCTGGTGGCCGGCGTCTTTTGTGGCGCACTCGGCTGGTGGACCATCCTCTGCTCCGTGGCTGCCGCCCTGCGCGCGCAGTTCACGCGCACGGGCATGGTCTGGCTCAACCGCATCTCTGGCGCCATCATCCTCGCCTTCGGATTGGTGGCGCTGATATCGCTGCTGCCCTTGCCCTGGCGACATATCGGCAAGGCCCTGGGCGTTTGAGCTTCCTGTCCGCGTCTGAACGCCGTCGGTCTTAGGCCAGCGCGCAGGCCTGCTCGAACGAGAGCCGGGGGCTGCGATTGAACAGCTTTGTGTGGTCGCCGTAGCCGATGTTGCAGAGGAAGTTGGTCTTGAAGCGGCCGTCCGGAAAGAACGCCTCGTCGACCTTGGCATTGTCGAAGCCGCTCATGGCGCCGACATCGAAGCCCAGGGCACGGGCGGCGATCATCAGGTAGGCGCCCTGCAGCGAGCCGTTGCGGAAGGCCGTGGCGGCGCTGACCGCTTCCTTGCCTTCGCCGCTGAACCAGTACTTGGCGGTCTGGTCGTGGGGAAAGAGCTCCGGCAGATGCTCGTAGAACTGCGTGTCGTAGGCCACGATCGCGGTCACCGGTGCGGTCATGGTCTTTTCAGTGTTGCCGGCGCTCAGCGCGGGCTTCAGCTTCTCCTTCCCTTCCTTCGTACGCACGAACACGATGCGGGCGGGAGAGGAGTTGGCCGAGGTCGGCCCCCACTTCATGAGATCGTAGATGGCCTTCAATTGATCGTCGCTGACGGGCTTGTCGAGCCAGCCATTGTGCGTGCGAGCGCCACGGAAAAGCCTGTCGAGCGTCTTGTCATCAAGCATGGGAGTCCCCCTTACGTCCGGTGGAATAGGATCGCGCGGAACGTAAAGGAGCGTATTCGCGCGGTCGAGCCGACGCGTAGGTAAGCAAGTTACCTGCCAGAGGCCGGATTGCCGCCCCGCCAGAAGGACTCGTGCCGGACGCCGTCCGACCTCAGGAGCGCTCGGACGTCAGCAATGGCGCCTGCAGCTTCAGCAGCTCGATCTCGTTGTGGACGGCGGCAAATACCGAGTCCCACTCGCCGGGAGCTGTTTGCCGGAACAGCCGCACGGACGGATACCAGGGCGCGCGGCTGCCACCGAGGTGCCAGCGCCAATCGGACGGCGACGGCAACAGCACCCACGTCCTCAAACCCATCGCCGCCGCCAGATGCGCAATCGGCGCATCGATCGAAATCAGCAAGTCGAGTTGCGACAGGGCGCTTGCCGCTTCGGCGAAATCGAAGATGCCACGGCCGACATCATGGACAAGTCCGGCCGCCCCGAACTGCTTGATGTCCTTCTGGTGGGCGCCGCCCTGCAGACTGAAGATCAGCAATTCCGGATCGCCGGTGAAGGCGAGGAATTCCGCAAACGGCGCCGAACGCAGCCTGTCCTGGGGCCGGCTGCCGCTGGCGCCCCAGTAGATACCGATGCGCAGCTTGGCCTTGTCGAGGCGCCCCAGCCGGACGAGCTTGTCGGGAGGCGGAACCAGATACGGGCCGGACATGGCATCGAAATCCGGCTGACACAGATGCGGCAGTGAAACCAGCGACGCATGGAAATCAAATGGCGGCAGGGCTTCGCCCTCGATCACGACCTCGTCGATGAAATCGACTTCCTCCAACAGGCCCTTGAGCGGCGCCTGACAGAGGACGAGGACCGTAGCGCCGCGCCGCTTCAAGTCGCGGGCGAAACGAACGAACAGCAGCACATCCGTCAGACCCTGCTCGGCATAGAGCAGGAGCCGCTTGCCCTCGATCGGACCGCCTTCCCAAGCGGGTTGTACAAAATCGGGAGTGGGAACCTCGGGCAGGCGCTTGCGCGCCTCGTAAGCAGCGAAGCCCTCGCGCAACTGGCCGCGCATCAGAAGCGCGACGGCAAATTCGGTTCGGGCCCGCTTATGGTCGGGCGTGAGGGCGAGCGCGCGCGTGAAGCACCCCACCGCCTCGTCAATCCGACCGAGATCGCGCAGGCACAGGCCAAGATCGAAGAAGCCGTCGGCGTAGTTGCGGTTGAGCGCGATGGAGCGGAAGTGATGCTTGACCGCCTCGTCGGCGCGATTGGCCGCGCGCAGGGCATTGCCGAGATTGGAATGCAGCGCCGCATTGTCGGGATCTTCCGCCAACGACAGGCGGTGATGCGACACGGCCGCCTCGAGCTTGCCCGCCTGTCGTAAGGCCATGCCGAGACTATTGTGCAGTTCGGCATGGTACGGCCGCTGCGTCAGCAGCTTGAAATAGGACGAGATCGCTTCATCGAGCCGGCCGGCGCGAAACGCCTGACCGGCCAGCCGCAACTGCTGGAGAAACGTATCGACGGCGGCACCGAACAAAGGGGTCGGCGCTGCCGAGATCCGGGATTCGGACCTCAGCGGATGAATGGTCGACAGATCGGTCACGGTATCGCCCAGTCGGAAGCCTTATTCTTCCAACATTACATCAGTCGATACTCTTAAGCATCTGATATTTAAGGCGAAATTTGGGCGTAGGCCTAGTGGAGAAGGATGCTTGCCCCCTACTAGATGTAGCCCTTGATCAGTTCCTCGGCGATCTGGATAGCGTTGAGCGCCGCGCCCTTGCGCAGATTGTCGCTGACGCACCAGAGCGACAGACCATGCTCCACGGTCGGATCGACTCGCACGCGGCTGACGAACACCGCATCCTGTCCAGTCACCTCCTTGGGAGTCACATAGCCGCCCGGTTCGCGACGATCGACGACAAGAATGCCGGGCGCAGCGGCAAGCAGACGGCGCGCCTCGTCTTCTTCGAGCGGCTGCTCCAGCTCGATGGTCACGGCCTCGGCGTGACCGATGAATGTCGGCACGCGCACACAGGTCGCATGCACCTTGATCTTGGGATCAAGAATCTTCTTGGTCTCGACCACCATCTTCCATTCTTCCTTGGTCGAGCCGTCTTCCATGAAAACGTCAATCTGCGGGATGACATTGAAGGCGATGTTCTTGGCGAACTTCTTCGGTTCGAGATCCTGGTTGACGAAAAAGCTCTTCGTCTGGTTCAGCAGCTCGTCCATCGCCTCCTTGCCGGCGCCCGAGGTAGATTGATAGGTCGCTACCACGACACGCTTGATGGTCGCCGCGTCATGCAGCGGCTTCAGTGCCACCACCATCTGGATCGTGGAACAGTTGGGATTGGCGATGATGCCACGGCGCTTGTAGCCCGCGATCGCCTCGCGATTCACTTCGGGCACGACGAGCGGCACGTCGGGATCCATGCGCCAGTACGACGTATTGTCGATCACGACCGCACCGGCCTTCGCCGCCCGCGGGCTGTGCTCGGCCGAGACCCTGGCGCCAGGAGAGGACAGCGCGATATCGATGCCCTTGAAGTCGAACTTGGCGAGATCCTGGACTTTCAGCACAGCGTTCTCACCGAACGATACTGACTGGCCGGTGGAGCGCGACGAGGCAAGCGCCACGACCTCATCGGCCGGAAAATTCCGCTCGGCCAGGATCTGCAACATTTCGCGCCCGACATTGCCGGTCGCGCCGATGACGGCGACTCTGTAGCCCATGACTTCACTGCGCTAGCCGCGCGCACTCCCAGGATTCGAGGAAGCGAAGGAGATAGGCTGAGAGGTCGCGCTTGGCAAGGAAGCGCCCGCAGATCGGGCCAATTCGCGCCCGTGCGGCATCGACCAGAACCGCGCAACTTCGGTCGTGCTTCTCCGTGCGATTTGCCGTTGCACGTCGCGGACCGGAACGACTGCATGACGTGCTCTTGACGGCGACCAGAAGCCCGCGCCCTAAATCGGGCAAGCATCTCCGAGGATCGACAATGACCGAGTCTCCCCTGCCGCTGGCAGGTCTGCGCGTACTGGATATCAGCTCGTTCATCGCGGCGCCGGCAGCGGCGGTCGTGCTGGGCGACTGGGGCGCCGATGTCATCAAGATCGAAGGACCCGACGGCGATCCCAATCGCACGATCATGAACGACTCGGCCAACTACCCCAAAGGCAAGGTCAACTATCCCTGGCAGATGGATTCGCGCAACAAGCGTTCCATCGTGCTCGACCTCAAGAAGCCCGAGGCACGCAGCGCGCTCGACAGGCTGATCGCGGGCGCGGACGTGCTCATCTGCAATTTCCCGCCACTCGTCCGCGAGAAACTGCGGCTCGGCTACGACGCCGTGAAGGCCGTCAATCCACGGCTGATCTATGCCTCGTTGACCGGCTATGGCGAGAGCGGGCCGGATCGCGACCGACCGGGCTTCGATGCCACCGCATACTTCGCCCGATCGGGGCTGCTCGACGCCCAGCGCTACGAAGGTGGACCGCCTGGCGTGCCGGGCCCGGCGCAAGGCGATCGTGCCACGGCGATGGCGCTGGTTTCGGCGATCCTGATGGCGCTGATCCATCGCATGAAGACCGGCGAGGGCTCCTGGGTCGGCACATCATTGTTGGGCAATGGCCTCTGGTCCTGTGGCGTCATCGCCCAGGCCGCACTCGTGGGCGCCTTTCTTCCTCATCGACCGCCACCGGAAAGACCGCGCTCGGCTCTCGGCAACATCTATCGGACCGCCGACGATCGCTGGCTGCAGCTGACCATCGTGCGCGAGGACAAGTTGTGGGCACCGCTTTGCACGGCTCTCGAACGCAAGGAGCTGATCGACGATCCGCGCTTCGCGGCGGTCGAGGAGCGGCGCAACAATTCCGCGGCCCTGGCCACGATCCTGCGCGATACGTTTGCCAAACGCGACTACGCCCATTGGATGAAGGCGCTGGCGGCCCACGAAATCACCTTCGGCGTCATCAGCCGTCCCCAGGACGTACCCGACGACGTGCAAGCGGTCGCCTGTGGCGCCGTGGTCGAAACGGCGATTCCGGATATGCCGCGCACGCTCAGCAACCCGATCCGGCTTGGCTTCGCGGAACAGCGACTCGCGCACCCGGCGCCGGCCCTTGGCCAGAACACTGACGAAATCCTGCGCGAGGCCGGCCTGTCGGCCAGCGAAATCAGCACCCTGCGCGATAGCGGAGCGGTCCGGTGACAGAGGAGTTGCCGCTGGCCGGTCTGCGGGTGCTGGATATCAGCTCTTTCATCGCCGCGCCGGCGGCAGCGGTGGCATTGGCGGATTTCGGCGCCGACGTGATCAAGGTAGAGCCGCCGGGCGAAGGCGATCCGCATCGTCACAACTACAAGAGCCCGAACTATCCGCGAGCGCCGAAGCAGGTGAACTTCCCGTGGCAGCTCGACGGCCGGCTCAAGCGCTCGCTGGCGCTCGACCTCAAGAACGAGCAGGCGCGACCGGTTCTCGAGCGATTGATCGCCCGGGCCGACGTCATGATCGTGAACTTCCCGCCGCCGGCGCGCGAGCGACTCAAGCTGCGCTGGGAAGATGTCGAGCCCACCAACCCACGACTCGTCTATTGCTCGCTGACCGGCTACGGCGAGACCGGACCCGATCGCGATCGGCCGGGTTTCGACATCACGGCCTATTTCGGCCGCTCGGGCATCCTCGATGCGGCTCGATACGAGGGCGGTCCGCCGGGCCTGTCGTTGCCGGCACAGGGCGATCGCGCCACGGCGATGACGCTGGTCGCCGCGATCCTGCTGGGCCTCCGTCAGCGCGACCGCACTGGCAAAGGCTGCTGGGTCGGCACCTCACTCTATGCCAATGGCGTCTGGGCCAACGGTACCTCGGCGGCCGGTGCCCTGGTCGGCGCGACGCTGCCGCCTCGCCTGCCGCCCGACAAGCCGCGTAACGCCCTCACCAATCTCTACCGCACCAAGGACGATCGCTGGCTGCAGCTCTTGATGGTGCGCGATGACCGGCTGTGGGCGCCCTTCTGCCAGCTCGTCGGCCGCGACGATCTGCTGGCCGACCCGCGCTTCGCAGATCGCGAGGAGCGCAAGACCCGAGCAGCGGAACTATTCCAGGAACTCGCCCCGCTGTTCGCGTCGAAGACTTATGCCGAATGGGAGCAGTTGCTTTCCAGCACCGGCATCCCATTCGGCGTGATCGGCCGGCTGAGCGATGTGATCGACGACCCGCAGGCGGAGCATGCCGGCATTTTCGCCGACACGGCCAATCCCGAGGTACCGCGCACCGTCAACAACCCCATCCGGCTGGGTTTCGCCAAGCCGCGCCTGTCGGGACTGCCACCCGACGTCGGCCAGCACAATGAAGAGGTGCTGCGCGAACTTGCCTACAGCGAGGCAGACATCGCGGCGCTGAAAAGGGCAGGCGCGCTGGGATAACCGGCCGGGAAGGGCTAAAATTCCGGCATGCCTTCGAACTTCCGAACGTATGGCGAGTTCTGGCCCTTCTATCTGCGCGAGCATGCCCGGCCGGCCACCCGCGCGGTCCATTATGCAGGGACGATCTCTTCCACCGTCTTCCTGATCGCCGTCCTCGTGACCGGCCGATGGGGGTGGCTGCTGGCCGTCCCGTTTTTGGGCTATGGCCCGGCCTGGATTGGCCATTTCTTCATCGAAAAGAACAGGCCGGCCACATTCAAGGCGCCATTCTGGTCCCTGATCAGCGATTACCGCATGTGCGGCCTGTTCCTGAGCGGGCGGCTGGGGCATGAATTGGTGAGATATCAGGTTCGACCCTGACCGCGGCCTCCGGACCGCCCCTTGCGTCCTCGGGGGGCGGAGGCCACATTGCGGGCAACAATTTTTCCCGCTCGATATGCTCCAAGGGGATCCATGGAAACGATGCTGAAAGGCGCCGCGCCGCAGGCTGCGCCCGCCGACCTCATCAAGGACAGCGACCAGACGAAGTTCGCCAAGGACGTGCTCGAAGCCTCGCGCACGGTTCCGGTGATCGTCGACTTCTGGGCACCCTGGTGTGGGCCCTGCAAGCAGCTGCAGCCGGCCATCGAGAAGGTGGTCAAGGAAGCCAAGGGGGCGGTGAAGCTCGTCAAGATCAATATCGACCAGAACCAGATGCTGGCCCAACAGCTCCGCATCCAGTCGATCCCGGCGGTCTACGCCTTCTTCGGCGGCCGGCCCGTGGACGGCTTCATGGGCGCAGTGCCGGAGAGCCAGGTTCGGCAATTCGTCGATCGCCTGATCCAGGCGGCAGGCGGAGTGCCGGGCGAAGGTGGCGGCAACGAGATCGCCGAGTTGCTCGAGCACGCGAAGGCCGCGGTGGCCCAGAACGACTTCGATCTTGCCGCACGGATCTACAGCGAAATCCTCGGCGCCGATCCGACCAACGTCACGGCGCTCGCCGGCATGGCGCGCTACCAGGTACAGATCGGCGATATCGAGCAGGCCAAGGAGTTGCTGGGCCAGATTCCGGCGAAGGACCGTACCGGCGCTGACGTCGTCGCCGTGCAGGCCGCCATCGACCTCGCCGAGAAGGCCAAGGAAGCCGGCCCGATCGCCGAACTGAAGGCCAAGGCCGCCGCCGATCCCAAGGACTTCCAGGCCCGCCTCGACCTGGCGATGGCCTACTGGGCCGCCAGCCAGAAGCAGGAAGCGATCGACGAACTGCTCGCCATGATCAAGCTCGATCGCAACTGGAACGAAGGAGCGGCGCGCCAGCAGCTCCTGAAGTTCTTCGAGGCTTTGGGTTTCAGTGATCCGCTGGCTGTCGACGGCCGCAAGCGCCTTTCGACGATCCTGTTCGCGTAAGATGGCCGCGGCCGGCATGCCATGACCGACCGACCGCCAAGCAACAACCCTGCGCGCAGCCCGTTCGAGCCGAATTTCGAGCAGCTGCCAGAGGCCTTGCCGATCTTTCCCCTGTCGGGCGTGCTGTTGCTGCCCGGCGGCAAGCTGCCGCTCAATGTCTTCGAGCCGCGCTACCTCGCCATGATCTTCGACTCCCTGGCGGGACATCGCATGATCGGCATGGTCCAACCGGTCCAACCCGGCGGCTACGCTGGCGATGGACTCCCGACGGGAGATGGTGGGCCACCGAAGGTACAGCGCATTGGCTGCGCCGGGCGCATTTCGAGCTTCAACGAGACCGAGGACGGTCGCCTGCTGCTGGCCCTTTCGGGCGTGTGCCGGTTCGAGATCGGGCGCGAGCTCGACCTGGCGCCGGGCGGCTATCGACGCGTGATGTCGATCTTCGCGCCTTTCCGCGGCGATCTGGATCATGCCGACGAACTGGTCGATCTCGACCGCGAACGATTGATGGCGGCGCTGGCGGCGTATTTCCGTAGCCGCAACCTCTCGACCGACTGGGAGGCGGTGAAGCAGGCGGCGGACCGCAATCTCATAACCTCGCTGTCCATGGTGCTGCCGTTCGGTCCGGCGGAGAAGCAGGCCCTGCTCGAGGCCGCCGATACGACCGCGCGGGCCAAGCTTCTGATCGCCCTCCTCGAGATGGCGTCGTTTGGCCAGCCGCCGGAGACAACGCCGCAGCGCGCCAACTGACCGCATGCTATAAGACAGACCCATGACGGCTGATGACACTGCCGCGCCACGTCGTGCCGGCATCGACCCCAAGCTGCTCGAGATCCTCGTATGCCCGGCGACGCACGGGCCGTTGGAATATGATGCCGAGGCCGGCGAGCTGATCAGCCGCAAGGCAGGTCTCGCCTATCCGATTCGCGACGGCATTCCGATCATGCTCGTCAGCGAAGCGCGGCCGCTGAAGGATGGCCCGTGACCAGCGGCGACTTCCCCAAATCGGTGCCGGATGGCGGCTCCTACGAAAGCAGTGCGGCGCCCTGGCCCATGGAGTTGCGCGTCTTCAAGAACGAGGGCCGGCTGGAGATCGATTTCTCCGACGGCAAGCATTACGTGCTGCCAGCCGAATATCTGCGCGTCGAAAGTCCGTCCGCCGAGGTCCAGGGCCATGGCGGCCCTGCGACGAAGAAAATCGTCGCCGGTCGACGGCACGTGAAGATCGTGGAAGTCGAGCCGGTCGGCAACTACGCCATCCGCATCGTCTTCGACGACAAGCACGATACCGGCATCTACAGCTGGGCTTACCTGCACAAGCTTGGCGACACGCAGGCCGAGCGCTGGTCGGCTTATATGGCGGCACTCCTCCATCGGGGCCTGAGCCGGGATCCCTAACCGCGATGCCCTCGGCCCGGCCCCGTGTTCCCCACGATATCGTCGCCGATCCGGCGCGGAATCCGTGTCGGCATTCTGATCCAACAGCGATAGCTCGAGCTCTCTCATGAAAATCATCATCGCAGGCGCCGGTATCGGCGGATTGACAGCGGCCCTATGCCTGCATCGGGCAGGCTTCGAGGTAGACGTGTTCGAGGCCGTGACCGAACTCAAGCCGCTTGGCGTCGGTATCAACGTGCAGGCGGGCGCGGTCCGCGTGCTTTCCGGTCTCGGGCTCGAGCCGGCACTGGCCGCGACCGGGATCGAGACGCGCGAGCTGCGTTACGCCAATCGTCACGGCCAGACGATCTGGGCCGATCCGCGTGGCCGTCATGCCGGCCTTCCCTGGCCGCAATTCTCGATCCATCGCGGCGAGATGCAGATGGTGCTGCTCGATGCGGCACAGCGCGAGCTCGGCGCTGAACGCATCAAGTTCGGGCGCCGCATCCAGAGCTTCGAGCAGCGCGGCAACAAGGTCTTCGCGCGCTTCGTCGATCGCGACGGCAAAACCGTCGAGCAGGCGGAGGCCGATCTGCTGATCGGTGCAGACGGCATCCATTCGGCCGTGCGTGCGCACTTCTTCCCCAACGAAGGCCCGCCCAAGTGGCAAGGCATTCTGATGTGGCGCGGCGTCACCGTGGGAAAGCCCTATCTCGGCGGCAACACCATGGTGCAGGCTGGGCACCACACGCAGAAATTCGTCTGCTACCCGATCAGCCGCAAGCATGCCGATCGCGGCGAGTCACTGATCAACTGGATTTGCGATCGTTACATCGGCGACAAGGCCATGCTGCCGCGTGAGGACTGGAACCGGCCCGGCCGGATCGAGGACATCCTGCCGTACTTCAAGGATTGGAAGTTCGAATGGCTCGATGTTCCCGAAGTCATCAAGGCGGCCCGTGCCATCTACGAATTCCCGATGGTCGATCGTGATCCGCTGCCGCGCTGGAGCCATGGCCGCATCACGCTGCTGGGCGATGCCGCGCATCCCATGTATCCGATCGGTTCCAATGGCGCCTCGCAGGCGATCATCGATGGCGATGTGCTCACGCAGGAGCTCCTGGTCGGTGACGATCCGGAGCTGGCGCTGAAGCGATACGAGGAGCGCCGCCTGCCGCCCATGGCACGCATCGTCGAAAGCAATCGCCGCAAGGGCATCGACGTCATGCTCGATATCGTCGAGCAACGCGCGCCCCAGGGCTTCACCAACCTCGAGACGGTGCTGCCGGCAGACGAGCTCGAGAGGATTGTCGGCGACTACAAGAAGCTGGTGTCCCAGGATCGGGAGACGCTGCTCGGACTCGCGGCGGCGCAGGCGCAGCGGAGTCCGCAATAAAAAACCGGCCCCTCCTCGGGACCGGCCGTGGTAGCGGTTTAGACCGACCATCACATCGCCGGCCGCCACCGGGGAGAACTATGGCAGCATTCGATGACGGGAATATGGCAGTGATGAAAAAGTCCCGTTCCGTCATCCTGCAGCCGACAGTTCCCGCTTCGCGGTGCACCACAGGGATTAGATGAGCCTCGGTCGCGCCATCACCACCGTCGGCGGCTATACGCTGCTCAGCCGCATCGTGGGTTTCGTGCGCGACATCGTCCTGTCGGCGGTGCTCGGCTCCGGCCCCGTCGCCGACGCCTTCATCATCGCTTTCAAGTTGCCGAACTTCTTCCGCCGCCTTTTCGCCGAGGGCGCCTTCTCGGCCGCGTTCGTGCCGCTATTCGCGCGCGAGCTGGAAGGCAACGGCCGTGCGGCCGCCGTCGCCTTCGCGCGCCAGGCGCATGCCGGGCTGCTGCTTATCCTGGTGCCCTTCTCGCTGCTGCTGATCGTCGGCATGCCGCTCGCGGTGTCGCTGCTGGCGCCTGGCCTGCCGGACAGCTCGACGACCTTCGAGCTCGCGGTCCGCTTCGGGCGCATTGCCTTCCCGTACCTTATCTTCATCTCGCTGGCCTCGCTTTATGGCGGCGTGCTGAACGGTATCGACCGCTTTGCCGAGGTCGCGGTGACGCCCGTGCTGCTCAACATTGCCCTGATCGGCGCGGTGCTGGGCCTCACGCCGTTCCTGCCGAACGCTGGCTACGCCGCCTCCATTGGCGTGGCCATTGCGGGACTGGCGCAATGGCTGTGGCTGCTGATCTCCTGCAGCCGTGACGGCGTCGGCATGAAGCTGGTGTGGCCGCGCTATACGGAGCGCGTGGCGCGCCTGGTCAAGCTCGCGACGCCGGTGGCGATCGGCGGCGGCGTGCAGCAGATCAGCACCATGCTCGACGTTGTCTGGGCGTCGCTGTTGCCGGCGGGGTCGATCTCGGCGCTTTACTACGCGGATCGGCTCGCCCAGTTGCCGCTGGGCGTGGTCGGTATCGCCGTCGGCACGGCGCTGTTGCCGCTGCTGGCACGACAGCTGCGAGCCGGACAAGTCGACGCGGCAATGGCCAATCAGAATCGCGCCATCGAGTTCGGCCTGCTGTTCAGCCTTCCCTCCACGGCCGCGCTGTGGCTCCTGGCCGATCCGATGATCCGCGTCCTGTTCGAGCATGGCCAGTTCGGCCCTGCAGACACCGGCCGCGCCTCGGGCGCGCTGGCCGCCTTCGCGCTCGGCCTGCCAGCTTTCGTCCTGGTGAAGGCGCTGACCCCCGGCTTCTTCGCGCGCGAGGATACGCGCACGCCGCTCTATATCGCGATCGTGTCGATCACCGTGAACATGGCTTTGAACGCTGTCTTCCTCTATGGCACGCCGCTCGCCCAGGTCGGCATCGCGCTCGCCACCTCGATCTCGGGCTGGCTGAACACCGTGATGCTAGGCGCGGTGCTGATGCGTCGCGGCCAGCTCAAGCCCGATGCGCGCCTGATCTCACGAGCGCTGCGCACCGCGATCGCCACCATCGGCATGGGCGCCGTGCTCGTCGCCTGCCTGGCCGTCCTGCATTCACCGCTGTCGCACCCCAATCTGTTGGGCGTGGCCGCCCTGGCGGCGGTGTGTGCGATCGGCGGATTGGCCTATGGCTTGCTGGCGATGGCGCTCGGCGTGCTGAACCTCGCCGATCTTCGCTTCATGCTGCGCCGTCAGACCCCGCCCGCCGCGGAAGACGCGCCGGCCGAGCCCTGACGTTCACACCAGGCGACCGAGGCGCACCACGGTCACGCCCGGCCGCAACGGCCGATTGGACGACGGCATCACCAGAACGCAATTGTCGTACGGCGTCGTCACCGGCTCGTCGTCGTCGTGACCCAGGATCGTGCCGGCCTTGGCAATGATCTCCTGGCCCTCGAAACGGCGGGCGGAGGCGAAGTTGCCGCGCTTGGTGGCAATCGCATGGGTCACCTCGACGACACGCTGCTGCGCCGGCGATGGCTGCTTCCAGTCACCCGGCAGATCGGCTGGCTCGACGGCTCCCGTTTCGAGGAGGAACCGCGCCGTCACGTCCTTGGCGACAGTCACCGAGGAGGCGCGCCAATGCTGGCCGGTCTCGATCAGGAGCGCGTTCTTCGGACTGCCGGGATCGCCGAAGGCACCATAGTCGCGCATGCGCATGCCGGCGGCATGCCCGGCGTCGCGGATGATGTCGACCGGTGCGCCGACCTTCCTGGCCAGCGCCACCCCCTTGTCGAGCGGCCCGGCGAGCATCAAGGGCACGCCGTCGTCGTGCATCGAATGGAGATCGAGCAGGAAGTCGGCCCGCTCGACGAAGGGGCGGACCACCTGGGCCCGGCGGGTCTCGACCGTCGTCGCCGGCTGGTCGAGCCGGCCCCAGGTGCGATTGAAATCCTCGTCGATCATGCGCGACTTGAAGGGCGTGCGTGGATCGAAGCTGTGATAGGCCTCGATGTTGTTGAAGGAGAGGATGAGCGTGCCGCGACGCGGCCGCAGCCCACGTTCCAGCAGCGCGTCGACCACCACTGCTCCGGACACCTCGTTGCCATGCGTCAGCGCCGCCACCATGACGGTGGGACCGGCCATCCCGCTCTCGAAGACGTGGATATAGGGCGCCGCGCCCTTCTCCCATTTACGCAGGTCGGGAAAGGCAAACTCGATCGGAGGATTACGTTCGGACATCGCTTCGGACCATCTGGAAGGTTGCGCCGTTCCTTCGCATGCTCCCTTATGCCGGACAAGGAGTAGCTAATGTCGCGCAGCCGGTACCGCTGGTTCATCGTCTTCCTGCTGTTCGCGATCACCGTCGTCAACTACATCGACCGGGCTGCCCTGTCCTACGCCATCCCGCTGATCGAACGCGATCTCGGCCTGTCGCCAGCGGACAGCGGCGCGATCCTGGGCGCCTTCGGCCTGGGTTATGCCATCACCACGCTGATCGGCGGTTTCGCCGTCGACCGCTATGGCGCGCGCGCCGTGCTCACGGTGGCGGCCCTGCTGTGGAGCCTGTCGATCGGGATGACGGCGCTCGCGACGGGTCTCGTCGTCCTTTATGCCGCCCGGGTCCTGCTGGGCGTCTCGGAAGGGCCGAACTTTCCCGCCTTGACCGGCGCCGTCAGCCACTGGCTGTCGCCCCACGAGCGGGCGACGGCATTGGGCAACGCCCTGCTGGCCGTACCGCTGGCACTGGCCATCGGCGCGCCACTGGTAACCCAGCTCCTGGCCTGGCTCGACTGGCGCGGCACGTTTGCGGTGCTGTTCGTTCTATCGGCAGCCTGGGTCCCGCTATGGTTCTTCTTCTTCCGCGACGATCCGGCAGATTCGCGCTACGTCGATTCTACGGAACTGGCCCATATTCGCTCCGGCGATGCCACCGACGGGGCGCGGTCACATATGGTGCTCAAGTCCTGGCCGGGACGGGATGGGCTCAAGGCGCTGCTCACCAACAGGACCCTGCTCGCCAACACCTGGGCCTTCTTCGTGTTCGGCTATTTCCTGTTCTTCTTCATGACGTGGCTGCCGAGTTATCTGGCGCGCAAATACGGTCTGAACCTGGCCGCCGTCGGCCTGTTCTCGGTGCTGCCGTGGCTGGCCGCCGCCTTGCTGCTGTGGCTGATGGGCCGCTGGTCTGACCGTCTTGCCAAGAGCACCGGGCGGCTGCGGATCGCACGCTCGTGGCTGATCGCCGGCAGCCAGTTCGTCGCGGCACTGGCGGTGGTGCCGGTGATCCTGACCAGCGATCTCACCATCGCAATCGTCTCCATTACGGTGGCGGTAGCAGCGTCGATGGGCGCCAATGCAGCCTACTATGCGGTGAATGTCGACATCGCCCCGCAGCGCGCGGCGACAGCTCTCGGCATCATGGACTTCGCCTTTGCGATCGCCGGGTTCCTGGCGCCGGCCGTCACCGGATGGATGCTGAATGTCGGCGGCTCGTTCGCCGATGTCTTTCTCCTGATGACCGTGCTCGCGCTGTCCTCGGTGATGGTCGTGCTGCTTTTCCATCATCCCGATCGGGACCGCGAGACTGCCTGACGATCAGCCATCGCGGTACCAGTTGGCGAGATCCCACGTGTTGTTGTCCCAGCCGCTGATCTCGGCCTGCAGGCCGTTGGCCGCCGCCACGACCTGCGGCCGCGCGACCAGCGGAATGACGACGATGTTGTTGACCGCCAGCTCGTTCAGCTTGATCAGCAGCGCCGCGCGCTTGATGGGATCGAGTTCGACCTGCGCCGCCTTGTGCGTGTCGTCGTATTCCTGGTTCTGCCAGCGCGTGATGTTGCGGCCCTGCCACTTGTTCTCCTTGGTGGCTGCCTCCCACGAACAGAACTGGCGCAGGAAGACCTCGGGGTCAGGCGCGTTCATGCCGTTGTTGTATTCCTGCAAGTCGGCATAGAAGTGCGGATAGGTGTCGGGATTAGCGACGTCCGACGAGAAGAACACCGATGACGTGACCGCCTTCAGCTCGAGATCGATGCCGGCCTTCTGGCAGGCCTGCTTGATGATCGCCTGGGTCTTCTGGCGCGGCTGGTTGATCGAGGTCTGGAACAGGAACTTCAGCCGCTTGCCGTCCTTGGCGCGGATGCCGTCGCTGCCGCGCGCCCAGCCGGCCTTGTCGAGAAGCTCGTTGGCCTTGTCGACATTGAACTCGTAGCGCGTCGTCTTGGAGCGGAAGCGCTCGGGATTGTTGATGAAATTCGCGGTCGCGAGGCCCGTGCGGCCATAGATGTATTTCTGGACCGAGTCCTTGTCGACCAGCAACGCCACCGCCTGGCGCACTGCGGGATCGGACAGCGTCGGATGCTTGGTCTTGAGGCTCGAGCGCTCACCGTCGACCTCGGTCCAGGGGTCGGTGCTGTTGAGCTGGATATGCTCGATCGATCCGCCCGGCACGATGATGATCCGGCCCTTGCCGCCTTTCTCCAGCCGCTGCAGCACCTCGTCCTCGACCTGCATGTTCCAGGCGAAGTGATACTCGCCGGTCTGCAGGACCGCCCTTGCGGCCGAGACGGCGTCGCCGCCGCCCTTCATCTCGATCGCGTCGAAATGCGGCCGGTTGGGCTCGTGGTAGTGGGGATTGATCACGCCGCTGACCAGATCGCCGGGCTTGAAGTCCTTGAACATGTAAGGGCCGGTGCCGACCGGCTTGAGATTGGTCGGCGCCTCGCGTGACTTCTCGCCGGCATAGTCGCCGAACAGGTGTTTGGGGATGATGCAACCGGCCCAACCGACGAAGGCATCGGCCCAGAACGGCGTCGGCCGCGGGAAGCTCACCTTGACGGTATAGGCATCGACCTTCTCGACCGTGACGTCGGCGTAAGAACCGCTCGATGTCGCGGCCGTGGCCGGATTGCGCGCGAACTCCCACGTGAAGACGACATCGTCGGCGGTGAAGGGCTTGCCGTCGTGCCACGTGACGCCCTGCTTCAGCTTCCAGACGACCGACTTACCGTCGGCCGCCACCGAGCCGTCCTCGCGACTGGGGATGGCGGCGGCGAGCTTGGGTCGCAGATTGCCCTCTGGATCCCAGGCAGCCAGCGGCTCATAGAACAGGCGTGATCCGTCCTGGTCCTTGGTACCGACGGCGAAATGCGGGTTGAGCAGGGTCGGGCCCTGCCACCACAGCACCTTCAGGAGCCCGCCGCCGCCACGCTTCGTGGGCTTGTAGGTCGATTTCGCCTGCGCCATGGCCACACCGGCATGCGCCAGGAGCTGCGTCGCCAGCGGTGCCGTCAATCCCGCGGCGACGAGCCGTTGCACGAAGCCGCGGCGCGACAGGCGGCCCGCTTTCACCCGATCGACCAGACCTCGCAGTTTCCGCTCATCCATCGCCTGCTCCTCCGCGCTACCGCGCCGCCTGCCCCCACGATGCCGCTTGCCCAGCAAAAGCCGTGCAACAAGGAATGGAAACAGGGGCCGTCGGCACCGTCAATGCAGCACGCCTCCGGCAGCAAAGGTTTCTCCGGAAGGCCCGTGCCACGCTACGATGCGGTCGGTCCGGTCCGCGCCCGAAAGGACCTTTGCCGCAAAACGACAGGAGGTTCCGATGCCCCAACTCAAGGCCGTCGAGTCGGTCGACATCCAGGTGCTGGTCGACAATGTCACCGACTCGCTCTCCTCCGTTCCCTCCTTCGTGGAGACCGAGCTGGCCGGGCTGGGACGCCGGCGCGGGGCGGCGTGGGTGCTGGGCGGCACGTGCCTGTGCTGCGCCGCGCACGGACTTTCCTGTCTCCTGACCATCCGCAGCGGCGACAGGAGCCATACCGTGCTGTTCGATACCGGGCCGGAGGACCGCGTGTTCGAGCAGAACGTGTCGCGCCTCGGCGTCAATCTCGCGCCCCTGGAGGCGATGGTGCTGAGCCACGGCCACTGGGATCATGCCGGCGCCATGCTGCGGGCGCTGCAGATCGCGCGCGACCGCAACGGCGGCCGCGACATCCCCTGCTACATGCATCCCGACATGTTCAGGAGCCGCGCCGCCAAGATCGCGGCCGACACGTTCCGGCCGATGGAGGACATTCCCTCGATCGCCGATCTCGAGGCTCAGGGAGGGCGCGTCGTCGCCTCGCGCGAGCCGCAGTCGATCGCCGGCGACACTGTGTTCGTGAGCGGCGAGATCCCGCGCGTCAGCGGTTTCGAAATCGGCCTGCCCGGCCAGCACCGCCGCACCGAGGACGGCAAGGGCTGGGAACCGGACGAGCTGCTGATGGACGAACGCTTCATCGCCGTGAACGTGCGCGGCAAAGGCCTTGTCGTGCTGACCGCCTGCAGCCATGCCGGCGTGATCAATGTGCTGACCCAGGCCCGCAACAGCTTTCCCGGCGTGAAGCTGCACGCCGTGCTGGGCGGCCTGCATCTCAGCGGCATCAACGAGCGCGTCATCCCGCAGACGGTGAAGGCGCTGGATGGCTTTAACCTCGATGTGATCGCCGCCGGCCATTGCACCGGCTGGCGCGCCATGTCCGCCCTTGCCAACGCGTTTGGCGATGGCAAGCTCGCGCCCCTCGCGGTTGGCAAGCGGCTTCGCTTCTAGAGCACAGCGTCGCCGCGGACACATCGATCGCCTGGCAGGGTGCCGGGCAAACGGGGAGCAGATGAACACCGACCATGTGACAGCGCGCACGCCGCTGTCCCAATACATCGCCGACGGCAAGGCCCATCCGCTGCCCAAGGTCCTGGGGCCCATCAGCATCACCTTCATGGGGATCGGCGCCATCATCGGCGCCGGCATCTTCGTGCTCACCGGCACAGCCGCCGCGCTCTATGCCGGTCCCGCCGTCATCGTCTCGTTCGTGCTGGCGGCGATCGCCTGCGGCTTCGTCGGACTCTGCTATACCGAACTCGCCACGCTGATCCCGATCTCCGGCAGCACCTACACCTATACCTATATCAGCCTCGGCCGCTTCGCCGGCTGGCTGATCGGCTGGACCCTGATCCTGGAATATTCCATCGGCGCCGCCACGGTGTCGGTGGGATGGTCCGGCTATTTCAGCCGCACGCTCGCCACGCTCGGGCTCGGCATCCCGCCGCGCCTGGCCGCGCCGACCGGTCAGCTCGTGACGCTATCCGACGGCACCACGGCAACAGCCTTGCTCAATCTGCCCGCGGTCGCCATCGTCGCCGTGCTGACCTTCCTGCTGGTGCGCGGCACGAGCGAGTCGTCGCGCGTCAACAATCTCATGGTGACGCTGAAGCTCGCGGTTGTTCTGGCCTTCGTCCTGCTCGGCGCACCGCATGTCGATCCTGCGAACTGGCGCCCCTTCGTGCCGCCCAACGAGGGCACGTTCGGCCAATTCGGCTGGAGCGGCGTGCTGCACGGCGCCTCGGTCGTGTTCTTTTCCTATATCGGCTTCGACGCCGTCTCGAACTGCACGCAGGAAGCCAAGCGACCGCAGCGCGACATGCCGATCGGCATCCTGGGCTCGCTGGCGGTTTCCACCGTGCTCTACATCGCCGTCGCCGCGGTGCTGGTCGGGCTGGTGCCCTATCAGAAGCTCGATGTGGCGGCGCCGATCGCGCTCGGCGTAGCGAAAATCGGGCTGCCCTGGCTGCAACTCTTCGTCGATGCCGGCGCGCTGATCGGCATCACGACCGCGATCCTGGTGCTTCTTTACGGCCAGAGCCGCATCTTCGCCCGCATGGCCCACGACAGACTGCTCCCCCCGGTGCTGGCGCAGGTCCATCCACGGCTGCAGACACCCTGGATCAGCCAGATCCTGATCGGCGTGGCGGTGGCCGCGGTCGCGGGTTTCATTCCCATCGAGCTTCTGAGCGAACTGGTCGGCGTCGGTACCCTGTTCGCCTTCATCCTGGTCAGCTTCGCCGTGATCCGCCTGCGTACGCTGGAACCGACGGCCAAGCGGCCGTTCCGTGTGCCCGCGGTGCCATGGGTGCCACTGCTCGGCGTGCTCTGCTGCCTCGTCCTGATGGCCGGCCTGTCGCCACTGACCTGGGCCTGGCTCGCCTCGTGGATCGCGATCGGGCTGGTCGTCTACTTCACCTATTCGCGACGGCGTGCGCCGACGCCGAAACACCGCCGATCAAGGTCGATGGGGTGAACGAGGTCGACGGCAATCCACCGCCACCTTGATTCCTTTCCCGTCCTGAGCGATACCCGCCCGCCCTCGCCTTCCACCGGCGGGGTGCGCGGAGGTCCACACCCCGCGCTCCTGAAACAGCAAGCGGAGTCCACATCCATGCCTAACGTTTCCACCGAAGCCGTCGCGCCCAATCCGCATCTGGCGCAATACGAGGCAAAGGGCCTCAAGGGCCGCATCCTCTCGGGCGTTCAGCCCACCGGCAACCTGCATCTCGGCAACTATCTCGGCGCGATCCGCAACTTCGCGCGCCTCCAGAACGACTACGAGTGCCTCTACTGCGTGGTCGACATGCATGCCATCACCGTGTGGCAGGATCCGAAGGCGCTGGCCGCGCAGACGCGCGAAATCGCCGCCGCCTTCCTGGCCGCCGGCGTCGACGGCGACAAGCATGCCGTCTTCAACCAGTCGATGGTGCCCGAGCACGCCCAGCTCGCCTGGATCTTCAATTGCGTCGCCCGGCTCGGCTGGATGAACCGCATGACCCAGTTCAAGGAGAAGGCCGGCAAGGACCGCGAGAACGTCTCGCTTGGCCTTTATGCCTATCCGGCGCTGATGGCGGCCGACATCCTGATCTACAAGGCCACCCACGTGCCGGTCGGCGAGGATCAGAAGCAGCACCTCGAGCTGACGCGCGACATCGCCATCAAGTTCAACAACGACTTCGGCGTGCCGGATTTCTTCCCGATCACCGAGCCGCTGATTTTCGGTGCCGCCACCCGCGTGATGAGCCTGCGCGACGGCACCAAGAAAATGAGCAAGTCCGACCCGTCGGATTACTCGCGCATCAATCTCACCGACGACGCCGACGCGATCGCCCAGAAGATCCGCCGCGCCAAGACCGATCCGCATCCCATGCCGGAGACGGCGTCGGACGCGGAGAAGCGGCCCGATGCCGACAACTTGCTCGGCATCTACGCGGCGCTGGCCGACATGGAGAAGGATGCCGTGATCTTCGAGTTCGCCGGCAAGCAGTTCTCGGAGTTCAAGTCGGCGCTGACCGACCTCGCGGTCACCAAGCTCGGCCCGGTGGGCGCGGAGATGCAGCGGCTGATGAAGGATCCGGGTCACGTCGACCGCGTCCTGCATGCCGGCGCGGAGAAGGCGCGGGCCATCGCCGCGCCGATCCTGGCCGACGTCTACAGGACCGTGGGCTTCCTGAACCCGTAGGGGCTTCGCGCGCGATCCAGGCGGCTCGCGCGCCGTTCGCCCGGCCACACGGTCTCCGCAGCCGGCTCGTGGCGGTGTCCGGCGGGAGGGTTACGATCCCGTCGGGAAGATCTGCGCGACGTGGAACGCCTTCGACGTCACGAGCCATTTGCCGTCGACGCGGTGATAGGTGAGGTGATCGAGGAAGCCGATCTGGCCGATCCTCACGCGCACCTTGGCGGACGCCAGGTCGGGCAAAGTGTGTTCGATGCTCAGGATTTCCTGGTCGCGCGGGGATTTCAGGGATGCCGGCGACGGCCGGTTGCGCATCACGTCCCGAAACTCGGACGCCGACCAGGCGGTGAGCTTTCCCTCCCGCAGGCCGTGGATCAAGGACGCCTCATGGAAGACATCGGGGAACCGGCTGTCGTCCGCCTCGTACATGAGGTCGAAATAGCCGTTGATCGCGGTGGCGATGGTTTGGATCTCGTTCATTCAAGTCTCCATTACGGGGAGCGCCCGGAGCGCTAAACTCATCCGGCCGAATCGGCGTCTTCGGGCTTGGCAACAGTGGTCCATGCAATGGCGGCGAACCATCGCTCGCGCGTCATCCTTTGGATGACTGAGAGGCATCACGGATGGATGGAATAGACGGTCGACTGGTTGAGGGTCTGGTCGTGCTCGCCGCGATTGCCGAGGCGCGCAGCTTCGGCAGGGCCGCCGAGCGGCTGGGCATGACGCAGTCGGGTGTCAGCAAGGCGATCGCGAAGCTCGAGGACCGCCTCAACGCCCGGCTGGTCCATCGCACCAGCCGCGCCGTCGATCTCACCGACGAGGGCCGCGCCCTCTGCGAGCGGGTCGCCGAGCATTTGGCCGGGATCGGCGAAGCGGCCGCGGAGACCTCGAAGGCGCGGAATGCGGTCCGAGGCAGGCTGCGGGTCAATGTCGATCCGCTGTTCTCCCGCATGATCCTGTCGCCGAACCTGAGCGCCTTCCTCATGCAGAACCCAGCGATGGAGCTCCGCATCGAAACCCGGGATCGCATCGCCGATCTCGTCAGCGACGGCTTCGACCTGGCGGTGCGGTTCGGGGAGCCGACGCCATCGGCACTCATCCATCGCCGCATACTGAACGCCCGCATCCTGACGGTTGCGGCGCCGGCCTATATCGAGCGCCACGGCGCACCGACCCATCCGCAAGATCTGGAAAGCGGCAGCCACGAATGCATCCACGCCATCGATCCGTCGACCGGACGTCCTTTCGACTGGGAATTCTGGCGCGGGAACGAACGGATCTCGGTGACCGTCAGCGGGCGGCTGACCGTAACCGACTCGGGCACCAAGCTCGGGGCCTGCCTGGCCGGGTTCGGGATCGCGCAGGCGATCGATCTCGGGCTCGAAACGCACTTGCGGAGCGGAGCGCTCGTCAACCTGTTCCCCGACTGGTCCGACGAGCGGTTTCCGCTCTACGTCTATTACGCGTCGCGCAACCACGTCCCCGCCAAGGTGAGGACATTCATCGATTTCATCACGGACGTACTCGACGCCCAGCGCCGGCCTTCGATGACAGGCCCTCGATGACAGGCAAGGCCGCTCCATAAAGCAAAGGCCCCGCCGGCTTGCGCCACGGGGCCTCCTTCTCCTGCCACGCCCGCCGGTACATCCGCGGCTGGACGCTCAAGGAGATCGCTGGCTTGAACCAGCGGGAAATTCACGACGGCGCAACCGCTTTAGCAAGGGACGCCGTGGTTCCGGCATTTCCGCCGGTGTGCTCCGGCCGTCGGGACGACGACCGGCGCAGAACTCACAGTGCTTTAGTCGACCTGCTTCAGGTTGTCGGCCGACATCTTTCCGGTGCGGCGGTCAGAGACCAGCTCGAACTGGATCTTCTGTCCTTCGACCAGGTGGCTGATGCCAGCACGCTCGACGGCGCTGATATGCACAAAGGCATCCTTGCCGCCATTGTCGGGCTGAATGAAGCCAAAGCCCTTGGTCGCGTTAAACCACTTCACGGTTCCCGTCATCATGGGAAAACCCTTTCACTACATAGACATGCTAGCCCACCCGCGTAAGGCAGGCCGTCGAACTTGCATTTTTTCGGGAGCAAAGTCAGAGGCGGCGCGAAACTCACAGGGCGCGGCCAAGTCGTCAGTCCGTATATCGACGAATTTGATATGGGCCCTTTCAGGCGCGATTGCAAGGGATCCATTCCAAGCCATCTATTGCAAGGCATCCATTGTGCCCGCGCCTGAGAAGGCTCATGCTTGCAAAAGCATCAGTGCTTTCTTTGCATCGCCAATCCGGGCACAAGGTCGTGATCGCCCTCTCGCTTGGCTTGATGCGCGCGACTCGTGCAGCGACGGCTCTCTCTTCCGATCTCGTATCGTGTCATCGTGGAAAGGCACACCTCTTGATTCTTCTCGGGAAACCTTAATGCGCCATCTTGGTGTGCTTAAAGGCAGCGGCTCGCTCGAATGCGAGGGCAAATCGTTGGGTCGCGCCGACTACGAATTCGACGGCTATCTCGTCCGGCCGGGAGAAATCGTTGCGTCCGGAGAGGTTCACATGGACGCCGTCGCACTGGCGGAGGCGTTCGGTCGCGCCAATCTGGTCCTGCGCACCGAGGACGGCCGCCTCCTGTCGATTCGATTCAGCGGCAAACGACTTCCAGCGGAAAGCGCTGTGGCGCATGCCGATGTGCGCGAGGGATTACCCGACGAAAAGGAGTGGCGCCGGTCTGGCCAGGACGCGCAATAGGAACAGCGCGCCAAAAGCAGCTTCGGCATCTGACAGGGGCATGTCGGCAAGACGGCGGAATGTTCGGTCGAAGCTGCTTCCGCCTATATTGCGCATTGGACGGCGTCCGTCTGGAGGCGTAGACAGGGCCCGCCATCGCATGATGACCATAGGCAGCGATGGGTGAGAGAGATGCGTGTGCTCCTGCCCGAATGCGAGGGGAGCCGAGAAGAACGCCTGGTTCGTTCCATCCGTCCTTACCTGACTTCCATGCGCCGGCCAGTCTACGCCGCGTTTCGCCTCTGGCGCCGATGCCCTTTCTGACCACGGAAGGTTTTCATGCAAACACTCGACGAAAAGTGCAGGCGTCCGCAGCGCGACCTCCCGGAGGCTCACAGCCCCTGGCTGCAGACGGGCGACCTCCCGGCGGTCCGGTAAAGGCTCCGTGTCGTCCCCCAAGGCCAAGAGACGATGCCCGCCAGGATCGCTGGCCTGGCGACAATACGAAGTGAAACTGCTGTCGGGTCGCACCGCGACGCTGGGGTTCTCGCTGTCGGATCCGGACGACGTGATCGTTTATCGATTGCAGCAGGAGCACGAGGCCGCGCACCTCGGCATGCTCGTTGTCCTCGATGATCCGGAGTCGCTGGAAGAGGTGGTCCTGTGGTTCCAGCAGGAGACATCGCTGACGCTTGTCTCGCAGAACGGCGAGACGATGATCGGCGAAGAAATGAAGAACCTTCTCCCCCGCTACTTCGCGATCTTCTTCGACGACATCAAGGATGTGGCGCCGGACCTCGCGAACATCCGGCTCGCCGTGCCCAGGACAGGCGACAAGACTCTTCACTGAACAACCGCTTGGCGCGCTTGGCATCCTGCCGGCGGCCGCGGTCGCAACGCCTCTCCAACGCCTGCAAGCCCCTGCCGTCGGCGCTCTCGTGCCCTTCTTGCGCCTGGAGCGCCCGCCACGACCTGGACATCCCGCGGCAAGCGAAGCGTCCGCGCGATGTCCAGGAATGGCGGTCGGCGCCCCGTTCCGCTCCGGTGGGATCAGGCCGCCTGGGCGGGATACGGGTCCGACAAGACGACCGAGCCGGTCTCCAGCAGGGACTTGAGATTGGAGAGGATCTTGGGCCAGCCGCCGGACACGGCGGTGATCAGCGTCGAGGGCTCGCGCTCGATCGTATGGGTGATGGAGAGCTTCACGGCCGTTCCGACCGCTTCCAGTTCCATGGTGCAGAGCGACGGCCCCTCTTCCTTGAGCTCGGGCTTGTTCTGGTGCTGCCAGCGGATCACCAGGCGCCGCGGCGGCTCGGCCGCGACGATCTCCCCGGCATCGAACACGGCGCCCGTCGAGGATACCAGTTTCCACGGCGAGCCGGCCGTCCACTCGCTCTCGCAGTGCATGCCGAACCAGTATTGCTTCATGAACTCGGCATCGGTCAGGGCCGACCACAGCTTTTCGGGCGTGGTGCGGATGTAGGTGACGTAGACGTAGGTCGATCTAGCCATTGCCCTTCTCCAGTCGTCGTTTCATATCGGTGAGTGCCTTCAGGCGCGGCTTCTCGAACTTGGCAATCCAGCGCTCGTAGATCTCCTGCAGCGGCACCGGATTGAGGAAGTGCAGCTTCTCCCGGCCGCGCCGTACGGTGGCGACGAGGTTCGCCGCCTCCAGTACATCCAGGTGCTGCGTCACGCCCTGCCGCGTCATGTCCATGTGCTCGCACAATTCGCCAAGGGTGCGGCCATCGTGCTGGTGCAACAGATCCAGCAGCTTGCGCCGATTGGGATCCGCCAATGCCTTGAACAGGAGGTCCGTATCCTCGGACGGTTCGACCATGGACACACAATGCAAGTAATGACTTGCCTATTAATATGCAAGTGTTCGATTGCCTGTCAAGAAACTCGAGACCCTTGCTTCTTCCGCCCGTTCGGCATGGCGCCATGATACGGGTTGGATGTTCGGCTCCTCGCGCCGGGTCGAGGGAGTTCGGGGCTTGATGAGCCCCGCACACGTCGATCGCCTTGATCTCTTCCTCACGCAATCGTCAGCGGTCCCGAGCAGTCGGCCGTGACAAGCTGCGCGCCCTACTTAGGGAGGCAGCAATGACAGTCATCCGCCTGCTTGCTGGCGCCATTGCGGCGTCGATCGCTTTTGCCGGTGCCGTCGCGGCCACGGCGCAGACTGCCCCGCCTACGCGATTGCGCGGATCGATCGCCGCCATCGACGACAAGACCGCGACCATCGCCACGCGTGAAGGCAGTAGCGTCAAGGTCAAGCTGGCCGACAACTGGAGCGTGGCACTGGTGTCGCCCCTGTCCGCGGCCGACATCAAGCAGGGCAGCTTCGTAGGCGTCGCCTCGATGAAGGAGGCGGATGGCAGTCAGAACGCACTAGAGGTGCTGGTGTTTCCCGAAGCAGCCCGCGGCAGCGGCGAGGGCCACTACCCATGGGATCTGCAGCCTGAAAGCATGATGACTAACGCCACGGTAGCGACGCTGGGCACAGCCAGTGACGGCCAGACCCTCAAGCTCGACTACAAGGGCGGCACCCAGACGATCAAGGTCCGCCCCGGGACGCCTATCGTGACCTTCACGCCGGGCACCAAGGCCGATGCCAAGGTCGGCGCCAAGGTCTTCGTTGGCGCCGTGAAAGCCGCCGACGGCAGCCTGACGGCCTCGCGCCTGCTGGTCGGCAAGAACGGTCTCACGCCGCCGATGTAGCGCAGGTTCGGGCCACGCACGACGAGGACATTGCGAGATCCTCGAGGCCGCTTGACCGACGCGACGGGCCTCTATGTCTCAGGCGGCCGACTGCAGGCGCGACCTCACTGCTTTCATGTCGCGCGCCGGAGACAGGCCGAACATGCGCCCATATTCGCGGGTGAACTGGGAAACGCTCTCGTAGCCGACGGCGTAGGCGGCATTGCCGATCGTCGCGCCATGGGTGAGCAATATCCGCCTCGCTTCGATCAGGCGCAGTTGCTTCTGGAACTGCAACGGCGTCACGGAGGTGATGGCGCGGAAATGCTCGTGGAAGGATGACACGCTCATCGAGGCCGCCTCGGCGAGCCGTTCCACCCGCAGCGGCTTCGCGTATCCGGCGCGCATGAGCGAGACGGCTCGCGCGATACGCTGCGCATGACTGTCGGCGACGCCGAGACTGCGGATGGCACCGCCATGCCGGCCCGACAGCAGCCAGAAGTGCAGCTCGCGCACGAGCTGCGTCTGCAGCACTGGCAACGAGGCCGGGCGGTCCAGGAGGCGCATGAGCCGCAGGGCCGCATCGGCAACCTCCACTTCGGTCGAATCGACCCGGACCGCCGCGCCAACGGCGAATGGAACGGAGCCCATTTCCGCGACCAGCTCTTCGATAACCGCGAGATCGAGATCGATGACCAGCGAAAGATAGGGCATCCCGGCCGTCGCCCGCGTGATCTGGCTGACAGTGGGCACGTCCATGGTGATCAGCAGCGACTGGCCGGCGCCGAAATCGACGACGTGACTTCCCGTGGCGACCCGCTTGCCGCCCTGAAGCACCAGCGCGACCAGCGGCTTCGAGACGGTGTAGGTCAAGGCGGTCGGCGCCATCTCGCGAAGGACCGTGAGCCCGGGAATGGGCGTCGGCGCCACGCCGTTGCGGCAGTGCGCATCCGCGTGGCGGCGCACGCTTTCGAGGAGGGAGCCCATCATGACGCCAGCAGGATAGCCGACGCCGCCTGGTCGCGCGATCTGAGGCGGAGAATTAGGCAAGAAATCCGAAGCTTCAGGCAATAGCCCGTGACCCGGCGAGTCTTCCCGGAGCCGTATGTTCACAGGAACGGGCAAGAGAGGCCGAGAATCGGGCAACAACGACCGGTCGTTTCCGTGGATATCGGGGACATCGCAACATCGACAAGACAACAGGAGATCTCCGATGACCACCGTCTCGCTCGTCACCGGCGCCAACCGCGGACTTGGTCGCAGCACGGCCATCAGCATCGCCCGCCATGGCGGCGACGTCATCCTCACCTATCGCAACGGCGAGGAAGAAGCGCAGGCCGTGGTCGCGGAGATCGAGGCGCTTGGCCGCAAGGCCGTCGCGCTCAGGCTCGACGTAACCGCGGTCCCGACGTTCCCGACGTTCGTCGAACAGTGCCGCTCGATCCTCGCGGCGACGTGGGGCCGCAGCAGCCTCGATCATCTCGTAAACAACGCCGGACAGGGCGAGATGGCGAGCTTTGTTGAAACGACCGAGGCACAGTTCGATGCCTTGTTCGCCACTCATGTCAAAGGCGTGTTCTTCCTGACGCAGGCGCTCCTGCCCCTGCTGGCGAATGGCGGGCGCATCGTGAATTTCTCCTCCGGCCTCACGCGCGTATCCTTCGCGGGCTTTTCCGCCTATGCGGCAGCCAAGGGCGCCGTCGAGATACTAACGGTCTACATGGCGCGCGAACTGGGCGGACGCGGCATCACCGTGAACACGGTCGCTCCCGGCGCGATAGAGACCGACTTCCTCGGCGGCGCCGTTCGCGACATGCCCGACCTCAACAAGCAGTTCGCAGGGATGACCGCTCTCGGCCGTGTTGGCCTGCCCGAGGATATCGGGCCGATGGTCGCGAGCCTGCTCGGGCCCGACAACCGCTGGGTCACCGGTCAGCGCATCGAGGTATCGGGCGGGCAGGTGATCTGATCGCCCAGCGGTCGAGGCGGATGGCGGCGACGCGGCGTCGAGGCGGGTTGCCCTCGCCGGCCCTCTCGGTCGTAATGCGGGCGAGATGGCACGGACTTCCCAACGCATACCGCCGCCCTTGGTGCGGCGCGTCCTAACCGCCGTTCATGAGGCAACCAAGGATACGACCGCGCCCAGCTGGGTGAATGTCGGAACATTGAGCCTGCGCATCGACCGCATGCGTCTCGATCAAGCGATTGCGCTGGCTGTCCGCTCGGGATGGCTGAAGACAGCCGGCGATCCGCCGATCAGCCTCGCGATCACGGTCGCCGGACTGCAAGCGCTCGGTGCCGGCGCCGGGCACGACAGCCAAGGGTGAGCCGGCCCACTTCCGACGAGGCATGTCGACACTCCGGCAACCTCTCCCGGCTGGCGATCATTGATCGCGCGAAGCTTCCTCAACGGCTCGCACGGAGATCCGGATGCATACCCAGGAAATGATCGCCGCCCATCCGCACGTTCAGGGCAACGTCAATGAGGCGCTGCTGCGCTGCATCGATCTTTGCCACGACTGCGCCCAGGCCTGCACTGCCTGCGCCGATGCCTGTCTCGGCGAGAAGGGTGTGTCCGAACTGATCCAGTGCATCCGGCTGAACCTCGATTGCGCCGATCTCTGCAACGCGTCGGCCGGTATCGGCTCGCGCCGCACGGGCAGCAACCAGGAGGTCATGAAGCGGGTCCTCGAAGCCTGCGCCGAGGCCTGCCGCGTTTGTGCCGAGGAATGCGGGAAGCACGCCACCCGGCACAACCATTGCCGCATCTGCGCCGATGCTTGCCGGGCCTGTGAGGATGCCTGTACGCGCGCCATCGGCACCATCAAGGTGGCGATGCACTGAAGCGCAACGAGCTTTGACGCGATCGTCGAGGCAATAGGCGAGGCGTCATTGACGACCGGAATCGTGGGTCGATGGTCGGCGGCCTTATGGTGGCGCTATGTCGCCGCTTCCCCGCCTCAAGAAATCGCCTGCGTCGTTCGGAGGGATGCTGCGCTTTTCGCGAAACGTCGCGAAAGCCTCGCGAGGCGCTCGCGAACAAGCGCTGAAGCCCTTGCGACAGGTGGCTCTTCCACGGTTGGGCGCCGGAATTCGCGAAGTTCATGCGAGCGTCGCACCCGAGGTAGTTACCGCACGGTACTCGTTATTTTTCCGTTTCTTTAACGGCAAGGGCCCGACCGGCCTTACCCTTCCATGCGCGTCAGCGCCCATTTTATGGCAATGCCTTCCGCCGGAATCTGGCCCACCAGCACAATCTGCTCGGTGCGGCGCTGGCGGCCCTCCTCGCCCAGATAAATGCTCTCGGCCAACCCGATCCCGGCACCGGACGCACGAAGCTTCCAGCCTCGGCCGCTTGGCAGGCGCATCAGCACCGCCTGGCCGCTCTGCGCCAGCGTCGCCTTCACCGCAGGATGCAGGTGGAAGCGGACGATGAAGCGCTTGTCGGGGATCGTGACCGGACGGCCCTCGTGCCCGGTGAACATCTCCTCGCCGCGCAGGTCGCCGCCATCGGGCGACAGCCACAGGCGGCGGCGATGGATGATGCCGAACAGGGAGCGGTAGCCGTCATGGCTCATATCGAGCCACTGCGCGCCCTGATCCTCGGCGCGATCGACCAGCACATTGCCGGCCCGGTATTCGAGAGCCCCGTGCTCGGTGATCTCGCTCGAATTGGTGTCGTCGACCACGGCCGTCGAATGCGCCGCGGTGAAGCGCATGAAGTGGCGCCACTCGCGCGGCGCGCCGGGATAGACGCCGCAATTGACGATCAGCCGTTCGTGCGCGGCACTCATCTCGAAGGACAGCGTGCCGGCATGGGCCTGGGCATCCGTGCCGCGGCCGGGAGGACTGCCGGCATCGGCGATCACCAGGGAGGTGCCCGCGGCGAGACGCTGAAAGCCGCTCGCCAGTGCCATCGCCGGCGCCGCCTCGGCCGATCCGGAGCGCGCCAACACGAGATCGATCGTGGCGCGGTCGCCTTCCCAGGTGCCGTTGAAGAGCGCGAGCCCGCCATCGCCATGGCGGAAGAAGCGCAGCATCGGCGCCAGCCGGTCGATCGCGGCAACGATCTCGGCGGTCGGACGGCGCTCGGCCGAGATCAGCGCCGCGCGCACGTCGAGCAGATGGCGCAGCACCGCGAGCTGCAGATGCGGCGCGCGTTCGGCGACGACGCCGTCATGCAGCACGTAGCGCTTCACGAAGCGCGACAGGCGCAAGACGGCCTGGTCGAGACTCTTCTCGAAGCCCTTGCCTTCGCGCAGGAAGGCGAGATCGGCGAAGATCTGCGCCTTCAGCACCGCGACCGCTTCGTGACCGGCAAGGCCGGTGCGCGAGACGCGCTTGAGATGAAGGCGCTGGCGTCCGAGCGACTGGACAAAGCGGCCGGCAAAACCGGGATCGGCGGCGCTCGACAGCCAATCGTAATGCCGGATCCATTCGACGATGCGGGTGGCGAGGACGTCGCGCTGCCAGCTGGCGCCGGAGAAGAACCGGCCCTCGCGTCCCATCCAGTCGTCGACGAGGTGGACGGCCAGCGCCACGCCCGAGGGATCGCCGCAATCGCGCAGGTCGCGCAGCCAGGCGAAGCCATTCAGGGCGGCGATCCACAGCGGCGAAGCACCGGAACGCTGCCATGGCGGATCCTGGTCGCCCAGCAAGATCGGGCCGCTCTCGCCGAAGGCCAGGAAGGAGCCGGACAGCAGGCGCTGGCCGGCCACGGCATTGCCTGGCCATCCGTCGGGAGCGACGGCAAAGAACGAGCCCGGCGTGCGATGCCCCAGCGTCAGCAGACGAAGAGGCGAGGCCAGCAGGGTCCGTCCCCACCGGGCAAGCTTGTCGGTAAGGCCCGGCGCCTGGGCAGCTGAGGAACGAACCGGCCGAGAACCCGCCATAAGGGGCTCACCAGGCCGTCTGGAGTCTGAGGCGACCAGTGTCATCTTCTTCTGATCTTTGGTCCGGCAAGCGGGCCGGACGGTGAGGGTTACAGGCACTTTACCCGAGCTTGACGGTCCTGGCGATGCCCCCGAAAGGACCCGGCCTGGGGTTTTTCGGTGGTTTTGCAGGACCGAGCCGGCCGGCATGCCCTCTTGAACCAGCCCGAGGGAACCCCAGATTCGTTGCAAGGAAAGCCGATCATGGTTTCCGGGCCGCTCGCTCCTGAGGAGGGGGGTTTCTGATGAGTCGTGTTCCTCTGTTCAATTCGCCCCTGCTCCTGGGCTTCGACCATTTCGAGCGGACGCTCGATCGGCTGGCCAAGAACGCCGAGGGCTATCCTCCCTACAATATCGAGAAGATCGGCGAGAACGGGCTGCGCATCACGCTGGCCGTCGCAGGCTTCACCAGCGACGACCTGGTGATCGAGCTGGTCGAGAACCAGCTCACGGTGCGCGGTCGCCAGGCCGAGGATCCGGACCGGATTTTCCTGCATCGCGGTATTGCGGCGCGCCAGTTCCAGCGGGCCTTCATGCTGGCCGACGGCATCGAGGTGACGGGCGCCCGGCTGGACAACGGCCTGCTCGAAATCGACCTCGTGCGGCTGGTCGCAGAGCCGCGCGTGCGCACCATTCGGATCGACTCCGGCAACGAGAGCCAGTCGAACCAGACCATCGACATCGGCGCCCGACGGGCCCAGGTCAAATAAGACCGCTCAATAAGACCGCCAAACGCGGATGTCGCCAAGGAGGTAGGATATGGAAAACCAGACCAACAAGACAACGAGCGCCTTCACGCCCCTTGCCGAAGACGCTTTCCTGAGCCTGGGCGCGCAGCAGATCGCCTACATCAAGTCGGTGAACCTGCCGGACGGCGCGCACGCGGTGGCAATCTTCTCGGCCGACGGCAAGCCGATGGCGGCCGCGCCGACGATCGAAGTGGCTGAGGCGTTGTTGCGGCAGCACGATCTCGAGCCGGCGCTGGTCCACTGACAGGAAGACATCGGCGACTCCAGCGGGACCGCCGCCGGGCGTTCGCTCAGGCGGCGGTCTGGGTCGGAACGGTTTCGACCAGCAGCGCGTAGAGCGCGTCGGCGCTGTCGGTTGCGCGCAGCTTGTCGACCAGGGCGCGATCGCGCAGCAGCCGCGACACGCGCGCCAGGGCCTTGAGGTGATCGGCCCCCGCGCCTTCGGGTGCGACCAGCAGGAACATGATGTCGACCGGGCGTTCGTCGATGGCATCGAAATCGACCGGCTGGCCAAGGCGCGCGAACAGGCCGACGGGCGTGGTCAGCCCGGCCATCCGCGCATGGGGCACGGCGATGCCGCCGCCAATGCCGGTCGAGCCGAGACGCTCACGCTCCAGCAGGCGGTCGAACAGCCGGCGCTCGTCGAGCTTGTAGAGGGAGGCGGCACGGCTCGCCAATTCAGCGAGCAGCGCCTTCTTGCCGGACGCCTTCACGCAGGCCAGGACGGCGTCCGGGCCGGGCAGCAAATCGGCGATTTCCACAATGTCACCAACAGGTTAGTGGGTCGGGCCCAGTCTTCGCCCGGCGAGAAGTGCGCCCCTATAGGCGCGTCCCCCGGGCCGGTCAAGCCCACCTGCAGGACCGCCATTGGCGCGTCAGTCGGCCTGGCCGGCCATCGCTTCGGCCGCCACGACGGCCGGCGGCAGGGCGGGCGCGAGGCCGCGCGCCATGCCGAGCCGACCGAGGCGCCGCCGCTCCGCCGATGACGGGATACGCATCGCCTCCCGATACTTCGCAACGGTGCGGCGCGCGATCTCCACACCCTCGCCCTTGAGCAGATCGACGATGCGATCGTCGGACAAGGGCTGCGCGGCGTTCTCGCCGCCGACCAAATGGCGGATGCGCGACCGCACCGCTTCGGACGAGACCACCACACCCGGCGAACGCGACGGCAGGGCCGAGGTGAAGAAGTACTTGAGCTCGAAGATGCCGCGCGGCGTGGCGATGTACTTGTTCGAGGTCACGCGGCTCACCGTGCTTTCGTGCAGCTCGGTGGCCACCGCGATGTCGCGCAGCACCAGCGGCTTGAGCGCACTGACGCCGTGGCGGAAGAAGCCGTCCTGCTGGCGCACGATCTCGCGCGCCACCTTCAGGATCGTCGTCGCGCGCTGCTCGAGCGTTTTCACCAGCCAGTTGGCGGACTGGAAGCGCTCGGCCACGAAGTCGCGCTCGGCCTTGGCCCGCGTGCCCTTCATCAGGGTCGCGTGATATTTGCGATCGACCAGGACCTTCGGCAGAGCGTCGGTATTGAGCTCGATGTGCCAGCCCTCTTCGCCGGTCTCGGGATCCTTGGCCGGCGTCAGGAACAGGTCGGGCGCCACCGGCTGGATCGGCTCGAACTCGAACTTCTGGCCCGGCCGCGGATCGAGCGTGCGCAGTTCCGCCAGCATGTCGCGCAGGTCCTCCTCGTCGACGCTGCAGCGCCGGCGCAGCTGCGCCAGCTCGCCGGCAGCGACCAGGTCGAGATTGTCGAGGAAGGTCTTCATCGCCGGATCGAGGCGATCGCGCTCGGCGAGCTGGGCGCCGAGACATTCGGCCAGCGTGCGCGAGAACAGCCCGGCCGGCTCGATCTGGCGCAGTCGCGCCCACACCCGCTCGACGGTCTCGAGCGCAACCCCCAGGGCGTGCGCCACCGCGGCGGCTTCAAGCCGGCAATAGCCCGCCTCGTCCAGACCTTCTGCGAGTTTCAGTGCGATCCGGCGCTCGACGGTGTCGGTGAAAATCAGATCGATCTGCTCCAGCACGTGCGCGGCCAGCGAGCAGGAGCGGTCGGCGACGAAGTCCAGCGCGTCGGGCGCATCGTCGCGCTGACCGCTGCGGCTCGCCGCACCATCACCGCCGCGATCCGCGAATTCCCGGGTCCAGCGATCGTCGGCATCGGCCAGCGCCGGCGCCGCTGCGGCCAGAGCATCGGCGGTGTCGTTCGGAGCGTCGATGGGCGCCAGCTCCTTCTCGGCCACGGGCCCGTCGTCACCCGCCCCTTCCTGGAGCAGGGGATTCTTTTCGAGTTCCTGCTGGATAAAGGCCGCAAGTTCGAGGTGCGAAAACTGCAGCAGTTTGATGGCCTGCTGGAGCTGCGGCGTCATAGCCAATGTCTGGCGCGAGGCCAGGAGAAGACTTGGACCGATACGCATATACCCCCACCCGGAAGCCCAAAGGCCTCACCGAAGGATATGTAGCAAAATCCGTGCCAACCGCGAAGAAGCTACCGGGCGATGTGCTCAGTGGGCGAAGATATCGACCTCGGGCCAGCCGGCGATGTCGAGCCGGGCCCGGGTCGGCAGGAAGCGGAAAGCCGCCTGGGCCAGTTCCGTGCGCCCTTCCCGCTCCAGCAGCGCATCGAGCTTCGTCTTCAGCGCATGCAGGTGCAGCACATCGGAGGCGGCATAGGTCAGCTGCTCGTCGCTCAGCGTCTCGGCGCCCCAGTCGGAAGTCTGCTGCTGCTTGGACAGATCGACGCCGAGCAGCTCGCGACACAGCTCCTTGAGGCCGAACTTGTCGGTGAAGGTCCGGACCAGCTTGGCGGCGATCTTGGTGCAATAGACCGGCTCGCAACGCACGCCGAGGGCATGCTCGAGGACGGCGATATCGAACCGGCCGAAATGGAACAGCTTCAGCACCGCCGGATCGGCCAGCAGCGCTGCCAGACGCGGCGCCTTGTAGGGTCCGCGCGGCATCTGGACGAGATGGGCATTGCCATCGCCGGACGACAACTGCACCAGGCACAGCCGGTCGCGATGCGGATTGAGCCCCATGGTCTCGGTATCGATTGCCACGACCGGCCCAAGGGTGAGATCGGCCGGAAGATCGCCGCGATGGAGCTTGATTGCCATTTTTACCGGATGCCTCGCACGCCGCGCATGGTGCCCAGGAGAAGACTCGAACTTCCACGCCTCGCGGCGCTAGTACCTGAAACTAGTGCGTCTACCAATTCCGCCACCTGGGCACGGCATGCGGGCTAGTGCGGGCGGTGAGTTAGGGCCCCGTCGCCGTAATGTCAACTACAGCAGACCTTTGCGGCCGAACTCCGTTCGGCTATAGGCAGCGACCATGAGCATCAAGCAGGTCACGGTCTTCGGCGGCAGCGGCTTCGTCGGCCGCGCCATTGTTCAGGCACTGGCGTTGGAGGGGTACCAGATCCGTATCGCCGTCCGGCGTCCGGAGCTTGCCGACTCGGTCACCACGGCCGGCGATGTCGGCCAGATCATGCTGATGCGCACCAATATCCGCATGCCACAGTCGGTCGCCGCCGCCATTGCCGGCAGCCAGGCTGTCGTGAATGCCACAGGCGTGTTCTTCCAGCGCGGCCGGCAGCGCTTCCAGTCGGTCCATGTCGAGGGCGCCAAAGCCATTGGAGCAGCGGCTATTGCCGCCGGCATCGAGCGGCTCATCCATATTTCCGGCATCGGCGCCGACAGCCAGGCCTCGAGGAGCCCGTTCATCCGCTCCAAGGGCGAGGGCGAGCGGGCGATCATCGCCGGCTACGAGACGGCGACAATCCTGCGGCCCAGCGTCGTATTCGGGCCGAACGACCAGGTCTTCAATCGCCTGGCCGGGCTCGCCGCCAAGGCGCCGTTCGTGCCCGTCATCGGCAGCGGCAAGGCGCGGGTTCAGCCGGTCTTCGTAAGCGATGTCGGCGCGGCGGTGGCCGCCGTGCTGCGCCGTCCCGACACCGTCAAGACGGTGTTCGAGCTGGGTGGACCGCGGATCTATACCTATCGCGAACTGGCGGCCCTGGTGCTGCATGAAATCGACCGGGACAAGGCGATCGTCGGCATCCCCGCCGGCCTGATGAAGCTGGCGGCGTTCTTTGCCGAGTTCCTGCCGGTGCCGCCGCTGACCCGCGACCAGATCGATCTGATGCTGGTCGACACCATCGTTCGTCCCGGCGCCCCCTCCCTGCAGACCCTGGGCATCCAGCCCACTGCGGCGGAATCGATCCTGCCGATGTACCTTGACCGCTATCGCATCGGCGGTCGGTACAACCAGCACGCCCCAGCCTGACGTCATCTTCATGTTACGGTGTTGATCTACAAGGCTTTTGCATATCCATCCCGTATAGTACCGATATAAGACTAATTTAGTCCTTGCCGAATCGCATATCGGCATCGAGCTATGGCATACGGAAATCTGATTCGATAATTAGGTCAACTTTATTGACTTTCGACTTCAGGCATGATGAATAGCGGCCACTCGCGCAGCATTCGCGCGGTCGGCGCGTTTTTTGCGTAATAAAATTTCACAGCGTGTTTTAGGGGGCCCGGCATGGCCGAAAGAATGCTGAAGTTCGTGGGAACGCCTCAGGCCCTGCCCGAAAAGCGGCCTGCGGCGGAGCGCCGCCACGATTTCCAGGAGATCTACACCCGCTATGCCCGCGAGAAGGCCTCGGAACAGGCCTCGCGTTGCTCGCAATGCGGCGTGCCCTTCTGTCAGGTCCATTGCCCCCTGCACAACAATATCCCGGACTGGCTGAAGCTCACCGCAGAAGGCCGTCTCGATGAGGCCTACGAGCTTTCGTCCGCCACCAACAATTTTCCTGAGATCTGTGGCCGCATCTGCCCACAGGACCGCCTGTGCGAAGGCAACTGCGTCATCGAAAAGGGATTCGAATCGGTCACCATCGGCTCTGTCGAGAAGTTCATCACCGACACGGCCTGGGACCAGGGCTGGGTGAAGCCGATCCGCCCGCGGCGGGAACGCCCGCAAAGCGTCGGCATCGTCGGCGCCGGACCGGCCGGCCTCGCGGCCGCCGAACAACTGCGCCGCAAGGGCTATCAGGTGGCGGTCTACGATCGCTACGACCGCGTCGGCGGCCTGCTGATCTATGGCATCCCAAACTTCAAGCTCGAGAAGGACGTCGTCCGGCGGCGCGAGACGCTGCTGCGCGACTCGAAGGTCGACTTCCACCTCAATTGCGAGATCGGCCGCGACGTTACCTTGGCCGAGCTGCGCCAGCGTCACGACGCGGTCCTGATCGCGACCGGCGTCTATAAGGCACGCGACATCCAGGCTCCCGGTGTCGGCCTGCCGGGCATCGCCGCGGCCCTCGACTTTCTTACCGCCTCCAATCGCGAGGGCCTGGGCGATGCCGTGCCGGAATTCGAATCGGGTGCGCTGAACGCCAACGGCAAGAACGTGGTCGTGATCGGCGGCGGCGACACCGCGATGGATTGCGTGCGCACCGCCGTGCGCCAGGGCGCCCGGAGCGTGAAGTGCCTGTACCGCCGCGACCGCGGCAACATGCCGGGCTCGCAGCGCGAGGTGAAGCACGCCGAGGAGGAAGGCGTCGAGTTCGTGTGGCTCACCGCGCCGCAATCCTTCCTGGGCAAGGACGAGGTGAGCCATGTCCGCTCGGTGCGTATTCATCTCGGCATGCCCGATGCCTCCGGGCGCCAGACGCCGCAGGAGATCCCCAACAGCCATGTGAACATCGAGGCCGATCTGGTGCTGAAGGCGCTGGGCTTCGACCCCGAGGATCTGCCGTCGATGCTGCAGGAGCCCGACCTCGGCGTGACCGGCTGGGGCACGCTCAAGATCGACTGGCGCAGCATGATGACCAATCTCGATGGCGTGTTCGCGGCCGGCGACATCGTGCGCGGCGCGTCGCTGGTCGTGTGGGCGGTGCGTGACGGCCGCGATGCCGCCGACCGCATCCATTCCTACCTGACGACCAAGGCGGCATCGGTCGCCGTCGCCGCGGAATAGAGCGATGCTGACACTGTATGACTTCATGGGCTCGGGCAACGGCTACAAGGTGCGCCTGCTGCTGGCACAGCTCTGCCTGCCCTACAGGCTGATCGAACGCGACATCCTCAAGGGTGAGACGCGGACGCCCGAGTTCCTGCAGAAGAATCCCAACGGCCGCATCCCTACCCTGCAGCTCGAGGACGGCACCTATCTCGCCGAGTCGGGGGCGATCCTGTGGTACCTCGCGGAGGGCACGGCATTCGCGCCGGCCGATCGCCGCGCGCGCGCCGAGACGTTGCAATGGATGTTCTTCGAACAGTACAGCCACGAACCCTATATCGCGGTCGTGCGCTACTGGCGGCACTTCCTCACCAAGCTGAGCCCGCTGCAGGAACTCGATCTGCCGGAGCGGCTGAAGAAGGGCTATGATGCACTCGAAGTGATGGAACGCCACCTTGAGACGCGTCCGTTCTTCGTCGGCAAGCGTTACGGCCTCGCCGACATCGCGCTCTACGCCTACACCCATGTCGCGCACGAAGGCGAGTTCGATCTCGCCCGCTATCCGCACATCAATGCCTGGCTCGCCCGTGTGGCCGAGCAGCCGGGATACGTCACCATCGACCACAAGCCGACGTAAGGGGGACTAAGACGATGCCGATGATCAATGTGCAGATGTTCGAGGGACGCACCATCGAACAGCGCCGCAAACTGGCCAAGGAACTGACCGACGCCACCTGCCGTGCGCTCGGCTGCGCGCCGGAAGCCGTCCAGATCGTCCTGACCGACGTCAAGAAAGAGAACTGGGCCGAAGCCGGAAAGCTGTTTTCCGACTGATACCCGGCACGAGAGGCTGACGAAGAAACCGGTGTCATCCCGAACGCAGTGAGGGATCTTTCCCGCCGAAGCGACAAGGATCCCTCGCTGCCCTCGGGATGACACCGGTTCGTCCGCAGGCTCGTGCGCCATTAGCTCCTGGAGCAGGAACCCGTCATGTCCGCACAATCCATCGATGCCCAGCAGTTCGTTCGCGAGTACCAGGAAGGCACCGCGCGCCTGACCGAGGCCTATGGCTACAATCCGGCGCAGGAAATGGATTCCTGCGGCGTCGGCCTGGTCGTGGCGCTGGACGGCAAGCGCCGCCGCGACGTCGTCGCCGCCGGCATCGATGCCCTGAAGGCAGTGTGGCATCGCGGCGCCGTCGACGCCGACGGCAAGACCGGCGATGGCGCCGGCATCCATGTCGAGATCCCGCAGGATTTCTTCCGCGAGTATATCCGCGACGCCAGCGGCCTGGAGCCCCAGGTCGGCCGCATCGCCGTCGGCACGGTGTTCCTGCCGCGCACCGATCTCGGCGCGCAGGAGCGCTGCCGCACCATCGTCGAGACCGAAATCCTGCGATTCGGCCATACGATCCTGGGCTGGCGCCAGGTGCCGGTCGACATCTCGGTGATCGGCGAGAAGGCCAACGAGACTCGGCCCGAGATCGAGCAGATCCTGATCGGCCGCGGCGACCTCAAGCTCGACAACCGCGAGTTCGAGAAGCAGCTCTATATCCTGCGCCGGCGCATGGAGAAGGCGGCGATCGCGGAGAACATCTCCGAGTTCTATGTCTGCTCGCTGTCGTGCCGTTCCCTGATCTACAAGGGCATGTTCCTCGCCGAGCATCTGTCGCAGTTCTACCCCGACCTGCTCGACGAACGCTTCACGTCACGCTTTGCGATCTTCCACCAGCGCTACTCGACCAACACCTTCCCGCAATGGAAGCTGGCGCAGCCGTTCCGCGTGCTCGCGCACAACGGCGAGATCAACACGCTGCTGGGCAACGTCAACTGGATGAAGAGCCACGAGGCGCGCCTCGCCCATGACGGCTTCGGTTCCTTCATCGAGGATTTGAAGCCGATCATCCAGCCCGGCGCCTCCGACTCTTCGGCGCTCGACAGCGTGTTCGAACTGCTGGTGCGCGGCCATCGCAACCTGCCGATGGTCAAGACGATGATGATTCCCGAGGCCACGGGCACCAATCCCAACATCCCGGCCAACCACCGCGCCCTTTACCACTACGTGAACGGCGTCATGGAGCCGTGGGACGGACCGGCTGCGATCGCCGCCGTCGCCGGCAAGTGGGCGCTGGTCGGCCTCGACCGCAACGGTCTGCGGCCGATGCGCTATGTCATGACCTCCGACGACCTGCTGATCGCGGGCTCGGAGGCCGGCATGGTGCCGCAGGACGAGGCCAAGATCGTCGAAAAGGGCCGGCTTGGCCCCGGCGAAATGCTGGCGGTCGATATGGACCAGCCGCAGCTCTACAAGGACCGCGAGCTCAAGGACATGCTGGCGGCGACGCACGACTATGCCGCGTGGACGAATCGCACCGTCGAGCTCGACTCGCTGATCAAGCAGGACGCGCCGCACGAACAGCGCTTCAGCGCCGAGGAGTTGCGCCGGCGGCAATATGCGGTGGGCTGGTCGATCGAGGATCTCGAAATGATCCTCCATCCCATGGTCGAGGACGGCAAGGAAGCCGTGGGCTCGATGGGCGACGACGCTCCCCTGGCGGTGCTAAGCGACACCTATCGCGGCATGCACCACTATTTCCGCCAGAACTTCAGCCAGGTGACCAATCCGCCGATCGATAGCCTGCGCGAGCGCCAGGTCATGACGATCCGCACCCGGCTCGGCAATCTCGGCAACATCCTCGACGAATCGCCCGAGCAGAGCGAGATGTTGTCGCTGCAGTCGCCGATCGTGCTCAATGCCGAATTCGAGGCGATGCGCAAGTACATGGGCGACACCGCCGCGCGCATCGACTGCTCCTACGATCCCAAGGGCGGGCTCGACGCCATGCGCCAGGCCTTCGACCGCATCTGCAAGGAAGCCGAGGACGCCGTCCGCAGCGGCTGCCTGCACGTCGTGCTGACGGATGCCAATATCGGCCCCGACCGCGCCGCGCTGCCGATGATCCTGGCCGCGGGCTGCGTGCATTCCTACCTGGTGCGCCAGTCGCTGCGCACCTTCACGTCGCTCAATGTCCGCTCCGGCGAGTGCCTCGACGTGCACTATGTCGCGGTCATCATCGGCGTCGGCGCCACCACGGTGAATCCCTACCTCGCCGAGGAGACCATCGCCGCCCGCCATGCGCGCGGCCTGTTCGGCAAGCTGACGCTCGGCCAGTGCCTCGCCAACTACAAGAAGGCGCTGGACGAGGGACTGCTGAAGGTGATGTCCAAGATGGGCATCTCCGTGCTGTCGTCCTACCGCGGCGGCTGCAACTTCGAGGCGGTCGGCCTGTCGCGCTCCTTGGTGCAGGAGTTCTTCCCCGGCATGCCCTCGCGCATCTCGGGCATGGGCCTACGCGGCGTGCAGGAGGAGATCTCCCAGCAGCATGCGCGGGCCTTCGACGAGGAGGTCATCGCGCTGCCGATCGGTGGCTTCTACAAGTACCGCCGCGGCGGCGATCGCCACAATTTCGAGGGTAACCTCATCCACATGCTGCAGGATGCGGTGAACACCGAATCCTACGGCAAGTACCGCAAGTACACCGAGGCGGTGCGGCGCCTGCCGCCCATCAACCTGCGCGACCTGCTCGACTTCAAGACCGATCGCAAGCCGATCGCCCTCGATGAAGTCGAGTCGATCACCGAACTGCGCAAGCGGCTGGTCGCGCCCGGCATCTCGCTCGGCGCACTCAGCCCCGAAGCACACGAGACGCTGTCCATCGCCATGAACCGGATCGGCGCCAAGTCCGATTCAGGCGAAGGCGGCGAGGATCCGGCCCGCTACAAGCCGCGCGCCAACGGCGACAATGCCTCGTCGGCCATCAAGCAGGTCGCATCGGGCCGCTTCGGCGTCACCGCCGAGTATCTGAACAACTGCCGCGAGCTCGAGATCAAGGTGGCTCAGGGCGCCAAGCCGGGCGAGGGCGGCCAGCTTCCCGGTATCAAGGTCAGCGAGATGATCGCCCGCCTGCGTCATTCGACGCCCGGCGTGACGCTTATCAGCCCGCCGCCGCATCACGACATCTATTCGATCGAGGATCTGGCGCAGCTGATCTACGACCTGAAGCAGATCAATCCCGAAGCGCGCGTGACGGTGAAGCTGGTCGCCCGCTCGGGCATCGGCACCATCGCCGCCGGCGTCGCCAAGGCAAAGGCCGACGTGATCCTGGTGTCCGGCCATAGCGGCGGCACCGGCGCCAGCCCGCAGACCAGCATCAAGTATGCCGGCATCCCGTGGGAGATGGGCCTGTCCGAGACCCACCAGATGCTGACCCTCAACCGGCTGCGCGAGAAGGTGCTGCTGCGCACCGACGGCGGGATCAAGACCGGGCGCGACGTGGTGATCGCGGCCATGCTGGGGGCCGAGGAATACGGCATCGGCACGGCCTCACTGATCGCCATGGGCTGCATCATGGTACGCCAGTGCCATTCCAACACCTGCCCGGTGGGCGTCTGCACCCAGGACGAGAAGCTGCGCGCCAAGTTCGAGGGTTCGCCGGAGAAAGTGGTCAACCTCTTCAGCTTCGTCGCCGAGGAAGTGCGCGAGATCCTGGCCCAGCTCGGCTATCGCTCGCTGACCGAGATCATCGGGCGCTCCGACCTGCTGAAGCAGGTCAATCGCGGCGCGGCTTATCTCGACGACCTCGATCTCAGCCCGCTCTTGACGCGCGCCGACGGCGGACGCGGTGCCGTGCACAGCACCGTCGAGGGCCGCAACGAGGTGCCCGACACGCTCGATGCGCAGATGATCCGCGACGCCCAGCCGCTCTTCACCCACCGCGAGAAGATGCAGCTCCAGTACAGCGTGCGGAACACGCATCGCGCCGTCGGTACGCGGCTCGCCGCCATGATCACGCGCAAGTACGGCATGTCCGAGCTGCAGCCGGATACCGTTACCGTGCGCCTACGCGGCACCGCCGGTCAGTCGCTCGGCGCCTTTGCCGTGCGTGGCATGAAACTCGAGGTGTTCGGCGATGCCAACGATTATGTCGGCAAGGGTCTGTCGGGCGGCACTATCGTCGTGAAGCCCACGGTTTCGAGCCATCTCGTGCCCGAGGCCAACGCCATCATCGGCAACACGGTCCTGTACGGAGCGACGGCCGGCAAGCTGTTCGCTTCGGGTCGCGCCGGCGAACGCTTTGCCGTGCGCAACTCCGGCGCCGATGCCGTGGTCGAGGGCGTCGGGTCAAACGGTTGCGAATACATGACCGGCGGTACGGCCGTGGTGCTGGGTGAGATCGGCGTGAACTTCGCCGCCGGCATGACGGGCGGCATGGCCTTCGTCTACGATCCCGAGGGCGTGTTCGATCTCAAGGTCAATCCCGAGACGGTGCTGTGGCAACGGATCGACCATCCGCATTGGGACGGCGTTCTGAAGGCCATGATCGCGGAACATGTGGCCGAGACCAAGTCGCCTCTGGGCGCGCGACTGCTCAACGACTGGAACCGCGAGGTCGAGCGTTTCTGGCAGGTGGTGCCGAAGGAGATGGTCTCGCGCCTGCCTCAGCCGCTTTCGCTGGTAGAGGAGAAGAGAGCTTAACCGCTACGGGGAGTGTATTGGACCGCGGGCTTCCCGTCCGCGGTCCGGAAGATCATGACTGACAAGACCGTCCCCCGCGCGGCGTGGCTGCAACTCGGCGCCACCATTCTCCTGTTCGGCCTGACCTGGCCGGTGATGAAGATTGGCTTGATGGCCGGCTCGCCGATCTGGCTGGCGGCGGGACGGGCGACGCTTTCGGCCCTCACTGCCTTCGTGCTGCTGGCGCTGCTCGGTCGCCTGAAATGGCCGCCACGCGGCGAATGGCCGGTGATCTTCTCTGTCGGCACGCTGCAGCTTTCCAGTTTTTTCGCGCTCGCCAATCTCGGCGTCCAGAACGTGCCGCCCGGCCGCTCAGGCGTGCTCGCCTACACCACCATGCTCTGGATGGTGCCGCTGTCGCTGCTGGTCGGGGAAAGGGTCGGATGGCGGGCGATTGCGGGGGCGGCGCTCGGCGTCATCGGCATCGTTACGCTGGCCGATCCAGGCCGGCTCGATTGGCACGACCATGCCATCATCATGGGCCATGTCTATCTGCTTCTGGCGGGCTTCACCTGGGCACTCGCCATCATGCACACGCGCCGCCACCGCTGGCACACCAGTCCGCTCGACGTGCTGCCGTGGCAGATGAGCGTGGCAACCGTCCTGCTCTGGCTGCTCGCACTCGTCGCCGAGCCCGACGGCCATCTCGATTTCGACAAATGGCAATTGTGGGTCGCGCTGCTCTATATCGGCTCCTTCGCCGGACCGGCCGGGACCTGGGCCGCCGTCTCCGTCACCCGGGCTCTGCCGCCCATCACCACGTCGCTCGGCATGCTGGGCGTGCCGCTGATGGGCATCCTCTCCTCGATCCTCCTGGTCGGAGAGAAGGTCACGGTGCCGCTGCTGCTCGGCACGGGACTGGTGATTGCCGGCATCGCGATCGTCATCCTCGATCGTCCCACGCCTTCTGGTGCTCAACCAAAATAGGGGAACCGGAACGGCAAATCCGGCTAAGCTTGGGTCAGGGAGGAAGCAATGAACTGGGGCACGATGAGCCGCGCCGAACGTGACGCGGCCTACAACAATTCGATGGCGGTGAAGAACAGCAGTGAGCTGAGCGCGGCCCGCGAGGCCGAGTCGAAGGCATTCCGTCAGGCCCATCCGCAGCATCTCGACTTGCGCTACGGGCCGAAGGAACGCAACACCTGGGACCTGTTCCCGGCGGCCGATCCGAACGCTCCGTGCATCGTCTTCATCCATGGCGGCTACTGGCAGCGCAACAGCAAGGGCATGTTCGCCAACCTGATTGCGGGGCCCCATGCTCATGGCTGGGCTGCCGCCCTGCCCGGCTACACCCTGGCGCCCGACGCCTCACTCACCGAGATCGTGGCCGAGATCAACGCCGCCCTCGACTGGCTCGCCGCCAACGGGCCGGCGCATGGCATCAACGGGCAAGTCGTGCTGTCGGGCTGGTCGGCCGGCGGACATCTTACGGCTGCCTGCCTTGGCCATCCGCGCGTGAACGCGGGTCTCGCCATCTCCGGGGTCCATGAGCTCGGGCCGATTCGCGACACCTATCTGAACGAGAAGCTTCGGCTCAGCGATCTGGAAATCGAACGTCTATCGCCCTTGCGCCTGCCCATGGTGCCGAAGCCGATGGCCATCACCTATGGCACCGCCGAGCTGCCTGCGCTGGTGGGGGATAGCCGCGCCCTTCACGCCAAGCGCTCCGAAGCGCACCTGGCGGGACCACTCGTTCCCGTCGCCGGTGCCAATCACTTCACGATCGTCCACGAGCTGCAGAAGCCCGATGGGGTCCTGACGCGCCAGCTCCTTTTGCTGGCTGACTGAAGACAGTTGGCACGGCCCTTGCTCCCGCCCTCCTTACCGGGGGAGGGAGTGTTGTCATGATCGATCGTCGGCGCCTGCTTGCGGGCTCAGTTCTGGCTGCTGCCACCCTGGCGGCCCCGTCCATTCTCAAGGCCCAAGACCGCACCGTGAAAATGGGCGCGTTGCGGCTCGTCCATTCGATGCCGCCCTATTTCTACGAGCGTTTCCTGCCGCCGGGCATGAAGCTCGAGATCGTGGTGTTCGACAGCCCGACGGACGGCAAGAACGCTGTCGTCACCAAGTCGGTCGATTTCGGCACCTTCGGCATTGCCGCCGCGATCCTGGGCGCAGCCGTCGGCGAGCCGGTCGTCGTGGTCGGCGCCCTGTCCAACAAGGGCATGGGCGTGATCGCCAAGGCCGGAACCGATATGCACACGATCAAGGACCTCAAGGGCAAGAAGGTCGGCATCTGGCCGGGCTCGACCCAGGAGGTCTTCATCCTCGAGCGCCTGAAGATGGAAGGCATGTCCGTCAAGGACATCACGCCCGTGCGCGTCCCGTTCGGCGAGATGCCCGCCATGCTGGCGCGCGGCGACATCGACGCCTATGTCGGTGCCGAGCCGGGGCCGGGCCTGTCGATTTCCACGGGCATCGGGCAGCTGGTCGAATATCCCTACGGGACGGCCATGGGCGGGCTGAACATGATCTTCGCCACCCACGCCGATACCGTCGCCAAGGATCCCAATCTCGTGCTGGCGATGCTGAAGACGCATCGCAAGGCGGTCGAGTTCATGACCGAGAACACGCCGGCGGTGGTCGACATGTCGGTGCAGAAGCTCGGTGCCAACCGCGCCGCCGTCGAGCAGGCGCTGGGGGCGCACAACGTCGAGTATGTCTGGAAGCTCGACGATACGGTGCAGGGCCAGGCCAAGACCTACGCCCAGCACATGCTCAACCTGAAGCAGATCCGCGCCCTGCCCGACTTCGGAACCTTCCTCAATCCCAGGTTCTCGAACGAACTCGCCGCCAGCTGAGGCGCGCGACATGGCTGTCGCCGAGACCAGCTCCGGGCCGGCCGTCGCGGTGCGGCGGTCGCTCTCTCACGCCTTCTGGCAGCGCCTGCGACCGACGACGCTCGCCCTGATCGTGCCACTGCTCCTGCTGGCCTTCTGGCAGGTGGCGACCACGAACCGATGGACGCTGCTGATCCCGACTCCCTACGAAGTCGGCCAGGAGATGGTCGATTTCGCGGTCGGCGGGCTCTACGACGATGCCTATTCCGGCACGCTCCTGACGCACCTTCTCGCTTCCATGAGCCGCGTCTATGGTGGCTTCGCCCTGGCGGCGTTGTTCGCCTTGCCAATCGGCATGATGGTCGGGCGCATGCAGACCGCGCGCATGCTGCTCGATCCGTTCCTGCAGCTGATGCGGCCGATTCCCGTCACCGCCTGGCTGCCACTGTCGATGATCCTGTTCGGCCTGGGGGCGAAGTCGGCCTTCGCCCTGGTCTGCCTCGGCGCCTTCTATCCGATCCTGCTCAACACCACCTTCGGCGTGCGCTCCGTCGATCCCAAGCTGTTCGAGGCGGCGTCGATGCTGGGCTGCCGCGGCAGCGCCCAGTTCTACAAGGTCGTGCTGCCGGCGGCGACGCCGTCGATCTTCACCGGCCTGCGGCTAGGCCTCGGGCTGGCGTGGTTCGTGATCGTGGTCGGCGAGATGACCGGCGTGCCGCAAGGGCTGGGGGCGGTCATCATGGATGGCCGCACGCTGTCGCGCACCGAGCTGGTCATCTGCGGCATGATCGTGATCGGCCTCGCCGGCTATGTCTCGGACCGGCTGGTCGTGGCGCTCGGCAATCGCCTGCTGCGCTGGAGCCCGAGCCATCATGGTTGACGCCTCGCCCATCATCGAGATCAGCCGCGTCTCGAAGACCTTCCAGCTCCAGCAGCAGACCATCCAGGCGCTGTCCGATGCCAACCTGTCGATCGCCAAGGGCGAATTCGTCTGCCTGATCGGCGCCTCGGGCTGTGGCAAGTCGACCCTGCTGCGCATCATGGCGGGCTTCGAGCAGCCCTCCTCCGGCCAGGCGCTGATGTGGGGCAAGCCCATCACTGGCCCCGATCCCAGCCGGGGCATGGTGTTCCAGGACTACGCGCTGTTCCCGTGGCTGACGGTGCGGGAGAATATCGGCTTCGGCCCGGCCGCGCGCGGGCTGGCCCGCTCGCAGGTCAGGGAGACGGTCGACAAGTTCGTCGAGCTGGTGGGGCTCACGAAGTTCGCCGATGTCTATCCGCACCAGCTTTCGGGCGGCATGAAGCAGCGCGTGGCGATCGCGCGCGTGCTGGCCAACGACGCCGAGCTGGTGCTGATGGACGAGCCGTTCGGCGCGCTCGACGCGATGACGCGCGAGCGCCTGCAGGACGAGCTGCTGGAGATCTGGCAGCGCACGAAGCTCACCGTGGTGTTCGTCACGCATGCGATCGAGGAGGCGATCTTCCTTGCCAATCGAGTCGTGGTGATGACCCCGGGGCCGGGCCGCATCGAGAGCGACAACGCGCTCGATCTCGCCCGCCCGCGCGATGTGGCGAGCCCGGAATTCAACGCGGTCCGCCGTGCACTGGGCGCCAAGCTGCACAGTCATCACGGTCGCAAGGCGGCGTGATCAGCATCGTCGAAAGGACGTCAGCGACGGCCAGCTCCTGGGTCACCAGCGATAGCGGATCGACGCAGTGCCAGCATAACTCTGTGAAATGCCCGAGAATTCACCATCGAATCTGGCCACCACCGACATCTGTGGTGTGAGGAGATATTCACCGCTCACCGACGCCAGTGCCGAGTCAGAGGACGGTGTCGCGCCGTTTACGATGAAGGTCGATCCAGGCAGCGCCTGAAAGGCAGCTACGACGGTCGGATTGGTGATAAAGTCGTGCGCCCACGCCAGCCGCCCGCGCAGCATCAGCGGTTTGCCGTCGGCTTGCATCTGGTTGTCAAAGCGGGCGCCGAGCTCGGTGCGTGTATCGGTGGCGTCAGAGGCATTGTAATTGAGTCCGAAGCCGCCGCCCGTTCGGTCCGTCTCACCGTAAGCCGGCGTATGAAAGGTCTGGTACTGCACAGCGCCATACGGCGTGATTCCGACATTTTGGGATGTTGTCGCGAAGCGATAGCCTCCCTCGGCCCGCGCTGCGTAGCTCTGCGCCGTGAAGCGCGCCGTCAGCTGATCCCCCAACGCCGATCGGCTCGTGTTCACGAGATGCTCCGCGAATGCCAATCCCGCCGACGCATAAGCCGGACCGTCCCGCGTCATTCCGTAAAGACCGGCTTGGAACGACGTGCTGTTGCCACCTCCCAGTCCGCCACCAAGTCCCCAGTTCATGCCGCCTGCCGCAATCGCGATACCCAGCAGCGTCTCACGCGAATAGTTGTAATCGAGGCCTGCCGCACCACCATAGGTGCTGGCCGTCACGCTACTCGTGCCGACCATATTGTTGCCGCTTGTATTGCCCCCGCCACCGAAGCCGGCGCCCCACGCCGCCCATCGCCGTTGCCATGCCGCGTCGAGGTCGGCGGCCTCGAGGTCGCAGCCGCAGAAGGCATCCTCTTTCATTACGCCAGCCGAAGGTTGTGCCGATGACGCTGGCCCCGATTGCGGTCCGCTCGGACCACATGCCCGTCCCGAAACGCACGGATCCAGCATCAACGCCATGAACTGCGTCATCATCGATGTTGCGCCGATCCGGCTACCCGTCATCGCCTGGCCAGCAAGCTGAGATAGCGAAGCAGACAAATTGCCGCCGGACAGATTGAACAGGCCGGTAAAGTTCGGCGGTAACGGACCGCCGGAATTGAAGTAGTTATTGATGCCGGCTGCGACGCTTTGCTGGTTCTGGTTGAAACCTTCGCCGCCCAATCCCTGCGGTTGTGCCAGCAGCGCCGTGAGATTCAGGTAGGCATCGGTTGATGAATAGGAAAGGCTTGCTGCGAACGCCCGGGGAAGGTTCGCCGTGGTGAAGCCGGAGAAGGTCGAGCCGCCCAACCCTGTCGAATGAAGAATTAGGTAAGTCTTTTGCAGATATCCGCCCGGCGCAAAGCTCGCAAGGACGGTCCCATTCAAGGTCGCATTGCCGATGACGTTGGCAAAGGTGGATGCCGTCGGGTTCACGTAAATTTGGTAGGAAGAGCCGACGGCCAAGGTCAGGCTTCCCGCGATTGTCATTGATGTGCCGGGTGCGTTCGCGGCACCTGGAGAGAGGATGCCGCCCGCGTTCACTTGAAGTGTCCCCACAGCGCCGACACCGCTCAAGGTGCCGCCACTCGCGACGGTCGTCAGGCCGGCACTCGTGATCGAACCAGAGACATTGAGAGTCCCCCCGCTCACCACCCAGTTGGACGTCGAAGTCTGAGTACCCGTTAACGTCCAGATACCGCTTCCGGTCTTTTCATAGCTGCCAAAGTTCTGAAACTGCAGGCCTAAGGCCGAGACGTCGAAGGTCCCGCCGGTCGTCCCGCCAAGCTGCAGTTTGTCGGCGGCACTGAATGCCGCGACATTGCCCGTGATCGTCGATCCAGCCTGCAATTGCAGGATATTGGTGCCACCCGTAAAGGTAACAGCATCAGCTCGTACGCCCGCACCTGACAGGCCCCCGCTGATGCTGCCGCCGTTAATGATATTCAGGTTACTGCCGATGATGCCTACGCCGCCGACGCCGGCCGCGCCGGCATCGCCGGTGCCGCCTCCGGCTGCCCCACCGTTACCACCTGCGATCATCCCGACGTTCCGAATGGTTAATGTCGCGCCGGTGACACCCGCAGCGCCGCTTCCACCATTGCCATTGCCACCAGTCAGACTGCCGCCACCAGCACCGCCATTGCCGCCAGTGATACTGCCCGAGTTGATTAACTCGGCGCCGGTCGCACTGAAGGCAATGCCGAGCCCACCATCGCCGCCACCGCCGGCATAGTCGTGGGTGGACACTCCACCATTGCCGCCGCTGCCCCCAGCGATGCTTGACCTATTGGTATAGGTAATCGCGGCATTGACTACCGCCCCGTATCCTCCCTCCCCGCCGCCACCGCCGCCGCCGAGGCTGCCCTGGCTGCCGCCAGCGCCGCCACCACCCCCGCTCAAAGGCGAAGCATTGGTGGTCGCCGTGGTGACGACCGCACCATGAGCGCCGCCGCCACCGCCGCCGCCGCCCTGTTGTAAACCAAATATCGCGTCCGCGCCGGCCCCGCCCGACCCTCCCGGCGATACCGCGCCTGCACCTCCGCTCGCGGAGCCAGCGCTGCCGGAACCACCGCTGCCACCGGTAACTCCCGCACCGCCGCCGCCGCCTGCAGTCAGGCCTGATCCAGAAGCGCCGACACCACCTGCCGAGTTGGCACTTCCACTACCGCCGGGAGCCGACACGCCGGGCGACCCACCGCCTCCAGCGCCGCCACTGTCTGCTAGCGCCACGGCATTGCAGAACAACACAAGCGCGAAAGCCAATCCGGATGACGAGGCCAACGATTTCCTTCCGGACATTCTCAACCTCGATCCACAGCGAACTTCCGGGTCGCGTCGCGCGCCGCTGGAATCGGGAGTACTCATTTCCGCTTCAACGCGCAATACGTGTATTATTTGTCTATCACTATCCCAGGACGAGAAGCAGACCACCCCGTCAAGCCTTCGGCCGGACGGACACCGACGAACCAATGCGTGGAACTGGGTCGAATCAGCGACAGTATTTGAGCATGCGCGGTTATGAAGACCTCTGTATTAATGAATACGGGAGTACATCGTTGTAGTGGGCAGCGTTCGACAATGACTAAGGCCAAGGGGAAAGGCCCTTCCTTCCGTCTGGCACAAGCTCCAGGGCCCGATCAGATCCGGCTGTTCTGTTACCTGTTCTTCAATCTCAGCCAGCGCATCGACAACGCCCGCCGTCGGGCCTATGCCGGCGACCTCGAGGTCGCCTTGATCTCGGAAGCGATTGCGCTCTCGGCGATCGAGCCGCTGATGCGGGATCCGCAGATGCGCGACCACTTCCGGAGCGTGCGGAACGTCGTCGGGGTCGAGGGCCAGCGCGGTGTCAATGCGCTGTCGATCGCCGCGGCCACCGGCATTCCCCGCGAGACCGTGCGGCGCAAGATCAGGAAGCTGATCGAGCTTGGCGCCATCACCCAGGTGAAGCGTGGCGAATATGTGATGAAGCCGGGCTTCCTGCAGCGGACCGAGAACCTGGCCTTGCTCCAGCAGGCCATCAACGACACCATCCGGTTCATCAATACCGCCCTGGATCAGGGGCTCTTCACCTTGACCGGTGACGAGCCCACGGCACCGTCCAGCCGCACAGCGCGACCGCATTGACAGCCGGCGAGCCGCTCCCGCATATGCGAAAGGCACGGATTGCAGGAAGAGGCGATGGCGAACAAGGTCTACAAGGATGCCAAGTCGGCGCTCGATGGTCTGCTGAGCGACGGGCTGATGCTGATGTGTGGCGGCTTCGGGCTGGTCGGCATTCCCGACAAGCTGATCCAGGCGGTCCGTGACTCGGGCGTGACGGGTCTGACCTGCGTCAGCAACAATGCCGGCATCGACGGCGCCGGATTGGGCCTGTTGCTGGAGACCGGGCAGATCAAGAAGATGATCTCGTCCTATGTCGGCGAGAACAAGACCTTCGCCAAGCTCTATCTCGAGGGCAAGCTCGAGCTGGAGTTCAACCCACAGGGTACGCTGGCCGAGCGCGTGCGCGCCGGCGGCGCCGGCATTCCCGCCTTCTACACCAAGACCGGCGTCGGCACGCTGGTGGCCGAAGGCAAGGAGACCAAGGTGTTCGACGGCGAGGAATACGTGATGGAGCGCGGCCTGTTCGGCGACATCGCGCTGGTCAAGGCCTGGAAGGGCGATACCGCCGGCAACCTCGTCTATCGCAAGGCCGCGCGGAACTTCAATCCGATGATGGCGACCGCGGCCAAGGTCTGCGTCGCCGAGGTCGAGGAGCTGGTGCCGGTGGGGCAGATCGATCCCGATCATGTACACACGCCGGCCGTGTTCGTGCAGCGCATCTTCTGTGGTGCGCCATACGAGAAGAAGATCGAGCAGCGCACCACGCGCAAGGCTTAGGAGAGCGAAGATGGCTTGGACCCGCGATCAGATGGCGGCGCGCGCCGCCAAGGAACTGAAGGACGGCTTCTACGTCAATCTCGGCATCGGCATTCCGACGCTGGTCTCGAATTACGTGCCCGAGGATGTCGACATCACACTGCAGAGCGAGAACGGCATGCTGGGCGTCGGCCCGTTCCCGTTCGACAACGAGGTCGATGCCGACATCATCAATGCCGGCAAGCAGACGGTGACCGAGGTGAAAGGTACCTCGTATTTCAGCTCGGCCGACAGCTTCGCCATGATCCGCGGCGGCCATATCGACCTGTCGATCCTGGGCGCCATGGAAGTGGCGGAGAACGGCGATCTCGCCAACTGGATGATCCCGGGCAAGATGGTGAAGGGCATGGGCGGGGCGATGGATCTCGTCGCCGGCGTGAAGCGCGTCATCGTCACCATGGAGCATGTCTCCAAGGACGGTCAGTCGAAGCTCCTCAAGGCCTGCACCCTGCCGCTGACCGGCCGGCGCGTGGTCGACATGGTGATCAGCGAGCTCGGCGTGTTCACGGTCGACAAGCACGGCGCCGGCGGCGTCACCCTGCTCGAGCTGGCCGATGCCGTCAGCGTCGACGAGGTCAAGGCCAAGACCCAGGCCAAGCTCTCGATCGCGCCGGGCCTCAAGGTCGTCGCCTGAACGTCAGGCGGATCGAGACAGCCATCGACATCGCCGCCCGTCCGGCGGCGGTGTGGGACGAGTTGATCGATTTCGCCACCTACCCGGACTGGAACCCCTTCATCTGCCGCCTGTCCGGCGAAGCGTCGGTCGGCGCCAGGCTGGCCGTCACGGTGCAGCCGCCCGGCCGTCGGGCAGTCACCTTCAAGCCGACGGTCCTCGCCGCGACGCCGGGCCGTGAACTGCGCTGGCTGGGCCGCACGGTTCTGCCCGGCCTGCTCGATGGCGAGCACGGCTTCGTCCTGGAGCCGAAGGCCGGCGGTTGCCGCCTGCGCCAGCAAGAGACCTTCAGTGGATTGCTGGTACCGCTGCTCTCGGATCTATTGGCCGATACCGAGCGCGGCTTCATCGACATGAACCAGGCGCTCAAGCATCGGATCGAGAACCGCTGTTAGAGCGCGATGCTGCGGCGCCTCACCACTTGGCCAGGAACTGGCGCAGCGGCTCGGCGCCGGGATTGGTGAAGCGACGGTCGATCACGATCGCGCGGCCGGTCGCATCGGCGCCATAGTAGAGCGCGTTCCAGTCGTTGTCGGCGTCGATGTACGAGCCTTCGAGCGAGGCGCCGGCAAACAGGCCGTTAGAGTTGGCGAAGGCGACGATGTCGCCGCCCGCGGCCGCCGTGGTCGCCCCTTCGAAGCCCGCGCCGACCGCGACCATGGTCACGCCGGCTTCAGCGCCGAACTTGAACTTCTTGTCCAGGATCGCGTTCAGGCCCTTCTCGGTGCGGATGATGAACACGATCTCCGAGACCTTGCCACCGACCTGCAGGCCGATGCTGCCGGAGCCCATGAAGTAGAAGGCCGGATACGACCAGTCGTTGGGCCGGCTCTGCGCCACCAGCACGCCGCGCCCGCCGGCAGCGCCGAGGATGAAGCCACCCTGCACCAATTCGGGAATGATGATCAGGCCCTTGGCGCTGGGCATGAGCTTGAGCGCGTCGGGGAAGTCCTTGCCACTCAGCACCTTCTGCGCCGACTGCAGGCATTGATCGACCAGCGCCTGGCGTCGCGCATCGGCGCGGGCGACCGTGGCGCCGATGAACGGCGCGGCCAGGGACGCCATGCTGCCGGCCAGGACGGATCGGCGATCGAGCTTCATTGACTGCTCCTTGGTTGGCGGGCCGGCGCCGGGGAAGCGCCTTCGTGGCCACAACATCGAATCATACCATGGTTCGGGGCCGAATTGCGGCCTCAGCCCCGCGGCGCCGGGCGATCTTTTAGTGTCAACGGCAGCCCGGCGGTCATCAGGATGACGCGGTCGGCCCGCTCGGCCATGCGCATGTTGAGGCGGCCCTGCGCGTCGCGGAAGGCTCGCCCGAGCGGCGTCTCGGGGACGATGCCGAGACCGACTTCGTTGCTCACGAACAGCACTGGTGACGCGAGTCCTTCGAGCGAACGCACCAGCTCGTCGGCCGCCTCGTCGAGATCGGCGCCGGCATGCATCAGGTTCGATAGCCAGAGCGTGAGGCAATCGACGAGGATCGGCTGGCGCGGCGCGGCTGCGCCCTGGATCGCGACGGCCAGCTTCAACGGCTCCTCGATCGTGGTCCAACCACCGCCGCGCCGCGCCCGGTGCGCCATGATGCGCGTCGCCATCTCGACATCGCCGGCCTGCGCGGTGGCGATATAGACGGCCTGCCGCGGCAGCCCACCGAACAGCGTGCCGGTCGCCAGCTTCTCCGCATGCGTGCTCTTGCCGGAACGTGCACCGCCCAGCACTAGCGTCACGGGCGGCAAGGATGAAGACCTTGTATGCTCCATCAGTGGAAGCCGGCAGTCACCAGCCAGCAGGCGCCGGGCAGACGAATGCCGTCGGGGCTCTCGTGCGGCTTGAGCACCTCAGCGACGGCCTTCAGCGCCTTGTCGCGCGCGTCGGGCGCCGCCTCGGCGAGCAGCCGCGACAGCGGTCCGAATCGCACCAGGCTGTCCAACACGGCGGCAACGTCACGGCCCAACAGGACCGGACGGTCGATCGCCTCGAAGCGCGGCGTGCCGAATCCAGCCGCGGTCAGGATGCGTTCGACATGCGCCCTGTCGCCGAAGGCATATTGGCCGGGCTCTTCCGGTCCCGGCCGCTCGAACGGCGGCAGGAACGGCGCCGCCGCCCGCAGCGGCACCAGGCCCCAGGGATTCTCCTGCGGGGTGCGCCAGCAGATGAACACCAGCCGACCGCCGGGCTTGAGTGCGCGGTGCAGGTTGCGGAAAGCCGCCACTGGATCGGCGAAGAACATGACGCCGAAGCGCGAGAAGATGAGATCGATGCTGGCGGCCTCGAATGCCTGGGTCGCGGCATCACCGACGACGAAGGTCGCGTTGGCCGGCGCCTGCTGCCGCGCCGCCGCCACCAGCACTTCGGATATATCGACCCCGAGCACGCGCCCACCCGGCTGGACTGCCCGCGCCAGCACGGCCGAGGTCTCACCGGTGCCGCAGCCGACATCCAGCACCGATTCGCCTGGCTTCGCCGCGGCCGCCGTGAGGACAGCGTCGCCGAAACTGGCAACCGTCTGCTGGATGCGCTGGTACGACGCCAGCCAGCCTTCGCCGCCCGGCCCGTTCCAGAACGACGCCTGTTCGGCGGCGAGTTCGGCCTGCGTCTTCATGCCTTGCTCGCCTCGGCATGGCTGGCATGGGCATGGGCCTGCACGATCTGGCGCGGCATGTAGTTGGTGAAGACGACACGCCAGGCATGCTCTGGATCGGCCTGCTCGAAATGCTCGATCAGCGTGACCGAGACATTCTCGATCTCGAAGCGCACGGCAGCCTCGGGATGCATGTTGAAGGCGTGTGCGAGCGCGGCGCGGATGGTGCCGCCATGCGCCGTCGCGACGATGTCGCGGCCGCGGTATTTCTCGGTCAGTCGCTCGATGCTGCGCACCGTGCGCTCGCGCAGATCGACGAAGCTCTCGCCGCCCGGCGGTCGCCGCTCGGGAGGCGCCAGCCAGAAGAGATGGTTGTCGCCGTGCCGCTCGGCGATCTCGGCATAGGTGAGGCCCTGCCACTCGCCGAAATGCTGCTCGGCCAGATCGGGATCGATCAACACCTCGCCGAACTCGGCGCCGGCCTTGCCCAGACTCTCGGCGGTCTTGCGCGCACGCAGGAGGTTGGAGGAGTACCAGACCGCACCCTTCGGCAGGAGCGCCGCCTGGTGGCGGAACAGCTCCTCGTTGCTGACGTCGCAATCCTTATCGAACTGCCCGTAGCACTTGCGCTCCGGATTGGGCACCGGCGCATGCCGCACCCACCACCAGCGCGTGATCGATCCGGTGATCTTGGCTCCCGTCGCCATGCCTGCTCCTCGAAATGAACCCGTGTTGCGTGCGCGGCTTATCTAGTGGGCAATGAACAGCGCCGCCACCACGAGAAACGCCAGCTCGGCGGCTTGCTCGATCGCGCCCAGCGTGTCGCCGGTATAGCCGCCGATCCGTTCCGCGATCCAGCGCGCCCCGAACCACGCCACCGCGATCGCCGCCGCAGGCGCCAGGATGGCAGCGAAGAAGCCCTTGCCGACCAGCAGGATGAAGGCGAGCACGCCGCCGATGCCGATCGCCAGCGCGACGCCATTGTCGGTGGGCTTGCCGGCCTGCGCGCCGAGCCCATTGCCGTGCACCGGCGCATAGGCGAGCAGCGGATAGGCCAGCACGGCGCGCGACATCGCATGAGCGGCCATCAGCACCGCAAGCCCCGTCCCGCCGCTGAACTGCGCCAGGCAGGCGATCTTGATGATCACCGACAACGCCAGCGCCAACACGCCGAACGTGCCGTTGCGGCTGTCTCGCATGATCTCCAACCGCCGCTCGGGCTCCAGCCCGTGCGGGCCGAGCCCGTCGGCCGTATCGGCCAGGCCATCCTCGTGCAGGGCGCGTGTAGTCAGCACCGCCGCCCCGACGGCCAGGGCGGCGGCGAGCCAGCCTGGCCCCGCGACGGCGCGCACGATGGCAAAGACCAGTCCGGCCGCCAGCCCGACGGCCGCGCCCACGAACGGCAGCACCGGCAAGACGTCGGCCAACGGCCAGCGCGGCAGGCCGACATCGAACTTCACGCCGGTGAAGAACGACGCCTGCTCCTTGAAGGCCTGCAGCCATTCGTCGAACGACGCCGGTTGATTGGCCGAGATGGCTTCGGGGAACTCGTTGGGGCTGGTCATGGCGCGCCAAATATAGGATGGTCCGCGCCCTCTATGAACGCCCCAGCCGCCACTTTCGACGAAATCCGCCGCATCCTGCGCGACCTGCCGGGACCGGACCTCACGGCCCAGACCGAGGTGGTTCGCCGCCAGGTCGAATTGACCAAGCCGCCCGGCTCGCTGGGCCGTCTGGAAGAGCTGGCCGAATGGCTTGGCGCCTGGCAGGGCCGCGCCCGGCCGCGCATCGAGCGCCCGCGCATCGCGGTCTTCGCCGGCACGCATGGCGTCGCCCGCCTCGGCGTCTCGGCCTATCCGCCGGAAGTCACCCGGCAGATGGTGCAGAACTTCCTGCGTGGCGGTGCCGCGATCAACCAGCTCGCCACCTCGATCGATGCCGACCTGCGCATCTACGAGCTCGACCTCGACCATCCCACCGCGGACTTCACGCAGGGCCCGGCGATGACCGAGGCGCGCACCGCCAATGCCATCGCCTACGGCATGATGGCACCCGAGCCCGGTATCGACGTGCTGTGCCTGGGCGAGATGGGCATCGCCAACACGACCAGCGCCGCCACCCTGTGCGCTGCGCTGTTCGGCGGCAGCGCCGCGGACTGGGCCGGTCCGGGAACCGGCGTCACCGGCTCCGCCTTCGCCACCAAGATCGCCGTGATCGACCAGGCCCTGGCGCAGCACAAGGCGACGATCGAGGCGCGTGATCCGCTGGCCATCCTCGCGGCCGTGGGCGGCGAGGAGTTCGCCGCCATCGCCGGCGCCGTGATCGCCGCCCGCATGGGCCGCATCCCCGTGCTGCTCGACGGCTACGCCTGCACCGCCGCCGCCGCGGTGCTCTACGCCTTCGACCCGCACGCGCTCGATCATTGCCGCGTCGCCCATCGCTCGGCCGAACCCGGCCACAAGCGCCTGCTGGAAGCGATCGGCCAGCGTCCGTTGCTCGACCTCGACATGCGCCTGGGCGAAGGCTCGGGCGCGGCGCTCGCGGTGCCGATCCTCAAGGCGGCGGCCGCCTGCCACGACGGCATGGCGACCTTCGCCGAAGCCGGCGTCAGCGGAAAGAGCTGAGCGAAACTTCCCGATCCTTCCCACAGCGCGGGAAGCCTCGAAGCCAGACGGCACAAGGCTTTCCATCGATTCTTCCCGCGAGTCGCCTCCCCCTCTCCCGCCAGCAAACTAAAAAATCGCGAGGCTCGCGAGGATTGGCCTGAAACGTTGATGCCACGGCATTTTACGCGGGTCCTCGCGACGCTCGCGAGTGTCGCGAGCCTGGCGCCGAAGGCTCTCGCCGCGCAGACGCGCGTGGAAAGCATCGGCAGAGCGGCGAGCATCAGAGCGAAGGAGCAGACAAAGAAGGGCGACATGCCCGCATCATGCGCCCAAGCGGTTCAGGTCCCTATTATGGTCGTCAATGATGGTGAATGAACGGTATCGATTGCACAGCGGCAGAAGTCCAGTCGATCCTCCGTGACCTTCCGTGCCCGACATCGTGCTTACGGGACGCCCGATGCAACATTAGGACTCGGGTTCGATGTAGGATCGTCAGTCAGAATGCGTAAGCCGGCGTCCGGTTGGAACATTGCATCTGGATCGCGCGCAGCCTCCGAGACCGAGACAACCGATTCTGCGCCAGAGCATCCTCCTCCCGGCAACAAAGATCACGCCGCGGTGCGGAGAGGGGTGGCGCGTTCGATCCGCTCGCGTTCGTGGGGACTATTCATCGCCTCCCAGAGATCACTGCGGCGCTGGACATTAAGCCAGAAGTCGGCGCTGTTGCCGAACACGCGCGCGAGAATGAGCGCTGTCGCCGCCGTCACGGTCCGCCGGTTGTTGCACAGCTCGTTGACGTGCTTGCGCTGAACGCCCATCGCCTCAGCCAGTGCGCCCTGGGTTAGCCCCATCGGCTGCATGAACTCTTCCATCAGGATTTCGCCGACTGTGGCCGGCTTGCGCTTCGTCGTCAGCATGGTTTGCCTCATCGGTGACTGTGGTCGTCGAGATAGACGCCTTCCGCCTCCCCGCGCCTGCCGTCCCATCGGAAAATCAGCCGCCACTGACTGTTGACACGGATGGAATGGAATCCTGCAAGATTGCCACGCAGCTTCTCGAAGTGGTTGCTGGGTGGCACACGGAGGTCCTGATCGGTCATCGCATCGTCGATCATCTGGAGTTTGCGAAAGAGCCGGTTGTCGAGGTCCGACGGGATATGTCGCGACCGTGTGTCCTCGACAAAGAACGCACGCAGCACGCGTCCCGAAAGCTCACGATCATTCGGTGACTCCACTTATGAGTCTATGTACCACTCACCGGTACAAACCACAAATGCCGATGCTGTCTTGAGGCGGATGACGCGGGCACATCGATATCATTGAGCTTCTGGCTGGAAGTGCCAGCAGAGGGGGCAATGGGACAATCCAGTGACAGCAAAACTGTTTCTCCCAAGCACTGAGCCAGGCGCCTTCTGGGCAATGACGCACAGCAACTCGAGCATTTCACACGATTTTGCGCCATGCCCGCGAATTCTGCGCCAAAGGCTCTTCGCCGCGCGGACATATGCCGATACAGCTCAGGCACCTATTATGGCCGTCGATGGTAGGGAGTGAATGGGACTGATTGCACACCGGCATTTAGCCTCATCGCAGAGGTCCTTTTCGCCCGCGGCAAATGTCTCCTCCTAAACATCGACCGGGCCGCCCTAGTTGCCCATATGTTTAGCGATTTCGGCGTTCGCCCTTCGTCGCTCCAGTTCCTCCGCAACGGCTGCATGTACACAGACTTTGTTGACAGGGTTGAGGACGGTGCCGAGCGATTTGGCGATCACGAGGGCAACCGGTATCCCGACCAAAGAAAAGCATGCTGCGAAGGCTTGAATTGCGCTGATAGCCGTGAAGACCAAGCCAAACGGCAGGTACACAATCATGACGATTGTCGAATAGCTCTTCCAAAGGGGATTCTGGGTCACCTTCAGATCGGCCTTGCTAACCATTGCATGACCAAATGGAGCAAAGAGAAACTTACCGAATTCCATCAACCCCAGTCCAATAGGCGCCGCTATGACCGTCGCCGTCAGGAGAAGCCCTAGAAGCCAATAAAAGGTTGCCGTGACAAACCCCAGGAAGGGAATGTGCCAAAGAATGTTACCCAGAGTCCTCATCTGGTCCCCCTTGCTCCCACCGACGGCAGGGTGTCACGCGACTCTTCCTCCAGCAAGCTCGCTGCGGTTGTATGACAGGCAATGACGGATAATACAGACGCCACCTTGGCAAAGCTCCGCCACGTCGCGCTGCCGTTAAAGCCGGAGATTTGACTCAGGGCTTCGAAGCCATCATCTGGAGCTACGTGGCGGTGCCGACAGATGAAATCGCGGCCAATGGTATCGAGACCTCACGCTCCGTGTATCGCTTGCCATTCCTTGAACAGATCCGGCACGTCTTCGGGGTTTTCCTCGTAGCTTCTCAAGTTCGGCAGGATTGCCCAAGGTTGCGCAACACTGGTCCAGGCCTGGGCGATTGGAGTGACCGCCTGCGGTTGGTCGAGCGTGCCGGGCCGCACATTGATGATGTCGGGATAGGCGCTCATCTCCGTGTAGGTGCGGGTAAGACACTGCGGGCATATGTGCTGTCGATGCATCGCCCCGCTGCCGCCGGGAGAGTCACATGAAAGCGTCTCGCCTGCGGTTCTCTCGAAATCCTTTCGCCACGTGATCATCGATAGCGAGAACGCGCTTCCCGTCCTCTGCTTACAATTGCCGCAGTGGCACACAAGAACGCCTAGCGGCAGCCCGGTGACGCGGTAACGCAGCGATCCGCAGATGCACCCGCCGGTGAGTGGTAGATAAAGCGCAGTCATCTTGCCTTGCCCGACAGCATGAGGGGCAATTCGAGTTCGATCCGGTCATGCATGACCTTCGGCGTGATGCGCCCGCGCTCGAGGCGAACCAGGCCGTATCCTTCCATTATTCTCAGCGTTCGAGACAAGTTCGACTTGGCTTTGCCGGTGATCCGGCAGAGCTCGTCGAGTGAACCGGGCGCTTTCTCGGCGATGACGCGCAGCAACTCGCGATTGTCGGCCGACAGAATCTTGGCGAATGACTCTGTCGAGGTGAACCAGACCTTCGGCCCATCGATCGCCACGCGTCGCTCGCCACGCACCGCAGCCAGGGTGCGCGCCTTCATCTCCTTGTAGCTGGCGATACCGACCTTCAGCGTCGTCATGGGATTACTCCTCTATCGCGCAACACGTCGTCCGAGGCCTTCCAGAAGTCGGCCATTATACCGATCACGTCTTCGATTTCCGCCGAGGCGAGATCCGCTCCCGCTTCGCCGCTACCCGATGCGCGGCCGCCAGCGCGGACCGCGCCCACAGGACGAGTTCGTCCGGTTCATCGAGCAGGCGCTCCGGCGCGCGCCAGAAGGACAGGTCGATGGTGCGGCCGCCCTTCTCATAGGTGAGAGGCGGAGAGGACCCGGCTTCGCCGAAGTCCTCACGATTGTGGTCGTCGACGCGAAAATAGAGCGTATCGTCGGCCACAATGGCGAACATGACGCCGTCGCAGAACACGCCGGCCTTGCCGAACATGCGGCGCATCGAGACGCGGCCGAGCGGCGCGAGCTGCTCGCGCAGGAATTCGGCAAAGCTGTCACTGGCAACCATCCGCTCCCCGTACCCGATTCGTCGACGCCATTACGGACCGGCTTGTCCGACTATGCGAAATTCGGCGTTGTTTTACACGCATGGCTTCGGGCGTTGCACACTTGATGCAGGTCAACGCGTCCCGTGACAGTTGTCCGGCATTATTGCCGACACGTTACGAGCGAGCGATCCAAGCGGTTCGAGAGTCGAAGATGCACCGGAGCGCGTCAGCGCTCGGCGGTTCATGCCGCAGCGTAAGGACTGCGCGCCCGATCACAGGGATGGATCTGGCCCATGCACCTCCTCAAGACACTCCGCCGAACCTGCCTGCTGCTGGCCCTCGTCGCAACGACTCTCGGCCCGCCCGCGCTTGCGCAGACCGGACCGCTGCCTCCGGGAATCGTCGTGGTCGGACCTGTCGCACGCGGCAGGACCTTCCCCATCGGCGAGCGCGGCGTCGCCTATCCGTCGGTCACGAATGGTATCGATGCCAACAACTATCTGGGAAGCCTGGTCACGCCGACGACGCTGTCGTTCGTGAACTCGGCCTCATCGGGCGCCTCGGCGGTGATGACCACCGCGCCGACCCAGTACATCCGTTTCTATGCTCCGGGCAGTTCGAGCCAGCAGGGCGCCTTTCTCGTCGGCTCCAACCAGATCCGCGGCATGTCGGCGGCGCAGATCCGCGACTTCCTCGCCCTGCCCTTCATGCCGACGATGATGACGATCGTGCAATTGCCGGCCGGTACCTGTCTGCTGGTCGGCACGGCCGGCCCCATTGCCGGCTGGGGACGCGGCGGCGCCGTCCAGGAATACCTGATCGGCAAGAGCACGGACGGCGGCTGCAGTTCGGGCGTTCCCGCCTTCACGGGCACCTTCATCAATGGGCAGAGCATCCCGTCGGGCGCATTGCTCTATGGGCCGCGCGCCGGCGGCGGCAATGCGGCGTCCGTTGCCGGTGCCCTCGACCGTGGCCCCTATCCCGCGCTCTACAGCGGCATGGACAGTCTCTACAACGCGCTCGACGTCGTGAACTACGGCGATCCTTCGCAGTTGCAGTTCGCCCTGCGCCAGCTCGATGGCGAGGTCCATGTCACCACGCAGTCCGTGCTGCTGGGCGACAGTCTGTACATCCGCGAAGCGCTGCTGGGCCGGATGCGTCAGGCCTCTTTCACGGCAAGCAGCCAGAGCGGCGGCTCGGCGCTCGCCACCGGAGGACCGGTACTGGCCTATGCCAATGCGCCGGATCAGGGCAGCGCGACCAGACGATCCGACTATGGTCCAGGGTTCGACGGCAAACAGGATCCGGCGCTCGCCGAAACGGCTCCCACTCCGGACATCGAGCGCCGGACCACCTTCTGGATGCAGGGCGTCGGCGCCTGGGGAACCAACCAAGGCAACAGCAATGTGGCGGGCACATACCGGTCTCTAGGCGGGTTCCTCGCCGGCGTGGACCGGCAGATCACCCCCAACTGGTTTGCCGGCCTGGCCGGCGGCTACACGAACTCTTCGGTCAGCGTCGGGGACCGGTTGAGCGCCTCGAACATCGCCAGCGCCCATGTCGGGGGCTATACCGGGGCGTCCTTCGGCGACCTCAACGTCCGCGCGGGTCTGGCGGCGAGCTTCAACACCGTCACCAGCAATCGTTCCATCGTGTTCCCCGGCTTCGCTGACTCGCTCAACGCCAAGTACACATCGACGACGACGCAGATGTTCGGCGAGGTGGGCTACGGTGTCGCTGCCGGCCGGATCGCGGCCGAACCCTTTGCCGGACTCGCCTTTGCCCATCTCGATACGGCCGGCTTCAGCGAAAGCGGCACGCCCGGTATCGCCGCGCTCACCTCGTCTGGCAACAGCGTCAGTGTCGGCTTCTCCACGCTCGGCCTGCGGGCCGCGACGAACTTCGCGCTTACCGACAGCATGACGTTGTCACCGCGTCTCTCTGCTGCCTGGCAACACGCCTATGGCACCGTCGCGCCAACGGCGACGCTCTCCTTTGCAGCCAACGGGGCGAGCTTCACCACGACCGCGCTGCCGATGGCACAGGACTCGCTGCTGCTGCAGGCGGGAGTATCCCTCCTTCTCAACCGGCAAGTCGCGCTCGACGTCGCCTATCTCGGCCAGCTCGCTTACGGCATCCAGGACACGTGGTTGACGGGCCGGGTCAGCCTGCGATTCTGATCCGGGCTCGCGGAAACATCATCGGCAGGATTGTCGCCGTCTCTCTAAGGCTTGCGCGCGCAGGCCCGCTGGATCTGGAGCGCCGTTTTCGCCAGCAAGCTGCGCGACCGTTCGATGGCCGCCCGGGACTCGGCGATCAGATGCGCATCGAGTTCGCCCGACCAAGCCCTCTTCTCGGCCAGGGACGACCGATCCTGTCGAATCTTCTGTGCAGAAGTGATTCCGCCATCGCGGCGTTTGGCCATGCGCTCCTCCGCTAAGGGCGGGAGCGCAGGACACCAGTCTGGAGTGCCTCGGTCTCTCAGGCGCCAGCAGCCATAAGCCGATGCGCTGGCGATAAAGGCACCGTACACCTGTGGCAGACCGATGGAAAGCCCGGTCCGGCAGAGGGGTGCCGGGTACGCGAACGGACCTCATGGCCGGCATGGGAACCAACGAGGGCATGGACGCGCTATAGTTCATGCCGCATCCCAAGCCTGCCATTTCCTCCGAACAGCCGGCCATCGGCGCACCCGATATCTCGGCGCTGATCCTTGCCGTTCTCAAGATCACCTACGACGCGACCCGCAGCCGCGCTGCTTCGTCGTGCGTGCCCGCGGAGAGTCCTGGGCTGGAGGACTACAGCAGTGGCCAGATCGATTCGGCGGTCCTGCTCTCGCACACGCTGGGCTGGCTCGCGGTCGGGAACGCGTCGCCTTCCAGCGTCGCGATCACCTTTCGCGGGATCGATGTTCTCAAGAAGCGGGGCCTCGCATGAGCGAAGATCCGGACGGCTTCCGCGCCCTGCGGGAATATCGGGTTACCCTGCCCGATGGCGTGATCGCAGATATCGCCTTCGTCCTGTGTGACCTGGCGCAGGACACCAGTTCGAGCCAGTTCGCCCGCGAGCAGAAGGCCAGGGCCTATGGGCTGATTTCCATCCTGGGGCCCGTCGACGCCCCGGAGTACCCCATCATCTGGCTGCAGCACCCGGACCATATCGCGCTCACTCTCTCGGACGAGGACGCCGACCTCAGCGCCGACCTGAAATTGGTGATCACACGCTACTTGCCCCTGTTCTTCGCCGAGGTCGCGCCCCTCGCCCCTGAACTCGCGCGACTGAAGCTCAAACCAAGCGTGCCCGAGGCGACGATCCACTGAAGGCCACCCCCTTTCGCGCGAGCTACGCGGCCGCGAGATAGATCAGCCGACCCAGCGCTCCCAGCCCGAGGGCGAGCGCAGCCACCGTCTGAATGAAGAAGCCGGGGAAGCGCTTCTCGGGGGCCGCGAGATAGCCCGCAAAATAGATCAGCCGCCCGACGATCCAGACGGCACCCAGGATCGAAGCCCACAGGGGGCTCCAGTAGAACGCGAACAACCACATCGCCGGCAAGAAGATCGGCATCCATTCGAGCGTATTGCTATGGGCCCGCACGGCTCGCTCCAGCTGCGGATCGCCCGTCATCCTCGGTGCCAGTATGCCCGTCCTCGAATGAGTACGCGCAACGGTGATCGCCATTCCAAAGCAGGTGAACCCCGACAGCAGGGTGACGATGGCGACGGCGTAGTAGGTGTCCATATTTTCCTCCCGTAGGGGTCGAGCCACAAACCTTGCCGCAACGATCTCCCCCGATGTCAGCAGCGTCATTGCCGCGAACGATGACCGCGGCATGCGGCACGGCCTGCCGACGCCATCTCATGCGGCTCTGCGAAATTCGAGCGGCTTTTACACGCGTGACGGCACGCAACGGTTCCTCTACGCTTCGACAAAATGAGAATTTGGAGGAAGCGGTAATGTCCAAGGGGTTCACTACGCGTGCCATTTCCCGTCGACGCGCCTTGCAGGGAGCCGCGGCCTTGGGCGGCCTCGCGGCGCCGATGCTCAACAGCGTGACGGCCTACTCCCAGAGCGGCGGCTTCGACTGGAAGCGCTTCAAGGGGCAGGAGGTCGAGGTGCTGATGGAGACCGGTCCGCGCGCCGATCTCATGAAGAAGTACAAGGGCGAATTCAAGGACCTCACCGGCATCGAGCTCGGCATCGAGGTGATCCCCGAGCAGCAGGCGCGGCAGAAGGTGGCGATCGAGCTGAATTCGGGCAAGCCGAGCTTCGACCTGTTCAACTTCGCCTATCACGTCCAGAAGCGTCAGTTCGAGAAGGGCGGCTGGCTGCTCGACATCACCTCGTGGCTCAAGGATCCGCAGATGATGCCGGCCGAATACGAGCTGGGCGATGTCTCCAAGCTCGGCATGAGCTTCGCCACGACGTCCGACGGCAAGGTCAACAGCCTGCCGATCCTGTGCGACTACTTCATCCTCTATTACAACAAGGACCTGTTCGCGAAGAAGGGCGTCGCTGTCCCCAAGACGCTCGACGAGATGATGGCGGCGGCGGCCAAGATCAACGATCCGGCGGCCGGCATCTCGGGCTTTGTCGGACGCGGCGTGCGCAACGCCAATGTGGTGCTGTGGACGCAGCTTCTTTCCGGCTGGGGCCAGGAGACCATCAAGGGCACCAAGCTGATCACCGACACGCCGGATGCGATCGCCTCCGCCGAATACTACAAGAAGCTGCTCTCGAGCTACGCGCCGCAGGGCGTGGCCGGCTTCAACTGGAACGAGGCGCAGGGCCTGTTCATCCAGGGCAAGGCAGGCATGTGGATCGATGCCACGGGCTTTGCCGCCCCGATCGAGGACAAGACCAAGAGCCGGGTTGTCGGCAAGGTCGGCTATGCCCTGCCGCCGTCGGGCCCGAAGGGACATGGCTCGGTGACGTTCGGTTCGGGCATGGCGATTCCCAAGGCGAGCACCCACAAGGAAGCCGCCTATCTCACCATGCTGTGGATGACGGGGCCGAAGATGGCGGGCCGCATGCTGCAGGTCGGCGGCGGCATTCCCTTCCGCACCAATCCGCTCAAGGATCCCGCCGTGCTGGCGGGACTTACCATCCCGAGGGAATGGGCCGAGTGCGCCGCGGGTTGCGCGCCGATCTCGATGTCGGGTCTGCCGGTGATCGTGCCGGTGACGGAGTTCCGCGACGTCATCGGCACGGCGCTGACCAACATGCTGGGCGGCGCCGATCCCGCGACCGAGCTCAAGCGGGCGACGACGGAGTTCCAGCCGGTCATCGACAAGAGCGAACAGACCTGAAGTCAGAACGGGACGCGCAAGCGTAGCGGAGCGTACATGGTGGACGTGTCCATGGCGGAGGCGGGCGCAGGCCCCGTCCCGCAGAAGGGCGTGGAGGGCGAACGACGCCTGCGCCCCTATCTTCTGTTCATCTGGCCGGCCCTGATCGTGTGTTCGGCGGTGATCATCTTCCCGTGGCTGTTCACGGTCTGGATGAGCCTGCACGATTTCCGCATCGGCAGCCCGATGACCTTCATCGGACTCGACAACTACAAGGATCTGGCCACCAACCGGCGCTTCCTCGAGTCTATCGGGCATACGTTTTATTTCACGGTACTGTCGGTGGCCCTGCCGATGGTGCTGGGCACGCTGGCGGCGCTGGTGTTCCACAAGAAGTTCTGGGGCCGCGGCTTCTTCCGCACCCTGTTCATCATGCCGATGATGGCGACGCCGGTGGCAGTGTCGCTGATCTGGACCATGATGTTCCATCCGCAGCTCGGCGTGCTGAACTACCTGCTGAGCCTGGTCGGACTGCCGCCGTCGCAATGGGTCTACGCGCCGGGCACGGTGATCCCGAGCCTGGTGCTGGTGGAAGTGTGGCTGTGGACGCCGTTCTGCATGATCATCGTGCTGGGCGGCCTCGCCTCGCTGCCGAGCGAACCCTACGAGGCGGCGCTGATCGACGGCGCCAGCCAGTGGCAGATGTTCTGGAAGATCACCTATCCGCTGGTGGCGCCGTTCCTGGTCGTCGCGCTGATCATCCGCACCATCGACGCGCTCAAGGCGTTCGAGACGATCTGGGTCATCTGCAACGGCGGACCGGGCACGGCCAGCGAGACCATCAACGTCTATCTCTACAATCAGGCCTTCGCCTACAACCAGGTCGGCACGGCAAGCGCCGTCGTGGTGGTGTTCTTCGCCATCATCGTGGCGCTGTCGCTGATACTGCTGTGGGCGCGCCAGAAGGCAGCGTGGACGTGAGATCTCTGAACATTGCGAAGTCATGGGAGCGCGCCACTCCAGTGGCGCATCATGCGCATGAGCGCCACTGGAGTGGCGCGCTCCCATGACCCCCCGTACACGCCGCCGGATTCGAAGGCTCGCCGACCGGACGGCGCTCGGCCTGTCGGTCGCGGTCCTGCTCGCCCCCTGCCTGTTCGTGTTCTTCTGGATGGTGTCGCTGTCGGTGAAGTACGACATCGACAATACCGCCTGGCCGCCGGTCTTCTGGCCGGAGCAAATGACGTTCGAGAATTTCAAGAAGGTGTTCGAGGAAAGCCCGATGTTCCTCTATTTCTGGAACTCGGTGCAGGTCACGGGCTCGGCCACGCTGGTGTCGCTGCTGCTGGGCGTGCCGGCCGGTTACGGCATTGCCAAGGCCAAGGCGAACAGGATGGCGGGCGTTCTGCTGCTCAGCCGCATGACGCCGGGCCTTTCCTATCTGATCCCGCTGTTCACGCTGTTTCAGATCATCGGCCTGATCGGCACGGTGTGGCCGATCGCGCTCACGCATCTCGTGATCACGCTGCCGATCGTGGTCTGGATCATGATCGGCTTCTTCGAGACGCAGCCGCACGAGCTGGAGGAGGCCGCGCGCATCGATGGCGCCACGCTGTGGCAGGCGTTCCGCTATGTCGCCCTGCCGCTCGCCCGGCCCGGCATCGTCGTCGGCGCGATCCTGAGTTTCATCACCTCGTGGAACAATTTCATCTTCGGCGCCGTCTTCGCCGGCCGCACCACCCGCACCATGCCGGTCGCGGTCTACAACATGCTCACCTTCGAGAGCTTCGCCTGGGGACCGCTCGCCGCCGCCGCCATCGTGGTGATGCTGCCCGTGATCCTGCTCACCATCGTGATCCAGAAGGAGATCGTGCAGGGGCTCTCGACCGGTGGCGTGAAGTAGCGACTTTCAGGCCACGATCGCCGCCTTCTGCGCGATGAGCAAGCGGATGCGCTCGGCGTCCGCCGCCGTGGCGGGATTGTAGATCACCAGACTCAGATCAGGCCGACCATCGACGGCGAAGGCGGAATATTCCAGGCCGATCAGGCCGGCGACCGGATGCCGGATATGCTTGGTGCCTTCGCCGTGCGTGGTGACGTCGTTCTCGCGCCAGAGCGCGTCGAACTCGGGGCTGAGCCGGCACAGCTCCTCGACCAGCGCCTTCACCGCGGAGGCGGCTCCGGCGCGCGCGGCATCGGCGCGAAAGGCCGCCACCACGAAGCGTGCGACACTCTGCCAATCGGGCTGTGCGGCGCGCGCATGGGGATCGAGGAAGATGAGCCGCAGCACGTTGCGCTGGGCCGCGGCGAGCCGGCCATAGTCCGTCAGCACCGCCGCCGCGGCGCGGTTCCAGGCCACGATGTCCCAGGTCGCCGTCCGCACCATGGCCGGGCTGAGCTCGAGCGCATCGAGCACGCGCTGCAAGCGCGGCGTGACGCCCTCGACTGCCTGGTAATGGACTTCCGGTGGGCGCCCCAAGCCCAGCAGGAAAAGGTGCTCGCGTTCGACATCGGTCAGCATCAGGGCACGCGCGATACGGTCGAGAACGGCTGCCGAAGGTGCCCCTCCCCGTCCCTGTTCGAGCCACGTGTACCAGGTCGTGCTGACGTTGGCGCGTTGCGCCACTTCCTCGCGGCGCAGACCCGGCGTGCGCCGGCGCGTGGACGAAAAGCCCAGTGCCGCCGGATCGAGCTTGGCGCGGCGATCCTTGAGGAAAGTGCCCAGCAGATTGTCGTCGAGCGTCGCCATGGAGAACCGGTTAGTCTGTTTACCCGTATAACGTCCCTACTTTACCCCGATAAGGCGCAAACAGATAGTCACCTCCGTTTCCAATCGGAGGCTTTGCCAATGCGTGTGTTTGTCACCGGCGCGACCGGCTTCGTCGGCTCGGCCGTCGTCACGGAACTGATCGCGGCCGGGCATGACGTGCTCGGGCTTGCCCGCTCGGAGGCAGGCGCGACGGCTCTGGCCGCGGCCGGCGCCCAAGTCCATCGCGGCTCGCTCGAGGATCTCGATAGTCTCCGCACTGGCGCCTCTGCCGCGGACGCGGTCATCCATACCGCCTTCAACCATGACTTCTTGAGATTCGTGGAGAATTGCGAGATGGACCGCCGCGCCATCGAGACATTAGGCGCAGCGCTGCAGGGTTCCGACCACCCGTTGCTGGTCACGTCGGGATTCGCCCGCCTCTCGCCGGGGCGCACCTCGACGGAAAACGATCCGCCGCCGCCCCACTCTCCCGCTTATCCGCGCGTCTCCGAGGCGGTCGCGACGACGCTGGCGGCGCGCGGCGTGCGGGCATCGGTCGTGCGTCTTGCCCCGTCGGTCCATGGCGATGGCGATCACGGCTTTGTGCCGCGTCTCATCACCTTTGCGCGGGAGAAGGGGGTATCCGCGTATATCGGTGACGGCCTCAATCGCTGGCCGGGCGTTCATCGGCTCGATGCCGCCCGCCTCTATCGGCTCGCCATCGAGAAGGGCGGCACCGGCGCCTACCACCATGCCGCCGCCGAGGAGGGCGTGCCTTTCAAGGAAATCGCGCAAGTAATCGGACGACGGCTCAACGTGCCCGTGGTCAGCAAGACGCCGCAGGAGGCACAGGAGCATTTCGGCTGGTTCGCGCCCTTCGCGGCCATCGACTGTCCCGCCTCCAGCCGCCTGACGCGCGAACGCCTCGGCTGGGAGCCGACCCAGCCGGGCCTGATCGCCGACCTCGATCGCCCGCGCTACTTCGAGGGCTGACGCGGCGCGCTACTTCTTCGCGCCGGGCAGGAAATCGTCGAGCGGGACGCCGAAGCTGTTGAGCGCCCAGGAGACGAGATTGTACTGGCCGATGGTGAACACGACGTCCATGAGCTGCTCGGTCGAGTAGCTCTTGGACAGGGTCGCCCAGGTGGCGTCCGAGACGACGGAATTCTCATAGAGATCGTCGGCGGCCTGCATCAGGGCCGCCTCCTTCTCGCTCCATCCTACCGCCTTGGGGCCTTCCTTGATGCGGGCGATATCCTCGTCGCTCACGCCGCCGCGCTTGGCGATCAATTCGTGCTGCGCGAATTCATACTCGGCCTGGTTGAGCCAGCCGATGCGCAGGATCAGCAGCTCGCGATCGCGGAACGGCAGAGTCTGCTTGCCCAGGATATGTCCGGCGAAGGGCGTCCAGCGCTTCACGAGCTTGGGGTGATGGGCCAGCACCTTGAATATGTTGAAAATGCGGCCACCCATCGCGTTCTTCTCGATGGCTTCGCGGTCTTCTTGCGCCATGGTCGAAAGGTCGCGCATCGGGATACGCTGCTTACGCTGGATCATCGTGTTTCCTCCTGTGCCGGAGCGTAACATGTCCGCTCACCATGTCCTTCACGATCCGTAGACGTCGCGTGCTCGCGACTGGCCTGGCGACCGGCCTCACGACTGGCACCGCATTCGGCGTGACAGGTCCCGCGCTCGCACAGCGGCGCGGCGACGAGTTCGAAATCGCGAGCAGCGAAACGGCGACCATCGACGGCCGTCACTGGGACACGCCGATCGTCGGCGGCCTCACCGTCGATGCCGTGCATCGCTCGGTCCTCCTTCGCTTCCCGACCGCCGGCGACGAGATCAGTGGCTTCCTGCGGGAGGGCCGCGTGTTGGCGCGCGCCGAACTGGTGATGAGCTACGGCGGCTACGAGATCGTGCCGGACGGATATCTCTGCCGCGATGGGTTGGGCCGCAAGCTCTGGACCGACGATCCGCCGACCTGGCACATCGAAGCCTTCCCGTTGCGACGGCTCTGGATCGCCGACCGCGATCACGGCCCGACCTTCAATGCCAGCGCCAATGGCCTGCGCTATTGGAGCCGGTATGGCGCCAGCGATACGGAGCGCGATCGCGTGCCGGGCGCGATGGCACCGCAGGAGCTGTCGATCTACGCCCGCGAGGCGCGCTTCGACATCACCCCCCTGCTCGCCACGGCAGTCGTCGAGCGCGAGGCCGGTGCGCGGCTGCGCTGGTTGCAGGAGAGCGGGTTCCTGCTGCGCAAGGTCGAGATCTACGATTCGCGTTATCGCCAGGCCGACAATGCCTACGAATGGGCCATGCCGACCGGCGGACACGGGCTGAGCTTCGTCAAGCCGCGCCTCGTCCTGACCGGCCGCCCCACCAGCGGCATCGTGTCGATCGTCATGCCACCGGCGTTCGAAGCCGACTGGCAGGTGAAGACGGCCGACGGCTCGCGGCCCACCGCCGTCATGCCGAGCGCGCAGCAGGTGAGCGATGCCGGACGGCGCGCGACGCTGGTGCGCGGCGACCGCCCGAAAGGGGAGATCGATCGCATCGCCGAGCTGCGACGCGCAGGCGGTGACAATGTCAGCGCGCTGGCCGAGGCTGGAAGCGACAAGGGCTACAAGGCCTATCTCGAACAGATCCGGCTACTGCTCTCGATGCCGCCGCGCTACTGGGTGGGATGGTCGATCGAGGACTATGTCCTGATCTGGTATCAGTTTCGCAGCCTTCTGGCGCCGCCGGTCCAGGACCATCTCAAGGCCTACTGGACCGCATGGCTGCAGCCCGACCTGCCGACCAGCGCCTTCGCCTTTCCGCAGGGCGCCGATTCCAACGATTACTGGCGGCGCAACCGCGATTGGCGTGGCCGCGCTTCCTTCTTCCGCGACGGCTTCAACTTCGCCGTCAGCACCCAGAACTTCAATCACACCGCCGCCATGGGCGCCCTGCTGGGCGGCGCGATGATCGGATCGGACCATGCCATGGGCGACGGCCGTCACGGGCTGGAGACCCTGCTGCTGCGCTTCTGGGGCTTCCTCGACGGCGGCACCCAGGAGGTGCTGGATCACTACTATCTGTCGATCACGCTCAGCGGCCAGAAGATGTTCGCCGATTTTGCGCCAGCGCCCGTCGATCGCCTGATGGGGCGCATCCTGGTGGATCGCACCATGGAGATCCTGGTCTCCTATTTCCATCCGGCCTTGCGCCGCTTCGTTGCTTCTTCCGGACGCGCGCGACTGTCGGGCGTGCTGGTCGAGCAGGACGGCATCTACGGGGCCTTGCACACCGTGTCGAAGCGCGGCGCGATCAAGTACGCCGACCAGCCGGCCGACGCCACGGTCCATGGCATGCCGGTCTGGGGCTACGACTTCCCCCCGGGGCGAGTCGCGATCCAAAGCCTGCAGCAACCCTGGGCGCCAGCCTGGGTATCGGGTCTGATCGACGACAAGCCCGTGCCGTTCGAACACACGTCCACCGAGACGATCCGCGGCTTCTTCAAGCCTCCACTATGGCGGCGCAGCTATCTCGGCAAATGGCACGGGCTGGCCAGCGCCGACATTCATGGCGGCACCATCGATGTGCTGGGACAATGGGTCCGAACCGCCTCCCAGTCGACGCGACTCGAGGATCTCGGCACCTTGACGGTGCGATACGCGGCGAATCGGCCGGACCTCGCCACGACACGTGAAGGCATCGCGCCCCAGGCCGGCCTCACCCTCACCTACCAGAGTCGCAATCGAGCCATCGTTTTTGCCAAGCCGCATGCCAACCGCGACTGGTTCATGGAGGCCGTCGGCAAGGAGGGGCTGTCGCAACTCGCCACCGTGGTCGGCCTCTGGAACTTTGCCGACAGCAAGGACTGGGAGATCTTTGTCGATGGGCAAAAGGTGGAGGCGTTCCCGCATCGTCTGACAGGCAAGCAGCGCATCCTGATCCGCGACGGTGTCAGCTATCTCGCGATCCTGCCGCTGCCGACGGCCGATCTCGGCCGCGATGCCGAGATCGAAATCGGCCCGGGCATCGGCGGCAAGAGCGATCAGATGCAGGCGGAGATCGCACCCGCCCTCGTCATTTCGATCTACAATCTCAAGCGCGACAAGCCGGTCGATGGAATCGATTTCGACGCCATCGCCCATCGCACCTATGGCGGTTTCGTCCTGGAGATGGGCGATGCCGCCCAGCACGGCAGCTTCGACGCTTTCGCAGCGTACATCAAAGCCAATCAACTCACGGCCCAATGGCATGAGGACCGCCACCTGATGGAAGTCAGCTATCGGACCGGCAATGATCTGATGGAGGTGGCCTTCGGCACCGACTTCACGCAGCCGGGCGAGCGGCACTTCGTCCTCAATCCGGGTCAGCAGGAGAAGGCCATTCCCTATCGCAGGCTGAATGGCCAGTGGCCCTATCTGCCGCCGGGCCTCGAGCGCGATACCACCTGGGCACAGCAGGGGACGACCGGACGACTGGAAAAGAATGGCGCCACGCTGACGACCGAGCCTGGCAAGAAATCCTATCTGCTCAGCGATCCGATCACGGGCGCCATCGTCGGCTACAATCCGCTGCCAGACCCTCAGGACTTCGCGTTGACCCATCGCGACGGGCTCACGTTACGCGCCGACGGCAAGGTCGGCCTGCTGCGGGTGGAGTATCGCCCCTGGACCCACGAGATCGAGATCACGCATGCGCTGAAGCCGGACCAGAGCGCCGATGCCTTTGCCAAGACGTTCTCCGTCACTGGCCTCGGCAGTGCGCCGCGCGTCACGCTCAATGGCCGGCCCGTCGAGGCAAGGCGTGCAGGCAACGCTTTTCAGATCGCGGCGCTATAATGCTGTCCTTATCGCGTGCATCCTTCCTACAGCTCGCCGGCGCCGTTCTGCTGAGTGGCGCGGCAATGGCCCAGACAGGAACCCGCATGCACAAACGCAAGATCCCTTCCACCGGCGAGGAACTGCCAGTGGTCGGCTGCGGCACCTGGCAGACTTTCGATGTCGGCACTGGTGCTGCCGAGCGGGCGCCTCTGGCCGAGGTGCTTCGCATCCTGTTCGAGGCCGGCGGGTCGGTGATCGACAGCTCGCCCATGTATGGTCGCTCGGAAGGAGTCGTGGGCGATCTGCTCGCGGCAGCGGGAAGCCGCGACAAGGCCTTCGTGGCGACCAAAGTCTGGACCACCGGCCGCGACGCCGGCATCGCGCAGATGGAACGCTCCTTCAAGCTTCTGCGCACCGACAGGATCGATCTGATGCAGATCCACAATCTCGTGGATTGGCAGACGCACGTCCCGACCCTGCAGGCCTGGAAGAAGGAAGGCCGCATCCGCTATCTCGGCATCACCCACTACACGGAAAGCGCGCACGAGACCCTGCAGTCCGTCTTGCAGCGCGGCGGCTTCGACTTCGTTCAGGTCGACTACGCGTTGGACGATCGCGGCGTCGAGCGGCGGCTGCTGCCTTTCGCAGCGGAGCACGGCATCGCCGTCATCGTCAATCAACCCTTCGGCGGCGGCGGACTACTGCGCAAACTCAGCGGTCGCAGACTGCCCGACTGGGCAGCGGAGATCGATTGCACGAGCTGGGCCCAGATCCTGCTGAAGTTCGTGCTCGCGCCACTCGCCGTCACCTGCGTCATCCCCGGTACCGGCAAGCCCGAGCATATGCGCGACAATGTCCGGGCCGGCTTCGGCCCCTATCCGGACGCCGCTCTATTGCGCCGGATGATCGGCGACGCCGGCCTCTGATCTAGAATTCGACCACGGGCGTCGGCGGCACATAACGCTCGAAGACCTGCAGGAAAGGTTGACCCCGTTCCGCTTCGTACCAGGCCTCGAACTCCCGAAAGGCCGCGATCGGGTCGACCGGAGCCGGCTTGTCGGCGTTGGAATCCCCTTCCTCGGCCGGAGGATGGGCTTGCGCATGCAGCGCTTCGGCGATGGGACGCAGCGCGCCGATCAACGGTCGTGCGCCTTCGCCCAGCTCCGCGAGATCGTTCTCGACCCAGCCGATCTCGCGGAACAGCGCGACGAGCTGGCGTTCGACGGAAAGTTCGCGTTCGGGCTCGAGAGCAGCGACACGAGCCATGTCCGACAGCGCGTTGAGGCGCCGCCAGGCAAAGGCGCGCGCCTGTTCCGCCGCCTTGATCTGTGCGTCGACGCTGGCACGGATGGAACGCTCGGCGGCCTCGGCCGCGGTGCAGTCGGCCTGGAGACGGTCGATCAACGACTCGAGGACACTCGGCATGGGCCGTTCACTCCTGTGATCGTTCCATCATGCCAATGACAAAGGGGTTGGGCGCGCGAGAAAAGCCTTCCTCGCCAACCAACATATCCAGTCCCAACGAGGCGAGATCGTCGGCGAAGGGTTCCACGGGCTTGGCGTGATCGAGATAGAACACTTTGGAATAGCCATGACACTTCTCGCAGCACTCCGCTCGCACGAATGAGGCGCCGGCGAACTGGCGAAACGAGACCTTGTCGGTGCTGCCGCAATGGATACAGCGGACCCTCACATAGCGCCAGGCTGTGGCGCATAGCGAGCAGTGCAGATGACGGTGGCCGAACTTCGTACCTCCCGGTGAGACGATACCGGCGACCGACGGCGACGCGCAGACCGGGCAGGTTCCGGTCTCGGGCGCATCTGAGGCGAGATCGGCTTTGTCGAGAAGCGCGGCCATGCGTGTCCAGGCGACTTGCAACGCCGCCGCAACGAAGGTGACCGCCGCCGCATCCTTTCGCTCGACCTCTCCCGAGAGAAACCTGTCGGCCATGGCCTCCAGCACCGCAGGCGGCGTTTGTGCCAGCGACGCGACCGTCGCGCGTGCCGGTTCGGGCAGCACGCTCCGGTCGATGGTCTCGATGATACGGTCGAGTGCTGCTCGCCAGGTCGCGTCGCGGCCTGCACTTACGGGATCGAGCGGCGAGCGCCCCGAGCGACGCATCGCGGCCACCTCCGACGACGCCGGCAGCGTTCCCGGCGGCAACCCCGATAGAGATGCTTGTTGCGCCGTCGCCAGCGCCGCCATCAGCCGCAGGAATGCCTCGAGCTCGTGTCCCGGCGCCAGGGCGCTCAGGCGCTCAGCCCGGCGCGAAAACACGACGGCGAGATCGGGCAGCCGAATCGCCTCGCTGTCGGCGACATCGCCCAGCGTGCCTTCGCCGAAGCCCGTGGATGGAAAGGTCGACCGCTCGCTCAGGGCTTCCCGACTTCCTGCCGGAACCACTTGCGGTGATGGCGAAAGCCCCAGCCGCGCGTGACCGTGCCGCGCGTCATGGCCCGCAACGTTCCCTTGACCCAGATCACGGCATACATGTGCACGATCCAGATCAGGATCGCCGCGATGGCGCAGACCGAATGGGCGACCATGGCGATGCGCTTCTGCTCGATTGTCGTGGCGTCATAGAAATAGACGTCCCACAGCACCAGGCCACTGACGAACAGCACCAGGATCAGGATCGACTGGCCCCAGAAGACGAGCTTCTGGCCGGCATTGTATTTGCCGAGCTCGGGCAGCCCTTCTTCATGGTTGTTGATGACCTTGCCGAGATTCTTCATCCAGACCGTGTCCTCGGGCTTCCAGAAGTTGAGCGACACGAAGCGGACGAACAGCAGCAGGAAGCTGACGGCCAGCACCAGACCGATCCAGGGATGGATAGCCCTAGTGGATTGGCCTCCCCCGAACAGATTGGTGAGGAAGAACAGGCCGGGATGAAACAGAGACAGACCGCTCAAAGCCAGCAGGATCAGCGACGTCGCGGTGATCCAGTGATTGATGCGAGCCGCGGTCGTGTATCGGGAAACGTCGCGTTTGTCGTTGCTCATGCGCGCTTGTCTCCGGCCAGCTTGTCGGCCTCATGTTCCTCGGCTTCGGATACCTCGTTCGGGCCCTTGGTGATGTAATGCAGGAAGCCCGCGACCCCGGCGAAGGCAATGGCTGCCAGCGACAGGGGCTTCACGACGCCTTTCCAGAGACTGACAAGCGGGCTGATGCTGGGGTCGTCCGGAAGTCCCGAATAGAGCGATGGCTTGTCGGCATGGTTGAGCACGTACATCACATGCGTGCCGCCGACGCCGGGTGGATTGTAGAGACCGGCATGCTCGAAGCCACGGTCCTTGAGGTCGGCGATCCGCTCCTCGGCATGGACGATCATGTCATCCTTGGAGCCGAAATAGATCGCCTGCGTCGGGCAGGCCTTGGCGCAGGCCGGTGCCTGACCCACCGCCACACGATCCGAGCAGAGCGTGCACTTGTAGGCCTTGTTGTCGACCTTGGAGATGCGCGGGACGTTGAAGGGGCAACCCTTCACGCAATAGCCGCAGCCGATGCAGTTCTCCGACACGAAGTCGACGATGCCGTTGGTGTATTGGACGATGGCACCCGGCGACGGGCACGCCTTGAGACAGCCCGGGTCGGCGCAGTGCATGCAGCCGTCCTTGCGGATCAGCCATTCGAGATCGTCGCCGTTCTCGTATTCGGCGTAGCGCATCACCGTCCAGGATGCCGGCGTCAGGTCGGTGGGGTTGTTGTAGGTGCCGTTCGTCTCGCCGATCGGCTGGCTGAGCGAGAGATCGTTCCATTCCAGGCACGCGGCTTGGCAGGCCTTGCAGCCGATGCACTTGGATACGTCGATCAGCTTGGCGACCTCGACAGGTGCCTGACGCACCTGCGGTGGCGTCTCGGTCGAGGCGGAGCGGCGGCGGATGTCGAGGGATTGCAGGGTTGCCATGGTCCTCCCCCTTACGCCGTTGCCGCGGCTTGAGCCGGCGGGGTGGTTTTCTTCACGTCGACCAGGAACGCCTTGAATTCGGGCGTCTGGGCGCTGACGTCGCCCACCGGCGGCGTCAGCGTATTGACGGGATGCGCCTTCCGCGTCAGGCCGATGAAGCCGTAATGGATCGGCACGCCGACGATATCGCACGGCTTGCCGTCGACCATGATCGGACGGATGCGCTTGGTCACCGCCGCCTTGGCCTTGATCGAGCCGCGTTGGCTCGTCACCTCGACCCAGTCACCGCTCTGGATGCCCTTGGCCTTCGCCAGCCGTTCGCCCATCTCGACGAACAGTTCCGGCTGCAGGACCGCATTGGCGTGCGCGTTCTTGGTCCAGTAGTGGAAGTGTTCGGTCAACCGATAGGTCGTCGCCACGATCGGGAACTTGTCCGGCGTGCCGAACGACTTGGCATCGGCCGCGAAGACGCGCACGACCGGATTGCGGCTGACCTTGGGATGGAGCGGATTGGCGATGAAGGCATCCATCGCCTCGTAATGCTCGGGGAAGGGACCATCGGGCATGCCGGTCCGAGCGAACAGCCGGGCCGTGCCTTCCTGGTTCATGATGAAGGGGCCGACGGCCTTGTCAGGCGGCACGGTCGGCGCGTAGTCGGGCACGTCAGGACCGGTCCACTTCGAACCGTTCCACCACATGTACTTCTTGCGCTCGCTCCACGGCTTGCCAGCCGCGTCGGCCGAGGCGCGGTTGTACAGGATTCGGCGATTGGCCGGCCAGGAGAAGCCCCAGTTGGGATAGACGCCCTTGCCGGTGGGATCGCTGGCATTGCGCCGCTGCGCCATGTTGCCGGCTTCCGTATAGACGCCGGTATAGATCCAGCATCCGCCCGACGTCTTGCCGTCGTCGCGCATGACGCCGAAGGTCGGCAGCAGCTGGCCGGCGCGCAACAGCAGCTTGGCGGGGTCGGCCGGATCGGGCACGTCCTCCAGCGCATAGCCGTTGATGTCCTTCAGCACCTCGGCCGGATCGGGATTGCCAGGATCGCTGTAGTTCCAGGCGAGGTTGAGGATCGGATCAGGGAAAGCGCCGCCTTCCTTGGCATAGAGCGCCCGCAACCGCGCCCGCAGATCGGAGATGATCTGAATGTCACCGCGCGATTCACCCGGCCCTTCCGCGGCCTTCCAGTGCCATTGGATCAGGCGGCTGGAATTGGTCGCGCTGCCCTCCTCTTCGGCGAATGCCGTGGCAGGAAGCTGGAACACTTCGGTCTGGATCGACTTCGGATCGACGTCGTTGAACTCGCCGTGATTCTCCCAGAAGCGCGCGGTCTCGGTCTCGAGCGGATCGATCGAGACGAGCCATTTGAGCTTGGACAGGCCGTTGCGGATCTTGGTCTTGTTGGGACCGGCCATCATGATGTTCATGCCCTGGCAGAACAGGCCGTTCATCTGGCCGGCTGCCATGACATCGATGATCTTCAGCGCGTCGTACGGAACGTCGAACTTGGGCAGGTAGTCGTAGGCCCAATCGTTGTCCTTGGTCGCCGCGGCTCCGAAGAACGACTTCTGCTGGCTGACAAAGAACTTCTCGTAGTTCTGCCAGAAGCTGGTCTGCCCCGGCCGCTGTGGCTTGAAGCGACGGGACTTCATGTAGTCCGCGTAGGTCGCTTCCCTGTCCGTCGGCAGCACCAGATAGCCGGGCGTCGAGGTCGACAGCAGGGCGAGATCGGTGATGCCCTGGACGTTGGAGTGGCCACGCAAGGCATTCACGCCGCCGCCAGGAATGCCGATATTGCCCAGCAGGAGCTGGATCATCGCCATGCTGCGGATGTTCTGGGCGCCGGTCGTGTGTTGCGTCCAGCCCAGCGCATACATCGAGGTCATCGAGCGGTCGCCTGTCGATGTCGAGGCGATCAGCTCGCACACCTTCAGGAACTTGTCCTTGGGCGTACCGCAGATGCGCTCGACCATCTCGGGCGTATAGCGATCGACATGGGTCTTGAGCAGGTTGATGACGCAGCGCGGGTGCTGCAGCGTGTCATCGACCTTGGCCATGCCCTGTTCGTCGAACTCGTAGTCCCACGTCGAGCGATCGACATAGTTCTTCTTGGCTTCGTCGTAGCCGGCGAACAGGCCGTCCTCGAACTTGAAACCCTCCTTCACGATATAGCCGGCGTTGGTGAAAGCCTTGACATATTCCTGCTGGATCTTGCCGGCGCCCAGCAGGTAGCGCATCACGCCCGACAGGAAGGCGATATCCGTTCCCGGCCGGATCGGCGCATAGAAATCGGCCACCGCGGCGGAGCGCGTGAAGCGCGGATCGACGACGACGAGCTTGGCGCCGTTGTGGGCCTTGGCTTCCACCACCCACTTGAAGCCGCACGGATGGGCCTCGGCGGCGTTGCCGCCCATGATCAGAATGACATCGGCGTTCTTGATGTCATTCCAGGAGTTCGTCATTGCGCCACGGCCGAAGGTTGGGGCCAAACTGGCCACCGTCGGACCGTGTCATATTCGGGCTTGGTTCTCCAAGCCGAGGATGCCCGTGGCGCGCGCCAACTTGTAGGTCAGATAGCCGGCCTCGTTGCTTTGCGACGAGGTGCCGAAGAATCCCGTGCTGACCCAGCGATTGACCGTGACGCCATCACGGTTCTTCGCCACGAAGTTCTTGTCGCGATCGTCCTTCATGAGCCGCGCGATGCGGTCCATGGCGAAATCCCAGCTCACGCGCTCGAACTTGTCCGAGCCGGCCTTGCGATGCATGGGGTACTTGAGTCGGTTGGGGCTGCGCACGAAATCAAGCACCGCCGCGCCGCGCGGGCATAGTGTGCCGCGGTTCACGGGATGATCGGGATCGCCCTCGACATGAATGACCTCGGAGCGGGCGTTCTTCGAGCGGTCGCCGAGGGAGTAGATCAGCACGCCGCAGCTGACGGCGCAGTAGGGACAGGCATTGCGCGTTTCGGTCGCGCGCTCGAGCTTGAACGGCCGGACGCCAGCAGCGAGGGCATCGCCCGCGTCACCAAATCCCAAGGCTCCAACGGTCGATGCGGCGAGGCCAGCAGCGCTCACCCGCATGAATTGACGGCGCGTGATACCCATTAGCGTTTCCCCCAAGTCCACAACCGACGCCTGCGCGGGCTCCCGACCGCACCGCGACGGTTGTGCAGAGATTGTGCACGACAAATTAATCTTTAATCAACAGAAAAATCAGGGATTTTACAGTCCCGCGTATCGGTAATTCGGGGAGACGCCCCGGCGAATGCCGCCGGAGCGTCGGCCGCGATTACCTGAACAGCGCCATCGCGTTGACGAGCGTCTGCAGCACGCCCCAGGCGAGCGGGATGCCGACGAAGCCCCAGGCGATGACCAGCTGCAGCGGTGTGGTGCCGTTTTGACCGTTGTTGCTCATGATCGATCTCCCTAGGCGCCGGCCGGATCGCCTGCTGCGGCGACTTCCGCCGCGGCGCGTTCGGCTTCGTGGTCAGGTCTCATATGGAAGCGATGATGCACCGCCTTGATGCAGGCATTGCAGATGAAGCCGACCACCAGCAATCCGGCCATGATGTACATGGTCGTGTTGTAGGCCTGCGCCTTCGGCACGCCGTTCCCGATCTGATACTCGCGAATGTAGTTCACGAGCACCGGGCCGAGCACGCCCGCGGCCGACCATGCCGTCAGCAGCATGCCGTGGATGGCGCCGACATAGCGGGTGCCGAACATATCCTTGAGATAGGCCGGCACGGTGGAGAAGCCGCCGCCATACATGCTGAGAATGATGGCGAAGCAGACGACGAACAGCGTCACGCTGCCGATCGACCCGGTCCAGGGCACCAGGATGTAGAGCACCGGTCCCAGCGTGAAGAAGCAGAAGTAGGTGTTCTTCCGCCCGATCATGTCCGAGATCGACGCCCAGAAGAAGCGGCCGCCCATGTTGAACAGGCTGATGAGGCCGACGAAGCCGGCCGCCGCCACCGCGGTCACCTTGCCGGGAAACATCTCCTGGCTCATGGCCGAGGCTTGGCCTAGCACGCCGATACCGGCCGTGACGTTCAGGCACAGCACCCACCAGATCAGCCAGAATTGCGGCGTCTTGAGCGCGTCATAGACATAGACGTCGTTCTTGGTGATGAGCTTCTGCGGCGCGACAGGCGGCTTGTAGCCGGCCGGCACCCAATTGTCCGGCGGCACCCGCACGATGGTGGCGCCCACCCACATGAAGCAGAGATAGATCGCGCCCAGGCACAGGAAGGTTTCGGCGACGCCGATATGGGTCGGGCTGGAGAAGCGCTGCATCAGCCACACCGAAAGCGGCGAGGCGATGAAGGCGCCCCCGCCGAAACCCATGATCGCCATGCCGGTCGCCATGCCCGGCCGGTCCGGGAACCACTTGATCAGGGTGGAGACAGGCGAGATGTAACCCAGACCCAGCCCGATGCCGCCGAACACGCCATAGCCGAGATAGATCATCCAGAGCTGGTGCACATAGACGCCGATCGCCGACAGGACGAAGCCGCCCGCCCAGCAGACGCCGGCCGTGAACATAGCGCGGCGCGGTCCGCCCTCCTCGACCCAGCGGCCGAAGACTGCCGCGGAAGCGCCGAGAAAGAAGATGGCGATCGAGAATATCCAGCCGAGTTCCGTGAGCTTCCAGTCGTCCGGCGCCGATTTGGAAATGCCGATGAGCTTGGTCATCGGCAGGTTGAACACGCTGAAGGCATAGGCCTGGCCGATGCACAGATGGATGCACAGTGCCGCCGGTGGCACCATCCAGCGACTGAAGCCCGGTCTGGCGACCGTCCGCGCGCGCGCGAGAAAACTCATTGGCGTCCTCCTTCGTGGCTCCGCGACAGCGAAGACCACGCTTCCCGATTTGGAATTATCATTGCCCGTTCATTCCCCAAGTTCATTGTTTCTTGGCCTAACTACGCGCTTCCGCCTCCTTGAGCCGGCGGACGGCCTGGCGAACCGGATCGTCGAGATCCGCCCCGCCTTGCTCGAGATGCGCGACAATGGCGGCGCGCATGCGAGGATCCCAGAACTTTCGCAGATGGTCGGCGATGGCGGCGACCGGATCGATGCCGCGCTGGGGCACGAAGAACTTGCCGATCTGGTTGGCCATCATGACGAGCTTGTCGCCTGACACGGTCGCTACTCCGCCGCGGCCTTGGCGATGCGGCGGCTGTGATCGGCCTGCCGCTCATACTCGCGCTGCCACTCGCTCGGTCCGTTGGAGGGTGAAACCTGCACCGCCGTGACCTTGTATTCAGGGCAGTTGGTCGCCCAGTCCGAGTAGTCGGTGGTGACGACGTTGGCCTGGGTCTGGGGATGATGGAACGTCGTGTAGACGACACCGGGCGCGACCCGCTCGGTGATACAGGCCTTGAGCGTGGTGCTGCCGGCGCGGCTGTCGAGCCTGATCCAATCGCCATCGCGCACGCCGCGCTGCTCGGCGTCGTGCGGATGGATTTCCAGAACGTCCTCCTCGTGCCAGATCACGTTGTCGGTGCGCCGCGTCTGCGCGCCGACATTGTATTGGCTGAGGATGCGGCCGGTCGTCAGCAGCAGCGGGAAACGCGGGCCGGTGCGTTCGTCCGTCGGCACGTACTCGGTGATCATGAAATTGCCCTTGCCGCGGACGAAGCCGCCGATATGCATCACCGGCGTACCCTCTGGCGCCGCTCCGTTGCACGGCCACTGGACCGAGCCCAGCCTGTCGAGCAGATCGTAGGAGACGCCGGCGAAGCTGGGGGTCAGCCGGGCGATCTCGTCCATGATTTCGGCGGGATGGTCGTAATGCATCTCGAAGCCCATGGCCTTGGCGATGGCCAGGGTGATCTCCCAGTCGGCCATGCCGTTGCGCGGCGTCATCACCTTGCGGACGCGATTGATGCGTCGTTCGGCATTGGTGAAGGTGCCGTCCTTCTCGAGGAAGGAGGATCCCGGCAGAAAAACGTGGGCGTAGTTCGCGGTTTCGTTCAGGAACAGGTCCTGCACGACCACGCACTCCATGGCCGAGAGCGCCGCCACGACATGCTTGGTATTGGGGTCCGACTGCAGGATGTCTTCGCCCTGGACATACAGCCCCTTGAAGCTGCCTTCGATCGCCGCATCGAACATGTTCGGGATGCGCAGGCCGGGCTCGCGATCGAGCGGCCGGTTCCACAATGCCTCGAAGGCGTGGCGCGTGGCGTCGTCGGAGATGTGCCGATAGCCCGTAAGCTCGTGCGGGAACGATCCCATGTCGCACGAACCCTGGACGTTGTTCTGCCCGCGTAGAGGATTCACGCCCACGCCCGGTCGTCCGATATTGCCGGTGACCATTGCCAGGTTGGCGATCGCCATGACCGATGTCGTGCCCTGGCTGTGTTCGGTCACGCCCAGGCCGTAATAGATGGCCGCGTTGCCGCCGGTGGCGTAGAGGCGCGCCGCGCCACGGATCGCCTCGGCCGGCACGCCCGATACCAGGCTGACCGCCTCCGGGCTGTTCTTCGGATCGGCGACAAACTGCATCCAGTACTCGAACGCATCGCGATCGCAGAAATCGCGGACGAAGGCCTCGTTGATGAGTCCTTCGGTCACGATGACATGGGCCAAGGCGTTGAGGATCGCTGCGTTCGTGCCCGGCCGCAGCGCCAAGTGATAGTCCGCTTCGATATGCGGACTGCGGACGAGATCGGTGCGGCGCGGGTCGACGACGATGAGGTGAGCGCCCTGGCGCAGGCGCTTCTTGAGGCGCGAGCCGAACACCGGATGCGCATCGGTCGGATTGGCACCGATCACCAGCACGACGTCGGTATGCTCGATCGAATCGAAATCCTGCGTGCCGGCCGACGTGCCATAGGTCTGGCTGAGTCCATAGCCCGTCGGCGAGTGGCAGACGCGGGCGCAGGTATCGACATTGTTGTTGCCGAAGCCGCCGCGCACCAGCTTCTGGACCAGATAGGTCTCCTCGTTGGTGCAGCGTGACGAGGTGATGCCGCCGATCGAGAGGCGGCCATATTTTTCCTGGAGGCGCTTGAATTCCGACGCCACGCGGTCGATCGCCACCTCCCAGCTTACCTCCCGCCACGGCTGGTCGATGCTCTCGCGCATCATCGGCTTCAGGATGCGCTCACGATGATTGGCATAGCCCCAGGCAAAGCGGCCCTTGACGCAGGAGTGGCCGCGATTGGCCTTGCCCTCCTTGTAGGGCACCATGCGCACCACTTCCTCGCCGCGCATCTCGGCCTTGAAGCTGCACCCGACACCGCAATAGGCGCAGGTCGTCACCACGGAATGCTCGGGCGTGCCGATCTCGATCACGCTCTTCTCGGACAGCGTCGCCGTCGGGCAGGCCTGCACGCAGGCGCCGCACGAGACGCATTCTGAACTCAGGAAATTGTCCGCCAAAGCGCCGGCGGAGACCTTCGACCCGAATCCGCGACCCTGGATGGTCAAAGCGAAGGTGCCCTGGACCTCCTCGCACGCCCGGACGCATCGCGAGCAGACGATGCACTTGGAGGGATCGAACGTGAAATAGGGATTGGACTCGTCCTTCTCCTGCCCGAGATGGTTCGCGCCGTCATAACCGTAGCGCACCTCCCGCAGGCCGACCGCGCCGGCCATATCCTGCAGCTCGCAATCGCCATTGGCGGCGCAGGTCAGGCAGTCGAGCGGATGGTCGGAGATATAGAGCTCCATCACGCCCCGGCGGATCTGCTTCAGCCGCTCGGTCTGGGTCGAAACGACCAGGCCAGGAGCGACCGGCGTGGTACAGGAGGCGGGAGTGCCGGACCGGCCCGCGATCTCGACCAGGCACAGCCGGCAGGAGCCGAAGGCCTCCAGCGAGTCGGTGGCGCAGAGCTTGGGCACCGAGATGCCAGCATCGACGGCGGCCCGCATGATCGACGTGCCGGCCGGCACGGTGACCGTCTGGCCGTCGATGGTGAGCGTTACTTGTTCCTCCGCTCGGCTGAGCGGCGTGCCATAGTCCGTTTCGGATATGAGCGACATGGATCCTGTCCTTTAATCCGCCGCGGCCGCGAGGCGCGGACGGTTGAAGTCCTCAGGGAAGTGCTTGATCGCGCTCGCGACCGGATAGGGCGTGAAACCGCCCAAGGCGCAGAGCGAGCCGAATTTCAGCGTCTGGCAGAGATCCTCGATCAGGGCGAGATTGGCTTCGACACGCTCGCCGCGGATGACCTTGTCCATGGTCTCCACGCCGCGCCTGGACCCGAGGCGGCAGGGAGTACACTTGCCGCAGGATTCGATCGCGCAGAATTCGAACGCAAAGCGCGCCTGACGGGCCATGTCGACCGTGTCGTCGAACACGACGACGCCGCCATGCCCGATCAAGCCGTCGCGGGCGGCGAAGGCTTCGTAATCGAACGGCGTGTTGAACAAGGCGCGCGGGAAATAGGCGCCGAGCGGACCCCCGACCTGGACCGCCCGGATCGGCCGTCCGGTGCGTGTGCCGCCACCGATGTCCTCGACGATCTCGCCCAGCGAGAGGCCGAAGGCGGCCTCGAACAGGCCGGCATACTTGACGTTGCCGGCGAGCTGGATCGGCATGGTGCCGCGCGACCGACCCATGCCAAGGGTCGCGTAGTGCTCGGCCCCATCCGCCAGGATGGCCGGAACGGTGGCCAGGGAGATCAGGTTGTTGATGACGGTCGGCCTGCCGAACAGGCCCTTGTGCGCGGGAAGCGGCGGCTTGGCGCGGACCTGACCGCGCTTGCCTTCCAGGCTTTCCAGCAACGAGGTCTCCTCGCCGCAGACGTAAGCGCCCGCCCCGACGCGCACCTCGATGTCGAACCTCAACTCGCCACCGATCATCCCGTCGCCCCGGGCAAGGGCGACGGCCTGCTCCATGACCCGAACGGCGTCGGGATACTCGGAGCGGATATAGACGTAGCCCTTGGTGGCACCAACGGCGAGACCGGCGATGGCCATGCCCTCGATCAGCAGGAAGGGATCGCCTTCCAGGATCATGCGATCGGCGTACGTGCCCGAATCGCCTTCGTCGGTGTTGCAGACGATGTATTTCCTGTCCGCCGCCGCGTCGGCGACGGTCTTCCACTTGATGCCAGTGGGAAAGCCTGCGCCGCCGCGGCCGCGCAATCCGGATTTGGTGACCTCATCGATGATCTTCGCGGGCCCGAGGCTCCAGGCACGCTCGAGCCCTCTCCCGCCGCCATGAGCACAGTAATCGGCGAGCGACAGCGGATCGACGATGCCGCAGCGGGCAAAAGTGATGCGCGTCTGGCGCTTCAGGAACGGCAGTTCTTCCGGCCGGCCGAGATGCAAGGGATGCGACGCACCGAAGCCGGCGGCAAACAGCGACGGCACGTCGGCCGGCGTCACCGGGCCGAAGCCGATACGGCCCGAGGGAGTCTCGATCTCGACCATCGGTTCGAGCCAGAACAGACCACGCGAGCCGGTACGGACGATCTCGAGGACCTGCCCCGTGCGCTCGCCCTCGGCTGCCAGGGCCGCAGCCACGCGATCCGCTCCCACGGCGCGGGCCGCAGCATCGCGCGGCACGAAGAGGCGCATCGTCATCGGCCCACCTCCCGCGCGATTTCCTCTATGCAGGTCGCGTCCAGCCTCGCCATCGGCTCGCTATCAAGCAGCGCCGAGGGCGAACAGGCGCAGAGGCCAAGGCAATAGGTCGGTTCGATCGTCAGTCGGCCATCCGGCGTCGTCTCGCCCCAGGTCAGACCGAAATGCTTCAACACCTGCTCGGCCAGCGCCTCGCTGTTCATTGCCTGGCAGGACTCGGCACGGCAGATCTTGAGGACGTGGCGACCGGCCGGCCGCTCGCGGAAATCATGATAGAAAGAGACGACTCCCTGGACCTCGGCACGGGTAAGGTTCAACACCTGCGCAATAAAGGGAATGGCCTCGGCCGGGACATGACCGAAGGTGGCCTGCACATCGTGCAGGATCGGCAGCAATGCGCCTTCGCGGCCGTCATGGCGATGCATGATTTCGGCAGCCTGCGCTTCGTTCCACGCCGGCATGAGCGTTTCTCCAATGATGAATAAGGATCGACGCCCGGCCGCTGTTACTCAATAAAGCTGTGGCATGCTGCAATAGAACAAATCTATCGATTTGCTCGACTACCCGCCCAAAAGACTATTATTCTCTGCTACTAATAGTGTGGATGAAAATCGGATTAACTAGATATAGGCTTCGCCATCTGCCGTGCGACTGCCTTTGCTTGCGTCACAAGCGCCGAGACGAGCGAGGTCATCGGCTCGCGCGGGGGCACGACGAGGCCGATCTGGTGCACCGCCTCGGGCTCGACGATGGGAATCGAGCGCAGCCGCTCGGTCAGCCCCAGCGTCTCGGCCAGCTTCTCCGGCATCACGCTCGCCCATCTGCCGGTACGGACATGGGAAAAGAGCACGATCATGGAATTGGATTCGAGCGTCGGCTCGAGACTGCCTCCGGCCGCATTCAGGAGCTGATCGATGATGCGCCGGTTCTGCATGTCCGGTGTCAGGAGACAAAGCGGGATCTTCGCCACCTCCGACCAAGTGACGCGATCATGATCGCCCAGCGGGCTCCCAGCCGACGTCAGCAGCCGGTACTGCTCCCGATAAAGCGGCACCGCCCGCATGCGGCCGAGCGGCTCGTTGTCGATATAGGTCAGACCGGCATCGACCTCGAGATTCTCCAGCATCGACAGCACTTCGATGGAGGTGCGCGACAGGATGGTGAACTTAACGTCGGGGTGTTTGGCACGATAGGGCGTGGTCAGCGCAGACACCATGGCGAGCGCGGTCGGAATGGCCGCGATCTTGAGATGGCCGCTCAGGCCCTTCTTCAACGCCTGCACTTCCTGCCGCATGGCGCGCGCATCGGCGACGATGCCGCGCGCCCATTCGAGGACGCGCTCGCCCTCGGAGGTGAAACCCAGGAAGCGCGACGTGCGCTGCACCAGCATGACGCCCAGCGTGTCTTCGAGCTGCTTGATGCCGGCCGAGAAAGTGGGCTGCGTTACGCCGCACTGCTCGGCTGCCCTGCCGAAATTTCGTTCGCGGGCCAATGCCAGCAGGTATTCGAGTTTGTCGATCATCGTCCCGGGAGCGTCCTCACAGTCCCAACGTCAATTGCGGCGGCGCCCGCTCCGCCTCCGTCCGCGCCGCCATATTCGACAGCGATACGCCCAGCAGCCGGACCTTCTTCTGCAGCGGAAAGATCGAGCGCACCAGCTCGATGCTCGCCTGTTCGAGGTCGATCCGGCTCCCCACCGGAGAGGACAGCGTACGGCTGCGGGTAACGATCTGGAAATCCGCATACTTGATCTTCACCGTCACGGTCCGTCCCGCCGTCCCGGTCCGCTCGCAATAGCTCCAGACATCGTCCAGCACGGACAGCACCCCCTCCTCGATGTCGATCGGGCGACCCAAATCCTGGGGGAAGGTCGTCTCCGAACCGATCGACTTTCGCGGCCTGTCCGGCACGACGCGCCGGTCGTCCTGTCCCCGCGCAATGGCATGATAGTAAGCACCCGACTTGCCGAAATTCTGCTGCAGGAATTCGAGCGACTGGGCTTTGAGATCGGCGCCGGTATGGATACCCAGTCGCTGCATCTTGGCCTCGGTCGCCGGACCGATCCCGTGGAATTTCCCGACCGGCAGGCTCTCGACGAACAGCGGCCCCTTCTCCGGCCGGATAACGAATTGGCCGTTGGGCTTGCGATGATCCGAGGCGAGCTTGGCCAGGAATTTGTTGTAGGAGATTCCGGCCGAGGCCGTGAGCCCCGTCTGCTCCAGGATGCGGGCTCGGATCTCGCGCGCGATCTCGGAGGCCAGCGGCATGTTCTTGAGATTGGTCGTAACGTCGAGATAGGCCTCGTCGAGCGACAGCGGTTCGACCAGCGGCGTGTACTCCAGAAAGATGACGCGGATCTGCCGCGACACTTCCTTGTAGACCTCGAAGCGCGGTTTCACGAACAGAAGCTCCGGGCATAGCCGCCGTGCTGTCGTCGAAGGCATGGCCGAGCGCACGCCGAAGCGGCGCGCCTCGTAGCTCGCTGCCATGACAACGCCGCGCTCGCGGCTGCCGCCGACGGCGACCGGCTTGTCGCGTAACGACGGATCGTCGCGCTGCTCCACGGATGCATAGAACGCATCCATGTCGAGGTGGATGATCTTGCGGGTTTCCTCCGCCATGCCTCAGCCTATCCTCCCGCGGCCCGATGCGGGAGAGGCCGCAGCGGGCGGCTATCCTCCGGAAAAAATCCGTCCCGGGGCCTCAGCCTTGCTCATCCGATCGGCGGGATGCTTGTCACGGTGTTCGACATACTCGACCCGCATCCCGTCCGGATGTCTTACCAACATATTCCAGCCGGTCGGGACGGCCTTGGGCGGCGCGAGCACCTCGGCGCCGATCGTCGGCAGATATCTGGCGTAGCCCTCGATATCCTCGACCATGAAGGTGGCCTGCGTCTCGAGGAAGGGAGCCAGGCCTTCCGCCGTCCCGGCCACGAACAGGATCGAGCCGACCTGTGCCAGCCGCAGATTGTATCGGGGATAATCGAAGCGCAGCCGCGCCTTTTGGCCAATCAGCCCTTCGTAGAACCGCACCGCCTCATCGAGGTCTGCCAGGGGCAGATACCGGCGCACCAGAATGTTCAGGATTTCCATCGCCAGGCCCTTCCTTGCCGTGGTCGCTCGTCGATGAGGCCGCCACGGCCTGTTGCTGACGGACAAGGCGCTCGGCAACCCGTCGGCGGCGGTTGGTCAGAGCATCGACAAGCCGGTCGATCTGCTCGAGCTTGTTGCGCAGCGCGGCAGTACAAATAGGAGGGCCGGCGCCGGCGTCGAGCGCCGCCGCTAGGGCCCGCACCTCGCGAGTCGAAAAGCCCGCCGCGATGAGGTCGCGGACCCAGGCCGCCCGTTGCACATCTGCCTCCGACAGGCTGCGATAGCCGTTATCGAGACGGGCGGCCCGCAGCAAGCCCGCCGCCTCGTAGTGGCGCAGCATCCGTGCGCTGACCTGGAGTTTTCGAGCCGCTTCCCGCATACGCATGTCCTTGACCTCGCGCTCAGGCTAAGGCCTTCACACTAGTGACAAGGTCAAGCGCCAAACAAGCGGTACAACGACCAAGGAGAAGGTCGTCGGCGGTCCGCTACCAGTCCGCCGCCATGCCCAGCAGACTCAACGCCTCGCGGCGCAGACGCAGGAGTTCCGGATGGTCGCGGTGGCGAGGATAAGGCAAATCCACCGCCAGGTCTGCGCGCACGCGGGCCGGCCGATCGCTGAAGACGATCACCCGGTTGGCCAACAGCAGTGCTTCCTCGACATCGTGCGTCACCATCAGCACGGTGAATCCGCGCCTCTGCCACAGACGTGTGATCTCGCCCTGCATCGCCAGGCGCGTCAGGCTGTCGAGCTTGCCCAGCGGCTCGTCGAGGATCAGCAGGCTGGGGTCGTTCACCAGCGCCCGCGCCAGCGAGGCACGTTGTGCCATACCGCCGGAAAGCTGATGGGGATAGGCCTTGGCGAACTTCTCCAGGCCGACCAGCGCCAGCGCGGCATCGACCCGCTCGCGCTGCTGCTTCAGCAGGCCCCGTGTCTCCAAGCCGAGTGAAGCGTTCCGCCATACCGTCCGCCATGGGTAAAGCGTCGGGTCCTGAAAGACCACGACACGCGACGGGTCCGGGCCCGTCACGTCGGCGCCGTCGACGATCAGTCGACCGGCGCGCGGCGTGTCGAGACCCGCAATCAACCGCAGCAAGGTCGACTTGCCGCAGCCGCTGGGCCCGAGCAGAGCGACGAACTCGCCGGGTTCGACGCGGAAGGACACATCCTCCAGCACCGGCAGATAGTCGCCATGCAACGCGAACCCGTGATCGATGTCGACAATATCGACGGCGGCACCGGGTGCCGTGCCGACATTCACCGCTTCGGCCAGCGCTACCATTGAACGAGCCCCTTCTGCCAGGACAGCAGCCTGTCGCGCACGCGGAACAGCACCGTGATCAGCGCCGAGCACATCAACGCCATCACCAGCAGAGCGCCATACATATTGGCATAGGCTGCCCAGCCCTGCGCCCATTGCAGATACCATCCGAGACCGGACTTCACGCCCAGCATCTCCGCCACCACGAGGACGGCGAACGAAGATCCCAGTCCCATGAACAGGCCGACAAAGACGTGCGGCAAGGCGGCCGGGATCGCGACCTTCAGGATCAGGAACCGCGAATTGGCGCCCAGTGTCCGCGCCACATCGTAGTAGGCGGTCTGCACGCCCGCGACGCCTGACCAGGTGAGCACGATCAGCGGAAAGGCCGTCGCCAGCGCGATCAGGAACGTGCTGGCGCTGCCGCTGCTCGGGAAGATGAAGAAGGCAAGCGGCAACCAGGCTGTTGCCGGCAACGGGCCGACCAACCGCATGACCGGATGGATCCAATATCCGACTCGTTTCGACCAGCCGAGCGCCACCCCGATCACGAAGCCGACGGCGGCACCGATGGCGAAGCCGCGCGCCAGCAGCAACACCGAGTGGAGGAGGGAATCGCCCAGCCGTCGCCAGTCGTCGGTATAGACCTCGAGGAAGGCCTGCGGCGACGGGAAGAACGGCAGTGGCAGCAGGTCGAGCTTCGCTGTCGCGACTTCCCAGGCCGTCATCACCAGCGCCAAAACCACGAGCCATGGAGCGAAGCGGCCCAGGCGTGCAACTGGCCGCGAGAACCATCCTCCGGCCCATGCCAGGAGCTGCAGCATGCCGAACCCCAGCGCAAGGCTGCCCAATAGGGAAGTGCGCTCGAGTTCCTGTGCGTCCGGCCAAGCCAGAATCACAACCCCGAGGCCCAGCCAAAGGAAGCCGGCGACGACAAGCAGCCCCAGGGAGTGCGGCCGCTCGTCGTCGCCAGCCAGAAGCGCGCCCGCCCTGCCGGGTGCCGCCTCCGCAATCGCCGTCATCGCAGCCTCCCTACGCCAATACGTCGGCGGTCACGCGCGCCGCGTACTTCTGGACGTCCGTCGACTGCTTGAAGACGGCGATGCTCTTCAGTTCCTCCGCGTAGAGGCTGATCTGTTGGCGCAGGTCGGCGGCCAGCGGATTATGGTGATGTGTATGACTGCGCAGCATGGCCGCCAGTTGCTCCACTGGCGCCTTCGCATGCGGCGCGAAGACCTCGGCAGCGGCTTCCGAATTCGTTGCCACCCATTCCTGGGCCTCGAGCAAGGCCTGAGTGAGTGCCGTGGCAACTGGCTTGTCCTGGCGGATCAGGCTGCCGCGGATTCCCAGCACACAGCAGGTGCGGTGCGAGAAATCACCGGTGAGATTGTTGGCGATCTCGAACAGGTTGTCCCGATCGCGCGCGATCCAGCCGAGAGGATCTCCCAAGGCGAAGGCCTGGACCTCACCCTTCTTCAAGGCCACTGGCAGCACGTCGCCCGGAAAGACCTTCCATTCGATCTCCTTGTTGGGATCGACGCCCGCTTGCTGAAGCATGATCGAGAAGAAGTTGCGGTCGGGCGCCGCGAGATCGGTGACACCGATGGTCTTGCCTTTAAGACCGCCGACGTCGTGGATGCCGCTGTCCCGGGTCGTGAAAAGACGCATGCAACCGCCGTGAATGCCAGCAGAGATCTTGACATCAAAGCCGGCCTCCAGCGGCTTCAGCCAACGCAGAGCCATGCCGATACCCGCATCGGCCTTGCCGGTCGCGATGGCTTCGAGCAGCTGATCTGTCGAACCACCGAAATTGATCAGCTCGACGTCGAGATTGTGCTTGGCAAAGTAGCCTTTCTCCTTCGCCGCTGCCACACCGACGGTGCAGATCGCCGTAGCGTTCCAGGTGAGCTTCAGCTCTCGCTTCTGCGGCAGGATGACAGGCTGGCCGAACGACGTCCGGCAGATCGATGGATCGAACTGATCCAGCGTCTGACCACGGAGAAAGGTGCGCTGTGCAACTGCCGCAGCGGGGATCAAAGCACTGGCAGCGGCGGCGGTCCGCAAGAACGTACGACGGGTGGCAAAGCGAAACATCGCGGGTACTCCAGGCAACACGGGAAGAACACGGGCGCGCGCAGACGCGCGACAGCCTCTAACGGCGGCAACAGGACTTGGTCGGAACGACTTCGTCGCATTTCATGCGGCGAAGCATGGTTCGATTCGACGGCTCGGGTAAATAATCAGGAAAACCAAAGTGACGGCGCCGGAGGAAAGAGCTTTCCGCCCTTCGGCGCCTCACGATGGTGTTCTGCTTCAGGCCGCCCGAGCGAGAGTGCCCGCCGCGTCGAGCGCCTGGGAAAGATCGGCGACGATGTCATCGATATGTTCGATGCCGATCGACAGGCGCACATAGCCATCGGAAACGCCCGTCTTCTGCTGGTCCTCAGGCGTGAGCTGCGAGTGGGTGGTCGTCGCCGGATGGATGGCCAGGCTGCGTGCATCGCCGATGTTGGCGACATGGTAGAGAAGCTTCAGCGAATCGATGAAGCGTCGTCCGGCCTCGCGTCCGGCCGCGAGCTCGAAGCCCACGAGACCGCCATATCCGCCCTTCAAATAGGTGTCAGCGCGGCGGCGAGACTCGCCGGTCTGTTGTGATGGATAAATCACGCGCACGACCTCGGGCCGCTTGACGAGGAAATCGGCCACCGCCTGTGCGTTGCGCGAATGCCGTTCGATCCGCAGCGCCAAGGTCTCGATGCCCTGCAGCGTCAGAAAGGCATTGAACGGCGATTGAGCAGCGCCGATATCGCGCAGCAAAGTCGTGCGCGCCTTTATGATGTAGGCAACCGGGCCGATCGGCTTCACCGCCTCGACCCAGACTGCGCCGTGATAGCTTGGATCGGGCTCATTCAGGGCAGGCTGGCGAGTCGGATGGGCGGCCCAGTCGAACCGGCCACCATCGACGATCAGGCCACCGATCGAGTTGCCGTGGCCGCCCAGGTACTTGGTGCTGGAATAGACGACGATCGCCGCGCCATGGTCGAGCGGACGCGACAGTATCGGGGCTGCGGTATTGTCGACGATCAGGGGAATGCCCAGGGGCCGGCCAATATCGGCAACCTCCTTGATCGGAAACACCGTCAGCTTCGGATTCGGCAAGGTCTCGGCGTAGTACGCCCGGGTACGGCTATCGGTCGCGCGAGCAAAGGCACCCGGATCGGCCGGATCGACGAAACGCACCTCGATTCCCTGATCCTTGAGTGTATGAGCGAACAGGTTCCAGGTGCCGCCATAGAGGTCCGTCGAGCTCACGACGTTATCTCCCGCTCGCGCCAGGTTCTGGATCGCGAAGGCGGACGCGGCCTGTCCCGAGGCCAGGGCCAATGCGGCAACGCCGCCTTCGAGGGCGGCAACGCGCTGCTCCAGTACATCGGCCGTGGGATTGCCGATACGGGTATAGATATTGCCCAGTTCCTTCAGAGCAAACAGGTTCGACGCCTGCTCGGTATCGCGGAACTGAAAGGAGGTCGTCTGGTAGATCGGTACGGCCACAGCGCCGGTTGTCGGATCGGCGCGCCAGCCGGCATGCAGGGAGAGCGTCTCGGGATGCTTGGAGAGCGACGAAGTCATGTCAAAAGTCCCTCGTTGGGAGTGATCGGAAGTGAAGTCACGTCGGGTTCGAGCGAGACGTCACACACGCGCCGGTCGCGGCGGTCGACCACCGGCGGGAATAGAGGGAGCGCACAGACTTAACCTTTGGTGAATGTCGGACAGGCCCGATACTCACGACCGCTTCCGATAGGGTCAAACGCAGCCGTTGCTCTCTTTGGCCGCCTTGAGGAAAGTGCGCAGTCGCCTTCCCTCGTCAGCCGATCGAATCATTCCGTGCGCATGGCAGCCACGCGATGTGACCCTCTGCAAGGTGGTCGAGCCATGCTATCTGTAAGCTCTTCGGACCTAATACAGGACGAGCAGGGTATGGCCGCCTCGAAGAATGACGAGATTCGGATCCTCACGCCGTCCGGCATGCTGGGCTACGGGTTCCCGATCGAGCATTTGCGCCTGGGCCTGGAGCAGAAGCCCCATGCCATCACCATCGATTCGGGCTCGACCGATTCCGGCCCGCAAAAGCTTGGCCTGGGCGAGATGACCTGCAGCCGCGAGGCCTACATGAAGGACCTGGAGGTCCTGCTGGAGGCGCAGCGCGAGGCCAGGATCCCTCTTCTGATCTCCTCGGCCGGCGGCGACGGCAGCAACCTGCATGTCGATGCCTTCCGCAACATGATTGCAGAGATCTCGCGCAAGCGCGGCTGGCGCTTCAAGTTGGCGAAGATCTACGCCGATATCGATAAGCGACATATCGCCAGGGAACTCGAAGCCGGGCGCATTGAACCGCTGGGTCCCGTGCCGCCCCTCGATCCCCGCGAGCTCGCGGCCGCCACCGTCGTCGTGGCCCAAATGGGCGCCGAGCCGTTCCTCAAGGCGCTCGAACCGGAGGATGTCGATGTCGTGGTGAGCGGGCGGGCCTACGATCCCGCGCCGACCGCCGCGATGGCCATTCGCGCCGGCTTCGATCCGGCCCTCGCCTGGCACATGGGCAAGATCATGGAATGCGGCGCGCTCTGCGCCGAGCCCGTCGGGCGCAGCGTCATCGGCTATCTGAGGCAGGATCATTTCGAGATCGAGCCCCTCAATCCAGCGGAACGCTGCACCACGGCCTCGGTCGCGGCGCATACGCTCTACGAGAAGACGCATCCCTTCCTGCTTGCCGGCCCCGGCGGCACGCTCGACCTCTCCCACTGCACGTACGAGCAGGTGAGCGACAGGCGCGTACGCGTCTCGGGCAGCCGCTTCGATCCTGGCAAGCGCTACACGATCAAGCTCGAAGGCGCCAAGACCGCGGGCTGGCGAAGCATTTTCATCGCCGGAGCGCGCGACCCGATCTTCATAAGCCAGATCGATTCGATCCTCGACCAGGTGATCGCCGGAACGCGCGCCTACTTCGGCGACGTGCCCGAGGAAGCCTACCGCATCATTCCCCACATCTACGGCAAGAATGGCGTGATGGGCGACCTCGAACCGGTGAAGACACCGGCGCACGAGCTTTGCATCATCGTCGAGGTGGCAGCCGCCACGCAGGCGCTGGCGACGGCGATCTGCGGCAAGGCCCGCACCAGCCTGATGCATTGTCCCTATCCAGGTCGCATCGCCACGGCCGGCAACATCGCCTCGCCCTTCACGCCGCTCGAGATTCCACTTGGGCAGGCCTGCGAATTCAATGTCTATCACCTGATGACGGTCGACAGCCCGACAGCCCTCTTCCCGGTCCGCTACGAGGAGATTTCGTGACCTCTGTCCCCACGCCATTGCGCGACATCGCCAAGGTCGTGCGCAGCAAGAACGCCGGGCCGTTCGAAATCACACTCGACATCATCTTCAAGTCGAAGGAAGACTATGAAGTGGTGAAGGAGAGCGGGGTGATCACGAAGGAGCTGATCTCGCGGCTCTACAATGTGCCGACTCAGGCCATCATCACCTTCGGCTTCTTCGATCTGGTGAACGCGGTGAAGATCACCTTACCTAGACCGCGGGTGCAGGGTGGCGTCGGCGAAACCGACATGCATGCCGCCCAGCAGCACGTCCCGCTGCAGGAGATCCGGATCCCCTGGCCTGCGAGGTAGATGCACAGTTCGGCGGCTGCCCGAGCGTCGCCGAACCTGGCTGTCAGAACGGCCACCAGCCCTTCTTCACCGGCGATGGCTTGGGCAGGGTCTTGGGGCTGGGAGGAATGAGGGCCGGCAGATCCGAATCCCGCCATCCACCCCCAAGGGCCGCAACCAGCGTGGCGCTGGCGGTCAGGCGATTCAGGCGGATGTTGATCAAGGTCTGTTCGGCGCTGAGCGCCGTCTGCTGCGCCGTCACCACCGTCGTATAGGCGGCGGTCCCTGCCTGGTATTGATTGAGCGAGAGCCGTTCGGCATCGCGCGCGGCCGCGACGGCGCGTCGCTGGATCTCTTCCTGCTGGGCAAAATAGTTTTGCTGCGCCAGGGCGTCCTCGACTTGCTGAAAAGCGGTGATGACGGTTTGACGATAGGTGGCGACCATCTTGTCGTAATTGGCTCGCGCGCCCTCAACTGCGGCCTTCATGGCACCGCCATCGAGCAGCGTACCCGACAGCTGTGGCCCTATCGACCATACGGCAGAGCCGATCTGCAACAGATTGCTGAGGGTCGTCGTCAGGAACGAGATACTGGCATTGAAGGTGAAGTCCGGATAGTAGGCCGCCTGGGCAACGCCGATCTGCGCATTGGCGGACTGCATCGTACGCTCGGCAGCCGCGATATCGGGGCGCCGCTCGAGAAGGGCCGATGGCGCACCGGCCTCGAGCGTCGGCACCGTCGCCGGCGGCGGCGCGGTCTCGATCGAGACCTCGGCCGGGATCTTGCCGACCAGGGCGGCAACAGCATGTTCGAACTGGGCGCGATTGGCGGCTTCCGCGGCATAGAGGGCACGTGTCTGCTCGAGCAATGTCTGCGCCTGCGCCAGATCGAGCCGCGAGGCGGTACCCGCATTCATCTGATTCTGCACGATCTGCAGCGAGCGCGCATAGGCTGCAATCGACCTGTTGTAGAGGTCGCGTCGCTCGTCCGAGATACGCAACGAGAAGTAGCTCGTCGCCAGGCTCGATTGCGCCGACAGCCGAGCCGCATCCAGATCGGCTTTGCTCGCTTGCGCCGCCGCCGCATCGCTTTCGATTGTGCGCCGGATGCGGCCCCAGACATCGACTTCCCAGCTGATCGTGCTGCCGATCGAATACTGGCCGACCGACCCGTTGCTGGTGCCCGTCACGAAACCGCTGCCCGTGCTGACGACGGCTCCGCCGCGACCGCCGCTGGAACTGACCTGCTGGATCGAACCGGTATAGCCAAAGGTCGGGAACAGGCCGGACTGACTCTGGCGGAGCAATGCCACCGCCTGCCGATAGGCCGCCTCGTTTTCCTTCAGCGTCTGGTTCGACACATCGACCTGTGCCATCAGGCGATCCAGTGTCGGATCGGCATAGATCGTCCACCAGGGGCCACGATCGATCGTGTCGCGAGGAGCCGCCGGACGGAACGTGATCCCGTTCACTTCCTTGTAGGCCGCGGGCGGGTCGCTCGCTGGCGGAGGGCGCTGGTAGTCGGGTCCGACAGCGCAGGCCGCGACGGGAAAAAGCACAAGGAAGGGAATGACAGTCCGGAAGTTCATGCGCGGGCCTCGAGCCCGCCCATAGAGCGCGCCAACCGGCTCAGGGGATCGCGGTCACGCCGGCGGAAGCGGTCGAGATAAAGATAGATCACTGGCGTTGTGTAGAGCGTCAGCACCTGACTGACCAGAAGGCCACCAATGATGGAAAGTCCCAGCGGCCGTCGCAGCTCGGCGCCATCGCCGAAATTGAGCGCGAGCGGCAGGGCACCGAGCATGGCGGCCATGGTCGTCATGAGGATCGGGCGCAGGCGCAACAGGCAGGCTTCATAGATTGCCTGCCGCGGGTCGAGATCCTGGTTGCGTTCGCGGTCGAGCGCCACATCGATCATCATGATGGCATTCTTCTTAACGATGCCGATGAGCAGCAGGACGCCGATCATGGCGATGATGCTGAGCTCGACATGAAAGATCATCAGCGCCAACAGCGCCCCGATGCCGGCCGACGGCAAGGTGGAAAGGATCGTGATGGGATGGATATAGCTTTCATAGAGGACACCCAGCACGATGTAGATGGCCGCGAGCGCAAACAGCACAACGACGAGCTGGCTGTCGAGTGACTGCTGAAATGCGCGCGCCGTGCCCTGGAACGAACCGTGGATCGAGGCCGGCATCCCGATCTCGAGCATGGTGTGGTTGATGTAGGCAACCGCGTCGCTCAGCGTCTTGTTGAGCGCCAGATTGAACGAGATGGTGGTGGCGACGAACAACCCTTGGTGATTGACGCCGAGCGGCGTGGTGTCGAAGGCATAGTTGGTGACCGCCGAAAGCGGGATCATGGTCTCGGGCGACGTGCTGACGGCCGCCGCCGTCGACGCGGCGCCCCGGCCGCTGACGGCGATCTGGTTGGTGAGCTGGTTGCGCACCGCCTGACTCGGATCGAGCGCGGTGGCGGCATTGGTGAGCCCCGTTACCGACCCGGTATTGCCGGAACTCGTGGACACACTCGGCGATGTCGAAACGATGGCCTGGGTCGAGGTCGCGCCGCTGATCGATCCACCCATCGTGCTGACATAGATCTGCTCCAGCGTCTTTGGGTTCTGCCAGTATTCCGGCGCCACCTCCATGACGACGTGATACTGATTTAGCGCATTATAGATCGTCGAGACCTGTCGCTGGCCAAAAGCGTCGTACAGCGTAGAGACGATGGAACTGGTGCTGATACCCAGCCGGCTCGCCGAATCGCGGTCGATGGCAATATCCACCTGCAGACCGTGCTGCTGCTGGTCGGAGTCGATATCGGTGATGACCGAGCTGTTCCGCTGCAGGGCAGCCACCAGTTTCGGGGCCCAGGTATAAAGATCGGCCAAGGAATCGGATTGCAGCGTGAACTGGTATTGCGAATTGCCCTGCCGGCCACCGACACGGATGTCCTGCACCGCCTGCAGGAAGAGATTGGCGCCCGGCACTTGCGCCAATCGCCCCCGCAGACGGGCAATGACCTGATCCGCGGAAGCGTCCCGCTGCGAAAGAGGCTTGAGACTGGCGAACAGAAAGCCGGAGTTGGTCTGGAACCCGCCGGTGAAGCCCGCCACGTTGTCGACCGCCGGGTCGGAGCGCACGATGGCCATGAATTGGCGGAACTTCCGGCGCATTGCCTGAAACGAGATGCTCTGGTCGGCGCGGATCCCACCAATGATGCGGCCCGTGTCCTGTTGGGGAAAGAAACCCTTGGGCACCTCGTAGTACAGGAAGACGTTCAGGAACACCGTGCCGAGAAAGACCAGGATCGTCGCACGGGGATGGCGCAGCACCCAAGCGAGGGTGCGCCCGTAGAAGCCCTGCACGCCATCGAAGACGCGCTCGCTCACCCGCGCGAACCAGCCCGGCGGCCGTTGCACTTCGTCTTGCCGAGGCGCGCGCAGCACGTAGGCGCACATCATCGGCGTGGTGGTCAGCGACACCACCATGGAAATGACGATGGCGATGGTCAGGGTGACGGCGAATTCCCGGAACAAACGGCCGACGATGCCGCCCATCAACAGAATGGGAATGAAGACGGCGATGAGCGACAGACTCATGGAGATCACGGTGAAGCCAACTTCCTTCGCCCCTCGCACCGCCGCCTGCCGCCGCGGCATGCCCTCCTCGATATGCCGCGAAATGTTCTCCAGCACGATGATCGCATCGTCGACGACGAAGCCGGCGGCGATCGTCATGGCCATGAGCGACAGATTGTTGAGACTGAAGCCCATCAGGTACATGACGCCGAAAGTCCCGACCAGCGACACGGGCACGGCCACCGACGGCACCAGAGCCGCCCGCACCGAGCGCAGGAAGGCAAAGGTCACCAGCACCACCAGGATGACACTGAGACTCAACGCTCGCTCGACCTCCTTGAGGGAAGCGCGAATGGTGGTTGTCCGATCCGACACCAGGTTGACGTCGATCTCGGGCGGCAATGCCGCCTGCAGATCCGGCAGCTCCGCTTTCACCTGATCCACGGTGGCGATGATGTTGGCGTTCGGCTGAAGGTAGATGATCACCAGCACCGACCGCTTGCCGTTGGCCTGGCCCTCGTTGCGCAGGTCCTCGACCGAGTCGTCCACCTGGGCCACATCGGACAGCCGCACCGGCGCGTTGTTACGCCAGGCGATCACCAGGTCACGGTAGTCGGCCGCCGCGCGCGACTGGTCGTTGGTATAGATCTGGTAGCGGCGGTCGCCGACCTCGACAGCTCCCTTGGGCGAGTTTGCGTTCGCTGCCGCGAGAGCCGCGCGCACGCTTTCCAGGCCGATCTGGTACTTCGACAGGGCGTTCGGATTGATCTCCGCCCGCACCGCCGGCAACGAGCTGCCCCCCAGCGTGACCTGCCCGACACCGGTCACTTGGCTCAGTTTCTGCTGCAGGATGTTCGAAGCAGCGTCGTAGAGCTGGCCTTGCGGCAGCGTATCCGACGTCAGCGCGAGGATCACCGCAGGAGCATCGGCCGGATTGATCTTGCGATAGACCGGGTTGCTCTTCAGGTTGACCGGCATGTCCGCACGTGCGGCGTTGATGGCCGCCTGAACGTCGCGAGCCGCTCCATCGATATCGCGCGACAGGTCGAACTGCAGCGTAATGCGCGAGTTGCCGACCGTGCTCATCGAGGTGATCTCGCTGACGCCGGCGATCGCCCCCAATCGTCTTTCGAGCGGTGTCGTCAAGCTGCTTGCCACCGTATCCGGCGAGGCGCCCGGAAGCTGGGCCTGGACCTGGATCGTGGGGAAATCGACCTTGGGCAGCGGCGAGACCGGCAAGGCGATGAAGCCCATCAATCCGGCCAGCAGGATGCCGATCGTCAGCAAGGTGGTGGCGACCGGCCGGGCAATGAAGAGGGCGGAGAGATTCACGGCTGGAATCCCTCGGGCAGTTCACTGACGTCCGGCGCATCCTCCGAGGCCAGGGGATAGGCCGGCGTATCGAGCGGCACGCCCCGCAGACGCCGGCCGACACGGTCGAAAGCGAGGTAAATCACCGGTGTCGTGAACAGCGTCAGCATCTGGCTGACGATCAGGCCACCGACGATGGTGAGGCCAAGCGGATGGCGCAGCTCCGAGCCGGTGCCGGTTCCCAGCATCAGCGGCAAGGCTCCCACCAGGGCGGCGATGGTCGTCATCAGGATCGGCCGAAAACGCAGCAGGCAGGCCTGGTGGATGGCTTCCTGCGGCGCCTTGCCTTCGTGGCGTTCGGCTTCGAGCGCGAAGTCGATCATCATGATCGCGTTCTTCTTGACGATACCGATCAGGAGCACGATGCCGATGATGGCGACGACGCTAAGATCGTCGCCGGCGATCATGAGCGCGAGCAGCGCGCCGATGCCGGCCGATGGCAGGGTCGAAAGGATCGTGATGGGATGAATGTAGCTTTCGTACAGCACGCCCAGCACGATGTAGACCGTGACGATGGCGGCAAGGATCAGCATGAGCTGGCTGCTCAACGCCTTCTGGAAGGCCAGCGCCGCACCCTGGAAGTGCGTCGAGATCGAGCGTGGCATGCCGATCTCCTTCTGCGCCGCCGTGATCGCCTCGACGGCATCGCCGAGCGACGCGCCGGGCGCCAGGTTGAACGAGATCGTGGTTGCCGGAAACTGGCTGAGCCGATCCTGGCGCAACGGCGCCGTCCGCTCCTCGAATGTCGCGATCGCGGAGAGAGGGACCTGTCTGGTCGAGCTCGAGCCGGGAAGATAGAGGTTGTTCAGCGCGTCCAGCGTGCGAGCCATCGAGGGCTCGAGCTCGTAGATGACGCGATACTGGTTGGACTGCGTATAGACGGTCGAGACGATGCGCTGACCGAAGGAGTCATAAAGCAGATTGTCGACCGTGGCGGCGGTGACGCCGAACCGCGCCGCGGCGTCGCGGTCGATCTTGATATACATGGCGAGCCCCTGGTTCTGGAGCTCGCTGGTCACGTCGACGATCTCGGGGATCTGCGACATGCGCGATATCAGCCGCGGCACCCATATGTCGAAATCCTTCGGATTGGGACTTTCGAGCACGAACTGGTACTGCGTCCGGCTGACGGTCGAATCGATCGTCAGGTCCTGGGCCGGCTGCATGTAGAGCTGGATGCCCTGCACGCTGGCGGTCTCCTGCAGCAGCCGGCGGATGATCTGGCTGGCCGTCAGAGAGCGTGCGTCGCGATCCTTGAGGTTGATCAGCATCCGGCCCGAGTTCAACGTGGGATTGGTTCCGTCGACACCCACAAAGGAACTCAGGCTCTCGACGTCGGGGTCCTTCAGGATGATTTCGGCCAGCGCTCGCTGCCGTTCGCGCATGGCGTCGAAGGATATAGTCTGGGATGCCTCGGTCACTGCCTGGATCAGGCCGTTGTCCTGGACCGGAAAGAAGCCCTTCGGGATGACGATATAGAGCACGACCGTGAGCGCCACGGTGGCCACTGCGACCAGCAGGGTCAGCGTCTGGTGGCGGAAGACGACGACCAGCCCCCGGTCATAGAGGTCGATCATCCTCGCGAACCAGCGCGCGCCCAGCGCCTGCGCTTCTGGATGCGATTCGGCAGCGCTCGCTGCTCGCGGCCCCGGGCCTTCTACCGTCCGCCCTCCCGGAACGTCGCGTCGACGCAGCAGCTGGGCACACATCATCGGCACCAGAGTCAGCGACACGACCGCCGAAATCAGGATGGTCACGGAAAGCGTGACCGCAAACTCGCTGAACAGCCGGCCCACGACGTCGCCCATGAACAGCAGCGGGATCAGCACCGCGATCAGGGAGACGGTCAGCGACACCACGGTGAAGGCGATCTGGCTGGAGCCCTTGAGAGCCGCCTCGACCGGGTTCTCGCCCTCCTCGATGTAGCGAGCGATATTCTCGATCATGACGATGGCATCATCGACCACGAAGCCGGTCGCGATGGTCAAGGCCATGATCGACAGATTGTTGAGAGAGAATCCCGCCAGGTACATCACGGCCAGGGTGCCGACCAGCGACAGCGGCACCGAGAGGCTGGGAATGATCGTCGCCCGCCAATCGCCCAGAAACAGGAAGATCACCGCCACGACCAGCAGGACGGCGAAAGACAGCTCGATCTGCACGTCTCGTACGGAGGCGCGAATGGTCAAGGTACGGTCGGTGAGAACCGACACCTCGATCGAGCTCGGCAAGGTCTCTTGCAACTGCGGCAGCAGCGCCTTGATGTTGTCGACGACGGCGATGACGTTGGCGCCGGGCTGGCGTTGTACGTCGATGATGACCGCCTGGGTCAGGTTGGCCCAGGCCATCAGGCGATTGTTCTCCTGGCCATTCTCGACCGTGGCCACGTCGGATAAACGGACCGGAGAGCCATTGCGATAGGCGACGATCACATCCTTGAAGACGTTCGGATCGGTGATCTGGTCGTTGGCGTTGATGGTGTAGTTGCGCGTCGGCCCGTCGAAATTGCCCTTGGGCGTATTGACGTTGGCGTTGGTGATGGTGGTCCGCAGGTCATCGACATTGAGCCCGTAGGCGGCCAGCGCCGTCGGGTTGGCGCGGATGCGATAACCGGGCTTCTGGCCGCCACCGAGCGAGACGAGACCGACTCCGGGCACCTGCGAGATCTTCTGCCCGAGCCGGACGTCGACCAGATCGTAGACCTTGGTGAGCGGATCGGTTTTCGATGTCACCGCCAGCGTCAGGATCGGTGCATCGGCCGGATTGACCTTGGCATAGATGGGGGGCGCCGGAAGGTCGGCGGGCAGCAGATTGCCCGCGGCATTGATCGCCGCCTGCACTTGTTGTTCGGCGATATCGATGCCGAGGGAGAGGTCGAACTGCAGCGTGATCGACGACGCGCCGGCCGAGCTGGTCGACGTCATCTGGTTGAGTCCCGGCATCTGCCCGAACTGACGCTCGAGCGGCGCCGTCACCGACGAGGTCATCACTTCCGGGCCGGCTCCCGGGTAAAGGGTCAGGACCCGGATGGTCGGATAATCGACCTGAGGCAGGGCAGCGAGCGGCAGGAAGCGGTAGGCGATCAGGCCCACCAGCATGATCGCCACCATCAGCAGCGACGTGGCGACCGGCCGCTCGATGAAGATCCGCGACGGGTTCATGTCGCGTGGATAGCGCTAATTGCTGGACTGGCCGCGCCGTCCGGCGCCGCGGCCTGGTCCGGGGGCTCCGTCAGCGCCGGCATCCCGGCCGCTCGCTCCCGCACCCTCGGGAGGAGCTGCCGCGACGGGCGCGCCCGCCGGCGGTGGGCGCCGAATCTTGGAGCCGTCGCGCAGCCGGTCGGTGCCGTCGACGACGACCTGGTCGTTGAGCGCGAGCCCCTTTGTAATGGCAATCCTGTCGCCATCGCTTGCGCCCGTCTCGACGACCCGAATCTCGACCGTGTCATCCGGCTTGACGCGATAGACGAACGTTCCAGGCTGGCCTTTCTGGATGGCCGCCACTGGAACCACCAGCGCATCCTTCACCGTGTCGACGAGAAGACGAATGTTGACGAACTGATTGGGGAAGAGCGCCTCGTCCGAATTGTCGAACGTCGCGCGCAGCTTCACGGTGCCCGTGGTCGTGTCGATCTGGTTGTCGGTGGTTTCGAGCTTGCCGACGCCGAGTTCGATCTTTTGGGCCCGGTCGAGTGCCGTTGCCTGCAGCGTCGCGCCCTCGCGCAGACGCTTGCGCACCGGCGGCAGGGAATCCTCAGGAATGCTGAAGACGACCGACATCGGCTTCATCAGGGTGATGACGCAGATCCCCGTACTGTCGCCTATGGTGACGTAATTGCCGGCGTCCACCAGGCGCAGGCCGATGCGGCCGTCGGTCGGGGCAATGATGCGCGTGTAGACGAGATTAAGCTTCGCAGCGTCGACGGCCGCGCGGTCGGTAACGACCGTCGCTTCGTATTGACGGACAAGCGAGGCCTGGGTGTCGTAGGTCTGCCGTGCCACGGAATCCTGGGCAACCAGCTTCTGGTAGCGGGTGAGATCGAGCTGCGCGTTCTTGAGAAGGGCCTCGTCCTTGTCCAGCGTACCGATGGCCTGCTGCAAGGCCACCTCGTAGGGACGCGGGTCGACAACGGCGAGCAGATCGCCCTTCTTCACAGCTTGGCCCTCGGTAAAGGCCACCTGCATGAGCTGTCCCGTGATCTGTGTCTTGACGGTAACGGTCGCCAGAGGCGTGACCGTGCCCAAGGCCCTGGTGACCAGAGGGATGTCACCCTTGGCCACCGTGGCAAGTCCGACCGTGACCGGCTGGTTCGCCATATTGGGACGGCCGGCTGGGCCGTTGGATGCGGTACGCGAGGAAGCGAAGTACCAGCCGGCTCCCACGACTACGGCAAGTCCCAAGCCGATCCCAAGCAGGGTCCGCAGTCGTTTCATCGCCTCATCCGCCCCAAGCTGAGCCTTTCCACCCTGTGCTATACGCAGGGAAGGAACGGAGTCTCCCCTAACCGGTGGCTGGGGCGCAAGGCGACCATTCGGCTCCCCTTCCGCGGTAGCCGGCGCCGGATGCTCTTTGGAACCTCAAATAATAGTGAAGCCGCCAGCGCATCCCGGCAAGGGCGCACTGGCGGCAGTGGTTTATTCGGCCTGGCTGTCAGTCCGCGGCTTTGTCCGGGACGTAGAGCTGGTTGCCGACCGCTTTGAATTTCTCGCTCATCTCCTGCATGCCCTTCTGGGCATAGTCGCGGATGTCCTGCGTGATGCGCATGGAGCAGAACTTCGGCCCGCACATCGAGCAGAAGTGCGCCGTCTTGTGCGCCTCCTTTGGCATCGTCTCGTCGTGGAATTTTTCCGCCGTCGCCGGGTCGAGCGAGAGGTTGAACTGGTCGCGCCAGCGGAACTCGAAGCGCGCCTTGGAAAGCGCATCGTCCCGCAGGCGAGCGGCCGGATGTCCCTTGGCGAGGTCAGCGGCATGGGCGGCGATCTTGTAGGTGACGACGCCCACCTTCACGTCATCGCGATCGGGAAGACCGAGATGCTCCTTCGGCGTGACGTAGCAGAGCATCGCCGTGCCGAACCAGCCGATCATCGCCGCACCGATACCGGATGTGATGTGGTCGTAGCCCGGCGCAATATCGGTGACGAGCGGCCCGAGCGTGTAGAACGGCGCCTCTCCGCATTCCCTGAGCTGCTTGTCCATATTGGCCTTGATCTTGTGCATCGGCACGTGACCGGGACCTTCGATCATCACCTGGCAGCCCTTGTCCCAGGCAACCTTCGTCAGTTCGCCAAGCGTCTCGAGTTCGGCAAACTGGGCGGCATCATTGGCATCCGCATTGGAGCCCGGTCGCAGCCCGTCGCCGAGCGAGAACGACACGTCATACTTGCGCATGATGTCGCAGATGTCGCCGAAATGCTCGTACAGGAAACTCTCGCGATGCTCCGTCAGGCACCATTGCGCCATCATCGAGCCGCCGCGACTGACGATGCCCGTCACGCGACTTGCGGTGAGCGGCACGTGGGCCAGGCGCACGCCGGCATGGATGGTGAAGTAATCCACGCCCTGCTCGCATTGTTCGATCAGCGTGTCGCGGAAGACCTCCCAGGACAGCTTGGTCGGATCGCCGCCCACCTTCTCGAGCGCCTGATAGATCGGCACCGTACCGATCGGAACCGGCGAGTTGCGCACGATCCATTCGCGCGTGTCGTGGATGTTGCGACCCGTCGAGAGATCCATGACGGTGTCCGCGCCCCACCGGATCGCCCACACCATCTTCTCGACTTCCTCCTCCATGGAGGAGCTGACGGCCGAGTTGCCGATGTTGGCGTTGATCTTCACCAGGAAATTTCGGCCGATGATCATCGGCTCGAGCTCGGTATGATTGATGTTGGCAGGAATGATCGCCCGGCCGGCGGCCACCTCCCGGCGCACGAACTCAGGCGTGATGAACTCGGGCAATGCGGCCCCGAAGCTCTCGCCGTCGGCGAGCCGCTCCTTGGCGAGTTCATGCGCCTGCCTCCGTCCGAGGTTCTCGCGCGCGGCGACGTAGATCATCTCCTTGGTGATCACGCCGGCGCGAGCCCACTCGAACTGCGTGATCGGCTTGCCGTCGAGGCCTCGCAACGGCCGTGCCGTATTCGGGAAGGGCTGCAGTGCCGCCCCCCGTACATTGCCGTTGTCGACGGCCTGGATGGGCCGCCCGTCGTATTCCTCGACGCCGCCCCGCGCCAATACCCAATCGCGGCGCGTGCGGGCCAGTCCCTTGCTGACATCAATCGAAACTGTGGGATCCGTATAAGGCCCGGTCGTGTCATAGACGCGGACCTTAGGTTCGGTCGGCGCGCTCAGCGTGATCTCACGTAGGGGAACGCTGAGATCGGGTGCTTCTTCGGGCGTGACGTAGATCTTCTGGGAAGCCGGCAGCGGCCCAGTTGTCACCTTTGGCGTCGAAATAAGGCTGTCCATGTTGAAGGATCTCCCGTGGCAAAACGACAAAAGGAGACCCGGTGTGTCGTGCAAAGGAGCGCATCCTGTCCCTTCGCCGGCATGACCCGGATCAGGTTCAAAGGGTCACCGCGCCGCCTCCGATAGTTCGTGGCCGTCGATATCTCAGCCCCTTGCCGGGGCACCCCTTGGACGAATGCATCCTAGACTGAAGCGCGACTGGAAAAAACCCGGCTTCAGATTGGAACTTTGGCGGCAACCGCCAATTGCTCCTGCTCGAGCGCCAAACGCTTGATTGGATTGGTGAATCCTGCCGCTTCCTGTCATCGGCGACAAACCGGTCGTTCCGCTCTGCGTCGCGAGGCCAAAATGTCGATCCAGCGCCCGGTCAGGCGGGACGAAGTTTCAAGGTGAACACCGCGCCACCTTCCGGACGGTTGGCGACGGCAACACTGCCGTCATGGGCCTCGGCCACACGGGCAACGATCGCGAGACCCAGCCCTCGGCCCTCCGGCTTCTCGCGATCCCGGCGCCAGAACCGGCGGAAGATCGATTCCCGATCTCCCGCGGGCACGCCCGGCCCATCGTCCATGACCCGCACGATGCCCTCCTTTGTCACTTCGACCTCGATCGAGGTGCCGGTCGGCGTGTGGCGGATGGCGTTTTCGATGAGATTGCGCACGGCCCGGAACAGCGCTTCGGCCTGACCGCGCACCCATACCGGACTGGAATCGCCGGTCAGGGCGATCGTCTTGGACAATTCGACAGCGAGCGGCGCCATAAAGGCGACGGCATCGGCGCAGACGGCATGGAGATCGGCCTTTGCGTCCGTCGCGACGATAAAAGCCTCGAGTTCGGCGATGTCGAGCACCTGGTTGACGGTGCGCGTCATGTTGACGAGATCCGCCCGCAAGGCATCGCGCACCGGCCCAGGCTCCAGCGTATCCACGCGGGCGCGCACGATGGCGAGCGGGGTTCGCAATTCATGGGCCATATCCGCCGTGAAATCGCGTTGAGCGCGGAAGCCCCCTTCGAGGCGCTCGAGCGCCAGATTGACGGCATGGACCAGCGGCTGAATTTCCGTCGGCATCGTCTGCTCAGGCAGACGAACGTCGGTACGGCGCGGGCCGATCGCGGCCGCTGTCTTCGATGCCTCGCGCACCGGCTCGAGCGCGCGACGAAAGATCAGGATATCGATCAGCAGCAGCAACAGCAGGATCGGGAAGGTGATCCAGGCGACATGCGGAAGAAATGACGTCACCACGTCGTCGATGATCACATCCCGATGCGCCAGGTCCTGGCCGACCTGGATGTAGTACATCTTCTCGCCAACCGGCCGCGCCACGGTAACCCCGAACAGTTCCGAGCCGCTGGAACGGCGACGAATGAACCAGTCGTTGAGGGCCGACTCGTCGGATACGAACAGCGCCTTGCCATCGGGTTGGGACGAAAACAGGACATGTCCGTCGGTATCGAGGACGGCATAGGAGTAGAGGCCGTAATCAGACGAATAAAGCGGTCGAATCTCCTTCGGCATGTCCATCGACAGGGAGCCGTCCGATTGCGGCCGCAGGAAGCTGCCGATGATGAAAGCCTCACTGCGCAATGCATCGCGATGCAGGTTGTTGGCGGCCTGGTTCAATAGCCAATACAGCGCAAGCGGCATCAGGATCGAGGTCGCGGCGATCGCCACCACGTGCAGCACGACGATCCGGGTGATGATCGACTGGAAGCGCGTCACACCATGCTCCCGCACATGACGGATCAACCCTTTTCTTCAGACATCAGATAGCCAACGCCGCGTACGGTATGGATCTTTACGGACGCACCGGCGTCGGCAAGCATCTTTCGCAGGCGATGGACATAGACTTCGACCGCGTTCGAGCCGACATCACCGGACAGTCCGAACAGGTGATCCTCGAAAAGCCGCTTCGGCGCCACATTTCCGCCTCGACGCAACAAAAGTTCGAGAACCGCTGTTTCACGTGCCGGGAAGGCCCGTGGCTTGCCGTCGACAAAAACCTGCCTACCCTCGGTATCGAGCGAAACGTTGCCGAAGGTCAGCATTCGACCCAGCAGGTTGCCGGGCCGACGCAACAGGGCCTGCAGGCGAGCGACCAGTTCCTCCATCGCAAACGGCTTGGCGAGATAGTCGTCGGCGCCTTCGCGCAGTCCGGTGACTCGGTCGGTCACGCCATCGCGCGCCGTCAGGACCAGCACCGGCGTCGCATCGCTCCGCCGGCGCATCTCCCGCAGCAGGACAAGCCCATCCTCGTCGGGCAGTCCAAGATCGAGGACGATCGCGGCGTACTTCATCGTCGCGAGGACGTGGCGAGCATCCTCGACCGTGGCGACGGAATCCGCAGCAAAGCCGCCGTGAGCCAGACCTTTGATCAGTAACGATACCAGGTCCGGGTTATCTTCGACGATGAGTACTCTCATGAGTGGCGCGACCGCCTTGATTTCCGGGCAAACATGACTGTAGCACGACCCCTGCAGATCTGTCCGTCAGGTTAAAGTAATGAGCGCACGCTAGATGTTCATTGTCTCGTTCCACTCTTTCGCCGCGTATCGGAACGCTTTCCGGCCATGACGATCACCGAACCCGCCCCCGCCGCAAGGACCAGGCGCAATCGCCTTTGGATCGCGAGCGGCGGAGCCGTGGTTGTCGCGGTTGGCGTGGCTGCGTTCTGGATGCTCGATAGCGGTGCGGGCAATGCGGTAGGCCGATCAGACAACAAAATCACCGCCGAGTCCGACGGTGCATTCGCCCCCAGCGAAACGCAGTGGAGCAGCCTGAAGCTGGCGCCGGTGCGGCAGGTGGCGTTCCGTGACGAGCGGACGACGGACGGCAAGATCGCCATCAATGAGGATACGACCACGCCGGTATTCTCGCCCTATTCCGGCCGGGTGACCCGCCTTATCGCCAAGCCCGGCGACCACGTCGAACGCGGCGCTCCGCTGTTCTCGATCGAGGCCACGGAATTCGTCCAGGCCCAGAACGATCTGGTTACGGCCGTGGCGGGAGTCGAAAAGGCCAAGTCGCGTCTCGAGCTCGCGCAGACGGTGGAGAAGCGGCAACGCGAGCTGCTGGCGATCCGCGGCGGCGCGCTGAAGGATCTGGAGCAGGCACAGTCGGATCTGGTGGCCGCGCAGGGGGACATGCGTTCGGCCGATATCGCGCTGGCGGCAACACGCAACCGGCTGCGCATTCTCGGTCGCTCGGACGAGGAGATCGCCAAGCTCGAAAAAGTCGATCATATCGGCGCCGAGACCGTGGTCACCGCGCCGATCGCCGGAACCGTGATCCAGCGCAAGGTCGGGCTGGGTCAATACATCACGGTGGGCGCGACCGATCCGGTATTCACCGTCGGTGACCTGGCGGCCGTGTGGCTGGTCGCCAACGTGCGGGAATCGGACGCACCGTTGATGAAGGTGGGCGCGCCGGTCGAGGTTTCGGTGTTGGCCTATCCGGGCCGCGTGTTCAACGCCCGGCTTTCTTATGTGGCGCCAGCACTGGACCCCAATACACGTCGCCTGCCGGTGCGTGCCGAGATCCAGAATCCGGGTCGCGAGCTGCTGCCCGAAATGTTTGCCACTTTCCGTATCATCTCGGGTGAAACCCGGTTGATGCCGGGCGTGCCGCAAGATGCGGTGATCTACGAGGGCTCCAAGGCTCGGGTCTGGGTCGCGCGGCCACAGGACAAGAAGGTGGTGAGCCGCTCGATCGACATCGGCTCGACCGAGAACGGGATCGTCGAGGTCCGCAAGGGCCTCTCGGTCGGAGAGTCGGTTGTGACGTCGGGTACGCTGTTCATCGACCGCGCTGCTGCGCGGGATTGATCCGTCCGAATACGCTGCGCTCCCTTCCCCAAACCCGCTTTTCCCCATCATGCAAGCCATCGTCGCAGCCGCCCTCAAGCAGCGCATTCTCGTCATCATCCTGGCGGCAGTGCTGATGGCGGGCGGCCTGTTCGCCTACAATTCGCTCAACATCGAAGCCTATCCTGATCCCGTTCCGCCGCTGGTCGACATCATCACCCAGAATCCGGGGCAGTCGTCGGAGGAGATCGAACGCTACATCACGATCCCGATCGAGATCCAGATGGCGGGGCTGCCGCACGTCCAGGCCATCCGGACCATCTCCCTATTCGGCCTCTCGGACGTCAAGGTTCAGTTCACCTACGACCTCACCTACCAGCAGGCCTCGCAGTACGTCATCAACCGGCTGTCGCAGCTCGCCCCTCTGCCCAACGGGGTGCAGCCGCAAATCTCGCCCACCAGCCCGATCGGCGAGATCTTCCGCTACCGGGTCGTGGGTCCTCCCGGCTACTCGGTGACCGACCTCAAGACGATCCAGGACTGGATCCTGCAACGCCGCTTCAAAGCCATCCCCGGTGTGATCGATGTGACGGGATGGGGCGGCAAGACCAAGACCTACGACATCACCGTCGATCTGGCCCGGCTGCAAGCCTACAACCTGACCCTCAAGCAGGTGCTGGACGGGCTGAACAACGCCAACATCAATGTCGGCGCCAACACGGTGAACATCGGGCCGCAATCGGCGATCGTGCGTTCGGTCGGCCAGATTCGCTCCATGGACGACATCCGCAACACCATGTTGGCGTCGCCCAACGGTTCGCCGATCCTGGTGTCGGACGTCGCCACCGTAACGGTTGGAAACCAGCCTCGACTGGGAATCGCTGGTCAGAACGACGACGACGATATCGTGCAGGGCATCGTGCTGATGCGCCGCGGCGCCGAGACGCTGCCCACACTGACCGGCGTGCTGGCGGAGGTGAAGAAGATCAACGCCTCCGGCATCCTCCCACCCGGCGTGCGGATCGAACGGATCTACGATCGCAGCGTGCTGGTCGGCGTCACCACCCATACCGTGCTCCACAACATGGTGGTGGGCGTCGTGCTCATCTTCCTGATCCAGTGGCTTTTCCTGGGTGACCTGCGCAGCGCCCTGATCGTCTCCGCCACCATTCCCTTCGCCTTGCTGTTCGCAGTGACCATCCTGGTCCTGAACGGCGAATCGGCCAACCTGCTGTCGATGGGCGCCATCGATTTCGGCATCATCGTCGATGCCACGGTGATCATGGTCGAGAACATCTTCCGTCACCTGACCCTGGCCAGCCATGGTGCCGCGGTCCGGACTGGGCGGCCAACACCCGCCGGACTGACCGGCAGGATAGCGGTGATCTACCAGGCGTCGACGGAAGTGACGCAGGCCATCTTCTTCGCCGCCACGATCATCATCGCCGGCTTCCTGCCGCTGTTCACCTTGTCGGGCGTCGAGGGCCACATCTTCGGGCCGATGGCCAAGACCTACGCCTATGCGTTGTCCGGCGGCCTGCTCGCGACCTTCACTGTCTCGCCCGCCCTGTCAGCCCTGATCCTGCCAGAGAACGTCGCCCACACCGAGACGCGTGTCGTGCGTGCGCTGTCGCGGTTCTATGGGCGTGTCCGCGACCAGGTGCTGAGGCGTAGAGGGACGACGGTTCTGGCTGGTGTCGGTCTCGTCGCCCTCGCAGCGCTGGCCGGCAGTTCTATTGGCCTCGAGTTCCTGCCCAAGCTCGAGGAAGGCAACATGTGGATCCGGGCCACGATGCCGACCTCGATCTCGCTGGAGGAGGGCAACGACTACGCCAACCGGATGCGCAAGCTCATCAAGGGCTTCCCCGAAGCCGAGACGGTCATCTCGCAGCACGGCCGGCCCGATGACGGCACCGACTCGACAGGGTTCTTCAATGCCGAATTCTTCGTCCCGCTCAAACCCTTCGACAAGTGGCGCAAGGGGCTCGACAAGGAGCACTTGATCGCCGAGATCAACGACGCGCTCGTGAAGGCCTTCCCCGGCGTCGAGTTCAATTTCTCGCAATACATCCAGGACAACGTTCAGGAAGCCGCTTCCGGCGTGAAAGGCGAGAACTCGGTCAAGGTCTTCGGCAATGACCTCGAGACACTGGCGAGACTGGGCGACGAGATCAAGGATGCGATGTCGACGGTGCCGGGCATCGCCGATCTGTCGGTGTTCGCGTCGCTGGGCCAGCCCACCATCCGCATCGATATCAACCGCAGCCGGGCCGCCCGCTACGGCCTCGCGCCGGGCGACATCAATGCGACCGTCCAGGCCGCCATCGGCGGACAGGCCGCCGGTGACCTGTACGAGAATGGTAGCGACCGGCACTTCCCGATGGTCGTGCGCCTGGCGCCGCGCTACCGCGAGAATCTCGAAGCGATCAAGCGCATCCCGATCGGTGTTCAGGGACCCAACGGCGTCACGCAGGTGCCACTCAGCGAGGTCGCCACCGTGCAGCTGGTGTCGGGTGCCTTCTACATCTACCGCGAGCAGCAGGAACGCTACATCCCGGTGAAGTTCAGCGTACGCGGTCGCGATCTTGGCAGTGCCGTCCTCGAGGCGCAGCAGCGCGTGGCGGAGAAAGTGAAGCTGCCCGGCGGCTATCATCTCGAGTGGGTCGGCGAGTTCGGCAATCTCAAGAATGCCCTCAACCGACTGGCCATCGCGGTGCCCATCGCGATCTCGCTGATCCTGCTTCTGCTGTATGTGAGTTTCGGCAGCGTGCGCGACATGCTGCTGGCCGGCAGCGCCATTCCCTTGGCCTTGACCGGCGGATTGCTGTCCTTGTTCCTCTTCGGCATGCCCTTCAGCATCTCGGCAGCCATCGGTTTCGTGGCGCTGTTCGGCATCGCGGCCATGAACGGCATCATGGTACTGTCGTGCTACAATCGACTGATCGATTCCGGACTAGAACCGAACAATGCCCTGCGCCAGACCTGCGAGCAGCAGATGCGGCCGGTCCTGATGACCTGCGTCGCCGCCTGCGTCGGACTGCTGCCGGCCGCCTTCTCGACCGCGATCGGCAGCCAAGTGCAGCGGCCGCTGGCGGTGGTCATCGTCGGCGGCACCTTGCTCGCACCGTGCCTGTTCCTCACGGTCCTTCCGGCGGCGATCGGCCTCTTCTCGCGACGCCGGCCCAGAATAGACGTGCCGGCTCCGAGCGAGACGGAGGCACACTGATGCGCCTCGGGTCGCTGCTTCTCGCTGGCGTCGTTTGCACCGCATTGACTGGCTGCATGGTCGGCCCGGATTTCCAGAATCCGGCGCCGCCCAAGGCCAGTTCGTTCCTGCCGGATACGCCCACGGACCTCGTCGCCGGCGGCATTCCGGGTGGTGACGCACAAAAGCTGGTTCAGGGGCTCGATATTCCGGGCCAATGGTGGGAGGTGTTTCAGTCACGACCGCTGAACGGCCTGATCGAGAGTGCCTTGCGGGCCAATCCCGATGTGCACGCGGCCGTGGCCGGGCTGAAGCAGGCGCAGGAGAATGCCCGGGCCCAGCGCGCCACCCTGTTCCCGACGCTTCAGGCCGGTCTTGGGGCGTCCCAGAACCAGACTCCGACCAGCCTGTCGCCGGCGACGTCCACCGGCTCCACGGTCTACGGGCTGTTCACGCTGGGCCTCAGCATCAGCTATGCCCTCGACATCTGGGGCGGCAACCGCCGCCAGATCGAATCGCTCGAAGCGCTGGCCGAGGCGCAATGCTTCCAGCTCGAAGGCGCCTACCTGTCGCTGGCCTCGAACGTGGTTGCCGCGGCGATCCAGGAAGCCTCGCTGCGGGCTCAGATCGACGCCACGCAACGCATCATTGCGGCCCAGCGCGAAACGCTTGGTATCCTGCAGCGCCAATCCGGCCTGGGAGCAATTCCCGGCGGCGATGTGGCGACGCAGCAGGCCGCCCTGGCCCAGTCCGAAGCGACACTGCCGCCGCTGCAGAAGGCTCTTGCTCTGCAACGTGATCTCCTCGTCACGCTCACCGGACGGTTGCCGAACGAGGATGTCGCCGCGAAATTCCGGCTCGAAGACCTGACCCTGCCACGCGACTTGCCTCTCAGCCTCCCGTCTCGCCTGGTCGAACAGCGGCCGGATGTACGGGCGGCCGAGTCCAATCTTCATTCGGCCAGCGCGCTGGTCGGTGTGGCGACTGCCAATCAGCTTCCGCAGATCACCCTCAGTACGAGTGTCAACACGCAGTCGCTCAGCACGGATACGCTGTTCGGCCCCGGCCTGATGGGCCTGTCGGTCGGGGCAAGCGCGCTTCAGACCGTGCTCGATGGCGGTGCGCTGGCCGCCAAGAAGCGAGCCGCCATCGCCGGACTGGAACAGGCCGATGCCCAGTATCGTTCGACCGTGCTGCTGGCCTTCCGCAATGTCGCCGATACGCTGCGCAGCCTGCAGTATGATGCGATCACGCTGAAAGCCTCGGTCGATGCCGAGAATGCAGCCGCAACCAGCCTCGACATCGCCCAGCGCCGGCTGGCCTTGGGTGATACGACCTATCTGACGGTCCTGATTGCGCAGCTCACCTATCAGCAGGCGTTGCTCAATCGGGTCCAGGCGCAGGCCTCTCGCCTGACCGATACGGCGGCGCTGTTCCAGGCGCTTGGCGGCGGCTGGTGGAATCGCGACGCCGGGCCCGAGGAACAGGCACGCCGGCTGCATTGTCAGCCGCCGGCACGACCTGCCGCCAGCGCAAAGCCGACGGTCGCGCAGGCGCTCTGACCCCACCATCGGCTTGACCATGGCACGCGCACTCGGGAAAAGAGCGCGATGCCTCCCTCAGACGATTTCATTGACCTTGGCGACCGGACCCTTCGCGTGCGACGGCTCGAGCCGCAGCGCAGCGATGGACTGGAGCGCACCACGCTGATCTTCCTGCATGAAGGGCTGGGCTGCATCGAGATGTGGCGCGACTTCCCGCAGAAGCTTTGCGACGCCACGCAGTGCACCGGGCTGATCTATGATCGCACGGCCTACGGCCAGTCGAGCCCGTGGCCGTCCGACCCCGGCGTCCGTTATATGGAGATCGAGGCCGACCTGATTCTGCCCAAGTTGCTGGCTGCCACCGGTATCGAGGACTGCGTTCTGGTGGGCCATAGTGACGGTGGCACCATTGCCCTGAACTATGCCGCCGCCGATCCCGAGCCGCTTCGCGCGGTGACGACGCTCGCCGCCCACGCCATCAACGAACCGATCTGCGTCGATCGCATCCGCGATGCCCAGGCTGCCTTTACCGTGGGCGATCTACGGCAGCGCCTGCTGAAGTACCATGGCGACAATGTCGATCGCGCCTTCCATCTCTGGGCCGATGCATGGTCCGCTCCCGGCTTCCAGCCGATGGACGCGGACGGACGGCTGCCGGGTATCCAGGTGCCGGTGCAGGCGATCCAAGGCGAAGACGACGAATACGGCACCGAACTTCAACTCGGCATCATCGCCGGCAAGGTGGGCGGCTACTGCGAAACCCGCCTCGTCCCGGATTGCGGGCACAGCCCGCATCTGCAGCAGCCCGCCTATGTCCTGTCGGAAATAGCCCGCTTCATCGCCCCCTTGGCGTTGTTGGGATAAGGACCCGAACTTCGGTCGCCGAGAGCGTCCGGTAACGGCCCGAAGCAGACTCCGCCCTACAACTTGAGATTGCTGCACTCAACAATGCGGAGAAGCCGGTGCTCGCAGACAGCAGGCTTGTCAGCCCAGAATTTGACCAAATGGACAAGAAAATTTGCCCACTTATCAAGCGTATGGCAAGATTTTCCGGGATGATGCCGAATGGCCTGTGGCGGAGGAGCAGTGTCCCGGCTGGCATTTCGGTTGCATATCAGCCCTCGACGCGTCCATTTCGGCGCACGGTTGCGATCGGCAGCCAACGGCAAACGAGGAAAGGGAGACGAGATGGGAGTTTTCAAAGCCGGGCGCGCGATCGTCGCGCCACGTCGCGCCGTGTTGCGCGCCGCCGCCGCGATGGCCGTTGCTGGCGCGCTGCCCGCCTGGGCGCAGAGCGTGAAGGGCAAACTGAAGGTTGCCGGCATCTACACCGTTCCGGTCGAACAGCAGTGGGTCGGCCGCATCCATACGGCCCTCAAGGCTGCGGAGGCCCGTGGCGACATCGATTATGTCTGGGCGGAGTCCATCGCCAATACGGACTATGAACGGGTGATGCGCCAATACGCCGAGGGCGGCCAGCAGCTGGTGTTCGGCGAGGTGTTCGGCGTGGAACGTGCCGCCCGCACTGTGGCCAAGGATTATCCCAAGACCGCGTTCGTCATGGGTTCGAGCTTCAAGCCACAGGAACCGAACTTCTCGGTCTTCGACAACTACATCCAGGAGCCGGCCTATCTCACCGGCATGATCGCCGGCGGCATGACCAAATCGAACATCATCGGGATGGTCGGGGGCTATCCGATCCCCGAGGTCAACCGCCTGATGAATGCCTTCATGGAGGGAGCCAAGGAGGTAAACCCGCAGGTGAAGTTCCTCGTCGGCTTCATTGGCTCGTGGTTCGATCCGCCCAAGGCCAAGGAAGCAGCTTTCGCCATGATCGACCGCGGCGCGGACGTGATGTATGCGGAACGCTTCGGCGTGTCGGATGCCGCCAAGGAGCGCAAGGTGTTGGCGATTGGCAACGTGATCAATACCCAGCCGCAATATCCGGATACCGTCGTCGCCAGTGCGCTGTGGCACATGGAACCGACGGTGGACCGCGCGATCGCGGCCGTGAAAGCGGGAACCTACAAGGCCGAAGATTACGGCCCGTACAGCCGGATGGAGTACAAGGGCTCTAGCCTTGCTCCCTTGGGAACCTTCGAATCCAAGGTTCCGGAGGCGCTGAAGGAAAAGGTCAAGGCGCGCGAGCAGGAGATCCTTGCCGGCAAGTTCACGGTCAAGGTGAACGACGCCGAGCCGAAAGCGACGATGTGACGGCGGCGTCCGCGTCACGCTCGCTCTCCACCAAAGGTAAGCCGGAGGTCGTCCTCCGGCTTACCGGCATCACCAAGCGCTTCGGTCCGCTGCTTGCCAACGACGCGATCTCGTTGACGTTGCATGCCGGCGAGGTCCTTGCCTTGCTGGGAGAGAACGGCGCCGGCAAGACAACCTTGATGAATATCCTGTTCGGCCATTACGTCGCCGAACAGGGCACCATCGAAGTCTTTGGCCGCCCTTTGCCGCCAGGCTCGCCGCACGCCGCACTGGAAGCCGGCATCGGCATGGTGCACCAGCATTTTACCCTGGCAGACAACCTGTCAGTGCTGGACAACGTCGCGGTCGGCACCGAATCGCTGTGGCGCCTCCGATCGGATCGGAGGGCCTCACGGACACGCTTGCTGGAGCTGGCACAACGGTTCGGATTGGACGTGCGCCCCGACGCGCTCGTGGCGGACCTGTCGGTCGGCGAGCGACAGCGCGTCGAGATCCTGAAAGCCCTCTATCGCGATGCTCGCATCCTCATCCTGGACGAACCCACGGCGGTCCTGACGCCCCAGGAAGCGGCCGGCCTGTTCGAGACATTGGGGCGGCTGACAGCCGATGGCCTGGCCATTGTCTTCATCAGCCACAAGATGAACGAAGTTTTCGCGGCCAGCGATACGGTCGCCGTGCTGCGCGCCGGCAAGCTGGTCGCCACCCACGCAACGAATAGCACCGACCGCGCCAAATTGGCGGAGCTCATGGTCGGCCGAACGGTGACACCCCCCGCCCCCCTGCCGCTCCTCGCCGGCGATCCGGTGCTGGATCTGTCTCGGGTGACGGTGGTTTCTGGCCATGGCCAACCCTTGCTGGATGCGGTGGACCTGACCGTGTGCCGACATCAGGTCGTTGGCATCGCCGGCGTATCGGGCAACGGTCAGACAGCGCTGGCCGAACTGGTCAGCGGTTTGAGCGCCCCCGACTCCGGACGCGTAACGATCAAGGGCGTTGGCGTCGAGCGGGCCGATCCGAAGGCCATGGTCCATCGCGGCGTGGCGCGGATCCCCGAGGACAGGCACAGCGCCGGCCTCGTCGGCGCCATGACGGTATGGGAGAACCTGATCGGCGAACGCTACCGTGACCGCGCGTTCTCGCGGTTCGGCATCTTGCGCCGCAGCGCCGCCCGCACTTATGCACGCGAGGTGATCAAGGACTTCGACGTTCGCTGCCCTGGACCGGATGCGCGCACGCAGCTCTTGTCGGGCGGCAACATGCAGAAGCTCATCCTCGGCCGAACGCTTGCCTACAGGCCGGATCTGATCCTGGCCAGCCAGCCTACACGCGGCTTGGATATCGGCGCGGTGTCCTACGTCCACGGTCGACTGCTGGAGGCACGGGCCGCCGGTGCCGGCGTGCTGCTGATTTCCGAGGACCTGGACGAGATCCTGGCTCTGGCCGACAGGATTGCGGTGATCCATCAGGCCCGGCTGACTCCACTTCTGCCAAACGGCCATGTGTCGATCGGCCAGCTCGGCCTGCTGATGGCCGGTCACTGGGACATCCTTCCGGAGATTCTCGATGCGGCTTGAACCGCGCGCCGACAGCCCTCTTTCCCTCCAGTTGATCGCGCCCCTCGGAGCAATAGCGGCGGCACTCGCGCTCTGCGCGGTGCTCGTCGCGTGGACCGGGGCGCCGGTGCTGCGCGCCTACGGACTGCTGATCGAGGGGGCGCTGGGCTCGCGCTTCGCGCTGACCGAGACGCTCACCCGGGCAACGCCTCTGATCCTGACCGGCCTCGCCGCGGCTGTCGCCTTTCGGGCCAAGCTCTGGAACATCGGCGCGGAAGGGCAGCTCTACATGGGCGCGCTGACGGCCGTGATCCTGGGAGGCGGGATGATCGATCTGCCGGCGGGGTTGCTTGTCCCCCTCGTGATGCTGGCGGCGATGGCAGTGGGCGGGGCGACCCTTCTCGGGCCGGCGGTGTTGAAGGTCCGCTTCGGCGTCGACGAGGTGGTGACCACGCTGCTCCTGAATTTCGTCGTGCTGCTGTTGGTGTCGATGCTGCTCGAGGGGCCGTTGAAGGACCCGATGGGAATGGGCTGGCCGCAATCGGCGCCAGTGATCTCTGCCGCGGAACTACCGAAGCTGATCGCCCGTACGCGCCTGCATGCGGGATTGGCCATCGCCGTGGGATTGGCGATCCTGCTGTGGTTGATCGATACGCGCACCATCTGGGGCTATGAGAACCGCGCGGTGGGCGCCAATCCTCGGGCCGCCGCCTTCGCCGGTATGCCGGTGACCTGGATCATGCTGCGCACGGCGCTGCTGTCGGGCGGCCTGGCTGGACTGGCCGGTGCGGCCGAAGTCTGCGGGCTCAAAGGCTATCTGACACTCGATCTGTCGCCGGGCTTTGGCTATAGCGGCATCGTCGTCGCCATGCTGGCGCAGCTGCATCCATTGGGCGTGGTCGGCGCGGCTGTATTCATCGCCGCCATCTTCGTCGGAGCCGACGCGATGAGCCGGGCGATGCCGATCCCGAACTACATCGCCGACGTGATGGTTTCCACGAGCCTGCTGTGCATGCTCGTTGCCGGCTTGCTGGTGCGCTACCGGTTACGGCGCGGATAGAAAAGACATGGATATCGTCGCGACCCTCCTCGACACCCTGATTTCCGCTGCTTTCTGGACGGCGGTGTTGCGCATCGCCACTCCGTATGTGCTGGGAACGCTCGGCGAGTTGATCTGCGAACGGGCCGGCGTCCTCAATCTCGGCATCGAAGGCATCATGACCCTGGGCGCGATGGCCGGTTGGATGACCGTCTATCAAGGCGGCGGGCTTTGGGCCGGTGTTCTGGCCGCAGCGGCCTGCGGAGCCTTGTTCGGCCTGCTGCATGCCGCACTGACCGTGCCTCTGGGCCTGTCGCAGCACGTTACCGGCATCGGCGTGACGCTGCTGGGCACCAGCCTGTCCTCCTTCGTCTATCGCCTCGTCCTGCCGCAGGCCAGCACGCCCCCGACCATCGTTCCCTTCCAGCCATTGCCTCTGCCGGGCGCGCTGGCGCAGACGCCGCTGACCTACTCGGCCTTGGCGCTGGTGGGCGGAATTGCCTATGTCCTTTATCGCACCCCGGTCGGGCTGGCGGTCCGGATGGTCGGCGAGAATCCAGCCGCCGCCGAAGCGCAAGGCCTCAACGTCACAGCGCTGCGCGTAGGAGCGGTCATGGCGGGGAGCGCCCTGATGGCATTGGCGGGTTCCTTCCTCACGCTCTCGGCCTTCAACGCTTTCTTCTTCAATATGGTGAACGGGCGTGGCTGGATCTGCATTGCGTTGGTCGTTTTCGCCTCGTGGCGACCGGGGAAGGCTCTTGTTGGCGCCCTCCTGTTCGCCGTCTTCGACGCCCTGCAAGTGCGCTTGCAGCAAGCGTCCGGTGGTGTGTTGCCGTATCAGGTCTTCCTCATGATGCCCTATCTGCTCAGCATCCTGGCGCTGGTGCTGGTTGCGCGCCGCGCCTCCTACCCTCATGCGCTGATGGTTCCATACCGCAAAGGAGAGCGCTGATGTTCGATCTCGTTCTGCGCGGCGCTTCCTTGCCTGACGGCCGCAGCGGCGTCGATATCGGTATCCGGGATGGACGCATCATCGCGGTCGAGTCGGCGCTGGCCGGCCAGGCAGGCCAGGAGATCGATGCAAACGGCCGGCTGGTCACGCCGCCCTTTGTCGATGCGCATTTCCATATGGATTCGACCTTGAGCTACGGGCTGCCGCGCGTGAACCGGTCCGGCACGCTCCTGGAAGGCATCGAGCTGTGGGGCGAACTGAAGCCACAGCTCGTTCAGGAGGCCATCGTCGAGCGGGCGCTGGCCTACTGCGATTGGGCCGTGGCGCGGGGGCTGCTGGCGATCCGCAGTCACGTCGATATCTGCGATCCACGCCTCCTGGCCGTCGAGGCATTGCTGGAGGTGAAGAAGCGGGTCGCCCCCTATCTCGACCTTCAGCTGGTGGCCTTCCCGCAGGACGGCGTGTTGCGCTCGGCGGGCGCGAAGGACCAGCTGGTCCGCGCGCTCGACCTCGGCGTCGATGTCGTCGGCGGTATTCCCCATTTCGAACGGACCATGGCCGAGGGCGCCGCCTCGGTTCGGCTGCTATGCGAGATTGCCGCCGCGCGTGGATTGCTGGTCGACATGCATTGCGACGAGAGCGACGACCCGCTGTCGCGTCACGTCGAGACCCTGGCCTGCGAGACACAGCGGCTGGGCCTGCAGGGCCGGGTGACGGGCTCGCATCTCACCTCGATGCACTCGATGGACAACTACTACGTCTCGAAGCTGATTCCGCTGATGGCGGAGGCGCAGCTTGGCGTGGTCGCCAACCCGTTGATCAACATCACTCTGCAGGGGCGTCACGATACCTATCCAAAACGCCGCGGCATGACGCGCGTGCCCGAGCTGATGGCGGCCGGGCTTACGGTGGCATTCGGGCACGATTGCGTCATGGATCCCTGGTATCCGCTCGGATCAGGCGACATGCTCGACGTGGCAAACATGGGCCTGCATGTCGCGCAGATGACCGGCCAGGAGGGCATGAAGGCCTGTTTCGACGCCGTCACGATCAATGCCGCGCGGCTCCTGCATCTCGATGGCTACGGCCTTGCGCCCGGATGCCACGCCAATCTCGTGGTGCTGCAGGCCGGCAACCCGGTGGAGGCAATCCGGACCCGGGCAACGCGCCTGTTCGTGGTGCGGCGCGGCCGGATCGTCAGCCGATGCGAGCCAGCGCGCGCAGCACTGAACCTGCCGGAACGCCCGGCAAGCGTCGATTTTACGTTCGGCCCGACCCGGCCCGTTTAGCGCGAATTCGGCCGGCTCCTCTGCGGCTGCCGTTTTTCGACGCCCGATGCGCCATGACTGCGGGCTTACAGGCGCTTGAGTTCGCTGGAGGCGGCCCAATTGATCTCGGAGACGGTGGGGCAGCGCGCCTGTGCAAGCTGGAACTGCTCGCGGGCGCGCTGGCGATCGCCCTGGCGCAGGGCTTCCATGCCGATGAAGAAGGCGGCTGGGCATTTGCCGTTGGTGCGCTTGGCGCTGTCATCGGACTCGGCCACGACCTCGAGCTCTCCGGGCGAGAGCCGTCCGAGCAGGAACTTGGCGATCGGCGCCGGCCATTCGGTGAGATCCTGCTTGTCGACGGCCCGGGCCAGCAATGCACGGCCATCGCGTCGGGTATGCACGTCCGCCGCATAGCGCCAAAGCAGCGGCGGCAGACGTGCCCGCAGCGAGGTCCGCCCGGCCAGGGAGCCGTCGAAATCCTCGGCCGCCTGTCGGTAGTTGCCCAGATTGAAATTGGCATGTCCCCGGAAATAGAGGGCTGTCCGACGCTCTCCTTCGCTCGAGGCAGCGGCGACGGCGCCGTCGAGCAGCTCCAGCGCCTTGTCGAAGTCGGCGATCTGCATGTTCACCTGGGCCTGGGCGATCATCAGCCAGGGATCGCCCGGCTTGCGTTGCAGCCCGTATTCCAGGGTCCGCAAGGCGGCGGCCCGGTCTCCCCCGCCCGCCAATTCAGGTTGCGTGCTGGAAAGCACCACCTGCCAGACATTGGGCATGAGCTTGCCCATTTCGGCTACGTCCTTCTGGCTGTCCGCATCGCGGCCGGCCTGGCTCAGCTGATAGGCGCGGATGCTGAGATAGACGGTCCGATCGACGGGCGAGAGCTGGCTGGCGGACAGGATCCTGTTCAGCGTGTCGATCTGCGTATTGCGGGACGTCCCGACGGGTAGGCGGCCAAAATCGCGGGCAGCGGCTGCGCCCTCGCCGTCACCATTGCGTGAACCGGCACTGTCGCAGGCGGCAACGAGAAGGACGGCCAGAATGCCCAGGATGCGGCTGATCTTCGAGGCCATGGATCAATCTCGCACATGGCGGCGCGGCGCGCATCCGCCGATTGCCTGTCTCCGTCCATGCTCCTATTTTGCAACCGAATTTCGCCCAAACCGATCGCAGGAGTTAGCATCATGGCTGCCGCCCACCCCAACAGCTTCAAGGCTCGCAAATCGCTGACGGTGGGGTCCAAGAGCTACACCTACTTCAGCCTCAAGGCCGTCGAGAAGGAGGTCGGCGATCTCTCCCGCCTGCCCTTCTCGCTGCGCATCCTGATGGAGAACCTGGTCCGCAACGAGGACGGTGCGACCGTCAAGAAAGAGGATATCGCGGCCTTTGCGGACTGGGTGAAGAACGGCGGCAAATCCCGGAAGGAAATCAACTTCCGGCCTGCCCGCGTGCTGATGCAGGACTTCACGGGCGTGCCGGCGGTGGTCGACCTCGCCGCCATGCGTGACGCGATGGGCAAGCTGGGCGGCGACCCCAAGAAGATCAATCCGCTGGTGCCCGTCGATCTCGTCATCGACCATTCGGTGATCGTGGACGAGTTCGGTAACAATTCCGCCTTCAAGGCCAACGTGAAGCTCGAATACGAGCGCAACCTCGAGCGCTACCAGTTCCTGCGCTGGGGCCAGATGGCGTTCGACAACTTCCGGGTCGTGCCGCCGGGCACCGGCATCTGCCACCAGGTCAACCTCGAGTACCTGGCCCAGGTCGTGTTCCAGCAGAAGAACGGCAAGGAGACGGTGCTCTATCCCGATACGCTGGTCGGCACCGACAGCCATACCACGATGGTGAACGGCCTTGCCGTCCTGGGCTGGGGCGTCGGCGGCATCGAGGCCGAGGCCGCCATGCTGGGCCAGCCGCAGCCGATGGTGATTCCCGAGGTCGTGGGCTTCAAGCTCACGGGCAAGCTGAAGGAAGGCGCTACCGCAACCGATCTCGTCCTCACCGTGACGCAGATGCTGCGCAAGAAGGGCGTGGTCAACAAGTTCGTCGAGTTCTACGGCGAGGGCCTCGAGGAGATGCCGCTCGCCAACCGCGCGACCATCGCCAACATGGCGCCCGAGTACGGCGCGACCTGCGGCTTCTTCCCGATCGACGAGACCACGATCGGCTTCCTCAAGACGACCAACCGCGGCGCCGCCGCCAAGGTCGTCGAGGCCTATGCCAAGAAGCAGGGCCTGTGGCGCTCCAAGAAGTCGCCCGAGCCGGTGTTCACCGACACGCTGTCGCTCGATCTCGGCGACGTGGAGCCCAGCCTCGCCGGCCCGAAGCGCCCGCAGGACCGCGTCCCCCTTTCCCAGGCGAGCCAGCAGTTCATCGCCAACATGGAGAAGGAGTTCGAGCGCAAGGATGACGGCAAGCGCGTCAAGTGCGAGGACGTCGACTACGATCTCGGCCATGGCGATGTGGTGCTGGCGGCCATCACCTCCTGCACCAACACCTCCAATCCCTACGTCATGCTGGGCGCAGGCCTCGTCGCCCGCAACGCCGTGAAGCACGGCCTCAAGGTCAAGCCCTGGGTCAAGACCTCGCTGGCGCCGGGCTCGCAGGTCGTGACCGAATATTTCGAGGCCTCGGGCCTGCAAAAGGACCTGAACAAGATCGGCTTCAATCTGGTCGGGTACGGCTGCACTTCGTGCATCGGCAATTCCGGTCCGCTGCCCGACCCGGTCAGCAAGGCGATCACCGACGGCGATCTGGTCGTCTGCTCGGTGCTCTCGGGCAACCGCAACTTCGAGGGCCGCGTCAATCCGCTGACCCGTGCCAACTACCTCGCCTCGCCGATGCTGGTGGTGGTCTACGCGCTGGCCGGCTCGATGAAGATCGACATCACCAAGGATCCGATCGGCATCGGCAAGGGCGGCAAGCCCGTCTATCTCAAGGACATCTGGCCTTCGAACGCCGAGGTCGAGAAGACCGTGGCCAAGTTCGTCACCGCCAAGGCCTTCAAGAAGCGCTATGCCGACGTGTTCAAGGGCGACAAGTTCTGGCGCGGCATCAAGACCAAGCCCAGCCTGACCTACAGCTGGGACGACAAGTCCACCTACGTACAAAATCCTCCCTACTTCGAGGGCATGGGCAAGGCGCCGGCCGCTATCGGCAACATCGCCGGCGCCCGGCCGCTGGGACAGTTCGGCGACTCGATCACGACCGACCACATCTCGCCCGCCGGCTCGATCAAGAAGGACAGCCCGGCCGGCAAGTATCTGGAAGAACACGGCGTGGCGCCGAAGGACTTCAACCAATACGGCACGCGTCGCGGCAATCACGAGGTGATGATGCGCGGCACATTCGCCAACATCCGCCTCAAGAACGAGATGGTGCCGGGCGTCGAGGGCGGCTTCACGCATCACTTCCAGAGCGACCAGCCGGAACCGATCTACGACGTGGCGATGCGTTACAAGAAGGAGCACACGCCGCAGATCCTGATCGCCGGCAAGGAGTATGGCACCGGCTCCTCGCGCGACTGGGCGGCCAAGGGCGTCAACCTGCTGGGCGTGAAGGCCGTGGTGTGCGAGACCTTCGAGCGCATCCATCGCTCCAACCTGGTCGGCATGGGCGTGCTGCCATTGCAGTTCAAGGACGGCATGACGCGCAAGACTCTGAACCTCACCGGCTGGGAGTCGTTCGATGTCGGTGGCATCGAAGGTGGCCTCAAGCCCGGCATGGACGTACCGCTGACGATCCATCGCCGCGATGGCACCAAGGAGACGGTGATGCTCACCTGCCGTATCGATACGGCCGAGGAGATCGAGTACTTCAAGAACGGCGGCGTCCTGCATTACGTGCTGCGCAATCTCGCGCAGGCGGCGTAATCGGGCTCGATGCAGGCCATGGCGACGGGGCTGGTCGGCCATTTCGTTGCCATGGCTCGCAACAACGCCTGGGCAAACCATCGCCTGCTCAGCGCCTGCGAGGCGCTGAGCCCCGAGGCCTTCGCAGCGCCGCGCACCGGCTTCTTTCCGTCGCTGCGCGCCACCTTCAATCACATCCTCGTCGTCGACTACTATTATCTCGATGCGCTCGAGGATCGGGATGCACTGCGCCGCTACAGTCTGCCCGATCCGGATTTCGCCGACGGCCGCTCGATGCGTCAGGCCCAGACGGCCAGCGACAAGCGGCTGATCGCCTTCTGCGAGCGCCAAACCGAGGACAGCGTCGAGCGCCTGTGCGCGCTGCCGCGCCCCGATCGCCAACCACCGCCGACGCGCGTCGCCGCAGTGCTCGAGCATCTGTTCCAGCATCAGATCCACCATCGCGGCCAGGCCCACGCCATGCTGTCGAGCACCTCCATCAAGCCCCCCCAGCTCGACGAGTTCTTCCTGGCCGGCGAGGAGCATCTGCGCCGCGACGAGCTGCGGGCCCTGGACCTTCCCGAGACCTGATGCGGCAACGGTCCTCTTTTGCCGGCGCCGCGATCGAAGTGAGCGACCTTGCCCGCTCGATCGCCTTCCATCGCTTGTGGCTGCCCACCCTTGGCTTTCAACGAGTCTGGGAAGGCACGGGCAGCGTGCTGTGGGCCCGAGGCTACGACCAGCTCGTGATGCGCCAGGCCAAGGAAGGCGTTTCCTACGGGCCGGGAGCGCTTTCACTCGCCGTCTCGGCGGAGAGCCGCGGCCTGGTCGACCAGGTCTTTTCCGACCTGCGCACGGCGGGTGCCGCGGTCGAACAACCGCCGATCGATCGCGAAGACTTCGCACCGGGGTGCTACTCGATGCGTTTCCGCGATCCCGATGGCGTTCCTATCGAGGTCGTATATCGCTGGCAGGAACTGCCCGAACTCGCCGATGCCGAGCTGGTCAGCATTCCCGGCGTGGGCATCACCCTCGGCGGCTATTTCTTCAAGCCGCAAACCGGGCAGCCGCCCTATCCTGCTCTTGTCCTGCTGCACGGCTTCGCCGGCCATGCCCACAATCTCGCCGGCCTGGCCCGGAGGGCGACGGCCAATGGCTATGCCGCGCTCGCCCTGTCGTTGCGCGGATGGCTCGGCTCGGGAGGCGAGAACGATCAGGGATTGCGCCAGCCGCTCGACGTCCTCGCCGCCATCGACTGGTTGCTGCACCGGCCGCTGGTCGACCGCACCCGTATCGGTCTCGTCGGCGCCTCCATGGGGGGTCAGGTGGCGCTGCTGACCGCCGCCCACAAGCCGCCGATCGCCGCCGTCGCTTCCTATTTCGCGCCCACCGATCTCGCCCGCTGGCGCGACGCCAACCCCTTCATCCGCGACTATCTCGACGATCTGTGCGGGCCCGAGGGCCTGCCGGTACGTTCGCCGTTGTTGCGCGTGGCGCAGATCGACGTGCCGGTCCTGCTGATCCACGGCGACCAGGACGAAAACGTGCCGGTGCAACAGACTCTCACCATGGCCCAATCGCTGCGCGAACATGGCAAGGACGTGGAAACCCTGATCATCGAAGGCGCAACCCACTACTTCGACGACAAGGAATATGGCATTGCCTTGCGCAAGCTGTTCGAGTTCCTGCGGCGTCATCTCAATCGGAGCTAGCGGTTCATGCGCGTGTCGGAAGCCATCAACTCCCGTCGGTCCATGCGGGTGTTCAAGCCGGATCCCGTGTCGAAGGCCGACATCGAATGGATCATCAGCAACGCCAACCGAGCCGCATCCAACGGCAACCTTCAGCCGTGGAAGCTGTACGTCACCATGGGCCCGGCACGGCAACGCCTGTCGGCGGCGATCCTGAAGGCGATGGACGAGAATGATCTCGGGCCCGGCGCCGAGTACGACATCTATCCGAGAGAATTCAAGCCGGTCTACGACCAGCGCCGCAAGCTGGTGGGCAAGCAGCTCTATACGCTGCTCGGCGTGCCCAGAGGCGATTCCGCCGGCATGCTGAGGCAGTTCCGCAAGAACTACGAGTTCTTCGATGCGCCGGTCGGCATGATCCTGTGTGTCGAGCGCGGCATGGGCAACGGCCAATGGATCGACTGCGGCATCTTCCTCGACCAGCTCATGCTGCTGGCACGCGAGAAGGGCCTGCATACCTGCCCGCAGGCCGCGTTCAGCCGCTTCCAGCACGTCGTTCGCCGCGAGCTCAAGATCCCCGACGACCAGATCGTGATCTGCGGCCTGGCCCTGGGCCATGCCGATCCGGATGCCGTTCCCAACAACCTGGTGACCGAGCGCGCTCCGATCACTGACTTCACGACCTGGTTCAGCGAATGACAATCGCCCGGCCTCAGCACGGCCTCGGCCTTTAGGTCGCGGCCAAAGTCGAATTGCCGGGGCCGGCGGCAGCGCGGTAAAACCCGAACAATTCGTGCTGATAAGGTTCTTGGGAGGAATTTCATGAGCGACGACATCATCCCCGTCAGCCCGGAATGGGCCAAGCGCGCCTATGTCGACGAGGCCAAGTACAAGGAAATGTACGAGGCTTCGGTCAAGGACCCCGTGAAGTTCTGGGGCGAGCACGGCAAGCGCATCGACTGGATCAAGCCCTACAGCCCGGAGGCGGTGCGCGACGTCGACTACACCGGCAATGTCCGCATCCGTTGGTTCCACGACGGTGCATTGAACGTCTCTGCCAACTGTATCGACCGCCATCTCGCCAAACGCGCCGACCAGGTGGCCATCATCTGGGAGGGCGACGACCCGTCCAAGTCCAAGAACATCACCTATCGCGAGCTGCACGCCGAAGTGAGCCGCATGGCCAACGTGCTGAAGGAACTCGGCGCCAAGAAGGGCGATCGCATCACGATCTATCTGCCGATGATTCCCGAGGCCGCCTACGCCATGCTCGCCTGCGCGCGCATCGGGGCGATCCACTCGGTCGTGTTCGGCGGCTTCTCGCCCGACAGCCTCGCCAACCGCATCCTCGATTGCGACAGCGAAATCGTCGTCACCGCCGATGAAGGTCTGCGCGGCGGCAAGCCGGTGCCGCTCAAGGCCAACTGCGACGAGGCGCTCAAGAAGTGCCCCAAGGTGAAGAAGGTGCTGGTGGTGCAGCACACGGCGGGCAAAGTCGGCTGGGACGGCGCACGCGACGTATGGTGGCACGACGCCAAGGCCAAGGTGGCCGCGGACTGCAAGCCCGAGCCCATGGGCGCGGAGGACCCCCTCTTCATCCTCTACACCTCGGGCTCGACCGGTAAGCCGAAAGGCGTCCTTCATACCTCCGGCGGCTACCTCGTCTTCGCGTCGATGACGCATCAATACGTCTTCGACTATCACGACGGCGATATCTACTGGTGTACCGCCGATGTCGGCTGGGTGACCGGCCACAGCTACATTCTCTATGGTCCGCTCGCCAACGGCGCGACCACGCTGATGTTCGAGGGCGTACCCAACTATCCCAATTCGAGCCGCTTCTGGGATGTGATCGACAAGCACCAGGTCAACATTTTCTATACAGCGCCCACCGCCATCCGCGCCCTGATGCGAGAGGGTGAAGCACCGGTGAAGAAGGCGAGCCGCAAGAGCCTGCGCCTGCTGGGCTCCGTCGGCGAGCCGATCAACCCCGAAGCCTGGCTCTGGTACTACCGCGTCGTGGGCGACAGCCGCTGCCCCATCGTCGACACCTGGTGGCAGACCGAGACCGGCGGCATCCTGATCACACCACTGCCCGGCGCCACGAAGCTCAAGCCCGGCTCGGCGACGCAGCCCTTCTTCGGCGTCACGCCGGTCATGGTCGATGCCGACGGCAAGGAACTCGAAGGCGCCTGCACGGGCAATCTCTGCCTGATCAACTCCTGGCCGGGCCAGATGCGCACGGTCTATGGCGACCATCAGCGCTTCATCGACACCTACTTCCGCACCTATCCCGGCAAGTACTTCACCGGCGACGGCGCGCGCCGCGACGAGGACGGCTACTACTGGATCACCGGCCGCGTCGATGATGTGATCAACGTCTCCGGACATCGCATCGGTACGGCCGAGGTCGAGAGCGCCCTGGTCGCACATGCCAAGGTCGCGGAGGCGGCGGTGGTCGGCTTCCCGCACGACATCAAGGGCCAGGGCATTTATGCCTACGTCACCCTCAATGCCGGCGAGCCCTACAGCGAGGCGCTGCGCAAGGAGCTCGTGGCCTGGGTGCGCAAGGAGATCGGTCCGATCGCCTCGCCCGACATCGTCCAGTGGGCGCCCGGCCTGCCCAAGACCCGTTCCGGCAAGATCATGCGCCGCATCCTGCGCAAGATCGCCGAGAACGATTTCAGCAACCTCGGAGACACCTCGACCCTCGCCGATCCCGGTGTGGTCGACGACCTTGTGAAGAACCGCTCGCACTAGAGAAGGAGCACGATGGCCAAGCCGACGATCCAACAGCTCGCTGCGGACCTGGCCGCCGGGCGCACCACTTCCCGCGCCCTGACCGAACAGGCGCTGGCCCGCATCGAGGACCCAAAGGGCGAGGGCCAGCGCGTCTTCATCAAGGTCTACAAAACGCAGGCACTGGCCGCGGCCGACGCGAGCGATGCGCTGCGCAAGGCGGGGCTCGTGCCCTCGCCGCTCGCCGGCCTTCCGGTCTCGATCAAGAACCTCTGCGATGTCGCGGGCGAGACGACGCTCGCCGGCTCCAGGGCGCTCGATGACGCACCGCCGGCCAAGCAGGATGCACCCGTGCTGGCCCGCTTGCGAGCGGCCGGCGCCGTGATCGTCGGCAGCACCAACATGAGCGAGTTCGCCTTCTCGGGCGTAGGCTTCAACCCGCATTACGGCACGCCCGGCAATCCGGCAGACCGCACCCGCGTACCGGGCGGCTCGTCCTCGGGCGCCGCCGTCTCTGTTGCGGATGGCATGGCAGTCGTCGCGCTCGGCACGGACACCGGCGGCTCGGTGCGCATCCCATCCGCCGTCTGCGGCCTGGTGGGCTTCAAGCCGACGGCGCGGCGCGTACCGATCGACGGCGTGGTGCCGCTTTCGACCTCGCTCGATTCGATCGGGCCGCTCGCCCAGTCGGTCGAGTGCTGCGCCATCGTCGACGCCGTCTTCGCCGGCGAGCCGATCACGATCCCTGATGCCGTGCCGCTGGCGGGCCTGCGTTTCGGCGTGCCGCGGCACTTCGTGCTCGACGACCTCGACAGCACGGTTGCCAAGGCCTTCGAGCGCGCCTGCGCCGCTTTGTCGGCCAAGGGCGTCCGCATCGAATCCTTCGACTTGCCACAGCTCAACGAGCTGCCGGCCATCAACGCCAAGGGCGGCTTCGCGGCCTCCGAAGCCTATGCCTGGCATCAGAAGCTGATCGGCCGCCGTGGCAAGGATTACGACCAGTTCGTTCATCCCCGCATCATGCGCGGCAGGGAGATGAGCGCTGCGGATTACATCGATCTGCTGCAGGCGCGCGCCGATCTGCAGAAGCGTGTAGCGGCGATTACCTCGAACTACGACGCGGTGATCATGCCGACCTGCGCCATCGTGGCGCCGACATTGGACGAGGTCTCGACGCCCGACGGCTTCACCAAGAAGAACCTGGCGCTGCTGCGCAACACCACGGTCGGCAACTTCCTCGATCGCTGCGCCATCAGCCTGCCCTGTCATGGCGGGAGCGAGCTGCCCGTCGGCTTCATGCTGATGGGCGAGACCATGGCCGACAAGCGACTGCTCGGCATCGCGCGCTCCGTGGCATCAGTCGTGAAAGGCTAAGCGGGTGCTCCGCTGCGGGACAGACGTTCCCGCCAAACTCCTCATCTGCGGCGCGACACACCCGCGCTGCGGAAAGTTCGCGAATTCCTCTGCTCGCCGATCGAATCGCCAGAGTTTTCAGCTCCTTAAGGCCCGTTTCGCGAAACCCTCGCGAATCTTCGCGATCCCTTCGCGAAATTGGCAGCACCCGATCAAGGGTGCGGTGGGCAATGGAGCCGTGGGCGGAGACAATCGAAACCATGCCGGCAAGATACGCGCGCCCGGATGGTTCCAACGAATCCGGTCGTCAATGGCAGCAAGTGGCGATGTCGCGTATGACGCTGGGAGGAAAGGCTCTCGAGAGCGCGCGACGCGGCGCTCCTTACTGATATCGTGGATCGTCGGGCCGGCGCATTTTCCAGACGTTGTCGGTCGTGCTGTACTCGCTGTAGCCGAGGCGGGCGACCGGCTTGAAGGCGAGGACATCGACACGGCCGTCCTTCAGGATGCTGTCGTCGATATGCACGCCGACGACCTGGCCGAACACCACCGAGCCGCGCTGCGCCTCGTGGCCCTTCTCGACCGGCAGCTCGATCGTCTTCCAGTACTTGCACTCCAGCGCCACTGGCGATTCCTTCACCCGCGGCGGCTTCACATAGCGACAGGGTGCCGGTGTCAGGCCGGCCAGCTTCATCTCGTCGATGCCGTAGGGGACCATCGACGTCGTGACATTCATCTTCTCGGCCAGTTCCGCCGAGACCATGTTGACCACGAACTCCCCGGTTTCCTCGGCGTTCATGCGGCTGTGCTTGGTCGGCGTATCGCCATAGGTGCCGGTGATGGCGAAATAGACCATCGGCGGAAATTCGCTCACGCCATTGTAGAAGCTGTAGGGCGCGAGATTGACGCGGCCCTGCCGGTCGACGGTGGAGATCCAGCCGATCGGCCGCGGCACGATCAGCGCCTTGAGCGGATCGACGGCAAGACCGTGATCGCGCTTGGCCGCATCATAGAACATTCGCTTGTCTCCCCTCGGACGCAGAACTGAACGCTCGCTTGCGCAATAAACCGCCGAGCCGCTCCTCTGTCCATCCCGCCGGTAACCTGTCGGCAATCCGGGGGCTTTGCCAATGGGACACGCGTGCGACGAGCGGTCCGGCTTGCCGAGTCCCCACGCCGGCCTCATCTTCGCATCCATGTCACGTACGATGAAGGCGCTGCTCGGCGTCTGGATCCTGGTGTTGGTCGGCGCCGCCGGCTGGATCGGTTGGGACGCCTGGAAGGGCAATCAGCCCACCATCGGCGGTCCCTTCTCGCTGACCGATCAGAACGGCCGTACGGTGACGGATGCCGATCTCAAGGGCAAACCGACGCTGATCTATTTCGGCTACACTTATTGCCCCGATGTCTGCCCGACATCGCTGCTCCTGATGGAGACGGCGGCGGAGAAGCTGGGCGCGGACGGTCCCAAGAAGATCAACATGGTGTTCATCACCATCGATCCCGAACGCGACACGCCGCAGCTGATGAAGGGCTATGTCACCAACTTCGGTCCGACGATCGAAGGCCTGACCGGAACGCCGGAGCAGATCGCAGCCGTGGCGCATGCCTACCGGGTCTATTATCAGAAGGTGCCCGGCAAGGACGGCGCCCCCTATCTGATGGATCATTCCTCCATCGTGTATCTACTCGACAGCCGTGGCCGCTTCGTGACCCACTTCACCCACGAAGCCAATGCCGACACCATCGCCGCCGCCGTGGGACGCCTTCTGTAAGACATTGATCTGCCACAATTTTTGCACCGCAATATCCCCGTGACAAGGCGCGGGCGAAGCGTACAATCCGCGCCCCCATGCTTTACTACGCGTACGAACTGCATCGTCATCTCGCCCAGCCTGTCCGGCTGTGGGCGAACGCCGTCGAGCGCGTCTATTCCAGCCCGTACAACCCGCTGACCGACACCTGGCTCGGCAAGTCGATGGCTGCGGGCGCCGAAATCGTCTCGCGCCTGACGCAGAACTACGGCAAGCCCAGCTTCGGACTGGCCACGACACAAGTGGACGGCGAAACCGTCGCCGTGAACGAAGAGATCCTGCTGCGCAAACCCTTCTGCCAGCTGGTGCGTTTCCGGCGCGACACGGCGCAGCGCCATCCCAAGGTCCTGCTGGTCGCGCCGATGAGCGGGCATTTCGCCACGCTGCTGCGGGGCACCGTCGAGGCGCTGCTGCCCGAACACGACGTGCACATCACCGACTGGGTGGATGCCCGCGAAGTGCCGCTGTCACAGGGCAACTTCGATCTCGACGATTACGTCGACTACATCATCGACTTCTGCCGCTATCTCGGCCCCGACGTGCACGTGATCGCCGTATGCCAGCCCTCCGTGCCGGCATTGGCAGCCGCAGCGCTGATGGCGCAGGCCCAGGATCCCCGTCAGCCGCGGTCGCTCACCTTGATGGGTGGACCGATCGACACACGTATCAGCCCGACCGTGCCGAACGATCTGGCGATGCGCAATTCGATGATGTGGTTCCGGCAGAACGTGATCTCGACCGTGCCGATGAGTTATGCCGGCGCGATGCGACGCGTCTATCCGGGCTTCGTGCAGCTCACGAGCTTCATCTCGATGAATCTCGATCGACACATCAACGCCCACATGCGCCAGTTTGAACATCTCATCAAAGGCGACGACGACAACGCCGAGGCGCATCGGACGTTCTACGACGAATACCTCGCCGTCATGGATCTCACGGCCGAGTTCTACCTGCAGACGATCCAGGTCGTATTCAAGGAACACCAGTTGCCGCGCGGCCTCTGGGTGAGCCGCGGCCGGCAGATCGATCCGTCCGCCATAGAAACGGCCCTGATGACCGTCGAAGGCGAGCTGGACGATATCTCCGGCATCGGCCAGACCAAGGCGGCACATACACTGACGCCGAACATTCCCGGCGCCCGCCATGTCCACTGGGAGCAGCCGCGGGTCGGCCATTACGGCATCTTCAATGGCCGCAAATGGCGGGAGCAGATCATGCCGCGCGTGCGCGATTTCATCCGCGCCAACGACACGGCATCCTGACCACAGGCCCGGGCAACCTCTCGCGGCAGCGGACGTTCGACCACCAACGAGGAGGTCGAGCCATGCAGGCGCTTTCCCGTCGGTCGCTGGTCAGCGGCCTGTTGATTTTCGCCAGCGTGGGCACCGCCGCCACAGCGGTCTGCGCCCAGCCGCAGGCCGAGATCATCGTTCCGACAGCGCCGCCGCCACCACGGGAAGAGGTTGTGCCGGTCCTGCCGTCCGAGAGGCTCGAGCGGGACGTGTGGCGCCCCGGACACTGGCAATGGAACGGCCACGAGTATGTGTGGGTCGCCGGCCATTACGTCGAACGCCCGCGCCGCGGCGCCGTCTGGGTTCCCGGCCGTTGGGAGCGCCGGCCGCACGGCTGGGTCTATATCGAGGGACATTGGGGCTAGGAGGCCTGTCTGTTGCCAAGCGGTGGCGCGACTGACGCTCAGGAACCGCTTCCGTCGAGGCGCCGTTTCTACTCCGAAATCTGTACGGAGGAAGACATGGCAAGCTTTAGCCGAAGCGGCGTTCTCGGCGGCCTGACGCTGGTCGTCGGCGCGAGCGTCCTCGCAGGTGTTGCTTCCGCGCAAGATGTTATCTATGTGCCCGCTGCACCGCCGCCGCCACGCGCCGAAATCGTTCCGACCGTGCCGGCCGACCGCGTCGTGACCTGGCAACCCGGATACTGGCGCTGGACCGGCGCGGAGTATGCATGGGTCGCCGGCCATTACGTCGACGCGCCACGCCGTGGAGCGGTCTGGATCCCCGGTCGCTGGGAGCAGCGGGCACGGGGCTGGGTGTATGTCGATGGACATTGGAACTGACCATTCCTCCCCATGCCGTCTTGACTCTGCCATGGCCTGAGGCCCGCTGATGGGCCTCGAGCAGGAAGGCGTTCACGCCGCAAACGTCCTTGTCGCGCTGATCACCACCTACGGCCTCAGGGTGATCGGCGCGATCGCGATCCTGCTCGCGGGATGGATCGCGGCGCGTCTCGTTCACTCCGCCATCGTGCGCTTGTGCGTGCGGTCGCCGAGGATTGACCGTACCGTCACGCTGTTTCTCGCCAACGGCGCCCGCTACAGCGTCCTGATGTTCACTTTCGTGGCGGTGCTGACAAGCTTCGGCATTGCCACCACGAGCATCGTCGCTGTCCTCGGCGCGGTGGGGCTGGCCATCGGCTTGGCGTTGCAGGGCACGCTCAGCAATCTCGCGGCCGGCATCATGATCGTGGTGTTCCGCCCCTTCCATATCGGCGATCGCGTGGAGAGCGGCGGTGTTGTCGGCATCATCCGCGAGATCAATTTGTTCTATAGCGAGCTCGACACCGACGATAATGTCCGCGTCATCTATCCCAACGGCCTGCTATGGGGCCAGATCGTCAAGATCCCATCCCGGAACGACACCGAACGCGTGGAGTTGAAGTTCGTTCGGCCCCTGAGCGACGATGTCGGGCTTGCCATCGAGCGCGTCCGGCATGCCGTCGCGGAAGACAAGCGCATTACGCGAATGGCACAGATCGGCGTCGACACGGTTGCCGACGACCACTACGTACTGGTTGCGAGGATGTGGGTAGCCCGGCCTGATGCCATGCAGGTCCACTTCGACATCAACCGCGCCGTAAAGGAAGCGCTCCAGCAGCATCCGCCCACGCCCGAGCAGACGCAGGCGGCGGACTAACGACATCAACCCGGCCCGACGGTACCATGCGGCGATGCCGGTCCCCGTCGATATCTCTGCCTGGAAGCCCGCGCCCTTTGCCGTTGAGGGCGAAACGATCTTCGCCGTCGGCGACGTCCATGGATGCGCCGACGAGCTGCGGACGTTGCTCGACGCCGTCGGAACATCTGCTGCCGAATGTCCTGTCGGCAAGCGGCGCCTGGTCTTTCTGGGCGACATGGTCGATCGCGGACCGGATACGATCGGCGCGCTTCGCCTCTGGAGCGCGGAGGCACGGGAACATGGCGTCGATCGGATCGACCGCATCATCGGCAATCACGAGATCATGATGCTACTGGCGGGTGAAGGTGGTCCATCCGCGCCGAAGTATGAGGCGATGTGGCTGGCGGGCCATTCTGGCGGTCGAGCAGCGCTCGAGGAGATGCGCACGGCCTGTCAGGATCCGGCCGCTCCGCCCAGCCATGCGCTGTTCGTTTCAGCCCTCGGCGAAGGGATCGTCCGCCAGCTCCTGACGCAGCGTTCACACCTGCGCATCGGCAATACGCTCTTCATCCATGGAGGGCTCGATCCAAAAGCCGATCAGGCGACGTTTCTGGCCACTCCCTGGACAGCCGGGCGGGAAGCACGCTGGGCCTGGATCAATCGGGGCTTCCTCGATTGGCAGGGTGGGTTCGGCGGAACGCTGGTGGTGCACGGCCACACGCCGCCCGCCAAGCATTTCCCGCTCACGCACATGGCGGATCCACACCTTTTCCTGCACGACCGCCTTGGCCTCGATGGCGGGAGCGCCGTCACCGGTTTGGTGGTCGGTGCCGAGATCCAGGATGGCCGTTATCGAATCTTCAAGGCCGGCAAGCGAAGAGCCGGCTCCTCCGGAATTCCCTGATGGCTCATCGCGGGAAATTCTGCACGACGTCGAGGAACGCCACGCCATAGCGTTCGAGCTTGCTGTCACCGACGCCATGGATCTCCCGCATCGCCGACAGGGTGATCGGGCGGTGAGTCGCCAGCTCGATCAGGGTGCGATCGGAAAAGACGACGTAGGCTGGCACCTTCTGCGATAGGGCAAGCTTCGACCGCAATGACTTGAGGGCCGCCAGCAGCGGTTCGTCCGCATCGCCCACTTCCACCTGGGGCGCTTGACGGCCCTGACGGCCTTGCTTGGGCCGAGCGACATCCTTGCGCAACTCGATGCGTTCCTGGCCCTTCAGGACCCGCCAACCGACCTCGGTCACCGACCAGCGGCCATGTTCCATCAGATCCTGGGAAATGAGGCCCAGCGCGGACAGTTGGCGAAAGATCGCACGCCATTCGACAGCGCGGCGGCCGGCGCCGACACCGAATGTCGGCAGCTTGTCGTGACTGAACTTCAGCACGTTCTCCGTGCGCTCACCCAACAGGATGGCGATCACGTGCTCCATGCCGAACCGCTCGCCCGTACGCACGATCGCCGACATCGCCTTCTGGGCTTCGATGGTGCCGTCGAAGCGCTCGACGCCTTCCTGGCAGAGATCGCAGTTGCCGCAAGGCTCGGACGCCTCGCCGAAATAGGTAAGCAATGTCTGTCGTCGGCAGCGCGGCGCCTCGGCGAGAGCCAGCAGCGCATTGAGGCGCTGTCGTTCGATGCGCTTGCGTTCTTCCGACGACTCGGCCTGTTCGATCTGCAGGCGTCGAAGACGCATGTCGTCGAGGCCGTAGAGCGTGAGCGTATCGGCCGCCAGACCATCGCGGCCGGCACGGCCGATCTCCTGGTAATAGGCCTCGACGTTGGCCGGCAGATCGGCATGGCAGACGAAGCGCACGTCCGGTTTGTCTATGCCCATGCCGAAGGCGACGGTGGCAGTCATCACCACGCCGTCCTGCTGCTGGAAGGCATCCTGATTGGCGTCGCGCACCGCTTTGTCCAGGCCGGCATGGTACGGCAATGCCTTGACCGACGCCTTGTTCAGCGTCTCGGCGAGCTCCTCGACCTTGCGCCGCGAGGCACAATAGACGATGCCGCTCTGGCCTTCATGCGCGCGCACGAAATCCAGGATCTGGCGCGACGAGCGATCCTTGGCCTTGAAGGCAAGCCGGAGATTGGGGCGATCGAAGCTGCGCACGAAGACGCGAGGCGCCGCGGCGAACAGCTTGTCGACGATATCGCCGCGCGTGGGCGCATCGGCGGTGGCCGTCAGGGCGATGGTTTGCAGCCGCCCGCCGATCTGGCGCGCCAGACTGCCGAGCGTCAGATATTCCGGCCGGAAGTCGTGTCCCCATTGCGACACGCAATGGGCTTCGTCGATCGCCATCAGCGTGACGTTGGACTCGGCCAGCAACTCCACTGTGTCGGGGCGCGCCAGCCGTTCCGGCGCCAGGTAGAGAAGGCGAAGCGAGCCGCGCCGCAGCAGATCCATCACACGCGCATTTTCGCCCGGCTCGTTACTCGAGTTGAGGCTGCCCGCCGCCACGCCCGCTGCTGCAAGCGCGCGCACCTGATCACGCATCAGCGCAATCAACGGCGAGATGACCAGTGTCAAACCGGATCGCGCGATCGCAGGGAGCTGATAGCAAAGCGACTTGCCTGAACCGGTCGGCATAACGGCAAGCACATTCTCGCCCGTCAGAACGGCGCGCACGATTTCTTCCTGCCCTGGGCGGAAAGCGTCGAAACCGAAGACGGAATGAAGCAGGGACCGTGCGGTCGAGAGCGGATCGGACATTGCGGCGCGCGACAGTAGCGTCTCGTGCTGTCACCCGCACTGTGGATGAACGCCCGGCGGGTTTTGGCCGCATTGGATTCATGAAGAGTTCGCGCGTCGCGGCGGATTCACCCCCGTGTCACCAAGTACCACCGGCCCGACTGATGCGGCGACGTCACAGCGGAGCGCTGCCTTTTCTCCTTCAAGCTGATGCCCCGCCACTGCCGCTTTTTGACGGCTGATTCCCTCCACCCACCGACACTAGTCCCTCTTCACTTGTCGAATGGAGCGTACGATGTCTTTCAAGAAGAATACGATCAGCATCGCAGCCGCCGTGGCGGCGATAATCGCGGCACCGCTCGCCGCACATGCCCAGACCCCCGCCGCGCCGTATTGGCAAGGCTTCTACGCCGGCATCAATCTGGGCGGCATCTGGAACAACAATGCCACGGCGATCACGGAGAACGGCACCACCGGCGGCTTCTCGGGCACGAGCGGCGGCATCCTCGGTGGCGGTCAGGTCGGCTACAACTACATGCTTGGTCCGGTGCTCGTCGGCCCTGAATTCGACTTCCAGGGCACCTCATTGAGCACGAATGTCTCCGGCGGTGCTGGCCCGTCGACGATTTCGGCACAGTCGACGGTGCCGTGGTTTGCGACCTTCCGTGCCCGTGCCGGTTATCCGGTCGGATCGGTGATGCCCTATGTCACGGGCGGCGCGGTGTGGGGACATCAGACCCTGAGCGGCTATGACACGGCTGGCGGCGGCTACTTCAACGCCTCCAACAACTTCTGGACCTGGACCGCTGGTGGCGGCGTCGAGGGCCACATCACCGATCGGTGGAGTGCCAAGCTCGAATATCTCTACATCGGCACGCCCAGCACGCCGCTGTCGACGCCCTACACGACCAGCGTGTCTGGCAGCGGTGTCGGCAACGTCATCCGCGTGGGCCTGAACTACAAGCTCTACTAGGAGATCTTGCCGCAAGGCGGCAAGAACAAGGCGGAACCCACGTGCTCTCCCTTCGTTCCTACACAAAAGGAACGGGAGAGCACGTGGTGCTTCTGGGATTTGCCCTGCTGCTGGCGGCGTCGAGCGTCGCCGTCTTCCCCTGCTGGCGCCACAGCCAGCAGTGGGGGTACACGCCCTCGGTGACAGCGGGAATTCTGCTCTTCTGCCTCGCGATCATGACGGTGGGCGGAAAGCCGGCCAACGGCTTTGTCCGCACCGGTGCAACAACGGTCTACCGGGCCGACGGTCACAGTGTCTGGCCCTACGCTTACAGCTTCCAGCCCAGGACATCGCGGCCTTACGACGGTCGCGACCTTGCGCGGTCCGAACCGCTGGACGTCTCCCCCGGCACCTGACCGAATGCGCGAGGTCAGTTGCGCGCTGCTTGGCCGCCATCCAGAGTCATCACCACACCGCTGATGTAGCTCGCGCGATCCGAAGCAAGGAACACAGCAAGGTCGGCGACTTCGTCCGGCTCGGCCGGACGTCCGAATGGCATATGTGTAGTGAGCTCGCGCCAACGTTCGGCATCACCAAATTTCTGTTCCGCCTGGCCGCGCAACAGCGTGAGCATCCGATCTGTGCGGGTGGCGGGGGGATTGATAGCCACGACGCGAACGCCTTGGTCGACGCTCTTTGATCCGACGGCGCGTGTGAAGGCCATCAACCCGGCATTGGCCATGGTGCCGGCGACATAATCGTAATTGTACACCTCGCCAGCGAGCCCGATCACATTGACGACGACGCCCTTCTTCCGCGCGTACATCCGCTCCAGCATGGCGCGCGTGGCGTTGATATAGCCGAACACCTTCAGTTCCCAGGCCTCGCGCCACTTGGGCTCGCTCATGGCAAAGATGTCACCGCGGGGGATGGCTCCGGCGTTATTGACGAGAATGTCGGCATGGCTCACGGCGTCGACCACCGCACGCACCGTGTCTCCCTTGGAGAAGTCGGCGACGTGGATCTCGACCGGCACGTTGTGGCGTCCGCGGATGGCGTCGCGCGCCTTCTCGAGTGAATCCGCCGAGCGGGAGGCGATATGTACAGCACAGCCCTCGGCCGCGAAGGCCATGGCGCAGGCCAGGCCAATTCCGCGGCTGCCGCCCGTGATCAGAACCGTCCGACCGTTGAGCTTGAGATCCATGAACCCTCTCCTCCGAGAACCGATCGCAACTCCTATATGAGCATGGAATCGCGGGTACACTAACGGCGTCGCATGTCCGCTTCCTCTCCGCGAACGGCGCCCAGCCGCCCTCTGCCGTCGGTACCACCTCGCGCCGGCTGGCGTCGAATATTGGCTTGGCTGCCGGCGTTGATCGTGGCGCCGGGCCTGATCGCGGTCGTACTGCACTATGGAAGCCTCGCGAAGTTCGCGGAGCTGGCGCGCAATGCGCACCCCGGATGGCTCCTGCCGGCGCTTGGGGCGCAGATTGGAACCTATGTCTTCGCCGCCCTGTCCTGGCGCCAGGTCCTGCATCGCGCCGGCGAGCGGCGCCCATTTCGTACCCTGTTCCGACTGAGCGTAGCCAAGCTCTACACCGATCAGGCCATCCCCACCGGAGGCGTCAGCGGGTCGATCCTCGTCATGAAGGCGTTGAATCGCCGCGGCCTGTCCAACAGCATCGGCATGGCCGCCCTGCTCGTCAGCATGGTGACACATTATGCTGCCGACGTGGTGGCAGCGATCACAGCGTTGGGGCTGCTGTGGCTGCATCAGGATGCGGATCTGGCGGCGCTCGGGCTCGTCAGCGCCTTCGTCGTCGTCGAGATCGCGATTCCCGTTGCCGTGCTCTGGGCCAAGAGCCGCGCGAGCGACGGGCAGCTTCCTGCCTGGATCACAAGGCTGCCCGTGACCGAGGATGCCATCGAAGCCGTTGCCGCTGCCCCTGACGAGCTGCTGCGCGATCCCCGGCTGATCGCCGAGACCTTCTTGTGTCAGCTCGCCATTATCCTGCTCGACTCCCTCACCCTCTGGCTGGTGAGCCGCGCAATCAGCGCCCCGATCGACTACTGGATGGCGTTCTGCGGCTATACCATCGGCGACGCGGTCGCCATGGTGGCGCCGAGCCCGCTCGGCCTCGGCACCTTCGAAGCCGGCACCACGGGCACCCTCGCACTTCTCGGCATGCCGGTTGAAGCGGCCTTGTCCGCCACCATCCTGCTGCGCGGACTGACATTCTGGCTACCCATGATCCCAGGCCTTTGGATCGCCCGTCACGAAGTTAGCCGACTCTAGAGTCTATAGAGGCTTTCAATGGTGGCTCGACCGTCCTCCGTCTTCGCACGCCCGTCCTTCACCATCTGGATGAGATGCGCCAGCATCGAGCGACCGGCGGCGGCATGAAGATAGGCGGGCGTGTCGGCATAATTCTTCGCCACCATCTGCGGAATTGTCTGCGGCCCTTCCTTCAGGCGCGCCAGGATCTGCGCCTCGCGGCCGAGCCGGTGCTCGATATAGGCCTCGACGAACGGACGCGGGTCGCGGATCTCGGCGCCATGCGTGGGAATGTAAAGCGCTTCCTCGCGCGGCAGCAGCTTGCGCAGGCTGGCGAAGTAGTCGGCCATGTTTCCGTCGGGCGGCGAGATGACCGCCGTCGACCAGCCCATCACATGGTCGCCCGACAGCAGCGCATTGTCCTCGCGCACCGCAAAGCAGAGATGGTTGGAGATATGGCCAGGCGTGTGGATCGCCTCGACGTTCCACCCGTCACCCTGCACGACGTCGCCATCACCGAGCTTGACGTCCGGCGCGAAGGAAAGATCGCCGGGTTCCTCGGCGTGCTGGTCTGCGGGGGGCTTGGGATGGGGCCCGAAGGAATAGACCTTCGCGCCGGTTGCCGTGGCGATCGCGGGCGTCGCCGGCACATGATCGATATGCGTGTGCGTGACAAAAATATGCGTCACCGTCTCGCCGCGCACGGCCTTCAAGACCGCGTCGATGTGCTCCTGCTGATCCGGACCGGGATCGACAATGGCGACTTTGCCGTGGCCGACAATGTAGGTGCCCGTCCCCTTGAAGGTGAATGGGCTGGGATTGTTGGCGACAACACGACGGATCAGCGGTGTGACCTCCATCGCCGTGCCATAGTCGAACTTGAAATCCTTGATGAAGGGAATACCAGCCATCGAGCACTCCTCCCGGAGTCTATTATTTTTCGGGCGGCGTCAGCTTGTAGAGCGCGTTGCGCAAATCCGAGCTGACATAGATCGCGCCGGACTTGGCAACGGCCACGCCCGTGGTCACCAGCGCCGGCGGACCGCCGGGATAAGTGGGCAGGCCGATATCGAGGTTGGAGGCGACGACCGTCTTGGCGCCACTTGCCGGGTCGATCGCAACCACGCGCTTTTGTCCCACTTCGGCGACATAGAGCTTGTTGTCCGGACCAACGTCTATACCCTCCGGCGCAGACAAGCCGTCCGCGACCACCTTGCGGGCACCAGAGGCGACATCGATCTGCGTCACGGCACCGGCGGCGATTTCGGTGATGTAGACGACATTGTTCGGTCCCTGCGCCATCGCCACCGGCGCGCGCAGATCCTTGGCCACCGTCGTGCGTGTCTTGCCGTCGGGGCTCACCTTGACGAGGTTGCCGCTGCCCAGCTCGGCAACGTAGAGCGTACCATCATTGCCTTCGAGGGCATCGACGGGAGCGGCGAAATCGCCAAGCGTCGCCACCAGCTTGCCCGTCTTGCGGTCGACCTTTTGCACCGTATTCGAGAACCAGCTCGACAGCAGGACGTTCTTGGGCCCGACGGAAAGCCCGGTCGGATAGGAATGCGTGTCGCCGTGCACGCGCAGGACGTCGCTCACCGCGCCGGTCGTCCCGTCGACGGTCCGATAGCTGAACACGTCCGCCACGTGCACCGTCTCCTTGCCCCCCTCGCTGACTACGGCGAGATCGGAGGGGATCGCCAGCTTGCCATCGACGACGGCCTTGGCCGCCCCCGTCTGCTTGTCGACCAGATAGATCGCGTTGTCGGTCATCGAAGTCACGAACAGCCGCCCGCGCGAATCGAAGGCGAGATTGTCCAGGCCGGATCTCAGGGTCGCGACCAGCTTCTTGGCCTTGCTGGTCAGGCTGACGCTCCAGATATTGCCGTTCGCCGCATCGACGACGAAGAGATTGTCGCGGTTCTGCGGATCCAGATTGGCGGCTGCCGGTGTGACGAAACCGGAGGCGACGACCTCGACCGCACCCGTATCGACGTTGATCTTCACGGCCTCGCCCTTGAACCAGAGCGGGCCATATAGGAAGCCGTCATCGCGATGGATCTCGAAGCCATTCAGGCCACCGAGCTTGTCGGCGATCTTGCGCAGCTCCTTCTGTGCGAAAGGCTTGAAATCGGGTTTGTCCACATTCTTGAGATCGATCTCGTAGAGCGCATCGCCCAGGAACACCTCCGACACGAACAGTCGGCCATCCTTGCTGAAGGCGATGCTGTTGGGACCGGACAGGCCATTCGCTACTTCGATGGTCTTGTTGCCCTTGCGGATATAGACCTTGCCCATCAGGAACGCGGTCCAGGCCATGGTTCCGTCTTCGGCAAAGGCGATGTCGTCGGCCATGCCGACCGGCGGCTCGATCACGCGGTCGACCTCACCCGAATCGACCTGGACGTGATAAATCGACTGGCCGATCACGGACCCTGCGAACAGCTGGTCGTCCTTGTTGAAGGCGATGCCGTGCACGCCATGAAAGGACGATCCCGGGACCAGGAACTGCTGGCTGTATTCCTTGCGCGCGTCGGACGCGGGAGCCGTCGCAGGCGGCGTCGATTGCGCCAGCACCGATCCTGATACGGCGAGCACAACCACCGCTGACGTCAAATACCGGCCCAGACTCATGCAATTCCCTCCAAGCTCTTCGGGCGCCGCGGACTTTAGACTGCGACAGCAGCATCGGCTACTGTGCTAGGAAATGCGACCTTTGCGCGTTCTTTGCATCCTCGTTTTGGCCACGTTGTCCGTGGCCGCAGCCGCGCAGGAGAGAGTTCGCTTCCCGTCACTGGACGGCAAGAACGGCGAGCAGCCCACGGAACTCGACGGCTATCTGTTCCGTCCCGAACGCGGCGACGACCCGTTCCCGATGGTCATCTTCCAGCACGGCTGCGGCGGGCTGTTCTCCACGACTACCCATCGGATCACATCGCGAGAACGCGATTGGGCCGACCGATTCAATTCACGAGGCATCGGCGTGCTGATGGTCGACAGCTTCACGCCGCGGGGCTCCACCGGGATGTGCTCGCACAGCAGTTTCAAGGAATGGATCTATCTACGGCGTCCGGCCGATGCCTATGGGGCACTGGTCTATCTGCAAAAGCAGCCCTTCGTTGCCAGGGACCGCATCGCCCTGATGGGCTGGTCAAATGGCGGCGGCTCCGTCTTGTATGCCGTCGGACGCCGCAGCCTCGGCCGGCCCGCCGATTTTGGCGGTCCCGACTTCCAGGCCGCCATCGCTTTCTATCCCGGCTCGTGCAGCGAGAAACGCCTCGGTGCCGATTGGAGCACCTCGATCCCGCTGTTGATCCTGGTGGGCGAGGCGGATGTATGGACGCCAGCAGAGCCGTGCCGACAGGTTGCCGAGCAAGCCGTGGCACGCGGGGCGCCAGTCGAGTTCCATGCCTATCCCGGCGCCTATCACGATTTCGACTGGCCAGGCATGAAGCGGCATGAGGTGCCTGCCTTCACCACGCGCGACGGCGTGGTGCCGATCGAGGGCGAGGACCCGGCCGCCCGAGCCGATGCCATCCGCCGGGTCGACGCCTTCCTCGCCGATCACCTCCTGCATTGACTCGGCGGCGCGAGCCAACGAAAGCTGTGCTCAAACAGCGATCGGATATTTCGCAGGAGGAAAATCATGGCGGGTCCGCTCTCGGGATTGACGATCATCGAACTGGCCGGAATCGGCCCGGGCCCGATGTGCTCGATGATGCTGGGCGATATGGGTGCCGATGTGATCCGCATCGACCGCACCAAGAGCCACGTGATGGATCGGCTCGCCGATCCGAAATTCGCCGTTCACAATCGCAGCCGTCGCTCGGTTTCGATCGACCTTCAGAAGAAGGAAGGCATCGAGGTTGCGCTGCGCCTGATCGACAAGGCTGACGGCGTGACCGAGCCGTTCCGGCCGGGCGTGGCGGAGCGATTGGGCGTGGGCCCCGAGATCTGCCTCAAGCGCAATCCCAAGCTGGTCTATGGTCGCATGACCGGCTGGGGTCAGGAAGGACCGCTCGCCAAGGCAGCCGGCCATGACATCAACTACATCGCCCTGACCGGCGCCCTGCATGCCATCGGCTCCAAGGAGAAGCCGATGCCGCCACTCAACTTGGTTGGCGATTTCGGCGGCGGCGGCATGCTGCTCGCTTTCGGCATGGTGTGCGGCCTGCTCGAGGCGCAGCGTTCAGGCAAGGGCCAGGTCGTCGATGCGGCGATGGTGGATGGAGCGGCCCTGCTGCTGGGCGGCATCTATGGCATGGCTGGGGCCGGCCTGTGGAACGAGAGCGAACGCGAAGCCAACATGCTGGATGGCGGCGCGCATTTCTACGGCACCTACGAAACCAGGGACGGCAAGTTCGTCTCGATCGGCTCCATCGAGCCACAATTCTACGAGCTGCTGCTCGAGAAGACCGGCCTCAAGGGTGAATCGCTGCCGGCTCAGATGGACCGCAAGGCTTGGGCCCAGCTCAAGGGCCGGCTGGCACAGATCTTCAAGACCAAGAGCCGGGACGAATGGTGCGCGATCATGGAAGGCACCGACATCTGCTTCGCGCCCGTGCTCACCATGACGGAGGCCTCGCAACATCCGCACGCCAAGGCGCGCAACGCCTATGTCGATGTCTCCGGCTTTCCGCAGCCCGCAGCGGCCCCGCGCTTCTCGCGGACCAAGGAAGGCGTGAAGGGACCGGCGGCCAAACGGGGCGAGCATACCGACGCCGTGCTGAGCGAGCGCGGCTTCTCGGCCAAGGAGATCAGCGAGCTCAAGGCAGCGGGGATCGTCGGCCCGCAATGATCGTGGTAATCCGGACGGCATGATTCGCGCTTTCGAGCTTGCCGTCCGTCAATTGGGAGACCCGCGACTGCGCAGTGTGATCTGGCAGTCTCTGGCGCTTTCCGTGATCCTGCAGGCGGCCATTATCGGCCTCGCCTGGTGGGCCCTGCAGTCCTTCGCCAGCTTTCGTTGGGAGTGGGCCAACAGCGCCGTCCACTGGCTGGGCGGCGCGGCGGTCCTGGTCGTGGCGTTGATGCTGTTCCCGGCCAGCTTCGGCCTCGTCATCTCCATCTTCCTCGAGCGCATTGCCGACATCGTCGAAAGCACCCACTACCCGCAGCTGGGCAAGGCGCGCGGCATCCCGATCGGGACCGCGATCTGGACCGGCCTCGCCTTCACCGTGGCGGTGGTGGTGCTGAACCTCGTCATGCTGCCCTTCTACCTGCTGGCCCTGTTCGTGGCCGGCCTGGGGGCGCTGCTGTTCTACGGGCTGAATGGCTGGCTGACGGCGCGGCTCTATTACGAGCAGGTGGCACTGCGGCGCATGGGGGCAGCCGAGGTCAAGGCGTGGCGGCGGGCCAATGCCGGCACGCTCTGGGCCACCGGCATGGTCATCGTCCTGCTCGGGACAATCCCGGTCGTGAACCTCATCGTGCCCGTGGTGGGCACGGCCGCCATGGTGCATGTGGCACAAACGCTCACGCCGCCGACGCCGCGCGCACGTCCCTTTAATCCACCGGCGCAAAGGCGTTAGACTTGATATCGATATGAAACCGGCGTTCTGGCCTCTTGCCGCGGCCTGTCTTCTTCTCGGCGGCTGTGTCTCGGACTCCGATCCGCACTACTCCCTCTCGGGTGGCGAGCAGGGCATCTTCCGCTCCGCCAATGCCGGGCGGCCCATCCCCGTCAGCGAGATCAAGGGCATGGACGAGGCGCAACTGCGCGCCCGGTTTGGTGCGCCGTTGCTCGACCGCAAGGACGGCACGGCCCGCGTGCTGCGCTACCAGTCCGATGCCTGCAGCCTGTTCGTCTACATGGCCAAGGACCGGGTCGACTATGTCGACGCCTACGACCCGAAGCTGCGTCCCTTGATGAACGTCAACGAGTGCGCCGGCTCGGTTGCAGCGCAGCGAAGGACCAGCTAGCGGCCGCTGCGATCCTCGCGCCAGAGGTCGAGGCGCTCCTGAACCGGGCGATCGGAGAAGGAGAACAAAACGGCCTCGCTGTCGGCCTTGTGCACGACCCTGGCCCAACTCGGCACCACGAAGTGATCGCGCTTCTTCCAGCGGAAGACCTGATCGCCGACGCGGCTCTCGCCCTCGCCCTCGACGACCGAGAACACCGTGCCGTCGGTGCTGCGATAGGGCGCCGTCTCGAAGCCCTGGGGCAGAAGCTGCATGAAGGTGCCCATCGTCGCCATCGGCGAGCCGCCATTGGCTGGATTGACGTAGCGCAGCTTGTAACCGTGGCAGGCATCCGGCGGCCCCGCCTTCTTCAGACCGTGCAGCGCCTCGCGCGTGCGCGCATAGGGATAGTTGAAGATCGGCGAGGTCTGTCGTGTCGGCTTCCAGTCCACGGGTAGAAGACCGCTCGCGAACTTGGCATCCGACGTACCGGGCGGCGTTGTGATCGGCTGCTCATCCGTTTCGCCATTCTCGGCGAAGCCGGCGTTGAACAGCGCCACCAGCGGGATGTCGAGACCGTCCAGCCATACCATCGGCCTGGAGGAGTCGTTGCCGTGATCATGCCAGGTCCAAGTCGGCGTGATGACGAAGTCGCCCTCGTGCATGATGGTGCGCTCGCCATCGACGGCGGTATAGGCCCCTTCGCCTTCGACGATGAAGCGCAGCGCCGATTGTGTATGGCGATGGCTGGGCGCGACCTCGCCCGGCAGGATGAGCTGCAGCCCGGCATAAAGGGTCGGCGTGGTGCAGGCGGTTCCCCGCAAGGCCGGGTTCTCGAGGATCAGCACCCGCCGGACCGCCTCCTTGGCGGTAATCAGTGAGCCCGATTCCATCAGGAACGGCCGGACCTTGTCGTAGTCCCAGGCCACGGGCACGTACTTCGGCGCCGGGCTGGGTGGCACGAGCTGATGCAGGGACTCCCACAGCGGCGCCATCGAAAGCCCGTCGATCCGCTCATAGAAGTCGCGGCGAGCATTGTTGCGGGTAGATGCTCCGTCCATGACGGCCTCCTATTCGGCTGCGGCGCGCAGCGGCTCGCTGAGACGGGCGGCGGCCCGTTGCCGGCAGGCATCGGCGAAAGCATCGAACAGTTTCATCGATACCGGATTTTCCAGAGCACGATGCTCCGGATGCCATTGCAGCGCCAGCAGAAAGCCCGGCGCATCCGGTACGGTAAAGGCCTCGACCTGCCCGTCGTCCGCGACCGCCTCAAGCCGAGCGCGCGGCGCGAGCTGGTCGACGCCCTGAGCATGAAGGGAATTCACGCGCACGCGCTTCTCACCCAGCAAACGATGCAGCAGGCCACCTTCCAGGATCTCGATCTCGTGGGCCGGTGCGTAGTTCACGTCCATGTCGGGCGACCTGGGCGAGCGATGGTCGCGCCGCCCTTCCACCTCGTGCACCAGCTGATGCAGGGTACCGCCTAGCGCGACATTCACCTCCTGAAGGCCGCGGCAGATGGCAAAGACCGGCACGGCGTGATCGACAGCGTGGCGGATGAGAGGGAGGGTCGTCGCGTCACGTGCCGGATCGTGGGCCGTGCCGTCCCGGCTTGGCTCACCGCCGTAGTGATGCGGCTCGACGTTCGAAGGACTGCCGGTCAGCAGGATCCCGTCGAGTGTATCGAGCAGTCGGTCGAGCGCCTCGGTCATCGCCTGATCCTCGAACTCGCGTCCGAAGGCCGGAATCAGGATCGGTAACCCGCCTGCGGCGCGGATGGCAGCCTGCACGTACTTGTCGCCAACCGCGTGATGCCAGCCGCCCCTGCCATTTTCCTTGAGGCAGGCGGTCACACCGATGAGAGGACGCAAGGACGAGAGGGTCATTCGTTGTCGAGCCATGCAGAATATGAGCTTTTATTTTCTCCAACGACACAGAGCTTGGCAATTACTGCCACGTGGCCCCCTGCGCGTCTTGTGCAGTGCAGCTTTGCGTGGTACCGCCGCGCCACCAATCAGGCCACCGCAGCGAGCACAATATGACCACGACCCCTCCGCCTTCCGGATCCGCTGGCGCCCAGCCTCAAGCGCAGGCCAATCCGCTCACCCTGCACGGCCAGTACATCAAGGACCTGAGCTTCGAAAATCCGCGCGCGCCGCAGAGCCTGATCGAGCAGAAGCAACCGCAGCTCACTCTGAATGTGAACGTCACGACGCGGCAGTTCGAGGCCAAGACATTCGAAGTGTCCCTGACCCTCGAGGCGAGCGCTCATACGCCGGAAAAAGAGCCGCTGTTCATGCTAGAGCTGATCTATGCTGGCACCGTCACCCTGGGTGAGGTGCCGCAGGAGGCTTACGGCCCGCTGCTGCTGATCGAGACGCCGCGGCTGCTCTTTCCGTTCGCCCGCGCCATCGTCGCCAACGCGACGCGCGAAGCAGGCTTTCCGCCGCTCAATATCGCGCCGGTCGACTTCGTGGCGCTCTACCGCCAGCAGCTCGAGGCGGCCAGCGGGCAGATCCCGGGTATTCCCGGCGGTCCGGTCGGTCACGCCTGAGGCATTCGAGGGAAGGCTCCTCGACTGAACTCGGAACAGCCGCTTCGTCGCGTAAGCTGGCCGGATGGCCAGCGGCCGATTGCGAATTTCTTGCAGAACTGCTGATCAGTCCCGGACTGCCTATTCGGCCTTCAGCCAGATGGGGTCCTTGAGCCTCTTCACGAATTCGGCGTGGGCGGCGAGTTCCAGCTCGGTCGGCGCATGCGGGCGCGGCGGCCGGATCGTCACCGTCGTCGTGACCGCCAGTTCGACCGCGGCGGCCGCCACTCCGGCCGCCAGGCCGAGATCGCGCTGCCGGCCGCCATTGAGTTCGAGATAGACCTCGGCCAGGAGCTCGGAATCGAGCAGTGCGCCATGCTTCGTGCGGCTCGAATTGTCGACGCCCAGCCGCTCGCATAGCGCATCCAGGCTGACCCGTTGGCCCGGAAACTTGCGGCGCGCCATCGATACGGTGTCGATATAGGCGTTGGCGAGCTTGGGCTTGCCGGCCCGCTCGAGCTCGGCATTGAGAAAACCGATATCGAATTGCGCATTGTGGATGACGAGCCGGGCGTCGCCGATGAACTCCAGGAACTCATGGACACGATCCGCGAAGGGCGGCTTGTCGGCCAGGAATTCGTCGCTCAGCCCGTGCACGTCCTGGGCGCCGGCCGGCATCGGCATTTCCGGGTTGAAATAGGCGTGGAAAGTTTTGCCTGTTGCAACGGTATTGAATAGCTCGATGCAGCCGACCTCGACCACGCGATGGCCGGCCTGTGGATCCAGACCCGTCGTTTCCGTATCGAGGACGATCTCGCGCATGAGGCTCTTGTAACCGGAAGCGTCGTCAGGCGCGACGGGCGCGCGCGAGCTGCGCTGTGAATTTCTCCCGCCAGGGATTGGGCGGCCACGACCGGCCCGGGCCCTGACTGAGACGAGCGACAGCCCTTTGCAACGCCATCCGCGTCGGCGCCAGGCCAAGTCCGGTGGGGATGACGAAGGTCGCCAGGCGCCGCTTGGTGCGGTCCGGCACTTGCTGGCGCAGGATGCCGGTGAATTTCTCGGCTGTCATGCCGGGCCGAGCCAGAACCCGCCGCCGTTGCAGGAAGGCCGGAGCGCTTACCACCAAGGTGGCATCGACACGTCGCTCGCCGCGCCCCTCGAACAGCAAGGGGATATCGAGAACGACCAGCGGCATGCCGCGTTGAGCTGCCCGCTTGAGGAAAGCCCGCTGCCGCGCGGCGACCAGCGGATGGACGATCGCCTCGAGCTTGCGTAGCGCATCTTTGTTGCCAAAGACACGCGCGCCCAAGGCCTGGCGGTCGAGCACCCCCTCCTTCACGACCCCAGGAAAAGCGGCCTCGATCGGAGGCAGCGCACGTCCGCCCGGCGCCTGCAAGGCGTGCACGGCCGCATCCGCGTCGTAAACCGGTATCCCCATCTGCCGCAGCATCTTGGCCGCGGTCGACTTGCCCATCCCGATCGAGCCGGTCAACCCGACGATCACCATCTCGTGCCCTTCATTCGACAGCCGCAGCGTCCCTCTTCGCCTTGTGCCAATGCGCGAGCCACAGCGCACCGAGGGCGAGAACAGCTCCCGCCGCGATCACCGCCACGGCAATATCCGGGCGATACATGACCCAGGCACCGGCGACGATCAATGGCGCCAGGACAGCGGTAAAGAACAGGCCGATCGCGGCCACGCCCGCTTCGACGACGGCAATCAGGATGGGCACGATGTCCGCCAGCGCGGAGATCGGGCCCATCACCAGGACGAAGCCCAGGAACATCAGAAGGCCGCCGCCGACACGGATCGCCCAAGCCCAGGCGCTCCCGCCATCCTCCGGCATCGTGAACATCTTCGTGGCTGGAACATCTCCCGGCAGCATGACTTCGATGGGGCCTCCGACCTCCGGATGATAGGCGTCGAATGTTCGGCCCGCTTGCTCGGCGACTACGCTGGCTGTCTGCAACGGGACATGTCGGAAGGTTATGCGCAGATCGCCAATCTGGGGATCGGCGGGATCGCTGCCGACGTAAAGAGCGCCGTCGACCACCTTCACCGGCCTGTTCAACCGCTTTCGCAGCAAGGCCGCCTGCTCGTCACCGGCTGCCAGAGGTTCCTCGACACCGAACCGGTACAGAAGATTGGGGGGCACGATGAACGCCCCGAGCCTCGGCCCGGGCGCCAGGGCGAGATGGGTCCGGTACGGCATCTCGGGATTGGCATGGCCACGCCATTCTTGGAAGTCATCCGAGTCGACCGGATATTCCGCCCATGCGCGAACATAGACGTACTTCCGTGCCGTGCCGTTGCCATTTGCCTTCCCCGGCTCGGACTCTTCCCGCCACTGAAACATCTCGACGATGCGATGCAGCCGGATGCCAGGACTTCGCATGCCGAATTCCAGGTCCGTTGCCGGCCCCACCGCCGTCAGTGTGCCGACGACGTGGACGAGCTTGCCGTCATTGTCCGGATTGATCCGGTCGGCGGGCACCGAGAGGACTCCAGCGCCTTGCGCCATCCCCTTCTCGTTGCTGACAGCCTGGCGTTCGTTCCAGAACAACAGCGACGAGGCCGCGACGATCAAGACAACGCCCAAGACGATGGCACCCACCGAATCGCCGAGGCGTTCGAGCCACGAGCCCTCTTCGTCAGTCGGCGCTTCGCCCTGCTGCGTGTCGTTCACGGTGCCAGCCCCCTCTTCTCCGGCCCCGTCCTATCCGCGTCTCGGAAACGCTCAGTTAGGGTACGAGAATCGTCTGGCCCGTCGTCTTGCGGCTCTCCAGATCGATATGCGCCTGGCCGGCTTCCGCGAGCGGATAGCGCTGATCGATCGAGATCTTCACCTTGCCGCTCTTCACCATCTTGAACAGCGACTTGGCGGACGCCTCGAGATCCTTGCGCGTGGCCGTGTAGGCATTGAGGCTCGGCCTGGTCAGATAGAGCGAGCCCTTGGCATTGAGGATACCGACCGGCTGCGGCGGCACGGCTCCGGAGGCGTTGCCGAACGAGACCATCAGGCCGCGAGGCTGCAGACAGTCGAGCGACGCATTCCAGGTGTCCTTGCCGACACCGTCGAACACCACCGGCACACCCTTACCCTTGGTGATCTTCTTCACCTCGGCGACGATGTCCTCCTTGGTGTAGTCGATCACCCACTTGTAGCCGTTCCTCTTGGCCAGGGCCGCCTTTTCAGGTGAAGACGTGGTACCGATCACCTTGTAGCCCCGGGCCTTTGCCCATTGGCCGAACAGCAGGCCGACGCCGCCCGCAGCGGCATGGAACAGGATGATGTCGCCTTTCTTTAGCCAGGGCTTGGCGCAGCGATCGACCAGATATTCGGTCGTCATGCCCTTGAGCATGATCGCTGCCGCCTGCTCGTCGCTGACCCCCTTGGGCACGTGCACGAGCTGGTCGACGCCCATCAGCCGCTCCTCGCAGTAGGCGCCGAGAACGCCGCAATAAGCGACGCGATCGCCCTTCTTGAAGCCCTTGGTCCGCGGCCCGACCTCGAGCACGACGCCCGCCGCCTCGCGACCAACGGCATTGGGCAACGGGGTCTGGTAGAGGCCGCTACGCGTATAGACGTCGATGAAGTTGAGGCCGATAGCCGTGTGCTTGACCTTGACCTGTCCCGGACCGGGGCTGCCGACCTCGACATCGGCCAGCTGCATCTTCTCCGGTCCGCCATTCTCATGGATCAGAATCGACTTCGACATTGAAAACTCCCCCTTGAAAGGTTTGCGCTCACTCGGCCGCGCGATTGGATTTGGCAGATGCGTATTTCTTGATCTCGCCTTCGACCGCCGCCTGGCTCTCGGCCGAATAGGTGCCGCGATTGGAGGTGGCGATATCGTAGCTGAGCTGGCGCAACGTGTTGGCGTTGCGCTGGAAATGCGGATGGACGAACCGCGCCATCAGTTCGTACGAGCGCAGCGTCGCCGGCCAGTCCGCCCAGTTGTTGGCGAGCAACAGGACAGCGCCGAAGCCGCCCTCCGAGCCCTGCCACAACCGTTCGAAGTGCCTCACGCAGTCGTCCGGCGTTCCGATGCAGGCAATGCCTTCCTTGGTCAGGAACTCGACCGCGTCGGTGATGCCGGGCGGCAGGATCGGAAAGGTCGCGACGTCGGTGAAATACTTGGCATATCGATCGAGGCCGAACTTGACGTCCTCGCGCGCCTTCTCTCGCGTCTCCGCCACATGGGCGAAGGTGACGATGCGCCACTTCGAGCGATCCGCCGTCTTGCCATGCTGACGCGCATTCTCGGTATAGATGCTCCAGTTGTTGGCGTGGGCCTTCAGGGCCTCGTCCGAGGTGCCGCCGATCGACAGCATGCCGATGCCGTGGCGGCCGGCCGCCACCGCCCCCACCGGAGACCGCGCGCAGGCCACGGCCATTTCCATGCCGGGCTGGCTGTAGGAAGGCAGCTGCAGCTGGGCGCCGTTCAGGTCGAACCACTCGGTCTTGCGGGTGACCGACTTGCCGGCCATCAGCTCGACGATCACATCGAGCGCCTCGTTCATGCGGCTGCGCTGATCGGCAGCCCTGACGCCGATCTTGGCCGCGTCGTGCACCAGGGCGCCGGGCCCGACCCCGAACATCGCGCGACCGCGCGTCATGTGATCGAGCTGGGTCATGCGCGAGGCCAGCATGAACGGGTTATGGTAGGGCAAGGACACGACGCCCGTTCCGAGCCGGATATGCCGCGTGCGCTCCGCCGCGGCGGCGATGAACATCTCGGGACTGGCGATGATCTCGAACCCGCCCGAATGGTGCTCGCCGACCCAGCCCTCGTGATAGTTCAGCCGATCGAGATGCTGGAGCAGCTCCATGTCCCGCTCGAGGGCCAGCGTCGGATTCTCGTCGAGCGCGTGGAACGGGGCGAGAAAAATACCGGTACGAAGATAACGATCGGTCAAGCAACGCTCCCTGTGTCCGCGCCGAGTATAATGACCGGTCCTTCCGGCGCCAGTGCGCACGCGCCGCGCTCTTGCGGGAGGGTCACGGTTCGATGCCATTTCTCCTTTGCTGCAACTGCGTGCCGGGCGGCGGTAGCGGGCGATCGAAATGCCCACACGGCAGGCAGGGCACCCTGGCAGCACCATCACCGACGGTCGATGCACGGACGGCTTGGGCTTTGCCAGGTGGCGCCGCCCTTCTCGCCGTGCGGATTCGACGGTCGCCGAGGAGAGGTTGCTCGTCGAGCGTCTTCCCTATATTCGCGACGTGCGCCGGGGGCCTGAGGGGCGTTAGACCTCGCCCCCCGAGCGACCATGGCGGGCTGTTCCGCCTCGAACCCGCGTAAGTCCAGCATCCATGCCCGTCCCTCCGTTGATTCTTGCCTCTACGAGTCACTCCCGTCGGCAGCTCCTCGCCAATGCCGGTCTTGCCTTCCGAACGGAACCTTCGGGCCTCGACGAGGAGGAAGCCAAGCGCAGCCTGCTGGGCGAACGGGCGGCCCCCCAGGAGATCGCCGAAGCGCTAGCCGAGATGAAGGCCCTTCGGGTCTCCAGCAAGCATCCGGACGCGATGGTCGTGGGGGGCGATTCGACCCTTGCCTGCCAGGGCCGCTTTTTCGACAAGCCGTCGTCGATGGAAACCGCCCGCAAGCAGCTCCTCGCCCTCCGCGGCCAGACGCACGAGCTGTTTTCCTCCGTCGTCGTGGTTCGCGGCGGCACCCGGTTGTGGCACTGGAACGAGCGGGCGCGCCTCACCATGCGCCCATTCAACGAGGCCTTCCTCGATACCTATCTGGCCTGTGCCGGAGAGGCGGTGTTGAACTCGGTCGGCGCTTATCAGCTGGAGGGCCTGGGCGCTCATCTCTTCAGTCGGGTCGATGGCGACTATTTCACCATCCTCGGCCTGCCGCTCCTGCCGCTCTTGTCGTTCCTGGCCGGCCACGGCATTGGCCTCGCGCGGGCGCAGGCGGCCTGACGTCACGTGAGTGCCTACGACGTCCTTCTCGCCGAGGCTCATGGCCGGCCGTTCGCCGCCATCGTCGGCTGGCCGGTCGACCATTCCCGCTCACCGGCCCTGCATGGCTTCTGGCTGAAGCAGCACAGGATCGACGGCCACTACGGGCGCCTGCCGGTCGAGCCGACGCGGTCGGCGCTCGAAGCGCTTGTCGCCTTCCTGCGGCGCACCCCGAATGCGCGCGGCTGCAACCTGACGCTGCCGCACAAGGTCGAGATCATGCCGTTGCTCGACCGCATCGATCCCGAAGCCGCCCGGATCGGTGCCGTGAATACGGTCATCAAGCATGCCGACGGCATGCTCGAGGGCCGCAACAGCGATGCCTTCGGCTTCATTGCCGCCCTGAAGGAAGGTGCCCCGGATTGGCGGGCTTCAGCCGGACCCGTCGTTGTGCTGGGCGCGGGTGGCGCCGCACGGGCAATCGTCGCATCCCTGGTCGAGGCCGGCGTGCCGGAGCTGCGGCTCGTCAACCGCACCCAGCAGGCCGCGATCGAGCTCGGCCTCGCTTTTACGCCGCGCGATGGACGGCGCATCGCCATCGAGCGCTGGGACGAGCGCGCCGCCAGTCTCGAGGGCGCGACATTGCTGGTGAACACGACCTCGCTCGGCATGAAGGGGCAGCCGCCGCTCGATCTCGACCTCCGTCACCTTCCTGCCAGCGCGGCGGTCGACGATATCGTCTATGTCCCGCTCGAGACGCCGTTGCTGGCCGCCGCGCGCGCGCGCGGCAACCACTGCATCGACGGGTTGGGCATGCTGCTACATCAAGGCCGCATGGGTTTCGAAGCCTGGTTCGGCACCCACGTTGCCGTCAGTGCCGCGCAGCGCCATGCCGTGGCGGCCGATCTGGGAGCGTAATCGCGGCAACTGCGTTCGTTCTGCACCGGGCGACGTTCCTGCGCTCGGTGCCGGCGTTGCCGCCTATGCGCGCTTGTGAAAGCGCGCTACTGGTTCATCGAGCTGAAGAAGTCCGCGTTGGTCTTCGCCGTGCGGAGCTTGTCGAGCAGGAATTCGATGGCGTCCACCGCGCCCATCGGCATGAGGATGCGGCGCAGCACCCACATCTTCGACAGCGTCGCACGATCCACCAGAAGCTCTTCCTTGCGGGTGCCCGACTTGGTGATGTCGATCGCCGGGAAGGTGCGCTTGTCCGCAACCTTGCGGTCGAGGATGATTTCCGAGTTACCGGTGCCCTTGAACTCTTCGAAGATCACCTCGTCCATGCGGCTGCCGGTATCGATCAGCGCCGTGGCGATAATGGTGAGCGAGCCGCCCTCCTCGATGTTGCGGGCCGCACCGAAGAAGCGCTTGGGCCGCTGCAGGGCGTTGGCATCGACACCGCCTGTCAGCACCTTGCCGGAGCTCGGCACGACGGTGTTGTAGGCGCGGCCGAGGCGGGTGATCGAGTCGAGCAGGATCACCACGTCCTTCTTGTGCTCGACCAGGCGCTTGGCCTTCTCGATCACCATCTCGGCCACGGCGACGTGGCGGCTGGCCGGTTCGTCGAAGGTCGAGCTCACGACCTCGCCCTTGACCGTGCGCTGCATGTCCGTGACTTCCTCAGGCCGCTCGTCGACGAGCAGCACCATGAGGTAGACCTCGGGATTGTTGGCGGTGATGGCGTGGGCGATGTTCTGCATCAGCACCGTCTTGCCGGTGCGCGGCGGCGAGACGATCAGGGCGCGCTGGCCCTTGCCGATCGGTGCGATCAGATCGATCACACGGGTCGAGATGTCGAGCTGCTGCTGTGGCGTGGATGTGGCCTTCTTGGTCAGCGTACCGGTCGTGCGACGACCCGAGCTGACGCGGCCCGAAGACGTCGCTCGCGGCGCGCTCTGCTCCTCGGAGATGGTGGGAGCCATGACGCCCGCACCTTCCATCTCGAGCTTCAGCTTCTCGTCCGGATAGAGCGGCGTAAGCGAGTCGAAATTGATGCGGTGGCGCAGCGCCTCCGGGTCGTCGAAATTGACCTTGTTGATCTGCACCATGGCGAAATAGCGCTCGCCATCCTTGGGCGCGCGGATCTCGCCTTCGACGGTATCGCCTGTCCGCAAGCCGAACTTACGGACTTGGGTCGGGCTGACATAGATGTCGTCCGCGCCCGGCAGGTAACTGGCTTCCATGGAACGCAGGTAGCCAAACCCGTCGGGCAGCACCTCGATGGTGCCGACGCCGAAGATCGCCTGGTCGGAGGCGGCGAGCTTCTGGAGGATGGCGAACATCAGCTCCTGGCGCCGCATCTGCGCGGCGCCTTCCACACCCTGCTCTTCAGCAAAAGCCAGGAGTTCAGGTGGTTTCTTTTTCTTCAGATCTTCGAGATTCATGGGTCTTCAGTGTTTGGGAAATGACGCACGCGCTCGGGCGACCCGAGGGTCGAACCTGTATGTTGAGAGTCGTGTCGTTCGAAATGGGTCCCGTCGATCACCGCCGGGCGGCAGCGCCAGGGACCCTGAGGCGGCGCTTATATAGGGTTGCGCTGCGGCGCTGTCAAAGGCCCTGTTGACGAAAGGGTGTCAGTCCGCCTCAGCCAGCATCTCGGCGTAGCGGAAGATCTCGGTGTGGTCGGCACCCTTGCCGAGCCTGGCATCGGCGTCGGTCCAGTAGGCCACGGCCTGTTCGAGGTTGGGCATCTTGAGCTTGAGATGGGCGGCGACCTCGCCGGCCGTACGCAGGTCCTTGGCCATCAGGGCCGTCGTAAAGCCGGCGGCGAAGGTGCGGGAGACCACGAACTGGCGGCCTTTCACCTCGGTGGCGTTGCTCTTGCCCGTCGAGCTGTTGAAGACATCGACCATGGTACCGGGATCGAGGCCGAACGCCTCACCCACCACCAGCGCCTCGCACATCGCCACCAGGCCGGCGGCGGAGAGGTAGTTGTTGAGGGCTTTCAGCGCGTGCCCGGCGCCCGCCGGACCGCACAGCGTGATGGTCTTGCCCATGGTCGCGAATACCGGCCGGGCCCGCTCCAGGTCGGCCGCCGCTCCGCCCACCATGATGCTGAGCGAGCCATCGACGGCGCGTTTCACGCCGCCCGAGACCGGGGCATCGAGCAGCGCCATGCCGCGGAGCGCGAGATCGCGCGCGAGTTGCTGCGTTGCGACCGGATTGGACGAACTCATATCCATCACCAGTGCACCCGCTTCGAGGCCGTCGATGGCGGGATCGCGGCCTTCGAGCACGGCCTGCCGCACGATCTTGGCATCGGGCAGCATGGTGATCAGTGCCGCGGCTCCCTGAGCGGCAGCCTTGGCCGAAGCGGTGGCGATGGCGGAGGGATGGGCGCCGACGAAGTCCGATACCGCCTTCTGCGAGACGTCGAAGACGCGCAGCGTGAAGCCGGCTTCGGCGAGCCGCGTCGCCATGGGACGGCCCATCATGCCGAGACCGATGAAGGCGATGGTGGCGGGCGGGACGAGGGTGGTCATGGGACGACTCCTGAGGTGAGATCGTATTCGTAGAACGGCAGCGTGCGGCCGGGAATCGCATCCGACGGCGCGTTTCGCAGGAAGCGCGCGCCCATATGCTCGTAGAACGCCGCCGCATGCGGGTCGGCCAGGATGGTCATGCGTTGGGCACCGAGTGTGCGTGCGAGTTGCACTGCGGCCTCGAACAAGATTCGGCCCGCGCCGGTCCCGATCGCCGGCGGATCGACGAACATCAGGCCGAGACTGGCGGTCTTGCCGCGGCGACGGACGCGGACCAGGCCAACCACGTGCCCTCTGGCGTTGCAGCCGACCAGCACGCGGCCGGCCGCAATGTCGGCTTCGCGCACGATGATCGCTGGCGTGCTCAACCGCATGAACTCGGCGTCGTAGCCCCAATGGGCCTTCGATCGCACGCAGAGCGCGGTCAGACTCTTGGCCTCACCGCGCTCCGCCGGCCGGATGGTTGTCACGACGGGAACGCAGCCTAGAGGCCGCGTTCCTTGAACACGTCGCGCGCGATCTTGAAGGCGTCCAGGCTGGCGGGAATGCCGCAATAGATCGCGACCTGCAGGAAGATCTCCTTGATCTCGTCCTTGCTGAGACCGTTGGTCAACGCGCCGTTGATATGCAGCTTGAGCTCGGGCCCGCGATTGAGCGCCGCCAGCATGGCGAGGTTCAGCATCGATCGAGTCTTCTTGGGCAGACCCGGCCGGGTCCAGACATAGCCCCAGCAGTACTCGGTCGTGACGTCCTGGAACGCCATCATGAAGTCGTCGGCACTGGCCACCGAATTGTCGACATAAGCCGAGCCCAGCACGGCTTTGCGCACCTTCATGCCCTCGTCGTAGAGCTTCCGGTTGCGCGGGTTCGGTTTGCTCTTCTTGGCTGCCGTCTTGGCTTTGGCCTTGGCCATTGTCTGCTCCTCCGTTTCAAAAAGCGGCGGAGCATAGCGCAGCTCTTTCTAGAGGACGACCTGCGTCGCGTGCAGACGATTCTGAACCGTGCGCAGGCCTTTGGCTCGAGCCTGCTGGCAGAGCTCCTCTATGGTAATGGTATCGAGCTGAGACATCATGTCGTCGCGCAGCTTCTCCCACATCGGCCACACCACCTCGTGTGCGAGCGGCGAGCCGACGGAAAGATCGCTCGGCTCCGTCTCCGCTTCGAGCTTGCGCACGACGCGCACAACCTCGCCCAGCGTGATCTGCTCCTTGTCGCGGCCGAGACGATAGCCGCCGCGAGGGCCGCGCTTGCCGGAGAGAATGCCGGCCCGCACCAGGTGCTGCAGAACCTGTTCGAGATAGCGCTTGGGAATGCGCTGCCGTTCGGTGATGTCCCCGCTGCGCACGGGATGGTCACCGACATGGAAGGCGACATCCAGAACCGCCTCGATTGCGAACATCGTCTTCTTGCTGAGCCGAGGCATCTGCTCAATTTCCTCTTAGCCCTTAGCCGCGCGTCGACGACCCCGCTGCGACACCTGTCGATCCGAAGCCGCCGGCGCCCCTTTCCGTCTCGTCCAGCGCGGAGACCTCCCGCCAGATCGCCCGGGCATGGCGCGCCACCACCAACTGTGCAATTCGCATGCCGCGGCTGATACGGAACGACTCCTTGCTCAAATTGACCAGAATCACGCCCACTTCACCGCGATAATCGGCATCGATAGTGCCCGGCGCGTTGGCGACCGTGATGCCGTTCTTGGCGGCCAGCCCGGAACGCGGGCGAACTTGAGCCTCAAAGCCTACCGGAAGGGCAATCGAGATGCCGGTCGGCACGATCCGCCGCTCCAGCGGTCCGAGCTCGATATCCTGGTCGATCGCCGCCAGCAGATCAGCGCCTGCCGCAGCCGCGGTCGCATAATCGGGCAGCGCCAGGTCGCGGCCATGGGCCAGCCGGACCACCTTGATCTCCACACCTTCCACGCCGGTCATCATCCTCACGTCACTCCGCCGCCGCGGCCGGCCGAGGTCGACCAAGATGGTCCGCGATGCGAACGGCGAGCCGGACCGCGACCTCTTCCTTGGCCAGGGTCGGCCAATCCTCGACCCCTTCGGCACTGACCAGATGGACTGTGTTGCGCTCCCCGCCGAACGTACCCGTCGCGGGCGACACGTCGTTGGCCACGATCCAGTCGCAGCCCTTGCGCTTGCGCTTGTCGACCGCATTGGCGATCAGGTTCTCGGTCTCCGCCGCGAACCCGACCACCAGGCTTGGGCGGGTCGGACCAGGTTTGGACAGGGTGGCGAGAATGTCCGGGTTGGGCGCGAGTTCGAGCCTCGGCGGCGGTACCCCGTTCTGCTTCTTGATCTTGGCGGTTACCGGATGGGCGGCCTTCCAGTCGGCGACGGCGGCAGCACAAACGGCAACGTCGATCGCGCCCGCTGCCAGGCAGGCAGCCAACATCTCGTCTGCCGACTCGATCTTCACGATCTTCACGCCAGCGGGATCGGGCACCGTCACCGGCCCGCTCACCAACGTCACCTCCGCACCCAATCGCGCAAGGGCAGCAGCGATGGCATGCCCCTGCTTACCCGAGGAGTGGTTGGAGATGTAGCGCACCGGATCGATGGCCTCGCGCGTCGGGCCCGACGTCACCAGTGCCCGCTTCCCGGCGAGAGGCCGGTCCTGGGTCAGCATCCCCTCGATGGCGGCGAGGATCTCCTCCGGCTCCGACAGACGGCCCGGACCGAACTCGTTGCAGGCCATCACGCCGTCGTTGGGGCCGACGAAGGTGACGCCGCGCTTCTTCAGCGTCTCGACATTGGCAACCGTTGCGGCGTGGGTCCACATGCGGACATTCATCGCCGGCGCCGCAAGGACAGGCTTGTCCGTCGCAAGCAGAACCGTGGAGGCGAGATCATCGGCCAATCCCACCGCCATGCGCGCCAGCAGGTTGGCGGTGGCCGGCGCAACGACCAGCAGATCGGCATCGCGCGACAGCTGGATATGTCCCATCTCGCTTTCGTCCGTGAGCGAGAACATATCGCTGTAGACGCGGTCTTCCGTCAGCGCCTGCAGCGACAGCGGGGTGACGAACTTCGCGCCGGCCTCGGTCAGAACGCAGCGCACCGCCGCGCCCCGCTTGCGCAGCAGGCGGATCAGCTCGAGCACCTTGAAGGCGGCGATGCCGCCAGCGACGACGATCAGGATTCGCTTGCCCTTCAGCATGGCCGAAAGCCTACCACAGTGCCGGAGGGACGGCAGCCCGCCGCCGGACGGTGATCCTCATCGCAGCCACCCCACGATCGCTGCCGCCAGGGCCAGCAGCGCCACGATCTCGACCAGAACGAGGCGCCAGGGCCGGATCGGGGTCGGGGCCGGCAGTATCTCCGCCTGGTCGGCCTTGCGCCGCTCCCGCTCGACCAGGACGTGCAGATTGTCGAGCAAGCGCGGCAGGCGGCGCAGCCCCACCGCCAGGTCGTCGGCGGCGCGGGCGAGAGTGGCGCGCGGGCCGAAATGGCTCACCATCCAGTCCTCGATCAGGGGCCGTGCCAGTTCCCAGATATTGACCCGGGGATTGAGGCGCGTGCCCATGCCCTCGGCCATCAACATGGTCTTCTGCAGCAGCAGGAGCTGCGGCTGGACCGCCATCTCGAATTGCTCCGTCACGCGCAGCAACTGCGCCAGCAGGCGGGCAATCGAGATCTCGTGGCTGGGCTTGCCGAAGATCGGCTCGCCGATCGACCGACAGGCCTGCGCGAACATCTCCAGCGACTGATGCGAGGGCACGTAGCCGGCCCGGAACTGGACCTCGGCTACGGCACGGTAGTCGCGCCGCAGAAAGGCGACCAGCAGTTCGGCGAGATACACCCGCGTGTCGGCGTCGACCCGACCCATGATGCCGAAATCGACCGGCACAATACGGCCTTCGCGATCGACGAAGGCGTTGCCGCCATGCATGTCGGCATGAAAGAAGCCGTCGCGGAACACCTGATAGAAGAAGGCCTCGGCACTCTTCTTCATGACGACGTCCGGATCGTGCCCGGCAGCGACGATGGCCTCGCGATCGCCGATCGGCGTGCCGTCGATGCGCTCGAGTGTCATCACACGCTGCGCGGTGCGATCCCAATCGATTTCCGGAGCGCGGTAACCGGGATCGTCCAGGAAGTTCTCGCCCAGCTCCTGCGCCGCTGCCGCCTCCATGCGCAGATCCATCTCGACGCGCACGACATCGGCGAAGGCCTTGACCGATTCGATCGGCTTCAACCGGCGGAACCGCGGTTGGGTGCGCTCCACCAGCTCGGCCATCCAGTAGAAGAGATCGAGATCGCGCGCGAACGCCGCTTCGATTCCGGGCCGCAGCACCTTCACGGCCACGTCGCGACCGTCCGACGTGACGGCGAAATGCACCTGGGCGATCGAAGCGGCCGCAACCGGCACATCGTCGAAGCTCGAGAACAATGCCTCGACCGGCCGGCCGAGCTCGCTTTCGATCGTGCGCCGCGCCTCCGTGCCCGAGAATGGCGGCAGGTGATCCTGCAGCTTGGCAAGGTCGGCCGCCACTTCCTCGCTCAGCAGGTCGGCGCGTGTCGACAGCGCCTGGCCCAGCTTGATGAAGGACGGCCCCAGCTCCTGCAGTGCCGCCGCGAGCCGTTCGCCCGGCCGTCGCGTCTGGCGACGCGAAGAGAACAATCGCGCCCAGGCAATCAACGCCGGCGCAATGCCCAGCGTCTCCAGCGGGAATAGCGCGTCGTGGCGGGCGAAGGTGAGCGCCATCCGCAGGAGGCGCCAACCGTTGCGAAGCGCGCGCAGCATCTAGATACGCCACCCGCTATGCAGGGCAACGACGCCGAACGTCATGTTGCGCCAGGACACGCGCTCGAAGCCGGCGGCACGCATGCGTTCCGCCAATTCGCGCTGGGGCGGAAAACGACGGATGCTTTCATGCAGGTAGCGGTACGACTCGGCATCGCGAGCGACGAGGCGGCCGAAGAAGGGCAGCGCCCGTTCGGAATAGGTATCGTAGATTCGCCCGATGGGCGCCGACGTGACCTTGCTGAACTCGAGGCAGAAATAGCGGCCACCGGGCTTGAGCACGCGATAGGCCTCGCGCAGGGCCTGGTCGATGTCCGTGACATTGCGCAGGCCGAAGGCAATCGTATAGACATCGAAAGAGCGGTCGGGAAACGGCAGGCGTTCCGCGTCGCCAGTGGCCCAGGTCAGGCCATGCAGCAGGCCACGATCAATGGCCCGGTCGCGACCGACGCCGAGCATTGCCGGATTGATGTCGCAGACTGTCACGTCGCCGCGCTCGGCCTGGCGCTGCAACAGCCGGAAGGCGATGTCGCCGGTGCCGCCCGCCACGTCCAGGAGTTTCTCGCCCGGGCGAGGATTGACGGTGTCGACCAGAGCGTTCTTCCAAAGCCGGTGCACGCCCCCCGACATGAGATCGTTCATCAGGTCGTAACGCGGCGCCACGCTCTCGAACACGTCGCGGACCATTCGGGCCTTTTCGGCCTTGGGAACGTCGCGATAACCGAACGAAGCCATCGCTTCGCCCGCCGGCGCGGCCTCCCCGGCAGGCGAACCGGCCGGCGGAACGTCGGTGGGCGCGTCTCCGTCGGGGGCCTGCCCGGTGGAGACGGGCACGCTAGGATCGGGCTCAATCATGGAGCGCAACCTAGAGGAATCGCCATGCTGCTGAAAGACCGGGTGATGCTGATCACGAATGTCGAGAAATTCGCAGGTCACGGCACAACAGAAGTGGCCTTGTCGCAGGGCGCCACCGTGCTGGCGCACGATCCCTCGTTCGAAGCACCGAGTGCGCGGCACAAGTATGAAAGCCAGTTCCCGGGCGCCCATGCCCTCGCCGCCACCGACCCGGCGACGATGGTCGAGCTGGCGCTGAAGCGATACGGACATATCGACGCGCTGGTCAACAACGACGCGTTCCCCGCCCTGCGGGCGCCCCTTGCTGAAGCACGGCTGGAGGATTATCGCGCCGCGCTGGAAGCGATGGCGGTGGCGCCGTTCCATCTCGTGCAGCTGGTGGCGCCGTCGATGCGAAAGCGCAAGTCGGGCCGCATCGTCTTCGTCTCCTCGGCAGCGCCATTGCGTGGCATTGCCAACTACGCGCCCTATGCTTCCGCACGCGCTGCCGCCAACGGCCTGGTCAACTCGCTGGCACGCGAGCTCGGCCGCGATGGCATCACCGTCAATGCCGTGGGCTCCAACTATGTCGAGAATCCGGATTACTTCCCGCCCGCCCTCCTCGCCAACAAGGAGGCGATGGCCAAGATGACGGCGCAGATTCCGCTCGGTCGGCTCGGCAAGAGCGCCGAACTTGGCGCCACCGTCTGCTTCCTGTGCTCCGATGGCGCGGGGTTCATCACCGGTCATGTGCTGCCCCATGCCGGCGGCTGGGCCTAGGGGCGGATTTCCCATCTCTTCCCACTGCGATGGGGACAGGCGGATGCCGATGGCATCGGCATTTTGCGACGAACTTCCCATCCGCGGCATAACCCTTCCCCGTCGCCGCAACCAAAAATCGCGACGCGCGCCGGCGGTGGGCCGAAAGCCTTGCCAGCCCTGGATTTTCGGCGCGACGTCCTGGTCTTCTCGCGAGGCTCGCGAACCTCGCGAGAGTTCGGGCATCGCCGCGATGTCGATGAAGCAGAAGAGGTTCGTCATCCTTCGACGATAAGTGCGTACCGCAGCAGGCCCTATTCCGGTCGTGAACGGAGAGCCGCGAACGGGTTCCTCGCCTAAGCCCGCACGGCGCCGGCGAAGGGGGTAACGACCATAATCGTTGCTCGAGGAGGTGCGGCCTTAACTTGCCCGCATGTCGCGCTACCTCCTCTCTCCGGCTCCGGCCGAAGATCCGCCGCCCGCTCCCACGCCACGGGACTTCAACATTCCCGATGAAGCGTGGGGCACCCGCTCCACTCTCGCCGCACGCCGCCCCGGCGATCCGCTCGATCCGTCGCTCCAGCGTGAGATCACCATCGCCAACGCAACGCGCGCCGCCGAACTGCAGAACCAGTTCCTCGAGCGCCAGCGCGAGATCCTTCACACTGGTCCCGACGCCTTCCTGGCAATGACCGGCCGCGACGCCGCGACGGGCGCCGACGCTGTGCTGGCTCGGCTGGAGGCCGCGCGCCAGGACACGCTGGACCAGGCCGGCAATGCCGCCCAGCACCGCCTTCTCCAGCAAGCGCTGGCCGATCATCGGCTCGTCGAGCAGGCCACCGTCGCCAATCATGTCGGCCGCCAGACCCAGGCCTGGCGCCAGGCCACTGCTCAAGCACGCCTCGACCAGCTGCGCAGACAGGCCACCATCGACCATGCCGATCCCGGCGCCATCGAGTCGCTGCATGCCGCGGCCGACGGTGCCCTCCAGGAGATCGCCCGCACCCGGCCGCAGACCGGGGCTGCCTTCCGCGATCCCGGCACCGAACCGTCGATCTGGCGGGTCGCCATCGACGCGGCATTAGGCAAGTTCGACTATCCCTCCTCTATCGTCCTCTACAACCGCGCCGCCGATCGGATCGATCCGGCCGAGCGCGCCATCCTCCAACCGCTGATCGAAGGTGCGCGCCAGCACCTCGCCGGCCAGGACTATCTCAAGCGCATCGGCCTGCCCGATACGCAAGACCTCGCCGCGCTCGACGCCGCGCACCAGGCGGCAACGGCGCAGAACGAGGCCGACTGGCCCGACAATGCGAGCCAGCGCGCGACCAACCAGCATTACCTCGACGTCGCCTTCGGCCGGCAGAAGCTTCAGGTCGTTCAGGCCAAGGGCGATCTCGTCCAGGCCGTCACCAACTGGCTCGACCAGCCCGCCCCGGACGGCGGCCCCCAGACCCAGCGCCCGCCGCTGCCGCTCTGGACAAAGCTCAACCAGGACGAACAGCGAGCCGTCGACGACCAGTTGGCAAGAAACGCCAATGCGCAGGCGCTCCATCCGGATAGTCCGCCGCCGAACGAGAGTGCCCCTCCGGATGGTTCAATCGATCCTGAGGAACCTCTCCCCCGCCAGGACCCCGGAGTAACGACTGCCGAGACAAACAGTGGCGCTCCAACTGGGTCGTCTCAAAAGGACTCCAGGGCAGAATCCGCCACCGTCCCGGCTGCCGCTGCAACTGCCCCAGCAACGGTCGCGCCTGCTGAAGGTCCACCTCTGGCCGATCTGGCTGCAACTGTCGCACGACAGATCGTTACCCTGGCGCCTGACCTCGCCGCTCCTGCCGCTTTCGCTATCAGCCTCTTGACCCCAATGAACAGCACCGATGTCGGCTTCGAGCTCGACGATGGGCTGCGAGTCAGGCTGCCTCCCGGTCAACGAACAGCCACGATCGAACGTCGGACCCACAAAGGCATTCTCGGCATTGGCGAAACGTGGCAGCCGCTCCCTGTTGAAGCAGCCATTGGAGAGACAGGAACCGGCCACCAGGCACTCCTCATCAATCGGGACCAGCTGGAACGTGCTGTGGGCCCGGAAGCGGCCAAGCGCGCCCTTGCGAAAGGCGGTGTCGCCCCCAATCCCCAGGTTCCGCCACCGCCAGTACCGTGGATCGTCGAAATCCATGTTGCGGAACTGGACAAGGATACCAAAACGATCGTGCATCGTGATGTGCCGGAGGAACGCGTCCGCGACTACTGCCCCAATTATCCGATGATCAATCAGGCTGCGCTTGAGGGATCGGCACGGGCGCAAGCCAAAGGCCTCCCGAACGGAATGGCCTACGGACGTTCAGTTCACAAAGAAGTGCAGACAGAAGTGGAGAAGATGGCGGAGCTCAGGGGAGCTCTCGATGAACGTGGGATCAAGGAACTCCGCGCCGAACAGGCGTTGCTCCGGGGCGAGCCCCTCAGCCACACGCCTCCTGGTTCGTCGAGGTTGGACGTTCTGGAACTCTATCCGGATCGCCGCACGGCGTGCGTGTATGAAATCAAGACCGGCAATGCACGGTTGAGCAAGGAGGCGCTGGAGCGCTATGCTAGAGAGGCACAGGCTTACGCCAAAGCAGGTTATGATCGCATTTATGTGGTTGTGGTCCGCGTGCCGTGATGCCGACCACCTTGCCGCAAGGTCCAATGACAATGCTCGATCGGCCAGAGATGTGGAAGGAGTTCGACGCCAATCCTCCTGCCGACCCGGCAATGATTAGCCGAGTCGAAGACGAATCAGGCTTCAAGTTACCAGAGGATTTCGTTCGCTTCCTGCTGCGAATGAATGGTGGGAGGGGAATGGTCGGAGAAGCATTTCTCGGTCTTTGGCGAGCAGAAGATCTGGTCCAACACAACAAGGCGTACTCAGCAGATGAAGCTGCACCCGGCTTTTTCATCTTTGGGTCGGACGGCGCGGACGAGGCATTTGGCTTCGACATGAGATCAGCGGCCCAGCCGGTCGTCTGTCTTCCGTTCATCGGGATGGATTGGGAAAGTGCCATTCCCATCGCCCCCACCTTCACGGAGTTTCTGGACGTGGTGTCGACCTCGTGGCCCGACGTTCCAGCGCGATTATGAGCATGCCTCAGCCCTGCAGTTCTTCCATGTTGGTGTAGAGCCGCTTCAGGGCGGCGCGCAGGGCCTCCGCTTCGGCCGGCGCGAATCCCTTGAGGGCGATGCGTTCGTAGCGCTCGGCGATCGGCACGATCCGGCGCGTCAGCCGCCGCCCGGCCGCAGTGACGAACAGCGCGACGGCTCGGGCATCGTCCGGGTCGCGGCGACGGGCGACGAGATCCTTCTTTTCCATCTGGTCGACGAGGCGCGTGAGAGTAGAGACCTCGATCGACGTTGTCGCCGACAGATCGCCCATGCGCTGGCCGTCGCGTTCCTGCAGGGCTGCCAGGACACGCCAGATCTGGAGCGAGGCGCCGAGGGGACGCATCTCCTCGCCAAAGGCCGTTGCGATGCGCGCACCGGCGCGGTTCAGGAGATAGGGAAGGTAGGAATCGAGTGGACCCATGCGCCAGCGTAGCCGCCGCGGCACGGCACTGCCAGCCGCAGCCCTTCGGCGTCTCTACTTCCGGAAGTGCGGCGCCACCTCGCGCATGAAACGATCCATCTGCTCCTTCACCTGGGCGTGGGGCATCTGGCCGTAATTGAAATAGAGGATCACCTCGGCGATGCCGGCCGCTTCGACCTGCTTCAACGTGTCGACGATATGCTGCGGGCTGCCGCACAGGATCGATTTGTCGGTGAGCTTCTCCGGCCGCATGTCGCGCAGGATGTTCACGATCTCGACGAAGTACTTGTAGGTCGGCGGCACCTTCTCGCCCGAAGAGGACGGAAACGCCGCCACCAGGGCATCCTGGAAGTAGCGCACCAGCGCTTCCTTGCCGTGCTGCTCCTCCTGCGGTGTCGAGGCGATATGCACGAAATAAGAGCACATGGCCCGTCGCATCGGGCGCTTGTACTGCGTCTCGCAAGTGTCGCGATAGACACGGGTCGCGTCGGCAAGCGAGCCGTACACCATTGCCGCCGCGAACGGCGCATAGATCACGTTCCAGTCGTTGCGGGCCGCGAGCTCCATCGACGGTCGCGAGAAGCAGGCCACGTAGGGGCGCAGCGGCTTCTGCGCCGGCTTCGGCCGCACCTCGATATCCTCGAACTGGTAGAACTTGCCCTTGTGGGACCACTTGCCGGTTTCCGTCCAGGCGCGCCACACGATCTCTAGTCCCTCGGCGAACAGCTCCGCCGAGTCGGCGAACGGCGCCTGGAACGGTTCGTATTCCTTGCGGTCGTAGCCGCGGCCCGCGGCGAAATCGACACGCCCACCAGAGAGCAGGTCGAGGGTCGCCCATTCCTCGGCAACATGCAGCGGATGGTGCACCGGGAGCAGCGTCACGGCCGGCGCGAGGCGCAGCTTCTTGGTGGCGCCCGCAAGCTGCGCCAGCATGGCGAGCGGCGAGGCATTGACACCCAGCAGGTTGAAATGATGCTCGCCGATCCATGCCGAGTTCAGGCCGATCTCCTCGGCGTAGAGAGCCTCGGCGAAAATGTCCTTCAGGAAATCCTCGGCCGTGCGCGTGTTGCCGGGATAGCGGTTGTCGCTGAGCGTGAAGTAGCCGAAGTCCATGACGTTTCCTCTTTGATTGCCGTCATGGTGCACTCTGGCGATTTATTTGTAAATGCAAATAAATGGGCAGAGAGTCCTGCCATCCATTGTCAGTCGGGCTGCACCGCAATCCCCAGGCCCTCAAGGAGCCCCGATTGCTCGCTTTCGCTGACGGTCAGACCGGCATAGTCGGCGAGCACCGCCAGATTGAGACCCGACAGCCGAGACCCGCGAAGATCGGCATTGCGCAGCTTGGCCCGATCCCATTCCACCCGGTCGAGCTGGCACGCCGACAGCATGGCGTCGCTCAGATCGGTGTCGATGAAGGAGGCTTCCGAGAACTTGCAGGACAGGAACTGGCAATTCTGTAGCTGCAGACCCGACAGGTCACCGAAGCTGAAGTTGCATCCGTCGAAGGAGGCCCTGGCCAGTGTCGAGCGTCGGGACAGCGCCTTGGTGAAACTCGAATGGCCGAACTGGACGCCGCGGAAACTGCATTCGACCGCGTGCACGTTGTAGAGGTCGCAACGTTCGAACGAGCAGGTGGCGAAATTGCACTTGGTCATCTCTGCCGCCTGCAAGTCGCAAAAGGCAAAGCTGCTGCCCTTCTTCTGTTCGACATCGAACAGGGTGCATCCGGTGAAGCGCGTGCCCGGGAGCTTGCAGCTCGCGAAGCGCGTCGGCGCGAACCGGCAGTCCTCGAATATCGATCCAGAGAAATCGACGCCCCGGATCAGCGGCACGCGGAACAGGCATCGCTCGAAGCGGCTTTCGGACAAGTCGGCCTCGTCGAGGACGAGGTCCGGCGGGAACAGGATGTTGCAAAATGACCGTGTGTGCGCGGTCGACAGCAACTCGTCGGCGGAGATCGAGCGGTGGATCGGGTGCTCATCGGCCATAAGGCTTGCCCTCGCCGAAGGAGATGAGGCGCGGAGTAGCCGCTATGCTGCCTTGGTAACGATCTCCGCCAGGGACATCAGCCAGTCACGGAACGCCTTGATCTTGCGCCGGCGGATCGCCTCGGCGGGATAGACGACATAGTAGGCGTACTCCGATGGCATCCTGAAATCGAACGGCATGACCAGCCGGCCGGCCTTGAGATCGGGGGCGACCAGCGGCGCCCGTCCGAGCGCGACCCCGAGTCCGTCCATGGCGGCCTGGTAGGCGGCGAGGGCGAAATCGAAGGTAACGCCGCGCGAGGCATCGATGCCCTTGACGCCCGCCGCGGTCAGCCAGACCTGCCAATCGTCGGGGAAGCTACCGATATGCAGCAGCGTGAAGCGCTTGAGGTCGGCTGGCTTCTGCAACGCATTCGGGCCCTTGAGCAGGGTCGGCGCACAGACCGGCATCACGTCCTCGCCGACCAGCCGCTCGGCCACGAGATTGGGCCAGTGGCCGCGGCCGTAGCGGATGCCGATATCGACATCCTCCCGCGAAAAATCGACCAGGCCGGTGTTAGTGCTGATCCGAACGTCGATCTCGGGATGAGAGCGTTGAAAGCCCCCAAGCCGCGGCACCAGCCATTTGGTGGCGAAGGAGGCGGTGGTGGTAACGGTCACATGGCCGCCGCGGTCCTTCTGCAGCAGCTTCTCCGTTGCCTCGTTGAGCTGATCGAAGGCTGCCCGCACCGCCGGCAGATAAGCCTGGCCCGCCTCGGAGAGCAGCAGCGAGCGGTTTCTCCGCACGAATAATTTTAATCCGAGCCGCTGTTCCAGCCCGCGCACCTGATGGCTGATTGCGGCCTGCGTCACGCTCAGCTCTTCGGCGGCATCGGTAAAACTCATATGGCGAGCGGCTGCCTCGAAAGCGCGCAAACCGTTGAGCGGGGGAAGGGTTCTCTTCATCGGAATTCCCTTAGAAAAGCAGTGGCTTTCGCATGAGCAAAATTTATCAAAACAGGACAATCCGTCGTTTGTAAAGCCCCCGGCCGATGCGCAAATCCCGACAACAAATGCTTTTCCTGTCGGGGAGCCCTCCCATGGCCAGCCTGTCCGTCCATTTCGTTTCCCATACTCCCGGTGCCGGTACCCTTACCGCGTTGAAGAAGACGATCGCGACGTGGCGCCGCCGCAACCGGGAACGCCGCGAACTGCTCAGTCTCGACGGTCGCGCCATCCGCGATCTCGGGACGACACCGCAAGCGGTCCAATTCGAAGCCAACAAGCCCTTCTGGCGCGCCTGATCCCCTGATCCGGAGCCGAGGTCCTTCCACCCTGCCGGGCCTCTTCCCTCTCCGGTGACTGCCGGCGGTCGACTCCTCAGCCTCCCTGTCGACCGCCGGCTTTTTCTTTGCCCGCTGCCGCTGCGCTTGCTAGACGCGGCGCGTGGCGCTTTCCGACCTTCAGATCCAGACTCTCGCGCGCGATGCCATCCAGTGTGCCGCTGCCGGAGACTTCGCCGCAGCGGAACCGATGCTGGCGCAGGTTGCCGCGGCGCGTCCCAATTCCGGCCAGGCCCTTCATCTGCTCGGCCAGGCGCGGCTCAAGCTTCGCCGCTTCGCCGAGGCGCGTGAGCCGCTCGAGCGGGCCGCCAAGTTCCTGCCGCGCGATCCGGCGCCGCATGTCAATCTCGCCGGCTGCCTCACCATGCTGGGCGAGCATGCGGCGGCGCTGGCCGCCCTCGACCGCGCCGTCCGGATCAAGCCGGGTGAGGTCCCTATTCTGCATAATCGCGGCCGTGCGCTCGAGGCGCTGGGCCGCTTCGACGAAGCACGGGCCGCCTATGACGAGGCGCTGGCGATCGATCACCGCTTCATGCCGTCGCTGATGGCGCGCGCAAATTTGCTCGCGGCCCAGGGCGACCGCATGGGAGCGCTGGCCGATCTCGACATGGCCCTGACCAATCGGCCCGACGACGCTGCGCTGAAGCTGCGGCGCGCCGAACTCCTGCTGGAGCAGGGCGACTGGCTGCGAGGCCTGCCCGACTACGAGGCGCGGCTCGAGCTGCCGGGCGACAGGTACATCCCGGATCTGCCGCGCTGGCAGGGCGAGCCCCTGTCGGGCCGACTGCTGATCTATCCGGAGCAGACCGATATCGATGGCGATCAGGCCATTCGCGATACCCTGATGCTGGCACGGGGCGTCGATGCGGTCGTGCAGTGCAGTCCAAGGATCGCCGATTGGCTTGCCGTGCCGACCACCAGCCGCGGCAATCCTCTGGAGGGCTTCGCCGCCGCCGCGCCGTTGCGCAGCTTGCCCTATCTGCTCGATTGGAATCCGCAGGCTTTGCCGCCGCCCGTGGCGCTTCGGTCGAAGCCCGAGCCGGGTGACGGCATCGGCTGGTTCACCAGCCTGGAGCTGCCAGCGCAGCGGACGATCGAACGCGATCCCGGCAGGATTGCGTCCTGCAAGCTCGTCGTCGCCGACGATGTGTGGCCGGCCCACCTCGCCGCCGCCCTCGGCATTCCAACAGTAATGCTTCTGGGAGCGGGCGCGGACTGGCTGTGGCGGTCGCAACGTGGCCCCTCGCCCTGGTATCCGCACCTCGAACTGTTGAACGCAAACGACGCCGAAGCGCTAGCGGCCCGCCTCGCCCGGTGCTGATATCCGCCTCCCGCATGGGAGGAAATTCATGATGAGCAGCGATCGCGGCCTCGGTATCCGTGGCAGCGGATCAGACGCCCTCGGCGCGGCGGAGACGACTTGAAGCCCCTGCATGTCGCTGCCGCGCTCCTGATCGCAGCGCTATGGGGCCTCAACTTCACGGTCATTCGTCTCGGCCTCGACGTCTTCACGCCTTTCACCTTCGCCGGCTGGCGCTTTCTGCTCGGCGCATTGCCGGTGTTGTTCCTGCCGCGCCCGCCGATCTCGTGGCGCGCCTTGGCCGGTATCGGCTTCTTCATGTTCACCGGCCAGTTTGTCTTCCTGTTCTTCGCCATGCAGGCCGGATTGCCGCCCGGCCTCTCCTCCGTGCTGGTGCAGCTCCAGGGGCCTTTGACCGTCGTGCTCGCCGCCCTCTTCCTGCACGAACGCACGCGCCCGGCGCAGTGGCTCGGGCTCGGCGTGGCCCTGATCGGTGTGCTGGTCATTGCGCGATCGGTCGAGGGCAGCGCGAACGTGCTCGCGGTCGGGATCGCTCTCCTGTCGGCCTTGAGCTGGGCCGTCGGCAATCTCTTCCTGCGCGAGGCACGAGGCGCTCCGGTGTTCGCCGTCACTGCCTGGGCCAGCCTACTGCCGCCGCTGCCGCTCCTGATTGCCGCCGCTCTGACCGATGGGATCGACGCAACGCTATCGCCTATTCTGGCACCCAGCTGGCAGGGCTGGCTGGTCCTCTTCTACACGGTCGTGCCGGCCATGTGGCTCGGCTATCTGATCTGGGGCACGCTGTTGCGCAGCTATCCGGCGGCGAAAGTCGGTCCGGTTTCGCTGTTGGTGCCGTGCTGTGCCCTGTTTTTCGCTTCCCAGATCGTCGGCGAGCCGATCGGCGGCGTGCGCCTGATCGGGGTGGCCATTGTCCTGGCCGGCGTGGCGATCGGCATTGTCGCTTCTGCGCGCCGCCTGTGACCGAAGGATTGGCCAAAAAAAGGAAAGCGGGAGCCTTAAGCCCCCGCTTTCACTCCCCAATGAGGCATCCCGCAGCGGCCGAGCCGGCAAGCGGAATGCAGTCCCAATCTTGTAAATGTACAATTCCGTACGCCGCGCGTCAATTCCGCAGTTGGAACGCGAAAATGCCGCCGCCGTCATCGCCTAAGCCTTTGAGAGGCCACACCATTCGGCAATAAACAGCGCCGTGGACTGTGTGATCTTACGCACAGACTCCAAGTTCACCCGCTCGTCAAAGCCATGAACGTCATCGGATTGTGGCCCATAGACCAGCGCCGGGAGCCCGGCATAGAGGCCGAAGAAACGCGCGTCCGTGGTTCCGGTCGAGATCCGGTTCGGCAGCTCATCGCCGAATACGGTCTGATGCGCGCCGGCCAGCACGGCCAGGACATGCTCGTGGTTCTGCAATACGAACGGCTCTGCCTGGAAGCCTTCCCAGGTGACGGTCGGCGGATTGTTGCCGAGGAAAGGATCGGCAGCAGCGGCGCGGCGGATCACGTCCTCGATCTCCTGGCGGCACTCCTTGAGCGTCTGCGACGGCAGGACACCGACCCGCATGTCGAACGTGCACCAGGCCGGCACCGAGCTCGCCCAGTCGCCGCCGGCGATCTTGCCGACGTTGAAGTTCACCGGATGGTGATGATCGCAGAAGTGCTTGTCGTGCGCCTTCTTGGCGTTCCACTTCTTCTCCAGTTCGCGAAGCTGCTGGATGAGGCGATAGGCGGACTCGATCGCATTCGATCCCGCATCGGCCTTGTAGACGTGGACCGGATGGCCGGTGACCTTGACCTGGAACCACATGACGCCGACCTGGGCCACCGTCACCGTGCCGCCTGACGGTTCGGGGATCAGTGCCGCATCCGCGCGATAGCCGCGTTGCAGGCAGGCGAGCGCGCCATTGCCGGTGCATTCCTCCTCGACGACGGACTGTTGATAGATGTCGGCTGCCGGCTCGTACCCCAGCGCCCGCAGTGCCCGCAGCGCGAAGACGTTGAGGATGAGGCCCGCCTTCATGTCGCCCGCGCCGCGACCGTACATCCAGCCATCCTTGATCACGGGATCGAACGGATTGCGCGACCACATCTCGTGCGGCCCTTCGGGGACAACGTCGATATGGCCGTTCAGGATCAGCGACCGGCCCTTCGGATTGGGGGCGCGCCACGTACCGACGACGTTCCAGGCATCGTCGTAGTCCTGGCTATGGGGGGAATAGCCCGGCAGATGCTTGAGATCGTCGATCTTGATCTGCCAGCGATCGATCGAAAGGCCGTCTTCCTTGAAAAGACGGGCCATCATGTCCTGTGCCGGCGCCTCGTGGAACCGTGTCGAGGGAATCTTGACCAGATCGGCCAGCACCTTCGTCTGGTCGTCGAACTGGCGGTCGACCTCGCTCATGATCCTGGTTTTAACGTCGGCATCAAGCATCGCTTACTCCTGGAACGAACCAGGAGGCAGCAAAGCACGCCGGGCGCGACCAATGCTAGTGACTGATCATCCAGGGTCGCGCGGCCGGAAAGCTCTTGGCACCGCCCTTGCCCTTCGCGACCGGCCGAGCCCGGCCTTTCGAGGAGCAGCATCCGCACCCCGGTCCATGCCGGCTGGCCTTGTACTGATCGACCGTCTGCGGTGCGTTTGCACTGCGCTCATTGACGGCAAAGGCCGAGCGCAGCCCGACCGCCATGCAGGAGAGCCGCGGAGCGGTCAGCAGAGCGCGCGGCGATGGCTCGCCGCAGTCCGGGCAGCTGCAGGGCGTGTCGCACTCGGCCATCGGCCGAAGCTCCTCGAAGGGCCCGCAGCTGTCGCAGATGTAGTCGTAGATGGGCATCGGCCTTCCTCACTTGTCCGGCGAGATCGGCATCTGCACATCACCTTTGATGTGCTTGATGGGACCGGCCGACGACGGCATGAGATCGAACTCGAAGATCTCCGTCGGCAGCCACAGCGTGGCACAGGCATTCGGAACGTCGACCACGCCGGAGATGTGGCCCTGGCACGGCGCCGTGCCGAGGATCGAGTAGGCCTGGGCACCGGAATAGCCGAACTTCTTCAGGTACTCGATGGCGTTGAGGCAGGCTTGGCGATAGGCGATATGCACATCGAGGTAATGCTGCTGGCCGGCCTCGTCGACGGAGATTCCCTCGAAGATCAGGTAATCCTTGTAGGTCGGCGTGATCGGCGACGGCTTGAAGATCGGATTCTTGATGCCGTACTTGGCCATGCCGCCCTTGATGACGTCGACCTTGAGATGCAGCCAGCCCGCCATCTCGATGGCGCCGCAGAAGGTGATCTCACCATCGCCCTGGCTGAAATGCAGGTCGCCCATCGAAAGGCCGCCACCTGGGACATAGACCGGGAAATAGACACGGCTGCCACGTGACAAATCTTTGATGTCACAATTGCCGCCATGCTCGCGGGGCGGAACGGTGCGCGCGCCCTCGGCCGCCGCCTTGTCACGCGCCTCGCCTTTGAGCCGGCCCATATGCGCCGTCGGTCCGAATGGCGGATTGGCAAGGCCCGGCACACGGGTCGGATTGGTCGCGATCAGCGCCGCCTCACGGGCGTTCCAGGTCTCGAGCAGTTTGGGATCGGGCAGGCAGCCGATCAGGCCGGGATGGATCAGTCCGGCCCAGCTCACGCCCGGCACATGCCGCGACGACGTGTAGAGACCATGGAAATCCCAGATCGACTTCTGCGCCAGGGGGAAGTGATCGGTCAGGAAGCCGCCACCGTTCTGCTTGGAGAAGAAGCCGTTGAAGCCCCACAGGCTCTCCTTGACCGGGCCGACATCGAGCAGGTCGACGACCAGAAGATCGCCCGGCTCCGCACCCTTCACGCCGACAGGTCCGGACAGGAAGTGCACGATCGACAGATCGATATCGCGGACATCGTCGGCCGAGTCGTTGTTCTTGATGAAGCCCCCGGTCCAGTCGTACGTCTCGATGACGAAATCGTCGCCGGGATCGACCCAGGCCACGATCGGCACGTCCGGATGCCAGCGATTGTGCACCATGTCGTTGTCGTAGGCGGATTGCGACAGATCGACCTTGATCAGCGTTTTCGGCATCGGTTTCTCCCCTGGTTCTGCCTTGGCTAGACGGACAAGTATTTGGCGATCACCGCCTCATCGACATTGGCCCGCGCGTCGTCGCGCACGATCTCGCCGTTCTCGATGACAAGCACCCGGTCGGCGACATCGAGAGCGAAGCTCAGCACCTGCTCCGAGACCACGATCGACAGGCCGCGTTCGTCGCGGATGCGCTTCAGCGTGCGAGCCATCTCGCGGATGATCGAGGGTTGGATGCCTTCGGTCGGCTCGTCGAGCAGCAGGACCTTGGGCTTGGTTGCCAGCGCGCGGGCGATCGCAAGCTGCTGTTGCTGGCCACCGGACAGATTGCCGCCGCGGCGGTCCTTCATCTCCAGCAGGACCGGGAACAACTCATAGATGTCACCGGGAACGTCCTTGCCGCCGGATACCACCAGGCCCGTCTCGATGTTCTCCTTGACGGTCATGGTCGAGAAGATCATGCGACCCTGCGGGACATAAGCCAGTCCCTTGGCGACGCGCTCGTAGCTTTTCAGGGCGACGAGTTCCGTGCCCTCCATCGCCACCGAACCGCGCCGCGCCGGCAGGATACCCATCAACGCCTTCATGAGCGTGGTCTTGCCCATGCCGTTGCGGCCCATGATCGCCACGATCTCGCCGGGTGCCACCGAGACGTTGAGGCCGTGCAGGACTTCGCTCTGCCCGTAAGCGACATGAAGATCGGAAATCGCCAGCATCGTCCGCTCCCTCCGCCTTCGATCAGTGACCGAGATAGACTTCGATCACCTTGGGATCGTTCTTCACCTTGTCCATCTTCCCTTCCGAGAGGATGCGGCCCTGGTGCAGAACGATGACCTTGTGTGCGATGTCCTCGACGAACTTCATGTCGTGCTCGATCACCAGCACGGAGTGGTTCTTGATGATCCCGTGCAGCAGTTCGGCGGTCTTCACGCGTTCGCTGACGCTCATTCCCGCCACCGGCTCGTCCAGCATCAGGAGTGCCGGTTCCTGGATCAGCAGCATGCCGATCTCGAGCCACTGCTTCTGCCCATGGCTCAAAAGCTCGGCGCTGGTGTGCAGCCGGTCCTTCAGGAAGATGGTCTCGGCCACCGCCTCGACGCGTTCGCGGACGGCGGCGTCGCGCTTGAAGGTCAATGCGCCGAAAACGGTGCGGCCACGCGGATAGGAGATCTCCAGGTTCTCGAAGACGGTGAGATCATCGTAGATCGACGGCGTCTGGAACTTCCGGCCGACACCCGCCAGCACGATCTGGTTCGGCGTCATGTGGGTCAGCTCCTGCCCGCGGAACTTGATCGACCCGGACGTCGCTTCGGTCTTGCCGCAGATCAGGTCGAGGACCGTTGTCTTGCCGGCGCCGTTGGGCCCGATGATGACGCGGATCTCGTTCTCGTCGACGTAGAAGGAAAGGTCGTTGACCGCCTTGAAGCCGTCGAACGAGACCGTGAGCCCCTCAACGGCGAGCAGGAAGTCCTTCTGGACATCGCCGATGACCATGATCGCCTCCTATTCCGCCGCTGCGCCGTCGGCCACCGAACGGCCGGCCCACTTCGCCGCCGCGGCCGAACGGCCGAGCAGCAGTGGATCGAGGCGCGGCTGCACGTAGTCCCGCCACAGGCCGGCCAGACCGTTGGGGAAGGCAAGCACGACGGCGATGAACAGGGCGCCGAGACCGAACAGCCAGAGCTGGGGGAAGGATTCCGAGAAGCTCGTCTTGGCGAAGTTGACGATCAGCGTCCCGTAGATGGCGCCGAAGATCGACAGGCGTCCGCCCACCGCCGTGTAGATGACCATCTCGATCGACGGCACGATGCCGACGAAGGACGGCGACATGAAGCCGACCTCGAGCGTGAACAGCGCTCCGCCGACGGCGGCGAAGACAGCGGCGATGCAGAAGGCGAAGATCTTGAAGTTGGCGACGCTGTAGCCGGAGAAGCGGACGCGGTCTTCCTTCTCGCGCATGGCAACCAGGATGCGGCCGAGCTTGGAGCGGCGGACGAACTGGGCCGCCACGACGGTCGCGAACAGGAAAGCCACCTCGACGAAGTAGAGGATGAACTTCGCCTGGTCGGTGCGGATGTCCCACCCCTTGAGTGTGCGCAGGTCGGTGATGCCGTTGATGCCACCGGTGTAGCCCTGCTGCCCGACGATCAAGATGGTGAGGATCGCCGCGATCGCCTGGGTGATGATGGCGAAATAGACGCCGCCGACCTGGCGCTTGAACAACGCCGCGCCGACGATGAAGGCGAAGATGGCGGGTACGGCGAAGATCGCGACGATCGTGAAGGTCAGGCTGTGGAACGGCTGCCAGAAGAAGGGCAGCTGGGTGAGCTGGTTCCAGTCCATGAAGTCCGGGATGCCGGGCGTCGACTGGATCTTGGTGTTCGCCACGCTCGATGCCTCGAGCTTGAGGAACATCGCCATGCAGTAGCCGCCGAGGCCGAAGAAGACGCCCTGGCCCAGGCTGAGGATGCCGCCGCAGCCCCAGCACAGCACAAGGCCGATCGCGACGAAGGCGTAGGTGAGATACTTAGCCACCAGGTTGAGACGGAAGACGTCGAGGCCAAGGGGCAGGATCACCAGCAACAGCAGGGCCAGGGCGGCCAGCGCCATGAGCTCCGACCGATCGAAGAGTCGCGCGTTCTCGTTCATCGACTGCTCCTGCTCGGTTACTTGCGGACCTTGAGGGCGAACAGACCCTGCGGGCGCAGCATCAGGATGCCCACGATGGCCAGCAGCGTGAGGACCTGGGCCATCGAGCCCGACAGGAAGAATTCGAGCGTCGACCGGGCCTGCGAGATGGTGAAGGCAGAGGCGATGGTGCCGACGAGGCTGGCCGCACCGCCGAACACGACCACCATGAAGGTGTCGACGATGTAGAGCTGGCCGGATGTCGGTCCGGTCGAGCCGATCATGGTGAAGGCACTGCCCGCGATCCCGGCGATGCCGCAGCCGAGGCCGAAGGTGTAGCGGTCGACCTTCTCGGTGTTGATTCCGACGGCGCCGGCCATGACGCGATTCTGCACGACGGCGCGCACCTGCCGTCCCCAGCGCGACCAGAACAGGACATAGGCGACCGCGCAGGTGATCAGGGCCGTGAGGCACATCACGAAGATGCCGTTGATCGGCACTTCGATCGTGTCGGTCAGGTGCTTGGAGCCCATCATCCAGTCGGGCAGCTCGACGCCGACCTCGCGGGCCCCGAAGGCGGAGCGATAGGCCTGCTGGAGGATCAGGCTCAACCCCCAAGTGGCAAGCAACGTATCCAGCGGCCGCCGGTACAGGTGCCTGATGAGCGCCCATTCCACCAGCATTCCAAGCGCGCCGGCGGCAATGAAGGCCAGGATCATCGCGACGAAGAAGTAGCCGGGGAACAAGGCCGGCAGGTTCTGCTGGAAGAATCCGGACGTCGCCCAGGTGACATAGGCGCCGAGGATCATGAACTCGCCGTGCGCCATGTTGATGACGCCCATCTGGCCGAAGATGATCGCCAGCCCGAGCGCCATCAGCACGAAGACCGAGAAGAGGATGAGACCGGCGAAGCCCTGCATCGCAAAGATGGCGCCGAGGTCGCCGATCGAATAGTCGCCGAACATGACTATGGTTCTCCGCCGGGGTGGGGGCCCGCGCCGCCCAGGTTGGGGAAGGCGGCGCGGGCGCTGGTCTCTGCCGTGGTCAGCGGCAGATCACTGGTAACCCTTGGGGAACGGATCCGGCTCGACCAGGTCCTTCGTCTCGTAGATCACGTCGTACTGGCCGTCCGGCCGGGCACGACCGACGCGCGTCTTGGACCAGAGATGATGGTTCTCATGGATCCGCACATATCCCTCGGGCGCTCCCTTGAACTCCACGCCGGGCGAGGCAGCCGCGATCTTGTCGATATCGAAGCTGTTCGCCTTCTCGACCGTCAGTTTCCAGAGCCACGGGCCGAGATAGGCCGCCTGGGTGACGTCACCGATGACGGTCTTCTCGCCCCACATCTTCTTGAAGGCAGCGACGAACGCCTTGTTGTTGGGGTTGTCCAGCGACTGGAAGTACTTCATGCAGGCATAGGCGCCGGCGATGTTTTCGCCGCCGATGCCGTCGATCTCGTCCTCCGTCACGGAGATGGTCAGCAGCGTCTGCTTGGACAGATCGATGCCCGCCGCCTTGAGCTGCTTGTAGAAGGCGACGTTGGAGCCGCCGACGATGATCGCATAGATGACGTCGGGCTTGGTCAGCTTGATCTTGTTGATGACCGAGTTGAACTGGGTGTGGCCGAGCGGGAAGTATTCCTCGCCCACCACCTTGGTCTTCAGGTGGTTCTCGATGTGCTTGCGCGCGATCTTGTTGGAGGTGCGCGGCCAGATGTAGTCGGAACCGAGCAGGTAGAAGGTCTTGGCGCCCTTCTCCTTGGACACCCAGTCGAGGCCGGCGATGATCTGCTGCGTCGCCTCCTGGCCCGTGTAGATGACGTTCTTCGACTGCTCCAGGCCCTCGTAGAAGGTCGGATAGTAGAGCATGCCGTTGTACTGCTCGAACACCGGCAGCACCGCCTTGCGCGAGGCCGACGTCCAGCAGCCCATGACGGCGGCACACTTGTCGTTGACCAGGAGCTTCTTGGCCTTCTCGGCGAAGGTCGGCCAGTCGCTCGCGCCGTCCTCCTGGATGAACTTGATCTTGCGGCCGAGCACGCCGCCCTCGGCATTGATCTGCTCGATGGCGAGCTTCTCGGCCTCGACCGATCCGGTTTCGCTGATGGCCATCGTGCCCGTGACCGAATGCAGGATTCCGACCGTCACTTCGCTGTCCGTCACCGCCAGGCCCGTCGTGTTGACGACCGAGGTGGGGGGCGCCGCGGCGAAGGACGGCCGCGGCAGCATCGACAGCGCGGGCAGCGCCGCCATCCCTGCCAGCAGCTTGCGCCGGGACGGGGCCAGCGGCCCCCATGGCTTGTAGCTGTCATTCCTGTCCGACATCACCGCCCCCTCTGGTTGCCTCAAAAGCTTCTTGATGGGTCGAGGATGGTCCGACTTGTGCAACGCACAAATACGCAAGAACACGTATATTGCACCGCAATATACCGACGTATGGTCCACGTAGGGGGACGATTCAGAGGGGGACTGGCCAGTGGCCGGACGACAGCGGATAGACCGGGTCAGGCGCCAATATAACCAGTGGGTCGCCAACCAGACGCTGGAGGACTATGCGCTGCGCTTCACCGCCAAGAGCGCCCGCCGCTGGTCGCCGGCACGCGTCGCCAATACCGCCCTCGGCGCCATCTCGTTCCTCGCCCTCGAAGCGATCGGCGGCACCATCACCCTCAACTACGGCGTGACCAACGCCACCGCCGCCATCCTCGTGGTCGGCATCATCATCTTCCTGTGCGGCCTGCCGATCGCCTATTACGCCGCCCGCAGCGGCGTCGATATCGACCTGCTCACGCGTGGCGCCGGCTTCGGCTACATCGGCTCGACCGTCACCTCGCTGATCTACGCCTCCTTCACCTTCATCTTCCTGGCCATCGAGGCCGTGATCATGGCGATGGCGCTGGAACTCTGTTTCCACATCCCGCTCATGATCGGCTACCTGATCAGTGCCCTGGTGATCCTTCCGCTCGTCACCTACGGCATCACCATGATCAGCCGCTTCCAGCTCTGGACGCAGCCGTTCTGGATCGTGCTTCACATCCTGCCGTTCGCCGCCATCGCCCTGAACGACCCCGACGCCTTCGTGCAATGGAGCTCGTTCAACGGCCAGCATGGGGATGCGTCGGGAAAGCTCGACCTCGTGCTGTTCGGCACCGCCGCGTCGGTCGTCCTGTCGCTGGTGGCGCAGATCGGCGAACAGGTCGACTTCCTGCGCTTCCTGCCGGTCGAGGGCCAGCGGTCGCGGGCCGCGTGGTGGACGGCACTGCTGTGCGCCGGTCCGGGATGGATCGTGCTCGGCGCGCTGAAGATGCTGGCCGGCGGCTTCCTGACCTTCTTCGCGCTGCGCCACGGCATATCCGCCGATCACGCCGCCGAACCGACCCAGATGTACCTGGCGGGCTTCCAGTTCGTCCTGTCGCAGCCGCAGGTGGCGCTGGTGCTGACCGGCGCCTTCGTCGTGCTGTCCCAGGTCAAGATCAACGTCACCAACGCCTATGCCGGGTCGATCGCCTGGTCCAACTTCTTCTCGCGGCTGACGCACAACCATCCCGGCCGTGTCGTCTGGCTGGTCTTCAATGTCGTGGTGGCCCTCCTGCTGATGGAGATCGGCGTCTACAAGGCGCTCGAGCACACCCTCGCCCTTTATTCGAACATCGCCATCGCCTGGGTTGGCGCGCTGGTCGCCGACCTCGTGATCAACATGCCGCTCGGGCTGCGACCGCCGGAGATGGAGTTCAAGCGCGCCCATCTCTACGACATCAATCCGGTCGGCACCGGCGCGATGGCCCTGGCGACGATCCTGTCGATCACCGCCTTCTCGGGCGCCCTCGGCCCGACGTTGAAGGCCTTCTCGCCGTTCGTCGCGCTAGCGGTGGCGCTGGTCACCGCGCCGGCGATCGCGTTTGCCACCGGCGGGCGCTACTACATCGCGCGCACGCCGAAGCGGAGCTGGCAGAAGCTGCCGGCGCTGCAGTGCTGTATCTGCGAGCACTCCTTCGAGCCCGAGGACATGGCCGCCTGCCCGGCCTATGCCGGGCCGATCTGCTCGCTCTGCTGCTCGCTCGACGCGCGCTGCCACGATCGCTGCAAGCCGCACGCCCGCATCCAGGCCCAGGTCGCCGAGACTCTGGGCAAGTCGCTGCCCCAGCCCGTCTATGCGGCAATGAATTCGCCGCTGGGCCATTTCATCGGCGTGTTCGCGGTCGCCACCGGCCTGTTCGGACTGACGCTGGGGCTCGTCTACCTCCAGACCTCCGGCGAGACCTACGTCAATCCGGTCGAGCTGGGCGAGGTATTGTGGAAGGTCTTCTTCGCGCTGCTGATCGTGATCGGCGTCTCGGCGTGGCTGTTCGTGCTGGCCCAGCGCAGCCGCCGCGCGGCGGAGGCGGAGACGCAGCGGCAGACCATGCTGCTGATGCAGGAGATCGACGCCCACAAGCGCACCGACGCCGAGCTGCAGCGCGCCAAGGAAGTGGCGGAATCGGCCAACCTCGCCAAGAGCCGCTATGTCGTGGGCATGAGCCACGAGCTGCGCTCGCCGCTCAACGCCATCAGCGGCTATGCGCAGCTGCTGGAGCAGGACAACTCCATCCCGCCCAAGCCGGCCGAGCAGGTCCGCGTGATCCGGCGCAGCGCCGACCATCTGTCCGGACTGATCGACGGGCTGCTCGACATCTCCAAGATCGAGGCCGGCCGGCTCTACCTGTCGCGCGACGAGGTGCGGCTTGGCGACTTCCTCGACCAGCTCGTCGGCATGTTCCGCCTCCAGGCCGCGGCCAAGGGCATCGACTTCCACTTCGAGCGGGCGGATTCCCTGCCGCCGGTGATCCATACCGACGAGAAGCGCCTGCGCCAGATCCTGATCAATCTCCTGTCGAACGCGATCAAGTTCACCGCCGCCGGCCAGGTGAAGTTCGCCGTGCACTACCGCAATCCCGTGGCCGAGTTCGAGATCACCGACACCGGGCCCGGGATTCCGCCGGCGGACATCGAGCGCATCTTCGAGCCGTTCGAGCGGGCCTCGCTCGGCACCACGCAGCCGCAGACGGGCACCGGCCTCGGCCTCACCATCACCAAGCTGCTGGCCGGCGTCATGGGGGGTGACGTGCAGGTCAGCAGCACCGTGGGCCGGGGAAGCACCTTCAGGGTCAAGATCTTCCTGTCGGAGGTGACCAAGCCCACGCCCATGGCATCGATCGGCGCCAAGGTGTTCGGCTATCATGGCCCGCGCAAGACCGTCGTCGTGGCCGACGACGATCCCACCCATCGCGATCTCCTGCGCGAGGTGCTGACGCCGCTCGGCTTCATCCTCCTCAGCGCCGCCGATGGCGCGCAATGCCTCGAGCTCGCGCAGCACTGCCGGCCCGATCTTTTCCTGCTCGACATCTCGATGCCGAACCTCAACGGCTGGGAAGCCGCGGAGGCCCTGCGCCATGCCGGCCATCACGAGGCCCGCATCCTCATGCTGTCGGCGAGCGCGCTCGAAGCGCACGGACGGTCCCTCGCCCAGCCCTTCCATGACGGCTACCTGATGAAGCCCGTCGACATTCCGCGCCTGCTCGAGCAGATCGGACGCCTGCTCAGGATCGAATGGCGCCACGAGCCCATCCCTGCCCGCGACTCGGACTGGAGGTCCCATGCAGAACCCCGCCCGCCGCGCCGTCATGTCGAGGAGCTCATCAGCCTCGGCCAGATCGGCCATATCCGCGCCATCCAGGCGAGACTCGATCAGCTCAGCATCGACCAGCCAGAGCACCGCGCCTTCGCTTCCAGGATGCGGGGGATCGTCGATCGCTTCGACCTCGACCGCTACATGGCCGTTCTCCAGGAAATCCGGGACAATGACCGGCGATCCGAAGAAGCGTGACGTCGCGCTGATCGTCGACGACTCGCCGGAAACGCTCCGGCTGCTCACCGACGCGCTCGACCGCGCCGGCATCACCGTGATGGTCGCGCTCGATGGCGGTGCGGCGCTGCGGATCGTCGAGCAGATCACGCCCGATATCATCCTGCTCGATGCCATCATGCCGGGCGTCGATGGCTTCGAGACCTGCCGGCGCCTCAAGCGCCGCGGCGATCTCGACAACGTGCCGGTGATCTTCATGACCGGCCTCAGCGAGACCGAGCATATCGTCAAGGGACTGGAAGCGGGCGGCGTCGACTACCTAACCAAGCCGATCGCCATCGACGAGATGCTCGCGCGCATCCGTGTCCACCTGACCAATGCACGCCTCGCCCTCAGCGCGCGCGCCGCCCTCGATGTCGCCGGCCGCTTCCTGATGGCGGTCGACGGCGAGGGCCGCCTGCTGTGGGCGACACCGCAGACCCAGAAGTTCCTGGCCACCCTGCGGCGCGAGGACGGGAGCGAGCCGTTCGCGCTGTCGGACGAGCAGCGCCAATGGCTGCAGCGGATCGTCGGCGCCGCCGAGGCGACACCGCCTGGCAAATCCTCCTTCGAAGGCGAGCGCTTCACGCTCAGCTATCTCGGCCAGGGCGGTCCCGGCGAAATCCTGCTGCGACTCACCGTCGACGACATGCCGGTCGCCCATGTCGAACTGCGCAAGGAACTCGGCCTGACGGGCCGCGAATCGGAGGTCCTGTCGTGGTTGAGCCGCGGCAAGACCAACCGCGACATTGCCCAGATCCTGGGCCTGAGCCCGCGCACCGTCGACAAGCATCTCGAGCAGATCTACGAGAAGCTCGGAGTCGAGAACCGCACCTCCGCGGCGGCACTGGCCGCCCGGGTGCTGGGCCGGAAGGGCGACGAGTAGCGGCATCGCGCGGCCCGGTCACGGCGCCGCCGGCAGGAACCAGTCGAGGATGCGGCCGTTCTCGTCGCGCGGATAGGTGTGCGAGAGATCGGCGATCTCACGATAGACAACGGCGGCGCCGGCCGCCTCGAGCGTTCGCTGCGCCGACTGCGCGAGTTCCGGCGGGAACATCCAGTCTCGCGCCCCATGTACGATATGGATCGGCAGGCCCTGCAGCCGCGTCGCGTCGGCCGACGCCATAAGCATGGGATGGAAGGCCGCCGCGACCGGGGCAAGATGGGTGAAGCGGCAATCACCGCGCAGGCCCAGGACATAGGTGAAGGTGCCGCCGTCGCTCATGCCGGTCAGCATCTGGCGACCGCTGTCGAGGTTCCAGTCCGCAGCGACGCGGGCGACCATGTCGTCGATATTGGGCCCGTCGATACCGGGCTCCATCAGCGACCAGGTCGAGCCGCGCGCAGTGGGCGCCAGCACGATGAAGCCGCGCGAGCGCGCCTCGCGCACCCAGCTCCACAGGAAGGCGCCGCCATTGCCACTGCCGCCATGAAGCGCCACCACCAGCGGCCAGGCACGCGCCGGATCGTAATACTCGGGGACGTAGAACGAGAAGGCGCCGCGCGTGCCCGCCGGCCCATCGACATGCAGGAAGCCGACGCCGTCGCGGGTCGGGTCGGCCTCCGCCAGCCGCGCCTGAAGCGCCGGGTCGCTGCGCGCCGCAGCCTCGAGGAAGAACTGGCTCACCGGCCTCAGATGCGCCGCCAGCGGATAGAGCGCTTCGGCGCCGTGCGCATATGACCGCAGGGCGCGATAGGCGGCGACGATCGGCTGCTCCGTCTCCGGTGCCGCCACGAAGGCCGAGATGCCTTCCAGCGCGCTCGCCGCCGCCCGTTCGAGGCAATCGCGGAAGGGGCCGAGGCGGTCCGGCCAGTCGAACGCCCGCGACTGCGCGAGCGCGTCGGGCAGATCGTCGGTGCGCTGGCGCAGGGCCGCGACCAGCTCGATCAACGTCTCCGGTGCCACATGGCGGCTGGCGAATTCGAGCGCATGCAGGGCCTGCAGGCTCGGAGGCACCAGGTGGGCGATGACATCGGCCGTGGGGTCGGTTTCGCTCACGCGCTTCCTCCGTTCGTTCCGAAGATCGAGCCTATCGCGGGACCCGCAGAATTTCGCCTGCCGTTCCTCGCGCCGCCGCGGGCTTGCCACGGCCGGCGACGCGGTGGACCCTGTGGCAAACAAATCCAGAGGAAACCACCATGCCCGATGCCTCGCACGCCGCACTGCGCCACCTCGACGTCGCCATCGTCGGCGGCGGCCTCGCCGGCCTCTACGCCATCCATCGCCTGCGCGGCATGGGATTGAAGGTCCGCGCTTACGAGCAGGGCTCGGGTATCGGCGGCACCTGGTTCTGGAACCGCTATCCCGGCGCGCGCTGCGATGTGGAGAGCCTGGAATATTCCTACAGCTTCGACGAACAGCTGCAGCAGGACTGGAAGTGGCCGGAGCGCTACGGCACGCAGCCGCAGATCCTGCGCTACATCAACCACGTCGCCGACCGCTTCGACCTGCGCCGCGACGTGCAGCTCAATACGCGCATCCAGTCGGCGGTGTTCGACAGCACGGCCAACGAATGGACGCTGACGACCCGTGAGGGCGAGACAATCAAGGCGCGCTACGTCGTGATGGCGGCCGGCAACCTGTCGACGCCGCGCGTGCCCGACTTCAAGGGCATCCACGACTTCAAGGGCAAATGGTACCACACCGGCCTGTGGCCGCAGGAGGGTGTCGATTTCAGCGGCCTGCGCGTGGGCGTGATCGGCACCGGCTCGTCGGGCGTGCAGATGATCCCGATCATCGCCCAGCAGGCCCGCCAGCTCACCGTGTTCCAGCGCACCGCCAACTTCAGCCTGCCGGCGCGCAACACGCCGATGCCGGAGGAGAAGGAGCGGCGGCACAAGGCCGAGTACGCCCAGCGGCGCGCCGCGGCCATGGAGACACCCTTCGCCATCGGCGGTCATCCCAAGCCGACCAGGAAGACGCTCGAGGTCCCGGCCGAGGAACGCGCCCGGACTTACGAGGCCAAGTGGCAGGAAGGCGGCTCGATCAGCTACCTCTATTCCTACACCGACCTGCTGGTGAGCAAGGAAGCCAACGACACCGCCTCCGAGTTCGTCCGCGACAAGATCCGCTCGATCGTGAAGGACCCGCGCACCGCCGAGCTCCTGGCGCCGAAGGATCATCCGATCGGCACCAAGCGGCTCTGCCTCGATACCAACTACTACGAGACCTACAACCGGCCGAACGTGTCGCTTGTCGATGTGCGCTCCGATCCGATCCAGGAGATCACGCCGAAGGGGGTGCGCCTCGCCTCCGGCGCGGAATACGAGCTCGATGCGCTCTGCTTCGCCACCGGCTTCGACGCCATGACCGGCGCGCTGAACGAGATCGACATACGCACCACCGACGGCGCGGTTCTGCGCCAGCACTGGGAGGGCGGGCCGCTCACCTATCTCGGCCTGATGGTGGCGGGCTTCCCCAACATGTTCATCGTCACCGGCCCCGGCAGCCCCGGCGTGAAGACGCAGATGATCGCCAGCATCGAGCAGCATGTCGACTGGATCGCCAATGCCATCCGCTATCTCGGCGAGCATCGGCTCGATCGCATCGAGCCGACGGCGCAGGCCGAACAGGACTGGGTCGCGCATGTGAACGCGGTCGCCGACAGCACGCTCTATCCGCTCGCCAACTCCTGGTACGTGGGCGCCAACATCCCCGGCAAGCCGCGCGTATTCATGCCGTATGTCGGCGGCTTCGACCGCTACAAGAAGCATTCCGAAGCCATCGCGGTGCGCGGCTACGAGGGCTTCACGTTGAGCCGCCACGAGACGGCCGCGGTGGCGTCCTGATGCGATAAAAAAGCGATTTTTCCCGAAACGTACAGGACCATCGCGCAAGCGCTTGATCGGCAAAGACTTTGCGCCGGACCTCGACGAAACTTCGGGAACGTTCGTGAATTCGGGAAAACCGCCGGCAGGATGCTGCGGCCCGCGCATCGCGGGTTTTTCCCCTTCATGCGACAGCGCGACGGGCGATTCTCCGCGGCGGCGAGGCTGAGGAAACGGGCTTTCAACGCCATCATGGGCGCATCATACGCCCGCCGCGCCGCGACCGATGATTATGGTCACTTACGAGTCGTCGGCCGAATTCCTCGTTGAAGCGGTAAGCGCCTCAGTTCAGCTCGATCACGATGTTGCCGCCTGAATCGAGCTGGGCGGTGGCGCCGGGCGGGACGACGCAGGTCGCGTCGTACTCCTCCACGATCAACGGGCCCGACTTCGCGGTGGCAAGGTCGGAGCGGCGCAGCACCGGCGTATCGGTCCAGCCGGACTCGCCGAAATAAGCGCGACGGGGCGGCGGCGGCGTGGGCTCGGCACGGCTGGGCTTCAGCCGCTCCGGCACGCCACCTTCGCGCAGACCCTGGCCGATGATCTGGATGGACACCAGCTCGACCGGCTCGTCCTTGCCGGCGCGGTGGCCGTAGGTCTTCTCATGCTCCTGGCCGAACGCCTCCTCGAGCAGCCCCACCATCCGGTCGTCGATCCGGCCCTCGGGCACCGGCACGGTGAGCTCGTAGCTCTGCCCCTGATAGTGCAGCGCCGCCGAGCGCTTGAGCCGCATGCGATCGCCGGCGAAGCCCTCGGCGCCGAGCTGCGCGGTCGCCTGATCGGCGAGCGCGGTCCAGGCCCGCTCGATCTCGGCGAGATCGGCCTGCCGCAGCAGGCGCCGGAAGGTGCGCGAATAATGATGCTCGACATCGGCATAGAGCAGGCCGAACGACGAGAAGAGGCCGGCCGAGGGCGGGACGACGACGCGGCTCATGCCCAGCGCGCGAGCCATGCCGCAGGCGAACAGCGGGCCGTTGCCCCCGAAGGCGAACAGCGCGAACTCGCGCGGATCGCGGCCCCGCTCGGTCGACACGGCCTTGATGGCGCGGATCATGTTCGACGCCGCGATCTGGTGCGCCCCGTAGGCCGCCTTCTCGAGCGGCAGGCCAAGAGGCTTCGCCACCTTGGTCTCGAAGGCATCCTTGGCCTTGCCGGCATTGAGCGCGAGCGCCCCGCCGACCAGGTGCTTGGGATTGATGTAGCCCAGCAGCACGTTGGCGTCGGTCACGGTCGGCATGTCGCCGCCCTTGTCGTAGCAGACGGGTCCCGGCAGGGCGCCGGCGCTCTCCGGCCCGATCTGCAGTGAGCCGCCGCCGTCGATCCAGACATGCGACCCGCCGCCGGCGCCGACCTCGGCGAGATCGATGGCCGGCACTTTCAGCATGTAGCCGGCGCCGGTGAGCAGCCGCGAGCCGATCATGATGCCCGCGCCGACCGAATATTCGCTGGCGCGGCTCACCTCGCCCTCCTCGACCATCGATGCCTTGGCGGTGGTGCCGCCCATGTCGAAGGTGATGATCTTGGGCAGCGCCTTGGCGCGGGCCAGCGCCTGCGCGCCGACCACGCCGCCCGCGGGGCCCGACTCGATGATGTTCATCGGCCGCTCGGCCGCCGCCTGGTCGCTGGTCAGGCCGCCATTCGACTGCATCAGCAGGAGCTGGGCGGGGATGCCCGCATCGTCGAGGCCGCCGCGCAGCGCCTTCAGGTAGCTCGCGACGATCGGCATGACATAGGCGTTGATCACCGTCGTCGAGGTGCGCTCGTACTCCTTGATCTCGGGCAGCACCTCGTAGGAGACGCTGAACTTGAGGCCAGGCGCCTTGCGCTCCACGACTTCCTTGATCATCAGCTCGTGGCGCGGATTGGCGAAGGAGTTGAGCAGACAGACGGCGATCGCCTCGACCTTCTCGGCGAGCAGCGCATCGACGGCGCGCTCGGCGTCCTCCAGCGTCAGCGCCTTCTCGATGCGTCCGCGCGCGTCGACGCGCTCGTCGACTACCTGGCGCAGATAGCGCTCCACCAGCGGCGCCGGCTTCTCCCAGGCGAGGTCATAGAGCCGCGGCATGCGGAGCGTGCGGATCTCCAGCACGTCGCGGAAGCCCTTGGTGGTGATCAGGCCGACCCGCGCGCCCTTGTGCTCGAGGATCGCGTTGGAGGCGACCGTGGTGCCGTGGCGGATCTCCTCGATCGCGCGGCCGGCAAGGTCCGTCTCCTGGAAGAGCTCGCTCAATCCATCGACGATGGCGCGGGCATAGTCGCCGACGCTCGACGAGATCTTCTTGGTATGGATGGTGCCGTCGGCGCCGAGCAGAACGATATCGGTGAAGGTGCCGCCGATATCGACACCGACGCGATAACTGGAGGGCGTGCTCATTCCGCGGCCCTCACGGTGGCGGTCAGCCCGGCCGGTTCCTGACGCTGCACCTTGGGCACCTCGCTCCAGTTGCGGGCGCGCCGCATCTCCTCGCGCCGCTTGGTCGTCGCCGCCGCATCGACGGTCCACTTGGCCGTGTCGATGAAGACGCCGTAATCGGCCAACGCCTTGGCCGGCGACAAGAGCTCGTTGCGCACATCCTTCAGCACGGCGGCGGGGTCGCGCTCCAGCGGATCGCCCCAGCCGCCGGCGCCCGCCAGCACATGGCGGAAGATGTCGCCCTTCTTCACCGTCATCGTGAACTTGCCGGGCAAGATTTTATTCTCGGCCTGAGGGTTCAGGTAGTTCTCCGATGGCGCGCCAGGGCTGCCGCCATATAGGCCGAATGGACGATGGTCACGACGGTCGGAGCGGACTTGCAACGTCCCTTCCTCCTCGAGGAACCGGTAATCGCGCCGGAAAGGCACGCCACCTCGATATTTGCCGGCGCCAGCCTTGTCGGCGACGAACTCGTAGGCAAGGAGCTGGATCGGCTCCTCGGCTTCCGTCACCTCGATCGAGTGCGAGGCCATGTTGGCCATCATGTGGCTGTTGCCGTCGAGCCCGTCGGCCCATGGACGCGCACCCCAGGCGCCACAGGTAAAGTCGACATAGATGAACGGCTTGCGTTCGGAATCGTAGCCGCCGATCGAGATGCCGGTGTTGCCACCGTCGCCCGCCGCCTTGACCTTGTCGGGCAGCATCATGGCAAGCGCGCCGAACATGCAATCGACCATGCGGAAGCCGGTGAGGCCGCGCGCCGCGCAGGCCGCCGGCAGCACGCCGTTGCCGACGGTACCGGGCGGGCAGATCACCTCGATGGCGCGGAACACGCCCTCGTTGTTGGGGATGCCGGGCGGCAGTACCGAGCGGATGCCGCAATAGGAAGCGGCCTTGGTGAAGGAGAGCGTGTTGTTGATGGCGCCCTTCACCTGCGGGTTGGTGCCGGTCCAGTCGACCACCATGTGGTCGCCCTTCTTGCGGATAGTGACGAACAGGCGGATCGGCTTGCCGTAGTCGACTCCGTCGTCGTCGATCCAGTCCTCGAAGCTCCATTCGCCGTCGGGCAGCTTGGCGAGCGCGCTGCGCGTCAGACGCTCGGCATAGTCGACCGTCTCGCGCATGAAGGCCGCTGTCTCGTCAGGGCCGTGGCGCTTCACCAGATCGGCGAACTGCTGCTCGGCGATGTGGCAGGCCGCGAGCTGGGCGCGCAGGTCGCCGAACACCTTCACCGGAAGACGCACGTTCTTCTCGATGAAGGTCATGATGGTCTTGTTGATCTTGCCGGCCTCGTAGAGCTTGAGCGGCGCGATGCGCAGCCCCTCGGCGTAGATCTCCGTCGAGTCCGACGCATTCGAGCCCGCGACACGGCCGCCGACATCGGTGTGATGGCAGACGGTGCAGGCAAAGGCCATGCGCCTTCCCTCGTGGTAGAGCGGCTTGAACACGAAGATGTCCGGCAGATGCATGCCGCCATCGAACGGATCGTTCATGATGAAGACGTCGCCGGGCGCCATGTCGTCCCTGTAGTGACGCATGATCGATTCCATCGCCGTCGGCACCGAGCCAAGATGACCGGGCAACGTCAGGCCCTGCGCCACCAGCTTGCCGTCGGCGTCGGCGAAGCCCGTCGAGTAATCCATGTTGTCCTTCAGTACGCCCGAGTAGGTCGTGCGGAAGACGGTGAGCGCCATCTCGTCGGCGATCGAGAAGATCGCGTTCTTGAAAAGCTCGAAGGCAATGGGATCTTTGAGGTCGGCCATGACAGCATGTTGCCGGTCGAGACGACGCGGGGCAAACGAATCAGTCGCAAGGCTGCCCTACGCGACCGTGGCCCGGAGATTGCATCATGTCTCAGTTGGAGAGGGGAACATCATGCGCATGAATTTCTTCCGTCGGAGCCTCGCCGCTGGTGCCGCCTTGCTGGCGCTGTTCGCAGCTCCGGCTTTCGCCCAGCAAGAAGTGAAGCTCGGCGCTTTCGTGACGCTCTCGGGCGTCAGCGCCGATGTCGGTGCCCAGATGAAGGCGGGCATCGAGGTCGCCGTCGAGAGCCTGCAGCCCACTTACACCGTCAACGGCGTGAAAACCCCGATCCAGGTCATCTGGTACGACGACGAAGGCAAAGGCGACACCGGCCTCAACGTCGTGACGCGCGCCCTCACCGTCGACAAGATCACGGCCGGCGTCGGCTTCCTGTCGAGCGACGTCTTCACCCGCGTGATGGACGAATTCCAGAAGGCCTCGACGCCGATCGTCACCTGCTGCTCGGCCTCGCTCGGCATCGGCAAGAAGATCGCCGAGAACAAGATGCAGTATGTATTCCAGCTCAGCCCGACCGCGAACGACATCGCCACGTCGGTGGTCGCAGCCGTCGCCACCCTGGAGAAGCCGACCAAGGTGGCGATGCTGAACGAGAACACCGATGCCGGGCACGATTTCTCGCGCATCGCGCAGGAATGGCTGAAGGCCAATGCGCCCAACATCCAGGTCGTGGCCGACGAGTTCGTGCCGCGCGGCGTGCCCGACCTGACGCCGCAGCTCGCCAAGTTCAAGCGACTTGGCGCGCAGGCGATCGTAGGCGAGGTCTACGGCACCGCCGCGCCGGTCTATTTCCGCCAATGGAACGAGCTGCGCGTGCCGGCGCTGATCGCCCACATGGGCACCAGCGCTTCGGCCGACAGCTTCGTGGCCGAGCACGGCAAGGAGATGGAAGGCTCGCTGGTCAATGTGCGCTGGATTCCGGGCAAGTACACCGATGTCAGCGAACCGATGATCGAGGCCTACAAGAAGAAGACCGGCTTCTCGCCCTCGACCTTCGCGGTGCAGGCGCATGACGCGGCGCTGGTCACCCTGCAGGCGATCAGCAACGCCGGCAGCACCGACCCGGCCAAGATCGCCGCGGCGCTGGAAAGCGGCAAGTTCATCGCTGCTTGGGGCGAGCGCAAGTTCACGCCGCTCGCCGAGGGCCATCGCATGCCGGTCAACACGATCGTGGTGCAGATCCAGGACGGCAAGAAGGCGGTGGTCTATCCCGAGAACGTGGCCGCCGCACAGGGCAGCAAGTACCGGCCCGTCCCGCCTTGGGCCTGGGAAAAGAAGTAAGCCATCGCCGGAACATCATGGCCGCCGCGTCGTCCTCATCGCCACCGCGGTTGGCCGTGCGCGGGCTTACCAAGCGCTTCGGCGGGCTGCTGGCGGTCAACGGCTGCAGCTTCGAGGTCGAGGCGGGCTCGGTGGTGGGCCTGATCGGGCCGAATGGCTCGGGCAAGAGCACCGTCTTCAACCTGATCACCAACCTCCTGCATGCCGACGGCGGCGAAGTGCTGCATGACGGGGTGCCGATCGGCGGCCTGTCGCTGCACAAGGTGGCGCGGCGCGGCATCGGCCGCACCTTCCAGGAAGTGAAGATCTTCCGCGAGCTCGATGTCTGGGAGAATCTCGGCCTGGCGGCGCTCGGCCGCGGCCTCACCGACTGGCAGGACCGCGCGACGTCCCTGATGGCCGACTTCAAGTTCAGCCACCTCAAGCACGAGACCGGCGAGAACCTGTCGATCGGCCAGCAGCGGCTGCTCGAGGTCGCCATGCAGCTGCTGGTGCAGCCGGGCCTGCTGCTGCTCGACGAGCCGCTGGCGGGCGTCCATCCGGTGGTGCGCGACACCATCGCCGACATCATCCGCGACCAGCGCCGCCAGGGCCGCGCCATCCTGCTGATCGAGCACGACATGCGTTTCGTGATGGACTTGAGCGATCGCGTGGTCGTGATGGACCATGGCGAGAAGATCGCCGACGGCCCGCCGTCGGAAATCCGCGCCAACGAGCAGGTGATCGAGGCCCTGCTCGGCGCCTCGCATCGGCCCTCCGATCAGCAGGGTGAGCACTGATGCTGTCGGTCGAAGACGTCAGCGCGGGCTACGGCCGGCTCGAGATCCTGCACAAGGTCTCGCTCGAGGTGGCGCCGGGCGAGATCGTCGGCATCATCGGGCCCAACGGTGCGGGCAAGTCGACGCTGCTCAAGACCATCTTCGGCTACCTGCCGCCATTCGAAGGCAGCGTGCGCTTCGAGGGCGCGATGCTGGCCGGGCAGTCGCCCGACCGCATCATGCGTCGCGGCATCGGCTACGTGGCCCAGGCCGGCGGCATCTTCGCCGACATGACGGTGCACGAGAACCTCGTGCTGGGCGGCTACTCACTAGGCTCGAGCCGCGCGGCCGCGCGGTCGATCGAGAAGATCTACGACCAGTTCCCGCGCTTCCGCGAACGCGCCCGCCAGCGCGCGGGCAGCATGTCGGGCGGCGAGCAGCGCGCCCTGGCCGTGGCGCGCACGCTGGTCATCGAGCCGCGCCTGATCATCCTCGACGAGCCCTCTGCCGCGCTGTCGCCGCGCTTCATCGACGAGATCTACGGCACGCTGGCCGATCTCAACAAATCGGGCATCGCGCTGCTGATCGTCGAGCAGAACGTGCGGCGCATCCTCGATTCGGCGCATCGCGTGGTGGTGCTCGATATGGGACGCAATGCCTTCGCCGGCGCCTCCGAGGAGCTGCGCCAGTCGGATCGCATCCGCAAACTCTATCTCGGCGAGGATGCCGGCTGATGGTCGAGGAGATACTCGAGTTCCTGATCCTGGGCTTCGTCCTGGGCGGCATCTACGCGCTGTTCGCCGTCGGCATCACGCTGATCTTCGGCGTGCTCGACATCATCAACGTGGCGCACGGCGAATTCTTCGCGCTGGGCGGTTATGCGCTCTACATCGCCATGGTCGTGCTGGGCCTGCCCCCGGCGGTCGGGCTGGTGCTGTCGACGGCCGCGGTCTTCTGCTTCGGATTGCTGGTCTATCCCCTGCTGATCGCACCGCTCAAGAAACGGCTGGGCCGGCGCGCACCCGGCCCGCTGTTCCTGGTGCTGACCCTCGGGCTTTCGGCGCTGATGCAGAACTCGATGCTGGCGGTGGCCGGCGGCGAATACCTCAAGGTGCCGCCCGCGATGACCGGCGGCATCGACCTCGAATTCACCTATGTCAGCAACCAGCGGGTGCTGATCGTGGTCGTGGCCGGCCTCACCCTGCTCGCCCTCTTCCTCTTCCTGCGCTTCCATCGCCAGGGCATGGCGATCCGCGCCGTGGCGCAGAACCCGGCGGCGGCGCAGTCCGTCGGCATTCCGCTCGGCCGTGTGTTCACCCTGACCCTCGGGCTGGGCTGCGCGCTGGCCGGCCTGGGCGGCGGGCTGATCGCGCCGCTGTTCAGCGTCTATCCGGCGGTCGGCTTCACCCTCACCATCAAGGCCTTCGCCATCACCATCCTGGGCGGCCTGGGCAACCTGCTGGGCGCGTTCGTCGCCAGCATCATCGTCGCCATCGTCGAAGCGCTGTCGGTGCTGGTGATCCCCTCGGAATGGCAGAACGCCATCGCCTTCGGCACCATGATCCTGGTCCTGCTGGTGCGGCCCTCCGGGCTGTTCGGGAAGAAGCAGCCATGACGAAGACCATGCGCGTGGCGCTGATCGGCGTGCCAGCCGTGGCGGGCCTCGCCCTGCCGCTGGTCTGGTCGCATCCCTTCGTGCTGCATATCGCCATCCAGGCCCTGATCTGGGCGCTGTTCGCCGCGAGCTGGGACCTGCTGAGCGGCTATACCGGCCAGATCTCGTTCGGCCATGCCGGCTTCTTCTCGATCGGCGCCTACACGGCGGCCATCCTGACCAAGACGCTGGCGCTGTCGTCCTGGATTGGAATGCCTGCGGCCTTCGTGTTGTGCGGCGCCGTCGGGCTGGGCGTCGGCTTTCCGGCGCTTCGGCTGCGCGGCCATTATCTCGCGCTGGTGACACTTGGCTTCGGCGAGATCGTGCTGCTGGTCGCGACCAACTGGGAAAGCCTGACCGGCGGCGCCTTCGGCATGCACGATTTCGGGACCTTCACGGGCCTCTCGGGCGATCCGCTGCATCAACGCCAGATCTCCTATGCGATCGTGGCCGGCATCACGTTGACGGGGCTCGCCGTGCTGCTCTGGATCACGCGCCGCACCGAGGCCGGCCCTGCCTTCCGCGCGATCCGCGAGGACCAGGTGCTGGCCGCCGCGCTTGGCATCAACACGACCTACTACAAGCTGCTGGCCTTCACGCTGAGCGCCGCCTTCGCGGGCCTCTCCGGCGCGCTCTACGCCTACTACATCCAGCTCGTCAGTCCCTCGATCGGCGCCTCTTCCCAGAGTGCCCTGGTGATCGGCATGGCGGTGTTCGGCGGCATCGGCACGATCTGGGGACCGTTCCTGGGGGCGATCCTCCTGTTCGGCATCACCGAGGCCTTGCGCTTCGTCGGCGTCGTGTACAACTTGATCGCGGTCGGCGCGGTGATGGTCGTGTTCGTGATCTTTGTGCCGCGGGGCCTTGCCGGCCTGCGACTGCGACGTCGCGGGCGCGTGCAGCGAGCCGACCGCCGGGCTGCCGAAAGTGCGGCCAGCTCCGGTTAAGGCGGACGGAGGCGGCTCAGCCGCGCATCGCGTGGTCGCGGCAAGGTACGTCAGGTAATAGGGGAGGTTCGATGTCCCGCTTCGCCGATCGTCTGCGGACAGCCCCGGTCCTGTTGGCCGACGGCGGCATCGAGACGCGGCTGATCTACGAATTTCATCGTCCTCTGCCTGATTTCGCCTCGTTCCTTCCGCTCTTCACGCCGGATGGACGCGCCGATCTGACCGCAATCTATCGCAGCTACATGCAGGTCGCGCTCGACTACGACCTGCCGATGCAAGTCGGCACGCCGACGTGGCGCGCGCATCCGGAGGGCTTGGCACGTCAGGGCTTCTCGGCGCCCGAGGACGTCGACCGGGTCAATGGCGAGGCGGCGGCCTTCCTTCGCGACCTGCGCGGCGAACTCGGTGCCGAGGACAAGATCTTCATCGCCGGGGTCGTCGGCCCTCGTCGCGACGGCTACGACCCGCACGGTGCACCGGACGCGACGGCCGCCGAACGTTATCACACGCCCCAGGCGCGCAGCCTTGCTGCCGCGGGCGTCGATCTCCTGTACGCGCCCACCTTCGCCAGCAGCGATGAGCTTTTGGGCGTCGCTCGGGCGTTCGCCGCCTGCGAACTGCCCTATGTCCTGGCGCCCGTCATCGGCGCCGACGGCCGGCTGCCGGACGGTACGCCCCTTGGCGACGCCATAGAGCACATCGATACGACCGTCTCGACGCCACCGCTTCACTTCCTGATCGGCTGCGTGCACCCGAGCCGGTTCGCCGAGGCCGAGGCCGCGCCTGCCTGGCCAAAGGTCGCGCGTGTGGCCGGTCTCAAGGCCAACGCCTCCACCCTGCCGCCCGAGGAGCTCGACAAGCTCGACCATCTCGACGAGGGCAAGCCCGAGGTCTTCGCCGATCTCATGGCGGCCCTGCACGCGCGCGGCCTCAAGGTGATGGGCGGGTGCTGCGGCACCAGCGATGCCCACATTCGGGCACTGGCACAACGCCTCGCGAAGCCAGAGCCCAGGCCAGCCTTCTGAGCTGGTTGTGTGGTCGGTTTGGGAGTATCTGGGCGCCGCCATGCCGACGTTGCGCACCCTCGAGGATCTCGAACGTGAAGGGCTGATCGTGCCCGATCCGCGGCTGGAAGAGGCTGCCCAGTCGCTGGCGATCGCCCTGACGCCCGATATCGTCGCGCTGATCGATCGCGCCGACCTGGCCAACGACCCGATCGCACGCCAGTTCGTCCCCAGTCCACGCGAAACCGAGATCGCGCCGGAGGAACTGGCCGATCCCATCGGCGACGAAGCGCGCTCACCGGTGAAGGGGATCGTGCATCGCTATCCCGACCGAGCGCTGCTGAAGCCCATCCATGTCTGCCCGGTCTACTGCCGCTTCTGCTTCCGGCGCGAACAGGTCGGCCCTGGCGGCGAGGCGCTGTCGCCAACCGAACTCGACGCGGCGCTGGCCTATATCCGCGAGCATGGCGAGATCTGGGAAGTGATCCTGACCGGCGGCGATCCGCTGATGCTGGGATCGCGCCGCCTGCGCGCCCTGATCGACGCTCTCGATGCCATTCCGCATGTGGCGATCGTCCGTATCCATAGCCGCGTCCCCATCGCCGATCCCGGCCGCGTCACGGCGGAGCTGATTGCCGCCCTGAAGCCGCAACGGACGCAGCTCTGGCTCGCCGTCCACTGCAATCACCCGCGCGAGCTGTCCGCGGCGTCGAAGGACGCGTTACGACGCTTGTCCGATGGCGGACTGCCACTGCTCAGCCAGACGGTGCTGCTGGCCGGCATCAACGACGATGTCGATACGCTGGCGTCACTGATGCGTGCCCTGGTGGCAGCGCGCGTGAAGCCCTATTACCTGCATCATCCCGACCTGGTGCGCGGTACCGGCCATTTCCGGGTTTCCATCGAGCGCGGCCAAGCTCTGATGAAGGCGCTGCGCGGACGGCTGTCGGGGCTCGCCCAGCCCACTTACGTGCTCGACGTGCCGGGCGGCCACGGGAAGGTGCCGATCGGTCCCTCCTATGTCGGGGACGATCCCGATGCCCTGCTGATCGAGGACGCATTCGGCAAGCAGCACGGTTATCCGGGCTGATCCGGCCCGCTCGGGCCGGGACAGGCCTTGTCAAGGTTGGCCGAGCGTATCCTTGCCGATCAGGCCTTCCGCCTCGACCTCGAGCTCGATTGCGTGCGGCGCGGCCTTCGCGAAGTGCAAGGTCACCGGTATCTTCTGCCCCCGGATCAACGGCTTCCTGAGGCCCTGGAAGAACAGGTGGTAGCCACGCGGCTTGAGCTCGACCGCCATGTCCACTGGCAGATTCAAACCGTTTTCGCAGGGATGCATGCGGGCGACCGCCCCCACGACCTTGATGCCCCAGATCTCCGTCTTCTCGGCAATGTCGCTCGTCGCCTTCACAAGGCGGTCCGCTTCCTGTCCTTTGTTGGTCAAGGTCACAAAACCCGCAGCCTCCCGCGACCCGATGTCCTGGAAGCGGGCCCATGGCCTGCCGATATCGATGCTCATACCCTCACCCGATGACTAGCCTGCTCGCGCACCGCGCCCGATCCGGATCGAGGCGAACGTGAAACGACGGGCCCTCTCCATTGCAGGAATGCGTCCTGATGAACCTTTACTATTGGAGCAGGCCCAACAGGCACAAGCGCTGATTCCAAGCCGCCCGACGCGCGGTCGAATGCCAGTTAGCGGCGACCGCCGGCCGCAAGGGCCGTTCGGGCAGAACGCGTCTGAGGTGCACTGAGCTCCTCCACCAGCCAATCCTCGAAGGCCCGTGTCTTGGGTCGACTGGCGGAGGCTGGTGGGCAGACGAACCACCAGGCCTTGCCCGAATCGACGATCTGCGGGAAAGGCTGGAACAACCGCTCTTCTGCCAGCTCCTCGCGAAACAGCTGCGGCGGACCGAGGGCGACGCCCGCCCCTTCCATCGCCGCCTCGACCGCGATCATGGTCGAATCGAAGGTCAATACCCGCTTGGGCTTGAAGTCTCCCATGCCAACGGCGCGCAGCCAGATCGCCCACTCGGGGTCGTAGGTCATGTCGATGAACGGCACCCGCTTGAGATCCTCGAGCGTCTTCAGCTTGTCCTTGTAGCGCTTGCCGCATAGCGGCGTGAGCACGTCACTGAACAGTCGCGTGGCGTGCAGATCGGGCTCGGGCTGAACGGCGAAGCGGATCGCGCAGTCGAAATCCTCGCGCGCGAAATCGATGCGGCGCTGACTGGTCGTCATGCGCACCTCGATCTCGGGATGCTTGGCCTGAAATCGATGTAGCCGAGGCGCCAGCCAGCCCAGAGCAAATGTCGTGACCAGGCTGACATTGAGCGTGCCGGAATTCGCCTTGCGGCCCACTCGTTCCAAAGCATTGGTCATGCGGTCGAAGGCGTCGCGCAGGTCGGGCAGCAACGCCTGACCCTCGCCGGTGATCTCAAGGCCGCGCGGCCGGCGGACGAACAACGCCACGCCCAGCCGCTCCTCCAGTGCCTTGACCTGATGACTTACCGCAGCTTGGGTGACGTGCAGCTCCTCCGCGGCATGCGTGAAGCTTGCATGACGGGCGGCGGCTTCAAATGCGCGCAGGGCATTCAAGGGTAGTTGGGATCGGCTCATCTGACATCTAAGATCATAGTTTTTCTATGTCTCCCCCCGAACAATGATCCTTTGCGCACAAGCGTCTCATACAACAAATATGGCACAGAACTGAGGTGTTACAAAGCCGTCTCGGCCTTCGTCGCCTCAAACGGAGCTAAGTCATGTCGACCCTGTCAAACGTGCGGGCACTCGCCCGTGCGGAAGCCCCTTCTTTCTCGTTCGGCCGCGCCGTCGCGCTGCTGGCCGGAGCGATCGTGGTTGGTGTCGAAGCTCTGATGAACCGAGCCGAACTGCACCGTTCGCGACGGCAATTGGCCGAGCTCGATGATCGCTTGTTGCGTGACATCGGGATCGACCGGGGCCGCGCCGCGTTCGAGGCCGACAAGAGCTTCTGGGGCTGACCCAGGGCCTGGTTTCCGGGTCGGGGAATTGCCGGCGGACGCCGGATAGAGCAGGTTGGGGCCTGGTGCTTTGATGGCGCCATGACCCAACAGTTCTCCTCTCTCCCAACCCCCACCGTGGCGCCCGCCAGTTTCTCCCTCCCTGGCACGTTCCCCGACCCGGATACTTGCTGGCACGCCGTGCAACGGCGTGACCGCAGCTACAACGGCCGCTTCTGGTTTTCCGTCAAGACCACCGGCGTCTATTGCCTGCCATCCTGTGCAGCGCGTCCGCCGCTGCGCCGGAACGTAAGCTTCTTCGCCTCGCCGGAGGCCGCCGAAGCGGCCGGCTTCCGCCCCTGCAAGCGCTGCAAGCCGCGCGACTGGCAGGTCGAGGCCGGCCTGAGCAAGCCGGTCGCGAAAGCCTGCGCCCTGTTCCAGGCCGACACTGGCGATACCCCTCCTTCGCTCGCCGAAGTCGCCCGGAAGGTCGGCCTGTCGGCAACCGCGCTCAGCAAGCGTTTCATTGCCGAACTCGGCGTCAGCCCGCGCGACTGGCTGGTGGCCAAGAAGCGGGAGCGCTTTCGCAAGGCCTTGCGCGACGGCGAAAAGGTCAGCGAGGCCGTCTATGGGGCTGGCTACGGCTCCCCGAGCCGGGTCTATGAATCGAGCGACAAGGTGCTTGGCATGACGCCGGCCACCTATGCCAAGGGCGGAGCGGGCGCGCATATCGACTATACGACCGTGGACTCCGACTATGGTCGCGTCCTGGTCGCTGCCACGCAAAAGGGCGTCGCGGCCGTCTTCCTGGGCGACAGCGACCGCAAGCTCGAACAGGACCTCCGGCACGATTTCCCGGCGGCAGACATCACGCGCAACGATGCTGCGCTCGAGGACCGGGTGACGGCGGTATTGTCGCGACTTTATGGGCGCAAGCCGTCGGCGCTCGACGCTTCCGACGTGCCGCTCGACATCATCGGCACGGCCTTCCAGTGGAAGGTCTGGAAAGCGCTCACCGACATCCCGGCCGGCGAAACCCGGACCTACGGGGAAATTGCCACCACCATCGGCGAGCCCAAGGCTGCCCGCGCCGTGGGCCGGGCCTGCGCCACCAATCAGGCCGCAGGCGTGATTCCCTGCCACCGGGCGGTCGGCGCCAATGGCGGGCTGACCGGCTATCGCTGGGGCGTGGCGCGCAAGGAACGCCTGCTGGCCGAGGAGCGGCGGCGCAAGAGCACGTAGAACGCCCCGCCGCCGCCATGGCGCGGATGGGCTGCCTTCACGCCTCTCACCCGCGTCCGATTATCACCACGCTGCAGCCAGGCCGGAAATTCGGCCCGGATCCGGCCGCCGAACAGACGATCACCTTCCTGGCGCAGCCCCTTGCCCGTGACGATCAGCACGATTCGCAGATCGAGAGCGTGCGCTTCTTCGAGGAATCGGGACACGGCCCGTTCGGCCGCCGCCAGGGTCATGCCATGCAGATCGAGTATGGCCTCCGGCGACCGTCGACCGCGCGACAGGGCCCGGTCGATATCGCGATCGAAAGCCAAGGGCTCCGGCGAGGACTCTGGCGTCGCCAGCCGCGCTTGACGCCGGACGGCCGACCCATCCTTCTCTTGTCGCGCAGGACCATCGTCGTCAGGCGAAAGGATGTCGGCCTTCGCCTTCGGGCCGGACTTGACCGGCCTTGGGGCGACTACTGGCACTTTCCTCCGGCGACGGCCCCTCAGAGGCGTCACGTCGGCCATCACAATCCGGAAGAGTTCGACATCCTTGGCCATGGCGTTTCGTGTAGCCTTGACCGTGGGGCGGGTCTACACAGCCGGCCATGGCAAGCGCGACCCTCCCTCCCGTGCCGCCGGCCCCGATGCCCCAGGGGCAACCGGACCCGGAACTGCAAACAGCGGTACAATACCTTCGCGCCGGCTGGTTCGATCGGGCCGAGCCATTGTTCCGCTCGGCCTATGGGCGCTACGGCGACCGGCCGGACGTTCTTCACTATCTTGCCGTCTGCCTCTCTCAACGCGGCGCTCTCCCGGAAGCCGAAGCTCTGTGGCGCAAGGCCCTGGCCAAGGATCCGAACGAGCCGATGCTGTCCTACAATCTCGGTCTCATGGCCCGCCGGCTGGGCCGACCCGACGAAGCAGCCCGACGCTTCCGGGACACGATCCGCCGCGCGCCGGCGCATATCGAGGCGCGATTGGCTTTGGCGTCGCTTCACTTGGAGCAGGGTCGTTTTGCCGCCGCCGAGCGGGAGCTGGCCGAGTTCACACAGAATGTCGACCGCGCCATCCAGCAGCCCGGCGGCGAAGGGCTGAAGCCCCTGCAGGCCCGCGCCCGCAATATGCTCGGACATGCCCTCTATCGCCTCGGCCACTACGGACCGGCGATCGAGGTCCTTGATATGGGGTTGGTCGATGTCGGCGACGACGTCGTCCGCCGCGCGCAGATCATGGGCGACCGCGCCTTGTCCTTGGGCGGCCTCGGCCATCATGAGGAAGCCATCGCCGAAGCCGAGCGCGCCTTGGAGCTTGCGCCCCAGAACGCGAGTCTCAACCATGTTTTGGGATTCGTCCTCTACTTTGCCGGCCGACCCTCGGATGCCATCCCTTATATCCAGAAGGCGCTCGATCTGGACCCGAGCTTCCATCAGGCGTTCAAGACGCTGGCGCTCGCTCAGACGGCTTCCGGCAAGACCGACGCCGCCATCGAGGTGCTGCATCGCGCACTCCGGCACGACCCTGTCGACCGAGACGCCGTCCTGCAGCTGTCCTTCCTGGAGATCGAGCAGGGCCGCTTTGCCGAGGCTCTGGAGGTCTTGGAACCCATATTGAAGGCGGCCCCGAACGATGTGCGGGCCCTGAACAACCAGGGTCTGGCGCTGCGTGGCCTGAAGCGGCTCGAGGAAGCGCGGCGAGCTCTCAAGCGCGCTTCCCGTCTCGCTTCGGACGATCCGCTGGTCCTGACCAATCTCGGTGCCGTTCTGGTCGATCTCGATCGGGCCGCCGAAGCGCGCTCATTGCATGAGCACGCGCTACGCGGCCTGCCCGGCGATCCGCGGCTGCTGACCAATTACGGCATCTGCCTCGTTGCGCTCGGGGAAAAGGATAAGGCGCGCGAGGCACTCGATGCCGCTCTCGCCGTCGATCCGACCAACAAGGACGCGCTCGCCGCGCGGACCGGACTGCAGGAGTGAGTCAGTACCAATGAGCGAGGGAGCGGAGCGGCTGGCCGATGTGAAGGCCCGGATCATCAAGGCCGCTGAAAGCGCAGGACGTAATCCGGCCGAGGTCACGCTGGTGGCCGTTTCCAAAACCCACGGCGCCGACCGCGTGAAGGAACTCCTGGAGGTCGGCCAGAGAGTTTTCGGAGAGAACCGAGTGCAGGAAGCGCAGGAGAAGTTTCCGGCGCTCAAGGCCGAATATGCCGACCTCGAATTGCACCTGATCGGCCCGCTGCAGACCAACAAGGCCCGCGAGGCCGTAGTGCTGTTCGATGTCATCCAGTCCGTGGATCGCGAGAAACTCGCGGCAACACTGGCCAAGGAAATGGACCGAGCTGGAAGGCGACCGGCCTGCTTCATCCAGGTGAATACCGGCGAGGAGCCGCAAAAGGCGGGAATCTTGCCGGCCGACCTCGATGCGTTCGTCGTCGCCTGTCGGGACACGTACAAGCTGCCGATCGTCGGCCTGATGTGCATCCCGCCAGTCGACGAGGAGCCCGCCTTGCACTTTGCGCTCCTGGCCAAGATGGCGGCGCGCCATGGGCTGGCGAAGGTGAGCATGGGAATGAGTGCCGACTACGAGACCGCGGTGCGGCTTGGCGCGACCCATGTCCGCGTTGGCAGCGCTCTTTTCGGACAGCGTCAGACTGGACATGCCGGAGCTGCCTGAGGTCGAGACCGTCCGCCGCGGGGTGATCCCGAGGATGGTCGGCCATCGCATCCTCAAGCTGCAGCAGCGTCGGCGGGATCTGCGCGTGCCGCTGCCTCAGCGCTTCGCGGAGCGGGTCGAGGGACGCACGGTGCGCGCGATCGATCGCCGCGCCAAGTATCTGCTGATCCGGCTGGACGATGGGCAGACGTTGATCGTGCACCTCGGCATGTCGGGTCGCATGACGCTCCACGACGCCAAGAGCGCCACCGAGCATCCCCTGGGCCGCCACGATCACGTCGTTATCGACATGGATGACGGCTGGCAGATCCGCTTCAACGATGCCCGCCGCTTCGGGCTCATGCTGCTGATGCCGGACGAATCGGTCAGCCGGCACAAGCTGTTCAAGGACCTTGGCCCAGAGCCTCTCGATGCGACGTTCAGCGGCAACGCTCTTGCCGCGCGGCTGAAAGGAAAACGGACCTCCATCAAAGCGGCGCTGCTCGATCAGAGGACCCTGGTCGGGATCGGCAATATCTACGCCTGCGAAGCGCTCTTTCTCGCGGGCATCTCTCCGCGCCGAATGTCCGATTCCGTACAGAAGCAGCGGGCCGACCGGCTGGTGGCGGCGCTGAAGGAAGTGCTGTTGCGCTCGATCGATGACGGCGGCTCGACGTTGCGCGACCATATCCAACCGGGCGGCGAGCTCGGATATTTTCAGACGCGCTTCAAAGTCTACGATCGTGCTGGTGCACCCTGTCCGACACCAGGATGCGGCCATGTCATCAAGCGCCTCGTGCAGGGCGGGCGCTCGACCTTCTATTGCGCACACTGTCAGCGCTAGCTAAGCCACTGTTCAAGAGCTCGGAGGAAAGCGTGGCCACTTACGAAAACATCCAGGTCGAAACCAAGGGCAGGGTCGGCATCATCCGACTGAACCGGCCGAAGGCGTTGAATGCCTTGTGCGCCGACCTGGTGCGCGAGCTCGGCGTCGCGCTCGACGCCTTCGAAGCCGACGCAAATATCGGCTGCATGGTTCTCACAGGGAGTGAGAAAGCGTTCGCTGCCGGCGCCGACATCAAGGAGATGAAGGACAAGTCCTATCAGGACGTTTTCATGCAGGACTTCATCACCGTCGGCTGGGAGAAGGTGAGCCAGGTGCGCAAGCCGATCATCGCCGCAGTGGCCGGTTATGCGCTGGGGGGCGGCTGCGAGATGGCCATGATGTGCGACTTCATCATTGCCGCAGACAATGCGAAGTTCGGTCAGCCGGAAATCACTTTGGGCACCATTCCCGGAGCCGGCGGCACCCAGCGCCTGCCCCGCTTCGTCGGCAAGTCGAAGGCCATGGATCTGGTGCTGACGGGTCGCATGATGGATGCGGCCGAAGCCGAACGCTGTGGTCTGGTCAGCCGCGTCGTGCCGCTGGGTCAGCTGGTCGACGAGGCGGTAGCGGCCGCCGAGAAGATCGCCGGCCTGTCCCTGCCCGCGACGATGGTGGCCAAAGAGGCCGTGAATCGCGCCTTCGAGACCACATTGGCCGAAGGGATCCGCTTCGAGCGTCGCACCTTCCATGCAACCTTCGCCTTCGAGGATCGCAGCGAGGGCATGGCCGCCTTTGCCGAAAAGCGCAAAGCAGCTTGGAAACACCGCTGATTTCGGCTTTTCTGGCCGCTTGACCGGCTGCGGGCCGGCTCGTATAAGCCCGCCCTTCCGAGGAATGAGGATCAAAATGGCTAATCACAAGTCGGCCGAGAAGCGCGCCCGCCAGACCGAGCGTCGTACTACCGTGAATTCTGCGCGGCGCAGCCGCGTCCGCTCGTCGATCAAGAAGGTCGAGGAAGCGATCAAGGCCGGCGACAAGAAGGCTGCCGCCGAAGCGTTGCGGGCTGCTCAGCCCGAGATCCAGCGCGGTGCGGTCGCGCGAGTGATTGCCAAGAACGCCGCTGCGCGTCGCGTGTCGCGACTCAATGCGCGCATCAAGGCGATGGCCTGATCGAACACACGAACCTCCTCGGACAAGAGATGCAACGCCGCTCCATTGGAGCGGCGTTTTCTTTTTGCGAAAGCTTTGGAAATTTTTTTTGACGTTTTTGGCGGAGATCGTTTGGTCGCTGATTCGGCGAACGACATACGATTCGCTTTTATCGTCCCGCTCACCAGCACGAGCGCAAGATGTTGGGCAGCATGCGCTCGCGTTCTCGCGTGAAAATAAAGTCGAAAGCATTGTCAATCGAGTCAGGTGGAGAACAGGCTGAATAGCGTGCGGTGTTGTTCGCCTGAATCGTTTGCGCGTCGGACATGGTCTGGTAAGAGTCATCGCATCGCGACGGGGCGTGGGGCGCTCAAGCGCGAGCCAGATGAAGACGGGGGGCATTCCTCTTCATCGATTAGACGAACGAGGGAGAATTTCACGACGCTCTAGCATCGCGAAGATTCGACAACGCAGCGCTCTTCAACGGCGCTCGAACAGAATCTCTTCGTAGCTGCTGTTGCGCTGTGTGTCTGTCATCGATCGCCGGCTCGCGAGTGCCTGGCCTCGCCAAATGAAAGCGGGGGCTATGACAAAAGACAACAAGCTTGTCGGCACGTACGAAGTGTCTCCCGCTCCCGGCTATGCCGGCGACGTGACACCAAACACTGCGTGGAAAATTTTGAATGAGAACAAGAATGCGGTGCTGATCGACGTCCGCACGCGCGCGGAATGGAGCTATGTCGGACTTCCCGACCTGTCGTCGGTCGGCAAGGAGCCGGCGCTGCTCGAGTGGCAGACCTTCCCCAGCATGCAGCTCAATCCCGAATTCGTGGCAACGCTCTCCAGTGCGGTTGCCGACAAGGATACTCCGCTTCTCTTTCTATGTCGGAGTGGAGCGCGTTCGGCCGCGGCAGCGAAAGCGCTGACTGCGGCCGGGTATAGTACGTGTCTCAACGTAGTCGACGGGTTCGAGGGGCCGCTGAACGCGCAAGCCAAGCGTGGAGCAGCAGGGGGCTGGAAAGCAGCAGGACTTCCATGGAGACAGAATTGACTCGATTTCAATCACCGATCTCCGGCAACGACGCGGCATATAATCAGAAGACCATGGCGGGAGCCGAGATGGACGAGGGCAGCCGAAAGGAACTGGAAGCGCAGTGGACGCGCGTCTGTGACCGGCTGCGCAAGGAAATCGGCGACAAGGCCTTCAAGACGTGGTTCGGCGAGGTCGAGCTGGGCGAGCTGAAGGCGGGCAAGCTGCGCCTCTATGCGCCGACCCGGTTCGTGCGCGACTGGGTGAGCCGCCACTACGGCGATCGCGTGCTGGCCTACTGGCAGGCCGTGAGTCCGGAAGTGTCCAATGTCGAGGTGAATCTCGTGCCGCCGCCGGCTCCGCGCCGTCCCAATGAGATCATCGCCATGCCGCCCGTTCCGGCGCCGCAATCGAGCTACCAGCAGCCGATGCCTCGCCTTGGTCCCTCGATCGGCCGTGGCGTGGACGAGGCCTTCCAGGGTCCGGAGGCACGCTACACCTTTGCCAACTTCGTCGTCGGCAAGCCGAACGAGTTCGCCTATGCGGCCGCGCGCAACATCGCCGAACAGGATCGACCGCTGCCGGAGCGCAATCCGCTCTACATCTTCGGGGGAGTGGGCCTCGGCAAGACTCACCTGATGCACGCCATCTGGCACGCGATCCGCGAGCGCGATCCGAAGACGCGCGTGCTCTACCTGACGGCCGAAAGCTTCGTGAACCGCTTCATCCAGGCGCTGCGCACCAAGAACACCGGCCAGTTCAAGGAACTGTTCCGCAATGTCGACGTGCTGATGGTCGACGATGTGCAGTTCATCTGCGGCAAGGAGGCGAGCCAGGAGGAGTTCTTCTTCACCTTCAATTCGCTGGTGGAACAGAACAAGCAGATCGTTCTGTCGTCCGAGAAACCGCCATCGGAACTGCAGGACATCGAGGAGCGGATGCGGTCGCGTCTGGGCAGCGGCCTGGTAGCCGACATCCATTCGTCGACCTACGAGCTGCGGCTGTCGATCCTGCAGACCAAGGCCGAATCGGCGCGCGTGCCGGTGCCGCATGCCGTGCTCGAGTTTCTCGCGCACAAGATCAGCACCAATATCCGGGAGCTCGAGGGCGCGCTGAATCGGGTGGTCGCGCACGGCCAGCTGATCGGCCGCGAGATCACCGTGGAGATGGCGCAGGACGTGCTGCACGACCTGCTGCGTCAGGCCGATCGCAAGGTCACGGTGGACGAGATCCAGCAACGGGTGGCGGCGCACTACAATATCAAGCTCGCTGAAATGAGCTCGCCGCGTCGTGCCCGCTCGGTGGCCCGCCCGCGCCAGGTGGCGATGTATCTCGCCAAGCAGCTCACCACGCTCAGCCTGCCGCAGATCGGCAAGCGCTTCGGCAACCGCGACCACACCACGGTCATGCACGCCGTCCGCAAGATCGAGGAACTCAAGATCTCCGATCTTTCGATTGCGGAAGATGTCGAGTTGCTCAAGCGTCAGTTGCAGGGCTGACGGAATCGCTGCACGTCACATGAAACGGGGCCGGACTGGCCCCGTTTTTTTGACCGAATGGTGGCCTAAACGCCTCAAATAGCGAGCGAAATCGCTTTCGGCGGGCAGCGACCGTGTTATACTTCCCAACCGTTCTGCTGGGATATTTTCGTCCCCGGCGAGACGGGCCAAAAACCACATCCAAATGGCCCTGATTACAGCGACCCAACCATGAAACTGACGATCGAGCGGGCAGCCCTTCTGAAGGCTTTGGCCCATGTGCAGAGTGTCGTCGAGCGTCGGAACACCATTCCCATCCTCTCGAACGTCCTGATCACCGCCCAGAAGGGCCGGCTGAGCCTGGCGGCGACCGATATGGATCTCGCCATCACCGAGACGGTCGAAGCGAGCGCGGCCAAGACCGGCTCGACCACGGCACCCGCCCACACGCTCTACGAGATCGTCCGCAAGCTGCCGGATGGGGCCCAGGTCGAGCTGGAAACAGCGGCCGACGGCAACACCCTGGTGATCCGGGCGGGCCGGTCGCGCTTCACGCTGCAGTGCCTGCCGCCAGCGGATTTTCCGGCCATGAACGAGGGCGATCTGCCCCATCGCTTCCAGCTGCCGGCGACCGATCTCAAGGGCATCATCGACCGCACGCGCTTCGCCATCTCCAACGAGGAGACGCGCTATTACCTCAACGGCATCTACTTCCATGCCGCCAAGGCCGGCGGAACGGACGTGCTGCGCGGCGTCGCCACCGATGGCCATCGCCTGGCCCGGGTGGAAGTACCGCTGCCCAAGGATGCGGGCGAGATTCCCGGCGTGATCGTGCCGCGCAAGACGGTGGCCGAGGTGCGCAAGCTGCTCGACGAAAGCGACGGTTCGGTCGACATCGAGCTCTCCGACACGCGGATCCGCTTCGCGAGCGGCAACATCACGCTGGTCAGCAAGCTGATCGACGGCACCTTCCCGGACTATGAGCGCGTGATTCCGACCGGCAACGACAAGGTGCTGAACGTGCCGTGCAAGGAGTTCGCGCAGGCTGTCGATCGCGTCTCGACCATCTCGACCGAGAAGTCGCGCGCCATCAAGCTGGCCGTCGGCAAGGGCGTCGTCACGCTGTCGGCGACCAGCCCCGATGCCGGTAGCGCCACGGAAGAGATCGAGGTCGAGTACAAGGACACTCCTCTGGAGATCGGCTTCAACTCGCGCTACCTGCTCGATATCACCGAGCAGATCGCCGGCTCGGAAGCCCGCTTCCTGATGGCCGACGCCGGTTCGCCGACCCTGGTGCGTGACGGCGCGGATGAGAGCGCGCTCTACGTCCTCATGCCGATGCGGGTATGACGCCGCCGCCGATCAGCGCTCTCGCCCCTTCCCCCGACGCCGCACCCGGCGCTGCGCCGGCCATTTTGGCCGTGCGCCAATTACGCCTGACCGACTTCCGCAACTATCGGCAGCTCCGTCTCGACTGCGGGCCCGAGCCCGTGGTGCTTGTAGGAGCCAACGGTGCCGGCAAGACCAACCTGCTCGAAGCCATCTCGTTCCTGGCGCCGGGACGCGGGCTGCGCCGCGCCAGGCTCGACGACGTTGCCCACCGCCCGCGGCGGGAGGAGCCGCCGGCCGGCGCCTGGGCCGTCGCGGCGACGCTGGATACGCCGGACGGACGGCTCGCCATCGGCACCGGCCTCGATCCGTCGCGCGGCGAGGGCAGCCTGCCGCGTCGCCTGGTTCGCATCGACGGCCGCCCCGCTTCCAGCCAGACCGCGCTCGGCCCCCATGTCGCCGTCGTATGGCTGACGCCCCAGCTCGACCGGCTTTTCCTCGACGGGGCAAGTGAACGCCGGCGTTTCCTCGACCGGCTGGTGACCGCCCTGCACCCCGAGCATGCGGGCGACGTCGCAGCCTACGAGAACGCCGTGCGCCAGCGGGCGCGGCTGCTGGCCGACGGCAATGGCGATGCGCACTGGTTGGCGGCGCTCGAGGATACGATGGCGCGTCACGGCGTGGCGCTGGCCGCTGCCCGTGCCGATACGGTCCAACGGCTCGATGCCGCGGCCCGGCTGGGCGTCGGCCCGTTTCCGCGCGCCGCCCTGTCGATGTCGGGCGAGATCGACGGCTGGATCGCCGCCATGCCGGCCCTGGATGCCGAGGATCGGATGCGTGCGACATTGGCGGCATCGCGCTTGCGCGACGCCGAGGCCGGCACCACATCTTGTGGACCCCATCGCAGTGATCTGGCGGTGCGTCATCTCGACCTGGATTTGCCGGCCGCCGAAGGCTCGACAGGCCAGCAAAAGGCCGTGCTGGTCTCGATCGCCCTCGCCCATGCCCGTCTCGTCGCCTTGTCGCGCGGACGGCCGCCGCTATTGCTGCTGGACGAGATCGCCGCCCATCTCGACGCCGAACGTCGCCTGGCACTGTTCGACGAGATCGTGGCGCTGGGCGCCCAGAGCTGGATGACCGGCACCGACGCCGGACTATTCGCGCCGCTTGGTGGCCGTGCGCAGCTGTTGCGCGTGGTCGACGGAAACGTCGCGGCGAACTGAACCCTGTCAGGACAGACACGATGAGCGAGAACGAGCAGATCCCCAACGGCAATGGCAACGGCGACGATTACGACGCCGATTCCATCAAGGTGCTGCGCGGCCTGGAGGCGGTGCGCAAGCGCCCGGGCATGTATATCGGCGACACCGACGACGGCACCGGCCTGCATCACATGGTCTACGAGATCGTCGACAATGCGATCGACGAGGCGCTGGCCGGCTATTGCGATCAGGTCGATGTGGTCCTGCACGGCGACGGGTCCGTCACGGTGCGCGACAACGGCCGTGGCGTGCCTGTGGACATCCACAAGGAAGAAGGCATCTCGGCCGCCAACGTCATCTTCACGCAGCTCCATGCCGGCGGAAAGTTCGACCAGAATTCCTACAAGGTCTCCGGCGGACTGCACGGCGTCGGCGCCGCCGTGGTCAACGCCCTGAGCGACCATCTCGACCTGCGCATCTGGCGCAACGGCAAGGAATACTTCATGCGTTTCCGAAGCGGCGACGCAGAGAAGGACCTGGAGCTGGTGGGCGACGCGCCCGAAGGCAAGCGCGGCACGGAGGTCAGCTTCCTGCCCTCGAACACGATCTTCACCAAGACCGAGTTCGACTTCTCGACCCTCGAGCACCGGCTGCGCGAACTCGCCTTCCTCAACTCAGGCGTCCGCATCGTCATTACCGACGAGCGCACCCCCGAACCGAAAGTGATCGAGCTGTTCTACGAGGGCGGCGTCGAGGCCTTCGCCAAGTATCTCGACCGCAACAAGCAGGTGTTGCACAGCCCGCCGGTATCGATCCGCGGCGAGAAGGATGGCATCTCGGTCGAAGTCGCCATGCAGTGGAACGACAGCTACCACGAGACCATGCTGTGCTTCACCAATAACATCCCGCAGCGCGACGGCGGTACGCATCTCGCCGGATTTCGCGGCGCGCTCACCCGCACGCTCAACAAATATGCCGACGAAGGCGGACTCTCCAAGAAGGAGAAGGTGAACCTGACCGGCGACGACATGCGCGAAGGCCTGACCTGCGTGCTGTCGGTGAAGGTGCCCGACCCGAAATTCTCGTCGCAGACCAAGGACAAGCTGGTCTCGTCCGAAGTGCGGCCGGTGGTGGAGTCGGTGGTCGGTGACAAGCTCGGCCAATGGTTCGAGGAGCATCCGAGCGAGGCGCGCAAGATCCTCACCAAGGTGGTCGAAGCGGCCGCCGCGCGCGAAGCGGCGCGCAAGGCCCGCGAGCTGACGCGCCGCAAGGGAGCGCTGGACGTGAGCTCGCTCCCGGGCAAGTTGGCGGACTGCCAGGAGCGCGACCCGGCCTTGTCCGAGCTGTTCATCGTCGAGGGTGATTCGGCCGGCGGCTCCGCCAAGCAGGGCCGCAACCGCGCCAATCAGGCGATCCTGCCGCTGCGCGGCAAGATCCTGAACGTCGAACGCGCGCGCTTCGACAAGATGCTGTCCTCGGCCGAAATCGGCACCCTGATCACGGCGTTGGGCACGGGGATCGGCCACGACGACTTCAATCTCGACAAGCTGCGCTACCACAAGATCATCATCATGACGGACGCGGATGTCGACGGTTCGCACATCCGCACCCTGCTGATGACCTTCTTCTATCGTCAGATGCGCGAGCTGATCGACCGCGGCCATCTCTACATCGCCCAGCCGCCGTTGTTCAAAGCGGTGAAGGGGAAGTCTGCGATCTATCTCAAGGACGAGCGCGCACTCGACGATCACCTCATCGATAGCGGTCTCGATGGAGCTACGTTGAAGTTGGGTGACGGCACCGTACAGGCCAAGGAAGACCTGCGACGTACGGTCGACATCGCCCGCTCGGTCTCCAATCTCGTGAGGCCGCTCGCCTTGTCACGCCGCGTCACCAGCCAGCCCGTGATCGAGCAGGCGGCTATCGCGGGCGCGCTCAATCCCGACATACTGGCCGACGACACGCTCGCCAAACAGACCGCCGACTACATCGCTCGGCGCCTCGATGTCGTGAGTGCGCCGCTCGAGCGCGGCTGGACCGGCGAGCCGACACCGGATGGCGGCCTGGCCTTCAGCCGCCGGGTGCGCGGAGTGCAGGAACGCCACGTGATCGACGGGCCGCTGATCAAGAGCGCCGAAGCGCGCAAGCTCGACGCTCTCGCCCCTGAACTACAGGCCGTCTACATGAAGCCGGGCGAGTTCGTTGTGAAGGACAAGGAGACCCAGATCTTCTCGCCGACGGGACTGTTTGCCGCGGTTCTCGAGGCCGGCCGCAAAGGCGTCACGATCCAGCGCTACAAGGGCTTGGGTGAGATGAACCCGGATCAGCTCTGGGAAACCACGCTCGACCCGGAGGCGCGCACGTTGCTGCAGGTCAGGATCAATCACGCCGACGAAGCGGACGAGATCTTCGCGACCCTGATGGGCGATGTGGTCGAACCACGCCGCGAGTTCATCCAGGACAATGCCCTCAAGGTCGCGAATCTCGATGTCTAGGTTTCTGGTGATTGCTGCCGCGCTCATGGCCCTTGCAGGGCCGGCCGCGGCCCAGCCTGCCGCCACTGCGGCTCCGGCCACCCACGCCGGTACCCGCCTCAGCTTTCCGCAGACCGTAGGCGGCGCTGTCCTCGAGCAGAGCCAGAACCAGGGCAACGTCGCGACCTACATGTACGGTCTCAACAAGCTGCAGATCTACGTCTCCGTCTTCGATGGCGGTCGACGGATCCCCACGGGGAGCGACTCGCCGCAGCTCATGACCCAGTTCACGGACGAGGTGAACCAGGCGCAGATGGATCTGAAGACCGCCGGCTACATCCAGTTCGAGCGCCCGTCCGTCCCCTCCTCCTGTTCCTACGGCAACCTGACCTTCCGCTGCATCGTCTACAGCGTGAACTCGACCGGCGGCCGGCTGTTCAGCAAGCTGCTGATGACCGGCTACCACGATTACTTCCTCAAGATCCGCATCGACTGGGCTCAGACCTATGGCCACTCCCAGGCCGATGCCGACAAGGCGCTGCAGGCGTTCGTCCCGGCCCTCGTGCGCTGAGCGCGAGGGCCGGGACGGGATTGCGCGTCAAAGCACCATCTGCGTCTGAGTGACGAGCGCCACCAGCTTGCCTTCCGCGGTGGTGACGCGGGTCTGCCAGACCTGGGTACGGCGCCCGCGATGGACCGGCGTCGTCTCGCCGATCACCGTCGCGCCGACAGGTGCCGGCCCGACAAAGTTGGTCTTGCTCTCGATCGTGGTCGTGCCCTTTCCTTCGGGCAGGTTGAGGACGGTCGAGGCCGCCCCGAGCGTATCAGCGAAGGCCATCACCGCACCGCCATGCAGGATGTCCGGTCGGGTGCAAAGCTCCGGCCGGACGATCATCTCCGCCTTCACACCGTCCTCGCTGGCGGCAAGGAACTTCACCCCCAGCACCTTGGCGAAAGGCAGTGGGCGATCGTTCAGGAACTGAAGCTTGTCCACGGCATACGTCTCCTCGGCGGGGTCAGTTGGCGGTCTTGATGCGGCGCAGGCCCAGAAATTCCAGAACGGCCAGATCGGCGACGATTAGTGCGGGCACAACGATGCCGACGATCCCGGCGGTCGTCCAGGCAGCGGGCAGGAGAAGCACGATCACGCTGCCCGCCACCCAGCCGACGTCGGCGGCAAGAACAAGGCGGGCCCAGGCGAGAGGCGCGATCGGACGCGAGGCGATCCAGGCGCAGAGAGCGCCGAATGCCGCCACTTCTAGCCCCAGCAATTCGATCACGATCGGCAAGTCGAGACCGGCAATGGACACGGGCCCATCGGCGGCGGCTTGCGCCAGCGGCCCGGCAAGACCGACCATGATGGCGCCGGAGAGCACGGAAAAGACAGCATTGAACCGCAAGGTGCGGCGTAACAGGCGATCGGCTGGAACAGCCATGGCATCCTCCTTCGGCTATCGAGATGCCCCGCATTTCGGACTGAACCCACCACCCGGACAATTACGCTCGAGGTAATCGGCGGACCGGCAGACCGCTGCTAAAGTCCGAGCCATGCCGAATACAACCCTCACAAGCTCCGCCTCGCAGCCGGATCTGTTCGGTCCCATGCTGCGGACATGGCGTCGTCGGCGCGGCAGCAGCCAGCTTGTCCTGGCCCTCCAATCGGGCGTCTCCCAGCGCCACGTCAGCTTCCTCGAGTCCGGTCGGGCGCGGCCCAGCCGCGAGATGGTGATCCAACTCTCGTCGGCGCTCGATGTGCCGCTGCGCCAGCGCAATGCCATGCTGCTGGCCGCCGGATTTGCGCCGATCTATCGCGAGAGCAACCTCGCCGCGCCGGAACTGGCGCCGGTGCGCCAGGCGATCGACCGCATCCTGAAACAGCAGGAGCCGTATCCGGCGGTCGTGATCGACCGACTCTGGAACCTGCTGCAGGCGAACGAAGCCGCCAACGCCTTTACGATCTTCCTGTTCGAGGGGCCGCCACCGCCACCACCGCCGGGCAAGGGGCCGAACCTGCTGCGCTGGTTGCTCGATCCCAAGGCACTGCGCCCGAAGCTGGCCAACTGGGAAGAGGTGGTGCGCTATCTGGTCTCCACCACCTATGCCGAGATCCTGGCCGATGGCGGCGAGCCCAAGGCGCTTGCCTTCATCGAGGAGGTCATGGCCTATCCCGACGTGCCGGCCTCCTTCCGCAAGCTGCGCTTCGAGGACCGCCCGCAGCCGGTGCTGACGACCGACTATATCGTGGGCGGCAAGTCGCTTTCGGTATTCACGACCATCGCGACGCTGGGCACGCCGCAGGACGTGACCCTGCAGGAAGTCCGGATCGAAAGCTTCTTCCCGGCCGACGAGCGCAGCGACGCGCTGTTCCGCAGCCTGGCGGCGAAGAGTGCCGACGGGTCCTGAGGCGTCGGATCGCGAGACTGCACCCTGCGCCTAGCCGAGATCGTCGACGTCGTTGCGCAATTTCAGGCCAGCGCGGAAGCGGGAGAGATTGTCGAGAAAGATGTCGAAGATCGCATCGTTCTGGCCGAGCGAGTGACTGGCCGTGTGGGGTGAGACGATGACGTTGGGCATGTCCCATAGGGGCGAGCCTGGATCGAGAGGCTCCTTCTCGAACACGTCCAGATAGGCACCACCCAGCTTCCCACCGGCCAGTGCCGCGATCACGTCCTTCTCCACGGCGATCTCGCCGCGCGAGACGTTGACCAAGTGTGCACCATCGGGGAGAGCCGAGAAGACATTGGCATTGGCGATGCCCCGCGTCAGGGGCGAGGCCGGGCAGCACAGGATCAGCCAGTCGGCGCCCGGCAGAACTTCCGGCAGACTCTGATACGGAATGACCTTCTCGAAGGGGGGCACCGGTTCGGCGCTGCGACGCACGCCGGTCGATATCATGCCCAAGACCTGCAACAACGCGGCGATATTGAGACCGATCGGCCCCATGCCGACGATCACGGCGTGCTGCCCCTTGAGGTCGCGTGGCGAGCGCTCGGCCAGGCGTGGCTCCCAGGCATGGCGGCGCTGGGCATCGGCCAGCAACGGAAAGCGCCGGTTGAGGGCGATCACAGCGCCCAACACGCTATGCGCCACGGTGACCGCCGTCGCGCCGGACGCCGTCGTCACCTTCACCCCGCGGGACCGCAGCTCGCGATAGATCGGCCGCTCGGCCCCCGCCGGATGGATCTGCACCCATTTCAGACGCGGCGCCGCCCGCATCACGGCGTCAAAACCCTGAAGTTCGGGCGTGGAATTATCCTTGCTGGAACGCCCCGTGACCTCGCGGGTCATGAAGGCGATATCTGCATCACACGGTTCGCTCGCGGCGCGGGCGTCCTCAGCGGTGACGAAAGACAGGCTGCCAGCAGGGACGGCAGCTTCGATGCGCGGTCCCCAGGTACGCAACGCATGAGCGGAAAGCAGGAGCTTGAGCGACGCCGGCGACATACTGTCGTAGAGCCTAAAGCGTAGGGTTAGAAATAGGAAGTGCGAAAGCCCCACGGCGATGCTTGCGATCTCGCAGAGTCATCTATCGCCAGTACCTTGCTATACAAGGTACCATGCATTATATGGTTTGTAGGGTGGGCGTAGGAACCCGCAAGCCATCGTAGCGAGACCACGTGTCGGATTCCGGACACAAGCAGATGCCGCAAGCAGCAGATTGCTATCTACCGCCCTTGCACAGCATTCAGGGGGAACTCGATGCACGCTTCCAAACACGTCTATAGTTTCTTCGCTGGCATCGGCTTGTGCCTCACGGCGACACTGGCGCAAGCTGCCGGCCTGCGATCGATTGATATACCCGCCGACGCCGAGAGCCCCGCCATTCACGGCATGGTCTGGTATCCCTGTGCCACGACGCCGGAAGAGATCCGTGTCGACATTTTCACCTTGCCAGGCGTGAAGGACTGTCCGCTCGCAGGAGATCACCTGCCACTGATCGTCTTTTCCCACGGACAAGGCTCCATGTTCCTCGTCAATCACGACACCGCCGAGACCCTTGCAGACAACGGCTTCATGGTGGCGGCCATCAATCATCCTGGCGATACGGCGCAGGATCGGAGCCGCTCCGACGACCTCTCGGTCCTGGTCGAACGACCCACGGATATCAAACGCCTGATCGACTTCATGATCGGTGCCTCGCCATTCGCAGCAACAATCGATCAGGACAGAATTGGCTTCTTCGGTTACTCGCGCGGTGGCTATACCGGGCTTGTGCTGCTCGGTGCCGATCCCGATTGGGCTGGAGAGGCCTCGAACTATTGTCAACATAGCCAACTGCGGCTCTGCCAACAGATCCTCGGCAACAAGTACCCGTCTCGGCCCCTCACGCACGATCCGCGGATCAAGGTGGCGGTGCTTATCGATCCGCTAGCCAGCGTCTTCTCCGCGAAGAGCGTCGCGCCTCTCAAGGTGCCGATTCAACTTTGGGCATCTGAACGTGGCGGCTACGGCGTGCGGCTCCGCGACGTCGCTGCTCTAGATGTGAACCTTACGGCCCAACATGAATATCGCGTGGTTCCAAATGCTGGGCATCTGGCCTTCTTCCTGTGTCCACCGGCGCTGATCAAAGAGCGATCCGAACTCTGCGAGGATGCGCCCGGCTTCGACCGCGCCACGTTCCACGCAGGGTTCAACGCCGAGGTGCTCGCATTCTTCAGGAAATGGCTAATCCAGCCGGCGAAGTGAGGCTGCACCTCAGCGAGGTCGCTGAGGCATTCCAGGCGCCCACGGCGACGGAACTCTCGATCCTATGTACGTGGTTGTGGGGCATTGCCTCGGATGACATGGCGCACTAGCCCGCTTTCTCCATCAAGGCCAACAGACCCTTCACGATCTCCAGCGGTTCGGGCGGGCATCCTGCGATATGCAGGTCGACCGGCACGAAGTCGGCAACCGCGCCAGCGACGGCCTTCGAGCCGGCAAACACCCCGCAATTGGCGGCGCAATCGCCCAATGCCACCACCCATTTCGGTTCGGGCGCGGCATTGTAGGTTCGCAGCAGCGCCTCGCGCATGTTCCAGGTCACGGGGCCGGTCACGAGCAGCACGTCCGCATGACGCGGCGAGGCCACGAACTTCAGACCGAAGCGCTCGACGTCGTAGACGGGATTGTTGAGCGCGTTGACCTCGAGCTCGCAGCCATTGCAGGAGCCGGCATCGACCTCGCGGATGGCGAGCGAGCGGCCCAGCCGCTGCCGCGCCCGTTCCCCCAGGGCCTTGGTCAGTTCCTCGAGCGCCGCCGGCGCTGCTGCGGGAGGCTTGATGGTGGCCCTGCCCTTGAGAAGGGCGTCGAGCAGGAAGGATTTCATGGCGCCCTCCTCACAGATCGTGACCCGAGTAGGAGCAGTTGAACGACTTGTTGCAGAGCGGGAAGTCCGCGACGATGTTGCCTTCGATGGCCGCCTCCAGTAGCGGCCACTGGAACCAGCTGGCATCGCGCGCATGGGCACGGGCCAGACGGCCCGCCTCGTCGAGCCGCACGGTCATGAAGACATCGCCTCGGAACGCCTCGATCAGCGCCGCTCCCTCTCCCGCCCGGGCGGCCGGCATGTCGCTACGGACAGGCCCCGCCGGCAGGCGGTGCAGGAGGCCGCGGATCATCTTGGTGCTCTCGACGATCTCGTCCATGCGCACCATCAAACGTCCGTCGACGTCGCCCGTGCTGCGGGTCTTGAGATCGAAATCGAGTCGATCGTAGGGCGCATAGGCGAAGTTCTTGCGCGCATCGAAGGCGCGACCCGACGCTCGGCCGACGTAGCCGCCGGCCGCGAACTGGCGGGCCAGATCTGGCTTCACGATGCCGGTCGTGACCGTCCGGTCCTGCAGTGACGGCATGCTGTCATAGACCCTCAGGATCTCGGCGCGGGTTTCCTCGAGCCGGTCCAGAAGCTCCAGGATGCGACCGACGGCCTCGCTCGAGAGGTCTACGGCGACTCCACCGGGAACGATCCGATCCATCATCATGCGATGGCCGAAGCAGCTCTTGGCGACCGTCAGCACGTCCTCGCGCTGAAGCATGCAGCGGGCGTTGATTGTGATGACGCTGGCATCGTTGCAGATGGCGCCGACGTCGCTGATGTGATGCGACAGCCGTTCGATCTCGGCCAAAACGGCGCGCAGCATCACGCCCCGGGGAGGCACCACCCAGTCGAGCGCCGCCTCGACGGCGCCGGCAAAAGCCCAGCCATAGGCGACCGTGCTATCGCCCGAGATGCGGGCAGCGAGCTTGGCACCACGGGCGATATCGGCCCCGGCCATGAGGCGTTCGACACCCTTGTGCACGTAGCCCAGCCGCTCCTCGAGCCGCACCACGGTCTCGCCGCTCGCCGTGAAGCGAAAATGGCCGGGCTCGATGATGCCGGCATGGACCGGACCGACCGGGATCTGGTGCAGGTCGTCGCCCTCGACCGGCAGGAATGTGTAGCGTGTCTCCGCCGTGCTGTCCGGCCAGCGGCCATGATCGAGCCACGCCCGCTCGTCGGGCAGGCCAACCGGCCGAAGGCCATAGAGATCGCGCGCCGCCCGCTCCAGTCGCATCGCCGGGGCATGTATGGCTGCTACCGACGGATAGGCGCCGCCATCGGTTTCGAGCGAGACGATGACGCGCTGCCCGTCGCCGTTCAGGGCCATGCGGACCTTGCCACCATCGGCCCACAGCGCACTCAGATCGACCGAGCCCTGGGCGCAGCTTCGCGCCAAGGCAGTCCAGAGGTCCGGCGTCACATCCAGGCGCACATAGCCGTCGCGGCCGGCTTCGCGGCCCGAGATCAAATCGGTCAGGGACACCACGGCGCTCATCCGAGAAGCTCCGCAGCCCGCCGGAACCAGGCGACCAGCACCGCCGGCAGGTAGATGCCTGCCGTCAGCACCAGCAGCAGATGCATGACGATAGGCACGAAGGACGCCTTGACGGGATGCGACTGTCCCGCCGGCTCGCCGAAGATCACGCCCTGCAGCCGCATCAGCAGGGCGCCGAAGGCCACCAGCAACCCAAACGCCGGGACAAGCGCCAGCCACGGTTCGCGGGCAAAGGTGGTGGTCAGGATCAGGAACTCGCTGGCGAAGACGCCGAATGGCGGCATGCCGCAGATCGCCAGCACCGCCAGAGCAAAGGCGATCGCCAGCCGCGGATGACTCTCGCTCAATCCGGTAATCTCGGCGATACGCTGCGTGCCCTTAGCCTGGGCGATATGACCGACGGCGAAAAAGATGCCGGACTTGGTCAGGCTGTGCATCGCCATGTGCAGCAGGCCGGCGAAGTTGGCGAGTGGTCCGCCCATGCCGAAGGCGAAGACGATCAACCCCATATGCTCGATGGAGGAATAGGCGAACAGCCGTTTGATGTCGCGGCGCTGGTAGAGCATGAATGCCGCGAAGACCAGCGACACCAGCCCCATCGTGATCATCACCGGGCCCGGATTGAGCGCGGCCGGGTGCCCGGCAATGACCATCTTGAAGCGCAGCAGGGCGTAGAGCGCCACGTTCAAAAGCAGGCCGGAAAGCACGGCCGAGATCGGCGTCGGTCCCTCGGCATGCGCATCGGGAAGCCAGGCGTGCAGTGGAGCCAGTCCCACCTTGGTGCCATAGCCGATCAGCAGGAAGATGAAGGCGAGATCGAGGATGGCCGGATCCATCTTCGAGGCGGCACCCTCGAGCAGGCTCCAGGTCATGGCCGGAACGCCCTCGCCCAGCGCCGGCTGGCCGGCGAGATAGATCAGGATGGTCCCGAAGAAGGCCAGCGAGATGCCAACGCTTGCAAGGATGAAGTACTTCCAGGCCGCCTCGATCGACTGCGGCGTGCGGTACAGACCGACCATCACCACCGTGATCAAGGTCGCGATCTCGAGGCCGACCCACATGACGCCGATATTGTTGGCGATCAGCGAGACGTTCATCGACCCCATCATCGCCTGGAACATAGCGTGGTAGAATCGCAGGAAGCTCGGCGGCAACCGCCCGGTCTCGATCTCGTGCCCGATGTAGGACGCGCTGAAGATCGAGGTCGTGAACCCGACCAGGGTGTTGATGGCGATGAAGACGATGTTGAACTCGTCGACAATCGCATAGTGGCCGACGGTGCGCTCGCCTCCCACCAGCCACAGGCCGGCGGCGAAGGTAAGGCCCGAGGCAACGACATTGACGATCGCCCCGACGCGATAGCTGGGGATCGCCACGAGAATGAGCGCGGCGACATAGGGCACCAGCACTACGAACTGATAAGTATGAATCATCGCCGATCCCCGCGCATGCGATCGAGCGCTCCCACGTCGATCGTGTCGAAGCGCTCGCGGATGCGGAACACGAAGACGGCAAAGACGAACAACGCGATCAGGACCGAGAAGGCGACGCTGACTTCGACGACCAGCGGCATGCCGCGGGCGCCCGTCGCCGCGAGGATGAGGCCATTCTCCATCGACATGAAGCCGACCACCTGGGTCACGGCGTTGCGTCGCAGGATCATCATCAAGAAGCCGAGCAGAATGATGGCCAGCGCCAGGGCGAGTTGCTCTCCGGCATAGTAGTTCTCCGGACTATGGGCGACCTTGAGAAGCAGCGCCTGAGCCAAAGCGGTAAGCGCGAGCCCCACCATCAGGGCAATGCCCACGCCCACGACCTTCTCGACCTCGTGATGGATGCCGAGCCGCGCCACCGTGCGGTGAAGGGCGATCGGGATGATGACGCCCTTGAGCGTGAACGCGATCGTCGCCGTGATGAAAAGATCCGGCCGATCCTGCGACCAGGCTGCCCAGGCGACCGCCAGGGACAGGGTGATCGACTGCGCGGCGAACGTATTGACCACGGAAGCGATGCGGCCCTGATAGAGGAGGGCGAAGCTCGTCACCAGCATGACGCCCGCCAGCAGATGGGAGATGTCGTAGACCTCGTTCACTGCCCGACTCCGCGGCTGAGGAACGCCAGGAGGATGGCGAGGAAACCGAACACGAAGGCGACTCCGAGATAGTCGGGCAGGCGGAACACGCGCATCTTGGCGATGCTGACTTCCCACACGCCCAGCAGCGCCGCGCCGCCTAGCAGCTTGGCGACCCAGGCGACCAGCCCGATGGCCCAGCCGCCAAAGCTGGCCGTCGCCGGGGCCATCCCGAACGGCGCGAACAGGCAGATCAGCAGCGAAAGATAGAGAACCAGCTTCAGGTAGCTCGCCGCCTCGATCAGGGCGAGATGGCGCCCCGAATATTCGAGGATCATCGCCTCGTGGACCATGGTGAGCTCGAGATGGGTGGTCGGATTGTCGACCGGGATGCGGGCGTTCTCGGCCAGCGCCACGATGATCAGGGCGATCAACGACAAGGCGAGCGAGACCCGCACGGCAATGGGCTGGCCGATGAAGAAATCGGCCACGCCTGGAAGCCGCGTCGTGCCCGCGGCGATGGCCAGCGTCAGCACGATCAGCATCATGGCCGGCTCGGCCAGCGTAGCGATCATCATCTCGCGCGAGGAGCCGATGCCGCCGAAGCTCGTGCCGACATCCATGCCGGCCAAGGCCAGCAGGGCGCGCGCGGCACCCAGCAGGGCGACCAGCGCCACCACGTCGGCGGCCCAGTTGAACATCAGGCCGGAGGCGAAACTCGGCACGAGCGCCGCTGCAACCCAGGTGAGGGCGAAGATCAGGGACGGCGCCGAGCGGAACAGCCAGGAGGCGCTGTCGGCGATCACCGATTCCTTGTGCAGGAGCTTGGACAGGTCGCGATAACCCTGCAGCAGCGGTGCCCCCTGTCGCCGCATCAGGATCGCCTTGACGCGGCGCACCACACCGACCGTGAGGGGCGCGATGAGCAGGACCATGAACATCTGGGTGCCCTGCGCCAGGAGCTGGATCAGGAAATCGCCGGTCATGTCATCACCGTGGCGATCGAGAGCAGGATGACGAGGGCGGCAAACATCAGCACCAGGTAGCGGCGGATGGAGAGAAACTGCAGGGCGTTGAGCCGCTCCGACAGACGCAGCACGGCGCGGCCGGGCATGACGTAGAGCGTGGTCCAGACGAAATCGACCAGCGTCACCGAGAAGCGCGCCGGCCGTGTGTCGCCCGGTGGCGGCATCACGACTGTTTCACGCGCCGAGAACGCGACCGCTCCGTAAACCCGGCGCAGCGGTTGCGCGAAGCTCGACGCGGTGTATTGCGTCGCCGCCGACGGATCGGGGAAGCCGCAATCCCAGGCCGGACCGCGCCGCGTGCGGCGTTCGGACAGGCGATGCACGACAACCAGAGTGGTCAATGAGGCAATCGCCACGAAAAGCGCGATGATCGGCGCATCGTAGATGCTGCGCGCGGCATCGAACGCGATCAAAGAGAACGGCGTCGGACCGGTACCCGCGTTCGGCAGACCGCTCCCGACGAGGGTGGTGAGCACAGGCGCGAGCCCGAGCACGATCACGCTGCCGAACAGGCCGCCCAGGATGCACAACAGGGCCAGGCCTCCCATGGCGATCTGCTGCGGAAGGGAGACTTCATGGGCGTGGGCCGCCTCGGCACTGCGCGGGCGCCCGAGGAAGGCGATGCCGTAGACACGGACAAAGCAGGCAGCGGCCAGGGCGGCGGCCAGGGCCAGCATGGCGCCGATCGCCGGCGATGCGAAGTTCAGCGTGATCTGGGGCATGGCCGGAGCGGCAAGCACCGACTGGAACAGCAGCCATTCCGAGACGAAGCCGTTCAGCGGCGGCAGCGCCGAGATGGCGAGCGCGCCGATCAGGAAGAACACCGCCGTCCGCGGCATGCGGTGGATCAGGCCACCCAGCCCGTCGAGATCGCGGCGGCCTGTGGCATGGAGGACGGCGCCAGCCCCCAGGAAGAGCAGCGACTTGAACCAGGAATGGTTGAGGACGTGCAGCAGCGCCGCCGCCATGGCCACGGCCGCCGCCGCATTCTGGTTGTTGGCGCGAAAGGCGAGGGCAAGGCCCAGGGCGACGAAGATCAGCCCGACATTCTCGACCGTCGAATAGGCGAGAACCCGCTTCAGGTCGCGATCGAACACGGCGTAGAGCAGACCGAGCACCGCCGTGATCGCCCCCAGTACGATGGGCGGCAGGGCCCACCACCAGGCGGCCGGCCCCAGCAGATCGAACGTGATGCGCACGAAACCGTAGATCGCAACCTTCGTCATGACGCCGCTCATCAGAGCCGAGACGTGGCTCGGCGCCGCTGGATGGGCGAGCGGCAACCAGGCATGGAGCGGCACCAGTCCGCCTTTCGAGCCGCAGCCGATCAAGGCCGCCGTCAGGACCAGGACCGCGACCATCGGCGCCGGCGCATGGGCGCGAATGGTATCGAAGGCATAGCCGCCGGCAGGGCCGGCCAGGCCGCCGAAGGCGAAGATCAGCGCGGTCGTGCCGATGGCGGCCATGACCAGATAGAGATGGCCCGCGCGGCGGTTCTCGACGCTCGTATGCCGGGCCACCACCAGCGCCCAGGAGGCGAGCGACATCAACTCCCACGACAGGAGGAAGGCGTAGGCGTCGTCCGCCAGTAGCACGAGGTTCATCGCCGCCGCGAACAGCGGAAACAGCGGCTCGACGCGCGGCGTCAGGTCCTTGGCCCGGTCGAGTCCCATGCCGTACAGGCTGGCAGCCAGCACGCCGCCGTTGATCACCACGCCGAAGAAGGCCGACAGCGGATCCAGGCGCAGATGGAAGCCGCCGATCGTCGGCAGGCCGATCGGCAGTCGCGCCGCCAGTTGGCCGCCCTGCAGCAGGACGCCGAGATCGACGACGCCCATCACGACCGCCGCGACGGCCGCAACCGGGTAGACGATCGCCAGTACCGTACCGCGCAGTCCCGCAGCGAGGGCCGCCGCGACAACCAACGCTCCGAGCGCGGCCCCTTGGAGATACATTTCCGGCACGGCTGACTACTGCCTCTTTGCTATTTCACAGACTTTTTGTGTCCAATGCGTTCCAGTCTAGCAAACGAACGCCGTCACATAGAAGTTAAGATCGCGTCCGACGGAGAGATCTTATTGATCACGCCGGCAAGCAGTCGGCCTTGATTGTGATCAAACGCGCAGCGCCCCTTTTCAGGGCAGGGCGTTGACCCGTTCTGCGGCGCCGGCGAAATCGAGCGGCGTGTCGGCACGGCAGGAGGGCGGATAGCGCGGATCCGGCGCCTCGAAGAACTCGTCGCGCAGGCGGGCGGCACATTGATCCTGGGCCGAGACGCCATGGCCCTGGGCGCGGAAGATGATGTGTCGCGAGAGCGATAGATGCCGCGCCGCCTCTCGTCCCCAGGAGGACGGTGTCAGCCAGTCATAGCCGCCACTCAGCAGCAGCGTCGGGATCTCGGAGACGACCGGCTGCCGCTCGGCGGGCGGCGCCACGGGGACCCGCCAGACCGGGCAATAGGCCCCGAGCTTGCTCATCTGCGCGCTGAGGCTGTAGACGCCGCCGGCCTGGATCGCCTGGTCCCGCGCCGCCTGGTCGACCGCAGCCCAGCTCTCGCGGCATTCGATGGTGTTGAACAGGCCGCCGAACTGCTGGGCATTGGCCTCGGTGAGGGCGCCCTCGTCGTCCTCCAGCGTCTCGGCGAACTGCGTGATCAACCGTCGATCGCCATGGCTCAGGGCGGTCACCGTTTCCGGCACCATCGACGCGTCGCCCTCACGCATCATGTGGAGCAGGATCAGGAGAAGCTTGGCGCTGTCGAGCTTGACCTTGCGCGCCCCGTCGTCGAGATCGAGCGTCACCTCGATCGGATTGCGATCGGCATTGGCGATTACCGTGCGCGTCACGGTGGCAAGGTTGGGATTGCGCTCGCGGCACAGCTTGTCGGCCGCACAGTCGGCATACAGCTGCTCGAACACGCCACGGACGATCTCCGGCTCATTCTGCTCGCCATTGATCTGCGGCGGATAGACGCCGTCCAGCACCACCGATCTCACGATCTCGGGATGGCGACGCATCACCTCCAGCGCCCAGCGCGTGCCGTAGGAGATGCCGTAGAGATTGACCTTCTCGAGATGCATCGCCTTGACAAGATCGGCAACATCGTCCGCGAGCGCGGGCGTCGTGAACATCGCGAGATCGATCTTGCGCTTGTCGAAGTCGGCGCGGCAGCGCAGCAGGATGTCCCGCTCCTGCGGCTCGGTGATGGCGCGCCGCTTGGCGCGGGCCGGTTCGGTGCTGCGTGGCTCGAAGCAATCGAGATTGGGGGCCGAGCCTCCGGCACCGCGCTCGCTGACGATGATGACGTCCCGCTTGCGGCGGATGTTGGCGGTGTCGTTCCACCAGTCGCCTTCGGCCAGGGGATCGGCGCCGGCATTGTAGGCCACCAGCGGCGAATCGCCGGGTCCGCCGGCGAGATAGATCACTGGATCGCGCGCCAGCGCCCGCCGCGCTTTCAGCACCGCCACCTTGAGCCGCACCTCGGCGCCCTGCGGCTGCTCGCGATTCTCCGGCACGATCAGCGTATAGCATTCGAGCCTGTCGCCGCGCGGCGGCTTGAAGACACAGCGATCGCGCTCGAGTCGCGGCCCGGCCACGGCGGCGCCGGCCATCAGCACCAGAAACGCCGCCAGACCGGCCCCGAACAGACGTTGGATCATGCTTGGTTGTTGGACCACATCGCAGCTTGTAGCGCCATGAACAATTCTAGCGCAGGGCGTGGCGCGGCCGGCTTGCAAATGGGCCTGCGGCCGCCCCAATTTAGCCTCATGAACAACAGATCCTACTGGACTGCCGTCTGGTGCGGGTTCCTCGTCCTCACCATCGGTCTTGGCGTGCGCCAGAGCTTCGGCATCTTCCTGAAGCCGGTCTCGGCCGAGCTGCATGTCGGGCGCGAGCTGTTCTCCTTCGGCACCGCGCTGTCGATGCTGCTGATGGGAGTCTTCGCCCCCTTCTCCGGCCGGCTTGCCGATCGCTTCGGCTCCGCTCCCACCATCGCAGGTGGCGCCGCCGTCTATGTGCTGGGAATGGTCGTAACCGCCACCATGCACAGCGGCGTCATGCTAGTGGTCGGCAACGTGCTGGTCGGCATCGGCCTCTCCGCCGCCACGTTCGGCCCCGTGCTCGGCGTGATCCTGCGCCTGGCGCCACCCGCCAAGCAGGCACTCGCGGTCGGGATCTGCTCGGCCGGTGGCTCCTTCGGCCAGTTCTTCATCGTGCCGCTGGCCTCGGTGCTGCAGAACTATTTCGGCGACTGGCGTCCCACGATGTGGGCACTGACGGTGCTCGCGGTGCTGATGATCCTGCTGCCGATCGGCCTCAATGACAGCAAGCAGATCGCCGCTGCCCGAAAGGCGAGCGGCGGCCGGCAGACCTCGCGAGAGGCATTGGCCGAGGCTTTCGGTCAGCGCAGTTACGTGCTGCTGGTCGTCGGTTATTTCGTCTGCGGCTTCCACGTCGCCTTCGTCGGCGGCCATCTGCCCGCCTACATCTCCGACAAGGGCGTCGGGCTGGCGCTGTTCGGCCTCAAGCTCTCTCCCGCCGAACTGGGCGGCTGGAGCATCGGCATGGTCGGCCTGTTCAACATCGCCGGCTCGATCATCTGGAGTTCGCTCGGGGCGCGCTTCCAGCGCAAGAACCTGCTGGCCACTCTCTATCTCCTGCGCTCGCTGGTCTTCCTCTCCTTCGTGCTGGCGCCGCTCTCGGCCTTCTCGGTGCTAGCCTTCGCCGGCGCTCTGGGCTTCCTGTGGCTGGGCACCGTGCCGCTCACCACCTCTCTGGTCGGCTACATCTTCGGACCCGTGCATCTCACCATGCTGAACGGCTTCGTCTTCCTAGGCCACCAGGTCGGTTCGTTCTTCGGCGGCTGGGGCGGCGGCAAGCTGTTCGATCTCACCGGCAACTACGACGCCATGTGGTGGATCTCGATCGCGCTGGGCGTGATCTCGGCCCTGCTGCACTGGCCGATCGTCGAGAAGCCGGTGGCGCGGCCCACCGCGCTGGCGGCGCAGCCCGCATGACGGCCGGCTGGCGCTCCCTGCTGCTGTGGGGCGTCGCCGCGCTGGCGGTCGCCGCGACGGCCGTATCGTTCGTGCTGTGGGGCAGGAACGGCGCGGCCTATCTCGTCGACATGGTCGAGACCTACTGCTTCTAGGTCAGAGCACGTATTTGCTGAGATCGGCGTTCTTGGCCAGCGTGCTCACGCGCTCGCGCACGTAGGCGGCGTCGATCTCGATCTTCTCGCCCGGCTTGTCGGAGGCGGTGAAGCTGATTTCCTCAAGCAGCTTCTCCATCACCGTGTGCAGGCGACGGGCGCCGATATTCTCGACCGTCTCGTTGATCTCGGCAGAGAGCCGCGCCAGTTCGTCGATCGCCTCGCCGTTGAAATCGAGATCGACCTTCTCCGTCGCCATCAGCGCCTTGTACTGCTTGACCAGGCTGGCCTCCGGCTCGGTCAGGATGCGGCGGAAATCCTCCTGGCTGAGCGAGGCCAGGCTGACGCGGATCGGCAGGCGGCCCTGCAGTTCCGGCAGCATGTCCGACGGCTTGGCGAGATGGAACGCACCCGAGCAGATGAACAGCACATGGTCGGTCTTCACCGGACCGTGCTTGGTGTTCACCGTCGTGCCCTCGATCAGAGGCAGCAGGTCGCGCTGCACGCCCTCGCGGCTGACGTCACCGCCACCGCGGAACTCGCTGCGGGCCGTGATCTTGTCGATCTCGTCGATGAAGACGATGCCGTTCTGCTCGACCGACTCGCGGGCCTCGCGCACGACACGCTCCTGGTCGAGCAAGCGGTCGCTCTCCTCCCGCATCAGCGTCTCGTAGGACTCGGCCACCGTCATCTTGCGCTTCTTGGTTCGCCCGCCGAAGGCCTTGCCCAGCATGTCGCTGATATTGATCATGCCGACCGACGCACCCGGTTGCCCCGGCACCTCGAACTGCATGGGCGCGCCCTGGTCGGCCACCTCGACCTCGATCTCGCGGTCGTTGAGTTCGCCGTTGCGCAGCTTCTGCCGGAATCGCAGCCGCGTTTCTTCGCTGGCATTGGCGCCGCACAGCGCGTCGAGCACGCGATCCTCGGCCGCGAGCTCGGCCTTGGCCCGCACGTCCTTGCGCAGGCGCTCGCGCGTCATGTCGATCGCGGCTTCCATCAGGTCACGCGCGATCTGCTCGACGTCGCGCCCGACATAACCGACCTCGGTGAACTTGGTCGCCTCGACCTTGAGGAACGGCGCATTGGCGAGCTTGGCCAACCGACGCGCGATCTCGGTCTTGCCGCAGCCGGTCGGGCCGATCATCAGGATGTTCTTCGGCAGCACTTCCTCGCGCAGCGCCTCAGGCAGCTGCAAGCGGCGCCAGCGGTTGCGCAGCGCGATCGCAACCGCGCGCTTGGCCTCCTGCTGGCCGACGATGTGCTTGTCGAGTTCGGAGACGATCTCGCGGGGGGAAAAATCGTTGCCCATGATTATGGCTCAGAGCTTCTCGAGGACGATGTTGTGGTTGGTGTAGACGCAGATATCGGCCGCGATGTTCATCGCCTTGCGGGCGATCGTCTCGGCATCGAGCCCATCGACATCGATCAGCGCACGGGCCGCGGAGAGGGCGTAGTTGCCGCCGGAGCCGATGGCGATGATGCCGCCTTCCGGCTCCAGCACGTCGCCCGTGCCCGACAGCAGCAGGGAGACCTCCTTGTCCGCCACCGCCATCATCGCCTCGAGACGCCGCAAGTACCGGTCGGTGCGCCAATCCTTTGCAAGTTCGATGCAGGCGCGCAGGAGTTGCCCAGGATGTCGCTCGAGCTTGGATTCCAGCCGTTCGAACAAGGTGAAGGCATCGGCCGTGGCGCCGGCGAAGCCGCCGATGATCTGGCCATTGCCGAGGCGGCGCACCTTCTTGGCGTTGCCCTTGACGATGGTCTGGCCCATCGAGACCTGGCCGTCGCCCGCCATCACCACCTGGTCGCCCTTGCGGACAGTGAGGATCGTCGTGGCATGCCAGCCGGGGAAATTCGGGTCGGATTGTGGGGACATGGGACGCTAAATAATCATTCAGGCCGACAATTCAATCACGATTGCGGCTCCGCCTCGGTCGCGTGCTAACGTCCGCGCATGGATCCTGAAGCCCCTGTCATCGTCATCGGCGCCGGAATCGTCGGCGCCGCGACGGCGCGCGCCGTGCAGCGCGCTGGCCACCGCGTCACCCTGGTCGACAGCGACGAGCCCGGTCGCGCCACCTCGTTCGGCAATGCCGGGTATCTCTCGTTCGACAGCCTGATCCCGCTCGCCCGGCCGGCGACCCTGAAGAAGACGCCGCAAATGCTGATGGATCGCGACGGACCGCTCACCGTGCATCCTCCCAGCCTGCCCTCCTTGCTGCCCTGGATGGCGCGTTTCGCACGGGCCTCGCTCGACAAGAAGGAAGTCGCCAAGGGCAAGGCATCGCTCAAGGCGCTGATGCTGCAAGCTGACATTGCCTGGAAGACGGAGATCCAGGCGTCCGGGCTGGGCGAACTGTTCCGCACGCGCGGCGCGCTCTACGTCTATGAAAGCGAGGCGGCGTTCCTCGATACGGACGAGATGCGCAATCTGCAGAGCGACAAGGGGACCACGTTCGAGATCGTCGACGGCGCGCGCGCCCGCGAGATCGCGCCCGGCCTCAGCCCACACATCACGCGCGGCATCTTCTACCCCAATGGCGGCCACAGCATCGATCCGCACAAGGTAGTCGCTACCCTCGCCGAACGCTTCGCCGCCGACGGCGGCGTCATCCTGCGCGGCAAGGTCCGCGGCTTCGGCCGATCGGGCAACCACGTGAACTCGGTGAAGCTCACCGATGCCGAGCTGCCAGCGAAGGCGGTCGTGATCACGGCCGGCCGCGCCTCGGGCGAACTCACACGGCTGCTGGGCTTCAACGCACCGCTGGTGGCCGAGCGCGGCTATCACGTCATGCTGGCGCCCGACAACGTGCGCTTCGACCTGCCGGTCAGCCCGCCCGAGCGCGGCTTGTTCTTCACGCCGATGGCCGACGGCGTACGGCTTGCCGGTACCGTCGAACTGGCGGCGCCGCATCAGCCGCCGTCCTGGCATCGTGCCGATCTGCTGAAGAAGCACTTCGCCGCCATCTTCCCGGGCGTCGGCGGCGCCGAGACGAGCCGCTGGATCGGAGAGCGGCCGACCCTGCCCGACTATCGGCCCGCTATCGGCCGGGCACCGCGGCTTGCCAATGTCTATTGCGGCTACGGCCATCAGCATCTTGGCCTTACGCTCGCAACAGTAACTGCCCGACTGATCGCGGGGCAGATGGATGGTGAGCCGCTGCCGGACGGGTTGGAGGGCTGCGATCCGGGACGCTTCGGCTGAGTGACGGAAGCCGCTGCGGGTCCGATAGTTACCGCGAGGTAACGCTTAAATAAATGGAAATTTAATGAATCGTGCGTCGTATCGGCCCAAGCGCGCGCTGGAACGACAGGGCGGAACGCCTGATGGGGCAACATGCCAGGCAGCATACGGCCGATGGCTGACTTCACCGATTCCGGTCGCTATCTCTGGGGGCGCACGCACGCATCATTCATAGAGCAGCGCAGCGATCGGCGGCGCGCAATGAACTCATCGACCAATGCGCTTTCCCGGGCCGTCATATCGTGGCCCGGGCTTGGGGCGGCGAGGCAGATGCCGGGAACACCGCTCCTATCCGTCGGCAAGGACGATGCGATAGATCGCGCCGTCGCCCCACGTAGCCGTCAGTAACGACTGGCCATCCGGCGCCACCACCAGCCCGACAGGACTCGATAGCCCGTCCGCGATCGCGCGCGAACTCCCGTTCATGAGGATTTCGCGCACCGTCGTGCCGCCATAGTCGGCGACGAAGACTTGACCGGTTGGCGTCAGCACGACGCCGGCACCGGGCGCACGGAAGGCCTGCCCCGCATCACGGCGGCTGCCATCCGGCCCGACGATCGTCACGCCGCCAGCGATATTGGCGACGACATGGCCGCCGTCGGGCGTCTGCACCATGCCGACGGGCGTGTTGAGATCACGGATGATGGGCTCGATGCGGTTCTCGCCGGTGACGGCGAGAATCTCGTTGGTCGCACGATTGGCAATCAACAGCCGTCCCGCGCGATCGAAGGCGAGACCGGCCGGCGTAGCGAGGCCCGTTACGTGTACGGTGCGTCGACCATCAATCGTAAAGCGATAGACCTCGCTACGCGCATAGGAGCCGACATACAGGGCATCGTCGGGACCGACAGCGAGCCCGGCCGGCCCCTCCAACCCCTCGGCAAAGATCGAGCGGCCGCCATCGGGCGCGATCCGGGAGATCCTGCCGGCACTCCACTCCGCGACATAGAGCAGGCCACGGCGGTCGAAGCCCATGCCGACCGGCGCGCTGAAGCCATTCCACAATCTGGCCGGCTCGGCCGCTTGCGCGGTCGATCGGGCGATCGCCACCAGCGGCAGCGCCGCACTCCGCTGCAGCAGGCTGCGGCGCAGCAGGAAGCGGCGGCGGCTCATGCCTCCGCCCTCTGCGCGAATACCTCCTTGGCCGCGAACAGGCCGTTCAGCGCCGCCGGGAAGCCAGCGTAGACGGCCATCTGTATGAGGATCTCGACGATCTCCTCGCGCGCGAGGCCGACGTTCAGACCGGCCTCGATATGGACCTTGAGCTGCGGCGCGGCGTTACCGAGTGCGGCAAGAGCGGCGATGGTCGCGATCTCGCGCTCGCGCAGGCCGAGTCCCTGCCGTGAGTAGATGTCGCCAAAAGGAAACTCCAACACATAAGTGGCGAAGTCCGGTGCGATATCGGCGAGCGCCGCAACGACCTTGTGACCGGCTTCGCCGTCGATCTCAGCGAGCGCGCGCCGACCGCGCTCCAGGCGGCTTTCGCCGGCGTTGGGGAATTGCTGCGTCATCGTCTTTGCTCCTCTTCTCCAGGACGGCATAGCCGTCGATCTTGGTGTCGAGGACGAGAAGGCAGGCCGTAAGCTCGGCCACATGCGCGCGCACGCGCTCGCGGTGGCGCTCCAGCAACTCGCGGCGCTCGGCCTCCGTACCGGTGCCGCGTTCACGCAGCGCCGCATAGCGCAGCATCTCGCGGACCGGCATGCCGATCGTCTTGAGCCGCCCGAGAAACTCGATCCAAACCAGGATCGAGGCATCGTAGTCGCGGCAGCGGGACCGATCCCGGTCGGCATAGGGCAGCAGCCCGATCCGCTCGTAGTAGCGGATCGTGTGGGCCGACAGTCCCGAACGCCTTGCCAGTTCACCGATCTTCATGCCCGCCCGTTCCCGTCACGACGCCCGACAAGCTACGAGTTCGAGCGCACTCTAAGTCAAGCGGGCATTTCCCGTGGCCGCGACCGCATGTTCGATCGCTCGCATCGGATCGCCTTCGCTGCCGCGGCGTCGACCGTTCGCTCGCCCTACCACGTCATCCTGACGCCAGCAGTGAAGGCGTGGCTGGAGTCGGAGCCGGAGAGCAGGCCCTCGTAGCGGGCGTAGAGCGAGGTGGCCCGGGCGATGGCGGTGCTGGCGCCCATCCCCACCAGCAAGCCGTCGCGCTGGGGCGAGAGGCCGTAGGTCGTGAACGAGGTCGACGGTGCTCCCGCCAGCGTCGCCGTCACCGGCAGCGAGGTGGAGGCATATTCATGGCTCCAGCCCAGCTTGACCTGCAGCGCCAGCGGCTCGCCCCAGCCCAGCTGCGCCGTCCCCGCCAGCTGCGCCCCCAGCACCGAGCGCAGCGAGTTGGTCGTCTGCGGCGCCACCGTCAGGTCCAGCGACTGCGCCCCCGTCTCCGTGAACCCGTTCTGCGTCACCGTCGAGCCCTGCAGCCGCGCGAACGGCGCCAGCGTCGTGTCGCCGCTCGACCCGAAGGCGAAGCGATAGCCGCCCTCGACCAGCCCGAACACCTGGTTGGCCCCCGTCGAGGCCTGCGCCGTGCGCGTCGCCAGGCCCGGGATGGCGATGGTCCGCCACATCTGGTTGTT
>NZ_FUWJ01000023.1 GCF_900167455.1 Enhydrobacter aerosaccus
GGCAGCACGCCGATCAGGGTGCCGACCATGCATCCGACGAGGGCGTAGAGCAGGTTCTGGAACGACAGCGCGACCTGCATGCCGAGGACGAGATTACCGAGGATGTCCATCTCACCAGATTCCTTCGATGACCGAGATGTTCATCCCGAGACCGAGCTTGAAGACGATGATGCACAGGATGGTCAGCACGACCATGTTGGCGATGACCTCGGTCAGCTTGAACTCGTCTCCGCCGAGCGAGGCGATGAAGATCAGGGCGACGAGGGCGGGCAGCATGCCCGTGCTCTCGAACAGCAGGGCGAAGGCGACGATGCCGATCGTCACCATGGTGATCGGCTTCCACTTCGGCCGTTCGACGATCTCGCCGCCGGTATAGAGGGCGACCGCGCTGATGATCAGGCCCAGGACCAGCATGATGTAGGCCAGCATGTGCGGCACGTAGCCCGGTCCCATCCGTACCGTGGTCCCCGGCTGCAGATTGCGCCCGAACCACAACGTCGCCAGCCCGAAGGCGACAAACATCACCCCGGACAGGAAGTCCTTGCTCAGGAATCGACTCAACAATGCCTCCCCTTCACTTGATTGATGCGATCAAAGGACGTCGTGCCGGTAGCTTGCGGCTGGCAACGAGAGGAGAAGGCGGCACAGCGCGGCCAGTGTTCCATACGGGACACTCAGAGGCGCTTCGATCCACACCGGGATATCCCTCGCGCGCCTGCCGTGCCTTGCTTCGTTCCTGCACGCGGGACGCTCGTGCCTCAGGAGGCTGAACCGGAGAGAGTCTTCCCCGACAGAAAGGAAATGACGTGATCCTCAAAGATCCGAGGCTGATCGTCGTGGATGTAATGTCCGGCGTCCGCAACTTCGACCCAGCGAAGCTTCGGATTGCGCTTGCACATGGCTTCTGCGGTTTGCGCCTTGAGATAGTCCGAACGCCCTCCGCGGAGTATGAGCGTCGGCGATCCGATAGCTTCGACGTGGGGCCACAAATCGACCATGCGGGACGGGTCCGGATTGAGGCGAGCTTCCGCGATGCCGGCATGGTCGTACTTCCAGCTCCATGTCCCGTCGGGCCGCTGCTTTAGCATGTTGCGAAGCCTGTCCAGGCGCGCCGCCTCGGTCACGGTTGGCCGCAGCTTGCGCATGAACTCGACCGCGCTGTCCCAATCCTGGAACGACGTTGGAGCGGATTGGAGTTCCTGCCGGATACGGACCGAGCCGGCACTGTCTTCCGATGCGCCCGGGCCGGCATCCTCGATCACGAGGCGGCGGACACGATCGGGGTTGGCTGCCGCATATACGTATGCGGCGATGCCCCCCATGGAATGTCCCAGGAGATCGAAGCGCTCGAGTTTCAGCTCGCTCACGACGGCCGCAAGATCATTGACGTAGTTCTCGGTGTAGTACTGGCGCTCCGGATCCCAATCGCTGTCGCCCCGGCCACGCTGGTCATACGCAATGGTGCGGAAATCCGGCTGGAGGGCGGTGGCCAGAGAGGCGAAGGTCAGGGCATAGCCCCTTATCCCATGGAGCATTACGATCGCTGGCGCCGATGGATCTCCCCATTCGAGTACGTGGAGGGACAATCCGCCACTTCCTCGCACTTTCCGTGTCCGTGGTTCCATGTTGCCGACCCTCAATTCCTATGCGGCCTTGGGACCGCCAAGCCGTGAATGTAGCCGGCCCCGCGTGGCCGACGCGAACGCAATGACGATCTCATCGGCATTGGGAGCATCCGCGAACATGGCGCTGATCGTGTCATAGTGAGACCGAACGTACAGTTCGTCCTTGTGCGCCAGCGGGATGTCGATGGAAGTTCCCGGCGAACCGCGTTTGCCGGTCGAGGGAATCCACGACTTCGCGCCGCCGATGGCGGATCGTATGGGGTTGGCAAACACGGTCGTCAGCAGCGCGTTGCCATGTTCATATTCGCCTGCCGCGCCGACAAGGCAGGCCTTGCCGTAGCTTTCGACTTGTTCGTTGCCGAGAGCATGCGTGATACGGCGCCCGAATTCCTCGCCCAGCGCCTCGGAGGCTTGGACGATCGCGCTGAGATCACTTACGAACTGGCCCGCGAAGACATTGTGTACCGCCGCGCCGATGACGACTTTGCGGACGGGTACGCCGTCGGCCAGAATGCCTGTTTCAGTTGCCAGGGTATCCTCGATCTGGAGATACCATTTGCGGATATGGAATTCGCCGAAGTTTTTAGTTCGCATTGTCGAGCGCATCTCTTGAAACGGAATCTGTACTCAGTGAAGGACTAGGCGATTGATTGTGGATGCGCCTTGACGGGAGCTTCAAAGGGGGTCCAGGCGATCGCGGTGATTTCCGGGAAGGATCGCCATTCCTTGAACCAGCTCACGCCTCCATCGAGCGACCGGAAGAGGTCGCCGTATTTCGTGCCGGCGAAGAGCAGCTGCGGGTCCGCGGGATGCATACCGAAGGCCCAGAAGGTCGAGTTAGGCATCGAATGCAGCAGCGATGCCGACCAGGTGACGCCGCGATCCACCGAGCGATAGAGTTTGCTGCGGGTGCCCGGCGTGCCGTCGCCGATGGCGAGCATGAGGACGTCGCTGTCCGGTAGCGGTTGGACCGTACGGGTGTAATACATTCCATCGAAGCGTGGCCTCGACGGGACCCCGGTCCAGGCCCTTCCGCCGTCGGTGCTGGTGAACACCGAATTTACCGTGAGCACGAAGGCCACCCCCGGCTTGTCCTCGACAGGTGGTAGGATTGCGATGGCGTGGATGTCGGAATTGGTGATCCCACCGTCCTGATCGATGCGTGTCCAGCTGTCGCCGTGATCGAAGCTGCGCCAGGCACCTCCTTCTTCGACGCCGAACCACACTTGCGCGGTATCCACGGGGTCGATGCAGATCGTCAGGATCCGCGGGCGATTGACGCCCTGGCAGAACTCCGGGATCTCGGGCGATAGCCGCTCCCAGCTCTTGCCGTCATCCTTCGAACGAAACAGGGCCGCGCGTGAAGGAGCGCCCGTACCGGCGTAGATATAGGAAGGATTGGCCGGGTCGATGGCAATCGACCACACGGTCTGACCGTTCATTGGCGAATCGATCAATGAGAAATGTGCTCCGCCGTCCTTGCTGATGCAAAGACCGCCGTCCGCGCCCGCCAGGACGATGCTCGGATCCTGGGGATGAACGACAACGCTTCGGACGACGCCGTCGAATTCGATCGCCTCCTTGAGCCCGAGTCGATGCCAAGTCGCTCCATCGTCGACACTGCGCAGAATGCCCTGGCTGGCTGTTCCTACAAGGATTGTGCCCCGCATCCCGAATTCTCCCGCGTTCATGTTCTCGAAAAAGCCGGTCTCTGTATCCGCTGATGCGGACATCCATGCCTCTTTGTCTGCTTGTATACGTGAAACAGAGAAAATTGTAGTACGATTATAGTTTCTTTGCGGAAAATAATCGTACATAGTCCGGGCGATACGAAGAGGGGGCTGTGCCATGGGGGCGGGCGCGCGGGCTGTCTTTCGCTGGTTTGGGGTATTGCTGGGCATGGTCCTGCCAGGAATGGCAGCGGCAGGTCCGTATCCCGACAAGCCGATAACGATCGTCGTGCCCTTCGAGGCCGGCGGATCGACGGACGTGTCGGCGCGAGTGGTCGCCAAGGCTCTCGCCGAGGTGTTGCGACAGCCCGTCGTCATCCTGAACCAGCCTGGTGCCGGCGGGCGCATTGGTACACGGCGCGTCGCAACGGCTGATCCTGATGGCTACACCCTGTTGTGGGGTAGTGGCAGTACGCTCGCCGTTGCGCCGGTGCTCTATCCCGACCAGACGTACCTGGTGACGCTCGAACCCGTTGCGCTCGGTGCGTTGCAGCCCTTCGTGTTCGTAACGTCGCCAGAGACTGGCGCGAAGAGTGTGGCCGATCTGATTGCGCTTGCGCGTCGGAAGCCTGGCGTCCTGAATTTCGCGTCCGCGGGTGTCGGGTCGAGTAATCATCTGCTCGGCGAGATCTTCATGTCGGCAACCGATACCCGGTTTGTCCACGTGCCGTACAAGGGCGCGACCTCGGCGCGCGATGCCGTGATCAGAGGGGATGCGCAACTGATGGACGAGGTGCTGGCGCCTCTACTTGCGCAAATCAAGGCCGGTCAGCTGGTTTCGCTGTTCGTCACCAGTGAGTCGCGGGATCCGACGCTGCCAAACGTTCCTACGGCGAAGGAAGTGGGATTACCGGACCTGTCGATCACCGGCTTCTTTGGCCTGATGGCCCCGCCCAAGACGCCGCTGGGAGTATTGAAAGAGCTCGGTGCGGCGATGAAGACGGCGCTGGCCTCGGAAGAGGTGAGGAAATCCTTCGCCAACATGAGTTTCGATGTCGGCAACGGCTCTGCGAGCGACCTTGCGACCCTCATCGTGACGGGTCGGGCGCGCTATGCGCGGATCGTCGCCGAGCGCCAGATCAAGGTCGAGTGACCCTTTGAATTCTCCGAGGAGATCTGATGTGAAGCTTTATCTCACGCCACACGCCTGCTCACTGGCTGTCGACATCGTCGCACGCGAACTGGAAATACCTCTGTCCCTCGAATGGGTCGATGTCCGGGCGAAGCGACTCCGCGATGGTTCCGACTATTTCGCGGTGAACCCAAAGGGCCAGGTGCCGACGCTGGAACTCGACAGTGGAGAGCGCCTTACCGAAGGCCCGGTCATCGTGCAGTACCTCGCGGACCGTAGGCCCGGCACCAAGCTACTGGGGGCTCCCGGCACGATGGAGCGATATCGTGTGCTGGAGTGGCTGAATTTCGTGAGCTCCGAGTTGCACAAAGGGTTTACGCCGCTGTTTCGCCCCAACACGCCGGCCGAGTATCGACAGATCGCGCGGCAGAATCTGCACATCCGATTCCAATGGCTGAATGATCATTTGGCCGGTCGCGAATTCCTGACCGGGCCGACATTCACTGTCGCCGATGCCTACTGCTACACGATCGTCATGTGGACCAAGCTCCACGACATCGACATTTCCTCCTGGCCGAATCTCAAGGCCTACGTGGAGCGCGTCGCCACACGCGCCAGCGTCATTGCGGCAGAACAGGCCGAGCGCGACGCCAAGGCAGCCTGATGTGAAGAATTTTTCTCCTCCATCAGCACATATCTCAATCGCGGAATCACGGGCGAGGAAAGCATGACGATTGGCCGGCGAATGGTTCTTGGGGGCGCCTCGGCTGCTTGGGCTCTGGCTGCATCGCCGCCGTCATTTGCGCGCAAGCAGTACGACGATGGCGCGACCGACCGGGAAATCAAGATTGGCAACACGAACCCGTATAGCGGGCCCGGCTCGTCCTATGGCGTGATCGGCAAGGGAATCGACGCGTACTGGAAGATGGTGAACGACCGCGGCGGGATAAGCGGCCGCATGATCAGGTTCGTCAGCCTGGACGATGGCTACTCGCCTCCGAAGACTGTTGAAATGGTTCGTCAGCTCGTCGAGCAAGACAAGGTGCTCTGCCTGTTCAATCCGCTCGGCGCTGCTCCCAATACAGCCATTCGCAAGTATCTGAACCAGAAGAAGGTGCCGCAGCTCTTCGTGGCGAGCGGCGCCTCGAAGTGGGGCGACGTCTTCCATTTTCCATGGACCATGGGGTTCCAGCCTGACTTCCGAACGGAAGCGATCATCTACGCTCGCCACGTCCTCTCCACCGTCAAGGATGCCCGAATCGGCGTGCTCATGCACAACGACGACTACGGCAAGGATTACTGGGAGGGTTTCAAGGAAGGGTTGGGCAAGAATGCCGATCTGGTCGTGAAGCATACCTCATACGAGATGTCCGATCCGACGGTCGACAGCCAGATCATACAACTCAAGGACTCGGGGGCGAACGTCTTCTTCAACATCGCCTTGCCGAAGTTCGCGGCTCAGGCAATCCGCAAGGCCGCGGAGATCGGCTGGAAGCCCATCCATTACCTCAACAATGTCTCGTCGTCTGTGGCGTCCACCTTCAAGCCGGCCGGCTATGAGAACGGACAGGGCATCATCACCGGTCTGTGGATGAAGGACCCCACCGACAGGCAGTGGAAAGACGATGCGGCGATGAAGGCCTGGCGAGATTGGATGGCGACCTATCTGCCTGGAGCCAACCAGGACGACAGCAACTACGTTTACGCTTATGCGGCATCCTTCCTCATGGAGCAGACGCTCAGGAAGTGCGGTGATGATCTGACGCGTGAGAACGTCATGCGGCAGGCCGCGAACTTCCAGAAGCTGCGTGTGCCGGTTCTCCTGCCGGGCGTCACGGTAAGTACCAGTCCCACCGACTTCTATCCCGTTCAGGCGGTGCAGCTCGCCCGCTTCAAGGGCGAGACATGGGAGCGGTTCGGGGAAGTCATCTCGGCCGAGGAATCATAGTGGCCTATCCAATCATCGCTGATCGGTTTTCATACGGAGTTGATCGCTTGACCGCGAAGAGGCTGGTTCAGGGAAGCAAGGCATGAAGCTCTATCACGAATCCCATGGATGTTCGTTGGCGGTTGACATCGTTGCCCGGGAACTAGAGCTGCCCCTGGAACTCGTCTGGGTCGATATGTCTCGCAAGGTCCTGCCCGATGGCTCCGACCTTCATCGGGTCAATGCGAAGGGCCAGGTGCCGACCCTCGAATATGCCGATGGCGAATACCTCACGGAGGGGCTGGCCATCATGCAGTATCTGGCTGATCAGCGCCCCGAAAGCGGGCTGAACGGAAAGGCGGGGGACGTCGAGCGATACCGCATTCTGGAGTGGATGAGCTTCATCGCGTCTGATCTGCATAAGGCTGGCTTCATGCCGCTGTTCAAGAAGATCACTCCGGAAAAGTCCCGGCAGATCGCACTCGACCATATCCATGGACGATTGCAGTGGCTGGATGATCATCTGGCGGACCACGACTATCTCGTTGGTTCGCGATTCACCATAGCGGATGCGCACTGCTATGCGATCGTCATCTGGACGAAACGGCACAACATAGATACGGCCGCCTGGCCTCACCTCGAGGCATACATGACGCGCATCGCCTCGAGGCCCAGTGTCCGTGCGGCCGTTGGAGCGCAGCTCGTGCAGGAAGCGCACGAAGCAGCGGCGCGCGGACTGTGACCGCAATCGCCCTCTGGAACCTTTTCGGTGTGAGCTATCGGCACAACGCAAGCCGCGCCACGGCTGCGAGCTCGGTGCGGTCGTTCGGTCCGTCTCCGCTGCGCGACCCACTCAAGTGCAAGAACCAAAGCGTCAATTAAACAGCAGGAAGATCATATGAAGCTCTACCACGAGGTCCGCGGTTGTTCGCTTGCAGTCGACATCGTCGCTCGCGAACTCAAGATTCCTCTCGAATTGATCTGGGTCGACGTGCCCCGAAAGCTGCTCCCGGATGGAAGTGACTACTACAAAGTGAATCCGAAGGGGCAGGTCCCGGCCTTGGAATTGCCCAACGGCGAGTACCTCACGGAGGGCGCTGTCATCATGCAGTACCTTGCCGACCTGCACCCGGAAGGCGGACTGTGCGCGCCGGCGGGCACTCTCGAGAGATATCGGATCATGGAGTGGATGAGCTTCATTGCCTCTGACCTCCACAAGGGAGGATTCATGCCTCTCTTCAAGAAGACGACACCGGACGATTATCGTCCCTTGGCCCGTCAGCTTGTCCTGGCGCGCCTCAAGTGGCTGAACGATCACCTGGCCGATCGGGAGTACCTGACCGGCTCCGAATTCACGATCGCCGATGCCCACTGCTACACGATCGCGATGTGGACCGAATATCACGACATCGACGTATCGTCCTGGCCCAATCTTGCGGCCTATCTCAAGCGGATCGGTGCCCGTCCCAGTGTTCGCGCGGCGAAGGAAGCCGAGCGGCAGGAGGCGGAACGGCTGCAAAACGCCCACGCAGCTCAATAGCGTGAGCGCCTTATTGCGTGGTGGATGGGGTAAAGGAATGAAGACCCGTTGGAAGCAGCGGCCTGAGGGATCGAACTGGGGCGAATTCGGTCCCGACGATCAGCTTGGTTCGATGAACATGGTCGGCAGGGACCAGGTCCTCAAGGGCCTGGCCGAGGTGAGGGACGGTCGAATCTTCAGCCTGTCGCTCCCTCTTGACTATCCGGGCGGGACCGCCCTTCATCCCAGCCGCCATCCACCCCGGCGCTTTGCCACGCTGCGAGCCGGCAAGAGTGCGGGAGAGCAATGCTTCTGCTTTGCCCTGGCCCGTGACAATCCTCTCTGCACCGACGTCTTTTCCGATGATGTCGTTCTGCTTCACACGCAATATTCAACGCAGTGGGACGGCTTGGCCCATGTCGGCAGCCTTTTCGACGCCGATGGGAACGGCAAACCCGAGATCACCTTCTATAACGGATTTCGGCCCCGCAACGGCATCAGGACGGCGCCGCGCTGTGAAGGCGTCGAGCCTTGGGCGACCTATGAGAATCCTGCTGCCGAAGTGCTCGGGATCGAGAACCTGGCCGCGCATGGCGTCCAGGGGCGCGCGACCATGATTGATCTGTTCAAGCATTTCGGTCGTGAGAACCACGCCGTCACTTACGATGATCTGCAGAGCATTCTGGAACAGGACAAGGTCGTCATCGAGAAGGGTGACATGGTGTGTCTTTACACCGGTCTCGACGATGTCATCCTTCGCATGAACAAGAACCCCGACCCCGCCATATTGCATCATTCATGTTCGGGCCTCGACGGCTCGGACAAGCGCCTCTTGTCGTGGATCACGGACAGTGGGATTGCGGCGCTCATATCAGACAATTTTGCGGTCGAACTCATGCCAAAAGGACCATCGCCGCAGATGAGCCATGCGATGTTGCCTCTTCATGAGCATTGCCTGTTCAAGAACGGAATCCATCTCGGCGAACTCTGGTTCCTCCGCGATCTCGCGGCCTGGCTGAGGGAACATGGCCGCAGCCGGTTCCTGCTGACGGCGCCGCCGCTGCATCTTCCTGGTGCGGTCGGGTCTCCCGTCACTCCGGTGGCGACGGTATAGGGCGGCGGGAGATCGACGATGAAAAGAAGAACCTTCAACAAGTCTGTCGTGGCCCTCTCGGCGGCTGGATGGTCCGGTTCGGCCCGCGCTCAAGCCTCGTCGTTTCCTGCGCTCGTGTCGTTGGTCGTGCCGTTTGCCGCCGGTGGCGGCGCCGACCAGCTCGCCCGGGAGTTCGCAAACGCAGCCCAGCCCTTGCTGCCGGGAACCACCCTGGTCGTGGATAACAAGCCGGGGGCGAACGGCGCCATCGCGAACAGATACGTCGCGCGGCAGAAGCCCGATGGTTCGACGCTCCTGCTCGGCACATCCAGCACCCATGCCCTGGGCCCGCTCCTGAATCACACTGACGTCGATCCTGTTGCCGATTTCAGTCCCGCCACGTTGCTAGCGGAAACCTCGACAGCCTGGGCTGTCCTGTCCTCGTCTCCGTGGCACTCACTCGGCGATGCCATCGCCTGGGCCCGAAAGTCGCCTATGACCTACGGGACATTTGGCGTCGGATCGTCGGCGCACTTGTACGGTCTCGTGCTCGCTAACGCGACCGGAGCCAAGCTTGAACACGTGCCTTACAAGGGATCGAGCCAGGCCATCACCGACCTCCTCGCGGGCAATGTCGATTCGGTCCTGCTGACCACAAGTGCCCTCGATGCGATGACACGTGCTGGCAAGATCCGTCTTCTCGCCGTCAGCGGCGAGCAACGGAGCCGATTGCTTCCTGACGTTCCCACCTTCAAGGAGCAAGGCGTGCCGCTCTTGGAGTTCAACGGATGGTTCGGTGTGTTCGGGCCGAAAGGAGTCCCTACGCCGCTTCTCGACCGTCTCGCCGCGATCGCCAAGACGTTGGGAGAGAATGGGGAGTTTACGACACGCTTGGTTGCGCAGGGTTACGACTGGGTCGGTTCGACGCCCAGCGCCTTCAATCAGGAACTCGCCCGCACCATGGAAATCTATCGGAAGATCATTGCGACAACGCCACCTGGTGAGCTGACACGATGACCGACATTGCAAGCGCCACTCCGCTGCGCCGCCAGGCGGAGGAAAGTCTTCGGAAGGCGATTCTTTCGGGCCGCTACGATGCGGGCGAACGGCTGACGGAACGACAGCTCATGGAAAGCCTGGGCGTCAGCCGTACGTTGCTCCGCGAAGCGCTGCGTCAGATCGAGGCCGAGGGCCTGGTCACTCTTGTACCCAATCGTGGTCCGGTCGTCTCGGTCCTGTCTTATGAGGACGCGGAAGAAATCTACGAGGTGCGAGGCGTTCTGGAAGCGCAGGCATGCGTTGGCTTCGTGCTCAGGGCCTCGAGCGCGCATGTGCACAAGCTCGAAGGCGTATTTTCAGAATTGAAGCGCGCGGCCGAGGAGGGGGACGTCAATCGTACTCTAGAGCTTAGTAGCGACTTCTACGACGTCATCCTCGAGGGCAGCGGCAACAAGGTGCTGAGTTCGATGCTGAAACTGCTGCACAACAGGATCGTCTTGCTACGCAGGACATCCATGTCGCAGCCAGATCGTTTGCCGGAGACGCTTGACGAGCTGACGCAGATGTTTGTGGCACTGCGTGCGAGAGACGAAGCGGCCGCGAGCAAGGCATCGATCCATCACGTTCGTCAGGCATCGCGCGCGGCATTGCGCATCATGCGCCGACGCCGCGATTAGACAGTCTATCGACGGGAGACCCGGCGATGGCAGGGATTTCTTTTGCCAGGGGAGGCACGATTGAGAAGTGTTGGACTTTTTCTAGTAGCAATGCTGGCCATCATGCCAGCGCGAGCCCAATCCGTATATCCGTCCAAGCCTATTACGCTTGTCGTTGCGTTTGCTCCAGGCGGTGCAACAGACACGGCTGCGCGCATTGTCGCCAAGGAACTGGCGATTGAACTGGGGCAGTCGGTCGTCGTCGATAATCGAGCCGGCGCGGGCGGGGCCATCGGTGCCGCCTCGGTGGCGCGCGCGGCACCCGATGGCTACACGCTGTTGATGGGAAGCGGATCCGAATTGGTCGTGCTGCCCGCCGTGAAGATCAAGCCCCCGTATGAAGCACTCAAGGAGTTTCAGCCGGTGGCCGAAGTCGGCACGGTCTCTTTCATGTTGGTGGCGAATCCTTCGGTCCCGGCGAGTTCCGTGCAGGAGCTGATTGCGCTCGCAAAGGCGGAGCCGGGGAAGCTCTCTTACGCTTCGTTTGGGATCGGATCGACCAACCATCTTCTGGGCGAGTTCTTCATGCACAAGACCGGCACCGATCTCCTGCATGTCCCCTACAAGGGAAGCGCTGCCGCGGCCAACGATCTCGTGGCGGGAGAAGTGAAACTTGGATTCGATACGACGACGGTGATGATGCCTCTGGTGCGGGGCGGAAAGCTGAAAGCGTTGGCTCTTCTTTCTGCCACACGGGCCGGTGACGCACCGGATCTGCCGACAATGACCGAAAGCGGCGTCGCCCTGGCGACCCAAGGCTGGCTCGGTGTCTTGGCGCCGCGGAACACATCGCCTGATATCGTGGACCGTTTGAATAGCGCTATCAACAAGGTGCTCGGCATGGCGTCTGTAAAGGAAATCCTGAGCGAACGCGGCTTCAATGTTGTGATGACGACACCGGCCCAGTTTAGCGAGCTGATCAAGGTGGAAACGAGGGAATGGACCGAGATTGCCAGGGCGGCACAAGTACAGGTGGAATAGGAATGGCCGCTGGCATTTAGGTACGGACGCTTGTGGCCCTAAGGCGGCCAGTGGCAGGACGTGGAGCGCTATCTGCTAACACCCATGGAGATCAAGACCCGCAGACATCCAATTGGCTGGTCACCACGACTGCGAGTATCCAAGAGCATGGCGCTCCTTATCTCGGCCAGTTCGCCTGTTGGCACATCAAGCACGGCATCCGGTCGTATTTCTTCGACTTCATTCCTGGTCGGACGCTTACACAGCAAACCATCAAGCGACCGTCCTTACCACTGGGGTTGTGCCGGCTTGAGTGCGTCCGCCCGCCCGCCCTGCTGCACCTGGTCCAGTGCAAGCGGCTGGCCATGCGTCTCAAGCCCGAGGAAGGAGAAGGCGAGACCGACAGCGAGGGCACAGGCGCCGAGGAATAGGAATGCGGGCAACACGGCATCGGCTGTCGCCTGCGGCGATAGCGGGTTGTCGGCACCGGCGATAACCGCGAGGCAAAGAGGCCCCAGAATCTTGCCGACGCCATTCGCTGCCTGCGAGAGCCCGGCGGAGCGCGCGCCCAGACGCACGCCATAGACCTCGACGATATAGGGCGCGAGGTTCGATGCGCCACCGTCGAGGAAGAAAATGGCGATGACGAGCGCTAGAATGAATACGGGAAATCCGCCGATCGTCATCGGGAAGCACAGTCCGGCGACGACCAGTCCAAGCGCGCTGATATAGGCCTGGATTTCGCCGGTCCGCTTTCGTCCGATCTTCTGCGCGAGCCAGGAAATCACCACCTTGCCAGTAATGCCGGCGAGGGCGACGTAGACGAAGTAGTGTGCCGCCTGTGCCACCGGGATCTTGAGCAGCAGCGCGATGATCGTCGGCCCCCAGAGATAGATGCCATAGGCGGCCGTTGCCAAGCCCGTCCAGGTAATGACGGTGAGCCAGAAGAAGCGCGGCCGGACGAGGAGCTCGGCGAGACTGTGACCGGGCTCGCTCGCGGGCTTAGCCGAGGGAAGCGGCACTTGGTCGAGTCGCAGACCCAGCGTGCGCGCGACCGTCGCCTGCGCTTCGGCGAAGCGGCCCTTGGCGACGAGCCAGCGCGCCGATTCCGGCAGGAGGAGGAGGAAGAGGACGCCCATCACTGCTGGAAGCACGCCGACGGCGGCGACGCCGCGCCAGCCTAGGAGGCCCAGGAGCGTCGCCGCGACGAGTGCCGCGAGGAAGCCACCGACTGTTGCAAAGACGACGAGAAGGCCGGTGATGAAGGTGCGGTGGCGCGTTGGCGTCAACTCGACGCTGAGCGTGGTGATCGGCGTGGCGCAGGCCGCGAGCCCGACGCCGACGATGAAGCGCAGCCCGCTGAAGAGCAGCCAGTCGCCGTCCGGTACCAGCGCGATTGCGCCTGAGCCTGCGGCGCAGATGAAGGTGCTGGCGACCAGGAGCTTCTTTCGGCCCCAGGCGTCGGAGAAGGAGCCCCAGGCGAGCGCGCCCATGATGGCTCCGACGCCGCCTGAGAGCAGCATCGCCGCGCTCTGCCCATAGGTCAGATGCCACTTCGGCCCGACCGCCGCGACGAGGTAACTCACGATGAAGAAGTCGAAGAAATCGAGCGCGATGCCGACGGCGAGGAGGGCGAAAATCGTCCAGTAGCGGCGATCGAGTGGCGCACGATCGTAGAGCGCGAGCAGGTCCTCGGACCTGGCCGGGTTGGTGGTCATGGTTTCCTCCGTCCGGCTTTTTTTGTTTGCGCTTTGCGGTAGCGGCTGCCGGTAGCCGCGGCCGGCGCATTTTTCTCAAGCCGTCAATCCCCGAGCGCCATCCGGAGCGCAGCGGCGCTGTCGGCGATCGCGCGGCCCACCGACCCGACGAGCCGGCCATAGCGGATGTAACCGTGGACGAGGCCGTCATAGCGGACGAGGCGGCAGGGCACGCCCGCCGCAGCGAGGCCAGCGGCAAGCCGTTCGTTATCGTCAAGCAGCGGGTCGAGCGTGCCGATCGCGAGATGGGCGGGCGGCAGCCCGGCAAGCGGTGCCAGGAGCGGGGCGACGCGCCAGTCGGTCTTCTGTCCGGGATGGCTGAGATAGGTCGACCATACCCAGTCGAGCTGCGCCCGAGACAGGACGTAGGCGCCCGAGCCGAAGCGCCGCCAGGACGGACTGTCACCGTCGGTCGAGTAGGCGCCGTAGTGGAGCAGAAGAAAGCGCAGTGGCGAGGCGCCAGCGTCGCGCAGCGCGAGCGCCGCGCCCAGCGCGAGGTTGGCGCCGGCTGAATCGCCGCCGACTGCAAGCCGCTGCGGATCGATGCCGAGCGCCTCGCCCGAATGCGTCACATGGCGGATCGCCGCGACTATGTCGTCGAAGGCGGCGGGAAAGCGATGCTCCGGCGCAAGGCGATAGTCGACATGGAGGATCGCGATACCGCTCTGCCGCACGAGGGCGCGCAATGCGCCATCCCAGCCGTCGAGATCGCCGAGCGCGAAGCTGCCGCCGTGGGCGTAGACGAGCAGCGGCGGGCGCGCGATGCCGTCCGGCCGGTAGAGCCGACAGAGAATGTCCCGCCCGGACGCTGGCCCGGACACCGGGATGCGGAGGTCGGATTCCTCGTCGAGCGGCACCGAGCCCTCGTTGAGGAAAGCCGAGATGCGGGCGAGGGCGGCACGCGCGTCGCCGAGCGGCGCTGCCGCCGGGTTCAGGGCTACGAGGCCGCGCTCGCGCAGAAGGGCGTTCGCCGCGGCAAGCTCCGGATCGATCGCCGCGGCGACGGCGTTCACGCCGCCGCCTCCAATGCCGGCATTGCCGGCGCGATCTCCTTGAGGCGCGGCAATACCTCCTTGCCGAAGAGCCGGATGTTCTTCTCGGACTCGGCATGTGTCACGAAGCCGGTGCGGCCAAGCATGTTGAGATGGCCAAAGCCGCCGACGTCGTCGTGGAACTTCTTGATCTGCGCGTAGACGCTGTCGGGATTGCCGGCGAACAGGAGGCCCTGTGCCATGGCTTGCTCGACCGTCATCGACACCAGCTTCATGGCGTTCTCCTGCGCCGTCGCCACCCCCTTCTCGGCATTGACGAGATTGGGTCCACTTGATTGTGGCTTGGGGCGCGTGCGCCAGGCTTGGCCGGCGATGTGGGGCGGTGCGGTGCCCGGCAGGAGCTGGGCGTATTGCGGGGCCGATTTGAGGCTCGTGTTGAGGAACCACAAAAGCTTCTCACCGACCCGCTGGCCCTCCTCGTCTGTGTCGCCGACACTGATAAACGCGCTGTAAGCGAAATTGTCGGTCGAAACCGGTGGCAGGCCAGCCTCGACGCGCGCCTTACGATAGGCGGCGTACGCGCGCTTCGTTCCGTCATGGCCGCGCAGCACCAACGTATGCACCATGCCGCGGCGGCCCACTTCGGCGGCGGTGTGCGGGTCACCGGTCGCCGCCCACATCCTGAATCGCTCCTGCCACGGCCGCGGCCAGATGTTGACGTGGCGATGGGTGAAGTGCTTGCCCTCCCAGGAGAACGGCCCGTCCTGATGGGTGAGCGCTTTCTCTATGAGATCGATCGCTTCCCAGTAGCGTTCGATGTTGTTGACCGGGTTGGCGTTGGCCGACGCCATCTCGCTGCCGCCCGACTTGACGAAACCGAGCTCGAGGCGGCCGCGCGAGATGACATCGGCCGTCGCATACTCCTCGGCAATACGCACCGGCTCGCGGCGCAGCGACACGAGCGTGCCGAGGCTCAGGATGCGTGCTTTTCGCGTCTGTCGCGCGAGGATGCTGACGAGCATCGGGTTGGCGCCCAGCAGCGAGTTGATGCCGGCGTGATGCTCGGTCGCGACGATGTTGAGGCCCATATCGTCGCAGAGCAGATAGTGGTCGATCGCCTGCTCGAAGAGATCGGCGGCGATGCGTGGATCGCACCAGCGGTTGGGTAGGCTTGCGCGCACCGAATCGGTGGCGTCGAGCACCGATTGCGGCACATGCGGGTAGGGCACTTCGCACATCCACCAGGCGTCCATGAGCGGCGTCTCCTGTTAGGGTTTACAGGGCGGGTTCGCGGGCCAGGTTCACTGGCCAGTTTACAGGGGCCAGTCAGCGATCGAGAAAATCGAGGATGTGGTCGGCGAGCGCATCCGGCTGCTCGCGCTCCGGGTGATGTCCGGCGCCGTCGACAAGGGCGAAGCGCGCGCCGGGAATGAGCGCCGCGTAGCGGCGGCCATAGTCGGGGGCCACCACGCCGTCCGAGGCGCCCCACAGCACCAAGGTCGGCAGCGCGATGCGGCCGAGCCAGCGCTTGAGGCGCGGGTTGTACATGTAGGGCTCCCAGCCGTAGAGGCTGAGTGCCTCCCAGTCGCGTGCGTGGCGCGTCAGCGCCTCGTCCGACATCGCGTCGAAATCCGGGGCGTCGCGGTCGGGGTCGTGCCAGCTCTCGCGGCGAACTGTGTCGGGGTGGGTGTTGAAGATATCGAGGATGTCCTGCGTCTCGCGGTCGCCGAGCTTCAGGCCCAGCGCATCCACGAGTACCAGGCGATCGAGCTGATGCGGGCGCAACGCGGCGATCTCGGCGGCGAGCCAGCCGCCGAACGAGGCGCCGACGAGCGTGACCTTGTCGTCTCGCAGCCCGTCGATGAGCTCGCTGTAGAGGTGGACGAGGTCGTAGACGGTCTCGAAATCCTCGGGCCGCGATGAGGCGCCGAATCCCGGATGGGACGGCGCCAGGACGGCGGCTTCGCGCGACAGCCGCTCGAGGAAGCGGGCGTCCGGGTTGAGCGGGTGAAACCCGTGCAGGAAGAGCAGAGTGCGGCCTCTGCCCCGTCGAACAATCTCGAGATCTACATCGCGGACTCTCAGCCGGTCCGCGGGCGGCGCCAACGTCTCGGTCATCCTTCGCTCCCTGCCGACCGCCGGTCCATCGAGATGACGCGATCGGACATTGCTTCTTATTTTGGAAGCTTCTCATATTTTTTGCGGCATACGCAACAGGATAATATATTATTTTTCGTATCTCCTTTGTTCACATATCATATGATGTGTTGAAAGGTTCACGAGTTGATGAGGTCGAGTCTCCATGCAGGGTAAAGGGACTCTCGCGATGTCTATCTATGGTCGGCTGAGGCGCGATATCCTCACCGGCCTCTTCGAGCCGGATGAGCGCTTGCCGCTCGATGCGCTCGGCGAGCGCTATCGCGTCGGGCTCACGCCGTTGCGCGAGGCGCTCAATCGCCTCTCCGCCGAGGAGCTGGTGCTGCGCGAAGGCAAGCGTGGCTTCCGTGTCGCGCCGGTCAGCCGTGCCGATCTGGCCGATCTTGCGACGACGCTATGCTGGGTGGCGGACGTAACGCTCCGCCAGTCGCTCGCCAAGGGCGACGAGGCCTGGGAGGAGGCGGTGGTCCTTGCGGCGCACCGCCTGCAGCGGCTGGACGGCCGCTTCCCTTCTCAGTCCACGGCTGTCGATCCCGAATGGGAACGGCGGCATCGCGACTTCCATATGAGCCTCATTGCCGCAAGCGGCCTGCGCCGCATCAACGACTTCTTCGCGACGCTGATCGACCGTTACGACCGCTACATGTATCTCGGAGTCGATGCAACGGCACGCTGGCCGCGTGACGCGGCGGCCGAGCACAAGGCGATCCTCGAGGCGGTGTTGGCGCGGGATGCGGACCTGGCGGTGCAGCTGTCTCAAGCACACATCCGCCGCACCGCCGAGATCGTCCAGGCGTCCTGGGCAACCCGCATTGCGGACGAAGCCACCGCGCCACACGCGGGGGCACTCGGCACCATGACCCCGTGATTGCGCCGCTATAAACCACCTGCAAGCGATTGCTGCGAGCGGATCCGAAGCGGATGAGCTGCAAATCTACTACGCTGCAACACGAAGGAGCCTGCTGCGATGTGCCGTAGCTAGCTGCACTACCCCCGATAACTTTCACAATTTGAGATCGAAGGTGGCCCACGCTTTGAACCTAGGCCATGGCCTGGAAAAGCAAGTAAAGCTGGTTGCGCTCCCCCGATTCGAACCTACGCATCGCAAGCGGCGCGTCCGTTGCCGCCTGCGATGCGTAGGCGTGTCGGCGATCTTGTTGGGGCCCTTCTCCGTGTCTTCCCACGATCGCTTCCCCGCATCCTTGAGCGTCTTCACATAAGCCTCGAAGAGGTCGCTCCCGCTGCCTTGCCAGGTGTCTCCGGCGATCTTGATGCTGCGCCCCTTCGGGATGACGTTGGCGTGATCGCGCTTGAAGATTTCGCGCGCCTGGGCGAGCGAAATAGATGGGTACGAGCCGAGCTTCTTCTTGTCCCGTTTGCCGGCGCGCCACTGCTGTTCCATTCGGTCGGCCGTCACGCGCGTAGGCATGGGTTTCAACACCAGTACAAGCCGGCAGGTGCGGCCCTCGCCGTCGATGAGGCTCTCCTGCGTGAGCTGCTGCCGGTTTGGTGGACACCGAGATTGGGTGTTTCATGAAGCCGGAGGGAGCCATGCAGAGACGAAGATTCAGTCGCGAGTTCAAGCTTGAGGCAGTGAAGCTTGTCAGGGAGCGCGGGGTATCGGCGGCACAAGCAGCCCGCGACCTGGACGTTCACGAGAATGTCCTGCGCAAGTGGGTGAAGGAGTTCGGCTCCGATCCGGTACAGGCCTTTCCCGGGCA
>NZ_FUWJ01000009.1 GCF_900167455.1 Enhydrobacter aerosaccus
AGCAGCGAACAGTTCCAGCGATTGATGGCCGACAGCGGCATTGTCTGCAGCATGAGCAGATCGGGTAACGTGTGGGACAATGCCGCCATGGAGAGCTTCTTCTCGTCACTGAAGACCGAACGCACAGCACGCAAAACCTATCGCACCAGGAATGAGGCCAGGGCAGATGTGTTCGACTACATCGAGCGCTTCTACAACGCCGCCAGACGTCACTCCACGATCGGGTATCTCAGCCCGCTTGAGTTCGAGCGGAAGGTGGGATTAGCTTAACAAGCCGTCCACCACACCGGCAGCAGCTCAACTCGAGCTCTAGGGCCGTGAATGGGGATGAGACAGTGATCACTCGCGCATATGCGCTTCAGCGGACTTTTGCGGGTGCGTGCCTAGCCGAATTTGCTCCTTCATGAGAGGAACCTCAAAGCCAGCAGGGCCGATCTCTGGCGCTCGCTTGGTGACACACAAAATCAGCCAATCTGCGTCGCCACAGTCGTCGGTCGTCTACCGACCGTCTGAGGTTTCTTGCAACAGCGTGTTGGCACGCGCCAGGATGGGAGTCGTCAAGCCCTCGGTAAAGCGCTGGTAGAGGGGCGAGAGCAGGGCATGGGCCTCCGTGCGGTGCCCCTGCACTTGCCAAAGTTCCGCCAGAGCAAGCGCTGCGCGCAGCTCCCAATACAACGCCCCTTGTCGCCGAGACAGATCGATCGCGCGCCGCAATATCTGCTCCACCTTTGGGTTATCCGGTTGGCTATGAGCAATCACGCGGCCATGGATACACAGCAATTCCGGCACGAACCGCATATACTCCGTTTGCTCCGCAAAGCGCAGCGCGGCTTCGGCTTCCGCGAGACCTTCATCGGCGTTGCCCACAGCGGTTAATGCCTCGGCGAAGTACCCGCGAAAAATCGTTTGAAGTGACCGGTAGCCGGTTGCCTCCATTTGTGCGAGGCCGGATCGTAGAGCCGTGGTCCCGGAAGCTGGGTCGCCACGCATGAAAAGCATGCGTCCGTTGGCGCAAGTCGCCAGGGCGCGGAAGGTATGGAGTGCGTGGCGATCAGCCAGCTCCAGAATCGCCGCGATATAGCGCTCCGCCGTGGCGAATGCACCGATTTCAGGGAACAGCAAGCCCGCAGGTCGCGTCATCGCCAAGCATAGAGCAACAGGCTGCCCAGTCTGCTGCGCTTCTTCGATCGACCGTTCAGCGGCCGAGATTGAAGCATCGATCAGGCCGCGCGCGAGCAGACAGGTCGACAGATGTCCAAAGGCTGAAGTAAGCCCGTCCAGCCCAAGCGATGCCATTTCACCTTGATGCTGCGCGACCGGATGATCGTGAATGGCATGCTCAAGCAGTCTGGAGGCCTCGACGTATTCCGCCAGGTACGTTAAGGACATGCCAACCATCAGGTTAGCCGTACGCGTTGCCGCCAGGTCGGCATCATTACGTGCAAATGCGGCATAACGTCGGCTCAACTGCAATGCCTTGCGCAACTCCACTGAGCGCAGGCTGATTTGCCAGAGGCCATGCACCGCGCGCTTTTGGTATTCGATGCTGCCGATCGCTTCGGCGAGGGAAAGCGCCCGTGTCAGATTGCTATGGGTGGCCGAAGTCATACCTTCGGTAAACATCAATGACTGGCCAAGACCGTTGCGCAGAACCATCTCCTGCTCGAGATCGGCGCTGTCGCCCATATTGGCCAGAGCTTTGCCGACCCAGTTTCTACATTCATCGAGCAGCGACGTGGCCAGCCAGAAGTGCACCGCAGCGGCCGTCAGTCGCCCCCCGAGACTGGGGTCGCCGACGGCAGAGAATGCCCATGTCAGCGCAGCACGCAAATTGTCGACTTCGCGGGTGAAGGAGGCGAGGGGGGAGCTGGCGCTCTCTTCGTTGGCAGGGGGGGCGAACGTAGCGAAGAAGTCGCGGAAATAGTCGGCATGGCGGCGCGCTGTCGCCCCGTACTCGCCGGCACTGTTGAGCTTGTCCATAGCGTAGGAGCGCACGGTCTCCAGCAAACGCCAGCGTCCGTTGGGGGTACCCTGTTCTAGATTTACGACCGACTTTTCGACGAGGCTCGCGATACCGTCCGCGACGTCCGCCGGCGAATGCTCACGCATCACCGCGCATGCGGCATCGAAGGAAAACCCGCCGGTGAAAATGGCAAGGCGATGGAGCAGCAAACGCTCGGCGTCCGGCAGCAGGGCATAGCTCCAGTCGAGAACCGCACGCAGCGTCTGATGGCGCGGCAATGCCGTGCGACGGCCTGTCGTCAGCAGCGCGAAACGGTCCTGCAGGCCATCGGCCACCCGCGCCAGTCCCAACGACGCGGCGCGCGCAGCGGCGAATTCGATTGCCAACGGCATCCCATCCAGGTGGCGGCAGATATTGGCGATCAGGCGCAAATTCTGCCGGTCACGCAGGCCGACCATGTGCGTCGCTTCCGCCCGGTCGAGAAACAACTGCACCGCGCTGTTGCCGAGAATTTCGTCGGCCTGAGCGGATTCGTGGGGCGGCACGTCCAGCGGCGGTACACGGTAGACATGTTCGCCATTGGTTCTCAGCGTCTCGCGGCTGGTCGCGACAATAACTGCGCGCGACGAGAGGCGCAGGATGCTTTCCGCGAGCTGCGTCGCGGCGTCGATGAGATGCTCGCAATTGTCGAGCACCAGCAGGAGTCGCCGCCCGCCGATGTCCCGGGCGACGCTGTCCGCCGACTTCGCACCCCTGTCGGTCGGCAAGCCGACGGCTTCGGCAACGGCAAGCGGAACCAGGTTCGGATCCGCGAGCGAGGCCAGCTCGACCAGCCACACGTTGCCATCGAACGCCGGGAGAAGGCTCCGCGCCAACTCGATCCCGAGCGCGGTCTTGCCGATGCCGCCGGTACCGGTGAGGGTGACGAGGCGATAGGCGGAACAGGCCTGCTGCAGGTATTCGAGAGACGCATCTCGACCGACCAGATCGATTTTCGTCGCCGGCAAGTTCGTCGGGGTGGTCGCACCAGGCGCGGAGACCGATGATCTCGGCTGGTCGCTGTGGTGTCTCGACCATGCACCGATCAAACGATAGCCGCGGCCCGAGATCGTTTTGATGATGGCGCGATGAGCGCCGAGCGCCTTGCGGATTGCGGATATGTGAAACTCGATGGCGCCTTCCTTGACGGACACGCCAGGCCATACACGTTCGATCAGTTGGTCCCTGGTGACGAGCTCGTTTGCTCCTTCCACCAGTGCCGCCAGGAGGTCGAAGGCGCGGCCGCCGAGCGGGACCGAAGCGCCGTGGATCCGCAATTCACGTTGCGCCAGGTCAATCTCGCAGTCGCCGGACCGGTAGGTATGGGATGCCGATGGCGGCGCATCTAACGGTGCTGGCGAGGATTCATGGGGGTCGGCGGCGTCCGGGGAGCGCCGCACGGTCCAGTCGCCGAGCAAGCGGTAGCCGCGACCGGATACTGTCTTTAACAAGCGCCGATCCGCACCGAGTGCCTTGCGAATAGCCGATACATGCACCTGAAGGGCATTGTCGCCGACGATGCTGTTGGGCCAGATCCGCCCCATCAGATCCGATTTGGTAACGACGATTCCCGCCGCCTCGACGAGAGCCTGCAGGACGTCGAAGGCCCGGCCCCCTATGGGCACCGCTTCTCCATCCACGCGCAACTCACGCTGAGGGAGATCAATCTCGAGTCTACCTGGCCGTCGCTCCGGATCATCAGATTCGGACAAGAATGACCTCAAACTCAGGAATTCTAAGATTTTTTCAGACTTCCCGTGGAGCGGTCAACTTGAACGTCACGGACCTGTAGCTATGCAAATAGCTGCGGGCGCCGACGTGCGCACGACCCGACTATTCAGGAAATCCCAGAACAGCGAAAGGACTTCAGGTTCTGCAGTCCATATGATCCCCCTCCCAATCAGTTAGCGCGAGTCGAGCCATGAGTGTTCGTTCTGGTTCACTGATACGCGATGCGGAAGAACCTCCGCTTGTGACAGCTGTGGATGCGCCGGCGGCCGGCGGTTGCGCTCCCGTAGGGGCTTCATCCGACATGCGTGGGGGAGACTCGAGATTCAGCGAGCCGGACCGGACGTTCTTGTTCGGCCCGTTCCGGCTGATCCCCGCACGTCAGCTTCTCTTGCGCGATGGCGCCCCGATTCGCCTCGGATCACGTTCCCTGACGATCCTGGCGGCGCTGGTTGAACGACGGGGAGAACTGGTCACCAAGGACGAACTGATGGCGATAGCCTGGCCTCGGTTGTTCGTTCATGAGAGCAATCTCAAGGTCAACATGGCAAATCTCCGGCGCTCTCTCGGCGATGCACAAAAGGAACCGATCTACGTTGCCACTGTCTACGGCCGGGGCTACCAGTTCGTAGCGTCGGTCGCGGTCGAGGCATTGCGGAACACTCAACAAATTGATGAGCGTGCGCGTGCGCAGCTCGACCCGCCGCTCACGGCCCGAGAGATCGTTGGCCGAGCAGAAGAGATTGCCAAAATGGTCGCCGCGTTGCGAAAGCAGCAGTTCACCTGCTTCTATCGATACGCCTCGGCCTCGCCGCCCGAATTGAATTTACCTGGCTTAACGGAACGTAACGACTGTTGAGGAGAGGAACAGCATAGGACTTGATCCCATTGAAACAGGCTCGATGGAGGTCATGATGAATCGACTCCTTCTTTCCTTGGCACTTGCCACCGTCTGCGTGCCGCAGGTTCCTCAGGTCTTCGCTGCGCCGATGGAGAAGGCGGCGACAGGACAGCCCCAAGCGTGGGTCGCCACGTTCTATCGCTCGGTGACGGTCGATGGCGTCAGAATGTTCTACCGCGAAGCCGGACCGGTCGACGGACCTGTCGTGCTGCTCTTGCATGGGTTCCCGGCATCGTCGCACATGTTTCGGAACCTGATGCCGCTGCTGGCCGACAAGTATCACGTCATCGCACCGGACTATCCCGGTTTCGGCCAAAGCGATGCGCCCGACCACAAGCAGTTCGTCTACAGCTTCGGCCACTATGCCGACATGGTGGATGTGCTCCTCGGCCAGATCGGCGCCGGCCGCTACGCCCTGTACGTAATGGACTATGGCGCACCGATCGGATATCGGCTCGCCCTCAAGCATCCCGAGCGGGTCAGCGCCCTCATCGTCCAGAACGGCAATGCCTATCAGGAGGGGCTGAAGGAGTCCTGGGATCCGATCAAAGCGTATTGGTCCAGCGGATCGGACAAGGACCGCGAGGCGCTGTCGGGCCTGCTTAAGCTCGAGACGACCAGGTTCCTGTACACCGATGGCGTTCGCGACGTGTCGCGCATCAACCCCGACAATTGGACTCTTGATCAGGCGCTCCTCGATCGGCCGGGAAACAAGGACATCCAGCTCGATCTGCTCTACGATCATCGCACCAACGTGCCTCTCTATCCGCAATTCCAGCAGTTCTTCCGCGACCGCAAACCGCCGACGCTGATCGTGTGGGGCAAGAACGACAAGGTCTTCGCCGAAGCAGGAGCGCACGCCTATCGGCGTGACCTGCCGGACGCCGAGTTCCATATGCTCGATACCGGCCATTTCGCCCTGGAGGACAAGCTCGACGAGATGGCGCCGCTGGTCCGCGATTTCCTCGCCCGAAAGGCGGCGGCGTCACCCTGACGACGCGCCTGTCAACCTTTCACGAAAGCCAGCAGGTCTGGATTGACGATATCGGGATGGGTGGTGCACATGCCGTGCGGCAGCCCAGGATAGACCTTCAGGCTCGCGTCGCGCACGAGCTTGGCGGCCACAGAGGAATTGGCGACTGGTACGATCTGGTCGTCGCCGGCATGGAGAATGAGCGTTGGCTGGCCGATCGACTTCAGGTCCTGAGTGAAGTCGGTCTCCGACATGGCCTTGATGCAATCGTATTGCCCCTTGATGCTGCCCATCATGGCCTGGCGCCACCAGTTTTGAACGATGCCTTCGGAGGCCTTGGCGCCGGTTCGGTTGAAGCCGAAGAAAGGACCGGCCGGGATATCCCGGTAGAACTGGGCGCGGTTGGTGACCAGCGAAGCACGAAATCCGTCGAACACTTCTTTCGGCAACCCGCCGGCATTGCTCTCGCTGTGGATCATCAGCGGCGTCACGGCGCTGATCAACACCATCCTCGTGACACGACCGGGTTTCGCGCGAGCAACGTAACGCGCGACCTCGCCACCTCCGGCCGAGTGGCCAATATGCACCGCGTTCCGAAGATCGAGCGCGTCGGCCAGCGCAACCATGTCGGCAGCATAGGTATCCATGTCGCCGCCGCCGTCGGTTTGAGCGGATCGACCATGGCCTCGGCGATCGTGGGCGATCACGCGATAGCCGTGGGAGAGGAAGAACATCATCTGGTTGTCCCAGTCGTCTGCCGAGAGAGGCCAACCGTGATGGAAAACGATCGGCTGTGCGGCCCTGGGACCCCAGTCCTTGTAAAAGATCTCCGTTCCGTCGCCCGTCCTGAAGGTCGCCATTGTCCCAACTCCGTTCGCTGTATCTGCTTCATCGCGAGCGTGTGCCGGCATCGCCGACACCGCGTGCAATCCCGCCACGCTCAATGCCGCAAGCACCGCGCGTCGAGAGGTGCTTGCAGCTCGGATTCTGGTCGCCCCGGACCGCGTCATGACGTGTCCTGGCCTTCACTGAGCAGCGATGTGCAGTGTCGGTCCCTTGATGTCATGAAGGCCGTTGAAGGCCTTCACGGCTCTTTCGGCCGCGCTGCGTGCACTTGCGGGATTGGCTCCGGTGATCAGGCGCCCGACGGTGATGGAATAGTCGTCGAAGGGATGCATGGGCGAGCTGTAGTCCGCTCCGGCTTTGTTGACCGCTTCAACGACGGGAAGGACTTTGTCCGACTGCAGTTTGTCCCAGACCTTCAGCACGATCTCGCCCTCGATGGTGAATCCGGTAACGGTCTTGCCGGCGATGATCGACTTCCCGGTCCTGGAGTCGGTTACCCCGGGGAGAAGCACGGGCCCATGGCACACGGCCGTGACGATGCCGCCGCGACCCCAGACGTCGGCTGCGATGCTCTGAAGCCCGTGCGCCGTCGGGTAGTCGTAGAGGGCGGCGTGGCCCGCGGACGCGAAGAACAATCCGTACTCACCCTTGTTCAGATCGGCTGCCTTCTTCAATTGCCCGTTCAGCTTCACGTTGAAGGGGTGCTTGGGGTTCTCGAAGACGGCTTTGTCGTCGCCGGCCAGGAATTGGCTGGTGAGAGAGAGGTCGTCCAAGCCGTAAGTGCCGGTTTCCGTGGCGAGGTCCACATCGAAACCGGCCTGCGTCAGCACCTCGAAGGGGTGCAGGGCTTCGGTGAAGAAGAGGCCGGTCCTTGTGCCATCAGGATAGATGATGCCGTTGTAACTGGTGATCGAGATCAGCGCCTTGCGTTGCAGGTCCTTGGCCATGATCCACTCCTCTTATGACCGTCGGTATGTCCGCGGACGGTAGTCGAGTGCCGTTTCGACGAGGAGTTAAGAGAGGTGAATTCTGCGATCGGTCTCAGGGACCCCGATCGGCACAGGCTGTTTTACCTCGCTTAACCTGCTTCCCCGATGTGCGGCTGATAGCTTCGCCCTCATCGACTGCTGCTCCTGCCGATTGACCGCGAGAAGGAGGCGAGCATGAAAGCAGCCCGCATACACGAATACGGAAAACCGGTTGTCCTCGAGGACCTCCCGGTGCCGGACATCGAACCGGACGAAATCCTCGTCCAGGTGAAGGCGTGTGGCATGTGCCGTTCGGACGTGCAGCTGATCGACGGCTATTTCCGTCCCTTCGTGGACATCCCGACGCCGATCACGATCGGCCATGAAATCTCCGGCGTCGTTTCCGGGATCGGGAGGAATGTGCCCAGGATGGCCGGCTTTCAGGAAGGCGATCCTGTGGGCGTGGCGCCGGGTTGGGGCGACGGCATCTGTCGCCACTGCCTCGTCGGCAACACCCATATCTGCCCGAACGTGCGGTGGCCGGGTTTTGGCCCCTATGGCGGATTTGCCGAGTACCTGCCGGTACCCGCGCGCTATCTCATCAAGGCAGACAAGGGTCTGAAGTTCGAGCAGATCGCGCCCCTCACGGATGCCGGTCTGACCCCATACCGGGGCGTCAAGAAGCTGCGCGACGCCGGCGCGCTAGGCCCCGCGAGAGTGATCGGCGTTTTTGGCATTGGCGGACTTGGCGCGTACGCAGTTCAGTACGCAAAGCTGCTTGGTGGTGGCGCCAAGGTTGTCGCCTTCGCGCGGAACGCTGACAAGCTGGCTATCGCGAAGGCCAACGGCGCTGACCATGTCATCACCGTCAAGAACAAGACCTCCGTAGCGATCGCGGCAGAGCTCGGAAAGGTCGTGGGCCAGAAGGACCTCGACGCGATCATCGACTGCGCGGGCGCGACGGAGATGATGGAGCTTGCGTTCAGCCTTCTTGGCATCAGCGGGCACTACGCCAACGTCGGATTGGTCGGAGATCGCATCAGCGTGCCACTGCTCCCGCGTGTGAACCGCGAACAAACGTTCCATGGCTCGTACTGGGGCAACAATACCGACCTGAGCGAAGTCATGGCACTCGCCGCCGAAGGCAAGATCCGCCACACCTTGAAGACGTTCACGTTCGATCAGATCAACGAATTCCTCGACCTGCTGCGAAGGGGAGAAATCGTCGGCAGGGCCGTCATGACGCTCTGATCGCCCGACCGTGCGATCGGGTCGAAGAGCCTCATCAGTCGAAAGGACACTCTATCCATGGCGAAGAAACATACGGCCCAGTGCGCATGCGGCGCCATCAAGTTCCAGTTTGACACCGATCCAACCTTTGTCGCCGTCTGTCACTGCCTTGATTGCAAGAGAGCTTCCGGTGGCGAAGCAGCTACATTCTTCGGCGTCCCCGCGGATGATTTCTCGTTGATCAGTGGCCAACCGAAGGCATTTCACTACACCGCCCAGTCGGGCAAGGGCCTCGACCGCAACTTCTGCCCCGATTGCGGGGCCAGGGTGTTCACCAACAACCTGGAGAGCTTTCCGGGAATGGTCTTCGTCACGCTCGGCAGCCTGGACAACCGCGACGAGATCAAGCCGGTGCTCGAGATGTTCACCAAGCGCCGCCTCAGATGGGCGGTGCCGCTCGAGCTCCCGCAATTCGAGAACATGCCTGCTTGAGGAGGTCGTCATGGCAAATCCCAACGGAACTCTCGGCGCCCGGCTCCAGGGCGTGCAGCACTTCGGAATCACCGTGCAAAACATGGATCGGGCCTTCGAGTTCTACACCGAGGTGCTTGGCGGCAACGAGGTGATGCGCGACGGCGATTTTCAGGGCGAGCCGATCCATAACACGCTGTTGGCGGATCAGGAGATCATCGCTCGGGAGCGGAAGGTCAATCCGCGAACGATCGGCGTGCCCGACCTGAAGGGGGGCGAGCAACGACTCGACGTCCGCTTCGTGCAGTTCGACAATGTCGTGATCGAGCTCCTGCAATATCGCGATGCCGGGCAACCGATGGGAAGCGGCGACAGCTGGGCCGAGCCGCGGGACCATATGAGCCCTGCCTATCCGCGGTCGATGCACATCTGCTTCTACATTCGCGACGATGTCGACTTCAACAAGTTCATCCACGACCTTGAAGTCGAAGCGGCACGCCGAGGCATGACGCAGGTGAAGGCCAATCGGGTGGTCACGGTGACATCTGAACAGGAGCGCCTGGCCGCTCCGCGCGATGCCAACACCATCAAGATCACCGAGGGAAAATCGAACGGGTGGTCTTTGATTTATTGCAAGGGACCCGAGGGCGAGCAGCTCGAGTTCGTTCAAGCCCTGGGACCCGTAAAGAAGATCTTCCAGGAAGCCCTGGAGGCCCGCGGCCGCGGCAGGTCGGCGACCAAGGGGTGATGAGATGCGCGCAGGACGGGGCTATTCGCAGGTGCCGCAAGGCGCCTATTCGGTCGTCGCAGAGGTGCGTGCGAAGCCGGGCAAGGAGGCGGAGCTACGCGCCGCAACGTTACCGCTGGTGGCGCTCGTGCGGAGCGACCCGAAGAATCTGCTCTATTTCCTCCAGGAAGACCGCGAGGCGCGAGGGCATTTCATTTTCTACGAGATCTTCGCAAGTCAAGCCGACTTCGAGGCCCATAATGCGATGCCCTACGTGACAGCCTGGTTCGCCAGGCTGCCGAAGCTTGCCGAAGGCGGTGTCAAGGTAATGCGGATGGAAATCCTCAATGGCCCCGGCAAATGAGGCTGCAGGGCAGCGCGAGCGGCTGCAAACGGCCGCTCGCATGGGGCCGGACAGGTGGAAGGGAAATCGCAAGCGTTTCCGATCCCGATGCATGACCCCCTTGCTTCGCTTGGCCTGCTAGCCCTTGCCGTCTTCGCGACAATCATTGCGCACGGACGTGGCTTGTTGGTCCGAATGGGAATTGAGGCGGTGCTGCTCCTGGCGATCGGCACGTACCTGCTCTGGCGGGGAAGCTCGCCTCTGCCACATCTTGGCAGCGGCTCCTCTGGCCTCGCCGATGCCTGGCTTCGCGCACTCGTGGTGGTCTGGTGGCTCGTAGGCGCCAGATTGGTCGTGAACGTCATCGTATTCGTTCGCGGACGCGACCAGAAGTCACGCGAAGCGCGTCTCTTCTCGGACCTTGCGTCGGCCATCATCTACATCACGGCCATTTGGATCATTCTGAACTCTGTCCTCGATCTGAACGTGCAGGGGCTTCTGGTCACGTCGGGCGTGATCGCAATCGTTCTCGGCCTAGCCCTGCAGAATACGCTGGCGGATGTCTTTTGCGGTCTTGCGATTGGCCTGGAACAACCATTTCACGTAGGGGACCGAATCTCGATTGGCGATAGTGTCGAAGGCGTCATTGTCCAGATGAACTGGCGGTCTCTGCGAATCCATACGGATGACGACGATATCGCCACTGTCCCGAACAGCCTTGTCGCCAAGGGGTTGATCGTCAATCGGAGCGTGCCGACAAGGCATCGGGTAGCGACGGTGGAGACCGTTGCGCCTGCGGAGGTCGCTCCGGAAACGATCCTGGACCTGATATGGCAAGCAACGCTTCTTTGCCCGAGCATCCTGTCCGTTCCCGCTCCCTCGATCACGCTCTGTCGGACCGACTTGGTATCGAACACCTACGCCGCGCGATTTTCTGTCTCTGACAGCTCAATCGTCGCGGCGGCAAAGAGCTCGCTTCTGCGCCAGGTGCGCCGGTTGTTCCGATATGGCGGTATAGGTCGGCCGCACCCCATGTCGGTTGGCGAGTTGCTTCGATCACTGACCCTGTTTGAGGCGCTCTCGCAAGAGGAAGTGGACAGATTGGCCCGCGACCTCATTGTCCAGTCGGTCTCGCCTGGTGACACGATCTTTGAGCAGGAGGCCATCTCGTCTTCCATATACGTGATCGAGGCCGGTGTGCTGGAACTCTCCCGCGAGAGCGGCCAATCCGGCAGTCGGGTGCTCGGTCGGATCGGTGCGGGCGAGTATATCGGTGAGCTTGGTCTGATTACCGGATCGCCGAGGTCGTTCACGCTGAAAGCGCTGACTCATGGGAAGGCCCTGGAGTTGCCGGGCGCTGCTCTCGCCAAGCTCCTTCACTCAAATGCCGCGTTGAACGCCGAGATGGAACGGTCTGTCCGGAAGGGGCTTGCTCAGATCCACCGGGACGATGCAGCGAGGGATGTCGCTCCAACCGATCAACCGGCGGACTTGTTCGCGCAGATCAGGATGTTTTTCCGGGTCTAGGCGCCTGCGATCGCGGCGATGCGCAGCGTCTGAGGTCGAAAGAGAGGAGATTTGGATCGATCGCGCACCGAGTGCAGATTCACCCGGATTAACTTTGGACCTTGGACGATCGCGCTCATGAATCTAGACAGGTGAGAGGGCGAGTGCGACGTGACATTCACTGAGGTGGACGTGTTCGGCGTGTACATGGCACCAATATCGCTGATGATGATTGCGGCCTGGATGGCCATAGCTGTGTTGCGCTTTGCTCTTGGACATCTTGGCGTCTTGCGCCTTGTCTGGCACCCGGCGCTGTTCCTGTTCAGTGCCTACATCATCATACTCGGATGTATTACGCTGGCCGTGGCTGGGTGAGATTTGCGATGCCCGCGCCCAAGATCAGGTCGCAGCTTCTGGCAGCTGTTCCTGTGCTGATCACCCTCGCCGTTGTCGCGGCTGCCATCCCCTTCGCACGGAAGACATGGGACGTCTATATGGCCACGCCTTGGACCAGGGATGGAGCTGTGCGTGCCTATGTGGTGACGCTGGCGCCGGAAGTCGCCGGGCGAATCGTCGAGTTGCCAATCGCGGACAATATGCTGGTGCGCAAAGACCAGCTGCTGATGGTCATCGACCCTACGGAGTATGCGATTGCCGTCAGGCTGGCCGAGGCTGCGGCAGACCAGGAGCGCGCGAACGCCGACAATCTGGAAGTCGAGGCGCAACGGCGGCAACAGCTCAGCCAGCTGGCGACTTCGGTGGAAGTGCAGCAGACCTATGCCAGCAAGGCCATCAGTGCCCGGGCAGTCTATCGCCAAGCTTTGGCCAACCTCGAACGGGTGCGGGTGAACCTGAAGCGCACCCACATCTATTCGCCCGTCAATGGCTACGTCACCAATCTGCTGGCGCGCACCGGCGACTATGCCAGCGTCGGACGCAATGTGTTGTCGATCGTCGACGTCGATTCATTCTGGGTGGACGCCTACTTCGAGGAAACTAGCCTGCACGCCATCGAGGAGGGCGACCCGGTGCGCGTCAAGCTGATGGGCTACACCGCAGAGATTCAGGGACACGTGGGCAGCGTGGCGCGAGGCATCGACGTGGCAAATGCCCGTGCGGGCCAGGGCGGCCTCGCTTCGATCAATCCCATTTTCACCTGGGTGCGCCTTGCCCAACGCGTGCCGGTACGCGTGGAGATCGACCACGTTCCCGCCGGGATAAGGCTGGTCCAGGGCATGACAGCGACCGTCGAAGTGCTGCCGCGCGGTGCATCGAAAGATTCACCTCGATTAACTCGGAAGGAGCGCTGAATCGATCCACTCTCCAGTCGTGGCCAGCCGAGGAGCAGACAATGCCCGAGCAACCATCTTCCCCTTGGACTGCGACCGATAACATCGACCACGAATCGAAAAACGTGCCGAATTTCGTGCCTTACAATCCGCCGGCCGGCGGATGGGGCGCTTTGCATGCTACCGCCAAGGCACTCCGCGAGCAGAGTATCGTGACGAAGGGCGCATCGGCACTGCTCGCCATGAACCATCCAAAGGGGTTCGATTGCCCAGGGTGCGCCTGGCCGGACGCCCGCCACGCCGGTTCCTTTGAGCTTTGCGAGAACGGAGCGAAGGCCGTCTCCTTCGAGCTCACCAAGCGCAGGGTAACGCGGGACTTCTTTGCGGCGCACACCGTCAGTGAACTGAACCAACAGAGTGACTATTGGCTAGAGGAGCAGGGGCGGCTCACCGAGCCCATGCGCTACGAGCCGCAAACGGATCACTATGTCCCGGTGAGCTGGGATGATGCTTTCACGCTGATCGCCCATCACCTTACGGCGCTCGACGATCCCGGCGAAGCCGAGTTCTACACCTCCGGTCGGACCTCCAACGAAGCAGCCTTCATGTACCAGCTGTTCGTGCGCCGGTTTGGTACCAATAATTTCCCGGATTGTTCAAACATGTGCCATGAGCCGACCAGCGTCGGCCTGCCTGAGAGCATCGGCATCGGCAAGGGCACCGTCATTCTCGACGACTTCGCCCAGACCGAGGCAATCTTCATCATCGGACAGAACCCCGGCACAAACAGTCCGCGGATGCTGACCGAGCTGCACAGGGCCTCGCGGGCGCACGTGCCGATCGTCGTCTTCAATCCGCTGCGCGAGCGTGCCCTCGAGCGGTTCGCCGCCCCTCAAGATCCACTGGAGATGGCGACATTCGGCGAGACGAAGATCGCCAGCGAATTCTGCCAGGTGCGCATCGCCGGCGACATCGCCGCCCTCAAGGGCGTCATGAAGCTGGTCCTCGAGGCCCATGACGAAGCGATGCGTCGAGGCGCCGAGCCGGTCCTTGATCTCGGCTTCATCGCCGAGCACACGCACGGCTTCGATGCATTCGCTGCCGATCTGCGAGCCACAGGCTGGGACGACATACTGCGCGTGAGCGGGCTGCCGTTCGATCAGCTGGAACGCGTGGCCAGGGTCTACATGAAGGCCCGCTCGGTGATCGTCGTCTACGGCATGGGAATCACCCAGCATCGGCTGGGCACGGAAAACGTGCACCAGATCGTCAATCTGCTGCTGTTGCGCGGCAATATCGGCCGGCCGGGCGCCGGCGTGTGCCCGGTCCGCGGCCACTCGAATGTCCAGGGCGATCGGACCATGGGCATCGACGAGAAACCCCGCCCCGAGTTTCTCGACCAGCTCAAGAAGGCTTTCAACTTCGATCCGCCGCGCGCTCATGGCCACAACGTCGTGAAGGCCGTTAACGCAATGATCGAAGGCAGGGCCAAGGTATTCATAGGCCTCGGCGGCAATTTCATCCGGGCGGTACCCGACTCGGGCGTTGCCGAGCGAGCCATGCGTAATCTCCGCCTCACGGTCGCGATCAGTACCAAACTCAATCGCGGCCACCTCGTCCACGGCAAGGAAGCCCTGATTCTTCCCTGCCTGGCGCGCAGCGATATCGACATGCAGGGCGGCGTCGAGCAGGCCGTTACCGTCGAGGACAGCATGTCGATGGTTCATGCTTCCTATGGTCTGGTCGAGCCGCCCGGCGCCGATCTGCGATCCGAAGTTGCGATCGTCTGCGGCATGGCAAAGGCCACACTTCCGGCCAGCGGCATCGACTGGGACGGCTTTGCCGCGGACTACAGCCGCATACGCCACAAGATCGAAGAAGTCTTTCCCGAGCTGTTCGCCAACTTCAATCAACGCATCGAGAAGCCGGGCGGCTTCCATCTGTACATCCCACCGCGCGAACGGATCTGGAATACCAGCACGCGGCGCGCCAACTTCATCCTCTTTCCCGGACTCGACGAAGATCCTCCGGTGTCGGACCCGGCGATGCTGCGGCTCGCGACATTGCGCAGCCACGATCAATACAACTCGACTATCTACAGCCTCGATGATCGGTATCGCGGCGTGTTCGGCGGTCGCATGGTGGTGTTCATGAACGAAGCCGACATGCGGGAGCGGGGAATTGCAGAAGGGGAGCAGGTCGCAATCGAGGCGTTGGCGGATGACGGCAGGCGCCGCGTCGTCGCAGGCTTCTGGGCCAAACCGCACAGCATCGCGCGAGGCTCGATCGGCGCCTATTACCCCGAGACCAATCCACTTCTGCCCCTTGCCCATCACGACCCGAAGAGCGGCACGCCTGCGGCGAAGTCGATCCCGGTGATCGTTCGCCGCCAGTCGGCCTGAGCCGTCCCGGCGATAAGGAGGTGCAGAATGGAACTCAGTGCGCTCCTGCTTTCGAGATTGCAATTCGCCTTCACTGTCTCGTTCCACATCATCTTTCCATCGTTCACGATCGGTCTGGCGGTCTGGCTCGCGGTGTTGGAGGCGCTGTATCAAGCGACGGATCGTCCGGTATTTCGCCGCGTCTTCGAGTTCTGGCTCAAGATCTTCGGCGTCGCCTTCGGCCTGGGCGTGGTGTCCGGCATCGTCCTGGCCTTCCAGTTCGGCACGAACTGGAGCGTGCTGTCGCGCATGTCGGGTCCCATCCAGGGGCCGTTGTTGACCTACGAGACCTTCACGGCTTTCGCCCTCGAGGCGAGCTTCTTCGGCGTCCTGGTCTTCGGTCGCAGCCGCGTGCCGCCCTGGCTGTATCTCTTCTCGACCGCGATGGTGGCGCTGGGAACCACATTCTCGGCCTTCTGGATCATGGTCAACAACAGCTGGATGCAGGTTCCGGTCGGATACGCCCTGGAGAATGGCGCGTTCGTCCCCAAGGACTGGGCGGCGATCATCTTCAGTCCCGTTGTGTGGGTCCGATTTCCCCACATGCTGCTGGCCTCCTTCATCACCGGCGCCTTCTGCGTGGCGGCGACCGGCGCGTGGTATTTCCTGCGCAAGGAGTTCGAAGCGGAAGCACGCGTCATGCTTCGCATGGGGCTCTTCCTCGCGGCACTCTTCGTGCCCGCGCAGCTCCTGTTTGGTCACCTGACCGGAGACTACGTCCACAAATTCCAGCCGGCCAAGTTCGCCGCGATCGAGGGTCGATGGGAGACCGAGCAGCCGGCCGGTGAGGTCGTGATCGCATGGCCAAACGCGAAGAAGGAGGCCAACGACTTCGAGATCAAGATTCCATTTCTGGGCAGTCTGATCGCGAGCATGAGTTTCGATTCGAAGGAGGTTGGCCTGAAGGATTTCCCGGTCCAGGAGCGGCCGCCGGTCGTGATCCCGTTTTTCTCGTTCCGCATAATGGTCGCCTGCGGTCTGGCCATGCTGGCGCTGGCCTGGCTGGGCCCATACCTGATCTGGAAGGATCGCCTCGAGCAGAGTCGTTGGCTCCTGTGGCTGATTTTCCTCAGCTTCCCGCTGCCGTTCATCGCCACGCTGACCGGCTGGTTCACGGCTGAAGTCGGACGACAGCCGTGGACCGTCTACGGCGTCCTGCGGACCGCGGACGCCGCCACACCCTTCCTGACGACGCGGACCGTGGCGATCTCGCTGGCCCTGTACGTCGTGCTCTACGGCTTCATCTTCCTGTTCGGCGTCTTCTATATCTATCGCCTGCTGCAGGCGGGGCCGGCGGGAGCGCTGGTCATTGCTTCCCGCGATGCGACGCCCAGCCGGCCCATGTCGGTCGTGAAATCGTCGGTCGTGAAAGCGCCTCTCGCGACCGGACAGGCGCAGGAAGCCAGGGGAGACTGACGATGATCACCTTCTGGGTGGCCGTGCTGGCGGCCAGCATTCTGATCTATGTCCTGCTCGACGGCTTCGACCTCGGCGTTGGTATCATCTTCGCGTTCATGCCAAACGAAGGCCGCCGGCTATCGCTCCTGCAGGCCATAGAGCCGCTTTGGGACGGCAACGAGACGTGGCTTGTCGTCACCGGTGTCGTGCTTTGGGGCGCCTTCCCGGTCGTCTATGCGACGCTGTTGTCGGCGTTCTACCTTCCGCTTCTTGCCATGCTTGCCGGCCTGATCCTGCGCGGTGTCGCCTTCGAGTTCCGGGACAAGTCGGAGAAGCTGCGCTGGGTCTGGGACGGCGGCTTCGTTCTTGGATCCCTGGTCGCTGCGTTCGTGCAAGGTGCGGCGGTCGGTGCGCTTGTCGAAGGCCTGCCAATGTCCAATGGACATTATGTCGGTGGCGATTTCGGCTGGCTCAGTCCGTTCGCCGCGCTCTGCGGTGTGGGCCTGTGCGTGGGCTATGCGTTACTTGGCGCGGCCTGGCTTGTCTACAAGTGCGAAGGCGAGCTCAAGAAGACCGCCTACCGTCTCATCCGCATTCTCTCGGCCGGCCTGCTCTTCTTCCTGGTCGTCGTCTTCGCCCTTGCGTTGAACAAGAACCTGGCGGTCATGGACCGTTGGATGGCGCGGCCAATCCTGTTTCTGTTTCCGATGGCAAGTGTCGTCGCTGCCTTGCTGTTGGGGGCAAGCGTCAAGCAACGCTGGGATGCAGGTCCCTTCATTTCGGTCGCTGTCATCTTCGCATCGGCGTTTGGGACACTCGCCTTGTCGTTCTGGCCCTATATGATCCCCTTCGTCATCACCATCGACCGGGCGGCGGCCCCACACGAGAGCCTTTCCTTCATGTTCTGGGGAGCGGGGCTGTTCGTCTTTCCGCTGATGCTGGTTTACCTCGCGTTCAACTATGGGGTGTTTCGCGGCAAGAATCGTCCCTCTGCTGACCATTACTGAATATGGACAACAAAGCGTCAGGCCTCTCCCGACCTGACGTCGCGCGGCCCGGCGCAAGCCGATGGCTGCCGGCCATTTGGGCACTGACTCGCAAGATTCTCTTCGGCCTGCGCCTCTGGATCGCGGTCTGTCTCGCACTCTACGTCGCCTTCCGGCTCGAGCTCGACAATGCCTATTGGGCCGGTGCCTCGGCGGCGATCGTCTGCCAGCCAAGCGTCGGCGCGTCGCTGCGCCGGGGAGCCGCCCGTCTGGTCGGCACGGTCGTCGGCGCCGCCGCGGTCGTCGCGCTCACGGCATGCTTCGCGCAGGATCGTGCGGCTTTCCTCCTCGGCATGGCGATCTGGGCCGGCGCCTGTGCCTTTACGGCCAACCTTCTCAGGGATTCCGCATCATATGGGGCCGCGCTTGCCGGTTTCACGGCCGTGATCGTTGCCGGAGACGAACTGGGAGCCACTGGTGGGCCCGGCGGCGACGTCTTCATTCTGGCAGTCACCCGCGCCAGCGAGATTTGCATCGGCATCGTCTGTGCGACCGTCGTCCTGGCCGGCACGGATCTGGGGGATGCGCGCCGCCGGCTCGCGTCCGAACTCGCCGCGCTTGCGGGCGACATCAGCCATCGCTTCGGCCGTTCACTGGCCCGGGCCGGTGCGGAGGAGGGGGATGCCCGACCCGCCCGACACGCCTTGGCGACGAGGATAGTGGCGCTCAGTCCCCTCGTCGATGAAGCCCTCGGAGAAGTCTCTGATCTTCGTCACCGTGTCGCCGCCCTGCGCGCGGCGACGGATGGCCTGGTCGAGGCCTTGTCCGGCTGGAGAACGGCCGCTAACTGCCTGAAGGAACTGCAGGAGGAAGATCGACGCGAGGCGGAGGCCATCTTCCGGCTGTATCCGGCAGCCCTTCGATTGCCGCTGGCCAACTCGCTCTGGACCGGACAGTCCGGCAGCCTGATCGGCATTTGCCGTGGCGCCGTTCGCGCCTTGGTCGTCCTACCGGTCCGCACGCCCTCCTTGCGTCTGTTGGCGGATGGTACCGCCCAGGCGTTGCGCGGCCTCTCGCAAACCGCTTCCGGCTTGACGGCGCTCGTCGATCCGACGCGTGCCGTTTCATATCGGCGCCGTCTGCATTGGTACCGGCCGGATCTCTTGCCGGCCGCCATCGCCGCGGTTCGCGTGCTTGTGACGATAGTTGCCCTTGAGCTGTTCTGGGTCGTCACCGCCTGGCCGAGCGGCGCCTGGGCCATGAGTTTTGCGGCAATCGGTGTCATCCTGTTTTCGCCGCGAGAAGCCCAGGCTTATTCCGAAGCCCGGGCCTTCACCATCGGCCTCGCCCTCGCCGCCGCTGTGGCGGCGATCGTGCGGTTTGCAATCTTGCCGGGCATGGAAAGCTTCGCCGGGCTTTCACTCGTGATCGGCGGTGTCCTGGTGCCCGTGGGCATCCTATCCCTGCAGCCGTGGCAGACGTCGGTCTTCAAGTCGTTCGCGATATTCTTCTGCATGCTTCTGGCGCCGGCCAACCTGATGACGTTTGATACCGTCCAGTACTACAACCAGGGGCTAGCGGTCGTCGTCGGCATGGGATCCGCCGCCATCGGCTTCCTGCTGATTCCGCCTTTGTCACCAGCGGCACGGGCTTCGCGCATCCTCGAAATGACGCTGCGGGATTTCCGGCGTCTGGCGGCGGGCCGTCAGTGCGACTGCCTTCGTGATTGGGAGAGCCGGCTGTATCGTCGGCTGGCGGATATGCCTGCCGCGGTCGACGCCGAGCCCCTCGCTCGCTTCGTCGCAATGCTGTCGATGGGCTCTACCATCATCCGGCTTCGGCTGCTGGCGCGCCGGTTCAAGATGGAAGCCGAGATCGATACGGCATTTTCCGCTGTTGCAGAGGGTAAGAGCGCAACGGCGATATCGCACCTGGCCACAATGGAACGCGAGTTGCGCCAGAGTTCAAAGGGCGAGGCGGACGGAACAGCTATCGCGCGAGCTTGCGGCGCGATCCATGCAGCATTGCACACGCTAACCCGGTACGGGGACTACTTCGACGGGTTGGAGTCAGTCGCGGTCTTGGAGCATCGTGCGTAGGGAGATGGTAATCGACTGAGAGGCGCGGCGCCTGGTAAGGTAAAAGACGGGTTCAGAGCGTGAACCAAAGGATAGGCCTCCGAGCCGGGCGCAGCGCGCCAATCAAGGATGCCGCCTGTCTTCATCTAGTTGATCTACAGGCTGATGAGGCGATGCGCCGGAATGACACACCGCTGTCGAAGACCGCCCTCGCAAGCAGGAGGCCAGTAGCGAGAGGGCGATTGGACACGAACGCGCGCAAACGACTGAATGACGCCATCGATGTTCCCACCACTTCGAGACAAGCGCGCAGGCTCAGTACAAAAGTTGGGATTATACTGAGTTGGTGGGCTCAGTGTGCAATCACTCCTTTGCACGGAGTTTGGCGATTGGCCGTGCACAATGGAGACTGATGCTGGAAGCAGGAAAATGCCATCAGTCAGAAGCTGCGTAGGCTGCTTCCGATGCGTAGGCACGCGACTTCACCGAAGAAAGGCCACGTGCTAGTGACACGCAGCCCGCTGATGTCGATCGCGCCTGTTGTTGTTGCCGATCCGGCCGCGGCGCAAACCTAGGGGAAACTCATGACGACCGAGACCGGCTTGAAAATCATCGATACCACCGTTGGGACGGGCGCGAGCCCCAAGACCGGACAGACCTGCGTCATGCACTACACCGGTTGGCTGTCCGAAGGAGGCAACAAAGGTCGGAAATTCGATTCGTCCGTCGACCGTGGCTCGCCCTTTGAATTTCCCATCGGCATGAAGCACGTCATTGGCGGCTGGGACGAGGGTGTCGCGTCCATGAAAGTCGGCGGCAAGCGAACCTTGATCATTCCGCCGGAGCTCGGCTATGGGGCACGCGGCGCCGGCGGGGTAATCCCTCCCAATGCGACTCTGATTTTCGACGTCGAGCTTTTAGCGATCAAATAGGCACTGCCGAGGGATCGTTCGCGTAGAGCAGTCGCCGGCGCATGGTGGTGGTTTTAGGCGCGAAAAAGCCCGGAAATCGGGCCTCATTTGCGACGCCTGCGAGCCCGGAGAGAAAGTTCCCGGGCTCCGTCGCGGATCGATCGGGATTCGAACTGGAAGTGGCTGATAGGCGGACCTAGCGTGAATATTCGGATGATTTTGCGCCTGTATGTCGAACGACTCCGAGGGCTTGAATCGTCTACTCGTTATTGGCGAAGAATAAGCCGTTGGCCTTTCTGTTGGCCTCGTGGGCTTTCCTGCTGATAAACTATCGAATAAAATCAGTTAGTTACGAGGAATTCGCGATTCCGCCCCTGGCACCATTCCTCGGCTTTTGCAAAAGATTGACGCAAAGAGGGACACTCACTGGAGCGCTCAATCTGGCGCCGACGCCCTAAGATCGGCGAGCTTCCGATAGTCCGTTCTGGCAGCATTTCCCAAGAACGCCGCTGAACCCGTAGGGCCTCCCCGAAATGGTCCCGTCAGCACAGCTGTTGGGATGTGCTGTCATTGCTCGGGCAACTGTCAGGAAAACTCCAACAAGATCGTGCTAACTATACTTGCTTCCAAGTGTCGGTTGGAGCCGCTCGCCACTCCTAACGTCGAGAGAGCCCTCTCGTAAGATGTCAGGGCGAAGTTGCCGAAGGCTTGGCGGTAAGGCGCTCCATATCTGCAAGCACAGCCGCGACCAGCGCGCGTCCGCGGGTGTCCTCGGTGGTAAGGGTGGCCGCGTAAAGGCGAAGAACGTAACGCACTTTCTCCGCCGCTTCGTCCCAATCTACCGAAGGGGCGGCGATCAGTTGAGCTTCCAACTCCTCCTGACGAACGCGCAAGGCCTCTTCGTTAGCCTCGACTTCTGCCAGCAGGCGACGCAGGTCAGTCGCTTTCTGCGCCTGCATGCCGCGATGTCGGTCCAATTCTATGGGCTTGTCCGTCATGTCCTGGGGCTCTTCAATTGACCGCCGTCTCATCGATCTGGATCTCGCTGTCGCCCAAGCTGCTATCCAGCACAAGCTCTACGTCCCACAAGATGATTCCGGTCGGACCGTCCGCCTTTGCGGCGGCTTCCTCGCAGGCAGCGGGAAGGGTGAGCAGCGCGACAACGCCTCCCATCGCAACCTCTCGGCCAAGTTCCCTCAACGTGTCGCCATTCATCCTCGCGCAGAATCGAATGGCTGCCGTCGCGGCGCTTGCATCATCGCGTGCCGCATAGAACAGACGCTGAAAGGTATCGAGCGTCGAACGGGGTAAATGGTAGGACAAGGTCTACGTCGGGGTGCGCAGGAGTGCATAGGCGACGATCATCGCCGCCAGAAATAGCGGGAAGAGGACGGGCGGAACGAGCCAGTCCTTCCATACAAAGCGAGGTTTGGACATCTAGCGGCTTTCTAGCGCGTCGGCGGCTTGTGCGGCCTCGAGCTCGTTGGGATCGACGGGGACGACTGCACGCGCCTTGCCGGGAGGCAAATTAGCAGGCAGGAAAAGCAGCGTCCGCACGGGCTGACAGGCAGCGAATGACAGGCCCGCAATCAGAAGTGGCGGCCCTTGACGACGGCGCGCCCCAGGCGGCGTTGATGGTCGCCGTCGACGGCTGGTCGGTCATGAGAAAATCCTTATGGTTATTGGTGAGCGGCCACCGGACCGAACATCGGACCTGTGCCGCTAACCGACAGATGGTGCTGCGAACGGCCGAATATCAGGGGATGCTGACGGGATATATTTGCGCGGATGTCACCCTTTAAGTTGGACATCGAGGCAAATGACGCGCCGATATCCACGATGGTCGTTCTCACCATCCGACACAAGACACGCTACAGCTACCGCTTGCCGGTGTGGCTAGGGCCGCATCGTCTCATGCTGCGGCCGCGCGAGAACCGGGAGGTTCGCCTACTGTCGAGCAGTATCGAGGTCACGCCGCCGGCGATCCTCACTTGGAGCAACGACGTGTTCGGCAACGCGGTCGCAAGCGCGAGCTTCGACGCGCCCGCCGACGCACTCGTAATCGATAGCACCGCGGTGGTTGAACTCGCAGCGGAGCGTTGGCCGGCGTTCGACGTGGCGGCGTCGGCAGTGCGCTACCCGTTCTCGTATTCGAGTGATGAGATCGTCGATCTCGGGCCACTCGCGCAGCCGCAATATGTCGATAAGGCCGGGCGGCTTGCCGAATGGGCGGTCGCCTTCGTTCGCGGCAGCGAGACCGACACGCTGGCGTTGCTCAAGGACTTGGTGGTGGGGACGGCGGCTCAGATCCGCTACCAGAGTCGGGAGGAGGAAGGCACTCAGTCGCCCCGCCAGACGCTCGATCGCGGTTGGGGTTCTTGCCGCGACTTCGCGGTGCTGTTTGCCGAGGCGGCACGAAGCCTGGGCTTCGGGGCGCGTCTCGTTTCAGGCTATCTCTACAATCCCGATCCGCAATTCCGGAACGCCGCGGGCTCGACCCATGCCTGGGCGGAAATCTACCTACCGGGTCCGGGTTGGGTTACGTTCGATCCAACCCATCGTGCCCTGGGTGGCTTCAACCTGATCCCGGTCGCGGTGGGCCGCAGCATTGCCCAGGCGATGCCGGTGGCTGGCACATTCTTCGGGATGACCGACGCATATCTGGGTATGTCCGTCGAAGTCGAGGTGACGGCGCAATAGGCGGCCGGCCCAGTCTGGATAAATGGCGTGGCAAATCATAGTGCCCGGCAACGATCGGGCAGGCCCGGACGCTCAACGCCGGTTGGCGACGGTCGGCGTCAGGGTGGCGAGGACGCCGTCGGCGGTCTGGAGATGATCCAGGATTGTCGGCAGCAGCTCCGCCGCGAGGCCCTTGAGCTCCTTGTCCTGGCCCGAACCGATCTCGTATTCCAGCAACTGCGCCATCACCTGATGGTCGGCGATCTGGCTGTCGACATAGGCTCGGTCGAAGGCCGCGCCTTGCAGCTTGGAAAGCCGGTCGTGAAGGGCCTGATGGTCGGGATCGAGGCCTTGCATCGGCGGAAGCCCGGCATTGTGCGCGAAGGTCGCGATCCGCTTGTTCGCCTCCTGATGCTCGCGAGTCATGCGTTCGGCGAACTGCTTCACGGCCGTGTCGCGGCTCATCCGTTCGGCAAGCTGGGCGAATTCCACCTCGGCGTTGGCGCCCTTTGTTGCAAGCTCCAGAAAGGTACGATCGGCCTGATTGAACTGACGCGGTGCCGGCATTCCGGCCGTCGCTTCGCGGGTGCCGGCTGGTGTGCCCGCCGGATTGCCTTGTCCGGGCCCTCGCGGCGACGCGGTCTGCGCGGCGGCGGTCGATAGCACGGCGACGACCGCGACCAATGACATCGGAACGAGGCGCAACATCATGCTGATCTCCCGGGATCGGCGAGGGGCAGAACGAACTGGGCCGTACCGGCTCGCATCCTTCGTTAAAGGGCGAGCATGTAGGCGACGAGCGACTCCTTCTCCGGCTGCGTGAGCTTGAGCCCCAGAACCAGATTGAAGAACTCGACGGTGTCCGGGAGCGTCAGCAGCCGGCCGTCGTGCATATAGGGCGGCGAATCCTTTATGCCGCGCAGCGTGAACGTCTTGATCGGGCCGTCCGGCAGCATCACCAGGCCGTTCGAGGTCTGGCCGATCTTGTAGAACCGCTCCAGGTGCAGATCGTGCATGTTGTTGTCGAGGAACGACGTCTGGGGGACGTGGCAGGCGGCGCACTGGCCCTTGCCCAGGAAGACCTGTTCCCCGGCCAGTTCCTGTTGGGTCGCCTTCGACGGGTCGAGCCGGCCGGTCGGCAGGAGCTTGGGCGCCGGCGGGAAGTCGATGATGTTCTGCATCTGCGCCATCATCGGCACCTGATCGAAACGGTCGGGTAGGTTCACACCTTTGCGCTGGGCGCTGACGTGATCGCCGTTGAAGTAGGCGGTCCGCTGCTCGAACTGGGTGAAGTCCTCGACCGATCGCAGCGATCGCTTCGAGCCGTGGATCTGCTGGTTGAACAGACCGCGAAGGCTGACCGTATCCAGCCGGAAGCGGGCGGCCTGCGGTCTCACATCGGGAGTCTGGTGGAACGCGGCATTGGTATGGAAGTTCGCGTGGCAATCGAGGCAGGTGACGCCCAGGCTCTGGTCGGCGCTCTTGCGATCCTCGGTCTGATTGAATTCCTCCTGCGGGAACGGCGTCAGCAGGAGGCGCAGTCCCTCGAGCTGCACCGGCGTCAGAAAGCCGACCATCAGATGGTAGTAGTTCTTGATGGTCAGCAACTCGCCGCGCGATACGTCGCCGAGTTCAGGGTGGGTGGTCAGGAAGATCGGCGGCGGAAACTCGGGCGTGAAGAGATCCGGCAGGTCGAAATCGACATCGAAGCGCCTCAGGTTGCGCTGCTCCTGTCGGGCGATCTCGTCGATCTGGTTGGTCGGGAACACCTGCCCGCCAGTCGCCTGCTTGACGTGAGGCAACGGCATGAAGCCGGCCGGCAGCAATCCGCGGTTGCGGATTTCATCCGGCGTCAGGCTTGCGAGGCTGTCCCAGGTCGTGCCTTGGCGCAGCTTGACCCGGACACCATCCTGGATGCGCTTGCGTCCTCCCGACATCATCGCATTCGGCATCGGGCGATCGGAAAGGTCGAGACGTTCTTCGAGAAGCAGGCGCTGGAGCCGCATCACCTCGGCCTTTTGGGCCTCGTCGGCTGCCTTCACCTCGGCAAGCGGGGCCACCGGCAAGGGCCGGTAGCTGGCGTCCGGCGGCAGCGATTGCGCAACGGCAAGAGCTGCACCACTGCTCGCAAGAACGACCAACAGGGCCGCACGAAGATGGCGAACCATGACCATCTCCCCCCTTTGAGAGTTATCGGTGAGAGTTATCGGTGCGGACTGAGCGGCGCCTCTGCCCTTAAGTTGCCATCGGTTGTGCGGGAAATGTCCACACGCAAGGCGGTGTGCGTTAGCGCACGCAGGCCGGGAATTGCCGGGCGGTTCAATCGCCGCGGAAGATCGCTTCCATGTTGTTGCCGTCCGGATCGAGAACAAAGGCGGCGTAGTAGTTTGGCCACCGCAAACCCGGCCTGCCATTGTCGGTCCCACCCGCCGCCAGGGCGGCGGCGTGGAAAGCATCGACTTGGGATCTGCTTGAAGCAGCGAAGGCCGTGTGCTGCCGGACCGAGTGGGGGTGAAAGCGATCGATCCAGAAAATCGGATGATCAACGCCGTAGGCGATGCCGTCCGTTCCAACATCGTCTGGCATCTGTCTCACCCTGCGCCATCCAAGGGCGCCCAGAGCGGCGTCATAGAACAACGCGGAGCGCCGGATGTCGGCGACCCCGATGCCGGTGTGATCGATCATCGGCTTCTCCTCGATTAGGCTTCACCTCCGACAGTTTGCCCGGCCACAGGCATGGCATCGAGGGCTTCGATTTCCACAATCCGAAGCCCTCGCGCACAATGGTCTCAGATCTGCGCCAGGCCTCCGTCGACGAACACCTCGCCGCCGGTCATGAAGCTACTGTCCGACGATGCCAGGAACGCCGCCACCGCTCCGGTCTCCATCGGATCGCCCATGCGGCCGAGCGGCGTGGCGGCCCCGATAGTGGTCAGCGCTTCCTCGCCCACAACTTCGATCGCCAACTCGGTCCTGGTCGGTCCGGGCGACAGCACGTTGACCCGGATGCCCGTACCGCGCAGGTCCTGCGCCCAACTGCGCGCCAGATTGCGGACCGCCGCCTTGGTCGCGCTATAGACGCTGAACTGCGGCGTTCCCATCACGCCCGTGCTCGATCCGGTCAGGATGATCGACGACCCGGCCTTCATCAGCGGCAGGGCCTTCTGAACCGTGAAGATCAGTCCCTTCACGTTGACGTCGAAGATCTGGTCGTAGTGCTCGGGCGTGATCTTGCCCAGCGGTGCGAACAATCCGGTGCCGGCATTGGCGAACACGATGTCGAGTCCGCCCCGCTCGGTCTTCACTGTCTGGTATAGCCGGTCGAGGTCGGCAAGATCGGTCACCGAGCCTGGTATGGCCCGCGCCGACGTCCCGAGCTCCGCCACCGCGGACTCGAGTTGCTTCTGTCGTCGGCCGAACAGGTAGACAAATGCGCCTTCCGCCACGAACCGTTTGGCGGCTCCCAGTCCGATGCCGGTTCCGCCGCCCGTCACCACCGCTGTCTTGCCCTGCAGTTTGCTGCTCATCCTGTGCTCCTTCGTGAGGTTGCACTGAGCTGGCGGCGCACCCACCTATCGACAAGTATGAACCTTTTGGTAAGTGCCCAGAAATGTCGTTGGACGCCTCGCACCCGATCTCACCGCCCGCGCAGAGTCCGGCGCCAAGCCAGACCTGCACGCCGACATTGCCCGGTTTCACCTGCGGCCTCGACGCGACGCTGCGGGTCGTTGCCGGCAAGTGGAAGCCGCTGATCCTGTACTTCCTCGCTCAGGGCGGTCCGATTCGTTATGGCGAATTGCGGCGGTCCGTGCGCGACGCCAGCGACAAGATGTTGATCCAGCAACTCAAGGAGCTGGAAGCCGACGGTCTCGTCAAGCGGACCGACCACAAGGAAGTCCCGCCCCGCGTGGACTATGACCTGACGCCGTTGGGCCGGAGCCTCGCCCAAGCCCTCGTGCCGCTATGCTCCTGGGGCACGGAGAATCTCGCCGAGGTCGCGCGCGTCTTCGCCCGGCGTGCGGCGTCGAATGGCACGCGGCGGTAGCCTGACCGGTCGACGCGCTCGCCCGGTGCCTTTCACTCGTCACTCGTATTCGAGGGTTGTCGTGCTCGGTATCCGCCGACCGTAATGCGAGTCGACGTAGTCTTTCAGACGGGTTCGCCAAAGATCGCGGCTTTTCGATCTCGACAGGCCGTGCGCCCGCTGGAAGGTGACTTCGAACCCGGTGATGCTGCCGAAGCTCAGAATCTTCAGGGCCAGAAACTCCGGGCCGAAAGCCTTCTGCAGCCTGTGGCTAAGCGGTCCCTCATGGGGCAAGCGCTGAAGTCCGCCCTTGCCGATCACGCGAAGGTACACTGTCGTCGACGTACTCATTGGACTGCTTGCCGCGAAGTTGGCCGAGGCGGATACAATCGGCCGGGAGGGGCCGGTTAGCAAGGGCGGCAGTACCTGTGGCGCGGCGTCGCGGAAAGAGTGTCACCAATGTTGCAGCGGACGGTCATTCTGGAGAACGAGCAGCGATGGAGGATGTGACCTTCGCCCGGGCCGTGCATGTCCTGGCCGTCATCCACTGGATCGGCGGGCTGTGCTTCGTGACGACGGTGGTATTGCCGATGCGCGACAAGGCCCTGTTTGCCGAGATCGAACGGCGGTTTTCATCACAGGTCAGGATTTCGGTGCCGTTGGCCGGATTGAGTGGCCTCTACATGACCTGGAAACTCGATGTCTGGGACCGGTTCCTGCAGCCCGGCACCTGGTGGATGGCGGCGATGGCGCTGCTCTGGTTGCTGTTCATGGTCATCCTGTTCGTCGTCGAACCACTCGCCGGCCGGGCGCCCCTTGGTTCGCTCGATTCCCTGCGGAGGGCGCATCGCGTGCTGCTGGTCGCCGCAATCGTCGTTGCCGGTGCGGCCGTCCTGGGAGTGCACGGACTTCTGCAATAGGAGAGGCGGGGCTTCACGCCTCGAATTGTATGGCGCCTGGCTTCGCGAGCGCCGCCTCGAGCCGCGCCAATGTCGAACTCGTCACCTCGCCCGGCAGGAACAGGAAGTTGTTGATGTATCGCTCGAAGCGGGAACGCGGCATGCCGAGCCGATAGTCCGCGATATCTTCGCTGCGTTGCATGCTGGCTGGATCGAAGCGCTCGATCGGCTGCAGCCGTCGCCGGAGCACGAAGTAGCCGCGGTAGCCGAGTTGCCGGAAGAAGGACTCGACGAGGCGAATCGATCCCGGGGCGTGACGTTCTTCAGCTTCGACCAGAACGCGCGGCCGGCATCGCTCGATCGTCCGGCGCGCGCCCTGCAGCACGTTGTGCTCGGCTCCTTCGACATCGATCTTGATGAAGCCGACAGTGCCCCTGTAGACCGCGTCGAGCGGCTTGGTCTCGACCACGATGTCGCGGTGGGCCGTCTGTTCGGTGAACCGGTCGGAAAGTGTCGACAGCCCGGTGACGAGTGTTCCGTCGATCTCCGGGATATGCAGGACGGCCGTGCCGGCGCTGGAGGACAGCGCGACGTTCTCGACGATGATCCTGCGTCCGAATTTCTTCGACAGAAGTTGGGCCAGCCACGGGATCGGCTCGAAGGCATGGACCTGCCGCGAATGCCTTTTCATGGCATGAAGATATGTGCCGATGTTGGCGCCGACATCGATCGAATCCTGGTCGGGTCGGCAAAGATGCTTGACCAGGCGTAATTCGATCTCGCCGAATTGCGAGAAATAGACTCCCTCGCACAAGGCGACCATCGGCCAGGGCAAGATCGTCCGCAGCCAGCCGTTCGTTCCTCGTACCAGCGCCTGTCTCGTCGATGGGGAAACGGAAAATCGCACGATCCTGCCGATCCAGAAGTTGCCGCTGCATTCCACGCCGCCGATGATCGATCATCGACAGACAGGTCTTTTCATCGCTGCCGACGAAGATCAGTCAGCCGATGCGGAAGGATGGGGAATCGGTTCTCGGCAACGCGAGGACGATAAACGAAAATCGAGTGTCGCCACGATCAAGGCAAGGCTGTTGCTCGTCGCAATGTTCATTGCCGGCGCATCCCTTCGCTAGGAAATGGACTCCGTGAAGACTGATGGCGGTAGTGGCTTGGAACTGCGGGGCGAACGAGGAGGGAGCGAGGTGTTGAGTGCCACCGCAGTCAGGTGGCTTCGCTTCTATCAAAGACGACCGACGGATCAAGGCGCGCGCGGCTCATGCCGTCGGATAAGGCGCCTGGATCACGCCTTTATCACAAAGCCTCCTAGAAGCGCGCGTGTCTGCTAGCGGCGAACGGTGATCGGGCAACCGCAGATCGGGCAAGGGGCGGACAATGACGGGGCCGACGGCTTCTCGAGCAGGGCGGCCTTGAGCTGCGATTGCAGGCGGGCGTGTTCAGCCGGACCGCCGCAGCGCTCGGAATAGGCGAGGCCGATCGGGCCTTCGGGTTCGATCGGTTCGAGGCTCCAGGCTCTGGCCGTCGCGGCGAACGACAAGGCGCTGCCACCGCCGATCAAGGCGCCAGCCGCCTGCAGCACTGCGCGCCGACCTGATTTTGCACGAGTCATGCTCTGTCTCCTCAAGGTAATACTATAACAAGAGAGCGGCGCCGGCGCATCCGTGAAGGATAGAAAATGGATGCTTTGAGCCGAGCAGGTTGATTCAGATCAACGGCCGGACATCGTTCCCGACGCATGGTCGCCGACCCTCTCCATCCGCAAAGATCACGCCATGCCCTTGTGCCCCTTCGCCCGGACCGTCGCCTGTATCGCCGTACTTTCTGCCCTGTGCGTGCCGCTCGGTGCGGGATTTGCCGACCCGCTGCGCCAATCGAAAAAGCCGGTCAAGGAGGATCCGGGGACTGCCGTTACGGTGACGCCGGAGATGCTGGGAGCGGGCGCCGTCTCGTCCGGGGTCGACCTGCCGCCGCCGCCGCCGGCGACCGGCACACGCGAGCAGCCGGTCGCCTCGTGGGGAAAGCCGCTGCCCTATCCCATCGTGATCGCCGACCGGCGCAACAACCGGCTGATCGAGATCACGCCGGACAAGCGCATCGTCTGGGAGTTTCCGTCACCCGATCTTCACATCTATCGCGGCAACGACGACGTCTTCTTCTCTCCCGACGGCAAGAGCCTGATGGTGAACGAGGAGGACAACTACGACATCCACATCGTCGACTATGCCCGGCGCGAGATCACGTTCAATTACGGCATGCCCGACCGGAAGGGCCGGGCGCTGACCCAGTTCGATTTTCCCGACGACGCGCATCTCCTGCGCGACGGGTCGATCGTCGTGGCCGACATCCGCAACTGCCGCATCCTGTTCATCGATACAGACAAGTCGGAAGTGACCCGCCAGTGGGGCAAGGCGGGACATTGCCGGCATGATCCGCCGCATGCCTTCATCTATCCCAACGGCGTGACTCCGCTGGAGGGCGGCGATTTCCTGGTGACGGAGATTCCCGACTCCTGGATCACGCGCCTGACGGCCGACGGCAAGGTCGTGTGGAGCCTGCGCGCGCCGCATGTGCAGTATCCGTCCGACGCCTATCCGACGCGCGATGGCCAGGTCATCGTGGCCGATTATGTCAAGCCCGGCGGCGTGGTGATCTTCGATCCCCGCACGGGAAAGGTCACCTGGGAGTACAGGGTCAAGAGCGGCGACAAGATGCTCGACCATCCCTCGCTGGCCCTCGAACTGCCGACCGGCGACATCGTCCTAAACGACGACGAGCGCCATCGCGTTCTGGTGATCGATCGCCAGACCAAGGAGATCATCTGGCAATACGGCACGACCGACCAGGCGGGCCATGGGCCGGGAGAGCTGTTCTATCCCGACGGCTTCGATATCGATGTCTTCCACGACTGGAAGGCGGCGCTCGGTCCCCGCCCGTAGCGTCGCTCAGACTCCGTAGCCTCGTTCAGACCAGGTACTGGCCGCCATTGGCCGTGATGGTCGAGCCGGTGATGAAGGCCGCCTTGTCGCTCACGAGGAACTGGACGATGCCGGCGATCTCCTCGGCATGGCCGAGGCGGCCGACGGGGATCTGGGCGACGATCTTGGCGAGGATCTCCTGCGGCACGGCGGCCACCATGTCGGTCGCGACATAGCCCGGGGCGATGGCGTTGACGGTGATGCCCTTGACTGCGCTTTCCAGCGCCAGGGCCTTGGTGAAGCCCAGTACGCCGGCCTTGGCGGCGGCATAGTTGGTCTGGCCGAACTGGCCCTTCTGGCCGTTGATCGAGGAGATGTTGACGATCCGGCCGAAGCCGCGCTCGCGCATGCCGCCGATCACGAGTCGGCAGAGATTGAAGCACGACGTGAGATCGGTGCCGATGACGTCGTGCCACTGGGCCGGCGTCATCTTGTGAAGCTGCACGTCGCGGGTGATGCCGGCGTTGTTGACGAGGATGTCGACCGGTCCGACGGCCTGTTCGATCTGCTTGAGGGCCGTCTCGCAGGCGGCAAAGTCGGAGACGTCGAACTTGTAAGTCGGGATCGAGGTGTCATGCGCGAAAGCCCGCGCTGCCTCCTCGTTGCCGTGATAGGCCACCGCGACCCTGTGACCGTCGCTCTTGAGCGCGATCGCGACTGCCCGGCCAATGCCACGCGTGCCGCCCGTAACCAACGCTGTCCGTACCATGTCAGGCCTCGATCTGTTCGAGGCGACGCCATCGCTGCGAATGCCGTTGGTTCCCGGCACGTCGGTCGAACAGGTGGTGCTCGATCGAGTGCCACACCGTGGTTGTTCGCATCGACGACGTTCGCCGAGGAAGTGGCCGTACAATCGTCCGTGCAGGGCCGCGCGACCTTGATGTGCATCAACTTGCTTCAGAACGGTTGCAGCGGTGGCAGCCGAGCGGAAGTTGCCCTGTCGAGCTATCGAGGTCAGGCCATCGAGGCGTAATGCTCCGCCAGCGCATGGGCCATGACACCGCCGCAGGCACAGGCGGTTGACAGTTGGGTCGACGACGACTGGCAGCCGCAGACCTGCTGTGCGGTCGAGGAAGATCCGACGCCGACCGATGTGCAGGAAAGGGCTTGCGCCGGCCGGCGCGATGGGGCCGGCTTGTCGAACGCGCCGAAGCGGATGGGAGCCTCTCCTGCGCCGTGTTGCTGCGGCGGCCGCTCGACGGGGCGAACGGTGCCGTCGAATACCACGCCCCAGACGCCGATCTGGCGCACCTTGGAAGGCTCGATCTCCAGGGGATCGTCGTCGAGGATCGTGAAGTCGGCGATCTTGCCGGGGCGGATGCTGCCGATCTCGTTCTCCAGGCGGATCGTGAAGGCCGAGTCGATCGTCACGCCGCGCAGCGCCTGTTCCAGCGAGATGCGCTGATCCGGCGCCGCCACGCGTCCCGACGCCGTCGTGCGTGTGGCCGCAGCCCAGGCAAGCATCAGCGGGTCGGCCGCCGCCATTGGCATGTCGGAGTGCAGCGACAGATGCGGGCGTTCGCGCAGCACGGAGGCCAGCCGCACCATGTTGTTGGCGCGCTCGGGCCCCAGCCCCACCTCGCTGAAGCGGTCGGCGAGGGCGGTCACGTAATAGGGATTGGCGCTCACCATGGCCTGGGCGCGGCCGATGCGTTGCACCTGATCCTCGGTCGAGACGGCGAAATGCACGATGGTGAAGCGATGATCGTTGCGCGGGGCCGCCGCCAGGCGTTCCTCGAGCGCGCCAAGCACGGTCTCGAGACCCGCGTCGCCATTCACATGCGTGTGGATCTGATAGCCCCGGTTCCAGTAGCGGCGCACGGCATCGCGATAATCATCGGGCAGCGCCAGCCACTGGCCCTTGTGGCCATCGAGGTAGGGATCCTTGACCTGCATCAGCAGGGAGAATACCGCGCCATCGGAAAACAGCTTCACCTGCTTGGGCAGCCATCGCACCTTGCCCCGCCCCCAGCTCAGATAGGATTCGGTGCTGGGCACGAGCTGATCGAGCGTGCCGGCGGCCTTGGCCTGATCGTAGAGGGCGCGGCCGTCGGGAATGAAGTAGGTGCGGAACGGAACGTCCTCCGCCGACAGCACCTCGCCGTAGAGCTCGTGCAGCGGCCGTATCATCTGCGTGCCCGGTTCGCAAATGGTGGTGATCCCCTTGCCGTGCAGGTAGCGCCGGAACAGGTCGAGGCCGGTGCGCATCTTCTCCGGTGTGAAGATGTCCTTGAGCAGGGCGGCGGCCACGAGGGTCAGGCCCTTTTCGTAGAAGTGCCCGTTCTCGAAATCGACTTGCTCGCTGGCCAGACCGTGCCCGCGCACGGTCGCGGCGGTCAGGCCATATTTCGAGAGCGCCGGCGAATTGAGGAACAGCTCGTGGCAGGAGCGGTGCCACACCACCAAAGGCCGGTCCGGGCTGAAGCCGTCGAGGGCGGCTCGCGACATCGGACCGTGGAACTCGTGATGATATCCCCAGGTCATAAAGGTGGCCGGCGCTGTCGTGTTGGCGGCAAAGGCAGTGCGCAACGCTTGCCAATAGGCCGCAGCGTCAGCGGCAGCCGACCAGGTGCGCGTCGGCAGCACCCAATCCTCGATCGCGATCACAGCATCGGCGACCATGGTCGATGCGCCGAGCAGCGGATGGACATGATGCTCGACGAAGCCCGGCACCATCACCTTGTCGGCGAAGCGGCGATCCACGTCGTGCGGCCGTTCGCCGAGGGCGGCGATCACGTCGGCCTCGCTGCCGACGGCCACGATACGATTGCCGGACACCGCGACCGCAGTCGCTTCGGGCTGGTCGGGCTCCATGGTGCGGATGCGCCGTGCGACGTAGACGACGATCCGCGGTCCGAGCCGCCATGCCTCATTGTTCTGCGTCAAGGCATCGTCGGCGGCGGTCTGAGCCTGCGGCGCACCGCTGCCGCCGACCGTAGCGATCGTCGAGCCGATGACGGCAAGTGCCTGGCGGCGCGACAGGGGCATTCCGGTTCCTCTCTTCGCATCCTTCGCCAGACCATCGTACAGGACGATGGTCTTCCGTCATCACCGGCGATTCGCCACCGAAGCGGCAGGACGTCGCTTCAGCCCGAAGCGACAGTCTCGGATCTTGCCGGACGCTCGCTGCTCGCTTCCTCAGGCTCGTATTCGAGCAGGTCGCCCGGCTGGCACTGGAGATAGCGGCAGATCGCTTCCAGGGTCGAAAAGCGGATCGCCTTGACCTTCCCCGACTTGAGCAGGGAGATGTTGGTTTCGCTGATCCCGATGGCTTGGGCCAGTTCGATCGAACGGACCTTGCGTCGGGCGAGCATCACGTCGAGGCGCACGATGATCGGCATGGCCCGGCCTCAGACGGTTTGCGCCTGTTCGTCGGCGATGATCCGCGCCTCGTCCATGACATGGGCAATGACCAGCATGACCGCGCCGAGCAGAACGGCCTCGATGACTCCCATCGAGAGGGTGATCGACAGGATCCGATGGCCGGGCGGATTGCTCAAGGTCAGGACCAGCGGGATCAGCGTGGCATCGACGAACTGCGCGACGCCGAACCATACCAGCCACTTTCCGATCTTGCCGATGGCGGCCACGTTCTGCGCGTCGAAGATGGTCCCCTCGGCATAGAGGCGCAGAAGCTGGCGCAGGGAGGCGAGGGCCAGGCCCAGCGGGACGACGGCGATGGCCGTCAGCACGACGGCCATGCGCCGCTGTGCCCCGCTGAGCTGCAGGATCGCACCCGGCTCGCCGAGGAACTGCCGGCTGATCGCCTCGGTGCTGCTCATCCCCCAGTAGAGGATGCAGACCACGGGGATCATGAGGATCAAGCCGCCGCAAAGAAGGGACAGGCGGTGGCTGAGTGTCTTGATCCGTCGCTGTGACATGGTTTGGCTCCGCAAATGACGAAGCCTTGATATCTCAAAAATAACTTTACGACAATCGATAATTTATACCTGAAAAACATTCCCGCTCTCAGCGGGACAGCTCGCTAGCGCATATGCTCCCAGAGTTCGCGCTCCTCCTCGTGGCGGTCGACTTCGAGCCCTTTGAAGTCGCCGCGCGACACGACGCCCAGGATCTTGCCGTCCTTGACCAGGGGCAGATGCCGGAAGCCGCCGTCCCACATCAACCGGAGGGCATCGACGGCTGTCTGGTCGGGCGACATCGTCGCCGGCGCGGGCGTCATCACGTCGCTGAGTTTGGTCGCGGTGGGATCGCGCCCCTCGGCGAGCACCCGGGCCACGGCATCACGCCCGGTAAAGATCCCGCTCAAGCGTCCGGCATCGTCGACGACGACGACGGAGCCGGCGCTACGGTCCCGCATCTGCCGAGCGGCGTCGGCGACCGATGCGTTGCCGCGCAGGATGAGCGGACGCTGCTCCAGGATGACGTCAGAGAGCTTTCTCATGATCGATGTCTCGAACGGTTGTAGGGCCAGTGCAACGGCAGGGTAATCTTCCGGTCATCGTCTGAATTGACCTGCATCAACGTCCCCGACTCCCCGCTCGCCTAGACAAACGTCACCAAGGAGAACGAGATGCCGATGCAGTCGGGTTCCACAAACCTGTCGACAACGCTGGCGGAGAGCGTCGCTCGCATTGCCAGGATCAGCGATACGGCGCACGACATGCGGCATCACATCCAGGCCGGTCGCATCGACACTGTCCTCCGGCAGGCGCGGGTCGCCATCACGTCAGGCGATGCCGCAGCGCTCGAGGATGCGCGCGTCCTGGTCGACCTGCTGTCGCTGGAGCTCTGCGAGGAATAGTCGTCCCCGTACAAACGATCCCGGGAGTGTAGAGGCAATGGCTGCTCCAACCATACCGGACGTCAAAGCCAGGTTCCTCGAGGGCAAGCGCGGGCTGGTGGTCGGCATCGCCAACGAGCACTCGATCGCCTGGGGATGTGCCCGGGCTTTCCGCGCCTTCGGAGCCGAGGTGGCCGTCACCTATCTCAACGACAGGGCGAAGCCCCACGTCCAGCCGCTCGCCGATCGGCTCGAGGCGCCGATTTTCATGCCCCTCGATGTCCAGATACCTGGTCAGATGGAGGCCGTGTTCGAGCGTATCGGGCAGGAATGGGGAAAGCTCGATTTCGTCGTGCACTCCATTGCCTATTCGCCCAAGGAGGCGCTGCGCGGCCGCGTCACCGACGTGGAGCGGGAGGGTTTCCTCACCACCATGGACGTGTCGTGCTGGACGTTCATCCGCATGGCGCATCTGGCCGAGCCCTTGATGACGAGCGGCGGCTCGCTGTTCACGATGACCTACTACGGCAGCCAGATGGTGGTGAAGAACTACAACATCATGGGTGTCGCCAAGGCAGCGCTCGAAAGCGCGGTGCGCTATCTCGCGGCCGAACTCGGTCCCAAGGGCATTCGCGTCCACGCCATCTCTCCGGGGCCTCTGGCGACGCGCGCGGCTTCGGGCATTCCGGAATTCGACGATCTGCTCGACAAGGCCAAGGAGAAGGCGCCCGTGCACAGCCTCGTCAGCATCGACGATGTCGGCGTCGCCACCGCTTTCCTCGCCCACGACGCCACGCGGTTGATCACCGGCGAGACTCTCTATATCGACGGTGGCTATCACATCATGGACTGACCGTCCTTCGCGGCGGGCGAGCGCCTACTGGGATCGATACCGTGGAAGAGTGCGCCGGGACATCGTTGCGGAAGGCGGGGGCGGTCGCCGCACTGATTCTACAACCTGTCGTATGGGATGGCGTGAAGGAAGCGCGGGCCGATGAAGCCGGCGCCAGCATGTGGATTCCTGGCGAGATTGCCAGCTTCGCCGCCGTGCCGGCAGATCCGGGGCCTTTGCTGGTCTTGAATTATTATCAGCGGCAGGTGACTTCCGGGGCGACGCGCGGCATCGGTGACGGCTTCACCCTGTCGGCCACGGCCGAAACGCCGGAACAGTATGTCTTCGTCGGCACGGGCTACACCTTTGCCGATCCCGTTCTGAACGGCCGCCTGTTTCTGGGCGCGACTTTCACCTTCGGCCATACCGGCACGACGGTCTGGAGCATGCTGTCGGGACCGGAGGGATACAGCGAATCCTCGACCGCCTACGACAGCATGACCGGCATCGGCGACATCTATCCGGAAGCGGAGCTGAAGTGGGCGGTCGGCCCGCACAATTTCATGACCTACACGATGGTCAATGTGCCGGCCGGCCAGTACGACCCCAATCGCATCGTCAGTCTCGGCATCGGCCACTGGGCGATCGACGCCGGCCTCGGCTACACCTTCCTCAGCCCGTCCGGCCTCGAATTCTCGGTGGTGGCCGGCCTGACCTACAATTTCATGAATCCTACGACCCAGTACCAGAGCGGCATCGATGGTCACGTGGACTGGGCCGCCTCCTACTCGCTCACGGAGAATTTCTATCTGGGGGCGGTCGGCTATTTCTACAATCAGCTGAGTCCGGACAGCGGGCCCGGCGCCCTGGCCGGACCGTTCCAGTCGAAGGTCAGTGCCGTCGGCCCACAGATCGGACATGGCTTCGTGCTTGGTCCGGTCCAGTTCGAGCTCAATCTGCGCGGCTACAAGGAATTCGACATCGAGAACCGGGCCGGCGGCTGGAACGTCTGGTTGACGCTGGCGCTGTCGAGGAAGCATGGCGCGGCGTCCCGATAGTCGTGGCCGGCCCGGATCAGGCTGGCCGGATCAGCGATTGCGCCCGTCGACTCCGCGCCGTCCCTTGGCAACGGCGTCGGCGTGGCTGACGGCACCGGCGGTCCGCAGCAGCTCGTAAACCCGCTTGCGCAGCCGCACTTCGCGAATCCGATAGTAGGCTGTCACGAGATCCCGCGTCTCGCGGCTGGCCAGCGGATCCTTGCCGTTGGCAAAAGGCGTCACGGCATCGCCGAGTCCCTCGATGCGGCTACTCCGGCGGCCGCCACTGGGCATGCCGTCGAAGAAATAAGCAATGGGGACGTCGAGCACCCGGGCAAAGTCGTAGAGGCGACTCGAGCCGATGCGATTGGCACCGGATTCGTATTTCTGGATCTGCTGGAAGGTCAGGCCGAGTGCCTCCGCGACGTTCCTGAGAGTCATGCTTAGCGAGAGGCGGCGCTCCCGTATCTTCTGTCCAACATGGAGATCGACAGGATGAGCTGCCATCGGTTCGGCCTCTGTTCTGATGCGGGCGGTCGAGACGGTATCGCCCGTCCCGGCAGATGGGGCAGTATGGCAGGAGCTCGGGGGCGAGAGGCGGGGCGATGTGTAGCGCCTTATTTCCGGAAGCAGGCGAGAAACATCTGGAAACACAATCGTGCCGTGTCCGGCCTAGCGGATCGGCAGATGTCCCACCGCGCCCCACACGGCAATAAGAACGCTCGTGGCAAGGCAAAGCCCGCACAGCCCGACGCAAAGGCCGAACATTGCCGATCCCTCCCGCCGCAGATAGGCGAGGGTTGACGGTTTGACGAACCGGTAGGCGCGATATCCCTTGGCGATTTCACGCGCCCAGACCAACGTCGAAATGATGCCCACGATCGTCAGGATGAAACCGCCGAACATGATTGCGACTCCTCTATTGGCGAGCTGTTGCTGACCGGGCAGCGGACCGGGCGATTGCGGCTCGCATCCAATTTTCGTGCAGTCGAAGAACGCTGTTGTTGATCTGCATCATGTAGTCCGCCCGTGGCCGCATTGCCGCGCCATCGGGCCCACCTCGCGAAAGGTTGAGGCGTCGGTCCGAAAACGCCGGGACCCTCGACCGGCTCCGAGCGCCATCAAAGAGGTCAATCGTGCGGCCGGTTTGCGCCGTCAATTCGCCTGCCGGACGGCGAAATTGTGGTCCCCGTCTCCTGTTCGATCACGAGTCGATCTCGGACACCGGTGGCCCGGCAAGGAGCGGTCGCAGCGAGTCGTAGGCAGGCCGTGCCACGAGCAGAAAGAGGGCCATCAGAGTGAAGGCCGACACGATGATCAGATGGAAAGTGTGATGGTGACTCATGTCCTCCTCGTCCGACGACGAGGCCGAATATCGGGAACCGGTCTTCTGCTGTCGAGGTTGCGAGGCCATGGAAGTTGTAGCTCTTCGTTTCGGCGCGGTGCGCAGAAACCTCTGGAAACACAAGCGTCGCCTGCCTGCGTGCTTCTCGTTCTCGGAGCTTGCCGTCAGGGCCGTGTGACCGCGGTCTATCTGGCGGCGAGCGGAATCCGAAGGCAGGCGCGAAGGCCTCGCGGCAGCCTGTCATGCAGCGTGAGCGTACCGTCATGCAGCCGGGCAACGTCGGCCGCGATCGCCAGGCCCAGGCCAAATCCGGCGACAGAGTCTCGGGCGGTGTCCGATCGGTAGAAAGGTTGCAGGACGGCACTCTTCTCGGAATCGGGAATGCCGGGGCCGTCGTCCTCGACGTCGATCTGCACCGAAGCGCCATGCAGGCTCAGCCGCACCGCCACGTGGGAGCCGAATTTCGTTCCGTTCTCCACCAGATTGGTCACGGCCCGCGCGATCGCCTGCGGCCTGACGCGGGCGGCGAGGCGCTCCGGCCCCTCGTAGCGAACGGAGAAGCCCGCATCGGAGAACTGGTCGCAGATGGTCTCGAGGAGCGACGGCAGATCGGCCATTTCCGTCCCCTCCTGGAACCCTCCGTCGCGCAGGTAGGACACCGCGCCGGCGATCGAGGTCTCCATGAGGTCCATGTCGCGCAGCATGCCATCCTTGATGCCCGGTTCGACAATGTCCTCCGCCCGCAGGCGCAGCCGCGTCAGCGGCGTTCGCAGGTCGTGACTGATCGCGATCATCGTGCGGGTGCGATCTTCGATCAGGCGCTGGATGCGCTCGCGCATGTTGTTGAAGGCGTTCGTCGCCTTGCGGACCTCGGCGGCGCCTTCCTCGCGCAATGGTCCGCCTTCGCCCTTCAATCCGAACTGTTCGACCGCCGTTGCGAAACGGGCCAGCGGCGTCACGATCCGCAGCACCGCCCAGATCGACAAGGCGACCGTCAGCGCGACCATCACCATCAGCGACACGCCCAGGGGTGGGAGGGGCGGGGGCAGCGACCCAATGGATGGCCTGTCGGGGCCCGCGCGCAGCAGGACGGATTGCCCGTCACCCAGCCGCAGGAGGATCTGCACGCGGGCGCCTTCCGGATGACCGACAGAGACGACGGAAACGTCCTTCGGGAGCACACGGGCAAGCGAGGCCGTCCAGAGCTCGTCAAGCTCGGCCGGGGATCCGGATGCCGCCTTGCCGTCCAGCTCGAGCGAGAAGTCGGGTCTCCGATAGAGCGCCGCTGCGCGCATCCGATCTGCCTGGGGCATGCCGTCCAGCACACGGACGATCGAACCGAGTTCATCCGCGATGCGATGGACCTCGGGTGGCTCGCGATCCGGCCGGAAGAAGAAGAGGACGAAGCCGATGGCGATGGAGGAGACGAAACCGCCGACGAACACGACCAGCGCAATCTGGGTCGTCACGCGATCGAGGCGAAGGAGCTGCCGCCAGGCGCTCATTCAGTGGTCACCTCGGGGGTGAAGATGTAGCCGCCGCTGCGGACCGTCTTGATGAAGGCCGGATCGCGTGGGTTGCTTTCGATCTTGCGACGAATGCGGCTCACCAGAATGTCGATGCTGCGATCGAGTGGGGCGCCGGCGCGCCCCTGCGAGAGATCGAGCAGCTGGTCGCGCGTCAGCGTGCGACGGGGATGGCGGCAGAAGGCCAGCAGCAGGTCGAACTCGGCGCTGGTAAGGGTGACTCGCACGTCTTCCGGGTTCTTGAGCTCGCGGGCGACGGGATCGAGTCGCCAGCCAGCGAATTGCAGCCTGTCCCGCACTTCCTCCTTCGCGGCCGGAAAGGCGCTGACGCGCCGGAGGACGGCCTTGACGCGCGCGAGCAGCTCATGCGGGTCGAAGGGCTTGGGAACGTAATCGTCCGCGCCCATCTCGAGGCCGACCACGCGCGCCACCGGATCGCCGCTGGCGGTCAGCATGATGACCGGAATGGAGGAGCTGGCACGCAGGCGGCGGCAGATGCTGAGGCCGTCCTCGCCCGGCAGCATGAGATCGAGGACCAGCAGATCGATCGCCGCCGCTTCGAGAACCCGGTCCATGGCCCGGGCGTCCTCGGCGACAGAGACGCGAAAGCCGTTCTTCTGGAGGAATCGCGAGACCATCGTGCGGATCTCCCGATCGTCCTCAACGATCAGGATATGGGGGGAACGAGACATCGGCATAGTTCTACATCCGATCGCCGTCGGAGGGAGCCGGTCTTTTGTGTTTCCCTATGTTTCTGGCGAGCCGACGGAAACGCGGCGCTACAACAATGCGACGGGATCGGTGAGCGAAGCTGCGCCGGAATCAACTATATCCGGTCCATGAGTTCTATCGGGCGTTTCGGATCAGCGTTTTCGGCAGTGTGGTTGTGCGCCGCGCTGGTGGGATGCGCGGTCGGACCGGATTACAAGACGCCCGACATGGCCGTTCCGGCGTCGTGGGCCAATGCGGCCAAGAGTGCCGGCCCGCAACCGGCGCAGCTCGCGGATTGGTGGACCTCGTTCGGCGATGCCACCTTGAGCGAACTGATCGAAGAGGCGGTGCGGAAGAACCTGGACGTTGCCAGCGCCAAGGCGAAGATCCGCGAGGCGCGGGCGACGAGGCGGGAGAAGTTCGGCGCGCTGGCGCCCACCCTGGAAGCGACCGCGTCAGCGACCGCCAATCGAAGCGCCAGCGGCACGATGGTGTCGACGCAAGGCAGTTCGGGCGGAACGCAGGCGGTTTCGGGAGCCAACCAGAGCGCCGCCGCGTCCAACTATTCGCTGTTCCAGGGCGGGTTCGACGCGAGCTGGGAGCTCGACATCTTCGGCGCCAACTATCGCAGTGCCGAAGCCGCCACCTACAGCCTGCAGGCGGCGCAGGAGGATCTGAACGACACGCTGCTGACGCTGATCGGCGATGTCGCCAAGTACTATGTGCAGGCACGGGGCTACGCGGCGCGTGCGGCGTTGGCCCGCCAGACCGCCGAGGCCTATCGCGATACCGCCGTGCTGGCGCGACGGAAGTTCGAGGCCGGCACTACTTCCGCCGCCGATGCCGCCAAGGCCGAGGGCCAGACCTATTCGGCCGAGGCGGACGTCGCGTCCCTCGATGCGTCCTACAGCGAAGCCGTTCACCGGCTGGGCGTGCTTCTGGGCGACGGACCGGAGGCGCTCGTCTCCAGGCTCTCGGCCAAGGCGGCGATCCCGGTCCCGCCAGCATCGCCCCGCGCCGGGGTTCCGGCCGACATCCTTCAGTCGCGCCCCGACGTGCGCAAGGCGGAGCGCCAGCTTGCCGAGGCGACGGCCAAGATCGGCAAGGCGGAGGCCGCCCTCTATCCCAGCGTCAGCCTGACCGGGAACATCTCGACGACAGGTCTTCAGCTTGGCGAGCTGGCCAAGTCCTCCTCGATCGGCTTCGCGATCGGTCCCAGCCTCAGCCTGCCGCTGTTCAACGGCGGCCAGTTGCGAGCCGAAGTCGAGGTCGCCGAGGCCCAGCGCGACCAGTACTTCGTGGCCCTGCGATCGACCGTCCTCACCGCCCTCGAGGATGTCGAGAATGCGCTGGTGTCGCTCGCCCAGGACCGCAGGCGCCTGGACAAGCTCACGGCCTCGAGCCGTTCCTATGCCGATGCCTACGAGCTCTCGCGGGCACTCTATACGGCAGGCGGTCAGAGTTTCCTCGATGTGCTCGATGCCGAGCGCTCGCTCTACACGGCCCGCGACAGTCTCCTGCAGACGCAGGTGTCGGCCGCCACCAGCTACATCTCGCTGTGCAAGGCATTGGGCGGCGGCTGGAACCGTCCCGTCGACAGTTCGCGCCCCGAGATCGTCGACACCCACACAGGACCGCACCTGCGGACCCGCTACTAGACCGGTTGCCAGGCCACGAGGATCGTCATGTTCCGGCTCGCCCTCACAATGCTGATCAACGAACGCGGCAAGTATCTTGGCATCATCGCCGCGCTTTCCTTCACCGCGCTGATGATGGCGCAGCAGCCGGCGATCTTCCTCGGCATGCTGTCGCGAGCCACGGCGTTGATCGATGACATTCCCTCGGTCGATCTGTGGGTCATGGACCCGAACGTCCAATATTCCGACGACTCCAAGCCGCTGCAGGATGCTCAGCTCTACCGTGTCAAGGGCATCGCCGGTGTGGAATGGGCGGTGCCCTTCTTCTCGGGGTCGATCCAGGCACGACTTCCGGATGGCAACTTCCGCAACTGCATCTTCTACGGCATCGACGACGCGACCTTCATCGGCGGACCGGCCAAGATGGTCGAAGGCCGCATCACCGACCTGAGACTGAGCGACGGCGTGATCGTCGACGCGGTCAGCGCCCGAGGTGTTCTGGCGCAGACTGCCACCGGCGAGCAGCGGGCGCCGCTCGGTGTCGGTTCCACCATGGAGCTGAACGACCTGCGCGCCTCGATCGTCGGCCTGCATGGCGGTGCGCCCAATGTCCAGTCGCAGCCGATCATCTACACGACCTACAACCGGGTGAAGTTCTTCAAGTCGTCCGACCGCAAGCTGCTGTCCTTCATCCTGGTCAAGCTGCAGCCGGGCGTCGATGCGGCGAAGGTCGTGCACGACATACGGCGCTACACGGGTCTCGCTGCCTATACCAAGGCGGAGTTCAGCGCCATGAGCTCCAACTACTTCCTGTTTCGCACCGGCATCTTCCTCAATTTCGGCACGTCGGCGCTGATCAGCTTCCTGATTGGCGGCAGCATCGCGGCGCAGACCTTCTACAATTTCACCCTCGACCATCTCCGGTATTTCGGCGTGCTGAAGGCAATGGGCGCCAGCAGCCGATTGCTGTTCGCCATGATCGCCCTGCAGATGCTTTCCGCCGGCGCGATCGGCTTCGGCGTGGGAATCGGCGTCGTGACTTTCTTCGGCGTCGTGGTGCAGGGCAATACCATCGCCTTCAACCTCAATTACTGGATCGTCGGCGGGGCAGCGTTTGCGATCCTGCTGCTGTCGCTCGGCACCGCGGTGCTCAGCTCGCGCCCGGTGCGGCGGCTGGAGCCGGCGGCGGTCTTCCGCGGATGACCGCGATGCCCGGCGGTTCGCAGGAGGTGGCCGTGCAATGCCGCGGCCTGACCAAGTCCTTCGGGGCGGGGGAGGCGCGCGTGCCGGCCTTGCGCGGGCTCGATCTCGATATCGGCTATGGCGAGATGGTGATGCTGGTCGGGCCCTCGGGCTGCGGCAAGACCACTCTGATCTCGATCATCGCTGCCGTGCTGGATCACGATGCGGGTCTGTGCCGGGTACTCGGCCAGGATCTGAAGACGCTGACGGCGGCCGACAAGGTGTTGCTGCGGCGGAAGGCTGTCGGCTTCGTCTTCCAGGCCTTCAATCTGATCCCGACGCTGACGCTGGCCGACAATGTCTCGGTCCCGTTGCTGCTGAATGGCGTCGGCCGCACGGTCGCCCGGCGACGGGCCGCCGAGATCCTGGAGCGACTGGGGCTCGGTACGCGCGCGGAGGCGCTGCCGTCGGAACTGTCAGGCGGCCAGCAGCAGCGCGTGGCGATTGCCCGCGCGCTGGTGCACAGCCCGCGGATCGTGGTGTGCGACGAGCCCACGAGCGCACTCGATGCCAGGACCGGCGACACGGTGCTCCATCTGTTGCGCGAGGTGGCGCTGCAGGAGAACCGCGCCCTGGTCATCGTCACCCACGACAATCGGATTCTCAAATACGCCGACCGGATCATCGAAATGAGCGACGGCGTGATCACCCAGTCCGCAGCCGGGCAGCCGGCTGTCGCGGATGCACGGAGCAATCTGCCATGAAGATCTTCCCGTTCTTTCTCAAGGTTGGGCTTCCCATGTTGGCGGTCGGCGGCGTGGCCGCGGCGCTCGCGGTGGCGAGCAAGGGCAGCCAGCCATCGGCCGCTGCCGAGGTTTCAGGCCATCCGCCGGCCGCCACATACAGCTCCTATATCGCCGGAGCGGGACTGGTGGAGGCGCTGGGACGGAATATCGAGATATCGACGCCGGTGGGAGGGATCATCGACAAGGTCTTCGTGCAGGTCGGCGCCCACGTGTCGGCGGGCGCACCGCTGTTTCGGATCGAGGGCCGCGACAAGCTCGCCGAGCTCAAGGCGCGAGAGGCGAACATCCCGCTCTACGAGGCCAAGATCCAGGAAGCGGAAGCGGCCCTCGCCGATTACCGCGTTCAGCTCAAGACCGCCGAGACGCTGGTGGACAAGCGCGCCCTGAGCGCGGAGGAGTTCTCGAAGCGGCGCGCCAACGTTGCGATCTACGAAAGCAAACTGGCCCAGGCGAAAGCCGATCTGGCCAACGCCCAGGCCCAGGTCGAGGAATCGCGGACCGATCTCGAGCGCCGGGTCGTGCGCTCGCCGATCGACGGCGAAGTGCTGGAACTCAACGCTCTGCCCGGCGCTTACGCCGCGGCCAGCGTCAACGATACGGTATTGGCGATGGTCGGGAATGTCGATCGGTTGGCGGTGCGTATCGACATCGACGAAAACGACGCCTGGCGCTTCGAGCGGGGGCGGCCGGCGCGGGCCTCCATCCGCGGCAACAGCGATCTCACCGTCGACCTGACGTTCGAGTACGTCGAACCGTATGTCCGTCCCAAGAAGTCGCTCACGGGCTCGAGCACGGAGCGGACGGATACGCGCGTCCTCCAGGTCGTCTACAGCTTCCCGAACGGGAAGATCCCGGCCTATGTCGGCCAGCAGATGGACGTCTTCATCAGCGCGCCGGCAGCCGCCGAAACCAAGGGCCGAGCTGCCGAGGCAAGCGGAAGGTAGAAGCGTCGCAGACGCCGGCTGGCCGGTCGGCGAGCCTGCTGTCGGGCGATGGACGTGACGTGCCAATCGAGATCGGAAAAAGATAGACCACGCTGAAGCCTGCTTGTCCGTGGGGAGAGCGGGGTGGACAGAGGCGTGCTTCAGCGTGGTCCTTCGCCTGGTCCTTCAAGGGGGAAGGAGACGCCAGGCGGTTTACTGCCTTAGAAGGGCAAAGGCGGAAGGCGATCCAGCACCTGGCGCTGTTCCGGCGACAGCAGGGCGACGAGCTTGTGCATGGGCCCATCCAGCTTGTTGAGACGGTCGAGCTGCGAGGCCAATCTGGTGCGCAAACCTTCGTTGCGCTGCAGGGCGTCGACCTGTTCGGGATTCGGGAGAGGCTTGGCGCAAGCGGCGCGTTCGTCCTGACGGGCGCCGCCAAGGACCGTTTCGACCTCCTGCCAGGCGCCGAGCTGCTCGGACGTCAGGTTGAGACGGGCCTTGGTGTAGGCGACGAGAGCGGCCTTTGCGGCCATTCTGTCGAGACACATGTCGGCCGGCTGGCGGCCTGGCCGCGGGCCGTGGCCTGGCATTCCTGGCGGGGGCGGCGGTGGCGGCGGCGGACCGAAGTCGTCGATGTCGTCGAACTCGACCCCGGCCATGGGACCGGGCGGCGGGAAAGGAGGCGGCAAGGGCGGAAGCATCGCACCGCCCGGAGGCGCAGGGGGCGGCGCCGCGCCGAAGAGGCCGATCGGCGGTCTCGGCCCTGCATCCTGGGCAAGTCCGGAAACGGTCCAGGCACTGGCGACGAGGGCGACCGTCGTGCCGAAGAGCAGATAAAAGCGGTTCATGGAGTCCTCAACAGTGACTCCGGTAAAGCTGCCACAACGCTTCAATGAAAGCCTGCGCAGGCGCCGGGAAAGATGTGACGGCTCGTTTCTGCGTGTACCGCGGAAATATGGAGAAACACAAAACTGTCGGCGGTCTGCGCGATGCGCCGACAGGCGAGTGAAAGGATTTTGTATCGTTAGGTTTCCAGACGGCGACCGGAAACAGTCTGGAACAATCGCGCCCTCTTTGAGCGTGACCGCCATGCCATTGGAGCCTCGTCCCTTTCTGGCGAGGCGTGTGTTTGGTTGGTCGAGTAATTTCCGCAAGCGTAGCCTTGCTGACGCTTCTCGTGTTTTGCATGCCGGCCGTTGCGCAGCGTGCGACCGGCGGCGCCGGCACCATGATTTCCGCGGTACAGATCCAGGGCAACGTGCGCGCGGAGCCGGAGACGATCCGGTCGTACCTGCAGCTGAAGGAAGGCCAGCCCTACGATCCGGCGGCGGCGGACCGGTCGCTGAAGGCGCTGTTCTCGACCGGGCTGTTCTCGGACGTGTCGATCGACATGCAGGGATCGACCATGGTGGTGAAGGTGTCGGAGAACCCGACCATCAACCGCGTGGCGTTCGAGGGGAACCGCAAGATCGAGGACGACAAGCTGCGCGACGAGATCCAGTCGAAGGCGCGCACGGTGTTCACGCGGGCGCGCGTGCAGGCGGACGTCGACCGGCTGCTGTCGATCTATCGCCGCAGCGGCCGCTACAACGCCGTGGTCGATCCGAAGATCATCAAGCTCGAACAGGGCCGCGTCGATCTGGTGTTCGAGATCAACGAAGGCGACGTGACGGGCATCAAGCGCATCAGCTTCGTCGGCAACAAGGCGTTCGGCGACGGCACGCTGCGCGGCAAGATCCGCACGGTGGAGAGCGCCTGGTGGCGGTTCCTGTCGTCGGACGACCGGTTCGACCCCGACCGGCTGAACCTCGACCGCGAGATGCTGCGCAAATTCTACCTGTCGGAGGGTTATGCGGACTTCCGGGTGGAATCGGCGATCGCCGAACTGGCGCCGGACCGCGACGGGTTCTTCATCACCTTCACGATCAATGAAGGCGAGCGCTACAAGTTCGGCAAGATCGATGTGGCGACGCGGTTCCAGGGGCTCGATGTCGACACGTTGAAGAGCTACGTGACGATGAACGAGGGCGACTGGTACGACGCCGGCGAGGTCGACAAGACGGTGACGGCGCTGTCGGACGCGGTGGGCTCGCTGGGCTATGCCTTCGTCGATGTGCGGCCCAACATGCGGCGCAATCGCGAGACGCACACGATCGACATCACCTTCGACATTCAGGAGGGGCCGCGGGTCTATGTCGAGCGGATCGACATCTCGGGCAACACGCGTACCCTCGACAAGGTGATCCGGCGCGAGTTCCGGCTGGCCGAGGGCGACGCCTTCTCGACGGCCAAGGTGCGCCGCAGCGAGCAGCGGCTGCGCAACCTCGGCTTCTTCGAGAAGGTCGACATCTCGGCGGCGCCGGGCTCGGCGCCCGACAAGACCAACCTGCAGGTCAACGTGACCGAGCAGAGCACCGGCGAAATCTCCTTCGGCGCCGGCTATTCGACCTCGGGCGGCATCATGGGCACGGTCTCGGTCCAGGAACGCAACCTCGTGGGCACGGGCGATACGCTGAGGCTCTCCCTGTCGCTCGGCACGACCGCCACATCGATCGATCTCGGCTTCACCAACCCTTACTTCATGGACCTGCCGATCGCGGTCGGCTTCGACATCTTCGATACGACCAACAACCGGCAGTCGACATCCTCCTACAGCGACTGGAGTGTCGGATTCTCGCTCAATGCCGGCTGGGCGTATACCGAGCACACGACCCAGACCGTCCGCTACACGCTGCGCCAGACGAGCATCTACAACGTGCCCTACTATGCCTCGGCCGAAGTTCTGGCTCAGGCCGGTTCGTCGATCACGTCGGAGATCTCCGAGACCCTGTCCTGGGACACACGCGACCAGCGTCTCAATCCGACCAAGGGCTGGCTGCTGCGCAACACCATCGCGGTGGCCGGTCTCGGTGGCGACAACTACTATTTCCGGGTGACGGCCGATGGCGCGATCTACCAGCAGATCGTCGAGGACGTCGTTGCCTCGCTGAGCGGCTCCGCCGGCTTGATCGCGCCGTTCAACAACACGACGCTGCGGTTGAACAACCGCTTCTATCTTGGCGGCGACAGCCTGCCGGGCTGGGCGGTCGGCGGTGCCGGGCCGCGCGACGGCAATACGGCGGACTCGCTGGGAGGCAAGTACTTCTACGCCGGCATGGGCGAACTCAGCTTTCCGGTGGGCTTTCCCAAGGAAATCGGCATTGTCGGCAAGGCGTTCGTCGATGCGGGCTCGTTGTGGGGCGGCATCTCCCAATCCGGCGTCAGCCTCCTCGACAGCTCTCTCATGCGCGTCGGCACGGGTTTCGGCCTGCAGTGGAGTTCGCCGTTCGGCCCGATCCGGGTCGACTATACGTTCCCGCTCGTGAAGGAGCCGTACGACAAGATTCAGAACATCCGCGTCAGCTTCGGCGCCAAGTTCTGAAGCGAGCGGCGGCTACAGGAGCTTGGGCTGCTCCGGCGGATAGGTGATCGATGTGCCCTTGACGTCGGCAAAGGGCGTGAGCTTGTGCGGCCGGTGGCTGGTTTCCGACAGGATCTCGACCACCGGAATGCCGCGCACGATCAGGGCATCGGCCACCAGGGAGCGATGGCATCGCCAGGGCACGGCCTCGGCGCACATGATCGCCGCATGCCGCGGCCGGCTTAACGCAATCAGGGTCGCCAGTGCCTTGGCGAACGGCTCGGTCTGCATGTAGTCGGCGTAGCCGCGGAAGCTGTCGTTGCGCCATCCGCCGTTCACGGAATCCTTGCGCGGACGCCGCAGGCCGCCCAGGCCCGGCAGCGCCTCGTATTCGATGCCGGCCGCATTCAGTGACGCCTCGAGCGCGTCGCCATTGAATTGCGGATTGTGCCGCGACTTCGGAACGGTGCGGATATCGACCACGCAGTCGATGCGATAGGCGCGCAGCAATGCGATGAACTGCTCGATCGGCAGCGTCGAGTGGCCGACGGTGAAGACCGTTCCTTCAGCCCAGTCGGCGGCCGTGTCGGCCGGAAGCTTGTTTCCGGACATGGCGTCCTTTCCGACGTGTTTCGGAGGGTGAGGTGTCGTGCCGCTGCGCAGCATGACTCGTCTTGCCGGTCGTGTCGCTTACCCCGTTGTGGCAAATTCGCTATCAAGGCCAGACATGAAACCGATGGCGGCGGCAGCCTGCGCCTCGAGGATTGCCGCACGATGAACGAACAACAGGAGGCGCCGTCGTTCCGGGAGGTTCTGCGCGCGCTGTCGGCCGACTTCTGGCGGCTCTGGTATGTCGGCCTCGTCGTCTTCACGGTGCGCTGGCTCGAGACGGTCGTCATCGGCGTCGTGGTCTATCAGCTCACCGGCTCGGCCTTCATCGTTGCCATGATGACCATGCTGCGCCTGCTGCCGCTCGGGATCTTCGGCGCCTTCCTGGGAGCGTTGGCCGAGCGATTCGACCGCACCGTCACCCTGGCCGCCGTCATTGTCCTCATGGGCATCACCTCGGCGATCCTGGCGCTGGTCGCCTGGCAGGGCCGGCTGGAAGTCTGGCATCTCGCGGTGGCCAGCTTCGTCAATGGCTGCGGCTGGGCCACCGACAATCCCCTGCGCCGCATGATGATGGGCGAGGTGGTGGGACGCGAGACCATGGGGACGGCGATGTCGCTCGATGTCGGCGCCAGCAACGCGAGCCGCATGGTCGGTCCAGCAGTGGGTGGCCTGCTTCTCGCCGGCATCGGCATCGAAGGTGCTTTCCTGTTGAGCGTGGCGATGTATGTGACGGCACTCGTCGCGGCCCTGTCGGTGCGGGCCCGCATCGCGGCGGCGCCCGGGGCCGGCGCGGTGCTGGCGCGCACGTGGGAGGGCATCGCCATCGTCCTGGCCGACAGGCGCCTAGCGGCCACCATGGCGGTGACGGTCATCTACAATATCTTCGCCTGGCCCTTCACCAGCATGATCCCGGTGATCGGCCGCGACCAGCTTCATCTCGGACCCGAAGGCGTCGGCATCCTGACCAGCCTCGACGGCATCGGCGCCTTCTTCGGCGCTATCCTGCTGGTGCTGTGGCTGACGCGGCGCTGGTATGTCGGCGCCTATGTCGGCGGCGTGGCGGTCTACATGGTGGCGCTGATCGTCTTCGCGCTGGCCGACGATCCCCGCATCGCCGGCGCCGCCCTCGTGCTCACCGGCCTCGCGGGCGCCGGCTTTGCCACCATGCAGGCGACGCTCGTATATCTCGCCGCACCGGCCGAGATGCGGTCGCGCGTGCTCGGCGTGCTCTCGGTCTGCATCGGCACCGGTCCGATCGGCTTCCTGTGGCTCGGCTGGTTGGCCGACCTCATCGGCGCGCCGCAGGCCACGGCCATCACCGGAGGTCTCGGCCTGGTCGTGCTGGCGGCGATGCGCTCCCTGTGGCGCCGGATCTGACCGGCGGCCCGCGCTCGATCAGTTCCCGCGCACGGGCTCGCCGGCCAGCACTTCGCGGGCGATCTGCTCGCCGATCAGGCGATGGAATGCCTTGTTGGGATGCCGGTCGTGCTCGCTCAGCACATAGTCTTCCGGATGCTGGCGGAAATCGGGCACGAGACTCGTCATGAGCCGGACGTGCAGGCCGGCCTGCCTGAAGCCCTGCTCGATCGCCTGGACCTGTGCAGGGTCGCCGACGTCCCACAGGATCACCTCGAACACGCTGTCGGGAAAGCGGTCTCGGGCCTGGCGGGCTGCCTGCGTCACCACGCCGACCAGCAGCGACAGGTCGACGGGCTCCGGGGGCGCCGGGCGAGCCAACAGCCTGCGCCCGATCGTCGAGGCGGAGAGAAGCTCCTCCACCCAGCCGACGGCGCTCTTGGCCGCCTGCGGCTCGGGATCGTCGAAGTGGCCGCGCTGTACCACCGATCCATCCGGTGCCAGCTCGTATCTCGGCCCATGACGATCCCAGGAGTAGATGCCGGCGACGCGTGCGGCATGGTCGGGGATGGCGAGATAGTAGAAGTACTTTGGCATGCAGTTGACGATCCGATCGACCCGGCCGGAGTCGAGATTGGCCAACATCTGATGTGGGCCGTAGCCGCTGAAGGCGAAGTTGTAGGTCTTATACCGATCGCCGACGGCCCGGCTCACGACATAGGGGAAGTCCTCGTTGTCCCTCACGCCTTCGCCGAAGGTTATCGAGTCGCCGAAGAACACCACGCACGCCCTGGCGTCCGGCAGAGCATCGGCCGTGATGCGCAGGCCATGGGCGTTGGTGGTGTAAGTGACATCATAGAGGACGGTGTCGCCAAACAGCTTGCGCGCCGTCACGCTGGCATTCGGTTCCGGGGCATAGCCCAGCAGGTCGTCGGGTCGCGTGAAGCCGTTGACGATGGAGCCTTCGAGCCGCGTGCCGTCGCCCGCCGCTTCCTGGCGGTCGAGATAGGCCTCGGCCAGCCCCAGGGCCACGAAGATGGCAGCCAGATTGACCAGCACGGCCGCGCCGAGCGGCCGACGACGGAACGGCCAGCTCAGAACGGCGAAGGCGCCAGCAATGGAAAAGAACGCGATCGGGAAGGTCACGTGAATCCATCAAGGGTAGATTTGATAAAGCGCACAGTCCTTCATCCGGGAACGAATCTCAATTATTGACTAACCGGAAATGCGCGAGAAGGCTCCCACCGACGCGGGCGGAGTCGTCGGCAGTCGCCCCTGAGACGAAGCAGCGCAGGCACCGCGATCAATTCTTATTCGTGCCGCGATTCAATCGGCGGAGAGACAGTTTTTCACCGCGGCGAGGATCTCCGCATCCTTCAGCGGCTTCTCCAGGAACAGGGTGGCGCCCATCTCGTGGGCCCTCTGCCGGACCAGGCTGTTGGGCCAGCCGGTCATGACGATCACCGGGATTTTCAAGCCTCTAGCGCGGATTGTGCGCAACAGGGCGAGGCCGTCCATGCCGGGCAGATGGATGTCGGTGATGACGCAGTCGCCCGCGCCGATCGTGCCGGTATCGAGAAGCGCGTTGGCGGAGGCGAACGACTGCGCCTCCAGCCCCTCGCAGCTCAGCAGGAAGCGAAGCGATTCCCGAATGGCGGAGTCGTCATCGACAATGAAGATCATGAAGCCTTAAAATCCCACATCGGCAAGCTGTGCTGGCTGCTCGAGATGTGCGTTGATGTGGATCAAGGATGACAGGACCGGGGCGGCAGAACGGAGAGCAGGACGGAGAGACGCTCCCCAGGCAGCCTGAACGAGTCGCGCTGCTCGAGCGCGAGGCCCAGCTCCGGTCGATCCTCGAGACCGTGCCCGACGGCATGATCGTGATCGACGAGCACGGCATCGTCCAATCCTTCAGCGCGGCGGCAGAGCGCATGTTCGGTTTCACCGCCGAGGAAGTGTGCGGCCGCAATGTCAGCCTGCTGATGCCGTCGCCGCATCGCGAACGCCATGACGAGTACATCCAGCGCTACCTGACCACCGGCGTCCGCCGCATCGTCGGCATCGGCCGCGTCGTCGCCGGGCAGCGCAAGGACGGCAGCACCTTCCCGATCGAGCTGGCGGTCGGCGAGGTGTCGATGGCCGGCCGCCGCCTGTTCACCGGCTTCATCCGCGACGTCACGGAACGCCAGGTGACGCGCCAGCGCCTGCAGGAGCTGCAGGCCGAGCTGTCCCATGTTTCCCGCGTCAGCGAGATGGGCCAGATGGCGTCGGCCCTGGCGCACGAGATCAACCAGCCGCTGACGGCAGCCTCGAACTACCTGCAGGCGGCGCAGCGGCTGCATGCCAAGCGCGACGAGGCCGAAACGGTCCGTCTCGAGGAGGCGCTCGAGAAGGCGAGGTTCCAGGTCGAACGGGCCTCCGAGATCCTTCGCCGGCTGCGCAGCTTCATCAAGAAGGGCGAACCCGAGCAACAGGCCGAGGACATCGCCAAGTTGATCGACGAGGCGAGCGCCATTGCCCTGGTCGGGGCGCGCGAGCGCGGCGTCATGGTGCATTTCCACCCGACCCCGACCTCGGGCGCGGTGTTCGTCGACAGGATCCAGATCCAGCAGGTGATCGTGAACCTGATGCGCAATGCCATCGAGGCGATGGATGGCAGCCCGCGCCGCGAGCTCACCGTCGCGACCGAGCTGGCGCCGAACGGCATGCTGGCGGTGCGCGTGATCGATACCGGCAGCGGCATCGCGCCCGAGATCGCCGAGCGCCTGTTCCAGCCTTTCGTGACGACCAAGTCGGCCGGCATGGGCGTCGGCCTGTCGATCTGCCGCTCGATCATCGAGGGTCATGGCGGTCAGCTCAGCGTCAGCCCGAATCCCGGCGGCGGCACGATCTTCTCCTTCAGCATTCCACGGGCGAAGTAGCCCCCGGCTCACGGTCAAAGCTCACGGCCCCAGCTCAGGGGCCAAGCTCCCGAGTCGCGCCGAGGGCATCGCGCATGGTGCGCAGGGCCTGCGGATCGGCGACGACGCGCGGCACCTTGTTCTGGCCGCCGAGCTTGCCCCGGCTCTTCATCCAGGCGGCGAAGGCGCCCCTGGCAACCCTGACGATCTGCGGCGGATCCATGCCGAAGTCCCCGGAGCGATGCTCGGCATAGTCGGCATTGAGGCCGCTCAGCGTGCGATCGAGCGTGGCGGAGAAGGTGGCAAGCTGGGGCGCGGCGACGGGTTCGGCGAATTCGACGATATAGAGGTGATGGCCCTTGCGTGCACCGTCCGCGGGATAGATCGGGCCGACCGAGAAGTCGGTCACCGATGCGCCGATTGCCTGGGCCGCCGCGGTGACGGCGCGGTCGATCTCCTCGCCGATCAGATGCTCGCCGAAGGCCGACAGGCTGTAGGCTGTGCGGCCGGTGATCGCGATCCGCGCCGGTGCGCGGTCGAGCAGGCGCACGGTGTCGCCCAGCACATAGGACCACAGGCCGGCGCAGGAGCTGACGATCAGCGCGTAATTGACGCCCGGTTCGGCGGTCGCCAGCCAGTGGCGCGTCGGCATCGCGGTGCCGAGTTCGTCGACGGGAATGAATTCGTAGAACAGGCCATTGTCGAGCAGCAGGCGCAGCCCATCCTCCGGTCCGCGATCGGCGATGGCGATGAAGCCTTCGCTCGCCGGATAGACTTCGCGCGTCTCGGCGTGGCTGCCGGCCAGCAACTCGGCGAAGCGCGCGCGGTAGGGCGCGAAGGAGACACCGCCATGCGCGATCATCTCCAGGTCGGGATAGAACTCGACCAGGCGCCGGTTCGATCGCTGACTCAACTCCTGCACTCGCTCGAAGAACAGCAACAGCCAGCTCGGCGTGCCGGCGATACTGCGAATATCGGCGTCGAGCGACTCCCGGGCGAGGCGGGTCGTCTTCTCTTCCCAGTTGGACAGGCGGGCGAGCGCCGGTGGCGGGAAGTAGTAGCCGCGCGCCCACCACGGCACGGTCGCGGCGGCGATGCCGCTCAGATCGCCTTCCGCCACGCCGGCCGCCGGGAAGTCGAGGCCGATACTGCCGCCCAGCATGAAGTTGCGGCCGGCCAGCACGCGGCTCTGCGGCCGGTTGCTGACGTGATGGACCAGCAGCTCGAGCGCCGCCCGCTTGTTGGCCCGCACCATCGGCTGCGTGACGGGAATGTGCTTCGTGGTCCCGCCTGTCGTGCCCGAGGAGCGCGCGAAGTAGGGCACAAGGCCGGGCCAGGTGACGTTGTTCAGCCGCGGAAAGCTGCCCGACCAGTAGTCCTTCCAGAACTCTTCGTAGCTGCGGATGGGCACGCGCGCCTGATAGTCGGCGACCGAGCGGATCTCGTCGAAGCGATGGTGCCGGCCGAAAAGCGTGTGACGCGCGGCATGCACGAGCTGCAGCGCCATCCGCTCCTGCACGGCCACGCCATCTTCCCCGTCCAGTCGCGAGCGTCGCCAGTCGGCGTAGAGACGAAGCAGGGCGGTGGCGTCCCACATCGTCAGGTCCCGGCCGGCCGGACGCGCAGGACATGCGGGAAGGCGGCGCGCACCGCCGGCGGGCTGAGCGGCAGGCGGATATAGGCACCGCGCTGCCAAAGTGGCACTTGGTCGGCGAAGTTCACGCTGCCGAACCAGCCATCCTGCCCGCCCAGCAGCACGAAGTGATTGTCGTCGCTGTCGGCGAGATTGGAGATGTGCCGCGCATTGGAGCCGAAGCCGACGGTGTGACGGCCCGAGATCAGGCCGTTGGCCATCTTCATCACGGTATCGCTGCCGCCGCCCGTCGGCAGATCGCCCAGGCGATAGCGGCGCCCGACGATCGGCAATTGGCCCAGCGGGTATTGCAGGCGAAGCCGATGCAACTCGCCCCAGGATGTTCCGACTGTCCGCGACAGCCGGATCAGCGCCTGCCGGACGATCGGTGCCAGCCTGTCCGTTGCCATCGTATCGAGATCGGCGAGGATCAGGTCGCGCAGAGCCCAGGTGGCGCTGTAGGCGGCCAGCGTCTCGGCGGCGTAGAGGCGACGGGCCAGCACGGTCAGCAGCCGTTCGAAGATCGCGGCCGCCTTGGAGTCGGCGTCATAGCTGCCGTCCCAGTCTTCGAGCAGCGTGATCAGGGTCGCCGCGCGCCGCGGCAAAGCGTTGGCGGCACGGGCTGCCTTGGCGAGGAGGTGGGCAAGACGGCGCGCGGTCTGCGACTGCACATCGCGCTGCAGGGCGGACAGCGCGCCAAAGTCGATCGCCCCCGCCGCCTCGATCAGCGACGTGATCCGGTCCTTGCGTCCGCGCGGCGAGAAGAAGCGGCCGACCGCAAGATCGACCTCAGGCTGTTCGTTGGCCGAGACGGCATATCCTTCCGGCGGATCGAACCAGTCGGGCAAGGTGCCGGCATGGCGCAGCACCTGCCAGCGGCTTTGCTCGGCGGAGACGAGATGGGGATCGCTGCGGATCGCCTCGGGAAGCCAGCAGGCCAATGCCTGACCGACATGTCCATCGACGTCGGCATACATCATGTTGAGGCCCGGTACGGCATAGGCTTCCAGCGCCCGCTTGAACGCCTGCCAACTGCGGGCCGTGCTCACCTGCAGCATCGCGGTGACCTCGTCCGAGGCGTCGTGCCCGATCCAGCGCAGTGCCGCCGGCCTGTCGAGGCGGCGGAAGAAGCGCGAGTCCGACAATAGCGGCCCGATCTCGCATCGCCTCGTCGTCAGGGTACGCGGCCGACCCCAGCGCACCTTCACGATCTCTTCGCGACTCCGGAAGCTTTCGGGCGGGCGATCCGAGACGTCGCACAACTCGCTGGCATAGGAATGCAGGCTGGTCCCGCCCCAGGCGATCGCCTCGTTGCGCCCCATCGCCAGGAAGGGCAGGCCAGGGATCATGAAGCCGACGGCACAGTGGCCCGGCGCACGATAGCCCATCGTCAGCCAGTTCGAAGGCAGGCCGAGGCTGAGATGCGGGTCGCTGGCGATCCAGCTTGAGCCGCCGCGGCCCGCGCCGACCACCACGGCATTGCTGCCGCTCCGGTTGTTGACGATGTGCGCGGCAGCGGTGAGCGCGTCCAGCGAGGTCGATGCCGAGGGCAGTTCCGCCACGATGCGCTGCCACAGCTCCGGCCGCAGGCGTCCGCCATCGCCGCGCGCCAGCAGGCGCAGCCAGACCAGCCAGTTGTTGTCGAAGCCGGCGAGGCGACCGAGGGTCAGGACGTCGGCCACGCTCCACGGTTCGCGCTCGAGGGCGAACAGGGCGAATTCGTGCGGCAGCGGCTCGCGCGCCAGCACATGATTGAGGCCGGCGACGAAGCCTTCCAGCCAGTCGCGTGTCGCCGACGGCAGGCGCTGCATCATCGTCGGCACGGCCTGCGCGAAGTCGATGAGGCGCAGCGTGTGGTCGAGCTCGATGGCCGCCGATCCCACCATCTCGCTGACGCGGCCGCGCGAGAGGCGTCGCATGATCTCGATCTGGCCGAGCCGGAGATGAGCATGGACGAGGCCGATGGCGACGGCGAGGTCGTGGCTGCTCTCGGCCTCGATGAAGGGGACGGCGTGATCGTTCCAGCGGATCTCGACCGCACGCTGCACGGGGGCGTTGTCGAGCGGCAACATGGATAGCCGTTGCGCGAGGGAAACCGTGCCGGGCCGTGCGGGACGCGGACCGCAAAGCGCAAGCCAAGCCGCGAATCGAAGCAGACCGGTTTGCCAGCTCATGACGGGCCGTCGCAGTCGTTGAGGTGAAGGGCGAACGCTTCGCGATCGTGATTGTTGCGGATGAGAGCCGCTCTCGACTTGATGTCGATCAAGGTTCAAATCCGGATGATAGAGTTGTTCGGACTGCGCAATTTCTCTAGTGAGCTCCGCATGCCGACGACTCCCCATATAGAGCGCCATTTCTCCGCGTCCGATACCGTTCGCGATGTCGTGATCGGTATGGCCGATGGCCTGACCGTTCCCTTCGCCCTGGCCGCCGGCCTGTCCGGTGCCGTCGCCTCGAGCGATATCGTGGTCGTGGCGGGGCTGGCCGAGATCGCGGCGGGGGCCATCGCCATGGGGCTGGGCGGCTATCTCGCCGCGCGCACGGACATGCAGCATTACGAGTCGGAGCGGCGACGCGAGGTGCACGAGGTGCAGCATCTGGCCGAGCGCGAGCGCCGCGAGGTGGCGGAGATCTTCCAGGGCTACGGGCTGAGCGGTCCGCAGCTCGACTCGGTCGTGGCGGCGATCTCGGCCGATCCCGAACGCTGGGTCGACTTCATGATGCGTCACGAGCTCGGCCTCGAAGCGCCCGATCCACGGCGGGCGCCGATCAGCGCCCTGACCATCGGCGGGTCGTATCTGCTGGGCGGGCTGGTGCCTCTGGCGGCCTATTTCTTCACCAGCGATACGCATCGCGCCTTGCTGGCGTCGATCGCGGTGACCGGCCTTGCGCTGCTCTGCTTCGGCGCGGTGAAGGCCAAGCTGACGGCGGTGCCCGTCCTGCGTGGCGCCCTGGAGACGCTGCTGGTCGGCGGGATGGCCGCGGGCGTGGCCTTCGCCGTCGCCAAGCTGATCGGCTGACCGCGGCGGCATCGGGCCGCCGGAACCGCCTCTCTTCGCCCTCCGTTCTAGGGAGGAGATCGACGTGGAGCCGCAACGCCTGCGTCCGTTCCCGCGCGAGGTCAGCATGGCATCATCGAGCAGATCGGCCCCCGTCCTGGTCATTTCAGCGCTCATCGTCGGCCTGCTGGGGCTGGCGCTTCTGGCCGGCGGCCTCTGGCTGACCGTGCTCGGTGGCTCCTGGTACTATTGGCTGGCCGGCCTCGGCTTCGTCGTCACCGCAGTCTTCCTGTACAGACGTCGTGCGGCCGCGCTGTGGCTTTACGCACTGATCGTGCTGGGCACGCTCGGCTGGTCGGTGGCGGAGATCGGCCTCGACTGGTGGCCGCTGGCGGCGCGCGGCGGAATCGTCTTCCTGATCGGCCTGTGGCTGCTGATGCCCTGGATCACGCGTGCGTTGGCGCAAGCGGCGCCGAGGCCGGTCGGTGCCTGGCGCGGCGCCGGTATCGCCGTTACCGCATCGCTGGCCATCGCCGCGGTCGTCGGCGTGATCGCGATGATGTCGCAGACCGATCCGATGGCGGCGACCGGACGGCTGCCGACCGACAAGGTGGCGGAGGTGCCGGCGGACTATGCCGGCGTCAAGGCGGCCGACTGGAGCGCCTACGGCCGATCCTCCTATGGCGATCGCTATTCGCCGCTGGCCGACATCACACCGCAGAACGTGGCGCAGCTCAAGGTCGCCTGGACCTATCACACCGGCGACATCCGCTCGTCGCGCGATCCGCTCGAAACCACCTATGAGCTGACGCCGCTGAAGGTGGACGGCAAGGTCTTCATCTGCACGCCGCACGATATCGCCATGGCGCTCGATCCCGATACCGGCCGCGAGCTGTGGCGCTTCGATCCGAAGATCAAGGAAGCCAGCAACCTGCAGCATCTCACCTGCCGCGGCGTCTCCTATCACGAGGCGCAGGGCGCGGAGGCCAACGGCTCGGGTGAATGCAGCAGACGGATCTTCCTGCCGACCGCCGATGCGCGTCTGTTCGCGCTCGATGCCGAGACGGGCAAGCCCTGCATCGGCTTCGGCGATGGCGGCGCGGTCAATCTCTGGCAAGGCATGCCCGATCCGGCGCAGCATGTCGGCCAGTACTACTCGACCTCGCCGCCGGTCGTGGCGCACGGGCTGGTCATCATCGCGGGCGAAGTCACCGACAACTACTCGACCGACGAGCCGTCCGGTGTCGTGCGCGCCTACGATGTGACGTCGGGCCGCCTCGTGTGGAATTTCGATTCCGGCAATCCCGACCAGACCGCGCCGCTCGCTTCGGACCAGCACTATGTGAAGAACTCGCCCAACAGCTGGACGGTTTCCAGTGCCGACGAAGCGCTGGGCCTGATCTATGTTCCCTATGGCAACCAGACGCCCGACCAGTGGGGCGGCGATCGCGGCGCCAACGCCGAGCGGTTCGCCAGCTCGATCACGGCGCTGGAGATCGATACCGGCAAGGTGCGTTGGGTGTACCAGACCGTGCATCACGATTTGTGGGACATGGATGTCGGCGCGCAGCCCAGCCTGATTGACCTCCATACGGCCAGCGGGGTGGTGCCGGCGCTGGTGGCGCCGACCAAGACCGGCAACTTCTTCGTGCTCGACCGCCGCTATGGCCAGCCGCTGTTTCCGGCACCCGAGAAGGACGTGCCACAGGGGGCCGCGCCTGGCGATCATACGGCGGCGATGCAGCCCTTCTCGACGGTCGGCCTGATGCCGCACGACCGCGTGCGCGAGCGCGACATGTGGGGCGCCACGATGTTCGACCAGCTCGCCTGCCGGATCGCCTTTCGCTCGCTGCGCTACGACGGACCGTTCACGCCGCCGTCGCCGCAGGGTTCGCTGGTCTTTCCGGGCAATTTCGGCGTCATCGACTGGGGCGGGGTGGCTGTCGATCCGGTGCGGCAGATCGTCTTCGCCAATCCCAGCTACATGGCGTTCGTCGACAAGCTCGACCCGCCCGAGCGCGCCAAACCGCGTACGCCGCCGGCGCAGGGCATGGAGCGGTCGAGCGAGACGGGAGGCAATCCCGACTTCGGCGCTCCTTATTCCGCCGACCTCCATCCCTTCCTGTCGCCGATCGGCCTGCCCTGTCAGGCCCCGCCATGGGGCTATGTCGCCGGACTCGACCTGCGCACCGGCAAGGTCGCCTACAGGCACAAGAACGGCACGATCCGCGACGAGTCGCCAATCCCGCTGCCGATCGAGATGGGCGTGCCGAGCCTGGGCGGTCCGATCGTCACGGCCGGCGGCGTCGCCTTCCTGACCTCGACGCTCGATTACTATGTGCGCGCCTACGACGTCACCGACGGGCGGCAGCTGTGGCAGGATCGGCTGCCGGCGGGCGCGCAGGCGACGCCGATCTCCTACCGGTCGGACAAGACGGGCCGCCAGTACCTCGTCGTCGTGGCCGGCGGGCATGGGTCGCTCGGAACCAAGGCCGGCGATTCCATCATCGCCTACGCCTTGCCGCAGTGAGCACGCGCCTTGCGAACCACGCTTGCCCCCGGCCCGGCCTTGATACGGATCAATGTGGCGCCGGCGCGCGACGGCGATTTTGATCCTCAGTTGAAACTGAGTGCCCCGAAAATGACCCCCTCCGCCCTCATGATCCATCTCACCCCCGGCCAGTCCAACGAGAAGCTGCTGCAGCTCGGGGCCGACCTCGCCGAGCGACTGAAGGTGAGCCAGGTCGTCGGCATCGCCGGCTGCCAGCCGGTGCAGGTCTATGGCGAGGGTTCCTTCTATGTCAGCGGCGACATCCTCGACCTCGATCGCGCCGAGATCGACAAGGAGCTGGGCGAGGCTGAAGCGGCCTTCCGCGCCGCCTTCGTCGGCAAGCCGGCCCGGCTCGAATGGCGCTCCACCGTGGATTACAGGCTGATCGCCGACTACATCGCCAACGAGATGCGGGCCGCCGATCTCCTGCTGACCATGCCGGAGCAGGAGGTGTCGGTGCTGGATACGTCGCGGCGCGTGCTGGTCGCCGATCTGGTCCTGCGGACGGGCCGTCCGATCCTGGTGGCCAATCCCGAGGTTTCCAAGCTCGATCTCGACAATGTCGTCGTCGGCTGGAAGGAAAGCCGTGAGGCGCGTCGCGCCCTGCACGATGCGCTGCCGCTGCTGGCGCTCGCCGGCCGTGTGACGGTGCTGGAGATCGCGGCCGAGGAGGACATGCCGGAAGCACGCCGCCGTGTGGGCGATGTGGTCAGCTGGCTGATGGGGCACGACATCGCCGCCTCGGGCCGCACCACCGTGTCGCGAGGCAACGACGCCGCCGAGCTGGCGGCGCAGGCCGAGGAACTGAAGGCGGGGCTGCTGGTCGGCGGCGCCTACGGTCATAATCGCCTGCGGGAGCTGGTGCTGGGAGGCGTGACGCGCGATCTTCTGCTGAAGCCGGCGCGTTGCTCCTTCATCTCGCATTGATCGCCTCGAGCGCGCCGACACGGTCCATTCCTCCAGGGGGAGCAAGATGATCCGCGAAGAGTATGTCCGCTGGTTCAAGGATCTGCGCTCCGACGATATCCCGAGCGTCGGCGGCAAGAACGCCGCGCTGGGCGAACTCTATTCGGTGCTGTCGGCGCAGGGCGTGAAGGTGCCGAACGGCTTCGCCCTGACGGTGACCGCCTATCGCGACGCGCTGACCACGGCCAAGGCCTGGCCGCGCCTGCAGGCGCTGCTGCAGGGCATCCGGCCCGGCGACGTCGCGGGGCTTGCCAAGGCGGCGGCCGAGGCGCGGACCATCGTCTACGCCGCCACCGGCACGGAGACGCTGCGGCAGGCGATCGGCGACAACTACCGGCAGCTCGAACGCGAGTACGGCGCCGGTGTCGCCGTTGCCGTGCGCAGCTCGGCGACGGCAGAGGATCTGCCGACCGCCAGCTTCGCCGGCCAGCACGAGAGCTTCCTCAATGTGCGCGGTGCCGACGATCTGTTCGAAGCCTGCCGTCGCTGCTTCGCCTCGGTCTTCACCGATCGCGCCATCGTCTATCGCAACGACAACGGCTTCGATCACCTGAAGATCGGCCTCTCGGTCGGCGTCATGAAGATGGTGCGCTCCGACCTGGCCTCGAGCGGCGTGATCTTCACCCTCGACACCGAATCGGGCTTCCGCGACGTCGTGTTCATCACCGGCATCTATGGGCTGGGCGAGAACATCGTTCAGGGCCGCGTCGATCCTGATGAATTCTATGTCCACAAGCCGACCTTCCGCCGCGGCAGGCGCTGTGTGCTGCGTCGGCGCCTGGGCGCCAAGCAGATGCGCCTGATCTACGGGGAGGGCAGCGGCGACAACAGCACGGTCAATGTCGAGACGGCAGCCGGGGATCGCGACCGCTTCTGCCTGACCGACCACGAGGTCCTGGTGCTGGCCGACTATGCCCTGCGCATCGAGGATCACTTCTCGCAGCGTGCTGGCCATCCGATGCCGATGGACATCGAATGGGCCAAGGATGCCGATGACGGCCAGCTCTACATTGTCCAGTCGCGGCCGGAGACCGTCGCCTCGCAGCGCAAGGTGGGCGTGTTCGAGACCTATCGACTGAAGGGCAGCGGTCCGGTGCTGCTGACCGGCCGCGCCGTCGGCGAGAAGGTGGCGAGCGGCGCCGTGCGGCGGATCGCCAACGCGAAGGATCTGACGGCCTTCGTCACCGGCGAGGTGCTGGTCGCCGATACGACCAGTCCCGACTGGGAGCCGGTGATGAAGCGCGCGGCGGCGATCGTCACCGATCGCGGCGGCCGGACCTGCCATGCCGCCATCGTCGCGCGCGAACTCGGCATTCCTGCCATCGTCGGCAGCGAGCGGGCAACCAGCGTGCTGAAGACCGGCGATGTCGTGACGGTGTCCTGCGTCGAGGGCGATACCGGCCGCATCTATCGCGGTGCACTGCCGTTCGAGAAGTCGGTGCAGGACCCGTCCTCGATCGTGCGGCCGCAGACGGCGATCATGCTCAACGTCGGCAATCCCGATCTCGCCTTCAAGGCGGCGCTGCGGCCGAATGATGGTGTCGGGCTCGCGCGCATGGAGTTCATCGTCAACGAGCATATCGGCATCCATCCGATGGCGCTGGTGCATCCGGAGAAGCTCAGCGCGGCCGCCGACCGCGATGCCATTGCGCGGCTGACGCGGCATCATGCCCGGCCGGCCGATTTCTTCGTCGAGCGCCTGGCGGAGGGGGTGGGCACCATCGCCGCCGCCTTCTATCCGCGGCCGGTGATCATCCGGCTCTCGGACTTCAAGACCAACGAATATGCCAAGCTGATCGGCGGCGCCGACTTCGAGCCCAAGGAAGAGAACCCGATGCTGGGATTCCGCGGCGCCGCGCGCTACGGCCATCCGGCCTACGCCGAAGGCTTCGCGCTCGAATGCGCGGCGCTCAAGCGCGTGCGCGAGGAGATGGGCCTCGACAACCTGCGCATCATGATCCCGTTCTGCCGCCGTGTCGGCGAGGCGCGGACCGTGCTGGCCGCGATGGCGGATCATGGGCTGGTGCGCGGCGAGAAGGGGCTCGAGCTCTATCTCATGTGCGAGATCCCCAACAACGTGATCCAGATCGATGCGTTTGCCGAACTGTTCGACGGCTTCTCGATCGGTTCCAACGACCTGACGCAGCTCACGCTCGGTGTCGATCGCGATTCGCAGATCGTGGCTTTCGACTTCGACGAGCGCGATCCCGGCATGCTGGAGATGCTGCGGCTGGCCGTGACCGGCGCCCACCGCAACAAGCGTCATGTCGGCATCTGCGGCGAGGCGCCCGCCAACTATCCCGAGATCGCCGCCTTCCTGACCGATCTCGGCATCGATTCGATCAGCGTCAATGCCGACAGCGTGCAGCGTACGATGAAGGTCGTATACGAGGCCGAGCAGCACCGGCGTCGCTGACGCCGTCGCCGTACCGTGGCGCGAACGAACAAAAAAGCGGCTCGCGAGGATTGGCCTGAAACGCTTCCCTCGCGACCTTTTGTTCGATTCCTCGCGAGGCTCGCGAGAGACGCCGTCTCCATTAAATAAATGGAAATATAATGGTGGGGGCGGTGTTGGACGGACCATGGCGCGATTCTGCGCCGGTCCGCCTCGGAGCCCTATTATGGTCGCCTACACCGCGCGCGGGCTTGCCATGGTGGCGAGACCCAGGTGTCGCAATTGCGGTGGCTCGCGCGCATCGGCGTCAGCCATATTTGTCGGATGGAGCGGAGAGGGTCTCGTGCTGTCTGTAGAGGTAAGGATGGGGTTATAAGGTGACGCTTATGACCGGCTCCAAGAAGCCCTCGACTCTGGCTTTCTGTGAAGCTGCTGGATTTGAACAGTCGAAGACCGGCTTTCAGGTCCGACGGACACCGGCCAGGTCCGAGTAGGCACCGTCGGCTTCTCGAAGATCCAGCCGCGCTCGCGCCAGCAGATGGCGGATAGTTCGGCAGCATGCCGGGACCGCGGACGATGCTCTGAACCTTGACGTTCGGTGCGTTATAACCAATGTTATAACTCCTATTCCAGGAGAGCCCCATGATCGAGGTAAAAGTCAGAAAAGTGGGCAATTCGTTCGGTGTCGTGCTGCCGAAGGAAGTGCTCGCGCGGCTCAATACCGGCGAAGGCCAGCCTCTCTACCTCACGGAGACGCCGGAGGGCGGCTATCGGTTGACGCCCTTCGATCCGTCGTTTCAGGAGAAGATGACCAAGGCCGAGGATATCATCCGGCGCTATCCGAATACGCTGCGCGCGCTGGCGAAATGACGGATCCGGTCTGGATCGAGGAGCACGAGGTCGTCGCGCTGCATGACCGGCTGTTGGCGCTCTTCGGTGGACCATCCGGGCTTCGGGATCGCGGCCTTTTGCAGTCGGCGCTGTCGCGGCCACAGCAGCACCTTGCCTATGCCAGACCGGATATCGTCGAGATGGCCGCCCTGTATACGGCGGCAATCGTTCGCAATCATCCGTTCGTTGACGGCAACAAGAGAACGGCTTTCGTGGTTGGAATCCTGTTCCTCGAGGTAAACGGTTATCGATTCACCGCATCCGAGGAGTTGGCCGCGCAGGCAGTCCTGGCGTTGGCGGCTGACCAGCTCAGCGAAGAAGGCTACACGGCCTTCCTGCGCGAGCACGTAGCCGGACCGAGGGCCCCCTAGATCGTCATCTGCCGATAGACCTGGCGGATGATGCCGGCGCGCTCGGTCCTAAAGATAACCGCCGCCGGCCTCCTTGGCGAAGCGTGCCGGATCGCCTTCCCAGACGATGCGGGTATGCTCCAGCACATAGACCCGGTCGGCGTGGGGCAGGGCGAAGGTGACGTTCTGCTCGCCCAGCAGCACCGTGATGCCGGTGGTCTGACGCAACGTCTCCATCGCCTTGGAGAGCTGCTCCAGGATCACTGGCGCGAGACCCAGCGTCGGCTCGTCGAGGATCAGCAGCTTGGGCTTCATCATCAGCGCGCGGGCGATCGCCAGCATCTGCTGCTCGCCGCCCGAGAGCGTGCGGGCGGCCTGCTTCTGGCGGGCCTTGAGGATGGGGAACAGGACGAACAGCCACTCGATCTGCTCGGCGCTCTCGCGCGGCGGCAGATGGCTGCCGCCGAGATCGAGATTTTCGCGCACGCTCATGTCGCCGAACAGCTCGCGGTTCTCGGGGCATTGCACGATGCCGATGCGGGCGATGCTGCCCGGCGTATGGCCGCCGAGCGGCTGGCCGTTCCAGTTGATGGTGCCGCTATAGGGCACCAGGCCGGAGATGGCATTGAACAGCGTCGTCTTGCCGGCGCCGTTCAGCCCCACGACCGAGACGAACTCGCCCTCGCCGACATGGATCGACACGTCGTCGAGCGCCGTCGCCTTGCCGTAGAGCACGCCGACATTGCGCACGTCGAGCAGCGGCGTATGGCCTTTGCCTTCGCGTTCCGGCCGCGCCGCCGTCTCGATCTTGCCGCCCAGATAGACGCGCCGCACCGTCTCGTTCTGCATCACCTCCTCGGCGGTGCCCTCGGCGACGTGTTCGCCGAGATACATGGCGATGACGCGGTCGACCAGCGCCGCCACGCCCTTGACGTTGTGGTCGACCAGCAGCACGGCATGACCGTCGGCACGGAACGAGGCGATGAGCCTGGAGAAGTCGGCCACCTCGGCTGAAGTCAGGCCGGCGAACGGCTCGTCGACCAGCACCACCTTAGGATTGCGCGCGATCGCCTTGGCGAGCTCGAGCCGCCGCAAATCGGCGAAGGGCAGGGTGCGCGGCAGGCGATGCATGACGTTGGCGAGGCCGACTCGGGCGGCGATCTCCTCGGCGCGTCGCCGCACGTCGGGATCGGTGCGCAGCATCAGCAGGTTGTCCGGCAGCAGCGCCAGGATGATGTGCTCCAAGATGGTCTGCCGATGCAGCGGATGAGAGTGCTGGAACACTAGCCCGACGCCCTGGCGGGCGATGCGGTGCGGCGGCCAGCCCGCCACCTCGACGCCAGACAGTTTGACCGAGCCGCCGTTCGGCCGCTCGATGCCCATGATGCATTTCATCACGGTCGACTTGCCCGAGCCGTTGGGGCCGATCAGGCCCACGATCTCTCCGGCCTTGATGGAGAAGCTGATATCCTTGGCGGCGACCAGGCCGCCGAAGCGCTTGTGCAGGTTCTGGACTTCGAGCAGGGCAGTCATTCGCGTCCCTCGGGATGCAGCAGCCGGCCGAGGAAGCCGCTGGGGAAGAAGAGGATGACGATCAGCGCCACCGCCGAGACGACGAAGGTGGCGAGCTGGCCGAGCGGGCGCAGCAACTCGCCGGCGCCGATCAGGAAGATGGCGCCGATCGCCGCGCCCAGGATGGTGCGGCGCCCGCCCAGCACGGCGGCGATGATGACGTTCACGCCCACGGCGATGTCGACCACGGTGCCGACCGAGGCCGTGCCCATGTAGAAGATCAGCATCGCCCCGGCGAGGCCGGAGAAGAAGGCGCTGATGCAGAAGGCGACCAGCTTGTGCTTGGCGACGTTGAAGCCGAGCGCGGCCGCCTCGATCGCGTCCTGGCCGCTGGCCTGCAGGATCAGCCCGACCGGCGAGCGCGACAGGCCGAACAGGATGCCGCCGCTCACCACCATGAAGGCGAAGGCATAGTAGTAGTTCACGGTATCGTCGACGGCGAGCACGTCGGGCAGGTCGAGGCCGATCTCGCCGCCGGTGATGCCGGCATTGAGCACGATCACGTTCTGCAGCAGCAGCACCGCGACCAGCGTGGTGAGGCCGAAATAGGGCCCGCTCAGCCTGAGCGCCGGTACGGCGAGGATCATGCCGGCGATCACCGCCGCCAGCGCGCCGCAGGCGAGGCAGACCGGGATCGGCCACAGCCAGTAATGGTTCAACAATGCCGCGGTGTAGGCGCCGACGCCGATCAGGAAGCTCGGTCCGAAATTGACCTCGCCGGCGAAGCCGAACAGCAGGTCCCACGACATGGCGAAGACCGCGTAATAGAAGGCGAGCGTCAGCAGGCCGAGGATGTAGCCGCCGACCCCGAAGGGCAGCAGCGCCATCACCAGCAGCGCCGGGACGACGATGAGGAAGGTGCGGTTGCGCAACATGGCTACCTCCGCCCCAGCAGGCCCTGCGGCCGCACATAGACGGCGACCACCAGCAGCAGCAGCACGGGCACGGTGCGGATCGAGGGCGAGATCAGGTAGGCCGTCAGAGTCTCGAGATAGCCGACGATATAGGCGGCAACGAGCGAGCCGGAGACGCTGCCGAGACCGCCCAATACGACGATCGAGAAGGCGCTCGCGGTGAGTGTGCCGGCATTGTCCGAGCTGACGCCGAGGAAGGCGCCCAGCAGCACGCCGGCGATGCCGGCCAGGATGCCGTAGATCGCCCACACCGCGAGATAGATGTTGGAAAGCTCGAAGCCCAGCAGCGTCAGACCGCGCGGATTCATCGAGGCGGCGAGCAGCGACTTGCCCATGCGGGTGCGGTTGACCAGCAGCCACAAGAGCCCGATCAGCGCCCACGACAGCACGGCGGTCAGGATCTCGTTGTGCGGCGTGCGCACGCCCAGGATCATCACCACGCCCTCGACCAGCGGCCGCACCGTCTTGGGGTTGTTGGTGAAGAGATAGGCGATCGCCTCCTGCAGCATGATGCCCCACAGCAGGGTGCCGGTGAGCACGAAGATCTCCTTCTCCTCGCGCGGGATGGACGGCGACTTCTGGATCGGGCTGGCGATCAGTCGATAGGTGGCAAGGGCGCAGACGAGCGCGGCCGCGACGCCGGCCGCGGCGCCGGCATAGACGCTGCCGATGCCCGGTCCGAGCAGGCCGCCGACCCACCAGGCGATCACGGCCGCCACCACCATCAGGGCGCCGTGCGAGAGATTGAGCACGCCGGAGACGCCGAAGATCAGCGTGAAGCCGATCGCGCCCAGGGCGTAGAGGGAGCTGATCGCGAAGCCGTCGATCAGGATCTGGAGAGCAAGCATGTACCTCCGTCCGGCGGTGCCGGCGGTCTATGAGACGCGGTCTGTCGGTCCGCGCCGGCTATCAGGGTTGAGTGTCGTCCCGGACGATGCGGGGGATCCTTCCTTCAAGGATCCCTCGCCGACGCTCGGGATGACACGGGAACGATGGTCGGGAGTGAATCTGTCTTGGGTGTCGGAGCCTGTCTTGAGTGTCATCCCGAACGGAGTGAGGGATCCCTGCTTGTCGCTTCAAGGATCCTTCGCCAAGCGCGCAGGTGATTGCGCGCGGCTCGGGATGACACGGCAATCCATTCGCCGACCCGCGCGTGTTACTGCGGCAGCTTGATGAAGGCCGGGAAGGCCATCTTCCCCGTCGCCACCTTCTCGGGCCACACCGTGATCGGGTTGCCCTTCTGCCACTGCACCATCAGGCCGGTGATGTAGCCTTCGCCGATCCGCATGCCGTGCGCGAAGGTGTCGGTCTTGGGCAGGAAGACGATGCGGCCGATCGTGCCGACATAGTCGGTCTGCTCCATCGCCGCGACCACCTTGTCGGGATCGGTGCCGCCGGCCTTCTTGAAGGCGTCGGCCCACATGTAGACCTCGTCGTAGGCGGTGTAGGCGGCGTAGCCCGGCAGGGCGCCGTACTTCTTCTTGTAGTTGTCGGCGAACGGGATCGTCTTCGGCGTCACCGCCACGTCGGGGGCGGAGACCATGTTGAAGATCACGCCGTCGGTGGCGCCGTTGGTATCCTTCCAGAAGGTCGCGTTGGTGGCCTGGCTGGAGACGCCGAACATCGGGATCGGCACCTGCTGCTGCTGCCACTGCACCGTCGGCTGCACGCCGACATGGCTGATGCCGGTGATGATCACGTCAGGCTTGGAGGCCTCGATCTTGTTGAAGATCGGCGTGAAGTCGGTGGTGTCGGGCGACAGGCGGATATGGTCGAGCACCTTGAGGCCGATCTGCGGCAGGCACTTCTTGTATTCCTCGTCGAGCGGCAGGGTCCAGGCAGCGTCCTCGCTCATGATGACGGCGGTCTTCATGTGCAGGTCGTCGACCAGCAGCTTCTTGGCCGAATCGCAGACCGCGTCGGCGATCTGGGTCGAGGCGAGATAGCCGTGGAAGACGTACTTCATGTGGTCGTAGTCTTCGCGCACGCGCTTGGTGATCTCGTTGCTGGCCGCGCCCGGCGTGATCATCGGCATCTTGAGGCGGCCGGCCCACGGTTCGAGCGCCAGCACCACCTCGGAGATGTAGCTGGCGATCACCGCCGACACCTTGTCCTGCTGCGCCGCGCGCTGGAAGGCGCGCACCGCGTCGGCGGCGGAGTTGTGATCGTCGTATTCGACGATCTCGATCTTGCGGCCGTTTACGCCGCCCGCCGCATTGATCTCTTCGGCCGCCATCTTGGCGGCATTGGGAATGCCGACGCCGCTGATCGCGGAGGTCTCGGCGATGGTGGCGATCTTGATCGGATCCGCGGCCTGGGCCGCAACGGTCGTGAAGGCAAGACTGAACACGCTGCCAAGCAGGGCAGCTACATGCGTTCGACGCATTTTACGTTGTCCTTTGTATTAAATTTCCACCCTAGACGGCGGCGAAGATGCAGGATCAACGTTCGCGATGCAACTCGCGCGCGCGTCGCAAGGTGATGAGCGCCACTTCGCCGCGGCAGTTGAATCGCACCGGCGGATCGGAAACGCCGAGGCCGCGGCTGGTGTATCCGATCATCCGTCCTTCTCGCCACAGGCCCACAGCCGCATGGCGGCACCGTGTCAATTGCGTCACCAGTGGCCGGCCGCCGGGCAGGCACACCTGGCCGCCATGCGTATGTCCGGAAAGGTACAACGCATAGCCGGCGTCGGCAGCGTGATCGGCCATCTCCGCCGAATGCACGAGAGCGATGCGGAACGCTTCGCCCGGTTCCCGCAAGGCGGCGAGGGCGGCGTCGGTGTAGAAATTGTGCACGTCGTCGAGGCCGGTCACGGTGAGGCGCTCGCCGCCGCGTTCCAGCGTGACGGAGCGATTGACCAGCACCTCGAAGCCGAGCCGGGCGAGGGCGCCGGCCATGGTCACATCGTCGTGATTGCCGAGGATCGCCAGCCGCGGCCCGGTCACGGTGAGGCCGCGCAAGGCCTGCATCAGCAGCGATGTCGAACGATCGATCGGCGCGTGATGATTGCCGTGAACGTCGCCCGTGATGGCGAGCGCGTCGACCGTGAGACCGTCGAGCAGCCGATGCGTCGCCTCGGCGATCTCGGGAAAGGCATCGAGATGCGTGTCGCTGAGCTGCAGCAGGCGATAGCCGTCGAACGCGGCCGGCAGACCGGGCAGGTCCAGCTCCATCTCGACCTGCTGCAGGTCGAGTGCATTGCGTCGCCCGCGCCCATGCAGCGGCGTCAGGCGCAGACCGAGGCTGAAGGCTGCCAGCGCCTGATTGAAGATCGCCTTGCGCCAGCGCGTGCGCGGTCCCTTCGGGCTCACCCAATGGCGGCTGCGCGCGATCGCCCGCCGCTTCGCCGCCCAGTCATGAAGCGGGTGGTCGGTCGGGTCTTCGAGATCGTCGGAATTCATCGCCGCCGATCATAGGTCGGACAGGCGGCGGCGACAGCGCAATCGCCCGCCGCATTGTCGTTGCTTTGGCACGGAACCCTCACGATCAAAAGATCGTTACGCCGGCCATGCTTCCCGTCATCCGTCCGGTGCCGTTCCTCGTCCTGCTGCTGTCCCTCGTGGCATCGGCCGCCCGAGCCCAGGAGAATGCGCCGCCCGCGAGCGGCTTCGACTTCGGCACCGTGCAGCAGCTTGCCCAGAAGCTCGCCTCGGAGCCCTTCAAGGAGGCGCCGCCGATCGAGGGCGATCTGAAGAAGCTCGACTACGACCACTATCGCGCGTTGCGGGCGCGGCCCGACACGGCGATGTGGCGTGACGGCAAGGGGCTGTTCCATGTCGAGTTCTTTCCCGCGGGCTTCCTCTATGACAGGCCGGTAACGATCAGCGTCGTCGAGAACGGCAAGGCGACACCGGTCACGATCGGCGCCGACCAGTTCGACTTCAGCGACACCGGCCTCAAGACGCCGCCCGCCAAGATCGAGCTGGCCGGCTTCAAGGTGACGTTCCCGCTCAATCGACCCGACAAGTTCGACGAGATCGTGGCGTTCCTCGGCGCGAGCTACTTCCGCGCCATCGGCCGCGACCAGGTCTACGGGTCCTCGGCGCGCGGCCTCGCCATCGACACGGCCGTGGGACATCCCGAGGAGTTCCCGCGTTTCCGCTCCTTCTGGCTGGTGAAGCCCGCCGACGAGGCGCAGGAGATGACGATCTGGGCGCTGCTCGATTCGCCCAGTGCCGCCGGCGCCTTCGCCTTCGTGCTCAAGCCCGGTCTGCGCACCGTGGTCGAGACGCAGGCCGTGATGTTCGCGCGCAACGACATCCAGCGGCTGGGCGTGGCGCCGCTCACCTCGATGTACTTCGCCGGCAAGATCTCGCCGCCGCAGGACGACTATCGGCCCGAGATCCACGATTCCGACGGCCTCTTCCTGCTGACCGGGCACGGCGAATACATCTGGCGGCCGCTCGACAATCCGCGCGAGCTGCTGGTCTCTTCCTTCGCCGACACCAATCCGCGCGGCTTCGGCCTGATACAGCGCGAGCGGTCGTTCGAGCAGTACCAAGACAGCGCCGCCCGGCTGGAGGCGCGCCCCAGCCTGTGGGTCGAGCCGATCGGCGATTGGGGCGACGGCGCGGTCGATCTGGTCGAGATCCCGTCGAAGTCGGAGACCAATGACAATATCGTGGCCTTCTGGACGCCGCGCTGGCCAGTGAAGAAGGGCAATCGCCTGGAATACCGTTATCGCCTCTCGGCACTGGCGGACGAGGCGGCGCTGTCGCCGCTCGGCCGCGTCGTCTCGACCCGCGCCGGCGCCGTGCCTTATGCCAACAAGCAGCGCCGGCTGGTGGTCGAGTTCGCCGGCGGCGAGCTGGCGTCGCTGCGGCCGGAACAGCCGGTATCGCCCAACGTTTCCCTGACGGGCGGCAAGCTCACGCGCACCTATGTGGAAGCGCTGCCCGCCCGGGGAACGTGGCGCATGTTCATCGATTTTCAGCCCGACGGCGACAAGGCGGTCGATCTCCGGGCCGCGCTGACACTGCGCGGCCGCGCCCTGACCGAGACCTTCGCCGACGTCGTCAAGCCATGACGGCCCCTGGACCATGACGGGGCCGGCGCCGTGGGCGCTCGACTGCCATGCCGGACGGACCCGATTCCGGCGCGCCCTGCTGTTCACGCTCGTGGTCCTGACGGCTGCGCTCGGCGGTGCGCTGATGTGGATCGTGGTCGGCAGCGGCGGGCTAACGGCGATGGAAACGGCGCTGCTCGTCATCTTCGTACCGGTCTTCGCCTCCGTGGCACTGTCGTTCTGGAGCGGCGTGTTCGGCTTCGTGCTGGGCGTCCTGCGCCTGCATCCGATCAGCCTCAGCCGTCGTGGCCCCGCCAGCGGCCCTATGCCGGTGCTGCGGCAGAAGACGGCGATCCTGATCCCCGTCTACAACGAGGACCCGGTCGAGGTCGCGGCGCGGCTCGACTTCACCTGGCGCTCACTCGCGGCCACCGGTCAGGGCGCGGCGTTCGATTTCTTCGTGCTGAGCGACACGCAGGATGCCGCGACGGGCGCAGAGGAAGAGCGCACCGTGATGGCGCTGCGCGAGCGGCTGGAGGCGGGCGACCGGATCTCCTATCGCCGGCGCACGCCCAACACCGGCAAGAAGGCGGGCAACATCGCCGAGTGGGTGGCGGCGCGCGGCGCCGGCTATGCGCACATGATCATCTTCGATGCCGACAGCGTCATGGAGGGGGAGACGCTGGTGCGGCTCGCCGCGCTGATGGAAGCCAACCCGCGCACCGGCATCATCCAGACCCATATCGTGCCAGCCGGGCGCGAGACGCTGTTCGCCCGCGTCTTGCAATTCTCCACGCGCATGACCGGCGCCGTCCTGGCGATGGGCAACAGCTTCTGGCACCTGGGCGACTCGAACTATTACGGCCACAACGCGATCCTGCGTGTCGCGGCCTTCGCCGAATGCTGCCGGCTGCCGGTCCTGTCCGGCAAGCCGCCGCTCGGCGGCGAAATCCTGAGCCACGATTTCGTCGAGGCCGCCTTCATGCGCCGCGGCGGATGGTATGTCTGGCTGCTGCCGGAGCTGCACGGCAGCTACGAGGAGCTGCCGACCAACCTGCTCGACTACGCGCTGCGCGACCGGCGCTGGATGCAGGGCAATCTCCAGCATGCGCGCCTGTTGGGCACGCGGGGCCTGCACTGGGTGAGCCGGCTCCATCTCGGCATGGGCATCTTCGCCTATCTCGCCTCGCCGCTGTGGCTGGCGCTGCTGCTGCTCAGCACCGCGATCGTGATCGACCAGAAGCTGGTGGGTGAGATCTATTTCGGGCCGACGCGCACGCTGTTCCCGATCTGGCCGCGCTACCATTGGGCCGAGATCCATGGCTTGCTGATCCTGACGCTGGTGATGCTGTTCGGCCCCAAGGTGCTGGCGCTCGGCCTGCGGCTCGCCTCGACGCGCAACGCGCGCCGCTTCGGCGGCCGGCTCGCCCTGGTGGCGAGCTTCGTGGGCGAGATCGTCTTCTCGACGCTGCTCGCGCCGGTGATGATGCTGTTCCACACCTCGTTCATGATCGACATCCTGATGGGCAACGCCGTGGGCTGGCCGCCGCAGGCGCGCGGCGACCGCGGCATGGCCTGGCGCATCGCGCTGAAGCGGCACGTGCCGCATGCGCTGCTGGGCATCGTCGCCATCGCCGTGCTGGGCGAGATCACGCCCAATTACCTGCCCTGGATCATTCCGGTGGTGCTCGGCCTGATCTTCTCTGCGCCGGTCGCCGTGCTGTCGAGCCGCCGCACCGCCGGCGTCGCCGCCCGCCGGCTGCGCGTGTTCGTGACGCCGGAGGAGGGGCCCTATGCGCCGACGCGCGGCCGCGCCGACGCGGGCCGCTGAAGCCGCCGTCGGCGACGTCTCTCCTCAGCCCATGAAGGTGCCGTCGGGATCGCCGTTGAACAGGACGCGGCCGACCGCCTCGAAGTGGGCGTCGCGCGACTGGATCTGCTGCGACAGCGTGTGCATGTCGCGGAAGCGGCGTTCGAACGGCGTGCCGAGGAAAATCGCCGACGTGCCCGCCGCCTTGTAGACGCGGTCGGTGACATCGATGGCGCTCTGGATGGCGTGGCTGCAGCCCAGCCGCACGCGCGCGCGCTGGCGCGGGCCGAGCGGTTCGATGTCGTCGGCGCTGTCCCACGCCTCCTTCAGCATCTCGACCAGGAAGGCCCGGCCGCCGCCCAGGGTCGCCTCGAGCCGCGCCACCTCGTGCTGGACCAGCGGATTGTCGGCCATGCGGCCGAGATTGCGCGGCGCCTTCTCGGTGGCGAGCTCGATCAGCGCATCGAGCATGGCCCGCGCGATGCCGAGCGCCACGCCGGCCACTCCGGTGGCGTAGAGACCCTGCATGGTGAAGGCATAGAGCGGACCGGGATCGCGCCGCAGCGCCGGATCTTCGCGCGTGCCGCTGAACGCCTCCGGCACGAACACGTCGCGCACGCTATAGCCCTCCGAGGCGGTGCCGCGCATGCCGAGCGTGTTCCAGTCGTGGATCGAGGTCGTCTGTTCCTTGGGCATCAGCAAGGTGCGCGTCGTGGGGCGGCCGAAGCGGTTGAGCCGCAGCGAGCCGTCCGGTTCGATCACCTGGCAATGCACGCCGACCCAGTTGGCCTGGCGGCGGCCGCTGGAGAAATGCCACTCGCCGGTGACGCGATAGCCGCCGGGTGCAGCGATCGCCTTGTGCTGGTTGGGTGGACCCCACGAGATCAGGCCGCGCGGATCGCCATAAATCTGGCGCGCGGTTTCGAGCGGGATGAAGGGCGCGATCAGCGCCGAGCTGTTGGCGACGAAGATGTTCCAGCCCACCGAGCCGTCGTGCCGCGCCACTTCCTCGACGGCGCGCAGATACGTCCATGGCTCGACCTGGTCACCGCCGACCGAACGCGGCAGCAGCATGCGGAACAGCCGCAAGGCATGGAGCTGGGTCAGCACCGGCTCGGGGATTTCCTGGCTGGTCTCGATCTCGTCAGCAACCGCCGCGACGGCGGGACCGATCCGGCGCGCCTGCGCGACGGGATCGGATTTCAGAGGCAGCACGGCGATATCGGTCATGAGAAACCTCGCGATGGCCTGACCGAATTGGGGACGCGGCCGGCCGCCTTGTCAACCGAACCGCGTCCCGGAACGGGCGCAAGGCGCCGGTTGGCGGCGCGGGATTTGTCGCTAAGATGCCGGCGCACAACAACGAATCCGGCTCGATCCGGATCTCTGGAGGGAACGTCATGCGGACTCGTGGACTCCGTCGCCGTACGCTTTTGGCCACCGGTACGGCCGGTATGCTGGCAGCCCCCTGGGTGGCGGGCGCCCAGGCCAAGACGCTGCGCATCGGCATGCAGAGCATTCTCTCGGGGCCGATCGCGCTGCTCGGCACCTCCTCGCGCAACGCGCTGATGATGGAGCAGGATCGCATCAACGCCGCCGGCGGCTTCCTGGGACGACCGATCGAGTTCGTCTATCGCGACTCCAAGGGCCAGCCGCAGGAAGCGGCGCGTGTGGCGCGCGAGCTGGTGAACTCGACCGGCTGCGAGCTGCTGATCGATGCCGAGGCCTCGTCGGGCTCGTTCGCTGTGCAGGAGGTGGTGCGTGATCTCGGCGTCGCCTGCATCCACACCAACAGCGAGACCTCCTCGCTCACCGCCGATCCCAAGATCCGCGTGCCCACCGCCTTCCGCGTCGCCCGCCAGGGCGTGCATGACGCCATCGCCGGCAGCACCTATCTCGCCAAGTTCGCCACCGACAAGAAGATCACCAAGTGGGCGACCTGCTCGCCCGACTATGCCTACGGCCGCGATACGACGGCGCAGTACCTCGAGTTCTTCAAGCGCGCCAAGCCCGATGTCGAGGTGGTGACGCAGGCATGGCCGAAGCTCGGTCAGGCCGACCTCACCGAGGTCATCACCAAGCTGATCCAGGCCAAGCCGCAGGCGCTGTTCACCCTGCTCTATGCCGGCGACCTGTCGGCGTTCGTGAACCAGGGCAATGTCTATGCGCTGTTCTCGCAGATGACGGTGGCGACGCCCAACATGGACTATCCGGTCCTGACCGCGATCAAGAACCTGCCGGCCGGCATCCAGTCGGCGACACGCTATCTCGAGACCTTCCCCGACACGCCGGCCAACAAGGAGTGGGGCGAGGCCTATCGCAAGAAGTTCAACGAGTACCCGACCAACTGGTCGTGGCAGAACACGGTGGCCATGCAGTTCTACGAGGCGGCGGTGAAGAAGGCCAACTCGCTCGACGGCAAGGCGCTGGCCGATGCGCTGACCGGCATGAAGATCAACACGCCGTTCGGCGTCGACGGCACCATCACGATGCGCGACGACCACACCACCATCAACTACGCCATCGGCTGGGGCCAGACCGTTCCCAAGGCGCCCTTCATCACCGACGTGAAGGCCGCCGACTGGGGCCGCATCGTCGAGCTCGAGACGGAGTGGAAGAAAGAACAGAAGTACATCTGAGCGCTTCAGCAGATGGATCTCGACGCGCTCGGCACCTGCCTCACGACGCCCGCCTGCGTGGTCACCCAGGCCACCAGCGGGCTGATCGTCGGCATGCTGCTGTTCCTGGTCGCCGCCGGCCTGACGCTGATCTTCGGGGTGTTGAAGATCGTCAACTTCGCCCACGGCACCTTCTACATGCTGGGCGGCTACGTCGCCTTCTCGACGCTGGCACTCACCGACAGCTACGCGCTGGCGGTGGTCGCGGCGGCGCTGGCGATGGCGCTGTTCGGCGTGCTGTTCGAGCGCCTGCTGATCGCGCGCGTCTACGGCTCCAACGTCCTGATGCAGCTCCTGATCTGCTATGCCGTCGTGCTGATCTTCGACGACGTGGTGAAGATCGTGTGGGGGCCGGATTTCCACGCCATGGGCATGCCGCCGGCCTTCCAGGTGGCGCCGTTGTTCATCGCCGGCGGCGTGGTGCCGCCTTTCTACGCGGTGCTGATCGGCATCGCCGCCGTGATCGCGATCGTGCTCGGCGCCGGGCTGGCGCTGACGCGGCTCGGCAAGACCGTGCGCGCCGCCGCGCATAATCCGGCCATGGTGTCGGCGCTGGGCGTCAACACCACGATGCTGTTCGCGATCGTGTTCGCGGTCGGCGGGGCGCTGGCGGGACTGGCCGGCGCGCTGGCCGCGCCGGTGCGCTCGCTGTCGCCGGGCATGGGCTTCTCGATCCTGATCGAGAGCTTCATCGTGACAGTGATCGGCGGCATGGGCTCGATCGCGGGCGCGCTGGTCGCGGCGCTGGTGATCGGCCTGCTGCGCGGCTTCGGCACCATCGGCTTCCCGATGTTCACCGACGGCCTCACCTACGTGGCGATGATCCTGATCCTGGTGACGCGGCCTCATGGGCTGTTCGGCCGCGAGGTGGCATGACCCTGCGTCCCGCCCTGCGCGATGCTCTGATCGCCGCCGTCGCTCTCGTCGTCCTGCTGCTGATCCCGGCCTTCCATCGCAGCCCGGCCTTCGAGGACTATGTCATCCGCGTCAGTGCCATGGCGCTGTTCGCGACCTCGCTCAACCTGCTGGTGGGCGGGGCGGGCATGGTCTCGTTCGGCCACGGCATGTTCTACGGTCTCGGCGCCTACGCCTTCGCGCTCTTGATGCAGATGACCGACCTGTCGCTGCCGGTTGCGGCGCTGGCGGCCATCGTCATCACCGCCGTCGGCGCGCTGTTGGTGGGCGCGGTCTGCATCCGGCTCGGCACGATCTACTTCGCCTTCGTGACGCTGGCCATGCAGATGCTGTTCTACAGCATCATCATCTCCTGGCAGAGCCTGACCGGCGGCGACCAGGGCCTGCGCGGCGGCATCCCGCGCCGCGAGCTGTTCGGTTTCGAACTCGGCTCGCAGCTCCATCTCTACCAGCTCTGCGCCGTGGTGATGGTATTGGGACTGCTCGCCATGCGTCACATCTCGGCCAGTCCCTTCGGCGCCACGCTGCGCATGATCCGGGACAACGAGACTCGCGCCGGCTTCCTCGGCGTCGTGCTGTGGCGGGCGCGACTGACCGCCTTCGTGCTGGCCGGCGCCTTCGCCGGACTGGGCGGCGTGCTGGCGGCGCTGTTCGTCTCGGGCGCCTATCCCGAGCTGGCCGACTGGCCCAATTCCGGCCAGGCGATCTTCGCCGTCATGCTGGGCGGCATCGACACCTTCCTGGGCCCGCTGGTCGGCACCATGATCCTGCTGGCGCTGAACGACGTCGTCACCCGCGTCACCGAATATCATGGCCTCGTCCTCGGGCTGGTGATCCTGGCCTTCGCGCTCGGGCTGCGGCGCGGCCTGCTCGACTTCCTGCGCCTGCGCCGCAAGAGGACCGCGCCATGAGCCTGGAAGTGCGCAACCTCACCAAGGCGTTCGGCGGCGTGAAGGCGATCGACGACGTCTCGCTGGTGTTCCCGACCGGCTCGCTGACCGCCATCATCGGCCCCAACGGCGCCGGCAAGAGCACCTTCTTCAACCTCATCACCGGCGCCTTTCCGGTCGACCACGGGCAGGTGATCTTCGAGGGCCGCGACGTCACCCATCTGTCGCGCGCGGCACGGGTGCGCGAGGGCATCGGCCGCGCCTTCCAGGTGGCGAGCTGCTTCCCCACCATGACGGTGCTGGAGAACCTGATGGCGGCCGTCACCAGCCATATCGGCCGCTGGGGCAACCTCTCGCATCGCGCGCCGCTGCCGGGCGTGCGCGAGCGGGCGATGGAGGTCGCCGAGATGGTCGGCCTCGAGCGCGTCGCCGATGTCGAGGCCTCGATCCTCTCGCACGGCGACCAGAAGCTGCTCGACATCGCGCTGGCGCTGGCGCTGGAGCCGCGCGTGCTGCTGCTCGACGAGCCGACCGCCGGCATGGGGCCGGAGGAACGCTGGCGCATGATCGAGCGCGTGCGCGCGCTGTGGGAGCGCCAGAAGCTGACGCTGGTCTTCATCGAGCACGACATGGACATCGTCTTCTCGGTCGCCGCCTCGATCCGTGTGCTGTGCTACGGCCGCGTGCTGGCCGAGGGCACGCCCGACGAGATCCGCTCCAACCAGGCGGTGATCGACGCCTATCTCGGCACCGAGGAGCACGCGGCATGACCGAGCTGCTGCGCACCGAGGGCCTGAGCGCCTTCTATGGCGCCAGCCAGATCCTGTTCGGCATCGACCTGTCATTGGCGGAAGGCCGCACGCTGGCGCTGCTGGGCCGCAACGGCGCCGGCAAGAGCACGACCATGAAGGCGCTGGCCGGCGTGATCCCGACCCGCGACGGCCGCGTGACCTTCGGCGGCGCCGACATCACCCATGCCCCGGCGCATGTGCGGGCGCGGCTCGGCCTCGCCTACGTGCCGGAGGATCGCCAGGTATTCCCCGACCACACCGTCGAGGACAACCTGCTGATCGCCGCCAAGACCGGGCCGGGCGGCCGCCGCGACTGGACGTTGCCGCGCATCTGGGAGGCCTTCCCGCTGCTGGTGAAGCTGCGCCGCCGCGCCGCCGGCCGGCTGTCGGGCGGCGAGCAGCAGCTGCTCGCCATCGCCCGCGCGCTGATGGGCAATCCGCTGGTGCTGCTGCTCGACGAGCCGAGCGAAGGCCTGGCGCCGATCGTGGTCGCCACCATCGGCAGGCTGCTGCGCGAGCTGGGCGCGGGCGGCGCGACCATCCTGCTGGCCGAGCAGAACATGCACTTCTGCCTCAGCATCGCCTCCGATGCCGCCGTGATCGACAAGGGCCACATCGTCCATCGCGACGACATCGCCGGCCTGAGCGCCAACGCCGAGATCCGCCGCCGCTATCTGGCGATGTGATCTCAAGCTCGGTGTCGCCCCGAGCCGCGCGCCGTAACCTGCACGCTTAAGCGAGGGATCCCTCACTTCGTTCGGGATGACACCACCTTTGGAGCTGATAGAAATGGTGTCATCCTGAGCGCAGCGAAGGATCTCTCGCGATGGCGACTTCAAGGAGATCCGCCCAGGTCGGATTGGACGCCGCCACCAGCGCATCCTTCTTCGAGCGACGCCAGCCCTTGAGTTCCTTCTCGCGGGCGATAGCGTCCTCGACGTATTTGTACGCCTCGGCATGAACCATGCGTGTCGACCCGATACCGCCGCGTGAAGGCACCACCCCTGCCTTCACGATGCTCGGTCACTCGATTCTCGAGATTGTTCGTCACACCGACATACATGACGTTCCGCCGGGCGTTGGTCAGGATATAGACGTAGTAAGTGTGCATCGATCGCGAGAGATCCTTCGCTGCGCTCAGGATGACACCATCCTCTAATCCGGCAACGACGGCGTCTTAAGCTGGCAAAGATGGTGTCATCCCGAGCGCAGCGAGGGAATGGGTGCTTTGCCGGATCACGAGATGACATCTGCAGCGACGGGGATGACAGGCAAGCCTCCCGTCGCTTCGGCACGATCTGTGCGTGCGGGGCGGCGGCCGGGAGATGGCGCCGGGGAAGGGCCAGGGAAAGGCCAAGGAAAGGGAGGAAGAATGAGCGATGACACCATTGGCAGCAGCGTGCGGGCGCGGCTCGACTACCAGCCCATCCACAAGCGGCCGCGCCTGCGGCTGCCCGGCGATGCGCGTGTCGCCGTCTGGACGATCGTCAATGTCGAGAACTGGATGCCGTCGGGGCCGATGCCGCGGGCCGTGCTGCCGCCGCCGATGGGCCAGCCGCTGCTGCCCGACGTGCCCAACTGGGCATGGCACGAATACGGCATGCGCGTCGGCTTCTGGCGCTTCCTCGAGACGCTGTCGTCGCGCGGCCTTAAGGCGACCTTCGCCGTCAACGGCACCGCCTGCAGCCTCTATCCCGAGGCTTGCGCCGCCGCGCGCGATGCCGGCTGGGACTTCATGGGGCACGGCTTCGTGCAGCGGCCCATGCACAAGGTCGAGGACCAGAAGGCCGCCATCGCCGAGACGATCGCCGCCATCGAGGCCTTCACCGGCGCGAAGCCGCGCGGCTGGGAGAGCCCCGGCCTCACCGAGACCGATGAGACGCTCGACCTGCTGGCCGAGGCCGGCATCGAGTATGTCGCCGATTGGGTTCTGGACGAGCAGCCGGTGCCGCTGCGCACGCGCTCGGGTCCGATCGTGTCGGTGCCCTACACGGTCGAGATCAACGACGTCGTGATGAGCGCCGTGCAGCAGCAGCCCTCGGACGAGATCCTGCGCCGCGGCCGCGATCAGTTCGACCGCCTCTATCTCGACGGGGCCAAGGCGCCGCGCGTGATGGCGATCTCGATCCATCCCTATCTCACCGGCGTGCCGCATCGCATCAAGTACCTGGAGATGCTGTACGACTACATCCTCGGCCATTCCGGCGTCGTGATGTGGACCGGCGCAGAGATCCTCGACTGGTATCGCGCCGAGATGAAGGCGAACGGTACGGTTTCGTAACGAGCGGGCGCCGATCGCAACCGGCCCGAACAGCCTGCAGTTATCTCCCGGCAAGAGGAGACAAGCATGGCGCAAGCGAACAAGATCACGGACCACGACCGCATCCGGCGCTGGGCCGAGGAACGCGGCGGCAGGCCGGCGCGCGTCAGGGACACGGCCGGCCGCGGTGGCGGCGGTGTCCTGCGCTTCGACTTCCAGGAGAAGGACGAGGCTCTGGAAGAAATCCCCTGGGACGAGTTCTTCAGGATCTTCGACGAGAACAAGCTCGCCCTGCTCGAGCAAGACGAGACCGCCAGCGGCAAGACCAGCCGGTTCTCCAAGTTCGTCAATCGCTGAGCGGCGACCGAACCGGCACAGGGCGACCAGGGGAGGGGCGATCATGCATCGCTCTTGGCGATGCCGTTCTTGCCGACGATCGACACAGCGTTCCGATCCGGCGTCCGGCCTCGGTGCGTCGTTGCCGCAGGTGGGCAACCGTGTTGCGGCAAGCGCCGTTGGTCCGGCGCGTAACGCAGCAAGCGGTTCGGGAACAACATCATGTCCAGTCAGGCAACACTCGAAAGCGTCGGCTATCTTCTGTGGGCGGCAGGATTCCTGGCGCTCACCATCGGCCTTGCGGTCGCCACGGCAAGCTATCGCCGGATGGTCCATCGCCAGGATCGCTGAGGCGCTCGACAGCCCCGAGGCGATACGGCAAACAGGGACCGACGAGAATTGGCTCGGCGTTTTGCGAGGCCGCAGCGGCGATGAGTCGGTGCCCATGACGATCCAACTGTTGCTCGCCGCCATCGTCGTGGCAGCGGGGGCGGCCGTGCTGGCGTGGCGTCTTGCGATCGCGCGCCGCCGCCGCGCCCTCGGACAGGCCGCGCGCGCGATCGCCGGCTGGATCGCGAGCCACGAAAGCGCCGAGCGCGGCGTCCCGGTCGGGTCGTATCCGGAGCTCGATGCGCTGCTGGTGCGGGAGCGTCCGCCGTTCGGGCAGGACGCCGGCCCGTTCGGACCGGCGATCCAGGGCATGGCGTTGCGCGTCCGGCTCTGCATCGACGCCTTCCGGGCCGCCCTCGGCCAGCCCGACGGGACGGCAATGTGCGGCGAGATGGTCCTGCAGCTCAAGCTCGGCACCGCCGACCTTCTCCGCCAGCTCGCGCGGCGCTAGAAGCGGCGCCATGAAGAAGATCCTGATCATCGGCATCGGTCCCGGCGACCCGCGCCACGTCACCCTCGAGGCGATCGAGGCGCTGAACCGCGTCGACGTGTTCTTCGTGCTGGAGAAGGGCGCGGTGAAGCGGGACATGGTGGCGCTGCGCCACGAGATCCTGCAGCGCTTCGCCACCGGTCGGCCGCATCGCGTGGTCGAGGCGCCGAGCCCGCCGCGCGAGCGGACGCCGGCCGACTATCTTGCCTGCGTCGACGATCTCAACCGCGACAAGCAGGCCGCGTTCGAGCGCATGATCGTGGGCGAGCTGGGCGAGGGCCAGTGCGGCGGCATCCTCGCCTGGGGCGATCCGGCGCTCTACGACTCCACCATCCGCAACGTCGAGGCGATCGCCGCGCGCAACGGTCTCGAGATCGAGGTGATCCCCGGCATCAGCGCCATCCAGGTGCTGGCGGCGCGCCATCGCATCACCCTCAACCGCATCGGCCAGTCGGTGCACATCACCACCGGCCGGCGCCTCGCCGAAGGCTGGCCCGAGGCGGCCGACAGCGTCGTGGTGATGCTGGACGGCGAGGAGACCTACAACCGCTTCGCCGACCAGGACGTCGAGATCTACTGGGGCGCCTATCTCGGCACGCAAGACGAGATCCTGATCGCCGGCCGCCTCAAGGAGGTGGTGGCCGAGATCAACCGCCGCCGCGCCGCCGCCCGCGCCGCCAAGGGCTGGATCATGGACACCTACCTGATGCGCCGGGTGTGAGACGCCGGCTCGCGGGCTTCTCTGATCCTCCTCCCGTTAAATAAACGGAAATTTAACGGGGGCCGGGGTGACGCGGGAACGGGCGGGGCCGCGACGGACAGCAACGTCCAGCGACGGCCGTCGTCTTTCGCGGCAGCATCGACGGACATCATAGACCCGCCGCCCGCGTCTCGATGATTACAGTTCCCACGGGTTTCCGTCGCGATCGCTCTTCACCGTTTTCACCGTTTATAAACGGAGGAGAAAACGGTTGCCGGGGCGCGGCAATCGGACATAAAGCAACGAACAAGGTCATGGCGCGGCGGTAGATCGTGCTTCTCTTGGGATGTGTTCGGCCCCCACCATAAACCCGCCGCGCACGGATCGACGATTCCGGCCATCTACGGACCGGCGAGAGACCCCTAGACTTCGCCTCGGGATGGCAGGGCCTCTGGCATCTGCATGACGCTGCCGATGGCGTCGCTGATGGCCCACCCGCTCGTTCCGGAAGCTGAGCCATCGTGTCCGTCGTCGGCGACGGGAATGCTTGCAGCGGGGAATTCCGCAAGGGAAATCAGATGCCTGGAGACGCGGCCGCGCGCGATCTCCAGACGCGGAAAATCCAGGAGCCTACCTGTCCTGCCTCCGCAGCCCTAACACGCAGCCCGTCTCGCAGTCCCTCGCGGGAGCCGGGGTGACGGGTGATCGTCTCGCGGCCGAGGTGGCGGTGCATTGCTCTGCCGGCCGCGAGGGGATAGTTTTTGATAGGAGGTCGTTCTCACGCTTCGGCTCGATGTCTTCGCGCGCCGGTAGCATTGTCGTTCGGTCGCATATCGTGCGGTCATACAATTCGATAAGGCCTTGCTTGGCAGAGAAGTTGGTTCGTCATCGCCGATACGAGCGCGGCGAAAATCGCAGAAAGCATGTCGGTTCGACGGGGCGGCCCGAGATCGTCCGATCGGGACGGGGTGAGGCGGTGGGCAAATGTCCGGCCGGCTTCCCGGCCGACCGCCGGCAGGCGTTGCTCGACAGGGCGATTCCCCATATCACGCGGCCGCCCTATAGCGAGGCTTTTCCCAAGCGTCTCTATGTTGTCGATCGGGACGGGACGATCTATACGGCGCAGACGACCAACCCAGGCGACAGCTATCATGGCTATCCCTATACTGGCAGGATGGGTAGCCGCCTGATCGCCGCTCTTCGCGCGTTGGCCCGGCAGGATGGATGCGAAAAAGCATTCGACGCCTGGGTCAAGAGCCATATCACGGTAGGAGGTCCGCCGGACCTATGACGTTCGCCTTCGAACTTGAGGAGACCCGGGCCGGCGGTGTCCGCATGGCCGTGCTCATCGACGACGAAGTCGTATGGCCGCATCCGGAGCAGGACGACGGCGCGTCCGAGTTCGATCCTGAAGACGTGCTTTCCTACCTTGCGGACGCGTGGGCATCTCTTCTGCTGGCTCAATCCTGGCCTGTCGCGTTCGAACCCGACGACGAGCCGCGGTCCGTTACCGGTCTGCTGCGGGCGGCCGAAGAGCGTTGGGAGCGCCTGGGCGACGATTCGCCCGATGCCGGAAGAGAAGCCGCGCTGCTGGACGAGTTTCTGTATCAGCATGACTTCAGCCAGATGAAGCACGGCGCCGGGTTGAAACCCTGCTTCGTCCTGCGGCAGATCGATCGTGTCCGGCTCGAGGCCAACGGACAGGTGCACGAGGATATCGCGTTCGGCCAATTCGTTGCCGAGTTGAATCGTCTTGGTGCGCTTGCGGCCGAAAGTCTGAAGCGCAGAAACGACGACACGGCCCGGCGTGCGATCGACCGGTGGGAGCGACGCGATCGGATCGACCCGCTGGCGACGGCCGCCCTCATCAGCGGGATACCGCGCGAGGAGGTCGAGCGGACGCACGGGCTGGGTACGATGCTGACCGAGGCGGTCGCAAACCGCTCCCTCTCCGATGTCGCCAACGACAACACCAACCCGATCCTTGCCGCCGCCCGCAGTTCGGGACCGCTCGGCCCCGCCAGTCTGGTCGAGGTGTTGCGCGAAATCCGATCCATCCCCGATGGGAATGCGACAGGGCTTGCGAAGCTGCGGATAAATATCCGACGGGCTCTTCGGGGAATCGATCGTCCGCTCGACCAGGGCATCCGCGCGGCGGACTATGTTCGCGGGTGGCTCGATCAATCGGCCGATCAGGCGGTCGATCTGCAGGCTCTCTCGGAGAGGCTGGGCATTTTCGTGCGGAGACAGACCATTCCCGACAGACGTCTGGACGGGATCGCCAGTGCCGGACCGTCCCATGGCCCGGCGATCCTCCTGAACCTCAACACGCGTCGCCAGGGCGCGGGCGCCGACGACCTGGAGCGCTCGCTCCGGTTCACGTGGTCGCATGAGATCGGTCATCTCCTGCTCGATGAAAGCGAGTGGCCCGCGCTTGTCGATGCCGTGAGACAACGCGTGGCGCGCACGGTCGAAACCCGCGCCAATGCGTTCGCGGCCTATCTTCTGCTTCCGCAAGCCGTTGCCTGCCGCTGGTGGGAGCAGCAGGGTTCGCCCACCGGTTGGGGCAAACTGGAAGCGTTGCTCAACGATCTGACCGGGACGTTTGGAATACCCCGCATCGTCGCCTCGCGGCAGCTCGCGCGGGGCGTGCCGCAGGAGCGACGCCGTTCCCTGGAACAGGTGTTCGAGACGCATATCCCGAACTTCCAGGGTCCCGACCGCTAGAGCCTTTCCGTTGGGGGCGGAATCGCCCTGCCGGAGGCCGTGTCGTTCCGTGGTGCCGGCGAAGCAGGAAAGGCTCCGGGGGGCGAAGGCAAGGGGCACCGTTCCGTCATCTCTTCATGTCGGCCCCTCACCAACACCGTAGCCAGTCCCCGCAGTCCCCCGCAGGGTGCGGTGACAGTGCGGTCGCGGCACTCCCCATGCACTCACGCATCCGCGGGGCGCGGTGGTTGCAGCACTTCGCCTCATCCAACAGGCCTGATGAAATATTTAGCTAGCGACAATATCGAGCAACGCCCTCTTCACCATACGTACCTGACGCCGGCGGAGAAGACGTGGCTGGTGTTGCCGCCGGCGAGGTCGCCGTCGTAGCGGGCATAGAGGCTGGTCGAGTCGGTGAGGGCGGTGGTGGCGGCGAGGCCGACGACGACGCCGTCGCGCGGCGCCGACGCGCCCTGCACGGTGAAGGGCACCACCGGCGCGCCGGCGAAGCTCGCCGTCACCGGCTGGTTCGTGCTGGCGTATTCGTGGCTCCAGCCGGCCCGGAGGACCAGCGCCAGCTTGCCCTGCCCGCCGGCATCGAGCTTGCCGCCGAGCTGGGCGCCGAGGATCGTGCGCAGCGAGTTGGTGGTCTGTGCCGCGACGTTGAGGTCGAGCGACTGCGCGCCCCATTCACTGAAGGCGGCCGATGTCGCTGTCGAGCCCTGCAGACGCGCGAACGGCGTGACGAAGCTCTCGGCCTGGCCGCCGAGATCGATGCGCCGGCCGACCTCGACCTGGCCGAAGAACTGGTCGAGCGTGGTCTGGCCGTTGGCGGTGCGGGTGGCGAGGCCGGGGATGCTGATCTGCCGGACCTGCGTGTTGGCGCTGCGCGCATAGCCTGCGAGCAGATCGAGGTAGAACGGGTCGTAGCTCAGCGTGCTGTAGAGGCCGAGCTGCACCGTGTTGCTGTTGCCTGAGCCCGCCAGGCCCTGCGTGTATTGCGAGGCGTTGGTGTAGCCCACGGTGACGCCGGCCAGGAATTGCGGGTCGAAGCGATAGTCGAGGCCGCCCGAGAAGCCGCCGATGCTGAAGTTGGTGCCGTAGGTGGTGGCGGATCCGGCCAGCGCGCCGGTGGCGCCGACGCCGCCGCCCCACACGCCCCAGCGCGGCGCGGCGGGAATATCGCAGCTCGCGTCGCAGGCCTCGGCCAGGGCGATGCGGCCGCCGCTGCCGCCATTGTTGCCGGCGCTGCCGCTGCCGCCGCCGCCGCCCACGGTCTGGCTGCCGCCGATCTGCTGGGCGAAGTTGTTCATGAAGAGCTGGGCGCCGCGCACCGCCAGCGTGGCGAAGCCGGCATAGTTCACGCCGCTGATGGCATCGAACGCCGCCGGGGCCTGGCTCGAGGACATCAGGCTGAGTGCGCCGATGACGGTGGCATAGTCGCCGCTGGCGCCCGCGACCCCGCGATCGAGCGCCGACCCGACCGCGACCTGGTTGGCGGTCTGGCCGCCGCTCGCGAAGCCGCCCGGCGCGATGGTGAGATAGGCGTTGCTGGCGTCGTAGGAGAGCGAGGCACCCAGGAACGGGAAGTTGCTGGTGACGTTGGCGAATTCCGATCCGTTGAGGCCGCCGACCGCATTGAGGATGGTGAAGGTCCGGCTGGGCACGTAGTTGCCCGGCTGCAGGATCGCCTGCACCGTCCCGTTCAACTCGGCCGCGCCGGTGCCGCCGGCCGCCACCACGTTGGTGCTCGAGGCCACCTGCGGCGAGACGTCGACCGCATAGGTGCTGCCGGCGTTGAAGGTCAGGCCCTTGTTCACCGTGATCGTGCCGATGGCGTTGTTGCCGGGCCGCAGCGTGCCGGCGATCGTGGTCTGGGGCAGGATGCCGATGCCGCGCACCGTCGCCGGCTCCTCGACCATCATCGAGCTCGAGCTCGCCATCGAGGCATTGGCCAGCAGCGTGCCGTTCTTGATGGTGGTGGTGCCGGTATAGGCGGTGTCGACGTTGATGGTGAGCGTGCCGGTGCCGAACTTGATCAGCGGCCGGCTGCCGCCGAGCTGCGAGGCGACTGGCGTCGAATCGTTGTCGGCCTTGCCGAACCACAGCTCGGTCGCGCTCGAGAAATAGCTGGTGACGTCGTAGACCAGCCAGATGCCGCGGCCGTAGAGGCTGGCGGCCAGCACGTCGGCGCTGGTGTTGTAGGTCAGGTAGCTGACGAAGGTGTTCGGCAGGTTGATGCCGAACGGGCTCCAGCCGCTCAGGTTGCCGCTGTTGTCGCTCATCGCCACGGCGATCGGCGTCCGCGACGCACCGGCGGCGCCCGTGAAGAGGCCACCGACCAGCAGCGCCTTGACGTTATTCGTGGTGTTGAGGAATTCCAGCGCCATGGGCGAGCCGACCGAGAGGTTGTTGGCGACGCTGGAAAGGTTCGACGTGAGGTCGGTGAAGCTGGTGCCGCCGTTGATGGAGCTCCACAGGTTGTTGCCGTCGGCGACGTAGAAGACGGACGAATTCACGCCGAACAGCAGGGAGGTCGGTGCGCCGCCGGCATAGGCGCTTTTCACTGCCAGCGAATTCGCTGCCGCCGTGCCGCTGTAATAGAGGCGGTTGTTGGCGGTGCCGTCGGTGCCGGCCAGCAGGGCGTTCTCGTTGCCGGATGCGCCGTAGGCGACGGCGGTCACCGCACCGTTCAAGGTCGACAGGCCGCTGACATTGGTCAGGATGTTGCACACCGTGGTCGTCGTGCCGCTGCAGACGCTCGTGTCGCCATTGATGGCCTTGGTGACGAGGTCGTCGGTCGTCACATAGAGGTAGTTGCTGCCGATCGCGATCTTGGTCGGATCGATGCGATTGAGCACGAAGCGGGTGGCCATCGGCAGCTGGTTGTTGTTCGGGTCGGTGTCGATCTCGTTCGTGAAATCCGTGGCGGTCGGGGCCGATGTCGGCTTGTTGACGAAGTTCCAGCCCGGGTTGCCGGCCGACGGGTCGACGGCCAGGTCCGAGCTGGCCATGCCCTGGCTGTTCATGATGATCCGGCGCAATCCCCCGAGGCCCTGCGACGAGGTGTAGAGGATGCTTTCGCCCTGGGAGGCGTAGGTATGGTCGTTGACCGCCGCGACGAAGCCGTCGCCGCCGTTCACCGGCGAATAGACGGTGGCGCCGGTCGTGTTCTGCAAGGCGACGCCGGTATCCTGCGCCGCCACGGCCAGGCGCTTGCTGATCGAATCGTAGGCGATCACATAGGCCTCGCGCAGGGACAGATTGCCATTCAGCCCGCTCCAGCCGCCGGCGCTGCTCTGCGGATTGGTCCGGGCATAGATGCCCCCGTCGCTGGCCATCAGCAGGCGTCCCAGGGCGTCGAAGGCAATGGCCCGGGAGTCGGCATGGATGGTCGAATTGTCCGAGGTGCCGGCGTCGGTGATCTGCGAGACGATCGCCGTACCGCTTTGTCCCTGGATGGTCAGGCGATAGGCTGAGATGGTGACGGCGTTCGCGAGCGCATCGCCGGCGAGATAGACGATATTGGTGTTGTTGGGGTCGATGGCGATCGTGAGATTGGTGTTGGCCTGGGCGCCGGAATTGACTTGCGGGAAGTTCGAGATCGCGGTCCAGCTTCCGCTCGCCCCTGTCGCCGAATAGCTGAGGCCGACGATCTGCCCGCCCGTCGTCACGGTCGGGGATTTCTGCCGCGGATCGAACACGGCGACAGCGACCGCCCCGTTCGGCGCGATGGCCAGCCGTCCGGCCTGGTTGTCGGCCAGCGACAGGACAGGCTGCCACGTGCTGCCGCCGTTGGTGCTGCGGAACACGCCGCTCTGGCCGGGCGTGTCGGCGGTGATGACGACATAATAGGGATTGCTCGTCGTGCCTTGCCCCACCAGCGAGGTGGCCGCACCCCTCGGCGTGGTGCCGCTGCCGTCGTTGACGAGGGTGAAGGTGCCGCCGTTGACGCTCTTGTACAAACCGTAATTGTTGGCGCCGGTGGCGGTCGAGGCGCTGTTCGGCTCGTAGGTCGCCGCCAGGATGGTCGTGCTGGCGCCGGTGCCGTAGCCGGCGACGCTGACCACGCTCTTGTCGGCCATGGTGCCGAGCGGCGCCGTCAGGGTGCTCCACGAACTGCCGCCGTCGCTGCTGACGGCAATGCCCGTGAGGGCCCCGCTGCGCCTGTCGCCAATGCTGCCGTTGTCGGTATTGCCGATGCCGGCATAGACGATCTGCGAACTGCTCGAGTTGTAGGCGAGGCTGGCGATCGACAGCGACGGCAGGCTGCTTGTCGTGGTGTTCCAGGTCTGGCCGCCATTCTGGGTGGTCCAGATGCCGCCATTGGTCGCGCCGACGATGATCGAGTTCGCGTTGGTGGGATTGGTCAGGATGGCCTGCACCGCGCCCGAGAGCGAGCCGTTGCTGGGCGGGGCATCGCGGCTCTGGGCGATGTTGGCGTCGCCGAAGGTCGGCGCCGGTCCCACCGAGAGGAAATTTCCGGGAAGGAGGGTCTGCGCCGTCGCGCTCGTCGCGAGCAGCGTGGCGGTGAGGGCGATGAACGATGCCCGACGGGCACTCCCCCTCTGCAAATGCATAAACCGAACGATCATCGAACGACTACCGGCTTTCCCCATATGCGTGTCGCGTGACGTTAGCAGACCGATCATGGGGATGTCTCAAAGGGCGACAGGCGTTCCGGTGTTTCCAGGATGCGGCATGGTGTGCGCCGTGTTGCAATTAGAAGTCGGTCATGCGCCGGCCGCGAAGTCGATTCCGTTCACGAACGCCGGCGGGGGCGCCGGCGTGGCCGCAGGAGACCGCCGAGACCGATCGTCGTCAGCAGGCCGAGCGTCACGAGGGCAAGGCCCAGGATCTGCAGTGGGCCGGGGATCTCGCCGACAATGGGGATGCCGAGCAGCACCGAGATCGCCGGCACGAGCGCGGGGAACAGCACCGCGCGACTGACGCCCAGCAGCACCACCGCCTGGCCATAGGCATACATGGTGAGCGCGCCCTGCACCCCGCCCTGGATCAGGCCCTGCGGGATCAGCGTGCCGAGCGGCAGGGCGAGCAGGTGCGCGGGGCCGGCCCACAGCAGATAGGCGGGCGTGGTTGCCAGCGCCGACAGCACGGCGACGACGGCGGTCGCACGCAAGGCGGACAAGCGCCACAGCCGCAGCAGCAGGGTGAAGCCCGCCCACAGCACGCTGGACAGGAAGAAGAGGAGGTCGCCCAGCCAGGCGCGCTCGCCCGCCGGCTGGGCGATGCCGTCCCAGCCGATCAGCACGATGCCGGCGAGGACGATGGCCGCGCCGGCGAGGTGGTTGGACGACAGCCGCTCGCGCAGCAGGAGTGCCGCGCCGATGGTGCTGACGATGGTGACGGTGGCGGGCGCGATGACGGCGCCGTGCGCGAGCGGCGCGAAGCCGTAGCCGCCGGTCTGTAGCAACGCGAAGGGCGCGCCGCCCAGGACCGCGAGCACGAGTCCGCGGCCAAGCCCGATGCCGGCCAGATCGCGCACGCCGAAGCGCAGCAGCAGCGGCAGCATGACAAGTCCCGCGACGACGTAGCGGGCGAAGATCAGGTCGGTCGCCTGCAGGCCGCCGACCAGCGCGGCCCGTGCGGCGGCGAAGGACACCGAGGCGCCCAGCGCCATCGTCGCTCCGGAGACCAGGCCCCAGCGCCGTCGCTCGCTGCCCTCGGTATCGGACGTCGCATCGACCATGGGCCGGCAGCGCTACCATGAAGCGCGACGACGGCCTATCCGATTCTGAAGCGAATGTTCCAGAATGAGAAATTGAGCCGATCGTTCATGTGTATGCGACGCTGATCTTGTGCGAATTATTCTGTATCGAACGATCCAGAATCGTGATTGAGTCCGTCAGGCAGGGACTTCGTTTCCATCCGGCCCTCTCCATCACGGGAGAAATCGCATGATCCGCTTCTATTTCCATCCGACACCGAATCCCGCCAAAGTGGCATTGTTCCTCGAGGAAGCCGGCCTGCCCTACGAGACGATTGCCGTCGATACCGGCAAGGGCGAGCAGCACAAGCCTGCTTTCCGCGCCATCAACCCGAACGGCAAGGTGCCGGCCATCGTCGACACGGACGGCCCGGGCGGCCGCGAGGCGCGGGTGTTCGATTCCAACGCGATCTTGCTCTATCTCGGCGACAAGACCGGCAAGTTCGTGGGCGCGCCGCAGGACCGGCCGGAACTGCTGTCATGGCTGTTCTTCATCGCCACCGGCCTCGGCCCTTTCTCGGGGCAGGCAGTGCACTTCCAATACATCGCGCCGGAGGGCCTGGATTACGCGCGCAATCGCTATCGGCGCGAGGCCGAGCGTCATTACAAGGTGCTCGACGATCATCTCGCCGGCCGCGCCTTCATCGTCGGCGACAGCTACGCCATCGCCGACATGTCGGCCTGGGGCTGGATCGATCGCGCCGGGCGGGTGCTGAAGAGCGAGGGCGATCCGCTGCAGTCCTTCCCCAACATCGCGCGCTGGTTCAAGGCGATCGAGGCGCGACCGGCCGTCGCCCGGGCGCGTGCGGTGGGCAAGGAGCATGCCTTCAAGAAGGAGTTCGACGAGGAGACGCGGCGCGCCCTGTTCCCGTCGAACTACGCCGCGGCCTGAACAGCCGGCACGCGCGGCCGGGGTTGCGCGGTGGGCTTCAGCGGCGGCTGCGGCCGCGCGGCAACAGCATCACCAGCTTGGAGTCGATGCGGCTGGCGACGGTGAAGGCGATCTGCTCGTAGGCCAGCCTTCCGCTGCGGGGATGATCGAAGCTGCGCTCGCCGCCCAGCCGCTCGACCACCTCGTGCTCGCGCCAGCAGCGCGCGAACAGGGCGCTGCGCTGGCGCAGGTCCTCGACCAGGGCGACCAGCGCCGGATCGTCGATGTGAGGACCGGATTCGGCCCGGAACTCGGCCAGCACGCGGCGCGCGCGGCGGCTCCAGTCGGGAATGACGGTGCGCGAGACCGGATTGAGAAAGATGTAGCGCAGCAGGTTGCGGTCGTCGCCGCGGTCGAGCCAGCCCACGAACAGGCGCTGCGCGGCGTTGTTCCAGGCGCGCGCGTTCCACAGTCGGTCGAGCAGATAGGCCGGCGGCTTGATCGCGTTGACCGCCTCGGCCAGCGCCGCGGGTACATCCATCGTCTCCGCCGGCTCGCCCGGTGCGGCGGCGGGATCGCGCTTGCCGGCGAGTTCGAACAGATAGCGGCGCTCGGCCGGGCTGAGATGCAGCGCGACGGCCAGGGCGGCCAGCGCCTGCGGCGAGGCGGAGACATCGCGGCCCTGTTCCAGCCAGGTGTACCAGGTGACGCTCATGCCGCATTGCTGCGCCACCTCCTCGCGCCGCAGCCCGGGCGTGCGGCGGCGCGGGCCGGCCGGCAGGCCGAGCCCCGACGGCGACAGGCGCGCGCGTTGGGCCCGCAGGAAATCGCCCAGCTCGCGGCGCTGGGCGGCGATGGAGCGGATGATCGGACCGGCCGCGCGGCCGCTGGGTGGTGATTTCGATACCAGGATAAACTCCTCACTTGTACCAGCTTATCCGGTTTGGCTTCCTGCGTCGTATCCATTCGCAAGGAGGAGCCATGCGCCGTTTCCATATCGCGCTCGCCGTCGCCGACCTGCAGGACTCGATCGCCGACTACAGCCGCCGTCTCGGCGTCGAGCCGACCGCCGTCGTGCCGCGCAAGTACGCGCTGTTCCGCACCGACCAACTCAACTTCTCGATCAACCAGATGCCCGAGCGCGCCGGACAGCTGCGCCATCTCGGCTTCGAGGACGACGCCGCCAGCGGCTTCTCCTCGACGCACGACGTCAACGGCATCGAATGGGAACTGTTCTCGCCCGCCGACCAGGACGCCAAGATCCCCGAGGTCTACGGCAAAGAAGTGATACGCGCCGGTTGAGGGACTGCCCTCATCGCCTTGACGGGGATCAATGCGTCCCGGTGAGGCCTCGACCGATGTTCGATGCGGCGAAGCTTCCGGGGAGTGCGAGTTGAGGGCGAAGATCGTTTCCGCGGCAGTCGGCATTGCCACCGCCGCCGCGGCCTTCCTGGCGGCGTGGCCGATCGCCGAGGCGTGCAGCCTGATCCTGTGGAACACCAACGGACAGGCGATTTTGGCGGCCCGCACCTGGGACCTCTATGTCGACGAGAAGCCGCGCCTCGTCTATCTGCCGCGCGGCATCGCCCGCCGCGGCGTGAGCGACGCCAATGCCGCGACCTGGACCTCGAAATATGCCAGCGCCGTGCTGACCGCCTTCGATGCCGGCTCCGGCGACGGCATGAATGAGGCCGGCCTCGCCGCCCATATCCTTTACCTGCACGGGACGGAGTACGAACCCGCCGACGCGCGGCCGGGCGTTTCCAATCTGCAGTGGGGACAATACGCCCTCGACAACTACGCCACCGTCGCCGAGGCGCTGGAAGGGCTGAAGGCGGTGCGCATCGTCTCGGCCAAGGCCCTGGGACGCGAATGGCCGGTGCATCTCGCGCTCGAGGATGCGTCGGGCGACAGTGCGGTGCTCGAATTCGTCGGCGGTCGGCTGGTCGTCCATCATGGCAAGGACGTCACCGTGATGACCAACGAGCCGACGCTCGACGAGCAACTCGCCAACCTCAAGCGCTACAAGCTGTTCGGCGGCACACTCGCGATGCCCGGCGACATCGATCCCGCGAGTCGCTTCGTGCGCGCCTCGTCATATCTCAAGACGCTGCCGAAGCCGGCGGACCTGCGCGAGGCGGTGGGCCATCTCGCCGGCGTCATCAGCAACGTCGCCGTGCCGTTCGGCGCGATCAACACCTCGGGCGGTGAATCGACGGATACCTGGCCGACGCGCTGGGCTACGATCGTCGACCTCACGCACAAGGTCTACTACGTGATGCCGGTCAACAGCCCGAACGTCTATTGGATCGACTTCGCCCGGCTCGATCCGGCGTCCGGCCAAATCCTCGCCGTCGATGCCTACGACATCACGCTGAACGGCGAGGTCTCCGCGCAGCTGAAACCCTTTTCGCCGATCACGACACCGTTCCCGCCATCGCCGTGACGCCGCTCATCCCCGGAAGCGGCGGTTGCGCTGCCACCCTTCGAGACGGCACTACGCGCCTCCTCAGGGTGGGGTCCGTTGGTGAGCGCGCCAAAAATAACGGAAGCACGCCCACCCGGGCCCATTTCACAAGGATGAGCGCCACTGGAGTGGCCATGCCTTGTGCCCGGCTTTAGGCTTAATCTCCCCAAGACCTTGATTGGCCGGCGTCCGTCAGTGCATGCGAGAGTGCCGAGGCCGCGAGTAAAATTTTTTTGAAGGCTCTGTCGATCCAGCCCAGGTTCGTTCGTCGAACTGTTTGACGGGGTAGTCAGGCGGCGAGGGCGTCGCCGCCCATCGAAGGAGTATCCGCCATGCGCTACATGTTCATCGTCAAATCCAACCAGCAGGCTGAGCCGCCCCCTGCATTGATCGAAGCCATGCACAAGATGGCCCGGCGCGAGATCGAGGCGGGCCGCATGCTCGACGACGGCGGGCTCATGCCGCTCGCCATGGGCTGCCAGGTCTCGATCGAGAAGGGCGAGTTGAAGGTGCTCGACGGTCCCTTCATCGAGGCCAAGGAGATGATCGGCGGCTATGCGATCTTCGATCTGCCCGGTCCGGCCGAGGCCCTCGCTTCCGCCCGGGAATTCATGCGCTTGCACACGGACTTCATGCCCGGGTGGGAAGGGACTTGTGAGGTCCGCGCGATCGCCGGCTCGATGACCCGGGGCGCCTGAGGGAGCCGTCCAGCGTGGCGCAGGGTGACGTCCATCGTGCCATTCTCGCCGCCTGGCGGATCGAGCAGCCCAGGCTGATCACCAGCCTTGCCCGGATGCTGCGCGACGTGCCCCTGGCGGAGGAGCTGACACAGGATGCCCTCGTCGCCGCGCTGGAGCGGTGGCCCGAAACAGGCGTGCCCGAACGGCCGGGCGCCTGGCTGATGGCCGCCGCCAGGAGCCGAGCCTTGGACCATCTGCGGCGCGTACCGATGCTTGCCCGCCAGCATGGGATGATCGCGGCGGCGCTGGAAATTGAGCAGAACGCCATGCCCGATCTCGATTCACCCCTCGATGACGATATCGGCGACGAGATGCTGCGGCTGATCTTCACCGCCTGCCATCCGCGGCTGTCGCGTGAGTCCCGGGTGGCCTTGGCGCTGCGCATGGTCTGCGGCCTGACGACCGAAGAGATCGCCCGCGCATTTTTGCTGTCGGAGGCGACCGTCGCTCAGCGTATCGTCCGCGCCAAGCGCCTCCTGTCGGACTCTGGCCTGTCCTATGAGACGCCGCAGGGCGAAGAACGCAACCGGCGTCTGCCGACGGTGCTGGAGGTCGTCTACGTGATCTTCAACGAGGGCTACACCGCCGCGCGTGGCGACGACTGGCTGCGGCCTCAACTTTGTGACGAAGCCCGTCGCCTGGGCCGGGTGCTGACGGCCCTCGCGCCGGATCAGCCCGAAGTGCATGGTCTGATGGCCCTGATGGAACTGAACGCGTCGCGCAATGCGGCCCGCACCGGGCCCGACGGCGAGCCCATCCTCTTGATGGATCAGGACCGCCGCCTGTGGGACGCGCTTCAGATCCGCCGCGGCCTCGATGCGCTGGCCCGGGCGCGAAAACTGGGCGGAGGAACGGGGTTCTTTACGTTGCAGGCCGCCATCGCCGCCTGCCACGCGCGTGCGCCGGCCCCGGAGAGCACCGACTGGCGGAGCATCGCCGGCCTTTACGCGCAGCTATCGGCCCTGACCAACTCGCCGGTGGTCGAACTCAACCGCGCCGTCGCCGTGGCGATGGTCGCGGGGCCTGCCGCGGGTCTCGAGATCGTGGAGGCACTGGCGGACTTCCCAGCATTGAAGGGCTACCACCTGTTGCCGAGTGTGCGCGGCGATCTCCTGCAACGCCTGGGCCGCCTGGCAGAGGCCCAAGCAGCCTTTACGGCCGCCGCCGCGCTCGCCGGCAACGCCCGCGAACGGGCGCTGCTCGAGCGCCGGGCAGCGGCTTGCGCGCCCTAGGCCGTGCGCGTGATCGATTGGAAGAAGACGGTTGGCGCTATGCGCGGGGGCGGTCTTGCCGCCTCGACGATGCATGAGCGCCACTGGAGTGGCGCGCTCCCGCGAGCGGTCGGGCGACACCAACCTCCGACCTCATCCTGAGGAGACGCGGCTGGTGAGGCTTCGTTTGCGTTGGGGGCTGAAGTCGGGTCATTCTGCCGCGCGCGAGGGACGGGATGAGGCGACGCGAGGTCTTGGGTTTGGGAGTTGCGGCGGCGGTGCTGCCGCGGGTGGCATCTGCGCAAGCACGCGTCTATCGCGTCGGCTTCCTCACCCTGGAGCCCAGCGAGACGGCGGCACTGCTGCTCGAGCCGTTGCGGGCACTCGGCTATGCCGAGGGCAAGACGCTCGCTTTCGATTATCGCTCGGCCGCCGGCGATCCGGTGCGGCTGCCGGCTTTGGCCGAGGAGCTGGTGCGTCTGCATCCCGACGTCCTCGTGGCGGGCTGGGGCACGCTGGCGCCGAAGGCGCTGCGGGCCGCGACGTCGACCATCCCGATCGTCTTCTCCACCGCCGGCGATCCGGTCGGCGCCGGCCTGGTGCAGACCCTGGCCCGGCCCGGCGGCAACGTCACGGGGCTGAGCGGCCAGTCGGCGGAGTTCAAGAGCAAGCAGCTTCAACTGCTGGAGATGGCGGTGCCGAACCAGCGGGCGATCGGCGTGCTCTACAATCCCGACACGCCCTATGCGCTGCTGGCGCTCAAGGAATTGCAGGCGGGCGCGGAGAAGGACGGCATCCGGCTCGTTCTTCTCGAGGTCCGCAAGCCGGCGGATTTCAGCGCGGCGCGCCTGGAGGCGCTGGTCGCGGCCGGGGCGACCAGCCTGTTCGTGCTCGAGGATCCGCTCGCCGTCAGCCTGCGCAAGCAGGTGATGGCCGAGGTCGACCGGCTGCGCCTGCCGACCATGAGCGGGCTGCGCGAATATCTCGATGAAGGCGCCCTGATGCTGTACGGCACCAACCAGGGCGATCGCTATCGCCGCACGGCGATGCTCGTCGATCGTATCCTGAAGGGCGCCAATCCCGCCGAGCTGCCGGTCGAGCAGCCGACCAAGTTCGACTTCATCATCAACCTGAAGGCGGCGCGGGCGCTCGGCGTCACCATCCCGCCGTCGGTTCTGGCGCTGGCCGACGACGTGATCGAGTGACGGCGGGCGAAGCGGAGGCAATCGATCCATGACCTTGTCCGAGATTCGCCCGAGACGGGCGCGCGTATCGTGGCGTCCGGCGGCGTTCGCCATCCTCGCCCTCATGCTGGTGCAGGCATCGGTGCTGTACGGCATGGGACGGCTGTGGATCTGCGCCTGCGGCACGATCCGTCTGTGGGTCGGCGACATCTGGTCGGACGAGATGTCCCAGCAGATCACCGACTGGTACACCTTCTCGCACATCGTCCATGGCTTCCTGTTCTACGGCCTGCTGCATCTCGTCTCGGCGCGCACGCCGGTGCTGACGCGGCTGGCGGTCGCCGTCGGCATCGAGGCGGCGTGGGAGATCGCCGAGAACACGCCGTGGGTGATCGAGGCCTATCGCCAGCAGGCACTGGCGCGCGGCTATGTCGGCGACAGCATCCTCAACTCGCTGATGGATACCGTGTCGATGATGACCGGCTTCACGCTCGCCTATCTGCTGCCGTGGCGCGTGACGGTGGCGCTGGCGTTGGTGATGGAGATCGCCGTCGGCTGGCTGGTGCACGACAACCTCACGCTCAATATCCTGAACTTCATCCATCGTTTTCCGGCCATCGAGGCATGGCAGTCGTCGGTGAAGTGAGATCCGCGACGCGCGCTATTGACCGCGGCGTCTTTCCTTCGTAACGATTCACCCATCGACGGTCCTCCTTAACCGGAGGCGAACAGGGAATGCCGTGCCGTCCGAGGGCGAACGCCCGAGGGCCAATCGGCAGCTGCACCCGCAGCTGTAAGCAGCGAGCGCGCGCCAACGACGTCACTGGGCTTCGGTCCGGGAAGACAGGCGCAAGCGAGGACCTGCAAGCCAGAAGACCTGCCGGCGATAGCGTCGCTCTTCCGATGGGCGGGTAGTACCAGCGGGACGGTCAACCGAGCGGTGACGCGCATTTGCGTGGGCTGCTGTGGGGGACCGTCACATGACGTCGATCCGTTCGATTCCGCTTGTCGTTCTATCATCCGTCCTGGTGGCATCCGTCCTGCTGGCGCTGGCGCGAATGGCCGCGGCGCAGACCGAGACGGCGCCGATCCTGCCCGACACGGTGGTGACGGCGGACCGCGAGGAGACGCCGCGCGACAAGGTCACCGGCACCGTCACGGTCGTCACCGGCAAGGAGATCGAGGAGCGGCAGCTGCGCACCGTTCCCGACGTGCTGCGCTACGTGCCCGGCGTCTCGGTGCAGCAGTCGGGCGGACCGGGATCGCAGACTGCGGTGTTCGTGCGCGGTGCCAATGCCAGCCAGACGCTGACGCTGATCGACGGCATGAATGTCATGGATCCCTCGACCGCCACCGGCGCCATAGACTTCGCCCATTTCATGACCGAGAACCTCGACCGCATCGAGGTGGTGCGCGGACCCATGAGCACGCTCTACGGCTCGGCGGCGATGGGCGGCGTCATCAACATGGTGACCAAGCCCGGCAGCGGACCGATGAACGGCGCCGCCTTCACCGAACTCGGCACGCGCCTGCAGACCACGTCGGGCGGGTTCCTGCGCGGCAGCGACGGCCGCTTCAACTACAACATCTCCGCCGTCGGGCTGTATGCGCCGGGCGAGCCGGTGGTGTCGCCGCGCTTCTGGCCGGCCCAGGGCGGCTTCATCGGCAACGATCCCTACCGCAACATCACGCTGGCGTCGCGGCTCGGCGTCGATCTGGGCGACAACGCCCAGCTCACGCTGTTCAACCGCTACATCGACACCCAGCTCAAGTACGACCAGATCACCTTCTACGATCCCAACGCCAACGAATGGACGCAGCAGCTCTTCAACCGGCTGCAATTCGACGGCAGCTTCCTCGACGGGCGCTGGAAGCCCACGGTCGGCATCGGCTTCAACAACATCCAGCGTCACGATCTCGATCTGCCGAGCGTGCAGAACCCGTTCCCGCTGACGCAGGAGGCCTATTACAACGGCCGCCGCCTGCAGGCTGACGTCAAGAACGAGTTCGTGATCTCCGACAATCTCAACCTGCTGGCCGGCGTCGACTACGACCGTTCCTGGCTCTATTCCGACGCCGACAACAGCGGGAGCTGGGGCGCGGCGACGCAGACCGGCTTCTACGGCCAGGGACGCGCGACCGTGTTCGACACGCTCACCGTGTCGCTGGGCGGCCGCATCGACACGCACAGCCAGTTCGGCACCGTCTCGACTTGGCGCATCGGCACCACCTATCTCGCCGAGCCGACCGACACGCGCTTCAAGGCCTCCTACGGCACCGCCTTCAAGGCGCCGGCGTTGTTCGAGCTCTATGGCTCGGGCTTCTTCTGCGCCGGCAATCCCAACCTGCAGCCGGAATACAGCCGCGGCTACGAGCTCGGCGTGGAGCAGGGGATGTTCGAGCGCAAGGTGAAGGCGGGCGTCACCTACTTCTTCAACAGCTTCAGCAACCTGATCCAGTGTCCGCCGCCCTACACGGGCCTGCAGAACATCGCCAACGCGCAGAGCGATGGCATCGAGACGTTCCTGCAGCTCAGCCCCTATCGCTGGGTCGATGTGATCCTGAACTACACCTTCACACACGCCATCGACTCCGGCACCGGCCAGCCGCTGGTGCGTCGTCCGACCAGCGTGTTCGGCGCCCGTGCCGATCTGCGGCCGCTGGAGGGCGTGCGCTTCGGCCTCGAACTGCTGCAGGTCTCAGGCCGCAACGACTACGACGTCGTGACGGGCGCGATCGTGCAGCCCTCGCCCTATGCGCTGTTGCGCGCCACTGCGGGCTGGACCGTGCGCAAGGGCGTCGAGCTGTTCGCCCGCGCCGAGAACCTCCTCGATCAGCAGTACGAGGAGCCGGAGGGATTCAAGGCGCCCAACTTCCAGGCCTTCTTCGGCGTCAAGGCCACTTTCTGATCCTCAACGATGGAGACTTGTCATGGTGCACATCTCATCTCCCCGGCTCGATCCGGGCTTCCTTGCCGACACGGCGCGGCGTGGTTTCTGGATCGTATTGCTGGCGGTCGCGAGTGCGGGTTTCAGCCTCGTCTTCGCCTGCGCGACGCCATTCGCCGCCGTGGCGACCATCGCCGCCCGCACGATGACGCGGCGCGATGCGGGTCTCGTCGTGCTGGCGACTTGGCTCGCCAACCAGGCGATCGGCTACGGCCTGCTCGACTATCCGCGCACGGCCGACAGTGTCGCCTGGGGCGGCGCGATCGGCATCGCTGCTCTTGCCGCACTCGCGGCGGCAAAGGCGGTCGGGCGCGAGCCGCTGGGCACTGGCCCGGTATTCGGGACGGCGATTGCCTTCGCGGCCGCCTTCGCCGCTTATCAGCTCGTCCTGCTCGCCGCGGCGTTAGTGCTGCCGGCCTCCGCCTCTGCCTTCGCGCCTTCCGTCCTGCTCGATGTCCTGATGGTGAATGCGCTGGCGCTGCTCGGCCTGCTGGGGCTCGCTGCGCTGGCGGCGGCGGCCGGTCTCGGCCGACTGTCGACCGCGCGCACCGCGACATGACGCGAGCAACGACGCGGCCATCGCCGGTGAAGTGTAGCGTCCGCTCTCAGTCGATAAGCCGGGCGCCGCGCGACGAGGTGATGTAGCGCCAGAGCCATTGAAAACTGACAAGCACGCGCTTCTCGAAATCGATCAGGAGAACGATGTGCACGAGGCTCCAGAGGAACCAGGCCAGCCGGCCGGTGAAACTCCAGGACCTGAAAGCGTAGACGGCGGCGTCGCGGCCGATCACGGCGGTATCGCCGCGATTCCTGAACACGAAGGCCGACGGCGGACGCCCCGTCCGCAGATGCCGGCCCAGCCATCGGCCCTGTTGCTGCGCCACCTGCGCCAGCGCGGGCAGGGGATGTCCCCCGGCGTCGAACTGAGCGGCATCGCCCACGACGTAGATGTCGGGTCGCCCGGGCACGGACAGATCGGGAGCCACGGCGATCCGGCCGCTGCGATCGGGCTCGACACCCAGCCATTGCGCCGCCGGGTTGGCCCGGATGCCGGCGGCCCAGATCACGGTCGCGGCCGCGATCTCCGTTGTTTCGGTGCGGATTCCCGTTTCGTCGATCTCCTTCACGGTCGTTCCGAGATGAACCTCGACACCCTTCTTCCGCAAGGTCTGCAGGGCGTAGCTTGAACATTTCTCGGGAAGCGCGCCGAGCAGGCGCCGGCCCGCCTCGACCAGGACGACCCGCGCGTGCGAGGGATCGATGTGCCTGAAATCGCGCCGGAGGGTATGCCGGGCCAGTTCGATGATCGTACCCGCCATCTCGACGCCGGTCGGGCCGCCGCCGATCACGACCGACGTCATCAGCCGGCTGCGTCGCGCAATGTCGTTGCAGCGTTCGGCCTCCTCGAAGCTCCTGAGGAGGCGCGCCCTGATCCGTCTGGCGTCGCCGATCGTCTTCAGGCTCGTGGCCACATCCTGCCATTCGGGATGCCCGAAGTAGTTGTAGGCCGAGCCGACCGCCAGCACGAGGATGCCGTAAGGGATGCGTTGTCCATCCTCGAGGATGACGCAGCGCTCGTGATGATCGACGGCCACCACCTCGCCCATGAGGACCTCGACGTTCGCCGCGTCCGACAGAATCGAGCGGATCGGGATCGCGATGTCGGCCGGCGACAAGGCCGCGGTCGCGACCTGATAGAGAAGCGGCTGGAAGAGGTGATGGTTCTTCCTGTCGATCAATGTCACCTGCACTCCGCTGCCGGCAAGCGCGCGGGCACACGACAGGCCACCAAATCCTCCGCCCACGACAACGACAGGCGGCGATCCGGAATGCGGGGTTGCGATCTTGTTCTCCATGTCGGGTCCTGCGCTGAGCGGGATAGGCGCGATCGGTCCTCGTGGCATCACTGACCGCCGCGGAGGTAAGCCGCGACGGCGCAGCGGGTTCCGCCGCCCCGCGCCGCTGCGGCGCGCTGCCGCCGGAACCTTGGCGGCCGGTAGCCGTTGGGTTCCCGTTCCGTCCGGAGACCCGGCTCCAGGGCGGCGTTGGCGTTTGCCGATGCCGGCTCCGCGGGAACTCCACCGAGCGGGGAGGCAGCGACATGAACGACGTGATGAATGCCGGGAGCCTGCGCGAAGGCGTTTCCCTCGACCAGCTCTGCATCGACACCATCCGCACGCTTTCGATCGATGCCGTGCAGAAAGCCAAGTCGGGCCATCCCGGCATGCCGATGTCGATGGCGCCGGTGGCCTACACGCTGTGGCAAAAGTTCCTGCGCTTCGATCCCGAGGATCCGATCTGGCCGAATCGCGACCGTTTCGTTCTGTCGGCCGGCCATGCCTCGATGCTGCTCTATTCCCTGCTGCATCTCACCGGCACCAAGGCGGTCGATGCCAAGTACGAGACGCTGGGCGAACTGTCGGTGAAGCTGGAGGATATCGAGCGCTTCCGCCAGCTCGACAGCAAATGCACGGGCCACCCCGAATATCATCTTACCTCGGGGGTCGAGACGACGACCGGGCCGCTTGGCCAGGGCTGCGCCACCAGCGTCGGCATGGCGATGGCCGGCGCATGGATGGCGCAGTATTTCAACAAGCCCGGCTTCACGATGTTCGACTACGACGTTTATGTGTTGTGTGGCGACGGCGACATGATGGAAGGCGTGGCGAGCGAGGCGGCTTCCATGGCCGGCCATCTCAAGCTCGCCAACCTGTGCTGGATCTACGACAACAACCACATCACCATCGAGGGCAGCACCGATCTCGCCTTCGACGAGGATGTCGGCAAGCGCTTCGCCGCCTATGGCTGGAAGGTGCGACGCGTCACCGATGCCAACAACGCCGAAGAGGTGAGCCGCGCCATCACCGCCTTCCGCCGCACCAAGGACGCGCCGACGCTCATCATCGTCGACAGCATCATCGGCTACGGCGCGCCGCACAAGCAGGGCACCGCCGAAGCGCATGGCGAGCCGCTGGGCGAGGACGAGGTGAAGGCGGCCAAGCGCACTTACGGCTGGCCCGAGGACGCGCAGTTCCTGATCCCCGATGGCGTGCGGAAGCATTTCGCGCAGGGCATCGGCCAGCGATCGGGCAAGCTGCGCAAGGCGTGGGAGCGGCGGCTGAAGACCTATCGCGACCAGCATCCGGAGCTTGCCGACCATATCGAGCGCATGCAGCGGCGCGAGCTTCCCGACGGTTGGGACGCCGAGCTGCCGAGCTTCCTGGCCGACGAGAAGGGCGTGGCGACGCGCGCGGCCTCGGGCAAGGTGTTGAACGCGGTGTCGCCGCACTATCCGTGGCTGCTGGGCGGCGCGGCCGATCTCGGCGCCTCGACCGGCGTCCGCCTGACCTACCAGGGCGCCGGCGAGTTCGAGGCAGGCACTCTCTATGGCGGCCGCAACCTGCATTTCGGCATCCGCGAACATGCGATGGCCGCGATCATGAACGGGCTGGCGCTGTCGAAGGTGCGCAGCTACGGCGCCACCTATCTCATCTTCAGCGACTATCTCAAGCCGGCGCTGCGGCTCAGCGCCATCATGGAAGTGCCGGCCGTCTATGTCTTCTCCCACGATTCGATCGGAGTCGGCGAGGATGGCCCGACGCATCAACCTGTCGAGCAGCTGATCGCGTTGCGGGCCATTCCCGGCATGATCACGCTGCGTCCGGCCGACGCCAACGAGACGGTCGAGGCCTGGCGGGTCGTGATGGCGCTCAAGCACCAGCCCGCCTGCCTGGTACTGAGCCGCGGCGCCCTGCCGGTGTTCGACCGCAGCCGTTACGCGTCGGCGGCCGGTGTGGCGCACGGCGCCTATGTCATGGCCGATGCCGAGGACGGCCGGCCCGAGGTGCTGCTGATCGGCACCGGCAGCGAGGTCAAGCTGTGCATCGATGCCTATGAGGACCTGAAGAAGGAAGGCGTGAAGGCGCGGGTGGTCAGCATGCCGTCGTGGGAGCTGTTCGAGCATCAGGACCAGGCCTATCGCGATCAGGTGCTGCCGCCGGCCGTCACCGCACGCGTCTCGGTCGAGGCCGGCTCGGTGCTGGGCTGGGATCATTATGTCGGCGAGCGCGGGACCAAGATCGGCATGCACACGTTCGGCTCCTCGGCGCCGCTCAAGGACCTGATGAAGCGCTTCGGTTTCACGCCGGAAGCGGTGCTCCAGGCGGCGCGCGACCAGATTGCCGCGGCGGGCCGTAGTTGAGGCAGGAAAGGTCCCTCGGCTTCGCCTCGGGATGACAGCGGAAGTGGGGTTGGCGCTGTGTGTTGACCGAAAGGACCGTGTCGTCCGAGCGCGGCGAGGCATCTCGGAGTGACGCTGAGAGTGGGGGCGGCGTTGTGTGTTGACCATAAGGACCGTGTCATCCCGAGCGCAGCGAGGGATCTTTGGTCGGGGAGAAGGGTCGGCCCCGAACGGAGTGAGGGATTTTTCAATCAGGACGGAGAGCAAGATGCAGCTTGGCATGATCGGCCTTGGCCGGATGGGCGGGAACATCGTGCGGCGTCTGACGCGAGCCGGACATGAATGCGTGGTGTTCGACCAGAATCCGGCGACGGTGAAGTCTCTCGTTGGCGACAGGATCCACGGTGGCTCGAACCTGCCGGATCTGGTGAAGCGGCTGGCCAAGCCGCGCACCGTGTGGGTGATGCTCCCTGCCGGGGAGATCACCGAGCAGACCGTGAACGAGCTCGGCAGCCTGCTCGAGAAAGGCGACACCATCATCGATGGTGGCAATGCCTTCTTCCACGACGACGTTCGCCGCGCCCGGGCGATGAAGGACAAGGGCATCCATTACATCGACTGCGGCACTTCGGGCGGCGTGTGGGGACTGGAACGCGGCTACTGCCTCATGATCGGCGGCGAAAAGGAGGTCGTCGATCGGCTCGACCCGATCTTCGGCGCGCTGGCGCCGGGCACGGGCAGTATCGAGCGCACGCCGGGACGCGAGAAACGCGATCCCCGCGTCGAGCGCGGTTATCTCTATTGCGGACCAAGCGGCGCTGGCCGCTTCGTGAAGATGGTCCATAATGGCATCGAGTACGGCATCATGCAGGCCTACGCCGAGGGGTTCGAGATCATGCAGAAGGCGGCGTCGAAGGAAGTGCCGGCCGAGCGGCGCTATCAGCTCGACCTGGCCGATATCGCCGAGGTCTGGCGGCGCGGCAGCGTGATCAGCTCGTGGCTGCTCGACCTCACGGCGATGTCATTGGCGCAGGATCCGACGCTGGCCAACTTTTCGGGCGTGGTCGAGGATTCGGGCGAGGGACGCTGGACGGTGAATGCCGCGGTCGAGGAAGCAGTGCCGGCCGACGTGCTGTCGGCGGCGCTCTATGCCCGCTTCCGCTCGCGCGATCCGCATGCGACGGCGAACAAGCTCCTTTCGGCCATGCGCCATGCCTTCGGCGGACATATCGAGCCAAAATGAGAGACTCCTACCCAATGAGCCAACTCCGATGAGCATGGTTAACGTCGATACCGCGCGGCCGGCGCCGCCCTGTGTTCTGGTGATCTTCGGCGCCACCGGGGACCTGACGCGGCGCCTGCTGGTGCCGGCGCTGCGCAACCTGCGGCGCGACGGCATGCTGTCGCCAAACTTCGCGCTGGTCGGTATCGCCTCGCGCGACATCGGCGACCAGGGGTTCCGCGATCATCTGCGCAAGGGCATGGAACAGTTCCAGGCCGGGACCGGCGGCAGCGATATCGACTGGTTCGCCGAGCGTGCCCACTATCTCGCCGGCAAGTTCGAGGATCCGCAGACCTTCGAGGCGCTGGCCAGGAAGATCAAGGAGATCGAGGCGGCGCAGCATACCGGCGGCAACGTGCTGTTCTATCTGGCGACGCCGCCCAGCGAGTTCGAGATCATCATCAATCAGCTCGGCAAGGCCAAGCTGACGCGCGAGGCGCGTGGCCAGTGGCGGCGGGTCATCATCGAGAAGCCGTTCGGCCACGACCTGCCGTCGGCGGTGGCGCTCAACAAGGAAATCCTGAAGACACTCGACGAGAAGCAGATCTTCCGAATCGATCACTATCTCGGCAAGGAGACGGTGCAGAACATCCTGGTGTTCCGCTTCGCCAACGGCCTGTTCGAGCCGCTGTGGAACCGCCAGCATATCGATCACGTCCAGATCACTGTGGCGGAGACCGTGGGCGTGGAGCAGCGCGGCCGTTTCTACGATCGCACCGGCGCGCTGCGCGATATGGTGCCGAACCACCTGTTCCAGCTCCTCGCGCTGGTGGCCATGGAGCCGCCGAGTTGCTTCGCCGCCGATGCCATGCTGACGGAGAAGGCCAAGGTGCTCGATGCCGTCCATCGCTTCAGCCCCGAGGATGCGCACCGCAACGTGGTGCGCGGCCAGTACGGCGCGGGCGTGGTCGGCGGCAAGGAGATCGTTCCCTACCGCGAGGCGCCCGATGTGCCGCCGCGCACCGCGACCGAGACCTATGTCGCCATGAAGCTGGCCATCGACAACTGGCGCTGGGCCGGCGTGCCGTTCTATCTGCGCACCGGCAAGGCGCTGGCGCGGCGGCGGACGGAACTCACGATCCAGTTCAAGCAGGCGCCGCTGGCGTTGTTCCGCGATACGCCGGTCGAACGATTGCCGCCGAACGATCTCACCCTGCATATTCAGCCGGACGAGGGCATGACGCTGCGCTTCGGTGCCAAGGCGCCGGGCCCGGCGATGCGCATCGATGGCGTCGACATGAAGTTCAATTACGAGGATGCGTTCCGGTCGCCGCCGCGGACCGGCTACGAGACGCTGGTCTACGACTGCATGACGGGCGATCACTCGCTGTTCCAGCGTGCGGATACGATCGAGGCGGGATGGCGGGTGGTGCAGCCGGTGCTCGATGTCTGGAAGGAGAATGGCGGGCCCAAGCCCGAGACCTACACCGCCGGCGGTGCCGGGCCGGAGGCGGCCGACGAGCTGCTGGTGCGCGATGGTCGGCGCTGGCGCTCGATCACCGGCCAGTCCTGGGCGGACGGCCGATGAGCGCGAGCGGAACGGCAGCGAAGCCGAAGCGCATCTCGGCGCTGATCTCCGATGTCGACGGCACGTTGGTGACGCACGACAAGGTGCTGACCGATCGTACGCGGCAAGCCGTGCAGGCCCTGCAGGCGCGCGGCCTGGGCTTCGCCATCGTCAGTGCGCGGCCGCCGGAAGGCATGCGCATGTTCGTCGAGCCGCTGAAGCTTGCCTCGCCCATCGCCGGCTTCAACGGCGGCGCCTACGTGAAGCCTGACCTGACCCTGATCGAGGATCGCACGCTGGATCCCGAGGTGGCGCGGCGCACGCTCGGCCTTCTCGAGACTCAGGGCGTCGATGCCTGGCTGTTCAGCGAGGGCCGCTGGTTCGTGCGCAACCCCAACGGCCCGAAGATCGCGCGCGAGGAGCATACGGTTCAGTTCGCGCCGACCGTCGTGCCGGAGTTCGGCACCGCGCTCGACAAGGCGCACAAGCTGGTCGGTGTGAGCGAGGATTACGATCTGCTGGCGCGCTGCGAGGCCGAGGCGCAGGCGATGCTGGGCGCTGCCGCCTCCGCAGCCCGCTCGCAGCCCTACTATCTCGACGTCACGCATCCCGAGGCCAACAAGGGCACGGCGGTGCGGCGGCTGGCCCGTCTCATGGGCGTGCCGCTGGAAGAGGTGGCCGTGATCGGCGACGGCCGGAACGACATCGCCATGTTCGCGCAGTGCCCGTTCAGCATCGCCATGGGCAATGCCAGCGACGAGGTGAAGGCGAAGGCACGCTACGTCACCGCCTCCAACGAGGAGGACGGGCTTGCCCAGGCGATCGAGCGCTATCTGCTGTCGGCCGGCGCGGAGAGCGCGGCGTGACACAGCGTTCCGTCCTGGTTGCGCCGTCGATCCTGTCGGCCGATTTCGGACGGCTGGCGGAGCAGGTGAGAGCGGTCGATGCCGCCGGCGCCGACTGGATCCATGTCGATGTCATGGACGGCCGCTTCGTGCCCAATATCAGCTTCGGACCGGTGGTGATCGAGGCGGTGCGGCGCGCGACGCGGAAGCCGCTGAACGTGCATCTGATGATCGTCGAGCCGGAGCGCTATCTCGATGATTTCGCCAAGGCCGGCGCCGATCATCTGCTGGTGCAGGCGGAGCCGTCCTCGACCATCCATCTCCATCGGGTGCTGTCGCGCATCCGCGACATGGGCAAGAAGGCCGGCGCCGTGCTCGATCCGGCCAGTCCGCTCGAGCTGGTGGAGTATGTGCTGCCGCTTTGCGATATTCTCCTGGTGATGACGGTCAATCCGGGATTCGGCGGGCAGAAGTTCCTGCCCGCGATGCTGCCCAAGATCCGCAAGCTGCGGGCGCTGTGCGATGCGCAGGGACTCGATCCAGTGATCGAGGTCGATGGCGGCCAGAATTGCGAGCATGCCGGCGAGGCGGTGGCGGCTGGCGCCAACGCCATCGTTGCCGGCTCGGCGATCTTCGGCGCCTCGGACTATGCCGCTGCCATCGCTTCCATCCGCGCGGGACGCTGCCCATGACCGGTCCGATCCTCGACATTCAATCCGATGCGGAAGCTTTGGCCGCGCATGCCGCGGACTGGCTGATCGAGCGGGCCGCGAGCAAGAGCGGTCCCTTCGCCGTCTGCCTGTCGGGCGGCTCGACGCCGCGCCGCCTCTATCAGCTTCTGGCCGCCGCACCCCGTCGGGCCCGCTTTCCCTGGGAGCGGACGCACTGGTTCTGGGGCGACGAGCGCTTCGTGCCGCACGACGATCCCGCCAGCAACTACCGCATGGTCCGCGAGGCCATGCTGTCGCACGTGCCGGTGGCGGCCGATCACATCCATCCGATTCGAACCGAGGGGATGGATGCGGCGGCGGCCGCCGCGGGCTACGAGGCGACGCTCAAGACATTCTATGGCACCGACAAACTCGATCCCGGCCGGCCGCTGTTCGACGTCGTGCTGCTGGGGCTCGGCACCAATGGTCATACCGCGTCGCTGTTTCCCGGCATGAGGGTGCTGCAGGAGCGGCAGCGCTGGACCGGCGTCATGACCGATCGCGAGGCCGGTACGCGCATCACGCTCACCTATCCCGCGCTCGAAAGCAGCCGCGAGGTCGCCTTCCTCGTGGCCGGCAGCGACAAGCGCACGGTGCTGGAGAAGGTGCTGGCGGGCGATCCGGCCCAGCCCGCCTCGGCGGTGCGGCCGCAGGGCACGCTGCGCTTCCTGATCGATCGCGCGGCCGCGCCGGCGGACCGGTTGTGACCGCACCGGACCGGTCGATCCTGAAGCGGGCCGCGGCGGTACGGGCGGTCGGCGAGGTGCAGGACGGCATGGTGATCGGCCTCGGCACTGGCAGCACGTCGGCCTTCGCCATCGAGGAGTTGTCGCGACGCGTGGCGGCCGGGCTCAAGATCGTGGGCGTGCCGACCTCGGAGCGCACGCGGCTGATGGCCCAGCAGCAGGGCGTTCCCCTGCTCAAGCCCGGCGATCGGCCGCGGCTCGATCTCACCATCGATGGCGCCGACCAGGTGGAGCGCGGCAGCCTCGACCTCGTCAAGGGCGCGGGCGGGGCATTGCTGGGCGAGAAGATCGTCGCCAGCGCCAGCGACCGCATGATCGTGATCGTCGACGACTCGAAGATCGTCGAGCGCCTCGGCAAGGCGACGCCGCTGCCGGTGGAGATCGTGTCGTTCGGCTGGCGCTATACGGTCGACCGGCTGACCGCGCTCGGCCTGCGGCCGCACCTGCGCCTGGTCGACGGCAAGCCGTTCGTGAGCGATGCCGGCAACCACATCGCCGACTGCCATATCGACGAGATCGCCGATGCCGCAGGGCTGGAGGCGGAACTTTCGAGCCTCGTCGGCGTCGTCGAGACAGGTCTGTTCCTCGGCCTGGCCTCGACGGTGATCGTCGGGCGGCCGGACGGCATCGAGGTGATGCAGCGATGAAGCCCAACGACGGCGGTCCCTATACGCTGTCCATGGATATCGGCGGCAGCGGTCTCAAGGCCTCGGTGCTCGACCGCAACGGCCACATGATCGTCGATCGCGTGCGGGTGGCGACGCCGCGCAACTGCCGGCCGCATCAGATGGTCGATCTCCTGGTCGAGCTGGTGAAGCCGCTGCCGGCCTACGACCGCATTTCGATCGGGTTTCCCGGCGTGGTGCGCAACGGCGCGGTGCTGACGGCGCCGCACTTCCATCGCGAGGACTGGCCCGGCTTTCCCCTGCAGCAGACCCTGGCCGATCGGCTGGGCAAGCCGGCACGGCTCTCGAATGACGCCGAGATCCAGGGTCTCGGCATCATCGCCGGCCATGGGCTCGAGGTCGTGCTGACGCTGGGCACCGGCGTCGGCAGCGCGGTCTTTGCCGGCGGCCGCATGACGCCGCACCTCGAACTCGCCCATCACCCGATCCACCGCGACGACACCTACAACGATTATCTCGGGGCTGCGGCCTTCAAGAAGTGCGGGTCGAAGAAATGGAACCGGCGCGTCTGCAAGATGATCGACATCGTGCAGACGCTGCTCAACTACGACACGCTCTATCTCGGCGGCGGCAACGCCGTCAACGTCAAGGCCAAGCTGCCGGACAACGTGAAGATCGAATCCAACGACATGGGCATCATCGGCGGCATCAAGCTGTGGAACGACGCCGTGTGGCAGTCCGCCCGCGACATCGGGCACGGCGGCGAATAGGGCCCAGGCTAAACCGTCGAGCCGTCGTCGTCGGAGGCGGGCGTGCCGTTCTTGAGGCGCAGCTTGCCCTTCTGGTCGACCCACAGCCGATAGGGGCCGAGCTGGACGAGGTTGGCGCTCTGCCAGTGCGCGCCGAAGCGCACGCCGCCCGAGCCCTCGGCCGAGATCTCGAGACCCTCGAAGCCGTTCAGGTATTCGACGCTGCCGCTGGGCGCGATGATGGTGGCGCGGGCCTTCTTCTCGCCGCCGATCAATGCCAGCCCAGCGCCCTTGGCCTGCGCATCGCCGCTGCCGGTGCAGCCGATCATGGTGAACTGCGACACGACATAGGCCTGGATCAGGCGCCGCTGCTTGAACATCGAGTAGGCGGTGCAGCCGATCAGGGTGCCGAAATTCTGCAGGTAGATGCCCGACCCGCCATGCGCGAAGTCGGGTGCGCTTTCGTGGTTGTTCTCGAAGCCGCAATTGGACAGCAGGGTGCAGCCATTCTCCGCGACGAGCCCTTCCTTGCCGTTGAGCAGGAAATAGCAGCCGTGGAAGGCGACGTCGTAGCAGCCATGGACCATGGCGGCGCCGTACTGGCCGTTCTGGCCGAACACCGAGCCGAAGACATGGATCGCCGACAGGATGCCGGCGCGCGAGCCGTGGGCGAAGCTGGCGCCGTTGCGCTTGTTGTCGCGCAGATAGACGTTGATGAGCTGGCCCTCGAACACGTTGCCGACCAGGCGTATCCCGTCGCCGCCCACGCCCTGGACCACGATGTCGCGCAGGCAGAAATTGTAGAAGTAATGATCGTTGTGCTCGCACTCGATATAGACGCCGTGGCCTTCCTTGCCGGAGCCGAGGATGTCGAGGCCTTCGAGCGTGAAGAAGCGCACCGTCGACCGGCAGACCAGTTCGAGCACGTTGCCGCCGCCGGCGATCGCCGATTGCAGCCGCGCGCCATGAGCCAGGAGTCCGAAATGCCGGGTGATGTTGCCGCGGTCGCCTTCCGGCGGCGTGATGCGCAGCGGGCGGGTCACCTTGTAGGTGCCGGGCGGGAGCAGCAGGAAACCCGGACCGTCCGGGGCGAAGGCGGCATCGAGCGCCGACTGCAGCGCCATGGTGTCGTCGGCGGTATTATCGCCGCGAGCGCCGAACGTGGCGGCCGACAGCATCTGCCGCGCCGCGGGCGGTGCCTGTTGCTTCTGCTGGGCCAGGGCGAGGCCCGGCAGCGCCGCCAGCGCCGCGCCGGCGCCGAGCCCCAGCAGCGCGCGTCGGCCGTCGTCGGCTGTCACAGCGCCGACCGGGCGAACTGCGGATAACGTCGGCGGACGAACCATGGCTCTGTCCTCCCTCTCGGCATCGGGACGTCTTCCTCGGCCTCGGCCCGTGCCACCATCACCGATGCCGCGGCAGCGATGAGCAGGACCGCCCAGGTCTTGGGGCCGACATAGGCGCCCGAGGCTTGGCCCAGAATCGCCCACACGCTCCAGCAATAGAGGATGCTGGCCGCGCCCAGCCAGCGCAGCCACAGGCTCAGCCCGGCCGTGACGACGACGCCCCAGACCAGGCCGAGATAGATCCAGTGCTGCCAGAAATAGTTGGTGATGACGTCGGCGACCTTGGGAATGCGCCAGGCCGACGAGAACGAGGCCGAGTTCATGTAGACGTTCATCACGTCGCTGGCGATCGAGAGCTCGCCGGTCAGGCCGGAGCCGGCCCACGGATGGTGGCGGAACATGTCGAAGGCCAGCAGCATCGGTCCCGTGAAGCGGTAGAAGAAGCTGGCATCCTGGCCGGCCTGGAGCTGGTGCAGGCGCGCCGCGAACAATGTCTGTCCGACCACCACGGCCACCAGCACGACCAGGCTCGACACGATCGCGGCGCCGAACATGCGCGAGACCGAGGCGCGGCGCGCGCCGCCGGCCAGAAACATGATGTAGGGGATCGCCAGCAGCAGCATCAGCATCAGCGTCGGCCCCGGCAGCACCACCAGGGCCATCGCGACCAGACCGAAATAGATCGCGAACTTCCAGCGCGAGCGGCTGACCACCAGCCATATCGAGCTGTACTGGGTGTAGGCGAAGGTGACCGCCGACGGCTCCGAGGTGAAGAGCTTGGGCCGGATGCGGCCATAGAGCAGCTCGTCGCGCCGATCCGCGTCATAGACCGCGCCGGCGTCGTAGAGATGCTCCCGCACCTTGTCGCTGAGCGCGCGCAACCCGCCATATTCCTCGAGCAGGCAGCCGATGATGATGAAGACGCAGAAGCCCAGCAGGATCGCCGCGATCTGGTCGCGATCGCCGCTGGTCATCGTCATGAACATCGCATAGCCGATCACCAGCGAATAGACGAGCTGCAGCAGGCCGGTGAAGCGTTTGGGAAGAAAGGTGAGGTCGGCGGCCGACAGGATCGAGGCGAGGTACAGCCCGACCACGAGCAGCAGGCCCGCCAGCTCGCGTGACTGGAGCTGGTCGCGCCGGCGCCACAGCATCAGCAGGCCGGCGACGCCCGACGGGGCGCAGGTGAGCGGGATGGTGCTGGTGATCTGCAGCGAGACGCCGAGATAGAGCCCGACGAGATAGAGGACGAACAGGGCGGTATCCAGCGCGTCGAGGCGGCGACGCGCTCCGCTCAGGGTGGCAGCGAAGCTCATGGCGCCGTGATCACCGACAGGATCTGTCGGCCGCGGCTCGCCCACTCGAAACGGTCGCGGCAGGCCAGATAGGCCCGTTCCTGCAGGCGATTGAGCCGCTCGACATCGTCGATCGCCTCGAGCACGCCATGCGCCAGGGCGCGGTGATCGGGGAACAGCATGACGCTGTCATTGTGGATCAGCGGCACGCCAGCGAACGATCCCGACAGCGCGAAGACGGGAATCCGGTTGAAGACATATTCCAGTACCTTGAGCTTGAAGCCGCCGCCGTTGCGCTCGGGCACGATGGCGATGCGGGCCTGGTCGAGATAGGGCAGGAGATCGGGCACCGTGCCGGTGAAGGCGGTGGCGTTGGTCCGGCGCCGAAGCTGCTCGAGGAAGGCCTCGTCGGCGCTGCCCACCGCCTGCAGCTCGACACCCTGTTCGGCGAACAGCGGATCGGCCACGTCGACGAACTCCTCGAGGTTCATGCGCTTGGCGATCCAGTCGAAGGAGCCGACGATCACCGCGCGGCGCGGCAAATCGGCCGCGATCCGTCGCTCGGCGAGCCGGCGGCCGCGATAGCCCGGCGTGATCACGCCCATCGGCTTGTCGTTGCGCCGGCGCCGATAGAGCTGCAGGTCCTCGGGCGTGATGGCGGTGACGAAGTCGACCGCGTCGACCAGTTCCTGCTCCAGCCGCGAGACCTTGGCGGCGTCGAGGCGCACGGCCTGGCGGCGCAGGAACGGACGTTGGCTTTCGGCCACCTGCGCGCGCAGGCTCTCCTCGTGATTGTGCGAGACGTAGATAAGGCGCGGCCGATTCGTGCGGCTGCCATAGTGCTCGCGCACCTGCTCGAGCGCCCAGCCCACCGAGATGCCATCGAAGACGATGCCGTCCCAGTTGCCCTTGTTCAGCAGGTCGCGCAGCTGGCGGCGCATGCTGGCGGTGCGGCCGCGATAGGCGATGTGCGGGAGGCGCGAGGCCAGGCTGCCCCAGCGCGACTGCGTCGGATCGAGCGGGTCACTGGGCAGCCACCACACGACGTGCTCGTCGCGCGCGCCGTTGTTGCGCGACGATTCGGGACGCCGAAGGCCCAGCACCTCCACTTCGCCGCCCGCCGCCGCCACCGCATCGATCAGCCCGCCCGAATAGACGTACTGACCGTTGTGCTGGGGCTCGGGGTCGGCAAGCGTCAGCCACAGGCAACGCACCGGCCGGCGATCCTTTGGGTCAGAAGGCGTGCTGACCGGTGAAACCGCCGAAGATGGTACGGAAGATGATCTTGAGGTCGAGGAGGATCGACCAGTGCTCGATGTAATAGAGGTCATGCTCGACGCGCTTCTTTATCTGTTCAACGGTGTCCGTCTCACCGCGCCATCCGTTGATCTGGGCCCAGCCGGTAATGCCGGGCTTAACGCGATGGCGGGCGTCGTAATATTTGACGGCATCCTGATAGAGGAGGGTGCCGGCCTTGGCCGACAGGGCGTGCGGACGCGGACCGACGATCGACATCTCGCCGCGCACGACGTTCAGGAACTGCGGCAGCTCGTCGAGGCTGGTGCGCCGCAGGAAGGCGCCGACGCGCGTGATGCGCGGATCGTTGCGCCGCGTCAGCTGCTCGGCGTTGACGTCGGTCTTGTCGGTGAACATGGTGCGGAACTTCCACACCTCGATCAGCTGGTTGTTGAAGCCGTAACGCTTCTGCCGGAAGAACACCGGACCGGGGCTGTCGAGCTTGATCAGGATGGCGATCGCCAGCAGCAGCGGCGAGATCAGGCTCAGGATCAGGCCGCCCAGCAGGCGGTCCTCGACGGCCTTGGCGACCCAGCGCCAGTCGCTCAGCGGCCGGTCGATCGCGTTCAGGAAGGTGTGGCCGGCGACATGGCTCACCTGCACCTCGCCCAGGCGAAGGCCGAAGGCGTCGGGGCACAGGCGCACATTCACCGGCACCAGGCACAGGCGGTTGAGCGTGTCGACCAGCTGGCGGTCCGCCGACAGCGGCAGCGCCACGATCACGGTGTCGATGTGAAGCTGGCGCGCATCGTTCACCAGGTCGTCGACGGTGCCGCGGATCGGATGTCCCATGCACAGGCGCGGCAGTTGCGCGGCTTCGTCGTCGTAGACGCCGACGATGCGCAGGTTGCCGTTGCGTCCGGCGAAATCGCGCAGCAGGCGCTGGGCAATCGGGCCGGCGCCGACGATCGCCACGACCTCGCCGAGGCGGCGGTTGCGGCCCCAGTGCAGCATGCGGCGCCAGAGCACGACGCGAGCGACGGCCATCAGCGTCAGCGCGCCCGAGAACCAGGCGGCGGCCCACGGTCCGTCGGCCGCAGTGACCGGCTCGAACAGCCGCGTGGCCAGGAACAGCACGCCGACCGTGCACAGCCAGCCGATCAGAAGGCGCGTGATCGAATTCTCGAGGCGCGCGAAATCGGCGAAGCGATAGGCGCCGGCGAGATGCATGAAGTTGATGCCGACGATGGTGCCGAGCAGCACGACGAGGCCGGCCAGATGCCAGTCGACGGCCGAGGCATCCCAGTGCATCGCAACGACTCCGGTGCCGAAGATGGCGGCGGTGTCGAAGATGGCGAGAGTGCGCGTGACGATCGCTTCGGAAACGGTCCGACCACCGTTGATGCTCATGTGGGAGACGCTCCTTGTTGAAGCGATTCTCGCGACTCGCCGACTAAAGTGTTGTGATCAAAGTGGGACGCCCGCGTTGGTCACACGGAAAGCACAAGCGAGGCGAAGCGATGCGGCGTCTGCGCCGTGGCGAATCGCGTCGCCGCCGGCAGATCGATGAAGCTGGCTGGCCCACGCTCGACCATGCGCGCGATCTCGTACGCAAGCCGCGACGGATCGCAGCAGTCGACCGAGACGCCGAGCCGATGCTCGCGCGTCAGTCGTCCGACCAGGCCGTAATCCTGCGCCAGCACCGGCCGGCCGTTCAGCGCCGCCCACAGCAACACGCCGCTCGACCCGACGAAGCGCTGATAGGGCGCGAGCACGACATCGCTGCGGCGCACGAGGGCCGCGAGCTCGCCGCGGCCGAGTCGTCGGTCCTCGATGCGAACCCACAGATCGGGTTGTTGCTGCGCCAGCGCCTGCAGGCGGCGGTCGAGCTGCGGCCGCAAGTTCGGATCGACCTTGCCGGCGAACAGCACGGCGATGCGCGAGGTGATCTCGGAGGGCAGCAGCAGCAAGGCATCGAGCACCGCCAACGGTCCCTTGCGCTCGGCGAGATAACCGAACAGCAGGAAGCCGACGCGGCCCGCCGGCACGAAGTCGCCGGCATTGTCGCTGCCGCTGGGCTCGACCGGCGGATGCGCGGGATCGGGCAGCGCGCTCACCTTGCGGCCCTGACGATAGTGATCGCGCGCATAGTCGGGGAAGAACGGATCGAGCGACAGGATGCGCTCGACCGCCGGATTGCGCAGCATCAGCCGGTACAGGATGCCCTTGCGCAGGTCGCGCAGGAACTCGCCGACGCGGCGGCGGTACGGCCCGATCTCGGCATAGTGCACGGAGGGGCGGAACAGGATGCCGGACAGGCCCTTGCCGTCGGCGCCGAGCCCGAAGGCGAGCGGCAGCGTCAGCAGGTCGATGGTCAGGAAGAAGCCGTGCTGCGCACCGGTCTTGCGCAGGTACTCGCGCATCGTGCGCCAGCGCGCGAAGCCGGCCCTTGCCAGCGGCCGCGCCGTGCAGCGCCGGCATTCCTCGGCCGACAGCGGCGCGAAGTGGATACGATCGGTCGCGCCCGGCGGCAGGACGCGGGCCAGCGACTGGCAGAGGGCTTCCGGCGCCACGAACCAGAGCTCGGTGTCGAGGCCTTCGTAGGCCACGAACAGCATCAGATGCTCCAGCCATTCGTGTGAATGGCCTTCGGCTTCGGGTTCGAAGATCAGGAGTTTGGGCGCCGCCGCTGCGGCGCCGAGCTCATCGGGCGACCAGGGCATCGAGTCGCTTCAGGAAATTGCCGAGGATACGCGGCTTGGCATAGTGACGTTCGACGAAGGCCCGACCGTTGCGGCCGAGTTCGTGGCGCAGCCTCTCGTTGTCGGCGAGTTTGACGACCGCCTCGGCGAAGGTGGACGGGTCGTTCGGTGGCACGCACAGGAAGGCATCGCTCTGCCGCTGCAGATGCCACAGAGTGCTGTTGGGCAGGGCGGTGGCGACGAACGGGCGTCCCACCGCCATGATATTGTAGACCTTGGACGGCACGGCGAAGGCGGCGGCCTGGGGGTTCTGCGGGACCAGGTGAATGTCCCCGGCGCACAGGGCGCGGGCGAGATCCTCGTTGGGTCGCAGTTCGGCCAGCTTGACGTTGCCGAGCCGGCGCTGGGCGATCTCGGCAGCCAGCGCCTCGACCTGGTTGCCGTTGCCGCGCAGCTCGATCTCGATCTCGGGCCGCTGGAGTGCCAGCTGCTCGGCCATCTCGACGACCTGGCCGAGTCCCTGCTTGCGACCGAGATTGCCGCTGTAGAGGACTTTCACCACCGAACGGGTCTCGGGTTCGATCGGCTGGATATGGTCGGTGTCGACCCAGAGCGGCACGACCTCGATCGGCGTGGTGACGCCGATGCCGCGCAGCTGGTCGCGCATCTCCTCGGACAGGACCACGACCAGGTCGACGCGATTGAGCATCAGCCGCTCGGCCGCCCGCATCACCGCGCCCAGCCGGCCCGACCCCATGCCGAGACGCTCGGCCAGGCCCGACTGGATATCGTGCACGATCGCCACGCACAGGCCGCCGCGCTGACGCGCGGCCAGGCCGAGCGTGACGCACAAAATCGAGGGACAAAGCGCCAGCACCACGGGATGGCGACTGACCCGACCCGACGCGAGGGCGCCAAGACCGCGCACCAGGAAATCGGCTTCGTTGACGATGCGCCATAGGGCCGAGGCATTGCGAGGCGCGCCGGAGCGCACGCGCTCGACCGTCACCGATCCCACCGTCTCGCGCTTGCGACGGCCGTCGCGGTAGCCCGGGAATACCTCGGGGCTGGGATAGTGCGGCAGGCCGCTCAGCACCGTGGTCGGCCGCCCATGCCGCGCCAGCCATTCGGCGATGTCGCTGGTGAAGGGCGCGGAGCCGATCAGCTCCGGCCAGAAGTACCGCGTGACGAAGAGGGTGGACGGCGCGCTTTCCATGGCCATCAGCCGTAGGTCGCCTTGATCGGCCGCGAGTACTCGTAGAACGGATCGCGATGGCCGTAGCGGCGATACTCCCGTGAGACCACGCGCGACAGCACCACGCCCGCGACGTCGCCCTGCGCGTCGATGATCTGCTTCAGGGCCTCGAACACGGCGTCCTGGCGCGTATAGCCCCAGCGCACCACGAACACGACCTTCTCGACCAGCCGCGACAGGGCCAGCACGTCGGCGGTCACCAGCGCGGGCGCGGTGTCGAGCACGACGAAGTCGTAATGCGGCGTCAACGCCTCGATCAGCTGGCGCATGCGGTCGGAGCTCAGCAGATGCGCCTGGTTCGGGCTCCAATTGCCGGACGGCAGCACATCCACACCCGACAGCGCGTCGTGATAGATGAGGTCGTCGAGGACGACCGACTTGTCGCCCAGCAGGCTGGCCAGCCCGTCGCGGTTGGAGCAGCGGAAGATCTGGTGCAGGCGCGGGCTGCGCCAGTCGCAATCGATCAGCAGCACCCGCCGGCCGTTGCTGGCCAGCAGCCGCCCGAGCGAGGCCACCATCACCGACTTGCCTTCCGAGGGCGTGGCCGAGCTGAACAGCATGGTGCGCGGCGAGGAGGCGGCCTGGGACAGCTCGACGCCGATCTGCACGCGGCGCAGCGCCTCGCTGTAGGGCGAGGTGGGATGCCGCAAAACCTGCATCGCGGGCGGAACGCGGCTCGACAGTTGCGGCACCATGGCCAGCACCGGCAGGCCGGTCAGCGCCTCGACCTGCTCGGCGCGCCGAAAGGTATGGTCGCTGCTTTCTCGCAGCAGGGCGACGGCCGAACCGAGCAGGAAGCCGCCGACCAGGCCGAGGAAGGCGATCAGCGTCTTGGGCGGATAGCTGGTCGCCGCGGGCGGGGCGGCCGGGGAGACCAGCTTGGCGTCGGCCTGCAGGATCGCCTCGGCGCCGGTGCTCTGCTTGGCGCGGTTCAGCATCGCCTCGAGCAGGTTGCGGTTGACGGCGGAGTCGCGCTCCAGCGCCTCGAGCTGGATCGAGGCGTCGTTGACGGTGCCCATCTTGGACTTGAGCTTCTCGAAGTCCTGGCTGACCGCCTGGAAGCGGGCATCTGCGGCGCGCGCCTCGCGGGCGAGACCGTCGACCGTCTTGGCGATTTCGGCCGCGATCTTGGCGCGGGCGTTGCCGACCTCGGCGCGGGCATTGATCATGGCCGGATAGCGCGGCCCGTACATCGCCGACATCTCGGCCATGCGCCGCTCGGCATCGGCTTCCTGCTGCTTGAGCGAGGCGATCAGCGGCGAGCGCAGCACCTCGGGGACGCTCTCGTTGCCGAGTCCGCTCTTGCTGACGGCCTGGGCCTCGGCCAGCCGCGATTCGGCCTCGGCCTTGGCGGTCTGCGCGGTGATCAATTGCGAATTCAGTTCGGTCAACTGCTGCGCTGTGACGTTGTTGTTGGCGCTCTTGTAGAGACCGTGCTGGCGGCGATAGTCCTCGACCGCCTGGTCGGACTTGCGGACCTGGTCGCGCAGCTCGTTGATGCGGTTGAGCAGGAACTTGTCGACCTTGTCCATGGTCGCGATCTTGTCGGCGCGCTGGTAGTCGAGATAGGTCTTGGCCAGCGTGTTGGCGAGCGAGGCCGCCATGTTGGGATCCTGCGCGTCGGCCTTGACGCTCAGCACATAGGAGCGGCCGAGCAGCGACACGTCGATATGCGACAGCAGGATGTCGATCAGCATGTTCTCGCGCTGGGTGAGCGCTTGATCGGGCGGCGGCGTGCCCTCGGCGGGATGGCTGTGCAGCCCGCTCAGCCAGGCGCTGACGCTGGCTGGCAACAGCGCCTTGAGGCTGAAGTTGCGGGCCCAGAAGGACGGCTTCTGCAGTTCGGGATTGAAGGCGGGATCCTGGTCGAGATGGAGCTTGTCGATCACCTGCTTGGCCAGGGTGCGCGATTGCAGGACGAAGCTTTCGTTCTGCACGCGCTCCGCGTCGGGATTGGCGTCGGTGAGGATTGCCTCGGCATTGAACACGCGCGGCGACTGAACGCCCACCTGCACGCGGGCTTCGGCGACGTAGTAGGAGGGCAGCGACCACGCTACCGCGGCCGCGATGCCCCCCGCCACGATCGTACATACCGCGATCGTCCGCCGGTGCCGCCACAACTTGCGCAGAGTCTCGATCAGCCCTTCGTCCGTCTGCATCTGCGGCCGGACGACCGGCGCAGGCATGGGCGTGGGAATGAAACGCTCGGTCGTGGGCACAGACCGCAGCGACGGACGCCGCTGCGGCAGACGCGGATAATCGTCAGGCATGTGTGCTACCATTAAAAATATCGTTCGCGAACGATGACCGTATCTCCGGGTTGGATCTGGCTCTCCTGGCTGCCGGCAACGCGAACGATCTCGCCGTTGACGCGCCGCTTGATCCAGAACTTCGACATGTTGGCCCGATAAGTCTCGCCGCCAGCCGTGGCGACCGCCTCGAGCAGTGTCATATCGGTGACGTAGGGATAGCTGCCGGGCCGCTGCACCTCACCGACCACATAGAACGGCCGCCGGGTCGCGACTTCGACGCTGACGCTGGGATTGTGCATGTATTCGGGGTCGAGCTTGTTGGCGATGGCGCGCTGCAGGTCGCGCGGCGTCATGCCGTTGGCGTCGACATTGCCGATCAGCGGGAAGGCCAGAACGCCGTTGCCGTCGAGCTGGAATTCGCCGGTCAGGTTGGGCTGGCCGAAAACGATGATGCGGGTGCGGTCGTTGGGACCGAGGCGGTAATCGGCGGCGCTGGTCCCGCTGCTCTTGCCGCCCTTGCCGCCGTTGGTGGGGGCGAGATTCAGGCTGCCGCTGGCGGTCGAATTGTCGGGCACGATCGGGGTGGGATCGCTGTCGGCGCAGGCGCCGAGCGCGAGCAATGCCGCAAAGATGCATCCACACAACAATCTACTGGACAGAGTTGAACCGGTCGACATGGTGTAACCTCCTGAAGGACGAAGCATGAACCCTAAACGCACGCCGGATGAGTCGCTGTGACCAATCCGGGACACAAAGAGTTTCAGGCGCGGCCGTATGTATCTTCGACACGCACGATATCGTCCTCGCCGAGATAGGGCCCCGACTGCACCTCGATGAGCTGCAGCGGCACCTTGCCGGGATTCTCGAGCCGGTGTTCCGTGCCGATCGGGATGTAGACCGACTCATTCTCCCGCACGAGCATGCGCTCCTCGCCCCGCTGCACCATGGCGGTGCCGTGGACGACGACCCAATGTTCGGCGCGGTGGTAGTGCTTCTGCAGGCTGAGCTTGGCGCCTGGCTTCACCGTGATGCGCTTCACCTGGAAGCGCGAGCCGGCGTCGACCGTGCGGTAATGGCCCCACGGGCGATAGCCAGTCGTATGCTGATCCGGTTCGGTGCGGTTGCGCTTGCGCAGGGTCGTCACCAGGCCGGAAACCTTGGTCGCCGAGTCGGCGTCCGCCACCAGCACGGCGTCGTCGGTGGCGACCACGATCACGTTGTCGAGGCCGACGGCCGCGACCAGCTTGCCCTCGGACCGGATGTAGGAGTTGCTCACGCCGTCGGCGAGCACGTCGCCCAGCAGGACGTTGCCGTCGCCGTCGCAGCGGCCGATCTCGTGCAAGGCGTGCCAGGAGCCGACATCGCTCCAGGCCATCTCGACCGGCACGACGGCGGCGCGGTTGGTGTGCTCCATCACCGCATGGTCGATCGACAGCGACGGCGCCTCCGCAAAGTGGGTGCCGCCGAGGCGGAAGAAGACGAGATCCTCCTTGCCGTCCCGGACAGCACGCTCGCAGGCGGAGAGCATGCCCGGATTGATGCGCGCCAGTTCATCGAGATAGGCGCGGGCCGACAGCAGGAAGATGCCGGCATTCCAGTAGAAGGCGCCGCTTTCCAGGAAGCGCTCGGCGGTCGGGCGATCGGGCTTCTCGACGAAGCGATCGACCTCGAACACGCCCTCGGCCTCGGGCAGCGGACGTCCGCCATGGATGTAGCCGTAGCCCGTGTCCGGCCGCGTCGGCTTCACGCCGAAGGTGACGAGCCGGCCGGCCTGGGCAGCGGCCAGCCCCTGCATGACGGCACGATGGAAGGCGGACGGATCGGCGATGACGTGGTCGGAGGGCTGCACGAGCATCAGGGCATCGGGATCGCGGGCGAGCAGCCACAGCGCCGCGGCGGCAATGGCCGGACCGGTGTTGCGCGCATGCGGCTCGAGCAGGATCGCCTGCGGCGGGATGCTGACCTCGCGCAGCTGATCGTCGACCAGGAAGCGATGCTCGTCGTTGCAGATGAGCAGCGGCGGGGCGAAGCCCACGTCGGCGAGGTTACGGGCGGCCGTCTCCTGGAGAAGGGTGCGCTCCGTGACGAGCGGCAGGAGCTGCTTGGGGTATGCTGCACGCGACAAGGGCCAGAGGCGCGTCCCCGCGCCGCCGGACAAAATCACGGGGTGAATCTGCGCAGACCCCTGCTGCTGAAACTTGGCGAGACCGGTGTCTGTGAGTGCGTCCATGCTGCGAAGCTATGGAGCGCCACTCGCATGGGCCAGTGATTAAATTGTGCTTTGCACACTGCAACAAACGATATCAGTCGCCATTGCGTGGCAGCACGATGGCAATCGAGAGTCCGCCGCCGATTCGATTGGTAGCGCGCACCTGTCCGCCCAGCGCCTCGATGTTGCGTCTCACCATCCAGAGACCGAGGCCGGAGTGCGGCGGCCGGTCGCCGTTGGCAGTGTTGGGGCGTGACGAGAAGTAGCGTTCGAAGATGCGATCGATCTTCTCGTCGGGGATTCCCGGTCCCTCATCATCGACCTGGAGCTCGACCCAGCGATCGCCTTGCGTGAGCGTGAGCACGATGGTGCCGCCGCGTGGCGAGAAGCTGGTGGCGTTCTCGAGGATGTTCTGGAGCACGATCTCGAGCATGCCCTTGCCGGCCTCGACCCACACATCGTCGTCGAGGCGACGGATCAGGCGGATGTCGTTGGCCGCCAGGATCTCGCGGAAGTTGAGCGTCGCCTCGCCCACGATCTGCGTGAGATTGGTCGGCACGCGTGGCGCTTCGATCAGGTCGGCGGTGTTGTTGTCGAAGCGTTGCGCCGCCAACACGAGGCCGAGCAGGCGGGCCAGCGAGGAATCGATGATTTCGATGGCGCGGCGGGCGCGCTGATCTTCCTGCGGCACGGCACGGCGGACCGGTGCCAGCGACGACTGGATGGCGGCGATCGGCGTCTTGAACGAATGGGCGTTGTCCTCGGCCGATTGCCGGATCTGCTGCGACAAGCGCTTGAGGTCGATGACCAGCTTGTCGAAACCGCGCGCGACGCTGGCGAGCTCGGGCACGACATTGCGATGCGAGAAGGCGTAATCGCCGATACGGCCCAGGCCGATCTCGGTGGCGACGTCGCGGAAGCGGCGCAGGCTGAGCCAGATGCTGACCGCGGCGAGTACTGCGAGCACGGCGAGCACGAGATAGATGACGGCCGCCACGCGCACGGCCCGCGTTTCCCAATAGGGCCGGCCGATCGAGGTGTTGAGGAATTCCGAGGTGGTGTGGGTCGAGGTCAGGACCCAGCAACCGCTCTTGGCCTTGATCGGAATGATCGAGGTCAGCAGTTCGACCTTTCCGGTGGGCTGCGTGTAGCGGATCTCGTCGGAGGTCTCCCACATGCAGGCTTCGCCGAGCTTCTTCAGGATGCCGCGATGGGCCAGCTCGTCGAGCTCGGGAACGACGTCGTCGGGGCGGATCGCGGGAGAGGAGGCGACGAAGTAAAAGCCGGTGCTGCCCTGTTCCTGGCCGGGTTGGGCCGCGGGCTGCAGCATCAGCTTCAGCACGGTGCCGTCGCTGGTGTATTTGCCGAGCTCGGCATTGAGCAGGGCCGCGGTGGTCACGTCAGCCTTCTGCAGGACCGGCGTCAGGGCATAGCCGATCAGCTTGCTGCGATCCTGGATCGCGCGCGTGACCAGCTCGCGCATCTGCCGGTCGGCGCTTTCGAACTGGCCGTAGAGCACGATCGGCAGGGCGATGAAGATGCCGACCAGCGCCACGAGCTTGAGGGTGAGCGACGCGCCGAACTGGCGCGCCGTGTCCCGCCAGTTACGCGGCTGAACCCGTGGAGCTTCCCCAGCGGTAACCGAATGAGGGGTAATTCTCGATGGCGTCGAAGTTGGGATCGATGAGCCGGAACTTGTTTCTGATGCGCTTGATCGATGAACGGACATTGGTTCGATAGCCATGTTCGCCGCTCCCAGCGATGAAGCCGACGTGATGCATGCAGTCGTAGACGGCCCGGTACGTCACGTGGTTTCCGATATTGGAGGCGAGCAGTCGCACGATGTTGAATTCGGTCAGCGTCAGATTGACGTCGACATCGTCCCAGTAGGCCCGGCTGACGCGCGGCTTCAGCATCAGCCGGCCGCAATGCAGGGTCTCGTCGACGGTGAGTTCGCGCGGCCGCTTCGACGACTCGACGATCAGGCGCAGCCGCTTGGCAAGGATGGGAACGCCGCGCGACTTGTCGACGAAGTCGAGCGCACCGCGGTCGAAAGCCAGGTTCTCGTGGCTGAGCGACGTGCGCCCGGTCAGGAACACGACCGGAAGCTGGATGCCCTCACGCCGCAGCCGCGGCAGCAGGTCGATGCCGGCGAGCGACGGCAGGCCCCAGTCGAGCACGATGACGTCGGCCGAGAGATTGCCCTCGGCGATCGAGCCCAGCATCTCGGCGCCGTCGGAGAAGCTCGTGACCTCGAAGCCGAGATCCATCAGTTCGGCCGAGGCGGCTTCGCGGAAGTCGTCGTCGTCGTCGACGAGGATGAGACGAACGCGACTGTCGGCAACGTCATCACCGGGATTGGCCACGGGACCTGAGTTGACCCAGGCAGGCCCGACTTCCTTCATCGGTGCTGTCATCGTTCTTTACCTCGTAGGCAAGGGTTGCGAACTGGCGCGTCTGGACATCCGGGTAAAGCTGAACGTCCAGTGAGCACTTCCCGTCCCGATAGCGCCAAGTCTTGCCGGGCGCCCGTTCCTCCACTGTCGTTGGTGGGCCGAACAGGGCTTTGACCTCGCCCTCGCTCTTGCCGATGAGATTGATGGATGCCTGGTCCGAGGACGGATCCTTCGCGGGATCGGTCTTGACGTCGGGGCCGGAGGTGGCCGAGGCGGTCGACGTATTCGTGCTCGAGGTCGAAGCGGCGGGTGCGCTGGTCGCCGCTGCCTGGTTCGAGGTCGAGGGACGCGAGGTCGCGGGCGCGGTGGGTCGGGCCGCGGTCTGCTTCGGCGTCTTGAAGGGGTCGGAGGAGACGAGGCGATTCAGGTCGTTGCGGGCGCTCTGCACAACCTCGCAACCGGACAGGAACAGCAAACAGCCGGCTGCCAGGGTCTGCATCGCCAGACTCTTTGTCGTCATCCAATTGCTCTTTCCCCGCACACCGCCGACGGATGAAACGCCAGCAACGGGAATGCGGTTGCCTGCTCGCTGTGTGCGAGCCGACTCGCCGCAGGTCCACTTCGCGGGGTTTCGATGGATGGACTCTTGCTTCATTGCTGCGCTGCGGCAACCGCCTCCCGTGTAAAAACCGAGGCAATCACAGAATGGCCACTGCTGTCATCACACGCGACGCAGGAATGTCCGTTCTACGCGCTTTAATTGAATTCAAATTGAAGTGGCCCCGCAGATTTATCCGCCTCAAGCGGGCAGGTCGTAGCCGATCGCGGCTTCGCACTCGATTGTGCGCTGCACTGCGTTCCGTTCCATCATGCGCTCATGATGGCTGAAGAGTCCGTTCAGGCTCTGGGCCGGCAAATCGACGGACCGGGCGAGTCGCCAGAACAGTCGGAACAGATGGATATCGACGATCGAATAGGAGCCGAGTGCCCAATCGCCTGAACCGAGCCGGTCTTGGGCGATCTGCCAGACGCGGAGGACATGCTCCATGCCCATCCGCCGCGCCGGATGGAGCGTCGAAGCGATGCAGGACATCCAGGAGACCGCCTGCGCCTCGGCGTCGATATCGCCGGGTAGGAGACCGGCCTGCGGAAAGCGCTTGGCGAGATAGAACAGGCAGCCTGCAACTTCCGTGAGCGGCCGGCCATCGACCAGGAGGGTCGGCACCTGGCCGGCGGGATTGAGCGCGAGGAACGCCGGCGTACGGGTTTCCCCGCGGGTGAAGGAAAGAGGACGTGCCTCGAACGGCACGCCGATCTCGTGCAAGGCGATGTGGACAGCCATGGAACTGCTGCCGGGCGCGAGATAGAGCACGAGCGAAGGTGAGGTCATGGCCGCGTTCCCCACTGTTGATCGTCCTGCCGGAGCCGTCTGCGCCGCCGGGCTTCGAGGGGCGCCAGCGGCAGCGATGCGTCAATGAGCTCGACCATGCGATGCGTCATGGAAAAACTCTCGCGGGCCGGTCGCCACTCCGGCTGGCCATGTGATTGCTACCTACGCACCGTGAGGTCATGGCCGCTGCTGTCGGATTGCCGCTTTTGGGTGGTTCCCTCCCCCGGCTCCCGTGCGTAAAGCTGCGTGTCTGCGTTCCACGCCGCCGCGAGTGGTACGTTTTTTACCGAGTCGGTAATTACGTTGTAAATCAGTGATTTACGGCGGCGATGTGGAAAAGACGGCCACGGGGAGACGCTCGAACAGCGTCTGCGCTGCAATCTGTTCGCCGGCGAGGCGATGGGCCGAGTCCATCATGTCCGCGAGGCCGAGCGCGTCGGGCAGCATAAGGGTGGTGCCGTGCCAAGCTGCGGGATCGAGAATGAGCGCATCGGGGCTGGTCAGCAGCACGAGCGGCAGGCGCGGCACGGCAACGAGGAGCGCCTGATCGCGATACCGGCGCAGGAAGGCAACGACATGATCGGCCATCGGACCGCTGACCGGCACCGGCTCATAATCCCCTGACGCGAACAACTCGGGCAGGCCACGGCGCAGGGCCAGCAGCCGCGCGATCACGAGCTGCTTGAGGCGGCCGTCGCGCCAATGGGCCAGCGCCTCGTCCCGTGTCGGGGGCGCGTCGAGGCTCTTCCGCCTGCGCTCGAAATCGACAGGCCTGCGGTTGTCGGGATCGACCAGGCTGAAGTCCCAGTAATCGCAGCCTTGGTAAAGGTCCGGCACGCCCGGAGCGGTGAGCTTCAACACGGTCTGCGCCAGGCCGTTCAGCGCTCCGGCGCCGGCGATCGACTGGATGAAGGCATAGATCTCGGCCAGCAGATCGGGCTCCGCCTCCTCGACCAGCAGGCGCTGCAGGAAGCTGCGGGCCGCTGTCTCGTACGTCTGGTCGGGATCGGACCAGTCGCTGCGGAGCTTGGCCTCGCGCAGCGCCTTTTCCTGCCAACCCGCGAGACGCTGCGAGAAGGCGGCGCGGCCGGCGGTGTCGGACAGCAGCAGATCGAGCGGCCAGGCGCCGACGATCATCTGCATCAGCATGGCGATGTCGCCCTTGTCCGGCAGGCCGTCGCGGCGCAGGCCGGCGCTGGCCTCGATCCAGTGAGTGACGCGATCGATCCAGGCCTGCGGCTGCTCGCTCAGCACCGCGAGCCGGGCGCGGACATCCTCGCCGCGCTTGTGATCGTGCGTGGCGGTGGCGAGCAGGCCATGCGGGAAGCTCTCGCGGCGGCCCTCCATTTGCTGGTGGAAGTCGGCGGCGCTGCTGCCGAAGCGGTCGAGGTCGAAGCCGACATCGTTGCGCGAGAGCAGGCGGCCGTAGCGATAGAAGGCGGTGTCCTCGACCGACTTGGCGGCGACCGGCGCGCTGAGTTGCTGGAAGCGGGCGATCGCGGTGGTGTCGGGCGTCGGTTCGGTCATCCAGCGATGGAGCGTGTCGATGACCCAGGCGTCGCTGGCGCGGCCGGTCCGCTTGGCTGCTTCGGCGCCGTGTCGAAGATAGGGCCTATCCCGCACCGGCCGTTCGGTCGCGGTGGCGTAGCTGCGGTAGATCGGGAAATGCACCAGCATCCCGGTGAGGGCGCGGCGCAGCGCCGGACGACTCACCTCGCCGGCTTCCGGATCGAGGCGCGCCAGCCGCTCGAAGGCGGCGACCGAGGCTTCGAGCGGCGCGGCGAAGCTTCTGGCAATGATCTCGCGCCGCGCCTGGTGCTCCTCCTCCGCGAAAGCAGCCGGGCGGCCGCTCAGCTTGGCCCAGGCCGTGGCCAGCAGCGGCTCGGCGGCGGGATCGTGCTGCAGGGCGCTCACCTGATCCATGAAGTCGTAGCCGGTGGTGCCGTCGCATTCCCAGTCCGCCGGCAGCGATTCGCCCTTGAGCAGGATCTTCTCGACCACGACATAGGGCCGCTGCGGATCGTCGGGATCGAGACGGCGGCGCAGCTTGCGGCAATAGCTGGCCGGATCGGTGAGGCCGTCGATGTGATCGACGCGCACGCCCTCGATGATGCGTTCGGCGTAGAGCCGGGCGGTTAGGGCATGCACGGCCTCGAACGTCTCGGCGTCCTCCATGCGCAGGCAGACGAGATCGTTGATGTCGAAGAAGCGGCGCCAGTTGATGCGATCGTTGGCCGTGCGCCACCAGCCCAGCCGATAGGCCTGCCGGTCGATGTCGGGCCCGGTCATCGGCAGACGATGATCGTAGTAGCGGAGCGAAGGCCGCCCTTCGTGCTCCTCGACCGTCAGTTCCCTGGCCGCGATCGCCTCGTGCAGCGGCTTGCCCAGCAGCGGCAGGAACACGCGGCCGCGCAACTGCGGATCCTCGGCCTCCCAGTCGATGTCGAAGAAGCGGGCATAGCGGCTGGCCTCGCCCAGCCGCAGCACGTCGACCCACCAGGGATTTTCCAGGCTCGCCGCCATGTGGTTGGGCACGATGTCGACGATGAGGCCGAGCCCGTGCCGGTGCAGCGTGTCGGCGAGCCGCTTCAGCCCGTCCTCGCCGCCCAACTCGGGATTGACGCGCGTCGGATCGATCACGTCGTAGCCGTGCAGCGAGCCCGCGCGCGCAGCGGTGATGGGCGAGGCGTAGAGATGGCTGATGCCCAGCGCCGCCATGTAGGGCACCAGGCGTTCGGCATCGGCGAAGGTGAAGTCTTTGTGGAACTGCAGCCGAAGCGTCGCGCGCGGGATCATTGCCGCGCCTTGTTCAGCAGGCTGACGCGGCGCGCGGCTGCCGGCGCGTCGAGCAGCGTTGCTGCCGGTTCGGCGAAGCGCCGGCGCCAGTTGGGGTGCTCGTCGATCGTGCCCGGCAGGTTGGGTTGCTCGACCGTCCCCAGCATGTCCTCCAGCGGGATCAGGGCCAGCGGATCGGGCGTCACGGCGGTGAAGGCAATGGCGGCATCGACCACCGGCTCGGTCCGGTCGGCGGCGGGCGGCGGTCCCTCGGCGACCTTCGCCTCGGTGAAACTGTGCCAGAGCGCGGTCCGGTCGCGGCTGCGTTGCTCGACATCGTCCTGCGAAGCCGTGCCGAGGCCGCGCCGCAGCTCGAGATCGGCCCCGCGCCACCAGCCGGCGACGGTCGGCAGATCGTGCGTGCTGGTCATGGCGACGGCATCGTCGCGCCAGCGTGACGCCGGCAGGAAGCCGTCACCCTCGCGCTCGAACCACAGCACATCCATGCCGCCGATGCCGGCGGCGCGGCAGCGCTCGCGAAAATCGGGCGGCACCGTGCCGAGATCCTCGCCGATGATCAGGGCGCGATGGCGATGGGATTCGAGCGCCAGCAGGCGCAGCAGATCGTCCATCGGATAGGAAAGATAGGCGCCTTCTCCTGGCTCGCATCCATCCGGCACCAGCCACAGCCGCTTCAGGCCCATGGCATGGTCGATGCGCAGCCCCCCGGCATGGCGCAACGCAGCGCGCACGGTGGCGATGAAGGGCTCGAAGCCCGTGCTCACGAGGGACTGCGGCGAGAAAGAGGTGAGGCCCCAGCCCTGGCCCTTGGGATTGAACAGGTCGGGCGGCGCGCCGATGCTGACGCCGCCCAGGAAATGCTCGGGATCGGCGCCGACCTGCGAGCCGCCGCGGTCGAGGCCGATGGCGAGATCGCCGATGAGCCCGATTGCCATGCCCGCCGCGCGCAGATCGGCCTGAGCGCGCGCGAACGACTCCTCGGCGATCCATTGCAGGAAGAGGAAGTAATCGAGCGGCGTGCCGTCGCCGCTGGCCTCGGCCTCGCAGACGGCATGCTTCTGCAACGCCGGCCCGCCAGCCTGGACGAAGAGATGGAACCCGGACGCGAGCGTCGTCCGGGGACGGATGTCGTTGATGACGAAGTCGTCGTACAGGCGACGCAGCCAGGCATATTTGGCACCGCCATCCTGCGGCCAATCGATCAGCAGCCGGTCGGGTGTTGCGGGCAAACGGCGCGCCTCCACCCATTTCGCGCCGAGCGCATCGGCGGGATCGGCCAGCAGCGGATTGAGGAACAGGCGGTTGGAAGGCGAGTAGGGCCCGTAGCGTCCGACATCGGCTGGAAACAGGCTATGCGTCGGGCTGACGGCGATCGCACTGGCGCCGCGAGCCGCGGCGCTCTTGCCGAGATCCCGTAGCGCGGTGGTATCGCCGATGCCGCCATCGCCCTCGCGTCGCAGGCTGTAGAGCTGGACGCCGAGGCCCCACAGCTTTCGACCGGGCGCGATGTCGCTCACCGTGACGCAACGGGGCGGCGCCACGGCCAGGGTGATCTCGCGCTGACCGTAGCGCAGGCGGTGATAACCCGGCGTCCCGATGGGCGAGAGAAGTCCGTGGCGGATGGTCAGCGCTTGCCGCCAACCATCCTCCAGCAGCAATTCGGCCGACAGGTCGGCATCGACATCGAGCCGCGTCGGCAGGCCCACGGTCGTGGTGACGAGCGGCGGATGGGCTCGCGCCTGTTCGGCTCTTCGCGCGCTGTCGCGCAGATCGGCGTCTCTGCAGCAGGCATAGCCCAGCGCCTCCAGCAGCCGCAGCAGCGAGGGCACGGACACGCGCTGTGGCTGGTCGGCAGCGTCGATCCAGTCGACGGCAAGACCAACCTGCTGCGCCAGCGTGCGGACGGCCTCGTCGTTCACGCCAGAGCCTCGATGAAGACGATGGTGGCGGGACCGGCGAGCTGGCCGTCGAGGGCACAGTCCTTGCGGGTCTCGACGATCGGCACGCCCGAGGGACGCACGAACGCAACGGGCGTCGCCTCGAAATTCGTGGCGATGCTGAGGACGGCGCCATCGCCAAGGCGCCAGCGCGCCAGCGCCGCCTTCGGTCCCAGCACCTTGCCCTCGATGGCGCGCGTGTTGGCGAGGCGCGGCACGATCAGCTCGTGCCGCAACGTCAGGAGCCCGCGGTAAAAGCTGTCCTCGGCGGCCTCGGTCACGCGGCAGCGATCGAAGGTCTCGCGCGCGTTGGGGTCGGGAATGTCGGCGCCGCCGAAACCGCTGAAGGCGGCGAACTCGCGCCGTCGTCCCTCGCGCACCGCGTCGGCCAGTGTGCCGTGATAGTCGGTGAAGAACTGGAACGGCATGCGGGCGAACTGCTCCTCGCCCATGAACAGCAGCGGGATATGCGGGCTCAGCAATTGGAGGGCGATGGCGGCCATCAGCGCATCAGGATCGGCCAGCGTCGTCAGACGGTCGCCGAACGGGCGGTTCCCAACTTGATCGTGGTTCTGCAGGAAGACGACGAACGACGTCAGGGGCAGGTCGGCGCTCGGCGTGCCGCGCCGCTCGCCCTTGCGATAGGGCGAGGGTTCGCCCTGATAGATGAAGCCTTCGGTCAGATAGCGCGCCAGCTTCTCGGCGGGGCGATCGGCGTAGTCGCTGTAATAGCCGTCGCTTTCCCCCGTCAGCAGCACATGCAGCACGTGATGGGCATCGTCGTCCCACTGCGCGTCATAATCCTTGCGCAGGTGGCTGGCCTCGTTGCCGTCGTGCTCGAGCACGAGATGGACATGGCGGCCCTTCTCGGTCCTGCGGCGGATCTCGGCCGCCATCTCGTCCAGCCAGGCCTGGTCGTCTATGGCGTGCACGGCATCGAAGCGCAGCCCATCGAAGCGATACTCGTTCAGCCAATAGAGCGCGTTCTCGATGAAGAAGCGCCGCACCGGCTGCTGACGAAAATCGATCGCCGAGCCCCAGGGCGTATGGATGTCGTCACGGAAGAACTGCGGCGCGTAGAGCCCGAGATAATTCCCCTCGGGACCGAAATGGTTGTAGACGACGTCGAGGAACATCATCAGCCCCTGGGCGTGCGCCTCGTCGATCAGCGCCTTGAGCTCGTCCGGCGTGCCATAAGCGCGGTCCGGCGCGAACGGCAGCACGCCGTCATAACCCCAGTTGCGGGTGCCGCAGAAATCGTTGATCGGCATCAGCTCGACCGCCGTCACGCCCAGCGCCGCCAGCCGCGGCAAGTCCGACTGCAGCGCCGTGAAGCCGCCATGGATGCCGGCATGCAGCTCGTAGAGAACCGTTTCGGTCCAGGGCCGGCCGCGCCATTCGGGATGGCGCCAGCGATAGGCGTTCGGATCGACGACGACGCTTGGCCCATGCACGTCCGTCGCCTGGCCGCGCGAGCCGGGATCGGGGACATCCTGACCGGAACCGAGGCGATAGAGATAGCCGGCGCCCGGCGCGCACGACGTCTCCAGTTCGAACCAGCCCTCGGCCTGTGCCGTCATGGGTTGTGGCGCACTGCCGTCGATCACGACGTCGATCTGCTGCTGGCGCGGTGCCCACAGGCGAAAGCGCGTGCGTCCGTCACCGAGATAGGCGGCACCGAACGGAAAGGGATGGGCGAAGGCGGTCATGCGGCTGATGGATCGTGCTGAGGGAGGGGATCATGCTGCGGGTGTCATGTTTGCCCGCGGGTCATGAACGCTCTTGGTCACCAGGACGCTGCGTGACCGCACGAGCAAAGTGTCGCCCTCGATCGGTTTTTCCGGTTCTTCCGGCGCTGCACTGTCGAGCAGCAACTGCGCCGGCAGATGCGGTGGCGGCAGCTTGAACAGCTGGTCCTCCGGCGTAGGGTTGAAGAAGCAGGTGAGCAGCACCACGACGCCGTCCTCGTGCCGCGAGGCGCGCTGCAGGACCAGCGTGCGTTCCTGCGGATTGTTCCAGGCCTCGCTGGTGATGATCTCGCCCTGCTGGTCGAACCACTGGATGTCGAGGATGCCCGGCAGCGGCTCGTCCTTGCCATGCAGATACTGATTGCAGCGCAGGATCGGATGCCGATGCCGCAAGGACGACAACCGTCCGAAGAAGGTGATCAGCGCCTGGCCTTCCGGCGCAGCGGCGAGATCCCAGTCGACCCAGGAGATTTCGTTGTCCTGGCAATAGGCGTTGTTGTTGCCCTGCTGCGTGCGGCCGAATTCGTCGCCGCCCAGCAGCATCGGCGTGCCCTGCGACAGCATCACCGTGGCGAGCATGGCGTATTGCAGGCGACGCCGGATCTCGTTGACGGCCGGATCGTCGGTCGGCCCTTCGGCGCCCCAATTGGCGGAATAGTTCTCCGAGGTACCGTCGGCATTGTTCTCGCCATTGGCCTCGTTGTGGCGCTCGGCATAGCTCACCGTGTCGCGCAGGGTGAAGCCGTCGTGGCAGGCGGCGAAGTTCACCGAAGCGTAGGGCCGGCGGCCGCGCGCCTCGAAGATGTCGGCCGAGCCGGCCAGCCGGGCGGAGAAATCGTTGCGCACGCCTTCGTCGCCGCGCCAGTAGCGCCGTACGCCGTCGCGGAAGCGGTCGTTCCATTCGGCGAAGCCCGGCGGATGCTTGCCGAGCTGGTAGCCGCCGGGGCCCGGATCCCATGGCTCGGAGATCAGCTTCACGCGCGACAGGATCGGGTCCTGCAGGATGGCGTCGAAGAAACCGGAGCCGGGATCGAAGCCGTAGCCTTCGCGGCCCAGCGTCACGCCGAGGTCGAAGCGGAAGCCGTCGACATGGAAGCTCGTGACCCAGTAGCGCAGCGAGTCCATGACCAGCTGCAGCACGCGCGGATGGGAGAGGTTGAAGGTGTTGCCGGTGCCGGTGTCGTTGATGCAGTGGCGCGGATTGTCCGGCACCAGCCGGTAGTAGCTCGCATTGTCGAGGCCGCGGAAGGACAGGGTGGGGCCGAGCTCGCTGCCCTCGGCGGTGTGGTTGTAGACCACGTCGAGGATCACCTCGATCCCGGCGGCGTGCAGGTGCCGGATGGCGATGCGCATCTCGTCGGCCGACCCTTCCGACAAGTAGCGCGGCTCGATCGAGAAGAAGCTCAGCGTGTTGTAGCCCCAGTAATTGCGCAGCCCCTTCTTCAAGAGCATCTGATCCTGCACGAAGGCATGGATCGGCATCAGCTCGATGGCGTTGATGCCGAGGCGGCGCAGATGATCGATCACCGACGGGTCGGACAAGGCGGCGAAGGTACCGCGGTCGTGCGGGCGCATCTCGTTGCGCAGCATGCTGAGGCCGCGTACATGCGCCTCGTAGATCACCAGGTCGGACCACGGGATGTTGGGCGGCCGGTCCTCTCCCCACTGGAAGAGTTCGGTCGTGACAACCGCCTTGATCATGCCCGGCCCGCTGTCGCGCCGGTCGAACGAGAGGTCGGCACGCGGCGAATTCACGCGATAGCCAAACAGGGCGTCGGAACTGCGCAGCTCGCCGGCGGTGCGGCGGGCATAGGGATCGAGCAGCAGCTTGTTGGAGTTGAAGCGATGGCCATGCTGCGGCTCGTAGGGGCCGTAGGCGCGATAGCCGTAGATCATGCCCGGCCGCGCCCCGCGCAGATAGCCGTGCCAGACCTCGTCGGTGTGTTCCGGCATGGTGTAACGCGCCACCTCGCGGCGGCCGTGCGGATCGAAGATGCAGAGATCGACGCGCGTGGCGTTGGCGGAGAAGACCGCGAAGTTGGTGCCGAGGCCGTCCCAGTGGGAGCCCAGCGGATAGGAAACCCCGGGCTCGAGGCGATCGGGAAACAGGGCCATGGTCAGCCTTCTGCGCGCAGGACGAGGGTGGCAAGCGGCGGCAAGGTGAGCTCGACCGACTGGCCCTCGCCCTGCCAGGCCAGGGGAGCCGCACGGACGCCGCCGCCATTGCCCATGTCCGAGCCGCCATAGTGACGGGAGTCGGTGTTGAGGATCTCGCGCCACACGCCCGGCCGGGGCACGCCGATCCGATAATGGTGGCGCGGCGTCGGCGTCATGTTGCAGACGACCAACAGCGGCGCCTGATCGTCGTTGCCCTGGCGGAAATAGGCGAACACCGAGTTGGAGCGGTCATCGCCCACGATCCAGCGGAAGCCCGACGGGTCGCTGTCACGCACATGCAGGGCCGATTCGTTGCGGTAGAGATTGTTGAGATCACGCACCAGCCGCTGGATCCCGGCATGGTCGGGATTGTCGAGCAGGAACCAGTCGATCTCGCGGTCGTGGCTCCATTCGCGCTCCTGCGCGATCTCGCCGCCCATGAACAGCAGCTTCTTGCCGGGATGGGTCCACATGAAGCCGAAATAGGCGCGCAGGTTGGCGAACTTCCGCCAGCGGTCGCCCGGCATCTTGCCGAACAGCGAGCCTTTGCCGTGCACCACCTCGTCGTGCGACAGCGGCAGGATGAACTTCTCGGAGAAGCCGTAGAGCAGGCCGAAGGTGAGTTCGTTGTGGTGATAGGAGCGATAGACGGGATCGCGCTCCATGTAGAGCAGCGTGTCGTGCATCCAGCCCATGTTCCATTTGTAGAAGAAGCCCAGCCCCAACTCCTTCTCCGACCGTGTGACGCCGGGCCAGGCGGTCGATTCCTCGGCGATGGTGATGGCGCCGGGGCAACGCTCCTTCACGACCGCATTCAGATGGCGCAGGAAGTCGATCGCCTCGAGATGCTCGCGGCCGCCATAGATGTTGGGAATCCATTCCCCCGGCTTGCGGCTGTAGTCGCGATAGAGCATCGAGGCCACGGCGTCGACGCGCAGCCCGTCGACATGGAAGCGTTCGAGCCAGTGCAGGGCGCTGGCGATGAGGAAGCCTTGCACCTCGCGGCGGCCGAAATTGTAGATGTAGGTGTTCCAGTCGTGATGGAAGCCTTCGCGCGGATCGAGATGCTCGTAGAGCGCGGTGCCGTCGAACCGCGCCAGCCCATGCGGGTCGGTCGGGAAATGCGCCGGCACCCAGTCGACGATCAGGCCGATGCCTGCGGCGTGCAGGCGATCGACGAACTGCGCGAAATCCTGGGGCGAGCCGTAGCGGCCGGTTGGCGCGAACAGGCCCAGCGGCTGATAGCCCCACGAGCCGCCGAAGGGATATTCCGCGACGGGCAGCAGCTCGAGATGCGTGAAGCCCATGTCGACGACATAAGGGATCAGCCGCTTCGCCGCGGTCTCCCAGGAGACGCTGCCGTCGGGCCGCATCCAGGACCCGAGATGCACCTCGTAGATCGAGATCGGCCGGTCGACCGCCTGCCGCTCGGCCCGGCTTTGCATCCAGCCCTCGTCGTGCCAGCGATGCGCGCGCGGCGAGGCGACCACGGATGCGGTGGCCGGGGAAGGTTCGGCCTGTTGCGCCAGCGGATCGGCCTTCTGCGGCTGGCGCACGCCGCCCGGGCCGATGATGTCGAACTTGTAGCGCGCGCCGGGCGCCAGGCGGGGAACGAACAGTTCCCAGACGCCGGCCGGATAGCGCAGCCGCATGGGGTGGCGGCGCGAGTCCCAGGCGTTGAAGTCGCCCACGACGGCGACCCGGCTGGCATTGGGGGCCCAGACGGCGAAGCCGACGCCTTCGACGCCTTCCATGGTACGGACATTGGCGCCCATGGTGCTGGCCAGCTCGAAATGGCGGCCTTCGCTGAAGAGATGCAGATCGAGATCGCCCAGTAACTCGCCGAAGGAATAGGGATCCTCCGTCTCCTGCACCGCGCCCGGCCAGGTGATGCGCAGCAGGTAAGGCGCCTTGTCCGCGACCAGCCCTTCGAACAGGCCGGTCTCGCCACGTTGTGGCAGCGTGGCGATCGACGCGCGATCCGCTCGCCGCAGCACCTCGACGGCGCTCGCTCCGGGAAGGAAGGCACGGATCACGCGGCCCTCCGGCGTGTCGTGCGGTCCGAGGACGCGGAACGGATCGCCGTGCCGGGCGCCGGCGAGGGCGTCGGCGTCGTCGCGCGACAAGGCATAGGCGGAGGAAAGAGTCATGGAACGGCCCGGCCCTTGTCAGCGAGGATGTGGTTGCACAGACGGAACAGGCCCTGAAGCGGGACCGAGAGCCAGGCCGGGCGGTTGTTGGCCTCGTAGACGACCTCGTACGCCGCCTTCTCGACCATGAAGAAGAGAAGCAGGTCCTCGTTGTCGAGACCGGGCAGATCGCCGACTCCGGCGCGATAGGCATCGTAGAAGGTGCGCGAGGCGCCTTCGCGCAGGCGCGACATGAATTTCACGCGGGTCGCCTCGGCCAGGGGCAGCGTCGAGGGCGTCTTGGGATCGAGCGTCGTGGCGACGGCATAGTCGATCGAGCGCAGCAGGCCGGCGACGTCCTGCAGCGGGCTCATCTTGGCGCGCCGCTCCTCCAGGGGCCGTCCCGGCTCGCCCTCGAAATCGATGATGTAGGCATCGCCGGTCGCGACCAGGACCTGGCCGAGATGGAAATCGCCATGGATGCGCGTCAACAGCGCGCCCTTGCCCGACCGTGCCAGCCGCTCGACCGAGCGGAAAAGCTGCTGCTTCTTTTCGAGCAACTGCGACGCCGCCGAATCGTCGGCCTCGTTCTCGCCGGTCTTGCGCTTGGTGATGATGTCGTAGGCCTGGTCCAGCAGCGAGCGGGCGCGCGCAATCCATTGCGTGACGTCCTCGGCGACGCTGACCCGCGGCGCGAATGCCTCGTTGTCGGTCTCGCGCGCGAGGACGACATGCATGGCGGCGAGCTGCCGGCCGATGGTTGCGGCTATGGCGTAATAGTCCTCGACATGGTCGGCGCGATTGTCTGTCGCGGCGTCGTGCGTGGCGAGATCGTCGACCGCGCGCTTGAACTGGTTCAGCGTCCAGGTCCAGGCGTCGCCCTGGTTGCGCACGAAGGCCTGGGCGACGGCGAGCGAATAGCGCTGGCCTTTGGTGTCGACCCGCACCACCTCACCCAGCAGGGCCGGCGTGTTCGAGAAGCCCTGCGCCGTCAGATAGCGCGTCATCTCGGCCTCGGGGTGCTGACCGGCCGAAACGCGACGGAATATCTTCAGCATGGTGGTGTCGTCGACGATCAGCGAGCTGTTGGACTGCTCGGCCGACAGCCAGTTGATGCCGACATCGGGTTGGGCTCGCAGCACCTCGCGGCCCGCTTCCGTTGCGGAGAAGATAATCTTGCCTTCGGGGGAATCGATCTCCTTGCCGTCGGCCATGGCATTCACGATCGTCGGCGCGAAGCTCTGCAGGGCGAAGGCGTCGGTCAGCAGGCCGATGCGCCGTGCCCGGCGAACCCGGGCGATGGCAAGCTGGCTCGGCAGCGGGCCGGCGGTCTCGTCCTCCCACAGCATCGACAGCGGCAGCAGCCAGCGGCTGGGCTTGCCGTCGATGCGGGCCTCGACCTCGGAGATGAGGAGATCGCGGTCGGCGCCGGGCAGGGAGGCCGTATAGGCGATGCGCACGGCCTCGATCTTCTGGTCCTTGGCCGAGAACCAGCGACGCTTGGCGAGGTAGGTGGGCAGCACATCGCGTTCGAGCAGGGTGCTGGCGGACTGTGCGAGTGCGGCGGCCAGGCCGTCGCGCATCACGACCAGGGTGACATAGTCGGGCATGGGCTCCGGCGCCGGTGTATGCCAGGAGGGGGCTTCGCTCTCCTTGGCAAGGATGAACCAGTAGAAGCCGAAGCCCGGCAGGGTCAGCAGGTAGGTGAGCTGGCCGATCGGCGGAAACAGCGAGCTGCCGCTCAATTCGATCGGCACGCGGCCGGCGAATTCGGACAGGTCGAGCTCGACCGCCTGCGGTGTGCGCGACACGTTGGCGACGCACAGCAGCGTCTCGTCGTTGCCCTCGCGCAGATAGGCAAGGACCTTGCGGTTCTTCGGATACAGGAAGCGCAGCGTGCCGCGTCCGAACGCGGCATGGGCCCCGCGGATCGCCAGCATGCGGCGCATCCAGTGCAGCAGCGAGTGGGCATCGCGCGACTGCGCCTCGACATTGACGGTCTCGTAGCCGTACAGCGGATCCATGATGGTGGGCAGGGCGAGCGCGTTGAAGTCGGCGCGGGAGAAGCCGCCGTTGCGGTCGGGCGACCATTGCATCGGCGTGCGCACGCCGTCGCGGTCGCCCAATCGGATATTGTCGCCCATGCCGATCTCGTCGCCGTAGTAGATGACCGGGGTGCCCGGCATCGACAGCAGCAGGCAGTTCATCAGCTCGATGCGGCGGCGATCGCGCTCCATCAGCGGCGCCAGCCGGCGGCGGATGCCGAGATTGATGCGGGCGCGGCGGTCGGTGGCGTAGGTCTGCCACAGATAGTCGCGCTCCGAATCGGTCACCATCTCCAGCGTCAGCTCGTCGTGATTGCGCAGGAAGATCGCCCACTGGCAGCTCTCGGGGATCTGCGGCGTCTGGCGCATGATGTCAGTGATGGGAAAGCGATCCTCGCGGGCGAGCGCCATGTACATGCGCGGCATCAGCGGGAAATGGAACGCCATGTGGCATTCGTCGCCGTCGCCGAAATACTCCTTGGTATCCTCGGGCCACTGGTTGGCCTCGGCCAGCAGCATGCGGTCGGGATAGGAGGCGTCGATCTCGGCGCGGATGCGCTTCAGGATGGCATGGGTCTCGGGCAGGTTCTCGTTGTTGGTGCCCTCGCGCTCGCACAGATACGGCACGGCGTCGAGCCGCAGCCCGTCGATGCCGAGATCGAGCCAGAAGCGCATCACCGACAGCACCGCCTCGACCACGCGCGGGTTGTCGAAGTTGAGATCGGGCTGGTGCGAATAGAAGCGATGCCAGTAATAGGCCTGCGCCACCGGATCCCAGGTCCAGTTGGAGCGCTCGGCGTCGACGAAGATCACGCGCGTCCCCAGATACTTCTGGTCGGTGTCGGACCAGACATAGAAGTCGCGCATGGCGGAGCCCGGCTTGGCCTTGCGGGCACGCTGGAACCAGGGATGCTGGTCCGAGGTGTGGTTGATGACGAGTTCGGTGATGATGCGCAGGCCCTTGCGGTGCGCCGCGGCAATGAAGCGCTTCACGTCGGACATGGTCCCGTATTCGGGATGGACCGAGCGGTAGTCGCTGATGTCGTAGCCGTCGTCGAAGCGCGGCGAGGGATAGAAGGGCAGCAGCCACAGCGTGTTGACGCCGAGATCGGCGATGTAGTCGAGCTTGGAGATCAGGCCGGGAAAGTCGCCGATGCCGTCGTTGTTGGCGTCGAAGAACGACTTCACGTGGAGCTGGTAGATGATGGCGTCCTTGTACCAGTCGAGGTCGCGCGTCGAGACGTTGGCGGCCTCGGCGGCGCGGGCGAACTCCTTGCTCTGGACATTCATGTGCGGCCTCCCTGCTCGCTCCACAGGCGCCAGATCGCGTAAGGCAGGACGCCTGGATCGAGCCTCAGATGCTGTCCCTTGCCGGTCCAGGTGAAGCGGTTGCCCGTCACCAGGTCCTCGGCCTGCAGCGAGCCGTTGTCGGGCAGCTTCCATTCCCACAACGGCAGCTCGAAATCGGTCTCCTGCGGCCGATGCGGGTCGAGCGTGACGGCCACCAGGATCATGTCGTCGACGGCGCCGTTGGTGGCGGGCAGAGCCTTGCCGTAGACCAGCATCTGGTCGTTGCCGGCATTGTAGAAGCGGATGCCGCGATGCGTGTGCAGGGCCGGATGGGCGCGGCGCAGGCGGTTGAGTGCCGTGATCTCGGCGACGATGTTGCCGGGCGCATTGAAGTCGCGGACCCGGATCTCGTACTTCTCGGAGTCGAGATATTCCTCGCGCCCCGGAAGGGCCGCCGACTCGCACAGTTCGAATCCGGAATAGACGCCCCACAGGCCCGAGGTGGTGGCGGCGAGCACGGCGCGGATGAGAAAGCCGGCGCGTCCCGAGCTCTGGAGAAAGAGCGGGTTGATGTCGGGCGTGTTGACGAAGAAGTGCGGGCGGAAGAACTCGACCGCCGGCGGGCTGGCCAGCTCGTTGAGATACTCGATCAGCTCGACCTTGGAATTGCGCCAAGTGAAGTAGGTATAGGACTGCGAGAAGCCGACCTTGGCCAGCCGGTACATCATCTTGGGCGCGGTGAAGGCTTCGGCCAGGAAGATCACGTCGGGATGACGGCCGCGCACGTCGGCGATCATCCACTGCCAGAAGGGCAGCGGCTTGGTGTGCGGATTGTCGACGCGGAAGATCTTCACGCCCTGCTCGACCCAGAACAGCACGACGTCGCGCAGCGCCTCCCACAGGCTCGGCAGCGCTCCCGCCGCATAGAAGTCGACATTGACGATGTCCTCGTACTTCTTGGGCGGGTTCTCGGCGTGCTTGATGGTTCCGTCCGGCCGATGGCGGAACCAGTCCGGATGCTGCTTCAGCCACGGATGGTCGGGCGAGCACTGGATCGCGTAGTCGAGCGCGATCTCGATGCCGTGCTCGGCCGCCGCCGCGACCAGCCGGCGGAAATCGTCCAGCGTGCCGAGCTGCGGGTGCACCGCATCGTGGCCGCCCTCGTCGCTGCCGATGGCGTAGGGGCTGCCGGGATCGTCCGGCCCGGCCCGAAGGGCGTTGTTGCGGCCCTTGCGCTGGCTGGTGCCGATGGGATGGATCGGCGGGAAATAAAGCACGTCGAAGCCCATGTCGCGCACGCGCGGCAGCCGCTCGATTACGTCGGCGAACGTACCGGGCCGCCGGGGGTCGTCGGTCTGCGAGCGCGGAAAGAGCTCGTACCAGCTGGCGAAGCCCGCGGCCGGCCGTTCGACCTCGAGCGGCAGAGGATCGGCACGCGTCACGAAGCTGCGTGGCGCATCGGCGTCGACCAGCGCCTTTTCCTCGGCACGCTCGACCGAAACGTCGACGCCCGCTTCCTGCTTGAGCTGCAAGGCATGCCGTACGGTCGCCAGCTCGTCGAGCCAGGCCTCGATGGTGAACTGCCAGCGACCGACGCGTGACGGCGTCATCGTGGCGCGCCAGCGGTCGTTGGGCAGCGGCGTCATCGGCGCGCGCGTCCAGCTCTTCTGGTCCGCCGCCTTCCACAGCAGCTCGGCCCCCAGCACGTCGTGTCCATCCATGAAGATGTCGGCCTCGACGGTGACCGTCTCGCCGACGATGCGCTTGGGGGCGAAGGGGCCGCCCTCGACGCGCGGCGTGATGTTGTCGATCACGATGCGCGGCGCCTTGGTGGCGGCACGCAGTCTTTCCTTGCGGCGGGCGGCGGGCTCGACGACGTCCGGCTGCTCCGTCAGCGTCACCAGCCGGACCTCGCCGGGTTCGAACGTGTCGTTCATCGGGTCCTGGGTTGTGAGCGGGACGGGAAGGGGGAGCGGCTGGCGCAGGTCGCTGTTGATACAGAGCGCCATGGCGGCGCTGCGCGACTCCAACACGGAGACTCGGCTGCCGGGTCCGGTGAGGCCGCGCCATTCGCCGGGCAGCACCAGGGTCGCCGGCGCGCGATCGAGCGCCTGGTTCACGGCCAGAATGTCGGCGCGGAGATCGCCCTCGGCGTCGCGCTCGATCTCCGCGAAGTCGCCCGGCTCGGAAAAGCGCGGGTCCATGGTCTGGCGGGCCATGAATTCGAAGCCCATCGGGACGAGCAGGCCGCCGCCAGTGGCTGCGGCGAGATGCAGGGTGCGGCGAAAGAGGAGGCGTCGCTGCTCTGCATCCGATTCCTTGGCGCCCAGCCGGTCGGCGAATGGCGCTTCGGCGAGGCCGACCACCGGCGCAATGCGATGCAGGTTGTTGTGCTCCTCGACGTACCAGCTCGCGCGCCCATCCCACCAGGGCGTGGAGGCGAAGGTGCTGTCCAGCCCGAGTCCGGAGAAGCTCGCGATCCGCTCCCAGGGCGCGGCGGATGTCCAGGCCAGGAACCGGCAGCGGGGCACCTCGCGGCGTGTGGCCATGATCAGCTGGCGCAGGGCCGGCGCCGGCAGTCGCTCCAGGCCGACCAGCCGGAAGCCGTCCAGACCGGCCTCGACCAGCGTGACCAGCCGTTCGGCCCACCAGTCGGCGAAGGTGAGGGCATCCTCGAAGCGTGCCGGAGCGGCATGAAAGAGAGAGGCGGGATCGCGCGGATCGATGAACAGGCCGATGCGCTCCGGCGCGCCGAACAGATCGGGAAACAGCAGCGCCGTCTCGCCTTCGGCCGCGACGCGATCGAGCGTCACATCGGCCAGGACGGCGAGGCCGTGCTTTCGCGCCGCCTCGGCGATCGCCCGCGCCGCCATCTCCATCGAGCCTTCGATGCCGAGGGCGGGGTCGGGCCGGTCGTGCTGGGCGGCGAGGAAGAGATCGTTGTCGGAGCCGGGCGCGAAGGGCGGGGCGATGCAGAGATGACCGAAACCCATGCCGGCGATGCGCTCCAGATGCCGGTCCCAATCGGACACCGGCCCGGCCAACCGCTGATTGAAGTAATAGATGCGGAACGGGGCGGGAGAGATTGGCGGAGCGGGTAAACGCGTCTCGGTGTGCGACGGATCCGGAGCCTTCAGCTGCTGCGCCATACGGATAAAACGCAGCAACTCCAAATGGTTCCGCGCCTCGACGCGATATAAGAATCTTGCATCCACCTGCGCGTTGTGCCGCCCGCGCAACGCTTGGCGATGCCTCCGCGTTCCGACCTCCGAGCCGCTGCCGGACGGGCTGTTGCGACGTCGGTCGGCCGCTCGGCTCGATACGCGACGTCACGATACCCGCGACTTCACAATACCAAGGGCGGTCCCTCCATGCGCACCTTCGTCCTGCCGCTGGCCTGCATCGCCGGACTGTCTGGCTGCTCCTTGAACGACTCGCGCCTGGCTCACCAGGCCCAGTCCGGACTGGTCGGGTTTTCCGAGCGCGACCTCGATAGTTGTCTCGGGGTACCCAATCGCAGAGCCGAGTTCGGGCAGACGACCATCCTTTCCTATGACGGCGCGTCCTCGACCAGCAGCGGCGGCATCGCTGTGACGCTGCCGATCGTGGGCGGCATCAGCTTCTCCGGCGGCGGCTATTGCCACATCATTGCGCGCCTGGAGAATGGCCGCGTGGCGAGCATTCGCTACAACGGCGAGAAGGACGCGACCGCGGCGCCGGACGCCTATTGCGCTCCCCTGGTCAGGGCTTGCTTCGTCCGTGTGCCGGTACGATCGCTGACGACCAGGGTGACGGATCCGCAGCCGACGCCGCCGGCCGAGCACCCTGCCGCATCACCGTGACAGGAGCGGCACGAGATGCCAGCGCCCGCCGGGCTGACGCTTCAGCACGGTCGGCGCCAGGCCGAACGGCTCCGGCGTGACGCCGCGAATCCACAATTCCATGGCTTCGACATCGAGCTCGAGGAAGGCGGCATGGGCGCGGTCCTGCTCGGTCGGAAAGTAGGCCTCGTAGGCGTTCTTCCAGCGCCGCCGCACCTCGCTCTCTTCGGCGCGCAGCACCGCCCGGCCGCTCACCGCCACATAGGCATCGCTGGGATCGTGCTGGAAGACGAGACTGACCGTGCCGTCGTGGGCGAGGTCGGCCGTCTTGCGTGAGCGGCCATCGGTGACGAAGCGGATGCGCCAGTCGTCTTCGTCGGGATCGTGCAGCAACCGGCCCATCGGCCGCGCCCGGGTGTGGCCCTCCGGCGTCGTCGTCACCAGCCAGCAGTAGCGCACTTTCTCGATCGTCCGGGCCGCTCCGGCCAGGAGCTGCGCCACATCGGTGGATTGGGTTTCGGTTCTCGCTTCCAACATCGGAGACTCCCTTGTTCGAAGACTGGTCCGTGCCTGTGCTGCCATATGTAGACGAGAGAGTCTAGACGTATTAGTCTAGAACTATGGGACGCTCCCTGTTCAGTCATGCCGACTTCCTTGCCGCCGCCCGCGCGCTCGCGGCCGAGAACGGGCCGGCGGCGGTGACGGTCGACGCCATTGCCGCGCGCCTGAAGGCGCCGAAAGGCTCGTTCTATCACCGCTTCGCCTCGCGCGACGCCCTGCTGGGCGAGCTGTGGCTCGCTACCGTGCTCGCCTACCAGGAAGGTTTCGTGCAGACAATCGAGGCCGGTGACGGACTCGCCGCGGCGCTGCACACGCCGGCCTGGGTGCGGGCGAACCTCGACGATGCGCGCCTGCTGCTGCTCTACAGCCGCCACGATTTCGTGCAGGGAGAATGGCCGGCGGCGCTCAGGCGCGGCGTGCGGGAGCAAACAGAGCGCTTTGAAGCCTGCCTGGAAACATTCGCGCGCGACGCTTTCGGGCGGGCCGGTACGTCGCAGATCAGGCGCGCCACCTTCGTGCTGGCCGAGGTGCCGACCGCCGCCGTGAAGCAGCACCTGCAGCGCCGCGAAGTCCCACCGCCCCTGGTCGACGAGCTGATCGCGACCACCTATCGCGCCATTGTCGGGCCAGGCAAGGCACGTTCATGAGGCGCGCCGATGCGTCGAGGCCAAGGCCGGCATCGTCCAGTGCGTCGCCTTCTGCAACGCACTATGGTTTGCGCGTCTTCGACTTGATCTCGCTGCCGACGGGGCGGCAAAAGCGCGAGGTCGAGAAGCGCCTCGAGCGAATACTCTGAAGTTGGCCTCGCAAGCACCATGACCCTGCCATGACCCTCACACCCATCGTCGCCGTCCACATGACGGTGGCGCTCCTCGCCACGGCCCTGGGGCCTGTCGCTCTTTGGGCGCGCCTCGGCGCGCGCCAGCGCCCGGTGCTGCATCGCGCCTTCGGCTATGCCTGGGTCACGCTGATGATCGTGACGGCGGTCAGCGCGATGTTCATCCGCAGCACGCTGTCTTTCAGCATCGCCGGCTTCTCGCCGATTCACCTTTTGATTCCGTTCACGCTGATCAATCTCTTCATGGCGTTCCGGGCGTTGTCACGCGGTGAGATCCGCCGGCATCGGCGGCATATGCTGGGCGTCTACTTCGGCGCCTGCGTGATCGCGGGGTTTTTCACCCTCGTCCCCGGGCGATACCTGGGGAATCTGATCTGGCATGACTGGCTGAGGTGGATCTAGGTTCCGGGTGACGAAGTGGTGAAACCAGAGCCGGATCGAAGCTGGTGAAGCGAGCGTGGGCGTTGCCAACGATCTGCCTGCGCATCGGATTGAGAAAGACGAGCAGACACCGTCTCACCGGCTCCAGGCCGTGCTCGATGGGACGAGCGACAGACGCAGCGGAGATCGCACGGCGGGAGCGACGACGCTCCGGTCGTCGACGGTCTGTCGTTCGTCGTCGGTGAGCCTGGTCCAAATGGGGAGTGGCGGGCGTCGGGTTTGCGGGCCGCCGTCCGCGGCGGGTTGGGCGAGCCAGTCGGTGACGGCGTGGGCGAGGTCGGCGCGGGCCTTCAGGGCCTCGCGCTTCTTCGTGCCGAAGGTGACGTCGATGAAATGCTGGTTGGTGGCGCGCTGGCTGGGATTGTCGGGCCAGTCCGATTCGTTCTGTGTCGCCGCGGCCTGGTACGCGGCGTCCAATGCATCGGGGTCGTGGGTGTCGGGCGGGGCGAGGCCCTTGAGATAGTCCTGTCCGGCCAGATGCTCGCGCGCGGCGGCGATCAGCGGATCGAGGAGGACACGCTCGGCCGGATCGATGCGGTCGCCGGCGCGGGCCTGGAGGACGATCGCCGTCCTGCCATCGATAGACCGAGACGTACCCTCGGCTGATCTCCGACGATCGCCCCGCGCCGACTTATTGCGGCGGACCGAAGGTGAGCCGGCCGGCCTCGCCGCCGGCTCGTGCATACTGCACGGCTTCTTCCCAGAGTGCGGCGATGGCGGGATCGGCCGGCAGCCCGTCGGGCCGCGTCGCCAGTTCCTGCAGCAGCCTGCCCAGCTCCTCCGAGTCGATGGCGACGCGCAACTGCTCGATGAGCCAGTACATCGCCGTATAGGCCTGGCTGTCCGTCAGCGACGTCGCCTTGCTTGCGGCCAGAGCGAACTGCACGGCATCCTGCCAGTCCTCGACGATGGCGCTGTCGGCTGGCTCGCCGTCTTCCAGCAACGACATATCGCCGAGTAGCCCGACCAGACCGCTCCGCTCGCATTACCCCGACTCGCACGCCACCACCAGATCGGGAATCCCATCCGGGACTCCTCCGCTAGATTTCATCCGCTAGGCGATTTGGCGCCAATTGTCTTCGATGGTGAGTTTTTGCTCAGCTCAAATACCGTATTCGTCGGGATCCTTTGATTCAACTCGCATGCGTGCAGCGTCCTTGGAAGGTGGAATCCCGAATAATCGGGAATATTCACGGCTGAACTGAGATGCACTTTCGTATCCCACTGCAAATGCCGCGTGCGTGGTGTCTGAACTCGTCACGAGCAGTCTTCGTGCGGCCTGCAGGCGCAAGGTTTTCTGGTATTGCAGAGGGCTCAATGACGTCACCGCTTTAAAATGACGGTGGAATGATGGAACGCTCATGCCTGCAATTGCCGCAAGCGCCTCGGTTCGAAGTGTTTGATTGAGATTCTGCCGAATCCACGCAACGGATCGTCGAATATTTTCAATTCCGTGTCCTTGGCGAATTGCCTGCCGTAGCATGTCGCCGTGTCCGGTTTGCAGTAAACGATATAGAACTTCCCTTTCACGTCCCGCGCCGAGCGCGGCAATGTCTTCCGGAGTGTCCAGAAGTGCGAGCAAGTGCTCCATCGCTTCCAGCAGTGCGGTAGTCCCTCGCTCGACACCGAACCCGTTGCGGTGACCCGCTCTCGCCGATTCGGCCGCTGCATCGCCGACGAGGGAAGCCAGCGCGTCGCGGTCGAGCGTCAGCGCTACCGCCATGTAAGGCCTTTCCACATCCGCCTCGAGTATGCAGCCCATTGCCGGCAATTCGATTGCTGAGGCAAAGCAACTCGCGGCTTCGAAGCGAAGGACGTTTCCCCCGATCAACACCTGCTTCACGCCCTGCAGGACCACGCAGATCATTGGATCGCACAAGGTCATGGCTGGAATTGTCCGATGCGCCAAAACCGCCAGGAAAAGGTTGGGGATCGCCGTAACGCCTCCCGGACCTGGCGCATGGCCAAGAACGCGACCGCGGATGCGTTTGAGAAGCTCTTCCATTTTTGCATTCATAAGCCCGACCTCAGCTCGAGAGAAGAGGATTGATAGGATTAGGCAAAAGACAGAGAGCTTCTGGAATGCAAGTTTCGAATGTCGCCCATATTTTTTGCGAACAGCAAGAAATTACAAACGACAGGAGTGTCGGCGATGGCGTTGGCAAAGCGCGGATTAGGCAAAGGAGGTCCTGAAGTCTCGGCTCTCGGCTTGGGCTGTATGGGCATGTCGGAATTCTACGGTCACAGCGACCGCGAAGCGGCGCTCGCCACGATCGCTGCGGCGCTAGAGGCTGGCGTCACGCTTCTCGACACGGGCGATTTCTATGGCATGGGGCATAACGAAATGCTCCTGGCCGAGGCGTTGCGCGGCAAACGGGATCAGGCTTTCATTCAGGTCAAGTTCGGTGCGCAGCGCGGACCCGACGGTGCGTTTCTCGGCATCGACGCACGTCCCGCATCGGTCAAGACCGCGTTGGCGTATAGTCTCCGACGCCTAGGGACCGACCATGTCGATCTCTATCAAACGGGACTGGATCCCGCAGTGCCAATCGAAGATACGATTGGAGCGATCGGAGATCTCGTTCAGCAAGGCTATGTGCGCCACGTCGGCATCACCAACGTGGATGCCAATACGATCCGGCGCGCGCACGGGACGCAACCCATCACAGCATTGCAATTTGAATACGGCCTGATGTCGCGGGATATCGAGCATGAAATACTGCCGCTTTGCCGCGAGTTGGGAATCGGGATCACGGCCTATGGGGTCCTGAGCAGAGGTTTGCTTACCGGCAGCAAGGGCAGCGGCGAAGGTGACTTTCGCAATGTCCTGTATCCGCGCTTTCAGGGCGAAAACCTTACGCGAAATGAACGGCTGGCGGCTGCGCTGGCGAAAGTTGCCCAAAGCGAAGGAATCACAGCGGCTCAAGCAGCGATCGCATGGGTTGCTAGCCGGGGGGCGGACATCATTCCCCTCGTCGGCGCTCGCACCGTCGAACGGCTGACTGAAGCACTGAGGTCGCCCTTGCACCTCTCAAAAGAGGCCCTTTCCGAAATCGAGAGGGCTGTTCCCGAAAACGCTGTTAGCGGCGAGCGCTTCATGGTTGCGCACTAAGCAACCTACGGTCGGCGAGGGACAAAGATTGGGAGCTTCGCAATAACGTCTCAATCCCAACATCTAGAGGGAGGTGGCGCGCCCGACACGATTCGAACGTGTGGCTTCACCCTAAGTCGCATGCCACCACCAGATCGGGAATCCCCTTCGGGACTCCTCCGTTGGATTTTATCCACTAGCGTCACCTGCGGAAAAGACGTTGTGTGTCTCCTGCATCGTTCAGGCGTGTCGGCCTCTGATGGTCTGGAACCTAGCTTCCGGAGCTTGTGCCAGGGATGCATTGTTTCACAGGTATGGAGACACCGGCCGCTGTCGCGGCGATCACCTGCAGGTTATCACCTTAATACGTTCGGCCGTGACCGTCGGGATGCAGGTCAGGGTATCGCCGAGCGACAGGAACACTGATGTGCTGATGAAGGTTGTGAACGGCTTCGATCACGGTGCGGAGCATCTGCTTGCGCTCCGCCTCGTTTTCGACATCGCGAATAGCCTCATCCAAAGCGCCGAGCGAACGCTCCACCTGCTTCATTGCCCCAGCTATTCGGTTGGCCAACTCGCGCTTCATCTTGCTCCTCAGTCATTGGGTGGCCACAAGTAATTGTCATCGCCCTTTTTGCGAAGGCAATCTCTCATGCATCGCCGATAGGCGAAGAAGGCCGACGGTCTGCTGCCGAACAGACCTTGTTCGTACTTTTGAACGCATTCCTCATGGCACTCTGTTTGTTCCAAGGCGGAACGGGCAACAGGTATGACGCTGGGTGATGCCGGCAAGTATCTTTCTGCTGTGCCGGTATTGGCATTTAGATCAAGAGTTTCATCGATTGTCGCTTGATCCTCCGGATCGAGCTTCGTCCAGAGGGGGGCGTCGGGTTTGCGGGCCGCCGTCCGGGGCGGGCTGGGCGAGCCAGTCGGTGACGGCGCGGGCGAGGTCGGCGCGGGCCTTCAGGGCCTCGCGCTTCTTCGTGCCGAAGGCGACGTCGATGAAATGCTGGTTGGTGGCGCGCTGGCGGGGATTGTCGGGCCAGTCGGCCTGGTTCCGCGCGGTCGCGCTCTTCAATTAAGCCAAGTAAGCATACCCTTCCTGGAACAGCCAGACTTGATCTGCTTCTCCCCTTTCAAGAAGGTCATACACTTCCCGGACGTCGGCTGAAGACGGGACATCGACGGAGAGTAACAGCCGGCGGCCAACACTGAGATCTATGTGCGTGCTCTCATATGAACACCCTTTTCGCTCAAGCGCGTCCCAACAGGTCCAGAACCGCGATCCATCGGACTCGGCAAGGATCATGTAAGTCGAATGTCCGCTCCTTTCGACGACGCGGTCAAAGTCGAACACCAGCCCATCCTCAGTCGGTAGCGCCTTTACTACATCGTTGTGGCTGATACCCCTTGCGAAAAAAGGTGAGTTGGCCACTCGGAACAGCAGCGATCGTCCTGAAACCGGTTCCGCCCAAATGGACTCGTTCGCGTGTCCATGCCACTCGGAGGCATCGATTTTGATGCACACCTTTACGAGTTGCTGTGCCATTTTAAATCTCGCCTCCAGCTCCACGCCTGTACCATTCCTTCGGAGTTCGAGGACCGTTCTGTAAATTGCAGGATCTGCAGGATGGAGTCGCGCTTCTTTGTGCCGAAGGCCACGTCGATGAAGTGCAGGCAGTGTTCGATGGTGTCGCTCTCAGTCTGCTGCTGGCTTCTACCTCGTCCGCGAGAATCGATGTTTGAAAGTCAAGATTGATCCTTCTTCACTGGCGATACGCCCCGTGCGAGGCGAGACGCCTGTTCGAGCCGAGATCGCACTCTTTCGAACTGCTCGTAGTCTTGCCACTGAAAACTCCCATCGGGAAAATCAGGATGCAGTTCCGGATAGTCTTTGATGGTTGGAAGGGTGATCTGCATATACAGATCGCTGATCAGATCGGCGATGAAGTGGAGCATCCCTGATCGTTCCGCGTCATCTTCGATCGCTCTGATCGACGTGATGAGATGGTTGATGGCCGCATCCACTCCCTTCATTGCATCGATTACTTGTTCAGCAGTGTTCCTGCGCATCTGGATCTTCCTTCGTTTCGCGATAACACTAGAAGGCAAAGCCTTTCTCTTGCGTGCATTGTCTTATGCATGCGCGCATCATGCCCGCACCATCGAGCGAAAGGCGCCGATGCCGTTCCGACGCCACCGCGCGCCGATCGGCAAATTCTCGCACGTTCGGGAATGCAACCATGGATAGCTTCCATTATAGGTGATTCTCGTGGATAGTTCTCGCGAGATGAACGAGCCCAGGAATGAACTCCTGAAGAAGATCGCGGGAACCGCTTTGGGCGTTGCGGGGTTTGCCGCCCGGGTGACTATTTCATTCTTCGTCATCCTGTGGGCCTATGCGCTTGTGACAATTGCCTTTGACGGTCTCCTGGCGATGTCCTGGGCAAAGTTTCTTGCCGATCCCCTCATCCCTGTCGCTATCGCCATAATTGTCGGCGCGGTTATGCCATATCTTCTGTTCTTCAACGTCGTTTGCATGGTGGTGGACCCTTCTCTGGAGAGTTGTTTCCCCGAGCTCGTGCCGACATGGGCTTATCTTTGCGCCGGACTGGCGGCGATCCCTGTGGCGATCATCTGGGGGCGGATCTGCCTTCGGCGGTGCGGGCCGGCAAGCGAGTGGTTCTGATGCATCCGCGATTCCCGGATATCGTGGAGCTCCTGCCGGGTGCCATTGGCTGGTTCCTTGTGACCTTGCCGTTGACGTGGTTTGCCTGTGCGATGGTCCTTGCTTTGTCGCGATGTGATGGCCTGCTGACCAAGGCTTGTACGATCTTCGCCCTTGGCACCTCTGTCGGACACCTTACCCATTGGGGACTCGGGGCGCCGGATCCTCGGGACTCGCCGGATGGCCTGTGGGCCGTCGTGATTGCAGCAGGCCTTTCGTCTTTCTGGTCCATGATGTCGCTCCGACGCCAACGATCCCGCCGCGAGATCCAAGTTCCATGGCGACTTCCATCGTCACGTCCTTCTCTGGAGCCGTCGAATTCGTTGGCCTTATGGAGGAAGGTATCGGGGTCCCGCCGTTTGGATCGTTCCAGGTGCGAGAGTTGGCATGACAGGCCGGCTCCTCCGGCGTGATCGCCTTGCAATCGCCGCCATCCGCGCCGCCGTTGCCATTCTGCAGGCCTCTGTTCTGTTCGGCCTGCGGGAGAGCTATCGGTCGCCCACTGACGACCTGATCTTCGCTCCTGTACTGATGGTGGCGATCTTCGTGCCTGTTGTAGCCGCTGCGGGCATTGGAGAACTATCTCCAAAATGGCTGTTCGCCTGGATGGCGGCCGCTACCATCCTTTGCGCTGGGTTGGCCACGTTCGCCGTACTGCGTGATCGGACGGCAAGCGGGCCGAGCGGTTTCCTGTTCTGGTGCGGTTTCACGGCTCGGCTGGGCATCATCCTCCTGATCTTCCATTGTCTGGTGACGGCCACGGCTGCCGACCGGCGATGGCCGCCCACTGCCGCGACCTCCCGCGACTACTCCTGGACACTGATCGTCCGCCTGCTCCTGGTGGCTTTGGCGACTCTCCTCGCCTATGGAGGGATAGTCTCGGTCGCCAGTCTCGTCCGGCCCGCCGATATCGTTGAAGGCACGCCTCGGCTGGACGCCCCCGGGATCCTGCTTCTTACGATCGGCGTCATCCATCTGGCCTTCGCAGCCACGACTCGATGGTCATCGGGAGTGCGTGCCACACGGGCCGTCCTGCTGGCGTCACTATGCTGGCTTCTGCCTGCGACGGTCGTGCTGGCCATTGCCTTGTCATGCTCGCTGTTCCTTTCGGGCGGAACGCCGATGGAGGGATCTGCTTCGGCCGCCTTGCTGGGCTGCGCGGCGCTGCTGATCCTGTTGATCAATGCCGGACCGTGGCCGGAAGGTCGTGCGGGGAGCCGACTTCTGCGGCACGCCCGATGGGCTGGCGCCATTCTGATCGCGCCCCTGGTCGCCGGAGCCGCCGTGGTTTGGACAACCGCGTACGAGACAAACGGTGCGACACCGGCATCGATGACTGTCCTTGCCTGGATGACGATTGCCGCACCTTTTGCCGCTGGCTACGGTTGGACGGCAATTGCATCCGGGGCGAAGCTGCGGAGGCTGGCGAACACGAATCTTCTCGCCGTACCCTTCGCCGGACTGGTTCTGATAGCGATCTCCACGCCTCTCGCTGATCCCGCGCGCCTGGCAGTTCAGGCGCAGTATTCGCGCCTTGTTTCAGGACGGGTTGCGCCAGACGCCTTCGACTATGGGCTGCTGCGATTCGAGGGAGCCCGCTACGGTCGCGAGGCATTGGAGCGGTTGGCCCGCCTCCATGGAACGCCGAGAGACAACGATATCGCGCAGCGCGCCGCTGCCGCACTGGCGCTGACCGACGCCGACAATTGATCGGTCGAGCGCATCCTGCGACTGAGCGCTGTCCTCAACGAGCATGCTTTCCTGACGAGCTGATCGGCTTCTCGCCAAGAATGAAGACCGTGTAGTCTCGATGCCCGAGTGAACCCAACGCTTCGCCAATCCGCGTGACGTCTTCGTCTATTTCCTTTCGGTGGCTCCCCCCGTACATTCGATATCGATCCGGCAGAGCACTCAATTTGCCTTCGAACGAATAGCTACCGTCTTCTCGAAGCACGAGCTTGCCGTCCATTTTGAGGGTTATGTTTCCAACAAAGAACCTGGAGTTAAATCTGTTCCCGGCCCAGAAAGGCTTCGTGCCTTCTATCTTGTACGTACCCGGCTTCCCCTCATTTAGGATTCTCTGCACTTCGGAAAACTGCTCGGGCCTTACCGAACTTGTGTCGATATCATCGAAACGATAGCGGACAGGTTCACCGCGACCGAACAGCCAATGCGCAAGGCCACTGAAGGGATCGGCGACTTCTGGCAGTAGTTCCCTTGTGGCGCGTTCATAGTCTGGACTTCCGGGAGGCGGTTCCACATTGGGAGCAGTTCCACGGCGACTGTCGGCTTTTGCTCGGTGCTCTGCATCCGGTGACCCACCAGCATTCTGTGCCAGGACGATATCGGTTTCGCGCTGCTGCTGCGGATCGAGCTTCGTCCAGAGGGTGAGCGGCGGGCGGCGGGTTTGCGGGCCGCCGTCCGGGGCGGGTTGGGCGAGCCAGTCGGTGACGGCGCGGTCCCGTTCGGCGCGGGCCTTCAGCGCCTCGCGCTTCCTGGTGCCGAAGGCGACGTCGATGAAATGCTGGTTGGTGGCGCGCTGGCTGGGATTGTCGGGCCAGTCCGATTCGTTCTGTGTCGTCGCGGCCTGGTGCGCAGCCTCCAATGCATCGAGGTCGTGGGTGTCGGGCAGGGCGAGGCCGTTGAGATAGTCCTGTCCGGCCAGATGCTCGCGCGCGGCGGCGATCAGCGGATCGAGGAGGACGCGCTCGGACGGATCGATCCGTTCGCCGGCGCGGGCATGGAGGACGATCGAGCTGGGGTAGTCGAACTTGCCCAGCGCCGCCTCGATGGCGATGCGCCAGATCGAGGGCGTGTCGCCGGGCTCCGGCAGGATGCCGGCGCCTGCTCCGGTCCACGGCCGCGTGCGGGCCAGCTCTTGGAAAGTGCTGTCGGAGGCGGCGTGCAGGGCCTCGATGGCGCCGGGATCGGCATGATCGAGCGCGGCCTGGCGGTGGAGCTGGTCGAGGCGGGCGGCCGCGGTGGCGTGACGCCAGGCGCGGGTCTGGCGGCCGATGTGATCGCCGACGGTGGCGTATTCGACGGTGCGATGCGCGCCCAGCGCCTCGCGCAGCAGGCGCCGCTGCGTCTCCGTGCCGGCCTGGTCGAGCGTCTCCTGGCGGGCGGCCTCCAGTCTGGCCAGCGCATCGTCGGCGCCGAGCAGGGCGTCGCGGCCGGTCGTGTTGAGGAAGGCATCGGGGCCGGTGTGGAGGATCTCGCGCTGGCGATCGAGGAACTGGTTCTGCAGCTCGGCGGCGCGGGTGATGTTGGCATATCCGGCCGCTTCGCGGGCAGCGGGATCGAGTGTCTCGCCGGGCGGCAGCGGGCCAAAGGCCAGGCGCGAGGCCGAAGCCTCGCCGGGAACGTCGACGTCGTGCGGCGACGGCGGCGGGGCCAGGTCTCGAGCGGATGTCGGGAGGATGAGGGTGCGGGCCCTGCGGGCAACCTGAGCCCGCACCGCACCGATCCACGATTATGGCCCTTACCCCCTGGTGCGGCGATATGGGCCGCGCCTTGTCGGGTATCGGGCCGAAGACCTCGCTCCTACGCGATCACCTTCACCACCGGTTCACCCGATTCGGCGCGGCCGATGACTCGGGCGGCGGGATAACCGGCGGCGGCGATCTTCCGGACGATGGCGTCGGCGCGCTCCGGGGCGCAGGCAACCAGCAGGCCGCCGGAGGTCTGCGGATCGGCGAGCAGGTGGCGGCGCCAGTCGGGCAGGCCCTCGGGCAGGCGCACGTCGTGGCCGTAGCTCGCCCAGTTGCGATGCGAGGCGCCGGTGACGAAGCCCTGCTGCGCCAGCGCCGCCGCTTCCGAAAGCAACGGCACGGCATCCGCCTCGAGGACGAGCGTGAGGCCGGAGCCGCGTGCCATCTCGAGGCCATGGCCCAATACGCCGAAGCCGGTGACGTCTGTGATGGCGTGCACGTCGGCATCGGTGCCGAGCTCGGTACCGACCTTGTTCAGGAGCGTCGTGGTGCCGATCATCTCGGGATAGGCCGGAGGCGGCAGCGCGCTCTTCTTGATCGCCGCCGAGTAGATGCCGACGCCGATCGGCTTGGTGAGGATCAACGCGTCGCCGGCCCTGGCGCCGGAATTCCTGCGCACCTGCTCGGGCCGGCAGGTGCCGATCACGGCGAGGCCGTAGACCGGCTCGGGGCAATCGATCGAATGGCCGCCGGCCACCGGGATGCCGGCGCTGGCACAGACGGCGGCGCCACCTTTCAGGATCTCGCGCACCATCTCGGTCGGGATCTTGTCGACCGGCATGCCGAGAATGGCGAGCGCCATCACCGGCTTGCCGCCCATGGCATAGACGTCCGACAGCGCGTTGGTGGCGGCGATGCGACCGAAGTCGTAGGGATCGTCGACCATCGGCATGAAGAAATCGGTGGTGGCGATGATGCAGGTGTTCTCATCCACCTGCCACACGGCGGCGTCGTCGGAGGTCTCCGTGCCCACCAGCAGCTGCTTGTAGACCGCGGCCGCCGGCTGATCGGCCAGCAACTCCTGCAGCACGGAAGGCGCGAGCTTGCAGCCGCAGCCGCCGCCGTGCGCGAGAGAGGTGAGGCGGACCTTGTGCGTGTTCATGATGATTTCACTCCCGATTTATCCGCACCCTAGCACGACTGTCGGGACCGAGGCGCCGCGTTGGACGTTCCCTCCAATGCGCAGGCGGCATGGTCCATCATTGTCGGGCATGGGGATCATTCGTAGAAGGCCGGCGAGTGCTTCAGGCTCTCGAAGGTGGGCTGGTCGTGGTTGATCCAGAGCAGGGCCTTCTTCGCCGCCACGATGGTCGCCAGCCGGGCGTGCGAGGCGTGGGTCTGGTCGGCGCTGGTGTTCATGGATGGCACGCGGTCATTGTCCCAGTTGTCCTTGAAGTGCGCCGCATCGCCGGTCAGGACGACCCAGCCGGTGCTGGGCAGATGCACGAGCAGCGACTGGTGCCCCGGCGTGTGGCCGGGCGTCGAGAGAATGACCGCGCTGCCGTCGCCGAAGATGTCGAGATCGCCGGCGAGTTCGCGCATCGGCCGGTCCTTCCTGAAGGGCGGGGTCTTGCCCTCTGCGAAAGCCCAATCGACTTCCGCTTTCTGAATCAGGAGCGTCGCCGCCGGGAACAGATCGACGTTGCCGACATGGTCGCCATGCGTATGCGAGACGGCAACGTAGGCGATATCGTCAGGCTTCACGCCGATCTCGGCGAGCTGCGCGACGAGCTTCTTCGCCCGTGTCGCCGTGCCGAGCGCGTTTGTCATCGGCTTGTCGGCGATGGCGTCGGGATAGCCGGTGTCCCACAGCAGCCATTGCGTGCCGTGGCGGATGAGGTAGCAGCTGTCGGAAAGGCCGATTGGCTTGCCTGTATTGACGCCCGGCGACCATCGCGCCTGGTCGGTCGCGGCGTTGTGCCCGCAATCCATAACGTAGAGCCGGTCGACCGTCTGCGCTCCGGCGGGCAGCGCGATCGCCATGGCCGTAGCCAGGCCGAGGAACCATCGATTCATCCGCATCAGAGTCCCCGAAAGAAATCCCTCCATCACGCTAGCGCGTTCGGGAAACGGGCGCACGCTGGAGAAGCGCAAGGTCATGCCGAGGGCCGAGGGATCAGCGATGCCGGCGGTCCCATTCGCGCTGCGTGGCAGCCATGCGTCTACGCGGTTGCTCGATTATCAGCATATGCTGATAATGTCGGAGAAGCTGGAGACGGAATGGCAGAACGGAAAACCGAGGCGGTCGGCGTCGTGCGCTGCAGCTGTACGGCGTTGCGCAAGGCGACGCGGCGCATCTCGCTCCTCTACGACATGGTGTTTGCCCCGAGCGGTCTGAAGACCTCGCAGCGGGCGCTGCTGGCCCATGTCGGTCGTCTGGAACCGGCCACGGTCGGCCGGCTGGCGGAGGCGCTGGTGATGGATTCGGGTGCCCTGGCCCACACGCTCAAGCCACTCGAACGCGACGGGCTGGTCGCCATCGCCATCGATCCTGAGGATCGCCGCAGCCGGCTGATCAGGCTGACGCGGCGAGGCCGGGACAAGCTCGCCGAGACGGATGCGCTGCTGGACAGGGCGCAGAAGGGGTTCGAGGTCGCCTTCGGCCGCGCCGAGTCCGAGGCCCTGCGCAAGGCGCTGCACGTCCTGATCTCGGACGATTTCACGGCCCGCTTCGAGAAGGCCCTCTCGACTCCCGCCGGTTGATGGCAGTGGCGGACACGGTCGATGGATACGGCACCGGCGAACGGACCGTGCCGCCGCAAGGATGACGCTGTGCGCTTCGGTCAACGAGGCGCATCGGGACCCCAAAACAGTACAGTGGTGAAGGCGTATGAGTACGATCGATGAAACACGGATCGATGAGACACCGGCAGCCCCGGCGTCCGGCCTGAAGCGGCTCCTGGACCGGCTTGGCATTCATTATGGCTGGGCTGTCGCGGCGGCGACCTTCCTCACCATGCTGTCGACGGCCGGCGCCATGGGCTCGGCCGGCGTTTTGATCGAGCCGCTGCAGGCGGAGTTCGGCTGGACCAATGCCGAGATCTCCAGCGCGCTGGCGGTGCGGCTGGTTCTGTTCGGACTGATGGGACCGTTCGCGGCGGCGCTGATGAACCGCTTCGGCGTACGGCAGGTGGTGCTGACGGCGATCGTCACCATCTCGGCCGGCCTGCTGGGTTCGTTCTTCATGACCCAGATCTGGCAGCTCATGATCCTGTGGGGCGTGATCGTCGGCCTCGGCACCGGCATGACGGCGCTCGTCCTCGGCGCCACCGTGGCGACGCGCTGGTTCAGCAAGCGGCGCGGCCTCGTGGTCGGCATGATGACGGCCAGCAACGCCACCGGCCAGCTCGTCTTCCTGCCGCTGCTGGCGAACCTCACCACTTCGCTCGGCTGGCGGCCCGCGCTCACCTTCGTCCTGATCGTGCTGGGCCTCGCCTTCGTGCTCGTTCTGCTCCTGATGAAGAACTATCCGGCGGATGTCGGCCTGCCACCCTATGGCGAAGCGGCGATCGTGCCGCCGCCAGCGGAACAGCATGGGCTCGGGGTCCTGCTGATGGCGCCGATCGTCGCCCTGCGCGATGCCGTCCGGACGCAGACCTTCTGGGTCCTGTTCCTGACCTTCTTCATCTGCGGCCTCAGCACCAACGGCCTCATCCAGACCCACTGGGTCAGCCTGTGCGGCGATTTCGGCATCGTGCCGGTCGGCGCGGCCAGCATGCTGGCGGTGATCGGCATCTTCGACTTCATCGGCACCATCACCTCGGGCTGGCTGTCCGACCGCTACGACAACCGCTGGCTGCTGTTCTGGTTCTACGGGCTGCGCGGCCTGTCGCTTCTCTATCTGCCGTTCTCGAACTTCAGCATCGTCTCGCTGTCGGTCTTTGCCGTGTTCTACGGCCTCGACTGGGTGGCGACCGTTCCGCCGACGGTGAAGCTGGCGGCGGAGCGGTTCGGGCGCGATCGCGTGCCGCTGATCTTCGGCTGGATCTTCACCGGCCATCAGCTTGGCGCGGCGACGGCGGCTTTCACGGCCGGCACCACCCGCACCGAGTTCGGTACCTACCTGCCGGCGCTGTTCGGGGCCGGCGCCTTCTGCATGATCGCCTCGCTGCTGGTGATCAGCCTGTCGCGCTCGCCGAAGCCGGCCATCGTGGCGGCGCCGGCGTGAAACCCGTTACCGGCCGGGCAGCCCCCTAGCCGGGCAGCCCTGGCGCCAACCGGGCTGCGCCGGCCGGATGCAGGGTTTCCCGGATCAGCAGCGCCGCGACCAGTCCCACCGCCATGAAGCCCACCAGCGGCGAGAAGGCGACGCGGTAGTCCGCGGCGGTGAGGGCGGCCAGTCCGCCGCCCGCCTGGCTGCGTTCCAGCAGCATGCCGACCAGCGGCTGCGAGGCGGCGCTGCCGGCGTAGTAGCAGGTGCTCAGGAAGCCGATCGAAAGTCCGGCCAGCCGCGGATAGAGATCGCGCGCGACCGCGTAGGAGACGATGTTGGCGCTGCTGAAGAAGCCGACCAGGAAGATGGCGGCCTCGAAGCCCAGGATCGGCAGGCCCGGCAGGTAGAGCAGGGCCGCCATCGTCGCCAGGGCGCCGACGCCGGCGATCACCATCGGCCGCTTCCGCCGCCCGAGATGATCCGACCACCAGCCGAAGAACAGGCTGCCGGCGATGCCGCCGAGGAACAGCAGGGAGCCGACATCGGCGGCCTCGATCGCGCTCATGCCGTAGGCCTTCTCGATGTAGCTCGCCCCCCACAGCCCGCCGAAGGCGACAAAGACGAGGCTGATGCTGGTGGCGTAGACGGCGTTGATCCAGACCTGCGGGTCGGTCAGCACGCCGATCATCTGCGCCGGCCGGGGTGCGGGTTCGGGGTGGCTGCCGGCCTGGACGCGATCCCGGACCACGAGGAGGACGAGGACGCCGAGGGCCAGTTCGGCCCATCCCATCCAGCCCACCGTCGCTCGCCAGCCGAGGACGTTCACCACCGACGCCACCGGCGCCCCGCTGGCGGCGCCGATCATGCCTGCCGTGTTGGTCATGCCGGCCAGGGTCGAGAAGCGCGACGGCGGAAACCATTCCTGCACCAGCTTCAGGCAGCCGATGAAGGAGAAGGCCGAGCTTGCCCCCATGACGAGGCGCGCGAGTTCGGCATCGCCCGAGCTGCCGGCTCGCGAGAAGGCGAGGGCACCGAGGCCGGCCGCGAGGATGGCGACGACCAGCGGCCGGCGGGTGCCGAAGTGATCGACGATCAGCCCGACCGGAATCTGGAGGATCGCATAGGCATAGAAATAGATGGCGGCAATGTTGCCGAGCGTGGCGTCGGTTGCCTTGAAGGCGAGGGCCAGGTCGGCCGCGATGATGTCGGGGACGACCTGATGGATGTAGTTGAAGACGACGAAGAGCGCCGAGAGCACCCAGATCGCCCACGGCAGGACGGCCGCTGTGCGCTTCATTTGCGGATCAGTGGCTGAAGGCGGTGCCTTCCCGCGGGATGGCAGCCTCCTTGTGGGAATGGCGGCCGAGATAGGCCATCGCCGACCGGATGTCGTTGATGAGGATGCCGGCAAGGTCGCGGCTCACCCCCAGCCGCACGAGGATGCGCTGGACGACCACGTCTTGCTGGTTGGCCGGCAGGGAATAGGCCGGCACCTGCCAGCCGCGCATGCGCAGCCGGTCGGCGAGATCGTAGAGCGAATAGCCCGGATCGACGCCGTCCCGGATCTTCCAGCAGACTGCCGGGATGCCGGTCGCGGGATCGCCGTCGGCCAGGATCTCGAACGGGCCGAGGGCGGCGATCTCGCCGGCCAGGTACTGGGCGGTCCGGTAGCAGGACATGTGGAGGCTGGTGTATCCGTCGCGCCCCAGGCGCACGAAGTTGTAGTACTGCGCCACCACCTGCCCGCCGGGACGGGAGAAGTTCAGCGCGAAGGTCGGCATGCTGCCGCCGAGATAGTTGACGTCGAAGATCAGGTCCTGGGGCAGGTCGTCCTTCTCGCGCCAGACGATCCATCCGCATCCCAGCGGGGCGAGGCCGAACTTGTGGCCCGAGGCGTTGACCGACTTCACGCGCGGCAGCCGGAAGTCCCATTCGAGATCGGCGGCGCAGAAGGGCGCCAGGAAGCCGCCGCTGGCGCCGTCGACATGGATCGGGATGTCGAGCCCGGTTTCCGCCTGCAACCGGTCGAGCGCCTCGCTGACCGCCTTCACCGGCTCGTAGCGACCGTTGAAGGTGACGCCGAGCGTGGGCACGACGCCGATGGTGTTCTCGTCGCAGCGGGCGATCACTTCCTCCGGGCCCATCAGGAGGCGGTCCTTCTCCATCGGAATCTCGCGCAGTTCGACGTCCCAGTAGCGGGCGAACTTGTGCCAGCACACCTGCACCGGGCCGCAGATCAGGTTCGGCCGGTCGGCGGGCTTGCCGGCGGCGCGGCGCTTCTCGCGCCAGCGCCACTTCATGGCCATGCCGCCCAGCATCGCCGCCTCGCTCGAGCCGGTGGTGGAGCAGCCGATGGAATTCAGCGGGTCCGGCGAATTCCACAGGTTGGCGATCATGTGGACGCAGCGGTTCTCGATCTCGGCCGTCTGCGGATACTCGTCCTTGTCCACCATGTTCTTGTCGATGCAGTCATCGAGCAGGCGATGAACCTCCGGTTCGATCCACGTCTGACAGAAGGTGGCCAGGTTCTGGCGCGAGTTGCCGTCGAGCAGAAGCTCGTCGCGGACGGCCTGGTAGATGCGTCCGGGGTCGCGCTCGTGACGCGGGAAATGCTTCTTCGGAAGCGGGGTCGAGAGATCAGTCGACGCGAACAGGCTGTCGTTCTCGTCGTCGCGATAATGCGGGCTGGAAAGGGCCATGGTGAATCAGTCGCTCGTTGGGGTGTTGCCGGCCGGCCACCGGGCGGCTGCCGGGCGAAGCACAAGGCGCCAGGAAGCGCTTGTCGAGGAGGGCTGCAAGCGACCGGAAACAGCGGGAGGAGCGGCCGGCGGGGCCGAAGGAGTGGCAATCGGATTCATTGCCGGCGAGATGTTTCAGGAAGCACGCAACTGCGGGGGTAGTGATGCCCCGGACGGGTGTCAAGCGACGCGCCTCGTCCCGGCTGGCGGCGGTTCGGCTCGGGATGAACGCAGCGTATGACACCGCATCCGCCCGTCATCCCGTTGTCATCCAACTGTCAAACCGGACCGTCACAATGAGGGACCCTGAAATGAAAGGCCTTCAGCGGCGGCGACGGTCGCCCCCTGCGGCCTGACCGGAGCCCCCCATGCGTCTTTCCTCCCGCCGTCATGCGATGAAGCTTCTTGCCGGAGCGCCGCTGCTGCCGCTCGGCGGCACTGCCGCCTCGTCGATCCTCGCCGCCTTCGCCGATGCGGCGCCGGCAGCGGCCAGCCCGGCCAATCTCGTCTCGGCCCGCTTCAGCTCGACGCCCTCGCCGACGCTGGCCAATCCGGCGGCGATGGCGACCACCACGATCGACTCGACCCTGACGCTCACCCTGGCCGACGGCAGCAAGCGCGACTACCGGCTGGGCTATCAGCCCTTCTTCATCACCGGGGACATGGTGCCGGACGACAAGGGCGGCACCATCCTGGCCGGCGGTTATGTCGACATCGACAACAAACCGATCATCGACAGGTCGGTGCCGGGCAAGGAGCGGCAGATGTTCTCCGACGCGCCCGACGGCACCTCGCTGCTGACGCTATCCGATGCATCGGTGCCGGGCCTCAAGGGCAAGCCGGTGTTCGCGGTCGTGCAGTTCGAATACACGACCGCCGATCAGGCCGGCACCGACACCTATGGCACCCTGCCGTCGCCGATCGCCGTGCTGACGCTCGACCAGGACCAGGACACGGGCAAGCTGACGCTGGTGAAGTATCACAACGTCGACACCTCCAAAGCGCACGGCCTGTGGATCACCTGCGGCGCCAGCCTGTCGCCGTGGAACACCCATCTGTCGAGCGAGGAGTACGAGCCCGACGCGCCTTTCATCGCCGACAACAAGGGCTTCAAGCGCTTCAGCCACAACCTGTTCGGCGACGAATCCAAGGCCAATCCCTATCACTACGGCCACTTGCCCGAAGTCACGGTGCATCCCGACGGCACGGGTACGGTGGTGAAGCATTACTGTCTCGGCCGCCTCTCGCACGAGCTGGTGCAGGTCATGCCGGACAGGCGCACCGTGCTGATGGGCGACGACGCCACCAACAGCGGCCTGTTCGTGTTCGTCGCCGACCGTCCCGCCGACCTGTCGGCCGGCACGCTCTATGTCGCCAAGCTGGGCGAGGGCTTCTCGAACGATCCCGCCGGTGCCGGCGCGCCGCTCACCTGGATCAAGCTCGGCCATGCCACCAGCGCCGAGATCGAGAAACTCGCCGACACGCTGAAGCCGTCCGACATCATGACCGTGTCGAAGACCGATCCCAACGACGCGAGCTTCACGCGCATCTTCGCCAACGGCGTCGCCAACTGGGTCAAGCTCGAACCCGGCATGGAGAAGGCCGCCGCCTTCCTCGAGACCCATCGCTACGCCTACCTGATGGGCGGCAGCATGGGCTTCACCAAGATGGAAGGCACCACGGTGAACGTGCGCGACAAGGTCGCCTATTCGGCCCTGCAGAACATGGTCGATTCGATGGTGAAGGGCGGCAAGGGCTGGAATGCCGAGAGCGGCATCGCGCTCGACAAGCCGCTGGTCGCCGGCGGCATCATCGCCCACGACCTCGCCGGCGGCCAGAAGGACACGTCCGGCGCCGCCATCGACAGCGAGTGGATGCCGGTGCGGACGCGCACGCTGCTGGTCGGCGAGGACATCCCGGCCGACGCGCTGGGCAACCTGGCGGCGGTCGACCGCGTCGCCAATCCCGACAACCTGAAATTCTCCGAGACGATGCGGACCCTGTTCATCGGCGAGGACAGCAGCACCCACGTGAACAACTATCTATGGGCCTATAATGTCGATACGAAGGAACTGTCGCGCCTGATGTCGCTGCCCGCCGGCGCCGAGTCGACCGGCCTGCACGCGGTCGACGAGATCAACGGCTGGACCTACATCACCAGCAACTTCCAACATGCCGGCGACTGGCTGAAGGCGCTGCACGACAAGGTGAAGCCGGAACTGGATCCGCTGATCCGCGCCAACTATCGCGACCGCTTCGGCGCCGCCGTCGGCTACATCACCGCCGAGCCGACCGGCATACGGATGTCGCAGAAGTAGCCGGGAGCGCCGGGTCGACGCCAGCGCCGTTCGCTATCGATTGGGCGGCGGTGGCGCGCTGCGGCGGACGTAGCCCTTGTCGCGCATGCAGGACTCGAAGTAGCCGGCTTCGGCGACGGCGCGATCGGTGTCTGTATGTTGTTGCGAGGCCATGGCGGCGGCGCCGCTCGCGTAGGTCGACATGTAGGACGGATAGATCCGCATGGCCTGGCTCTGGGCGATGATATGGCAGTCGGACTGGTCGGTCGCGGCCGTGCTCTTGCTGACGCCCGGCTTCTCCCACTCCATCGGCGCCGTGCAGGCGGCCAGCGCGACCGGCAGCATCAATAGAATGATTTTCCCAACCGTTGCCCAGCCTGGCATGGCGGATCCTCGCGTCTCTCCCTTGTCCCAGAAGCATCATGGCCGGCCTTGTCGCCTTGAGCCAGATCAAGCTGCCGTCCCGGCAGTGGGCGGGTCAGCTCTTGGCGGGCTGCTCGACCGGCTGGGCGTCGAGCCAGTGCCGCGCTTCGTGCATCTCGCGGAAGATGGCGAGTGGCCGGCGGACCTTGGCAGCCTTGGCGAAGATCTCGGCCTGGGCGTAGCTCTCGTCGGTCGGCGCGACGATGGCGACCGGACCGACCTGGCCGTGCTGGGCGTAGTAGAGTAGCCGGGCACCGAGCTTCTCCAGCCCGGCCGGGTCCAGTCCGCGCGCCGTGGCCGCGATCTCGAAGATCTTGCGGTAGGACATGGCGCCACCGGCCGTGACGCCGGCGAAATACTGTTCGATATCCTGGATGCTGACCTCATCCTTGGCCACGGCGACGACCAGCCGGGTCGGATGCGAGATCGTCCAATGAACCGGCATGCGAAAGGACGAACGCTCAGGCTGCAGGAGCCGCGACGTCCGCCACGGTCCGGTCGGTACGGCAGCGCTGCTCACCCAGCGGCGTGAGCCGGATGCGCCCGTCGTTCTCCTCGACCAGGGCGAGATGCTTCAAGCGCTCCACCGAGGTCAGGCGCAGATGTTTGGGCTTAGAGATTCCATTGGCGACACGACGCAGGGCCGTCTGCTCGTTGGGGCTGAGCGGGGCGAGCAATCCACGTTCCATCGGCACCTCCTGCTCATCACGAGCATCAGAGCGCCTTTGAGCGCCGCCCGCAACCGGTACATTATGAAGAGACCGTGGCAGGTCCGGCTGTTATTGCCATTCCAGAGCAAATTGAATCTCCCGACGATGAGGCGGACCTTCCGCCGTCGGCGCCCATTGACTCTCGCGGCCGTCAGACGTCCGCTTGGCATAGGGTTTGCTGTTTGGCCTTCTCATTGCGCAGATGATGCAGCGCGGCGATGCTTGGGGAGCGGATGGCGGTGACATCGGGCAGGGCGAGGCGAAAGAACTGAATGGCTGGCCTGCAGGCCTTGTCGCTGGACAGGGTATCCAAACAGTATGGGGCGGCGAGGGCGCTGGACGACGTCTCGCTGACGGTCGCCGGCGGTGAGTTCCTGACGCTGCTGGGCCCGTCCGGGTCCGGCAAGACGACGCTGCTGATGTCGATCGCGGGCTTCGTCGCGCCGACCAGTGGCCATATTCGCCTCAACGGTCAGCCGATCGAGCATCTGCCGCCGGAGAAGCGCAACTTCGGCATGGTGTTCCAGGGCTATGCGCTGTTTCCGCATCTCACCGTGGCCCGCAACGTCGCCTTCCCGCTCGAGGTGCGCGGCACGCCGCGAGCGGAGATCGAGAAGAAGGTGAAGGAGGCGCTCGGGCTGGTGCAGCTCGGCGCCTTCGCCGAGCGCCTGCCGCGACAGCTTTCGGGCGGCCAGCAGCAGCGCGTGGCCTTGGCCCGGGCACTCGTCTTCGCGCCGCACCTGATGCTGCTCGACGAGCCGCTGAGCGCGCTCGACCGCAAGCTGCGCGCCGACATGCAGATCGAGCTGAAGTCCTTCCATCGCCAGATCGGATTGACGTTCATCTACGTCACGCACGACCAGGACGAGGCGCTCAGCATGTCCGACCGCGTCGCCATCCTGCGCGAGGGCAAGCTGCTGCAGCTCGGGCCACCCTCCGAATTGTACGAGCGTCCGGCGACGCGGTTCGTCGCCGAGTTCCTGGGCAAGAGCAATTTCCTCAGCGGCAGGGTCGAACGACGCAGCGCCGACGGCTTCACCTTCCGCTGCAACGGCCTGTCGTTCGAGCACAAAGGCATCGATGCGCCGGCGATCGACAGCGAGGTGCTGATGGCCTTGCGGCCGGAACGTATGCGCGTGGTCGAAGGCGACGATCGTCCGCGCAACACGATCGAGGGCAGCATCGCCGAATTCAGCTATCTCGGCACGGCCTTCCATTTGCTGGTGGATACGGTTGCGGGAAGGCTGGCGGTCACGGTGCCGACCTGGCGCCATGGCGGACCGCCGGCGATCGGCAGCAGGCTGACGGTGGGTTGGGACGCCGACGCCTCCATCCGCGTGGAGCACGACTGAATGGGAAAGATCCCTCGGCATCGCCTCGGGATGACATCGGACAGGGGACGCACGCTGTGCGCCAAACCGCAAAGTGTCATCCCGAGTCGCGCGCGGGTTACCGTGCGCTTGAGAGAGGGATCTCGAGGGGCAACACAGACGAAGGGAGACATCAGATGACCAGGCTTCAGACATTCGCCGAGGACCAAGCGGAGATCATGGCGATGACGCGCCGCCGCATGCTCACGGGCGGCACCGCGCTGGGCGTCGCCGCCGCGACCGGCCTGGGCGGCGGAAGCGCGAATGCCGCGCCCAAGGAAGTGGTGCTGGCGAACTTCGGCGGCGATGCGGTGAAGGCGATGACCGAGGCCTTCGCCGTGCCCTACGAGAAGGCGACCGGCGGCAAGATGGTGGTCGACGGCGCCGGGCCGTCGAACGGCAAGATCAAGACCATGGTGACGGCCAAGAACGTCATCTGGGACATGGTCGATTCCGGTCTCGCCGGCACCGGCGAGCTGGGCCCGGCGGGGCTGCTGGAGGAGATCGACTATTCGGTCGTCGACAAGAGCAAGGTGACGCCGGGCTTCGCCTACAAGTACGGCGTCTGCAACTACATGTTCTCGTCGGTGCAGGCCTGGGACACGACGAAGGTGAAGGAGAAGCCGACGCTGGCCGACTTCTTCGACTTCCAGAAGTATCCGGGCAAGCGGCTGATGCGCAAGGACAGCCAGGCGATGCTGGAGCTGGCGCTGATGGCCGACGGCGTGCCGGCCGACAAGCTCTATCCGCTCGACGTGCCGCGGGCGCTGAAGAAGATCGCCGCCATCAAGAAGGACCTGCTGTTCTGGTCCACCGGCGCCGAGAGCCAGACCATGCTGCGCGAGGGCGAGGTGGTGATGGGCTGGCTGTGGCATACGCGCGGCGTGCTGCTGCAGAAGGACACCAACAAGAAGATCACCTTCTCGTTCGATGGCGGCCTGCTGCAGCCGGGCCTGTGGGTGGTGCCCAAGGGCAATCCCGCCGGCAAGCAGGCGATGGTCGGGATCGCCTCGGCACAGGCGCCGGAAGGGCAGGTGAAGCTGCTGGCGGCGATGGGCAACGGCCCCGCCAACCCGGCCGCCGCGCCCCTGGTGCCGGCCGAGCTCAATGCGATCAATCCGGCCGCGCCGGAGAACGTCAAGGTCCAGGCCAAGATCGACGCCGACTGGTACGAGAAGAACTACGCCAAGGCGCGCCAGGACTTCCTCGACATGATCGCGTCGTAAGTCATGGTCTCGGCTGGGAGCGCGCCACGCCACAAGCGGAGCGAAGCTCCGCTCGTGCGGCGCGTCTTGTCTCCCGCCTCAACGAGGATGAGCGCCACTGGAGTGGCGCGCTCCAATGACTTCCTGAGCATATCCCGTGTCACCCTGAGCCCTCTCGATGTCATCCCGAGCGCAGCGAAGGATCTCTCGCCGCGACCCGACAGTATCGAGGTCCCTCGCTTACGCTCGGGACGACACGGTGGTTGGCGTGTCAGCCCGATCGGCCAGCCATGACCGCCGACTGCCGCGCCCCGTGGATGATGACCACCAACCGCCGCCCCTCACCGGCGACAGGTGCATCGACGCCTTCCCGTATCACCCTGAGCCCTCTCGGTGTCATCCTGAGCGAAGCGAAGGATCTCGTCTGTCGGTCCGACAGCATCGAGGTCCTTCGCGTGCGCTCGGGACGACACGGGGGGTGGCGTGCCAGCCCGATCGGACAGCCATGACCGCCGCCCGCCCTGTCCTCTGGATGACGACCACCAGCCGCCGCCCCTCATCGACGACAGGTGCATCGACGCCTTCCCGTATCACCCTGAGCCCTCTCGGTGTCATCCTGAGCGCAGCGAAGGATCTCTCGCCGCGGCCCGACAGTATCGAGGTCCCTCGCGTGCGCTCGGGACGACACGGTGGTTGGCGTGCCAGCCCGATCGGCCAGCCATGACCGCCGCCCGCCGTGTCCTCTGGATGACGACCACCAGCCGCCGCCCCTCATCGACGACAGGTGCATCGGCGCCTTCCCGTGTCACCCTGAGCCCTCTCGGTGTCATCCTGAGCGCAGCGAAGGATCTCGTCTGTCGGCGCGACAGTGTCGAGGTCCCTCGCGTACGCTCGGGACGACACGGTGATGGGTTCGCCAGCCCGATCGGACAGCCATGAGCCGCGACCGCCGCCTCTCGTGGATGATGATTGCGCCGGCGCTGCTGCTGGTGACGGTGCTGTTCTTCGCGCCGCTGGTGCGGGTGCTGATGATCAGCGTCACCGAGCCCACGCCCGGTCTCGGCAACTATGCGCTGCTCTTCACCAGCGCCTCGATCCAGCGCACGCTGCTCACCACGCTGCGCATCTGCGTCTTCACCACGGCGATCACGCTGGTGCTGGCCTATGCCGTCGCCTACGTGCTGACGCATGCGCGGCCGGCGGCGCAGCGGCTGATGCTGCTGGGCGTCCTGCTGCCGCTGTGGATGTCCGTGCTGGTGCGTGCCTTCGCCTGGGTGACGCTGCTGCGGCGCGAGGGCCTGCTCAACAAGGGGCTGATGTCGCTCGGCCTCATCGACCATCCGCTGGCGCTGATGTGGAACGAGACCGGCGTCACCATCGGCATGGTCCACTATATGCTGCCGCTCGGCATCCTGCCGCTGTGGTCGGCCATGCGCGGCATCGACGGGCGCGTGCTGGCGGCGGCGCGCGGGCTGGGCGCCGGCCGCGTGCAGACCTTCGGGCGCGTGTTCCTGCCGCTCAGCCTGCCGGGGGTGATCGGCGCCGGGCTGCTGGTGTTCATCTTCTCGCTCGGCTTCTTCATCACGCCGGCGATCCTGGGCGGCGGCAAGACCATCATGGTCGCCGAATACATCGACACGCAGATCCAGGAGTCGCTGCGCTGGGGCGTCGGCACCATGATCGCCACGACGCTGATCGCCACTATCTTCCTGCTGATGTTCGTACTCGGCCGCATCGTCGACCTGCGCACGCTGTTCGGAGCCAAGTGATGGACGGCGTGCTCGCACCCGGCCGTCCCGTCCGCGCGCTCGGCTGGACGGTGATCTGCTTCCTGGTGCTGCCGATCCTGGTGATCTTCCCGATCTCCGTCACCGACCGGCGCTTCCTGTCGCTGCCCGAGCACGGCATCTCGTTCGAGCACTACGCCAACCTCTTCACCAGCCCGCAGTGGCTGGGCAGCATCGGCCAGAGCGTGGTGATCGGCATCGTCTCGGCGGCGCTGGCGGTGACGCTGGGCACGCTGTGCGCGATCGGCTGCTGGCGGCTGTCGAGCCGGGCCAGCGAGATCGTGCGCAGCCTGATGCTGGTGCCGATCGTGGTGCCGACCATCGTCTATGCCATCGGCATCTATCGCTTCTGGGTCGACCTGCGCCTGCTCGACACCTATGCCGGCGTCATCCTCGCCCATACCGTGACCTCGATCCCCTATGTCGTGATCACCGTCTCGACCTCGCTGGCGGGTTTCGATGCGCGATTGGAACAGGCGGCGCGCAGCCTCGGCGCCTCGATGCGCCAGACCTTGTGGCGCGTCGTGCTGCCCTCCATCCTGCCCGGCGTGGTGTCGGGCGCCATCTTCGCCTTCATCCATAGCTGGGACGAGCTGGTCATCGTGCTGTTCATCGCCAGTCGCGCCATCTTCACCCTGCCGCGGCGCATCTGGGACGGCATCAACGAACATCTCGACCCGACCATGGCGGCGGTGGCGTCGATCCTGATCCTGCTGTCGGTCCTGCTGCTGCTGCTCGACATGACGGTGCGGCGCAGGCGGGAGGGGTAGTTGGTGTTCCTCCCCATTCAAATGGGGAGGTGCCCGCGTCAGCGGGCGGAGGGGTCAGACGCAGCGTTACGGTTGCCTCTGACCCCTCCGGCCCTGCGGGCCACCTCCCCCGGGGGCGGGGGAGGAGGAATGAGAGGAAGAAATGGACGGCAAGAAATCGGCGATCGGCTGGGTCGAGAACAATCTCAAGCAACTGTCCGCCGACCACATGACGATCTGGAACTATCACGAGCCGTCATGGCGCGAGTACAAGTCGGCGAAGTGGTATGTCGAGCGGCTGCGCGCCGAGGGCTTCACGGTCGAGGAAGGCTCGGGCGAGATGCCGACGGCCTTCTGCGCCCGATGGTCCAACGGTAAAGGCCCGACCATCGGCGGCTATGCCGAGTACGACGCCATTCCCGGCCGCAGCCAGGCGGCGGTGCCCTATCGCAAGCCGCGCGAGGGCGTGAGCAAGTATGCCGCCGGCCACACCGATCCGCATTCCGGCCTCGGCATCGGCGCGCTGGCGGGCTTCCTCGCCGCCAAGCATGCGATGGAGAAGCACGGCATCGCCGGCACGCTGGTCTTCCTGGGCGAGCCGGCCGAGAAGATGTGCGGCTCCAAGCCCGTGCATGCCGCCAAGGGCTATTACGACGGGCTCGACGCGGCGATCAGCTTCCATCCGCATTCGTTCCAGGCGCTTTCCAACGGCTGCTTCTGGGACACGCACTCGGCGCCCTACTGGAGCCGCATCTACACCTTCGAATGCAACGAGCCCGAGACGTGGCAGAGCCAGCAGTCGGCGGCCACGGTGGCGCACCTGCATTCGGCGGCGCGCGCGCCCGGCGCCATCGACGCGCTGTGCCTCATGTACACCTCGTCGAAGTACCTCAAGGAATCGATGCTGCCGCATACGGGCTCGTGGAGCCTGAACGAGTTCATCCCGGTGGCGGGGCTGGCGGCGGCCGACAACATCGCGCCGGTGGTGTCGCAGATCCAGTATTCGCTGCGCGCCCCCGATCTCGAGATGTGCGAGAAGGTCTTCGCCGTGCTCGACAACAACGCCGTGCATTGCGCGGCGATGACCCATTGCACGGTCGAGAGCGCCTGGATCACCCGGACGCGCGCCGGCCTGCCCAACCATGCGATGGCCGAGATCACCTTCCGCAACTTCGAGCTGGTCGGTCCGCCGAAATGGAGCGACGAGGCGCGTGCCTTCGGCCGCGAGATCCAGAAGAACCTCGGGCTGGAGCCGATGGACGATCCATTCCTGCCCGAGATCCAGCGCCTGTCGCCGCCGCAGGAGGCGGAGAAGTCGTTCCGCGCCCAGCTGCCGCCATGGCAGAAGAACCTCGCCGCCGACGACTACGTCGAATACACGTGGCACGCGCCGACGGTGCGGCTCTATGTGAGCCGGCCGACGCTCGCGTCACCCCCAAGGGACAAACACCCCGGCTATCGCTATCCCGACTGGTCGCGCTACGCGATGATGGGCACGCCCGCCTGCATCGATCCGATGTGGTCGACCGCGGGCAAGGTGATCGGCGCCACCATCATCGACCTGATGACCGACAAGGCGGCGCTGGACCGTGCGCAGGCCGAGTTCAGGGAGCGCACCGGCGGCGGCATCGGCGGCTCGAAGTGGGTGGCGCCGCTGCTGCCCAGGGACTTCGCGCCGCCGGTCGATTACCGCTGGCCCGAATACGTCACCACGGTGCGCGGCGAGGAATGGACCATCCCGACGGGGAAGGGGTGAACAGAAATCAAAACCCTCATCTTGAGGAGCATCGCAATCAAAACCCTCACCCTGAGGAGCATCGCGAAGCGATGCGTCTCGAAGGGTGGGACCAGTCCCCGATGTTGCCCACCCTTCGAGACGGCGCTGCGCGCCTCCTCAGGGTGAGGCTTCTTTTCGAGGACGAGGGAAGGGTACCGGGCTGAAGGCTTGAATGGAGAGGAAGAGGACGGACATGGGAATCATCTCCGAGGCGGAATATCGCTACAACATGCTGATCAAGACCTTCGCCTCGCGGCCGGAGCCGGCCTTCGAGACGGAGAGCGAGCAGGTCGAGGTGTGGGGGCAGAACTGGGGCTGCAACAGCGATGTCGGCAATCTGCGCAAGGTGCTGATGCACCGGCCGGGCGACGAGCTGAAGGTGGTCGATCCGGCCAAGAAGCTGCCCGACATCGGCGCCTATGGCGATCCCGAGACCGGCTGGTACTGGCGCGGCGATTCGATCCCCGATCTCGACTCGATGCAGGCCCAGCACGATGGCCTCGTCGAGGCGCTGCGCGAGGAGCAGGTCGAGGTGGTGTTCCTCGACGCATGCGCGCCGGGCAAGATGAAGTCGATCTATACGCGCGACTCCGTGATCGCGGTGAATGGCGGCGCCATCGTCACCCGCATGGGCCCGCCGGTGCGGCGCGGCGAGGAGCTGCCGGTCACGCGCACGCTGGCCAAGATCGGCATGCCGATCCTGCGCACCATCCACGGCACCGGCATCCTGGAAGGCGGCAGCTTCGCCTTCATCACGCCCAAGGTCGCGGTGGTCGGCATCTCCAGCCGCGTCAACGAGGAGGGCGCGCGCCAGCTCGAGGAGGTGCTGAAGGTGCAGGGCATCGAATTGCTGCGCGTGCATCTCACCGGCTATCGCCTGCATATCGACGGCAACTTCGTGATGATCGATGTCGATACCGCGATCATCAATCCGACCCAGCTTCCTTTCACCTTCCTCGAGAAGCTGAAGGAGCTGAAGATCCGCACCATCGAGGTCTGCCCCGACGATCCGATCTGGACCATCAACTGCCTCGCCGTGCGGCCGGGCCGCATCCTGATCGCCGACCAGGTCAGCAACCGTACGCTCGACAAGCTCAATGATGCCGGCATCTCGATTCGGCTGGTGCCCTATGACAAGGTCTATCTCGGCGGCGGCGGCATCCACTGCTCGACCGGCCCGCTGGTGCGCGACCCGATCTGATCCGCGAGCCCGATTTGATCTACGAGGACGTGCGCAATCCCCTCACCCATCCTCTCCCCCGTGAGGGGGAGAGGTCAGGTGAGGGGGGCGAACCAAGGAAGGAGGATCATCATGAAAGGCCATAACATCGATCCGCAGGAATGGGCGATCCGGTGCGATCTCGCCGCTGCCTATCGCCTGATCGCGCATTTCGGCATGACCGATCTCATCTATACGCATCTGTCGGCGCGGCTGCCGGGCGAGGAGCATCGCTTCCTGCTCAATCCCTACGGGCTGCTGTTCGACGAGATCACCGCCTCCAGCCTGGTGGTGGTCGATCCCGAGGGGCATGCGATCGAGGAGGAAGAGGAGTCCAAGATCAACAATGCCGGCTTCACCATCCACTCGGCGGTGCACATGAACCGCGACGATGCGATGTGCGTGATGCACACCCACACTGTCGCCGGCATGGCCGTGGCGGCGCAGGAGCAGGGATTGCTGCCGCTCAACCAGATGTCGATGGAATTCTACGGCCACGTCTCGTACCACGCCTACGAGGGCATCGCGCTCGATCTCGACGAGCGTGACCGGCTGGTGCGCGATCTCGGCAGCAATGACGTGATGATCCTGAAGCATCACGGCCTGCTGACGACCGGACGCACCGTCGCCGAGGCCTTCTACAACATGTATTACATGGAGCAGGCCTGCCGCATCCAGATCGCCGCCACCCAGGGCGGACAGAAGATCACGCTGCCGCCGGCCAAGGTGGCCGAGCACACGGCCGGCCAGTTCAACCGCACCGCCAGCACCAAGGGGCAGCGTCCTTGGGTCGCGCTGCGCCGCATGCTCGACCGCGAGAGCCCCGGCTACGCGAGCTGACCGCGCGGAGCCGGGCAGGGGCGTGCCGCGTTTCCTGTCGGGCGACGAGGAGGGCTGCGCATGGACGAGCGTTCCGATGAAGTCCTGTCGAAGGTGCCGGCCGTCACGCTCGGCTTCTGGATCATCAAGATCGCGGCGACGACGCTGGGAGAGACGGGCGGCGACGAGCTCTCGATGTCGCTGGGGCTCGGCTATGCGCTCAGCAGCCTCATCTTCATTGCCCTCTTCCTCGTCGCCGTCGCCGCGCAGGTGAGGGCGAAGGCGTTCCATCCCTTCCTCTACTGGGTCGTGATCGTGACGACCACGACCGCCGGCACCACGATGGCGGATTTCGCCGACCGCTCGCTGGGCGTCGGCTATCCTGGCGGGTCGATCATCCTGGCGGTGCTGCTGCTCGCCTCGCTCGGCCTGTGGTACCGCGTCGAGGGCTCGGTCTCCGTCGACACCGTGGTCTCGCCGCGCGTCGAGGCCTTCTACTGGATCACCATCCTGTTCTCCCAGACGCTCGGCACGGCGCTCGGCGACTGGGGCGCGGATAGCGGGCTTGGCTATGGCGGCGGCGCACTGGTCTTCTCCGCCGCGCTGGCCATCATCGTCGTCTGCCACTATGTCACCAGCCTGCCGGCGACGCTGCTGTTCTGGAGCGCCTTCATCCTGACGCGGCCGCTCGGTGCCACCGTCGGCGACTTCCTCGACAAGCCGGTAGACAGTGGCGGGCTCGGCATGAGCCGCCTCTACGCCTCGCTCCTGATCGCCCTCTTCATGGTGGCCTGCATCGTGATCATCCCGCAGCGGGCGGGTCGGCATCCCGGCCCCTCCGGCTCGCCGAGATCGGCCGGCTGATCGGGTCGGCGCCTCTGTGCCGAACTCCAGGCATTCGTCGGTGCCGATTGCCGACGGCGGCGCGTTGAGGCAAGTATCCGCCAAATCAACGAGGGAGAGATCGGTGGCGGCTTTCGATCCGGTGGCGGGTCTTCTGGGCGGTGTCCTGATCGGCCTCGCCTCGGTCATGCTGATGGTGCTGACCGGGCGCATCGCCGGAATCAGCGGCATCGTGGCCGGCGTCGTGTCGAGCAGTCGCGGCGAGAGGTCGTGGCGGCTGGCCTTCCTCGCCGGACTGGTGGGTGCGCCCCTCATCATCGGCGTGCTGGGCGGCTCGTTCGAACCGCCGCCGATGCCCTCGAACTGGGGCCTGATCGTCGTCTCCGGCCTGCTGGTCGGCTTCGGGTCGCGACTGGGCGGCGGCTGCACTTCGGGACACGGCGTGTGCGGCATCGCCCGCCTGTCGCGGCGCTCGATCGTCGCCACCGGCCTGTTCATGGCCGCCGCCATGATCGTGGTGGCGATCATGCGTCACGGCATGGGGGGCTGAGCCATGCGGGCCATCGCGAGTTTCTTCTGCGGCCTGGTGTTCGGCTGCGGGCTCTTGATCTCCGGCATGACCGAGCCGCCGATCGTGCTGGGCTTCCTCGACGTGCTGGGACACTGGAACCCGACCCTGGCCTTCGTAATGGGCGGCGCCCTGGTCGTCTCGGCCGTGGGCTTTGCCTTCGCCCGTCGCCAGCCGGCGCCGGTCTTCGCCGAGCGTTTCGACTGGCCGACCCAGGGCAAGATCGATGCAGCGCTGGTGGTGGGCTCGATCCTGTTCGGCATCGGCTGGGGCCTGGTCGGACTCTGCCCCGGCCCGGCGATCGAGAATCTCGCCACGCCCTCGACCGAGCTCATCGTCTTCGTGCTGGCGATGATCGCCGGCATGGGCCTCTATGGCTGGCGCCAGACACGGCTGCCTTCGGCCGAGGGTCGCGAGCCCGCCATCGCTTCCGACGGTTAGCAGAAGAGGCATACGTATTGTGGGACCGAAGCTGATGCTTCGCCGCCTATGATCCTGTCGGGAGGAAACATTCGTAGGGTGCAGAGTCGTCAATGACCGAAGCTGACATGATCGAGCAGGAGATCATTCAGCGGATCAGGGCCGCACACCTACGCCTGCGGTTCGACAAGGTGGTTTTGCGCCTCGTTGGCGGATTGAAGGCCGCCTTGGCGAACGTCATTCCGGAAGGGCAAGCCGTGATCTTCACCGTTACGGCGCCCCTAAAACATCCCGCGAAGACCGCTTTGGTTCTGGAAAATCTGGTGCGCGATGGCCTGTCCGACGGCGAGCGCAGGGAGGTCATCCACGATAACCAAGTTCGACTTCGCCGGCTGAGAGGCGTCGCGATGCATAGGCCCAAGGGTGCTCGGTTTCGTACATAACCCCGAGGCGGACGCTGGTCTCATCCTGGCTCTGGCCGAGGCGCGGTTGCTCGAGCAGAACGGGAATGCTTGAAGCGGGCCGCTGCTATTCTTCGGATTCCCGCTTTGGAGTCCGCTTGCCTTTGGCGGGGTGAATGGTTTCGCCGCGGGCGAGCATGTCGACGAAGTCGCGAATTCGCCTGTTCCGCGTTTCGGGGCGCTTGGCAGCGTTCACGCGATAGACGAAGGCGAATCTGTTGGCACGGTCGAGCGTCGCGAACGCCCGCTTCGCCTCGGCGTTTGCAGCCAGGGCGGCCAGGAAATCGGGCGGCGGTTCGGCCTTGCCCTGGGATTGATAGGCCGCACTCCAGCGACCGTCGGCCTTGGCTTTCTCGACCTCGCGCAATCCGGCTGGTTGCATGCGCGCTTCGCGGATAAGGCGCTCGGCCGTATCGCGATTGATCGCGGACCATCGGCTCGCCCCTCGCCGCGGCGTCATTCTCACCAGATAGTAATGTTCATCGAACGTCCCGAGCTGACCGTCGATCCATCCGTGACACAAGGCGGCTTCGACGGCCTGCGCCTTGGTGATGGTCGCTTGCGGCGCGCCGGCTTTCGCGAGCTTGAGCCAGAAGCCGCTCGCGCTTCCCTCGTGTGCGGACAGATGAGCTTCGAAGGATGACACGTTCGCAAATGACAGGATCGGACCTTTTGGATTGGACATGCACCTTCCTCGTGCGGGCGACTGAGCAATCCCCATGGATATGTCCCGCACTCGAATAGCCAGCATGCGGACGGGAGGCGGAACTCATAGACTGTATCATGATGCTCACGTCCGGAGCGCAAGTCCTGGGAAACCGAAAGAGCTTCAGAATGGCTGCCAGAATCGAGACGTACTACGATTTCAGATCACCCTACGCCTACTTCGCCGACTGGCGGATACGGAAGGGCGGCCTTGGCTTTCCGGCCAATGTTGAATGGACGGGGCGACCGATCTTCATTGACGTCATCCTGAACCTGCAGTCTGGACGCGAGCCCTGGGCCTCCTATGTCGATACGCTCATACCGCCCAAGCGGGCCTATCTGATGACCGACATTCGCCGGATGGCCGAGTTCTACGGCGCTCCCTATCAGCCGTCATGGAAATGGCCGTCGAAGCCAAACCAGATCCCGGCGCTGTGTGTCGCGTCCTTGTTGTCGGGAAAGGCGGAAGAACTGTTCCGAAGCAGCGTCTTCGATGGCCTTTGGCACGAGAAGAAGGACATCGCCGACGCCGCTGTTCTCACTGACATGGTGGAGCGTGCCGGTGGCGATCCGCGAGTGGTGGAGCAGGCCCGAGACCCGAAGGTCCACGAGATGCTGACGCAGCAGACCGTCGACGCCTATGGCCGCGGTGTCTTCGGAACCCCGACCTTCGTCTGGAACGGGGAGATCTTCTTTGGTGCCGATCGGCTCGACGTCCTGGCGTGGAAAGCCGCGCGCGCGGGCAACTGAAGCGCCGCAAAGGGCCAGTCTCCGAAAGCTGCTCGCCGCCATCGCGCGGCGGGAGGACGTCAGACCTTGAAGGCCTGGCGCGCCAGCAGCTTCCAGTTCGAGCCCTGCTTCTGCCAGACCTGGAGGATGCCGAGCTTGGAAACGGACCAGTTGCCGTCGCCGTTGCCGCTCTCGCCCATCCAGTTGTGGCGCACGATGGCGTTGGCGCCGGCGATGACCACCGTCTGGTTGGAAAGGTTGATTGCCTTGTAGATCGTCTTCTTGCTGGCGATCACGTCGACGAAGGTCGCCTTGTCCTGGACCACGCCACTGGAATGGCCGTAGCTCAGCTGATCGACGACCAGCGATTCGAGCTTGGACTTGTCGGCGGCCAGCATCGCCTTGGTCAGCTCGATCACCGCCTCGGCGACGGCGGCGGTGTCCGGTGAAGACTGGGCGAAGGTCGGGGTTGCACCAAGCGTTGCGGCGCCCGAGGCCAGGAAAGCAGCGGCGGCGAGATGGCGTCGGCTGATCGTCATGGTTCCCTCCAGGTTGCTCCCGACGAGCGCGGGAGTGACGGAGGCTATCACAGATCGCGCCGCCTGCACGTCAGGGACGGTTGTCGTTGCCGTGATCGTGAGTGGCGTAGCGGCCGTCGGCACCGGGCAGGTCCTTGCAGGCGGCGATCATCGACAGGCAGATCAGCACCGCGATCAGGCCCACCGCCCGCATCGTCACAGCTCGAACTGCTGGTGCGGCTGCGGCATCTCGACCCGCGGCACCCGCAGAAGCGGCGCCAGCTCGGCCATCACCGAGGCTTCGCCATGGACCACGAAGGTCGCCTGCTTGCCGGGAATGCGATCGTGCCAATCGATCAGTTCGCGCTGGTCGGCGTGGGCGGAGAAGCCGTTGATGGTGTGGACATGGGCCCGCACCGGCACCGTTTCGCCGAAGATGCGCACCTGCTTGGCGCCGTCGATGATCTGCCGCGCCAGCGTGCCGGCCGAGGCGAAGCCGACGAAGACGACGCTCGCCGCCTCGCGGTCGAGATTGTGACGCAGGTGGTGGCGGATGCGGCCGCCCGTGCACATGCCCGAGCCGGCCATGATCACCGCGCCGGCGGTGATCCGGTTGATGGCGATCGACTCCGCCGTCTCGCGCGCAACGCGCAGGCCGTTCATCAGGAACGGGTCCTGACCGGCCTTGAACGAACGGGCCAGCGTCTCCGAATAGCATTCGGGGTGGCGGCGGAAGATCTCCGTGGCCGAGATCGCCATCGGCGAATCGAGGAACACCGGCAGCGACGGCGGCAGCCGGTTCTGCTCGATGCCCTGGCGCAGGAAGTAGAGGATCTCCTGGGCGCGCTCGAGGGCGAAGGTCGGGATCAGCACGTTGCCGCGCCGCATCAGCGTCGCCGCCACCGCCTCGTGGAACTCGTCGACCGACGCGGCGAAGGAGCGATGGCAGCGATTGCCGTAGGTCGATTCCATCACCACGATCTCGGCCGCCGCCGGCAGTTGCGGCGAGCGCAGCAGCGGGCGGCCGGAATTGCCGATGTCGCCGGAGAACAGGATCGAGCGCTGATGCCCGTTCTCCTCGGCTTTGATCAGCACGCTGGCCGAACCCAGGATATGGCCGGCATCGAGGAAGGTGACGCGGATGCCGCGCACCAGCTCGAAGGCAGTATCGTATTCGACGGCGCGACCGAAGCGGCCGATCGCGTCGAGCGCCTCCAGCATCGAATAGAGCGGCCCGCCATCGAGCTCCTCGCTGCGGCCGCCGGTCGAGTGCTTGCGATGGCCGGCTTCCTCTTCCTGCAGGTGCGCCGCGTCGAGCATCACCAGCCGCGCCAGCTCGAAGGTGGCGGCGGTGGCGATGATCTCGCCGCGGAAGCCGCGCTTCACCAGCAGCGGCAGGCGGCCGCAATGGTCGAGATGGGCGTGCGTCAGCAGCACGAAGTCGATCGAGGCCGGATCGAAGCCGAACGGCTCGGCATTGTCCTCGCGCAGCTCGCGGCCGCCCTGGAACAGGCCGCAATCGACCAGGATCCGGCGGCCCTGGATCTCGAGCAGGTGGCAGGAGCCGGTGACCGTGCGGTCGGCGCCGTGAAAGGAGAGCTTCATGTCGTCCACCCCACATCCGGGCACAGCGGCTCGCCCTTCATCTCGTGCCATTTCAGGATGCCGCGCCAGATCTCCTGCGCCGATTCGGCGAACCAGAACAGCTCGCGGTCCTCGGGCTCGATCACGCCTTCCTCGACCAGGAAGTCGGCATTGAAGACGCGCCGCCAATATTCCTCGCCCACCAGCACGACCGGCACCGGCGGCATCTTGCGCGTCTGCGACAGTTCCAGGATCTCGAACAGCTCGTCCATGGTGCCGAAGCCGCCGGGAAACACGATCAGCGCCTTGGCGCGCAGCGCGAAGTGGAACTTGCGCAGCGCGAAGTAGCGGAACTTGAGGCAGAACTCGGGCGTCACGTAGGGGTTGGGGAACTGCTCGCGCGGCAGGGAGATGTTGAGGCCGATCGAGGGCGCGCCGACATCGTGGGCGCCGCGATTGGCCGCCTCCATGATGCCAGGGCCGCCGCCCGTCATGATCAGGGTGCGACCGCCATAAGTGCGGTCGATGAAGCCGCCGACGATGCGGCCGAGCTCGCGCGCGACCTCATAGTATTTGCTCTTGTCGCGCAGGCGCAGGGCGATGGCATGCCGGCGCTGCAGGCCCTTGTCATTGGGATCGGCGGCCAGCCGCTCGGCGCATTCCGCCACCCGGCGCTCGGCGGCACGATGCTCGTCGATGCGCGTGCTGCCGAACACGACGATCGTGTTGGCGACGTTCTGCTCGCGCAGCAGCGTGTCGGCCTTGAGATATTCGAGCTGCAGGCGCAGGCCGCGCGTATCCTCCTCCTGCAGGAAATCGAGATCGCGATCGGCCTCGCGATAGGTCGGGCTGGCCAGCAGCCGGCGCAGCGCCTCGGCCGCGGCGGGATCGTCGGCGGGATGCTTCGGCTTCTCGCTGGGCAGCGCCTGTTCGCGCCGTGTCGGATCGGGCGGGGCAGGCGGTTCGCCGCCGGCAGGGGAAGGAGGGGGTGCGCTCATCGGTCTCTCGGATCTCCAGCCGCCGCTGGACCGCCTGATAGGACAGACGATCGCGACGACCATTGATCTGGGACAATGGCACGAACCCCGGACCGCCAGAAGGATCGTTCGCGATACGCCGTCGTTCGCTGCCTCGAGCGCCGAGGCAGTCGCCAGGCAGTTTCCATTTTCCGCTGCGCCGGTTCAGCGGCATCGCCACAAGAAAGGTCCCTCGGCTGCGCTCGGGATGACGGGACGAAGGCGTTCGCCCCTGACCTTTCTGTCGTCATCCCGAGCGGAGCCGCCCGAAGGGTGGCGGAGTCGAGGGACCTCTTATCGTTGGGCTAGCGCTGGACCGGCAGCATGCGGCGCAGGGTCTCGTCCTTCAGGATGTAGTGATGGGCGAGCGCCGCGAAGGCATGCAGGGCGGCCAGGATCAGCAGCGTGTTGGCCAGCAGTTCATGGATCTCGCCGACCTGATGCGCGAAGACGCGATCGCGGGCCCAGGGCGAGGCGATGTCGAACAGGCCGAACACCGGCACGGCCTTGCCGCGCGCGAACTGGAACACGATGCCGGAGATCGGCAGGGCGAACATCAGCAGATAGAGCAGCCAGTGCGCGCCGACGGCGGCCCGCTCGGCCCACGGGCTGTAGCGCGACGGCAGCAGCTCCGGCGGCGGGTGACCGTAGCGCCAGCCCAGGCGGATGAAGACCAGGGCGAGCACGGTCAGGCCGAAGGTCATGTGCGCGTAGATGGCGGTGGGTTCGACCGTCTTGGGAAAATCGTCGATGAAATTGCCGAGCGGCCAGGCAGCGATCACGCACAAGGCGGCCAGCCAATGCAGCACCTTGGCCGTGCTGCTATATCCAACGGTACTCTTCACTCCGACCACTTGTGCCTCCTGACAGAACGTCGTCGCCGCGGGCATCCGCCTTCACAGCCGCCCGCGCACCTTTCAATATACGAGCCATGTTGCCGCTGTATTCCCAGTCGATTTGTCGCCCTTATATTGGAACGCCACTGCGTTGCGTTCGCTCCGTGCTGCGCCTCGGGATCCTGGCGGCCATGGCCGTGGCGACGGTTGCCGCCGGCGACGATCGCGAGCTGGTGAAACTGCCCGAGCCGATGCAGGCCCACATGCTCGGCAACATGCGCGACCATCTGGCGACGCTGAACGAATTGCTGAAGCTGGTCGCCAAGGAGGAGTACAAGCCCGCGGCCGAACTGGCCGAGGCGCGGCTGGGGATGAGTTCGCTTGGGCTGCACGGGGCGGCGCACATGGCGCCGTTCATGCCGCAGCCGATGCAGGAGATGGGCACCGGCATGCACCACGCCGCCAGCCGCTTTGCTCTCGTCGCCACCGACGCCGATGTCGAGCGCAGTAAGGCTTCGCTGCAACAGGTGACCGCGGCCTTGCAGGAGGTCACCGCGACCTGCGTCGCCTGCCACAGCGCCTACAGGATCCATTGATGCGGGCCTACGGCAGGGCGGCCGAAGACACCTTGTGGGCGCGCAGGGCGCTCACGCCGTAGGAGACGTCGTCGGCAAGCTGGGTCAGGAACCGCAGCTCGGCGGCGTCGAAGGCGTAGGGCATCTCGGAATAGATGGTGAGGGCGCCGATTACCCGGCCGTCGACGTGCAGCGGCAGGCCGATATAGGACTGAACGCCTTCGCCCAGCATCTCCTCGCGCCAGCGGGCCACGCGGGTGTTCACCGCGATGTTCTGATTGACCTGGACCCGGCCGGTGCGGATGGCGGTGCCGACCACGCCTTCAGATCCTTCGCCGCTGCCCCAGGTGACGTCGCGCCGCTGCATCGGTCCGCCATAGGGCCCGACAAAGGCAGCGACACGCGTGGTCTGCGCGACATCGTCGTTGGCCATGACGACAATGGCCATGCGATAGCCGCCGATCTTCACGATGGCGTCGCACATGCCGCTATAGAGGTCGTCCTCGGTCTTGGCGCGCAGCAGCAGGCTGTTGGCGGCCTGCAGGGCCTCCTGGACACGGGCGATGCGATGGAGTTCCGTTTCCAATGCCTTGCGTTGGGTGATGTCGCGTACATAGGCCTGGCGGTAGGTCCTGTCGTTCACCACGACGGCATTGTTGCTGACCTCGACCGGGAAGGTGCTGCCGTCCTTGCGCTGATGCGTGGTCTCGTAGACCGCGCCCTTCACCGAGTCGGACAGCTTCCATTGTGCTTCCAGATCCTTGCGAGCCGCGTCGGCGCGCAGGTCGCGGACCGTCAGTTTCCTGATCTCCTCCGGGCTGTAGCCATAGGCGGCCATCGCAGCCGGATTGACCTCGACGATGCGGCCGGCTGGATCGGCCAGAATCACGCTGTCGCGGGCGCCCTGGACCATCTGCTCGAAATGCTTGGCGATCGCCGCCCGCTCCTCCAGATGGCGTGCCTTCAGCGAGGCCATGTCGGCACGCTGCGTCGCCCACAGCACGAACAGCATCAGGCCGGCGACCACCACCGAGCCGGCGATGTGCAGGCCCATCGAGCTCATCGACTGCCAGGCCGGTTCGGAGAGTTCCGCGCGCGGAGCCCGGACGACCACGAACCAGGGCAGGCCCTCGATGGCATGCGAGGCGGAGAAGACCGGGGTGCCGATGGTATCGACGCCTTCGCGCACGCCATTGCCCTGCAGCACGGCCTGGACGGCGGGACGGTCCTTGTCCTTGAGAGAGATATGCTGGCCGGCCTTGACGGGCGCCTCGGGGGGCGCCTTGACCAGCACCGCGTCGTCGCCCTCCCGACGCACCAGCATGACGGCTTCGCCCGGGCTTGCCGACGACGTCTCGTCGAGTTGCTTGAACAGGGTGAGCGCCGGATCGACGCGGACCGACAGGACGGCGCGCATCTGCTTCGTCGCCGGATCTAGAATCGGAACGATGAAGGCGAGGCGCAGCGTCGCGGGATTGCGACCCGGCATCTCGACGATGCGCATGGCGCCGCCGGACTCCCGAACGGCGGCGAGCGTGGGCTCGATCTCCTCCGGCTCGGGGGCGCGACCGGCAAAGGCCAGCACGCGACGGTCAGGCGCCAGCAGCCAGGCGCTGCGCCGTTCGGGGTTGCGGGCCCGCCATTCGGCGAACAGGAGCTCCGTCATCTGCGCCCGATCGCTGTCGCTGGCCTGACCTTGCAGGCTGGCGATCGACGCTGCCGCGGTCTCGGCCTCGACCGAGCGCTCGAACAGCCACTTCTCGACCTGTTGCGCCTTCAGCCCGGCGATCGTCGAGGCCTGTGCAAAGCGCTGGTCGCGGATGGTCTCGGTGATCTCGCGCAGATAAAGGCCGCCCACGCTGATCGCCGAGCCGGCGAAGGCCAGGAAAGCGAGCAGGACCAGGCGCGACTGGCGCCGCAGCCGGATACGGTCGACCGCATCGGGGTCGCCTTGCAGGCGCGAGCGGCTATAGACGACATGCAGCCCGTACAGCGCGAAGATCAGGCCGGTCGCGCCCGACGGCAGCGCCCACAGGAAGGTGTCGACGCTGGTGAGCGTCTCGGCGGCGCGGAACGTGTAGACGCCCAGCATCAGGAACAGCGTCACCGCCAGGGCGTAAAACCAGAAACTGATCCTGGAGGCCAGCGCTCTTATCTTGGTGGCGATCATCGTTGGGTCTGGCGCAGGAGGGGCAAGGAATACGGTTCGCGACTGCGAGAAGATGGTAGCAGCAACCGATGCTGAAAGATTGATCTGCAGCAAATTTGCTGCGCGCCGCTTGCACTAACAAAAATCCGTGAGAAGCGCGAGGCGTTTTGACCTCGACGTCGGAATCACCCGGCTATTTGGGGCGAGACTGCAGTTTCCCGGGCTCTCAGGCTGGCGACACCGAACGCGATGTCGTCGGCGAGCTGCCTCAGGAAGGTGACCTCGGTGTCGTCGAAGGCATAGGGCACTTCGGAATAGATCGTGAGCGCGCCGAACGGCCGTCCGTCCAGTTTCAGCGGCAGGCCGATGCTGGCCTGGAAATTGTGCTTGAGGGCTTCTTCCCGCCACGGCGCCATCGTCGGATCGGTGGTGACGTTCTGGTTGACCTGGACCTGGCCGGTGCGCATCGCCGTTCCCGTCGGCCCCATGGCGCGCGGACCTTCACCCCAACTGATATTGGCCGTGGCGAGATAACCCTCGTCGGCGCCGGCAATGGCGGCGAAGGTGACGGTCTTCTGGGCATCGTGGTTGGCCAGCGCCACGTCGGCCATGCGATAGCCGCCGATATCGACGATCGCGTCGCACATGCCGCGATACAGTTCTTCCTCGGTCCGCGCCCGCAGGAGCAGGCTGGTGGCCGCCTGGAGGGAGCGCTGGACCCGCACCAGGCGCCGCCCTTCGGCCTCCAGGGTGCGCCGGGCGCTGATGTCGCGCACATATTCCTGGCGGAAGCGCCGGCCCTCGATATCGATGACATTGGCGCTGACTTCGACCGGAAAGGCGCTGCCGTCCTTGCGCCTGTGCTCGGTCTCGTAGCGGGCCCCGCCGGGTGTATCGGATGCCTTCCATTGTATGTCGAGCTCGGCCAGGGCCTTGTGCGTGCGCAGGTCGCGGACGCTCAGCTTGCGGAATTCCTCGAGACTGTAGCCATAGGTCTCCATCGCCGCCTGGTTGGCCTCGACGATGTGGCCTTGCGGGTCGATCAGCAGGACGACGTCGTGCGCCTGCAGAACCATGTCCTCGAAGTGCTTCACCAGCCGGGTCCGCTCCTCGATGTGGCGGGCGCGCAATGCCAGGTAGTCGCCGCGCTGCGTCGACCACAGCACGAACAGCATCAGCCCGGCCATGACCACCGAGGCAACGATGTACATGCCGATCGACCGGATCGAATGGTGCAGCAGGTCCTCGAACTGCTTGTCGTCGGTCTTGACGACGATGAACCAGTGCGTGCCGGCGATGCGATGGGCGGCGGACAGGACGCGGCGGCCGGCATAGTCGACACCGGCATACACGCCCTCACCGCGCAGGATGGCCTGGGCGGCGGGCAGATTGGCATTGCTCAGGGAGAGGCGCGCGCCGTTGGCTGCCTTGAGGCCGGGCGGCACCTTTATAAATTGCACGTCGTTGCCCTGGCGGCGCACCAGCATCGCCTCGGAGCCGGTATTGTCGGCGGACCACGCGTCGAGCTGCTGGAACAGGCCGGGGTCGGGATTGATGCGCACGACCAGGACCGCGCGCGCGGTCCCGGGGGCGCCATTCGGGATCGGCTGGATGAAGGAAATGCCCAAGGGGAGGGTGCTGCCTTCACCGCCGGTCGGCACGATTCGCATGGTCATTTGCGGATCGTGGGCCGCCGCCACGGCGATCTCGACTTCTTCCGGCAGCACCGGCTCGTCGCCGCCATGGAGAAGGATGCGGCCGTCGGGCGCGAGCAGCGCCACCGACCGCCGTTCCGGCGATCGGGCCAGGGTCTCCGCGAACAGGACCTGCGCCACCGTCTCCTCTTCGGGAGCGATCTGGCCGGTCCGCCGCTGCACGCGTTCGATCGAGGTCGCCATCTGCTGGACGTCGGCGGAACGGTTGAACAGCCATTTCTCGACCACCTGCGCCCTGAAGGCGGCGATCTCCGCCTGCTGGGCGATGCGCTGCCGGTGCAGCGTTTCGGTCATCTCGCTTAGATAAAGCCCCCCGATGGTAACCGCCGTGCCGACGAAGGCGCAGAAGGCGAGGATCAGGAGATAGGTCTGCCGGCGCAGCTGAGGCAGCGCGTCGTCGCCGGCCTGGGACGGTGGAGTCCACAGCACGCGCAACCCGTAGGCGATGAAGACGATTCCCGACAGCGCAAGCGGAAGCAGCCAGAGGCTGGCGTTCTGGGACGACGGGCTCGAGGCGGCCATCTGGAAGGCAGCGACGCCGAGCCCAATGAATACAGCCGCGGCGGCGGCGAATGACCACACGCCATAGCGAGTCGACGACAGTGGCTTGTATTTCGTCACCATGTCTTCATTCGGCCTCCGGTGACGCCGTCCTCCCCCTTGTAATTGTTTCCATAGTGTAACGGACTCTAGTCAAACCGACGCGAACCGGATTTGATCTGGAGCAAATCGACACCGCTGCCGGTGTGGGATTAAGTTAGAGTAGTCGTGCGGCCGGGCCTGAATGTCCGAAGAGGTAGTTTCTTTCCATACAATGCGAGCCGGGCCGCGCTTTCGGGTACGGTGGCCGGCCCGCGCCAGCGTCGGTTGTGCTGGCCGAAGAATTGCGCCACTCGCCGTGTGCATGAGCCTGCTGTGGCAGGCACTCGTGGCGCCCGCCGAAGCCGTCGAGATCACCGTCGATACCAGGACGGTGCCCGGCCTGGTGCCCAAGGCCACGATCGTCGAGAAGACGCTTCGCATCACCGGCCCGTTCGAGGCCGGCGACGCCGACAACCTGCGCCGCACGCTGACCGGCCTCAAGGCATCGACCGTGGTGACGCCCGGCCGGCCACTCACCACCGCCTCCCTCAGCAGTTCCGGCGGCGATCTCGTCGAGGGCTTCAAGGTCGGCTATCTGTTCCGCGAGTTCGACGTGGCGACGGTGGTGCGCAAGGGCGACTCCTGCCTGTCGGCCTGCGCGCTCGCTTTCCTCGGCGGCACGATCAGCCACGTGCCGCCGACCGTCGTGCTGGGCCGCAGTGTCGAGATCGGCGGCGTGGTCGGCTTCCACAACTTCTATCTCAATCCCAAGTCGCGCGAGGCGCAGGAGGCGGCCAGCGCGCCCGAGGGCATCGCCAAGGGCTTCGGCGAGGCGCGCGGCGCCGCCTCCATGCTGGCGCGCTACGTCACCTTCATGGATGTCGAGCCCGGCTTCATCGCCCGCATGCTGGGCCGGCCGTCGGACCAGTGGGAATATATCGACACGGCCGGCTCCTTCATCGATCTCAAGGTCTGCCCGATCGGCCTCAGCCCGCCCCGCGATCCGCCGCAGACTCTCGCCACCAACATCTGCAACAACGCGATCGGCATCGGCGGAGCGAGTTCGAGCCGCCAGGTTCGCTCGATGTCGGCGCGCGAAGCCCAGCGCTACCTGCTCGAGCAGGTGCAGAAGCATCTCGAGGCCTTCAAGCTCAAGGGCCCGCTGGCCGGCCAGCTCGCCGCCCTGCTGGCCGCCCGCGACGATCGGTTGATCGAGGCGGTCTATTCGGACCTGCGCGTCGCCGGCATCCCGCTGCCCGAACTGCTCGGCCGCACCTACCAGGTGACGGGCTACGCCGTCGGCGTCTACGACCTGCAATGCCATGTCAGCCTGTCGCTCGACGATCCCGACAAGTTCGATCTCGTCCTGCAGGGGCCGAGCGGCCTGACCAAGGCCATGCAACTCCCGCCGCCCGGCTGCCCCGGCCTGTTCGCCTACGACCGCGACGACATGATCAACCCGAAGGTCATGCGCTGAGGCGCAGGCGGCGCCGCCCGCTCACGCCTTGACGTTGAACAGCGTCGCCGCGGTCTCGCCGAGGATGGCGGCTTTCTGGGCGTCGGTGAGGGAGTCGCAGGCGAAGATGTGGTCCACCGGATGGCCCTGCCAGATATAGGGATGGTCGCTGCCCAGCACGATCTGGTCGGGGCCGACCTGGGCGGCGAGATGGCGGATCGCCTCCGGCGTGAAGACCAGCGAATCGAAATAGATCTGCTTCAGATATTCGCTGGGCTTCTTGGCAAGCTTGATCTGGGGATTGCAGCCGGCCGGCCCGACCAGGCAGGCATGGTCGGAGCGGTCGGCATAGGAGCCGAGATAGCCGCCGCCATGGGCCGCGATCACCTTGAGCCGCGGATGGCGATCGAAGGTGCCTTCGAAGATCAGGTGCGACAGCGCGATGGTCGTCTCGAGCGGATTGCCGATCGTGTTGGCGAGCCAACCGTTGCCGGCGAAGCGCTTGCCGAGTTCGGGCACGCCCTGCGGATGGATGAAGAGCGGCACGCCGAGTTCCTCAGCCTTGGCCCAGACGGGGTTGAACTTGGGGTCGGAGAATTCGACGCCATTCACGACTCCGCCGATGGCGGCGCCCTTGAGGCCCTGCTTCTTCACCGCGGTTTCGAGCTCGGTGACGGCGAGATCTGGCGCCTGCAGGGTGAGCGAGGCGAAGGCGGCGAAGCGATCGGGCTTGCCGGCACAGAGCTCGGCCAGCTTCTCGTTCTGGATCTTCACGATCTTGGCGGCGAGGTCGCGGTCCTTGCCGTACCAGAAGGGATTGATCGACAGCACCTCCATGTCGACCGCCTGCGCATCCATTGCCTTCAGCCGCGCCTCGACCGGATCGATGAAGGCGTTCTTGGCGCCATTGACCGGCGGCACCAGGATCGCATTGGCTTCCTTTTCGCCCAGCAGCGGGATCACGTCCTTGAAGTTGCAATGGGAATGGACGTCGATCGTCTTCACGCGCTTGCCGCCGACAGAGACCGGCAGCGTGCGGCCGCCGCCGCCGCCCGTCTGGGCGTGCGCCGATTGCAGCAGGCCGCAGCCGCAGAACACGATGCCGGTGGCGGCGGCGCTGGTTGCCTTGAGGAACGAACGACGCGTGGTCATGGGGCTTCCTCCGGGGTCGATTTTTTGATTGGAAAACGCTGGAACGCGTATCGGCCGAGCGTCCGCGCGCTCGTGCCGCCGACGATGCGGCCGGCCGCAGGCGGGGTCAAGTTCACAGGAACGCGAGGCAGTTCGGATCGTCCGCTCGTATAGGATGTAGATGGCCGCCGCGTCGGGCTTATGGGAGCGCGCCACTCCAGTGGCGCATCATGAAGATGAGCGCCACTGGAGTGGCGCGCTCCCATGAGGCGCTCCTCTGAGACGCTCCTATGAGGCCTCCCTTGAGTCAGATCAGGTAGATGCGGTCGGGGAGTTCGTCGCGTGGGGCGTCGGTGTGGGGGAAGTGGGTGGCGAGGACGTCGGCGCAGCGGTCGATGGCGACGATGAAGCCGTCGGCGATGCGGCCGTCGCGCATATGGCCGATCAGCGCGTCGATCGCCCGCTGCCACTCGGCCTGCGGCACCCGCGCGGCGATGCCTTCGTCGGCGATGATGCGGGCATAGCGCTCGGCCAGCGACACGAACACCAGGATGCCGGTGCGGTCCTTGGTGCGCGACACGCCGCGCAGCGCGAACTGTTCCATCGCCACCCGATGGGCGATGGCGCGGCGCACGCGGGCCGGCAGCAACGCGGCGCGCAGGCGCGGCAGGCACAGGATCGGCAGCAGCACGACGAACAGCGCCGCCTGGATCAGCAGGATCTGCGCCACCGGCAGCATCGTGAAATGGACCAGCAGCCACGGGGCCAGCAACGCGATCACGGCGGCGATCAGGATCGGCAGGCCGGTCGCATCGACCGACCGCTCGGCCAGCACGCAGACGATCTCGCCCGAGGTCCGCTGCTCGGCCGCGTGGATGGCGGCCGAGATGCGCGCGCGGTCTTCGCTCGAAAGATCCGTCGACCTGTCCATGGCCGCCTCCCTCACCAGCTTCCCGAGGCGCCGCCGCCGCCCGACGAGCCACCGCCGCCGGAGAAGCCGCCGCCGCCACCGCCCGAGAAACCGCCGCCGCCGTAACCGCCACTCCCATAGCCGCGGCGATGCCCGCCCGACGCCAAAGCGGTGAAGAACCAGAGCCGGAAGGTGGGCGAGACGATCAGCAGCACGATCACCACGATCACCATGCCGAACACGATCCAGGTGTGCAGGGTCGGCTTCTCGGCGCTGTCGAGCCGCAGCGACGGCTTCTTCTGCCACTCGGAGGAGTCGGTGGTGAGCACGGTGATGATGTCGTCGACGCCGCGCGTGATACCGTCGCCGAAATCGCCAGTCCTGAAGCGCGGCGCCATCGCATTGACGATGATCACCTTGGAGATGGCATCGGTCAGCGTGCCTTCGAGCCCGTAGCCGACCTCGATACGCACCTTGCGCTCGTTGGGCGCCACCAGCAGCAGCACGCCGTTGTTCTTGTCCTTCTCGCCGAGCTTCCAGAAGCGGAACAGATTGTTGGCGTAGGGCTCGATCTCCTTGCCGTCGAGCGACTTCACCGTCGCCACCACGAGCTGGATGCCGGACTTGGCCTCGAGATCGGCGAGCTTGGGGTCGAGCGCTGCCTGCGTCTCGGCCGGGATGATGCCGGCCTGGTCGACGATGCGGCCGGTGAGGGCGGGGAAATTCGCGGCGAAGGCGACCACCACCAGGCACAGCCAGGCCAGCCCCGACACGGCGAGCGCACCGACCAGCGAGCGGGACGCCCTCGGCGACAGCACGACCGGAGGCCGCTGCAGGCACGGCACCGAGACGGCGCGACTCATGGTTCGGTCCACGCCGATGCGATCAGAACTTCACGGCCGGCGGCTTCTGCGCCTCCTCGCCGGCGGTGAACTCCGCCATCGGCTTGGCGTCGCGGAAGAAGATCGCCGCCCACAGCACGCCCGGGAAGGTGCGGAGCTCGGTGTTGTAGGCACGCACTGCCTCGATGTAGTCGCGCCGCGCCACGGCGATGCGGTTCTCGGTGCCTTCGAGCTGGGACTGCAGGGCGAGGAAGTTCTGGTTCGACTTGAGGTCGGGATAATTCTCGCTCACCGCCAGCAGACGGCCGAGCGCGCCGGTCAGCTGGTTCTGCGCGTCCTGGAACTGCTTCAGCTTGGCGGGGTCGGTGAGCTGCGAGGCGTCGACCGTGATCTGCGTCGCCTTCGCGCGCGCCTCAACCACCGAGGTGAGCACGTCCTTCTCCTGCTTGGCGTAGCCCTGCACGGTGGCGACCAGGTTGGGAATCAGGTCGGCCCGGCGCTGGTAGTTGTTCTGCACGTCGGCCCACTTCGCCTTGGCCTGTTCCTCCAGCGTCGGGATGGTGTTGTAGCCGCAGGAGGAAACGGTGAAGAGGACAAGCACCGCGGCCAGCATGGTGCCGAGGCGCGACAGGGACGGGCTCATGACAGCTCCTGCACGGTTGGTATCCCCTCTCCTTAGCGCGTCATCCATGACACTGTCGATGCAGGCAACGGCCGGCAAGACGCATCCGCAGATGCGTCTTCAAGACCATGATGTGACCCGACCAGAGCTCATCCGGGACCGCGGACCTCCGGTCCGCTCATACCCGAACGCGCGACGCCTTAGGAAGCCAGTTCCCGGGCGCATTCGTCGGCCCGGCGCTTCAGAGCGGTGGAAATGGTCCTGAGTGCCTTGCGATCGAGTCCCGCTCTGACGCTTTCCTCAATGACGGCAGGCAGATGCTCCCGAAGCGCATCGGCGAGACTCGTGAGGCGGGCGTGCACTTCTTCTTTGGGCAGGCGGACCTGGTCGCAGAACTTGGCCCACTTGCGCCAGCCGATCGCATCGAGCCGGTATTCCCCACCGATGCTCATGGCGAGCTTGAGCTTCTTCCTGTCGAAGTCGTAGGGCAACGCGGTCGCGACGTCATAGAGCGGCGCGAGGCGGGCATATCCCTCTGCGCCGATCAGCATCGAATAGTTCTTCGCATGGGCGTCGGTCCCGCCGATCAGCCAGTTGAAGCCGAGAGCCTGGACAAAGGTCCAGACGTCGTCGGTCGGGCTTGCCGAGTGCGTTCTGAGAAAGTCGATGATGTCCTTTGCGGATGGCCCGCCCTGGTTCTGGTACTTGCGTGCGGGCGGACAGCCGAGCGCCTGGCCGAGATCCTCCTGGTGGACGCGGCGAATCTCGCGGCCGCTTCGTATGCGGTCGTATCGCTCGACGACGATGGCGATCTCGCCGTCGAACCGCATCACGGTCGATTCGGCTGTCGGCAATCCGAGGGCAGCGGCAAGCTGCAGGCAGACATGTTCGTTCTCCGCGTGGCCGGCGAAGGCATCGTTCGGGGGCTTCAGGATGTGCGTCGTCGGTGTCCGGCCCGACGGTATGCCCCATCGGCCGCCGCGATGGATGAGCGCCGTTTTTGGTTGGGCGCCGGCCAGGCTGAACTGGCCGGTATCGCTGCTCCGGCGCCACGCGGACGGGTCCGTCTTGAGCGTGCGCAGGCGCTCGGCAATATCGGCCTCGCTAAGCCATTGGACGGCGCCGCGCCTGGCGAGGATCGCATCGACCTTCTCGGGGGAGACAAGCTGGATCGCTCCGGCGCAGTCCTCCCCGACGTGACCCAGCAGGGCGAAGGGATTGCGGGGAGAGACGTGGAAGCGGCTGGCCCACCGACTCAGGATGAGATCGTTGTCGGGCAGGAGCCCCCAGAACCACGGCTCGACCTTCGAATGGGGATAGTCGGCGGCGTCGAGCGGCATCGACAGGGAGAGCGGGTAGGCTGTCGGCTCGTCGAGCCATGACGGCGTGTAAGCCAGCGACCACCGGCCGGACTTTGTCGTCCTCCCGATCTCGGCGATGATCTGGTCTTCGGCGATTGCGACGAGGCGATCGGCCGTCATGGGTGCCGCGCGAGGGCCTTGGCTATGATGCCGTCGATGTCTTCCCGCGTTGCCGCAGTCGACCGTCCGGGCGCGGGCGCCTTCGGCCTGTCTCCGGTCGTCGCGGTGAGGCGGATGTCCAATGCCGCCAGGGTCCGGAGGATCAGGGCGAAGTCCATGTGAGGCTTGCCGCCTTCGACGGCCGCGAGCCAGGCGCGGCTTACCCCGACCTGCTTCGCGAGCTCGGCCTGGGTGAGGCCGCGGGCCCGCCGGGTCGAGGCGATCAGATTGACGATGTCGGCGAGGGTTCTGGTCGTCCGTGTCCGCCCCTGCTTCACGGCCATGAGTCGCGTGCCCTTGGTTCGAGACGGCGCGATACTATGCGAGTCCACGATCGTGGACAAGGCGTGGATGTCTACGAACGTGGACCGAAGGGGATATGTCTACGATCGTAGACAATCGTTCCATGTCCATGATCGTGGACGATGCATCGCTGTCACGAGCGGGTCGGAGGTCCGCCCGTGAGGGCAGCAAAACCTAAGCCGCCAGTCCGGCCTCGCTCGCCGGGTCGCCGGCAATGCGGCTGTGCCACATGACGCGGGGCTGGGTCATGTCCCAGGGCGTCGCCTGGTGCAGCAGGCAGCGATTGTCCCACACCACCACGTCGCCCGGCGCCCAGTGGTGGTGATAGACGCGCGGCGGCTGGCAGGCGAAGGCGATCAGGCCGTCGAGGAAGCGTTCGGACTCGGCCTTGTCCATGCCGGGAATGTTGTGCGCATGCCGGCCGATCAGCAGCGACTTGCGGCCGGTCTCGGGATGCGTCTTGACCAGCGGCCTGAGCGGCACCGGCCCGTCATGCAGGCCGTAGCCGTTGTACTGGCCATCCGATTTCTGGGTCTGATGCCCGAGCTTGGACTGGCTGTAGTGCAGCGAGTGAAAGGCCGAGAGCCCGTCGATCTTCTCCCGCGTCGCCGCGTCGAGCGCCTCGTAGGCGGCGCGCATGTCGGCCCAGCCGGTCTCGCCGCCGATCGTGGGCACGACTTCGGCGCTGAACACCGCGCCCTTGGCCTGCACCGGCATGTAGGTCGAATCGGCATGCCAGCCCATGTTGCCCTTCAACACCTTCATCATGTCGTCGTTGTCCTTCTCCAGCCGCAGCGTGCCGTCGGGCTTCACGTTGCTGATGGCGGCCATCTCGAATTCGAGCGGGCCGAAGCGGCGGGCGAAGGCGATCTGCTCGTCGCGCGTCAGGAACTGGCCGGGGAAGATCAGCAGCGCATGGTCGAGCCAGGCATCATGCAGCGCCTGCCACGTCGGCTCGTCGAGCTCGGCGATGCGAAAGCCGGTGGCCACGGCGCCGAAGGTGATGCCCTCTAGGGGCTGAAGAGACAGTGTCGAAGCCATGGCGATCCTCCATCGCGGATAGTCGATGGAAGCTTAGCACCGGCTGCCGGCCGCGCACCTGTCGTTCGGATCGGGTGTTCGCGCTGTGAGTGGATGCGGCGCAGTTGGCGATGCGCGACGACTCAGGCCGGCGCGACCGGGTCGAATTGCGGTGCCGTCACGCCCAGGAAGGCCAGCGCCTCGTCGAACGACTGCACGACCATCGGTTCCTTCCCGGTGGCGAGCCGCTGCTGGCTGCGGAACACCACGGCGAAGCGCTCGCCCATGCTGGGCGGCGCCACCATCACGCGCTGATCGCTCAGGATCGGCGGCCGGCGCGCCCGCTCGACGATCTTGCTTTCGGGCACGGCCAGCACCTCGAGGGCGCGAAAATCCAACAGGCCGCGTATCCGCTCGGGAGCGGACTGGCCGGACAGGAAACGGATGATCGCGGCATCCAGGCCGCTCAATTCCTCGGAACCAAAGATGCCGGCGATCCTGGCCATCAGCACCCGGTGACACTTATCGAAAAACAACTCGAACATCGCGGCGGCACCCTGTCATGCGAGGCCGTCGCCGCCAATGTAAAATAGGTCGCGGCGCTGGCTACGCCTTCTCGGCGTTGGCGGTGAGGGCCGCAGCGACGATCAGGCCGAGATTGACCACGATTCCGAACAGGAAGCCGAACACCGGTGCGTTGCCCGGGAAGGCCAGTGCCAGGGCCGCCAGGATCGAGACGATGTGCAGCACGCCGAACAGCACCAGACGTTCGAAGCGGTACAGCGACCGGCGATGTTCGCGCACATCGGCCGGCGAGAGGCCAGCATCGGCGGGAAGATCGGAGAAGGAGACGGCGTGGATCTCGGCCATGACCAGGACCTCGTTTGCTCTGGGTTGCCCCTGTCAAACGCCGATCCCGGGCGCCGGGTTTCACGGGCTCGGTTTCAGGGGCCCGGTTTCACGGGCTCGGTCTCATGGGTCCGATTTCAGGGGCCGGGCTTCACGCCTGTTTGGGATGCTCCTGCAGAGCCTGCCAGATCGGACAGCCGCGGGCATCGCCGATGCGCGGGCAGGCCTCGACCAGCGGCGCCAGTTGCTGTTCGATCTGTTGCAGGTGGGCGATGCGCTGGCGGATCTCCTCGAGCTGGCGGTTGGCGATCAGATAGATGTCGCCGCAGGTGCGCATGCCGCCCCGCACACCGAGCAGGTCGGCCACCGCCTCGAGCGAAAAGCCGAGGGCGAGGGCACGGCGGATGAAGTTCAGCCGGTCGAGATGCTCCTGGTGATAGGGCGTGCTGGTGCGCCGACCCGAGCGCAACCGCGGCTTGGGCATCAGCCCCAGGCCTTCATATTTGACGATGGTGTCCACATCGATGTCGGCCAGTTGCGACAGGCCGTCGATAGTGGCGGGGGCAATGGCTGGCATGGCGCGGGCTTGCCTCTGACTCACGATCACGAAAAACCTTCCCGGACCGGGAAGGTGCGCGCATCCTGCCAGCGACGCTGCTGCAGGTCCAGCCGTGATGGTCGATCGGAATAGCGGTGCATCCGTCAAGAGCGCTCGCCCGATAGGCCGCTGCGAACGAGGCGCAGCCGGCAGTCCCCTGCAAGATGCCGAACGATTCAGGTGTAGAGAAAAAACCGTGGCGCAGGAAAAGGCGGGTCTGCTTCCTCGCCACGGCGCTGATCGATGCGACCCCAAAATGGATCGAGGCCGGCGCGTCTTTTCACGTTTGTCGCCCCGATGAGGCGCTTATGCGCCGCGCTCGGGCCGGGCGCCGAATCCCTTGCGCGAAAGGTTGGCTATGCGGGACCACCCCCAGTAGACGCGATGACACCGGATTTCATATCGGTCGTTGAAATCCCAGGACTCCACAAATTCGCTTTGATCACCGGACTGCGTGACGCGCGCGTACTCCCAGATGATCCGGTGTCCCCGCACGAGATAGTCGTCATGGTGCTTCGGCCGAATGACGTTCGACTGCTGTCTTGCGACCTCTTGGTAAAGCGCGCGAAATGCTTCGCGCCCTCGCAACACGCCGGTCTTGGATGCCGTGAATTCATAGATCAGGGGACTTTCGATCTCCGCATCGGGAGCGTAGAGGTTCACGAGCGAAGAAATGTCGCCGGCGGCAATGGCTGTGTCCCAGGCCCTGTAAACACGCTCCATCTGGGCGCGTTCGTCCGGGAGCACCATATTGGGATCCTTGTTCATGCGACTCTCCTAGGTGATTGACCAGGTAGGTGACTGACCAGGTAGGTGACTGAGTGGGCGACGAGGCCATGTATTCCTGGATGCGGAGCACCGGACGATGGCCGCGTTGCGTGCGTGAGATGGGCGATCCCGGAAATCGCCGCAACCCGCATCAGTTCTATCGAACTCGAAGTGTTGTCAGTGGACTGAAACGACCCAGAACTCGAGGTTTCTGCCATGAGCAGCCCGATCAGACTGGCGGAAGTCGGAACCATCATTGGCGATCCGGCGCGCGCGACGATGCTCTGCGCCCTTCTCGACGGCCGCCGCCACAGCGCAACCGACTTGGCCTTGGCCGCCGGCGTTTCGCCACAAACCGCAAGCTGGCATTTGGCAAAACTGGCGGACGGACGACTGATCTCGGCGGAGAGGCAAGGCAGAAACCGATATTTCCGTCTGGCGTCGACACTTGTCGCGCAGGCGCTCGAAACGATGATGGCGTTTGCCGAATCGCAGCCGTCGCGGGCTCGCGTCCTTTCGGAACGCGAGAAGGCATTGCGCCATGCCCGGACCTGTTACGATCATCTCGCCGGAAAACTAGGTGTCGCTCTGACCGAGGCGCTTACGCGCGAAAAGCTGATCGAGTTGTCGGCGGAAGGAGGCCTCGTCACGTCGCATGGAGCAAAGTTGCTGTCCGACTTTGGCGTCGACCTGCCCGCCTTGCGGCAGTCGAAGCGTCCGCTTTGCCGATCGTGCCTCGATTGGAGCGAACAGAAGCCGCATCTTGCCGGCGCGATCGGTGCGGCTCTGACAAGCCGTTGCTTCGATCTGGGTTGGGTCCGACGGTTACCCGACACGCGCGCCGTCGCAATTACGCCTGCTGGTGCCAGAGGCTTCACCGAGCAGTTCGGTTCGGCTTTGGCCATTTGAGAGCCCCACGCTTGAGAGCCCGCGCGCCCCTCTCTTGGGCCTCTATCGGGCAGTCGTTCGCATCGCGTCGACAACAGTGGCGCTCTCACGCCGGTTGGCGACTGCTCTTGCCGGATCTCGCCGCTAGAGGGCGAACAGCACGCCCGCCACGAACAGGCACAGGCCGAGCGCCACCATCCAGTAGGGGCCTTGTGTGTCGGCGGACTTCGACCGGAGCGGGCCGGGATCGAAGTGGAAGCGCATTGGTTCTCTCCCGTGATGTAACGAGCCCGGCGCCACGAGACCTCAGTCCCGGGCGGCCGCGCTGGCCGGCGGGATCCCGCTGGGACGGGGATTGCTCCAGTCCGGGAGCTGGCCGCCGTAGACGGCATAGGGCGTGTTGCTGGAATTGCTGCCGGTGCCGGCGTTGTTCGGCGTCGGCGGAAGATTGGCGGTGGAGGCGGCGCCCGGACTCTGCGGATGCTCCGGCGTCGCCCGTGCAGCGGCTCGGTCGGAGCGCTGGCACCCGGATGCCAGCCCCACCAGCAGCAGGGCAGCAGCGAAGACCGCGACCGGCTTCATGGCCATCCTCATGAAGATCAGTGCATCATCCATGAATACGCTCAGCGGGTCGGACTTGTTCCGAAGCCAGTGGAAGGTCCGGGGGCGCCGCTCGGGTTGCGGGGATCGGCATTCAGCGCGCGATCGACCGGCTTGGCCGGCGGTGGCGCATTGATGCCGGCATTGTTGGTGTCGCTCGGATCGGCGCCGCCCGGTGAATTCGAGGTGCCGGCTTGCGGCGCGGGCCGATTCGGTATCGGGCTGCTGGGCATCGCCGGCTGGGTCTGGGCCGGCTGGGTCTGGGCAAGCTGCGGTTGCGGGTGCGGCGCGAGGGGCAGGGTCGGCGGACCGAACAGGACGGCTGCCGCGACCAGAAGGGAAGCGGGGATCATCGCAGACCTCTTGGAGAGGAGGTTCGGCGCATCGGCGCGCCTGCGAGGTCAACACTGTGCCGATCGGGAAGGTTGCTCAGGCGACGCGGCGGTCGCGATCGAGCGATGCCGAGAGAGATGGTGCTGCGGCGCGCGGCGCTTCGATCGCTGCGCGCAACCTTTCATAGAGCGCGCCGGCCGCGAGGAAGGCGCGCCACGCCTGGGCCCATCGCCGCCGGCTCAGCCGCAGGTCCTTCTCCGTGTCGAGCGCGATGCGCCTCCAGCCCTGGCGATAGGCGCTGCTCTGATGGCGGTCGATGGCGGCGCGGCGCTGCAGGCGCAACCGCCGGATCGCGTCGTCGATCTGCCGATGGGCGCCATCGAGATGGAGATGGCAGTTCAGCAGGCGGGCCGCCGCCTGCTCGTGCGGCAGGCGCAGCGCCTCCGCCGGATGCGGTTGGTGCGGTTGCAGCCGGAACGGATCGCCGCCCAATCGCCGCCAGTCCGCCTCGACCCACTCCAGCTCGGCGCGGCAGGTCTCGACCAGCCATCTCGGCGATCCCGGGGGCGGCTCGACGAGGCCCCAGCGGGCCCAATCCACCCGCGCCCGCCGTCGTTCGAGGAAATCGGCAGGGGCAGGGCGGCGCAAGGAAATCATGCGCCGGATATTGCGATATTAGCAATATCAGGTCAATGCGGAAAACGAGGCGAGAACCCCGCTTGCGTCAGCCGTAGCGCTTCTCGGTGATCAGGAGCGCGCGGCCCCACTTCTTCTTGGGCAGGTCGAAATCCTTGGGCGGATTGTACTGCCGCACGCGCCAGTGGTCGGTGGAGACGCGCAGCAGGCGCTTCACCAGGGCCAGCATGTTGCCGTTCTCGTCGTCGTGGATGAAGACGCAGTCGGCGCCGGGCCGCACTGGCACCGCCGGGTTCACCACCACCTGGTCGCCGTGCTCGATCGCCGGGCTCATGCTGGTGCCGATGACATAGAAGGCGAACGGGTTCTTCACGCCCTGCATACGCTCGGAGCGGCGGATATAGTCGATCGGGTCGTTGACCAGCACCATGGCGCCGTCCTGGCCCGCCTCGGCGCTGGCCCACACCGGCACGTCGGGCCGGCCGCCGCCCTCGGCGATGCGCTGGATCTGCTGCGGCGGCGCCGGCCGGTGGCCGGCCGCCTGGGCGGCCAGTGTCGCGACGCGGTCGGTCGGCGGCGGCGCGGCCTGCAGATAGTCGAGGATGACCGGCACCTCGTTCGCCTTGATCTGCCGGTCGCCCTTCAGCATGCGGTTCACGGCAGCGGCATCCTTGCCGAGCGCGCGCGCCAGACCGGCCTGGCTGAAGCCCGGCCGCTCGAGCATCTCGGCGATCCATTTCAGGTCCATCGATCGCGATCCCTTCGTCCCTTGGCCTCTCCCGGAGGGGGAGAGATGCAGAAATGCAGCTTGCCCGCAATGCGGTACTCGCAAAATTGTTAATAACGCACGAATATCCTTGACGGTATGTTGCGAATACAGCAATGATCGCAATCATGTTCAAGGAGACTCCTGCGGCGGCCAGCGTTTCGGCCGTCCCGGCCGGCGGGAGCGGGCCGGCGGCGCGTCCCTTCTGCCGCCGGCCCACCTCCGGGCCGCTTCCCCAGACCCCGATCCGTCCGTCGCCGCGGCGATGGGCCGATCCCGTATCCGACATCGAGCGCGAGCTCTACGGCGCCCTGATGCCGGACGTGACCTTCCTGCGCCAGCGCGGCTTCGGCGTGCATCGCGAGGTCGATGGCTTCCGCGTCGGCAACCGCCTGGTCGATGCCGACGGCCTGCAGGCGATCGCCGCGCGCGAACGCCGCCTGTTGCGCAAACCCTGATCCACTCTCGTCGAAGGAGGTTCCATGGCGCGCATCCGCACCATCAAGCCCGAGTTCTTCACGTCGGACGATATCTGCGCGCTCAGTCCGCTGGCACGCCTGCTCTATGTCGGCCTGTGGTGCGAGGCCGATCGCGCCGGCCGCCTGGTGTGGATGCCGCGCGTCTTCAAGCGTCGCTACCTGCCCGACGATGCCTGCGATATCGAGACACTGTCGGCCGAACTGCTGGGCCGCGGCCTGGTCGTGCTCTATGGCGACGGGCTGGCGCATATCCCGACCTTCTCGCGTCATCAGCACGTCAATCCGCGCGAGGCTTCGTCCAAGCTCCCGTCACCCGATGACGACGCGTCCTCGCCCGCCAGTGACGCGTCAGAACGCGCTGGTGACGCGTCAGAACGCGCGAGTGACGCGCAGGGAGGAAGGGAAGGGAATCGGGAAGGAAGGGAAGGGGAACTGGAAGGGGAAGGGGCGCGGGACGGAGGGCGCGCGCAGGCTCTGCCTGACGGCTGGAAACCCGACGAAGAGGATCTGGCCTGGGCGGCGACGGCGCGTCCCGACCTGGATGCGGCGGCCCTGGCGGCCGAGACCGAGCGCTTCCGCAACCACGCCCTCGCCAACGGCCGCACCGCGCATCGCTGGGGACCGAACTGGCGCAACTGGATCGGGCGGGCCAACGCGACGCGAGAAACGGCGGGCCGCGGCTTGGCCGGCACGCTGGTCGGCACGAGGGGCAGGGGCGAGATCGGTGCCGGCACGGTCGATCGCGAATCCGACGGCCAGTGGCGGGCGCGGCTGCGCGGCTATCGTCCCGGCCGGTTCTGGCTCGACGGCGATTGGGGGCCGCGGCCGGAGAGCGGCCAGTCGCGCGTGTCGGCGGCGCTGCTGGCCGAATGGCGGACGACCCAGTCGGGCGAAGGGCAGCGAGGCGGGGGCGACTTGCTCCCGGGGAGGGCGGCGTGAATGTCCCGGACCCCGCGCCCGATCCTCGACGCCGCCGCCGGCAACGTGCTGGTGATGATCGCCCTGCATCAGGACAAGCCCTGCCCGACCAATGCCGAGATCATGGAATGGACGGGCGTGCCGCGCCGCCGCCTGCGGGCCTACCTGCAAAGCCTGGTCGCGCGCGGCGTGATCGAGATCGAATATCGCGACATGAATCCGAGCCGTCGCCGCCTGCGCGCGCCGGGCATGCCGTGGACCGGCTGGACGCGGCGGGGCAACTCGGCATGAGCGCCGAGCCTCTGGCTCCACTCCAGTCCCAGTCCCAGCCGCTGGTGCTGACGGCGGACAAGGTGATGCGCGATCTCGAGCAGATCCGCCTCGCTGCCCTGGAGGCCGGCGCCTTCGCCCCCGCCCTGCGCTGCGTCGAGCTGCAGGGCAAGCATATCGGCCTGTGGCGCAACGAGGCGCCGCTGGACCAGACGCTCGAACAACTCATCGCCGCCGTTCCCGTGCGCGACAGCACGGAGACCAGCGACGTATGAGCGCCTTCGGCCAGCGAGTCGGCCAGCGATCCAAGACCCATCCGATCCACGAGGCAGACATCACACCGGCAGCTCATGGGATATTGGGAGAGCGTCCATCTCCGAGCCTGGCGCGAGACGACCAGGGCCGTCGGCCTTGAGCGGGAGCGACTGGGCGTGTTCCTCGCGATCCAGCTCGTCGTCGCCGGCGCGATCTATCTCGCCCTCGGCGAGGCCGGCCTCGAGAAGGCGGCGGTGTCACGCCTCGCCGCGGCGGCAGCGCCGTTCCTCGCCTTCCCGATCGTCTATGCCTGGAAATTCGCGGCCGCGGTGCCGGCGCTGGCGGCGGAGAGCGCGGCGGTCATCGCCGAGCTGCGCGGCCGGCTCGATCGCACGCCCGTGCCGCCGTCGCGCGATCTCTGGATCGACCCGCACCAGGCCTGGCGTCTCGCCGCCGCCCGTCGCGGCCTCGCCGTCGAGGACGATGCGGCGACGGCGGCCGCGACCGTGTTCGCCGACTTGCGCCAGTATGCCAGCGACGGCGAACTCGCGGTGCGCGGCCGGCCGCTCTGGCCGGGCGATGCCGTCGCCGTCTCGCCGCGCAAGCCGGTGCCGACGACGCACTGGGATCGCCATGATTTCGATGGCTCCGCCTATGTCGGCACCGATGCCGCCACGATCCGCGCCGCCAGCACCATCCTTTGCGGCCCGTCGTCCGGCGACAACGGCGTCCGCTACTGCGACCTGGTACTGCGCCGAACCGACATCGAGCGCCTGTTCCCGCCATCCGCCGCCACAGCCAAGGAATCCACCTTTGAGCGCTGCCCCTGAACTCCCTCATCGGAGCGCGCCACTCCAGTGGCGCTCATGATCTGATACGCCACTTCAGGGCGGAGGTGTCCGCGCGCAGTGGCGCGCTCGCCTGAATCGCAAGCCACGCAATTCATCGTCATCCCGAGCGGAGGCGAGCGCAGCGAGGCGTAGCCGAGGGACCTGTTTTCCGGACATCGCCCCTGACGGAAGCATTGCCAAGACAGGCCCCTCGGCTTCGCTCGGGGTGACGGCAGGTGCTGGCGGTGCGCGGCCGGCCGCTCTGGCCCGGCGATGCCGTCGCCGTCTCGCCGCGCAAGCCGGTGCCGACGACGCACTGGGACCGCTTCGACTTCGATGTCGCGGCTTATCTCGACGCTGCCGACGGGACGACGATCGCTGCCGCCAGCACCATCCTTTGCGGCCCGTCGTCCGGCGATGCCGGTGTGCGCTATTGCGACCTGGTGCTGCGCCGGACCGACATCGTGCGCCTGTTCGCGCCGTCGACCGGCTCGACCGCGATCGCGGCGTGAACGGCGACGGAAAAGAGATCGCTCGGCTGCGCTCGCGATGACGAGACTTTGGACTCTCCCATCGTCCCGAGCGGAGGCGCCCGAAGGGCGGCGCGGTCGAGGGATCTCCTTGGGCGAGCCGGTCCGACGGGCTCAACTCCTGCTTGCCCCGGTGCCGATCGTCCTGCATTGAAAGGGCGGGGAAAGGGACATGCCGCTTCACTCGACCTTTTCGCATCCCTTGCGTCTGGTGATCACGGTGGCCAAGGGTGACGTGCTGCCGCGCGAGATGCTGGACTATCTCGGCCGCCTCGATGCCAGCGGGGCGCGGCCCTATCGCAAGATCTTCGATGTCACGGCGCTGGAGATGCCGATCACGAGCGAGGCCATCCGCAATCTCGCCAGCATCGTCCGCGCGCGCGAGGCGGAAGGCCCGGTCGGGCCGGTCGCCATCGTGGTCGGCACCGACAGCGCCTATCGCAAGGCGCAGCTGTTCGTGCGCGAGGCGACGATGAAGCGGCCGATCAAGGTGTTCCGCGAACAGCACCAGGCGCGCAAGTGGCTCGACAGCTTCGAGGCCGCGCCCAAGGACGGCAATCCGGACGATCCGCCGCGGCGCTCGGGCTGAACGGCGGAAGCGGCAGCGAGGGGATGGCGTGACGATGTTCTGGATCGCAGGCGGGATCGGATTGGCGATCGCCTATCTCCTCGGCGCCACGCCCACCGGCTATCTGGCCGGCAAGCTGCTGAAGGGCATCGATCTGCGCGCGCATGGGTCCGGGTCGACCGGGGCGACGAACGTGCTGCGGACGCTCGGCAAATGGCCCGCGGCCGCGGTGCTCCTGGTCGATGTGCTGAAAGGCGTGGCGGCGATCGTCTTCATCCGCTGGCTGTACGCCTGGCTACAGGCGATGCCGTCGCTCGCGCCGCCGCCGGGACTCGATGCGCGGACCGGCGCGGCGTGGGCCGTCTGCCTCGCCGGGCTTGCCGTGGTGGTGGGCCACAGCCGGTCGATCTGGCTGAACTTCACTGGCGGCAAATCCGCCGCGACGGGGCTCGGCGTGTTGCTGGCGATGTCGTGGCCGGTCGGTGTGGGCGCGGCGGCGGCCTTCATCGTCGTGCTGGCGGTCTCGCGCATCGTTTCCCTCGCCTCGATGCTGGCGGCGGCGACGGCGATCGCGCTCGTGTTCGGCCTTGCACAGCCGCTGCCCTATCGCCTGCTGGTGATCGCCGGCGGCCTCTATGTGATTGTACGTCATCGTACCAACATCGGCCGGCTGCTGGCCGGGACGGAGCCGCGCCTGGGGCACAGCAGCCCGGGATCGGCACCGACAGCGCCGAAAGCGGCATCGCGACTCTGAAAGGTGCGCTCGTGCCCGCGCTCGCATCGCGGGGCCTGCGACCTTTGATGCCGGGGGACATTTGATTCAAGTCAACGCCGGCCGGTCCTGCGGTCGGCACGGTCGAGCATGCACAATTTCCTTTTTCGCTGTCCGGCGACGGGGTTGATGATCCAGGGCTCGATCGAGCAGGTCGATCCGTCGACGCGATTCGTCCCCCAGGATTGCCCGGTCTGCGGCGGCATCCATCTCGTCGACCCCCGCACGGGCGAACGCCCGCAGGACGAGGCCAAGGGCGACAGCGACTGCTGATCCGCGCCGGTTCAAAAAAAGATCCTCGACTGCGCCGCCTTCCAGGCGGCTCCGCTCAGGATGACGGAGGGGAGTCGAACGTCAGTGCGGGCGCAACAGCGCTGTCGCCGTGGGCGTAGCAACGCCGTCATCACCAGCGCAGCAACCTCGTCATCGCGAGCATAGCCAAGCGATCTCTTTTCCGCCGCCGTTGAACCGAACGCCGCTCGAAAAGATCCCTCGACTGGGCTCGGGATGACGGGAGATCGAACTTTGTTGGGAGTCCCTGCAAGCAGGGTCACGCGGCGGGTGATGTGGCGGTGCTACTTCGTCTGGCGCCAGACCAATCGACCCGGCGGCCGAGATTTGATGATTTCAACTTCCATTCCGGCGTTACGGAAGGATTGGCGGAACTTGGAGGCTTTGCGTTGGCCCCATATCCCCAGATGATACTCACCGCCCTTCAGAAGCCCGCACCGATAGACGGCGCAGCCCCCGAAAGCGGCTGATAGTCCTGCCGTCTGCTTGATGCCGCCGCCACCATATACGGCCATGACGGCAGCGAGGAGCGCTGCGGTGACGACGGTGTCGAGCATGAACGCGGCCCCACCCGGACCGCGAAAGACATAAACCCGAACACGCTCCTTTTCCTTACGCATCGCCTTCAGTCCTTGGGCGCCGGTCTCGCGGCAGCGGTCTTACTCGAAGCCGCAGTCCTTGGGCGTCACCAGCACGGCGATCTGGCGCTTGCCGTCGTTGTAGCAGCCGTTGCGCCACACACCGTCGTAATTCTCGACGCCGCCCGCGTCGTTGTGGCCCGAGAAGGTGCCGCGGCCGTTGGGCAGGCCGCTGGCGAACATGCCGTCGTAGCGGTCGCCGTTGGCATAGGTGTAGCGGCCGAGGCCGTTGCGCTCGCCGTTGCGATAGGTGCCGACATAGCGGCCGGCCTTGCCGTCGGTCTCGATCACGCGGCCGTTCAGCACGCCGTCCTGGTACTCGCCCTCGATCTTCACGCCGTCGGCGCTCTCCGACAGGCCGCGTCCCTCGCGCTTGCCGGCCTTGAACTCGGCCTCGCCCTTCCAGGTCGTCGCGCCCTTGTAGCGGAACTCGTAGGTGCCGCGTCCCTCGGCCAGGCCACCCTTGCAGTCGCCGTTCCAGATCACCGAATCGTCGGGCTCGACGTTGCGCGTCCAGATGCGGCAGCCGGTGCGCTCGTCTTCCAACCATCCATCCTGGGCCTGGCCACAGGGCGCGAAGAAGTGCACCGCGGCGGCCGCGGAAAAGAAGAACACCGGCAGGAATTCGAGGCGCAGGCGGAACATGGCGGCGCGCATACTAGCGACGTTGGTGTGCGCCGCCAGCAGAACACATCGCCTCGCGGTGGTAATTGCAGCACAGGCGGAAATTGTTGGCCGTTACTTGTTCTCGCTTGCGACGTGCAACTGAAGAAAGGCGCCGGACGGCCCGCGATGTTGCAGCACTTCCTGCTGCTTGTTGGACACGAGTCGACCGTGTCGGAGCGAGCGTCCGGAGCGAGCGGCCGATCAGATCGGGCTGATCATGTCGGACTCATCAGGTCGGGCCGATCAGATCAGGCTAATCAGATCGGGCCGATCACGTCAGATACGAATGGATGATCTCGACCAGCTCTTCGGCCGCCTGCGTGCGCGGGTCGCCTTGCTTGGCTTGAGGATCGACCAGATGTTCGAGGATGTGGTCCTCGATCACCTCGGCGATGAAGCCGTCGAGCGCGCCGCGGCAGGCGGTGGCCTGTTGCAGGATCGCCGAGCAGCTCGCCTCCTCCTCGATGCGCCGTTCGACGGCATCGAGCTGGCCCCGGATGCGGCGCACGCGCATCAGCAGCTTGCGTTTCTCTTTTTCTTGCGTGGTCGGCGACATCGGGCTTGATCCCATCCTGGAGGGGGGTATATAGGCTCCTGGCGGCCCGGTTGTCGAATGCGACGGTCCGGCCGCCTCGGAAACAATCTGCAAGGGAATCGATGAACCCGCGATCTAGCAACGCTCGGTCGGTTCACCGCGGTCACGTCGTGACGGCGAGGACGGCCGGGCCCATAGCCCGGGACACTCGGATCCTGGGGGCCGCTACCCGCTAGCCCCCCGGTCCCGCCGTCTCCCGGGTCGGACTCAACCGATCTGACAGAGGAGGCGTGCGATGACCGCCGCATTTCTGGATGTCCGCCTGGCCGATGCACGGCAGGCTGCGACTGCAAAAGCTCTCCAACACGGGGTTCGCCCCCACGCTGGGCACCAGCAGGATGTCCGGCGTCAACAGGACGCCCGCCGTGATGTCGCGCGCCTGCTGGGCCTCGATCGCCTGCCGGCCGAGGGTCCGCGTCTGGCGTGCGGCTGGCAGCGCGAGGCCGATGGCCGGCTGGTCTGCCGCTGGGAGCCCGACCCGGCCGTCAGCGTCGTGCCGACCGACGGCCGCTTCTAGTTCCCCAGTCCGAGTCAGTAACCCGAGCGAGTAGGCGTGCGATCATGACCAGCATCGACACCACCGCGGATGCCCGCGGCGCCATCCTGGACGAGGCCCATATCGGCGATATCCATGGCGCGCTGGGCACGATCCGGCGCGACGATGTCGGCGCCCGCGACGGCTGGCGCGCCCGGCTGATGACGCTGCTGGCGATCCTGGGGCCGGGCCTCATCGTCATGGTGGGCGACAACGACGCCGGCGCCTTCGGCACCTACACGCAGGCCGGACAGAACTACGGCACCACGCTGCTGTGGACGCTGCCGCTGCTGATCCCGGTCCTCTACGTGAACCAGGAGATGGTGCTGCGACTGGGCGCGGTGACGGGCGTCGGCCATGCGCGGCTGATCCTCGAGCGCTTCGGCAAGTTCTGGGGCGCCTTCAGCGTCATCGACCTGTTCCTGCTCAACGCCCTCACCATCGTCACCGAGTTCATCGGCATCAGCCTGGCGCTGGAATATCTCGGCCTGCCGCGTGAGATCGGCATCGTCGCTGCCGCCGCCCTGATCGTCGGCGCCGCCAGCACCGGCAGCTTCCAGCGCTTCGAGCGCTTCGCCCTGATGCTGGTGTTCGGCAGCTTCCTGCTGATCCCGGTGCTGCTGTGGTCGCATCCGCCGGTGGCGCAGATCGCGCACGACCTCGCGACGCCGGCCTTCCCGGCCGGGGCCAAGCTCGGCGACGTGATGCTGCTGGTGATCGCCATCGTCGGCACCACGGTGGCGCCGTGGCAGCTCTTCTTCCAGCAGAGCTATGTCATCGACAAGCGCGTGACGCCGCGCTTCATGCGCTATGCCCGCGTCGATCTGTGGCTCGGCATCGTGATCGTGATCGTGGGCGCGGTGGCGATGATGTCGTTCGCCGCCGCGGCCTTCGCCGGCCGGCCCGAGTTCGGCACCTTCCAGGACGCCGCCGCGGTCGCGGCCGGGCTGGAGAAGCATGCCGGGCGCATCGCCGGCGTGTGCTTCGCCGTCGCGCTGCTCGATGCCTGCGTGATCGGCGCCAGCGCGGTGTCGCTCTCGACCGCCTATGCCATCGGCGACGTGCTGTCGCTCAACCACTCGCTGCATCGCAAGCCGAGCGAGGCCAAGGCCTTCTATGTCGTCTATGTCGGGCTGATCTTCCTGGCGGCGATCCTGGTGCTGACGCCCGGCACGCCGCTCGGCCTGCTGACCAACGCGGTGCAGACGCTGGCCGGCGTGCTGCTGCCCAGCGCCACCGTGTTCCTGTTGCTGCTGTGCAACGACCGCGCGGTGCTGGGGCCGTGGATCAACGGCCGCTGGGTCAACCTGTTCACCAGCATCGTGGTGGCGGCGCTGGTGCTGCTGTCGGTGGTGCTGACCGCGGCGGTGCTGTTCCCGGATCTCGGCGACGGCGCCATCCTCGGCATCCTGGGCGGCGGCAGCGCGCTCGCCGTGGTGGCGGCGCTCGCCTTCGTGATCTCGCGGCGGCGCAGCGGCGCCGAGGAGGCGGTCGACCGCTCGCTGCAGGCGAGCTGGCGCATGCCGGCGCTCGACACCCTGCCGCCCGCACGCCTGACCCCGGCGACGCGCTTCTGGATGGCCGTGCTGCGCGCCTACCTCGTCCTCGCCGGCGGCCTGGTCCTGATCCGCATCATCCACCTCGCCATCAGCGGGTGAGGCTGCTTACGCCGTGATCCGAGCCTGCGCGGCCTGCACGCCGCTACGATCAGTAGTTGGCTTTGAAGGGGAGCGGCGTTTGTCGCTTCGCCGCCTCGTCGGCCAGAAAACGCAGCAGTTCGCGCTTCTCGGCGGTGCGGCTCGCGCCGGAATTGGGCATGACATGGCTATCGCCAACAAAGCCCAACTCGGCTCTGCGGCGTTCGATCCTCGCCTCGAGATCATCCAGCGTCATGGCGCGCATTCTATCACCCAACTGCTTCGAGGCATTGGACTTTGCTACTCGACTTACCAGATGATAAAAGGAACCACGCTGGGCAGCCTTGCGGCGAACCCAGCGGGATAGCAAGTGCTTGCTAATTACCTCTTAGCGTATTTGCATATCGCCACACTCCGATGCGCACTCGTGTTCGTTGGGGTTCTGCCCTCGGTGCTCTCCGTGCAAAGTCGGCACCTTGGACACTCGATACGGAACGGCGGCCGGTGGCCGCCGTTTCTGTTATGCGGCGTCCTTCTTGTCGGACTCCGCCGAAAAGCCCTCCTCGAAGTCCTTCTGATCGTCGTCGCTATCAGCGGCGGCGGCCTTCGCCTGCTTCTGCTGCTTCACGCGTTCATACCAAGCGAGCAAACCCCACTCGCCGTTAGGCAGACGATGGAAGATGCCAGAATTCTTACGCAACACCTGCCGGATGCCTGTCATTGCGTTGTTGGCATCCTCGGTTTCGAAGTGATAGCCGCCCTTCTTTAGGCTCTCGTAGATCTCGCGGACTGTGGTCGGCCCAAGATTGGCGGCTTTGCGCATCTGCAGGTATTCGCGGGCAGCTGTGGTCATCACCTTTCCGTAGAAAGTGTCGCCGCGGATGGCCGTGATGCTGGGACCCGTGGGTGAACCAACATCGGCATAGGCAGGGGGAATCCCAGCAGCCTCACACAGACGGTTGATGAGGGTTTTGGTCTCGATGACCTTCTTTTCCTGATCAATCAACTGCTGCTGGAGCGCAGCAATCGCCGGTTCAAGCTGTTCGCGCATGCCCAACCTCCAATCTCGGCCTGTGGGCGCATAGGACTATGCAGAATGCCGCTTGGCGAGTCAATCTCCTTTCAAATAATTTACTTTTTCCACCATCGGCGACTGGTCTTGGGTGTCGCGTGACGGCGCAGAGATATCGCGAACATCGAAATGATGTTCTTCTAATATTTGTTAATGCATTGAAATTGCTTACTTATTTTACTAATATCATTTTAGGTGATGCGCGACTTTCTTCGCGAAATGTTGGTGATCTCCGGTTTTTCACGTTGTCTGTTTAAATTTTTTCAAAGATGAGACTCGTAAATTTCGTGTCCATAAGCGTCTAAAAAATCTCTATCTCCGATTTCTCGTTAAAAAAGACGATTGATTGATTTCGAGGTCAAATCCGACGTACTGCCCTTAGAGGGGTGTAAAATTTACTTCTTTTGCTAGTTTGTGAAATTGACGGCAGATCTCGCGAGACGGCGAACGGCGTTCGCGTCAGTTCACGAGATCGAGCTGAATAGAAGTCCATATTGTGGTGATACCCGGGGTATTGCTGTCCATCGTGCTAGGAGCGGCATCCTGCACGCCCACCTCGGCCACGCCGGCGGCTGGTCCTGATCCGGATCATCCACATCGCCGTCAACGGGTGACTCTGCTCACGCCATGATCTGGGCGTGTGCGCGGGCCGCGCGCCCGCTCGGCAAGCAGTCTTGCTGCGATTAATAGTTGGCTTGAAGGGAACGACGCGCCTTGCTTCGTCGTCGGGCCGTGAAGCCCGGACAATCCATCGACACGGCGCGCCTTGAGGTTGCATTGCGGTCTGCATACTATCGCGCCGGGCTTGAGGCGGTTGTACCTGTGATGTCATCGCGTGGCGACAGTTTGTCCGTTGAGCTCAGGATGAGGCGCCAATCGAGACGAGGGGACCATGGCCCGCACACGGCACGTGCCGGCGTTTGTGACGTTCAACCGGCGAGCGCGGCCCGAGCGCGTACAGCCGACGCTTCTTCGCCTGGCGCTGCTCGCGACGGTGATGGCGGTGGCAGGCTGTTCGACGCAGTACAAAATCGAGCGCCACTATACGCTGCGCCGCGAGCAGCCCTACAAGGGCGAATATACCTGTACCGCGATGTGGGACGCGAAGCTGCCGCCCAGCGAGGCGGCCGCTGTTCGGCAGGAATTGCTGCGACGCTGTCTGGAGCAGGCGAAGTCGGACGGCTTCCTCACGGCCGTCGTTGAAGCGCGATCCGCGACCGCGACCACCACGACCTACGCCTACAGCGTTGTAACCTCGGTCAGGCAGTCGCCCGCGCTCCAGATTACGCTCACCGCCTTCAACGCGAAGCGGCCGGCCACTGAGCACACAGGCGACGCGGCTGTCCCGATCGATACCCTGCTCGGAGCCAAGAAGAGCCCATGACCATGATGGTCTGGTGATGCTCCGGTCGAGCCGGTCGGATGTCTCCGCGCCTCCTTCATCGAGTCGGACGGAGACGGCATCGGTGAACGCCTGATCGCCGGCGGGTGAGCCATCGGTCCGATCACGCCAGTGCCTCCGCGGCGGCGTCGAACGCCTGAGCGAAGTCGGCGATCAGATCCTCCGGATTTTCCAGGCCGATCGAGAGACGGATCAGCCCGTCGTCGATGCCGGCCGCCTTGCGGCCGACCTCGCCAAGTTCGGCGAAGATGGTGTGCGCCACCGGAATGGCCAGAGTGCGCGCGTCCCACAGGTGCGTCGCCAGAACGACCTGCCGCAGGCGGTCGAGGCGGGGCGCGAACGCATGATCGGGCCTGAAGCTGAAACTCAGGAGCTGACCGAACCTGTTGCCGAACAGGCGTCTCGCCCGCTCGTGTTGGGGGTGGCTTTCCAGGCCAGGGTAGCGAACGGAAGCGACTTCCGGCCGCCGCTCCAGCCAGCGGGCAAGCGCGAGGGCGTTGGCCGAGGCGCGTTCGACCCGCAGATGAAGGGTCTCCGCGCCAACCGCCAGTCGATGGGCGTCCTCCGCCCGCAGCGACGCGCCGCAGTCGCGCACCCCCTTCCGCCTTATCTGGGTCAGGCCGAACTTCGCCGGATCGCCGGTACGGTAAAGCGGATCGACGCCGGGGTCGTGCGCCCAGTCGTGACAGCCCGTGTCGCTGATGGCACCGCCCATCGCGGCGCCGTGACCGCCGAACCCCTTGGTGAGGGAATTGACGACGAGGCCGGCTCCGAACCGGCCCGGCTGGACAAGCGCGGGCGTCGTCAGGCTGTTGTCGACGACGAAGAGCACGCCCCGCTCGCGGCACAGTGCGCCGATCCCTTCCAGATCCGCGACCTCGGTGCCGGGGTTGGCGATCGTCTCGACGAAGACCAGCCGCGTCGCCGGTCGAAGCGCGGCTTCGACGGTGCCGGCGGACGTGGCGTCGACGAAGTCGACTGCGACGCCGAAGCGCTCGAAGCTTCTGAGCAGGCTCGACGTGTTGCCGAACACATGGCGGCTGCAAACGACGTGCGAGCCCTGCGCGAGCAAGGAGAAGAAGGTCGCGGAGATCGCGCCCATGCCGGTGGCGAAGACGACGCTGTCCCGTGCGCCTTCCAGCAGCGACACCTTCGCTTCGAGGGCAGCATTGGTCGGATTGGTCTGCCGCGCATAGGTGAAGCCCGGCCGGCTCTGCTGGAACACGGCGATCAGCGCCTCGGTGTCCGGATGACCGTAGGGCACGCTGGGATGAACCGGCGCGTGCACGGCGCCGTCGGCATCGCGGCGGCGATCCAGATGCAGAAGGACGGTCTCGAGGCTCGCCGCGCCTCGCTCATCGCTATTCATCAACGCGCTCCCTGTTACAGAGAGGCCCGACGATTCGCTTGCGGCTTGACCCGTTTCGTTGCCTGGTCCGGCCACATCCTCTCCGTCAGGAGAGAGCCACCTTGCTCGGGAAGCAGGTTGGCGCTGGGCGTCGGCCCAACTCTTGATGCTGCGCCGCTCATACTTCACCCGCCCGAAGGCGGCAAGCACTTAGGCTCGGGCCAGGGTCGGCGCGGAGAAGAAGACGGTGGCGGAGCCGACGCGCAAGGCGAGGCAGAAACACCGGACGAGGCCGTGAACCGGATCGCCGCGGCAGCGCAGCGGCGCCAAGGAGGAGGCGGTCGACCGTTCGCTGCAGGCGGGCTCGCGCGATGCCCGCCTGATCGTGTCGCCGCCGATGGCACTCAGACCGGGCCGAGGGCCTTGAGCAGGCGGTCGAGTTTGCGGATCGAGCGCTCGTCCTCGAGCGGCGTGTAGACGACCAGCTTCATGTCGGGCTGGTCGGCGATGGCGAGGCTGGTGTACTCGAACACCATGCGTCCCGCCTTGGGATGGTCGATGCGCTTCACGCCGCCGAGCGGGCGCTGCACCTCATGCCTCGGCCACCAGGCGCGGAATTCGGCGCTGTGCGCGGTGAGGAGGGCGATCAGCCGTTCGAAGTCCGGATCGCCGGCATGGCGCACGCTGTCGGCGCGAAACATGGCGAGCGAGGCTGGCGCCAGCAGGTCCCAGTCGACGATCTTCCGGCGATGGTCGGCATCGACGAAGATCATGTGCATGGTGTTGCGCGCATCGCCGCCGAGTCGGCTGTAGTCGCCGAACACGGCAACGGCGGCGCGGTTCCAGGCCAGGATGTCCCAGCGGCGGCCCAGCACGTAGGCCGGCTGGCCGCCCATGCTGTCGAGCATGCGCAGGATGGAGTCGGGCACGATCTCCGGCCCGGACCGGCGCAGCTCCGGCGCCGGCCGGTCGCTGAGGAGAAACAGGTGGCGCTGCTCGGCCGGGTCGAGCTGCAGCGCCTTGGCGAGCGCCGACAGGACCTCGGCCGACGGGCGCACGTCGCGCCCCTGTTCGAGCCACGTGTACCAGGTGGAGCCGACACCGGCGAGCAGCGCGACTTCCTCGCGTCTCAGGCCGGGCGTGCGTCGACGGGCTCCGGGCGCCAGCCCGACGGACTTGGGCGTCAGCCGTTCGCGCCGGCTGCGCAGGAAGGCCGCGAGGTCGCGGCGGCGCGTGTCGTCGAGGACGAGGCGGGTATCCATGGCGCTCAGCATAGCATTACCGGTACCAGAATAACGCCAGTTCTGTTTGCCCTTCTTGGCTCCTGCGAAGGTCCGCCCCGACACGGCACACCAGCCGAGGAGCAAGGGCAGCATGACTGTGAAGGGCAAGACCGTTCTGGTCACCGGCGCGACCGACGGGGTCGGGCGTCGCGTGGCCGAGAGGCTGGGCGCGGCGGGCGCCGAGGTGCTGATCCATGGCCGCGACGCGGCGCGGGCGGAAAGTCTGCGCGCGGCGATCGCGGCGGCCGGCGGCAGGGCGTCGATCCATCTCGCCGATCTCGCATCGCTCGACGCGGTGCGGGCGCTCGCCGCCGCCGTGGCCCGCGACCATCGCCGTCTCGATATCCTGATCAACAGTGCCGGCGTCGGCTTCGGCCGCGACGACAGGCGCGAACTCAGCGTCGATGGCCACGAGCTGCGCTTCGCCGTCAACTATCTCTCGGGTTTTCTGCTGACGCATCTTCTCCTGCCGCTGGTCGTTGCGGCGAAGGGCCGGATCGTCAACGTCGCCTCGATCGGTCAGGAACCGCTCGACTTCGACGATGTCATGCTGGCGCGTCGCTACGACGGCCATCGCGCCTACCGCCGCAGCAAGCTCGCCCAGATCATGTTCACCATCGACCTGGCGAAGGAGCTCGACGGCACGGGCGTCACCGTCAACGCCGTCCATCCCGCGACCTTCATGGATACCGCCATGGTGCGCGGCGATGGCATCACGCCGATGAGCAGCGTGGAGGAGGGCGCCGACGCCATCCTCCAGCTCGCCGCGTCGCCCGATCTCGACGGCCGCACCGGCCTCTACTTCGACGGGCTGCGGCCGGCCCGCGCCCATGTCCAGGCCTACGATGCCGCCGCCCGCGCCCGTCTCCGCGCGCTCAGCCTCGCGCTCGCCGGCCTCGATCCCTCCTCGTCGTTCCCGCAAGTGCAAGTGAAAGGATAGACTCATGACCAATCAGCACACTGTCGTCGTCGGCGGTTCCTCGGGCATCGGTCTCGCCACCGCCCGCGCGCTGCTCGATGCCGGCCATACGGTGACGATCGCCGGGCGCTCGGCGGAGCGCCTGGACCAGGCAAGCGCCACGCTTGGCGGCCGCGCCAACGCGGTGGTCCTCGACGCCGCCGATCCGGTGAGCGCCAGGAGCGCCTTCGACAAGATCAAGCGGTTCAATCACCTCGTGCTCGCGCTCGGCTCCACCAAGGGCGGGGGACCGTTCGCCTCGGTCGATCTCGCCGAGATGCGCCAGGGCTTCGAGGAGAAGGTCTTTGCGCATTTCGCCACCGCGCAGGTGGCACTGCCGTTCCTCGTCACGGCGGGCAGCATCACCTTCGTCTCGGCGGTGACGGCGCATGCCGCCTTGCCGGGAACCGCCGGCATAGGAGCGGCCAATGCCGCCGTTGCGGCGCTGGTGCCGATCCTGGCGGCGGAACTGAAGCCGCTGCGCGTCAACGGCGTATCGCCCGGCGTCATCGACACGCCGTGGTGGGATTTCCTTCCCGCCGAGGCCAAGGCATCGGTCTTCGCCGACTATGCCGGCAAGACGCCGGTCGGCCGCGTCGGCAGTGCCGACGACATCGCGCGCACCATCGCCTTCGTCGTGACCAACGGCTTCATGTCGGGCGACACCATCGTGTGCGACGGCGGGCTACGGTTCGCCGCCTAGCGACGATGCCGGCCGCCCCTGTCATGCCGTTCGGGAGACGCGAACATGGACGAGACTGACGATCCGCGGCGACCGGTCCGTCGCCATGTCCTGACGACGATGTCGGCCCTTGCCGCGGGCGCGGTGCTGCCGCCGCTCGCGGCGCTGGCCGCGCCCGCCGACAAGCCGGCGGGCGAGGGAGGATCACGCACCATCCTGGTCACGGGCTCGACCAACGGCGCCGGACGGCGCGTCGCCGAACGGCTGGCGGGACCCGGAACCACGGTGCTGGTCCATGGACGCAATCGCGAGCGCGCGGAGGAGGTGCTGGCCGCCATCCGCACGGCCGGCGGCGAGGGCCGCTTCTATCCGGCCGACTTCGCCGCGCTGGCCGAAGTGCGCGGGCTCGCCGAGGCGCTGGCTCGCGATTGCCCGCGGCTCGATGTGCTGATCAACAATGCCGGCATCGGCACCGGCCGGCCGGGCGAAGGCCGCCAGACCAGCAAGGACGGCTACGAGATGCGGTTCGCCGTCAACTATCTCGCGCCATTCCTGCTGACGCGGCGCCTGGCGCCGCTGCTACGCACCAGCCGCCCGGCGCGCATCGTCAATGTCGCCTCGTCGGGGCAGAACCAGATCGAATTCGACGACGTGATGCTGACCCGCGGCTATGGCGGCCAGCGCGCCTATGGCCAGAGCAAGCTGGCCCTCATCATGTTCACCTTCGATCTGGCGCAGGAACTGGCCGGGACCGGCGTCACCGCCAATTGCCTGCATCCGGCCACCTACATGGACACGGCCATGGTGCGCGAGTCCGGCATCTCGCCCTGGAGCAGCGTCGACGAAGGCGCGGCCGCGATCCTTCATCTCGCCGTCGGCCCCGACATGGCCGAGCGCACCGGCCTCTATTACGACGGCCTGCAGCCGGCCCATGCCAGCTCGCAGGCCTACGACAGGGAAGCCCGCGCCCGTCTGCGCGCGCTCAGCCTGCAACTCACCGGTTCCTGAAAGCGGGAAACGCCCCAGCCTCGTGCCGTCGCGCCGACAGGGCGCGGCGGTTCCGTTCGCGCGATCGTCACCGAAGGCAATCGAACATGTCGCTCCGTCAAACCGCCCTGCGCCGCTGGATGGGCATCGAGCCGGGCGAGGCCCCTGCCGTGCTGGCGGGCTTCCTCATGCTCTTCACGCTCTTCACCTGCTACTTCTCGCTGCGTCCGGTGCGCGAGACGATGGGCATCGCCGGCGGCGTCAACAACCTGCAATGGCTGTTCACCGCCACCTTCCTGGCGACGCTCGCGGTGAGCCCCGCCTTCGGCTGGCTGGTCTCGAGGATCAGGCGGCGCCACATCGTGCGCTGGGTGCTGGGGATCTCCGGCGCGACTCTCGTCACCTTCGCCGCCTGCGTCCGTGCTTATGGCGAGGCCGCATGGCTGGCGCGATTCTTCTTCGTCTGGCTGTCGGTCTTCAACCTGGTCGCGATCTCGCTGGCCTGGAGCGTGCTCGTCGATGTGTTCACCGACGCCCAGGCGCGGCGGGTCTTCTCGCTCATGGCGGCGGGGGCGAGCCTCGGTGGCCTGGCCGGACCGCTGATCGGCGTCTTCCTCGCCACCCGCATCGGCAATGCCGGCCTGCTCGCCTTGGCCGCGGCGATGCTCGTCCCCGCGACCGTGTGCGCCGACCATCTCTCGGGTCGCGTCGGGACGAGCGGAACGGCGCGGCAGGCGGACGGATCGGAGCGCGACACGATGATCGGCGGCAGCCCGCTCGCCGGCGCCATCCATGTCCTGCGCTCGCCCTTCCTGCTCAGCATCGCGCTGTTCGTGATCCTGCTCGCGAGCGTCAGCACCTTCCTCTATTTCGAGCAGGCGCGGTTCGTCGCCGGGCGGTTCGCCGACCGGGCGGAACAGACGCGCTTCTTTTCCGGCATGGATGCGGTGGTGCAGTGCGCGACGCTGCTGATCCAGCTGTTCCTGACCGGCCGCATCGCCGCCGCGTTCGGCCTGCGCTTCCTGCTGCTGGCGCTGCCGCTTGTCACGGTCCTGGGCTTCGTGCTGCTGAGCGTGTCGTCGCTGTTCGGCCTGTTCGTCGTCGTGATGGTCGTGCGGCGCGTCGGCGAATATGCCCTGGTGCGTCCGGGACGCGAGATGCTGTTCACGCGCGTGCCGGTGGACGACAAGTACAAGGCCAAGAACTTCATCGACACCGTCGTCTATCGCGGCGCCGACGCCGTCAGCGGCTGGGTGAAGACGGGCTCGGACCTTCTGCTCGGCTCGCAGATGGGCGCCGTCGCCGGGGCCGTGGTCGCCCTCGCCTGGGCCGGCTCGGCGATCGCGACGTTGCGGTTCCATCGTCGCATCGAGCGTCGCATCGAGGCCGCCGAGGCATCGGCTGCAGGCGAACCTGTGCCGCCGCCGGTGGTGGCGGGATCGGCGGGACGGTAGCTGGAGGACGAAGCGCTTCCCGTCGCTCGCTACGGGACGACGACCACGACGCAGGGGGCGAGGGTCACGATCTTCTGGGAAACGCTGCCCAGCAGCAGGCCGGCCAACTGCCCGCGGCCTCGGCGGCCGATCACGATGGCGTCGACGGCCTCGCGGCGCACCGCGTCGATGATGGCCGTCGCCGGATCGCCCCAGGCCACGAGGGACCTGGTCGGCGACACGCCGAGCTGACGCGTGCGCTCCTCGGCGCGTCTCAGGATCTGCCGCGACGCCTGGTCGAGGGCGCCCCAGAGATCTCCCTCGGCGGCGCGCAGTTGCTGCATCTCCTCGTCGGAGGCGTTGCCGCCGACGGTGAGGATGGACAGGGTGCCGGACATCGCCTTGGTCATCTCCGCGGCAACGTCCATCGCCCGGCCGGCTCCCTCGGAGCCGTCCGTGGCGACCAGGATATGATGCATCGTACGCTTACCCCTATCGACTTCGGCGCTTGTCGACGTCGACCCTCGTTGTCAGCGACGGGAGCGAGGCGGACCGGGAGCCTACAGCGCGATGACTTTTCATGGAATCAAGCCGTCGCCCGGACGCATGCGCTGCCATGCTACGAGCGTCAGGGCGACGGCCGAAGCAAAAGTCATCGCGCTTTAGGCCTGCGTCGAGGCAGGCCCATGCGCCTGCAGCGCGGTGGCGATGCGGCGATTGTTGTCGACCCAGGTCTCGCCCGACTTCTTCACGAAATCAGTGGTGCAGGCGAAGAATTCGGCGGGGTCGCCGCACGTGGCAAGCTTGCCGATATAATCGGACTGGGCCTGGAGATGACGGGCGGCCATGCCGAGCATCTCCTGTGCGATGCTGGCGTAGAGCTTCGTCGGGAAAGCCGACGCCGTCTTCATCCAGTTCGGATCGATGAAGGGGGTGGGAAAGGCGGCGGGAGACGGTGCGGGAGAGGCCGTAGCGGCCGCGGGCTGATCGTTCGCCATCGAAACAAACTCCTTGGTTCGGCTATCCGGGAACAGAAGGCGCCGTCCGTCTGCGACGGGCCTTGAGCTGGATCAATCAATCTGCATCATCCAAATGGCATCGGCTCTTTTTCGGGTATGCATGCGCGTCACCCCGCCGGCGGCGTCGCCTTCAGCACGTCCCTGAAAATGCCGAACTGCAGCTGGAACGCCTGCGGGCTGTAGTCCTGGTAGTAGCCGGCGGTCACGGCGACGACGAGGTCGAGCGACGGGACGATGCGGATCGACTGGCCGCCACGACCGAGGGCGGCGATCCACGGCACGTCGCGCCGCTCGATCCTGGTGGTACCGAGCCACCACAGATAGCCGTAGGAGAAGCCGCTGGTGGCCTTCATCCACGGCGTGATCGAGGCATCGATCCAGTCCTTCGGCACGAGCTGGCGACCGTTCCAGCGACCGCCGGCCAGCACGAGCTGGCCGATCTTCGCCATGTCGCGCGGGCGCAGGCGCAGGCCGCCGCCGGCATCGGTATCGCCCTTGATGCGCTTCCACTCGACGCCGGTGATGCCCAGCGGCTCGAACAGGGCCGTGCGCGCCAGTTCGTCGAGCGGTTGTCCGGTCGCCTTGCGGACGATCGCCGACAGCAGCGCGAGCGCGCCGGTGTTGTAGAAGAACTCCTGTCCGGGCGGCGCCGTCATCGGCAGGCCGAGCACGTAGCGACACGGATCGGCCGCGCGATGCATGCGCGCCTCGTCGTTGTCGTCATTGCCGGTGCTCGGCGTCGCCTCGATCCAGGCCAGGCCCATCGACATGGTGAGGACGTGGGAGAGCTTCAGGCTGTCCTTCTCGGGCGTACGCAGGTCCGACAGTTCGGGGAAGAAGCTGAACACCGGCTGGTTGACGCTGTCGATCAGCCCGCGATCGATCGCGATCCCGACCACGAGCGAGGCGACGCTCTTCGACACCGACTTCAGGTCGTGCTGCGTGTCGGCATCGAACACGACGTTGCGGATGTGGCGGTCGTGGATCTCGTCGGGACCGCTGAGATACCGTTCGAACACCAGCCGGCCGCCGCGCGCCACCAGGACGGCATGCACGTTGGCCGTCGGCGATGTCGCGAGCCCATCGGTCATCCGGCACAGCGCGGCGCGATCGACGAGCTTGTCTTCCGTCGCGGCGGCAACCGGCCAGCCATCGTCCCGCGCGCTCGGGACAGCGCAGCCGCCGGGCGGCTCCGCCCGTGCGGGTGACGCGACGAGCGGCGCCAGCGCAGCCCCACCGAGAAGGGGAACAAGCCGGCGCCGTCTCATGTCATCCTCTCGGTGCCGCCCATCGGTGCCGCCTCTCGGCGGCCTAGATCTGCTCGATGATGATGCCGGCCTTCATGGCCGGATCGGCGGGGCGATAGCCGGGGCGGGGAGTGTCGAAGCGCTGCTCCACTTCGACCGCCTGCTCGATCCTGTCGAGATCGAACAGCTTCCAGGGTGTCCGGGACGAGCGCTCCGGCCCGCTGAGCTGGAAGGCGCGCAGCAGCGTCCGGCCCCGGCCGTTGCGGCCCAGCACATGGGGCTCGACGGTGTAGTCGCCTTCCTCGGTCCGCAGTCTCAGCCGGTGACCCGTCCGAATTGCTTCCTTGACCGTGTAGAAATGCATGTGAATACAAGTAGCGCGATCACCCGGCTCCGTCCATGCGGCCAAGCGGTCGCGTTTCGCGTTGTCACGGTTTCCTCGGCGATACCAGGGATATTGGCACGATTTGCGACGCGGCGCAGGGCCCGCCGAAGAAGCAGACCGTCGCCGTCTGAGCGCGGCCGCGACCTATCGACGGGCAGACAGGCCCGCTGGCAGGCGTCACCCCGCCAGGCGCGGCTGCTTCGACCACTCGTAGCCGTTGCGGGCGCGGCTGTAGCCGTAGTCGAACAGGGCGCGCATGTAGCCGGGATCGAACGGCTCGGGCAGCTTCAGGGTGAAGTCCGGGCCGATATAGGCGAGGTTGTAATCCACGTTGTCGCGCAGCGCGTTGTAGTAGATGCGCAGCGTGTCGTTGTAGCCGCTGGCGAAGATCATGGTCGAGATGGCGCGGCCGGCGATGCCCAGCATCTGCCGGCGCACCTCGGCCCAGTGCGGATCGAGCCGGCCGTTGCGGATCAGATAGGCCGATATGTCGGCCACCGGCTGCTTCGCCGCGATGCGCTGGCGCCGCTCGACCGAGAGCCGCGCCGGATAGAGGAAGCTCTGCATGAAGGCGCCGCCGTCGACATGCATCTCCTGGTACGGCTTCCCGTTCAGCGTCGCGTCGAACATGGTGGGCGGGAAGGCGCCCGGGATCGCCGCCGAGGCCAGCAGGATGCGGCGCACCGTGTCGAGCGCGCGCGGATGGCCGCTCTTGGCGATGGCGCCGATGTTCCAGACCACCGGCTGCTGCGCATCGAGATCGGTGGTGCCGATCAGCAGCAGGCGGCCGTCGTCGTAGGCGGCGGCGATGGCGGCCAGCATGCGCTCGTCGAGGATGCGCGAGATGGTGCGATGGAGCGGCGCGTTGTCGGCCAGCGCGTCGTCGAACAGCGCCGCGGTGATGTAGCGCTCGCGCAGCACGTCGGCCGGGCTGATGCCGGTATAGACGTAGCGCAGCTGCGCGTCGTAGGCGGAGCCCAGGAAGGCGAAGGGCGCGGTGAGCGCCCCCGTGCTGACGCCGGTGACGAGGTCGAAGGTCGGCCGGTCGCCATGCTCGCTCCAGCCGCACAGCACGCCGGCCCCGAACGCGCCGTCCTCGCCGCCGCCCGACACGGCGAGGAAGCGGAAATCGAGATCGGAGATCGTCCTGGCGCCGAGCCGCGCGCGCTGGCGTTCGGCCGCGGCCATGAACTCGGCGGTGATCGGGCCGGCATCGAGCGCGGCGAAGAAGCGCTCGTTCGACAGGCCGAGGATGGTCGCCTGCTGCATCTGGCCGTTCGGCACCGGCAACCCGCGCTCGGGCGCGCCGCAGCCGGCCAGCAGCGCGGTTCCGGCGGTAGCGCCGCCGGCGGCGACGTGCAGGAACTGACGGCGTGACTTCATTGACGGCTCCCCCTGGACTCCCCTGTGACGGGCCGGACCATCGCATAGCCCGCCCATTTCCGTCATCCCGACGCCGCGTCGCGGGTTTCATCTGGGAGGATGTGCGCTTGCAACTCCTCCCCCCGGCCGCATGCGCGTTTCCTGGCCTCTTACGGAAGAGGTTAGGGACGGGGCAGAAAATATAAGGGGAGTTCAAACGAAAGACCCCAAAGTTCCTTTTCGTCGACTTCAATTCGTACTCGCGGCAGCCGCCAACGCAGCGCCGATGCGAGCGGAGTGTTCCACAACACCATCTTCCTTGAGGTGCCACCGGTCCGAGAAGTCGTTGAGGGGAGCCTGTCGAAAGTAGCGGAACGGCACGACGGCCTCGGGATAGTCGCGCTTGAAGCGCGCGATCTGCCGCTCAACGTCATCGAACACGGCGTCCTGCTCGACGACGCATGGCACCGGGTTGGAGACCAGTACAAACCTCGTCTTCGTGCGTCGGGCCAGCTCGGCGAACCGGCTAAGATAGTCGTACAGCGTGTCGATGTGGACGAGTCCTAGCAGCTCGTTTTCGGAGTAGCCCCTGTCGAACTTGCAGACGCCTGGATTGCCGCCCTTGATCATCGGGTCCTTGATATCGACAGGTATGGGAACCCATCCGCGCCCGGCAGCAATCATCCTGCGCCATTCTTTGATAGGCGGATAGCCCAGCGTCGGCCACTGATGCAGCTGGTAGGTGAAATCGTCGACCCAGATATCGTGATAGACGAGGTTAGTCACCCTGAGGCGATAGCCTTCGCTCGGCATTCGCACCTGATGCCACCAATGCGCCTTGATAAGATAGTCGCGGATAAGTACTGCAAGCGCGTTGTCGCCGTAGAACGCCGGCGCGGCCGGCGACCAGAACGGCGTCACGTGAAGGACGAGGAATTTCGGTGGCGTCGCCTGGCGCATTATTGCCAGCTGCGCCTCGTAGAAATATCCGGTCCATCCGGCATCGCCGCAGCAGCTCATGTTGAGATAGCTGAGCCTGTCTGCAACCTTTGTGACGACCTTCGGATCGACGCCGTAGAACCCCGAGCTGTCGCCGACCTGCACGACCTCGCTCGGTATGTTGGTCAGTGTTGTCTCGAACTTGTCATAAATAGTGTGCTTCTGGAGGTTATCCTGCTCAAGCGGCGAGAAGTCGAAGAAGTCGGTGTTGTAGCTGCCGTTGTTGCCTACGAGCGCGATGGCGCCTTCCAGTCCGGCGATGAACAGGGCAGCCAGGAAGAACGGAAGAGTCGCTCTGTGGATTAAATTGCGCAATGCTTCTACTCCTGCCGCCCAAGGCAATTCTCGCGTAAGTAGATAGAATATAGCTATCTTCTAGACAACTGTAGAGGGTACGATGCGTTGTCTGCGCAGAGGCCTTCTATGGTTTTCCAGTCGTTTGTATTTTTTCTTGCGTTTTTGCCCCTTCTCCTCGGCCTCTACGTCCTAGTTCGCCAATCAAGAATTCTCTCGACGATCGTCCTGATCGTCGGCAGTGCCATCTTCTATGCTTGGAAGACGATCTGGTGGCTGGTGCCGCTGGTCATCGTCGCGACCGTCGACTACTTCGTCGGGATGAAGATGGCCAACCTTACGGACGATCGCATCCGCAAGCGCTGGCTCATCCTCAGCCTCGTCATCAATCTGGCGATGCTCTCGGCCTTCAAATACCTGGGCTGGTTCACGGGGACACTGAACGACCTGCTTGCGGTGTTCGGCATCGCTGCGACGGTCCCGGTGATCACGACGACGCTGCCTCCGGGCATCTCGTTCTACACGTTCGAGACGATGAGCTACACGATCGACGTCTACCGGCGCCACTTCCGCGCCGAGCCGTCCTACCTGATTTACTTGAACTTCGTCCTCTTCTTCCCGCATCTCGTCGCCGGCCCTATCCTGCGCCCGGGCGACCTGATCGGACAGCTCAAGGTCGTGCGGCCACTGCCGACGCCCGACGAGCTTCGCCTGGCGCTCAGCCAGATCTTCTGGGGGCTGTTCAAGAAGATCGTTTTCGCCGACAACCTCGGCGACGTCGTCAGCTACGCAGTGCGCGCGACCACGACGCCGCCCTACGAGTCGGGTGGCGTCGGGCTGCTTTACGCGGTCGGCTTCACGCTGCAGATCTATTGCGACTTCTCGGCGTACTCTGACATCGCGCGCGGATCGGCGCTGCTGTTCGGCATCAAGCTACCCCGCAACTTCCTGACGCCGATCTTCTCGCGCAGTCCGCAGGAGTTCTGGCGGCGCTGGCACATAACGCTGTCGACCTGGATTCGCGACTACGTCTACATCCCTCTCGGTGGTCGCGCGGGATCGTACCTCCGGCAGTCAGTGACGATCCTGCTGACCATGGGGTTGGCCGGCCTTTGGCATGGCGCCGGCTTCATGTTCATCTGCTGGGGCTTCTTCCACGGCGTCCTGATCCTGATATATCGCCTGAAGACCGTGCACCTGCTGATCGAGCGCAGCGGCGCCGGCCTGCCGGCGCTGGCGAGCTGGGGCGTGTTCTTCGTGATCAACACCTTCGGCTGGCTGATGTTCCGCGCCGGCAGCGGCCACGAGCACGAATTCAGGACCATGGTCGACTCGTTCGGCGCCTTTCCCGGCGCGCTCCTCAGCCACACCTTCCTCGAGGGCCTGCGCCAGCTCGGCCTCCTTGGCATTCCCATGCTGCTCGCCGACTGGACGGCCTATCGCCGTGATACCGAGGTGCCTGAGGTGCTGGCCTCGCTCAGCACAGTGCGCCTGTCGACGGCGCTCGTTTCGATGTGGTTCGCCGGAATGATTTTCGCCAAACGCTCCGGTTACGACTTCATTTACTTCGCATTCTAACGCTGGACAGGCCGAGGATGGTCGCCTGCTGCACCTGCCCGTTCGGCACCGGCAACCCGCGCTCGGGCGCGCCGCAGCCGGCCAGCAGCGCGGCGCTGGCGCCGCCGGCGGCGACGTGCAGGAACTGACGGCGTGACTTCATTGACTCCCCCAAGGCTCCCCCTGTGACGGGTCGGACCATCGCATAACGCGCCCATTTCCGTCATCCCGACGCCGCGTCGCGCCTCCTACTCAAAGAGGTTGCGCGCAATCCCGCGCCTCGTCTTCGTTTGGGAAGGGGGCGGACAATCACATAGACAAGAACTTCCCGTCATCCCGAGCGAAGCCGAGCGGAGCGAGGCGCAGTCGAGGGACCCTTTCCAGAGCGCTGCCTCTGGACGGAAGCGGGAAAAGGGGTCCCTCGACTGCGCCGCCCTGCAGGCGGCTTCGCTCGGGATGACGAGATGACTTCATCCGCGATCGTTCTACCTGCAAGGGGCCGCCACCCTCCGGGTCGCTCTTCCCCGCTGGCGTGGCGTTGATCTGTCATCTTGCAACAGGTGTCGCAGATCGCCGAAAACGAATCATGAAACGCGTCAGTTCAGCTTTCGCCCCTGGTTGCCCGCTGCCTGTTCAGGTTGACACGTCCCGTGGCGCCATCGAATGCGCGATAGCGGGCTTCGGCTCCGTCATCGTTGCCTTGCATGGCGGCATGGGCGGCTACGATCAATCCTGGCTGCTGGCAAAGGCATTGTCCGCGAATCTCGACAGCCACCGCGTCGTGGCGGTCTCGCGGCCGGGCTATCTCGGTACGGATCTCGACCGTGGTCGAAGCCCGGACGAGCAGGCCGATTTGATCTGCGCGCTGCTCGATGCGCTCGATGTCACGGACGCGACCTTGGTCGCGGTCTCCGCGGGCGGCCCGTCGGCCTTGCAATTCGCCGCCCGACATCCCAGGCGGTGCCGTTCGCTGGTCCTGGTATCGACCTGCACGGAGCGGCTGGAGACACCGCCGGAGATCTTCAAGCGTCTGCGAGCGATGGAAACGCTGGCCCGGGTGCCGGGCCTGGCGGCCCTGCTGAGATGGCGGACGACCAGCAAGCCGGATCGCGCCGCCAGTCGTTCGATCCGTGACCCGGAGGTCCGCGCGCGCACATTGGGCCACCCCGAGGCCGGTCCGCTGCTTCAAGCGCTCCAATCGGGCGTGTTCGAGCGCCTGCGCGATCGCCTTCCGGGCACGATCAACGACATCCAGCAGCTCGCCAGCCTGCGCGATCTGCCGACCGCGCCGATCTCGTTGCCGGTGCTGATCGTGCATGGAGAGGCGGACGCGGTCGTTCCGTTCCGTCATGCCGACGGCTTGCTGCGGAGGGTGCCCGAGGCCGAGCTTCTGGCGATCCCGCACGGCGAACACGTATCGCTCCTCACCCATCTCGAGCTGGTGCGCGAGAGAGCGGCCCGGTATCTCCGCGGCGAGAGCTAGCGCTGGCCGATCCTCCGATACGGGAGAGAGGAGTCCGACAAGGCGGCGTCCGCCTTCACTCCGCCGCTCTCCCGTCCTAGGGAAAGCATGCGGGGAGAGCAATCGTTTGCGGCGATGTCTGTCCGTCGTCCTGAGCGCAGCCGAAGGACCTTTTTCCTGCTCCGTCGACTCCTGTGTCCGTCGACGAACTGATCGACAGCATCCGCAACCAGAGCATCATCCGGTACGCCGAAACGCTGTCGTGAGAGTCGGGGCCTGATCAAGGTGGCGTTCGACACCGACGTTCGCATATCGCGGTGTGACCCGTCTCGCCTGACCATGGCCGAGGGGTTCGCCCTCCCGTCTTGGGCGTATCGTCCCGGCGCCGCGTCGCGGCTACTGCGGCGGCAAGTGTCTCAGGCGGTCGATCTCCTGGCCGATGGTGCGATCGGCGGGACGCAGCGCCTGCAGGGTTGTGAGGCGGTCCAGGGCAGTGCGCGTGTCGCCGCGTCGGATGGCCCAGATCGCCTGGGCGGACAGCGCCTCGACATCGTAGGGATGCCGCGCCAGCACATCGTCGAGCCGCTGTACCGCCTCGGCCTCGCGGCCCGCCTGTTGGAGGGCGACGGCATAGACGTAGCCAAAGCGCGCCGCGTCGGGTTCGAGGTCGGCGGCCTGCTGCAGTTCCCTCATCGCCGCGGGAAGCTGGTGTTGCCGCACCAGCGACAGGCCGAGCTCGAAATGGGCGAGGCCCGAGCGCGGATTGCGCGCCAGCGCCTGACGCAGGATCGCCTCGGCGCGCGCCTCGTCGCGGCGGCGGCGATAGAGATCGGCGAGCTGGGCGTAGGCCGGCACGAAGGTCGGATCGACGGCGATGGCGCGGGCGAGATGATCGTCCGCCAGCAGGCTGTTGCCGCGCCGTAGTTCCAGCAGGGCCAGGTTCATATGCGCTTCGCCGCGATCCGCGTTGAAGCGCTGCACGGCGATGTAATCCTCGAGCGCCTTGGTGAAGGCGGCGCGATCGGAGTCGGAAAGCTGGCGCTCGCCGGGCCCGGCCAGCGTGCGCGCGGCAGCGATGCGCACGGCGCGGACCGGATCGCGCAACAGTGGCACAAGGTCGGCGCGCCAGGGCGCGGCATTGCCGGATGCGAGCGCCTCGGCCGCGGCAGCGCGGACAAGGGGATCGCGGTCGGCCAGGGCGCCGTGCAGGTCGATACCGGTCAGCGCCGGATCGAGTCCAGCGGACCGCTCGATGGCGCTGGCCCGCACGATCGCCGGCTGGTTCGCATCATTGGCAATGGCCGCCAGCGATACCTGTGCGCCCGGAGCGCCATGATCGGCGGCGAAGAAGGCCGGGCCGAAGGTCTGGAAGCCCGCAGGCGCGTGGCCCAGGCGCGTCGCCAGTTGCTGCGCGGTCCAGCCGGCCGGCTTGTCGGCATGGCAGGTGGCGCAGACATCGGGTACGTCCAGGCTCGCGGCGAGATCCGGACGCGGCACGCGGAAGCTGTGATCGTGGCGCGGATCGACGATCATATAGGTCGTGGTCGGCATGTGGCAGGTGGCGCATTCGCCAGCCTTCGAGGCCGGATCATGGAAATGATGCGTGCGCGTCGCGTACTTCGTCGGCTCGTGACATTGTCCGCACACCGCATTGCCGTCGGCGCGCAGCTTCTGCGTGTGCGGATCGTGACAGTCGGAACAGCTCACGCCCTTGGCGAACATGCGACTCTGCAGGAACGAGCCGTAATTGAAGACTTCGTCCTGCATCTGGCCGTCGGCACGATAGAGACCGTGCTCGAGCAGCGAGGCGTGGAAGCCGTCGCCGAACGGCTGGCCTGCTTGGATGGCGTCGGTGAGTTGGGTGCGCCGCGCATGGCAGCGCGCACAGGTCTCGACCTCGGCAGTGCGCCCGGCGGCGGGAACATCCGGACGTTTGGCAGGATCCCCGCCCCAGATGTTGGTCGCCCGCGCCCGAAACTGCGCCGGCAGCCTGACATGCGGATCGGCGACGTGCGCCGCGCCCGGTCCGTGACAGGCCTCGCAGCCCACGCCCGCCTCGCTCCATGTTGAAGCGTACGCGTTGGTCGCGGCGTCGTAGCCCTTGCGCAGGTCGGTGACATGGCAGTCGAGGCACATGAAGTTGGCGGTCTGCTGTAGTCCGGTCCAATGCAGCGCGTCGCCCGGGCCCAGTTTCTGGGCGGGATAGAGATCAAACCAGCGCTGACCGCCAGCCGTGGCCGGCCGCGTGTCCCAGGCGATGCCGAAGGCCTGCAAGCGGCCACCCGGCAGTTCGATCAGATATTGCTGTAGCGGCTCCAGCCCCAGCGTGTACTTCACCTCGAAATGACCGGGGTGGCCGTCGGGGCCGATCGTCTCCACCAGATAGCGACCGCCCTCACGGTGGAAGCGCGTGACGACCCCGTCCTTCTCGAACGCGACGTCGTTGAAGTTGCCCCGCACCGTCGCCTCGCTCACCGGTTGCAAGGCGTGCGCGTGCTGTGTGCCTTGCCAGCCTGCATGCTCCTCCGGATGACAGGCGGCGCAGCGTGAACTGCCGACGAAGCCGTCCGCCGCCCGCAACGTCGGCGCTTCGGCCGGTGCTCCGGCCGGTGCTCCGGCGCGCGGCTCGGCCTGCAGATGCAGCGCAGCAAAGCTGATCAGGAACGCCAGCATCAGCCACGCCAACGGTCGCCACCGGGTCACCAGGCTGCACTCATCTTTGCAGATGTTCCTCCAGACTCGCCCATCGCACATTTGTCGGCAGCCGTCATGCTCCGCGTTAGATGTTCTTCCCTTTGTCCGCCCTTTCATCCCGCCCGTCCGCCGGCGCGGATGGTCCGGAAAGCGGCGGTGCCCGGATTATTTCCGCTTCATCCCTGAGTTGTCCGCGGTATGCTGTCAGGTGACTATTACGTGGAGCAATCGGCCTCGGCCTGGTGACACTTATCGATCGGTCATCGATGGATCGTCCTAGCATGCTCCGGAGCTGCGTCAGCGAGTTCACGGATCCATTCCCATTGGAAGCGTCGGTGCGGGGTGGTCATGTGGAGATCGTCGTCGCTTCCAAAGGCCACTTCCGCGCGCAGCAGACGGTGGTCGACCTGGGACGATTGTGGATGCAGCGGATCGACGAGAACCTGCCACGCATCGCGCGGGCATCACCCAGCCTCCAGCGTGCACCGATACTGTTCCATGCCCACGGAAACCAAGTGCCGACGCGGCACAATGGCCACGATGTCTCCGCCGGCGAGATCGTCGTGTTGGGTGACGGGGTGTTGGATCACCTGTGGAGCGAGGGCCCCTGTTCGACGGCGGCGATGTCGCTCTCGCCGGAGGATCTGGCTGCGGCGGGGACAAGCATTGTCGGTCAGGAGCTGAACGTGCCCCGGTACACGCATCTCATAAGGCCGGCCCCGGCGGCGTTGGCCCGCCTCAGGGCTCTGCACGACTCCGTCATGGACCTGGCCAAGGCTGGGCCGAGTGTACTTTCCCATCCGGCGATGGCCAAGGCGATCGAGCATGAACTGATCTGGACGATGGTGTCGTGCCTCGCCGGGCATATGCCGGCAGAGGTCAAGCCGACCGGCAGGCGCCACGCGCGGGTGATTGCTTCTTTCGAGGAGTTCCTGCGGCAGCGGCGATATGAACCGCTCTATCTTGCCGATATCTGCGCCGGCATCGGCGTTTCCGGGCGCCTGCTGCACCTCTGCTGCCAGGAGCACTTTGGCACCAGTCCGATTCGGTATCTGTGGCTGCGTCGCATGCATCTGGTGCGTCGTGCCCTCCTGCAGGCCAATCCCGGGGAGGCGTCCGTTACAGGGATCGCCGTGGAGCATGGTTTCTGGGAACTTGGCCGGTTTTCCGGTCAGTATCGGACGCTGTTTGGCGAATCGCCCAAGGCGACGCTGCGGCGGCAGTTGGCGGACCGCGCAGGGAGATCGGAAATGCGGACCATCGATGCCGATAGCACGCGTCGCCGCACCGCCGAGTGATATCGACAGGCCGGGAAGGCGCAACAAATAGTTCAACCGCAGATTTGCAAGATTTGCATAGTCTGGCCGGAAACGCGCTGATTAGGTCTGTGATGCCTGGGTGTCGGTCGAACGACGGCGCCGGAGCCGGTGCTTTGCGCATGCTGCTCCGGGCATGTTGCTTGAACACGCATCCTTACAAGGGAGAGTCGATCCATGCCTGCGACCGGATCAGAAACGAAGCGGCCGTCCTTTCGTCTATCGGGACTGCTCTGTGCACTGTCCGCCATCGGCCTGTTTGCCACCGGTCCCGCCGTCGCCCAGACCGCCGGTCAAAAGCCCAACATCCTCGTCATCATGGGCGACGATGTCGGCTGGTTTAATATCGGCGCCTATCACCGTGGCATGATGTCGGGCAAGACGCCGAACCTCGATCGCCTCGCCTCCGAGGGCATGATGTTCACCGATTACTATGCCGAGGCGAGCTGCACGGCGGGGCGGGCCAACTTCATCACCGGTGAGTTGCCGATTCGCACTGGCCTCACAACGGTCGGCCAGGCGGGCGCCGATGTCGGTATCCCTGACCAGGCCGTGACGCTCGCGACCGTGCTCAAGTCGCTCGGCTACGAGACTGGCCAGTTCGGCAAGAACCATCTCGGCGATCTCAACAAGTATTTGCCGACCGTGCACGGCTTCGACGAGTTCTTCGGCTATCTGTACCATCTGGACGCGATGTCCGATCCGTACTGGTTCGACTATCCGCAGGACTGGATCGACAAGACAGGTCCGCGCAATCTGGTCCACTCCTATGCCACCGACGTCGACGATCCGACCGTGATGCCGCGCTGGGGCAAGGTCGGCAAGCAGCGGATCGTGGACGAGGGCCCGCTTGCGCCGTTTCCGAACATGGTCGGCCGGCAGGGATGGCAGGAAGGCCGCAAGGCCAAGTACGACATGGAGACGTTCGATGGCGTGCTGGCGAAGGCCAGCATGGATTTCATGGACAAGGCCAAGAAGGACGGCAAGCCGTTCTTCATTTGGCACAACCCGACGCGCATGCACGTATTCACTTACCTGCCGCCCAAATACCAGGCGCTGATGAACCCAACGAGCAACTACGGGCTCGAGGAAGCCGGTATGGCGCAGCTCGACGACGACGTCGGAACGCTGCTCCAGCACCTGCAGGATATCGGCGAGGCGAACAATACGATCGTCATCTTCACGAGCGACAACGGCGCGGAGGTCTTCACCTGGCCGGATGGCGGCATGACGCCCTTCAAGGCGACGAAGGGGACGACCTACGAAGGTGGTTTCCGAGTGCCGGCGATCATCCGCTGGCCAGGCAAGGTCAAGCCGGGCTCGGTGGAGAACGGCATGATGTCGGGCCTCGACTGGTTCCCGACGCTGGCCGCTGCGGCCGGCGACCCGAAGATCAGCGATGAGCTTCTCAAGGGTACGACCCTGGAGGGCCGCCCCTACAAGAACCATCTCGACGGTTACAACCAGATGGATCTTCTCACGAGCAAGGCGCCTTCCGCGCGCCATGAGCTGTTCTATTTCACCGGGCCGCATCTGGGGGCCATCCGCATCGACGACTTCAAGTTCCAGTTCATCCAGCAGCCTTACGGCTGGCCGGGCGAGAAGGTCTCGACGGATATGCCTACCATGACGAACCTGCGTCAGGATCCGTTCGAGCGTACTTCGTCGATCCGCGGGCAAACGCTGAACGACCAGGGCGGCGGCTACATGAACGACTTCATGGCGCGGGAGTTCTGGCGCTTCGTGGTCGTGCAGCGGACGGTAGAGCAGCTTGCGAAGACCGCCATCGATTATCCTCCTATGCAGGCGCCGGCGAGTTTCAACCTCGACGCCGTGAAGAGGTCGATCCAGGAGAGCCTCAAGGAGCGCGAGGGCCAGTAGCCGGTCCTTGCCCACACCCCCCTCGCCGGACGAGAAGTCCGACTTGCGCCGGCGAGGAGCCCGAAAGGTGACGTTGACCCAGGTCATTTCCGTTTCATCGTTCCATTGCTAGAAACAGGCTGCTGAGCGACTATGCGGCGGGCAGGCTGCGTTCAGGGGCGTTGGGGGGAATGAGTCGATGACATCGGTGCCAGAGTTGCCGACGGCTGTCCGTCAGAAGGGCCGCCGTATTCCTCTGGTGTGGATCGTGCCGCTGCTGACCGCGCTGATCGGCGGCTGGCTGGCCTGGGACACCTTCTCCAAGCGCGGCCCGACCATCACCATCACCTTCGAGTCGGCTCAGGGCCTGCAGGCGGGCCAGTCCCAGCTCAAGTTCAAGGACGTCCAGATGGGGACGGTGAAGTCGATCACCGTCGCCGACGATCTCACCCATGTGATCGTCACCGTCGAGACGACCCACGAGGCCAAGCGGCTGCTGACCGACAAGACGACCTTCTGGGTCGTCAAGCCGCAGCTCTTCGCCGGCCGCGTGTCGGGCATCGATACGCTGCTGTCCGGCTCCTACATCGGCATGCTACCCTCGACCCAGCCCGGCGAGGCCAAGCGCGATTTCATTGGCGCCAACAACCCGCCGATCCTGGAGGCCAACGAGCCCGGCACCACCTTCCACCTCGACACCAAGAATGTCGGCTCGATCAGCCTCGGCTCGCCGGTGTTCTACCGCAACCTGGAAGTCGGCACGGTACTGGGCTGGGACCTCAAGGACATGGCGCGGCACGTGACGATCCATGCCTTCGTGCGCGCGCCGTTCGACCAGTACGTGCACGACGATTCGCTGTTCTGGGACGCGTCGGGCATCTCGGTGAAGCTCGGCGCCGACGGCGTCAGGGTCGAGATGGAGTCGGTCAAGGCGCTGCTGCTGGGCGGCGTCGCCTTCGACACCTCGCCCGATACGCACGGTGCCAGCGCCAAGCCCGATACCACGTTCGAGCTCTATGCCAGCAAGGACTCGGCGATGGCTGCCGGCTACGGCCGTCATCTGCAACTGCTGTCCTATTTCGAGGGATCGGTCGGCGGCCTCGATGTCGGCGCCGACGTGACGCTGCATGGCCTCAAGATCGGCGAGGTCACCGACGTCGGCCTCAAGTTCGATCCCCAGCTCGGCAGGATCGTCGCGCCGGTCCACTACAAGGTGGAAAGCACCCGCATCGCCAACACCTCGCCGTTCATGCTGCAGGTGCCGCCGGGCATCATGGCGGCCGAAATGGTGCGGCGCGGCTTCCGCGCCACGCTGCAGTCGGCCAACCTGCTGACCGGCAAGAAGCTGATCGCCATCGAGATGATCCCCGGCGCGCCGCCGGCCGAGCTGAAGCAGGATGGCGAGGTGTTCATCGTGCCCTCGACCACGATCGGCGGCTTCGAGAGCCTGACGCGCGGCGCCGGCGAGCTGATCGCCAAGGTCAACTCGATCGACTTCACCCAGATCGGCGCCAGCCTCGTCTCGGCCGGCAAGGGGCTCGACAACACGATCAACGGGCCCGAGCTCAAGCAGACGCTGGCTTCCCTGGCGGTGACGATGAAGGACATGCAGTCCTTCATGGGCAAGCTCGACAGCAAGGCCGGGCCGGCGCTCGACAAGCTGCCCGACATGGCGACTCAGCTCGACGAATCGCTGCGCCGCATCAACGCGCTGGTCGGCTCGCTCAACCAGGCCTATGGCGGCGACTCGCGCTTCAGCCGCGAACTGGACCGCGTGATGCCGCAGCTCAACGAGGCGCTGCGCTCGATCCGCGCGCTGTCCGACCTGCTGGCGCGTCATCCCGAGGCGCTGATCAAGGGCCGCACCAACACGGGTAAGGAATAAGTGCAAGCAATGAGACCGATGCAGATCACCCGTCGCCGCCTCGCCGGCCTCGCGCTTCCGCTGGCGCTGCCGGCGCTGGCCGCCGCCTGCTCGTCCTCGCCCGATCCGGTGCTCTACACGCTGCAGATGAAGCAGGGTCCGGTGCTGGGGCCGGGCCCGCGCAACATCCAGGTGCGCGACATCGGGCTGGCCGCCTATCTCGACCGCAAGGAAATCGTGCGCTCGTCCGAGGACTACAAGCTCGGCGTGATGTCGAACGACTGGTGGGGCGAGGGGCTGGGCGGCATGATCGGCCGCGTCATCGTGCTCGGCCTTGCCCAGCGCCTGCCGGGCTCCAACGTCTATGGCGAGGGTGGCGCGATCTCTCCCGACGCCAATGCCGTGGTCGGCATCAACGTCCAGCGGCTCGACCTCGACGCCCGCGGCCAGCTCGTGCTGATCGCCCAGGCGGCGGTGCGGTTCGAGCGGCCGCTGCGCACCGTGTCGCGCAGCTTCACCATCACGCGCACGCCTCCCACCACCACGGTGGCCGGCCAGGTCGCCGCCAGCAGCGAGGCCATCGCCGAACTTACCGACGGCGTGGCCGAGATGCTGCGGGCGTGACACGCGCCCCGTCGACAGGCGCCGGTCCAATCCGGCCCGGTCCGGTTCGGCCAATGGCCACGGGTCAGGGGCCGGCGGGCAAGGCCGCCGCGCGGGCGGCTCGGGCCGAAAAGCGGGCCGCCACGCGGGCCGCACTGGCGGCGCATCCGCCCGTAGGCGAACGGCATCAGGTCCATGAGTGCATGGGCTGCGGCCAGCGTCAGGTCGTGCCGACGCTGGACCCCGGCATGCGGGCACGCTGCGTGCGCTGCGGCACCACGCTGCGCCGCCGCGCCGCCGGCGGCGTCGACCGGCCGCTCGCGCTCTATATCGCCTCGCTCGGCCTGTTCGCGGTGGTGTGGCTGACGATGCTGATGCGGGTCTCGACCTCCGGCATCGTGCACGACACGACGCTGATCTCGGGGCCGATGGAGCTGGTGCATCAGGGGCTGTGGCCGCTGGCGCTGGCGGTCGCCTTCACCAGCGCGCTGGCGCCGCTCGCCAAGTTCGTCGGCATGATCTACGTGCTGGTGCCGCTCAAGCTCGGCCTGCGCGTGCCGGGCATGGCGCCGGTGTTCCTGTTCGCGCGCCGCATGGGCATCTGGGCGATGATGGAGGTGCTGCTGCTCGGCGTCTTCGTCGCCTTCACCAAGCTCGGCGATCTCGTCACCATGGATGTCGGGCCGGCGGTCTATGCGCTCGGCCTGCTGACGGTGGTGACGGTGTGGGCCGACCAGGCGCTCGACCGCGAGGCGGTGTGGCAGGGCATCGAGCGGCTGGGCGCCACCTGGGGCACGGTGCCGGACGAGGATCCGATCGGCCTCGATCCGCACGCCATCGCCTGCGAGGGCTGCGGCCTGCTCAGCGTGCCGCACGAGGAGCACGGCCAGTGCCCGCGCTGCGGCTCGCACCTGCATGCGCGCAAGCCCAACAGCATCGCCCGCACCTGGGCCTTCGTGATGGCGGGCGCCATCCTCTACATCCCGGCCAACTACTATCCGGTGCTGACGGTGGTGCAGTCCGGCGCCGGCATGCCCAGCACCATCCTGGGCGGCGTCGAGGAGCTCTTGGCCTCGCACATGTATCCGCTGGCGTTGCTGGTGTTCTTCGCCTCGATCCTGGTGCCGATCTTCAAGCTGATCGGGCTCGGCATCATGCTGACGGTGACGATGATGGCCGGCAACGAGCAGCGCACGCGCTTCATGCTGCGCCAGCGCACCGTCCTCTATTTCATCGTCGCCTGGATCGGTCGCTGGTCGATGGTCGACATCTTCATGGAGTCGCTGCTGGGGGCGCTGGTGCAGTTCGGCGTCATCGCCACCATCCAGCCCGGCATCGGCGCGGTGGCCTTCTGCGCCGTCGTGCTGCTGACCATCCTCGCCGCCGAGTTCTTCGACCCCCGCCTGATGTGGGACGCCGCCGGCCTCAACGGCGCCCGCTTCAAGCCCGAGCTGCGCGACAGCACCCACGGACCCGCCGTTTCAAATCCCTCGCCTTCGTGACGGGGAGGGCAATGGCTATTCCCTCGTCGTCCTGAGCGAAGCCGAGCATAGCGAGGGCGCAGTCGAAGGACCTCTTTTCCGACGTTCTCGCCGACCGCGGCATAGCCAAGACAGGCCCCTCGGCTCCGCCGCCCTTCGGGCGCCTCCGCTCGGGGTGACGATGGAAACTCGGATGCTGATCCAGAGTCGGCAAAGCAATCGCCTATGGCATTTCCCCGACTCAAGGGAGCGCGCCACTCCAGTGGCGCTCATGATCCGATCCGCCGCAAGGGAGCGTGTCGCACGAGCCGCCGTCACCCCGAGCGCAGCCGAGGGGCCTGTCCTGGTGGTGCTTCGGTCCAAGGCATCGCCCGAAAATGGGCCCCTCGACTACGCCTCGCTTTCGCTCGGCTGCGCTCGTGATGATGGGGAACTTGGTCGTGAGCTTCGTCCGCCCCATTCGGCCGGCGGCTCAGCTCTCTTCCCGGTCGGCGCGTTCGTCGCGCTGGATATCGGTCTGCTGGCTCTCGGCGCGCTGGATCACGTTGACCAGCAGCGCGGTCGACCAGCCGAACATCATCATGCCGACCGCCGCCTCGAGCGCGCCGGTGAAGCGATGGAGGGGCGACAGGGTCAGTTCGGAGGCGCCCACGGTGGTGAAGCTCGCCAGCGAGAAATAGACCGAATTGGCGAAGTCACCGAGCTCGCCCCAGGTGAAGTAGCGCACCGCCCACACGACGACCTCGACCAGGTGCGCGATCAGCAGCACGAGGACGGCGAGGACGATGACGGCGGTCTTGCGCGATATCGCCCGCCACAGCACCAGTTTGCGGGGGAGGACGTTGGGCAGGCGCGTGACGTGGTACTGCGCGAACAACTGGATCAGGGCGGTCGCGATCACCAGCGGTATCGCGAATAGGCCCTGGAATTCGGGCCACAGCATTGTCGTTGCTACTCGTCGTAGGAGGCCAGCGGCACGCCGCTCATGGCGTCGTACTGCAGCTTGATCCTGCGCAGGTTGCAGATGTTGAGATATTCCCAGACCGGCTGCGCGTCGATGCCTTCGAAGGCGACCTTGATGTCCTGGTTGCAGTCGGTGAAGGAGGGCGGCACCGTCACGGTGTGGGACTGGCCGGGCTGCAGCAGCGGCACGCGCAGGAGATTGGGCCCCCACTGCGACTGGTCGTGCGGCGAGACGATGATCTGGCGGATCGGCAGGCTGGTGCCGTTGACCACCGTGAAGGTGCGCGAGTCGTCGGCCAGCGCCGCATCGGCGAAGGCGAACAGCAAGCCGGTGCTGCCGAGCACGAGGGAGGCGGCGCGGACGAGAGTCGAAAAAACGGGTGTCATTGGCTGTCTCAGGAGTAAGGCGGTGGTGGAACAGTCGGGACGCACGGAACGCGAAGCGCGCGCTGAGTAGCAGGGAAGCGGCGAGGGCGCATCATCCCAGCGGCAGCAGCGCCTGGCGCAGCGGCGTGCTGTCGATCTGCAACAGGCCGCTGAAGGGCTGGTACATTTCGAGGATCAGGAACAGCGCGGCCGACGACGAGACCGCGAACACGACGATGGCGATGCGGCCGATCGGGCTGAGCGGCGAGAACAGGCTGAAGCTCACGAACAGCACCACCAGCCAGAACACCAGGATGCCCAGCAGGATCCCCGGCACAGGCGCCTGCTCCTGCTCGAACAGGAGCACGCGCGTCTGCAGGATCGCGGTCAGCGCCTGCACCGCCAGCGCCTGATAAAAGTGCTGATCCTCGTTGACCGCCGGGAGATGGCGCACCTCGGAGAAGATCCGCTCGCCGCCGTCGACCGAATAGAAGACGCCGTTGTTCCTGCGATTGGCGTCGCGCCAGATGTGGTTGGCGATGTCCGGCACGATCTTGCGCAGGTGCAGGCGCGCATCGCGCGACTCCGGCCCGAAGCGCTCCAGCGCCTGGTCGAGCAGGATGACGTTGGCCGTCACTTGCTTCACCTCGTCGCGCTGCGTCTCGAATGTGGTCTTGGCCGAGTTGATCAGCAGGCCCAGCACCAGGCCGGAGATGGTGGCGATCAGGCCGCAGCCCAGCCGCACGACGTCCTTGGTGTGCGCATCGAGATGGCTGTCGGGCAGCACGCGGCGGAGCGCAACGCCGGCGGTCGCTCCGGCCACCAGCAGGCCGCCGATCAGCAGCGAGATCGTGAGCGGGCTCATGGTCTGCGCAGCGCGGGTGGCGTCCTCAGTTGCGTCGCGGCAGGTCGATCTGGTTGTCGCGCAGCGCCTGCTCCAGCACCGGGATCGAGCCGGCGGGATTGGTGGCGCAGCCGGCGATCGCTTCCGGCACCGCGCCCGAGGCCCGGTTGGCGCCGACATACTCGCGATAGATCGAGCTCAACAAATTGCAGTAGTCGGTGTCGCTCATCTCGGCATGTGCCCCGAGAGGCACGAGGGTCGCGGCACCCAGCACGATCGAAACCAGCTTCCTCACGATGTTCTCCCCCTATTGGCCCCGCGCGTCCCCGGATAGCACATCCGCCCGCGCCACCCTATTGCGGTCTGCAGCCAGGACAGGTGACGGGGCGGGCATTCAGCCTGCCTTCTTGGCGGCCGGCGGTTCCCAGCTGCCGTCGATGATCGATGGTGGTGTCTCGGTCGGCCAGTACATGCGCAGCATCAGGTTGAACTTGCCCTTCGGGGCGGGCAGCCAGTTCGATTCCCGGTCGGCGCCGGGCGACTGGTTCTGGATGTAGAGATCGACCGACCCGTCCGGATTCGCCTTGAGGTTCTGCCGCGGGCTGATCGAGTAGCGGTTGATCGGATTGGCGACGAAGAACATCTGCGCGTCGTACAGGGTGAGGGACCAGAAGCCGCGCACCGGCGGCTGCAGGCCGGCGGGAAAGCGCAGGACGTAGTTGGAGGCGCCGTCATAGGAGTCGCCGTTCGCGTCCTTGAGCGACATCGGATAGACGGCATCCTTGACGAGATTGGCGCCGAGCCCGATCGCGGCGATGAAGGCGCGGTTGAGATAGTCGGTGCCGTAGACGCCGGTCTCGGTGTCGAACAGCCAGCCGTTCACGGTCTTGACCGACTTGCCGATCTTGAATTGCAGCATGATGCGGTCGTTGGCGACCGTGGGAATGCGCTTGGCGAAGTCGGCATCGAGCTTGGCGGCATCGAAGTCCTTGCCCGGCACGAGGCCGAGTCGCGCGAAGCGAGCGAGCGCGGAAGCATCTGCCGCGGCGGGCGGATTGGCCTTCAGCAGCTCGGCCAGCAGCGTGAAGTAGGCGGCCGTGTCCATCCGGTTCACCTGGTCGCGCACCGCGGTCTTCATGTCGACGGCCGGGTCGACCGTGCCGGCGGGCGGCGTGTAATCCTTGCCCCAGGCGCTGAGCGGCACGACGCGGCACCGGTCCTGCAGCGCGTGGACGGCAGCATAGTCTTCGGGCGTGCCGGTGCAGTAGATGCGGCCCAGGATCCAGACCAGTGCGGTCGGCGCCTTCACTTCAGTCATGCCGGCGGGCAGCGCGCCCCTCCAGCCCGGCCCGGTGATGGCGTAGGTCTGCGCGCCGGTGCCGGTGGTGCGCGAGCCGGGCGAGAAGAAGACCTCGGTCCAGCCGTCGAGCATCGGGAACAGGCAGTAGCGGTCCTTCATGTCGGGCAGGCTGAGCACCATCGGCTCCTTGCCCACGTCGAGCCAGGTGATCGTATAGAGCGTGTCGGCGTTGGGCGCGGTCACGTCGCGGAAGGCGGCGTTCGGATATTCGCGCAGCCGGGCGAACTGTCCCATCGGCGCGCGCGTGCTGGCGGGCTGGGCGACGTTGGTCATGATCCGCCGCGTCATCTCCATGGTGACGAGCGGATAGCCGTATATATAAGCGTCGGTGGCGAGCCAGAAATCCTCCACCCCCTCGAACGCCTCGGGCGCGATGCCGTTGTCGGCCCGGGCGTAGCTCGAGCCCAGAGCGGTAAAGGCAGTGCCGAGGCCGGCGGTCAGGGTGAAGCGGCGTGTGATATCCATCAGCGTTCCTCGATAGCGGGCCTCGATAGCAGGCGGTTTGGTGCCGCCAGGGGCGAGCCTACGGTCTCGCCTTCCGCCGCGTCTTGAGGTGTATCAAGGATCGGTAGGCGTCGTTCAGAAACGGACGGTCGCGCCGACGATCGGACCGTAAAGGGTTTCGTTGATGCCCACGGCGCTGATGCCTGAACCCGAATTGTAGGTCACGCCGAGGGCGCGGAAGCCGAGCGCGAGCTCGATCTGGTAGCCCGTGAACTGCCAGCCGTAGCTGTAGGCGCCGACCGCCTGCCACGAGAACTGGCTGCCGCTGACGCCGAAGCCGCCGACATCGCCGCGCACGAAGACCGACTGGGTCGGCGTGAACTGATGGCGCAGCCGGAGGCCGATGACGGGATCCACCCACTGCACGACATCGGAGCGGGCGATGGCGAGGCCGAAGGAACGCTCGAGGCCGAGCGGGGCGTAGTTGACGTTGCCGGTGACGTCGAAGGAGGCGGAGACCGAGTTGTTCCAGTAGCGGAAGCCGGCCAGCGCATCGAGGGCGGTGAAGCTGCTGTCCTGGCCGGCCCAGCGCTGCAACTCGTAGGTGCCGCCCATCTCGACAATGAACAGCTGATAGGTGAGGGCGGCGTTGGACTGCGCGGTGAGGCTGAGGCCGGGTAGGGGATTGCGATAGCTGGTCTGCGCCCGGCCGAAGCCGAGACTGGTGAAGACGAAATCCGTGTAGAAGCTGACCGGCCCCTTGCCCGCCTCGATGTAGGTCATGTAGGCGGCGATCGAATTGCTCTTCTGCAGGATGTCGATGAAGCTGGCGTTGGTGTCGACGGTCTGGTTGCGGGCGGTGACGTTGCCGCCGACATTCATCGCCCAGGCATAGGCCGTGGCCGAGAGCCGCCAGGGCTGGGGATCGGGCGGCAGCTTGCGTTCGAGCTGCGCCAGGTCGGGCTTTGCCGTCGTCACGTTCGGCGTGGGCGCGGGATCCGCCGCCTGGGCAGAGGGGGCGAGCGAGGTCGTCGAGAAGGCGATGGCCAAGCCGGCCGCAGATGCGGTTCTGACGATGACGGATCGTAGCGGCATCTCTCCCCTCGTGCCGAGACTGCCGGACAAGGATTTCCGCTCGGCGCGCGACTGTCTACAGCACGCCGACTTTTCGTCAAATGGCGCTCCCATGAGCCATGACGCCCCTAAGGAAGTTCGGGGGAGCGCGCCCCTGCGCGCGGATACCTCCGCGCTGAAGTGGCGCTCATGGTCGTTGCTGCACCCGGAAGAGCGCAACTGGAGTTGCGCACTCCCATGAGTCGTGACGCCTCTGAGGGAGTTCAGGGGAGCGCGCCACTGCGCGCGGATACCTCCGCGCTGAAGTGGCGCTCATGCTCGTTGCTGCACCGGGAAGAGCGCAACTGGAGTTGCGCGCTCCCTTGAGGCGTGACGGCAGCTGGCAACAAAAAAGGCGGCCCGGGAGGGCCGCCTTCTTCGTTTCGATCAGGTCGAGATTACTGGATCTCGATCACGACGCGGCGGTTCTGCGGCTCGCGGACACCGTCGGCGGTCGGGACCAGCAGGCCCTGCTCGCCCTTGCCGACGACCGAGATCGCCGTGGCCGGCACGCCGTTGCGCACCAGAGCGTCCTTGACCGCATTCGCACGACGCAGCGACAGCGCCATGTTGTAGCTCTCCGGGCCCGA
>NZ_FUWJ01000015.1 GCF_900167455.1 Enhydrobacter aerosaccus
CCAACGGCGAAACCGGTGGTCGGGCTGACGTTGTAGGTCGGCTGGCCGGGCAGGTTGTATGCCGTCACCGTGGTGTTCAGCATCCAGTTCAGTCCGCCCTCAGCCCCGAAATAGAAGTTCGGCTGCGGGTTCATCTTCTGCGCTTGGGCGGCCACCGGAAGTGCTGCTACCAAAGCGGTGGTCAACAAAAGCTTTCTCATTTCATCTCCCCGTCGTTGAGATCCGCGGGAGAGGGGTGTCCCCCGCCATTGCGCGGCGAGTATAGGACATCCCGCGTGAATTTGGCGTCCTTCAAAATCCGGAAATGTTATTTCCAGCCCTAGCGTTGCTCTAATGCAACAACTGCCCGGCCGAGGCCCTTTCGCCCCTAATTTCCCCACCCGGGATGGTGGTATCGCCCCGTTATCGGCACAGTTGCGGTTCCGCGTCTGTGGGTGAATACCCAAAATGGGTATTCGGTCCCTCCATCATCGCGATCATCCCGGATACGCTGCCGCACTCCATCTCTTGATATTTCTTACAATGGGTAATGCACGCAAGCGCACACAGCGTGTTGGCAGGCCGCGGTTGTACCAGCTATGCTTTCACAATTGCGGGGCGACACGCTCTCGTCGCTTTGGGTCACGGAAGTGCTGAATGAGCGAGAGTCGGGAGCAGCTAGAGTCCTATAAAAGGCGCCTCCTCAAAGGGGCTGAGCGCCTGCAGCGGCAGCGCGCGTTGGTTGCTCGGCTGCAGCAACAGAGCCGACTGACCCACACGGCCGTTCAGCGGCTGGAGAATTTCGAGAAAATGCAGGGCCGCCTAGAGAGCCGATATCAGGCGTTGTGCAATCGGTTCGAAACCAGTCCGGCTCCTTCTCCAGGGCTTGCTTCGGTGACGCCAGGCGGGGCCCGTTCCGGAGACAGTTTCGAAACGATACCTTCCTTATCTGCCGACCTCTCGGTGACGGCGCAACTGGGCGAATATGTGCCGCTGGCTGTGGGTAAGTTCAGGCAGGCCTACGCCCTGTTGATCGCCGGTTCCAACGGCGAGGCACCGCTCGACGGCGATCCGATGCCGGATCTGGCGACGGCCTACAGCGATCCGGGGACCGGCGAGGTGGTGCCGCTTCCGGATACACCCTTCAATCGGGCTTGGGTCGCCGCCGGCCGACTGTTCGAGGATCCGGCCGAGCGGACCAGCTTCTACAAGCGGGTCGAGCTGCTGACCGAGGTGGCCGATCCGAAGTACCTGAAATATTTCGGCAGCGATGCCGGCTCCATGCATGGCGTCCTGCTGCTGGCATTGGTGACCGTGGCGTTCACGGACGGCATGAGCAAGGAAGCCCTGCAGTCGGCCTTCGATACCGCCTTCGACTGGCACTTCGCGCGCATGGTCTCGCTCGACCGCAAGCAATCCCGCCGTCGCCACTAGATATAAGTAGAAGAGAGTAGGGGGCAGGACGACCCGTCGGCCTGCGCATGACGGTCGTCGGGCATTGGCGACCGGAATCGGTCCTGCCCATGCCGCGGCTTTATCCTTCGGCCATGTTGCCTGCCGCTGAAAGACTCCACCGCTGGCGCCAATCGCCGTCCCTGTTCGTCCGCGAAGTGTTCGGGATCACGCCCGATCCCTGGCAAGACGAGGTGCTGGAGGCCTTTCCGCACCGGCCGCGCCTGGCGATGAAGGCCTGCAAGGGGCCGGGCAAGACCGCGGTCGAGGCGTGGCTGGCCTGGAACTTCCTGCTCACGCGCCAGCATCCCAAGGTGGCGGCCACCTCCGTCACCGCCGATAACCTCGCCGACAATCTGTGGTCCGAGATGGCGAAGTGGCGCCAGCGTGCGCCTCTCTTGCGGCATGCCTTCGAATGGACCCGGACGCGCATCTTCGCGCGCCAGCATCCCGAGACCTGGTGGATGAGCGCCCGCACCTGGACCAAGAGCGCCGACGCGCAACAGCAGGGGCAGACTCTGGCGGGATTGCACGCCGATCACGTGTTGTTCGTGATCGACGAAAGCGGCGCCATTCCCGATGCGGTGATGGCCTCGGCCGAAGCGGCGCTGTCCTCCTGTCAGGAAGGCCACATCGTACAGGCCGGCAATCCGACCCATCTCGAAGGTCCGCTGTGGCGTGCCTGCACGACGGAGCGGGCGCTGTGGCACGTGACGGAGATCTCCGCCGATCCCGACGATCCCAAACGCAGCACGCGCGTGAAGGCGGAGTGGGCGCGCGAGCAGATCCAGAAATACGGCCGCGACAATCCGTGGGTGCTGGTGAACGTGTTCGGCAAGTTTCCGCCGGGCTCGCTCAACACGCTGATCGGCCCGGACGAATGCCGCGCCGCGACCCGTCGCTTCTATCGACCGGAGGAATATGGCGCGGCGGCTCGCGTGCTGGGCGTGGATGTCGCGCGCTTCGGCGACGATGCCTCGGTGATCTTCCCGCGCCAGGGCCTCGCCGCCTTCGCGCCGCAACGCTTTCGCAACATCGATGGCACGCAGGGCGCGGGCGCCGTGGCGCGCAAATGGCAGGACTGGCGCGCCGACGCGGTGTTCATCGACGACACCGGCGGCTGGGGCGCGTCGTGGATCGACAATCTTCGTCGTCTCGGCCGGCAGCCGATCGGCATCGGCTTCGCCAGCCGCCCCAACGATCCGCGCTACGACAACAAGCGCACCGAGATGTATTTCGAAGCCGTCGAATGGATCAAGGCGGGCGGGGCGCTGCCCGACGTTCCGGAACTGATCGCGGCCCTCAGCCAGACGACCTACAGCTTTCGCGGCGACCGACTCCTGCTCGAACCGAAGGAGCAGGTGAAGGCGCGTATCGGTCATTCACCCGACGACGCCGATGCCTTCGTCCTCACTTTCGCGCAGCCGGCCGCGCCCAGCGGCGGCGGTCGTTACGCACGGCCCGGACGATGCATCACGGACTACGATGTGCTGGCGGATATGTAGCGAGAGACGAGGCGTGTCTCTTCATCGATGCGTCACACGACTCGGTGCGCAACGATGGAGATGATTCTGCGTCGCAACTGGCGCGCTGCTCTAGGACAAAAAGCCCTTCCTCCTGTGCGTATTCACAACTGGACTGTGAGCGATGGATGGCGGAATGTGGCGTTGCTTGCAGAGACGAAGTGTATGGAGGCGGGATGCGAAGGTCGGATCGTTGGCTTTTGCGTGACATCTCCATCGCCCTGGCAGCGAAGGTCGCGCTGCTGGTGGCGTTGTACTTCGCGTTCTTTGCGACGAAGCCCTTGCTTCCCGACATTGCTGTCCAACTCTTCTCGATCCGAGGTCAGTGATGCCCGATATCGACGTCGTTACCCTGTCGCGGCTGCAATTCGCGCTGACGGCCCTCTATCACTTCCTGTTCGTGCCGCTCACGCTCGGCCTGTCGCTGCTGCTGGCGATCATGGAGAGCGTCTATGTCATGACCGGGCGCCGCATCTGGCGCGACATGACGATGTTCTGGGGCATCCTGTTCGGCATCAACTTCGCCATGGGCGTCGCCACCGGCATCACCATGGAGTTCCAGTTCGGCACCAACTGGTCCTATTACTCCCATTACGTCGGCGACGTGTTCGGGGCGCCGCTGGCCATCGAGGGGCTGATGGCCTTCTTCCTCGAGGCGACCTTCATCGGCTTGTTCTTCTTTGGCTGGGACCGCCTCAGCAAGCCAGGCCATCTCGCCGTCACCTGGTGTGTGGCGCTGGGCTCGAACCTGTCGGCGCTGTGGATCCTGATCGCCAATGCCTGGATGCAGCATCCCGTCGGCAGCCGCTTCAATCCCGACACGATGCGCATGGAGGTGACGGACTTCTTCGAGGTGCTGTTCAACCCGGTGGCGCAGTCGAAGTTCGTCCATACGGTGAGCGCGGGCTACGTCACGGGCTCGATCTTCGTGCTGGCGATCAGCGCCTTCTATCTTCTGAACGGCCGGCATCGCGAGATCGCCAAGCGCTCGATGACGGTGGCGGCCTCGTTCGGCCTCGCCTCGGCGCTGTCGGTCGTCGTGCTGGGTGACGAGAGCGGCTACACGGCGACGCAGAACCAGAAGACCAAGATCGCGGCGATGGAGGCCATGTGGCACACCGAGCCGGCGCCGGCCTCCTTCACGCTGTTCGGCATCCCGAGCCTCGAGGAGCGCAAGACCTACTTCGCGATCCACATTCCCTATGCGCTGGGCCTGCTCGCGACGCGCTCGATCGACACGGTGATCCCGGGCCTGTTCCAGCTCGTCGACGAGGCCAAGGCAAAGATCCGCACCGGTCTCGAAGGCTACACCGCGGTGCAGACGTTGCGGGCCAATCCCAAGGACGAGGCGGCGCGCAAGATCATCGCCGAGCGCCAGGACGATCTCGGCTATGCGATGCTGCTGAAGCGCTATGTCGCCGATCCCGCCAAGGCGACCGATGCCGACATCGAGCGCGCGGCCTGGGACACGGTGCCCAACGTGCCGGTGCTGTTCTGGTCGTTCCGCGTCATGGTCGGGCTCGGCTTCTTCTTCATCGCCCTGTTCGCGGTCACGTTCTACGTCTCGGCCAAGCGCCAGCTCGACCAGCGGCGATGGTTGCTCTACGTCGCGCTGCTGTCGCTGCCGCTGCCCTGGATCGCGGCCGAGGTGGGATGGATCGTGGCCGAGTACGGACGCCAGCCATGGATCATCGAGGGCGTGCTGCCGACCTTCCTCGCCACCTCGCCGATCGCCGCTCACGACGTGTGGCTCAGCCTGTCGGGCTTCGTCGTCTTCTATACGTCGCTGCTGGTGGTCGAACTCTACCTGATGCTGAAATACATCCGTCTCGGACCGAGCGAGAGCTGGGAGATACCGGACGTGGCCACGCGGTTCGCGCCCCCGGGCGGCGCCGCGGTCGATCCTTCCACCCTGCATGCCGACCTGCCGAGGGAGTGAGCCGATGTCGATCCCTCTCGATTACGAAATGCTGCGGGTCCTGTGGTGGGCGCTGCTGGGTATCCTGCTGATCGGCTTCGCCGTCTTCGATGGCTTCGATCTCGGCACTGCGATCCTGCTGCCCTTCATCGGCCGGACCAATCTCGAGCGCCGGCTGATGATCAACTCGATCGGGCCGGTATGGGAAGGCAACCAGGTGTGGTTCATCCTGGGCGGCGGCGCGGCCTTCGCGGCCTGGCCGCCGCTTTACGCCGCGTCCTTCTCCGGCTTCTACATCGCCATGTTCCTGGTCCTGCTGGCGCTGATCCTGCGGCCGGTGGCGTTCAAGTTTCGCGGCAAGGTCGACAACGATACCTGGCGCGCCTGCTGGGACGTGGCGCTGTTCGTGGGCGGTTTCGTGCCGTCGCTGGTGTTCGGCGTCGCGTTCGGCAACCTGCTGCAGGGCGTGCCGTTCCATTTCGATGAGGACCTGCGGGCCATCTATACCGGCGGCTTTTTCGGCCTGCTCAATCCCTTCGCGATCCTGTGCGGCCTGGTGAGCGTCGCCATGCTCGCCGCCCATGGCGCCACCTATATCTGCATGAAGACCGAGGGTGCGCTGGCGGCCCGGGCGAAGACTGCCGGCATCGTGCTGAACCTCGCCACCATCGTGCTGTTCGTGGCCGCGGGCCTCTGGGTCTACGCCTCGATCAAGGGCTATGCCGTCGTCGGCACGGTCGATCATGCCGGACCGTCCAACCCGGTGCGCAAGACGGTCGAGGTCGTGGCCGGCGCCTGGTTCGCCAATTACCGGCTCCTGCCGTGGACGCTGCTCGCACCGGTGCTGGGCGTGCTGGGCGCCCTGCTTGCCATCGTCACGCTGATCCGCCGCATGTCGATCCGCGCCTTCTGGGCGAGCGCGCTGTCGATCGCCGGCATCATCGCCACGCCGGGCCTGGCGATGTTCCCGTTCATCCTGCCATCGTCGACCGATCCGCGCTCGAGCCTGATCGTGTGGGATTCCTCGTCGAGCCACATGACGCTGTTCATCATGCTGGTGGCGACGGTGATCTTCCTGCCGATCGTGCTGGCCTATACCGCCTGGGTCTATCGCGTGCTGCGTGGCAAGGTGACGGCGCAGACGATCGGACGCAATCATCAGGCCTATTGAGGAGACGACCATGTGGTACTTCGCCTGGGTGCTCGGATTGGGCCTTGCCTGTACCTTCGCCATCCTGAACGCGATGTGGCTGGAACTCGATCCGCGCTACACCTCCAGCACCGCCAGCCATCCGGCGGATGCGGGGAACGGGAACGGCCACGGCAAGTAGCGACACCATCCGCGCAGGCGCGATGGTGAACCGGCACAGGGAGCAGCATCGGATGGATCGGGTTCGCGGCAAGGTGGCGATGGTGACGGGCGGTGCGCTGGGCCTGGGCGCGGCGTCGGCGCACATGCTGGCGCGAGAGGGCGCGGCAGTGGTCGTCACCGACCTGAAGGATGCCGAGGGCAAGGCCGTCGCCGACAGCATCAACGCCACCGACGGCAAGGCGATCTATCTCCATCACGACGTCACCAGCGAGGAGAGCTGGAAGAGCGCGATGGAGCGGACGGTCGCCGAGTTCGGCAGGCTCGACGTGCTGGTCAACAATGCCGGCGTCGGCCTGGGCGGTCCGCCGGAGGAGCAGACGCTGGAGCAATGGCGCTTCCTGATGAGCGTCAATCTCGATGGCGTGTTCCTCGGCACCAAGCACGCCATCCTGACCATGAAGAAGCATCCGCCCATGGGCGGCTCGATCATCAACCTGTCCTCGATCGAGGGCCTGGTCGGCGATCCCAATCTCGGCGCCTACAATGCGTCGAAGGGCGGTGTCCGGCTCTATACCAAGTCGGTGGCGCTCTATTGCGCCCGGCAGCGGCTCGGCATCCGCGTCAACTCCATCCATCCCGGCTACATCTGGACGCCGATGGTGGAGGGCTATCTCCAGCAGGCCGGCAACGTCGACCAGGGCCGGGCGGCGCTGGATGCGATGCATCCCATCGGCCATGTCGGCGAACCGGAGGACATCGCCTACGGCGTCCTCTATCTGGCCTCGAACGAGTCGAAGTTCGTGACCGGCACGGAGCTGGTGATCGACGGCGGCTATACCGCCCAATAAAGCGCGATGACTTTTACTTCGGCCGTCGCCCTGACGCTCGTAGCATGGCAGCGCATGCGTCAGGGCGACGGCTTGATTCCATGAAAAGTCATCGCGCTGTAGGCCGCCCGATCTTCAATCCAGAATCTTTGTGTAAATAATGTAAAATTAAATGGCAGCTATGCGGCATTATTTGCGCACATTTGAGTATGTGTTTGAAATTATTGACCTCGCGATTGCGAATGAGACAATAGCGCAATGCAGCGGTTCGTTTTGCGGCGGAATATCCAGCGCTATCAGGAACTGCTTGGCCGGGAGACCGATGCGGCCAAGCGGCAGACCATGGCCAGGCTGCTGATCGCTGCCGAGCGCGACCTGGCGATGATGGATGCCACGACGGAAGGCGTGGAGCCACAGGCTGCCTTTCGCTCGCGGACCTTTTCCGCCGAAGCCGCCCGATGCATCGCCGAGTTCGAGCAGCGATATGCGCCGTCGGGCAAGCTCTATCTGCTGCTCGATCCGGGACCGGGCCTGCCCATCCTCGATGCCAGTGACGCCTACGCGACCGCGACCATGACCGTGCGCAGCGAGATGCGGGGCCGTCCGCTGTTCGAAGTCTTCCCGGACAATCCCGCCGATCCGATGGCCGATGGCGTGGCCAATCTCTATGCCTCGCTGCGAACCGCCGCCCAGACGCGTCGCCCGCACGTCATGCCGATCCAGCGCTACGACGTCCGTGACGGAACCGGGACCTTCGTCGAACGCCACTGGCGGCCGACCAACTCGCCGATGCTCGATGGCGAGGGCCGACTGGGCGCGCTTCTGCATTACGTCGAGGACGTCACGCAGGAGGTTCGGGCCCGGTCGCCCTGAGGCAGGTCCCGCGGGCCGTTCATCGGGCCTGCTCGAGCTGCGGCCCGTGCTGGATGTTCTGCACCCGGGCGATCAGATCCTGCGAGCTGGTGCTATAGCGGCGGCGATCCTCGGCCGGATCGGGCGCGCGCTCGTGCAGGACCGCCGCGGCACCGGAGAGGAAGAGCACCGCCCAGCAGGTCGGGCCGACATAGGCGCCCGAGGCCTGGCCCAGGATCGCCCATGTCATCCAGCAGAAGGCGGCGCTGGGAATGCCGATGACGAAGAACCAGCGCGTCAGGGCAGCGCCGATCAGCACGCCGAAGCCGGCGCCGAGATAGATCCAGTGCAGCCAGAAATAGTTGATCAGCAGTTCCGTCGCCGGCGACACGACCTGCCAGCCGACCGAATAGGCCGGCGACTGGACGTAGATGTTGACCACGCGCTGCTCGATGAAGGGTTCGCCGGTGAGGCCGGCGCCCTGTAGCGGGAAGTCACGCACGATCTCCTTGGCGGCGATGGCCGGGCCGCGCACGCGATAGAAGAAGCTCGGGTCGTTGCCCGATTGCGCCTGCTTGAAGCGTTCGGAGAAGACGGTCTGGGCGAGCACGAAGAAGGCGGCCAGGAAGAACACCGAGACGATGGCCACTTTGAGGAGCTTGGCGACGTTGAGCCTGCCGTTCTGGCGGCTGGCCAGGAACAGCATGTAGGGCAGGATCAGCGCCAGCAGCAGCAGCAACGTCGGTCCCGGCATCGCGAAGATGCCGACCGCGACCAGCACCACATAGAGCAGCAGCTTGAAGCGCCAGCGGCTGACCACGAACCAGACGAAGGTGAAGAGCGTGTAGCAGAAGGTGACGCTGGCCGGTTCGGAGGCGAAGAATTTCGGCCGCACGCGATGGTACAGCAGCATGTCGCGCAGATCGTTCTCGTAGACGCCGCGATTGTAGATCACCTGCCGCACCGAATCGCTGATCGGCCGCAAGCCGCCATAGGTCTCGAGCAGGCAGCCGACGACGATGAACAGCGAGATGCCGAGGAACAGGCCGGTGATCTGGCTGCGGCGCGCCTGGATCACGGTGAGGAACAGCGCGTAGCCGATGACGATGGAATAGGTGAGCTGGATCAGCCCGTTCAGCCGCCGCGACAGGAACGTCAGGTTGGGCGCGCACAGGATCGAGACGACATAGAGGAACATCACACCGATCAGCGTGCCGAAGGCGCGCGGTGTGATTGCGTCGCGCCGCCGCCACAGCAGGATCACGCCGGCGATGCCCGCGGGTGCCGACGGGAAGGGCACCTTGGTCGAAAGCCAGATTGTATAGTTGGTGTAGAGGCCCAGCAGGAACAGGCAGATCAGCGCCATGTCGGCGGCGCTGATGCCGGGCGCTCGGGCCATCGCGGCAGCGTTCGGCGTTCGACCGGCCCAGACCGATTCGACGTGCCAGTGGTAAGGGGCGTAGCTCATCGAAGGGCCGCCTCTTCAACTGTCGTGTCCCCCGCACGATCTGCTTACCACCGCTGGTGGAACCGCGGCGTGTCCATGGTGTGTCCACCATTCGGTACGCTTGCATACCGTGATGCAATGCAACCTTCCCTTGAAGAGGGCGGCTCCGAAATGTCCGTCGCGCGGACCCGACCTACAGCCAGCGCGCGGCGTAGGGCAGCACGATCGCGGTCAGCAGACCGTTCACGCCCATGGCCAGGCCGGCATAGGCGCCGGCGGTCGGATTGACCTGATAGGCGCGGGCGGTGCCGATGCCATGCGCGACCGTGCCGGCGGCGAGACCGCGGGCGCGCCAGTCCCTGATGCCGGCGGTATCGAGGACCCAGGTGGCGATGATGGCGCCCAGCACGCCGGTCAGGATCACCAGCACGGCGGTCAGCGAGGGAATGCCACCGAGCTTCTCGGTGATGCCCATGGCGATCGGCGTGGTCACCGACTTGGGCGCCAGCGACAGCAATGTCGCGCGCGACGCCCCCAGCGCCCAGGCCACCACGACCGCCGTTCCCGCCGCGGTCACCGAGCCGCCCGCAATCGACAGCAGCAGCGGGCCGATATGGCGCCGCAGCATCGCCGCCTCGCGCCACAGCGGCAGGCCGAGCGCGACCGTGGCCGTGCCCAGCAGGAAGTGGACGAACTGGGCGCCGGCGAAATACTGCGCATAGGGCACGTCGGTGCGCGCCAGCAGGAGCACGAGCAGGATCACGGCGATCAGCACCGGATTGGCGGCCGGGTTGCCGCGCGTGCGCGCCTGCAGGTAGCGGCCGATCTGATAGGCGATCAGCGTCGCGGTGAGCCATACCAGCGGGCCGGCGGCGAGATAGACCCAGAGCTTGTAGAAGGGCTCGCTCATCGCCTGTCCTCCGCCGGCATCAGCAGGCGCATGAGAAAGGCCGTCACCAGAATGCCGGCCACGGTGCTGACCAGCAGCGCGACGGTGATCGGCAGCCACTCCCGTTCGAGCAGGCCGAGATGCAGCGAGACGCCGACACCGGCCGGCACGAACAGCAGGCCGAGATTGGACAGCAGGCCGTCGACCACGCCGCGCAGCCGGTCCGCCAGCGCCGGATAGGCCATGAGCGCGATCGCCAGCATCACCATGCCGATGACGGGACCGGGAACCGGCAGTTGGAACAGACGCGCCGCCGCTTCGCCGGCCAGTTGGAAGGCAAGCAGCCAGGTCGCCGCCTCGAGCATGGAGCACCTCTACGCCGTGTCGGAAGCGCCAGGGTCGCAGATCGCCGTGCGGGCGGCGAGGCGACGGTTGTCGCCTCCGAGGCGCCGGCCTCGCCTCGTGGGCTCTACTCCTGTCGCGTCAGCGTCAGGCCGCCGCTGGGACCGTTGTCGCCAGGCAGGGTGAACTGGACCGTGTTGCTCTGGATGCGCCCGTCAAAGTGCCGGCTCATGGGCTGGCATTGCGGCGTGAAGCCCTTGAAGTCGAGCGCCGCCGCGCCGTCGGGCGACACCGAGAGGGTGACGTCGGCCGCGCCGCAGCTCTCCGTCTTCCATTGCGCCGATCCTTTGCCGTCGACCAGGCGCAGGCTGACCGGCTGGGTGCCGGTCGGCAGCTCCGCCGTGCCGGCATAGGTGCCATCGAAGGGATTGGCCGCCGCCGTCGGCGCCGCGGCGGGCGCCGTCGTGGCTGCTGGCGTGGCTGCCGTATTGGTGCTCGGCGCCGAGGTCAGCAATGCCTGCTTCTGCGCGTCGCTCAGGAAACCTGTCGAGGGTTCGTTGCGGTTCTTCTGCCAGGCCGCGATGGCCTGGCGCGTCCGCGGTCCGAAGACGCCGTCGATTCCCTGGGGGTCGAAGCCTTGCGCCGCCAGCGCCGCTTGCAGCTGCTGCCGATCGGTCTGTGTGAGCTTGAGAGCGCTTTCGTTGGCCTGGGCGAGTTTGGGATCGGCCAGCTCGGCCTGCCGCCGGGCGTCGGCTTCGGCCTGCCGGCGCGCTTCCTCTTCCTTCTGTTGACGAAGTGCTGCCTGCTCGGCCTCGACCTGCTTCTGGCGCGCCTCTTCTTCACGGCGTGCGGCAGCCTCGGCCTCGGCCTTGCGGCGTGCCTCCTGCGCCGCCTGCGCCTGGTCGGCGCTTTCCGTCTTCGCCGGCGCCACGGTGGCGTGGGTAATCGGCGAGGACGGCATGCCGAAGACGATATAGGCGAATGCACCCGCCGCCAGGACGGAGGCCACCGCCACCGTGGCCAGCAGGCCGCGTGACCGGCGTGGGGAAGGCCCTGGCTCCGTCGCGGCGGTAGCGGCGCGCTCCGGAGCGGGAGAGGCGGCGGCGTCCGATGCCGGCGAGGCAACGGGATGCGGCGGGATCTTTTCGACCACGATCGGCGGCGGTTCCGGCGCAGGCGGCGCGGCCGGGGAGGCAAAGCGCCGTGTCTGCCACGTGGCGGTCTCGGTGGTTTGGGGGCGGGGCGGCAGACGCGGCGGCAGCATGGGCGGCGGCTCCGCGGGCGCCGCCGGCACCACGCGAGTCGTTTGCCACAGGATCGACCGCCACTGCGCGATCGATTGCGGACGATCGCGCAGGTGCAAGCCCAACCCCCTGTCGATACCTGCCAGCATCGATGGCCGGAAGCCGGCGGGCCTCAGCCGCATCAAGGGCTGATAGTGATCCTCGAACAGCCGTTCGCGCGCTTTGGGAGGCGGTGCGCCGGTGAGCGTGTAATAGAAAGTGGCGGCCAGGCCATAGATGTCCGTCCAGGGTCCCTGCTTACCTGGCGTCATGTGCGCCGGCACCGTCGCGCCGGTGCCGATTTGCTCCGGCGCCGTGAAGGCGGAGGCGTCGGCCGGGTTCGTTATCGAACCGGCAGCGCCGAAATCGATCAATGTCGGCCGGCCTTCGGCATCGAGCACGATGTTTCGGGGATTGATGTCGCCGTGGAAGAAGCCGCGGCTATGCACCAGCTCGAGCCCTTCGAGGAGCGGCCACAGAAGATGATCGATATCGGCCGGAACCAGGACGCCTTGCGTCTCGAGCCGCGTCGCCAGGGTGGTGCCGGCCAGCCGTTCCGTGACGATATAGGCCGTTCCGTTGGTCTCCAGGCATTCGAGGACGCGCACGATGCAGGGCGCGCGCAGCGCGGCGAGGATGCGCCCGCCATTGAGGAAGTGTCTGCGTCCACGCGCAAATTCTTCGGACAGTCGGCTCGCATCGGTGATGATGGCGCCATCCTCGCGCCGCGTCGCCAGCGCGGGCGGCAGGAATTCGCGGATCGTGACCTCGCATCCCAGACGCATGTCGCGGGCACGATAGGTCGCACCGAACGCTCCCAGTCCGAGCAGCGCTTCGATGGTGAAACGGCCAACAGCTTGTCCCGGCAGCAGGGCGCCGAAGTCGGTGGCGCTCGGACTCTGCCTCATCTCGTCCGGAGGGGTCATCGCTCGCGCGAAAAACAATGTTGTGGTGCAGCGCTTTGGGTAGCAGCGATGCCGGTCAATAGCCCGTGACAAAGTTGCGGCAGGCCGCCCCTGCAACATCAGCGACACGGAACGATGGCAGTCCGTACGGCTCCGTACGGCTCCGGACGGCGGTCAGGGGCTCTGCAACCCGGCCTGGTTCGCAGGGTTGGTTGGGGCATGGATCATCGATCTTCGACGTCTGCCGCATCGCCTTCCTTCTCGGGAGCCACGTCGTCCGAGGTCAAGGCCGACATCGATCGCGGCCTCGCTGGCGACAAGGTCGCCACGCCCGACCCAGGCCTCGCCGCCTTCGGCACGGACGAGGAAGCGGCCGGCACGCCCACGCCCGCCGATGCCTTCGCGGCGATGCGCAGCGAGCAGCGGCGGATCGGCCGCGACGCCGGTCCGGTGAGGGCTCCGACGAACCCCGCGGCAGTGCGCAGTCGCGGCACGCTGGCCGGCCTCCTGCGCTGGACGGGCCTGGCGATCGCGGCGCTGATCGTGGCTGCGATCGTGCTGATGGCGGCGGGCTTTCCGCCGTTTCGCTAGCGATCGGCAAGACACGGCGATGCACCGAAATACGCATAGCTGATTGCGATGCCCGTAGGATCCGGTCCTGTCCGGTCGCACGGCTTGTGGGCGGCGAAGCGCTGTCCGCAACGTGTTGATGGTGCACGTCGCCATGGCCACCTTCAGCGCCAAGGCTCGCCTCCGACACCGCGTGCCTCGGCGGCGGCAGTCTTTTTTCGGCAGCAGGACGTTGTTAGACTTCGGTTCTCGGTTGAACGGCAAGTCTTGTGTCACGAGTCAGTGCACGAGGGATGGACATGCAGGACTTCATCCGACGACGGAACATCAAGCTTTTGCAGGAAGCCATCGAGAAGGAGCGCGATCAGAGCAAGCGTCTCGTGCTCGAGCGCTTGCTTGCGGATCAGCAGAGGCTGGATATCTCCGGCAAACGCGCGCAGGCGGCCGAAGACTGACGATCAGGCGATCGCGGTCGCCGAGACGGGCTGCTGCAGGTGCGTATGATCCCAGGCGCTCAGGATCCCCAGTTGCCGCAGCGGTTCGAACATCCGCAGCAGGCTGCCGTGATTGAGCTCGAGCAGCGCCATGATCTCTGGCCGCGCGACATAGGCTGAGGCAACGATCACGCCGCCTTTCCGCTTGAGGCAGCGCCCGTCGCGCACGAGGCGCGTCAGGCGGCGACTGACCGTCGATTCGCCGAGGCCGAGGATCTCGGCGATGGTCGCGGCATTCACCGGAACCCTCAACTCGTCGGGCATGATGCCGGGACCGATGGCGGCCGACGGCAGTGTCGCGGTGTGCTCCGAATTCTCGCGTTGAACCGCGAGCAGGATCATCGCCATTGTCAGATCGCCCGACGTGCGCACGAACGCGGACGTCATGCGCAGCAAGTGCCCATAGGCGACATGTGCAACCGCGCGGATCAGCGGTGCGCCCTCATAGGGCGGCACCTTGTCGGCATAGAGCTCGGTCAGGCAAAGATTATCGCGGAGACGATTATAGAGCACCTGAGCCAGTTCCCAGGTCCGAAGCATGGCGCTCTTGTATTCTTCGCGCGCGAGCACCTGCGTCGGGACGACCACGCCATTCGGTCCGATCACGCAAATGCCGTTAGCCGCAAGTTGCTGGATGCGACGGCGCACCGTTTCGAACGGAATGCAGATCATGTTGGCGACGGCACTGATGGTGACTGGCTTGCGCGCCTCGTCCGGCAACAGTGCGTCAAGGGTGCCGTAGCTGCGCAGGAATTCCGGATCGGCGCTGAGCGTCGCGGTGTTGGATTGCCCGACTGCGGATACGATCAGGCGATCGAGAAGATCCTCGCCGACCGGCGTCTCCGTCAAAAGATCCAGGAGCAGGGAGTTCGAGGCGCGCATCGCAGCCGCCAGTTCCGAAAGGGATACCGTGGTCGTCATTACGAGTATTGTTCTCCGGTGTCCTGATGCACGGGTGGGTTACGGGGCGTGATCGCTCGCAGATCAATGGGCGGGAACGCTTGGGGCCGCCTGTCTCTCCAGCAGCAACTTCCCGGTAGCCCTATTGATCAGATGGATTTTCCAGCATGCCGGACAGAAATGCGGCTCGTGCCAGCGCATATCGTCGACAACCGCCTCGATCGACGCTTCCACATGGCGGCCGGTATTGGGGCATCGATAGATGATCGTGGCTTTCATAATGAAACATTATGCCGCTACCTCTGCCGTTCGACCTTGAGGCAGATCAAGAAAAAAATGCACGGCAGCCGCGATTCATTAACAACTGATAATGGGAGAGGATTTTTTCCGGAATATTTTGATCAGCGGAGTCATACTTTAGTCGAAGGCCGGTAATCCGCGTTAGCGGCTATGCTCCAGGAAAACCCGGCCGCGGTTCGTCACCAGGACGAGTTGTCCCTCGCGTTTGACGTAGCCCTTGTCTGTCGCTTCCTCCCACACCGGCAGGCGTGGGCAGGACGTCCGCCAGCCGTCCATCACTTCGGCATAAGTACGCGGCTGTCGGTCGAGCCATTCCAGAAGATCGCAGATCAGCGGGACCAGGGTATCGGTCATGGCGGCATTATCGGCAAACCGGTGCCGGCGCGCCAATATATGCAAGTGTGTCGCGCGATATGTTTTTTCTATGCGATGTCCAATAATCAGTTGGGACGCACCACCGGATTACGATGCGATCATTTCCACGGAACGCCTGGCGCATCCAGGACCGCTCATCACTGCAAAAACAATTATGAGTCCAACATTTTTGTTTCCGTGATGTCAGTTGCATGGACGACTCGCGGCGCGCCATGTTAGTTGCTTGCATGGAGGGTGCGTATGAGTTCGGTCTTCGACCGATGCGCCACCTCGGTTGGGGGAGAAATTTCGATGGAGTGTTGCCGGGGGATCGGCCTTGTGGCGGCGAGCTGTCTTATGCTTCTCGCTGCGCCGGTCTTCGGTCAGGAGATCGAGGCGCTGGTTGCATGCGCACCGATTTCCGAAGCCGCCGCGGCCGGCACTTGGACGGGAGGATTGCTGTTGGCACCTTGCCGCGCGCCCTCCCTGCCTCCTTCTTTCGTGATGCCCTTCCAGTCCGACTCGTCGCCGGCGGCAGCCGATGCAGCCGAACCGTTGACGGCCGATCTTCATCTCGCCTCGACCGAGCTCGGCTTCGACAAGGGCGTGGGGCCGGCGCCCGGGCGCTCTGTCCGATACCTGGGGCACAAATATCGGGTGATCGACATCGAGGTTCAGGGCGGCGGGCCTTCCTTCTCGGGCGGCAGCGCCTTCGTGGTCGGCCTCGCCGGCAGCAGCCTGATCGTCGGGCTGAAGGCAATCGAACCGGGCAGTGCGCTCGATCCCGACCGCGCCGATCCATCGGTCGTGAACTGACGACCTCGCTGCTTTCGCGTCAGCGGCGCAGCGTTATCTTCATCTCGAACGCCTGTGCGTCCCCAGGGGGCAAGATCGCCATGCCCGGCTTGGTGCGCAATTCGTCGTCGAAGTCCGTCGGGCTGGCAAAGCCATGCCAGGGCTCGATGCAGACGAAGCCGGCGCCGGGTTTCGACCAGATGCCGAGATGCGGCATGTCGGGAAAGGCGACTTCCAGCTGCGGGCCCATCGCCGCTCCCCCTGTCGCCGCGCCGTAGGTGACCTTGCGGCTTGCCAGCCGGTCGAAGATCAAGGCGTCATCGCGGAACAGATCGTCGGCCAAGGCCAGGGTGTGGTCATGGACCGGCGACGCAAAGAGATGCGGCGCCAGCAATCCATTCTCCAGCCGCCGGACAGCGAGCGGCTCCGGCATCTCGAAACGGATCGCATGCTCCTCGCGTGGCCGCCCATAGGGCAGAGGCCAGTGGAAGGCGGGATGGAAACCGAACGAGACGGGCATGCGTTCACTGCCGGTGTTGGTCGCGGTCGCCACGATCTCGAGGCGCGGTCCGACGATCTCGTAGACGACGTCGAGCGTGAAGTTGAATGGGTACTGGGCGCGGGTCTCGCTGCTCGACGCGAGCCGCCACTGGCATCGCGATGCCGTCGAGGCGAGGCACTGGAAACGCGAGCGGCGGGCAAAGCCATGTCGTTGCAGAGGATAGGTCTTGCCGTGCACGCGGATGACGTCGCCCTTGACGCTGCCGACGATGGGGAAGAGCAGCGGCGCGTGTCCCGTCCAATAAGCCGGATCGCCGTTCCACAGGAGCTCGCGCCCGTCGCCATCCTGCAATCGGACCAGCTCGGCGCCGAGTTCGGAAATCTCGGCGCGCAGATCACGGCTTGCGATGGACACGATCCTGGGATCGGCAACGGCTGAACTCATTGCAACTCCTCTGCGAACCGTCCCTCCTTACGCCATCGCCGCCGGCCGCGCATGTGGCGAACAATGGGCTCGATCAAGCGTTTGTCATTCCGAGTATGCGGTCTGAACGGCTACCGTTGGCGGTGTCGAACCATGATGTTGCGCCTTCCGCTCCTTGCTCTGCTCTGCGGTCTGGCTCTGCCGGCGCTCGCCCAACCTGCCGTGGGCCCGCAGCCGCCGTGCGGCAGCCTGCCCGTCTATCCGCCCTATGGCGCGGTGGATGGCAAGCCTCTGGTGGCCACCTGGCGCAATGTCGATCTGCACAAGCTTGGCTGGCAGGTGCCGTCGTGCATGGGCTGGGGAGGGGACAGCCGGCTCGTAGCCGCCCTTGCCGCGCGCTTTCATTCGACCCGCTCCCTGGACGAGCTTGCCGCACCGCTGGCGGCGGTGTCCGACTATCCGGCCATCAAGTTCTGGGCCATCACCCGGCGGGAGTGGCGCCCGATGGCCCTTGCGGCCTGGTCGGTGGAGGGGCCGGACGGCAAGTTGCGCCAGCCCGATCCGCCGGTGACCGCGCTGCAACCGGGCCGCGACTTCTACTATGCCGAAGATGCCGAGATGGCCGGTCGCGCCGTCTATCGCCTGCGCGTGCTGGAACACAGCGCCGATCGTCTGGTCTTGGAAACCGAGAACGTCACGCCCATCCGCGTTGCCATCGTCACGCTGTTCGAGCCGGCCGCCCTGCAGGTGGCGACTTTCCTGCAGCGGCTCGATGGCGATGTCTGGGGCCTCTACGAGATCACGCGGGCGTCCGCCGACTCGAGTTCGATGGTGGCGGGCTACCAGAGTTCCTACCTCAACCGGCTGGAAGCGATCCGCCGCCTGCTGGCCGGCCAGCCGCTGGATCGCGATCCGCCGATCGCTCCCTGGTGAGGGAGCGCGCCAGCCGGATCAGGGGCGGGAGGGCGTAAGCGCGACGGGAGCGGCGACGTCCGGCAAGGGGACCGGCAGCGTCAGCGCCGATGCGCGTTCGTAGCGCACGGCACCGTTCATCAGGGTCATCAGCACCTTGGCTTCGTGTATCTGGTGCGGCGCCATCTTGAAGATATCGCGATCGAGAACGACGAGGTCGGCCCGCTTGCCGACGGCGATCGATCCCACCTGGTCGTCGAGTCTCAGCAATCGGGCGGCGCCCAGGGTATTGGCGATGACCGCCTGCTCGAGCGTAAGGGCCTCGTCGGCGGGAGACAGCGCCGTTTCCTGCGGTTGGCCGATCTGGCGCCGCGTCACCGCGACCTCGATGGCGTCGAGCGGTCGGAAGCTGACGCCGTGCGGGGCCATCGGCCAGTCCGTGCCGAACGCCACGGTGGTGCCGTCGCGGAGCAGACTCGCGAGGCGATAGCCGTTGCCGGCTCTTTCCGGGCCAAGCCGAGCCAGGGTGATCTTCTGCCAATGGGCATCCGGCACGGCGGATTGAGCGCAGAACTGCGCAATCACGTCGAGTTGGGCGAAGCGCGGCAGATCCTCGTCCGCGATCAGGCCGAGATGAGTGAGCGCATGGCGACGCCCGCGCCTGCCATTGGCTCGCGCCGCCGCCTCGATCGCGTCGAGCGCGATGCGGACGGCCCGATCGCCGGTGGTCTTGATGACGACATCGAAACCCTCGGCATCGGCGCGCATGACCGTGTCGCGCAACAGGCTTGCATTGATCACCAGGCCTCCGCGGGCGGAAGGCCAGTCGGCATAGGGTTCGAGCAGCGCGGCGGTGTAATGCGACTCGGTCCCGTCGAGCGCGATCTTCAGTGCCCCGGCGCGCACCAGGCCGGTGCGGGAGCGATCGCGCAACTGCCGCACCTTTGGCATGGGATCGATCTCGGGATGGTTGAACAGATGACAGGCGACGATGCGGCAGGGGAGTCGACCGGTCTGTTCCAGCGATTCGTAGAAGGACAGGCCCTCCTTGTCGCTGACGACCTCGATGCCGGCGTCGAACAGGCTGGTGATCCCTTCGGCGGCGGCGCGTGCCAGCCAGCCCTCGAGAGCCGCGGCGATCGTCCTGGAATCGATCGGCATGGCTGCCCGCACGAGCTGCAGCACCGCGGGCAGGCCGATCACGTATCCGGTTGGTTCGCCACTGCCGGCGTCGCGCTGGAAAAAACTGAGGCCGGGAATCGGATCGTGGACGCCGCGCACGATGCCGGCCCGCTCGAGTGCCGTCGAATTGGCCCAGGCGGCACGCATGTCGACGGACAGCAGAACCACGGGCGTATCGGGCCAAAGCGGATCCAGATCGGATTTCGACGGACCGTAGGGTCCAAAGGCGCTGTAGCACCAGCCATATCCACGGACTGAACCGACGCTGCCGACCCTGTCGCGCCAGGCCTTGAGGGCGTCGAGAGTCTCCTGGCGCGTCGCATATTGCACGTTGACGCCTTGGACCAGGGCCGCCCCCAGGATGGGGTGGATCTGCCCTTCGACGAAGCCGGGAAGTAGCAGCTTGCCGTCGAGATCGATCGTCCGCGTCGACCGTCCGACAAGATCGTCGGCGCCCACGGCACTGCCCACGTAGCTTATGGTGCCGTTGCGGACCGCGACGGCCTCGGCTGGCTTGCCCTCGGCGGTGAAGATCGCTCCGCCGCGAAAGACGAAGTCCGCTTCTTGAGGTCCACGAGGTTCGGTGCGGATCTGGGCGAAAGACCGGCGCTCGGGAAGGCTGCCGAGCGCCGCGATGCCACCTGCAACCGCAGATGCCCGCAACAAGGCACGCCGCGATAGCGCAGCTATCTCGGCGGCAGTCGCTGACATCCTGCCGTTCCACACCCAGCTCATCGTTGCTTCCCACGGCAGACGATTGAACGTTCGAAGTAGAATCCTAAGCGAAAGTACCACCATATGGAAAGCGACGAGGCGTCGCTCAAATGCGATCCGGATAAGCATCGATGATGCTTGGCACTTAAACTCGTTCTGAAGCGGGCCAGGCGCAGCCTGTGACAAAGGCAACTCCTTACGACCTGAAAGGACATTGTCTGCGGAGGCGGTGCTATCGCGAGCGCCGCTGTTCATTGACGACCGGAATCGTCGCTCGAACATCGTCGAGCTTATTGTCGTCGCCATGGGAATCTTTTCGTCACCTTCCGCGCCCTACGTGCCGCCTTTGCCGGCCCCACCTCCGTCGCCGCCGACCACTGCCGATCCGGCGGTCAGCCAGGCTGCAGCCGATGCGATGAGTCGGGCCAAGGCCGCCAGCGGCTTCGGCTCGACCATCGCCACCACGCCGCAAGGCGTGCTCGGCGCTGCCAACACCAGCCTGAAGACCCTGTTGGGGCAGTAGGAGGCGCTGGCCATGAACGACGACCGTGATCCCTGGCTTCGCACCTACTTCATCAACCGCCTGGCCGCGCTCGACCGCGAACGCACCAGTTACTGGTCGACATGGAAGGATCTCGCCCAGCATTTCGCGCCGAGACGGGGGCGCTTCCTGGTCTCGGCCAACGACTTCGCCCGCGGCCGACGCAAGGACCAGCGGCTGATCGACAATACGCCTCTGCTGGCGGCACGGGTGATGGCCTCGGGCATGATGGCCGGTATCTCCTCGCCGGCCCGTCCCTGGTTCCGGCTGCGGCTGGTCGATGACCGGGCCAACGACGCGCCGGGTGCGCGGGCATGGCTGGACGAGGTGCAGAAGCGCATGCTGCACGTCTTCGCCAAGTCGAACCTCTACAACTGCCTGCACACGCTCTACGGCGAGCTCGGCGTGTTCGGCACCGCCGCGCTGTGGGTCGACGAGGACGATGAAGACGTGGTGCGCGGCTACACGCTGACCTCGGGTGAATACTGGTTGGCCTCGTCGCGCCGGCTGGCCGTCGACACGCTCTACCGCACCATGTGGTGGACCGTGCGCCAGATCGTCGACACGTTCGGCCGCGATGCCGTGTCGGCGGGGATTCGGGCCAACTACGACAACGGCCAGCTCGATCTCGAATACGAGATCGTTCATGCCATCGAGCCCAATCCCAATGCCCAGCCGCCGGAAGTGCGCGGCGGCGCCAACCTCTGGAACGGCACTGTGGCCAACCGCCTGCCGTTCCGGTCAGTCTGGTTCGAGCGCGGCCAGCAGGGCGAGAAGTCCCTGTTGCGTGTGTCGGGCTATTCGGAATTCCCCTGCATGGCGCCGCGCTGGGACGTGACAGGGTCGGATACCTGGGGCAGCGGTCCCGGTTGGATCGCTCTCGGCGACGCGCAGCAGTTGCAAGTCCAGCAGCGGCGCAAGGTCGAAGCCATCGACAAGCAGGTGAAACCGCCGATGGTCGGGCCGCCGTCCCTGCGCAACGAACCGGCGACGCTCCTGCCGGGTGGCATCACCTATGTCGCCGATCCATCCGGGCAGACCTTCCGGCCGGCCATCGAGGTGCGCGTCGATCTCAGCCATCTCGGCGCCGACATTGCCGAGACGCAGAATCGCATCAAACAGGCGTTCTATGCCGACCTGTTCCTGATGATGGCCGAGAGCGACCGCCGCGAGATCACGGCGCGCGAGATCGACGAGCGTCACGAAGAAAAGATGCTGATGCTCGGTCCGGTGCTGGAGCGGCTGCACGACGAGCTGCTCGACCCGCTGGTGAGCCGGGTCTTTGCCATCATGAACCGCAACCGGATGCTGCCGGAACCGCCTCCCGCCGTCGCCGCGGCCGGGGTCCAGGTCGAATTCATCTCGATGCTGGCCTCGGCGCAGAAGGCGGCGGCTACGAGCGCCATCGAGCGATTCTGGCAGTTCGGCGCGCAGATCGGCGCGGTGAAGCCGGAGGCGCTCGACCGCCTCGATGCCGACGGGACCATGGACGCCTACGCCGACATGACCGGCGTGCCGGCGAGCGTGCTGGTCGATCTGCGCCAGGCCATGGCGGCTCGCCAGGCCCGTCAGCAGGCGCAAGCCCAGGAGGCGCAGATGCAAAAGACCATGGCGCTCGTGCATGGTGCGAAGACGGCCAGCCAGATCGATGTCGGCGGCGGCATGAACGCCGTTCAGGCGCTCCTGGGAACGGGCCCGGGATGAGCCCGCGCTCCGAGAACTCGCTATTTGCCTGATGTCGTCTTGGCCATGGCGCTGAAGATGCTGCTCATCTCCGTCCCTGCCTCCGCCGGCGGCAGGTCGGCGATGGTGCGGAACATGGCAGCCGAAAGCGCGCAGAACAGGGCGTGCTCGGCGGGCAGGACCCTGGCGGGATCGATCAGCAAACGCACTTTCTCCGCTCCATAGCGGTCGATCATCGCCTGCGAGAGGCTGAGGGTCGCGGCGTTCAGCTCTGCCGCGGTCGGCGGCTCTCGCGAGGTCCTGGCCTCCAACACGCGGATCGACAGCTCCTCCTCGCGCTGCCGCAATTCCGCGGGCAACAGGGCGGCGGCGTTGCTGCCCGATCGCGTCGCGAAGTCGAAGCAGGCATCGGCGTCGCGTTCATCGAGGGCGGCGAACTGGTCGGCCATCAGGCGGGCATAGTCGATCAGCAGCTCGTCCGGAGCCGTTACCAGCTTCATGCGGACCACCGGGCCGATCTTCTTCAGGCGGATCTCGTCGGCGATGCGCCCGTCCGGCATGCCTTCGAAATAGCGGCGCTGGTAAAGCTCGGCGCTGTCCTCGAAGCCCTGCCGGTCGGTAGCCTCCAGCGCGGCAAAGAGCGGGCCGCGGCGCAGCGCCGACTTGAAGTCGGCCAGCGTCGGCTTCGCGCCGAGCCCCGAGGCAGCGTAGCGATAGGGGTCGACCGAGGTCACGACCACGTTGGCGGCCCTGAGTTCCTGCTCGGTCGGATACCAGATCGAATAGGCCGGCTGCGCCATGGCGCGCTCGATGAAGGTATATTCGACGTTGGCGGCCCGCAGCAGTCCGCGCATCTCGTTGGTCCGTTCGACGCCGGCGAAGATCGCCCGATGGAAACCGATACGCGCCCCGCTCTTCAGATAGCGTTCGCGGCCGGCGACGAAGGCGATGGTGCAGGCCGACGCGCAGGAGGCAGATGTATAGGTTGCGAGACCACGGGCCCGGATCAGCTTGGCCAGCTCGATCGCTTCGCCCAGCCGGCCTCCGCCGCTGTTGAGATGCACGATCCTCAGGTTCGGGGCGGTCGCGAATATCTTTGCTGCGTCGTGCGAGAGGCCGTACTTGAAGCCGCCGGTGATCTCGGCCTCCGTGCCGTCGCGCATGATCCGGATGGCGTAGGCCGGAATGTCCGGATCGCCTTCGAACGCCATCCGCCAGCTTTCGACCAGCTGCGGCATGCCCTGCTTGACGAAGGCATAGCCGATGCCGATGCCGCTCAGGATGATCACTGCCTGGGCCACCATGCCCCACAGGCCGACCCGGCCGGCCGCGATCGCCACCCGCCGGTGGCGCGAGGCGGACCGCCAGACGCCGATGGACTGGAAGAGTTGGCCGATGATGATCGCGCTCCAGATCGCGATCAGTGCGCCCACGACCTCGTAGGGATTGAAGGCCTGCCGGTGCATCAGGAAGGAGACGCCGGCGAGCAGGACGCCGATGGTCAGATAGACGATCAGGCCGACGGTGCAATAGGACACGGCGAGCGAATACTCGCCGCGCACGAAACGGCGGATGAACAGGAACGGACTCGTATCCGGCAGCGCAGCCATAGCTAGATCACAGCCTACGAATCAGCCGGCCGCGTTCAAAGTCAATTCAAACGCCAGAATCACGAACTAATTGCAGTCCGACGAGGCGGATAACGCCAAGAAGGGCCGCCCACCCGTGGGCAGGCGGCCGAGTTTCGGGGAAGAAGCTGCGGGCCGATTACAGCGAGGAGTATTGCCCGCTTCCATCGAACGACAGCTGTCGCGCCAAGGTTGCCGGCGTCAGCGCCGGGCGGCGTGCACGCCACTCCGGGCTTCCATCAGTTCCTTCTGCATCCGCTGGCCGACGATCGAGGTTCCGAGCGACGTCCAATGCCCGTCGGTCAGGCGATAGGTGCCCGTCACACCGGTGAGGTCGTCGGCGAGCTCGATCGGAGTGATGCCCTTCTCGCGCAGGGCGGCGTCCAGCCGTTGGCGCGCCGCCTCACGCTGGAGATTCCAGGCATAGTAGCGCGGCCACGGCTTCCAGAAATCCTCGTAGCGCGGATCGACGGAGGCCATCGGTGCGATGGCGACCAGGAACTTGACCCCGGCTCCTTCGACCAGGTCTCGAGCCGCGGTCAGCCAGGACAGGGTCGCGGCGATCTCCGCGGCGTCTACCATCTGAGTAGCTTCGGCCGCGTCGCGTGCGGTCTTCCAGGTGCCCGTTTCGACCTGGACCATGTTGGAGATCATCCAGCCCATCAGGAATTCGCGTTCGCTGTCGGTGCGTTCGAACGCATCCCAGAACTTGTCGCCGCCGCGCGCCATGATTTCCTGCAACGTCGCGACGTCCATGTTCGGGTAGTAGTACTTCTTGAGATGTTGGGCGAGCAGGGCCGCTCGCTCCGTACGCGGCTTCTTCAGGATGACGTCGTTCAAGGTGTCGAATTCGTTGGGAACGGCGACGTTGCCGCGGCCGAGTTCCGACAGTGACAGCCGGTTGACGGCAAGCCAGGTCAGGTGTGGCGCGACCGTTCCCAGCAGCGACGGCTCCGGACGTTCGGCGATGAAGGGCGGGATCTCCCACGGCTCCAGCGCCCGCGAGAGGAAATCGTTGCCGGAATAGAAGACCAGCATGATGGCGTCGGGATGCAGGTCCAGCGCGACCCGCATGATGCGATAGTAGTATTGCGGCGGGCCGGTGGCGGAGATGCCGAGGTTGACTGCCTCCATGTCCTTGATGCCGGCCTTGGCCCAATCCTGTTCGATCGCGTCGGTCACCGTGGGAAGGGCGAAAGCGCCCTCGACGAAGCTGTCGCCGACGACCACTGATCGAAAGCGAATGCCCGGCGGCTTGTCGATCGTTCGCTCGCGATCCTTCACGCCCCAGCTGTTGTAGAAGGGGATGGATTCGGGCGCCTCGGCCAAGGTCTTGATCTGTCGGATGGCGCCTCTCGACGCCTCGATCGGCCGCAGTTCGAAGGCGGGCCAGGGTGGAGTGAAGAACGTCGAGACGAATTCGAGACCAGTGACGGTGATGGCTGTCAGGAGCAGCCCGTAGGCCACCCAGAAAACGGCTTTCTTCAATATTCCCCCTGCGGCATGCACCCTCCCGCTCGCGCCATAGTACCTGAAGCGGAGCGCCTGGGAACGGTCGGAATCGTGCGAGCGAGCTTGACGTGACGGGAGATATCGTCGCCGAAAATCGTCGAAGCACCCATCGCAAGATGCAGGGCGAGAAGGCGTGCAACCAGGGATGGGGGTAGCGGCCGGAATCGTTGGTTCGAGAGGCGTGGGCTTATCTTCGCGCCCGTGAGCACAAATACACCTGAACCCAAAGACTACGACGCCGGCAACCCACGTCACGTCGACCGTCGACGCAAGGTCGGCCGGCAGCACCAGCGACAGCTCGCTGAAGCCTTCAAATGGATGATGGGCGATGCCCGCGGCCGGATGCTGATGTGGGAGCGTCTGGCCGAAGCCGGCGTCTTCCGTTGCAGCTTCGCCTCGAGCGCCGAGCTGATGGCCTTCCGCGAAGGGCGCCGCGACATGGGCCTGCGCGACCTCGGCGAGATCATGCGGCTGTGCCCCGAGCAGTACATGCGCATGGCCAGCGAAGCGCGGGCCCGCACTTCCAACACCCCCAACGGAGACAAGGATGACGAACGAGACGATTCTGCCGAGTCGTGACGGAGAAGTAGCGGACGCTACGGGGCTGGCTCATCTGCCTGAGACGCCCGCGGTTGCCTCGCCCGAGGCGTCGCTGCTGGCGCAGGCCGCGGAGCCCGTCGCTTACGAAGCGTTCAACTTGCCGGAAGGCGTCAGCGTCGATGCCGACTCCCTGTCGACTGCGACCGAGCTCTTCCGAGCGTCGGCGCTGAACCAGGAGCAGGCGCAGAAGTTCATCGATCTTGCCGTGTCGCGCGAGCAGGCCGCCGTCCAGAAGGGCGTGCAGGCCTTCGTCGACCTGCAGAACAAGTGGGTCTCGGAGATCAAGGCGGATCCCGATATCGGCGGCGACAAGCTCACGGCCTCCCTGGCCTCGGCTGCCCGCGCGATCGATCGCCTTGGCGTGCCGGGTCTCCGCGAGGCGCTGAACCTGACCGGCGCGGGCAACCATCCCGCCGTCGTGAAGGCCTTCGTGCGTCTCGGGCAGATGGTCTCGGAGGATCGCTTCGCGCCCGGCAATAGCGCCGCGCCGACTGTTCCGAGATCGCCCGCCGAAGTCATCTACGGCGCCAGTCCGCGCCGGTAACCCTCAACAATCGGAGTAGCGTATATGGCAACCCTTGCTTCCTCGGCCCTCACTCTGGCGGAATGGGCCACCCGTCTCGATCCCGGCGGCAAGCCCGCGGCGGTGATCGAACTGCTCGGCCAGACCAACGAGATGCTGACCGACATGCTGTGGATGGAGTGCAACGACGGCGCCGGTCACAAGACCACGGTGCGCACCGGTCTGCCGGCGGCGACGTGGCGTCTGCTGAACTACGGCGTCGTGAAGTCCAAGAGCACCACCGCCCAGGTGCGCGACAGCACCGGCATGCTCGAGGCCTATTCCGACATCGACAAGGCGCTGGCCGATCTCAACGGCAACAGCGCCGAGTTCCGCATGGGCGAGGACATGGCCTTCATCGAGGCCATGAACCAGGGCATGCAGCAGTCGGTCATCTACGGCAACACGGCCGTCAATCCCGAGCGCTTCACCGGTCTCGGCCCGCGCTTCTCGGCGATCGCCAGCGCCAACAACGGCGTCAACATCGTCGACGCCGGCGGTACCGGCGCGACCAACAGTTCGATGTGGCTGATCGGCTGGGGGCAGAACACGTGCCATGGTCTGTTCCCGAAGGGCAGCAAGGCCGGGCTGCAGGTGCGCGATCTCGGCGAAGTGGCGCTCTACGACCCGAACGGCAACGTCTACCAGGGCTATCGCACCCACTTTAAGTGGGATTGCGGTCTGTCGGTGCGGGATTGGCGATTCGTGGTGCGTGTCGCCAATGTCAACGTAACCGGCGGGGCGGTCACCACCACCAATCTGGTCAACTACCTGATCACGGCGGTGAACAAGCTGCCGTTCATCAGCGCGGCCGGCAACAGCCCGCCGCCGGGCGGCACCAAGCCGGGCCAGGTCAACACGGTCATCTACTGCAACCGCACGGTCCGCGCCGCGCTCGACCAGCAGGCGATGGCCAAGACCAACAACTTCCTCACCATCGAGACCCGGGACTCCAAGCCCTACACGGCGTTCCGCGGCATCCCGATCCGGATCTGCGACCAGCTCACCAACAACGAGGCGCGCGTGGTCTGATCCCGCTGCTGCTCCGGATGTCGGCAAGGAACTCGTGACAGACCACGCGAGGATCTTGCCGGCACAGGCGACAGCGGTTTCCCCCTCCCGAATTCACTCGGAGTCCTTATCTCATGCTTATCGATCAACAGAACCAGTTCTCAGCGACGCAGGCTGTCGCGGCGCTCGGCTCGACTGTCAGCGCCAACGTGATCGACCTCGGTGTTGCACGCGATATCGGTGGCGACGTCACCGATCAGCTGATGCTGCTGTGCGAGGTCGTCACGCCTTTCACCTCGGGCGGTTCGGCGACGCTGCAGGTGCAGTTCCAGACCTCGCCTGACAACTCGAGCTGGTCGACCTTGTCCCAGTCGGACGCGATCCCCGTCGCCAACCTCGTACAGGGCTACAAGTTCCTGCCGGGAGAGCTGCCCGGACCGACGCAGCGCTACCTGCGCCTCAACTATGTGGTCGGCACCGCGGCGATGACCGCCGGCGCCATCACCGCCAGCTTGGTGCCGTCGCTGGACGTGCAGCCGGTCTATCCGCGCGCCTACGTGGCGTAGGCGGATTCGTTCCCTCGTCACATCCCTCTCCCCGCGTGCGGGGAGGGGGCCGCTCATGGAGATGACATGACCAGCTTGGTTCGCTCTGGAGCGAGTGGGCGCCCGCGCTTGGTGACAAGCGCCGCTCACCTCCGCTGACGGTCGACCGATGGTGACCGTCACGGACATCTGCAATGCCGCGCTTTCCCACTGCGGGACGCGTTCGAAGATCAGCTCGATCGACGAAGGCAGCGCCGAGGCCAATGCCTGCCGTACCCACCTGGCGATGGTGCGCGATCAGACCCTGCGACTCCACGATTGGAACTTCGCGCGGGTTACAACGACGCTGGCGCTGCTGCAGAATCCACCAGACCGGTGGGCTTACAAGTATGCGCTTCCCAGCGATTGCGTGAGGCTGCGCAGACTGAACGACGTGCCGTTGCTGGCGCTGCCGGAGGCGTTCTTCGAAGCGGCCGCCGACAAAGACAGCACCGGCGCGTTCGTCGGCGTGATCCTGACCAATGCCGCGGCGGTGAGCGCCATCTACACGGCGCAGGTCGCCGATCCGCTGCGCTGGGATGCCGGCTTCGCCGATGCCGTTACCTACGGACTGGCAGCGCGAGTCTGCTACGAGCTCTCGGGCAAGGAGGATCGCGCCAGGACGCTGACGCAGCTCTGGCAGATCAATCTCAACCAGGCCGCGGCAGCGGCTGCGAATGAAGGGTCGGCGCTCAATCGAACCTACCGGCCGGAAGCTCTTGCCGCGCGCGGCTACGACGACGGCCTGGCCGAGTTCGGCCAGTTCGCAACCATTGATACGAAAGTCGGCAGTTTCTGACACAGAGCACACACGTTCCCTGATTAGAAAACGTCTCGCGAGGCCGGGAGGGGTCCCGACCTCGCATCTGGGAAGAGTGACTGGGGTGTAGGGGCCGCGGCGACTTGGGGTTTGACGCCGTTGCACCGACCTGTGTGGGTCCAACCACGTCGAGGAAACGGGCCTCAACCGCCCGACCGCTCGAACTGCGTCTGCCGCCATCCGGGAAGATGGCGGCAGGCAAGGCCGAGCCGTTGTCCGAACACGAGATGGGACCCGGGTGGGAGATCATGGAGGTGGGTGCCATGGTCGCGTTCAACCATGGAGGGTGTGCCATGCGTTTGATGATGAACATCGGGGCGACGTTCAGCGGTGGATTGCTGATCGTCTATGCGGTGATGTTGACGCTCGAGCAGCTGATCTTGAGGCACTGACGAAGGCGCGGCTCCGTTGACGACCAGAATAGGGTGTCGGGGGAGTCGCGCCTATCTTGGGCACCATGCCCGCGCTTCCAACCATCCAGCCTTCCTTCGCCGCTGGTGAGCTCTCGCCCTTCCTCCACGGTCGCGTCGATCTGGCCAAGTTCCATGTCGGATGCCGTACCCTGGTCAACTTCTTCGTGCATCCGCATGGCGGTGCTTCCAACCGGCCCGGCACCCGATTTGTCGGCGCTGTGGACGATTCGACGATCCGCCACAGGCTGATTCCGTTCCAGTTCCGGACGCTGCCGGCCGGACAGAGCTACGCGCTGCTGTTCGGCAACTACACCATGCAGGTGGTGATGAATGGCGGTTTCGTCCTCGACGGGACCGGCACTGTCTACACCGTGGCGTCGCCCTACGCGGCGAGCGATCTGCCGACGCTCAAGTTCGTGCAGAGCGCCGATACGATGACGCTCACGCATCCCAACTATCCACCCCAGAACCTGACGCGGACAGGCCATGCCAACTGGACGTTCACGCCGCTGACCTTCGCGCCGGCGACCGCGGCGCCGACCGGTCTCTCGTCGAACAATCCCGGCACTGCCGTTGCCTATGTCGTTACCGCGGTCAATGCGACCAGCGGCGAGGAGAGCCTGCCGAGCCCCTATGTCGGCGCGGCCAACGACAGTTCGACCCTGGGCTGGGTGCCCGTCGCGGTGGCCGGTTCCTACAACGTCTACAAGTTGCGCAGCGGCTCCTACGGCTTCATCGGACGCTCGACCTCGGCGAGCTTCACCGACTCGGGCATCGTCGCCGATATCAGCAACACGCCGCCCGGCCAGCGCAATCCGTTCTCGGGGAGCGGCAACTATCCCGCCTGCTCGACCTATTATCTGCAGCGCCAGGCCTTCGCCAACACGACCAGCGCCCCGCAGACGCTGTGGTTCTCCGTGGTCGGCGCCTTCAACAACATGACCGTGTCCACGCCGACCAAGGATTCGGACGCGATCACGCGCGCACTCGTGAGCCGGCAGGTGGACGAGATTCGCCATCTCGTTCCCCTGGCGTCGTTACTGATCATGACGTCGGGCGCCGAGTGGCGGTGCTGGCCCGGCCCGTCGCAGAGCGGCCTGACGCCGGCTCAATGCATGACCCTTCCGCAGACCGCATTCGGCTGCAGCCACGTGCCGCCGGTGGTGACGGACAATTCGCTGCTGTTCGTGCAGGAGAAGGGCAACCGCGTCCAGGCCCTGCGCTACGACGCCCTTCAGGACGTCTACACCTCGCAGGACATGTCGGTCCTGGCCTCGCACCTGCTCTACGACACGACGGCCCAGTACCAGATCCAGGAGTGGGCCTTCGCCCAGGAACCGTTCCGCATCATCTGGGCCGTGCGATCCGATGGCATGCTGCTGGGTTTCACCTACATGCGCGAGCACGAGGTCTACGCCTGGCATCGGCATGTCACCGACGGCCAGGTCGAGAGCGTGTGCGCCATCACGGAGTCCAATGGCGCGGGCGGAACGACCGATGCCGTTTACCTGATCGTCAATCGGACCATCGGCGGCGTCACCAAACGCTATGTCGAGCGCATGGCGGAGCGCGTGTTCAGTACCGCGGCCGACTTCTGGTTCGTCGATTGCGGCCTGCAGTATAGCGGCGCTCCCGTCACGCAGGTCTCTGGCCTTGGCCATCTCGAAGGCAAAGCGGTCGCCATCGTCGCCGACGGTTCGGTGGTGCCGAATCAGGTGGTGACGAGCGGCGCGGTCACGCTGGACGGCGCCTATTCGAAGGTGACGGTCGGCTTGCCCTATACCGCCCAGCTCGAGACGCTCAACCTCGAGCCGGCCGGCGGCGGCACGTTGCAGGGGCAGATGAAGAAGATCGCCCAGGTCACGGTGCGCGTGAAGGATGCGCGCGGCATCCAGGTCGGGCTGAAGCAGGGGGCGCTGGCCGAGGTCAAGCAGCGCTCGTCCGAGCAGCTCGGGACGGCCATGCAGCCGTTCACCGGCGATTGGCAGATCAGCATTCCGAGCGAATGGAATCGTGAGGGTCGGCTGTTCGTGCAACAGGGCTACCCGCTGCCGTGCACCATCCTCGATCTCATTTCCGAGGTGACGGTCGGTGACTGACGGCGGTCGCATCCAGATCGTCCCGGCGACGATGGCGCATGTGGACGCCATCGTGCTTCGACCCGGCGATGTCGCCGAGATCGCGGCACTCGGCCTCAGCAGCCGGGAGGGCCTACGCCTCAGCCTCGATCGTGCCCTCGAGGCACAGGCCTATCTGGCCGACGGCGAGGTTGCGGCGATCGCCGGCATCGGCTTGCCGTCGATGCTCGGTCGGGTGGCGACGCCGTGGCTGCTGACCGGCATGCCGGTCGAGCGTCACCGCAAGGCGTTCCTTTGCCTCACCAGGGCCCGCATCGCCGGCCTGCGGCGGGAGTGGGATCTGCTCATCAACTACGTTCACGCCGATTACAGCCAGTCGATTCGTTGGCTCGCTTGGCTCGGCTTCGACATCGGCCCGGCCCGGCCGTTTGGTCCGCGCCAGGCTCTGTTCCACCAAGTCACGTTGCGAGGACGTCCATGATCTTTCGGCACAGTTACAGCGATCCGTTCCGCCGCGAGAGGCCGGCGACAAGGCATGGCATCGACCAGGTGCTTGCCGGCAATCAGGCCCAGATCCAGGCCAACCAGGCCAGCTACATGGCGCAGGTCGCTCGCAACAACCAGCAGGTCGCCCAATGGAACGCGCAACGTGCCTTGCAGCAGGGGCAGGTGCAGCAGGATCTGCAGCGGCAGAAGACGGCTCAGGCGATCGGCCAGCAGAGGGCGGCGCTCGCCAGCCAGGGCGGCGACATCAACAGCGGCTCCAGCGTGGATCTCGTCGGCGATACCGCGCGCAGCGGCGAGTTCTCGGCGCAGACGATCGGCAACGACGCGCAGGCGAGGGCCTACAAATATCTTCTCGACGCCAACACGGCGGCGGGGCAGGCGAGCCTTTACGACACGCAGGCCAGCAACGTGTGGTCCACGTACCGGAACAACCTTCTCGCGGACGGGATCAAGAGCGGGGCCAGCCTGCTCGGCAAGTACGTCTGACGGCGCCGCCGTTGACGACCGGAATCCGGCCAACGGCGGCAGTGGGTATATATAAGCCGACGGTACGAGTGAGCAGCGAGTAGCGTATGACCGTCTCCAGCACATCCAGTCGCGTCGTCTACCAGGGCAACGGCGCCACCACGGTATTTCCCTTCGCCTTCAAGGTGCAGCAGGCCGCCGATCTCATCGTGGTCTATACCGACGCGACCGGCACGGACACGGTTCTGTCGCAGAGCCAATATGCGGCGACGGGGTTCGGCCTCGATGCCGGCGGTACCGTGACCTATCCCATCAGCGGCAGCCCGATCGCGGCGGCCACGACGCTCACGATCTATCGCGACGTGGCCCCGACGCAGCCGACCTCGATCTCGAACCAGGGCGCGATGTGGCCGCAAGTGATCGAGGCGGCACTCGATCGGCTGACCTTCATCGCCCAGAAGATCACCGATACGGCCTCGCGCGCCCTCGTGGTCTCTGCCACCGATGGCGGCACGGTCAACGCGCTGCCACCCAAGATCCAGCGCGCCAACGCCTATCTCGCCTTCGACAACAACGGCCAGCCGATCGCGGCACAGAACGTCGGCACGACGACAGTATCGTCGTGGCTGGCGGCGAACTTCCTGACCATGACGTCCCGCCTCGCCGCGCTGACAGCGCTGGGCGGCGCGGGAACGGCCGACAACAACGCACTCACCGGCACCAACGATTTCACCGCCGGCCGCATCAAGGTGCCGACGAGGGCGGCGGGTGACAGCGGCACCGACGCGGCGAGCACGGCGTTCGTGCGCAACAATGCCATTCGCTCCTATCTCGCGGGGCTGACGCTTTCGACAGCCGGCGGCTCACCCACCTTCGGCATCGCCGCCGGATGCGCCGCCGACAACACCAACATCTCCATGATGACGCTGCCCGCAGCCTTCACCAAAACGACCGCCGCCTGGGCCGCCGGCTCCGGCAATGGTGCTATCGATACCGGAACGATCGCCAATAACAGTTGGTATCACGTCTACCTGATCCAGCGCCTGGATACCGGCGCAACGGATGTCGCCATCTCGACCAACGCTTCCGCGCCGACGCTGCCGGCAGCTTATACGCTTTATCGGCGGATCGGGGCGATGCTCACCGATAGTTCAGGCCGCTGGGTTGCGTTTAGTCAGAGTGGAGACGAAGTCTTATGGCTCTCACCTCCAATAGATGTGAGCGCCGCGGCACTTGGAACTACATCGACGCTTTATGCTTTGAGTGTTCCGAACGGTGTTGTTGTTAATGCATTGACACGTGTGAGCGTCATCGGTGCCGGGAATGTTTCGATACTAATCCAATCCCCGGCAGAAAATGTGCAAGCTGTTTCGACTCAGGGTGCGGGGGCGAGTCTAACAGTTGTGAACGGATCGAGCGGTAATGGTGCTGCTGGGCACTTTATCGTTCGTACTAATGGACTTCAGCAAATCCGTATTGTTGCTAGTACTGGAGGCGTTCAACTCAGTGTTGTTACCGACGGTTGGGTCGATAGGCGTGGAAGAGATGCTTAGCCTTGGGACTCGCCCACGAAGGCATATCAATAACAGTGCCGTTGGGTCGTTTGCATCAGATCCTTTGAACCTAATCACTTCATATCATCGAACAGAAATACGAAGCAGGTACCATGAATAGAGAGCCGGACCTTTTGCCGCTATTTGGATTGCTGGTGCCAGCGACGTTCGGGTCTCTGGTAGGGCTCCGCTATCGTTCCGAGCAGACGCTGCAGCAACGGCTCTGGGCCTTTGCGATCTCTGTCGGGCTGGGTGTGATCGGCGGCGGCGTTTGCGGTGAAGCCTGGCACTTCGGACCGTGGATAGTGGCTGCGGTTGCGGCTTTTGTCGCCATTGTTGGCCAGGACGTTGTTGGCGCCATCATCGTTGTCGTTGGCGGCATGCGGACCGACCCCCTTGGCACCGTGCGTGCCTGGTGGAACCTGTGGTGGAACAGGAGCAGCCGATGAACGGCGACCTGCTGACCGCTATCTCGCTACTTGTCGCCTACCTTGCCGTGAGGGAATGGCTGCACCGGAGGCCACGATGATAAATCGCGCCGGATTCCTGTTGCCGGTGCGACAGCGCCTATTCGGGGGCATTCTCCGCCAAAGTCAGGCCGATGGGATGACCTCGATCCTGGATGGTTGGGAAGCGCGGTATCCGCACGGGGATCTCCGTTGGCTGGCCTACGCTTTGGCGACAACGACCTGGGAGACCGCGCACACGATGCAGGCAGTGCGCGAGGCCTACTGGATGTCTGAAGACTGGCGACGCCAGAATCTGCGGTATTGGCCCTATTACGGCCGCGGCTATGTGCAGCTCACCTGGCGAAGAAACTACCAGAAGATGAGCGGCGCGGTCGGGGTGGATCTCGTGATCGATCCAGACAAAGCGCTCGAACCCGCAATCGCGGCCGCAATCCTGTTCGAAGGCATGGAACACGGCGACTTTACCGGTGTGGGCCTGCCCTACTTCTTCAACGGCACGCGCGAAGATTGGGATGGCGCTCGCGCCATCATCAATGGCGACGGAGACGTTGATCGCAACAACGTTCGGGATTCGATCGATATCGGCAATCTCGGCAGAGCGTATATAGCAATCCTGAAGGAGGTCGGCGCGTGAATTTTTTCTGGGCGGCCCTCCGAAACCCATGGGTCCTATTGTTGGTCTCTACGGCATTCGGCGTCGGTGGGGCCGGGTGGTATCGCATGCGCTGGCTCGACGAAGTGGCTGCACGTAGTGATGACGTCCTCAAGGCCGAGGAAAAAATCCGAGAAGAGAAGGAAGCCGATGCACGACGTGCACAGGAACTTTCGGATCAACTCGCCGCTGAAATCGCTTTCAGGAAGGAACAAGCCAATGCCCGCACAATTGCCATTGCGCGTGCGCCGGTCACAGACGCTTGCATTGCCAGCCCTGCTATGCGCGCTCTCTTTGACGGGTTGCGGCGCCGCGCAGACCCCAAGGCCAATCTTGATCAATCGAGAGGTACCCGCTGAGCTGGTAAGGCCGTGCCCTGATGAACCGACGCTGCCGCCTGTTTTCGCGAATGATGGCGACCTGGCGATTTGGACGAACGACGCGATCGAAGCCGGAGCCGAATGCCGTGCTGCCCATAGGAAGCTCTCCGAGTGGGCTTTGAGCTATCTGAGCCTGCGACCATGACGGTCGCCAAGGCTGGAAGCGTCCCCGATTGATCTGCCATATCGTTATGATTGCGGCCCGATATCGAAGTCAACCATCAATCTGTTAATGTACCGATTCCGCGGCGTTGCCGGCATTCTGACCTGGACTTGCCGTCTCGCAAGTGGACCGTGCTCCTGATCGGCAGAGATACAGGTGCGACCGAGGCCGTAGCGCGCCCAGAGCAGCAGGCGAGGCGACTTCGTCGGCATTAGCCCGCGATGCAGGGACAGCGTATTCACCAGCAGCATCGTTCCGGCCGGCCCGGTTAGTTCGATAGCATGTGCGCCAAATCTGCGCTCGGTCTCGGCGGCGAACTGCTCTCCCATGGCATTGACGAATGTCTTGGAGATATCGCCGGGCCTGAACCATGAGTTCTTGCGTGCCAGCGCCGCCATTCCGGCAGCCGAATGGGAGCCCGGAATGATCTGGTGCGGCCCCCCCTGGGCATCGACATCCGTCAGATAGATGAAGAGCGTCAGGAAACGCCAGTCATCGGTGTCGCGATGATAGTATTGAGAGTAGAACAACTCCGGCTTCTCGGCCGGGAACGACCACCAGCAGTTGACCGAGTAAAGCGTCGGGACGCAGCCCATGTAGGACTCGATCAGATCGATGAGGCGCGGATCGTTCAGTTGGTCCAGAAGTCCCGGCGCCCGGAGAAGCTGGTCTGAGCGATAGCCGACGATCGGAAACTGGGCGCGGGCCGCTTCGAGCGGCATCTGAATGCCGTCGTTGGCGTAGATGTGCGGCCCCTTGTGAACCGGCAGGCGCAAGAGATAGTCCTTGATCTCGGGCACGCCCTGAAAGGCCATCGGCAGCTTGGTCCATGAAGATTCTTTGAGGCTGGGCAGCAGGTGCCGAAAGTTGTCCGCGGGCACATCACCACGCAGGTCGGCATCGAAGCCTTGGCGGTCCCGCACGATGGCCTCCGCGAAAGAGTCCCACTGGTCTTGCGGGATCTGGGCGCGCACGGCATCCAGCGCGCGTCTCAGGAGATCAGTATCGGCAACCATGTCGGAACTGTATCGCTTTGGGGCGGCCCGGCAAGCGGCAAGCCGCCGCGCGACGCGTCTTCTATGGCGCGAAGAAGGTGCTCTTCAGTTGTCCTAGTCGTCCGTCGGTGAAGGGCATCACGCGCACGTTCGGAGGGAGCGGCTGCAGCCGTTCGGGATCGAAAATGTAGTCGTGCCGGATTAGGCGATCGCAGCCGACCGTTGACAGGTAGCCGTCGATGGACTGGAAGATCCGCGTCTCGAACACGGGATAGTACATATCGCTAATAGCATTGCGCTCCACGCCGACCTTTGCAAGCAAGTCACGCCGAATGAAAATCGCGTTCCAGGCCGTCGCAGCGGCGAGTTCGTAGCCCTTCGCCAAGCCGAGCCGAATGAGGGCGAGAAGCGACGCGCCGTGGTTCACGTCGGCATCGTCCTGCTGCGCGAACACGACATCGTTAGAAACCGTCGGGTTGAAGTCGATGACGACCACCTTCGGCTGGAACGCCGTGAGCGAGCGCCACAAGTGATAATCATTTCCCTCGATATCGATGCTGAGGAGGGCGAAGTCGCGCGGCGCTCCAGCCTCGGTAAGGAGTCGATCGAGACAGCAGTCGGGAGCGGTTGTGACTTCAGCCTGGACGGTCCTTACAGCGGCGTTGCCCGCATACAGCTCGGCCAGCGCCGTGAAAGCCGCGGGATCCTTTTCAATCAACACGCCACGCCATTTGTGCTCGTTGATGAGTGACCAGCTGTTGCTAGATTTCCTGCCGTCATGGGCGCCCACCTCGACGCAATAGCCAGCGGAAATGCCAAGGCGCTGGAAGACGTGCTGAAGGATGCCGTCCTCCCCGCATTCGGACGTCACGTTCCGCTGATGCTCCAGCAGGACATTGCCCGGAACGCGGCTGCGATTCAGGCAGTTCGCGTGCGCTTCGAGGAACGCGTTGCGGTAGCTCAGTCGCGGGCGAAAGACGCGCAGTCCTTCGGGCAGGACTTGGATGTCGGCGTCGGCGATCTCGACGTGATCGAGCTTGCCGTCGCGGCGCAACTGGTGTCGCCAGATCAGTTTGCGGTTTCCGGCCAGGAAGAGGGTGCCGTCGTAGCCCTGGAATATCTTCATATCGAGCCGTGACCGGAACATCGACGTCGGACGATTGTCGGTGATGTCGAAGAGTGGGAAATCTTCACGGCGGACGAAGACGGCGTTGCCGCCCACCACGCAGATGAGTTCATAGCCCTTCGCGCGTCCGAGTTCCGTGACCGCCGTGAGCGATGCGGAGGACTTGACCTGGCCATCGTTCCAGCGAACGAAATCGATGTCGGCGGGCAAGAAGGGGTTGATCTCGATCATCACCACGCGTGGACGGTATTGCTGCAGCGACCGCCAGATGAACCAGTCGTTGCCGTCGATGTCGATGATGAGCAGATCGAAATCGCGCGGAATGGGACTCCGGCTCAGGATCGCGTCCAGAGTCGAAGGCCCGTCGACCTCGACTAGTTCCTTGAAGCAATGGACATCGCGCAGGCCGGCGCAATTCTTGGTCAGGAGATCGAACGCGTATTCGTCCGGCTCTATGAAGACCGCGCCCCAGCCGCGCTCGTGAACCAAGGTCCAGGTATTGGAATGGAACTTTCCATCCCAGGCACCGAATTCCACACACCAGCCCTTGTCCACGCCAAGGCGCCGAAAGACTTCCGCTATAACTCCGTCCTCGCCTTCCTGTGAGGTAACGCGGCGGGCATGGCGCAGCAGGTGATTATTCTCGGCAATGCGCGCATCGACCGAGGGATCCGGGTCAACTAGCTCGAGCTGGCGTTCGCAGCGAGCCAGAAGGTCCTTGTAGGGCGTCGAATTCCGGGTCGCTTCTTCATTGGTTGCACGTCTGCCGAAGATGGACTTCAGCGTGGCTGACAAGCTCATCGGCAAGAGCCTTTGCCAAAGTGGGTAGCTTTCATTATGGCCTCGGCGATCGTTGAGCGGACAACTACCTGCAAATCAGTAGGCCGGCAATGGGAACGGCATTGGGTAGCGACATCGCCACCTGATGTCCGAGGGGGCGCGTATTGCAGCGCGCGATCTCTCGACCGCGGCATCGCCCTTTTCATAGAGGGAAAAAAGGGAGGCGGCGGTGCCATTGATATCGTAACGCCGCCGTTCTTCAGCCCAAGAAATTGGGGGAGCCCAGGGTTCCCAAATGGGTGTGGCCGGGCGGGAGGGGCGGGGCGGCGATCTCCGGCGGTTGCTTCATCAATCTTGCCCACAGGGACTGCCGTTGCGGCGCGGGGACCTCGGGCGGCGCCGTCCCCTTGAACAGGTTGGCGATCACTGCGCGGCGCCTGCTCGTCACGAACCGCTCGTGCGCGGTCAAGTAGGGCGCATGCTCCCCCGAGCGGTAGACGTTCTGCAGCGGAGTGCGATCGATGGTCGCCTCCGGCGAATTCTGGGCAAGGGCGACTACCATGGCCTCCGGCGGCAGGCGCATAGGCATGGTGAGAGCTCCGTCCGCCGTGAAAGGATCGAACTGATAGACTTCCCACGGATCGCGATGCACGTCGCTGTAGGTGACGATGTATGTCTGGCAGTCGGCGAAGCTGTTGAGCGCGTAATAGTCGAAGAACCAGTCGGGAGAGAACTTCAGATAGGCGGGCGAGGCATGCGCCGAGCCCTCGTAGTTGAAGACGGAGCCGTCCGGTTTGAGCATCTTCGAGGCATTGCGGATGCAGGCCGCGGGATCGAACACATTGTCGAGCACGCTGCCGTTGTAGATGAAGTCGAAGCGCTTCAGCAGCGACTCCGGCACATCGTCGGAAAGGCTGAAGATGATCTCCGCGCCTTCGTACGGGCTGACGTCGCAGGCCTTCACGACGGCGTCCGAAAACAACGAAAAGAAGGACGCGTCCGAGATCAGCTTCTTGGGGTACGGATGCGGTGTCTTGTCGTAGTCGATGAAGGCGGTTGAAAGTACCGGCAAGCCGAGTTTCTCGACCAGGGCCTGCGCCTCGTCGGGCGTCATGAGGACGAGCTGACGGCCGAGCAGGAGCACTTCTCCCGAGATCTTCCGATGCTTGTGCTCGGCGAGAACCAGTTCCGCCAGATGCCGAGTGATCGCCATGTGCTTCGCTTTTTCCTATCGGGTCTGCTAGCGGCCCATGACCTTGCGGAATAGAGAGCGGCTGGGCTCGGCGGCAGGCGCTTCCGCCTGCCGGGCTGCCAGCTGGGACTTCAGATCGGCGATTTCGGCTTTTAGGCGTGCAATCTCCTGGCGCTGGACCTTCGCCTCCTGTTCGAAGTCCTGCGACGGCGCCGGCAGAACCGCCCGTTGCGCGTCCGAATAGCGCGACCAAGCCTGCTGCGAGACGTAGACATGCTCGTTCCAGTGAATGGGGCTCTGAGAACCGGCCCAGCGCGGCGAGAACATCAGATGCAGAGTCTTGCGTGCCTGGTCGCGATGGTTGGGGAAGCCGCCGTGGCGGAGATTCTCGGTGAAGAGAATGGCATCGCCGGCTTTCAGCGGAACCGGGATCATGCCGGGCTCGGCCGTCGGCTTCTGGTCGGGGTAAGGGGAGAAGTAGTTCGACTTATGGCTGCCCGGCACGACGCACAGGGGACCGTAATCCTCTGGAACATCGTGCAGGGCGTAGAGCACGCGAACGGCCGCGAGATCGAAATCTCGGACCCGCCATACCTGCGCGGCCGAGTCGTACATCTTCACGCCCGCGAATTCGTATCGGTTGCGGACGTCCATATGGCCACCCATGTGAGTGTGGGTTTCGTTGGACTTGTAGCGATAGCGGAGTTCGGAGCTGCCAATCCAGTTCGGCCCGACGCATAGCTCGTCGATGTAGGCCATCGTCCGGGTATGGCCGACGAGGCTGTCGAAGGCTGGCGACGCATTCAGAAAATCGTCGACGACGATCTGCAACCCGCCGCCGCCGCTACCCTTGTACGCGAAGCACTGATGCTGTTCGTCGAACCGGTAGGATATGTTGGAAAATCCTACCATCCTGGGGCCGTCGTCAATCGTCTTCACGAAGTGATCTTCCAGCTCGTCGGCTGCGGCTAGGTATCGGCTCACTTCTTCCGCGCTGAGCAGGTTCTCGATGACCAGGTAACCGTTCAGGTCAAATTGGTAGCGCTCGCTCTCGTTCATGGTCACAACCCGGTTGGATGAATGGGGGCCGAAGGGAAAAGCTGGAGGTCCTGTCTCTTGGTCATCGGACAAGGGCCGACCCAACCATCATATCTGCTCATCGCTAATTTGAGCAGGCCCATAGAACTCTAGCAACAGCAAGAATGCCGACTTTGCTGAGATTACCAATGAGTTTCAGCGGGAGCGGTGGATTGGTCGTCAATCGCTTCCCGATGCCGCGGCATGAAACGCGGCGTGATCGCTGACATCGAAGACCTCACCGATATACCTGTTCGCCCAGACGTCCTGGCACCAGTTTTTGGTGGTTACAGTCGTCGATTCGACGTGTTTTCGGAACGGGAAGACGTCGGCGAAGATCGCCTTGCTGTCCGTGTGGTGGGGGCGCACGGCGGCGTTTTCGTCGAAGACGACGCCGTCGGTGCCGATCAGGCGCCTCAGGGTCTCGGCATAGTGGCGGACCTGCAGAGGCGACATCTCGGTGAACGACATCGTGTTCAAAGCGAGGTCGATCGGCGCCAGCCGATCGGCGACCTCCTCGAACAGGTAGTTGGCGAGAAACAGGTTGGCAAAGCTTCCCGGGAGCGTCGATCCCGGCGCCAGAATATGGCAGCCTTGGCCGCCCGCCAGGGTCGAAAGGTAAAGGGCCGAGTAGAGAAGGGAACTCGGGAGGTCGACCGCGATATATTCGAGGTCTGGCCCGAAGAAGGATCGCAGGGCGTAGGCAAGCGCTCCATAGCCGGGCCCGATCTCCAGGACTCTGGCGCGGCCACGCCTGGCGATGTCGCGCTCTAGTTTCCCGATCACGCCCGCCGACAGCAGGCCATTGATCCTCGATTGGCAGAGCGTCACGTCCGGATTGAACAGCACGCCGTCGATCTCGAGGCCGATCTCCCCGAACAGCCTGGGCGTGCGGACGATGTAGCGGCGGTCGACGTTGCGGAGGTGCTGGCGGTATTCCTCGACGAACGGCGCGAGGCGCTGGGCTGGATCGACGCGGTCCGCGAGAAAGCCGACGATCTCCGGGGTCATGCCCTCGCGGCTGAAGCGGTCCAGTATCTCCTGATTCCAGGGCTCGGCGAAGTGGCGAACGTCGAGGCGGTCGAGGAACATGAGATGGTACCCGGCGAAGGGCGCGTGCAGCCTCAGGTAATCGAGGTGCGCGCGGTCCTTGCGGAACTCGAGGCCGGTCGTTTTTACGATTTCCGCCCACTCGTTGCCGGGAAGCACCAGCTGCGGATCGAGTCCCTTGCTCCGGGAATAGGGCAGAGCCTGGTCGTACAAATCCTGCACCTGATTCGTGAGCGTCGCGCAGAGTGCGTATTGCTCGTCGGAAAGGGAATAATTGTCCCTGAGCGTATGCGCCTTCCAGACGGGCGGTGCCGGCTCGACAGGGGGAGGCGGCCGCCGCAGTCGTCCAAAAAGCATGGCGGGGTTCCATGTCTGCTGTGATGGGTAAAGCTAACGTCCCCATTGGGCGCGATCAAATACCGGTTGTGGCCGTCGCATCGCCGGCCGGGTTGTGGTGTTCGTGATCCATGATATGAAGAGCGACCGGATATCTCGATCCGGCGAAAAATGCACAACGGCAGGGGGAGCGGGGACTGCCGAGGCAAACTTTGGAGGCTTGTCGAGCGCCGCATGGAGATACGACAGGATAAGGTCGAGCAGCCGCTCGTCTCGGTTATTTGCTTCTGCAAGGACCGGGTCGCATTTCTCCCGCGCAGTGTCGAGAGCGTTCTTAGCCAATCCTACCGCAACATCGAACTGGTCGTGCAGGATGGCGCGTCGACCGACGGCACGCTCGAACTCCTGCAGTCCTATGCGCAGCGGGACCCTCGGGTCAAAATCGTCTCGGAACCCGATTCGGGGCCGGCCGAGGCCTACTGGAAGGTGCTTCAGCGTTGCACCGGTGCGTACATCGCGACGTGTCTATCCGATGAGGAATTGCAGCCTGGCGTGATAGAAGAAGCGGTCCGGTGGTTCGCCGAGCAGCCGCAGGTCGGGGCCTTTACCTGCGATGGCTACACGACCGACTCCGACGGCAAGATCATTGGGGAATTCAAGGCCGGGGACTTCGACTTCGTCGCCTACATCTTCGACAGATACTGCCCGTTCTGGCCCGGAAGCTTCTTTCGCCGGAAGGCCTTGCTCGATGTCGGCCTGGATCAGCCCGGCTGGAATATCGGATGCCTGGAATTCGAAATCTGGTGCCGGCTCGCGCGCGACCATGTCGTCCGTTACGTGCCGACGCCGGTTTCCAAGTACGCGATCCATCCGGGCCAGCTCAGCAACACGCCGAAGAATTTCCACGAGCATATCGACAACCGTCTGAAGCTCATCGAAGGCATGTTTTCGGAGGACGGCTTTTTCGGCGCAGGAAAGCTGAAGGACAGGCTGGGCAATTTCGACCCCGAATGGGGTGTCCGGCAGGATCACTGGTTTCGCGAGATCGAGGCCAAGATCAGCCAACTGTCGCAGTTCGAGGCGCACGCGCGGGCACACAAGCTGGAGGCGGAGGAAAAAGGTTTCGCGCGCCGTATCGAAGACCTGAAGCAGCAGGCGATCGCCTACCACGAGCAGAATGTGAAGGCGTTCAAGTACTCCGACCGCCAGCCGGGGATTACAGATGCGGAATGGCGCCGGAGTCTCCTGGACGAGCTGTGGAAGGGATGGGAAGCGACCCTCGGCGTCCCCCATCTCGCGCGGCCGAAAGACCGCGGGCTGCGCTGGCGCCTCTGGTTGCAGCGCTTCGTGACGGAGCGCTTCCTGATCGACCGGGAACATCCGCTGCGCCGTGCGCTCGACCTCGCGGCCCGGCTGGGCTTGGCGGAGGAGGCCTGCGAGGAGTTCAAGTCCTTCGCCACCGCCAGAAGAGCCGAGCGCCGATTCCGCCTGTATGACAGCGTGGCGCGGATTTACGAAAGCCGCGGTCAGATCGACGAGGCACTGGCGATGTGGGGGCGTGCCGAGCCGCTTCACGATCCCCTGATCGAAACGGCTGCTTGTCAGGCTGCGATCAAGCAACCGGGGGCCACCAACGAGGAGCTGGCGGTCCGCCATCAACGTTGGGCCGATCGTCATGCCCGCGTCGATCCGGCAATTCCGCGACCGAGTTTCGAGGCCTTCGACGGCCGTCGCCGCCTGCGTATCGGCTATCACTGCTCGTTCATGGACGCCGATACCATTCGCTACATCATGGCCCGGGCGTTCCGAGCCCATGACCGAGGGCGCGTCGAAGTGTTCGGCTATGCGCCGATGGATCTGCCGCAGGATATCGGCTCGGGCTTCGATGTCAGTCGCAACACTGGCCGCCTTTCCGACGAAGACTTTCTTGCAGTCGTGCGGGCGGACAAGATCGACGTCTTCATCGAGCTGTCCGGCTTCTCGCCCGGGCACCGGTTCCGCGCCATGGCCAACCGCTGTGCGCCGGTCCAGGTTTCGTACCTGAATCACTTCGCGACCAGCCGAGTGCCGAATGTCGACTACATCCTGAGCGACGAGACCTGTACGCCGAGCGATTCGGACGTCCAGCGGCACTTCTCGGAGACCATCTTCCGGTTTGCCGACTGCCTTCTCTGCTATGACTATGCCGAAGCCGGCTGTCCGCCCGTCGGGCCACTGCCGGCATTGACCGCGAAAGCTGTGACCTTTGCGTGTCTGGGCAGCGGCGGAAAGATCAACCCGTCCCTCGCCGAATTGTGGGCAGCGATCCTGCACAGGGTGCCGAACTCGAGCCTTCTCCTGCAGAACGGCCAGCTTTCTCTCGCCGACAATCGGCGCTACGTCGAGCGGCTTTTCCGCCGCTTCGGGATTGGCGCGGAGCGGTTGAAGCTGAGGCCGGGGACCAACCGCGACGGCGTGATGAAGACCTATGCCGAGGTCGATATTTCGCTCGATACGGTGCCCTATTGCGGCGGCAACACCGTTGCCGAATCCCTGTGGCAGGGCGTGCCCGTGGTCACGCTGAAAGGCGAGCTCTTCACCGGGCGATACGGCGCATCGCTTCTGGCCGCTGCGCGATGCCCCGAACTGATCGCGGAGACTCCGGAACGCTACATCGAGATCGCTTGCGATCTTGCCTCCAACCTCGATCGGCTGGCCAGCTTGCGGGCCGATCTGCGCCGTCGCTATGTCGAGGGCGGGCTGAACGATTCCAAGCGCTTCGCGCGGTCGCTGGAACAGGCGTACCTGTCCATGATCGCCGAGGCGCGCAACGTGGGTAGCGCTGCGCTGACGCAGAATCGATCTTAACGGCTCATTGGACTTTGGCTAAGCTGTGGCGAAAGGAGGGGATATCGTGCCGTCTCTCGAGACCGCAGCCTTGGCCCAGCAACTCCCGTCCGCGAGCGACCAGAGGTCGGTGTGCCTGGTCACGCCTCCTTCGGCCTTCCTTCTGGACGAGCGCGTGTTCGTCAGCCTGGGAATATTGAAGGTTGCGGCGTCGCTCGAACAGAATGGGTATCGCGTCAACTTCCTGGACCTGTCCGGAATCGAGAACTACACAGACGCACTGTCCAATTACCTCGCCACCGCGGCCGATCTCGCCGTTGGCATAACGGCCACCACGCCGCAGCTGCCTGCGGTATTCAGGATCGCCGCGGCGATCCGCGAGATCCGCCCCGACCTTCGACTGATCCTTGGCGGTCCGCATGTCACCCTTGTCTACTCGGCATTGAAGCAGGAGCAGAAGCGCGGCATTGCGCAGGGACGCGCACAGCGCGCGGTGGCCCAGCTCGAGGCGCGCTTCGATGTGCTCTGCAGTGGTGACGGGGAACTGGCGATCTTCGAGGCACTCAAGCCGGAGCCACCGAAGATGGTCGATGGTGACGATCCGAAGGGCGGCCTGTTCCTGTCGGATCAGATGTTCACCATCGGTCCGCCGCCTGCGCGGCATCTCGTCGACCTGGAATCGTACAAGTACACGATCGAAGGTCACAGGGCGACGAGCCTGATCGGCCAGCTTGGTTGTCCCTTCAATTGCGGGTTCTGCGGCGGTCGCAACAGCAAGAGCCTGCGCCTGGTCCGCAACCGGTCGGTTGCGTCGATCCTGGCCGAGGTCGAGAACCTGCACCTCACCTACGGCTACACCGGCTTCATGTTCTATGACGACGAACTCAACGTCAGCAAGAGCATGGTCGATCTGATGAATGGTCTAAGCGATCTTCAGGATCGGCTCGGCGCCGAGTTCCAGCTGCGCGGGTTCGTGAAGTCGGAGCTCTTTACGGAGGATCAGGCCCGGGCCATGCGGCGGGCCGGATTCCGCTGGTTGCTGTGCGGCTTCGAGGCGGCGCATCCGCGGATCCTGACGAACATCAACAAGCGCGCCTCGCGTGACGACAACGATCGGGCGGTGGAGTTCGCCCGCAGGCATGACCTCAAGGTGAAGGCCCTGATGTCTGTCGGTCATCCCGGCGAGTCGGAAGAGACCATCGAGGCAATCAAGGAGTGGCTGGTCCGCAGCAGGGTCGACGATTTCGACTGCACGATCATCACGACCTATCCCGGCACACCCTACTACGACTTCGCCGAACCCAATCCGGACTTCGAGAACGTCTGGACCTATACGCAGCCGAAGACGGGCGATCGCTTGCATGCCTACGAGGTCGATTACGGGACGTCCGCCAACTACTACAAAGGCAATCCGGATGGCGGCTATTCGGCCTTCGTCTTCACCGACCATCTTTCCGCCGAGAGGATCGTGACGCTGCGCGATCAGGTCGAGCGGGAGGTTCGGGCGGCCCTCGGGATACCGTTCAATGCCGGCGCCGTTGCGCGCCGCTACGAGCATTCGATGGGGCAGGGACTACCAGACTTCATCCATCGTGCCAGTCTGGAACGGGATTGCCGCCCTTAGACTGCGGCGACCGCCAGGCCCAATCGCCGAACAGTGACCATGTCCCGCCGATTTCCGCTTGCTGTTTTCGGCGCGGCGGGCTTTGAGTACCGACCTTCTTTTGATTGACCGTTGGACCGACGGGCCGGTGGGGGCTGTCGGAAAGACGGGCGGAAACCGTCTTCGATGTGCCCGATTGCCGTGAATGCTTCTCCTGTGATGACCCGCTATCTCGTCGAGGAGAAGCAGATCTTTGCCAGTAATCCCGTCATCGTTGTCGATGTCGGGGCTCGGGCCGGGGTCAATGCCGAATGGGCGGTGTTCGGCGATCAGGCGCGGATCTACTGCTTCGAGCCCGAGCAGGAGGAATGCGCCCGGCTTGCCGCCAGCGCGCCGGCTCATGTCACCTATATCCCGGCCGCTCTTGGTGCCGTGACGGGACAGGCCACGCTGTACGAGTCCCGGCTGGCCTTCAGCACAGGCCTCTACAAGACGCGCATGGAGTATTTCGGGCGGTTCACCAATCGCGATAACGGCGAAGTCGTGGCCGAGCACACGATCTTCGTGAAGTCATTGCGCGATGCCATGCGGGATCACGGCATTCCCCAGTTCGACTTCATCAAGCTCGATACCGAGGGCGCCGAACTCGACATCCTCAAGGGGGGCGGGCAAGCGATCTCGTCTCCCGGGCTGCTGGGCGTCTTGAGCGAGATTCGGCTGCACGCCGAGATCAATGGATCGCCGCCCTTCTCGTCGCTCGATGCATTCCTGCAGGCGCAGGGATTCCGGCTTTACGATCTGAGCGTGAACCATCACAGCCGGACCGCGCTGCCGTATCCGCAACTCTACGACTATCGCCTGCCGTCGGGGAAACGCTTCTACGCCTATACCACGCACGGCCAACTGCAGGATGGCGACGCCCTGTATTTCCGCGATCTGTTCGGTGTTCCGAACCTGGAGCCACTGGCGCTCCTGAAGCTGTGCTGCTTTCTGGAGATCTACTGTCTCAGCGACTGTGCGGCCGAGTTGATCGTCGCGAACAGGGAAGGGCTGTCGGGGCTGGTCGACCCCGAGAAGTTGCTCGACCTGCTGGCCCGCCAGATGTCCGATGGACGGCAAGGTTACCAAGCCTACGTCGAGGCCTATTTCTCGGACAGTCCTGCCCCCGCGGTGGCGGACACATCGACCGGCAACGGCGACGCGGGCGCGGCCGGGAATGGCGCATCTCAAGGCCGGGACGACACGGCCTGCCGCTGTGACTCGGAAACGGCGGAAGCAGGCGGTGCGTTGAAGCGGCTCGGCGATTATCTCTTCGGTCGCAAGGGCCGCTGATCGTCCTGGCTCGTGAGCGAGGGCGGCCGCGGCGGCCGAATCACATCGCCGAGAACCGCCTCATATTGTCCTGCTCGATCAGCGTCGCGCGGCGATAGGCGCGGATGACGTTCGCCGGGGTGCCGGCCTCGCGGATGCGGCCGTCGTCGATCCAGATCGCGTTGTTGCAGAGCCGGGCCACTTCCGAGGTGGCGTGGCTGACGAACAGCAGCGTGCCGCGCCGGCGGAAATTGTCGATCCAGTCCATGCACTTGCGCTGGAACACGGCGTCGCCCACCGCCAGCGCCTCGTCGACCACCAGGATCTCGGGGTCGATATGGGCGCAGATGGCGAAGGCCAGCCGCACGCGCATGCCGCTCGAATAGAACTTCACCGGCTGGCCCATGAAGTCGCCGATACCCGCGAAATCGGCGATCGAGTCCATCTTCTCCAGGATCTCGTGGCGCTTGAGCCCCAGCACGGCGCCACCGATCAGCACGTTCTGCCGGCCGGTCGATTCGGCATCGAACGTGCCGCCCAGCGCCAGCACCGGGGCGATACGGCCATTGACCATGATCTCGCCCTTGGTCGGCCGGATCATGCCGCAGGCGATCTGCAGCAGGGTCGATTTTCCGCAGCCGTTGCGGCCCAGGATGCCGAGCGCCTCGCCGCGGCGGACCTCGAAGCTGATGTCCTTCAGCGCCCAGAAGGAGCGGTAGTAGGTGTGCCACGAGCCGAACAGCACCTGCTTCAGCCGCTGCTGCTGGTTGCCGTAGATCCGGTAGGCCTTGGCGAGGTGGCGCGCCCGGATTACGACGTCTTTTTCAGATGACATCGGCGATGCCGTCCCGCTGCTTCCCGAAGAACCAGAAGCCGAAGTAGAAGGTCGCGACCGAGAGGAACAGGACCCAGGCGCAGACCAGCGGATTGGGGAGCTGGCCGAACACCACGATGTCGCGCAGCACCTCGATGAAGCCAGTCAGGATGTTGATGTAGAAGACGAGCTTGAGCGTCTCCGACATCTGGTCGGTGGAATAGAACACCGGGGTTGCGAACATCAGCAGCGGCGCCACCGTCATCATCAGATAGGCGGTGTCGCGCGTGAACGCGCCCATGGCCGACAGCGTCCAGGTCATCCCGATCAGGAAGGCGATGAAGGGGATGTACCAGATCGGCAGCAGCAGCACCGTCCAGTGCAGCGTGCCTGTCAGGACCAGCTGCGCCACCAGCATCAGCACCAGGCCGATCGAGGCATAGGCCGTGGCGCGCAGCGTCGAGATGATGGGCAGCATCTCGGCCGGGAACATCGTCTGCTTGATGAAATGGGCGTATTCGTGCAGCAGCGACGGCGCCCGATAGGCCATCTCCGAGAAGAAATTGAAGGCGATCAGCCCGCCGAAGATGAACAGCGCATAGTCGAAGTTCGAGCCCGAGACCTCGCCGCTCGGCAACCTGACCGCGCCGCTGAAGGCCACGGTATAGACGATCAGGGACAGGAGCGGCGCCGTGACCGCCCAGACCCAGCCGGCCACCGAGCCCTTGAAGCGCTCCGCCAGCTCGCGCTGCAGGATGGCCAGCAGCAGGTCGCGATGGTGCCAGGCGTCTTTGAACGGCTCAGCCAGGAAACGCCCGATGCGCGCCAGCGGTCCGCGCCGCTGGGCGACGACGGTCCGTCCATCCACGATATGCAACGACAATTGTGTTTACCCCGTGAGCCGGTCGTTCGAGGACGCTTTATTACAGCGCAGCCGGTCCGAAGCAACCGGTCCGAAGGCCCTGCGGGAAAATGCAGGGACCGCGAGAAACGCAATTTCCGGGGGCTGAACCGCCTGCCAGCCCCTACCCATAGGGGCGACCTCGCCGGCCGGGGAGGCCGGCGGCATTCCGGCTCAGGCCGGGGCGGCGAAGGCCGGCATGACCTGCTCGCCGAACCGCCGCATCGAGGCCAGGGTCTGCTCGTGGCTCATGGCGCCGAAGCCGGTCTGGCACAGGAGATGGCGCACGCCGACATCGGCCAGCTCCGCCACCTGCTCGCGTACCCGGCGCGCCGCGCCATAGATCGAGCCGGTCTCCAGCACATAGGGGATGGCGACGTCGTCGGGGACCTTCGGGTCGGTCCAGGGATTGAGCGTCTCGGGCGCGGGCTCGAAGTCGGGCGGATTGTAGGCCTCGCGGACATGCATCATGTGGGCCCGGGTCTCGGCCAGCAGGCTCGCCAGCTCGTCCTCGGCCTGGGCGTCGGACTCGGCGACATAGACATTGCGCCACAGGGCGCTCTTGGCCAGCAGCGCGGCCCGCGTGGCGTCGTCGTGGCCGCCCGCCTGCAGGCCCTTGTCGTACAGCGCCCAGCGTTCCTTGATCCGTGCCACCGGCAGCCGCGCCGTCAGGATCGGCAGGCCGAGCCGCCCGCATTCCTCGAACGAGCCCGGCGAGATCACGCTGCGCCACAGCGGCGGGCCGGGCTGCTGCACCGGTTTGGGCCGCAGCGCCGGCACCGTCACCGTGTGGAACCGGCCCCGGTAGGTGAAGGGCTTGCCCGACCAGGCGCGCTCCAGGATCTCGATCGCCTCTTCCATGCGCTCACGACTGTCGTGGCTGCGCAGGCCGTGCCCGACGAATTCGTACTCGTTGTAGACGGTGCCCTTGCCGACACCGACATCGATGCGGCCGTTGCTGAGATTGTCGAGCAGCGCCAGCTGGGTCGCCAGCCGCACCGGGTGGTGGAACGGCGTCTGCACGACGGCGAAGCCGAGGCGGACGCGCTCGGTCTTCATCGCCAGCGCCGCGGCGAACAGCAGCGAGTCGTTATAGACGCTCTCGCCGGTAAAATAGTGCTCGGTCAGCCAGACATCGCTGAAGCCCAGCCGTTCGGCTTCGCGGACCTGCTCGACCTGCTGGGCGATGCGTCGCGCGTCCTCCTCGGGCGACGGCGACAACGACAAGGTGAGCCAGCCAAACTTCATCGAAACCCTCAACCTGCGAACGCGTATCGGTGACGGTAGCATCAAACGACTGATGTTCACACCTTGGTCACATCCGCCTGGAGAGCTGTTTCGTTACGCTTGTGTGACGGGGGTGGTGATGACGCGCTTGACGGGTTGGGCCTGATGGATTGGGCTCCCAGGGACTGGGATCGCGCGCTGCTGCTCTGGATCAACCAGCCAGCCGGGCACAACGGCGTTCTCGACAAGCTGGTCTTCGATATCGCCGACGCGACCCTGATCAAGGGCGGCCTGTTCCTGGCCTTCTACTGGTGGCTATGGTTCGACCGCACCATGGGCCGCCGGCGCGATATCGTGGTCGCGCTGACGGCGGCGCTCGCCATCGCCATCCTGTCGCGCGCGCTCCAGGTCGGCTTGCCGTTCCATCAGCGGCCGCTGCACACGCCCGGTCTCGGCCTGCACGTCCCGCTCAATGTCGATCCCGAGTCGCTCAATACCTTCAGTTCGTTTCCCAGCGATCACGCCATGCTGTTCTTCGCCCTCGCCGTGCCGATCTGGGCGCGTTCGCGCTGGCTGGGGGCGGCGGCGATGGTCTGGACGCTGCTGCTGATCTGCCTGCCGCGCGTCTATCTCGGCTACCATTTCCCCAGCGACGTGCTGGCCGGCGCGGGGCTCGGCATCCTGCTGATGCTGGTGCTGTGCCCGCTGATCGCGGCGACGCGGATGCCCGACCGGGTCCTCGCCTTCAAGGCGGCGCATCCGGCCGCCTTCTACGCGCTCGCCTTCGTCGTCACGCTCGAGCTCGCCATCCTGTTCTACGACGTGCGGCATTTCGTGCTGGATGCCGTGCGGCTCGGCAAGATGCTGGTGGCGTGACGGGCGCCACCGAATGATCACTGTCAACGGTCCGGCGCCTGGCGAATGCTTCGCGCCATGCTGAAGATCGTCAAGGACTCGGTCCTCAAGGTCAGCCGTTCGTTCGGCTACGATATCGTCCCCTTGCGCGAGATGAAGGAGCGGGATTTCGCCCTTCATCTCGGCGCCCTGCTGGAGCAGCTCAAGATCGACTGCGTGCTGGATGTCGGCGCCAATGTCGGTCAGTACCACGACTTCCTGCGCAACAAGGTGCTGTATGAAGGGCCCATCGTCTCGTTCGAGCCGGTGTCGCGCCATGTCGCGCTGCTGCGCGAGCGGGCGCAGGCGGACGACGACTGGCATGTCGAGGGCTATGCCCTGGGCGCCAAGGACGGCAACCTGCCGATCAACGTCATGGTCTCGGACCAGTTCAGCTCGTTCCTCCAGCCCGACAACAGCCGCGTGCGCGACTACGACGGGCTGAACGTGCCGCAGCATGTCGAGAACGTGACGGTGCGGACGCTCGATGTCGTGATGCCGGTGCTGCAGGAGCGGCTGGGATTCGAGCGCCCCTATCTCAAGCTCGACACGCAGGGCTTCGACATCGAGGTGCTTCAGGGCGCCGGCGACAGCCTGCCGCTGGTCCGCGCCCTGCAGACCGAGGCGTCGGTGATCGGCATCTACAAGGGCATGCCGGGCTACATGGACACGATCCGCTATCTCAACGAGCGCGGCTTCGACATCACCGGCCTCTATCCGGTGAGCCGCGACAGCGCGCTTCGCCTGGTCGAGTTCGATTGCGTGATGATCAACCGCGACGCGGCGTGAGATCGTCCATCAGCGTGCAGAGCCGGCGCGCATCGTCGGTGGCGACGAACATCTCGGGCGGAACGGCATCGAGGCGCGCGCGGATCCGCTCGTAGTCCTCGACCGTGAGCGTCTCGAAGAAGCGCAGAAGCTGCTCCTCGAGCGGCTGCTCGAAGGTGAAGCCGATGCGGTGGCGCTCCAGGACCGAGCCGACCTCGAAGCTGCGCACGGCCAGGCACGGCACGCCGAAATAGCCCGCCTCGTAGAAGCGGCACGGCATCAGCCAGCGCGAATTGTGATCGGTATGTTCGAGGTCGAGCGCCCAGGCGAAGTCGACCTCGCGATACAGGGTCTCGAGATCCTGATGCGGCACGTAGGGGCCGCCGAACGACATGTTGGGAAGCCGGTCGAGCGCGGCCTGGAACCTGACCGGATCGACCGTGGTCAGCGCGCCGCGGAACTTGAACACCACACGCCCCTGCAGCCGCTCGGCCAGCCGCGCCATGAGATCGAACGTCGCCTGGCCGCGGATCAGGCCGAAATAGCCCACCACCCACGGCTCGCCGCGCTTGCGCGTGGCCGCCGGTACGTCGCTGCGCCCGACGGCGGTGATCGAGGGGTGGAGCTTGTTCTCGAGCAGGAACCACGGTCCCTCGTATTCCTGGATCGCCGCATAGTACCGGCGATGGAAGGCGGGGGAGGAGAGCACCAGCAGGTCGACCCCGCGCAGGCAGCGCCGTTCGATCCAGCGCAGCAGCCGCGACCCGAGTCCCGTGCGCGTGAGGAAGGGCGGGATGTCGAGCACCTCGTAGACGATCGGCGCCCGGTTGAAGGCGATCAGCCGCGCGAACAGGGCCAGGATCAACTGGTCGAGATTGCGGGCATAGAACAGCGACGCGTCCTTGAGCTTCGCGCGCTTGGCGATGATGGCGGGCAGGGCGCCGATCAGGGCGCCGAGGCGGTGCCAGTAACGCCCGTCGACCGTGAGGCCGAGCGGAACGTACGGCCATGCCGGCTCGTAGCCAGTGTTGTACCGCGTGCGATGAAAGCCGAAGACCGTGATGTCGAAGCCGTGGTCGATGAACTGCTGGATGCGTTTCAGCGTGCTTGCGTCGCTCACTTCGGAGCAGAAATAGAACAGCCGCCGACGGGAAAGGGTCGACGTCGATGCCATCGGCTGAACCGATGCATCGTCTTGTACCAACTCGTCGAGCGCTCCGAACATGCGCGGAGTATCGACGCAACATGCGTTGCGCCAATGTGATCAATCTGTGGCGCCTCGCACGCGCAGCAAAGACCGTCACAGGTTGATCACTGGCCGAAACATCGGCCGCGATGTCTTCTCCGCCGCATGGACACGACGCTGTCTCCCGACGCCGTGACGACCCTCCGCACGCCACGCTTCGAGCACATTGCCATCACCTCGGTGTTCGGCGATCCGCGCGAGCTGCGCACCTGGTCGGGAGCGCCGGCGAACGTCGCCAACGCGCTGGAGCGGCGTGGTGTCGTGGTCAAGGGAATCCGTCCGCGGGTGAGCAAGCTTGCCAAGGTCGGCATTGCCCTTGCCGACATGCTGGACGGCCACGGCCGTCCGCTCACCAGCGAGCAGGTGCTGCGCAGCCTGAGTATGCGGCACCGGCTCGCCGCGCAGGTGAGCGAGGCGGCACAGCGGCTCGGCGTGCGCGACGTGCTCCACACCGGAACGTTCGATCTGCTGCCGTCCGTCGATACGACGCGGGGAATACGCCATTACCTCTATTGCGATCACACCTGGGCGCTGGCGTCGCTGCACCACGTCCATGCCGATCGCTTCACGGCGCGGGCACGGCGCGCCTACGATCGGGCGGAACGCGCCTCGTTCGACGGCCTGGCGCACGTCTTCACCTTCGGACGCTATGTCCGCGACAACCTGATCGCGCATTACGGCGTGTCGCCGTCCAAGGTGACGGCCGTCGGATCGGGCATGGGGGCGATCGAGCCCTGGCACGGCGCCAAGGATTATGCCCGGCCGAAGCTGCTGTTCGTCGCCAAGCACCTGTTCAAGGCCAAGGGCGGCGAGCTGCTGGTGGAGGCCTTCCGCGCTGCTCGCTCGCGACGGCCCGACCTCACGCTCACGATCGTCGGCGACCCGCGCAGCCGTGCGCTGGTCGCGGACACGGCCGGCATCGCGTTTCGCGATCACCTGCCGTGGGCCGAGCTGCAGCAGCTCTATCGCGACTCGACGCTGCTGGTACAGCCGATGCTCAACGACCCGTGGGGCCAGGTCTATCTCGAAGCCATGATTTCGCGCACGCCCGTGATGGGGCTGGCGCGCAACGGCCTGCCTGAACTCGTCGATGGCGGGCGGCATGGCTTCCTGGTCGATCGCGCGACGCCCGAGGCGCTCGCCGACGCCATCGTCTGCGCTCTCTCCGACCCGGCTCGCCTCGAGCGGATGGCCACGGTCGCCCAGCACCACGTGGTCGACACTTATTCGTGGGACCGCGTCGCCGAGAAGATCCTTTTCTCCTGAACAGGAAGGTTGCGTACATGACACAACAGACGGACAAGGTCGCTCTGATCACCGGGATCACCGGACAGGACGGCGCTTACCTGGCCGATTTCCTGTTGGGGCAGGGCTACATCGTGCACGGCATCAAGCGCCGGTCCTCGCTGCTCAATACCGAACGCATCGATTATCTCTATCGCGACCGGCATGACGCGGGCGTGCGCCTGTTCCTGCACTACGGCGACATGACCGATTCGACCAACCTGATCCGCCTGCTGAACGAGATCCGGCCCACCGAGGTCTACAATCTGGCGGCGCAGAGCCACGTGCAGGTGAGTTTCGAGACGCCGGAATACACCGCGAATACCGATGCGCTCGGCACGCTGCGCATGCTCGAGGCGATCCGCATCCTGCGTATGCAGGACCGCGTCCGCTTCTACCAGGCCTCGACGTCCGAGCTGTTCGGCAAGGTTCAGGAAACGCCCCAGCGTGAACTCACGCCCTTCTACCCGCGAAGCCCCTATGCGGTGGCGAAGCTCTACGCCTACTGGATCACGGTCAATTACCGCGAAGCCTACGGCATGCATGCCTCCAACGGCATCCTGTTCAACCACGAATCGCCGATCCGTGGCGAGACCTTCGTCACGCGCAAGATCACGCGCGCGGTCGCGGCCATCGAGCGCGGCGTGCAGGAGCGCCTCTATCTCGGCAATCTCGACGCCAAGCGCGACTGGGGTCATGCGCGCGACTACGTCGAGGGCATGTGGCGCATCCTGCAGCAGGAGGAGCCGGAGGATTATGTGCTGGCGACGGGCGAGACACACACCGTGCGCGAGTTCGTGGAGATTGCGTTCCGGCACATCGATCGCGATATCGAGTGGCGCGGCGAGGGCGCCGAGGAAGTCGGCTGCTGCAAGCGCAGCGGCAAGGTGCTGGTGGCGCTCGACGAAGCCTACAAGCGGCCGACCGAAGTCGACCTGTTGCTGGGCGATCCCGCCAAGGCGATCACCAAGCTCGGCTGGCGGCACCGCACCAGCTTCGAACAGCTGGTGGCCGAGATGGTCGAGTCCGATCGCAAGATCCTGAAGACAACCGGAGCTCGCTATGAACCCGTCCTACACGCTGCGCAATAAGAGAGTCTGGGTCGCCGGACATCGCGGCCTGGTCGGTAGCGCCATCGTGCGCCGCCTACAGAGCGAGGACTGCGAGATCGTGACGGCGCCGCGCGATTCGGTGGATCTGCGCCGTCCCGACCAGCTCGAGAAGTGGATGCGGGACGTGCGGCCGCAGGCGGTCTTCCTGGCCGCCGCGCGGGTCGGCGGCATCCACGCCAACAACACGCGCCCGGCCGAGTTCATCTACGACAATCTCGCCATCCAGACGACGGTGGTCGAGGCCTGCCGCCGCTCCAATGTCGAGAAGCTGCTGCTGATGGGCTCTTCCTGCATCTACCCGCGGCTCGCGCCGCAGCCGATCCCGGAATCGGCGCTGCTCACCGGGCCGCTCGAACCCACCAACGAGTGGTACGCCGTCGCCAAGATCGCCGGCATCAAGCTGGGCCAGGCCTATCGCCGCCAGTATGGCTGTGACTTCATCTCGGTGATGCCCACCAACCTGTACGGGGCAGGCGACAATTTCGATCGCCTGCAGAGCCACGTCGTGCCGGCGCTGATCCTGAAGGCGCACGAGGCCAAGATGGCGCGGGCGCCGCAGATGGAAGTCTGGGGCACCGGCGCGGTGCGGCGCGAGTTCCTCTATGTCGACGATGCCGCCGACGGCATGGTCTTCCTGATGAAGAACTACTCGGACGAAGGCATCGTCAATATCGGCACCGGCCGCGACGTGCCGATCATCGATCTGGTCGGCATGGTGTGCAAGGTCGTGGGATACGAGGGCACGCTGCGCTTCGACACCTCGCGGCCGGACGGCACGCCGCGCAAGGTCGTGGATGTCAGCCGCATCAACGCGCTTGGCTGGAATGCCAAGATCTCGCTGCCGGACGGGCTGGCGATGACCTATCGCTGGTTCCTGGAAAATGTGGCCCCGGAAAAACGCCGCGTCGCCTGACCGGGAACTTGGCGTCGATCACCTGATGGAGGATGTCGGCCGCCGCTCGCGTCGCGGCGGTGCCATCCTTCTGTCGGCGCAGGGAGTCCGCGTCCTCGGCCAGATGGGCACGCTGGTGGTGCTGGCGCGCCTGCTGCCGCCGACGGCGTTCGGCCTGCTGGCAATGGTGGCGGCGATCGGCGCCATCCTCGACCTGGTCAAGGAATTCGGCCTGTCCGCGGCGACCATCCAGAAGCAGGACATCACCCAGGCCCAGGTCTCGGCGCTGTTCTGGATCAATGCCGGCGTCGGCCTCGTGCTGGGGCTGGGGCTGTTCCTGTCGGCGCCTCTGCTGGCGCGGTTCTACGAACAGCCCGAGCTGGCCGATGTGGCGCGCTGCATGTCGCTGGGCTTCGTGGCCAGCGGGCTCACGGTGCAGCACTGGGCGTTGCTGCGGCGGCAGATGCGTTTCTCCACCATCGCCGGTCTCGAGACGGTTGGCGACCTGGTGAGCTTCGCCGCCGGCATCGGGCTCGCCGTCGCCGGGGCCGGCTATTGGGCGCTGGTCGTGCAGCGACTGTGCGCGCCGCTGCTGCTGCTGGCCGGAAGCTGGCTGTTCTGCCGCTGGCGGCCGGCCGCGCCGCGGCCGACGGAGGGCGTGCGCGGCCTGCTGAGCTATGGCGCCTCGGTCACCGGCAGCCAGCTCGCGGTCGCCTTCGCGCGCAGCATCGATCAGATCCTGATCGGCTGGCTGTGGGGACCGGCGGTGCTCGGCCTGTACGAGCGCACCACGCGGCTCCTGATGATGCCGGTCAACACCATCAACGCGCCGATCTACGCCGCCGCCATGCCGGGCCTCAGCCGCCTGCTCGAGCAACCGGCGCGTTACCGCACCTTCTTCGCCCAGGTGATCCAGAAGCTCGGCCTGCTCACCATGCCGCCCTTCGCCCTTGCCGCCGTGACGGCCGACTGGGTGGTCGAGATCCTGTTCGGACCCTCCTGGGCCCAGGCGGTGCCGCTGGTGGCGCTGTTCAGCCTCTACGCCGTGTTCCTGCCGGTGCTGCAGGCCAGCGGTCTGCTCTATCTCACCCAGGCACGCACCACGGAGATGCTGCGCGCCAACCTGATCGACGCCGCCATCACCGTCGCCGCCATCCTCGCCGGCCTCTATTGGGGCGTGACAGGCGTTGCCCTGGCGCTCACCGGCATCGGCCTGGTCGTTCGCCTGCCGCTGGCCTTCTGGCTGTCCACGCGGCATGGACCCGTGGGAATCGGGGTGCTGTGGCGCGCCGTCGCGCCGCCGGCCTCGGCCGCGATCGCCGTGGTGCTGAGCGTCAGCCTGCTGCGCCGCGTCGAGCCCGATCCGACCCTGACCGCGCTCGCCTCGACCGCCGCCGTGGCCCTCACGGCGACGCTGCTCGCCCTGCTGGCCTGGCCCGAGACCCGCCGCGAGATCCAGACCCTGCTCTCCACCGGCAAGATCCCGCGCCCCTCGGCCTCGGGCTGACGCCGTCGACACCGCACCAGGGCGCGGGGCGCGTTCGATCCGGAAGAGGGCAGGGCGCTCTTCCTCTGCCGACAGCTAGCTGCCGATGACGCCGTCCTTCTTCATGGCGGTCAGGACCTCGGTGGCGAAGGTCTCGAACAGGTCGGGAATATTCGCCGTGATGTTCGACTGACCGATCGTCGTGGTGACGTGCCAGATGCTCTTGCCGCTCGCATCCAGCAGATCGCCGCGCAGGTCGAAGCTCGATACGCATCCATAGAGGGAGCAGGTCGTCTTCTGGTCACCCAGGACGACCCGGAACTCGGTCGGGGCGCTGTCCGAAACCGTCAGGCCATACTTGGAGGCATCCTGCGGCAGCTTGTCCTTGAAGTCCTGGGTGAAGGTCTTCACGAACAGGGCGTGGTCCTCGGTCGCCCTGGTTTCAACCTTGCGCTTGATCGATGCACTCGCCGCCAGCGAGATGAGGTCGGTCGCCGATGCCACCCGTTCGATCTTGCTATCGGGCGCCTCGGCGAACACGGCATGCACGGCCGTGACGCGCTCGGCCGGCGCCGCGGTCGGCCGGCCACTGTCGAATGACTTCACCGAACATCCCGAAATCGCCACGGCGACCATCGACATCGCCAGAATTGCACGCGCTGAAACCGCGCTTCCGTTACTCGCTGACACGTCCGTTCTCCCCTCTCGACTATCCGGCCGTTCGCACGGCACGGCTCCTCATGCCGACCAGCCTGTGCCGCAAGACGGCGCGGGCTGGTATCGGCCCGTTCAATCCTCAGGTTGTCACGTCAGGTCGGTTGCCCACGGGGAACGCAGCGACTCAAGCGGCGGCCGGCGAACGACGGCACCGCCGATGGCATAGCCTTGCCCAATTGACGAACCGCGTTGCCCCCATCAGATCTCGCGCCGACTATAGCCGGTAGCGGGAGCCTGTTAATCTGCAACTTCCGCAACTCTCGGCGACATCTTCACGCGGCGGAAGCCGAGGCGGGGCAGGGACGGCCCGGCCTAGAACGTCTTCACCATGTGGACCCTTGTATGGGCGTCGAGCCCGTGCTCGGGCAGGCCGCGGCTCACGATCGCGAAGCCGTGGCGCTCGTAGAGGCGAATGTTGGCCACGGCCATCTCGGCGGTTTCGAGCGACAGGCCATCAAGGCCGCGCGCTCGCGCCAACTCGTCGATCCGCTGCAGCAGCCAGCTCCCGACGCCGGTGCCTTGTCGCGACGGATCGACAGCGAGCTGGTGGATGTAGAGGTCCTTCTCCCGCGGTCTCGTCCGGGCGACACCGACGATGCGTTCACCTTCGACGGCAACGAAGACGTCGCCGCGCCCAATCTCCGCCTCGCCGCGCGCCCACTCTTCGGCATAGGCGGCAGAGTCCTCTGCCGGCCAGTCGCGCCCCAGAGCGTGGATATAAGGCGTGAAGGCCGTGAGGACGACGCGCCAGACCTCATCGATCTCCGCAAGCGTCGCCGTTCTGAAGGTCAGCGTCATGATGGCATTCTACCAGATGATGGGCTTTCCGGCTGGGTCCGGCGCGCGTGGCGTTCGATGCTGAGCCAAGGGGCTTACGCCCTATCCAAATTCAACTCTACCTTCGGCTTCCCTTCCAAAAGATGAAGGCGTTGAAGGTGTTGATGTCTCGCTTGGCTCCTGTGCGCTCACAGTAGGCAAGCGCAAGATCGCGCATACGCTTGGGTGGCGCATCTAGATCAGGCGGTGAAGCGTCTGCGCTCTCCAAGAATGTAGGTGTATTTGCGATGATTTTCTCTCTTTCATCGGTCATGGTATCTTCTTTCTATTGAGCGAAAGCAGGCGCACCAATCCTCCGAGGGCCAAGATACTCAAGAAGGAGGCAGGTAAATTGGACTGGCGACCGCCGCCAAAAATGCCCGGCAGCTACTGGAAGATACGGCGTGTGGGGCAGGTGATATCAGCCATCTTCATCCTGTCGATTTTCGCGACCGCGTATTTCCAGAACACCTACATCCACTATCCGACCCGGCCCGAGCCGGCTGATGGAAAGATCGTAGGTGTCTTGATCAAAGGATCGGTCCACTACATCACTCATCAGGAGTGGCTCTACACCCGGTGGGCTTTCGATACGTCGATAGTATCAGGCGTGCTGATTGCCCTCATATTGGCCGTGATCTACCTCCGGTACGGAAAAGACGGCTTTAGACGCGATCTGATGAAGTAACTCCTCCAACAGACGTCGATGAAGAGCAGAGAAGTTACGACTGACAAACCTGCCGCGTCGCTCCCTCAGCGACCCTTCTTCCCTTCGCGCGGCAGCAGGGCGGTGAGGAAGCCGAGGCAGAGCAGGAACGGCGTCACCTGATAGACCGTGTCGATGCTGGTCATGTCGGCGAGCTTGCCCAGTGCGGCGGCGCCGAGGCCGCCGAGGCCGAAGGAGAAGCCGAAGAACATGCCGGCCACCAGTCCGACGCGGCCCGGCATCAGCTCCTGGGCATAGACCAGGATCGCCGCGAAGGCCGACGACATGATCATCGCCACAGTGACGGCGAGCACGCCGGTCCAGAACAGGTTGGCATGCGGCAGCATCAGCGCGAAGGGCAGCGCGCCCAGGATCGAGAACCAGATCACCGGGATGCGGCCGATGCGGTCACCGACCCAGCCGCCCAGCAGCAGGCCGGCGACGATGCCGAGCATGAAGGCGAACAGGTAGAACTGCGCCGTCTGCACCGAGAGATGGAATTTGTCGATCAGGTAGAAGGTGTAATAGGAGCCGAGGCTGGCCTGATAGACGTTCTTGGAGAACAGCAGCACGACCAGGATCGTGACGGCGAAGATCACGCGGCCGCGCGACAGGTTGTGCGTGGCTCCCTGTGCACCGGCGTGCGTGCCCGCCTGCGCGGCGGCGCCGGTTGCCTTGCGATGCGGCGTTGGCTGCACGGACCGTCGCGCGCGGTACCAGTGGCCGATCTGGAACAGGATGGTCATGGCGATCAGGGCGGCGGCCGAGAACCAGCCGATGCTGCCCTGGCCGCGCGGCACGACGATGAAGGCGGCCAGCAGCGGTCCCGACGCCTGGCCGAGATTGCCGCCGACCTGGAACAGCGACTGGGCGAGGCCATAGCGGCCGCCCGCCGCCATGCGCGCCACCCGCGAGGCCTCGGGATGGAACACCGACGAGCCCATGCCGATCAGCGCCGCCGAGAACAGGATGACGGGATAGGAATGGGCCTGGGACATCGACAGCAGCCCGACCAGGGTGAAGCCCATGCCGACCATGAGGGAATAGGGCTGCGGCTTGCGGTCGGTGTAGAGCCCGACCACCGGCTGCAGCATCGAGGCCGTGAACTGGAAGGCGAGCGTGATGAAGCCGACCTGGCTGAAGGACAGGGCGTAGTTGTCCTTGAGGATCGGATACAGCGCCGGCACCAGCGACTGCATCATGTCGTTCAGCAGGTGGCAGAAGCTCAGCGTCAGGATGACGGCGAAGGTCGTGCTGTTGGCCGATGCGGATGCCGAAGCGGAGAGGGAGGGGCGGGCGGCAGTCGGAGCGGTTTCAGCCGCCATCGTATTGTCGGTCATGCGGGCATCTTAAAAGGCAACGGGAGCCTCGACCATCGCAGCGATGCAGACCAGCCCTGCACGACATCGGCGGTTGCAGTGCAGCAGAGCCCGCGCGTCGCCCCCTCACTCGGCTTTGGGTAGGCCGATTCGCAAATGTCTCTCCGTCGTCCTGAGCGAAGCCGAGCGCAGCGAAGCGCAGCCGAAGGACCTTTTTTCCGGCGTCAACGCTGAACGCAGCACCGCCAAGACAGGCCCCTCGACTACGCCGCCCTTCGGGCGCCTCCGCTCGGGGTGACGATGGAACTTCACATCACCTCATGTCCCCCTCACCCCGCCTCTCCCCCTCGCGGGGGGAGAGGAGTCCGAAAAGATGCTGTCGCCTCTCATGTCCCTCTTCCCCTTGGGGGAGAGGTGAGGTGAGGGGGCGGCGGTGACTCATCGGAGCGCGCAACTCCAGTTGCGCTCATGATCTGATGCGCCCTTTCAGCGCGGAGGTATCCGCGCGCAGTGGTGCGCTCCCCTGAGCGTAGGCGACCATAATAGGGAGTGGGCGGCGGCGGGCTTAGGATGAGCGCGCCATGACGTCCGTCTTCTTTCCATCCCGTGCCCCTCGCGAGGCTCGCGAGCCTCGCGAGGAATGGCCTCCGATGCCGCAGGAGCAGCCTTTTACGCCGATCCTCGCGAGCCGGTTTTTTTTGAGTGAAGACCATTCCTGCCGGACCGCTCTTCCGGGACCGCGAGCTTCCGGCTCGCTCGAACGGTGTCGAGGGCGGCCGGGGAAGAGCGGGCTGGAAGCCCGCGGTCCAGCAAGAGGGCGGGACATGGAACGGTGGCGGCGCGGCTGCGTTGTGCTGCAGCATCCGATGGCCGCGCAAAGCACTCCTACCGATGTTCCGGCGCGGCTCGATCGCCTGCCCTGGAGCCCGTTCCATCGCCTGGTCGTGGCGGCGCTGGGCATCACCTGGATTCTCGACGGGCTCGAAGTCACCCTCGCGGGCTCGGTCGCGGCGGCCTTGCAGACCAGCCCGCGCCTGCATCTCACCGCCGAGCAGGTCGGCCTCACCGGCAGCGCCTATCTCGCCGGTGCGATCGTCGGCTCGCTGTTCTTCGGCCATCTCACCGACCGGCTCGGGCGCAAGAAGCTGTTCAACGTCACGCTCGGCGTCTATCTGCTGGCGACGGCGGCCACCGCCTTCTCGTGGAACTTCGAAAGCTTCCTGGTTTTCCGCTTCCTCACCGGCGCGGGCATCGGCGGCGAGTATTCGGCCATCAACTCGGCGATCCAGGAACTGATCCCGGCGCGGCTGCGCGGCCGCACCGATCTCGCCATCAATGGCAGCTTCTGGATGGGCGCGGCGCTGGGCGCCTTGCTGTCGGTGCCGCTGCTCGATCCGGCGCTGTTCGCGCCCGATCTCGGCTGGCGTCTCGCCTTCGGCAGTGGTGCGGTGCTGGGGCTGTTCATCCTCTATCTGCGCCGCTTCCTGCCCGAGAGCCCGCGCTGGCTCATGCTCCACGGCCGCGCGGCGGAAGCCCGCAAGATCGTGGGCGAGATCGAGGAACGCGTCGTCGCCGGCACCGGCCAGCCCCTGCCGCCGGCGAAGGAGGGGCTGAGCATCGGCGCTCCGCACAAGGTGACGATGGGCTCCGTCGCGGCCACGCTGGTGCGGCGCTATCCCGGCCGCACGACGCTCGGCATCGTGCTGATGGCCTCGCAGGCCTTCATCTACAACGCGATCTTCTTCACCTACGCGCTGGTGCTCACCAAGTTCTACGGGCTGCCGGCGGATCGCGTCGGCCTGCACATCCTACCGTTCGCGCTCGGCAACTTCCTGGGACCAGTCCTGCTCGGCCACTGGTTCGACACGTTCGGCCGCAAGCCGATGATCTGCATCACCTACAGTCTCGCCGGCCTGCTGCTGGGCGCGACCGCCTGGCTGTTCGATGCCGGGTTGCTCGACGCCACGCTGCAGACGGCGCTGTGGAGCATCGTCTTCTTCTTCGCCTCGGCGGCGGCGAGCGCTGCCTACCTCACCGTGGGCGAGAGTTTCCCGCTCGAGGTGCGGGCGCTCACCATCGCGCTGTTCTATGCCTTCGGGACCTTGATCGGCGGCGTCGGCGGGCCGTGGCTGTTCGGCGTGCTGATCCAGGGCGAGGGGCGGGCGGGCATCGTCACCGGCTACGCGCTGGGAGCGGCGCTGATGATCGCGGCGGCGCTGGTCGAGCTCAAGCTCGGCGTGAAGGCGGAAGGCAAGTCGCTCGAGGAAGTGGCGCCGCCGCTTTCGTCCGCGCCATAGTTCCGCCCCGTCCAGTTCGCGATGCTGCAACAGAATGCGATTAGGCTCAGCGTATCATGTTCAGGATCGCGCAGATTTCCGATACGCATCTCAGCGACGAGAAGCCGTTCTTCGTCGACAATTTCGCCCGCGTCGGCGAGGCCCTGCGCCAGGACCGTCCCGACCTGGTGCTGAATTCCGGCGACATCACGCTCGACGGTGCGTCCAATGAAGCCGACATGGCGGCGGCGCGCCTGCTGCATGACGGTCTCGATCTGCCGATGCGCTTCCTGCCCGGCAATCACGATCTCGGTGACAGCCAGGATGCGCCGGATCACGGCGAGGGGCCGATCGATGCGCTGCGCCGGCGTCGCTATGTCAGCTATTTCGGTCCCGACTGGTGGTGGTTCGACGTGCCGGGCTGGCGGGTGCTGGGGCTGAACGCGCAGCTTCTGGGCAGCGACCTGCCGGAGGCCGAGGAGCAGGAAGAAACCATCGTCGACGTCGCCGCCTCCGTCGGGTCACGCAGGCTGGCGCTGTTCCTGCACAAGCCGCTGTTCGACCGCACGGTCGACGAGAGCGAGATCACCGGCCGGTTCGTCAATCCGGTGCCGCGTCGCCTGCTGATGGCGAGCCTGGTGGGTGTGACGCCGGCGCTGATCTCCTGCGGCCATGTCCATCAGTACCGCGCCAGCGAGACCTTCGCGACGCGCCATGTCTGGGCCACCTCGACCGCCTTCGTCATCCCCGACCACCGCCAACCACGCTACGGGCTGAAGGAGGTTGGCTATGTCGAGCATCGCCTGTATCCCGACGGCCGGCACGAAAGCGCCCTGGTGCGCGTGCCCGGCCTGCCGACGCTCGACATCGCGCACTTCCCGCAGGTCTACGGCCCGGTGTGAGCCACTCCCACTGCGACCTTCTCACCTCACCTCACCCCCAAGGGGGAGAGGAACATGAAGGCGAAGATGTACTGCCATCCTCTGTCCCCTTCTTCCTCCTCTCCCCCGCAAGGGGGAGAGGGTGGGTGAGGGGGCTCACGCCCGTCGCGTCCCCCTCACCTCGCCTCTCCCCCGCAGACGGGGGAGAGGAACATGAGGAGGAGGGTGCTCTTTTCGACTCTCCTAAACTCGTCTCTCCGCCACGAAAGGCTGTGTCATCCCGAGGCGAAGCCGAGGGATCTCTGTCCGGCACCGGCGAGAGATCCCTCACTCGAGCGCGCGGGATACCGCGCGCGATTCGGGATGACACCGTTGGCGAGGCGAGGCCATCGCGCGATGGGGGGTGACGCCGTTGGTGGCGCGGCGGTTACGCCGGCACGGGGATGGCGCGCTGGTTGTACATCATCTTGCGGATGCGGGCCTGCTCCTCGGGCGGCAGCTTGGTGACGTCGACGGAGAGATCGCTGCCGACCGCCATGCCCTTCTGCACTGCCGGCCGCGCGCCCAGCTCCTCGAACCAGCGCTTGAAGTAGGGGAACTCCTCGATGTCCTGACCCTGGAACTTCCAGTTCACGGTCCACGGATAGCAGATCATGTCGGCGATCGTGTACTGGTCGCCGGCGAGATAGCGGTGCTTGTGGAGCCGGTTGTTGAGCACGCCGTAGAGGCGGTTCACCTCGTCGGTGAAGCGCGTGATGGCATAGGTCTGGTCGCCATGCTGCTTCTGGTCGACGCGGCGGAAGTGGCCGCACTCGCCGCTCTTGGGCCCCTGGTTGGCCATCTGCCAGATCAGCCACTCGTTGACCTCGTAGCGGCTGCGGACGTCCTGCGGATAGAACTTCCCGGCCTTCTCGGCGATGTACATCATGATCGCGCCCGACTCGAAGATGACGATCGGCTTGCCGCCGTCCTTCGGTTCGGTGTCCACCATCACCGGCATGCGGTGATTGGGGTTCATCTCCAGGAACTCCTTCTTGAACTGGTCGCCCTGCTGGATGTTCACCGGCACGATGCGATAGGGCATGCCGCATTCCTCGAGCAGGATGGTGACCTTCTTGCCGTTTGGCGTCGGCCAGTAATGCAGGTCGATCATGTGAGTCCTCCGTTCGGTTGGCCGGACCTTAGCGCAGTGTCCGCCTGACGGCACCGCACAGCTGCGTGTGTTGCAGTGCGATGACCCCTGTTGCACTGTGGGTTCGATGAACAGTCCTGCCGCGCCGACCGGCCAGCGCATCCTGGCCGGTATCCTCTTCATGTGCGCGGCGGGGATGCTGTTTCCGGTCATGAGCGGCTTCGCCAAGTTCCTGGGCGCCGACTACAACAGCCTGCAGATCTCGTGGGCGCGCGCCTTCGGCCATATCGTCTTCATGCTGATGTTCTTCGTGCCGCGCTTCGGCGTGCGAATGCTGCGCACGCGCCGACCCGGCACCCAGCTCGCGCGCTCGGCGCTGCTGTTCGCCTCGAATGCCAGCAGCTTCCTGGCGTTGGTCTTCATCCCGCTCGCCAAGTCGGCCTCGATCACCAACATGGCGCCGCTGCTGGTGCTGCCATTGGCCTGGGCGATGCTGGGCGAGCGCACCAGCGTCCGGGGACTCACCGCGGTGATCGTGGGGTTCGTCGGCGTGCTGATCGTGATCCAGCCCGGCAGCGAGCTGTTCCACTGGGCCTCGGTCCTGCCGCTGCTGAGCGCGGCCTGCTACGCGCTCTACCAGGTGCTGACGCGGCGCATCGCCGGCATCGAGTCCCCGGAGACCTCGGCCATTTACAGCTCGGTCGTCGGCGGCTTCGGCATGTTCCTGGTGCTGCCCTTCGTGTGGAAGACGCCGCACACGGTGCGCGACATCTTCTTCTTCTGCAGCCTCGGCGTGCTGGGCGGCATGGGCCATTACTTCGTCGCCCGGGCGCTCGCCTATGCGCCCGCCAACATCGTGGCGCCGTTTCAGTACATGCAGCTGATCGGCTCGGTGATCGTCGGTTATCTCTTCTTCGGCGACTTCCCCAACCTGTGGGGCTGGATCGGCGCCGCCATCATCGTCGCCGCCGGCCTCTATACCGGCTGGCTGCAGACGCGGAAGTGACGACCGGCTGCGAGCGGACATGGTGCGTAGCGCCCCCTCACCCCGCCTCTCCCCCTCGCGGGGGAGAGGAGTCCGAGAGAGTGTCTCGCCCCTCATGTTCCTCTCCCCCTTGGGGGAGAGGCGAGGTGAGGGGGCCGCGCCGTTAGCCCGCCGTCACCGGCGAGAAGTCGACGTACCAGCTCTTGGGGTGGACGTAGCCCTTCACCTTGCTCGAGATGGCGTTGGGCCATACGTCGTGGACGAACCACACGAACACCGCGTCGTCGACCATCTTGGTGTTGATCTTCGCCAGCACCTTGTCGAGCGCGGCCGGGTCGGCCGTCTCGCGCGCCTCCTTGGCCAGCGCGTCGAAGCCGGGATCGTTGATGTAGCCCCAGTTCGAGCCCTTGGGCGGGATCTGCGCGCTATCGACGAAGCGCATGAAGGCATTGTGCGGATCCATCGTGTTCCAGCTCACATTGATGGCCGTGAACGGTGCGCCCTCCGCCGACTTGGCGCCCTTGCGCATCAGGTTCAGCAGCGCGTTCCAGTCCAGTACCTGGAAGTCGAGATCGATGCCGACCTCGGCGAACTGCTGCTGGATGAACTCGTTCATGATCAGCGGGTACATCTGGCCGGAGCCCGAGGTCGAGATCGCGACCTTCATCTTCAGCCGCTTGTCCTTGAGATTGTAGCCAGCCTCGGCCAGCAGCTTCTTGGCCTGCTCGGGATCGTACTTGATCTTGAAGCTGGGGTTGCCGAACCACGGATGATCGGGCGGCACGCAGCCGACGGCCGGCACGGCGAGCCCGTTCAGCAGCTTCACCAGCGCATCGCGATCGACGGCGAGGTTCATCGCCTTACGCACGCGGATATCCGCGGTCGGCGCCCCCGGCAGCATGCTGAGCGTGTAGGGCCACATGTGCGGGATGGCGTTGGTCTCGATCTTGACACCGCCGGCGCGCAGCTTGTCGAGCGAGTCGGGGGCGGGGGCCTCGATCCAGTCGACCTGGCCCGACAGCAGCGCCGCCGTGCGCGTCGACACGTCGGGCACCGGCAGCAGCACCAGCCGCTCGCTCTTGGGGATGCGGTCCTTGTTCCAGTAGTCGGTGTTGCGTTCGAGCTCGGCGCGCTCGCGCGGCGTCCACGCCTTCATCTTCCACGGTCCGGTGCCGGAGGGCGACTTGCGGTAGGCCAGCCAGTCGCGGCCGACCTTCTCGAAGTTGGCCGGGCTTGCCAGGGTGAAGCGGTTGAGCAGCGCCGGCAGCAGCGTGTACTCGCCGTCGGTCTGCAGCTCGACCTTGTACTCGTCGAGCTTGCGATAACCCGTGATCGGCCAGACCGCCGCGATCAGGATGCCGCGACCCATGCGGTCGAAGGCGGGCGACTTCTCGTCGAACACGCGGTCGAGGTTGAAGACCACGGCATCGGCGTTGAAGGTCGAGCCGTCGTGGAACTTCACGCCCTGGCGTAGCTCGAAGATCCACTTGCTGGGATCGGCGGGATCCTGCTTCCAGCTGGTGGCGAGGCCGGGCACCAGCTTGGCCGGCTCGGTCGCCGACGAGAGGTCCCACATCACCAGCGGGTCGTAGAGCGTGTAGCCCATGAAGCGGATGCCCTCGGTGCCCTGGTCGGGCGCGCCGTCGGTGACCGGAATGTCGGCCAGCGTCATGGCGATGCGCAGCGTCGAGGGCTGTTGCGCCGCGGCCGGACGCAGGAACGCCGAACCGGCGAAGGGAAGGGCGGTGCTGCCGAGCAGGGCAGCGCGACGCGTTATCATCGGGAAACCTCCATCGTTCCGCGCGACGAAGCACGAAGCGAGCCATCGTCGACGCATCGGCGGCCATCCCCCTCACCCCGCCTCTCCCCCAAGGGGGAGAGGAGCCCGAGAGAGTATCGCGGCGTCATGCCGACAAAGGCGGAAAGTAGATGTGTCATCCCGAGGCGTAGCCGAGGGATCTCCAAGACAGCACAGAGATCCCTCACTTGAGCGCGCGGGATACCGCGCGCGATTCGGGATGACACCGCTGGTTGGGCGAGGACATCGTGCGCGATGCGGGACGACATCGTTGGCGGGGCGAGGTCGATGGCAGCGTCGTCGTCCCGGCACGGGCGATCGTGTTGTTGCGCCACAAGGCAAGGTGAAGAGCCTCATTGCTGCCATGCGATCGCTGCGCGAACGAAGAAGTGGCCCGTCGAAAGACAGGCACAATTCTTGCTGATTTGATCGCCTGTCATGTCCGCACCCAATACGCTTACTGCCACGGAAATCGCGCGGCAGATCGATGCCGGAACGCTCTCGGCCGAGGCCGTCCTCCGCGCCCATCTCGACCGTATCGACCAGCGGGACGCCGATGTCCTCGCCTGGTCGCACCTGGCCCGCGACGCGGCCCTGGAGAAGGCGAAGGCGCTCGATCGCGGGCCGCGCAAGGGCCTGCTGCACGGCGTGCCGATGGGCGTGAAGGACATCATCGATTCCTACGATCAGCCCACCGGCTACGGCTCGCCGATCTACAAGACGCACCAGCCTCTGGCCGATGCCGCGACCGTGGCGCTGGCCCGCGATGCCGGGGCGATCCTGCTCGGCAAGACGGTGACGACGGAATTCGCCAACCGCTTTCCCGGCCCGACCCGCAACCCGCACAATCCGGCCCATACGCCAGGTGGATCGTCCTCGGGCTCCGCTGCTGCCGTGGCCGACTATCAGGTGACGTTGGCCACTGGCACGCAAACGGGCGGATCGGTGATTCGTCCTGCCGCTTTCTGCGGCATCGTCGGCTACAAGCCGACCTACGGTCACTTCCCGACCGCCGGCATGAAAGCCAACACCGAGTGGCTCGACACGATCGGCGCCTATGCTCGCAGTCTCGATGATATCGCGCTGTTCCGCGCCGCGCTGATGGCGATCCCCTATCGGCCGATCGAAGCGCCACTCTCGCCGCCGCGCATCGCCGTCTGCTACACGCATCACAAGGCCGAGCTGTCGCCAGAAGGACGGGCCGCGGTCGAGAGCGCGGCGGCGGCGCTCGCCAAGGCCGGCGCCAAGGTCACCGAGATCGATCTGCCGGCGCCGGTCAGCGACATGACCGCAGGGCAGAAGACGCTGTCGGCCTTCGATGGCCCGCGCGCCCATGCCGACGAGGCGCGGCGCTTCCAAGATCTGCTGAGCAAGAGCCTGCGCGAGGACAAGCTCGCAGCCGGCGCCAAGATCGACCATACCGCCTGGACCGCGGCGCGGCGACTGGGCGAGCACGGCCGCGCGGCCGTCGATGCGCTGTTCGACGATATCGACGTGATCCTGACCGCGCCGGCACCCGGCGAGGCGCCGGTGGGGCTGGGCTTCACCGGCCACGCCACCTTCAACCTGCTGTGGACCTATCTCTGGATGCCGTGCGTCACGCTTCCCTTCACGCGCGGGCCCAATGGCCTGCCCGTCGGTATCCAGCTCGTCGGCCGCCAGCACGAGGATGCGCGCCTGCTCGACCTTGCCGCCTGGGTGCAGGGAGCGCTGCGATGAAAGCCCTGACCGCGACCGAAGCTGTCGCCGCCATCGAGGCCGGCACGCTCACCGCCGAAGCCCATGTGCGCCAGTGCCTCGACCGCATCGCCGAGCGCGAGCCGGTGGTGAAGGCGTGGGCCCATCTCGATCCCGAGCTGGCGCTCGCCCAGGCGAAGGCCGCCGATGCGGCGAGCGCCGGCGTGCTGCGCGGCATCCCGCTCGGCGTGAAGGACATCATCGACACCCACGACATGCCGACCGGCCACAACTCGCCGATCTTCGCCGGTACGCAGAGCTTCGGCGATGCCGCCTGCATCGCGCTCAGCCGCGACGCCAATGCCGTGATCATGGGCAAGACGGTGACGACGGAATTCGCCAACCGCCATCCAGGCCCGACCACCAATCCGCACAACGCGGCGCACACGCCGGGCGGCTCGTCGTCGGGATCGGCGGCGGCGGTGGCCGACGGTCATGTGCCACTCGCCTTCGGCACCCAGACCGGCGGCTCGGTGATCCGGCCGGCCGCCTATTGCGGCGTCGTCGGCTACAAGCCCTCGTTCGGCGAGTTCAGCCGCGTCGGCATCAAGATGCAGTGCCATTCGCTCGACACGCTGGGGCTGATGGCGCGCACGCTCGACGACATCGCGCTGCTGCGCGCCGTCGTGCTGGCGCTGCCGCCGGTGCCGGTCCGTCGCGATGGCGCGACGCCGCGCATCGGCTTCTGCCGCACGCCGATCTGGGACGATGCCGAGGCCGACACCAGGGAACTGCTGGAGCGTACGGCGTCGTCGCTGGCGGCGACGGGTGCCACGGTGGTGGATGTGTCCTTCGCGCCGCCGTTCCACGGCATCCTCGAGGACCATGCGGCGATCATGGGCTTCGAGAGCACGCGCAACTATGCCGACGAGCGGCTGCGCAATCCGGACAAGGTGAGCGCCGAGCTGATGGACGGGCTGACGCGCGGCCTCGATGTGCCGCTGGAGCGCTACGTCGCGGCACAGCGCAAGGCGGCGGCGTTCAAGGCGCATGTCGACTCGCTGTTCGACGAGCTCGACGTGCTGCTCTGCCCCAGCGCACCGGGCGAGGCGCCGAAGGGAATCGAGTTCACCGGCGATCCGCGCTTCAACTCGATCTGGACCCTGGCCGGCACGCCCTGCGTGACCTTGCCGGCCGGCACCGGCGACATGGGGCTGCCGCTCGGCGTGCAGCTCGTCGGCTGCCGCTACGAAGACGACAAGCTCCTCTCCACCGCCGCCTGGGTGGCGGCCAGGTTGTGAGCGGGAAAGACCTCGTCGTGGCTGGCTGCTCTGTGAGCGAGAACACCCTCATCCTGAGGAGCGCCGAAGGCGCGTCTCGAAGGATGGGAGCGGGCACGGTCCCTGTTGCCACCCTTCGAGACGGCGCTCCGCGCCTCCTCAGGGTGAGGAGGGGGTGAAGTGCCTGCCGTCGATGATGAGCGACTCATTGGCCGAGCGGCCGTGCTGCGTTGATCGCGGCTGCAAGGACAACCTCATCCTGAGGAGCCGCGCAGCGGCGTCTCGAAGGATGGGAGCGGGTGTGGTCGTTGTTGACATGTATCGAGACGGCGCGGTGCGTCTCTCATAGTGAGGAGGATGTAGATGCCCCAGATCAACGGTGAACGGCTCCTGGGCGACTTGCGGCGCATCGCCGACTTCGGCCGCTACCAGACTGGCGTGCATCGCCCGCACCTGTCGCCGCAGGATGTCGAGAGCCGGCGGTGGCTGGCCGAGCGCATGAAGGAGGCCGGGCTCGATCCGGTGATCGACGGCATCGGCAACGTGATCGGCCGCAGCACCCGGAGCGGTCCGCGCCTGCTGCTGGGCTCGCACTCGGACACGCAGCCACGCGGCGGTTGGCTCGATGGCGTGATGGGCGTGATCTACGGCCTCGAGGTGGCGCGCGCGCTGGCCGAGGATCCGGCGACGGCGCATCTCGCCGTCGATGTCGCCTCGTGGGCGGACGAGGAAGGCCACTGGGGCCAGATGATGGGCAGCAAGTCCTATATCGGCCGGCTCACCGAGGAGGATATCGACAAGGCTCGCCACCGCGACGAGGGCACGAAGATGCGCGATGCGCTGGCGGCGGCCGGCCTCGACAAGACGCCGCGCCTGCAGATGGAGGAGGGTCAGTATCGCGGCTATCTCGAGGCCCATATCGAGCAGGGCGGCCTGCTGGAGGCAGGCGGCAAGCGCATCGGCATCGTCACCGCGATCGTCGGCATCTTCCAGTACCGCCTGACCTTCTCCGGCATCCAGAACCATGCCGGCACCACGCCGATGCCGATCCGCAAGGATGCCGGCGTGGCGATGATGCGACTCTACAACGACGTGATGGACCGCTTCCCCGCCGTCGCCGGACCGCGCAGCGTGTGGACGGTCGGCAAGATGATGCTCGAGCCGAACGCGCCGGCGATCGTTCCCGGCAAGGCCGAGATGGTGCTGCAGTTCCGCGATGCCGATGTCGCCATCCTGGAGAAGTTCGAGGCGACGCTGCAGGAGATCGTGGCCGAGCATGCCGCGCGCGGGCCGTGCACCGTCGAATGCGTGACCCTCTCGCGCACCATGCCGCTGGTGATGGACGAGCGCTTCCTCGACGCCATCGAGGAGGCCGCCGCCGTCCATGCGCCCGACGTGCATGTGCGCATGCCGTCGGGTGCCGGCCACGACGCGCAGATCATCGGCCTCAAGCTGCCGGCGGCGATGATGTTCGTGCCGTCGATCGGCGGCATCTCGCATCACTTCACCGAGAACACCGCCGACGAGGATATCGTGCTGGGCTGCCAGGTCTTCGCCGACGCCGCTGCGAAGATCCTCACGGGCAACTGAAGCAGCGGAGCAAAGCGCCGACTGCGCTCACGTGTAGCCGTAGCGATCGAACAACGTGCGGGCTTCGGGTGAGCGCAGGTAAGCGAGCAGCCGCTCGGCCGCTTCGGCGTGCGGCGCGGCCATGGTGAGGGCGATGGGATAGACGATCGGCGGGTGGCTCGAAGCGGGGAATGTGCCCGCGATGCGCATGCCGGTCACATCCTTGACGTCGGTGGCGAAGACCAGGGCGGCAGGGGCCTCGCCTTGCGCCACCATGACGACCGCCGCCTGCGGATCCGACGCGATCGCGATCTTGCCGGCGATGCCGTCCCACAGGCCGAGCGCTTCCAGGCTCGCCTTGCCGTAGCGGCCTGCCGGATGGTCGGCGGGGTTGCACATGCAGAGCGGCCCGGCGCCGACGAGCGTCGCCAGCGGGAAATCACGATCGATGACGGGTGGCGGGTTCGCCGAGGGCGAACCGCGCTCCGCCACGATGAGAACGTTGCCGAGCAGGTCGGCGCGCGTGTGGCGCCGGATCAGGCGCCGCTCCGCCAGATAGTCCATCCACACCGGATCGGCAGACAGGAAGATATCCGCCGGCGCGCCATTCTCGATCTGCTTGGCCAGCGCTGGCGTCGGGCCGTAGGCGACCGTGACCTCCGCACCCTCCTTGGCGCGATAGGCTGCCACGATGGCGTCGAGCGCGGGCTTCAGCGTCGCTGCCGCGAAGACCAGCACACCGCGCGCATCCGTTGGCACCGCGGCCGGCGCCATGGTGTGATGCTGCGCCAGCGCCCGTCGCGCCAGGGGCATCGTCCCGAACAAGCCGACGGTGAGAGCGTTGAGGATAGTGCGCCGATCCATCTGTTCGAGTCTCCGATCCGTGACGCTGTATTTACATGAATATAGCGAATGGGATCGGCGGAGGCATCGTCGCCGGTGTCTCTATACCGGTTCGCTAGTGCCGATACCGGCGGGTCTGCGTGAGGAGCAGCAGGGCGGACCAGAGCAGGGAGATCGCCAGGGCGAGGAGGAGCGCCGCCGTCACGCCCAGGGGAGCGATCGCGAGGTGGAGGGCCAGCAGCATGGCGCCGAAGCCCACCATCGGGAGCATCGCGTTGGCGGCGATCAGGCCGGACACCGCGCCGCCCATCCGCAGATGCACGATCACGATCAGGCTGATGAAGCTCACGGGGAAGAGCGCGGCCATTCCTGTCGTGGCGGGGCCGAGGATCGAACTGATGCCGACGATCAGCGAGACGAAGGCGGCGACGGCGGCGGCGCGGAGCGGCAGTTCGTACCATCGCCGCCGTGCGCGGGAAGAAGGCGCGGGTGTCACGGCGCGGCGCCTGCGGCCGAGCAGGATCCCGAAACCGTAGACGGCGAGGTTAGGCAGGACCGCCGCCGCCGGCGTCCAGGCGATCTGTTGCAGGGCGACGGCCGAGGCCGCCCAGGCGAGGATCGCCGCGCCGAGACTGCGCCACAGCGGCAGGCGCGGCGCCAGGGTGGCGTAGACGATCAGGAACATGCCGGTCGCCGCGTTGGCCGTGACGCTGGCGAGCGCGCTCGCGGCGACGAAGTCGGCGTCGTGCTGCATTGCCAGGAAGACGTAGGCAGGTCCCGCGGAGATCGGAAGGCTGGCAACCAGCGCCCCCCAGAACGGGCCGAGCGACTCGGCGACGGCCGATGCCGATACCACGATCAGCGCTGTCGCCAGTGCCCTGACGAGGGGCGGCAGCCAGGCGGCAATGTCCATCGCGCGCGCGTCCTTGCCTGCCCCCGAGAGTCATCCGACTTCCCTTCGACAGGACTCGTCAGCCGGATGCGCGGCCAGCGTGTCAGCGCACGCACCGCCAGGTCGGCACAAAGCCTGTGTCCGGAGCCCTGTCAAGACGACCGCATCGCCACCCGATCAAGACGGCCCTGTGAAGAAGCGCCATGGCGTACGCCGGGACTTTCCCGTCGTCCTGAGCGAAGCCGAGCGGAGCGAGGCGTAGTCGAAGGACCTTTTTCCGGCGCCAACATTGAACCGAGCATAGCCAAGAGGGGACCCTCGGCTCCGCTCGGGTGACGAGAGAATGATTGCCCTACCCGCGAGGGGAAGATCGGGGCTTCTCGCCGTTCCGGAACAACCGCCGCAGCTCTTCCTTGGCCTTCTCCAGCGTGCGCAGGCGGCTGTCGCCGAGGTTCTTGCCGGCGCGGTTGATATAGAAGGTCAACATCGACATGGCCGAGCGCAGCGGCGCCGACTTGCGGCGGTGACTCCGGTCGGCGGAGCGCTTGAGCGAGACGGCAATGTCGCGGGCGTTGCGCTTCTTGAACACGCCGTTCTCGAGATCGAGCGCATCGCTTTCGCGCGTCACCTTGCCGGACCACTCCTTCAGCTTGGCCCGGGTGCGCGCTCCTTGCGGCTTCTGGTGCGGCCTAGGGGATCGGTTCTTCGCGACTGCCATGAGCGCCTAACGCTGCGGCGCGCGAGGCGTTGCCTAGCGCGCGACGACGAAACGCGAAAACGCACCGCGCTTGTCGGGCGGCAGCAGGGGCGGAGCGGCGTCGACCTTCAGCTCCATCTCGCAGCTCACCTCGTTGGAGAGCGAGGCGAAGTTGTTCAGCCGATCGAAGTCCGTCTTGGTGAAGCCGGCCTCGCGCATCATGTCGCCCATTTGCTGGCTCGTCGGCATGGCCTGCGGCTTGCCGCTCCGACCGCTGCGATAGGCGGCTTCCATGGCGACCAGGACATCCTTGAACAGACGCTGTGCCTCCGCATCGAGCTTGTCGGGCCGGCTGATGCCGCCCATGGAGAATTCACGACAGGCCGGTGGATCGGCCTTCTGCAGGTAATGCACCAGGGTCACGCGCGCCGCCATGGCGGCGACGACGCTGGCATCGTCGGCATGGCGCAGCACGGGCGCGATCACATCGCGACGCATTTCGCCCACCACCAGCAAGGCGCGCGACGGACCGCTGGTCGTTGGATTGCTCTGCTCCTCGCGCAGGGCTTGTCGGAACCGATCCTCGAGTTCGGGATGATCGTCGAGCGCCACGCCCACCAGCGGCATGTCACGCAGCTCGTCGAGCGCCCGCTCGGTCGGCGTGAACTTCCGATAGAAGGTATAGCCGCCGGCAACCAGGGCCGCGGCGAGGGTGACGACTAAGATCGTGAGGGTCGAGCGCTTCACGATGCAGCATTAGCAGAAGTCGAGGCGCGGAGGCCAGTATTCTGCATCGCCGAGGCAGAATTGCAGCCTGTGCTTGCCTGCACGGCCGCTGCTTTTCATAGTGCGCCGCCAATGCCGGTCCATCTCGAAGTCTTTCACCCAGATCGCATCGCTGTCGGAGTCGCGCGCGGAAACGTGTCGATCGACGAGTATCGTAAGTTCCTGATGGACATCGTCCAGGCCGGTATCCTGCACTATCGCAAGATCATCGACGCCACATCGGCCACCTCTTCGAGTATCGGCCGAGAGGAACTGCTGGCGATGGAGGAACGACTTTCCTCGCAGACGGCGGCGCACAATCTGCCGCGTGGGCCGCTGGCCATCGTCACGGCGCGGGAGCGTGGCGAGCTTGCGCTGATGTTCAAGGAGATGTCGTCGAAGGACCGTCCGGTCGAGGTTTTCCGCACCATCCGTGAGGCCCGCAAATGGCTGCTCGAGCAGCCTGTCACACAGCCGGAACCCAAATCCTGATATTCCCTTCGGCCGCCGCTTTCCACTCGATCCAGACCTGAGGTCTTGCGCATCCATGCCGGTTCATCTCGAATTCTTCCATCCCGATCGGATCGTCGTCGGCATCGGACGCGGCAACGTCACACTTGAAGAGTGTCGGGAGTTTGTGGCCGGTCTCGCGCGGGCAGGAGCCCTGCATTACCGAAAGATCATCGATGTCACGTCGGTCGTGCCCGCCGCTGTCGGGCCGGTGAATCTGATCGCCATCGAGCAGGTGCTGGCGGAGCATGCCAAGGAGCGCGGTCTCGTGCGCGGGCCGCTTGCCATCGTCGTGGAGCGCGGTCGCAGCGAGAACGCTGTTGCCTTCAAGGCGATGGCACCGGCGGATCGACCGATCGAGGTGTTCTATACCGTCCGCGAGGCACGCGACTGGCTGCTGCGGCAGCCGGTCACGCAGCCGGAACGCAAAGCGCCCGTCGCACCGCCCGTCACACAGTAAGCGCTCACGCTTTCGGTGTGTGCCTGTCGAGGAATGCGCGCACGCGCTTGATGGAATCGTCGAGATAGATCGGGCCGCGCCAGTCCTTCTGGATCTCGATATTGGGCGCAAGCGCGGCGATCTCCTCGCTGGTCTTGGCGGGATGCGGCTTGTCGGTGCCGGGTTGCAGCAGCAGCGGCGTACGGCACGCCTTCACGAAGTCGCGGCTGACCGAGAACACGAAGTCGCCGCCGAACATGTTGCGGCCGAAGGCGTCGATGGTTTCCTGGGGGATCGAGGGATCGCGCGCCCGTACCGTCTCGCCATAGCCCTTGATGGCGGCATCCCACACGTCGCGGTTCTCCCACAGGCCAATCGGGTTCTGCAGCACCGCCGCTGCCACGCGCGCGGGATGCTGTTCGATCGCCTCGAAGCAGTAGCTGGCGCCGATGCAGCCGCCCATGACGTGGAACCTGTCGAAGCCCAGATGATCCATCAGGGCAAAGTGATCTTCGGCGAAGGTGTGCCAGCCATGATCGGGCTGGACGTCGGCAACCGACTTGCCGGCGTTGCGCTGGTCCATGCCGACCACCGTGAACCTGTCGGCCAGCGCGATCATCGGATTCATCCAGGCCGCCGGCTGTTTGGGATCGGCCGGACTGGCTTTCCAGTAATTCAGCTGCGAGCGCAGGCCGCCCGGCGCGAACAGCAGGATCGGAAAACCTTCGCCATGGACTTCATAGTAGAGCTCCGCGTCCGCACGCTTGAACATCGGCACGGCTTCCTCCCTCGGCTGCGGCCGCGGCAGTAAAGCCGAACCGCTTCCGCCGGGCAAAGACAAAGCCGGGTGGCGGTGCGGTGCGACCCGGGGGCGCAACGATCGTGCCGGCGCGGCGTTCACACCGTTCACGAGGTGATGGACCGTGGATGCAAGGGCAGAAGCCGGCAAATCGGCCGGGTACAGGGGGGCCGGGCTCCATCGTCCGCTGATCGTGCTGGCCGTCTGCGGCGTGGGAGCGATCGGCTATTTCGCCCGTGACTTCCTGATTCCCACGGCGGCCGCCGTCGTTCTGGCGCTGCTACTGACGCCGGTCGCCAACGCGCTCGAGCGCATCCGCATTCCGGGCACTGCGGCAGCGGCCTTATCGGTCCTGTTCCTCGCGTTGCTCGTCGCCGGCCTGTTGTCGCTGGCGATTCCCTCCATTGCCGACTGGGTGCAGCAGGCGCCTCTGCTGACCTACAAGCTGGAACGCAAGCTGGAAGGGCTGCGGCAATCGCTCGCCTTCATGCAGGACCTGACCGCGCGGGTCGAGGAGGCCGCGACCGCGACAGCGAATCGTGTCGCCGAGCCGGCAGAGAAGGTCGTGATGCGCGACCACTCGCTGCTCAGCCAACTCGCCAGCACGACGCCGCTGGTCGTGCTGCAGATCGCCTATGCCGGCGTGCTCGCCTTCATGCTGCTGGCCCACCGCAACACGCATCGCCGTCAGATCCTGCGCATTCCCGGCAGCTTCTCGACGCGGGTGCGGCTGGCCCGCGTCATGCGCGACATCAACGAACGCGTCGGCTACTACCTCTTCTCGCTGGCCGTGATCTATGCGGTGGTGGCGGTGCTGGCGAGTGTCGGCCTGGCCTTGCTCGGCCTGCCCAACGCGGTGATGTGGGGCGCCTTCATGGGCCTCGCCTCGTTCGTGCCGTTCGTCGGTCCACCGGCGCTGATCGCCGTGGTGACCGTCGTGGCGCTGCTGACCTTTCAGGATTGGCAGCGCGTCGTTGCCGTGCCGGCCTTGCTGACCGTGATCCACTTCACGGAATCCCAACTCGCGACTCCGACCTTCGTCAGCCGGCGGTGCGCCCTCAACACCGTGGCCGTGTTCGTGGCGATCGGCCTGTTGGGATGGATGTGGGGGCCGATCGGCGCCATCGTCGCGGTGCCGTTGCTGATCCTGATCAGCACCATCTCGGCCCATATCCCGGCCATGCATTGGCTAGAGGTGCTGCTGGCGGACGATCAGCCGGTCAGTCCGCGCCACGCGAAGCCGCCGCTGTCTGCACCGCCGTGGCGTCCGCCTCGTCAGCCGGTACGGCCGGCGCGTCAACGGCGGCGTCTGCTCGCGGCGAAGTAAAGACTGAGACCCAAAAGAGCGTAAAAGACGCCGATGATGGCCCAGGCGCCGGCCGGATCGAGCTGGCGCTCCAGAAGAGTGAGGGCGGCGTAGCTGAAGCACAGCACGGCCACGACCCCGCCGAGGAATGCAGCCAAGGTCAGCATCGCCCGCGCGGCGACTTCACCCGCCGCTGCCCGGAGAGAGCCGGCGGCGAGCGTCGTGGTGGCGAGCCGGAGGATGGGGCCAATCATGGCAAGCGGTTCCCCCGGGTCGGCTCCCGGCTCGGCGGCCGCGACGGAAGATCCGGTTCTAGCGACCGCGCGGGAGGCCGGGCGCGAGGCCCGGCTATTGCCGCCGACAAAGGTACCCCGCGAGGAAGCCGATGCCGACGATGGCGGCCAGCGTTCCCACCGGGCGATTCTGGACGTTGTCGACCAGCGAATCCTTGGCCTTGTCGCGCAGTTCCGCCGACTTCCGGGCCAGGGCCTCCATGGTCTCGCGGGCGCTGTCGCCGTACTCGTCGACGAACTCCTGCGCCGCCTGGATCGCATTGTCGATCGCCTGCTTGCTCTTGCCCTCGATCGTGCTCATCGCTCGGCTGACGCCGTCGCTGGCTTCCGCTTCGAGCGCGGTCGACAGTTTCTGCAACTGCGCCTTGAGCGCGTTGATCTCCTTGACCAGATCCTTGCTGGACTGACCAGCCAAGCCATTGGCGCGCATGGTGTTCTCCGGGCTGCGAGGTGAATTCCTGCGCAGTAAACGCCGTCCGGAGGCTGAGGTTTCCGCGCGTCTAGCCGTCCCAGACGTTCTGCGGCATCGGCAGCTTGGCGAAGTCGGCCTCGACCAGCGGCCGGTGATGGGCGACGCCTTCCTTCTCAAGCAGCATCATGTACTGACGCACATGCTGGCCGGAGTGCCAGGTGGTTCGCTCCAGCAACTCGTGCAGGGACTGCGGACCATAATAGGTCTGCAGCGTCTTGCCCGGCGATGCATCGCCCTTGGCCCGCCAGTCGCGGAAACGCTGCCGGACCTTTTCGCCATAGGCGACCAGGGCGGCCGTGTCGGCATCGGCCGCCGGCTCCTCGCGGAACATGGCCTGGACGAGGGGAATGCCCTCGTTGGTGCCAAGGAAAGCATCGACGACGCGGAAGAGATGGAACCCCAGCGTGCGATAGCTGCGCGGGCGGCCAGGGACATGGGTGCCGAGCCGGTCATAGGGCATCAGCGGAATGAGCTCGAGGGCGGCGCCCATGAACTTGTCGACGCGCTGGCACAGCTCGTCGACCGAAAGCTGCGGCCCGGATTTCTCGGCGAGCCCCAGGAAGTCGACGATCTGCTTGGTGCTCTGGCCGAACACGAACTTGTCGCCGCGCGCCAGCACCGGCACCGAGCGCACGCCAAGCCGCTGCAGCTCGGCCATGCCGTCCGGATCTTCAAGAACATTCACGGATACGAAGTCGATCCCACGGACCGATAGAAACTCTTTGAGTCTCAAACAGCTGGTTCAACCAGGCTGCCAGAACACCTTCAACGGCGGCATGCTTTACTCCCTAAACTTGGCGCGACCCTACGCGCTGTCACCGGAGCCAACAAGCACCTCACACGGCTTTGTGACAGACGATGCAGACCTTGTTGCCATCGGGGTCTCTGACATAAGCGCCGTAATAGTTCGGATGATAATGCGGGCGCAGGCCGGGCTTGCCTTCATCGTGGCCGCCGTGAGCGAGGGCTGCGGCATGAGCGGCATCGACCGCACTGCGATCCGACGCCTCGAGGCCGATCGTGATGCCGTTGCCGACGGTGGCTGGCTTACGGTCGAGCGGACGCACGATCCACAATTGCGGCCGACTGTTCGGAGAGCCGTATGCCGCCGCTTCCGGATGATCGGCAAGACGCGTCAGGCCGAGCGCCACGCCGACGGCATCGTAGAAGGCTTTGGCCCGAGCGATATCGTTGCTGCCGACGGTAAGGTGACTGAACATCGATGGTGACACCTTGATTCAGTTGGCGGGCGTGCCGCCGAGGGACGTCACCAGATCGTGCCAGCGCTTGAGATGGGTCGCAATCAGGGCGACGGTTTCCTCGGGCGTCGAGGTCTGCACCTCGAGCCCGAACTGGGCGAGCTGTTCGGAGACGTCGGACGACTGGATCGTCGTCACCAGAACACGATTCCATTCCAGGATCACGCGCGCCGGCACCATCGGCGCACTGAAGAAGCCGTACCACTCGACGATCTCGAGTTCGGGATGGCCGACGTCGCGCACGACGGGAATGTTCGGGGCGACGGCGAGTCGATTGTGGCCGGAGATGGCGAGGATGCGGATCTGCTTGCCGCGATAGGCGGCCAGGAAGGAGGGCACACCGGCGAAGCCGGCCGGAATGAGTCCCTCGCTCATGTCATGGATGAGGGACCCGGCGCCGCGGAACGGCACGCCCGTCAGCTTGACGCCGAACTCGCGGCTGAACAGGCGGATATAGAAGTCGAGGGTGAGATCGGCCGCCGTGGTTCCGACCTTTCCGCGTTGCTGCGGATCGCCCTTCACCCAGTCGATATATTCGGCCACCGTCTGGGCCGGAGTCGTCGGCGAGACGGCAAAGGCACCCTGGAAGGTGCCCACCTCGGTGATCGGCGTGATGTCGATCAGCGGATCGAAGGGAAAGCCCGGCGTGACGACGCGCGCCGCCAGCGTCGTTGACGGCATGAGGGCGATCAGCGATCCGTCGCTGGGACCGTTCTTCAGGATCTCGCCCGCCGTCGCGCCAGTGGCGCCCGGCTTGTTCTCCACCACGATGCGCTGGCTGATCCGGCGTTGCAGTTGCGCCGCGATCAGGCGCGCCATCAGGTCCGTGCCGCCGCCGGCAGCGAAGCCGACGACGATGCGCAGTGGCTTGTCGGGAAGGATGCCCTGGCCGTGGGCGAGCGCCGGCAGGATTGCCGGCGCGGCGCCGAGCCAGGCGACGGATTGGCGACGGGATAGCGTGAACGGCATCGTTTCCCCAACGGATAGGCGCGATGGACCGACGGCTTCTTATGACAAAGGATGCCGCAGGTGTTGGGGAGGGGACAAGCGAGGTTTGCAGCCGATTCGGCTGCAAAATACTAGAGGGTGCGCTGCATCAGCACTGTATCGACCCATTGCCCGTGCTTGAAGCCGACGCGCTCGAGCGTGCCGATCATCCGGAAGCCGCAACTGCGATGCAGCGCGATCGATCCGGCATTGCCGCTGTTGCCGATCACGGCCAGCATCTGCTGCCACGGCCCGCGCGTGCAGCGCTCGATCAGCTCGGCGAGCAGGAGCTTGCCGATGCCGCGTCCGCGCATCGCATCGTCGATATAGACCGAGTTCTCCACCGTGTAGCGATAGGCCGGTCGCGGCCGGTAGGAGCCGGCATAGCTGTAGCCGGCAACGCGCCCCTCGGTCTCGGCCACGATGTAGGGCAGGCCGAGATCGAGCACCTTGCGCCAGCGCGACAGCATCTCCTCGTGCGAGGGCGCCTCCTCCTCGAAGGAGGCGAGGCCGTGCCTGACATGATGACCGTAAATGGAAGTGATCGCCTCGAAGTCGGCTTCGGCGGCGTCGCGGAGGGTAATGGAGGACGTACTCATACTCGCTGGAAATCTACGCCCTCGCCCGCCTCACGCACAGGCGCGCGCCGTTATGACTTTCATAAGCGAAAGCGCTGTCAGGCCCACCTATCAGGCTCGCAGGCGGGCGGCGCGGCGCAACGCCGCCACCGTCTCGCGCAGCCCCTTGTGCAAGGGCTTGTCGCGCCTCAGCACGAGACCGATCTTGCGGCTGAGTCGCGGTGACAGCGACTGCACGACGAGATTGGGTGACTTGTAGGGGCCTTCCACCGCCATGCGCGGAACGATGCCGCAGCCCAGCCCGGCATCGACCAGTTCCTTGATCGCCTCGACGCTGCCCAGCTCCATGGCCGGCTTCACGGTGAAGCCGCCGGCGGCGAACCAGTCGTCGACGATACGCCGCGTCTGCGAGCCCGATTCGTGCAGCACGATCGGATGGCGGATGAGCACGTCGGGCGTCACCGCCTTGGGCAGCGTGATGCCCTTGCGCGGCGACAGCACGACGAATTCGTCGTCGAACATCGGCGTCACGTCGAACATGCGGCCGATCGCTGGCAGGGTGACGAGGCCGATATCGATCGTGTTCTCCTCGACCTGCTTCAGCACGTCGGGCGAATTGCCGGTGTTGACGTAGATCTCGAGGCCGGGGAACTGGCGCCGCAGTTCACGCAGGATCGGCGGCAGGAAATGGATGCAGGCGGTGGCACCGGTGCCGATGCGCACGCGGCTCATCGTACCCGCTGCATAGGGCGCCAGTGCTTCCTCGGTGGCCGCGACGGCCTCGGCGATCCTTCGGGCGTGCAGCAGTAGCTCGGTGCCGGCTGGCGTCGGCGCGGCCCGCTTGCCGACCCGCTCGATCAGCCGCACGCCCAGCCGCTTCTCGAGCTGGCGGATCTGCAGGCTGACCGCCGGTTGCGTCAGGTCGAGCCGGTCGGCGGCGGCGGAAAAACTGCCGAGCTCGACCACATGCTTGAACGTGTCGAGCTGGTCGAGATTGAGGCCGCGCATGCCTAACAATAGCTTATGAGCCTACCGCTTTGCCAAAGAATTGCTGATAGGATGCCGCGTGTCAGGGAGCACGGGACTGGTCGACCACCACCGTGCAGGTGAGTCCGGCGACGAGTTGCACGCCGGGCGGGACGGACTCGATCTTGATGCGCACGGGGATGCGCTGTGCCAGCCGGATCCAGTCGAAGGCCGGATTGACGTTGGCGAGCAGGCCATTGGCGGCGCTGCCATCGGCGATGGCGCGGCTGACGCCCTCGACCGTGCCGCCGATCTCTGCCCCGCCCGCCATCAGCCGCACCCGCGCCTTCGCGCCGGTGCGGATGGCCGGCAACTTGGTCTCCATGAAGTAGGCGTAGACATAGAAGGAGTCGCTGTCGACCAGGGCCAGCACGCCCTGGCCGGTGGTGGCGTAATTGCCGACGGTGGCCGTGAGGTTGGTGACGTAGCCGTTGACCGGCGCGCGCACCTCGGTGCGGGTGAGGTTGATGCGGGCGGTGGCGAGATTGGCCTCGGCCTGCTGCAGCTCGGCCAGGGCTTCCTGGGCCAGTGCCGAGGTCCGCTCGGAGACTGCCGCCGAGACCGCGCCGGTGAGGCCGAGCTTGGCGTCGCGCTCGGCATCGTCCTGTGCCAGCTTCAGCGCCTCCTTGCGCATCAGCACGATCGCCTCGGCCTGTTCGACGGCGATCTTGAAGCGTTCGCGGTCGATCACGAACAGGACGTCGCCCTTGTGAACGACCTGGTTGTCGATGACGTTGATGGTGCGGATCAGGCCCGACACGTCGGGCGCCACCTCGACGACATTGGCGCGCACCCGCGCATCCTGGGTCCAGGGCGACTGGGTATAGAAGTCCCATAGCCGCCAGCCGATGAACACCGCGGCGGCGGCCACCGCCACGGTCACGACGATGCCGACGAGGTTGCGCGTCACAGCCATCCCGCGCTCCCGCCCAGCACGATGCCGCCCAGGATCACCACATAAAGCGCCATGCCGAACAGCGCGCGATGCCAGACGAAGCGGTAGAGCCGGGTCGCCGCCAGCAGCCAGTGCAGCGCGATGAAGACGAGCAGGGCCAGCAGCGCCCACGCCATCAGGGCGGGCACGTAGAAGCCGAGAAGGGAGAGATCCTCCACGCGGCTGATGGCGGAGAGGCTGACGGAGGGCGGCGGAAGCATGGGCTCGATGTCGCTCTGATCAGGGGTTGAAGGTGCGTAGCAGGAAAGGGCGATCGGTGTCGAAGCGATCCGCCACGAAGCGCAGCGAGGCGGCCGCCCGCACCGCGCTGCCGGCCTGTGGCGAGCCGGGCGGCACGGCCAGCGCCGCCAGCCTGTCATGCAGCGTGCGCGTCGCCGCCGCGATTTCGGCCAGGCGGGCGGCGCGATCGCGCGCGGTGGGCAGTGTCTCGTAGAAGCCGGCCATCAGGACCAGCCACGGCTGCAGCGCCTCGGCAATCGCCGGCGGCGTGAGGGGATCGCGCGCCAGGCCGCCGAGTCGTGCCAGCTCGACGCCGTTGGAGGCGGCGCCGAGACAGCCGCGCAACAGCTCCTCTTCGCGCGGCCGCGTGAGATCGAGGCGCGGCAGCAGGCCCGCCAGAATGCTCAACACCGCGCGGGCCGGCTGCAGTCCCAGCAGCGCGCCGCGGGCGGCGTCTGCCAGCGTTGCCAGCACCCGGCGCCAGGCGCGGCGACGGATCACTTCGGGCGACACGGGCAGCAGGCCCTGCGCGGCAATCAGGCAGGCGAGCATGCCCAGGATCAATCCCAGCGCATTGTTGACGTATTGCTGCGGCACCGGCTGGAACTGATTGCCGGTGATGAGCTCGGAGATGAAGAAGACACCGAAGCCGACGCCGGCCATGGTGTAGCGCGGCGTCGCCATCGCCAGTCCGGCGGGATAGAGCACGAGCGCCAGGAAGACAGCGAGGCCGGTGAAGTCGTCGAGCAGCGGCAGCACGGTCGCGGTGGCCGCCAGCGCGAGGACGAGGGCGAAGGTGACGGCCGCAATGTACGGCCGCGCCAGCTTGCCCGGGTCGTCCTGGTTGACGACGCAGAAAAGCACCACGACCAGGCCGACGATCGAGGAGAAGCCCGCTTCCCATGCGGTCGCGATCCAGAACAGCGTGACGACCAGCAGCGCCAGCGCCGCCCGGACCGACTGCAGGATCGCCTCGGTGAGGCCGAACGGCGACGGCACCGCATGCGGTCGGGGCTGGCGCCGCCGGCGACGGTTCACGGCGAAGCTCGCCACCATCACCATCGACAGACGATGCACCATGTCGCCGGTGCGGCTGATCACCAGCAGCGCATTGGCGAGTTCGTCGAAGGGCACGGATCCCGCCATGGCGATTAGCGCCGTACGGGCCTGGAGCAGGGCACGGCGGGCGCGCAGGAGATCGCGACGGAGCGCCTGCGGATCGCCCAACGCCACGCGCGTCTCGGCCGACACCGCCCGCAGGACGGCCGCGACCTTGGCCAGCGTGTTGCCGACATGGTCGAGCACCGGCCCGGAGGGCTGTTGCCGCAGGCCCTGCAGCCGCACGTAGAGGCTGCGCGTGATTGCCAGCACGCCGAGGAAATCGCGCACGACGTGACGCAGCGCGCTGTCGTCGGCACGCAGCTCCATTGCCTCGAAGGTGGCGTAGGAGCGCAGCGCGTCGAACTTGGCGACCTCCTCGATCATGCGCTGGCGCGTGACCGCCAGCTCCTCGGGCGGCGTGGTGGGATCGAGGGTGCGGGCGGCGTAGGCGGCGAGGCCGGAGAAGGTGGCGCCGACCGAGCGGTGCAGCACGTCGCCGGCATAGACCGGCTTGATCAGCAAGGTGACGACGGTCGAGCAGCCGATGCCGATCAGGATCTCGATGGTCCGGTGCAGCGCCACTGCCCAGCCGGCATCCGGCGCGGTGATGGACTGGAAGCCGACCAGCAGGCCGGAAAAGCCGGCCAGCAGGCAGCCATAGGCGACGAAGTTGCGCGCCTGCATGGCGCCGAACACCGTCGCCCCCAGCCACAGCACCATCATGCCCACGAAGGCGGCCGGCGCCTCGGCGTAGAGGGACAGCGCGAACAGTCCGAACAGCGAGCCGATGACGGTGCCGATCGCACGGTAGGCGCTCTTGGCCACGACGGCGCCCGCGGTCGGCTGGATCACCAGGCAGGCGCTCAGCGCGGCCCATTGCGGATTGTCGACCTGCAGCCAGAAGGCGACCGCCAGCGAGGCGATGACCGCCACCACCATGCGCAGCGCAAAAAGGTGCTTGGTCCAGTCGATGCGGATCGGCAGGACCAGGGAAACGGCCGGACTCGATGACGACACGGGCGCGAGAGTGGTCTGTTGCCGCGGTGCAAGTCAATGCGATCCAGGCCGGCATTCGCGAGGCGTTGCCGTGCGGATCGCGGGCTTCCTGCCCGCGCCTTCGTTACGACGCGGCCGGCGCGTAGGCGACGGCGAGCTGGCGCGAGACCAGGCGGGCATAGAGGCCGCCGCGGGCCAGCAGTTCCGCGTGGCTGCCGGTCTCGGCGACGCGGCCCTCGTCGAGCACCACGATCAGGTCGGCATCGCGCACGGTCGAGAGGCGATGGGCGATGACGATGGTGGTGCGGTCGGCCTGCAGGAGATCGAGGGCGCGGCGCACCGCCTGCTCGTTGACCGCGTCGAGATGCGAGGTCGCCTCGTCGAGGATCAGGATCGGCGCATCCTTGAGGAAGGCGCGGGCGATGGCGACGCGCTGGCGCTGGCCGCCACTCAGGCTGGTGCCGCGCTCGCCGACCGGCGAGTCGAGCCCGTCCGGCAGCGTCGCCACCAGCTCCGATAGCGAGGCGTGCTCGATGGCGGCGTTCAGCTCCACCTCCGTTGCCTCGGGCCGCGCGATCAGGATGTTGGCGCGCAGCGTGTCGTTGAAGAGATAGGTGTCCTGCGCCACCAGGGCGATGAGCTGGCGTAGCGCATCGAGCTTGTAGTCGCGCAGATCGGCGCCGTTCAGCACGATGCGGCCCGACTGCGGATCCCAGAAGCGCATCAGCAGTTGCGCCGTCGTCGTCTTGCCGGCGCCCGAGGTGCCGACCAGCGCCACCGTCTTGCCGGCGGGGATGACGAAGCTCACATCGCTCAGCGCCCGCCGCGTCTGGCCGGGATAGGTGAAGTTCACCTTTTCCAGCGCCAGCGCCGCTGGACCTTTCTTCGGCGGCACGCCCGCACCATCGCGCACGGGAATCGGCTCGTTGGCCAGCGCATAGATGCGGCGCGTGGCGCCCAGCGTGTCGGCAAGCTGGCGGCCGATCTGCGCGATCTCCGACACCGGCAGGAACGCCGCCATGGCGATGATGGTCAGCAGCGGCAGCAGGCCCGGATCGATCGCGCCGGTGCTGGACAGGATGGCGCCGGTGACGACGACCGATAGTCCGCCGAGGCCGGTCATCACTTCGAGCAGGCTCTGCTGCAGGGTCAGCTCGCGGAAGAAGGGCAGGCGCAACCCGATGTGATGCTGCGAGAGTTGGTCGAGGCGGTCGCCGCGCCGACGCTCCTGCTGGAAGGCGACGATCTCACCTAGGCCCTGGACGGAGTCGACGGCGAAGGCGCCCAGCTCGCCCGCCGCCTCGCGTGCCTGCGAGCCCAGCGTATCGACGCGCTTGCGCATCAGGAACGGACTCAAGCCGACGGCGAGCAGGAAGGGCAGCAGCGCCAGCGCCAGCCAGCCGCTGGTGGTGGCCAGCGCGATGACGACGCCGGCCGGCACCAGGATGGCGACGAAGGCCGGCGCCACGGTGTGGGCGAAGAAGTACTCGACCAGCTCGATATCGTGCGTGGCGAGCGCCATCAGGTCACCGGTGCGCCGACGCACGAGATAGGCGGGCGCCAGCGCCTCCAGCTTGCGGAAGGCATCGATGCGCATCTCGGCCAGCAGGCGGAACGCCATGTCGTGCGCGAGCCACGATTCGAACCAGTGCAGGATGCCCGACAGCGGCGCCACGAGGGCGAGCGCGATGGCGAGGCCGCGATAGGGCTCGTGATGCTTCAGCGCCAGCACGATCAGCGCCGACAATACGCCGACACCGATGAAGGCCAGCACGCGCAGCACGCCGAGCACGAAGGTGGCCGTGAGCTTGCCCTTCCACGGCACCACCAGCTTCATCAGCGTGGCGACGACCTGATACCAGGTCAGCCCTTCGGCCTTGATGATGCCTTCGGTCGGGGTAGGGCCGAGTGCCAGCTCTTCTTGGGAGTGCGCCACTCCAGTGGCGCTCATTTCTTGAAGCGTGACTGGAGTAGCGCGCTCCCCTGAGTGAGCCTGCTCCGCCATCAGCGCCGCATAGGTGCCACCGCGCGCCATCAGCGCCGCATGCTTGCCTTCCTCGGCAACGCGGCCGCCATCGAGCACGAGAATGCGGTCGCAATCGATCACGCTCGACAGGCGATGGGCGAGGATCAGCGTGGTACGGCCGCGCATCAGCCGGTCGAGCGCCTCCTGGATCACGGCTTCGTTCTCGGCATCGACCGCCGACAGCGCCTCGTCGAGCACCAGGATCGGCGTGTCGCGCAGCAGGGCGCGCGCGATGGCGAGACGCTGGCGCTGGCCACCCGAGAGCTTGATGCCCTTTTCGCCGATCACCGTCGCATAGCCCTGCGGCAGGCTCCGGATGAAATCGTGGATGTTGGCGCTGCGCGCCGCCTCCTCGATCTGGTCCTGCGTCGCGTCGGGTCGACCCAGCCGCAGGTTCTCCTCGACCGTGCCATGGAACAGGAACGTGTCCTGGTTCACGACCGAGATCAGCGAGCGGATCTGCGCGAAGGAGAGCGTGCGCAGATCGTGCCCGCCCAGGGTGATGCGGCCGTCATCGGGATCGTAGAAGCGCAGCAGCAGGCGGACGATCGACGACTTGCCGCCGCCCGACGGCCCGACGAGACCCAGCCGCTCGCCCGCCTCGGCGCGGAAGGACAGGCCGTTGTGGATGGTGCGCCGCGTGCCGGGATAGGCGAAGCGCACGTCCTCGAAGGCGATCACGGGCGCGAGATGCTTGTCGAGCGGCGCCGGCGGCGCGTCGGCCACGGCCGGCTGGTCGTCGAGGATCTTGTAGACGCCCTGGGCGGCGGAGAGGCCGACCATGCCCTGATGCAGCACCGTGCGCAGCTCGCGCATGGGCCGGAAGATCTCGACCCCCAGCATCAGGATCACCAGCAGCGCCGACAGCGTCATGGCGCCCGACTCGACGCGCGAGGCGCCGTAGATCAGCGCCGCCGCCGCGCCGCAGGCGATCGCCGTATCGGTGATGCCGCGGGCCAGCGAGTTGGTGCCCAGCACCCACATGGTACGCCGGAAGAGATCGCGTGCCTCGCTCTCGAGCTTGTCGGCGCGCGCCTTGCCCTGGCCGAAGGCCTTGAGCGTAGCGAGACCCTGGATCGAATCGAGGAACTCGGCGGCGAAGCTCGCATAGGACTTCTGCCGGAACATCGAGTTGCGCACGTCCCATTTGTGCCACAGCGCCGGCGCGAACAGGGCGACGAGGGCGGCGGCCAGCATCACCAGCGCCACCGGCAGATCGATGCAGGCCACGACGGCGAAGATCAGCAGCGGCGACAGCAGCGCGATCAGGAACTGCGGCAGGAACTGGCCGAAATAGGTTTCGAGCTGCTCGACGCCGTCGATCATCGACAGGGTGAGGCCGCCCGAGCGCTGGCGGCCGACCGTGCCCGGCCCGAGGCTGGCGATCTTGTCGTAGAGGGTCCGCCGCAGCGTCTTCTGCACCCGCGCCGCCGTCTCGTGGGCCACCACGGCGCGCCAATGCTCGGTCGCGCCGCGCAGTACCATCACCAGCGCGATCAGCAGGATCGGCAGGATCAGAGCCGAGGGCTCGCGGCCGGCGAAGACCTGGCCGATCAGCCAGCCCAGCAGGCCAAGGCGCGCCACGCCGAGACCGACGGAGAGGAGTCCGAGCAGCACGGCGGCGGCGATGCGGCCACGCACGCCCTTGGTGAAGACGAGGAGACGCGGTTCGATGTGCATGGGCAAATGCTAGGGCGAACATTCCTATTCGTCAGTCCACAAATCGGAAAAGCCGCTGTACAAATATGTACATGGCTCCGAGCTGGGACGACCTGCGTATTTTCCTTACCCTGGCGCGCGAGGGCACGCTGACCACGGCAGCCAAGGCGCTGGGCGTCAGCCATCCCACCGTGGCGCGGCGCGTCCAGGCGCTGGAGCAGCAGATCGGCGCACGCCTGTTCGAGCGCCTGCCGGATCGGTTCGTTCCGACCGGTGCCGGCGAGGAGCTGCTGGGCGATGCCGAGGTGATGGAGCGGGCGGCCCTGTCGATCGACCGCCGCAGCGCCGGCCTCTCCGACACGGTGAGCGGCGTGGTGCGGCTGTCGGCGGGCGAGGCGATGGCGGCTTTTCTCGCGCGGCATCTGCCGGAGCTGCGCCGGAAGCTGAACCAGATCGAATTCGAACTGACGGCCAGCCACACGCTCGCCAATCTGTCGCGCCGCGAGGCCGATCTGCTGATCCGCGAGCAGGTACCCGATCTCGCCGGCATCGTCGCGCGCAAGCTCGGCCGCGTCGCCTATGCGATCTATGCCCATCCCGACCTCGCCATCGCCCGCGCGACACCGGCAGCGCTCAAGGCGGTGCCGTGGATCGGCTTCGACGACGATCACGTCTACATGCCGGGGCAACGGTGGCTGCAGCAGAAGCTCGACGGCGCGCGGCCGGCAATCCGTGGCAACGACTGGCTGGTGCTGCACGAGGCGGCACGCGCCGGCGCGGGCTTCGCGATCCTGCCCTGTTATCTCGGCGATCCCGACCCGGGCCTGCGCCGCGTCGGCACCGTCATTCCCGAGGTCTTTGCCGACCAGTGGCTCCTGGTCCACCGCGACCTGCGCGCCTTGCCCCGCGTCCGCGCCGTCATGGACGCCGTCATCGACCTCTTCCATCGCCAGCGCGCGTTGCTGGAGGGACGATAACACTTCGCGTTCTTGCCTGCGTCATACGCAAGAAAGATCGCGCCACTGGAGTGGCGCGCCCCCAGCAGCCTGGCGCCTACTGGGTGCCAGTCCTGGGATGCCATCCTTGTGGATCAGCGTATGACGCATGATGGGTGTCGCGCATCCCGGCAGTGCTGGGGGCGCACCACTCCAGTGGCGCGTCATGCGCTGGATCGACATCATGTCCCTTTGAATCGGGCGCTCCCGTAAGGCCAGAGGTGAGCCTCGGCGACCAGTCCGGCTTTGACTGGGTTATCGTCGATGTAATGCTCGGCCGCATGGAAATGTGCTTTGTTCCGGATGAAGCGATCCCAGTACTCGGTTTGCCAGAAGATGCCCGTCCGTCCGATCCGTTCATTCGCCTTGCGTGCCGTGAAGCGCTTCCACGACCCGACGATTGTGCCCAGGGACGCATCGTTCTTCATGCTGAACAGCACATGGACGTGGTTCGGCATGATCGTCCAGGCGTGGAGGTGATAACGGATCTCATCGAATTGAAGCAGCGCGCCTTCGACCAATCGTGCGACCGACTCGCTCCTCAGCCAACAGGCGCCCAGACCCTGGTCCAGAAACGCGTGGCGCAAGGTTTCAGGTCGCTCGGCCCGCTGCAGCCGGTCGAGAACCTGCCTGGGAAGGCTGTCGGCAAGGCGGAACGTGACGAACTGGGTGACCTCTGGCGAGTCGAAGTGGGGAAGGTAATTGCGCGAGTGCCAGCCCTTGTTCGCCATATCGCACGGTACTGGGACAGGAGATGACGCGCCACTCCACGACGCTGAGGTCAGGCCGCTGGGGGCGCGCGACTCCCGTCGCGCGTCATGCGCCGGATCGAGGAAAAGATCGCGCCACACGAGCGGAGCCTCGCTCCGCTCGTGGAGTGGCGCGCCCCCGGCGAGGGGAGGGCGGCAATTCCGCACCATGGCGCGAGGCGCGATCATCGATTAGAAAGGCGGCCTGACTTGGGGAGGTAAAACAATGTTGCGTCGTACAGTGCTTGCCGCCGCCGGCCTGCTGGTGGCCGGAACGGCCGCCGCCGAGGACAAGCCGATCAAGATCGCGCTGATCTACGGCAAGACCGGTCCGCTGGAGCCCTATGCGCGTCAGACCGAGGCCGGCTTCATGCTGGGCCTGGAATACGCGACCAAGGGCACGATGATGATCGACGGTCGCAAGATCGAGGTCATCCTCAAGGACGACCAGCTCAAGCCGGACATGGGCAAGGCGGCGCTGGAGCAGGCCTATGCCGACGACAAGGTCGACATCGCGGTCGGCACGACGGGCTCGCCGGTCACGCTCGCCATGCTGCCGGTCGCCGAGGAATACAAGAAGATCCTGATCGTCGAGCCGGCCGTGGCCGACCAGATCACGGGCGACAAGTGGAACCGCTACATCTTCCGCACCGCGCGCAACTCCTCGCAGGATGCGCTGGCGGCCGCCGCGACCTTGAAGGATCCCGACATCAGCATCGCCACGCTGGCGCAGGACAATGCCTTCGGCAAGGACGGCATCGCCTCGCTCAAGGAAGCGCTGACGGCCGTCGGCTCCAAGGCAAAGGTCGTGCACGAGGAATACACGCCGGCGCAGACGACGGACTTCACCGCCGCCGGTCAGCGCCTGTTCGACTCGCTGAAGGACAAGCCCGGCCGCAAGGTCATCGCCGTGGTGTGGGCCGGCGCGCATCCGCTCCCGAAGCTGATGGACCTCAAGCCGGAGCGCTACGGCATCGAGATCGCGCCGGGCGGCAACATCCTGCCGGTGATGGCGGGCTGGAAGCAGTTCCCGGGCCTCGAGGGCGCCATCTACTACTACTGGGGCTTCCCCAAGAACCCGGTCAACGACTGGCTGGTGAGCGAATACAAGAAGAAGAACAACGGCGCGCCGCCGGACTTCTTCGTCGCCGGTGGCATGAGCGCGGCGATGGCGGTGGTGCAGGCGATCCAGAAGGCCAAGTCGACCGACACGGAGAAGCTGATCGCCGCCATGGAAGGCATGGAGTTCGACACGCCCAAGGGCAAGATGACCTTCCGCAAGGAGGACCATCAGGCGCTGCAGGCCATGTACCAGTGGCGCATGAAGAAGGATCCGCCGGACAACTACGACCTGCTCGAGCTCGTGCGCGAGATTCCCGCGTCCGAGATGAACCTGCCGATCAAGAACAAGCGATAGAGGCATCCTCCTGCCTCCTCACCTGGCCTCTCCCCGTCGCGGGCGAGAGGAACACGAGGAGGGGACGCTCCCTTCTTTCTCCTCTCCCCCGCCAGGGGGAGAGGCGGGGTGAGGGGGCGAAGCAGACGCCACCGATGCTCGAAACCCAGGACCTCACCATCCGCTTCGGCGGCCATGCGGCCGTCAACGGCGTCACCTGCGCCTTCCAGCCGGGAACGCTGACCTCGATCGTCGGCCCAAACGGGGCCGGCAAGACGACCTATTTCAACCTGATCTCGGGTCAGCTTCCCGCCACCGCCGGCAAGGTGAGGCTGAACGGCCACGACATCACCGGCTATGGCGCGCCGCATCGCGCCCGACTGGGGCTCGGCCGCGCCTTCCAGCTCACCAATCTCTTTCCCAATCTGACGACGCTCGAGAACGTGCGGCTCGCCGTGCAGGTCAAGAGCGGCAAGGGACTCGACCTGTTCAGCCGTGCCTCCACCCATCGCGAGCTGACCGACCGTGCGCGCGAGCATCTCGCCGCCGTCTCGCTGACCGACCGCGCCGACACCGTTGCGGCCACGCTGCCGCACGGCGATCAGCGCAAGCTCGAGGTTGCGATCCTGCTGGCGCTGGAGCCCGACATCTTCATGTTCGACGAGCCGACCGCGGGCATGAGCATCGACGAAGTGCCGACCGTGCTCGCCATCATCGCCGCCATCAAGAAGCGCGGCGACAAGACCATCCTGCTGGTCGAGCACAAGATGGACGTGGTGCGCTCGCTGTCCGACCGCATCGTCGTGCTGCACCAGGGCAAGCTCGTGGCCGACGGCAACCCCAACGAGATCATCAACTCCGACATCGTGCGCGAGGCCTATCTCGGCGGAGCGGCCCATGCGTGAGCCCGCGCTTCTTCTCCCTCCCCATTCAAATGGGGAGGTGCCCGCAGGGCGGAGGGGTCATCGAACGGAAAGACTGCCTGCGGCGCTCATGACCTCTCCGTCTGCGTATGACGCCGCCACCTCCCCATTTGAATGGGGAGGGAGTTCGTGACCGCACTCCTCTCGCTGCGCGGCGTGAAGACCAACATCGGCCGCTATCACATCCTGCATGGCGTCGAGTTCGACGTGCCCGAGGGTGGACTGACCATGCTGCTGGGGCGCAACGGCGCCGGCAAGACGACGACGCTGCGCACCATCATGGGCCTGTGGCGCGCGCATGCCGGCGAGATCCGTTTCGACGGCAAGGACATCACGGCCCTGGCCACGCCCGACATCGCCCGCCTCGGCATCGCCTACGTGCCCGAGAGTATGGCGATCTTCGGCGACCTCACGGTGCAGGAGAACCTGATCCTGGCGGCGCGCTCCGGCCCGTTCGACCAGAAGCGGCTCGACTGGATCTTCGCCCGCTTCGAGGCGCTCAAGCGCTTCTGGACCTTGCCGGCCGGACATCTGTCGGGCGGGCAGAAGCAGATGCTGGCGGTGGCCCGCGCCATCATCGAGCCGCGCCGCCTGCTGCTGATCGACGAACCGACCAAGGGGCTGGCGCCGGCCATCATCGCCAACATGATCGAGGCCTTTCGCGAACTGAAGGACGGCGAGGCGACGCTCCTGGTGGTGGAGCAGAACTTCTTCTTTGCCCGCGAGCTCGGCGACAACGTCGCGGTCATGGACGACGGCAAGGTCGCCCATTGCGGCGGCATGGCCGCCTTCGCCGCCGATACGGCCCTGCAACAGCACCTGCTGGGCCTCGGCATGGGAGAGCATCAATGAGTCTCATCGGAGCGCGCCACTCTAGTGGCGCTCATCTCATGAATCCGATGCGCCACACGGGCGGAGTGTCGTTCCGCTTGTGGAGTGGCACGCTCCCATGAAGCGCGACCTCGTTCCCCTGCTGCTGGCGCCTCTGCTGATCGCTGTCGCGTTCCCGTTCGTGGGTTCGGCGGCGAGCTGGGTCACGTTGACTGTCGCCGGCCTCGCCATGGGGCTGATGATCTTCGTGATGGCCTCCGGCCTCACCCTGACCTTCGGCCTGATGGACGTGCTGAATTTCGGCCACGGCGCCTTCATCGCCGTCGGCGCCTTCGTCGCCGCCTCGGTGATGCTGGCGCTGGGACCATGGATGTCGGCCGAGTCGCTGGCGCTCAACCTTGCCGCCGTCGCGCCGGCGATCCTCGCCGCCATGGTGGTGAGCGGCGTGCTGGGGCTGGCCTTCGAACGGGTGATCGTGCGGCCGGTCTACGGCCAGCACCTCAAGCAGATCCTGGTCACGACCGGCGGCCTGATCGTGGCCGAGCAGCTCATCAAGGTCGTATGGGGACCGGAGCAGATCACGCTGACGCGGCCAGCGGCGCTGCGCGGCGCCTTCCTGTTGGGCGACGTGGCGATCGAAAAGTACCGTGTGCTGGCCGTCGTGGTCGGGCTCGTGGTGTTCGCGGTGCTGGCGCTGACCCTCAACCGCACCCGCATCGGCCTGCTGATCCGCGCCGGCGTCGAGAACGGCGAGATGGTCGAGTCGCTGGGCTATCGCATCCGCCGCCTGTTCGTGGGCGTGTTCGTGGTCGGCTCGGCGCTGGCCGGGCTGGGCGGCGCGATGTGGGGCCTCTACCAGGAGACGGTGACGGCAGGCATCGGCGGGCAGGTCATCGTGCTGGTCTTCATCGTCATCATCATCGGCGGGCTGGGCTCCGTCGGCGGCTGCTTCGTCGGCGCCCTGCTGGTCGGATTGACGGCCAACTACATCGGCTTCTTGGCGCCCAAGGTGGCGCTCGGCTCCAACATCCTGCTGATGGCGCTGATCCTGCTGTGGCGCCCGCAGGGCCTCTATCCCGTGGCGAAGAGGTGAGGGCCATGCTGCGCTCTCTTCTCTCCGACGATCTGCCGCGCAGCCGCTGGCTCAGTCTGGCGCTGCTGGTGATCCTGGTCGGGCTTGCGGTCGCGCCGTTCGCCTTCCCCGGTGCCAAGTCGCTGAACGTGGCGGCCAAGATCTGCGTCTTCATTGTGCTGGCGGCGAGCTTCGATCTGCTACTGGGCTATACCGGCATCGTTTCCTTCGCCCACACGATGTTCTTCGGCATCGGCGCCTACGGCATCGCCATCGCGCTCACCCGCCTGGGCGTGAAGGGGCCGGGCGGCGGCTGGGAGGCGATCGCCGTCGGCCTCGTCGCCGCGCTCGTCCTGGCGGTCGCGCTGGCGGCGCTGATCGGGCTGTTCTCCCTGCGCGTGCGCACGATCTTCTTCGCCATGATCACGCTCGCCGTAGCGAGCGCCTTCGCCATCCTGGCCTCGCAGCTCTCGGACATCACCGGTGGCGAGGACGGTCTCAACTACCGCCTGCCGGAGATGCTGCGGCCGTCCTTCTCGCTGGTCGACGACAAGCTGTTCGGCATCAGCCTCAACGGCCGCCTGCTCGATTATTATTTGGTCTATGTCGTGTCGCTGGTCCTGGTGCTGGGGCTGCTGCGCATCGTCAACTCGCCGTTCGGCAGCGTGCTGATGGCGATCCGCGAGAACCCGTTCCGCGCCGAGGCGATCGGCTACCGCACCGTGGTCTACCGCACGATGGCGAGCTGCATCGCCGCCGCGGTCGCGGCGCTGGCGGGCGCGCTTCTGGCGCTGTGGTCGAGCCAGGCCAGCCCCGACACCACGCTCTCCTTCGACATCATGGTCGACCTGCTGCTGATGGTCGTGATCGGCGGCATGGGGACCATCTACGGTGCCGCCATCGGCGCGGTGCTGCTGGTGTTCGCGCAGAACTACCTGCAGGACCTGCTGGTCGTGCTCAACAAGGCGATGGCGGGCGTGCCGGTGCTCGCCAACCTGTTCCATCCCGACCGCTGGCTGCTGTGGCTCGGCGTCGCCTTCATCCTCTGCGTCTACTTCTTCCCCACCGGCATCGTCGGCCGCCTGCGCCAGAAGCGCTGATCGGCCCCGCCAGCGGACCGGTCACGGCTCGAACCGCTTGGGCAGCGGGAACAGGGTCACGAAACGCTGCGCAAGCCGGCGGTCGCCGGAAATCCGAAGAGCGCCCTCGGCCTCCAACCGCGCCAAAGGCACCTTGCCGTACACCGCGGCGCCCAGCGCCATGGGCGTTCCGGCAAAGCGCACGCGCGGGTCGGGCGGATCGCCCTGGGTGACCGAAAGGCCGCTGCCGGTGAGATGGGCGCCATAGACGTCGTCGCCAAACTGGAAGCCGAGACAGGCATCGAGATCGCCGCAGCGGCCGCGGTCGAGCATGGTCCGGAAGGATAGCAGGAGCGAGACGCCGCTGATCGGGCGGCCGGGATCGTGGCTGGGGGAGCGCGCTGCCCAGCGTCCCATGGCCGAGGTGATCGGCTCGGCTTCGTATCCCCATTCCGTCAGCTCATAGACCGGCGTCGCGGCGGGGGGCGGCAGCCTGGTCTTCACCAGGACCTTGCGCCGCTCCAGGTCGGCCAGGCGCTGCGTGAGAATGCTGGCGCTGATCCCCGGCAGGTCGGCGCGCAATTGCGAGAAGCGCCGAGGACCCAGCATCAGCTCGCGCATGATCAGGAGCGCCCAGCGATCGCCGAAGATCTCCAGCGCGTGCGCCGTGCCGCAGGCATCGTCGTAACGGCTCGGGCCACCGGCTTTGGTCTTCTTTTTCAACTTCATGGTTGTTTTTTCCAACCAACTCGTGGGATGGTCAAGCACACGCGGAGTGGAGCCCATGGCCGGGAATAATCCAACGTACGTGGCGCGATGCCGATGCGGCGCGGTCGAAGTCGGCGCCTGGAGCGCTCCCATTGTGGTCACCGCCTGCTACTGCGACGACTGCCAGGAGGCGGCCCGGCGCTGCGCGGCATCTGCCGATGCGGCACCTCTCGTCGACGCCGACTGCGGCACCGAATTCATGGTGTTCCGGCGCGATCGCATCGCCTGCATCCGAGGCGCCGACCACCTCCAGGCGATGAGGCTGAGGGACGCCACGAAGACCCGGCGGATGATCGCCGGCTGCTGTGCAACGCCGATGTATCTGACCTTCGACGATCGGCGGCCCTGGATATCGGCGTTCCGCGCCGCTTTCGGGGCCGATGCGCCGCCGGTGCAATTGCGGATCTGCACCCGGTTCAGACAGTCGCGTGAAATGGCGACGGATGGGCTGCCCAACCATCCCGGCTATCCGGCCTCGATGATCCTTCGCGTCCTGGCCGCCTGGCCGCTCATGCTGTTCAGCCGGCCGGTCGGGGCTCTGCCCTGACGCGATCTCCCGTGACGGTCTACGCGCTGGCGGCCCAGCGGCAGCCGCCTTCGGGCGTGGTGACGGTGAGGCGCTTCGGGCTGGTGGAGAGATCGGCGCGGAAGGAGAGGTTGCGCTGGCCGAGGACGAAGCCGCCGGCATAGACGTTCGGCGCCACGCGCATCATCGTCCCGTGCACGCCGCCGGAGGTCACCAGCTCCGCCCGATTGCTGCGCACCGTCAACGTCATGGGACGCGTCATGCTGGGATCGGTCAGGATGCAGCCCGAGATGCTGTCGGGCTGAAGCGCCAGCGTGAACTTGGTCACCGAGTCGGGATCCATCGGTCCGGTGGCTTGTGCCGCCGTCGTCACCGGCGCCGGGATGCTCGTGGTCTCGGTGCAGCCGCCGAACAGCAGCGCCGTGGCCAGCACGGCCATCGTCTCGATCTTGCGCATCGCTTGCTCCCCCTTCGGTCTCATCGTCGCGGACGGCGGCGCGAGAGGTTTCCAGCCTACGCCGTCGGCCGCATCGCCGACAATGACGTTGCCTCCGTCCTGCAGGTATTCGATCATGATCGGCGATTGGATTGGGGACCTATGAAAAAGACTGACTCGCCAAAGCAGGACGGCCTCGGACGCCGCTCCGCGCTGCAGGGGCTTGCCCTGCTCGCGGCCTCTGGTGCGCTGCTGCCTGCAGCCGTTCGTGCCCAGGGCGTGGGAACCGTCCCGCTCGAGTCCTGGAACGAGGGACGAACGAAACAGGCCATCCTCGACTTCGTGCGTGCCGTCACCGATCCTGCCGGCCCGGACTTCGTGCCGGTGGAGGAGCGCATCGCGACCTTCGACCAGGACGGCACGCTGTGGGTCGAGCAGCCGATCTACACGCAGGTGGTCTTTGCCCTCGAGCGTGTGCCGGCGCTGGTGGCGCGCAAGCCCGAATTGAAGGACCGCGAACCCTACAAGACCATCCTGTCCGGCGACCGTCAGGCCATGGCCCGGCTGCCGGCGCGCGACCTCGACGAGATCGTGGTTGCCACCATGGCCGATCTTTCGGTCGAGGAGATGGAGGCGGAGACCCGGAAATGGATCGCCTCGGCGCGACATCCGCGCTGGAACCGGCCCTACACCGAGCTTGCCTACCAGCCGATGCTCGAACTGCTGCAGTTCCTGCGCGGCAACGGCTTCAAGACCTACATCGTGAGCGGCGGCGGCCAGGACTTCGTGCGCGTCTATGCGCAGCAGGTCTATGGCATTCCGCCGGAACAGGTGATCGGCACGGCCGGCGCCACGAAGTTCGCCTACGGCAAGGACGGCAAGCCGTACCTGACGACCGAGCCCCGGGTTCTGCTGAACGACAACTATGCCGGCAAGGCGGAAGGCATCCATCTCGAGATCGGCCGTCGGCCGCGGCTGGCCTGCGGCAACTCGATCGGCGACCAGCAGATGCTGGAATATACCGGGGCGGGCAAGGGTGCGCGGCTGATGATGCTGGTGATGCACGACGATGCCGGGCGCGAATATGCCTACGGTCCGGCGCAGGGGCTTCCCGACTCGACGGTCGGCACCTTCTCGCAGGCACTCTACGACGAGGCGAAGACGAGCGGCTGGACCGTCATCAGCATGAAGAACGACTGGAAGCGCGTCTTCGCCTTCGAGTAGGACGCGTTTGCCCCGGGAGAAGCGCATGCGTTGTCTGGCGTCTTTCGAGGAGTGGCGACTGCGGCGCCTGTTGGCCCTCATCGTGGCGGGGCTGGCGCTGGTCGTGGCGACGGCGGTCGCCGGTGCGCGCGTGGAGGCGCAGCAGCCACGGTCCGCCGCCGAGGATTACACCGCCACCGTCGCCCGTCTGAAGAGCCTTGCCGAGAAAGGCGAGGCCGACGCCCAGTATGAACTCGGTGTCCTGTACTTCCGCGGGCAGGGCCTGCCGCGCGATGTCGACGAAAGCGCGCGCCTCTATCGGCTGGCCGCCGACCAGGGACAGGTCCGGGCGCAGGTGGCGCTGGCGCAGTTTTATCAGCACGGTATCGGCGTGCCGCGCGACGACGCCGAGGCGGCGCGGCTGCTGGCACGGGCCGTCGCCCGGGGCGATGCGCGCGCGCAATACCTGCTCGCTCTCTGCTACGGCAAGGGGCAGGGCGTGCCGCGCGACGATGCCGAGGCGCTGAGGCTGCTGCGGTTGTCCGTCGGTCAGGACGACACCGCCGCCCTCAACCTGCTGGGCAACATGTACGAGCACGGGCAGGGCGTGCCGCAGGACCATGCCGAGGCGATGAAACTCTACCAGCGCTCGGCCGCGCACGGCGACACGCGGGCCCGGCAGTTCGTCGCCATGTTCTCGGCTCTCGACGCCGGCAAGGTCTCGGGTGACACGATCGAGATTCCCCTGCGGGCGCGGGGCGGCGTGCTGGTCGTGCCGGCGCTGATCGACCAGTCCGTGTTCGCGACCTTCGTGGTCGACAGCGGGGCCGCCGACGTCGCTATTCCCGATCCTGTCGCCGAAGCGATGCGCAAGGCGGGCAAGCTCTCGGACGCGGACTTCACCGGCACCGCCAATCGCCGGCTTGCCGACGGCACCATCGTCAAGGCGAGGACGTTCGTCATCCGCACGCTGCGCGTCGGCACCAAGGTGCTGGAGAACGTCAAGGCCAGCCAGATCCCCGGCAAGGGATCGCCGCTGCTGGGGCAGAGCTTCCTGCAGCGCTTCAGCGCCTGGTCGATCGACAACGGCCGGCAACTGCTCGTGCTCAAGGAATTGCCGCAGTGAGGCAGGGGGCGCAATTGGCGCGGGATCCGGAATGCGCCTGTCTCGGGTGGCGGTTATGCTGGCGGCTCGATTCGAAAGGCGCTTCACATGACTAAGGGCGAACATTCACGCAGGTTGTTGCTGTCGGCCGGCGCCGCGGCGGCCCTGCTCGCAGGCGGGTTGGCTCCGGTCGCCGGTCCGGCCCTGGCGCAGTCGCTCAGCCAGCAGCAAAGCCTCGAGGCGGCCAGGAGCTGGGGCTATTCGGCGGCGATCCAGGCCGGCGTCTGGGGCGCGCCGCTGGTGACCATGTACGCGCTGCGCCACAACGATGCGGTGGGACCCAAGCCGAAGGCGAAGCCCAACGAGATCTGGCGCATGGAGGATATCTCCACGCCCGAGCTGTCGAAGGAGGCGGGTTACGTCACCCCGAATGTGAACGTCGTCTACGGCTTCGGCTTCGTCGATCTGCGCCAGGGCCCAGTGGTGCTGGAGGCGCCCGATTCGGATGGGCGCTACTACATGGTCGAGATCGTCGACATGTGGACCAATGCCTTCGCCTATGTCGGCGGCAAGGCGACCGGCTACAAGGGCGGCCGCTTCGTGCTGGTCGGCCCGGACTGGACCGGCGACCTGCCCGCGGATGCCAAGGCGATCCGCTGCCCGACGCCGTGGGTGCTGATCCAGCCGCGCGTGCACATCTATCGCGACGGCAAGATCGATCTCGCCGGCGCGCGCAAGGTTCTCGACGCCATCCGGCTGGTGCCGCCCGCCGGCAAGAGCGGCAGCTACGGTTTTCCGGCGCCGGAGTTCGTCGATCCCAACCTTCCGGTGAGCGCGCTCGACTTCAAGGATCCGCTGCAATTCTGGGAACTGCTGAGCGTGGCCCTGAACGAGAACCCGCCGCCCAAGGACCAGATCACGGCGCTGCTGCCGATGTTCAAGCCGCTGGGTATCGAGCTCGGCAAGCCATGGGACCGCAGCAAGGTCAGGCCGCCGGTGCTGGCTGCCATGGCCGAGGCGACCAAGGCATTGCCCAACCTGCTGGCGAAGCTGCCGCTCGGCACCCTCGTCAACTACGCGCTGATCCCGCCGCCCAGCATCGGCGACTTCGGCACCGACTATCTCAACCGCGCCTTCATCGGCCGCAACGGGCTGACCGCCAACACGCCCTACGAGGCGATCTATTGGGGCTATACGCTCGACGACAAGGGCGCCGGCCTCGAGGGCGGCAACCGTTACACGCTGACCTTCCGGGAGGGCATCCCGTTCCTGCCGCCCGGCTTCTGGTCGGTCACGCTCTATTCGAGCGAGAACAACTACACCGTGCCCAACCCGATCAACCGCTACATGGTGGGCAGCGACACCGGCCTGAAGCGCAATGCCGACGGCTCGATCACGATCTATATCCAGGCCGACAGCCCCGGCGCCGACAAGGACTCGAACTGGCTGCCGTCTCCCAAGTCGGGCCGGTTCTATCTCATCCCGCGCGTCTATGCCCCGGCGCCCAAGGCGATCGAGGACTTCACCCATCCCACGCCCGCCAGCGTCCCTGCCGTCGTCAAGGTGCCGTGAGGGAACAGCGGCAAGGCTACAGGCCGAGGAAGCGGCGGAAGTCGGAGATCGGGGCCGTCACCGCCAGTGGCTGAAGCGGAAAGCAGGCGGCCAGATCGCGCAGATCGGTCTGGCGGGACAGGCGCTCGTGCAGGGTTTGCGCTGCGGCCGGCCGGACCGTTCCATGGCGATCGAGGAACTGGCCCCATAGCGGCATGTTCCGCAGCCTGCCGCCGGCGATGCGGGCGGAGGCGAGATACGTCTCGGGAAACAGCCGGCGATAGGCGGGCAGGTTGTAGAGCCAGGACACGCCGCTGACCTGCTGCACGTCCGGCCGCGTCTGCTCGACATGGGCGAGGAGCGCGCGCAATTCCTCCCGCCTGATGTCGACCCGCGCCGCGCTCAGCGGCGAGCAGGGTTCGGTGTCCCGGTTCTCGAAATGGAGGCGGACGCGACCGTCCTGATCGACTGCGTAGGAAAAGCAGCCAAAGCGGGCGACCGTGCCGGGCGGCTCACTTTCCGGGCGCCGGAGATAGAACCGGTAGGTCCAGTCCGTCGCGTCGCCGCCGCGCCTCAGCCCCTCGACATAGTCGAGCCACACCGGATGTCCGGCATCGAAGCCGCGGCCGATGCCGAGGCGCACATAGATGTTGGTGTAGTCGAGGATCGCCCGCTCGAACGCAATGCCTCCGATCGCGGCGACGCGGCGGGCAAAGCGGAGCTGAAGCTCGAAGAAGTCCTTCGGGTATCTCACGGGATCGCTGTTCCGCCCAATACTCCATGGTCCACCATCTTAGCAGCCACTGGGTGCGGTGGCGGTCCTGTCGCAGCTCACGCCGGCGAGCGAAATGACGCGTCGGGCAACAAAGTCTATGAATGGACATGCCCGGCGACGAAGCCTCTCCCAGTCGTATCCGATGCGGCAGGGCCTGTTCCTGCACAGCGGGACGCATCGTCTGGATGAGGATCCTGGCGTTGTGGCTGGCTCTCCTCGCGGCACCGACTGTCGCGTGCGCTGACGACATCCTCTTCAAGGTCGGTGTCACGACGCGGGACTTCGTGCCGGCCGAGCCTTACGACTGGCGCGGCGCCGGGACACATGTGCTGCGGACGACGATCTGGTATCCCGCCACTGCCGACGCACGCGAGGAAGCGCAATGGATCGGCCCGCCCGTCCTGCCGTTCTTCAGCGCCGGCAGCGCCGCGCGCGACGCCGCGCTGGCTCCGGGCGCTCGGCGTCCGCTCGTTCTCCTGTCTCACGGCGACGGCGACACGGCCTCCGCGCTCGGCTGGCTCGGCACGGCTCTCGCGGCGCACGGTTACATCGTCGCCGGTGTCAACCATCCCGGCAACAATGCGCTTGAGGATTACACCGTCGACGGGTTTGCGCTGCGGTGGTTGAGAGCCGTCGATCTCCGCGCAGTGATCGACGCGCCGCTCCGCGACCCGACGTTCGGCCCGGGAATCGATCCGGCACGCATCGGCGCTGCCGGTCATTCGCTCGGCGGCTACACCGTCATCGCCATCGCCGGCGGTATCTCCGATCCTGCGCGGCTCCAGGCATTCTGCCGCTCGCCCGCCGCCGACATCTCGTGCCGACCGCCGCCGCCGTCCTCGGAGATGCGTCAGAAAACCTTGGCGCGTCTGGAGTCCGATCCCGATTTCCGACAACGCTACGGCAAGGCCGCCATCTCCTATCGCGACCAACGGGTCCGCGCCGTGTTGGCCTTGGCGCCCGGACCGGGACCGATCTTCACACCCGACAGCCTCCGGAAGATCCAGATCCCGGTCGCGATCGTCGTCGGAAGCGCCGACCAGGTCGTGCCGGTCGCCTCCTCGGCCGGGCCGCTCGCCCAGGCCATTCCGCAGGCGACGCTGAAAGTGTTCGAGGGCGCCGGCCACTTTGTCTTTCGCGGCAACTGCACTCTGCTGGGGCGCTGGATATTCCCGACGCCGTGCGGCGATCCGGAGGGGGTCGATCGCACCGTTGTCCATGCCGAGACGAGCGGGCTTGCGCTCGACTTCTTTGGCGCCAATCTGCCGTGAGTCTGCACTGAGACCCCGCGCGCGTCTCACGCAAGGCGTCATCGTCTGGTATGGTCGCCGCTCCAAAGCTGGCAGGGGGCCGCGTCGTGTATCCAGGAGCCGTATCGTCGGCATGGCGTAAGGCCGCCCGACTCGAGTCATGAAGCGCAAGGTCGGCCTCTTCCTGTTGTCGGTGATCGTGCTGGTCACGCTGGCGACCACGCTGATCGTCTCGACCTCGATGTATCATCTGGTATCGGGTCGGCAGGATCGGGAAATCCGCGGCATCGAGAGCAGCCTCAGCGACCGCTTCACGGCCTTCACCGAGATGCTGCGCGGCGAGCACAGCCGCGCCGAGGCGCATCTCGACGACGTGCTGCCGAAGATCGCGGCCGATCTCGACGCGATGGGCAAGACGCCGTCCGACCTGACCGACGCCGATCTCGACCGGCTGGCGCGCACCTACGGCGTGCGCAACCTCTATTTCATCGATCGCGCCCACAAGGTCTTCCAGACCAATCTGCCGAGCGACAAGGGCCTGCAGTTCCCATCCGGCCGCTTCAGCGCTTTTCTCGATACGGTCTATGGCCGCGGCAAGCCGATGAGCTTCGGCATCGACATGTCGACGGTGACCGGAATCCTGCGCACCTACGGTTACTTCGGCCCGGCCGGCAAGGACTACGTCCTCGAGGCCTCGACCGATGTGCGCGCTGACCTCGCCGACGGACCGTACGGCTGGATGTCGAAGTATTTCTTCGAGGACTTCTTCAATGATGCCCTGCGCTCCAACATCTATGTGAAGCAGGTCGACATCTTCCTGGAGACCGACGTCGGCTTCCGCTCCCTGCTCTATGCCGGCAAGGAGCTGGCGCCGGCCATCGTGCGCGAGGTCGAGCGCAACGGCCGTTACAGCGACCTCGGCCCCGATGGCCGCCTGCTCACCGTCTACAGCCGCGACCAGTCGGCCGCCTTCGGGACGAAAGGCGGGGGCGACGGCGGCAACCCGAGCGACAACAAGGTCATCGTTCGCGAGGTCACCTACGATACCGGCCTGGCGCTCGATGCCGTCATCCATGTCATGCTGGGCGCGCTGGCCGTGCTGGTGGTGACGTTGCCGCTGCTCTACTGGATCTCGGCCCGGCTGCTGCAGAAGCAGCTTCTCGACCCGCTGTTCTCGCTGCGCGAGGAGGCGGGCGCCATCGCCGCCGGCGATCTCGACCATCCCATCGCCAATACCGACCGCCGCGACGAGATCGGTCATCTCGCCCACAGCTTCGACCTCATGCGCGGGGCGGTGCGGCGCACCATCCTCGACCTCAAGAACACCAACCTCTCGATCGGCCGGTTCGTGCCGCATGCCTTCCTGACCCTGATCGGCAAGCCCTCGATCGTGTCGGTGCAGCTCGGCGACAACACCAACAAGGAGATGACCGTCCTGTTCTCGGACATCCGCGGCTTCACGCGCCTGTCCGAGGCGATGACGCCCGACGAGAACTTCGCCTTCATCAATGGCTTCCTCGAAAGCATCGGGCCGGTGATCCGCCACCACAACGGCTTCATCGACAAGTATATCGGCGACGCCATCATGGCGCTGTTCGAGCGGCCCGACGATGCTGTTGCGGCGAGCCTCGCCATGATCGATGCGCTGGACGGTTTCAACGAACGGCGCCGCGAGCGCGGCCTGGCGCCGATCTTCATCGGCATCGGCCTCAATACCGGCCCGCTGATGCTGGGCACGATCGGCGAGCGCGACCGCATGGACTGCACCGTGATCTCCGACGCCGTGAACCTCGCCTCGCGCGTCGAGCAGCTCACCAAGAACTACAATGTCAGTCCGCTGCTGTCGCAGGACACCTACGAGCGGCTCTCTGACCGCCACGCCCACGCCATCCGTCCCATCGACATCGTGATCGTGAAGGGCAAGACCCGGCCGGTGACGATCTACGAGCTGTTCGACCGCGCGCCGCCGGCCGAGCGCGAGGCCAAGGACCGGACGCGCGACCTCCTGCTCTCGGGCGTCGCCGCGCTCGACGCCGGCGACAAGGCGGCGGCGCGGCGTTGCTTCGATCAGGCCCTGGCGCTGGTCCCGGACGATCCGGCGGCGCTGCATCTTCTGAAGAAGTGCGGGTGAAGGGCTGTACCAGCGTCTTGCCGGACCGCGGGCCTCCGGCCCGCTCAGGCGATAATGGGGTATGGTCCCATTGTAGGGATGCGGGTCTTCTCGCCCCTATGGGGCGGGCGATACGGTGGTCGAGCCGTTGAGCCAGGCGACGGTGTCGTTGATGGTGGCGACAGGGACGAAGAAGCTCTTCGCGTCCAAGTGACTGAATTTCCGTCCGCGCCAGCTGAATTGAATGGCCACCAGCGTGTTCTTGAGCGCGAAAAGCTTGGCGACGGAGATTTCCCCGACGCCGTCTCCGTATCCAACGGTCCTATTCCCGGCGGCCGTGTTGCCGCAAAGGATCACGACAACCGCCGTCGTCTTGTCCTCGGAGATCAGCTGTTGACCCGCGTTTCCCTTGTCACATGCCGCCGAGTACGGGGACGTGAAGAGGCCCAAGGCCTGTCGCATGCCGAGCTTGGGAACCTCGGGCGATTGCATGCCGGTGATCTTCAACATCTGCGTCCAGTTCTGCAGCGTCTCCTTCGGGCTGATTTGCTCGAGCGAATAGGTATTGCCGCGCTGAAGCGGAAAACTGGTGTTGGCGTTCAACGGATCACTGGAGCGGGCCACCCATGGCGGAACGGGATAGATCACGACGGCATCGAATACACGGACAGTCTGTGACATGGGCAGACCGGCCAGACCGGACTTGGTCTGCGACCAGCCTGCGCCGGGAAACGAGAGCGCCAGAAGGCCGAGGAGGGCGCCGACCTGTAGTCGCGTACAGAAGATATTCAACATTGGGTTGTAGGATATCTTCTGGCACACGCCGTGTCATCCATGCCGGGGTAGGGGCGACGGAGCACTGCTGATTTCTCGATCCACGACCCTCGTCTCGAGTTCGCATCGACGAACCCGGACAGAGTGGCCCTTGAAAACTTCGAACCAGAAGCATTCCCGTCTGCGCAGTCGAACTGCGAGAGGCCGACAAAAGCTGGCTGAATTCGTCTGGGCTGTCGTAGCTTTCACTATGCGATTGTAAATGGTCGTGTGGATCACCACTTTCGCCAAGTGGACACATTAATCGGCGACATTCGTCGCACCGTCGCCTCCTTTGCCCGTCCGGATCTCCGGAAGGGCATTCTCCAACTCTTTACCTCGTTCGGTCCTTTTCTCGCCGCCTGCGCGGCGATGTATCTCGTCTATCCGATTGCTCCGCTGCTTTCGCTCGCCCTGGCCGTGCCGACCGGTGCCCTGCTGGTGCGCGTCTTCATCGTGCAGCACGACTGCGGCCACAGCTCGTTCTTTGCCTCCAACTGGGCCAATGTCGTCGTCGGCCGGGTGTGCAGCGTGGTGACGCTGACGCCCTTCGCCAACTGGGCGCGCCAGCACAGCATGCATCACGGCAACTGGAACAACCTCGACCGCCGTGCGGGCAGCGACCTCTACTCGGCCTGCCTCACCGTGCGCGAGTACGAGGCGATGACACCCTGGAAGCGATGGCTCTATCGTCTGCCGCGTCACCCCTTGATCGCCAACCTGATATTGCCGCCGTTGGTGTTCGTCGTGCTGTATCGACTGCCGTTCGACACGCCCCGCACCTGGAAGCGCGAATGGCGGTCGGTATGGCTCACCAATGCGGCGATCCTTGCGATCTTCGGCGCCCTGGTGCTGGCAGTGGGCTGGCGCCAGGTCCTGCTGATCCATTTGCCGATCATGGTCGTGGCCTCGATCCTGGGCGTCTGGCTGTTCTCGCTCCAGCACCGCTTCGAGAGCACGTACTGGGCGCGGCGGGCCGACTGGAGTCCGTTCGAGGCGGCGATGCGCGGGTCGTCCTGGTTCGCTCTGCCGCGGGTCCTGCACTGGCTCACGGGCAATATCGGCTTCCACCATATCCACCATCTCAATACGCGCGTGCCGAACTACCGGTTGAGCTCGGCGCACGAAGCCATCCGTCCGTTGTACCGGGTACAGCCGCTCAGCCTGATGGGTGGCTTGCGCGCGCCCTGGCTGACCTTGTGGGACGAGGCGACCGGCCGGCTGGTGCGCTTCCGGGACGTCCGGCCGCAATCGGCCTGAACGGTCCCATCCGGATCCAGCTTTGGTTGGGGGCGCCTTCGCGGTCGTATTGGACGCGGAAAGCCCGACGGTATAGACGTCTGTGCATCATCGCCCCAGTTTTTCCTGCGGCGGCACGCCAGCCATTCTCGATTCACGACGCTCGTCGCGAGCCCGCGACGACGAACCCGGACATATGGTGGTCCTTGGAAACTTTGAACCAGAAGCATTCTCGTCTGCGCAGTGAACTGCAGGAGGCCTACAGAGGCTGGCTGAATTCGTCCCCGGAGGCGCGCGAGCTCGCCGTCGGCCACGAGCCTCGGATCGATATCGCCGGATATCCGGACGCCAATACCGCCGAGTGGTTCGCGTACCTGGCCGCGAAGTCGCGCCTGGTGAAGGCCTATGCCGAACGCGCGGACCTGCAAAAGCGGTTGGAGGCCTGAGAGCATGAGCAGCGAGAGATCCGGCAAGGATACTTCGGGCAAGCACATGGTGTGGGCCAAAGGCCCCGATGCGGGCGCCGAAATCGGCCTCGGCTACTCCAGCCTGACCGAAGCACAGGCGGAGGCGGAAAAGCTCGAGCAGCGGGGATACACGATCCTGCGGATCAGCCCCATCACGCTGCCCAAGCCCAATTCATAACCGGCAGACGCGCCGACCGGCCTGGCGCATCTCGGCCACGATGCGCCAACGGCGGATTTCGTTCTTCGCTGTGCAATAAGTCGATTACGGTTAGGAGCATCCTCCCGATGCCGAACCAGAGATCGAGGCACAACGATGAGCAGATCGGCCAATCTCATCGAAAGGCGGGTTGCTGCGGCGCGCGCAGGCATCAATCCCTACGTGATATGCCGAATGACGTCCGGTTGGCTGGTGATCGGGGACGTTCAGCCTCTGCCGGGTTACTGCGTCCTTCTCGCCGACCCGGTGGTCGAGAGTCTCAACTCCCTGGACGTTGCCGACCGCATACAATACTCGCTCGACACGATCCGAGTCGGCGACGCTTTGCTGGCGGCGACCGATGCCTGGCGCATCAACTACGAGACGCTGGGGAACAGCGAACCCGCGCTGCATACCCACATCATTCCCCGCTATCGTTGGGAACCCGATGAACGGCGCGGTCGGCCGGCGTGGGTCGGCTACGAGTGGAAGACGTCCCGGAAATTCGATCCTTCCAGCGATGCTCCCTTCGTCGAGCGGATGCGGGCGCTGCTCCTCGCTCAGTGAAGAGGGGCGACATACACTCTGGGACGGCAGGTCGACGAGCCCGAATTCGCTGCCACGCCGGCTACAGCGTCACCTGCTGGATGCCGCCGCGCACGCGGCCGGCTTCGACGCTCTGCCACAGCACCTTGTGGTCCTCGGGCAGGGGACGGTTATTGGGCATGCTGAGCCACAGCCGCAGCAGCAGCCGGTCGTGGCCGCTCGCGGCATCGTCCTCGAACGGCGTGCGGCCGTGATAGGTGACGTGGCTGTTGATGAGCTGCAGGTCGCCGGGCTCCAGCGTCATCTCGAAGCAGAGTTCCTCGGCCGCCGCCATCAGGGCGTCGATCGCTTCCTTCTGTTTGTCGGTGAGCTTGGGCACGCCGGGCGCCATCTGCGCCGCCTCGATGAAGGTGAGCGAATAGTGCGAGGTGAACTTGCCGTCGCGCAGGCCGAAGATCGGCAGCGGATAGGCGGTCTCCTTGGTCGTGCCTTCCTCGCCGAAGCGGCTGCGCCAGTAGACGCCGAACAGTTCCTCCAGCAGGTCGGGCCGGCGCTCGAGCAGCAGGTTGTGGATCGCGGGCGTCGAGGCGAGCTTGCTGACGCCGCCGGCGCGCGCCTGGCGCACGCATAGGAGAGCCACCACGTCGGTGCGGTCGGTGTGGAAGCGCAGGCCGCCGTTGGTCAGCGTGCGGGCGTAGGAGGAGAGGAAGGTCGTGCCCTTCTGCGCGTCCTGGATCTGGCCACCCTCGATCTGGCCACCCTCGATCTGGCCATAGGTGCGGCCGACATGGGCGCCCTCGTCGCGAATCGCGCGCATCAGCTCGCCGGTCCGGTTCTGGAACACCGGCGTGCCGATATGCGTGCCGAGGCCGAAGTAAAGGCGCCGCAGATCCTCCTCGTCATAGCGATCGACCGGAAAGCCGCGCAGCTTGAGGATGCCGCAGCCATTCTCCAGCTCGTCGGCGATGTCGTCGCACAGATCGTCGAGCGTCGGCAGCGGGAAGTCGTCGCGCGTGATCTCGTGCCAAGGCATGCCTGCGACGGCCTTCAGGGCGGCATCGAGTTCCTCGACGGCCTCGGCGGTGAGGGTGCGGATCCAGCGATCGGACGTCCGGATGTCCTTGCCCTCCCAGACGGAGGGACCGGTGAGCGGTGTGCGAGTCATGATCGAACGTTAGCACATCTCGCCGGACCGTGGGCCTTGCGCCCGCTCATGAGGCGGGCCGGAGGCCCACGGTCCCGGAAGACCGCTCATCGGACCGCGGGCTTCCAGCCCGCATCATGCGGGCCGGGGGCGATATGCTAGTCTTGCGCGCAATAAAGGAATGGGAGGTGGGCGATGGCGGTGTTGGAAACGGACAAGGCGTTCACCGGTTCGATCCCGGAGAACTACGACCGCTACATGGTGCCGTTGATCTTCGCGCCGTATGCCGCGGATCTTGCGCGACGCGCAGCGTCGCTGGCGCCAGGCGCGGTTCTGGAAACGGCCGCCGGCACCGGGGTCGTCACGCGGGCCCTGGCGCCGATCCTTTCTGCCGGTGCGCGCCATGTCGTCACCGACCTCAACCAGCCGATGCTTGACTACGCCGCCTCACGGCTGCCGTCCGACGGCCGCATCGAATGGCGCCAGGCGGACGCCTTGGCGCTGCCATTCGAGGATGGCGCCTTCGATCTCGTCTGCTGCCAATTCGGCGCGATGTTCTTCCCCGACCGGCCGGCGGCCTATCGCGAGGCCCGGCGGGTCCTGAAGCCGGGCGGACATTTCCTGTTCAGCGTCTGGGATCGCATCGAGGAGAATGTCTTCGCCGACGATGTGACGAAGGCGCTGGCGCGGATGTTTCCCGACGATCCGCCGCGCTTCCTGGCGCGCACGCCGCACGGCTATCACGACACGGCACTGATCCGTAGCGAACTGGAAGGCGCCGGTTTCTCGGGCGTGACGATCGAGACGCGTGCCGAGACGAGTCGGGCTGCGTCGGCGCGCGTTCCGGCGGTCGCCTATTGTCAGGGAACCGTGCTGCGCAGCGAGATCGAGGCACGGGCGCCGGGAAAACTGGAGGCGGCCACCGACCATGCCGCGTCAGCGATCGCCGACAGGCACGGCAATGGCGCGGTTGCCGCCAAGATCCAGGCCCATGTCATCGTGGCCGCCGCCTGACGCGGGCGGCTTTCAGCCGGTCAGTTGGATCCGTCTAGCGACTTGCGCATGTTGATCGAGGTCGGATGGTCGAAGCCGGGATGGGCCTCGCGGCCGGTCTCGCGAAAGCCGAGCGAGGTGAACAGGCGCTGGTTGTCGGTAAGGACCACGCGCACGCCCAGCCGCACGCCGCCGAGACCCCGTGCCCGCGCCTCGGCCTCGACCGCTTCGACCAGGCGTTTCGCCAGTCCCAGTCCCCGTGCCTCGGGCAGCACCGACAGCCGGCCGAGATAGAGATCGCCCTCCAGCACCTTGGTCATGACGCAGCCCACCGCGAGGCCGTTCCGCTCCGCGATGATGGCGCCCGCGCCCTTGGCCAGTTCCGCCGCGATGCCCTCGGCCGTCTCGCGGAATGCGCCCGACTCCGGTACCAGCTTGCCGCGATACTGCGCGAAGGCGGCGGCGATGGTGGCGGCGAGGGCGGGCGCGTCGTTTGGCGTGGCGGCGCGAAGCTCAAGGGTGTCGCTCATGCCCTTCTTCTCGCGTAGGCTCGACGCAAAGGCGAGGAGGAAAACGCGATGGGCTACCAGACCATCGAGGTGCGCAAGCTGACGCCAGCGATCGGGGCCGAGATCGTCGGCATCGATCTGGCCCGTCCGCTGGGCAACCAGCAATTCCAGGAAGTGCACGACGCGCTGATGGAGAATCTGGTGATCTTCTTCCGCGACCAGGAGATCACGCATGAGCAGCACAAGGCGTTCGGCCGCCGCTTCGGCGACCTGCACCTGCATCCGACCTCGACGCATCTCGAGGATGAACATCCCGAGATCCTCGTCATCAAGGCGGACGAGAACTCGAAATACGTGGCCGGCGAGGAGTGGCACTCGGACGTTTCGTGCGATGCCGAGCCGCCGATGGGCAGCATCCTCTACATGAAGGAGCTGCCGCCCGACGGCGGCGGCAACACGCTGTTCGCCAACATGTACCGCGCCTTCGAGACCCTTTCGCCACCGATCCAGCGCCTGTGCGAGGGGCTGACCGCAATCCATGACGGTGCCCAGGTCTATGGCGGCCGCTTCGGGCAGACGCCGAAGGCGGGCGGCTTCCCGCGCAACGAACATCCGGTCGTGCGCACCCATCCGGTGACGGGCCGCAAGGCGCTGTTCGTCAACCGCAACTTCACCACCCGCATCGTCGGGCTGAGCCGCACCGAGAGCGATGCGCTGCTCGACATGCTCTACCGTCACAGCGAGACGCCGGAATTCCAGTGTCGCTTCGCCTGGCAGCCCAATTCCATCGCCTTCTGGGACAATCGTGCGGCTCTGCATCATGCGATGTGGGACTACTATCCCCATCGCCGGCTCGGCTACCGTGTGACCGTGAAGGGCGACAAGCCGTTCTATCGGAGGTGAAGCGATGCAGGAGGGGCAGGTACCCGTCGCCTCCCTCTCACCTGACCTCTCCCCCAAGGGGGAGAGGACCTGAGAAGGCGAGCGGCGCTTCTTCATACGCCGCTCCCCCACGAGGGGGAGAGGCGGGGTGAGGGGCGGCGGCCGTCGGTTCCTCCCCTTCGTGGGGGGAGACGAACTTGAAGAGAAGAAGAGTTCTGTTCCTGGAGTGAATGAATGTCCCTGATCACCTATCTCACCCGTATCCAGTTCGATTGCGGCGCGCTCAAGCTGCTCGACGCCGAACTGCAGCTTCTCGGCATCCGGCGGCCGCTGATCGTCACCGACAAGGGCTGCGTCGCCGCCGGCCTGTGGGGCAAGGTGAAGGAGCAGCTTCCCGGCAACCTGCCGATCACGCTCTATGACGGCACGCCGGAGAACCCGACCGAGGCGGCGACGCGCGACGCGCTCAAGCTCTACAAGGAAGAGGGTTGCGACGGCATCATCGCCATCGGTGGTGGCTCGCCGATGGATCTTGCCAAGGGCGTGGCGCTGATGGCGACGCATCCGGGTGACTCGCTGCAGGCCTATGCCATGGTGGAGGGCGGCGCCGCGAAGATCACGCCGAAGGTGGCGCCGATCGTCGCCATCCCGACGACATCGGGCACCGGCTCGGAAGTGAGCCGCGGCGGCGTCATCATCATGGACTCGGGCCGCAAACTCGCCATCGGCAGCCCCTACCTGATCCCCAAGCTGGCGCTGATCGATCCCGAGCTGACCTTCGGCCTGCCGCCGCATCTCACCGCCGGCACCGGCATGGATGCCTTCACCCACAACATCGAATGCTTCCTCGCCAACGTCTACAACCCGCCGGCCGACGCGATCGCGCTCGATGGGCTGGAGAAGGCCTGGAAGTACGTCGAGCGCGCCACCAAGGACGGGCAGGACCGCGAGGCGCGCACCAACATGGCGATGGCCGCCATGGAAGGCGCGATGGTGTTTCAGAAGGGGCTGGGCGCCGTGCATGCGCTGTCGCATCCCACCGGCGGCCTCAAGGGCTATCGCCTGCATCACGGCACGCTGAATGCGGTCTATCTGCCGGCGGTGCTGCGCTTCAACGGCCCGGTCGTGGGCGACAAGTTCAAGAAGGTGGCGCAGGTGATGGGCCTGCCCGAGAGCGAGGGCACGGCCGAAGGTGTCGCCAACGCCGTGTCGGCGCTCAACGAGCGGCTGGGCATCCCCAAGGGCCTGGGCGCGATGGGGCTGAAGCAGGAAGAGGTCGAGCGGATCGCCGATGGCGCGCTGGGCGACCACTGCCATCTCTCGACGCCGCGCCAGCCGACGCGGGCGCAGTACATCGAATTGATCGAACAGAGCTGGGGCTGAGATTACCGGTGCGCGCCACTCCGGTGGCGCGTCTTTGTTGATCCCGGTGAAGATCGCGCCACTCAAGTGGCGCGCCCCCGGCTTCAGAAGGAGGAAGGATACAGATGAAGGTCAAGGACAAGGTCTGCGTCGTCACCGGCGCCGCAGGGGGAATCGGCGAGGCGATCGCGCGGCGCTATGCCAAGGAAGGCGCCAAGGGCGTGGTCGTTGCCGATCGCGATGCCGGGCGGCTGGAGGCGGTGGCCAAGGAGATCGGCGGCGTTGCCGTGACGTGCGACGTCGGCAAGGAAGCCGATATCCGCCATCTCATCGCCGAGGCCGAGCGGCATTACGGGCCGGTCGATGTGTTCTTCTCCAACGCCGGCATCGGCCGCGGCGGGCACGAGGATGCGTCCGACAAGGACTGGGCCGACAGCTGGGCCATCCATGTGATGGCGCATGTCTATGCGGCACGGGCCCTGGTGCCGGGCATGCTGGCGCGCAAGTCGGGTTATCTGATCAACACCGCGAGCGCTGCCGGCCTGCTGGCCTCGATGGGCTCGGCGCCCTACGGCGTCACCAAGGCGGCGGGCGTGGCGCTCGCCGAGCATCTCGCCATCCAGTACGGCGATCGCGGCATCTGCGTCTCGGTACTGTGCCCGCAGGCGGTCGACACCGACATGCTGCGCATGGCCGGCGCGACGGCGGCCTCGGTCGACGGCGTGATCAACACCGATGCGGTGGCGCAGAGCGTGATCGAGGCGATGGAGGCCGAGACGTTCCTGATCCTGCCGCACCCGGAGGTGAAGGACTACATGGCCCGCAAGCTCGACCGCGACCGCTGGCTGCGCGGCATGCGCCGCCTGCGCGACAAGACGGGCGAGGGCCAAGGCAAACGCTGACGTCGCGCCGCCAAGGCGTGTAGGCCACGACGACACTGTTGCAGCATCCCCCTCACCTATCCTTGTATCTCAGGGAAGCGGTCCGCGGGTAAGCTGCGGCCTGCGGTAGCGGGCGGAAGCTCGACCCTAGCCCGGTCGTTGAAGACCGTGGGAGAGCATGGGGCTCCGCCCGCCGTTCCTGTCAACCCGGACAGTCGCTCGGACCGCACGGCGAGTCCGCATTTGCAAGGACGGGTCATGGAACAGGTCTCTGTCGGCATCGACGTCGCCAAGGATCGGCTCGATGTGCATGTCCGCCCCAGCGGCGAGGCCTTCACCGTCAGCCGCGACCATGAAGGCTTGTCTGCTTTGACTGACCGGCTGAAGGCCCTGGCGCCTTCCCTGG
>NZ_FUWJ01000001.1 GCF_900167455.1 Enhydrobacter aerosaccus
TTTTGAACCGCAGCCCTTCGCGCCGCAGGAACATCCAGACCGCATTGTGCGAGACGATCACGCCGCGTGCCGCCAACTCGTCCTTCAGCTTGTGCAGCGTCAGGTGCGGCGTCTGTCTGATCCTCTCCTCGATGAAGGCGCGATGCGGCTCCAGCGTCCGCTTGCGATGTCCCCCCATCTTCCCGGGCGCCACAGAGCCGGTCGACCGCCAGCGCTGCGACCACTTCACCACCGAGGACACCGCAACACCGAACCGCGCCGCCACCGCGCGGCAGCTCTCCCCTCCTGAAACTGCCCGTACAACCCGTTCTCGCAGATCGTTCGACAGAGGTCGGCTCATCGATACTGGCCTCCTATCCAGCCAGCACGCCAATTATTTGCAGGTCTTGGATTAGACAGCCAGAACGATACATCCTCAACTCGCTCGATCTAGGGACCAAGTTATGCGATCACTTTTGGCAGGACAAATGTTGGTCTTGCTCCTTCTTCGAGTTGAAGACCTGCAAACCAAGCGCCTGAATGAGAAAGACATTACCGGTCGCATCTCGAAGATCGGAGAGTGAGGCAGCTTTGTTCGAGGCTGCTCTCGTCACTTTGAGGAGGCCGGTTGAAGCACTGGGCCCTCGCTCTGGTCAAGCGGGCAGGCCCATGGAAGCCTTGGAAGGCCAAGATTGGCGCTTCTCGACGCGTCTAGGTGTTCGTCGCATTTCTTTAGCGTGAACACCTACATCCACTTGATGCATGCAGGGACTGTACATAACGGTCGTCGTTGCACAACCTCTGACGCTCGCCCGGTGTGAATCCCCTTGCAAGCCCGGAAGCCGTCCCCGAAGATTTCCGCGGGGTATGGGGTGAGCCCGGCCTTGTCGCTTGGCTCCTGTCGTTATCGAGGGGGGAGACCAATGCTGAAGACTGTATCGGCGATCCTTGGGATCGCATTCGTGCTGGCGGCCTGCGATCAGGCCGCGCAGGAGACAGCCACGCCGCCGGCGCCGCCGCCGACCAAGGCCTGGATGGTCTTCTTCGATACCAACAGCAGCAAGCTGTCCCAGCAGGGCACCGCGACCGTGAACGAGGCGGCCGGCGTGGCGAAGTCCATGCCGAACGCCAAGGTGACGGTCACGGGCTACACCGATACCGATGGTTCGCCGGCCTATAACCAGGCGCTGTCGGTTCGTCGCGCAAACGCGGTCAAGGCCGAGCTGGTGCGCGATGGCATCGACGCCACGGCCATCACCGTCACCGGCGTCGGCGAGCAGAGCCTTCTGGTGCAGACGCCGAACCAGACCAAGCAGGAGAAGAACCGGCGGGTTCAGATCGTCGTGCAGTAGGCGATCGGTCTCCTGGCGTTGCGCAATCGCGGCGCCAGGAGGAAGCCGGGCCGAGATGGTCGACGAATGCCTTTGTTCGATGCGCCTGTTCCGAGGCACCTGCTGTGGCCGATCGATGCCCCCTGGCCGCGGCGCAGGGTGGGTCGATTGCTGCGGCGGTTTCAAGCCTGCTTTCCGGACGTGGTCTACGACACCGATCTGGCGGTCGAACTCGCCAACGGCCAGGCCTTCCTCGATGGGGACCTGAAGCGGGTGCGGCTGTATGGCGGCCTCGTCCGGCATCGCGAGATGACGTCCGCGGCGCTGGCCCTGACTCTGGCGCACGAGACCGGACATCATCTCGGAGGACCGCCGTTCCTGCCGTTCCATCGCTGGCTGAGCAGCGAGGAGCGGGCGACCGAATGGGGGACGACGGTTGGCCTTCAACGCGTGTTCGGCGAGCGCACGGCACGCCGCATCGCCGGGCAGGGCGGTCGGCAGTTGGAAAGGATTCGAGGGGCGTCTGATGTAACGACTTGAGAGGGAGGGACGAATGGGGATGTATTTCAACACGGCGCAGACCATGCTGATGGCCCAGGTGGTCAACAGTCACTTCGCCAACGATGTCAATGGCGGTGACATCGCTCATTGGCGGAACAACAGGGCGGACCTGCAGAATCACACCTTGCCGCAGATCGCGGATATGCATGGTGCTCACGGTGCCGACTATCCGCTCGGCTCGGATCCAGGAGGGGCCATTCGCAGGCGCTGGAGGAGCTGGCTCACAAAGCTGGAACAGAGCAACAATCCCAACACCGGCAACCGGATCGGCAAGGATATCCGCGACTACATTCACGACGGACTCGCCAACGCTAACTGCCTCGAGATCGTGTTTGCCGTCGTTCCCGCCGCTGCCGTCAGCGTCGATGCGCCGGTGGATTACCCGCTTGCCACGCCGGCCGGCTCCGTCGGGCGCCTCATCACGATTCATACCCTGGAGATCGATGATCCCAAGTGGTGACGGCTCGTGGTGACGGGTCCAGCGGTGAGGCGTGTCAGTCCGGGCGCGTCTCCGAACGCCGCGCCTCGAGAACCTGGATCAACGAGGTCAGGCTCAGGCGGAGGCCCTGGACGCCATGCGCGATCAGATGGGCGACGCCGTCGGAACCGTCGGTGCTGGCGGTCCGGATGCGGATTGCCAGGTCGTACGACCGATCGTGGACCTGGATGAACAGCTCGCGAATCACGGGACGGGCGTGCTCGGGGTGATCGGCGCTGTCCCATTCCAGGGCACTCAACAACTCCTGCCGGATCGCAGGATCATTGGGATGGCCCCACGCGCGCAGGCAGGCAGCATCCAAAGCCTCGGCCTTCCGGTGAAGTCTGCTGAGCAAAGGCCCCCAATTCCAGCGCGGTCCCCAACGCCGTCTGCACTACACCATCGCTTCCGGCCGCTGTCGAGCGCGCCGACAGGTTCTCTCGATACGGCGCGATCCCCGTTCGCGCCGCGTCTCGACGATGGACTGCAGTCTCTATTGTCTCGTCAGCCGACCGGCTGCAGAGGGGCCGCGGCCTTCACGGTCGGCGATGGCGCATGCTGCCAGGCCAGGAGCCGCCGAAGGAGCCAGATCGCCGCCCGGCGCCACAGCGGTGGCGGGGCGAAATGGGAGGCGAACTCGCGATTGATTTCCATGGGCCGCCAATAGGATGCGTGCCATTCACGATACGCCGCGTGAAAATCCTTGGCCTGCTCCGGACGAGCGCGCAGCAGCGAGCAATCACACAAGGCGTGTATCTCCACCTCGTTGTCGCTGCGGAAATGGAACCTGTGCCGACTGTTCAAGTGATGAAGGCAACCGTCGGTGAACTCGAATTCTTCGGGTCTCGAACGAAGGGCTGTAATCGCCGGAGCAAGTTCCAGATAGGTCATTGCGACACTCCTCTGCTAACCGGCTGATAAACGCGGGCTGGCCGGCTTTCGGTTGCAGTGTCCGCAATCAAAATTTCGCCATCGCTCGGCACGCGCTGCAAACCGTCATGCCCGCTCCGCTCCTTGACTTGCATCAACGTCGATCGTTCTGCTCGCCCCTACGCAGGAGGAGATGGTTTATGAAGAGTCATGACCTTCGGTGAATTCGCTTCCGGCGCTGGCCGGGTCGTCGAGCTGATCGGCATTGTCGTGCTCATCGTCGGTGCCCTGGCGGCGACGGTGATGGCCGGGCTGCGGCTGGTGCGGGGCGGTAATCCGCGGGATTGCTATCACGATCTGCGGGCCGATCTGGGACGCGCCATCCTGCTGGGGCTCGAGTTTCTGGTCATCGCCGACATCATCGGGACCGTCGCCGTCGAACCGACCCTGCAAAACCTTGGCGTCCTCGCGGTTATCGTGACGATCCGGACGCTCTTGAGCTTCGCCCTCGAACTCGAGGTCAGCGGCCGATGGCCGTGGCAGAAGGAGAATCGCTAGGGTGGCCCCCTGACCAAGCAGTGGCGGGCTCGAAAAACCTGTCGCCGACGCAGCGATACTGAAACCAAGACCTTTACCTCGCCCCGGAAAGTGAAAATAATAGATGCAGGGGGAGGGGAGATTTTGGGGGACTCTGATTCTCTACCGTCATTGAACCGGCGCCTGGCGCCGGTCGGCCTGCGCACGTTGCAGAGGGTGTGAGGGATATGGATCCTGGCACCGACAGCAAGGCCACTGTTTCAAACGAGACGGATTTCGTCGCCCTGCCGGCTGGCGCCAAGATCGGGCGCTACGAAGTCGTCGCTGTGCTGGGGCAGGGCGGCTTCGGCATCACCTATCGGGCGCGCGACATCCAGCTCGGCCGCGAAGTCGCGATCAAGGAATATCTCCCGACATCGCTTGCCGTGCGCAAGGATGGATCGACGGTGCTGCCGCGTTCGACCAAGGTCGCCGAGGACTTCACCTGGGGCCGCGAGCGCTTTGTCGCCGAGGGCCGTACGATGGCGACGCTGCACGACGCGCCTGGCATCGTGAAGGTGTTCGATTTCCTCGAAATCAACGGCACCGCTTACATCGTCATGGAAATGCTCAAGGGCGATACGCTCGAAGGGCATCTCAAGAAGCACGGGCGCATGGACCCCGAGGCGATCGACCAGATCGTATGGCCACTGCTCGACGGTCTGGAGCAGGTCCACAATGCCGGCTTTCTCCATCGCGATATCAAGCCGGCCAACATCCTTCTCAACGCCAAGGGCCATCCTACGCTGATCGACTTCGGCGCCTCACGCGCCGCGATGGTTGGCCGGACCGTGGCGATGACGGCAATCTTCACGCCCGGCTATGCCGCCGCCGAGCAGTTCACCTCGGCCAAGCAGGGGCCGTGGACGGACATCTACGGTCTTGCGGCCACGCTCTATCACGCGATTACCGGCGCGCCGCCGCCCAGCGCCTTCGACCGTATGCTGGACGATGAGTACGAACCGATCGCGCGGACCGCACCGCCGGGCTTCGCGCCCGGCCTGCTGGCCGGCATCGATGCCGGCCTCGCGGTCCGGGCCAGCGATCGGCCGCAGTCCATCGCCGGCTGGCGGGCCATCCTCTCGCTGGCGCAAGGCCAGTCGGCCGACGCGACCGCTCTCATGTCCGGTCGAGGCGCCGAAGCCGATGCGACCATCGTCGCGACGGCTGGCCGCCGTGCCGGTCCGCCAACTGCGCGGGTCGAGGCGCCTCCGGTTCAACCGGCGCCCGCCCCCTCGCCGCCGACCCAGTCGCCGCCCACTCAATCGCCGCCCGCCCAACCGTCCGGAGGGGCAGCCGCAGCGCCTGCGCCGGAATCCGGACCGTCGATCGCAGCCCCGTCGCCTCGCGGCAGTGCGCCGCGCAGTCGTGGGCTCGTCTATGGCGGCGCCGCAGCGCTCGCTCTCGCTCTCCTGGGCGGCGGCGGGTATTTCGCCCTCGCGCCCAAGACGCCGTCGCAGAACTCCCTGCAGGACCTGAAGGTCGAGGATCTGGAGCGCGTGCTGGCCGAGCGGCGCGCGGCGGACGCGGCGGCGGCCGAGAAGAAGCGCATGGAAGAGGAGGCCGCGCGCAAGGCGGCAGCCGATACGGCAGCCAAGCAGGCGGCCGATGCCGAACTCGAGAAGGCGCGGCAGGATCGCGAACGGGCCGAGGCCCAACTGGCGCAGATGAAGGCCGAGATGGACGTGCGGCGCCGGGCGGAAGCCGGCCAACGCCAACAGAGTGAGGCGGCGGCGCGCGTGGCGGCCGAGGAAGAGGCGGCCCGCAAGGCGGAGGCCGAAATGGCGGCGCTACGCCAGGCGGAGGAAGACGCCAAGAAGAAGGCGGCCGCCGAGGCCGAAAGCAAGCGGCAGGCCGACGAGGCGCTGGCCAAGGCTCAGGCGGCACGCGCCGCCGCCGATGCCGACGCGAAAGCCAAGGCCGATGCCGAAGCGAAGCGGAAAGCGGACGCCGACGCCAAGCAGGTGGCCGAAGCGCAGGCGCGCGATCAGGCGGCGGCGGCCAAGGCGCAGGCCGATGCTGACGCAAAGGCCAAGGCGGACGCCGAAGCGAAGGCCAAGGCCGATGCCGAGGCCGACAAGAAAGCAGCCGAAGCCGCGGAGACCGCGTTGCGCCTGACGCCACTCGATCGCCAGCATGTCCAGGTCGCGTTGACGGCGCTCGGCTTCGACACGCGTGGCAGCGACGGCGCCTTTGGCCCGCGCTCGCGGGAGGCGATTGCCGCCTATCAGAAGTCGCGCAACGAGCCGGCGACGAGCTTCCTCACGGCCGCCCAGAACCAGGCATTGCTGCGCGACGCCTCGCCAGCGGTCGCCAAGTTCGATGCCGATCAGAGGAAGATCGAGGACGACAAGAAGAAGGCCGAGGAGGAGGCCAAGCGCAAGGCGGACGAGGACGCCAAGGCCAAGGCCGCGGCCGCCGTGGCGCCAGCGCCGGCTCCGCCGCCCCCAGCGGCCGCGCCGTCCCCCGCGGCGCCGCAAGCCGTGCCGCCACCCGCTGCATCACAATCCGCGCCATCGGCGGCGGGCGCCATCAGTCGGTGGTTCGGCACCGCGCACTGCGAGCGATGGGGCGGCACCCTCGGCCTCAACGTTGTCATGGCCGGCGGCAAAGGGACGGCAAGCGCCAGCGGGCGAAACGATTCGAGCGCCACCATCACGATCAGTGGCAACAGCTATTCAGGCTCGATCGTCAGCTACAACAAGAACCACAGCAAGGAACTCACCGGCAGGTTCTCGGGGACGATCTCCGGCAACCAGATCAGCACGCAGGTGGTCATCCGGGCGGACTTCAAGAACCAGGACGGACCGAACGAGATGATGTGTACCGTCCAGCTTGCCGGAGCAAACTAGGCCGTCGGCTTCGGCTCAGAACGAACGAATGCGCAGCCGACCCTCATAATCACGCTTGCCCAGCGGCACGCCTCGCGAGCGCAGGATGTTGTATGCGGTGACGGCGTGGAAATGGAAATTCGGCAGAGAGAATGAGAGAATGAAGGTCTCCGGCGTGAAAGCAAGCCGTCGCGGGCCGATCTGGAGGTCCAGGTGCTTGTCCGCGCAGTCGTTGATCTCGTCGGGGACGAACGCCTCCAGAGCCGTTTCTGCCTTATCGATCATCGCCTGCAGGTCCGTGAAGGGGACAGGTCCGACCAAGGCGGGAGGGGTGAACGCGCCCGTCCTGAGAGCCTCGACCCCCCACACGGAATGATGCCATGCCGCCTCGATCTGGAAATGGAACGGTGCCATGTCGTCGAAGAGGCGGGTATTCACGAACGTGTCGGGATCGACACCGGTGTTTGAAAAATGGGTCGCCGCACGGTCGAGGAAGCCTCCGACGGCTCTTACGGTTTGCAGGAAGGTCGGCACGCTAAGGTCGTAGAGGGATGTCCGCATTGCCTTCCTCTTTCGAGCACCTTGAATCATTGAGAGGATGTGGCGTGATGGCCACAACGGCAAGGCAAGGGACATCACCTGACGCCGTTCGCCGCGGCATCGGCGCGGCGCCTGGTCCTCGGATCATCACTCCGGTTTTATTGTGCCTGCTTGATGAGATCGTCGTACTGGCTGCAGACTGCATCCCAGTCGACGGTTTGTCCGGAAGACAGCTTGCCCTGATACGACTGCATCACCGGCTGCATCTTCGCCATCATCGCCTGCCCGGCGTTGGGATCGGCCGCCATCTTTGCCTGAACGAGCTGGCTGAGCTTGGTGCCCTTGGCCATGGCTTCCTGCTGATCGCAGGCCGAAGCCAAACCAGGCGATGAAAGCACGACTCCGCAAACCGCAGCCAGAGCAAACTTTGACAAACGCATCGATTACCACTCCTGTTGTCGCTTGCGCGCATCGCGCGCGTCGGTAACGTCGTCGACGCCATATGGTTGCAGGAGCAAGCGAAGGATTTCCGGTGTCTTGCCTTGTCGTTGCGACGCGTGTCGGGTAATCAGACAGTCCTGCAGGGGGCTCAGCGCGAACGGAAGAACGCCGCTATGCGCAGGCACGTAAAGTACCGGCACAGGCTCATGCCCGAATTCGCCACGCTCCTTTCCGCCTTCGTCACGTTGCTGGTCACGATCGGTCCGTTCGAGACGGCACCGGTCTTCGGCACGCTGACGCGCGATGTCACGCGCGGCGAACGCCTTCGCATCGCCCGGCAGGCGGTGGGAATCGCGGGAATCGTGCTGATCGCGTTCGCCCTAGGCGGCGAGCGGCTCCTGTCGATCCTCCACGTGTCGTTGCCGGCCTTGCGCACGGCGGGCGGCGTGCTGCTCTTTCTCGAGGCGATCAACCTGATGACTGCCAATCCCGGCACGTCGGCGATCAATCCCGAGGAGCGTGACGAGGCCCGGCCGCCGCGCGATATCACGGTCTTTCCCTTGGCTTTTCCGCTGATTGCCGGACCGGGATCGCTGATGGCCGTCATTCTCCTGATGAGCAAGGCCCAGGGAGATCTGGTCCTTCAGGCCGGGATCCTGGCGGTGCTCGTCCTATGCCTGGCGATAACCCTTGTCGCCTTCATCATGGTCGACTCGTTGCGCCGCATCCTGGGCGTCACCGGCACGGATGTCGTCGGCCGCATTTCCGGCCTCCTTCTCGCCGCAATGGCCATGCAGTTCGTGTTCGACGGCGTGACCGAGGGGCTGCTGCGCTGAGGGGTTGGAGCGCAGCGCAGTTCGGCGTACCTTGATCACATGGGAGGACGGGCCGTCGGAAGGCGGGAGGCTCTATGCGACGATCGATCTTTGCCTTGTTTGGCGCGAGCGCCCTTGTGGCCGGCGCGGCATTCTACGCCCAGACCCACGCCCAGACCTCCGGATCCACGCGCGTGAATGTCGGATCTCTCGTTTGCACCGTTGCCGCGGGCGATCGGATCGTTCCGGGCTCCGAACATCATCTCGACTGTCTGTTCGCGCGCAGCGACGGCACGGCCGAGCCCTATCTCGGCGACATCAAGCGCTTCGGAAGGAACGAGGTGTTGGGCGACAAGGCGCCGATCGTCTGGCAGGTTTTCGCCGCCGGGACGCTTGCTCCCGGCGCCCTGGACGGTGATTTCGGCAAAGCCGGTGGAAGCGCGCATGCGCCCGATCCGGCAACGGCCGCTTCGCTGGTCGATGGCAAGGGCAAGCGCATCGCCCTTCGGCCGGCGCGCGTGGCCGGCAGAGCCGGAATCAACATCGCCGAAGGTGTCGCGGACCTGACACTGCAGCACGGCAGCTGACGAACAGTGGACAGCATCACAGACCGTGGATCGGTCCATCTTCCGGCGCAGCGCCTTACCGCTTCCGGCGTCGAGGCGCTGGACGAGGTCGTGGCGGAGGAGATCGCCGTGGCGCTCGTCTACAACGGCATCAGCCATGCGGTGATGATGGCGACGCCGTGCGACCTCGAGGATCTGGCGCGCGGCTTTTCGTTGACCGAAGGCATCGTCGACAAGCCGGCGCAGATCTACGACATCGAGGTCGAAGGACTCGATCTGGAGAAGGGCCGGCGCGGGATCGAGGTTCGGATCGAGATCGCGAGCGAGCGGCTGACGGCACTGCGGGAGCGACGGCGCACTCTCACGGGACGGACCGGCTGCGGTCTGTGCGGCGTGGACAGCCTCGACGCCGCCCTGCGACCCGTGCCGTCGATCCGGGCAGCCGGCCAACTCTCGCGCGACGCCATTGCCCGCGCAATGGCGGCTCTGCCCGCGGCGCAAAGGCTCAATCGCGAAAACGGTGCCAGCCATGCGGCGGGCTGGGCGTCGACGGACGGGACCCTGATCGCTGTGCGGGAAGATGTCGGGCGTCACAACGCGCTCGACAAGTTGGCGGGCGCTTTGATGCGGACAGCGCCGACGGACGACGGGTTCGTCGTCGTGACCAGCCGCTGCTCCTACGAGATGGTGCAGAAGGCGGCCGCCATTGGCGCGATCGCGATCGCCGCGGTTTCGGCGCCGACCTCGCTCGCCATCGCGACGGCGGAGCAGGCGGGGCTGGCGCTGGTCGCCTTCGTCCGCGAGGGCCGCCTTACCGTCTATGCGCATTCGGAGCGGATCATCGCGTGATCCCGCACCGCGTCTTCGGTGTCACCGGCTGGAAGAATGCCGGCAAGACCACGCTGGTCGAGCGGCTGGTGGCCGAGTTCGTCCGGCGCGGATGGTCGGTGTCGACCGTCAAGCATGCCCATCACGATGTCGATATCGACCGGGCCGGCACTGATTCGTACCGGCATCGCGCGGCCGGGGCGACGGAGGTCGCGCTGGTTGGCGGCCTGCGCTACGCTATCATGCGCGAGCAGGAGGAGCCTACCCTTGGCGAGGTGCTGGCGCGTCTGGCGCCGGCGGACCTTGTCCTGATCGAGGGCTTCAAGCGCGACCGGCATCCCAAGATCGAGGTCCGGGCTGCCGCGGGCGGAGATCGGCCCGCTCTTGCGGCGGGCGATCCGACCATCGTGGCCATCGCCGCCGATGCGGCTCCGGCCGAGACGCATCTGCCCTGGTTCCGGCGCGATGACGTCGCGGCCATCGCCGACTTCATCGGCGCCCGGCTGGCTATCGCTGCGCCTTGAACGTGCCGGCGGCCGTATAGTTCGGACCGGTGACGCCGAAGCTGCCGGCCTGACCCGCCGCCGGAACCGCGCCGTTGTTGAAGAAGGCGCCATTCAGCGTTCCGACGCGGCCGGTGCTGTTCGTGGCCGCGAAGCCGCCGGTGAATTGCGGCGTGTTGCCGACCATTGCCGTGCCACCACGATAGCTGGTGCCATCGAAGTTGCTGATGCTGACGGCGCCTGTCCGGGTCGCGAAGTTCCACTGGTTGGTATAGCCGCCGACGGCGACGTACGAGGCGCCGCCATTGCGCACATTGCCGACCATATCGCCGACATACGTCGCGGTGCCGGTGTTGGGCATCTGCACCGCGGAGGTAAGGGTGCCGGCGACATAGGTGGCGAGGTTGATGCGATCGGTGACATTGGAGCCATGCGCGCCGTAGCGGATGTCGCCGCCCCAGAACCCCCAGCTCAGGAAGGCGCAGGTGCAGGGCGTGACCTCGGCGGCATTGTAGAGCCCGTTCAGCGCCGTTGGATTGGTGTTGGCGCTCACCAGCGCCGTCGACGCGGTCGGCGAGATGCCGCCGCCCCGCCGAACGGTCACGTTACCGCCGGTCATGGCATAGGTGTTGTCGTCGATGAAGGCGCTCTGGCCGCCCGTGTCGGGGTTGCCCAGCCGGATGGTGGCCCGGTCGCTGTTGCCAGCACCCAGAGCCACGCGACGGATGGTGGCGGTGGCCTGATTGGTCGAGGCGTCGGTCGTGAGCGTGAGGTTCGGCCGCGAGCTGCCAGTGCCGAAGGCCTTGGTATTGAAGATCGAGCCGTCGCCGGTGTCGCGGCGCTGGTCGATCAGCCCGGCGATGAAGCCGGTGAGAGTCCGGGTCGTCCGCGACTGGCCGACGGACTCGGGCGTCGAGGTCCGGCCCGCCGCGTTGACGCCGAAATAGTCATTGGCGGTCGAATTCTGAAGCCCGACATCGGCGGAGGCCTGTGAGGTGCGGGTGGTGGAGATCGAGTTCACCACGCCGCCGCGTGTCGTGTAGGTCGTGGCGAGCTTGTCGGGCGTCATCACCATGTAGTCGGCGTTGTCACCGTAGATCGCGTTGCTCGCGCCCGTGGATGGCGTGGAGATCGCCGAGACCAGCAGATTGGGACCGCTGTGGCTGTCGAGCCGATAGGTGCCGACATAGTTGCCGCCGAAGCCGACCGAGACCGTGCTGAGGTCGGGGAAGTAATAGCCGACCATCACGCCCATGTAGGATTTCTGGGCCGCGCCCGTGCCGGAGATGGCGATGGACGCCTGCATCGCCGCCGACTTCTGATTACCGGCCGGCTGATTGAGCGCGAGCGTCTGGGGCGCGAAGACGGCCAGCAGCTTGGAGACATCCTTCACCGCCTGCAGGTTCGGATCGTCGCCTACCGTGCCATTTGCAAACGGCAGACGGGTGCTGCCGGCGAGATTCGTCACGTCATAGGCGACGATGCCGGAGGTCGGGAGATGCGAGCGCAGCGTGGTCGGCTCGCCGCCGAAGAAGCCCACTTTCTGATTGGCGCCATTGTTGAAAACGTAGGCGAAGAACTTTCCATCCGGCGAGACATAGCCCGTGCCCACGAGCACACCGAGTTGCTGATCAACGATGGGCGCGATCGGAAATGGACTTCCGGTCGGATGCCAGGGAACGACAATCGAATGGCCGTCGCCCGTCGTGATCTCCACGCGGTTGCGGTCCGTGACGACACCCGTCGGCTGTAGAGGCTTATTGGCGGATGCCACGGGCGTCACCACCAGTCCGTTTTCGCTGTAGTTGAAGTTGGTGTAGGGCGTGGCGCCGATGAAGCGGCCCAGGGTGACGATGACCTGGGTGTTGGCCGGCGGGTCCGGCTGCGGATTGTTGTTGGGTTGCGAGTTCCTGTCCTGCAGCGCCTGCTGCACCTGTTGTTGCGGACTGTTGGAAGTCGCGGTCGAGATGGCCGTCGACAGGGCATTGTTCAATTGCTGATTGAAGGCGACCGCCGTCTGATTGAGCAGGATCGGATTCTGCGTCGGCGGCTGCCCGTTGTTCTGCTGCGAGAAGTTCTGCGCGCCCTGTTCGGCGGTCTTGATGCTGTTCTGGCCGGCTCCGGAACCGCTGCCGGCCGGAATGTTGTTGGTGCCCTGCGTGTTGCTGCCGCTCTTGCCTTCGAGCTGGCCGAGCAGACCCGCCAGGGCGCCCTGGGCAATCAAGGAAGGTTGGCCCGGCTGAGAGCCGAAGTTCGTGACGATCTGCGAGCCGGGTCGCGTCGCTGTCTGTGTCTGCCCCTGCCCGGTGACTGTCATCTTGTCGCCGAAGACGAAGGTCGAGCTGGTGGCCGTCTGTTCGACGGCAAAGACCGTGATGCCGCCGCGGATGCCGATGGTGCTCGACGGCGTCGTGATGGTGATCGGCTGTGTCTTGCTGATCTTGCCGCCGACGAGGCGGAACACGCCCTTGCTGGCATTGACGGCAAGCTCACCGGTCTTGGTCGCCGGGTCGAACACGAACTTGTCGATGATGACGCGGGCATTGGGCCCCACGGTCAGGGACGTGCCATCGAGGAAGACGAGATGGGCACGGTCGTTGCTGCCCGTCGTGATGGCTTCGTTGGCCTGCACGTCGATGCCGATACGCAGGACGCGTTCGGGCTGGGTCGGCGGCTTGCCGAGCGGGTCGCCGTCGGTGGCCGAGGTGACGCCGACGCGCGCCAGGGCAGCGGGAGCGGCCAACAGAGAGAGGGCGGCCGTGCTCAGCAGGGCCGCACGCAGAAGGGAAACGCCACACGGAACAGGACGGGCCATGTCAGTCTCCTCACGACGCTAGAAGCGTCTGCTTATGCCAAACATGAAACTGTTGTTCTCGAACGCGTAGTTGGGCAGCGTGGCGGCGCGCACGAAGCGGCCGCCGGAAACGGAGAATGTGGTGAGATCGTCGAACGGCACGCTCAGGACGAGATTGAGGATGGTGTCGCTCTGATAGCGCATGATGGTCGGAGACACGGTCGGATCGGGCGCGTCGTAGGTCCACCACTGCTCGTTGACGCTGAGATTGATGCTCCACGGCAAGCCGGTCCTGAGCAACGGATCGGGGAAGCGGAATGCCATGCCGCCGCCGACGCCCAGCAGCATGTAGTTCTGTGAGGCGGTCTGGACCGTCTCGTAGCGCTGCCCGCTGCCGTTGGCGTAGAGCGTTATGATGTTGGTGAGCTGGTACTGGAAACTCGTATTGAGCGTGAACAGCGTGCCCGTGAGCAGGTTGTTGGTCGGCAGGTACCAGGTGTTTGGATAGTCCTGCTTGCGCCAGGTGAAGGTCGTGACGTTGCGCAGGTCGTCGGCGAGCAGCGCGTTGCCCTCGAGGCCGGCGCCGTAGCTCGCGTAATAGGGCGTGTCGTTGACCCAGATGGCGCCGACGGCCGCGAAGGGCTTCAAGGTGACGTCCTGGAACGTGCCGCTGAAGATCTGGAATCGCGGGCCGCTGGTGAGATCGAGCAGCGACACGTTCGCCGTGCTCAGCGTGAACTGGCGATTGGCGTAGGCGGTGAACAGCGTCTCGAGCGCCGATCGATCCTGACGGCCGAAGTCGTAGGTGTGACGCAGCTGCAGCGAGCCGACGACGCCCCAGTCCGACGCCCCCACCGCCTGCTGGTTGAGGTTGGCCGCCTGGCCGAACAGCATCACCGATGACGTGGCCGGACCAAGATTGGCATTGGACTGATAGCGCCAGCCGAAGAAGGCCTCGCCGGAGAATTGCGATGGACGTTCCTGGTTCACGACCTGGGTCATGAATTCTTCGGCGCGCTTGCGCACGTCGGGCGGCAGGTTCGGAGACTTGAGCGCGCCTTCGAGATAGGTACGCGCCACTTCGAACGAGCCCAGGCGATAATAGAGAACGCCAAGTTCGAGTCGTACGCGCGGCAGATCGGGACTGATCAGCAGCATGCGCTCGAGGGCGGAGACCGCGCCTTCGAGATCGCCGGTCTGACTCGCGATGGTGGCGAAGCGAAACAGCACGTCGAGATTCGCCGGCTGCTTCATCATCTCTTCGAAGGCAGCGTCGTACTCGCGCTTCGCATCAATTGGCGCGGTGGGTGTCGGTGTATTGGTTTGTGCGTTGGCGAACCCTGCCAGCACGAACCAGGTGATTGAAGCTCCGATTGTTACGCAAAGACTCAGGATGGAGCAGCTTGACTGTCGCAACCCCGTATATCCCCAACGGCAGAACCGTACCCCGCCGCAAGGATGACGCACGCTGGTTGCTAAATCAACCAACTCCGCAAAACATATACCCAAGACATTGGAAAGCTTGTGCGAGCTGCACGCATGCGAAGCAGCATTCTCTGATACTGCCGATCGCCGAGCGCGGTGATGAAACGCTCGCTGTCGCGGATCATCGCGGCGAGCATTCGATCCAACATGCGCGAATGGGTATCGCCCCAATTACGCGCCGAGAGATGGAGTCGTCCTCCAAGTATTGGATTGTTCGCTGCAAAATTACGTCCATGGAGACGGTACGCGTACAGCGGTTCGTCTATCAGCAGCGAACCTGCAACCATCTGCGCCATGACGACGATGTAGTAGTCCATATGGAGGCGAAACGTCTCGTCGTCGTCCGGGAAGACGAGATCGATCAGCGAGCGCCGGAACATCATCGACGAGGTGCTGACCCAGACCCAGTGAACCAGCCGCTTCGTATAGAGACAATAAGGAGTCTGCGTCTGCCAATGAGCGGACCGCGATGCGTGATCCAATTTGGGTACCCGCGCCGGATCGATGGGGGCGAAAGCGCGTCCGCGATCGGCGACCGCGCGGTCCTTGCCGAACCAGTAGACCGCGCCGGCAACCACGACATCGTTGCCGTCGATCAGGCGCGCATTGCAGGCGGTGAAGCCCACGGCATAGGTCTCGTTGAGATGTGCCGCGAGGTGGCGTTCGAGGAAGTCCTCGTTCCACAGATCGTCCGAGTCGAGGAAGCAGACGAACGGCGCGTTGGTGTGCGCAAGACCCGCGCGTGTCGCGCCGGTCTGTCCGACATTCTTCTGCAAACGGACAAGCCGGAAGCGGGAGTCGGCCAGTTCCGCCAACGTCTGCTCGATGATGGCCGCCGAATTGTCGGTCGAAGCGTCGTCGACGATCACGCATTCGAAATCGGTCAGCGTCTGCCGCGCCACCGAGCGGATCGCAGCACCGATATAGTCCGGGCAGTTGTAGCAGGTGACGACGACGGAAATTCGGGGAAGCTTGAGATCGGTCATGGCTGAGAGCGCAATGCTCCAATGTCGCTCGTTGTCGTGATGAAGGCCGCTGGAGTGACGCTCTCCCGGCGACCGGAGACTCTCCGCATCGTGTTCACTTCTTCTCCGGACCGAGGAAGTCGAAGTCGACGCCTTCGTCGGCCTGCAGCACGGTCTTGTGGAAGAGGCCGTTGTAGCCGCGGCCGCTGCCGGGATGCGGCGGCGGTGCCGTCCAGGCCTTGCGTCTCTTGGCGAGCTCGGCCGCCGCGACCAGCAACTCGAGTTTGCGATTGGGCACGTCGAGCGTGATGCGGTCGCCGGTCCTGACCAGCGCGAGCGGACCGCCAACGGCGGCCTCGGGCGCGACATGCAGCACGATGGTGCCGAAGGCAGTGCCACTCATGCGGGCGTCGGAGATGCGGATCATGTCCTTCACGCCGGCGCGGGCGAGCTTCATCGGGATGGGGAAGGAACCGGCCTCCGGCATGCCCGGCGCGCCTTTCGGTCCGGCATTGCGCAACACCAGGATATCGTCCGGCTTCACGTCGAGCTTGGGATCGTCGCCCCGGGCGGCGAGATCCTCGAGCGATTCGAATACCACGGCGCGGCCGGTATGCGTCAGCAGCGCGGGCGAGGCGGCCGCATGCTTGATGACGGCGCCGCGCGGCGCCAGGTTGCCGCGCAGCACGGCCATGCCGCCGGTCGGCTTGATCGGATCCTTCGGCGTGCGGATCACGGTCTGGTTGGGCACGATCTCGGCGGCGTCGATCACCTGCTTCAGTGTCCGGCCCGCGACGGTTCGGCATTTCTCGTCGAGGTGGCCGCGGATTTCCTTCATGAGCCGCGAGTTGCCGCCGGCCCAGTGGAAATGCTCCATGTAGTGGTCGCCTGACGGCTTGAGATCGACCAGCACCGGCACCTTGCGGCCGATGGCGTCGAATTCCTCCAGCTCGATGGCGATGCCGAGCCGGCGCGCCACCGCGGTGAGATGCACCAGCGCGTTGGTCGAGCCGCCGATCGCCTGCAAGACGGTGAGGGCGTTGCGGAATGCCGCCGCCGTCATGATCTCGCTGGGCTTCGGCCCCTGCCTGATCGCCATTTCAGCCGCGAGTTTGCCTGTCTGCTCGGCGACGCGCAGGCGGTCGGAATGGGTGGCGGGGATCGAGCCGCTGCCGGGCAGGCCCATGCCGAGCGTTTCGACCATGCAGCCCATGGTGCTGGCCGTGCCCATCACCATGCAGGTGCCCTTGGTCGGCGCCAGCCGCTCGCTGACCTTCTCGATGTCGGCGTCGGAAAAGGTGCCGGCGCGATACTGGCCCCACAGGCGCCGGCAATCGGTGCAGGCGCCCAGCACTTCGCCCTTGTAATGGCCGACGAGCATCGGCCCGACCGGCAGCACGATCGCCGGCCGATCGGCGCTGGCCGCCGCCATGAGCTGGGCCGGCAACGTCTTGTCGCAGCCTCCGATCAGCACCACCGAATCCATCGGCTGCGCACGCACCATCTCCTCGGTGTCCATCGCCATGAGGTTGCGCAGGAACATGCTCGTGGGATGAGAGAAGCTCTCGTGGATGGAGACGGTCGGAAAGACCATGGGCAGGGCGCCCGCCAGCATGACACCCCGCTTCACCGCCTCGATCAGATCCGGCACGTTGCCGTGGCAGGGATTGTAGTCGCTGAAGGTGTTGGTGATGCCGACGATCGGCCGGTCCAGCGCATCATCGGAATAGCCGCCGGCCTTGATGAAGGCCTTGCGCAGGAAGAGGGAAAAGCCGGCGTCGCCATACGTGGCCAGGCCCTGGCGCAATCCAGTGGCCTTCGGCGCGGGCGGGGCGCGCCGCTTGCGGGATGCCATGTCGATCTACTCCCTGAGGACGGCTGTCTGTCAGGACGGTTTATCGCCTTCCAGGCCGGCCGCCCAGCGGGTATGTGCGCCAGGATCGCGCTCCGAGACGATCGTGCGCGCCAACTCACGTCCCATCAGGGCGCCGAACTTGAAGCCATGGCCCGAGCAGGGCGACATGATCCAGCCGGCGGTGCCCTGCTTCTCCACCACGAATCGTTCGTCTTCGGTCACCGTATAGAAGCAGACCTTCAGCCGCTCGGTGCGCCATTGCTCGAAGCCGCGCAGCAGGCTGCGGCAGCGTTCCAGCAGCGGGCGGATCTCGTCTTCCGTGGCGTCGCGACCAGCATCGGGATCGCCGGCGCGACTGAACTCATGATCGCCGACCTTGAAGCCGCGACCTTCCATCGGCGGCACCAGGTAGAGCCCGACATCGCCGGTCTTCTCGATGATCATCGGTCCCTTGGCCCAGGCGGCACGTTGTTCGGCGGGCATGTCGAGATAGATCACGATCTGGCGCGACGGCACGAGACGGGCGGCGAGGCTCGGCATCAGCCGACCAGCCCAGGCGCCGGCCGCGACGATGACGACGTCGGCGTCATGGATGGCGCCGGCTCCGGTGACGATCCGGGCGCGGTCGAGATCGACGCTGCGCACAGGCGTCTCGGCGCGAAGCGTCACGCCGCGGCTCTTGCCGAGATGCTGGACGAGGGCCGTTACGATATCCTGCGCGAAGAGAACGCCGCCCGTATCGATCCAGAAGGCTCGCTCGACACCGCCGGTATTCAACATCGGAAAACGGTGCGGCAGATCGGCGACAGCGAGCTCCTCCATCGGCCGGCCGATGGCGGCAAGGGTCGCGGCCGAACGCTGTGCCCAGTCGGTGCCGTTGCCGCTGAGCGCCAGCGTTCCCGTCGGCGCATAGAGGCGTTGGCCCAGATCGTGCCAAAGCGTGTCCCAGGCGGCATATGCGTCGTCGATCATCCGCGCGTAGCCGGCATGGTCGCCATAAGGGTGGCGGATCAGCCGATGTTCATCGAAGGACGACGAAAGGGGATTGGGCAGCGCGCCCTGCTCGAACAGGTCGACACGGCAGCCCGCGCGAGCGAGCGCCCAGCCGGTCGCCAGGCCCATGATGCCGCCGCCAATGATGATCGCCTTCATTCCTCCTCACACTCTATGAGAGGTCAAATCGGGTCAAGCATGCTTGGCCCGATGCAAGAATGCGGCTCGTTTTCTGTCGCGCAATGGGCGGCCTAATGTGCATGCGTAGGGGCTTGCAAAAGCGCCGGCCTTCAGCGTTGATAGCGCATACGTTTACACAACCAATCCGGGGAACAGGGGCTTCATATGGCAATGACCATGCTGCAGATGTCTGGGATGGCGCCGACGCCGGCGACTTTTGCCGACGGTGTGCTGCTTATCATCGACGCGCAGCGGGAATACACCGACGGCCTGCTGCCGTTGCCCGGCGTGGCGACAGCGGTGCAGGCGCTCGCCGGCCTGCTCGAGAAGGCGCGTAGCGCCGGCGCGCCGATTGTCCATGTCCGCCATCAGAGCAAAGGCAAGGCGTTCAACCCGGCATCGAGCGGTTTCGAGATCGTGAAGGAATTGACACCGCGCGACGGCGAGGCGGTCATCGACAAGGGCCTGCCGAATGCCTTTACCGGCACGGACCTTGCCCAGCAGCTCGCCAACGTCGGCCGCAAGAACCTCATCGTGGGCGGCTTCATGACCCACATGTGCGTTTCGGCCACCGTCCGGTCGGCGACAGATCACGGCTTCATGAGCACGATTGCCGCCGACACGGTTGCCACGCGCGATCTGCCGGACGCCACCGGTGACGCGACGATTACGGCCGATGCGATCAACAGGATCACGCTGGCCGCGCTCTCCGATCGGTTTGCCTGGATCGTGCCGAAGGCCGCTGCGATCGCCTGAATTGGTGTCGTCGCGGACTCTAGTGCCGCGTCACGCCGAAGTGAGCGACCACAATGGCTGCGACGGCGATCAAGAGTGCAAGCGAGCTGAATTGCACGAACGATGAGCCACGAGAACGGACAAGCAGATGCCTGAGCCGAACGAGCGCTGTCTTCATGTTAGAGCGCGCTCGTGATCGGGGCGAGGAAGTTCATGACTTTCTGCCCGATGCTAGTAAAGGCGCTTACGGCGGCGATCGAAATCAGGCCCGCAATCAAGCTGTATTCGATCGCGGTCGAAGCTTGATCGTCCACGACCAGACGCCGGAAGATCGCCGACATTTCGCCACTCCATGATTGAGCGGATAAGGTTAGTCTTTGCGTGTGTCGGGACAACAATCGACTTGTAACGTTGGTAAAGCTTGTCTTTCGTCTGCAGCAAAGAAAATGGGCGAGCCTTGCAGCTCGCCCATCTTCCAGGATCACGAGATCCTGATGACTACAGTGCGTTCGAGACGCTGCTCAGCACGCTGCTCACCTTGGTGCCGACCGAGGTCATGGCGGTGATGGCGGCGACGGCGATCAGCGAGGCGATGAGGGTGTATTCGATGGCCGTGGCACCCTGCTCGTTCTTCATCAGGCGACGGAAAATGGACAGCATGTTTATCTCCAAAAGAAGTCAACGTTGACGAGGCGGTTCTGTCCTTCCGTGACGCCGGGTCTGGGGCTCGGCGGCGGCCGGGCAGGAACGCTGGCGCCTGAAATTGCGCCTATACCTCAGTGATCAACTGAGGCATGGATGCTAAGATATTGAAATAAACGACAGTCTCAATACACCTATTGTATCAACTGCTTCTTGCCTGCGGCCCGCAGAAGGGTCGTGTTATCGTCGGGGTGACAGGGAGGGCGTGTCATGAAGTCAATTCTGACAATGGCCTGGACGGCAGAAGATCCGTCCGCATTCGATCTTGCAGCGAAGTTGGCGCGTGCCTTCGACGCGCGCCTGGTGGGACTTGAACCACCGTCTTATGGCGTGATGAGCATGGCCTGGGCGGATGCCGGCATGGGGGCGCCGATCGGCGGCGGCCTGGCGGAGGATGCCGAGGAGCGGCAGCGCGTTGCCGCCGTTCGTCAGGCGTTCGAGCAGCGCGCGACGGGCCTGGCATCGGAATGGCGCTCGGCCGACGATAGTGGCCCAACCGCGATCGGCATCATCGGTCGCGTCTACGATCTGATCGTGATGCCGCAACCCGGGCCGCTGCCGAAGATGCCAGAAAGCGTGTTCGAGACGGCGCTGTTCGACACCGGGCGGCCAGTGCTCATCGTTCCGCCCGGATACAACGGCATGGTCGGCAAGCGCATCCTGTTCGCCTGGAACGGGTCGACCGAAAGTGCGCGGGCGATCTCTCTGGCGATGCCGGTGCTCAGCCGCGCGGAGTCGATCGATGTCATGAGCGTGGACGGGGCGATGGTTCCTGGCCCGACCTCGGCCGAGATCGCTCAATCGCTGGCTGCGCATGGCCTGAAGGTGACCAGCCAGCATGTGAAGCCGGGAACGCGCTCGGCCGGTCAGACGATCGTCGATACGGCGGTCGCGGGCGGGGCGGACCTGATCGTCAAGGGCGCATACACGCAAAGCCGGTTGAGACAGATGATCTTCGGCGGCATGACGCGTCACCTGATCCTGAACTCACCTTTGCCGGTGCTGTTCTCCTACTGACGTCGCTGCGCGCTTGGCCGCGCCGACAGCCGTTGCGAGTATGCTAAGACGTCGCCCATGACGATCGGTCCGGGCTTGTTTGCCGGCGTGGGGCGCCGAGGCTGGATCGCAGCCGGTGCGGCGGTGGCTGCGGTGGCGATTCTCGCCTTCGCCTATCTGTTCGCCGCCAGCACTCCCGTGCCGCAAGGGCCGACCGTCGCCGAGAAGCTCTCGGAGCTGGTGGCGGCCCGCGCGACGCTGCAGGCGCAGGCCGACGCCGAGACGCGCATCGATCTGGTCGGGGTCTTCCGTGTCGCCAGCCTCCTGACCGATGCGCTTTCGATCCGTCACGTCCGGGATCGGGGACGGCCGTTCGCCGCTCTTCCGCCCAGCCAGCAACGTCTGTTCGCGCAGGTCGACGATGTCGACACGGCCCTGCGGGAAAGCATCACCTTTCCCGGCGAAGGCAGTCGCCGGGCGGCCCGCGCCGCTGCCCAGCTTGCCCAGGGGGCGCTCGACAGCCTGGCGGGGGACGGACAGCCTTTGGTCCTGCAATTCAGTCCGCGCTTTGTCCCGCCGCGCCGCGGCGGCGGTGAACTGCGGCTGGTTCCGCCCTCGCGTCGGCCGCCTGTTGTGCGGTCTGACGGGGCGCCGGCGCTCCTGTTGGGGCCCGGCACCAAGCTGGCCGCCGGGACGACCGATCCACTGGTGCCGATCTATATGCCGGCGTTCGCGGCTACTGCAACGGACGATCCGCCGGTCGAGATCGAGATCGCCGCCGTTGGCCTCGATGACGATGCCGTCCCGCCGATGCTGACGATCGGCGATTGGCGCGGCGCTGCGCGGGTCTCCCCACTGCGCCTGCATTTTTCTGTGCCGCGCAGCGCCTTTGCCAACGATGCCGTTCGCACTCGCTTCGTCACCGGCCGGCTCTCGTTCCGTCATGCCGCGCACACCGAGACCGTCGATCTTCTGTTCGTTGTCCTGCCGGACCAGCCCGGCGCCTTTGCGCTCGACCAGAAGATCCGGACGATGGTGCCGGAGGCAAACACACTGGTATCGCCAGAGATCCTCGCGCGCGGCGATGTCGGCGAGACCAAGACGGTGCGTCATTGCTTCGATCCGCCGCCCGGCACGCATTTCGACAAGAGCCAGAGGCGTGTCGTCGAGGTACAGCGGCTGGGATGGCTGGAAGATGTCAGCGATCCGACCCTGAACGATGGCAAGGTCGAGTTCGCAGCCAACGAAGGTCCGAACCAGATCTGTATCGTCGTCACGGCCAAGCCTGTGAACAAGGATGCACGCGCCGCCACGATCGGCCGCTTCGAGGCGACCCTGGTGCGGGAACGGGCCGAGGACACGGCTGTGAAGAGCGGTGTGCGGGCGTTGGACTGGCATGAAGCCGTGCGCGTGCCGCTCGACTCGTCGGCCATCGAGTGGCGGCTCTATCTGCGCCTGCTGGGGGAGATCAATCGCGAATTCGATCAACCCCTGACGGGCGCCGCCGCGCTGCCCGACGGCATTCCCTTCCTCAGGGTCAGCCGCGATCGCGACGGCAAGTCACTCATCCTCCGCGCCGATCCGTCCGCCGAACCCTAAGCCCATTGGCTTTTGCTCTCGGGAGGGATCAGGATCCCGGTTCATGCGGCGCTTCGGGAATCCTGCCATCGGCCGACAGCAGGATCGCGACAGGCCGCGTCGATTCGAAGTGCGCCAGCACGATCAGCAGCACCACCATGATAGGCACGCACAGGAACATGCCGATCACGCCCCACATCGTGCCCCACACCATCAGGGATACGATGACGACGAGCGGTGAGAGGTTCAGGGAGCGGCCCATGATGGCGGGCTCGATCACGTTGGCCATGACGATCTGGATCGTGCCGATCACGAACAGCACGATCAGGAACGGCGTCAGATGGTCGAACTGGACCAGGGTCAGGACGGCCGGCGCCACGATCGCCAGGATCGAGCCCACGGTCGGGATGTAATAGAAGAAGAATATCATCGTCGCCCAGAAGCCGGCGAAGTCGACTCCGACCCAGGCCATGACCGCGTAAGCGAGAATGGAAGTGGCGACGGCCAGGACGGTCTTGATGCGCAGATAGACGCGGATGTCCCGGTCGATCTGCTCCAGCACGGACAGCACGCGGGCCTGTTGTTCGCCCGGTCCGAAGATTATCGCGAGCTTGCGGCGGAAGCGGACCTGCTCGACGAACAGGAAGCCCGCATAGATCAGGACGATGCCGGCGACGCTCACCAGCGATGCCGCGAAGGTGGCAACACCGCCCAATGTATCGGCAAGGCTGATACGGTCGAAGAGCTGGCCGAGAGTCGGCGCCTGCTCCATCCCCGCGAGGGCCGCGAGCTGGTCGAGGAGCTTCTGCAGTCGGCCCTCATAGGCCGGAGCTGCGGCGGCAACGGCGCTGACATTGTGGCCAAGCGTCCGGCCCACCACGCCGACGAGGCCGCTCATGATCAGAACCGCCGCGAGCAGAGCCAGGGGGCGTGGCACGCGCAATCGGCCGAGGCGCGGACGTTCGATGGCGTCGGCGACGGCATCGACCATGTACCAGAGCGCCATCGCCAGCACGAACGGAAGGATCAGTCCACGCGCCGCCACAAGCAGATACATCGTGGCTGCAATCACGATTGCCCACAGGGCGGCTCGCTGCAACGTCATACGCATGACTATAGGCAGTGTACACTGTCGATGGGAGCGCCACGAGCGTCAGGTCGATCCATGCACGCCTGCGCACGATGTCGCTCCGTCTGGTTTTGGGTTTTCGGGGGAGAGGCGACGATGCAAAGCCTGCTGTTCAGCTTCGACGGTCGTGTCAACCGGGCCACGTTCTGGCTCACCTTGATCTCGGTCGATATCGTGGTGGTGATCCTGCTCGGAGTCCTCGGCATCGTGGGCGGCGCGTCGGTGATGCCGGATGCCGACGGCAACCTGCCGCCGCCGAGCCTCGGTGTCAGCATCGGCGCACTGATCCTCTTCATTCTCTCGACCTGGATCGGCCTCGCCATGGGCGTGAAGCGCTTTCACGACCGCAACAAGAGCGGCTGGTGGGTGCTGATCAATCTGGTGCCGGTGATCGGCGGCCTCTGGTACCTGATCGAGTGCGGCTTCCTCAAGGGCACCGCCGGACCCAACCAGTACGGCCCGGATCCGCTTGCCATCTCCTGACGGCGGTCGGCTTATCGAAGCGAACCCGCGCGGTTCGTCACTCGGGCGCTGCGAGCCATTTTTCAGCGGCGCCGGCGGAGCGGAAGATCTTCAAGCGGCGCCGGCTGACGGTGAGTGCCGCAAAAAGCTGCGCGTATTCCTGCTGTGTCTGCCCCGATGCAACTATCGCGAGTGGACCCATCCCGCCAGGATCGACGCTGGCATAGGCTTGGATACGAGCAGCCAGCGCCATCATATCGCCGTCGACCAGACCCGACTCCGCATTGGCCAGGTCGAACAGCTTGCGATAGGGGAGCGCCCCTTCGACCAGCACACCGTCAAGATAGGCCTCCAGATCGCAACGCGCGATGACGCCTTCGCACAGGGCCAAGACCATTCGGTCGGGATGGGAAATCGTCCATTTTATCGGCATGGCGGCAGGCTATGACAACACCCGGGCCGCACGCAACCTTTGCGCTAACAAGGCTTTGCCTTTCATGGTGCAGACGATGTGGAGAACACCGTGAAGAGGCGTCGAAGCGGAACCTGGCTGACGATTATCGTTCTCGGAGGACTGCTGCTGCTCGCGCTTGCCATCCTTTATGTCGGAATGATGCCGCTGGAGGGCGAGCAGGGCACGCCGATGTCGGTGAGCGGCTATGTGGCGATGGTGCTCGGCATCCTGGCGACGCTGGGCCTCGGGATCGGGCTGATGTCGCTGGTGTTCTACAGCAACCGACACGGGCGCGACTGATCGATCGATCCCGCCCACTGTGAGGCCGGTCCGCTGTGAGTTCGGTCCGCTGTGAGGAATGGACGCGCTCAGTTCGCCAGGACCTCGACGCGCGCCCACACCGGCTTGTGCTCCTCCTTGGAGTCCGGCGCCCCGTCGTCGAGTTCGACGATGCGCAGGCGCATGGCTGGCGACACCGGCATCTTGACCGGGGCCTTGAGCTTCTCGCCGGGAGGGCCGTCGTCGTGGAGGAATTTGGTCTTGGCGACGTGCAGGCACAGGCCTTTCATCTTTTCCAGATAGCCCGCCCCGTGCGGCGGCGGCTTCTCGTAACGGATGAGGTTGCTGCCTTTCTCGCTCGGTATCCACGCCGTCTTGCCGGCGCGCCCTAGATAAAGCCATCCGCCGCCGCCATTCGCGGCTACCGATGCGGTCTCGCAGGGTTGTTCCGGACCCGCGGCCGCGGACTTGCCGTCTGCGGGCGGAGCAGCGGCGCTCAAGAGCAGTTCGGCGGCGTTCTCGTTCGTCCACAGCGCCATGAGCTGATTGCGATGACCCGGGATCATGCCGGCCGCATCGAGCAGGCGCAGCTTGGCGACGATGCGCATCGGGTCGTCCTGGTCCATGGCCTTCAGGATCAGCGACGATTCGGCTTCGCGGGCCGCTTCCTGCAGGTGTCGCGTCTTCGTGTAGGCATCGTTGGCGATGTTGGCCAGGAAGGCCACGATCGCGCCGACGATCGACAGGATCAGCGGACTCTTGAAGAACGAGCGCCGATCTTCCCGTTCCTTGAGGATGAGCTCCCGCTCGTGCGCTTCCCGCTCTACCTGCCACTTATAGCGCTCGAACTCTTCCGGCGTGAGGTCGAGCACCGCCGAATGCAGTTTCTGCTTGCCGTCTTCTTCCGCCATCCCCGCATCCCCACTTGCGACACGGGCAACCTAGCGGACGGTCCGGGATGTCGACAACGACAAACCAAGCGCCACCGGAAGCGCTCCGGTTGCGCGCCTGATCAAGCCGTACTGGTGATTATCGCTCGGCCGGTCCCGATCCGCCGGCGCGAACGCCGGATCGCCTCAGGCAATCCCAGGAGCGCTCCAAAGGCCGATGGCGTCTACGGGCGCGCACCCACCGCGTCATGTCCTCGGAGAGGCTGGCGCCGCTCTCCCGGTGCAGGAACAACCGCGCGGAGGGACCGGGCTCGACCGGCAGCAAAGGCGACGGACGGCCCTTCTCGAAGGCGACTGGCGAGGACGGGAAGGCTTTCATGACCTGCACAACGCCCGTCTTCCGCAAGGGTTGCACCTAAACCGATCGGCGGGCGGGCGTCGATTCTGGACCGTGGCCAAGGAAGCCCTTGGCCAGCGCATGGTAGATGCCTTCGGGGCAGACGAGCCGCGACGTCATGTAGGCAATGAGCGATGCCGTCATGAGCGGTATCACCATCGCGTGATTCTCCGTCATCTCGGTCACGATGACGAAGGCGGTGATCGGCGCCTGCACGACGCCGGCGAAGTAGGCCACCATGCCGAGGAGCATGATCGCTTCAAGCGGGGCCGAAGGGAACAGGGGCGCAAGGTTGGTGCCCAGGCCGGCGCCGACAGCCAGTGAGGGGGCGAAGATGCCGCCGGGAATGCCGCTGATGGCGGAGAGTGTGGTGGCGGCGAATTTCAGGACGGCAAAGGTTGTCGGCAGCGCCATGCCATGCTCCAACGCGTCCTTTACCTGCGAATAGCCGGTGCCGTAGACGGTGTCGGCCGAGGCGATACCGCACAGCGCCACGCCAAGGCCGCAGATCGCGGCGAAGCTGATCCGGTACTCCTTGGTCAGGCGTCCGAGCAGACCGGGCAGTCCCTGGGCGACGACGATCACGATCCGGCTGAACACGCCACCGGCCAATCCGCCGGCGACGCCGCACACCGGCACCGCGAGCCAATCGAGGCCGCGATGCAGCATGGTGGGGCTGCTGCCGAAATAGCTGTAGTTGCCGACCAGCGCGAGCGAGGTCAGGCCGGCGGCGATCACACAGGCGATGACCAGTCCGCTGGTGCGGATCTCGAACTTCCGGCTCATCTCTTCGATGCCGAACACGATGCCGGCCAGCGGCGTATTGAAGGCCGCGGCAACCCCCGCCGCAGCACCGGCCAGGATCAAGCCGGGCTGGCGCCGGGGCGACAGGCGGCCGATGGCGAACATGATGGAGGCCCCGACCTGGACCGTCGGTCCCTCGCGGCCCACTGACGCGCCGCAGAGCAGGCCCAGCAAGGTCAGCAGGACCTTGCCGATGGCGATGCGGATCGACACCAGTCGGCTGCGGGCGGCCTGGTCCTCCAGCTCCCGCGCGGCGATCGCCTGCGGGATGCCGCTGCCCTGGGAATTCTGGAAGTAGCGATTTGTCAGGAAGACGGAGAGGGCAAATCCTACTGGTGTCACCAGCAGCGCCGCGTACCGCGACCAGCCCAGCAGCTCGGCGAAGTAAATCTGCGCGCGGTCGGCCAGCAGGGTGAGGCCCACGGCGCTGGCGCCGACCGTGATGCCTCCGAGCAGGAAGACGATCCGCCGCTGCCAGCGTGCCGATGCCACCTTGACGAGCCGCGGATAACGATCTGCACGGAGCAACTTCATGTCGACAAATTCCGCCCACGGTTACGACGTTCGAGCGATAGCCGCTTTCCGGCCCGCTTGAAAGGTCGACGTTGCGCCGGACGGCTGGGCAGCGATGAATCGACGCCGGAAGCGCGCTTTCCCCGACTGGGTCTGGCCACTACGATGGCGAGGCAAATATCGTGACCTCGAGCGACTCTCGACAGACATGACGCAGAGACAAAAGTTCGGATGGTGGATAGCGGCCCTGCTGGTCGTCGGCGCCATCTCATTTTCCGTGGCCGGTCCGCGAATTGACAAGGACCTGGAGGGCGCGCGTCCCACGCGTAAGCCGTTGATGGTCAGGGGATTCACCGATGCCACCATGGCCGAGGTCGTTCTGGACGGCGTGGGCAGCGACACGGTGCTCGAGCTCCGCGTTGTCGAGGGGCAGCAGGTGAAACGCGGCGATGTCGTCGCGGTACTGGCGAATTATCCGTTGGCAGACATCGCCGTGCGCTCGGCGGAGGCGGAGCTCGAGAAGGCGCAGGCGCGCCGGAAGAGCCTGATGGGCGGCATTCCGGTGGCCGAGGTGGCAAACGATACTTCCGAAGACGCGCCGAAATCGAAGACCAAGAGTGCGGGCCCTCCCAAGCGGGGCGTGGCCGAGCAGGAAGTCATGGTCAAGCTGTCGGCCGAGGAAGCCAAGCTCAAGACGCTCAATATGCAACGGTCCGGCCTGCCTCCCGACCAGCGAGAGCTCGAGATCACCGTCTCCAATCAGAATGTGGAGCACGAGCAGGCGAGGCTGCGCGTTCTGAAGGAGACACTGGCCGACGATCTCGCCAAGAGCGATGCCGAAATCGCCCTCAAGAAGGCGAAGCTGGAGGATGCGCAGCTGATCCGGGAGCAGGCGCTGGTCCGCTCGCCACTCGATGGCGTCGTCCTCCAGATATGGACGCATCCTGGCGAAAGGATCCGCCGCGGCATCGCGCAGATCGTCGACATGCAGCGGCTGCGCATCGTGGCCGATGTCGACGAGGTCCTGCTCGATCGCATGAAGGTCGGCGCCAAGGTCAATGTGACGTTCCGGGGCGAGAAGACCAGCCACGAGGGCAGGATCGTCCTGGTAGGCTCCGAGATCCGGCGCACTCCGAATCAAGGGAGCTTCGGTAGTTCGACGACCAAAGTGCGCAGCATACCGGTCAAGATCGAACTGAACGATCCCAGCCAGATGCCGCAGATGGTCGGTCGCGAGGCGATCGTCACCTTCGAGGGCGGAGCGTGAAGGTCAGTCGACCACTTCGTCTACATGGGCCAGCAGTGACGCGGAACGGTCGGGCTGAGACTTCGCAATCTTCAAGTCGGGCTCAGCGCGGGCCGAGGCCGGCTCGCCGCAACGCATCGGCCATGGCGTTTGCCGGCGAACTGGCCTTGCCGGAGGGCACGCTGGCCTGACCCCGCTTCGGCGCACCGCCACCGTCGGCGCGAGCAGACCGGGCGGGTTGGCTGCCGGCCTGGTCGTCGAGTCGCAGCGACAGGCTGATGCGCTTGCGCGGCTTGTCCACCTCCAGGACTTTCACGCGCACGATATCGCCGGGCTTCACCACCGCGCGCGGATCCTTCACGAAGCTCCTCGACATTGCCGACACATGGACCAGCCCGTCCTGGTGGACGCCGACATCGACGAACGCTCCGAACGCGGCGACATTGGTGACGACGCCCTCGAGCACCATGCCCGGCTCGAGATCGTTGAGCGTCTCGATACCGGCCTTGAACTCCGCCGTCTTGAAGGCGGGCCGCGGATCGCGTCCGGGCTTCTCGAGTTCGCGCAGGATGTCCGTCACGGTGGGTAGACCGAATCTGTCGTCGACGAACGATGTCGGCGACAGCGCTCGCAGGACGGGCGCGTTGCCGATCAGGGCGTCGATCTTGCTTTGGGTCGCCGCGATGATCCGATGCACCACCGGATAGGACTCGGGATGCACGGCCGACGCGTCCAACGGGTCGTCGCCGTGGGCGATGCGCAGGAAGCCCGCGCACTGCTCGAATGCCTTGGGGCCGAGCCGCGGCACTTCTTTCAGGGCCTTGCGGGATCGAAAGGCGCCGTTCGTGTCGCGGTGGGACACGATGCTCTGGGCCAGCGCCTGGCCGATGCCCGAGACTCGAGCCAACAGGGGCGCCGACGCGGTATTCAGGTCGACGCCCACCCCGTTCACGCAATCCTCGACGACGGCATCGAGCGAGCGCGACAGCTTGTACTCGCTGAGATCGTGCTGGTACTGGCCGACGCCGATCGACTTGGGATCGATCTTCACCAGCTCGGCCAGCGGATCCTGCAGCCGGCGCGCGATCGACACCGCGCCGCGCAGCGTAACGTCGAGGCCAGGCAACTCCTCCGACGCATAGGCCGAGGCCGAATAGACCGACGCACCGGCTTCCGACACCACGACCTTGTGCAGCTTCAGCTCCGGCAGCCCCTTCACCAGCTCGACCGCGAGCTTGTCGGTCTCGCGCGAGGCGGTGCCGTTGCCGATCGCGATCAGCTCGACCTTATGCTCGCGCACGAGCCTGGCCAGGATGGCCAGCGCCTCGTCCCAGCGCCGCTGCGGTTCATGCGGATAGATCGTGCTGGTGGCCACCACCTTGCCGGTGGCATCGACCACCGCAACCTTGACGCCGGTACGATAGCCGGGGTCGAGCCCGAGCGTCGGCCGCGCGCCGGCCGGCGCCGCGAGCAGCAGGTCACGCAGGTTGGAGGCGAATACCCGCACCGCTTCTTCCTCGGCGGCCGTCCATAGCCGCAGCCGCAGGTCGATCGACAGCAGGACAATGATCTTCGTACGCCATGCCCAGCGCACGGTGTCGGCCAGCCATTTGTCCGCCGGCCGTCCCTGGTCGGAGATGCCGTAGGCCTGCATGATGCGCAGTTCGTAGGCGCTGACGGCGGGACGGGCCGCAGGATCGTCCGGTTCTATCGTCAGGCCAAGGATCTCTTCGCGCTCGCCGCGGAACAGTGCCAGCACCCGGTGGGACGGCATCTTGGCAAGGGCTTCCGAGAAGTCGAAGTAGTCGCTGAACTTGGCGCCTGCCTCGTTCTTGCCCTCGCGAACTTTGGAAACCAGGCGCCCGTTCGCCCAGAATTCCTCGCGAAGAGAACCGATCAGGTCGGCGTTCTCGGCGAAGCGTTCGGTCAGGATGGCGCGCGCTCCATCGAGCGCCGCGGCCACATCCGCGACATTCCTGTCCGCCGATACATAGGGTTCGGCGGCGATGGCGGGTACGATGTGCGGCTCTCGCAACAGCAGGTCCGCCAGCGGCTCCAGCCCCGCTTCCTTGGCGATCTCGGACTTGGTGCGGCGCTTGGGCTTGTAGGGGAGGTAGATGTCCTCCAGGCGTCCCTTGCTGTCCGCGGCCATGATCGCCGCTTCGAGCGTCGCATCGAGCTTTCCCTGCTCGCGGACCGAATCGAGGATGACCTTGCGTCGCGCTTCCAGCTCGCGCAGATACCTCAGCCGCTCCTCGAGCGTGCGAAGCTGCGCGTCGTCCAACGATCCCGTGACTTCCTTGCGATAGCGCGCGACGAAGGGGACGGTCGCTCCGCCATCGAGCAGCTCGACCGCCGCTTGGACCTGCTGTTCCCTGACGCCGAGTTCCTGGGCAATGCGTGCCTGGATGGAAACCATCGAGAAACACCTCTTCGAGCGAATGGGAGGGACAGCGGTCGGGCCGCGGATATGGACGGCGCGCCTGTGAGACTTCAAGCGGTTTGTTGGCTACTGCCCCCAGCGTTGCCCAAGAACTTTGAGCCGATCCAGCTTGACAGCGCTTGCCATGGAGGCGGGGCTGTGCGCTGGGACCGCGCCTCGGCGTGTGGCGCACGAGATCGAGCAAGGGATCAGTCACGACATCATCCGCCATCGCTGACGATCGTCGATGGCGATGACGTGCTCCAGGCCGGTAACCCGATGCTGTGCGCCCTGACCTTTGTTCCGGCCTCGGCGCAAATCTCCAGACTGTTCTAGCGGCGTTTAGGGGAATTCTCCGTCAGTCGAAAAAACAGCTTGAGAGTGCGCTTCTCCCACGTCGGGTCGATGAGATTTCCCGTAATGAGGAGATTGAACCAGACCGATCCGAAGAGGAGTTCGAGCGCCGTGTCGACGTCCAGGTCTCGGCGCACCTCTTCATGCTTCTGGCCATGCAAGATCAACTCGCGGCCTTGGGCAAGCCGAGGCTGAACAATACGCGTCATCAGTGCGTCGCGAACAGCGGCATCGGCCTGTCCTTCCATTGCCAGGGCGCGCAGGATGTTCGCCCGTGCAGGATCGAAAAGACGCTGGACACTCCACCGCAGATAACTTTCGAAACGATCCTTGAAGCGCGCGCCGGAGAAACTCGGGTTCTCGTCCGTACTCGTGCCGATATAGAGGTCCACGAGCAGATCGCCGCGCGAAGACCAGCGGCGATAGACGGATTGTTTGGACACACCCGCACGCGCCGCTACCCCCTCCATCGATAGGGCTGTGCTGCCGCTCTCACGAATGATCGCCTGAGCTGCATCAAGGATCCGTTGCTGCACGAGCGGATTTCGGGGCCGTCCGAGTCGGGCGGCATTCGAGGCTGGAGCAACGGGGCCCGGTTTAGGTATTGACATACGAGACGCACCGTATTGGAATTGCTGTCACTGAATGACCTCTACAGGCTGGAGTCCCAAGCCTCAATCCATTCTCTGGCATTCGCATCCCCGAAGAGACGATATCGATGAATCACGCTGAACTGGCATTTCTGAGCGCGACCTCACTGAAAGACCTCTATGCGAAAGGCGAGGTTTCTCCCGTTGAGGTTGTCAGATCGCTCCTTCAGCGCGTGGAGGCCATCGACCCGTTATTGAATGCGATGACGATGGTCACTCCTGAACTGGCTCTCGAGGCGGCAACGAAGGCAGAACAGGCCTATAGGGGCGCGCGGACTCCAAGATTACTCGAAGGCATTCCGGTAACTCTCAAGGATATGCACCCCACCGCTGGTCTCAAGACGGCGCAAGGATCGTGGGCAAGTGCAGAATGGATACCGGACACGGACGCTCCCTGCATCTCGCGGCTCTATCGGGCCGGTGGCGCCGTCATCGGCAAGACGAGCGTGCCGGAGTTCGGCTGGAAGGGAGTGAGTAAAAGCCCGCTCACCGGCATTACGCACAATCCTTGGAAGCGCGGATACAATGCCGGCGCATCGTCTGCGGGCGCTGCCGTGGCAGCGGCTGTTGGTTTTGGGCCGCTTCATCTGGGATCCGATGGCGGCGGCTCTGTCCGGATGCCGGCACATTTTTCCGGTGTTTATGGCCTCAAGCCCACATATGGCCGGATTCCCTATTGGCCTGTCCCGAACAACGACTACGCCACCCACATGGGGACCCTCACGCGAACTGTCGCCGATAGCGCCTTGATGCTCGAGGCCATGGCGGGTCCTCATGCTTGGGATCATACGAGCTGCGAATCGCCGCCAGAGCCTTATGTGGAGCGCCTCAAGGCAAGTCTCAAAGGAAAGCGGATTGCCTTCAGCGCTGACCTTGGTCATGCCCGCGTCGACCTCGATGTCAAAGACCTCGTCGATCGCGCGGTGCTCACCTTTGAGGAGCTGGGCGCCGTTGTTGAGGTCGTCACGCCCAGCTGGGGAACGCTCGGCCCGGAACTTGCTCGCTTTTTCTGGAAAGCAGGGTATCTGGCGCGGGGTGCGCTCTATCTCCCTGAATGGCGCGAGAAGATGGATCCAGGCCTCGTCGCAATGCTCGATGAAGGACAAAGCATCACTGGCGTGGAATTCCATGTCATGCGTGCTCGCAAGCTGGCCTATGTGGAAGAGATCCATCGATTCTTCGAGAATTGGGATCTGCTTATCACCCCTGCCGTCAGCACGGCGGCCTTTCCGGCGCATCTGCTCCAGCCACCGACCTGGCCACAGCATCCTTGGGATTGGCTGATGTGGGCCGAGTTCTCCTATCCGTTCAATTTCTCTGGCAATCCCGCCGCGAGCATTCCCTGCGGCTTCAATTCTTCGGGGTTGCCCGTCGGGTTGCAGATTGTCGGCCGACGCTTCGATGATCTCGGGGTGCTGCAGGCCTCTGCCGCTTTTGAGGAAGCGCGACCGTGGCAGCACCATCGCCCGCCAATTGCAGAAACTCGAGATTAGGGGGACCGAATGCTTTCACGCCGAAGGTTGATGAGTCAGGTCGCTTCCATGGCAGCGGCCACCCTGGCTGCTCCAAATCTCGCTTCCGCCCAATCCTCCAAGACCCTGCGATTTGTCCCGCAGGCGGATCTGGCGCTGCTGGACCCGGTTCAATCAACGGGCCTGGTCATTCGTCATCATGCATTGCTGGTCTTTGATACGCTCTACGGGGTGGACGAGCAGCAACGGGCCCAGCCACAGATGGTGCAGGGGCATGTCGTGGAGAACGACGGACTGCTGTGGCGACTCACTTTGCGGGAGGGGTTGAAGTTCCACGACGGACAAAAAGTGCTGGCGCGAGATTGCGTCGCCTCCATCAAGCGCTGGGGCGTGCGCGATTCCTACGGGCTTTCCTTGATGGCGGTCGTGGATGACCTCTCCGCCGTCTCCGACAACGAGATCCAGTTCCGCCTCAAACGCCCGTTCCCGCTATTGCCGGATGTCCTTGGTAAGGCAGGAACCAATATCTGCGTCGTCATGCCGGAGCGTCTGGCGCAAACCGATCCGATGCAGCGTGTGAACGAGATGGTCGGCAGCGGGCCTTTTCGCTTCGTCGCGAGCGAACGCGTTCCAGGATCGCTGAATGTTTACGCGAAGTTTACGGACTATGTCCCCAGATCTTCCGGAGAAACCAGCTTCCTGGCGGGGCCGAAGATCGCGAACTTCGATCGCGTCGAATGGCGCACCATTCCCGACGCTGCGACTGCCGCTGCCGCGCTCCAGACAGGCGAGGTCGATTGGTGGGAGCAACCGATTTCCGATCTGATCCCGCGCTTGAAGTCCAACCGGAACCTCAAGGTAGAGGTGCTCGACAGGTTTGGTGCGGTAGCGATGATCCGCTTCAATCACCTGTTGCCTCCATTCGACCGGCCGGAGATGCGACAAGCCCTGCTCGGGGCCATCAAGCAGGACGAGTACATGATCGCGGTGGCAGGAGAGGATCGTGCCTACTGGAAGGATGGCGTCGGGTTCTTTGCGCCTGGCTCCTCGATGGCGAACGATGCGCGACTGGATGCTTTGCCGTCGCGTCCTGATGTCGATCGCGTGAAGCAGGCGCTCCGGGCTGCAGGTTACTCAGGGGAGCGTATCGTCTTTCCCGTACCGACTGACTTTCCTGCCCTCAACGCCATGAGCGAAGTCGCCGGTGACATGATGCGGCGGGCTGGAATCAATCTCGACTATCAGGCGCTGGATTGGGGAACGGTGCTTCAGCGGGTGGCGTCGCAGCAGCCCGTCGATAAGGGCGGATGGAATATCTGGTGCAACTATTCAACAGGTATCAGCGCCGTGAACCCGGCAGCGCACACCTATCTTCGCGGGCTGGGCCGCAGCGGCACATTTGGCTGGCCGACGAGCCCGACGCTTGAACAGCTGCGTTCTGGATGGCTGGACGCTGGCGACGAAAGCGCCAGGGTCGAGATCTGCAAACAGATGCAGGTTCAGGCATTCCAGGATCTGCCCTACATCCCGTTGGGAGTGTTCTACCAGCCGACGGCCTACAGGACGAGTTTGCAGGGCGTTCTGAAGGGATTTCCTCTCTTCTACAATGTGAAGCGTGCCTAGGAGTGCGGGAGAGGAATCGGCACTCGGGTCGTGACGGACCAGGCATGCACCATGCCGGCAAAGGGCTCCTGACCATGCCGTCCCGAGCAAGCCATCGTCACCGTCAGCGCCTCGGTCAACACCGGTAGGAGGAGATCTTGGTCGCTTACATCGCCCGACGCGTCCTAGCCATCATTCCTGTCATGGCCGTGGTGGCGATGTTTGTCTTTTTGTTGCTTTATTTGTCACCGGGCGATCCAGCGGTTGTTATCGCCGGTGACCAGGCTACGCCAGAAGATGTCGAGAAGATCAGGCAGGGCCTGGGCTTGGACCGTCCGTTCTTCGTCCGCTTCGCCGAGTGGATCTGGCAGATCGTGCATTTCGACCTGGGGACATCGATATTCACCGGGCAGCCGGTGTCGACGCTGATTGCCCAACGTATCGAGCCAACGCTGTCGCTGATGGTCATAACGCTGCTGTTTGCCGTCATCACCTCGATACCGCTGGGCATTCTCGCTGCCTGGAAAGCGGGGGCCTGGCTAGACAGAATTATCATGACCTTCGCCGTTTTCGGATTCTCGGTGCCGGTCTTTGTCGTCGGCTATGTCCTTGCCTACGTCTTTGCCCTCGAACTCGACTGGTTGCCCGTGCAGGGCTATTCGCCCATCGCTCAGGGCATAGGCCACTGGCTCGAGGGGCTGTTGCTTCCGGCCGCCACACTCGGCTGTGTCTACATTGCCCTGATCGCCCGCACGACGCGCACTGCCGTGCTCGAAGTGCTTCGCCAGGATTACATTCGAACCGCGCGCGCGAAGGGGGTGGGGCAGATTGCTACCCTCTTCCTGCATGCCCTGAAGAACGCTGCGGTTCCAGTCGTCACCGTGATTGGCATCGGTGTTGCTCTGCTGATCGGCGGAGCGGTGGTGACCGAAAGTGTGTTCGCTATCCCAGGGTTGGGACGATTGACCGTCGATGCCATTCTCCGGCGTGACTATCCCGTCATTCAGAGCCTCGTGCTGCTGTTCTCACTTGTGTACGTGCTCGTGAACCTCGCCGTTGACCTTCTCTACACAGTCGTTGACCCGAGGATCAGATATTGAACGCTCCTCGCCTCGGGCCAACGAATGGGTTGGCGATTGCCACTCCGCTTCCAGATATCCTCCCGGATGTCAGGCGCCCCACAGGCGCGATCGGATTTCTGCGCCGATATCCGGCGATCGCCGTAGGCGGCGGTTTGCTTGGCGTGATGATATTCGTGGCGCTCTTCGCGCCCATACTGGGGACCGTGGATCCGACCGCTATTGCCGCGCGTCTTCGGACGCGGGAACCGTCGGCATTGCACTGGTTCGGGACCGACATGCTTGGGCGCGATCTTTATTCGCGTGTGCTCTACGGTGCGCGAGTTTCACTGATCGTAGGCTTTTCGGTCGCGGCCTTATCGTCCATCGGGGGCCTCGCCATCGGTCTGTTCTCGGGATTCTTCCGTGCGATGGATGCGGTCGTGATGCGGGTGATGGATGGCATCATGTCGATTCCCTCCATCCTGCTTGCGGTAGCGCTGATGGCCCTGACGCGTGGCTCCGTGGGCAACGTCATCATTGCGATTACAATCGCGGAAACGCCGCGGGTGTCTCGACTGGTGCGCGGGGTGGTGCTGTCCCTGCGCGAGCAAGCTTATGTCGATGCGGCGATCACCTGTGGCACACGCACTCCCGTGATCGTGCTCAAGCACATCCTGCCGAACGCGCTCGCTTCCATTATCGTCCAGGCCACGTACGTCTGCGCCAGCGCCATGATTACCGAAGCGATCCTGTCGTTCATCGGAGCAGGCACTCCGCCTTTCATTCCGTCGTGGGGAAACATCATGGCCGAGGGGCGGGCGCTCTGGCAGGTCAAGTTCTACATCGTGCTTTTTCCAGCGATCTTTCTCTCGATGACGGTGCTGGCGGTCAATCTGCTCGGCGATGGATTGCGCGATGCCCTTGACCCGCGGATGACGAAAGCGGCGTGACTCCCATGCCCGATAGCTTGCCGTTGCTGGAGGTGGTGGACCTGCAAACGCATTTTCGTACCCCCGACGGTATCAATCGAGCCGTGGATGGCGTTTCGTTCACCGTCAAGGCGGGGGAGACCCTCGCTGTGGTAGGCGAATCTGGCTGCGGTAAGTCGGTCACCGCGATGTCGTTGCTGCGCCTGGTTCCGGAGCCGCCGGGAAAGATCGCGGGTCGCATCCTGTTCCAGGGCAGAGACCTGCTAGCCCTGACCGAAAGGGAAATGAAAGCGATCCGTGGCAAAGAGCTCTCGATGATCTTCCAGGAGCCGATGACGAGCCTCAATCCGGTGCTCACCATTGGCTTCCAGCTGCGGGAAACGTTGCGCTTGCACGAGAAGGTCGATCGCAGGACTGCGGAACGTCGCGCCATCGAGCTACTGGATCTCGTGGGCATTCCAGAGTCGCGCCGGCGAATGTCCGAGTATCCGCACCAACTTTCTGGCGGAATGCGCCAGCGCGTGATGATCGCTATTGCGCTGGCGTGTTCACCAAAGCTGCTTATCGCCGATGAGCCTACGACGGCCCTCGACGTCACCATCCAGGCGCAGATTCTCGATTTGATGACAGACTTGAAGCGACGCATCGGAGCCGCGATCGTTCTGATCACGCATGATCTCGGCGTCGTGGCGGAGGTCGCAGAGCGCGTGATGGTGATGTATGCGGGCCGCAAGGTCGAGGAAGCACCGGTTGCCGACCTGTTTCGCGCGCCCAAGCATCCTTATACGCAGGGCCTTCTAGGAGCGGTGCCGAGGCTCGGCGCCTCGTTGTTGGACGCCGAAAGTAAGCTACTGGAAATTCCAGGAGTCGTTCCCAGCCTTAAGCAACGAATCGTGGGCTGCGTCTTCGCGGGGCGCTGCCCTCACGCAACCGATATCTGCCGGGAGGCGATGCCTGCCCTTGACGTCAAGGCGCCGAACCATATCGCGGCTTGTCACCATGCGGCGACAGAACCGGCGGCTGCATGAGCAGGCCGTTACTGGAGGTCAACGACCTCAAGAAGTATTTCCCGATCAAGGGTGGCTTGCTCGGCGGGATCAAGGCCCAGGTGCACGCCGTCGATGGCGTCTCGTTCCATGTCTCCCGAGGGGAGACGCTTTCCCTTGTCGGCGAGTCCGGCTGTGGCAAGTCGACAGTCGGTCGTGCGATCCTGGGATTGTTTGACATCACGGCTGGCCAGGTGGTGCTGGACGGCAAGCGCATCGATCAGCTCTCGGCGCGCGTGCTCCGCCCTCTTCGGCGGCGAATGCAGGTGGTGTTCCAGGATCCGTTCTCAAGTCTCAATCCGCGCATGAAGGTTCGCGACATCATCGCCGAGCCTGTTCGGAATTTCGGCTTGGCCACGAGCAAAGCGGATTTGGAGCACAAGATCCGGGCCGTGGCGGAATTGGTTCGCTTGCCTCAGGACGCCCTGGGTCGGTGGCCGCACGAGTTCTCGGGAGGCCAGCGTCAGCGCATCGGCATCGCCCGGGCTTTGGCGGCGGAACCGGATCTGATCATTTGCGATGAAGCGGTGTCCGCCCTCGACGTTTCGGTGAAGGCGCAGATCGTCAATTTGCTGCAAGAGCTGCAGAAGCAGTTGGGATTGGCACTTCTCTTCATCAGCCACGATCTGGCCGTGGTCGAGCACATGACGCATCGCGTCGCGGTCATGTATCTGGGGCGTATCGTTGAGATGGCACCCAAGCGCGAAATATTCGCCGCACCGAGGCATCCCTATACGAGCGCGCTGCTTTCAGCGGTGCCGGTGCCGGAGCCTGCGACCGACCGTCGGCGCGTTGTTCTCAAAGGCGACGTTCCGAGCCCGATCAATCTTCCCTCTGGTTGCCGCTTCCACACCCGCTGTCCTTATGCCTTCGATCGCTGTCGCGTGGAGGACCCCGAGTTGAGGCTATCGGACAAGGATCACTTCGTAGCTTGCCATCTGCAACAGCCCGGTTTGGCTGGCGTTGCGGGAGTGGCTGTCGGACAGGATTGAACTGTCGAGCTCGCCCTTACGAGGGGAGGGCCCATCGTTGGCGTGATGCGGGCGCCTTTGAAGGCCTTCGCTTCCTTTACATAAAATGCCTCATGCGCGGGCGGACTGTTCGGACTGACCAGACCGATGTGTGATGTGTCGGCGCGAAATCCGCAGACTTCCATTGTTGAACACCACGTGCATCCTTGTGAAAATACGAGTCGCGTTCGTCCAGAGTCATCGCGAAGCGCAGACGCTGGATAATGTCCAAATGACGCTCTGCGTCTGATCTTCCAGCGGAGAACCGGGAGGCGAGGCAATGGGCAAGGAGTTCTGGAAGTCGGCCTGTCCCCACGACTGCCCGAGCGGCTGCGCGCTCGAGGTGGAAAGACTCTCCTCAAGTCGCATCGGACGTATACGGGGTGCCGCAGCGAATGATTACACGGATGGCGTCGTCTGCGCGAAGGTCGCTCGCTACGCCGAGCGGGTGCACCATCCTGACCGTCTCAAGCGGCCCTTGCAGCGCATTGGCGAGAAGGGAAGCGGGGAGTTTCGTCCGATCTCCTGGGACGCGGCCTTGGACGAGATCGCCGGCGCGTTCGCCAAGGCAACGGAGCAGTACGGACCCGAGGCGGTTTGGCCCTATCACTCCGGAGGGACGATGGGCGTCGTGCAGCGCTACGGCATCGAGCGTCTGCGCCACGCGTTCGGCTATTCGCGGCAACACAGCACCATTTGCATGACGCCAGCCGAGTCCGGCTGGCGCGCTGGTGTCGGCAAGCTTACCGGCGCGGACCCTCGTGAAATGGCTCAGTCGGACCTGATCGTCGTATGGGGTGGTAATCCGGTCTCGACGCAGGTGAATGCGATGACGCATATCGCCAAGGCCCGGAAGCAGCGCCAGGCCAAACTCGCCGTGATCGACGTCTACCGCACGCCGACGGTAGAGGCCGCGGACATCGGCCTGGTCTTGAGGCCGGGTACGGACGGAGCCCTTGCGTTGGCGATGATGCATGTCTTGCTCGCCGAGGGCTTGGCCGATCGCGACTACCTCACGCAGTACACTGATTTCGACGCCGATGTCGAAGCGCATCTCGCTGACAAGACGCCCGATTGGGCGGCGCAGCTGACCGGTCTTTCCGTGGACGAGATCGTCGAGTTTGCGCGGCTCTACGGCCGCACACCCAAGTCCTTTCTCAGGCTTGGCTTTGGCTTTACGCGTTCGCGCAATGGCGCCTCCGCTATGCACGCCGTCAGTTGTCTGCCGGCCATCACGGGCGCCTGGAGGTATGCCGGCGGCGGAGCCTTCTTCATCAACTGGGACATCTGGTCGTTGGATCTAGCGCTTGCCCATGGACTTGACTGGGTGAATCCGGCGACGCGCATCCTCGATCAATCGCGCATCGGTCCGGTGCTGTGCGGTGAGCCGGCTGCTCTTGCCGGCGGGCCGCCCGTCACGGCCATGCTGATGCAGAATGCGAACTCCGCCAATGTCGCCCCGGACAGCGGCGTTGTCGCGAGAGGCTTATCGCGCAGCGACCTGTTCCTGTGCGTACACGAGCAGTTCATGACCGCAACGGCAAGATACGCCGATATCGTCCTGCCGGCGGCAATGTTTCTCGAGTACGATGATATCTACTACGGCTTCGGACAAACGCACCTGAGCGCTGGTCCGCGTGTGCTGGATCGGTATGAAGAATGCCGCAGCAATCACGAGGTCGTGTGTCAGCTTGGCCGTCGGCTGGGCGCCAACCACCCGAGCTTCGAGATGACAGCGGTCGAACTACTGGACGCCACACTTCGAGCGTCCGGGAAAGGAACGTGGGAGGATCTGGCACGACGGGGCTGGATGGATTGCGCGCAGGAGTTCGAAGAATCGCACTTCTTGAAGGGCTTTCCGACCCCGGATGGCCGTTTCCATTTCAAGCCCGACTGGGCCGCCATCGGCCCATATCACGCAGGCATGGTGGCGTTGCCGCAGCATTGCGAGAACTTCGAACGTCCTACTGCGGCCTTTCCGTTCCGACTGGTCGTGCCCCCGGCTCGAACGTTCCTGAATACGACCTTCACCGAGACGTCGAGTTCCGTCGCCCGCGAGGGCCAGCCGCGGGCCTTGGTGAATCCTGCCGACGCCGACAGGCTCGGTATTGTCGAGGGATCATTGGTGCAAGTCGGTAATGACCGCGGCCAGATCAGAGTGCGTGCCCGGATAGAGCAGACAGCCCGGACCGGCGTCGTCATCGTCGAAGGCAACTGGCCAAGCAATGCCTTTCTCGACGGCGTGGGTGTCAATGTGCTGATCGGATCCGACGCAGTGCCGCCGAACGGCGGTGCCGCCTTCCATGATACCGCCGTGTGGGTGCGAAGCGCTCAGGAACGCTAACGCCCCAGATAGGACCGCAGCACCTCGGGATTGTCGACCAGGCCCGCAGCTGGACCGGAGAAGGTGATTTCGCCCCCCTGCAGGATGTGTGCCTGCTCCGCGACGGCGGCAGCGACACCGATGTTCTGCTCGACCAGCAGAATGGTGAGACCCCGCTTGTTGAGGGCGAGGATGACATCGACCATATCGCCCACGATCGAGGGGGCGAGACCGGCAGAAGGTTCATCCATCAGCAGGCAGCGAGGCCGCGCCATCAGCGCCCGCGCGATCGCGACCATCTGCTGCTCACCACCGCTCAGACTGCCGGCTCGGCGCCTGCGGCCTTCAGCCAGCTTGGGAAACATCGTGTAGATCTCGTCCATGTCCGACCGAATGCCGGCCCAGTCGCGTCGCGTCGCGGCACCGAGTTCGAGATTGTCCTGAACCGACATGCTCGGCCATACCTCGCGGCCTTGCGGTACCTGGGCAATGCCATGCCGCACGATGCTGTCTGGAGAGAGTCCGGCGCATTCATGGCCTTCGAACACGATCGAACCGTCACTGGGCCGCACCAAACCGGACAAGGTGTTCAGCATTGTCGTCTTGCCGGAACCATTGCCGCCCAGCAGTGCGACCACTTTCCCAGCGGGCACGTCGAAGGTCACGTCGCGCAAGACCTGCGTGATGCCGTAGGAGACTTTAAGATGCCGAATGGCGAGCACGGAGTTCTTTCCCGAGATAGGCCTCGATGACCTGACTGTCGTTGCGGACGGCGTCGGGTGGGCCCTCGGCTATCTGCCGCCCTGAGCTCAGCACCGTTACCTGGTCGCAGACATCCATGACGAGACGGATCACGTGTTCGATCAAGATCAGCGTGACACCTTTCTCGTCGCGAATTCGCCGGAGAAGCGTGTCGAACTCGGCCAGGCGGTTCAGGCTGAGACCTACGGCGGGTTCGTCCAGCAGTACCACTTTGGGCGCTCCGATCAGGGTACGCGCGATCTCGATCACGCGTTGCTGACCGAACGACAGGGCAGAGCCAGGCCGATCCGCAAAGGCAGACATGCCGACGAACTCGAGTGCCAGTCGGGCTTCCTCTTCGGCCGCTTCCTCTTCTTCCCGATAGCCTCGCAGGTTGAACGCTGCTGCCACCAGGCCCGCCGACGTCCGGTGGTGCAATCCGGTCATCAGGTTCTCGAGCACCGTCATGCCGCGGAACAGCTGGGAGGTCTGGAACGTGCGACCGAGGCCCAGTCGCGCAATCTCATTGGGCTTGCGGCCGACGATGGAAACGCCGTCGAGCAGAATGTCCCCGATATTCGGAGCATGGATGCCCGAGATGACATTGAGCATCGTCGTCTTGCCGGCACCGTTCGGTCCGATAAGGCCACGAATTTCGCCCGGTTGGACATCGAGATTGACGCCATCAAGGACCTTCACGCCGCCGAAACTCACGGAAACGTTGCGAACGGACAGCAAAGGCGCGGTCATGGCCGGACCTCGCTGCGTGGCGTCGTCACGGCTGCAGGGCCGGGAGGGGAATTCCGGCGTCGTGATCTGTGCACGGGCTCTTCCCAGCCCCGGACTTTTGCCTTCAGCGCGCCAATGATCCCGTTCGGCATGAACAGGATGAAGCCGAGAAGAATTGCACCGAAGGCGATCTCCTGCAGCCCTTTCACGGTGCGTAAGGCCTCCAGGGCCGTGATGATGGCGCCCGCGCCCAGGAGCGATCCGACGATCGAGCCGAGCCCGCCCACGACCACCATTGCCTTCTGCAGGACCATCTGGAACAGGTCGTAGCCCTCGGGGGATACGAAGTTGAGCAATGCCGAATAGAGACCGCCGGCTACGCCGGCATAAAATCCGCTGATCCCGAAGGCGAGGGCCTTGTAGCGCAAGAGATCGACGCCCAGGGACTGAGCGGCTATTTCGCTGTCCCGTACAGCAATGAAGGCGCGCCCAATTCGAGAGCGGACGGCATTTTGCGCCAGGACATAGAGCACGACCACCAGGATCAGGGTGAGATAGTAAAGGCCAGCCTGCTTCGACACCGGCAGCGGTGCGAAGGAGATCGGCGGCGTCTTGAAACCTCCCGCGCCGTAGGTCACCGATTCCCAGTTCAGGAACACCCATTGCGTGAACTGCGCGAAGGCCAGCGTGGAGACCGCGAGATACAGCCCTCGAAGGCGAAGAGCCGGTAACGAGATCGCAAGACCGACGGCTGTCGCGATCAGGGCGCCGGACGGGAAGGCCAGCCAGAAAGGCCAGCCAACGCGAACCTGCAGCAGGCCGGTGGCATAGGCGCCAATGCCGAACATGGCGGCGTTGGCGAAGGCCAACTGTCCCGTGTAGCCGAGCAGTATATTGAGTCCGATCGACAACAGAACGTAGATCAGGATCGTGTTGGCGACGAAGAGATAGTAGTCGTTGACGAAAGAGGGCGCTATGGCGGCAGTCAGGGCCAGGACCATGAGGACGTTACGCCGACCGAAAAGCGTCATGTCTAGATCCGCCGCATCCCTTTAAGCCCAAGCAAACCGGTCGGGCGCACTACCAGAACGAACATGATGACGATAAAGGCCGAGACTTCCATGAAGCTCGAGTTGATGTAGCCACCCGCGAGCGCCTCGATGACGCCGATGCAGAAGCCGCCCAGGACGGCGCCGGGCAGGCTCGTGAGACCGCCCAGAACCGCGGCCGCGAAGCCCTTGATGAAGAATGAAAAGCCCATGTCGGGATAGAGCAAGGTGAGGGGAGCCATAAGCACTGCCGCCGCTGCGGCGATGGCGGCTCCGGTACCGAATGACAGCATGTAGATCCGGTCGACACGGATCCCGACGAGCTTCGATGCCTTGGCGTTGTCGGCGGCCGCTTGCATCATCTTGCCGGCACGGGTGAGCCTGAAGAATGCTGCGAAGACAAGCATGATAACGATGGCACCGGCGAGGACCGCGATCTGTTGCGGAATCACCATGATCTCACCAAAGGAGATCGGGTCCGGGGAGGTGATGGGCGGGAAGGATAGATAGTCGCCTTTGCCGCCCCAGATGACCCGCGCTGCGCCCCGAACCACGAAGGCCAGGCCAATCGTGGCCAGCACAAGGCTGACGACGTCTGCGTTCTTGATCGGCCGAAAGGCGATCAGGTTGGTGGCGACGCCCAGGGCGAAGCCAAGCACTACCGCGATCGCCAGCGACGGAAGATAGCTGACGCCAAGCTGGACGTGCAGCGTCCAGGCGAGCAGTCCGGAGAACATGAAGAGCTCGCCGTGGGCGAAATTGATGACGCCCGTGGATTTGTTGACGACGACAATGCCGAGGGCGATCAGCGCATAGAGCGAGCCCGTCGTCAGCCCGCTCAACAGCAGATACGTAAGAAGGATCAAGGACCTCTACTCGACCTTGGTGACTTCCAGGACTCGCACCGGTTTGCCGGGCTCCTTCGCGATCCAGACGGGGGCTTTGTTGCAGCGGTGATCCGTCTCGGTGCAGGTGATGCCTGCCCCATACACGTCGGTTGGGAAGTTCGTCAGGTGATTGAGGGCGGCCACCAGTTTTTCACGAGTGAGATCTCGGCCAGCACGCTTGAGTGCCTCGACCATGACCTGCGCACTGCCGATCCCAAACAGGTTGAACACCGACAGACGGTCGCCCGAAAACTTGGTCTCGATCGCCTTGCGCCACTTGTCCATGGCAGGATCTTCCGGCGTGTAGCGCACCATCGAAATGGTTCTGAAAAGCGCGGTGGCTCCAGGTGAACCAACCTGTTCTTCGAAGGCGGCGGGGTCGGCGATGCCGGTCTGGCCAATGGCCAGCGGCTTGTAGCCCAATTTCTGCGCATCGCGCATGAAGATGGCGGCGGGCTTGGGGTAGAGGACGATGAGGACTGCATCCGCATTGGCCGCCTTGAGTCGCAGGACCTGAGCCGTCGCGTCATTGGCGTCGGGCGCCATCTCCTCATCTGCAACCGGTGTTATGCCTCTTTTCTTGAAGGCTTCCATCAACGGGGTATAGCGAGCCCGACCCCAAGCATCGCGCATGGAAATGACGGCAATACGCTTGGCCTTCTGCGAAATCGCGTAGAGGAGCTGCGCTTCGCTTTCGATGGTCGAGGTAAGCGCTGCGCTGAAGATCGTGGGAGAAACCGGTGTCGTGATTCCATCATGTACAGACGCCATCACGACCAGCGGGATTTTTGCCTCGTCGAGAGCATCCCGGGCAGCAAATGTGGCGTTGCTGCAGCCGCCGCCGATCAGGGCAAAGACATTGTCTTCGGAGATCAGCTTCTTCACCGCGCCGATTGCAGCTGCCGGATCGCAGCGGTCGTCTTCTCGAACCAGCTGAAGTTTACGGCCGTTGACACCCCCGGCAGCATTGACCTCGTCGAAGACCGCCTCGATGCCGTTCATTGGCAGCTTGCCGTAAAGGTAGCCCGGGCCGGTGAGGGCTCCGAACGAGCCGATCCGGATCGTATCTGCGGTCACGCCCGGAACCTGTGCCGCACTGGTCTGTGCGATAGCGACGGACGCCAGCAGGCTGATGACCGCGAGCTGAACCCCTTGTTTCACTGCCATAACCCCCTCCGCTCAAGGTCTGCAGACATCCCTGGAAGGCCTGAAGCAACTTCCATTCCCTTGTCGGCAGCCAGTCGTGTATACAGTACACAAGTTCGCCAACCTATCAACCATGCAGACAGGGTGAATACGTGGCCAATCTTGCCGCAGAGATTTTGGTCAAGACCGTCGAAGGGATTGCCACCGTAACGCTCAACCGTCCCGCAAAGCGCAACGCGGTTTCGCTGGCGATGTGGAGTCGCCTCGCGGAGATCTTCTCCGACTTCGGGCGACAAGATGGACCTCGGGCCGCGATATTGACCGGAGCGGGTGGCCACTTCTGCGCTGGCGCCGATATCTCGGAGTTCCCGACGGTTCGCGCCAATGCAGCTATGGGCAAGATATATGAGGAGGCTGCAGACGCCGCGACACGCGCCGTACGTGATTGCCCGGTTCCAACAATTGCGGCCATCTCTGGCTATGCGATGGGCGGCGGATGCGGCCTCGCGCTCGCTTGCGACTTCCGGATCGGAGATGCAAGCGCGCGGATGGGCATTCCTGCGGCCCGGCTTGGCATTGTCTATGGTCCCCTGGACTGCTCGCTCCTGCTGCGGCAGGTCGGGCTCTCCAATGCCAAGCGCATACTGTTTTCCGGCCGGGCCTTCGACGTCGAAGACTGTCGTCAACTCGGCCTGCTCGACATGGTGTCAGAGCAGGGTAGTGCACTGGAGGCAGCGCATGCCTTCGCAAGCGATCTGTCCAAGAACGCTCCCCTGTCGCTTGCCGGCGCAAAGCTTGTCCTTGAGGCGCTGTCCTCTGGAACGGCTGAAGGGCGTGCTGGCGAGATCGAAACTGCGATCGCCCGCGCCATGGACAGTGAAGATTATCGCGAGGGTGCATCGGCCTTCACCGAAAAGCGGTCACCCCGATTCCTGGGGCGCTGATGAATGCAGAATTTGGGAGTGGCAAAACGATGAACTGGCTGGGCGTCGACGTTGGCGGCACGTTCACCGATCTGGTCCTCATGGATCGAGGGAGTGGCCGTCTTCAGATCCTGAAAACGCCTTCGACGCCTGCGGATCAGTCGGAAGGCATATTGGCCGGTATCGAGAAACTGTCGCTCGAGCCGGATGATCTGGAGCGCATCGTTCACGGGACGACGGTCGCGACCAATACGGCACTGGAGAGCGATGGCGCCAATCTGGCCGTGCTGGCGACCCGGGGCCATGGCGACGTGCTTGTCGTCGGCCGAGGCAATCGCATGATCATCTATAATATAAAGGCGCCGCCAAACCGGCCGCTGGTCGCGCGCTCCCGATGCTTCGAAGTGCGCGAACGACTAAGAGCCGACGGCAGTGTCGTTACCGCACTCGACGAGAACGACGTTGCCGAGATCGGTCGTCGCCTGGCCGAGAGCGGCGTCGAAGCCGTCGCGGTTTGCTTTCTTCATTCCTATGCCAATGCCGATCACGAGCGGAAGGCGGCCGAGATCCTGGCCCGTCACCTGCCGGATGCGGTGATTACAACCTCGTCGGAGGTGTTGCCGGAATATCGGGAATACGAGCGCTTCTCGACCACGGCGCTCAACGCCTATGTCGCGCCGCGCATGCGCCGGTATCTTGGCGAGTTACGCAACCGGTTGGGCAGCGCCGGTATTGCGGCACCTCTTTCCATCATGACGTCGAACGGCGGAACACTGCCCGCCGAGCGCGTGGAATCGATGCCGGTACTGTCGATGTTGTCCGGGCCGGCCGCGGGGGTAATCGCTGCCGGTTTCATCGGGCATGCCGCAGGTTTCCCCGACATCATTACCTGCGACATGGGCGGTACATCGACTGATGTCTGCATGGTGCGCGGCGGTGAATTCGGTATGACGACCGAAGGCCGTGTCGCGGCATTTCCGGTGAAGATCCGACAGATCGACATCAATACCGTCGGCGCCGGGGGCGGAAGCATCGCCGCTGTCTCCGGCGGCTTCCTGACTGTCGGACCGCGTTCGGCAAAGGCATATCCAGGGCCGGTCTGCTTCGACCGCGGCGGCACCGAACCGACCGTAACGGATGCCAACGTCGCCCTTGGGCGGCTCGGCGTCGATCAGCTTCTGGGCGGTGAGATCCGCCTCGATCGCGCGGCCGCGGTGGCGGCGGTGGAACGTCTTGGCGCCAAGCTCGGGCTTCCGGCAGAGCGGATGGCAGAGGGAATCCTGCGCATTGCCGTTGCCTCGATGGCGGGGGCGATCAAGGAAGTGTCGGTATTGCGCGGAATCGATCCGCGCGATTTTGCGCTCTTGGCCTATGGCGGAGCCGGGCCGCTGCAAGCAGCGGCAATAGCCGACGAACTGGGCATGCGCACAGTGGTGGTGCCGCCCATGCCCGGCAACTTCTCGGCCTTCGGGCTGTTGGTGGCCGACGTGCGCCGCGACTTCGTCCGTACCAGGGTGGCGACGATCGACAGGCTCGATCCGGCGGAGGTGCGGGAGATGCTCGCCGGCCTGGTGGCCCTGGGCGATGAGGAACTGGAAGCCGCCGGCTTCCCTTCGGACAAACGACGCTTCGCCGCAACTCTCGACATGCGCTATTCGGGACAGTCCTTCGAACTCTCGGTTCCTGTCGAGGTGGACTTTACCGACATGGCGAAGCTCGTGACGAGCTTTGAGACCGTGTACCGGACTCGCTATGGCGGCACGACCGGAGCGCCCATCGAAATCGTGAGCTACCGCGTGGCTGCTTGGGGACTGGCTGACAAACCCGGTCTGCCGCCGGTGGAAGCATGCGGCACGACGATGGACGGCGCCCGGCGGGGAGTGCGCCCTGTGATATTTGACGACGTGGCGCATGTCGCTCCGATTGTGGATCGTGAGCGAATGCCGCCCAACCTGGCGATCGATGGTCCGGCTGTCATCGAAGAGGCCGGGTCATCGACGGTGGTCCCGCCAGGCTGGTCCGCCGAGCGTGACCGGGTGGGATGCCTCGTGCTGCGGCGGCGCGGAGGAGACCTCCAATGAGCATCGATCCGATTACTCTCGAAGTCCTGACGCAGGGGCTCATCTCCATTGTGCGTGAGATGCGTGCGACCGTTTGCCGGACGGCGAGCTCGGTTGCGATCTATGATGCGAAGGATTTCTCATGCGGCCTCTTCGCGCCGGACAGCCAGGTCGTGGCGCAGTCGGAAGATATTGGATCGCATGTCGTGCCGCTGCCGTGGTCCGTACGATCGGCGATGGACAAGTTGGGCGGCGATATCGCGCCAGGGGACGTTATCCTGTCGAACGATCCCTACACCGGCGGTACCCATCTCAATGACGTGACCATCATCTTCCCGGTATTCGCAGGCGATCGGCTGATCTTCTTTCCGGCGGTTCGTGCGCACTGGGCCGATGTCGGGGGCATGGTGCCGGGAAGCATGTCCGGCAAGGCGACGGAGATCTATCAGGAGGGAGTCCGTATCCCGCCAATCAAGATCCAGGAGCGCGGCCGCTTCAATCAGGCCGCGTTGGATATTCTGCTTTCGAACATGCGGGTGCCGGAGGAGCGCCTTGGTGACCTGGAAGCGAGCCTGGCGTCCTGCCGTGTTGCCGAGAAGAGAATCCACGAGATCTGCGCGCGCTGGGGTGTGGATACGCTGCTCGAGGCCGTGCGTTTGGACCTCGATCGCTCCGAGGCGCGGATGCGTGCCTGCATCGCCGACCTTCCGGATGGGACCTATCGCTACGAGGACTATCTGGAAACCTACATGGACGGCACTTTCGAGCCGTTGCTTCTGCCGCTCGCGCTCACCGTCACGGGCGATCGAATGCTGGCCGATTTCACCGGCGCATCACCGCAGGTGCCTTTCCCCGTCAACTCGACGGCAGCCGTCACGGCTGCATCGGTCTTCATCGCCGTGAAGTCGATCTTCGATCCCGCCGCACCCCTGAACCAGGGTTCCTTCCGACCCATCGAGGTCATCGCACCTCCCGCGTCGATCGTAAACGTACAGCGACCCGCTCCGGCAGGGTCCCACGGCGAGATTCGCAAGCGTGTCATCGCCACGATGGTCGGCGCCCTGTCGCAAGTGGTCCCTGATCTTGTGGCCGGTGATCTTTGCCGAACATCCTTTCACAACCTGATCGGCGGATACGACGCAAAGCGTCAACGCGAATGGGTCCACTACGAATGGTCGGCCGGCGGCAATGGCGCATTCCGTGAAAGCGACGGGCCAAGCGCGATGGCAACCATCGACTGGGGCGATCTCGTAACGGTGCAATCAACGGAAGTCATCGAGACGCGCATGCCCCTCATGGTCGAGACATCGCGGCTCGCCATCGACTCGGGCGGAGCCGGCACAACCCGAGGAGGGCTCTCCATGCAGCGCTCGATCAAGGTCCTCGCGAGCGGCGCGCGCTATTCGCTGCTGTCCGATGGAGCCGTTGTCCCGGCGTTTGGCGTTCTGGGAGGGCTTTCCGGCGTACAGGTCGGGGCCTGGCTCGAAAGTGACGGGACCATCGAGAGTTTCGATACACCGGGCAAGGTCGCCGGACATCCGGTGGGCGACGGCAGTGTCGTGGTGATTCGGTCGGCGGGCGGCGGTGGCTATGGCGATCCGCTGCAGCGCGATCCAGCTCACGTCGCCGAGGACGTAAGCGAAGGCTATGTCTCCCGACAGGCCGCTCATGACCTTTACGGAGTGGTACTCGGGCCGAAGGGCGAGGTTGATCGGCGTACGACCAATGCCCTGAGAAAGCGATTGGGCGAAGCACGCTTCTCCCTGCCGGCGGTCCTGACCGCTGATTCGTATGAGAGCGGCGCCGTCAGCAAGCGGCGGGTTTGTCGCCTGCATCCGAAAGACGCAGCCGCGGCGGGCCTTCAGGCCGACGACCTGGTCGAGATTGATTCCCGTCGCGCTGCACCCCTTAGGGCGTGGCTGCGCATCGATCCGTCGACTGCCCCGGGGACCGTGCCGATTGATGACGCCGGCCTGGCGATATTGAAAGCGACCCCGGGGGATCGGTTGGAGATTCGGAGTATCGCAACCGTCGTCATGCCCCAGATCCGTCTCGCCGAGGCAGCCGAATGAAGGACGGCGCTGTACTTGTCACCGGCGTGGGCGGCCTCATCGGTGCGGCGGTCCTTCGCAGGCTGGTGGCAGAAGGTGTTTCCGTCGTCGCCTCGGATCGATCGCCGCCACCCGGCATCGACCTCGAGGGACACGGCATACCGTTCTTGACTCACGACCTGCCGGATCCCGCGCGCTGGCATGAGGCGATCTTGCGGTTTGGCATTCGCCGCGTCGTGCATGCCGGCGGGATTTCGGGGCCCATGGTCTTGCCTGACAATCCGAGTCGCGTCTGCGATGTGAACTTATCCGGGCTGGCCGCACTGCTGGAAGCCGCGCGCCTGCACCGGCTGGGTCGCATCGTCTGGTTCTCCTCGATCATGGCTTATGGGCAGCGGTCCGACCTGCTGCCGGTCGTCGAGGATGAACCGCTGCGCCCGCATACGGTCTATGGTGCGACCAAAGCTGCGGGGGAGGCCCTGATCCACGCGTATCATCTGGAGCATGGCGTCGATGCCGTCGCTTTCAGGGTCGCCTCCTGTTACGGCCCCGGACGTACGACTTCGTGCCTCATCCGCACCCTTGTCGAGGACGGTCTCGCCGGCCGACCGACCATCGTTGCTCCTGCCGTAGGGGTGACTCGGCAGCATATCTTCGTCGGGGACGTCGTGGCGGCTGTCCGCGCCGCACTGGATGCGGAGACACTCGATCGGCGTATCTACAATATTGGTCCGGGGATTTCGCAAGACCTGCAGGAGATATTGGAGCAGGTGCGCGAGGCCGTGCCGACGGCGACGATCGAAATCGATCCCAAGGGACTTGCTTGGAACACCTTCGGCCTTGGCCCTCTCGCGATCGATGCCGCACGCCGCGATTTCGGCTTCGTGCCGACGGTGCCGCTCGCCCAAGGAGCGATTGCGACGCGTAACTGGGTTCTGGAGCGCACTGGATCATGACGCTCGCTGACGATCTCGATTTCCATAGCCGCCGCATACTTATAACCGGTGCGGCCAACGGCTTCGGTGCGGCAATGGCCGGTCTTTTCCATGCCGCCGGTGCCGACCTGGTATTGGCTGACATCGAAGATCAGCCACTCGCTGAGGTCGCGCAGCGTTGCGGTAATGCCGAGGTCCATGTTTACGATCAGGCGGATCCTGCTTCCGTCGGGTCGCTTGCCGAGGCGGCTGGAGCCGTAGATATCCTGATCAACAATGCTGGTGTCCTGGTGGCAAAGCCGCTGCTCGATACAGGCCTCGAGGAGATGCGACGGGTGATCGATGTCGATCTGATCGGTGCGGTGCGGCTGATGCAGCTCGTCGGTGCCGGCATGGTCAGGCGTCGTCAGGGGGTGATCCTCTCGATCGGGTCGCAGACCGCCTTTTCGGGCGGAGAGAATCGAGCCATATATGCCGCCGCCAAGGCCGCGATTTCGCAGGTGACGAAGGCCGCTGCCGTGGAATGGGGCCCCCATGGCGTTCGGGTTCTGTGTCTGGCCCCAGGACGATCGCTAACACGACTTTCCCGTCAGACCGTGAAGGAGGGGCAGTCGGGCGACAGGGGGCTGGCGCGTGTTCCCCTTGGGCGATGGGGAACTGCAGAGGAGATCGCCAAGCTGGCAATGTTCCTGGTGTCGGATGCGGCCTCTTATGTGACCGGCGAAACCGTCATTGCCGATGGTGGCTATGTCATTGGCTAAGAAAGGCTCTTCCGTGGCCCCTTGGTCCACGAAGCCCGCTACAGCACCTGCCGGATTCCAACTTCCGTCCGTGATTGCGATCGAGGTGGCGCGAGTGCTGTCGGATCGGATCGTGTTCCTCGAACTCGCCCCGGATACCCGCATTCTCGAAGAGGAGGTCGGAGCAAGCTTTGGCGTCAGCCGATCGCCCATTCGCGAAGTCTTTCGAATGCTCGAAGCGGACGGGCTCGTCGTTCGCACGGCACGCAAAGGAGTAAGGGTGACGCCCATGAGCCGGCGCGATCTCGACGAGGTCTACGCCTGCCGCGTTGGTCTCGAGGGGCTGGCCGCAGCGGAGGCCGCGCGCCACATCGACGACGAAGGCCGAAAGCAGGTCAAGGCCTTGATTGCCGGCATGGGACAGGCCTTCAAGGCGAAGGATGTTCCGACCTTCTTCAATCACAATGTCAGCTTCACGAGGGCGATCCATACGGCCTCGCAAAACCAGACCCTCATCCGCATCGTGGCTGGCATCGAGAAGCAGGCGATGCGCTACCGTTACCTGGCTCATCTGCAGTCGAGCGAGATGCTGTCGATGACGCTTGAAGGTCATAGCGGTGTTGCAGATGCGGTCCTGGCGGGGGATGTGCCTCTGGCACGGCGCAGGGCAGAGCAGCTCATGAGGCGCGCTCATGATGTGATCGCAAAGGCGCTCTCCGAGTCCAGCTATGCCTTGCCCGGAGACAGCGGCGATACCTTCGAAGACTTGTAGGGGAGGGAGGAGAGTGATGCGGGATCTGGTTGGCTACGGCTGGAACTATCCCAAGGTCCGGTGGCCAGACGATGCGCGCGTGGTCGTCTCGCTGGTTCTCAATTACGAGGAGGGATCGGAGCTTTGCGTCGGCGACGGCGATCCTGATGGCGAGCGCGTCGGCGAATTTGTCTATCCGACGATGGATTCGAAGACCCGGGACCTCGGCGTCGAATCGACGTTCGAGTATGGCTCTCGCGTCGGCACGTGGCGCGTACTGGACCTGATGGCGGAGTATGGGGTCAAGTCCACGATATTTGGCTGCGGGAGAGCGCTCGAGCGCAATCCACTGGTCGCCCGCGCCTTCACGGCGCGCGGACATGAGGTGGCAGGACACGGCTATCGCTGGGTCGACCATTTCCGAATGGATCCCGACCAGGAGCGCGAGCAAATCAACCTCGCTGTAGCATCGATTGCGGCGACGACTGGCGAGCGTCCCGTTGGCTGGTATTGCCGATACGCTCCCAGCGTGAATACGCGGCGCCTCCTGATCGAAGAGGGCGGCTTCCTCTACGATTGCGATTCCTATGCCGACGAGATTCCCTACTGGGTGAAGGTCGATGACAGGCATCACCTGGTCGTGCCTTATCAGCTCGATGCCAACGACGCGAAGTTCTTCAGAGGGCCGGGATGGTCTGGCGCCGGAGAGTTCTGGGAGTATCTGCGCGACAGCGTGGACTGTCTGCTGAAGGAAGGCCGCACGGTGCCGAAAATGCTCAGCATCGGACTACACGGTCGCATCATTGGACGCCCCGGGCGCAGCACGGCTCTGGCCAGGTTTCTCGAGTACTGCCACAAGACACCGGGTGTAAGCTTCCAAAGGCGAGTGGATATCGCGAAATGGTGGCATGCGAATTTCCATCCGTGACGCAACACTGTCACGAGGCGATCAGGGATCTGGACCACTCGGGTTTAGGCGACCGCTAACGGAACCGGAGCATCGCCAGGACTTCGCGCCGCGAGTGCTCCTGCCGATCGAGGCCGCGCCGCTCCGGCCATCCGAAGGCGAAGCCCGGTGCGGTATGAGCTTGATTTTCGACTTCCCCCGCCGAGTCGGCGACAATGTTGCCGTATGCCGATCGAGCAGCTTTCCAGGCTTTCCCGGCCGGGAGGTCGAGTTTCGACGAGCGCCTTGAGGCACCGGTCCAAGGCCTTCGCCACCATTCGCTTCGGGATCGGAAGCGCCCGGGCTTGTTCCGTGCCGGTCGGTGCCTAGAATTGCCCGGCATGCAGACGACATCGGCCCGACAGAAGGAGATCATGGCGCTCGCCCGGGTGCAGGGACGGGTCAGCGTCGAGGGCCTTGCCGGGAAATTTGACGTCACGCCGCAAACCATCCGCAAGGACCTCAACGACCTCTGCGAGCGGCGGCTGCTGAACCGTATCCATGGCGGCGCCATCATCGCGTCGGCAGTCGAAAACACCGCCTACGAGGCGCGCCGGCTGATCGCCGCTCTGGAGAAGCGGGCGATCGGCGCACGGGCCGCGGCTCTGATTCCGAACCAGAGCTCGCTGTTCATCAACATCGGCACGACGACTGAGGAGGTGGCGCGCGCGCTCACCGCCCATGAGGACCTGCTGGTCATCACCAACAATCTCAACGTGGCGCGCACCCTCTACCCGTTTCCCAGCTTCGAGGTCATCGTGGCGGGCGGCCCAGTACGGCGCAGCGACGGCGCGATCGTCGGCGCCGCCGCCGTCGATCTCATCCGCCAGTTCAAGGTCGATACCGCGGTGATCGGCGCCTCGGCGATCGACGAAGACGGCGCCCTGCTCGACTTCGACTACCGCGAGGTCCGGGTCAGCCAGGCCATCATGGAGAACGCCCGCCGCGTCGTGCTGGTGGCCGACCGCCTGAAGCTCGAGCGTACGGCGCCGGTCCGCATCGGCCACATCTCGCAGATCCAGGTCTTCGTGACCGACCGTCTGCCCTCGGCCCGCCTGCGTGCGGTGTGTGCCGAGCACGCCGTCGACGTTATCGAGACCTCTGCCGCCGAGGCTGTCGGACAGTAGGCCTGCGTTTCGCTGTCATCGAGCGGCGGCCTCATCATCCTAAGCAGTACCGCTGTCATTCCGAGTGGCGCCCAAATCCCGGGCTCTGCTTGGGGTGACAAGCCAACCCGGCAGGGCAGGGCGGTCCGAACCCTTTTCCATCCAGCACAAAATATTCACCGAGCCGCGCGGTGCCCGCATTGCGAGTGCGAAAACATTCATTTAGAGTTCGTTTTCATACGAAAAAGAAATAATAACGAAAGAAGAGGAAACGCTCGTGTCGGCCGAGTTCGACCTCGCCATCGTCGGCGGCGGCGTCAACGGCTGCGGCATCGCCCGCGAAGCCGCGCGCCGCGGCCTGTCGGTTTTCCTGTGTGAGCAGGACGACCTCGCGTCGGGCACCTCGTCGGCCTCGACCAAGCTGATCCACGGCGGCCTGCGCTATCTGGAGCACTACGAGTTCCGATTGGTGCGAGAAGCTCTGCGTGAACGTGAGGTGCTGTGGCGCATGGCGCCGCATATAGTGAGGCCGCTCCGCTTCGTGCTGCCGCTTCATTCGGGATTGCGGCCGGGCTGGATGTTGCGGCTCGGCCTCTTCCTCTACGACCATCTAGGGGGGAGGGCGCTGTTGCCGGCGACCGAGACCTTGAATCTGACGCGTGATGTGTCAGGTGCTGCGTTGAAGCCTTCGTTCACGCGTGCGTTCGAATATTCCGACTGCTGGGTCGACGATGCCCGCCTCGTGGTCCTGATCGCCCTCGATGCTGCCAGGCACGGTGCCGTCGTGCGCACGCGGACCCGCTGCGTGTCGGCGGAGCGTGGGCCAGGCGGCTGGCGCGTGGTGGTCGAGGATCGCCACAGCCGGGCGCGCAGCGACATTCGCGCCCGCACCTTGATCAATGCCGCCGGTCCGTGGGTTGGCAGCATCCTCGCCGGCACGCTACCCAGCGAGGCGCCCGTGAAGGTCAGGCTGGTGCAGGGCTCGCATATCGTGGTGCGCCGCCTGTTCGACCACGACAAGTGCTACATTCTCCAGAACGCCGACGGCCGCATCGTCTTCGCAATCCCTTTCGAGCGCGACTTCACGCTGATCGGCACCACGGACCGCGACTATGTCGGCGATCTCGCGGCGGTAGCGGCCAGCGGCGCGGAGATCGACTATCTCTGCAGCGTCGCCAGCATGTACTTCCGGCAGGCGGTTACCCAGGCCGACGTCGTGTGGACCTATTCCGGCGTACGTCCCCTCTACGACGACGGCGTCTCGGAAGCCCAGGCCGTGACTCGCGACTATGTCCTGGCGCTCGACGCCCCGTCGGGAAGTGCCGCCCTGCTGAACATCATCGGCGGCAAGATCACCACCTTCCGCCGGCTGGCCGAAGCGGCGCTCGACAAGCTCGCGTCGGCGCTCCCGGCGGGCGGAGAATCCGCCGAAACCGGCACCCTGCCAGGCGGGGACTTCCCCGTGAACGGCCTCGGCGAACTCGCGGCCGACCTGCGCCGTCGCTATTCCTATCTCGCCGTCGACCACGCCGAGCGGCTGGCCCGCGCCTATGGAACGCGCGCCGCGACGCTGCTCGAGGACACCCACGGCTTGCCCGATCTCGGCCGGCGGTTCGGCGCCGATCTGACCGAGCGCGAGGTCGCCTTCCTGATGGACCACGAATGGGCCGAGACGGCGGGTGACGTCGTGTGGCGCCGCTCCAAGCTCGGCCTGCGCCTGACCGCGGCCGAGACAGCCGAACTCGACAACTGGATGACTGCGCGACGCGCGGCGCTGGCCGGCGGCCGCTCGGCGAGGCTCGCGTCATGACGCTCGGCCTCGAAAACGTCTCGCTGGTGCGCGGTGCGGTCGATCACCTGCGCGACGTCTCGCTCACCCTCGCGCGGGGCTCGCTGAATGTCCTGCTCGGCCCGACACTCTCGGGCAAGACGTCGCTGATGCGTGTCATGGCCGGGCTCGACGCGCCGACCACCGGCCGCGTGCTGGTCGACGGCCGCGACGTCACCGGCATCGACGTGCGCAAGCGCTCGGTGGCGATGGTCTACCAGCAGTTCATCAACTACCCCTCGCTCACCCTGTTCGAGAACATCGCCTCGCCGTTGCGGGTCCAGGGCCGGCCGCAGGAGGAGATCGAGCGGCGCGTGCGCGAGACCGCCCGACTCCTGAAGCTCGAGCCGTATCTCGGCCGCACGCCGCTCGCGTTGTCGGGTGGTCAGCAGCAGCGCACGGCGATCGCCCGCGCGCTGGTGAAGGGCGCCGACCTCGTGCTGCTCGACGAGCCGCTGGCCAATCTCGACTACAAGCTGCGCGAGGAGCTGCGCGCCGAGCTGCCGCGCATCTTCGAGCTGTCCGGCGCCATCTTCGTCTATGCCACGACCGAGCCTTCGGAGGCGCTGCTGCTGGGCGGCCGCACCATCTGCCTGTCCGAAGGTCGAGCGCTGCAGACCGGCGAAACCCCCGCCGTCTATCACCGCCCGAAAAGCCTGCGGGTGGCCGAGCTGTTCTCCGATCCGCCGCTCAATACGGTGGCGGTCGAGAAGCGCGACGGCTCGGTCGCCTACCACGGCGGCGGCACTGCGCCGGCGAATGGGCTCTACGCCGCGCTGCAGGACGGTCCGTATCGGGTCGGCTTCCGCGCCCATCAGCTCGCGGTCGCTGACGGTACAGGGAAGACCGCGGCGACCGCAGCGAATGGCCATCATGTGTTCCCGGCCATGGTCGCGCTGACCGAAATCACCGGCTCGGAGAGCTTCCTGCATCTGCGGCGCGACGGTGCCAACTGGGTTGCCGTGCTGCCCGGCGTGCACGAGTTTCTGCCCGGCCAGACGCTCGAGGCGGCCCTCGATCCCGACGACGTCTTCATCTTCGACATCGAGGGCCGGCTGGTTGCCGGTCCGGCAGGGAGCTGAGGCGCGCCATGGCCCGGATCGACCTGGTCGAGCTTGCGCATTCCTACCACGGCACCGGGGTCGATCCGGCGAATTTCGCCCTGAAGCCGACCTCGATGACCTGGCGTCAGGGCGGTGCCTACGCGCTGCTCGGGCCGTCGGGCTGCGGCAAGACCACCTTGCTCAACATCATCTCGGGGATTGTGAAACCGTCGCGCGGCACGGTGCTGTTCGACGGCCGCGATGTCATGCCGCTCACCACGCAGCAGCGCAACATTGCCCAGGTTTTCCAGTTCCCGGTGATCTACGACACCATGACGGTGGGCGAGAACCTCGCCTTTCCGCTCAGGAACCGCCGCATGCCGAGCGCCGAGATCGAGGCGCGCGTGAGGCAGATCGCCGAGCTGCTCGACCTCGTGCCGCATCTCGGCCGCAAGGCGAGCCGGCTGACCGCCGACGCCAAGCAGAAGATCTCGCTCGGCCGCGGCCTGGTCCGTGCCGACGTCGCGGCGGTCCTGTTCGACGAGCCACTCACCGTGATCGACCCCGCGCTCAAATGGGAGCTGCGCTCCAAGCTGAAAGTGCTGCACCGCGACCTCGATCTGACGATGATCTATGTCACCCACGACCAGACCGAGGCGCTGACCTTCGCCGACACCGTCGTGGTAATGCACGAAGGGAGCGTGGTGCAGACCGGTACGCCGGAAGAGCTGTTCTTGCGCCCCGACCACACCTTCGTGGGTTACTTTATCGGCTCGCCGGGCATGAACGTTCTGCCGGCGGAGGTGCAGGGACGGCAGGCGCGCATTGCCGGCCACGTGGTGCAGCTCGAGAGAAGCTATTGCGGGCTGCCGATCGGTGCGCGCTTGGAGATCGGCATCCGCCCGGAGTTCGTGCGGCTCGCACCGCCCAGTCCCGGCCTGCTCGGTGCCAAGGTCGAGCGCATCGACGATCTCGGCCGTAGTCGGTTCGCACATGTCCGGGTGGGCGACCTCAGGATCGCTGCCCGCGTACCGCGCGGCCTGTCGATCGAACCCGAGATGGCGCTCGCGTTCGAGCCGGCGCAGATCCACGTCTATGCCGATCAGCGGCGCGTCGAGGGAGCGGCGTGATGGAGAAGATCCCCAACCAGAAGGCCTGGTTCCTGGTCCTGCCGGTGTTCGCGATCGTCGCTTTCTCGGCGGTCATCCCGCTGATGACCGTGGTGAACTATTCGGTGCAGGACACTTTCGGCAACAACAAGTTCTTCTGGAACGGCGTCGGCTGGTACCAGGAACTGCTCGATCCCGGGACCGAGCTCGGCGGCCGCTTCTTCGCCTCGCTGTGGCGCAACCTCGCCTTCTCCGGGATCGTGCTCGCGATCGAGATTCCGCTCGGCATCGTGATCGCGCTCGCCATGCCGCGCGAGGGCTGGGGCGTCGCCTTCTCGCTGGTCGTACTGGCGTTGCCGCTGCTCATCCCATGGAACGTCGTCGGCACGATCTGGCAGATCTTCGGTCGATCCGACATCGGGCTGATGGGCTGGGCAGTCAATCGCCTGGGCTTCGACTACAACTACGTCGCCAACCCGATCGATGCCTGGCTCACCATCATCGTCATGGACGTCTGGCACTGGTCGAGCCTGGTGGCGCTGCTCTGCTATGCCGGCCTGAAGTCTATCCCCGATGCGTACTACCAGGCGGCGAGCATCGACGGCGCGTCGCGCTGGGCGGTGTTCAAGGCGATCCAGCTGCCCAAGATGCGGCACGTGCTGGTGATCGCCGCCCTGCTGCGGTTCATGGACTCGTTCATGATCTACACTGAGCCGTTCGTCGTCACCGGCGGCGGCCCCGGCAACTCCACCACATTCATCTCGATCGAGCTGGTGAAGCTGGCCCTCGGCCAATTCGATCTCGGCAAGGCCGCGGCCATGTCGCTGGTCTACATGTTGATCATCATCATCGTCTGCTGGGTTTTCTTCACCGTCATGACCAACGCAGGTCAGGAGCGCCGCGGGGCGGGAGGCGAGCCATGATGTACACGCTCCCCGGAAGACGGGCGGTGCTCGGCCTGTTCCTCGTCTTCCTGCTGCTGCCGATCTACTGGCTCGTCAACATGAGCTTCAAAACCAACGTCGAGATCACCTCGACCATGTCGCTATGGCCGCAGCATCCGACGCTCGACAACTACCGCGTCATCTTCACCGACCCCAGCTGGTACTCGGGCTACATCAATTCGCTCACCTACGTGGTTCTGAACACACTCCTGTCGATCAGCTTCGCGCTGCCGGCGGCCTATGCCTTCTCGCGCTATCGCTTCCTCGGCGACAAGCATCTGTTCTTCTGGCTCCTGTCCAACCGCATGGCGCCGGCCGCGGTATTCGCGCTGCCGTTCTTCAACCTCTATTCGGCGATCGGCCTGTTCGACACGCCGTGGGCGGTGGCGCTGGCCCATTGCCTGTTCAACATTCCGCTGGCGGTCTGGATCTTGGAAGGCTTCATCTCGGGAGTGCCGCGTGAGATCGACGAGACCGCCTTCCTCGACGGCTACTCCTTCCTACGCTTCTTCCTCAAGATCCTGATGCCGCTGATCGCGGCCGGCATCGGCGTCGCCGCCTTCTTCTGCTTCATGTTCTCGTGGGTCGAGCTTCTGCTCGCCCGCACGCTCACCTCTGTCAACGCCAAACCGATCGCCGCTACCATGACGCGCACGGTGTCGGCCGCCGGCATGGACTGGGGCGTGCTGGCGGCGGCCGGCGTGCTCACCATCGTGCCGGGCGCGATCGTGATCTGGTACGTCCGCAACTACATCGCGCGCGGCTTCGCGCTCGGCCGGGTCTGAAGGGAGGCGGGTATGGAAGGTATCGCCTGGATGGCCTGGACGCCAGTCACCGCCGCGCTCTTCGTCGCGGTGGCCCTTGCGCTCGGCGCCATGAGCTGGTTCGCGCTCGCCCGACCGCAACCTGAGCGGGTGGGCATCCTGGGCATTGCCACGACGCGCGGCGACCGGCTGTTCCTGTCGCTGGTGCTCGCGGCCGTCATTCATCTCGCCTGGATTGGACTGATCGGCACGGCGCCGATCGCCGCGCTGCCGATCGGCGAGGGCATTGAGATATCGAGCCTGTGGCTCGCTACCGCTATTTCGTTGGTCGCTGCTGTGGTCGTATTTCGCGTCGTTTGAGGCCTACGAGATCAAGACAGAGCTGGGACAACCGGCCGGGCTATGCACTCGCGCTCCATATGGAGGAAACCATGAGACGCAACAGAGTCAAGGTCCGACTGTCGACGATGGCGAGCGCCCTCGCGATGGCGGCGTGTTTGGGGGCGATTGGCGCCCCGGCGTACGCCGACGAGGCGGCCGCCAAGCGTTGGATCGACACCGAGTTCCAGCCTTCTACGCTCAGCAAGGATGAGCAGATGAAGGAGATGCAATGGTTCATCAATGCCGCCAAGCCGTTTGTTGGCATGGACATCAGCGTGGTGTCTGAGACCATTACCACGCATGAGTACGAATCCAAGGTGCTGGCCAAGGCGTTCACCGAGATTACCGGCATCAAGGTGAAGCACGACATCATCCAGGAGGGTGACGTCGTCGAGAAGATCCAGACCCAGATGCAGTCGGGCAAGAACATTTACGACGGCTGGATCAACGATTCGGACTTCATCGGCACGCATCCGCGCTATAATCAGACCGTCAACCTGACGGACTGGATGAATGGTGAGGGCAAGGACGTTACCTCGCCGACCCTCGACGTCGACGACTTCATCGGCAAGTCGTTCGGCACCTGGATCGACGGCAAGCTGTTCCAGTTGCCCGATCAGCAGTTCGCCAACCTCTACTGGTTCCGTTACGACTGGTTCACCAATCCAGACTACAAGGCCAGGTTCAAGGCCAAGTACGGCTACGATCTCGGCGTGCCGGTGAACTGGTCGGCGTATGAGGACATCGCCGAGTTCTTCACCAACGACATCAAGGAGATCGACGGCGTCAAAGTCTATGGCCACATGGACTACGGCAAGAAGGATCCATCGCTCGGTTGGCGCTTCACCGATGCCTGGCTGTCGATGGCCGGCAACGGTGACAAGGGCATCCCCAACGGCAAACCGGTCGACGAGTGGGGCATCCGCATGGAAGGCTGTCGTCCGGTCGGCTCGTCCGTCGAGCGTGGCGGCGACGTCAACGGGCCGGCCGCAGTCTACGCCGTCACCAAGTACGTCGACTGGCTGAACAAGTATGCCCCGCCCAACGCCCGTGGCATGACCTTCTCCGAGTCCGGACCGGTCCCGGCCCAGGGCGCCGTCGCGCAGCAGATCTTCTGGTACACCGCCTTCACCGCCGACATGGTGAAACCCGGCCTGCCGGTGGTGAACGCCGACGGCACCCCCAAGTGGCGCATGGCGCCGTCGCCGCATGGACCATATTGGAAGGAGGGCATGAAGCTTGGCTACCAGGATGCAGGGTCGCTCACGCTCCTGAAGTCGACGCCCGTCGACCGGCGCAAGGCGGCGTGGCTCTACATGCAGTTCATCGTCTCCAAGACGACCTCGCTGAAGAAGAGCCATGTCGGCCTGACCTTCATCCGCGAAAGCGACATCTGGGACAAGAGCTTCACCGAGCGGGCGCCCAAGCTCGGCGGCCTGATCGAGTTCTACCGCTCGCCGGCGCGCGTGCAGTGGACCCCGACCGGCGTCAACGTGCCCGACTATCCCAAGCTCGCGCAGCTCTGGTGGCAGAACATCGGCGATGCCTCATCCGGGGCCAAGACGCCGCAGCAGGCGATGGACGCTCTCGCGGCGGCGCAGGACTCCGTCCTCGAACGCCTCGAGAAGTCGGGCGTGCAGGGCGCCTGCGGGCCCAAGCTCAATCCCAAGCAGACGGCCGACTATTGGTTCGCCAAGGCCGAGAAGGATGGCACCATCGCCCCGCAGCGCAAGCTCGCCAATGAGAAGCCCAAGGGCGAGACAATCGACTACGACACGTTGATCAAGTCGTGGCCGGCAACGCCACCCAAGCGGTAGGCAGCACCAAGGTCCCCGTCAAATTCCTCTCCCCCCGCTCGGGGGAGAGGCAGGAGAGAGGGGACAGATCAGAACGGCCGTGGCGGTCCCCAAAGCGCCAGGGTCGTGCCCAGCGAGACCATGGCCTCGCAGGCTCTATAGAAGTCGAGGAAGTTGGGCAGCCACACGTCGACGGCCGACCCTCATCGAGCACCGCCACGTCATAGAGGGCGAAGGCATCGGCTAAGGTCGGCTCGCAGACCTCGGCCTCGCCCTCCGAGGCGAACCGGACCGGTCGCGGGTCGAACGTCCGCGCTCGCCGCAGGGCCGCGCCAGGCGCGGACGTTGCAGGCGCCCCAGGCGCCGAAACCCACGAGTGCCTTTTATGCAGGCGTCACTCGCTAGAGGACGCAGCTGTCGTAGAAGCGCATGACCAGCCATTCGAGGGCGACGAAGGCGGCGAACAGCAGGATGCCGACGCCGCACAGCAGGACGATCGCGGCCAGCAGCAGCGCCGTCTCGAAGTTGTTGGCCGAGAACAGGATGATGTAGCCGAGGCCTATCTGCGCGGTGATGAACTCGCCCAGCACGACGCCGATCACGGCGAAGGTGACGCCGATGCGCAGGCCGCTGAAGATGTGCGGCAGTGCGAACGGCAGGCGCACGGCGAGCAGGCTGCGCCAGCGCGACATGCCGAGCGACCGGCACAGCCGCTCGTAGTTGTCCGGCGCGGCGTCGAGGCCGGTGATGGTGGCGACCAGCACCGGGAAGAAGGCGATGAAGACGGAGAACAGGATGTTCGCCGTCATGCCGGTGCCGAACCAGATCAGGAACACCGGCGCCAGCGCCACCTTGGGAATGAGCTGGAAGAAGACGATGGTGGGATAGATCGCCTGCATGGCGGTGCGCGACAGCGTCACTGCGATGCCGAGCAGGATGCCGGAGGCGGCAGCCAGCAGGATGCCGGCAAGCGCGCCGGTGAGGGTGGGTACGGCCTGTTCGAGCAGGATGCCGAACGAGCGTTGTAGCGTGTCCCATACCAGGGTGGGAGCGGGCAGGAGGCGCGGGCTGACCAGGCCCGACCGGCTCATGGTCTCCCACAGGCCGATCAGCAGGAGCGCCGTCGCCAGCGGCGGCACGGTGCGCCGGAGGGTGAGGCTGTTGCTCAATCGCCCCGCCACCGCCGCACGGCCAGCTCGCCCAGATGCACGAGGCCGAAGCTCGCCAGCCCGACCAGGCACAGCACCAAGATGGCGGCCAGGATCACGTCGGTCTGCAGCAATGCCGCGCTCTTCAGGATGAAGAAGCCGAGCCCTTCCGAGGAGGAGATGAACTCGGCGACGACGACGCCGATCACCGACAGGGTGATGCCGATCTTGAGGCCGGAGAAGAGGTAGGGCATCGAGGCCGGAAAGCGGACCAGCCAGAAGGTCCGCCATGGCGTCGCGGTGAGGGCGCGGCAGAGCCGGACCAGCGAGCCGTCCGTCGATTCGAGCCCGGCCAGCATCGCCATGAAGATCGGGAAGAAGGCGATGAAGGTCGCGATCGTCAGTCGCGACGGCCAGCCGATCCCCGCCCACACGATGAAGAGCGGCGTCCAGGCGATCTTCGGGACCAGCTGGATCACGATCACCAGCGGATAGATGGCATCGCGCAGCAGGCGGTTGACGGTCAGCAGGGAGGCGAGGCCGATGCCCAGCACGGCGGCGATGCAGAAGCCCGCCAGCGTGTCGCGCGTGGTCGGAACCGCCTGCCGGCAGATCTCGGAGAAGTTGGCCGCCAGCGCGCTGGCGATATCGGACGGCGCCGGCAGGATCACCTTCGGATAGCCGCCGATATCGACCGCCACCTGCCACAGCAGCAGCACGGCGGCGGCGAAGCCGATCGGCAGCGCCGCCGAACGCAGGCGGTCGAGAGTCACGAGGCGCAGGCGGACCGGTGCCCGCGCCGCCGTCGCCGTCACGGTGTCGATCACCGTCATCAGTGCGAGATCCGGTTGCGCAGATGGGCGCAGATGCGATTGAACTCCGCCGTCTCGCCGATCTCCAGCGTGCGCGGCCGGTCGAACGGAATGGCGACATCCTCGACCACCCGCCCGGGGCGCGGACTCATCACCAGCACGCGGTCGGACAGGAACACGGCCTCGCGGATGCTGTGGGTCACGAACAGCGCCGTGCGCCGATGGTCGTGCCACATCTTCATCAGCACGAGGTTCATCTCGTCGCGCGTGATGGCATCGAGGGCGCTGAAGGGTTCGTCCATCAGCAGCAGGTCGGGCTCGTAGACGAGGGCCCGGCAGATCGCCACGCGCTGCCGCATGCCGCCCGACAGCTGGCGCGGCTTGTGGTCGTGGAAGCCGGCGAGTCCGACCTGGTCGAGGAGCTGCGCGGCTCGGCCTTCGAACGGGGCGACCGGCCGGTTCATCGCCCGGAAGGGAAACAGCACGTTCTCGAGTGCCGATTTCCACGGCAGCAGGGTCGGGTCCTGGAACATGATGCCGGTCTCGGCGCGTGGCGCCGCCATCGGCTGGCCAGCGACGTTGATCGTGCCGGTGCTGGGCGTGTCGAGGCCGGCCACCATCATCAGCAGGGTGCTCTTGCCACAGCCCGACGGGCCGAGCAGGGTCACGAACTCGCCGGCCTTCACCGAGAACGACGTGGCCGTCACCGCATCGACCTGCTGGCGGCTGCCCGGGTTGTAGGTCTTCGCCACCCGGTCGATCACGACGTAGTCGGAGGCGGCGGTCATCCGAGCGCGTATTTGGCGGTCGACGCCTTCACCGTCTTCCATTCGTCGGCGCTGAGCTGCAGCTTGCCGACGAACTCGTTGGTGAACAGCGAGGCCGGATCGGGCTTCTTGTCGCCGGCCGCGGCGGAGGTGGCGAACACGACATCGGTCATCTTCGCGTAGATGGCCGGATCGGCCCAGCCGATGCCCTTGTCCATCGCCTCCTTGGTGACGTAGTTCGCCGACCAGACGCCCATGCCGATGGCAAGCTGTTCCTTGGCGGTCGAGGCGAGCTTCATCTCCGGCACTTCCTTGAACAGGATCTCGATCGTCTCGTCGGGATGCAGCAGGGCGAACTTCACGCCTTCGGCAAGGCCGGCCGTCATGTCGGCGCACAGCGCCTTCTCCTTGGCGTAGAAGGCGTTCGTGGTCGTGAGCGAGTGCGCATAGAAGGGCAGGCCGTAGTTCTTGTAGAGGAACACGCGCGGATTGACCTTCGAGGCGATCAGCTTCGGCAGCGCGCTGGCGACGAAGCAGGTGATGGCGTCGCACTGCTTCTCGATCAGCGCGACCTCGCGCACCTTGCTGTCGAGCGCGATCGACTGGATGTCGCCCATGGTGAGCCCGACATTTTTGAGGAACAGCGGCAGGAAGGGATATTCGCCCGAGGTCAGTGTCGAGCCGACCTTCTTGCCCTTGAGCTGTTCCGGCTTGGCGATGTCCGATTCGGGACGGACCGCGATGCCCATGGTGGTGTCGTAGTTGAAGCAGCCGAGCGAGAGCAGCGGCAGTCCCTTCAGCGCCTGTTGGATCGAATTGGGCGCGGCGGGAATGCCGAACTCGTACTGGCCCTGGGCGATCGCCTGCGTAGCGGCGGCTGAGCCGCTGCCTTTCTCGATCGTGACGTCGATGCCCGACTTGGTCCAGAATTGCTTCGCCGCGTACGACCAGATGTTGGCGCCTTCGGGCAGCCAGCCGAGCGTATATTTTACACTTATTTTTCTCTGAGCATGGACGCGCTTGGGCGTGAACCCGCCGATGGTCGCCACTGCGCTCGCCGAAGCGGCCGCCACCAGCGACCGCCGCGTCAGTGCGTTTGCCTTCGCGCCCTTGCCCATGATTGCCTCCGTCCGGTCGACAGCAGCAAACTCGCAACATGCATGCCAAGGATCTCCAGTTGCCGCCGGTGGCATAGCGATTGCTGAGCTGAGATGACATGCATGTCCCCGAAGGGCTGCCGGCGCTCGAAGCTCGGATTCGGCGCGATCTCGAGCTGATTGCCCATCCGCGCCTCGACTGGATGACGCCTCGCTTTCATGGCGGCGTTCCGGCGCTCGATGTGCTGATCGTCGGTGCCGGCCAGTCCGGCCTCACCATCGCCTTCGCGCTGCGGCGCGAGCGGGTGCGCAATGTCCTGATTGTCGACCGCGCGCCGGCCGGCAAGGAAGGACCGTGGATCACCTTCGCGCGCATGGCGACGCTGCGCAGCCCCAAGGACTACAGCGGGCCCGATCTCGGCATCCCCAGCCTCACCTTCCAGGCCTGGTACGAAGCGCAGTACGGCGGCCAGGCCTTTGCTGACATGGGGCTGATCCCGCGCGAGATGTGGCACGCCTATCTCATGTGGTACCGGAACCTCCTCGACTTTCCGGTCCGCAACGATGTCGAGGTCGTCACTGCCGGACCGGGCACGCTCGACGATGGGGGCCGATGCCTGCTCGTCACGCTCTCGACGGGTGAAGTGCTGGCAACGCGCAAGCTGGTGCTCGCCACTGGGCAGGACGGCGGCGGCGAATGGTGGATGCCGGATTTCGTGGACGCCCTGCCGGCCGGCTATCGCGCCCATACCTGCGATCGCGATATCGACTTCGAACGGCTGCGCGGCCGCACCGTCGCGGTGCTGGGCGCCGGCTCGTCGGCGATGGACAATGCCGCCGTGGCGCTGGAGCACGGCGCCGACGTCCACTTGTTCTGCCGCCGCGCGCAGCCCTCGACGGTGCAGCGCTATCGCTGGCTCACCTTCGCCGGCTTTCTCAGGCACATCGGCGACATGCCGGATGCGTGGCGCTGGCGCATGATCGGCACCATCCTGCGCGCCCGCGAGGGCTTCCCGATCGATACGTACCGGCGCGTGATGGCGCATGCCGACTTCACCATGCATGTGGGCCGCGCCTGGACCGGCGCGCGCATCGAGGACGGGCGTGTCCATATAGAAACCGAGCGCGGACCGTTCATGGCGGACTTTGTGATCTGCGGCACCGGCATCCGCCAAGACCTGACCAAGCGGAAGGAACTGGCCGGCTTTGCCGACAAGATCGCGCTCTGGGGCGATCGCTATACGCCGCCGCCGGGTGAGGAGGATGCGGCGCTGGCGGCCTTCCCCTATCTGGGGCCGGACTATGCCTTCCTCGAGAAGCGCCCCGGCGAGGCGCCGTGGCTCGCCGATGTCCATATGTTCAGCATCGCTTCGACGATGAGCTTCGGCCCGTCGGGCAGCAGCATCAACGCGATCACCTCGGCCGTTCCCAAACTGGTGGCCGGCCTGACACGCGGCCTGTTCGCCGCCGACCTGGAGCGGCACTGGGCCTCGCTGCAAGCCTATGACGTCGAGCAGTTCCAGCTCGACTGGGACCGCGTCGCCGCGGATTGAGGAGGGAATATGGATACGTACACACCGAGCCGGACCCGACACGCCGTCACCCGGACGCCGGAGGTCGAGGGCCTGCTGGAGCAGATCGACCGCCTGGATGAAAAGACGGCGCAGGAGAAGATGCTGCCCGCCGGCTGCTATACCTCACCGGCGTTCTTCGCCTTCGAGCAGGCGGAGGTCTTCAGCCGCACCTGGATTTGCGTCGGGCGCGTCGAACAGGTGGCGCAGCCTGGAGATTGCCTGGCGACCGAAGTCGCGAGTGAACCGGTGCTGGTCGTGCGCGGCGACGATGGCGACATCCGCGCCCTGAGCGCGATCTGTCGGCATCGCGGCGAGGTCATCCCATGCGCCGAGGCGGGCAAGAAGGTGCTGCGCTGCCCGCTGCATTACTGGACCTATGATTTCCAGGGCCGTCTCGTCGGCGCGCCGCGCATGGGCGATGCCGAGGCGGTCCAGCGGCTGCGCCAGGCCGTGCGTCTGCCGTCGCTGCGGCTGGAACTCTGGCACGGCTTCATCTTCGTCAATCTCGACGAGAAGGCCGCGCCGCTGGCGCCGAGCCTCGCCAAGCTCGAGCCGCTGTGGGCGGGCTACGAGGCCACCGGCCTCAAGGCGATGCCGCCGGTGATGAGCGACACGCCGCTGCCGTGGAACTGGAAGGTGCATGTCGAGAACTTCACCGACGCCTATCACACCGAGTATGTGCATATCGGCACGCACGATTTCGCGCCGAGCGTGCTCGGCGATGACGGCGTGCGCTACATGGACATGAAGCCCGGCGACAACGCGATCGTGCGCAGCGTGCCGATGCGCAAGCCCGGCGGCGGCATGAACAGCGGCGGCTGGAGCGAGGACTCGGCGTTCCCGGCGATCGCCACGCTGCCGCCCGAGCAGCGCGAACGCATCACCTTCGCGATGCTGCCGCCCAGCCTCCTGCTGATGATGGCGCCGGGAACGATCGCCTATACGCTGATCCGGCCGGCCGGTGCGGAGGCCACACTGGCGGGCAGCGACCGCGTGACCTATGGCGGCTGGCTGCTGCCGCAGAGCACGCTCGATCTGCCGGACCTGATGGAACGCTGCGCCGCCGTCAGCGCGGGCGGTTCGAAGATCTGGGCCCAGGACGTGCCGATGAATCGCGGCATGCAGGCTTCGAAGCATTCGCGGTTCTCGCCCGACGGCATCTACGGTCCGCTGGAAACGACCCTGCCGCAGTTCAACTTGTGGCTGCTGGAGACCTATCGCCGTGCCATGGCCGGCTGACCGCTCCCGCCGTCCCGCGCCTGTCCCGGGGGGCCGGGACAGGTCGGATACCGATAAGACAAGGCTTTCGAGCGTCGTGTCCCGCCCGTCCCCAGTGTCCGAATGCGCCGGGCGGGCCGGTCCTCGAATGAACTTTTCCGTTCCTGCTGCCTGGATACCGAAATTGGAGTGGATGTATGACAAAGCCGCAAGGTGCACTTCGTAACCGCATTGCCGTGATTACCGGCGCGGCTGGAGGTATCGGCAGTGCCGTGGCCCGCGCCTATGCGGAGCAGGGAGGGCGCCTTGCGCTCGTCGACCGGTCAGTCGAACTGCTGGCCCCCATACAGGAAGAACTCGCGCGAGGCGGGCATGAGGTCCTTCCCATTGCGGTGGACCTGCGCGACGAGGCCTCGGTCCAGTCGGCTTTCAGGAAGATCCGGGAGCAGCTCGGCGAGCCGGATATCCTGGTCAACAATGCCGGCATCGACACCACCAGCCGCCTGGTCGATATGCCGACGCAGATGTGGGACGAGATGATGGCCGTCAACCTGCGCAGCGTCTTCCTGACGACGCGGGAGGTGCTGCCGGGCATGATCGCCAGAAAGTGGGGCCGGATTATCAACACCGCCTCGCAGCTCGGGCACAAGGGCGCGGCCGACATGGTCCACTACTGTGCTGCCAAGGCCGGCGTCATTGGGTTCACGCGCGCCCTGGCCTATGAGGTCGCCGCCAGCGGCGTCACCGTGAATGCGGTCTGCCCTGGGCCGATCGATACGCCATTATTGCAGGCGCTACCGCAGGCCTGGCTCGACAAGAAGCGCGCCGAACTGCCCATCGGCCGCTTCGGTCGGGTCGAGGAAGTGGCCCCTGCCTTTGTTCTGCTCGCTTCAGAGCAGGGCTCCTACTTCATCGGCAGCACGGTCAACATGAATGGCGGCGACTATATGATCTGAGTGGACGACGATGGCCGTCCTGGGCATCTGCTGCGCCGTCTGCCTGGAGGGGGTCTGCTCAATACCGGCCCACCAGCAGACCGCCGTCGACGACAACCGTCTGTCCCGTCATGTAACGGGCCTTGGTCGAGGCGAGGAAGACGATGACATCGGCGATATCTTCCGGTTCGCCCAGTCGGCCCATCGGGATGAAGGAAGCGGCGGCCTCCGCACCCTCCGGCCCCAGCGAATGTTCTTTCGACAGAAGTTGCGCCGTCCGGATGTAGCCAGGTGCCACGGCGTTGACCCGAACACCGCTGCGCGCCAGTTCGACGGCGAGACCGCGGACGAGCCCGACAACACCGGCCTTTGCCGCCGAATAATGCACGTGCTCGTCCCAACCATAGGCCACGCCCATGATCGAGGAGAGCGCCACGATGGCGCCGGATCGGCGGGCGCACATTCCGGATAGCGCCGGTCTCACGACGTGGAAGATTCCCTTGAGGTCGACGTTGAACGTGTGATCCCAAGCTTCGTCCGTCAGGGCGGGGAGCGGGACGCGATGGGCGATGCCGGCATTGGCGACGACGACATCGATACGGCCGAGACGTGCCTCGGTCTCCGCCACGACGGTTGTGGCCTGGGCCGCGTCGGTGACGTCGAGGTGGCGGAAGTCCGCGGCGCCGCCCCTGGCACGGATCGCCTCGACAACCGCCTGGCCTTCCGAGTCCAACACGTCGGTGACGACGACGTGGTGATCGGCATCGGCGAACGCCATTGCGGTTGCCCGTCCGATGCCGATGCCGCCGCCTGTGATGAGAACGATTTTTTTCGCCATGGCGGAAATCCAGCAACCGTCGTGCCAGCTGCATGCAGCGGCGTCACGAGGCGGCAATGGCCTTGATCTTGCATCGTATCGGCCTGCTATCTTCGACGATCTTTGTCGACGTGCGAGGTCGCCATGACGTGGGACATCAATTGCGACATGGGTGAGGCGTTCAGCCTCTACAAAATGGGCGACGACGAAGGCATCATGCCCTTCATTACCGTTGCCAATGTCGCCTGTGGTTTTCATGCGGCGGATCCCATGGTCATGCGTCAGACCGTGGCGATGGCCAAGCGCTTCGGTGTCAAGGTCGGCGCCCATCCGTCACTGCCGGACCGCGAGGGCTTCGGTCGACGCGAGATGAAGATGCGACCGGAAGAGATCACGAACACGGTGATCTACCAGGTGGGGGCGCTTAAGGGCTTCCTCGATGCCGAAGGCCTTGCACTCAATCACATCAAGCCGCACGGATCGCTGTACGGCATGGCCGCCAAGGATGCAGCCGTCGCGGCTGCCATAGCCGATGCGGCTGCCGTCTTCGGCGTGCCCCTCTACGGCATGAGCGGCACGCAGCACGAGGCCGTCTATCCTGCGCGCGGACTGCCCTTCGTCGGCGAATTCTATGCGGATCTGGATTATGGCCCGGACGGATTCCTGGTCATCACCCGTGAACATGCGGCGGTGGACCCGCAGGACGCGGCACGCCGGGTCCTGCGGGCGCTCCACGAAGGCAAGGTGACGGCGCTCGACGGGCACGACGTGCCGGTGCGCGCTCAGTCGGTCTGCGTTCATTCCGATACGCCGGGATCGCTGGCAGTCGCCAAGGCGGTGTTCGAGGCGTTGCAGCCGGCCAAGGCCGCGGACTAGGCGCGCCGTCACATAGAGCGCAAACAAGCGGGGAAGCACACGTGATCTACGACAAACCCGTCTTCAAGCCGGGCGGCGACCGTTATCTGCTGATCGAACTGGGCGACGAGCTGAACCTGGCGCTGAACTTCACCGCGAACGGACTGGCCGACGCGATTGCCCAGGCCGGCATGAAGGCGGTGGTCGAGACCGCTCCCTGCTTCGCGTCGCTGCTGGTGCACTACGATCCCGACCTGATCGGCTTCGCCGATCTGAAACGGGAGATGGCCTCGCTGATCGCAGCGCTCGGTCCGTCGGACGACATCGAGCTGCCCAGCCGACTATTCTACTTTCCGACCTGCTATCTCGATCCCTGGACCAAGGCCTGCGTCGAGGACTATTCGGCCAAGATCACGCCCAAGAAATGGGATGCCGAGTACGTTGCCGAGATCAACGGGCTGAGCGGTCCGGCCCAGCTGGTCCGGGTCCATTCGGGCAGCGAATACTGGGTTGCCTCGCTGGGTTTCTGGCCCGGCCTGCCGTTCCTGATGCCCCTCGATCCGCGCTCGCGGCTGACGGCACCGAAGTACAATCCGCCGCGCACCTGGACGCCGCAGGGTACGATTGGCATGGGCGGCGCGGCATCGGCGATCTACCCGGTGGCGACGCCGGGCGGCTACCAGATCTTCGCGCGCACTCCGGTGCCGATCTGGGACACCAAGAGACGGTTCCCCGAATTCGAGAACTCGATCTGCCTGTTCAGGCCCGGCGATCGCATCAAGTTCGTGCCTTGCTCGGTCGAGGAGTTCAACGAGATCGAGGCCGAGGTTTCCGCCGGCACCTATACCTACAACGTCGTCGGCTATCAGAAATTCTCCGTGCGCCAGTACAACGAGTGGCTGGTGACGATCGACGCCGGCAAGCGGCTTTAGGAGCGCCTCATGATCGATGTGATCACGCCGGGCCTCGAAACGTCGGTACAGGATTATCCGGGCCGCATTGGCTTCTGGAACCAGGGATTTCCGCCTTCCGGGCCGTTCGATGCCTGGTCGTTCCGCCTCGCCAACCTGCTGGTCGGCAATCCCGTCGGTGCCGCCGGGCTCGAGTGTCAGTATATCGGGCCGACATTGCGCTTCGGCGAGGCGACCGTGATCGCCATCACCGGCGCCGATATGGCGGCGACGCTCGACGGCACGCCAGTCCTGCTGTGGCAGAGCGTTGCGGTGACAGCGGGGCAGGTCCTGAAGATGGGGCCGGCGAAGGCTGGGACGCGAGCCTACATCGCCATTGCCGGTGGCATCGATACCGTGCCGTGGCTGGGATCGCGGTCGACATTCCATAAAGCGGGTGTGGGTGGATTGGACGGCAGTGCCCTGAAGAAGGATTCACGCATCCCCGTTGCCTACACCTCCGGGACGCCCGGACGAAGCGTCAAACCGGACTGCAGGCCAGTGTTCTCGACCGACAAGCGCTGGGAGATCGAGGTCGTGCCAGGGCCCGACGACGACTGGATCGACGCGGCCGGGCAGGAGCGGTTCCTGGGCAGCGACTGGAAGTTGTCGGGCAAGAGCGATCGCACGGGGTTCAGGCTCGACGGGCCGCAATGGACCTTCACCGCCAAGGCCTACGACAAGTTGCCGGAAAACGGTTCGGAGCCGTCCAACATCATCGACCACGGCTATCCCCTCGGGGCCATCAACCTCGCCGGACAGACTCCCATCATTCTGGTCAGCGACGGACCCAGCATGGGCGGCTTCATCAATCCCTACACCGTGCCGTCGGCCGCCTTCTGGAAACTCGGCCAATCGCGGCCCGGCGACATCTATCGCTTCAAGGCGGTTTCGGTCGAGGAAGCCCAGGCCCTGCGGCGTCGGCAGGATGCGATCTGCAGCATGGACAGTCTCGCATGAGGGACTCGCGCCCCATCGACGGAACGAGAGGAAGGACATGAGCGAACGGATCGAGACCCAGGTTCCCGGGAACATGTGGAAGGTGATGGTGAAGAAGGGCGACGCCGTGAAGGCGGGGGATGTCCTCTTCATCATGGAAGTCATGAAGACGGAAGTGCCGCATGTCGCCGGGATCGATGGCACCGTCACCGAGGTCAGGGTGAGCGAAGGCGAGGAAGGGCTCGAAGCGGGGATCGTCGCGGTCGTCATTTCCTGACGGATGTGATCACATGAGGCTCTGTGTGATTGACAATGCAGCATGCCGGCGACACGATGGCACTCCCATCGTCGATCGCGGGCGTATGTTATGGATGTAGAAAATACGCTGACAAATGCCGGGTCCGGGTCTTTGCTGATCGGCTTCAGCAATCTCAGGCGCGCGCGCGGCGAACGGCCTCTTGTGATCACAAAGGGGCGTGGCGTTTTCATCGCTGATGAGGACGGGCGGGAAATCCTCGATGCCTCGTCCTCTTTCTACTGCGCCGCCCTCGGCTACAGCGACACCAGGCTGGTGGAAGCGGCCCGACGGCAGCTGGGCCAGTTGCCGTTCTACACCACCGGCATGCATCGCACGGTCGACGTCGCCTTGGAGCTTGCGGAGAAGCTGAAGCCGCTGGTACCGATCGCCGACGCGCATGTCGCCATCTACTGCACCGGGTCAGAGGCAGTGGATTTCGCGCTGAAGTTCATGCGCTATCGCAACGTGGCGCGCGGCGAGCCGCAGCGACGCAAGGTCATCTCGCGCTGGGGCAGCTATCATGGCGGGACGATCGCCTCTGCCGCCTTGGGCGGCGGACGCGACGTTCACGATGCCTTTGCCCTGCCGATGGACGACTTCCTGTTCGTCAGCCAGCCCAACTGGCCGGCGGGGGCGGAGCCTGGAGAAAGTGAAGCCCAGTATGTCGGCAGGCTCATCGCCGAGCTCGAGCAGACGATCGAGGCAGCGGGGCCGGAGACTGTCGCCGGATTCGTGGCGGAGCCGATCAGTTTCTCCTGCGGTTTCTTTCCTCCCCCGGCAGGATATTTCGCTGGCGTGCGCGAGGTGCTCGACCGTCATGGCATCCTTTACCTCGACGACGAGGTGATCTGCGGTTATGGCCGCACCGGTCATCTGTTCGCCGCCGAACCGCTGGGCCTGAAGCCCGACATGATGAGTCTGGCCAAGGGAATGACGAGCGGATACTTCCCAGTCTCGGCCACCATCATTAGCGGCGAACTGTACGACTGGCTGGAGCGGGGAAGCGAGCAGCGCGGCACCTTTGCCCATGCCACGACGGCATCGGGTCATCCCGTGGGCGCCGCCGTGGCCCTCGAGATGCTGCGCATCGTGAAGGAGGACCGGCTGCTGGAGCAGGTCCAGGCCCGCATTCCGTCGTTGCATCGCCATGTCCATGCCCTGGCCGATCATCCTCTGGTGGGAGCCGTTCGGGCGTTCGGCCTGGCCGGCGCCCTCACGCTGACGACCGCCAGGATCGGCGGCATCGGCGCGGGTTCGGCTGCCGGAGGCGTTGCCATGATGGGCGCGGTGGGCCGCATCCTCGGACGTGTCATGCTCGATCACGGGCTGATCGTGCGCATCACTGGGGACAACGCCGTCATCGCGCCCCCTCTGATCATTCAGGAGTCCGAGATCGACGAGCTGTTCCGCCGCCTGCGCGCAGCCCTCGATGACGCTGCGGCCGAACTGATGCGCGGCTGAACCGAACCGCCTCCGCGCCGTCAGACCCAGCCGAGCCGCTTGTAGATGAAACTCTGGAAGGTGCGAACATCGGCGGCCCGCAGATCGCGGGCGCGGTCGCCGTCGCGATCGCGGATGGCATCCGTGATCTGCTCCTGGAGCTGAAGGCTGAAGCGGAAGAACGGATCGTCGGCCGAGACGCGGCCACCGAAGGCCTGTGCGATATGCGGTGCGCAGCGCAGCCGTACGTTCGATATGTAGCCCATGAAAGGGCTCGAATGACTGGCTTTGGCCAGATGCATGGCCCATATGCCTGTGTCCTTGACGAAGGTGCGCGCATCGCCGTCACGGACGGCCTGCCACATCTCTGCGGTAACCTCGACCAGGCTGTCGATGTCCTCGGGCGTCGCGACTTCGGCCGCCAGTGCCGCGGCGTCGCCCTCGATCAGCCAGCGGATCCGCCACAGTTCATCGATCTCGCGACGCCCGAGTTCGGGGACGACGATGGCGCGATTGGGTTGCAGTTCCAGGGCCTGCTCGGCCGCCAGCCGGCTCACCGCTTCGCGGACCGGCATGACGCTGGTGCCCAGACGCTCCGCCAGGGCCCGCAGCGTCAGGGCCGTACCGGGCAGGAAGTCGCCTCTCAGCAGCGCCGCCCGAAGCTCATGATGCGCACGCTGGGTCAGGGTCGCCGCGGAGGACTTGCGGGCGGAATCGATACGGCGAAGCGACTTGGCGGCGATCATGATCGGTGGCGAATCTGCGGATGACGGCGCTTGTTACTGGATTCGCACACAATCGGCAATTCGGGGAGCTCCTCTATCGACCTGGTTCGATAAGCAGGCTGCCGGAGGCCAGCTTGCGCGCGGTAGCCCCCGGATCGACGACGATCGTCGTGAAGGGGGATTCGACGATTGCCGGACCCGCGATTGACTGCCCGTCGACGAGGGTGCCGAAATCGTACAGGGAAGCGTCGACGAAGCCATGGCCGAAGTAGGCCCGCCGCGTTGCCGGCAGCCCGCCGTTCCGGGGACTTCCGGCAAGGCTGAAACCCGACGCCGCGCTCAACCGGCAGGCGGCCCGCACGGTCCAACCGACGATCTCGACGGGCGATTGCGGGTCGCGGATGGCGAACACCGACTCATGCGTGGCATGGAAGAGCTCAACGAACCGCTCGATATCGGCCTGGTCCTCGAAGCGCTCGACGCCGAGGGGCACTTCGATCTCCCATACCTGATTGGCATAACGGGCCTCGACGGCGCACTCGATGCGCCCTTCGCCCAGCCCCGCGCTCGCGATGAATTGCCGGCCACGCTCCACCAGATTCCCAAGCACGTCGTTGGCGGCGGCGAAGTCGAATGCCTCGGTAGTGACGAATCGCGTCGCCCGATAGAGCTGCGTCAGCTCCGACATCAAGGCGCCCGCGGCACTCAAGGCCGCGCCCAGCGACGGCACCAGCACCGCCCGGCTGCCCAGCCGGCGGCCGATCATGGTGGAGTTGAGGCCGGCGGCGCCGCCGCCTGCGATCAGAACCGCGGTCGCGGGATCGATGCCCTGGTTGACCGTGATATCGAGGATCGCCTGCACCATGTTCTCGGTCGCGACGGCGATCACCGAGGCCGCTGCCTGCTCGACGGAAAGGCCGAGTGGCCGCGCCACGGCGCCTTCCACCGCAGCATGGGCCGCCTTCGCATCGAGCCGGATCGCGCCGCCGAGGAAGTGTGTCGGATCGAGATGCCCCAGCACCAACGCGCAGTCGGTGACGGTAGGGTCCGTACCGCCCTTGCCGTAGCAGGCGGGGCCGGGCATCGCGCCCGCGCTCCGCGGCCCGACCGTGAGCAGTCCGCCGCGATCGACGGCTGCGATCGAGCCGCCGCCGGCACCGATCGAGCGTACATCGACCGACGGAAAGCCGGTCATGTGGCCGACATAGGGCGTGCCGATCCAGGTCTCGCGGGTCCAGGGGATACGCCCGTCGCGCACCAGGCTGATGTCATAGGTGGTGCCGCCGGTATCGGCGACCACCGCCGTCGCTGCGCTTGTATCGGTGCCGACATAGTGATGGCCGGCGACGGGGGCCATTGCGGGGCCGGAGTTGATGAGATGGATCGGCGTCTCGGCGCCTTCCGCGGCGTCGATGACGCCGGCCTGGGAAGTGACCACGAAGACGCGGCCGCCGAAGCCGGCCTCGCGCAACCGCGCCTCGAGATCACGCATGTAACTGCTCATCAGCGGCTTCAGCGACGCGTCGATCGCCGCTGAAGAGGCCCGACGATACTCGCGGAGGCAGGGGTTCAGAGCATGGGAAAGGGTGAAGGGCATGCCGGGAAGGTATTGCTCGATCAATGCGCCGATGCGCCGTTCGTGCTCCGGGTTGACGATCGACCACAGCAGGCACACGGCGATCGCCTCGACTTTCATCGGCGGCAGTTTCAGCAGGATTTCGATCACGGCCGCCTCGTCGAGTGCGGTGATGACCGCTCTGTCCGGTCCGGTCCGTTCGGGAATCTCGAAGGTCAGGGACCGCGGAATATAGGGCTGCGGAAAGGGGACGGCGAAGTTGAAGACTTCGTTGCGGCCGCCCTCGCGCAGCACCAGCACATCCGGATGGCCCTGCGTGACCAGCAGGGCCGTGCGGGCGGTATTGCCGGTGATGATGGCGTTGATCGCCCGTGTCGTGCCATGGATGAACATGCTGCCGCGGGCGAGGAGGTCGGCGCGCGGCTCGCCCAGCGCATCGGCGGCGACCTGCAGGCTGTCGAGCACCCCCGCGATGGGATCGAGCGGCGTCGTCTGCGCCTTGAACATGCGCAGCCGCCCAGCGTCGTCCTCGATCACCAGATCCGTGAAGGTGCCCCCCGTATCGACTGCGAACCGCATACCTTGCCCCTTTTGTGATCACATCGATCGCAAGCCAGCTTACCATCGTCCTGGCTCGACCGTTGCAAGAGCCGTGCGACGGGGGAACCGAACCGATGCGTGCCTTGCCGATCGCCTATCTCGTCCTTGCCGCCGTCTCCTTCGGGGCCACTTTCTGCCTCAACAAGCTGGCGGCCGAAGGTGGCATTCCACCTCTTGCCTATGCGTTCTGGCAAACCGGACTGTCGGGTTTGCTGCTGCTGGTCATTGCGTTGGCGCGCGGTCATCGTGTGCCGCGCAATGCGAACGCGCTCAAGGTCTATGTGCTGGTCGGTGTTCTCGGCCTCGGCTTGCCGGCGGCGCTCCTGACCTTCGTGGCGCCGCACCTGCCGGCCGGGCTCGTCACCCTGGTCCTGGCGCTTTCGCCCCCGATCACGTTCCTGCTGGCCGTGGCCTTCCGCCTCCAGGCGTTCCTCTGGCTGGGCCTCGGTGGCGTCGCCCTGGGATTTGCCGGCATCCTGGTGCTGGTGGCGCCCGGCAGCACGGCGCTGCCGTCGTCGGAGGCGCTGGGTTGGTTCGCCCTGTGCCTCATTGCCCCCTGCCTGTATGCCACCGCCAATGTCTCCGCCGCGGTGTTCCAGCCGCCGAGCGCCGACTCCGTCGCCCTCGCCGCCGGGATCCTGCTGGGGGCCGCGGCAGGCCTGCTGCCGCTCGCGGCGCTCTCGGGCCAACTCGCCTGGATGCCGCACGGGGTGGGTGATGCGGAGATCGCGATCGGTCTCTCGATCTTCATCTATGCCGGTTTCACGTGGTTGTTCCTGGAGATCGTCCGCATGGCGGGGCCGACCTTCTTTGCGCAATTCAACTACCTCGCGATCGTCGCCGGGCTGGGGTGGGGCTGGATCATCTTCCTCGAACCCGTGCAGGCCACGACCATCCTGGCGCTCGTCCTGATGGTGCTGGGTATCGTGTTGCTCTCGGTGGCGAACAGCCGCCCAGCGCCGGCGCAGATGGGCACAAAATGAGCAGATGTGATCACATAGGGAGCAAGTCATGACGGGGCTGGCTGGCAGGATCGCCATCGTGACGGGGGGCTCGGAAGGGATTGGTGCGGCCATCGCGCGCGGCCTGGCGGCAAGTGGCGCCGCCGTGGCGATCGTCAATCGCAGCCATCCAGAACGCGCCGCCGCCGTTGTGAGCGCCATTGTGTCTGCAGGAGGCACTGCCGCCGCCTTCCAGGCCGATTGCAGCGAAGTGTCCTCGATCGAGGCCGTCGTCGACGCGATCAGCCGGCATTTCGGTGGCATCGACATCCTGGTGAACAATGCCGGCATCTTCCGGCCGGTGCCGATCGAGGAGACCACCGAGGAGATCTGGGATACCCAGCTCGACCTCAACCTGAAGGGAGCCTTCTTCTTCGCCCGCAGCGTCGTGCCGCATATGGGGCGACGGGGCGGCGGCAAGATCGTCAATGTGAGCTCGATCGCCGGGGAAGCGGGATTCCCCAATGCCGCGGCCTACTGCGCAAGCAAGGGCGGTCTCACCAATCTCAGTCGGGCGCTTGCGCTGGAACTGGCCGGCCGCAACATCAACGTCAATGTCCTGGCGCCGGGCAATGTCGCAACCGCAATGAATGCGGCGTTGCGGGAGGACGATGGCTGGCGCGCCAGGATGCGCGAGCGCACGCCGTCGGGCGATGATTTCCTGTCCGTCGACGACCTGGTCGGTTCGGTCCTCTTCCTGGTTGGCGACGGCGCGCGCAAAATGCATGGTCAAGTGCTGTGCGTCGACGGTGGCTGGACCGCCTGGTGAAGGGGAGCATGTGATGGATCAGCTTGCGATCGAACGTCCGACCGACGGCGTCAGCCTCGCCATCCTGAGCAACCGCCTGCAGGGGGTGGCCAAGAAGATGGCCAACACGCTTCTGCGGACAGGCCGGTCTGGCGTGCTCAACATCGCCCGCGACTTCTCCTGCTGTATCGTCACCCGCGACAACCGACTCCTGGCCGCGGCCGACAGCCTTCCGATCCATGTCCTGTCGGGGCCGGATCTGATGTGTGCCGCGATGCAGCGCTTCCATCCGGTGCTCCGGCGCGGCGATGCCTTTCTGCACAATTCGCCCTATCACGGCTGCTCGCATCCGGCGGACCACACGCTGCTGGTTCCCGTCATCGACGATGCCGGCACACACCATTTCACCGTGCTCGCGAAGGCGCATCAGGCCGACTGCGGCAATTCCATTCCGACCACCTACATGGGGGCGGCGCGGGACGTCTACGAGGAAGGCGCCCTGATCTTCCCGGCGGTGCAGATCCAGCGCGACTTCCAGGATATCGAGGATGTCGTGCGCATGTGCCAGATGCGGATCCGTGTGCCCGAGCAATGGTGGGGTGACTACCTTGCGATGGTCGGCGCGGCCCGCGTCGGCGAACGCGAACTGCTGTCGCTGGCCGCCGATGTCGGCTGGGAGGCGCTGCACCGGCATACCGAGCGCTGGTTCGACTATTCGGAGCAGCGAATGGTCGAGGCGATCCGCAAGTTGAGCCCCGGCCATGCGGTGCGGACCTCGCGTCACGATGCGGTCCCGGGCACGCCGGCGGAAGGCATCGAGATCAAGGTTGCGGTCACGATCGACACCGAAGGCGCGAACATAGAAGTCGATCTGCGCGACAACCCCGACAATCTCCCCTGCGGCCTGAACCTGTCGGAGGCCTGCGCACGGACGGCGGCCATGGTCGGCGTCTACAACAGCATCGACCCCGGCGTGCCCAAGAATGCCGGCGCGCACCGGCGGATAAAGGTCCTGCTGCGGGAAGGCTGCATTGTCGGCATTCCCCGCCATCCGGTCAGCTGCTCGGTCGCCACCACGAACCTTGCCGATCGTGTCGCCAATCCCGTGCAGTGCGCGATTGCCGACATCAGCGAGGGCGCCGGGCTGGCGGAATGCGGCGGCATCATCCCGCCTTCTTCGGCAGTGGTGTCGGGCGTGCATCCCGGAAGCAACCGACCCTTCGTCAACCAACTCTTCCTCGGCCTGTCGGGTGGCGCCGCCGCCCCTGCCGCCGACGCCTGGCAGACCATCTGCCACGTCGGAAACGCAGGCCTTTGCTACATCGACAGCGTCGAACTCGACGAGCTACGCCAACCGCTGCGCGTTCACGAGCGCCGGTTCCTGGTCGATCGCGAGGGAGCCGGCCGGCATCTCGGGGCGTCGAGCCTCAGAGTCGTCTACGGGCCGGTCGGGGCCAGTCTCGACGTCGCCTATGTGAGCGACGGCACGCTGAACGCCGCCCGCGGAGTCCGTGGCGGTGGAGACGGTGCGCAGGCGCGGCAGGTGCGGATCGACCAAGCCGGGCAGATGCACGAGGTGCCGACCTGCGGGGTCGTCACCTTGCAGGATGGCGAGAGGATCCTGACCGAGACCACAGGCGGGGGTGGGTATGGACCCGCCAGCGACCGCGATCCGGAGCGCGTGGCGATCGATGTCCGCGAGGGCTGGATAAGCCGGGATCGCGCCGCCTCCGTCTACAGGGTGGTCGTCGACGAGGCCGGCCGCCTCGATGCTGGGGCGACGACGCGACTGCGTGCCGATCCGGCCTATTCGGCTGGCTGAGCCTGTTCGGCCGCCGTCGGCCTCGCGTCGCGCGTCGTGAAGGGCCAGGGCACTTCGCGGCTTTTCGTCAGCCCGGAGGGACGGAAAAGCAGGATCAGCGCCATGATGACGCCGAGGCCGATCTCCTGTGAGCCCTGGGGAAGCGCGACAGTGGCGCCGCCGATTTTGAAGCCGGCTTCGAACGCGCGCAGGACCTGCACGATCAGTGTGACGATCAGCACGCCGGAGACGGCGCCGAACAGGCTGCCGATCCCGCCGACGACCAGCATCGACAGCGTCACGAAAGTCAGGCCCATATAGAAGATGTCGACGGTCAACACGCCCAGGAAGTGCCCGTAGAGAGCGCCGCCCACCCCAACCAGGAACGCGCTGGCGACAAAGGCGATCAGGCGGACCTTCACGATATCGATCGCGGATGCCTTGGCGGCCACCTCGTCGTCGCGTGAGGCCTTCAGCATCAATCCATATCGCGACTGCTGAAAGACGTAGGCAACCACCATGCTCACCAGGGCGAAGGCCAGCGCTTCCCAGGGGCCGACCACCTGCGGGATGCCGATGATCGAGCTCGTGCCGGCGGTGACCGAGTCCCAGTTCGAGTAGACGCTGTTGACGATGGCGAGGAAGGCGAAGGTGGCGATCGAGGCGGCGATACCGGACAGGCGGATGACGGCGGCGCCGAAGATCAGCGCGACGATGGCCGCCAGAAGGCCGCCGCCGCCGACGGCGAGCAGGAACGGATATTCGTTCTCCTGCAGGAATGCCGGCAGTCCGGTCAGCATCAACTGCTTCCACGCCGGATTGCACGTGGCCCAGCCGGCGGCGTAGGCGCCGATGCACATGAAGCCGATATGGCCGAACGACAGGATGCCCGAGTTGCCGATGAACAGGTAGGTGGCGATCACCACCGTCATGCGGATCAGCATTTCGGTCAGGGTCACCTTGATTTCGTCCCCGCCCATCCAGATGGCGATTGCCGTGACCAGCGTCACGATTGCCGCGAGGGACAGCACGGGCCACCATTCGCGTATCTGGCGCATAACGAGCGGGCTGTTCATTGCTGAAACCTCATACGCGTTGGACCAGCGCCTTGGTCGGGATCAGGCCGGAGGGGCGGAAGATGAGCACCGCGATCACGATGGCGAACACGAACGCATCGCGGAAGGAGCGGAGCTCCTCGGGCAGGTAGGCCTGGCACATCACCGACACGAAGCCGACGGCAAAGCCGCCGATCACGGCTCCGATCAGGCTGCCCATGCCGCCGATGACCGTGGCGATGAAGGCGAACAGCATCAACGGCACGCCCATCACGTAGCTGAGCGTGCCAGTCTGGGAGACGAACAGCAGCGAGACCATGGCGGCCAGCAACCCGGAGATCGCGAAGGCGAGGCCGATCACGAAGTTCGCCTTGACGCCGAGATACCTTGCCATGCGGAAATCCTCGGCGGCGGCCCGCATCTGCACGCCATAGGACGTCCGGTTCAGGAACAGGCTCAGTCCGAGCATCAGGACGATCGTGATGCCGATCGTCACCAGCTGCAGCTGGGGCACGCGCAGCTCGCCAATCACGACCTGCTGCTGCAGGCTCGACCATACGTCGATCGCCTTGGGGCGGGCGCCGTAGACCATGAGGATGACGTTCTGGATCACATAGCCCACGGCGAACGAGGCGATCATCAGGGTCGGGGCCGAGGCCTGGCGCAGTTTGCGGAACACCAGGAAGTCGCTCAACAGGGCCAGAAGCACGACGAGCGCCGCAATGGCGGGCAGCGTCAGATACCACGGCCAGTTGCCGATGAACTTGGTGGCCGTGACTTCGAGCGAGGGAACGATCAACGCATAGGCGCCGAACGAGATGAAGTCGCCGTGGGCGAAATTGGTCAGCCTAAGGATGCCGAACAGCAACCCGATGCCGAGTGCCGCAAGCGCATACAGGCTGCCCAAGCTGAGGGCATCGATCAGATTCTGCAGGAAGCCGATCATTCGGCGGCCCTCTTCATGGTCGGTGCTGGAGACAGGGGCGGCGGTGCACCAGTGCCGTCGGCGAACCCGAAATAGGCCTGCATGATCGCCTTGCCGTCCTGCAGGTTTGCCGCCCGGTCCTCCAGATGGATGCGGCCGCCACGCATGACATAGATGCGGTCCGCGAATTTGAGCACACGCTCCGAAGATTGTTCGTTGATGAGCAAGGTGAGGTTCGCGGCGTGGCGCAGCTTGATCAGGATGTCATAGACCTGATCAACGATCTTGGGCGCCAGTCCCAGCGACGGCTCGTCCACCATCACCAGCCTCGGGCGCGTCATGAGGGCGCGGCCGATGACGAGCATCTGCTGTTCACCGCCCGATAGCCGTCCGGCCGGCTGCTGGAGACGCTCGCGAAGCCGCGGGAAGTGCTCGAGGATGCGTTCGAAATCCGCGGCGACGGCGGCCCGATCGCGCCGCTGGAAGGTGCCGATGCGCAGATTCTCGGCAACGGTGAGCGAGCCGAAGACATGGCGCCCCTCGGGGACCAGCGATACGCCCAGCCGCGCAACCGCTTCGGGAGGAAGCCCACCGAGGCTCTGGCCGCGCAACGTGATGCGGCCTGCGTGGGGCGTCACACCGCCGGCGATCGCGCCGAGGGTTGTCGACTTGCCGGCGCCATTCGGTCCGACGACGCAGACGATCTCGCCCTCCCGGACCGAAAGGGAGACGCCTCGCAGCGCCTGGAGACGACCATAGTTGACGTGGATGTTGTCCACCTCGAGCATCTGTTCGCTCCCTTGCCGCTGCCGATCAGGCCTCGCCGCCGAGGTAGGCGGCGATCACCGTTTCATTCCGCTGAATTTCCTGAGGTGTGCCCTCGGCGATGGTCCGGCCGCCGTCCAGGACGTGGATGCGATCGCACACCCCCATCACGACCCGCATGTTGTGTTCGATCAGCAGCACGCCGCAGGTGAAGATCCTGGGGATCGCGGCCACCAGATGCATGAGGTCGTCGCACTCGGCGTCGGACATGCCGGCGGCGGGTTCGTCGAGCAGCACGAAGGCGGGCCCGAGCATCAGGGCACGAGCCATGCCGACCCGGCGCTCGTCCGTGTAGGGTAGGGTTCCCGCCACGGTCTCCGCCTTGCCGGCAATGCCGACCCACTCCAGCAGGTCCATTGCCTGGGCGCGTGCCTGCCGCCGTGTCAGACCCAGGCCTACACCGGTGACCTCGACGTTCTCGACGACCGTCATCTCGCGGAAGAGACGCCCGGCCTGGAACGTCCGCCCGATCCCGGCCTTGCGAAAGCGCTCCGACTTCCAGCCTGCCGTCTCTTCGCCTCCCAACAGGATGCGTCCGCTGCTGGGGACCTGGAAACCCGTGAGGCAGTTCACCAGCGTCGTCTTTCCGGCACCGTTGGGGCCGATCAGTCCGAAGACCTCGTGCCGCCCCATCGACAGGCTGACGTTACCAATCGCGGTCAGGCCGTCGAACTGTACGACGACGTCCTCGGCGGTGAGCATGGCAGCCGTTGCCGGCTTCAATCCAGGAGGGGGCGGCGCGGACAGGCTACGAAGGGACACGGATTACGATCCCGCCCGTGACGGTTGTCGTGCTGCAGAGATTGTGCGGGGTACGGCCTGTGTGTTCATAAGGCACCCGTGATCACAGTGGCGGTGATCGGAGCCAAGCAAGAAGCGTGCAACAGGGGCGGCCGGTTCGCTTCCTTGTCGATGGAACAACATTTGCTTGGTGTATGTGCAATGCGAACCGCCCTAGGTCCGCAGCTCTTATGTGATCACATAATGGAGGCTCCGGAACATGCGGACCCGTTTGCTCACCGCCGCAGGACTCTGTCTGCTGCTTTCCTCGCTCTTCTCGCTGCCAGCGCGAGCTGCCGACGACATCGTGTTCGGCTTCTCGGTCGCGATGTCGGGACCGATGGCCGCGTACGACGACAACAGCACGAAGATGGCCCAGGTGTTCATCGACGACATCAACGCCAAGGGCGGACTGCTTGGCCGGAAGATCAAGGCGGTCTTCGCCGATACCAAGTCCGATCGGGCGGAAGGCGCCAAGGCAGGGCAGGAAGTGCTGCGCCAGGGAGCCGATGTCGTCTTCGGCACCTGCGATTACGATTATGGTGCACCGGCGCTGCTCCAGGCGCAGAAGGCCGGCAAGATTTCGATCTTCCTCTGTGCCGAAGACCCCAAGGCGGGGATCATCGGCATCGGACCCTATTCCTTCACCTCCTCGATCGCAGCCCAGGTGCAGGGAGCGGTCGGCGCCGAATGGGGCTACGCGAAGAAGGGCTGGAAGACGGCCTATGTCCTGCTCGACGACAGCATCGAATATGACAAGTCCGTCTGCGCCGGCTTCGACTGGATGTTCCCCGCCAAGGGCGGAAAGATCGTCGGGCGCGACACGTTCAAGAACAGCGACTCCTCGATCGCCTCGCAAATCAGCAGGCTGCGCAGCACGATGCAGTCGCAGAAGGTCGATATGGTGATGCTATGCACCTATCTGCCGGGCGGTGGATCGGCGACACGGCAGCTGCGCGCAGCCGGCATCGATCTGCCGATCTTCAACGGCAGTTCCTTGGACGGCACCTACTGGCTCGATGCTGTCCCGAACCTGTCGAATTTCTACGTTCCGGTGCAGGCATCGATCTATGGCGACGACCCGCGGCCGGAGATCGCGGAGCTGATCGCGCGTTACAAGGCCAAGTTTAACGAAGCCCCGGTGACGCAGTATGCGTTCCCGATCTACTCGATCCTGCAAGTCTGGGCCAAGGCGGTCGAGAAGGCGGGAACGGTCGACGCGGCCAAGGTCGTGGCCGTGATGAACAATGCCCATGACGAGCCGACGGTCCTCGGACCGCGCAGCTTCACCAGCAAGCTGCACATCCAGGATCGCGCGCCCTACATGGTCGTCGAGATCGGGGACAAGAAGGGCAAGGTGGTGGACTCGTGGCGCATCAGCGAGGCCGTGCCCAACGATGTGCTTTATCGCCTGAAGAAGTAGATCGAGATCATCGGTGACAGGCGTCCGGTTCAGTGCCGGACGCCTGTGCATTTCCGAGTGACTACAGCGCGATGACTTTTCATGGAATCAAGCCGTCGCCCTGACGCATGCGCTGCCATGCTGCGGGCGTCAGGGCGACGGCCGAAGTAAAAGTCATCGCGCTTTAAGACGGGCGGGCCGCCTGCAGCTCCCTGCGCAGACGCAGCGTCGCCTCTCCATCGACGGCAAGGGTTTCCGTCTCGATGCTGCCGGTAAGGACGACGCCGTAAATCGTGCGGGCCCGATCACTCGTCTCCCACCGCTCCAGCACGTCGTGCAGAACACGTCGCGGATCGCGCGTCAGCGGATCGCCATAGCCGCCGCCAGAACAGTCGATCCCCCTGATGGTCTCGCCCTTGGCGATCTCGATCTGCACGACGTTGTCGAGCTTCTCGGTGTGGCCGTTGGCGCTGATGCGCCATCCCTCGGCAAGCTGACCATCCTGGCCGCCGCGCACGCCCCTCGGCGGGACATGCTGGCCGTCGCAGGGATAGATCACGGTGATTGGATGCTCCTTGGGACCGAAGGCGACGTCGCCGCCAGGCGCGCCGCGGAAGCGCCCGGCCCCGCCGGAACCCGGTATCAGGCGCAGGTGACGGAATTCGATCGGATGCTTCAGCTCGTCGATCTCGACGGAGTCGCGGAAGACGACACCACTGTCGACGGGGAGGCCGTAGTTCGGCCACCCGTCGGCCTGAGGGCTGGCAGGGCCGCCATTATTGGCGATGATCAGCTGGTTGATGTAGGCGTCGTCGCCGGCCCGATGGTCCTTGCCGGAGATCACCGCGAAGGCGACGCCCATGCCGAGGCCGCCTTCGGCGATGCCATGCGAGTCGCCCAGTTGCGCGAAGGCCGCCCCCGTGCAGTTGACCAGCCGGTCGGCCACGTTGGTGGTGGCAAGAGAGCAGGAATGAGGAAAGCGCGGCCGTCCGACCACCGATCCTGTACGCATCAGCACCTCGACGCGCCGGAACGAACCGGAGTTCTTCGGGATGCCGGGATCGAGCGAGTTGAACACGCCGGTCAGGACGGCCGATGTCGTGCAAGCTTCGCTGAGGTTGAGTCCGGCTTCGACGTTGTCGGGGTTGTCGCGAAGGTCGACCGTGACCCGCGCTTCCTGCGGATCGATATCGATGTCGACGTGAAGGGCGATGCCGTCCGGCAGCATCGGCATGAACGGGTCGTGCCTGCCGCTGTTGACCAGTCGGGCCGCCGGCAGGCGGCGCAGGGCTGTTGCCATGCGCTGCTCGGAATAGTCCAGCCAGTCCACGACGAAGCGCTTGATCGTGTCGGTGCCGAACTTTGCGCAGAGTTCCTTCAGGCGCCGTTCGCCGATGCGGGCGGCGCCCAAGCCAGCGAGGAAATCGCCGTACCACTGGCCGGGAACGCGGATCCGGCTGCGCGCCATGCGCACCACGTCCTCGATCATCCGATAGTCGCGCTGGATGCGAACCGACGGGAAGATCAGTGCGCCCTCCTGATACACGTCGGCGGCGCCAGCGTGATAGGTGCTCGGGATCGAGTTGCCGATGTCGGCTTGATGCGCCTTGGCAACCGTCGTGAACAGATGCTCGCCGTCGACGAAGACCGGGACCAGGAAGGTATGGTCAGCCGGGTGGGTGTTGCCGGTGTAGGGATCGTTGTGGAGGAAGGCGTCGCCCTCGGACAGAGTCGGGTGGGCGAGCGTCATGGCGCGCGCCTGCTCATGGACGCCGAAGATGTGGATCGGCAGCCCCTCCACGCACGCCAGCAATTGGTTGTCGCCCGTGCAGATGCCGCAGGAGAAGTCGCGGGCACTGCTGATCACGGCTGAACGCGCCGCGCGCAGCAGGGTGTTCGTCATCTCGCGCACGATCCCGTCGATGCGGCTGGCGATGACGGCCGTCACCACCGGGTCGATCGCGGGGCCCGCTGCCGGGCGCATCGTCAGGCAGTCGTCGCTTCTGCCGCTCGGGCCGCCCGCAGTGAGGTGGTTGCGGTGACATCCACGGCCAGCGTCTCGTCGTCGAGAGAGCCTTTGAACACCACGCCGTAGACGGCCTGTGCTCGCGTGACGGTTTCCCACTTCTCCAGCACGTCGTGCAGCACCCGGCGCGGGTCGCGTTTCAGGGGATCGCCATAGCCGGCCCCGGACGCATCGAGCCCGCGGATCAGTTCGCCCTTCTTGACCTCGATCTGGGTGACGTTGGGCAGCTTGGTCTCCAGTCCGTTGGCACTGACATGCCAGCCTTCGGCGCAGGTGCCGTCGGCGCCACCGCGCACGCCCTTGGGCGCGAAGTGCTGGCCGTCGCAGGGATAGATGACCGTGACCGGATGTTCCTTGGGACCGAAGGCGATATCGCAGCCGGGCGCGCCGCGGAACCGGCCGGCGCCGCCCGAACCCGGGATCAGCCGCATGTGCTTGAACTCCATCGGATGCTTGAGCTCGTCGATCTCCACCGAATCGCGATACATCAAGCCGCCGACGACGGGCAGACCGTAGGTCAGCCACCCGTCGGCCCTGGCGCTGGCCGGACCGCCGTTGTTGGCGATGATGAGCTGGTTGACATAGGGACTATCGCCGTACCGATGGTCCTTCCCGGACACCACGGAGAAGGCGACGCCCATGCCGACACCGCCTTCGGCCAGGCCATAGCCGTCGCCGAGCTGGGCGAAGGCCGCTCCGGTGCAGTTGACGAGCCGGTCGGCGACATTGGTGGTGGCGACGGAGCAGCTGTGTGGGAACCTCGGCTTGCCGACCACGGCGCCCTCGCGCATCAGCAGCTTGACGCGGCGGAACGAGCCGGAGTTGCGCGGGATCTCCGGGTCGAGAGAGTTGAATATGCCGGCCATGACGGACGATACGGTGCAGGCTTCGCTTTCGTTGAACCCGCAGTCGATATTGTCGATGTTGTCGCGCAGGTCCACGGTGATGGTCGCCGCCTGCGGATCTATGTCGAGTTCGACCTTGAGCGGGATACCTTCGGGGAGAAGCGGTTCGAATGGATCGTGGCGGCCGGTGTTGACGAGCTTGGCCTTGGGCAGCTTGGCGATGCCATGGATCATGCGCTGCTCGGAGTAATCGAGCCAGTCGCGCATGAAGGTCTTGATCGTGTCCTTGCCGTACTTGGCGCAAAGCTCCTTCAGGCGCCGCTCGGCGACACGCGCGGCGCCGATGCCGGCCAGGAAGTCGCCGTACCACTGCCCGGCCACGCGGATGCGGCTGCGGCACATGCGGACCACGTCCTCGACAGTCTCGAAGTTCCGCTGGATGCGGACCGCCGGGAAGATGAGAGAGCCTTCCTCGTACACGTCCTTTGCCGCGGCGTGATAGGTCGTCGGGATGGAGTTGCCGATATCAGCCTGGTGCGCCTTGGCGGCCGCCGTGAACAGATGTTCGCCTTCGAAGAACACCGGCACCAGGAAGCAATGATCCGCTGGATGCGTATTGCCGGAGTAGGGATCGTTGTGCAGGAAGGCATCGCCTTCGGCGAGATCGGCGTGGAATTCCGTCATGGCACGTGCCTGGTTGTGGACGCCGAAGATATGGATCGGCAGGCCTTCAGCGCAGGCAAGGAGCTGGTTGTCGCCCGTAACGATGGCGCAGGAGAAGTCGCGCGCGCTGTTGATCACCGCCGAACGTGCCGCGCGTAGCAGCGTATTGGTCATCTCGCGGACAACGCCGTCGATGCGATTGGCGATCACTGCCGTGATGACTGGATCGATGGCCGATGACGCCTGCACTCTGTCCATGTGCGATCTCCTCAAGTGAAAGGATCAGCCAATCCCGAAAACGTAATTCCCAACGCCCGATACGGTGGTCGAGGTCTGGGGGAAAACGACGAGCGTTGTGGTCGGCTCCTCGACGATGGCGGGCCCCACGATCTTGTAGCCGGGCTTGAGGTCGCCCGACTTGTAGATCGGCGTCGGCACCGGTGTGGTACCGCCGAAATAGCAGGACCGGGTTGTCGACGGCGTGGGGGCGGCCAGGGCGGTGATCGCCGGGCCGGCCTCGCCCGTCACTTCGGGGGCCAGCTTCACGATCAGGCGAGCCTTCCAGTTCACGCATTCGACCGGGCTGCCTTCGTCGCGCATGGCAAAGACGCGCTCATGGACCTTGTGGAAGCTCTCGACGAGCCCTTCGACGTCGGCTTCGGTGGCGAAGCGGGAGAATTCCAGCGGCGTCTCCAGTTCCCATACTTGGGCGAGATAGCGAGCCTCGGTCAGGAATTCGATACGGTGCGCGGCCTGGGCACGAGGACCCAGGGTGGCGAGGAACTCCTTTAGCTTCCGCTCGAGGGTCGAGAGCACGCGGTTCACGCCTTCGAGATTGAAGCGATCGGATGTGGTCACCAGGCTGGCGGTCTCCTCCTTGACGATGTCGGCGAACTGCATGCCCGATGCCGACAGGGCCGAGGCGACCTTGGGCAGCACCAGCCGCTCGCAGCCGAGTTCCTGGGCGATGGGGAGGATATTGATCCCGGCGGCGCCGCCACCGGCGACGATGGTGCTTTCGCGCGGATTGACGCCTTCGGCGATGGTGATCTCCTGGATCGCCTTGATCATCAACTCGGTCGCCAGATTCAGGATGTTCCAGGCGGTTTCCTCGATCGGCCGGCCGATCCGTTCGGCCACGGTGCCGATCGCGCGGCGGGCGGCTTCGGTGTCGAGCGTCATGCGTCCGCCGAGGAAGAATGCGGGATCGAAATATCCCAGCACGCAGGCGGCGTCGGACACCGTGGGCTGGGTGCCGCCGCGGCCGTAGCAGGCGGGGCCGGGGTCGGCGCCGGCCGACTGCGGGCCGACCCGCATCAGGCCGCCCTCGTCGATCCAGGCGATCGACCCGCCGCCGGCCCCGATCGAACGCACGTCGACCGAGGAGATGCCGAGCAGGTGTCCGGTCCATTGACCGCCGAGCCAGGTATCCCGGCTGTAGGTGAGGCGGCCATCGCGCACCAGGCCGACGTCGAAGGTCGTGCCGCCGGTGTCGCAGACGATGACATTGTCGCCGAGATTCTCGATCGTCGAGTAGGTGAGGGCAGCCACGGGAGCCATTGCAGGTCCCGATTTCGCGGTGTGGATCGGCGCATCGACAAGCTCATCGACGAGCATGACGCCACCGACGCTGGTCGAAACGAGGATGTCGTTCCGGTAGCCGGTGGCGCGCAGATCGGCTTCCAGGCCGCGCAGATGATCCTGCATCAAGGGTTTCAGAGATGCATCGATGGCGGTGGCGGAGGCGCGGCGGTACTCGCGGACGATGGGCACCAATTTGTGTGACAAGGTAAACGGCACGCCGGGCAGCATCTCGTTGATGAGTTCGCCCATGCGTAGCTCGTGGTCTGGATTGGCGATCGACCACAGGAAGCAGACCGCCACCGCTTCGAATCCGCGCGCCTTCAGCACCTCCAGCACGGAACGCGCCTGCGCCTCGTTGAACGGCACCGAAGCTGTTCCCTCGGCGCTCATGCGCTCCTCGATCTCGAACGTGTAGCGGCGGGGGATGTAGGGTTCCGGGTAGTCCTGGGTGAAATCGTGCGGATTGACCTTGCCGCCTTCCTTCAGCACCAGCGTGTCCGGAAATCCCATGGTGGTGAGGAAGGCGGTCTTGGCGACGTTGCGCGTGACGATGGCGTTGGTCGCGCGCGTGGTGCCGTAAATCAGCAGATCGGTCTGGTCCAGCAGCCCCTTCATGGTGAGGCCAAGCTCTCGAGCCGCAACCTCGATCGCCTCGCTCATCCCCCGGAAGATACGTTCCTTGGTGGTGAGAGCCTTTCCGATGGTCTGGCGGCCACTCTCATCCATTACGACGATATCGGTAAACGTGCCGCCGGTGTCGACGGAGATCCTGAAACCCATAGCCGATCCCTCACCACATCATTTGCGGGGTCGGTGGATCGGCAGCAAGGATCGTGCCGAAACGTCAATATGTGATCACAAAGCGGACGTTGTTCAGGCGAGGAGGCGTTGCGTAGCCAATATCCGTAGCTCGCCTTCGACAGCGTCGACAAAACTATCGAGCTCTGCCTCCGTCATGACGGTCGACAGAAAGCCGTTACCCTTCGTGCTGATCAGGAAGCCGCGGCGCAAGAGGCCCGCCTGCAGAGCGGCCAGATCGGCGAGTTCCTCGGGTGTCGACCAGGCACTGCGGTAATCGTTCACCGGTCGACTATGAGTATGGATCTTGAAGATCGAGCCATGACCGGTGATCTGTGCGGGATACTGACTGCGACGGACGGCATCCGAGAGCTTAGAGCGCGTTCGGTCGCCCAGCGCATTCAATCGGTCGAATGCCTCTTCCGTCATCAGTTCCATGCCCACGAGGCCGGCTGTCATGGTCACCATGTTCGCGGTGAAGGTTCCTGTGGAGGCCACCGCAGGCTTGCCGCTTCGGTGGTCGAATACGGCCATGATCTTCTCCTTGCCGGCGACGGCGCCTACGGGAAAGCCGCCGCCGATGATCTTGGCCAGTGTCGTGAGATCTGGCTCGATGCCGAATACGCCCTGACCTCCGCTATAGCCAAAGCGAAAGGAGATCACCTCGTCCAGGATAACGATCGCGCCGGTGGCTCGCGCGGCCTCGGTGATCGCCTTGAGGAACTCCGGTGTCGCCGGCACGCACCCCGTATAAATTGGCATCAGATCGATCAAAACTGCTGCAAGCCGCGCTCCCTGCTCGCGAATGATTCGCGCGGCAGCCTCGGGCTGGTTGAACGGTAGGATGACGGTGTCGTCGAGTACGGCTTTGGGAGTGCCCGCCACAAAGGCGACGGGGTTAGGGTCGTTTCCCCAGTTTTCCGGTCGAGAATCGAGACTGACCTCAACGTGATCATAGGTGCCATGGTAGGCACCTTCGACCTTGGCTAGTGCGGGGCGTCCCGTGAAGGCGCGCGCTGCCTTGACAGCGAGCATAACTGCCTCGGTTCCCGAGTTGCAGAAGCGGACCTTGTCGAAGGCAGGGACGCGCTCGCACAGTAATTCAGCCAACGCTACTTCCCGTTCAGTCGGCATGGTGCAGGCGGTGCCATGCGACAGCTGAGCTGTTACGGCGTCGATGATCGCCGGATGGGCATGGCCATGGATTAGCGAGGCGAAATTGTTGATGAGATCGAATATCTGGTTGCCGTCGACGTCGGTGATCCACGCGCCCTTGCAGCTCTGAGCGTAAACCGGATAGGGCGGCTGCCACGGCGCCACCCGCGTGACGCCGCCAGGAAGGACATTCAATGCCCGATCGTACAGGCTCCTCGACTTAGTATCAGGATCCGGCCATCGTGGCATAGAAACGCTCCAAGCAAACGAGTGGTCAAATGTGATCACATCGCATCTGGCAGTCCAGAGAATTCCACAATGATCGCGGGAGCGGGCACGGTAGGGACAAGCGATGTCGACCATCCGCCTCTCGGAAATGGCGCCTCGGCGATCGCTGCCTCGAGCCGGCGTTGCGCACGCCAAGTGGCGTCCGTGAAGTGCGATCGAATCAATAATCGCGACGTGCTGACAGTGTGGCGCGTGCATCAACACCAAGGGCTTTCCGCTTCAAGGCCGGCTCGACGTTTCTCGAGGTCAGGGAGCCGATTGTCAGCTTCCCTTGCTGCTGCTCGCGGGACATGGTCGGGAGCAGCATGAGCACGTCGCCCTCTTTGGGAGCGAGCAAGTCGCAAGGCGACAGCAGTCTTTCGAGGTTTCCGATCTTCGGTCTCCAGAGCGTCGTGCTCGCGCTTCCAGAGGTAGGGACACTTGATCCCGGTCCCCGTCTTGATGTCGTCGAAGCTTATTTGGACTCGTCGTGGATGTAGGCTTCCAGCGCGTTGCGCACGTCATGGGCGAGGTCGGCGGGCATTTCGGCGGGTTAATCGGCCGATCCTCTGCGGCCAGATTGAAGAGCATTGCCTGTTCATTTCGCCTGCCCACTACCGTCGCAGGTCTACTCTTCGCAGCCAATTAGGAAGGCGTGAACGTCAGGCGAACGTTTGCCCACCAACTTGCTCGGCATTTTCTGCGGATTTCGTGGTCGATTGCTGTTCCCCAGTGTGCAGACCGGCGACTATCCACAGGCCATTGCACGTCCTGGCGCCATGATAATTCAAGCGGGCCACGATTTCGGGGATCGGATGAATGGTGCTGCCGGACAGGATTGAACTGTCGACCTCTCCCTTACCAAGGGACGACAGTTGCGGGATTTTCTGCGTGAGGCAGCACCCCCTCCCCACAGTTCCCCATCAACACCTACATATAGTACCGATTTCGGCGCTTTGTCAGCTTCACCACAGTCGGACACTGCCGCCGATGATGTCTCACCCGGGTTCACCCGGCCTTCTTGGCGCCGAATCGTACGTCTGGCGCCAGCTCCGGCCGGCGCAGGATCCGATAGCGGAATGTCGTCTTCTCGTTGGAATGGCCGACATATTTGCCGGCCTGTTTGTAATCGCCGGTGCGGGCGACGATGTCGCTGACGATGGCGCGCCTCGACTCGTGCGGCCGCCATTTCTTGTCCGGCCCGATCAGCTGATCGGCCCAGCGGTAGACGTTGCTGCGTGAATGCCACGGGAAGACCTTCCCGGCCTTCCGCGCGCCCAGGACTGCAAGGTAGGCGACGGCTGTTGGGCTGAGTTCGAACTCCTCCCAGCGCAGATCTTTCTTATTCTTGGTGATGGCCATCCGGCCGCGCGCACTGGGCAGATCGACCCATTCCCAATCAAAGCGCAGCCACTCGCCGATGCGGTAGCCCCGCTCATGGCAGAGCCAAACGAACGCGCGCTTTTCAAGGTGCTTTTGCAGCGTCCAGGGCGTGGGTGCCGACCTGATCCTCTCCTCGATCGCGTCAAGCAACGCAAACACTGTCTCATCATCGGCGATCCGCGGCGGGTCGGGCGGCAGGCTTCCCTCTGGCGCCTTGAGGCTCCGGACGACAATCTCGCCACGCCAATCTTGCTCGGCGCCAAATTTCAGCAGCGCACGATACGGGGTGATCACCTCGCGGTTGGCCGCGGCGAAGGTCGGAACCTTGTGACGTGGCCGCTTTTGCTTGGCAATCAGCTCAGTGTTGGCCGAGGCGACTTCGCTGCGACGCTTCGCCAGCCAAGCCTCAGCCGTGCCCTTGGTCACGGCGTTGTTAATGCCGCGCACTTCGAGCTTGCCGTCGCGGGCTTCGATGAAAGCAAGCCGCCGCCAGTCGGCATGCGTTTCGTCCAGACCGCGATCCGCCTTGTAGTGGGCACTGACAATTCCGAGCGTTACGCTCGCCGCGCCCGCGGCGGGAGGGCGACGACAGGCTCGCTCGGCGAGATGCTTCTTGACGTACGCCTTAGCGCCCGCTGGATCTCGCGCGTCTGTAGCGAGCTCGAGCTTGGTCCCGGCATCGTCACGGCCACGCCAGACGACCCACCGATTAGCCTTGCGTTCGCCTGGAGCGTAGAAGGTTCCGCCGACACCGGGAATCTTGTACGGCACCGCTCGCGCTCCTTTCGCTCCAGTTCCTCGACGTCCTCAGGGCTCAGCCGTGCCAGACGGCCGCTCCCAATGGTGGCAATTCCATGCCGAGTGAGCAAGCGGCGCAACGTGCGAATTGACCACCGTTGTTGCTTTGCAACCTCGGCGAGTGTGAGACGCTCATGAGTCATAATGCATGAGCTTAGGGGGACCTTCCTGCTTACAAAACGGCCCGTATCTGCGCAGAGCTGCGCCGTAGGCCGCCAGAGCTACCGATCATCTCCATGGCCAGACGAACGAATTGATCAGTCTTCCTGACCGAGCGAGGTCATTGTACGCCCTTTGGCCCGCTCGTTCGCCACTCGTCGGGCATTGACGCTGGGAAATGACCCATTAACGACGCTTGGGCGGCCGCAAGAGATCAAGATGGCTGACGCCCAGCGCGTTGGCGATTTCGTAAACCGTGACGACCGTCGGGTTACGATTCCCCTGTTCGAGGCCGCTGATGTACTGCTGGCTGAAGCCCGAAATGTCCACGAGCTTCTCCTGAGTCAGGCCCTTCTTCAGCCTGATGCGTCGAACATTCCGCCCCACCAGCTTGCGCATGTCCATGCGCCGAAGTCAGCGGGATACAAACTATAAAGTTTATCAACTATATTATGTATCGGCCGATCTGCACGGAGAAGAACTGGCGTAGTTCACCACCACTTCTATCCACATCCGGCCCGGCGCATGTCACTGGCCTCTCGACTCTGACTCCGTAAATTGAAGGCCACGGCGCTTGGCGAACATCAGCAGGAGGGCAGGGCGCAATGGTGGCTCGGCGTCACAATCAACCCATTGCCGACGACGTCCCTTGGTCAGACTCGATCACCGCCTACGACGAGGCGCATCTGGTGGTTTACCTTCGCCTGTTGGACGCGACCGCCGACGGCGCAAGCAAGAACGAAATGGCCAAGATCATCCTTGGCATCGATCCGGCCAAGGAGCCCCAGCGGGCCGAGCGCGTGGTCGACAGCCACCTGCGCCGTGCCCGCTGGATGAGCCGAGTTGGCTACCGTCATCTCCTGCGTGGCTGAGCCGGCCAACTTGTCTGATCTCAATTAGCCTGACATGTAACTGTAAAATTCGGGTGCCGCGCGTGCGCTTTCCCGGGCGAATGCCCGCAATCGGCAAGAGTCTTACCGTCATGGCTGCATGGCACGAATGCAGCCTCATGTTGTCACTGGCAAGAGCGCGCTGGCATGCCTGAAAAGATCGCTGGGTCTCGCGTCATTGGGGCCAAGCGATGCACCGGGTCTTCCAGACCTTCATCGACCGGCTGTCGGAAAGCGTCGATCGCGCTGACTTGCAGTCTACCTTGGCCGATGCGGCAGCCGCATTCGGCCTACACTGCTTCGCGTACTTGTCCTTGCCGCCTCGGCCGGATGACAAGGCGCTCCTCATATCCACCTATCCAACCCAGTGGACGACGCACTATCTGCAAAGCCGCTACGAGCGGCTCGATCCCGTGATCCTTCAGGCCCAGCGTGGCACCGACCCGTTTGAATGGGGCTTCGGCGCCGGGAGCATGACTCTCTCCAAGCGGCAACAGCAGTTCTTTGACGAAGCGGCCCAGTTCGATATCCGCTGCGGCTTCACCATCCCCATTCACGATGGCCGCGGTCCGGTGGCGGCGATCACCTTCGCCGCCCACGAGCGTCACCCGGTGTTCAGCCGCGGCGTCGAGCGACACGGGGAAGTCCTGCAATTCATGGCGCTCCACTACCACGCCCAGGTGCGTCAAAAGTTGTCCGGCGATCGCATCATCGCCGGCGTGGCGCTCTCGCCGCGCGAGTTCGACTGCCTGCGGTGGGCCGCCTTGGGAAAGTCTGCCGGAGACACCGCAGACATCCTGGGTATCAAGCGCCGCACGACGGTTTTCCACCTCGAGAATGCCAAGCAAAAGCTTGGCGTCCGCACCATCTCCCAAGCTGTCGCGCGCTACTCGGCCTCGATGCGCACCACGCCCTGACACGACTGGCCCCCTGTCAACCCTGTTCAGGTATACAGGGTGCGCTGGGCCAATTTTGACCCTTTCATTGTCGCTGCCTGTTCATCCAGGAGGCGACCATGATGCAGCTCATCAGCCAGGATCACTATGGTGAATTCGTGGAAGAGCTCGCCGACATGCACCGCTTGCGCTATCGCGTCTTCAAGCAGCGGCTCGATTGGGACGTCCAAGTCAGTGGCGATCTAGAGGTCGACGACTTCGACGCCTTTCACCCCATTTACCTCCTCCAACGCGGCCGCGACGGCCGTGTTCAAGGCTGTGTCCGCCTGCTGCCGTCGACCGGTCCCACCATGCTGCGGGACGCGTTCGGTGTTCTCCTGAACGGCGAATCGCCGCCGGCCAGTCCGAGCATCTGGGAGAGCAGCCGCTTCGCTCTCGATCTGCGCCACGATGCGGCTGCGGCAGTCAGCGGCATCGCAAGGGCGACCTTTGAGCTGTTCATCGGCATGGTCGAGTTTGGCCTGGCACGGGGTCTCAGCTCTATCGTCACGGTCACGGACCTCAGAATGGAGCGCATCCTGCGGCGGGCCAGTTGGCCGCTGAAGCGCATCGGCGTCCCTCACGCAATCGGTACGACCCGAGCCATTGCGGGCTACCTCGAGGTCTCGCGCGACGCCCTCGCTCGCCTGCGGCGCGAGGGTGGTCTCGAACAGCCAGTTCTCTGGGCGCCGGTCACGATGGCCACAGCCTAGAGCAGCCTCGTTGGCAGCGGAAAGGAAGCATTCTCGGCGAGACGGGACCGTCCAACTACATCAGGGGGCGGCTGACGGTCTGCCTTGCCACAGCGCGAGGAGCCCACGATGGTCAGCCGTCCCCCATCCCAAGACGAACAGCCATGGCGTCGTGCCGACGCCTATGACTACACCGATTTACTGCCGAAGCGCGGCTGGGGATGGGAATTCCTACGCCGGGATCCTGAGTATCAGCGCGAATGGGCCGCTCTTGGCCCCGCAGTTTCTGTCGAACAGCGACGGCATTTGACCCTTCTGACTGCCAACCGGCCGCTCGATGATCTGGCGCCATGGGGCGTGTTTTTTCGCAGATCCACCCGACCACGATGCGACTGCCGCCACGGTGTTCTGGCGGCCCGAGGCATGCCCTCACGTCCTGCCGGTGACGGCCGTTCCGGCCGTCTCGACGGCTCCGTTCTCGCTTGCCGAACTGCACCATCCTACGGCACTCCTGGTCCTGCCGGATGGAACCCAGCATCTCTTGGCGCGCGATAGCAGCCGCAGTTTGCAGTTGGCGGTCCGGGGTTCAAGCCTGCTTGAGCCCGTCAGCCTGCGCACTGATGCGATCTTCGATGCGCGACACTTGCGGCCTCGGCTCACGGCGCTGGAAGGCCTCAACGCTCTGATCAGCAAGCAGAGCTTGCCCGATCATCTCTTCCCAATCGACCCAAGGTCACGGCGGCTGCGTCATGTTCTGCAATCCTTGGACGGCTTTCTGGCCGGCGCTACCTATCGCGACATCGCCGTCGCTTTGTTCGGCGAAGCGCGTGTTCTCGCCGACTGGTCGGACCCTCGGCGCCATCTCTTCGACCAAGTGCGCCGAGCGGTCCGGCGGGGACGCTACCTCATGAACGGCGGGTATCGAAGTTTCCTGATTTGACGCCTCTTGCGTCGTCGGCGCTGCATCGATTCACAGCAAAACACGCCGCCTGAACGGCTGGCTGCTGCCTTCGCTGGATCAGGCGCGGCAACGATGTCTTCGCCGTCTGAGGCAGCGCTTGGGTGGCGAAAACGTCCCCAAGGGTCTTCGCCAGTCCTAGGCCATCGCTTGCCCGCTCATGCTGCCCACGAAGGAGACGACCTGCGTCGTCGTCTTCCGACCACTTCGATGAGGGCACGCATGGACGACGATGCCGCCCGAGCTGCCAACGCCAAGAAGGGCAGCCCATTTCTCAATACGGCCCAGGCTGCGCACTATGTCGGCTTGTCGCCGCGCACGTTCGAGCGCATGCGGCGCACTGGCCGCGGCCCGCGCTTTCGCAAGCACGGCCGCTATGTGCGCTACCACATCGTCGACCTCGACGCTTGGTCGGAGGGCCGCGCTCATACCAAGGTCGACGGCGATGCGTAGGGGGACCGTCCTTCGCGTCGGCGCCCTTGCGGGGCTCGGTCTGGCCGCGCTCGCTTTTGGCCCCTCGACGCCCCGCTTCGTCTGGAACGCCAGCGCCAGTGCACCGCTTGGTCTTTACCTTGTCGAGCAAACGGCGGCCTTGGGCAAAGGGGATCTCGTTCTCGCGTGGGCGCCCGACAGTGCGCGCCGAATGGCCGCCGAGCGCGGCTATCTTCCCGAATCCGTGCCGCTCACCAAGCGCATCGTGGCCGTCTCTGGCGACACCGTGTGCGGCCGCCATAGCCTCCTCCTCATCAATGGATGGGTCGCTGCAATCCAGTTGCCAGCTGACCCGCAAGGCCGTCCGCTGACGCCCTGGACGGGGTGTCGTGTGCTCGGGCCCGGCGAGGTTTTGCTGCTGATGGCGGAGGTCTGGGACTCCTTCGACAGCCGCTATTTCGGACCGATCCCGACCACTTCGATCTTGGGCAAGCTGGTGCCGATATGGACCCGCTGATCGCGCTGTTGCTGTGTAGCTCGCCGTTTGCGCAGCCACCCATGAGCTCTAGGGATTGCCCCACGACAGCGATCAGCCGCGCAATCTCTGTCGAGGCTGGTGTGCAACGGGCCTTGGCGCCAGCCGATATTATTCGCGTGGCTGACACGCCAGGCGCCACGAATGTTGGGCAATGGCAGATATTCATCGCTGAAGCGGCTCTGCGTTTTGGCATTCCGGAGGCCTGGATCCGCGCCGTGATGCGCGCCGAAAGCGACGGCCAGGCTACGGTTGATGGCCGGCCGATCACGTCGCCCGCAGGTGCCATCGGCCTCATGCAAGTGCTACCCGAGACTTATGCGGAGATGCAGCGTCGCCACGGCCTAGGGCCTAATCCTGCCGATCCGCACGACAACATTTTGGCCGGCGCCGCCTATCTACGCGAGATGCTCGACCGGTTTGGCTACCCGCACCTCTTTGCAGCCTACAATGCCGGCCCAGAACGCTTTGCGGCCTACCGCCGGGGAGAGCAACCGCTACCAGCGGAGACGCGCGCCTATATCGCTCAAATCGGAACGGAGCTCACAAACGGGAGCGACGATGGTGCCGCGGCCCAACAGCTTTCATCGGTACCTGCTGCGCCAGAGCGCGGCCGCAGCCTCAATCCTCTGCTTTTTTTCGCGCCGGGGCGACCCTCGACTCTGTTCGTGAACCACGATGAATCGGCTTCTCGAGCTGATCAATCCAGAGGCAAGTTGCCGCTCGAACCGGAAGCGGATCGAGGCCTACGTGCACCGACTGGCGACAGCAAACCTGCGGCGCCAGTTGACGATCAGGGACCGCCCTGATCACGCGTACACCGCATCACGATTGCCAATATTAGGCCGCAACACAGTTCGGCTTGAATGGCCCGGTGCGCGAGCCAATCGCAGCAAAGCGTGCGTGGACGAAGATCGGATGGTGGAGAGAACCACAATCGCGCGTAGGCAAGATAAAAGGCTCCCTCCAACGGTCGCCAAGTCCTTGTCTGCACATCGGTTTTGAGGAGGGAAGGGCGCCAGTGTCCCTCCAATGCGGCGACAAACCCTTGATTTGGTTGAGGTTGAAGCCTCCATGCCAGCAATCGGTTACGAACCAGCGTTATCGTCCCGAGGTTTCCATGAAGCTCCCTGCCATCCATGGCCATGAGTTCGAACCGAAGCTGGGTCGCATCGGCAATCGGGGCGTACGCAGTGCCTTCCTACGTGACGTTGCACAGGCGGTCGCACGGGCAGGCGGGCGCAGCCATGCCTTGTCGCGCCGAGCCGGCCAGCTCGGCCGGATCGGCCGTGGGGCGGGCGTTGGCCGTGTGCTTGGTACACGCGACCGCTACGCCGCCTTCCGCCGGCGTCGCGTCATCGTCAAGACACGCCTGATCAAGCTCGCCGGTCGCGGCACAACTCCGGCCCGCGCGCACCTGCGCTACCTGCAGCGCGACGGCGTCACGCGCGAGGGCCAGCCCGGCGACCTCTACGATGCTGCCCACGACCGGGCCGACGGCGATGCCTTCCTGGGCCGCGGCGAGGGTGACCGCCATCAGTTCCGATTCATCGTCTCGGCCGAGGACGCGACCGAATTCGCCGACCTCAAGGATTTCACGCGACGGCTGATGCAGCAGATGGAACAGGACCTCGGCTCGAAGCTCGACTGGGTAGCGGTCGACCACTACAACACCGGTCATCCTCACACCCACATCGTCTTGCGCGGGAAGGACGACCGCGGCCGGGACCTGATCATCGCTCGTGAGTATCTCAGCCATGGCACGCGTGAGCGCGCCGCCGAGATCATCAGCTTGGATCTTGGCCCGCGCAGCGACCGCGAGATCGAAGCCCGATTGCGGGCTGAGGTCGAGCAGGAGCGGTTCACATCCCTCGATCGCGCTTTGCTCAAGGAGGTGGGAGAGCAGGGGCTCTTGCGATCCGGAACGACCGTAGGCGATGCCTTCCAACAGACGCTGCGCGCCGGCCGGCTGCAGAAGCTACGGCATCTGGGCCTGGCGCAGGAGATTGGATCGGGACAATGGAAGCTCGCCAGCGATCTGGAGCTGGTCTTGCGGCGGCTTGGAGAGCGGGGCGACATCATCAAGACCCTGCATCATGAGCTTGCCCGCCAGGGGCTGGCCCGCTCGGTGGCTGACTACATCATCTACGAGCCAGCCGAGGACAATGCTCAGCGACTCGTGGGCCGGGTCGTCGCGCGCGGCCTGTCGAACGAGTTGAACGACCGACGCTATGTGATCGTCGATGGCGTCGATGGCCGCACCCACTATGTCGATATCGGCCAAGCCGGCGAGGCAGAACCGATTCCGGTCGGCGGTATCGTCGCCATCGAGCCCAAGCGGGCGGAGCCTCGCGCGGTCGATCGGACCGTGGCCGAGATCGCAGCAGCACATGATGGCCGCTACAGCGTCGACCTTCATCTTCACCACGATCCCACGGCCCGGCAGGCGTTTGCCGAAGCTCATGTGCGCCGGCTTGAGGCGATGCGTCGGGCTGGCGTGGATGTCACCCGCGAGAAGGATGGCGCTTGGATCATTGCGCCCGAGCACCTCGAGCGCGCTGTAGCTTTCGAGCGCGCGCAGGCTCGGCGGGTGCCGGTAGTCATCGAGACGATGTCGACCGTACCGCTGGAGCGCCAGGGCGTCGCCGAGGGCGCGACGTGGCTCGACCGCGAGCTCCTCGTCGATGCGCCGACGATCACCCGAGACGCCGGCTTCGGACGCGAGGTGCGCGAGGCGCTTGCCCGCCGCCGGCAATGGTTGATCGAGCAGGAGCTGGCACGCGCCGAGCAAGATCGGGTGATCTATCGCGCCAACCTGCTGGGCCTGCTACGCCGTCGCGAGCTAGTGCGCGTCGGCGCTCGGCTCTCAAGTGAACTCGAACTTCCTTACGCCGAAGCTCAGCCAGGCGGGCGCATCGAGGGCACCTATCGCCGCCGGCTGGACCTTGCGAGCGGTCGGTTCGCCCTCATCGACAAGGGGCGGGAATTCACCCTGGTTCCTTGGCGGCCGGTGCTTGAGCGTCATGTCGGCAAGGAAGTGTCCGGTGTGGCGCATGGTGAGACGATTTCTTGGACCATTGGGCGGCAGCGACGTGCGCTGTCAGTGTCCTAAAGGAAAACAACGGTAGGAGGCTTAGATGCGTTGAACCGCTCTTTGCCGGCATGCATGACCTTCGTCGAGAACGAGGGGAAATCGTGCGACGGGTTGTGAATCACGCACCGACAAACTAGGTTTCTTGGTGATGCAGCTTGAAGTCACCCGCTTCAAATCCATGCACATCGCGCTGAAGGAGCTCGAGCGCTTCATCCGCGACGGCGAGCATCTTCAAACGGGCAAGCCGTTGCGGCAGATGCACGACCTTCGGTCGCGTGAAGCGTTGGGCAACTGGCTCCTGTGCGCCGCCGTCAATCACGGGTTCGTTCGAGACCGGCTGATCTTCAGCAGCGATCCGCGCGGCGGCGACGGGATCATTCAGGATACGGAGGGCGGCACAACATGGGACATGGAGCATGTAATCGTGCCGGCCTCACGCGACGGCTCCGCACAGGACGAGACGGCGCTGATCCAGAAGGCCATTCAGGACAAGCAGAACAAAGGCGGCCGGGCCTATGCGTCCGGCAAGACGCTCGTCGTGTTCTCGAACGCCCGCGGCGGTGAGTGGTATCCGAACCGCGTCGGGCGGGCTTTGCCCGAGCCGCTGGACTTCGATGCAGTGTGGGTGGTGTGCCTACAAGGCGTCGTTGATGGGGGCTACACGTACGGGGTGACGCGCCTCGAACGGACACATTCGCCCGTATGGCGCGTCCACATCGCGCCCGACTTCGGAAGCTGGACGGTCGAGCCGGTTCAGTGACGAAGGCGCAAGGCATGATCTTCTTGAGCTTGCCCTTCAGCTCGCGATCGACAAAGAAAGGAACGCTTTTGAGCTCAGGAAAGAGGCCTCGGGTCGCGTATTGGATGACTTTCGTGGGGTTGCCCGACGGCGCTTCCCCAAACGTAAACGTGTAGCTCTTCCCGCAAGCGATTCTGCTACAGCACGCGGGATACCCGAAGAACAGCATCGATGAGGCGGGCGGCCTGAGACGCCGGAGCGCCTTCAACGACCAAACCTGTTTCGAGCGACACGCCTTCACTTGAGCTGAGAAGATTCGCCGAACCGACGTAGGCGAGCGACTCATCGGCGACGACAAGTTTTGCGTGAAAGGTCTCGATCGGCAGCGATCTTCCGGAGGTCGTGTCGTGGGAAAGATGGTAGTCGCACACTTCGACGCGAAGTGCCTGGAGCCAGGAGGCATGAAGAACGCCAAGTTCAACGGCATATCGATCGGAGTCCCGAAGGACGAGAATCTTGCGGCAGTCCGTGCGGGCAGCTTCGAATACGCGGCGAATCCAGCGAAAGCCGCCTGCGTCGATGAATGGCGTCATGATAACGAGTCGGCGGGCCGCGGCCCGCGCCAGCCGCGCAAAGGCGTCCGAAGTTGTGAGGTAGCCACCGGGCCGCCCGAGCATGGCCGACAATTCCGTTTCGAGATAGCTCGGCGACATCGGCATGGTCACGGCGAACTCGATGGCCGAGGGGCTCAACCGCATGCGCCGAAAATGCTCGGCGCCATCGAGAATGTTCGCCAGCCGCTTCAGCTCGGCGGGCGCGTATTCGCAGAGCCAGGAGTCGTCAACCGCTGTGGGGACGCAAAGTCCGGTCATCGCGAGGCCGGCAAGGATTTGCGAGGCGTGGCCCGGCTCAGTACCGGAGCCTGCCGCGCGGCAGATGACTTCAAGGGACCAGGTTCCCGGCCCTAGATCGGCAAGACCTTCGAGAAGTCGCGCGGCCGTTCCAGGCCAGGGAGCCGCGAAACGAACGATCTCGGAGTCGGTAGCCATCACCCTTGGGCGGGCCGCTGAGCCTGCTGGCGCACTTCCTGAACAACTTGGTAGTAGCCGACAAGCGGTGTCTGGTTCATGTCCCATAGCGGCGCGCGGCCGCCGACAAGCGCTGCACGGGACAAAAGTTGATTGCCCGCGATGCAGGAGGTCTCGGGGATCATGATGCAGGCTGGGCAAGCGCCCCCGCGATGGTCGCAGAGCGTGCCGGAGCCGCACCGTAGTTCGCGGCGCGCGACGAGATGCCTGAGAAAAGCAGCGTTCTGGTCACGCCACATGGACGAGATGTTGCCGAGGTCTTCGGTCATCCCCCGGCGATGGACCACGAAGGCGAGATCGGCCGGAAACATCACTTCGCTCAAAGAGCCAAGATCCAGGCCGGAGAACCGCGCAATTCCATGCATTACATGATGAGCCATGGAATGGAGAAGGAGGTACGTCAGGGATGCGATGTCGCGAGCTCGCGTGCGCGAGGCCTCGTCGCGCACCGAAAAGTCGCGGAGGAACAGGCCGAAGTCCGTGTAAGACTCGATCAGCTGGCTGCCAATGGTGCGCGGAGCCGGCGGTAGCTGAGCGAGAACGCCGTTTTGTTGCAGGAAGGCGCCTACCATTTGCGCATTGAGCTGGATGTAGAGCGCTTCGTTCTGCTGTTCGATGACGTAGATGGGCCGTCGATTGTTGGGAAGCGGTGGAAACCCCATGAGGCGAACAGGCATGCGCCTGTCCTTCTGCGTCGTCTCGGGCGTCGACGAGACGCGGGAATAGCCGAACGAGAACTCGACCATGTCGAGACTCCGGATAAGCCGCGCTTCTTCGACGCCGGCCCGGCTCAGGTCGTCCGTCACACGCCTCTCATAAGCGCGCTGCAAATCCGCCGACTCATACTCCGCGCATAGGTCGGCATGGGCGACCTTGAGATTGGCGGCTTCTCCGGCGAGGTTGACCTTGCGGCGGCGGAGAGCGTCGTGCTCAATCGTGCTACGGATCGGATCATAGCGTCGCGCATAATGGCTGCGCTCGTGGACGCGGGCCGCGAGTTCGGGGCTTGCACTGACTTCACGGGCCACGAGACCCGTGTCGTACCAGGACTGGAGCAAGTTACGTGCTGCATCCGACCAAACGGACGCAGTTGCGTCGTCACGCGCGCGTGCATCGACTTCCTGCGCACGGAATGATTGGTAGGTGCCGAAGATGGCGCCCTGGCCATTGCGCTGCAGCTGCTCGCGTATGCTGTCGTCGCTGGGATCGGTGCCGGCAAAGCCGTGCAACAACGCTACACGCGAGGCGAGCTCGTCCTCGCGCGTTGGACTCATGAGCGTAATGACCTCGGGGTCATTATCGAAGACGATGAATCTAGCTGTCTGCACGTAGTAGACAGGCGAGGCCCGGTAGGAGACCGGGATCATGTTGATCTCGCTCCATTGATGCGGAACTCCCGCGTCAATGCGCGGCTTGAGCAATGTCAAGCTAAAGGGGTCGGTCTGATAGACTTCCTTCTGCGCGCTACAGCCTGTGCAGACGAAGCGCCAACGCGAAAACTGATTGCCTTGCTTGATGAGCCGGAAGTTCTCCGCACCGCATTGGCAACGTGGGATTTTGCGGACCTCGCCATTGGCATCCATGGTGTTTCGGTATGGCGATAGACCCTCGATCGCGCCGGACCAATGAGCATAGACGACGTCGAGCTGGCGCCAGCGCGAGTCATGCGCCGGATGATTTCCCTCGGCTGGGCACGTTTGCGCCAGGGGCTCGGCCACTTGATGGGCTGGGGATACGTATTCCCGAACGATCGCGCATGTGTCGCATCGATAGACCAGAGGTCCGGGCAGGTAGCCTATGCGCTCGGGTCGCAGAAAGTCGAAGCGGTCGGTCGCGATATCAACGGAGGCGTGCCCCTGCCGCATGGGGTTGTGGAAACAGCCGTCGAGGAGTTGGGTCTCGTAGACAGGGACGTTGGGCGTGCCGCGCGTGATCTGCATGCCGCGGGCGAGCCAGTTCTGGCAAAACTCTTGAAGGCTCTCGATGATTTGCTCTCGTCGGGTAGGCCTGCCCGAAAAGTCAATGGCGGCACCTTCGATTGGTACAGAGAGGCACGCTCCTTTGCCGCCCTCCCAGGTAAAGACCGAGCCCGGTGCATAGGCCGTGGCGAGTTGAGGCTGAGAGCGGGTCATTCGGGGCGGATACTGCCGCGCCGGGGCGTTGCCGCCGTCTGTGGGTGCTTGAGCCATCTCAGTCCTCCGCATCGACTGGCGGAGGATCAGCGTCGACATCCGAACGCGCCGCCAAACGTTGGCCGCGAATGATGCGCATGACCTGTCGCGTGGTCTCAAGGTTGACGTTGCGACCCCGCATGGGGTCGCGGGTTGCCGCAAGGATCACTCCGCCCTCGTCGACATCGCGCAAAGAAGTCATTGGCTTGCGCATGTCGCGCGTCTGATGACTCTCCCAGAAATTCGACAGACGGCTGCCATCGGTCCGCCGCGTGAAGATGTCGAGAATCTCACGGACACGATCTTCCACGAAAGTTCGGTAGTGGTCGCTATGTATGGCGGCCCCGGCGCGGCGCGGGCCACGCCCGTCAATGCCGATCGCCTCGAGTGCAAATTCGGTGGCCGCGCGAATAGCGCCGGGGTTACCACCCGCGGATAGATCCGCCCACGATTTGACCTGGGAGGCGGTGGTGAAGGTGCGTGCCGTCGCCTTATCGCCGCCGGCGCTGGCGAAGGTTTCCTGCTCGACGACCGCGCAGAGATAGGCCTGCAAGATGCTAGGCATGGCACGGCGAATAGCGCGCTCCGCCCAGCGTTGGACGGCGGGCGGCGGGATCATGCGCTCCAGGAAGCGATGAAATTGATCGTGCGTCTCGACCACATAACGATCCCTGCGGCTGTGGGGCGTCGGAATGAGAAGACTGAAGCCCACATGTGTGCGGCCGATGCGGCTTGAAGCCTGAATATATTCGGCAATATCGGAAGGAAGACCGGCAAAGAACATGGCATTGAACTTGTCCACATCAACGCCGTGACTGATGGCTGAGGTCGCGACGATGTTGCGTAGACTGTCGCCAAGAGAGGGGAAGGGCTCGCCGGGTTGGACGCTGCCCTCGGCTCTCTGCATCACAGCCTGAATCTCGGCGATGGTGACGCCCCCGGAAATCAGTTCCGTCGCAAACGGCAGGTCGCCGACGGCGGCGGCCCGCTGGTCGCGCTCCACCTGCGTCTGAAGGGTTTCGATGATCTGATCTCCGCCCTTCTTGTTGGTGACGTAGGTGAGGGAGATACGTAGGAGATCAAGGAGGTTTTCGAGTGTCCTGACGCCAAGGGGCGTGGCGGCCAACTCCTGCAGCGCCATCCGGCGAAGTGGGGTCAGCGGATCATCCGGAGGCAATGCCGCGCTCAATGTCCCGATGGCATCATCCGTGCGTCCGTCCTCAATGAGTGCGCGCCAAAGCTCCGTTATTGCAAAATGATATGCCGATACAACGGCGGACGTGGTCATTGTATGCGACCGTCCGTTCGTCATGATTGAGACGTAGCTCCGCATTCGCGGAGTGAACTGCTCGGTTCGCGATTGAGCAGGCGCCTGTGCCGCGAGACCGCGCCGTTCGACACGGCGAGCGGTGCGCGGCATAGCGTAGAAGGACTCGTAGATGCTGGGACCTGGGCAAGGGAAGCGCAGCGGTTCGCGCTGGTAGAGGACGCGAAGCTGGCGATCGGGATCTGAGATTGTGGCAGTGGCGGCGATCACCTTCGCTAGCCGGGGCCGGCGTGTTTCCGACTGAGGATCGGGACGCCATGTGGCGACGTAATCCCGCAAAATGCCGCTGCCAAGGCGTAGGAGAATGGACTCGAACGATGTCTCAAAGAGCCCGGAAAACGTCCCCAGGCTTTCTTCCAGCAGATGGCCTTCGTCCTGGATGACGAGGCTGGGAAAGGGGTCTTGGAAGACTTCAGCGCCATTGGAGAAAGGAGGTTTGAGACGAGTCCAGCCCTCATCCGCGGCGCGCGTGAGAGCCCGCGCTCCGCGAGGCATGTAGAGATGCCTGTTGGCTGGGTCCATGTATCGGGCGGCTCCCAGCATGCCGACAATGGCATTGATGGTTTTGTCGTGCTGGCCGATCAGCGCGAGCTTGTCGATGGTTCCGAGGATCACCGATGGTGTGCGCTGGTAGATCGTATCGTCGGTGAGGAGAAAGGGGAGCGGCACCCGATGCGGCGACGGCGGGTTCTCGCGGTTCCATTCGCAGCCATCGTTGAAGCAGACAATGCCCACGCGTCCATCTTGGAACGGGTAACGGCGCATCCCGGTGGCTTGCCCGCAGCAGGGACAGACGCGGAGCTTGTCATAAGATTCGAGCGCCTCTTGATAGCGATCAGCGGCGCGTCGTGCGGTGCGTGCGGCATCCGTGTCGCCGCTTGGAGGATTGAGCAGCGTTTGGTCGTTCGAATGAGTCGTACGGGTGATGATCGGCACTCCACCGAACCCCTGTGCGGCGCGGTTGGGCGTGTTCCCGGAGCCGACCCAGAAGCCGATCTCGAAAGGAGCGCCCGCGACCCTACGGCGAAGCCGGACGAGTTCCGCCTGTGTGAGAATGCGCATAAGGCGGCGCGCTTGCTGGAGAGTCAGGAGACGAAGAGGGTACCGGACGAGTGCGGTTACGCCTCGTTGCTTCCCCCGGAGCCGGTCGAGGAAAATGTTGAAGATCAGAAGTCCGAAAAACGCCTCGGACTTTCCGCCGCCGGTGGCAAAATAGAGAAGGCTGGCGGACATCTCGTCGCGGTGTGCGTCGAATCTGTCGGCAAACTCTGGCATGCGCGAAGCGAGCGTTGGGACATGGGCCAAGATGAAGGCAAGCTGGAACAATCGCCATTCAGTGTAGCGCTCACCGCCGTACCGGGCGAAGGCTTCGTTGGTCAGTAACCAGGCTTCCCAAGGCGCGGCGCGCCGGTCGCGAGACGACCAGGAGCCGAGCGGCGCGTCGGGACCAAGCGCGCGAGCAGCGTTGCAGGAGTCCAATAGGAGCTGGATGCCGGCGCGTATGTAGCCGCTCTCCCTGCGATAGGCCTCCAGGTCAACCGCGTGCGCCTGCCGCTCTCTTTCGGCAATGTCGTCGGGTAGGCCTTGTCCTGCATCGACAAGAGTTTGGGCTTGAATCCACGTGTCGTAGTGATCTGGAAGTCGGAACAGACGGTCGACGTCACCAGTGGGATCTGCGAGATTGGTGTAGCTGACGGGGAGTCCTTCAATGGCGGTCGGATCAATCCGCGGTTGGGAGTAGCGTGGAGCCCATGTGGTCCCGATGCGTACGATGTCCTCGTTCGCCGGTAGCAGTTCGACGCCACAGTTAAGACCCATTGCCGGATAAGTGAGCCAATCTCTGAACCGATACGAAGGTTGGACGCGATCGAGCTGCAGGCGGAGATGTAACCCCTGCGGAAGGGCGACACCTAGGCTGACTTGGAACAGGCTCGGTTCGTAGTCTGCGAACTCGCGGCGTCCAGGGGCCTGACCGCCATTCTCGAGGGCGATGCGAAAATTGATGCGGAGTGGGTCAACGAAGTCCGGCGCCATGTCCAGGACGAGCGCAACGGCCGACAGATCGGGCATGACGTCGCCGAGGGTGGCGAGCCGTCGTTGCCTAAGAGCGGCCAGATACGCATTCCAGCTTGCTTCGCTTGCGAAGTGGCTCGGCAGAATTCTCTCGCGTGGTCGATAGGCATCTCGCTGGCCTTCGGGCGTGGCGAGCCAATTGGTCAGGACGGTGCGCACCTCTTCCAGGAGGCGGTTCGTGAATGAGGATGCTGCGGCGGCGCGCGCCGCTTCATCGTGGCATTCGAACTGAAACTCACTGAGGCTTAGGCGGAAGCGCCGCCATTTCATCGGAATTGGCTGAGGTTCGGCTACCGCGTCATCAAGGACGCCTGCTTCTTGCCTGACCGCGAGGACGGCACCTGCGGCGACTGCATTAGCCGTGCCATCCGCCTCTCCTGCGACCGCTTCCGCTTGCGGTTGAGGGGTCTCTTCTGGCGTGCCTGTCGCGGCTTGATCCTCGTCATTCTCAATTGGCGCGGCGAGATCACCCGCTGTGAGTGCGCGCTGGTCGACTGGTCCGCCAGTACCTGGCCGCAATTGAATCCCAAGTTCAACAAATGCGCGATTGAAGGCTTCGCGACGAATGGCGGCTATGGCTGCGTTCCGCTCGCGGCGCGCGGCCAATCTGTCCAGCGTGCGCTGTTGTCGAGCTGCCGCAACCCGCTCGGCGCGCTGGGCGGCCTCACGGGCTGCCTGGGCTTGGCCTCGGCTGTCAGCATCGGTACCGGCGCTTTCGGCGGCTTGATCCGCCTGATCAAGGAGTTGCCTTGCTTGTGCCGCGTCGTCACCTGGGCGTTCATCAGGCTCGGCTGGTTCCTCAAGTGGAGGAAGCGCCGCACGAGCCTGGATGATGTACTGGCGCGCTCGGTCTTCCACAGCTTGCCGTGTTTCGCGCGAAAGTTCGGCACGAGGCGCCATGTCATGCCGGGCATCGCTGATGTCTTCCCATGTGGGCAGCTGCCGCACATAGATCGATAGATCTGGCGCCACGGTGACCGCGCCCGTCCGTCCTGCCGCGACCTGCAGGTCCAGGCCCATCGTTGACAAGTGAATGTCGGATGTTTCGTCATCGAAACCGGAAGCGTCGAAGCGCGGCAGGAGAAAGCCGCTGACAAACTTTGCTGAAGGTTTTGCGCCGAAGACGTAGTCACCCGAAGGACCGGCCCCTGTGCACTTCTGGATCGTGAGCGCCAGGAGGGCATCGACGACAGCCTCTTTGGCTTCGGTCAAATCTACTCCCGATGCGGAGCGCAATCTGCGCTCTTCGGCATCGAGGTCGACGCTCAGCAAAGACGGCGGTGGTGTTGTTGCGTTCGACAGATCGGTCATGCGCGTTCGGCCTCACGGAGGGCATGGGTCTGACCTGCCAGAACGCCGTCGAGGTACTCCATCGCCTGTTTGCGCAGGCGGGAGATGCCTTCTTTCACGCTCGGCGGCATGGAAGCAGAGGTTCCATGTGTGTCGACCAGTACGGACACGAAGGCTTGCGCCATAAGGGTACCGGCTCGCCTGCGGCCAATACGGAGCTGCTCGACCCCTTCACACCAAATTGCTGCGGCGAGAGGCTCCGGTATGCCGACAATCTCCATGAAGGCGCGAAATTCGCGCCAGTGCTGAGGCGCGTGAGGCCTGATCTTGTCTTCCGGCAAGAGCTTGTGCTCGGCGGCGTTGAGCCAGTCCATCACCGTGGCTTCTCCCCGGTCGCGGGCTCCAAGCTTTCGCATGCGCTGGATGACGTGGCGTGCCTTGGCCGCGCGCGTGTCGCCGGCAAGGCCCGCATAGGCATTTTCGACCGCAAGGTGATACATCTTCACGCGGCTCTGCGACAAAATTCGTACCGGCAATACGGAACGAGCTTCGTCGATGAAGGCTTGGCTGGGCACGACGATCATGTCGGTGGCGCGGACGTCGCGCGCAGTTGTTCGTTCGAATGGATTGATGTCCGCCAGACGATTGTAGCGAATGACCAGGCTGCCAGGCCGGGCACGCATCGTCCGTCCGCTCTCAAGCGCGAATTCGATCACGTCCTGATCTCCCTCATCGTCGCTGGACGTGAGATCGATCATGGAATCGCTGACCAGAATGGGTGCTTGAAGGGCAAGGTCGAGATCGACCGGCGCTACGTTGCGTGCCTGGGCTTCGGCTTTGGCGGCTGCCGCGGCTTTGGCGAGACGGGAGCCGATCCTTCCATCGCCCGCCAAATCAGGATGAGCGGCGAGGGAGGCATACGTCGCGGCGATCCTGTCGACGAATTCGCGATCGGAAAGAACCGCGATTTCCTCGGGCAACCATCGGCGGCCGAGCAGGACCGCGAATGCGTCGCGTGGAGGAGCGACGACGAGCAATCGCTTCCATGCATTGCGGCTCTTGCCGCTTTCGATCTGGGTGAGTTCTGCGTCGAGGGCCTGAAGGGTCACAAGTCGGATGAACCCGTCGTCAATGCGCTCCTTAAGTCGCCGTCCTTGCTCGTCGTTCGAACAAAGACGAAGGCGGCCCAGCAATTGCTCGTACTCGGTTGCGAACGCAATGACACTTGGGCTCGACTTCCTCGCAAGTGTCACGGCGACATCAGCGAGCATCGAGCCGATCGGCGTGTCGGTCTGAAAATCATCGAACGCAGTGTTGAGGGCCTTTTCGGCGTCCTCAAGGGCTTGGCGCTCACCGCCATCCGTGGTGAGTGCCAGTTGCCGTTTGACAACGACAAGGACTGTTCCCGCGGAGCGTCGCTCGAGGAAAGCGCTCGCCCCAGCATCAGCGTCGCCGAGCGCAGAATGCGCGGTGCCAATTCCGCAGGGGAGGCTCATTGCGCGCCGAACATTCCCCATGGCCTGCCGAAGTGCACCTGCGGTGCTCGGATCGGCTTTCCGGGCGGCCTCCGAAAGAGCCCTCAGGGCGGCGGCACCGGCGCCGCCAGCTGAATGAAAGCGAATGTCGACATCGGTAACCGCGCCGATCTCGGCATCGGGAGAGAAGCAGTCTTCCGTCGTACGGACAAGGATGCGGGAGGACTGAGGTTCGGCCGTGACACCCTTTGTGAGGCCGAACTTCTTGAGAAGGAAAACGAGTCGGCGATGCACGTAGATGTCATGCGTGATGGCGAATACGGGTGTTTCCGGATGATGGCGAGTGAGGAGTTCCAGAAAGTTCTCAAGGAGTTCCTCCCAATCGGCGCCGAGACGCGACAGCCCCGGTGTGCCGAGATCAAGGATGCAAACGTCGGGGCGACGCTCGGACGCGAGCACGGGAAGCTGCAGCGCGCCTTTCACGTTAGATCGTGGGCACATTCCAAAGAAGGCAAACGGCGCGTTTGCTGGTACGGACAGAAATGGGCGATGGTCGAGTTGCTTGCTGAGTGCGGCGCCGTGCGCGACGCGGCCAAAGAGTTCATAGACGATCGAGCCGAAAGGACGGGGCGCATCGTCACCGCCGAGCGCTCCGAACGTCGGATAGAGTTCACCAAGCGTCGGATGAGCGAGATGCGGCTTGGTGGTGTCCCGTTGCTTGAGATTGCAGAGATGGGCAATGGTGACGTGGAGCTTTTCGAGCTGCGCGGACAGCTCTTGCTGTCCTACGTGCTTGCGCGTCAGGTGAAACTGGTTGCGCTTCAGGAGTTCGGTGCGGTCAATGAGAATGCGCCGCTGAGTTGTTCCCGTTCCGCCGCCGCGCCAGGGAAAATACAGTGTGCGGAAGTCCGGAACGGGGTCACACCAGGAGTAGCCATCCGTTTCGCGGACCGTGGCGGAAGTGAGAGCTGCCAACTCCGCGAGAGGATGGAGAACCGAAATGTCCCGGATGCCGCGTGGCCATTGCAGGACAGCGACGGAGGTTCTCCCAACGAGAACTTTGAGGAACATGTCGAGAAGCGTGAGTGTTGGGCGGTTGAGCGCGACCGCTACGCGTGCTGTATCCGCTTCGAGATCGATGAATCGCAGTCGCGTGGCGGCTGCGAGTGCTTCTGCGATGTTGATTGTTGTGAAGCGACTACGCTGGACGTTTCGTGCCTCTTCGCGAGCTTGGCGTTGTTCTTCGGCGGCGGTTTGCGTCTCCTTCATTCGTTCGAGGAGGCGTCGCTTCTCGGCTGCTGCCTGTTCCTGAGCCTCGCGCATGCGGCTGAACTTCTGGGCTTCCCGCATGCGATCGAGACGATCTGGCGGCCGCGCCATCAGCCCCTCCGCCCCTTGGAGATGATGGTGGGAGTGTCCCTGGTGCTGTCTTTCGAACGTCGTACGGAAGCAGCGTAGGCTGCAACCGCCGCTTCATCGTCGGTGCGCTCGGTTGCCCTCAATAGCGTCTTGATGTCGTGGGGAGACGGCAGGGGAAGCTGACGCAACGCCTTCGTCGATATGCTGACTGAGCCCGACATTCGGCGGAAGCGCGCGTCGACCGCGGACGTATTGAGAAGGCGGCAGAGTTTCTTGGGGGACAGAAGCTGGTCTTTCGACGGATCAGGCAGAATGACAATCGTGTGGTTTTCGGTGATGAAACCCCGGCCGCCTATGATGTCGTCATGGCGGACTGTGCCTGCGATCAGGCGTCTCTTTTGACGCCGGTTGCTCGTGCGCTGGAGGATGATGGCGTCTGAACGGATGATGCCAGGGCAATCGTGCGGAATCTTCGCAAAGACGATTTCCTCTCCATCTTCGGCCTGAGGGAGGCAGGGCTTGTTTGCGCGGACATTGTGCGCCCAAAACAGAGGAATCTCGGTTGGGCGCGGTTTCTTTCCAACACGGTATCGATGCTGTTCGCGATTCCAGACGAAGTAGCCCGTTTTCGCGATGTAGCCATAGTCCGCGAGCGTGGACAGACCTGTTTGGAAGACGGGAGCGCGGTCTTCCCCATCAGGTAGCGCCCATACGTCCCGCGTGGCTTTTGTCGGGAGTTCTATAGTGCCGAGTGGCCGGTCTTCGTTGACCAGGAGCAGAGCGCTTTGCGGCGATCCTGCCTCGGCGCTGCCGTTATGGCGGCGGAGCACGACGACACTGAGGTCATGTAGCACATCGAGAAAGACGTCGCTTCGTTGGTCGATGAGATCGATGCGGAGAACCGACGCTCCCTGCAGAATGCGCTGCCGCAACGCGGCGAAATAAGGGCCGCCAACGAAGGAGATTGGAATGATGAGGCAGACGATGCCGCCGGGGCGTACCCAACGAAGCGCTTGTTCCACGAAGAGGGCGTAGAGGTTTACATACCCCTCGGAGATGACGGCGTCGTATTGCTTCTTTAGCTTTCGCGTTGGCCTGAAGATGCGTCCGTACGGTGGGTTGCCAATCACGGCATCATAGAGCTCTTCGGGTGCATCCAGACTTAGGGTATCAGCAGTTTCGACCAACGCAGAAAAGTTCGCTTTGGTTGATTGTACTTCGGCCTTGAAGAGGTCGTTGAGCAGAGCTTGGGACAGGCTGCCGAGGCCAGGATCAATTTCGATCCCGTGGAGGGTGCTCGTGATCGAGTGAAGGATCTTCCTCGTAGGTTCTCCGCGCCTGCGGCCTTTCTCGGCAATTTGGGTAGCGAGCGGTACTAGAAACGCAGCGCCGCCTGATGCCGGATCGAGTATACGATGCTCGCCAAGGCGTATGCCGCTGGCGACGAGCATCTCGATAGCGTACCGCGCGAGGTGGGGAGGTGTGAAATACGCGGCAAGCTTGCGGCGCCGCGCTTGAGGCATGAGAAGGGTGTAGAGACTGGCTATCCAATAGTGTCGTTCGGCGTTTGGGAGACCGGCAAAGAACGAACGGACGCCGCGCTCGACGAGACGCCCCTCGATGATTGCCTCGCACACTTGAAGCGGGCTCATCTTCGTGCGCTTCAGTCTCGCGGCGATGCGGCGCAAATCGGACACGCGCCGATTCAACGCGGCTCCGTGCGTCACGTCTGACCTAGGCGTCGTCTTCGTCTGCATTCCCCCGCTGGTTCCCCAAGCCGACCGCAGTGTCTTTGCGCTGTCTTCAGGCGTCCACACTGGTTCAGGTAAGTCTACACTAAAAGCCGCCTGGTAGTCCTATTGGTTGTGACTATACCGAAAGTGGCACCTGCGGTTCGGCTGATGATGTGACTCACCAGGAAGCAGCCATCCAAGTGCGCCACGGCGCGATGACTGAAGAGAAGTGCACAAAGACCCGCATCTGCGGGTGCGCTTCCGTGAGTCGCCGAAGAAGACGTCGGCCGCTTCAATTTCGGCGCGCTTTAACGGCGGTTCGGCCCTTTCGGAGGTGAGCGCCGATTTGCCGGTCGTGCCGGCGAATTACCGCTCCGTGATCCAGGCCATCTGCGCTGGGTCTGGGACATCGCCCATCACTCGGCGGTCTGTCTCGCGATGGAGGGCGCGACCAAAGAAAGCATCGCGCGGTCCGCCCGGCTGTGAGAGCCGAGGTTCGGATATCTGGGCACCAAGGACCGGCTGCTGTTGGAGGAGGCGGTTGCCTTTCGTTGTGAAGCTTTCCTGACGATGGAGCGGCGTCTGCCGCGTAACGCGGCATATATCGCGCGTAAATTGGGAATTCGTGTTCTGACGCCGGTCACGCATTGGCAAATGCTGCGGCCATGGGCGGCCCTCTGGCGCTGAGGGGCTGCATTGGAAGCGACTGGGCGGCGGCAGTTGCGGCCCTCTCCATGCGATCTACTTAGACCATTGAATTAGTGAACTTTTTTTCGATCCATAATTTAGGCAACCGGCAGAACGCTAAGGTGTACTTAGCGTTTCCTCATATCTACAAACTGGTCTCTTGTTTGGCAATGTGCTATTTTGCTGAGTATGACTAAGCGAATCAAGGGAAAGCTAAACCAACTAGAACAGACCCTCCCCGAGGGATTGCTGGTAGATGCGGCATGGCTCCAAAAGCGCGGGTACTCTACATCACTGCGCACTCAATACGTGGCGGCCGGATGGCTTGAACAGCCCGCGCGGCGTGTCTATCGCCGACCGCGCGAGGCCCTGACGTGGCAACAGGTCGTCATCTCGCTTCAGACTATTCTTCTTGGCGATCCGCATATCGTTGGCGGACGCACAGCCCTTGAGCTGCAAGGCTACGCGCACTTCCTTCCGCAGAAGACGCAGGAAGTTCATCTGTACGGACCCAGTCCCCTGCCCACATGGGTTGCCAAGCTGCCCCTGGATGTACGCTTCGAGCATCACAATAGCCGGAAGCTGTTCAGGAACGATCCAATCACCTACGGCATCAGCAGTCTTAAGCTGAACGTGCTCACGAATGCGAGCACCAGCAATGACCCTCTGCAAAGGGGACTGACTTATCAGCCGTGGGGCCAATGGGATTGGCCGCTCACGCTGTCGACGCCTGAACGCGCCATCTTGGAGCTGCTCGACGAGCTGCCTCAGCATGAAAGCTTCCATCAGGTCGACAAACTGATGGAAGGACTACCCAACCTCAGTCCGCGCCGCCTGCAAAAGCTGCTGGTCGATTGCCACAGCGTGAAGGTCAAGCGGCTTTTCTTCTTCTTTGCCGATCGTCACAAGCACGCCTGGCTCAAGCAGTTGAAGAAGAAGGAAATCGACTTCGGCACCGGCAACCGGATGCTCGTCGAAGGCGGTAAGCTCGACCGCACCTACCAGATCACCGTGCCGGAGGATCTGGGTGCCGTTTGAAGAACAGTATCGGCGCCAGGTCGCCTTGCTTCTTAGGACCATCCCGCTGGTGGCGGCGGAAGATTGCTTCGCACTCAAGGGAGGGACGGCCATCAACCTCTTCATTCGCAACATGCCGAGGTTGTCCGTCGACATTGACTTGACCTATCTGCCGGTCCAGCCCCGTGACAAATCCCTCAAAACCATCGACGCGGCGATGACGCGTATCTCGGATCGCATCATCAAGACCATCCCCGGCGCGCGGGTCACGCCATCGAGGGCCGAAAGCGCGATCCTGAAGCTTTTACTCCGTGCAGAGGGGGCGCAGATTAAGATTGAAGTGACACCGGTGCTACGCGGTTGCGTCTACGAGCCGGAACTCCGCGCCGTCTCTGCCGCTGTGGAAGAGACATTTGGCTTCGCCGAGATGCAGGTCGTCTCTTTGGCCGATCTCTATGCCGGAAAGATCGTTGCTGCCCTCGACCGCCAACATCCGCGCGACCTCTTCGACGTGCGCGACCTGCTGGCCAACGAAGGAATCAGTGACGACCTGCGTCGTGCGTTCATCGTCTACCTGCTAAGCCACGGTCGGCCCATGTCGGAAGTGCTGGCCCCGACGCGAAAGCCGATCCAGGAGGAATTCCTGCGAGGTTTCGAGGGCATGACCGAAAAGCCTGTCAGCCTCGATGAACTGGTCGCCGCCCGGGAGTCAATCATCCGGGCCGTGGTCGGCGACATGCCGCAAGATCATCGGGCGTTCCTGATTTCCTTCAAACGGGGAACGCCCGAGTGGCCGTTGCTTGGCCTGCAGGAGGCCGCCATGCTTCTAGCCGTCAAGTGGCGCCAGGAGAACCTCGACAAGCTCACTCGGAAGAAGCGAGACGAATTGGTGAAGCGCCTGGCTGAAGTGCTTGAGCAATAGACCGCATAGATTGTGCCGCGATATTCGCAGCGGCGAAACGACCGCCTTGGCAGAAGGGGGGCAAATGGTGGAAGAAGCGCACGTCATCGCCGGCAAAGACTTGGATCGGTACTGGCAACGTCGCGACGCTTTAGAGGAGTTCCATAAACTCTTTAACGAGCAAGGCGTCGTAGACGAACGGGCGATTGCAATCGTGGGAGTGACCTTTCTCGATTCAATTCTTGAGCATACGCTCATCAACTTCATGATCGACGACGAGAAGGAAGTGAGCAAGTTGCTGGGTTTGGACCGCCCGCTGGGAACCTTTTCCAGCCGCGTGACTGCCGCGTATTGCCTCGGATTAATCTGCAAGACTGTTCGGGATGATCTTCGAATAGTCGGGAGGATACGTAACAAGTTTGCTCACGAATTGCAGGCATCCTTCGACCTCGAACCACTGCGTGGGTGGTGTCTTTCCCTGAGGTGGCACGAATTTTCCATGATGATGAAAGCGCCGTCAGACGCCACGCCGCGAGATATCTTCAAAGTCGGTGTAAACCAATTGATCTGCTATTTGGACGGACTTGCCGGCGTCGCGCGTCTCGAGCGTCGCAAGATACGAGCCGATGACAAAGACGGCCCGACACTGTTGCGTTGAGTGGTAGTAGAAAAATTTCGACAAGTTCGCCAAGAACAAGCGCAAAGCGTACATCCAGCGTCTTGCCGAAGTGCACCGCGAATAATGAGAAGAGAGGAAACCGGCCATGCATAGCCAAGTCGTCCTAGCGCCGGTGCCATGGATTCACCTGGAGGCAATCGAGAAAGAACCGCGCCTCAAAGATCGTGTCGCCTTCGGTACGAGCAGCCTCGCCGTGACAGAGGAATACGCCGGCTTGCCGATCTTCATCTATGCCTCCGGGCCTGCGCATGAACGGCATGTTCCCGGCGTCGTCACATGGACCGGCATGGTGGACAGGATTGAACGTGCCGTTGAACGTGGTCCGCGCTCCGGAAAGCACCCGGACAGCACAGTCCGGCCGCTCACGGCGGAGGAAGGCGACAGCGCGTTCATTTCATTTCTGGAAGTGACCGGCATTCGGCTGTTGGATCACCCGCTGTCCCTCACCCGCTTCACCAAACGCAACGGCAAGGGCAAGCCGTTCACCGGCGCGGTGCCGCAATGGCCTGTTCTGGCCTATCTGGACAACGAACCTGAGAGCGTCAGGAATCCTCATGCGTGACCCAATCGCCATCCTCGGTTGGGGCTCGCTACTGTGGGACGCACGCCCGGACTTCGACCAATTGCACGGCGCATGGCAGCACGATGGGCCTATGCTGAAGATTGAGTTCTCGCGCATCTCGATGACACGGTCCGGCGCCTTGACGCTCGTACTGGATGCGCGGGATGGCGCTGATATTCAGGTTGCCTGCGCTTTGAGCTTGCGGAGCAGCCTGTCGCTTGCCATCGAAGACCTCTGCAAGCGAGAAGGCACAAGTAACGCGAACGTCGGCTACGTTCGACCCAATGGAGAGGGCAAGTCGCGCGACGGCTACACGAAATCGCGCATCGCGGCCTGGGCCAAAGCGAAGAATTTCAATGCCGTCGTCTGGACTGACTTGCAGAGCAACTTCCTGGAGAAGACAGGCAAGCCGTTCTCTATCGACGCCGCTATGGAGTACATACAAGGCCTTTCGGAAGAAGGGCGTCGCGCCGCGTCCGACTACATCGGCAGGGCGCCTGACTTTGTCGACACGCCGTTGCGGCAGCGATCCCGCGCCGCTTCCTGACCTCACGACCGCGTCTCTACGCCTGCCAGGAATTCTTCCTTGACCAATGACCTATCCTTTCTACGTGCGATCGTCGGCGATATCGTTGCCGTGCCGGGTCCCGGCAGGCAACTGGACGGAGACGAGACGCTTCAGTGGCTTCAGAATCCGCAGATGGTCTTTCAGCAAATGGACCCTGCGACTGGCGCGCGCATTGGACTGCGACATGCAGGCGTCGCCGCAGCATTGGCGCTGGCCGCCTCGCTCCAGAAGAGCAAATCCGCTTACGGCCGCGGTACGCGAAGGAATGTCCTTGCGACTGCGATCGCTAACGCCGCCCTTGGCGCGTTCGCTGGCAGAACGGAAGACACGATCACCAAGGCGGACTTTGCCGCCCTGGAGGGAGCTGTTTCCGACTGGTTTGCATCGAAGATAGCAACGCGAACACACGTCGTGCCGTGCGCCATTCTGTTGAATGCGGCCAAATCCTTCGAAGTCGGCCCCCGTTCAGTTCTCCTATGTGAGCGATTTCATCAAACGGAGGACGACGGGCGTTAACGAGTTCGTGAGTCAACTGGCCTACGGCCCCCTCCTGCAAACGATGGAAGCGCGGTCCGCCAAATGGGTTGCCGAAGTCGAAATTGAAGGCTGCGAGTTCGAGCGCGCCGAAGAGATGGCGAGCCTCGCGACTGACTTGGCGTTGGTGGCCGTCCAGTTCGCTGTTCCCAAGTACTACTCGCGTCACATGTCACGCATCACCGCCCGGACCTTGCCTCCCACCGTCGGCAGCGTTCACATAAGCGAGGCCGTGCCACGCTTCTCAACGCACAATCGCTTTCCAGGATATGGTCTATCCGTCGAGGTCTTCGAACAGTTCATTGCAACGCAATCGACGATTTTGGAGTCTGTGGGCCGACGCGTCGCGAACTTCATTGACCAAAGCGCCAAGCTCGAAAAGCTCGAAAGAGCTTGGAGTGACGCCGCGTACTGGTTCCACGAGGGCTTAGCCGAACCGCAAGCCACGATCGCCGTCGCCAAGCTCGAAACGTCGATCGAAGTGCTGTTCGCCGCCGGAAATCCCACAGAGTGCAAGAACCGGCTATGTGACGCTATCTGGGCGTTTTACGGGCTCGCACCAAATGACCCACTGCCCACCGATCCCACCATGACCGTTGCCAAGTATGTAATTAACATTGTGACGGCGCGGTCCCGCGTGCTCCATGGCACTTTTTCCACGCTGGCAGAAAATGTGGAGGCCCAACGTGCCGATGTTGAGCTGCTCAGCTTCGATATGCTGCGATTGAGCAGTTTGACGCTGGACAAATATGGAGAGACAAGTGCACCGAAAGACGACGCGCGTGCGTTTCTCGCTTGGCTCAAGACATTGCGCCAGTCCCAGACGGGAGGAACAACGCCATGACGGATACAGCCACGGCGGCTAACCAGTCGCACCGGCTTGACATGATCAACTGACGCGGCCGGTACGAATGGTACTGATATCCAGTTCACCCCTCGGATGCTCCTTCGCCCATGCCAAGACTGCGTCTGTTGGAACGACCAGCGTCGTTTGGCCTTTGGGATGGAAGCAGTTCGCGCCACTCTTCATGTAGAAGGCACCCGCACCCCGAATGTAGACCCGTCCGCGCTTGAGATTTCTGCCCTCGATCTCCGTGACCACGTATTGCAGTAGGTGGCCCTGCGTATGCCGCACAACGGCCGCCGCTGCAATTGGTGCATTCCGGTAGTAGGCCTCAATCTCCGCTTTCGTCTGATCTATGCAGGGCGACAAAGGGCCTTCGTCTATGACTGCGCGTGACATGCTCGCCTGATCGCGTTAGAGAAAAATATTGGCTCCAGAATCGCTCGAGTCGCTAGCGCGCCTCGACATGGCCTGGCAGGAGACGCCGAAGCTGTTGGATCCCGTCCGGCGACCTTGGGCAGAATATCTCTTGCCGGAGCGCACCAGTCCTACTTTGGCTCAGCAACTGGCGTGCGCGGCTCGGTGAGTTCACCGTTGAAAAGCGGCTGCCCTCCAAGCGCAAATCTACCAAGCCGTGCGATCACCGTGACGCCTGTAGCAACTCCGACCATCACGCCAACGACGTACTCCCAAGTCGTAGGCGTCATGATGAGTGGCCAAACTTGCTGGACAAGGCTGAATCCGGCGATTGCTGCCGGTATCGCAAACGCCATTGCGATCAGCGACCGAACGGCGGGTGACCGACTGTTCTGGAACGTCACTTTGCCTATCAAGAACAGCGCTACACCGGCCACGGCACCGATCGCAAATCCGCCGATCTCGCCACTGCCTGCGTGGATCGCCCAAAACGAGACCCACACCCCTACGGCGAAGGGCACGATGTAGACGGCGCAGAAGTAGAGCAGCGTACAGAACGCCAGGAGGGCCATCAGGCCGATCAAGCCAATCATCGCATCCTCCACCGATGGACGATGTGGAGTCGCCGCCGCTCTGTTGCAACAACTTGAGATGGTACTCGGGCACGCCTCGAACCTTGGAACTGCGATGTGACATAGCTCAATTGCTCCCAACGCATCGCCTCCCGGCATGACCAGCTTCAGTTGCGCCAACGCACGCTCTAACGCGCTTCGCACTCATGGCGCGAGCGTGAGCGCAGACCCGCGCAGGTAAGGGCCGTTTCTCCTTTCAGCGTTTTGACGATTCCTATCGCGGTCCGGCGGCGCACCTGCCGCCCAGTAATCCAGCCGGCCGCCCATGACCCCGACCCGCTTTCTCATCGGCCAGATCGCCATCGTCTTTGCCATCGTGATCGGTGGCTTGTGGGTGGCAACGCAATGGGCGGCGGCCGAGCTCGCCTACCAGCCGCGCCTGGGCGAGCCATGGTTCACGGCACTCGCCCTGCCGGTCTATCACCCTTGGCGCCTGTTCGAATGGTGGTACGCCTACGACGCCTACGCGCCCCACCTGTTCGACGAAGCCGGCGTGATCGCAGCCTCCGGTGGCTTCCTCGGCGTCATCGTCGCCGTGATTGGATCGCTGTGGCGCGCCCGCCAGGCGCGGCTCGTCACCACCTACGGCTCCTCGCGCTGGGCCAGCCGGCGCGAGATCGACCGCGCAGGGCTGTTCCGTGCGATGGGCGTGTTCCTCGGCCGCCTCGACGATCGGTATCTGCGCCACGACGGCCCCGAGCACGTCATCGCCTTCGCCCCGACCCGCTCCGGCAAGGGCGTGGGCCTCGTCATCCCGACGCTTCTATCGTGGACCGAGAGCGCCGTCGTCCACGACATCAAGGGGGAGAACTGGCAGCTCACCGCCGGCTGGCGCAACCGCTTCTCGCACTGCCTGCTGTTCAATCCCACCGATCCGCGCTCGGCCCGCTACAACCCACTGCTCGAGGTTCGCAAGGGACCGGACGAGGTGCGCGACGTCCAGAACATTGCCGACATCCTGGTCGACCCGGAAGGGGCGCTGGAAAGGCGCAATCACTGGGAGAAGACCAGTCACGCGCTCCTGGTCGGCGCCATCCTGCACGTGCTCTATGCCGAGCCGGACAAGACACTGGCCCGCGTCGCCACCTTCCTGTCGGACCCGCTGCGCTCTTTCGAGCACACCCTGCGTCGGATGATGGAGACCAACCACCTCGGCACGGCGCGGCAGCCGGTGGTGCATCCCGTCGTGGCCTCCGCCGCGCGGGAGGTCCTGAACAAGTCGGAGAACGAGCGCTCGGGCGTGCTGTCGACGGCGATGTCGTTCTTGGGCCTCTATCGTGATCCCGTGGTGGCCGCGACCACGGCTGCCTGTGACTGGCGCATCGCTGACCTGGTCGATGCCGAGCGGCCGGTAACGCTCTACCTCGTTATCCCGCCCTCCGACATCTCCCGCACCAAGCCGCTGGTGCGCCTGGTCCTGAACCAGATCGGGCGCCGCTTGACGGAACGGCTCGAGGGCGATCCCGGCAAGCGGCGGCGGCACCAGCTGCTGATGATGCTGGACGAGTTCCCCGCGCTAGGCCGCCTCGACTTTTTCGAGACCGCGCTCGCCTTCATGGCCGGCTACGGCATCCGGGCCTACCTGATCGCCCAGTCGCTCAACCAGATCTCCAAGGCCTACGGCGAGAGCAACGCCATCCTCGACAACTGCCATGTGCGGATTGCGTTCTCGTCCAACGATGAGCGCACGGCCAAGCGCATTTCCGATGCGCTGGGCACGGCGACCGAACTGCGCATGCAGCGCAACTATGCGGGCCACCGGCTGGCGCCGTGGCTCAGCCACATCATGGTGTCGCGCCAGGAGAGCGCCCGCTCGCTGCTGACGCCGGGCGAGGTGATGCAGCTGCCGGCCGCCGACGAACTAGTCTTAGTCTCGGGCCTGCCGCCGATCCGCGCGAAGAAGCTGCACTACTACGAGGACCGCAATTTCTTGGGCCGAGTGAAGCCAAGCCCGGCACTGTCGGAGACGGCCTATCGCGATCGCCCGCCGGCGCGATCCGACGACTGGACGGGCCAGGTGCGCGCCATCGACGTCCGGCTCAAGGAGGCGCCGCTTGATCCGCGGTGGGCCGATGAGGACGAGGGCGGCCTGCAGCGCAACCGCCATCCTGACGTCGCCCAGACGGAGGTCGTGCGGCCAATGGCGGCCGAGCACGAGACCGACCTCGGCCTGGACGAGAACGCCGTCGATGACACGAGCCTCGATCGCGCGCGGTCGTCCCGTGCGATGCGCCGGGCTTATGGCGTGAACCAGGGCCAGGGCCGTCACCGCGACGACCTGTTGCCGTCGTTCTGAGGGGGCAGGCGATGAAGCGGCGCCACGAGTTCTACCTCGACGCGGACGTCTCCGAGCAGCTCAACGCGCTTGCCGCCAAGCCCGGGGCGTCGAAGACCGCGATCATGAGCGACGCCCTGCGGGCCTACCTCGAGCGGCGCGGCGCCAACGAGCTCGACCAGCGCTTTCGCGCCCGCCTCGACAGACTCTCCATGCAACTGGGCCGCATCGAACGCGACCAGCAGGTGATCGCCGAGATGCTGGCCCTGTTCGTGCGCTTCCAGCTCACTGTCACGGCGCCGATCCCCGAGGCCGACCGCGCGGCCCGCGCCTTGGGCCAGGCACGCTACGAGTCCTTCATTCAGCAGGTGAGCCGCAGGCTCGCGGGCGGCGTAGGCACCATCGAGGACGTGTTGCACCAGCGGCCTTCGGAGAGTGCCCCATGAGCGGAATGGGTCAGTCCGAAGCCCGCGGCCGCCGTCGCGCCATGCTGCGCACCGCCATGGGCCCTGCCATTGCTGCGGCTCTGGCCGATCCAGGCGTGATCGAGGTCATGGTGAACCCCGACGGCAGCCTGCGCCTGGATCGGCTGGGGGAGGGCAGGGTTGTGACCGACACGCGGCTCAGCGTCGCCGACGTCGAGCGCATCATCCGCTTGGTGGCTTCGCATGTGCGCGTCGAGGTGCACGCCAACAATCCCGTGGTCAGTGCCGAACTCCCCGAGACGGGCGAGCGCTTTGAAGGCATCCTGCCGCCGGTCTCGACGGCGCCCTGCTTCTCGATCCGCAAGCCCGCCGCCAAGGTCTTCACTCTCGACGACTACATCGCCGACAACATCCTCTTGCCCTTGCAGGCGGAAGCGCTGCGCCGTGCCGTTGCCGACCGCCGCAACCTCCTGATCGCCGGCGGCACCAGCTCGGGCAAGACGACACTCGCCAACGCGCTGCTGGCAGAGGTCGCGCGGCTCGACGATCGCGTGATCCTGATCGAGGACACGCGCGAGCTGCAGTGCGCCGCTCCTGACTGTGTTGCCCTGCGCACGAAGCCGGGCGTTGTGAGCCTGGCCGACCTCGTGCGCTCGACCCTGCGGCTCAGGCCCGACCGCATCATCGTGGGCGAGGTGCGCGGGCCGGAGGCGCTTGACTTGTTGAAGGCCTGGAACACCGGGCATCCCGGCGGCATCGCCACGGTGCACGCCAACTCCGCGCGCGCCGCCCTCTACCGGCTCGAGCAGCTGATCCAGGAGACAGTGATGGCCGTGCCGCGGCGGCTGATCGCCGAGGCCATCGACTACGTCGTGTTCATCCAGGGCCGCGGGCTCGCGCGCCGTGTCGAGGCCATTGCCGAGGTGACCGGGCTAGACGCCAACGGCGACTACCAGGTCACCGAGCTCGCCCCCCATCGCCTGCACGCCCTTTGAGCCGAGGAGAGTGTTCCATGCCCATCATCCGACCATTGAGAACCCCGCTTGCTCTCCTGCTGCTGACCCTGGCGAGCCCGGCCTGGGCGGCCGGCTCCAACATGCCCTGGGAGCAGCCGCTGCAGCAGATCCTGGAGTCGGTGCAGGGACCGGTGGCCAAGATCGTCGCCGTCATCATCATCATCGTCACGGGCTTGAGCCTTGCCTTCGGCGAGACCCACGGGGGATTCCGGCGGCTGATCCAGATCGTCTTCGGCATCTCGATTGCCTTTGCCGCCTCCTCCTTCTTTCTCTCCTTCTTCTCCTTCTCGGGCGGAGCGCTGGTGTCATGAGCGCCGAAGGCTTCGAGGTGCCCCTGCATCGCGCGCTCTGCGAGCCCATCCTGCTCGCCGGCGCGCCGCGCACCGTCGCGATCGTCAACGGCACCGTGGCGGCGGCTTTAGGCTTGGGGCTTAGGCTTTGGCTCGCCGGCCTGGTGCTGTGGGTGGTCGGCCACTCGCTCGCGGTGTTTGCGGCCAAGCGCGATCCTCACTTTGCCGACGTGCTAGCGCGGCATCTGCGGCAGCGGGGGTGGCTGTCATGCTGAACCTCGCCGAGTATCGCCGTCGCGCCGATCGCCTCGCCGACCATCTGCCGTGGGCTGCCCTGGTGGCGCCCGGCGTAGTGGTGAACAAGGACGGCAGCTTCCAGCGCACGTTGCGCTTCCGCGGGCCCGACCTCGAGAGCGCCACCGAGGCGGAGCTTCTGGCGACCTCCGCCCGTCTCAACAACCTCTTGCGCCGCTTCGGCTCGGGCTGGGCGCTGTTCTTCGAGGCCGAGCGGTTCGAAGCGCTGGGCTATCCCGATTCGCGCTTCCCCGACGCGGCCTCCTGGCTGGTCGACCGCGAGCGGAGAGCCGCGTTCGAGCAGCAGGCCGATCGAGAGGGGGAACAGCAACGCTCGAGCCCCTTCGAGAGCGCCTACCATCTCACACTTCTCTACCTGCCCCCGGCTGACCGCGTCAGCCGGCTTGCGCGTGCCTTCCTCGAGACGGGGCGTGAAGACTCGCAGCGTGACTGGCGGCAGGAGCTGGCGGGCTTCATCGCCGAGAGCGAGCGGGCGCTGGATCTGCTCACCGGCCTCTTGCCGGAGGTTGAGGCGTTGGACGATGCCGGAACGCTAACCTATCTGCACGGCACCATCTCGCCCCACCGCCATCGCCTCGGCGTTTCCGACACTCCCATGTATCTCGATGGCCTGCTGGTCGACGAGCCGCTCACCGGCGGCCTCGAGCCGATGCTGGGCGACCGTCATCTGCGGGCTGTGTCGGTGCTGGGTTTCCCCAACAATACCCATCCCGGCCTGCTGGACGCCCTCAATCACCTTGGCTTCCCCTATCGCTGGGCCACACGTTTTCTGGCCCTGGACAAGACCGATGCTCGCCGGGAGCTCACGCGCCTGCGGCGCCAATGGTTCGCCAAGCGCAAGTCCATCACCGCGCTCCTGCGCGAGGTTTTGTACAACGAGCCCGTCCAGCTGATCGATTCCGACGCCGAAAACAAGGTGTTGGACACCGACCTGGCCTTGCAGGCGCTGGGTGGCGACCACGTCGCGTTCGGGTACCTGAGCACCACCGTCGTGCTGCTCGATCATGACCGGCAAGCCGTCGACGACAAGGTCCGGGCCGTCGAGCGCGTCGTCAACGGCGCAGGCTTCACCACCATTCGCGAGAGCCTCAACGCCGTCGAAGCCTGGCTCGGTACCTTGCCCGGGCACGTCTACGCCAATGTTCGTCAGCCGCTGGTCCATACGCTCAATCTGGCCCACCTGGTGCCGGTCAGTTCCGTCTGGGCGGGGCCGCTACGGAACGATCATCTCGACGGCCCGCCGCTCTTCTATGGCGAGACCAGCGGGTCGACGCCGTTTCGGTTCTCGACCCATGTCGGCGACGTCGGCCACACGCTGATCGTGGGGCCCACCGGTGCGGGCAAGTCCGTGCTGCTGGCGCTGATGGCGCTGCAGTTCCGCCGCTATCCAGGCTCGCAGGTTTACATCTTCGACAAGGGCAACTCTGCCCGCGCCGCCGTGCTGGCGATGCGTGGGATCCATCACGTCCTGGGCGCCGATGGCTCGTTTGCCTTCCAGCCGCTCGCCCGTATCGACGAGCCGGCCGAAGCCAGCTGGGCGGCAGAGTGGGTCGGAGACTTGCTCGCGCACGAGAAGGTCAATGTCACCCCCGAAATCAAGGAAGCCGTGTGGAGCGCGCTTCTCAGTCTCGCGTCTGCGCCGATCGAGGAGCGCACGCTCACCGGGCTCTCGCTTCTCCTGCAATCCAATGCGCTGAAGTCGGCGCTGCTGCCTTACACCCTGGAGGGCCCGTTCGGCCGGCTGCTCGACGCGGCGCAGGACTGGCTGGCGCTGTCGGAGGTGCAGTGCTTCGAGACCGAGTCGCTGCTGCACGAGACCGCCGTAGTCGCGCCGGTGCTCACTTATCTGTTCCACCGGCTGGAGGAGCGGTTCGATGGCCGGCCGACACTTTTGATCCTGGACGAGGCCTGGGTCTTTCTCGACCAGCCGCTGTTCGCCGCCCGCATCCGCGAATGGCTGAAAGTGATGCGCAAGAAGAACGTGGCCGTGGTGTTCGCCACCCAGTCGCTGAGCGACGTCACCGGCAGCAGCATCGCCCCGGTCCTGATCGAGAGCTGCCCCCAGCGCATCTTCCTGCCCAACGACCGCGCGATCGAGCCGCAGGCGCGTGCGGCCTACGAACGCTTCGGCCTCAACGACCGCCAGATCGAGATTCTGAGCCGGGCGACGCCCAAGCGGCAGTACTACCTCAACTCCCGGCGCGGCAACCGCCTGTTCGAGTTCGGGTTGGGCCCGGTGGCGCTGGTCCTCTGCGGCACCTCCGATCCTGCGACCCAGGCCCTGATCGACCGTCTGCTCGCCGAAGGCGACGCCGGTTTTGCCGCCCGCTTCCTCGCCGCGCGCGGCCTCGACTGGGCGGCCGAGCTCTTGGACCAGTTCCCATCCCCTCCTTTGGAGCCATCGCCATGACTCGCTTCGCGCGTGCTCTTCTCGTCGTCCTCGCCGTGGGCGCTGCCGGCGCCAGCGTGCCGGCGCGGGCGCAGTTTGCGGTGTTCGATGCCCAGAACTACGCCGAGAACGTGCTGCAGGCCGCGCGGCAGCTTCAGCAGATCAACAACCAGATCCAGGGGCTGCAGAACCAGGTCCTGATGCTGGAGAACATGGCCAGGAACCTCGCGAGTCTCGACGTCTCGCAGCTCGACAGCATGGTCTCCGCCTTGACCCAGGTCGGCGGGCTGATGAACCAGGCGCAGAGCATCGGTTTCAGCGTCGGCGCCAGCCAGGCCGCCTTTAACCAGCTCTTTCCCCAGCAGTACGGCGCCTCGGTCACCGTCCCGCAGCTCGTCGCGGATGCGCGTCAGCGCTGGCAGGCGGCGCGCGAGGCGTTCGGCCAGACCATGACCGTGCAGGCGCAGGTCGCCCAGAACGTCCAGGCGGATACCGCCACGCTGTCGTCGCTGGTGACGGCCTCGCAAGGGGCTGTTGGCAATCTCCAGGCGCAGCAGGCAGTCGCCCAGCTGGTGGCGCTCTCAGTCAAGCAGCAGCTCCAGGTGCAGGATCTCATGGCGGCGCAATACCGCGCCACAGCGCTCGAGCACGCGCGCCAGGCCGAGACGGAGGAGGCGGCACGCGCCGCTTATGACCGCTTCCTCGGCACCGACTCCGCCTACACCGCGCAATAGAACGGCCGGGAGAGCGCGCACGATGGACAATCTCAACGTCATCGACCGCTTCATGCAGGTCTTCATCCGCTACATCGACAGCGGATTCGGCCTTTTAAGCGGTGACGTGGCCGCGCTCACCTCGATCCTGGTGGTGATCGACGTGACTCTCGCCGCGCTGTTCTGGCTGCTCGACGGCGAGGCCAACGTGCTCGCCCAGCTCGTGCGCAAGACGCTGTATGTCGGAAGCTTCGCCTTCATCCTCAACAACTTCGCGGGCCTTGCGGACGCGATATTCGCGTCGTTCTCCACGCTGGGGCTGCGAGTCACCAACAACGGGCTGAACGCCCAGGATCTGCTGCGCCCCGGCCGGCTGGCTGGCGTGGGCTTCCAGGCCGCCTGGCCGCTCTTGCAACAGGCCGGCGCGCAGGTCGGATTAACCAACATCCTCACCAACTTCGCGATCATGCTGGTCCTGCTGTTCGCCTGGGTCGTGGTGGTCCTGTCCTTCTTCATCCTGGCCGTCCAGCTCTTCGTCACCGTGATCGAGTTCAAGCTGAGCACATTGGCCGGCTTCGTCTTGGTGCCCTTCGCGCTTTGGACCAAGACGGCGTTCCTGGCCGAACGGGCGCTGGGCCACGTGGTGGCCTCCGGCGTCAAGGTGATGGTGCTCGCCGTCATTGTCGGCATCGGTGCCAGCTTCTTCGGCGACTTCACCAACGCCCTGCAAGGCTCCGTGACGCTGTCACAGGCGATGTCGCTCGTCCTTGCATCGATCGCGCTGTTCGGGCTCGGCATCTTCGGTCCTGGCATCGCTGCAGGCCTGGTCTCGGGCGGGCCGCAACTGGGAGCGGGGGCTGCCGTCGGAACCGCTAGTGCATTGGCGTCAGGGGCGTTGCTGGTCGGTGGCACTGCCTGGTCTGCCGCGCGGCTCGCCGGCGTTGGCGGTCTCACGGCCGTTCGGGCTGCCACGGCGCTTGGCTCACGATCCTCTTCGCCGTCAGGGCCGTCTGGTCCATCGACGCCCACTGGGGGCGCAGGTCCTTCGGTTCGCAGCGCGCCGCCGACGGGAGAGGGGCCATCTGCGGCAGCCGGTAGCGAGCCCGGCTGGGCGCGCCAGCTCCGGGCTGCGCGACGTCGCCGCCAGGCGCGAACCATGGCCCAGGTGCTGCGCGAAGGCGACAAGTCCGGTTCAGGGCTGTCGCTCGATCTCGGGGAGTGACCCATGCGGTTGTTCCGACGCCCCGTGCAACGCTATGGCCTGACTCCAGAGCCCGTCACGCCTTATCAGCGTGCCGGCCAGCTGTGGGACGAGCGTCTGGGCTCGGCCCGCGTGCAGGCCCACAACTGGCGGCTCATGGCCTTTGGCTCATTGGCGCTCAGCGTTGGCCTGGCCGGTGGCGTCCTCTGGCTCGCCGCGCAAAGCCGCGTCACGCCCTACGTGGTCGAGGTCGACAAGCTCGGCCAGGTGCGCGCCGTCGGTCCCGCGATCGAGCCCTATAACCCGACCGACGCGCAGATCGGCTGGTATCTCAGTCGTTTCGTCACCGACCTGCGCTCGCTCTCCATCGATCCCGTGATCGTGCGCCGCAACTGGCTGGAAGCGTACGACTACGTGACCGAGCGCACGGCCGCCCTGCTCAGCGACTACGCCCGCACCAACGATCCGTTCAAGTCGATCGGCGAGCGCACGGTCTCGGTGCAGGTGACCAGCGTCGTGCGCGTCTCGGGAGATTCCTTCCAGGTGAAGTGGACCGAGCAGGCCTACGAGCACGAAAGCCTCGCCCGCACCGAGCGCTGGACCGCCATCCTGACCATCGTCGTGCAGCAACCCCGCTCAGCCGACGTCCTGCGCAAGAACCCGCTCGGCATCTACGTCAACGGCCTCAGCTGGTCGCGCGAACTCAACCCCGGAGAAGGACCATGACTCGAGACGCCATGACACGATTCCTGAGATCGGCTCTGCTGCTTTCGACCTCCACCTTGGCCCTGGTCGCCTGTGCCAAGAAACCGCCATCGATCTCCTACGACTCTGCATCGTTCCAGCCGGCCCAAGTCCAACCCGATCCGCCCAAACCGGTGAAGATCGTCGAGGTGCCCAAGCCGCTGCCGCTGCCGGGGCAGTTGAAGCCGCCACCGTCATCGCCGGGGCCCGATCCGCGGCCGCCGCAGGCGCGCGTCGACGCCGCCAACCAGGCGGCCCTGCGCGAGCCCAGCAAGGACGGCTACATCAATGCAGTCCAAGTCTATCCCTTCAGCGAGGGGGCGCTCTACCGCCTTTATGCAGCCCCCGAGGAGGTCACTGACGTCGCCTTGCAGCCGGGCGAAAGCCTTGTCGCGATCTCCTCGGGCGACACGGTGCGCTGGGTCGTGGGCGATACGCTGAGCGGCACCGGGTCATCGAAGCAGGTCCATGTGCTGGTGAAACCGTTTGCGGCGGGGCTCAAGACGAACCTCGTCATCACCACCGATAGGCGCACCTATCACCTGGCGATGGAGAGCACGGAAAAAACGGCGATGGCGGCGATATCCTGGACCTATCCTCAGGATGCGCTTGTAGCGCTGAAGAAGCAGAATGCGCAGGCCGAAGCGGCGGCCCCTGTTGCCAACGCGGTCGCCCTCGAGAACCTGCGCTTTCGCTACGACATCACCGGCGACCGGCCGCCGTGGCGGCCGGTGCGTGCCTTCGACGACGGATCTAAGGTCTACATCGAGTTCCCCGCCCGCATCGATCAGGGCGAGACACCGCCTTTGTTCGTGGTCGGGCCTGACGGCGACAACCAGCTCGTCAACTATCGCGTACGCTCCAACTACTACATCGTCGATCGCCTCTTTGCCGCGGCCGAGCTCCGGCTCGGCACCAGCCCACAGCAGGTCGTACGCATCAGCCGCACCGATGTCGCACGCTCCGACGCCAAGCGCTGACCGGAGATCTCAGGGCATCGATGACCATGAGCGACGATCCTTCCCGCGCTGATCCTCCTAAAGCCGATCCCGCGAGCTTCGTCTTGCGGGCGCGACCGCGCCGCGTGATCCGCTTCAAGCGCCGGCTGATCATCGCGGTGGCGGCATTGCTCTGCGTCGCGCTGTTCGCGGCGCTCTGGCTGGCGCTTTACGGATCGAAGTGGACGCGTACGGGCGATCAGGAGGTGGCGGGCGGCGGACGCAGGTCCACGCCGGACAGTCTGTCGTCGCTGCCCGGCAGCTACGACCAGCTCAAGAAGCCGGTGCCCAAGCTCGGCCCGCCGCTGCCGGGCGATCTCGGGCCCGCCATCGTGCAGAAGGAGAAGAGTCTCGGGATCACTCCCAGCGTGCGGCCCAACCCGGACGAAGACGCCGAGCGTGCCGAGCGCATGCGGCTTGCCCAGCAGGCGCGGCAGGCGAAAGAGGCGGGCGTCCTGTACCAGCTCTCCCGCACCGCTACAGCAGCACAGAGCCCGAGTCCCTCGACAACACCATCGTCAGGGAGAGCGCCGGCGCTATCGCCGGCATCGACCGCAAGCCAGAACGGATCGCGCCTCGCGCTGGATCCGGATCGCGACCAGAACTACCAGCAGCGCAAGCTCGACTTCCTCAATCAGCGGACAGAGGCCGGCATCTACAATCCGCACAGCCTTCAGGAGCCGGTGTCGCCCTATCAGGTCCTGGCGGGCAGCGTGATCTCGGCGAGCCTCCTCACAGGCGTGAACAGCGACTTGCCGGGACTGGTCGTGGCCCAGGTGACGGAGAACGTCTACGACACAGTCACCGGCCGCACGCTGCTGATCCCGCAGGGATCGCGGCTCGTCGGCTCCTACGACAGCGTCGTCGCCTTCGGCCAGAAGCGCGCGCTGCTAGTCTGGCAGCGCATCGTCATGCCCAACGGCACCTCGATCCAAATCGACAACCTGCCGGCCACCGACCAGGCGGGCTATGCCGGCCTCGAGGACGAGGTCGACTATCACACCTGGACCCTGCTCAAGGGCGTCGCGCTCTCGACCTTGCTGGGCGTCGGCAGCCAGATCGGCTTCGGCGGCTCCGAAAGCGATCTGATCCGAGCTATCCGCGAGTCGACCCAGCAAAGCGCCAATCAAGCCGGCCAGCGCATCGTGCAGAAGGATCTCAACATCCAGCCCACCATCACCGTGCGTCCCGGCTGGCCGCTGCGCGTCATCGTGCACAAGGATTTGGTGTTGCGACCCTATCAGCCATGAGGGAGGCGATCCATGGGCGATCTCAAGCTGGGCAAGCTGCCTGACCGCACCCCGGTCAAGCTCACGATCACGATTGCGCCGAGCCTCAACCGCGCGCTTCAGGCCTATGCGGAGCTTTACCGCGAGACCTACGGCCAAGCCGAGCCAGTAGTCGAGCTCATTCCCTACATGCTTGAAAGCTTCCTGGCTAGCGATCGCAACTACGCCAAGGCGCTCAAGAACCAGCCTGACGAGGCAACTCGAGTCGATGGCCTGAAGTCAACACGACGGAAGCAGCGTTTGGGCGATGCGTCACCACCCGAGAGCTGAGGGAGGTCTGGATGGCGATCATTGGGATGCTCACCCCTGCGAAGGACGGGGGATGGGTCGGCCGTATACGCACGCTGACGATCAATACCAGGGTCCGCTTCGTTCCCAACGACAATCGCAATAGCGATCAGGCGCCAGATTACCGAATATACGTAGGCGCCAGCGAAATCGGCGCAGCTTGGCGAGATCGGAGGAGCAGCGATCGTGGAGGAAAGTATCTTCACGTGCGTCTTGATGATCCTAGCCTGTCGCAGCCGTTGAGCGGAGCGATGATCGCGGCGGCCGATGGCATCTCGGCTCGATTGGTGTGGAGCAGGCGACGGTCATGACGTCGGCAACAAACTCGCGGCAAGTGCTGTCCTCGCAACCTGTCATGAGCGGTCTGTAGGTTCAAATCCTGCCCAAGATTTGAAGTGCGTCAGGAGAAGCTCATGGTGTCTAGGTGTTTGATCCCGGGCTTTGATGGTGCACTGTCTTCCTCGGAATGGAGGAACGCAGTATTGGCCACGTCGACGCGCTCGGCAATCTCGCCCGCGTCGTCCTTCTGCCAGGTCAGCGCCACGACTGCGTTGGCTCAGAGCCGCTGCTGGACGGCATCGCGCCGGGGGCGCTGATCGGCGACAAGGCCTTTGACAGCGACTGGCTACGCCTCCAGCTTAATCAGCGCGGCACCCTGGCCGTCATCCCACCCAACGCCAGCCGCGCCAGCGCCATCCCGTATGACGCCGAACTCTACAAATGGCGCCATCTGGTCGAGAACTTCTTCCAGAGGATCAAGGAGTTTCGCCGTATCGCCACCAGATACGACAAGACTGACACCAGCTTCCGAGCCGCTATCCATCTTGTTGCAATTGTCCTTGCCCTCAAATGAATGTCGACAGACCTTAACCCGCCGTTGCAGACGCGTGTCGATCAGCTGCTCTTCGAACCGGCCAAAGAACCTTGAATCGCCGCAAACGCTCGTTGCGAATCCTCGACCGAGTTCACCAACGACTTCCGAAGGAATTCACCATTGCAGCTGAGAAACTTCGCAGGATTATCGCACTCCGCGAGCTCCTTGAAATAGTCAGTCTGCTCCTGGAGGCGGCGGGAGGTGAACTTCAGCGCTTCCCTGCAAAAGCCGCCAACTATTTTCACCGATGTGTCCGTGAACGGTTTCGTCCAGTCTAACCTGGCGAACGTAGCAGGGAGGAACATCAATCCGATTTGCTCGGTCGTCGTCCGCTGTTCGGCTGGCATCGAAAAGCTCCTTAAATGTAAATTGTAAGCTAAGTACTTTCAAACGTTTGATGATGCCTTGATCCATGTCAACCGTTGTTGACTAGGGCGACAGATGGCCTATTTGATTGTGATGCAATGATTTGCGAGACCACATGCGCCGCACGCCAGCAATAAAACAAGCGCTCCCCACGCGGGACCGCATTCTTGAAGCCGCGTCTCGGTGCTTCTCGAAACACTCATATGATGCGACCGGACTGCGAGACATCGCCGCAGATGCAGGCGTCGATGTCGCCTATGTGCACCGCTGTTTTGGCTCGAAGGAGCGACTTTTCGCGCAGGCCCTGGCGGCGACGGCTCGACCTGATCGCCTCCTCACGGGCTCGAGTGACAGTGTCGCTCAGGCACTCGCGAAGCAGCTCTTCGCCCATGACACTGACGAAGACATCAACCCGCTCGATATTATCGTTCGCTCGCTGACGAACCCCGATGCGGCCCGCGTCCTGCGCGAGTTCATCGTGCAGGACTTCATCGGCCCGCTTGCCACGAAACTCGAGCAGCCAGCGCTGCTCCGGGCTGCCGTGATTGCCGCCTTCTTGGCCGGAATCGGCATTCTCAGGAACGTGCTTTCTATCAAGCCACTCCTTGAGACCGAAGGGGGTCAACTCGAGAAGCTCATCTTAGGTACCATTACAACCACGATGCACGCGACTACCACGAGTGAGCGGGGTAAGGCGCCCGGCAAAAGGAGACAATGATGGATGCGGCAACACCCAGTGCAGTGGTTCAAAGCCGGGCAGTGCCTCTGCCCCGGGGATGAGAGCGTTGGCATTAAAGCCTTCCGCCCCGTGGACCGGATGCACAAAGCCCTTACGGGGCAGGCGACCGGTGGCATTTCGCTGGTGGCATTGGCGCTGGCCTATTTCGACTGGTCGATCCATCTGGCGTCCGCGCCGGGCAAGCAGGCCGAACGCGCGTGAAAGGCATGGCGCAAGGCGAGACGCTTCGGCACTCATGTCTTGGCAACGGCTGCCGGATCCGAGATGTCGCCATGTATCGAACCCTTGCCAGGCGACCATTGCTTCTCCGCAGAACCGTGGCAAAAGGCTCCGTTCGATCTTTATCCCAGGCTTTCCTGCTGACTCATCAGTGGTGGCACAACGTCACCCATGAGATTCCTGGCGTCATGCCGCACCATGAGGACGTGGTCTTTTTCGTCACTCGCCAAGTCCTCGATATATTCTCGCCGTCGAATATCCCCTTTGCCAATCCCAAGGTGCTCCAAAGGATCACCGAAACTGGCGGAACCAATCTGGTCCAGGGATTTCGGAACTGGCTCGAGGATTTTGGTCGAGTGGCGACAGGATGTCCTCCTGTCGGAACCGACAACTTCATCGTCGGCCGCGATGTCGCTGTGACGACCGGAAAGGTCGTGTACCGCAACCACTTGATCGAGTGGATCCAGTATGCGCCGACGACGAAGACAGTGATCGCCGAGCCAGTGCTCATCGTGCCCGCCTGGATCGTGAAGTACTACATTCTGGATCTTTCTTCAGAGGATTCGCTCGTCCGCTATCTAGTCGAGCAGGGCTACACGGTGTTCTGCATTTCCTGGCGCAGTCCGGGCGCCGAGGACGGCGATCTCGCGATGGACGACTACCGCCGCATGGGCGTCTTGGCTGCGCTCGATGCCATCAACGCCATTGTGCCGAACCGCGGGATACGGGCCACCGACTACTGTCTGGGGGCACGCTTCTGTCGATCGCCGCCGTCGCGATGGCTCGCGTCAACGATAAGCGACTAGCTTCGGTCACGCTGACGTGTCGGCTCCTGTCGAGCAAGGCACCGCCTTCCTTGGCCGTCGTAATCAAAAGGTCAGCAGCGCGCATTTGCTCGGCCACATAGTCGGCATTGAGCCTTAAGTGACGACCGTCGATCTCTATTCCACGGTCGTAAACTTGCGCCTGAGGCTCGGTGCGGAAAGCTTCCTCTGCCGCCTTCAGCTCCTTGTTGATCTGCTCGCGATCCCAGCTGATGAATTCCGGCGGCACATATCGGTCTCCCAGTCAACGGTTGTTGACTTAACATGCCGTCGCAGATAAATTCAAATAGATGTTCTGCGAAGTGCGGCAAGCAATTCTGCCCCTGGCGTTGCGCAAGCTGACGCGCCGGGGCGATCTCGAGCGTACCGGCCTGCTGATCGAATCGCTGACGAGGCACTGGCGAGATAGCATGCCTTTCCAGCTGTTGATCGTGTCGCCGGCGCGCGATGTAGGTCTCCTGCGAACCAAGCTGCCACGCTCTAGGAACATCGACGTTTCGGTGCGCTCCGAGAGTGAGTTCTTCCCGGCCTTCAGCCCCTTCTACCTGTTGACCGGCTGGTATCGGCAGCAGCTGATCAAGCTGCACGTACCGGCGGTGCTGGGTTTCAGCGGCTACCTGACGCTCGACTCCGATGTCTGTTGTGTGGCCGACTTCGATGCCTCCACCTTCGTTCACGACCGGCGCGCGTTGTCGCGTTGGGAGCCCAAGCGCTGCCATGACTGGTGGCGAGGCGCGTCGGAGATGGTGGACCTGCCATACGACACTAAGGCGCATGGTCTGTCGGTCACGCCGAACATCCTTCACGGCGACCTTTCCGCGCAGACGCTGGACTATTTTCGTCGAGATGGCGGCGATCCATTGGCGACGCTCAGCCTGCGGGTCTTGCGCAAGCTTGGCTCGATCCCCTGGACGGAATATTCGCTCTACACCGCCGTAGCCGAGCGCAAGGGCAACTTGCTCGACTATCACCTCCACTGGGATCCCTGTTACTTCTCGGAGACGCAGCTTTTCTCGGAACGCACCTGCGTGTGGGACGCCGATGACTTCGAGCGGCTGGCCAAGCTGCCGACTGGGAGCACACCAGGCGGCAAGTTCATAATCATCCAGAGCCATGCCCGCATCCCCCTTCAGCTGGTACGCGACTACTGTTTGAGTTTCGCGGGTTAGAAGCACCGTCAACGCGCGTTGACACCTACGCTCGCGCCGAGGTTCGCCATGAAAACTGCCAAATGGCGTTCCGGTCAGATTACCCGGCAGCGGATTGTTTGTGCAGCAGTCGTGCGCTTCTCAGAGGCCTTACGACGAAATCAAGTTGCGCGACATAGCGCGATGCCGCCAACGTACTTTGCGCGCAGACCCGCCCTGCGCACTCCGGATGATCTCGCCCACCACGACTGCATCCAATATCGGTGGGGCGACACTGTGTTCACGTGGCCTTTCAGGGAGACAGCAAGTCTCGACGGATTTCGGTACGGGGCCCTGTAACTGTCAATGGCCCCGATTTGGCGGTTCGTGCGGCGGTTGACTACAGCGAGCGGCCAAAGTGAGCAATTCCGTGCACCGACTGTCGGAGCCCGTCATCGCTGCTTGTGATTACTGGGCACCTCGAAGAATAGGTCAATCAGTGACACGCTGGCCATGGATGCCAGCGTTTCGTGGTTTCGACGCGGTTTTAGCTGCTGCGTCGCGGACGAAGCCGTTTACGATCCATTTCGTCTATCACCTTCAAGCAAAGATCCGCCGCCTTCCGATAATTCTCAGAAGCAGCGAGCGCTCGCTCGGCACGAGCCGTAAACAGCTTCTTCGCACTTTGGGACGATACCAAGTCCGACATCATCAAAGCCTCTGCTGCATCGTCTCCATGCTTCTTTGCTTCGGCCCACGCCTTCGCATAAGCGTCGGCCGCGCGCTTCAGATCGAGTTCCTTCATTTTGACTCTCCTAACTGAAACTATGTTTGACCTTTCTAATGGTGCGCGATCGGAGGCGACCTCCGCTCTTATTTCGACCTTACTCCGTCGCAGCAGGCTCCACGACCGCCGGCACTCGCGGTTTGCGGAGCAGTAGTAGCAGCGGCGCCGACAGCAGCGTAACCCACATCATGAAAGTGAAGTCGTTGAGATAGGCGATGGTCGCTGCCTGGCGTGTTACTTCGCCGTTGAGGGCCGTGACGCCCGACATCGTGTGCCAGTTCCACGCTTGCGGCAGCCAGGGCGACTGCAGCATGGTGCGAAATGGGGTCATGACGTTGGCGATGTCAGCATGGTTGACCTGGGTGTTCTGGGCGAGCAGCGTGACCACGATCGAGATGCCGATGCTGCTGCCGATGTTGCGCATCAGGCTGTACATGGCCGTGCCCTCGTTCCGGTAATGCGGGGCGAGGGTCGAGAACGTCACGGTGCTGAGCGGCACGAAGATGAAGCCGAGCCCCAGCCCCTGGATGATGCCGGTCCAGACGATGGTCGAGACCGGCACCTCGGTGGTGAAGCCGGACATCTCCCACAGGGAGAGCGCGGTCAAGCCGATGCCGAGCAGGATCAGCAGGCGGGTGTCCAGCTTGCCGATCAGTCGGCCGACCAGGACCATCGCAATCATGGTGCCGACCCCCCGCGGCGCGAGCACGTAGCCGGTGGTCAGCACGGGGAAGCCCATCAGGTTCTGGAGGAAGGGCGGCAGGAGGGCGAGGGTGGCGAGGAGGACCACGCCGACCATGAAAATGAGGAAGAGCCCCACCGCGAGGTTGCGGTCGCGGAACAGAGCGGGCTCGAGGAACGGCTCGCGCGCCGTGAACATATGCACCAGGAACATGTAGAGGAAAAGACCCGCGAGCATCGCCTCGGCCACGATCTCAGTCGAGGCGAACCAGTCCTGGGACTCGCCCCGATCGAGCATCAGCTGCAACGCGGCGATGGCGAGGCTCAAGACCGCGAAGCCGAAGAAGTCAAAGCCGCGGCGCCGGTCACGGGGCGTCTCCGGTACGAAGGCGAGAATGCCGATGAGCGCCAGGATGCCGAACGGTAGATTGATGTAGAAAACCCAACGCCAGTCGTAGGTCTCGGTAAGGTAGCCGCCGAGGGTGGGCCCGAGGATGGGGCCCACCATTACTCCGACGCCCCACATGGCCATGGCTGAACCATGCTTCTCGCGCGGGTAGGTGTCGAGCAGGACGGCCTGCGAGAGTGGTACAAGCCCGGCACCGAAGGCGCCCTGCAACAGGCGATAGAGCACGATCTCGACGAGCGACGAAGCCGCACCGCATAGCATCGAGGCGATAGTGAAGCCGGTCACCATGACCGCAAACAGCCGCTTGCGCCCCAGGCGAGCGGCCAGCACGCCGGTAGGCGGGGTCATGATCGCGGCCGCGACGATGTAGGAGGTCAAGACCCACGAGATCTGGTCTTGGGTAGCGGACATGCTGCCCTGCATGTGTGGCAGCGCGACGTTTGCGATGGTGGTGTCCAGCGCCTGCATGATCGTCGCCAGCATGATGGAGACAGTGATCAGGCCGCGTTCGAACGGCCTGCTCGCGGCGCCGGCCTCCTTCATCGGCTCGGTTCCGCCTGGGCAGCGACGTTGCGCGAGACGCCGAACCAAGAGAGCGCCGTCCGCACGTAGCCGGGGAGCGGCCGGCGGTGCCCGGTGTCGATTTCGACTGTCGTGCTCATGCCGGAGCGCAACCGCGGATCCCGGCCGTTCGTCTCGACGGCGATACGCACGGGGATACGCTGCACCACCTTGACCCAGTTGCCGGTGGCGTTCTGGGGCGGGATGACGGAGAACTCCGCGCCGGTCGCCTGGCTGAGGCTTGCCACCGTCCCGTGCCACTCGTGGTCGGGGTAGGTGTCCACATGGATCGTCACCGGCTGGCCGGGGCGGACGTGGGCCAGATCGGTTTCCTTGAAGTTCGCCTCGATCCAGAGGCCGGTGTCGGCGACGAGGCTCATCACCGGGCTGCTCATCGGGCCGTTTCCGATGACCTGCTGGCCAACCTGCGGCGTATTACTCGCGATGCCCGCGAAGGGCGCGCGCACGATGGTTCGTTTGAGGTCGAGAGCGGCACGATCGACCGCCGCCTTCGCTGCCAGGAATCGCGGGTGGCGCTCCGCCGGGATGTCCGGGTCGCCGGCAAGCTGTGCCCGGATCTGCGCCATCTCCTGCTCCGTGACCCGAATACGGCTGCCCGCCACGTCGAAGTCGTGGCGGGCAGCATCGTGCTTGCTGCGGGAGACGACGGCGCTGACGACCAGCTTGGACTGCCGCTCGAACTCGGTCTCGGCGAAAGCCAGGTTGGTCCGGGCAAGCGCCAGCTCCTCCTGCTTCTGCCGGTAGCTGCCCTTCAGGCTTTCGATCTCGTCGCGCAGGCCGGCAAGCCGCGCCTCCGCCTCGGCCAACGCAATATGATAGGGCCGATCGTCGATGTGGAATAACACATCGCCCATGGCCACACGCTGATTCTCGCGCACCGAGACCTCAGCGATAAGGCCGGAGACTTCCGCGGCGATCATCACCTTGTCTGCCTTCACGTAGGCATTCTCCGTGCTGACGTAGCGGCCGCCCGTCACATAAAAGTAGCCGCCGATAATCGCCACGATCAGCGGGCCGAGGAGTAGCAGGGAGCGCCGCAGCCAGCGGCGTGGCGCGGCCAATCGAGGAGGCCGCCAGCTCAACCCGGCCTGCTGCCCTGAGGGGATCGTCTTGTCCAAGCCGTGGGCACGGCGTGAACGCTCAGCTGCGTTCTGCTGCATCCGAGAAGGCTTTCTCTGGTCTCCTGCCAATGCTGTCGCCTTCGCTCTCGACCTCAATGAGGTTGCGCTTCATATGGCGCAGCGCATCGATGAGCACCTGTTTCGTGCGGTCACGCATTCCGGCCATGGCTTCTTCACGGGTCTCGGTCGCGAGAGCCCACATTCGGTCGAGAAGCGGTTGGGCGGCAGCGGTCAGATAGAGACGGAAAGCCCGGCGGTCGTCGAGATCGGGTCGGCGTGCGACCAAGCCGGCCTCCTGCAGCCGGTCGATCAGGCGGGCCAGTGTCATTGGCTGGACCTCCAGACTCTCGGCCAAAGTGACCTGGTTCACGCCCTCCTGTCGGGACAAGTACGCCAGCGCCTGCCATTGGGCTAGAGATAGCCCGAGTTCTTGTGCCCGCCGGTTGAAGTTCCGCCGTAGCAGCCGCGCCACGTCGTTCACTAGGAAGCCGACGCTTTGGTCAGGGTCGCGCATATCTCGGACCGTCTCCATCGATAATAAGCATTGTATATTATCAGCAGAGGAGACTTTGCCACAAGAGGAGTGCACCGGCTCCATCCAGCAGAAAACGGCGGTAGGACGACCAGGATCGGCCCCCTTCATCCGCGAAGCCATCGCCTTCGGGCATGAGCGACTGCTCGCCTTCGCCATCTCGTCCTTCTACGCCGGCATCTGCGACGGGCTGCGCGCTCACGACGTTACGCGGCTCGACCTTGCCCGGGTCTTCGAGGGAAGACGCGTGTTCGAGCATCTGACCACGGAGGAGAACCTGATCGCCGGAGGCCACGTCCGGAAGGACCTCGGCTCGTTGCCCAGACGCAGCTGCTTGGCCGCACGGCCGATAATCTTGACACGCGCTCGATCATGCCAGCCCACGAGCAAGGGGATGCACGCCTGTGGAATTCGCCGGCTCAAGATCATGGAGTACCGGACGAAGGAGGAACAGGTCGCCGATTTCCTCCGTGAAGGCATCATCGCCAGCCGCTTTCCACGCGGCACCCGCCTCAAGCAGCTCGATATCGCAAAGTTGCTGCAGACCAGCATCACGCCGGTACGGGAGGCGCTGAAGTTGCTCGCGGCCGAGGGCTACGTCGTTGGCGATTCCTATTGCGGGGCCCTATTGCGCCTTTCGATATCAGCGCTTCCAACGAGATGCTTAACTTGCGCATCTTGCTCGATCAACGCCGGCTCCCGCCGATAGCTGTCGCAGAACAGGTCCACCATCGCCGCCATCAGCCGCGCTATCTCGATCTTCGACGGCGCGTTCTCCAGCCGCGACATGGTCGGCTGTGAGCACAGCGGCTGGCCACTCTCGGGCAGCCGCCCCACCGCCAGCTTGACCGTCGCATCCTGCCGCAGCCAATCACAGTCGTCGGCGTCCTCGTACCCCGCCGCATGCGCAGCCGCAGCATCTCAGGACCGCGCCTGTCGCGCAGGCATCCTGCGAGCCGCGACGCCAGAGCCAGCTGCCGCTCCGCCCCGCGCAGCAACAGGACCCCGCCATCCGACGACAGCCGCCCGCCGTCGAACGCCACCCTCACCTTCTTGCGGCAGACCGATGGAACATCGAAAGGATGTACAGTATTCTCGCTCATGACGGGTGTGGCGCTCCTCGACCGATCGATGGTTTGGCTTCGCAACCAGAATCATCAATCAAATCGCGGCTTCGCGCTACATCCGTCGCTCCATCCGGTGAATAAGATGGGTTAGTCGTTGCCGCTCGGTATCGTGCGACAAGGAGGATGAGAGGCGTATCGCCTCAGCCTGGAATGTTCCTTTCCAAAAAGTCGTAACCTCATCGATGCCGCGCCAAGTCAGCTTGTCGGTGGCGTAAAAGGACACGACGGCCTTGAGCCTTGAGCGGCACCTACGCCGCCCGCAGGTTGAGCAGGGAGCCGTTGAAGGCGCTGCCGAAGTCGGCGTCGCCGGTGGCGACCGCCTGGAGGGATTGCGGGCCGCCGGTGCTGTCGCCGACGTATTTGAGCTTCAGGCGGTCAAGATAGCCCAGATCCCCAGCCAGTTCAGGAAACGTCACCCTGCTGAGCGAGGTACCGCAGTTCCGTGAGCTCGGCCGAACTCGGCCCGCCGTCCTCCGCTGCGCTCCGAACCGGTCCCCGATAGCACCAGTTCGATCCGCTCCTCCACCGTCGCCAGATGCTCGCAGCAGGCCGCCCAGGTCGCGTCCGAAATGCGGCCATCGGATCTGGATTAGTGCAATGCGAACCCTTCATACCCGCCCGCCACGACCTCCTCGCACTTCTGGCGGTACTTGGGCGCGCCGCCGGCATAGGCCATGAAGGTGCGCTTCTGGCGGCCGGCGACGTTCTTGTTGACGCCGGTGATCCACGAATCGACCTGCATGGCCAAAAGCTTGCTGCCGGTGTCGTAGACGTGGGCGGTCCACTCGTCCTCGGCCTCGGCGGTCGCCTCGAGCCGCTTGAGGCCCTTGTCGCGCATGTAGACCAGCATGTCGCCGACGAAGTCGACGTTCTGCTCGATGCAGCGCGGGATGTTGCAGAAGGTGGCAGCGTTGTGTGGGCCGACCAGCGTGAGGAAGTTGGGGAAGCCGGCGATGTTCAGCCCCAGATAGGTGTGTGGGCCGTCGGCCCATTTGTCCTTCAGTTTCCGACCGCCGACTCCCCGGATGTCGATGCGATCGAATGCGCCGGTGATGGCGTCGAAGCCGGTGGCGAAGATGATCATGTCGAATTCGTACTCGGCGTCCGACGTCTTGACGCCCTTGGCGGTGATGCGCTCGATCGGCGTCTCGCGCAGATCGACCAGTCTGACGTTGGGCTGGTTGTAGACCTCGTAGTAGCCGCTTTCGAGCGGCACGCGGCGCGTGCCATAGCCGTGGTTGGTCGGGATCAGCTTGTCGGCGATCTTCTGGTCCTTCACGCGGGCGCGGATCTTCTTGACCACGAACCTGGTCATCTCGTCGTTGGCTGCCTTGTCGATCAGCGCGTCCCGGAAGTTGCCTTGCCAGAAGGAGAAGCCGGGCTGATTGTAGAGTTCCTCGAACACTGCCTCGCGCTCCTCGGGCGTGAGATCCATGGCGTTGCGCTGGTCGGCGGTGTGGATGAAGCAGCCCCAGGTCTCGCGGCAGCGCCGGAAGATGTCGTCGTAGCGCGCGCGGATCTTCTCCATCTCCTCGGGCGAGATCCGGGAATTGCGCAGCGGCGTGCACCAGTTGGGCGTGCGCTGGAACACCGTGAGATGGCCCACCGTCTTGGCGATCTCGGTGATGGCCTGCACGCCCGATGCGCCCGTGCCAATCACCGCCACGCGCTTGCCGGCGAAGGTCACTTCGTGCTGCGGCCACAGGCCGGTGTGGTAGCACTCGCCCTTGAAGTCGTTGGCGCCCGGGATGTTGGGCATGGTCGGCGCCGACAACGGGCCGATGGCGGTGATGAGGAAACGCGAGCGCGCGCGCTTGCCGTCCTCGAACATCACCTCCCATTCGCCCGCCGCCTCGTCCCACGACGCCGACTTCACGCGTGCATTGAAGGTGATGTCGCGGCGCAGGTCGAACTTGTCGGCGAGGAACTGACAGTAGCGCAGATTCTCGGGCTGGCTGGAGAAGTGCTCGGCCCAGTTCCACTCCTTCAGCACCTCGGGCGAGAAGGAGAAGCCGTAGCTCCAGCTCTCCGAATCGAAGCGGCAGCCGGGATAGCGGTTCCAGTACCAGGTGCCGCCGACATCGCCGCCCGCCTCGTAGACGCGTGCCTTGAAGCCGAGCTGGCGCAGTTTCAGCAGCTGGTACATACCCGATAGGCCGGCGCCGACGACGGCGACGTCCCAACGTTCAATCGCGGTGCTCTTCGCCATCATATTCCTCCCTCAGGAACCGCTCCTAACTATGTACGTTGCGGCATAGCCAAGCAGCCACATGAGCGTTGAAACAGTCGTTCACGTGCTCCTGCTGGATGCAATCGCCCGAACCCATCCACATCACAATTGTTCTGCATCCCCTCTTGACGACGTCAGGTCATAGCAATAGCGTCACAAAAAACAAATGGCTATTAGAAAATGTGTGGGACGGAAAGTGCGGCTCAAAAAGTGTGGCTCAAAATTGGCATGGCGTAAGAGGTCTCTACGTAGGTCCGATAACAGGGACGGACAACGAGATGGATGACGCTCCGATCCTTGACGTTGTCGCCTTGTCCAAGAAGTTCGGTGGCGTCACCGCCGTTCAGGACGTATCGCTCGACGTACCGCGTGGCGGTATCCTCTCGATCATTGGTCCGAACGGAGCGGGGAAGACTTCGCTCCTGAACATGATCTCAGGCTTCTACAAACCTGACACCGGCCGAATCGTGCTCGAGGGCAAGAACATCACTCACCGCAAGCCGAGCGAGGTCGCCCAGCTTGGCGTGGCACGCACCTTCCAGAACATCGCGTTGTTCAGTGGTCTGACGGTCCTCGACAACCTGATGCTGGGCCGCCACGTGCGCATGAAGGCAGGCGTCCTCTCCAGCGTCGTCTACTGGGGGATGGCGCAGAAGGAAGACATTGCCCACCGCGAGGCTTGCGAGGAGATCATCGAGTTCCTGAAGCTGCAGGATCTGCGCAAACTCCCGACCGCGGCGCTCGCCTATGGTTTGCGCAAACGCGTCGAGCTCGGACGCGCCCTCGCCGTTGAGCCGAAGGTGCTGCTGCTCGACGAGCCGATGGGAGGCATGAACCAGGACGAGAAGGAGGACATGGCGCGCTACATCCTGGACGTAAACCAGGAGCGCGGCGTCACCGTCGTGCTGATCGAGCACGACATGGGCGTAGTCATGGACATCTCCGATCATGTCGTCGTGCTCGATCGCGGCCGGCGCATCGCCGCCGGCACGCCGGAAAAGGTGCAGCGCGATCCCAAGGTGATCGAAGCCTATCTCGGTACAGCGAGGTCCAGAAGCGGCGCATGAGCCTCGTCGAATCCCCGCAGACCGACACGCTGCCAAAGCTTGTGGTGCGCAATGCGGCGACCGATCCGCGCGGTGCCGGTATGCGCGAGAAGACCCGCGGCATCTGGCAGACCTACAGCTGGAGCGACTATCGCGACCAGGTGCGAGACTTTGCCCTCGGCCTCGCCTCGTTCGATTTCAAACGTGGTGACAAGCTCTCGGTGGTGGGTGACAACCGCCCACAGCTCTATTTCGCGCAGCTTGCCGCGCAGGCGCTGGGCGGGGTCTCGGTGCCCGTCTACCAAGACTCCATTGCCGCCGAGCTCGTCTACGTGCTGAACCATGCCGAGACCTCGATCATCGTGGCCGAGGACCAGGAACAGGTAGACAAGGCTCTGTCGCTCAAGGACAAGCTGCCCAAGCTGCGCTGGATCATCTTCGATGATCCTCGTGGCCTGTGGTCGTATGACGATCCCATCCTGCAGTCGTACGAACGCGTCCTAGAGGCCGGCCGCGCGTTCGCCAAAGCGCACCCGCAGTACTTCGAGACCGAACTCACCAAGGGTCGCCCCGACGACACGTCAATAATCGCCTACACCTCGGGAACGACGGGCGCCCCCAAGGGCGCCATGCTCAGCCACCGTAACATGATCACTACGGCCGAGGCTTTCGCCGAGGTCAACGACGTCAAGGTCGGCGACAACTGGCTCTCCTATCTGCCGATGGCCTGGGTCGGCGACGCGTCCTTCTCGCTCGGCATGGCGATGGTGGCGCGTCTGACTGCAAATTGCCCGGAAAGCCCGGAGACCGTGCAGCGCGACCTGCGCGAGCTGGGGCCCGACGTCATGCTGGCACCGCCGCGTATCTGGGAGAACATGCTGACAGTGATCCGGGTGAAGGCGGCTGATGCTTCGCCATTGAAGCGCCGCGTGTTCGAGTATTTCCGCGGCCTTGCCGAACGCTGCGAGCTGCAGCGCAGCGATGGCCGTGGGCTGTCGTCGGCCGAGCGGCTGGGCCTCGCGCTAGGCGAGATCCTGGTCTACGGACCGGTGCGCGACCAGCTCGGACTGCGCAATGCGCGCTGGTGCTACACTGGCGGTGCCCCATTAGGGCCGGATACCTACCGGTTCTTCCGCTCCTTCGGCATCAACCTCAAGCAGGTCTATGGCGCCACCGAGGCTTCGGCACTCATCTCTTGCCAGCCCGACGCCGAGGCCAACCCCAATACCGTCGGCCGTCCCATCCCGCGTATCGAAGTCAAGATCGACGATCGCGGCGAGGTCATGCTCAAGGGAGCGAACGTTTTCACTGGCTACTTCAAGCAGGAAGACGTGACGCGGGACACCGTAACGCCCGACGGCTGGCTGAAGACGGGCGATGCCGGCTTCTTCGACAAGCAGGGCCACTTGGTCATCATCGACCGCGCCAAGGACGTGGGCAAGCTCGCTGACGGCACCGCGTTCGCCCCGCAGTTCATCGAGAACAAGCTGAAGTTCAGCCCCTTCATCCGCGAAGCCGTCGCGTTCGGCCACGAGCGGCCGTTCGTCGTCGCCATGATCGCCATCGACATGCAAACGGTCGGCACCTGGGCGGAGAAGAGGGGACTGCCCTACACGAGCTACATGGACCTCAGCCGCAAGCCCGAGGTGGCCGATCTGATCGGCGGCGAGATCGCCAAGGCCAATGCAACGCTGCCGGACGTGCAGCAGGTCAAGCGCTTCCTGCTGCTCAACAAGGAGCTGGAAGCCGACGATGCGGAGATGACGCGCACCCGCAAGGTGCGCCGCAAGTTCGTCGCCGAGAAGTACGCCAAGGTCATCGAGGGATTCTACAACGACGCCAAGCGGGTGCAGGTCACGATGGAGATCACCTTCGAGGATGGGCGCAAGTCGACGCTCACCTCCGATATCGTCATTCATGATCTCGCGCCGGCCGAGCCAGTGCGCCGGGCAGCGTGAGGTCGAAGCGATGTCGGAAGATCTCGAGTTTTTCCTGGCGCTGACGCTGAACGGCGCTTCGATTGGCCTAATGTATTCGCTGATCGCCCTGGGGTTCGTGCTGGTCTACAAGGCAACCGACGCCATCAACTTCGCCCAGGGCGAGTTCGTCATGCTGGCGGGTCTGATCGTGGCGGTGTCGCTGTCGATCGAGGCCATGCCGCTGATCGTGGCGATCGCCATCGTCATCGTCGTGATGATCGGCTTCGGCTTTGGCTTCGAGCGCGTCGTGCTGCGACCCTTGCTCGGGCGGCCGGTCGTCGCGGTGATCATGGCGACCATCGGCCTGGCAGCCGTGCTGCGCGGCTTGGGGCCGCTGATCTTCGGCAGCGAAACCCGCGCGGTGTCCCTGCCCGTCGGCGATGACCCGATCGTCCTTGGTCCGGCGAGCCTGCCGCCGATCCAGGTTGTGGGCGCCGCTGTCGCGCTGCTGTTCTTCCTCGCTTTCAGCTGGTTCTTCAAGAAGAGCCGCATGGGCGTGGCCATGCGCGCCGTCGCCGACAACCAGCAGGTGGCACAGGCCATGGGCATCAACGTCGAGCGCTACTTTGCGCTCGCCTGGGCGATGGCCGGCATCGTCTCGGCGCTGGGCGGCGTGGTGTGGGGCGCCATGCTGGGCGTCGACGTGCAGCTGGCCCTGGTCGGGCTAAAAGTCTTCCCGGTGGTGATCCTGGGCGGCCTCGATTCGATCGGCGGCGCGCTGGTCGGCGGGCTGATCATCGGCATCGTCGAAAGCCTGGCGGCCGGCTACCTCGATCCGTTCGTGGGCGGCGGCACCAAGGACTTCGCGCCCTACGTGCTGATGATCCTGGTGCTGATGATCAGACCCTACGGCATCTTCGGCCGCCGCCAGATCGAGCGGGTGTGATGATGGGGAGCCTTCTTCTTCGCTGGGGGCGCACCACTCCAGTGGCGCGTCTTCGGAGCGCGGACCTCCAGGTCCGCATCATGACCGATGAGCGGACCTGGAGGTCCGCGCTCCAGCAAGATCATGACGCGCCACTGGAGTGGCGCGCCCCCAGCGTCGAGCGCGTGTAGCCCATGTTCCACCGCGAATCCGGAGTCTTCAAGACGACCTACAGCGCCGACATGGCGCTCTATCCGCTGCCGATCGCCAAGTGGACCATGATCGCGCTGGCGGTGATCTTCGTGCTGATCGTCCCGCTGGCCGTGCACGAATATTACCTGTCGATCCTGAACCTGATCTTCATCGCCATCGTGGGCGCGCTGGGGCTGAACATCCTGGTGGGCTACACCGGCCAGATCTCGATCGGCCACGGCGCCTTCATGTCGGTCGGCGCCTATACCGCTGCCAACCTCGCGGTGAAGCTCGGCCTGCCGTTCTGGCTGACCTTGCCGGCGGGCGGCCTGATGGCGGCATTGATCGGCGTCGTGGTCGGCATGCCGAGCCTCCGCATCAAGGGTCTTTACCTGGCGATCGCCACCCTGGCCGGCCAGCTCATCATCGAATGGACGATCAATCGCGTGCCGGCGATCTCGGGCGGCGCCCAGGCCTCGATCGAGGTCGACCGGCCGAGCCTGTTCGGTTTTGCCTTCAACACCCAGGGCCGGCTCTATTTCTTCCTGCTGTTCTTCGCCGTGATCGCCATCATCGCGACCCTGAACCTGGTGCGCAGCCGCATCGGCCGCGCCTTCGTGGCGGTGCGCGACCAGGACATCGCGGCCGAGATCATCGGCATCAACATCTACCGCTACAAGCTGCTCGCCTTCGCCATCTCGTCCTTCTATGCCGGCGTCTGCGGCGTGCTTTACACCTACTATTTCGGCATCGCCAACTACGAGCAGTTCCAGCTCATCGTCTCGATCGACTACCTCGCCATGATCATCATCGGCGGGCTGGGCTCGGTGCTGGGCACGATCCTGGGCGCCACGTTCGTCACATTGCTGCCTATAGTGATCCGCATTTTCATGGAGAACGTCGGATCGCTGTTCTTCACCGCAGTCGAGATGGCCAACGTCATCTCGGGCCTGCGGCTGGGGTTGTTCGGCGCCTTGATCATCTTCTTTTTGATCGTCGAGCCCGAAGGGCTCAATCGTCTGTGGAGGAATGTCCGGAGCTATTTCCGGGTATGGCCCTTCTCCTATTAGAGGGGCATAGCTGCGAAGGGAGCAACTCATGACAAGGTTCGTTAAAAGCTGGCTCGGGATCGCGGCGATCACCGCAACCCTCGTTTTTAGCGGAGGCCAAGCCTTCGCTCAGAAGGAACTCGTATTCGGCCTGCAATGCGACAGGACCGGCGCGACTGCGACCGTGGGAACGGCGCTGTGCCCCGGCTATCACGACTACATCGCCCTGGTGAACAGCAAGGGCGGCGTCGAGGGCCACAAGATCAGGGTCATCGAGATCGACAACGAGTACAAGGTCCCGCCCGGCATCGAGGCGCACGAACGGTTCAAGAAGGATGGGGCGATCATCGAGGGTCTCTACGCTACCCCTGTAGTTATGGCGCTCACTAAGAGGCTCGAAGAGGACAAGATACTCGGCACGTCGCCCGGCTTCGGGGCGGCTGCGGCGGCTGACGGCAAGCGCTTTCCGTATGCCTTCCCAATCGCCGCAACCTACTGGTCGCAGGCGGGTGCAGCGGTGGCTTTTGCCAAGGAGAAGCTGGGCGATCTCAAGGGCAAGAAGATCGCCTATCTATTCTACGACAACCCGGCGGGCAAGGAACCACTGCCTATCCTCGAGGACCTCGCCAAGTCCGAGGGGTTCGAGCTGCGCACCTTCGCGGTGCCGGCGCCGGGCCTGGAGATGGGCGCGCAGATTCTCGACATCACCGGCCGCTACAAGCCGGACTTCATCATCACCCACTTGTTCGGCCGCTCGCCGTCGGTCTCGATCAAAGAGTTGAAGGGCAAGGGCTACCCACTCAGCAAGGTGATTGCCTTCGTGTGGGGCGGCGCCGAGGCCGACGTCATCGCCGCCGGTGGCTACGGCGTGGCCGAAGGTTACAACACCATCCAGTTCGCCAGCGTCGGCAAGGACTTCCCGGTGATCAAGGACATCGAAGCGATGTACAAGGCGCAGGGCAAGAGCCCGCCCAAGGAGATGGACTCGACCGTCTACTACAATCGCGGCGTCTTCATCGCGGCGTTGCACGTCGAGGCGGTGCGTAACGCTATCAAGGCCAAGGGCGGTGCGGCGCCGACTTCGGAAGAGGTCAAGAAAGGCATGGAGTCGATCAAGGGCTTTACCCTGGGTGGCCTCGTACCACCGATGGAGATCACCCCGGCCGACCACGAGGGCGGCGGCTGGGTGCAGATCTGGACCGTCAAAGGCGGCAAGCTCGTCAAGAGCAAGGACTGGTTCCAGGGCTACCGGCCGGTCATCCTCAAGCACCTCGCGGCGGAAGCCTCGAAGTCCTGAACGCGAAAAGGGCGGGCGGCAATCGCCCGCCACTCGCACCTCACACAGATTGGTTCATGCTCGCAATCAATAACATCGAGGTCGTCTACGACCGCGTCATACTCGTCCTGAAGGGCGTGTCGATTGATGTCGGCGAAGGTGCGATTACGACATTGCTGGGCGCCAACGGCGCCGGCAAGACGACCACGCTTAAGGCCATCTCGGGCGTGTTGCGCAGCGAGCGCGGCGAGGTCACCAAGGGCACGATCCAGCTTGGTGAGCAACGCATCGACGGGCTGCGTGCCCACGACGTGACGCGGCTGGGCCTCGCCCAGGTCTTCGAGGGAAGACGGGTGTTCGAGCATCTGACCACGGAGGAGAACCTGATCGCCGGCGGCCACGTCCAGAAACACGGTGCTTCGGTGAAGCAGGGCATCGAGCTGGTTTATTCGTATTTCTCGCGGCTGCGCGAGCGGCGGCATCAGCAATCGGGCTACCTGTCCGGCGGCGAGCAGCAGATGCTGGCGATCGGCCGGGCGCTGATGAGCCAGCCCAAGGTCGTGCTGCTCGACGAGCCCTCGCTGGGTTTGGCGCCCATGCTGGTCGAGGAGATCTTCGGCATCGTCAGCCGTCTGGTGAAGCAGGAGAACCTTTCGGTCCTGCTGGTCGAGCAGAACGCCACCATGGCGCTGGCGGTGGCCGATCACGGCTATGTCATGGAGAACGGCCGGATCGTGCTGGAAGGCCCGGCTGAGAAGCTGCGCAGCAACTCCGACATCAAGGAGTTCTATCTCGGCCTCAATGAAGGCGGGGCACGCAAATCCTACCACGACACGAAGCACTACAAGCGCCGCAAACGATGGCTCTCATGATCTTCGATAACGCAAGAACCGGCAGCCGCACCGAAATGGGGCCCAGCTTTGCGGCTGAGCCGAATGATCGGTTCGCTCGTAAGACACAGCGACGCCGTCTCTCGTGCGCTATCGCCAGCGCCCCGGGATGACGGACCTGATAGGGACCTCGTTTGTCGTACTCAGTCGTCGCTGAAGAGCTCGCAAATGTTGAAGTGGGAACGAAATGTGCGCTGGAAGCAGATTTGGAATCGCAGGATTTGACGCCGCAGTGGCCGGATCTCGCGATCTCGTTCTTGGTGAAAAGAGTCTCTGCTTCCCGACATGATCGCGCGCAAAAATTTGATGGTCTTCGATCAGCTCGCGCTCGCCTCTGATCACTCAAGAACGAGCACGCCGCCCTTTGGAAGAACGTTCGAGATGGTTGCTGTCCAAGCCTGCGCCATTCAGCACGATATCGCATACATTCTGAGCCAGCTCGGAAACAGCCAAATCACCTGGACGATACCACGTAGCCGCCCAGTTCATTGCACCGAGCAGCAACAAGCGCAAAACCATCAAGTCGACATCTCTTCGAATCGCTCCGGCGCGCTGTCCCTCGGAAAGCAGCCGGCCCCAATACTCACCATATGCGGCGCGAAGCTTTCGATTCTGCCGTTTGACGGCGGCCGGCGCCTGCTCGAACACTCGGATATTCGCCGACGTATAGTCGCTCTGCTGCAAAAGCATCGTAAGATGGGCTGTCACAGCGGCTTCGAGCTTTTCACTGAATGCGGATGAAGCCGGCAAGGACCCGACGGCGAGACGGACCGCCGAGAACACTCGGGTAATGCCTACATCGAGCACCTCCTGCAGGATATCGTCCTTCGACTCGAAGTGATAGTAGATGCTTCCACCCTGCATCTCTGCAGTCATTGCGATGTCGTTAATGGTCGTTGCGGCATATCCTTTGAGACTGAACGCGCGTGCCGCCGCATCGAGAATGCGCTGCCGCGTGATAGCCGATTTCGGATGGGACGTACGACGGGACCGCGTCGACACTTCCTGTTGACTCACTCAAAACCCCCTTTGGAGCCAGCGTGGATTGGCTCAAACCCAACAAGATTGCAGCATTTGCCGCCGCACTCGGTGCGCGAAGCGCCATTTTGATGTTCTCATCATATCGATATGCGGCCCAAATAGTAGGATGATCCGTTGTCGCGATTGGTTACGAACGGCCAGTCTCTGTCGGCCAGTCCCTTGACTTCCTGGCACGGCGTGCCTAGCGTATCTAACGGCCATTCGAAATTGGCCCATGTCCAGGATTTCGACTTTCGTGTATCTTGAGACGGTAGGCCGTCGCAGCCATTACCTCATTATGCGACAGTGCGGCAGCGAGCCGCCGAGTTGACCTCTTCGAGAGCATGTAACGATCGATCCTGAAGGTATAGGCGTCTTTCAAGTCAGGACCGACCTACATGATCAAACGCTTCCATGTCCTTTATGTCGGACAAATCGAGCTGGACAATATCGGTCTCAAGGGCACGCCCGCCAACGACCGCCGCTACTCGGACCAGCGCCTGAGCGAGGTCTTCGGGACCGCTCGCGACGTGGCGCGCACCATGGACGATCTCGGTTACTACGCGCTGTGGGCGGCGGAGCACCACTTCCAGCGCGAGGGCTACGAGTGCCTGCCGAACCTGATACAGCTCGGCCTGTGGCTCGCCACGCAGACCCGGCGCCTGAAGTTCGGCTGCGCCTTCAATGTCCTGCCGATGTGGCATCCGATCCGGCTGGCCGAGGACTATGCCATGGCCGACATCGTGACCGACGGCCGGGTGATCATGGGCGTCGGCCGCGGCTACCACAGCCGCGAGGTGGAAACCTTCGGCGCGCCGCTGCTCGATGCCGAGGCCAACCGCGAGTATTTCGAGGAGCAGCTCCAGCTCCTGCTGAAGTGCTTCAATGAGGACTCCTTCCACTTCAAGGGCAAATACTTCGAGTGCCCGCCGCCGGTCGACTACCGCGGCTACCGGCTGAAGGAGATCACGATGGTGCCGCGTCCCAAGCACCTGCCGGTCGACATCTGGATGCCCATCGCTAGCGGCCGGACCATCGACATGATGGCGCGCTACGGCCTCAAGGCCATGGTGACTTTGAACGGCGAGAAGATACTCGACGATGTCGTGCGCGCGTACCATGCCGCCTGCGCCCGCCACGGCCGCCCCAAGCAGCTCGGCGAGGACATGATCTGGGGCGCGGGCTTATACCTTGCTGGCAGCCAGGAGGAGGCGATCCGGCGCGTCGAGCCGGCCCATGACGAGCGCTACAAGTGGTTCGCGCCGTTCGGGTTCGTGCGCTACGCCGATGACCAGGGCCGTACGTGGGGCACTCCTGGTGCGCCGTCGACGATCCCGTCGATCCGCGAGGGTGTGAAGCAGAAGGCATGGTTCTGTGGCACTCCCGCCGAGGTCATTGACGGAATCAGATCAATCGAAGCCAAGTATCCGGGGCTTGAGGATTTCATGATCCACTGGGCTGAAGGATTGTCGCCAGCCGAGTTCAAGGAGCAGCTGCGCTGGTTCGCGCGCGATGTCATGCCGGCGTTCGGGAAAGCAAAGCTTGCTGCAGAGTAGCGCGCCACGAAGCGCACGAGGTAACGCGATGGCCAGACGTTTTCTGGTGGCATTTTGTCTTCGTGGCGCTCTTGCGACGATCCGTCCACGGCAGAGCGCCGGGTACGTCCGGTCGGCCAGATTCCCGGGGCGGCCGACAATCGTGACGTCGCTCGCATGATCGATTTCCTAACGAACGAACAACGCCAGGCGCAGAACTCGGGCGACACCTGGCGCGCGAGCAAATCGCCGTGCGCGCCCAGGAGACCGGTGCCAAGGACGAATATCCGCAGGACATGCTTGGCCTGTTCACATTGCCGGTTCCGACGGACTATGGCGGCATGAACAACGTCCTGGCAGCCTGCTTGGCGATCGAAGAGTTCAGCCGCGTTTGCCACAGCACTGCCTATCGGGCAGAACTCAATCGCGCCGGGATAAGCGTCGGGGAGGAACGAAGTGAAAGCCCAAGCCGCCGTCATGTACGCCATCAACGAACCGTTGAGGATCGAAGAGATACTTCTCGACAAGCCGGCCCGCGGCGAGGTGCTGATTCGCACCGCCTTTGCGGGCGTCTGCCATAGTGACCTGCACTACATAGAGGGCCTCTACACGCGTCCGTGCCCGTGCGTTCTGGGCCACGAATCGGCCGGTGTGGTAGAGGCGGTCGGCGACGACGTGACCTACGTGAGACCAGGCGATCATGTGATCACGTGCATCTCTACGTTCTGTGGCGAGTGCGAGTACTGCATGACTGGCCGGCTATCGCTTTGCTTGAGCCCAAGCACGCGCCGCGATCCGAATGGGCCACAGCGCATTATGCTGAACGGGACGCCGTTACCGCACACGAGCAATCTTTCGTCGTTCGCCGAATATATGCTGGTGCATGAGCGTTCGATCGTGAAGATCCGCTCCGACATACCGCTGGACCGGGCGGCGGTGATTGGATGTGCCGTCATGACGGGCGCGGGGGCAGTGTTCCGAACTGCAAAGGTCGAGCCAGGATCAACGGTTGCGGTGATCGGGCTGGGTGGCATTGGCCTGTCGGCCGTGAACGGCGCTGCAATCGCTGGCGCCGGTCGCATCATCGCGATCGACAAGGTCGCCTCAAAACTCGAGTTGGCGAAGGAGTTTGGCGCGACGGACGTGTTGGACGCGAGCGCGGCCGATCCGATCAAGGCGGTTCGCGAGATGACCGCTGGTGGGGTCGAATACTCGTTCGAGTGTGTCGGCTCGAAGACGACGGTTGAGCAGGCGTTCCGCATGTTGCGGCGCGGGGGCACGGCCACGATCATCGGCATGATGCCACTGGGCACCCGATTTGAGGTCTCCGGGGCGGAGCTTCTTGGCGAGAAGCGCATCCAGGGCTCCGCGATGGGATCCAACAAGTTCCGGATCGATATGCCGCGGTTGGTTGACTTCTATCTGCGGGGCGATCTGAAGCTCGACAAGCTCATTTCGGGGCGCACCCGGCTTACCGGCATCAACGATGCGTTCGCGCAACTCAAAACTGGCGAACCGGCCCGGACAGTCATCCAGTTCTAAGGCCGCCTGCGCTGAGGCGGCCGCTGTGTATGACCCGGAGTATTGTCTCTCACTTGGTCGGGTAGAGGGTTTCCAAGAACCCAAGGACGGCGTCCGAGAAACGATCGTTCTGATCGCCGACCACCATATGCCCTGCATCCGCGACATTCGAATACCTTGCGCCTGGAACAAGCTCCAGAAATGCCTTGGTGACCTCTTCGCTGACCAGGTCGCTCATTCCTCCTCGAACTAGGTGGATCGGACAGCCAACGCGCCGAGCGGCATTTTCCAGTCGCTCGAAGCGCCGTTCGTGCTCTGGTGGCTGCACATTGGTGATGAAACGTGGATCCCAATGCCATCGGTAGCGACCGTCTGGTCCGAGCCGCAGGTTCTTGGTGAGACCATTCAGGTTTCGGCGCCGCTGGCGATGAGGCAAGTAGTCAGCAATGACGTCTGCTGCTTCATCGATTGATCCGAAACCCTTCTGAACATGGGCGGTCATGAAGCCCACGATGCGATCTATCCCTGCCATCTCCATTCTTGGCGTGACGTCAACCAACGTCAGACTGGAGAATGTTCCCGGCGCTTTCTCTCCCTCGGCAACAAGAGCGGCGAGTCCGCCGAGAGAGGCGCCGACTATCGCGGGCGGGCGGCCGAGATGTCGAGCAACTGCGATCAAGTCCTCGGCGAATGCGTCCAGTTCGTATCGTCCATGTTCCGACCAGTCGCTGTCACCATGTCCGCGCAGGTCGAGCGCAATGGCGCGATAACCTCGGGCGGACAGCTTTCTAATGGTATTGCCCCACGCGTGTCGGGTCTGGCCGCCACCGTGGGCCAGCAGGATCGCCGGCTGATCACCTCTCCCGACAACACTGGCGGCAAGCCGATTTCCATCAACGCCTACCAAACTCAACTCTTCCATGGACGTCTCCTGCATACACTTAACCAAATCAGGTCCCAGCCAAATGCTACGGTCGGAACATGTCGACGCATTGGTTGGGCAAGACGCATGCACGTCTCAGGCATCGCCTCCCTCAGGGATTTTGCCATCGGGCGGCCAGCCCTTGACGCCTTCTTCCAAAGGGATCTCGAGGCTTCGAAGAAGTTGTGCGAACATGTTCCAGTTTCCGATCGCGATGACCATCTCGAGCATCTGCTCGGAACTGCCGACGTGCCGCACGCACTCGGCCCACACGGAGTCGGAGATTTTGCCATGCCCCAGTGTATCGTCGACTGCGGCCAGCACCGCGCGGTCGGCCGCGCCAAGCCGCGTCGACGAGCGCCAATCGCGGACTGCGAGGACGTCCTCCGGGGGCAGCCCGACGCGTGCCGCGAAATGCCAGTGCTGGGTCCATTCGTACTTGGCGCCCGTAATCCACCCGATACGCATGATCAGCAGCTCGCGAAGACGGACGTCCAGCTTGTTGCCGGTGAACAGAAGCGTGGTCAGCAAGTGATTGACCGCAGCCGCGAGTTGCGGATGACGCAACAGCGTTCGGTAAACGCTGAGGCTAGCCATCGACTCCCGAATACCGCACTCTCGGGCAACGGCCTTCGCTTGGTCGACTGACAACATCTCTACCCGTGCGACCATCCAATCTTCCCTTCCTGCGTGACCAACCGCCACCGCTACGCCAATTTCCATCACGCGCCGTTCATCCATGTGATGGCGCAGCCACCTTGGTTCCCGCCGCTGTTAGGGTGCCCGACGAAGAGCAGCTGAGCAGAGCCGGTCCGGTCGGGAGCGAGCAGCGTTCCACAAACTGCAAGTGTCAACGAGCATCAAGAAGCGGGCGAAGCTCCCAAGGTCATTTAAAAACCAATGGAAGCTTACGAGGACCGCGGACCGGGCCGTGCGACCAGATCACCGAGGCCGGATCAGTGAGCTCGAAGTCAGGAATGCGGGCGAGCCATTCCTCGAGTGCAACGGTGATCTCCATGCGGGCCAGATTCGAGCCGATACAACGATGAATGCCCAGCCCGAACGCCGCATGGCGGTTCTCCGTCCGATCAATCACCACACGATCAGCCTGCGGAAAGACCTCTGGATCGCGGTTCGCCGCCGGAAAAGACAGCAACACCATTTCGCGCTCCTTGAACGGGCAGCCGCCAACCGTGGTTTCCTTGGCGACCTGGCGGGCCATCGTCACCGGGGCGTAGGCTCGCAGAAACTCCTCTATGGCAGTCGGCATGAGTGCCGGTTCGCTGAGGAGCCGGCGACGGTCATCGCGATGCTGGGCCAGATGCCATAGGCATGAGCCGATGGCGCTCCAGGTCGTGTCGATACCCGCAATTAGCAGAAGGCGAAGCGTGCCGAGTATGTGCTCATCGGACAGGGGCTGATCAGCCATTCGGGCCTTGAGCAGGAACGTAATGAGATCCTCCCCGCCTGCCGAGCGTCGTTGGGCGATATGTTGCCTGAAGTAGTCGTCCATTTCATCAAGCGCTTTGCGGAAGGACACATCTTCGGCAATGCCATCGTGGAGAAGCAGTTGGATCCAACGCCGAAACGTCTCGCCATCTTCCTCTGGCAGTCCGAGCATGTGTGCTATGACGGCGACGGGAACATGCTGCGCGTAGTCCGCTGCCGCGTCGCAGCCATTGTTCGATGCGAAGCGATCGATCAGCTCGCCGCAGATTTTTCGCGTCTTGGGTTCCAGGCGGCTTATGGCGTCAGGCGTGAACGCAGGCAGCAACAGCATGCGCGACGGCCGGTGATGCGGAGGATCAGAGGTAATCGGTGGTGACGCCAGTGTCGACGCTGGTGCAGAAGACTTCTCCTCCTCAGAACCAGATGATGCGCGAGGTGGCATCTCGCGAACTACAACACGGCGCGAAGAAAAGTGTTCCGTATCGTACGCAATCGCCCGGATATCGGCGTAACGACTGGGGAAGTAGACGCCACGATATCTTTCGGTGTGGGCGATTGGGCATTGCCGGCGCAACTCGTCCCAGATCTGGTGGGGCTCAGTGACCCAGCGTGGGTCCAGATGATCAAAATCGGTGGTCCAATCCAGGACAGGCGGACGATCCGTCATCGTGACCTCCTTTATGCTTGCACCACCTTGATAGCGAATTCGGGGCAATTGGCTTCTGCAAGCCGGGCCTTGTCCTCAAGGCCGGCAGGCACTGTGCCGTCGCCGACCGCGTGTGCATGCCCGAACTCATCCAGTTCGAACAATTTCGGTGCTATCGCCTTGCACCTGTTGTGTCCCTGGCATAGCGCTGGATCGACGACGACTTGAAGGACCTTTTGCTCGGGCATCTCCAGAATCCTCCCTGCACAGCGCCCAATAAACCATTGAGGAGTCTGCTTGCGTCACGGTTCTGACCCAATTGACCGCTTCGACGCTTGCCGGTGGGCGATATTCTCTAATGAACGTTAGAAGTTCTGACGCATCTCGTCAATTGGCGCAAACGGCTTCCTTGTCCCAAGGCTGTAGGCCAAGCATCATCGATGCCCGCCGACAGAAGCGTGCCGCTAGGCATTCGCACGGGCGATTGGACTTGCTTGACACATCGATAACATCTACCTAGGTTTCTAATGTATATTTGAAAAGCATGCGTGTGGGCTAGCGATCCCAATCGCCCAGCGTATGTCTTTTGGGATGGCTGTGACCAAGATGCGCGGACTGAAGGACAAACCCGTCATTGTGACCGGCGGTGGCAGTGGTATTGGCCGCGCGATCGCTGAACGCTTGGCCGTGGAAGGAGCCGTGGTTGGCATCTTCGACATCAACGGCCAAGCGGCGGAGGCCACAGCGAACTCGCTTCGAGAGAACGGCGGCCGTGCATTCGGGTACAAGGTCGACATTGTTGATTATGACGCGGTGGCACGGGCCGTTGATGCGTTTGAAGCAGCTGCCGGACCGATCAGTGGACTGGTGAACAACGCGGGTTGGGACAAGGCGGTTCGCTTCGTGGAGACGGACCGGGCCCTCTGGCGAAAGGTGATCGACATCAATCTCTGGGGCCCGCTCAACGTCACGCACGTCGTGCTGAAGAAGATGGTCGAGCACGGCAAGGGCCATATTGTCAGCATAGCCTCCGACGCGGGTCGGGTCGGCTCATCGGGCGAAGCGGTCTATTCGGCTTGCAAGGGCGGCATTGCTGCGTTCGGCAAGACGGTTGCACGAGAAGTTGCGCGTCAAGGAATCGTGGTCAACGCAGTCTGTCCGGGACCGACGGACACACCTTTGTTCGCGACTGTCAGCGAATCCGCGGCAGGGCTTGCGGAGGCGCTCAAAAAGGCAATCCCCCTCCGCCGCTTGGGCAAGCCCGATGATTACCCCGGCATCGTATGCTTCCTGTTGAGCGACGATGCCAGCTTCATCACCGGCCAGACGATCAGCGTCTCCGGCGGCCTCACAATGCACGGGTAAGCCGATGGACTATACGGACATCCTCTATGCTGAGGCCAATCAGGTCGCCACGATCACGATCAACCGGCCAAAGGTCTACAATGCTTTCCGCCCGCGCACGGTGGTCGAGTTGCTGGACGCATTCCTCAAAGCGGGCTGGGCGAGCGATATTGGTGCGATCGTGCTCACCGGCGCTGGCGACAAGGCGTTCTGTACCGGTGGGGACCAGTCGGATCACAGCGGCCAATACGGCGACGGGTCGACGCGCGGTACGGTCGGCATGCCGGTCGAGGAGTTGCACAGCGTCATCCGCGACGTGCCCAAGCCGGTCATTGCCAAAGTGCGCGGATACGCGATTGGCGGTGGCAATGTTCTGGCGACGATCTGCGATCTCACCATTGCCGGCGAGGGCGCGATTTTCGGTCAGGTTGGACCGAAAATGGGCTCCGTCGACCCCGGATTCGGCACCGCCTATCTCGCGCGTGTGGTTGGTGAGAAAAAGGCGCGAGAGATCTGGTACATGTGCAGGCGCTACTCGGCGCGCCAGGCGATGGAGATGGGGTTGGTCAACGCCGTGGTGCCCGACGACAAGCTCGACGCCGAAGTCGAGACCTGGTGTGCCGAACTGGTGCAGCGCAGTCCTACGGCCATCGCCATCGCCAAGAAGTCCTTCAATGCCGACAGCGACAGCATTCGCGGTATCGGGGGGCTCGGGATGCAGGCCCTGCGGCTCTACTACGCAACCGCCGAATCCCAGGAAGGGGTCAAGGCCCTCAACGAGAAGCGGCCGCCGCGCTTCCGGGATTTCCTCAAGTAGGAGCTGTAGGTTGGACTTTTCCCTGACCCCCGAACAGCAGCAGATAGGCGAGACGGCGCGGCGCTTCGGTGTCGAGAAGCTCGCCCCGGGCTATATCGCTCGCGAAAAGGACGGACGCATCGCTCCGTCACTGATCAGGGAGATGGGCGGCCTTGGGCTGATCGGGGTCGACCTGCCACAGACGTTCGGTGGGCTCGACGCCGACGGGGTGACGGCTGGGCTCGTGATCGAAGGCGTGGCAGCGGCCGATCTCGGCATTGCTTACGTCCAGCTTCTGGGGTCGCTGATGGGCTCGATCTTGGCGCACCACGCGCCGGTCGAAGTTGCGAAGGAGGTGGTACCGAGGATCTGCCGCGGCGAGACGGTGGTGGCGCTCGGCCTGACCGAGCCCCGTGGCGGGTCCGATGCGGCGAATCTCCAGCTCAAGGCGCGTCGCACCAACGACGGATACGTGCTCGATGGCGAGAAGACTTCGATTTCGATGATCGAGCAGGCTGGATCGATCGTCGTCTTTGCCCGCACGGGCGAGGCAGGTTCCGGTGCTCGTGGCGTGACTGCCTTTCATGTGCCGCTCGACTTGCCGGGCGTCAGCCGCTCCAGCTTCAACGATGTGGGCTCGAAGGTGGTCGGCCGTGGATCGGTCTTCTTCCAGGACGTCAAGGTGCCTGACGAATGGCGCATCGGCGCTGAAGGCGAAGGCTTCCGCACGGTCATGCAGGGTTTCGACTATAGCAGAGCGTTGATTGGGCTGCAGGTGCTGGCGCCAGCCGCCGCGTCGCTCGAGGAGACTTGGCAGTACGTCACCCAGCGCCAGGCCTTCGGCCATCCGCTGGCGCGCTACCAGGGCGTAACAGAGCCACTCGCCGAGGCGGAAACGCTGCTCACGGCCGCACGGCTTCTCTGCTACCGAACGCTGTGGCTGCGCGACCAAGGGAAGCCCCACACGGCGGAAGCCGCAATGTGCAAATGGTGGGCTCCCAAGACAGCCTTCGAGACGATCCACCGTTGCCTCCTGACACACGGCCATTCGGGCTACACTATGGACCTGCCGCATCAGCAGCGGCTGCGCGACGTGTTGGGTCTGCAAATCGGCGACGGCACGGAACAGATCCAGAAGATGATCATCGCGCGCGAGAGGATCGGGCGCGTGGCGGTACCGTACTAGACGGGGGGTGCCGATGGCCGAAGAGTCGCCCGTCCTCACCGAGCTGCAAGGCAATATCGGTGTGGTAACGCTGAATCGTCCCGGCAAGTTCAACTGCATATCGCGCGGTCTGGCGGACGGCCTGTCTGCGGCGGTGCGATCCTTGGAGGCCAACGCTCAGTGTCGTGTCGTCGTGCTCAATGCCAACGGCAAGCATTTCTGCACCGGCGCTGATCTGGACGAAGTCCTCGCGGCGCGCGAGACCCGCGCCACCCTCGAAGCTTTCATCACCGCAGGACACGACGCGCTCACTGCCCTCGAGCACTCGCGCTTGCCAATCGTGGCGGTAGTGCATGGCCTATGCCTCGCCGGCGGGCTTGAGCTCATGATGGCGTGCGATGTCGTAGTCGCCGCCAATTCAGCGCGTTTCGGGGATCAGCATGCGCAGTACGGACTGATCCCAGGGTGGGGCGGTACTCAGCGCTTGCCTCGCATGGTCGGCCTACGGCGGGCCCTACACCTAATGTACAGCGCCGAGTGGCTGGACGCGGTAACAGCGCGCGAATGGGGCCTGGTAAATCTTGTGGTCGAGGAAGCGGCGCTTGCCGAGCGCGCCATGACGTATGCGCAGACGCTGGAGGCTCGTAATCCACAGGCCATCGCGGCGATGAAGTCGCTCGCCCGCAAAGGCCTCGACGTACCGCTGGCCGAGGGGCTGGCGCGCGAGTGCGAGTGCGTCGTCGACGCGCTGCGATCGGAGAACGTCTCCGAAGGATTGGCCGCCTTTCAGGCCCGTCGGATCCCGAAATTCAGTTAGTCCGGTGCACCTTGTACGCGATCAGGAGGATTACTCATGGAGCACGCAACACAAGTCGAACTGGCTCGCACTATGTTCTCATACATCGACAAGGGCGAGCAGGCGCGTAGCGTATCGCCCTTTGCCAATCCGGTCCGAGACTATATCTGTTCAGGTCAGGCCGCGCACGAACGCGACCTGTTGTTCCGCGAGCATCCCCTCATCCTCGGCATGACTGCCGACCTTCCAAAGCCCGGCGATTTCTTTACCAACGATTTCACCGGCCGTCCGATCCTGGTTGTTCGCGGCAAAGACGGCAAGGTGAACGCGTTCCTCAACGTCTGCCGCCATCGTGGCGCCAAGCTGGCGACAGCTGATCTCGCACAAGGTTGTGCGCGGGCCGGCGCCTCCTTCACGTGTCCCTACCATGGGTGGGCGTATGGCCTGGATGGGCAATTGCTGGGCGTGCGCGACGCTGAGGCGTTCGGCGACGTCGACCGCGCCACGCACGGCCTGCGGCGGCTTGCGGCGGTGGAACGCCACGGATTCATCTGGGTTCGGCCCGGCGGCGACACGCCCTTTGATCCCGACGCGATCCTGGGCGATCTCACGTCGGAATTCGGGGCGTACGGCTTCGAGCGCTACAGCCACTACGAGACACGAACGCTGCGGCGGGCGATGAACTGGAAGCTCGTCATCGGCACCTTCCTGGAGGGCTATCATATCAAGGTCCTTCATCGGAACACGATCGCACCGCTGATTCTCGGCGCGCACACCACCTTCGATGCCTATGGCCGCCATGGGCGCATGGCGGTGCCGCGCCCGGGGCTGGCGGCGTTGCGCGAAACGCCGGAGCGCGACTGGGACGTGCTGAGGCACACGGCGGTCGTCTATGCGCTGTTCCCGAACACCGTGCTGGTCTGGCAGGGCGACCACATGGAGACCTGGCGCGTCTTCCCGGGGGCCAGTCCCGACGAGAGTGTGATGCATGCCTCGCTCTACATTCCGGAACCGGCACTCACCGACAAGGCGAAACGCCATTGGGATCGCAACATGAAGATCCTGCTCGACACGGTAGAACAGGAGGACTTCCCGCTGGGGGAGAACATGCAGCGCGGCTTCCATTCCGGCGCGCAAGACCACCTGCTGTTCGGCCGCAACGAGCCGGCGCTGGCACATTTCCATCGTTCCGTCCACAAGGCACTGGGGCTTCCAGGAGCATGAATCCTCTCCAGGGGGCACGCCCATCAACGATCAGCTACGCGAGGAGACAACCATGACTTTCGTTCCAATATCCGCAGATTCGCACATCACCGAGCCGGCAAATTGCTATCGCGACCATATCGAGCCCGCTTGGCGCGAACGCGCGCCCCACATCGAGCGCGATCCCAAGTTCGGCGACGTCTATGTCGTCGAAGGCATGAAGCAGACCATCCCGATGGGCCTGGTTGCTGCGGCCGGCGTCGAGCCCAGCAGCCTCCGCCCCGGCGGCGCGTACTTCGAGGACCTTCATCGCGGCGGCTGGGATCCGGCAGCCCGGCTGGCCGACCAGGACCGCGATGGTGTGGGCGCCGAAGTCATCTATCCGACCGTCGGCATGGTGCTCTGCAATCATCCGGACCAGGACTACAAGAAGGTCTGCTTCGACGCCTACAATCGCTGGCTCCAGCAGTATACCGCGCACGCGCCGGACCGCCTGATCGGCATCGGCCAGACCGGCATTCGAACCGTCAACGAAGGTATCGCCGATCTCGAGCGCATCAAGGCAATGGGCTTTAGGGGCGTCATGATGCCCGGCAACCCAGGCGAACTCGACTATGATGACCCGGCCTACGATCCCTTCTGGGAAGCGGCCGTGGCCCTGGACCTGCCGTTGTCGTTCCATATCCTGACGTCGAAGACCGACAGCATCAATTCGCACCGCGGTCCCAAGATTAGCGGATTTCTTTCGATTATCCGCGGCTGTCAGGACATCATGAGCATGCTGATCTACAGCGGCGTGTTCGAACGCCATCCCAAGCTTAAGGTGGTGTGTGTCGAGGCCGATGCCGGCTGGGCGCCGCACTTCATGTACCGCATGGACCATGCGTACAAGCGCCACCGCTACTGGATGAAGGGCAAGGAGCTGGCGCGGCTGCCGTCAGAGTATTTCCGCAACAACATCAGCTTGACGTTCCAAGACGACTACGTTGCGTTCAAGCTCGCCGACATGCTGGCGCCTCAGCAGTTGATGTGGGCCAACGACTTTCCTCATAGCGATTCGACCTGGCCGTGGAGTCAGGACGTGATCGCCGAGCAGACCGCACATCTCAGTCCATCCTTGAGGCAACGGGTCCTGCACGACAACGTGGCAGACCTCTACAAGCTTGCGGCCTAACCGCACCCCGCTTCTCCTCCTGAGCCGGAAGCAAGTTCGGAAGCAACGAGGGACCTCATGAAGTTCAGCCTGTTCGTCTACTGCACGATCGGCCGGCGGGCTGAACTCGAAGGCGGAATGGCCGGCCGCAAGCCCGAGCTCTATCAGCGAATGCTCGAAGAGATCGCTGAATATGCGCGCTTTGCCGACGATGCCGGCTATTTCGGGTTTGGCCATCCCGAACACCATCTGCAGATCGAGGGCTTCGAGATCTCGAACGATCCCCGGCTGATGGCGATGTGGCTGGGCAAGCACACAAAAAGGCTGCGGGTCATCACCTGCGGCTTCGTATCGACAACGCACAATCCGCTGCGGGTGGCGGAGGACATCGCCACCATGGACCACATGCTGGGCGGGCGCTTCGGTGTGGGGCTGGTGCGTGGCTACCAGGCGCGCTGGGTCGAGAATTTCAAGGTCCGGGAGGACCTGCACGCGGTCGGCCCCTGGAACAAGGACTCGCCAGCTGACGAAGCCAACCGCGAGTATTTCAGCGAGTTCGTCGATGTCGTGGTCAAGGCGCTGACCCACGATACCTTCAACCATCGCGGCCGGTACTGGAATTTCCCGCCGGTCGGCATGATCAATCCGCATCCGCACGGCGTCTACACGGCCTATGGACAGGGGGTCGCCTCCGATATGCGCATCGACGAGGTCGGCATCGCCCCCCGTCCGCTGCAGACGCCGCACCCGCCGCTCTATGGTGGCTTCGCGGCTTCAATGCGTACGGTGCTCTTCTGGGCAAAGTATGGTGGCAAGCCGATCGTCTTGACGGACAACCTCGACTTCTACAGTCATCTCAATCGTGCATATCACGACGAGGCGGCGAAGCACGGCCGAGCTATCAAGCCCGGTCATGCGACGGCCTGGGGCGGCATCTTCATTTGTGCGCCCACTGATGCCGAAGCGCAAAACCAGCTCAAGGACATGCGCTGGTTTTGGGACCAATGGTCAACTCCGTTCGGGCAGGGCCTGCCCGAGCTCCTCGTCGGCTCGCCAGATACCATCTCGCGCCGGCTTGAGGCAGTCCAGAAAGCTATACCCGGGCAGGACGAGATCGTCCTGCTCATCCCACAAGGCCTGCACGACCGCGGCCAGATCCGGCGATCGCTGGAGCTGATGGCGACCAAAGTCATGCCTCGCTTCGCAGATGCGGCTTGATCATGCCGGCTAAACGTTTGCATTCATGACCGGCCCGACGTCTCCCGGCGATCGCCGGTTCGGCTTCACCGATGTCGAGCTCGTCGCGCACCCTACCGTATTCGCTTCGGACCTTTTCAGAGGCAAGGTGGTCCTTGTCTCAGGGGGCGGCAGCGGTATCGGCAAGGCAATCGCCGTTCTGTTTGCCCGGTTGGGTGCTCATCTCGTTCTCTGTGGCCGCAAGCCAGAGAAACTCGAAGCCGCGGTCGCCTTGCTGCGTGGCCTTGGCAGCGACGTCGATGCCATGGCGATGAACATTCGCGAACCGGACGAGGTCGAATCCCTCATGGAGCGCGTATGGTCGAGACACGGTCGCCTTGATGTGCTCGTCAACAACGCTGGCGGGCAGTTTGCGCAGCCAGCGATCGATTTCACCGTCAAGGGTTGGAAAGCCGTCATCGACACCAACCTGAACGGCACATGGTACATGATGCAGGCCGCCGCCCGGCGCTGGCGAGATCGCGACCAAGCAGGCAACATCGTGAATATCACGGCCACGATCGAGCGCGGATTGCCGCACATGGCGCATTCGACGGCGGCGCGCGCCGGAGTGATCTACCTGTCGAAGACGGTGGCAGTGGAATGGGCGCCCCTTGGCATCCGGGTAAACTGCCTCGGCGTCGGTGCGGTGGAGAGCAGCGGCTTCGCGCAGTATTCCGAGGAGGGCCGCAAGACCTTCTACGAGAGCAACCCCATGCGCCGCCCAGGGGACGTCTGGGACGTCGTCGAAGGCTGTGTCTACCTGGCCGGTCCCTCGGGCAAGTTCATCACTGGCGAAGTCCTGACCATCGATGGCGGGCAGCAGATGTGGGGCGACTTCTGGTCCGCCGGCCGTCCGGACTACTTCAAACTCGGCTAGAGGCGACGCGATGCTGCCCAAGAAAACGATGGCCATGGTTCAGACGGGTCCGCGCCAACTGGAGCGTCGTGATCTCCCGATCCCGCCGATAAGCGCCGACAGCGCGATTCTCAGAATCGAGGCTTGCGGCATCTGCGGCAGCGACCACGAGCAATACGAAGGCGCGCTGAACACGCCCTATCCGGTCGTCCCCGGCCATGAGCCGCTGGGCATCATTGCGGCCATCGGCGATGTCGCGGCGAAGCGCTGGCGCGTCGACGTCGGCGACCGTGTCTGCGTCGAGACGATGCTGTCCTGCCACTGTTGCAACACGTGTCTCGGCGGGCACTACCATCTGTGCGACCGGCGGCAGATCTATTCCTACATCCCGCTCACCGTGGCGCCGGGAATCTGGGGTGCATACTCGCAGTACATGTATCTCGCGCCCAACGCGATCGTTCATCGGATCGACAAGTCCTTGCCGCCTGAGATCGCTGTCATGTTCAATCCACTCGGCGCCGGTTTTCGCTGGGCGGTCGAGCTTCCCGGGACAAGCGCCGGCGATACCGTCATGATTCTCGGGCCGGGGCAGCGTGGACTGGCCAGCGTCGTTGCCGCACGCCATGCTGGAGCGGGCACCATCATCGTTACTGGACTGGCCTCGGACGCCAAGAAGCTGGCCGTCGCGCGTGAACTCGGCGCGGACTACACGATCGACGTAGACAACGAGGACCCCAGGGAGCGTGTCCGAGAGATCACGGCCGGAAGAGGCGTGGATGTCGTTGTCGATGTCACGTCGTACGCCACCCAACCTGTGCGAGGAGCGCTCGACTACGTGCGTCGCGGCGGGACAATCGTCCTTGCCGGAGTGAAGGGATTCACCATGCAGGACGGAAAGAGGCGTCAAAAGACGGTGCCGGACTTCGTCTCCGACATGGTTGTGTGGAAGGAAATCACCATTAAGGGTGCCATCGGCGTTCTCAGCTCAGGCTACCGCAAGGCGATCGATCTAATTGAAAGCCGCAAGATTCCGCTCGCACTGATGCACACGCACGATTTCGCGCTGGAGGAGGCTGATCTGGCGATCCGAACGCTTGCCGGCCAGGTTGACGGCGAACGGTCGATCCACTCCTGCCTTATCCCGCCCTCGTAGAGGCAACAGTTTCGGAAAAAAGCAACGTCATGAACCTACCGCCGCGGCTCCCGCCCTTCGATGAGGAGGTGGCTCGCCGCTTCCTCGAACCGACCGTACCGTCATCCGGCCTCCCGCAGTTCCTCGGTCTACGCACCACGCTCGTCGAGCCCGGGCGACTGCGCGTGGAAATGGCGGCGGACCCGAAGCTGCTGACGCGTTTCGGCAATCTGCATGGCGGCGTACTCGCCGCATTGTGCGATCATACGCTTGGACTCGTATGCTATCCGCACATGCAACCGGGCCAATGGGCGGCCACCACAGAATTCAAACTAAATCTCCTCGCGCCGGTCTCGGCAGGTACCGTGATTGCGGAGGCTCGTATTGTCGCCATGACCCGTTCGACGGCAGTAGTGCGGATCGACGTTGAGAACGACGGGCGACCCTGTGGTGCTGCTCAAGGCACGGTTCTGATCATGCAACCAAAGCAACCAAAGTCCCGTGACTAGACTTGGTTCTCGCCCTTTGCCAAACCACCGGCGACGGTATTCGCTGACAAAGGTGATGGGTTCAGCTGCGCCCTGCCATCATCCGGGTAACATTGTAGGTTATGACCACCTCGTTGCGCTGATTGACAATGCTGTTGATCGTCGTGACGATTCCCCGATTCCCTTTGCTGGTTGGCCGGACCGCCGTCACTTCCACTTCGCCGTGAATAGTATCGCCGACATTGGTAGGAGCATGCACCTTTATGGTCGATTCCAGCATGGCGAGCCCCGTATGCTGCATCGTGGCCTGAACCAAAAGGCCTTCAACGAAGCAGTAGCAAAGAGCACCCGGCACCGGACGGCCTCGCATGGCACCATGTTGCTCGCTGAACGTCACATCGGTGAAGATCATCTCGACCATACCTGTGGCATTGATGAAATTCACCAGATCAGCTTCGGTGATGGTGCGATTGATGGTGCGAAACTTCTGGCCGACCTTGAGGTCAGTCCAGAACAGCCCGAGGCCGACGTACTCCATGCGCTCTCCTCATGCCGCAGCGAGGGGTGCGGCAACCGCTGCCATCACGCTCCCGGAGGGCGGGCATACCACACCAATGTTCTAATGTTAATTAGAATATAGCTACGAAACTCGCTACAAATTTGATGTTCCTTGAGAGCCGTATATTTGTATTCTAATGAAGGTTCGATGCTAGTGGAACGCAAATCCAAAGGCTGGGGTGCAAGGAGTGACCGCAAAGTGAGCGAGAATTCCGGCGTGGCGGGGGGCCAGCTTTGATTGAACATGGCCAGTTCATGCATGCGTCGGACTCTCGTGAAGTATTGCGGGCGCCGCAGTTTTTCGCGGTCTTAGCGGATGTTCAGGGATGCTCAGAAAGGCGGCGCTAGATATGGAACGCACCGAGTATTTCGACACTCTTGAAACACGCTCGTCCGAAGAACGGGAGATTGCGTTGGCCGCCGCCCTCAAGGCGCAAGTCGCGCATGCCAAGGCCAATGCGCCATTCTTCGTCGAATGGCTGAAGGACGTCAATCCGGCCACGGTAACGAGCCGCGCTGCGCTTGCGCGCCTTCCAATTTTGCGGAAGGCAGACCTAAGTGAGGTGCAGAGGAAGAATCGGCCGATGGGAGGGCTGCTCAGCGTGCCCCTCGCAGAAGTCCAGCACATCTTCATGTCGCCAGGGCCCATTTTCGAGATCGATACCGCTGAGAAGGACTACTTGCGCGGCGCGCGGGCCATGTATGCGGCAGGGTTTCGTGCGGGCGATATCGTTCACAATACCTTTTCGTACCACCTCACGCCGGCCGGCCTCATGATGGAGGCCGCGGCGCGGTCATTGGGCTGCGCGGTCGTGCCGGGAGGCGTCGGCCAGACCGAGTTGCAGCTCGACGCCATAGAGGCCATCCGACCGGGGAGCTATGTTGGAACACCCTCGTTTCTGAAGATTCTCCTCGAGAAAGCTGATGACCTTGGCAAGGACATTTCGTCCATTCGAAAGGCCTTTGTCAGCGCCGAGGCGCTGCCACCTTCGCTCCGCCAAATGTTTCGCGACCGTGGCATATCGGCCTTTCAGAGCTATGGCACGGCAGATGTAGGCATCATCGCCTACGAGTCCCAAGCCCTGGAGGGAATGATCGTCGACGAAGGTGTTCTGGTCGAGATCGTGCGGCCGGGCACTGGCGATCCCGTTGCCGACGGCGAGGTAGGCGAAGTGGTCGTTACGACCTTCAGCAAGGCCTATCCTTTGGTGCGCTTCGGAACCGGTGACCTGTCCGCCGTACTGCCCGGCATCAGCCCTTGTGGCCGCACAAACATGCGCATCAAGGGTTGGATGGGGCGTGCCGACCAGCGCACAAAGGTCAAGGGCATGTTTGTTGACCCAGCGCAGATTGCGCTGATCGCCCGGCGTCATCCGGAGCTCGGCCGCGTGCGGTTGGTCGTCGACTGGGTCGATCAGCAAGACGTCATGATCTTGAAAGCCGAGCTCATCGGGGGCTCCGACGACGTGGCTAAGGCGGTGGAAGGCAACATCCAGAGTATCTGCAAGGTCCGAGGGCGCGTGGAGTTCGTGGCGCCCGGCAGCCTGCCTAACGACGGCAAGGTGATCGACGATGTGCGCAAATACACCTGATCAGTCGACGCCCAGGCGGACGAGTCGGTGTTCGCGTCGCGACGCCTTTGCATGAACGGAGGCGGGCGACAGGTCTAGCCACCGCGCCGTCGATGACCTCGGGGGAACGGCGCCGTGCACCAAGGTGAAGGAGAATGATGATGGCCCAGACTGATCTGACCGGCAGGGTAGCGGTTGTAACGGGCGCTGCTAGAGGCCTCGGCCGTGCCTATGCGCAGGGGCTTGCCAAGGCTGGGGCCACGGTCGTTGCGCTCGATCTCTCGGATTGCAGCGATACAGTTCGCGACATTGAGACTAACGGCGGTCGGGCATTCGGCCGGCGATGCGATGTTGGAGACATGACCAGTTGCCGCGACGCGGCGGACGACGCCCTCACCCGGCTTGGCCGGGTGGATGTGCTGGTCAACAACGCGGCATTGTTTGCGACGCTCAAGTCGGGTCGCTTTGATACCATCGCCGAGGGAGACTGGGAGTCATGCATGCGTGTCAATGTCACCGGCGTGTGGAATTGCTGCCGCGCGTTTGTGCCGCCCATGCGCGAACGGGGTGGCTCCGTGGTCAATATCTCCTCGTTGGCCGCGACGTACGGTCTGCCCAACGCCCTGCATTACACGACGTCTAAGGCGGCCGTGATTGGATTGACGCGAGGTCTGGCGCGCGAACTGGGCCGCTTCAACATACGTGTCAACGCAGTGGCCCCTGCGACCGTTGAGACAGACGGCATGAGCCAGTTCTTCGGTGAGAAGAAGGAAGACGCTGTGAAGGCTATTGTCTCCGGCCAGTCGATTCGCCGTGTCCTCACAACCGACGATCTGGTTGGCACAATCCTCTATCTTGCCTCCGATGCCAGCTCGATGGTGACAGGCCAAACGATTGCCGTCGATGGCGGGACGGTCTCCCTCTAATTCCACATCAGGTTAGGCTATGTCGGGTCTGGGAATGCGCGTGCTCCAAACCTGCACCAGGCAACCGACAACCGTTGAAAGGATCACATTGACCGCCCTTGCCTTTCCGATTCCTGACGACGTCACCGCAATAGCGGATGGCATCGAAGGTTTCCTTCGCAGAGAGGTGTTCCCGCGTCACCAGAACGATCATGCGCTGCTGTCCGATCCGCGTCGCACGTACAGCGAGGATGGCCGCTATGTCCCTGCCGTGGTCGAGCATATTCGAGGCGTGCGCATTGCGGCCGCAAAGGCTGGTTACTATTCGATGTCAGTGCCTGTGGAACTGGGTGGGGCAGGCATGGGCATGCTTGCCTACTTCGTTGTTTGGGAGCGTATCTATCGTCTTTGTGGCAGCCACAATTGGCTGGGTGCTTATGCGGTCAGCCACTGGGCCTTCGGTCCAAGCCAGGTCCTATTGAAAGTGACGGATCGTGCACGCTCCGAGATTCTAGCGGGCATGATGGAGGGCCGGACATCGATGTGCTTCGGCATGTCTGAGCCTGGCGCCGGCTCGGATGCGACCATGATCCGTACGAAAGCGAGACAAACCGACTCTGGCTGGCGACTCAACGGCCGCAAGATCTGGACGACGAACGCGCCGCAGGCAGACTATTGCATCGTCTTTGCCGTGACCGATCCGGACCGTGCGTCACGCCGGGCTGGTGGCATCAGCGCCTTTCTCGTGCCGACCGCGTCACCCGGCTTCAGGCTGGAGAGTGTCATCCGCATGCATGGGTCGGTGGGTGGCAACGAGGGCTCCATCGTGCTGGAGGACGTGCAGGTCGAGCCATGGCAGCTGGTCGGCGAACTGCATGAGGGCTTCCGCATCGGACTGTTGGGCGTCTCTATCGGCCGTATCTACAATTCAGCTCGCGCTGTGGGACTTGGCCGTTGGGCGATCGAGGCAGCGCTGCGTTATACTCAGCAGCGTGAGGCTTTCGGCAAGCCGATCGCGGAATACCAAGGCGTGACGTTTCCGTTGGCCGAAGCGGCGATGGAGCTGCATGCGGCGCATCTTATGGCGCTGAATGCGGCGACCTTGATCGACCGCGGCGAGCGGGCGGTGAAGGAGCTGTCGATGGCCAAGGCCTATGCGGTGGAAATCGGTGCCCGGGCGCTGGATCGCGCTATCCAGACTCATGGCGCCATGGGTTTCACCAACGAGCTCGGACTTGTTCATGCGTGGCAGGACGTTCGCTCGGTGAACGTGGCGGACGGCACAAATGAGGTCTTGCGGCGCACGATTGTGCAACGCCTCCTTGCGGGAGACACGGAATTGTAGGCGTCCCGGAAGCGTCTCAGGCTCCGTTCGTATGCGGAGTGCTGCTCTACGCTGTCGCCGAGCGAATGTTTGCTAAGAAGGAAGACACCATGCGAATGAAGGGCAAGGTCGGCATCGTTACAGCGGCGGCGTCGGGAATGGGGAGGGCAGGGGCAGTTCGTTTCGCGCGCGAGGGCGCTGCCGTCGCCGTTGTCGATCGGGACGAGGCAGGCGTTGCTGCCGCGGTCGCACAGATCGTGAACTCTGGAGGCCGAGCGAAGGGCATCGTCGCCGATTTAGGCGAAGCCGATGCGGCGCGCGAGATCGTCAAGGAAGCCGCCAACGCCTTTGGCGGCCTCGATTTCGTCTGGAACCATCTCGGCCATCCCGGTCCCGCTTCGGTTGAGGGCCTGGATCTGGCGGATTTCGACTTGGCGGTCCGCCTAAACTTGCGTTCTGTGCTGATCACCACCGAAGCAGCCATTCCAGAATTGCGAGCGCGAGGCGGCGGTACACTGCTCTTTACGGCCTCGACATCAGGCCTGCATGGCTCGCCATTTAGTCCTGTCTATTCTGCCATGAAGTTCGGGGTCGTTGGTCTCACGCGCTCGCTCGCCAAGCGCTTGGCCCGCGATGGGATTCGCGTCAACGCTCTGTGCCCGGGCCCCATAGATACGCCGATGTTACGCGTGTTCGTCGCCAGACCCGACCAACAAAGTACACGCGGCCAAGATCCAGAGGAACTCATCCGCAAGCACGCTGGCATGACGCCTTTAGGACGGCCGGGCAGCCCTGAGGAGATTGCCAACGCAGCACTGTTTCTCTTGTCCGACGAGGCTTCTTTCGTGACTGGCGCGGCTCTACCAGTCGATGGAGGATCAACGGCATGAACAAGCTGGATGCGATGGTTCACGAGCGAGTTGGCACGCCGGAAGCGGGATGTCGTGTTTGCTGAGCTGGTCTTCGCGAAACCTACGGCACGAACCGAGGTAGCTCAACAAGATCCATTCATTTCACGAATCTGCCGACGGGCGATCATCGTTAGGCATCAAGCGCGACAGCCTGCGCACTTCTCGCGTATCAATCCTCAAGGGCGCCGCAATCAGTGAAGCGCCAGCTCCTGGCAGGCGGTAAACCGCCTGGCTGCCGGGGCGTTGATACCACCCTCGATTTCGCGACAATCGACAATCTGCAAAAGGACTACAGCAAAGTAGACGCAAAATCGCGCATACTCCTTACGCTCTTACGCTCGGCTATACTTCAAGATAATCGGATGCGCTCACAGCGTGAGATTGAAGGCGACGGAGATACGCTCGGCGGTTCCGTGATAGGGGCGCACCTGGTGCATCAGCCAGGCGGGGAACATCACAAGCCGGCCGGGCTTGGGCCGCAGCGCCTGAATGGAGGTATTCGAAAGGTCGCTCGATCCAACATAGCCGAGATGCGGCGCTAACATCAGCGGCAAGGGCCCACGTGGATCCATGAACTCTAGCTCACCTCCAAGCGACGGATCGGCGTCAATGCCGCCGTCGTCGACGTAGTAGACTCCTGACCAGAACGCGCCTGGGTGCGAGTGAAATGCGTTGCCCTCGTCCTTGCGGTTGATATTCGCCCACATGTTCGCTCGCCACGTTACGGCAAAATGCCCAGGGTGCGGTCCGCTGCCCGGATTTCCCTCGCGATCTGTCGTCATGCGGTTCGCGACGTTTCGGCCGAATGCCAGCAGCTTGAGGGCGGCCGTACTACCCCAGGTTTCCATGTCGTCGCTCGACTGCCAGCCGCCCAGGTTGGAACGCACGCGGCCGGCGGGATGGGTTCTCTCGCGCTGCTCGATCACCCGGCGCAACTGAGCGTTGAGCGATACTGCGTCCGGCACATCGAATAGGGCGATCACCGTCGCGAACAGCGAAAGGGCATTAAGCTCCGTTGCGGCCTTCATGTCCGTCCCCACAGTTCTAACGAGACTTGAATGGCGAGCGCAGCTGCAGCCAGTGCGCGCTAGGAGCTTTCGTTTGACATCACCTCGCCGAAGAGCTCCCAGGTTTCGCCTTCGAAGCGCTGCAGGCGTTCCGATTGAATGGGATAGTAATCTGTTGGACTGGTGTTGACAGTAATGCCGGGCAGCAACAGCGGGACGGTGAGCTTTTTGAGGTTGGCCGCCTGCTTCATCAGGTTGGCGCGTGTGAGTTCATTGCCGCACTGCTCCAGTGTCTTGTGCAAGGTGTAGGAAACGGCATACGCATAAACGTTGAAACCGTCGGCCAAACTGGCACTGGGATTGTATTTGGCCATCCACACGCGCCAAGCTTTCATGTCGTCCGAATTGTCCCACTGCTTGTCGGTGGGATCCTTCAGATAGGCCGCTGTGACGATGCCTTGGCTGTTCTCGAATCCGGCTGGTTTCAGCACTGCCGCTACCGAGGAGGATACGTTGTTCAGGTAATGGGCCGGCTTCCAGCCGATGTCGGCTGCCTTGCGGATAGCCTGGGCCGCGAACTTCGGCGTCGTGATATTGAAGAATACGTTGGCGCCCGAGTCCTTAAGCTGGATGATCTGCGAATCGACCGTCGGGTCGGTCACTTCGTACGTGACGTGCTTGACGATCTTACCGACGTCCTTGCCCAGCCCGTCGCGCATGCCATCGTAATAGTCTTTGCCGTAGTCGTCGTTCTGCATCAGCACGGCGACCTTCGGATCCTTGACGGTGGCCAGGATATGCTTGGCATAGATCACGGCCTCGGTGTGGTAGTCGGGCTGCCAGCCCATAGTCCACGGGAACTCCTTCGGCTTGCCCCATTTGGAGGCGCCCGTAGCCACAAAGAGCTGTGGCACTTTCTTGGTGTTCAAGTACTTCTGGATCGCAGTGTTGCTCGGCGTTCCCAGCGTTTGGAACATTGCGAACACCTTTTCCTGCTCGACCAGTTGACGCACCACTTCGACGGCCTTGGGCGGGCTGTAGCCGTCGTCCATCGTGATGAACTTCACCTTGCGGCCGTTGACGCCGCCCTGGTCATTGACCATCTTCCAATAGGCGTCGATCGCCTTGCCAATCACGCCATAGGCGGAGGCCGGCCCACTGTAGGGGTTCGCGTTACCGATTTTGATCTCGATGTCGCTGACGCCATCGTCGTATTTGGCCTTCTGTGCGTACACTGTCATGCCAGCGAACATGGTCGCCGTGGCCGAAGCGCTCGCCAGAAAACTGCGTCTTGTGGCTCCCATAGTGGAATCTCCCAATCGAAAGCGAAGCGTCTGTTTTTTGAATGCTTATTCGATTTTCGACGACTGGCAAGACGGCTCGGTGCCTGTCAGTTGTTCGGAAGCGTAGACCAGCTCTGCAAAAAAGGCATAAGACATATATTATAAGGTATACTTATCAATATGGGAGACTGTCGTGGCGGATCCAGATTCAAGCATTGGGTTTCTCGTGGGGGATGTCGCGCGCCTGCTGCGGCGCAATTTCAATCGGCGGGCGCAGGCACTCGGTCTATCGCAAGCTCAATGGAGAGCGCTTGCCTATCTGTCACGCCAGCAAGGCGTGAGTCAGGCCTCCCTCGCAGACCGCTTGGAGATCCAGCCGATCACGCTCGTCCGCCTTCTCGATCGTCTTCAGGCAGCTGGTTTGGTGACCCGTAGGCCTGATCCGCATGACCGGCGCGCGTTCCGGCTCTATCTGACGGATAGGGCGCAGCCTCTGCTCGCACGCATGTGGTCAATTGCTACCCAAACTCGGGAACAGGCACTCGCAGGTATGCCGATCCAACGACAACGAATGCTCATAAAGTCGCTGCAGCATTTAAGGCAGAACCTTCTTCAAGCCGAGGACAGTGCGACGGCCAACAGCCAAAAGGACAGGCGAATCAGAAATGCAGCAAACGCGTGATCAAACAACTCCGGCGGCAAACCCGGTTTCCATGCGCGCCCGGGAGCAGGCGCGGATGGCGTCGCCGAGATCGTTTCAGTTTCTCATCTGGCGTACAAACGCCGCCGCTCGCTTCGATCCGTCCTCCTGCCGCTTGGTTCGGTCACTCTGTGGCCGCTAGAGACTAAAGGCGGATACACCTACCTTGCAGGCGACCGGTACCTGGGCAGAGACAATGCGTACGTGAAGGAGACAAGGTCATCGAGATACATCATATGCGCTGTCTTGTCTCCATCTTGCGGTAATGGCGGCACGAGCTTCATGGTCCGATGGTCGAAGCCGCCAGGGTTCGCACGCACGTCGGACACAGAGCGAACGCTTCGTGTCAGAACGACAACTACATCACGGGTGCGGCCCTGTCCGGGAGTTGGACAGCACGGTGGGGCTATCGCGCGCGACACCAACAGACGCCTCCCAACGAGCGGTGCAAGGCGCGTCAGGAGCGCAACCGCGTGGCCGAACCGGAATGTGCCCTGCCGAGAATCTTCTCTGCTCTCAGCGGTCTGGTTTAGCGCTTCGATCACTCAGCTGCGTGGGCATAGCGGTGATCCGGCAACATACCTGCGCGATCGATGGCTGCACCGGCGTCAAACTTCTTGAGCTCGGGCATCACTGTCTTGGCGAACAGCCGCATGTTGCGCACTGCTTCCTCATGGGCCATCCCCGCGTAGGAGAATACGCCAACATAAGCCGAGTTCTTGGTCCGTCGGTGAATGGCCATGATCTTCTCGTGGACTTGATCTGGAGTACCGTAGACCTGTAGCTCGGCGAAGAATTCTATTGCCTTTTCCTCACCGTAACTATGCAGCTTCTCGTTCATCTTGGCATAGTACTCGTATCCCTTGGTGTTCTTGATGTGCTCACCCGCGAACTGATAGTGGGCGAGCACGGTACGGTAGTAGCCACCGATATACTTCAACGCCATCTCACGCGCCCGCTCCGGGCTTTCATCGACGAAGGTCCAGCCAGCCGAAATCGGCTGCGGCGCATCGGTGCCATTGATCTCGCGATAGAGCCGATTGTACTCCGCAAGCTCCTTTTCGACCTCGCGCCAGGGCTTTTGCGGGATGATCAGCAGGCCGACGCCAAGCTTGGCCATGATCCGCGAGCTTTCCGGGCTTACCGCCGCGGCGTAGGTGCGGCCCCGGAAACTCTTGAATGGAGCTGGCCGGATTGCTGCCGGCGGCTGCCGATAGAACTTGTCATTATGTTCCATGAGTCCCGTCTCAAGACCGTTGAGCAACGCCTCGGCGTACGCGACAAAGCGCTCCCGGCTTTCACCCATATCCAGCCGAAACCCGTCAAACTCGACCTTACCCGCGCCCCGACCCAGACCAAGGATCATGCGACCTCCTGACAACTGGTCGAGCATGGAGACCTGCTCGGCAACGCGCATGGGATCGTGCCAAGGCAATACCACGACCATCGACCCCAGTCGCACGTCCTTGGTTCGCCCGGCCATATAGGACAGGAACTGCACGACATCGGGGCACATCGTGTAGTCGGTGAAATGATGCTCGACCGACCAGATCGACTCGAAGCCTAGCGGTTCGGCCATGTCGGCCAGCGCAAGCTCATTCAAATACACCTGCCGGTCCGTGAGCTGACGCCCGGTATTTTGGAAGATGGTGGCCATTCCGACATGCATCGTCTTTCTCCTCGCATAGAACTCAACCTTTGAGACAACCTCTTGCTGGAACCATCCGTCTGCGGACATGCAGCGCACCTACGTCGAACGAGATGGCTCAATCCCCGATGTGATGGTCATTCCCACCGTTTACGGTCGATCCGCACCTCAGGGTGCAGCCCTCTGGTGCCGCCTGCCGAAGCTAGGCGGCTGCGCGACCTCCGCGGAGCAGCATGCCTGGCAGTGGCCCCGCCGGATCGACAGCGTCGACGCCGCGGCTGCGAATCACGGTTCCGTTGACGACCACGCCTTCGATGCCGGATGCATCCGAGATCAGTCGGTCAGCTCCAGCGGGGAAGTCGTTTATGCGGCGCAGCTTGCTCGCACCGATCGTCGCGGGATCAAAGATCACCAGATCGGCCGGTGCACCAAGCGCCAGGCGACCGCGATCTACGAGACCGAACACCTCTGCGGGGCGCGATGTCAGCATGCGAACCCCTTCCTCGAGGCTAAATGCGCTCTTCTCCCGCACCCAATGCCCGAGAAAATAGGTCGGCAAGCACGCGTCACAGAGCTGGCTGGCATGCGCACCGGCATCAGACAGTCCCACCACGGTACACGTGCTCTTCAGCAACGGCTCTACTTCGCTCTCCTCGTGGTTGGCCACCGGCATGCGGAAGCGCGCTTCGAGTCCGGTACGCAGCGCCATGTCGAGCGCCAAATCCGTCGGCAGGACATCGCGTTCACGCGCGATGTCGAAAAGCAGGCGCTCCTCCAACTCCGGCTCTGGCGTGTACTGGCCGACCACCGTCTTGGCGAAGGTGGCGCGGAACGTAGGAGGACCGTTCGTCAGCATCCGCTCTGCGAAGGCCCGTCGGAACTCCGGATCGGCGTAAATGCGAGCCTTGCCGTCGGCATCTGCGGCTGAAATCGGCTTGAACAGGCTCAGTGGCTCGAACGGGAACGGTGCCTTGAACTGGTACTCGAAATTGAGCGGCCGGGGCGTGACCTGTGGCACGATCTTCAATCCCTCGGCTGCGATGGCCTCCGAGCGCGCGAGTTGTTGGCGGTGGTCGCCGACGCCGAACGAAAGGCCGGCGAGAAGGGCCGTCCATGTGATCGGCCGTCCGGTCGCTCGGGCAATCTCCACGAACTCGTCCAGGAACAATTCCTTGCCGATGGTCGCCTGCATGATCCCACGGCCGGCTTCGCCCAAAACACCGGCCAGGGCTTTGATTTCGGCCAAGTCGGCGACTCGGCTCGGCACAGGTCGCCCACCATAGCCGACATGGGTCGAGGCCTTTGATGTTGCGAACCCGATCGCTCCGGCATCGATCGCTCCTCGCACGATCGCCTTCATCTCGGCGATTTCCGCGGACGTGGCCGCGCGCTCGGTAGCTGCTTCGCCCATCACCCAAAGGCGCACCGGTGTATGACCGACGAGAACGCCGATGTTGATCGCGATGCCGCGCTGCTCGATCGCGTCGAGGAATTCCGGGAAGGTCTGGAACGGCCAATTTGCGCCAAGGCCGGCCCCAAGCGCATCGACACTCATGCCCTCGACCTTCTCGAGGGTCCGCACGATCAGGTCCCGGTGCGCCGGCCGGGTCGGCGCGACGCCGAAGCCGCAATTGCCGAGCACGGCCGTCGTCACGCCGTGCCACGGCGAGATGCTCAGCATACGGTCCCACATGACCTGGGCATCGTAGTGGGTGTGGATGTCGACGAAACCCGGCGAGACGACCAGCCCGCCGGCATCGACGGTGCTGTGGGCCTGCCCAGGGGCGGCGCCCAACGCGACAATGCGCCGATCCTTGATTGCCACGTCGCCGCGATAGCGCTCTCTGCCGGACCCGTCGACGATCTCGGCGCCGATAATCTTTAAATCATAATCCATAGCTTCCTCCTTAAGTAGCCGGCAGCCGCGGGAACTCACTGAACTGAGGAGACGCAAGGATCGCCATCATCCTGGGATCCTCTTTCGTTTGGCGTTGTGGGTATAAAATGCAGCCCGTCGGCACCAGAGCCGCCCGCGAACACGGCTCGCACAGGCATCAAGATCCACAACGCGTCTGTCGATGCCGCGCGAACTTCCGAAACGAGCCGAATTCCCGGTGCGTCTGGGAATTCAATCAGGCCGACGACGTACGGCAGCCTGTCGACGAACGTGGGCGCGAAAGCATGCCGTACAACCGTCCACGAATAGAGTGTGCCCCGGGGCTCGACGGCGCACCATTCGATATCGGCGGCGAAGCAATGTGGACAACGTGTCAGCGGATACCAATGGAAGCGACCACATGCCTCACACCTTGGAAAGCACAGCCGGCGTTCCGCGACGTTGCGCCAGAACGGGGCGAATTCGGGTATCTGTTCGTCCGTCATGGGGCGCTCCATCATCGTCCCAGCAGCAGCACGCCGAAGTCGGGCATCGACAATCCGGTCACGAGGCCGATTTCGGCATCGGGAACCTGAGCCCTGCCAGCCTCATGCCGGAGTTGTCGCACCGCCTCGGTTACATGCTCGATTCCAAGGCGATAGCTGTATGCGAGAAACCCGCCATGCGTGTTGACCGGTAGGGGACCGCCTGGCGCGATGCCGCCGTCCTGGATGAAGCAGCCGGCCTCGCCCTTGCGGCAGAGACCGGTGTCTTCGAGCTGCAACAGGCAGGAGATCGAGAAGCAGTCGTAGATCTCGGCGAAGTCGACATCCTTCGGGCCAAGGCGAGCGGATGCGAAAGCGCGCCGAGCGGCTTCGGCGGCGCCAGGCATAGCGGTGAGGCAGGAACCCTGCGTGAACACCGAGTCACCGGTGACGGGCGCCGAGGCAAACCCCGTCCCGAGCACTCTGACCGGCCGTTTCGAACAATCGCGTGCGCGATCCATGGCCGTCATTACGAAGGCGCCAGCTCCGTCGGTAATCAGGCAACAGTCCGCCGCCCGAAGCGGCTCCGCGATCATGCGTGAGGTGAGATACTGCTCGAACGTCAGGGAGTCGCGAAGCTGGCCGCGGCCGTTGAGCAGGGCGTGTTGCCGGTGCGACACGGCCAAGGCGCCGAGCTGGCGCTCGGTGAGACCGTACTCGTGCATGTAGCGCCGCGCCCAGAGGGCAAAATAGATCGGCTGCGCATTGAAGCCGTAAGGCTTCTCGAACGCTTGCTTTGCAGGGTAAAGGTCGTGAAATGCGTAAGGGCCTCCGGCGCGAGTTCCCCAGTCGACTCCGAAGTAGCCAACGACGACTTTTGCGAGGCCCGACGCGATTGCATGCTGCGCGAGCATGGGCGCACAGGCGATTCCTGCGCCGCCCAAGGAAGCGGAAGCTGCAAAACAGTTCGAAGCGCCAAGCTGACCGGCGAGGTAGTCGAAGGGCACCTGTGTCGGCATGATGACCGCGTCGGTGACCAACCCGTCGACCTCCTTCGGGCAGATGCCCGCGTCGGCGAGGGCGGCCATCACGGCATCCACCACCATCGCACGCAAAGTCCGGCCTGAGCGACGCACTGGTGGCGTTTCGCCAATCCCGACGATCGCGATCTCGCAGGTCATGCGTGCTCCTGCGCCAGCCAGCGCTCGACCTCGTGGCGCTGTATCTTGCCCGTTGTGCTGCGCGGCAGGGCATTGAAGGCGACGAAGCGGATGTCCTTCGGGCGCTTGTAGCCGGCGAGATGCCGGCGGCAGAGCTCGACAAGGTCGTCGGCGGTCAGGCCTTCATCCCGCCGTGCGACGAAAGCCACAGGCACCTCGCCCCACTTCTCGTCGCGACTGCGGACCACGACAGCGTCGGCGACGCGATGGTCGGCGAGCAGGACGCGCTCGATCTCGGCCGGGTAGATGTTCTCGCCGCCCGACTTGATCAAGTATTTGGCACGGTCGACGAAATCGAGCCTACCGTCCGGTCGCCGGACGAACATATCGCCCATGTGGAACCATCCACCGCGAAAGTCCTTCGCGTTCACTTCCGGGGCGTTCCAGTAGCCGCTGAAAAGCGTTGGGCCGCGAAACGCCAGCTCTCCAGGTGTTCCATCTGGCACGTCCCGGTCTTCCGCATCGACGAGTCGGAACTCGCATAGCGAGTTTTGGCTTTTCGACAGGTCGGTCGGCACTTCACCGATGGGGATGCGACCACCCGACATCGGCGGGATTCCGGTTTCGGTCGAGCCGAAAGTATTGGCGTAGGAGGCCTGCAGCAGCTGTGTGATCTCCGCGATCTGCGCCCGCGGAACGAGATCGGCCATGGCGCCAATCAATTTGATTCCTTTGGGCCTGATGGTTCGCGCACGAAGCTCACGAATAACTTGGTCGATCATGCCGGGCATCAGCACAAGCCACCATTGCCGCTCCGTCTCGACGCTGTCCAAGATCCGGGCAACGTCGAACCCGTCGACGACGACCACCTTCCCGCCGATGGTGAGCAGGCTGATCGATTGGTCCAATGACACCATATGAAACATTGGGGGCCATGCCACGAAGGCATCAGTGCGATCGAGGTCGAAGTCGAGGCAGTTCACGTGCAGCCTCGCGATCTCGGCCCGGTGGCTGATCAGGGCGCCCTTGGGCAGTCCGGTTGTTCCGCTGGTGTAGATGATGACCAGACCATCTTCTGGCTGTGCCGCGATGTCGGGTTCGTCAACGGGCTGTGCCGCCAGCCGTTTCTCGTAATCGGCCCCCAGTTCGATGATGGTATGACAGCCATGTTCAAGGGCGCTCAGCGCACCCACGAACCGCTCCGAGACCAGTGTCACCTTGGGTGTCGTCAAGCGAATGCAGTGAGCCAGCTCTTCTTCGGTAAGCCGCCAATTCAGAGCGCAGAGGATCAGCCCGAGCTTTGCCCCGGCGAAAGCCAATTCAAGGTATTCGCGACGGTTCTCGGAAAGGATTGCGACGCGATCGCCTCGTTGCAGCCCGAGGGCGGCCAGGGCATGCGCCAGGCAGTTTACGCGCGCATTGAACTCACCATAGGTGCACATGCGGCCTCGATCGACAACGGCTGGTGATTTCGGCCGCATGCGCGCTTGCGCCCGCAAGAGCTCGCCAACAGTAATTCGGGCGGCGAGGGCGGCATCTTGACCGAATGGAGCATGCGACATGCTCAGTCCGCCATGACATAGGAGATAACGAGCTGCCTCATGCTGCGCGTCACGAGTTCGTCGTGCCATTCCGGTTGAGGCGTCTCGAGCCGGATTTCCGGCAGCCTCGAAAGCAGCCGGTCGAACGCAATCCGAGCTTCGAGGCGTGCGAGCGGTGCTCCAAGGCAGAAGTGGATGCCCAAACCGAAAGCGACGTGGCGGTTGACAGGACGGTCAACCTTGAAAAGGTCGGGATCCGCGAAGACGGTCGAATCTCGAGCGGCGGAATTGAGCGCCACGAAAACACGCTGCCCTCGTCGGATATCCGCATCACCCAAACGCAGATCTTCAGTAGCAATCCGTGTCACCGTCTGGGCAGGCCCTTCGTACCGCAGCATTTCCTCCACAGCGCCCGGGATGAGGGACCGATTGCGCCGCAGCGCCTCAATCGAGGCCGGGTTTCGCAGGAGCCAATAGAGCCCGTTGGCCAACAGGCTGGCCGTTGTTTCGTGGCCAGCAAAGAGCAAGAGGATGAGCGTCGAAACCATTTCATCTTCGCTCAGCCCTTCGGGCCCGATCCCCGCTTCGAGAAGCCGCCCGGTCAAGTCGTCACGTGGATTGCGGCGGTGGTCATGGAGCGTCTCGCGAAAGAATGTGACCATGTCGTTTGCAGCCGCGCTTGCCCGGTCGTACTTGTCCGGCGTAGCGCGGGCCAAGGCGACGAAGTCCTTGAGGTTTTCGGACCACTTTCTGAGATCCTCGACCCGCTCCCTGGGAACACCGAACAGGTCCGAAATCACGCGCGCCGGCAGCGGAAAGGCGAACGCCTCGATGAAATCCACCCGATCGCGCCCCCTGAAGCCGTCCAGCAGTTCTTCAACGCGTTGCATTATCATCGGGTGGAGACGCGCGATTTCCTGCGGCAGGAAGTACTTGGCAATGGCCTTGCGCAGCTTCTCATGGCGCGGTGGATCATTGAACACCATCCAATCCGCCAGCACAGCGGTTAGCCGCTCGATCTTGCCTCGCGTGTCTGGTCCGATATGGCTCAGAAAGGGATCCAGCTTTGCAGCCGAGAAGCGGGGGTCTTTCAACACCAGAGAGGCATCGGCGTGGCGCGTGATCACCCATCCCTTAAGGGATGGGTTCCAGTGAAGAGGTTCTTCTGCGCGCAGCCGCCGATACACGTTGTGCGGATCAGAGATGAAGTCTGGATGCGTCAGATTGGGGGCTGTTTCCATGGGCCTTCACCGCATATGGGTCTAAATCTAATGTTCATTTGAAATGCTAGCCGAGTCAAATCAACAGCAGCCGGAGAGCCTAGCTTTTCTGTCAGCCGCCGGCGCCGCCGGTTCGTTCGGTATTCGGCAAATTTTCGAATGACAATTCGAATGATCTACCTATAGTGCAAGGTGTGTCAACGCAGACCAAGGGTTGGTTTGCGCACAAGACCAGCGACGACGCGGGTAAAGGAACGAGAGGCGACGCGATTAGAGCGAACGACCCGAGTGCCGGCACGAGTCGCTTTGCGGTAGCGATACCGGAGCGAATGAATGTCGATGAAGGCGATCGCCTAGTTCGCATCAGGGAAGGACCTTCATGACGCCGACGAGGGAAACGTTGGCCACACTGGCCCGGCACCGCCTACTGACACCGCTCTGCAAGCGACTCGGCTTGGAGCACCCGGTATTCCAGGCGGGCATGGGCTGGGTCGCGCGCGCAGAACTCGCCGCGGCGGTATCAGCCGCCGGTGGTCTCGGTGTGATTGGTGCCGGATCGAACATGACGGCAGACGAGCTACGTCGTGAGATCCGTGCTGTGCGGGCGCGCACGGACAGGCCATTCGGCGTCGACATCTTGTTCGCAACCGTGCGGGCCGCCGGGGCGGAGGTCGAACACTATACGGCCTCTGTCGCTGCGATGGTGGAGGTGGTCCTTGATGAGCGAGTTCCCGTGCTCATATCAGGGCTCGGCAGCCCCGCCGCCGTAGTGCCGGAGGCGCACGCGCGCGGTATTTTCGTGATGTCGGTGGTCGGAGCGGTGCAGCATGCGGAGCGGGCCGTTGCAGATGCCGTTGATGCAGTCATTGCCTCGGGCTGTGACGGCGGCGGCCATGTCGGCCAGATCGGAACTGCGGTGCTGGTGCCAGCGGTCGTCGACGCCGTGGAGGTGCCGGTCCTGGCTGGCGGCGGCCTTGCAGACGGCCGCGGGCTTGCTGCAGCATTGGCGTTCGGCGCACAAGGGATCTGGATGGGCACGCGCTTCATCGCCACCTATGAGGCGCGGGCGCATGAAAACTACAAGAAGAGGATCGTGGCAACCAGCACCGCTGGGACTGTCGTGACCCGGGCCCACAGCGGCAAGCCTTGCCGTCTGATTCGCAACCGTTTCACCGACTCCTGGGTTGGGCGCGAGCACGAGATCGAACCCTATCCCTTGCAGGCCGTGCACGTGGGTCACCCGGCTTCGGAGCGCGGCCGGCTGGAGGGTGATGTGGAGAACGGCGTTTTGCCCGCGGGCCAAAGCTGCGGTCTGGTCGGGTCGGTTGTGCCGGCTGCTGAGGTCGTCCAGCAAATCGTCCGAGAGGCGGAAGCCACGCTCGACCGACTGTGCCGGCGGGTCGCAACGTGAATGCCGACGAGCGGACCATGTGAGGGGTTGGGCGCGATGCAGGTGTTTACGATGCTGCCGGTGAACGACTGGAATCAGACCGGATCGGCAGCGCGAGCGGCGGAGACGGCTGGGTTCGACGCGCTCATGACGGTGGAGGCGAAGCATGACCCATTCTTGCCGCTCGCCGTCGCGGCGCTTGCGACCAAACGGATCGCACTTACCACGTCTGTCGCAGTCGCCTTTCCGCGCAGCCCGGCGGTGACAGCAATGCAGGCTTGGGACCTGCATGCCAACTCGACAGGCCGCTTCGTGCTCGGGCTGGGCAGCCAGGTGAAAGGCCACAACGAACGCCGCTTCGGCGTTCCTTGGACCCCGCCGGCACCGCGCCTGCGCGACTATGTTCGAGCCCTGCGCGCGATCTGGCGCTGTTGGCAGACTGGCGAAGAGCTGCGTCACGAGGGCGAGCACTATCGGCTCACGCTTATGACCCCGGACTTTTCGCCCGAGCCGACCGGCCTGCCGATGGTGCCGGTGACTATTGCAGCGGTTGGGCCGGCAATGTTGCGGGTGGCCGGTGAGGTCGCCGACGGTGTGCGGCTGCACCCGATCTGCTCGCGGCGCTATCTTGAGGAAGTGTGTATGCCGCGCCTGGTGGAGGGCATGCGCCGTAGCGGCCGCAAGCGCGAGAACTTCAACGTGCATGGCGGCGGTTTCATCGCGACCGGGCCGGACGCCGCGTCGGTGGCGAAAGCCATGGACTGGGTGCGCTTCCGCATCGCATTCTACGGTTCCACGCGTACCTATATGCCCATTCTGGAGCTGCATGGGCTCCAGGATCTCGGGATGAAGCTGCATGATCTCTCGGTCCAGGGCCGTTGGAGGGAAATGGCGGCACTTGTCTCGGACGACGTTGTGCGCATTTTTGCGGCCTGCGGCACTTACGACGAGATCGTGCCTGCCATCGAAACACGTTTCGGTGGAGCAGCGGACGCTATCGAGCTGAACTTTGCACCGGGAACGGAGCCTGGACCGATGCGCGAGCTCGTCGCCAACATCCACCGGATACCGCATGCTTTCCAGGGCTTTGCCACCACCTGAGTTCCAGTCCTCGGGGAGACGTCCATGCTACTGCCGCTCGATGCTCGCCTGAGGATTGGCGTCCAGACGATCCACCGTCGCACCGAACCTGCGACCGGCGCATGGCTACCACGCATCGACGAACTGGTCTCGCTGGTGCAACTCGTGGACCGTAGCGGCTTCGACTCGCTGTGGGTCGGCGATCACATCGCCTTCGCCATCCCCATCCTTGATCCGCTGCTACAACTTGCTCAGGCTGCCGTCGTCAGCCGGCGGCTGCTGTTCGGGACATCGGTCTATCTACTGCCACTGCGGCACGCGGGGCCGGTGGCCAAGCAGGTTGCGACCCTCGACCATCTGACCGAGGGGCGCCTCATCTTTGGCGTTGGTGTCGGCGGTGAGTTCCCAAGGGAATACGCTTTGGCCGGCGCGCCAACTCAGGAGCGCGGCGCGCGGCTCAGCGAAGGGATCGTGGTTCTGCGCAAGCTCTGGACTGGCGAGCCGGTCACGCATCAGGGAAGGTTCAGCGCCTTCAGCGAAGTTCAGATGCAGCCACCCCCGCGGCAATCGAGAGGCCCGCCGATCTGGTGCGGCGGACGATCGGAAGGAGCGCTGAAGCGCAGTGGGCGCTTGGCCGATGGCTGGATGTCGTACGTGGTAACACCGGAGATGTACCGAAGTAGCCTCGATGTGATTGCGATGGCTGCGACGGCTGCTGGGCGTAAGCTTGCCCGGTTCGGCACGGGCCATCTGTTGTTCACGCGGCTGGACGACACATACGAAAAGGCGCTCGACGCGGCGGCCCAGACACTAAGCGTCCGCTACGCCATGGATTTTCGCAAGGCGGCGCAACGCTATTGTGCCCTCGGCCCGGCGGCCAACGTTGCCGAGTGCATGCGTGCCTTCTATGCCGCCGGCGTGCGGCACATCGTGCTCGACTTGCTGGGACCGTATGAGCTGCGCCAGGCGCAGATCGAGCGCGTCGCCGCCGAGGTTCTGCCGCTGCTGACGGATTTGACAGGGACAGACAGCCCGGCCAGCCGGCCGTCCGATGAAGCCGAATTTTCCTAGCTCAGGTGATCCAAGGTTGGGGGCAAGCTCAGCGCCGAAGAAGAGATCCTGGAGACCAGCGGCCCCGACGCGCACAAGGCGATATAATGATAACGGAGGGATATGATGGCGATGGATCCGATCCTTTCAGAGCAGCGCAAGCAAGCGATGCGAGCCGCTGGTTTTTGGAGCGATCAGACGCTGCTTGACGCTTTTTCCAAGACGGTCAGGTATGATCCAGGGCGCATAGCGGTAGTTGGCTACGAAGGTGCGTCCAACCGACGTACGGTGCTGACATACAGCGAACTGGAGCAAACTGCAGATCGAATCGCAGCCAATTTGTTGCGGCTTGGTGTCAAGCCTGGCGAAGTGGTGTCGTACCAATTGCCGAATTGGTGGCAATTCGTGGTCCTTCACCTCGCGCTGCTGCGGATCGGCGCGGTCACAAATCCCGTCATGCCTATTTTCCGCGATCGCGAAATCAAATTCATGCTGACCTTGGCCGAGACGCGCGTGCTGATCGTTCCACGGCAATTTCGCGATTTCGATCACGCCGCAATGGCGGACCGCCTCAAGGTCAAGGTGCCCACACTCGAGCACATTGTTGTTATCGGTTCCGGCGACGATCGCGACTTCGAGGCAGCGCTGAATGCGCCGGGAAAGCGGATTGAGGCAGCGACCGCTGCCTCGGCCGATAATGTCGTGCAATTGCTTTATACGTCGGGCACAACCGGTGAGCCGAAGGGAGTCATGCACACAAGCAATACCTTGCTTAATAGCGTGCGATATTTTGAGGATCGCGTCCACCTCACAGCCAGCGACGTCGTGCTGATGGCCTCGCCGATGGCCCATCAGACCGGTTTTCTCGTTGGCCTGCTCTTGCCGTTGTATCTTGGAGGACGGGTCGTTCTTCAGGATATCTGGAATCCAGCCAAAGCCGCAGACATCATCGAGACAGAACGTGTAACGATGACCATGGCGTCTACACCGTTCCTGGCGGATTTGACCGCGGAGGCGGAGCGGCGGCCTGGCGCAATGCGTTCACTGCGTACTTTCGTATCGGCAGGCGCTCCAATTCCTCGTGTTTTGGTGCGTCAGGCCACACAGAGTCTTGGTGCGCACATCGTCTCGGGATGGGGCATGACGGAAAACGGGCTAGTGACGACCACCAAACTCGACGATCCACCGGAAAAGGTCTTTGAGACCGACGGTTGCCCAAGCCAGGGTATGGAAGTCAGGATCGTCAACGGCGAGGGAAAGGTCCTGGCTCATGATGAAGAGGGGCGTCTACAAGCGAGAGGCCCCGGCACCTTTGTAGGCTACCTCAAGCGGCCGCAACTCTATGCCGTCGATCAAGATGGCTGGTTCGAGACAGGCGACCTCGCCCGCAAAGACAAGGACGGTTACATTCGTATCACGGGGCGCACCAAGGACATCGTCATCCGCGGCGGCGAGAACGTTCCTGTGATCGAGATTGAACAGCTGATGTATCGCCATCCCGCCGTGCAGGAAGTTGCAATTGTTGGCGTGCCGGATGAGCGCTTGGGCGAGAGAGCCTGTGCCTGCGTGGTGCTGCGCGAGGGAGCTTCGCTCGCGTTGCCGGATCTGTCAGGCTACATGGCAGAGAACAATGTGGCGAAAAACTACTGGCCGGAACGCATTGAGGTGTTCGACGCCTTGCCTAAAACGCCCAGCGGCAAGGTGCAGAAATTCAAGCTTCGCGAGATCGTCAGCGCCGGGCGAGACTGTTGAGTTTGTAGTGGTGGTGGAGCAGGAGCGGCAACCGCAATTCAATTGAAAACTGGGAGCGGCGAATATGGATCTCAATCTAAAGGGCAAATCGGTCGTCGTCACTGGCGGCGGCTCCAACATCGGCCGGGCGATTGTGCTAGGGTTTGCAGCTGAGGGCGCAAACATCACGGTTGGCGATCTCGACGAGTTGCAGACTGAGAAAGTTGCCGACCTTGCGCGGCAGAACGGCGCTGCCAGCGTTCAGGTAATCAAGACCGACGTGACCGATTTTGATCAGGTGAAGGCCATGTTCAAGGCCGCGATCGACAAGCATGGCACGGTTGATGTGCTGGTCAACAACGTTGGCTGGGATCAGTTGATGTTCTTCACTCAGACGACGCCCGAGTTCTGGCAGAAGATCATCCAGATCAACTATGTTGGCGTGCTTAACTGCACTAGATGCGCACTCGATATCATGATTCCGAAGAGCACCGGTGCTATCGTGTCGATAAGTTCTGACGCAAGCCGATCAGGCGAGCCGCGCGAGGCAGTCTATGGTGGCGTTAAGGCCGCCGTCAATTCTTTCATGAAGACCATTGCCAAAGAAAACGGTCGCTATGGCATCCGCTGCAATGTCGTTTGTCCTGGCGTCACTGTTCCTGTGGCTACGGAAGAGGTCGGTACCAACAGCATGTGGACAAAACCAGATTCAATGTTCACGGCGGAGCAATTCGAGAAAGTTGCCAAGGCGCTGCCGCTGCGCAAGCTCGGTCGCCCGAATGATATCGCCAACGCCGTAGTGTTCCTGTCATCCGCCGCCGCAGGTCACGTCACCGGCCAGGTCCTGTCGGTGTCAGGCGGATACACCATGATCGGCTGAGTTCGGCTGCTAATTCGTCAAAACAAAATGGAGCTCCATCGTGTCCGAAAGAGAGATCATGTATGACGTCAAGGATTACGTCGCGACCATCACCATCAATCGGCCAAAGACCCTCAATGCCTTTACCGGCGATAACATCGTAGAGATGGAGCGGCTGATCCTCGAGGCAACCGCAGACAAGAAAGTTGGCGTCATTGTCCTCACCGGCTCCGGTGATCGCGCGTTCTGCGTCGGCGGCGACGTCAACTGGGAGAAGGATGCCGGTGGCAAGAGCGGGCTCGAAGGACTGAAATTCAACTTCAATCGCCACATCGTCGAGTGTCCCAAACCCGTGATCGCACGTGTCAACGGTTACGCGATTGGCGGCGGACACCACATCGCCTATTTTTGCGATTTCACCATCGCCGCAGAGCATGCGATTTTCGGCCAGAATGGTCCGCGTGTTGGCTCCCCGGCGGGGGGTTACATCGTCTCGCACAGCGCCAATGTGCTTGGTCACAAGCGCGCCCGCGAGCTCTGGATGCTGGCGCGACGCTACACCGCCAAACAAGCACTCGACTGGGGGCTAGCTAATTCCGTCGTTCCGATGGCCGAACTCGACGTCGAGGTGAGGAAATATTGCGACGAACTCCTGGCTTTGAGCCCCACTTGCCTGAAGATTCTCAAGCGCTCATTTTATTATCACATGGCTCCGATCATGGAGCGCGATATGGACGACCTCGTCCGCGAGGTAGCACCTGCCTATTTCACGACACAAGAACAGCAGGAAGGGGCCAATGCATTCCTCGAAAAACGCAAACCGGATTTCAGCGCGTTTCGCTAAAGCGATAACGCCATTGCGTAAGGGAGACTGCGATGAGACTAGGCAGCGTCAACTATGAAACCAAAGGGAAGATCGCCATTCTTACGCTGGATGAACCGGGCAAGCTTAACGCGCTCAGCGCAGGCATCCGTGAGGGTGTTCTCGATGGCCTGAAGAAAGTGGATGAAGACGACAACGTCCGCGTCGCCATCATCACCGGCAACGGCGACAAAGCATTTTGCGCTGGCGCCGATATTAGCGGCTTCAACTTTGATCCGGACAAAGTACGCAAATTTATGATCGAGGCTTTAGCGGTATTAGCTGCACCAGAGAATTGCCGCAAACCCGTGATCTCCGCCGTCAATGGTATTGCGTTCGGCGGTGGCTTTGAACTCGCGATCGCTTCGGACTTCATCATCGCGTCCGATCGCGCATGCTTCGCGGTGCCAGAGATCAAGCTCGGGCTACTGCCCGGTTTTGCGATTGTGCGTCTTCACGATCTGATTGGCCGCGCCAAAGCCAAGGAGATGAGTATCCTTGGTGATCCAATCAGCGCCGATGAGGCATTCCGACTAGGCCTCGTACTACGTGTGGTTCCCCATGGTGATCTTGTCACAGCCGCTCTGGAATTTGCGGAACGAATTGCATCAAAACCAAAGCTTGCGGTGCAGATGGCAAAATCGTTTTACAACCGCGGTCTCGGTGGCGATGAGATGCGGCACGCGATCGATGGCTTTCCACTCCTGTTCATGCATCAAGACGCACAGGAAGGTATCGCTGCCTTTCTCGAAAAGCGCGAGGCGAAGTTCGAGAGTTGACCAAAGCCGCTCAGCCAAGGTGTCGCAGAATCCTCTTCGCATGAGCACTTTGCGACGCACATGGCGACGATGGATGAGAGCGCCGCCAGTGTTCGGCTCAGATCTCATGGGGGACTTATCCGGACGTGGAGGACCACGTTGTGCAAAGCAAACCGATCTTGATTGCCGGTGCGCGCATTGGCGGTTTGGAGAAGGCCTCTGACCGCGCCGTAGAGCCACGTTTGAAGCATGACTCCTCCCCGCGGCAGGGCCTGATCTGGAAAATGGGAACGGCGCCCGTACCGCGTACGGCTCAAGCGAAATCGAACACCCCCGACAACGACTTCAATCAGTACCGCAGCGACGGATGTGCCGATAGAGCGTCGTTCGGGCGATACCTAGCGATCGAGCGGCGCGGCTGAGATTGCCGCCCTCGCGCCGAATGGCGGCTAGCACCATCTGTCGCTCGGCGCCGCGGATCGTCGAGGCGAGGGGTAAACCGCACGGCGACTCATCCTCTAGAATTGCCGTCGGCAGAAGCTCGAGGCCGAGTATAGGGTCCGTCGCCAGCGGGACCATGCGCTCGAGACAGTTGCGCAGCTCACGCACGTTGCCGGGCCAGCCGTAGTGAAGGAAGACATCCATGACCTCAGGCGCGATCTGCACCGGCGGTGCCGCCCCGGCAATGTCGCGCAGCAGATGACCGACAAGAGGCGGAATGTCACCCGGCCGCTCGCGTAGTGGCGGCACGGTCAGCCCGGCGACGTTGAGACGGTGATAAAGGTCGGCGCGGAAGCGCCCGGCGGCCACGTCCTTGGCCAGCGGACGGTTGGTGGCGGCGATGACTCGCATCGCGATCTTGCGCGGCGCCGCCTCGCCCAGCCGCCACACCGCGCCTTCCTCCAGGACGCGCAGCAGGTAGGGCTGCAGGTCGGCCGGCATGTCGCCGATCTCGTCGAGGAACAGCACGCCGCCATTGGCCTGTTCGAAGCGGCCCCTGGCACCGCCACGCCGGGCGCCGGTGAAGGCTCCCTCGGCATGTCCGAACAGCTCGCTGGCGAGGATATCGCGCGGCAGAGCGGCGCAGTTGACCGGCACGAAGGGACCGGCATGGAAGGGGCCGGCCGCGTGCACGGCGCGCGCCAGCATGTCCTTGCCGGTGCCCGTTTCGCCCTGGAGCAGCAACGGCGTGCTCGCCGCTGCGAAGCGCTCGGCCTGACGCAGCAGGCTTTCGAGCGACGGCGATGTCTGCAACAGGCGCTGGAACGCCGGCGCCAGCGGCGGCAGAGTCTTGAGGCGATGCGACGTCGAGCGCTGGCGGCGGCTGGTCGTCGGCAGATGCAGGATGGCGCCGACACACTGCCCGTCCTCCTTGAGCGGCGACAGCCATTCCGCCCTGATGCCCGGCGCTAGCGACGCCAGCCACTTCGGCTCGACGCTGCCATGAGGTGCCGCGACCAGTTCGCCCATCGCCTGCGTCCGGCTGAGGCCGTGCTCGCGTAACGCCGAGGGGGCCTGCGCGGTGCGCGCGATCACGCGGCCCTGCGCGTCGAGCAGGACGGCAGCGGTCTCACGCCCGCCAATTGCGGCTTCGAACAGCTCGATCAGGCGCGCCCGCTTGGCCAGCGCCTGCTTCTGCAGATGGCCCTGCAGCTGGCCGACCAGCGACATGACGAACGGCCAGGTCTGGGCATTGACCGTATCCGGCGGCCCGGTGATATCGACCACGCCGACGATGCGCCGGTCGAACGGATCTCGAACTACGGCGGCCGTGCAGCTCCAGGGCTTGGCGACCTCGCAGAAGTGTTCCTCGGCATGGATGTGGAGCGGACGGCCGAGCGCGAGCGCCGTGCCGACCGCGTTGGTGCCGCTGCTGCATTCATGCCAGGCGGCGCCGGGAACGATGTGGTCGGCGGCTAGCCGGTCGGTGAGATGTGGATCACCGTCGACCGACAGCAGGGTGCCGTCCGGAGCGCTGGTGATAAGGATGATGCGCGAACCCTTGAGATAGGGAACGATGGGCGGCACGCAGGCACGCACCGCCGCATAGAATTGTGCATGGCGCAGCTGAAAGCGGTCGACGTCGGCGCCGTTGACACGCAGCGGCGCCGACCTCGTCGCCGGATCGACGCCGCTTTGTCGGCAACGGCGCCACGATTCGATGACGACGTCGCGCACGACGGCATCGTCGACGGGACGGTCGGTGACGAATCTTTCCCAGACCCTGCCGACGGTCCGGATGTAGTCCTTGGAGCACAGCTGAGCGAGGGGGATATCTTTCATCACCAAGCTCCTCCCAAGGGCTATCCCATCCACCTCCCCCCCGTAGGACAGAGGAGGCGAATGATTTGTAGTTGCTGAGAGGATAGGCGCGCGATTGAGATCCTGTAAATCAAACGTACTGTAGCGCTTCGCTACAGTTGCGGCGCGCGCCGTGTAGCGCTGCGCATCAGGTTGACGTACACGTTTCCCCGCAAGTCCTTGCCCCGCCGTGATTTTCCTTCTGGCACGCCAGTTGCGCTCCAAGGCCTGTGCCGTGTGCGGCACGGAAGGAAACGCAAGAGACAGGAGATCAGGACATGCTGGAAATCGGTATCTTCCACAACGGCGCTTCGAGCCTCCCGGTGACCTTGACGAAGGAAGGCGTGGCAGTGAACGACGGCTCGCTCAAGGAGGTCCATCGCGCAGCCCAGGAGACGTTAGTGAATCAGGTGCGCCAGGGCATCCTTGCCGAGCGGCTGGGCTTCCAGTCGTTCTGGTTGACCGAGCACCACTTCCAGCCCGAGGGCGCGGAGATGAGTCCCAATCCGCTGCTGGTCCAGATGGCGATCGCCTCGCACACCAGGAAGATCCGCCTCGGCCAGTGCGCGAACATCGTAGTGTGGCATCACCCGGTGCGGCTCGCCGAGCAGATCGCCCTGCTCGATGTGATCAGCGGCGGCAGGGTCGAATGCGGTGTCGGTCGCGGTTACCAGCCGCGCGAGAACGAGACGCTGGGCCGGCCATACGGCTCGACCATCCAGGACCAGGAGCGCAACCGCAAGTCGTTCGAGGAAGTCGTCGCGGTGATGAAGAAGTGCTGGACGGAGGATTCCTTCGCCCATCACGGCGAGAACTTCTCGGTGCCGCCCACCTACACCAAGTGGAATCACAAGCAGACGCTCGCCTACTTCGGCATGGAGAAGGCCGGACGCAAGCTCGATGACGTGGTGGCGATCGGCGAGCCCGACATGTATTCGGCAGGCAATCCGGTGCAGGCGACGACGACGACGCTGAAGGAACTGCAGGTCTTCCCACAACCGGTGCAGAAGCCGCATCCGCAGCTCTGGGAGCCGGTGACCAGCTCGCGCTCGATCAAGTGGGCGGCCGAGAAGGGGCTGAACGGCGTAATGATCGTCGAGCCCAACGACCGTCTGCGCAAGAACATCGACATCTACTACGAGGCGGCCGAGAAGGCCGGCTGGCCCGACATGCACGGTCGCGGCCGCTTCAAGTACGGCTGGGACGCCGGCAAGCGGCGCGGCATCATGACTAGCCGCTACATCCACGTCACCACACCCGGCAAGGAGAAGCAGGCGCTCGACCGGGCGGCGCGCGCCATGGAGCTGCAGTTCGACTACTACGGCCCCTTCGGCTTCGGCGCCGTGGTGGCGCGGCTGAACGAGCCGATGTTCGACCTCAACAAGCGCGTCACGGCCGAGATGCTGCGCGAGCGCGAGATCGCCATCCAGGGCTCCAAGCAGTTCGTGATCGACAAGATCATGAAGATGAAGACCGAGTGCGGCTACGAGGACTTCTCGTTCCTCGCCTGGTTCGAGCTCGGCGGCTTCGAGGGCCGCGAGATCGAGGACCAGATGCAGCTCTTCGCCGAGGAGGTCATGCCGGTGATCGCCCGCGAATGCGGAGGTAAGGTGGAGCTGCCGAGCGTCGGCATCGACTATGTTGGTGCACCCGCGACGCAGCGCGCCGCTGCGGCCGAGTGAGGGAGGGCGCGATGCCTAGCGTGCAATCGGAGGAGCTGAAGACGCTCTACAAGGGCTGGGTGGCGGCGCTGGCCGCCAACCCGAACATGGAGCTTGGCGAGATGCGCCGCATGTTCGAGCACTGGGGCGACGTCACTGCCGAACCCGGCGGCGTCGACTATGTCGAGGTGACGGCCGGCGGCGTGCCGGCGCTGTGGGCGACGCCGAAAGGCTGTGCGCAGGATCGTGTGCTCCTCTGCACCCACGGCGGCGGCTACGTCACCGGCTCGATGTACACGCATCGCAAGGTGTACGGCCACTTCGCCAAGGCAATCGGCTGCCGCGCGCTGATCGTCCACTACCGCCGCGCCCCGGAGCACGTGCATCCGGGGCCGGTCGACGATGTCGTCGCCAGCTACCGCTGGCTGCTCGATCAGGGCGTCAAGCCGCAGCACATTGCGCTGACCGGCGATTCGGCCGGTGGTGGGCTCGCGATCACGACGTTGCTGCGCGCCCGCGAGCGCGGCCTGCCGATGCCGGCCGCGACCATGCCTTTGTCGCCGTGGGCCGACATGGAGGCGACCGGCAAGAGCTTCGCCAGCAATGGCGAGAAGGACGTGCTGGTGTCGCGTGACATCATCAAGGTAATGGCGAGCACGTTCCTGGGGGAGGGCGGCAACCCGAAGGACCCGCTGGCGAGCCCGATCCATGCCGACCTGAGGGGCTTTCCGCCCATCTACATCCAGGTTGGTGGCGACGAGACGTTGCTCGACGACAGCCAACGGCTTGCCGACAGGGCGCGCAAGGCGGGAATCGACGTCACCGTCGACGTCTATCCCGACATGCAGCACGTCTTCCACTTCCTGGCGGGCGTCGCGCCGGAGGCGGACGACGCCATCAGAAAGCTGGCCTCGTGGGTGCGTCCCAAGCTGGGACTCGGTTAGTCGCGCCATCCTGATGGCTTCGCGCGAAAGCGCGCTTGCAGTCGCTCGCAGCCACCTATAGAGGCCACGCCGATATCGCGAAGAAGGGCTTCAGATTTCGCATGAATGACCGAAATTAACGACGGCGGGCTTGACCCACCGGCTCGGGAAGCACGGTATCGGTCGGCTGGCCGATACCGCGCCCGGCTCCGCTAGTAGACGGTCCCCACGACCGAACAAGCGGCACCCCTTCCCAAGCTCAGTATGCGTAAGTGCACAATCTGAAATCAACAGGCCCGGTAAAAAATCGCGAAAACCGCAACTTTCGCGCGGCTCGCATCGCCGAGCATCGCCAACCAGCAGGACTGGCCCCAGATGGCAGATGCATAAGATACTTCCTCGTCAGAGCCACAGCCCGGATTGGTGTTCTCGACCGGGCTGGTGTCCAGCTCGAGGTGGCCGTCGTCGAGGAACCGGGTGAGCCCCTCCCAGTGGACGAAGGCGTAGCGGATGTCGGCGGCCAGCGTGGAGCCGGAGCAGATCATCGACAGCTGCTTCTCGAGCCAGAGCCGTAGCGGCCGCGATGATCGGCGCCGTGTGCTGCCGGCGCGCGGCGATCTGGCGGACGGCGACCTCGGCGATTTCGTATTGCGCATCTGCTCATCTGCTTGACGAAGCAGATCGGGGCTGCTCAATGACCAACGGCGCGAGCCGTGCAACTGGAACGTCGCCAGCACCTTTCGGAAGCGCAACAACGAGACCAGGAAATAGGCACCCCCGATGGCAGTCAGTGCCAGGAGCTGCGGCGCGGTCAGGCCGTCGCACCGCAGTCCAGCGATGAAGGTCTGGGTGGCCCAGTGTCCGAACGGCACCTTGGCTTTCAACCGAGCACCATGACGAGCCCGGCCACGCAGGCGGGTCATCTTGGTTGTCGTGGCGGTTTCGTCGAGGAAGATCCGTCGATGGACCTCCTCGCGCATGCGCAGTTGGCGCCGCGTCTGCCACTCGTCACGCGCCTGGCGCACGTCCTCGCGCTTGGCCTCGGAGGCCAGCAGTGTTTTCCCGACGGACAGGCCCGCCTTTAGCAGCGCCCGCGACAACGACGCCGGATGCGCCGTCACATCCTTCTCGGCGTTCAATTTGCCCGCCGGTTCCCGGCATCGTAATGTCCGGCTCGGCGTCGACCCACTTGAGTAGAGCCGCCCAGATACGGCGCCAGTTTGCCGCCGCCAAGCGGACGACCCTGCGGTGCCGGCTGCGCTGACCCCGTTCGCGATAGCCGATCGGCCAGCTTCACCACAAAGCTTGCACTGACATCGTAGCGTCGAGCCGCGGCACGTCGCGACTGCCCACTCTCGATGTCCGCCTGAACCCGCTCCCGAAGGTCAATCGAATAGGGCTTTCCCATCCAGGCTGGCCTCCTGCCTAGCCAGCATCTTGAATCCCCCTTCGATTCCTATTTCAAGCTCGATGCTCTAGCATCAGCGGCGCCGCTTGCGGGAGGTTCTCGGCTTCGGCGACGCAACAGCAAGACCGGCGAGTGCGAGCGTCGAGAACTGTTCGGCGACCTCGCGCACGCCGAGCCGTCCGCGAGGTTTGTACCATTTATATGCCCAATTCAGCATCCCGAGCAGACCGTACGTGACCACCGCCACGTCCAGCTCCGCTCGAAACTCGCCGGCCTTTACGCCCTCACGTAAGATCCGTTGCCAATAGCCTACATGCTGCTTCGGTGAGAGATTGAGCTGCTGGCGGAACAGGCGGGCGCTTCATCTCCTTCCGCTCGCGGAGATAGACGAACAAGCGGGGGTAGTGCTAGTCGAAGCCATCGAGGTGAGCCAGAATGGCGCATCGGAGCTTCTCGCTCGCTGGCAGCAATCTCGCCCATCCTGCTGTACATCCGAGAAATCGGCTCCTTGACGATGAGGTAAAGCAGGTCGTCCTTACCCTTGAAATGATGGTAAAGGGTGCCCTTGAGGATCCCGACAGCATCTGCGATGTCCTGGACGGTGGCGGCGTGATAGCCCTTCCGCTGAAACACCCTCGCCGCCGCCGCAATGATCTCCTCAATGTTTGCCATGGATGGCCATTGTAGCAGCGAGTGCGTCCGCGACTAGCCGACGTCGCGCCTCAACACGCCGTCACCTTCCAACAGTGCAATCTCGGCTGCGCCCAATCCCAAGTGGCGCGACAGCACATCCGTGTTGTGCTCGCCCAGCGAGGGCGCGGTCGGTGTCTTGACTGGCGGCTGGCCGACCACGTGCAGGAGTGGGCCGGGCACCTGAAACTGGCCTAGCGCAGCGTCCTCGACGTCGCGCACGGTGTAGCGCTCGACCAGGTGCGGGTGGCGCATGGCGTCCTCGACCGAGAGCACCGGGGCGCAAGGCACGCGATGCCGCTGTAGCACGCCGAGTGCCACAGCATCGGAGTGCTGCGCTTGGAGCCAGTCAGTGATGATCTGCTCCAGCACCTCGACATGACGTGCCCTCCCGGCACTGTCGGCAAAGCGAGGATCGTCCAAAAGATCGGCACGATCCACGGCGCGGGCCAGGCGACGCCACATGTCCTCGCCTACCGGCACCAGCACGATATGGCCTTCGCGGCTCTTGTAGATGCCGGCTGGCACCACCGAGAAGTGCCGGCTACCGTTGCGGGTCGGCTTGATGGTGCCGCCCGACGCGCTGGCCAGCTCCACTGCCAAGCCGTGGCTGTGGAAGTAGAAGTCGATCAGCGCGACGTCAAGCCAGCGCCCACCGTTGCCGTGCTTTAGTCGCCCATAGAGTGCGGCATGGATCATGGCCAGCGCCGTGACGCCGGCGCCAACATCGCCGATGGCGACGCCGGCCATCGGCGGGACGCCGTCCTTGTCGCCGATCATTGCCGTCACGCCGGTGTAGGCCTGGGCAATGAAATCAAAACCGGGCTGTTGGGAAAGTGGGCCGGACTGGCCAAAGGCCGAGACCGAGCACAAGATCAGCTCAGGGTTCAAGGCGTGTACGACTTCCCAGCCGAGACCCAAACGCGCAATCGTGCCAGGAGAGAAGTTCTCCACCATCACCTCGGCCTTGGCGATCAGCCGCTTGACCAGACCGAGCCCACGCTTGTCGCGCAGGTCGACGCACAGGCTGCGCTTGCCGAGATTCTGCTGGATGAAATAAGCGCTGCGCCCGTTGCGCTTGACTGGCATGGCCCGGGCTAAGTCGCCTTGCGGTGCCAGTTCTATCTTGATCACCTCGGCGCCCAGCTCGGCCATTGCCCGAGTGCAGACCGGACCGGCAACGTACTGGGTGAAATCCACGACCAGCACGCCAGCCAGCGGATGGGAGATCATCTGCTGCCTCGCATTGTATGCCCCGCTTCGCCGCTAGCGGAGCGCTGCCGCGGCGAGGGGACCGCGGAGCACGCGGCCGGGATGTGCGCCGGTATGCTCGCCGTCGCGCAGCACGACGACGCCGTTGACGATGGATGCCGCAAAGCCCGTCGCCTTCTGGCGAAGCCGCCGCGCCCCCGCCGGTAGGTCGTCGACGACCTCGGGCATGAGCGGCGCCACTCGGTCGGGATCGAACACAACGAGGTCGGCGGCCAATCCCTCGCGCAGCAGGCCCCGATCATGAAGTCCCCAGGCGGATGCCGGCTCAAGGGTCAGCAGGCGAACGCCTTCCTCCAACGTCAGTGCCTTCCGCTCCCGCACCCAATACGCGAGCACGTGCGTCTGAAGCGAGGAATCCATAATCTGTGAGACATGCGCGCCGGAGTCCGAGAACGTCACCACGGACCGGGGATGGCGCATCATTTCGAGCACGATGTCGTCCTGTCCGTTCGACAGCGGCTGGACGAAGAAGCAGTGAAGGTCGCGCTCAAGCGCAAGCTGGATCATCGCCTCGACCGGATCGACGTCGCGCTCGCGTGCGATGCTGGCGATGGAGCGGTGCGGCCCAACCGGCTGTTCCATGAGAAAGAGCCACTCGTAGTCCGGGCGGCGCGCCTCGGCGCCCACCGCTTGAGCCGAATCCATGCGGTTCGCGGCCGCGATGAGTCTCGTCCGTAGCGTTTGGTCGCGTAACGCAGCAAGCTGTTCGGCGAGCGGAAGAGCACGCAGCGGTCCCCACTCTGGCAGGCCATCGAAAGGCAGGCTTGTCTCGAAGGATAGCAGCACGCTGATGGCGCGGCTGTGCACCTGCGCGAACATCCGCCCGCCCGCTCGCGCGGTTTCGTCCAGCAACGCGAAGAACTGCCGCCAGTGGTCTGGCACCGCCCGCGAGCTGAACATCCCCCAGGTCACGGGCACCCCGGTCTCCACAGCGAGATCGCGGAGACGGTTGAGGTAGTCGCGGATCCGCTCAGGATCGCGGCCTGTATCTTCACTCGCGATTTCGAAGACGCCTGCTCCAAGCTCGCTCATCACGCCTACCAGCTCGCGAACCTCGCTCCACGCCGCGACCCGGCTCGCCACGGGACTGCCATCGGGCGTCGCGTGGTTTCGCGTACGCGACGTAGTGAAGCCGATCGCCCCCGCGTATAACGCGTTCGACAGCTCACGCTTCATGGTCATGAGATCGTCGGCGGTCGCTGGTTCTGAGAACGCGCGCTCGCCCATGGCATAGGTGCGCAGTGCCGAATGTCCGACGTACCCCGCGTAGTTGATACCCTTGCGCAAGCCCTCCAGCGCATCGAGATACTGAGCGTACGTCTCCCATGTCCAATCGATCCCGGCTTCCATGGCCTCAGCGGGGATGTCTTCAGCGCGCTCGAGATTGCGCAGCACGAGATGCTTCTCGTCCGGGCGGCACGGCGCGAGCGTGAAGCCGCAATTGCCCATGATGGCCGTGGTCACACCATGCCAGCATGAGCAGGTGCCGAGCGGATCCCACGCGACTTGCGCATCCATATGGGTGTGTCCGTCAATGAAGCCCGGCGCCACCACGAGCCCGCGTGCATCTAGCTCCTGTCGCCCTCGATCCTTGATACGCCCGATACGCGAGATCCGGCCGCTACGAATGCCGATGTCGGCGCGATAGGAAGGCAGTCCCGAGCCGTCCACGACCTCGCCTCCACGAATCACCAGCTCATACATGGCGAGTCCTCCTCGAAGCTTGCTGAATGCAGGTACCGGTCCCTATGGTCGCTCGAGGCCATAGAGCTCTGGCACGTTGTAGCGGCGTGCGAGGTCGCGCTCCGCCTTGGTCATGTACGCGGTTTGCCCTGCCAACAAACGACCTGTTCTTTCGGCCAGAAGGAGTGCGCGGGAAGTTGTTCGCCCACATCAGTCGACAGACGTTGCAGAGGTCGTTTTTCTTGAAGGCCAGCCAGCCATCCTGAAATGCGGCGTAGCAACGGTGGCGCTCCCAAGCGTGGCCCATACGGCACATGAAATGTGGCACCGAGCCCACATCGGCCTCGACACAAGCCAGCTTGAGTTTCGGATGACACTCGAACATGCTGCCGAAAACAAAGGTAACGATAATGTCCAGACAGTCCGGACGGGACACTCACTGCTAAGAAGAACTATCTTTGACCAATCGTTTGGTTGATCAATAAAGGCTAGAATTCGGTCCCCTTACTGTCAACCAAAGGCACCGGCGGACTAGCAGCAGACCCGTGAAGAATTGTTGGCTTGCCTATTGCGCTGCTTCGAACACTCCGTGGCCGAGCGGAAAGCCGTCAAGGTTTCTAGTCTAGCAGGGCGATGCAGATCTGCTTGTAGTCGGGCCGATGATCGTGGCTATGACCGCGTCCAGCGAACGGCTCGCCGCCCCTCCGCGGGAGATGGGCTTCCAGCGTGTGCTCCACAAACAGGTCGAGTGCCCGATAAAGCTGGTCCTTGTTGATCAGATCGGCACCGAGCTGCAGCAGATCATCCAGCACCTACCAGTGCGCGGCGAAGGGCAGCTCGCTCGGCGACTCGCGCAGCCGTACCGCCACCATCCTCGCCCACGGCACCGCCTCTTCGCCCAGCGCCGCCACTCGGTTGGCCGGCACGAAGCGCCCCATGGTCCAGTACACTATGGAGCCGCCCACCCCATCGCGCGGGCGATGTCCTCCTCACCGGCCCGCGCGTCGGCCGCCAGCAGGATCTGCGCCCGCTTCAGCTCGCGAGCCGCATGCTTGCCGCCGCTCAGCGGCGTCACAAGCTCAAGCTCGGCGCGTTCTGCTTGGCTCGGTTCGATGGTCCTCGGAACCCGACGGCCCCATCACACGACAGCCGAGCGCCGCATGAAGTATCGACATTTATCTATCGTCTCGCATCAAGCCTGCCGATCCTCAAGTTGCGCCGCAACTCGTCAAATTCTCTTTGACGAGTTACTCGCAGCGGTCTGTTTCTCTGCGCTCACTGTCCGCGGCGTAGTCGGGCCATGTTCCGTGGCGTCCAGGCGATTGAGCTTGTCGCAGGCTCTATCAATCGCACGCTGATCGGGCTCAACATTCGCGACGGATATTGTCTCGTCGGGCGCGCGGCATGAGTTTATTGGGATCACATCCCGCGTTCGTCCGCACATAGTCTCCTGAGTTCCTGAAACGTCGCGGTCGCGTCGCGCAGCACCGCAACGATACCCGCCACTACGCCGTACGGACCGGGCAGCGGGGCAACCGTGAAGTGTATGGAGATCGTCTGCCCAGATTTGGTCTGGGCCGGCACCGAGAGGGGTTCGTTCGACGGATGCCGGGATCGCCCGGTCTCCATCATGAGGCGGTAGGCGTCCCAGTGGCGCTGCCGGAGGCGTTCGGGAATGATGATCTCGAGAGACTGACCAACCGCCTCATCGCGCGAGAAGCCGAAGATGCGCTCCGCGCCGGCATTCCAGAACCGAATAAGCCCCTCGCAGTCAGCACAAATCACAGCATCTGGGAGATCGTGAAACACAGCGTCGGTGAGACCTGTGAGATCGCCCTCAGCGAAGCCAGCGACCTTATTGGCATCCCTAAGTGTCATGACACGGCTCCCTCTGGCGTTTCCAGCAGGCAGGAGCAGTTCGCGACGGTGCGGGTGTCGAGTCATCGGCGGGCCAGGCCGCGCCAGGACCGGGCGACCTGCGGGAACTCGGCCAGCTCGGCAGGTCATCCGACGCGGTCGGCGACACGCCGATATCGCGATAGGTGGCGTAAGGCTGCATGGCAGCTCCGTTGGCTCAGGCGAGGACGTTGGCGGCGCGCAGGCGGCCGATCGTGTCGGCATCGACGCCCCAGCGCGGCAGCACGTCGTCGGTGTCGGTGCCGGAACGGCGCGGCGGCCGCGGCACGGGCGAGGGCGTGCCCTGGAAGCGCGGCGCCGGGGCCGGCTGGGTGATGCCATCGATCACCTGCAGCGCGCCGCGCCCCACATTGTGCGGATGCGCCGCCGTCTCGGCGATCGACAGCACCGGGGCGAAACAGGCGTCGCTACCCTCGAAGACCTTGCACCATTCGGCGCGCGTGCGTTGCTTGAAGATCGCGGCGAGCTTCGGCTTCAGCGCGTGGCGCTGCGCCGCACCGTCCTGACCGATCAGGCTGTCGGGATCGAGGCCGAGCCGCTTGTAGAGCTCGCGGCGGAAGCGCGTCTCGATCGCGGCCACCGAGACGTACTCGCCGTCGGCGCACTGGTAGACGTCGTAGTAGGGCGCGCCGCCGTCGACGACGTTGGCGCCGCGCTCGAGCGACATCCGGCCGGAGGCATAGTTGCCGTAGAAGGCCGTCATCAGCGATAGGGCGCCATCGACCATGGCGACGTCGATGACCTGACCCTTGCCGGTCGTGTGGCGCGACTGCAGGGCGGCAAGCACGCCGACCACGAGATAGACGGCGCCGCCGCCGAAGTCGCCCACCAGGTTGAGCGGCGGCGTCGGCGGCCCGCCGTCGCGGCCGATGGCGTGCAGCGCGCCCGAAAGCGCGATGTAGTTGAGGTCGTGCCCCGCTCGATCGGCGAGCGGGCCATTCTGACCCCAGCCCGTCATGCGCGCATAGACCAGCCGCGGGTTGCGCGCGTGGCAGAGTTCGGGCCCGAGGCCGAGGCGCTCCATTACGCCCGGCCTGAAGCCCTCGATCAGCACGTCGGCGCGCGCCGCGAGGTCGAGCGCGCAGGCCTGGGTATCCTTGCTCTTGAGGTCGAGCTTGGTGACCAGCCGGTTGCGGCGCAGCAGGTCGAAGCCCGGTGTCCGCGGGCTGCCGAGCTCGACCGCCTCGACGCGATCGATCGTCAGCACCTCGGCGCCCATGTCGGCCAGCATCATGGCGCCCATCGGCGCCGGCCCGATGCCGGCAAACTCCAGGACTTTCATGCCGGCGAGGGGACCGCCGCGGCCGCGTTGCTCTGCTGACGTCATGTGATCTCCTTCGCTCTTGCGGTCAGCGCAGGCCGAGCTCGCGGGCGACGATCAGCGGCACATCGGTCAGGAATGGTGCGGAGCGGCAAGAGCGCCGCGCAGCCATGCGCAGGTCTCCTTCATCGCAACGCCGGCTTTGTCGACGACGCCGACCCAGAACATGAATCCGTGGTTGACACCGTCGTACCGGCTCAGCGCCGTCCGGACGCCGCCCGCACGCAGCTTCTGCGCGTATAATTCGCCCTCGTCGCGTAGCGGGTCGTATTCGGCGGTGATGACGAGCGCCGACGGCAAGCCGGCCAGATCACGGGCGCGGAGCGGCGAGGCATGCGGGTGCGCCCCCTGGGCAGGATCGCTCAGGTAGTGCTCCCAGAACCACTTCATCGTGTCGCGGCTGAGCCCATAGCCCTCGGCGTTCTCTTCGTATGAAGGCGTGCCGGGCGTGTGGTAGTCCGTCACCGGGTAGAGCAGCAGCTGGGCGCACAAGGCCGGGCCGCCTTCGTCGCGCAGCCTGAGCGCGGCAACCGCGGCCATGTTGCCGCCGGCGCTGTCGCCCGCGACGGCGACGCGCGTTGGGTCGGCGCCGAGTTCGGAGGCGTGGGCGGCCGCCCAGCGGACAGCGTGCAGGCAATCCTCGATTCCGGCGGGAAATTTGTGCTCGGGCGCCAGTCGGTAATCGACCGACACGACGACACACGCCGCCCCGGCGCACAGATTGCGGCACATGCCGTCATGCGTGTCGAGGCTGCACAGCACGAAGCCGCTACCGTGAAAGAACACGAGCAGCGGAAAGGGGCCGGCCCCGAGTGGCTTATAGATGCGCAGTCGCAACGGCCCGCCCGGTCCGTCGATCATCCGCTCGCACACGTCGGCGACCGCAGCCGGCGGCGCCATCAAAGCAATCCGGGCCTCGTACTGCGCGCGTGCCACGTCGACCGGCAGGGTGTGCGTAGCGGGCACACCGGTGCCTTTGTCGAGCAATGCCTGGATCTGCGGATCTAAGGGCATATCGTTCCTCGGTGTCTTCAATAGAAGACACACGATTTCTATTGCGCCGACAGAGCGCGTGACTATCATGCCCGTCGGCATGCGTCAACGCGCTTGGTAGGTCAGAAGAATGGATCGGGAGCCGGCGAGCTCAACCAGAACGCTTCAAGCGAAAGACCTCGAAGGCGAGCCGACCAGTGCGAGGCGCCGGAGACCGGCGGCGACCGGTAGGACCACGGGAACGCCCGGGAAGCCTGTCGGCGCGATCGTCGCGGCCGCGAGTGTCCTCCGGGCGCTGCATGCTTCCGAGCGGCCCTTGAACGCCAGCGAGGTCGCCCGCGCCGCGGGCCTGCATCGCGGCACCGCCTACAACATCCTGCGCACGCTGCAAGCCGAGGGCTTTGTCGGCTATGACGAGGCGACGCGCAGCTACTCGATGAGCCTGCGCATTCTCGAATTCGCGTACGGGGTGTTGCAGCGCAGCGGGCTGATGGACTTGGCGCGCCCGCTGATGCATGCGCTTTCCGACGCACACGGCGTGTCGGTGTACCTGTCCAAGGTCCTGGGCCGCTCCTCGCTGCTGCTGTTGGACTGGGTCGGCACCGCGTTTCGCAACGATTTATATGTGATGGTCGGGCGCCAATATCCCGGCCCGGCTGGGGCATCGGGCGTGATCATGGCTGCATTCGGAAACAGCACCGAACCCGAGCTCAAGGCGCTCCTGGCGCAGGTCAGGTGGTACCGAAAGCCTTCCTTTCCCGAGTTCGTAGCGCGGGTGAAGGACGCGAAGCAATCTGGTTTCGCGGTGGATCGCGGAACCATGTTCCAAGGCATCACGCAGGTCTCGGTGCCTGTTCTGTCCCCCTCCTGGGAGCCGCTGCTGATCCTGACGGCCGCGGGGCATTCGTACGACCTCGGCGACGATGCTCTCGGGCCGCTCAGCCGCGCGATGCAATCTGCGGCGGGACGGCTTTCCGAAAGCGTCAGATTGTTGCGGCTTGCATAGAGAACGGTGCATGGATGAACCAGAAATCTGTCGTACCAGAATTTCGGCGAGAGACGGATGGTAGGCGAGATCGGGATATGGGTCTGATACCGGACCAGGCACGGGGTATGATCGGCGCGTCCGATCCGCCGATGCGGGTCGAGGTAAGCCGCCGCGAGATCACCAAGTATTCGATCGCCACGGAGCAGCGATTGAAGAAATTCCTCGACGGGGATGAGGCTCCGCCGATGTTTCTGTTCGGCGCGCTTCGTCCGCTCGTGCCCGTGAACGAACTGGGGCCGGACGGCATCGCCACGACCTCGCTCTTGCCTGACCTGCCGCTGAAGCGTGTCATGGCCGGTGGCACGAAGACCCGCTATTTCCGCCGGATAAAGCCCGGCGACGTCCTCGTGGCCGTTCGCACTCTCTCGGATATCTATGAAAAGCGTGGCTCGAAGGGCGACCTGATTTTCCTCGTCTATACAATTGACGTGCGAACCGAAACTGGAGAACGGGTGGCCGAAGAAGTGCAAACGCGCATTGTTCGCTGAGGAACCTTACCATGCGAAGTATCGAAGACATCCAAGTCGGCGATTGCCTGCCCGAGCGTCGTCATGCACCGACCAACGTATCCCTGTTTCTCTATAATGCCGCGATCTGGAACGCGCATCGCATTCACTATGATGCCGGCTATACCACCGAGGTGGAGAAGCATCCCGCGATCGTGGTGGACGGTCCGCTGCAAGGCGACTGGCTCACGCAAGCCGTTATCAACTGGCTGGGTGATGACGGCGACCTCATCGAGTTCGAGTATTCGAACCGGCGGGCAAGCTACCTCGGCGAAACGCTGATCTCCGGAGGAAGGATAGAGGCGGTCAGGCCTGCCGACCTCGAGGCGGAGATCTCGGTGTTCGTCAAGTCGGAGGCCGGCGAGATCATGACGCCCGGACGGGCCACGGTCAGGTTCCGCCGCTAGGCCATTCGCACGTCAAACGCAACCTCGCGGACCCCCGGAGCGGCATCCATGCAAACCCAGACATCTGAAACGTTGCGTCGCGCAGATCCAGCGCCCACACCGGAATGGGACGCAATCATCATCGGCGCCGGCATATCCGGCCTTTTTCAGCTGCATTGCCTGCGCGACCGCCTCGGCATGAATGTGCGGCTGTTTGAGATGGGCACCGGCGTCGGCGGGACATGGTACTGGAACCGCTATCCAGGGGCGCGTTTCGACAGCGAAAGCTACTCGTACGCATATTCCTTCAGTCAGGAACTGCTGGACGAATGGGATTGGAGTGAACACTTCGCGGGACAGCCGGAAACCGAGCGATATCTGAACCACGTCGCCGACAAGTTCGATCTCCGCCGCAGCATCAGCTTCGCGAGTAAAGTGACCGCGTGCCATTACCACGATGACTCCCGCTCCTGGGTGGTCCGGTTGGAGGGCGGTTCGTGGCACACATGCCGCTTCCTCGTAACGGCGGTCGGCCCGCTTTCCGCGCCGACCCTTCCGAAAGTCCCTGGACAGGAAAGCTTCGCCGGCGAGGCTTATCACACCGGTTTGTGGCCCAAACATCCGGTGACTTTCGAGGACAAGCGGGTCGCCGTGATCGGCACCGGAGCGAGTGGCGTCCAGGTCATAACGGAGATCGCCAAGACGGCGAAAACCCTCACGGTATTTCAGCGTCGCCCGAACTGGTGCAAGCCGTTGCACAACCGGCCAATTTCCAAGAACGAAATGAAGCGGCTGCGCGCGTGGTATCCTGAGATGTTCCAGCTCTGCGAACAGACCTCGGCTGGATTCCTGCACACCCCGGATGGTCGCCGGACCTTCGATCTACCGCCCGATGAACGAGAGGCGTTCTGGGAAAAACAATACGGGACTCCCGGCTTCTCCATGTGGGTCGGTGGCTTCAAGGACATGATGACGGATCGTGCCGCCAACGACGAGGTATCGAAATTCGTCGCTCGCAAGATTCGCGAACGGGTGCATGATCCGAAGGTCGCCGATCTGCTGATCCCGAAGGATCACGGGTTCGGCACACGGCGGGTTCCCCAGGAATCCGGCTACTACGAGGTGTTCAACCAGCCGAATGTCGAACTCGTCAGCATTCTCGAGAATCCGATCCGGCGTATCACGCCGACTGGCCTGGAGCTCGCAGACCGCGACTTCGCCTTCGACCTGATCGTCTACGCCACCGGCTTCGACGCCATTACCGGAAGCTTCGAGCGCATCGACATCCGCGGCGCGAGCAAAGCAAAGCTCAAGGAGAAATGGCGGGCCGCGCTCGAAACATTCCTGGGAGTCCAGATCGCGGACTTCCCGAACATGTTCATGTGCATCGGTCCGCACACGGCTCTCGGCAATATACCGCGATCGGCCGAGTACAACGTCCTCTGGATCACTAACCTGATCCAGTACATGCGCCAACATGGCTACACGTATGTCGTACCGCGGCCCGAGGCGGTCGAGGACTGGACCAGCTTCGTGCTCAAGGCTGGGGAAGGCCTGCTTTCGAACGACGTCGATAGTTGGATGACCGGGATCAACCAGAACGTCGAAGGCAAGCAGACGCGGATCATTGCACGCTACAGCGGAAGCGCGCCCGCGTTTCGCGCGAGGGCCAACGCCGTGGCAACGGAAGGATACCGGCAACTGGAGATGTGCTGAGACGGACGGCGGCCAATTTCACGAAATAGATGGGGTGAGGAAATGATGAACTCGAGACTCTGCAGGAAACTTGGGATCGAGTTCCCACTTTTTGCCTTCTCGCATTGTCGGGATGTCGTCGCCGAGGTGACGAATGCTGGGGGGTTCGGCGTCCTCGGAGCGGTCGGCCTGAATCCGGAGAAGCTGGCTGTCGAGCTGAACTGGATCAACGAGCGTGTCAACGGAAAGCCGTTCGGCATCGACCTGCTGATTCCCCAGAACATGGTAGGCAAGGACTCGGACTCGGACGACGCGGAGCTTCAGGGGAGTGTCCCGGAGGAGCATCGCAAATTCGTTGCGAACCTGCTTGAACGGCACGGCATCGATAGTTCCGACGTCTGGACAGGCAAATACGACGATCGTGACTCGTCCTTCATGCGCGAGAGCGGCGCCGCCAAGATGCTGGAAATCGCGTTCCAGTATCCGATCAAGATGTTCGTCAATGCGCTCGGCGTGCCCCCCGCGTCCATCATTTCGGAGGCGCATTCGCGGGGTATCGTCGTCGGCGCCTTGACCGGATCCAGGCGCCACGCCGTCAAGCATGCGCAGGCGGGCGTCGATGTCCTGGTCGCCGCGGGCGGGGAAGCGGGCGGCCATTGCGGCGAGATCTCGACGATGGTGCTGGTCCCCGAAGTGATCGAGGCGGTGCAGGACTACGACAACATCGACGTGCTGGCGGCGGGCGGGATCGCCACCGGCCGCCAGATGGCCGCATGCATGGCGATGGGTGCAGCCGGCGTTTGGTGCGGGTCGGTGTGGCTCACGACGACGGAGGCAGAAACGACGCCCGCCGTCAAAGAGAAGATGCTGAAAGCGTTCTCCGCCAACACGGTGCGTTCCCGCAGCAGGACCGGCAAGCCGACCCGGCAGTTGCAGTCCGCCTGGTCGGACGCATGGGGCGCCAAGGGGGCGCCCGATCCCCTGCCGATGCCTTTGCAAGGCATTCTTACGCGCCCGGCGATGGCCAAGGTGGACAAGCTCGCAGAGGCGGGTCACGAAGGCGCCAAGCAGATCGCTGCCTACTTTGTCGGGCAGTGCGTCGGCCTGATGAACACGGAACAATCCGTCAGGTCGGTCGTGTATGACTTCATGAAGGACTACGCCGAGGCGGTTGAAAGACTATCCGCCACCCTCGGCGATCAGGTCCCGGCCGTGGCTCACCATGGCTGACCTGTTCAGACCCAATCCTTCCGACGCCGAGGTGTGCTCGTGACCGAACCTGTGACGCCGCGCACCGCCGCGACGCTGATGCTTGCGCGTGACGGCGCAGATGGGCTGGAAGTTTTCATGGTGGTTCGCCATCACGAGATTGAGTTCGCGTCAGGAGCCCTGGTGTTCCCCGGCGGCTCCGCGAGCGCTGGCGACGCCGATCCCCGATGGCGCCGCTTGGCGGACGGTGCTGACCAAATCAGCGACGAGATGCTGAACGTGATGGCGGCCGCGGCGCGGGAAGCCTTCGAGGAATGCGGCGTGCTGTTCGCCCGAACGGCCACTCGTGGGCCGCTGCTGGACGGCGCCCGGGCGGAGGCGTTGGGAGCGACCTACCGGCAGGCAATCGAGGCGGGCAGTCTAAGCTTCGCCGATATGATCGAGCGGGAAGATCTGGTTGCGGCCTTCGACCGGCTCGTGCATTTCGCCCATTGGATAACGCCGCTGCACATGCCCAAGCGGTTCGATACCCACTTCTTCCTCGCCGAGGCACCGCTCGATCACCTACTGCGGCACGACGGTAGAGAATCGGTCGACTCCGTCTGGGTGACACCACGTCAAGCGTGCGAGGACGCCGATGCCGGCCGCCACACGGTTCTGTTTCCAACGCGGTTGAACCTGGAAAAGGTCGGACAACACCGAACCGTGGCTGAAGCACTCGGCGCCGCTCGGGCATCCCGGATCGTCACCGTCCGGCCGGAAGCCAGTACGGCGGAAGGTGGGCGGCTCCTCCGTATTCCCATCGAAGCGGGGTATGGCGCCGGAGAGTTTCTCGTGTCGAGCGGCTCCGGCAAGAATGCGCGGATACACAAGCTCGATGCTGGCACGCGAAGCTCGTAGCGCCCGAAAACGCCCTGGCGGGCCTGCGCGTGCTCCGGGCTCAGGTCCGTACAGTGTGGGGTTCCGGAACCAGATCCCTCGCGGCAGAGCGCGCAAGAGTATTCGTTCAAGGCGGGCCGGCGAGAGGGTCGCACAGCGAGGATGTCCATGGATCTGACACTGACTGAAAAGCATCGGACACTACGCGATGAAGTGGATGCCTTCATTGCCCGGCACCGCGACCGCGCGCCCCGGTCTGGCGGCGGGCGCAAGCGACCCGACAGGAAGGTTCTGGAGTGGCAGGCGCTGCTGCTCGAGGCCGGTTATTTCGGCCGAAACATACCACGTGAGTATGGCGGCTTCGGCGCCCCTCATGATCTCATCGAAGTGGCGATCATCGCCGACGCGTTCGGCCGGAGCGGCGTTTCGCCGGGCATCCACAACCAGGGCATCAGCATGCTGGTGCCGACACTGCTGGAGGTCGGCACGGAGGAGCAAAAACGGCGTTGGATCGGTCCTACCATTCGGGGCGAGGTTATCTGGTGCCAGGGCTACTCGGAGCCCGGATCCGGCTCGGATCTCGCCGCCGCGCACACGCGCGCGGCGGTGCAGGACGGAGAGTTTGTCATCAACGGCCAGAAAATCTGGACAAGCTCGGCCCACTATGCCGACATGATGTTCCTGCTCTGCCGGACAGAGCCTGACAAGCCGAAGCACGCCGGTCTGTCCTACCTTCTGGTTCCGATGAACACGCCGGGGATCGAGGTTCGACCGCTGCGCACCATGACAGGACGGGCGGAGTTCAACGAGACCTTCTTCACCGACGTTCGCGTGCCCGTGGACCAGATCGTGATGGGGCGCGGCGATGGTTGGCGGGTTGCCAACATCACCTTGAAATACGAAAGGCTGCTTCTCGGTGATGCCAACAAGCTGCAGCACCGTCTCGAAGCCATTCGCCGGATGATGCAGGAGCCGCGATCGGACGGCTCCCGCCTTCTGGATTGCGCGGAATGGCGCGACAGGTTGCTGCGACTGCAAGGCGAGGTGATGGCGGCCCGCTACCACAATCTGCGTCTGTTGACCGATCAGGCGGAGGGAGTCGATTCAGGCCTCGGACGCCTGATCGTGAAGTATCACGGCACGATGCTCGCGCACCGGCTGACCTCCCTGGCGGTCGACGTGCTGGGTTCCGCCGGGCTCGCCTACGAGCCTCAGGGTGAGGCGGCGGAGGATGACCCGGCCACCACTTGGCACATCGACTACATGTACGACATCGGATTGATCATCGGTGGCGGTTCCTCGAACATCCAGAAGAACATCATCGGAGAGCGCGGACTTGGCTTGCCGCGCGAACCGAAAGCGGGGGAAGCCTGAACATGCGTTTCGGACTGACCGAAGATCAGAAGCTCTTCGACCATTCTCTCAGGGGTTTCCTGTCAGCGCGGCTGCCCCCCGACGTCCTGCGCCGGCTGGCCGAACCTGGCAACGGATTCGATGCAGATCTGTGGAAAGGGCTCGGCGAGCTCGGCCTGCATGCGATGCTGGTGCCAGAGGAATATGGCGGTGCCGGGCTCAGCCTTCTCGACGCGGCGCTGGTTGCCGAGGCGTTGGGTTTCCACGCCGCTCCGACGCCCTTCGCGGCCTCCCTGGTGATGGCAGTCCGGGCGTTCCAGGCAGCCGCTGATGATGTGCAGCGACGGATCTGGATTCCCCGGATCGCCGCTGGCGAGACGCGGATTGGCGTTGGCCTCGGCGGGCTGTCGGGGCAAACCGGTCGAGCTGCGCTCAGGCTCCAGGGCGGGCGGCTTTCCGGCGCAGTGGATGGGCTCTTGGATGGCGGCGGCGCCACACACTTCCTCGTTTACCTCGCGGATGGCCGCGCCGCGCTGCTCGACGCTGACGCAACGGGCATCACTGCCACCCTGCGTCGCAGCGTCGATCGCACACGGCCGCTTGTGGACCTCGACCTTGCGGAGACGCCGGCCGTCGAGGTGCTGGAGGCGTCCAATGCTCCGCTCCAGGTGGCGGCGCGCGTCCGCGACGCGGGCCGGGTGATGCTGGCGGCCGACATGCTGGGGGCGGCGCAGGCCATGCTCGACCGCGCCGTCGCCTATGCCAAGGAGCGCGTACAGTTCGGCCGGGTCATCGGCAGCTTTCAGGGAGTGAAATACATGTGCGCGGACATGGCGGCCATGCTCGAGCCGTGCCGCGCCATGGTCTGGTACGCGGCCTATGCGCAGGATGCGATCCTGGAGGAAGCCGCGATTGCGGCGAACCATGCCAAGGCGCACCTGGCCGAGGTCACGCGCGAGGTAGCCCGGCTGGCCACCGAGGTTCATGGCGGCATGGGCTTCACCGACCTGCTCGGCCTGCATTTCCAGTTCAAGCGCATCACCTTCGACCGGCAGGTGCTGGGTACTTCCGAGCGGTGCCGGCACGACGCAGCGGTGGCGCAGGGCTGGATCGGAGCCTGAACGCGACAGAGCAACAGGAGGGGAAGAGCACATGTCAATGCGGGAGAAAGCGGCGATCACCGGGGTGGGCGAGACCGCTTATTCCCGCGAGTCGGGTCGCAGCGTCGTATCGTTGCAGCTCGAAGCGTCGCTCCGGGCGATCGAGGACGCGGGGCTCCGTCCCTCCGACATCGATGGAGTGATCCCTTACGGGAGTGCTGTCGTTGCCGAGGAGCTCGTCACCAATTTCGGCATCGGCGATCTCCGCTTCTCCGCCACCACGCCGCTTGGCGGAGCAAGCTGTGTCGCCGCGGTCCAGTGCGCCACTGCCGCCATCACGGCCGGGATCTGCAATCATGTGCTGATCCCGGTAGGTCGGAATGGCGCCTCCCAGGGTCGCATCGGCGCCCGAGTGCAGCAGATGCCGCAGTTCCGGCTGGTGGGGGAGTTCGAGATGCCGCTCGGCGCCATCGCGCCGGCGCAGCTCTATGCGCCGATGGCGCGGCGGCACATGGAGCTCTACGGCACGACTAGCCGCCAGTTCGGCGAGATCGCCGTGTCGACGCGCGCCAACGCTATCCTCAATGGCAACGCGATCATGACGAAACCAATTTCCATCGAGGACCACCAAGTCTCGCGCATGATCTCCGATCCGCTCCGGCTGCTGGATTGCAGCCTGGAGAGCGACGGTGCCTGCGCCATCGTTGTCAGCGGCATCGAGCGCGCCCGCGGTCTGCGCAGGACGCCGGTCATGGTTATGGGTATCGCCGAAGGGCATCCCGACTCGCCGAGCGTGATCACACAACGTCCGGATATAACGCGCCTCGGCCTCGCCAAGGCGGCGGCGCGTGCTTTCGACATGGCTGGCGTGACCCACGCCGACATCGACGTCGCGGAGATCTACGATTGCTTTACCTACATCGTGCTCTGTCAATTGGAGGATCTCGGATTCTGCAAGAAGGGGGAAGGCGGCCCCTTCGTCGAAAGTGGCGCCATACGCCTCGGCGGAAAGCTCCCGGTGAACACGCATGGTGGTCTGCTCTCACAGGCGCATATGGTCGGGATGAACCACATCACGGAGCTGGTGCGCCAGCTTCGCGGCGAGGCCGGGAAGGCACAGGTGGCCGGAGCCGAGGTCGGTCTCGTCACCGGCTATGGCGACATGGGCGACGGTTCCGTCGCCATCATGCGGAGGGGATGATGAGCGCGACCGAGACATACAATAAGCTTGTACCCGAGCCCACGCCGCACAGCGCCCCGTACTGGGAAGGGCTGAACGAGCACAAACTGCTGCTGCAGAGGTGCCGCAGCTGCGGCAGGATGCGGCACTACCCGCAGCCGATGTGTCCTGTCTGCCATTCCATGGAGGTGGAGTGGATCGAATCGTCCGGTCGCGGTGCGGTGCATAGCTGGACGGTCACACACCACCCCTTCCATCCCGGCTTCCGCGATGATCTGCCCTATACCCTCGCCACCGTGGACCTGGCGGAAGGCGTGCGCATGAACGCGCAGCTGCGCGGGACTCGGCTCGAGGATCTGCGCATCGGCCTGCCTGTACGCGTCGCGTTCGAGACGGTGAAGGAAGGTCTGACCCTGCCCTACCTGGTCCCGGGCTAGGCCGCCTGAACCACGGCATCGCGAAGCTGAGTTGCCGGACGCGCTAGCTCCGCTTGCGCGAATGCGCAAGTCGACGACCCTGAAGGCTATCTTGAATCTGTTCCTCGCCGAGCGTGGCGAGGTCACCAAGGACAAGATCCTGTGCCGCGGCGAGCGCGTCGACGGGCTGACGCCCAACGACCTGGCGCGGCGCGGCGTCATCCAGGTGATGGGGGGCCGCCACTGCTTCGGCCATCTCACGGTCGAGGAGAACCTGCTGATCGGCGCCTTCATCCACGCGTAAGCGCCGCCAGATCGCCGACGACCCTGAGAAGGTCTATCACTACTTCCCGCAGCTCGAGGAACGGCGCCTGAACACTTCCCTCCCTGTTGCGCGCCGGCCTCCCCGCATTGGCGGCCGCGTGTCATTGGCCGCCGCTGGTTTCCCGTCCGATGAGATCGCAGATCTCTGCCTCCGGCAGCCCCGCTTCGCGCAGCACCTCCCCCGTGTGCTCGCCAAGGCGCGGCGGCAGCAGGCGCACCGCGCCGGGCGACTCGGAGAAATCCACCGGCACTGCCGTCACCAGCATCCGCCCTTCTGAAGGGTGCTCGACACGCCGGAAAAAGCCGGTCTCTGCGAGGTAGTCGTCCTCCAGCAGGTCGGCGAGGCCGTGAACCGGCCCGTTCGGCACGTCGGCGGCATCGAGGCGCGCCTGCCACTCGGCGGTACTGCGGGTGCGCATCAACTCCTCGACGATGGCATAGAGGGCGCCGATGTTGAGCGCGCGCTGCGCGAGGCGGGCGAAACGCGGATCCTCAGCGAGGTCCGGCCGCCCGAGCGCGACCAGCAGCCGTTGCCACTGGTCGTCGGAGTTGGCCATCAGGCACAAATGCCCGTCGCTGGTCGGGAAGGGCCGCCGATAGGGTGTGAACATGCGCCCGTAGCCGAGGCCGAGGGACGGGTCGTCCAGCACCCCGCCCCAGAGATGCTCGGCGAGGTTGAAGGAGATCATGGTCTCAAGCATCGGCACATGCACCTCCTGCCCGCGGCCGGTGCGCTCGCGCCGGTAGAGCGCCATAGCGACGGCGGAGGCGAGGACATGGCCGCAGAACTTGTCAGCGATGGCGCTCGGCACGTAGCGAGGCTCGCCACCGTCGCGCATGGCGTTGAGCGCGGCGAGGCCGCTCATGCCCTGGATCACGTCGTCGAAGGCCGGGCGGTCTCGATGCCGCCCATCCTTACGGAAGCCGGTGGCGCTGGCGTGGATGAGCCGCGGGTTGCGCTGCGCCAGCGCGGCATAGGAGAGGCCGAGCCGCTCGGCGGCGCCGACCCGCATGTTGTGCACGAGCACGTCGGCGCCGTCGATCAGCCGCAGCAGCGCACGACGCGCCTGTTCCCGCTTCAGGTCGAGCACGACGCTGCGCTTGTTGCGGTTGATGTTGAGGAACATAACCGCCATGTCGCGCCCGCGCGTCGGGCCGACCTGGCGCATGGTGTCGCCCTGCGGCGGCTCTACCTTCACGACCTCAGCGCCCATGTCGCCGAGGATCTGCGTCGCCACCGGGCCGAGCACGGCGCTCGTCAGGTCGATCACCCTGACGCCGGCCAGCGGCCCGCCGCCGGCCTCGCTCATGCCTCAGGCCCCACCGGCGCTACGACACTTGACCATGCGCAACGGCGTGTAGGTGACAACCACGGTGCCGTCCTGCCGACGACGCGGTTGCGCGTGCGCACGGGTCCGCGGCGGCTCTGCGACAGCTGCGCCTCAATCACTTCGACCTCGACATGGATGGTGTCGCTGGCGAAGAGCGGGTTCTCGGTCTTCAGGTCCGTGCCGAGGAAGGCAAAGCCGGTGTGCTGCATGGTGGCCTGCATCGGCGATCCATCGGCGAAGGTGTGACCGAACGCGCCGGGGGCGACGCGGCCCTTGATGTCGCTCTCGCGGATGAGGAAGTCGAGGTTCATGAACAGCACCTCGGCCATGCCGGTGCGGTTGATGACGCTCACGATGTCGGCCTCGGTCACCGTACGACCGATGGTGCGGAAGCGTCGCCCAATCGTCAGTTCTTCGTAGCAGAGGGCCAGCCCCACATAGGGCAGCCCGCCCACGTCCTTCGCCATGCTCGTCACTCCGCCTTGCCGATGAGGTTGCGCGCCACGATATTGCGTTGAATCTGGTTGGTTCCCTCGATGATCTGCACCACCTTCGCATCTCGAAAATAGCGGTTGATCGGGAACTCGTTCGAGATGCCGGAGGCACCGAATATCTGCACCGCATCGGTGGCCACCTTCATCGCTACGTCGCTGGCGAAGCACTTGGCCGAGGCGGCGAGGCTCGCCATCTCAGCGCCCGTCTTACCGGCATCCACCGCCGCCGCAGCCGCGTAAGTGAGCTGCCGCGCCGCCTCGATCTGGATCGCCATGTCGGCGATCATCCAGCGGATACCCTGGTAGTTGGAGACGGTCTCGCCGAAGGCGCGGCGGCCGCGGGCGAACTCGATCGCGTGATCCATCGCGCCTTGCGCCAGCCCGACCGCGCGGGCGGCGACGATAGGGCGGGACTTGTTCAGCGCCTCCATCACCGAGCGGAAGCCGCCCGCGCCACCGCCGAGCAGGTTCTCCTTCGGCAGCCGCACGTCGTCGAAGAACAGCGCCGAGGAAGGGACACCGCGGGCGCCCATCTTCTCTTCCTTGCGGTCGACGCGGAAGCCCGGGCGGTCGCGCTCGACGATGAAGAAATTGACCTCGGCCGGGCTGTCATCGCGCTCGAGCCGCGCGCCGACCAGAACGAAGTCCGACACCGCGGCGTTGGTGCACCAGATCTTGCCGCCGTTCAGCACGAAGCCGTCGCCGTCGGGTCGCGCGCGAGTGCGGATGCCGGCAACGTCGGAGCCGGATTGCGGCTCGGTCAGCGAGAAGGCGGCTCGCAGCGCGCCAGAGGCGAGGCCGGGCAGCAGCCGCGCCTTCTGCTCCGGCGTCCCGCTGGCAAGGATGGTGCCGAGCGGTACCCACTGCACAACCAGCAGATAGCCGGTGTTGTAGCAGACCCGGCCCAACTCCTCGACCGCGAGGCAGCCCGCGAGCGTGCTGCCCGAGCCACCATAATCGGGCGGGAAGGGCAGAGTAAACAAGCCGAGCTCGCGCAGCAGGTCGAACATGTCCTGCGGGTATTCGCCGCTGGCGTCGATGGCCGCAGCGCGCGGCGCCACGCGTTCGCGCGCGACGCGACGCACCAAGTCTCGGACCTGGAGTTGCTCCTCGGTCAGGGTAAAGGACACGCCCGTTTCCTCCTCGTTGTGACTGGCCGCTGGGTGGTGTGCCGTATCTGGCAGCTTGTTCGGTATGCTGAACGCGGCGTGCGGTCGCTGTCAAAGGCCCCGGCGTCACTGCGAGACGCCCGCTGCGTGGGTTCCTGCCGAACGTCGCTCGTAATCTCGTCCATTGGCGCTGGCCGGCGGGAGCTGTGCGAAGCACGGGAGAAGATTATGGGTTCGCTGGCCGGTTTGAAGGTGGGTTGACCTTGGGGGCATTGGCCCGGGGCCGATGGCGGCGATGCTGCCGGCCGACACGGACGCGACCGTGCTGCGCATCGACCGGCCGGATCCGCCCGAACTGGCATGCGCCAGCCGTTCAAGTACGAACTCACCCTGCGCGGGCGGCGCGCCCTCGCGCTCGACCTCAAGCTGCCGCCCGCACGCGGACTCGCGCTGCGGCTGGTGGCCGCTGATCGAGGGTCTCCGGTCCGGTGTCGCCAAGCGGCTCGGCCTCGGGCCTGAGGAATGCCTCGCGCACGCTCCGCGACTTGCCTACGGGCGCATGACGGGTTGGGGGCAAGAGGGGGCGTTCGCGCCCGCCGGGCACGACCTCAACTACATCGCACTAACCACATCGCACGGACCGGCGCGCTGCATCATATTGGACGCAAGGCCCACCGCCTTTGCCGCCGTCCAACCTGATCGGCGACGACGGCGGCTGCGCTGCGACGGTTGCACGACGATTTCCGGATCGTCGAATAATTCGCGTTTCGTGGCGCCCGTCGCAACATCGCGCTGTGCTGCCATGCGTCAGCCGAATAGCACCACCTCGCTGTAGGCGCTAATATAAATTCTAATGAATGATCGTTCATATGCAGTCCCGCAAACGCAGTGATGCGCGGACTGTAACCTTCGGAGGATCCAGCATGCCCGACGCGTCGACCCTTCCTGATGGGCGTATCTTGACCCGGCTCGACGTCGCCATTGTCGGGGGCGGATTGGCCGGGCTGTACGCCATCCACCGCCTGCGCGGCATGGGCCTGCGCGTGCGCGCTTTCGAGGCCGGGTCGGACATTGGCGGCACCTGGTTCTGGAACCGCTATCCGGGCGCGCGCTGCGACGTCGAAAGCCTCGAGTACTCCTATTCCTTCTCCGACGACCTGCAGCAGGTGTGGAAATGGCCGGAACGCTACGGCACCCAGCCAGAAATCCTGCGCTACATCAACCACGTTGCCGATCGCTTCGACCTGCGCCGCGATGTGCAACTGAACACCCGCGTGATGTCCGCGCTGTTCGACAGCAAAGCCAACGACTGGACATTGACGACGGACAGGGGTGACGTCGTGCGGGCGCATTTCTGCATCATGGCCGCTGGCAATCTCTCGACGCCGCGCGTGCCCGAATTCAGGGGCCTGCGCGACTTCCGGGGCAAGTGGTACCACTCCGGGCTCTGGCCGCACGAGGGCGTCGATTTCAGCGGCCAGCGAGTCGGCGTCATCGGCACCGGCTCGTCGGGCGTCCAGATGATTCCGATCATCGCCCGGCAGGCGAGTCACCTGCATGTCTTCCAGCGCACGGCGAACTTCAGCCTGCCGGCGCGCAACGCGCCGATGGATCCGGAGCGCGAGCGCCGCCATAAGGCCGAGTATCCGGCCCGCCGGCGCGCCGCCTACGACACACCGTTCGCTATCGCCGGCTATCCGAAGCCGACCAGGTCGGCGCTGCAAGCAACACCCGCGGAGCGCCGCGCCGCTTATGAAGCGAAGTGGCAGGAAGGCGGCAGCATCAGCTTCCTCTACAGCTACACCGACCTGCTGGTGAACAAGGAGGCCAACGACACGGCCTCGGAGTTCGTGCGCGAGAAGATTCGCAGCATCGTCAAGGACCCCAGGACGGCTGAACTGCTGGCGCCGAAGGACCATCCGATCGGAACCAAGCGGCTGTGCCTCGATACCGGTTACTACGAGACCTACAATCGCAACAACGTCACGCTCGTCGACGTGCGCAGCGACCCGATCGGGGAGATCACACCGAACGGCCTGCGTACCGCCAGCGGCGTGGCGTACGAACTGGACACCATCGTCTTCGCCACCGGCTTCGATGCCATGACGGGCGCGTTGCGCGAGATCGACATTCGCACCACCGACGGCGCCACGCTGGCGGACAGATGGGCCGGTGGCCCATTGACCTATCTCGGGCTGATGGTTGCCGGTTTCCCCAACATGCTCATCATCACTGGCCCTGGCAGCCCTGGCGTGAAGACGCAGATGATCGCCTCGATTGAGCAGCACACCGACTGGATCGCCGGCTGCCTCGATCACATGAGCCGACATGGCCTCGATCGCATCGAACCGATGGTCGAAGCCGAAGCCGCCTGGGTGCAGCACGTCAATGCCGTGGCCGACAGTACGCTCTATCCGCTCGCCAACTCCTGGTATCTCGGGGCCAACATCCCGGACAAGCCGCGGGTGTTCATGCCCTATGTCGGCGGCTTCGACGCCTACAAGCGGCGCTGCGACGCCGTCGCCGCGAGCGGGTACGAAGGGTTCAGGCTGACCCGGCAAGGCGCGCCGGTGGCGTGACGCCGAAGCAGCGGCGTCGATTTTGTCAACGCGGCGGAACGGGAGTGGCGCATGAGGGACAGGAACGAACCGGACTATGAGGCTATCGTCATCGGTGCTGGCGTGGCCGGGATCTATCAGATCAAGCGGCTGGCCGACCTCGGGGTGCGCGCAACGGTGCTCGAGGCCGCGCCGGATCTCGGCGGGACATGGTACTGGAACCGGTATCCCGGTGCCCGCTTCGACTCGGAGAGCTACACTTATGGTTACTCGTTCTCGAAGGAATTGCTGAACGAGTGGCACTGGAAGGAGCGGTTCTCGGGCCAGCCGGAGAACCTGCGCTATCTGAACTATGTCGCGGAAAAGTTCGACTTGCGCAAATACATGCAGTTCGACGCGAAGGTGGAGGCGGCGCACTACGACGAGGCGCACAATCTCTGGCGGCTGAAAATCGCGGACGGGCGTGAAGTCACCTGCCGGTTCGTGATCATGGCGCTGGGCCTGCTGTCGATTCCGACCCTGCCGCGATTCGAGGGCATGGACAGCTTCAAGGGCCGCTCGTTCCATACCTTGTACTGGCCACGCGAGCCGGTCGAACTCGCCAGCAAGAAGGTCGCGGTCATCGGCACGGGCGCTACGGGCATCCAGGTGATTGGGGAAATCGCAGACAAGGTCGGTGAACTCACAGTGTTCCAGCGGCGGCCCAACTGGAGCGCGCCGCTGAACAACAGGCCGATCTCCCAAGCGGAGATGGCTGATATTCGCGCGCGCTACGAAGAGATTTTCGCGACCTGCGCACGCACGCCGGGCGGCTTCGAGCACGAGCCGGACCGGCGCGGCTTCTACGAGGTCTCGCGCGAGGAGCGGCTGAAGCTTTGGGACCAGCTCTACGACCAACCCGGCTTTGCGATCTGGCTGCGGAACTTCCGCGAGATCTTCACCAACGAGGACGCGAACGCGGAGTTCTCCGAGTACATCGCGGACCGCATCCGCCGGCGGGTGAAGGACCCCGTGGTCGCGGAGAAGCTCATCCCCCGGGATCACGGCTTTGGCGTCCAGCGGGTCCCGATGGAGACCCACTACTTCGAGGCCTACAACCGGCCCAACGTGCATCTCGTGGACATCAGCGAGACGCCGATCGTGCGCGTGACCGAGACCGGCCTGCGCACCACCGAGCGCGATTACGGTTTCGACATCATCGTCTACGCCACGGGCTTCGATGCGATCACCGGCGCCTTCGATCACATCGACATCCGGGGTGTCGATGGTGAGACGCTGCACGACAAGTGGAAGGACGGACCGTCGACGTTCCTCGGGATGCTCATCCATGGGTTCCCGAACCTTCTGATGCCGGCCGGGCCGCAGAGCGGCTCCGCCTCGACCAACTACCCGCGTGGCATCGAGACCGGCGTCAACTGGTGCACCGACCTGCTCGAGCACATGTGGGGGCATGGCTACATGCGCGCCGAGGCGACGCGCGAGGCGGAAGAAAGCTGGACCGCCCACGTCACGCAGATGTACGCGACGATGCTGATGCGGAAGGCCAAGTCCTGGTTCACCGGCTACAACTCGAACGTCCCCGGCCACGAGTACGGCAGGATCCGCTACTTCGTCTACAACGGCGGCGCTCCGAAGTACGTGGCCCGCATCATCGAGGTCGAGCAGAAAGGCTACGAGGGGATCGTCCTCACCTCCGCGGCGCCATCCTTGTCCGGCGCGCTGCTGGGAAGGGGCGGCAGGGCCGTGAGCTAACTCGTCCTCGGACGGGTTAGGCGACAGGACCGAACAGCATGCCCCTACGGGCGTAGCGTACGAGGATCGACGGCATGAGAGATCTCGCAGTCGTTCGGACCGTTGCCGATCTGCGCCGCGCGGTCGGCGAGTTCCGTGCTGCCGGCCGCACCATCGGCATGATCCCGACCATGGGCGCGCTGCACGCGGGCCATACGAGCCTGGTGCAGGGTGCGCTCGATCACGGTGACGTGCCGGTCGCCTCGATCTTCGTCAATCCGACGCAGTTCGGACCGAACGAGGATTTCGCCGCCTATCCGCGCGACGAAGCGGGCGACTTCGCCAAGCTCGAGGCAGCGGGCTGCCGCATCGCCTATGCGCCTGGTGTGGGGGAGATGTACCCTAGCCCGCAGCTCACGACGGCGACGGTGGCCGATCTGACCGACGGGCTGTGCGGGCCCTTCAGGCCCGGCCACTTCCAGGGCGTCGCCACGGTCGTATGCAAGCTCCTGATGATGGCCATACCGGACCGCGGCTATTTCGGCGAGAAGGACTACCAGCAGCTCCAGGTGCTGAAGCGCATGGCGCGCGACTTTGCCATGCCCATCGAGATCGTGGGCATGCCGACCGTCCGCGAGCCCGACGGGCTCGCCATGTCGTCGCGTAATCGTTACCTGTCGCCTGGCGAGCGCAAGACCGCCAGTGCGATGTATCGCGAGCTCACCGCGCTCGCGGCCAACGTGCGCGACGGCCACACGCCCTGCGCCAAGGCAGCGGCAGAGTCGGCGCAGGCGCTGCTCGCCGCCGGCTTCGACAAGGTCGAGTATCTCGATGTCGTCGATGCCGAGAGCCTGGCGCCGATCGAACGTGTCGCGGGCCCGGCGCGGATTGCAGCGGCGGCCCGGCTCGGCCGCACGCGGCTGATCGACAACGTCGCGGTTTGAGCGGCCTATTGGCGAGCCCTCGAGCCTCCGCGGTCTCTACGTCACTGCAGGGATGGTGGAACAGGAGCACGACCAGCACGCGCATCTGCGGGACGAAAAGGAAGTGCGATGGAAGGAGACAACACCACTTCCAACTCATTCGACGGACTCGGCCCGGGTGGAAGTGGGGCACATCCGAGCTGTATCCGACACGAGCCAGTCGACGGCAAGGGCGGCGGCAACGGGATTGGCGACCATCGCCGTCATCGATGGGGACAAGGTCCGGTCGGTCGAAACTCTCATGTCGGCCCAGGGGCGACGAGCTATGGGTAAAGCGCATGGCGGCCACCCGCTTGCGAGGGTGGGACTACTGTCAGCGCCGCTTACATCCATTTGCTGTTGAGAACGCACGATGGAACGAGATACTGATGCCGGCCCGTCGACGCTGATTGAATGGCTGGCTGGAGACGAGTGTTACGCACTCGACGACGCCGGGTTGGCAGACGAGCTCGGTCGTCGGCTCAGGGCAGCTGGTCTACCGCTAGACCACGTTGGCCTGTATTTGCGTACGCTGCATCCTGAGATCATCGGCCACACGATTGTGTGGGCGCCCAATGAGCCGGCGCGAATCTATGCTAGACGATACGACATTGTGCGCTCGTCCGCCTACCTCGACAATCCGGTCCGGCGGGTCTTGGAGACGGAGGAGCCCCTCGTTCTGCGGGTAGGGACGCAGAAGGACGAATCATGGACCCAGATCGATATATTCAAAGGTCGCCATTTGGTAGAATTCGTCATCCTGCCATTGTGCAGTTCAGATGCATTGCCAAGCGCTGTGTCCTTCGCCACGACGTCCAGCAATGGATTCACTGCAGCCCAGCGGGCCGCCTTGTATCGGATCGTTCCAGCACTGCGAAATGCCTGTGAGCTTCGCACCCTGCGAAAGGTAGAGCGCACGCTTCTGGATACTTACCTCGGCACTCTTGCAGGGCGCCGCATCCTCGAAGGCCGTGTGCGTCGAGGCGAGGTCGAAACGTTCGAAGCCGCGCTCATGCTCTGCGACCTGCGCGGCTTCACTGAGCTCTCCAATCGTCTGCCCAGCGAACGTGTCCTCGAGCTGCTGGATGCATACTTCGACTGCGTGATTCCTGCGGTCAATGAAGTGGGCGGCGAGGTGATAAAGTTCATGGGAGATGCCGTGCTCGCCTTTTTCTACCGTGAAGATGCATCGGCAGCTTGCGCTGCCGCTCTGCGGGGCGCATTGGCTGCGCTCGACAGCTTAAGAGGGTTGAGTGTACCGGATGCCGAACTGCGCGCCGGCATAGCCTTGCACTACGGCATGGTTAGCTATGGCAACATCGGCTACGGTCACCGGCTCGATTTCACCTTGATCGGTCCTGACGTCAATCTGGTGAGCCGCCTGCAGGGAATCTGCAGCACCACCGCCCAGCCTCTGTTGATGTCTCAGGGCTTTGCCCGATTGATCAGCGCAGGCCGAGTCGTGGCCCTTGGTCCACATGAGCTAAAGGGCTTCGCGAAGCCGGTAAATCTTTACACGATCACTGGCCTGGCTCCAGGCTGCAGCCACTGAGAATGGTATAGGGACGGTGGGGCGCTCCGATATGGCCGGTGACGTGCTTGAGCGCGTCCGCACGTCCTCACGTCCTCACGTCCTCACGGATGATTGTCGCCGGCGCCGACGAGCAGGGCAGAGGAAAGAGTTGCAACGTTCCTGCTCGACATGGTCAGCCGGATTCCGACGACGACGGTCATTTCGACTTGCCATGATGCGAAGCGATATCGTGGCCGTCTCGGTCTCACGCATGCAGAGTCTAGTGGGGCGATGCGATTCCTCAACATCGATTGAGATGTATCAAGTCGAACCCTCCTATTCTCCTCATAAGAGATGAAGTCAGTGGAGGCGGTGTTCGAGCCAATCATGAGAACATGAGGAGCGACATGAAAGAGTTCGATCTAAAGCGTGCGATCGACGCCTATACAAAAGCTTGGGCTGAAGCAAAGAAGCACGGAGATGAGGCGGCAAAGGCTTTGACGATGGCTGATTTCGTATCGTCCGAACGTGCAAAGAAGCTATTTGCGCAGAGCGCCGAGCGGTCGCTCGTTGCTTCCGAGAATTATCGGAAGGCAGCTGACATTTGCCTGAAGGTCGTAGAAGAAATGGATCGCAAACGATCTCGTGTTGGAAGAAGTGCCTGATGCAGGCCGGATCTCCGGTTATGCGCATGTAGTGAGCGCGACAGCGGCAGGTCAGTAGTCCCTGAGGCCTTGACACTGATGCGTGTAGGAAGAGTGAGAGGGCCGTGCCGAGTTCCGTGACGGATTGGGAGGTCGAGAGAGAGTCTCTCGGCCGTCCGTCGCGGAGTACATCGACATGGCCAAGACCACATGGAAGATCACGCTCAGCAGCTCACGCGACATTCCCTTCAACAAGCTTATGCCCAGCCAGTCTAACGTCCGGCGCGTGAAAGCTGGGCTCTCGATCGAGGAGCTGGCCGAGGACATCGCCCGACGCGGGCTCCTGCAGAGCCTCAACGTCCGACCGGTGCTCGACTCCCAGGGCAAGGAGAACGGCACGTTCGAGGTGCCGGCGGGCGGACGCCGTTATCGCGCACTCGCGCTCCTGGTGCAGCAGAAGCGCCTCGCCAAGACCGCGCCTGTACCCTGCGTCGTTCGTGAGGCTCCTGCCGACATCCTCGCCGAGGACGATTCGCTGGCTGAGAACGTCCAGCGCGCCCCGCTGCATCCGCTCGACCAGTTCCGCGCCTTCCAGGCTTTGCGCGAGAAGGGGCGGTCGGAGGAGGATATCGCCGCCGCCTTTTTTGTGAGCGTCAATGTCGTGATGCAGCGCCTGCGGCTGGTCTCCGTTTCGCCAAAGCTGCTCGACCTCTATGCCGAAGACGGCATGTCGCTCGAGCAGCTCATGGCCTTCGCAGTGACCAGCGACCACCCACGGCAGGAGCAGGTCTGGGAGGCGGTGCAGCACTCGTACAACCAGGATCCCTACCAGATCCGCCGTATGCTGACGGAACGTTCAGTACGAGCCTGCGACAAGCGCGTGCGCTTCGTCGGCGTCGACGCCTACGAGGCGGCGGGCGGTGTCGTTCTCCGCGACCTGTTCGAGCAGGACCACGGCGGCTGGCTGGAGGACTTGGGTCTGCTCGACGGCCTGGTCGCCCAGAAGCTGAAGGCCGACGCCCAGGCTATCGCGGGCGAGGGCTGGAAGTGGATCGAGGTCGCCGTCGACTTCCCCTACGGCCACACGCACCGAATGCGCAAGCTCAAGGGCGCGCAAGCCGACCTCTCTGCCGACGAGCAAGCCACCATCGACGCCCTGAATGCCGAGTACGCCCGGCTCGAGGCCGAATACCACAACGCCGACGAACTGCCCGACGAGGTGGACCAGCGGCTGGGCGAGATCGAGACGGAGCTGGCCGCCTTCGACGATCGGCCAGTGACCTACGATCCCGCCGAGATCGCCCGAGCCGGTGCCTTCATCGGCATCGACAGTGACGGCAGACTTTCGGTCGACCGCGGCTACGTTCGGCCTGAGGATGAGCATCGGAGGGACGCCGATGGGCAGGAAACGGAACATGCAGACTCCGGCGCGTCATCTGCCCAATCGCCGTGCACGACGGTCGATCAGGGCACGGTCATCACCTTTGGACACCAGCCGGAGGTAGAAGCCGAGGATGACGAAGCCATCCGGCCATTGCCGGAGCGGCTCCTCATGGAACTGACGGCGCACCGCACGCTTGCCCTGCGCAACGCCGTTGCTAACGATCCGCAGGTCGCCATGACGGCGCTCCTGCACAAGCTGTGTCTGGATGCCTTCGAGCACAGCACGTCTCCTGCCTGTCTCGAGGCCTCCGTCGGCCATGTCTTCTTCGCCGTTCAGGCCTCTGACCTCAGGGATACCGCGTCGGCCAAGGCCGTCGCCGAGCGGCACGAGGCATGGAAGGCCGAATTGCCGACGGAGGAGGGAGCCCTCTGGAACTGGCTCGCAGCCCTCGACGACGACAGGCGGACTCAGCTCCTGGCCCATTGCGTGTCGTTCGGCGTCAACGCCCTCTACGAGCGGGTTGGCCGCTATGGCGCGGGTCTCAGCGAGCACGGCTTGCGCTGTCGACTGGCGCAGGCCGACAGGCTGGCCGCGGCCGTCGGCCTCGACATGGTCGCCGCCGGCTGGCGACCGACTGTCGAGAACTACCTTGGCCGCGTGACCAAGCCCCGCATCCTCGAAGCCGTGCGCGAGGCGAAAGGCGAGCAGGCGGCCGGGCTCATCGATCATCTCAAGAAAGCCGACATGGCGAAGGAGGCCGAGCGGCTGCTCGATGGCTCCGGGTGGCTGCCTGAACCGCTGCGCATCGCCACTGCCGAGTCGGAGGCCGACGAGCCATCCGCACGGGGCGAGGCGTTGCCGGAGTTCCTGACCAGCGACGACGCCACGGCCGATGCATCGGAGGAGCGACCTCAGCAACCGGCCGAATAACGATCACGTCGGGACGGCGTCCCCGTCCTTGGTTCTTCATCGATCCACGCCTTGGCGCCCGGCCGCGTGCCGGGCGCCATTGTTTGAGGGCAGTGACCGCCGCCGCGAGAGGGAGAGGCCTGCCGGGAAGGGAGTGAGCCGATCAGGCCGAGAGAGCGCCGACCGGCTTGTCCCTTCCCAGCTCTTCCGAGGTCTTCCTCATGACTGCTGTCGTCACCACGGCGGCCGCTCGTGCGGCCGCATCCGTTCGAGTCGCCCCTACGCTCGATCCCGCCAAGTGCGTCGCCGAGGCGGCGCAGCGTATTCCTCCCGGTCTCCAACGAGACCCGCGCATCCACGCCGGCGCGGTGCGTGCCGCCATGGAAGACGCTCACCGTCACAGTGAGACGGATGGTGGGTGCGACCCTTCATCCACGACAGAATCCGCACAAGCGAAGGCGCGTGTCCGCGGCGGCCAAGCTTACCTCAAGGACGGCAGCGTTGTTGTCCTGCCGACGGAAGAGACCGCAGACCAGGATTTGCTCGCGCGATTGCTGGCTTCTTCGCATGGTACGGCGTGCGCATCTGCCCTCTTGCAGCACTTTCCCAGCATTGGGCATGTCATCTCGGCCGAAGCGTCACAGCTTCGCACATTCGGCTTGAGTGGACGTGACATCGCCGTATTGCGCCTTGTCCACCAAATCGCCTGCCGCATGGCCAGAGCCGAAGTGCGCAGCCGCCCCGTCCTCAGCAATTGGCCGGCGCTGATCGCCTACTTGCAGACGGCAATGGCGTACCAGCAGATCGAGCAGTTTCGAATCCTGTTTCTTGATCGCAAGAACACTCTCATCGCCGACGAGGTGCAGCAACGCGGCACGGTCAGTCACACGCCCGTTTACCCGCGGGAGGTGATGAAGCGCGCCTTGATCCTCAACGCCTCCGCTCTCATCGCTGTGCACAATCATCCGTCGGGTGATCCCAAGCCGTCCCGGGAAGACATCGAGACGACGCGTCAATTGAAGGTAGCGGCCAACTCTCTTGAGGTTGAACTGCACGACCACGTCGTGATCGGTCACGGCAAGCACGCGTCGTTCAAGTCTCTCGGATTGCTTTAATGCGGGCCCGCATTAATTCGGGCGGCCTCAGCTAGCGCGGCTTGCCCTGCCCAAGCCGACAGGTTGGCCGACTGATCTAACGAATGCGCCGGTATGGCCACGGCCATCCCGTCCGTTTCGGATCGATCTCACCATTCACGCCCGGCTTTGTGCCGGGCGCTTCTTGTTTCGGAGTGGTGATCGCGTCGTGATGAGAGGGAGAGGCCTGCCGGGACGGAAGTGAGCCGGTCGGGTCGAAGAGAGAGCGCCCATCGGCTCGACCCGTTCCCGCTCTCCCGAGGTCTCCTCCATGACGACTCCCGTCTCTGCGGCCAGCGTGATTGCCACTCCGAGCACGCCTGCGTCCAATACCGCTACCGCGCTTCTCGGCGCCGCCGAGCATCTCCTGAATGATCTTGCGCGTGGCCGGCGCATCGATGCCGCAGCCCTGAGGGCTGCGATGGAACACGCCTTCGGCGGCTCCGATGCTGAAGGCTTGTGGGACTGGAAGGCCGCTTACGATGCCTGCGAGGCGACGACGGTGCTCTTCCTGCGCCGCTTCGGTCCGGCCATGCGAGCGCGTGCGGCGTCCCCGGCGGCGCAGCTGGCGATGCTGGACAAGATCGCCGCTCTCCTGCCCAGCCATACCCGCCGCTCGCAGGAGAGCCAATCCCTTCAGCAGTTCTCCACGCCGATTGCACTTGGCCTTGCGGTTAGCGCTGCTGCTGCCATCACACCGTCCGACCATGTCTTGGAACCTTCTGCCGGCACGGGCCTGCTCGCCATCTTCGCCGAGCTGGCAGGCGCCGGGCTTGCTCTGAATGAGCTGGCGGACACGCGCGCAGGCCTGCTCGATCTCCTCTTCCCGGCGGTTCCCGTCACCCGCTTCGACGCGGCGCACATTCACGACCATCTTGATGCCGGCGTGCAGCCGAGCGTCGTGCTGATGAATCCGCCATTCTCGGCCGCCGCGCACGTCGACGGCCGCGTCGCCGATGCGGCACTCAGGCACCTTCGCTCGGCACTGGCGCGCCTCAGCGACGGCGGGCGCCTGGTTGCCATCACCGGCGCCAATCTGTCCCCTGATCATCCCGCCTGGCGCGACGCCTTCGTGCGCCTGCAGGAGCGAGCCCGCCTCGTCTTCATGGCGGCAGTCGATGGCGCTGTCTACGCGCGGCACGGCACGAGCATGCCGACTCGGCTCTTCGTCATCGACAAGCGGCCAGCCGATGATCCGAAGGGCTTCCCGTCTTCGCCTGGCATGGCCAACGACGTAGCGACCCTGCTGGCGTGGGTGGTCGCGTCGGTGCCGCCTCGGCTGTCCGTCGGTGGCACTGTCACGCCAGCGGCCGCACCGTGCAGTGCGCCGACGTGTATCGCCCGTACGGCTGGTTCGCGCTCCGTCTTGTTTGCCGTCGCCGACACCGAGTTCGAGGAGGTCGGCTGCGAGACCACCGATTGGCGCCCGACCGAGACCGGCCGGCTCACCGAGTCGCTCTATGAACCCTATGCGCTGCAATCGATCCGGATTGCCGGCGCTCAGCCGCATCCGACCCCGCTCGTGCAATCGGCCGCCATGGCGTCGGTGGCGCCCCCTGAGCCCTCCTACCGGCCGCGGCTGGCGCCCGGTCTTGTCGCCAAGGGCGCGCTGTCCGACGCTCAGCTCGAGACCGTGATCTATGCCGGCGAGGCCCATTCGGGCTTGCTCGCCGGCGCCTGGACCGTGGATGAGACCTTCGACACGCTCTCGGCCGCGCCCGACGCGACCGAGCATGCGGTCCGCTTCCGCCGCGGCTTCTTCCTTGGCGACGGCACGGGCTGCGGCAAGGGCCGCCAGGTTGCCGCTATCATCCTCGACCACTGGCTGCGCGGCCGCCGTCGCGCGTTGTGGATCTCCAAGTCCGATGCCCTGATCGAGGACGCCCGGCGCGACTGGTCGGTGCTCGGCCAGGAGCGCCTGCTCGTGCAGCCCCTGTCGCGCTTCCGGCCGGGCAGGCCGATCCGGCTGCACGAGGGCATTCTGTTCCTGACCTATGCCACGCTGCGTTCGGCCGAACGCGACGGCAAGCTCTCGCGGCTGGACCAGATCCTCGAGTGGCTGGGCCCGGGCTTCGACGGCGTGGTCGTGTTCGACGAGGCCCACGCCATGGCGAATGCGGCGGGAGACAGAGGCGAGCGCGGCGAGCAGGCGCCGTCCCAGCAGGGCCGCGCCGGCCTGCGCCTACAGCACGCGCTGCCTGACGCCCGCGTGCTCTATGTCTCGGCGACCGGCGCCACGACGGTGCGCAACCTCGCCTATGCCCAGCGGCTTGGCCTGTGGGGCGGGGACGATTTCCCCTTCGCCACCCGTGCGGAGTTCGTCGAGGCGATCGAGGCGGGTGGCGTCGCGGCAATGGAGGTCCTGGCGCGCGACCTCAAGAGCCTCGGTCTCTACGCCGCCCGGTCGCTCAGCTATGCCGGCATCGAGTACGAGCTTTTAGAGCACGCGCTGAGCGACGAGCAGCGGCGTGTCTACGACGCCTATGCCGGCGCCTTTGAGATCATCCACAACAATCTCAACGCCGCGCTGGAGGCCGCCAACATCACGGGCGCTGGCGAGGGCGGGTCGCGTACCCTCAACGCGCAGGCCAAGTCGGCGGCGCGCTCGGCTTTCGAAGCCGCCAAGCAGCGCTTCTTCGGCCATCTGCTCACCAGCATGAAGACCCCGACCCTGGTCCGCTCGATCGAGCGCGATCTCGCCAAGGGCCACGCGGCCGTCGTGCAGATCGTGTCGACCGGCGAAGCGCTGATGGAACGGCGCCTCGCCGACATCCCGACGTCCGAATGGAACGACATCGCCGTCGACATCACGCCGCGCGAGTACGTGCTCGACTATCTCGCCCATTCGTTCCCGACGCAGCTCTTCGAGGAGTACACCGACGACGAGGGCAACCTTCTGTCGCGCCCGGTGTTCCGCGACGGCCAGCCGGTGCAATGCCGCGAGGCGATCGAACGGCGTGACCGGCTGATCGAGCAGTTGGCAGCCCTGCCGCCCGTGCCCGGCGCGCTGGACCAGATCGTGCAGCGCTTCGGCACCGAGCAGGTGGCCGAAGTGACGGGCCGCACCCGCCGCATCGTGCGCAAGGACGACCGGCTCGCCGTGGAGACACGGGCGCCCTCGGCCAACCTTGCCGAGGCTGCAGCGTTCCAGGACGACAAGAAGCGCATCCTGGTGTTCTCAGAGGCAGGCGGCACGGGCCGCAGCTATCACGCCGATCTTGCGGCCCGCAATCAGAGGCTGCGGGTCCACTATTTGCTGGAGGCCGGCTGGAAGGCCGATGCCGCCATCCAAGGCCTCGGCCGCACCAACCGAACGGCCCAGGCGCAGCCGCCGCTGTTCCGGCCGATCGCCACCGACGTTGCCGCCGAGAAGCGGTTCCTGAGCACGATCGCGCGCCGGCTCGATACGCTGGGCGCGATCACGCGCGGCCAGCGGCAGACTGGCGGGCAGGGCCTGTTCCGGCCCGAGGACAATCTGGAGAGCCCTTATGCCCGCGCGGCGCTGCGCCAGCTCTATACGCTGCTCTACGCCGGCAAGGTCGAGGGCTGCTCGCTGCAGCGCTTCGAGGCGGCGACCGGACTTTCGCTCACTGACCGCGACGGCTCGCTGCGCGAGGAGTTGCCCTCGATCGCGCAGTTCCTCAACCGGCTGCTCGCGCTCACGATCGGCCTGCAGAACACCCTGTTCGAGGCCTTCGAGGCGCTGCTGCGCGCCAAGATCGAGGGCGCCATCGCCTCCGGCGCTTATGACCGGGGCGTCGAGACGGTCGTGGCCGACTCGCTCCGCATCGTCGATCGCCGCACGATCTACAGCCATGCCGGCACGGGTGCCGAGACTCACGCGCTCACCATCCTGCGCCGCGATCGCAACCGGCCTCTGGCGCTCGACCAGGCTCTCGACCTGGCCCGCGAACGGGGCCGCCTGCTGGTCAACGCGAAGTCCCACCGTGCTGCCGTTCAGGTCTCGGCGCCGAGCGTGATGCTCGATGACGGTGCCATCGAGCGGCGGGTTCGCCTCGTGCGCCCGATGGAGCGCCCGGCTCTCGCCGCCGACTCGCTCGCCACGTCAGCCTGGGAGGAGGCTGACAGGGCTGCATTCGCTGAAGCGTGGCAGGCGGAGATCGCGGAGCTGCCGGCGTTCGCCGAGAGCCACCTGTACATGGTGACCGGCTTGCTTCTGCCTATCTGGCGGCGCCTGCCCGAGGAAGGCTGCCGCGTCTGGCGCCTTCAAACCGATGACGGCCAGCGCGTCATCGGCCGGCAGGTCTCCGCGGCCTGGGTGGCCGATGCCGTCGGCGAGACGCCGCAGCTTTCGGCCGAAGACGCGTGGACCGCCGTCTTTGAGCGCGGTGCCGTGCTGACGCTCGACGACGGGCTGTCACTGCGCCGTGCACTGGTCATGGGTGTCCGCCGCGTCGAGCTCGATGGATTTAGCGACGGCATGCTCGACCGGCTGAAGGCGATGGGGCTGATGTCGGAGATCATCGCCTGGAAGCTCCGCCTGTTCGTGCCGACCGGCGCGAACGGCCCCGCCATCCTCGAAGCCTTGCGCGAGCGGCACCCGCTGCGGCGGGTTGCCGAGCGGGCGGCATGAGGAGGCGACCATGGCCCAATCCGCCGCCGATCTGGCGCGCTGCCTCGCGCGCGACGCCGAGGCCGTGTGCCGCCACTATCTCTCCAACGGCCGTCGCCAGGGCCGCTACTGGCTGGTCGGCGATGTGCACAACACACCCGGCCGGTCGATGTTCGTCCGGCTCAGCGGGCCGGAATCCGGTCCTGGCGCCGCCGGGCATTGGACCGATGCCGCAACGGCAGAATATGGCGATCTCCTCGACGTGATCCGCGAGAGCTGCGGTCTCATCGACTTTCGCGATGTCGCCGAGGAGGCGCGACGCTTCCTCGCCCTGCCCAAGCCCGAGTGCCAACTGGTGTCGCAACACACGAGGCCAGCACGCCGTGGCTCGCCCGAGTCTGCCCGATGGCTGTTCGCCATATCATGCCCACTCGCGGGCACGCTCGCGGAGGCATACCTGCACGAGCGAAGCATCATGACCGTGCACCATAGTGGGGCCCTGCGCTTCCATCCGCGCTGCTACTATCGTCCCGACGAGCACTCCCCGACCGAGGCCTGGCCGGCCATGGTCGCGTCCATCACGGATCTCGACGGCCGCATCACTGGCGTGCATCGCACCTGGCTCGACCGCTCCGGTCGCGGCAAGGCGCCGATCGGTACACCACGCCGGGCAATGGGCGAGCTCTTGGGCAATGCCGTGCGCTTCGGCCCGGCTGACGACGTGCTCGCCGCCGGCGAGGGCATCGAGACCATGCTGTCGCTGCGATGCGCCCTGCCGACCATGCCCATGGCAGCGGCACTCTCGGCCAATCACCTCGCCGCCCTGCTGCTCCCCGCAACACTGCGCCGGCTGTACATCGCGCGCGACACCGATGCGGCTGGCGACCGCGCGGCGGTGACGCTCAGCACTCGCGCCCAGGAGGCCAGGATCGAGGCGATCACGCTCTCGCCCAGGCTCGGCGACTTCAACGACGACCTGCGCGCCTTCGGCGTTGACGACCTGAGGGCAGCCCTGTGGCGTCAACTCGCGCCGCGGGACGCCCAGTACTTCTGCGATCCGATGATGGCCGGGACGGGGTGACAGGCGGGCAAGGCCGCAATCGTCGCGGTCGGCGAGGATGAGATCCTGGGCCGCCAGGACAGGCCGCGCCCGGCCTTGTGGGGGCGATCGGACGGCAGGCGGCCCGGCTTCTGCAACGGCAGAGCGCGGCTATTTTCCGCCGGCGCTGACGCGCCTTTGCATCGCGAAGCAAAATAGCCGCGCTCTGCCGTCCTCCGCTGGCGCTCCGGCCGCTCCGCGGTGCAGACCCGGTCCGCCTGCCGTCTCTCGGCGCCCACGAAGGCCGCGATGGGCGCGGCCGATCCGGCAAAGGACCTCATCATGACCACCGACCGCGACGATCCCGATCTCGAGTCCGCACATACCGCATCTCCCACCGAGCACGTCCTCAGCGAGCTGCAGCTCTACGCCTGGCGTCCCTTCGAGGACGAGCCCGACCCCAGGCCGCTGCCCGAGGGCAACGCCGTCGCCGGCGCCGTCGCCGACATCTTCGACGCCCTGGTCGCGACGCTGAGCGACACCCGCCTCGAGCCCGACCTCGAAGGCCTGCTGTGGTCGACCGTCAACCTCTTCCACCGTGCCGTCGACCGCGTCGAGCGCGAGCTCGACGGCAACGAGCAGGCGCAACACAAGAGCCAGCGCGAGCAGAACGGCTCGGAGGTGCGCTCGGTCGAGCTCGAACGCCTGACCGCCCAGGGCATCACGCTGATCGAGCGGCGCAATGCCATGGAACTGTTCCGCGACCAGGCCGCCGAGCAGTTCGAGCGTCACACCGGCTCAGCCTGGCGGCCGCGCACCGGCTCGATGGTCAGCCGCAGCACGCTCACCGCAACGATGATCGACAGCCGCGACTTCCTCGCCGCCCGCCGTCGCGCCGACACCGAGGTCCTGCTGCCCAAGGGCCCAAAGATCGCGCTCAGCGGCGGGCTCGACTACAACGACCATCGGCTGATCTGGGCGAAGCTCGATCAGGTCCACGCCAAGCATCCCGACATGGTGCTGCTGCACGGTGGCTCGCCCAAGGGCGCCGAGCGCATCGCCGCCCGCTGGGCCGACCATCGCAAGGTGCCGCAGATCGCCTTCAAGCCGGACTGGCACGGGCACGCCAAGGCGGCGCCGTTCAAGCGCAACGACGCCCTGCTCGAGGTGCTGCCGATCGGCGTCATGGTGTTCGCGGGCAGCGGCATCCAGGCAAACCTGGCCGACAAGGCGAGGAAGCTCGGCATTCCGGTGTGGCAATTCGGCGAGGGCGGCGCGTAAAGCGCCGCCTGCCTCAACCGCGTTCAAATTGGTCGATCCAGCAAGCTGGCCAACTTGGCGATTGCACGGGTCGTGCCCTGGAAGCCATAAGTGTCCGTGAGGTGGGGGGAGAAAGATGGCGAGATCACACCCGGTCGACGTGCATGTTGGTCTGCGGATGCGCCAGCGTCGGGCGCTGCTTGGGATGAGCCAGACTGTGCTTGGAAATTCTGTCGGGCTGACGTTCCAGCAAGTGCAGAAATACGAGCGCGGCTCCAATCGTATGGGCTCGAGTCGCCTGTACGAATTCGCCAAGGTGCTCGACGTGCCGGTGTCGTATTTCTTCGACGAAATGCCGTCGACCGCACTGGCTGGCCGCCCGATGTCCGGCCGTGGTCGCAAGGATGGCTTCGGCGAAGCCGGCACGCCGTTCAAGCAAGACAAGGATCCGCTGATCAAGCGCGAGACGCTCGAGCTTGTGCGCGCCTACTACAAGATTCGCGAAGGCAGGGTCCGCAAACGTATCTACGAGACGATCAAGGCTGTCGGGGCTGCCAGCCATGCCGAGGTGTTGGGCAGGCAGAAACGCCGTCGTTGAAGGAAGCGCTCATCCAGTTCGCCAAGGTGCGCCAGTCGCACTGCCGCGCCTTCGGAGCCGGACCTACTCGCCGCTCGGGCGGCGGCGCGACCAGATGAGGGGCTGACCGAGCTAACGCTCGCCCAATTCATCGTCGAGGAGCTTGGCGAAGATCGGGCTGGCGAAGTTTGGATCGTCGAGCTTGACCGAGAGGTGGTCGCGGCCTTCGTTGGACCGCTTGGGCCAGGCGGCGCCGATCTCGGCCCGCCGGACATAGACGCGATGGCTGGGCGCTTGTCGCTCGACTGGCGGGCTTTCGGACAACCGGCCCTTATCTACGCTCAGCCATCTTTCTCATCGCCCTTCGGTCGCCGACCTCTTGTGAATGACCCGAGATTGGCCACGTCTTTTCCTCACCATGTTGTTCAGCACGCGACACGCGGGGCCTCGTTATGGCGAATCTGGCCGTAGACCGGCTGCGCCTCGATCGCCTGAGCCGCAACGCCCTCGCCTCGACTTTCTTCCCCTGGGCTTCGCCCATTCCTCGCGAGGCAAGAAAGTCTCCCCGAGGGCATCCTCCGCTGCGCTCCGGCCCGCAAGCGGGTGCGTCGGCGATCGTCTCCGGCCTGCAGATCGCCATCGAGGCCGCGATGGTCGCGGGCCCGAACAGCAAGGAGAAGCGACATGGCCAACATCGGTTCCTTCAAGAAGGTCAATGACGAGTACCAGGGCGAGATCGTCACGCTGAGCGTTCAGACCAAGGGTGTCCGCATTGTCCCGGAGGCCAACAGGTCCAGCGACAAGGCGCCCAGCCATCGCGTCTATGTCCGGCGGGCCGAGATCGGCGCCGCCTGGCCCAAGCGGTCGAACGAAGGCCGCGACTACCTCTCGGTCAAGCTCGACGATCCAAGCTTCGCCAGCCCGATCTTCGCCAACCTGTTCGACGACGAGTCCGGCGAGGGCTACTCTTTGATCTGGTCGCGCCGCCGCCCGAGCGGCGAGTAGGTCCAGCTCCGAAGGTCCCGCCCGGGCAATCCGGGCGGGACCTCTCGCATGTTCGCTGTCACACGCAGCAAGAGCCTGACGCATCGGCAAAATTGCTCAGCCATCAAGCGACGTCAGAGGAAAACGACGGCCGTTCAAAGTTGCGATCAACATCGCAGAACTGCGCGAAGGTCGGGGAAGGCCGGCTTTGGCGGGTGACAAACCTCGCGCGCCGAACGGCTACGTGGCTGCGCGGCTAGGAAAGACCATTCATGCAGCGCGACGGATCACAAAGCTTTGCAAGAGCAGCACTGCGAAGTGTTCAGCACGATGTCCCTTTCGTCGCCACATGCATCGAACATCGCGTGAACGTCTCCCCACGTTTCCCCACGCATCTCCGTCCATCTCACAACATCTTGGTCCATTTCGGACCACGGATGTTCATGGTGGGGATAAAAGGCCCGATTTCAAACTCAATGAAATCGGGCCTTTTTCGCGGTCGGACTGGTGCTGCCGGACAGGATTGAACTGTCGACCTCTCCCTTACCAAGGGAGTGCTCTACCACTGAGCTACGGCAGCTCCGGCGGGACGGGCCCGAGCGCGGCGCGGATATGCCATAGGGGGCCGGCCGGTTCAACCACGCTGCCGCCCGCCGAAACAGGCGATCCGCGCCGACTTGCCGATCCGGGCGCCCGAGTCCTACGATTTCCGACAAAAGCAGGAGGAAACCCATGGATTGGCGTCCGATTTCGGCGGACTCGCACATCACCGAGCCGCCCAACTGCTATGTCGACCATATCGATCCCGCTTGGCGGGAGCGGGCGCCCCGACTGATCCACAAGGAGGGGCTGGGCGACACCTTCGTCGTCGACGGCATGAAGACGCCGGTGCCGCTGGGCTTGATCGCGGCGGCCGGGGTAGCGCCGAAGGACATTCGCATGGGGGGCGCCAAATTCGAGGACCTGCATCGCAGCGGCTGGGATCCCGGCGGCCGCCTAGCGGATCAGGATCGCGATGGTGTCGCCGCCGAGGTCATCTATCCCACGGTCGGCATGCTGATCTGCAATCATCCCGACTTCGACTACAAGAAGGCCTGCTTCGATGCCTACAACCGCTGGCTCCAGGGCTATTGCAGCCATGCCCCCGATCGCCTGATCGGGCTCGGCCAGACCGCGTTGCGCACCGTCAAGGAAGGCATCGAGGATCTCGAGCGAATCAAGGCGATGGGCTTCCGCGGCGTGATGATGCCGGGCAATCCGGGCGAGAAGGATTACGACGATCCGGCCTACGATCCGTTCTGGGAGGCTGCGGTCGCGCTGGACCTGCCGCTGTCCTGGCACATCCTCACCACCAGCGGCGACAATACGCTCTCCAGGCCGCGCGGACCGAAGATCAACGGCTTCCTCAGCATCATCCGGGGCTGCCAGGACATCATGGGCATGCTGGTCTTCTCCGGCGTGTTCGAGCGCCATCCCAAGCTGCGCGTGGTGTGCGTCGAGGCCGATGCAGGCTGGGCGCCGCACTTCATGTATCGCATGGACCACGCCTACAAGCGCCATCGTTACTGGATGAAGGGGCAGGAGCTGGCGCGGCTGCCATCCGAATACTTCCGCGACCACATTTCGCTCACCTTCCAGGACGACTGGACGGCATTCCAGTTCGCCGACCGGCTGGGGCCGCAGCAGCTGATGTGGGCCAACGACTTCCCGCACAGCGATTCGACCTGGCCATGGAGCCAGGACGTGCTGGAGCAACAGACGCGCGATCTCACGCCGGACCTCAAGAAGCGCATCCTGCGCGACAACGTGGTCGAGCTCTACAAGCTCGCCGCATAGCCGCTGTCGGAAGCGCGCCGTACGGCCGACATCCGGGCCGTACGGGGTTGGCCGTCGGCAATCGCGACGCTTTCGTGAAGGCCGCAACCGGTGGCAGGGGCGGGCGTAGCTATTGCGATGCCCCTCCAGGATCTCTTCACTGAAATCGGCCGGCTGGCGGGCTGGCTGCCGGACTGGCTGATCACCGCGGCGGCGTTTGTCCTCGCGGCGGCGCTGGCGCTGCTGGTGCACGGCGCCGTGGTGCGGCTCGCGCATCGGCTCGTTCCGCCGCGCTTCGTCTTCCTGCAGACGCTGCTGTCCTCCACGCGGGACCTTTCGCGCGTCGCTCTCGTCCTGGTGGCGATGGCGACGGTCCTGCCGGTGGTGCCATTGGGCAAGGAAGCGACGAACATTGTCGCCCACTGGCTGTTCGTGGCCTTCATCGGATTGGTCGGCTGGGCCTCGATCACCGCGCTGATGCTGGCCACCGATGTCTACCTGGCCCGGTCCACCATCAACGAGCAGTCCAATGCCCTGGCGCGCAAGCATGTGACGCAGGTCCGCGTCCTGCGGCGGGTCACGGTCACGCTGGTGATCATCATCACCGTGGCGGCGGCACTGATGACGTTCAATTCGGTCAAGCAGTACGGCGTCAGCCTGATCGCTTCGGCGGGCGCGGCCGGCATCGTCGTCGGTCTCGCGATCCGTCCGCTGCTCACCAATCTCTTCGCCGGCATCCAGCTCGCCGTCACTCAGCCGATCCGCATCGGCGACGCCGTCATCGTCGAGAACGAGTGGGGCTGGGTCGAGGAGATCACGAGCACCTATGTCGTGATCAAGATCTGGGACTGGCGGCGCTTGGTCGTGCCGCTTTCGTACTTCCTGGAGAGGCCGTTCCAGAACTGGACCCGTCAGACCACCGACCTGATCGGCAGCGTGCTCATCTGGGTCGACTACACCGTGCCCGTCGCGCCGATCCGGACCAGGCTCGAGCAGATCGCGCGCGAGAGCAAGCTGTGGGACGGGCAGGTGGTCAACCTGCAGGTGGTAGACAGCAACGAGCGCGCCATCCAGCTGCGGGCGCTGGCGAGCGCCCGGACGTCATCCGATGCCTGGGACCTGCGCTGCGAGGTGCGGGAGAAGCTGATCGTGTATCTGCAGCAGGAATATCCGGAGGCCCTGCCCAAGCAGCGCGCCGAACTGGTCGATCTGGCACAACGGCGTACCGCACGGCAGGCCGGCTGACAGCTCCCGGGAGCCGGCGCGGATTCGTCTTCAGGGGCAAAGAAAAAGCCGGGGAGGAAGCCCCGGCTTTGTTGCGTCTGGTGGGTCTCGATCAGCCCTGATCCAGGAAGCTGCGCAGCATGCGCGAGCGGCTGGGATGCTTGAGCTTGCGCAGCGCCTTGGCCTCGATCTGGCGGATACGCTCGCGGGTGACCGAGAACTGCTGCCCGACCTCTTCCAGCGTGTGGTCGGTGTTCATGCCGATGCCGAAGCGCATGCGCAGCACGCGCTCCTCGCGCGGGGTGAGGGTGGCCAGCACGCGGGTCGTGCTCTCGCGCAGATTGCCCTGGATGGCCGCCTCGAGCGGAATGACCGCGTTCTTGTCCTCGATGAAGTCGCCGAGGTGGCTGTCCTCCTCGTCGCCGATCGGGGTCTCGAGGCTGATCGGCTCCTTGGCGATCTTCAGCACCTTGCGCACCTTCTCGAGCGGCATGCCGAGCTTCTCGGCCAGCTCCTCGGGCTGCGGCTCGCGGCCGATCTCGTGCAGCATCTGGCGGCTGGTGCGGACCAGCTTGTTGATCGTCTCGATCATGTGCACCGGGATACGGATGGTGCGTGCCTGGTCGGCGATCGAGCGCGTGATGGCCTGCCGGATCCACCACGTCGCGTAGGTCGAGAACTTGTAGCCGCGACGATACTCGAACTTGTCGACCGCCTTCATCAGGCCGATGTTGCCCTCCTGGATCAGATCCAGGAACTGCAGGCCGCGGTTGGTGTACTTCTTGGCGATCGAGATCACGAGGCGCAGGTTGGCCTCGATCATCTCCTTCTTGGCGCGCATCATCTCGCGCTCGCCGTCCTGCACGGTCTTGACCATGCGGCGATATTCGAAGATCGGCGCACCGGCCTGATCCGAGATCAGCTTGATCTCCTCGCGGATCTTCTCGATGTCCTCGCCCTTCTTCTTGGCGAAGTCCTTCCAGCCACGGCCGGACAGCTTGCCGACCTTCTCGACCCAGTTGGGATCGAGCTCGTGGGTCAGGTAGTTGTCGAGGAAGTCCTGACGCTGGATGCGGAAGCTCTCGGCCAGCCGCAGCAGCTTGCCTTCCTGCAGCATCAGCTTGCGGTTCAGGTCGTAGAGCGTGAGCTTGAGCTGCTCGATGCGGTTGGCGTTGATATGCACCGTGCGCACCAGCTCGACGATCTTCTTGCGGTGCTTCTCGTAGCTCTTCTCGAACTCGGCGCTGGGCTTCTGGCCGCGGCTGAGCGTCGACAGGCGCCGGTTCTGCACCTTCGACATCTCGACATAGACCTTCGAGATCTTGGTCAGCGTGCGCAGCACTTCGGGCTTCAGCTTCTCTTCGAGAGCGGACAGCGAGAGCGCGTTTTCGTCGTCCTCCTCGCCACCCTCGCTGCTGACGACGCCTTCGGCGCCGACTTCACCATTGGCGCCGTTGGGCTGCGGCGCCGGGGCAGGGCGGGGCGCCACGGCCTTGATGATCGGCGGACGCGGCATGGCCGGCATGGCTGGCACCGGTGCAGGGGCGCCGCCTTCGCCGCCCGCGGCCTTGGCCTCGCCGGGGACGCCGCCCTGGGTGGCTTCGAGGTCGATCACGTCGCGCAGCAGCATGCGGCCTTCGTTGATCGCGTCGCGCCAGGTCATGAGCGCGCTGATCGTCATCGGGCTCTCGCAGATGCCGCCGATCATCTTGTCCTGGCCGGCCTCGATGCGCTTGGCGATCTCGATTTCGCCCTCGCGGCTGAGCAGCTCAACGCTGCCCATCTCGCGCAGGTACATGCGCACGGGATCGTCGGTGCGGCCGAGTTCCTCGTCCTCGCCGGTCGCCTCCGCGGCGACGACTGCGGTCTTGGCCGGTTCGGCGCCGGCGGCCGGAGTCTCTTCCTGCTCCTCGGCCTCGACGACATTCACCCCCGCTTCCGAGAGCATGGCCATCGTATCCTCGATCTGCTCGGAGGATACTTCGTCCGGCGGCAGCGCGGCGTTCAGCTCGTCGTAGGTGACGTAGCCGCGCTCCTTGCCCTTCTGGACGAGCTTCTTGAGCTCGGCACCAAGGGAATCGAGCAGCGGGGCGTCGGGCCCTTCTTCGCGTGCTTCGGTGGGTTCGGGTTGGGCTACGGTTGCGGTCTTAGTCGCCATTTCTTTTCCTTGGCAATGCGACAAACACAGTTAACGGCCGGAGGAGGCCGGAAATTCGGTGGCAGTAGGGGGAACGGGCGGCGACCCGTGCAGCATCCCTTCTACTATATGGGATATAACTTCAAGCAGCGATAGGGGCTACGGCTCCAAAATTGCGCAGACCGGTCATTTATCGGCTTCCCTCGTGGGCCTCCTGGAGGGTCTCGCGACCCATCCGGCCCACGGCAGCTTTCAGGCGCTCTGCATTCTCTTCGCTCGGATCCCGACAGAATTCTGCCTTGAGCTGCTCGATCTCGGCCATGTTCGACAGCCGCCTCATGACGTGCTCGGCCGTCCGGCGCCATTGGGCCATCCAGGCCTCGCTGTCGCTGGGATCGGTCCGAAAGATTTCGCGTGCCTTGAGGCGGGCCGTCTCGGCCAACCGGCCCAGACCGTTGCGCTGCAGGTGGTCTGTAATCAGCTGTACTTCAAGGGGGACGCTATCGGCTGCGGCATCGTCGGCGGCCGGATCGAGACCGGACGGCATCAGCGAAAGGGCATCCAGCAGGCCACGCTGCAGGCGCGCCAGTTCCGGATACTTGTCCGTCGGCAGCACGGAGACCTCCTCGTTCAGCACATGGAGCATGGCCGGCCGCTCGATCAGGGCACCGAGGAGCATGCGGATCTGCCGCGAATAGCCATCCAGATCGAGCGAGGCCTGGCGCGCCTCGGTCCCGGCCGAGACCGGCACCTCCATTGCCGCACCGGGACCACGAAAAGGCCGCCCGCCACCGGCTTTGGAGCCCGCACCGGTGCGTTTGCCCGGCTGCCAGGCTGGACGTTCGGTACGCCAGGCGCGGCCGAGCCGGGAGCGGATCTCGCTCTGATAGTGGGCCCGCACCACGGGGTCGGCGATCTCGGCGACCCGTTTGTCCAGGGCGGCCTGGATGCTGGCGCGACGCTCGGGCGTGTCTCCCGGCTGGCCCTCCATCTCCAGGTCCCAGACCAGGTCGACCAGGGGCCGAGCCAGTTCCAGCACCCGGCGGATCGCCTCCCGGCCGTGACTGCGGATCAAGCTGTCCGGGTCCTCCGCGGCAGGCAGCGCGACGAAGCGCAGGCTCTTGCCGGGACGCAGCAAGGGCAGGGCGCGGAGCGCGGCGCGCTGGGCGGCGCGACGGCCGGCATTGTCGCCGTCGAAGCACAGGAAGGGCTCGTCGGCCAGCTTCCACAGCTCGCCCAGCTGACCCTCGGTCAGCGCCGTGCCCAACGGGGCCACGGCACCGGTGAAGCCCGCGACATGCAGCGCGATCACATCCATGTAGCCTTCGGCGACGATGACCGGCTGATCCTTGGTGGCGGCAACACGGGCGCGGTCCAGGCAGTAGAGATTGGCGCCCTTGTGGAAGAGGGGTGTCTCCGGCGAATTCAGATACTTGGGCTCGCCCATGCCGATCACGCGTCCCCCGAAGGCGATGGCGCGTCCGCGGCGGTCGTTGATGGTGAACATCACCCGGCCCCGGAAGCGATCGTAGGCGTCGCGGCGATTATCCTCCGGCTGGATGGCAAGACCGGCCTCGACGATCTTGTCGAGCGGCACGCCCTCGCGCTTCAGGGCCGACAACAGGCCGTCACGCGAGTCGGGCGCAAAGCCCAGACGAAAATCGTCGATCGTCGCGTCTTCGAGCCCGCGCCCGCGCAGATAGTCGAGGCCCTGCCGGCCCACCGGCAGCCGCAGCTGCTTCTGGAACCAGCGGGCCGCTTCCTCGACCACCTGCTGCAGGGTCGAGACCCGCTCGGCGCGTTCGCGCTCCATCGGGGTGGCGCGCGGCACCGGCAGGCCGACTTCGCGGGCGAGCTTCTCCACGGATTCGGGGAAGGTGAGGCCCTCGGTCTTCATGACGAAGCCCACCGCATCGCCGTGTTCGCCGCAGCCGAAGCAGTGAAAGAAGCCCTTCTTGTCGTTCACCGTGAAGGACGGCGTCTTCTCGTTGTGGAACGGGCAGAGGCCGGCATATTCCGAGCCCGACCGACGCTTGAGCGCGACCTTGCGTCCGACAATGTCGGACAGGCTGAGCCTGGCGCGAAGCTCGTCGAGGAAGCCGGGAGGGAAGGCCATGTCCTAAAATGCCGACCCTGTCTCCGGTGCACCAGAGAGGATTGCGGGGATTGAACTGCCGTGGGATCGATCCACGTCCCTCCGCCCGCATGCACTCGATCAACTCCGAATGGCCCGGTCTCCGTTAAAGAAACGGAAATTTAACCGTCACCTTTCGTAACTGCCTATCGCAATCACGCATGAGGACCGACCATAATCCATCGCGACCCTTGGACACGATTCCGGTCGCCAGCGCCACGGCCACTAGCGGGTCGATTTCAGACCGGCCATCAGCACGTCGATCAGGCGCAGGGCACTGTCCCGCCAGCCGGGATCGGGACTGGCACTTGGGCTGAGGTTGGCATAAGCGAAGCCCACCAGAGCGCGCAGGAGATCGTTGGCGTCGGTGTCGGCCCGGATCTCGCCGGACGCCTTGGCGCGCCCCACCAGCAGATCCATCGCTTCGGTGATGCGCGGCCCGGACGAGGCGTAGAGCCTGGTCGGGCCGTCGACGATGGCGCTGAGGGCCGCCGCCATCACCTTCTTCGTGGCGACATAGTCGACGAACAACCGCATCCATTGGTGAAGCGCCTCGCCGGGCGGCAGCGTCTCGAGGAGGTGCGTCGCCGCGCCGGCCAGTTGCTCGACCTCATGCCGGTACACGGCGGCGACGATCGCGTCGCGGGTGGGGAAGTGACGGTAGAGCGTGCCGATCCCGACCCCGGCGCGGCGAGCGATCTCTTCCAGACTGACCTCGGGTCCCAGGTCCGCGAAGGCGGCCTTCGCCGCCTCCAGCAACCGGTCGCGATTGCGCTGCGCGTCCGCTCGCGGTTTGCGGGCCTCAGTTTTGGCCGGCCCTGATCCGGCAGTCATGCGCCGACGCCCCTTGATAAACGGAGGAGTCCTCCACATGTGTATCGGAGGATCCCTCCGGTTCTGTATCGGTCTCTGTGTTGGCAAATCGACATGGCGGCCTCGCGGGAAGGGAGAGTGGACCATTCCTGGTCGAGAACGAACCCCAGAGAGAGCGACAATCATGGCGAAGAGTTTTGGAGCCACATCGACAACGGACGAGGTCCTGAAGGGCATCGACCTGAGTGGAAAGCGCGTCCTGGTGACCGGCGTGTCGGCCGGGCTGGGCGTGGAGACGGCGCGTGCCTTGGCGGCCCATGGGGCGACCGTGGTCGGCGCGGCGCGCAATCTTGACAAGGCAAAGATCGCGACAGTGCAGGCCCGGGAACAGGCGGCAAAGGGTGGCGGTCTCGAACTGGTGGAACTCGATCTCGCCTCGCTCGGCAGCGTGCGGCGCTGCGCCGACGGGCTGGTGGCGGCCGGCAAGCCGTTCGATCTTGTCATTGCCAATGCCGGGGTGATGGCGTGCCCGAAGAGTTTCACGGCCGACGGCTTCGAGACCCAGTTCGGCACCAATCACCTTGGCCACTTCGTGTTCGTGAACCGCATCGCCTCGCTGCTGAAACCCGGCGCACGACTGGTGAACCTTTCATCCGCCGGACATCGCTTCTCGGATGTCGATCTCGACGACCCCAATTTCGAGCGCACGCCCTACACCGAGTTCGGTGCCTATGGTCGTTCCAAGACCGCCAACATCCTGTTCGCGGTCGAGTTCGATCGTCGTCACAAGGAGCGAGGCATCCGCGCCACGGCGGTGCATCCGGGCGGCATCCGTACCGAGCTGGCCCGCCACATGGCCCCGGACGCCCTGCAGCAGATGATCAATCAGGTCAATGCCGCCAACGCGGCAAAGGGGCTGCCGCCCTTCAGTTACAAGAGCATTCCCCAGGGGGCGGCGACCTCGGTCTGGGCCGGCGTGGTGGCGAAGGCCGACGAAGTCGGCGGCCGCTACTGCGAGGACTGCCATGTCGCCGACTTCACCGAAGGCAGCGAGATCCGCGACGGCGTCCGCACCTACGCCCTCGATCCCGAGCGCGCCAAGGCGCTGTGGGCCAAGAGCGAGGAGATGGTGGGCGAGCGGTTCTGACCATCCCGGTCCCGACACCTGCCTGAGCGGGCCTGGAGGCCCGCGGTCCCGGAAGACCATCTTGCCGGACCGCGAGCCTCCGGCTCGCCTTATGAGGACAAAAACGGGATCGGCTTTGGTGACGCTATGGCTCTCTGAAACGGCCCGGCCATCGCGAAGCAAATCTCGAAATGCCCCGGCTTTCCGACCCCGGATCTGCCTGCCGCGAAGCTCGTGATCTCAGATCCCAATCATATGCCGAGCCATTGCAGGCCACCGGGCAGATCTGTCGCTGCATAATCGATCTGAAGAACCCTCCTGCGGCGGGGGCACGCCGCAGCTTCGGAGGCATGCAGAATTGGTGTCGAGTAAATCCAGACGTCGCCTGCCTCTGCTGGACAGGTCAGTATCCCCCGGTGCCGGACGACCAAGGGGATATCGGCTTGCGGGATCCGGCCCATGCGATGCGAGCCCGGCGCCACCAGCAAAGGCGCGTTGTTCTCGTCTACCGGATCAAGATGCACGCGCAAAGTGATCATCGCCGCCTGTAGAGCGGCGGGTGGCTCGACATGAGGCATGCCGGCCTTGATCGTCCAAGGGCCAAACCCCTCCGTGTCGCGCCGTTCGACTACGGCGATCGTGCGATCCTGGTGCCACGACAGGGACCAGTTGTTCTTTGCTGATTTGTCGAACAGCAATGCGCGCACAGGTTTCGCCGCCGGTCCAAGATTTGGACCGGCAAGTGTGCCAATCGGGCCGTCGACATCCAGCAAGGTCTTCAGGCCAGGTAGGCCCCGCAGCCGCACGCCAGCGTTGTCGATCGGCACCGTTGCGAGGATCGCTTGCAGTTCGGCGAGGATCGCGACCGCCGCACCGGCATGACGCTCCGCGCCATGCTCGACGACCGACGGTTCGGCGAGATTCACCCCGCCAGCGCCTTCTTCACCACGGCGGAGGCCTTGGCGAAGTCCATCTGGCCGGCGTATTTGCCCTTCAGGGCCGCCATCACGCCGCCCATGTCCTTGATCGAGGTCGCGCCGGCGGCGGCGATCGCTTCCTTGACGGCGGCCTCGACCGCCGTCTCGTCCATCTGCTGGGGCAGGAAGCGCTCGATCACGACGATCTCGGCCTTTTCCTTGTCGGCCAGATCGGCGCGATTGCCCTGCTCGTAGAGGGTGATCGATTCGCGGCGCTGCTTGATCATGCCTTGTAGCATGGACAGGATCTTGTCGTCGGCCACGCCTTCGCGATTGGCCTCGGTGCGCGAGGCGATGTCGACTTCCTTGAGCTTGGCCAGGATCAGGCGGATGGTGCCGACGGCGCCCATGTCGCGGGCCCGCATGGCATCCTTCAGCGCCTCGTTCAACTTGTCGCGCAGCATGAAACTTGCCCCATTGGCTGAAGCTGCGGAAACTAATCGTCTCGCCGGCTGTTGGCAAAGCAAATAAGTTATTGAAAAAGCTGACAATTCGAGGCGCTGCCCGGCCTTGACCCTGTGCGACCACTTCGTTACAACCCGCCCGGTTCGCAGGCCGCCTCCCCTAATGGCAGGGGCGAGGCCAACCGGGCCGCACGAACGGAAATAAATCATCATGACCTCACCCAAGACCGCCGGCGCGAATGACGCCGCGCCGCGTTGGGCCACGGCCGCCCTGGTCCTGGCCGATGGTGCGGTCTTCTGGGGCAAGGGCGTCGGCGCAGCGCGCCACGCCGTCGGCGAGGTCTGCTTCAACACCTCGATGACCGGCTACCAGGAGATCATCACCGATCCGTCCTACGCGGGACAGATCATCACCTTCACCTTCCCGCACATCGGGAATGTCGGCACCAATCTCGAAGACATCGAGAGCATCAATCCTGCCGCCCGCGGGGTGGTTCTGCGGGGCGATATCACGGAGCCGGCCAACTGGCGCGCCGCCAAGCCGCTCGACGACTGGCTGAAGAGCCACGACCTGCCGGGCGTATGCGGCGTCGACACGCGCGAGATCACGCGTCGTGTTCGCGACGGCGGCGCGCCCAATGGCGTCGTGGTCCATGCGCCGGACGGCAAGTTCGACATTCCCAAGCTGGTCAAGATCGCGACCGACTGGCCCGGTCTCGAGGGCATGGACCTGGCGATCGAGGTCACGACCAAGCAGAACTACGGCTGGGACGAGAGCACCTGGACGCTCGGCAAGGGCTACGGCAAGCTCGACAAGGCCAAGTATCATGTCGTTGCCGTCGATTACGGCGCCAAGCGCAACATCCTGCGCTGCCTCGCCGCCACCGGCTGCAAGGTGACGGTGGTGCCGGCCACGGCCACGGCCGAAGACATCCTCCGCCACAAGCCCGATGGCGTGTTCCTGTCCAACGGCCCCGGCGACCCGGCGGCGACCGGCGTCTATGCCGTGCCGGCCATCCAGGGCGTGATGGACAAGAAGGTGCCGATCTTCGGCATCTGCCTCGGCCACCAGCTGCTGGCGCTGTCGCTGGGCGGCAAGACGCGCAAGATGGAGCGCGGCCATCGCGGCGCCAACCAGCCGGTCAAGGACCTGACCACCGGCAAGGTCGAGATCACGTCGCAGAACCACGGCTTCTGCGTCATCCCCGAGTCGCTGCCGGCGAATGTCGAGGTGACGCACGTCTCGCTGTTCGACGGCACCAACGAGGGCATCCGCGCCACCGACCGGCCGGTGTTCTCGGTGCAGTACCATCCCGAGGCCTCGCCGGGCCCGACCGACAGCCACTACCTCTTCGACCGCTTCGTCGAGCTGATCGACGAGAGCAAGGCGAAGAAGTGATGGCTGGCATCTCCTCACTCCTGGGGGCGCGCCACTCCAGTGGCGCGTCTTACGAGCGCCGAACTTGGATGCGCGCCGTTCGACAGCTCATGATCGCGCCACTGGAGTGGCGCGCCCCCAGCGAATAAAGATCATGCCCAAACGTACAGACATAAAGAGCATCCTCGTCATCGGCGCCGGGCCGATCGTGATCGGCCAGGCCTGTGAGTTCGACTATTCGGGCGTGCAGGCCTGCAAGGCGCTGAAGGACGAGGGCTATCGCGTCATCCTGGTGAACTCCAACCCGGCCACGATCATGACCGATCCGGGCCTGGCCGATGCGACCTATATCGAGCCGATCACGCCCGACATGGTGGCGAAGATCATCGAGAAGGAGAAGCCGGACGCCATCCTGCCGACGATGGGCGGCCAGACCGCGCTCAACACGGCGATGGCGCTGCATCGCGACGGCCGGCTCGAGAAGCTCAAGGTCGAGTTGATCGGCGCCAATGCCGAGGCGATCGACAAGGCCGAGGACCGGCTGCTGTTCCGCGACGCCATGACCAAGATCGGGCTCGAATCGCCCAAGAGCGAGGTCGTGCACAATCGCGAGGAGGCGGCCAAGGCCGTCGAGCATGTCGGGCTGCCGGCCATCATCCGGCCGTCCTTCACGCTGGGTGGCACCGGCGGCGGCATCGCCTACAACCGCGACGAATATTTCGAGATCGTCCAGGGCGGCCTCGATGCCTCGCCGGTGGGCGAGGTGCTGGTCGAGGAATCGGTCCTCGGCTGGAAGGAATACGAGATGGAGGTCGTGCGCGACCGCCACGACAACTGCATCATCATCTGCTCGATCGAGAACATCGATCCGATGGGCATCCACACCGGCGACTCGGTGACGGTCGCGCCGGCGCTGACGCTCACCGACAAGGAATACCAGATCATGCGCAACGCCTCGATCGCGTGCCTGCGCGAGATCGGGGTCGATACCGGCGGCTCGAACGTCCAGTTCGCCGTCGACCCGGCCACCGGCCGCATGGTCGTGATCGAGATGAACCCGCGCGTGTCGCGCTCCTCGGCGCTGGCCTCTAAGGCGACCGGCTTCCCGATCGCCAAGGTCGCGGCGCGACTGGCCGTCGGCTACACGCTCGACGAGCTGCTGAACGACATCACCGGCAGCACGCCGGCTTCGTTCGAGCCGACGATCGACTATGTCGTCACCAAGATGCCGCGCTTCGCGTTCGAGAAGTTCCCCGGCGCGGAGCCGCTGCTCACCACCTCGATGAAGAGCGTGGGCGAGGCGATGTCGGTCGGCCGCACCTTCCAGGAATCGCTGCAGAAGGCGCTGCGTTCGATGGAGACGGGCCTCACTGGCCTCAACGAGATCGAGATCAAGGGCGCGCCCGACAAGGGAGCGCTGATCGCCGCTCTGTCGCGGCCGACGCCCGACCGCATCCTGGTGATCGCGCAGGCCTTCCGTCACGGCCTGACGGTCGAGGAAGTGGCGCAGGCCTCCAAGTACGAGCCATGGTTCCTGCGCCAGATCGCGCAGCTGGTCGAGATCGAGGCCGGCCTGCGCAAGAGCGGCCTGCCCAAGGACGCCAAGACGCTGCTGGAGCTCAAGAAGAAGGGCTTCTCCGACGAACGGCTGGGCGAACTCACGCGGCTCAGCGCCGCCGAGGTGGCCAAGCGTCGGCGCGCGCTGGGCGTGCGGCCGGTGTTCAAGCGCATCGATACCTGCGCCGCCGAGTTCGAGTCGCGCACGCCGTACCTTTATTCCTGTTACGAGGGTGACGGCGTCCGTCCGGCCGAATGCGAGGCGCGGCCGACCGACCGGCGCAAGATCATCATCCTGGGCGGCGGTCCCAACCGCATCGGGCAGGGCATCGAATTCGACTATTGCTGCGTGCACGCGGTCTACGCGCTGCGCGAGGCCGGGTACGAGACCATCATGGTCAACTGCAACCCGGAGACCGTGTCGACCGACTACGACACCGCCGACCGCCTCTATTTCGAGCCGCTGACAGCCGAGGACGTGATCGAGCTGGTCGAGGTCGAGCGCTCGAAAGGCGAGCTGTTGGGACTGATCGTTCAGTTCGGCGGCCAGACGCCACTCAAGCTCGCCAAGCCGCTGGAAGCCGCCGGCATCCCGATCCTGGGCACGACGCCCGACGCGATCGATCTCGCCGAGGATCGCGAGCGCTTCCAGAAGCTGATCCAGGACCTCGCGCTGCGCCAGCCCGACAACGGCACGGCCAAGTCGCAGAGCCAGGCGATCGCCGTGGCCGAGAAGATCGGCTACCCGGTCGTGATCCGTCCGTCCTACGTGCTGGGCGGCCGCGCCATGCAGATCGTCTACGACCGCGAAGGGCTGGAGCGCTACATGCGCGACGCGGTCAAGGTCTCGGGCGCCAATCCGGTGCTGATCGATTCCTATCTGCGCGATGCCATCGAGGTCGATGTCGACGCTCTGGCCGACAAGGACCAGAACGTGTTCGTGGCCGGCATCATGGAGCATATCGAGGAGGCCGGGATCCATTCCGGCGATTCGGCCTGCTCGCTGCCGCCTTATTCGTTGCCGGCCAAGATCATCGCCGAGATCGAGCGGCAGACCGAGGCCATGGCCAGGGCATTGCATGTCGTCGGTCTGATGAACGTGCAGTACGCGGTGAAGGACGGCGACGTCTATGTGCTCGAAGTCAATCCGCGCGCGAGCCGTACCGTGCCGTTCGTCGCCAAGGCGACAGGCCAGCCGATCGCCAAGTACGCCGCGCGCCTGATGGCCGGGGAGCCGCTCAAGTCACTCGGCATCAAGAAGGCCTCGAAGAGCAAGCATGTCGCCGTCAAGGAGGCCGTGTTCCCCTTCGCGCGCTTCCCGGGCGTGGACGTGATCCTGGGACCGGAGATGCGCTCGACAGGCGAGGTGATGGGGCTCGATGCCGATTTCGGCCGTGCCTTCGCCAAGTCGCAGCTTGGCAGCGGCGCCAAGGTGCCGGTCGAGGGCATGGTGTTCGTCTCGGTGCGCGATCAGGACAAGCCGGCGATGGTGAAGCCCGTGAAGCGCCTGATCGAACTCGGCTTCAAGGTCGTGGCCACCGGCGGCACCGCCGACTTCCTTCATCGCCACGGCATCGAAGCCCAACGGGTGAACAAGGTGCTCGAAGGACGGCCGCACATCGTCGACCTGATGAAGGACGGCAAGGTGCAGCTCGTCTTCAACACCGTCGACGGTGCCTCGGCGCTGACCGACAGTTTCACGTTGCGTCGCACCGCCTTGATGCACAAGATCGCCTACTACACGACGGTCGCTGGCGCCAAGGCTTCGGTCGAAGGTATCGCCGCGGTAAGCGCTGGGGCCTTGGACGTGGCGCCGCTGCAATCCTACTTCAAAGGCGCGTTCTAACCGCCGTTCGGCGTCACTCGGGACGCGCCGCAACCGCGGTGCGTCGTTGGGCGTTGACGGCGTTCGTTTGATTAAGGACGATCTGCGTATGGAAAAAGTGCCTATGACCTCCGGAGGCCTCAAGTCTCTCGAGGAAGAACTGAAGCAGCTCAAGAGTGTCGAGCGTCCGGCCATCATCAAGGCGATCGCGGCGGCGCGCGAGCACGGCGATCTGTCGGAGAATGCCGAGTACACGTCGGCGCGCGAGAAACAGGGGTTCATCGAGGGCCGCATCGCCGAAGTCGAGGACATCATCTCGCGCGCCGAGGTGATCGACTTCTCGAGCCTGACCGGCAAAGTCGTCAAGTTCGGCGCCACCGTGCGGCTGGCCGACGAGGATACGGACGAGAAGGTGAAGTACCAGATCGTCGGGCCCTACGAGGCCGATCTGGCCAAGGGCCGCATCTCGGTCACGTCGCCCATCGGCCGGGCGCTGATCGGCAAGAGCGTCGGCGACACGGTCGAAGTCCAGACGCCGAAGGGCGCCAAGTCCTACGAAGTGCTGGGCGTCGACTTCAAGTAGCCATCGGAGCGCGCCACACCGGTGGCGCGCATGATTGCGCCACTGCAGTGGCGCTCTCCTACGAGGCGATGGCCGCTGCCGCGCGCCGGCGGCCGACCGCCGTCATGACCGCGTACTGGACCAGGAACAGCGCAACCTTGCTGCCGATGCCCCAGGCGGACATGATGGCCGCCCAGCTCTTGGCATCGATCGTCAGGGCCAGCGAGATGTTGAGCGCTGCCGACACGAACATCAATCCGGCCCAGGCATAGCCGAAGGTCGTGGCGACGTCGGTGACGATGGCGGCGCGCGGCGGCAGGTATCGGTTCATCCAGCCACGCTTCAGCATCACCAGCCCGACCACGGCGTAGATGACGGTCGGCTTCAGCATGATGAAGCGCGGGTCGTTCGTCAGCATCGTGGCCCCACCTGAGCCAATCACCAGCAAGACGCTCATCCATTGCAGCGCTTCGACCGGCTTGCGGTTCAGGAGCTGCCAGCCGATCTGCGCCACGCCCAGCACCATGCCGAGAGCGACCGACAGCAGGAGATTGTTGGTCAGCAGATAGAGAGCAAGAAACAGGATCGTCGACGCCAGGTCGGCGATCAGGACGCGGGCTGCCTGGAAGAGATTCCTCATCTGCGCCTCATGACGGTAACGCCGTGTACTGAAAATCAGGCTATCGGTACACGGCGTTATCGGCAAGGCCCGTTCGGCCTTTTCCCAACCGCCGCGTTGCTATTCCACCGGAATGGGAACGCCCGGCAGCTCCTTGGCCGTGCGGAAGACCATCATCGACTTCACGTGGCTGACATTGGGCGCCGAGGTGAGGCGGGTGGTCAGGAACTTCTGATACTCGTCCCAGGTCTCGGCCACGATCTTCAGCAGGAAGTCGGCCTCGCCCGCCAGCATGTGGCACTCGCGCACCTCGTCCCAGCTCGCAATCATCTCCTCGAAGGCCTTGAGGTCCGCCTCGGCCTGGCTGTTGAGGCCGACCAGGGCGAATACCGAGACGCTGTAGCCCAGCGCCTCCGGGCTCAGCTCGGCATGGTAGCCCTTGATTATGCCCGCCCGCTCCAACGCTCTCACGCGGCGCAGGCACGGCGGCGCGGAGATGCCGGCACGTTCGGCCAGTTCCACGTTGGTCATACGACCGTTCGCCTGCAAGTCGCTGAGAATGCGCCGGTCGATCCGGTCGAGCTTTGCGCGAGCCATCCTAGGGTCCTCCATTGGGCGCGCTCTATGCCAGAACCATGCCACCCGCGCAATAAAGTTGCAAAAATTCTCGCTCTGCCTGTGAACAATTGCGCTGTGTGGACGAGAACCCCCGTGCAACGGGGATGAGGTTTGCATATATGTCGTAGATATGCAGTCGGCGGGATGCGGAGCGGACATGGCAGCAGTTCATCGCGGAAAGGTTCTCATACTCGGCTCGGGACCGGCCGGTTACACGGCGGCGATCTATACCGCCCGGGCAAGTCTCAAGCCGATGCTGGTCCAGGGCATCCAGCCGGGCGGCCAGCTCACCATCACCACCGATGTCGAAAATTACCCGGGCTTCGCCGACGTCATCCAGGGCCCCTGGCTGATGGAGCAGATGCAGAAGCAGGCCGAGCATGTCGGCACGGCGCTGTTCTTCGATACGATCGTCGACGTCGATCTCAGCCGCCGGCCGTTTGTCTGCCTGGGCGATTCCGGCGATCGCTACGAGGCCGACGCCCTGATCGTCTGCACGGGCGCATCCGCCCGCTGGCTCGGCCTGCCGACCGAGGAGACCTTCCGCGGCGGCGGTGTGTCGGCCTGCGCCACCTGCGACGGCTTCTTCTTCCGCAACAGGGAAGTGGTCGTTGTTGGCGGCGGCAACACGGCGGTCGAGGAGGCGCTGTACCTCACGCACCATGCCTCCAAGGTGACGCTGATCCACCGCCGCGATTCCTTCCGCGCCGAGAAGATCCTGCAGGAGCGGCTGTTCCGCAATCCGAAGATCAGCGTCCTGTGGGATCACACGCTCGAGGAGATCCTGGGCGAGGCCACCCCGGCGCCGCTGGTGAAAGCGGTGCGCGTGAAGAACGTCAAGACCGGCGTCGAGAAGGAGATCGCGACCGACGGCGTGTTCATCGCCATCGGCCACTCCCCGAACACCGAGCTGTTCCGCGGCAAGTTGGCCATGGACTCCGAGGGCTATCTGATCACTAAGCCGGATTCGACCGCGACCGATATCGACGGCGTCTTCGCCGCCGGCGACGTGCAGGACAAGGTCTTCCGCCAAGCTGTCACCGCGGCCGGCACCGGCTGCATGGCGGCGCTCGAGGCCGAGCGCTGGCTTGCCGAGCAGGAGGCGCGGATCGCGCAGGCCGCCGAGTGAACGGGCAAGGGGACCGGGCCGGCGGCAGCTACATGGACTGGGACAAGCTGCGCATCTTCCAGGCGGTCGCCGACGCCGGCAGCTTCACGCATGCCGGCGAGAGCCTGAAGCTCAGCCAGTCCGCCATCTCGCGCCAGATCGGTGCGCTCGAGGAGCAGCTCGGCGTCATGCTGTTCCATCGCCATGCCCGGGGGCTGATCCTGACCGAGCAGGGCGAACTGCTGTACCGGACCGCGCGCGACATGGCGGCCAAGGTCAACACGGCCGAGGCGCTGTTGCGCGCCAACCAGGACAAGCCCGCCGGCCGGCTGAAGGTCACGGCGACGGTCGGTTTCGGCTCGACCTGGCTGACCGCGCAGATGCACGAATTCATCGATATGTATCCGGACATCGATGTCAGTCTGGTGCTGTCGGACAACGAGCTCGATCTCGGCATGCGCGAAGCCGACGTCGCCATCCGCATGGTCATGCCGCGCCAACCCGGTCTGGTGCAGCGTCACTTGCTGACGGTCCGCAGCCATGTGTATGCCTCCCATACCTACATCCAGAAGTACGGACGGCCGAGTACGCCGGAAGAGCTCGATCAGCACCGCATGATCATCTTCGGCGAGGATGCGCGCGCGCCGGCGCCCGATGTGAACTGGCTGCTGCGCGAGGGCAATCCCGACCAGAATCCCCGCCTGGTGGTGCTGCGCGTCAACAATACCTACGGCATTTTCCGCGCCGTCGAATCGGGCCTTGGTATCGCCTCCCTGCCTGACTATCTCGCGCGTGAGTCGACAAAGCTCGAGATGCTGTTGCCCGATCTCAACGTGCGGACGACGGACGTCTATTTCACTTATCCGGAGGAGCTTCGCCATTCCAAGCGGATCGCGGTTTTTCGCGACTTTCTGCTGCGGAAAGTGGCCGAGACCCGGTTTTAACGGACATGAACTGGTGTATTGCACGAGTGGCGCAGGCATGCGGGCGGCGCATGCCAGTGTCCGAAACTTCTCCCCTCACAAACCAATTCCCAGAGGTTAGGGTGCTTTCAGGTCTTCGACGTGAACGGTTGTCACTGATCGCGCTCGAAACTCGGGATCCTCATGATCCCACGTCTCCCAGACGTGAAGCCTCCCTGTTTGACTCGCCGGGCCATTGGGCCCGGCGTCTTTTTTTCAAGGGGTCACAGGGGCAGGGCGGCCAAGTGCCGCTGATGGGCGAACTTCGACCGTCCGCACCGTACATAATGTTATGAAGCTTCCCGCGCCTCCTCTATAATTAGAAGTCAGTCGCCGATGTTCTCCGAAATACGCCAAGCAATATTGCCCCTGGCTCTGCGCAACCTGAAGCGCCGGGGCGACCTTGAACGTGCCGGCCTGCTGATCGAGTCGCTCGCCAAGCATTGGCGGGATAGCGTGCCGCTGCAATTGCTGATCGTGTCGCCGGCCCGGGACGTGCACCTGCTGCGTACCGAACTGCCGCGGTTCCAGAATATCGATGTCTCGGTGCGCTCCGAGGGCGATTTCTTTCCCGCCTTCAGCCGCTTCTACATGATGACCGGCTGGTACCGGCAGCAGATGGTCAAGCTGCACGTGCCGGCGGTGCTGGGCTTCGGCGGCTTCCTGACGCTGGATTCGGATGTGTGCTGCGTCGGCGATTTCGACGCCACGACCTTCGTCGAGGACCGCCGGGCGCTGTCGCGCTGGGAGCCCAAGCGCTACCACGACTGGTGGCGGGCCGCTTCCGACGTCGTCGGCATTCAGTACGACGCCAAGGCACACGGGCTGTCGGTGACGCCCAACATCCTGCACGGCGACCTCGCCGCCCAGACGCTGGAACACTTCCGGCGCAAGGGGAACGATCCCCTGACGACGCTGAGCCTGCAGGTCCTGCGCAAGCTGGGCTCGATCCCGTGGACGGAATATTCGCTCTACACCAGCGTCGCCGAGCACATGGGCAACCTGCTCGACTATCACGTGCACTGGGATCCCTGTTACTTCTCCGACCTGCAGCTCTTCTCGGAGCACACCTGCGTGTGGGGCGCCGATGATTTCGAGCGTCTGGTGAAGCTGCCGGCCGGTACCGATCCCGGCGGCAAGTTCATCATCGTCCAGAGCCACGCCCGCATTCCGCTCGAGCGGGTGCGCGACTACTGCCTGAGCTTCGCCGGCTGATGCCCGGCGGGCGCGCGCTGTCGCGCCTGCGCTGGTTCCTCCTGGGGGTCGCTTGGATCGCCGCCACGGTTTCGGCCCAGGCCCAGACTTCCGTCGAGACCGCCTGGCTGGGCGCGCCGCTGCGGCTGAAAGCGCGCATCTACAAGGGCGCGGAAGCGGCTGGAGGGCGTCCACCCCTCGTTCTTGTATTGCACGGCGATTCGCCTCGCGCCCCGCCCAGCTACCAGTATCGCTTCGCCGCTGAGCTGGCCCAGCGGCTGCCCGGCGCGGTGGTCGCCGCCATCCTGCGGCCAGGCTACAGCGACGGGGAGGACAAGTCCGAGGGCGTGCGTGGCGAGACGACGGGCGACAATTACACGCCCGAGGTGATCGCGGCGATCGCGGCAGCGGTCGACCAGCTGAAGGCGCGATACCATCCGGGGCGGACGGTGTTGGTTGGCCATTCCGGCGGCGCCGCCATCGCCGCCGACCTTATGGGTAAGCAAGCGACGGCGGTGGACCGCGCCGTGCTGGTGTCCTGTCCCTGCGACCTCCCGGAATGGCGTCGCCACATGAAGGACGTGCAGAAGACCTCGATCTGGGACAAGTCGGTGACGTCGCTGTCACCGATCGATCTCGCCGGCAACATCTCGCCCTCGACCCGCATCTGGATGATCGTCGGCCAGCGTGACGACGTCGCACCGCCGCGCCTCACCGAGGCCTATGCGGAAGCGCTGCGCCGCCACGGCATCGCCGTCGATGTGCAGGTGGCGCCGAACCTGCCGCACAACATCCTGCTCGAGCCGGTCGTCTACGATACCGTCGTCCGCGCCGTGGCGGATTAGCGCCTGGTCTTACGCCCCGCTTCCAGCTGCGCCTGTGGGCGGTTCGATCGGAATCGAGTTGCGGGCAACTCGGTCAATGCGAGCGTAAAGCGCTATGGCTCGCTCCGCGATGTCGCGATCGTGGGCGGGATTGCCGGTTAGCTCCATTCGGGACGTCACAGCCCAGCTCAGATATTCGGCGACTGCCTCCGAGGTTGCTCCAGCAGTCAACATGCTGTGAAGGTGGAAGGCATATGAATCATATTCGTCAGCAGCCTCGGGGATTCCCGCGACGCCAATCGGGTCCCAGTCATTCAGGAGCAGGCTCTTGAGCTCTTCGAGTTCGGCCGCCATTTCGCGACGATACAAACCTGCCAACCCGAGGACCACGGCCTTCGTCCAATTTGCTGGCGTGGCCGCAGCCCATGGATGGAGGTGTAGACGAACGTCCATCTGGGACAAGCCTATGACAGATTAGACCTTCCGCGCCGGCGGGCGCCGGTCGGTCAGTCCCAGCGTCACGGCGGCGATGATGAGGGCGAGGGCGACGAGGTCGAGCCAGGAGACGTCGCCGCCGATCAGCAGGGCGCTCGACCCAAAGCCGACACAGGGCACGACCATGGTGGTGAGCGAGGCCACGGAGGCCGGCAGCCGGGCGATGATCCGGAACCAGCAGAAATAGGCCAGCGCGTTGGAGCCGAGCGTCAGGCAGGCGAGGGCGATCAGGCCGCGCGTCTGCTCGGGATGGAAATAGGTGTGCGGCAGATAGAACAGCCATACCGCGATCACCGGCAGCGTCCCGATCAGGAGCTGCCAGGCCGCGTTGATGGTCGGGTCGCCGGCATGGCCGCGCTGCAGGGCGGTGCGCCGCGTCAGCACCGTGCCGATGCCGAACGAGATGGCGGCCAGCAGGGTCAGCAGCGTGCCCACCGGGGCAGCGCGCGCGGCGGCCTCCTGGCTGATGACCAGCGCGACGGCGATCAGGCTCAGCACCAGCGACAGCGCGATGCGCGGCGAGATCGGCTCCTTCAGCAGGAACACCGCGAACAGCGAGGACCAGGCCGGCATGGTGTAGACGATGATCGGCGTGCGGCTGGGACCGAGGATGGCGATGCCGCAGATCAGGAAGATCTGGAACAGCCCCATGTTGAGCACGCCGGTTAGTGCGATCTGGCCCCACAGCCGTCGCTGCGGCAGCGCCGGTGCTCCTCCCAGCACGCCGACCGCGAGCAGGATGAGGCCCGACGACGGCAGGATGATGAGACGGGTCGAGAACAGGTCGGCTGCCTGCAGCGACCAGCTCATCAGCGGATAGGCGATGCCCCAGAAGATCCAGACGACGGGAAGGAGGAGGCGGCTCATCGGCCGCCGCCATCCTCGCCGCTATTGTCCTCGCCGATCTTTGGCGCCCTCGCGAGGCTGCCGGCCCGCTCGCCGTCGATGCTGAGCGGCAGGCCGTGGAACAGGGCCGGGCTGTCGGCATAGGGTTTCAGGAACATGCCGAGCGCGGCGGTCTGCGCCAGCTCCAGCACCTGGGGTACCGTGTTGAGCGGTCCGTTCGGCACGCCGAGCGCATCGAGCCTGGCCGACCAGTGGGCACGGCTCTCCCGCTTCATGATGTCGGCGATCATGCCCAGCAGCATCTCGCGCCGCTCGAAGCGGTCGACATTGGTCTTGAAGCGCGGCTCGTCGGGCCATTCGGGATGACCCAGCACCTCGGCGAACTTGCGCCACAGCCGGTCGTTGCCGGGGCAGATCATCAGCGGCCCGTCGCTGCATTCGAACGCCTGGTAGGGCGTCAGCGACGGATGGCCGGTGCCTTGGCGCGGCGGCATCTTCCCCGTCACCGAATATTGCGCGACGTGGTTGGAGGCCCACATCAGGCCGCTCTCGAACAGGGACGTATTCACCAGGCTGCCCTGGCCGGTGGCGGCGCGCTTGGCTAGCGCCGCCAAGACGCCGATCGCCGTCCACATGCCGGTCGACAGGTCGATGATCGACACGCCGACACGCGCTGCCGGTCCGGACGGATCGCCGTTGAGTGAGATCAGGCCGGCCACCGCCTGGATGATCGGCTCGTAACCCGGCCGCTCCTTCCAGGGGCCGGTATGACCGAAGGCACCGAGGTCGGCATAGATCAGGCGGGGAAAGCGCTTGGTGAGCGTCGGACCATCGATGCCGAACTTGGCTGGCACGTCGGCGCGCAGGTTGTGCACGAAGATGTCGGCCGCGCCGATGCGTTCGATCAGCGCCTCGCGCTGCCCGGGATCGGCCAGATCGCAGGTGATGGATTTCTTGCCGCGGTTCAGCGCGATGAAGCCGGTGGCGTCGCCGTCGACGAACGGAGGACCCCACTTGCGAGCGTCATCACCGTCCGGCCGTTCGACTTTCACGACCTCCGCCCCCAGGAAAGCCAGGATCTGTCCGCAATACGGGCCGGCCAGATTCTGTCCGAACTCGACGACCTTGATGCCTTCCAGCGGCTTTGCACTCATCTCAGATTGCTTCCCAACAGCTCACGCGCGATCACCATGCGCTGCACCTCGCTCGGCCCCTCGCCGACGCGGCGGATGCGCATCTCGCGATACCATCGTTCGAGCGGCAAGTCCTTGGTCATGCCCATGCCGCCATGGATCTGCATGGCCCGATCGACGACGCGCCCGCCGCCCTCGGAAGCGGTCAGCTTGGCGATCGCCGCCTCGGTGCGGAACGGCACGCCGCGCCGCGCCTTCTCGGCCGCCTCCAGCGTGAAATGCCGCGCCGTGCGGATGTCGATCTCGTTGTCGACCAGCATCCATTGCACGGCCTGGCGGTTGGCCAGCTTCTCGCCGAAGGTGGTGCGCATCTTGGCCCATTCGATCGCCATCTCGTGCGCGGCGATGGCGACGCCGATGCAGCCGGCGGCGTAGGGGATGCGCTGGCGCGTCAGGCGATCGTTGGCGACGGCGAAGCCCTTGTTCACCTCGCCCAGCACCTGGTGGTCGGAGACCCAGCAGTCCTTGAACTCGAGCTCGGTCGCATAGTGCGAGGAGCGCAGCGTGTGCACGACGCGACGCACATGGAAGCCCGGCGTATCGGAGTCGACGATGAAGCAGGTGATGCCGGCGCGCCCCTTGGAGGCGTCGGTGCGGGCGAACACGATGCCGTACTGGGCGCGGTCGGCATTGGAGATGAAGATCTTGGCGCCGTTCAGCACCCAGCCATTGTCCTTGCGCTCGGCCCTGGTCTGGATGGCGCGGGCGGGATCGCTGCCGCCCGACGGTTCGGTGAGGCCGAAGAAGGCCTTCTTCTCGCCGCGCAGCGTCGGATAGAGGTAGCGCTCCTTCTGGTCGTCGTTGGCCTCGAAGATCTGGGCGAGGCCGGCGCCGCCGAAGGTGCCGTAGCAGGGCACGTAGAGGCCGGCGCGGTGCTGCGCCATCTCGATGGCGAGCAGGGTACGCGTCACGATATCGATGTCCGGACCGCCGAACTCCTTGGGGATGTCGATGCCGAACAGGCCCATCGCCTTGGTCTTCTCGGTGAGCCGCTTGAAGTCCTCCGGCGGCAGCTCGGAAGCATCGGGATCGAGCTTGGCTTCCAGGGGGATGATCTCTTCCCGGACGTAACGGCGCACCTGATCGATCAGCATCTGCTGCTCGGACGACGGTTCGAAATCCATGGACGTTTCCTTTCTTGTCCTTCTTTCCTGCCGCAGCGGCGTATGGGGCACAAGACCGGCGAGAGCTGCCGGAATTGCAGAAAATGAATTTCCGCAATTCGGGCAGCTCGCCTTTCCCTGTCCCGGATGAAGATTCATAGGAGCGCGCCACTCCAGTGGCGCTCATCTGTATGAATGCGCAACTGGAGTTGCGCGCTCCCCTGAGGCGCTAGGCGGCACCTGACGAGTTGGCGGGTTCTTCTTTTTCCTTCCTTCCTTCCTTCCTTCCTTCCTCCCTGTTTTCGTGTGTGCCTACCCCCGGGAGACCTGCCCGAATTGCGGAAAATGAATTTCCGCTATTTCCGCAGATCGCCTTTCGCTGTCTACGCCCGGATGAAGACTCGTAGGAGCGCGCCACTCCAGTGGCGCTCATCTGTGTGAATGCGCAACTGGAGTTGCGCGCTCCCCTAAGGCGCTAGGCGGCACCTGACGAGTTGGCCGGATCACCGCGCCTTCATCCTGAGCGGCCGCGGGCCGCGTCTCGAAGGATGGCAACGCGCATCGAGCCTGACCCGACGAGCGGCGTTACGACGGGCTGAGGCGGCCGAGGTTAGGCGGCGGGGCCTTGGCGTTGTCGGGGGGCAGCGCGCCATGGTCGGCCTGGTGGACCATCAGCAGCTCGAACCAGCGCGAGCGGTACTGCATGTTCACCTCGACCCGGAACTGGCAGCCGGGGCCGCGTTCGCGGGCCTCGCGCTGCAGCTCCGTGCGCAGGCCGAATGCCGAGCGGGCACCGGCCTGGCCAATATAGAGGACGACACCCGAGGCATCGGCGATCTGGTAGACGCCGAGCTGGCCGGGCAGGCGGGTCGCTTCGTCCTGCGTGAGCGGTCGCCAGGGCTTGTCGAGGCGCAGCCGGATCGACATGGCGCTACCGGCCCTGGAACCGGGCGGTGCGCTTCTCGAGCCGCGCCTTCATGCCTTCCTGGGCATCCTGGCTCTGCATGGCCGCGCGCACCAGCGCATCGACGTCGTCGTGCTTGATCTGATCGCGGAATTCGAGCTGCCGCACGGTCAGGGCCTTCATCGCCTTCAACGACAGCGGCGCATTAGCGGCCAGCCGGTCGATCACCTTCGTTGCTTCGGCTTCGAGCTGGTCGGCCGGCACGCAGCGCGCGATCAGGCCGAGCGCATGGAGCTTGGTGGCGGGCAGGGGATCGCCCAGCAACAGCATCTCGCGGGTCGTGACCGGCCCGAGCACTTCCATCAGCTTCTTGGCCAGGAACCAGTTGGGGGCCAGCCCGACTTGCGCCAGCGACATGCCGAAGCGCGCCTTGTCACTGGCGACGACGAGATCGCAGTGGAGCGCCAGCTCGTTGCCGCCGGCAATGGCGTCGCCCTGGACGACCGCGACCACCGGCAGGGGACAGAGTTCGATCGACCGCAGCATCACCTCGATGCCACTCGCCTCGCCGGCGGCAGCCGACTTGCTGCGCTCCGCCATGTCGAGGCCGGCGCAGAAGACATTGCCCTTACCGCGGATGACGACGACGCGATCCTCGGCGGCGACCGGCGCGCCTAGCGCGTCGATCATCGCCTTCAGGAGTTCGCTGTCGAGCGCGTTGCGCTTGTCCGGCCGGTTCATCCAGATCGTCTTGACCGGTCCGTTCTTCTCGATGATGACCTTCGTCATCGCGCCCTCCCTTTCGGCTTTGTGCGATCGGCCTCCGTTTTAGCCGGCCGGTCGCGTGCCGCAAAGGAGGGGCGTGGCCTTACATGAACAGCTTTTCCGACTTGCGGTTCTCGTACAGGCTGGCGACGAACTGCCCATAGCCGTTGTAGATCTGCGTCGGGATGCGCTGGTCGCTGCCGAGAGGCTTCTCGGTGGCCTGGCTCCAGCGCGGATGCGGGACCTGCGGGTTCACGTTGGCCCAGAAGCCGTATTCGTTGTCCTGCAGCTTCTCCCAGAAGGAGACCGGCCGCTTGTCGGTGAATTCGACGCTGACGATCGCCTTCACGCTCTTGAAGCCGTACTTCCATGGCACGACCAGGCGCAGCGGCGCGCCGTTCTGCTTGCCGATCGGCTTGCCGTAGAGCCCGGTGGCGATGAAGGCGAGATCGTTGGTCGCCTCGTCGATCGCCAGCCCTTCGGTGTAGGGCCAAGGATAGAGGAAATCCTTCTGGCCGAACATCACCGCCGGCTTCGACAGGGTCTGCATGACCACGTACTTGGCGCTGCCGGTGGGTTTGCAGAATTCCACCAGCGACTTCATCGGAAAGCCGCTCCAGGGCACGATCATCGACCAGGTCTCGACACAGCGGTGGCGGTAGACGCGCTCCTGCAGCGGCATCTTGGCCAGAAGATCGTCGAAGGCGATCTCGAACGGCTTCTCGACCATGCCGCTGACCTTGATCGTCCAGGGACGGATCTGCAGCTTCTGGGCATCGCGCCAGATGCTCTTGTCGGTGCCGAACTCGTAGTAGTTGTTGTAGGTGGTGGCGAGCCGCTCTGCCGTGATTGGCGTCGGCGCCCCGTAGGTATCGTTGTGCGTGCCCGGATAGAGCGACGCCGTCGGGTCGGCGGCCTTGTCATCGGCCAATGCGAGCGCCGAACCGAGGGTCGAGGCGGCGATCACGCCAGCGCCCAGTCCCATCTTCTGCAGCAGGGCCCGCCGGTTGAGGTAATCGCTTTCGGCCGTGGCCTGCCGTTCAGGTATTTCCCAGCCCTGATGGCGTTTGATCAACATGTCGGACTCCCTGTTCGCCCTTGTCCTTTACGTTCTTACGCCCTTCATGGATCGAAGCCGGGGCCGCGGCAAATCACGCCTGCTCACCGGACCGTGACGGGGCCACCGGTCACCTTGGAAGATTTCAGGCGGCCGTTCCCGTCACCTCCAGGATCTTCGGCCACATCTGCTTGCGCCAGCCGTCAACACCGGTGGTGGTGAAGATGATCCGGGAATGCTGGGCGAGGATGAAACGCGGGGTCCAGTAGCCGCGTTGCGCGCCCTCGTCGCTCATCTGGAAATCGACCAGGATCCAGCGCGCATCCGGGGGCCAGTTCTCTTCCCGCAGGATCAGGTCGGCATTGGCGGGATGGACGACACGGTAATCCAGCTTCTGGAAGGCGGCGGACTTGAGGAAGGAAGGTTCGTACTGGGCACGCCAGATCTTGCATCCGCCTCAAAGCTCGTGGCCGACAAATACCAGCATCGGCCGGTCGGCGTCGGCAAAGGCAGACCGCGTCGACGACGACACCGCCATCGCCAGGCCGCCGGCCATGGTCGCCCGTCTGTTCAACATCGCATGACCCTCCTCGGAGACGTCGTCCCCGAGGTCACTATGCGTGGCCGGGGGAGCGGGCGAAAGGCCGCTCACCAGCTTGTGATTCGTCAGGCCGCTGCCCGGCGCCTTGTCTCCTCGACGATACGCTCGGCGGTCCGGCCGCTAAGCTCCTGCAGGTGGTCGAAGCTTGCCCGCCAGGTGCCGACGCCCTGCGTCACGGACCGGATCTCCACGATCATGTCCCCGACCTCGGCTTCGGGCATCAGGGCCGAGACCTCGTCCCAGCCCGGCCAGCCGGGCCGTGCGTCATAGCCCAGCAGCTGTCCCCGACGGCCCGAGATCAGGCGCTGGATGCGCGACGTGGAATCGCTCGGTGCCGCCACCGTCACCTTGAGGATCGGTTCCAGCAGCACGGGTTTGCATTTGGGCATCGCCTCCGTCATGGCGATGCGGGCGGCCATCTTGAACGACATCTCGGAACTGTCGACGCTGTGATACTGGCCGTCGATCAGGGTCACTTCGAGATCCACGACCGGCTGACCTAGAGGACCTTCCTTCAGATAGTCGCGCAGGCCGTCCTCGACCGCCGGGATGAAATTGCGCGGCACCACGCCGCCCACGATCTTGTCGACGAAGCGGAACCCGGAGCCGCGCGGCAGCGGCCGGATCTCGACCTTGATGTCGGCGAACTGCCCATGGCCGCCGGTCTGGTGCTTGTAACGCGCATGCTGCGTCGCCGCGGCGAGGATCGTCTCGCGATAGGCGACCCGCGCAGGAGCCGTATCGACGGCGACGTTGTAGCGGCTGGCCAGTTTCTCGACCGCCACCTTCAGATGCATCTCGCCCTGGCCCTTGAGCAGCAGTTCGTGCGTCTCCGCCCGTTGCTCGTAGGACAGCGATGGATCTTCCTCGACGATCTTCTGCAGCGCCCCGGACATCTTGACCTCGTCGTTCCGGTTCTTCGCCGTCAGCGCCAGGCCATAGACCGGCGGCTCGGGCTGCGGGAAATCCGGGATCGTGACGATGCCCGATGCGGCGATCGCCTGACCGGCCGACAAGGCTTCCATCTTCGCCATAGCGATGATCTCGCCGACCTTTGCCTCGCTCACCTTGTCGAGCCGCTGGCCGAACGGCCGGAACAGGCTGCCGATGCGTTGACCGCCGACACTCTGACCTTCGGCGATCGAACCCGACCAGACCCGGCAGATCGAGAGTTTGCCCGCATGGGCCTGATGCAGCACCTTGAAGCACTCGGCAAGGGGGCCTCCGTCGGACGGCAGGTCCCGGCGCTTGGTGGTCTCGGGAGCGAACGGCGTATCGTGACGCAGCGCCTTCAGCAGACGGCGGACGCCATTCTCGCGGTCGCCGGCGCCGATCAGCACGGGCACGATCTGCTGCGCGCCGAACTCGTCGTGCAGGTCGCGATAGATGAGCGACTTCTCGGGCGCCACGTCCTCGATCAGCTGTTCGAGAAGCTGATCGTCGAACTCGGACAGCGTCTCGAGCATCTCGCGGCGCGCCTCGCTCTCGCGCGGCAGGATCTCGGCCGGCATCTCGATCAGGTCGGAAGCACCGCTCGACTTGTAGCGATAGGCGCGCTCGCTCACGAGATCGACATAGCCCACGGTTTCCTCGCCGCCGCTCGCGGTGGGACGACGGATCGGGACCTGGCGCAGCACCAGCTTGCGGGTCGACACGGTCTGCAGCGCCGCCAGCATGTCGCGCACGCGGCCTTCGGCGGAATCGATCTTGTTGACGAAGAAGAGGTGGGGAATGCCGTTGTCCTCGATGTACTTCAAGAGCGGCGTCAGCGCGACCACGCGCTCGGGCACGCTCTCGCACACCACGATGGCGGCATCGGACACGGCCAAGGCGGCCAGGGCATCGTGCTGCAATTCAATCGAGCCCGGCGTGTCGAGGAAGGTCCATTGATCGCCGAGATAGTCGGCCGAGGCGATGTTGATCTCCGTGCTCATGCCGCGCTTGCGGGCTTCGGCCGATCCATCGCCGATGGCGGTACCGGCCCGGGTCGAGCCGCGCCGGCCGATGGCGCCCATGGCGTAGAGGATGCTTTCCAGCAGGCTTGTCTTGCCCGAGAGGTACGGCCCGCACAGCGCCACGACGCGATGCGCGCCGCTGCCTGGTCTGCCGCCGGATATGGTTCCTGTTCTGAGGTCGGTCACGACAACGTCCTCCTCCTGCGCGATAGCAAGCGCGTAGAAGCCCCGGACGGCGTCTCCGGGAAGGACGGCCCTGCGCCGCTATCGCGCAAGGTCGGCGAGCTGCTCCAGCGTCCGTGGACGGTCGCTCCTACGCTCGGCCGTGACGCGAACGCAGGATGCGAACCCGCGGCGCCTCGATCGGAGCGAAGCTCTTTGTCATGGAAATGCTTTCACTGCGGGCGGAGTGAGTCAATCTGCAGCCGGGGGAAGAATCGAAGAAGTCACGGACCGTCCAATCGGGTGAAACGGTTGAACAGGTGGACCGATCGAGGCAGGTCGTGAGACCTGTTCCATGCCACCATTGATGGAGTGGCTTCGATGCGCGCAGCTGCGACGGGATGCACCGTGAGGCAATCCGCGCCGATCATTGTGCAAATTGTTTACGACCAAGGAGAAGCGACCGTTCCAACGATGTCGCACCCAACTCATATGCTGATAAAAAGAACCGTTGTTGCGAATACCTCGCATTCTCTCATTGCTGCATCAGCTGTGAATGGGGTATCGAGGGCGAGTAATGGATGAGCGACACGTTCCGCCGGTTGGGCTGCGCTACTGGCTTTTGTTTCTGATCACCAGCGTCTTTGGCTCTCACATGGGCGACGCCGTGCGGTCGCTCGTTAGCAGTGGCCTGCTGTGCCAGATCCTGGTGCTCGCCGGTTTCCTGTCGCTGGTTTTTGTCATCGAGCGGCGCGATCGTCGCGCTTCCGACATCCATTACTGGTCCGCCGTGATCATCGTGCAGATGATGGCGGTCCGCTTGGCGGATTTCTCCGTGATCCAGCTTCATATCAATCGCATCGAGCTGGTGATCGGGCTCATGGTGCTGCTCGCGGCGACCCTTGTCATGTCGCGCTCGGACGAGACTAGGATCTTCTCCCGGCTCCAGCTCGAGCGTCCTGCCGCAGACGCGCGGCCGATGGCTGATTTTCCGCACTGGATGGGATTGCTGATCGCCAGCGTGGCGGGCTCGGTCGCCGCCGATCTCTTCGCCATCACCTTCCATCTGGGCGCGGCGGGATCGGCACTCGCGATCTCCGTGGTCGCGATCGTCCTCGTCTATCTGCAGTGGCCTACCCGTCGCGGACGGCTGCACGCCTTCTGGATCACGACGACCTTGGTCCGCGCCGACGGTATCGCGATTGCCGACGTGCTCGTCAAAAAGAGCTATCTGCATCTGGGGCTGGCCCTCGGCACGGTCCTGAGCGGGCTCGTCGTCATCGGTCTGCTGCTGAGCTGGCGCCCGCCCAAATCGCTGATCTGAGCGCGCTGCGAGCAGGCGCTAGAGCCAGGTGCGCAGGCCGATGACGAAGCGCACCTCGTTTGCCGGCGCTCCGGCGGCGCGCGCGAAATCGCCCGTGCCGCCATAGAGGCCGGTATACGAGACGCCGACATAGGGCGCGATCTTGCGCGTGATCTCGTAGCGCAGCCGCAGGCCCGCATCGAGTTCGGACAGGCCGCTGCCGATGCCGCGGGCGGGGTCGCTCAGCGAGTAGAAATTCATCTCGGCCTGTGGCTGCAGGATCAGGCGCTGGGTGAGCAGCAGGTCGTAGCTGCCTTCCAGCTTGGCGGCGAGCCGACCCTCGCCACTGATATAGCCGGTGGCGGAGACATGGAAGAAGAGGGGGGCCAGGCCCTCGATGCCGATGGCGCCCCAGCCGCGGCCGGGTTTGGAGTCGAGGTCGTAACGCGCGCCGATCTGCGCGTCGAAGAAGGTACTGATGGCGCGGCTGTAGAAGAGTTCCTGCTGGCCGTCGTCCACCTCTCCTCTGGAGACGAAGCCTTCGCTGCGCAGCCGCACGCGGTTTTCGTCGGTCCCGGCCCAGGCTTGACCCTGCCAGCGAAAGGCCGCATCGGCGCCGAACCGGCCCTCGAGCTGATCGAACAGCAGATGATAGTAGATGTGCTCGTCGGTGACCGGCGGCCCGAAGGGCGCGGCCGAGGCCGGATCGCCCGAGGCAGGCGCGTTGTTGTCCATCGCTCCGTGAGCCATCTGCGCCTGGGCCGGCAGGGCCATGCCGGCAAGCAGCAGGGTGAGCAGCAGAAATCCGGTGCGGGGCATCACGACACCAGGATCGTCCGGAACATGCCGGCGTCCATGTGGAAGAGCAGATGGCAGTGGAAGGCCCAGTGGCCCGGCATGTCGGCGGTGAAGACGAAGCTCAGCCGTTCGGCCGGTTTGACGCGGATCGTGTGCTTCAGCGGCAGACGATCGCCTTGGCCGTTCTCGAGCTCGAACAGATAGCCGTGCAGATGGATGGGATGTTCCATCATCGTGTCGTTGATCAGCACGAAGCGGATGCGTTCGCCCCGCGCGACGCGGATCGGGCCGGCCTGCGAGAATTTCCTGCCGTCGAAGCCCCACATGTAACGCTGCATGTTGCCGGTGAGATGGAACTCGAGCGCGCGCGTCGGCGGAGCACTGCTCGGGACCGGATGTAACGCTCGCAGATCGCGGTAGGTCAGCGTCCGGCGGCCGTTGCCGTCGAGACCAATGCCCGCTTCGCCCAGGCGGTCGCGTGTCTGCATCGCGACATTGTCGACGCTGGGCTGACCGGCGAGAGAGGCGGGATCGATGCCATCGGCGTTGCTGGTCGGGACGGTATCCGACGACGGCGCGACGGGTGCGGCCGCGGCCATCATCGCCATATGCTGCTTCAGCTCCTCGGGGCTCATATGGCTCATGTCCATGTGACTCATGTCCATGGCCGGTGCGGATTTGGCACCGCCGGCATCATGACCGGCATGGCCAGAACCCGACATCGCGTGATCCATGCCCCCCATTCCCATATCGACCATACTGAGCTGGGGCCGCGGATCGAGCGGCGGGATCGGTGCCGCCAGGCCTTCGCGTACGCAGAGCGTCCCGCGCGCATAGCCGCTGCGGTCCATCGCCTGGGCAAAGATCGTATAGGCGTCCTGCATCGGGGTGACGATCACGTCGTAGGTTTCGGCGACGCCGATGCGAAACTCCTCGATCTCGATCGGCTCGACATCGGAGCCGTCGGCCTGCACCACGGTCATCGCAAGGCCCGGAATGCGGATGTCGAAGGTACTCATCGACGAGCCGTTGATGAAGCGCAGCCGCACGCGCTCGCCGCGGCGGAACAGACCCGTCCAGTTTGCCGCCGGTGGCCGACCGTTCATGAGGAAGGTGTAGGTGGCGCCCGACACATCCATCAGATCGGTCGGGCTCATGCGCATCTGGCCCCACATCATCCGATCGTCGATGGTGGCTCCCAGACCGTCGCGTCGCGCATCCTTGATGAAGGTGCCGAGCGTGCGCTGACCGTAATTGTAGTAGTCGCTCTGCTGCTTGAGGTTGGACACGACGGTCATCGGGTCGTCGTCGGTCCAGTCCGAGAGCATGACGACATAATCGCGCTGATAGCTGTAGGGCTCCGGCCGTCGCGGTTCGAGGATCAGCGGGCCATAGAGGCCGGTCTGCTCCTGCATGCCGCTGTGGCTGTGGTACCAGTAGGTCCCGGCCTGTCGGATCGGGAAGCGGTAGGCGAAAGTCTGGCCCGGCATGATGCCGCGAAAGGTGAGGCCTGGGACGCCATCCATCGCATTGGGCAGGATCAGCCCGTGCCAATGGATCGAGGTCGGTTCGGACAGGCGATTGGTGACGTTCAGGGTCACTGTGTCGCCTTCGCGGAAGCGCAGGATTGGCGCCGGAACCGAACCGTTCACGGTCGTCGCCGTCCGCGCGCGGCCCGTGAAGTTGACCGCCGTGCTGGCGACCACGAGGTCGAAGCGATCGCCGGTCAGTGTCGTCGGGCCTGGTGCATAGTCAGCGGCGTGGCCGCGCGAGGCTCCCACGGAAGCGAGGCCGGCCGTCAGGGCCAGCCCCTCGACGAAGCGGCGGCGGCCGAGCCTTGGGCCTGGATTGGATGCGGTGTCTTTCATGGCGACCTGTGGCCGGAGGGCGTGAGCTTGGTTTGGATACGCGCCACGCGGCGGCATCCCTCTATCCCTGCGCCAGCATAGCCTGGAGTCTCTGCCGTGCACGGGCCAGGCGCATTTCGATGGCCTTGGGGGTCGTCTTCAGCACCTCGGCCGCTTCCTTGTGCGAAAGGCCGCTGACTGTCGTCAGCAGCAGCGGCTCCTTGTAAAGGCCGGGCAGTGCCGCGATTGCCCGATCGAGCCGGGCGAGGCGATCCGCCAGAGCCGCTTCATCCTCACGCGCCTGGTCCTGTCGGGCGGTGGTCGGCTCGATGTCCGGCTGCTCGAGAAGAAAGGCCCGCATCACGAGACGACGCACTTTCTGGCGACGGGCCGAATCGCGGCATTTGTTGAGGGCGATGGTGCGCAGCCAAGGGAGAAAGGGCCGCTCAGGATCATATCGGCGCAACGCCAGCCAGGCCGACACGAAGCTCTCCTGCAACACATCGTAGCCCTCCTCGGCCGACCCCATGTAACGCCGTACGAAAGCGAACAGCCCGTCCTTGTGGCGACGTACGAGCGCATCGAAGGCCGCGCGCTCTCCGTCACGTGCGCGTGCGGCGAGCGCCTCGTCGCTTTCAGGGAGTGGCAAGGTCACGAAGGCGGCAGGCCCAGCGCCTTGGACACCTGCCGGTCGAAGGCAGCCGCCTGGGAAGGATCGAGCAGCGCGCGAATTGCCAGCACATGCTCGATGGTCCTCTCCTGAAGCTTGCTCATCGCCGCATGCAGGCGCGCGACCGCCTGCCGCGCCGGCTCGTCATAGCTGTGACGTTGGCTGAGCGCCTCGGCCAGATCCTTGTTGGCGGCGCGCATTTCGGCCTGGAGATCGGACCGCTGCACGGCGAAAGCGGCTTCCAGCGTATGGATCTGGCGATCCTGCTCGGAAGTCAGGTTCAAGTCGCGATGGATGGCAATATCGAGGTCGGTCACCTCGGGCGCATGGCTCAGACCATAGCGAGCGCCGGCCCAGCCAGCGACGCCGGCTGCGGCCACGGTCACCAGCAGCATGACCACAAAGGTCCGCCACGGGCTCTTCATCGATGCGCCCCGAACAGCAGGGTCGAGGGCGCGAACTGTTCACCCGGCACCAGAAGCCGGGCCTGATGCGGATCGGCCTGGCGGGCGACGGCAAAGCCCGCGCTGGCGCTGCCGGCGACGGCCACGGCCATCATCACACCCTGCCAGACTGCGATCCGGCGCGTGGTGTTCCGGCGGGTCCGCAGAAGGCCTTCTCGGCGCCAGACATCGGCTTCCAGGGCGCCGAGATCGGCCCGGTGGTCCCGCTCGACCAATTTCCGAATGTCGTCGTCAATCATGCAAGGTTCCTCGATCAATCCGCTCTTTGAATACGCATTAGCGGAGTGCAACCCTCCGGGAGGGATGGCGGCATGTTGTGCGTATCAGCTTGCAATGGAGGCCGGAAAGGACCGATTCATGCCGCCAAGCCGAAGCCTAGCGCGCCTGCGGAACGGGTTGATCGTCACAGCCGCATGTCTGGGCGGCCTTTGGCTCCTGATTTACGGCGGCGCCTACGATGTCGGCGCCGATGCGCCCCATTACGAGCTTGTTTCGTGGCTGCTCGGTATTATTCGGCAGCGATCCATCGCCGTCCGGTCGGCGGACATCGCGCTGCCCGCGGACCTTGGCGATCCCCAACGTCTTGCCCAGGGAGCGGCCCTTTACGGAGAAATGTGCAGCGGTTGCCACCTCGCCCCAGGCATGGAGCCCAGCGAGATCAGTCAAGGCCTCTATCCTCGCGCACCGGATTTCCGTCAAGGAACCGGCCTCAGGCCGCAACAGGCATTCTGGGTGATCAAGCACGGCGTGAAGATGAGCGGCATGGCCGCATGGGGTGTCACCCATAGCGACGAACTCATCTGGGATATGGTGGCGTTCCTCGGCAAGCTTCCGTCGTTTTCCGCGACAGATTACCGGGCAGCAATCGGGAATGCGGCAGAAGAGCATGAGCACGCCATGCATTCGACAGGACGGAGCGCTCCCGGCGAGAGCCGGCAATGACGCCGAGCGTCTCCTCGACGATCCGATCGCGCATAGATCAAGCGCACGCATCCTCTGACGGGTTGATGCAGGTCATAGGCTTTTACAGTCGCCGTTCGATTATTGGATGGTCGAGAAGGAGGACATCATGACCATACGTTCTTCCGCCAGTCTTGCCGCTTTGGCGATCGCTCTCGCCGTTCTCGCGGGAGGTCCTTCGACCTTCGCCCAAACGTCGCCTCCGGCTGCTCCCGCCAATCAGGATCACAGCATGCATCATCCCGATGCCAAGCCTGACGCCAAGTCCGATGGTAAGGCCGATGGCATGGGCATGATGGGGCAGGGCGGCATGATGCGGTCCGACATGATGCAAATGATGCGAAACATGATGACCATGATGAGCGCCGAGAGCGGCATGATGACGTCGCATGTCGAGGGCCGCATCGCCGAACTCAAATCGCAGCTCAAGATCACCGATGCGCAGATGCCGCAATGGAACCGATTCGCCGATGCGATGCGAGCTGCGGGCAAGTCGATGGGCGATATGCACCAGCAGATGATGGCGGCACGCACCGGCAAGCCCCTTCCGGAGCGGCTGGCGCTGCAGGAGAAGGCAATCACCGCCCACCTCGCCGCGTTGAAGACCCTGGAAGAGGCGCTGCAGCCGCTCTATGCGTCGTTCAGCGATGAGCAGAAGAAGATCGCCGACGGCATCATGATCGGACCGATGGGCATGATGTAGTCGGCGGGGCATAAACGGAAGTGGCCCTGGCCGAGGCCTCGCTGTCAGACGGCGCTATCGCCGCGCCGAGAACCGGGCGACGCTGACGATGGCGCCGACGATCGCGAAGCCGCAGGCGATTTCGAGGCAGAGGATGGTCGCGCCCTGGGCGGAGAGCGAGAAGATCACCGTCACCAGCGCCGAGCCGATGCACCAGCCGAGCGTGCGCGCGACCGCCAGCATGCCGCCGGCCGCACCCGAGCGCGAGACCGGACCGGCCGTCATGACGGTGGCGTTGTTGGGTGTCTGGTAGAAGCCGAAGCCGATACCGCAGATCGCCATGCGCCAGGCGATGTCGAGATCCGACGGCTGGGTCGGCATTGTCGCCAGCAGCAGCAGGCCGGTGGCGAGGATCGCCAGTCCGATGCTGCTCAGCAGCGCGGCCGGATAGCGCCGCACCAGCCGGCCCGCCAGCGGGGCGGCGAAGAAGATCAGGGCCGGCCATGGCGTGACCAGGAAGCCGGTCTCGGTCTGCGACCGGTGCATCACCGTCTCGAACAGGAAGGGCAGCGAGACATAGGCGAGGATCTGCGCGATGTAGGCGCAGGTCGAGGTCGCCAGCGACAGCGACATCAGGGGAATCCGCAGCAGGTCGAGCGGCAGCAGCGCGTTGGTTCGTCCGCTCTGGTGCCATACCAGCGCCGCCCCGCAGGCGAGGCCGGCCGCCATCTCGCCGATCGCCAGCGTCCGTTCGCTGCTGCCGAGCGAATCGACGCCGATCAGCAGCAAGCTGAGGGCGGCGGCGCTCAGCAGGGCGGCGGCATAGTCGAACGGGCGTGGATACGGCCGTCCGGGACGGGCCAGCGACAGGAACAGCGGGACCGCCACGATGCCGATCGGCACATTGACCAGGAACAGCCACGGCCAGGTGGCGACCGAGAGGATCAGCGAGGCGATGGTGGGGCCAAGCGCGCCGCCCGCCGCGACGCACAGCGCGATCATGGCGAGGCCGCTGCCGATCAGGCGGCGGGGATAGATGTCGCGCACCACCGCCGGGCCGATGGCGGCGATGCAAGCGCAGCCCGCGCCCTGGACGAAGCGCGCCAGGATCAGGATCGGCAGGGTGGGCGACAGCGCGCAGGCGAGCGAGGACAGGGTGAAGAGGATGAGGCCGAAGGCATAGACCCGCTTCAGGCCGAGAATTTCGCCCAGCGCGGCGGCGGGCAGCAGGCAGACCACCGAGCCGAGCTGGTAGATGTTCACCACCCACACCGTGGCCGCGTCGCTGGCCCCGAGATCGCGCGCCATGGTGGGCAGGGCGATGTTGGCGATCGCGCCGTCGATGCTCATCAGCGCCACGCCGCAGAGCACGCAGGCCAGTACCCAGTAGCGCCGTGGCGGCGGCAGGCCCTCGTTCTCCTCGACGGGCACGGCGGCGACGGCAGCGGTACTCATGACGCGACTCTCTCGGAAATGACGACGGCCGGCAGAAACGAAAACGGCCGACCCTTCGCAGAGTCGGCCGCTGCTTGTCGCAGTATTTGGAGATCAGGCCAGCGCGGCACAAGCCCGCTGGATGCGCCGGCCCGCCTCCTCGAGCAGGTCGGTGGCCGTCGCGTAGGAGATGCGGAAGGCAGGACCCTGGCCGAAGGCCGAACCCTGGACCACCGACAGGCCTTCGGATTCGAGCAGGTAGTTCACGAAGTCGGTGTCGTTGGCGATCACCTTGCCGTCCGGGGTCTTCTTGCCGATCGTGCCGGCGCAGGACGGATAGACGTAGAAGGCGCCTTCCGGCCGCGGGCAGCGCAGGCCCTTGGACTGGTTCAGCATCGACACGATCAGGTCGCGGCGCTGCTTGAAGACGGCGACGTTTCTCGGGATGAAGTCGGTCGGGCCGTTGAGCGCCGCCACCGAGGCCGCCTGGCTGATCGAGCTGGCGTTCGAGGTGCTCTGGCTCTGCACCGTGATCATGGCGTCGATCAGCTTCTGCGGGCCGGCGGCGTAGCCGATGCGCCAGCCGGTCATGTTGTAGGCCTTCGACACGCCGTTCATGGTCAGCGTGCGGTCATAGAGGCGCGGCTCGACCTGGGCCGGTGTGGCGAACACGAAGTCGTCGTAGACGAGCTTCTCGTACATGTCGTCGGTCAGCACCCACACCTGCGGATGCTTCAGCAGTACGTCGCACAGGCCGCGCAGGTCGGCCTGCGTGTAGGCGGCGCCGGTCGGGTTGCTGGGCGAGTTCAGGATCAGCCACTTGGTCTTGGGCGTGATGGCGCGGTCGAGCGCCTCCGGCGTCAGCTTGAAGCCGGTCGATTCGGGGCAGTCGACGATGACGGGCGTGCCGTCGCCGAACATCACCATCTCCGGGTAGGACACCCAGTACGGCGCCGGGATGATGACCTCGTCGCCGGGGTTCAGCGTCGCCAGCATGGCGTTGAAGATGATCTGCTTGCCGCCCGAGGTGACGACGGTCTGGCTCGGCTTGTACTCGAGGCCGTGGTCGCGCTTCATCTTGGCGACGATCGCCTGGCGCAGCGCCGGGGTGCCGGGCACGGCGGTGTACTTGGTCTCGTTGTTGCGGATCGCCTGGATCGCCGCTTCCTTGATGTGGTCGGGAGTCGGGAAGTCGGGCTCGCCGGCTGCGAGACCGATCACGTCCTTGCCGGCCGCTTTCATCTCCAGGAACTTGCCTTGCGCGGCATTGGTCGGAGAGGGCTTGATGCGGCCAAGACGATCGGCAATGAACGCCATAACGAAGACGCCTCCTTTCAGGCGGTTTTGTGCGGGCGCGAAGCTAATGACAGCGCCTGTCCTCCGCAAGGCAACAGGCGGGATTTCTCGTCGGGGCGCGCCCTATCGTCGCTAGGGCTTGTGGCTCCGATGCCGTCGCGATTGCGCCCGGCGGTCCGGCCGGGCGATAGTCCGGCGGCTGCTGCCGCCCGGGAAGACGTAAAATTGACAGTGTTGCTTGCACCGTTGCGTATGTTGGTTTCGCCGTTCGCCATTGCGGCCATCAACTTCCTCATCCTTTTCCTGATGGTCCTGTCGATCGTCGATGTCGCCAAGAGCATAGCTTTGCGGGCCAACCCCGATGAGCTCGTCAACATCATGACGACTGTTTCCTCGATCATGATCGGATGGGGCGTCGCCCTGGAGGAGCGCGAGGTGATCCGCAGGGTCGCCGGCATGAAGGGGCGGCCCGACGAGAAGGCCCAAGCCTTGATCGACAGCCAGTGCCATTCCTTCGGCGTGGCCCAGCTCGTCCTCGGGCTGTTTTCGGATATCCCGGTCGCCATGATCAGCCTGCCGGACCGCATCATCAACGCGACTGGCATAGAGTACGAGCTGCTCTGGATGTCCGTGGCCCTGATCGCCGTCGCCGCCGTGGTCCAGATCCGGCATATCGTCCTGTTGCTGACGGGACGGTAGAGCGCGCCATTCTGCGCCCTCCATCGATGGGCCTGGCGCGCGGTGCTAAGGACCATAATCCGCGGCGAGGCCGGGCGCCGCTATGATGAGACCATGTGCCGGACTCCGTTTCGGCGGAGCCCGATCCATTATATTTCCATTTATTTAATGGAAACGGCTCAGCCGACCAGCTTCACCTCGGCGTCGACCGTCATGCGGGCGTCGCCGAACCCGATGCGGCGCCCGCTCACCGGGGCCGCGTCGTGATAGTCGAGCCCGATCGCCACGCGCAGGCTGTCGCCGCGCGGCGAGATGCCGTTGGCGGGATCGAAGCCGACCCAGTCGAGTCCCGGCACCCAAGCCTCCGCCCAGGAGTGGCTGGTGTGGCCGACATGCAGTTCGGGATCGTCGTTGCGCAGGTAGCCGCTGACATAGCGGGCCGGCACGCCGAGCCGGCGGCAGCAGGCGATGAAGACATGGGCCGTGTCCTGCGCCACGCCGGCGCCTCGCGCCAGGGCCTCGATCGCGGTCGTATCGACGGTGGACACGCCCGTCTTGTAGGCCATGCGGTCCCGCACCCGCGCCATCAACTCGTGCAGGACCGATACGCGCTTGGTCGGGTCGATCACCCCATCTTGAAGGCCCGCGATCACGGGGTCGAAGCTCGCGTCGTGTCGGGCCATGCCGGTGTTGCGGAGCCAGAAGGGCGCCGGCAGCGTCGGCGTGTCGGCATAGCGAAGCCACTGGTCGGCACCGCTGTAGTCGTAGAGTCCGGTGACCACGATCTCCACGGCGCTGTGCTGGTGCGCGACCGAGAAGGTCGTGACCTGGTTGCCATGACCGTCGGTCCATTCCGAGCGCTTGCCCGGGCCATCGATGCGCCAGGAAATGATTCTTTGCCCGGTCGCGGGCTTCGGCGTCAGCCGGACATCGTGGATCGAATGTCCGGAAGGCCGGTCGAACTCGAAGTGGGTGACGTGATGGACCGAGAGGCGCATGGATCAGTCCAGCAGGAACTGGCGGCCGATTTCGTCCGACAGGGTGGCGATGTCGTCGCGCACGCCACCCAGGAACGCGTGCAGGCCCATCTGGAACACCTTGTCGATGCGGGCGTAGCGCAGGCGGGCATGCAGCTCGCCGGCCAGGCGATCGGCTTCGCCGTGCGTGCCGTAGATGTCGGCGAGCTCGCGCATGGAGAGATCGACCATCCAAAGGCAGTGATGAACGGAACGCGGCACGTCGCGACGCAGCATCATCAGCTCGGCAATCTTCATCGGATCGAGCGAGCTGCGGAAGATGCGGCGATAGGTGCGCACGGCGCCGATGCAGGCCAGCACCTCGGACCAGGCGAAGTAGTCGAGGTTCTCGGCATGCGGGCTGCCGTCCGGCATCAGCCGATGATACTTCACGTCGAGAATGCGGGCGGTATTGTCGCCGCGCTCGAGGAACGCGCCGAGCTGGAAGAAATTGTAGGCTTCGTCGCGCAACAGCGTGACCTGCGCGGCGCCGAAGATCATCACCGCCTGCTTCTTCACCGATTCGATCAGGGCACCACGGTCGAGGCCGGCACGATCACCTCTCAGTTTCGCACTGAGTTCGAGCCACAGCCCGTTCAGGCTCTCCCACACATCGACCGTGATGTTGTTGCGTTCCTCGCGGGCATTGCGCCGGGCCGAGCCGATGGAGCTCACGATCGAGGAGGGGTTGTTCTCGTCGAAGGCCAGGAAGTCGACGAGATCGGACAATTGCTTCTTGCCGGAGCCGTTCTGGCGCTGGGAATGGTTCTGGTTCTGGACCAGGCTGTGCCGGAACTCGTCCTCCATGCCGAAGATCGCCACGACTGCCTCGGCTTCCTTGCCGCGGGACTGCAGCGCCATGCGTTGCGTCGCTTCGATCAGCCGTGCCGTGGTTTTCGCCCGCTGCAGGTAGCGGCCCATCCAGTAGAGATTCTTGGCGGTACTGGAGAGCATTCAATCCGCCGTCGCCGCTTCGGGGGACAAAACCCAGGTGTCCTTGGTGCCGCCGCCCTGGCTCGAATTCACCACCAGCGAGCCTTCCTTGAGGGCAACGCGGGTGAGGCCGCCCGGCACGATGGTGATCTTGCGGCCGGAGAGGACGAAGGGGCGGAGATCGACATGGCGCGGCGCGACTCCCTGGGCGACGAAGGTCGGGCAGGTCGACAGCGCCAGCGTCGGCTGCGCGATGTAGTTGTCGGGCCGCGCCTTCACCAGCTGGGCGAAGTCCTCGATCTCCTTCCGGCTCGAGGTGGGACCGACCAGCATGCCCTTGCCGCCGGAGCCGTGCACTTCCTTGACCACCAGTTCGGGCATGTGCTCGAGGATGTATTTCAGATCGTCCGCGCGATCGCCGCGATAGGTCGGCACGTTCTGCAGGATCGGTTCCTCGCCGAGATAGAATCGGACCATCTCGGGCACGTAGGTATAGGTCGACTTGTCGTCGGCCACGCCATTGCCGAGCGCGTTCACGATGTTGACCCGGCCTGCCCGCAACGCGCCCAGCAATCCGGCCACGCCGAGATAGGAGTCCGGCCGCATGGCCAGCGGATCGAGGAAGGCGTCGTCGACTCGCCGATAGATGACATCGACCCGCTGCGGGCCGCGCGGCGTGCGCATGTAGACGCGGCCCTCGTCGACGAACAGGTCGGAACCCTTGGCGAGTTCGATGCCCATTTCGTCGGCCAGAAACGCATGCTCGAAGTAGGCGCTGTTGTAGTGGCCGGGCGTCAGCAGCACGACGTTGGGTTCGGCGTCGTCGCTGAACGAGACCGAGCGCAGGGTCGACAGCAGCTCCTCTGTATAATCGGCAACCGGCAGGACGCGCATCGCCGAGAACAGCTCGGGCGCCAGCCGCATCATCACTTCGCGATTCTCGAGCACGTAGGATACGCCCGACGGCGTGCGGACATTGTCCTCGAGGACGTAGAAGTCCTTCTCTCCCACGCGCACCAGGTCGATGCCCGCGATATGGGCATGCACCCCGCCCGGCAGCTTGAGGCCCTGTGCCATGGAGACGAATTCGGCATTCATCAGAATCTGCGCCTCGGGGATGACACCGGCGCGACAGATCTCGCGTTCATTGTAGGCATCGGCGAGGAAGGCGTTGAGTGCCCGCACGCGCTGCACCAGCCCCTTGTGCAGGTATTGCCATTCGTCCCAGGCGATGACGCGAGGAATGATGTCGAACGGTATGGTGGTTTCCGCGCCGTCGACGGCGCCGTATGCGCCGAAGGTGATGCCGTGGCGGCGATAGAACAAATCGACTTCGGCGCGCGTCGCCGCCAGTCGTTCCGCCGAGGTCGCCTCCAGCCAGCGTGCCACGCCTTCATAGGGAGGCCGCACCGCACCTTCCGCCCCCGAGCGCATTTCGTCGAATGTCTTAACCGCCATCCGGCATTCCGCCCCCTGTCGAATCCAATTATAAGCAATCGTCGGGCCAACAAGAAAGCGGCCGTCATCAGCCGCATCGGAGGAACGCCATGAAACAAGTGCTCATCGAGCGCTATGGCACACCGTGGGACGTGACACATTGCGCCGAACTGCCTGATGTCGGGGCACCTTCGGCGGATGAAGTGGTGTTCGACGTGCTCGCCTTTCCCATCAATCCCGCCGACATGGGGTTCTGCAAGGGAAGCTATCGGCTGAAGCCGCCATTGCCGGCGACGCCAGGCGCCGAATGCGTCGGCCGAGTGACGGCGGTGGGCGCAGCCGTGAAGCACGTCAAGCCGGGCGACCTTGTCATCAATCTGCAGCGTGAGAACTGGACGCAGCGGCGCAAGGTGAAAGGCGATGACGCGATTCCCTTGCCGGCCGGTATCGATCTCAAGCAGGCGGCCATGGTGCGCATCAATCCGCCAACGGCGGCGCTCATGCTGTCGGATTTCGTCGACCTCAAGGGCGGCGAGTGGGTGATCCAGAACGTTGCCAACTCGGCCGTCGGCCGGCTCGCCATCGTGCTGGCGCATCAACGCGGTCTGCGCACGGTCAATATCGTGCGCCGGGCCGAGCTTGCCGACGAACTGAAGCAGCTGGGAGCCGATCTGGTGCTGGTCGATGGCGATGATCTCGCCGAACGCGTGGCCCGTGAGACCGGCGGCGCGGCGATCAGGCTCGGTCTCGAGGCGATCGGTGGCACGGCGACCGGCCGGCTGGCCGCCTGTCTCGCAAGCGACGGCACGTTGGTCCATTACGGATCGATGAGCGGGCAGAACCCCGATGTCGACCGCTCCAACTTCATCTATCGCGGCATCAAGCTGACCGGCTTCATGCTCGGCCGCTTCCTGGCGCGGCGCAAACCGGAGAAGATCCGCGAGATCTATGCCGACCTGGCGGGCCAGGTGATGGAGGGCAAGCTCTTCGCGCCGGTCGACACCATCTATCCGATCGACGATATCAAGGAAGCGCTGAGGCACGCCGACAAAGGCGGCCGCAACGGCAAGATTCTCGTGACCCCGAATGGGACAATCTGAGCATCAACCGAGGAGGAGAGTGATGAGTTCCGACGTGGCGGAAGTGGAAAAGGTGCTGCACACCTATTTCGACGGGCTGTACGAAGGCGATACCAGGAAGCTTGGCGAGGCTTTTCATCCGGCCTCGCATCTCTACAGCGTCGGCAGTGACGGCAAGGCCGCGGATCTGCCGCGCGCGGACTGGTTGAAGTGGGTCGAAAGCCGGGAGTCCGGCAAGGCCAAGGGAAGCGAACGTCGCGATCGCATCGTGTCGATCGACTTCTCGGGGCCGGCGACGGCCTTTGCCAAGGTCGAGTGCCAGCTGCCGCCGCGCTACTTCACCGATTATCTGACGCTTCTCAAGATCGATGGCCGCTGGCAGGTGATCGCCAAGGCCTTCCATACGGTGACGAAGGAATAGCGAAAGGGATTGGGCCGCGGTTCGACGCCGCGGCCCATCGAGCGACCTAGGGATTGGGATCCGACGCCAGCCGGACCTTGATCATCTTGTCGGGCGACGACACGGCGCCCGAGCCCGGCGCGCCCTTCTTGATCTTGTCGACGAACTCCATGCCGGAGACGACGCGGCCCCAGACCGTGTACTGGCCGTCGAGGAAGTTCGAATCCTTGAGGACGATGAAGAACTGGCTACGGGCGCTGTCGGGATCGTTGGTGCGGGCCATCGACACGGCGCCGCGGGTATGCGGCTCCTTGTTGAACTCGGCCGGCAGCTTTTCACCCATGCCGCCCGAGCCGGTGCCGGTCGGATCACCGGTCTGGGCCATGAAACCGTCGATCACGCGATGGAACACGATGCCGTCGTACTTGTGCTCGAGCGCCAGCTTCTTGATCTGGGCCACGTGCTTGGGCGCCAGGTCGGGGCGCATCTCGATCACGACGCGGCCGTCCTTGAGATCGATATAGAGCGTGTTTTCAGGGTCCATGGCGGAAGCTGCTCCTGCTGAGGCGAGGAAGAGGGCGATGAAGGCGGTAATCAGGGTCAGACGCATGACGCACCCTTCCGGCGGTTGAGACCGCCCCCGATGGACGGCGGCGCGACCATACCGACGGACCGTCGAAAGACAAGCACCTGCTCGGCGGCAATCGCAGGGCATCCGACTGTGCAACGTTTGGCGTGGCGAAACGCGCGCGATGGTGGCAAAACCGTCATCGTGATCGGGTTGGGAGCCGGCAGCGATGTCGGTGCTGGTCGCGTCGTGTGGGAACGGCTTCAGCGGATTGACAGATGCCCGCCTCGAGCGGTGGGGACGGCTATCGCGACGATGGCCGGTCCCCCATAAGGACTTTGCGCGAACGAGCGGATGCCGTGGGCAACGGCGGCCGTATCGAACCGCGTCCGCTGTCCGAGATCCTGCCCAACCCGGTGGAAGCCGGGCGCAGTCGCGACATGCAGGCGACCTGGCAGGCCTTCTGCCTGGAGCGCTACGACATGGTACGCGGTGTGCTCGATAGCCGCCGCTCCCCGCCCGAGATCGCCTATCAGCTCGGCGAGCTGATCCACACTTATTTTCGTCCCCGCGGTCTGACGCTGACCAGCCAGGAGCTGCGGCGCCTGGTGGCGGAACTGCTCGATCCGAGCCGCCGCGGCAGCGGTGCGCAGAGCGGGCAAACGCCTATTGCGTCGAGGCCGGAAGAGAAGGCCGACGGTCCCAGCGAGGCGGCGAACCAACCGAAGAAGGAGATCGACGCACCTCCGTCCGGTCTGGTGAGTTTTCGCGATGTGCCCGAGACAAGGCAGGGGACGTGGACCGGCGACGAGGATCGCGTCTCGCCACGGGTGATAGCGGAGGCGGCCTTCGAGCCGCCCGCGTCGCCACTCGTCAGTATCGGTGTTGCGCCGGAGCTCGGCTTCGACCGGCTGCTGGCTCGGACGCTCGAGCTCGCCCGGACTCGCCTCGGTGGTGGCGGCAAGGCGACGGAGCGCGAGGAGGCCGTGCGTGCCATCGATGCGGCCATGGACGAGGCGGCGCGCACGGAACAGGCGGCGATGCCGTCGGCCGAGACCCGGAGGAGGGTCCTGCTGGTGGCCCTCAGCGAGATCTGTGGCCTTGGCCTGATCGATCGGCTGTGGTCCGACCGCAGTGTGCGGGCCGTGTTCGTCAACGGACCCAAGTCGGTGTTCGTCGAGCGCCAGGACGGTCTGGCGCCGGCGTCGGAGGTATTCCGCGATCAGGACCATCTGGCCCGACTGGTGGCCCGTCTGGCCGAGCCGCCGGCCAGTGGGATCGCGCAGTTTCAGCTCCGGGACGGCAGCAGCGGCACCATCGTCTTCCCACCGGCCGCGCCGGACGGGCCGGTTCTCGTCCTGCGTCGGGCCGAGCCCGGCAGCGCCACGGTGAGCCGGCTGATCGCAGCAGACGTGCTCGATGCCCAAGTGGCCGCCCTGCTGCGCATTGCGATGCGCGCGGGCCTCAAGATTTTGATCCAGGGCGAGGCCGGGACCGGCAAGACGTCGCTGCTGGCCGCCCTCGGGCGCGATCTCGATTCGACCAGGCGGCTCGTGACCATCGCACCGCACCGCGCCTTTCGCTGGAACGCGGCGGCGAAGGTCGAACTGGTCGCCTCGCGCCAGACGAGCTACGGCGCGCTGCTGGCGGCGGCGATGACCTTGCGGCCCCAGATGCTGCTGCTCGATTCGGTGTCGCGGGCTGAGGTGGAGACAGTGTGCGGACTCGTTGCACGGGCAGCGCATGGTCTGCTTGTCGCTTGCGAAGCCTCTGTTCCGACTGCCGAATTGTCGAGCGTTGTGGATGTCCGCGTGCGCTTAGGACGCGGTCGCGACGGCGTGTTCCGTGTCCTCGCTGTCGAAGATGCAGCGGGCGCCGCGGTTTTTGTCCACGAAGACGGGCATTTCCATTGTCGAACGCGCGATCCGGCATTCGGTGGTAAACTGCGTGCCGCCGGATTCGATAAGGAAGTCACGGCGCTGCTCGGATAGGACTGCGACTGGCCGCCACATACCGGCCACAGTCGAAAACACATTACGAGTCATTCGCATATCTGGTACTAACCGCTTTGAATTGCGGGGGATTTTGTGGGCCGGAAACCCCGAAAGAGGAAGGCCTGCTGAAGGGACGGTTGCATGATCGGCAAGCGCGTTTTGGGCATTTTTGGATTTATCTTGACGATCGCCGGGGTGGCTTTCGCTACCGGCGCCCAAGCGCAGCCTGTCGTGGGGGTGCCTCACGACTGGCAGATGGCGTTCCCGCCATCCTACACACCTGTGATGGAGAAGCTGGCGTCGCTGCACGACCTTCTCCTCGTGATCATCACGCTGATCTCGTTGTTCGTGCTGGCGCTGCTGATCTACGTGGTGTTCCGCTTCCACGCCTCGCGCAATCCGACGCCGAGCGCGGTCACGCACAACACCGTGCTGGAGATCGCCTGGACGATCGTGCCGATCCTGATCCTGGTCGTGATCGCCATCCCGTCCTTCCGCCTGCTGTACTACGGTGACAAGGCGCCGGACGCGGCCTTCACGGTCAAGGTGACCGGCCACCAGTGGTACTGGCAGTACGAATATCCGGACCAGGGCAACTTCTCGATCGACAGCCGCATTCTGGCTGAAGCAGATCGCGTCAAGCAGAAGCCGGAAATTCCGCGTCTTCTGGCGGTCGACGAGGAGATGGTGATCCCGGTGAACACCACGATCCGCATCATCGGCACTGGTGCCGACGTCATGCACGGTTGGACGGTGCCGGGCTTCGGCATCAAGAAGACGGTGATCCCGGGCCGCATCAACGAAGGCTGGATCAGCGTCGAGCACGAAGGCTACTATTTCGGCGAGTGCTCGCAGATCTGCGGCAACGGCCACACTTTCATGCCCATCGCGGTGCGTGTGGTCTCGAAGGCCGAATTCGACAAATGGGTCGAGCAGAAGAAGAAGTCCGCCGGGCTGTTGCCGGCGACGGGTTTCGCTTCCGCCACCATTCCTGCCAACCGCTAAGCGCACCTCCACAGGAGAGTTGTTCCATGGCCACCGCGCCCAGCGCCACCCATAGCCACCACGACGAACACCACACGCCGACGGGTATCAAGCGGTGGCTGTTCAGCACGAACCACAAGGACATCGGCACGATGTACCTCGTGTTCTCGGTCATCACGGCGCTGATCGGCGCCTCGTTCTCGGTGATGATGCGCCTCGAGCTGCTGCATCCGGGCGTGCAGTTCTTCAATGCGCCGGATGGCACGCCGAACGGGCATCTGTGGAACACGATCGTCACGGCGCATGGCCTGACCATGGTGTTCTTCGTCGTCATGCCGGCGCTGATCGGCGGCTTCGGCAACTGGTTCGTGCCGCTGATGATCGGCGCGCCCGACATGGCCTTCCCGCGCATGAACAACATCAGCTTCTGGCTGCTGCCGCCGTCCTTCCTGCTGCTGCTGCTGTCGGCGGTGATCGGTGGTGGTGTCGGTACTGGCTGGACGATCTATCCGCCGCTGACGATCCAGCAGGGCGCGGGCATGGACCTGGCGATCTTCTCGCTGCATCTGGCCGGCGCGTCCTCGATCCTGGGCGCCATCAACTTCATCACCACCATCTTCAACATGCGCGCGCCGGGGATGACCCTGCATCGCATGCCGCTGTTCGCCTGGTCGATGCTGGTGACGGCGTTCCTGCTGCTGCTGGCCCTCCCGGTCCTGGCCGGCGCCATCACCATGCTGCTGACGGACCGCAACTTCGGCACGCACTTCTTCGATCCGGCCGGCGGTGGTGACCCGACGCTGTTCCTGCACCTGTTCTGGTTCTTCGGCCACCCCGAAGTGTACATCATGATCCTGCCGGCCTTCGGCATCATCAGCCACATCGTCTCGACCTTCGCCCGCAAGCCGATCTTCGGCTATCTCGGCATGGCCTACGCGATGGTGGCGATCGGCGTGGTCGGCTTCGTGGTGTGGGCGCACCACATGTTCACGGTCGGCATGGATGTCGACACGCGCGCCTACTTCGTCGCCGCGACGATGGTGATCGCGGTGCCGACGGGCGTGAAGATCTTCTCCTGGATTGCCACCATGTGGGGCGGCTCGATCCGCCTCGAGGTGCCGATGCTGTGGGCGATCGGCTTCATCTTCCTGTTCACGGTCGGTGGCGTGACGGGCGTGGTGCTGGCCAATGCCGGCGTCGACTACGCCATGCACAACACCTACTACGTGATCGCGCACTTCCACTATGTGCTGTCGCTCGGTGCGGTGTTCGGCATCTTCGCCGGCTTCTATTACTGGATCGGCAAGATGAGCGGCCGGCAGTATCCGGAGTGGGCGGCCCAGATCCACTTCTGGACCTTCTTCGTCGGCGTGAACCTGACGTTCTTCCCGATGCACTTCCTGGGCCTGGCTGGCATGCCGCGCCACTACGTCGATTACCCCGATGCGATGTGGCACTGGAACTTCATCGCGTCGATCGGTGCCTTCATCTCGTTCGCTTCGACCATCTTCTGGCTGATCTTCGTCGTCGGCGGCACGTTCCTGGCCGGCCGCCGGGTCGGGGCCAACTATTGGGGCGAGGGCGCCACGACGCTGGAATGGACGGTGGCTTCGCCGCCGCCGTTCCACAGCTACGACGAGCTGCCGCACATCTCTCCCGCGGCGGGTCACTAAGGACGAGGGGCGGAGGCGCTGCAACTCGATGAGGACAGCGCCTCTGCCGTGAAATCATGAGCGACACGGCACAAGGCTTCCTGACAGTCACGGGCGAGACGGCGGCGCCGACTCGGGTGCGCGACTATGTCGAGCTCCTGAAGCCGCGCGTGATGTCCCTGGTCGTGTTCACCGGCCTGATCGGCATCATGATCGCCCCGGTGCATATCCATCCGTTCACCGCGGCGTTGGCGGTGCTGTCGATCGCGCTGGGCTCGGGCGCGGCCGGTGCCATCAACATGTGGTACGAACGGGATCTCGACGCTCGCATGGCGCGGACGCGCAACCGGCCGCTGCCGACGGGCCGAGTCGCGCCTGATGACGCGCTCGGACTCGGCGTGCTGCTGTCGATCTTCTCCCTGCTGCTGATGTCGCTGGCCACCAACTTCGTGGCGGCGGGGCTGCTGGCGGCGGCCATCCTGTTCTATGTCTTCATCTACACGATCTGGCTGAAGCGTCGGACGCCGCAGAACATCGTGATCGGCGGCGCTGCCGGCGCGTTCCCGCCGATGATCGGCTGGGCTGCGGCCACGGGCGATGTCTCGGCGGTCGGCATTGCGTTGTTCCTGCTGATCTTCCTGTGGACGCCGCCGCATTTCTGGGCGCTGTCGCTCTATCGCAGCGAAGACTATCGCCGCGCCGGTGTGCCGATGTTGCCGGTGGTGGCCGGCGCACGCGAAACCAAGCGGCAGATGCTGATCTACACGGCCCTGTTGCTGCCGGTGGCCCTGGCGCCAGCGCTGTTGGGCGCGGTGGGCTGGCTTTACGGGGCGGTAGCCGCCGTGATGAGCGTTGCCTTCCTCGGCCATGCCATTCGGGTCTGGCGCACGGCCGACGACGACTCGGCCCATCCGGCCGCGCGCCGCATGTTTCGCTTTTCCCTGCTCTATCTCGCTACCCTTTTCGCCGCCCTGCCGCTCGATCTGCTGGCGGGCTGGGTCCTGAACGGATGATTGCCGCCATGGCCGATGACGATCGTCGCCCTGGCGACAGCGACATGCATCGCCGCCAGCGCGGCAAGAACCTGTTCATGTTCACCGTACTGCTGGCCCTGGCCGCGGTGTTCTTCGTTCTGACCATGGTCCGGATGGGAGGCAAGCTGTGAGCGATTCCTCCGCGAAGAAGCCCATCGACCGCAACGCGCGACTGGCCTGGACGATGGTGGCCATCGTGGGCGGCATGCTGGGTATGGCCTATGCAGCGGTGCCGCTCTATCAGGCCTTCTGCAAGGCTACCGGCTTTGCCGGCACGCCGCTGGTGGCGCAGTCGGACGATCATCCGGTGATTGCCCGCACCATGACCGTGCGTTTCGATACCAACACCGATTCGAACATGCCGTGGCGGTTCGAGCCCGAGCAGCGCGAGGTGAAGGTGCATCTCGGCGAGCAGAAGCTCGTCTACTTCCGCGCCACCAACCTTTCGCAGCGGCCAATCGTGGGGACGGCGACCTACAACGTCACCCCGGAATCTTCGGCCAAGTGGTTCAATAAGATTCAATGCTTCTGCTTCACGGAGCAGTTGCTGCGGCCCGGCCAATCTGTCGACATGCCGGTTCTGTTTTTCATCGATCCGGACATGGATCAGGATCGACGTTACGATGACGTCCGCACCGTCACGCTCTCGTACACCTTCTACGAGTCGAAGACGGAGCGGGCGAAGGACTTGCTCGGCGGCCTGCCCGCCAAAGATACTGGAAAGGGTGGATGACTATGTCTGACGGCGCGCCTAAGCATCCCTATCATCTTGTCGATCCGAGCCCGTGGCCGGCGCTCGCGTCGCTGGGGGCGTTCCTGCTGGTGTTCGGCCTGACGCTGGGCATGCATCCCGAGATGCTCGGACCGCACGTCGAGAGCATCGTCAAGGCAGTGAACTGGTGGGTGGTCGCGCCGGGCCTGCTGCTGGTCCTGGCGGTCATGTACTGGTGGTGGAGCGACGTCATCGTCGAGTCGCGCAAGTTCCACACCGCCGTGGTCCAACTCGGCCTGCGCTACGGCATGATCCTGTTCATCGCCTCGGAAGTGCTGTTCTTCGCCGCCTTCTTCTGGGCCTTCTTCGACTCGGCGCTGTATCCGAACTCGCCCGAGATGCCGATCCGTACCGAGGCCGATGGCGGCGTGTGGCCGCCCAAGGGCATCTCGGTGATCGCGCCCTTCGATCTGCCGTTCATGAATACGCTGATCCTGCTGCTCTCGGGCACCACGGTGACCTGGGCGCATCATGCGATCCTGGAGGGAAACAAGCGCGATGCGGTGCGCGGCCTGCTGCTGACGGTCATCCTGGGCGCCTGCTTCACGGGCATCCAGGCCTTCGAGTACATGCACGCGCCGTTCCACTTCGGCGAGAACATCTATAGCTCGACCTTCTTCATGGCGACCGGCTTCCACGGGTTCCATGTGCTGGTGGGTACCACCTTCCTTCTGGTGTGCCTCTTCCGCGCCATGGACAACCAGTTCACGCCGAAGCAGCATTTCGGGTTCGAGGCGGCCGCCTGGTATTGGCATTTCGTCGACGTCGTCTGGCTGTTCCTGTTCTTCTGCGTCTACTGGTGGGGTTCGGGGAAGGCGCCGATTGCGCTCCACTGAGACGCGCCAACCGTCTAAGATCAGAATGGGCCGCCGGGAAGTTCCCCGGCGGTTCGTCGTTGGAGAGACCCCGTCATGGCCGATTGGCCCCGTCCGTCCCTGGCTGAAGTCGTACTGCGAGGCACCTGTCCGCGTTGCGGCCAGGGCAAGATCTTCCGCGGCCTTCTTGGCGTCGTCGATCACTGCCCGGTCTGCAGCCTGGATCTGCGCGGCAACGATGCCGGCGACGGCCCGGCAGTGTTCGTGATCCTGGGACTGGGCGCCATCATCATGCTGCTGGTCTTCTGGGTCGAGTTCCGCTTCGAGCCGCCCTGGTGGCTCCACGTCCTGCTGTGGGTGCCGATCACCTTCGGCCTGGCGGTCTGGATGCTGCGGCTGCTCAAGACCTGGCTGATCGCGCAACAGTACGAACACCGGTCGACCGCGCTCGACGAATAACCAACAGGTAGGACATGTTCCGACTGAGGCCGGCACTATGGCCCACCGTCTTCTCGCTGCCGGTGTTCATTCTTTGCATGGGCCTGGCCCTGTGGCAGATGGAGCGGCGCGAGTGGAAGCGCGACATCCTCGATCGCATCGCCGCCAACCAGGCCGCGACCCCGGTCACCCTCGACGAGCTGCTGAAGGGCGATCCGCTCGTCCATGAATACGGCCGTGCCCGGATCTCGGGCACGTTCCTGCACGACAAGGAATTCTTCCTCGCTGCGCGCAGCCTCAAGGACGATGTCGGCATGCACGTGGTCACGCCAGTGCGGACCCAGGACGGCCGAATCGTCCTGCTCGATCGCGGCTGGATCCCCTCGACCAAGAAGGATCCCGCGACACGCGCCGCCGGTCAGGTCGCAGGGCCTGTCGATCTGGTGGGTGTCGTGCGGCGCACGCAGGAGCGGCGGCAGTTCGCGCCCGACAACGATCCGGCCAAGAATTTCTGGTTCCATGTCGATGTGCCGCTGATGCGCAAGATGGCGGGCGGCAATCCAGATCCGAAGCTCGACGCCTTCTTCCTGGAAGCCGATGCGACACCCAATCCGGGCGGCCTTCCCATCGGCGGTCAGACGCGGCTCGATATCCCGAACGACCATCTGCAATACGCCATCACCTGGTTCCTGATCGGCATGGCGCTGGTTGGCGTCTATCTCGCCTATCATTGGGAGAACGGCCGCCTGACGATCAACGGCCGCTCGAAGGGGATGGCATGAACCCGAGTGCTGCCTATGCCGAACTCGAGCGCCGCTTCCATCGGCTGAGCGCCGTCAATCGCGCCGGTGCGATCCTGAACTGGGATCGCTCGACGATGATGCCGGACGGCGCGAGCGACGATCGCGCCGACCAGTTGGCGACGCTCAACGTCGTCGCGCACGAGATCCTGACAGCGCCCGACATGCCCGAGCTGATGTCGCGAGCCGAGGAAGGCAAGGGTGGGCTCGATAGCTGGCAAGCCGCCAACCTGCGCGAGATGCGGCATGTCTGGACCCACGCCAATGCCCTGCCGGCCGATCTGGTCGAGGCGCGTACGCGCGCGGCCTCGGCCTGCGAGATGGCGTGGCGTGAGGCGAAAAAGCAAGCCAACTTCAAGATCTTGCTGCCGACTCTTGAGAAAGTAGTGGAGATCACCAAGCGTGTCGGCGCGGCCAAGGCCCAGGCGCTCGGTCTGCCATTCTACGACGCGTTGCTCGACGAATACGAGCCGGGCGGCCGCAGCGCGCGTATCGATGCGCTGTTCGGAGAGCTGAAGGCATTCCTGCCGGATCTGTTGCAGCGCGTGCTGGCGCGGCAGCACGCGGCCGGACAGCTGCTGGAACTCGACGGCCCGTTTCCCGTGGAGGCGCAGCGCAAGCTGGGCGAGCAGATGATCCGCGTCATCGGCTTCGACTTCCATCATGGCCGCCTCGACGTTTCGGCTCACCCCTTCACCGGCGGGACCGCGGACGACGTGCGGATCACCACCCGGTACGACGAGCACGACTTCGCGCGGGCTCTCATGGGCGTGCTCCATGAATGCGGTCACGCGCTCTATGAACTGGGATTGCCGCGCGACTGGAACCGTCAACCGGTCGGCAATGCGCGCGGCATGGTCCTGCACGAGAGCCAATCGCTCCTGATGGAAATGCAGGCCTGCCGCAGCCGCTCGTTCATCGCCTTTGCCGCGCCGCGCATGCGCGAGGCCTTCGGCAAACGGGGACCGGCCTGGGAGACCGACAATATCCATCGGCTCTATACGCGCGTGATGCCGGGCTTCATCCGTGTGGACGCCGACGAGGTTACCTATCCGCTGCACATCATGCTGCGTTACCGGCTCGAGCGGGCAATCCTGGAAGGCGATCTGCCTCTGGCCGAACTGCCCGGGGCCTGGAACGACGGCATGCGCGAATTGCTGGGCATCGTGCCGCCCAATGACGCCATGGGATGCCTCCAGGACATCCACTGGCCCGATGCCTCCTGGGGCTATTTCCCGACCTATACGCTGGGCGCCCTGGCAGCGGCCCAGCTCTTCGCCGCTGCAAGGGCGGCCGAGCCCGGCCTTATGGACGAAATCGCACAGGGCAATTTCAGGCCTTTGTTGACCTGGCTGCGGACCAACGTGCACGGGAAGGGGTCGCTTGCCGACACCGACCGGATTCTGATCGAGGCCACCGGCCAGCCCCTGGGAACGCAGGCGTTCAAGGCCCATCTGGAAAGCCGCTACCTGTCAGCGTAAGAGGGAGCCATGCTCGAACTCCGCCCCAACTGCGAGTGCTGCGACAAGGATCTGCCCAACGGCGCACCGGACGCGTTGATCTGCACCTTCGAGTGCACGTTCTGCGCCGACTGCGCGCGCACCCGGCTGGGCGGCGTGTGCCCCAATTGCGGTGGCGATCTGGTCAAACGCCCGACCCGGCCGGCTGCCAAGCTGACCCAGTATCCAGCCTCGACCAAGCGGGTCCGCAAGGATCACGCCGCCTGCCGCCAAGTGGCCTAATTCGCGATCGATATCCAACAATGCGTTACATCAGCACCCGCCATGGCTCGCAGGGATCGCCTGCGCCCCTCAACTTCGAGGAGGTCATGCTCGCCGGCCTCGCGCGCGACGGGGGACTCTACCTGCCCGAGAGCTGGCCGCACTTCTCCAAAGCGGAGATCGCGGCGCTGCAGGGCAAGCCCTACGTCGAGGTGGCATTCCAGGTCATGCGTCCGTTCGTGGGCACCGCCTTCGACGAGCCGACCTTCCGCCGCCTGATCGCCGAGGCCTACGCCTCGTTCGAGACGCCGGATGTCGCGCCCCTGAAGGCGCTCGGCGATAGCGGCCTGCATCTGCTCGAGTTGTTCCACGGTCCGACGCTCGCCTTCAAGGATGTGGCGCTGCAGCTCCTGGGCCGCATGCTCGACCATACGCTGGTGCAGCGCGGCCAACATGCGACCATCGTCGGCGCGACATCCGGCGACACGGGCTCGGCAGCCATCGAGGCGGTGCGCGACCGCAAGACGATCGACATCTTCATGCTTCATCCGCACGGTCGCGTGAGCGAGGTGCAGCGTCGGCAGATGACGACGGTACTGGCGCCCAACGTGCACAACATTGCGGTGCAGGGCACGTTCGACGATTGCCAGGATCTCGCCAAGGCCTGTTTCAACGATCTCGCCTTCCGCGATCGCCACGCGTTGACGGCCGTGAACTCGATCAACTTCGCCCGCGTGATGGCGCAGATCGTCTACTACTTCTGGGCCGCCCTGAAGCTCGGAGCGCCGGATCGCCCGGTCGCTTTCACGGTGCCCACCGGCAATTTCGGCAATGTCTATGCCGGCTACGCGGCGCGCCAGATGGGGCTGCCGATCTCGCACTTCGTCGTCGCGGCCAATGCCAACGACATCCTGCCGCGCTTTTTCGAGCGGGGTGCGATGACCATGACCGGGGTGACGCCCACGCTGAGCCCCAGCATGGATATCCAGATCTCGAGCAATTTCGAGCGCTTGCTGTTCGATCTTTACAGCCGCGATGGCAAGGCATTGGCGGAGGCGATGACGGTCTTCCGCGCCACCGGAACGCTGAAGGTCGGCGCCAATGCCCTGGGCGGCGTGCGCGCTCTGTTCGATTCCGGACGGTTGGACGACGAGGGCACCCTCGTTGCGATTGCCGACTGCCGCAAGCGTTTCGGCGAGATCATCGACCCTCACACCGCCATCGGCTACGCGATCGCCCAGCAGCACCGGCGCGACGCGGCCGTCCCCATGATCGTGCTGGCCACGGCGCATCCCGCCAAGTTTCCCGACGCGGTGGAGAAGGCGATCGGCCTGCGGCCGGTCCTGCCGCCGCGTCTGGCCGACCTGTACGAGCGCACCGAACGCGTTGAGGGCCTGCCGAACGATATCGCGGCCCTGGAGTCATTGATCGACGATCGCATGGCGGCGCACGACGGTAGCCGCGTCGCGGGACGACCGCAGGTAAAGGTGAGCACATGAGCGAAGTGAAGGTCACCACGCTCGGCAATGGCCTGCGTGTTGCCGTCGACGAGATGCCCGAGGTCGAATCGGTTTCGCTCGGGATCTGGGTGGCCTGCGGGACCCGGCACGAAAGCGCCGAGCTGAACGGCATGGCGCACATGCTCGAGCACATGGCCTTCAAGGGCACGCGGACGCGCAGCGCGCGCGCCATTGCCGAGGAGATCGAGAATGTGGGCGGCAGCCTCAACGCCTATACCGGGCGCGAGATAACCGCCTACCACGCCTCCGTGCTGAAGGAGGACGTGGCGCTGGGCGTCGAGCTGGTGGCCGATATCCTGCGCAATTCGGTGTTCGATCCCGACGAGCTGCAACGCGAGCGCGGCGTCATCCTGCAGGAGATCGGTCAGGCTCTCGATACGCCGGACGATCTTGTCTTCGACCAGTTCCAGGAAATCGCCCTGCCGGATCAGCCGCTCGGCCGGCCGGTGCTGGGAACGGCTGAGTCGGTGGAAGCGATTGGGCGCGACCATCTCTTCGCCTTCCTGGCGCGGCACTACACGGCGTCGAACATGGTTCTGTCCGCCGCCGGGCGGGTCGAGCACGATCAGCTTGTCGATCTGGCGGAGAAGTACTTCGGCTCGGTCGCCCGCACGCCGGCCAATGCGCCGCCCACCGTGCCGCTCTCTTACGTCGGCGGGGATGGCCGCGAGGTGCGAACGCTGGAGCAGGCGCATCTGGTGCTGGGGTGCCAGGGCATCGGCTATCGCGATCCGGACTATTACGCCAGCGTCGTCTATTCGACGTTGCTGGGAGGCGGCATGTCCTCGCGGCTGTTCCAGCGCATCCGCGAGGAACGCGGGCTGGTCTACGGCATCCATTCCTTCAACGCCGCCTATGCCGATGGCGGCCTGTTCGGGATCTACGCCGGTACGGGCGAGGACGATCTTGCCGAACTGGTTCCGGCGGTATGCGAGGAATTCGCCGGCGTGGCCGATACGCTGACCGAAGCCGAACTGATGCGGGCACGCGCGCAGATCAAGGCGGGAACGCTGATGTCGCTCGAATCGAGCGGCGCGCGGTGCGAGCAGGCGGCCCGTCATCTACTGGTCCATGGCCGACCGCTGCCTTACCCTGAGATCGTCGCGCGCATCGAGGCGGTCGACCAGCAGGCGGTGCGGCGTGTCGCCCGCCGGCTCCTGCAAGGAAGCCTGACGCTGGCCGCTCTCGGACCTGTCGATGCGCTGGAGCCTCTGGACAGCATCGCCGCCCGCCTTGCCGCCTGACCTGTTGGCGGGCTGCTGATCGCATCGAGCTGCGGCTGCCGCCGACGGGCCACCGAGATGCCGTCGGCGGGCATCTTAAGGTGAAAGATTAGCTCAATTATCGTGTCTAATGTATTGATTTAAAAGGCGATTATTGTCTCCACTTGCCGGCGGAAGATCTCGTTTTAACCTCTTGGGGAGACGCGAGATCTCGGTGGGAAAGGTCTCGTGGTCGGTGTGGTCAGATCGCAGGTATCGCCCCTGGTACTTGAAGTGAAACATGAATATGACGGCCAAAAAGAATCCACAAATATCAATCAATTAGACTATGATTCTTGTCTCGAAAATGAATAACCGAGTCACGCTTTCATCGACGTCGATGGCGGTTGGATTTTTCTGATCGCGCGCATCGCAGCTCAAAAACAAAGGGCTCGCCGTCAGGCGAGCCCTTTTGACTTCCTTGGTTCAAGGTCGCTCAGGCGGCCTTGGCCAGGTCGACCGATTTGTTGCGCGGTGGCACGCCGATCGAAGCGCGTTCCAGGACAGCCTTCACTTCGCTCGAGTGACGGATGAGGTTGTAGCGCAGTCCTGTGTACATATTGATCGGGAACGGCATGTTGGCGTTGAAGTCGATGATCAATACCACGCGCGTTTCCTTGGTCTGGTTCTTGACCCAGTGTTCGCGCGTGTCGTCGAACACCAGCGGCACGCCTTCCTGCCAGAAGAAGTGGTGCCCGCCGATCTCGATCCAGCACTTTTCCGGTTCCTTCTTCGGCACGATCAGCGGGTAGTGGAAACGGATGACGCCGGCTGCGGAGCCGCGATGCGGGACGATCTCCGCACCGCCGGCCAGGATGCTGAACAGCGCCGTGTGCACACCGGGAATCCGGTTGATCGCCTCGTAGGTGTCGGGCACCGCCGCGGTGTTGTCCTTCACCTCGTGGCCCCAGATCTTCAGCAGGTAAGTGCGCCAGGCGCGACCGGGGACGAACAGGTCGCGTGGGTGGACTTCGTGCAGAGCGGGAATCTCTTCGTGGTGGCTCAGCAGATAGTTGAGATCAGCCTTGATCTTGTCGTGGCTCTTCTTCAACTCATCGAGCATAGGGAAAACTTTGACTGCGTCTTCGCCCGACAATGGAAGCTTGGGCATGCGACGCAGGATGACGTCCGACATCTTGAGATTGAAGTTCTCGATCGGCTCCTGAGGCACCCAGATGTGCTTGGTCAGGTAGAACCGACCTTTCTGGCCGATATTGGAAATGTCGTTGTCCATGACGGTGGTCCGGGCTCCTTCGTTAATAAGAACTTCATCCTCCCGAAGACCTTTTTCAAGATATTGAATTGACGCGGGAGCGATATTTCGGGCCTGAAAGCCCGACATCAAGCCTCGGAAATCATGGAACAAATCGATTCGCAGGCTTAGTATGTTGAGCGAGATGTTTCGTTTCGCCGACGTTCCTTTGTCGCTATCAGGAATGACCCGCATTTCGGGCAAGCGCGTCTTCCTTCGTGCGCCCAGCATGGAGGACTGGCCCGAGTGGGCGGAGCTGCGCGCACGCAGCAGAGCCTTTCTTACGCCGTGGGAACCGACATGGCCTGACGACTCTCTCGGACGCGATCATTTCCGTCGGCGACTTCGCCAGCAGGTTCGCGAATGGCGCGCCGGCGAGGCCTACGGCCTTTTCATTTTTCTCAACGAGGGCCGGCGACTGGTCGGCGGCATCAACCTCAGCAATGTTCGGCGCGGTGTCGCGCAGACCGCTTCCATCGGCTACTGGATGGGGCAGCCCTATGCGGGGCAGGGCCTTATGACGGACGCACTGCGCGCGCTCCTGCCTTTCGCCTTCGACGATCTGCGGCTGCACCGGCTCGAGGCCGCATGCCTGCCGCATAACGAGCCGTCGAAGGGCGTACTGGCCAAAGTGGGCTTCCATGAAGAGGGGCTCGCACGGCAGTATCTGCGGATCAACGGCCATTGGGCCGACCACCTTCTCTTCGCGTTGCTGCGTGCGGATTATGACGCCATGCTGAGGTCGGGCGGCTGACCAAACAAGGCCGACCGCAGGCAAGGGGGCGTCCATGCGCAATCTGACTCCGGCCACCATCACCCAGGCCTTCGCCGAGTATGCGAAGAATGCTCCATCTGCCCGCACCCGCGAGCTGCTGGTGAGTCTGGCCGGCCATCTGCACAGCTTCGTGCGCGATAACAAGGTGACACAGGCGGAATGGGGCGCGGCGATCGACGCCCTGACCCGCGCGGTCAAGTTCACCGACGACAAGCGCAACGAATACATCCTGTTCTCCGATCTCCTCGGCGTCTCCTCGCTGGTCGACATGGTCAATGCCTCGACGTCCGGCACGCCGTCCTCGGTGCTGGGGCCGTTCCACATCGAAGGCGCGCCGGAGCTTCCGAATGGCGGCGATCTGTGGAAGGGCCAGGTCGGCGAGCCTCTGGTCGTCACGGGGCGCGTACTGGATCAGAAGGGCCAACCGGCGGCCGGAACGGTGCTGGCGCTGTGGCAGAATTCTGGAAACGGTCTTTATGCCCAGCAGGATCCGCAGCAGGCGGCGACCAACTATCATGCCCGGCTTGCGGTCGCGCCGGACGGCACCTTCGCGTTTTCCACCGTGCGTCCGGTTTCGTACAAGGTGCCTGACGATGGGCCGGCCGGCGACATGCTGCGTGCGCTGGGACGCGACGCCTGGCGTCCGGCTCATCTGCACATGATCGTTCACGCGCCCGGCCACAAGCCGCTGATCACGGAGTTCTTCCCCGAGGACGACAAGTATCTCGATCGGGACGCGGTGTTCGGCGTGCGTGGCGGGCTGGTGCTGCCCTTCAAGCAGATCAAGGAGAGGTCGGCACTGCCGGCCAATCTTGCCGTACGCGAATCGGTGCCGCTGCCGGCGTGGACGGCGACCATCGATCTGACCCTGCCGCCTGCCTGATGCCGGCAACGGGAGCGCCCGTCCGCGTCAGCGCCGTTTCCAAGCATTTCGACAATGGCCTGCAGGCGCTCAGCGATGTCTCGCTGACTGTCGCCGCGGGAGAGTTCGTCAGCCTGCTGGGACCTTCCGGCTGCGGCAAGACCACCCTGCTACGCATCATTGCCGGCCTCGCGACCCCGACCAGCGGCAGCGTCGGTCGACCGACGGGTCGACACGATATGGGCTTCGTGTTCCAGGAGCCGACGCTGATGCCCTGGGCGACGGCGCTCGCCAATGTCGAGTTGCCGCTCAAGCTGGCGGGTCTAGCGCGATCGGAGCGCCGGGCGCGGGCCGAGGACGCACTGGCGGGCGTGGGGCTGGCCGGCTTCGAGAAAAGCTATCCGCGCGAACTGTCGGGCGGCATGAAGATGCGGGTTTCGATCGCGCGGGCCCTGGTGACGCAACCCAGGCTCCTGCTGATGGACGAGCCCTTCGCTGCGCTGGACGAGATTTCACGGCATCGCCTCAACCTCGATCTGCTGGCATTGTGGCAGCAGCGGCGTTTCACGGCGATCTTCGTCACACATTCGGTCTTCGAGTCGGTATTCCTGTCGCAACGCATCGTGATCATGGGGACCAGGCCGGGACGAATTGCATCGGAGCTGCCCGTCGCCACCAGCCATGCCCGCGACGAGGCGTTTCGAACTTCCGCCGACTATGTCGCCATCTGCCGCCTAGCCTCGGCGCAGCTCGGCCAGGCGATGGCGGCATGAGCGTCAAGGTCGTCGCGCCCCTGGTTCTGGGCCTGCTCGTTCTCGGTCTGTGGGAAGAAGCCGTGCGCGCGTTGGCGGTGCCACCCTACATCCTGCCAGGGCCAATCCTCATCGCGCGGACGCTGGTGGCGGACTGGAGCACGCTGGCGCCCTCGCTCTGGGTGACGCTGAGCATAACGCTTGCCGCGCTGGGTGCGGCTGTCGTGGTCGGCGGCGTGCTGGCGGTGCTGTTCTCGCTGTCGCGCTGGGTCGAGCTGTCGCTGTTTCCCTATGCCGTCGTCCTGCAGGTGACGCCGGTCGTGGCGATCGCGCCGCTGATCATCGTCTGGGCCAACGACGTCGATCTCTCGCTGCTGATCTGCGCCTGGCTGGTGGCTTTCTTTCCCATCCTGTCCAACACGATCCTCGGGTTGCGTTCCGTGGACCGCAATCTCCTCAGCCTGTTCGAGCTTTATGGCGCTGGCCGCTGGCGCACGCTTGTTTATCTAAGGCTGCCCGCCGCCTTGCCGTACTTCCTGGGCGGGTTGCGGATCTCGGGCGGACTGGCCCTGATCGGGGCGGTGGTCGCCGAGTTCGTGGCCGGCACCGGCGGCAATGCGTCCGGCCTGGCGTGGCGCATCCTCGAGGCCGGCTACCAGCTCAAGGTGCCGCGCATGTTCGCGGCGCTCGCCCTGATCTCGGCAACGGGTATCGCGATCTTCCTCGTGCTGACGCTGCTCTCGCACCTGCTGTTGCGACGCTGGCACGAATCCGCGCTCGACGGGCAGGAGTAGCGGGCTCTTATCGACCGCTGCGGCGTGCCGGGCGACCGCCCGATCCCGAGCCGGTGCGGACGCCGCGGAAGACCCGGCTGTTCTGCATCTTGCCGAGGTTGATGTTGGCCGATGCGGCGATCGGCTGGCCCGGCAGTTCGAGCTCGTTGGCTTCGAGCCGGCGGATTTCGTCCCGGATGCGCGCCGCTTCCTCGAACTCGAGATTCGCCGCCGCATCGCGCATGCGCTTCTCGAGCTCGGCGATATGGCTTCTGAGATTGTGTCCGACGAGATGCACGTCGCCGGAGACGCCAGTATCGACCGTGTAATGGTCGCGCTCGGCGGTGGATTGCAGGATCTCGGCGATGTTCTTCTTCACCGAGGCCGGCGTGATGCCGTGTTCCTTGTTGTAGGCGATCTGCTTGGCGCGGCGTCGCTCGGTCTCGGCCATGGCGTACTTGATCGAGTCGGTCATCTTGTCGGCATAGAGGATGACCCGGCCCTCGACGTTGCGCGCGGCGCGGCCGATGGTCTGCACCAGCGACGTCGGTGACCGCAGGAAGCCTTCCTTGTCGGCATCGAGGATCGCCACCAGCGCGCATTCCGGGATGTCGAGGCCCTCGCGCAGGAGATTGATGCCGACCAGTACGTCGAACGCGCCCAGCCGCAGGTCGCGGATGATCTCGATGCGCTCCAGCGTGTCGATATCAGAATGCAGGTAGCGGCAGCGGATGCCGGCCTCATGGAGATATTCGACGAGGTCCTCGGCCATGCGCTTGGTGAGCACCGTCACCAGGACCCGCTGGCTCTTCTTCGCGCAGTCCTTGCACTCGGCGATCAGGTCGTCGACCTGCTTCTCGACCGGCCTGATGATGACGGTCGGGTCGATCAGGCCGGTCGGGCGGATGACCTGCTCGACGAACACGCCCTGGGTCCGTTCCATCTCCCAGGGGCCGGGCGTCGCGCTGACGAAAGTCGTCTGCGGGCGCAGCGTCTCCCATTCCTCGAACTTCAGCGGACGGTTGTCGATGGCCGATGGCAGGCGGAAACCGAACTCGGCCAGCACGCTCTTGCGGTTGAAGTCGCCGCGGAACATGCCGCCGATCTGCGGCACGGTGACGTGGCTTTCATCGACGATCAGGAGCGAGTTTTCCGGGAAGTATTCGAACAGGGTAGGCGGCGGCTCGCCCGGCTTGCGGCCGGTGAGATAGCGCGAGTAGTTCTCGATGCCGGCACAGGCGCCGGTCGTCTCCAGCATCTCGATATCGAACAGGGTGCGCTGTTCGAGCCGCTGCGCTTCGAGCAGCCGACCGGCGCGGTTGAACTCGTCGAGCCGCTGCTTGAGGTCGGTCTTGATCTGCTGGATGGCCTTCGTCATGGTCGGGCGCGGCGTGACGTAGTGGCTGTTGGCATAAACCACGATGTCCGAGAGCGTCGCCGATTTATCGCCGGTGAGCGGATCGAACTCGGTGATCGACTCGATCTCGTCGCCGAACATCTCGAAGCGCCACGCCTTGTCTTCATAGTGGGCCGGAAAAAGATCGACGGTGTCGCCACGCACGCGGAAGGTGCCGCGCTGGAAGGCGTTGTCGTTCCTCTTGTACTGCTGTTCGACGAAGCGGCGGAGCAGGGTGGTGCGGTCGATCTTCTGCCCCTTGTGCAGGCGGAAGGTCATGGCCTGATAGTTCTCGAGCGGACCGATGCCGTAGATGCAGGAGACCGAGGCGACGATCACCACGTCGTCGCGCTCCATCAGGGCGCGCGTTGCCGAGTGGCGCATGCGGTCGATCTGTTCGTTGATCGACGAATCCTTCTCGATATAGGTGTCGGTGCGGGGAACGTAGGCCTCGGGCTGATAGTAATCGTAGTAGGAGACGAAGTACTCGACCGCGTTCTCCGGGAAGAAGCCCTTCATCTCGCCATAGAGCTGCGCCGCGAGCGTCTTGTTCGGCGCCAGCACCAGCGCCGGCCGCGTCTGCGAGGCGATGACATTGGCCATGGTGAAGGTCTTGCCCGAGCCGGTGACGCCCAGCAGCACCTGGTCGCGCTCGCCTCCCTGAACGCCGTCGATCAGCTGACGAATCGCCTGCGGCTGGTCGCCGGCAGGTGTGTAATCCGACACCAGCTTGAACGGCTTGCCGCCGATATTCGCTGGACGCCGCTGGATATAGGGCATCAGCAGCGGCATGGGGGAAACCGCAAGGTTCTTCGAGGCCATGGCCTTATTATATGAGGGCGCGGCTGGGGGCCGGCAATGCTTGAGGCCGGCAGGCGGGACCGTCGCCTGGGACCTGCCAGGCGGGGACAAACGTTCCCGAGTTTCCCGGCGCGGTGGGAAGCCTCCGATGCCGATGGCACAAGGCTTTTGGGGCCTTCGCCCGGGTTTCCCGCCTCTTTTCGGGAATCGACGGCGCGAAAAAAATGGTTTTCCCGAAAATGGCCTTAAGCGTTGGAATCAAAGGATTTCCGGAAAATTTCGGGAATTCGGGAAAGGCCGCCGCGGCAGCCGGAGCCGGGACGAGGACGGGCCGGGCGGTGGAAGCTGTGCCGTTCATGGTGTCATCATAAGTCTCGTCGACGCCGGCCCCTATTATGGTCACTTACGGCGGGCCGGATGGTGCGTGGCGCTTCTCGTCACTTCCCTGTTCGACCCGTTCTCGGCGACACCGCCAGGCCAAGGAACACCATCACGGCCTGGTTGAGCCGGACCACATCCTCGTCATCCAGCCGGCCGATCCGCTCGCCGACTTTGGACTTCGAGACAGTGGTGATCTTGTCCACCATCAGCCGGGAGGGAGAGCGCAGACCGTTGCGCTCGTTCGCCTCAATCAGCAGCCGGAACAGGGGCGCTTCTGTGGGATCGGTGGTGAAGGCGCAGATCGTTATCGAGGCCGTCGCGTCGAAAGCATCATCCTGGACGATGACGACGGGGCGCGGCTTGCCCGCGTAATCCTTGCCGCCGGAGACAGTCCAGATGTCTCCCCGCTTCATTCGTCGTCCCAGTCGGACGCCGCATCGATGAACGCCTGATCCTCGGCCGCATGGGCGCTTGCCGCTACCGCCATGGATTGCCGGTGCGCCTCCGCCCGGAAGGATGAGGCGCGAACGTCGGGCACCCAAATCTGGATCGGCCGCAGGCCCTGGGCACGCAGCCGGGCGCGGTGTTCCTGGACCTTCAGCCTGGTGGGCTTCGCACCACTCGCAGATGGCATGATCTGAACCTCCGAATTGGTTACATGTAACCATTCGTGGATCGGGTCGCAAGGGGAGCGATCCGGTTCATCGGCGAGCGTCATGTCCGCAATGTCCATATCGGACCGCCGGAGCAGGTGATCGTCCAACGGGCCCCGTCGGCCAGCTTCATCGCGGCCGCGGCGTTCATGGCGTCATCACAAACCTCGTCAACGCTAGTCCCCATTATGGTCACCTACGGCAGGCCGGACAGTGTGCGGGCAATGGTGAGAACCCTGTTGCCACCAGTGTTCATCAGAGGACGCGCAAAAATATCCAGCTAAACTGATAAGGTATCCTTTTCAGGAGGCCTTATATGCTCTACGTTGGCAGTCATGAAGGATCAGCCGGACACTTACCAAAGCATGCGCGCTGCGGCCCTGGCGCAGGATCTCCGGGCGCTGGTGGGCAAGCTGAAGCGCCGGCTGCGCGCGCAGGCGCATATCGGCGATCTCACGCCATCACAGGTGTCTGTGCTGCTTCGACTGGAGACGGACGGCCCCGCAACGGCGTCAAGTCTCGCCCGGGCCGAGGGAGTGCGTCCGCAATCGATGGGCGCCATCATCGCGGCGCTTGAGGCGGCAGGCTGGGTGAGCGGCGTGCCGGACCCGACGGATGGGCGACAGACCTTGCTGTCGCTGACGGATGCCTGCCGCAAATGGATCGAGGAAGGCCGTGCGGCACGCCAGGACTGGCTCACTCGGGCGCTTCAGGTACATCTGTCGCCGCACGAACAGGACAGGCTTGCCGAAGCCGTCGATCTGCTCAAGCGGCTTGTCGACGAGTGATGCGAATCCGTCGCGGCTTGCGACCATCCCTATTTTCAAAAGGAATGCGCCATGGCTTTGACCGCGCTCGATCCCAGCACCGCCCTGATCATCATCGACCTGCAAAAGGGGATCGTCGGTCTGCCCGGCATCCCCACAATTGATGCCGTCATCGCGCGAGCAAGCGCGCTGACTGAGACCTTCCGCCAGCGCGGCCTACCGGTGGTACTCGTCAACGTCGCCGGCAGTGCCCCTGGGCGCACGGAACAGCCGCGTCAAACCAGTCCGCGACCGGACGGGTGGACCGACCTCATCCCGGAACTCAATCAGCAACCCGGCGACATCGCCGTAACGAAGCGGACCTGGGGCGCCTTTGCGAGCACCGATCTCGAGGCGCAATTGAAAGCGCGAGGCGTCACTCAGGTGGTCGTCGCCGGCGTGGCGACCGGAACCGGCGTCGAGGCGACGGCACGCCAAGCCTATGAGCACGGATTCAACGTCACGCTCGCCATCGACGCCATGGCCGACACGCGTCCCGAGGCGCACGAGTACAGCATCAGATGCGTCTTCCCACGGCTCGGCGAGACCGGCACGAGCCAGGACATCATCGATCTCCTGCCGGCAAGGAACGCCTGAGATGCCATGGCTGTCGCTATTATCCTATGTCTTTGGCGGTGCGTTCCTCGCCAATGCGATCCCCCACTTCGTCAGCGGAATGATGGGCCGGCCGTTTCAGAGCCCATTTGCCAAGCCGTCGGGCCAAGGGCTGTCGTCTTCAACCGTCAACGTGCTCTGGGGCTTCTTCAATATCGCCGTCGGCTATGTCCTTGTCTGTCGCGTCGGCGATTTCGACTTGAAGAGCACCGGCGACATCGTCGCATTTGGCGCCGGTGGGCTGCTGATCGCACTTTTTTCCGCCCGTCACTTTGGCCGCTTCCACGGCGGCAACCAGCCAGAGCAGCCATGAGGGCGCCGCTTGAAGGCGTCCGGTCCCTGAAAGGCTTCAATCATCGGATCTGGGTCGGCGGCGCCTTCGTCTCCAACATCGGCACGTGGGTACAGCGCACGGCACAGGACTGGCTGGTGGTCACCCAGCTCACCCGTCACGACGCGTCTGCCGTCGGGCCGGTCATGGCGCTGCAGCGCAAGCTCCTGATTGCAACGCAATCGGCGATGAGCGTCCTTGCCTTGGCGCTGGGATTTCTCACCGTCTCCGGGGCCGTCCAGCTTTGGCAATGGACATGCCGGGCCAGAGTCTGACTAGTTATCTGTGGATGAGGTGGCGATAGTGACGCGGATCACGTCGCTTCCGAAACTGTCCATGATCGGCAACGCGCGACGGACACTTAGGATCGATCAGGTCGTGCCGCCGGCCGGCGTGTAATCCGAGACCAGCTTGAAGGGCTTGCCGCCGATATTCGCTGGACGCCGCTGGATATAGGGCATCAGCAGCGGCATGGGGGAAACCGCAAGATTCTTTGGGGGCATGGCCTGCATTATATGATGTCAGGGGCGGGCCCGGGCAATGCTAGAGCTTGGGGGCTGCCCACGATGCCCGAGCTCCTCGCGCCTTCCTTCCTGATCGCCGCCGCGGTCGCCGTCGTCGCCGGCATGGTGCGCGGTTTCGCGGGGTTCGGCGCCGCGATGCTGATGACGCCAGTCTTTTCGGCCCTGTACGGGCCGGAGACGGGCGTGTCTCTGTGCCTGATGCTGGAGATCGTCGTCGCCCTGCCGCTGTTGCCGCGGGCGGTCGCGCACGTCGACTGGCGCCGGATCGGCCTGCTGCTGGTGGCCGCGGCCATCTGCGTGCCGCTGGGGAATATCACGCTCACCCATGTGGCGCCGGAACCGATGCGCTGGACGATTTCGGCGATCGTCCTGACGGCCGTCGCCTTGCTGGCGAGCGGATGGCGATATCATGGCAAACCGCGGGCGACATCGACTCTGGCGGCGGGCGGAATGAGTGGCTTTCTCAACGGCCTCTCGGGAATGGCTGGACCGCCGATCGCGTTTTATTATCTGGCAGGTAAGGAGAGCGTGGAACGCGTGCGCGCCAATCTCACCACCTATTTCGTGTTCGTCGATCTCGCCACGCTGCTGGTGTTCGTGGCTCGCGATCTCGTGCGCTGGGAGACCGGCATGCGCGGCATCTTCCTTGCTCCGGCGGTGGTCGTTGGCGGCGTGTTGGGGGAGCGGTTGTTCCCATTGGCCAGCGAGCGCTTTTATCGCTATTTGGCGCTGGTCTTGCTGGTGGCCGTGGCGATCGGTTCCTTGATCCTGTGATCTGCGAAGGGTAGCGGGCAGTATGAAGATCTGGGGAAAGATAGTTGGCGGTACGGCTGGCTTCGCCCTCGGCGGTCCGATCGCGGCCTTGCTGGGGGTGATGGCGGGCCACGCCGTCGACCAGTATGTCCTCGAGGGACGGGTAAGCAATGAAACCGCTCCAGCCGCGCCTCGCGATCCCAACGACCATCCAGGCCTGCGCCAGATCGGCTTCACGATCGGCGTGATCGCGCTCGGGGCGAAGATGGCTCGGGTCGATGGCGAAGTAACCCACAAGGAAGTCGAAGCCTTCCGCTCGTTCTTTCAGGTGCCGGCGGGCGAAGAGCGCAATGTCGAGCGGTTTTTCGATCTGGCCAAACGTGATGCATCCGGTTTCGAACCTTATGCGCGTCAGGTGGCGGCGCTCTTTCCCGATGCGCCCGAAATCCTCGAGAATGTTCTGGAGGGGTTGTTCGACATCGCCAAGGCCGATGGACAGGTGAGCGCCGAGGAGGCCGGATACCTCGCGAAGGTGGCAACGATCTTCGGCTTGAGCGCCGAGCGATTCGAGCGCGCCAAGGCGGCGGCCCTGGGCGTGGTGGAATGCGAACCCTGCATCATCCTCGGTATCGATCCGCTGGCGTCGGACGAAGAGATCCGCGAGGCATGGCTGCGGCAGGTCCGGGCCAACCATCCCGACCGGCTGATTGCCCAGGGATTGCCGGAGGAAGCGATCGCGGTTGCCAACCGCAAGCTCGCCCTGATCAACGATGCCTATGATCGACTGCGCCGCCAGCGCGGGCTGATTGCCGCGTGAGCCTGACGATCGTCGATCGGCCTTCGCCCAACCACGCACCGCGGCCCGAGACTTCGGCGGTCGATACGCTGGTCCTGCATTACACGGAATTGCCGCTTCAATCGTCGCTCGACATTCTGAGCGATCCCAAGCGCGAACTCCGCGTCAGCGCGCATTATGTGCTGGCCGAAGAGGGGACCGTCTATCGCCTGGTACCGGAGCAGCGCGTCGCCTGGCACGCCGGCCGTTCCTACTGGCGTGGACGGGACAGCCTGAACGCGACGTCGATCGGTATCGAGATCGTCAACCTGCACGGCGACCATCACGATTATCCCGATCGGCAAATCGCGGCGCTCATCGATCTCTGCCGCGATATTCTCGGCCGCCACCCGGCGATCGTCCCGCGCAACGTCGTCGGTCATTCCGACATCGCTCCCCGCCGCAAGATCGATCCGGGCCTGCGCTTTCCCTGGAAGACTTTGGCCGCTGCCGGTGTTGGCGTCTGGCCAAAGCCGGGAGCCAGGCCTTTCGAGGGCGATGTCCAGGAGGCGCTGCAGCGCTTTGGTTATGTTCCGGCGGTCGATCTCCCTGAGGAGGAGATACTGAAGGCCTTCCAACGGCATTTCCGTCCAGCGCGTGTCGACGGCATCGCCGACATCGAGACGCGCTCGCTGCTCGCAGCTCTTCTTGACCAGGTGGGGGCGGGGCCCTAGCTAGACGGCCGTCAGACGGCCGGATGGCTGCGCTGCGGCGAGCAATCGCTGTGGCGAGGAAAGTCCGGGCTCCACGGAGACACGGTGCCGGTTAACGACCGGCGGGGGCGACCCCAGGGACAGTGCCACAGAGAACAGACCGCCAGTCCGGCTCGCCGGACGGGTAAGGGTGAAACGGTGGGGTAAGAGCCCACCGCGCGACCGGTAACGGAAGCGGCACGGCAAACCCCACCGGGAGCAAGACCAAATAGGGGCGGCACGCCGGGCAACCGGCAAGCGTGTTTCCGCGCCGTCGCCCGGGTCGGTCGCGCGAGGCGTTCGGCAACGGACGTCCCAGAGGAATGGCCATCCATCGCTTTCGGGCGAGGACAGAACCCGGCTTACAGGCCGTCTGACATCTTCTCGTTATTTTACAGCTGGGAAGACTGGGAGAGGGCGTGCGCTTTCCCCTACACAAGACCTTGCGGTTTTAGGAGAAGAGCAGACAATAGATGTGGTGCTAACCACTTAGGAATCCACGGCGAATCGGGGTTTTGATGATTGCATCCCGGGCTTTCCCATGGTATCCCATTGTATCCCGTGTATCAGTGGATGCCGGCGCGTGGGGCACCGGCGGCGGGATCCAGGGGGAGAGGCCCGGTGGCATTCCGGTCCGAGATCCTGATCAAGCTCGACAAGAAGGGACGGGTTCTATTGCCCGCCGCCTTTCGCGATGAGCTGCCCGCTGATGATCGGGGGGCTTTTGTCCTCTACCACTCGCCCAATGTTGCCGGCGTCGTGAACGGGAACAGTCGCGCCGGCTTCGATGCCATGTTGGACCGCCTGCGCATGGAAGCGCTGGGGCCCAAAGGGTCGCTCAAGGTCGCGCTCGACGATGAGGCGTTCGATCCTGCCGGCTACCTTTCGGCCGGCGCGCGCACCGTGCCGATGGAACCCGATGGTCGCTTCACGCTGCCGGCGGAGTTCGCCCAGATTCTCGAAACCGAAGAGGGCGTGATGCTTGTCGGCAAGGGCGACAAGTTCCAGCTCTGGAATCCGAAGCGCTGGCAGGCGCGTCGCGACTCCGATCGCGAGAAGATGGCGGCGTTCGTGCGCGGCCTCACCGGAGGTGAGGCATGAGCGGACACGTTCCGGTCCTCCTCCGCGAAGTCGTCGAGGCGTTGAATCCGCGCGATGGCGCTCGCTATGTCGACGGCACTTTCGGTGCCGGCGGTTACACGGCCGGCCTGCTCGATCGTGCCGATTGCGAGGTGATCGCGATCGATCGCGATCCGGATGCGGTAACTGCCGGTCAAGCGCTGGCGCAGCGCTATGCTCCCCGCTTGCGCCTGGTCGAGGGTCGCTTTGGAGACATGGCGGAGCTGCTCTCCGCGGAAGGCGTGTCGGAGGTCGATGGCGTGACGCTCGATCTCGGCGTCTCGTCCATGCAGTTCGATCGGCCCGAGCGTGGTTTCTCGTTCCGCGCGTCCGGCCCTCTGGACATGCGCATGGAGAAGCGCGGTCCCTCGGCGGCCGATCTCGTCAACGACGGCGAGGAGTCGGAACTCGCCGATATCTTCTGGCGCTATGGCGAAGAAAGACGGAGCCGGCGTGTCGCGCGTTCTATCGTCGAGCGTCGGCGCGAGGGGCGCATCGAAACGACGGGCGAACTGGCCGAGATCGTGCGCCGCGCGGTCGGCCCTTCGGCCAAGGACGAGAGCGATCCCGCAACGCGCGTCTTCCAGGCGCTGCGGATCGCGGTCAACGACGAGCTGGGTGAGCTCGAACGTGGACTTGCGGCTGCCGAATCGGTTCTTGCGCCGGGCGGCCGCCTTGCCGTCGTGTCGTTCCACTCGCTCGAAGATCGGGCCGTCAAGGAATTCGTCAGGGCGCGGTCGGGGCGGACGCCTGCACCGTCGCGGCATGCACCGCCGGTCGCGCAGGCCCGGACGCCGACCTTGCGCGACCTGACCCGCCGACCGGTCGTGCCGACCGATACCGAAGTCGCGGCCAATCCTCGCGCCCGTTCGGCGCGCCTGAGGGTTGCCGAAAAGATCGGAGGGGCCGCATGATCCATCGCGGCCTCCTGTTCTGGTCGATCATTGCCGTCTGCACGGCGATCGGCCTGTTTGCGGTCAAGTACAAGGTGCAGGACCTCGAGGAGAGGATCGACCGCACCAATCAGAAGATCGTCGAAAGCCAGCAGGCCACGCACATCCTCAGGATCGAATGGGCTCACCTCAACGAGGCGGAGCGCATCGAGCATCTCGTGCAGGCCCATCTCGACCTCGATCAGGCCTCGATCAAGCAGGTCGTACGATTGGAGTCCTTGAAGACAGATTCGAGCCCCCCGCGACGCGATTCGCCACTCCCTTCCCCCCCACGAACGGGCAACGACGTCCCCTCGTCGACTTTGCCCGGTGGCGATCGCGTCGCAGCGGAGGCCGGCAGCCCCTCGCCGGCCTCCGCACCCCTTTCAGGGCGTTCAGCCGGACCCACGACGCCCCCTCGACCGGCCCTTCAGGGGCCGGCCCCCTCGGGTCCGGCAGGAGCGGGCCGCGGCGCCGCGGTTACCATCGATGACATCCTCTCGAGAAACGAAGGGGAGCGTCGATGAGGCTGTGGCGCAAAGCAGGTCCGCCCGAACCGGCCGCCGCGCCCCGCGCGGCGGCCGGCACGCGTCCGCTGTCGGCCAGGGAACGCACCAAAGGCGACGCCCAGGAAACCGCGCGGCAGCGGCTGGTGATCGCGTCGGCGTTGCTGACCATGGTCTTCGTGGCGATCGCGCTGCGCATGGCCTATGTGTCGCTGCTGCGTGAAGGCGGCGAACCCACCCAGCGCGTCGCGGCGCGCGGTGGTGCGATCCAGTCCGAGCGCGCCGACATCGTCGACCGCAACGGCATCGTGTTCGCCACCTCGCTGCCGGTCATGTCCGCGTTCGTCAACCCGCATCTGCTGGTCGATACCCAGGACGCAGCCCGCAAGATCGTGTCCGCTCTCCCCGACCTCAAGTACGACGAGGTGAAGGAGAAGCTCGACGCCGACAAGAGCTTCGTCTGGATCAAGCGCGGCCTCAGCCCCCGCGAGAACGATCTCGTCAACCGGCTCGGCATTCCCGGCCTCGAGTTCCAGGCCGAGGAGCGGCGCATCTATCCGCAAGGCCAGACCGGTGCCCACGTCGTGGGGTACACCAGCATCGACAATGCGGGCTTGGGCGGCGTCGAACGTTACTTCGACCAGCAGCTCCAGAGCGGACAGACGGTGCAGCTGTCGATCGATCTGCGCCTGCAGCGCATGGTCGAGGACGAGATTGCCCACGCCGTCCAGAAATTCTCGGCCATCGGTGCGCAAGCCATCGTGATGGATGCGACGAATGGCGAGATCCTCGCCATGGCGTCGCTGCCGACCTACGATGCCAACAAGGCCAAGACGATCACCAACGAAGCCCTGTTCAACCGCGCCACGCTCGGCGTGTACGAGCAGGGCTCGATGTTCAAGGTGTTCAATACCGCCCTCGCGCTCGACAGCGGCAAGGTCACCTTGGCGGACAAGTTCGACGCCAGTTCACCGATCAAGATCGACCGTTTCACCATCCACGACGATCCCGACGTGCCGCACCGCGTGCTCACGGTGCCCGAGGTGTTCAAGTTCTCCTCGAACATCGGCTCCGCCAAGATGGCCGTCGAGGTCGGCAGCGATGCGCAGCGGGCTTTCTTCGACCGGCTCGGCTTCCTGAAGCCGCTGAACACGCAGCTCACCGAACTCGGCTCGCCGCTCTATCCGGCGCACTGGGCCAAGATCAACACCATGACCATCGCCTTCGGCCACGGCATGTCGGTGACGCCCTTGCACCTGATCACCGGCGTCGCCGCGATGGTCAATGGCGGCGTTCTCTATTCGCCGAGCTTCCTCAAGCGCACCTCCGGCAGCGATCCGGGACGCCGCGTGATCCAGGCCAAGACCTCCCAGCAGATCCGTCAGCTGATGCGCCTGAACGCGGTCGAGGGCACCGGCAAGAAAGCCGACCTGACCGGTTACGAAGTGGGCGGCAAGACCGGCACTGCTGAAAAGGTGTCCCATGGCGGCTACGCCAAGAAGGCATTGTTCAGCTCCTTCGTCGGCGCCTTCCCCATGAGCGATCCGAAGTTCCTTGTCCTGGTCTCCCTGGACGAGCCCAAGGGTACGAAGGAGACGGGCGGTTACGCGACCGGCGGCATGGTCTCGGCCCCGAGCGTGAAAGTCATCATCGAGGACATCGTCTCTCTTTACGGGATCCTGCCCGGTGACTGGAACAGTGGGCGGACGTCGCTGGAGGTCGCTTCGACGCCTGTCCAGCCGAGCCCGATGCCTCAGCTGCTTCCGGTTGCCGCGCGTGGACAACGGTTCGAACACAGGGCGCTGCCGGCTCGACCCACTGGCCCCATGGCGGCGCCTCCTGCGGGAGTGCGCCGTGTTACGGTTGAGTGAGCTCATGCGGCAGACCGCCGACACCGGATCTGGTGGCGTCCTGCCCCACGATCCGGTGCTTGCGGGGCTAACGCTCGATTCACGAAAGGCTCAGCCCGGATACCTGTTCGCCGCCGTTGCCGGCTCGCACGCCGACGGCGCGAGCTTCGTAGCCGACGCCGTGAAACGCGGTGCGGTTGCGATCCTCGTGGCGCGCGACGTGGTCTTGCCGGCGCTCGATCCCGGCATCGTCGTTGTCCGCGATGCCAATCCGCGGCGCCGCATCGCTCTGATGGCAGCAGCCTTCGCGGGACTCCAGCCTGCCACCATTGCCGCCGTGACCGGCACGAACGGCAAGTCTTCCACGGTTCATTTCGCCCGTCATATCTGGGCCAGCCTCGGCTTGAATGCGGCGAGCGTGGGGACACTCGGCATCTTCTCGGCCGGTTTCTCGCGCGACGCCGGATTGACCACGCCCGATCCGATTCAGCTTCACGCCGATCTGGCGACGCTGGCGCGAGAGGGCGTCACCCATCTTGCCATCGAGGCATCGAGCCACGGTCTCGACCAGCATCGGCTCGACGGATTGCGTCTGGCGGCGGCGGCATTCACGAACCTCACGCGCGAGCATCTCGACTATCACCCGTCGATGCAGGCCTATTTCGAGGCCAAGGCGCGACTGTTCGGGCAATTGCTGCCATCCGACGGCACGGCCGTCGTCAATGCCGACAGTGACCGCGCCGCAGCGCTGGCGGAGATTTGCCACAGACGCGGCATCCGCTTCTGGACCTACGGCACTCAGGGGCGCGAATTCCGATTGTTGCGCGATGAGCCGACCGCCACCGGCCAGCATCTCGAGATCGAGGTGCTCGGGACGCGCTACGAGATCGACTTGCCGCTGGTCGGCGCTTTCCAGGCTTCCAACGCGCTGGCGGCACTCGGGCTTGTCGTTGCGACCGGTGGCGACGTCACGCGCGCGGTCTCGTCACTGGGCACCTTGAGCGGCGCGCCCGGTCGGCTGCAACTCGTGGCACGGCACCGCAGTGGCGCTCCGGTCTATGTCGACTATGCCCACAAGCCGGAAGCGCTGGAGACTGTGCTTCGGACATTGCGTCCCTTCGCCAAGGGGAGGCTCGTTGTCGTGTTCGGCTGCGGCGGCGACCGCGACCGCGGCAAGCGCCCTCTCATGGGAGAGATCGCGACGCGGCTCGCCGACCTTACGATCGTCACCGACGACAATCCCCGCTCCGAGCAACCTGTCGCCATTCGCGCCGAGATTCTCCGCGGCATCCCACCCGAGCGGAAGAACTGGATGGAGGAGAGCGCCGGCCGACGTGAAGCCATCGCGGAGGGATTGGCGGCCCTGCGCTCGGCGGAGGATCTGCTCCTGATCGCCGGCAAGGGGCACGAGACGGGTCAGACAATCGGGGCCGTCAAGCATCCGTTCGACGATGCGCAGGTGGCGCGGGAACTGGCGGGAGCTGCATCGTGACCGCGCTCTGGACCTCCGACGAGATCGCGCGGGCCCTGTCGCCGGTGGCAATGCCCGAGGCGTTCGAGACCAATGGGGTGACGTTCGACAGCCGCGCCGTCGCGCCGGGCGATCTCTTCTTCGCCCTCAGCGGGGAGACCACGGATGGCCATGCCTTCGTGGCCGATGCGCTTGGACGTGGCGCCGCCGCCGCGATCGTTTCGCGGGATGTGCCGGAAGCCAGGGGAAAGCTGGTCAAGGTGCGGGACACGACGCAGGCCCTGGTCGATCTTGGCCGTGCCGGTCGTCAGCGCAGCAACGCCCGCATCGCCAGTGTCACGGGCTCGGTCGGCAAGACCAGCACGAAAGATGCGCTGCGTGCGATGCTGTCTGCCCAGGCCCCTACGGCCGCGAGCGCGGCAAGCTTCAACAACCATGTCGGCGTCCCGATCAGCCTGGCCCGCCTGCCGCGGGACGCGCGGTACGGCGTCTTCGAGATCGGCATGAATCATCCCGGCGAGATCGAACCGCTGGCGCGGCTGGTCGAGGCGCATGTCGGCGTGATCACCAATATCGAGCCGGCTCACATTGGTCACATGGGCTCCGAAGAGGCGATCGCCGACGAGAAGGCCTGCCTGTTCGCCGGCATGCGCCAGGGTGCGGTCGCGGTGCTCAATCGCGACAATCGCCATTTCGATCGGCTGACCGCGAGCGCACGGCGTTTCGGCGTCGCTCGCATCGTCGGCTTCGGACGCCACGAGGCCGCCGAGGCGAGACTCCTCGCGTGCCGCCTGCATGATTCAGGAAGCGATGTTGTCGCGTTGATCCATGGGCAGAAGATCGAGTATCGGCTGGGCGCGGCGGGCGAACACTGGGTCCTGAACAGCCTCGCGGCGCTCGCCGTCGTCGAGGCGCTGGGAGGCGATGTCGCCAGGGGCGCTGCCAGCCTTGCCGAGGTGAAGCCATCGCCGGGGCGGGGCGCGCGGCGGCACCTCGTTTTCGGTTCGGGAAGCATCGAGCTGATCGACGAGAGCTACAACGCCAATCCGGCCTCGGTCCGGGCGATGCTCGCGGTGTTCGCGCGCACGCAGCCGGCGTCGCAGGGGCGTCGGCTGCTGGTGTTGGGCGACATGCGGGAGCTGGGCCAGGGCGCAGACGACTATCACGGCGGACTGGCGGACGCCGTGGCGGCAAGCGGCGCCGACCAGGTCTTCCTGTGCGGTCCGCATATGAAGGCGCTGTGGCAGCGGCTGGCGCAGGCACAGCGAGGCGCGTACCAGCCGGATTCCGTGGCACTCGCGCCGCTTGTCGCGTCGGGGCTGCGGGCGGGGGATGTCGTTGCGGTGAAGGGCTCTCTGGGCTCGAAAATGAAGACTGTCGTCGATGCCATCCTGGCGGCGAGCGGCGGCGATGTGGGACGCTGAAGATGATCTACAATTTCCTTTATCCGCTGGCCGACTTCTTCTCGCCCTTCAACCTGTTTCGGTACCTTACGTTCCGGTCGATCGCCGCCTTTCTGACGGCGCTGGTCCTGAGTTTCCTCATTGGCGGGCGACTGATCCGTTGGCTGCGCAGCAAGCAGAAGCAGGGGCAGCCGATTCGCGAAGACGGTCCGGCGAGCCACATCGTCAGCAAGAAGGGGACGCCGACGATGGGCGGCCTGCTGATCCTGATCTCGCTTTGCGTCGCGACGCTGTTGTGGGCCGATCTGACCAACCCCTATGTCTGGATCGTGCTGGGCATCACCATCGCCTTCGGCGGCGTCGGGCTGTGGGACGACTTCCTCAAGGTGACCAAGCGGAATCCCAAGGGCGTCCCGGGCAAGACCAAGTTCGGCCTGTCGATCGTCGTCGCCGCCGTTGCCGCTTACCTGATCGCGCAATGGTCGCCGCCCAGCTTGCGCTACATGCTGGCGCTGCCGTTCCTGAAGGACGCACTGGTGCCGCTGGGTCTCGTCGGATTTATCGTCTTTGCCGTCCTGGTGATCGTCGGTACGTCGAATGCCGTGAACCTGACCGACGGGCTCGACGGGCTGGCGATCGGACCCGTCATCATGGCCTCGGCCGTATTCGGGCTGATCGCCTACGTGGTCGGTAATCTCGTTTACACCAACTACCTCTATCTGCATCACATCCCGCGCTCCGGCGAACTCGCGGTCTTGCTGTCGGCCCTGGTCGGCGCCGGCCTCGGCTTCCTCTGGTTCAATGCCCCCCCTGCCATGGTGTTCATGGGGGATACAGGGTCGCTTGCGATCGGTGGCGCGCTGGGAGCGGTAGCCGTCGTCACGAAGCACGAGATCGTGCTGGCGATCGTCGGTGGCCTGTTCGTGCTCGAGACCGTGTCCGTCATCGTGCAGGTTCTGTCCTTTAAGTGGACCGGCCGGCGAATTTTCCGCATGGCGCCGCTGCATCACCATTTCGAGCAGAAGGGATGGGCCGAGCCGACCGTGGTGTTCCGGTTCTGGATCATCGCCGCCATCCTCTCGATGGTCGGCCTGGCCACGCTCAAGCTGAGGTGAAGGGATGATCGATCTCGCCGTCCTCAGAGGTTCGTCGTTCGTCGTCCTGGGTCTGGCACGCTCGGGACTGGCGACGGTGCGAGCGCTGATTGCGGCCGGCATCGATTGCGTCGCCTGGGACGACAAGGAGGACGGCCGGCGGGAAGCCGCCGCGATCGGGGCCAGGATCGCCGATCCCACGACTGTCGACTGGTCCAAGATATCGGCGCTCGTGATCAGCCCCGGCATTCCCAATCGCCTGCCAAAGCCCCATCCGGCGGCCGTCGCGGCGCGCGCGGCGGGAAAACCTCTCATCTGCGACGTCGAGTTGCTTGCCCGCGCGCAACCGGCGGCTCGTTACGTCGCGGTCACGGGGACCAACGGCAAGTCGACGACGACCGCCTTGATCGGCCATATCATCCAGTCGGCGGGCGTTCCGTGCCAGGTTGGCGGCAATATCGGTCGCGGCGCCCTGGACCTGGCACCGCTCGAGGCGGACGGCATCTACGTGCTCGAGCTGTCATCCTATCAGCTCGAACTGCTGCAGACGTTCCGGGCCAACGTGGCCGTGTGGCTGAACATCACGCCCGATCACATCGATCGCCATGGCGACATGGCGGGGTACGTCGAGGCCAAGGCGCACATCTTCGAGCGCCAGAAGGCCGGCGACTGTGCCGTGATTGGCATCGACGACGATTACTCGCGCGCGATCTTCGAGCGCATGGCGGCGCGGCCGGGTATTGCCGCCGTCCCGGTAGCGTTGGAACGGCCGATCGCGGGTGGCGTCTCGTTCCGGGCCGGAATGCTCGTCGATGCCGACGGATACAGGGTCGATTTCTCCGACGTCCCGACGCTGCCGGGCGATCACAATGCTCAGAATGCCGCTTGCGCCTGGGCTGCCTGCCGCTCGCTCGGCGTTGCACGGGAGAAGATCGTCGAGGGACTCAAGACCTATCCCGGTCTGCCGCACCGGCAGGAGCGCGTCGCCTCGATCGGCAATGTCGTCTACGTCAACGACAGCAAGGCCACCAACGCCGATGCTACGGCGCGGGCGCTTTCATCCTATCGCGACATCTACTGGATCCTGGGCGGTCAGGCGAAGGAGGGCGGAGTGGCGCCGCTGGCCCCGTACTTCGATCGCATCCGGCATGCCTTCCTGATCGGCGAGGCGACCGAGCTGTTCGCCAGCCAGCTCGACGGCAAGCTCGCCTACACGCGCTGCGGCGATCTGAAGTCTGCGCTCGATGCCGCATACGAGCGCAGCCGGAGAGAGGGGCACGGCGCGGCCGTGGTGCTCTTGTCGCCGGCTTGCGCATCCTGGGATCAGTGGAAGAGTTACGAGCATCGCGGCGATGCATTTCGTGCTATGGCGCGTGCGCTGCCAGGCGCACAGATGTTGGGGAGGGCGGCGTGATCCAGGTTCCGCGGGACGACCGGAGCGTCATCGGCCAATGGTGGTGGACGGTGGATCGCTGGGCGCTGGGAGCCATTCTGGCGATCATGGCCTTCGGAGTGCTGCTTACGCTGGCGGCATCGCCGCCGGCGGCCGAACGCATCGGCGCCGATTCCTTCGTGTTCGCCAAGCGCCAGTTCATCTTCCTGCCGATCGCGCTGGCGCTGACGCTGGCCATCTCCCTCGCGTCACCGCGGCACGTGCGGCGGCTGGCTCTCCTGGTGTTCTGCGGCAGCGTCGTTCTGCTGGCGCTGACCTTCGTCATCGGCGTCGAGATCAAGGGCGCCCGGCGCTGGATTGCGGTGCCGGGGCTTTCAAGCGTCCAGCCCTCCGAATTCGTCAAGCCGAGCCTGGCCGTCATCTCGGCTTGGCTGCTGGCGCAGAGCCGGGCCGAGCGGCGCGCGCCGGGCTATATCCTGTCGACTCTGCTGGTCGGGGCCGTGCTGGCGCTGTTGCTGATGCAGCCGGATCTCGGCATGAGCATCGTGGTCGCCGCGGTCTGGGCCGCCCAGCTCTTCGTCGTCGGCCTGCCGATGTGGGTTGCTGGGTTCGGCGTCGTCGGCGGGGCGGCAAGCCTGGTCGGCGCCTACTTTGTCTTCAGTCACGTCCGCAGCCGTTTCGACCGCTTCCTCGATCCGTCATCCGGCGACAACTACCAGGTCAACACGGCGCTCGAAGCCTTCATGAACGGCTCGCTGTTCGGTCGTGGGCCGGGCGAGGGCACGGTCAAGGCCCAACTCCCCGACGCCCATACCGACTTCGTCATGGCCGTCTGCGGCGAGGAGTTCGGTCTCATCGTCTGCCTGATCATCCTGGGGCTGTTCGCCTTCGTCACCATGCGCGCGCTGCAGCGGGCGTCGAAAGAGACCAGTCTGTTCATCACCCTGGCCGCTACCGGTCTCGGCGTGCAGTTCGGCCTGCAGGCGGCGATCAACATGGCGTCGACCATTCAGCTCATTCCCGCCAAGGGCATGACGCTGCCGTTCATCTCCTATGGCGGCTCGTCGGCACTCGCGATGGCGATCTGCGTCGGCATGATGTTGTCGCTGACGCGAGAGCATGCCGGCCTGAGAGAGGCCGTCTGATGACGGCACTGCGCCCCGTTGTTCTTGCGACTGGCGGCACCGGTGGGCACGTCTTCCCTGCCGAGGCGCTGGCCAGCGAGCTCGAGTCTCGGGGCGTGCCGTTCACGCTGGTCACGGACTCCCGTGGCCGCCAATGGCAGGGGGCGCTGTCCCGCCGTCCCATTCACTACATCCATTCGGCCAGTCCCACCGGTTCGATCGCGCGCCGCCTGCTGGCGCTGTTCTCTCTGGCGCGTGGCTTGTTCGATGCCTGGCGTGCGCTGGGACGCATCTCTCCCTCCGCGGTGGTGGGATTTGGCGGCTACGCCTCCGTGCCGACCATGATCGCGGCGAGGCTGCGCCGGACGCCGGCGATGCTGCACGAGCAGAACGCCGTCCTGGGCAAGGCCAACCGTCTGGTTCTGGGCGGCGTCGCCCGCGTGGCCGTCTCGTTCGCCCATACGCGCCATCTGCCCGATGGCGACAATCGAGCGCGCCTCGTCGGTAATCCTGTGCGCGAACCGGTCCGGGCCCTGCGAGGGTCGGCCTATCGCGCTCCGGGGCCGGAGCGGGTGGTCGACATTCTCGTGTTTGGGGGCAGCCAAGGGGCTGCATCCTTCAGCCAGGTGATCCCGGAGGCGATATTGTCGCTGCCGGCCTCGCTCAGGGCGCGTGTGCGTCTGGTCCAGCAGTGCCGGCCGGAGGATATCGAGCGCGTCCGCAAGCTGTACGCGCAAGGACGCATCGTTGCCGATCTGGCTCCCTTCTTTGCCGACCTGCCGCAGCGTCTGGCCTCGGCCCATCTCGTGATTGGCCGATCCGGTGCGTCCACTGTGGCCGAACTCGCCGCGATCGGCCGGCCGTCGATCCTCGTTCCGTATCCCCATGCCGCGGACGATCACCAGACCGCGAATGCCCGTGCTTTCGAGGCTGCGGGCGCCTGCATCGTGATCCCGCATGCCGACTTCATCCCGGCAACGCTTGCGGCCCATCTGCAAGCGCTGTTCGAGGCGCCGCAGCGCCTGGACGACATGGCAAGGGCTGCGCATGCGGCAGGGCGGCCCGATGCCGCCGCTCGGCTCGCGGACGTCGTCACCGACCTGATTTCCCCCACCTTCACGCCGTCAGGAGTCGCCGCATGAGGGCGCTACCGCTCGACATTGGTCTCATTCATTTCGTCGGGATTGGCGGCATCGGCATGTCCGGCATTGCCGAGGTGCTGCACAATCTCGGCTACAAGGTCCAGGGCAGCGACGTTGCCGAAGGTGCCAACACGCGGCGTCTGGCCGAGCTCGGCATAAAGGTCTCGATCGGCCATCGCGCCGACAATCTCGGCAGCGCCCAGGTGGTCGTCGTCTCGAGCGCCGTGAAGAAGGACAATCCCGAGGTGCTGGCGGCGAGGGCCCGTTTCGTTCCGGTCGTGCGCCGCGCCGAGATGCTGGGCGAGCTCATGCGTCTCAAATGGTCGATCGCGGTCGGCGGCACACACGGCAAGACCACGACGACCTCGATGGTTGCCGCCATGCTCGATGCCGGCGGGCTCGACCCGACGGTCATCAACGGCGGCATCATCAACGCCTACGGCACCAACGCGCGCATCGGCGCCGGCGACTGGATGGTGGTCGAATCGGACGAATCCGACGGCTCCTTCCTGCGCTTGCCGGCCACCATCGCGATCGTCACCAACGTCGATCCCGAGCATCTCGATCATTACGGGACTTTCGATGCGCTGCGCGATGCCTTCGTGCGCTTCGTCGAGAACATCCCGTTCTACGGCTTTGCCGTTTTGTGCGCCGACCATCCCGAGGTGCAGGCGCTGATCCCGCGCGTCGCTGACCGGCGTCTCGTCACCTACGGACTGGGCGTCAATGCCGACGTGCGCGCGTTGAATCTGCGTCTTGACCGTGGCGGCGCCGACTTCGATGTGCTGATCGAGCATCGGGCGACCAACGACTCGCGGATCGTCGAGGGCATGCGGCTGCCGATGTTCGGCCAGCACAATGTGCAGAACGCGCTGGCGGCGATCGCGGTGGCGCAGGAAATGGGACTGCCCGACGATACCATCCGGCGGGCCTTGAGCTCCTTCAGCGGCGTGAAGCGGCGCTTCACCAAGACGGGGGAGGCGCACGGCATCACCGTGATCGACGACTACGGGCACCATCCCGTGGAGATTGCCGCGGTGCTGCGCGCCGCCCGCCAGGCTTACGGTGGATCGGGCCGTGTCATCGCCGTGATGCAGCCGCATCGCTACACCCGTCTCGCCTCGCTCAAGGGCGAGTTCGCGACCTGCTTCGGCGATGCCGACACGGTGATCATCGCCGACGTCTACGCCGCCGGCGAAGCGCCGATCGAGGGCGTGAACCGGGACCTGCTGGTCGGTCTGGTGCAGCGCGCCGGTCATCGCGACGTGATGCCGCTCGAAGGGCCGGGAGACCTTCCCGGCCTCATCTGGCAGATCGCCCGCCCGGGCGATGTCGTCGTTTGCCTCGGCGCCGGTAATATCACCTCCTGGGCGCATGCCTTGCCAGGCCAGCTGCAGCAGATTGCGGCGGAGCAGGCCGGTCTGCGCTCCATCGCCAACGACCCTGGGTCGGCGGCGTGATCGTGCTCGCAACGTCGCCCTCTCATCTTATCGACCAGCTGCCCAAGCCGCGTGGCCGGCTGACGGCCGATGCGCCGTTGGGGCCGCAGACCTGGTTCCGGACCGGCGGTCCGGCCGAGGTTCTGTTCCGGCCCGCCGATACCGAAGATCTCGCGGCATTCCTTCAGGCCTTGCCGGAGGAGGTGCCGGTCACGGTTCTGGGTGTGGGGTCGAACCTGCTGGTGCGCGACGGCGGCGTGAAGGGCGTGGTGATCCGGCTCCAGCGTGGTTTCACCGGCATCCGGGTGGACGGGCAGGACGTGATCGCCGGGGCCGGAGCACTCGATCTCAATGTGGCGCTTACCGCGCGGGACCATTCGCTTGCCGGGCTCGAGTTCCTGAGCGGCATTCCCGGCACCATCGGCGGGGCGCTGCGCATGAACGCCGGCGCCTACAACGGCGAACTGTCCCACGTCCTCATGGCCGCAGAAGCGGTCGATCGCGCCGGTGCGGTACACAATGTCGGGCCGGCCGAGATGGGCTTCAGCTATCGTCACAGCGACGCGCCGATGGATTGGATCTTCACCTCCGCCACGCTGCGCGGCATGCCTGGTGACCAGCTGGCCATCGCCCGTCGTATCGCCGAGATCGACGCCGCGCGCACCGACAGCCAGCCGCGCAGCCGCACCGGCGGATCGACGTTCATGAATCCGCCTGGCCACAAGGCGTGGGAGCTGATCGATCAGGCCGGCTGCCGCGGGCTCAGGCTCGGCGGTGCGCAGGTTTCGGAGAAGCATTGCAACTTCCTGATCAATCTCGGCGAGGCGAGCGCCGCCGATATCGAGGCACTGGGCGAGGAAGTGCGTCGCCGGGTATATGAGAAGAGTGGCGTATTGCTGCAGTGGGAGATCCGGCGTATCGGCGAGCCGGCCTCCAGCGGTCACGGAGTAGAGGGATGAGCTGCACCGTTGCGGTCCTCATGGGCGGATGGTCGCCAGAGCGCGAGGTCTCGCTGGTAAGCGGCAAGGCCTGCGCCGAAGGACTGCGTGAGGGCGGGCACACGGTCGTCGAGTACGACGTGAAGCGCGACCTGCGCGCGCTGATGGATTTCCTCCGGCCGGTGTCCGGCGGCGGGCCAGACGTCGTGTTCAACGCCTTGCACGGCAAGTATGGCGAGGATGGTTGCGTTCAGGGCGTTCTCGAAATTCTTGCGGTGCCCTATACCCATTCCGGTGTCCTGGCCTCGGCGATCGCGATGGACAAGCCCATGTCGCGTCACGTCTTCACATCGATCGGCATTCGCGTCGCCCACGGGAAGGTGGTGGAGCGTCGTTCGCTCCTCGCCGGCGATCCCATGCCGCGGCCCTATGTGGTGAAGCCGATCGACCAGGGCTCCAGTGTCGGCGTGCACATCGTGCGGGAGGGGGACAATCTGGCGGCGGTGGAGGTTGCGGAAGCTTCCTTCGGCGAGAAGGTGCTGGTCGAGAAGTTTGTGCCGGGGCGCGAACTGACCGTCGCGGTGATGCATGACAAGCCGGTCGGTGTGACGGAATTGCGTCCCCGCACCCGCTTCTACGATTACGAAGCCAAGTATACCGAGGGCATCACGGAGCATCTGGTTCCGGCCCCGATTCCGGCCGAGGTCTACGAGCAGGCCCGGCAATGGGCGCTGCTGGCGCATCAGACCCTGGGGTGCAACGGCTTGACCCGCGCCGATTTCCGCTGGGACGACAGCAAGCCCAGGACCGAGGGCCTGGTGATGCTCGAACTCAACACCCAGCCGGGCATGACGCCGCTCTCCCTTGCGCCGGAGCAGGCCAAGTGGGCGGGCATTTCCTGGCCCCAGCTCATGACCTGGATGGTTGAACATGCGAGGCGACCGACATGAGAGCGCCTGCCCGCACTTCCAAGTCGGGCGGGGCGGCGCCCAAGCGCGACTACGACCGCCGCAAGAAGCGCAGTACAAGCCGGAAATCCGGTAAACCTGTCTGGCGGCAGCCGATGCTGCTGGGCCTCGCGGTCCTGCTGCTGGGGCTGGGTGGCGGCGGCGGTTGGTTCGCCTGGCGCCAGGGCTGGCTGGTCGCGATCGAAGGTCACATCGAGCAGGCGTCGCGATCGGTCATCTCGGCGATCACGCCCTTCAAGCTCGCCGACATCACGGTCGAAGGGCGCGACTATGTCACACGCGAGGCGATCCTGGCGGCGCTCGACGTCAAGGCGGGCGACTCGCTGCTGGGCATCGACCTGCAGGCGGCGCGCCATCGCCTCGAAGCGATCGACTGGGTCGCGAGCGCGACCGTGGAACGCCGCCTGCCCGATACGCTCTATGTCACGCTCAAGGAGCGCCGCGCCGTCGCCATCTGGCAGAACGGCACGGAATATACGCTGATCGACCAGAATGGCAGGACCGTCCGCGCGAGCCGCATGCCGCCTGGCGCGGAGTCGCTCCTGCTGCTGGGGGGACCGGGCGCGCCCGAGCATGTCGGCGACCTGCTGCTGTTGCTGACCTATGAGCCCAACGTGGCCAAGCGTCTGCGCGCCGCCGTGTGGGTTGGCCAGCGCCGCTGGAATCTCATCCTCAAGAACGACGTCGAGATCTGGCTGCCCGAGGAGGACGCGGTCGCCGCGCTTCAGCGTCTCGGCAAGCTCGATGCCGACTATAAGCTGTTGTCACGCGAGTTCGGCGTGATCGATCTTCGATTGCCGGATAAGCTATATCTCAGGAAGCGCGGTTCGGCAGACGGCATACCGTCACCGACCGCGGCTGCAAAACCGGTGCAGTCAAAAGTGTAGCGTAAGCACGGGGGACATCGTGGCGAAGACAAGAAATGGCGTTATCGCGGCGCTCGATATCGGAACGAGCAAGGTTGTGTGCTTCGTCGCTCGTGTGGACGGACAGGGCTTGCGCGTGGTGGGCATCGGCCACCAGCCGGCACTGGGCATGCGCACGGGAAACATCGTCGACATGGAAGCCGCGACCCGGGCCATTTCGTCGGCCGTGTCGACCGCCGAGGAGATGTGCGGCGAGCATGTCCGCGAGGTGATCGTCGGGGTGAGCGGCGGCTCGGCCGCGTCCCACACCCAGACCCTGGAAGTCGCCATCGGGCATCATGAGATCGGCGAGCGCGACGTCCGTCGCGTGCAGCAGCATATCCATCTGCCGGCCGAGACCGCCGACCGCGACATCATCCATTCCGAGGCGATCGGTTATACGGTCGACGGGACGGCGGTGCGAGATGCCCGGGGCATGTTCGGGGAACGGCTCGGGGTGGATGTCCATCTGGTGACGGCGGCCAGCAGCGCCATGCGCAACCTGCAGGTCTGCGTGCGGCGGGCTCATCTCGAGATTGCGGAGCGGGTGGTCGCCTCGCACGCTTCCGGACTGAGCTCGCTGGTCGCGGACGAGCGGGATCTCGGCGTCACGCTGATCGATATGGGCGGCGGCACCACGTCGATCGCGGTGTTCTACGAAGGCCATCTGGTCCATGTCGATTCGATCCCGGTCGGTGGCGAACACGTGACCCGCGACATCGCCCGCGGCCTGTCCACGCCGGTGGCCCATGCCGAGCGCATGAAGACCCAGATCGGTCGTGCTGTTGCCAAGCCCAATGACGAGTACGACATCATCGACGTCCCGCTGATCGGCGAGGAAGACCGGACCCGTCCGAACCACATTCCGCGCTCGATCCTCGTCGGCATCATCCGGCCGCGCGTCGAGGAGACATTCGAGCTGGTTCGCAGCCGACTCGAGGCAAGTGGTGTGGATAAGTTGGCCGGTGGACGGGCCGTCCTGGTCGGTGGCGGCAGCCAACTCGACGGCGTTACCGAGGTCGCGTCGTCGATTCTCAACAAGAAAGTGCGGACGGGGGCGCCGCTGCGACTCGCGGGACTCGCGGATTCTACAGGCGGGCCGGCATTTTCTGCCGCTGCCGGTCTGCTGTCCTTCGCTCTCCAGCATCACGCGGCCGTCCAGGCACAACCTGCGGTCGTGGAGGCGCCGTCAAGTCGTATTGGCCGGATTGGCAGTTGGATTAGGGAAAACTTTTAGGCAATATGTTGTGTAGGACAGAACTGTCCTCAGCAGATGTTGATAAACAAGAATAAGCTGGTGGCAGGGTAAGGGCCTCCCAAAAATGAGGGGACCAACCTGCCGCTCCGAGCAGATCACCCCCTCGTTTGCGTGGAGAAACCGTATGACCATCAACCTCAGTCTCCCTCAGAAGGAGTCCGAGATTAAGCCCCGGATCACCGTCATTGGTGTCGGCGGCGCGGGCGGAAATGCCGTCAACAACATGATCAGCGCCGCCCTGGAGGGCGTCGAATTCATTGTCGCCAATACCGACGCGCAGGCGCTCGCCCAGTCGCTCGCCGACCGCCGCGTGCAGCTCGGCATCACGGTGACGCAGGGTCTGGGCGCCGGCGCCCGTCCGGAAGTGGGCCGTCAGGCGGCCGAGGAAGCGCTGCCGGAAATCCTCCAGCTGCTCGACGGAGCGAACATGGTGTTCGTCACGGCCGGCATGGGTGGTGGCACCGGCACAGGCGCCGCGCCCGTCATCGCCGCCGCCGCCCGCGAGCAGGGTATCCTCACGATCGGCGTCGTCACCAAGCCGTTCCATTTCGAAGGCCGCCGACGCATGCAGTCGGCCGATCAGGGCATCACCGAGCTCGAGAAGGTGGTGGATACGCTGATCGTCATCCCGAACCAGAACCTGTTCAAGATCGCCAACGAGAAGACCACCTTCGCCGACGCCTTCAAGATGGCCGACGATGTGCTGCACATGGGCGTGCGCGGCGTGACCGACCTGATGGTGATGCCGGGCCTCATCAACCTCGACTTCGCCGATATCCGCACCGTGATGGGCGAGATGGGCAAGGCGATGATGGGAACCGGGGAGGCCGAGGGCCAGGACCGCGCCCGTGTCGCGGCCGAGTCGGCGATCTCCAACCCGCTGCTGGAAGATCATTCGATGAAGGGCGCCAAGGGCGTTCTCATCAACATCACTGGCGGCCTCGACATGACGCTGCACGAAGTCGACGAGGCGGCGAACCGTATCCGCGAGGAAGTGGACCAGGATGCCAACATCATCTTCGGTTCGACCTTCGATGCGACGATGCAGGGCCGCATGCGCGTGTCGGTCGTGGCGACCGGCATCGCCGCCATGGCCTCACAGCAGCCGGCACCGAATTATCTTTCGCTCGACATGAACCGGCCCATTCAGACCGGTCAGCCGGCGCTCAGCCGTCCCGCCGCGCCGCCCGTCGGTCGTGTGGCGATGCCGGCGGCAGCCGTTGCGCCCGCTCCCGCGCCGGTGATGGCGCAGCCGGTCGCTCCGGCAGCCCCGGTCATGGCGCCTGTCGCCCAGCCGGCTCCTGTGGCTCCGCCGGCTCCCGTCATGCAGGCGCCGGTGGCGCCGATCGTCGAGGCGCCGATCCCGGTTCAGGTCCACGCTGCTGCCGCGGAACTGCCCGTCGCTCCCGCACCGGCGCCCGTCGCCGCGCCCCCGCAGATGGTCAGCGCTCCCGCGCCTGCTCCGGTGGCACCTGCGGCGCCCGTGGCTCCGCCGGCTCCGGCCGCGGCCGCTCCGGCAGCGCCCAAGCCGATGGTCGACGAGACCGATTGGCGGGTGAGCCGGCCGCCCATGCGCCCGGCCGTTCGCGCCGCTGAGCCGGTTGCCCGTCCAGCCGTCGCCCGACCGGCGGCGACCGAAAGCCGGACGCCGAATCTCTTCCAGCGCATCACCGGTGCCTTCGCGTCACCCAAGACGACGGCGCCAGCGGCCGGAATGGCCGCCACCGGGGAGCTTCCGGCACAGCGGCCGGTCGCGGAGAATGTCGTGTCCGCGCCGAAGCCTGTTGTTCGGCCGACACCGGTCCAGACCTCGATCGACGTTACCGAGCGGGCGAAGCCGGCGCGCGACGACGACGATCTGCAGATTCCTGCCTTCTTGCGCCGTCAGGCAAACTGAACGGCTCAACTGGCGCGGATCGCGCAAGTTTCCACGCATTCCTCGAGGGGCCTACGGCCCCTCTTTTTTTGGGAAGAGCGTGATATAAACCGGCGTCACGATGGGATGGCAGATGGCGAACGTGGTGAAGATCAGGACAATGGCAGTGCTCGGTGGAGCAACGCTGGCGATAGCGGTGCTCGGCGGCTGCAGTTCCTCTGACGACGACAAGAACTACAGCGAGCAACCGGTCGAGGTCCTCTACAACCGCGCGCTCGATGATCTCGGTGCGCAGGACTATAAGCACGCCGCGAAGGAATTCGAGGAAGTCGACCGCCAGCATCCCTATTCGGTGTGGGCGACGAAGGCCGAAATCATGGCCGCCTTCACCTATTACCAGTCGAACAAATACGACGATGCGATCATCGCGCTGGACCGCTTCATCCAGCTTCATCCAGGGCACAAGGACATCCCGTACGCCTACTATCTGAAGGCGCTTTGCTACTACGAACAGATCTCCGACGTCGGACGTGATCAGCGTGCCACTCAGCAGGCCCTGGATGCGCTTTCCGATGTCGCCAAGCGCTTCCCAGATACACCCTACGCCCGCGACGCGCGCTTGAAGGTCGATTTGGCGATCGATCAGCTGGCGGGCCAGGAAATGTATGTCGGTCGTTACTATCAAAAGAACCAGCAGTATGTCGGCGCGATCAACCGTTACAGGACCGTGATCGAACGCTATCAGACCACCTCGCAGGTTCCCGAGGCGTTGCATCGCCTGGTCGAATGCTATCTGGCTCTGGGGGTCAAGAGCGAGGCCAAGGAGACGGCCGCGGTGCTGGGCTACAACTTCCCGGGCAGCGCCTGGTATCAGGACTCCTATTACCTCGTGACCGGCGAGGGTACGCCGGCTCCGGACGAATCATCGCACAAGTTCCTCTGGATATTCTGACCCAACCGCCATGCTGGCATCGCTTTCGATCCGAGACTTCGTCCTGATCGAAAAGCTCGATCTTCTCTTCGCGCGCTCGGGCAGCGCGGCCGATGCCGGATTGGGAGCCCTGACCGGCGAGACTGGCGCGGGAAAGTCGATCCTGATCGATGCGCTCGGCCTTGCCCTGGGCGCGCGGGCGGAATCCAGTACGATTCGCCGCGGCGCAACACAGGCGACCATCGCTGCAGCCTTTGAGCTCCCCAAGCAGCACGCCGCATACGCGATCCTGGCCGAGCACGGCATGGATGACGAAGAGGTTCTCACCTTGCGCCGGACCATCGGCGCCGACGGACGCGGCCGTGCCTTCGTCAACGATCAACCAGCGTCGGTGGCTCTGCTGCGTCGTCTCGGCGAAACCCTGGTCGAGATCCAGGGCCAGATGGAACAGCATGGCCTGCTCGATACGGCGACGCACCGCGCCTCGCTCGATGCCTTTGCCGGCCTCGAGAAACATGCCGTAGCGGTACGCGCTGCTTGGCGGGACTGGCGCGCGGCGGAGAAGGCTCTCGCCGAGGCCGAGGAGGCGGCGGCCACGGCGAGACGCGACGAGGATTTTCTGCGGCACGCTGTGAAGGAACTGGAGGACTTGGCGCCCAAGGCCGACGATGAAGAGACCTTGGCAACCGAGCGACAGATGTTGCGAGCTGGCAGTGCGCTCGGCGAGGCCGTGGTCCAGGCGCTGGCCGAGCTGGAGCAGGGGCGCGGGGTCCTGGCAGCACTTCGCACGGCGCATCGCGTCGTCGAGCGCCATGCGGACAAGGCTGGCGGTCGTCTCGAGGCATCGCTGGCCGCCCTCGATCGAGCCCTGAGCGAAACGACCGAGGCTCAGGCCCAGTTGGAGGCCGCTCGCGATGCCCTCGAATTCGACCCCAATCGACTGGAGAAGATCGAGGAACGCCTGTTTGCGTTGCGGGCAATGGCGCGCAAGCACAACGTCGCCGTTGCGGGACTGGCCGACCTGGCGGACAGGATGAAGGCGCAGTTGGCGGCGCTTGACGATGGCGAATCCGGCCTGAAGAAGCTGTTTGCTGTCGCGAAGACAGCGCGGCAAGCCTATGTCTCGGCGGCAGAAGCGCAGGCAACAGCCCGTCGAAAGGGCGCCGCAAGGCTCGACAAGGCCGTCGCCGCCGAGCTCGGGCCACTCAAGCTTGAGAAGGCAAAGTTCGTGACCGAGGTGACGGCGCTGCCGGAGCAGGAGTGGTCGGAGGCCGGGACCGACAGGGTGCAGTTCACGGTTTCGACCAATCCCGGCGCCGCGCCGGCGCCGATTGCCAAGATCGCTTCGGGCGGTGAACTCTCACGTTTCCTGCTGGCGCTGAAGGTCTGTCTCGCCAAGGTCGGCGACGCCGCGACGATCGTGTTCGACGAGGTCGATTCGGGGATCGGCGGCGCCACGGCGGCGGCCGTCGGCGACAGGCTGAAGCGTCTGGCGAAGGAGGTACAGGTGCTGGTCGTGACCCATTCTCCTCAAGTGGCCGCCGTGGCCGATCGGCATTGGTTGATCCGCAAGATCACGACCCGGAACGCTGCCAGCACGGAGGTCGTCGCTCTCGATGCGACGGGACGGCGCGAGGAGATCGCCCGCATGCTGTCGGGCGCCGAGGTGACGGCCGAGGCGCGTGCCGCAGCCGATCGACTGCTGGCCATCGCCGGCTAACATGTCGCGCGCCGCCAAATTCAAGGCCGCCCTTGCGGTCGACGAGATGACCGAGCGCCAGGCTCGCTCGGAGCACAAGCGCCTGGTCGAGGAAATCGCCCATCACGACAAGCTCTATCACGAGAAGGACGCGCCGGAGATTTCCGACGCCGACTACGACAAGCTGCGTCAACGGCTGAAAGCCATCGAGGAGCGCTTCCCGCAACTTGTCGACATGTTCAGCCCGACGCAGCGGGTGGCGCCAACGCCCACAACCGCCTTCGCCAAGGTGCGCCATGCCCGCCCGATGTTGTCGCTGGATAATGCCTTCACCGATGAGGAATTGCAGGGTTTCTTCGACCGGGTGCGACGCGGACTGGAGCGCGAGACGGATATCGGGGCGGACGAGGAGATCGCCTTCAATTGCGAGCCGAAGATCGATGGACTGTCCATCAGCCTTCGCTACGAAGACGGTCAATTCATCGTCGGAGCGACGCGTGGCGATGGGACGACAGGCGAAGATGTCACGGCCAATCTGCGCACTGTGAAGGACATTCCGCATGCGCTGAAGGGCAAGGCCCCCCGCATCCTGGATGTGCGCGGCGAAGTCTACATGGAGCGGCATGCCTTCCAGGACATGAACAAGCGCCAGGAGGAAGGGGGCGAAAAGACCTTCGCCAATCCGCGCAATGCGGCGGCCGGCTCGTTGCGCCAGCTTGATCCGGCGATCACCGCCACCCGACCGTTGCGGTTCTTCGCCTATGCCTGGGGCGAGGCCGAACCTCGTAGCTGGAAGACGCATAGCGAGTACCTGAAGCTGCTCAAGGGCTGGGGCTTCCGCGTCAATCCTCTGTCTCAGCTTTGCCGGACACCCGAAGAGGTTCGGGCTTTCTATCGTCAGATGGGCGTCGAGCGACCGTCGCTGCCGTATGATATCGATGGCGTGGTTTACAAGGTCGATCGCATCGACTGGCAGGAGAGGCTGGGCTTCGTCAGCCGGGCCCCACGCTGGGCCATTGCCCACAAGTTTCCCGCCGAGCAGGCCCGTACCCGCCTCAAGGGAATCCTGATCCAGGTCGGTCGGACCGGCGCCCTGACGCCCGTGGCCGATCTCGAGCCGGTCAATGTCGGCGGGGTCATGGTGGCGCGGGCGACCCTGCACAATGCCGACGAAATCGAACGGCTCGATGTCCGCGCCGGCGACATGGTGGTAGTCCAGCGAGCCGGGGACGTGATTCCGCAGGTGCTGGGCTACGTTCCGGAACAACGGCCCAAGGGCACGCACAAGTATCACTTTCCCACCCATTGTCCGTGCCCGCTCAAGACCGAGGTCCGAAGCGAGGAGGGTGGCGTCGTGCGTCGTTGCAGCGGCGGGCTGGAATGTCCGTTCCAGCAGGTCGAACGGCTTCGCCACTTCGTGTCCCGCAACTGCTTCGACATCGATGGCCTGGGTGGCACGCATATCGAGAACTTCTTCAACGACGGCCTGCTCAGGATTCCAGGCGACATTTTCCGGCTCGGGGACAAGGAGCGCGAGATCAAGAAGCGCGAGGGCTGGGGCGAGCTCTCCGTGCGCAATCTTCTGGGGGCGATCGAGGCTCGCCGCACGATCTCGCTCGATCGCTTCATCAACGCCATCGGCATTCCGCTGATCGGTGAAGCCACCGCCAAGATCCTGGCGCAGGAATATGGCGACGTCGACGTCTGGCTGGAGGAGATGCTGGCTGCCACGAAGGAGCGCAAGAAGGCGCCCGACGACGTGAAGAAGGAGAAGGCCGCAGTCTCGGTGGGACCCAGCTACGGCCGGCTGTGCAACATCGAGCAGATCGGCGTGACCACGGCCGATGCGATGTGCGCGTTCTTCAGCGAAGGGCACAATGTCGAGATCATCCGGGATCTGCGCCAGCAGCTGACGGTCGAAGGAGTCCAGCGCCGCGTCGTCGCCGCGGATGCCCCGCTCAAGGACAAGATCGTGGTCTTCACGGGCGAGCTGTCGACCATGACGCGCGACGCAGCCAAGGCGCGGGCGGAAGAGCTCGGCGCCAAGGTCACCGACTCGGTGTCGAAGAAGACCAGTATCGTCGTGGTCGGTGAGAATGCCGGTTCCAAGGCGCGAAAGGCAGCTGAACTCGGTATTCAGACGCTTACAGAGGACGAGTGGGTGAAGCTCTCATCGTAGCCGATGGCAGCCGACGTCGTCGGATGCCCTGCGTCTTATCGACCTCGTTTCGCCAGATCGCGGCGGACTCTGGCGCCTATGATGTCGTCATGGAATAGTCGCCGGCTGCTGATCAGTCGCGGTCGCTTATGGCGGCCCCAAAAAGGAAGTCTTTCGCTGGAGTGATGGATGGATCTCGCTCGTTTTCCGCGTCGTCGTTATACCGACCACCCAACGCCCATCGAGTTCCTGCCGCATTTCACCAAGGCGCTGGCTGCGAGCTGCCCTGGCGGTGTCGGTCCGGAGATCTGGATCAAGCGTGACGACATGCTGGGCCTGTTCCCGGGCGGCAACAAGACCCGGAAACTCGAGTTCCTTGTCGCCGATGCGCTGGCGCAGGGTGCCGATACGCTGATCACCTGCGGCGCGCCCCAATCCAATCATTGCCGGATCACGCTCTCGGCGGCGGTCAAGGAAGGGCTCAAGTGCCGCTTCGTGATCGAGGAGCGCGTTCCCAACAGCTACCGGAAGGAAGCAGGCGGCAACAACTTCCTCTTCGAGTTGATGGGAGTCGAGGCCATCACGGTTGTGCCCGGCGGATCTGATATGGGCGCCGCGATGTCCAAGATCGCGCAGGAAGTCGCCTCGCTCGGCCGCAAGGGCTACATCATTCCGGGAGGAGGATCGAACGCGATCGGCGGACTGGGCTATGTCGCCTGCGTGCAGGAGATGCAGCAGCAGTGGCTCGATATGGGCCTGGCGCTCGATGCGGTCGTGGTTGGCTCGGGCAGCTCGGGCACGCATGGCGGCATGGTCGCCGGCTTCTTCGGCAACAGCATCAAGATCCCGTTGATCGGTATCGGCGTCAGCCGCGACCCGGCCGATCAGGAGCCCCTGGTCCACAAGGAGGCACAGGCGGTGGCCGACCTGCTCGGCATCGGAAAGGTGCCGCGCGAGGCGGTGAAGAGTGTCGGCGGCTACTGGCAGCCGAAATATTCCGTGCCCAACGCGAAGATGGTGGAAGCCGTCCAGATGCTGGCGCGGACCGAAGGCGTCCTGCTCGACCCGGTCTACACCGGCAAGATCATGGCAGGCCTGATCGGCCTCGCCCGCCAGGGCCATTTCAAGCCCAACGCCAAGGTGCTGTTCATGCACACAGGCGGCCTGCCGTCGCTCCATGTCTATGAGGACGTGGTGCTCGGCCGGACGGTGGTGAAGGATTAGGTCCCGAACCGATAGATCGGCCGGGCGGCGGTCGTAATGCGGCGGCGCCTATGTGAATTCCCTGCCCGGCGAAATCGTCAGTCGATTTTCTCCTCGTGAAGGGTGGCCCAAATTGAGTAGCGGGCCTTTATTTCATCACTTTGAATGCACTATTGTCCCCGGCTAAGAGATTTCGAGTTTGGGGACAAATAAATAATGGTGAGGCCTATCCGTAGGGCATCAAAACCGATGCCTCGGTCGCGCTCTTGGCGACACGCCCCCTTTAGTGCAGGCCTCCTGACAACGACGGCTCTGACCGGCGTCTTCTCGCTGTCGCCGGTATTGGCTGACAGTGGCGGTACTGGAGGCGGGCCTAACTACAACAATAGCGGTGGCGTCGGAGGTACGGGGAACGCCACCGGAACCGGGGGCACCGGTGGTACAGCCGGCGGATCGTCGGGCGGGGGTGGCGGCGGCGCGGGTGTTATTGGCGGTAGCGGAGGTATGGGCACCGAGTACGGCGGCGGTCCGGTCACTGCGGGAGGTTCGGGCGGAACAAATCCTGGAGCGTCTGGCGGTGACGGGGCGGCAGCGGCCTATTCACCCTCAGGCCCTGGTAGCGGAGGCGGCGGAGGTGGCGGCGGTGCACATGGCGCGGTCGTGACTGTTACGACGGCCAATAGCCTGTCTATAGCTGGCGGTAATGGCGGAAATGGCGGCACCGGCAGTATTGGTCAGCAAAATGGCGGCGGAGGCGGCGGCGGCGAAGGCGGTTACGGAACTGTCGTTAATTCCGCAGTCACCTACGCCAACACGGCTACGGTTGCTGGCGGCAGGGGAGGCGCAGGGGGAAATGGTGGCGAACCAAGTGGAGCTGGTGGCCCCGCAGGCAGTGGCGGCGATGGCGGCTACGGCATTGTAGCCGCCGTTGCGGGCTCGACCATCAACAATGGCGGATCCGTCGCGGGGGGTAACGGTGGCAACGGCGGCAGCGGTAATAGCGCATTTGAGCCTAACGGATCAGGGGGCAATGGTGGGGCAGGCATCTCTGGCACCGGCGCAACCATCATCAACACCGGCTCGATCGTGGGCGGCGCCGGCGGCGCGATTGGAACTGGCAGTACTTCCCAGGGAAATCCCACACCTGGTAGCGGTGGTGCCGGTATCGTCGGCTCGGGCCTCACCATCATCAATACTGGCTCCATCGTTGGTGGCATGGGCGGCAATGGCACGGCTCAGGCCAATGCTCTAACTTTTACTGGCGGTGCGAATACGCTTACACTGCTGGGCGGTTGGTCTCTGTCCGGCAATGTCGAAGTCGACAACGGCAGCCTCGCCTTCAATCCATTGGCCACGGTGACGTTGGGCAACGCGATCATCGGTACGGGATCCGTCGTTCAGACTGGTACCGGCACGTTGGCACTCGCGGGCGTCAACACCTATAGCGGCGGCACGACGATCAATGCCGGCACGCTGTCAATCTCGTCGGACAGCAATCTCGGTAGCACCAGCGGCGGCCTGACGCTGAGCGGCGGGACACTGCAGTCGACAGCCAGTATGGCGAGCGGCCGTTCGATCACGCTAGGCGGCGGGACGTTCACTCCTGCCGCAGGGACGACCCTAACCTTGAATGGTGTCGTCGGCGGGACGGGAGGTCTGACGGTGGCGGGTCCTGGCACGCTCGCGCTTACGGGTGCCAATACCTATGTCGGCGGCACGACGGTCAATGCGGGCACGCTGTCGATCGCGTCGGACAACAATCTCGGTAACGCAAGCGGTGGCCTGACGTTGAACAGCGGCACGTTGCAGTCGACGGCCAGCCTTGCCAGCAGCCGCTCGGTCACGCTGGGAGGTGGCGGAACTTTCAGCCCCAACGTAGGGACGACGCTGACCCTGAACGGCGTCGTCGGCGGGACGGGCGGTCTGACGATGGCTGGTCTCGGCACGCTGGCGCTTGCGGGCACCAACACGTATGCCGGCGGGACGACGATCAATTCGGGCACGCTGTCGATCGCGTCGGACGGCAACCTCGGCAATGCGGGTGCCGGCCTGACGTTGAACGGCGGCACGTTGCAGACGACTGCCAGCATGACAAGCGGACGGTCGATTACGTTGGGCGGCGGAACGTTCACTCCCGACGCAGGCACGACGCTGACCTTGAGCGGCAGCATCGGGGGTACGGGCGGTTTGACGATGGCGGGGGCCGGCACGCTGTTGCTCCAGGGAGCCAACACCTATTGGGGCGGCACGACCATCAACTCAGGTACGGTGTCGATTTCCTCGACCAGCAACCTTAGCGACGAGGTAGGCGGCCTGACGCTCAACAGTGGCACGCTGCTGACAACCGCCAGCCTGACGACGGCTCGGGCAGTCACGCTGGGCAGCGGTGGGGGGACATTCAGCCCTGTCGCCGGTACGGCGCTGACCCTGATCGGCAACATCGGCGGCACAGGTGGTCTCACGATGGCGGGTGCCGGCACATTGGAACTCACGGGCGCCAACACGTACAGCGGCGGCACGACCGTGAATGCCGGAACGCTGTCGATCGCGTCGGACAGCAACCTCGGCAATGCGAGCGGGAGCCTGACCTTGAACGGCGGCACACTGCAGACCACAGCTGACACGGCGAGCAACCGTCTGGTTACGCTGGGCGGCGGGGCATTCAGCCCGGATGCCGGAACGACGCTGACCCTCAACAACACGATTACTGGTGGCGATCTCATAATGGCGGGCGCTGGCACGCTTGCGCTCGCTGGCATCAACGCCTATTCCGGCACGACGATCGTCTCCTCCGGCACACTGGCGGTGATCGGCACCAGCAACCTTGACCATTCGAGCGGTGTGAACCTCACTGGCGTGGGGGCGGCCTTCGACATCTCCGGCAGCAGCGGCAACCGGGCAGTCCAGGGTCTGACGGGTATTGCCGGCACAGCGGTCAACCTGGGCGCCAATTCGCTGACGATCAACGGGGCCAATTCGACGACCTTCGCGGGTACTATTGGCGGCAGCGGCGGCTTGACCAAGCAGGGCACTGGCACGCTGACGCTGGCGGGTGCCAACACTTACAGCGGTGGCACGACCATCGATGCCGGTGCGGTGTCGATCTCCTCGGATGGCAATCTCGGCAATGCGAGCGGCGGGCTGATGCTGAACGGCGGTACGCTGCAGTCCACAGCCAGCTTGGCGAGCAGCCGTGCGGTTACCCTGGGTAGCGGCGGCGGGATATTCAGCCCCAATACAGGGACGACCCTGACCCTGAACGGCCCGATCGGCGGAGCGGGTGGCCTGACGATGGCTGGCCTTGGCGCGTTGGCCCTCGGAGGGGCAAACACTTATGCCGGCTGGACTAGCATAGATAGCGGCGTGCTGGCCCTGACGGGCAGCGGCAGCATCGCATCGTCAAGCGGCGTAAACCTCACGAGTGCGGGCGCGACGTTCGACATCTCCGGCAGCAGCGGCAGCCAGACGATCCAGGACCTGGTAGGTGTCGCCGGTTCGTCAATCAACCTGGGCACCAAGACGCTGACGGTGGGCACGGGCAACTCGACGAGCTTCACCGGAACGATCGGCGGCGATGGTCGCCTGGTCAAGCAGGGTGCCGGCACGCTGACGCTCGACGGCACGAATACGTATGGTGGTGGCACTGCCGTCAATGCCGGCACGCTGGCGATTTCCGCCGATGGCAACCTCGGCAACGCCACGGGCGGCTTGGCCTTCAACGGAGGCACACTGCAGTCCACGGCCAGCCTGGCAACCAGCCGCTCCGTCACGCTCGGTAGTGGCGGCGGGACGTTTAGTCCTGACGCGCATACGACGTTGACACTGAACGGGCTCGTCGATGGCGCCGGTGGTCTGACGATGGCGGGAGCAGGCACGTTGGTGATGACTGGCGTGAACAGCTACCGCGGTGGCACGACGATCAATGCCGGCACGCTATCCATCTCGTCCGATAGCAACCTTGGCGATGCAGGCGGTGGCCTGACACTGAACAACAGCGGCGTATTGCAGACGACGGCCAGTCTGACGAGTAACCGTTCGATCACGCTGGCTCCCGGCGGCGGAGTCTTCAAGCCCGATGCCAGGACAACGCTGACCTTGAGCGGCGTAATCAATGGGGCAACCGGCTTCGGGCTGGGCATGACCGGACTTGGCACTCTGGAACTTACGGGCGTCAATACTTATGGCGGCTGGACCAGTATTGGGGCAGGCACGCTGGCCCTGTCCGGCGGCGGCAGTATTGCCCAGTCGAATGGCGTGATTCTCAGCGCTGCCGGCGGCACTTTCGATATCTCGGGCAGCAACGGTAATCAGACGATCCAGGATCTGGGAGGACTTGGTCACACGACTATCAAGCTGGGCGCCAATACATTGACGGTCGGCGCGGCTAGTTCGTTGGCCTTTCTCGGCACGATCGAAGGAAGCGGCGGCCTTATCAAGCAAGGCACCAGTACACTGACGCTGGGAGGTCAGAACACCTATACAGGGGGAACGACCATCAATGCCGGCGCGCTGGCGATCTCTTCCGATGGTAATCTCGGCAACGCGAGCGGCGGACTGACACTCGATGGCGGTACGCTGGAAACGACAGCAAACCTGTCGAGCGGTCGTTCGGTAGTGCTGGCCCGTAATGGCGGACAGTTCAGCCCCGACTCTGGCACCACCTTGACACTTAATGGAACCATCGGCGGGGACGGCGGCCTGACGATGACAGGCACGGGCACGCTGGCCCTTGCGGGCGCCAACTCCTATCGCGGCGGGACCGAGGTGGCAGCGGGCGCGCTGATGCTGGCCAATGGCAGCCTCGCCAGCAGGGTGATGGTCGATGCAGGAGCAAGCTTCGGCGGCACCGGCACGGTGACCGGCAACGTGACGAACAACGGCTCCCTTGTGCTCGGTACCAGCGGCCCGATGAACGTCGTCGGCACCTACACCAACAATGCCGGCGGCACCTATCAGGTGCAGGCGACGCCCTCGAGTAGCGGCATCCTCAACGTGACGGGCAATGCGGTGCTGAACGGCGGCACGGTGGCGGTAGTGGCCGGCACCGGCAACTACACGCGCGGCCGGAAGGATACGATCCTCAAGGCGTCGGCAGGCGTGACGGGAACCTTCGCCAGCGTCACCTCCAACCTGGCCTTCCTGACGCCGTCCCTCAGCTACGACGCCAACAACGTCTATCTCACGCTCCTGCAGAGCAGCAGTGCCTTCACTCAAGGAGCGCGGACTCCCAATCACTTCTCTGTCGGCGCGGCGCTCGATCAGGCCAACAACAATGTCAGCGGCGACTTCGCGACGGTGCTGAACGCGCTCGTGCAGCTCAGCACGCAACAGGGTGCGGCGGCATTGGACGCGATCAGCGGGCAGTCCTACGCCAATCTCGGCACCTTCAATACCCAAACGGCCAGCGCCTTCATGTCGGCCGTTGGCTCGCAACTGAGTGCGCTGCATGGCGGGCTGGGCAGTGGAGGCACCCACGTGGCGATGGCCGCTCCCGCCGATCAGGCTTGCGACCTTACCTGCGATGTGACGCCCGAACCGCCGCGTTTCGGGGCGTGGATCTCCGGCGTCGGCGGACTGGGCTCGGTCCTGGGCAACGCCAATGCCGGAACGATGACGTACAACTTCGGCGGCACCGCCGTCGGCGCCGACTATCGCGTGCGGCCCGACCTGCTGGTGGGCGTCGGGGCAGGCTATGTCGGCGGAACCCAGTGGGTGAGCGGCTTCGCGGGACAGGCCAACACGAATGCTTTCACGGGCAGCCTCTATGCCTCGTATACGCCGGGCAATCTCTATGTCGACGGGTTGGCGGGCTACGGCTACGCGCTCAACAACATGACGCGGGTCATCGCGATCCCGGGGCTGGCTTCGCGCACTGCGCTTGGAACCACGGGAGCAAACCAGATACTGGGCCAGCTCGAGAGCGGCTGGCGCTTCGATGTGCCGCTGTCGCAGCCGGCCTCGATCACGCCGTTCGCCAGGCTGCAGGGCTCGACCACGACTCAGAATGGCTTTACGGAGAGCGGGGCGCAGTCGCTGAACCTCGTCGTGCAGCAGCAGACGGTGAACTCGCTGCGCAGCACGATCGGCGCCGATTTCGCCGCCGCACTGGGTGGGCTGACGATCGGCGTGCGGTTCGGCTGGCAGCACGAGTACGCCGACACCGGCCGCCCGATGACGGCCTCGTTCTCCGGGGCGCCGGGCACACCCTTCACGGTTTACGGCACCACACCACAGCGGGACTCGGCCGTGCTCGGCCTCGGCGCCAGTACACGCATTGCCGATGGAACGGAAGTCTACCTGCGCTACGACGGCGAAGTTGGCGGTGGCACCAACAATAACGCCTTTACTGCAGGCCTCAGGATGACCTGGTGATACACATGTCCGGCGCTTAAGGTGCCGCGCACGTCCCTCAGATCGCGCGCGTCGCCATTCCGAGCCATGCGCGCGTCGAGTCATCGACTTGGGGCGCCACGACCTCCTGCACCCGGGCATGATAGCCGTTCAGCCAGGCCTTCTCGGCCTCGGTCAGTAACGCGGGCTCGATGCAGTTGAGGTCGATGGGGGCCAGCGTGAGCGTCTCGAATTCGTAGTAGCGACGGTCGGCTCCTGCGATGTTTGCTTCGCGCACCGCCAACAGGTTCTCGATCCGGATGCCGTAGGCGCCGGTCTTGTAGTAGCCCGGCTCGTTGCTGACGATCATGCCGGGCTGGAGGGCGATGTTGTTGGCGACCTTCGAGATGCGCTGCGGGCCTTCGTGCACCGAGAGATAGGCGCCGACGCCGTGGCCGGTGCCGTGGTCGTAGTCGAGCCCGACCTGCCAGAGTGCGTAACGGGCCAACGAATCGAGTTGTGATCCCGTCGTACCGGCCGGGAAGCGCGCCATCGCCAGTGCGATATGGCCCTTGAGGACACGCGTGAAGCGGTCGCGCATCTCCGCGGAGGGTGTGCCGATGGCGACGGTCCGCGTGATGTCGGTCGTGCCGTCGCGATACTGGCCGCCGGAATCGACCAGGTAGAGTGAGCCGAGGTCCAGAGTCCGCTCGGTCGCCGTGGTGGCGTGGTAATGGACGACGGCGCCGTTCGGGCCGGCGCCCGAGATGGTATCGAACGAGAGGTCGCGCAGCTTGCCGGTTTCTTCCCGCATGGCTTGGAGTCGGTCGGAAACCTCGATCTCGCGCAGCCGGCCTGTCTTCGATTCGCGATCGAGCCAGGCCAGGAAACGGCTCATGGCGACGCCATCACGGCGATGGGCGCTGCGGATTCCCTCGAGCTCGGTCGCGTTCTTGCAGGCTTTGGGCAAGGCGACCGGATCGGCATCTCGGATCAGCGTTGCGCCGGCGGCCTGCAGACGCGTGGCCGCCCAGTAGGGAGCCGTCGAGGGTTCGATCAATACCCGCTTGGCCATCTTGCCCAGCGTGTCGAGCGCGGGACCGAGTTCCTCCGGGGGTGCCAAGGTCACGGAATTGCCGAGCCAGGAGACAGTACGGGGCGGGATCTTGCGGAGATCCATGTACAGGTCGACATGCTCGTCGGCATGGAGGAGGGCGAAGCCCAGCGCGAACGGCGTGCGGGGAACATCGCCGCCACGGATGTTCAACAGCCAGGCGATCGAATCGGGCGCCGTCAGCAGCGCCACCTCGGCTCCGCGCGAGGTCAGGGTCTCCGCGATGCGCTTGCGGCGGCTCGCACTGCTCTCGCCGGTGAACTCCTCGGGCTGGGGCAGAACGGGGGCGAGCGGCGCAGCCGGCCGGTCGCGCCAGACGGCATCGATGGGATTATGCTCGACCGGAACGAACGTGCCGCCGGCACGCTGGGCCGCACGTGCAAAGCGCTCGTAACCATCCATCGTCTGGAGCCAGGGATCGAAACCCAGCTTACCGCCGTTGGGCAGGTTGGCCGCGATCCAGGCTTCGGGCGATTGCTCCGGCACCTGATGCGGCGAGAAGGCTTTCAGATCCACTTGGGTCCGGATGGCGAGGGTGTAGCGGCCGTCGACGAAGAGGGCAGCACGGTCGGCCAGGACGATGGCGAGTCCTGCTGATCCGCTGAAGCCCGTCAGCCACGCGAGCCGCTGCGAGCGCCGCGGGACATACTCGCCCTGATGCTCGTCGGCGCGGGGGGCGACGAAGCCATCGAGTCCCCGTCGCTTCAGTTCCGACCGCAGTGCCGCAAGGCGTTCGGGCGGGGCCGGAGAGGCATCGAGACCACCATCGGCGCGCGCCAAGGCGTCGCGCCACGATGTCAGGGCATTCACCAAGTCGCCCTCGGCGCCAGGGGCGACCAGCTCGACCCATTCGGGGCCAGCCAGGCCTTCCGGCGCGGCTGCCACGCCGCGCATCAGGGCTTCGAGGGCGGTCGGCTCGGCGTCGCGGCCGCGCTGGCGGAGGAGACGGAGAACGTCGTCGGGGGCGGAACTCATGGTCGATGGACCCTACGCGTGACCAAAAAACGAAGCAAATTGAGTGATTATTATTCTTTCGCGGCCGCGAAGTGCCAAATAATTCGCCACATGCGGCCGTTGCATACCAGCAAGGCAGCTACCTCATTTTGTCTTTATAACTCAAGGGACTATATTGCGACTGTGCAAGTGCAGCATTGACGCCGCGTTGCACAATCGAAGGAGTTTTCCATGATGACCCAGCCGCTCCAGATGTTCGAGAATCTGACAAGCGAAACTACGCCGGCCGGGGGAAACGCGCTCGCCAAGATCGGCTTTTCGTCCCATGACCGTCGCCTCGTCGAGATGAACGCCCGCTATGCTCGGGCGGCTGTCCTGGCGGATGGGCTGAGCGCGGCCATCGTGTGGCTGGGCGGCCAATACAAGCGGCTCGTCGGGGCGCTGAAGGCGGATCTGCGGATCCGCTCTGCCGAAGCCCAGCTGTTCCGGATGAGCGATCGCGACCTGGCCGACCTCGGCCTGTGCCGCGCCGATATCCCGTTCGCGGTTCGGGAAGCGGCAGCCGAGGAAGCGACGGCTGGCGAGACCCCGCTGATCGCCACCGCGGGCACGCCGGTGACGGCAGCCAACCAGAATTTGCGCCGCCACGTGGCGGCCTAACGGAAGTTGCGTAGCGTAAGCGTAGAGTAGCGTAGAGTAGAAGGGCCGGCTTTGCCGGCCCTTTTTCGTTGGCGGCCAGGTCGTCCTGCTTCGACGCGATCAGCTCTTCTTCAGCAGCAGGGTGCGCCACCATGCGCCGCCGGTTTCGAGATCGATGCGGCGCTCGAAGGTGAAGCCGCGGCTGGCATAGACCGAGAGGATTTCCGGCGCCTGCTCGACCAGAAGACCACTCAGCAGGACACGACCGCCGGGACGTAGCGCCGGGCCAAACGACTCCGACAGCTCCGCCAGCGGGCCGGCGAGGATGTTGGCGACCACGAGATCGTAGGGCCGGCCGGCCGCCAGCTCGGGCGCGTCGAGGCCGCTCGACGTGAAGAAGCGGCAGAGCGAGGCAACGCCGTTCAGGGCCGCATTCTCGCGCGCCACCTCGACAGCTTCCGGATCGTTGTCGCCGCCCAGCACCGGACGTCGCCACAGCTTGGCCATGGCGATGGCCAGAATGCCACTGCCACAGCCGACATCGACGGCCTTCACCGTCTCCGTCGGATCGAGCATTGCCAGCATTTCCAGGCAGCCGCGCGTCGTGGCGTGCGTCCCGGTCCCGAAGGCGAGGCCGGCATCGATCTGCAGCGGCAACAGCCCGGCCGGCATTCCGTCGGCGATATGCGATGGATGTACCCAGAAGGGACCGACGACGAAGGGCTGAAACGAGCGCTGGTTCTCGGCGACCCAGTCTCGCTCGGGCAACGTTTCCCATCCCCAGATCGGAACCTCGACGGCCAGCGCGGCAGCACCGTGGGCGATCGCCTCGGCAACGGCAGGATCCGCCGTTTCGCCGAAGATCTCGATGCGCCAGGGTCCGTCGCGGGAGATTTCGGCGCTGGTGACCACGAACCCCCTCTCGGTCAGCCTCTCTTCGAGTGCCGTTTCCCAAGCAGGTCGTGATGCCGACGGCACCACGAAGGAAGCCTTACAGACTGTCATGCTGCATCGACGAAGCTGTCGAGAACCTTCTTCGGGCCGGCCTTCTCGAAATCGATGTCGAGCTTGTTGCCATCGACGGCAAGGATGCGGCCGTAGCCGAACTTCTGATGGAAAACCCGTTGGCCTACGGTGAGGTCTGGCTTGTCGCCCTCGACGGCCCGACGGTCATCGAAGGTCTCGTCGCGCCAGCGTGTGCGGGAGCGATTGCCGCCAAAAGCAGAGCGGCCGGTGACGCCGAGGTTCTCGTAGTCGAAGCCGCTGGCCTGTTCGCGCAATCCGGCATGGTGGCCGGCGGAATAGGTGGCGTAGAGTCCGGCGTCACTGCTCTCGGCAAGATGGCCCGTCGGCAACTCGCGCAGGAAGCGTGACGGGATGGCGGCCTGCCACTGGTTGAAGACACGCCGATTGGCGGCGAAGGAGACGTAGGCGCGTTTCCGGGCTCGCGTCAGGCCGACATAGGCTAGGCGCCGCTCTTCCTCGAGCCCAGCAAGACCTTTGTCGTCGAGGGCGCGCTGGTTGGGAAACAGTCCTTCTTCCCAGCCCGGCAGGAAGACCGTGTCGAATTCCAGCCCCTTCGCCGCATGCAGCGTCATCACGCTTACCATGTCGCCGCCGGCCTTTTCGGCATTGTCGGTCAGGAGCGCCACGTGTTCGAGGAAAGCCGGCAGGGTGTCGAATTCCTGGAGCGCGTTGGTCAGTTCCTTCAGGTTCTCGAGCCGTCCCTCCGCTTCTGGCGAGCGATCGGCACGCAGCATGTCCGTATAGCCGGATTCGTCGAGCATGGTCTCCACCACCTCGACATGGTTGATGCCGTCCAGCATGTCGCGCCAGCGCTCGAAACTCTTGATCAGATCGCCCAGCAGCTTGCGGGGACGCGGCTTGAGTTCGTCGGTCTCGAGGGCGCGGCGCGCGGCTTCGAACAGCGAGACTCGCTGCGCACGCTGGATCAGGCGCAGCGTCCTCAGCGCCGATTCACCGAGGCCGCGGCGGGGCGTGTTGTAGATGCGTTCGAAGGCGAGATCGTCGTCGGGCTGCACCGTAACGCGGCAATAGGCCAGCGCATCGCGGATTTCCTGGCGCTCATAGAAGCGCGGCCCGCCGATCACCCGATAGGGCAGCCCCAGCGTGATGAACCGTTCCTCGAATTCACGAGTCTGGAAGCCGGCGCGGACCAGGATCGCGATTTGGCTCAGCGGATGCTTGTCGCGCTGCAGCGCCTCGATCTCCTCGCCGATGGTCCGGGCTTCCTCGTCGCCGTCCCAGACGCCGCGCACGGAAATGCGCTCGCCTTCCTTGACATCGGTCCACAACGTCTTGCCCAGCCGACCTTCGTTGTGGGCAATGAGATGCGACGCGGCCGCCAGGATGTGCGGCGTCGAACGGTAGTTGCGCTCCAGGCGTACGATCTCGGCGCCGGGAAAATCCTTCTCGAAGCGCAGGATGTTGCCGACCTCGGCGCCGCGCCAGCCGTAGATCGACTGGTCGTCGTCGCCGACACAGCAGACGTCGCGCGTTCCCTGGGCCAGCAGGCGCAGCCATAGATACTGTGCGACGTTGGTGTCCTGATATTCATCGACCAGGATGTGGCGGAAACGGCGGTGATATTGTTCCAGGACATCGGGATGCTGTTGCCACAGGGTGACGCAGAGCATCACCAGATCGCCGAAATCGACGGCATTCACTTCCGCCAGCCGGGTCTGGTACTGGCGGTAGATCTCTGCCGCCTTGCCGTTGGCGAATTCGCCCGCATCCTCGCCGGTGACCTTGTTCGGCGTGAGCGCGCGATCCTTCCAGCGCTGGATGATGCCGCTCAGCACCCGCGCCGGCCATTTCTTGTCGTCGATACCCTCGGCCTGCAGCAACTGCTTGAGGAGACGCGTCTGGTCGTCGGTGTCGAGGATGGTGAAATTGCTCTTCAGTCCCACAAGCTCGGCGTGGCGGCGCAGAATCCGCACGCCCACGGAATGGAAGGTCCCGAGCCACATGCCGTCGGCGGCGCCGCCGATCAGCTGGGCGACCCGGTCGAGCATTTCCCGCGCGGCCTTGTTGGTGAAGGTGACGGCCAGCACCTGCGATGGCCGGGTCCGGCCGGTGATCAAAAGATGGGCGATGCGCGTCGTCAGGACGCGTGTCTTGCCGGTGCCTGCTCCCGCCAGCACCAGCAGCGGGCCGTCTTCGTGAATGACGGCCTTCCGCTGCTCGTCGTTCAATCCTTCCAGATGCGCCATCGACGCGACAGGGCGTCGTTCCGGCGTATTCGGGGCCGGAACGGGGTCATCGGTGATTTCGAACGGGTCGGCGGGGGGCGCCATCAGCGTCATATAGCAATCGCCGGCCTAGACGCCTATCTTTCCAATGGACGCGGAGGTGGAAATGGCCCGAGGGTTGAACGGATCCGCGAATGGCTCGAGTCACTGGTTTGGCGGCCAGGGTGGTGTCGAGGCGCGGCGGCCGGGGAGCGACAGCAACCTGCCCGACGAGCTTCTGGATGCGCTCCCGGCCGTGGTCGGCCTGCATTCCACCATTCCCGAAGATCGACGCACGGCTCAGTCCCTCGGCTCGGAGCGGGAAGGGCATGGCGTCGTCATCGACAATGACGGCCTCGTCCTGACCATCGGCTATCTGATCATGGAAGCCGATACCGTCACCATTAAGGACAATGACGGCCACGAGACACCGGCGCGGGTGGTCGGCTACGACTACGAAAGCGGCTTCGGCCTGGTGCGGACCGAGACGCCGCTGCCGGTCCGCCCGTTGGTGTTCGGAGACTCCGACAGCCTGCTCCTGCGCAGCGAGGCCTACGTCGTGGGCGTCGGAGGCGAGAAGGCGACCCTCAAGGTGAAGGTGGCAGGTCGGCGCGAATTCGCCGGCTACTGGGAGTATCTGCTGGATAATGCCATCTTCACCGTACCCGCCTATCCGCTGTGGGGTGGCTCGGCCCTGGTCGGGCTGGATGGCACGCTGCTCGGCATCGGGTCGCTGCTGGTGCAGGAAGCGCTCGGCCCCGGATCGCCGGCCTTCCCCGGTAATATGTATGTACCGATCAACCGCCTGAAGCCGATCTTCGGTGAGCTGGTTGCCAAGGGCAGGATTTCGACGCCGCCGCGGCCTTGGCTCGGCATCTACACGGTCGAACATATGGGGCAGCTCGTCGTCGGCGGCATCTCCGACGGCGGTCCCGCCGATCGCGCCGGCCTTAAGCGCGGCGACGTCCTGCAGGCGCTGGATGGCGAACCGTTGAACGACGTGGCCGACTTCTACCGCAGGCTCTGGTCGAGCGGTCCGGCCGGTACTGCCGTGACGCTGCGGATGGAACGCGATAGCGATGCCTTCGAGGTGACGGTGCGGACCGGCGACCGCGCCAGTTACCACAAGTACGGCAACGACTGACGCGCGCGTCGGCGACAGCTCCCTGTGCATGGATGCACGCCTTGCTTTGACTTGGCGGCGGCTGCCCGCCTAGTTTCCGCGGGCAGCGCAAGAGCGTAGGGAGACAAGCCGATGGCCAAGGCCTTCGCCTCGCAGGCGGATCTGACGGAAAAGCGTGTCACGTTCAGCCGCCTGTCCGAACATGCCTATGCTTTCACCGCCAATGGCGATCCAAACACCGGCGTTGTGGTCGGCGACAATGCGGTCATGGTGATCGATGCCCAGGCCACCCCCAAGGCGGCGCAGGCCGTCATCGAAAAGGTTCGCAGCGTCACCGACAAGCCGATCAAGTACCTGGTGCTGTCGAACTATCACGCCATTCGCGCGATGGGCGCCTCCGCCTACGAGGCGGAGCACATCATTTGCAGCGAGGCGACGCGGGAGATGATCGTCGAGCGCGGCGCCCAGGACTACAAGTCCGAGCTGCAGCGCTTCCCACGCCTGTTCCAGGCGGCCGACACCATTCCGGGCCTGACCTGGCCGACCATTACCTTCAGGGACCGCATGACGATCTGGCTCGGCAAGCTGCAGGTCGAGATTGCCCAGCCGGGCCGTGGTCATACCAAGGGCGACACGGTCGTATGGCTGGCCGAGGAGCGGACGTTGTTCAGTGGCGATCTGGTCGAGGCCGAGGCTGCGCCCTATGCCGGTGACGCGCATTTCCGGGATTGGCCCTCGGCGTTGCAGGCGCTCCGCGCCTTGCACCCCGAAGCCTTGCTGCCGGGACGTGGCGATCCTCTGCTCGGCGCCGAGGAGATCGAAGAGGCGATCTCCGGTACGCAAACGTTCGTGGAAGAGCTCTATCGGATCGTTTCCGAATCCGCTGTGGCCGACGAGCCGCTGAAGCAGGCCTACGACAAGGCCGTCGCCGCCTTGCAACCCCGCTATGGCAAGTGGGCGGTCTTCGACCATTGCCTGCCGTTCAACGTGTCGCGTGCCTACGACGAGGCCAAGGGTCTCGATCATCCGCGAATCTGGACGACGGAGCGCGATCTCGAGACGTGGTCGGTACTGGAGCCTCAACAATGATCGGCGGCAAGGACCTGCTGGCCGGGCGGCTGGCGCTGGTGACCGGAGCGGGGCGCGGCAACGGTGCCGCCATCGCGCGCGGATTGGGCGCGGCCGGCGCGGAGGTGATCGTCACCGATATCGATCGCGATGCCGCCCGGGCCATTGCCGATTCCATCGTCAAGGAGGGCGGCAAGGCACGTGGCTTCATGCTGGACGTCACCGACGAGGAAGGGTGTCGCAAGCTGGCGCAGGACGTCTCCCTCCTGGTCGGACCGATTCGCATCCTGGTCAACAATGCCGGCATCTTCCTGCGCGGCAATCTCGTCGGGGCGGATGGGCGGGAGCGCTGGGACAAGACGATGGCCGTGAACGTGCAAGGCACCTTCAATGTCACGATGGCCTTCGTCGATCAGCTCAAGCATACGCGTGGCGCGATCGTGAACATCGCCTCGATCAATTCCTTCACCGCTCCGGCCGGCAGTGGCGCCTATCCGGTCTCGAAGGGCGCGGTTGCGCAGTTCACACGCGCTCTTGCCTCCGAGCTGGCACCGGATGGCGTGCGGGTGAATGCCCTGGCTCCCGGCATCATCGCTACGGCGATGAGCGAGCCGACCCGCGCCGATCCCAAGCGGCTGGAGGCTTTCCTCGCCCATGTGCCGATGAAGCGCGTCGGCGAACCGGAGGAACTCGTCGGGCCGGTCGTGTTCCTGTGCTCCGACGCCGCGAGCTACATCACGGGAGCGATCCTTCCCGTCGACGGAGGATATCTTGGCGTCTGACATCGCCGTTCGCGGCGCCACGGTCGACGATGTCGATTTGCTGCACCGCTTCTCGATCGATCTCGCGACCTACGAGGACGAGCCGGATGCCGTCACCTCGACACCGCAGACGCTGGCGCGCGACGGGTTCGGCGCCGACCCGAAGTTCGCCGCCTTGATCGCCGAGCGCGCGGACAAGCCGGTCGGCTTCGCGCTCTACACCTTCAACTATTCTGTCTGGACTGCCGCGCGCGGCATCTTCATCGAGGATATCTGGGTCGTTCCCGAGGAACGCCGCAACGGCGTGGCGCGCGCCCTGATGGTTGCCCTGGCCAAGGAGTGCATGGCCAAGGACTATCGTCGCATCGATCTCAATGTGCTCGACTGGAATCCAGCCCGCGGCTTCTACGAGAAGATCGGCTTCAAATGGATCCGGAACTGGCTGCCCTACCGGCTCAGTGGCGAGGCCTTGCAGAAGCTGGCGACGGGGTCGTAGAAGGAACGGCCTGCTTCCCGCGCCGTGAGCGCGGCTATCTTTTTCCGAGCCCCATGATGCGGCCAGCCTTTGCCGGCCGGGGCAGGGTCTTGTGCTCCAGCCAGATCGCCTCGAGGCGTTCCGCCGCCTGCATCGGCCATGGCGCCGAGCGGCGCGAGGCATAGTCGATATTCATGACGATGACCTCGTTTGTGGCCGCGAGATAATCCTGCTCGGCATGATGCATCTCGTGGAAGAGATGGATCTTCTTGGCGTCGCGATCGAGGAGTTGGGTGGTGAAGCGCATCGGCGCACCGCCCTTCATCTCGCGATCGTAGGTGACGTGCGTCTCCAGAACGAAGGTCATGCCGAGCTTGTTGTCGACGTAGTTCCGACCCAGCCCCATGTTGCGCATGAAGGCGCCCGAGGCCTGATCGAACGCCCGCACATAGAAGGCGACGTTCATATGGCCGTTCCAGTCGACCCATTCGGGCAGCACGGTCGAGCGATGGATATCGAACGGGGCGCGGGTGACGAGTTCCGGCATTTCGTACGGCAAAGTGACCAGCATGGACTCTACGATTTCCTCTTGATGCCGATGATGCGGCCTGCTTGCGGCGGACGCGGAAGGGATGCGTGGGCTGTTGCCATCTTCTCGATACGCTCCCTCGCCCAGATCGGCCAAGGCGCCGATCGGCGGCTCTCATAGTCGATATTCATCAGCATCAGTTCGTTGGTGGCCGCGAGATAGCCTTCGGTCGCATGATACATGGCGTGGATGTAATGCAGCCGCTTGGCGTCGTGATCCAGGATCTGCGTCGTGATGCGCAGCGGATCGCCTTCCTTCACTTCGCGATCGTAGGTGACATGCGCTTCCAGCACGAAGGTCATGCCGATCTTGTCGCGCGTGTATTCCCAGCCGACGCCGAACTGGTTGCAGAGCGTGTCGGTCGCCTTGTCGAAGGCCACGACGTAGAAGCCGACATTCATGTGGCCGTTCCAGTCGATCCATTCTGGCAGCACTTTCGCGCGGTGGATGTCGAGCGGCGCCCCGAGGTCGGGTTCGATCATGGGGTAGGGAGGTAATTTCATGCGGGCGGACCGTAGCGAAGCCGCCCGGCCCGCCGCAAGTTCCGTGAAACAGCTATTCTCGAGGAACGATATGGCCAAGAAGCCGAAAGCAGTGATCCTGGGTGTTGGCGCGGAACGCGGCATCGGAGGAGCGGCGAGCCGACGATTCGCCCGGGAAGGCCATCATGTGCTGGTGGCCGGCCGCACGACCGCGAAGATCGACAAGGTTGTCGAGACCATCCGGCGTGAAGGCGGATCGGCCACGGCCGTGACAGTGGATGGCACCCGGGAAGACGAGATCATCAAACTGTTCGACCGGGCGATGGCCGACGATGCCGACGGCTCTCCTGCCGACCTGTTCGTATTCAACATGGGCAACAATGCCGCCGTCGATATCCGGGAGATGACGGCGCAGCATTTCGAGGACTCCTGGCGCGTCGGCTGCTTCGCCGGCTTTCTCTTCGGGCGCGAGGCCGTGCGCAGGCTGGCGCCGCTGGGCCGGGGGACGGTCATCTTTACCGGAGCGTCCGGATCGCTGCGCGGCCGTCCGCGCTTCGCGGCCTTCAATGCCACCAAGGGAGGCCTGCGCCTGTTCGTGCAGTCGCTGGCCCGGGAATTCGGACCCCAGGGCCTGCACATTGCGCATGTCATCATCGACGGCGGTATCGAGGGCGACCGCCTTTTGTCACGCATGCCCGATCGGGCGGAGAAGGCGGGTCCGGATGGGCTGCTGAACGTCGAGGCGATCGTCGACAATTACTGGCATCTTCACCGCCAGCACCGAAGCGCCTGGAGTCACGAGATCGATCTGCGGCCGTACAAGGAGCCGTTCTAGGACCTGATCGGCGAGGGCCTGCCGATGGTCAGGGAATCGCCAGCAGTTCCGCGGCTACGAGGTCCGGCGCCGAAATGATGCAGTTGTGACCGGCTTCGATCGGACGGAAGCGCAGGCCCGGCATGGCTTCCGCCTTTTCGTGATTACCGACCGATACGGGATAACGCGGCTTGGTGCAGGCGATGTAGGTCATCGGCCGGCCATTGCCCGGCGGATTGTATAAGCGGATCGGCTTGGTGTAGCAGGCCAGCGGATGCGGCGTGAGCTGGCGGTGCGTCCAGGTTGCCAGCTCAGGATCGTCGATGATCAAGCTGCCCACCGGTGCAAAGGGCAGCACCTCGGTGCCGTTCACCACCTTCACCAGTTTCTTCCGCTTGGCCACGATCTCTGGCGGGATCCGGCCGAAAATCGACTGCCCGTCCTGGGGAATGCCGCCATCAACGATGACCAGATGGGCGATTCGTTCGGGCATGCGGTCGGTCACCAGACCGGCGATCAGGCTGCCGAAGCTGTGCCCGACCAGGACGATATCGCGCAGGTCTTCTTTCTCCAGAACGGCAAGCGTGTCGGCGAGGAAGACATCGTTGTCGAGCGCGGGCGACAATTCCGCTGCGCGTTCGCCGACGCCGGGAAAGGGAAGGGCGCGCGCCTCGTGTCCCGCGGCACGCAGCCGTTCGATCACGAATTGCCACGACCACGCGCCCATCCAGGCGCCGGGAAGACAGACATAGGTGCGCATCGCCGCGCGTCTTAGCACAGGACAGGCCGCGTGCTAGCGTTCGCGCAACAGGAGGCTCTCATGTCTGCAAGCAATCGTCGTGTCCTGCTCAAATCCCGGCCGCAAGGCGAACCGACGCCGGCCAACTTCGATATTGTCGAAGCCCCGATTCCAGAACCGGGCGAGGGCGAGTATCTGGCGCGGACGGTGTGGCTGTCGCTCGATCCCTACATGCGCGGTCGGATGGCGGAGGCCAAGGGTTATGCCGCCAACGTCAACCTGGGCGATCCGATGGTGGGCGGGACGGTGAGCCAGGTCATCAAGTCCAGGCACCCCGGCTTCAAGGACGGCGATTTCGTTGCTGATTATGCCGGCTGGCAGAGCTACAGCGTTTCCAACGGCGCCGGTGCGATCAAGCTCGATCCGCAGGCCGCGCCTCTCTCGGCGGCGCTGTCGGTGCTCGGCATGCCCGGCATGACCGCATGGTGGGGCCTGATGCAGATCGGCAAGCCCAAGGCGGGTGAGACCGTCGTGGTCTCGGCGGCGTCGGGCGCGGTTGGCTCCGTGGTCGGTCAGCTTGCCAAGCTGCACGGTTGCCGCGCCGTCGGCATCGCCGGTGGCAAGGAGAAATGCGACTACGTGGTCAAGGAATTGGGCTTTGACGCCTGTGTCGATTACCGCGCTGCAGGCGGCAATCTGTTCAAGGAGATCCGGGCGGCGGCGCCCAAAGGCATCGATGTCTATTTCGAAAATGTCGGCGGTGCGGTGCAGGCGGCGGTGGTTCCGCAGCTCAACGACTTTGCCCGCGTGCCGCTTTGCGGCCTGATCTCGCAGTACAATGAGATGCAGATGTCACCCGGCCCCGATTGGCGCCTGCTGCTGATCAAGCGGGCGACCGTGACGGGCTTCATCGTGTCCGACCATTTCGCTGATATGGCGGGCTTCTGGAAGGAAGTGCCTCCCGCGGTCAAGGCCGGCAGGATCAAGTACCGCGAGGATATCGTGAATGGGATCGAGAATGCGCCGGAGGCGTTTATCGGCCTGCTGAAGGGCCGCAACTTCGGCAAGCTTCTGGTCCAGGTGTCCGATGATCCGACGCGGCGCTGACCTTCAGTCCGACGGCGGGCGGTCCGATGAGCGGCCCAGCGGCAAATGCCAGCCGCGATAGATCGCCATCATCCGCAGGAACAGGCACACCGCAGTGCCTGTCAGCAGGGTGACGGTCTCGGGCAGGCCGAGACTGTGCCCTGCCGCCACCAGCGCCGCACCCGCGAGCGCGGCGAGAGCATAGATTTCCGACCGCAGCACAACCGGGATCTGCGCCGAAAGCACATCTCGGACGATGCCGCCGCCGATGCCCGTCAGCATGCCGAGCATTGCAGCCATGATCGGCGAGATGCCGTAGCTCAAGGCCTTTTCGGTTCCCGTTGCAGCGAAGATGCCAAGGCCGGCCGCATCGAAGACCTGAACGGGAAAGCGCAGGCGATCGATCGCTGACGGGAAGAAGAAGGCGAACAGCCCGGCAATCACCGACAGTGCCAGCGCGTGCCAGTTCGCAATCGACGCCGGTGGAACGGCGCCGATGAGCACGTCGCGGATCATCCCGCCCGCCACCGCCGTGACGAAGGCGAGAACCAGGACGCCGAACAGATCCATGCGGCGTCTTTCGCCCACCACGGCGCCGCTGAGCGCGAAGACGAGTGTTCCGACCAGGTCGAGCGTCTCGATGGCGACAGTGCTGGTCATGGCTTGCCGATGTCCGCCGTGTTCGGCCCGGCCCCCAGTCGGGGCCATGGCCAGTGCGCCTCGACGCGCAGGTCGTGCGCGCACGAGGACGCGGGGCGCGGACCAGTCTGAAGCGCTCAGCTCGCCTTGCGCAGCGACAGGCCCATGCTGATCCAGCCCGTGCCGATGAAGACGAGATCGACGCCGAGGAAGATGCCCAGCACGTAGAAGCTCGAGGCCGGCCAATGAGAGACGATCATCAGGCCGAGCAGGAAGCTGATGATGCCGGAGAACACCACCCAGCCCCACGGCGTACCCTGGCGCATCTGCGTCGCGAGAAAGACACGCAGGATGCCGCCAACGATAAGCGCGATACCGAGCATCAGGGTGAGCAGGGTCGCCGCGATGAACGGGTTCTGCAGGCAGATGATGCCGGCGGCGACGTACAGGGCCCCGAGCAGCAGCCACAGGAAGAACTGACCCCAGCTGCGCACGCTGAAGGCGGCGATGATCTCCACGATACCGGTCAGCAGCATCATGACACCGACGATCACGACGGCGGACTCCGTGGCCATCACCACGCTGCCCAGTGCGATCAATCCGGCAATGAGGGCGATGACGCCGAACGCGACGATCCATCCCCAGTTGGCGCGCAGAGCCCGTAAGCCTTGCCCCAATCCCTGCGACCCCAATCCATTTGTCGTTGCCATGTTCTCCTCCTCAGTGCGGAACTGGCGCGCCAACTCTACGCCCCCAGCGATGACACAGTTCCTTCCAGTATGTGACAATGGCGCCATGAACGATACGCCTCGGAAAGAACCCTCGCCACCCCGTCCCGCGACCACGGTGCTGTTGCTGCGTCCATCGAAGCCTGGCGACGCCGAGTCGCCGCTCGAGGTATTCATGGTCGTTCGGCACCACCAGATCGATTCCTTCTCGGGCGCCCTGGTGTTCCCCGGTGGCAAACTCGAAGAGGCGGACGGCGACCCGCGGTTGCGAGTGCGTTGCGGTGGCGCGGACAGGCTCGGCGACGAGGAATTGAAGTTCCGGGTTGCCGGCGTGCGCGAGGCCTTCGAGGAATGCGGCATCCTGCTGGCCCGCAAGCCCGGTCAGCGGGCGCTGGTCGGCGCGGCCGATCTCAAGGGGATCGAGGAGCGCTGGCGCAACAAGCTGGCCAAGGACGAAGCCAGTATCGTCGATCTGGTCGAGGCCGAGGATCTCGAACTCGCCACCGATCTGATGACGCCCTTCGCGCACTGGATCACGCCGACGTTCGTTCCGAAGCGCTTCGACACCTGGTTCTTCCTGGCCGAGGCGCCGGAGGACCAGGTCGCGCTGCATGACGGGTCCGAGTCGGTCGACTCTGTCTGGATTGGCGCGCGGGAGGCGATCGACGAGGCCAAGGCCGGCAAGCGCACGCTCGTGCATGCGACCCAGAAGAATCTCGAACTCCTGGCGGAAGGCGGGACGGTGGTCGGCGCCCTGTCGCAGGCGACCGAGCGCAAGATCGTCACCGTGCAGCCCTGGGTCGAGGTACGCGACGGTAAGCGGTATCTTCATATCCCGGAAGGCGCCGGTTATCGGAACCTGGTGCGGGAAATGCCGCCCCAAGGCGGTGTTCCGCAGACCGGAAGATAATTTCGCGAACTGCTTCCTGGCGTTGAAATCCGGCTCGCCCGTCGCGGGCCGAAGCGCTAAGAGCCAATGAACAAGCGTTTATGTGCCGGCCCGCTCGTGCCGGCCCAGTTGGAGGAAAGACGAACATGGTCGGAATCGTGGCCTATGGAGCCTATGTCCCGCGGCTGCGCCTCAGCCGTCAGGCGGTGTACGAGGCCAACAAGTGGTTCGCCGGCGGCCTGCGCGGCCTCGCCAAGGGCGAGCGCTCGATGGCCAACTGGGACGAGGATTCGATCACGATGGCCGTCGAGGCGGCACGCGACTGTCTCACGAGCCACAAGGCCGAGGATGTGCGCAGCCTCTACTTCGCCTCGACCACGCATCCCTTCAAGGACCGCCAGAATGCCGGCGTGATCGGCACGGCGCTGTCGATCGAGCAGAACCTTCTCGCCTCCGATGTCGGCGGCTCGCAGAAGGCTGGCACCTCGGCCCTGATCGCGGGGTTGAACGCCTCCAAGAACGGCGGCCCGGCGCTGGTCGCTGCCGCCGACAAGCGCCTGGCCAAGGTCGCGTCGTCGCAGGAGATGAACTACGGCGATGGCGCCGCGGCGCTCCTGTGCGGCACCGAGAACGTGATCGCCAAGCTGGTCGGCCATCACTCGGTGTCGATGGATTTCGTCGATCACTTCCGTGGTGACGAGACCGACTTCGACTATGGCTGGGAGGAGCGCTGGATCCGCGACGAGGGTTACTCGAAGATCGTGCCGCCGGCCATCAAGGCGGCGCTCGCGGCGTGCAAGCTCAAGGGCGCCGACATCACCCACTTCATCATGCCGAGCCTGATGCCGGCGGTGCCGAAGCAGATGGCGAAGATCTGCAGCATCGGCGACGGCGCGGTGCGCGACCTGCTGGGCGCCAATCTCGGCGATACCGGTGCGGCGCATGCGCTGGTGATGCTGGTCGATGCGCTGGAAACCGCGAAGACCGGCGACAAGATCATGGTCGTCGCCTTCGGCCAGGGCGTCGACATCCTCGTGTTCGAGGTCACGGAAGAGAATGCCAAGCTGCCCAAGCGCAAGGGCGTGTCGGGCTGGCTGGCGCGGCGGAAGGAAGAGAAGAACTACATGAAGTTCCTCGCCTTCAACGAGATGCTGCCGATCGAGAAGGGCATGCGCGCCGAGTTCGACAAGAAGACCGCGCTGTCCGTCCTGTGGCGCAAGCGCGACATGATCTACGGGCTGGTCGGCGGCAAGTGCAAGGTGTGCGGCACCGTGCAGTTCCCGCGCACCCAGATCTGCGTCAATCCGAACTGCCATGCCGTCGACAGCCAGGAACCCTATGCCATGGCGGGCCTCGAGGCGTCGGTGATGTCCTTCACCGCCGACTCGCTCACCTACACGCCCGATCCGCCGGCCTATTACGGCATGATCACCTTCCCCGAGGGCGGCCGCTTCATGGCCGACTTCACGGACAGTGACAAGGAACAGGTCAAGGTCGGCACCAAGATGCGCATGACCTTCCGGATCCGCGACAACGATACGATGCGCGGCGGCTTCAAGCGTTATTTCTGGAAGGCGGCGCCGGTCTGATCGCCTTCCGTCGGTAAAGTCCAGAGTTCAACCCCAACACCAAGGAGTCCTGCAATGGCTCGCGGTATCAAAGACAAGGTCGCCATTCTCGGCATGGGTTGCTCCAAGTTCGGCGAGCGCTGGGATTGCGGCGCCGAGGAGCTGATGGTCGAAGCCTACAAGGAGTGCCTTGCCGACGCCGGCGTCGACGCCAAGCAGCTCAACGCTGCCTGGTTCTCGACCGCGATCGACGAGGTCCATGTCGGCAAGTCGGGCATCCCGCTGTCGATGACCCTGCGCCTGCCCAACATCCCGGTGACCCACGTCGAGAACATGTGCGCCTCGGGCACCGAGGCCTTCCGCGGCGCCTGCTACGCCGTCGCCTCCGGCGCCGCTGACTTCGCCCTGGCGCTCGGCGTCGAGAAGCTGAAGGACACCGGCTATGGCGGTCTGCCGGGTGGACGCGGCGGCCCGCTGCAGGCGCTGTGGAACGCCAACGGCACGGCGCCGGGCAACTTCGCCCAGCTCGCCACGGCCTACCAGACCGCCCACAATGTCAGCGCCGACGACCTCAAGCGGGCGATCGGCCACGTCTCGTGGAAGAGCCACCAGAACGGCGCCAAGAATCCCAAGGCGCATCTGCAGAAGGCCGTCGAGATGGACACCATCCTGAACGCGCCGATGATCGCCTCGCCGCTCGGCCTGTTCGATTGCTGCGGCGTGTCGGACGGCGCGGCGGCCGCGATCGTCACCACGCCGGAGATCGCCAAGTCGCTCGGCAAGCACAACATCGTCAGCGTCAAGGCGCTGCAGCTCTCCGTTTCCAACGGTTCGGAGTCGGGCCACAACTCGTGGGACGGCAGCTACTTCCACACCACCCGCATTGCCTCGAAGAAGGCCTATGAAGAGGCCGGCATCAAGGATCCGCGGCAGGAAGTCTCGATGTTCGAGGTGCACGATTGCTTCTCGGTCACCGAGCTCGTGACCATGGAAGACCTGCATATCTCCAAGCCCGGCCAGGGCTGGAAGGACGTGCTCGACGGCTTCTACGACGCCGACGGCAAGATCCCGTGCCAGATCGACGGCGGCCTCAAGTGCTTCGGCCATCCGATCGGCGCCTCGGGCCTGCGCATGCTCTACGAGATGTACCTGCAGTTCCAGGGCCGGGCCGGCGCGCGCCAGCTCAAGGATCCGAAGATCGGCATGACGCACAATCTCGGCGGCGCCCCGCGCGAGAACGTCGCCAGCGTCGCCATCGTCGGCCGCTTCGAGTAACCCCGAACGATGAAGCCCTCTCTCTGACTCGCGTGCGGTCGGGGAGGGGGCTTTTCTTTTGCCTGAGACGAGGAGGAAGCGACCGATGCAGCTCGACAAGAAGCTTATCGGGCATACGTTCAAGCCCTTCACCACGACGGTCGAGGCCGGCAAGATCCGGCTGTTCTGCAAGGCCATCGGCGAGGACAATCCGATCTATGTCAGCGAGGAGGCGGCGAAGAAGGCCGGCTATCGCGCCATTCCGGCGCCGCCCACCTTCCTGACCGCCATCACCAACGACGATCCCGACAAGGGCGGCCTGCTGCGCCTGCTCAACGTCGATATCGGCCTGATCCTGCACGGCGAGCAGCACTACGAGTACCTGGCCCCGGTCCATGTCGGCGATCGCATCACCTGCCAGCAGAAGGTGGTCGACATCTACGACAAGAAGGGCGGCGCCCTGTGGTTCGTGGTGTCGGAGACCGAGCTCAAGGACCAGAGCGGCAAGCCCGTGGCCAAGGCCAAGGGCATCACTGTCGTGCGCAATCCCGACGCGGCCAAGAAGTGAGGGAGGAAGAGATGAGCACCGCTCCCAAGTTCGATGACATCAAGGTTGGCGACGCTCTGCCGCCGCTGAAGCTGCCTCCGATCAGCCGTCACCAGCTCGCGCTCTACTGCGGCGGATCGGGTGACCACAACCCGATCCATGTCGACATCGACTTCGCCAAGAAGTTCGGTTTCAAGGACGTGTTCGCGCACGGCATGCTGTCGATGGCCTTCCTCGGCCGCCTCGTCACCTCGTGGGTGCCGCAGACGCATCTGCGCCGGCTTGGCACGCGCTTCACCTCGATCACCTGGGTCGGCGACGTGATCACCGTCACCGGCAAGGTCACCGGCAAGCGCGAGGAGGGCGGGCAGAAGCTCGTCGACCTCGAGGTCAAGTGCACCAACCAGAACGGCCAGGACACGCTTCAGGGCGAAGCGACGGTGGCGCTGAACTGAGGCAAAGCCTCACACCTCACCCTGAGGAGCTGCGCGCAGCGCAGCGTCTCGAAGGGTGAGGTGCTTTGTAAAGGAGAAGTAGATGGCTCAATTGGAAGGCAAGGTCGCGATCGTCACGGGGTCGGGCCGCGGCATCGGCAAGGAGATCGCGCTGCGTCTGGTGCGCGACGGCGCCAAGGTCGTCATCAACGACATCGACGAGGCACCGGCCAAGGAGACGATCGCCGAGATCGAGAAGATGGGTGGCAAGGCGGTGGCCTGCAACGGCGACGTCGCCAAGCCCGACTTCGGCGATCGCATCGTCAAGACCGCGGTCGATGCCTTCGGCGGCTGCCACATCATCGTGAACAATGCCGGCTATACCTGGGACTCGGTGATCCAGAAGATGACCGACGAGCAGTGGTACGCCATCCTCGACGTTCATCTCACGGCGCCGTTCCGGATCCTGCGAGCCTTCCAGCATCACTTCAAGGATGCGGTCGAGAAGGAGCGCGCCGAGGGCAAGCGCATCGTGCGCAAGGTGGTCAACATCTCCTCGACCTCGGGCGTGAACGGCAATGCCGGCCAGTCCAACTACTCGGCCGGCAAGGCCGGCGTCGTCGGCCTCACCAAGACGCTGGCCAAGGAGTTCGGCCGCTACGACGTGACGGTGAACGCGGTCGCCTTCGGCTACATCCAGACCCGCCTCACCAAGCCGCTGACGCAGGGCGAGTCGGGTGAGATCGAGGTGCAGGGCCACAAGGTCAAGATCGGCGTGCAGGGCGGCCGTCTCGCCGCGCTCAACCAGATGATCCCGCTCGGCCGCGGCGGCCTGCCGGAAGAAGCAGCCGGCTCGGTCTATCTCTTCTGCAGCCCCGACAGCGACTATGTCAGCGGCCAGTGCTTGGTGGTGAACGGCGGTCTGTAGTCAGAACCGCCGCCTTCTGGCCATCGTGGTCGCCGCCAGCAAAGAGGCACAGGCGGCGACCGGCAGCATCAGGGCGGGGGCGCAAGTCGCCAGTAGCCCACCGGCTGCGGCGCCGATCGGCAGTCCCGCCATATTGAGGCCCATCGACACTGCGAGCGAACGGCCCAGCCAAGCCGGGTCCGTCTCGCGCTGTCGCAGCGACAGAACGCCGACATCCACCGGTCCCGCAAGGAAGCCGATGAGCAAGAGACCAACCACGAGCCCGTAGGGCTCGAACAGGACGGCCGTCGGCCAGATCGCCACTGCCGTCGCCAGAGTGCCGCCGATGATGACGGCGTGCTCGCGACCCGAGGCGCCGATACGGCCGGCATAGAGCGCGCCAATACCGCCTGCCACACCCGACAAAGCCCACAGCAAGCCGACCGCGCTGTCGGCGGCCCCAGGACTTGCGAACCGCAGCACTGCGACCGGTACGGCGATCAGCAGGATGCCGAAGCTCATCTGGTATAGCGAATACGCAATGGCGAGCTGCCGCAGCGTTGCGTGGCGAAGCACGTAACAGAGGCCGGCGAGCGCCTCGGCAAACAAGGAAGTGGCTATGCCGGTCGCTACGACGATTCGTTGACTGCGCACCAGTGGGATGAGCACTGCAGCGGCAAGCCCGTAGAGCGCCGCAATCACGGACAGTGTGATCGGGGCGCCAGCGAAGCCAACGAGGAGGCCGGCGATCGCCGGCCCCAGCACATCGACCAGCGCGTAACTGCCGGCATCGAGCGCATTGACGCGATCACGCGCGATTTCCGGCACGAGGCGCGGCAGCAGGGTGCGGATGCCGGCTGCGCTTAGGGGGCTCGACAGCGAATAGAGGACTACGATCACCAACAGCAGCGGCAGGCTCATCGCACTGGCGACGTCGAACGCGACCAACAGCGTCAGCAGCAGGAAGCTCGCGAGGAGATCGAGCAGGATCGTACGGGGAGCGCCCATACGGTCGAGGAGCGCCCCAGCGAGCGGACTGATCGCTATGCCGGGCAGCATCGAGGCGAAGGATATCCAACCGGCAAGCGCGGCAGATCCGAAGCGCGACAACGAATAGAGGACGATTGCGAGGGCAAACATCCGGCCGGCAAGTCGGGCGCAGAAGGCGGCGGCGAGCAGTCGCGAGACATCGGGAAGCCGCGTGACCGTACGATAGGATGATGATCGTCCGCTCACGGTCAGGGGCCGGACTCCGACCGTGTCAGCGCCGCCCAGCGGCCTGGGGTCAGGCCGAAGCGGGCGGAGAAGTGTCGGGTGAGGTGGCTTTGATCGGCAAAGCCGGTGGCCACCGCCACTTCCGACAAAGGGATTCCGCGCGCGATCATGGTTTGCGCGCGGGCCAGTCGTCGTCCGACCTGGAAGCGGTGCGGCGAGGTGCCGAAAGCGGCCCGGAAATGGCGGGCCAGCGAAAACCGGTCGAGGCCGGTTACGACCTCCAGCTCCTCGGAGGCCACGGTGCGCGGCGCCTCGGCCAGGAGGAACTCCCGAGCCTGTCGGACGGCGCGGCTTGCCATCGATCCCTTGCCGCGCTTCACCATCCCGTCGCTTCGCCGCGTCAGCCGGTCGGCCAGACCGGCCACCAGGGCATCGACGGCCAGGGGTTCCAGGCTACGTGGGAAGTCGGCAAAGGCTTCGCGTAGCAGGGCCGCCATCACCGCATCGTCCGCCACCACTTCGGGCACGAACGGCGCCGGTCGACCATCCAGCGCCTGACTGACAGCGGCCGGATCGACATAGAGCATGCGGTAGGCGAAGCCGTCCGGCACACCGGCGTGGCCGTCATGCAGTTCGTCGGGATGCAGCACCATGACCTGGCCGGCCCGGCTGGTGCGCAGCGTGCCGCGATAGTGGAAGGACTGCGCCCCCCACAGGGTGAGGCCGACGCCATAGGTCTCGTGCCGGTGACTGTCATAGGCATGACCGCCAAAGCGGGCGATCAGCCGCTGCAAGCCGGCGCGCGGTTCGTCGAGGTGGATCTGGTCGGACTCGGTCATGCACAAACGTTCAAGACCCGGCACCTATCCTGCCCGATATCGCACCCATGATCTACGACACGAAAACGACCCTGGTGCTGCGCCACGACCTGGCGAGCTGGCAGATCGCCAATGTCGCCGCCTTCCTGGCCGGCGGCCTGGCCGGAACCACGCCCGAGATGATGGGCGAGCCCTACCGTGACGCAGCCGACCGCGTCTACAGCGCCCTCATCCGCGAGCCCGTGTTCGTCTATGGCGGCTCGCTCGACGAGTTGCGGCGGACCCACCAGCGGGCCCTGTCGCGCGGTCTTCGGCCGGCGCTCTATATCGAGGCCATGTTCAAGACCACCAACGATGTCGACAACCGCGCTGCCGTCGCCGCGGCTCCGGTCGATGCGCTCGATCTCGTCGGCCTCGGCATCCACGGTCCGCGCAAGATCGTCGACAAGATCGTCAATGGTCTGAAGTTCATGACATAGACCATGCAATGCAGTGGTTCGCTCTGAGCCGTCATTTCGAGACCTGACATCGCCGGTCATCGCGGGCAACATGCCCGACAGGGAACCTGTGAGATGGCGGACGGAATGGTGTCGGTGGTCATACCGACACTCAATCGAAACGACGTGCTGCGTGGCACGATCGACTATTTCCTGACGCGGGAGTCGTTCCGGCCTCTCGAAGTGATCGTCGTCGACCAGAGCGCAGCGCACGACGAGGCCACGACGCGCTATCTCGACTCGGTCGCGTCGCGCATCCGCTATCGCCGGGTCGGCTACCAGTCGCTGCCGCGGGCCCGTAATGAAGGGCTTTCGCTGGCGCTGGGCGAAATCGTCCTGTTCGTGGACGATGACGTGCAGCCTCAGGCTGGCTTCGTCGCGGCGCACATCGCGCCCTATGACGATCCAGTTGTCTGGATGGTCACCGGCCCCTCTCCGCGGCCCGGCCAACCGCTGCTGCGCCGCGACCAGCTCTCCGAGCGCGAACATGCCAAGCTCCTGGCCGGCCACAACATGTCGATTCATGTCGATTTCGATTACGCGCCCTGCGACTGGGCCGCGGGCTGCAACTTCTCGGTCCGCAAGGCGGCGGCCCTGCAGGTCGGAGGATTCGACGAGAACTTCCAGGGCAACGCGGTCGGCGAGGATGCCGAGTTCTCGCACCGCATCAAGGCGGCCGGCGGCGTCATCTACTACGCGCGCCAGGCAGCGCTCGTCCATCTGGTCAGCGATACCGGCGGCTCCCGCACGGCTGTCGGCGCCACCTATGTCGAGATGTCGGCCTATAACCAGAACTACTGCCTCAGAGCGGTTGGCAGCGGCCTCGGGACCCGCCTCCATGGCATCTGGCGCAGCTATCGCGAGCTGGTGCTGAACCGGCGCAACATCGGCCGCCCCGCGCTGCACTGGGCTTTCCTGCGCGGCATCCGGCGCGGCCTTCTCCAACCTCTGGGGCGGCCACAGCGACAGCCTTCGTGAAGTGAAACGCGCATCGGTCAGGCGACGAACAGACGAGCGCCGACCGGCAGCGAGCGGGCCTTCTCCAGCGCCTCCATGGTGGCGCGATAGCCGATCTCGATCGCGGCGTGGAAGCTGGTCCAGTCGAGCAGATCGTAGCTCTGCATCGGCGGCACGATCAGCAGGTCGCAGTAGGACCGGTCCTTGAGCGCGCGGGCGTTGCTTGCCACCAGGGCGGATCGCAACAGGATGCGCACGATCGAAGGGATCGGCAGCGTCTCCTGGCGTCGCCACACCAGGCGGCTGACGAACTCGCGCGCCGACCAGGTGTCCTCGACGCTTTCGCCGGCCGACATGGCGCCCCCGGTGTCGATGTCGACGCCGATCGTGATGCCGCGGCCCAGGCGCTGCATGATGCGCACCGGGAAGTTGTTGATGACGCCGCCATCGACGTGGACCTGACCGCCCTCGTTGAATGGCGGCAGCACGCCGGGGATCGCCACTGACGCGCGCAGCCAGTGCCAGAGCCGGCCGGTCCTATGCACGTCGGCGTTGGAAGTGGTGAGGTTCGCTGTCATGCAGAAGTACGGCATGATCAGGTCCTCGATGTCCTTCTCCCCGAAGGCCAGTCGCAACAGGCGCGTCACCCGTCGGCCGCGGAACAGCGAGACGACCGGCAGCGTGTAGTCGCTGAGAGGGTTGGCCTCGACGAAGGCGCGATGGAAGCGCGTGCTGAGTTCCTCGTCGGTCCAGCGCGAGGCGACGCCGGCGGCGACGATGGCGCCCATGCTGGTGCCGGCGGCCTGGTCGATGGGCACGCCGGAGGCCCGCAAGGCCTTGATGACTCCGACATGCGTGAAGGCGCGGGCGCCGCCGCCCGCCATCACGATTCCCACCGCATGTCCGGTGACGAGCCGGGCCAGCCGGTCGAAATCGGCCTGCATGTCGAGGCGGACATGATGGTGCTGGCCGTACAGCCCTTCGGCCAGTAGGCCGGCGGTCGAGCCGGGCCGCGGATCGTGACCGTCGTGCAGCAGCACCAGCTCGCGCCGGCGCTGGAAGATCGCACCGGGCCGGGCCTCCTCGACCTCGAACGGCAGCCTGGTCGGCAGGTCGTTGTCGCCATTGCGCACCACGATCACGCAATCGGCCTGGCGCAGGCAAAGCTGCGTCCAGGGCGTCAGCGTGGCATCGGCGCGATAGAGCACGAAGGAGTTCGCCAGCTCGCAATGGGCGAACCATTCCGGCTCCTCGTTCGCCGAATCGGAGCCGAGCATCTGTACCTGGTTGCCGATCCGGCCCAGCGCGGCGGCCAGCAGCACCGCGAAACGGGCCGACGCGACATCCGGCCCGGTCGGCAACACGGCGAAGGTTCGCGGTTGCCGCCGCCTGACGGTGGTCGGCGTTGCGGTGCGGGCGGCGACGTTGCGCATCAGCGCCGGCAACACTTCCGGGTGATGCGTGGTCAACCCCTCGAAGCTGTCACGGCCGAGCCGCCAGACTTCGCTGTCGCGCAGCGCCGCCACGTCGCGCGTCCGCACGCCGCGCGAGAGCAGGGACATCTCGCCCACGATGTTGCCCGGTGTGATCTCCGCGATCAGCTCCGGGCCTTCCGGGCTGGCCTTGTCGTCGTGCCGGAAGACGCCCAGGCAACCGCTGGCCACGACATAGACAGCGTCGGCCGGCTCTCCCTGGTGGAACAAGGCCGCTCCACCTGGCAGCACGAGCGGCGTCAGCTCGCGCTCGATGGCCATCATGCTCTCGGTGTCGAGATCGGCGAAAAGAGGCGCACGATGCAGCGCCTGCCGCAGCCGCAGCCTGGCCGAATCCTCGCGATCGACGACGTCGCTCACGCCGATCTCGTCAGGCCGTGAGGCCCTTGAGGGCCCAGCCGATCGTCTGATCCGCGCGTTGCCATACCATCTCCCGCCACTTGTCGCCGGCCGGAAAGAACCGCTCCTTCACGTCTGCCTTGATGGTCTTGCCGAGCGGGGAGGCGAGATCGCCGCGTTGATGGAGCCAGTTGTCGGCCCGTAACGCGTCCATCACCTCGGGCACGGAATAGGTGCCGTATTCGAGCGCGATGGAGGTCACCTCCGCATCGGGCAGTTCCTGCGGGAAGGCATCCGTCATCGCCCCGGTGACGACCGCCGAGGTGGAGGTCCCGCCCTCCGGGGAGGTCATCTCGTCGCCATACCAGTCCTTCGACCGGGCGAACGACTTGGAGCCAGGTGCGACGGCACAGATCAACTCGCCATGGCCGAACGGCCCGAGACCGGTATGGAAATCGATCACGCCGACACGGCGCGCCTGGCCGAGTTCCTCGCGGGCGATCGTGCGGATGGTGCGGTTGCTCCAGGTCGGCTTTTGTCCGCCATAGAAGATGCCGTCCGGGTGGGTGTGCTGGCCGCCGCTGATGGCGCCCTGCAGCGCGAAGGCGCCATACTTCTGGGTATAGGCCGCCAGAGCGCGCTGGCTTTCCTCGAGTGCCTCCTTGCTCCAGTCGCGTGGCAGCAGGGCATCGGCAAGGGCGATATAGCCGTCGTTCTGCGGATAGGGCTTGTCGTGATCGACGAAGTTACGGTTGAGATCGACATTGTCCTCGTTCACGCGCCGCGTCCACGCAAAGCCATAGGGATTGATGGCGTGCACCAGCAGGGCACCGGTATCAGCCGGCAGCTTTTCCGCCGCACCCGTTCTCAGCCAGGCGATCTGCGCCCCCGAGCCGCAATGGCCTTCCACGCCGTGCGTGCTGGAGATCAGGACCAGCATGTTGGCCGCGTCGGCGGCGCCGAACCGTGCCGTGTCCAGGAATAGCTTTTCGCCGTTGGGGCCGCGCGCATGCGGATTGAGCCAGGAGCGGATCGCGCCGCCGGCGGCCGCCGCGGCGCTGCAAAACTTGGCGCGAGCCTCGGCATAAGTCTCGGAAAAGCACTCGGGAATCGAAACCATGGAACCTCCGGTCATCACCTTATCATGCCGGAGGTCGTGGTCGCTTTCGTGTCTCGCACCGGATCAGGCCGTGACCGTTTCTCCGTTAAATAAACGGCGGAAAAACGGAGATGGTCTCGAATCGGAAGCAAGTTCGGCCTTCGTGCAGCGCCTCCTACTTTAGAGAGAAGCGCATCGAGAGGCGATTTTGGTCGTCAATGGCGCCCGCATGTTGCACCGCAGCGGCACGACCGGCTTACCGCCCGATCCTACGACGTACGCATGATCTGTCCCGGCAGCGCGCGCGGATCGCGCGGCAGCCAGCGACCGGCTTCGACCTGGGCGATGAATTCGGCCAGCAGGGAGTTGAACAGGTCCGGTTCCTCGAGATTGAGCGTGTGGCCGCTCTTGGGAAACACGGCGAGACCACAGGCGGGAATGGTCTTCTTCAGGAAGATGCCCGGCTGCAGGCAGTGATCGTCCTCGTCGCCGACCATGACCAGCGTCGGCACGGCCATCCGCTTCAGCCCGTCCTCCAGATCCCAGAAGGAAGGACGGCGCGCCTGCACGCCGCGCATCGTCAGCGCCGCTCCCTTGTCGTGATGGGTGGCGAGGCGGTCGGAGAATTCCTGCCAGCCGCGCGGGTCCTTGTTCTGGAACTGCACCCGGCTGGCGCCGAGGCCATAGACCTTCGAGAAGGCAGCCGCCCCCTGGCGCTCGAAATTGTCGGCGACGTCGAGGGAGACCTGGCGGAAATAGTCCTCGTGCTCCTTCTCGCAGCCATAGCCGGCGCCCGCGACGGTCAGCGACAGGGCACGTTCGGGCGCGGTCAGGCCGAAATGCACCGTCGCGAATCCGCCCATCGACAGGCCGACGATGTGCGCTTTGGCGATGCCGAGGCCATCGAGCACTGCCAGCGCATCCTGCACCGCGATCGCCTGCGAGTAGGACTCGACATCCTCGGGAACATCGGAGGGGGGATAGCCACGCGCGGCATAGGTGATGACGCGGTGGCGGCGAGCGAAGAACCGCATCTGCGGCTCCCAACTCGCGTGATTACCGCCGAACTCGTGCACGAACAGGATCGGTGTGCCGGCACCGGCCTCCTCGGCATAGAGGCGGACGCCGTCCTTGGTGGTAAGATACATGGCCCGCTCCTTCAGATGACCGAGCCGCGGGCCGCGATGCCGCCGTCGATGGTGACGATGGTGCCGGTGATGTAGCCCGCGCGCGGTGAGGCCAGGAAGGCCACGAGATCCGCGACTTCCTCGGAGGTGGCCGGCCGCTTGCCCGGATACTTGTCGAACAGCTCCTGCCAGCGATCCTCGGAGCCCAGCATGTCGATCGCCTTGCGCTTCATGATCTTGAGCATGCGGTCGGTGGCGACAGGGCCGGGGTTGACGCCGACCACGCGCACGCCTTCGTTCAGGCTGGCGCCGCCCAGCGCCTTGGTGAAGGCCATCAGGGCGGCATTGCCGGTGCTGCCGGCAATGTAGCTCGCATCCCAGTTCTCGCCGGAATTGCCGATGACGTTGACGATCACGCCGTCGCGCCCGCGCATCTGCGGATAGAGAAGCCGCGACAAGGTGATGTAGCCGAACACCTTCAGATCGAAACCCTTCCGCCACGCCGCGTCGTCGACGACGTCCAGCGGCCCGGCCGGGATGTCGCCGGCATTGTTCACCAGGATATCGACGGGGCCAGCGGCTATGGCCAACGCCTCCATCGCCGGCGTGCTGCCGAGATCGGCGACGTGGACCGTGACCTTGCGCCCGGTCTCCGCCTCGATCGCGGTCTTGGCGGCTTGCATGGCTTCTCCGTTGCGGGCGGCGAGATGAACATCGCAGCCCTCGTGGGCGAGGACCTGCGCCACGGCCAGGCCGATGCCCTTGGAAGCGCCAGTGATGAGAGCGGATTTGTCGGTGAGGTCGAGTTTCAAGGTTCGGCTCGCGCAGTGATCAATGAGTCGTCAGGAGCAATTTGCGTACCTTCAATCGAACACGGCGAGAAAATCCGTGAGCGTATCGCCCAGCAGATTGACGTGATCGCGCATCAATCGATGCGCCGTCTCGCCGTCGCCGGCCAGGATCGCGTTCATCACCGCCTCGTGTTCGACGATCGTGTCGGGCAGGCGATTGGGCACGTAGGTCACGCGCCGCCGATAGATGTCCGCCCGGTTTCTGAGCTGCCGAGTCTGCTCGATCAGGAAGCTGTTGCGGCTGGCCACGAGGATGACCTCGTGGAACGTCACGTTGACCTCGTAGAAGGTATCGATGTCGCCGGTCGCGGCCACGTCGACAAGCTTGTCGTGGATCTTGCGCAGAGCGGCGCGGTCCGCCTCGTCCATGCGACGCGAGGCGAGGCGGGCGCTCAACCCTTCGAGTTCGGCCATGACCTGGAACATCTCGAGCAGATCGTGGGCGCTGATCGCGCGTACGATCGTGCCCTGCCGCCCGCGCAGCTCGACCAGATTATCGGCGGCGAGCAACCGGATCGCTTCGCGCACCGGGGTCCGCGAGACGCCGAATCGCTCGGCCACCTCCTGCTCGTCGAGCCGCGTTCCCGGCGGATAGCGGCCGTTCGAGATCAGGGATTCGATCTTGAACCGGATGCCTTCTGCCAATGTCTGACCGGAGCCGCCACGAGTCCGTCCGCGAGCGGACCGACCAACTTTGGCACTTCTAGATGCAACTGCTGTCATCTGTGTGCACAAAAACCGTTCACATGTATACCGAAGCTTCGCCGAACATGGCGGAGCGTCCCGTCGCCGTCAACGGATTAGGCGGCGCAGGCGCCGCAGCGCCATTGAGGGCCAGTGGCACGCCGCTTGCGTCTCTCCTCCGCAAGGCATGTGCATGTATGCGGCGGACGTCGCATGTATGCGGGAAGGGGGACAATGCTGCAGCGGGAAGGGCTGTCGGGGACCGACAGCAATCCCACCACACCGATCCTGGAGCTTCGCAACGTCAACAAGACGTTCGGCTCAGTGACCGCGTTGCGTGACTTCCACGCCTCCGTGGCGCTCGGCGAATTCGTGACCGTGGTCGGACCGAGCGGCTGCGGCAAGAGCACTCTGTTCAACATGGTCGCCGGGCTCGAAGAGCCGGACGTCGGCGGCATCCTTCGGTTCGAGCAGCGCAGCGTCCATGCCAGCGACTTGTTGGGCCGCGTCTCCTTCATGCCGCAGCGCGACCTGCTGTTCTCGTGGCGCACCGTCATCGACAACGCCATCCTGGCGCTCGAGGTCGAAGGCGTGCCGCGCAAGGCGGCGCGGGCCGAGGCGCTGCGCCTGCTGCCGGAATTCGGCCTCGCCGGGTTCGCCGACCATTACCCACACCAGCTTTCCGGCGGCATGCGCCAGCGCGTGGCGCTGATGCGCACTTTCCTGTTCAAGCGTGAGCTCATGCTGCTCGACGAACCGTTCGGCGCCCTGGACGCGCTGACCCGGGCGATGATGCAGCGCTGGCTGCTCGATGTCTGGCAGAAGAACAGGCGAACCATCCTCTTCATCACGCACGACGTCGACGAGGCGATCTTCCTTGGCGATCGGGTGGTGGTCATGACGGCGCGACCGGGCGCCGTGAAGCTGGAGCAGCGGGTCGATCTTCCGCGACCGCGCTCACCCGATATCGTCACCTCGCCGGCCTTCATCGAGATCAAGCGCACGCTCCTCGCCGCTATCGAGGAGGAAAGCATGAAATCCTTCACCGCCGCGACTTCCACGGAGTATGCCCAATGAGCATCAGCCTGAGGCAAGCACCTCCGGTCGACCCGGCCGAATGGGCGGCCCGCGTCGAGCTGGCGGCCTGCTACCGGCTGGTCGCCAAGCTCGGCCTCGACGACCTGATCTACAATCATATTTCGATGCGGGTGCCCGGGCAGCGGGACCAGTTCCTCATCAATCCCTACGGTTTCCTGTTCGACGAGATCACGGCCTCCAGCCTGGTGCGGATCGATATCGAGGGACGCAAGCTCGACAACAACCCGCACGAGGTGAATTCGGCCGCCTTCGTCATCCATGGCGCCATACACAAGGGCCGCGAGGACGCGGTCTGCGTGCTGCACACCCACTCCGACGCCAGCGTCGCCGTGTCGAGCCAGGAAGAGGGGCTGTTGCCGCTCAGCCAGTTCGCGATGCGCTTCTACAATCGCCAGAGCTTCCACGACTACGAGGGCGTGGCGATCGACCTCGACGAGCAGCAGCGGCTGATCGCGCATCTGGGCGACAATCGCGTGCTGCTGATGCGCAACCACGGCATCCTGACCGTCGGCCGGACGCCCGGTGAGGCCTTCATGCTGCTCTACTATTTCGAACGGGCGGCCAAGATCCAGTTGTCGCTGCAGGCCGCGGCCGCGGCAGGAGCGAAGATCGTCGTCCCACCTCACGAGGTCTGCGAGAAGGCCGCCCTCCAGTTCTGGGAGATGCAGGCCGACATCCTCGTTCCCGGCGAACGCGAGTGGCCGGGCCTGATGCGCCAGCTCGACCGCATCGATCCGGGCTACCGCGAGTGACCGCGAATCCGTTCCACGCCGGCGACAGGCTGGCCTCGCTCAATCATCCCAGCCGAGGAGTGCGCTCATGATCAAGAGACGAAAGGTCCTTTCCGCCCTTGGTGCCGCTAGCCTGGTCGCGGCACCTTACGTCCGCGCCTTCGGTGGCACGCCGGTGAAGGCCAGCCTGCGGCTCAAGTGGTTGCCCCAGGCGCAGTTCATGGGTTTCTACATCGCCGCGGAGAAGGGCTATTACCGCGCCGAGGGCATCGATCTCACGATCAACCCCGGCGGTCCCAATCTCCTGGCCGAGAACCTGGTCGCCACCGGTGCCGACACGTTCGGCGTCTCGGGCGGCACCGACAGCGTATTCGCGGCCCGCGACAAGAAGTTGCCGATCGTCTGTTTCGGCATCGACCACCAGATCACGCCGTTCATCTTCGTGTCGAAGAAGGATGGACCGGTGAAGACGATCCAGGATTTCAAGGGAAGGGTCGTGACCACCTGGTTCACCGGTGCCAACTATGTGCTCGAAGGCGTGCTCGCCAAGGCCGGCGTCAATCCGAAGGATGTCAACATCCAGCCGCAGCAGGTGAGCGCGACTCCGTTCGTCGAAGGCAATGTCGATGTCTTCACGGCGACGCTCTACAACGAGTTCTACACGCTCGAGAAGCGCATCGGCCTTGCCAACCTGACCCGCTTCGCGGCGGAGGATTACGGCATCACGGTGCCGCGCGACACGCTGATCGTGTCGGAGACGACGGCCAAGGAGAAGCCGGAACTGCTGCCGGCCTTCCTGCGCGCGTCGATCCGCGGCTGGCGCGACGCCTTTGCCGACCAGAAAGCGGCAATCGATCTCATGATGAAGATCGCGCCCACGCTCGATCGGGGCCATCAGGAATTCATGCTGGCCGAGATCAAGCGCCTCATGCTCGCCGGCAAGGCCGGGGACGAGGGCCTGTTCTGGATCGATCCGGTGGCCGTCAAGACCGCCCATGACATGTTCCTGAACTACAAGGTCATCAGCGCGCCGGTCGACCTCAAGGCAGCCTTCATTTCGGCGCCGCTCGAATCGATCGCGCTGGCCGATCGCAAGGTCTGAGGTGGCGGCGGCGAGCAAGACATCCGACGGCCTGCTGCTGTCGGGCCGCGCGATCCTGCGGCTCGTTGTCGGCGTGGCGGCAATCGCAGTGGTGTGGCAGGCGTCGGTGCTGCTGTTCGGCATCAGGCCCTATTATCTGCCGCGGTTGAGCGTCGTTCTCGAGGCGTTGGCGGCCACGCCGGATGCCTATATCGCCAGTCTGCTGCGGACCGCATCGGAGACCTTGCTGGGCTATGCAGCGGGCGCCCTGTTCGGCATCGCCCTGGGCAGCATGTTCTTCCATCGCAAGGTCCTGAAGGACACGCTCTTCCCGATGTTCGTCGTCTCGCAGACGATTCCCGTCATCGCCTTCGGCGCCGTGATCGTGCTGTGGTTCGGCAATACCCTGTTCGCCAAGGCGGTCATGGCGTTCTACCTGACCTTCTTCCCTGTCACCGTGAACACGCTGCTCGGGCTTCAGTCGGTCGATCCGGCCCAGGTGTCGCTGATGAAGAGCTTCGGAGCGCCGCGCCGCCAGGTGTTCTGGAAGCTCCAGTTTCCCAACGCCTTGCCGCAGATCTTCGTGGCGCTGCGGCTGGCGACATCGCTCAGCCTTGTGGGTGCCATGGTCGGCGAGTGGTTCGGCGATACGGTCGGGCTCGGCGTCCTGTTGCTCCAGGCGACCTACAACGAGAACGTGGTCGGCATCTGGGCCGCTCTTCTTGTCGCGGCGGCCCTGGGCACCCTTTTCTATGCCGCCGTCGCCGGCCTCGAGCGCAAGCTGGTGTTCTGGAGAGTCGAGCGGTGAGCCGATTGCTGCGGGCGCCATCACGCGAGGTTCAGCGCGGCCTGATCGGTGGGCTGATGCTGTTGGGCGGCTGGGAGGCGGCGACACGGCTTTTCAAGCTGCCGGCCTATGTCCTGCCGCCGGTGAGCGGCATCGTCGAGGCGATCGTCGAGCGTCGCGCGGCCCTGCTCGCGGCCGCCGGCTACACGGCGAGCGAGGCCCTGATCGGCTATGCCATCGGCTGCGCGGTCGGCATCGGCCTTGCCATGCTGCTGGCGCTCTTTCCACGGCCGCGCCGTGCTTTCGTCAGCATGGCAACCGCCGTCAATTCGATCCCCGTCGTGGGCTACGCCCCGCTGCTGCTGCTGTGGTTCGGGACCGGCATCGCCTCGAAGATCGCTGCCGTCGCCTTCGCGGTGAGCTTCGTCGTCTTCATCAGCACCCTCTCGGGCCTCGACCGCGTCGACAAGCGCGCGGTCGATCTGATGCGCAGCTTCGGCGCCGGCAAGGTCTCGATCCTGTGGCGGCTTCAGCTGCCGACGGCGCTGCCGCTGATCGCCGCCGGCATGCGCGTGTCGACCGTGCGCAGCATCATCATCGCCATCGTGGTCGAGATGCTCGGCGCCTATGGCGGGCTGGGCTGGGTGATCTACCAGGCGGTGATGCAGATCGACTTCGTCCAGGTCTGGGCGGCCATCTTCGTCGCCTCGGCGATCAGCCTGCTGTTCTTCAACCTGATCGGCCTGGCCGAATGGAAGCTCGTTTTCTGGAGGTGAAAGTGACGTCCGCACGGCAGATGCATCTGGGGCTGTTCATCCTCGGCACTGGCAGCCACATCGCCGGTTGGCGCTATCCCGGCGCCATCGACACCTTTCAGGACCTGGGCGCGATCCAGGAGATCGCGCGGACGGCCGAGCGCGGCAAGTTCGACCTGATCTTCATGGGTGACAATCTCTACGCCGATCCCGGCTCGCACCCGTCCTACACGCTGCGCCTGGAGCCGCTCACCATGATGGCGGCGCTCGCCATGTCGACCAGCAGGATCGGGCTCGGCGCCACCGCGTCCACGACCTACAACGATCCCTACAGCGTAGCCCGTGCCTTTGCCTCGCTCGACCATATCAGCAAGGGCCGCGCGGCGTGGAACGCGGTGACGACCTCCAATCCGGCGTCGGGCGCCAACTTCGGACGCGATCTGCCGGACCACGCCTTGCGCTACGAGATCGCCGACGAGTTCGTCCAAGTGGTGACCGGCCTGTGGGACGGCTGGGCCGACGATGCGCTGGTCGCCGACCGCAAGACCGGCGTCTATCTCGACCCGGCCAAGCTGCGGTCGATCAACCATTGCGGCAAGTACTTCAAGGTCAAGGGACCACTCAATATTGGACGCTGTCCGCAGGGCCGACCGATCGTGCTGCAAGCCGGCGGTTCGGAGCCGGGGCAGGCGCTGGCGGCGCGGACAGCCGATGTCGTCTTCTCCGTCACCCAGGATATCGACGATGCCAAGGCCGCCTATGCCTCGGTGAAGAAGCGGCTGCCGGCGTTCGGCCGTTCGCCCGACTCGCTCACCGTCCTGCCCGGCGTGATGCCCGTGGTCGGCCGCACCGACCGCGAGGCGCGCGACAAGCTCAACACGCTGCAGAGCTATCTCGACGAGACCAACGGGCTTCAGCTCCTGTCGGACCGTCTCGGCCAGGACATGACGGCCTACGATCTCGACGGGCCGGTGCCGGACCTGCCGCTGACCGAGGGCAGCCAGACCTTCGCCCGCACCATCCTCGCCAAGGCGCGGCGCGAGGGCATGACCCTGCGCGACCTCTACAACCTCAACTCCGCCGCGCGCGGCCACTGGGTGCTGTGTGGCTCGCCGGTCACCATCGCCGACACGCTCGAACACTGGTTCAACGAGCGCGCCGCCGACGGTTTCAACGTGATGCCTCCCTACTTCCACGAGGGCTTCGAGGACTTCGTGGATCTGGTCGTGCCGATCCTGCAGGAGCGCGGCCTGTTCCGCGCCGAGTACGAGGGCGAAACGCTGCGCGACCTGCTCGGGCTGCCGCGCCCGGAGCGCGCGTGAGAAGGGAGGGCGAGCACCATGTCCAGCCAGGGTGAATTGACCGAGGTTCCGGCGATCGACCTGCGTCCTTCCGTCGAGGGCGGCGAGGCCGGGCGCGATGCCGTCGCGGCCGAGATCCGCCGCGCCTGCGAGGAAGTCGGCTTCTTCTCGGTCGTCGGCCATGGCGTAACCGATGCCGTGGTCGAGGCGCTGCGCGAGGAGGCGATGCTCTTCTTCGCCCTGCCGCTCGAGGAGAAGCTGCGCACGCCGCAGCCGCCGCACCGGATCAGCCGCGGCTACAGCCATGTCGGCAGCCGCGGTCTCGCCTACTCGCTCGGCCGCGAGACGCCGCCCGACCTGCAGGAGAGCTTCGCCATGGGCCCGGTCGAGCCGGCGCCGCCCTCGGTGGCCGGCACGGCGGCCGAGATGTCGTTCTTCTATCCCAACTCCTGGCCCGAGGGCCGGCCGCGGCTACGCGCCGCCTTCGAGGCCTACTATCGCGAGATGGATGCGCTCGCGGTCCGCATATTGCGCCTGTTTGCCCGCGCGCTCGGTCTCGATGACCACTTCTTCGACGACAAGGTCGATCATGCGACCAGCACGTTGCGCGCCGTCCACTATCCGCCGCAGCCGGAGGCGCCCGCTGTCGGCCAGCTCCGCGCCGGCGAGCACACCGACTACGGCACGCTGACGATCCTCAAGGGCGACGACGTGCCGGGCGGGCTGCAGGTCAAGCTACGCCATGGCGGCTGGGTCGACGTGCATCCGCGGCCCGATGCCTTCGTCTGCAATGTCGGCGACCTGATGATGCGCTGGACCAACGACCGCTGGATCTCGAACCTGCACCGAGTCGGCAATCCGCCGCGGGAATTCGCCGGCATCGGCCGGCTCAGCATCCCGTTCTTCCACAATCCCAACGTCGATGCCGAGATCCGCTGCATCAGCGGCTTCTACGGCGCCGCTGGGGGAGAGAAGTATCCGCCCGTGCGCTTCGGCGACTTCTACCTGTCCAAGCACATGAAGGCGCAGACCATGAAGAAGGACCTGACGCCGGCCTGAGCGCGGGCCGTCTACAGCGTCTGCAACGCCTCGAACAGAGCGGCGAAGAATTTCTGGTCCTGGCGCCGACGCTCCTCGAATTGCGATGCCGACGCCCACACAGCCCATTTGACGATGACGGTATCCTCGGCCGGGTTCACGAGGATGGCCTGGCCGGCATTGCCGATGGCGTAGAAGACAGTGGCGCCGCCGGGGAGCCGGACATCGTTGGTGCCGAGCTTGGTCGACACGATGCCGTCATGCTGATGCAGCCACCACTGGTAGCCATAGGGCGTGCCGGCCGCGATCGATGCCGCCGACGGTGTCGTCGACTCCTTCAGCCAGCCGTCGGGCAGGAGCGGTGGATGACCAGGCAGGGTCGCGCCCTCGAGGACGAACTGGCCAAGGCGGCCGTAGTCGCGCAGGGTCGCGCCGAAGCCGGAGGCGGTGAAGGCGCTGCCGCCCGGCGCTTCGAGATTCCAATAGGCATCGCCCTCGACTCCGAGCCGGCTCCACAGCTTCTGCTCGAGCAGGACCGGGGCGGTGCGCCCGGTCGCGCGTTCCAGCACCAGGCCGAGCAGGACGGTGTCGGCGCTGCAGTAGTTGAAGGTCGAGCCGGGCACGTTGGCCTTGCGGTCGGTGCGGCTGCCGAGCGCCTTGAGGAGCGCGAGGAAGCCGCCCGGCTTTCCATTGACCGTGCAGAGCTGCAGCTTCGCCACATCGCTCGAGGTATCGGTGTAGTCCTCGGAGTAGGCGAGACCCGAGGTCATCTGCAGGCAGTGACGGATGCTGACGGCGTCGTAGTGCGTGCCGGCAAGCTCAGGCAGGTAGCCGACCACCGGATCGTCCACGGACCTGATCGCACCGTCGAGGATCGCGGCACCAACCATCAGCGAGGTGATCGACTTGGCCATCGAGCGCGAGGCCCAGCGGGTGCTGTCGTCGTTGCCGCGCGCGTAGCGTTCGAGAACGATCCGCCCCCGGCGTATCACCAGCAGCGCGGTGGACTCCGCCGCCTCCATGTAGCCCGCGACATCGATGCCGGCCGCCGCCAGCGCTTCCAGCAGGGCACCGTCGGGCTGGCGCGGCAGCTCGCGCACGGAGGCGCCGGCTGTCACCACATGGGCCGGGAAGAGATGCTGCATGTTGCGATGCGCCACCAGCTTCTGCCGGTCGTTCCACTGGAACTGTTCGGCAGCTCGCGGCATGGCGGCAAGGTCGGCGGCCGAGGGGGCCGGCAGCGGGCGAGGGGCGGTCATGGGGTCACTTCGTCAGGCGGAGTTTGCGCAATTAGGCGATGGTCTAGCGCCCGCGAGGCCGCTATTCCACCGCCGCCAGTCGGCTGGCAAAACGTTGTGACTGAATTTCGAGGATTCGATCGATGCCGCTGTCCCGCCGCAAGATGATGGTGCTGGCGAGCGCCGCCCCGGCGCTTCTTTCCACCGGGGCTGCCCGAGCGGCGTCAAAGGTGCTCAAGGTGGTGCTGACCAGCGACCTGCGCAGCATCGACCCCGTGTTCAATACTGCGACCTATGCGGCTTATCACGGCTATCTCGTCTACGATCAGCTGTTCGCGCTCGATTCCCGTGGTAATCCGCAGCCGCAGATGGTCGAGCGCTACGATGTCTCGGCCGATCGCAGGAGCTACACCTTCCGCCTGCGCGATGGCCTTGCCTTCCATGACGGCAGCCCGGTGCGCGCCGCCGACGCCGTTGCCTCGATCCTGCGCTGGAAGGACCGCGATGTCGTCGGCAAGGCGATGTTCTCGGCCGGCGCCCGCCTCGAGGTCGGCGACGAGCTGACGTTCGGCCTGGCGCTCGAGCGGCCGTTCGGGCTCGTGCTCGATGCCCTGGCGAAGCCGACCGCGAATGCGCTGTTCGTCATGCCGGAGGCGGTTGCCCGGACGCCGGCGACGGCGCAGATCTCGAGTGCCGTCGGGTCGGGCCCGTTCATGTTCGTGAAGGAGGAATGGCGGCCCGGCGACAAGGCCGTCTATGTCCGCAACCCCAACTACGTGCCCCGCGCCGGCAAATCCGACGGCCTCGCCGGCGGCAAGGTGGTGAAGGTCGACCGCGTCGAATGGCTGTCGATGCCCGATGCCACCACGGCGGTCTCGGCCCTGACGGCGGGCGAGATCGACTACCTGCAGAACCCGGCCATGGATACCTATCCGGTGCTGCGGGCCGAGAAGAACGTCCGTCTCGTCACCGTCGATCCCAGCGGCAGCATGCTGTGGATCCGGCCCAATCACCTGCAACCGCCGTTCGACAATGCCAAGGCGCGCCAGGCGCTGCTGCATTGCATCGACCAGACGGCGATCATGCAGGCGATCGGCGCCCCGGCGGAGAACTACCGGCCGTTCTGCGGCTCCTACTTCATGTGCGGCACGCCGCTGGAAACGTCGGCCGGCAGCGCCGGGCTGGAGCGGCCCGACTTCGACAAGGCCAGGGCCCTGCTCAAGGAGTCGGGATACGACGGAAGGCCGGTGCTGTTCATGCAGCCGAGCGATCTCAGCGCCAACTTCAATGCCACGGTCGTGATCGCCGATTCGATGCGCAAGGCCGGCTTCAAGGTGCAGATCGACACGCTGGACTGGGGTGCGGTGTCCCAGCGCCGCAACAACAAGAAGCCGGTGGGCGAGGGAGGCTGGAACCTCTTCACCACGGTGGCGACGGCACTCGATGCCTCGACGCCGCTCACCAATCCCTATCTCGCCACGCCGTGCCCGAACGACATCGCCGGCTTTCCCTGCGACGAGGAACTGCAGAAACGGCGCCAGGCCTGGTGGGAGAGCAGCGATCCCCAGGAACGCGCGCGTCTCGCCGACCGGATCCAGGAGCGCGCCTACGAGGTGGTGCCCTACATCAACGGCGGGCAGTGGAAGCAGTTCACGGCGATCCGCTCCTCCTTGTCCGGAGTCGGCCAGACCATCGTGCCGACCTTCTGGGAAGTGTCGAAGGACGGCTGACCGTCCGCCTCCTGTCCGGCCTAGCTGTCGTACTGCAGCAGCGCCTCGACCGGGACTGGGAGGCGCTTGCGGCCTTCGAGGAAGGTGAGCTCGATGATGCAGGCCGCCGCCGGCACGACCGCGCCGACCTGCTGCAGCAGGGTGACGGCGGCGGCCATGGTGCCGCCAGTGGCCAGCAGGTCGTCGACCAGCACCACGCGCTTGCCCGCCTCGACGGCGTCGCTCTGGATCTCGATCGTGTCGGTGCCGTATTCGAGCGCGTAGGTGTGGCGCACCGTGATGCCGGGCAGCTTGCCCTTCTTGCGCAGCATGACGAAGCCGGTGCCGAGCGCCAGCGCGAGCGGCGCCGCCAGCAGGAAGCCGCGCGATTCGATCCCGGCCAGCAGGTCCGGCTTGTGCGGCTTGAGCGCCGCCGCCATCTGCTCGATCGTCTCGTGCCAGGCCTTGGCATGCGCCAGCAGGGTCGAGATGTCGTAGAACAGGATGCCCGGCTTGGGGAAGTCGGGGATCGAGCGGATGTGGTCCTTGAGGTTGATCGTCTCGGTCATGGTCGTTTCTTCTCGTTTCAGGCGAACGCCGGCGGCGGGACGAAGCCGCGATATTCCTTCTCCAGCAGCTTGGCGAAGGCGATGGTCGAATAGTCGCCGTACTGCGGGCCGATGATCTGCACGCCGATCGGCAGTCCTTCCGGGCTCTCGCCGATGGGTGCCGCCGTCGAGGGCAGCCAGGTGACGCCGGAATAGCCGGCCCAGAAGATCTGGTCGACCACCGGCACTTTCTTGTTGTTGACCACGATGGTGCGCTTGTGGCGCAGCCCTTCTTGGTCGTGCGGGAAGGCGGCCGAGACGGCGACCGGGCACAGCATGATGTCGTAGTCCTGGAAGAAGGCATCCCAGGCGAGCCGCATGCGGTGCCGCTTCTCGTTGAGCTGCAGCCAGGTGCGATGCGGCAGCGAGTTGCCGCGCTGCATCTGGGCGAAGTAGCTCATGTCGTCGGCCGGCAGCGTCGCCGCGTCGGCCAACGCCTGCTGATAGACCGCGTCGGACATACGCGCCGAGGTGGCGCCGCGCAGCAGCCGCACATAGACGTCGTTCAGCTCGGCCGTGTCGAAGGCCGGTCGCGCCGTGTCGCTCACCTTCACCTTGTTCTTCCCCAGGAAGTCGGCGAGCTTCTGGATCTGATCCTGCACCGCCTGGTCGACTTCGGCATTGGGATCCGACAGCAGGACGGCGACCTTGAAATCGCGCAGCTTCTTCTGCTTCGGCCGCGGCAGGGTGAGGCTCCAGCCGCGCCCGTCGATCTCGTCCGGCCCGGCCATGATGTCCATCGCGAGCTCGAGATCCTCGGCGCTGCGGGCAAGCGGCCCGACCACGCCGATATCGCCATAGGCAACGTTGCCGGCCAGCGCATGGCCCTTGGGGCAGACTACGTTCCAGGTCGGCTTGTGGCCCCAGACGCCGCAGTAATGGGCGGGATTGCGGATCGAGGCGCCGATGTCGCTGCCGGCCTCGATACCGGTCAGGCCGGCGGCCAGCGCTGCGCCCGATCCGCCCGAGGAGCCGCCGGGCGTGCGCGTCAGGTCCCACGGATTGTTGGTGCTGCCGTAGATCTCGTTGTAGCTCTGCCAGTCGGCCAGGTTCAGCGGCACGTTGGTCTTGCCGAACAGCGTCACGCCGGCATCGACCATGCGCTGCGCCACCAGCGCGTTCTCGGCCGCGACGCTGTCCTTGAAGGCCGGATCGCCCCAGGTGGTGGGCAGTCCGGCGACGTCGAAGGATTCCTTGATCGTCATCGGCACACCGTGCAGCGGACCGACCTTCTTGCCGGCCTTCAGCGCGCGGTCGGCCGCCTTGGCCCGCTTGCGCGCGCCCTCGATGTCGGTGGCGATGATGGCATTGAGCGCCGGGTTATGCGCCTCGACCCGCTCCAGATAGAGGTCGAGCAACTCGAGGCAACCGATCTTCTTCTTCCGGACAGCCGCCGCGAGCTTCTTGGCGGACTGGAAGGGCAGGTCGAGGGACATGGGCTTAAAAGTTCCGTTCTTGCAAAGACCAACGAGCAGGCAATCGCCGTACCATATTCCTTTTGAAGCGTAATACCCAAAGATCCGTCGCTGCAGCGCGCAGGCTGCTGCGCGCCACTCGGGATGACGCTCTCGCCTTGATCCCGCGATCATCTCGAGCGGGTCCCGGTGTCATCCTGAACGGAGTGAGGGGTCCTTCGCGCTGCCCGACAGGGATCCCTCGCTGCGCTCGGGATGACACTGTCTCCGTGGTCTCGGTGCGTCCCGAATCGGGAGGACGCCATCTCCTTGGTCTCGGGATCATTTCGAGCAGCTCCCGGTGTCATCCCGAACGTAGTGAGGGATCTCGATCGTGGTCCTGAAGAGGCGGGCGGGCATCGCGGCTATCGGGGGCGGGGCCGGACGCGGGCGGTGGGTTCGGCGACCAGCGGGTCGTCGGGCCAGTAGTGGCGCGGATAGCGGCCCTTCAGCTCCGCCTTCACGGCGCGATAGCCGCTGCTCCAGAAGCTGGCGAGATCGCGCGTCACCTGTACTGGCCGGCGCGCGGGCGAGAGGAGGTGCAGCGTCACCGGCACCCTGCTGCCGCCGACGCGCGGCGTGTCGGTGAGGCCGAACATCTCCTGCAGCCGCACCGACAGCGTCGGCTCGGCGGGATTGCCGTAGTCGATCGGCACCCGCGAGCCGCTCGGCACCTCGACATGGGTGGGTGCCAGCGAGTCGACCTGTCGCTGGCGTTCCCACGGCACCAGCGCGCGCAGCGCCGAGGAGAGATCAACGCGGCCGAGATGGTCGCGCCGCGACACGCCATCGAGGAACGGCCCCAGCCACTGGTCGAGCGTGCCGAGCAGGGCGGCATCGGAGAGGTCGGGCCATGTCTCGTCGAGGGCGCGCAGGAAGGCGATGCGTTCGCGCCATCGCGTCAACTCGTCGCTCCACGGCAAGGCGGCGAGGCCGAGCTGGCGCACGCCGTCGAGCATCGCCGCCCTGACCTGCTCGGGATCGGGCCGGGCGAGCGGCTTGTCCTCCAGCAGCAGTGCGCCCAGCCGGCGGCGCTGGCGCGCCAGCACGGCGCCGTCGCGCGCGCTCCACTGCACGATCTGCTCGGCGACGATCCGCTCGGCGTAAAGCTCCTCGATCTCCGCCGACGTGATCGGCGCGGCCAGGAAGATGCGCGAGTCCTGGGTCGACCCATCGAGATCGGCCACGACCAGGAATTCCTCGCTGGCCATCGGATCGCCCTCGGGCAGCGCCGCGCCGCGTCCGCCGGAGAGGAGATAGCGGCCGGCCGTGCCGGCGCGGCGTCGGCCGATGCGATCAGGATAGGCCAGCGCCAGCAGCGTGCCGGTCATGGCGACATCGGGCGTTTCGTCCCGGGCATCGCGCGGCATCAGCCGCCGCGCCGCTTCCTGGATGAGGCGCAGGGCGCCGTCGCGCTTGCCGCTCAAGGCGATGTCGACGCGGTGGCGCAGGTCGACATCGCGCTGGCCCGGCGGCAGGCGCAGGAAGTCGCGCTCACTCAGGATGGCGGCCAGCAGCGCGGCAACGCGGCCCTGGCCGAGATCCCGGCCCTTCAGCACCAGATGGGCGAGGCGCGGATGCTGGCCCAGCCGCACCATGGCACGACCATGCGGCGTGATCGCGCCGCCGGGCTCAATGGCGCCGAGATCGAGCAGCAGCGCGCGCGCCGTCGCCAGCGCGGCGGCCGGCGGCGGTGTCAGCCAGGGCAGGGTGCCGGCATCGCCGACGCCCCACGCCGCGAGTTCCAGCGCCAGCGGCGCCAGATCGGCATCGAGGATTTCGGGCGGCGTGAAGGGCTGCAGGCCGCGCTGCGCTTCCTCGGGCCACAGGCGATAGCAGACCCCGGGCTCGAGGCGGCCGGCGCGGCCGCGGCGCTGGTCGGCCGAGGCCTGGCTGACGCGCACCGTCTCCAGCCGCGTCATGCCCGAGCGCGGCGAGAAGCGCGGCAGGCGCATCTGGCCGGCATCGATCACGATGCGCACGCCCTCGATGGTGAGGCTCGTCTCCGCGATCGAGGTTGCGAGCACGACCTTGCGGCGCCCGGCGGGCGAGGGCGAGATGGCGCGATCCTGCTCGGCCGGCGAGAGATCGCCATAGAGCGGTGCGACATCCACATTGGAATCGAGATTGCCCAGCCGTTCGGCGACGCGGCGGATCTCGCCGACGCCGGGCAGGAAGACGAGGGCGCTGCCGCTCTCCTCGCCGAGCGCGCGGCGCACCGCGTTCGCCACCGTATCCTCGATGCGGCCGCCCATTCCGCCGGACGCCTCGCGATCGAGATAGCGCGTCTCCACCGGGAACATGCGCCCCGCCGACTCGACCAGCGGCGCGCCGCCCAGCCGCTCCGACACAGGGCCGGGATCGAGTGTCGCCGACATGGCGATGACGCGCAGCTCCTCGCGCAGCGCCATCTGCGACTCGCGCACGAGGGCGAAGGACAGGTCGGTCTCCAGCCCGCGTTCGTGCAGCTCGTCGAAGATCACGCAGCCGATGCCTTCGAGCGAGGGATCGTCCTGCAGCATCCGCAGGAACAGGCCGTCGGTGACAACCTCGATGCGGGTGCGCGGCCCCACTTTCGTATCCAGCCGCACGCGATAGCCCACGGTCTCGCCGACGGCCTCGCCCAGCGTCGCCGCCATGCGCCGTGCTGCCGCCCGCGCCGCCAGTCGCCGCGGCTCCTGCATGACGATCTTGCGGCCGCCCAGCCAGGGCGCGTCGAGCAGCGCCAGCGGCACGCGCGTCGTCTTGCCGGCGCCCGGCGGCGCCACCAGCACGGCGGCATTGTGCGCGGTCAGCACCTGCTGGAGCCGCGGCAGCGCCTCGTCGACGGGAAGGGACTCGGGGATCATGCCGCCGGGCTTATAGCTCCGGGCCTGGCTCGAGCCCAGCCTTGCCGCCGTTCCACAATTTCCCACCCGGCGGGAAGCCTCCGATGCCGACGGCAAGCCGTTTTGCGCGAGATCTTCCCACTTTCGCGCTCACCCCCACACGCTCACAAAAAAAATCGCTCGCGAGCTTTGCCCGAAAATGCAGGCGGGCCAGCGTTCGAGACGATTCCTCGCGAGGCCCGCGAGCCTCGCGAGAGGCAAAGACACGAGGCGCGGAAGCGGCGAGCGATGCGGCAACAGGAAACAGCGCAGTCATGGCGCGATCATAGGCCCACGGACGCGCCGCCGCCGATTCCGGTCGCGAATGCAGATGGCCGGGCGGAAGACGCAACCGCCGGTCGGTGGCCCTTACTTGCCAGCTATCGCGATCTGAACGCCACTCGCGGGCGGGTCCTCTTTCGTCTCGAAATCGACGAGGTCGACGGAGAGGAGCTCATCGGGCTCGCCGCTACAGCAATGGATGAAGAGCGTGAGGTCCCGGCAAATTCCACCATGAACCGCTCCGGGAGCGTTGAACATGAATGTTCCTGGGCCCGCTATGACGCGACCGGAGCCGTTGTAGTAGGCGCCTTCCATGATGAAGACCTCTTCACCAAGCTCCGGTGCCTTGCCGACGATTTTCCACGCCTTGCCCGGCGGCGCCTTGTATCGGGAAATCACCGTGAGACCATGCGAATGCCGTCGTAATACGCGTCGCCAGCGACCGTACTCGCGGCCATCTTCCACCACGACGTTGTAGCGCGCGGGCTCCCATGGCGCGCTGACGGGATCGACACGGAACGATTTCCAGGATGACTCCATATTGCACCTCCTCGCTGTTTGGTCAGGCTAGACCCGAGAGCCGACCGATGTTTCGGCTGTGCTCGAAGCGAGGGGGATCGGAGTCTCACCGCACATGCGATCGGGCGTATGCCGCAACGGTGGGACATAGATGTCGACGCTCTTGTATGGACAGCGGGCGGTCCCGACTGCGAGGTCGACGTCGGGCGACACGATATGGCCTATGATGCTGGCAAAGGGAGAAACGCGACGTGCTCAAGCTCACCTTCTGCCTGCGGCGGCTGCCCAGCCTGACGCTGGCGCAGTTCCAGGACTACTGGCTCAACCAGCACGGCCCGCTGGTGCGACGCCTGCAGCCGGCACTGCGCATGGTGCGCTACGTGCAGCTCCACCGCCTCGAGAACGATCTGGCTTTGGGCATGCAACGCGTACGGGGTGCGCCTGAGCCTTTCGACGGTATCGCGGAGCTGTGGTGGACCGACGAGGAGGCTTTCCGCGCGGCCGGTCGCGATCCGGAGGCACGCAAGGCCGGGAAGCTGCTGGTGGAGGACGAGGCGAAGTTCATCGACCTGCCACGCTCGCCGCTGTGGCTCAACCGGGAAGAGGTGATCTACGCGGAGCGGGCCGCTGTAGTCCTGCCGTAGGCGGACAGGCGTGCCGAACCACTGCCTTCTTACGGGGCAGCCCGTCAACGAGTTCCCGCCAGCAACTCCACTGTCTCGATCACACCCGTCGCGTCGGCGATGCCCTTGCCGGCGATGTCGAAGGCGCAGCCATGGGCGATGGAGGCGAACAGGATCGGCACGCCGATGGTGAGGGCCGAGGCGCGCAGCGGCGAGATCAGCTTGATCGGGATATGGCCCTGGTCGTGGAACATGGCGAGATAGAAGTCGTGTCGTCGCTCGCTCAGCAGCAGGTCGGCGCCGACCGGACCATCGACGGCGACGCCCCTGGCCCGCAACGCGGCGGCGGCGGGCTTGGTGATTCGTTCGTCCTCGTCGCCGAACAGGCCATTCTCCCCGGCATGCGGGTTGATGCCGAACAGGCCGAGCCTGGGAGCCGACAGGCCGAGCTTGCCGGCGGTAGCAAGAGTGGCCTCGGCGAGGGCGATCACGCGCTCGGGAGTCAGGCGCGCCAGGGCCGTCGCGACCGATTCGTGCAGCGTCGCGTGCGCGATGCGCAGGTCCCTGGCCGCCAGCATCATGAAGGCGCGGTCGCGCGGCGTCGCGGTAACGTCGGCGATCAGCCCGGGATAACCGCTGAAGAGGATGCCGGCCCGATTGACCGCGGTCTCGGAGTGCGGACAGCCGATGACGGCATCGACCTTGCCCTCCTGGGCGAGTTTTGCGGCCGCCGTGGCATAGGCGACCGTCGCCTTGCCGGCCCGGGGATCGAGGGTGCCCGGCGCGTAGCCGGCGGGGTCGAGCGCCGGGGCGTCGGACAGTTCGGGGACAGGGAGGGCGAGGCGACGGGCGGTGTCCTCGATGACGAAGCGGTCGCCGACCAGGATCGGGCGGATCGTCCCGTGCCGGGCGAAGTGATGGGCGGCCTTGAGGGCGATCTCTGGGCCGATGCCGTTGGGATCGCCCAGGGCGATGGCTATGCGCATCATGGCTGGGAGCGCGCCACTCCAGTGGCGCTCATGAGGATGCGCCACTGGAGTGGCGTGCGCCCGATACGAAACAGGCTCGTCATCAGAACGGAATCGCCACCAGGGTATCGAAGCGGCTGCCGTCGCAAACGACGACGCGCTCGGCGAAGCGCAGGTCGCCGTCGTCTTCGGTGACGACCTTGTCGCGGTAACAGCCGGTGGCGAACACCTCCATCTTGCCGTCGCGCATGATGCGGACGATCAGGAACGGCGTTTCGACATCGGCCGTGCCGTTGCGCGATTCGAGGATCGTCGGTAGCCCGACGATATGGCGATAGCGCTGGCGCTCGTAGATGTTGGCCTGGCGCAGCGCCGAGATGCGATCCTGCAGCATGGCGCGCGAGTCGGCATAGATCAGGCCGGCCTCGAGTCCCCGGGCGACATTGTCGACGGTCGTCACCTTGTAGAGACAGGAGTCGCGGAAGAAGCCCGGCCAATCCTCGAACTTTTCGGTGTCGATGGCGCGCGCATAGGCGGCATTGAGATCGACGAGGCGCGAAACATCCATGGCTCAGTAACCCATATGGTGGCGATAGGCTTTCCAGAAACCGCGCACCGAGGCCTCCGTGGCGCGCGTCGCCTGGCTTTCGGTGGTCTGGCCGCCCATCTCGATCACCGAGACCTGGTCGCCGGCCGAGGCGATGCCGCGCTGCACGAAGCCGCCGACGCAGCCATCCTCCATCGACACAAAGCCGGCCGGCCCGACCAGGTTCTGCTGCTTCAGCCGCCGCCGCGTCATCTCGGGCGAATCGTCGGCGAAGCCGAAGTAGGTCCATTTGAGATCCATCTCGCCGGTGCCTCTCGGCACCACCTGGCGCACGGCCAGGCAGTTGTGGATCTGCTGCAGGATGAAGCCGGGAAAGACCGACAGGATCTGGAGCTGTATGTCGTCGCCGAACTCCCTGACCGTGTCGAGCAGGCTGGGATCGGCGAGCTTGTAGTCCTTGTTCTCGGTGCGGATGCCCTGGTCGCGATAGGCCGTGGTCTTGGTATCCTCGGCCTTGTCGATCGTGTAACTGGCATGATGCCCGCCGTCGGGGCTCACCAGCACCCCGCCGCCCTGCGTCAGCCGCGTGATGCGGAAGGTGCCGAAGAAGAGATGCAGCAGGCTGGCGTGGTAGGTGTCCTTCACGTTCTCGACATAGAGCTTCCAGTTGTTGGGCAAGGCCTGGGTGAAACGGCCCATCACCTTGATCGGCCGGTTGAGCACACGGCGGATGCGGCCCAGGATCTCGGCGCCGAGATACTCTTCGATCGGCGGTGTGTCCGGTGACAGCGTGGCGAAGACCAGGCCGCACAACGTCGTCGTCCGCAGCTTGCGAGGACAGAAGGCATCGCGCTTGAAGTCCTTGGGCATGCCGCCGACGCCGTTGATGCCGCGTTCGAAGGCGATACCGCGCAGGTTGCCGCACAGGTCGTAGCTCCAGGCGTGGTAGACGCACTTGAAGTTGTTCTCGATCGTGCCGCCATCGTCGAAGGCGATCAGCGCGCCGCGATGGGCACAGCGGTTCTCGAAGCAGTTGATGCCGCCGTTGGCATCGCGCACCACGATCACCGGCAGGGCGCCGACCTGGTTGGTGCGATAGTCGCCCTTGTTGGGAATGTCGGCTTCGAGGCAGACGAAGTTCCAGGTCGTCCCTTCGAAGACGCGATGCAGCTCGCGGGCGTAGTTCTCCTCGTCCTGATAGACCCAGTAGGGCACGCGGGCGACGGAATCCTCGGGCCACAGGCCCGGGGTGCTGCGCGGATCGTGTGGGATGTCCATGCGCTCCTCCTATTCGAGCTTCACTTCGGCGGCCTTGATCACGGCGCGCCAGCGGGCTTCCTCGTCCTTGATGAAGGCGGCGGTGGCGGCGCTCGAGTCCCCCTGCGGCTCGGCGCCCTGTTCGAGGAACTTCGCCCGCACGTCGGGCAGCTTCAGCGCTGCGGCTGTGTCGGCGTTCACTTTCTGGACGATGGCGGCCGGCGTGCCGGGTGGCGCCACGATGGCGAACCAGGCGCTGGCGATCAGGTCGGGCAGGCCGATCTCGGCGGCATCGGGAACGTCGGGCGCTACCGGGCTGCGGCTGCGTGCGGCCAGCCCCAGGAACTTCACCTGGTGCATCTTCTCGAAGCGCAGGGCGGCGGCGATGTTGCCGATGAAGATATCGACACGGCCGGCGACGATATCGATCAGCGCCGGTCCCTCGCCCTTGTAGGGCACGTGGACCATGTCGATGCCGGTCATGTGGATGAACATCTCGGCCGACAGATGCGAGGTCGAGCCGTTGCCCTGGCTGGCGAAGGTGAGCTTGCCCGGATTGGTCTTGGCGTAGGCGATCAGCTCCTGGGCCGAATTGGCCGGCAGGTCGAGTCGCGCCGTGATGACGTTGGGCACGATCGCCAGAACCGTGACCGGCTCGAACTTCGACCAGTCGTAGGGGATCGACTTGTAGAGGTTGTGATTGATCGCCAGCGGCCCGGGCGGACTGCACAGCAGCGTATGGCCGTCGGGCTCGGCATGGAAGGCAATCTCCGCCCCGACATTGCCGCCGGCGCCAGGCCGGTTGTCGACGATCACCGGCTGGTTCCACGCCGCCGCGAGCTTGTCGCCGACGATGCGGCAGAGCGTGTCGTTCGAGCCGCCGCCGGGAAAAGGCACGATCATGCGCACCGGCTTCTGCGGCCAGCCTTGCTGGGCGGAGACTGGCGCGGAAACTGGCGCGGCCAAGGCCATGAAGGCGCCCACCGCCAGCGCAGCGGCGCGACAAATCCCGATCATCGACGTTACTTCCCAAAGTTCTTCTTATGGGGCCATGTTAGCCGATCTCGGCCCAAGCGACAGGGCGCGCGTCCGTTTCGCGTCGTTGCCCGATCGATTTGGCCGCGAAAATCCGCAGCGCGATGCGATCGCATCCGCATGTAGGCAGTCCGATGCTGAGCGCGCGCCGCCGCTGGTCGGCGTGGTATCCGAATGGCTCGATGACCCGCTACCGCTGGCGAACGAGGCCAAGCTCGTCGCCCGCCGTACTGGCTGAGCAAGAAAAGTGATCTACGCGGCAAGGCAGAACGGGCTTTCCAATGAAGGACCCGGGGCGATCCAGCGCTTCAAGGAGCCGGTTCCCAATCAGAGCGGCAAAGAAGGGGCGAAAGATCCCAAGCTGGGCTCGGCAGCAGGGAACACGTCCCTATGTCGATGAAACGCCGGCCGAGACGGCGACATGGGCAATGGACGAGCACTACGGCAAGGGCAACTGGAACAAGAAGGACGAGCAAGGCAATTTTCAGAAGCTGCAGAAATACTATGGGCGACACTTCCGCACTCCGAATGAAGCGCCGACTCCTTATGACGGTCCGTTCAGCTTTCCGGGAAGCGACAAGGTAGTCTCTCTCCCAGGGTCGCCGGTCGAGAGAGAACAACTAATGGTTGCTTAACGGAATAATATACAATCTGTACAATCATCCGAAACGGTGAGTTCGATGAAAGCCCTTTATATACTCCACCACTATGATCAAGAAACCTATGACAACAACGATCATGAGAAGATCATTGGCGTCTATTCGACGGAGGAGCACGCCGAGCAAGCGATCGAACGATTGCGCGACAAGCCAGGTTTTCGCGAATTTCCCGAACGATGGTTCATTTCGCGAATGGTCCTCGACAAGGACAGTGCCTGGACCGACGGCTTTGTAACGATGCGCTCCGGCTTTTTTGAGGATACGCAATGACGACCATCTATTTCCTCGATCATCTCGAGGAGATGCAGGACGATGGCTTTCAGGGCCGAAAGACCATCGGCCTCTATTCGACGGCCGAGCTTGCGCGCGAGGCGATCCGCCGGCTGCGCGACATGCCGGGGTTCCGCGACTATCCCGAACGCTGGCGCATCGTCGAACGCACGCTCGACAAGGACGACTGGACGGAGGGCTTCGACATCGCCACCGACGAGCCGATCCGGTGAAGGGGCCGCTCCGATGAAGGCGTCGGTCCGGTGAAGGCGCCGCCCCTCTGACGGCGAGACGCCGGCCGGCCGGTCAGACCTCCAGCCACTCCCGCCGCACCTCGGCATTGGCCATCAGGTCGGCGGGTGTTCCCTCGAAGACGATATGGCCGTGGCCCATGACATAGACGCGATGGGAGATGCGTAGCGCGATGACGAGACGCTGCTCGACCAGCACGATCGAGATGCCGCGCCGGGCGATCTCCTGCAGCAGGTCGCCGATGCGCTCGACCATCTGCGGCGACAGGCCTTCGGTCGGCTCGTCGATCATGATGAGGTCGGGGGCGCCCATCAGGGTGCGGCAGATGGTGAGCATCTGCTGTTCGCCGCCCGAGAGGGCGCCGCCGGGCGCGTTGGCGCGCTCGCGCAACTGCGGGAACAGGCGCCAGGTCTCCTCGACGCTCCAGCGCGACGCCTTCTGGCCGGGCTTGAGGCCGAGCAGCAGGTTCTGCTCCACCGTGAGGGCCGGGAAGATCGCGCGCTCCTCGGGCACGTAGCCGATGCCGAGGCGGGCGATCTCGTGCGGCTTCAGGCCGGCGACCGGCCGGCCCTTGAAGACGATCTCGCCCCGCGGCGCGGGGTCGCCCATGATCGCCTTGAGGGTCGTCGAGCGGCCGACGCCGTTGCGACCGAGGATGCTGACGATCTCGTTGGCGCCGACATGGAAGTTCACGCCCTGCAGGATGTGGCTCTTGCCGTAGTAGGCGTGAAGGTCGCGTACGCTCAGCATCAGCTTGCCTCCAGGCCGAGATAGGCCTGCTGGACGGCCGGGTTGGCCTTGACCCGCTCCGGCGTGTCGGAGGCCAGGATCTCGCCATAGACCAGCACCGAGATGCGGTCGGCGAGGTCGAACACGACGCCCATGTCGTGCTCGATCATCAGCAGCGTCCGCTTCTCGCTGACGCGGCGGATCAGCGCCACGACGCGCTCGGTCTCGGCGCGGCTCATGCCGGCGGTCGGCTCGTCGAGCAGCAGCACCTCGGCATTGCCGGCGATGCTGAGGCCGATCTCCAGCGCGCGCTGCTCGGCATAGCTCAGCACGCCGGCCGGCACATGCCAGCGGTCGAGCAGGTTGATCTCGGTCAGAATCTCCTCGGTGCGCTGGCGGGCATCGGCCAGGCGCTCGATGTTGCGCCAGAACGAGTAGCGATAACCCATCGCCCACAGCGTGGCGCAGCGCACGTTCTCCCACACGCTGAGCCGCGGGAAGATGTTGGTGATCTGGAAGCTGCGCGACAGGCCGCGCCGGTTGATGAGGTGCGGCGCCATGCCGGAGATCGTCTCGCCGCCGAGGCGGATGGTGCCGGCGCTCGGCCGGTAGTGGCCGCTGATCAGGTGGAACAGGGTGGACTTGCCGGCGCCGTTGGGGCCGATCACGGCATGCCGCTCGCCGGCGGGCACGGAGAGGGTGACGCCGCGGATGATCTCCATGGCGCCGAAGCTCTTGCGCAGGTCGGTGAGTTCGAGTGCCGGCGTCATGATGTGCGGCCTCGCCCCTGCACGACGGCCAGCGCCTCGTCATAGGCTTGCCGCGCCACCCCGGCGGCGCGCAGGAACAGCCAGCCGCCGCCGGCGAACAGGATCGCGGCGACCAGCCACGGCACGATCGCGTCGGCCCGCAGCGGCACATGGAGGAAGCTCATTGCCGGCCCGTCGCCGGCATGCACGGTCAGCCGGTTGGTCATCTCCACCGCCAGGCTGAGGCCGGCCACGGCCGCGAGGCCGGGCACGAGGGCGAGCGCATAGGCGGGCAGCACGCGGTGGAGCTGGCGGCCGCGCAGCAGCGGCTGCTGGCGGGCCAGCAGGCCGGCGATGCCGTCCGGCGCGAACATCACCATGGCGATGAACAGCAGGCCGAAATAGAGCTGCCAGGCATCGGTGATGTCGCTCAGCGCCACCTGCAGGTAGGTGACCAGGATGGCGCCGATGATGGGGCCGCCGAAGGAGCCGACGCCGCCGATGAAGGCCATCAGGATGACGGTGCCCGACTGCGTCGCGCCGAGCTGGCCCGCGTTCATGATCTCGAAGTTGATGGCCGCCAGAGCACCGGCGATGCCGGCGAACAGGCCGGACAGGCTGAAGGAGAGGAAGCGGACCCGCTGCGGGTCGTAGCCGATGAAGGCGACGCGGTGCGGATTGTCGCGCACGGCGTTGCAGATGCGGCCGAACGGCGTGCGGGTGAGGGCATACATCGCCGCCACCGAGACGAAGCACCAGCCGGAGATCAGGTAGTAGACCTGGAGTTGCGATCCGAAGGTGAGGCCGAGGAACGGCGCGAGGCCGGTGCGGTCGGTGCTGACGCCTTCCTCGCCGCCGAAGAAGTGACGGAGGATCAGGGCGCTCGACGACACCAGCTCGCCGATGCCGAGCGTGATCATGGCGAAGGTGGTGCCGGCGCGGCGCGTCGACACGGCGCCGAAGACGATGCCGAAGAACAGGCCGGCGGCGGCGCCCACCAGCGGCAGGGCGACCAGCGGCAGCGGCGGGCCGTCGGCGGTGAACGCGTTCATCGCGTGCACGGTGAGGAAGCCGCCGAGGCCGAAGAACACCGCCTGGCCGAACGACAGCAGGCCGGTCTGGCCGAGCAGCATGTTGTAGGAGAGGGCGAAGATGATCATCATGCCCATCAGGCTGAGCGTGCTGAGCGCCAGCCCGGAGCTCAGGACCTGCGGCAGGACCGCCAGCAAGACGGCCGCCGCGATCCAGGGACCGAAGATCGCCAGGAAGCCGGCACCGCGGCCGGTCGGAAGAGGCGGCGCCGCGAAGGCGGGGGCCGCGCCGGTACGCTCGCTCATGATTCGCGCTGTCCCATCAGGCCGCGCGGGCGGAAGATCAGGATCAGCACCAGCAGCAGGTAGGGGATGATCGGCGCCACCTGCGCCACGGTGACGTTCCAGATGTCGCGCAGGAAGGACGAGCCGGAGCCCGCCGCCAGCGGACCGAGGAGATCGGCCAGCGAGGCGTTGGAGGCGACGGCGAAGGTCTGGACCAGGCCGATCAGCAGCGAGGCGAGGAAGGCGCCGGGCAGCGAGCCGAGGCCGCCGATCACGACCACGACGAACAGGATCGGGCCGAGCAGCGCTGCCATGTTCGACTGCGTCACCAGCGCCGGCCCGGCGATCACGCCGGCGACGGCGGCGAGCGCGGCGCCGACGCCGAACACCAGCATGAAGATGCGGTCGACGTTGTGGCCGAGCATGGCGACCATGGCGGGATGGGTCAGCGCCGCCTGGACCACGAGGCCGATGCGCGTGCGCGTCACCACGACGAGCAGCGCGGCGAAGATGGCCAGCGCGGTCAGCAGCTCGAACAGCTTGAAGGCCGGATAGTTGGTGGCGAAGATCGTGAAGGCGGGGAAGTCGAGCGAGGGCGGCACGCGATAGTCGACCGGAAGCTTGCCCCACACCATCTCCACCACCTCCTGGATCACGAAGGTGAGGCCGAAGGTGAACAGCAGCTCGGCGACATGGCCATGGCGGTGCACGCGGCGCAGCCCGTAGCGCTCGACGGCGACGCCGATCAGCCCGACCAGCAGCGGCGCCAGCACGAGGCCGGGCCAGAAGCCGATGCGTCGGCTGATCTCGAAACCGAAGAAGGCGCCCAGCATGTAGAAGCTGGCATGGGCGAAGTTCAGCACGCCCATCATGCTGAAGATGATCGTCAGGCCGCTCGCCATCAGGAAGAGCAGCATGCCGTAGAGGACCCCGTTCAGGGTCGATATGAGGACGATCTCGATCACGGTCCTGCGGTTCCTGGAGAGGCGGCGCCGTCCGGGTGGAGCGGCGCCGCGGTCGCCGTCAGTTCGGGCGCTTCATCTTGCAGGTGGTGGGATAGAGCGTGTCCTTGGTCGGGATCTCCGCCGCCATCTTCCAGCCCCAGCCGGTGCTCTCCTCATCGAAGGGCTGCGACGCCGCATCGAGGGCGCCGAACACCGACATGTAGAGCGGCTGGAAGAACTGATGGTCGTCCTTGCGCATGAAGCCTTCCTGGCCGCTGGCGAAGGTGGCGTACTTCATGCCCTCGAGCTTGGGCGCGAACTTCGCCGGATCGGCCGAGTTCGCTTCCTTCATCGCCTCGAACACCATGCCGGTCAGGTTGAACAGGCGCGGATAGTAGATCGGCTCCGACTTGTAGCGGGCGATGTAGGCGCGGACCACTTCCTGCGCCGGCTTGTAGGGCAGGTTGTTGAAGCCTTCGGTGAGCTGGTAGACCTGATCGGGCAGGTTGGCCTGCTTGATGGCCGTCGGGCCGCCCGAGCCGCCGGCATAGAAGGTGTACCAGTTGACCTTGAGGCCGGCGTCGCCCGCCGCCTTGACGAGCAGCGCGAGATCCTGGCCCCAGTTGCCGGTGACGACGGTGTCGGCGCCCGATGCCTTGATCTTGGCGATGTAGGGCGAGAAGTCGGTGACCTTGACCAGCGGATGGAACTCGTTGCCGACGATCTGGATGTCGGGCCGCTTCTCCTTGAGCATCGCCACGGTGGTGTCGGCGACCGAGTGGCCGAACGAGTAATCCTGGTCGATCAGGTAGACCTTCTTGATGTCCTTCTTCGTCTTCATGAAGTTGGTCAGCGCTTCCAGCTTGATGTCGACGTTGGCGTCCCAGCTGAAGTGCCAGTAGCTGCAGTTCTGGTTGGTCATCGACGGGTCGATGGCGGCGTAGTTCAGGTAGACCACGGCCTTGCCTGGATTGCGCTCGTTGTACTTGGTGACGAAGCTCTCGACCGCGGCGCCGACCGACGAGCCGTTGCCCTGGACGATGATCTGTACGCCTTCATCGATCGCCTTCTGCACCTGCACCAGCGTGACCTGCGGGCTGAGTTTGTTGTCGTAGCCGATGATCTCGATCTTCTTGCCCAGCACGCCGCCCTTGCCGTTGACGTCGTCGGCGATGAACTTGAGCTGGTTGAGACCGATCTGGCCGATGCTCGCGCCGCCGCCCGACAGCGGGTCGACATAGCCGATCTTGATCGTGTCCTCAGCCAGCGCCGGGGCAACGATGCCTGCCCCCAGGCCGCACAGCATGACGGCGCCCAGAACGAATGCTTTCGCCATTGCTTCCTCCCAAACGGATTCGTGGAGGCCTGTCATGATTGAGGGCAGGGCGGAACCGACGGCCTTGTCGTCTTTGGCCGTTGCCGGTGCGCACCGAGCCGACCCTCCCACGATCGACTTCCTTATATTCACTCACTAGTGAATTAACGTTCAGTCCGCAAGCCGTTCGTGCCCGTCTCGCTGCCGCGCGCGGTCAGGTCTTGCGCTGTCTTTTCCTGTTCTTGCAGATGGCCAGGAAGCCGGCGGCCATGAACGCCGCCATGCGTTCCTTGACCGCGGCATAATCCTCCGAGCGGCACAGCCCGCCCGACAGCTTGTCGATCCGTCCGGTGCGCGCGAGCGTCAGCATCAGCGAGCCGGTCACGAAATGATAGCCCCAGAAGATGTCTTCCTCGGCGCAGTCCGGAAGGGCCTTCTTGAGCAGGCCGATCAGGCGCAGCACGACCGGATCGAAGTGCCGGTCCATCATCTCGGCGCCCCACTCCGGCGTGCTGGCTACCTGGGCGCCGAGGGCTCCATAGTTGCGCCAGCCCTCGCCGCCTTCAGTGTAGAGGTCGAGGTCGGTATCGAGGAAGGCGCGAAGGGCACCCTCGACCGTGGGCTTGTCCCCGGCCTTCCGGTCGTATTCGTCGAGCATCTTCAGGCGGCGCTCGCTGGTGATCACGGCGCGGCGCGAGAAGACCGCCTCGAACAGAGTCTTCTTGTCCTCGAAGTAGTAATTGATCAGCGTATGGTGGACACCAATGAGCTTGGCAACGTCCTTGAGCGTCACGCCATAGAAGCCGTGCTTCGAGAACAGCTTCTCGGCCGCATCGAGGATCTGGTCCATCATCTCGGCGCGTTGTTCGGCCTTGAGGGAGCCCTTGCGTCGCGGTTTCCGTTCCAGAGACAAACTCGAGCCTTTCGATTGCGGCCTGCCGGTCGTCCGATGCCGAACCGGCCGTCGTGGCGCACCATAGCCGCAAATCCGTGCCGAGCGAGAGGGGTGTGCGGCCTCGGCGGCCCTTGTCATTCGGGTGTCGTTGGCTCATCTCTACCGTCTCGACATGACCGCGTCCCCTTTTCACGCCTTCGCCGAGTCGATCCGGTCCCAGACCCCATTGCGCGACGCGATCACGTCCGCCTATCGACGCCCCGAAACCGAGTGCCTGCCACCGCTGATCGACGTGGCGCGTCTGCCAGCCGAGACCATGGGCGCGGCGACGGGCCTGGCGCGGACGCTGGTGCAGGCCTTGCGCGGCAAGGCCGGGCGAGGCGGCGTCGAGGGGCTGATCCACGAATACGCGCTGTCGAGCCAGGAGGGCGTGGCACTGATGTGCCTCGCCGAGGCGCTGCTGCGCATCCCCGACGACGCCACGCGCGACGCCCTGATCCGCGACAAGATCGGCGGCGGCGACTGGCAGGCGCATCTCGGCCACAGCCCGTCGCTGTTCGTGAACGCGGCGACCTGGGGCCTGCTGCTGACCGGCCGGCTGGCCTCGACCCACAGCGAACGTGGATTGTCGGCGGCGTTGACGCGGCTGGTCGCGCGCGGCGGCGAGCCGCTGATCCGGCGCGGCGTCAACCTGGCCATGCGCCTGATGGGCGAGCAGTTCGTCTCGGGCCAAACAATCGACGAGGCGCTGGAGAACGGCCGCGCCTGGGAGGCGCGCGGCTTTCGCTATTCCTACGATATGCTGGGCGAGGCGGCGGTCACGGCGGCGCAGGCCGAGCGCTATCTGGAGGATTACCGACGCGCGATCGACGCCATCGGCGTCGCCGGAGAAGGCCGCGGCCCTTACGAAGGCCCCGGCATCTCGGTCAAGCTGTCAGCCCTCTATCCACGCTACAGCCGGGCCCAGATCGAGCGCGTCCAGGCCGAGCTTTATCCGCGCCTCAAGGCGCTGGCGGTGCAGGCGAGATCCGTCGATATCGGCCTGAACATCGATGCGGAGGAGGCGGATCGGCTGGAGATCTCGCTCGATCTTCTGGAGCGTCTCTGCTTCGAACCCGAGCTGGCCGGCTGGAACGGCATCGGCTTCGTGGTGCAGGCCTATCAGAAGCGGTGTCCCTTCGTGGTCGACTGGCTGATCGATCTGGGCCGCCGCAGCGGGCATCGTCTGATGGTCCGGCTGGTCAAGGGCGCCTACTGGGACGGCGAGATCAAACGCGCCCAGCTCGACGGGCTGGAAGGCTATCCCGTCTTCACGCGCAAGATGCACACGGACGTGTCGTACATCGCCTGCGCCCGCAAGCTGCTGGCGGCGCCCGACGCCGTCTATCCGCAATTCGCGACCCACAACGCCCTGACGCTGGCGACGATCTACACCATGGCGGGGCCCGACTACCGGGTAGGCCAATACGAATTCCAGTGCCTGCATGGCATGGGCGAGAGCCTCTACGAGGAAGTGGTCGGCGCGGAAAAACTCGGCCGGCCCTGCCGCATCTATGCTCCGGTGGGAACGCACGAGACGCTGCTCGCCTACCTCGTGCGGCGGCTGCTGGAGAACGGCGCCAACACCTCCTTCGTCAACCAGATCGCCGATCCCGACTTCTCGATCGATGCCTTGCTGGCCGATCCGGTGGCGCGGGCGGCGGCACTCGACCCGGTCGGCGCGCCGCACGAACGCATCGTCCTGCCGCGCGATCTGTTCGGTAGCGAGCGCCGCAATTCTGCCGGCCTCGATCTCGCCGACGAGCACCGACTGGCAGCGCTCGCGGTGGCCGTGAGGGCGAGCACGCGCGAGATCTGGTACGCGGCGCCGGTCCTGAGCGACGGGCTGCGTGAAAGTGCGGCGCGCGAAGTGTTCAATCCGGCGGACCGTCGCGATCTGGTCGGTACGGTGGTCGAGGCGACGCCCGAGCTGGTCGATGCCGCCTGCGCCCGCGCGCTGCCCTGGCACGCCTCTCCCGAGGCGCGCGCCGAGTGCCTGGAACGCGTCGCCGAGCGGCTGGAGGCGCGCATGCCGCAGCTCATCGGCCTGATCGTGCGCGAAGCGGGCAAGACTTTCGCCAACGCGATCGGCGAAGTGCGCGAGGCCGTCGATTTCCTGCGCTACTACGCAGCCCAGGCGCGCGGCTTCGATAACGAGCTGCATCACCCGCTGGGCATCGTCGCCTGCATCAGCCCCTGGAACTTCCCGCTCGCGATCTTCGCCGGCCAGATCGCCGCGGCACTGGCGGCGGGCAACGCGGTAATCGCCAAGCCCGCGGAGGAGACGCCGCTGATCGCCGCCCAGATGGTGAAGCTCTTCTTCGGCGGCGGCTTGCCACCCGGCGCGCTCCAGCTTCTGCCCGGCGACGGCGCTGTGGGCGCCCATCTGGTCGGCAATCCGGCCGTGGCGGGCGTGGTCTTCACCGGCTCGACGGAGGCGGCGCGCTCGATCCAGAAGACCTTGGCCGAGCGCCTCGGACGGGACGGACGGCCGATTCCCCTGATCGCCGAGACCGGCGGGCAGAACGCGCTGATCGCCGATTCCTCGGCGCTGTCGGAGCAACTCGTCGGCGACGCCGTCATCTCCGCCTTCGATTCGGCGGGGCAGCGCTGCTCGGCGCTACGCATCCTCTGCCTGCAGGACGATATCGCGGACCGTGTCCTGCCGATGCTGAAGGGCGCGATGGCGGAGCTGGCCGTCGGCAATCCCGACCGCCTGTCGACCGACGTCGGGCCCGTGATCTCGGCCGAAGCGCAGAAGCGATTGCTCGACCATATCGAGCGCATGCGGCAACGGGGCCATGCGATCTACCAGCCGACCTTGCCGGCCGAGGCCGGGCAAGGGCTGTTCGTTCTGCCGACCCTGATCGAGATCGCGTCCGTCGATGATCTGCCCGGGGAGGTGTTCGGCCCCGTGCTCCACGTGCTGCGCTATCCGCGCCAGCGCCTGGAAGCGGTGATCGGCGAGGTCAACCGGACCGGCTATGGCCTGACCTTCGGCGTCCACAGCCGCATCGATGAGACGGTGGCGCGGGCGACCGAAGCCAGCGCCGCCGGCAACCAGTATGTGAATCGCAACCTGATCGGCGCCGTGGTCGGCGTGCAGCCGTTCGGCGGCCATGGGCTATCCGGAACCGGCCCCAAGGCGGGCGGGCCGCTCTATCTTCTCCGACTGCTGTCGAAACGTCCCCTGCACGCCGTCGAGACCACGGAGCAGGAACTCACGGGGCCGGTGGGCGAGCGCAACACTTACCGGCTGCGGCCCAAGGGCACCATCCTGTGCGTGGCGCACGATCCGGCGGCGCTGCAGGTCCAGCTCAATGCCGTGCGGAGTACCGGCAACCGGGCGACGATGGAGGTCGACGATCCGCAGATCGCGGCGGCGCTGTTCGACGGCAGCGAGGAAGAGCTGCGGGCGCTCAATCGGCGGCTCGCCGAGCGGCATGGGGCCGTGATCCCCGTCCATTGCCCGCCCTATCCGCTGGAATTCCTGTTCGACGAGGTGTCGCTCAGCGTCAACACAGCGGCTGCCGGCGGCAATGCCAGTCTGATGGCGATCGGCTGACGCCGCAGCTTTGGTCTGAACCGCTAATAAGGTCCGTACTTGCCCGGCTTGACCAGCTCGTTGACGCACAGCATTTCGTCGGAGGTCGTCTGCGGCAGCTTCATACGCTCTGCTTCGCATTGATCGTAGGTGAACGGGCCGCCGAAGAGCTGGGGGCCCCAGATCGAGATCAGTCGAGGTTTTTCCAGATACCAGCCCGGCGTCGTGAAGGCGACCTCCTTCGCATTGCTCGAACAGGCCGCCAGCAGGGCAAAAAGCCCCAATCCGCCAAGGACTTCCGCCAATCGGCCAAACGATCGCTTCGACATCTCTACTCCGAACTCGCGATACCTTCTTACTACATTAAGGAGGCATTCGCGTTGCAACAATCGGTTTTGCCCGCCCGGTCTCGGCAGGCTAAGAAGAACCAAGACTGAGTTGTATTTTCGGGGGGAGCCGTCCATCCGGGCGGCATAGGAATTTGAGCGATTTTCCTGACAGACAGGGACTGTACGACCCGCGCAACGAACATGATTCGTGCGGTGTCGGCTTCGTGGCCGACATCCGGGGGCGGAAATCGCACGATATCGTGCGTCAGGGGCTACAGATCCTGGTCAATCTCGACCATCGGGGTGCGGTCGGTGCCGACCCGTTGGTGGGCGATGGCGCCGGCTGCATGATCCAGATCCCCGACGCGCTGCTGCGCGACTGGGCCAGCCGGAGCGGCGTCACCCTGCCGGCGCCCGGCCATTACGCCGTCGCCATGTGCTTCCTGCCGCAGAACGAGGCGGCCCGGAAATTCGCCGTCAAGCGGTTGGAGCATTTCATCAAGGTCGAGCACCAGAAGCTGATCGGCTGGCGTGACGTGCCGATCGACACGACCGGGCTGGGTGCCGCCGTCATCGAGAAGATGCCGGTCATCAAGATGGCGATCGTCGGCCGCGGCTCCAAGGTCGCCGATCAGGATGCCTTCGAGCGCAAGATCCTCGCGATCCGCAAGCAGACCCAGAATCCGTTGGTGGAGCTGGAGAAGAAGCACAAGCTGCCCGGCCTCGCGCAGCTCTACATGCCGTCCTTCTCCTCGCGCACGGTGGTGTACAAGGGCCTGCTGCTGGCCCATCAGGTCGAGAGCTTTTACACCGACCTGCGCAATCCGCTGACCGAGTCGGCGCTTTGCCTGGTGCATCAGCGCTTCTCGACCAACACTTTCCCGTCCTGGAAGCTTGCGCATCCTTACCGCTTCATCGCCCACAACGGCGAGATCAACACCGTCCGCGGCAACGTCAACTGGATGTATGCGCGCCGGCGGACGATGGAATCCGACCTGATCGGCGCCGATCTCGACAAGATGTGGCCGATCATTCCGCACGGCCAGTCGGACACCGCCTGCGTCGACAACGCGCTCGAACTGCTGGTGGCGGGCGGCTATTCGCTCAGTCATGCGATGATGATGCTGATTCCGGAAGCCTGGGCCGGCAATCCGCTGATGGATGGCAAGCGCAAGGCTTTCTACGAGTATCACGCGGCACTGATGGAGCCGTGGGACGGCCCGGCCTCGATCGCCTTCACCGACGGTCGCCAGATCGGTGCCACGCTCGATCGTAATGGGCTGAGGCCAGCCCGGTTCCTGGTCACCGACGACGACAAGGTCGTCATGGCGTCGGAATCCGGCGTGTTGCCGATTCCGGAATCGAAGATCGTGCGCAAGTGGCGGCTGCAGCCGGGCAAGATGCTGCTGATCGACCTCGAGCAGGGGCGCATCGTCGAGGACGAGGAGCTCAAGCGCAGTCTGGCCGAGGCCGCGCCCTACGAGGAGTGGCTAAAGCAGACCCAGTACAAGCTCGAGGAATTGTCGGAGCTGCCCGAGGCGCCGCCACCGGCACCGTCCAACGACACTGGTACGTTGCTCGATCGCCAGCAGGCATTCGGCTACACGCAGGAGGATATCCAGTTCTTCCTCGAGCCGATGGCCAAGGAGCCGGACGATCCGATCGGCTCGATGGGTACCGACACGCCGATCGCCGTGCTCTCGCAGAAGCCGAAGCTGCTCTACAACTACTTCAAGCAGAACTTCGCCCAGGTCACCAATCCGCCGATCGATCCGATCCGTGAGGAGCTGGTGATGTCGCTGGTGTCGATGATCGGGCCGCGCCCCAACCTGCTGGGGCGCCATGCCGGCACCCACAAGCGGCTCGAAGTCGCGCAGCCAGTACTGACCAATGCCGAACTGGAGAAGATCCGTTCGATCGAGGAGCTGCTGGATGGTGCCTTCCGCACAGCCACCATCGACACGACCTGGCCGGCTTCGGAAGGCGCGGCCGGCCTCGAGGAGGCACTCGACCGAGTTTGCGCCGAGGCCACGGATGCTGTCCTCGCCGATCGCAACATCCTGATCCTGTCGGACCGCGCCGTTTCCGCCGAGCGTATTCCGATCCCGGCGTTGCTGGCAACAGCGGCGATCCATCATCACTTGATCCGGCGCGGATTGCGCACCCAGACCGGCCTCGTGATCGAGACGGGCGAGGCGCGCGAGGTCCATCACTTCTGCTGCCTCGCCGGCTACGGCGCCGAGGCCATCAATCCCTACCTCGCCTTCGAAACGCTGGAGCAGATCCGCGTCCAGAACGGATTGCCGCTCAAGCCTTACGAGGTGCAGAAGAATTTCATCAAGGCGGTCGGCAAGGGACTGTTGAAGGTCATGTCCAAGATGGGCATCTCGACCTACCAGTCCTACTGCGGCGCCCAGATCTTCGACGCGGTCGGACTGCATTCCGGCTTCGTCGAGAAGTACTTCACCGGCACCGCCACCACGATCGAAGGCGCGGGCTGGAAGGAGGTCGCCGAGGAAACAGTGCGCCGCCATCGCAGCGCCTACGGCGACAATCCGATCTATCGCACCATGCTCGATGTCGGTGGGGACTATGCGTACCGGCTGCGCGGCGAGGATCACGCCTGGACGCCGGAGAGCGTATCCAAGCTGCAGCACGCGGTGCGCGGCAAATCCTCGGCTGACTACAAGGCCTTCGCAGAGAACATCAACCTGCAGAACGAGCGGCTGCTGACGATCCGCGGGCTGATGGAATTCAAGTGGGCCGACAAGTCCATTCCCGTGGAGGAGGTCGAGCCCGCGTCCGAGATCGTCAAGCGCTTCGCCACCGGCGCCATGAGCTTCGGCTCGATCAGCCGTGAGGCCCATACGACGCTGGCGATCGCGATGAATCGCATCGGCGGCAAGTCGAATACCGGCGAGGGCGGTGAGGAGGCGGATCGCTTCAAGCCGCTGCCCAATGGCGACTCGATGCGCTCGGCCATCAAGCAGGTTGCATCGGGCCGCTTCGGCGTCACGGCGGAATATCTCGTCAATGCCGATGACATCCAGATCAAGATGGCGCAGGGCGCCAAACCGGGCGAGGGAGGACAGCTCCCAGGCCACAAGGTCGACCAGAACATCGCGCGCGTGCGACGCTCGACGCCGGGCGTCGGCCTGATCTCGCCGCCGCCGCATCACGACATCTACTCGATCGAGGATCTGGCGCAGCTGATCCACGACCTCAAGAACGTGAATACGAAGGCGCGTGTCTCGGTGAAGCTGGTTTCCGAGGTCGGCGTCGGCACGGTTGCCGCCGGTGTCAGCAAGGCACGCGCCGACCATGTGACGATCTCCGGCTACGAAGGCGGGACCGGCGCTTCGCCGCTCACGTCGCTCACCCATGCCGGCTCGCCCTGGGAGATCGGACTGGCCGAGACTCAGCAAACGCTGGTGCTGAACGGCCTGCGCGGTCGCATCGCGGTGCAGGTCGATGGCGGCCTTCGCACCGGGCGCGACGTCGCCATCGGCGCGTTGCTCGGTGCTGACGAGTTCGGTTTCGCCACGGCGCCGCTGATCGCCGCGGGCTGCATCATGATGCGCAAGTGCCACCTCAATACCTGTCCGGTCGGGGTGGCGACGCAGGATCCGGTGCTGCGCAAGCGCTTCACCGGCCAGCCCGAGCACGTCATCAACTACTTCTTCTTCGTCGCTGAAGAACTGCGCGAGATCATGGCGCGGCTGGGCTTCAGGACGCTGAACGAGATGATCGGCCGCGTCGATCGCCTCGACATGCGTCGCGCCGTCCATCACTGGAAGGCGGCTGGAGTCGATCTCTCCAGGCTGCTCTATGCCACACCGGCCAAGCCGGGCATTGCAATCTGGAACAGCGAGCGCCAGGACCATGGCCTCGATAAGGCGCTCGATCACAAGCTGATCGAGGCGGCGCAGCCGGCGCTGGAGAATCGCCAGCCGGTGCAGATCGAGTTGCCTGTTGGCAACGTCAACAGGACCGTCGGCGCGATGCTGTCGGGCGAGGTCGCGCGGCGATATGGCCATGCCGGCCTGCCGGAGGACACGATCTCCATTCGCCTGAGCGGTACGGCCGGCCAGAGCTTCGGCGCCTTCCTGGCGCACGGCGTTTCGCTCGAACTGTCTGGTGACGGGAACGACTATGTCGGCAAGGGCCTGTCTGGCGGCCGGGTCGTGGTGCGTCAGCCCCTCGGCAGCAAGCGTGACCCGCTGCAGAACATCATCGTCGGCAACACGGTGCTGTATGGTGCCATCGGCGGTGAGGCCTATTTCGAAGGTGTTGCCGGCGAACGCTTCGCAGTGCGCAACTCCGGCGCGGTGTGTGTCGTCGAGGGTACCGGCGACCACGGCTGCGAGTACATGACCGGCGGCATCGTCGTGGTACTGGGGGATACCGGTCGCAACTTCGCGGCCGGGATGTCCGGTGGCGTCGCATATGTCTATGACCCCAAGGCGCGCTTCAAGGATCTGTGCAATCCCGCCATGGTCGAACTGGAATCGGTGAGTGGGCTTTCCGACGCCCCGCTCGACGATCCGGGACGGCCACGACAGCGCGCCCAGGACGTCGAGGATAACGGCATGGGCGACGTGTTGCGCTTCGATGCGGAGCGTTTGCGCATCCTGATCGAGCGCCATCACCTCCACACCGGCAGCGCGCGGGCCCGCGAACTGCTGGAGGATTGGGAGCGGGCCTTGCCGTCCTTCGTCAAGGTCATGCCCAAGGATTACAAACGCGCCCTGATGCAGGCGCGGGAGCGGGCGGCCGCGCAGGCGGTAGCAGCGGAATAAGGACGTCTCATCGTGGCGAGCGACCCCAAGAGGCGTTCGCCGCGCTCAGGATGACAGTTTAGGGGAGTAGAGACAGCCATGGGTCTTCCGACCGGCTTCCTGGAGATCGAGCGCAAGGACCGGCCTTACGAGAAGGTCGAAGCGCGGCTCAAGACGTGGAAGGAATTCGTGCAGCCGCTGCCGGCTGACGAGATGCGGCAGCAGGCGGCGCGCTGCATGGATTGCGGCGTGCCCTTCTGTCACAACGGCTGCCCGGTCAACAACATCATTCCCGAATGGAACGAGCTGGTACGCCGCGATCACTGGCAGGCGGCGCTCGAAGTGCTGCATTCGACCAACAACTTTCCGGAGTTCACCGGCCGTATCTGCCCGGCGCCGTGCGAAGCGGCCTGCACGCTGAACATCGACGACAATCCGGTCACGATCAAATCGATCGAATGCGCGATCGTCGATCGGGGCTGGCAGGAGGGCTGGATCCAGCCCCAGGCCGCGACAAGGAAAACCGGCAAGCGCGTTGCCGTGGTCGGATCCGGTCCGGCGGGCCTTGCCTGCAGTCAGCAGCTTGCACGCGCCGGCCATTCGGTCACCCTGTTCGAGAAGGCCGATCGCATCGGCGGCCTGCTGCGCTACGGCATTCCCGACTTCAAGATGGAAAAGACCCTGATCGATCGCCGCATGCGGCAGATGGAGGGCGAGGGCGTGGAATTCAGGACCGGTGTCGAGGTCGGCTCGACGCTGTCCGTGAAATCGCTGCTCGAAGGCTATGATGCTGTCGCCCTTACCGGCGGTGCGGAATGGCCACGCGATCTCGAGGTGCCGGGGCGCGAACTCAAAGGCATCCACTTCGCCATGGATTTCCTCGTTCCGCAGAACAAGCGGGTCGCCGGAGACGACGAGGCACGCGCCGCGCCCAAAGGCACGATCAGCGCCAAGGGCAAGCATGTCGTGGTGATCGGCGGCGGTGACACGGGTTCGGATTGCGTCGGCACGTCCAACCGGCACGGGGCTGCCTCGGTAACGCAGCTCGAAGTCATGCCGCAGCCGCCCGAGAGAGAGAACAAGGCACTGACCTGGCCCGATTGGCCGCTCAAGCTTCGCACCTCGTCGTCCCACGAAGAGGGGGCGACGCGGGATTTTGCCGTGCTCACCAAGCGCGCCGTCGGCTCCAACGGCAAGGTCGAGGGCCTGGAATGCGTTCGACTCGAGGGGGTGAAGGGCGCCGATGGCCGCACGACGATGCAGGAAGTGCCGGGCAGCGCTTTCACCCTGAAGGCGGACCTTGTCCTGCTCGCCATGGGTTTCCTGGGTCCCCGGCGGAATGGCCTGTTGGAGCAGGCCGGGATGGCGTTGGATGCGCGAGGCAATGTCGCTGCCACCGTGCAGGATTATAAGACCTCGGTCCCGAAGTTGTTTGCGGCCGGCGATATGCGGCGCGGACAGTCGCTGGTCGTCTGGGCGATCCGTGAGGGCCGGCAATGCGCGCGCTCCATCGACGAATTCCTCATGGGCGAAACGAATTTGCCGCGCTGACGTTGTTTGTGCGGTCGTGACGCCTAACACGATAGTGATAGTGCGATAGTCACACTATGCCGAAAGCAGCGCCTGATTGCGTGCGAGGAATAGTGCCGTTCAACCGAGACTTGTTCTAGTATCCCTTCCAAGTGGCGTGTGGGACGCCGTGCTGTGACTTGGGGATGTGATGAAGTTCCTGCTCATACAGGGCGCTAACATGGAGTATCTGGGCACGCGGCAACCGGAGCTCTATGGCACGACCACCGCCAAGGAACTGAATTCGATCGTGCGGCGGCGGGCCCGTGACCTCGGGATCGAGTTGGAGATTCTTTATACGAATACCGAGGGCGAAGCGGTTTCGGCGATCTACAAGGGCGACCGCCAAGGGGTCGACGGCGTCCTCTTCAATCCCGCCGGCTTCCTCTATGCGGGCCATGCCCTGCGCGATTGCCTGCGGTCCATCCGGGCGCCGGCCATCGAGATCCATATGACGAACATCGAGAAGCGAGGCTACAGTTCGATCACGGCCGAAGCCGTGGTCGGTTTCATTGCCGGCTTCGGTGTCGACTCCTACGTCCTGGCGCTCGAGGCGATGGTGTCGGTTCTCAATTCGTCGTCCGCCAGGTCCCCGTCCTGAGAGTGGTCGGCGCATAGCCGCCGAAGCTCCAGTCGAAGGACAGCGCCTGGGCCTGCCGCCAGCCGCGCTCGATCCGGACTCGCCAGACACGCTCGGCACCGGAGAGCATGGATGGCACCGGCCCTGTCCAGTCTATGCTGGCGATGCCCTGCAACTGCAGCAACTCGCCCGTTGCAAAGTCGATGAACAGCAGCCCGGCACGCGGGTCCCCCAGCAGGTTGCCGAGCGTGTTAAAGTATCGATTGCCGCGGAAGTCGGGGATGATCAGCGTGTCCCCCTGGATGTCGACGAACCCCGGCTGCCCGCCGCGGTGAGAAACATCCAGGCCACCGCTCTGATGGATCTCCGGGCGCGAGCGGCTGGCGACGAAGAACGTATCGGCCTTCGCAATCAGCTCCCGACTTGCCGCATCCAATCCATTGAGAGGCTGTATCGGTGTCGGATGGCGCGGATGGACGCTCGGCGTACGGAGCTGGATGTATTGAGCGCAGTTGCCGAAGCTCTGTCTCACGGCGACGGTCAGCCCGCCCATGTCACGCCGCGCGATTTGGCCATTCGCCCGATTGCGTCGGCGGGTCGACAGATCCAGCCCTAGCAGTCCGATGTCGCGGCCTTCTTCCAATCCGGCGACGACCGGGTCATTCAGCGTCGGAAGCGCATCGATGCGCAGTGTGGTTGGATCCGGAGAGTGCACGAATCCCGGTGAACCCTGGATCATCGACGCAACGGGCCAGCCGGTGCGATCAGTCGACGTGACGAAGAGATAGGGGAGCAGCCGGAAGAAATCGCGATGCTGCTCGGGGAGAAACGGCCGGATCGGGGCTCCGGGTACGCTTTGCCCGGACAGCGACTGGGCGGCCAACTCGTCGGCATGGAACGGCGACATGTCCACAGCGCACCTCACCCGAGTCCTGTCGGCAGTTCCGGCCAAATCTGCTTGGGATCGTACCAGGAGGCCGAGTCCGATCGCCAGATATGGACCTGGGCAAGATCGCGAACCGGGCTGTCGAGGCAACCCAGGCGCAACAGCACGACTGGCTGACCAACCCGTTCGGCCATGAGATGAGATCCGCACTTCGAGCAGAAGCAGCGGAATTTGCCGGGAGAGGATTCGAACGCATTGAGCAGATCGCTGCCGCGGGTCCAGCGGAAGTGATCACGCGGAACGGCAGCCACTGACGAGAAGGCCGCTCCGTGCGTCTTGCGGCACGTCTCGCAGTGGCAATGGATGATGCGCTCGATAGGAGCTTCCGCCTCGTAGGCGACGGCACCGCAGAGGCACTTTCCTGTCAGCACGGCTTCCTCCTTCGCCTGGACCGCAAACGTAAGAGTTGCAGTGTGTGAATTTAAGAAAGCATAATGAAAGAGATCATTGCATATTCTGGAATTATCCATGGATCGCCTCGACGAACTCGCGATCTTCGTGCGGATCGTGGAAGAGGGCAGCCTTATTCGTGCGGCGAGGAAGCTGCGGCGCTCGCCACCTTCAGTAACCCGCGCATTGGCGGCCCTCGAGCAACGGCTGGGTCTGCGGCTGGTCGATCGCACGACGCGGCGCCTGGCGCCGACCGAAGCAGGGCGGGCGTTGCTCGCTCGCGCCCAGTCGATCGTCGGCGAATATGAAGCGGCTGTCAGCGGCGCCAGCGAGGCACCGGTGCAGGGGGTACTGCGGATCGCGGCCCCGGTTCAGTTCGGTCGTCGCCATGTCGCTCCTGTCGCGCTGGCATTCCTGGATCGCTTTGCCGGAGTCGAGATCGAACTGGTGCTTGGCGACCGCAATGTCGACCTGATCGACGAGGCGATCGATGTGGCGGTGCGCATTGGCCATCTGGCGGATACGTCACTGACGGTGCGCCATGTCGGCGAAGTGCGTCGGCTCTGGCTGGCCAGCCCTGGCTATCTCAAGAAGCGCGGCGCTCCCGAAGCGCCGACGGACCTGATGGCGCACGATGTCGTTCTCGGGACAGGGCCGGCAGCACCGGAATGGACGTTTGCCGGCGCTCGCCGGCACCGGCGTGCCGGGTCGGTCCAGCTGCGAGGACGGTTTCGCGTCGACGACGTCGAAACGCGTTTGCAGGCCGCCCGCGCGGGGCGGGGCATCGTCCAGCTCCTGTCCTATCAGGCCGCCGATGATCTGGCGGCGGGTCGGCTCGTTCGCCTGCTCCAGGCTTATGAGCCGCCACCCCTGCCGGTCCAGCTGCTGACCAAGGGACGCAGCAATCGGCCGCCCAAGGTCGAGGCCTTCCTCGACTTTGCCGCCAAACGCCTTCTGGCTTTGCCCGTCATCCGGCCGGAGTCCGACCGGATGACCGTTCGATCACCCTAGAAGCGCTGTAGGACGACGAACAGTCCGGCCGCGAACAAGACCGAACCGAGGATCATGCAGGCTGGCAGTGTCAGCACCCAGGCCAGCAGGATGTTGCGCAAGGTCTCCTTCTGCAGGCCGGAGGCGTTCGCCGCCATGGTACCGGCAATGCCGGAGGACAGGATGTGTGTCGTGCTCACCGGCAGGCCATAGGTGTCGGCAGCGCCGATCGTCAGCATCGCCACCACCTCGGCTGACGCACCTTGCGCATAGGTCAGGTGCGACTTGCCGATCTTCTCGCCGACGGTCACGACGATGCGCTTCCAGCCGATGGTCGTGCCGAGGCCAAGCGCAACGGCAACGGCGATCTTCACCCATAGCGGAATGAAATCGGTGAGCTTCTCGAGGCCAGAGCGCAATGCCGTGAGGGTCGCCTTGTCCTTGCTGTCCAGCGTCAGGCCGAGCTTGCTCATCCTGCCGATACACTGCTCGACGAGATAGATGTCGCGGCGGAGCTGGGAGCGATCGTTGACGGCGAGGTCCGCCAGCGAGCTCACTCGGGCGGCTTCGCGGGCGATGTTGTCGTTCTTCAGGGCCAAAGCCGGCAGCGTCTGGGGCGTTGGCTGGGATGAAGTCAGAAAGCGCGACAACTCGGCATTGGCAGCCTGGTTGTCGGTTGCCGCGGGCCCGCCTTTGGCGAAGACGGGAGCCGCGGCATGCGATGCGGCGACGATCGTTTGCAGCCGCTCCGGCGACGTCGTCAGGTCCAGCGCATAGGTTGCCGGCACGATGCCGATCAGGATGAGCATGATGAGACCCATGCCCTTCTGACCGTCGTTCGAACCATGAGCGAAGCTGACGCCGGTGCAGGTCAGGACCAGGATGCCGCGGATCCACCATGGCGGCGGGTTCTTGCCTTCGGGCGAGCGATAGAGCGCCGGATTGCGAATCAGCGCCTTCGCCAGCAGCAGCAGAAGGGCGGCGCAGACGAAGCCGACCACCGGTGAGACGAGCAGCGCCATCGCCGTGTCCTGCACCTTGGCCCAGTTGACGCCCTCGCCGAACTGCTGGCCATCCGCCAGCAGGGAGTTCATGAGGCCCACACCGACGATCGATCCGATCAGCGTGTGCGAGGAAGAGGCCGGCAGGCCGAGATACCACGTGCCGACATTCCAGATGATGGCCGACAGGAGCAGCGAGAAGACCATCGCGAAGCCCGCGCCGGATCCGACGTTGAGGATCAGTTCGACGGGCAGCAGGGCGACGATGCCGAAGGCGACGGCGCCGGTCGATGTGAGCACGCCCAGGAAATTCCAGGCGCCCGACCATATGACAGCCTGCATCGGCGACAGCGTGTGCGTGTAGATCACGGTCGCGACAGCATTGGCCGTGTCGTGAAAGCCATTAACGAACTCGAAACTGAGCGCCAATAACAGGGCCCCACCGAGCAATACGATGGTCCCGATGCCGACCGGGCTTCCAAAAAATGATTCCATGTCCCCCAAATCCCCGATGAGTGTTTTGACGGGCGGACACGCCGCGCAGGCATCCGGCCTCGCCCTGCGATGGCCGGTGACAATCCCGCAATTCCTGCCAATTGATTACGTCAGACCTGATCGATCAGTGGCGGCCGTGATCTTCGGCGTGACGCTTGCTCGCCTCGCTGGCGTGGTGCGCCGCGTGGACGGCATGACCGTGCGCCGTGTGGGCGTGATGCGCGGCTTTCTCGTGCGCTTCGGCATCGTGATATTTGGCCGCTTCGCGATGATGGCGCGCCGCCTGTTCGTGGTGATCGGCTGCGGTCTGGTGGTGCTCGACGAGCTTGTCCCTAGACATCATCCCTCCGTTCAGTCGTCGTTCCTGCCGTCTGACTGTAGGAATGTCCCGTTGCAGCCGCATGACTACGGCGATTGGCGATCAGTCCGGTGACGTACCGAAGCGGCGCTGCCAGAATTCGCGCGAGCGTCGTTCGCCGACATCGCAGCCCGGCTCGTAACCCGGACGGACGAAGCGCGTGTAGTCGTCCTCCTGTGCCGACACCGGTCGCCGAGCCTGCGCCAGATTCATGCCGTCACGCAGAGCAAGTTCGGTTCGTGCAATGTCTGGCCGGGGGCCGAGGTCGGCCACTTCCTGCAGCAGCTTCTTGCGCACGGCGCGGGGAAAGTCGGCGAAGTTCTTCGCCACTTCGACGAAGGAACGCGGGCCCCCGGTCACGCAGTGCAGGTAGTACTGATCAAGATCCGCTTCGGCCGGGAAGCCGAACGGATTGGGGCGGTCGTTCATGATCGGCAAGCCATTGATGCCAATGCGCTGCTTGAGGGCCTCGGTGCGCAGGTCGGTGACAAGTCCGCCGTCGTTGTTGGAGCCGTCGCCCGAGATATCGAGCACCTTTCGCACCGGATCGTAGGGCAGGCGGCCGAACAGCGAGACCGCATAATGGATGGCGCCGCTGATCGAGGTCCGCCGCGCGATCGAGATCGGCTCCGCTTCGAGCTTGCTGGCGAAGGCTGCAATCGATTTCTCACTGTCCAGCAGCGTCCAGTCGATCAGGAGCTTCTGCATCCAGGAGTCGGACCATTCATAGTAGGCGACGGCGATGCGACCGTTGGGCCCGCTGAGAATGGCCCTGACGATCGCGGGGTCGCGAAACGCCATGACGTAGCCTTGGCGCTGCAACTGGGCCTCGTCCGGATCGATGCTGCCAGATATGTCGATAGCAAGAGCGAGGGCGAGATCGACCTCGGCCTTGTCCTGGGCGAGCGCGGTCGAGGCCGAGAGCAAAAAGGCTAACAGACAGGCGAGATGACGCATGGGCGGTCTCCGCGTCGGCTGCCGAGAGCAACGCAATAAGCATACCGCCGGACGAAAGGCCCGGCCAACCGGACTCTGGACGTCATCGGCTGTCGACGATTAGCCTTCAACAAAGAGTGATCGGAGGAAACGATGGATCTGGCCCTCAGCCCCGAGGACGATGCTTTTCGCGACGACGTGCGCCGGTTCCTCGATGACAATCTCAGCGAGGATCTGCGCGAGGCCGGGCGCAAGACCGGCGGCGTGTTCGCCGACTTTGCAGCCGGACTGCGATGGCACAGGATCCTCGCCGGGCATGGTTGGTCGGCGCCGACCTGGCCCAGGGAATATGGCGGTACCGGCTGGAGCGCGACGCAGCGCTACATCTTTGCCCGCGAATGCACGGCGGCCGATGCGCCCCGCATCTTCAACATGGGCATCCGCATGGTTGGCCCAGTGATCATGAAGTTCGGTACGGCCGAGCAGAAGGCGAAGTATCTGCCGCCAATCCTGTCCGGCGACATCGTGTTTTGCCAAGGCTACTCCGAGCCCGGTTCCGGATCCGACCTGGCCAGCCTCAAGACGCGCGCCGTCCGTGATGGAGACGACTACGTCATCAACGGCACCAAGATCTGGACTACCGGCGCCCATGTCGCCAATCGCATGTTCTGCCTGGTGCGCACCGCGACCGAAGGAAAGCCCCAGGATGGAATCTCGTTCGTCTTGCTCGATTCCGTGGACATACCCGGCTTGACGGTGAAACCCATCCTGACACTGGCGGGAGACCACGAGGTCAATCAGGTATTCTTCGATAATGTGCGTACGCCTGTGGCCAATCGGATCGGTCCCGAGAATGCCGGCTGGACGGTCGCCAAATATCTGCTCGAGTTCGAGCGCGGCGGCGATGCCTACACGCCCAATCTCCATGCCCGCCTCGAGGATGTGCGGAAGATCGCGCGAGAGGAGGCGGCGGACGGGTCCGGTCGGCTGCTCGATGATCCCGGCTTCGCCCAACGGCTTGCGGAGGCGGAACTGGCCATCCAATCGCTCGAGATGATCGAGTTGCAGGTGCTGTCCGATCTCAGCAAGGGCCGCAATCCCGGAGCCGTGTCGTCGCTGATGAAGATCAGGGGCAGCGAGACCTCGCAGGCTCTCGATCACCTCGGTGTGGAAGCGCTTGCCTGGTACGCGGCGCCGTTCGAACCGGAAGCCCGGACGCTCGGCCACAACGAACCGACAGTCACGCCGGACTATGGGATTACAGCGATGCCGCTGTTTCTCAACAACCGGGCGGCAACCATTTATGCCGGCTCCAACGAGATCCAACGCAACATCATTGCCAAGGCGATCCTGGGACTGTAGGATATGGCATTATCAATGCAATTTGTGGCAAGTAGCCGATGACCCGCTCGTTCTGAGCCTTGGCGCGCCCGCGCAATCATCCGGCGACGCGACACCGAGGACAGAATGCACGATAGCGGATCCGGCGCATCGACGATTGGCGAGGTCCTGGCAGCAAGGGCGGCCCAAAATGCCGACGCCCCTGCGATTGTGCACACGCGGTTGGGCACGGTTTCGTTCGCCGCCCTCAACCGACAGATCGAGACCATCCGTGGCGTGCTTCGTTCGGCCGGGTTGGGACCGACGTCGAGAGTAGGGATCGCGTTGCAACGCGGACCCGAGGCGGCAGTCCTGAGCCTGGCGATCTGCTCCACGGCCATCCTGCTGCCGCTCAATCCCAACCTCGCGCCCGCCGAACTACAGGAAGAACTGGGGCGTATCCGGCTCGATGCCCTGATCGTGCCCGGCGATGGCGACCTGCCGGGCTGGGTCACGGCATCGGGCGGAGATTTCGGACTGTTCAGGGCGACCTCGGCGCAAAGTTCCTTCGAAGAAATCGGGCTTCAGGCTGTTCGGCCGGTGCCACGGCGGCACGAGCCGATGGCGCCGACGCCGCAATCGTGGGCGGCGATCTTCAAGACCTCGGGCACGACCGGCAAGTCGAAGCGCGTGCCGGTGACGCATGAGAATCTGGTCGAGATGGCACGCAAGATGGAGCGGTGGCTGAAGCTCGGCCCGACCGATCGCGCCACCTGCATCATGCCGATCTATTACAATGCCGGCTTCAAGGCGACGCTACTGGTGCCGCTCCTGATCGGGTGCAGCGTGGCCATGCCCGAGACCGCAAGCGCCAACGATATCGATCGCTGGCTGACGGAGCTGCGGCCGACATGGCTGACCGCGGCTCCGGCTTTCCTGCAGGCAGTCATCGAACGCCTGAAGGCATTGCCGGATGGGGTGACGCATTCGTTGCGCTTCGTTCTGTCGACGGCGTCGTATCTGCCTGAAGCGACGCGCGCCGAGCTTGAGCGCCTCCTCGCCGTGCCCGTCCTTGAATTCTACGGTCTGTGCGAGGCCGGCATGATGACCGCGCCGCCGCTGCCGCCCGAACCGGGGAGGCCGGGTTCAGTCGGTCGCATTCCCGAAGGAGAGCTTGCCATTCGTGGCGATGACGGCTCGCTTCTGGGCGCCGGGCGGACCGGTCAGATCGTGTTGCGCGGCCCGAGCGTCATGCCGGGCTATCTCTTCGACGACATCGACGGCACGCCGAGCGGCCTGGAGGAAGGCTGGCTGCCGACCGGCGACTTGGGGACGGTCGACCAGCAGGGCTTCCTGACCATCGCCGGCAGGACCAAGGAGATCATCAATCGCGGCGGCGAGAAGATCTCGCCGTATGAGGTCGAGAAGGCGCTGTTGCAGCATCCGTCGGTGCGCGAAGCAGCGGCCTTCGCGCTCCCGCATCCGCGATTGGGTGAGACGGTCGGAGCCGCTGTCGTGCTGCATGCCGGGGTGGCGACGCCGTCGAGCGAGTTGCTCGACTTCATCTACGATCGACTGGCGCCGTTCCAGATGCCGCGCCAGGTGCACGTGCTGGACCGCATGCCGCTGGGGCCGACCGGCAAGATCTCACGCCCCAAGCTTTCCGAGACCTTCAAGGATCGGCCCGAGCCCGTGGAGTGGCCGGTGTCGCCGCTGGAGCTGCAGATCGCCGAGATCTGGCATCGGCTCCTGAAACGCACGGATATCGGAGTCGACGAGGACTTCTTCGAGGCTGGCGGCGATTCCTTGCAAGCGACTGAAATGCTGCTGGAGCTGGAGCGGATTACGCATCAGACGATCGCTCCCTCCGACGTGCGAGCGGAACTCAGCATCCGGCATCTGTCCGAAGTCCTGGCTCGCTCCGCCGAGTCGAAGCGCGAAATCATGACCCTGGCGAAGGCAGGTTCCGGCACGCCTCTGTTCTTCTTCCATGGCGATTTCATGGGCTGGGGTTTCTACGCTTTCCGACTGGCCGAACTGCTGAAGAGCGATGGGCCCGTCTATCTGCTCCATTCGATTCTCGATCCGGCCAAGGGCATCGAGACGCTGGAACAGATGGCCAGCCGTTTCCTGCCCTTGATCAAGGAGGCGGCTCCGGCCGGTGCTATCCGCCTCGGTGGTTACTGCCATGGCGGATTGGTGGCCCTGCAGGTCGCGCACGAGCTCGAGGCTGTCGGCCGCACCGTCGAAAGCGTGGTCCTGGTGGACAGCTTCTCGATCAACGCCAGACCGGTGATGCGGGCTCTGGTCCCGCTCGCATCGTTCGGCAGCCGGTTCGTGCCGGGCGCACTCGGCCAGAGGGTGCGCCGCAGCGGGTTGCCGACGCTGTGGCGGATGGCGACGCATATCCTCCATGGCGACCGCATGATCGCCAAGCGTGTCGTCCGCACTGTCAAGACTGGCGAGTCGCCGGTTTGGGACACGTCGCAGCGCACGATCTACTACCGTGCCATGTCGAGATTCGTGCCGCCTCGGGTGCGGGCGGATATCGTCTGTCTGCTGTGCGACGAATATGCCACGAAGGAGGAATTCGCGCCGGGGCCGTGGCGCAACATCAGCCGTACCGTCCGGTGCGAGACTCTTCCCGGCCAGCACAATACCTGCATCACGACGCATGTGGACGTTCTCGCCGAAAGGGTCGATCGCCTGCTGGCGGCGTAGGGACCAAGCCGGGAACGCGTACCGGCAGTGCGCGTTTCAATGCCATGCAATGCCCCGAGCTGCCGCAGACGATCATGGGTTATGTCCTGCGCTGCTCCGGCCGGCATCAGATCGGGTTGGCCCTGCTCTCGGCCGGCGTCTTCGGCCTGAGTTCGGTCCCGCTGGAAATCCAGCGCCGCATCGTCAACGACGCCATCACTTCGGGGGCGACTCGGACCATTATCTGGCTCGCGATCGCCTACGCCGCGGTTGCCCTGCTGGAACAGGTGCTCAAGCTCGCGTTGAACGTCTACCGAGGGTGGGTGAGCGAGGATGCCGTCCGTGCACTGCGGCGGACACTGCGGGACATGGGCCACGATCCCCATGCCGAAGGCGATGACGAGACCGGTACCCACGCCGCGATGGCGGTAGCCGAGGCCGAGCCGATCGGCGGCTTCGTGGGAATGGCCATCTCCGAGCCATTGCTGCAGATCGGCATCCTGGCGAGCGTGATCGGCTATATGGCCTATCTCGAACCGTGGACGTTGTTGCTGAGTGCCGGCTTCCTGGGGCCGCAGCTCCTGTTCGTCCCGCCGATGCAGCGCGCCATCAACCGGAGCGCGAGCGAACGGATCCGCACGATCCGGCGCGTCGGCGGGGATATCGTCGAAACCGGTGTGCCCGAAGAGAAGCGGATCGAGCGCGTCTTTTCGCTCAACATGCGGATCTACAAGGTCAAGTTCAGTATGAACCTGGGCATGAACTTCATGTATCACCTGGCCATTGCCGTCGCGCTCGGAGTCGGCGGGCTGTTCGCGGTCGAGCACCGGATCCAGGTCGGGACGGTGGTGGCTGTCGTCTCCGGCCTTGGAAAACTCAACGATCCGTGGGGTGATCTGGTCAATTGGGGGCGAGAACTCTCCGTGGATGCCGTCAAGTACCGGTTGTTCGCCGACGCCCTGCGGCATCGGGCTCTTGCAACTGCCTGAAAAAACACGACATTCTTGGGTATGAACGACCCCTATTCAGTACTGGGCGTGCCGCGGACTGCGTCGGAAGACGAGATACGCAAGGCCTTCCGCAAGCTCGCCAAGAAGCACCATCCTGATCTCAATCCAGGTGACAAGGCCGCTGAGGCCAAGTTCAAGGAGATCAGTCAGGCCAACGATATTCTGTCCGATCCGGAAAAGCGCCGGCGCTACGACGCCGGCGAAATCGATGCCAGCGGACAGGAGACGCCGCCGCGCGGTTTCTATCGCGATCAGGCCGGCGGCGCTGGCGGTGCCAAGTACCGGCGGGCCGGTGGCCACGAGGAGTTCGTCGACATGGGAGGCGTCTTTTCGGAGATGTTCGGTGGACGTCGCGGCGCCCATGGCTTCGGCGGCGGAGCCGGCGAGGAGGAAGGCTTCGAGGGCTTCGATATGAGCGGCTTGCCGGTGACCTATACGCTGACGGTGCCGTTCCTGGTCGCAGCCCGGGGCGGCAAGCAGCGCGTTAATCTGCCGAACGGCAAGACCCTCGATATCGATATTCCGGAAGGGGCCACCGACGGCCAGACACTGCGCCTGAAGGGCCAGGGTATGCCCGGTCGCAAAGGACGACCTGCCGGCGATGCCTATGTCGAGATCCGCATCCAGCCGCATGCGTTCTTTGAGGCACGCGACAATGACATCCATATGGAACTGCCGGTGACGCTGACAGAGGCGGTGCTCGGCGGCAAGGTGAAGGTGCCAACGGTCAACGGCGAGGTGATGTTGAACATACCCGCTGGCTCCAATAGCGGGACCTCGCTGCGGCTAAAGGGGCGTGGCCTGCTCGATCGCAAGTCGGGGCAACGCGGTGACCAGTATGTGAAACTCAAGGTCGTTCTGCCCGAGAAGCCCGATGACAAGCTGAAGCAGTTTCTCGAAGGATGGGAGGCCGGCCGCACCTACGATCCCCGCAGCTCGATGGGGCAGTTCACATGACCACGCTGGACGAACTGTTGCGCCTGGATGGCCGGCTGACGATGGTCCACATCGAACGATGGGTCGCGCGCGGACTGCTGCGTCCGAGCGGTCCGGCAGAGCATTGGACCTTCGAGCAGATCGACGTCGCCCGAGCGCACCTTCTGACCGAACTCGCCGACGACATCGGCCTCGACGACGATACCCTGGAGGCCGTTGTCGGACTTATCGACCAGGTCCATACGTTGCGTGCACAGCTTGGCCTGCTCGGCCAGGCCATCGCCGAGCAGCCGACTGAAACTCGCGAGTCCATTGCCGTTACGCTGAAGAGGCTGCACGGCCGATAGGCTGAAGAGAACCGGCTTTTTCCTTCGCCCGGCGTGACGAAGGAAGGGATTCAAATGCCGCGGCGTCCGAGTTCCTTGACCTCGGCCAGCCGCCGCTGGATCTTTTCCTTGCCGCAGGTGCCGACACTGCCCAACAGCGTCGCATGAACCGGCCCGAAGCCGACAAAGCGCAGGATATTGCGCTTGAGGTTCTTGAGACCATGCGCCCGGTAGAACCATCGGTAGACGGCGGCAGGCATGCCCATCGTAACGATGATGCGGGCGGAGCGGCCGGTCAGATGCTTTTGCGGAAAGCCGTTGGGCCGATAGGTAAAGGCAAATCCTGGGCGCAGGGTCTGCTCGAGAAAGGCCTTGAGGATGGCCGGCATATCGCCAAGCCACATCGGATAGATCACGACAAGATGATCGGCGGTGCGAATCTGATCCTGGGCCGCGGCGATGTCGAGCGGTGGGGTGCCCTTCTCATACTCAGCCTGTGACGACACGAAGCCGAAATCGAGACCGGCTACGTCGAGCTGCTGAACGGTGCGACCGGCTTCGCGTGCGCCCTCGCCATAGGTCGTGGCAAGGGCATGGCACAGGCCCTTGCTCTTGGCATCCGGATGACCGTTCAGGATCAGAATCGTGCGGACCGGGCGGGACATGCTGTCAGACTGTCCGTCGCGACGCGGCTTTGCCTTGATCTGGATCAGCAGCCGGTCCTGCGACCGCTTATCGGTTCAACGCCTGCCAAATCTTCTGGGCGGTTATGGGCATGTCGAGATGGCGCACGCCAAGGGGATGGAGTGCGTCCAGTATCGCGTTCGCCACGGCCGCTGGGGCGCCGTTCGTCGGCAGCTCGCCGACACCCTTGAAACCCAGGATGTTGTTCGGGGTCGGGCTCGACATCGTGTCGACGCGGAACGACGGTACGTCGTCGGCCCGCGGCAGCGCATAATCCATCAATGTCCCGCTGAGAAGCTGGCCCGTTTCCTCGTCATAGATCGCCTGTTCCATAAGCGCGTTGCCGAGCCCATGGGTCATGCCGCCATGCATCTGTCCTGCCAGAAGGCGCGGATTTGCAATGATGCCGCAGTCAGCCAGGGCGGTGAGGCGATCGACGCGCACGACGCCAGTCTCCGGATCGATCTCGACCTCGCAAACCATGACTCCGGTGGGAAAAGAGTCGATGCGATCGGCGAAAACAGCGTCTCCGCTAAAGGGCTGATTGGCAGCGAGCTCGAATAGGCCGATGCGCCGATCCGTACCGACGACCTCGAAGTGCCCGCCGCGGTAGGTAATGTCACTGGAAGACGCTTCCAGCCGCTCGGCTGCCAGGTCGCGGCCCCGCTGAACAACGACATCGGCCGCACGGCGCAGCGTCGTGCCGCTGATGATCGTGGAGGAAGAGCCGCCGGTGCCGCCACCATGGGGGATGGTGCGCGTGTCACCTTGGCGTATCTCGATCTTGTCCATGGGCACGCCAAGCGCCGCCGACAGCACCTGCGTGAACACCGTCTCATGGCCTTGGCCTTGGCTCTGGGTTCCCAACCGCGCGATGAGGCGGTCGGGTTCGACTTGCACCACCACGTGCTCGTCAGCAATACCGCCCGTGCCGTGCAGGTGACAGGACAGGCCGATGCCGCGCTGGAGGCCTCGGGACTCGCTGGCGGCGCGTCGAGTGGTGAAGCCCGTGTGTTCGGCAGCGGCTAGCGCGCGTTCGAACAGGCCCCTGCAGTCGGAGGCGTCGTAGGTGTAGCCGGTGGCCGAGGCGTATGGCATGTCCTCACGCCTGAGCAAGTTCAGCTGACGCAATTCGACCGGCGTGCGTCCGGTCTCATGGGCGGCAATATCGACCAGCCGCTCGAGCAGGAACAGGGTCTCGGGCTTGCCGGCGCCGCGGATGGCATCGACGGGAACGGTGTTGGTGAAGGCGCAATCGAAGTCGATCCGGATCGCCGGTATGCGATAGAGGCCGGAGATGACCTTGGCGAGGCCGGTCGTCGGGATGGTCGGTGCGAACATCGAGACATAGGCGCCGAAATTGGCCTCGGCCTTGACGCGCAGGCCGAGAAATTTGCCGCCATGGTCGAGCGCCAGCTCGGCCGAGGCCACGAGATCACGGGCATGCGTGTCCGCCAGCCCGAGTTCCGACCGGTCGCAACTCCAGCGCAGGCCACGGCCCAACTTGCGAGTCGCCCAGGCAATCAGCACTGGCTCGACATAGAGGGGAAACTTGGGACCGAATCCGCCGCCGACATCCTGTGTGACGAGCCGCAGCTTTTCCTTCGGAACATGCAGTATCTGCTCGCACATGAGCCGATGCAGGATCTGAACGCCCTGAGAGGAGAGGGTGAGCGTGACCACGTCGCCGGCCATGTCGTATTCCGACCAGGCGGCGCGCGGCTCCAGGTAATGGACGATCTGGCGGGGCGAGCGGATCGCGAGCGTGGAAATATGGGCCGCTGCGGCAAAGGCTGCGTCTACGGCGGCGGCATCGCCCTTGCCCCACCGACACATCAAATTGTCCGGAGCCTCCTGGTGCAGCAGGGGCGCGTCGGGGGCGAGAGCCTGAGCCACGGTGACCACTGCCGGCAGCTCTTCATAGTCGACCAACATGAGATCGGCAGCATCGCGGGCTTGATCGAGCGTTTCGGCCACGATCATCGCGACGATGTCGCCGACGTAACGCACTTTGCCGATCGATAGGGGAAGATGCGGCGGCTCACGGTGGCGCTGGCCGGCGTCGTCCTTGATTTCCACGATCGCCGGCAGGTGTCCCAGCCGGTCGGCGGCAGTGTCCTCGGCCGTGTAGACGGCGACGACTCCTGGAGCAGCCAAGGCCGCTGCCGTATCGATCTGTACGATCCTTGCGTGCGCGTGCGGCGAGCGGACGAACAGCACGGCCAGGGCATCGCTCGGTGCGGTGTTGTCAGTGTAACGCCCGCGGCCGGTGAGAAAACGCTGATCCTCCCGTCGGACGACGGGCTGACCGATCTCGGCCGATTTGTTCATTCTGGCCTACGCTGCCATCACGTCGTTGATCACCTCGAGCGCCGTATCGATATCGGCACGACTGACGTCGAGATGGGTGACAGCACGGATACGTGTGGCGGTGCTGGCCCCCAGACCAACGCCGCGTTCCCGGCAGGCGTCGACCAGCCTGGCGGCTGTCCAGCCCGGCTTCTTCACCTCGAAGAAGACGAGATTGGTCTGCATCCGCGGGACATCGCATTCCAGGCCCGCGATGTTGGCGATGCCCTGGGCGAGGTGATGGGCCTTGTCATGGTCTTCGGCCAGCCGATCCCAATTATGGTCGAGAGCATAGAGCGCGGCCGCAGCGATGATGCCCGACTGCCGCATCGACCCACCCAACATCTGCTTCTGCCGCCAGGCTTCCTTGATGAAGTCCTTTGAGCCCGCCAGGCTTGCGCCGACCGGTGCGCCGAGACCCTTGGTATAGTCGAGCCAGAGCGAGTCGACGCAGGCGGCATAGTCGCGAGCTGGTGTGCTGGATTTCACACAGGCATTGGCCAGCCGGGCGCCGTCCATGTGCACCGCCAGGCCGGCCGCGCGGGCGACCTTGGAGACGCCCTGCAGGGTGGCGAGCGGCCAGACCGTGCCGAACCCGCCGTTCGAGGTGTTTTCCACCGAGACAAGCCGGGACCGGGGTGCGTTTCGGCTGTTGGGATCACGCAAGGCGGCCTGAACTTGTTCGGCCGTGAACACGCCGTTCGGGCCGTCGACGGTACGGATCATGACACCGGCATTCGCCGCGGTGCCTCCGGACTCCGCATTGATGATGTGCGCCGTGCGATCGGCGATCACCTCGTCGCCCAGGCGGCAATGGACGCGGATGGCGATCTGATTGGCCATGGTGCCGCTCGGCAGGAAGACCGCGTCTTCCTTGCCCAGGAGCTCGCACACGCGCTGACGTAGCCGCTCGACGGTGGGGTCCTCGAACTTCTGCTCGTCGCCGACCTCGGCCTCGGCCATGGCTTTCCGCATGCCGGAGGAAGGCTTGGTCTTGGTATCGCTATAGAGGTCGATGAAGCGGTTTTGCATGGCGTTACGGGTACTCCTGCGTCACCATAGCGGCAAAAGAACAGTGGAGGAAACATGAGCCAAATTGCGGCCGGTCCCCTACCTGCCGTCATGCCGGACGAGCTGTTGTATGGGGTCGACGGGGCTATCGCCACGGTGACGCTGAATGCGCCCCAGCGGATGAACACGATTTCCGGGCCGATGCTGAAGCAGCTGACGGATGCGCTGGTGCGGGCCAATGAGGACAAGGCCGTGCGGGTCGTCATCCTGACCGGCACTGGGCGCGCCTTCTGCGCCGGGTTGAACCTGGAGGCGCAGAGCAAGGGGAAGGATAATCTGAGCGTTGGGTCGGGGGCCACGCCGACCAACATCGATCTGCGCAACACTCCGCCGCCGGTGCTGCATGCCATGGACAAGCCGGTGATCGCGGCGCTCAATGGATCCGCGGCGGGCTACGGTCTCGACCTGGCGCTCGGCGCCGATATCCGCATCATGGCGCAATCGGCCAAGCTCGCAGCCTCCTATGCCAAGCGAGGCGTCCTGCCCGAATCGGGCGGCACCTGGTATTTGCCCCGCCTGCTCGGCTGGGCCAAGGCGGCCGAGATCATCTTCACCGGCCGTACACTCGATGCCGAGCAGTCGTTAGCACTGGGTCTTGTCAACAGGGTGGTGCCGGACGCGGATGTTCTGGGTGTTGCCCGTGAACTTGCCCTCGAGATCGCCGCCAACGCGCCACTCGCCATCCAGGCAGCCAAGCGCATGATGCGCATGGCCTGGAACGAGCCCTTCAATGAGCATGTCCATCATGTCTTTCTGCAGCTCCTGCCGCTGATGCAGACGGAAGACATGAAGGAAGGGATCAGAGCCTTCCTCGAAAAGAGGGAGCCGAATTTCACCGGACGTTAATAGACGGGAAAGACACCATCACGAGACGACAAGGAGACGGGCGATGAAGTTCACCTGGTTCCATCTGATGCCCTGGCCGCACATGCCAGACGATTTCCGGCAGAAATACCGCTCGGTCTGGGTCGATTTGCCCAATCGCATGTACCAGCCGGAACTCGGGCACGGCATCTATCATCAGTATCTGGATCAGCTCGAGTACGCTGAAAGCGTCGGCTTCGACGGGATCGGGGTGAACGAGCATCACGCCAATGCCTACGGGCTGATGCCGTCCCCGAACATCATGGCCGCGACGTTGACGCGCCGGACGTCAAAGGCGGCGCTGGTCGTGCTGGGAAATTCGATCGCGCTCTACAATCCGCCTCTGCGCGTGGCCGAGGAGTTCGCCATGCTGGACGTGCTGTCGGGCGGGCGACTGGTCGCCGGTTTTCCGGTTGGAACCTCGATGGACACCAATTATGCGTACGGCACGATCCCGGCGCTGACCCGCGAAAAATATGCCGAGGCGCACGAGCTGATTCGCAAGGCATGGACGGCCGACGAGCCTTTCGCCTTCAACGGGCGCTACACCAAGCTGCGCTATGTGAATTGCTGGCCCAAGCCGATCCAGCGCCCAGCGCCGCCCATCTTCATTCCGGGCGGGGGGTCGGTCGAGACCTACGACTTCTGTCTCGACAACACCTATTCGTATTCATACCTCAGCTACTCCGGCTATCTGCGGGCCAAGCTGCTGATGGACGGCTATTGGAAGCGAGTGGCCGAACGGAAGGTCGACGAGTCACCCTATCGCGCCGGCTTCGCCCAGGTGATCTGCGTCGCCGACACCGATGCCGAGGCAGAAAGGCTTTATGGCCCTCATATCAGCTACTTCTACAATCGATGCCTGCACGTCTATCCAGGCTTTGCCGACGCGCCCGGCTATCGCACCATCAAGACCATCCAGACGGGAGCGCTTTCGCAGTTCACCCAGTCCGGGCGCGACTATCCGAACATGACCTGGAAGGACCTGACCGAGAACCGGTATGTCGTCGCCGGCTCACCCGAGACCGTGCGGCAGCAGATGGAGGAACTGATCAAGAGTCTGCGTGTCGGCAACGTCTTCTGCCTGCTGCATATCGGCGACATGCCCGACGACAAGGTCCGCCATTCGACCAAGCTGTTCGCCGAGAAGGTGATGCCGCATCTGCGCAATCTGTGGCCCGACTGGAACAATCATGACGACCGTTTCTGGGTTCACCCAATGAGCGAGCGTCTGCCGATGAGGGTGGCAGCAGAATGAAATCGCGCCTGATTACCCTGAAGCCGTCCGGCGCCCGCATCGAGGTCGTGGAAGCAGGTGAAGGCCGCGACCTCCTGTTCCTTCATGGCGCCGGAGGGCACCTGCTCGACGATCCGCTGCTCGCCGCTCTGTCCCGCAGGTACCATCTGGTGGCTCCCTTGCTGCCGGGATACGGCCGCTCCACGGGCGAGGACGGTCTTCGGGACATGCTGGACATCACGCTGCATGCCCTCGATGTGATGCAGAAGCTCGATCTCCGAAAGCCGATCATGGTCGGCCATTCCATGGGCGGCATGATTGCGGCGGAGATGGCGGCCATTGCCCATACCGAGATCACGAAGCTCTGCCTGATCGCGCCAGCAGGTCTCTGGAACGATGATGATCCTGTCGTCGATATCTTTTCCAAGCTCCCCTATGAACTGCCGGCGCTGCTGTTCCACGATGCCGAACTGGGCCGCAAGCTCATGACGGCCGGTGCCGGCAATATGGATGATCCGGAATTCCTGAAGCAGTTTCTGGTGGCGAATGCCCGGCGACTTGGCATGGCGGGAAAGATCCTGTTTCCGATTCCCGATCGTGGCCTGGCACAACGGCTGTATCGCATCACGGCGAGAACGGTCCTCATCTGGGGCAAGGAAGACGCTCTGATCCCGGTCAGCTACGGCGACGCTTTTCGCAAGGCGATTCCCGACGCGAAATTGGTTAAGATCGACAAGGCTGGACATGCGGTCGGGCAGGAGAAGCCAGCGGCGGTGTTGAAAGCCATTCGGGAGTTCTTCTAACGCTGGGAGTGGGGCAATGCGGAATGTCGTGGTGACGGGCGCGATCTCGATCCTTTTGATGGCCGGCGCGGCGCAGGCACAGCAGGCGACCTATGTCTGGACGGGCGCGGGCGTCGGCAGTGGTAAGTGTCCTACCTACAAGATGGAGATTGATGTCACGGTCGATGGCAATGCCGTGAAGGGGCTGTTCCAGCAGGAAGGCCGCCCGCAGCGCCACTTCGAGGCCACCAAGGATGGCGCCGGTCTGTTCAAGACCAAGGCGGAGGTCGGCGGTGGCGGCTCCATGGATGTGACGGGTGCCATCAAGGACGGCGCCAGCCAGGTCATGCTGGATGGCTACTGCAAGTTCGGCGGGCCGCTGACCAAGAAGTAGCCTCTACCGCTCCGGTATCGACAGCAGGATTTCGGCAAGACAGGTCTGGCGCGCAAGGTTGTAGTTTGGCGGTGTGCGCCAGCGATCGCCGTTCTGCTGAATGTCGGCAAGCTGGTCGAGGTCAAAGCAGCGCCATTCGCCTCGCGCCGGCAGGTTGGTGGTCGTTCCGCCGCCATATTGAAAGGCGAAGGCGGCCGGCGTGCCGTCGGCTTTCAGTCCGAGCGCATGCAAGGCGAAGCGGCGCTCGGTTCCGCGATACCAGGCGGTAAGGCATCGCCGGTCAAGGATGGCCCTTTTCAGACGTTCAGCGGTCATTCCATGATAACGGCGACCCGGCCTGCAACGCTGCGTTCCAGGAGGGCGCGCATCGCCTCCGCAGCCTGGTCGAGCCGAAAGGTGCGGTCGACATGGGGGTGGCAAAGGCCCGCATCACACCAGCCCCGGATGCGCTCCATCAGCGCCAGCGTCCGGCCTGCTTGCTCGAAGCGCGCATCGTGCGGGCTCCACCCGACATAGTAGCCGTAGTTGAAGCCCATGACGGCGATCGACTTCACCAGGAGGATATTTGCCGGAATCTGCGGAATGGTGCCGCTGGCGAAGCCGATCGGACAGATGCGTCCCTCGACCGCCAGGCATCGCAGAGACTGCGTGAACACATCACCGCCAACCGGATCGTAGATGCGATCGACGCCGCGACCGTTGGTGAGCCGGAGCACCTCGTCGCGAAAGTCCGTGGCACGATAGTCGATCACGTGGTCGGCACCGTGGGCTTTCGCGAAGTCTGCCTTCCGGGCTCCGCCGGCGGTAGCGATCACGGTCGCGCCCAGGATCTTGCCGATCTCGACCGCCGCCATGCCCACGCCACCCGCGGCGGCATGGACCAGAAGGGTCTGCCCCTTCTGGACATCGAGTGCCATCGGCCAGGTCAACGCGCCGGCCGAGGTGGGATAGGAAATGGCCAGTTGGACAGCCTCGACAAAGCCGACGGTGCGCGGCTTGGGAAAGACGTTGACCTCGTGGGCCACGGCTTCCTCGGCCAGACCGCCCCAGTCGAGCACGGCCACAACTTCGTCACCGACCTTCAGGCGCTTGCAGGCGGGATCGACCTCGATGACGACGCCGGAGACTTCGGTTCCTGGGGCAAAGGGAAGAGGTGGCTTGCGTTGGTACTTTCCCGCGATGACGAGGGTGGTAGCGAAGCTCACCCCGGCGGCGCGGATTTTGATTCGGACCTGGCCGGACTTGAGAACGGGACGCTCGATCTCTTCGAGACGCAAGTCGTCGGGGCCGCCCCACCGGCGGCAGATCATGGCTTTCATGGCGCCAGTCTATAACGCGACCAAGCCGCGAGTGGCACGGGCCGTTCCGTGGCACGGAAAGGGCCTTGCGATAGCGGTGGCGAGCTCGCCTAATTGGCGGACAATGAACAAAAGACGAGTTCAAGGGAGCGAAAAGCCATGGCCATCAGTTCCAAGCCGACAGCGGCAGAACATGCAGCACCGACGGCTACCGCCATCGACCGCTGGGAGGTCGCGGTGGTCGGGGCCGGCCTGTCGGGCATGTACCAGCTCCTCAAACTGCGCGAGCTCGGTTTCAAAGTGCATGTCTATGAGGCCGGCAGTAATGTCGGCGGGACGTGGTACTGGAACCGCTATCCAGGGGCCCGCTTCGATTCGGAGAGCTGGACTTATGGCTTTTCGTTCTCTGACGAGCTGCTCAAGGAGTGGACCTGGACGGAGCATTTCGCGCCCCAGCCGGAAACCCTCCGCTACTGCAACTTCATCGCCGACAAATTCGATCTCCGGCGCGACATTACCTTCAACGCGCGCGTCAAGGCGGCGGCCTGGGACGATGCGGCGGATGAATGGGAGCTGATTTTCGAGAACGGACGCCGCGCCCGGGCGCATTTCCTCATCACCGCGATCGGTCCGCTTTCCGCACCGACCATGCCAACCATTCCAGGAGTCGGGGACTTCAAGGGTGAGACTTACCACACTGGTCTCTGGCCACATCATCCCGTGACCTTCGCCGGCAAGCGCGTGGCCGTCATCGGCACGGGTGCGTCCGGCGTCCAGACCATTACAGAGATCGCCAAGACCGTGGGCCATCTCACGGTATTTCAGCGCACGCCCAACTGGTGCGCGCCGTTGCGCAACAGCAAAATCGACGCCAAGACGATGGAGGAGATCCGAGCGAGCTACCAGGATATCTTTTCCCGCTGCCGCGACCACTATGGCTGTTTCATCCACGATGCCGATCCGCGCAATGCGGTCGACGTGTCGGACGAGGAGCGGGAGGCCTTCTTCGAGAAGACCTACAACACCCCCGGCTTCGCCTTCTGGCAAGGCAACTTCCGCGACGTGCTGATCGACAAACGCGCCAACGACATGATGACCGATTTCGTCATCAGGAAGATCCGCGCTCGCGTGAAAGACCAGAAGCTTGCCGACAAGCTGATACCGACCAATCATGGCTTCGGCACGCGGCGCGTGCCGCTCGAGAGCGGTTACTACGAAGTCTACAACCAGGCCAACGTGAAGCTGGTGGATCTCCGCGAGACGCCGATCGAGCGGATCACGGAGAAGGGCATCAAGACCAGCGATGCCGAGTACGAATTCGACATGATCATTTTTGCCACGGGATTCGACGCCATCACCGGTGCCTTCGATCGGATCGACATCACCGGTCGCGGCGGGCAGAAGCTGAAGGAAAAATGGTCGGACGGACCGCATACCTATCTGGGGCTGCAGATCGAGGGATTCCCGAACATGCTGACCCTGGTCGGCCCTCATAATGCGGCGACCTTCTGCAACATTCCGCGCTGCATCGAGCAGAACGTCGACTGGGTGTCGGATCTCCTGAAATACATGCGCGATAAGGGGTACCACCGCGTCGAGGCCAAGCCGGACGCCGAGGCGACCTGGACGCAGCACGTTCACGATACGGCGGCGCGACTGTTGCTCATGACGGTCGACTCCTGGATGACAGGCGTGAACAAGAATGTTGCCGGTCGCCAGAAGCGCACCTTCGTCGCCTATGCCGGCGGCGCACCGAAGTATCGCCAGAAGTGCGAGGAAGTGGTGGCGCACGGCTATGAGGGGTTCGCCCTGTCCTAGGGCGACCCTCAATGTCAGTACAGCCAGCGTGAACCTGGCTGGCGTCGAAGATCTCCGGGCTAGCCATTTCTACCGCCCTGCCGCCGTGGTATTAGTGTGCCGGGGTAGGGGAGGGTGACGCATGCTCACCACGCGACCGACCAAGCGGGACAAGGGAAGCTTTTTTAGTACAGCCCTCATGTTCGACATCCTCGACGAAGGCAACCCGGTCGGCAGCCTCGTCTACGACAAGGGCTCAAAGGCCGAGATTACCTTCGGCGACCAGGTCTTCATCGCGCAAAGGGCGAACGACAAGCCCGACGAAGTGCTTTACCAGGCTCTGGTGCGCGTCATGACTGGTGCTGGAAGACCTCCCGCCAATCCATGGATGCTCAAGGACGCTGGCAACCGGACCTTGGCGCTGGCGGAGAGTATGGGGCGCAACTTTGTCATCAGTCGCGGTTCTGAAAGCCTTGCGTTGCGCAAGACGTTCGGATCGCGCCCATACCGTCTCTATCGAGACGGTAGCGAGCAACCGCTGGGCACGGTCGGTCAGGAGAAGTTCTTCAGTCGTACCTTGCACATGAACTTGCCAGCCGAGTTCGAGCCTGCCTTTCAGATGTTTCTGCTCGTGCTTCTGCTCGACCTTTCGCTGAAGCAGATGGCGAACAACGCCAGCTATTCGCCATAGCAGCGATTTCTGTCGACGGATAAGCGCGGTCGTCTGCTATGGCAGAAAAACTCTTGCTAGCGGATGTTGAAGGACGAAGACGACCGGTCATATTGTCAATTCATGGCGAAGACGGATACCCGCGACAAGCTCCTACAGGCCGGCCTGGAGGTTCTGCATAGGCAAGGTTTCAACGCCACGGGCGTGCAGGAAATCACTGACGCAGCCGGAGTGCCGAAGGGCTCTTTCTACAATCACTTCGACAGCAAGGATCTCCTCGCCCTCGAGGTCGTGAAGGCCTACGCGGCGCGAAATGCGGAAAAGCGCAAGCAGTTGCGCGAAGGATCGGGCTCCGCGCTCAACCGGCTTCGCCGCTATTTCGACAGTTTGAACCGGATCGGTGAGGCTTCCGAATATAGCCGAGGATGCTTGCTCGGAAACTTTGCCGCGGAGCTTTCGGCGCAAAGTGCTGCTGTGCGGGAAGGCGTGCAAGGCGCCTTCGACGAGTGGACGACGCTTGTTGCAGGCGTCATCGCCGAGGCGCAGCGCGACGGATCGGTTGCGCGCGACGTGCCGGCAAAGGTGCTCGCGTCGTTCCTGATCAATGCCTGGGAAGGCGCGGTCATGCGGGCCAAGGCCGAGAAGGGTGCGGCACCTCTCAATGAATTCATGTCGGTGACTTTCAAGAAGATCCTGACCTAGACGAACGCCCATCCGGCAGGGGGAAGCTGCCTGATGGAATAAGACGACCAGTCATCTTGAAAAGGAGAAGCACCATGGAAATCAAGAATTCCATCGCCCTTGTCACAGGCGCCAACCGAGGCCTGGGACTTGCCTTCACGCAGGCATTGCTGGCGGCAGGTGCCGCCAAGGTCTACGCTGCCGCTCGCGATCCCGGTTCGATTGTGCAGAGTGGCGTCGTTCCGGTGCGGCTCGATGTGACACAGGGGGATCAGGTAGAGGCTGTTGCGCGCGACCTCGGCGATGTAACGTTGCTGATCAACAATGCCGGCATCTCGCGCGGGACATCATTCCTTGCCGCCGACGGCGTCGAGGGGCTGCGGGCCGAACTGGAGACGAACTTCTTCGGTCCGCTCCTTCTCAGCCGGGCGTTCGCCCCCGTCCTGTCGAAGAACGGCGGCGGTGCGATCGTCAACGTGCTGTCGGTGCTGAGCTGGATAAGCGCGCCGGCCTTCGAGACCTATTGTGCCAGCAAGGCTGCGGCCTGGTCTCTAAGCAATGGGCTGCGCAACTCTCTGCAAGAGCACGGCACGCAGGTTCTCTCGCTTCATGTCGGCCTCATGGAGACCGACATGGCGCGCCACCTCGATGCCCCTAAGTCCAAACCTCAGGACGTGGTGGCGCAGGTGCTGGCGGCTCTCGAGGCCGGCAAGTCCGAGGTACTCGCTGACGAGGCGTCGCGGTTGGTCAAACAAGGCCTGGCAGCCGATCCCGGCGTGTATCTGCAGCCGCTCACCGCCTGATCCAGAACCAAGGTTCCGCCACGCAAGACCGAATGTCGTTGCGTGAGGGCGCCGTTTACGAAACCATCGCCGCCCATTGTCTGATCGAACTTCCGGAGGAACCTATGCCCGATCTCATCAAGACCGTAGAAGACGGCGTGATGAAGCTCGTGTTCAATCGCCCCGACGCCATGAACGCCCTCAGCCGCGACATGATGACGGCCTTGAGCGACTCACTCGAAGAGGCGGCGGGATCGCGCGACATTGGCTGCGTCGTGGTGCGCGGGGCGGGCGACAAGGCGTTCTGTGCCGGCGGTGACGTGAAGTCGATGGCTGCCGGACGCGACCAGGAAAAGACCTACGAGGACAAGGTTCACGACATCCGCATCCGCATGCGGGTGTCCGAACTGCTGCACGAGATGGGCAAGCCCACCATCGCCATGGTCAATGGCGTAGCCGCTGGTGCGGGCCTGTCGATCGCCCTGGCGGCAGACATGCGCTTCGCAGGCAGGAGTGCGCGCATGACGACGGCGTTCGCCAAGGTCGGCTTCTCCGGCGACTTTGGCTCCCACTATTTCCTGCACAAGCTGGTCGGCACGGCCAAGGCGCGAGAGCTCTATTTCACGGCCGAGATCCTGAATGCGGAGCAGATCGAGAAGCTTGGACTAGCCAATCGTATCATCGACGATGCCAACCTCGACAGCGAGACCATGGCCTTCGCGAAGAAGTTGGCCGCAGGTCCCCGCGTTGCATGGTGGCATGTGAAGAAGAACATGAAGGTGGCCGAAGAAGGTACCCTCTCGGAAGCGCTCGACAGCGAGGCCGCCCGCATGATCCGCACCGGCGAGACCAACGACCACAAGGAAGCGGCGCGAGCGTTTGTCGAGAAGCGTGCGCCCGTGTTCAAGGGCAACTAGGCTATCTGATGGCGGCGGCGCGCCGCCAGGCTTCGGTGGCGCGCTCCCAATCCCAAGGCCACTGTGCCGGCGATGCCCGTGGGCATCGCCACGATCGCGGCCACCATCAGGCCCGCATAAAGCAGCGCCGAGAGGCCCATCCCCCAGCTCGAAACGAGGCCTGGCAGGAACTCCAGCAGGACGCCGCCAAGGATCGCTCCAGCGGGCGAATAGAGACCGCCGATCACCGCGCCGAACAGCATCTGGATCGACAGGGTGATGCCATAGGTCGTCGGCCCCACGAAGCCGAACTGGAAGGCCGAGAGGCAGCCCGCCATACCGAAAAAGGTTCCAGCGATGCCTGAGGCCATGGCGCGGACGTGGAGAACATCGATGCCTTGGGCTGCGGCGGAAAGGTCATGGTCTCGCGCCGCGAGCAGCGCCCGTCCAGTACGGCCGGCGATGATGTTGGCGCTGATCCAGGTCGCCGCTGCGAGCAGGCCGAGGGTCAGCAGAAATAGCCATCGATCGTTGCTCAAAGCGGCGATGGGGGAGCTGAGTGAATCCAGCGATAGGCCTTGCACCCCGCCCGTCCATCGCTCGATTACCCGCCAACGGAGAAGCTGCGGGAAGGCGATGGTGAGCGCGTAGCCGATCAGCGCCTGCGTCCACAGACTGTGAGCGCCCGTCACCCGGCCGAGGCCGTAGCCGACGGCAAAGCCCATCAGCGGTGCGAGGCCGAGAGCCGTATAGAGCGGCAATATGGTATGGGCCGCAAGCAAGGCAGTCGTGTAGCCGCCCATCCCGTAAAGCGCCGCCTGGGCGAAGGAGAATTGGCCGCTGATGCCACACAGGATCACGAGACCGAGCAGCGCGATCGACCAGACGGTTGCCTGCGTGAAGCGGAAAACGATGAAATCCGGGAAGCAGAACGACAGCAGCGCCGCTGCCGCAAAACCCATGGTGGTTATCGTCCGCATCGGAGTAGCATAGCGCGAATACAAGAACTTGGGAGAGACGCCATGAAGCTCAGACAATGTGTGTTCGTCGCCGAAGATCTCGAAAGCTCGCGCGAGGAGCTGTGCGATGTTCTGGGCATCGAGGTCGCCTACAGGGATCCGGGTGTCGCCAAATGGGGACTGGCCAATGTCGTCTGTCCAACCGGGCATGATTTCCTGGAGATCGTTTCGCCGACCCGAGATGGCACGTCCGCCGGACGTTATCTCGAGCGTCGGAAGGGAGACGGAGGCTATATGGTGATCCTGCAGGTAGCCGATGCCATCGCCGAGCGGCAGCGCATCACCGGGCTTGGAATACGAGCCGTCGAGCAGAAGGATCAGCCAGAGTACAAGTACACGCACTTCCATCCGGCGGATACGGCAGGCGTCCTGCTCTCCATCGACCAGACGGTCGCGCCCGCCGGCTCTGACCCCAAGCTGTGGTGGCCACCCGCTTCCAACGATTGGCTGAAACACGCTCGTTCGGATGTCACCAACGGCCTGGGTGGGGTCGAAATCCAGTGTGTCGATCCCGACAAGGCGGCGGATCTCTGGTCGAAGATCCTGGGCCGGCCAGTCGAGAGCGATATCATACGGCTCGACGACGACGGTGAAATCCGCTTCGTGCCCATTGCCGATGATCGTGGACCTGGCGTCTCCGCCTACGACGTGCGCGTCGTTGACCGCGAGCGGGTCCTGAAGGCCGCGCACAGCCGGCACAAGCAGCACGGCGTCGGCCAGATCGAGGTCTGTGGCTGTCGCATCAATCTGGTCGATCGATAAGCGGCAGCCCGGTGCCGGGACGGTGCCCGATCTCTAGGCGGCGATCGCCTTGGACAGCCGGCCTCGGATCATCGCTTCGGCCTCGGTGACGATGCGTTCGACGAGTTCCTTGCAGGTCGGAATGTCGTTGATGAGGCCCATGCAGGTGCCGGCCGACCAGATGCCGTGCTCGAGATCGCCGGTCTCATAGACGATCTTGCCCTTGGCGCCGGCGACAATCGGGCCGATCTCCTGGATGGTCTTGCCTTCCCCTTCCATTTCGATCGCCTTCAGGGCGATCGAATTCCCGTAGACACGGCTGGTGTTGCGCATGGTGCGGAGGATCAGCGCCGTGCTGCGTTCGTCGGACGCGACGATCTTCTCCTTCACGTTCTGATGGATCGGCGCTTCCTTGGTCGCCATGAAGCGCGTGCCCATGTTGATGCCTTCGCAACCCAGGGCGAGGGCAGCGACCAAGCCACGTGCATCGGCGAAACCTCCCGAGGCGAGCATCGGGATCTTGATCACATTGGCTGCGGCCGGCAGCAATACGAGGTTGGGCACGTCATCCTCGCCGGGATGACCGGCGCACTCGAAGCCGTCCATGGAGATGGCATCGACGCCCGCTTTCTCCGCGGAGATGCCGTGCCGCACCGACGTGCATTTGTGGATGACCTTGACGCCCGCTTCCTTGAGCTTCGGCAGGAAAGGCTTCGGATTGTTGCCGGCGGTCTCGACGATCTTCACGCCGGAATCGACGATGGCATCGATGTATTCACCGTAGGGGCGCGGCACGAGAGTCGGCAGGATGGTGAGGTTCACGCCGAAGGGCTTGTCCGTCATGTCGCGGCAGCGCTTGATCTCCTTGCGCAGATCCTCGGGCGTCGGCTGGGTGAGGCCGGTCAGGATGCCAAGGGCACCGGCGTTCGATACGGCCGATGCCAGTTCTGCTCGTCCCACCCATTGCATGCCGCCCTGCACGATCGGATGCTGGACTCCGAACATTTCGGTAAAGCGCGTCTTGATCATCGCTATCGTTTCCCCGCTGGGTTTCTTGGTGCAAGCATTAGCGGACCGGCCGCAGCCCCGCTACCTTGCCGACCGCATTCTGAAAGATCGTTCTGCGACGCGGATCAGGTCGACACGTTCTGAGCGTCAGAAACTACCAGCCAGCTCGCGCACAATCTCGGCGAGGGCGAGGGAGGCTGTAAGGCCGGGGGATTCGATGCCGAACAGGTTGATCAAACCGGGGATGCCGTGCTCGCGAGGTCCCTGGATCATGAAATCCTGGGCCGGCGCGCCCGGCGCTACGGTCTTTGGTCGAATGCCCGCATAGCCTGGCTGCAGGGCGCCGTCCTTCAAATCGGGCCAATAGCGGCGAACGGCAGCATAGAACTTGTCCGCGCGATGCGGATCGACGGTGTAGTCGACATGATCGATCCACTCGACATCCGGCCCGAATTTCGCCTGGCCACCGAGATCGACGGTGATATGCACGCCTAATCCCCCAGGAACCGGGACAGGGTAAATCAGCCGGGAGAAGGGTGAACGTCCCGCCAAGGTAAAGTAATTGCCCTTGGCATAATAGGCCGTCGGGATGCGCTCGGCTGGCATGCCGGCAATCTTGTGCGCAAGAGCGGGGGCGTAGAGGCCGGCCGAATTGACGACCAGCCGGCAACGCAACTTCATTGGCTCCGCGCCGCCGATCTCGATGTCGAGTCCCTCGTCGGTCGCGCGACCTTGCTCGAAAGGGCTGCGGAACGCGAACATCGCATTCCGGCTCTCCGCGTCGCCTTGCAACGCCAGCATGTAGCTGTGGCTGTCGATGATGCCAGTGGCCGGTGACAGGAGCGCGGCCGTGCATTTCAGGCTAGGTTCAAGGGCAAGGGCCTCAGATGCCGTCAGGAGTCGCATGCCCTCGACACCGTTCGCTTCGGCGCGCCCCTTGATCTCGATCAGACGGGCGCTTTCATCCTCATTGGTGGCGACAATGAGCTTCCCGCAATTGCGATGAGGCACGCCGTGCTCCCGGCAGTAGGCGTAGAGAAGGCGTCGCCCCGCAACGCATGTGCGGGCCATGAGGCTATCCTTTGGATAGTAGATTCCAGCGTGGATGACCTCCGAGTTGCGAGACGAGGTCTCCGTGCCGATGGCATCGGCAGCTTCGATGACGATGACCTCACGACCGGCAAGGGCAAGGGCACGGGCCACGGCAAGGCCCACGACGCCAGCTCCGACGACGACGGTATCGACGGACTCGAACGGGGACGAATTCATGGTTGCATGCTAGAACCCGCCGTTCGCTTAGTCACGAATCAGAGGTGTTGTGCGACATGAAAGGCGCGTTGGTCACGGGAGCAGGCCTCAGGATCGGCCGCACGCTGGCGCTCGCCCTGGCGGCGGATGGCTATTTCGTGTTCGTGCATCATAACCAGGCAAAAGACGGAGCCCGAGAAACAGTGGCCGCGATTCGGGCCGCAGGAGGCCATGCGAAAGCTGTTCGCGCCGATCTGTCATCGGCCGGCCAGGCCGAATCCTTGATCAGGCGATGCAAGGCGCCCGGGGTCGGCCTTGTCTGTCTCGTGAACAACGCCTCGCTCTTCAAGCTCGATCGGGCGCCAACGGCGACGGCGGCCGCGTTCGATCTGCACATGGCAGTCAATTTGCGGGCGCCCCTTCTGCTGTCGCAGGCGCTCGCGCGGCAATTGCCGGAGGGCGAGACGGGGATGATCGTGAACCTGCTCGACCAGAAGCTGTTCAATCTCAATCCCGACTTCCTCACCTACACCCTGTCCAAGATCGGCTTGCAGGGATTGACGACTCTGCTGGCACAGTCTTTTGCCCCGCGCTTGCGCGTGGCCGGTATCGCGCCAGGCCTGACCTTGCGCAGCGGCAGCCAGACCGACGCCCGGTTTACCGAGCAGCATACCGCCAATCCCCTGGGTGTCGGTGTGACACCCGATGATCTCGTGCGCGCGCTACGCTTCATCTTGGCGACTCCAAGCTTCACCGGCGATACGCTGATCGTCGATAGCGGAGAGCATTTGACTGGTCGACCACGCGACATTGCCTTTGACGGAAAGAAAAAGAAGCTGAAATGACACTGCCCACCAATCGCCGCATCTTCATACGCGACTTCCGACTCCAGGTGTCGATCGGCATCCATGACTTCGAGAAGGAAGGGCCGCAGATCGTGGTCGTGAATATCGACCTGTTGCTGGAGCCCATGGAGCGGCCTCATCACGACCGCATTGGCAATGTGCTGAACTACGACGTCGTGCATGATGGCGTCGTGACCCTCGCCAAGTCCCGCCACTTCAATCTTCAGGAGACGCTCGTCGAGGCCATTCTCGATCTCTGCCTGACGCAGCCGGGTGTCATCGAGGCGCGGGTTTCGACGGAGAAGCCGGACGTCTATCCGGATTGCCGCGTCGGCTACGAGGCCGTGCGTCGTCGCCAGCCAGGCTGATGGGTAGATGACCAGTCTGCCGCCGACTACGGGGCGGCGCGCCTCTCTCGTCCTGCTGTTCGCCGCTCTGATCTGGGGATCGATGATCCCGGTCCTGGCAGCGCTGGCGGAGCACTACGACAAGTGGCTTCTGTCCTGGCTGCGCTATGTCCTTGGCATGCCTGTCCTATGGCTTGCCGTATGGATGACGGCGCCGCCAAAGACCAAGACAAGACCGGTCCGGCCATTGCAGCTTCTAAGCCTAGGCGCGGCCATGACGGCCTTCTCCGTGCTCTACACATTCGGTGTCTCACGCTCTCACCCTGCAACGGCCGCCATCGTCCTGACCTGCGGCCCGATCTGGGCGACCTTGTTGGCGCGGCTGATGCTGAGGACACCGATGCCGCCCGGATTCTTCGTTACGCTGGTTCTGGTCCTCACAGGCGGCGTGCTGGTGGTACTGGGGACCCCGCAGGCAGCGGCAGGCCTTGGCTTCCGCGGTGGCGAGCTCCTGCTGGTGATCGCGCAATTCTGCTGGAGTTGGTATTCGATCCGGGCTCAACAATGGCTTGCCGATCGGGGACAGATCGCCTTGTCCGCCCTGACCTCGACGGTGGCCAGCGGCCTGTTGGGACTGGTGTGCATCGGCGTATGGATGTCGATCGGAATCGAATGGCCAACCCATGCGCCGACCGCTCTGGATCTCGGCATGATCGCATGGGTCGGGGTGCTCGGCGTGGCTGTGGCAATTCTGCTGTGGAATGTCGGCGTATCGATGGTCGGCGTGCCGATCGCGTCGCTCTATTCGAATTCCGCTCCGATCTTTGCCATTGGTCTCGCAGCCTTCATGGGTAAAGAACCGACTTGGCTTCAGGTCGCTGGTGGCGCTGTCGTGCTCGGCGCCATTGCCCTTCTGCAGGCTCGTCAGATCAGGACTGGGCGCCGATGAGGCACGAACACCGCCATCTGCTGGGCGCATTCGCGGCCATGCTGTTCGTCGGAGCAAGTTGGGGTGCCAACCTGCCCGTGACCAAGGTAATGCTGCGCTATTTCGATTTGCTGCCCTTAGCAGCCATGCGGACAATAGCGGCAACGGCGGCATTGGCGTTGCTTCTGTGGATCGTCGAGGGTTCGCGCACCCTCAGGATCGACCTTGGACCGGTGAGGTTTCTGTCACTCGGCTTCATGATGTCGAGCTTCTTCGCGATCTATGCGCTCGGCATCTATTACAGCAACCCGATCTCGGCGGCGGCGGTGCAGGTGGCGGGACCCCTGGTGTCCGCCCTAACGGTCCGTCTGGTGACCGGCACACGCTTCGATCCAGGCTTCGGCGTAGCGTTGGGATTGACGTTGCTGGGCGGCGTCATTCTCTCGACAAGCAGCCTGGTCGGCACTGGTCCCGTCTCCCTGGGCGGGGGAGAACTCATCGTTCTCTTGAGCAATGCATTGTGGGCGCTCTACAGCATCAAGGCCCAGGCTTGGTTCGAGCGCGCAAGCCAGCTTCATCGTGCCTATGTCGCATCGCTTTCGGCCATGGGCTGGCTGACCGTAATCAGCCTTGTCCTGGTAGCACTCGGTGCCGCCCGTTCGCCCTCCGGCATTTCCGATGGCTGGGTATGGACGCAGCTTCTCGTCGTGGCCGTGCTGGCGAGTGGCCTTGGCGGGTATTTCTGGAATATCGGCGCCAGTCGCCTCGGCGTGGCGATAGCCTCGCTCTGGGTCAATCTCGTGCCGTTTTTCGCCGTCCTTTGGTCGATGGCCTATGGCTATTGGCCCAATGGCTACCAGATCGTCGGCGGCTTGGTGGCTCTGACCGGAGTGGTGTACATGCAATGGCGCAAGCTGCAGATCATGAACGCGATTCCCCGATGACTTCTCCTTCTCCTCTTGGCGTCCGCGGTTGCCAGTGGATCGATGTGCCAGGCGCCTCCGATGCGCGTGGCAGCGTCAATTTCCTCGAGTTCGGTCAGGCGCTGGATTTCCAGCCACGCCGGATTTTCTGGCTGCATCACGTGGCACCGGGGCAGTGGCGAGGCCGGCACGGACATCGTATGTCGAAGCTGGTGCTCGTGGCCCTGAATGGTCACTGCCTGCTGCATCTCGACGACGGTACGGTAAGGCAACAGGTGCGGCTCGATGACCCCGCCAAGGCGCTCTATATGGGCCCCTGGGTGTGGCATGAGCTGACAGACTTCGCGCCACAGACGGCGGTGATGGTCATTGCGTCGTCTTTCTATGAAGAGGTCGAGTACTTGCGCGACTACGAGACGTTCAGGCGCGAAGTCGGAGGACAGGGACGATGATCCCGTTTCTGGACATGAAGTCGGCCTATGCCGAGTTGAAGGCTGAACTCGATGATGCATACCGACGCGTGATGGAGTCGGGCTGGTTCGTTCTCGGCAAGGAAGTCGAGACGTTCGAGGCCCAGTATGCGTCCTTTTGCGGGGCGCGCTATTGCATCGGTCTCGGCAATGGGCTCGAAGCCCTCGAACTCGTTCTCAGGGCCTGGAATATCGGTCCGGGCGACGAGGTGATTGTCCCGTCCAACACTTACATCGCTACGTGGCTTGCAGTGACGGCTGTTGGTGCCAAGGCCGTGCCCGTGGAACCCACGCCGGCGGGCCCGAATATCGATCCCGAGCGAATAGGGGCGTCGATCACGGCACGCACGAAGGCGATCATGCCGGTCCATCTCTATGGCGAACCTGCCGACATGGACGCGATCATGGCGTTGGCCGAGAAGCACGGGCTCAAGGTCATCGAGGATGTGGCCCAGGCTCAAGGCGCTCGCGTCCGTGGTCGTCGCACCGGCAGTCTCGGCCATGCTGGCGCGCACAGTTTCTTCCCGACCAAGAATATCGGTGCCTTCGGTGACGGTGGAGCGGTGACAACCGACGATGCCGTGCTCGCCGAGCGGTTGCGGGCGCTCCGCAACTACGGCAGTAAGGTAAAATACGTAAACATCGAACGCGGATTCAATTCGCGGCTTGACGAATTGCAGGCGGCCTTTCTCCAAGTGAAGCTGCGCGTGCTCGATTCATGGAACGAACGTCGGCGTCGGATCGCGGCGCTCTATGACGACAAGCTGAGCGGAATTCCGGGGCTTGGCCTTCCGCGGGCGCCGCAATGGGCTGAACCTGTCTGGCATCTTTATGTCGTGCGCACAGCCCGCCGCGCAGAGCTGATGAAAGCCCTGGATAAGGCAGGCATCGGGGCGTTGATCCACTATCCGATCCCACCGCACCTGCAACAGGCCTACGCGGATCTCGGCGCGTCGAAGGGAAGCTTTCCCTTGGCGGAAGCGCTCGCCGATACTGTTCTCAGCTTGCCCATGGGGCCGCACCTGCCTGAAAGCGCGGTCGATGAAGTTGCGGTCGTCGTCCGACATACGCTGGGCTGACAAGGAGGTGCCCGCCTACATGTTTTCCGATGGCGGATGGATGCCGTTATAGTTCCGGTAATAGTCCCATTTTGAGCTGTAGTAGCGCGTCGGGTAGGCGTTGGAATATCCGTAGGAATAGCCTGGCGAATAATACCCGTAGGCGGGCGCGTAAGCGTAGTTTGGACCGTAGTAATAGGGCCGCTCTGCGCATCCGGCGCTAGTGGCGACAACGGCGGCGAGAGCGGCCACACAGAGTGCGGTTCTCATGGTTGGCTCCTTGGCTGTCCAGGAAGTCAACCCGCTTGCGGGAGCGTGGTTCCGTGTCGCAGTCTGCAACCGCAACGACGGCCGCGCTTGCATAATCAGCAGAGGAGACAAAGGCATGAAGATCGGGGCTGTGATGTTCTTCACGGCGGACTCCATGCGACCTGCTGCGCTCGGGCGGGCGATGGAGGAGCGCGGCTTCGAATCGCTGTGGGTGCCGGAACACACCCACATCCCCTCGTCACGCAAGTCGGCCTATCCGGCGGGCGGCGGCCTGGTCCGGGCCTATTACGAGATTATGGATCCGTTTCTTGCGCTGAACGCGGCGGCGACCGCGACGACGACGCTCAAGATCGGTACGGGCATTTGCCTGGTCATTCAGCGCGACCCGATTGTTACCGCCAAGATGGTGTCCAGCATCGACCAGCTGTCGGATGGCCGCTTCCTGTTTGGCGTTGGCAACGGTTGGAACCAGGATGAAATCGAGAACCACGGCACGGAGTTCAAGACGCGGCATAAGTTGGCGCGTGAGCGGATCGAGGCGATGAAAAAGATCTGGATGGAGGAAGAGCCCGAGTATCACGGCGAATTCGTCAATTTCGACAAGATGAAGCAATGGCCAAAGCCGATACAGAAGCCGCACCCGCCGATCATCGTTGGTGGCGGATTTCCCCACGCAGCCCGTCGCGCGATCCGCTACGGCGATGGTTGGATTCCGCGCGACGACTGGCTCGAGCGCGACGGCATGGGCATCATCGCCGAGTTTCGAAAGATGGCAATCGATGCGGGGCGCGATCCGGCCAGCCTTCCGGTCAGCATTTTCCGGGTCCCCGACAAGATCGACCGCCTGCGCCTGTGTGAGGATATAGGGATCGACCGTGTCGTCTTCTCCCTGCCGGCCGAGAAAGAAGAAAAAATCCTGCCCATTCTCGATCGCTGGGCCGAATTGAAGCAACAGATGGGCGGTTGAGCAGGTCGGCCACGCGAAGACGACTGTGGCTGGCGCCCCGGCCTGCCTACTTCTGTCGAAAGGCCCGGCTGAAGGACTGGGTAAGCGGCCCCACGATGTAATCGAATGCCGTCCGGCTTTCTGTCGGGATCATGACTGTGGCCGGCATCCCCGGATACAGGCGGATCCCCGGCAAGCTTGCGAGTTCCGTCACATCCGGCCGCACCGAAGCAACGTAGTAAGGGCTGTTGGTCTTGGGATCCGTAAGGCGATCGGCCGAGACCTGGAGCACTTCTCCACGGATCGTGGGCACGATGCGCTGCTTGTAGGCGGTGAGATGTACCTCCGCCTTCATGCCCGGATGCACGTCACTGATTTCATCGACGGCGACCTGAACCTCGACGGTAAGCGAATCCTCGTCGGGCACGATGTCGAGAATCTTCTCTCCGCGCTGGATCACGCCCCCGATGGAAAATACGCTGAGCCCAACGACCCGCCCCGCGTAGGGAGCGCGTATCTCCATGCGGCTCAGCACGGCTTCGGCGTTCGCAAGTTTCGGCAGCACCTCGACCAGCTTTGCCTGGATCTCGCGTAGGTCCTTCGTGATATCGGCCATATGGTCGTTGCCGAGCTGGGCGATCTGCAGCTCCTGCTCGGCGATGGCTTGACGAAACTTGGCGATGTTGGCCTGGGCATCCGCCGCCTGTCCGTCGAGGCTGTAGGCCGTACGCTGGAGCTGGAGAAGGCGCGGTCGAGGTAGCAGCATCTTGTCGACCAGCGGCGCGACGCTGTCGGCTTCGCTGCGGACCGATTGGATCTGTTCATTGTAAGCCCGCACCTGGGCCTCGGCGCCTTCGATCTGCGATTGAAGCTGGTGGATCTTTTCGCCGATGACCTTCCGTTGCCCGTCGATCGCTGCGCGCCGGCTTTCGAACTGCTTGATCTGGCCGGTCCAGATGCTCCGGGCGTAGGAATCGTCTCCCCGGTTCGCCAGATCGGCCGGTATGGTCATTTCACCGGCGTTGGCGAGTTCGGTGAGCAGGCGAACCTCGGTGGCACGCAGGACGACATACTGCTCGGACAGGACTTGGAATTCGGCTTTGGCCTGGGTGTCGTCGAGCACGATCAGAACATCGCCCACATTGACGTGGTCGCCTTCCTTAACGCGCAGGTCCTTGACGATGCCACCATCCAGGTGCTGCACGCTTTTTCGATTGCCTTCGACCTTCACCATGCCGTTGGTGACGACCGCTCCGTTGAGGGGAGCGATCGTCGACCATAAGCCGAGGCCGCCGAAGAACAGGCCGATTATCAGCCAGCCCGCCACTGCGGCGCGCCGGATCGAGTCGCTATCGATGTCATTCGAGCAGGGCGCAGAGAGGTGCGGATTCATTGGGCTCTCGCTGTATTGGCCGGCCGGCGCATGGCCTGCACCGTGGCTGGTGGTGCGACGGCGGAGACACGATTGAGGTGTGCAAGGACATCGGCGCGCGGCCCGAACATCTCGACGGCGCCGTCACGCAGAACAAGAATCTTGTCCGCCATGCTGATCGTGCTCGGGCGGTGGGAGACAAGAACGACCGTGGTTCCACGCTCCTTGAGCGCCTGGACACATCTGGCGAGGGCCAGATCGCCGTCGGCGTCCAGATTGGAACTCGGCTCGTCGAGCACTACAAGGCTGGGATGGCCGTACACGGCTCGGGCCAAGGCCAGCCGCTGGCGGTAACCGCCTGACAGAACGGCGCCACCTTCTCCGACCGCTGTCTCGTATCCATCCGGCAGACGAAGAATCAACTCGTGCACGCCGGCCATTTGCGTGGCATGAACCGTCTCCTGATCGTCGCCGGGCTGGAAGCGATTGATGTTGGCGGCAACCGTGTCCGAGAAGAGCTCGATGTCCTGCGGCAAGTATCCGACATACCGCCCGAGAGTGCCGCGTGACCAGGTGGCGACATCGGCCCCGTCCAGTCGGACCGTGCCCGCACTCGGCTGCAACACGCCGACAAGATGCCGTGCAAGGGTTGACTTGCCGGCCCCGGACGGGCCGATCACGGCGAGAACCTCGCCTGCATCGATCGAAAACGAGACGCTGCGCAGGATGGGCTTTGCCTGTCCCGGCGCGACATAGGAAGCGGCCTCGACCGACAGTTGTCCCTTTGGTCGTGGGAGCGCAATCGGCGTCGGCCGCGCATGGCGCTCGCCAAACAGCGCAACGAGTCGCGTCCAGGCACCCCGAACCGAGACCAGGTTGCGCCAGGATCCCACGACCTGTTCTATGGGAAGAAGTGCACGACCGAGCAGAAGGCTGGCGGCGAACATCGAGCCGGCCGTGACCGTCTTCTCGATCACGAGGTAAGCGCCCAGACCGAGAATTACCGACTGCATCGACAGGCGCAGGAAGCGGATGAGGCTCTGAATGGTCGCCGCCCGGTCACTGGCGGTGACCTGGCGGCTGATCATCTGGCTACGGTCGCGAGCCCAGCGAGCAAGCACCCCCTCGATCATCCCCATGGCGCGGATCGCTTCCACGTTGCGCAGGCTCATCTCGGTGAAGCTGTAATTGCGGGCGGAGGCTGCATTGGCGTCCGACAGCGGAGCGTCGACCAGCCATTCGTTGGCGAGCGCCATCAGGACCAGCAGCACGCTGCATCCGAGGGCGAAGGCGCCCAGGCTCCAATGGAGCATGAAGATCACGGCAATGTAGATCGGTGCCCAAGGCAGATCGAACAGGGCATGGATGCCGGAGCCGCTGATGAACTGACGAAAACTGTCAAAGTCACGCAGGAACTGGCTACGCGCGCCGCCGGCGACAGCCGGCCGCTCGACGATGGCAGTCATGATACGGGGCGCGACACGCCTGTCGATGCGCACGCTGGCACGGGTCAGCACGTGGGCGCGCGCGATATCGAGTCCCGAGAGTGTCAGATACGCCAGAAGCAGAACGAGGGTGAGCATCACCAGCGTAACCTCACTCCCGCTGGGAACCACTCTGTCGTAAAGCTGCAGCATATAAAGAGGGCCGGCCAGGTAGAGCAGGTTGATGGCCAGGCTGAACGCTCCGGCGGTAGCGAAATAGCTGCCGCTGGAACGCAACAGATCGACAAGTTCGGAGGGTCTGCGGGTCATTGTCGATCACGCGTGATGGAAGTCGCTGCCGGTGAGGCCGAGATTCACGCCGAGCAGAGTGATCTGCATGTTGGCGGCATGGGTATCGGACGTCGATACGGTCTCGGCGACACTGGTCGTGTTGACGAGAACCTGAGTGTTGCCGCCAACCTCGAGGAACGCCACGCTGTGGGCGGCGAGGGTCAGATTGCCGCTTCCTGTGATATTGCCCTGAAACTGCGGCACGCCGCTGGAAGCATTGATTCCGCCGATGTTCGTGAAATCGATCCTGTCGTATCCGTGATGGAAGTCGGTGATGGTGTCCGAGGCTGTCGCGGTCGACTCGGCCGCAGCATTGTAGGTGAAGGCGACTTTGCCGGTGCCACCGGTCAATTTATCAGCGCCGGCCCCTCCGATGACGATATCGCTGCCGCCACCTGCATTGATGATGTCGTTGCCGCTCGAGCCTGTCAGTGTCGCGGCAACTGTACTCCCCATGATCGCTGTGTTTGATCCGCCGCTGATGTTTCCGGCCAGATCAGTAGTGTTGAAGCCAAAGCTATGGGCGACGGTAGGGTCGCCGTTCGCTTGGTAACTCCAATGGCCGCTGGCATCGGTGGTCGTCCAGCCGATCCAGTTGTCACCGTCATAGAGGGAGATGTTGTCACCCGCCTCGCCGGTGCTGCCGCTCAGCGTCAAGATACCATTGCTGGAGGTCATGCCGGTGATGGCGGGGTCTGTCTGGACATGCGTATCGAGCGTGAAGGAGACAGAGGCCGAGCCGGTGTTGCCGGCAAGATCAGTCTCGGTCGCGACGACCGTGTGAGTGCCGTCGGCCAAGCTACTCGGCGTGAACGACCACGCACCGGCAGCATCGGCAGTGGCGGTGCTACTGATGATGCTTCCGTCGACGGTGAAGTGCACAATCGCACCAGCGTCGCTCGTTCCGACGAGAGCCGGGCTGGACGTGGTCGGGCCGCCGCTCAGAAGATGTTCTGTCACGGCCGGCGCTGTCGTATCGAGCGTAAACGTCACAGCGCTCGTGCCGGTGCCGCTGCCATTGGTCTCACTGGCGACGATCGTGTGAGAGCCATCGGCGAGCCCGGTGGGCGCAAAGGACCAGGCGCCCGTCGAATCGGCGCTGGCTGTCTGGGTGATCGTACTGCCATCGACGGTGAAGTGGACGACGGCATTCGCGTCGGCGGTGCCGGTGAGGGCAGCGCTCGACGTGACGTGATCGGTCGCGGAGGCACCGGTGTCGTGAAGTAGATGTGCCGTCACTGTCGGGGGCGACACGATAGTGCTGTTCAGCACCAGAGATGAGCTGCCGTGTCCTTCGTTACCCGCCAGGTCGACCGCGTTTACGCCATAGCTGTGTGACACGGTGGGATCTGCAGAGGCGGTCAGGGTCCAGGCGCCGTTGCCGCCGGTGGTGGCGAAGCCCAGCCAAGTGTAGCCGTCATAGACTGAGATCGTGTCATTGGCTTCACCAGTCGTGCCGGTCAATGTGACCTGCCCATTGGCAAGGACGCCTCCCGTGATCACAGGGACGGGCGCATGCGTGTCCAGGGCAAAGGTGAGGGAGGCGGAACCCGTGACACCGGCGGCGTTGGTCTCGCTGGCCACGATCGTATGGGTGCCGTCGGCAAGCCCCGTCGGCGTATAGGACCACACGCCGTTGGCGTTGGCGATGGCGGTGGTGGCGATGGCACTGCCATCGAGGCTGAAATGCACCGTTGCGCCCGCGTCCGCGGTTCCGGTGAGAGCCGCGTTGGAGGTGATCTTGTCGGTCGCGGAGCTGCCGGTGTCATTGCTGAGCGCTGCCGTAAGGGCGGGCGGGGCGCTGAGCGTGAAGGATACCGAAGCGGAGCCGGTATTGCCGGCTGCGTCCGTCTCGCTGGCGATAACGGTATGGCTTCCGGCCGAGAGCCCTGTTGCCGTGTAAGACCAGGCTCCGCTGGAATTGGCCGTCGCGGCGCCGGTGATCGGGCTGCCGTCGACGGAGAAATGCACCGTTGCCCCGGCATCTCCGGTACCGGTCAAGGTGGCACTGGAGGAAGTCTGGCTACCGGCCTTCTCGGTCACGACCGGGGCAGTCGTATCGAGCGTGAAGGTGAGGGACGTGCTGCCCGTGGTCCCTGCCGCATTGGTTTCGCTCGCAACGATCGTATGGCTGCCGTTGGCAAGTCCGGTCGGTGTGTAGGACCAGACTCCAGAGGAATTGGCTGTGGCCGTTGTCGTGACGGCATTACTGTCGATGGTGAAATGCACGGTCGAATTCGGATCGGCGGTGCCAGTCAGCGTCGGATTGGCCGTGATCTTGTCGGTCGATGAGGTACCTGTATCCGAGGCAAGCTTCTCCGTGACCGAGGGGACGGTGGTGTTGAGCGTAAAGGAGATCGAGGCCGACCCGGTATTGCCGGCGAGATCGGTCTCGCTCGCGACGATCGTATGATTGCCGTCTGCCAGGCCGGTTGGCGTGAACGACCAGGCGCCGCTGGCGTTGGCTGTAGCGGTCCCGGTCACAGCCTTCCCATCCACCGTGAAATGGACCGTGGCATTGGGGTCGCCGGTTCCGGTGACGGCGGCGCTGGAAGTCGTCGTGGTGCCACTGGCGAGCTTCTCCGTTACCGCCGGGGCTTTGGTATCGAGTGTAAAGGTGATGGAGCCGGTGCCCGTATTGCCGGCAGCGTTGGTTTCGCTTGCTACAATCGTGTGGGTGCCGTCAGCGAGGCCGACGGGCGTAAAGGACCACGCTCCCGTCGAATTCGCCGTCGCCGTGGACGTCAGTGCAGTCCCATCGACCGCAAAATGGATTACCGCATTGGGGTCAGCGGTTCCGGTCAGCGCCGCCGACGAGGTGATGTGGTCGTTCGATGATGAACCTGTATCGCTGGCCAATTGTTCCGTCACGGTCGGTGTGACAGACATCGCGTCTATGGCGGACACGCCGATCACGGGATTACCGCCCGTCACCGCTATGTTGGAGCCGACCACGACATTGCCGCCGCCGGCGATGGCCACCGTACCGGTACCCTGAATATTGGCCATTACCGTCGGGTCGGAACCAGAACCATAGTATTCGCTGTCGACGCCAGTAAGGGTGACTTTCGCTCCAGAAGAGAGGTAGCCACCGACGCCTGCCGTCTGGGGACCGTAGGTCGAAAAAGTGTCGTCGGTAAAATTGGCCGATCCCTGAACGACGGCGCCAGCGCCAACGTTGTTCTCGAAGCCGCTCTCCTGCACGAGCGTGATGCCTGAGGGTGCGGCGATCCCCGGACCATCATTCTCGACGAAGTAGGCACCCTTGACGCTCATGTCGTGTGTGCCGTTCTCGAGGATCATGCCGGCCGTGCCATTGTGCCGGAAACCGCCTCCTTCCCATTCGAGGCCGGACGCAATTCCTCCACCAGGGCTGTTGGCAAAGCGGGCGCCGCCGTCGGCATTGCCATTCATCCAGGAATTGAGCACGAGACCTTGTGAGACATTGCCGATCACGTCGAGACCGATGCCGCCGACATGTTCGACGCTGACGTTGCTGACACTGAGGCTGGCGATCGCACGATCGCTGCCGTCGGCCACGATCTTGATGCCGTCGCCCTCCGCGCCATTGCCCTGGATAGAGAAGTTCGACAGGGTCAGTGAGGAGAGATGCACGCCGGCAGCTACGACGATCTCGATGACCGGCCCGCCGTTGCTGACCTGGGAGACGATCTTGGCGCCGCCGAGATCGATGCCGAACGCCGCCTGCGTGGCGCTGGTGACGTTGATGATGATCGGCGATGTGACGGTGTAGGTGGTGCCGGAGAGATGGGCGACGTCGCCAGCGACCAGGGCCGACTTGAGGGCCGTTTCCACGGCCCCTGTACCGGTGCTGCTGGCCACGGCGGCAGTGATCGCAGTCGTGACCGGCGCCAGGGTCGGTAAGGCCACTCCCAGATTGCTGTGCGATATGCTCGCTACATCGCCGCCGCCGAAGCCGGCGACCGAGACGCTCGATCCGTTCACGACATGTCCGCTGTTCGAGACCTCGAAGGCGCTCCCACTGCCCTGGAGGTTGGCAAGGTCGGCGCCGCTGCTGGTATTGCCGACCAGGGTGGCGTTGCCGGCAAGGTAGCCGTCGATGCCGACGGTCTGCGCGCCGGTCGAGGTGAATGTGTCGTCGTTGAAGTTGCCGTAGTTCTGGAACGCGACTCCGGCGCCGTGGTTGTTCTCGAAGTCGGTGCCGGTCACGGATGTGATCCCGGACATGGCGCTAATGCCAGGGCCGCCGTTCCCGCTGATGGTTGCGCCGTCGACGCTCATGTCGCGGGCGCCGTTATCCAACGTCAGACCGGCACCGGTATTGTTCTCGAAACCGCCGCCGAACCAGCGCAGCGCGCTGACCTGACCGCCGCCTTCGCTATGCGCAAAGTAGGCGCCGCCTTGGGCATTGCCGTTCATCCACGAATTGGAGACCAGCCCCTCGAAAACGCTGCCTTGCACGTCGAGGCCGTAGCCGCCGACGTGATTCACGGTCACATTGTTGATGTTCCAGTTGTAGACCCACCGGTCATTGCCGTCGGCGACGATCTTGATGCCGTCACCCTCCTTGCCGTTGCCCTGGATGGTGAAGTTCGAAAGAGTGAGATACCGAAGATCCACGCCAGGGCCGACGTCGATCTCGATCACCGGTGCACCGTTGGTGATCTGTGAAACGATCGTCGATCCGCCAAGATCGATACCGATCGGGCCCTGCGTGGTGCTGTTTACCTGGATGACGATGGTCGACGTGACCGTGAAGGTGCCGGAAAGGTGCGCCATGTATCCGCCACCAAATGCTGCGGACATCGCGGACGCTAGAGTGGTCGTGCTCGTTGAACCGGTCGGCGCTGCTGTCGTCGAGAGCAGGGCGGAAGTAGGATCGTCGGCCAGAAGAAGCGTTGTCGTTCCGGTGGCGTCGGTGCTTGAAGTCGTCATCTAATCCTCTGTGACACGCTGCAGAAGGGTCTGACATCAAACCGCAGCGTCGCGTCTGACGGTGGACGTTTCCCCAATTCCTTCGCTTTGGTTCAGAAGGATTGCTGCTGCCGCGGGACGTGCGCTGGCTGCGGGCACACCGGTTCGCTGCCTGGCCGAGGTCCTTCCTCTGCCAAACACTGTCACCAGATGAACACTCGCCCTTGCCCCCCGGCTGGCGTAGCTGGATGCAGCGCGGTAACGCGCCGACAATCCTTCCAGTACCTGACGAAGTAGAGATGAGCGGCGCCGGACCAACGGTCCGTCGTAGTCATGCAGTCAGCGGTTGAAGCCGCCGACCTCTCGGCCAGACGAGCGATCGCTCTCCTGAGCAGCGAGAGAAGGAAGACATCTCGGATTCAGCCGGTCGCCATGCAGCGGCCGCTGTCGCAGTTCAACGATCCCTCATACGCCAGCAATGGGCTGAATCCGGCACGCCGAGGGATCCGCAGGAATGGCAGTCTCAGGTTCTTCGAACCGAAAATTACCCCCGTAACGACGCAAAATTGAGAATACGAAGCGGTAGTCGCGGAAGCGCTTAGCAATCGTCGCTGGGGATTGCCTCAGGGCCGTGCGACTACGGCTGTTATGCCGCAGCCACCCTCAATGCAACCTTCCTGCCAAACGATCGTTTGGCGCTCCTCAAGCGTGCGGAACATGCGGCCTGATAGCCCCCGCAACATTGATTTGTGTCAACTGTGGGCCGGCGCATCCCGCCGCTTTACGCGAGGATGAAATGAGGGCGATTTCGCTTCGGGAAGGGTGAAAGGGTCGGTCGGTCCTCGACGGCGGACGAGCGATATGTTCACTTGTATATCACGAAATTGGCCCGCTATAGTTTGCCGACCACAATGGGGGATTGCGTGAAGATCAGTGCCAGAAACCGGCTCAAAGGCTCGATCGTCGAAGTCAGGAAGGGGCAGACGACGGCCCATGTTCGGATCGACGTTGGCGGCGGCTCCGTAGTCACCGCCTCGATCACGAATGAGGCCGTCGATGAGCTTGGTCTGGCTGTGGGCCAAGTCTGCTATGCGATTATCAAGGCATCGGACGTGATGGTCGGACTGGAGAGCTGATGATCGCGGTGCTGACCTGCGACGGAAGCGCGATACGCGGCACCGTCGCCCTCGGGCGAATTTGTTGCGGGCGCGTTGGGGTTGCGAGTTGAATATTCGCCGCCGGACCTTCCTCGGGTCGATAAGCGCGACGACGATGTTGGCCGCGCCTGTGCAGGCCCAAGACAGGTCGGTGGTCGATTCCGTTCGGCGGCGAATTCGCGTACCACTCCGTGCAAGCCGCGTTGTGCCGGCCGGTCCACCAGCGTCCATTCTGCTATATGTGGTCGCCCCGGAGGCAATGGTCGGCTGGGTGCCGTTGCCTCAGCAGGATGCGAAGAAATTCCTCGTTCCGAGCGTGCGCGATCTTCCGGCCTCGGTTCGCCTGACCGGGAAGGGTGGGCCGTCCGATTTCACGTCGGTCATGGCGCTGCAGCCAGACCTGATTGTCGACTTCGGTTCAACGAACTCCGACTATGTGAACCTCGCCGAGCGTGTCCAGAAGGCGACGGGCATTCCCTATGCCTTGATCGATGGCCGTCTCGACAGGCTTCCTGCGGCGCTCCGATTGGCCGGAGATATCCTGGGGCGCACCGAACGAGGTGAAGCCCTAGCCAGCTATGCTGCCGACACCCTCGTGGCTATCGACCGGGCGATCGAGGCCGTCCCCACCCATCGGCGACCTCGTGTCTATATCGCGCGCGGCGCGGATGGTCTGCAGACGGCACCACGCGGATCAGGTCTGGCCGAGACCATCGAACGGGCCGGCGCTACCAATGTTGCCGATCTCGGGGCCGGCATGGGTAGCGGCCTCATGGTTACGATCCAGCAAGTATCGGCGTGGGCACCGGACGTCATCATTGCCTTCGATCAGGCCGCTGCCGATGTCCTTCGCGACAATGCCGAATGGCATCCGATTGTTTCCTCCAGAAGGCTGATCGTGGCGCCGACACTGCCATGGAATTGGCTCGGCGAGCCGCCTTCGGTCAATCGGCTGATTGGGTTGCGCTGGCTTGCAGCTGCTTTCTACCGGGTACAGATCGACCTCGTTTCCGAGATACGGAAGTTCCATCGCCTCTTCTATGGGACCACTCCGACCGATCCGGAGCTGAAGGCCCTACTGCAGGGCGCGCTCTAGAGCTTGCGGCCGTTCGAGGTCGCGAAACTCACGAAACCCGACTCTCCCGTCGCAACATCGCCGCGATACACGGTACTTCTAGAACGGCAGCCTTCCATTGTGGAGGGTGCAATGATCCCGGTTATCGGCACCATCGCTTTCGGCCTTGCTGCCGCAGCCTTCATTCGGTGGGGTGAACCCATCCTCGGGAGTCTCCTCGTCATCTGCGCGATCGTGTGGGTCGCATCGGCGCTCCCTCTGGGACCGCACGGCGGGCTGCCGCGCCGCCGGGTCCGTCTCCTGCGGTTGGAATAGCGTCGGCTACCGATTCTTCCGATGACGTTTAGGGCGACCAACCGGATAGGCGCATAGCCTCAACAGGTGGGGGAGGAAGAGATGTCGACGACGTGGCTTGCCGTTATCGCGGAAACCGAGTTCCAGGAGTTCGCTCGGCGTGTTCGAGGGTTGAAGCGATCCTACGCCGCGTATTGTGCCCAGCTGGATCGGCGCGAGGCCGATTGGACGGCCGCAAGCCCGGACGGCCGCGTCGTCCGGGTCCGAGTGTCGGCCAGTGATCTCGACAGGTTTTGTGGCTCGTCCGAGCGGGGTTGCTCGGCACGGGAACTGGGCGGACTCGCCAACCTAAAGGATACAGGTTGGCTTTGACCGCCTGCGAATGCTCCTAGTCCGTCGCGGGCACGTAAACAGTCGTTGGCGGCGGTGAGCTTGGCACCACCACGGCTGTCGACGGCTGTGGCGCCGGCTTCTGGACGACCGTCTCGCTGTGGAAACCACAGGCGGCGAGCACAAGCGAGACGATGGTGAGAATGCCAAGCCTTTTCATGCGAACCTCCCAAAAAGATGAAGGGCGACCCTCTGCCAACGCAGGCTTGTGCATGCTGGTTGCGCGATTCCGAACAGAGGCTTAGGGAGATCGTCTCTGCAAAGGGAGGCTCGACTCATCCGGGGATAGGCTCTCTTGGGAGCGCCCGTCGTCGTTCACGGCGTGATGCTCCACCCCTGCCAGCCTGAGGTTGTGGCCTATATGGTAGGCGAAACCAAGAGCAGCCAGCAGGGCGATACAGAGAACGAGGATCTTGCAATAGGGAGAGGCGAAGAACCTTTCCATTGCTGAATCCTTCGCAACCGGAGCAAGGCCCAATAGCGGCCCGTAAGGGCTAGCGTCCGCCCGATGAGAGGCTGTTCGTCGATACCGTGTTGTTGAAATTCGGCAGGGCAGACGGCGCCTTGGATGTGTCCTGTGTCCCGGCCGCCATCGGTATCGTGCCGCCGGGTGTGGCGGACTGAGGCATGCTGCCCGGCACGCTGTAAGTCGTTCCCGTCGTTCCGTTGGAGACCCCGGGCGTGCCGCCAAAGGAACTCGTAGTCGGATTCGTTGTGCCGCCTTGCTGCGCAAGTGCGGGTGTCGCACCGGCGCAGACAACGGCAAGTGCAAAGGACCAGATCTTGACCATCTTGATCTTCCTCATGCCGGCCGTGAGGGATGTCACAGGATGCCCAAACGGCCTATGACAGACGACCCTCTTTTCCTTCCGATCCTGTAACAAAGAAGTGGCTGGCCAGGCGTACGCCCTGTCCTCAATGGGGAGGATTTGCGTCCCGCAGGCTTGCCAGTTTCTGGGTCAGAGCGGGCAGCACTGCCTTTCCATCTTCCTGCGGCAGGAAGATGAAATTGTAGACGTAACGACCGAAGCGCTGACGGGCTTGGAGAGGCGCAGTCAGATCGGGCAGGTTCGCTGGATCCTGCATCCTCTCGATCGAAAATTGCTCGACGGGTTTTAGAAACCCGTCATGAACGAAATAGCCGACATAGCCGAAGTCAGTGAAATATGCGCACGCCCGCGCCAGTCCGCCTCGCGATAGACGCTCGTCGACCTCCACCAGCATGCGGGGTCGACAGCGCTGAACGGTAGCGACCGCGCCGTCCAGGACCGCCTGCTCATGGCCTTCGACATCAATCTTGATGAACCCAGCCTCGCCCCGATAGACGTTGTCGAGCTTGTCCATCCGGACCTCGATACCGCGATAGCCCGGATAGGTGGCAGCTGCGCTGTCGGAAACAGTGGAGCACCCCTCGACGGCGACGCCGTCGACAACTGGCATTCTGAGTTCAATCGTTCCGGTACGATCCGAAAGCGCGATCGCTTCGATGGTAACGCCGCGCGGGAATTTCTCGTTGAGCGCCGCCGCGAGCTTTGGCATTGGTTCGAAAGCAACAACATGCTGGGCGTGGCGGCGCAGGTAGTGGACGTAGCTGCCGTCATTGGCGCCGACATCGAGTGCATCGGCCTCGGGGCGGCAAAGGAATTCCAACAGGTGCAGCTCGACTTCCCCGTAGCGGCCATAGAACCGGGCTTCGCGCCAATTCAGAAGGGCCTGCGGGCAAAAGGTGCGCAGTGCGTGCCGTGCACCGTGATAGCTATCCGTGAAGCTGGCCATGTCCATCCTCGCATGCAAAGACGATGACAGTGATGCGACGATAACCGGGGCCCTCAGCCCCTGCATCAGCGTGTAGGGGCTGACGCAATATGGTCACCGTCGATCGGGCGGTCGGGCCGTAGCCGTGGGCGAACAGGGCCTTAGTCGTGGCTCACCAGCCCGGTGCCGACGCTCATGCTGCTGCTGCTCACGACGGGCGGCGATGCCGGCGTGGGACTTTGCTCCACTGTCTGTGTGCGGACAGAACAGGCCGCAATGGCGACAACAATCAATGCCAGAACGATCATGGTTCGCATGACGGGCTCCTTATTCGAACGGCGGATCGAACACGGGTAACGTGCCGATGCGGCGACAGAACGTCGCTCGAGGCCATCCGTTGCATGACCGGACAAGGGCCGTGATCTGCGAGTGTGGCGGATCAGCCGTTGGCGATCTCGAGCAGGATGTCGGCGTGGCAGGCCGTTCCAGGGCGACACCAGCAGGCGAGGTTCTTGCCCCACAGCGCGCGCCTGATCTCGTCGAGCGGGGGAGGCGGACCAGGGCATGCTGTCGGTGAATGGCCCTTGCCCAGCAGCCAGAGACGATAGTCCTCCACGGCCTCCTTTATGGTGTAGCCGTGAGCTTCATCCGCCCGAAAAGGATTGCCCCAGCGGGAGGGCCGGGCCACCACCACCGTATTGGCCGGCTTTCGCCAACCCGGCCGACGCGAAAGCTGAATGCGCTGGGGCCTCATAACGGAGTGTCCCGATGGTGGCGGCCGTCCAGACAGGCTCCAGCTGTTTTCCGACCAAGCTTGCGCACGGCATTGTCATCCGAGCGCCGCTCATCGTCGGGCGCATGTTCACCCCATTGCTTGAAGAAGAAGGCGATACCGGCGGCAGCGCATTGGTCCCGAAGGATACGAAACCATTGGGGCTTTGAGGCTCTTGCTTTCGGACCGCTCTCCCCGCCGGCAATGACCCAGGTGAAGCTTTGGCGGTTGTTTCGTTCCGGACCGGGCAACCATGGCGCCAGATCAAGTTGCTCGAGCAGCGGTTCAGCCGAAAGGACATGCACCTTGGCCTTGATGTCCAGAATCGTCGGTGCTCTCAGGGCAAGCATCTTCTGAGTCTCTGCCGTAACGCCGAGCCAGAGGTTGTCCGGCACGCGGCGGCCGCAGAAGAACTTGACTGCGACTTGAGGCCGTTTGGTGAGCAGAATGTAATCGAGCCACGGCGTGCGCTTGATCAGGTCGATGTAGTCGTGGCGCCATGCGTCGGATATTTCGGCATCGAACGGATCGGCCAGGCTCGGCCCGAACACCTTTGCCCGGGTCCGCCGTGCTTCTGCCTTGCGATTCCAGACGAGAGGCTGCCGCCAATAGGTCGCAGACGTCCGATGCCGCGGGGCTCCAGGCTCGAACTCCGCCCACCCGCGTCGGCGGGACATGGCCGCGGCATAGCAATTGTCACAGGCGTCGCTTACCCGCGTGCAGCCGATCCACGGGTTGAAGGTATGGTCCACCCATTCGATTTTCGTCCGCTCGGCCACGGCCAAGCCCTGCTCCAGGAAGATGGCGCATGAAGGGCGATGGCACGATCTGCCGTCTATCCTCGCAGCCCCAGCCGTTGGCCGCGATAGGCCCCGCTCAGAACCCGCTCCCACCAACCGCGATTGTCGAGGTACCATCGTACCGTGTCGCGCAGACCCTGCTCGAAAGTATGGCGAGGCTCCCAGCCCAGCTCGCGTTTGATCTTGCTGGCGTCAATAGCGTAACGGGCATCGTGGCCAGGCCGGTCGGTCACGAACTCGATCAGCCTGGCGTGTGGCCGTGTCACGGCGTTGGGCAGCATCTCGTCGAGCAAACGACAGATGGTTCGCACGACATCGATATTTCTCTGCTCGCTATTACCTCCGACATTGTAGGTTTCCCCAGGCTGTCCCTGGCGCAGCACCAGCGTCAGCGCCTCGGCGTGGTCCTCGACATGCAACCAGTCGCGCACATTCTCGCCTCTGCCGTAGACGGGCAACCGCTCGCCGCGCATGGCGCGGATAATGATGAGAGGAATCAGCTTCTCGGGAAATTGGTACGGGCCGTAATTGTTCGAGCAATTGGTGGTCAGTGTCGGCAGCCCGTAAGTGTGATGCCAGGCGCGCACCAGGTGATCAGAGGCGGCCTTGCTGGCAGAGTATGGTGAACTAGGTCGATAAGGCGTGGTCTCCGTGAAGTTACCGGTAGGACCAAGTGAGCCGAACACCTCGTCGGTCGAGATGTGCTGGAAGCGGAAGCGCGCCCGGGCATCGGCGTCAAGATTGCGCCAGTAGTCGAGCGCCACGTCCAGCATCACATAGGTCCCCTGGACGTTGGTCTCGATGAACGCGGAGGGGCCATCGATCGAGCGGTCGACATGGCTTTCGGCTGCCAGATGCAGGACCGCGTCGGGCCTTTCCACCCGGAAGATTTCCGCGATCGCGGATCGGTCTAGGATGTCGGTCCTGTAGTGGCGATGACGATTGCTGGCGCCAGCTCCGGCCAGAGACTCCAGGTTGCCCGCATAGGTGAGCTTGTCGACATTGGCCACCGACCAGTCGGTATCGCGGATGACGTGCCGCACGACTGCCGAGCCGATGAATCCCGCGCCGCCGGTAACGAGAAGTTTCATGCCCCCCTTTTAGGCCATGGCAGGGCAGACCTCCAAGCCAGCTCGTCTCGAGGAAAGTCCTCTTGGCCTGCGGGCTTAATGATGGAGGATCTGTCCCAGGAAAGTCCGGGTCCGCTCGTTGCGCGGATTGGCGAAGAATTCGGACGGCGGGCCCTGTTCGACGATCTCGCCGCGATCCATGAAGATCACACGGTCCGCAACCGCGCGCGCGAAACCCATCTCGTGGGTGACGCACAGCATGGTCATGCCTTCCTTGGCCAGCTCGATCATGACGTCGAGCACTTCCTTGACCATTTCCGGGTCGAGCGCCGAGGTGGGCTCGTCGAACAGCATGATCTTCGGCCGCATGCAAAGCGCGCGGGCGATGGCCACGCGCTGCTGCTGGCCACCGGAAAGCTGGCCGGGATATTTGTTCGCCTGCTCGGGGATGCGCACCCGCTTCAGCAGGCTCATTGCGACTTCTTCCGCCTCCTTCTTCGGCATCTTCTTCACCCAGATCGGAGCGAGAGTCAGGTTGTCGAGGATGGTCAGATGCGGGAAGAGATTGAAGGACTGGAACACCATGCCGACCTCACGGCGGATGGTCTCTATGTTCTTGACGTCGTTCGATAGCGTCACGCCGTCGACCACGATGTCGCCGCGTTGATGCTCCTCGAGCCGATTGATGCAGCGGATCAGGGTCGACTTGCCCGAGCCGGAAGGGCCGCAAATGACGATCCGCTCGCCTTGCTTCACGTCGAGATTGATATCGGACAGCACATGAAACTGCCCGTACCACTTGTTGACGCCGCGCAGTTGGATAACGGACGGCGCATGCGAGAGATCGTGAGCGACGGAAGTGGCCATCTAGCGGCGAGTCCCCTTGTTGAGCTCGGTTTCGAGATACTTCGAATATCGCGACATCGAGAAGCAGAAGCAGAAATAGACGAAGGCAGCGAACAGGTAGATCTCGCCCGGGAAGCCCGCCCATTTGGGATCGACCAGCGCCTGGTTGGCGGTATTGAGGAAGTCGAAGATGCCGATGATCAGTACCAGCGACGTGTCCTTGAAGAAGCCGATGAAGGTGTTGATGAGCGGCGGGATCACGACCCGCAGCGCCTGGGGCAGGATCACCAGCGTCGTCTTCTGGAAGTAGGTGAGGCCCATGGCATCAGCGGCCTCGAACTGGCCCTTCGGCAGCGATTGCAGGCCGCCGCGGATCACTTCGGCGATGTAGGCGGAGGCGAACAGGATGACGGCCACCAGCGCGCGCAGGAATTTGTCGATCGTCATCCCGGACGGCAGGAACAGCGGCAGCATGACGGAGGCCATGATCAGCAGGCTGATCAGGGGGACGCCGCGGATGAGCTCGATGAAACCCACGCACAGGCTCTTGATCAGCGGCAGGTTCGAGCGTCGACCCAGCGCCAGCAAGATCCCGAGCGGAAAAGCAAACAGCAGGCCGTAGGTGGCCAGGATCATCGTTACCGGCAGCCCGCCCCACAGGCTGGTCTCGACATAGCTGAACGGGGCGATTGACAGGGTGAACGCCGGGAACAGGCCGACCAGCCGCAGCGCGAGCCCGGCAACGCCGATGCCCGCCAACGCTCGCCAGGCATTGATCTCGATCGGCGATCCGACCGTGGCGCGCAGGACGGCGCCGCCCGCGCCGATGACGAGCGCAAGGAAGAAGATCAGGCTGCTCGAGATATTGATCTGGCCGAACATCAACAGGAAGGTCGTGGCGCTGCCGATCGACCAGATCCACAGCAGGCGCTTGTTCCACATGCGCCGGTCGGCGCTGAGGATCAGCATGGCCAGCATCGCCAGCACGGCGAACAGCGGCCGCCAGTGCTGCTCGTATGGGAACGAGCCGAAGAAGATGTAGCGGTATTTTTCGTGGATCAGGGCCCAGCAGGCACCGTGACCGCGGCAGTCCTGTCCGCTTGGCGCAGTCCAGACCGCAGTGAGCACCGCCCAGTCGACGAACCAGCTGAGCAGCCAGGCGATCGCGAGGAGCAACACGACCGTCGTGATGCCATTGCCCCAGCTCGAGAATAGATTCTGGCGCAACCAGCCCATAGCGCCGCCTTCGGATGTGGGCGGCGGAAGTTGTCGGCGTTCGCCGACGGGAACATCGGTCATGGCCTAGCGCTCCCGAAGCGCGATGCGCTTGTTGTACCAGTTCATGAATGCCGAGATGCTGAGGCTCACGCTCAGATAGGCGACCATGATGATCAGCACGTTCTCGATCGCCTGTCCGGTCTGGTTGATGGTGACATTCACCGAGGCGACGAGATCCGGATAGCCGATGGCGATGGCCAGCGAGCTGTTCTTCGTGATGTTGAGATACTGGCTCGTCATCGGAGGCACGATCAGGCGCAGCGCCTGGGGCAGCAGGACGAGGCGCATTGCCTGGGCTCGCGACAGACCGAGCGCCGCCGCCGCCTCGCTCTGGCCCTTGTTGAGGGCCAGGATGCCGGAACGTACGATCTCGGCGATGAAGGCCGAGGTATAGAGCACAAGCCCGAGCAGGAGCGCCGTGAACTCTGGCTGGATCACGGTGCCGCCGACGAAGTTGAAACCCTTGAGCTCAGGCCAGCTCATGTGGTGCGGAGCGCCGCCCGCGAGCCAGATGAGGATCGGCAGGCCGACGATCAGCGCTGCTCCAGCCCAGATCGACGGAAACGGCTTTCCGGTCGCCGCCTGACGCTGTTTGCCCCAGCGATGCAGGACGACGGCACCGGCAATCCCGGCCAGCAGCCCGAGCCCCATCCATGGATGGATGGGATCGGCAGCGGGCACTGGGAAGTAGAGGCCGCGGTTGCTGAGGAACAGGGCATTGAGAACGTTGAGGGCCTGGCGTGGGCCCGGAAAGGCCTCGCTGATCATCTTGTAGAACAGGAACAGCCACAGTAGCAGCGGGACGTTGCGGAACGCCTCGACATAGCCCTCACAGATCTTCGCCAGCAGCCAGTTCGGTGATAGCCGACCGACGCCGATCAGCGTGCCCAGAATGGTCGCGAAGATGATGCCGAGCCCGGCCACCTTCAACGTGTTGAGCATCCCGACCAGGATCGCCCGCGCATAGGTATTCGCGGGCGAGTAGGAGATCATGGAATCGCCGATCTCGAACCCGGCCTCGTGGCTGAGATAGGCGTAGCCGCTCGCGATTTTCTGCCGGGCAAGATTCTCGACCGTATTGGTCACAAGGAACCAAGCCAGAAACCCAACCAATCCCACGACCACGGCCTGGAACACCCAGCCGCGAATGACGGGGTCGTTCCAGGGCGCGATCTTCGCATGTTGTGGAGAGCCGATCGACTCGACAGCCATTCGCCTAGCCCCCCTGATTGCCGGAATTATCCGGCATTTCTCTTGTTGCGGAGAGTGTAGGAGGGAAAATCACAATTGTAACCTGCGAAACCACTGGCATGTATCGGATCAGCGAATGGGTTCGGCGTATTGCAGGCCGCCCTGCGTCCACAGCTTGTTCAGGCCGCGATCGATCTTCAGAACCGAGCCCATCCCGACATTGCGCTCGAAGCTTTCGCCGTAGTTCCCGACCTGCTTGACGATGTTGTAGACCCACTTGTCCTCTACCCCGAGGGCCTTGCCCATACCGGGGGTGACGCCGAGGATGCGCTTGATCGTCGGATTGTCGCTTTTCAGCATGTCGTCAACGGTCTTGGAGCTGATGCCGTACTCTTCGGCCTCGAGCATCGCGTACTGCGTCCAACGCACGATATCGGCGAATTGCTGGTCGCCATGACGGACGGCGGGCGCCAGCGGCTCCTTGGAAATGATCTCGGGCAGAACGACGTAGTCGTCGGCCGTAGCCGGCGCAGGAACGTTTGCCGCGCGCGTCGCATAGAGACCTGAGGAATCGGTCGTGTAGACGTCGCAGCGCCCAGAGAAGAAGGCAGCGCGGATTTCTTCGACCTTCTCGATCACGACCGGCTTGAACGTCATCTTGTTGGCGCGGAAGTAGTCGGCCAGGTTGAGCTCGGTGGTGGTGCCGGGTGCCACGCAGACAGTGGCGCCGTTCAACTCCTTGGCGCTCTTTACGCCCAGCTTCTTCGGCACGAGGAATCCTTGACCGTCGTAGTAGGTGATGGCGGTGAAATCGAGCCCGAGCGCCGTGTCACGCTGCAACGTTGCGGTTGTATTATTCGACAATATGTCCACCTCGCCCGACTGCAACGCCGTGAAGCGCTGCTGTGAGGTCAGGGGCACATACTTGACCTTCTCCGAGTCGCCAAAAATGGCCGCCGAGACGGCGCGGCAAACATCGACATCGAGGCCGGTCCACTTGCCTTGGCTATCCGCCGACGCGAAGCCTGCGATGCCCGTAGGCACGCCACAGATCAGATTGCCTCGCGCCTTGATGCTGTCGAGATCCTTGCCTGCCCAGGCACTCCCTGACGCGAACAGAGCGACCGCGCCGACGGCCGCCGCTACCGAAGCCTTGTGCATATTATGCCTCCCTTTATTTGGCCTCGCCCAAGTCTCACCTGTCACGGACAAGCAAGCAACAGGCCAAATGGAAACCGCCGCCCTTTGGGGGCGGCGGCCATTGCGTCTGCAGGTTGCAGGAGATCAGCGGATCGGAGGCGCGTACTGAAGGCCGCCCTTGCTCCACAGCGCGTTGAGGCCGCGCGCGATCTTCAGTGTCGAGCCCATGCCGACGTTGCGCTCGAAGCTCTCGCCGTAGTTCCCGACCTGCTTGACGATGTTGTAGACCCACTTCTCGTCGACGCCGAGCGCCTTGCCGATACCCGGGGTCACGCCCAGGATGCGCTTGATCGAGGGGTTCTCGCTCTTCAGCATCTCGTCGACGTTCTTGGACGTGATGTCATTTTCCTCGGTCTCGAGCATCGCGAAGAAGGACCAGCGCACGATGTCGGCGAACTGCTGGTCGCCATGGCGCACGGCCGGACCCAGCGGCTCCTTGGAGATGATCTCCGGCAGGACGACGAAGTCGTCGGCCGTGGCCGGTGCCGGCACGTTGGCGGCGCGGGTGGAGTAGAGGCCCGAGGCGTCGGTCGTGTAGACGTCGCAGCGGCCGGCGAAGAAGGCGGAGCGGACTTCCTCGACCTTCTCGATCACGACCGGCTTGAAGGTCATCTTGTTGGCGCGGAAGTAGTCGGCAAGGTTGAGCTCGGTGGTGGTTCCGGGCTGTACGCAGACGGTGGCGCCGTTCAGCTCCTTGGCACTCTTCACGCCGAGCTTTTTCGGCACCATGAAGCCCTGGCCGTCGTAGTAGCTGATGCTGGTGAAATCGAGACCGAGCGCGGTATCGCGTTGCAGGGTCCAGGTCGTGTTACGCGACAGCAAATCGACTTCGCCCGACTGGATCGCCGTGAAGCGCTGCTGAGCGGTGAGGGGGACATACTTCACCTTCTCCGCATCGCCGAATATGGCCGCGGCGACGGCACGGCAGACATCGACGTCGAGGCCCGTCCACTTGCCCTGGCTGTCGGCCTGGGAGAAGCCTGCAACGCCGGTGCTGACGCCGCAGATGAGCTGACCGCGCGCCTTGACGGCATCGAGGTCCTTGCCGGCATGCGCCGTGCCCGCGGCGCCCAGCAGCGCGGCCGCGACGGTACCCGCGCCGATGAATTTCTTGAACATGCGTTTTCCCCTTTGGTTGTCCCTGCAGCCCGGCGCTCCACTCGGGGTGGATGCTGATGGGCGAGGGGCAATTGGTAGGCGATCACCCCGATCGGTTCAATCTCAGGGGATCGATAACCGACGCTGTCGCGGCGGCCCTGTCTCGCCCGCCGGCCTCGCCCGGCTCGGCTGTCGCGCCGCCTGTTAGAGTTGTCCCGGCGCCGGCGGCGGTGTGAACGGATTGCGGCTCCAGAAGGAAGCGCGTTGCGTCGGCTGCTGGGAAATGGCTGCGGCGCGGATGTTCTGCTGCCACTGGCGATAGGCAACGAGATCGCCGCCGCCGAGCGAGTCCGTGCCGTTCCCGTTCAGGTACGGTTGCGGGTCGACAAACTGCCCGTCCTTGATGGCGGAGAAGTGCAGGTGCGGCCCGCTTGCACGACCGGTCGCGCCGACATAGCCGATCACTTCACCCTTGTGCACGAACGTGCCCGGGGCAATGCCGACCGCGATCTGGGACATGTGGGCGTAGAGCGTCTCCAGATGATCCGAGTGGCTGATCTTCACGGTCCGGCCGTAGTTGTAATACCAGTTGGCGTGGTTCACGACGCCGTCGGCGGCAGCGAGGATCGGCTCCCCGTAATGGGCCTCGAAGTCGATGCCGTTGTGGAAGGCGTGACTGGTGACCCGGCCGTAGTAGCGGCGGGTACCGAACGGCGAGGAGATGCGCGACCCGGGCTTCGGCTCGGCGAAGGCGCTTCCGCCCAGTCGCTTGCCGTTCTCATCGAACCAGCCTTCGGGCTGATCCGGGGGAGAGAACCACCAATACGAATGCTTGCTCTTGCCCTCGCCGATGCTGGCATAGACGAGCCGCGGCGATCCGTCTGCCGTGCGGGCCTGCATCATCTCGACTTTCGCGCCGGCGTTCGGCGAGAAGCCGGCAAAGGCGGCGCTGAGATCCTTGAACAGCGGCTGATTGGCGCCGCCGGGCATCGAGTTGAAAGCGGCGCTGGCGCTGTCGGCCCTGACGAAGGTGATGGTCCCCGGGACCACCGTGCGCGCGCCGGCGCCCGGTAGGCTCGCTTGGGTGGGACCGCTCAGCGTCCGCTCGGTCTCGGTCCCGGCGATGCTGGGCGCGGTGGGAACATTGGAACCGGTGCCGTCTTTGGCGCCGTTCTTGTTGAAATCCGACAGCCACTTCTGGTTGAGCTCGTCGGCCTCGTTGTCCGTCGGAGACGGTAGATTGTCAGGATTGATCTTGGCGACAGGCTTCCGCTGGGGGTGGACCTGCTTCTTGCTCGGAACGGCGACCTGGGCCATTGCGGCGCCGGGCGCGGAAAGTTGAAGGATCGAGATAGCGAGTGCGGCGGTGAGGAGTCCGCGCACCATATGCCAACGGTCGGCGCGCTCAGCGCGCGTCGTCGTGATCGCCATTCAGCCTCTCCCGTCTTATTGACCCGGACACATACCCTTTGCGGCTGACAGCGAATTGACCGGCTCCCCTCTGCCGATATCCCTGATCTGCGCGCGGCCAAATACTGGCCATGAAAAAATCGCAAGTCCAACAAAAAGTGGCAAAAATGCAACACCCCTGCGGCTTGAGCTTAGCGCATTGAAAAATAATACAATTGTGTCTCAGGAGTGGCTGCGGTCGCGAAAAAAACTGGTGGGCAGATTGCCGCTGCGAGCCTTTTCGCGGAGAAGCGGGTACCTGGCCAGGAGGCCCGCTGCCTCGGCCATTTCTTCGACATCGTTGAACATAGGGACCCCGGCTCGCTCCATGGTAGCGAACCACGCGTCCTGATCCGGCAAGGTGCCCATCATGCTGTGCATCAGAGGCAGTCGGGACCTCGCGGCCAGGTCTGCGAGACGCCCGATCACGGGCGCGGCATCGACCATGAAGGGCACGACATGGATCATCAGGACCATGTCGTAGTCGGTGCCGGCGTGAGCCATGGTGGTTTCGAAAGCCAGGGCGAAGCGGTCTTCCCGGGCATCGGCGAGGAGGTCGATCGGGTTTGCGACCGATGCCTCCGGCGGCAGTTGCTGGCGCAGGACATCGATCATGGCCTTTGGAAGAGGGGCCAGGTCGAGGCCCTCCAGCACCGCACGGTCGGTACAGATCACCCCGGGGCCGCCGGAGTTCGAGAGAATGAGGGCACGGCGGCCGAGGCCTTGGGGGAAACGGCCGAACGCCTTCGCCGCGATCAGCAGTCGTCTCAGGCTTTCGACCCGCACGATGCCGCAGGAGGCACAATAGGCATCGATGGCCGCCTCGTCGTTGGCCACCGCGCCCGTGTGAGCCGAGGCGGCTCGGCCACCGATCATCGTGCGACCTCCGAACAGCGCGATCACGGGCTTCTTCGCAGAAACCTCACGCGCCACCTCTCGGAAGCGGTCGTGATCCTCGATCGATTCGACATAGAGCAGCGCGGCGCCGATCTCGGGGCGGTCGCCGAGCCAGGCAAGGTAATCCTCGACGCCGAGATGCACGGCGTTGCCGACGGAGACAACCGATGCGAGCGGCAGCCCTCGCCGATTGGCCTTGTCGATGAACTCTTCCGCCAAGGCGCCGGACTGGGAGATGAAGGCCAGGCCGTTGGTTGCGCCGCCGACAACGCCGGCCGGCAAATCGCGCAGGAAGGTAGCGGCGAAACGCCAGGCCGGATCGAGATGGACGATGCCGGCGCAGTTGGGGCCGGCGATAGTGAGGCCGCGGTCGGCCGCCAGCGCCAGCAGCGCTTCGTTGCGCGCCACACCCGTAGGTCCTGCCTCCGCGAATCCACCGGGCAGGATGAGCAGATCGCGGATGCCGCGATCGGCGGCTTCGCGTACCGCATCGAGGATTGCATCGGGTCGGATGACGATCACCGCCAAGTCGACGACGGACGGAATTGCCGCGATGGAGGTCACCGCCTCGTAACCGAAGATGGTTCCTCCCTTCGGATTGACGGGAACGACCTCGCCGGCAAAGTGGGCCTGCCGCAGCATCTGCATGACCGCGCCGCCCGAGGAGGTCGGCCGTTCGCCGGCGCCGACGACGGCGATGCTGCGGGGAGCGAAGAAGGGCGTAAGATCGCGGATGGAGGCTGTCATCCCGATCGTTGCAGCATAAGCGGACGGGAAGAACAAGCCGCTGCCAACCTTCGCCTCGACCCGCCGCAAGGTCCGCTTCGATCGGTGGCATTGAATGGCGCGATCCCGCCTCCATATCCCGATTGCCGTTTGTGCATTCGAGAATACGGGGGAGATAGAGAATGGCCGATCCGATCGAGCTCCTGATCCAGGGGCGGTCGCATGAACTGGCGCCTGGTTTCCCGGTGCGCCGCGTGTTGCCGAGCGCGAAGCGGCGGACCGTGGGGCCGTTCATCTTCCTCGATCATTTCGGACCGTTGGTCGTGCCGCCAGGTGGCGACGGCATGGAGGTGCGGCCGCATCCTCATATCGGTCTTGCAACCGTCACGTACCTGTTCGAAGGCGGCATCTTCCATCGCGACAGCCTTGGCTACGCGCAAGCGATCCGTCCCGGCGATGTCAACTGGATGACGGCCGGCAGTGGTATCGCCCATAGCGAGCGCACCGAGCCGGCGCTGCGGCACAGCGGCTTCCGGATGCATGGCGTCCAGACCTGGGTTGCCCTGCCGAAGGCGCACGAGGAAACGGCTCCGGGGTTCCAGCACATCGAGGCCGCGCGGCTGCCGGCCTGGCAGGAAGGGGGCGCATCGTTGCGATTGATCGTCGGCAGCTATGTCGGCCATGTCGCACCGACCACCCATTTCTCACCGATCTTCTACGTCGCGGTCGAGATGCCGGTCGCGGCCAAGATCACCGTCTCGGCGGAACACGCCGAACGAGGCGTCTATATCTCCGATGGCAGTGTGACGATCGGCGATCGACAGCTCGTCGTCGGAGATCTGGCCGTTCTCGCCCCGGACGTGCCGGTCGATCTTGTCGCTGGCACGGAGGGCTGCAAGCTTATGCTGCTGGGTGGCGCGCCGATCGATGGGCCACGTCACATCTGGTGGAATTTCGTCTCCTCGACGCCGGAACGCATAGAGCGCGCGAAAGCCGACTGGAAGGAAGGCCGCTTCGGCAAGGTCCCGGGCGATGCGGAATTCATCCCGTTGCCCGATCGCTGACGAGGCGCCAACGTCCCGAACGCTGCCGCCGGAGCGCGCGATCGGCAATCCGGATATGCGAGCCCAGGAAGTCGATCAGCGCTCGTGCGCGGGCGGGCAGCGGGCCGCCTTGCCCGAGATAAACGGCATGGATGTCTTCGCGGTCGCCTGGGTTGAATTCCTGCAGCACCGGCATCAGGCGGCCTTGCTCGATATCGGGGCCAATATGGAACAGGGCAAGTCGTGCCAGGCCGACACCTTCCAGCGCCAGCTGGCGAGCCGCCTCTCCATCGCTTGCGTTCACGACTGAGGGCGGCTGTATGGTTTCCGTCCCTCGGCCTTTCAGAAACGGCCAGCCCGGTTGCAGCCTCGCAAAGGTCCAACCGATCCGCCGATGCCGAAGCAGATCGGCGGGCATCTCCGGCATGCCGGTCCTTTTGAGATAATGGGGCGACCCCACCACGACCATCCGACTCGTGCCGAGCTTGCGTGCCACCAGTCGCGATTCGCGCAGCGGCCCAACGCGAATGGCAACATCGGCACGTTCCTGCAAGAGATCGATGACCGTGTCCGACAGGATCAGGTCGAGCGTCACCTCAGGATATCGAGCAAGAAATGCCGGGATGAGCGGCAGCAGGTGATGTCGCCCGAACGGCACGTTGCAGTTGACGCGGAGATGACCGCGTGGGGCGGCGCCCGCCGCCGCTTCGCGTTCCGCTTCCTCGAGATCGGCGAGAACGCGGACGGCCCGGTTGTAGAAGGCATGGCCCTCCGGCGTCAGCCGCAACTGCCGCGTCGAGCGATTGATCAGCCGTGCATTCAGCCTCGACTCGAGGCGGGACATCAGCTTGCTGACCGCGGAAGGGGTGAGGCGGAAATCGCGCGCCGCGGCACTGAAGCCACCGCGGTCGACGACCCTGACGAAGACCTCCATTTCGGCAGCTCGGTTGACCTCGGCGCGTGGCATGATGAATTCATCTCACAAATGAATGTCTCTATGCTCTTCTAATCCTTTTTGCCCGCGCATGCCATCTCCCGGTCCGCATCAGAATCGGGAGATGTCTTCATGCCTGTGGCCGTTCTCGCCTTGACTGCAGGTGCCTTCGGTATCGGCACCACGGAATTCATCATCATGGGCCTGCTCTTGCAGGTTGCGGCCGACATGCACGTTTCCGTTGCGACGGCTGGTCTGCTGATCTCAGGTTATGCGCTTGGTGTTTTTGCCGGTGCGCCGCTCCTCACGCTGGCCAGCCGGCGCGCGCCCAGAAAGGCCGTACTGCTCGGGCTGATGGCCATCTTCACGGCCGGTAACGCCGCGTGCGCGATCGCCGATAATTATTCTCTGCTGATGGCGGCGCGCATCCTGACCGCACTCGCACACGGAACCTTCTTCGGTGTCGGTTCGGTCGTTGCGACGGCCCTGGTCAGCGAGAACAAGCGGGCCTCGGCCATCGCCACCATGTTCGCGGGACTGACTGTCGCCACGCTCCTGGGTGTTCCCTTCGGGGCGTGGCTGGGGCTCATCTTCAGTTGGCGTGCCGCCTTCTGGGCAGTTGCTGCGATCGGAGTCGTGGCATTTGCCGTGCTTGCCGTCTTCGTGCCGAACGATGTCGGACAGGAGGGCCAGTCGTTTTCCTTGAGAGAGGAACTCGCGACCCTGGCACGGCCTTCTGCTTGGGCTTGCCATGACGGTGCTCGGCTTCGCCGGCGTCTTCACCGTCTTTACCTACATCCAGCCGATCCTGACCGAAATCACGGGATTTTCCCGGGCATCCGTCTCGCCAATCCTCCTGGTCTTCGGCGCCGGGCTGACGGTTGGCAATGTTGCTGGCGGCCGCTTCGCGGATCGCGGCCTTGCGCGTGCCTTGATTGGCACGTTGGCCGGACTTGCCGTGGTGCTCGTCGCGCTCCAGCCCGTTCTCGGGCTGAAGATGCCGATAGTGGCAATGATCGGTTTGTTCGGTGTCGCCGCGTTCGCCACTGTGGCTCCGCTGCAGTTGCGCGTGCTGAAAAAGGCAGGGCCTGCGGGCCGGACTTTCGCCTCAAGCCTTAACATCGCTGCCTTCAATCTCGGCAATGCTCTTGGAGCCTGGGCCGGCGGTATCGCTATCGATCACGGCCCGGGTCTCGCGGCACTACCTTTACTGGCTGCTGCCATTACGGGAGCCGGTCTTGTGGTGGCGCTTGTCAGCCTGCGCCTCGAGACGCGACCGGCTGCGGCAATGGTCTGCGATCCTGAGTCGGTTATGTGAGTACGGAGGTCGTCATGGACTATCGCAATCTCGGCAAATCCGGTTTGAAGGTCCCGGTGCTCAGTTTCGGGGCCGGCACATTCGGCGGCCAGGGGCCTCTCTTCTCCGCCTGGGGCAACACCGACGCCCAGGAGGCGCGGCGCCTGGTCGATATCTGTCTCGAGGCAGGCGTCACGCTCTTCGACACCGCTGACGTCTATTCCAACGGCGCTTCCGAGGAGATCGTGGGTACGGCCATCAAGGGGCGGCGCGACAAGGTACTGATCTCGACCAAGACCAGCCTGCCGATGGGCGATGGGCCGGGCGAGGCGGGCTCGTCGCGACATCGCCTCATCCGCGCCGTCGACGCTTCGCTGGAGCGGCTGGGAACGGATCACATCGACCTGCTGCAGTTGCATGCGTTCGATGCCGGCACACCGATCGAGGAAGTGCTCTATACGCTCGACCTGCTGGTGCGCAGCGGCAAGGTTCGCTACGTGGGCGCCTCCAATTTCTCGGGCTGGCATCTGATGAAGGCGCTGGCGCTGGCCGATCGTCACGGCTGGCCACGCCATGTTGCGCATCAGGTCTACTACTCGCTCGTCGGGCGGGACTACGAAGGGGAACTGATGCCGCTCGGTCTCGATCAGGGTGTCGGGGCGCTGGTCTGGAGTCCCCTCGGCTGGGGACGCCTCACGGGCAAGATCCGACGTGACCAACCGCTGCCGGCCAGCAGCCGACTGCATCAGACGGCGCAATGGGGGCCGCCGGTGACGGACGAACGTCTCTACCGTGTCGTCGACGCCCTCGATGTCGTTGCGGCGGAGACGGGGAAGACAGTGCCTCAGGTTGCGATTGCCTGGCTGCTGTCACGGCCGACAGTCTCGTCCGTGATCATCGGCGCCCGCAACGAAGCCCAGCTGCGCGACAATCTCGGCGCCATCGGATGGGCCCTCACCGGCGAGCAGATACAGCGCCTCGACGCGGCGAGCGACGTGGTGCCGGCCTACCCATACTATGCCTATCGGGTTCAGGACGGGTTTCGCCGGCTCAATCCACCGCCGGTGTAACCGCACGGCGCAAGCCAGCCGTCGCGACAGCCTCCCGCGGTAGAGCCATAGAGAGGGACGAAGTAGCTGTATGGCCCTGTGCCCACTTGTGCCGCGGTAAGGGGGTCTTCGTCTTCAGAGCCAAATCATGAGGCGGACTTGTCGAACGGCCGATTAGGCTGTCCGGCGGAGCGCGGTGCTGATGCATGTCTCCCCTCGTCAAAAGACGAAGAGCCTGGAGCCGACGATACCCAGGGGCCATCTGCCGGCTGCGAACAGCCGAAACTTGCTCTCGAACAGCGGAGCGTCCTCGTCCGCCAGGCGTGCCACGGCAAGCTGGTAGACGGCGTGCGATGCCGCTCCCGCCGCGACGTGGATCGAAGCGGGCGCGGCCTTTCCCATTCTCGCCGCGGCGCTGGCTGCCTTGCCGTGCACAAGGTCGCCTGCTTGGGTCGTAAGCTCGGTCAGAGCCGTCCATAGCGCGCGGTCGGGATAGCGTGCCTCGGCCTTGGCGAGGAGGGCCTTGCGTTGGGCCTCCTCGCGTTCCCACCATCCGGATTGCGCATCCGGCACTTTGAGCAAGTTCTCGGCCTCGGGCCAGTCGCTGGCCTGGGCGATCTCCAACCTGCCTTGTCCATGCGCATCGGCATAGGCCTCAGCGTCGCCCCGCTCGCTGTCAGTCAATGGCTCACCGAGGGCGGCGAACCAGGAAGCGGCTTGCACCTCGCGGCCGAGCGACTCCAGCGCGGTGCGGGGGAGGGCGATGATGGTCAATGCCGGTTATGCCGCCTGACGGATCGCGGGCAAAGTCAGGCCATACTTCGCCGCCACTTCCGTGGCGCGCTTCACGTAATCCTCGCGCATGTCGTCATTGGTGCGCTGCTTTATCTTCCATTTGCGGAAGATCTCGTTGTTACGCGACTTCGAGGCACCGAAGAAGGCGGGAAGGAAGGGCCAATATTCGTTCACCGCCGCCTGCAGCCCTGCCTTGCCCTCCGGTGTCTTCACCAACTCGGCCGAGAAGTCCTCGCCGAACTGGGCATGGAAACGCTCCTCCGGCATGGTCGCGCGCGCCAGGTTGCGCAGCGGATGGAAGGTGCAGTGGAGCAGATCCTCGACCTGCAGGATCTCCGCAAGGTCGGCCAGCAACTTGATGGCGACGAACTCTTCCCAGGTCTTGAGCGGGAACTCGAAGATCGACAGCGGCTTCTTCGTTCCGCCCGGCACCATGCGCTCTTCGGGGATGCCCATCTGCACGCCGAGCTGCTTGAAGCGGACATGGTGTCCATACTCTTCCATGGCGACTCGGCAGGTCAGCCACTTGGCGTAGGGCGTCGGTGCGAAAGCGATCGCCGGCTCGTCGAACACCTGCGCACCGTACAGTTCGTTGATGGCGTGGCTTATGACGAGCTTGGAGACGGCCTCGCGATATTCCTCGGGCGCGCTCTTCAGGTCTTCGACTGTCTTGACGACGATGTCCGTGTTCTCGGTCATGGCGATATCCTCCTCAGACGAGCGGTTCGGTGTTGAAGGCTTCGAGATCGGTGGTGAGATCGGTGAACTTGCCGCCGAAGGTCGCGACCAGCGCGTCCGCGAGTGCGGCCGGCTCGCCAACCTCGATCCTGTCGACCGGGCGCGGCTGGCCGAACAGAAAGACTTCGCGGCCGCGCACGCCCAGCAACTGCCCTGTGATGCCCTTGGCCGCCGGCGCGCACAGCGCCGTGACCAGGTTGGCGACATGGTGCGCGCCGATCTTGAGCGCACGCTCTTTGTAGGTCTTCTGAGCCTCGTTGGCGGGCTGGATGACGTCGGTAACGCGGGTGCGGGCGAACGGCGCAACCGCGTTGACGGTAATGGCAGCGCGCTGCAGGTCCATCGCCGCCACGCGCGTCAGGCCGAACAATCCGGCCTTGGCGCTGGCATAGGCCGCCTGACCCAGATTGCCGTAGAGGCCGGCCGAGGAGACGATGTTGACGATGCGGCCCCACTCATAGCCGTCCTTACCGCCCCGTCCCGCCTTGCCTTGCTCACGCATCACCGCCGAGGCCGCATTGATGAGATAGAAGGGGGCTGAGAGATTGTTGCGGATCACCGCGTCCCAGTCGCGCGGATCGGCGCGGAAGACGAACGCATCGCGTAGGATCGCGGCGTTGTTCACGACGATGTCGAGGCCACCGAAGGTCTTCACGGCCGTATCGACCAGCAGTCGCGCCGCACCGGGCGAGGCCACGCTTTCGGTGAAGGCGACCGCCTTCTTGCCGATCGCGGACGCGATCTCGCGGGCCGGCGTCGGATCGGCGCCGTCGCCGGCGATCGAGGCACCCACGTCAGCCACGACCACGCTTGCGCCCTGAGCGGCCAGCGCCTCGGCGATGGCGCGGCCGATACCGCGGCCCGCACCGGTGACGATGGCGACGCGCCCCTCCAATGATCCCGTCATAGTTCCGCTCCCGTTTTCTTGCCGGCGTTGGCCATCTCGGCCGCCGTGTAGAAGGCATCGGCATGGATATCGACGCGGCGCATGCCGCGTTCCTCGAGAAGCCGTGTCGCGGCCTCCACCATCACCGGGGGCCCGGCCAGATAGGCCTTGCAGCCGTCGAATTCGTCGAAATCGGCGGCCACGGCCTCGTGAACGAATCCGGCCCGCCGGCTGCCGCCGCTCTGCTCGCTCAACACCGGTGTGAAGTGAAGCGTATCGTGCTTGCGCGCCAGCGCCTCCAAATGCTCGACGAGGTAAAGGTCACGCTCGGTTCGGGCGCCGAAATAGAGATAGATGTGCTGCGGTAGCTTTCTGGCCAGTGCCTGCTCGACGATCGATTTGATCGGGGCCAGGCCCGAGCCGCCGGCGATCGCGATGATCGGTCCGCGATGGGCTTCGCGCAGATAGGACGTGCCGAACGGCCCTTCCACGCGCACGCTCTCGCCGATCCTGAGTTTCTTGGCGACGTAGGCGCTGGTGGTGCCACCGGGCGGGCAGCGGATATGGAACTCCAGGACGGGATCGCCCGGGATATTGGCCATCGAATAGTCGCGTGGCGCGCAGCCGTCGAAAGTCACCGAGGCGAACTGGCCAGCCGAGAAATCGAACGGCCCGCCCGAGTCGATCGCCAGGCGTACGCGCTTGATGTCGTGCGTGGCATCGTCGAGGCCGACGACCTTGCAGGAAAGGAGGCGGCGCGGGTGGACGATCAGGTCGTCCTCGTCGAGCCAGGCGACCTCCGAGTCCTCCCAAGGCACGGCGCGGCAAGCGAGGATCAGGCCACGATCCTTCTCCTCGTCGGAGAGCGCGAACTCGGAATAGCCTTCCATCGTGACCTCGCCCTTCACAAGGTGCGACTTGCAGGCACCGCAATTGCCGGACTGGCAGCCATGCGGATAAGCAACGCCGGCATCGAGCGCCGCCTCCAGGATGGTGGCGCCGACGGGCACGTCGATCGTACGCTCGGCCGAGACGATGCGGACTTTGAAGCTCATGCCAGGATAACGCTTATGGGGATGGGAAGGAGCCGAATTTGTTTGCGCCCCAAACAATCCCCGTATACCACTCCGTCGATGGCCCGTCCACCCGCTCACTCCGTTGACGAGACCGCTGTTGGGGCGCCGCCTGCGCGCCGCATCGATCGTGGCCTGCTGCCGACGCTACTGGGATATGAGCTGCGCCGCACGCAGTCGGCGGTGTTCGCGGATTTTGCCGCCACCTTCGCCGCGGCCGGCGAAACGCTGACGCCGGGGGAGTTCGGGCTCCTGGTGCTGGTCGAGCGCAATGACGGGATGAGCCAGATGGCGTTGGCGCGCGCCCTGGGCATCGACCGCTCGACGCTGGTGCCGATCCTCGATCGTCTGCAGGCGCGCGACTTGCTGGTGCGGCGCCGGTCGCCGACCGACGCGCGCACCCATGCGCTCGGCCTGACGGCGGAGGGAGAGCAGGCCGTGGCGCGCTTCACCCGGCTGGTGAAGGCGCACGAGAAGCGCATCGCGTCGGGCCTTTCGGCGGCCGAAACCCGACTGCTGATCGAGCTTCTGGAGAAGGTGCGCACGGCGGCGCGTTCGCTATAGTCCGCCCGCCATGACATCAGTCCATCCCGATTTCGCCCATCTTGCCGCTGCCGCCGAGACGCTGAGCGACGACCATCTTGTGGAACGCCTGCGCGCCGACGCTCCGGACGCCATCAAGACCTTGAACGGCCACCTGCTGTCGCTCGATACCGACCGCGGCGTGGCGCGCTTCCGCTTCGAGATCGTGCCGGCCTTCTGTCACTCCGGTGGGCGCATCTGCCAGGGCGGCTTCCTGACCGGCATGGTCGATTCCGCCATGGCCAACGCCGCCATCGCCAAGAGCAAGTTCACCGCCGCCGTGCCGACGCTGGAATTGAAGATCAGCTTCTTCGAGGCGATGGGCCCGGGCATCGTCTTCGCCGAGGGCCGCGTCATGCGCTGGGGCGGCTCGATCGGCTTCCTCGACGGCGATTTGCGGGACGAGAAGGGCCGGCTCCTCGTCCACGCGACCTCGACCATCAAGATCGTGCGACCGAAGGCGAAGTAGGATTGCGGACGGGCCTGCGCCCACCTGTGATCATGTGCCGTCGGAAACGACGCTGAGCCAATGCTCGGCAATCTGGCGGCGAGTCGCGAACCAGACGGCGCCCTTTTGGCGCATATGGCCGACGATGCGATCGAGGGCGGCGATGCGGCCGGGGCGGCCGATCATGCGCAGGTGCAGGCCGATCGACATCATCTTCGGATGCCGCTCACCCTCTGACCACAGCGCGTCGAAGGCGTCGGTTGTGTACTCGGCGAAGTCGCGCGCCGTGACGAAGCGGTGGAAGCCCTGGTGATAGTGCATGTCGTTGGTATCGAAGCTGTAGGGGATCACCAGGTGCTTCTTTTCGGACACCGTGACGAAGAAGGGCAGGTCGTCGGAATAGTCGTCGCTGTCGTAGAGAAAGCCGCCTTCCTCGACCAGCAGCCGTCGCGTGTTGGGCGAGGGCGTCGAGCGCGTATGCCAACCGACCGGGCGGTGACCGGCGATCTCCGTCAGGACCGCGACGGTCCTGGCGATGGCTTCGCGCTCCTCGGCCTCTGCCATGTGGGCATGCTTCTCCCAGCGCCAGCCATGGCAGGAGATCTCGTGGCCGCGTGAGACGGCGTCGCGGATCAGCCAAGGCGAGCGTTCAGCCGCCTTGCCGCAGGCGCTGACGGTGGCAGCGACGCCCAGCCGCTCGAGCGTGTCGGCGATCCGCCACCACGCCGCCTTGGTGCCGTACTCGAAGTGCGATTCCATGCAGCGGTCGGGCACGCCGGCCACCTCGTCGGTGACCTCGTAGACCTTCTCGTTGAACGCGTCGCCGTCGGACAGCGACATCTCCGCGCCTTCCTCGAAGTTGATGACGAAGGAGACGGCGACGCGGGCGGCGCCTGGCCACTGCGGGTCGGGCGGCGTTCGGCCATAGCCCTTGAGGTCGCGCATGGCCTGGTCAGGCGTCCTTGTGAGCGATCACCGCCGCGAGTGCGGGGCTGAGGCCGGTCGAGTCCTTCGGTCCCGGCCGGCGGTAGGTGCCGGCGATCGCCTTGCGCGGATTGAGCCGCACCAGCCCCTCGGCCATGGCGACCGCTGCCTGGATGCCGTCGACCAGCGGCACCGGCACACGGTCGCCGATCCTGTTGCCGAGGCCGGCGAGCGGGGCGCCCGCCAGGATCACCACGTCGGCACCGTCCTGGCTCACCGTGCGGTTGGCGAGATCGACCAGCTTCTGTTCCTTCTCGTCCTGCACGTCGTTGATGGAGACGAATGGCTCGTCGAGCATGCGGATGGAGGCGCAGCGTCCGGACATGCCGTGCCAGGCGACGATTTCGGCGAACCACGGCTCCAGCGCCTTGGCGAAGCTGACGATCGAGAACGACCGGCCAAGCGTGCAGGCGACCAGCATCGCCGCTTCCGCCATGCCGACGACCGGGAAATCGAACAGCTCGCGCGCGCCGCCCAGGCCCGGGTCGCCGAACGCCGCGACGATGGCCGCGTCGAAGGTGCCGCGCTTCTCCGCCAGCATTTCCAGCAGCACCGCGCTGCCGATCGCCGCCTCGGCGCGGGTGGCGATATAGGGCACGCCGCGCGGCGCGGTCATCGGCATCAGCTCGGTCCCGGGACCGGCGACGAGATTTCCAGAGGCGAGCAGGCGGTCGGTGACGCCGGTCGAGGTGTTGGGATTGGCGACGAGGATTTTCATGATGGAAGTCTACCGTCCGAAGCGAGGAACAAGCGAGAGCGGTGGATGTCAGGCGATGGGCTGGCGGCCGGCGCGTTGCCACAGGGCATTCGCCCGGCTCTGCGCCTCGGCCACGATGGCATCGCCATCGGCGAGCGTCAGTCGCCCGTCCGCCAGCACGACGCGGCCATCGACGATCACGGTATCGACGTCGCGTCCGGAAGCGCTGTGGACCAGCACGCCGTAGCCGTCGACCATGGGGGCGAGGGTGGGTGAGCGGCTGTCCAGCAGGACGATGTCGGCGCGCTTGCCGACTTCCAGCGAGCCGACCTTGTCGCCGAGCCCGATCGCCTCGGCGCCTTCGCGCGTGCCCCAGTCGAGCACGGTGCGGGCATCGAGCACGTTGCCCTGGCGGTTGATGCGCTGCATGGAGATGGCCCAGCGCATCGCCTCGATCATGTCGCCCGAGAAGGTGTCGGTGCACAGCGCGATGCGGGCGCCGGCTTCCTTGAGTTCCATGATGGGAGCGATACGGCCGCCCTTGGCGTTGCCGATCGGGGCGTGGGCCACCGTCATCCTCGATTTGCCGCAAAGCTCGATGTCGGCCCGATCCATATGGATGCAGTGCGCAGCGATCAGCCGGTCGTTCAGCAAACCCAGCTTGTCCATGAGCTGCGGCGGCGTAAGGCCGGTCCGCTCCTTCACGGCCGTAATCTCGGCGGGAAGCTGCGACAGGTGCGTATGGATATTGCCGCCATGTGCATCGGCCAATTTCTTGACCTCGCGCAGGAGATCGTCCGAGCAGGTATCGGGTGCATGCGGTGCCCAGTCACAGCGGATGCGGCCCTCGTCGTGGCCGTTCCATCTCGCGATCAATTCAGCATTCTCGCGCAGGCTCGCCTCGCCGATGGAGCGGCTGTAAGTGTGCTTGCCGGTCGCCAGCGCGCCCGGCTCGGCATCGTGGACGCGGCCGGCAATGACGGCACGCAGGCCGAGTTCGGCGGCGGCGCGCGCCAGCGCCGAGGGATAGCGATAGAAGTCGACGACGGTGGTGCAGCCGGCCCGCAGCAGCTCGTACATGCCGAGGCGGGACAGCGCGTAGGCGTCCTCCTCGGTCAGCCAATGGCCCTGCGGAATGCCGGGGGTGTACATCGGCGCGAAGCCGATATCCTCGATCATGCCGCGCGTGATCATCAGCGGCGTATGGTTATGCACGTTGACCAGCCCGGCCATGGCGATGCGACCCTTGCCGGGGAGGCTCTCGGCAGCGCGCCAGCGCTGGGCGATCTCGGTCGCGGGACCGAGATCGACGATGGCGCGATCCCGCACGGCAATCGCTCCGTCGTGCAGGATCGTGCCCTTGGCGTCGAGGGTGAGAATGAGGTCCGCGCCGACCAGCAGGTCGCAGGGAGCCGGTTCCTGGGTCATGTCCTAGAACTCCGCAAGCTTGCGCAGGCCGACCAGCCGATCGCTGACGATCAGCGCCAGGATCGCCAGCAGCACCAGGCCGGTCGAGATGGCGGCGATGGTTGGGTCGGGATTCTCTTCGACATACTGGAGCATCTGGATCGGCAGCGTCTTGGTCCAGGCGTCGGTGAAGAAGATCGAGATGGGGTAATTGTCCATCGAGGCGAGGAAGGCGAACATGCCCGAGGTGATGAAGGCCGGCGCCAGTGCCGGCACCAGGACGCGCAGCAGCGCCATGGGATAGGAACATCCCAGCGTCCGCGCGGCATCGATCAGAGAGAAGTCGAACAGCGACAACGCTCCCAGCACCGTGCGCACGACGTAGGGGAGTGTGATCACGACATGGGCGACCAGCAGGCTTGCATAGGCATCGCGCAGGCCGGCCGCCTTGAAGCCCTGCAGCATGGCGATGCCGACCACCAGCCCGGGCAGCATCAGCGGCGAGACCAGGAAAGTCGAGATCGAGTCCCGGCCAGGAAAGCGACCGCGCACCAGGGCGATGGCGCAAAGCGTGCCCAGCGCCAGGGCGACGGCGGTCGAGAAGGCGGCGACCTCGAGGGAGGTGACGAGCGACGGCAGCAGGCCGCGCGTGTTGGCGAGGCGCTGGTACCAGCGCAGAGACCAGTCGGGCGGCGGCAGTGTGAACACGCTCGACGAGCCGAACGACACTGCCACGGTGACGACCAGCGGAGTCATCAGGAAGACGACCGTGACGAGGGCGGCGACCCACATCAGGGCGCGGGCGGCGGTCTCCAGCGGCGTCATTCGGTCGATCCCAGCCGCCGCGCCAGCCAGCTCGAGGCGACCACGACGGCGATCGCCAGCGCCAGCAGGATCACGGCCGTCGTCGAGCCGAGTTGCTCGTTGCGCATGAACAGGAACGAGCGACCGGTGAGCGTCGACAGCGTCTGGAAGCGATCGCCGATCAGGAGCGATGGGATCACGTACATCGACACGCTCATCGAGAAGACGAAGGCGACGCCGGACACGACGCCGGGCAGGGTGAGCGGGAAGGTGATGCGGACGAAGCGATAGGAAGGCGTGGCTCCCAGGGTGGCGCCGGCCTCCGACAGTCGGGGATCGATCAGCTTCACCACCGAATAGATCGGCAGGATCATGAAGGGCAGGAAGATGTTGGCGGCGCCCAGCACCAGCCCCGCCTCGGTGAAGAGCAGGCGCTGCGGTTCGTCCCAGATTCCGAGGGCCACGAGGAATTGCGAAACCACGCCATCGCGGCGCAGCACGATCTGCCAGGCGAAGGCCTTGACCACGACGCCGACCGACAGAGGCAGGATGATCGCCACCAGCATCGCGATCTGCATCGCCGTGCCTGCTCGGGCGAGGGCGAAGCCGGCCGGATAACCGATCGCCAGGCACACCACCGTCACCCAGAGCGCGCTGCCCAGCGTGTTGCCAATCACGCGCCAGTTGAACGGGTCGCCGAAGAATTCGGTGTAAGGCTGCAGGGTGAGGCCGGCCGGGCCGCTGAAGCTCTTGGCCAGCAGCCAGCCCAGCGGCAGGGCATAGAGCAGCGTCAGGTAGAGGACGGCCGGCGCCGCCAGCAGCACGACAGGATCGCGCAGGGCCTTCATGACGCGGGCGCCGGATAGATCAGCGTGTCGGCCACCGCCCAGCCGAGCTTCAGTTCGGTGCCTGGTGCTGGGACGCCGTGCGGCAGGTCGGCGGTCTCGACCATCAGCCGATCGCCCTCCGCCGCTTCGAAGTGGAGCTGGACCTTGGAACCCTGGAACACCGCGTCGCGCAGGCGGGCGGCGAAGGCGAAGTCGCCGGCGGGCTCGACCTTGATGCGCTCGGGCCGGACCGCCAGCAGCACCTTGGCGCCCGGCACGAAATTGCCGTGGGCGCGCAGCGGACCGAAGGCCGTGTCGACGGCGACAGTCGTGCCGTCCTGAGCCGTAACAGTCCCGGCAAGCATGGTCGAAAGGCCGACGAACTCCAGGGCGAAGGCGGTCGCAGGGCGGCGATAGATCGCTTCCGGCGCATCGAACTGTTCGATCGCGCCGCGATTCATCACGGCGATTCGGTCCGACATGGTGAGCGCCTCGTCCTGGTCGTGGGTCACGAACACCGAGGTCGTGCCCAGCTCCCGCAGCAGCCGACGCAGGTCGATCTGCATGGTCTCGCGCAGCTTGCGGTCGAGGGCCGAGAATGGCTCGTCGAGCAGCAGCAGCTTGGGACGTACCGCCAGCGCGCGCGCGACCGCGACGCGCTGCTGCTGCCCGCCGGAGAGCGCCCGCACCGAGCGGTCGGCGAGAGCCGACAGATGCACCAGTTCGAGGAACTGCGTCACCGCCTCGCGCGTCTCGGCGGCAGCCCTTCGTCGCGCCTTCAGGCCGAAGGCGACATTCTCCGCCACGGTGAGGTGCGGGAAGAGGGCATAGTTCTGGAACACCACGCCGACGTCGCGCCGGTGAGGCGGTTTGGCCGTGATGTCCTCGCCGTCCAGTTTCACGGTGCCGCGGTCGAGGCCCAGCAGCCCCGCGACGGCGCGCAGCAAAGTGGTCTTGCCGCAACCTGACGGACCCAGCAGCGACACGAATTCGCCCTGTGCCACGCGGAGGTCCACACCGCCCAGAACCGTGACAGCACCGAAGGACTTTTCGGCGCCCGACACGTCGAGGAAGGAGGAATGAGCCATGATCATGCCGGAAGCGGAAGCTGGTCGCGGCGCGAAATCGTCATGCGCTTGCGCGGATGCGCCGATCGGGCGGCGACGCTCTTCCTGGCGAAGCGCTCAGATCGCCATCTCTCGATCCCAGCGCTTGACCCATTCGCCGCGCTCCTTGGCCACGAATCCCCAGTCGAGGTTGTAGACCTTCACGTCGGCGGCGAGGCCTAGCGGCGGCTTTGCCGCGGTGTTGGAGGGGAAGGCGAAGGTCTCGGGCTGCAGCGTGTCCTGCATGTCGGCGCTCAACAGCATGTCGATCAGCGCCAGCGCCATTTCCTGGTTCGGGCCGCCCTTGACCAGGCAGATGCCGGCCGGCCCGACGAAGATGCCTTCCTTGGGCGCACTCATCTTCATGGGCGATTCCTTCTCCTTGGGAATCACGTTGGAAGAGAACATGCTGGGAATTGCCCAGGCCTCGCCTTGCTCCAGAAGGTTCAAGGCTTGCGGTATCTGCGTATAGACGGTGAGCAGGTTGGGCTTCAGCGTCTTGATCTTCTTGAAACCGGCATCGATGTCGAATTGGGCCTGTTCGATCGGCTTGCCAGTCTCGAGCGCCGCCGCCATCACCAGATTTGCCAGTCCCTCCGTGTTCTGCAGCGACGGGATCACCAGCCGGCCCTTGAACTTGGGATCATAGCAATCGGCCCAGGACGGAAAGCCGCCCGGCAGCGACTTGGTGTTGTAGGCGATGCCCTGCCAGGGCTGCAGATAGTTGGCCCACATGCCGTCCATATGCACCGTGCCGGGCCGCAGCTTGGCCAGGTTGGGGACCATCGCCGGCGTGAGCTTCTCCAGCAGTCCTTCCTTGACCGCGAGAATCATCACCGGGTCGTCCATCATCACGACGGACAGGTATTGCTTGTCCTTGTTCTTCTGCATCTTCTCGAGGTTCACCAGCGACTTGGTGCCCTCGTAGACGATCTTGGTCTTGTACTTGGCCTCGAAGGCCGCGCTCACGGTGCCGTTCATCCAGAGTGCAAAGCCGGCGGCGCCGCCAACCACGAGCTCCTTGGCCTGCGCGCGCACGATCGACGGAAAACCCAGCAGAGCTGCGGCCGTTCCCGCGCCGGTACTGGCCAGCACGCGTCGACGCGACAAGGTCTTGTAGTGCTTCGCCATAACCGGTTCCCCCTTCATTGAACAATTCCCACCGCTGGGACGTGCAATGAGCGTGCCAATAATTTCCGGAACGGTGTGGCTGGCATCGGGCTTGCACGACGGATGGGATGACCCTCATCCCGGTGCTGGATCTTGCGGAAGAAGACAAAGGGCTCGCGCTGAAGCTCGGCGCCGCCTTTCGCGATATCGGCTTCGTCGCGCTCGTGAACCATGGCGTTCCGCAGGCGACGATCGACACGCTCTATCGCTCGGCCCATGCCTTTTTCGATCTGCCGCCCGAGGTTAAGCGACAGGTGGCGCGGCCTCGTCCGGATCAGAATCGAGGCTATATCGCCTACGGCGAGGAGACGCTCGCGCGGCTGTCCGGTCGCGAGACGCCGCCTGACCACAAGGAGATCTTCTCCATCGGGCCGTTCGACGTCCCGAAGGAGCCATATTATCAGGCGCCCGCCGCCTATCCGTCCTTTGCGCCGAACCTCTGGCCGACGGTGCCGCCGACATTGCAGCCTGCCATGCGCGCTTACTGGCACGCCGTGACGGCGCTCGCCCGACGGGTGCTCGGCATATCGGCGCTGGCGCTTGGCCTGCCGGCCGATTACTTCGCGCCTTTTACAGACCGGCATATCAGCATGCTGCGGCTGATCTGCTATCCGCCCTATGAGTCGGCGCCGGTCGATGGCCAGCTCCGCGCCGGCATCCACACCGATCTCAATATGCTGACCTTTGTCCATGCCGACAGCGACATGGGCGGGCTCGAGGTTCGAACTCGCGATGGCACCTGGGCGAGGCCGGCAACGGCTGGCGCCTATATCGTGAATGTCGGCGACATTCTGATGCGATGGACCAACGATCTCTGGGTGTCGACGCCGCATCGCGTGGCCAATCCGCCGACCGGCTGGCAGCAGCGACGTCTCTCTGTTCCGTTCTTCTTCCAGGCCAACTACGACACGACGGTGGAGTGCCTGCCGTCATGTCGTCCGGCCGATCGAAGGCCGAAATATCCGCCAATCAGCGTCGGGGCTTATCGCGCCGAGCGATTTGCACGAACCGCGAGCTAGGACCTGCTCTTCAGCCGCTCCACTTCTTCTTCCAGTTCCTTGATGCGCGTGACGAGCTTGTCGAGGCCGGGCGCTATTTCCGCTTCCGTGTAGCGCGGTACGATGTGCTGGCGGCAGTTGATGTCCCAGGCCTCGAGCGTGAAGACCACGGCCCGCTGCGGCTTGCCGGCATAGGCGGGATCGACCAGCTGGTCCATCAGCTCGAGGTCGCCTTCGACCACTCGGGCGCGCCCCCACAGCTTCAGGCGCTGCTGCGTTGCAAAGTGCGGGATGAAGATATGGGCCCGGTCATTTTCGTTGAGATGGCCAAGCGTGATGTACTGCCGGTTGCCGGCGAAATCGGCGAAAGCCAGAGTATGGCTGCCGAAAGGCTTCAGGAAGCCGGGTGGTCCGCCGCGATGCTGGACATAGGGACGGCCGTCTGCGCTGGCAGTGGCCAGGAAGAAGGTGTCGATGACAGCCAGGAATTGACGGAGATTGTCAGTGATCTCCGTCTGCCATTCCCGGCCCTCGAAGGAGGCGCGCGATCCGAGACGTGCCTGCTCGGCCTTGACCGCCGACGAAAACAGGACGTCTTCGGGATCGCTCATGCTTCACCCCAATTTCTTGCCGAGCTCGCCGGCCACTTCCTGGATGAATTGCCAGGCCACCCGGCCCGACCGTGAACCGCGTGTCACCGACCATTCGACCGCCCGCTTGCGCAGTTCCTCGCTCGACAGGCCGAGCTTGTAGTGCTGTGCATAGCCTTCGATCATGGCGAAGAAGGTATCCTGGTCGGCATTGTGGAAGCCCAGCCACAGGCCGAACCGATCCGACAACGAGACCTTTTCCTCGACCGCCTCGGACGGGTTGATCGCCGTCGAACGTTCGTTTTCGATCATGTCGCGCGGCATCAGGTGGCGCCGGTTGGAGGTGGCGTAGAACAGCACGTTCTCCGGCCGGCCCTCGATGCCGCCGTCGAGGACCGCCTTGAGCGACTTGTAGGCCGCGTCCTGGCCGTCGAAGGAGAGATCGTCGCAGAAAACCACGAACCGTCGGTCGCTTTCCCGGACCCGGTTCAGCAGCACCGGCAGGGAGGGGATGTCCTCGCGGTGGATTTCGATCAGGGCCAGGGGACCCGGAGGACCGCCCAGCTCCAGGTTCACCTTGGCGTGGGCCGCCTTGACGATCGAGCTCTTGCCTGCGCCGCGCGAGCCCCAGAGGAGGGCATTGTTGGCCGGCAACCCCTTGGCGAAGCGGCGTGTATTCTCCAGCAAAGTGGCTTTCTGGCGGTCGATACCCTGCAGGAGGTCGATATCCACGCGGTTCACGCGGTGGACCGCCTCCAGCCGATGGCCGGCAGCGTGCCAGACATAAGCCTCAGCCTCGCGCAGGTCGGCGGAGGGCGGGGCGGGGGGCGCGAGCCGGTCGAGGGCTTCCGCGATACGCGAAATCATTGCCTTAAGATCTTGATCCATCATTGCCCAAAGCAGGTCGGAGGCTGAAAAAGGGAGCGACCATATCGCCCAGGCCTTGCGTTGCAAAGCGGGCGTAGGCCGCTATAGTCCGCGCGCTTTTCGACGGCCGGAAGAAAGAATCGGAGCAGACGATGTTTATATCCCAGGCATGGGCACAGGGCGCTGGCGCGGGCGGTGGCTCGGATTTCCTGGTGCAGCTCTTTCCGCTCGTTCTCATCTTCATCGTCTTTTACTTCCTGCTGATCCGCCCGCAACAGGCGAAGCTCAAGGCCCAGAAGGAAATGCTGGGCGGCGTCAAACGCGGCGATCGCGTGGTCACGGGCGGCGGCATCATCGGCCTGGTCACCAAGGTGATCGGCGAAAACGAACTGCAGGTCGAGATCGCCGAGGGCGTGCGCGTCCGCGTCATCAAGCAGACCATCACCGACATCCTGACCCGCGGCGAATCGGTCCGCGGCAGCAAGGAGAGCGAGGAAGACGAGAAGCCGATGCTGCCGCCTGCCGCTCCGGCGCCGCAAGGCAAGAGCCTGCTGGGCGGGCTGTTCGGCAAGAAGTAGGCGACAGACCTATATATCGAGGCAAGGCCGCAGGAGCGTAGTCCCGGATGCTCAACCTTCCGCGTTGGCAAACCATCGCCATCATTCTCTTCACGGCATGTGCCGCGCTGTTTGCGCTCCCGAACGTGTTGCCGGAGTCGATCGATGACGCCTTGCCCAAGTGGTATGCGCAGAACCGCATCAATCTTGGCCTCGACCTGCGCGGCGGCGCTCACTTTCTGCTCGAGGCCGATCTCCGCGGGGTGATGAACGAGCGGCTGACCAACGTCTCCGATTCGATCCGGTCGGAACTGCGCAAGAAGCAGGTCGCGTTCAAGGATGTTGCCGTCGAGCCGAACGGCCACATCACCATACAGCTGCGGGACGAGGCCCAGCGAGCCACCGCGGTCGAGGCGGTACGTGCGGCCGATCCGACGCTCACCATCGGCGGCGCCGGGACCAGCCTCGATCTCGCCTATGCCAACCAGGATCTGGCCGCGAAAAAGAAGGAAGTGATCGATCAGTCGATCGAGATTCTGCGTCGGCGCGTGGACGAGACCGGCACCATCGAACCCACGATCGTGCGCGAGGGCGACGACCGCATCCTCCTGCAGGTACCGGGCATCAAGGACACGACCGACCTCAAGAGCAAGATCAACCAGACGGCCAAACTCACCTTCCACCTCGTCAACGAGGATGTGGCCGCGACACTCCAGAATCCTTCGGCACCGCTGCCGCCGACGACCTCGCTAGTCCCGACACGAGAGGGGATGCAGGCGCTACGGGCAACCAATCCGAAGGCTTTCGAGGAAATTCAGAAAGCCAATCCGCGGCTGACACCCGACCAGATTTGCAAGCGATTTCAAGTGCCTTGCCTGCCGATCTTGAAGCGTGTGATCGTCGGTGGAGAGGATCTTGACGACGCCAAGTCGACGTTCGAGAGCCAGCAGAATGGTGGTCGGCCGATCATCAGCTTCACCTTCAACGCCGCCGGTGGCCGCGCCTTCTGTGCGGCGACGCGCCAGAACATCGGCAAGCGGTTGGCCATCCAGCTCGACAACGAGATCATCAGCGCGCCGGTCGTGCAGAGCGCTATCTGCGGCGGCAGCGGCATCATTACAGGCTCCTTCACCACCCAGCAGACCCAGGAACAGGCGCTGCTGCTGCGCTCCGGCGCACTGCCTGCGACGCTCACCATCATCGAGGAGCGTACGGTGGGCGCCGATCTGGGCGCCGACGCCATCCACGCCGGCACCGTTGCTGCCGTGGTCGGCACGCTCCTGGTCATGACCTTCATGTTCATCACCTACGGTCCGCTGTTCGGCGGCTTCGCCAATCTCGCGATGGCGGTGAACCTGCTGCTGGTGCTGGCCGGCATGTCGATCCTGGGTGCCTCGCTCACCTTGCCGGGTATCGCCGGTCTCGTCTTGACCGTCGGCATGTCGGTGGATTCCAACGTGCTGATCTACGAGCGCGTGCGCGAGGAGCGCGACGTGGGCCGTTCCGCCCTCGGGGCGCTGACGGCGGGTTACGAGCGCGCGCTTGCCGCCGTGATCGATTCCAATCTGACGGCACTGATTGCCGGCGTGCTGCTGTTCGGTTTCGGCTCCGGTCCCATCCGCGGCTTCGCGACCTCCCTCTCGCTCGGCCTGCTGACCCATCTGTTCACGGCGACGATCTTCACCCGCATGCTGCTGGCGACCTGGATGCGCTGGCGGCGGCCCACCGAACTCGTGCTCTGAGGGCCGCACCATGCTTTGGAAACCCCTGCATCTCGTTCCCCGCAACACCAAGTTCGACTTCATGAGCCAGCGGTATCTGGCGCTCGGGCTGTCGACATTGATCAATGTCCTGTCGTTGGTGGGGCTGGCGGTCTTCGGCCTCAACTTCGGCATCGACTTCCAAGGCGGCATCGCGATCCAGGTTCGCGCCAAGGAAGGCACGATTCATCTCGACAACCTGCGCGCCACGGCCGGCGCACTCGGCCTCGGCGAGGTATCGCTGCAGTCTTTCGGCGATGACCGCACCGCCCTGATCCGCGTGCAGCGGCAGGAAGGCAACAATGCCTGCGTGGCCCATGCAGACGCCGTGATGACCCATCGCGCCGGTGCCGGCTGGAGCGTCAAGCCGGGCGCCGAGGGCACCGGCGACGTCCTCTTCACGTCCCCGGGGCCGCTCGATGCATCGGGCTGGCGCGATGCGGTGAGCCGCGTCGGACTGACCGTGCTGGAGCGGGAACTGCCGCGCAACAACGTCAATACCGTCAAGATCGACATGACGCCGGAACAGCGCGCCGAATGGTGCCAGCAGGTGGCGATCAAGGTCATCGACGACGCCATCGGCGGTCAGTACGACATCCGCAGCACCGAATCGGTCGGTCCCAAGGTCGGCGCCGAGTTGATGCATAGCGGCGTGATGGCCGTGCTCGCCACCATGGTGGCGATCGTCGCCTACATGTGGTTCCGCTTCGAGTGGCAGTTCGGTCTCGGGGCGCTGATTGCGATGGCGCACGACGTCATCTCGACCATCGGCATCTTCGTGCTGTTCCGACTCGATTTCAGCCTGACCGCACTGGCCGCCGTCCTGACCATCGCGGGTTACTCAATCAACGACACGGTCGTGGTGTTCGATCGCGTGCGCGAGAACCTGCGCCGCTACAAGAAAATGAACCTGATCGAGCTGCTGAACTTCAGCATCAACGAGACGCTGTCGCGTACGCTGATGACCTCGGTCACGGTGTTCGTCGCGGTGGCGGCGCTGGTTATCTTCGGCGGACCGGTGCTCTACAGCTTCTCGATCGCGATGCTGTGGGGCGTCATCGTCGGCACCTATTCTTCGATCTGGATCGCTTGCGCGGGCCTGGTCTTCATGAAGCTCCGGCCCGAGCAGCTCCGGCACGAGGAAGAGGGCGCCAAGGCGAAGGCATGAAGCCGCCGCGTCGCGTTGACGACGAGAATGTCCTGCCGGCGCCCGATCCGGCGCAGGTACAGGTCATCCGGACCTATGGGCCGGGCCGTTTCGTCATCAGCGAGCGGGAATGGCGTGAACCCGTCCTGGTCACTCCGGTCGGTTCGGTAGGCTGGGGCGTCACACGGGCAGAACAGGTCGCGGTCGCCAATCTCGGCTTTCTCCGGGAGGGCGAGGCGCCGGCCGAGCTGCTGGTCCTGGGCTGCGGGGCGCGTGCCGTCTTCATCCCGCCGCCGCTTCGCGCCGAGCTCAAGGCCTTTGGCCTGGCGCTGGAGGTGGTCGATACCGGCTCGGCCTGCCGGATATACAACGTCCTGGTGTCCGAGGGTCGCCGCGTGGCGGCTGCGCTGATCCCGCTCTGAGCTGCCGCTAGCGCGGATTCTGGTCGAAGTAATCCTCGAGCAGGGCGGCCAGGGCGCCCCCCAGCGCCAGTCCGACGATGCAGCCGACGAGGCCGTTGCTGGCTGGAAACATCGTCCGCTCGAAATAATAGAAGCCGCCCGTACAGACCACGACGAGCACAAGCGACATCCACCAGTACCGGTTCGGATCCTTGTTCATGCTCCCCCTGCCGTCCGATCGGACGGCCCCTGGACTTTTTGCACGTGTCGTCCCTGCCTGTCATGGGCAAAAGACGCCTGCGATCGGCTGCGCTATCATCGGACAACCATGCCGCTCGAACTCTATCTCGCCTTCATCGTGGCGACGGCCGTGCTGATCCTCATTCCCGGCCCAAACGTCGCGCTCATCGTGGCCAACAGTGTTGCCCACGGCACGCGCTTCGGACTGCTGACCGTCGCAGGCACGAGCAGCGCCATCGTGCTGCAACTGTCGCTGTTCGTGGCCGGCGCGACCGCCACGCTGAGTCTCTTGGCGGCGGCCTTCGATTGGCTGCGATGGGCGGGCGTGGTCTATCTCGTATGGCTCGGCATCAGGGCCTGGCGAGCGCCGGCAGCGGATCTGTCGCGTACGGCGCCGCAAGCCCGTTCCGGTCGGACGATCTTCATGCGCGGGCTGCTCGTCGGCATCACCAATCCCAAGACCCTGCTGTTCTATGGTGCCTTCCTCCCTCAGTTCGTGGTGCCGGAAGGAGATGTGGCGCGCCAGCTCCTGCTGCTTGCGGGCACTTTCATCGTCGAGGCGGCTATGCTGGACAGTGTCTGGGCGATCATGGCCGGTCGGGCGCGTCAGCTCCTGTTGGCGCGCGCCGCCTTGCGTAATCGCGTGACCGGCGGATTGCTGGTCGGGGCCGGCGTGGGATTGGCGCTTGCTCGCAAGCCATGAGAGTGTCGACGCGGATTGCTGAGAGTATTGATGACGTGCGTATCCTTTCCATCGTCCTTGCGTTGTCCGTTGCGATTTCGTGGCACGCCGTCCCGGCTTTCGCCCAAAGCCAGATGGAATTGAACGCGCAGGCTGGACGCGAGCGCGAGATGGCGGACAAGGAACTGAACGCCGTCTATTCACGCCTGATGGCCAAGCTTCCGAATGAAAGCCGGGAGCGGCTTCGCAAGGCCGAGCTGACATGGCTCCGGTTTCTGGAGGAGGAATGCGCGTTCGAGACGGATGGAACGACCGGCGGATCGATTCACGGCATGCTCGTGGCCTATTGCCAGGCGCGTTTGATCCGCCAGCGCACCAAGGATCTCGAAGAGCAGCTCAACTGCAAGGAAGGCGATCTTTCCTGCGTACACTGAACCAGGCCCTCGTCGTTAAGCCATGAATGCCGGCTATCGCGCCCCGGAGGCTTCCCATCGCTACGTGCTCGATACGGTGCGATCGGTGGATCGCGACCGTTTTCTGGCGGCGTTGTTCGCCCCTGAGCCGGCACGCAGTGACCTGCTCGCGCTGCTGGCCTTCGATCACGAACTCGCGCGCACGCGGCTCGTGACGCGCGAACCGATGCTGGCCGAGATCCGGCTCGAATGGTGGCGGGAGGCGGCAAATGAGGCGGCCGGAGCCGGCAAGCCGCGGGCCCAGCCGGTGGTCGAGGCGCTTAGCGAGACGGCGCGCCGGCACGGCCTCGCCGCCGAAGCGCTTATTGCCTTGATCGATGCCCGTGCCGAGGAGGTCGAGGGGCCTCTCGATGTCTTGCGTACGGGCCGCGCCCTGGCAGATCTGCAGCTGGGGGTGCTGGGCATAGAGGACGGTCCAACGCGCGAGGCGGTGCGGACGGTGGCGGCGGCTGGACTGATGGGCGAGGGGCCGGAGCGCGACGACATGGTGCGGCAGGCGCGAGCGCGCCGCGCCGAAATCGACCGAGCCGCCTTGCCGATCCTGTTGCCCGCCCTGTCGCTCACGGGCAATCTCAGTGCCTGGCGAAAGCCGCTAGCCTACTGGTGGGCGGCGCGACGTGGCCGGTACTGACGACGGGAAGAGGGCATGTCGCGACGCATCGACAAATCGTGGATCGTGTTCGACAGCATCGAGAACGACGAGCACGATCGCTGCGTCGACCTGTTCCGTCGGCCCGACGGCAGCTTCGGCTTCGAGGAGTTCCGCCGCGATGTCGAGGATCGCGGCGGCTGGACACCGGTTGCCTATCATTCCGGCGTTGCCTATGCCACGCAGGAGGCTGCCTGGAGCGTCGCGATCGCGCGCGTTGCCTGGCTGGCGCAGCAGCGCAAGGATGCCGTCTGACGACGGCAAACAGGAGGGATCGACGTGGCGAAGGTCAAGGCGAACGGTATCGAGATCGAGTACGAGGCGGTCGGCAACAGGAACGATCCCACCCTCTTGCTGGTCATGGGCCTCGGCGCCCAGCTCACCATCTGGCCGGATTCCCTGGTCGAGGGGTTGGCCGCGAAGGGCTTTCACGTCGTCCGCTTCGACAATCGGGATGTCGGCCTGTCGAGCGACTTCGGCGCCTGGGGTCTGCCCAACATTCCGGACGCGATCCAGAAGGTGATGAGCGGCCAGAAGGTCGACTCTCCCTATCACCTGAAGGACATGGCGGCCGATGCCGTCGGCCTGCTGGATGCCCTCGGCGTCGACCGTGCGCATATGGTGGGCGCCTCGATGGGCGGCATGATCGTTCAGATCCTGGCGGCGCAATATCCCGAGCGCACGCGTTCCATGGTGTCGATCTATTCGACCAGCGGGCGGCCCGGCCTGCCGCCCGGCAAGCCCGAGGCGCTGGCCATGCTGGGCTCGCAGCCCGAGGGCAACACCCGCGAGGATCGCGTGCTGCACGGCATGAAGCTGCGCCGCGTCATCGGCAGCCCTGCCTATCCCATGCCTGAGCCGGAACTGCGCGCCTTCGTCGAGCGCAATGTCGATCGCCGCTGGTATCCCGAGGGAGCGGCGCGGCACTATCTCTCCGTCATCGCCTCGGGCGATCGCGTTGAGATGCTGAAGACGGTCAAGGTGCCGACTCTCGTGCTGCATGGCGAAGAGGATCCGCTGCTGCCGGTCGAATGCGGCCGCGATGTCGCGCGGCTGGTGCCGGGGGCGGCGATCGATACCTATCCCGGCTGGGGTCACGATTTCCCGAAGGAACTGATTCCGACGCTGGTCGATCGCATCGGCGGGTTCTGCAAGGCGGCTTCCTAGGCGGATCCTTCCGCCGCGACTCTTGTCACGGCCTGTGCCGCGAGGGACCTTTCCTGACGGAGGAAAGGTCCATGAAGTTCGGAATCTTCTACGAACACCAGTTGCCGCGGCCGTGGGGATCGAGCAGCGAGTATCAGCTGCTGCAGGACTCCCTGACGCAGATCGAGCTCGCCGACCGCCTGGGCTATGACTATGCTTGGGAGGTCGAGCATCATTTCCTCGAGGAATATTCCCATTCCTCGGCGCCAGAAGTCTTTCTCGGCGCCGCCAGCCAGCGGACGAAGAACATCCGGCTCGGCCATGGCGTGATCCAGCTCACCACCAATCAGCCGCACCGCGTCGCCGAGAAGGTGAGCACGCTCGATCTGCTGTCAGGCGGGCGCGTCGAGCTCGGCATGGGCGAGGCGGCCGGGCCGGCGGAATTGCATCCCTTCAACATCAAGGTGCGCGACAAGCGAGACCGCTGGGAGGAGGCCGTGAAGGCTATCGTCCCGATGTTCACCCGCGAGAGCTGGGAGTTTCACGGCCGGTATTACGACTTCGAGGCCCGCAACGTGATCCCGAAGCCGTTCCAGAAGCCGCATCCGCCGCTATGGGTGGCCTGCTCCAACATCCAGACCATCGGCAAGGCCGGCGAGTGGGGCATGGGCGCGCTCGGCTTCACCTTCGTCACCCCGGAGGCCGCGCGCGCCTGGGTGCACAAGTACTACAACAACCTCCTGAACAATCAGAACAAGCTCACCGACTATCCGAGCAATCCCAACGTCGCGATGGTGTCGGGCTTCATGTGCGCGCCGACCGATGCCGAGGCCGAAGCCAAGGCGGCGGGCTGGACCTTCTTCATCTTCGCGCTCTCCTATTACGGCCGCAAAGGCGTCGACGCGCCGGGCACGTCGGATCTGTGGAAGGAGTATCAGAGCTGGAAGGGCGGACCGGAGGAGAAGAAGGCGCTGGAGTCGGGCCTCATCGGTTCGCCCGAAACGATCCGCCGCAAGCTGCGCCAGTTCCAGCAGAGCCGAGTCGATCAGGTGATCTTGCTGAATCAAGCTGGCAAGACCAGCCACCAGGACATCTGCGACTCGCTGGAGCTGTTCGCTCGTGAGGTGATGCCGGAGTTCCATGCTGCCGAGGCCGAGCACGTAGCCTGGAAGCAGAAGGTGCTGGCGCGCGAGATCGTGCTGGAGGACCTCGACGTCAAACCCTACGACATCTACAGCCACCAGAACGAGCACATCGTCCGCCTCACGCCCGACCAGCTCAAGGCCAAGATGGCCGAGAAGGAAGCGGCGGCGAAGCGGGGATAGTCTCGGCCGGACCGATCGGCGTCAGATCGACGTCCGGTTGAAGATGACGCGCGGCAGGTGCCGCACCACCAGCATGATCAGACGCCAGACCGGCGGCGCGTAGACCACCGCCTTGCCGCGCGCGAGACCGGCGACGATGGTGCGTGCGACATCCTCCGTCGGCGCCACCCGGATGCCGCGAACGCTGCGCGCGGCCGTCATCGGCGAGACGGTGGGGCCGGGCTTGATCAGCACCACGCGCACCGCGCTGCCGGCGAAGCGATGCTGCAGGCCTTCGGCATAGCGGGCCAGCAAGCCCTTGGCAGCACCGTAGCTGTAATTGGCTTTGCGGCCGCGATCGCCCGCGACCGATCCGATGATCCCCAGCGTGCCGCGGCCCTGGCGCGCGAACTGCGCCGCGAACGCCTCGGCGAACAGGGTCGGCGAGACGGCATTGATCTCGAGCGACTCGCGCAGCATCGCGAGATCCTGCTGGCAAAGCGACTGGTCGGCCAGCCAACCCTGCGCGATCAGCGCCAGGTCGACCGGCCCCGAGGCCGCTACTGCGTCGACTTGCGCGGCGGTCGCGGCCGGATCGTGGAAGTCGGCCTTCACCACGGCGACCGTCGAACTCGGACCTCGCGCCCGCAAATTCGCTGCGATCGGCTCCGCCTTGGCGAGATCGCGCACGAGCAAGATCAGTTCCACCGGACCGTGGGCGACCCACAGACGACAGCAATGCTCGGCGATGGCCGATGTCGCGCCCACGACCACGATCTTCATTCTGTCGACCTCCGACCTGCCGCGATCGCTGCGGCCGCGACCGCCTAGCCCAGGAACTCGACGCGGCCGCTGTCGAGATCGTAGCGCGCGGCGACCACCTTGACCTTGCCCTCGTGGGCCAGTTCGTGGACGACGGGACTGTCATGGCCGATGCGCTCGGCGGTCAGCCGCGCATTGGCGCGCACCACGTTCTCGATGAAGTCGCCGGGCTTGCCCAGTTCGGCGCGCGCCGCCGGCACGATCTGGTCCACCAGCACGCCGATCGACCCCGGCAGCGGGCTCGGCTTCTGCACCTGGGCGCAGGCTGCCTGCACGGCGCCGCAGCGATTGTGGCCCATGACCACGACCAGCGGTGAGCCGAGATGTTCGGCGCCGTATTCGATCGTTCCCACCACGGCCGGGTCGGCGACGTTGCCGGCCGTACGGGTCACGAACAGCTCGCCCAGCCCGAGGCCGCCGAAGATCAGCTCTGGCGGCAGACGGCTGTCGGAGCAGGTCAGCACCGTCGCCCACGGCGACTGGGCCGGCGCCACGGCCGTCCGGTTGTTGGCAAGGTTGGCGGCGCAAAGCTGCGGCGCTGCCACGAACCGGTCGTTGCCGGCCTTGAGCTTCGCCAACGCCTCGTCGGCCGCCAGCGTCGTGCGGGCGAGGGCCGGGCGCGGACGGGCCGCAACCGCCGCGACTCCCGCCGCCGCGGCCAGGCCGGCAAGCGACAGCAGGTGCCGCCGTCCCAGGCGGGCGCACTCCGGACACATCATCGTATTCTCCCCTCCGTATGCCGGCGCACCATGCCTCGATTTGACGATGAAGTCATGACGCCCGGCCGCGACCGGCGGCATCATCGCTGACACAGTCGTGACAGCCGCGAGAGGTCCTGCCGTGCTACCTCGGGACTGCAACATCGAAGGCGGTGCCATGCAGACGACGGCGAACCTGGACAGCGTGCGGACCCTGGCGAAGTATCGGCTGTGGGCCGATCGCCTGACCTTCGAGGCCGTCGCGGCGCTGCCGCCGGGCGAGGCGGAGAAGGAGCGGCCGACGCTGTTCAAGAGCATGATCGGCACGCTCAATCATAATCTGGTGGTCGACCTGATCTGGCAGGCTCATCTCGAAGGACGGCCGCATGGCTTCACGGCGCGCAATGGCGTCCTGCATCCCAGGCTCGAGGATCTGTGGAGCGCGCAGCAGGCGATGGACCGCTGGTACATCGACTGGGCCGAGGCGCAGAGCGAGGAGACGCTGGCGGAGATTGTGCCCTTCACCTTCATCAGCGGCGAGAAGAGCGCCATGACGCGTGCCGACATGCTGCGGCACGTCGTCAACCACGCCACCTTCCATCGCGGCTGGGTGGCCGAGATGTTCTTCCAAGTGCCGGCCAAGATGCCGGCCGGCGATCTCCCGGATTTCCTCAAGACGCTGTGCTGACCGGTTCCGCCGCGGCTGCTCCTCCGATCCAGCCTTTCGATCCAGATCGACAGGCGAGACTCTCATCCGCTGTGCGTCCGCTTGTGGCGCTGCAGGCGGCGCGCGCGTAGGCTGCGGCCAAAAGAAGGCGAATACGGAGGAAACGGATGGCCTACGATCTTCTGATCCGCAACGGCACCGTGGTCGATGGCTCGGGCGCGCCGCGCGTCACCGCCGATGTCGGCATTAGCGATGGCCGCATCGCCGCCGTCGGCCGTCTCGCCGAACCGGCCCGCCGCACCATCGATGCCGACGGGCTGATCGTCTCGCCCGGCTTCATCGACGGCCACACGCATATGGATGCGCAGGTGGCGTGGGATCCGCTGGGAAGCTGCTCCTGCTGGCACGGTGTCACGTCGGTGGTGATGGGCAATTGCGGCTTCGCGCTGGCGCCCTGCAAGCCGGCCGATCGCGACTGGTACGCGCGCTGCCTGTCGGCGGTCGAGGACATCCCGACCGAGGCGATGGCGGCCGGCATCGACTGGAACTGGGAAACCTTCCCCGACTACATGGCCACCGTCGAGGGCCTGCCCAAGGCGATCAACTACGGCATGTATATCGGCCATTCGGCGCTGCGCATGTACGTCATGGGCAAGCGCGCGCTCGAGCAAGTGGCGAGCGAGGACGACATGCGCCGCATGGCGCTGCTGGTGCAGGAGGCGTTGAAGGCCGGCGCGCTCGGCTTCTCGAGCTCGCGCGCGCCGACGCACGTGACGCCCGACGATACGCCGGTCGCCAGCCGCATCGCCGACTGGGAGGAGATTGACCGCATCGTCGCGGCGATGGCCGAGCTCGATGCCGGTATCTTCCAGGTCGGCCCCGACATCGGCAGCGGCGCCGCGCACCGCGCCTTCCTCGATCGTCTGCGGCGGGTGGCGCTGGCAACGAAGCGACCAGTCATGTTCGGCGTGCTGGCGACGAAGCAGGGCGACGATCCCAACCCCTGGCACTACCAGACGCGGTACATCGACGATACGATCGCCGCCGGTGGGCGCATGTTCGGACAGGGCACGACGCGCTCGATCAACGCCATCTTCTCGCTGAAATCCTACCTGCCGTTCGACGTTCTGCCGGACTGGAAGCCGATCCGCGCCCTGCCGCTCGACGAGCAGAAGCGGCGCCTGCGCGATCCCGCCGTCCGCCGCACGCTGGTCGAGGCCGAGGCGAGGATGAAGCCGCGTGATAAAACCTTCCAGGGCGGCGGCGCGGCCACCACCGATCCGCGCAAGCCGGACTATGCCAATCTCTTCGCGCTCAAGGGCGTCGATTGGGACGACCCCACCGTCGATCAGCTCGCCCGCGCGCGCGGCCAGCATCCCGTCGAGGTGATGATCGACCTGTCGCTGGCCGACGAGAACCAGATCTATGTCCAGCCGCTGGTCAACGAGCAGCCGGACGACGTGCTGGGCATCCTCAAGCATCCGCATACGCTCGCCACCTTCTCCGACTCCGGCGCCCATGTCTGCCAGGAGATGGGCTCGTCGCTGCAGACGCATTTCCTCAGCTACTGGGTGCGCAAGCGCGGCGCCTTCACGCTCGAACAGGCGATCCGCAAGCTGACCCACGACAATGCCGCGGCCTGGGAGCTGGGCGATCGCGGCCTGATCCGGGAGGGCTACAAGGCCGATCTCGTGCTGTTCGAGGAAGACCGCATCCGCCCCTGCCTGCCGACCGTCGAGACCGACCTGCCGGGCGGCGCGCGCCGCCTGGTGCAGAAGGCCGACGGCATCCGCGCCACCGTCGTCAACGGCGCCGTGGCCTTCGAGAACGGCGAGGCCACCGGCGTGTTCAACGGCCAGGTCATGAAGGGCCGTCTGGCAGGGTAGGCTGGGGGCGCACCCTCGGCCCCCTTGGAGCGCGCCACTCCAGTGGCGCTCTTCATTCATGTTGCGAGACCTGATGAGCGCGACTGGAGTCGCGCGCGATCCGGCAATTCACTCCCTTCGCTCCGCGCCCCGTGTCATCATAGGCGCAGCTGAAAGTTCTTGGCTGGCGCCGACCAAGGATCCCTCACTGCGTTCGGGATGACACCACTAAGCGGCTGGTGCTCTGTGTCGATACAGAAAACGGTGTCATCCTGAGCGCAGCGAAGGATCTTTCGCTGTGCTGGCCAAGGACTTTTCGCTGCACTCAGGAAGACACTGGGTTTGACCCCGGATGACGCCGCTGTTGGCAACGGCGGCCACGCCGAGACCGGATATCTCCAAACTGCACGGCCCTGCACGCTCAATCCGTTGACTCGGTGCGGTGCGAAACTAAGGTGCGGCCCGCACTGAGGGAACGGATCGCATGACTTTGCCGATGAGTTGGGACGAGTGGGCGCAGCAGGATGGCGTGGCGCTGGCGGAGCGGGTGAGGAAGGGCGAGGTCACGCCGGCCGAGCTGGCGCGGCAGGCGGCCGCAGGCGTCGCCAAGGTCGATTCCCGGCTCTCCGGCGTCGTCGAGCTGTTCGAGGATGTGATCGCCGATCCGGCCAAGGATGGCGCCAATCTCGCCGGTCCCTTCGCCGGCCTGCCGTTCCTGATGAAGGATCTCGGGCCCACGATGAAGGGCCGCCTGCAGGAGCAGGGCTCGCTGTTCATGCGCGGCAACCGCGCCGCCGCCGACACCTTCCTCACCGGAAAGATGCGCCAGGCCGGCCTCAACCTGATCGGCCGCACCACGACGCCGGAATTCGGCGTCTGCAGCTCGGCCGAGAATCCCGCCGTCTACGTCACGCGCAATCCCTGGAACACCGACTACACGACCTGCGGCTCCTCGGCCGGCAGCGCCGCCATGGTGGCGGCGGGCGTGGTGCCGATCGCGCATGCCACCGATGGCGGCGGCTCGATCCGCATCCCGGCGGGCGTGAACGGCAATATCGGCCTCAAGGTCTCGCGCGGCGTCTTCTCGATCGCGCCGCACCTGTCCGATCTCACCGGCCTGGTCTCGATCCAGGGCTGCCAGTCGCGCACGGTGCGCGACACCGCCGCCTTCGTCGATGCCTGCCGCGGCGGCGCGCCGGGCGAATTCATGCCCTACTGGACCGCGCCGGAGCCCTACATGGAACTGATCAAGCGCGATCCCGGCAAGCTGCGGATCGCGCTGTCGCACCAGTGGGGCGACTATACCGCGACGCCGCACATCGCCGCCGAGCTGGAGCGCGTCGGCCGCTTCCTCGAAGGTCTCGGCCATCATGTCGGCCATGCCCAACCCGCCATCGACTATCGTGCCGCCTTCGCCGCCCAGACCACCTGCTACATCAGCAACTTCGCGCAGGTCATCAACAACATGCTGGCGGCGCGCGGGCTGGAGCGGCCGCCGGCCGACCTGATCGAGCCGGTGAACATCCGCATCTGGGAGGCCGGCCGGAACACGAGCTTCACCGAGCGGGCGCAGATGCAGGCGGTGTTCAACACCACGTCGCGCGGCTTCGGTACCTTCTTCGAGGAGTGGGATATCATCCTGACGCCGATCACCGCATTGCCGACGCCCAAGGTAGGCACGACGGAATATCTCACCATCAGCGACAATCCCTCCGTGCTCGACTGGTTCGGCAACCTGTGGCGCAACTTCGCCTTCACGCCGCTGTCCAACCTGTGCGGCATCCCCGCGCTGTCGATGCCGCTCGCCACCAACGAGCACGGCCTGCCGCTCGGCATCCAGGCCCAGGCGAAGCAGGCCAACGATGGCCTGCTGCTCCAGCTCGCCGCTCAGATCGAACGCGCCCTTGGCGGTAAGTGGAACGACGGCAAGCGACCCGGCGTGCATGTGACGGCGGTCTGAGATCGAAAGCCTTCTCTGCGCGTCTGTACGGCTGAGAGGACGTGTGCAAAGAGCCCTCTCCGCCCCGCGTAGCGGGGGGAGAGGGAGGGGACCCACGCGTGAGCGTGGGGAGGGTGAGGTGGGTCTTTCCGTCCGCCCCCTCGATATCGCCTCTGCAACACCGACCACCTCACCTCCCCGTTGCGGTGCAACGGGTCCCTTCCTCTCCCCCGCTATGCGGCGGAGAGGACCTTTGAATCGAAGACGCTCGTTCCCGCTGCACGGCGGAGAGGACTCAGGGCGCTTCTTTGCTTGCGGCCGGCACGGGGACGAGCAGGGCCTCGCCGGTCGCCACCAGGTCGAGGCGGTCGTCCCGTGCCGCCAGAAGCTCGGCGGTGGTGAAGACCTGCTTGCGGCCGGCCTTCACCACGCGGCCGCGCGCGACGAAGCGCCGGCCGACCGCCGGCGCCAGGCAGTTCACCGCGAAGTGCGACGCCAGCACCGGCCCGACCTCGGTGAAGGCCGCGAAGCCGCAGGCGGTATCGAGCAGGGCGCCGATCAGGCCGGCATGCAGGAAGCCGGCATATTGGCCGAACGCCTCGCGCCATTCGATCGTCAGTTCCGCCTCGCCGGGAGCGGCCTGCGCGACGGTGAATCCGGCCCAGCGGTTGAAGGCCGCCCGGTCGTTGACCGCGCGCAACGCGGCCAGGAGCGTGTCCTCCGTCATGACGCCGCCGCCGCAGTCACTGACGACGGGGAGCGCACCGCCTGGAAGGTCGCGTTGGCGCGCGCGCACAGCGTGTCGTCGGCATGGATGGTGGCGGTGCAGAAGGAGAGGGTGCGGCCGGCCTTCATCACCACCGGCCGGATCTCCAGCCACTGGCCGAGCCGCGCCGTCGCGATGAAATCGACGGAGAGACCGACCGTCACCAGTCCCGTCTCCTCGCCCAGCCCGAGCTTGCAGCTCAATCCCATGGCGTTGTCGGCCAGCGCCGTGACCAGCCCGCCATGGACGAAGCCGCGCGAGTTGGCGTGCGCCGGCCCCGCGCGCAGGCCGATGAACACGGCGTCCGCGGTGCGCCGCGAATAGAGCGGTTCCCACGGATCGGTCAGGCCGCTCTTCTTGAAATGGGGCGCAAAGCCCGCCGGCACCCGGTCGCTCATCCGTCCTCTCCTTCGCCAGTAGATTGGCGCGAAGTATGGACGGACTCATATAGACCAGTCTATATAGATTCCGACCTCCCCTTATACCGGAACCTCGACCGTGGCCCCACCCCGCAAGCATCGCGATGCCCTTCTCGGCAGTGCCGTCACGCTCTTCCGCAAGCAGGGCTACGCAGCGACCGGCCTGGCCGAAATCCTCGAGGCCAGCGGCGCGCCGAAAGGCTCGCTCTATCACTACTTCCCCGGCGGCAAGGCCGAGATCGGCGCCGAGGCGGTGCAGCGCGCGGGCGAGACGGTGGCCGCGACACTGCGCACGCTGGCGGCCGAAGCATCGAGTCCAGGCGAACTGCTCGAGCGCTACCTCACGCTGCTGGCCGGCTGGATGCGCAAGTCGGGCTATCGCGACGGCTGCCCCATCACCACGACGCTGCTGGAGACCGTGCCCGAGCACGGCGCCATCCGCGATGCTGGCCAAGCGGCTTTCGCCGCCTGGGCCGAGATCATCGCTGACTCGGCGCGTCGGAGCGGCATCGCGCCAAAGCGCGCCGCGTCACTGGCCCGCTTCGCCATCGCCGCGCTGGAGGGCGCGCTGATCCAGTGCCGTGTCAACGGCGACGACACGCCGCTGAAGGAGGCGGCAATCGAATTGCGAGCACTGTTCGACGGAAGCCGGACTGGGCGCCGTTGACGGAGCTGTCTCGCCCCCGGCGCAGACGATCGCCGGTCTGCGACGGCGAAGCGCCGCGAGCGGACAATCGGGCGATCGGCCGTCCGGCATGGTCTCATGAAGCGCCGATGGCGGGTGTGTCGATGGTGTGTGGGTCGATGGCGCCGATATCGGGCTCGACCCAGCCTAGCCGTGCGTCGCGGGAGAACAATAGCTCGCGGCTCCAGAAGCGCAGCAGGACATTCCGTTCGGCCGCCACCGAGGTCAGCACCGCGTTGCAGGCGGAAACCACATCCTCGTGGCCCACTCCGGCAAGAACGCCTTCGACGAGGGTCAGGAACGCCATCGTCATCGTGTGGTGATAGCCCCGCGTGTCGTCGTTCACGCCACCGGAGGCGACGTTGTAGCGGCGGATCAGATCGGGAAGCTCGGCCCGCCAGTCGCGCTCCGGATACCGCACGAGCAGATAGGTCGCCATGATGAGGTGTTCGCGATGGTGATAGCGCGACGGTGGAAACGTCCGCGCCAGGAACCCTTCGCCGACTTCGACGATCTCGGCGTGATCAGGGCGGACACGGGGGCTGATGACGGCACTCATGATGGTCACTCGTTCGCAAAGGGTCGGCCCGACCGGCAGGAGCGATCGCTCGGTTAGCCATCCGCTCGGGTCTTGTACATTGGTACCAATGTACCAAAATAACGTCAATGATCAGAAAGAGTGATTGCCTTCGCCTCCGGTGTTCAAGCAAAGCGGGGCAAAGATCGGGAAGGGCACGAGGCCGGCGACCGCCGCCCTCGGTTCAGGGGAATCTGCCATGAAGTCAGAGTCGGACGAGAAGATTGTCGAGCGCGTGCAAACGGGCGTTCGCATCGAGAAGCGGATACTCAAGGTCGCGAAGGGCCTGGCTGAGTACCTGGACATGAGCCTGGGCGACCTGGTGGAAGGCGTTCTGCTGAATGCCTTCGAGGGTAAGGATGCCTTCAGCCCCGCCACGCGCGAGCGCATCAAGATACTGAAGGACTTCTACGGCCTCACGCTGAATGCGTCCGACGCCCATACACTGCGCGACCGGGCCGAGCCTTAAGACGCAAGTGGATTGGCGTGCCGGTGACGATGCAGGGCAACGCACCGGCGAGACTGTGACCGCGACGCTGTGATCCCAGGCGAGCGAAGCACGCTGCGATCTGCCCCGCCGTCGACGATGCTTGCCCATCGCGGCATCTTGTGATTTGGTAGGTATACCAACCAAGAGGCCGAGCATGAACCCGGCGGACATGCGGGAGCGGATAGTGACGGCGGCGATCGGTATCCTGCGCGCGCAGGGGCTGGCCGGTCTGACGCAACCGCGCGTCGCCAAGGCGGCCGGCCTGTCGCAAAGCCATCTGACCTATTACTTCCCGACCCGGGCCGATCTAGTGCGCGGCGTGCTGGAGGCGGCGGTAGCCGGGCAGGAGGCCAATCTCGGCGGCGCCATGACGGAGTCGCTGCCGTACGAGGAGCGGGTCGCCCGCCTGGTGCGTGCGCTCGCCAATACCGAGAACACGCGCGTCCTCGTCTCGCTGGTGCTGGCGGCGGATGCCGAGCCGGGTTTGCGCGATCTCTATCACCGCCTGGTGGTCGCCATGCGCCGGCACAGCGCCGCCCTGCTGGCGAGCGCCGGCCTCGAGGCGACGCCGGCGCAGGTGGCGCTGCTGCATGCCCTCGGAACGGGCCTTGCCATCATCGGCGTGGCGCTGGGGCCGACCCCGGGCCGCAAGCTCAACAAGCAGGTTTTGGACGAGATGTTTCGCCTGTTCGCCGCCGCGGCGTCGGGCGACGGCAACGATGCCGGCGGCGCCGGAGAGGAGTGATCATGGGGGCGTGGCTCGACAATCTCATCCCGATCAAGGCGCCGGAGTTGCGGCACGAGCAGCTTGCCGGCTGGCAGCCCACGCGATCCGCCGCGCAGGGGCTCGGCTGCCGGCTGCTCGCCGACCAGCGCATCGAGGTGGCGGGCGGCGTGACGCTTTCGGCCGATGTCTACGTGCCGCGCGCACCCGGACGCTATCCGGCGATCGTCCAGTTCGCCGCCTATACGCGCGAGCTTCATACGGCCGGCATGCCGACCGGCAGCAACGAGATCGGCTCGCCGCCCGTCTTCACCGGCCGCGGCTACGGGCAGGTCGTGGTGATGCGCCGCGGCATGGGTCGCTCAGGCGGCGAGCAGGCCGTGTTCCTGTCGCCGGAGGACGTCGACGATCACGAGCGCTGCATCGCCTGGGCCGCGTCCCAGCCCTGGTGCGACGGCCGCGTCGTGCTGTTCGGCACGTCCTATTACGGCATGAGCCAGCCGCTGGTCGCGGTGCGTCGACCGCCGGCCTTGAAGGCGTTCTTCTGCAACGAGATCTGCACCGACTATTTCCGCCACCTGGTGCAGTTCGGCGGCGTGCCCAACCTCTATTTCTGCAATCTGTGGATGGGCGCCAACTTCACGCGCGCCATGTACGACCTGCGCGTGCCGCCGGTGGTGCGCGCGCTGCTCAGCCACGTCACCAACTCGCCGCTGAAGCGGCTGTGGCAGCCCTTCATGATGAAGCGGGTGGATGCGATCTACCGCGCCTTCATGGCCAAGACGCCGGTCAAGGCCGTGCGCGAGATGTACGCCAACTGGATGCTCGATTCGAAATCGCGCGAGACCTGCTCGCTGCAATCCGGTCCGACCGGGCAGCTCGGCGCCATCGAGATCCCCTTCGTCGTGGTGCAGAACCTGGGCTACTTCAACCTGCACCAGTTCGGCACCTACGACCTGTTCCAGAACGCGGCCACGCCGACCGACCGCAAATGGATGATCCTGGCGCCGCCGCGCTACGAGCTGCCGGTCTATGCCTGGCAACTGGAGGCGCTGGCCTTCTTCGACCATGTGCTGCACGGCACGGACAACGGCTATGCCGCCCAGCCGCCGGTGCGCTACTGGCTGGAAGGCGAGGATCTGTTTGCCGGCGCGGCCGATTTCCCGGTGCCGGAGGCGATGGAGCGGCGTTTCTATCTTGCCTCCGGCGGCCAGGATGCGGCGACGCACAGGCTGGCGGAGGAACCGGGGGAGGGCGAGAACCGCTGGGCAGCGGTGCCGCTCGGCCTGCCGGTGCTGGGCGGCTTCGACGAGGTCGCCAACCAGCGCCTCACCTACGAGATGACCGCGGAGCGGCCGATGCGGCTGGCCGGGCCTGTGTCGCTGACGCTGTCCTTCAGCTCAAACGAGATCGACTCCCACCTCGTCGCGCGACTCGGCCGCGTCGCCAGGGATGGCAGCTATCACCTGCTGTCGCTCGGTGCCATGAGCCCGGCCCGCCGCCGGCGCGATCCCGCGCGCGACACGGCGTGCGAGATCGTGCACGACACCTCCGTGCGCGAGCCGCTGCAGCCCGGTGTGCCCGTGCCGCTTACCTTCAGCCTCACGCCCGGCCCGACCCAGCTTCAACCCGGCGACCGCCTGCGCCTCGACGTGGCAAGCCGTCTCGACCTTCTCCGCAGCGATGTCAGCCACGGCTACGTGCATTTCGACATGCCCGGACCGCCGTACTTTGCCCGCAACACGCTGCATTACGGGGCGGGGACGTATCTGAAGGTGGCGGAGGTCCCGACGACCTGAGAGCCACGATCCCATGAGCACTCGGGCTACTGGGAGATTGGCGCAGCAACTGCCGGTCGATTATCGTCCTGAGACACAATGAGCGATTGGCAGGTGATGGGAAAACCGGCTGGTCACAACGTACAGATCGTAGAGGCTGCTTCGATGCAGCGGCATCCCCCCATCGATATCCGAGTGGCTTCGGCTGTCCGGGTAGCGCTTCCGTGTTGTCGTGGCCACGGTTCTCACACTCGCTCCCGCAGCCACGTCGACAAAAGCCGCGGAGCCGGCGACGCTACTCGGTCGGGAAGTTCTTCGGTTCAGCAATGTTGGAACGGTCTGGGATCTGGCCTAGAGTCCAGATCAGCATCATCTGGCGGGAGTCGTAGCGGGCCCAATTCCTCTCGACTCCATTCGTTTTGCCTCGTCAGTCTGGATTGTGCTCTGCCCCTATCATGGCTGTGCTCGCTGCTTAGTCAGTCGATGGCACATTCACCGGATGCAGGTACGGAATCGGACAACTAACTGAGGCATTGGACGCACTACCTGTCAGCCGTCTATGCAATAAGCCCACTTCTCGAATGTAGAGCTTTTCTAAGGAAGACGGTCCGCTTGAGTGCAAGCCCTAATCACGACACGCCGATTCAGCTGTTCCGAGTGGCCGCGGGCAATGGTCAATGGTTGGTGGTTGTGTAGCGCAGATATGACGATGCTTTTCCTCGGCACGCCGGCTTCTACAAGAACGATAGAAACGACTTCGGCTCTTTTCTGGCTCAGATTTGGATTGGCGCTATGTGCTTCGACATCGTCCGTGTGTCCTTCGACACAGATTCGGTTCGATGGACTATCAAGTAGATATTGCTGGCTAAAGTAGTAGTCGCATCCTCGTGCCGCGGCCACGTGATAAGAAAGATAGTTCAGCTGCGTGGCAGCTAGCGTGGCCGCTCCTTCGGGAAAGAAGACCATCAGGTTTGGGCAGCTGGAGGGTGCGGGCGGAGGCACGTCCACCAGATCGTTTGCCCAAGAGGACCTATAAGCGACAAGACAAAGGGTTGCGACGAGGAATGCCGATTTCGACATCCAATTGGCCTTAAAAGCCGCTTTTAGCAGTAGAGTCCAACAGGGCGAGTATCTTCTAAGGGGGACAAGAGAAACAGCTGCACCATTCAGCATCCGTTTGACCTCCGTATCATTGGTCTCAGGCTCGAGGAGCCCGGCACTCGCCGCCAACCCGAGTGATGCGCTCGAGGTTGATGTTCTTTTCGCGTTCATCTATATATGGGTATTGCGAAAATAGCAAGTTATTGATGGGTGGATAATGTGGCGAGTTTATAGCGCCAGAAATCACAGCCGGCACGTCGCGGTATTGCGGTTAGCGCAGTTAGCGCTAGTGCGCTGGTCCGCATCGAACGCCGGACATGGCTCGTCTGCGCTTTTGGGCATGCGTCGTGCCGGCAGGGAAGGGTAGGCTTTCCCCAACACCGTAAGGGAGGAGTGGAATGGCCTACGATCTCCTGATCAAGAACGGCACCGTCGTCGACGGGACAGGGAAGAAGCGCTACCAGGCGGATATCGCCATCGCCAACGGCAGGATCGCTGCCATCGGCAAGGTGACGGAAGGGGCGACGCGCACCATCCAGGCCCATGGGCTGGTGGTGACGCCGGGCTTCGTCGATCCGCACACGCACTACGACGCGCAGATCTGCTGGGACGGCGCGGTGACGCCGTCGTCATGGCATGGCGTCACCTCGGTGGTGATGGGCAATTGCGGCGTCGGCATCGCGCCCTGCAAGCCCGAGACGCGCGAGATCGCCATGCGCGACCTGGTGAATGTCGAGGGCATTCCCTTCGATGTGCTGGACAAGGGCATCACCTGGGATTGGGAGACCTTCCCCGAGTTCATGGATGCGGCCGCCGCCCGCCGGCCGTCGCTCAACCTCGCCTTCATCGCGCCGCTGACCCCGTTTCGGCATTACGTGATGGGCGAGGCCTCGATGGAACGCGCCGCCACGGCCGAGGAGACGGCCCGCATCGCCGGCCTGATCGGCGAGGCGATGGATGCCGGCGCGCTCGGCTTTTCCTCGACCACGCTCAACCAGCACATGGGATTCGAGGGCAAGCCGCTCGCCTGCCGCAATGCCAGCCGCGAGGAGATGAAGGCCTATGCCAACGTCCTGAAGGCGCGTGGGAAGGGCGCGATCGAGATCGCGCTCACGCGCCAGGTCGGCGTGCTGGAGCAGGACCAGTGCGAACTGCTGGATTTCCTGCTCGACGAGAGCGGGCGGCCGGTCACCTTCATCGCCCTGTTCGATCGCGACGACATCCCCGAGGCGGTGCGCGACACGCTGCGTCGCGCGGCGCCGATGATCGCCAAGGGCGCGCGGCCGCAGACCTCGCCGCTGCCGCTGACGCGCGAGGTCAACATGGACAATCCCTTTTCCTTCGCCGCCTTCCCGTCGTGGAAGCGCGTGTTCGCCGACACGTCGAAGGCGGCGCAGAAGACGGTCTATGCCGATCCGGCCTTCCGCAACGCCTTCCGCCACGACCTCAAGAACCCAACCGGCTTCAGCAACTGGGGCCGCATCGCGGTGCACACCGTCCACAATCCGGCGCTTAAGGGGCTCGAGGGCAAGTCGGTGGCGCAGATCGCGCAGGAGCAGGGCAAGGACGGCGTCGATGCCTTCCTCGACACGGTGCTGGCCGACAATCTCGACTGCGAGCTCACCATGGCGTCGTGGAACACGCGCGAGGACCGCATGCGCGAGCTCCTCAACAACAAGGCGATCCTGATGGCCCTGGGCGACGGCGGCGCCCATGTCGACATGCTGTGCGATGCCGGCTACCCGACCTACCTGCTCGGCACCTGGGTGCGCGAGAAGGAGGCGATCACGCTGGAGGAGGGCGTGCGCAAGCTCACCTCCGATCCGGCCGATCTGTTCGGTCTCGCCGATCGCGGCCGCCTCGTCGAGGGTGCGCCGGCCGACGTGGCGATCTTCGATCCCGCCGCCATCGGCTCCAGCAATCACGGCGAGCGGCGCTACGACCTGCCGGGCGGCGCCAAGCGCATGGTGATGCCCTCGCGCGGCGTCGAATACACGATCGTCAACGGCGCCGTGACCTGGGAGCAGGGCAAGCTCAACGAGGCGCGGGCGGGAGTAGTCTTGCGCGGGTAGGAGTCTTGGCGGACTGCGGGCCTCTGGCCCGCTCGCGATCATGACGCGGTCCTGGAAGGCGATCGCCGTAGGAGAAGTGGATGCCGGACCTGTTCGAGATCATGGAATCGTGCCGCGCCATGCGGCGGCTGAAGCCCGACCCGGTGCCGGACGCGCTGATCCAGCGCATCCTGCAGGCCGGCACGTGCGCGCCGAGCGGCGGCAACACGCAGAAATGGCGCTTCCTCGTCATCAAGGACCGCAAGATCAAGGAAGGGGTGCAGGTCTGGTACAAGCGCGCCTTCGACGAATGGATCGGGCCGCGCTATCGCACCAGTGAGCCGCCGCCGGGCGTGAGCAAGGAGCGCTATCTGCGCCAGCTCGAGGCCGTGTCCTATCTCACCGATCATTTCCACGAGGCGCCGGTCTGGATCGTCGCCTGCCTGGTGGACGATCCCCATCCCGGTCGCGCCTCCGGCGCCTCGATCTATCCGGCGGTGCAGAACATGCTGCTGGCGGCGCGCGCCCTCGGGCTCGGCGCCACGCTGACGACGCGCCATCTCTTCTACGAGAAGGAAGCGGAGGCGGCGCTCGGTCTGCCACCCGGCGTGCAGTCCTATGCCATCCTTCCGATCGGCTATCCGATGGGCAAGTTCGGGCCGGTCAAGCGCGCGGCGCTGGAGGCGGTCGTCTATCAGGATCGCTGGGGCGAGCCGTATCGCGGCGGGACGTGACGGAGAACCGGCGATGAAGCTCGGTCTCTACATGGCGACGCAATGGCGGCAAGGTGCGGATCTCGGGCCCGAGCTCGCCAACCTGATCGAGCAGACGCGGGTCGCCCGGGCAAGCGGGCTCGCCTCGCTGATGGTGGGCCAGCACTTCGTGTCGAGCCCGCTGCAGATGTTCCAGGCCATGCCGTTGCTGGCACGGCTGGCGGCCGAGGCCGACGGCATGATGCTGGGGCCGGGCCTGTTGCTGCTGCCGCTGCTCAATCCGGTGATCGTCGCCGAGGAGACGGCGACGCTCGACTGGCTGACCGGCGGCAATGCCGTGATCGGGTTGGGCCTGGGCTATCGCCAGGAGGAGTTCGATTCGATCGGCGTTCCCTTCAAGGAGCGCGTGCCGCGCTTCATCGAGGGCGTCGAGGTGATCCGCAAGTTGTGGCGCGACGACGTCGTCGAGTATCAGGGCCAGTTCCATCGGATCAGCGGTGTGCAGGCGAGCCTCAAGCCGAAACGGCCGGGCGGTCCGCCGATCTGGATGGCGGGCGATGTCGAGGTGGCGGTGAAGCGCGCCGCCCGTCTCGCCGATGCCTGGATGCCCTCGCCGATGGTGACAGAGGAGGAGGTCGGCCGGCTCGGCCACCTGTTCCGCGATCGGCGAGCGGCCCTCGACCTGCCGGCGGCGACCGAGTTCCCGGTCATCCGCGAATGCCATGTCGGAAGCGGCACGGGAAATGCGCTCGACGAGGTGCGCGAGCCGCTCGCCTTCAAGTACGAGGCCTATGCGAGCTGGGGCGGCGACTCGGGCTTCGTGCCGGCGGCCGGCATCCGCGGCGACTTCGACGCCTTCGCCCGCCAGCGATTCATCATCGGCTCCGAGAGCGAGGTGGTCGACCGGATCGGCCGCTTCGGCGAGCGCACCGGCGCCAACCACCTGCTGCTGCGCGTGCAATGGCCCGGCCTCGATCAGAAGACGGCCGTGCGCACGCTGGAGCGGCTGGGCCGCGTCGTCGAGCAGGTGAGGTAACCTGCGTCAGCGATGTGGGCGGATGTCGTTGTTGACCCTGCGGTCGCCGGCCGACCAGCGCTTCAGCGAGTCGTGCGCGGTCGCGAGCTGGTGGGCGTTGATCGCGTCGACATCGGGGGCGTCGGCGGTGAACTCGACCAGCAGCCCGTCCGGGTCCTCGACATAGATCGAGCGACAATAGCCGTGGTCGCGCACGGTGACAGCGAGGCCGGCGGCGTCGAGGCGGCGCTGGATCTCGTACTGACCGGCCTCGGTGACGGCGAGCGCGATATGGACGAACAGCGGCTGGCGCTTGGCCTTGTAGGCGGCTGCGACCTCGGGATCGGCGAACTCGAAGAAGGCCAGCGCGCCGCCATCGGCGATGCCATAGAAGGTGTGGCTGTAGCAGAGCTTGCGGCCGGGAAAATCCGGGAACTCGCCTTCCTCGATCCAGGTCGCGAGCAGCGGCAGGCCGATGATGTCCTCGTAGAAGTGCCGCGTGCGTTCCTGGTTGGTGCAGACATAGGCGTTGTGATGGAGCCGAAGCGGCAGGGCGTCGGTGCGGGCTGGCGTCGTCGTCACGTCCGTGTCCTCCTGTTCGTTCTCGTTGTGCCGGCCGATGATAGCGGAACGGCCGGCATCGGACAGTCCCGCCGAACAGTCCCGTCCTCAGCGGCCGGCGGGGCCGCGCTTCAGTTCGTCGGCCATCTTCTCGGCGATCATCACCGTGGTGAGATGCGTGTTGGCCCGCACCACCGTCGGCATGATTGAGGCGTCGATCACGCGCAGGCCGGTGCAGCCGATCACGCGGCAATCCGGATCGACCACCGCGCGCGGATCGGTGGCGGCGCCCATGCGGCAGGTGCCGCTGGCATGCTGGGCATCGGAGCATTCGGCGAACATCCAGTCGTCCAGCTCGGCGCGGCTGAACGGCTCTTCGATCGAGCGGCCGCTGCTGCCGTATTCGACACGGCTAGCGATCGCCTGCACCGCCGGATGGAGCGCGATGTCGCGCAGGCGCTGGACGCCGTCGCGCATGCGCACGAGGTCGCTCTCGCTCGACAGCATGCGCTCCTCGACCTGCGGGTCGATGGCGGGATCGCGGGTGGTGATGCGCACCGTGCCCTCGCTGAAGGCCTGAAACACCGAGACCGCCAGCCGCGCCCGCGCCGTGCCGCCATCCTCGGCGGGGCGCAGGTTGCCGGCGATCATGATCATGTCGTTCACCCCGGCGCCGGCGAGATGAGAGGAATAGCGCACGCAGCAGTTGGTGTGGCGGTGCATCAGCGTGCTGACCTGTGCGCCCTCGCGCAGGTCGAGCAGCAGGCTGAGGATGGGATGGTCGAGCAGGTGCTCGCCGACCGGCCGGTCCGCCATCACCGGGATGCCGAGCGTCTCCAGCACGGCGCGCGGGCCGATGCCGGACCGCTGCAGCACCGCCGGCGAATGGATGGCGCCGGCGCACAGCAGCACCTCGCGCCGCGCCCGCACGTTCTGCGGGGCGCCGCCGGCGACGCGCACCGCGACGCCGTTGGCATGGGCGCGGTTGCCTTCGAAGGTCAGCGTGTCGACGATGGCATGGCCGACCACGGTGAGGTTGGCGCGGCCGCGGGCTGGCTCCAGGTAGCCGTCGTTGGTCGAGATGCGCAGCCCGGCGCGGCTGTTGATGGCATAGGGCGATGCGCCGCTGCCGGTCGGCGCGTTGTGGTCGGGGCACCAGCCGTAGCCGAGGCCGAGCGCGGCCTCGCGCACGGCGCGGTCGGCATGGCCCCAGGCCTCGATCGGGGCGCGATAGACCGGGATCGGGCCGTCGCTGCCGTGCCAGGGGGCGTCGCCAAAGTTCACGTCGGCCTCGAGCTTGCGGAAGTAGGGCAGCACGGCGTCCCAGTCCCAGCCGGCGGCGCCGTCGGCGACCCAGTCGGCGAAATCCTCCGGGATGCCGCGGATGGCGATCTGGCCGTTGATGGTCGAGCTGCCGCCGATGGCGCGGCCACGCCACAGCAGCTTGGGCTCCTGCCGCTCGGTGCGGCGGGCCAGCAGCCTGGGATAGCGGTAGTTATCGTCGCCGATGGCGCGCAGCGGATTGGGGATGCGGATATGCTCGGGCGTGTCGGCGGTGCGGAAGTCGCGCCCGGCCTCCAGCAGCAGCACGCGGAGGGCCGGATCCTCGCTCAATCGCGCGGCCAGTACCGCTCCCGCGGAACCGCCGCCGATGATGATGTAATCGTACTCGTTGTCCATGACCCGTCCTTGGTGGCACGCTTCTTGGTTAGAGAAGCATCGTTTCGGACGATGCAGCAAGCGACAGGAGTACCGCGCGTGGTCACCAATGCCCTGGAAGTCAATCCGCAACGCCTGTGGGACAGCCTCGAACGCTCGGCCGAGATCGGGCGCTTCCGCGATGTCGGGCTGCGCCGGCTGGCGCTCTCGACCGAGGACAAGATCATGCGCGACCAGTTCGTCGACTGGGCCCAGGCGGCGGGCTGTACCGTCGACATCGACCGGCTGGGCAACATTTTCGCCCGTCGTCCCGGTACCGATCCGTCGCTGCCGCCGGTCGCCATCGGCAGCCATCTCGACACCCAGATCTGCGGCGGCCGCTATGACGGCATCCTCGGCGTGATGTGCGGGCTGGAAGTCGTGCGCACGCTGAACGACCGCGGCATCGCGACCAGGCGCGGCATCGAAGTGATCTGCTGGACCAATGAGGAAGGGGCGCGCTTCAGCCCGCCGATGATGGGCTCGATGGCCTTCGCCAAGGCGCTCACGGTCGGCAGCGTGCTCGCCACCAAGGACGACGACGGCATCACCGTCGAGCGGGCGCTGGACGAAATCGGTTATGCCGGGGCGCTGCCGGTCGGCGAGCGGGCGTTCGACTGCTATCTCGAACTGCATATCGAGCAGGCGCCGGTGCTCGACAAGGAAGGCTGCGACGTCGGTATCGTGATCGGCGGCTACAAGACCCAGGCGCTGCGTCTCACCCTCCACGGTGATACCGGCCATGCCGGCGGCACGCCGATGGCGATGCGGCGCAACGCGCTGGTCGGCGCGGGCTATGTCATTGCCGCCGTCAACGACATCGGCCTCGCCTTCGCGGCCGAGGAGGCGCGCACCACGACGACGCGCATCGAGAGCTTTCCCAACCTGCCCGGCACCTATGCCGAGACGGTCAAGCTCACCATCGACTTCCGCCATATCGATCCCAAGCGCTTCGACGTCATGCGCCAGGAAGTCGATGCCGCCATCGCCGCCTCGGCGAAGAAGGCCAATGTCGAGATCGAGGTGGCCGAGGGCTGGAGCTGGGGCACCGACCTGTTCGCACCCGAGTGCATCGCGCTCCTGAAGGACACGGCGGCGGAGCTCGGCATGCCGTATCGCGAGATGCGCAGCCAGGCCGGTCATGACGCCTATGCGATGGCGACGCTGACGCCGACGGCGATGATCTTCACGCCCTGCCACGACGGCATCAGCCACAACGTCAACGAGGCGATCGAACTCACCCGCTCGGTGCCCGGCGCCAACCTGCTGCTGAACGCCGCCGTCGCGCGGGCCAACCGGTAGGCGATCTTTCGAGAGAGCGCTTCATCCATACGCCGACAGGGAGCGCTTGATCCATACAAGGTGTCATCCCGAGCAAGCGAGGGATCCCTCGTCGAAGCGCGGAGGTTACTCCGCGCGACTCGGCATGACACAGACACAGACGGCAGACGCCGGGACGGCCTCGAACAGAGGTGCTACCGCCGCCGCCGGAAGAAGGCCCACGGATCGCGCATGAAGGTCTCGCGGGCCTGGAGCTGGGTCGCAGGATCGGCAAGGGGACGGGCGGCACGGCGCTGGAAGATCATGTCGCGGCGGGCCGATGTCGTGTTGGCCGAGGTGCCGTGCGCGAGGAAGCAGTGCGCGACGATGACATCGCCCGGCATCAGCCGCGGCACCACCATCGCGCCGCTGAGGAACAGCTTCTGGCCGCTGCGTTTGACCTCGCCCCAGTCGATTGCCGTATCGGTGGGCTGGTCGCCGAACAATTCGGCGAAGCGATGGTGCGAGCCCGGCAGGACATGGAAGCCGCCCGCGCTATCGGACTCGATCGCCGTCAGCGCGACGCCGAGCAGCACGTTGAAGACGGCGAGCGAGGGCGCGCGGCCGCCATCGATATGGAAGTGTCGGCCGACGATGCCTGCGGTGCTGAAACCAGGCAGGGTCGAGGCAAGCTGCAGGCGGTCCGGCGAGGTGACCGAGTCGAGGATCTCGAGCGCCAGCGGATCGAGCACATCGTTTGCGAGCGCGACGAAGGCGGGATGATCGCTGTCGCGGATCTCGCGCCACAGTTCGTTCTTGCTGCGCTCCCAGCCGCCGTCGGGATGGACGGCGTTCAAGTGGCTAGCCGCATCCTGCGCGGCAACGAGATGCGGCGCATCGACGGCGCTACGTACGACCGTGTAGCCATCCTGGAAGAGCTCGCCCCAGTGCCGGTCAGTGAAGATCATGCGTGGAGTCTCTGCCCACGACGGCTCACTGTCCACGGTCGCTCGCGGCTGGCCATGCCGGACCGCGGGCCTCCGGCCCGCTCTTCATGCCGATGCCGGCAAAGACCGAGAGCGGGCTGGAAGCCCGCGGTCCAGGAGGAGGCCGTTGGAGGCCGGAATCCGTGGTGATGGATAGGCAGGTGTAGAAGGAGAGACAACGATCCCATTGCCTCTGCGCTTCCACCATCACCCCCCGCCCTGAGGAGCACCGCGAAGCGATGCGTCCCGAAGGGTGGAATGGGCATCGTGCTTGTCGCTCATCCTTCGGGGCGGCGCTGCGCGCCTCCTTGGGGCGAAGGGCGGGCTGGAAGGGCGCGGCGCGGGGACAAGACGTTGGAGGCCGGAATCGGCCGCCGTGCAACGGTGGCTCTAGAAGGAGAGGCGACGATGATGTCGCCTCTCGCTCCACGTTGTGGGTCAGCCCTTGTGCGGGTTGATCAGGAACTTCTCGCCGGTCGCGCGCTTGGCGTAGGAGGCGATGGTCGGGAGCTGCAGCGCCTCCTGCAGCGAGATGGTCTTGGTGTAATGGCTGGCGAAGGTCGTCTTGAGCGAATTGACGACGCGCTCGCGCAGGCGGATCTGGTCGGCGCGGCCGATCTTCTGCAGGAAGGGCGTCAGCAGCCAGCCGCCCATGCTCCACGCCATGCCGAAGTTGCGCACGATCTCGGTCGGCGCGGTGTTGAGGCTGCCGTAGAGATAGACCTGCTTGTGCACGCTCGAGCCGTAGCGGCTGTATTCCTTCGCCGTCTTGTTGATGGCGATCTCCATGGCCGTCAGGATCTGGCCCGCGAGCCTGCCGCCGCCGATCGCGTCGAAGGCGATGGTCGCGCCAGTCTCGACCAGCGCCTGGACAAGATCGTCCATGAAGGTCGGCGCGGTCGAATCGACGACGTGTCTGGCGCCGATCTCCTTGAGGATCTTCGCCTGTGCCGGGCTGCGCACGATGTTGACCAGGCCGATCCCGTCCTCGAGGCAGATCTTGTTCAGCATCTGGCCGAGATTGGAGGCGGCGGCGGTGTGGACGAGCGCCTTGTGGTCTTCGCGCTTCATCGTTTCGGTCATGCCGAGCGCGGTCAGCGGATTGACGAACCACGAGGCGCCCTCGGCTGCGGTCGTTCCGGCCGGCAGGGCCTGGCAGTCGCGCGCCTTGATCAGGCGGTACTGCGCGTACATGGCGCCGCCAATCATCGACACGGTCTTGCCCTTGAGGGCCTGCGCCGCTTCCGAGGTGCCAGCCTTGACCACGGTGCCGGCGCCCTCGTTGCCGACCGGCAGCGACTGGTCGAGCCGCGCCGCCAGGAAGGGCAGCGACTGCGCCGGAACTTTCGCCGTCACGACGATGCCATCGCCGCTGCCGGACGCACTGGCGGTCGTGACATCGGCGGGCCCGAGCAGCAGTCCAAGGTCCGACGGGTTGATGGGGGTCGCCTCGACCTTGACCACGACCTCATCGTCGGCGGGTTCGGGGATCGTCACCTTCGCCAGCGACAGTTCGAGCTCACCGCTCTTCTTGATCAGGGACCGCAGCTCGAGGCCGGTGGTCGGGTGGATGTCGCTCATCGAAGATCTCCTGCAATGCGTTCAGCCCCGCCAGGCGGGGCGTGTGGTCGAAAAAGCCAGAATAGCCGAAAAGGAGACAATCCCCAGCGCCACGAATGTGAAAAGCCCGCGCGTGCCCCAGCCCATTACGTCGAGTGCGAAAAGGCTGCCACACACCGCGATGACGATCCGGCTGAGATTGGCAACGACCGGCCAGATCATCTCGCCAGTGCCCTGCGAGGCGAAGTAGAGCGCCATCGCCAAGCCGAAGAAACCGTAGGCCGGGCCGACGATGCTGAGATAGGTGCGACCAGAGGCCAGCGCGCCGGCATCGCGCGTGAAGAGGCCGAGCCACAGATCCGGCCAGATCGCGACCACGACGCCGATCGTCGCGGCGACAGCCCCGGCCATCAAGGCGCCGCTCCAGGCCAGTCGATGCGCCCTGGCATATTGCCGAGCGCCGATATTGGTCCCGACCAGCGCGGTGAGCGCCGCGCCGATACCGAAGCTGATCGGCACCAGCATGTATTCGAGCCGGCTGCCGATGCCGTAGCCTGCGATCGCGGCATCGCCCTCGCGGCCGATCAGGCCGGTCACGAGCAGCACGGTGCCGTTGGTGAGGATCACCACCAGGCAGGCGATCAACCCAACCTTGAGAATGTCATCGAAGCGGGCGCGCCGGAAACCATCGGTCGGCCAGTGAAGCCGGATGGCGGCGTGCCCGCTCGTCAGTCGCCACGCCATCCAGAGGGCGGCCAGCGTGAAGGAGATCACCGCGCTGGCAGCCGGACCGCGGATGCCCAGCGCCGGCAGGCCGAACCATCCCAGCGTCAAGGCACCGGTGAGGGGGATCTGCAGGGCCGCCGTGGCGACCAGCGCGTAGCCCGGTGTCTTCATGTCGCCGGTGCCGCGCAGCACAGAGGCCAGCGAATTGGCGATCCAGTGCGCGAAACAGCCGAGGAAGAGCACATTGGCAAAGGCGGTCGCCCCCTCGAGCGCGTGACCGCTGCCGCCCAGCGCGCCATAGATCGATCGGCCAAAGCCGACGAACACGATGGCGAACAGGCACGCCATGCCGAGGGCGATGGCGAGGCCATGTGCCGCTGCCGCCTCGGCTGCCGCGCGATTGCCCGACCCCATGGCGCGCGCGACCGACGAGGAGATGCCGCCGCCCATGGCGCCGGCCGACATCTGGCCGAGGGCCATCTGCGACGGAAAGACGAGGGCAAGGGCGGCGAGCTCGACGGTGCCAAGCTGGCCGACGAAGAAGCCGTCGCCGATGGAGACCAGGCTTTGCATGGCCACATTCAACACGTTGGGCGCGGACAGGGAGAGGATGGTGGGCACGATGGGCCCGTGCAGCATCATGTGCCGTCGGCGTTCGGCGGGAGTCATGCCAGATTAGGTACCATGCGGCCCGCACGGACCGCGCAAGCTTATCTCATGCGGACGCTACTTTTGCGGGCCCGAAAGCGAAATCTCCCGTTCCGCCCGGAACACGTTGCTGTCGAGGTTGGCGATCCACTGGCGGCCGCTCGACGTCACGTTCAGATAGCGAATGGCCGTCTGTATGTGCGGCGCCACGCAGTTCCAATAGAATTGCGGATAGAGGTTCACCAGATCGGCCGGGGAATTGTAGCCGAACTGCCGGTTCAGGCCGGACTCCTCGAACTCGACATAGAGCGCATTGGCCTTGCGGATGTAGTGCGGATCGCCGAGCTGGCCGATCAGATCGGCGGCCCGCAACAGGGCCGGCTCCTCGTCCATCTGCTCGTCCGGGGCCGGGATGCTGGCGGGAAACCGCGTGCCCTCGACCGCGTGGGCGATGCGCTCGGGATCGAGCCGTTCGATGCCAGCGATGCGGTCCATGACGTACATCTTGGAGCGATCCACATGCCAGGGCAGCATCGACGCATCGGATGCGCCGCGCGGCAGGCTCGTCCGGTCGCCCGACGAATTGATCACGTAGCCGTCCCGATCGTCCGCCATGAACAGGCCGCGTACATAGCCGATGTCGTGCGTCAGGCAGGCGATGATGACATGGGCATAATCTTCGGCCGACATGTGGGTGTGGAGGGCGCGACCGCGCATGATGTCGTGGCCGGCGAGGGTCACCATCATCGTATGCGCGACGTCGTGATAGAGCGCGTCGCTGTTGCCAATGCATTCCAGCGCGATGCGGGCGATCGACGGCACCGTCTCGACGAGCGGCGAGGAGCCGAAGCGTCGCCTCATGTAGGCGCCGAGAAACTCGCCCAGCGCATCCGCCGCCAGTTCGGGGATGGTGATCATCGCCCGACGGTAACGGCGCCGGATGACGGAATTGCTACAGCGTGTCGCGGCGGCTCACGCCGCGGCTTGGCGCGTCGGGCCGATCCATTGGTCGAAGTCGTTGAGTGCACGCCGTGCCAGCGCCTGCTTGCGCTCCTTGCCGCGCGCATTGCCGCCCTCTTCAGAAGGAGAGAGCGGCGGGAAAAGGCCGAAGTTCACGTTCATGGGTTGGAAGGTGCTGGCGTCGGCGCCGCCGGTGATATGGCCCAGCAGGGCGCCCATCGCGGTGGTGGGCGGCGGTGGTGCCTGGACACGGCCCTGGCGCTCGGCGGCGGCGAAGCGGCCGGCCAGCAGGCCGACAGCGGCGCTCTCGACATAGCCTTCGCACCCGGTGATCTGGCCGGCGAAGCGCAGCCGCGGCATCGCCTTCAGGCGCAACGTCGGATCGAGCAGGCGCGGGCTGTTGAGGAAGGTATTGCGATGCAGGCCGCCCAGCCGTGCGAACTCGGCGTGAGCGAGTCCGGGGATAGTGCGGAAGATGCGTACCTGCTCGCCATGCTTCAGCTTGGTCTGGAAGCCGACGATGTTCCACAGCGTGCCGAGCGCATTGTCCTGGCGCAGTTGCACCACCGCCCAGGGCCGCCTGCCCGTGCGCGGATCGCGCAGGCCGACCGGCTTCATGGGGCCGAAGCGCAGGCTCTGCGGGCCGCTGGCGGCGATCACCTCGATCGGCTGGCAACCCTGGAAGTAGGGGGTGTTGTGCTCCCACTCCTTGAACTCGGTCTTCTCGCCCGCCAGCAGCGCGGCGACGAAGGCTTCGTACTGTTCCTTGTCGAGCGGGCAGTTGAAATAGTCCGCGCCGTCGCCGGCCTGGTCGCTGCCAGGGCCGACCTTGTCGTAGCGCGACTGCTTCCAGGCGATCGACTGGTCGATGCTGTCGTGATGGACGATCGGCGCGATGGCATCGAAGAAGGCCAGTGCGCTCTCTCCGGTGATCTTCGCCACCGCCTCCGCCAGCGCCGGCGAGGTGAGGGGGCCGGTGGCGACGATGACACTGTCCCAGTCCTCGGGTGGCAGGCCGGCGACTTCCTCACGCCGCAGCTCGACCAGCGGATGGGAAAGCAACGTCTCCTGCACCGCGGCCGAGAAGCCGTGGCGATCGACGGCCAGCGCGCCGCCAGCCGGCAGCTTGTGGGCATCGGCCGCACGCATGATGAGGGAGTCCGCCCGGCGCATCTCCTCGTGCAGGAGGCCGACGGCATTGTTCAGCGCATCGTCGGACCGGAAGGAGTTGGAGCAGACGAGCTCGGCCAGCTGCTCGGTCTGGTGCGCCTCGGTTCCGCGTACCGGTCGCATTTCGTGCATCACGACGGGCACGCCGGCACAGGCGAGCTGCCACGCCGCTTCGCTGCCGGCCAATCCGCCGCCGATGATGTGCACGCTGGTGGTGCTCCCGATTTGGGCGCTTGACGTCATGCCTTCCAACCTGAAACTTGCGCCTCCTTACATGGGAGACCGGGCCATGGCCATCAAGTTCCACAATCCGAAGAGCGTATCCTTCGCGGGCAAGTACAGCCTTGGCGCGGAAGTTCCCGACGGTGCGCGCCTGCTGTATGTTTCCGGCCAGGTCGGCGTCGATGCCGAGGGCAAGCTGCAGCCGACCTTCGAGACGCAGGCGGCGCAGGTCTGGAAGAATATCGGTCAGGTGCTGGCCAGCGCCGGAATGACCTACAAGGATATCGTCAAGGCGACGATCTTCCTCACCGACAGCCGCTTCGTCGTCCCCTATCGCGACGTGCGCGACCAGTTCATCACCGAGGCGCCCTATCCGGCTTCGACCCTCCTCGTCGTGGCCGGCCTTGCCGATCCCGCCATGCTGATCGAGGTCGAAGTCGTGGCTGCCAAGGCCTGATCATGGTGGATCGGCTCAGGGTTGCGCTGGCCCAGCTCAACCCGAAGGTCGGCGACATCGCCGGCAATCTCGCCAAGGTCCGCGCTGCGCGCGCGGAGGCGGCCAAGCAGGGCGCCGATCTGGTCCTCTACTCGGAGCTAGTCCTGGCTGGCTACTTTCCCGAGGACCTGGTGCTGAAGCCGGCGTTCCAGAAGCAATGCATGGAGGCGGTCGAGGCCTTGCGCGTCGACACGCTCGACGGCGGACCGGCCGTGTTCGTCACGACGCCATGGCACGAGGACGGCAAGCTCTACAATGCCATCATCGCCCTCGACAAAGGCGAGATCATCGGCAAGCGATTCAAGGTCGACCTGCCCAACTACGGCGTGTTCGACGACAAGCGTGTCTTCTCGCCCGGACCGATGCCGGGACCGCTGGTGTTCCGCGGCGTGCGCATCGGCGTGCCGATCTGCGAGGACATGTGGACCCCGGACGTCGTCGAGTGCATCACCGAGACCGGCGGCGAGATACTCCTGGTGCCGAACGGCTCGCCCTACGAAGTGGGCAAGACCGACCTGCGGGTGCAGCTCGGCATCAAACGTGTGATCGAGAGCGGCCTGCCGCTGGTCTATCTGAACCAGGTCGGTGGCCAGGACGAGGTGATCTATGACGGTGCGTCCTTCGCGATCGGCGCCGACCGGCAGCTCAAATGCAAGCTGCCAACCTTCCGCGAACAGGTGACGACGATCGAATTCCGCCGCGGCGCCGAGGGCTGGGAGTGCCAGCCCGGGCCGATCGCCCCGGAACTCGACGAACATGAGTCGATCTACCAGGCGATGATGCTGGGTCTGCGCGACTATGTGAACAAGACCGGCTTTCCGTCGGTGGTCATCGGCCTGTCGGGCGGCGTCGATTCCGCGCTCACCGCAGCCGTTGCGTCCGACGCGTTGGGACCGGAACGCGTGCACACGCTGATGATGCCGTCGCCTTATACCAGCGCCGAGTCGCTGGAGGATGCCAAGGCCTGCGCCGAGGCGATCGGCGTGCGTTACGACATCGTCGGCATCGAGCCGGCGATGGAGGCGTTCCGCAAGATGCTGCTGCCGCTGTTCGGCAATGCCCGGGAAGACGTGACCGAGGAGAACATCCAGAGTCGCGCCCGTGGCGTCACGCTCATGGCCGTGTCGAACAAGCTGGGCGGCATGGTGGTGACGACGGGCAACAAGTCCGAGATGGCGGTGGGATATGCCACGCTCTATGGCGACATGTGCGGCGGCTACAACGTGCTGAAGGACGTCTACAAGACGACCGTGTTCGAGCTGTGCTCCTGGCGCAACCGGCATCGCCCCGAAGGAGCGCTGGGGCGCGACGGCAGGGTCATTCCCGAGCGCATCCTGACCAAGCCACCGTCGGCCGAGCTCAGGCCCGACCAGAAGGATTCCGATTCGCTGCCTCCCTACCCGGTGCTCGACGCGATCCTCCGCGGCCTGATCGAGCGCGATCTTGGGGCCGACGAACTGGTGGCCGAGGGCTACGACCGCGACACGGTCAACCGGGTCTGGCGGCTGCTCGAAACCGCCGAATACAAGCGGCGCCAGGCGCCGCCCGGCGTGAAAATCACCTCCCGCCTCATCAGCCGCGAACGACGCTATCCGATCGTCAACGGCTTCCGCGGCTGACCGCTCGGCGGTCGCGCAACCTGCGAGGCGAGGAGAGCGTTCTCGATGGCCGTGTCCGTATCCCTGAACAAGCTCACCAAGCGCCTCGGTCCGGGCGTGATCACGGGCGCCGCCGACGACGATCCCAGCGGCATCGCCACCTATTCCCAGGCCGGCGCGCAGCAGGGCGTCGGGCTGCTTTGGACCGTCGTGCTCACCTGGCCGATGATGGTCGCGGTCCAGTCGGTCAGTGCCCGCATCGGCCGCGTGACGGGCCATGGTCTCGCCGCCAACATGCTGGCGGTCTTTCCGCGGCCGGTCGTCACGGCGCTGGTCGGGCTGTTGTTCATCGCCAATACGATCAATATCGGCGCTGACCTGTCGGCCATGGGGGCCGCGGCCAAGCTGGTGCTGGGCGGCAACCAGCATCTCTATACGCTGGCGATCGCGCTGATCACGCTGCTGTCGGTCGTCTACGTGCCGTATCATCGCTATGTCGATGTGCTGAAGTGGCTGACCTTCTCGCTGTTCGCCTATGTCGGCGTGGTCTTCACCGTGCATATCGACTGGGGCGCGGTCGCCCTCGGCGCCGTCCTGCCGACCTTCGATCTCACGGGCGATTCCTTCATGCTGATCGTCGCCGTGTTCGGCACCACCATCAGCCCCTATCTCTTCTTCTGGCAGAGCTCGCAGGAAGTGGAGGAAGAGGAGGCCGATCCCGAGGCTGCTCCCTTGATCGACCGTCCGGAGCAGGCGAGCCGTGAGCTCAATCGCATCGGCTGGGAAACCTGGCTCGGCATGGCGGCCTCCAACATCGTCGCCTTCTTCATCATCCTGACCACGGCCGTGACCCTGCATGCGCACGGCCAGACCGATATCCAGACGTCGGAACAGGCGGCCATCGCGTTGCGGCCGATCGCCGGCGACGCGGCGTTCCTGCTGTTCAGCCTGGGCATCATCGGCACCGGCTTGCTGGCCGTGCCCGTGCTCGCGGGCTCCACCGCCTATGCGCTGGGTGAGGCGAGGAACTGGCGTATCGGACTGGAGCACAAGCTGGGCGAGGCCAAAGGGTTCTACGCCACGATCGCCGTTTCGATCGTGCTGGGTGTTGGCGTCGACATCTCGCCGCTCGATCCCATCAAGGCATTGGTCTGGAGCGCGGTCGTGAACGGGGTCATCACCGTGCCGATCCTGGTGGCGATGATGATCGTCGCCTCCGACAAACGGCAGATGGGCCGCTTCGTCGCCACGCACATGCAGCGTCTGTTCGGCTGGCTGGCCACGGCGATGATGGCGGTGGCCGCCGTCGCGATGTTCGTGACGATGTAGCGGTCAGTCCTTCACCGCCATTAGGACGAGGTCCTTGAAGATCGCCAGCGGAATGGCGCCCTGGAGGCGGCTCGCATAGAGGCCGGCATTCACCATGACGACGAGATCAAGGTCGGGAGCGACAAACAGGCGCTGGCCTCCGTAACCGACGCCGGCGATCCATTGCAGGTCGCGGCCCTTGAAGAAGGTCCGGCCGAGCCACCATTGATAGCCGTAGAAATAAAGGCCCTCGCCATTGATGCGCGGCGTAGTCGACTCCTTGACCCAGCCCGCAGGCAGCACTCGCTTGCCTTGCCACGTCCCGTCGGCGAGGAGGAGCTGGCCGAGCTTGGCGGTATCGCGTGCCCGCAGCCGCAGCCCGGAAGCGAAGGCCAATTGGCCGCTGCCCGGCATTGCCTTCCACTCGAAATCAGCGATGCCGAGAGGAGCGAACAGCTTTTCCGCGGCATAGTCGTCGAGCCGCTTGCCGGTCTTCCGGGCGACGGTGGCGCCCAGCAGCGCGGTATTGCCGCCATCGTAATTGTAGGTCTGGCCTGGCGCGGTGCTGAACGGCTGCTGCAGCACGTAGCGCACCGGATCGGACGCTTCGATCATGCGGCGCTCGCTGTTGGCCGGATCGCTGTAAGGCGGCGTCTCGTCCCAGGTGAAGCCGGACGACATGGTGAGCAGATGTCGAAACGTGACCTTGGCGAGAGTCGGCGTCCTCAGTTCCGCATAGTCCGGGAACTGGTCGATCACGGGTGAATCGAGATCGGGGAACTTGCCTTCCGCCTTTGCGATTCCGACCAGCAACGACACGGTGCTCTTGGAGATCGAGCGCAGGTCGTGCTTCATGTCGGCGGTGTAGGTCACCTGACCGGCGGGAATGCCCCAGGTCTGATCGAAACCGGTGAAATAGCGGTCCAGGACGAGCTTGCCGTGGCGCGCCACGACGACGGCGTGGATGTCGGGCTGCTGCCACTGTCCCAGGAACTTGTCGAGGCCGCACAACTTCTCAGCGTCGAGGCCGACGTTGGCCGGAGCGGAGATGGTCCAGCCGTCGTTGGTCGCGGTGGGGGCGCCGCAGGTCTGCTCTTGGGCCGAAACGGGGAGGGCGATCGCCACAAGGACAAGACTGAGCGGAAGGAGGCGTGTCATCGGATCGTGATCCTGGTCTGGCCGATAGCCACCGGCTGCGTCACGCGGTCAAGGATGGCCGAATCGATGCGGGGACTCAACGCCTCCGCAGCATCCCGGCAAGCCAGAGCGAGAGTAGATGACGAATCCTGCCACCAATAATCCGCCTGGAGCCGGATCGGCGGCGGCAAAGCCGTGTTAGCGTCGCTGACATGAAACTCTATTCCGGTCCGCTCAGCATGTTCGGCGCCAAGGCCGAAATCGCCGCGCACGAGAAGGGGATTCCCGTCGAGGTCGTCATGGTGCCGTTCGAGATGACGACACTGTATCAGCCCAAGCATCCGGAAGTGCTGCGCGTCAACCCGAAGCGCCAGGTCCCGGTGCTGGTCGATGGCGATCTCGCGATCTTCGATTCGACCCAGATCTTCGAGTATCTCGAGACGATCCGGCCGGCGCCCGCCCTATGGCCCGCGGAGCCGAAGCAGAAAGCGCGGGCTCGGCTTCTCGAGCTCAAGTCCGACGAGGTCTACTTTCCGCATATCATCAGGCTGATGGGGCTCCAGGCGACGCCGGAGGAGCCGGCCGCTGTCGAGGCCCGTCGTGCCGCCACCGCCTACTACGACGAGATGGAACGCATACTCGGCGATCAGCCTTACCTGGCGGGAGACTTCTCCTATGCCGATATCGCCTTCTACATGGCGCAGCTCTTCGGCGCGCGGCTGACGGCGCCGATGACGGAAGCGCATCCGCGCCTGATGGCCTGGCGCGATCGCATGAGCGCGCGGCCCGCCGTTGCCAGGGTCGCGGGCGCGATGGGCCGCTATCTCCTCGGCCAGGGACGTCCCTTGCCGCCCTTCCTGGCGACGCTCGCGCAGTGATCACTGGAGAGTGATCGAGCGGGCTTTGATTGTCACACCCGCGCTCCCTAGATCGGTTCTAAAGTAAAAATCGAAGGGCAGGGAAGGCCGAAGAGGGCCGTGTCCGGATCCAGGAGGCGTGACATGTCCAGAGTCATCGTACCGGCCCTCACACTCGCGGCCGCTCTCAGCATCGGATTGATCGCCGTGGCGGCGGCCCACCCGCAAGCGGAAGCCCTTCCACGGGCGCGACTCGGCGATCTGATGACCAACCTCATCCAGCCGCGCCACACCAAGCTCGGGCTCGGCGGGCAGGCCCACAATTGGCAGTATGCCGCCTACGAATGGTCGGAACTCAACGCGGCGTTCAAGACGGTGGAGACGCGCGTCCCGCGCTATCACGACGTCGCCATGACCGATTGGCTGCAGATGGTCAGGCCGCCGATGGAAGAACTGGCGGCGGCGATCAAGGCGAAGGATGCGGCGCAGTTCGATGCTGCCTATTCGCATCTCACCGACGGCTGCAATGCCTGCCACCAGAGCACCGATCATGCAGTGATCGTCATCCAGTCGCCGAGTGCGGCCATGTTCCCGGACCAGAACTTCGCGCCCCGAACCCAGTAACCGTCACCGTCGCGCCGTCCCGGCGACCTTGATCCGGGCGTTGCATGTCGTAAGATATCGAAATTCGATATCGAGTAACGATTATTGATGGACCATCGCGATCTGCTCCTGGGGTTCGTGCGCCTGCACATCCTCCATCACGCAGCGGAAGGGGATCTTTACGGCCAGTGGATGATCGAGGAACTCGGGCGGCACGGCTATCGCCTCAGTCCCGGGACCATCTACCCGATGCTGCATGCCCTGGAGCGCCAGGGCTATCTGCGTTCGGTGCGCAAGCCGGGCGGCCGCAATTTCCGTCGCATCTATCGGGCGACGCCGCGAGGCCGGCGGGCCCTGGCCGTGGCGCGCGACAAGGCGCGGGAACTGTTTGGTGAACTGGTCGGGGGGAAGAGGTGACGGCGGTGACGGAGGCGACTGCCAAGAGGGGAGAGGGCACCTGGTTCGAGGTGCTGATGGCGTTTCTGCGGCTTGGCCTCACCTCCTTTGGCGGGCCGGTCGCCCATCTCGGCTATTTCCGTCAGGATATCGTCGAGAAGCGCCGCTGGCTCGATGAGCGGGCCTATGCCGATCTGGTGGCGCTGTGCCAGTTCCTGCCCGGGCCGGCGAGCAGCCAGGTCGGCATCGGCATCGGTCTCTATCGCGCCGGCGTGCCCGGCGCTTTCGCCGCCTGGGTCGGATTCACCCTGCCGTCGGCGCTCGCCTTGGCGCTGTTCGCGAGCGGCGTGGAGAACCTGGGCGGGGCCTTGGGGTCGGGATGGCTGCACGGACTCAAGGTTGCGGCCGTCGCCGTGGTCGCGCTTGCCGTCTGGGGCATGGCCGGCACCATGGCCAACGACAGGCCGCGGGCCAGTCTGGCGATCGCGAGTGCTGCCTTGGTCTTCGCCGTACCCGGCGCGGCTGGCCAGATCGGCGCCATCGTTCTCGGTGCCGGGGTCGGCATTTTCCTGTCGCGTGGTCAGCCTGTCACCGCCAGCCCCGCGCCCGCGCCATTGGGCCATGGCCGCACCGTCGGCGTCCTGTGTCTCGCGGTCTTCTTCCTGCTGTTGGTCGGCTTGCCGATCGTGGTCGAGCGCTGGCCACGACACGATCTTGCCGTGGCCTCGGCCTTCTATCGGGCGGGCTCGCTGGTGTTCGGTGGTGGCCATGTCGTGCTGCCGTTGCTGCGCGCCATGGTCGTGCCGCCGGGCTGGGTGAGCGACAACCTGTTTCTCGCAGGCTACGGCGCCGCGCAGGCCGTGCCTGGCCCGCTCTTCACCTTCTCGGCCTATCTCGGCTTTGTCCTCGACAGGCCGCCCAACGGCTGGATCGGCGCGGCGCTCTGTCTGGTGGCGATCTTCCTGCCCTCGTTCCTGCTCGTGTTCGGGGCGCTGCCGTTCTGGGATCGGCTGCGCGGTCGGCCGGGCGCGCAATCGGCCTTGCGTGGCGTCAATGCGGCTGTAGTCGGCCTGTTGCTGGCGGCGCTCTACGATCCTGTGTGGAAGAGCGCCATCGCCAATGCCGGCGACTTCATCCTCGCGGCGGCGGCGCTGGTGCTGCTCGCGGTCTGGAAGTTGCCGCCGTGGCTCGTCGTCATCTTCTGCGCGCTGGGAGGCGCGGCACTCGCTCACCTTTGAACAGGAGCATCGCCATGATCAAAGCCGTCGTCGTGCAGGCCGTGCTTGTCTCGGTGGCCGTGGTGGGATTGGCCGTAGCGGTCAAGGCACAAACGCCAGCCGCAGTCGACGCCGCGCCGCGGCTGCGTCTCGGGCTGGGCGACCTGATGACGGCGTTCATGCAGCCGCGCCACGCCAAGCTCGGTCTCGCCGGCCAGGCCCGCAACTGGCCTTATCTCGCCTATGAACGACGTGAGTTCGAGGAAACGCTGGAACTGATCGAGAGGATGGTGCCGCGCTACCGCGGCACCGCGATGTCCGATCTCCTCCAGGTTCTCAAGGAGCCGATGGCATCGCTCGATGCCGCCATCAAGGCCAAGGACGGCGCAGGCTATGATGCCGCCTACGCCCGGCTCACGGAGGGCTGCAATGCCTGCCATGTCGCGACGGACCACAAGATGGTCGTGATCCAGATCCCGAAGGCCTCGACATTCCCGAACCAGAACTTCGCGCCGCAGACGGAGTAACCGCTACGGCTTCACCGTCTGGCCCAGCACCGTCTCGTAGACGCGGAGGATGGCCGAGCTATCGGCCCCGCCCAGCTTCATGCGACGGGCCATGCGCTGCAGATTGTGCGTTGCCGACCCGAGGGCCAGCGGCACGTCGAGCTCGTCGGCGAGTTCGAGCGCCAGGTGCAGATCCTTGTGGGCGAGATTGAGGGCGAAGGAGGGCGGCGTGAATTCGCCCTTGAGGGCCCGCTCGGAGAAGGGCTTGAAGATCGCCGAATTGCCGCTCGAGTTGGCGATCACCTGTACCAGCTTCTCGGGATCGAGTCCGGCGCTCACCCCCAGCATCAGGCCTTCGGCGGCGGCAGCGGCATTGCAGAAGGCCATCATGTTGTTGATGAGCTTGGCGACCGTTCCGCTGCCGAGCGCGCCCATATGGATCACGTTGGCGCTGAACGACTTCAGCACCGGCAGCGCATCGTCGAACACCTTCTTGTCGCCGCCGACCATGATGGCGATCGTCGCCGCCTCGGCACCGACGGTGCCGCCGCTGACCGGCGCATCCAGCATGGCGATGCCTTTGGCGGCCATGGCGGCGCCGATCTTCTTCACCATCGACGGCGCGTTGGTGCTGAGATCGATATAGGTCTGTCCGGGCTTGATGTTGGCGAGGACGCCGTTATCGCCCAAGGCCACCGCCTCGACGTCCTTGGGCATCGGCAGCGATGTCATCACCACGTCGGCGCCCTTGGTCAGCTCGGCCACCGACTTGGCCGCGGCCGCACCGATATCGGTGCAGCTCTTCACCGCCGCGGCATTGAGATCGAACACCGTCACCTGATGGTTGCTGCGCTTGACGATATTGCGGCACATGGGCCCGCCCATGTTGCCGACGCCAATGAATCCGACTTTCACCTTTTCCTCCCGACGGGTTGCGTTCGGGACACTATATAGAAGTGGCCATGAACCGCTCCCCCTCCCAGCCGCCCAGCGATCTTGATCGCGCGCGCGATCTCTCCCGCGTCAAGTGGGCGGCGACCCTCCTGCTGGTGGCGACCGCGGCCCTGTTCCTGGTCGCGCGGCATTTCGAGACCCAGCACTGGATCTGGGGCTATGTCGCGGCCTTCGCGTCTGCCGCAACGGTCGGCGGCTTCGCCGACTGGTATGCGGTCGTCGCGCTGTTCCGTCGCCCGCTCGGCCTGCCAATTCCGCACACCGCCATCATTCCGCGCAATCATCATCGCATCGGCGAGAATCTGGGAACCTTCATCGAGCAGAACTTCCTGGCGCGCGAAGCGGTCGAGAAGAAGCTGGGCGAGGTGGATTTCGCCGCCCAGATCGCCGACTGGCTCAACGTCCCGGAGCACGGTGCGTCCCTGGCTTCGTTCGCCGTGCGCCGTCTGCCCCAGGTGTTGGCGGCGATCGATCAATCGGGCCTGCGGAGGTTCTTCGGCGAGCGGGTGCGGACCGAAATGGAGCGGCTCGAAGTGGCGCCATTGGCGGCCGGCCTTCTCGGTACCGTGATCGAGAAAGGGCGGCATCAGCGCCTGCTGGAAGAGCTTCTGGGGTCTCTGGATACGCTTCTGACCAACGAGGAGACGCTGGAGGCATTGCGGGAGAAGATCCGCAAGGAGCTTCCGGCCCTGTTCAACTTCTACCGCGCGGATGCGTACCTCCTGCGCAAGATCGTCGCCTCGACCACGGCCTTCGTCGAGGAAGCGCGCACCGATGCCGAGCATCCGCTGCGGCGGGAGTTCGACACCTTCATGCGCGGATTCGTGGAGCAGCTCCGCACCTCGGCCGACTTCGCGGAGCGTGCCGAAACCTTCAAGCGCGACCTGCTGGCCCGGCCCGAGGTCGCCGCGCTGGCGGATGGCGCCTGGGACAGTCTGAGAGCGTTCCTGGAACGGGACGCGGCGGCGCCGGATTCGCAAATGCGTCGCGCCTTCGAGCGTATGCTGGTCGATATCGCGCGCCAGCTCGGCCAGAATCCGGCGATCCGGGCGGAGATCAATCGCGGCATCGTTCGGGTGCTGGGCGATTTCGTGCAGGCCCAGAAGAGCGGCGTCGGGCGCTTCATCGCCGATCAGGTCAAGGCCTGGGATATCGACGTGCTGATCGGTCGGGTCGAACTGACCGTCGGTCGAGATCTGCAATATATCCGCTTCAACGGCGCCATGATCGGCGGCCTGGCCGGTTTGGCCTTGCACGCGCTGGAGCAGGGAGTGAACATTCGGCTGTAACCGTCAGGAGACCGCCATGGCCGATCCATCTCAGAGCTTCATGGACATGTTCCGCAAACTCGGTGAACAGCTTCAGATCCCGTCGTTCGACATGAACAAGATCATGGAGCATCAGCAGAAGAACATCGACGCCATCAGCCGCTCGTGGGAAGCGGTCGCGAGTGGCGCCACCGCGATGGCCAACAAGCAGCGCGAGATCTTCGAGGCGGCCATGAAGGATGCCGGCGAGATGGTGCAGCACTATCAGCCGACCGGTTCGCCGCAGGAGATCTTCGCCAAGCAGTCGGAATTCGCCAAGAAGGCGGCGGAAGCGGCGATCAGGAACACGCGCGATATCGCCGAGCTCGTCCAGAAGTCGAGCGCCGAGGCCTTCAAGATCATTCAGGATCGGATGCATGAATCCTACGACGAGATTCGCCGCAGCCTGGAGAAGAAGTAGTATCGACAGAGGAGGTGCCCTCGTCTTACGAGGGCGGAGGGGCCGAGCGACCACGATTCGCTAGCCTATGACCCCATCGTCGCCCTATGACGGCGATACTTCCTTCACGGATGCCGTGAAGGGGAAGATAAGGACGGAGGCCGCCACGACGTGGCGGTCGTCAGGGAGAAGGAATGGATCGGTTCTGGCTAAAATACTATCCGCCCGGCGTGCCGGCGGATATCGATCCGTCTCTCTATCCCAGCCTCGTGACATTGATCGAAGAGAGCTTCGCGAAGTATCGCGATGCCAAGGCCTATGTCTGCATGGGTACGGCTCTCACCTTCGGTGAAGTGGATGTCCTGTCCCAGGCCTTGGCCGCGTGGCTGCAGAACTGCGGCCTGAAGCGCGGTGCTCGCGTCGCCATCATGATGCCGAACGTGCTGCAGTATCCGGTCTCGGTGACGGCCGTGCTGCGGGCCGGCTTCATCGCCGTGAACGTCAATCCGCTCTACAGCGCGCGCGAACTCGAGCATCAGCTCAAGGACTCCGGCGCCGAAGCCGTCATCGTGCTCGAGAACTTCGCCGTCACGCTCCAGGCGGCGTTGGCCGACGGGCAGACGGCGGTGAAGCATGTGATCGTCGCCTCGATGGGCGATCTGCTGGGGCTGATGAAGGGCGCGATCGTCAACTTCGCCGTGCGCTCGATCAGGAAGCTGGTTCCCCCTTACACGCTGCCGGGACACGCCACGTTCAGCCGAGTGATCGCCGCTGGCAAGGCGATGCCCTTTGCGCGGCCGCAACTTGGTCCCGAGGATGTCGCGGTGCTGCAATACACCGGCGGCACGACCGGTGTCGCCAAGGGCGCGACGCTGCTGCATCGGACCATCGTAGCAAACCTGCTGGCGTCCGAAGCGTGGATGCAGCCGGGATTGAAACGGAAGAATCTCCCCGGTCAGTTCACCATCGTCTGCGCTCTGCCGCTCTATCACGTGTTCGCCTTCATCACCTGCGGCCTGCTGGGCATGCGAACCGGCGCGCTCAATATCCTCATCCCCGATCCGCGCGACATGAAGGGCGTGGTGAAGACGCTGTCGAAGCATCGCATCAATATCTTCCCGGGCGTGAATACGCTGTTCAACGCCCTCGCCAATCGCGCCGACTTTGCCCGACTCGATTTCTCCGGCCTCGCCATCTCCAACGGCGGTGGCATGGCGGTGCAGGAGGCGGTGGCGAAGAAATGGCTCGCCGTCACCGGCTGCCCGATCGTCGAAGGGTATGGACTCAGCGAGACATCGGCGGGCGTCACCTGCAACCCGACCGATTCCGAGGCCTATACCGGTTCGATCGGCCTGCCCATGCCGAATGTCGAGATCAAGATCCTGGACGAGCAGGAGCGTGAAGTGCCCCTCGGTCAGCCGGGCGAGATCGCCATCCGCGGGCCGCAGGTGATGCAGGGCTACTGGCAGCGTGCCGACGAGACCGCCAAGGTCATGACCGCCGAGGGCTTCTTCAAGTCCGGCGATATTGGCGAGATGGACGAGCGCGGCTTCATCAGGATCGTCGATCGCAAGAAGGACATGATCGTGGTCTCGGGCTTCAAGGTCTACCCGAACGAGATCGAGGGGGTCGTGTCGGGCTATCCCGGCGTCCATGAATGCGCCGTCGTGGGGGTGCCGGACGCCCGCTCTGGCGAGGCCGTCATGCTGTTCGTGGTGAAGGGCAATCCCGATCTCACCAAGCAGGAACTCGAGGCCTTCTGTGCGCATGAGTTCACGGCGTACAAGCGGCCGAAATTCATCGAATTCCGCAAGGAATTGCCCAAGAGCAACATCGGCAAAATCCTGCGCCGCGAACTGCGGGACGAAGTGACCGGCAAAAAAGCGGGATAAACCGGCATTTACAGGGGCCAGGCCCGGACATTGCAGGGGACGAGGCGGCCGTTTCAGGGCCTTCAGTTGGCAGCCCAATTTCCGCTATGATGGCGGCGACCGGGGCTGGGATCGCCGTCGCGGTCGTTTGGGGGAGTGCAAAATGGTGTCGGTGCGTTTGATGGTCCTGGCAGCGGCGGGCGTGGCAATCGCCGGATGCGCGAACAACAACACGCACAACAATTCGCTGCCCACGCCGCTCTATGCGCTGCAGAAGGTGCCGCCGGCCTACCGGAAGACGCCGGAGGGTGTGATCGTCGACGATGCCGACGTGCATCTCGATGCCCAGGGCTACCGCGTCGACAAGAACGGCAAGCGCATCCAGCAGGTCGACGTCCAGCAGAAGATGGCCAACGAGAACTCCAATCCGGTCGCCGGCTACTACATCAGCAGCATCGGCGCGGCCGCCTCGGGCAATGTCATGGCTCCGAGCGTGGGCGCCGGGTCCGGCGTCGGGGCAGGGCCCGGATCGGCGACGATCGTTCCGGGCGGTCAGGCGTTGCCGCCGGTTCCGCGTGAGCTTCTGCCGACCCCCGGCGAAGGGCCGATGCCGCCGCAATAGGCGGCGCTCGGTCAGCGAGGGGCAGGCACGACGTCAGCCGTCAGATCAGCCCGCGGCGGATCGCGAGCGCGACCGCCTGGATTTTGTTTGCCGCGCCCAGCCTGCGGGCGGCGAGGCCGAGATGATAATTTACAGCAGAGGTGCTGATGCCGATGCGATCGGCCGCCGCCTCACTGCTGAGGCCCTCGGCTGTCCATGACAGCACCTCGCGTTGCCGCGGCGTCAATTGCGGCATGTCACTCGGGTGTCCGCCGCAGGTGAATTTGACCGCCGCTCGATGGAACTCGGCGGCGAAGAGCTGGATCAGTTCCTTCTTGTCTTCGAGAAGCTCGTCGATATGGCCGCGCTGCGAGACGGACATGGAAAATAGGCCTCCATCGCCAGCCGGCCCGGCGGTCGGGACGCCGCAGCCTTCGAGGATCTGGAACTCCGCCGCTTCATGGAACACCAGCCGTGCGGCTTTCCCGTGCGGGTCGAGGAATCCGCGGTGGCCCCAGTAGAAGAACGGCGTGTCGGGATTGTGTGAAATCGTCACCACCGGATCGTAGTATTTGTAATGGCGAGAGCGATAACGCTCCTGCCATTCCTCCGGATAGTCCGAGAGCAAGACGTCGCCCGGCAACACGCTGCCGGTCGGCGGGCGCAGCAGCAGGAACGCGAAATAATCGCAGGACAAGCGCTGCACGAACACACTCGCCATCGCCCGCAATTCCTCGAACGTGGAGGCGCGACTGGGATCGGAGAGCCGGTCGGGAAACGACATGGGGCGAAACGCCAAGGCTGGGCTTTTGTAAACTTTACCAGCTTATTTCCGGCAGGGAACTCATTTAGCCTGATCGGCCGAACGTCATTTCACCGGGGGAGCTGTCGTGATTTCGGTTCGCTGGGCGCATTCCGCCATCCTTCTTGTCATGGCCTCGTTCCTCGGTCTGGTTGCGCCCGGCATTGCCGCTGCGGCAACGATCAAGATCGGCGTGCTGGCACCGCTCACCGGCCCCAGCGCCTCGGACGGGCAGGAATTCGTCAACGGCGTCAAATGGGCGGTCGACGAGGCCAACGCGGCCGGCGGCGTCGCCGGCTACACCTTCGAGGTGGTGACAGCCGATGTGAAGGACGGCTCAGCCGCCAATGTCACAAGCGCGGTGGAGCGCCTGGCCCAGACCAGCGGTGTCGAGGTCGTCTTGACCGGCTACGCCGCGCTGTCGATGTTCGAGATCGATCTGTTCAAGGAATATGGCCTTCCCTATCTGTCGGCCGGACCGTCCCCGTCGGTGGCCGCGATCGTGAGCAAGGCGCCCGACGACTACTGGTGCTGCTGGTCCTACACCGCTGATTTCGTCGGTTATGCGACCGATCTTCTGCCGGTCGTGAAGGAGTTCGCGGCCCAGGGCAAGATGAACATCGCCGACAAGACAGTGGCGATCATCTCCTCGGACAATCCGTACTCCAAGAACATCTCCGAAGGGATGAAGAAGGTGTTCGCTGCCGACGGCTGGAAGATCGTGGTCGACGAGATCGTGCCCTTCGGCGAAGTCGGCGACTGGCGCGCCATGCTGGCCAAGGTCCGCAGCACCAAGCCCAATCTGGTCATCAACACCGACTACCTGCCCGGCAATTCGGCGCTGTTCCTCAAGCAGTTCCTCGAAGCCCCGACCAACAGCGTCGTGTTCCTGCAATATGCGCCGTCCGTGCCGGAATTCATCAAGCTCACGGGTGCCCAGTCGACCGGCGTCCTGTACGATCTGATCGGCGGCCCGCTGGACACGCCGAAATGGCCGCGCGGCCCCAAGCTTCTCGCCGCCTACAAGGAGCGCTACGGAATCGAGAGCGGCGCTTACGGCGTCGGCCTCTACGAGATGACCAACATGTACTTCAATGCCTTGAAGAAGGTCGGCAATCCGAAGGACCACAAGGCGATCGGCAAGGCGCTGGGCGACTCGACCGTCGAATCGGTCGCGGGAGTCATCAAGTTCGATCCCAAGACTCACGTGGCGCTGCCGGGCCTCGACTATGTGCCGACCTCGTTCTGGCAGATCGTGGACGGGAAGCGCGTCCTGGTCGGACCGGCCAAGTACGCCAACGGCTCGTTCCAGACGCCGCCCTGGATCAAGTGACGCCAGTTTCGGGTTCCGGGTTTGGCTGCTGTTCTTGAAGCGCGGGGACTGTCGAAGTCTTTCGGCGGCCTGCAGGCGGTCGTCGATATCGACTTCTCCGTCGCCCAGGGCGAGGTCCTCGGCATCGCCGGGCCGAACGGCAGCGGGAAGAGCACGCTCTTCAACATCCTGACCAAGGTCCCCTTCGCGGCGGATCGCGGCGCGGTCCTCCTCGACGGTCGGCCAATCCAGCGCTTGCGCGCGCACGAGATCGCGCGGCTCGGCGTCGCGCGCACCTTCCAGCGCGAGAGCGTATTTCCCAGCCTGTCGGCCGTCGACAATGTGCTGCTCGCGGCCGAAGGTGCGCGGCGCGGTAACTTCGCGGCCAACCTGGCGGCGGCCGAGCAGGCGCTGGACCTCGCCGGGTTCCCCGCGACGCTTCACAACATGGTCGCGGGACAGTTGCCGGTTTTCCTGCGCAAGCTGGTGATGATCGCCTCGGCGCTGGCGCTGCAGCCGCGCGTGCTGTTGCTGGACGAGCCGGCCTCGAGCCTGACGCCGCAGGAGATCGAGCGGATTCGCGATCTGATCGCGAAGCTGGTCGGGGAAGGGATGACGATCTTGCTGATCGAGCACGTCCTGCCCCTGCTGACGGCCGTATCCGATCGGCTGATGGTGCTCGACCACGGCACCCTGATCGCAAGCGGACTGCCGGCCGACGTGATCGCCAATCCCGCGGTGATCGAGGCCTATCTGGGGAGAGAGAGGTGACCGTACTGCTCGAGGTGGTGGGATTGAGCGGGGGGTACGAGCCGGTCCAGATCTTCAAGGATGTCGACTTCGCGGTGGAGGACGGGGCATGCGCCGGCCTGTTCGGCCCCAACGGTCACGGCAAGACGACGCTCCTGCGCACCATCAGCGGCCTCATCGACCCCTGGTCGGGGAGCATCGTCTTCGATGGCATCCAGCTCAACACACCGGGCGAACGGCGCACGCGCAAGTCGCGCAACCTCAACTACGACCTGCTCGTCCGCCGGCGCATGGACCCGAAGAAGGTGGCCCGGGCCGGCCTGATCCATGTTGCCCAGGGGTCGCCGTTGTTCCCCGAATTGACGGTCGCGGAGACGTTGTCGATTGCGCCGGCGCCGGCGCGCGCCGGGGGCAGGGCGGTCGATCCCGATCTGCCGTTCTCGCTCTTTCCGCAACTGAAGGAACGGCGCCACTCGAAGACGCGGTTCCTGTCGGGAGGCGAGCGTCAGATGCTGGCGATCGCCTGCGGCATGCTCGCCGCCCCACGCCTTCTCATTCTCGACGAACCCACGCTCGGCCTTTCGCCCAAGCTCAGGCTGGAACTCGCCTCTGCGATCCACGCCATCCGGCAGGCTGGCATTCCCATCATCCTGGTCGACCAGGATGTCGGTTTCCTGCGCGACCTCGTGGATACGCTGCACGTCTTCGATCACGGCTCGATCTCGCGCGTCCTGTCGAAGGCCGAGATCCCCGACCACGAGACTCTGATGGCCGATCTCTTCGGTGGGGTACATTGAGCATGGACCTGCAGACGCTCGTCTCCATCCTGGAGAGCGGTGCCGCGCTGGGCATCCTCTATGCCTTGATGGCTTTCGGTCTGGCCATCGTCTGGACGACGCTCGGCATCTTCAATTTCGCGCACGGGGCGTTCATCGCCACGGGCGCGTATCTGGCGTGGCAATTCGGGAACGCTGCCGGCTTCGGATTGGGCTATTGGGCCGGCGCGATCCTCGCGGTGCTTGCGATGTTCGCTCTCGGCGTGGTGGTGCAGACCCTGTTGGTTCGGCCGTTCGAGCGCCATCGCGACATCGTGCTTCTGACCGTCATCACGACCCTGGCCGGCGCATCGATCATAACCAATCTGCTCAATGTCATCTGGGGACCGCGCATGAAGCAGATCGAGCCGGCTCTCGGCGGCGAGGTCACCGTCGGGCTGGTTCACGTGCGCAGCCAGGAACTGGTCATGGTCGTGGTGGTCGCGGCGACGCTCTTTGCCATCGGCTGGTTCCTGTTGCGCACGCCGCTGGGTCGCTCGATGCGGGCCGTCGCTCAGAACCGCGAGGCGGCGCAATTGATGGGGCTCGATGTGCGGCTGCTCTATGCGCTGACCTTCGGCCTGGCCGCGGCCGTGGCCGGGCTGGCGGGCGTCTTCATCGGTTCGATCCGCTTCATGAGCCCGACCATGGGCGACGATCCCTTGCAGAAGGCGCTGGTGGTCGTGATCCTGGGCGGGGTCGCGCGCTTCACCTCGTCCATCTACGCCGCCTTCGCGGTGGGGATCATCGAAGCCTTCTCGACCTACTTCGTCGGCCTCTACTGGACGCCCGCGGTGCTGTTCGGGCTCATGATCGCCGTGCTGATCATCAAACCGGAAGGCCTGTTCGGTCGCCGGCAGAGGTCGGTGTGATGCGCTACGATCCGCCGTTCCATCGCACCAACGGCCTGTGGCCGGCCCTATCGATCCTGGCGGTCCTGATCGGACTGCCTCTCTTTGTGGTCGATCCCTATACGCGACATCTTCTCGTCCTGTCGTTCATCTTTGCCGCCGTTGCCGCGAGCTGGGATCTCAGCCTCGGCTTTGGCGGCCTGTTCAATTTCGCGCATGGCGCATTGTTCGCAGTCGGGCTGTACAGCTTCGCCCTGGCGGTAAAATTCCTCGGTCTGTCGCCCTGGCTGGCGATCCCCCTGGGCGGTCTCGTGGCGATGATCGTGGCGGCCCTGATCGCCCTGCCTGTGCTGCGGCTCGACGGGATCTACGTGATCCTGGTGACGATCGCGGTCTCGCAGCTTCTCTATCAGGTGACGGTCAGCCAGTCGAAATGGACTGGCGGAACCTCGGGTATCGTCTCCCTGCCGGCGCTGAGGGTCGGCGACTACAGCTTCATCCGCGACGGCAAGATCGGCTACTACTACGCCGCGCTGCTGCTTCTCGTGCTGGCCACGACCTTCCTCTACGGCGTGATCCGCTCGCCCCTCGGCCGCGCCATCGTCGGTCTGCGCGATCACAAGTATTTCGCCATTGCGCGCGGCGTGTCGGAGGCCCGCACCCGGCTTCTGACCCTGGTGGCGAGCGCACTTTTCACGGGGATCGCCGGAGCCTTCTACGGCTCCTACGTTCGCGTCGCTTCGCCGGACGTGTTCGGCCTGAGCTTCCTGACCCTGATCCTGTCGATCCTCCTCGTCGGCGGCGTGGCGACGTTGTGGGGGCCGATCGTCTCGGCCTTCGTCATGACCTTCCTGTCCGAAGCGATCGTCGGTCTCGGCCCGTGGCGCGAGATCATCATGGGTATCGTGATCGTGCTCGTGGTGTCGTTCTATCCGGGTGGCCTTTGGGCGGCAGTCCAGGAGTTGCGGGAGCGGATCGATACAGGCCGCACGGCCATGCTCGTCTCGTGGCGCCGGCGGATGCAGCGCCGGACCCGGGTCGATCGCATGGCGGGCGCGGAAGAGTTCCTGCTTGCCACCAGGCATGGCTGCATCGCCGTGTCCGATACCGGCGGGGACAAGCCCGCGATCCTGCTTCTCCACGGCAATTCCGCCTGCAAGGAAGCCTTCGCCAAGCAGTTCGCCGCACTGAAGGCGGAGTTCCGGCTCGTCGCCTTCGATCTGCCGGGCCATGGCGTGTCGGACAATGGCGACCCCGAAACGAGCTACAACGTCATCGCCTATGCCGAGATCGCGGAAGCCGTGATCGAGGCGCGGGGGCTCCATCGGCCGGTCGTCTTTGGCTGGTCGCTGGGCGGCTATGTCGGCCTCGAGCTGGCGGCCCGCGCCAAGGTTCCCGTTGCCGGGCTGGCGATCTGCGGGACGTCACCGCTGACGGTCGTGCCCGATGATTTCGCGGCCGGCTACGACGCGTCCTCTCATCTGATCCTCGCCAGCAAGCAATATTTCACGCGCGCGGAGGCTGCGGCCTATGCCGGTTCGGCGACGGCGCCGAAATCAGCCGAAAGTGCCTATCTGCACCGTAATCTGCCGCGCACCGACGGTCGGGCGCGCGTCTATATGATGACCAAGCTGCCGGTGGTGAACTGGCCGCGTCAGATGCGGATGCTGCGCGACGGCAAGCTGCCATTCGCCATCATCAACGGCGCCGACGATCCTTTCCTCAATCGCGGCTACCTGCTGGCCCTGTGCCGCAGCGAGGGCTGGTCGCATCCGCTGGTCAACATCCCGAACGGCAAGCACGCGCCGTTCTTCAACACGCCGCAGACGTTCAACGAGATCTTTCTGTCCTTCTGCCGCCAGGCCTTCGCGGCGGCAGAAGGACAGGACGCGCGGGCTACTCGACCCTGATGCCGGCGGCCTTGATGACGGGCGCCCACTTGGCGATCTCGTCGCTGATGAACTTCGCCGTGAGTTCCGGCGTGGTATTGGGTGTCGGCGCCGCCGCGACGTCGTTCAGGAACTTCACCATGTCCGCGTCCGCCATCAGCTTGCGCGACGCCTGATCGAGGACATCGACGGTATTCTTCGGCATGTTGGCGGGGCCGAGGATCAGATTGAAGGTGTAGGCTTCGTAGCCCTTCACGCCCGCTTCGATCATGGTCGGGATCTCCGGCGCGATCGGCGCGCGCGAGGAATAGGCGTAGCCCAGGATGCGAATCTTGCCGGCCCGGTGCAGCGGCAGCATGGTGGCGAAGGTATCGAACATCCAAGCGATCTGGCCCGACATCATGTCGTTGAGGGCCGGGGCGGAGCCCTTGTAGGGGATATGCTCCACATCCATGCCGCCGACCTCGCGTTTGAAGTACTCGCCGGTGAGATGGAAGATGCCGCCCGTGCCCGACGAGCCGTAGGAATACTTGCCGGGGTTCTTCTTCATCACCTCGACCAGGCCCATGACGGTATCGGGCAGGTCGACGCGGGCCGCCAGCACCGCTGGATTGACGCAGATCGACGAGATCGGCGTGAAGTCCTTCACCGGGTCGTAGAGCGGCTTCACGTAGGCGGTGGGATTGATCGCGTGAGTGGAGGAGGTAGCGATCAGCAGCGTGTAGCCGTCGGGCTTGGCATTCTTCACCTCGACCGCGCCGATCGAGCCGGCCGCGCCGGCCTTGTTGTCCACGACCCAGGTCTGTCCCATGATCGTCGTCATCTTCTCGGCGACCTTGCGGCCGATGATGTCGGTCGGACCGGCCGGGGCGAAGGGGATGACGAATCGGATCGGGTGGTCGGGATACTTGGCCTGTGCGAAGGCGTTTGACGCCGGCAGGATCGACGGAGCGGCCAGCGATCCCAATCCCACTGCCAACAGATGACGACGCTTCATCCCAAGTTCCCTTCCCGTGAGAATATCCGGCGCTTCTACATCAAATTGCGCATGATCTGAAGTACGCTTGACCCGGCAACGGTGCGCGGCCACAAGTCCCGGCCATGACTGCACCCGTCGTCCGTTTCGCGCCCAGCCCGACCGGGCTGCTGCATGTCGGCAATATCCGGGCGGCCCTGTTCAACTGGCTCTATGCCCGTCGTCATGGCGGCCGCTTCATCTTGCGCCTCGACGATACCGATCGGCAGCGCAGCCGGCCCGAATACGAGGCGGCGATCGAGCAGGATCTGATGTGGCTCGGCTTGCCGTGGGATGCCAAGGAACGCCAGTCCGACCGCCTGGGATTCTACGACGCGGCACGCGACAGGCTGATCGCGTCGGGTCGGCTCTACCCTTGCTACGAGACGCCGGAAGAACTCGAGTTCAAGCGCAAGCGCCTGCTGGCCCAGGGCCGCCCTCCGGTCTACGACCGCGCCGCGCTTCGCCTCGATGCGGCGGCGCGTCAGGCGTTCGAGAGCGAGGGCCGTCGCCCGCACTGGCGCTTCAAGCTCTCATCGGAAGAGGTGCGGTGGGACGATCTGGTACGCGGCCCACAGCATGTCGACGAGGCGAGCCAGAGCGATCCGGTCCTGGTGCGCGCCGACGGCTCCTACCTCTACAGCTTCACCTCGGTGGTGGACGACATCGCTTTCGGGATTACCCATGTGATCCGGGGCGAGGATCACGTCACCAATACCGGGGCGCAGATCCAGATGTTCCGCGCGCTCGACGGTGCCGTGCCTGTGTTCGCGCATTTGCCCCTGCTGGTCGATGCCAGCGGCGCGGGACTCAGCAAGCGCACTGGCTCCCTGTCGATCGGCGACCTGCGCGCGCAGGGCATCGAGGCGCTGGCGATCGATGCCCTGCTGGCCCGAATCGGTACCGCCGATCCGGTCGAGCCGGTGGCATCGCTCGAGCCGCTGATCGCCACGGTCGATTTTTCACGCGTGGGCCGCGCCGCCGCCCGATTCTCGGAGCAGGAACTAGCACAGCTCAGCAGCCGCACATTGCATATGCTGCCCTATGAGGCCGTGCGGGAACGTCTGGGCGCAGAGGTGAATGAAGCGCTCTGGCTAGCCGTGCGCGGTAATCTCTCCGTTCTGTCAGACGCGGCCGTTTGGGCCGAGATCGTACAAGGGCCGATTACCCCGGTGATCGAGGAGGCGGCCTTCCTGGTGGATGCCGCCGCGTTGTTGCCGGCAGAGCCGTGGACCGAGCAGACCTGGAAGGGATGGACCACCGCAGTGGCGGCGGCGAGCGCCCGCAAGGGGCGGGCTCTCTTCCATCCGTTGCGGCTTGCCCTCACGGCGCGCGAGACCGGGCCGAAAATGGCCAGGCTTCTGCCGCTGATCGGCCGGTCTAAGGCCGAGGCGCGGCTCAGAGGCCAGCCGGCTTAGCGTTCCCTTCCGAGCGACGACTTTCCCGAGCCGTCGTTTGCGTGCAACGAACCCTTCGTATAAACAGGCACCATGTCGTCGTTTCTTCTCCCGGCCGCGCTCGGCGCGCGATGTATCGAAGTCTGAGGCCCGGTTCGGGCTCGTCGGAATTCGTCGGCATTTGACCAGGGAGTAAGGGGCGATGGCCCTCGTCGTCTACAACACGCTGTCGCGCGAAAAAGAGCCGTTCGTGCCGCTCGATCAGGCGCATGTGCGCCTCTATGTCTGCGGCCCGACCGTCTACGATTACGTCCATATCGGCAATGCGCGCCCCGTCGTTGCGTTCGACGTGCTCTATCGGCTGTTGAAGCGGCACTACCCGCGCGTGACCTACGTGCGCAACATCACCGACATCGACGACAAGATCATGGCCCGCGCGGCCGAGCACGCCGAGACGATCGAGGCGCTCACCAAGCGCACGGCCGATGCCTACCAAGGCGATATGCGCCGGCTGGGGGCGTTGCCGCCGGATGTCGAGCCGCGCGCCACGAACTATGTCGGTCAGATGATCGCCATGATCGAGCGCCTCGTCGCCAACGGCCATGCCTATGCCGCCGACGGACATGTGCTGTTCAGCGTGCCGAGCATGCCGGACTATGGCCGCCTGTCGCGCAAGCCGCGCGATGAACTGATCGCGGGCGCCCGCGTGGATGTGGCACCCTACAAGAAGGACCCGGCCGACTTCGTGCTGTGGAAGCCGTCGGCCGACAACCAGGCCGGCTGGCCAAGTCCCTGGGGCCGCGGCCGGCCGGGCTGGCACATCGAGTGCTCGGCCATGAGCGCCGCCCTGCTGGGCGAGACATTCGACATCCATGCCGGCGGCCTCGATCTGATCTTCCCGCATCATGAGAACGAGATCGCCCAGAGTCGTTCCGCCTTCGGTTATGCGATCATGGCCAAGTACTGGATGCACAATGGCTTCCTCAACATCTCCGGCGAGAAGATGAGCAAGTCGCTCGGCAACTTCGTGACGCTGCACGAGCTTCTGGACCAGTACCAGGGCGAGGTGATCCGGCTGCTGCTGCTGTCGGCCCATTACCGCCAGCCGCTCGACTTCACCCCGGAGGGACTGCAACAGTCGAAGGCGACGCTCGATCATTGGTACAATGGGCTGCGGACGATGAACCCCGAACCGGCGGCTGCCGTGCCGCGGTCGGTAGAGGATGCGCTGTCCGACGATCTCAACACGCCGATGGCCATCTCGGCCCTGCATCAGCTCCGGGATGCTGCCGAGTTGAAGGCTGGGGCTCAGGCGCTGGGCCTGCTGCAGCAGGATCCGGAAGCCTGGTTTCGCTGGGCGCCGGCCGGGACGTCCGGTCCCAGCGATGCCGAAATCGAGGCGGCGATCGCCGCGCGCCAAGCCGCCCGCAAGTCGAAGGACTTCAAGGAATCCGACCGGATTCGCGACGATCTCAAATCCAAGGGCGTCATCCTCGAGGACGGTCCCAAGGGGACGACCTGGAAACGGGGATGATGCTTCGGCGCAAAAGAAGCTTTCGAATATCGCCGTAACATTCTGATTTTCCCGGATATTATCTTCTGACTTGAGGATTTTCTTGCAGTGCTGGCGATGGCCTCGCCAGGCGCGCTTGACCAACGATCGTCTCGTATTTAACGTACCAGTTAAATATGGATACGGACACACTCTCCAAAACCTTCTCGGCCCTGGCCGACCCGACCCGGCGGGCGATCCTGGCGCGACTGGCGCAGGGTGCGGCTACCGTGGGTGAGCTCGCCGAGCCATTCGACATGTCCCTGCCGGCGGTCTCGCGCCATCTGAGAGTCCTCACCGATGCCGGGCTGATCGAGCGCCAGACCGAGGCGCAGTGGCGGCGCTGTACGCTGCGCGCCGAAGGCTTCCGCGCCGCCGCCGACTGGATCGATTTCTATCGCCGCTTCTGGGAGGCGCGGTTCGATCAGCTCGATGCCTTCCTCGAACGTACCGCACCCGAACCGAAGAAGGGCAGACGTGATGGCCGCCGTCGCTGATACCCGCACCCTTCGACTCACGCGCATCTTCGACGCGACACCCGAGCGCGTCTTCGATGCCTGGATCGTCCAGGACCGCTTCGTCCAATGGATGTGTCCTCCGGGCGTCACGGTGCAGGAATGCGTGATCGACGTTCGGCCGGGCGGCGGCTGGCGCATCAAGGGTCTCAACAGGAGCGGCAAGGTCTTCGCCTCGTCCGGCATCTATGTCGTGGTCGAGCGGCCAGTGCGGTTGGAGTTCACCTGGGCCCACCATAGCGATGGCGACTATGCCTTGCCGCGGGGACACGAGACGACAGTGAGGATCGAATTCCGCGCCGTCGGAGCGAAGACCGAACTGACGCTGCTGCACGGTCCGTTCGCCGACGATCCCAGCACTGAAGGTCATCGCGAAGGCTGGGGCGGTTCGTTCGACAAGCTCGAGGCCTTTCTCAGGAGGACAGCATGATCGACCATCGCATCGTTGCTCATGACGAGTGGATGAAGGCGAGCCAGGCGCTGCTCGCCAAGGAGAAGGAGTTCACGCGGCTGCGCGAGGAGATGGCGCGGGAGCGGCGCGCCCTGCCGTGGGAAAAAGTCGAGAAGGAGTATGTCTTCGAGACGCCCGAGGGGCGCGTCACGCTCGCCGACCTGTTCCAGGGCCGCGGGCAGCTCATCGTGCAGCATTTCATGTTCGGTCCGACCTGGAACGAGGGCTGCCCGAGCTGTTCCTATTGGGCGGACAATTTCAACGGCATCGATGTGCATCTCGCGGCGCGCGACACCTCGTTCGTGCTCGTGTCGCGCGGGCCACTCGACAGGCTGCTGGCCTACAAGAAAAGGCTGGGCTGGACCTTCCGCTGGGTCTCCTCGCTCGGGAGCGATTTCAACTTCGATTACGGCGTCTCCTTCACGCCCGATACGCCGCAGCCCGCCTACAACTTCGGTACCATGACGGTGAAGGGCGAGGAGATGCCGGGCATCACGGCGTTCCGGCGCGAGGATGGCGTCATCTACCGCACCTATTCAACCTACGCCCGCGGGCTCGATCTGTTGAACGGCACTTATCACCTGCTCGACATCACCTCGAAGGGTCGCGACGAGGCGGACCTGCCGTGGCCGATGGCGTGGGTGCGGCGACACGACAAGTACTGAGGAGGGAACGATGACGGCGATCAAGATCCATGGGATGCAACCCAGCACCTTCACGCGCACGGTCCGCATGGCCTGTCACGAGAAGGGCATCGACTACGAGCTGATCCAGACTCCGCCCGGCGACGGCGTGCGCGCGCTCAACCCGTTCGGCAAGATCCCGGCGATCACCCACGGCGACTTCGTGCTCTACGAGTCGGCGGCGATCCTGCGCTATCTGGATCGCAGCTTTGCCGGTCCGAAGCTGTGGCCCGACGAGGCGCGGGCGGCGGCGCTGGTCGACCAGTGGGTCGCCGCGATCAGCGACTCGCTCCTGCATTCGGCGCAATTCTATATGGCGACGCGCTTCAAGCTGCTGACCTTCCCACCCGGGATGGCGCAGAAGTTCTTCGATCGCACCCGGGAGATCCTGCCCGCGTTCGAGCGCCAGCTCGGCGCCACCCGCTTCCTCGCCGGCGAGGGGGTGAGCGCTGCGGATCTCAGCTTCGCGCCGATCTTCGCCTATTTTCCCGATGTGCCGGAACTGAAGGCACTGGCCGATACCATGCCCAACTGCCAGCGCTGGGCGGGCGAGATCGCCCAACGATCGAGCTTCAAGATGACGGAACCCGCCTTCAAGCCGCAACTGGCCGCTTGAAACAGCGGCAACCGGCATCACCTAATGAGGCGAGCCATCGGAAAGGACCGCCATGACCCGTACAGCGACCTGGCACGGCAAGGTGATCGCCGAGAGCGATCGCACGCAGGAAGTGGATGGTTACGTTTATTTTCCGCGCGACTCGGTGCGGATGGACCTGCTGGCGACAGCGCCGAAGACGGCGGACGATCTCAAATGTCCGCATGGCGTGCAGTTCTACGACGTGGCCGAGGAGGGCGCCGTCAGCCGGCGCGCCGCCTGGTCCTATGAAGCTCCCCAGCCCAGGATGAAGCCGGTCGATCACTGGATCGGCTTCTGGGAAGATGTCCAGGTGAAGTAGCGGTTACTTCACGGGGGTGATGGCGGTCACCATCAGAGGCGTGGCGATGCCGATCACGACGTCGCCGACCTTGATCTTCTTCAGCATGTCCTGCTTGGCGATCGAGGTTGCGGCCAGCGTGCGGACCTGGCCGCCGCGGGGATCGACCAGCGACACCTGATTGGCGGCGAGATTGACGCCAACCACGGTCATGGTGAACCGACCCGATTCGATGTCGGAGGCCGACGGATCCGTCGCCTGCCGGCGCGCTTCGTGGGAGCCCGGGCCCTTCTGACGCAGGTTCAGCAGCGTGACCACCTCGTTGAAGGTGATGTCCGCGGTCGTGCCGTCCTCGATGGCGTCGAGGTTGCGGACGCTGTCGGACACCGCCGACTCGAGCAGGCGACCGCTCTCGGTCGTGAAGGCGACCGTGCGCGTCTCGGTATCCACGGTTTCGATCGTGGCCCGGATCGTCACGGTATTGGCAAACGAGACGCCGGCCCGCGGCACCGCCTGCAGGTTGCCTTGCGCCGCGGCTGGCGCGACGGTCGCCAGCGTCAGCGTTGCGGCAACCAGCGACATGCCGGCGGCCCACTTGATCGAACGCATCATCATCGACTGGTACCCCCAGAAGAACTCCAACGCCGCGGACAATAGCGATCAGTTTTGACAGTGCAATCCTTCCCTCGGCGGGAATGCTCACAGCCCGCCCTGTAATTTTGTTGTGTTCAACGGCGGTAAATCGTTCCGTTTCGTGTTTTTGTGCGTTGCAATCTCGCAGCCGCAACAATAGGCTGGCACCAATAAACGGAGGACCATTGCCATGACCGTTGTTGCTTTCGCGGCGCGACCGCACCCGACGGCCAACCAGCCCAAGAAAGATCTTTACGAGATTGGGGAGATTCCCCCGCTCGGCCATGTCCCGAAGAACATGTATGCCTGGGTGATCCGTCGCGATCGCCACGGCCCGCCCGAGCAGTCCATGCAGTTGGAGGTCGTCCCCACGCACACCATCGGTGAGGACGAGGTGCTCGTTCTCGTGATGGCCGCCGGCGTCAATTACAACGGCGTCTGGGCCGGGCTCGGCCTGCCGATCTCGCCGTTCGACGTTCACAAGCAGCCGTTCCACATCGCCGGCTCCGATGCCTCGGGCATCGTCTGGGCCGTCGGCGCCAAGGTGAAGCGCTGGAAGGTCGGCGACGAGGTCGTCATTCACTGCAACCAGGACGACGGCGACGACGAGGAGTGCAACGGCGGCGACCCGATGTTCTCCACCAGCCAGCGCATCTGGGGCTACGAGACGCCGGACGGATCGTTCGCGCAGTTCTGTCGGGTACAGGCGCGGCAGCTGATGAAGCGTGCCCAGCATCTGACCTGGGAGGAGAGCGCCTGCTACACGCTCACCCTGGCGACCGCCTACCGCATGCTGTTCGGCCATCGCCCGCACATCCTGCGCCCGGGCCACAACGTCCTGGTGTGGGGCGCCGCAGGCGGGATCGGATCGATGGCGGTGCAGCTCATCGCGACCGCGGGCGCCAATGCGATCGGCGTGATCTCCGATCCGTCGAAGAAGGACTTCGTGATGTCGCTCGGCGCGCGCGGCGTCATCAATCGCAACGACTTCGACTGCTGGGGCCAGCTTCCCGACGTCGACGACCAGAAGGGCTATGCCGAATACATGAAGCGCGTGCGCAAGTTCGGTGCCGCCATCTGGGAGACCACCGGCAAGGGCAACGACGTCGACTTCGTGTTCGAGCATCCCGGCGAGCAGACCTTTCCGGTCTCCTGCTTCATCGTCAAGCGCGGCGGCATGGTGGTCTTCTGCGCCGGCACCACCGGCTACAACCTCACCATGGACGCGCGCTTCGTCTGGATGCGCCAGAAGCGCATCCAGGGCAGTCATTTCGCCAACCTCCTGCAGGCGAGCCAGGCCAACCAGCTGGTCATCGAGCGACGCATCGATCCCTGCATGAGCGAGGTGTTCGAGTGGGCCGACATTCCCAAGGCCCATACCAAGATGTGGAAGAACCAGCACAAGCCCGGGAACATGGCGGTTCTGGTCTCCGCCAAGCGCCCCGGTCTGCGCACCCTGGAAGACGCGCTGGAAGACTAGCGCCGATGCCTCTCCCGCGGCGCGGGAGAGGCGCCTTTGCGATGCGCATCGGCCTTCGTTTCCGGTCGGCCGGTGTTGGCCAACGGCGAAGGTCGCGTTTAACGATCCGAGAGAGTTGAGATGCAGTTGATCCTGAAGGACCTCCTGGCGCGCTGCGCCGAGGCTGTAAGCGATGCCGAGGCGTTCGAGGTCGCGGCGCGCGAGGCGGTACGCAAGCTGGTCGCGCCGAGCGGCAAGGTCGATCCCGCGCTGCTCGAGCGCGAACAGTTCGCCGCTCACGGTTACGCCTGGATGGCGACCTATGTCGCCGCGCTGCGCCAGATGCGCCGATGGGGCGAAGCGCATGCGAGCGGCGAACTCGAACAGCTCATCCTGCAGGTGGCGTTCGGCGAATATCTCGCCCAGCTCAGAGGTGGCATCGCCATCAGCCAGGTGGAGATCGTGCGAGCCGCCGACCTCGGCATCGATACCGCCGTCCTCGACACGCCGGCGGTGCGGGCCCTGATCGCCGCCAACACGGCCGCGGCACGAGGGCGGATCGCGCAGTTGATCACCGATGGTCTGGATACGGGCGACTTCGGCAAGCTCGGCCTCGATGACGAGGCGCTCGAGGAAGTGCGCCGCCAGTTCCGCCGCTTCGTCGAGGCGGAGGTGATGCCGCATGCGCACGGCTGGCACCTGCGAGACGAGCTGATCCCGCTGCCGGTGGTGCAGAAGATGGCCGAGCTCGGCGTCTTCGGCCTGACTGTGCCGGAAGAGTGGGGCGGACTCGGCATGGGCAAGCTCGCCATGTGCGTCGTGACCGAGGAACTGTCGCGCGGCTATATCGGCGTCGGCTCGCTCGGCACGCGGTCCGAGATCGCGGCCGAGCTGATCCGCGCCGGCGGCACCGAGGAGCAGAAGAAGAAGTATCTCGGCCGCATCGCCTCGGGCGAGATCCTGCCGACCGCGGTCTTCACCGAGCCCAACACCGGCTCGGATCTCGCCAGCCTGCGGACACGCGCGGTGCGCGAGGGCGAGGTCTACAAGATCAACGGCAACAAGACCTGGATCACCCATGCTGCCCGCGCCGACATCATGACCCTGCTGGCGCGCAGCGATGCGAGCAAGCCCGGCTATCAGGGCCTGTCGATGTTCCTGGCCGAGAAACCGCGCGGCGACGAGACCGAGCCGTTCCCGGCCAAAGGCATGAGCGGCGGCGAGATCCGCGTGCTCGGCTATCGCGGCATGAAGGAATACGAGATCGGCTTCGACGGTTTCGAGGTGCCGGCGGAGAACCTGCTGGGCGGCAAGGAGGGGCAGGGCTTCAAGCAGCTCATGGCCACCTTCGAAAGCGCCCGCATCCAGACCGCGGCCCGCGCCGTCGGCGTGGCGCAGAACGCGCTCGAACTGGGGCTGCGCTATGCCAAGGAGCGCATTCAGTTCGCCAAGCCGCTCTATGCCTTCCCGCGCGTCGCCGGCAAGATCGCCTGGATGGCGGTCGAGACCATGATCGCCCGCCAGCTGACCTATTTCGCCGCGCGCGAGAAGGACAGCGACCGCCGCTGCGATATCGAGGCCGGCATGGCCAAGCTCCTGGCCGCCCGCGTCGCCTGGAGCAACGCTGACAACGCGCTGCAGGTCCATGGCGGCAACGGCTACGCGATGGAATATCCCGTCAGCCGCGTGCTGTGCGATGCCCGCATCCTCAACATCTTCGAGGGCGCCGCGGAGATCCAGGCCCAGGTGGTCTGCCGCGGCCTGATCGAAGGACGCAACTAGGCTGTAGACCAATAATCGGCCGCGTCCCTTCTGGTCGGATGGGACGACGGCTACGCCAGCGAGGACGGGCCGGGGGACGGCAGTGTGGTGATTCGGTCTCCAATGGCGTTCCCACGAGGCTCGCCGGGGAGCAACGAACTCGGCCAGATTACCTCGGAACGGATATTCTGAGAAGAAATTGGAACTATCGGTCCATTGGACTCCTGGTCTATGGTCCAAAGATCGATAGTTCATACTTCTACATCTGTGCATTTTCCGTGGTTGCGATGTCCGGTGGCGCTCTGTCCGGCATGGTCGCCGCATGGGTGCTGCCGGACCACCACCTGAGCCGCAAATCGGCGACTGCGGTCAAGCTGGCGGCGTCCCTTGTCGTGTTGCTCACGTCCCTGGTTCTGGCGTTGATGTTGTCGGCGGCGAACAGCTCTTTCTCGGTCAACGCGGGGATCGTCAAGAAACTTGGCTCCGACCTCATCCATCTCGATCATGTGCTGCGCGTCTACGGGCCGGAGGCGAACGGTGCGCGGGCGGACCTTCGTGCCTATGCAACTTGGAAGAACGAGGAATTGTTTTCCGCCTCGCCCGTGCCGACGACGACCAATCGGGCGACTGCCGACCTTCTGGACAAGCTTCTCGACTCCATCCTGTCGCTGGCACCTGCCGACCGACGACAGACAGCGCTCGTTGCACAGGCCCAGACCATTACCGCCAACATCTACGCTGGACGATGGCTGTTGTGGGAAAATCCGGGCACCACGGTTCCCATACAATTCCTCTTCGTGCTGATCGGCTGGCTTTTTCTCATTTTTCTCAGTTTCGGGCTGTTCGCACCCGTGAATGCCACGGTGGTCACGAGCTTCTTCCTCACTTCGCTCGCGGTCATGGGCGCCATTCTGATGATCCTGGAACTCGGTGATCCGATGCACCAGAGCCTGGTGCGGATATCCAGCGAGCCCATGCGCATCGCGCTGGCCGAGATCGGTCGTCCCTGACAAGACACCAGGCGTCGTCGAGACAAGGCTGGATCGAAGGACAGCCGACCGGTGCAGCCACATCGCGGCTGGCATGGCCAAGTTGCTGGCCGCGTGCGCGGCCTGGAGCAACGCCGAACCCGGAAGGGCCCCATCTTCGCCCCCTCCCATATAGTGGCCCGCGCTCGGCTGGCGGGGGTAGCGCATTAGCGCTAACTGCGCTAACTGCGGAAACGGCTCGGGACCCGACCGCTGCCACGCCTCGGCGGGCTTGCGGATTCCGCCTTAACTGCCTCCGTAACTTTTCGCACCTCTGCTCTCCTTTTTCTAGAGAATGGGACCATGGACTGGCGGGGCCGCCGAGCGCGCTTCGCCTTTACGCACAAGACTATTATTGCGTATATCGCAATATATGTAAAGTAGGAGGCCGGATTTGTGGCGCTGGGGCAATTCGAGATCGGCCTGCTTCGGCAGCTTCGATGCAAAGCGACATCGGTCTGCCGATGCTGCCGACTGGTTTGGAACAAACGCCTCAAACCGTGCACTTGTGATTTCAAGACCGATTGGTCTAGTATGTCGCCATGAGCCGGCAAATGCCCGCACAGGTGCCGCGTGGGCGCCCCAGAAGCTTCGACACGGAAGCCGCTGTCGAACGCGCGATGGATGTGTTCTGGTCGCGCGGTTATCACGCCACGGCACTGCCGGACCTTCTTCAGGCGACGAAGCTCTCGCGGGGTAGCCTGTACGCTGCCTTCGGTGACAAGCACTCGCTCTTCCTGCGGGCACTGGATCGCTACATTGCCGATGCCCTGACGCGGATGGATGGCGAACTCGCCGCCCGCAAAGATCCGGTCGACGGCCTGCGGACCCTCCTTGCCGGTTACGTCGATCGCACCAGCGGTGCCAGCGGTCGGCGAGGCTGTCTCCTGGTGGCGACAGCCATGGAACTGGCTGGCCGTGATACCGACGTCGACCTGCGGATCAGGCGTTTTTTCGAGGCCATGGAGGTCCGGATGGCTGGCGCTCTTTCCCGTGCCAGGGATGCCGGCAAACTGGCCGATGGTGTCGAGCCTTCGAGTGCCGCTCGAATTCTCGTCTGTTTCGTCGAAGGGTTGCGAGTGGTGGGCAAGACGGGGACGACACCGAGCGCATCGCAAGCCGTCGCTGACGCGCTTATCGAACGCTTCATCAAGTAGACAATCCTGCGCGCGTCTTCGCCCTTAGCGGGCCGATATCTGGACCAAATGGTCGTGAAAGGAAAGATACCATGTCTGCCTTCCAGATCGTCTGTGCCGTCGCCGTCCCCTTGCTCTGGGGGTATCAGTTCGTGGCCATCAAGGTGGGGGTTCTGGAATTCCCGCCGCTCTTTTTCCTCGCCGTGCGTTTCCTGGCCATCGCGCTTCTGCTTATTCCGTTCGTCAGAAGGCCTGCACGCCAGCAGTTCGGTCCTATCGTCGCCATTTCGGTATTCTTCGGCGGATTGAACTTCGGCCTCTTCTACGTCGGCCTTGGACTCGGCTCGGGAAGCATGTCGGCGATCGCCTATCAGCTCGTGACGCCCTTTACCGTCCTGCTGGCTTGGCCGCTGCTCGCGGAGAGGCCCTCTCTGATGACGTCCACCGGTGTGATGATCGCCTTCGTCGGTGTGGTCGTGCTGGCGGCAGGGCCGGGCCTGACCGCAAACGTGCTTCCGCTGCTGCTTGTGGTCGGGGCGGCCTTCGCGTTTGCGATGTCCAATGTATTGACGAAGCGTTACGGGCCTTTCGATCCCTTGATGTTGATGGGGTGGTCGTCGCTGCTTACGGTGCCGCAAGTCGCGGTGATGTCGCTGCTTCTCGAACACGGGCAACTCGCGAGTCTTGCCGCAGCCGATCAATGGGCTTGGCTGGCGCTCGCCTACACGATCTTCATCGGTGGTATCCTGGGCTTTGGTCTTTGGTTCTGGTTGATCGGCCGTTGCTCCATGGCCCGTATCGCGCCGTTCGGCCTGTTGCTTCCGGTGTTCGCCGTGATTTCGAGCGTGCTGTTCCTGGGCGACCGTCTGACGCCAAAGCTGATTGCCGGGGGGCTGCTCTCGATCTCCGGCGTCGCCATTACACAGATAAGGCAGCGCGCTCGACCAGTATGAGCCTAGAAGTCGCGCAGCGGTCAATTCGGGATCGGCTCGCACTTCCTCTCGACATCGATATCGCCTCGAGAAGATTGGTGCTCGCTACCTGCTGTCGCGATGATCATCGCTCCGAGCTGGCGCGTAGTCAGCTTGTTTCCGTTGCCATTCAGAAGGCTAAGATGAAGTTCGGCTGCGATCTCACGCAATACAGGCTTAGCGACAGGCGCGCGAACGCCGTCGACTTCAACTGCGATCGAACCATTTTCGTATTGAATGACGCGTCGAGAACCAACCTGGACACTACCAACGATGGCTAAACCATCGAATACAAGCGGCTCCGAAGGCGGCTTGCGTATGATGTAGTGGAGATCACTCCCAGCATCTCTGCAGAGTAACCTTAAGTCATCGACCGTGCCGCGGAACAACTCCTCAATCGAGGCCTCGCCCTCAGATGTGTTGATCCGGAGGATCATCGCATCGTGTGCAAAGTCCAGGGTGCTTTTGCGAAACGTCACATGAGAAGACGAAGTGATTGTTTTGACTGTGATGCGCCGTCCCTCGGCACTGACAACGTCATACCCGCGCTGATTGACATCAAGCGCCATTTGCCCGCGCGTGATCATTGCCGCGTAAAGCTCGCCGATGCGGCCGGTGAGGTGCCGCAACTCCGCAGCATCGACTTTCCAGACAAGCTCCTTTTCAAACCACGTCAAGGCTTCGGCCAGGGAACAGATGATTTGGACTTGGGAGAGCGACATGGCCGCAAAGTCTTCCGTGAGCGATGTTCTCCACTATGCGGTAGGAGCCACCAGGATTCAAACCCCGGCCCTCAGCGTTGTGGATTCCGTTATCCTTCCGCTCGTCGGCCACCTCAAGGCTGCACGCGCGATGGATGGCGGCGATGCGCGGCATCCGACGGCTGCATGCCGATTCCTGCCTCTTCCAGTAAGAGCGCGCCGTAGCGATGCCATCGCAAAGAGTCCTCGCTCTCGTCCGAGGCGATATTCTAGAATGGCTTTGTCGGAAAAGACGGACCGGTATGGTTAGCCCGGTCGTCGCATCGTCAGATGCGGCTCTGTCTGGCCTCAGGCCAAGTCCCGCGACTCCAGCGCTGGCGCATTCCGCGCCGGTGAAGCTTAAGGAGTGCGGAAATGCAGCAGCAGATTTCGGTCATCACCCTGGGCGTTGCCCATCTCGAGCGCTCGCGCCGTTTCTATGCCGAGGGCTTTGGCTGGAAACCAGTGTTCGAAACTCCGGAGATCGTCTTCTATCAGATGAACGGTCTGATGCTCGGAACCTGGCTGGCCTCCGCTTTGGAGGCGGACTCGGGCCGTGCGCATGGAGCAGGGCCCGGAGCCTTCACGCTGGCGCACAATGTCGGTGCGCAGGATCTCGTGCAACCGACACTCGACCGGCTTGTCGCCTTCGGCGGTCGGTTGCTGCGGCGCGCCGATGCCCCAGCGCGCGGCGGCTTTCGCGGCTATGTTGCCGATCCTGATGGCCACGCTTGGGAGATCGCCTGGAACCCGGCGTGGCCGATCAGTCCCGAAGGGTATGTGACCTTCGGCCTTTAGGACGCGGCGAGGCCGGAAGTGATGCCGAGCCGTTCGAGCAGGTCGGCGTCACGGTTGCGGCCGGGGTTCCGGGTCGTCAGCAGCACATCGCCGATGAAGATCGAGTTTGCGCCCGCCAGGAAGCAGAGCGCCTGCATCTCGTCGCTCATATACTGGCGACCGGCGGACAGCCGCACCACGCTCCTCGGCATCAGCAGGCGCGCGGTAGCGATCAGGCGGACCAGCGCGATCGGGTCGGGCCGTTCGGCGGTGGCGTTGACCGGCACGCCCTTGACCTCGTTCCAGAGGTTGATCGGCACGCTCTCGGGATGGCTCGGAAGATTGGCCAGCAGCACCAGCATGCCAAGCCGGTCCTCGACCTGTTCACCCATGCCGACGATGCCGCCGCAGCAGACCTTGAGCCCGGCCTCGCGCGCGCAGGCCAGCGTGTCGATGCGATCCTGCAGCGTGCGCGTGGTGATGATCTTGCCGTAGAACTCCGGCGAGGTGTCGACGTTGTGGTTGTAGAAATCGAGGCCGGCATCGCGCAGCCGCGCTGCCTGCTCGGCCGTGAGCATGCCCAGCGTGGCGCAGGTCTCCATGCCGAGACCCTTCACTGCGCTCACCATGTCGCAGACGCGTTCGAGATCGCGTTCCTTTGGGCTGCGCCACGCAGCTGCCATGCAGAAGCGGGTGGCACCCGCGTCCTTGGCGCGCTGTGCCGTCGCGACGACGGTCTCGCGTTCCATCAGCCGCGTGGCCTTCACGTCGGTCTCGAAATGCGCACTCTGCGAACAGTAACCGCAATCTTCGGGGCAACCGCCGGTCTTGATGCTCAGAAGACTGGCGGTCTCGATCCGGTTGGGATCGAAGTGCCGGCGATGGACCGTCTGCGCCCGAAAGATCAGGTCGGCAAAGGGCAGTCCGTGCAAGTGTTCGGCTTCGGCGCGTGACCAGTCATGCCGCAACGACGCGTCGTCGTGGTTCTCGACGTGAAGTGAGTCCATCGCTTTTTCTTTCCAGAGGGGTGGGAGCCCGGCAAGGCCAGATCGGCCTCGCCACGGCTCATTCAATGCAGCGTGTGGCTGCCTTATGCCACCCGGAATCGGGCGGCTTCGTTCACGATTTCAGGCGCCGTCCTTTTCCAGCAGCAGCTTCCAGATGGCCGCTCCGACCACGGCACCGATGAGCGGCGCCACCCAGAACAGCCACAGCTGGCCGAGGGCGGCCGTCTGCGCGAACAGTGCAGCCGCCGTGGATCGCGCCGGATTGACCGACGTGTTGGTGACCGGGATCGAGATGAGATGGATCAGGGTGAGGGCCAGGCCGATCGCCAGCGGGCCGAAGCCGGAAGGGGCGGTTCTGGCGGTCGCACCCAGGATCACGACGATGAACCCCGCCGTCAGCGTCACTTCGATGAGGAATGCCGCCGGCAGGCCGTAATGCCCCGGCGACAGCTCGCCATAGCCGTTCGAGGCGAAACCGCCGACCACGAAGTCGGGCTTGGCCGTGGCGATCGTGTAGAGGATGGCCGCCGCGGCGATGCCGCCAAGGACCTGCACGATCCAGTACGGTATCAACTGGCTGAAGGGAAAACGGCCGCCGATTGCCAGTCCAAGCGAAACCGCCGGGTTGAAATGACCGCCGGAGATGCCTCCGACGGCATAGGCCATCGTCAGAACGGTAAGTCCGAAGGCCAAGGCGACGCCCGCAAACGCAATGCCCAGTTGGGGAAAGCCAGCGGCCAACACAGCGCTGCCGCATCCCCCGAAGACAAGCCAAAACGTTCCGAAAAATTCGGCCGCAAGTTTCTTCGACATCGAAAGTCTCCCCGCTACTCAGCCCGCTTACGTAAGCGTATCGATCTGCAATTGTCTATTGATGGCTGTTCATCTCAAATGTGAGACAGGCCGGGAAAGCTCGAACTTTCTGCAGTTCCGTCCAGGCCGGCGAAAATTTCCTTCCTGTCCGAAGCAATAATCGCGGCGCAGTCTGCGATCCGACGGGGCCTTCGAGGTCCGTATTACGGACTTGGAGCACTTCGACGGAGACGGAGGCAAATCGAGACGTAGTCTAGTTCGCAAGGAAAAGAGGAAACATGCTCACGAGACGTCGCGTCGTCACTGCCGGCGGAGCCGCGATCCTGGCGACATCGTCTGCGGGACGCGCCGATACCTATCCATCGGGCCGTGTGACCATGGTCGTGCCGTTTCCGGCCGGTGCGGCAACCGATATCAGTGCGCGCGTTTATGCGGAGCGACTCGCCGCGCTCTGGGGCCAGCCGGTCGTCGTCGACAACAGGGGCGGTGGCAATGGCATTCCGGCCGCGGAGTCGGTGGCGCGGGCCAGGCCCGACGGGCTGACGATCTTCGCAACCTCGGCCATGACCCAGGCCGTCAATCCGGCGCTGTATGAAAAGCTCAGTTACGATCCGATCGCCGACTTCGAAGCTGTCACGCGGATGGGGACGTCGCCCTTCGTGCTTCTTGTCGATGCCAACAGTCCGATCAATACGGCGGCCGAGCTGACCGCGAAGCTCAAGGCGCAGCCGGGCAAGAACAATTTCGGTGCCGGGGCTCTGCCGGCGCGTGTGGCGTCGGAACTGTACAAGCTCGAAGCGGGCGTCGAGGCGGTCTATGTCGGCTACAAGAGCAACCCGCAGGCCATTCCCGATCTGCAGAGCGGCCTGCTGAGCTTCATGATGATCGATACCGTGAATGCCAAGATCGCCATCGATCGCGGGGCGCTGAAGGGATTGTTCGTCACCGACACCGAACGCTATCCGCTGCTGCCCGATCTGCCGACCGCGGCGGAGGCGGGCTACCCCGGTGTGCTGCTGACGACCTGGACCGGTTACTACGTCCCCAAGGGAACGCCGCGCCAGATTGTCGACAAGATCAACACCGACATTCGCACGGTTGCCGCCATTCCCGAGGTGCTGGAGCGTCTCGAGTCGATGGGAGGCGCGCCGAAGCTCATGGATCCCGACGCCTTCGCCGCCTTCACGCGCTCGGAGAAGGAACGCTGGGGCAGCATCATTCATCGTGCCAATATCAAGCTCGAATAGGAGGAAACCATGCAAGGCTCGCTGCGCGGCAATGCCGGTCCCAGAATTCGCCATGTCGTCGAGGAAAGCGCTCCCTACGAGACCATCACCGTCGATCAGGTGACGCCGATCATCGGCGCGGAGATCGGCGGAATCGATCTGTCCCAACCGCTCAGCAACCGCCAGCAGGACGAGGTCCATCGCGCGCTGGCCGAGAATTGTGTGATCTTCTTTCGCGACCAGCACATCACACCCGAGCAGCATCTGGCGTTCGGGCGGCTGTTCGGCAATCTTCATACCCATCCGGCGGCGCCGCACGAGCCTGGCCATCCGGAGCTGATGGTCATCCATGCCGACAAAAATTCACCGCGTGCCAATGGCGAAGGCTGGCACAGCGATGTGAGTTGCGATCTCGAGCCGCCGATGGGCAGCATCCTCTACATCAAGAAGTGTCCGCCCAAGGGAGGCGATACCTTATTCGCCTCGATGTACGCGGCCTACGAGGCGCTGTCCGACCGCATGAAGACATATCTGGACGGGATGACGGCGGTCCATGACGGCGAGCAGGTCTATCGCGGCCTCTATGCCAATTATGGCGTGGCCGACAAGCCGAACTACCCGCGCGCCGAACATCCGGTGATCCGGACCCATCCCGTAACAAAGAAGAAGGCCCTGTTCGTCAACCGCGGCTTTACCCGCTTCCTGGTCGGCGTGCCGCGGGACGAGAGCGAGGGCATCCTGAACTATCTCTATCAGCACATGGAGAATCCCCTGTTCCAGTGCCGGTTTCGCTGGCGTGAGAACTCGATCGCCTTCTGGGACAATCGCTGCGTCCAGCATCGCGCCATGTGGGATTACTGGCCGCACACGCGCAGTGGCAACCGGGTCACCATCGCCGGCGACAAGCCGTACTGAGGCATTTTCCCTCCGGACCTCCCGCCTGCGGCGCAGGCGGTGTATGTATGCACGCCGTCCGCGTCGTGGAACGGCGGGCCGACAGGCCTGAGGGGAAGAGCCCCAGGAAGAAGTGTAGACGTTGCTGGTAATCTTCGACTGCGACGGCGTGCTGGTGGATAGCGAGCCACTCGCCAATGCGAGTTTTTCCAAGGCCCTGAAAGCCGTCGGCCTCGATTGGTCGGTCGAGGAAACGATGCGCCGCCTGATGGGGCGCTCGCTGAAATCTTGCGTCGAGATCGTGGAAGCGGAGATCGGCGGCAAGCTGCCCGACGATTTCCTCGAGAAGATGCAGACCGTCACCTACGAGAGCTTTCGCCAGGCGCCGTTGCAGCCTGTGCCGGGCGTGAAGGATGCCATCCTGCAGCTCCAGGCGGCGGGCCTGGCCACCTGCGTTGCAAGTTCCGGCGCCGTGGAAAAGATGCGTTTCACCCTCGGCCTGACGGGATTGTGGGATCTGTTCGACGGCCATGTCTTCAGCTCCAGCCAGGTGCCGCGCGGAAAGCCGTTTCCGGACCTGTTCCTTCATGCCGCGATCGAGATGAACGAACAGCCGTTCGAGTGCGTGGTCGTGGAGGACTCGGTGCCCGGAGTTCAGGCAGCGCGAGCCGCGGGCATGCGCGTGCTGGCCTACACCGGTGCGCCGCATGCCGATCGGGACGCTTTGGGCGCAGCGGGCGGGTTCCTGTTCGACGATATGGCGCAGCTGCCGAAGCTGGTTCTGCAATGACCGGTTCCTGGTCGATGGGCGAGTCCGGCAGCGAGCGCATTCTCGTCATCGGCGCTGGTATGGCGGGCGTGGTCGCTGCGCGTTTGCTGAAGGATAGCGGCTTCGCCGTGACCGTTCTCGAGGCGCGACCGCGGCTCGGCGGCCGAGTCTGGACGGACACATCACTCGGAGCGCCCCTCGATCTCGGCGGCTCCTGGATCCACGGTGTCGACGGCAATCCGCTGACATTGTGGTGCGACAAGCTCGGAATCCCCCTGATCGAATCGGAAGGCGATCGTCTGCTGATCGACAAGCGGGCCACGGCGTCGACGCGCGACGGCCAGCGCAAGCAGGTTCGACTGGGACGGGCGGCCTTCAGGGCGGCGATCGAATGGGCGAGCTGGAAGAGCAAGGCCATGGCGCGCGTGAAGGGCCCGCGTTCGGTGTCCGTGAAGGACGCGGTCGATCCCTTGCTGCATGCGGCATGGCTGCCGGAAATCGACAAGCTCGTCATTGCCACCTTCGTCGAGGGCAGTGAGGGTGTGCAGGGCGCGCCCTATGAGGCCGTGGCCGCGGAGGAATGGTGGCCGACCGAAGGGCTGGACCGCAACGCCCAGCCGAAGGGCGGTTTCGTGTCGCTGATCGAGGACGGCGCGCGCGGCCTCGACATCCGGTTCAATGCCCCCGTTCGCCGCATGGCGTGGAACGGTGCCGGGGTCGCGGCCTTTCTCGACAGCGGCGAGAGGCTCGAGGCCGACCGCGCCATCGTCACCGTGCCGCTCGGGCTGCTGCGGGCCGGCTGGCCGGCGCTCGATCCGCAGCCGCCGGCCGACCAGCAACGGGCCATCATCCGCCTCGGCTATGGCGCTGGCGTGCTCGGCAAGATCTACCTGCGGTTTCCCCGCCGCTTCTGGCCCGACCAGCCTACCTGGTTTGGCCGCCTGCCCGATGCGCCGGACCGGCGGGGCACCTTCAATACCTGGGTGAGCCATCATCACGAGACGGGGCAGCCGATCCTGCTGAGCTTCAGCAATGGCGCGGTGGCCGCCAACCTCGACCGCACGGCCAGCGACAAGGAAGTCGTGGCGGTGGCGATGCAGTCCCTGCACGCGATGTTCGGCAACGATATTCCCGAGCCGGAGGCGGTCGCCTATCCGCGCTGGCTGAGCGATCCCTGGTCGCGCGGCGGCTATTCCTACCCCGCCGTCGGCAGCGCCCCGGAGGATCGGGCTCTATTTGCGCGGCCGCTCGCAGATCGCGTGTTCTTTGCCGGCGAGGCGACGGAACCGGTCGAGTACGGAACCGTTCACGCCGCGCTATGGTCGGCCGAACAGACGGCCGAGGCGTTGTTCCGGACCGCGACAGGGCACGACGCTTCGCGCGACAGGCGGCCGTGGGCGGGGGCGCGGACTGGCGCTGGCCGGCATAATGGGTGATGCTTTGCCATTCCCGATACAGTGCGAGATCTCGTTCAGCCCGGCGTGGCGAGCAGGTCGGCGCTGCGTTCGGGACGACAAGACGTTTCGGGTGTCCAAATGAAGCTTGCTTCCATCCTCTTCGTCCTCGTGATGATCTCGGGCCTGGCGACGCTCGGCATCCTGTTCGCGGGGCTGGTCAGCATGGCGCGGGGGCCGACAGACAGCATCGAGCGCGCCCGCAGCAGCAACAAGCTGATGTGGTGGCGCGTGCGCCTTCAGCTCCTGACGATCGGGCTGATCCTGCTCTGGTATCTGGCGAGCAGGGCCTGAGCGCGATGGTCACGCTGACACGCATCTACACACGGGGCGGCGACACGGGTGACACGTCGCTCGGACGGGGCGAGCGCGTGCCCAAGCACGATGCCCGCGTCGAGGCCTATGGCACCGTCGACGAGGCCAATTCGGTCATCGGGCTCGCGCGCGCCGCCGTCGACCGCAGCGTCAAGAACGATGTCCATCGCGCGCATGTCGATGCGATGCTGATGCGCATCCAGAACGACCTGTTCGACCTCGGCGCCGACCTCTGCACGATCGAAGGCAAGCGGGGGGAGGAGGCGTTGCGGATCCTGCCCTCGCAGGTCGAGCGTCTGGAGCGGGAGATCGACGAGATGAACGCGGCCCTGGCGCCGCTCACCTCGTTCGTCCTGCCGGGCGGCAGCGAGGCGTCGGCGTGGCTTCACCTCGCCCGGACCGTGGTCCGCCGCGCGGAGCGGCGCATGACGGCCCTGGCTGCCGATCAGGCGGTGAATTCGGAGGCCATCAAGTATGTCAACCGCTTGTCAGATCACCTGTTCGTCCTGGCCCGCCGGCTCAACGACAACGGCACGGCGGATGTGCTGTGGGTACCTGGCAAAGGGCGATAACAATGGTAAGTTGTTGATAGATCGCGAAAAAACCTTTCGCGCTGCGATTTTGTGCAGCGCGCCATAGCCTTGACATGATCGGCTGAACCCCCCTACACGAAAACCCCTTCGCCGGGCGGAAGGTCCGGCCGCAACTCACCAATAGGCGCAACGCGATGAAAGTGCTGGTCGCGGTCAAGCGGGTCATCGACTACAACGTCAAGATCCGCGTCAAGGCCGACAACACGGGCGTCGAGACGGCGAACGTCAAGATGTCCATGAACCCCTTCGATGAAATCGCCGTGGAAGAGGCGATCCGGATGAAAGAGAAGGGGCAGGCGACCGAGATTATCGTCTTCTCCGCCGGTCCGGCCCAGTGCCAGGAAACCATCCGCACCGCGCTCGCCATGGGCGCCGATCGCGGCGTCCTGGTGCAGACCGACGCCGAGCTGCAGCCGCTGGCCGTCGCCAAGCTGCTGAAGGCCGTGGTCGACAAGGAGCAGCCGGGCCTGGTCATCGTCGGCAAGCAGGCGATCGACGACGACTCCAACCAGACCGGCCAGATGGCCGCGGCGCTGCTGGGCTGGTCGCAAGGCACCTTCGCCAACAAGCTCAACCTCGCCGACGGCACCGCCGAGGTGAAGCGCGAGGTCGATGGCGGCCTCGAGAACATCAAGATCAAGCTGCCGGCCGTGATCACGACCGACCTGCGCCTCAACGAGCCGCGCTACGCCTCGCTCCCCAACATCATGAAGGCCAAGAAGAAGCCGATCGAAACGCTGGCGCCGGATGCGCTCGGCGTCGACGTCGCGCCGCGCCTGAAGGTGCTGAAGGTCGAGGAGCCGCCCAAGCGCAAGGCCGGCATCAAGGTGAAGACCGTGGCCGAACTGGTCGACAAGCTGCGTAACGAAGCGGGAGTGATCTGATCATGGCGATTCTCGTCGTTGCCGCACACGACGGCACAGCGGTTCGCGCCAATGTCGCCAATGCCGTGGCGGCGGCCGGCCAGATGGGCTCGGACGTGGCGGTGCTGGTGGCCGGCAGCAATTGCGGTGAGGCGGCCAAGTCGGCCGCCGCGATCCAGGGCGTTGCCAAGGTCCTGCAGGCGGAGGATGCCGCCTACGCCAACTGGCTGGCCGAGGATATCGCGCCGCTGGTGGCGAAGCTGGCGCCGGCCTACAGCCATGTCGTGATGGCCGCCGATTCGGTCGGCAAGAACCTCGCCCCGCGCGTCGCGGCGCTGCTCGACGTGGCGCAGATTTCCGAAGCGATCCAGGTCGTGTCGCCGGATACCTTCGTCCGTCCGATCTATGCCGGCAACGCGCTGGCGACGGTGCAGACCTCGGACAAGATCAAGGTCGTCACCATCCGTCCGACCAACTTCAAGGCGGCGCCCGCCGGCGGTTCGGCCCCGATCGAGCAGATCGGCGGCGAAGGCGCCAAGGGCCTCTCGTCCTATGTCGGCGCCGAGCTGTCCAAGAGCGAGCGTCCGGAACTGACCTCGGCCAAGATCGTCGTTTCCGGCGGCCGTGGCCTCGGCAGCGGCGAGAACTTCAAGATCCTCGAGACGCTGGCGGACAAGCTGGGGGCCGGTCTCGGCGCCAGCCGTGCTGCGGTCGACGCGGGCTACGTGCCGAACGACTACCAGGTCGGCCAGACCGGCAAGGTCGTGGCGCCCGATCTGTACATCGCCATCGGCATCTCCGGCGCGATCCAGCATCTCGCCGGCATGAAGGACAGCAAGACCATCGTCGCGATCAACAAGGACGAGGAAGCACCCATCTTTCAGGTGGCGGACTACGGCATCGTCGGCGACCTGTTCCAGATCGTCCCCGAGCTCACGGCCGCGGTCGAGAAGAAGTAACCGCGGGGGAAGTCATGATTAAGCGCATCGGCGTCATCGGTGCCGGTCAAATGGGCAGTGGTATTGCCCATGTCTGCGCGCTCAAGGGCTACGACATCCGGCTGATCGACGTCGATCAGCCGCATCTCGATTCCGGGCTGGACGCCATCGGCCGCAACATGGACCGTCAGATCGGTCGCGGCATGATCCGGCCAGAGGAAAAGGAGTCCAGCCTCAAGCGCATCGCGACGGCGACCGACTACGGCGCACTCGCTGATTGCGACCTGATCGTCGAAGCGGCGACCGAGAACGAGGCGATCAAGCGCGAGATCTTCAAGAAGGTCTGCGTCGGCCTGCCGCCCAACGTGCTGCTGGCGACCAACACCTCGTCGATCTCGGTGACGCGCCTCGCCTCGGTGACCGACCGTCCCGGCAAGTTCATGGGCATGCACTTCATGAACCCGGTGCCGATGATGGCGCTGGTCGAGCTGATCCGCGGTATCGCGACGGAGGAGGAGACCTTCCGCACCGTTCGTGACGTGGTGATCAAGCTCGACAAGAAGCCCGTGAACGCCGAGGACTTCCCGGCCTTCATCGTCAATCGCATCCTGCTGCCGATGATCAACGAGGCGGTCTATGCCCTGTACGAGGGCGTCGGCAACGTCGATGCGATCGATACCGGCATGAGGCTCGGCGCCAACCATCCGATGGGCCCGCTGGAACTGGCCGACTTCATCGGCCTCGATACCTGCCTGTCCGTGATGCAGGTCCTGCACGAAGGGCTGGCCGATTCGAAGTATCGGCCCTGTCCGCTGCTCGTGAAGTACGTCGAGGCGGGCTGGGTCGGCCGCAAGGTCAAGCGCGGCTTCTACGATTATTCCGGCGAGCGCCCCGTCCCGACGCGTTGAAAAATTGCTAGTCTCCCCGCCGTTTGAAGCGGGGAGCCTCTACCATGATATCCAAGCCGGCTCGATTTGTGGCCGCGACGGTGATTGCCGTCACCGTTCTTGCTGGGACGGCGTCGACTGCCTACGCGCAGATGCCCTGGGTCCTGATCGCGCGCAAGGCCGCCCAGCGCATCCAGCGCATGGAAGTGCCACCGCAGGATCCCAGCCAGCCGCGGCAGGACTTCGCCACCGTCATTCTCGAGGCGCCGGCCGACCGCGTATTCGCCACCGCCCTCGACCTTGCACGCAAGAACAGCGAAGTCCGAATCCTGATGACCGATCCGGGTGCGCGCCGGCTCCAACTGGCGCAAGGTGACCGGGTGGCGACGTTGAACGTCGTCGAGCTGAGTCCCGAGGTTTCCCAACTCCTGATCGCCGGCAGCGCGGGGCCGAACGAGACGCCGACCGCCTCCCGCGTCGTCGGCGCCGTCCTGCGCATCTGCGCCGAGATGAAGAAGGAGTGCTCCCTGGCGGACTGAGAGCGCGATCGAGGCGGCGTTGATGGCAGACGCTGTCACTGTTGCCAGTCGAGGCCGATGTCGAGAACGCTGGCGCTGTGGGTCAGCCAGCCGGCCGAGATCAGATCCACGCCCGCCGCCGCGATGGCGGGCGCTGTCGCTGGAGTGATGCGTCCTGACGCTTCGGCGATGGCGCGCCCGTCGATCAGGCGGACGGCTTCGGCCAGCGTCTCAGGTGTCATGTTGTCGAGCAGAACGGCATCGATACCGACGGTCAGCGCTTCCTCGAGCTGATCGAGCGTGTCGACTTCGACCTCGATCTTCACGAGATGGCCGATCGACCGCCGCGCCGCCTGGATCACCGGCACCACGCCGCCCGCGGCCGCGATGTGATTGTCCTTGATCAGGACGGCGTCATCCAGACCCAGGCGGTGATTGACGCCGCCGCCGACCCGCACGGCGTATTTCTGCAAGGCACGGAGGCCCGGCATGGTCTTGCGCGTGCAGCAGATGCGGGCCTTGTGACCGGCCACTGCCTTGACCAGGGTTGCCGTGGCGCTGGCGACACCACTCAGATGTCCCAGGAAATTCAGCGCCACGCGTTCGGCGGTGAGCACGCCGCGCGCCGGCCCTTTGATGGTCGCCACACGGTCGCCGGGTTCCAGGCGCGTGCCATCCGGTCGATCGATCGCGACCGTGATTCCCGGATCGACGAGGCGGAAGGCGAGAGCGGCGAGATCGAGGCCGGCGACCACGCCCGGCTGGCGGGCGACGAGCGCGGTCTCTGCCCGGGCATGGACCGGTACGACGGCATCAGTGGTGATGTCGCCCGCACGGCCGAGATCCTCGAGCAGTGCGGCGCGCACGACGGGCTCAAGCATGAGCGTGGGCAGGGGAGAGGCTGTCATGATCGGTGCTCCAGGTGGAAACGACGGATGTTCGGGAAGGATCGAGGCGCTGCATCTGATGTCGCGCCCAGCGTGCGGACCGTTGTGGAAAGTCGCTGCGCCAGTGGCCGCCACGGCTTTCCTCGCGCTGCAGCGCCGCGCGCGCGATGAACAGCGCCACCAGCGCCGGATCGGCGGTGGGATCGCTGGAAAAGGCCAGGGGTTCGAGACGATCGATTGCCTTCAACAGGCCGTTTCCGTCCCTGACGATTCCTAGCGTCTCGCCAACGAGCCTGCGGATGGCGCTGGCGTCGGGAGTCGGCGGGAGCGCGACGGGACGAGGCGACGGCGTTGATCGCGCGGCGGTCGTTGCAACGCTCCGGGCCACCCGACTGGCCATGACGGCAGCCTCGAGCAGGGAGTTGCTGGCCAGACGATTAGCGCCATGCAGGCCGGTCGCCGCTGTCTCTCCGCAGGCCCACAACCCTTCGACGGTCGTGCGGCCATCGAGATCGACGGCAATGCCACCCATATGGAAGTGGGCGGCGGGCGCCACGGGGATCGGCATCGTTGCCGGATCGATATCCCCAGCACGGCAGTGCGCGGCGATTGTCGGAAAGCGTTTGCCGAAGTCCACGCCCAGGCTGGGGCGCGTATCGAGGAACACTCGATGGCCGTTCGCGCGATGCTTCGCCACGGCACGAGAAACGACATCGCGCGGCTCGAGTTCGGCCCGGCCTTGGCCCTGCATGAACCGTGTACCGGTCTCATCGATCAAGACCGCGCCTTCGCCGCGAACGGCTTCGCTCACCAGCGGCATCGGATCGTGTGCGACATCGAGCGCGGTCGGATGGAATTGGACGAACTCCATGTCGGCCAGCACCGCACCGGCGCGTGCCGCAAGGGCGATGCCTTGGCCGATCGATCCGAGCGGATTGGTTGTCTGTGCGAACAGTCCGCCGAGCCCACCGGTCGCCAGCACGATCCGCCGTGCCGGCAACAGGCGCGCCCCGGCAGGCCCGACGGCAAGCACGCCGGCAATGCGGCCATCGTCGACCAGAAGACGGCGCGCCTCAAATCCTTCGAGCACGATGATGGATGGTGTCGCGCGCACGGCGGCGATCACGGCGCGCATGATCGCCGCGCCGGTGCCGTCGCCGGTGACATGGGCGATGCGGCGACGGCTATGGGCAGCTTCGAGACCGAGGGCGGGCCGCCCGCGAACGTCGAGATCGAATGGCACGCCCAGCCGTTGCAGCATGGCCACGGCGCCGGGGCCGGCGGACGTAATGCGTGCGGCGACCATGGGATCGCCAAGGCCATCGGCGACGGCCATCGTGTCGTTGGCGTGCAGTTCGGGGCTGTCGTCATCGCTCAAGGCAGCGGCAATGCCGCCTTGCGACCAGGCGGAGGCGGCACCTTCGCCCAGGGGCGTCTTGGCAAGGACGATCACTCGCTGAGGGGCGAGTTGCAGCGCGGTCATCAGGCCGGCCAGGCCGGCGCCGACGACGACAGGGACGTCTTCCATCTTGTCCTCCTCACACGGCAAGCATGCGCTCGACAGCGCGTCGCGCCGGGGCCGCGATTGCCGCGTTGATCGTCACTTCATGAGTCAGGGTTTCGAGCGAGCGCCGGATCTTGGCCAGGCTGATGCGCTTCATGTGCGGGCAAAGGTTGCAGGGCCGGACGAACTCGACCTCCGGATGCTGGACGGCGACGTTGTCGCTCATCGAACATTCGGTGACGAGGACGACGCGTGCCGGCCGGTGCGTGCCGACATAGTCGATCATTGCGGCCGTCGACCCGGCGAAGTCCGCCTCGGCGACCACTTCGGGGGCGCATTCGGGATGGGCAAGCACGACCAGACCAGGATGGCCGGCCCGGAGCTGACGGATGTCCTTCGGGCTGAAACGCTCATGCACTTCGCAGTGCCCGGCCCAGGTGATGATCTCGATGCCGGTATCGCGGCTGACGTTCTGTGCGAGATATTCGTCGGGAAGCATGATGACGCGCGGCGCACCGAGGCTTTCAACGATTTTGCGGGCGTTGCCCGACGTGCAGCAGATGTCGCTCTCGGCTTTCACGGCGGCGGACGTGTTGACGTAGGTGACGATCGGCACGCCTGGATAGCGTTGCCGCAGCAGCCTTACATCGGCCGCGGTGATGGATTCCGCCAGTGAGCACCCCGCCCGGAGGTCGGGAATCAGAACACGTTTGCTCGGATTCAGGAGCTTCGCCGTTTCGGCCATGAAGTGAACGCCCGCCAGGACGATCGTTTGGGCCTCCACGGTCATGGCCTGGCGCGCGAGAGCGAGGCTGTCGCCGACGATGTCGGCGACACAATGGAAGATCTCCGGTGTCTGATAGTTGTGGGCGAGGATAACCGCGTCGCGTTCGCGCTTCAGGCGCAGGATGGCTTCGACGTCATCGGCAAAGGCCGGCCATTCGATCACCGGAATTACAGACTTCACGCGGTCGTAGAGCGGTGCAGTGCGGGTCATCAGGTCGGGGGAGAAGGCGGGGAGGGACATGCGGCACCTATATGCTCAATCGGAGTATTAATTATGCTGAAGATGAGCATTAAGGCTGTCAAGGCCCTGTGTCGGGGGCCGTTTTGATGTGCGGATGCGTCAGGCTGGGCGTGAAAGTGGAAGCTTGCTGCCGCCGACGGCGCGCTCGAGCATCACTTCTCGGCGAAAGCGATAGAGCTTCGCGGGGCGGCCAGCGCTCTGTGAGGTGAGCGCTCCGGTCTCCTCGACCAAACCCTGCTGATCGATGAGGCGGCGAAAGTTCTGCTTGTGCAGCGTCCGTCCGGCCAAGGCCTCGATCGCCCGTTGCAGCTGCAGCAGGGTGAAGGTGTCGGGCATCAATTCGAAGACGACAGGACGGTACTTGATCTTGGCCCGCAGTCTGGCAATTCCGGTGGCGAGGATGCGACGATGATCATGACGCATCGGCATGCCGGGAAGAGGAGAGCTGACGGACCCCGCCCTCGAACTGGCTTCGGGAACGAGCCCGAGCTCGTAGAGCAACTCGTAGCGCTGCAGGACCAATTCTTCGTTCCAATGGTCCTTGCCGTCACCGAAGTTGATGTCGATCCGTTGCCGCCGCTCGCGCTTCAAAGCCGGATCTCCCGCTGCGTCGCTCCATTTGCGCAGTCGCGGCAGGATTTCCTTGGCGATGAGCGGCGACGGGCCGGCGCGCCAATCCTCCCAGGGAAAATAACGGTACCAGTTGCGCCACTCGGGATCGCGCACGCCGCGCGACAGCCGCTCACGGGTCAGGCCGAGATAGCTGATCGATACGATCCGCCGGCCGTTCTCCTGGGCGCGATTGCGATCGGCGAAGGTATAGAGCTGCTCTACATAGCCGAGCGGATGGTGCGTTTGCTGCTCGACCCAGGCGCGCAGACCGCTCTGCAGCGTCGGGTGTTCCGATTCGAATGGCCCTGACGGCAGCAAGCCGCCATCCTCGAGCGTCAGAACCTGGGGTTCGTTGGCAGTCAGCGCGACAAGCACGGCATTGAGCTCGATCGTGACGGCGGTGGCGCTGACGCTAGGCGACTTCATTTCCGAGGCATTATGCACCAAACTGCTCGCTATGACTCGGAAACCTATGCGTATCGCCGTCCTTCAGTTCGCCCACGAAACCGTCACCTTCCTCCGAAACGACACGACCCTGGAAGACTTCACCTATCCCGGTTCGCCGGCAAAGGGTGAAGCGCTGCTGGGGCACGATCCCAAATCCTACATGGGCGGGTTCGTGCAGGTCGCTCGGGAGTACGAGGGCGTCGAACTGCTCGGCATCGAGTCGCCGCTATGGCCGCGCACGGGCACGGGCTCCGGCTGGATCACGGCCGAGGCCTACGAGACGTTCCTGGGCCGCATGATCGCCGACCTCAGGGCGGAGGGCCCGTTCGACGGCGTCTATCTCAGCCTGCATGGCGCCATGGGCGTACGCGGCATCGCCAGACCCGAAGCCGACATTGCACGGCGGGTCCGAGAGGTGGTGGGCCGCAATGCCTTCATCGTCGGGACCTTCGACCCTCACGGCAACGAGGACGCTGCCTTCTTGCAGCAGGCCGACATGGCCTTCACAGTCAAATACTTTCCGCATTACGACAGTCATCTGCAGGGGCAACGCGCCGCGCGGATGCTGGTCCGCGCCATTCGCGGCGACTACAAGCCCAGTACCGTTACGATCAAGGTTCCGATCATCTCGCCGACCGTTCTGCAATGGACGGGCGCGTCGCCGTGGATGGACCTGGTGCAGCGCGCGCTCGTCTGGGAAGCCCGCGAGCCCGACGTCTATGTCAACGTCTTCTTCGGTTTCCCCTTTGCGGATGTGCCGGATGTCGGAATGACCATTCAGGTAACGACCAACGGTCAGCCGGCCCTCGCCAAGAAGGTTGCCGACGACATGTCGAACTGGGCGTGGCGGCGCCGCGAAGCTCTTCTGACGTCGACCAGGGTCTACAAGATTGCTGAAGGCGTCGCTCTCGCCAAGGAAGCGGCCGCGCGCGGCGCGACACCCGTCGTGCTGGCGGACCATAGCGACCGCTCAGGCTACGCCACCTGGATCTTGAAGGAGGTGATCGCCCAGGATCTGTCCGATGTGCTGATCGCCACCATTGCCGATGCCAAGGCGATTGATGCGCTCGCGGCCAAGGGCGTGAAGGTGGGTGATCCGTTCGACATGGAGGTCGGCGGGCTCGCCGATGAATCGGCGGGCCAGCCGGTGCGCGTGGCAGGGAAGGTGGTCGGCGTCGCCGAGGCCCATGGCACCCTGTGGGTCAGCGTCGGTTTCGGGCGAGGCAATGTGCTGCTGCTCAGTCGCTACCTCACCCAGATCATCGAGCCATCCGAGCTCAAGGGGCCAGGCTTCGATCTTGCGACGTTCAAGGTGATCGCGATCAAGTCGCGTGTGCATTTTCGGCGCGGCTTCGACGACAGTGGTTTCGCCAAGACGATTCTGCTCGTCGAACCGGAACAGCCCTTCCTGGGCACAGTACGGTTGGACGGACTACCCTACACGAACGTCGACCTGAAGCAGTTCTATCCCTACGGCAATCCCGACTTTCCGTGAGGCCGATTTCCAGTCGCAGAAATCCGCGACATCGGCCGGCTTGATTTCGATCAAGGCACCTGTCGGAATGCGATCAACACTTCAACAACATCATCGAACCGAGACGAAACGCCCATGCCCGACACCCTCACCGCATCCAAGCCGGTCGCACAGACCACGACCGAGCATTTCGATGTCCTGATCGTCGGAGCCGGCATTTCCGGCGTCGGCGGCGCCTATCACCTGACCAAGCAGCTGCCCGGAACGAGCTTCGTCGTGCTCGAATCGCAGCAGAGCTTCGGCGGCACCTGGATCACGCATCGCTATCCTGGCATTCGCTCCGACAGCGACCTCTATACCTTCGGCTATCGCTTCAAGCCGTGGAAAGGCGCTCCAATTGCCTCGGCCGAGGAGATCCTCACCTACATGGGCGAAGTGATCGACGAGAACGATCTCGCGCGGCACATTCGCTACCGTCACGTCATCACGTCAGCCCGCTGGTCGAGCGCGGACAATCGCTGGACCATCGAGGGCAAGCGTACCGACACGGGCGAATCCTTCCATATCACGGCGAATTTCCTGTGGATGTGCCAGGGATACTATCGCCACTCCGAAGGCTACACGCCGGAATGGCCCGGCATGGCCGATTACAAAGGCTGTGTCGTTCATCCGCAGACCTGGCCGACGGATCTCGATTACCGCGGCAAGAAGGTGATCGTGATCGGCTCGGGCGCCACCGCGGCGACGGTCGTTCCGGCGATCGCCAACGACTGCGAGCACGTGACGCTCCTGCAGCGGTCGCCGACCTATTTCATTCCCGCCCGCAACGCCAACGATCTGGCCGACACGCTGCGCCAGCTGGAGATCGACGAGAGCTGGATCCACGAGATCGTGCGCCGCAAGATTCTCCACGATCAGGCGGTGTTCACGCGCCGCTCGTTCGAGGAGCCGGAGAAGGTCAAGGACGAGTTGCTGGCCGGCGTCCGGGCCTATCTCGGCCCCGACTACGATATCGCCACCCACTTCACGCCGAACTATCGGCCGTGGCGTCAGCGCATCGCCTTCGTCCCCAATGGGGATCTGTTTCAAGGCATCCGCGCGGGCAAGGCCTCGGTCGTCACCGACGAGATCGACCGTTTCACGGAAAAGGGTCTGAAGCTCAAGTCCGGACGCGAGCTCGAAGCCGATATCATCATCACGGCCACGGGCTTCAATCTCAACATACTGGGCGACATCGCCTTCGAGATCGACGGCAAGCCGCTCAACTTCGCGGATACGGTCACCTATCGCGGCATGATGTTCACGGGCATACCGAACATGGTTTGGGTTTTCGGTTACTTCCGTGCCAGCTGGACCTTGCGTGCCGACCTGGTGGCCGACTTCGTCTGTCGTCTGCTCACCCAGATGAAGGCCAAGCAGGCCCGCAAGGTCGAGGTCGCTTTGCGGCCGGAGGACAAGGACATGAAGCTGCTGCCGTGGATCGACACGGAGAATTTCAATCCGGGCTACATCCTGCGCGGTATGCATCTGCTGCCCAAGCGCGGCGAGAAGCGCGAGTGGCAGCATACGCAGGACTACTGGAACGAAAAGAAAGAGTTCCCGACGATCGATCTCGACGACAAGGCTTTCGTTTACGCGTAGCTCGCGGCTCAGCCTATGGCGTCAGCCCACCGCAGCCTTCATGAAGGCTGCGGCCTCGGGGGTGGACCAGTCGGCCTCACCCTCGAGACGGCCGATCTCGCGGCCGATATGGTCGATCAGGATGCTGGTCGGCAGGACCGACACCTGAAGCGCCTGCATGGCCTTTTTGCCCTTGTCGAAATAGACGCCGAGATGATCGAGTTTGTTCTCGCTGTAGAACGGCGCCACCTTGGCTCGGGTCGGTCCGTCCAGCGACAGGGGGAGGATGAGGAATTTCTCCTTGCTCATCTGGGCCTGGAGACGGTCGAGACTGGGCATTTCCTTGACGCAGGGAGCGCACCAGGTCGCCCAGAAATTCACCAGCAGCACCTTGCCGGCGAAGTCGGAGAGCTTATGAGGCTCGTCCTCGGCATCGACGAAGGGAAAATCCAGCAGCGGCTTGGGGGCCTTGGCGAGGTCGAAACGCGACAGGGAGCCCTTGGGGGCGCCCGCTCTTACGTCGGCTAATGCCGGCAATGCAAAAGAACTCAGGGCGCCAGCCAGAAGCAGCCTGCGACCGAGGAGGAAATCGGACGGGGAATATGCCATAAGCCGCTCTCCTACAGGACTATTGGCACTTATTCATGGCACGGAACGACACAAAGGCGCGAGCCGGCAAAGCGGCGCAAAAGACCAATCCCAACAGGATGTGGGGCGGGCGATATGCGCTGGGTCCGGCGGAAATCATGGAGAAGATCAACGCCTCCATTGATTTCGACCGCCGGCTTTATGCCCAGGATATTGCAGGCTCCATGGCGCACGCCGACATGCTGGTGGCGCAGGGCATTCTCACGGCAAAGGATGGCCGTGCCATCAAGCGTGGGCTGGCCCAGATTCGGGCCGAGATCGAAAGCGGCAAGTTCAGGTTCTCGACCAAGCTCGAGGACATCCACTTCAACGTGGAGGCTCGCCTCACCGACCTGATCGGCCCGGCCGGCGGCCGGCTGCATACGGCTCGGTCGCGCAACGACCAGGTTGCGCTCGATGTGCGCCTGTGGGTGCGCGACACGATCGATCGCCTGGAAAACATGCTGCGCGACCTTCAGTCGGCCCTGATCGATCGGGCCGAGGAATATGCCGCGACCATCATGCCGGGATTTACCCACCTGCAGACGGCGCAGCCGATCACGTTCGGGCATCATCTGCTGGCCTATGTCGAGATGGTGGGCCGCGATCGCGGCCGGCTACGCGATTGTCGGGCGCGCATGAACGTGTCGCCCCTCGGCGCCGCGGCGCTGGCGGGCTCACCGCACCCGATCGATCCGCGCAAGACAGCCAAGGCGCTGGGCTTCGATGGTCCGATGGCGAATTCGCTCGATGCGGTGTCGGATCGCGATTACGTAGTGGAGTTCCTCGGAGCGGCGTCGCTTGCGGCGGTCCATCTGTCGCGCCTGGCGGAGGAGATCGTCATCTGGTGCTCCGCGCCATTCCGCTTCATCGCTTTGTCCGATGCTTTCACGACCGGCAGCTCGATCATGCCGCAGAAGCGCAATCCGGATGCAGCCGAGCTGATTCGCGGCAAGGTCGGCCGCATCGTCGGCGCCTTCGTCGCGCTCTGCACCATCATGAAGGGCCTGCCGCTGACCTATGGCAAGGACATGCAGGAGGACAAGGAGCCGCTGTTCGACGCGGCGGACGCGCTGGAGCTTTGCATCGGGGCAATGACCGGCATGATCCGCGACCTGAAGGCCAATCCGGAACGGATGCGCGCGGTGGCTTCGGCGGACTATTCCGTCGCTACGGACTTGGCCGATTGGCTGGTGCGCGAGATCGGCCTGCCGTTCCGCCAGGCCCATCACGTGACGGGCGTTCTGGTCGGCAAGGCGGCGGCCAAGGGCATCGACCTCGACAAGCTGTCGCTCGACGAGATGCAGGCGGTCGAGCCGCGCATCACCGCGGCGGTGTACGGCGTGTTGACCGTCGAGGCTTCCGTTGCGGCGCGCAAGAGTATCGGCGGAACGGCCCCGGCGAACGTGGCGCGGGCCGTCAAGGAAGCGCGCCGTCGTTTCCTGGGGCCGGCGCGATGAGCTTCTTTGCTTACAAGAACGGTGAGATGCATGCGGAGGGCGTGGCGCTCGCGACCATAGCCCGACAGGTGGGCACGCCGTTTTACTGCTATTCCGCGGCGGCTCTGCGCGCCTCCTGGCAGGAGTTCGCCGACGCCATCAAGGGAACGAATGCGCGCATTTGCTATGCGCTGAAGGCCAACAGCAATCTGGCGGTCATCAAGTTGTTCGGTGATCTCGGCGCCGGCGCCGATATCGTGTCCGTGGGCGAGATGCGTCGCGCGCTGGCTGCCGGCATTCGGGCCGACCGGATCGTCTATTCGGGTGTCGGCAAGAAGGCGTCCGAGCTGATGGCGGCCCTCGAGGCCGGCATCGGCCAGATCAATGTGGAGAGTTCGGCCGAACTCGAAGTGCTCAATGCCGTCGCCGGCCAGTTGGGCAAGAAGGCCGATATCACCATTCGGGTGAATCCGGATATCGATGCCGGGACGCACGAAAAGATCACGACCGGGCGCAAGGAGAACAAGTTCGGGATCGACATCGATCTCGCGACCGAGGCCTTCGCCAAGGCGGCATCCCTGCCGAACCTCAGGGTCGTCGGTGTGGCCATGCATATCGGCTCGCAGCTGACGTCGCTCTCGCCCTATCGTGACGCCATCGTCCGCGTGCGAAGCCTGATCCAGGAGCTCCGGACGGCGGGCCACCGGATCGATCGATTCGATATCGGCGGCGGCCTGGGCATCGTCTATGCGGACGAGCAGCCGCCCTCGATCTCCGACTTCATGCAGGTCGTGGGCAAGGAGACGGCGGGTCTTGGCTGCGAACTGACGTTCGAGCCCGGACGGCGCCTGGTCGGCGAGGCGGGCGTTCTGGTGAGCGAGGTCATTCTCGTGAAGCCGGGTGTGTCCAAGACCTTTGTCATCGTCGATGCGGCAATGAACGACCTGATCCGGCCGACGCTGTACGATGCCTGGCATGACATCGTTCCGGTCCGGGAACCGCGCCCCGATGCGGCCACGATCTGCTGCGACATAGTTGGGCCGATCTGCGAGTCGGGTGACTATCTGGCACAAAACCGTGATCTGCCGCCGCTTTCGGCCGGCGAGCTCATCATGGTACGCTCGGCAGGCGCCTACGGAGCGGTGATGGCTTCGAGCTACAACAGCCGGCCGCTGGCGCCCGAGGTTATTGTCGATGGCACGAGGTTTGCGGTTACGCGGCCAAGGCCGACGATTGACGAGATGATCTCCACGGAGCGGATTCCGCCGTGGATGGTGCAGGCGGGGCAGGCGACGAAAGGCTGAACCGAAAGGACTCGATGGACGCGACCCAGACTCCACCGATCGCTGCGCCCGGCGTTGGCCGAAAGATCGGTCTGGCCTGGGCTGCCTTGGCTTGGGAAAGCCTGTGGCCACGGCTGATGCCGTCGCTCGCCTTCGTCATCCTGTTCGTGGCGGCCGCCCATTTCGACCTTTTCAGCGGCCTCGACCCGTGGGTCCATACGGGTGTCCTGGCCGCACTGGCTGTCGCCTTTGGCGGCATGAACTGGTGGCAGTTCCGGAAATTCCGCTGGCCCGATCGCGATGCCGCCATCCGCCGGCTCGAACTCGATAGCGGCGTGCCGCATCGTCCCCTGGTCGCCATTCAGGATCAGCTTGCCACCGGGCAGGCCGATCCGATGGCGGCCGCGCTATGGCAGGCCCATCGCCGCCGCGAGGCGGATCGCCTTGCCAGCTTGCGCAATAAGGCGGCGCACCCCGGGATCGCCCGCATCGATCGCTGGGCCCTGCGTCTGGTGCCCGCTCTGGCCCTGATCGTCGCGCTGGTGTTCGCGGGCGGCTGGCGCAATGACCGCATGGCGACCGCCTTTACGCCGGCCTTTCCGCCGCCACCGCCTGTCGTCGCCAATCTCTGGATTGCGCCGCCGGCCTATACCGGCAAGCCGCCGATCTATCTCGACATGGCGGAGCGGGACAAGCTGCTGCGTGTACCGGTGGGAAGCAAGCTGGCTGGGTTCGTCGACGATGTCCGCGGTCGTCACGCGCCGCAACTCGTGATCGACGGCAAGGCCACCGAGTTCAAGACGGTCAGCCAGGGCAAGTACCAGGTCGAAGAGACCATCACGGGTGGCAAGGACATCACGCTGCAGGCGCGCGGCGACGAGCAGGCGCACTGGAAGTTGCACGTGATCCCGGATCTGGCGCCGACCATCGAATTCAGCCAGCCGATCGGTGTCGACAAATGGTCGACCAAGGTCGACTACATTGCCGGCGACGACTTCGGCATTACCGGCGTCCAGCTGCAGATTCGGCTCGATGGCAGTGTGTTGGGTGCCGACATGCTGACGGACAATGATGAGCCGGAGGTCATGCGGATCGATCTGCCGGTCGGCGGCAGCCCGAAGAAGCTGAGCGACAGCTTCGTGCGCGATCTCACCAGCAGCCCCTGGGCCGGGCTCAAGGTCCGCGTCATGCTGTTCGCGACGGACGCGCTCGGCCAGAAGGGCAGCAGCTCGGTCCAGAGCTTCCTGCTGCCCGAGCGGGTGTTCAACGATCCGACGGCGCGGGCGCTCATCGTCTTGCGCAAGCAGCTCACGCGCGATCCGAAGGCCTTGCGTCTCGACGTCGCCGACGGCATGCGGATCATCCAGAGCCATCCTGAGAGCTACCGCAACGATCCGATCGTGCAGCTCGGGTTGCGGCTCGGCGCGGTGCGGCTGGCCGAGAGCGGCGACAAGCCGGTCATCGTCGACACTCAGAAGCTCCTGTGGGATCTGGCGTTGCGGCTGGAAGAAGGCTCGATGTCCGATGCCCAGCGTCAGCTCGAGCAGGCGCGGCAGAACCTGCGCGACGCCATCCAGCGCCAGGCCGGCGACGAGGAGATCGAGCGGCTGATCCAGCAGCTCTACGATTCGATGGCGCGTTGGCAGAAGGAGCTTGCCGACAAGATGCAGGATCCGGAGGAGCGCCGGAAGATGATGGAGGAGGCCGAGAAGGTCGACCCCAACAACGTCATCACCGGCGACGACCTTCAGCGCATGCTCGATAAGATCCGCGAGCTGGCCCAGAACGGGCAGCGCGAGGAAGCCAAGCGCCTGCTCGAAGAGCTGCGCAAGATGATGCAGAACGCCACCCCGATGCTCGCCAACCCCAATCAGCAGCGGCGACCGGGCCAGCAGCAAGGGCAGCAGGGTCAGGGCAATCAGCAGGGCCGCGAGATGATGAACCAGCTCGATCGGCTGTCGCGGCGCCAGAACCAGCTGCTAGGCGAATCGGAGCGTGAGGGCCGGCAGCAGCAACAGCAAGGCCAGCGCGGTCAGCAAGGTCAGCGCGGCCAGCCGCCCGGCCAGCAGGGGCAAGGCCAAGGCCAGCAGGGCCAGGGCCAGCAGGGCCAGGGTCAATGGGGCGACCAGCAGGGGCGGGACCAGGAGAACCTGCGCAACCAGCTCGGCGACTATATGCGGCGGCTGGACGAGAACGGCATGCCCATGCCGGAGTCGCTGGGGCGGGCGGAACGGTCGATGCGCGAAGCGGAGGACGCCTTGCGTCGTGGCGATCCGCGCGAGGCCTCACGCGCGCAACGGCGCGCGCTCGACAATCTGCAGCAGGGGATGGGCGATCTCGCCGAGCAGATGCGGCAGCGCGGTCCCGGCAACGGCCAGGATCGGGCCGAGATCGAGGATCGTGAGAAGCGGAGCGAGGACCGCGATCCGCTTGGCCGGTCGGACGGCAATTACGGCGACTCCGTCGATGCGGGGCAGGACAAGGTGCCGCTCGAACTCGATCGCCAGAAGAGCCGCGAGATCCTGGACGAGCTGCGTCGACGCGCGGGCGAAATGGGCCGTCCGAAGGAAGAGCTGGATTACATCGATCGTCTGCTGAAGACGTACTGATTCCTCCTCGTTTGAAACCGCGTTGTTGCCAGCAACGTCGCTCCGCCGGACGACGTTGATTTGCTGCGACCAACAACAGGAGGACGGAGATGAAAGTAACGACCTTGGCGGCCGTGGCACTGCTTGCCTGCACCTCTGTTGCCTTCGCTCAAGCCGGCGGTGGCGCTGGCGGTGGTGGTTCGGCGGGTGGCAGCGCTGGCGGCGGCGCGGCCGGAACCGGCGGGTCCGTCGGCGGCACTGGTGGGACTGGCATGGGCACTGGCACGATGGGCGGGACAGGCGCGGGAGCCGGCACGACCGGATCCGGCTCGGGCTCGACCTCGGGCAGCCTTGGCACCACCACCAACCCCAACATCGCCAACAGTCCCGGCAACAACCCGGCTGCGCCCGGCATCGGAGGCGGCACCACCGGCGGGACAACCGGCACGACGCCCAATACCAGCACGGGCACGATGTCCCACTGACGGACAGCGACAGGTGACGAAGATGGCCGTGGCTAGGTCCACGGCCATTTTTGTGTGTGTCGCTCTAAGCCGCCGCTTCGACGACGCCGATATAGGGCAAGCCGCGGAAGCGATGGGCCCAGTCGAGCCCATAACCAACGAGGAACTCGTCTCCGGCTTCGAAGCCGACGAAATCCGCCTTCAGATCGGCGCGCCGCTTGTGCGGCTTGTCGAGGAGAGTGCAGATCCATACCCGGCGCGCGCCGCGTTCCTTGAGGAGATTCCTGGCGAAGCTGAGCGTCAGCCCCGATTCCAGGATGTCGTCGACGAGCAGCACGTCCCGGTCGCGGACATCGTCGACGATGTCGCGCACCACGCGCACCTGCCCGCTGCTTTGGGTGCCCGCGCCGTAGCTCGAGAGCGTGATGAAATCCATGGCCCAGTCGGCCCCGGCGCGGCTGAGCGCTCTGATCAGGTCGGCGGCGAAGACGAAGCTTCCTTTGAGCACGGAGACCACGAGCGTATCCGGCGGAAGCTTCTGGGAAAGGTCGGCCGCCATGTCTTCGACACGCGTGGCTATTTCGGCCGCAGAGAAGCGGATGCTGACGGTCGTGCGATTGGCCATGCCGGTCTCGTGAGTGGGGATCGTTATTCCAGTGACGGCACCACGTCGGTGGCGCCGGCGGGTGGATTGTCCAGCGCCTGGCTGAAGCTCTGCCGGTCGCCGGCGGCTATCGGGCCAAGGGCCAGAGGATAGGTCCTGGTATCCAGGATCTCGCTGCCTTTCTTGAAGGTAACGACCAGCTTGCTGACCGATCCGGCGCTGCCGCCGCGATTGGTGATTTCGCCATGGACCACGTATCGGCCGTCGACCAGCTCGATCCGACTGGCGGCAAGATCGATTTCGAGCTGAGCAGGGCCTGGCGCGGCGACGCTCGGCGTGGATGCCACCGCGTCGGCCTTCGCCTCGCTTGCGGTGGCAGTCGCGCGAGCCGCAGGGGCCGGCGCCCGGGCGACCGAACCCGCGCTCCGTGTGGACATGTCGAACCCTAGTCCGAACGGACGCAGGGCAAGGAGTTTGTCGCGATAGAGAAATGCGCCGACGCCTGCGGCCGCAATGACAACGAGAACGCCTGCGATCGCGAAGCGCTTGCCCCAGCGGGGCTTGGCGGGCGCGACCACGGGCACCGGAAGGGAGGCGCCAGGTGTGGTCGGACGGATGACCAGATCGGGGACTGGCTTCGGGCCTTCGACGCGCTGGAACCAGCGATGACTGCACCGTGCGCATTGCACGGTTCGGCCGTTGGGGCCGATGGCCAGGGGATCAACGGCGTACCGCGCCTCGCATTGGGAACAGGTGACGATCATGACGAGAGCGGTTTATCCGCACCAGATGTGCTTGCGGGCAGACACTATGCCACTAAAAGTGCGCTTACAAGCATGTACGACTTCGGCCTCTCGATTCGCTCGCTCTGTTTCAATGTCGGCTGGTATGTCGGCAGCATCGTGATCGCATTGGTGGGGATGCCCATCTTGCTCCTGCCGCGGCGGGCCGTGGTGGCATGGGCGCGACTGTGGATCGTCTTCGTTCTCTGGTGGCTGCGCGTTACCTGCCGTCTCGACCATCGCCTGGTTGGGCTCGAGAATCTGCCGAAGGGCCCCGTCCTCATCGCCTGCAAGCATCAGTCGTCCTGGGAAACGCTGTCCTTCACCTTGCTCTTCCCCAACATTGCCATCGTCCTCAAACGCGAACTGCTATTCATCCCCATCGTCGGCTGGGCGATGGCGCGGGCGGGGAACATCGCCGTCTCACGAGGAGAAGGAGCGAGCGCCCTGCGCGGCCTCGTGAAGCAGGCGAAGGCGGCAATCGCGCAGGGGCAGTCGATCGTGATCTTTCCCGAGGGCACCCGGGTCGCCCCCGATGCAGAGAAGCCCTATCAGGTTGGTGTCGCCGCGCTTTATCGACAGCTCGGCATTCCGGTCGTGCCGGTGGCCTTGAACTCGGGAGTCTTCTGGGGGCGCCGGAAATTCATCAAGCAGCCAGGCACGATCACCATGCAGATCCTGCCGCCGATTGCGCCCGGCCTCGGCCGGGACGCCTTCATGAAGACGCTGCGCGAGCGGATCGAAACGGCGACCGATCGGCTGGTCGAGGAGGCCCGCCGGAGCCACGCTCCATAGCCGGAACAGCTTGCGGCGGATGGAACGAAAAAGGAACATTCCTGTTGATATCGTGAGCCGCCAGACATAGGGTCAATACATGGATTGGGCACCGGTTTCCCAGCGCATCTGGGACATGAAGTACCGATTTCGCGATGCTTCCGGCGCGGTCGATGCCGATGTGGAGGCGACATGGTGGCGGATCGCCCGAGCGCTGGCGGTGCCGGAGCGGGACCCCGAGCTGTGGGCAAATCGCTTTCACGAAGCACTGACCGATTTCAAGGTCCTGCCGGCCGGCCGGGTCATCGCCGGTGCCGGGACAGGCCGCAGCGTCACCCTGTTCAATTGCTTCGTCATGGGAACGATCCCCGACAACATGGCCGGGATCTTCGAGGGCGTTAAGGAAGCCGCCCTGACCATGCAGCAAGGCGGCGGGATCGGGCACGATTTCTCGACCTTGCGGCCCATGGGGGCGCCGGTGAAGGGCGTCGGTGCCGATGCCTCCGGCCCGCTGTCCTTCATGGATGTCTGGGATTCGATGTGCCGCACCATCATGAGCGCCGGTTCGCGGCGTGGGGCAATGATGGCGACCCTGCGCTGCGATCATCCGGATATCGAGGCGTTCGTCGACGCCAAGCGCAATCCGGCACGGCTGCGGATGTTCAATGTCTCCGTGCTGATCACGGACGCCTTCATGGCGGCGGTGAAGGACGATGCCGATTGGGATCTCGTCTTTGGCGGCAAGGTCTTCAGGACCGTAAAGGCACGCGCCCTGTGGGAGCGCATCATGCGCGCCACGTATGACTGTGCCGAGCCGGGCGTGATCTTCATCGACCGCGTCAACCGGCGAAACAATCTCCACTATTGCGAAACCATCCAGGCGACGAATCCGTGCGGCGAGCAACCCCTGCCACCTTATGGGGCGTGCCTGCTCGGCTCGATCAATCTCGCGACGCTGGTGAAGGAGCCGTTCACGTCGTCGGCTCATCTCGATCTCGATGCGTTGGAGCGGCTGGTGCCGGTCGCCGTGCGCCTGCTCGACAACGTGATCGATGTATCGCGCTTTCCGCTGGCGGAGCAGGAGAAGGAAGCAAAGGCGAAAAGGCGCATCGGCCTTGGCGTAACGGGGTTGGCCGATGCCTTGATTTTCTGCGGCGTGCGCTACGGCTCCAAGAAGGCGATCGCGCTGACGCGGGAGTGGCTGGCGGCTGTCCAGCGCTTCTCCTATCTCGCATCCGCCGATCTTGCGGCGGAGAAGGGCAGTTTTCCCCTCTTCGATCGTACTCGCTATCTCGCCGGCGAGACGGTCAAGGGATTGCCGGAAGAAGTGCGGGCCGCCATCGGCCGCTACGGCATCCGCAACGCGCTGCTCAATTCCATTGCGCCAACCGGCACGATCTCGCTGCTGGCAGACAACATCTCTTCCGGCATCGAGCCAGTGTTCGCCTTCAGCCATATCCGCCATGTGCTTCAGCCGGACGGTTCGCGCCGCGAGGAAAGCGTGGACGACCATGCGCTGCGGCGCTGGCGTGCCCTGAATGGGGATGCGGAGCCGCCGCCGGAGATTTTTGTCGATGCCCAGACGCTGTCTCCCGGGGACCATCTGGCAATGCAGGCCGCGGCACAGGAATTCGTCGACAGCTCGATTTCCAAGACCATCAACCTGCCGCGTGATATTTCCTTCGAGGCCTTCAAGCATGTCTATGAGGAGGCTTATGCCGAAGGCTGCAAGGGCTGCACGACGTATCGGCCGAACGAGGTGACGGGAGCCGTTCTCGAAGTGAGGCCGGAGGTGGGCCGGGCGCCGGTGGCGATTCCGGTCCCAGCCGAGCGAGATGGCGACGTCGTCTACATCGCTCAGCCCCTCGACCGGCCGGAGGATCTGCCTGGCAGGACTTACAAGATCAAATGGCCCGGCAGCGATCATGCGATCTACATCACGATCAATGATCTGGTGCAGGAGGGGCGTCGCCGGCCGTTCGAGATCTTCATCAATTCAAAGAACATGGAGCATTACGCCTGGACCGTCGCGCTCACGCGCATGATCTCGGCGGTGTTCCGGCGCGGCGGTGACGTTTCCTTCGTGGTGGAGGAGTTGAAGGCTGTCTTCGACCCCCGCGGCGGTCAATGGATGGAGGGGCGTTACGTACCGTCCCTGCTGGCGGCGATCGGTAATGTTATCGAGCGGCATCTGATCGAGATCGGTTTCTTGAGTGCGGCGGAATCGCCACGGATCGCCGAGGCGGTGGAGCAGCGGCTCAAGGCGGCGGCCGGGGCTCGCCCGCCGGGCGAGGGTGCGGGCGAGGGGGCCTCCAAGATGGGCCAGTGTCCGAACTGCGGGGCTGCGGCGCTTACCCATCAAGAAGGTTGTGACATCTGCCTCAATTGCGGCTATTCGCGCTGCGGCTAAAGTCCCGGGAGGATACAGACCTCCCCGCAAGCAAGGAGATCAGGCAGATGTTTCGGCGCACGATCCTCGCGGCCGGCCTCATGGCGGTGTGCTCGATGGCGGGCGTTGCCGACGCGCAGCCGCTGCCCAGCAACCGCGACGATCTGCCGTTTTCCTATGCTCCCCTGGTCAAGCGGGTCTCGCCGGCCGTGGTGAACATCTACACGGCGACCACCTTGCGCACGCCGCAGCGTCGCCTGCCATTCCCCTTTCCGTCGATGCCCCAGGAGGGGTCGCGGGTCCAGAATTCGCTGGGTTCCGGGGTCCTGGTGAAGCCGGACGGTCTGATCGTGACCAACGCCCATGTGGTACGAGGCGCCGACGAGATCCGGGTCGTACTGTCCGATCGGCGGGAATTCGACGCCAAGCTCCTGACGCAGGATGACCGCTACGATCTCGCCTTGCTGCGAATCAATGGCGACGGCGAGAAGTTCCCGTTCCTGGAAATGCGCGATTCCGATTCGATCGAAGTGGGCGATGTCGTGCTGGCGATCGGCAATCCGTTCGGCCTGAACCAGACCGTGACCGGCGGCATCATCTCGGCCGTGGCCCGCTCCACGGGCGGCGTCAACGACTCCAGCTTCTTCATCCAGACGGATGCGGCGATCAATCCCGGCAATTCCGGAGGAGCGCTCGTCTCGCTCGACGGCCGTCTGATCGGGATCAATACCGCGATCTTCTCGCAAAGCGGCGGATCGGTCGGGATCGGTTTCGCCACCCCGTCGAACATCGTGGCGCGGGTCGTGGCGACGGGCGAGAAGGGCGGCCGCATTGTCCGTCCCTGGCTTGGAATATCCATGCAGCGGGTGACGCCGGACCTTGCGTCGGGGCTCAACTTACCGCGGCCGGCGGGCCTCGTCGTGAAGGACGTCTTTCCCAAGGGGCCCGGAGAGAAGGCGGGGCTCAAGCGCAACGACGTGATTGTCGGTCTGCGCGACCTGCCGATCGATGACGAGGCCAGCCTGCGCTTCCGCCTCGCGACCCTGAATGTCGGAGAGAGCGTGCCGTTGCAGATCATTCGCGCTGGCAAGGAAATGACGCTCCAGGTGCCGCTCATGGCACCACCGGAGGATCCTCCGCGGGATCGCTCGGTCCTGGACGGCCGCCAGCCGCTGAGCGGCGCAACAGTGGTCAATCTTTCGCCGGCAGTGGCGGAGGAAATGGGGCTGATCGAATGGCGGCCCGGCGTGGCCGTGGTCGAGATCCAGCCGGGTTCGTACGCCGCCCGCTTCATCCGGCCCGGAGACATGGTCATCGCCGTGAATGGCAAGGAAGTGCACAGCGTCTCCGAACTCAAGTCGCGGATCGCGTCGGGCGTTTCCAGCCTCAGCATCGGCCGCGAGGGCATGGTCTCGACCATCCAATTTCGCTAGGCCAGCAGCCTCGGCAGTGGCGCAAGCGATGCCCATATAGGCAATATGCCCGCGCGAGCCATGCCGGAACTCTTTGCTTCCCTTGCCCCGATGCCGTTGGCCGAACGCCTGCGGCCTAAGGTGCTGGGCGACATCCTTGGCCAGGATCATCTCCTGGGCCCAGAGGGGCCGCTTGGCCGCATGCTGGCCGCGAAGAAGCTGTCGTCGCTGATCCTGTGGGGACCGCCGGGCTGCGGCAAGACCACCATCGCCCGTCTGTTGGCCGAGGCGGCCGATCTTCACTTCGAACCGTTGTCGGCGGTCTTCTCCGGCGTCGCTGATCTGCGCAAGATCTTCGAGGGCGCGCGCCAGCGTCGCAAGGACGGCAGGGGCACCCTGCTGTTCGTCGACGAGATTCATCGCTTCAACCGCGCCCAGCAGGACGGCTTCCTGCCTTATGTCGAGGACGGCACCGTGACCCTGATCGGCGCAACGACGGAGAATCCGTCGTTCGAACTGAATGCCGCGCTGCTGTCTCGCTGCCAGGTCCTGGTGCTGCGCCGCCTGGACGACTCAGCGCTCTCGACCTTGCTGGCGCGGGTGGAGGAAGCGCTCGGCCGCAAGCTGCCGATAGACGAGAATGGCCGCCAGGCCCTGTTCGCCATGGCCGATGGAGACGGGCGCTATCTCATCGGCCTTGCCGAGCAGCTTGCCCAGCTCAAGGAGACGGGGCCGGTGCCGCCGGAGCGACTCGCGACGCTGCTGCAGAAGCGTGCACCGCTCTACGACAAGGCGCAGGAAGCGCACTACAATCTGATCAGTGCGCTGCATAAGTCGTTGCGCGGCTCGGACGTGGATGCCGCTCTCTACTGGTTCGCCCGCATGCTCGATGGCGGCGAGGACCCCAAATACATCGCCCGCCGGCTGGTGCGCTTCGCGGTCGAAGACGTGGGCATGGCCGATCCGGACGCCCTGACTCAGACACTGGCAGCCTGGGATACCTACGATCGCCTGGGCTCGCCCGAAGGAGAACTGGCGATCGCTCAGGCTGTCATCTATCTCGGGACGGCTCCCAAATCGAATGCCGGTTACGCGGCCTTCGGCGCCGCCAAGAGGGCTGCCAAGCAGCACGGTTCGTTGACCCCGCCGATGCATATCCTCAACGCGCCGACCAGGCTCATGAAGGACATCGGCTACGGCAAGGGCTACGAATACGATCATCATACAGCCGACGGATTCTCGGGGCAGAATTACTTCCCCGACGGCATGGCGCGCGAGGAGTTCTATCATCCGGTGGAGCGTGGCTTCGAACGCGAGATCCTCAAGCGCCTCGATTATTGGAAGAAGCTGCGCGAGAAGAAGCGCTAACTGAGGAATAGCTACGGATTCTGAGGAAAGCCATCCGTCAGAGTCCCCAGGAAGGCAACGATGTCGTCGATCTCCGCTGCCGTCAGGACGGGACGATTATCGGGGCGTGGTCCTAACGGCGGATTTTGATTTACGTTGGTTTGATACGGCCGCGGCAGATCATCGAACTTGCGCACCGTTCCATCGGCATTGCGCGGATACCACTTCTCCGGCTCGGTATCGCGCTCGACATAGAATGCAACGGCTCGTCGGAGATCATGCACGAGCCCGTTGTGGAAGAAGGTCCGGCGCAGGGCGACATTCCGAAGGCTGGGGGTGCGGAAGAGTCCGCAATACTCCGCACGATCCGCCAGATCCGAGCGCAGCGGCCCGCATAAGCCGAGATCGAAAAAAGCCGAATCGGCGTTGGCGGCGATCACAGGGTTTCTGGGAAGGCCAAGGGCGATGAGGCCATAGTCGGTGAATTGCGGTGGCGTGCCGTCATTTCCCACGCGGCTTCGGTGGCAACTTGCGCAGTTGCCTTTGTTCGGATCCTCGAAGAGGGCAAGGCCTCTGGCTTCCTGCGGCGTGAGCCGGGCACGGCCCGCAAGATAGGCATCGTACTTGCTGCTGTAGGGATAGAAGGTGCGGCTGTCTTCCTGGTAGACGGCGAGCGCTTCGCCCAAGGCTGCGAACGCTTTGCTGTCGTCCGCCAGGACGGCTGCACCGAAGATCGCTTCGAAGGCCTCTGTGTATTCACGCTCTCGCAGCCGTTTCACGACATCGCCGGGCGTCGCATTTGCCATCTCGAATGGTGACAGAAGGGGCACCGCCGCCTGGTCGCGATGGCGATCGACCCGGCCATCCCAGGTAAGGCCGCCGGTTGGACCGTTGTCGATGCTGGCGTCGCCTTCGTCATCCGACTCGAAGTAGTGCTCGGAGAATTGCGGCACGGTTTGCAGGTACTTGAGGGAAGGGACCGCGCGCAGCCCTAATTGCTGCAGATCCTTGCCGCCGGCCTGAACCGCGAGCGCGTTCGGCGGTCCAAATCCAACCTTCGGATCGTGACAGGTGGCGCAGGCCAATTTTCCGGAGGCCGATAGCGCAGGATCGAAGAACAGTCTCTGGCCCAGCCGCGTCAAGGCTTCGGCGCGCGCATACGCCATTGCGCGGCTCATGCCCCGCACAGCATCCTGGGCCGAGGCCGCGCCTGAGATCAAAACGGCAATGACCAGAAGGCATGCGCTTGCCCGGCCGGACTTCATGTGAGGCTTCTAACTGAAAGCCTATTGAGAGGCGACGCTGATGCGTACATTCGATTCCCGCCGCCTTCACAAATCTGTCATGGAGGAGAGAGAAACATGATGCCGAGTTGCCGATAGATTGTCGGTACTGCGTCCGTGTCAGGGGGTGATGATGGATCGTCGTTCGCTTGTCTCGTTGGTTGCATTGGCTGCGGCATTGTCCGCCGGTGGGGCGCAAGCCCAGGGCCGATCGGGCGGAATCAATGACATCCAGACCGTTGTCGTCATTTATGCGGAGAATCGCAGCTTCGATAATCTCTACGGGCTTTTTCCCGGAGCCAATGGTCTGCAGAACGTAACGGAAGAAAGTTCCCGCCAACTGGATCGCGACGGATCGGTGCTGAAAGAGCTTCCACCGGTCTGGGGCGGGCTTACGGGGAAGGGTGTTACTCCTGCAGTCACCGAGGCGCAGACCGCGCATCTGGCCAACAAGCCTTTCGCCATTGACGATCCGGCCGGCCTGAACACGTCGCTGGATGTCGTCACTCACGACTTGTGGCATCTTTTCTACCAGAACCAGATGCAGATCGACGGCGGCAAGAACGATCGCTTTGTCGCCTACGGCGATTCCGGTGCGCTTGTGATGGGCTACTACGACGGCTCGAAGCTGCCGCTATGGAACATCGCGCGCAAATACGTCCTCGCCGACAATTTCTTCCAGGCCGCTTTCGGCGGCTCGTTCCTCAATCACTTCTGGCTGGTCTGCGCCTGCACGCCCTTCTACCCGAATGCGGATACCAGCCCGGCCAAGAGCATGATCGCCGCGGTCGAGGCGGACGGTGTGACCCTGAAACCCGCAGCCAATTCGCCGGCCTCGGCGACGGAGGGGATTCCGAAATTCGCGATGAACGGCCTGCTCAGCCCCGATTTCTATGCCGTCAATACGATGCAGCCGCCCTATCAGCCGAGCAACATCAAGCCGGTGCCAGGCGGAGACCCGAAGCTGGCCGACCCGAGTGCACCCAACACGCTGCCACCGCAGAAGGAAGTGACGATCGGCGATCTCCTCAGTCTGAAAGGGATCGGCTGGGCCTGGTATGCCGGCGCCTGGCAGGTCGCGCTCGACGGCAAGAATGCCGCGCCGGTGCCGAACTTTCAGTACCATCACCAGCCGTTCAACTACTTCGTCAATTATGCGCCCGGCACCGCCGCGCGCGCCGAGCATCTCAAGGATGGCGGCTTGAACGGTGAAGAATTCATCAAGGCAATCGACGCCGGCGCGCTGCCCCAGGTCACGTTCTACAAGCCGCAAGGCAATCTGAACGAGCATGCGGGCTATGCCGCCGTCATGTCAGGCGACCGGCATATTGCCGATGTCGTCGCTCATCTGGAGAAGAGCCCGCAATGGAGCCACATGCTCGTCGTCGTCACCTACGATGAGAATGGCGGCTTCTGGGATCACGTCGCGCCACCCCAGGCCGATCGCTGGGGCCCGGGCTCGCGCATTCCAGCCTTCATCGTCTCGCCGTTCGCCAAGAAAGGCTATGTCGATCACACCCAATACGATACGACGTCGATCCTGCGCTTCATCACCAAGCGCTTCGAACTGCCGATCCTGCCGGGCCTGGCCGCACGCGATGCCGCTCTCCGTGCTCACGGCCTTCCGCCGATGGGTGACCTCACGAGCGCTCTGACGTTCTAACGTCTGGGCCCTCAGCTGCGCGGCCGGCCCATTGCCTGCACCACTCGCCGGTCGCGGCCATAGACGTCGTCGCGGAAGGAGACCGAGCCTTCCGCGTTGGCGGTCACCGTGCGGTAGGTGACGTAGAGCCTGACCGGTTCGGGAAAGCCGTAACCGACCTGCTGGCCGTCATCGATGGCGGCGCGGACCTTGTCCTTGTCGAAGCCGCGACTGCCATAGACCTTCTCCACGAAATCGAGGGGGTTCTGCAGCCGGATGCAACCATGGCTGAAATTGCGGCTTCCCTCGGTGAACAGCCAGCGTGTCGCCGTATCGTGCATGTAGATGCCGTACTTGTTGGCGAACGGGAAGAAGATATAGCCCAGCGCATTGTTGGCACCAGGATCCTGGCGAATACGAAACGGAAAGGCTTTGGGATTGATGGCGTTCCAATCGACCGTCGATGGATCGATCTCGCTGTCGTTGTCGCTCCAGCTCGAGAAAATCCTGAAGCCGCTGGCGGCGAGCGCATTGGGATCGCGGCGCAGCATGGGAAGATATTCTTCGCCGGAAATCGACTGCGGAACGGTCCAGTAAGGATTGATCTGGAAGCCGTGCATCACCGATGCGATTTCGGGCGTCGGGTTCTTGGCGGTGCCGACGATGACCAGGCTGTGGAACACGGGTCGGCCGCCATTGACGAACACCATGGAGTAGTCGCCGGCATTCACGAACACATAGCGTGAACCGAGATCCTCCGGCAGCCAGCGCCGGCGCTCGAGATTGGCGACCACCTGATCGATGCGCTCATCGAGGCCGGTGTTGAGCGACTGCGTCGTCTTGGCCCCGATAACGCCATCGACGGTGAGGCCCTTGGTGGCCTGATAGGTCTTTATGACAGCAGCCAGCGGCTCGTCATACAGGTCGGATACGGGACCGGCGACCGGGACCGCCATATCGAGCTCGGCCAGGCGCTTGCGCAGAAGCGGGACGCGCGAGTCGATCATGCCGGGTTTCAGCGCGTCTCCGCTGGGCACGGCGGTAAAGGTCGCGGTCTTGCGCTTGAGCCGCAGCGTCGCCAGCGTTTTCTGCAGGAGAGGGTAGTCCCCTTTCGGTGGCAACGAGGCGAGCCAGGCGGGAAAGTCGGTCGCGTCGGCAGCCTGCTTGAGGAGTTCCGACCGGTCGGCCTTGCGCTGTTGGATGTCGATATCCTTGTCCACGCTGTTGGCGCGGACGCGGCCGGTGGAGACATCGCTGGCGTAGGCGACAAAGGCGTCTGTCAGGAGCTGCTCCGCCCGATCCTGGTCGCCGCCGGGCGATACGGCTTTTTCCAGATCAGCCAGGCGATACCAGTCAGGATCCAGTCCATGATCGCCGGCGGCTCGGATCGCTCCGAGCAGGGCCGCGGCACGGGCCTCGGCGGCCCGCGATCCGGTCCAGAGGTGGTCGGCGGCCAACGAGGGGTCCGACCCGAGAACAGGCGCGATGAGCGCCAGCAAACCGACGAGAAAATGAACGCGTTTCACACGCAATTTATACTCGCGGGACGCAGATTCGTCCATTGAGGCGCGAAGCCATGGACTGACAGAAAATCCAACAGGTCAGCCGTGGCCCGCTGCTTCAATTCGGCCGTCCCGCCGCCGGCCCGAGCCCCCCACGTGACGCAGTTCGAGCGCGCCCAGGCCTGATACTCGGGCTCACTGAAGGCTCGACCGGCGGCGGGGACGAAGTGCCGGCCATCGTCCTCGATGAGGTTGCGGCAGCATGACCAGTTCTCCGCGTCCCGGATATCGAACACGCCACCCAGTGACTCCCAGCCGTGATGCGCGCCGCTATAGACCTTGACCTTGATGCGTCGGTTCCCCGCGGCCCGCATGCGCTCCGCGTATTCGATGGCGAGCGGCGCCGGCGTATAGTCGTCCCGTCCCGCCAGCATGAAGTACATGGGCCGGCCATGGGTTGTGGCGTCGCGGTGCTGCGCGGTCGCTCCCGGGCAGATGGCAACATGCAGGTCGAACAGGTGAGGAAAGCCGGCCCGCCAACGCTGGCGCACGGCGATGGCGGTATTCAACGTCGCCACACCGCCCTTGGAGACGCCCATCACTCCGATCCGATCTGGATCTATTCGCGGGTCGGCACGCAGCAGGGCGAGAGCGGCGAACGCATCGCCCTCCATTTGGGCGGCCGAAACGAGAGACTGATCGGCGACCGTCCGTCGGACGCCGCGGCCACTGAAGCTGTCGATGATCAGCGCGGCCGCTCCCGCTTCGGTGAGGGCCTGTGCATAATAGTGCTCGCGATGCCGCTGCACGCCGGCGCTGCTGGTCAGGAGGACCATGCAGGGAAAGGGCGCGGTGCCTGTGGATGGCAGATGAAGGGACGCCGATACCCGTGCTGGACGGCAGGCGGCGGGATGATCGAAAGTCAGCGTATCGAACGATACCGATTCCATGGACCGTGTTTAGCTTGTCGCCTAGGTTGCGCGCCATGAGCGACAGTCCAGCCCGAAACGCATCTGCGGCCGCCCAGCGAGGGCAGGTGCAGGTTCGCGCCGTTACGGCAGATGAGGCGGGGCTGCGAGTGGATCGCTGGTTTCAGCGACATTTTCCGGAACTGGGCCACGGCGCCCTGCAGAAGCTGCTGCGCACGGGACAGGTACGGCTGGACGGCAAGCGTGTCGAAGCCAGGGATCGGGTCGAGCCCGGCCAGACTGTTCGCCTGCCGCCGGGAGTGACGGCCTCGCCGGCGCCTCAGCCGAAAGCCCAGCCCCGCCTTTCGGACAAGGACGCGGCCGAGATCCAGCGGCTGGTGATCCATCGGGATGCCGAGGTCATCGCGCTGAACAAGCCGCCCGGCCTTGCCGTGCAGGGAGGGACGGGCACGGACAAGCATGTCGACGGCATGCTGGACGCGCTGCGCTTCGGCTACGAGGAACGACCGCGCCTGGTCCATCGGCTGGACAAGGACACGTCGGGCCTTCTGCTGATTGCGAGAACCGGTCAGGCCGCCAAGCGGCTTGCCGAAGCCTTCAGGGATCGGGAGACCGAAAAGCTTTACTGGGCAATCGTGGTGGGCGTCCCGCCTCGTCGCGAGGGAACGATCGACCTGCCTCTGGCGAAGCGGCCGGGGGCACGCGATCGCGAGACGATGCAGGTCGATCACGAGCAGGGTCAGAAAGCCTTGACGCATTTCCGGGAACTCGATCGGGCCGGCAAGCGTGCGGCCCTGCTGGCGCTGTGGCCTCGCACCGGCAGGACCCATCAACTGCGCGTCCACTGCGCCGCCATCGGTTGTCCGATCCTCGGAGATCGCAAATATGGCGGCGAGGAAGCCCTGCTTTCGGCGGTCGCCGACGCCCGGCGGCTTCATCTGCATGCGCGTCGGATCGCCTTGCCCCATCCATCGGGCAAGGGTGAACTCGTCCTGGAGGCCGAGCTGCCGCCTCACTTCCGCCGCACGGTCGAGGCATTGGGCTTCTCGACCGGGTCTTCCGGCTCGGTTGATTGAGCGCACCTTGGCCCTACGCATCCGCATTCCCTGGAAGCAGGTTGTCTGGATAAGCCTCATCAGCGCGCCGGCTATTGCCATCGCAGCCGTGGTATGGGGCAGCACACGGGATCTTTCACGCTACGAAGCGCGATTGGCCGATCACGTCCGCAAGGTTACCGGTCGCGAAATCACGAGTCGCGTCCCACTCTCGATCCACATCGGTCGTCACCCGGCATTGGTTGCGGAAGGCGTCACGCTGAGCAATGCGCCCTGGGGCTCTCGGCCCGAATTGGCGCGAGTGCGCAAGCTCACCCTTTATCTCGATCTGCCGTCGCTGTTGCTCGGCGAGGTCCGGGTCGGCCGCTTGCTGATCGAAGGGGCGGACATCCTGGTGGAACGCAACGAGGTTGGCGATACCAACCTCGAAATGCTGCCGCCGCCCGACGGTTCGGGACCGCGTCCGGCGGACAACCGATCGCTGCGGATCAAGACCAATCCCGCCTTTCCATGGATCGAGACCATCGATGTGCGGGATTCGGCCCTTACCATCGCCGACGGGGCAGGGCGGCCGCCCGTCGTTCTGAATGTGCAGAGCGCCACGTTCAAGTCGACGGCATCGGGCCAGCCGATGCAGATGCAGGCGCGACTGGCGGCGCCGCACGCGACGCCGTTCGACCTCTCCGGGGGAATCGGCACATTCGATGGCTGGCTGCGCGGTCTGCCAGGCACTATCGACGTGCAAGGGAGCTTTGGCGAGGGCCGGGTCACGATCAAAGGCACGGTCGGGGCGGCCAAAGGCACCAATCTGCAGATCACGGGGGAAGGAGCCGATTTCGGGACCTACGGTCCCTATTTGCGGCTGCCCTTGCCAAGCGGCGGCCCTTACAGCTTCACGGCGAAAGCCGTGACTCAGCGCAATGGCCTCAAGGTGGAAGTCCCGTCGTTGAAGGTCGGCAACAGCGACCTCACCGGCGAAGCGCTGTTCCGGGCGGATCGCAATGGGACGCCCATCGCCACCGTGAATATCGATGCCAGCAGGATCGATCTCGACGGCTTGCATGCGGCGCCAGCTTCGGCGGCCGACCCGCAGCCGGGCGCGACGCCACGCTTCTTTCCGACGGCGCCCTTTTCGGCCCGTTGGCTCGGCCGTTCGGAACTGTCGGTCACGGCCCGGGTCGGCGAGATCACGGGCCTGACGAGCAAGGTGCAGAACGGCTCGTTGAGCCTGAGTTCTGGCGAGAAGCGCTTCACGTTGAGGGGCGCGGCGTCGATCGGGAACGGTTCGATGGGATTCGATCTGATCTACGATCCGGCGGGTCGCGTCGGCCAGACGACGCTTACCGGCACGGCGAGCCGAGTCCCGTTCGAGGATCTTGCGACGTTGTTCGGACTGGACCTCGGTCTCAAGGATGCCGTCGGCGATATCGATCTCAAGCTGCGCGGCGGCGGTCGGGCCGCTCATGATGCCCTCAATGTAGCCAATGGTACGATCGAGATCTCGGCCGCCAAGGGCCTGTGGCCGCGCGACTCGCTGGCAGGATGGCCGATCGAGACGCAACGCTTGCTGGGGGGCACCGATAGCGGCGTGCCGTTCAATTGCTTCGCGGGAAGCTTCGAGGTCAGGAACGGGATCGCCAATCTGCGCAGGGTGGTCGTCGACACGCCGCGTGCCCTGTTAATTGGCGGAGGCTACGTATCGCTGCGCAGCGAAGCCTGGGACTTCATCCTGGCGCCCGAGGCGCGCGATCCGCAGGGCGCCGCATTGGCGTCGCCGATCCGGATCAAGGGCGGTATGGGCCGCCAGACCGCCGGGGCCCTCGACCCCGGTCTGGCCAAGCTGCTTGTAGGGGCGGGGCCGATCCCCAGCCTGACAGGCACTTTCGCCCAGATATCGCGCATGCCCAATGTCAATGCCTGCGCCATGCTGGCGACGCGTCTGGACGCGCTGCGGCCTGGTCTGCGCGCCCAGCTTCCAACTCCGACGACGGATCAGCGTGACCGGCCGGGGCGGCCTCAGCACCAGCCCGGGCGGCCCACACCCAGCCGTTAGCGCTCTTGTCGCCGGGGCCAGCCGGCGTGTAAGCCCTCTCCAATGAAGCGGTTCTACAAGGAAACGAGTATCGCGCCTGGCGATGGCGGATGGCAGGTGCTGCTGGACGGCCGGGCGATGCGGACGCCAGCCAAGGCAATTCTCACTGTTCCCACGCAGGCCTTGGCCGAGGCGATTGCTGAAGAATGGCGCGCGGTTCCCGAAAAGGCGGAGATCAAGGTTGCGCATCTGCCGCTGACGCGGTTGGCCGCGACGGGCCTCGACCGCGTGACATCACAGCGCGCGCAGGTGGTCGACGACATCGCGAAGTACGCTGCGTCCGACCTGCTCTGCTATCGGGCCACCGATCCCTCCAGCTTGGTCCAGCGGCAGCACGAGATCTGGCAGCCGCTGCTCGACTGGGTTGCCGAGCGCTATGACGCGCGACTGTCGCTGGCTTCGGGCACGAGCTTCGTCACCCAGTCGCCGGCGGCACTGCTGGCGCTCCGCGAGGCAGTGGCGGCCCACAGCGATATCGCGCTGTCGGCGCTGTACAACCTCACCCATGTTGCCGGTTCGCTGGTTATCGCGCTCGCGGTGGCCGAGCGACGGCTCTCGGCCGAAGACGCCTTCTCGGCCGCCGAACTCGACGAACTGTTTCAGATCGAGCGGTGGGGCGAGGATCCGCTCGCCGCGCAGCGTCTCGCCAACATCAGGAACGATATCGATGCTTGCGCCCGTTTCCTGGCGCTGCTCGAGGACAAGCGGCTGGGAGGCAGTTGATGGGTGCAGGTACGATATTTCGGGAGATCCTGAGCCGAAAAGGCCTGGTCGAGGCGATGGCCGGGCACAGCCCGCTTTCCGCCATGCTGGCTGCCGAGGCCGGCTTCGACGCGGTCTGGGCCTCGGGCTTCGAGCTTTCGGCGCTGTACGGCGTGCCGGACGTCAGCATCGTATCGATGACCCAGCATCTCGATATGACACGCGCCATGGCCGAGCGATCGGGCCTGCCAGTGGTTGCGGATATCGATACGGGCTTCGGCAATGCCATCAACGTTCTCTACGCCGTGGAGCAGTACGAGCGCGCCGGCGCGGCCGCGATCGTCATGGAGGACAAGAGCTTCCCGAAGGTGACCAGCCTTATTGCCGGTGGCCGCCAGGACATGGTCCGCATCGAGGAGTTCCAGGGCAAGATCGAGGCCGCACGTGCAGCGCGACGCGACAAGGATCTGGTGATCGTCGCGCGCACCGAAGCGTTGATTGCCGGCTTGGGCCAGGAGGAGGCGCTGAAGCGTGCGCGCGCCTACGAGGCCGCTGGCGCCGACATGATCCTGGTGCACTCCAAGCAGAAGACGCCGGACGAGATCGAGGCCTTCGTGAAGGCCTGGGATGGCCGCGTGCCGATCGCCCTGGTGCCCACGGCCTATCCGCAGATGACGGTGGCGCGTGTCCGCGAGCTCAAGAAGGTCGGCTTGCTGATCTGGGGCAATCACGCCATCCGGGCTGCCGTCGGTGCGATGCGCCGTACCTTTGCGCAGATCCGCAGGGATGGGGGCATCCACAGTGTCGAGGCGGAGATTGCCACCGTCGAAGACGTGTTCCAATTGCAGGGCATGGGCAAAGTGAAGGACGACGAGAAGCGATTCCTGCGCTAGACCTACCGGCCGTTTTGGCCGAAAACGATTTGTCGGGCCCCATGGTGAAGGCCGGAGTTTCTTGATGCAGAAGATGTTGGATGAGCTTGAGCGGCGCCGGGCCGCGGCACGGCTGGGCGGCGGTCAGCGCCGTATCGATGCGCAGCATGCCAAGGGAAAGTTGACGGCACGCGAGCGCATCGATGTGTTGCTCGATCCCGGCTCCTTCGAAGAATACGACATGTTCGTCGAGCACCGCTCGATCGACTTCGGCATGGAAGGCCAGAAGATTCCCGGCGACGGCGTGGTCACGGGGCACGGCACGATCGGTGGCCGTCTGGTCTACGTCTTCAGCCAGGATTTCACGGTTTTTGGCGGGGCGCTTTCCGGCATGCATGCCGCCAAGATCTGCAAGATCATGGACACCGCCATGAAGGTCGGGGCGCCGGTGCTGGGCCTCAACGATTCGGGCGGTGCGCGCATCCAGGAAGGCGTCGATTCGCTGGCCGGCTACGCCGACGTGTTCCAGAGGAACGTTCTGGCTTCCGGTGTGATTCCCCAGATCTCGATGGTGATGGGACCTTGCGCTGGCGGCGCGGTCTATTCGCCGGCTATGACCGACTTCATCTTCATGGTGAAGGACAGTTCGTACATGTTCGTCACCGGGCCGGACGTGGTGAAGACGGTCACCCACGAAACGGTGACGCAGGAAGAGCTGGGCGGTGCGCTCACTCATACCCAGAAATCCGGCGTGGCGGATCTGGCCTTCGAGAACGACGTCGAGGCGCTGCTGCAACTGCGCCGTTTCGTCGACTTCCTGCCGTCCAACAATCGCGAGAAGCCGCCGGAACGGCCAACGCAGGATCCGTCCGACCGCGAGGACTTCTCGCTCGACACGTTGGTGCCGGACAATCCCAACAAGCCCTACGACATCAAGGAACTGATCCTGAAGGTCGTGGACGAGGGCGACTTCTTCGAGCTGTCGCCCGAGTGGGCCGGCAATATCGTTGTCGGCTTCGGTCGCATGGCCGGTCGCACGGTGGGCTTCGTCGCCAATCAGCCGATGGTGCTGGCGGGATGCCTCGATATCGATTCCTCGCGCAAGGGCGCGCGTTTCGTGCGCTTCTGCGACGCCTTCAACATTCCGATCGTTACCTTCGTCGACGTTCCGGGCTTCCTGCCGGGCACGGCGCAGGAATACGGCGGCATCATCAAGCACGGCGCCAAGCTGCTCTATGCCTATGCCGAGGCGACTGTCCCCAAAGTGACGGTCATCACACGCAAGGCCTATGGCGGCGCCTATGACGTGATGTCATCCAAGCACCTGCGCGGCGACGTGAACTATGCCTGGCCAGGAGCGGAGATCGCCGTCATGGGAGCCAAGGGCGCGGTGGAGATCATCTTCCGCTCCGATATCGGCGATGCCCAGAAGATCGCCGCCCGGACCGAAGAGTATCGCGAGAAGTTCGCCAATCCGTTCGTCGCCGCCAATCGCGGTTTCATCGACGACGTGATCATGCCGCATGGCACGCGGCGGCGGATCTGCCGGGCGCTGGCGACGCTCGAGACCAAGCGTCTGGAAAATCCCTGGCGTAAGCATGGAAACGTGCCGCTATGAGCATCTCCCGCGAGGAGCGTATGCGCAGGGCGCGATCCGTGCGGCTGCACGTGATCATCGCCCTGTTCAGCCTTCTTGCGCTGATTGCGCTGAACGCGGTCTTGAGCAGCCATTATCCCTGGTGGTTGTGGGTGCTGATGGTGTGGATGCCGCTGATCGCTGGGCATACCGCCTGGTCAATGGGCCTGTTCGACCGAAATAAAGAAGGATCGTGAGTATGGCTGCCAAGAAGAAGGTCGCGAAGAAACCGGCGGCTAAGGCGAAGGTAGCAACCGGCGCAGCCTCAGCGAAGGTGGCGCCATCGGGCAAGCTGTTCGACAAGATCTTGATCGCCAATCGCGGCGAAATCGCCTGCCGCGTCATCCGCACCTGCAAGCGGCTGGGAATCAAGACGGTCGCCGTCTACTCGGAGGCCGATGCCGATGCGCTTCACGTTCGCGAGGCCGACGAGAAGGTGTTCATCGGTCCGCCGCCGGCGACGCAATCCTATCTGCTAGCGGACAAGATCATCGACGCCTGCAAGCAGACCGGCGCCCAGGCGGTTCACCCGGGCTATGGCTTTCTGTCCGAGAAGGAGGCCTTCCAGAAGGCCCTGGCCGAGGCCGGAATCACCTTCATCGGCCCCGACGCGCACGCCATCTACGCGATGGGCGACAAGATCGAGTCGAAGAAGCTCGCCCAGAAGGCGGGCGTCAGCACGGTGCCGGGATATCTGGCCGCCATTCCCAATGCCGACGAAGCCGTGAAGATCGCGCAGAAGATCGGCTACCCGGTGATGATCAAGGCCTCTGCCGGAGGCGGCGGCAAGGGCATGCGCATCGCCTACAACGATGCCGAGGCCAAGGAAGGGTTCGTGTCGGCGACTAACGAGGCCAAGTCCTCGTTCGCCGATGATCGCGTTTTCATCGAGAAGTACGTCGAGGAGCCGCGCCACATCGAGATCCAGCTCCTGGCCGACGGCCATGGCAACTGCGTCTATCTGTGGGAGCGCGAGTGCTCGATCCAGCGTCGCCATCAGAAGGTGATCGAGGAGGCGCCGAGCCCGTTCCTCGATGCCAAGACGCGCAAGGCCATGGGCGAGCAGGCCGTCGCGCTCGCGAAGGCCGTGAAATACAAGAGCGCCGGAACTGTCGAGTTCATCGTCGACAAGAACCGCAAGTTCTACTTCCTCGAGATGAACACGCGCCTGCAGGTCGAGCATCCGGTGACCGAGCTGATCACCGGCCTCGATCTTGTGGAGCTCATGATCCGGGTGGCTGCCGGCGAGAAGTTGCCGTTCCAGCAGAAGGACGTGAAGCTCGAAGGCTGGGCCGTCGAGGCGCGCCTTTATGCCGAGGATCCGTTCCGGAACTTCCTGCCCTCCACCGGCCGCCTCGTGAAGTACCGCGAGCCGGTGCCCGGCCCGGACGTGCGCGTCGATACCGGCGTCTACGAAGGCGGCGAGATCTCGATGTTCTACGATCCGATGATCGCCAAGCTCTGCACGTACGGAAAGAACCGAAACGCCGCCATCGACCGCATGCGCCGCGCACTCGACGAATTCTATGTCCGTGGCGTATCGCACAACGTGCCGTTCCTGGCGGCGTTGATGGCGCATCCGCGCTTCGTCGCCGGGAAGCTCACCACCAACTTCATCGCCGAGGAATTCAAGGGCGGTTTCACGGCGGCCCATCTGCCGCCGCGCGACCCGCAGGTGCTCGCGGCCGTCGCCGCCGTCGTCGACCTGGTCCGCGCCGAGCGTCATGGCAAGGTCCAGGACAAGCGTGTCGTGCTGCTCAACCGCCAGCCGATCGCTCTTTCGGTCAGCCGCGACAGCTACGGCTACACCATCCAGGTGGAGGACCGCCGCATCACTGTGGAGACCAATTGGGCGCCGGGCGAGCCACTCGTCCACGCCAAGGTCGATGGTGAGACCATCGCGGCCCAGGTCGATCCCGCAGGATCGGGCTGGCGCCTGTTCCATGGCGGCGGCCACGCCGAGGCTCTGGTCCTGACACCGCGGCAGGCCGAGCTTTATGGCCTGATGCCGGTCAAGGCCGCGCCCGACACCTCCAAGTTCCTGCTGTCGCCCATGCCAGGCCTGCTGGCCTCTGTGGCTGTGGCCGAAGGGCAGGAAGTCAAGGCGGGCGATGCGTTGGCCGTTGTCGAGGCCATGAAGATGGAGAATGTGCTGCGCGCCGTGCAGGACGGCACCGTCAAGACGCTCCACGCCAAAGCCGGCGACAGCCTGAAGGTCGACCAGAAGATCATCGAGTTCGCTTGAGGCAAGGATGCCGTTGCAGGCCCGATTGACCATTACGGGACGGGTGCAGGGCGTCGGCTATCGCGATTGGGCCATCGCGACCGGCCTACGCCTCGGCCTGTCCGGCTGGGTGCGCAATCGCATCGACGGGTCGGTCGAGGCGCTGATCGTTGGCGATGACGGCGCTGTGGGGATCATGATCGAGGCCTGCCGCCGCGGTCCGACGTTGGCCTTGGTCGAGGCGATCGACGTGGAGCCCGTCGACCTCGACATCCTTCCGGAAGGATTTACGCGGCGGCCGACCGAGTAACGGCGGCGTCGAACACTTCCGGAAAGGTGTCCGCCAGCGCGGCATCGAGATCGGCCATCGTCACCGGAAGGCCGAGATCCACCAACGACGTCACGCCATGGCCGGAAATGCCGCATGGCACGATGCCGTCGTAATGCGACAGGTCCGGCTCGACGTTTATGGAGATTCCGTGGAACGAGACCCAATGGCGGATACGCACGCCTATTGCGGCAATCTTGTCTTCGCGCGTCGAGCCATCGGGCAGAGGAGGCTTGTCGGGCCGGGCCACCCAGACGCCAACCCGTCCCTGCCGGCGTTCGGCCGTGATGCCGAACCGGGCGATCGTGCGGATCGTCCATTCTTCGAGGTCGAACACGAAGCGCCTGACGTCCCGCTGGCGGGCCCGAAGGTCGAGCATCGTATAGACCACGCGTTGTCCCGGCCCGTGATAGGTGTATTGGCCGCCACGGCCGGCGACATGGACCGGAAAACGCGACGGTTCCAGCAAATCGGCCGTTTTGGCGCTCGTTCCCGCCGTATAGAGGGGCGGGTGCTCCAACAGCCACAGGAGTTCGCTGGCGCGGCCGTTATGGATATCGGCGACGCGGGCTTCCATAGCGGCCAGGGCCTCCCCATATGGGACAGGGCTGTCGGATAGGCGCCATTCGGGCTGGATCATGCCGGTAAAATCGGCACTTCCGGTCCGCGGTGCAAGTCTGCCCGCGGTCGCACAGAAAGGTTTTCGGGCGTGCCTTGCCACTGGGGAGGCTATTTGGTATCCCCCGCCCCATCGAATCGGCGCGGCCATGGCGGAATTGGTAGACGCGCTAGCTTGAGGTGCTAGTGCCGCGAGGCGTGGAAGTTCGAGTCTTCTTGGCCGCACCACTCGCCGGTTCGATCGAAAAGGTGAATCCTGAGTAGCCGCCTTCGGGCGGCCCTTTTTGTTATGCGAGGCAGGAGACGAGCTTGGCGGACAAATCAACCGACGGCGCGCTCCGTTACCACCGCATCCCCCGGCCCGGGAAAATCGAGGTCGTTCCGACCAAGCCACTGGCGACGCAGCGCGATCTGTCGCTGGCCTATTCCCCCGGCGTAGCCGAGGCTTGCAACGAGATCGTGCGCGATCCGGCCACTGCGGCGGAGCTGACGGCGCGCGCCAACCTGGTCGCCGTAGTGACCAACGGCACCGCGGTCCTTGGCCTGGGCGCGATCGGCCCGCTCGCCGCCAAGCCGGTCATGGAAGGCAAGGGGGTCCTGTTCAAGAAGTTCGCCGGCATCGACGTGTTCGACATCGAACTGGCGGAGCTCGACCAGGAAAAGCTGGTGGACATCGTTGCCGCGCTGGAACCGACTTTCGGCGGCATCAATCTCGAGGACATCAAGGCGCCGGAGTGCTTCTACGTCGAGCAGAAGCTGCGCGAGCGCATGTCGATTCCGGTTTTCCACGACGATCAGCACGGCACTGCGATCATCGTCGGGGCAGCGATGCTGAATGGCCTGTCGCTGGTCGGCAAGGATATCGCCAAGGTGAAGCTTGTCGTGTCGGGGGCGGGCGCGGCCGCGCTGTCCTGTCTCGGCGTCCTCGAGAAGCTGGGTCTGCCGCGCGAGAATATGTGGGTCACGGACATCGCCGGCGTGGTCTGGAAGGGCCGCAATGAACTGATGGACCCTTGGAAGGAGCGGTACGCGCGCGACACGGCGGCGCGGACCCTGGGCGAAGTCATTGAGGGAGCCGACGTCTTCCTGGGGCTTTCCGCCGCCGATGTGCTCAAGCCCGAGATGGTAGCCAAGATGGCGGCAAAGCCGCTGATCTTCGCGCTCGCCAATCCCAATCCCGAGATCCGGCCGGAAGCGGTCGCCGCTGTCCGGGACGACGCCATCATGGCGACCGGTCGCAGCGATTATCCCAACCAGGTCAACAACGTCCTCTGCTTTCCCTACATTTTCCGCGGCGCCCTCGATGTGGGAGCGACGACGGTCAACGACGAGATGAAGATCGCCTGCGTGCGTGCTCTTGCCGAACTGGCGCGCAAGGAGCCGTCCGAGGTCGTCGCGCGGGCCTTTGGCGAAGTCGTTGGCGGTTTCGGCCCCGATCAGATCATTCCCAAGCCGTTCGATCCCCGCCTGATCGTGGAGCTGGCGCCCGCTGTCGCCAAGGCAGCCATCGATTCAGGTGTCGCCACCCGGCCGATCGCGGATCTCGAGACCTACCGCCAGCAGCTCAGCCAGTTCGTCTTCAAGTCGGGCCTGGTGATGCGGCCTGTCTTCGAGCAGGCCCGGACCGCCCCCAAGCGCGTCATCTTCAGCGCCGGCGAGGACGATCGCGTGCTGCGGGCGACCCAGATCATTCTGGACGAGCGGATCGCCATTCCGATTCTGATCGGCCGACCGGACATCATCCGCCGCCGTACGGAGCGGCTGGGCCTGCGGTTCAAGCCGGGCGTTGACGTCGAGCTGGTCGATCCGTCCAGCGACCCGCGCTACGACCGTTACTGGGGCGCCTATCATGCGCTGATGGAGCGGCGCGGCGTGACCGAACCGACGGCGCGCAATCTTGTCCGGTCGAGCCCGACGCTGATCGCCGCCCTTGCCGTGCATCTGGGCGATGCCGATGCGATGATCGCGGGCGCCTACGGCCGCTTCCAGACGCATCTCCGCCATGTGCGGGATGTGATCGGTGTCCGCGACGGCGTGCGTCACATGGCGGCGCTCAGCCTGCTCGTCATGCCGACGCGATCCCTGTTCATCGCCGACACCTACGTGAACGACGATCCCGACGCCGAGACGTTGGCGGACATCACCTTGCTGGCGGCCGACGAGGTCCTGCGCTTCGGCGTCCAGCCTCGGGTGGCGCTACTCTCGCATTCGTTGTTCGGCAGCTCGGACAGCCCGTCGGCCCGCAAGATGGCGGCAGCCGTCCAGCTCCTGCACAAGCGGGCACCGTCGCTGGAGGTCGAGGGCGAGATGCATGGCGATGCCGCGCTGGACGTCGATATCCGTCAGAGCGTGTTCCCGAACGCGCGCCTCAAGGGCGCGGCCAACCTGGTGATCTGCCCGTCGCTCGACGCCGCCAACATTTCGTTCAACCTTCTCAAGACGGCGGCCGACGGCCTGCATATCGGTCCGATGCTGCTGGGGACGAAGCAACCGGCGCACGTGCTCACGCCGTCGGTCACGGCAAGAGGCATCCTCAACATGACCGCACTGTCTGTCGTGGAAGCCCAACGTCAGGCCGAGGCGCGGGGATGAACCCGCAGGGCGACCTGCTCGATGAGGTGACGCCGGAACTGGTCCGGCGAATCGAGGCGGCGCTCGACGAAGGCAGGACCGATCAGGTCAGGGGGCTGGTTGCCGATCTCAGCCCTTCGGGGCAGGCCGCCGTTCTCGAGCAGCTGCCCGACTCGCAGCGCGAAGTGCTGGTGGGTCTGCTCAAACGGGAACTCGATCCCGAGGTCCTGACCGAACTCGACGCGGAGGTCCGGGACGAGGTTCTGGAGCAGTTCGACAGCAAGGATATCGCGGCGGCGGCGCGGGAGCTGGAGACCGATGATGCCGCCAATCTGCTCGAGGATTTGCCGGAGGAGGAGCGCCGGGAGGTTCTTTCGGAGTTGTCTCCGGCGGATCGCATCGAGATCGAATCGACGCTTGCCTATCCGGACGAATCTGCGGGCCGCCTCATGCAGCGGTCACTGGTCAAGGTTCCGGACAACTGGACCATTGGACAGGTAATCGACCATTGCCGCGAGGCGGACGACCTCCCGGACGACGTCTATGACCTTTTCGTCGTCGATGCGGCCGGCCGGCTCCGGGGCTCGGTGCCGCTTGGCCGCATGCTGCGCACCAAGCGCCCGGTTCCGATCCTCGACCTGGTCGATCCCGACATTCCCTCCGTTCCCGTCACGGCCGACCAGACCGAGGTGGCCCATCTCTTCCGCGACCAGAATCTCGTCTCCTGCCCTGTGGTAGATGCCGAAGGCAGATTGCTCGGCGTGATCATGGTCGACGACGTGGTGGACGTGATCGACGAGGAGGCCGAAGCCGAACTGCTCAACATGGGCGGTGTCGGTGTCGCCGACATGCATGCCGGGACCATCCGCACCGTTCGCCTGCGTGGGCTCTGGCTTGCCGTCAATCTCCTGACGGCAGTCATCGCGTCCGTGGTCATCGGCCAGTTCGAGAATGCCATCGAGAAGATCGTGGCGCTTGCCGTGCTCATGCCGATCGTGGCCTCGATGGGTGGCAATGCCGGGACACAGACAGTCACGGTCGCCGTGCGTGCTCTGGCGATGGGCGAGCTGACGGCGGCGAACGCTCTGCGCTTCATTGCCAAGGAGGTCGCCGTCGGAGGGCTGAATGGAATCATCTTCGCGGCGCTGATGGGGACCGCAGTGGTGGTCTGGTATCAGGACTGGCGGCTGGGGGCCGTGATCGCTGCGGCGCTCGTTTGCAATCTTGTGGCCGCGGCCCTCAGCGGAACCCTTATACCGCTCGGATTGCAGAAGTTCGGTGTCGATCCGGCGGTTTCCTCGACGGTGTTCCTGACCACGGTGACGGACGTCACCGGTTTCCTCGCCTTTCTCGGCCTGGCGACGCTCTTTTTGCTCTAACGTGCAAAGGCGAGGGGCCCGCTGTTCGTGGCCTCTGCGCGAATTGCGGTAGCGATTTCCGTCTCCTCGTCGCTCCGCCAAGCGAGCATCACGCGTCGCTCCAGCGTCAGCTCCCGGATTGACGCAGCGGTCATGCCGGCGCGCAACAGCGAGCGCGGCATGAAGCAGCCGCCGAAGCCGGCCAGCACCGCGGCGGCACATCGGCCCTCGTCGCTGGAGCGCAGAACGACGGGCGGACGGGCGCCTTCGGACGCGAAAGCCTTTTGCGCATCTTGATGGGCCTCGCAGCCGGCGCGCAGCACGAAAGGCGTGTCGGCGAGTTCCCTGGCGGACCAACGGTCGCGTGTGGCGATGCGATGCGTGGTGGCGGCAGCCAGCACGTAGGGTTCACGGAAGAGTGAGATGAGGCGATCGCCGCTTATGGGATGGCGGACCGGAAACAGGCCAATGTCGCATCGGCCGCGCCGCCAGCGTTCCTGGACCGCCTCGGCGCTGCCTTCTGAGATCTCGATAGCGAATTGCTCGCGGCCCTTGACCGCGGCAAGCCACTGCATCGCAGCGTCGATGGCGACCGTCGACGCAATGGCCACCCGTAGCGTTCGCTGCCGACCAGCCGATCGCGATTCGCTCCGAGCCAGCTTCCAGGCCTCGATCATCGAGCGCGCATGAGGCAGGAAGCGCTGGCCCGCCATCGTCAGAGCCACCCGTCGTCCGCGGTCGAACAGCCGTGTGCCGAGCTCGTCCTCCAGTCGCGCAATGCCGGCGGACAGGGTGGGCTGGGTGACATGGCAGCGATCCGCTGCCGAGGTGAAATTCGACGTCTCGGCGACAGCCAGGAAGTAACGAACGAAGACGAGGTTCATGAATAGATTTTGACTATCATTATGACAGGAACAATCGATTTCCTCTATTCGATGGGCGGCCTTATGGGAGGGGCATGAGCGCCTTGGAAATTGAGCGGCAGGACGAGATCGCGATCGTCACTCTGGCCCGGCCGCCGATGAACGCGATGACAACAGAGCTTCTCGAAGAGGCGTCTTCCGTCTTCGGCGAGCTGGCAGCGCAGGAGTCCGTGCGCGCCGCGGTGATCACGGGCCAGGGACCGGCGTTTTCGGCCGGGCTTGATCTCAAGGTCGTTCCGCGCCTCGGGCCGTCGGAGCAGCGCCGTCTTATCATGGCGTTGAACGACGCTTTCGGCGCGCTCTATGCCTGGCCCAAGCCGCTCGTGGCGGCCGTCAACGGACATGCGATCGCCGGTGGATTGGTGCTCGCACTCTGCGCCGACTGCAGGATTGCGGCCGATGTGGCGTTACAGGTGAGCCTTGCCGAGGTGAAGGTCGCGGTGACCTATCCTGTCGCCGCGCTGGAGGTGGCGCGTGCTGAGCTGGTTCCGGCAGCGGCACGCCGTCTGATCCTGCTCGGCGAAAGCCTCGATATGCAGCAGGCGCTTTCGCTGGGCGTGTTCGACCGCTGCGTGCCGCCGCGCTCCCTTTTGCTGGAGGCGGTCGGGCAGGCACGCCGCCATGCCGAACTGCCCTCGAAGGCCTTCGCCACCATCAAGCGAGAATTGAGGGCAACGTCGTTGGCCCGGATCGCCGCGGCCCGCGCCGGCGACGGAGAGCCTCGCCTCGAGGAATGGCTGGGCGAGGAGACGCGGCGCGCTGCGTCCGCCGCATTGCGCCGGCCGGCTTGACGTCGCGGCTTCGCATCATCGCGACAGCAGGGTAGGTTGTCCGTCAGGACAAGGACACGCCCGCGCAAACAGACGGACACGAGAAGGTAGAAGCAACATGATCCCCAACGCCATGCCGCCCTTCGATTTCGGCCTCGGCGAGACAGCCGATGCGTTGCGCGAGCAGGTCCAGCGCTTCGCCACCGATCAGGTCGCGCCGATCGCGGCCGAGATCGACAAGACGGACCGCTTTCCGCGCGAGCTGTGGCCCAAGATGGGCGAGCTGGGGCTGCACGGCATCACCGTCGAGGAAGAATATGGCGGGACGGGGCTCGGCTATCTCGAGCACGTCATCGCCGTCGAGGAGGTCAGCCGCGCGTCGGCCGCCGTCGGCCTGAGCTATGGCGCCCATTCGAACCTCTGCGTCAACCAGATCCGCCGCAATGGCAGCGACGAGCAGAAGCGCCGCTTCCTGCCCAAGCTGATTTCCGGCGAGCATGTCGGCAGCCTGGCCATGAGCGAGTCCGGGGCCGGCTCCGACGTCGTATCCATGAAGCTGCGGGCGGAGAAGAAGGGCGACCGCTACGTGCTGAACGGCACCAAGATGTGGATCACCAACAGCCCCGATGCGCAGGTGATCGTGGTCTACGCCAAGACCGATCCCAATGCCGGCTCGCGTGGCATTACCGCCTTTATCGTCGAGACTGATCGCAAGGGCTTCAAGGTTGCCCAGAAGCTCGACAAGATGGGGATGCGCGGCTCCTCGACCGGTGAGCTGGTCTTCGAGGATTGCGAAATCCCGGAGGAAAACGTCCTGGGCGCCATCGGCAAGGGCGTGAACGTGCTGATGAGCGGCCTCGACTACGAGCGCGCGGTGCTGGCGGCGGGACCGATCGGCATCATGCAGGCCGCCATGGATATCGTCGTGCCTTATGTGCACGAGCGCAAACAGTTCGGGCAGGCGATCGGCGAGTTCCAGCTCGTCCAGGGTAAGCTCGCCGACATGTACACGACCATGAATGCCTGCAAGGCCTATGTGTACGCGGTCGCCAAGGCCTGCGACCGCGGCCAGACCACGCGCAAGGATTCTGCCGGCGCGATCCTCTACGCGGCGGAGAAAGCAACCCAGGTAGCGCTCGACGCTATCCAGCTCCTGGGCGGAAACGGCTACATCAACGACTATCCGACCGGCCGGCTGCTGCGCGATGCCAAGTTGTACGAGATCGGCGCCGGCACCAGCGAGATCCGCCGCATGTTGATCGGCCGCGAGCTGTTTGCGGAGAGCATGTGAAACTTCTTAAAAAGTTGTGGACGCATATCGGTTCGACAACTGCGCTGCTTCTAGGGGGGCTCGGATTGCTGGGGGCTTTCGGCGCCGCATATGTCGGTCGCGGTCGCGGCACCGGTGATGGCGATCTGATTGTCAGTGCACCGATAGTTCTGCTGGGCGCTTTGGCATACAGATCGGCGAAAAAGAGAATGTTGGGGCAGGTTCCATCAACAACGCTGCGCCGGATTTGCGAAGCCGTTGCGTTGCTCTGCATCGTGGCGCTCGTTTGTTCCACTGCCAATTTTATCAAGCTCATGGCCATCCAGCCTGTTCACTACGTGCTGATCCCAGCTTGGGTGTTGATCGCCTATCTGTTCGTGGGCTTTCGCAAGCCCAAGGAAATTGGCTTAAACTAGGATTGACGGCATTTGCTTGTTTTTACACGCCGTGTAGAAAAGACCGATGCCGCGCTATCTCACCGAACAGGACATCGCCGACTTCCGGGCTCGGCTGTGCGAGGTCGCGACCGAGCGATTTGCCAAGCTTGGTTACGAGGGCGTCACGATGCGGCAGCTCGCCGAAGCCCTCGGCTGCAGCCCGAAGACGCCCTATCGATATTTCAAGGACAAGGCCGACATCCTGGCGACGGTGCGGGCGCAGGCGTTCGATCGGTTTGCTCGAGCTCTGGAGGGGGCCGCCAAGGCACCGCCGGGTGAGCGCGGCCGGCGCACGACGGAGGCCTATCTCGACTTCGCGCTGAAGAACCCGCATGCCTATCGGATCATGTTCGATCTCGACACGCCGATCGACGACAGCCATCCGGAACTTCTGGAGGCATGTGATCGGGCCGCGACCTACATCACCCGCGGGGCCGAGCAGATGGCGGCGGCAGGCCTGATCGACGTCGATCCCCAGCTGTTCGGCTGGGCTACCTGGGCCGCCTTACATGGAATCGTGATGTTGCGTCAGTCGGGCATGCTCAAGCATGGACCCGACTACAAGGCGCTCAGCGCCTTTCACGCCGCCTTGATGAGGAAGGGAGCGGCCCCGGAGCGGAAGCGGGCACAGAAAAGAGCTTAAATTCTCAGCCTGTCGGCCCCATGTTAGCGCGGAACGGACAGGCGAGGCGTGCATGGCGGACGACGACGTCACCCTTTTCGGCAAGCTCAAGAACAAGCTGATCGACAGCAAGCAGAAATGGGCCCAGGACGGCCGGCTGCTGACGGGCCACGACGCGCCACCGACCGAGCGCCTGCCGCCCGGCCAGCGCCAGGTCGAGAACTGGCCGGTCCTCGACCTCGGCGTCCAGCCGGAGATTCCGCTTCATGCCTGGCGGCTGTTCGTGGACGGCGAGGTCGAGGAACCGACCAGCTGGAAATGGGGCGAGTTCACCGATCTGCCCAAGACCACCCTCACGACCGACATTCATTGCGTGACGGCATGGTCGCGCTACGACAACCGCTGGGAAGGCGTGTCTGCCCGCGACCTGATTGCGCTGGTCAGGCCCAAGGCCGAGGCGCAGCACGTGATCTTCCATTCCTACGACACCTACACGACCAACGTGCCGCTGGCGGATTTCGCCGGCGAGGACGTGCTGCTGGCCTGGAGCTGGAACGACGAGCCGATCAGCCGCGAGCATGGCGGGCCGCTGCGCATCGTGATCCCCAAGCTCTATTTCTGGAAGAGCGCCAAGTGGATCAAGCGCATCGAATTCTCCGTGCTGGACAAGCCTGGCTTCTGGGAGGTGCGCGGCTATCACAATTACGGCGATCCATGGCGCGAGCAGCGCTACGACGAGGAGGCGTGAATGGCCTCGGCGCACGATTTCACCTTCACGACCATCGACAACAAGCCGCTGGACCTGAAGGACTTCGCCGGTCGACCGGTGTTGCTCGTGAACGTGGCGTCCTTCTGTGGGTTTACGCCGCAATATACGGAGTTGCAGAAGCTGCACGAGACCTACGGCCCGCGCGGCCTGGTCGTGCTCGGCGTGCCCTGCAACGATTTCGGTGCCCAGGAACCCAAGACCGAGCCCGAGATCGCGCAATTCTGCGAGACGGGCTACGGCGTTACCTTTCCCCTGACGTCCAAGCAGAAGGTCATCGGCGGCGATGCGCATGCCTTCTATCGATGGATCGTCGAGCAGGCGGGCGAGGGGGCGGCGCCGCGCTGGAACTTCCACAAGTATCTGATCGGCAAGGACGGTCAGCTGCTTGGCGGCTGGCCGAGCCGCGTGACGCCGACCGCACCCGAAATGGTCCAGGCGATCGAGGCGGCGCTGTAGCTATTTCAGGACGTGGCGGATCTTTTCGAAGACGTCGTGGAACATCTCGGTCGTCAGCCGGCCGGTGTTCGTGTTGTAGCGCGAGCAGTGATAGCTGTCGGCGAGGTGAAGGCCCGTAGGCAGGGCGTGCAATCGGCTGTGAATGAAGGGATAGCTGCCCGCAGGCCGCACGGTCAGAGCGCGCAGTATCTGATCATGGGCGCCCTTGCCCAAAGCCAGGATCACCTTGAGGTTGGGCATCATGGCCAGTTCGGCCTGCAGGAAAGGGCGGCAGGCAGTGAATTCGATCGGCAGCGGCTTGTTCTCCGGCGGCAGGCAGCGCACCGCGTTGGCGATGCGGCAGCCGACCAGGTGCAGCCCGTCATTGGGATCGGCCCGATAGGTACCCTGGGCGAAGCCGAACTTCAGCAGGGTCGAATAGAGAAGATCGCCCGCATAGTCGCCGGTGAAGGGACGTCCGGTCCGGTTGGCGCCCTTCATTCCCGGCGCGAGGCCGACGATCAGAAGTCCCGCATCGAGATTGCCGAACGACCGCACTGGCGCATTCCCCCAGTCGGGATACTTCGCCTGTAGCTCGTGGCGGAAAGCCACGAGCCTCGGGCAACGCGGGCAATCGAGCGGCGGCTCGTCGAAAGCAGGGGCAGCCACAGCTTCCGAGTTAGGCCGTGCGCATCAGGGGTTGCGGCGTGGCTTCATCGTCGAGCACGTCGCCCTGGCCGTTGGCCGGCAGGGCCGGCCGCGCTGTCCGCTCCGACGGATTGCGGGCGATCAGCGGAGCCAGTTCCGACAGCTCGATGAAGTCGTCAGCCTGGCGGCGCAGCTCGTCCGCGACCATCGGCGGTGCGGATTTGATGGTGCTGACCACGGACACGCGCAGGCCCTTGCGCTGCACAGCTTCGACGAGGCGGCGGAAGTCGCCGTCGCCGGAGAACAGGATCACATGATCGAGATGCTCGGCCATCTCCAACACGTCGATGGCCAGTTCGATGTCCATGTTGCCCTTGATCTTCCGGCGGCCCATGGCATCGGTGAATTCCTTCGTCGGCTTCGTGACCATGGTATAGCCGTTATAGTCCAGCCAATCGATCAGCGGCCGGATCGGCGAATATTCCTGATCCTCGACCAGGGCCGTGTAGTAGTAGGCCCGAACCAGCCGACCCTTCTCGCGGAACACCTTCAGGAGGCGGCGGTAGTCGATATCGAAGCCGAGGGCACGCGCAGCCGAATAGAGATTGGCGCCGTCGATGAAGAGCGCGACGCGCTCGTTCTCGTAAAAATTGCCTTTCATGGCGAATATCCTTTTTCGCGAATATGCGCAGAGGGAACGAAAAAATTATGTAGCCAAGGGAGCCCAGTACGTAACACCCCTCCCACGGCGATTGAAGTATATGACAATATGCTATTATTCACAAGGAGTTGAGGGAGTTTTTTGTGAGCGGCGAGAGCGGCAGGATCTACATCGCGCTGGGAGCGAATCTTCCGCATCCATCGTATGGCCCACCGCGCCAGACCCTGGAGGCCGCTCTCGGGGAGCTTGGCCGCCGCGGCGTCGGCCTCGTTCGATTGTCGCCCTGGTATCGGACCGCCCCGATACCTGCCTCGGACCAGCCGTGGTTCATGAATGCCGTGGCCGAGGTGGCCACCGATCTGCCGGCGGAGCGGCTGCTGGCGGAAATGCACGCGGTCGAGGCCGACTTCGGCCGCGTTCGGTCCGTTCCCAATGCCGCCCGGTTGATCGACCTGGATCTCATTGATTTCAAAGGGAAAACGTCTGTCGGCGGCGATGGAAGGCCGGTTCTGCCGCATCCTCGCCTGGAAGGCCGGGCCTTTGTCGTCCGGCCATTGGCCGACCTCGCCCCGCATTGGCGGCATCCGGTTACGGGGGCTTCGATCCAGGCCCTTGTCGCGGCCCTGCCGCCCGACCAGATCATAGAGAGGGTTTGAGCCCTCTGGCTTGCCTTTTGGGCTAGGGCGCGTATAACCCGCCGCTTCCGGAAATTCAGAGGTCTCCATGGCGCGTGTCACCGTCGAAGACTGCATTCTGCAGGTGCCCAACCGTTTCGAGCTCGTCATGTACGCCGCCCAGCGTGCGCGCGATATCTCGGCGGGCGCCCAGATCACGCTCGACCGCGACCGCGACAAGAACCCCGTCGTGGCGCTGCGCGAGATCGGCGAAAACAAGCTCGACCATGACCAGCTCAAGGACGAGCTGATCTCCGGCATGCAGAAGCATGCCGACATCGACAAGCCCGAGGAGGTCAACGAGATGGCCGAACTCGAGCAGGAGCTGGCGGCGGCTCTTGCGCAGGGTGGTGCCGAGGCGGCGCAGCCCAAGGCTCTGCCGATGGCCGAGGAAGACGAAGTCACGGAGTAGCCGACCCTAGCAGGGCTCGGCCCTGCTATTCGCGCAAACATCGTGGAGAAGGCGCAATCCTCACCATATAATAGGGGATTGCGATGATCCGGCAGTTCGAACTCGTTGAACGTGTGCAGTCCTACGATCCCGATGCGGACGAGGACATGCTGAATCGTGCCTATGTGTATGGCCTGAAGAAGCACGGCACGCAGCTCCGGGCTTCGGGCGATCCCTATTTTTCCCATCCGGTCGAGGTCGCGGGCATCCTGGCCGAGATGCGGCTGGACACGTCGTCGATCGTCACCGGCCTGCTGCACGACACGCTTGAGGATACCGACGCCACGCGCGACGAGATCTCGCGCATGTTCGGCGAGGACATTGCCCGTCTGGTGGATGGCGTCACCAAGCTGTCCCGCCTCGAGGTCCAGTCGGAGAGCACCAAGGAAGCCGAGAATCTGCGCAAGCTCGTGCTTGCCATGTCGTCGGACATCCGCGTGCTGCTGGTGAAGCTGGCCGATCGTCTGCACAACATGCGGACGCTGAAATACATCAAGGAGCCGGCGCGTCGCCGGCGGATTGCCCGAGAGACCATGGAGCTCTACGGGCCGCTCGCCTCGCGCATCGGCATGGAAAACATCAAGCGCGAGCTCGAGGAACTGGCCTTCGCCGAGCTCAATCCCGATGGCCGCGCTTCGGTCCTGGCCCGGCTGGGCTATCTGAAGGAGAAGGGCGAGCAGATCGTCCCGCAGATCGAAGCGGAGCTGGTGGAGACCCTGAAGGAGGGCGGGCTGGAGGCCCAGGTATCCGGTCGTGAGAAGACGCCCTATTCGATTTGGCGCAAGATGCAGCAGAAGAACGTGTCGTTCGAGCAGCTCTCGGACATCATGGCCTTCCGCATCATCGTCGCCGACGTGGCGCAGTGCTATCAGGCGCTCGGGCTGCTGCATGGCCGCTACCAGGTCATCCCCCAGCGCTTCAAGGATTACATCTCCGTCCCCAAGCCAAACGGCTATCGCTCGCTGCATACCGGCGTGATCGGTCCGTTCGGGCAGCGGATCGAGATCCAGATTCGCACCCAGGAGATGCAGGACCAGGCGGAGCGCGGCGTCGCTGCCCACTGGATCTACAAGCAGGGCGGTCCATCGACCGACGCTCCGCAATACGCCTGGCTGCGCAGCCTGATCGAGATTCTCGACAAGGCGCCCAACGCCGAGGAATTCCTCGAGCACACCAAGCTCGAGATGTTCCAGGACCAGGTCTTCTGCTTTACGCCGAAGGGCAAGCTGATTTCGCTGCCGCGTGGCGCCACGCCGATCGACTTCGCCTATGCGGTGCACAGCCAGGTCGGCGACACCTGCGTGGGTGCCAAGATCAACGGCCGCATGCTGCCGTTGCGGACGCAGCTGTCCAATGGCGACCAGATCGAGATCGTGACGTCGAAGGCGCAGACGCCGTCACCGACTTGGGAACGTTTCGCCGTCACCGGCAAGGCGAAGGCGGCGATCCGCCGTTTCATCCGGATCCGGCAGCGCGAGCAGTATCTGCAGCTCGGACGCTCGCTGCTCGACAAGGCCTTCCACGAAGAAGGCTATGAGGTTACCGAAAAAGGCCTCGCCGACGTGAAGGCCAACTTCAAGCAAGGCACGACCGACGATCTGGTCGCCGCGGTCGGGGCGGGGCTGGTCGGGGCGCGGGAGGTGCTCACCGCCGTCTATCCGGGCCTGAAGCAGAAGCAGCAGCGCAAGGGCGGCGCCGATGTGGTGCCGATCTCGCGCGCCCGCAACAAGACCGCGAAGAGCCGGGACGGAGCCGGCGCCAAGAAGGAACCGCATCAGATCGCCATCACCGGACTCATTCCCGGCATGGCCGTGCATTTCGCCCGCTGTTGTCATCCGTTGCCGGGTGATCGCATCGTCGGCATCATCACCACGGGCAAGGGCGTCACCATCCATACGATCGACTGCTCCACCCTCGAAAGCTTCTCGGATGCGCCGGAGCGCTGGATCGATGTCGGCTGGGATACGGTGTCGGAAAGCGAGGCCGCCTATACCGGCCGCCTGAAGATCACCGTGGCCAATCAGCCCGGCAGCCTGTCGAGCCTGTCGACCGTCATAGCCCGCCACGAAGGCAACATCTCCAATCTCCGCATCGTCAATCGGTCGATGGACTTCTTCGACATGGTGATCGATGTCGAGGTCGCCGACGTGAAACACCTGGCCGACATCACCGCCGCCTTGCGCGCGACACCGGCGATCAACGCCGTCGAGCGCGCCCGCAACTGACCTCCCCTCCATCGAACGAAAGCTGCCAATGTCCGCGCTTCCGCCCCTGCGTCTCGGAGTGAACATCGACCACGTCGCCACGGTGCGTAACGCCCGCGGCGGCGCGCTGCCCGACCCGCTGCGGGCCGCTGCCATCGCCGCGGCTGCCGGTGCGGATGGCATCACGGCGCATTTGCGCGAGGATCGCCGTCACATCGTCGATGCGGATATCGACGGGCTGATGCGGGAGCTCAAGATTCCCCTCAATCTGGAAATGGCGGCGACGCCGGAGATGCTGGCCATCGCCTTGCGTCATCAGCCGCATGCAGCCTGCATCGTGCCCGAGAAGCGGGAGGAACGGACGACCGAGGGCGGTCTCGATGCCGCCGGGCAGCACAACCAGCTGAAGCCGCTGGTGGCGCGTCTGCGCGACGCCGGCATCCGTGTGTCGCTCTTCATCGAGGCCGATTCGCGTCAGCTCGAAGCGGCGGTTGCGCTGGGAGCTCCTGTCGTCGAGCTTCACACCGGTAGCTACTGCGAGGCAGAGGGCGAGGCCCAGAAGGCCGAACTTCTGCGCCTGCAGAAGGCGGCTGCGCTCTGCGCCAAGTTTGGTCTCGAATGCCATGCCGGGCATGGCCTCAGCTACGCCGATGTCGGACCGGTCGCGGCGATCCCGCAGGTGCGGGAGCTGAATATCGGTCATTTCCTGATCGGCGAGGCGATCTTCGTCGGGCTCGATGCCGCGATCCGCGAGATGCGCCGCCTCATGGACCAGGCCCGCGCGGGGATCGCGGCGTGATCATCGGCATCGGCAACGACCTCGTCGACATCCGCCGGATCGAAAAGTCGCTGGAGCGGTTCGGGGACCGCTTCGTGCAGCGCATCTTCACCGAGATCGAGCAGAAGCGGTCCGAGGGCCGCGCCACTCGCGCGGCCAGCTACGCCAAGCGCTTTGCGGCCAAGGAAGCCTGCTCGAAGGCCCTGGGCACCGGATTCCGGCGCGGCGTGTTCTGGCGGGACATGGGGGTTGTAAATCTCAAGAGCGGCAAGCCGACCGTCGCTCTCACCGGTGGGGCGCTCGCCCGACTGGAGGAGATCACCCCGGCCGGCATGTCGGCGCAGATCGATCTCACCCTAACGGACGAATTTCCCTTGGCGCAGGCTTTCGTGATCATTTCGGCGGTGGCGAAGACATGAGTTCGATGCCCGGGCGGCAAGCGCCGCCGCCCCCTTTGGCCATCCGGCCCCGCCCATCGCGTCGGCGCAGGGCTCTTCTGCTTATCGTGTTGGCGATCTCGATTCCGATCGCCTCTGTTGTCGCGGTAAGCGGCGCGTTCCTGTACCTCAAGAAATGGATGCCGTTCCAGAATGCCGGCATGGCAATGCTTCCGACCTCGCTGGAAAGTGATCGCTTCCTGTTTGATGCCAAGGCCTACAGGGGTAGCGAACTGCCCCGCCGTGGCGACCTGATCGTGTTCCTGGCCCCCGCCAGCGCCTCTTTTGGGCAACGCGTCCTCTTCTTCAAGCGCATCGTCGGGCTGCCGGGGGATCGGGTCGAGATGAGCCAGGGCGTTCCCACGATCAATGGCGTTCCCGCCACTTGGGAGTTTCTCTCGGACTACCGGTATCCATCAGGTGTCAGGCAGGGCAAGCGCTTTCGGGAGCATCTGCCGGGTGGGGCCAGTTACGAGATCCTGAAGTTGAACAAGCGCGGGGATCTGGACGAGGGAGGCCCGTTCCTGGTGCCGCCGGGTTCGTACTTCGTGCTCGGTGACAATCGCGACGACTCCATCGATAGTCGAGGTGCGTCCGCCTCGTCACGCTGGTGGTCTGTGCCGCTGGGTGACGTCTGGGGGCGGGCAAATTATGTATATTGGTCGGGCTTCGATCGGCTCGACCGCATCGGCCTGGCCTTGAAATGACCAAATTGCACCGCTCCCATGCGGCGACTATGGGCGCAGACAGCGCCCGGCGGCCCTGCTATAGGCGCGGCTCGTTTACACTGGAATGGCGATGACCGACGTGGCGGAACGGCGCAAGCGACAAGAGAAGGCCGGTGGCTGGGCGGAAACGATCCGCACGGTCGTCTATGCGGTGGTGATCGCGATCGTGGTTCGCACGTTCGTCATCGAGCCGTTCAATATCCCGTCGGGATCGATGATTCCGACTCTTCTGGTCGGCGACTATCTGTTCGTCTCCAAATTCTCATACGGCTACAGCAAGCACTCGTTCCCGTTCTCGCTGGGCTTCTTCTCGGGCCGCATCTTCTTCCATCCGCCGCATCGCGGCGATGTCGCGGTCTTCAAGTATCCGGGCGACCAGGGCCAGGGCCTCAACCGTACCGACTACATCAAGCGCATCGTCGGTCTGCCGGGCGACCGCATCCAGGTGACCAATGGCGTGCTGCATATCAATGGCACGCCGGTACAGCGCGTGCGCATCGGCGATTACGTGAAGGGCGGCTATGGCGGCTACCAGAAGGGCGTCCTCTACCGTGAGACATTGCCTGACGGCGGCCCCAGCTACACGGTGCTCGAATACAGCGACAACGGCGCGTCGGACAACACGCCCGAGTTCCTGGTGCCGGCGAACAGCTACTTCGTGATGGGCGATAATCGCGACGACTCGCTCGACAGCCGCACGCGGCTGATGCTGCGCGACATTACGGGCGCGCAGCGCGATCGCGATCAGCTCGGCTGGTATGTCCCGGCGGAGAACCTTGTCGGCAAGGCCGAGTTCATTTTCTTCTCGCACGACCCGTCGGAAGCGGGGTGGCTGGAACCCTGGAAATGGCCCGAGGCAATTCGTTTCAGCCGCTTCTTCATGGCGATCCACTGAAGCTCGGCGACATCGATTTCGAGGCGCTGACCAAGGGGCTCGGTCATGCGTTCGGCAATCCTGAACTCGCAGCCGAGGCGCTCACCCATCGCAGCGCCCTCGACCGCCGGCCGGAACTGAAGCTCGCTTTTCCCAACGGCAACGAGCGGCTGGAATTCCTGGGCGATCGCGTCCTGTCGCTGGCGATGGCCGACCTCCTGTTGCGGCGCTATCCGCGCGAGCGAGAGGGCGAACTGGCACGACGCCACGCCTCTCTGGTGCGTGCGGCGGCCCTGGCCGAGATCGCGGAGGCGATCGATCTCGGCCGACACATCCGGCTGAGCGACCCCGAGCGGGGACAGAAAGGCGGGATAAAGCCGAACATCCTGGCCGATGCGCTCGAAGCCCTGCTGGGGGCGGTGTTCCTGGATGCGGGCTTCGCCGCCGCGGCGGCCAGCATCGAGACCTTGTGGGGCGATCGCGTCGCCACGCATGCGACCGCGCCACGCGACGCCAAGACGGCGCTGCAGGAATGGGCTCAGGCGCGACGTCTGCCGCTGCCCGAATATCGCGAAGTTGGACGAGAAGGGCCACCGCACGCGCCGGTCTTCGTCGTCGATGTCACGATCAAGGGACACGAGCCCGGTCACGGCCGGGGCGGCAACAAACGCGAGGCGGAGCGGATTGCCGCCGCGGCACTTCTCGAGCGGCTTGAACGGATATGAACACACCCACTACCCGTGCCGGATTCGTCGCCATTGTCGGCGCCCCGAATGCCGGCAAGTCCACCCTCGTCAACGCCCTTGTCGGCTCGAAGGTGAGCATCGTCTCGCCCAAGGTGCAGACGACGCGCATGCGCGTGATCGGCATCGCCATGAGCGATCTGCCGGACGGCACGCGGGCCCAGGTCGTGCTGGTCGATACGCCGGGTATCTTCCGCGTCGCCAAGCGCCGCCTGGAGCGCGCCATGGTGGCGGCTGCATGGCAGGGCGCCGAGGATGCCGATGTCGTGGCGCTGGTGGTCGATGTCGAGCGCGGACTGGGTGAGGAAACCCGGGCGATCGTGGAGAAGCTGAAGGAGACGCGTAGCACGCGCTACCTGATCCTGAACAAGATCGACCTGGTGCCGCGGGACAGGCTGCTGGCGCTCACAGCGGAGCTCAATGCCCTGGTGCCGTTCGAACGGACCTTCATGGTGAGCGCCCTGCGCAATGACCATGTTGCCGATGTCCTGGCGGCGTTCGCCTCGGCAGTGCCCGCTGGACCGTTCCTCTACCCGGAGGATCAGGCGGCCGATCTGCCGCTGCGGCTCCTGGCGGCCGAGGTCACCCGGGAGCAGGTGTTCCTGCAGCTCCATCAGGAGCTTCCCTACGAAACCGCCGTCGAGACGGACAAGTGGGAAGAGCGCGGCGACGGATCGGTCCGCATCGAACAGACGATCCATGTCCAGCGTGACGGCCAACGCGCCATCGTCCTTGGCAAGGGCGGCGCCCGCATCAAGCAGATCGGTGCGCGGGCTCGGCATGAGCTGACGCAGCTCCTCGAGCGTCCCGTTCATCTCTTCCTGCATGTGAAGGTGAGCGAGCGCTGGGCGGAGGATCCGGCCCATTACCGATCCATCGGCCTTGATTTCGAGCCCAAGTCCTAGATCGACACGCTACCTGGGGCGCGCGGGTACCGCGCGCTGGTGTCCCCGACCGAAACGCGGCATATCGCGCTGATGGAATGGACCGACCGCGGCATCGTGTTGACGGGGCGCCCCCACGGGGAGGGTGGGCTCGTCGCCTCGTTGCTGACGCGTGACCATGGCCGGCATGCCGGCTTCGTTCCGGGCGGTGGTTCGCGCCGCGCTCGGCCGATCTGGCAACCCGGCAATCTTGTCGACGTCGTTTGGCGGGCCCGGCTTGCCGAGCAGCTCGGGAACTACTCCGGCGAGTTACGGGAGGCCTATGCTGCCCGCGCGCTCGACGACGCCTCGGAACTGGCTGGTCTGGCTGCCGCCTGTGCCACCATCGACACGGCCTTGCCCGAGCGCGAACCGCATCCGGCCGTGTTCGAGGGGTTTCACGCCTTCCTCGCCGCCTTGGGCCATGCCGGCTGGCCCATGATCTATGTGAGGCTGGAACTCGGTCTGCTGCAGGAGCTCGGCTTCGGCCTCGATCTCGAGAAATGCGCGGTTTCAGGTGACACCGAGGATCTGGCCTTCGTCTCACCCCGGACAGGCCGGGCGGTTTCCCGGGCCGCGGCCGGCCCCTACAAGGAGAAGCTGCTGCCCTTGCCGGCCTTTCTGTCCACCGGCGGATTGCCGGCCGATGACGACGAGCTGCATCAGGGGCTTGATTTGACAGGCTATTTTCTCGAGCGGCACGTGTTCTGGCCACAGAACAAGCCCTTGCCTCCGGCCCGGTCGAGATTTAAGGAAACGCTGCACCGCTAAAAACAACGATGGCTGCAGCGTCGAACGCGGCCGCCCCTCTATGTCCTGATCGATGGCCAAACGCAGCACAAACGTCGTTCCGCTCGCCGCCGTAAAGCCGGTGCAATTCGGACAAGCGCTCTCGGAGCGCTATCTGTCCTATGCCCTGTCGACCATCATGTCGCGCTCGCTGCCCGATGTGCGGGACGGTCTCAAACCCGTGCATCGTCGCTTGCTCTACGCGATGCGGCAGTTGCGGCTCGATCCGAACAGCGCGTTCAAGAAGAGCGCGCGCGTGGTCGGCGATGTGATCGGCCAGTATCATCCGCACGGCGACCAATCGATTTATGATGCCCTGGTCCGGCTGGCTCAGGAATTTTCGGTCCGCTATCCGCTGATCGAAGGGCAGGGGAACTTCGGCAACATCGACGGCGATAACCCGGCCGCGATGCGTTACACCGAGGCACGCCTCACCGAGGTAGCAGAGGCGTTGCTGGCTGGCATCGACGAGAACGCCGTCGACTTCCGGCCCAACTATGACGGCTCGACCGAGGAGCCGATCGTCCTGCCGGGCGGCTTTCCCAATCTTCTTGCCAATGGCGCCGCGGGCATCGCGGTCGGCATGGCGACTTCGATCCCGCCGCACAATGCGGGCGAGCTGTGCGATGCCCTGCAGCATCTGATCCGTACGCCCAATGCCCGCATCGAGACCCTGGTCGATCTGGTGAAGGGGCCGGATTTCCCGACCGGTGGCCTGCTGGTCGAGCCGCGCGAGTCGATCGTCGAGGCCTACAAGACCGGTCGCGGCGCCTTCCGGTTGCGCGCGCGCTGGATCAAGGAGGATCTGCCGCGCGGCCAGTATCGCATCATCGTCACGGAGATCCCCTATCAGGTCCAGAAGGGCAAGCTGATCGAGCGCATCGCGGAGATCATCAACGCCAAGAAGCTGCCGATCCTCGAGGATGTGCGTGACGAGTCGGCGGACGATGTGCGCGTCGTGCTCGAGCCGCGCACCGGCAACGTGCCGGCCGAGCTGCTCATGGAACAGCTCTTCAAGCTGACCGACCTCGAGATCCGCTTTCCCCTGAATCTCAACGTCCTCGACAAGGACAACACGCCGCGCGTGATGGACCTGCGCCAGGCGCTGCAGGCTTTCCTCGACCATCGCCGCGAGGTGCTGATCCGTCGCTCGACCTTCCGCCTGGCCGAGATCGAGCGGCGCCTCGAGATTCTCGACGGCTACCTGATCGCCTATCTGAACCTCGACGAGCTGATCAAGATCATCCGCGAGGAGGATGAGCCCAAGCCGGTGATGATCCGGACCTTCGGCCTGACCGATCTGCAGGCCGAGGCGATCCTGAACATGCGGTTGCGCGCCCTGCGTCGGCTCGAGGAATTCGAGATCAAGGGCGAGCACAAGAAGCTGAGCGCGGAGCGCAAGGAGCTGAAGGCCCTTCTCAAGGAAGAGAAGCTGCAATGGCAGGCGATCTCGGCCGAGATCCAGGAGATCAAGGCGAAGTTCGGTCAGAAGACCAAGATCGGCAAGCGCCGTACCGAACTCGCCGACGCGCCGGCGGAGATCGAGCATTCGGTCGAGGACTTCGTCGAGCGCGAGCCTGTCACGGTGATCCTGTCCGAGAAGGGATGGATCCGCGCCGCCAAGGGGCATCTCGACGAGAAGGCCACCGGCGAGCTCAAGTACAAGGAAGGCGACGGACCGAAGTTCACGCTGCACGCCCAGTCCACCGACAAGATCCTCGTGTTCGGCACCAACGGTCGGTTCTACACGCTCGGCTGTGATCGGCTGCCGAGCGCGCGCGGTCATGGTGAGCCGATTCGCCTGATGATCGAGCTGGGCAACGAACAGGACATCGTGCAGCTCGAGGTGCTGAAAGGCGGTCGCAAGTTTCTGGTCGCCTCGGATGCCGGCCGTGGCTTCGTCGTGCCGGAAGACGAGGTCGTGGCCCAGACCAAGAACGGCAAGCAGATACTGAACCTCGCCGACAAGGAGAGGGCGGTTGCCTTGTCGATCGTGCCCGAGGGCGCCGATTCGGTCGCGGCCCTGAGCGAAGGTCGCAAGCTGCTGATTTTCCCCCTCGAGCAGGTGCCCGAGATGGGACGCGGCCGTGGTGTCCTGTTGCAGAAGTCCAAGGCCGACCAGCTTTCGGATGCGCAGGCCTTCGTGCTGGGCGATGGCTTGCCATGGGGCAATCGGGTCATCGCGGCGTCCGAACTCAAATTCTGGCGCGGCGAGCGCGCCCAGGCCGGGCGCTTGCCCGAAAAGGGCTGGCCGCGGGCCAAGCGTTTCAAGGGCTGAGCGATGGACCTGACGCTGATCTGGAAGACGCTGGTGATCGGCGTCGTCGAGGGGTTGACCGAGTTCCTGCCCGTCTCCTCGACCGGGCACATCATCCTCGCCGAGGAGGTGCTGGACTTCACCGGCCCACCCGGCAAGGTGTTCGACATTGTCATCCAGCTCGGCGCCATCCTGGCGATCTGCGTGCTGTATCGCGCCAAGATCTGGTCGACCGTGACCGGCGTGCTGCAGCGCGACCCGCGCGCCGTGCGCTTTGCCGGTTCGGTGATCGTGGCGTTCCTGCCGGCCGCCGTGGTCGGGGTGATCGCCTACAAGGTGATCAAGCAGTTCCTGATGAGTCCGATGGTGGTCGCTATCGCCCTGATCGTCGGCGGCGTCGCCATCCTCGTGATCGAGCGCTTGGCGCAGCGACCGCGGGTCAAGTCGGTGGACGATATCGATCTCAAGACAGCCTTCTACATCGGTCTTTGCCAGTGTCTGGCCATGATCCCCGGCGTGTCGCGCGCCGGCGCGACCATCATGGGAGCACGTGCTTTCCGCGTGGAGCGTGCAACTGCTGCCGAGTTCTCGTTTTTCCTCGCCATGCCCACTATGCTTGGGGCATCGGTCTATGACCTCTACAAGAACTGGTCGGACCTGAGCTGGAGCGGCAGTGCCACCATTGCCTTGGGCTTCACCGCCGCCTTCTTTTCCGCTCTCGTCGTGGTAGCGCCTTTCATTCGCTTCATCAGCCGATACGGTTTCGCGCTGTTCGCCTGGTACCGCATTGCAATCGGCGGCTTGGCGCTCGTGCTGCTCCTCATGCGATAGCGCTTCCCGACGCTACAGGGCGTATGTCATAAGCCGGAAATTATTCTGGAGCGACCGGGAGTGACGGACATGCAACGGCGTAAATTTCTTCGGAATGCGGGCGTGGGGACGGCCGCAGTGGCGACGACGGGTCTGGTGGCAGCACCGGCCATCGCCCAGTCGGCGCCCGAGATCAACTGGCGCATGACGTCGAGCTTCCCCAAGTCGCTCGATACGCTCTATGGCGGCGCCGAGCGGATCGCCAAGATCGTGGCCGAGGCGACGGACAACAAGTTCCAGATCCGCACCTTCGCCGCGGGCGAGATCGTCCCTGGCCTGCAGGTCGTCGACGCCGTCCAGAACGGCACGGTCGAGATGGGCCACACCGCGTCGTACTACTTCTTCGGCAAGGACCCGACCTTCGCGCTGGGGACAGTGGTGCCGTTCGGCTTGAATACCCGGCAGATGAATGCCTGGGTGACCCAGGGCGGCGGTGAGCAGCTGCTCAACGACTTCTACAAGAACTACAACATCTACGGCATCGTCTGCGGCAACACGACGGCGCAGATGGGTGGCTGGTTCCGCAAGGAAATCAACACCGTCGAGGACCTGAAGGGCCTCAAGATGCGCATCGCCGGTCTCGCGGGCGACGTGATGTCGAAGCTGGGCGTGATCCCGCAGCAGCTCGCTGGCGGCGACATCTATCCGGCGCTGGAAAAGGGCACCGTCGACGCGGCCGAGTGGGTCGGCCCCTACGACGACCAGAAGCTGGGCTTCGCGAAAATCGCGCCGAATTATTATTATCCCGGCTGGTGGGAAGGGAACGCCGCGTTCCATGTCTTCATCGGACTGGATAAGTGGAACGCGCTGCCGAAGAACTATCAGGCCATCCTGCGGGCAGCCTGCGCCGATACCAACAACTGGACGGCTGCCAAGTACGACGCTGACAACCCGAAGGCTCTGCGCGTGCTGATCGCGAGCGGTGCCAAGCTGCTGCCGTTCTCGCAGCCGATCATGGAAGCGGCGTTCAAGGCCACCAACGAGGTCTATGCCGAGATCACGGCCAAGAACGCGAACTTCAAGAAGGTCTTCGACTCGATGATGGCCTTCCGCAAGGACGAGGTTCTGTGGTTCCGCGTGGCCGAGAACACCTTCGACAACTTCATGGCGCGCCAGTCGGCGGCCGGGAAGCTCTAGGACGGTACATTCCGTCCCGTTTCAAAAGCCCCGCTTCGGCGGGGCTTTTTCATTTGCGGGTGCCGGTAGCGGCAGCTTCTCAAGCCCTCAGCGCTGTGCCATAAGCGACGTCCGCATCGCAGAATGCGGATGCGTATAAGTAGAAAAAGTCTCTGGGAGAACGACCTTCATGCAACGTCGCAAATTCGTGCGCACGGCCGGCCTCGGCAGTGCGGCCGTCGCCGCGAGCGCAACCCTGGCTGCGCCGGCGATCGCCCAATCCATGCCTGAGCTCAAGTGGCGCCTGACATCGAGCTTCCCGAAGTCGCTCGACACGCTCTATGGCGGCTCCGAGCGTCTCTCCAGGATCGTGGCCGAGGCGACCGACAACAAGTTCCAGATCCGGGTTTTCTCGGCGGGCGAGATCGTGCCGGGCCTGCAGGTCGCCGACGCCATCCAGAACGGCACGGTCGAGATGGGGCACAACGCCTCGTACTACTATTTCGGCAAAGACCCGACGTTCGCACTCGGCACGGCCGTGCCGTTCGGCCTCAACACGCGCCAGATGGATGCCTGGCTCACCAACGGCGGCGGCGAGCAGCTGCTCAACGACTTCTACAAGGACTACAACATCTACGGCATCGCCTGCGGCAACACGGGCTGTCAGATGGGCGGCTGGTTCCGCAAGGAGATCAACACGCTCGACGACATGAAGGGCCTAAAGATGCGCATCGGCGGTTTCGCCGGCCAGGTCATGGCGAGGCTCGGCGTGATCCCGCAGCAGCTGGCCGGCGGCGACATCTATCCGGCCCTGGAGAAGGGCACGATCGATGCCGCCGAGTGGGTCGGCCCCTACGACGACCAGAAGCTGGGCTTCGCGAAAATTGCGCCGAATTATTACTATCCGGGCTGGTGGGAAGGCTGCGCCACGCTCCACACCTTCATCGGCCTGGACAAGTGGAACATGCTGCCGAAGCCGTACCAGGCGATCCTGCGCGCGGCTTGCGCCGATACCAATGCCTGGATGGTGGGCAAGTACGATGCCGACAACCCGAAGGCCTTGCGCGAACTGGTCGCGAGCGGCGTGAAGCTGTTGCCGTTCTCGGCGCCGATCATGGAAGCGTCGTTCAAGGCCGCGAACGACGTCTATGCCGAGACGATGGCCAGCAACGCCAGGTTCAAGAAGATCTACGAATCGATGGCGGCCTTCCGCAAGGAAGAGGTGCTGTGGTTCCGCGTGGCCGAGAATACCTTCGACACCTTCATGGCCCGCCAGTCGGCCGCCAACAAGATCTGAGGGTGTCAGCCTGCTTCGAAAAAGCCCCGCATCGCGGGGCTTTTTTATTTGCGCAGTGGCTATGCCGAGACTTTTCAAATCGAATTCCGCGTGTCAATGTCGCCGCAGTGAAAAGGGCCCATAAGCAAAGCCCGTTCGGGAGGAGAGACAATGCAGAGACGGCGTTTCATCAAGACAGGGGGAATCGGTGCGGCTGGCGTCGCCGCCACCACGGCGCTGGCGGCGCCGGCGATCGCGCAGGGCATGCCGGAGATCAAATGGCGCCTGACGTCGAGCTTCCCCAAGTCTCTGGACACGCTCTACGGCGGCTCGGAAGTGTTCTGCAAGGCCGTGGCCGAGATGTCGGACAACAAGTTCCAGATCCGTCCCTTCGCCGCCGGCGAGATCGTGCCGGGCCTGCAGGTCGCCGACGCGGTACAGAACGGCACGGTGGAATGCGGGCAGACCGCCGCCTACTACTTCTTCGGCAAGCATCCCAACTTCGTGTTCGAGACCGGCCTGCCGTTCACCATGAACCAGCGTCAATACTACGCCTGGCTGGGTGAGGGCGGCGGACACGATCTCATCAACGACTTCTACAAGGAGTACAATTTCCGCTCCTTCATCTTCGGCGGCACGGGCTGCCAGATGGGCGGCTGGTTCCGCAAGGAAATCAAGTCGATGGACGACATGAAGGGGCTGAAGTTCCGCGTCGGCGGCTTCGCCGGCCTGATCCTCCAGCGCCTCGGCGTGGTGCCGCAGCAGATTGCCGGCGGCGACATCTATCCGGCGCTGGAAAAGGGCACGATCGACGCCTGCGAATGGGTCGGTCCCTACGACGACGAGAAGCTCGGCTTCGCCAAGGTGGCCAAGTATTACTACTATCCGGGCTGGTGGGAGGGCACCTCCGTCGGCTCCCTCTACGTCAATAACGCCGCCTGGGAGAAGCTGCCCAAGAACTACCAGGCCATGATCGACACCGCGGCCGGCTTGGTGACCTCGTGGATGGTGCCGAAGTACGACGCCGTCAACCCGGCGGCCTTGCGGCGGCTGGTGGCGCAGGGCACGGAACTGCGGCCCTTCCCGCGGCCGGTGCTCGAGACCTGCTTCAACGAATGCTACAAGTTCTACGACGAACTGTCGGCCAAGGATCCGAAGTTCAAGAAGATCTATGACAGCCTCAAGGCCTTCCGCACCGACGAGAACCTGTGGTTCCGCGTCGCCGAGAACACCTTCGACAACTTCAATTTCGCGATGTCGGCCCAGGGACGCTGACGGCCGCTCCATCCTCGAGAAGAAAGCCCCGCTGGTGACAGCGGGGCTTTTCGTTTGCCTATTTGAAGACCGGCGGTGCGGCGTCGTCGCTGGGTGGCGCCTGGATATCGATCTTGACCTTGCTCGGATCGATGGTCGAGGGCGGCTCCAGGAAGTAGGTCACCGACTGCGGCAGCGCGATCACGATGATCACCATGATGAGCTGCAGCAGGACCCAGGGGATGGAGCCCCAGTAGATGTCGCTGCTCTTCACTTCCTTGGGCGCCACGCTGCGCAGATAGAACAGCGCGAAGCCGAAGGGCGGGTGCATGAACGACGTCTGCACGTTGACGCAGATCATGACGCCGAACCAGATCAGCGCCGCATCGTGACCGACCACCGGTTCGAGGATCTTCTGCGCCACCGGTGCCAGCATCGGGATGATGATGAAGGCGATCTCGAAGAAGTCGAGGAAGAAGGCGAGGAAGAAGACGAACAGGTTGACGACGACCAGGAAGCCCCAGACGCCGCCCGGCAGGCTCGACATCATGTGCTCGACCCAGCGGTTGCCGTCCACGCCCTGGAAGGTGATGGAGAAGCAGGTCGCGCCCACCAGGATGAAGGCCACCATGGCGGTGATGCGCATGGTCGCCTGGAAGGCCTGCACGATCAGCTCGCGCAGCTCCTTCACCTGCCAGGCCCGCCAGCACAGCCAGACGATGCCCGCGAACATGACCGTGAAGGCGGCCTGGAAGGCCAGCGACTTGAAGGCGACGAGGCCGATCAGGAAACCGACGATGGCTGCGGCGCAGCCGCCATAGAAGGCGATCTTGTCGAACCGCGTCAGCGGCGCGTTGCGCACCACCGCCAGCACGATCGCGCCGATCGTGCCCATGGCGCCCGCCTCGGTGGGCGTGGCAAGGCCCATCATGATGGTGCCGAGGACCAGGAAGATCAGCACCGCTGCCGGGATGATGCCCCAGGCGCACTTGATCAGCAGCGCCTTGCCGAACAGCGTGCGCGGCACCGGCGGCACCGCTTCCGGCTTCACGATCGAGAGATAGAACGTGTAGGCCGCGAACAGCACGATCTGCAGCAGCGACGGGCCCCAGGCACCGGCATACATGTCGCCGACCGAGCGGCCGAGCTGGTCGGCCAGCACGACCAGCACCAGCGACGGCGGCACCAGCTGGGTGATGGTGCCGGAGGCTGCCAGCACGCCGGTGGCGTAGCGCATGTCGTACTTGTAGCGCATCATGATCGGCAGGGTGATCAGCGCCATGGCGATGACCTGCGCCGCTACGGTGCCGGTAATGGCGCCGAGGATGAAGCCGACGATGATGGTCGAGTAACCCAGGCCGCCGCGGATGGGGCCGAACAGCTGTCCCATCGATTCCAGCATGTCCTCGGCCAGCCCGCATTTCTCCAGGATTGCGCCCATGAAGGTGAAGAACGGGATGGCGAGCAGCAGCTCGTTCGACAGGATCGAGCCGAACACGCGGCCGGGAATGGCCTGCATGAAGGGCAGGGTGAAGTACCCGAAATCGATCGACAGGAAGCCGAAGAAGAAGCCGACCGCCGCCAGCGAGAAGGCGACCGGGTAACCGATGATCATGAACACGACGAGGCCGCCGAACATCAGCGGCGGCATCCACTCGAGAGGAATGATCATTGCGTCGGCCTCTCGTAATGGGCTTCGAGGCTCTCGACGGGAATGCCGTTCAGGAAGGCCACGCGTTTGATGAGTTCGGAAAAGCCCTGGAGCGCCACCAGGAGGAAGCCTACAGGTAGCACCAGCTTGATCGGCCAGCGGACAAGGCCGCCGGCGTTCGAGGAGTGCTCGCTCACCGCGTAGGACTGCATGAAGAACGGCCAGCTCAGCCAGGCCAGGATCAGGCAGGTGGGCAGCAGGAAGACCAGGGTACCCAGGATGTCGATCCACAGCTGACCGCGGCGACCCAGCGTCATGTAGAACAGGTCGACCCGCACATGCTCGTTGCGCTTGAGCGTATAGGAGGCGCCGAACATGACGATGACGGCGAACATGTACCACTGCACCTCGAGCCAGGCGTTCGAACTCTGGTCGTAGGCATAGCGGACCATGGCGTTTCCGCCGCTGACCAGACAGGACAGCAGCACCAGCCAGTTACAGACGACCCCGATCTTTTCGTTGATTGCGTCGATAACTGCGCTGAACTTCAATAAGACGCGCATTCATCTCCCCGAGGACATTATTCGTTGTTTTGAGCCCAATTTGCTTGGGCCACGCTTCATAACGTGCCGTTTCCGACGATGCTAGCCTCTCGCAAGCTTGTGAGGGCGGCGGGGGTGCGTCAAGTCGCTCCACCGCGCGGAATTTGCCTACGCGTTAGGCAATTCGGTCCAGCCCTCCGGGCCGAAATACTCCAGCGGCCGGAAGGCGCGCTTGTAGGCCATCTTGTTCGAATCGGCGATCCAGTAACCCAGATAGACGTAGGGCAGCCCGCGCCGCGCCGCCGCCTCGGCCAGCCACAGGATCATGTAGGTGCCGAGGCCCCGCTTCGGATCCTGGGGATCGAAATAGCTGTACACCGCCGACACGCCGCTCGACAGCCAGTCCACCAGGCAGCCGCCCACCAGCCGGCCGTCCGCGGAATGGTCGCGGAACTCCACGATCGCCGTATCGACCGGACTTTCCTCGACCATGGCCCGGTAGTCGTCGAAATCCATGTCGGCCATGTCGCCATCGCGATGCCGGGCCATCACGTAACGGGAGAAGAGGGCGTACTGCTCGCCCGTCGCCAGCGCCTGTGTCTCCGCCGCATGGATATGCTCGTTGCGGCGCCAGGTCCGGCGCTGGGCCTTGGTCGGCTCGAAGTCGCGGACGCGGATGCGCACAGGCACGCAGGAGCGGCAGCCGTCGCACAGCGGCTTGTAGACGAAGTGATGCGACCGGCGGAACCCGGCATCGGTCAGCGTATCGTGCTGGGAAATCGCATCCGGCCCGCTGAGCTCGGTGACCAGCTTGGTTTCCAGACGGTGCGGCAGATACGGACACCGCATCGCGGGTGTCGTTCGGAAGAAGCGCAGGGTCTGGATGTTCTGACGGATGAACATGACTACCGAACGGAGTGTAGCGCGAATGGCCGCGAAGGAAAGCAGCCGTTGGTCTAAGGTTGCGCAAAAAAGCGTTGCGCGCAGCGGCTCCAGCGTGTTGTCCGCCGCACGCTTGCCTTAAAGGGCGCGGCGCGCCTTGAAGGCCGTGGCCAGCGTGCCCTCGTCCAGCCAGTCGAGTTCGCCGCCGACCGGCACGCCATGTGCCAGTCGCGTCAGCGGCACCTTGGTGTCGGCGAGGCGGTCGGCGAGGTAGTGGGCCGTGGTCTGACCGTCGACCGTGGCGTTGGTGGCGACGATGATTTCCCGCACGTCGCCTTCCTGGACGCGCCGCAGCAGGCTTCCGATGTTGAGCTCGTCTGGCCCGATCCCGTCCAGCGCCGACAGGCTGCCGCCCAGCACGTGATAGCGGCCGTTGAATACCTTGCCGCGCTCCATGGCCCACAGGTCGCCGATATCCTCGACGATGCAGATCAGGCCGGTATCGCGCCGCGGATCGGCACAGATGGAGCAGGGATCGACGGTATCGAGGTTGCCGCAGATCGAACAGGGGCGGATCGCCCGTGCCGCGTCCGCCAGCGCCGCGCTCAGCGGCTGCATCAGCACCTCGCGCTTCTTGAGCAGATGCAGCGCCACGCGCCGCGCCGATCGCGGCCCCAATCCCGGCAATCGCCCCAGGAGCTGGATCAGCCGCTCGATCTCGGGGCCATTCATGCGGATACCCTGCCGGTGTCGCCGTCCCTAAAGCTTGAACCCCGGAGGCAGGGGCAGGCCGCCGGTGATGGAGCGCATCTGCTCCTGCACGGTCTGCTCGACCTTGCCACGCGCATCGTTGGCGGCGGCGACGATCAGATCCTCGACCACGCCCTTCTCCTCCGGCTTGAACAGCGAGGCATCGATCTCGACCCGGCGGGTCTCGTTCTTGCCGTTGACGGTGACCTTGACCAGGCCGGCGCCCGAGGAGCCGACGACCTCTAGGCGCTCGAGCTGCGCCTGCAATTCCTGCACCTTCTGCTGCATCTGCTGGGCCTGCTGCATCAGGCCACCCAGATCCTTGAGCTTGTCGAACATCAGTACTCGCTTTCCGGAATGTCGTCGTCGGCGGGGTAGTCGTCGGCCGGCGGCGGTTCCTCGTCGGAGGAGATAGGGGCGTCGAGCCCGGCCAGCAACGACGTCTCGTCGCCCTTGCGGCGGACGGCATCGAGCTTGGCGCCGGGAAATGTCTTCAGGATCGCCTGGACCGTCGGATGGTTCTCGGCCTGGGTACGCAGTTCGTCGCCCTTGAGCGCCTTCTGCGCCGACAGGGTCGGCTTGCCCTCGTCGCGCGAGATCGAGGCGATCCAGCGCCGGCCGGTGAGGGTGCTGAGCGATTCCGAGAGCTTGGCGGCGAGATCCTTGGGCGCCTGCGGTTCGGGGCGGAACTCGATCAGGCCGGGTTCGCAGCGTACCTCGTGCACGTGATGCATGAGGTGGTGGACCAGCCGCGCCTCGCGCTTGCTCTCGAGCAGCGCCACCACGTCGGTGAAGGTACGAGGTGACGGCGCGGCCGGGGCCGGTTGCGGCGCGACCGCGGTCGCCGGCTGGGCGGCAAGACGCGCCGTGGCAGCACCTCCGCCACCGCCGCCGGGACGAGACGGCGCGCCACTGCCGTTGCCGACCGGCGCGGCGGCGGGCGCGGCACCGGATTGCAGGGCCTTGATGGCATCGGACGGTGACGGCAGGTCGGCCACGTAGCATAGCCGGATCAGCGCCATCTCGGCCGCACGGACAGGGGAAGGCGCGGCCAGGGTTTCCTGCAGGCCCTTCATCAGCAGGGTCCAGGCCCGCGTTAGCGATGCCATCGACAGTTTCTGCGCCATGGCGAGCCCCTGGGCGCGCTCGCTGTCGGCAGTGTTGGCGCCGGCCTCGGGCGCCACCTTGAGGCGCGTCACCCAGTGGGTGAGTTCCAGCAGGTCCTGCAGGACCACGACCGGATCGGCGCCCGAATCGTGCATCTCGCCCAGGGCGGCTACCACCGAGGCGGCATCGCCACGCATGGTCTTTTCGAACAGGTCGAGCACGCGGCCGCGGTCAGCCAGCCCCAGCATGTCGCGTACCTGCGCCGCATCCACCACGCCGCCGCCATGGGCGATCGCCTGGTCGAGCATGGACAGACCGTCGCGCACCGAGCCGTCGGCCGCCCGGGCGAGAAGGGCCAGCGCCTCGGGCGAGATCTCGACCTTCTCCGCCTCGGCGATCTTGCCGAAATGGGCGACCAGCGTCTCCTGCGGCACGCGCTTGAGGTCGAAGCGCTGGCAGCGCGACAGCACCGTCACCGGAACCTTGCGGATCTCGGTGGTCGCGAACAGGAACTTCACATGCGGCGGCGGCTCTTCCAGCGTCTTGAGCAGGGCGTTGAAGGCCTTCTCCGACAGCATGTGCACTTCGTCGATGATGTAGACCTTGTAGCGCGCCGAAACCGGGCGGTAGCGCACGCCCTCGATCAGTTCGCGCACGTCGTCGATGCCGGTGCGCGAGGCCGCGTCCATCTCGATCACGTCGACATGGCGGTCCTCGGTGATGGCCTTGCAGTTGTCGCAGACGCCGCAGGGATCGACGGTCGGGCCGCCCTTGCCGTCGGCGCCGATGCAATTCAAGGCGCGGGCGATGATGCGGGCGGTGGTGGTCTTGCCGACGCCGCGCACGCCGGTGAGCATGAAGGCGTGGGCGATGCGGCCGGTGGCGATGGCGTTGCGCAGGGTGCGCACCATGGCTTCCTGGCCGACCAGGGTGGTGAAGTCGACGGGGCGGTATTTGCGGGCGAGAACGCGGTAGGGAAGGGCCTGCGCGGCGGCGCTCTTCGCATCCGCCTTGTCGCCTGTACTGGTGGTGGCTTCCGCCATGGCGATCGTCCGCCCGATACGCCGTGGCCCCTTAACGCCCGGCGGTCGTCGCGCCCGGCGGCCCGTCCATCGCGACGGCTCGCGCGAGGCTCGGGTGAGGGACCGGCATGACCCGAAGCGAATTCGTTACGGCTGCTTCCTTCCGGATCTGACCGGGTTGGCGACGGCCTCGCCCACACCGGCCCCTCGAGGGCGTTATATCAGGACTCGGGGCGCCTGGCGCAAGGGTTAGATCGGGCCCGATTCGGGACGAATTTGCCGCCTTGTCCCCAGCGGCGGGCTCGGAATCCGCTATGGTTCCTCGTCAGTCCCATAGGGCAGTCGCAAGGGGAGCGCAGGATGGTTGCCTATCTCATCGTGCAGGGATCGATCACCGACGAAGTGCAGTACCAGAAGTACCGTGAGGCGGTCGTGCCTCTCATCACCAAGAACGGCGGCCGGTTCCTGGTCCGCGGCGGCAAGGTCGAGGTCCTCGAGGGCGCGCCCGACGACCGCCGGCCGGTGATCTTCGAGTTCCCCTCGATGGCGGCGTTGCACGCCTTCTGGGACTCGCCCGATTACCTGCCGGTGAAAAAGCTGCGCGAGCATGCCGCGAGCTTCAATGTCTGGGCGGTCGAGGGCGTCTGAATCCGGGGCAATCGGTGCCATAATGGATCAGCGCCGCTCGCGCGGTTCCTGGAAACGGTTCCCGCGCTGATCGTGCCACTGCCGTGCATCGCTGCATTATGGCTCACCGGAGCAATATCAAGCCCTCACGTCGAGCGCGAGTACGGCGAAAGTTGCGAGCCAGTGTTCGCCCGCGTAGTCGCCCACGATATGCGGCAGGCCCTCCTTTAGGTGGCGGTCCGCAGCTTCCTCCGCGATGCTTCGGCGTGGATCGGTCAGCGACAGTTCGAGCGCAATCGACCGCCAGCACCAGGCGCGGCTCAGATTCAAGCCATCGAGATGCGCGATCTTGCCGTCAGTGCGGTCGCTGACCGTTGCTGGCCGAAACAGCGTCGCTGGTTCGCCCTCCGCGATGTGGGGGAGAAAGCGATTGAACCACGGAAGGAATTCGTCTGCGGACAAAAGGCGTCGCATGCACTCGGCTTCGATCAGCGCCGAGGATTGAAAGTCGTCTAGACTCGGTTCACCCCAAGCTGGGCAATCCGCATCCGCGCCATACCAACGACGAGCGGTGTCCAGCAATAGCGCGCCCAACCCACGATCTTGGGCGACGTCGGCATAATCGGCCGCCATACGCAAAGAGAAGGCCGTATTGAAATGTGTTCCGACGCGGATGGGATAGGTGGCCAGCGGTAGAAAATCTCGCAGAAGCTGTACGATAGTGTCTGTCAATGGCGCGAGATTGCGCGCCCAAGGATTGCGATGATGGCCACTCAGTTCAGCTGCCAACTTGAGCAGCCATGCCCAACCATAAGGACGTTTGAATTTACGTGTAGTAGGTGTGGCGAAATAGGCGCTCTCCTTGGCAACCTTCCCCGGGACGAACTGTGAATCGAATAAGATGCGGATGTCTGCGCCAGGCGCGAAGTCGGGAAAACGACGTAGCAAATAGGACAACAGCCAATAGTTGTGTACGCAGGAGTGCCAATCGTAGCTGCCATAGAAGACCGGATGTAGATCACCGGGCGTGCGAGCGTCCGCCGCTCCGGCAAGAGCGTGGTCGAGATTGTTTGGATACTCGCGCCTGACGTTACGAAGCGCGATCCGAGCGAACTGCTCAGCCAATTCTTGCGTGAGGGTGTGCGACATACGGAGATCATCCTTTCTGGTGAAGCGGCGCAATGAGATGCTTGGGAGCAAGAACAAGTGGCAGTGCGGCCATGAGCGCTGCCACGGCGCCGAGGGCAAACGGACCGGCATTCGAGGTTCCGGCGACCAGTCCGCCGAGCGGACCGCCAGCGGCAAGCCCCAGGTCCCATCCGGATGTGACGGCGCCCAAGGCGGCACTGCGTTCGCGTGGATCAGCCGCTTCCGTCACGAGACTCGCCAAGCACGGATACAACATGGAAAGTCCCGCACCAGCCAAAGCCGTACAGGCGAATGCAGACCACGCCGTTTCCGCGAAATACAGGCCGCCGAGTCCGGCGGCTTCGACAAGGAAAACGACCAGGATCACGCGGCGCGGCCCGAAGCGATCGACCGATGCGCTGCCAACGAACCGCGTGACCATGAAGGTAATGCCGAAGATGGCGAGCGCGAGATCCTGCCCCATCAGGTGGAGAACCGCGAAGCGAGGAACGAGGAAGGCCGCGACGACCCCATAGCCCATGCTGGCGAAGACATTTGAAGCGCCGGGTATCCACGCCGCCCTTGGCAGCAACGCGCGACGAATGTTGGAGCTCGTGGGCGGAGCTGAGGCTGAACGCCGCGTCTGCGCGATCAGCATCCAGGCAATTATTGGGAATGCGCTCGCGGCAATCCATACGCTGCGATAGGTACCAATCGCCAATATGGCTGCTCCGAGCACTGGTCCGGCAGCAAGCCCGGTCCACATCGACAAGCCAAAATGTCCGACTACCCTTCCACGCTGGGAAGGTTCTGCCTGCTGCAGAACCCAACCGATGGACGCCGTGAAGAGCGCACCTTCGCCCGCTCCCAGGGCGAGGCGAGCGGCAATCAATACCGGCAGTGTGGTTGCTATTAGATGTCCCAGCCCACCAAGCATGCCGAGGATTGACCCCGCCATGACTACGCCTCGCCCACCGTGCCGATCCGCCAAGCGACCGGCGAGCGGACGAGTGAGCATGGTGGCGAAGGAGCCGATCGTCACCGCCATGCCGGCGGCGACGTCACCGGCTCCCAGGCGGTCATGGGCATAGGAGGGCATGACCTGAATCGTCATGCCGATCGCCGCATAGCCGAGGAAGCAAGCGGCCCACAGGGACCGGTAGGGAGTCGCCTGATCGACTGTTGCGCTCGTGAGATTAATTTCGGCACCCATAAATCATCGGAATCGCGTCTCGCTGGGTGGCAATACGCGGATTCGGTGATATGACTCAATTCAGTAATTATTATTTAGAATATGCGAGTGTCGCATGAACATGCGGGATCTCGAGGCCTTCCTCGCCGTCGTTGAAACTGGCTCCATCGTCGGGGCGTCCGCGCGACTCCACCTGACGCAGCCTGGCGTGAGCCGCCGCATTCAAACCTTGGAGGGATTGCTGGGCGTCGCCTTGCTCGATCGCCAGTCGAAGCCGCTCAAACCGACGGCAGCCGGGCGAGAAGCTTACGAACACGGGCGGCGCATGTTGCGTGCGCTCGACGATCTCAGGACCGGACTATCGCCCGATGGAGCCGTCCGCGGAGAATTTCGGCTGGGTATCACGCCCTATCTGTCGGAGGTCGCAATGACGGCGCCGCTCGATCGGCTTCGTGGTGCCTTCCCCGACCTCACTCTGTGCATCACGACGGGGTGGCCAGAACAGCTCCTGGAGCAGCTACGTCGCGGCGAAATCGACGTAGCAGCATTCTGCCTCCCAAGTGAGCTTGATCCACCCCACGGAGTCGAAGGCTACTCATTCGATCTTCAGCCGCTCTTCGTCGTGGCTGCGCGGACATCTGCTTTGATGTCTCCCGCGACACTGAAAGACCTCTCGCGCCTGCCCTGGATCATCAACCAGGATGGGTGTGGCTTTCGCAGCGCCCTTCGCCGTCGTTTCGAGCAGGAGCATCTGCCTTTGCGCGTGGGCGTCGAAGCACTCAGTTCAGACCTCCGACTTTCCCTTGTTGCACGTGGGGTCGGTATTACGTTGGCAACCGAGGCGGCGATTGAAGGTAGTCCTCTGCATAAGAAGCTCAAAATCGTTAACGTGTGCGACTTCAAGCCAAAGGTCAGGGTGTGGCTCGTTCACCGCTCCCCTGCTGGGCGGCTCATGAAGCCGATAGGATGTCTCGGTGATGCCCTGAAGGCCGAGCTTGAGACGCCGCATTCCGAACCGACTACGAAGGGACCAGCGCCATCTATCAAGTCCCGTCGCTCTTGACCTCGAATCGTCGCCGACAAGCCAATTCGAGGCTGTGCTCAAGCTCGACTCTGATGCGCGAAGTAATGCATGCCGCCGTCGACGTCGCGCGACAGCCCCTTGGCGGTCATGGCGCGAAAGGCGACGCAAGGAAGATTATCTCGTGGCCGCGCGAGCTCTTCCCGCGTGTGTCGGAAGCGACGGCATCACAGGTGATGCACTGGCCCATTGACTTGGGAGCCGGTGCCGGGACATTTTGCATAAGCGACAAGACTGAAGCTCAACAGCGGCCTCGGTTGCTGCCGGACGTGCTGCAGAAAGACCATGCGGATATCGGTGTCTTGGCTTCCTGCCTGCGCCGGCCTTCGCTTCTTGACGACCCTTGCCTAATTCCGACCGCCGTCTCCCGGCGGTTTTTACAACCGCCTTCGCGATCGAGACCCGATGCCGGCGCGATGGCTCGTGCAATCGATATCCACTGACCAAGCGGTGCCGGAGTTTCCATGGCGACACTGAAGATCAACGGCGAGACGAAAGACTTCGACGCTCCCGACGACATGCCGCTACTCTGGGTGCTGCGCGATGTGCTGGGCATGACTGGCACCAAGTATGGATGCGGCATCGCGCAGTGCGGGGCCTGCACGGTCCATCTCGACGGCCAGCCGGTGCGCTCCTGCCTGCTTCCCGTCGGCGAAGTGCGGGACCGCGCCATCACCACCATCGAAGGCGTTGGTGCCACGGCGGCCGGCGCGAAGGTGCAGAAAGCCTGGCTCGATCTCGAAGTCATCCAATGCGGCTATTGCCAGTCGGGGCAGATCATGTCGGCGGCGGCGCTCCTGGCGGCCACGCCGAATCCCGACGATGCCGATATCGATGCCGCCATGGCAGGGAACATCTGTCGCTGCGGAACCTATGTCCGCATCCGCGCCGCGATCAAGCGCGCCGCCTCCGAAGCCTGACCGGGAGGGCACGCCATGTCGTTCACGCACCAGTCACCGCTCGTCTCGTCGCGTCGCAAGCTGCTGGGAGCCGGCATCGCCGGCGGACTGCTGTTCGCCTTCCACCTTCCGGTTCGCGGGCAGGACAAGCCTCTGAAAGTGTCCGACGTGTCGACGGGCCCGTTTGCCCCCAACGCCTTTATCCGCATCGATGTCACGGGCAAGACCACGCTCGTCATGCCGCAGGTGGAGATGGGGCAGGGCATCTATACCGCCATCGCGATGATCCTCGCCGAGGAGCTCGACGCCGATTACACCACGGTCGCACTGGAGGCGGCGCCGCCCAGCGACAAGCTTTACGGCAACCCCGCCTTCGGCATCCAGGCGACCGGGAACTCCAACTCCGTCCGTGCCTTCTGGATGCCGCTGCGCAAGGCCGGTGCCAGCGCGCGCGCCATGCTGATCCAGGCGGCGGCGGTGCAATGGAAGGTCGAGCCATCGGCGTGCAGCGCGGCCAGCGGTGAAGTGATCCACGCAGCGAGCGGCCGCCGGCTGTCCTATGGCGCCCTCGCCGAGGCGGCGGGCCGGCAGACGCCGCCGGCCGACGTGCCGCTCAAGGACCCCAAGGACTTCACCTTGATTGGCAAGCCGCTGAAGCGCTTCGACACGCCCGCGAAGACCGACGGCAAGGCCATCTATGGCATCGACGTCATGCTGCCCGGCATGAAGTTCGCGACCGTGGCGTCCTGCTCCGTCTTCGGTGGCAAGGTCGGCAAGGTCGACGATACCGCGGCGAAGAAGGTGCCAGGCGTGCGCCAGGTGGTGGTGCTAGACGATCTGGTCGCGGTGGTGGGCGATCACATGTGGGCGGCCCGCAAGGGGCTGGAGGCCCTGAACATCACCTGGGACGAGGGCGCCAACGCGGGCGTCAACTCGGCGGCGATCTGGGACGCGTTGCGCAAGGCCAGCGCCGGAGATGGCGTGGTGGCCAAGTCCACCGGTGATGTCGCCAAGGCGCTGGCCGGCGGCGACACGATCGAGGCGGCCTATGAGCTGCCGTTCCTCGCCCATGCGATGATGGAGCCGCTGAACTGCACGGTCCGCCTCACTCCCGACGCGTGCGAGATCTGGATCGGCACGCAGGTGATGACGCGGGTGCAGTCGGAAGCGGCGAAGGCGGCTGGTCTTCCGCTGGAGAAGGTGACCGTGAACAATCATCTGCTGGGCGGCGGCTTCGGTCGTCGACTCGAGGCGGACATGGTGGCGGCGGCAGTCCGCATCGCGCGCCAGGTCGATACGCCGTTGAAGGTCGTGTGGACCCGTGAGGAGGACACGCAGCACGACGTCTATCGTCCGGCCTATCGCGACACGATCTCCGCCAGCCTGCTGAATGGCAGGATCGCGGCCTGGAAGTACAAGGTGACCGGTTCGTCGGTCCTGGCGCGCTGGTTTCCGCCTGCGTTCCAGAAGGGCATCGACATCGATGCCGTCGATTGCGCCGTCGACATGCCCTACGACATCCCGAACTTCCACGTCGAGTATGTGCGTGCCGAGCCGCCCGTACCGACCGGGTTCTGGCGTGGTGTCGGCCCCAACAACAATGTCTTCGCCATCGAATGCTTCATGGACGAGCTGGCGCGCAAGGCCGGCAAGGATCCGATCGCCTTCCGCCGCGACATGCTCGGCAAGCAGCCTCGCCTGCAGGCCGCGCTCGATCTCGTCGCCCGGAAGTCGAACTGGAGTGACACGCTGCCGGCCCGCGCCGGCCGCGGCGTCAGCGTGCAGCCGGCGTTCGGCAGCTTCATCGCCACGGTGGTGGAGGCGGAAGTCGATGAGAGGGGCGAGGTTCGGCTGCGGCGCGTCACCTCGGCCGTCGATACCGGCATTGCGGTCAATCCCGACACCATCGTCGCGCAGTTGCAGGGCGGACTGATCTTCGGTCTGACAGCGGCGCTCTACGGCGAGATCACCATCGCCAACGGCCGCGTCGAGCAATCCAACTTCAACGACTATCGCATGCTGCGCATCGACGAGGTGCCGCCGATCGAGGTTCACGTGATCAAGAGCGGCGAGGCGCCTGGAGGCATCGGCGAGACGGGTGTGACGGCCGGACCGCCGGCGCTGCGTAACGCGATCTATGCCGCGACCGGTGTCGCGTTGCGCCGCCTGCCCATCGATAAGGAGGCTATCGCCGTGCGGAGCAAGACATGAGCCGGAAATCCCGCCGCATTCTCCTCGGCCTTGCCGGCGTCGCGGTCATTGTCGTGGTGGCCGGTATCCTCATCTTGCGCGGCCCCGGGCCAATGACTTTCGCCGCTGGCGCGAAGGTGGCGCTTGCGGATTATCGCGCCGCCGACCCGACCGGGGTTCCGCCGGCGCTCGCCAAGGCGAGCCTGGTCGAGCGCGGTGAATATCTTGCGCGCGCCGCCGACTGCATGGTCTGCCACACCGCGCCCGGCGGAAAGGAATATGCCGGGGGCTTCGCGTTCAAGCTGCCGTTCGGAACGCTCTATTCGACCAACATCACGCCGGACCGGGAAACCGGCATCGGCGACTACACCGACCAGCAGTTCCTCGATGCCCTGCATCGCGGCGTGCGGCGGGACGGCGCGCGGCTTTATCCGGCGATGCCGTTTACCTCCTACACCTACATCACCGACGCCGATGCGCTGGCGATCAAGGCCTACCTTTTCAGTCTGCCGCCGGTCCGCGCGACACCGCCCCGAAACACGCTCGCCTTTCCGTTCGACCAGCGCTGGGCCATGACGTTCTGGTCGGTGCTGTTCAATTCCGATGAACGCTTCAGGCCCGATCCGGCGCAGAGTCCGGAATGGAATCGCGGCGCTTATCTGGCCGAGGCGCTGGCCCATTGCGGCGAATGCCACACGCCGCGCAACCCGGCCTTCGCGCTCGACAACTACGACAAGTTCGCCGGCGCCGTGACCGCAGGCTGGCGCGCCTACAACATCACGTCGGACAAGGCCACCGGCGTCGGCGCGTGGTCCGACGACGACCTCGTCTCCTATCTGACCCGTGGTCATGCGCCCGGCCACGGCACCGCCTCGGGGCCGATGGGCGAGGCGGTCGATCACAGCCTCGGCCGCCTGGTGCCGGAGGATATCCGGGCCCTGGTCGTCTATCTGCGCAGCGTGCCGCCGGTCGCCTCGCCGGACCTGCCGGCAACGCTCGCCCCGCCGGCGCCGGCTTCCTATCGGCAGGGGGGCAACCTCGCCGACATACGCGGCCGCCGCGTCTTCGAGGGAGCTTGTGCCAGTTGCCACAGCTGGACCGGACAGAGCCCGCTGACGCCGTTCGCGACGCTCACTGGCGCGCGCGCCGGCAACGATTCGTCCGCCATCAACGTGGCGCAGATCGTGATCTCCGGCACGCGCCGGCATACACCGGCCGATGCGCTCTCGATGCCGGCGTTCGGCAACATCTACTCCGACGTCGAGATCGCCGCCGTCGCCAACTATGTGACGGCGCGCTTCGGCAGCAAAGGCTCGGCCATCACCGCCGACGATGTTGCGGCCCTGCGGAAGCAGGGATCTCAATAGGGGAGATCTCTCCTCCATCGCGGTGGCCGGCGCGACTCTCGACCTCGCCTTCGTGCCCGGCCGGCGCAGGACGGTGAAGTGGAGCGCGAAAGCCTCGTTCCAGCCTTCAAAGAACGTCGTGCGCGACCTTCGCCGTCAGAGCAGGCGATAGCCAGAGGTATGGCATTGGTCGAGCCCGCACTGGAGGATGACGGCCACGAAGTTCAAGGCGCACAGCAAGACGACATAGAACTCCAATCCACGCACCCATCGGTGCAGCACCGCGCCGCCGGCCCCTCCGGCGGTCCGCGGCGCGCCGAATAGCGCGAACCGGACGGCGAAGCCCAGCAGCAAGGCCAGCGCGATCACGACCGACCAGACCGGCATGTGCAGACCGAGCACGGCCGAGCCGACATAGGCGTGACCGGGACGCGGCACGATATCGAGCAGGGTCTGCCGGCCTGAGATCACCAGCAGCAACAGCGCGAAGACGAGGGCGAGACCGGAACCCCGTTCCGATCCCCGTTCCAATCCCCATTCCAATCCATGAGCGGACTCGCCCGCGTGCAACTGTTGGATGAGGCCGAAGCAGCAGCCGAACATGGCGACGCGTTGCAGCAGGCAGAGCGGACAGGGGATCTCCCCGAACGCAACCTGCAGCACCATCGCGGCCGTGAGCGTGCCTGCCAGGGCCAGCAGCATGAGCAGCAGGATCAGGCGATCCAGGACGATCGGGAGCGGCGAAGAGGTCATTGGCGCACGGTCAGCCGCGCCAGATCGGCAGGACGGTGCGTTCCCGCTCGACCTGCAGCCACGGCATGCGGAAGCCGTATTCCGGGCTGTAGATCTCCCAGAGGAAGAGTCCGACGCTGAGCGCAAGGCAGGCGAGGAGGCAGAAGACCGCGAGGCGTCCCCAACCGGCGACGTTCAGCAGGAAGGCCGCCGTCAGGGCCGCAAAGATGCCGGCCATCATCGGTCCGGACTCGTCGATCGGGCGCGTGTCATCCCGGACAACTTTGCGCAAGTTCCCGACTCGCCGCAAGATGTCGATCACGGAACGGACATCTCTCTTTATATCGAGCGGTCTGTAGCGGGGGAGAGGGCGGCTATGGCTTCTGGATTTCGGCTGAACAAGTATCTGGCGCGCATCGGCTATGCCGGCACGGTGGCGGCCGACTTCACAACGCTTGCGGCGATCCATGCTGCCCATGTCGATGCAATTCCCTTCGAAGGGCTCGATCCGCTGCTGCGCCGTCCCGTGAAGCTCGATCTCGAGACGCTGCAGGACAAGCTCGTCGATGGTCGGCGCGGCGGTTACTGCTTCGAACAGAACGCGCTGTTCAAGGCGGCGCTGGAGGCGATCGGCTTTGCCGTGACAGGGCTGGCGGGCCGCGTGCGCTGGATGTCGCCGCCCGACAGTCCGCTCGGGCCGCGCGAGCACATGCTGCTCAAGGTGGACCTGCCGGAAGGATCGTATCTCGCCGATGTCGGCTTCGGTGCCTGCCTGCTCGATACGCCCCTGCAGCTCAGGACCGACATCGAGCAGCGCACGGCGATGGGCACCTTCCGGTTGAGCGAAGCGGAGGGACTCTATTGGCTGAGCGCCAGGCAACCCGATGGCTGGCGGGTCAAATATGCCTTCGATCTCCAGCCGCAGATCCAGGCCGACTACGAACTGGGCAACTGGTACACTTCCACCAGCCCGCTCGTGCCCTTTGGCAGCGTGCTGATCATGGAACGTCTTGCGCGTGACAAGCGCTACAAGCTCATCAATCGCCGCTTCGCCATCGAGGCGCGTGATGGCGAACTTGCCTCAGAACGCTTGCTCGACAGTCCAGAGGAACTGCGCCAGGTCCTGGAAGAGACCTTCAACATCGTCCCGCCGGTCCCGGCCGTGGAGGTCTTCGTGCGGCTGGGCGACTAGTCGCGGGTGCTCTCGTTCGACCGTATGAAAAGCCGGCGCGCGTCGCTGGTTTGCCGGCTAACGATCTGACGGCTTGGTGACGCCAAGCAATTCGATGTCTTCTTCGGTAACCACGGACTCCTGGCCATCGAGAGCGCGAACGCCGAACATCTTCATGCCATTCGCTTCTTCGGCCTGCACCACGATGACCCGCTCGTTGCTGTCGCGCAGATAGCCATATTGCGGGACCGGTATGGCCATGGGCTTGCCGACAGGTTGTGCAGGCTGGCCTGGGGCTTGGACCGCCGCGACGAAGACGGCGTCGCCTTTTCTAAGGTCTGAGGCTGTGGCCGCCCGTCCCGATATGAAGCCGTGCGTCGGAAGCGCCGGCCAGTCATCCGCGGCCCAGGCGATGGAGATTGCCGCAAGAACAAAGCCGAGAGCGGAAACGGCGCGTACAGACATGCGGACGAACAAATAAATACAACTGGAACGTGTGTCCAGCTAAACTGCCGACGCTTGTTGCCTTTGCAGCGGTCGCAACGTCCGCGAGCGCTCTTCGTGACTAAGGCGGAACGACATTTGCCGAAGGCGGGTCTGCTGTTGTGTTCTGTGTGGCCAGAGAGAGTGTGAGCGCCTCGATTGCCCGTTCGACATCGAGCAGGGACGGATCGCCCTGGCCGTCGATACAGGCCAGGAAGTGGCGTAACTCGACTTCGTAGGGATTCCGGTTGGGCGTCGCGACCGGCTGGGAAGCGTCGGAGCCTTTGCTCATTGTGAATGTGCTGCGTGGATATCCACCTTCGAACATCGTCTCCAGTTCGAAGACGGCATCGTCGAAGCGGGCGCGAAAGCCGACCGTGAACGGTGTCTCGGGGGACCTCATGCCGCTGGCCGTGACGGTGGCGCAGCGTCCATCGCCGTAGCCGAGGCGTGCGACGACATCGCCGTCTATTTCTTCCGCGTTCAGGCGATCCGGCATGCCGAGCAGCCAGTTCACGACATCGAAATCGAAGGTCATCAGTTCAACGGCGGGATGGCCGTAGTGCGGCTTATGATGGGCCGATTCGGGCCGCAGATACGATCCTAGGCGCCATGTCGAGAGATCGAGAAGACGTCCGTGCTGGCCGCTCTCGACGGCCGTCTTGAGATGCTGGTAGGCACTCACCGATCGCATCAGGAGCCCAACCTGGAGAAGGCGATCGGCTCGGCGCGCGGCCGCCCGCATTGCAAGCGCTTCCTCCATCGCAGGGGTTAGCGGCGTTTCGCAGAAGATGTGCTTTCCGTGATCGAGGGCGGACAGGACGAAAGGACAATGCGCTGGCGTCGGCACGCATACGTCGATGGCATCGATGTCGGAAGTCTCGATCAGCCGTCTCGCATCCACCGTCGCGACGGCGTTGCCGGCAGTAGCGATCGCTTCCGCGCGTCCCGGCGTGGGCGAGAACACGGCCACGACCTTCGCGCCGGAACATCCTGCGTAGGCGGCCATGTGGGCGGAGGCCATCGCGCCGGCGCCGAGGATGCCGATCCGGATCATCATCGGCAGTGTTCCTGAATTTGCAGGTGAAGGCGAGAGGCTGGCGCCCGTTGGCGACCAGAATCGGTCGTTCGCAACGGGCGGCCTTAGGATGGCCGGCGATGACCTGTGTCGCGCGATCGATCCGGAGGCGCACCGGACCCTGTCGGGCGGCATGGGCCATTTATCGTCCATTTATTTAATGGGAATCCTCCCGATCCCCTCACGGAGACACTGTCATGTCCAAGTTCAAGAAAGGCCATCCCGGCGGTCCGGGTCGTCCGCGCGGTGGTCGCAACGCCGCCAACCGTCTGCTCGACCAGCTTGCTGCCGAGGGTGCCGAGGCGGTGGTCAGGAAGATGATCGAGACCGCCCTGGCGGGCGACGTGCGCGCCGCCGAAATGCTGCTGAAGCGCGCCTGGACGCAGCCGCGCGGGCGCACCGTCGAGTTCGATCTGCCACCCGTGACGGAAGCGGCCGATCTCGTGCCGGCTCACGCCGCTGTCGTCGCTGCGGTCGGCGCCGGCACCCTCACGCCCGAAGAGGGCTCGTCGCTGACGACCATCCTGGAAGCGCAGCGGCGTGCCATCGAGGTGGTGGCGCTGGAGCAGCGTGTGCAGGCGCTCGAAGCCGAGATGGCGCGGCCGCCGCAATGAGGAGGCTGGAGCGCCGCATCGCACGCCTCGAGCGGGCGCTGGTGATGCGGCGCCTGCTGGCGCGCCTGGCGCAGGCACAGCGCGCCCTGCAGGTGCTGGAGCGACAGCGGCGCGAGGCGGCCAAGGCAACGCCGCAGGTGCCACCACCACCACTGTCGCCGCCCGTTCGAGTGGTGGCGGAAAGCACATCGGCCGTCATGGAGGCTCCGGCGCACGCGCCGCCGGCGGAGCCGCAGCCTGTGCCGGCCTCCGACACGGCCATCGAGCCCGAGCGCAACGGGGAGGCGGTGGCGCCCGGACCGCCGCGAGCCTGGTTGCCGTTCGATAACGAGGATCCTCATATGGTCCGCGCCATCCGCTGGGTGCCGATGGACGAACGCTACGCGGGCGACGATCCACCGCGGAAGCCCGAGGACGAGGAGTACGATCCTTTCGCCGAGTTCGACGAGGACTAAAGCGCGATGACTTTTGCTTCGGCCGTCGCCCTGACGTTCGTAGCATGGCAGCGCATGCGTCCGGGCGACGGCTTGATTCCATGAAAAGTCATCGCGCTGTAGCGAACTGACGAAGCGACCAGCGTCACCCGTCAGGTGCAGGCGTTCTCCTTATCGTGCCGCGCGCGCTTTCGCCGTCTCGGCCTCGTCGACGACGCCTTTGGGCGACACGACGACGCCGTAATCCTTCAGCGCCGTCTCGACCGAGATCACGCCATCCAGCACGTCGTCCGAGACCTTGGCGGGATCGCGTTCCAGCGGGTTGCCGTAGCCGCCGCCGGCCGGCCCGTAGCAGATGAAATGGCCGCCCTTGGGGATGTTCATATGCGGGACTTTGGAGGGCAGGGCGCGGCTCGTGCCGTCGGTCACCAGGTCGAGCTTGGCGGGCATGCCTTCGCCACCGCCCAGGAACCCCCAGGGGCGATAGCGATGGCCTTCGCCCTCGACCGAGGCGCCGCCGTCGTCGAGGAAGGTGAATTCGCGTACCGAGCCCAAGCCGCCGCGCCACTTGCCGGCGCCGGCCACGTCCTCGCGCAGCTCGTAGCGCATCACGCGCAGCGGCAGGTGGGTCTCGATATCCTCGATCGGGTTGTTGCGGGTGTTGGCGTAGAGCGTGTCGACGGCATCCATGCCGTCCTTGCCCAGCCGGCCGCCATAGGAGCCCTCGAAGATCTCCATGTGCACCCAGTGCGTCTCGTTCTTCAGGCCGGAGAAGGCGATCACCTTGAGGTTGCCGATGCCGGCCGAGACGTTGCCCGGCATGGCCGCCGACAGCGCCTTCATGACCGTGTCGGCCAGCTGGTTGCCGGGGCAGAAGCGGGCGATGGTCGGCGCCGGGAAGGTCGGGTTCGCCAGGCATCCCTTAGGCGCGACGATGGTGATGGGACGGATCAGCCCGGCATTGACCGGGATATGGCCATGCACCTCGGTATCGAGCAGCACCGAGCGGATGGTGAGCCAGATCGCGATGTCGGCGGTGCCTTCGAGTGGCATGTTGATCGGCCGGTCCGGCACCTGCGGCGCCGTGCCGGTCAGATCGACGGTGAGGCTGTCGTCCTTCTTGGTGATGGTGACGACGATCGGCAGTTCCTTCTTCGCAGGATCGTCGCTGTCGAGATAGCCGTCGATCGCCGTCTCGGCGCGATAGACGCCGTCGGGGAGCTTGGCGATCGCTTGCCGCATCAGCCGCTCGGCATGATCCATCAAAGCGGTGCAGGCGAGGTCGAAGGTCTCGATGCCGTAGCGTTCCACCAGCTCGACCAGGCGCTCGGCGCCGATACGGGCGGCGGCGACCTGGGCATCCATGTCGCCGACCACGAGGTCGGAGGCGCGGATGTTGTCGCGCACGATCTGCCACACGGCCTCGTTGCGCACGCCGCGGTCATAGACCTTGATGGCCTTGAACTGCAGGCCTTCGGCATAGGCGTCGATGGCCTCGACGATGCCGCACGAGCCTGGCGACAGCGCCCCGATGTCGAGATGGTGAGCAGTCGTGGCGGCGAAGGCGATCAGGCGGCTGCCCACGAACACCGGCACCAGGAAGGCGACATCCGGCCCATGGCTGGCGCCGGAATAGGCGTCGTTGTGCATGATGACGTCGCCGGGCCGGATCGTGTCGCCGCGCTCCTTCAGGATGCGCAGCACGCCACGCACATAGCCCGGGATCGGACCCGACTGCAGCGGGGTCGATTGCGCCGATTCGGCCAATCCGCGTCCCTCGGCATCGACGAGCGCGGCGCCGAAATCCTCCGACTCGCGGATGATCGACGAGTAGCTCATGCGCATGAGCTTGTAGCCCATCTCGATGGCGATGTTCTCGAGCGCGCCCTGGATCACCGAGGTCGTGATCGGATCGATGCGGTCCGGCTTGGGCGAGGGCTGGCGGCGCGGAGCGGTGGTCATGCGAATTCTCCCTGTGGCCCATCCTTCGAGACGCGACCCTGCGCGTCGCTCCTCAGGATGAGGTCAAGACTGAACGACCGAAGAGCCCTCACCCTGAGGAGGCGCACAGCGCCGTCTCGAAGGGTGGGCCGACGACGGATGGCGCTACGCATCCGACCGTCTCACGATCAGGTTGCCGGCAGTGTCGGCTTCGACGCTGTGCTGCGGCAGCATCACAGTGGTCATGGTGTCGTGGTCCTCGTTTCATCTGCCTCCCCAGCTTCGCTGGGGAGATGGCCGAAGGCCGGAGGGGTCCGAAGCCGCGGATTGGGGTGGGTGCCTATGACCCCGCCGCCCTGCGGGCACCTCCCCACGCGCGGCGTGGGGAGGAGGAGTGAGACCTTACGCATCCGCCGGCCTCACGATCAGGTTGCCGACAGTGTCGGCTTCGACGCTGTGCTGCGGCAGCATCACAGTGGTCATGATGTCGTGGTCCTCGTTTCATCTGCCTCCCCAGCTTCGCTGGGGAGGTGGCCGAAGGCCGGAGGGGTCCGAAGCCGCGGGTGGGGGTGGGTGCCTATGACCCCACCGCCCTGCGGGCACCTCCCCGCGGGTGGCGTGGGGAGGAGGAGTGAGACCTTACGCATCCGACCGTCTCACGATCAGGTTGCCGGCAGTGTCGGCTTCGAATGTGTGCTGCGGGGGGACCACGGTGGTGGTGTCCATCTGCAGGACGATGGCCGGGCCAGGGATGCGCTCGCCGACCGGCAGCAGGTCGCGGCGATAGAAGTCGGTCGGGTAGTCGGCGAGCTTGCCCTCGACGCGGAAGGTGCAGCTTCCCGAGCGTACGCGCGCCGCGTCGAGCGACTTCGCCGTGCCCGGTGTCGGCTTGGCGATCTCGGCGGCACTGGCAGCGCCCACCAGCCGCAGGTTCACGATCTCGATCGCCGAGTCGGCGAAGTGATGGCCGTACTCGCGGCGATGGATCTCGTGGAAGGCCTCGAAGGCGGTGGCCAGGGCCGCCGCGTCGAGCGTGCCGTCGGGGAAGGGGACGCGCAGCTCGTAGCCCTGGCCGACATAGCGCAGGTCGCCACGGCGCTCGAACGTGACCTTGGCGAGATCGATGCCGTCGGCGCTGAAGCGTGCCTCCAGCTCCTTCTGCATGGCTGCGAAGTCGGCATTGATGCGGGCGAGATCGACGGCGCCCGAGACCTGGAACGAGGTGCGAATGGCGTCGTAGCGCAGGTCGGAGATCAGCAGCCCTACCGCGGAGGTGATGCCCGGATGCGGTGGCACGATCACCTCGGGAATGCCCAGCATGTCCGCCACTTCCGCGCCGTGCAGCGGGCCCGCGCCGCCGAAGGCCACCAGCGCGTAGTCGCGCGGATCGATGCCCTTCTGAACCGTGCGAGAACGGATGGCGTTGGCCATGTTGGCGTTGATGAGCGTGATCACGCCTTCGGCCGTCTCGCGCTCGGACAATCCAACCTCGCGTGCCAGCTCGCCGATCACGCGCCGCGCCGCCACCTCGTCGAGCGACATGCCGCCGCCCAGGAAATTCTTGCTGTCGAGACGACCCAGCACGACGTTGGCGTCGGTGACGGTGGCGCGCGTGCCGCCACGGCCGTAGGCGGCGGGGCCGGGCACCGCACCGGCCGAGCGCGGTCCGACCTTGAAGGCGCCGGCCTGGTCGACATAGGCGATCGAGCCGCCACCGGCGCCGATCGTATGAACGTCGATCATCGGCACCAGCACCGGGAAGCCGGCGATCCAGGTGTCGCGGGCCGTCGCCTCGCCGAAGCCGCCTTCCGTGACGATCCCGATATCGGCCGAGGTGCCGCCGACATCGAAGGTGATGAGGTTGCGCTTGCCGGAGAGCGCGCCGGCCCAGTCGCCGCCGATCACGCCGGCCGCCGGACCGGACAGCAGGGTGAGCACGGGCCGGTCGGCGACCATGGCGGGTGTCGCCACGCCGCCATTGGAAGCCATGATGCGCAGATCGGCCTTGAAGCCCGATTGCTCGATCTCGGCTTCGAGCCGCGTCACGTAATTGCGCACCTTCGGTCCGACGAAAGCGTTCATCGCCGTTGTCGTGAAGCGCTCGAACTCGCGGAACTGCGGCGACACCGACGACGAGGTGGTGGCGAAGCAGCCCGGATATTCCTCGCGCACGATCTCCATGGCCCGCGCCTCGTGCGCCGGATCGAGATAGGAGAACAGGAAGCAGATGGCGATCGCCTCGACGCCGGCCTCCTTCAGTTCGCGCACGGCCTCGCGCACGCCCGCTTCGTCGAGCGGCTGCAGTTCCTCGCCCCTGGGCGGCACCAGCCGTTCCGTCACCGTCTTGCGATGGCGGCGCTTCACCAGCGGGCGGCTCTGCCAGGGGATGTCCTGCATGATCGAGTAATGCTGCGGCCGCTGGTGGCGGCCGATATGCAGGATGTCGCGGTAGCCGCCGGTCGTGATCATGCCGGTGACGGCGCCGTCATGCTCGAGGATGGCGTTGGTGGCGATGGTGGTGCCGTGGAACACCACGTCGATGGTCTCGCGCGGGATGCCGTACTTGTCGCACAACGCCATCAGGCCGGCGACGACGCCACGCGACGGGTCGTCGGGCGTGGTCGAGGTCTTGTGCACGCGAGTCTCGCCGGCCTCGGTATCGGCATAGACCAGATCCGTGAACGTCCCGCCCACATCCACGCCGATCAAACGCATCGTCCCGCTCCCTTATTCAGTCTCCCTCCCCATTCGGATGGGGAGGTGCCCCGTCATCGGGGCGGAGGGGTCATGAGCAACACGACTGCGCCCTGTGACCCCCTCCGGCCTTCGGCCACCTCCCCCGAAGCGGGGGAGGACTTTGAGCGAGCAAGACGTGGGCCAATCGCCCTGTCCATCCCCAGGTGCCGCAGAGCAATTTTACAGTTCTGGCACGGGGCTTGCTTTCGGACGGGCATGGCCACAAAGCCCGATATCGAACTCGTCGCCCTCACCAAGCGCTACGGCGAAACGCTCGCCGTCGATCGCATCAATCTGCGCATTCCCGCCGGCTCCTACTGCTGCCTGCTCGGGCCCTCGGGCTGCGGCAAGACGACGACGCTACGCATGATCGCGGGCCACGAGGAAGTGAGTGACGGCGATGTCATTCTCGGCGCGGAGAACATCACGCGCCTGCCGCCGGCGGCGCGCGGGACCGCGATGATGTTCCAGAGCTACGCGCTGTTTCCCCATCTCGATTGCACCGACAACGTCGCCTTCAGCCTCAAGATGCGCGGCGTCGACAAGGAAACGCGGCGTGGACGCGCGCTCGATCTGCTCAAGCGTGTGCAGATGGAGCCCTATGCCAAGCGCCTGCCGGCGCAACTGTCGGGCGGGCAGCAACAGCGTGTCGCCCTTGCCCGCGCCTTGATCACCGATCCGCAGGTGCTGCTGCTCGATGAACCCCTGTCGGCGCTCGATCCCTTCCTGCGCGTCAAGATGCGGGAAGAGCTGAAGAGCCTGCAGACGCGACTCGGCATCAGTTTCATTCATGTGACGCATAGCCAGGACGAGGCGATGGCGCTGGCCGATATCATCGTGGTGATGAACGGCGGCCGGATCGAGCAGGCGGCGGCACCGCGCGAGGTGTTCAACAAGCCGGCGTCCGCCTTCGTTGCCCGGTTCATCGGCGGTCATAATGTCCTTCCGGCGGCAGTGGCGCGGGCAAAAGGCGAGGGCGAGTTCGTCGCCATCCGCGCCGATCGCATCACGCTGCAGCCGGGGCCGGCGCCGGTCGATGCGACCTCGATCTCCGGCGTGACGCGCTCGGTCGAATATCTCGGTGCCACGGTGCAGGTCGGAATCGATGTGGCTGGGCTCGAGCCTCTGTCGGCCGTGGTCCCGGAGGCCCGCTTCGACGCCAATCCGGTCGCGCCCGGTCAGCCGGTGGTTCTGTCATGGACGCCCAAGGACGTGCACGTCCTCGGACGATAAAGGGAGGCGGCCCCGCGCCGTCAGGAAAGAAGGAGTGGAGAGATGGCTCGGAACAACAGCAATGGCGTCGGCCGCCGCAAGGTCCTGAAGGGGGCTGCGGGCCTGGCGGGCGCTGCGATCGGCAGCGGCATCGTCGGAGCGCCGACGATCTGGGCCCAGAACAACAAGAACATCGTGCTGCGCCAGTTCGGCACCGGCGTTTCGAACATGAACGAGATCGCCGAGAAGTGCAAAGCCGACACCGGCATCACGCTGCAGATGACCGCGCTCGACTCCGATGCCGTCGTGCAGCGCGCGATCACGCAGCCCAATTCCTACGATATCGCCGACATCGAATACTGGATCGTGAAGAAGGTCTATCCGGCCAACGTCCTGCAGGCGATGAACGTCAAGAAGATCAAGTACTTCGACCAGATCGTGCCGATCTTCACGTCAGGCAAGCTGACGCCCGACAGCGTCATCGCGCAGGGCACGGCGCCAAACACGGTAAGCTTCGTCGAAGGGGCGGGATCGACCAAGTTCGCCAAGGGCCAGACCGAGTGGTTCACCGCCATCCCGACGATCTACAACGCCGACACGCTCGGCATCCGGCCCGATCTCGTGGGCCGCAAGATCGATTCGTGGAAGGACATCCTCGATCCGAAGTTCAAGGGCAAGACCTCGATCCTGAACATTCCGTCGATCGGCATCATGGACGCGGCGATGATCTGCGAGGCCGCCGGCATCATGAAGTACGGCGACAAGGGCAACATGACCAAGCCCGAGATCGACAAGACGATCGACTTCCTGATCAAGACCAAGAAGGAAGGCCAGTTCCGCGCCTTCTGGAAGACCTTCGACGAGTCGGTGAACCTCATGACCTCGGGCGAGGTGGTGATCCAGTCGATGTGGTCGCCGGCGGTCACGGCGGTGCGGGCCAAGGGCGTGCCGTGCGTGTACCAGCCGCTCAAGGAAGGCTACCGCGCCTGGGGCGGCGGGCTGGCGCTCGCCAAGCACCTGTCGGGCCCGCAGCTCGACGCCGCCTACGAGTACATCAACTGGTATCTGTCGGGCTGGGCCGGCGCCTTCCTCAATCGCCAGGGCTACTACTCGGCGGTGCTCGATACCGCCAAGAAGTACATGACGGAAGACGAATGGGGCTTCTGGATGGAAGGCAAGCCGGCCAAGGGCGACATCAAGAGCCCGCAGGGCAAGGTGATCGAGAAGGCCGGCGCCGTGCGCGACGGCGGCTCCTTCTACGAGCGCATGGGCCATGTGGCCTGCTGGAACGCCGTGATGGATGAGGACCGCTACATGGTCCAGAAGTGGAATCAGTTCATCGCGGCTTGATGTCGTTTCTCACCTTCTCATGTTCCTCTCCCCCTTGGGGGAGAGGCTAGGTGAGGGGGAGAGATCAGTGCTTCCCCCTCACCCAACCTCTCCCCCTGGCGGGGGAGAGGGGGCATGAAACGAGATGAAACGCGCAGCTTACTGGGCCCCCTATCTGCAGGTTACGCCGCTGGCGCTGGTGTTCCTGGTGTTCCTGGTGATTCCCATCGCCACGATCGTGGTGGTGAGCTTCTTCGACTACAACACCACGCAGATCATTCCGGCCTTCCTGCGCCAGAACTACGAGGAGCTGCTGACCTCGCCGGTCACCTGGCAGACCTATCTCCAGACCATCGAGTTCGCCGCCATCACCTGGCTGATCACCTTCCTGATCGGCTTCACGATCGCCTATTTCCTCGCCTTCTACGTCCGGTCGACGACCTTGCAGACGGTGCTGTTCCTGGTCTGCACCATCCCGTTCTGGACCTCCAACGTCATCCGCATGATCTCGTGGATCCCGTTCCTGGGACGCAACGGACTCGCCAACATGACGCTGATGCAACTCGGGCTGATCCATGAGCCGCTCGAGTTCCTGCTCTACTCGAACTTCTCGGTCGTGCTGGTCTATGTGCACCTCTACACGCTGTTCATGGTGGTGCCGATCTTCAACTCGATGATGCGCATCGACCGCAGTCTGCTGGAAGCCGCGCTCGATGCCGGCGCGACGGGCTGGCAGACGCTGGTCAATGTCATCCTGCCGCTGTGCAAGCCCGGCATCGCCATCGGTTCGATCTTCGTCGTCACCATCGTCATGGGCGACTTCGTGACGGTGCGCATGATGAGCGGCGGCCTCAGCGCCTCGGTGGCGCTGATGATGGCCAATGCGATGTCGCTGCTGCAGTACCCTGCCGCCGCCGCCAATGCGGTGATCCTGCTGATCGTCGTGCTGATGATCGTGGCGGCGATGATGCGGCTGGTCGATATCCGCAAGGAGCTGTGACGTGACCCACGGCAAGCGCGGTCCCGTATTCTGGCTGCTGGCGGCGTTCTTCACGCTGTTCGTGCTGTTCCTCTATGGGCCGACCATCACCATCCTGATTCTGTCGTTCCAGGGGCCCGCGGGGCAGCTGACCTTTCCGATGAACGGCTTCTCGCTGCACTGGTTCGCGAACCTGTTCGAGCCGCAGATGGTGGGCGACTTCGGCGGTGCGCTACGGCGCTCGCTGATCCTCGGCGTCGCAGTGATGATCGTCACCGTGGTGTTCTCCTTCTCGGCCGGCCTGGCGTTCCGGCGTCGCTTCCTCGGCTCGAACCTGATCTTCTACCTGGCGATCGCCAGCCTGATCGTGCCGTCGATCCTGATCAGCCTCGGCATCGGCCTGCTGTTCCGCGTGCTGGAGATCGATCCGGCCTGGTACAGCTCCGCCTTCGGCGCCCATCTCACCTGGACCTTGCCGTTCGGCCTGCTGATCATGTTCGCGGTCTTCAATCGCTTCGATCGGCGCTACGAGGAGGCGGCGCGCGATCTCGGCGCCACGCCATGGCAGACCGTGCGGCATGTCATCATTCCGATCGTCGCGCCGAGCCTGATCGGCGTCGGGCTGTTTGGCTTCACCCTGTCCTATGACGAGTATGCGCGCAGCCTCTACACGGCCGGCAACTTCAACACCCTGCCCCTCGAGATCTACGGCATGACCACCAACGTCACGACGCCGGTGCTCTACGCGCTCGGCAGCGTGACCACGGGCCTGTCGTTCCTGGTCATCGCCATCGCGCTCGTTTCCTTCACCTGGATGCGGCGGCGCAGGGAGCGGCACGGCAGCGACGCCGGCAAGGCGGCATGACACGGCGGGCGGGGGTGCTGCGGCTGGCGACGGCCGGACCACAGGATACCGCGCCGCTGGCGGAGGCTATCGATCGCGGCGATATCGATCCCGCGACCGTCGTGGCCATCGTCGGCAAGACTGAAGGCAATGGCTGCGTCAACGATTTCACCCGCGGCTATGCCACGCTGGCGCTTAAGCTGCTGCTGGCCGAGCGATTGAGCTGCCCCTTGTCGGACATCGAGCGTCGCGTCGCGATCGTGATGTCGGGCGGCACCGAGGGCGGGCTGTCGCCGCACATGCTGGTTTTTTGTCGCGAGACAACGGGTGAAGCGGCCGCAGCGCCGCGGCTCGCCATCGGCATCGGCCTCACGCGCGCGTTCCGCCCCGAGGAGATCGGCCGCGCCGGACAGATCGAGGCCACCGCCGAGGCGGTGCGCGAGGCGATGGCCGATGCCGGCATCGCTTCGGCGGCCGACGTGCACTTCGTGCAGATCAAGTGTCCGCTGCTGACCAAGGAGCGCATCGAGGAGGCGGCGGGCCGGGGAGCCGTGACGACGACCGCCGACACCTATCATTCGATGGCCTTGTCGCGCGGCGCGTCGGCGCTGGGCGTCGCCCGCGCCCTCGGCGAGATCGACACCGCGCCGGAGGCCGCCGTCTGTCGCGACTGGTCGCTGTTCTCGCGCGTGGCCAGCGCGTCGGCCGGCGTCGAACTGCTGCGCAATGAAATCGTCGTGCTGGGCAACGCGCCAGGCTGGGGCGGCGACCTCGTGATCGATCACGACGTCATGACCGATGCCATCGACGCGCATGCCGTCCGGCGCACCCTGCAGCGCTTGGGGATCGGCGAGGACGGCATCGTTGCGGTCCTCGCCAAGGCGGAAGCCGCACCATCCGGCACTATCCGCGGCCGGCGTCACACCATGCTCGACGACAGCGATATCCATTCGACCCGCCATGCCCGCGCTCTGGTGGGCGGCGTTCTGGCCGGCGTGATCGGCGACACCATGCTCTACGTCTCCGGCGGCGCCGAGCACCAGGGCCCGGCCGGCGGCGGCCCGGTCGCGATCATCGGCCACGCCCGCGATGCCGGAAGGAGCCGTCAATCCGCGGCGTGACCGTCGTCGCGGTAGGCCCAGCAGGTTTCGGGGGGCAGGGTGAGGGCGATGTCACCGTTGGCGTGGTGGCGCGCGGCGGTGCCGAGTTCGAGCGCCTCGAGGCGCTGGCCGCCGAGGTCGAGATCGTAGACGGTCTGCATACCCTGGTAGCGGCACTCCAGGACGCGGCCGGAGAAGACGTTGCGGTCGCCGCGCTCGCCGAGCCGCACGTTCTCGGCCCGCAACGCGACGCGTGCCGTATCGCCAGCCGAGAGGGGCTGCGGCGTCCAGGCCTCGATACGCCCGGCAGCACCGAGATCGATCGTCGCCGTCTCGCCCGTGCGGCCCAACACCTTGCCCAGCAGCACGTTGGAGGCGCCGGTGAAGTTGGCGACGAAGGCATCCGCGGGCCGGTTGTAGATCTCGCCGGGTGGCGCCATCTGCAGCAGCTTGCCGTTGCGCATCACGCCGATGCGGTCCCCCAGAACGACGGCCTCGGTCTGATCGTGCGTGACATAGAGGCCGGTCATACCGGTCTGCTTCAGGATGCGGCGCAGTTCGTCGCGCAGATGGACGCGCAGCTTGGCATCGAGGTTCGACAGCGGCTCGTCGAGCAGCAGCAGTTGCGGGCGATAGACCAGGCTGCGGGCCAGCGCCACGCGCTGCATCTGCCCGCCGGACAGGGAGGTCACGGGACGTTCGGCATAGTCGCCGAGCCCGACCAGCTCGAGCGTCTCCCTGACCTTGGCGTTGATGTCGCCGTTCGCCTTGCGACGGTGCTTGAGCGGATAGGCCACGTTCTGCCGCACCGTCATGTGCGGCCACACGGCGTAGGACTGGAACACCATGCCGATGTCGCGTTCGCGCGGACTGACCAGCAGCCCGCGTTCCGGCTCCGACACCACGCGGCCGGCGATCGAGATGCGCCCGCCGGTCGGATGCTCGAGCCCCGCGACGCAGCGCAGGGTCGTGGTCTTGCCACAGCCCGACGGCCCCAGCAGCACGACGATCTCGCCGGCCGGCACGTCGAAGCTCACGCCGTCGACGGCCGGTCGGCCAGTACCGAACTTCTTGACCAGATCCTCGATGAGCAGCGCTGCACTCACTGGCGATACCCGTAGGTCTTGTTCCATTCGTCCAGCCACGCATCGCGCAGCTTCTCGAACTCGTCGAACTTCGGCACCCACACCTTGATGACCTTGGGGTCCCAGCCCTTGGGCAGCGCCGGCGGATCCTTCATGGAGGTGATGTTGCCGAGTTTCTCGATCTGGAACTTCTGGCCTTCCCGGGACAGGCGCCAGTTCATGAACAGCTTGGCGGCGTTGGGACTCCTGGAGGTCTTGGGAATGCCGTCGGAATAGGGCACGATCGGCACACCCTCGGGCGCGAAGATCGCCTCGGCCGGCGCGCCTTCGACGATCTTGGTGTAGATGATGTTGTAGAGCAGCGGCGCGATCGAGATCTCGCCGCGCACCAGCGCGTCCGAGGTCGGGGCGCCGGACGGATAGAGCGCGATGCCGAGCTCGGCCTGCTTCTTCCAGTAATCGTCGCCCAGCACCTGGCGCTCGAACATGACGCGGGTCCAGGTGGTGCCGCCCGATGGCCCCACCACCTGGCCGATCTGCTTGCCCTTGTATTCCGGCTTGGTGAGATCCATCCAGGTCTTGGGCGCGTTCTTCACAAGCTGCGTGTTGTAGGCGATACACCAGCCGAGCGTCGCGCCAGGCCATAGCTTGGGCGAGACCATGGCGTCGGGCCGGTAATCGACGGCATTGGGCGGCGCGTAATCCTGGAACAGATCGACCAGCTCCAGCATCAGCCCGCGGTCCGAATGGTTGATGACGTCGGCGGCGAGCTTGCCGGCTGCCGCCTCGGTCTTGATCCGCGTGATGAGCTGACCGCCCGGGGCCCGCACCATCGCCACCTTGATCTTGGGGAAGCGCTTGTTGAAGGCCTTGATGACCTCCTGCTCGACCTCGGCGAAGTTGGCCGTGTAGTAGGTGATCGCGCCTTCCTTCTCCGCCGCCGCGATCAACTCCTTGCCGCCGAAATCCTCGTCAGCGGCGCGTGCCGGCAAGGTCCAGCTTGCCGCCGCGCCGGCAAGGCCGGCCATCAGGGTTCTGCGCTTCATGATCCGTTCCCTCCTGCTTTCGATTTGTTGTTTGGTCAGCCGACGCGGCCGCCGCCCTGGGCGGCACCGCGCGATAGCCAATGGGTGAGGCCGAGCAGCACCGCGAGAATCAGGGTCTGCACCAGGCTGAAGGCGGCGGTCTTGCCGGTATTGCCGCCCTCGTAATAGTCGAGCAGCAGCACGGCCATCACGGTGGTGTCGCTGGTGTAGAGGAACAGCGACGAGCCGAGCTCGCGGATCGCCAGCACGAACAGCAGCGTCATTGCCGCGACCACGCCGGGTCGTGCCAGCGGCAGCACGATCGTGGCAATGGTGCTCAGGATGCCGCGGCCGCAGATCCAGGCCGCCTCCTCGAGCTCCTTGTGGATCTGCAGGAACGACGTCGAGAGCGCCTTGACCGTGTCCGGCATGAAGCGGGCGATGAAGGCGAGCGCCAGGATCCAGATCGTGCCGTAGAGACCTCCTGGCAGGCCGATCCAGGCCCACAGATAGGCCACGCCCACGACCAGGCCAGGAATGGCGACGGGCACGGTGGCGAGCAGGTCGATGACGCGGCGCCCCGCCACATGCGTGCGGTTCACCGTGTAACCGATGGCGAAGGCGAGCGCGCCGCCCAGCACGGCGGTGATGACGCCGACCTTGAGCGTGTTCCAGATCGACAGCATCGTCAGCGGATTGTCGAACACGGCGTTGAAATGGGTGAGGCTGTAGGCGCGCATATCGAACAGCGCGTCGAAGTCCTTGATGAACAGGAACTTGCGGAAGGCAGCGATCACCAGCGCGAGCGTCGGCAGCACGACGACGATGACGAGATAGACCAGCGCCAGCCCGAAGGTGAACCAACGCCAGCTGCCGAGATTGAGGCTGCGCGGCCGGAATGCCTTGCCGGCCACGGTGGCGAAGCTGCGTCCGCTCAGCACGCGCTGCTGCGCCCAGACCAGGATCGCCGTGACGATCATCAGCAGGATCGCGACCGCCGCGGCGGTGTTGTAGAGCGGCGGGCTCCAGGCCGTGAGCTTGAAGATGTAGGTCGTCAGCACGTTTATGTTGGCTGGCGCGCCGAGTGCGGCGGGAATGCCGTAGATGCCCAGCATGACGACGAAGGAGAGCAGCGAGCCGGCCAGGATGGCAGGCGCGATCAGCGGGAAGGTGACGGTGAAGAGCGTCGTGAAGGCCGAGGCGCCGGATACCTCGGATGCCTCCTCGAGGCTCGGATCCATGTTGCGCAGCGCCGAGGCCGTGAACATGTAGACGTACGGCGCATAATACATCCCGAACACGGCGATCAGGCCGGTCATGGAATAGAAGTCGAAGCGGAAGTCGATACCCAGCCACTTCAGCGCGGTGTTGAGCAGGCCGGTCTTCGGCGAGCCCAGGATGCCCCAGGCGACGCCCGCGACAAGCGGCGGCACGAACAGCGGGATCATGCTGGCGCCGGCGATGAAGCCCTTGAAGGGCGTGTTGGTGCGCACGACGATCCAGGAGAAGAAGAGTCCGATCACCACCGCCAGGGCAGTGCCGCCACCGCAGGCGGCGAGGGCGTTGACGAAGGCGAGATGGACGTTCTCGTTCTCCAGCACCTCGACGAAATGCGCGATCGACGGCCGGAAGGCGCCGAAGCCGTCGACCACCGGATTGGAATCGCTCAGCGCGCCGAAGATCAGCATCAGCAACGGATAGGCAACGAGGAAGGTCAGGATCAGAAGAAGCGCACCGACCCAGAGCGGCGCCGCCAGCCTACGTGGCGGGCGCACGGTCTCCACGGAGTCGGGCAGGGCAGCCGCCTGCGTCGCCGTCACGAAGTCCTCCCATGCGGGCCAGCCTCTTTTTGCCGGGCCGGCGCTTGTTCATTTGGACTGCACCGTAGCCGATCATGATCGCCGAGGCTACGTTCCGGTGATGAAACTTCGACACCACGATCGCTATGACTATGTCCCGCTGCGCGGCCGCACACCCTACGCCTGGCCCAATGGACAGCGACTCGCCGTCTACTTCGCGCTCAACCTGGAGCACTTCTCCTTCGGCGAGGGGCTGGGGGCCGAGTTGGCTCCGGGCGGGCCGCAGCCGGACGTCCTGAACTTCGCCTGGCGGGATTACGGCAACCGGGTCGGCGCCTGGTATCTGCACGACGCCTTCGATGCCCTGAAGCTGCCGATGGCGGCGCTGGTGAACAGCGCGATGTACGATTATGCGCCGGCCCTCGTGGCGGCCCATCGCGCCCGTGGCGACGAGATCGTGGGCCATGGCCGCACCAATGCGGAGCGTCAGGGCACGCTTACGGAAGGCGAGGAACGCGCCTTGATCGCCGAGGCGACGGAGCGCCTGGCCAAGGAGGAGGGGCGACGCCCCGACGGCTGGCTCGGCCCGTGGATCTCGCACAGCCATCTCACGCCGGACCTGCTGGCCGAGGCCGGGTACCGCTATCTCCTCGACTGGTGCATGGATGACCAGCCGATCTGGTTCAGATGCCGCGGTGGCAAGCGGATCATGGCGGTGCCCTATCCGCAGGAACTGAACGACATTCCGGCCATCGTCGGCCGCAAGATGGGCGCCGCCGATTTCGCCGACACGATCGTCGACCAGTTCGACGAGATGCTGCAGCTGTCCCGCGAGCGCCCGCTGGTGATGGGCGTGGCGCTCCACGCCTACATCGTCGGCCAGCCGCATCGGTTGAAGCATCTGCGGCGAGCCCTGCAGCACATCCTGACGCGCCAGGACTCGATCTGGCTGACCACGCCGGGCGCCATCGCCCGCCACTGCGAGGCGTTGCCGGCAGGGATCGTGCCTTAGGTTCCGGACCCCATCATGGGACGATGGCGGCTGCGGTCCTGCATGCCGGCCAAGCCTCCAACTCAAGGCATTTGACCTATTTCCTTTTGGAGGGGGTGAGGGCAAACGCCTATGGAATCACCAACGGCATTCGGCGTTTGCTCACCGAGAACGGCGCCGATCGGGCGGTCTCGACCGAGCGCTGTCAGGCGGGCATTCTTGCGGATGTCCGTTCGGCCCCCCCCCGAGGACAATGTTGATGATACCAGCTTTCTCGGCCGGCGCCGGATGGACAACCTGTTGAAAGCTCACGCCTAGCGAACAGGGGGGCCTTTCATGGAGGATTTTGAGTTCGTATCCACACTGAATGCCGCTCAGCGACGGACATTTCCGGATCAGTTGCTTTGTATCGAGACCAAGGGTTTTGGCTCGCCCGGCGACGGTGGTGGTGCCACCTATCGACGTTGCAAGGATGAGCCGAACCATGGCGGCAGTTTTAGAAGTCACGATGGATCATGGTGGGAGATCGCGTCACGCTCAGTAAACGTGAAGCAGTTCGGCGCCGTCGGCGATGGCTTGACTGACGATAGCGCTGCAATCCAAGCGGCTTTCGACGCTCCCTTTGCCGACGAGGTAATCTTTCCGCCGGGATCCTACAGCGCGATCGGGCTGCGGCTGCGGCGGTCTTGCCTGTTGCGGGGGCATCATGCCGAGATTGTATATGACCGAGAGCACATCCTGCAGGATTTGCTCTTTGCCAGTGCGCCCAGGATCGAGATCCGCGACATCACGTTTCGCGGTCGAATCTACCAGGATTTTCATACCTCGGTGGGCCCGGAATGCCTCCTTCGCGCTGGTGGCAGCGCGGATGAGCTGGTGGATCGGCTTACCATTACCGACGTGGACTTTGTCGGAGGCCAGCACGGTTGCGTGATCGGCATGGTCACCGATGTCTTTATTGACCGGGTGCGCTTCCACAAGTGTCGGTTCCACGCGCTCGCCGTCTATAAGGAAGTGCAAAGAGTCGTTGTCCGCGGCTTGATTGCCAAAGGGATCGGGCTCTATGGGGGCGTGAAGACGGCACTGTATTCCGAGGCGACCCGTCCCACCGAGAAGTTCATCATCACGGAGTTCCTCATTGAGGATTGCGCGAGCCTGCATCCAGACCCCTTCAACTGGCAGGAAGGAATAGATCTGATCTGCGGCTGGGCTCGCGAATTCATCGTCTCAAATGGCGTCATATCGAGATGTGGAAATGGCGGCATAGAGCTGAAGACTGGCGGCATTCAGCAGGACCTCGACGAGACTTACGAGGACATGATCATTTCGAATGTCGTTATAAATACCGACGGCAACCATTCTGGCATCGTCTTCAACTGGACCGGCGGAAAGACCAATTCCGACAAGCGCGGGAGGCGTACGGTCGTCACCGGAAACATTATCCGGCACACCAACGGCAAGGGCCTTGCAGCGGGCATCCTCGTCAATGCATGGTCCGATGTGATTCTTTCGAACAACTTCATCGAGGGTTCCCACACCGGCATCGCTCTGAACGGATACGGCGCGTCGGACGATACGCTCAAATCCGTCATGATTTCCGGCAACCACATGCGGTCCGTGCATCAGGGCTTGTACGGCATGTCCGGAAACCTCGAGGACATAGCCGTCATCAACAACGATATTCAGGCGGAGGCTCTCGGTATAGCGCTATCCGACGCGCATGTCCGAGGGTGTGACATCTCGCAGAACCGAATACGACAATACGGGCGAGATACATCGACTACTCTGGCGGCTCTCTATGTCAAGAATGCCCAGGGCGTGCGGATATTCGGCAACAGGTTGGATGCGGCCGGCGGACATGCCGTGTTTGTTCATGACTGCGGCTTCCCCCTTGTGGGCGGCGCGATCCTGAGCAACTTCATGGCAAGTAAGCTGGAACCTGTAAGGATCCAAACTGGAAAATGGACGGTCCTGGACAACCACATCCAGATGGAAGTTGGTCTTGGGGCAGTTGTCGAGGAGGGCGCCGCGTCTACCGTGGAGGCGTTCTGGAATATCCGGGGAACCGCAGATCGTAAACCAGCCGCGGCCGGTTCGGTCGGAGACGTCTTCTTCTTTCCAAGGATGGGCCGAGCGGACCCGATGGGGTGGGTCTGCGTCGTGGCGGGCGGGCGTGGCGTCGCGGAGTGGCGTGAATTGGGCAACGTTGAGCTGGGCGCGGAACACACATCTCGATCGTCGCGAGCCGCTTCTCATCAGCGGCCCGCCCGCTCGTTGGGAGTGCCTACGAATCGGCAGGCGGCGGGGGCGGTCCCTATTGGGGCAACTCCGAAGACGAACGATGTGCCCAGGCCGTGGCGCAAGGCGTTGTGGCGCAGGATCGTCGATCTGCCCGTCGCGGCGGGCTCGGCTGTCCGGAGCCGCTTGTGGAACTCGAAGTCTGGCGGATCCTGACCGTCTTGCTAATGCGCTGCGCCCGGCGCGGTATCGCGCAGGTAGGTGAGGGCGGCCTGCGCGCCGCCGGACTTGTGCGGCACCTTGGCGAGGCCGAGCGCCATCTCGACGCCCGAGAGCGTGCCCATCAGCATCAGGTCGTTGAAGTCGCCGAGATGGCCGATGCGGAAGACCTTGCCGGCGACCTTGCTGAGGCCCTGTCCGAGCGACAGGTTGAAGTTCTCCAGCGCCACCTTGCGGAGGGCATCGGCGTCGTGCCCTTCGGGTAGGACGATCGCGGTCAGCGAGCCGGAATAGGCCTTGGGGTCGCTGCACAGGATCTCGAGATCCCAGGCCTTCACCGCGGCTCGGGTCGCTTCGGCATGCCGGGCGTGGCGTGCGAACACGGCATCGAGCCCTTCCTCCAGCAGCATGTCGCAGGCCTCGTTGAGGCCATAGAGCATGTTGGTGGCGGGCGTGTAGGGGAACCAGCCGTTGGCGTTGCTCGCCAGCATCTCGTCCCAGCTCCAGAACGACCGGGTCATCTTCGATGTCTTGGAGGCGGCGACAGCCTTCTCGCTGACGGCATTGAAGGAGAGGCCCGGCGGCAGCATCAGGCCCTTCTGCGAGCCAGCGACGGTGACATCCACGCCCCAGGCATCGTGACGATAGTCGATCGAGCCGAGCGACGAGATCGTGTCGACCAGCAGCAGGGCCGGATGCCGGGCCGAATCGATGGCTCGGCGGATGGCATTGACGTCGCTCACGACGCCGGTCGAAGTCTCGTTGTGGACGATGCAGACAGCCTTGATGGTATGGCCCGTATCTTCCTTGAGCCGGGCCTCGATGGCTGCCGGGTCGGCTGGCTTACGCCAGTCGCCGCCCATGAATTCTGCTTTTATTCCAATCTTGTCGGCCATCTTCTTCCAGAGAGACGCGAAGTGGCCGGTCTCCCACATCAGCACCGTGTCGCCCGGCGACAGGGTATTGACCAGGGCCGCTTCCCAAGCTCCCGTACCAGATGCAGGAAATACGATAACCGGCTGTTTTGTCTGGAATATTTGGCGAACGCTGCGGAGGATTTTCTTGGCCAAGGCATTGAACTCGGGGCCACGGTGATCGATCGTCGGATGATCCATCGCGCGAAGAATGCGGTCCGGAACATTGGTGGGGCCGGGAATTTGCAGGAAATGCCGTCCACTGGGATGTGAATTGAGCCGCATGCTGTCTGGCCTCCGTCCGAGCTGGGTTGCATTTTGTATACAACATGCCAAACTGAGTCCAGTCATGGACGGATCGACCTTTGCCATCGCGCGTCTGACCCTGCCCGAGGCGGCGGCGGAGCGTCTGCGCACCCTGATCATCGAGGGGGAACTGGCGCCGGGGGCACGCCTGAACGAGCGGGAGCTGAGCGAGCGGCTGGGCGTCTCCCGGACGCCGCTGCGCGAAGCTTTCCGGATGCTGGCAGCGGACGGGCTGCTCGTGCAGCTCCCCAATCGCGGCGCCCAGGTCGTGGCCCTGTCGCGGGACGATGTCAGGCACGCCTTCGAGGTGATGGCAGCGCTGGAGGGCCTGTCGGGCGAACTGGCCGCCGCCCGTGTGACGGGCCAGGACGTCGAAGAGCTGCAGACCCTGCAGGCGGAGATGGAGCAGGCGCATGAGCGTCACGACCTGCCGACCTATTATCGCGTCAACCGCGCGATCCACGAGCGGATCAACGGCATTGCCGGCAACCCGATCCTGACCCAGACCTTCAAGACCTTGAACACGCGCCTGCATGCCTTGCGCTTCCGCTCGAACCTGGTGCGCGCCAAGTGGGACCAGGCCGTGGCCGAGCATCGCCAGATGATCGAGGCGCTGGCCGTCCGCGATGGGGCGGGGCTGCGCGACATCCTCATCCGCCATCTGAAAGCGAAGCGGCAGGCGGTACTGGAAAGCATGATCGCCGGGTCCGGCGACGCTGCCGTCCCGAACGCCTGACACCAGTTCCCAACTCGACGCATCCTCCTTGTCGTTCATTCAGAGTGTGCCTGATGTCCCTCGAACAAACCCTGCGCCGGACCGTCAAAGGCGAGGTCCTGTTCGACCGCGCATCGCGCGGCCGCTATGCCACCGATGCCTCGATCTATCAGATCGAGCCGGTGGGCATCGTCATCCCCACGGACGAGACCGATCTGGCGCTCGCGCTGGACGTGGCGCGCGACGCCAAGGCGGCGATCCTGCCGCGCGGCGCCGGCACCTCCCAGTGCGGCCAAACGGTCGGCGAGGCGCTGGTGATCGATTTCTCGAAGCATCTGCGCAACGTCGTCGGCTTCGACAAGGACCGCGCCGAGGTGACGGTGCAGCCGGGCGTCGTGCTCGACCAGCTCAATGCCTGGCTGAAGCCGCACGGACTCTGGTATCCGGTCGACGTCTCGACCTCGGCGCAGTGCACGCTGGGCGGCATGGCCGGCAACAATTCCTGCGGCAGCCGCTCGATCCGCTACGGCAACATGGTGCACAACGTCGCTGCCCTCGACGCCATCCTGGCCGACGGAAAGCGGGCGCGCTTCGATGCGCGGCGACCGGAGGACATGCAGCCGGCGGTGCGCGCGATCGCCGACAGGGTCGCGGCCCTCGCCGTCGCCGAGCAGGACGAGATCGCGCGGATGTATCCGAAGGTGCTGCGGCGCGTCGGCGGCTACAATCTCGATATCTTCTTCCCGCAGTCGGAGCGGCCCTACACGACCGACAATTCGGTCAATCTGGCGCATTTGCTGGTCGGCAGCGAAGGTACGCTGGCCGTCACTGAGCGACTGACGCTGAAGCTCTCGCCGCTGCCCCGGCACAAGACGCTCGGCGTCGTGAACTTCCCGAGCTTCTACAAGGCGATGGATAGCGCCCAGCACATCGTCAAGCTGAAGCCGACGGCCGTGGAACTGGTCGATCGCACCATGATCGATCTGGCGCGCGCCAATCCTGCCTTCCGGCCGGTGATCGACCGCGCCCTGATCGGCAAGCCCGAGGCGATCCTGCTGGTCGAGTTCGCCGGCGAGGAGCGCGAGGCGCAGGTGCGCGACCTCAAGCGGCTGGTCGAGCTGATGGCCGATCTCGGCCTGCCCGGCAGCGTGGTCGAGATGCCCGATCCCGGGCCGCAGGCGGCGCTGTGGGAAGTCCGCAAGGCCGGCCTCAACATCATGATGTCGATGAAGGGCGACGGCAAACCCGTCTCCTTCATCGAGGATTGCGCGGTGCCGCTCGAGCATCTCGCGAACTACACCCAGCGCCTGACCGAGGTGTTCGAGAAGCACGGCACGCGCGGCACGTGGTATGCGCATGCGAGCGTTGGCACGCTGCATGTGCGGCCCATCCTCGACATGCGGCGCGACGGCGCGGCCAAGATGCGCGCGATCGCCGAGGAAGCCTCCGCCCTCGTGCGCGAATACAAGGGCGCCTATTCCGGCGAGCATGGCGACGGCCTCGTCCGGTCCGAATGGGTGGCGTGGCAGTTCGGCCCGCGCCTCACCAAGGCATTCGAGTCGATCAAGGAACTGTTCGATCCCGACAACCGGCTGAATCCCGGCAAGATCGTGCGGCCGACGCGCATGGACGATCGCTCTTTGTTCCGCTTCAAGCCGGACTACAAGAACATCGACTACAAGCCTGCGCTCGATTGGTCGGCGTGGAACGTGCAGAACGATGCGCGCACCGAAAATCTCACGGCAGCGGGGACGGGCGGCGATGCGAGCGGAGGCTTCGCCAAGGCCGTCGAGATGTGCAACAACAACGGCCACTGCCGGAAATTCGACGCCGGCACGATGTGCCCGTCCTTCCGCGTCACCCGCGACGAGGTGCATCTGACCCGCGGCCGCGCCAACACGTTGCGCCTCGCGCTGTCGGGACAGCTCGGATCCGATGCGCTTCTTTCGGATGCCGTTGCCGCCGCCATGGATCTCTGCGTCAGCTGCAAGGGCTGCAAGCGCGATTGCCCGACGGGCGTCGACATGGCGCGCATGAAGATCGAGGTGAAGTCGGCACGCCGCATGAGCAAGGGGCTCTCGCTGCGCGACCGCGTGATTGGCGATCTCCCGGCGATCGCGCCGTGGGCGCGGCGCCTGCCATGGCTGTTCAATCTCGCTTCACTGATCCAGCCGTTGATCGGCTTTGCCAAAGAACGCCGCTTGCCGCGCTGGCGCGGCGATACCTTCCTGTCGACCACCGCTGTCGATGCCGAGAACGCGACGGTCGTGATCTTCGCCGACACTTTCTCGAACAATTTCGAGCCTGAGATCCTGCATGCCGCGCGCCGTGTGCTGGAGGCGGCCGGGCATCGCGTCGCCGTGGCCTGGCCTGAACTCGGCGCACGCGCCCTCTGCTGCGGCCGTACCTATCTGGCCACCGGGCAGGTCGACAAGGCCCGCGACGAAGCCGAGCGTCTCCTGGAAGCGCTGGCTCCGTTCGTGGCCCGCGGCTTGCCGGTGATCGGGCTCGAGCCGTCATGTCTCTTCACCCTGCGCGACGAGATGCAGGGGCTGGGATTGGGCGAGGCGGCGCGCCGGGCGGCCGAAAACGCCTTCCTGTTCGAGGAATTCCTGGCTCGCGAGAAGAAAGCGGGGCGCCTGTCGCTCGCTCTGAAGCCGCTGCCGGAAAAGACCGCGCTGCTGCATGGTCACTGCCATCAGAAGGCCTTCGGCGTCCTGAGCGCGGTGCAGGAGGTGCTGACGCTGGTGCCCGATCTCGCCGTCAAACCGATCGAGTCGAGCTGCTGCGGCATGGCCGGCAGCTTCGGCTACGAGGCCGAGCACTACGATACCTCGATCGCGATGGCCGAACTGTCGCTGCTGCCGACAATCCGCAAGGCTGGTGCCGACACGCTGATCGTCGCCGACGGCACCTCCTGCCGCCACCAGATCGCCGACGGCACCACCCGCCACGCCCTGCACGTCGCCCAGGTCCTGGAGAAGGCGCTGGCCTAACGTCCTGTTCTTCACCTCCCTGCGCGCAGCGCGGGGAGGTGGCCCGTAGGGCCGGAGGGGTCAGACGCTCCTCAAAAAACAACTATAGGTAGTATTTCAGTCGAAATTTCGCCAACAAATCCAACAAAGCTTCTTCCGTCATCCCGAGCGATCGTTGGCATTACCTCCCTGCGCACAGCGCGGGGAGGTGGCCCGAAGGGCCGGAGGGGTCGGAAGTGCCATGCACAATTTTTAGTAGAAGTTACGTGAGAACAGACTCTCATAAATAGGCTAACATGTCCGCGTGCTGCACTTTGCACGTCATCTCCGAAGCAACGCCACGGAGGCCGAGCGAATTCTCTGGCGTCATCTCCGCAAACGCCAGTTGGCTGGCTTCAAGTTCCGTCGCCAGCATCAGATCAAACCGTTCATCTGCGACTTTGTTTGTCTCGAGGCCGGAGTCGCTATCGAGCTCGATGGCAGCCAGCATGCCGATCAAATGCGGTATGACGAAAAGCGCGACGCGTTTCTGAGATCAAATGGCTTCCGTGTCTTTAGATTCTGGAATCCGGATGTGATCTTTCGCACCGGCAGCGTCCTCGAGACAATCCGCGAAGCGCTTCGGGATGCGAAAATGGATGGTCGCTTCGATTGGAGTCTCTGACCCCTCCGCCCCTCCGGGGCACCTCCCCGGCGTTGCTGGGGAGGGGAGGTGAAAGCATTGCAGCCCCGTCAGCGCTATGGCACGGTCCGGCGCGATGCAGAACCCGCGAAATCCCTACTCCAGCGCGGAGATCGACCGCGCCAGCCATGAACGTGAGAACGAAGAGAGGATCATCGAACTGGTCTCGTCCGGCGAGGCGCGGTTCGTGCCGATCGATACCGAAAGGAACCTGGTCAGCAAGGCCGGCGGCAATCCCGAAGCCGTGTTCCTGCACGGAATGATGGGACGGGCGATCGCCCAGGTCGCCGACCATCACATCTTCCTGGGGTATGTCGAAGGCACGCCTTATTTCGCCGTCGACGTGACCGGCAAGGATGCGCCCCTCAACGAGCTCGGCGAGTTCGTCGATCTGCGCCAGGTCGGCGCGCTTCTGTTCGCCCGCGAAGGGTCGATCCTGGCCTATGCCCGCGGCATGACCTACTGGCATCGCCGTCATCGCTATTGCGGTGTCTGCGGCGCGAGCACCCGTGTGGCGCGCGCGGGCCACGTCCGCATCTGCACCAACGACGGCTGTCGCGCCGAGCATTTCCCGCGCACCGATCCGGCCGTCATCATGCTGGTGCATCATGGCGACAAGTGCCTGCTGGGGCGCGGCAAGCAGTTCCCGCGCGGCATGCATTCGACCTTGGCCGGCTTCGTCGAACCGGGCGAGAGCTTCGAGGACGCCGTGGCGCGCGAGGTCTACGAAGAGGTCAAGGTACGGGTGAGGAACGTCGTCTACCGCTCCTCCCAACCCTGGCCGTTCCCGGCATCCGTGATGATCGGCTTCCATGCCGAGGCGGAGTCGCTGGACTTCGAGGTCAACGAGGAAGAGCTTGCCTCGGCGCGGTGGATGAGCCGCGAGGAGTTGCGGCCGGAGAACTTGCCCACGGACGGCTCGTTCTTCATGCCGCGGCGCGACTCGATCGCTCGACGTCTGATCGAGGAGTGGCTGGGGCACGAGGCAGGCCCGTCGATTTCCGGCTGACAGTTTTCCAAGGAAGCATCCGATGACCGCCAAGCTTTTCACGCCTGTCGAACTTGGCGGCATCGCGCTGCCGAACCGGATCGTCGTGTCGCCGATGTGCCAGTATTCGGCCGTCGACGGCAGCGCGCAGCCCTGGCATCAGGTGCATTACGGCATGCTGTCCATGTCGGGCGCGGGGCTGCTGTGCCTGGAAGCGACGCATGTCGAACGCGCGGGCCGCATCACCCAAGGCTGCCTCGGCCTCTACAGCGACGACAACGAAGCGGCGCTCAGGCCGGTCGTCGAATGGATCCGCGGATGGATGCCGCACGTGAAGCTCGGCGTTCAGCTTGCGCATGCCGGTCGCAAGGCGTCGGCGCAGCGGCCTTGGAAGGGCGGCGGGCCGCTCACCGGCGCCGACGCGCCGGATCTGCCCTGGACGACGTTCTCCGCCTCGGCGATTCCATACGACACCAACTGGCACACGCCCGTCGCCCTGGACGAGGTCGGCCTCGAGCGGGTGAAGCAGGCTTTCGTCTCGGCGGTCGAGCGCAGCCTGCGCTTGGGCTTCGACCTGATCGAGTTGCACGGTGCGCACGGCTATTGCCTGCACCAGTTCCTGTCGCCGCTCAGCAATCGGCGCAGCGATGCCTATGGCGGCACGATGGAGAAGCGCCGCCACTTTCCGCTCGAGGTGTTCGAGGCCTGCCGCCGGCTGGTGCCGGCGGACAAGGCGCTGGGCATCCGCCTGTCGGCGACGGACTGGGTGGAGGGCGGCCTGACACTCGACGACACGGTCGAGACCGCGCATCAGCTCAAGGCCCTGGGCTGCGATTTCATCGATGTCAGCTCCGGCGGCAACTCGCATGCGCAGAAGATCTCGGTGGCGCCGGGCTACCAGGTGCCGTTTGCGGCGCGCATCCGTCACGAGGTCGGGATCAAGACGTGGGCGGTGGGCGTGATCACCGAGCCGGAGCAGGCCGAGCGCATCATCGCCTCCGGCGAAGCCGATTGTACGGCACATGCTCGGGCTTTCCTGCTCGACCCGCGCTGGGGCTGGAATGCCGCCCGTGCGCTTGGTGTCGAAACACCGCCCTTGCCCCTGCCGGCCATCCGGGCGACAACTATCCTGCCGTTCAAGCCTCAGCCCAATCTGGCCAGAGCGGCCGAATAAACGGAGTGGCCGAGTAGGATCGGTGCATGTCGTGCGTGTTGTTGGCTGAGGACGAATTCCTGATCCGCGTGGTCTTGGCCGACGCGCTCGAGGCCTTGGGGCTTTCCTGCATCGAGGCGCCGACCGGACAGGCGGCGCTGGATATCCTGCGCGGGGAAGCGCCGCTGTCGGCCATCATCGTCGATATCGGCCTGCCGGACATGTCGGGCGAGAAGGTGATCGAGGCTGCCATGCGGCATCGTCCGCAGATTCCGGTGATCCGTTGTTCGGGGGCGCCGGCCACGGCGCCGGCGGCGAACGGCAACATCCACGTTTTCGCCAAACCCTACAGCGTCGACGAGCTGTCGAGATTCGTCGCTTCTCTCGTCTCAGGCCGCACCAGCTGACCGTATGCGTCGGCTCTTGAAGTGGAGCACCTGGCGGCGCGGCGGCAACAATGCCGCCGAGACGTCCATGATCGTCGCCGTGGCCGCGCTGGCGGTGCCGTTGCTCCTGTTTGTCGGCGCCAGCTGGATCGCCTACGGCGACAATCAGCGCGAAGCGGACGAGCGCATGACGCGCACGCTCGATCTCCTCTACAACAACGTTCGCGCCACCTTCGACAGCAATCAGCTGGTGATCGCCAACGTGATCGGCCAGCTCGACGATTACGCGTCCGAGGCCGACATCAGGAGCAATGCGGAAAAAATCCATGAAAGGATGAACCGCCTGGTCGAGAGCCTGCCTCAGGTCGAGAATGTCTGGGTCCTGGATGCGGCCGGCAACGCCCTGGTATCCGCGAAGATCTATCCGCTGCCGGCGGGACTCAACTTCGCGGACCGCGCGTACTTCAGGACGCTGCGCGATGGCTCCTCGACGCGCACGATCAGCCAGGTCCTGCGCGGCCGCCTGAAGGACATCGACTATTTCGATGTGGCCCAGCGGTGGCGGAGTCCCGACGGCCATTTCGATGGCGTGATCGCCGTGTCGATCCGGCTGTCCTACTTCGTGGACCAGTTCAAGCGCGCATCCGATTCCCCGTTGTCGACGGCGTCCCTGGTGCGTGACGATGGCACGTTCCTGGCCCGCTATCCCGATCCCCCGCTGATACGACAGCTCGGGCCGGATAGCGGTTTCATGCAGGAGATCCAGAGGCATCCGGAGCAGGGGCGCTACACGACGCAGAGCTCCGGCTCGGACAGCGTCGCGCGGTTTTTCGTCTATCGGCGCTTGCCCGATCTGCCGCTCTATGTCCTGCACGGCTATGCCTTGGAGACGATCCGTGCGACCTGGATCGGGCGCATGGGCCTGCATCTGATCTTCGGCGTGCCGGCGACCTTGGCTCTTTTCTTCCTGGCGCTGCTCGCTTCGCGCCGCGCCGTGCAGCAAAGCCAGACGCTCGACCAGTTGCACGAGGAGCAGGCGCGCCGGCAGCTCGCCGAGGAAAGCCTGCGCCAGTCTCAGAAGATGAACGCCGTCGGACAGCTCACGGCGGGTATCGCTCACGATTTCAACAATCTCCTCACCGGCATCGGCGGTGCCCTGGAAATGATCGGCCGTCGCCTGCCCGATCCGGCGCCGGAGATCGCGCGCTTCCTCGAGTTGGCGCGCAGCGGCGTGATGCGGGCCGCGACATTGACGCAGCGGCTTCTCGCCTTTTCCCGCCAGCAGCCGCTGCAGATCGAGGCCATCGACGCCAACCGCGTGGTGTCCGGCATGTCGGAGCTGCTGCGCCGGACACTGGGCGAGAAAATCAGCATCGAGACCATCCTGGCCGGCGGGCTATGGCGGGCGAAGGCCGACGCGGCGCAGCTCGAGGCGGCGATCCTGAACCTGGCCATCAATGGCCGCGATGCGATGCCCGATGGTGGGACCCTGACCATCGAGACCGCCAATGCGCATCTCGACGACGGCTATGCCGCCGCCAATGTCGAAGTGTCACCTGGCCAGTATGTGCTGATCGCCGTGTCCGACACCGGCAGCGGCATGGACGGCGACACCATCACGCGGGCCTTCGAGCCGTTCTTCACCACCAAGCAGCGTGGGCAGGGCACGGGCCTGGGGCTCAGCATGACCTTCGGTTACATCAAGCAGGTGGGCGGCCATCTCAAGATCTACAGCGAGATCGGACACGGCACGACGGTGAAGCTCTACCTGCCGCGCGCCATGGCCGAGATGCAGGCCGCGATCGAGCCGGTTGCCCAACCGGCCACCGCTGTCGGCGGCGGCCCTGTCGTTCTGGTGGTCGAGGACGATCCGGCGGTGCGCGATTTCGCGGTCGCCGCCTGCCGCGAGGTGGGTTGCACGGTCTACCAGGCCGCGAATGGCGAGGAAGCGCTGGCGGTTCTGGCAGTGCGCCAGGAGATCGACCTGCTGTTCACCGACATCGGCCTGCCGGGCGAGATGAACGGGCGCCAGATGGCGGAGCATGCGATCGAGCGCCGGCCGACGCTCAAGGTGCTGTACACGACCGGATACACCGCCAATGCTATCGTGCATCACGGCGTGCTCGATGCCGGCGTCAATTTCATCGGCAAGCCATTCTCCGTCGCCGCCTTGGCGGCCAAGATCAGGAGCATGGGCTTCTGAGCGGAATTGCGGCGGTATCGCGCTTGCCCTGACGCCACCGCAAGCTAATTTGCAGGCGATGACTGCCTCGCCGCCACCGACGGATCGCATCCTGCGGGCGATCCTCTCCACGATCGTGGCGATGACCTGCTTCGCGATCCTGAATTCCATGTCCAAGACGCTGTCGACCTCCGGCTATCCGGTGATCGAGGTGATCTGGGCGCGTTACCTGTTCGCCTTCGTCTTCATGCTGGCGATGTTCCTGCCGCGCAACGGCATGGGGCTGTTCACCATCCGGCGTCTGGAGACGCAGATCGTGCGCGGCCTGCTGCTGTTCTTCTCCTCGTACTTCTATTTCCACGGCGTGGTCTATCTGCCGCTGGCCACGGCCGCCTCGATCTCGCTCTCCAGCCCGATCATCGTCACCGCCCTGTCGTCCCGGCTGCTGGGCGAGCCGGTGGGCGGGCGGCGCTGGGCAGCGGTGTGCGTGGGCTTCGTCGGCGCCCTCATCGTCGTGCGGCCGGGCCACGCCGACTTCGACTGGCATGTGCTGTGGATCGTGGCCAGCACGGGTTGCAGCGCCTTCTACCAGATCTTTTCGCGCCGCTATGGCCAGACCGAGCGACCGGACGCCTCGGCGACGGTGGCGACCATCGTCGGCACGGTCGCGGCCACGCCGTTCGTGCCGTTCGACTGGGTGGCGCCGACCTCGCTGTGGGATCTCGGCCTGTTCATCGGCATGGGGCATCATGGCCGGGACCGGCCACTATTTCCTGACCATCGCCTACAGCCAGGCACCGGCCGCCGTGGTCTCGCCCTTCAACTACACACAGCTGATCGGCGCGGCGATCCTGGGCTTCCTGGTCTTCCACGAGAGCCCGGACCTCTGGACCTGGGTCGGAGCGGCCGTGATCATCGGCTCCGGCCTCTATATCGGCTACCGCGAGCGCGTCCGCTACCGCCGCACGGTCAGCGCGTCGTCGTAATCACCGCATCCGGCAGCCACAGGGCGATGCCGGGGGCGAAGCACAGCACCACGATCGCCAGCGCCATCAGCACGACGAACGGCATCACGCCCCAGATCACGTCCCCGAGCGGGATGTCGGGGGCGATGTTCTTGATGACGAAGATGTTGAGCCCGACCGGCGGATGGATCAGCCCCATCTCCATGACGATGGTCATGACGACGCCGAACCACACCAGATCGAAGCCCGCGGCGCGCAGCGGCGGCAGGATGATCGGCGCCGTCATCAGGATGATCGATACCGGCGGCAGGAAGAAGCCCAGCACCACGACCAGCACCAGGATGGCCGCCAGCAGCACCCAGCGCGACAGGTGCTGGGCGACGATCCACTCGGCCACCGACTGGCTGATGTGCAGGTAGCTCATCACGTAGGAATAGAAGAGCGACATGCCGATGATCATCATCAGCATGGTCGATTCGCGGATCGTGTTGACGAAGATCGGCTCGAGCTGCCGCGGACGCCAGGTGTTGTAGATCGCGGCGATCAGCAGCAGCGCCAGGATGGCGCCGAGGCCGGCCGTTTCCGACGGCGTGGCGAAGCCGCCATAGAGCGCGATCATCACGCCGGTCAGCAGGATCACGAACGGCAGGACGCGGGGCAGGGCGCCGAACTTCTGGCTGAGTGTATAGCGCTCCTTGTCCAACAGAACCGAGTGTGCGCCGCCTTTCGCATGGGTGGCATGGGCCTTGCGCGCCTCGCTGGAATAGCGCCAGGCGGCGTAGAGCGCGAACAGCACGACCAGTAGCAGTGCCGGGCCGATGCCGGCCAGGAACAGCTTGCCCAGCGATTGCTCCGACGCCACCGCGTACAGGATCATGGTGATCGAGGGCGGCAGCAGGATGCCGAGGGTGCCGCCGGCGGCGATCAGGCCGGCCGCGAAGCCGCCCGGATAGCCGCGCTTGCGCATCTCGGGAATGCCGGCCGAGCCGATCGCCGAGCAGGTGGCGGGGCTGGAGCCCGCCATGGCAGCAAACAGCGCGCAGGCGAAGATGTTGGCGATGCCGAGACCGCCGGGGATGCGGCTCATCCAGACATGCAGGGCCGAATAGAGATCGCGTCCCGCCGGCGAACGGCCGATCGCGGCGCCCTTGAGGATGAAGAGCGGGATCGACAGCAGGGTGATCGCCGACATCTCCTCGTAGACGTTCTGCGTCACCGTATCGAGGGCCGCCGGCGGCATGAAGAAGATCATGAAAACGGTCGCCACCAGCCCCAGCGAGAAGGCGATGGGCATGCCAGAGAACATGACAAGCAGCGTGAAGCCTCCGTAGAGGAGGCCGATCTCGAGGGTAGTCATGGACGCTGGAAGGCCTGGACGAGGATCTGCACGGTGAGGAGGGTCATGCCGACGGACATGGCAAGATAGGGAATCCACAAGGGCGGCGCCCAGGCGGTGGCGCTGACATAGCCTTCGCTCCAGGCCTCGTGGAGCAGGGTCCAGGATTTCCAGGCGAAGAAGGCGCAGAAGGCGGCGCTGAGGAGGTCGACGACGAAGAGGCGCAAGCGGTTGGCCTTGGGCGACAGGACGCTGGCCAGGGCCTCGATGCCGATATGGCCGCGCTGGGAATGGACCCAGGCTGCCGACAGGAACGTCATGCCGATCAGCAGGAAGACGGAGAACTCGTCCTGCCAGTCGGTCGGCTCGGGCGAGAAATAGCGCAGGACGACACTGTAGGTCAGAACACAGGCTGCGACGACCAGGGCGACCGCCGAGAAGAAGACGATCGCCCTGTTGAGGAGAGTAAGAGCTTTCACGAAACTTGCTGGCTGAGCTTCAGGAATTCGGCGTTGCTGGCGGACTTGTCGGCGTATTCCTTCCAGCTGGTATTGAGCGCCACGGCCTTCCACTTGTCGGCTTGGGCCTGGTCGAGCTCGAATATCTTGGCGCCGGCCTTCTCGTAGACGCGCACGACCTCGTCGTCGTCGGCCTTGGCCTTGTCGAGGCCGAACTTCTCGAGCGAGGCGCCGACCTCCATGATCGCCGTCTGCTGGTCCTTGGGCAGCGAGTCGAACACCTGCTTGGACATCAGCAGCGGCTCGAACACGAAGAAGAAGCCCTTCTTGCGGAACGAGGTGAGGGTCTTGGCGATCTCCTCGAGGCGGAAGGAGATCAGACTGGTGGACGTGGTCATGGCGACGTCCATGGTACCCGTCTGCATCGCCGCATAGAGCTCGTTGGACGGCATGCTGACGACCGAGGCGCCGGCGCCCTTCAGCATCAGGTCCATCTCGCGGCTGCCGCCGCGCACCTTCAGGCCCTTGACGTCGTCCGGCACCAGGATCGGCTTGCTGCGGCTGGCGACGCCGCCGGCCTGCCACAGCCAGGTAACGAGGATAGCGCCCTTTTCGGCCAGCAGCGCCGTCAGCTTCTTGCCGATCTCGGCATTCTTCCAGGCATAGCCCTGCTCGTAGGACGTCACGACGCCCGGCATGAAGCCGATATTGTATTCGCTGACCTCGCCGCCGGCGTAGTTCAGGGGATAGAGCGTCATGTCGAGGGCGCCGCGGCGGATCGCGGAATATTGCGCGAGCGTCTTCACCAGCGAGGAGTTGGGATAGACCTCGGCGGTCAGCGCGCCATTGGTGCGCTTGGCGATCTCGGCGGCGAAGCGGCGGCACAGCTGGTCGCGGAAATCGCCGCTGTCGATCGTCCCGCCCGGGAACTGATGGGAGATCTTGAGCTGCTTGGCTTCGGCGCGGGCCGTGCCGGCGATCCAGGGAGCGGCCAGCGGCGCGGCGGCCGCGCCGGCAAGAAGCCGGCGGCGAGAGATGGTCATCGAGCGTTCTCCTCCGAATTCCATTTTGAGACGATTTTGTCGGGGCCGGATAGGCAATATCCGCCCGCTGATGTCAACTCGAATGAAGTTTCCGCGCACCGGGCCTGCGAACAAGTTTTGATCAATTGGCCAAGTTTTGAGCGTGTGCGCTGCAGCATGCCGAGCACTGCCGTCGCCGGGGTCCGCCGCGGCAGCACTGGCATACGCCTTGCACCATTTCCGGTCAGCGCAGGCCGCTTCGCGGTCTCTTCGGTTGGCGTGCCGGGGTTTCGGGGGACCGCCGCTTGCGGTGGTCGGGGAAGGACTATCCGCGTTCGACGAGCGTCATTCCGTTTCGATTCTTAACTTTCGCAATCGATGATCGAGGAGGCAGCACCCATGTGTGAACGAATTGGCTGTACCCATTTTCCCAAGCTTCAGGGGCTGGACCTGTCCGGGGCTGCGATCCGTTCGCGCCGCGCCTTCCTGAAGGGAGCTGCGGCGGCGACCACGATCACCATGGCCGCCGGACCTGGCATGCTGCTGGGCGGGCCGGCCCATGCCGCCAGCGGCCAGATCAAGAGCACGCACGGCTCGGGCTTCTGCAATCTCAACATCTTCCTCGCGCACGCCCGGCAGTACGCCAAGAAGGACGGCGTCGAGCTCGACTTCATCAACACGCCGACCTCGGCCGAGATGGTGACCTTCCTCGGCATGGGACAGGTCGATGTCGGCCTGATGCCCTACACCAGCTTCATGGCCCTCTACGATGCCGGCGCGCCGGTGAAGATCGTCGCCGGCGGCGGCATCCAGGGCTGCGCGATCGTGGCCCAGCCCGGCCTCGATACGCCGGAGAAGCTCAAGGGCAAGACGCTCGGCACCTTCCAGCTCGATACGCTGGAAGTGATGCCCTACGACTATCTCAAGAAGAACGGCATCTCGTTCAAGGACGTGAAGGTCCGCTACATGGGCAACACGCCGGAGGCGGTCGAGGCCTTCAAGGCCGGCGCGCTCGACTGGATCTGCACCATCGAGCCCTATGCGTCGGCGCTCGTGAACGACGTCAAGGGCGCCAAGATGCTGACCGACGGCACCGACCTCTACGGGCCGGGCTACACCGATTGCGTGCTGGCGGCGCGCGCCAGCATCACCAAGGACAATCCGGCTGGTCTCAAGGCCATCATCAAAGCGATGATGCAGGCGCAGTACGATGCCGAGACCGATCCCGACGGTGCGCTGAAGGAGCTGGTCGGCAAGTACTACAAGACCTCGATGGAGAACGCGAAGATCGCCAAGGGCAAGCAGCCCGCCGTGGTCGACGCGCGCAGCCAGACCAAGTTCATCCTCGAGCGCACCGACAGCGTGATGGAGATGGGCTACATCAAGAAGAAGCCGGGGCCCGACGCCATCGACTGGACGCTCCTCGAGGAAGTCATCAAGGAGAACCCTGAGCTCTACGGCAAGCTCAAGTACAAGTCGGCCTGATGACTGTCGCGACGCCGCCCGACTATACCGATACCGCCTCTGCCGCCGGGCCAACCCGTCCGGCGGCGGTCGCGCGGTTGTTCGCGTCGATGGCGGGGGAGGGGCTGCTCGCCAAGATCGTCTGGACCTTCCTGTCCATCGGCTTGTTTGCTGGCCTGTGGGAGTTCTGCTGGGCTGCGGGCTGGGCCGACCCCAAGCTGTTGCCGCCGCCGCACATCTTCCTGGGCAGCATCGTCGAGCAGGCCAAGTTCTTCAACACGGCGACGCGCTGGCAGGTTGGCCAGTCCATGAATGCCGGTCCGAGCGCCTTCGAATCGGTCATGATCACCGTCGGCGCGACGACGATGCGCGTCTTCGTCGGCCTGCTGATCGCCTCGGTGCTGGGCATCGGCGTCGGCATCCTGATCCGCTACTCCAACCTGTTCGACAAGCTCGTGCTGCCGACCGTGACGCTGCTGTCGCCGGTCTCGCCCATCGCCTGGCTGCCGGTGGCGATCTTCCTGTTCGGCATCGGCAATGGGCCCGCGATCTTCATGGTCGTGGTGGCGCTGTTCTTCCATATGGTGCTGGCCACGGTCACCCAGATCGACGGCGTCAGTCCCAACCTGATCAACGTTGCCCGCACGGTGGGCGCCACCAAGCGGCAGATTTACGGGCGAGTGATCCTGCCCGCGATCCTGCCCGGCATGCTGGCGGTGCTGCGCATGAACCTGTTCGGCGCCTGGATGGTGGTGCTGGTGGCCGAATCGACCGGCGTCGGCTACGGGCTGGGGCAGGTGATCATGTTGGCGCGCAACACCTTCAATCCGTCGCTGGTCTTCTTCACCATCGCGGTGATCGGGCTGCTGGGATTCACCTTCGACTGGCTGCTGCGCCAGGCGCAGCGGCGCATCCTCTACTGGTTGCCGGATACAAAGGGGAAGCTGCGTGGCCTCTAGCCCTCCGACCTTCTCGTCCAAGGACGCCGTGGTCTGCCGCAATGTCGGCAAGACCTGGTCCGCCGGCACTAGCCGCGCCCACGAGGCGCTGCGCGGCATCGATCTCGACGTGAAGCCCAACGAGTTCGTGGTCTTCCTGGGACCGTCCGGCTGCGGCAAGAGCACCTTGCTCTATCTCATCGCCGGACTGGAAGAGGCGACCGGCGGCAGCATCTGGTCGTTCAGCGACAAGGTCGAGACGCCGTCGCCCGAGCGCAGCCTGATCTTCCAGGAAACGTCGCTCTTCCCGTGGCTGACCGTATGGGAGAATGTGAGTTTCGGCCTGTCGATCCGCGGCGCCTCCCGCGCCGAGCGGCGCGCCGTTGCCGAAGAAGCGCTGCAGCGGGTCGGGCTCAAGGCGGCGATGGAGAAGCGGCCCGACGAGCTGTCCGGCGGCATGCGCCAGCGCGTCGCCGTGGCCCGCGCGCTGGCCATGCGGCCCAAGGTGCTGCTGATGGACGAGCCCTTTGCCGCCCTCGATGTCCAGACGCGCGCGCGCATGCAGGATTTCCTGCTCGATGTCTGGCGCGATTCCGGCGCCTCGGTACTGTTCGTGACCCATCATATCGACGAAGCCGTGGCACTTGCCGATCGCGTGGTCGTCTTCACCGCCCGGCCTGGCCGCATCAAGACCATCGTGCCGGTCGACCTGCCACGCCCGCGCGATCTCTTCTCGCGCGAGGCCGAGGCACTGCGCATCGAGCTCACCGATCTGCTGCGGGACGAGGTCGATCGGGCTTTCGCGGAACAGGAAGGCCTCGCCTCCGTCGCCTAGACAAATCCCACGCACACAATCAAGGAAAGAGGGAGAAGCCTGATATGGCCACCAGTCTCATCCGCAGCCGCGCCACCATCACGGGAACGAAGGACCGCCTGTCCTGGAACGAGATCAAGGATGGCGCCGTGCTGCAAGAGGATGGCGTGATCGTCGCCGTCGGGACCTATGACGACTTGCACCGCAAGCATCCGACCGTGCCAGTCATCGGCAGCGGCAAGGAGATCCTGCTGCCGGGTTTCGTCAATGGCCATCACCATGTCGGCCTGACTCCGGTCCAGCTCGGCTCGCCCGACATGCCGCTCGAACTCTGGTTCATCACCCGCATGGTGATCCGTAACCTCGATCTCTATCTCGACACGCTCTATTCGGCGTTCGAGATGATCGGCTCGGGCATCACCACGGTGCAGCATATCCATGGCTGGATGCCGGGGACGCTGCCGGAGGTCGAGAAGCGGTCAGGCGACGTCATCCGCGCCTATGAGGATGTCGGCATGCGCGTCAGCTACTGCTACGCCGTGCGCGACCAGAACCGGCTCGTCTACCAGGCCGACGAGGAATTCGTGGCCAGCCTGCCCGCCGAGCTGCAGGGACCGATGAAGAAGTGGTTCGACCGCTTCAAGATGAGCCTCGACGATGCGATGGATCTCTTCAAGTCGTTCCACTCCCAGCACCACAACAAGCGCCGGGTGAAGATCCAGCTCGCGCCGGCCAACCTGCACTGGTGCTCGGACACGGCGCTGACCAAGCTCTCCGACGCGTCGGCGTCCTACAACGTGCCGATGCACATGCATCTGGTCGAGACGGCCTACCAGAAGGAGTATGCCTGGCGTCGCGGCAACTGCACCGCGCTCGAATATATCGACCGCTTCGGCATGGTGAACGAGCGGCTGACGCTGGGTCACGGCGTGTGGTTGAACGAAAAGGACATCGACCGGCTCGCCGCCGCCAAGGGCTGCGTCTGCCACAACTGCTCCTCCAACTTCCGGCTGCGGTCCGGCGTGGCGGCGCTGAACTTCTTCGAAAAGAGGGGCATCAATACCGCCATCGGCCTCGACGAGGCCGGCATCAACGACGATCGCGACATGCTGCAGGAGCTGAAGCTGGTGCTGCGGGCGCATCGTGTCCCCGGCATGGTCGAGGAGGATGTGCCGACCATGTCCCAGGTGCTGCGCATGGCGACGGTGGGCGGCGCCCGCACGACGCCCTATGGCGAAACGCTCGGGACGCTCGAGGTGGGCAAGGCGGCCGACATGGTGCTGCTCGACTGGGACAGCATCGCCTATCCCTATCTCGACGAACTGACTCCGACGCTCGATGCGGTGGTGCAGCGCGCGAAGCAACAGTCGGTCACCATGACCATGTGCGACGGCGAGGTGATCTACCAGGACGGCACGTTCACCAAGGTCGACCGCACGGCGGCGCTAAAGGCACTACACGACGATCTCACCAAGGCGCTCAGCGACGACGAAGTGGAGCGGCGCAAGCTCTCCAAGGCGCTGCTGCCGCACGCGCGGAAATTCTACGCCGACTACATCGACACCTCGAAGCACCAGCCGTTCTACCGGCCTAGCTCGATGGTGTGAGAGAGTCGGCGCGCCCGAGAGGCTCGGCTACAGGGCCGCTAGCCGTTGCAGGAGATGAGCCCGCACATTGTCGATATGTGCGTGCATTGCGTCGCGTGCTGCTTCGCCCTGGCCGCGCTCCAGCGCCTCGACGATAGCAAGATGCTCGGCGCATACCATATCGCGGTGCTCTGGCAAGCGACCTAGGCGAAACATCGCCGTTCGCTTGCGCAGATCGGCTATTGCGTTCGCCAGTACGGGGTTTCCCGAAGCCTGCGCGATGGCATCATGGAAGTCGCGATCGTCCTGATGGGCGGCATCGGCTAGTCCTTCCCGGCGTAGCCGGTCAATACGCTCACGAGCCGCGGCGAGTAACTTTGGTGAGATCTTGCCTGCAGCGAGTCGTGCCGCCTCACCCTCCAACAGGCGGCGGACCGCGAGAGCATGCAGGAACTCCTCCATAGAATAGGGCCTCACGACCAAGGCGCCGGTTCGTTGACGCTCCAGCGTGCCTTCGCCTTCAAGTCGCCTCACAGCCTCGCGCACCGGGGTGCGCGACATGTCGAGTCGGGCTGCGATCTGACGCTCGGTTACGAGCTCGCCCGGGGCGATGGTGCCGCGCAGAATCATGTCGAGAAGCGCGCCATAAGCGATGGCCGAGAGGCTTCTGCTCTCACTGTTGACGTTATCGCGTTTCACTAAGCCGTCCATTATGTAAGTGGTATACCAGTTGCATCCCATCCAGGCCAATGCTAATTGGCGACCCCTGGAGGACGTAAAATGATGGTCGCCGCGGGCAATGACGAGATTCGCATCCTCACACCTTCAGGGATGCTGGGCTACGGCTTCCCGGTCGAGCACCTCCGGCTCGGCCTCGCGCAAAAGCCCCATGCCATCACTATCGATTCCGGCTCGACGGACTCGGGCCCGCAGAAGCTCGGACTGGGCGAGATGACCTGCAGCCGCGAGGCCTACCTGAAGGACCTCGAGGTCCTGCTGGAGGCACAGAAAGAGGGGCGTGTGCCACTTCTGATCTCCTCCGCCGGAGGCGACGGCAGCAATCTCCACGTCGATGTCTTTCGCGATATGATCGCTGACATCGCGCATAAGCGCGGCTGGCGGTTCAAGCTGGCTCGCATCTATGCCGATATTGACAAGGATCATATCCGCCGCGAACTGAAAGCGGGGCGAATCGAGCCGCTCGGTCCGGTGCCGCTGCTTGATCCGCGCGAGATCGAGGCGGCGACGGTTGTCGTGGCGCAGATGGGCGCTGAGCCTTTCCAGAAGGCACTCGACGAGAGCGAAGGTGTCGACGTGATCGTCAGCGGCCGCGCCTATGATCCCTCGCCAACTGCCGCCATGGCGATCCGCGCCGGCTTCGATCCCGCGCTCGCTTGGCATATGGGCAAGATTATGGAGTGCGGCGCGCTATGTGCCGAACCGGTGGGACGTTGCGTCATCGGCTACCTGCGGCACGATCACTTCGAGATCGAGCCGCTCAATCCGGCCGAGCGCTGTACCACTGCCTCGGTTGCGGCTCATACACTCTACGAAAAATCCCATCCCTTTCTGCTCGCCGGTCCTGGCGGAACGTTAGATCTCTCGAATTGCAAGTACGAGCAGATGACCGACCGCCGTGTGCGTGTCTCGGGTAGCCGCTTCAATTCAGGGGCGCGCTACACAGTGAAGCTCGAGGGAGCAAAAACTGCGGGCTGGCGCAGCATCTTCATCGCCGGCGCCCGCGATCCGATCTTCATCGGCCAAATTGATTCGATTCTCGAGAGGGTGATCGCGCAGGCCCGCGCCTATTTCAGGGATGTGCCGGAGGAGACCTACCGCATTGTCCCGCACATCTACGGCAAAAACGGAGTCATGGGCGACCTCGAGCCGGTGAAGGTGCCGGCACACGAGCTTTGCATCATCGTGGAGGTCGCGGCGGCGACGCAAGCTCTGGCGACCGCGATTTGCGGCAAACTGCGGACCGGCCTGATGCACGCACCCTATCCTGGCCGGATCGCCACCGCAGGCAACCTCGCTTCCCCATTTACCCCGCTCGAGATTCCGCTCGGCCAAGCGTGTGAATTCAACGTCTACCACCTGATGACGGTCGACAGCCCTACCGCCCTGTTTCCGATCAGGTACGAGGAAATCGCGTGACAACCATACCTACGCCATTGCGGAACATCGCCAAGGTCGTGCGCAGCAAGAACGCCGGCCCATTCGAAATCACGTTCGATATCATCTTCAAGTCGAGGGAAGACTACGAGGCAGTAAGGAAGAGCGGCATCATCACGAAGGAGCTGGTTTCCGAGCTCTACGGCGTGCCGAGCCAGGCGATCATCACATTCGGCTTCTTCGACCTCGTCAACGCCGTGAAGATCACGTTGCCGCGGCCGCGCGTGCAAGGCGGCGTCGGTGAGACCGACATGCACGCCGCCCAGCAACACGTGCCGCTGCAGGAAATCCGCATCCCGTGGCGAGAGTCGGCTGACTGATCGATGTAAGGCATCAGGCCGCCAAGGGCGGAAATCAATGAAATTGAAAGGGAGCGAACAGTGGAGACGTCGTGCGAACAGGCGGAATCGATCTCGGCTCGCATCGATCGACTTCCCGAATGTCGCGCCGTCTGGGCTTTCCCTATCGTCGCCTCGTTTGCCGGCATCTTCGAGGTCTACGATCTCTACGAGACGGCATATCTTCCTCTTGGTCTTGCTCACGACGGCATCTTCACGGGTGGCCATAGCGGATTGCTCGGCATTACAGATCAGGCGACCTTCGCCGCCGCCACTTTTTTCGGGATGTTCCTCGGCTCCCTGATCTTCTCGTCCGTGTCGGATCGCTTCGGTCGTCGTCCGATTTTTCTGTGGGCTCTCGTTGGATACAGCGTCGCCTCCCTAGCTATGGCGGGGCAAACGACCGCAATCGGCGTCAATCTGTGTCGGCTGCTAGCCGGCGTGGGGCTCGGTGTGGAACTGGTGACGATCGACACCTACCTGGTCGAGATCGTCCCCAAGACTTTCCGCGGCAAGGTGTTTGCCATCTTCCATTTCGTGGCCTATCTCGGCATCCCGTTACTGGCGCTGCTCGCCTACTTCCTGATCCCGATCAGTCCATTCGGTGTCTCGGGCTGGCGATGGATCGCGGTGATCGGCGGTTCCGGCGCGATGGTGGTATGGTGGCTTCGCCGAAAGTTGCCGGAGTCGCCGCGTTGGTTGGCCCAACAGGGCCGGATTGCGGAAGCCGAAGCCCTGCTCACAGCGCTCGAACGGCGTGTCGAGGCAGAGCTACGCCGTCCTCTTTCAATTCCGTTGCCGACAGCTTTCGTGCCGCCCCGCGATGGCGCGTTCACGGATATCTTCCGGCCCCCCTTGATGCGCTTCACAATCATGCTTCTGGTCTTCAACTTTTTTCAGACCATCGGCTTTTTCGGATTCACGAATTGGCTGCCCACCTTGCTCGCGGCACAAGGACATTCGGTAACAAAAAGCCTGCTCTACTCGTTGGCCGTAGCCGTCTCATTCCCGATCTGGCCGCTGCTCTGGAGTTTTACCGTGGCCGATCGCTTCGAGCGCAAGTGGTTGATCGTGTTCTCGTCGGGCGTCACAGCTGGATTGGGACTCCTCTTCTCCATTCTCACGAGCGGTCCGCTCCTTGTTGCTTGTGGAGTCCTGATTGCGGGCGCCAACACCTTGCTGTCATTTTCCTATCATCCCTATCAAGCCGAGCTCTACCCGACGCATATCCGCGCAAGAGCCGTCGGCTTTGTCTATTCGTTCAGCCGCCTTTCTACCGTGTTGACGAGTTACCTGATCGCGTTCTTCCTGACGAACACCGGTCCGACCGGCGTGTTCGTCTTCATCTCCATCAGTATGCTGCTCGTCATGTTGTCGATCGGTCTGTTCGGACCGCGTACGCGCGGCCGTGCCCTGGAGGAAATCGAGCAATCCCGGCGCAATGGACAAGCCGTCTATGCCGCCTGTCGCGATTCCGAAAAGCGGTAAGGACCGGAATCGGTTGACCGGCCTTGGGCGCGGTAGATTGCGCCCATGCTGGGCTCCGCGATCCTCGTCTTTCCTGCGTCGACATGGGCGTGCCCGAGCAGGCGCTCCATTTTATTTCCATTTATTAAAGCGTCACTTTTCGTAACTACGCCTCAGCCGGGCGATGTAGAAACCGTCGATGCCGCCGCGCTCGGTCCACATCGAGGGCAGGGTGCGGACGTCGCCTTTTGGCGTGATGGCTTCGGCAAGGCCGGGCAACTCGTCGGCCGCGATCAGCACGCGCTCGACGCGGCGGTCGCGTGCCAGCAGCGCTTCGATGCGGGCCGGGCCCTCGTCCTCCTGCAGCGAGCACACGGCATAGACCAAGGTGCCGCCCGGCTTCAGCAGATCGAGCGCATGGAGCAGCAACCGATCCTGGGTCACGGCGAGCCGGTCGACGTCGTATTCGTCCTTGAGCCAGGCGATGTCGGGATGACGGCGCAAGGTGCCCGTGCCGGAGCAGGGGGCGTCGAGCAGGATGGCGTCGAATTTCTCGGTCGGCAGCCATTTGGTGGCGTCGGCCGTCACCAGCTCTGCCTTCAGGCCGGCGCGCATGAGGTTGTCGCCAAGCCGGGCCATGCGCCGGGCCGAGATATCGACCGCGGTGACGGCCGCGCCAGCCGCGCAAAGCTGCAGCGTCTTGCCGCCCGGAGCGGCACAAAGGTCGGCCACGCGCTTGCCAGCAATGTCGCCCAACAGGCGCGCCGGCAGGGCGGCGGCGGCGTCCTGCACCCACCAGGCGCCCTCGGCAAAGCCTGGCAGCTCGGTGATGTTGCCGCCGGCACCCCGACGGATCGTGCCGGTCGGCAATACCTCCGCCTCCAGTCGGCCGGCCCAGAATGCCGCATCGGTGCGCGGCGTCAGGTCGAGCGGCGCTTCGCTGAGATGGGCGGCGGCGATGGCGCGTGTGGCTGCCTCGCCATAGGCCTCCATCCAGCTCTCCCACAGCCACAGCGGCGTGTTCAAGCGCGCCGCATCGTGATCGCCGAGCGGGACCGTCCCCTCGCGCGCGACGCGGCGCAGGACGGCATTCACCAGCCCCTTCAGGTGCGGCAGGTGGGCGCCTTCGACAAGGCGTACGGAGGTATCGACAGCGGCATGGGCTGGCGTGCCAAGGAACAGGAGTTGCACAGCTCCCAGCCTCAGCACCTGATGGCCCAGCGCATTCGCCCCTTCGAGAGGACGCGCGACCAGGCCCTTGAGCACGTCGTCGATCTCGCCCAGGCGGCGCAGGGTGGTGGCGAGCAGCAGGCGCACGAAAGCGCGATCACGCGGTTCGAGGCTGGCGAAACCCTGGTGCCGGGCGAGCGCGTCGTCGAGCGGTTGGCCCTTGTCCAGGCAGGCGATGAGAACCTCGAGCGCGGCGCGCCGGGAGGCGAGAGGAGTATCCATTGCCGGCGCTATAAACGCGGTTGGCGCGCTTGTCATGGGCCGGTATGTTTGGACAACAAACAATCGGGAGGAACGGCCATGAAAAAACAAGCAATGGCCTTGGCCATCGGCTTGCTGGGCGCGGCGATCGGCCTGCCAGCCTGGGCGCAGGACAAGGCGCAGGACAAGCCGGTCGACTTGAAAATCTCCATCTGGCTGCCACCAGCCCATCCGCTGGTTCCGGCGACCAAGGCCTGGGCCGAGGACATCAAGAGCGCGTCGGGTGGCAGCATCCGGTACGCGATCTTCCCCTCGGAGCAGCTCGGCAAGGCCTTCGATCATTATGACATGGCGCGCGACGGCATTGCCGACGTCACCTATGTCAATCCGGGCTACCAGCCGGGCCGCTTTCCCATCATCGCCGCGGGCCAGCTTCCGTTCATCTTTGCCGACGGTAAGAGGGGTACGGTGGCCGTCGACACCTGGTATCGCAAGCATGCGGCCAAGGAGATGGCGGACACGCATTTCTGCTTCGCCTTCATCCACGATCCCGGCGCCTATCACGGCCGCAAGAAGGTAGTGATGCCGGAAGACCTTAAGGGGATGAAGCTGCGGCCGGCCCAGAGCACGATCGGCCAGATGGTGACGGCGCTGGGCGGTACCAACGTGCAGGCCTCGGCGCCGGAGGCGCGTGACGTCCTGGAGCGCGGCGTCGCCGATGCGATCTTCTTCCCCTGGGGCTCGATGTTCCTGTTCGGCCTCGACAAGGTGACCAAGTACGACATGGACGTGCCGCTCTACACGACCGTGTTCACCTACTCGATGAACAAGGCCAAGTACGACGCCATGTCGCCGGCGCAGAAGAAGGTGATCGACGACCACTGCACCACCGAATGGGCGCTCAAGGTGTCGTCGCCGTGGAACGACTTCGAGGCTGCCGGTCGCGAGAAGATGAAGGCCGACAAGGCGCACGAGGTCTATCAGCTCACGCCCGATCAGCTCAACGCGTGGAAAACGGCCACGGCACCGCTGCAGAAGCAGTGGGCGGAGGCCGTCACCAAGGCCGGCAGCGATGCCGACGCCTTATGGAAGGAGTTCAAGGCCGATGTGGAGAAGGCTGGCGCGGGGCTGTGAGCGCGGAATCGCATCCGGCTCATAAAGTCGGCGCTTCGCGGCCGGTGCGAGGCATCATGGATCGCATCATCGACACGATCGAGGCGATCGCAGCGCTGTTCGTCGGGCTGGTGGCGGCCGATATCTTCCTCTCGGTCCTGCTGCGGCGTTTCTTCAGCATCCAGATCCCTGACAGCTATGACTTCGGCCGTATGCTGCTGGGCATCCTGATCTTCTGGGGCATCGCCGCCACCTCCTATCGCGGTACGCACATCACCGTCGATCTGGTGTGGGCGCAGGCCAACCGCCGATGGAAGCGCGTGATCGATATCTTCGCCACGCTGGTCCTGCTGTTCGTGGTGACGGTGCAGACCTACACGCTGTTCGACAAGGTCCGCTCGACCTATGTCGACCATGTGCTGACCTTCGATCTCGGGCTGCCGACCTGGCCGTTCTTCGCCGTGGCCTGGATCGGGGACGTGTCGGCCGTGGTGCTGATCGCCATCCGGACCTTCCGGCTGATCGTCCATCCCGAAGAGATGCGCGAGTCGAGACCGGTCTCCCGATGAGTCCCGACACCGTCGCCATCATCGGCTTCCTGGTCCTGTTCGCGTTGATGCTGCTGCGGGTGCCTGTCGGCATGGCGATGGGATTGGTCGGCGTCAGCGGTTATGCCTACCTGTCCGGCGGCGCGCCGGCGCTCAAGCTGGTCGGCCTCACCTCCATGCGGACCGTGACGGACTACCAGTTCGGCGTCATCCCGATGTTCCTGCTGATGGGCGCCTTCGTATCGCACTCAGGCGTGAGCCGGGAGCTGTTCCGGGCGGCCAACACCTTCATCGGTCATCGCCGCGGCGGGCTCGGCCTGGCGACTATCCTGTCGTGTGGCGGGTTCGCCGCCATCTCCGGCTCCTCGGTGGCAACGGCGGCAACCTTCTCGACGGTCGCCTATCCCGAGATGCGCCGCTACGGCTATCCGCAGAGCTTCGCCACCGGAGTCATCGCTGCCGGCGGCACGCTCGGAGCCATGCTGCCGCCCTCGACCGTGCTTGCCGTCTACGGCCTCATCACCCAGCAGGATATCGGCAAGCTGTTCATGGCCGGCATCCTGCCCGGCATCCTCGCCATGTCGATGTACCTGACGACCATCGCGGTCATCTGCCGGGTGAAGCCCGATCTGCTGCCGATCGCCCCCAAGGCGCCATGGTCGGAGCGGCTGGCCGGACTGCGCGACGTCTGGGCGCCGCTGCTGCTCTTCGTGTTCGTGATCGGCGGTCTCTATGGCGGCATCTTCACCCCCACCGAGGCCGGTGGCGTCGGGGCAGGGGGCGCCTTCCTGCTCGGGGTGCTGCGGGGCCGACTGGGACGGTCCGAGATCCGGGCCTCGCTGTTGCAGGCCACCCGGACGGCCGCCGCTGTCTTCACCGTCCTGATCGGTGCCTTGCTGTTCGGGTATTTCCTGACAATCACCCAGGTGCCGCAGACGGTGACCGAGTTCCTGACCAGCCTCGGCATCGGCCGTTACGGCGTGCTGGCCCTGATCATGCTGATGTATCTGGTGCTGGGCTGCCTCATGGATGCCATGGCCATGATCATCCTGACCGTGCCCATCATCTTCCCGGTGGTGACCCAGCTTGGCTTCGATCCGATCTGGTTCGGCGTCATCATCGTCATGACCGTGGAACTGGGGCTGATCCACCCGCCGGTGGGCATGAACGTGTTCGTGATCAAGAGCGTGGTGCAGGACGTCACGTTTTCGTCAATCTTCAAGGGCGTACTGCCTTTCATCGCGACCGATATCCTGCGACTCGTTATCCTGATCGCGTTCCCGGTCATCGCGCTCTGGCTGCCCGGCCGCATGTAACGCTATCGTGCGGCCCGAAAGGATTTTTGTATGAAGAGAGTTGGTAGCTTCCTCGGCGACTGGTGGCGGCTGGTCATTCCCTATTTCCGGTCCGAGGACTGGCGGTGGGCGATCCCGCTCCTGATCGGAGCGATTGCGCTCACCTTTACCGGGGTTGGCCTCGAAGTCCTCTTCAACCAGTGGAACCGCCGCTTCTACGACGCGCTCCAGAACAAGAACGAGGCGGCATTCTGGCACGAGATCCTGGTCTTCTCGATCCTGGCGGCGTTCTTCATCCTGAACGCGATTTCGCGCGGACTGGTCAGCCCCTATCTGCGCCTGCGCTGGCGGCGATGGCTGACCGGCTACTATCTCAAGCACTGGCTGGACGGGCGGGGCTACTACCGCATCGAGCTGCAGCGGACGATCGACAATGTCGACCAGCGCGTCGCCGAGGACCTCAACTATCTCGGCCAATATACGATGCAGCTCCTGCTCGGCTTTCTGAGCGCCGTCGCCACGCTGTTCTCCTTCATCTTCATCCTTTGGACCCTTTCGGGGCCGCTTCACCTCGGCATCATCGGCCTCGACGTCAACGTTCCGGGCTACATGGCCGTGGCCGCCATCATCTACGCGGTCGCCGGCTCCTTCCTGGCGAACCTCGTCGGCCGCCGCCTGATCCCGTTGAACTTCATGCGCCAGCGCTACGAGGCGAACTTCCGCTTCGGCCTGGTGCGTGTCCGCGAGAACGCCGAGGGCATCGCCCTCTATCGCGGTGAGCCGGGCGAACGGCAGGCCTTGAACGAGCGGTTCAGCGACATCTTCCGCAACGGATGGCAGGTGCTGGTAACCCAGCTTCAGCTCAGCTTTTACCAGTCGGGCTATGCACAGCTAGCCATCATCTTCCCCTATCTCGTCACCGCTCCACGCTTCTTCACTGGGGCGATCACCTTGGGCGTCATGATGCAGACGGCGTCGGCATTCGGACAGGTGCAGGGCGCATTGTCCTTCTTCGTCGACAACTACACGAGCCTCGCCGAACTGCGGGCCGTGATGGACCGTCTCAAGGGCCTGCGGGCAGCCAGCGCCGAAAGACCGGCGACGGCCATCGAGATCGAGCCGAAGCCAGGCCTCTCCGACGTTACCGTCGACGATCTGACGCTTGCGCTGCCGACCGGTCAGGCGCTGCTCAAGCACCTGACGCTGCCGCTGAAGAAGGGGCGATCGGTCCTGGTGGAAGGCACGAGCGGTTCGGGCAAGAGCACGCTGTTCCGGGCCCTGGCCGGCATCTGGCCCTATGGCAGCGGCCATGTGCGCATTCCCGAGAATGCACGCGTGCTGTTCCTGCCGCAGAAGCCCTACATTCCGATCGGCTCGCTGCGCGATGCCGTGAAGTATCCCGACGAGCAATCGACTGCCACGGACGGCGAGATCGCCGAGGCGCTACGGGCCGTGCAACTCGGTCATCTCACGGACCGCCTCGACGAAGTCACGCATTGGACCAACGTCCTGTCCGGCGGTGAGCAGCAGCGGTTGGCGGCCGCCCGAGCCATCGTCTTCAAGCCGGAATGGCTGTTCATGGACGAGGCGACGGCGTCGCTCGACGAGGCGGCGGAGGAGACCGTCTATGACGCGCTGAGGAAGCGGCTGCCCGATACGACCATGATCTCGATCGGGCATCGTCCGGCACTGCGCAAATGGCACGACGCGCAACTCGAACTCCGGCGCGAGCCGGGCCAGGTCGGCACCCTGGTCGAGGTGCCGGCCTGAGGTCGCTCTACTGGGTCACGACCCAGGCGAGCGAAAGAAGGACGATGAAGACGCCGACCCACAGCCAGGCCACGGTCGGACCGGCCCGGCTGCCTTCATCGCGTAGGACGAGCAAGACCCCGCCGAGCAGGCCCAGGACAAGGCCGACCGCGCCGCCGATCACGCCGATGTTCATGTAGACGGCACTTTCGAGGGGGCCGAATACTTCGCGGGCGACGGCTGTCGATGCCAGCGCCGCGAGGGGAGCGAGGATGAGCGCTCCCCCTATGCCCCCAAGGGCGGCGAAGATCGACTTGGTCAGCGCAGGCTCGCGTTGATGCGTTCGAGCGCTGCGGTTCCGGGGCAGAGGTCGGCCGTCTGCAGGCTATTGAGTGGCGCCTCGACCGTGTTGAGGTTGGCGTGCAGGTCCCGCGAGCTGGGATCGACATAGAGCAGGCCGGTCACGACCTCGCCGGCCGCCAGGCCTTCCTGCACCCGCTTCATGGCAGCGATCTTGTCGGAAGGATCGTAGTCCTCGCCGAGCTTGCGCAGGCGCAGGATCGACCCGTCGTGCTGCTCGACCGTTGTCGCGGTGCCGGGCTCGTACTCGGTGGTGATCTCGTCGCGGCCCTCGATGAAGTCGAGCCGATTCAGCGCCTCGTTGTGCTCGCGCACATACTCGTAGCTCTTGGTCGAGCCGGCGTGGTTGTTGAAGGCGACGCAGGGGCTGATGACGTCGAGGAAGGCGGCGCCCTTGTGCGACAGCGCGGCCTTGATCAGCGGGACGAGCTGATGCTTGTCGCCGGAGAAGGAGCGGCCCACGAACGTGGCGCCCATCAGGATCGCCATCGACACCATGTCGATCGAGGAGTCGGGGTTGCTGACGCCCTTCTTGCTGATCGAGCCCTTGTCGGCGGTCGCCGAGAACTGGCCCTTGGTGAGGCCATAGACGCCGTTGTTCATGACGATGTAGGTCATGTTGACGCCGCGGCGCATGATGTGCGCGAACTGGCCGAGACCGATCGAGGCCGAATCGCCGTCGCCCGACACGCCGAGATAGATCAGGTCACGGTTGGCGAGGTTGGCGCCGGTCATCACCGACGGCATACGCCCGTGCACGGTGTTGAAGCCATGGCTGGCGCCGATGAAGTAGGTCGGCGCCTTGGACGAGCAGCCGATGCCCGACAGCTTGGCGACCTGGTGTGGCAGGATGTCGAGCTCGAAGCAGGCCTGGATGATGGCGGCGCTGATCGAGTCGTGGCCGCAGCCGGCGCACAGCGTCGACACCGCGCCCTCGTAGTCGCGACGGGTGAAGCCGGCCTTGTTCTTGACCAGCGACGGATGGTGCAGCTTGGGCTTGGCGATGAAGGTCATGACGCAGCCTTGTCGAACGAAACCACCTTGGACTGGCCGATCTTCTGGGCGATATCGGCCGCGATGAAGCGCGCCGTGATCGGCGTGCCGTCATAGTGGAGGACGGGAACGAGCTTGCGCGCGTCGAGCGTGAACTCGTTCATGATCATGGAGCGGAGCTGGCCGTCGCGGTTCTGCTCTACCACGAACACCTTGTCGTGCTCGTGGATGAAGTCCTCGACCGCCTGACTGAAGGGGAAGGACCGCACGCGCAGCGCGTTGACGTGGTTGCCGTCGGCCTCGAGATGGTCGAGCGCCTCTGCCATGGCCGGGCTGGTCGAGCCGAAATAGATCACGCCGTAGCGCGTCGGCTTGGGCGAAGAGTAGCGCAACGGCTGTGGCGCGATCTTCGCCGCGGTCGCGAACTTCTTCTGCAACCGCTCCATGTTGCGCACATAGACCGGGCCTTCCTCGGAATAGCGCGCGTACTCATCCTTGGTCGTGCCGCGGGTAAAGTACGAACCCTTGGTGGGATGCGTGCCGGGATAGGTGCGGTAGGGGATGCCGTCGCCGTCGACGTCGAGATAGCGGCCGAAGTTCTTGCCGGCCTCCAGTTCCGCCGCGGTCATCACCTTGCCACGGTCGTGGACGCGCTTGTCGTCCCATTCGAACGGCTTGCAGAGGCGATGGTTCATGCCGATGTCGAGATCGGTCATGACGAAGATCGGCGTCTGCAGCCGGTCGGCGAGATCGAGTGCCTCGGCGGTGAACTCGAAGCATTCCCGCGGATCTTCCGGGAACAGCAGCACGTGCTTGGTGTCGCCGTTGGAGGCGTAGGCGCAGGACAGCAGGTCAGACTGCTGCGTGCGTGTCGGCATGCCGGTCGAGGGACCGCCGCGCTGCACGTTCACGATCACTGCCGGCACTTCGGCGAAGTAAGCGAGGCCGATGAACTCGGTCATCAGCGAGATGCCCGGGCCCGAGGTCGCGGTGAAGGCGCGCGCGCCGTTCCAGCCGGCGCCGATCACCATGCCGATCGAGGCCAGCTCGTCCTCGGCCTGCACGATGGCGTACCTGGCCTTGCCCGTCTCCTTGTCGTGGCGCAGCCGCTTGCAATGGGCCGCGAAGGCTTCGGCCAGCGAGGAGGAGGGCGTGATCGGGTACCAGGCGCAGACCGTGGCGCCACCATAGACCGCGCCCAGCGCCGCCGCGCTGTTGCCCTCGACGAAGATGCGGTTGCCGACATTGTCGGCACGGCGGACCTTGAGCTTCACCGACGCCGGATCGAGATGCTGCTTAGCCCAGTCGCGGCCGAGATGCAGCGCCTTGACGTTGGAATCGAGCAGCTTCTCCTTGCCCTTGTACTGCTCGCCGAACAGCCGTTCGATCTCGGCCGGATCGATATCCAGCAGCACCGACAGCGCGCCGACATAGATGATGTTCTTGAACAGCTGCCGCTGGCGGGCGTCGGTGTAGGTGGCGTTGCAGATCGCCGTCAGCGGCACACCGATGACGTTGATGTCCTCGCGAAAGGCGGAGGAGGGCATCGGCTTGGTCGAATCGTAGAACAGGTATCCGCCCGGCTCGATCTCCTTGACGTCCTGCGCCCAGGTCTGCGGGTTCATGGCCACCATGAGATCGACGCCACCGCGCCGGCCGAGATAGCCCTTCTCGGTGACCCGGACCTCGTACCAGGTCGGCAGGCCCTGGATGTTCGACGGGAAGATGTTGCGCGGGCTGACGGGGACGCCCATGCGCAGGATCGAGCGGGCGAATAGCTCGTTGGCCGAGGCCGATCCGGATCCGTTGACGTTCGCGAACTTGACGACGAAATCGTTAACGGCAGTCAGTGCTTGCGGCATGCATGCTCCGCGTGAGTCATTTCCATGTAGTACTTGCGCATGTCCCACGCACCGGTCGGGCAGCGCTCGGCGCACAATCCGCAATGCAGGCAGACATCCTCGTCCTTGACCATGACGCGGCCGGTCTTGAGGCCGTCGCCGACATACAGATCCTGCGTCGGATTGGGCGCCGGCGCATTGAGCCGGCCGCGCAGGTCCTTCTCGTCACCGTTCTCGGTGAAGGTGATGCAATCCATCGGACAGATATCGACGCAGGCGTCGCACTCGATGCAGAGCTTGCCCGTGAACACGGTCTGCACGTCGCAGTTCAGGCAGCGCTGCGCTTCCTTGAAGGCAAGCTCGGGATCGAAGCCGAGCTCGACCTCGGCCATGATGTCCTTCAGCGCATCGAGCTTCGGCCGATGCGGAACCTTGAAGCGATGGTCGACAGTCGGAGCGTTGTCGTAGCTCCACTCGTGGATGCCCATCTTCTGGCTGACGATGTTGACGCCCGGAGCGGGGCGCTCCTCGACATTCTCGCCGGACAGCAGCTTGTGGATCGAGGTCGCGGCCTCGTGCCCGTGCGCGGCGGCCCAGATGATGTTCTTGGGGCCGAATGCGGCGTCGCCGCCGAAGAACACGTTCTTCACCGTGCTCTGCAGGGTCTTCTCGTCGAGCTGGGGCAGACCCCAGCGGTCGAACTCGATGCCGGCGTCCTTCTCGATCCAGGGGAAGGCATTTTCCTGGCCGATCGCGACAAGGACGTCGTCGCACTCGTGGAACTCGTCGGGTTCGCCCGACGGTACCAGCGAGCGGCGGCCCTTGGCGTCGTATTCGGCCTTCACCTTCTCGAACAGCACGCCTTTGATCTTGCCGTTGTCGTGCTTCACTTCCTTGGGCACCAGGAAGTTCAGGATGGGGATGTCCTCGCCCATCGCGTCTTCCTTCTCCCATGGCGAGGCCTTCATCTCCTCGAAGCCGGAACGGACGATCACCTTCACGTCCTCGCCGCCGAGCCGGCGCGCGGTGCGGCAGCAATCCATCGCGGTGTTGCCGCCACCCAGCACGATCACGCGCTTGCCGACTTTGGTCGTGTGGCCGAACGATACTGACGACAGCCAGTCGATGCCGATATGGATATTGGCCGCCGCTTCCTTGCGGCCGGGAACGTCCAGCTCGCGGCCGCGCGGTGCGCCGCAACCGACGAACACCGCGTCGTAGCCCTCGGCCGTCAGCTTCTTCAGCGAGTCGACGCGCTGGTGACGGAACTCGATGTTGCCGATGCCAGTGATGAAGCCGACTTCCTGATCAATCACCGACTCGGGCAGGCGGAAGTGGGGGATCTGGGTGCGGATGAAGCCGCCCAGCTTGGGATCCTGATCGTAGATCACGATCTCATAACCCAGCACGGCAAGATCCCGCGCCACGGTCAGCGAGGAGGGGCCACCGCCGACGCAGGCCACACGCTTGCCGTTCTTGGCCGGCGCCTTGGGCATGCGCGTGCCGATGTCGTCATCCTTGTAATCGGCGGCGACGCGCTTCAGGCGGCAGATCGCCACCGGCTCCTTCTTGCCTTTGACCAGCGTCTCGTCCTCGACGCGGCTGCGGCGGCAAGCCGGTTCGCAGGGGCGATCACAGGTCCGGCCCAGGATTCCGGGGAAGACGTTCGACTTCCAGTTGATCATGTAGGCATCGGAATACCGGCCATGGGCGATGAGCCTTATGTATTCCGGAACCGGCGTGTGCGCCGGGCAGGCCCACTGGCAGTCGACGACCTTGTGGAAATAGTCGGGATTCGAGATGTCTGTCGGCTTCAAAACTGAACTCACTTCGGGGCTGCGGACCGCAGCGGCCGAGCTGGAATAAACGACGATTCACACTAACGCAAACAGGGTGCGCATTGGGGAGACTCGTACCCGTCACGTCAAGGATTCTATGTGCGATATGGTTGCTGCAGGACGGCAATTCCTTATGCGACAAAAGGTTTATCCCCAATCGATGGACGCGAACGATAGCGGCTGGGCGCGGTACCAGCCGCCCGTCGAAACATGGCGCTGAAGGCACTCACGCTTTCGTAGCCGAGTTCGAGCGCGACGCGGGTGACGGGCTCGCCACTACCGAGCCGACCCATCGCCTCCAGCACCCGTGCCTGTTGCCGCCAGGCGCCGAAGCTCAGCCCCGTCTGGCTCTGAAATTGTCTGGCGAGGGTGCGGGTGCTCAGATTCGCCGTGCCAGCCCATGCCTCGAGCGGCCGCGCGTCGCCCGGTGTTTCGAGCAGGGCCTGGCAGATCGCCCGCAGTCTGGCATCTCGCGGCATCGGTAATTGCAGCGGCAAAGATTGCAGCCCACTCAATTCGGCAAGGATGAGGGCGACGACATGCCCGGCCGGTCCGGCCTCGTCGTAGTGCAGAGGCAATTCTGTGGCGCGCACGATGAGCTCACGCAACAGGCCCGACACCGGCAGAACGCGGCACTCCCGAGGCATGAAGGCTGCCGCGTCATTGCGCAGGTAAAGCGTCCGCATCCGCACCTCGCCGAGCATGGCGATGCTGTGGGTCACGCCGGCGGGCATCCACAGCGCCCGCTGCGGCGGCACCACCCAGACGCTGTCGTCCGTGGCGACCCGCATGGTGCCCGCGGTCGCGTGGATCAGCTGGGCACGCTCATGGCGGTGCGGAAGGATCTCGGACCCGGGCGCGAAATCCTTGGGCATCGCGGCCAGCGCGCGCGGGACACACTGGTAATCGTCGGCATTCGTCGACCGCGTACCGGTGGCCTGTGCTTGTCCTTTTCGCGACATAAGTTGGCATTCTAGCGTAAGACAGCCAAGGGCGTCCCGCTTATTCTTGTGGACGAGGAGACGCCCAATGAAGTTCAGCAGCCCGACCTCTCTCCTGCTCAACCTTGGCCATGCGCTCGATCACTGGGTGCTGGCGATCTTTCTCTATACCGTCAGCGTGATTGCCGGCGTGTGGGTCGCCGACTGGAAGGAGCTGACGCCCTATGCCTTCGGCGCCTCGTTCATGTTCGGCGCCGGCTCGATCGTGTCGGGCAAGCTCGGCGACCAGTGGGGCCGACGGGCGATGATGATCCTGTTCTTCGCCGGCATGGGCCTGTCTTGTCTCGTCATCGCCCTGTGCCAGAACAAGTGGCAGATCGGCGTGGCGCTGACGGTGATGGGCGCGTTCGCCTCGGTCTATCATCCGGTCGGCATCCCCATGCTGGTGCAGCGCGCCGAGAGGCCGGGCCTCGTGATCGGCGTCAATGGACTGATCGGCAATCTCGGCATCGCCATTGGCTCCAGCGTCTCGGTCCTGCTGGCGACGCGCTTCGGCTGGCAGATGGCTTACATCGTTCCGGGCATGATCTGTCTCGTGGGCGCCGTGCTGTTCGCCGTGCTCGTGCCGCGGGAGCAGGAAGCGCCGGCCAAGCGGAAATCCCGCACGCTCGACCTGCCTCCTGGCGTGATGGCGCGCATCTTCTTCATCATGACCTGCGCGGCCGTCTCGGGAAGCATCGTGTTCAACTTCACGACCAACTCCAACGGCGAAATGTTGAAGGCGCGATTGACCGAACTCGCGGCCGATCCATGGCTGCTCAGCCTGGTCCTGCTGGGCGTCTTCACGGTCGCGTCTCTTGCCCAGATCGGCGTCGGGATGCTGATCGATCGCTTCCCATTGAAGGCAGTGTATTTGCCGATCGTCGTGGCCCAGATTCCCCTGTTCATGCTCGCTGCCTATGCCGACGGCTGGGGACTCGTGGCGGTCACGACCTTGTTCATGGTGTTCGTGTTCGGCGCCATTCCCTTCACCGACGCGATGATCGTCCGCTATGTCGACGATCGCCTCCGCAGTCGTGTGACGGGCATGCGGCTTGCGATCGGCTTCGGTGTGAGTTCGCTCGTCGTCGCCGCAATCGGTCCGTCGGTGAAGGCTGCGGGCTTTCCCACGCTTCTGATGATGCTGGCCGGCGTCGCGGCCTGCACCGTAATCGCAATCGCCTTTTTGCCAAGCGAACGCGAGCATCCAGTGGCAGCGCTCAAGCCGGCAGAGTAAGACTCCTCCCCAATAGGGAGGAAGAATGCTGAAAAGACGGGCTGTGCTGGCCGGCGCCAGCGGTTGGACGATCGTGGCTGCAAGTGCGGTGCGCGCTCAGTCCTGGCCAAGCCAGCAGGTGAAGATCGTCGTGCCGTATCCTGCCGGCGGAGCGACCGACACGGCCGGGCGCGTCGTCGCCGAGAAGATGAGCCAACAGCTCGGCCAGCAGGTCATCGTCGAGAATCGCGGCGGCGGCAACACCATCATCGGCATGGAGGTCGTCGCCAAGGCCAAGCCCGATGGTCATACCTTGCTTCTGGGCACGACAACGTTGGCGACCAACGCCGCTCTCGGCCTCAAGCAGCCGTTCGAACCGCTCAAGGATTTCCAGCCGGTGTCCATGATCGCCGACATCCCGGATCTTATTGCCATCAACAAGGACGTGCCGGCCCGAAACTACGCGGAGTTCGCCGAATGGGTGAACAAGCAGCCGCAGCGCGTGCGCTACAGCTGCTCGGGCGTCGGCAACCAGCCTCATCTCTGGGCGGAGCTCTTCCGCACCCGCAACAAGCTCAATCTCGAAGTCGTGGGCTACAAGGGTGCCGCCGACGCCATCCGCGATGCAATGGCGGGTCACGTGCCCGCCGTCGTCGACGTGGTACTGCCGAGTGGAAATCATGTGAAGGCCGGTCGCCTGACAGGCCTCGTCGTGGCATCGGCGCAACGCTCCCCGGTCTGCCCCGATGTGCCGACCGTGGGCGAGCTCGGCATGAAGGATATGGAGGGAGCCGTCTATTACGGCATCGTGGCGCCGGCTGGCATTCCGCAGCCCGTGCTCGAGCGGCTCAATGCCTTGTGCCTCGACGTCGTCAGGGATGCCGAGGTGAAGAAGAAATTCGCCGAGCTGGGCTTCTTCACCACCGGCAGCTCGCCCCAAGCCTATCTGGACAAGCTCAAGGCCGAAACGGCGCGCTGGACCCAGGTGGTGAAGGACAACAACATCAAGATCGAGAGCTAGGGTTCGACCTGGTCCTGGGCGAGTCACGGAAGGAAAGTTCGGAATGTCTGCAGGCTCCGCGGTGCCGGTACCGTCAACCCATCTCGATGCGGCACGGGATGCCGATCCAGCAACACGCGCAGCCAACAAGGCAATGGCCGCCAAGCTGCCCTTCGGGGACACGCGCGACTTCGAAGCGGCCAAGCGTGGACTGATCGCGCCGGTACCGGATGGCATGGTGCGTACGGAGAGCGGCACCGTGCTCTGGAACCTGTCGGAGTATGCCTTCATCGATGGCGATCTTGCGCCGGCGACCGTGAATCCGAGCCTTTGGCGCATGGCGCGGCTCAATCTCGCCAACGGCCTGTTCAAGGTCGCGGACCGCGTCTATCAGCTGCGCGGCTTCGACATCTCCAACATGACGGTGCTGGAAGGGGAGTCGGGCCTGATCCTGATCGATCCGCTGACGACCGCCGAGGTCGCGCGTGCGGCCCTGGCGCTCTATTTCGGGCATAGGCCGAGGAAGCCTGTCGTCGCCGTCATCTATACCCATAGCCATATCGATCATTACGGTGGCGTTCGCGGCGTCGTCGACGAGGCCGACGTCAAGGCCGGGAAGGTGGCCATTATCGCACCGTCCGGCTTCATGGAGGCGATCTCCGGCGAGAATGTCCTGGCCGGCCTGCCGATGATCCGTCGTGCCCAGTTCCAGTTCGGCCATCTGCTGCCGCGGGGCCCACGGGGACAGGTCGATGCCGGCCTCGGCAAAGGAGTGGCTCGCGGCACACCAGGCCTGATCGCGCCGACGATGACGATCGAGAAGCCGGTCGAGGAGCACACGATCGACGGGATCCGGATCATCTTCCAGCTGGCGCCCGAGACAGAGGCACCGGCTGAGATGCACATGTTCTATCCGCAGCTCGGCGTGCTCAACATGGCCGAGAATGCCTGCCCGGTGCTGCACAACTTCATACCGCTGCGCGGCGCCGTGGCGCGTGATCCGCGCATCTGGGCCAAGTACATCAACGACGCCATCGAGTTTTATGGTCCGCACACGGAGGTGCTGATCGGGCAGCATCACTGGCCGACCTGGGGACGCGCCGCGGTAATCGATTATCTCGAGGCCCAGCGCGATCTCTACAAGCACATCCACGACCAGACCCTGCGCCTGATGAACAAGGGATGGCGGCCGGCCGAGATCGCGGAGGCGATCGATCTGCCGCCCGGGTTGGCCGAACGCTGGTCGGTTCGCGGTTACTACGGCACGGTCAGCCACAATGTGAAGGCCGTCTATCAGCGATATCTGTCGTGGTACGATGGCAATCCCTGCAATCTCCATCCGCTGCCGCCGGCGCCGGCGGCGCGCAAGTTCGTCGAATACATGGGCGGCGCGGCAGCGGTCGTCGAGCGGGCCCGCGCCGACTTCGCCAAAGGCGAGTTCCGATGGGTGGCGCAGGTGATGAAGGAAGTCGTCTACGCCGAGCCCGACAACCAGGAAGCGCGTGCCCTCTGTGCGGATGCGCTGGAGCAGATGGGCTATCAGGCCGAGTCGGCAACCTGGCGCAACGCCTTCCTCTATGGGGCGCAGGAACTGCGCCACGGTGTATTCCAGTTGCCGAATCGGGTCACCATGGCGGCCGACACGATCGCGGGCCTCAGCACCGACATCTTCTTCGACATGCTGGAAATCCGCTTGGATCCGCAGAAGGCCGCCGGCCAGTCGATGGTGGTGAACTGGCACTTCACCGATCGTTCGGAGAAGCTGGTTCTGACCCTCAGCAACTGCACGCTGACGCATCGGCTGGGGGCATGGTCGGATCGCGCCACCGTTTCCATCACGACGACGCGAGCCACACTCGACTCGATCGTCCTGGGAAAGATCAAGGTCCCTGAGGCCCTGATGTCCGGCGCTCTCCGGATAGAGGGGGAGGCGCCGAGACTGGCTGCCTTGTTCGCCATGCTCGATCCGGCTGCCGGGATGATGTTCGATATCCTGACGCCGGGCGAGGGTCGCGGCTGATCCGCGTCAGGCCTGGGACAGGGCTGCGATGGCGAGAGGGGCGGAACGCCCGCGTACGCTGATCATGGGCAGTGTCTGGACGGTCACGCCGTCCGGCGCCGATGTGTGAGCAAGGGTATCGGCCGATACCAGTACGTCGTGGCCCAGGGCCCTGCATGCATCCAGCAGTCGCGCTGCGACGTTGAGGGTGTCGCCCACGAAGGCAATCTCGCGACGCACGTCGCCGATTTCGCCGGCGACGATCTCGCCGTAGTGAATGGCGGCGCGGAACTCCGGCATCAGTCCGAAGCGCTCTAGATAGACTTCGCGGTCGGCGGTGATGCGCTCCCGGATCAGGAACGGGCAGGCGAGGCATTCACCATTCGCCAGGGCGCGTGTCTTCGACCAGGTGAGGATGGCTTCATCTCCAACATATTTGTGTATTTCGGCCCGGCAATCGAGGGCGGCATCGGAAACGTTGCGGAAGAATTCGTTCAGGAACTGGTGAAAGGCGATCGACCCGAGCTTTTCCGCGATACCGGTGGAATTCTTCATGTCGACCAGCAGGAAGACCCTGTGCTCTGTTCGAGGCTTGACATAGCGTCCGGTCAGCAGGTTGCGCAGCGTGGCGAAGCCCACGAGACCGCCAAACTCGAAGACGATGTTGGCGCTCACCGACATGGCGATCGCGAAGACGACCGAGTTCCGGAAGATGTCGTCGAGCTTGAAGCCGTTGGTGCTGGCGATCACCCGCGCGAGAACCAGGCCGGTGACGATGACCACGACATAGAACAGGATGCGCAGGACGAAGTACCACAGCAGCGGCAGGCGCAGCAGGCGCTTCACCAGCCCGAACCGGCGTCCTTCGATCTCGAACAGGAGGATGGGGGTGGCGATCAGGATGGAGTTGACGACACCCGCCCAAGCCGAATGCCACGGCGTGTCCTGGTCGCCGACCGAATAACCGAAATAGGCGCTGACGAGCGCGGAACCCACGCTCAACCACAGGAAGATGCGCCAGCTTCGGCGTTTGCGCGTCGCAAGGGACATTGGTTTACGGAAAGGTAGTTCGCAAGGAACGCGGCCGTCTGCGGCGCTTGGAGGGGAAGTGGCGCCGAGTTCTCAGCCTTTCGTCGGGGTTGACCATCTGCTCGCCCTTTGACTTGCTTGTCCTGCTGCGATTTGGTTGTGTACCCAATCTAGAACAACTCAACAATCGCGCGGCTTCGGATCGCTGGATTCGACACGCAGCGTCGGCCGGGCGAGGGAGGAAATCATGAAAAAGTTGCTGCTGACGGGAATCGCTTGCGCAGTGCTGACCACGCTCGGTGCGGCATCCCAGGGCGCCGACAAGAAGACGCTGGCCTTCGTGGTCAATGGTTCGTCCGATTTCTGGAAGGCTGCCGAGGCCGGCGTCAAGAAGGCCCAGTCGGAATTGCCGAACTACAATCTCGTCTTCAAGTATCCCGAGCAATCGTCCGCCGCCATCCAGACCCGAATGATGGACGATCTCGTCGCATCGGGGGTGGCCGGCATCATGGTGAGCGCCGTCGATCCCAAGACCATGGGCGACGCCTTGAACCGGGTGGGCTCGCAGGTGGCGCTGTTCACGACCGACAGCGATGCCCCGAACAGCAAGCGCATCGCCTATATCGGATCGAGCAATACCGACGCCGGCAAGCAGGCGGGTCAGCTTCTGCTCAAGGCGCTGCCGAACGGCGGCAAGTGCATGGGCTTCGTCGGTTTGCCGGGTGCCGACAATGCCCGGGAACGCATCGATGGCGTGAAAGAGACCATCAAGGGTTCGAAGATCGAGCTCATCGACGTGCGGGCCGATGACATCGATCAGACCCGGGCCAAGCGCAATGTCGAGGACATGCTGACGGCGCATCCCGAGGTCAATTGCATGATCGGCTTCTATTCCTACAACACGCCCAGCATCTACAGCGTGCTGAAGGATGCCGGCAAGCTCGGCCAGATCACGATTGTCGGCTTCGATGAGGATCCGATCACGCTGGGCGGCGTGAAGGAGGGCACCATTGTCGGCACCGTCGTGCAGCAGCCCTACGAATGGGGCTACCAGGGCATGAAGGACATGGCGAAGTATCTCGAGGGCGACAAGTCCTTCATTCCTGCCAATCACCTGATCATCGTGCCGACCAAGATCATCGACAAAACCAACGTCGATGCGTTCTGGACCGAGCTGAAGGCGCGTCAGGGCAAGAAGTGAAGGGGCCGCTGGCGGACGATCGGCTTCTGGCTGTCGTGCATCGCTGATGACGCCGCTTCTCGAGCTCGTATCCGTCGGCAAGACCTATCCCGGCGTGAAGGCGCTCGACCGCGTCAACCTGCAGGTTGGCGCGGGTGAGGTGCTGGCGCTGATTGGAGAGAACGGCGCCGGCAAGTCGACGCTGATGAAAATCCTTGGTGGCGTCATCGAGCCCGGCGAAGGCGCCATTCGCATCGACGGCCGGGAACGGCCGTCGCTGACGGTCGCGGACGCGATGGCCGCCGGGATCGCGTTCGTTCACCAGGAGCTGAATCTTTTCGACAATCTCGATGTGGCGGCCAACGTGATGTTCGGGCGTGAGCCGGTGTACGGCGGCCCGCTCAGGCTGGTCGACCGCAAGGCGCTGGACAGCAAGGTAGCTCCGCTGTTGCGGCGCCTCGGTGTCGATTTCCAGGCCCATACGCCGGTGTCGACCTTGTCCCTGGCGCAACGCCAGCTCGTCGAGATCGTGAAGGCGCTGTCGCTCGACGCGCGTCTCGTGATCATGGACGAGCCGACATCGAGTCTGACGGTCGCCGAGACCGCCCGTCTGCTGAAAGTCATCGACGAACTCAAGGCGAGCGGCGTGTCGGTGATCTTCATCTCGCACCGGCTGGCCGAGGTCGCGCACTGCGCCGACCGGGTCGTTGTGCTGCGAGACGGCGCTGTGGTCGGAGAGCTCGCCCGGGCCGAGATCACGCATGACGCGATGATCCGCATGATGATCGGCCGGGATCTGAGATCGCTTTACATCCCGCCGAAGCGTGAACCGGCCGACGCGGTGCTCGATATCGCCGGCTTCCGGACCTCGGCCTATCCGGAACATGCCCTGACATTGTCGCTGCGTTCCGGGGAGATCCTCGGCATGGCCGGGCTGGTGGGAGCGGGCCGTACCGAACTGGCCCGAGCGGTCTTCGGCATCGACCGTCCGGTGGCCGGGAACCTGCGCCTCGACGGCCAGCCGATCGGCGTGCGGGTTCCGCGCGATGCCATCGATCGCGGCATCTTCCTCGTTCCCGAGGATCGCAAACGCGACGGGCTCGTGCTCGAACTGTCCGTGACCGAGAACATCTCACTCGCCAACCTGGCGGCCTTCGCGACGAGCCTACTTGTCCGTACCGGCGCCGAGAAGCGCAATGCCCTGGAGCAGCGCCGGGCGCTCAACATCAAGACGGCGTCCGTCGATACGATCGTGGGCACGCTGTCAGGTGGCAACCAGCAGAAGGTCGTCCTGGCCAAGTGGCTGTCGATGAAGCCGAGGGTCGTGATCTTCGACGAGCCGACGCGCGGCATCGATGTCGGTGCCAAGTCGGAAATCTATGGCCTGATGCGCGGCCTGGCCGATTCGGGCGTCGCCATCCTCATGATCTCCAGCGACATGGAGGAGGTGATCGGGGTCAGCGATCGCATCGTGGTGATGCGAGAGGGGCAGATCGGCGGCTTTCTGGCGCGTCAGGAGTTCAGCGAGGAGAGGGTGATGCAGTTGGCGGTGGGGCGCACGGACAAGCAGGAAGCCGTGCCGTGCTGAAGAAGGATCTCGGGCTGCTCGTCCTTATCCTGGTCGTGGGTACGGTCGTGGATATCCTCAATCCACGGTTCCTGTCGCCGATCAATCTCTCCAATACCGCCAACCTGATCGGGCTGTTCGGCCTGTTTTCGATCGGCGAGGGTTTCGTGATCATCACCGGCGGCGTCGACCTTTCGATCGGATCGATCTTCGCGCTGCTGGGAGTGGTCTTCGTCGACCTGCTCGTGACGTGGCAAATGCCATGGGAACTGGCGGTCCTGGTGATCGTGGCTTGCGGCATCGTGCTCGGGTCGATCCATGGCTTTCTGGTTACGCGCCTGCGTTTGCAGCCCTTCATCGTCACGCTGTGCGGCCTGCTGATCTATCGCGGCATCGCGCGCTACTACACCAACGATGGCACGGCGGGATTCGAGTTCGGACAGAGCTTTCCGACGCTGGAGTGGCTGACCACCGGCCGCTCCTTCGGCGTGCCGCATTCGTTCATCGTGTTCGTGGTGGTGGCGATCGTCATGGCGGTGGTCCTGCATCGGTCCGTCTTCGGGCGCTATCTTTTCGCCGTGGGCAAGAACGAGGAGGCCGCGCGGCATTCGGGCATCCGGACCAACCGGGTGATCGCGGCGGCCTACATCATCAGCGGCGGTCTGGCCGGCCTCGCCTCGATCTATCTGGCCATGTACACGCGCTCGATCTCGCCGGCCTCGCACGGCAACTTCTATGAGCTCTACGGCATCGCCGCCGCGGTCCTTGGCGGCTGCTCCCTGCGCGGCGGTGAGGGCTCGATCCTGGGTATCGTGCTGGGCACGATCCTGCTGCAGGTGCTGCAGAACCTGGTGAACCTGCTGGGTATCCCGAGTTCCCTCAACTTTGCCGTGATGGGGACGGTGATCCTGATCGGCGTGCTGGCCGACCAGCAGCTCGCCTGGCTCAGGAACCGTCGCGCACGCTGACCGGGTGCCGTGGGCGTCTACGACTTGTAGCGGGACAGGGCGCGGACAAAGGTGGCGTGATCGACATTGCCGCCGGAACAGACGACGGCAACGTTGCGGTCCTTGACCGGCAGCTTGCCGGTCAGGGCCGCGGCAAGCGCCACGGCGCCGCCCGGCTCTACGACGATCTTGTACTCGCGGAACGCCACTTCCATGGCGTCGAGCACCTCCTCGTCGCTGACGACCACACCCGGCCCCAGCACCTTCTGGGCCAACGGGAAGGTGACATCGCCGGGCTCGGGAGCCAACAACGCGTCGCAGATGGAGCCCGACAGCTTCTCGTTGCGTCGCTTGGCGCCGGCGGCGAGCGAGTGGGTCATGTCGTCGAAACCGGCCGGCTCTCCGGCGTGCACTGTCGTCGACGGGCTGACGCCGTGCACGCCCAGCGCCACGCCGGTCGCAAGGCCGCCGCCGGAGCAGGGAGCGGCGACGGCGTCGAGCGTGACGCCGAGGGCCTTGGCCTGTTCCGCCAGTTCCAGACCCGCCGTTCCCTGGCCAGTCAGGATCCAGGGATGATCGTAAGGCGGCACGACCGTGGCGCCGGTTTGTTGGGCAATGCCGAGGCCGATCTTCTCGCGGCTATCCTTGACGCGGTCATAGAGCACCACTTCGGCGCCGGAGGCGCGCGTATTGGCGACCTTGAGCGCCGGTGCGTCCGCCGGCATGACGATGGTGGCCTTGATGCCCATCAGCCGCGCCGCTTCGGCAAGACCCTGGGCATGGTTGCCGGACGACCATCCGACCACGCCCTTCTGACGATCCACGTCGCTCATGCTGGCCAGGAAATTGTAGGCGCCGCGCAGCTTGAAGGAGCCGGTCCGCTGCAGGCATTCCGCCTTGATGAACAGGCGCCCGCCGAGCCTGGCATTGACGCGGTCGTTCTCAAGCAGCGGAGTCTTGATGGTAATGCCCTCGAGGCGACGAGCGGCAGCTTGAACATCGGCAAAGCTTGGCAGTGAAGACATCAGGACACACCTAGCAGGGAAGGAAGTTGCGACAGGTCTTTCACTTGGGCGGCGAGCGTTCCGGGCAATCCATCGTCGGGGGCGCCCCCACGATTGACCCAGACGGTCGGGAAGCCGAAATGCGCCGCACCGTGCGCATCCCAGCAATTCGATGAGAGGAAGCAGACCTTGCCCGGCTTCACGCCGCAGCGCGCCTCGACCAGGCGATAGACCTTGGCATCGGGCTTGAAGACGCCCACCGACTCGACGCTGAGGATCGCCTCGAAGGCATCAGACACCGGCGATGCCGCCACCATCGGTTCGAGCATCTCCGGATTGCCGTTCGACAGGATGGCAAGGCGCATGCCCGAACGCTTCAATGCGGCGAGTGTGGCCGGTACTTCAGGAAACGGCTCGAGCGCGAGATAGGCGGTCATCAGTGCTTCGCGGATCGACCTGTCCGAAAGACCATGCGCGGCGAGGCAGTAATCGAGCGCCTCGCCGGTGACCTGCCAGAACTTGGCATAGGCACCCATGCTGTTGCGCAGCCATGTGTACTGGATTTGCTTGCTCCGCCACATCTCGGTCAGCGATTCGGCGCTGCTGCCGATGGCGCTGCGATGGCGGGCGACCGCCGAGCCAAAGTCGTAAAGCGTACCGTAGGCGTCGAAGACGCAGATCTCGGTATCGGCAAGCATGGTTTTCGTCAGTCGATCCTGGCTGATTTGCCGTGGACCGGCGATGACCTTAGGCTATCCCACATGTTCGTCGCCATCGTGCAGATCCCCATGAGCAAGCGCCCGCGCGACGCCGCGATAGAGGCGGCACGCAAGTCGGCCCCGACCTATAGCGCGCTTGGCGCCAAAGGGCTGCTGAGAAAATACTATCTCAATGGCGAAGAAGGTGGCGGCGGGGTGTATCTCTGGGAATCCGAGGCTGCCGCCCGTGCCTGGTACACGCCCGATTGGGAGAGGCAGATGGAGGCGCGGTTCGGCGCCAAGCCCCGAGTCACCTATTACGACAGTCACGTCGTCGTCGATAACGAAGCGGGCACGGTTCGGGTCGAAGGAGAGGGCTGATGCAGAAGCGGCGTCTCGGACGAACCAATCTCGACATCTCGGTGCTCGGCTTCGGGGCCGGCGCCGTGGGCGGGCTCATGACCAAGGGCACGCCGGGCGATCAGGAACGCGCCCTGGCACGCGCCCTCGAACTCGGTATCAACTATATCGACACCGCGCCGCTCTATGGCAACGGCGAGTCGGAGCGTAATCTTGGCCGCATCCTGAAGGTGTTGAAGCCGGACGTCGTCATCGGCACCAAGGTCAGGCTCAAGGCGGCGGATCGGGGGCGGATCGGCGACTTCGTCGCGCAATCTTTGGACGAAAGCCTGCATCGGCTCGGCCGCGACCATGTCGATCTTTTCCAACTGCACAATCCCCTGGTCGCGCGCGATGCCGACGATCACCTGGCCATCGACATCGCCCTGAACGAAGTCGTGCCGGCGATGCAACGCTTGCAGAAGGCTGGCAAGACGCGCTTCATCGGTTTCAGCGGCGTCGGCGAAACCGATGCCCTGCTGAAGGCGATCGCATCGGGCGCGTTCGACACCATGCAGGTGGTGTACAACCTCCTCAATCCCAGCGCCGGCCAGCCGATGCCGAAAGGGGCGCCGGGACAGGATTACAACCGGTTGCTCGAACGCACCAAGGCCATGGACATGGGCACGATCGTCATCCGCGCCCTCGCCGGCGGCGCGCTTGCCGGTACGACCGAACGTCATCCCCTGGCCATGCAGCAGGTGGCGCCGATCGGCTCGGCGGCCAACTTCGTGGAGGATGTCGCGCGAGCCAAGGCGCTCGAACCGCTGGTCAAGCAGGGCCTTGCGGAAAGCCTCACCGAGCTCGCCCAGCGGTTCGTCATCGCCAACCCGACGGTGACCACGATGCTTGTGGGTTATTCCACGCTCGAGCAGCTCGAGCAGGCCGCTGCCGCGGTCGAGAAGGGTCCGTTACCGGCTGAAGTCCTGAAACGGATCAATCACGCCTAGGCGGTCGATCGGCGCCCACCGGACAGTGGCGGAGGCCGTCAGTAGATCGTGGGCACGTGCATTTCCTTCGGCACCGGCGTCCGCGCATAGTTCGGCTTGTGCTCGCGCGGCGGCAAGATGACCGGGTCGTGCGGGACCTCCTGGTAGGGGACCTGCTGCAGGAAATGATGGATGCAGTTGAGCCGCGCTCTTTTTTTGTCCACCCCCTCGATAACCCACCAGGGCGCCTCAGGGATATGCGTGCGCGCCAGCATCTCCTCTTTGGCGGCGGTATAGTCCTCCCAACGCCGGCGCGATTCGAGATCCATCGGTGACAGCTTCCATTGCTTGAGCGGATCGTGGATCCGCATCAGGAAGCGCTGGTGCTGTTCGGAATCGGTGATCGAGAACCAGTATTTGATGAGAGTGATCCCCGAGCGGACCAGCATGCGCTCGAACTCGGGCACGGTGCGGAAGAACTCCTCCGCCTCGGCATCGCTGCAGAAGCCCATGACGCGCTCGACGCCGGCGCGGTTGTACCAGCTGCGATCGAACAGGACGATCTCGCCCGCCGCGGGAAGGTGCGCGACATAGCGCTGGAAATACCACTGTGTACGCTCGCGTTCCGTCGGTGCCGAGAGGGCGACGGTGCGGCAGACGCGGGGATTGAGGCGCTGGGTGATGCGCTTGATGACGCCCCCCTTGCCGGCGGCATCGCGGCCCTCGAACAGGACCATGATCTTGAGCTTGCTGTGCACCACCCAGTCCTGCAGCTTGACCAGCTCGCGCTGGAGCCGCAGCAACTCGGTGAAGTATTGCTTGCGAGCGAGCGTCTCCGACTCGGGATCCGTCGCCTGATCCACCAGGCCGGCAAGCCGCTCGTCGTCGAGCTCCATCTCGATCTCTTCGTCGAGATTGTCGATCATTTCGGCGTGCAGCCGATCCTGAAGGCTGCCTTGGTCGTTCGATATGCTCATGACTACCCTCTGCCGTCCCGTCGGCAGCATCGTAAGACGGTTAAGTAACAGGGAAGCTACACGTCAGGAGGCCCACTCCCGGCGATTGTAGTCGTAGACCACCCGGCCATAGGGCAACGTCAGGTCGGCCAGGAAGTGGTGCGCCGCGACCACGCGGCGGACCGGCAAATCCGCCACCGGGGCATTGACGTGGGGTACGAGATGCAGGCGCCCGGGGCCGATCCACGAGCCCTTGATGGCGATGTTGGTGAGGTTGATGGCCACCAGCTGGCAGATCTCGGGCCGGCCATCGACGCCGGGGATGAGCTTCAGGTTGATCTGGGTCTTGGACAGAATGGCGGTGGTCCGCTCGCCGTTCCCGGCCATGCTCTCGTGCTTGTAGCCCATGGTGCCCATGGCGACGAGCTGGCCCGCATAGTCGAGCGTGCCGGTCAGCGTATCCTTGACGACCTCGAGCTTGGGATGGGCGTATTTCTTGGGAAAGCCCCAGATCTCGCGGCCGGCGGCGATCGGCGGGTCGTCGTCGAGATACATCTGCATCACGAAGTTGACCTCCTCGCCGCGCAGGCGCGCGGGGATGACCAGACCGGACTCGGTATAGCTGCCGAAGCCCGAACTGTCGGGCATCTTGATCCACTCGCAGTGGACCAGCGGCTGGTCGATCGGTTCCAACGGTTCCGGTAGCTGCTCGCGGATCAGCGCGGCATCGGTTTCGTAGGTGATGACCAGAAACTCGCGATCGACGAAGCGATAGGGACCGGCCGGATAGCTCGGACCGGCGGCCGGCATTGACGGTAGCTTCAGGACGTCTTGCTCGCGCATCGCCAGCCTCCTCGGCGTGGAAGAGGGCCACGCTCACCCCGCCGTTCATAGGAATACCCTCTGACACCGCCGTGACGGATTTCCTGAAATCGCGCGACGGCCGCGGATCGGGAGCGGTTCGTCATGATGCAGTCATGGCACGCCTGATACAGGGAACCGGAAGCGCTGCTGGAGAGACCCGTCATGGATGCTGCTGTCAGTGAGCAATATGGTCGAGAGCTGGTGCCTTCATCACCGCGTGGTTGGCGTCCCCCGGGATGCGACCGGATCGCTCTCGTGTTGCAAGGCGGCGGTGCTCTTGGCGCCTATCAGGCGGGCGTCTATCAGGCCTTGCACGAGGCCGGCATCGAACCGGACTGGGTGTCGGGCGTTTCGATCGGCGCCATAAATGCCGCCATCATCGCGGGAAATTCCCCGGAGCATCGTCTCGAACGCCTGCAGACCTTCTGGCAGCGCATCACTGAACGCAAGATCTGGCACTACACGCCGGATGGCGATGTTTTCCGCATGGCGCGCAACGCGATCAGCTCCTGGATAACCATGGCCCACGGGCAGCCCGGCTTCTTCACGCCGCGCCTTCCGGGCCCCTGGCTCAGCTTCGCCGGTTCTCAGGGAGCGACCAGCTATTACGACTCGGCGCCCTTGATCGAGACGTTGCGGGAACTGGTCGATTTCTCGTTGATCAACAGCCGACTGGTGCGCTTCTCGGTGGGCGCCGTGAACGTCCTGAGCGGCAACTTCGTGTATTTCGACAACGCCAACGAAGAGATTGGACCCGAGCACGTCATGGCCAGCGGCGCGCTGCCGCCGGCGCTTCCGATGGTCAAGATCGGCACCGATCACTTCTGGGATGGCGGCATCGTATCGAACACGCCGCTGCAGCATCTGCTGGATCAGGAGGACAAGCTGAGTTCGCTGATCTTCCAGATCGATCTGTTCTCGGCCCGCGGCGTGCTGCCGCGCGATCTGCCGGATGTGCTGGGGCGCCAGAAGGACATCATGTACTCCTCGCGCACCCGCTATAACACCGACGTCTATCGGCGCATGCACACCTGGAAGAAGCGGCTGCATCTCGCTCTGGAGAAGGTTCCCGAGGATCGGTTGGCCGACGACGAACTCACCCTGCGCAACGAGCTGCGGAACCTGCCCGACCTGACCATCCTGCATCTGATCTACCAGCAGAAGGCCTACGAAGGGCATGCCAAGGATTACGAGTTCTCGGGCACGTCCATGCGCGAACACTGGCAAAGCGGCTACGAGGACACCAAGCGCACGTTGCGGCGAAAGGAGTGGATCGCCATGCCTCCCGAAGGAACCGGCATCGTCGTCCATGACGTGCACCGCGCCGACGATCGCTGACGTGGTTCAGCGATCCGACGAGCGAGGCTAGGATCGACCCATTGCCGGCGACATCATGGTGAAGGGGCCGCTCAGGCGGTCGCGATAGACGCCGACCCCTTCCATGATGCGCTGGACGTAGTTGCGGGTCTCGCGCAGCGGGATCATCTCGATCCAGTCGACCATATCGATCTTCCCGCCCCGCGGATCGCCGATCGTCTCCAGCCAGCGCGCGACGCGGTTGGGGCCGGCATTGTAGGCGGCGAGGGCGAGTTCGTACGAGCCGCCGAAACGTTGAAGCATCTCGGCAAGATATTGGCTGCCGAGCGCAACGTTGTAGCCCGGATCGCGGGTGAGCTTGTCCTGGATGAAGGGCAGGCCCAATCGGCCGGCGACATCGCGCGCCGTGCCCGGCATGAGCTGCATCAGCCCGAGCGCTCCCGAAGGCGACACCGCCGCCGCGTTGAAGGCGCTCTCCTGGCGCGTCACCGCCAAGGCCAGCGCGCGCTCGATCGAGCCTGTCGCGCCAAGATCGACGACGGGGAAGGATGCGTTGAACAGCGTGACACCATTTTCGGTCGCGCGGCGGGCGATGACCAATGCCACATCCGGCCGCCGGAGTTCGACGGCAAGCTGCGAGAGCAGCAACGTCTCGCCCGGTCCCTTGACCAGGCGCGCGAGCCGCAACAGGAAGGGGCGCGTTCGTTCCGAATCGCCGGCCTGGCCGATATAGCGCGCGATGTTCACCAGCTCGCGGCTGGACAGGGACTGCTGGTCGGCATCGGAAGCGACAGGATCGCTTGGCAGCCGCGACGCGCCACCGGGCAGCTTGCGGGCCGCCAACTGCCCATAGAAGGTCTGGCCGAAGGCGGCGGCGCGCCCGTACCACTCCTTGGCTTCCTTGCTATGGCCGGAAGCTTCGTAGCCGCGGCCGAGCCAGTAGGCGGCGCGGCTCCGCGAGATGTCGGTCGAGACGCCGTCGTAGAGCGTCTGGAAGTGCTTCAGCCCTTCTGCCGGCTTCTTCAGGTGACGCAGGGCGATCCAGCCGGCCAGGAACTCGGCCTCGGCGAAAGCCACGCCCTTGCTTTGGCCGTGTTGGGCGGCGACCGCATAGGCATCGGCTGCCTTGCCGGCGGCGAGAAGGTCCCGGGCGAGTTGCTGGCGCTCGTTCCACCAGCTTTCTCCCTGGTCGGCTCCGGAGCCCGACAGCAGGGTCTTGGCATCCTCGAGCTTGCCGGTGCGACGCAGCCAGGAGATGCGCTCCAACCGGATAGTGGGATCGTTGAGCTTCGCCGCCGGGACGCCCCTGAGAATGGTCACGGCGTCGGCCGCTCGCGTGGCCATCGCGAGACGGGCTTCGGCCAGCGGCTGATAGTCGGGCGGCAGCTTGGAGAGAAGATCGCGCGCCGCCTGGGCGCGTCCTTCCTTCAGGATCCGGTCGAAGCGCGCGACCTGATCCTCACCCGAAAGATATTGGCTGTAGCGGTTGAGAAAATCGTCCTCGTCGGCGCGGCGGAACGTTGCGGTGCGCCAGCTCTCGCCCGCAAGGCGCGGCACGTCCTTTGGACTGACCGCACTCGCCGCCTCCAACCGATGGAGATGGCCTTGGCTGGTCAGGGGCGGGAAGGCGACGAAGTACCGCCAGACGTCGCGAGGAGGCGTATCCGGCGTGATGCGGTCTTCCGCCTGCCGGCGCAGCAGCTCGGGCTCGGGCCAATCCGGGTGTTCGCGCAGGAAGCGCCAGGTCGAGGCGAAATCCGCGTCGGTCTTGGGGGCCACGCGCAATACGTGCCAGCCGACGATCTGGGTCAGCAGCGGATTGTTGAAATTGGCCACGGCGGCATGGGCATCGGAATAGCGACCGTCATCGATCGCCTTGAAAGCCGCGCTGAGGGCCGCTGCCTCGGCTGGGGAAAGCGGCTGCTTGCTGGAGCTCATCGCCTGCGCCAGATCGCTGGAGGCATCGGCCGGCGCCAGCCCCTGTCCAGGCTGGCTGGCGATGGGGATCTCCGCCGTCCGGGGCGCTGCAGGCGGCAGACCCGACGACGGTCCTGCCGCACTGCTCCCGCTGTTGGTGGACGGAATGCGGCGCACACCCGTGTCCGGTACGCCCGGCCGCGGTTGATTTGCGCTGTCGCCGCGCAAAATGGTGACGCCGCCCTGCTGGGCGTAGGCCGAGCCGGCGCCGAGAGCCGCCAACAGAAGAATTAGAGAGGAACGAGGGGTTTTCACGCTAGGAATCGTAGGCAGGTCCTTAAGGCATCACAATGGCAAGTTGCTCGCCTTGCTCGTGCGAGGTCCGGCGCTTAAACTAAAAGTTTGCCGAAAATTGGAGGAAAGCCATGTTCGCCGGATCGCTCGTCGCGTTGATCACCCCGTTCAAGGACGGGTCGGTCGACGAAAAGGGATTCGAGAAGTTCGTGGCCTGGCAGATCAAGGAGGGTACCGACGGTCTCGTACCGTGCGGCACCACCGGTGAATCGCCGACACTCTCCATGGACGAGCACAAGCGGGTCATCGACATCTGCATCCAGGCTGCCAAAGGCTCGGGCGTCCCGGTAATCGCCGGCACCGGCTCGAACTCGACCGACGAGGCGATCGAACTGACGAAGCACGCCAAGAAGGCGGGCGCCGATGCCGCCATGCTGGTCGTGCCCTACTACAATAAGCCGACCCAGGAAGGCATGTTCCAGCATTTCAAGACGGTGGCGGAAGCGGTCGATATTCCGATCCTTCTCTACAACGTGCCGCCGCGGACGGGCTGCGACCTGCAGGTCGACACCGTCGTGCGCCTGTCGCAGGTGAAGAACATCGTCGGCATCAAGGATGCGAGCTACGACATGGCGCGCCCGACGCTTACCAAGATGCGGGTCAAGAAGGGGTTCATCCAGCTGTCGGGCGAGGATGCGAGCGCGATGGGCTTCATGGCTCAGGGAGGCGACGGCTGCATTTCCGTCACCGCCAACGTGGCACCCCGCCTGTGCGCCGACATGCATGACGCCTGGAAGGCCCGGAACCTCGACAAGGTGTTCGAGATCCAGGACCGGCTGATGCCGCTGCACAAGGCGCTGTTCGTCGAGACCAGCCCGGCTCCCGTCAAGTACGCCTGCGAGCTGGTCGGTCAGGGCAGCGCCAAGCTCCGTCTGCCGCTCGTCGAATGCACCGAAGCCACCAAGAAGCAGGTGCGCGACGCGATGGTGCATGCCGGCCTGATCAACTAGGGGCGGCACTCTTGGCGAAAAAACCGGAGCTGGGCCGCACCGTCGTGGCCCAGAACCGCAAGGCGCGGTACAACTACTTCATCGAAGAGACGTTCGAAGCGGGCCTCGCATTGACGGGCACCGAAGTGAAGTCGTTGCGTGGCGGCCGCAGCTCGATTGCCGAATCCTATGTCACCGAATCGGGCGGCGAAGCCTGGCTGGTCAACGCCGACATCCCGGAATATGCCTCGGGCAATCGTTTCAATCACGAGCGCAAGCGGCCGCGCAAGCTGCTGTTGCACCGCAAGCAGATCAACACATTGATCGGCGCCATCCAGCGCGAGGGCCGCACCGTCGTGCCGTTGCAGGTCTATTTCAATCCGCGCGGCCGGGCCAAGATCGAGATCGCCCTGGTGACCGGCAAGCAGGCGCATGACAAGCGTCAGGCCATCAAGGAGCGCGACTGGAAGCGCCAGAAGGCGCGGCTGCTGAGTCGCGGCTGATCGATCCATCGATAAGGAGAAGCGTGATGAGTACCGTGCTGATCACCGGCGCCGCCCGCGGCCTGGGCCTCGACTTCACGAAACAATATGCGGCCAAGGGCTGGAAGGTCTTGGCCTGCGCCCGCAAGCCCGATGCGCTCAAGGGTATCGCAGGCGATGTCCATCACTATCCGCTCGAAGTCACCGACTACGGTGCCGTGAAGGCGCTGGCCGCGAAGCTGGCGGACGAACCGATCGATGTACTGATCTGCAATGCGGGCGTGGGCGGCGAAGGGGGCGCGGACGCCCAGACCCTCGGTACGTTGCGGCCGGACGTATGGCGCACCGTGTTCGAGGTCAACACGCTCGCGCCGCTGATGATGGCCGAGGCATTCGCCGATCACGTCGCGCGTTCGAGCCAGCGCAAGCTCATCGCCATCAGCTCGACCTTGGGCAGCATCGCCAACAACACTGGCGGCCGCTATTTTTATCGCGCCAGCAAGACGGCGCTGAATATGGAATGGAGCTGCCTGGCCAAGGACCTCGAGAGCAAGGGCGTGATCTGCGTCGCCCTGCATCCGGGCTGGGTCCAGACCGACATGGGCGGCCCGACCGCGACGCTGACGATCGAGCAGAGCGTTCCGGCGATGGTCAAGGTGATCGACGGATTGAAGCCGTCCGACAACGGCCGTTTCCTGCAATATGACGGCGCCGAGCTTCCCTGGTAAGCCATGCTGCTGAGCGAAGAACAGACGCTGATCCGCGACACCGCCCGTGCCTTTGCACAGGAGCAGGTCCTGCCCAACGTCCGGGCCTGGGAGACCGCGGGCGAGATACCGCGCGACCTGCGCCTGGAGATGGGGCGCCTCGGTTTCATGGGCATGTGCGTTTCTCCCGAGTGGGGCGGCGCCGGCGCAGGCATGGTCGCTTACGTACTGGCATTGGAGGAGATCGCGGCCGCCGACGGCGGGCTTTCCACCGTCATGAGCGTCAACAACTCGCCGGTGTGCGCCGCCTTGTCGGCCTACGGCTCGCCGGAGCAGAAGGAGAAGTGGCTCAAGCCGCTGGCGGCCGGCGAGATGCTGGGAGCATTCTGCCTGACCGAACCCCAGGCCGGTTCGGATGCCTCCAATCTTCGGACCCGGGCAGAACAGCGGGGCAATGGCTGGATCATCAACGGGGTGAAGCAGTTCATCACTTCCGGCCGCACCGGGGATGTCGCTCTGGTCTTCGCGGTCACCGATCCGGCCAATCCCAAGCGGGGCATTTCCTGCTTCATCGTTCCGACCGACAATCCGGGCTATCGCGTCGCTTCCACCGAGAAGAAGCTGGGACAGAAGTCCTCCGATACCTGCCAGATCGCCTTCGAGAACTGCCAGGTCGGCGCCGATGCCTTGCTCGGAACTGAAGGGCAGGGGTATCGCATTGCGCTGGCCAATCTGGAGGTCGGGCGCATCGGCATCGCGGCCCAGTCCGTCGGCATGGCTCGCGCCGCCTTCGAACTGGCCCGCGCCTATGCCGGGGAGCGAGAGGCGTTCGGCACCCAGATCATCAACCACCAGGCCGTGCAATTCCGACTGGCCGACATGGCGACCAAGGTCGCGGTTGCCCGGCAGATGGTCCTGCATGCGGCATCCCTGCGCGAAGCCGGTCAGCCCTGCCTTACCGAGGCCGCAATGGCGAAGTTGTATGCCTCCGAGATGGCAGAGGAAGTGTGCTCGGCCGCCATCCAGATCCACGGCGGCTACGGCTATGTCGCCGACTATCTGGCCGAGAAGATCTGGCGCGACGTCCGCGTTTGCCAAATCTACGAAGGCACCAGCGACGTGCAAAGGATTCTCATCGGCCGCGGCTTGGCTGCGCTTTGACGTCGCCATCGCTTGTGAACAGCGCCTGCACGTGCGAGGCTCAGCCCCTATGAAGTGAGCCGTTTTCGGCTCCTTGGGGACTGGGGCAAGAAGGGAGTCGTGGCGGCGGATGTCAACCGTGCGCCCAAATGTTCGAATTGCCGCGATCGCTGCCGTCGCCATTCTGGCGGCTTGGCTGGGCGCGCGGGCGGGCGAGCCGGCGCCGGAAGCGCCGAAGCCGGCCGGATCGAACCGCGTTCTGCAGATGCAGACGGCCTTCAACCCCAACCTGCCCGGTGCCGGGGAAGGGGTGCGCACCTTCGTCAAGACACTGAAGCACATCTCCGACGGCGGGTTGGTCATCAAGATCATCGAGCCGGGGCGAGTCGCGCCGACCCGCGACATGCTCGACGCGGTCGTGAACGGTGATCTGGAAGCCGCTTTCACCTGGTCCGGCTATGCGGCGGAAAAGGCGCCTGTCCTGGCGTTGTTTGCGACCGTTCCCTTCGGCCCCGGTCCGGAGGAGATGACCTCCTGGATCCTGGAAGGTGATGGCGGCCGGCTGCATCGCGAGGCCTACGCCAAGCTAGGCGTCGCCGGCATTCCCTGCGGCATGCAGGGACCGAAGGGCGGCGGCTGGTTCCGCGGCGATCTCGACACGGTGCAGGATTTCAAGGGCGAGCGGTTGCGCTACGGCAGCATCGCCGCTCCGGTGATCGAGCGCATGGGAGCCACGGTCGTGCCGCTGCCGGCCGGCGAGTTCTTCTATCAGCTCCAGCAAGGCAAGGTCGATGGCGGCGAGATGTCGACGCCGGCCATGGACGCGGCGCTGGGCTTCGACAAGCTGGGCCTGCCCTATTACATGCCGGGATGGCAGCAGCCTTCGTCGGTGCTCGATTTCCTCATGCGCAAGGACAAATGGCAGGCTCTGCCGCCGGCTCAGCGGGCGCAGATCCAAACGGCCTGTCGCGCAAACATCACCTGGATGCTGAGTCGCTCGACGCATACGCAGGCGCTTGCCCTCGAGAAGCTGCGGGCCGCCGGGGTGACCATCAAGCAATGGTCGCCGGAACTGCTTGATGCCCTGCGGCGCAATACCGAGGTCGTCCTGAAGGAGCGTGCGGACGCCGATCCTGAATTCGCCGCGGCCTGGGAAAACCAGAAGAAGTTCGTGGCCCAGAGCACGGATTGGCGGTCGCTGTCGCGGCTGCCGTAGAACGGCATACGGCGCTCTTGCACGGGCGCCTGGGTCCGGGCAGGTTCACCCGGACATGACGATCCTTTCCTCCCAAATCGATACGCGTTCCGACAGCTACAAGCGAAACAGCGAAGCGATGCGCACCCTCGTGGCCGACCTCAGGGGCCGAACCGAGAAGGTTCAGCTTGGGGGCGGCGAGGAATCGCGCAAGCGGCACGTTGCCCGCGGCAAGCTGCTGCCGCGCGAGCGCGTCCGGGCCTTGCTCGATCCTGGTTCACCGTTCCTGGAACTGTCGCCTTTGGCGGCGCTGGACATGTACGACAACGAGGCGCCGGGCTCGGGCGTGATCACCGGGATCGGTCGTGTCAGTGGTGTCGAGTGCGTGATCGTGTGCAACGACGCCACTGTTAAGGGCGGCACCTATTATCCGATGACGGTGAAGAAGCATCTCCGCGCCCAGGAAGTGGCGATGGAGAACCGGTTGCCCTGCATCTACCTGGTCGATTCCGGCGGCGCGAACCTGCCGCAATGGCCCGAGGTATTTCCCGACAAGAACCATTTTGGCCGCATCTTCTACAACCAGGCCAACATGTCTGCGCAAGGCATCCCGCAGATCGCCGTGGTGATGGGCTCGTGCACCGCTGGCGGCGCCTACGTGCCGGCCATGAGTGACGAGACGATCATCGTGCGCAAGCAGGGCACCATCTTCCTCGCCGGTCCGCCGCTGGTGAAGGCCGCCATCGGCGAGGTGGTGAGCGCCGAGGAGCTAGGCGGCGCCGATGTCCATGCCCGCACGTCGGGGGTGGCGGATCATTACGCGCACAACGACAGCCACGCGCTGGGCATGGCGCGCCGCATCGTCGCCAATCTCAACTGGAGGAAGCAGCCGTCGGTTTCGCTGCTGCCGCCGGCCGAGCCGCGCTTCCCGGCCGAGCAACTCTACGGGATCATCCCGCCCGATGGCCGCACCCCGTTCGACATGCGCGAGGTGATCGCCCGCCTGGTCGACAACAGCGAGTTCGACGAGTTCAAGCATCTCTACGGCACGACCATCGTGACGGGCTTCGCGCGAATCTGGGGCTATCCGATCGGCGTCGTCGCCAACAACGGTATCCTGTTCAACGAATCGGCGCTGAAGGCGGCGCACTTCATCGAGCTGTGCGGCCAGCGCGGCATCCCGCTGCTGTTCCTGCAGAACATCACCGGCTTCATGGTCGGCCGCAAATATGAATCAGGCGGCATTGCCCGCGACGGCGCCAAGATGGTGACCGCGGTGTCGACCGTCGCGGTGCCGAAGTTCACGGTGATCGTCGGCGGCAGCTATGGCGCGGGCAATTACGGCATGTGCGGCCGCGCCTACAGTCCGCGCTTCCTGTGGATGTGGCCCAATGCGCGCATCTCGGTCATGGGCGGCGAGCAGGCGGCGAGCGTGCTCGCCACGGTGCGGCGCGACAATATCGAGGCCAAGGGCGGTCACTGGGCCAAGGAAGAGGAGGAGGCGTTCAAGACGCCGATCCGCGAGCAATACGATCGCGAGGGCCATCCCTATTATGCGACGGCGCGCCTGTGGGACGACGGCATCCTCGATCCGGTCGATACGCGCCTGGCGCTGGGGCTGGGCCTGTCGGCGGCGATGAACCAGCCGATCGGTCCGAGCAAGTTCGGCGTCTTCCGGATGTGACGCAGACGATGACTGTCCAGTGTTCTATCGAAGACGGCATCGCCACCTTGCTCCTGCAGCGCGGCCAGGAGATGAACTCGCTCGATGCGCCGACGTCGCAGGCGGTGCAGGACGCCGTGAAGGCGTTCACGGTCGATCCGGCCGTTCGGGTTCTTGTGCTGGCGGGCGAGGGCCGGTCCTTCTCGGCCGGCGGTGATTTCAACTGGGTGCTGCAGTGGCCGCAGCTCGATGCCGAGGCACGGCAGGCTGGCGCGCAGGCGATGATGGGCGCGGTGCAGGCGATCTATGATTTTCCCAAGCCCTCGATCGCTCGCGTGCACGGCGCCGCGGTCGGCGGCGGCATCGGCCTGATGCTGGCGTGCGACTTCGCCGTGGCCTCGAAGACGGCGCGGTTCGGGCTGACCTCGGCGCGCAACGGCTTGCTGGCGGCGATCGCCATTCCGGTCCTGATCGAGGCGGTCGGACCGCGCCGGGCACGGCAACTGCTGATGCATGGCGGACTTTTCGAGGCCGGCGAAGCGGAGCGGATCGGTCTGGTCGATCGCGTCGTCGAGCCCGAGGCGCTCGACGAGGCCGTGGCGACGCTCGCCCGTGAACTCAAGCTTGGCGCGCCATCGGTTCAGACCCTGGTGAAGAAACTGGTCCCGCAGATCGACGCCCTGCCGCACGATTCGGTCACTGCCGCCATGCTGGCGTCGCACGTTGCCGAGCAGTGTGTCACCGACGACGCCCTCGAAGGCATGCGGGCCTTCCTGGACAAGCGCAAGCCGAGGTGGGCTGTTTGATGTTCTCCAAGATCCTGATCGCCAATCGAGGCGAGATCGCGTGTCGCGTGATGAAGACGGCGCGGCGGCTCGGCATCAAGACGGTCGCCGTCTATTCCGATGCCGATGCGGGCGCGCGGCATGTCGCGCTGGCGGACGAGGCCGTCCATATCGGGCCGTCGGCGGCGCGTGAGAGCTATCTGGTGGCGGACAAGATCATTGCCGCGGCCAGGCGCACCGGCGCCCAGGCCATCCATCCCGGCTACGGCTTCCTGTCGGAGAATGCCGCCTTTGCCGAAGCCTGTGCCAAGGCCGGCATCGTCTTCATCGGTCCGCCGCCGGCGGCGATACGGGCGATGGGCTCCAAGAGCGAAGCCAAGAAGATCATGGAAAAGGCCAGGGTGCCGTTGGTGCCGGGCTATCACGGCGACGACCAGGCGGCGGACCTGCTGGCGCGAGAGGCAGGGCGCATCGGCTATCCCGTCCTGATCAAGGCCTCCGCCGGCGGTGGCGGCAAGGGCATGCGCGTCGTCGAGAGCGCGCCCAAGTTTTCCGAGGCGCTTGCCGGCGCCAAGCGCGAGGCCAAGGCAGCGTTCGGCGACGATCATGTCCTGATCGAGAAGTATCTGACGCGGCCGCGCCATATCGAGATCCAGGTCTTCGCCGATACGCACGGCAACTGCCTGTATCTCTTCGAGCGCGACTGCTCGATCCAGCGCCGGCATCAGAAAGTGATCGAAGAGGCGCCGGCGCCGAACATGGATCCGGCGCGCCGCGAGGCGATGGGCGAGGCGGCGGTCGCTGCTGCCAAGGCGATCGGCTATGTCGGCGCGGGAACGGTCGAGTTCATCGCCGATCAGGATGGCACCTTCTTCTTCATGGAGATGAACACCCGCCTGCAGGTCGAGCATCCCGTGACCGAGGCGATCACCGGCCAGGACCTGGTCGAATGGCAGCTTGTCGTGGCCGCCGGCGGGAAGATGCCCCTGCGGCAGGATCAACTCCACATCGATGGCCACGCCGTCGAGGTCCGGCTGTACGCGGAAGACCCGGCACGCAATTTCCTGCCTTCGACCGGGGCGCTCATCCATCTGCGCCTGCCGGATGAAGGGCCGCATGTGCGTGTCGACACCGGCGTGCGCGAAGGCGATACGGTGACGCCGTACTACGATCCCATGATCGCCAAGGTGATCGTGCATGACCGCGACCGCACCTCGGCGCTACGGCGCATGGCGACCCTGATGGGCGAGACCGAGGTTGTCGGGGTCGCGACCAATGCGACGCTTCTCAAGGCGCTGTGCTCGCACCCGGCCTTCATCGCTGGCGATGTCGACACCGGCTTCATCGAGCGCCATCGGGCTGAGCTTTTTGGCCAGCCGGGGCCGGCCGACGACCGGGTGTTTGCCATCGCGACCCTGGCCCGATTGATCGAATGGCGGGAATCAGCCGCGGCTCAGCCTGGCGACCCGCATTCACCGTGGGGGCTGCAGAACGGCTTTCGCCTGCTCGGCGAAGGCCATGATGAGGTGCGCTGGAAGGATGGCGACCGCGAGATCGCCGTCAAGGCGCATCGCCGTCGAAGCGGCGGCATCGGTCTCGATCTTCCCGGGGGCACTCTCGAAGCGCGGGTACAGCGCGCCGACGATGGCCGGCTTGCCATCTGGCTGGATGGCGAGACCTTCACCGCGGCGGTCGTACGTCGGCCCGCCAATGACGGAAGCGTCGACTACACGCTGTTCGCCGACGGTGGCCTGCGCCGGTTGCGGCTGGTCGATCCGCTCGACGTGACGCAATACGAAGCCGTCGCAGCGGGTGAGGGGACCGTCCGTTCGCCGCTTCCCGGCAAGATCATCGATGTGCGGGTGAAGCCCGGCGATAGCGTGAGCAAGGGCCAGCCGTTGCTCGTGCTCGAAGCCATGAAGATGGAGCACACGCTGACTGCGCCCGGCGACGGCCGGGTGAAGAGTGTCCGCTATGCCGTTGGCGAGCAGGTGAGCGAAGGTGCCGAGCTGATGGAGTTCGAGCAGGACTGAACGGGCGCGGCTCGGCGACCGCGACAGCGCGGAAATCCGCCTGTTCGCAGGGAATCTCGAAACCATGGACGCCGAAGTCGCAGGATTATTGTGACATGCGGCGAAGGGTCAGGCGGAAAGGAGCCTTGCCCAATCCTGTCAGCTCGAGAGCGAGGTGCTGGTCTTGGAGTCGGCCCGTGACGACGAACTTGTCGTGCACGCCGTTGGGGCCGATGGTGTCGCCGTTGCCGGTCACTTTGCCATCGGCCGAAACATCCAGCGAGATCGTTCCGCCGCCCGAGCCGATGCTGCCGCCAAAGGTGAGAGGGGCAGAGCCGTGTCCATTCGTAAGCTTGATGTTCGTCCGCGCCACAATGGTGGCCGCCGAGTTGTTGGAATAGATGACGAACGAGCCCTCATAGGTTCCGTCGAAGGCTGCGGCGGACGTCGCTGCAGCAGGTGGCGGCGGGGACGGAGCAAGAGCGCCCGCCGGAAGGGCAGGCGACGGCATTGCCACGGCGGCGACGGCTTGGCTCGTCCCCGGCAGGTCACGATTCTCCTCGGCACTTCTCTTCACTGTCGCGTCATACCGTCCGACGGCCGAAGCCGCCTCCGTCAGAAGCGTCTGGCGCTGCGCGTCGTCGAGAAAGCCTGTGGGCGGTCGATTGCGTGCCCGCTGCCAGTTCGCGATCATTTCACGGGAGCGCTGGCCGAAGGTGCCGTCGTTGCCGTAGGTATCGAAACCAAGCGCGGTAAGGGCAACCTGCAGCCGGCGGCGATCCGCCATCGTCAATTTGAGCTTGGCCTCCACCGCCTCGGCCGCTCTGGCGTCCATCGCGGCATCGCTGGTTCGAGGCGCCGGTGTCGGCGCTGGTTCGCTGACGGTCGCCGTCCGGAGTGATGCGGTCGGCAAAAGCGATCTGTTGAAATAGGCACCGAAGGCGAGAAGGACGATCACAGCCGCGAGCGCCATTCTTGTCACCCTCTGCCTGTAGCCGAGCCGCAGCGACACGTTCTGCGGCTCGTGGACGGCAGTGCGAGTGCGGCCTGGGTAGCCGATAGGTTCGCTGGTGAGGAGGGTCGTCACTTCGTTGTCTGCAACGCCGAAGTGTCGCTGCCGCAGCAGGCTTCGCCACTCGGCAACGCTCTGCGGTCGATCTACGGTGCGAACCGCAAGCCCCGCATCGATGCCGCGCAGCAGCGACAGCGAAAAGCCGGGTGGCAGAAGCCTCCCAAGCGGCTCGTAGGTGTCGTCCTGAAGGCGTTCCACGGCGTTCGGCGGGGCCTTGCCGATGATGGCGCTGTAGACCGTGGCGGCCAGGCCATAGATGTCGGTCGATGGTCCTTGCCGGGAGGCCGTGAACTGCTCCGGGGCGGCATAGCCCGGTGTGAAGATCGCCGTCAGCGCCGCCGTGCGATCGGCCATTGCCATCCGAGCCGCGCCGAAGTCGATCAGGGTCGGATCGCCCCTGGTATCAAGAACGACGTTGGCTGGTTTGATGTCGCGGTGCAGGTAGCCGGCCGTGTGGACCTGCTCGAGTCCATCGAGCAGGCGATCGAGCACGCGCCCAGCCGTTTCAGGATCGAGACGATCGCCGCGCTGCAGCCGCTGACTCAGCGTTTCCCCTTCGGCCAGCGACATGACCATGTAGGCGGTCCCATTGGCCTCGAGAAAATCGTGCACACGGACAACTGCCGGCGCCTGGCCGAGCCTGGCGAGGGTGCGGGCCTCTTCGAGAAATCGATCCCGGCCCCAGATGAACTCGTCCGCGAGCCTCGCCGAGCGAGGCACGACCATCCCGTCCTTTTCGCGGACCGCGAGCGTAACGGGAAGATATTCCTTGATCGCGACGCGGCGCTCCAAGGCCGTATCATGGGCACGGTAGGTGATGCCGAAGGTGCCCTGGCCAAGGACGGACAGTACTTCGTAGCTGCGTAGTCGAGTGCCGGGAGGCAATGTCCCGCGCAATTCCCCGCTCGCTGCTACGCCTGACTGTGCGTCGACGTTCGGCACAGGCACTCCCCTGGGCGTCGGACCGTCCTGTTGTCGCCCAGGAACTCAATAGCACAGCCAGCCCTAGCGGGCACGTTTCGCCGCAGATCGCCGCCCTTACTGCAGGAATTTCAGATACTGAGCGACGAAATCGCAACCCACGTCCTTGGAGTAGGCATCGATCAGCTTCTTCGTGACGGCGCCCGGTACCTTGCCATCGCCCACCGGCGTGCCGTTGAAGCTTCGGACGGGCAGGATGCACAGGCTGGTCGAGGTCAGGAACATCTCGTCGGCGTTGGCTGCGTCGAACAGATCGATGTCGCCTTGCGTGCAGGCGATGCCGAGCCGGTTGGCCATGTCGATCGTCATCTGCCGGCTCACGCCCGGCAGGACGTAGCGCTCCGATGGCGTGAAGAGCTGGCCATCGCGCACGAGGAAGATATTGCTGCCGAGGCCTTCCGCGAGATTGCCGTTCTCGTCGAGCAGCACTGCCCAGGCATCGGGGTTGAGCGCCTTCACCGGACGCTCGGCCACGATCATGTTGAGATAGTTGTGCGTCTTGGCGCGCGGCGACAGCATCGACGGTGCTGTCCGGCGGGCGGTGGTCGTGATGACGTCGGCGCCGTCGCGGAACAGCTTGGCCCGCTTGGCTAACGGCAACGGCAGCACCTCGATCACGACATTCGGTCCCGTATGATCCCACCCTTCGTCGCCGACTGCGTCGACGCCGCGGCTGACCCGCTGGCCGAGCCACCAGTCGCCGACCGCCGGCCGCAGATGCTCGTTGCGGGCCACCACTTCCTCGCTGTAGGCGATCATCTCCTTGGGCGACAGGCCGGGATCGATCTGCAGGTAGCGCAGCGAGCGGTAGAAGCGATCGATATGCTCCTTCAGGCGGAACGGATGGCCCTCGAAGGTGCGCGTCATGTCGAAGGCGCCATCGCCATACTTCCAGCTCCGGTCCCGGAACGGGATCATGATCTGGCCTTCGGGCATGAACTTGCCGTTGAACCAGGCGACACGTTGATTGCTGAGCGATTGGGCCATGACATTCTCCTGCACCGGGATGGCAAGCTGAGCGGCGCACGATCGAGCGTTGCTGCTTCTAGTTAATCCCGGCCCGCAAGTGAGTCAGCAGCAATTGTGCCATCGGCGACAGCGCGCTTTGGGCTTTCACACACAGTCGCAGGTGACGCAGCGCCCAGGCATCGCTAAGCGGCACTGCGCGGATATCCATTGATCGACGGCAACGATCGGCTGCCCGATGGGAGACGATGGCAACGCCGATGCCGCTTTCGACGACGCGGCAAATGGCGTCGAAACTCGGCAGCCGAACGCGCAGCCTCATCCGGTGGCCCATCCGTCCGGCATGTTCCTCGATACGCTCCTGCAGGGCACTCCCGGACGGCAGGCCGACGAAGTCATTGGCGAGGATGTCGCGGAAGGCGAGGTGTCGGCGTCTCGCCGAGGGATGCTTCGACGGAACGACGAGGACCAGGCGATCGATTGCGAAGGGATAGGTTTCCAGCTCCGCCGCAGGATCGACGGCGTCGGCGATGATGCCGATGTCGGCATCGTCTTGGGCGATGCCGCGTACGATCTGCGGGCTCGGCTTCTCCTCGACCTCGACATCGATACGAGGATGGGCGGCGAGGAACGGCCCGAGGACCGGCGGCAGGAACTCGAGCGTCGCCGCGGTATTCGACAAGAGCCGGACGCGTCCTCGTATTCCCGTGGCGAAGCCGTGCAGTTCGCCGCGCATGGCCTCCAGTTGTTGCAGAACCATGCGGGCATGATGGAGCAGAGCGAGGCCGGCGGGCGTCGGTCTCACGCCGCGGCGCTGGCGCTCGAAAAGCGACACGCTCAGCGTCTGCTCCAGAGCGCGCAGTCGTTCGCTTGCCGACGCCAACGCCAGGCCGCTTCTGTTCGCGCCATGGGTGATGCTCGCGGCCTCCGCGATGTCGAGGACGAGCCTCAAATCCACCAGGTCGATGCGCATGTCCGAAGCATAGCCCAGCCTTCGGACTGGCCGAAGGCTGAGTTCAGACCTTCCGCATTGTGGTGCCTGGGCCTGCCGTCGATGGTGCGCGCATGAACACGAACTTCGTGATCCTTGTGGCCGTGACCTTTGTCCTGGCCGGGCTGATAAAGGGCGTGATCGGCATGGGATTGCCGACCGTTGCCATGGGGCTGCTCGCTCTCACCTTGCCACCGGCCGAGGCAGCCACCCTGCTGGTCGTGCCCTCTTTCGTCACCAACGTCTGGCAGCTGATGGCCGGCCCCAGTTTCGCCGCCCTGGCGCGGCGGCTCTGGCCGATGATGGCAGGTGTCCTGGTCGGGACAGTCTCTGGCGCGGGAATTCTGGCAGCCGATACGGCCGGCCTGGCCAGCGTCGGGCTCGGCATCGCCCTGCTGCTCTACGCCGTGACCGGCCTGGCAGGTCTCAAGCTGCACGTCACGGCACGACACGAAGGGTGGCTGGCACCGCTGATGGGCGTGACGACCGGGGTGGTGACGGGCGCAACCGGCGTGTTCGTGCTGCCGGCCGTGCCGTACCTGCAGGCGATCGGCCTCGAGAAGGACGACCTGATCCAGGCGCTGGGCCTGTCCTTCACCGTATCGACGATCGCGCTGGCGCTGGGCCTGTTGCGGGTGGATGCCTGGCACGCGGGCTCGCTCTGGATGTCCCTCCTGGCGCTCGTTCCCGCCCTTGCCGGCATGCAGGCGGGGCAGGCGTTGCGGCGGCGCATCTCAGGACCGCTGTTTCGCACTGTATTCTTTCTCGGCCTGCTCCTGCTCGGACTGTACCTGGCGGTGCGCGGATTGGCATAGAATGCGCCCATCCCTCAGGAGACAGGAATGAACTATCCGAAGAAGGTGCGCCTGGTCGAAGTCGGGCCGCGCGACGGCCTGCAGAACGAAGCCAAGCCGGTATCCGTCGAGGCCAAGGTGGCCTTGATTGACGCCTTGACCGCCGCCGGCCACAGCGCGGTGGAAGCCGGAAGTTTCGTCTCGCCCAAGTGGGTGCCGCAGATGGCCAACACCGATCGCGTCATGGCCGAGATCAAACGCAAGCCCGGTGTCGGCTATCCGGTGCTGGTGCCCAACAAGCAGGGCATGAACGGCGCTGTCGAAGCACACTGCGAGGAGATCGCCATCTTCACGGCGGCCTCGGAGGCCTTCTGCCGCAAGAACACGAACTGCTCCATCGACGAAAGCTTCGAGCGTTTCGCTCCCGTGCTGGAGGCGGCGCAAAAGCACGGCATGAAGGTGCGGGGCTATGTGTCGACCGTCATTGCCTGCCCCTATGATGGCAAGGTGGCGCCGGCGAAGGTGGCCGAGGTATCCGAGCGGCTGTTCCGCATGGGGTGCTACGAGGTCTCGCTCGGCGACACGACCGGCGTCGGGACGCCCGCCGAATGCGTGACGATGATCGACGCGGTGGCGGCCCGGGTGCCGCGTGAAAAGCTGGCCGCGCACTTCCACGACACGTACGGCCAGTCGCTCGCCAACATCATGGCGGTCATGGAACGGGGCATCGCCGTATTCGATACTTCCGTAGCCGGTCTCGGCGGCTGCCCCTATGCCAAGGGCGCCTCCGGCAATGTCGGCACGGAGGATGTTCTCTATCTGCTGAACGGCCTGGGTATCGACCATGGTGTCGATATCGACGCCGTGGCCAGAGCGGGCCGCGCGATCTGCGCCGAACTCGGCCGCGAGCCGGCGTCGAAGGTGGCGCAGGCGCTGAAGGCAAAGGCGGCCTGACACCGCGTCTGACGGCATCGCCGCGCACGATCGTTCAAGACGCCGAGGCCCGCGCCTGTCACATCGCGGGCATGGAAGGCCTGTCGGGATTTCTTCTGGCGGCGGTGGCGCTCGCGGGCAGCCCCGGTCCGGCAACGCTTAGCCTGGCGGCGGCCAGCGCCGCGTTCGGGGCGCATCAGACGCGTGGCTATCTCGTCGGCATCGTGCTCGGCATGGTGGCCGTGATGGCCATCACCGCCGGCGGTCTCGTCGGCCTGTTGCTGGCGCTGCCCGGCATGACATCCGTCGTGACCGTCGCGGCGGCGATCTATTTCCTGTGGCTCGCCTATCGCATCGCCTCGGCGCCGCCTCTGGTGGAGGGGAGCTCACCTGGACGGCCGCCGACTTTCCTGGGCGGTCTCGGCCTGTCGTTGATCAATCCCAAGGGATACGCCGCCATGGCGGCCCTGTTCTCGAGCTTTGTGCTGGTGCGGGAGCGACTGGCCGTCGACGTCGGGCTCAAGATCGCGGTGCTGACCATTGTCATCACTGCCGTGAATGTCCTGTGGCTGCTGTCGGGCACGGCCCTGACGCGGTTCTTCCGCGAGCCACGCAGCAACCGCATCGTCAACATCCTGTTCGCGTTGCTGCTGCTGGCATCGGTTGCCGTTGCCATGCTCTGAACTAAGGTCGCCGCACGATCTGCACGGTGACGGCGCTGGAGCGGCCGGCCTCATCGACGACAGCCACTCGGGCCTGGCCGGAGGCATCGGGCGTCCATCTGGTGCCGTCGAGCGGCCGGCCATCGATCAACCAGCGCAGCCGGCCGTCGCCGCCAAGCGCGGCCAGCGATATCGCCTCATGCGGGCGCAATTCGAGCCGGGCATCGGCGGGCGGATAGGCAATGCGCGGGCCGCCCGCCATGTCGGCCACCGGAGCAAGAACGCGCATGCGTGGCGGCAAGTCGCGCCAGTTCGCAACGCGCAGCACATCGGAGGGCGGCGGAGCGGCGCGATTGTCCTCGGCCGGAAGCCGGTCGAAGGCCTTGAGGACGATCGGCAGGGCGGCCGCACGCCCCAGTTCTCCCGGTCGCGTCGTGCCATCGGCATGGCCGACCCACACCACGACGGTCCAGTTGGTACTGAAGGCGGCGGCCCAGGCATCCTTGAAGCCCGCCGACGTGCCGGTCTTGAAGGCGATGCGGCGCTCGCGCAGCGCAACCGGCAGCGACGCGAATCCTTCGGGCAAGGGCGCATCGGCCAAGACGTCTGCGACGTACCAGGCGGCCGCTGGCCCGACCAGCCGGACCGGTGTCGGCCGTGGCCGATCGCGGCGTATTTGCGGGGGAGCGAACAGGCCACCGTTCGCCAGCCCGGAATAGAGGCCGGCCAGTTCCAGGGGCGAGACGGAGGCGCTGCCGAGCGCCATGCCAAGGGATGCACCATTGTCGCTGGGTGGTAGGACCGGCGCGGCTCCTGCCGCGCGCAAGGTCGCCAGGAAGCGCTGTGGCCCGACGCGCTCCAGCGCCAGGACGGCCGGGACGTTCAGCGACTGCTGCAGAGCCCGTCGTGCTGTCACCATGCCCTGATGACCACGATCGAAGTTGCGCGGCAGCCAGTCCTTGAAGCGCACCGGCACATCCTCGACCAGCGACTCGGGATGCAGCGTGCGGTCATCGAAGGCGAGGGCGTAGATCAGCGGCTTCAGCGCCGAGCCCGGGGAGCGATGAGCCCGCACCAGATCGACCTGTCCGGCGCGGCCGAAGTAATCCGAGCCGCTCACCCAGGCCACGACTCCGCCGGTTCGATTGTCGATCGCGACCAGAGCGATGTCCGGCTTGTCGGCCATCTGGCCGCGCTCATCGCGCAGGAGATCGGCAAGACTGGATTGCAAGCCGAGGCGCAACGTCGTCGGCACGACCTGACCCGGTGACTGGGCCGCGAGCCACGCCGCCAGATGCGGGGCGTTCATCGGCAGGGCGAGGCGGCGATACGGCACGGCCTCGCTTTCGGCACGCTGGAAGAGCGCGCGGTCGATCACGCCATGCTCGAGACCACGCTCCAGAACGCGGTCGCGACCCATCTCCGCTCCTCTATGGGTGCGGTCGGGCCGTCGCCGTTCCGGCGATTGGGGGATCGCGACCAGGAGGGCGGCCTGCGCCGCGCTGAGCTGCTTCGGCTCCTTGCCGAAATAGGCGAGGGAGGCGGCACGCACGCCCTCGAGATTGCCGCCCATGGGGGCGAGCGTCAGGTAGATCGCGAGGATGTCCTGTTTCGAATAGCGCCATTCGAGTTGCAGGGCGCGTGCCGACTGGATCATCTTGCTCACGAGGCTGCGCCGGCGCGGCTCCAGGAGACGGGCGGCCTGCATGGACAGGGTGGAGGCGCCCGAGACGATGTGGCCGCGGAACAGCCATTGGCCTGCCGCACGCGTTGCTGCAAGCGGGTCGACGCCCCAGTGTGAATCGAAGCGCCGGTCTTCGTAGATCTTGAGCAGCGCAAGATAAAGCGGATCGACATCCTCGATCGTCGTGCCCAGACGCCACTTGCCATCGGTGGTCGTGAAGGCACGCAACAGGCGGCCATTGGCATCGACGATCTCGGTAGAGCGCGCCTGATAGCGGGAGAGATCAGGCGGAAACAGCCGGTCGAGCGCGAGGGCCACCGTCGTCAGAACGGCAATCGCAAGAGCCGCGCTGACGACGAGTCGCTTCACGGTTGGTCCCATTGCCTCATCGCGGAGCGATGGTCACGCGGCCCATGTCCGTGCGGCCATAAATGCGCGGCGCATACATGTCCGACACCTGAGCGGCCGGTAGGGCAAAGCTGCCGGCGGTCACGGCGCGGGCGATATAGGCGACGTGGAAGGTGTAGCCGTTCTGTGCCTCCTCGTCCCACCAGACGCTGTAGGGACGCGTGCCGAGATTGAAAGCGGCGAAGAAGCGGTCGTCGCGAGCCTCTGTGATGCGCGTGGCGCCAAGCGCCGGCAGGAACGGGAATGCCTTGGCCGTATCCTCGTTCACCACCGACTCGATCTCGAGTCCGGCCGGCAGCAGGTCGAGCAGGGCCACCTCGTGATAGCCGCCCTCGATGTCGCGTCCCGAGAGCGACACGACCACGCGATCGTTCTGTCGGAGCTTCGACAGGTCGGCGGGCTGACCGTCGAGCGTGTAGTACGTTCGTTCGATGCTCAGCCCCTGGGTCGCGGCGGGTTGCGGATCCTTCGGCACGCCGCGGGCCGTGACCTGCAGCCAGATCGGCTTGTCGCTGTCGTTCTTGATATGAACGCCCTTGGCGAGAGACGCGGCGTCCGGGTTGATGACGACCGGATCGGTGGAGGAGCGCTTGGCTTCGCCATCGACCGAGTAGGCCAGCTCGCCGCTGCCGCCGACGGCCTTGGCCGCCAGCACCAGCCAGGCTTGCTCCTGGGTCGTCGTATCCTCGACGCGCGCGGTCAGCCGATCTCGCACTGAACCGACGACGGCGGCGAGCCCGTCCCGGCCGGCCGCTTCGGTCGCGAGCGCCAGCAACGCCGCGCGGTCGCGCAGGGCCGAGCCGTAATAGTCGTGCGGATCGCGATCATCGAGGTGGCTCTGCGCCATGCTGAAGGCGAGCCGGGCGCGACCCGGTTCGCCGACGAGATTGAGGGCCGCCGCCAACTGTACCCAGGCCAACCCACCGCGCAGGTCCTTGCCTTGCGTATCCTGGAAGTAACGCACACGACCGGGATCGGCGAGGCCGGCTTTGGCCAGCACGTACCAGCCATAGGCCTGCGCATTGGGCGACAGCTTGTCGACCGTGCGGTTGAGCCAGGTCAGGCCGCGCTGCAGCGACGCCGCCGGCACCGCCATCTGGTGATCGCGGGCGCGGACCAGGAAGTCGAGCGCATAGGCCTGCAGCCACTCCGCGGCCGGCGTGGAGAACGGCCCCCACATGCCGAAGGAACCGTCGGTCATCTGCATGTCGGCGATGCGATAGACCGCGTCCTGCACGCGATCGGTGATCTTGGGATCGGCCGGGCCATAACCCAGCAGCGCGACGTCGTTGTAGTAAAGCAATGGCAGCGCGCGGCTGGTAGTCTGCTCGATGCAGCCATAGGGGTACTTGTCGAGCGCGCGCAGCAGCGCGGCCACGTCGATGCCGGGCACGCGCGACAGCGCCACGCTCACCACCGGCGTGCCGGCGGTGAAGCCGGAGGTCACTTCGCGGTCGACGGTCAGCTCCTTCGACGGGTCGAGGCGCGTCACGGTGTCAACGGCACTCGGAGTCTGGGCGGCGCGGACCTGGATGTCCCATTCGTGGCGGACCGAAAAGCCGTTCGGTCCCGAGACAGCGACAGTGACCTTGCCGAATCCGACATCACCGGCGCGCAGGGGCCACGCCATGAGGTCACGTTGGTTGGCGTCGAGATGGCGGGTCTCCGCCACTGACTGCTGCAGGGAGACGGCGCCGGTCGCCTCGACGGCGACCTTGTAGTCGCCCGAGGCCCCTTCGACGTTGTGCAGCGACAGGGCCATGCGGCCCTGATCGCCCGGCGCCAGGAAACGCGGCAGGACCAGATCGGCGGTCACGGGGTCGCGCACGATCAGCTTGGCGTCGCCGGAGCCCACCTTGTCCTTGTCGTAAGCGACCGCCATCAAGCGGAGCTGTCCGACGAAATCGGGGATATCGAGGGCGATCTTGGCTTCACCCTTGTCGTCGAGCTTCACCGGTCCGCTGAACAGCGCGACCGTCCGGGTCGGCACGACGTCGAGACCGCCTATGTCGCCGGTGTCGCCGCCGGAGCGGATGCGGCCAAGATCGTCGGCCCGCGTATCCAGCAGTCGACCGTAATCGTCGCGCACATCGAGGCCCAACCGCCTCTTGCCGAAATAGAAGTCGGCTGGGTTGGGAGTGCGATAGCGGGTGAGCTGCAGGATGCCTTCATCCACTGCCGCCAGCGTGACGAAGGCGTCGGCCCCGCTGGCGTTGGCGACATGGATCGGAACCTCGATCTTCTGGCGCGGCGTGACCTTCTCCGGCGCCGCCATCTGGACGGCGAGGGTACGCGGCGCGGGGTCGATGCCCAGCCAGACCGCGCCGATGGCCCGCGTGGGGGTGCGGTCGGCAGGCGCTGACAACGGCCGCCAGGCGGTGACGAGCGCGTAGGCGCCCGCGCCCCATTCGGCCTTCACCGGCACGTCGACGGTCGTGCCACCAGGCGCAACTTTCACCGTGAACGTCTCGAGGACGCGATCGGTGGCGATCGCCACCAGCGCATCGCCGGCGAAGGGCGGCTCCAGGCGAACCTTCGCCGTGTCCCCCGACTTGTAGTTCTTGCGGTCGGTGGCGACCTTCAGCGTGTCGGGTGCATCCTCGCTGCCTTCACCGCCATACCAGCCGACATAGAAGCTCGTGCTGGTCGCGGCCTTGGTGTCGCGATCGGTGACGGTCAGCTTGTAGGGCCCCCAGGTCAGGCGCTTGGACAGGCGCGTGGGCTTGTCGGCACTGAAGGCCAGCGTATCGGCGGCGACGATACGGTCGTTGGTCACGCTCTGCCAACGCCAGCGGCCATCACTCAGGTACCATTGGTAGGAATAGGTGATGCGCTCGATCTTGTAGTCGACCGACGGCCGCGCGATCTGCTTGCCGTCGGCGTCCACGGCGATCAGGTCGAAGTCGGTATCGGCGCCCTCGGCGGCATAGCGGCCGTCGAAGGTCGGACGGATGCCGATATAGGCGTCCCGGGTGCGCAGGGGCAGCGTCTTGTCCGTCTTGGTCGCCCGCCCGTTGCCGGGTTCGAAGACACGCACCTCGATCTGGGCCTTGAGGGGCAGGGCCGTGTCCGGGACCTTTTCGCCGGACCATTCGAGCTTCGACTTGCCGGCGTTGTCGGTGTCGGGCGGGTTGAGCGTGATCAGCGGGGCATTGAACTTGTCCTTCGCGTTCTCGAGACCGAACGTGTAGCTGGCGAAGGCGGGGAAGGGCTGCTCATCCACCGTCACGCGCAGATCGCTTTCCACCGTCAGGCCTGCGGCAGGCGCGCCGTAGAGGAAGTCGGCGGAGATCGCGAGCGTGTTCATCTTGTTCGTGCGCAGCATCGGCGCGTCCGGTGTCAGCTCGACCTTGAGCTTCTCCGGCACGAAATCCTCGACCGAGAATTCGACGCGACCGACTGGGGGAGCCTTGGGGTCGATCTTCGCCGTGACCGACCACCGGCCCCGGCGTGAGGACTTCGGCAGCGCGATCGGCTGATACAGCGCCCCCGAAGCGCCGAGTGCCAGCGTGTACTTGGTGAACTCCGTCCCATCCGGTCGCTTCACGGTCAGGGTTACCGGCAGGTCCTTGAGCGCGTTGGCGGCATCGTCGCGCAGCATGGCCATCAGCTGGACAGTCTCGCCGGGCCGGTAGACGCCGCGCTCGGTATAGAGGAAGGCATCGACCGGCCCGGGTTGGGCACGACCGTCGATGCCGCGATCGGAAAGATCGAAGGCCGACTTGGTGAGCTCGAGACGCGAGAATTCCTGCTTGGCCGAATCGGTGACCATGACGGCGACCGCTTCGGTGGCGCCGCGCCCCTGCAGAAGGCTGGCCGGGAAGCTGGCGCGCCCATCGGCCGCCGTGATCGCCTTGCCGAGCGGCTCGTTGCCGCGCGACAGCAGCGTGACATCGAGGCCGGCGAGCGGCGTGGCGTCCTGCAGCGAACGGGCGAAGACGTTCAGGCCATCGCGGCCCGTGAAGCTGGTGATGCCGATATCGGTGTCGACCACCCACATGCCGGCCATGCCGCCGTCGGGCATTTCGACATCCTCGTCGTCGCCCTTGCCCGGCGGTTTGGCGGCGTTCCAGACCACGACGAAATAGGCACCGGGCTTCCAGTCCTTGATGGTTTCGCGAATCGGGAAGGCGGTGACCGACGCCTGATTGAGGACGTTGCGCACCTCCATAGTGCCGCGCCATTGCAGGCTGCCATTGTATCCGCTGAGCCACGAGCGCAAGGACCAGGACTCGGTCTGCGGCTTGCCGCCGGGGAACTCCGATTCGTTGTAGTCCGAGATGAAGCGATCGAGACCGCGTTCATTGACGCGGTAGACGGCGATACCGACCTTGGCGACGTTGACCGTCGTTACCGGCAGTCCGACGGCGGCATTGCGCGGCAGGATGAAGCCCTTGCCCGGCAACGACACGACGGCCGGACGCGCGCCGAGGGAGATATCGACCGTCTGGTCGGCATCGAGCTTGGACCCGTCCTTGCTTGCGAGGCCCGCGAGCAGCCGCACGGAATAGTCCTGCCCATAGGCGAGGCCGCCGATGCACAGCTTGTCGTCGACGACATGGAACGCCGTCTTCACGTCCGGCGCGATGCGCACATAGTCCTGGTATTTGACGGAGCCGTCGCCGGCGAGGGACTTGTTGAAGTACAGGCAGGCCTCGCCTTCGGCCTGGGAACCATCGATGCTAGTCCGTCTGTAGGCGAACGGATCGGTTGGCGCTGCAGCCGGCTTCGGCAGGGCGACAGGCGCGGTGGCGTTGCTGTTCGCCTGGGTTGAGGCCGGCGGCGCCGATGGCGTCTGTGTCTTCGGCGGCGTCGATGCCGTTGTCGGCGGCGGAGGCGCTATGTGTTCGACCGACTCGTGAGGTTTTCCGACCAGGTAGCCAGCAATGCCTGAGCCCAGCATGAGGGCCACGACCAAAGCGGCCAGCGTCGATCGAGACATGGACAGCCTCCCCCGCGAGTATCGTTCGAACTCTACGACCGAAATGTGGAGAGACTGTAGAGGGGAGCAAGGCCGCTGTGAATAAACTCCCGCTGTGGCCGTGGCGACACGCCTGCTAATCAGGCGCATGACGCTTCATCTGATCAAGCTCGCGGTCGGCGTCGACTCGCTCGCCCATATGAAGAAACTTCAGAGCGAGCGAAGGAAGCAGCGCCGGCAGGGACCGCGTTCGCCGCATTGGGTATATACGCGCAACACGCCGCGCCGCGTCGAGGAGCTGCTGCCAGGCGGATCGCTCTACTGGGTCGTGCGCGGCGTCATCCGCTGCCGTCAGGAACTGGTCGGCTTCGACGAGGACTTCGACAAGGAAGAAGCCCACAAATACTGTCGGATCAAAGTCAAGCGGACGCTGATCCCGACCGCGCCTCAGGCCTGCAAGGCGTTCCAGGGCTGGCGCTATCTGGAGCCGAAGAACGCGCCGCCCGATCTGGCCGAAGGCGATTCCGGCGACATGCCACCGGAAATGGCAGCGGAACTGAAGCGACTCGGGCTGCTGTAGGAGGGCAGACGCTGGCCTGCGGCTTGCTTGACGGAGCGATGACGGCTTGCGCGGAGGGAATGATGACCACCAGGACGGCGGACGAGATCGGCAAGGAAGCCCACATGGGCACCTTGGGGACGGAGACCCACGACCGCCCGATCCCGCGAATCGATCTCGGTGACTTCGACCGTCGCAAGGCGGAGATCACCGAGGCGCTGTGGGCTGCTTCGACCGACATCGGCTTCTTCCAGGTGGTGAACCACGGAATCCCGATCGATCACATCCGCCGCGCCTTTGCCGAGACCGAGGCATTCTTCGCTCTGCCCGACTCGGAGAAGGCCAGACACCCGCTGGTCAAGAAGCTGAATGCCGGCTGGGAATGCCGGGCGCAGGTGCGGCCCTCCACCGGTACGGCCGACCAGAAGGAGTCGTATCAGATCACACGGCCGCACATGGAGCCGCTCGCCTTGTGGCCGGCGCCGCAGCTCCTGCCGACCTTCAGGACGACCATGCTGGCCTTCGAGGCGGAGGCCTGGGCGGTCGGCATGAAGATCCTTTCCTGCTTTGCCGATCGGCTGGGTTTTCCCAGCGCGTTCTTCACGCACGCCCACGATCCTGCGGCGCCCACTTACCAGAGCACGCTGCGTCTCCTGCATTACTTCGCGATCGATCCGGCGCAGCGCCAAAGTCTCGATCTGTGGCGCGCTGGAGCCCACACGGACTTCGACTGCCTCACGCTCCTGTTCCAGCAGCCGGGCCAGGGCGGGTTGCAGGTCTGTCCGGGCAAGGATCGCGAGGCGCGGTTGTGGACGCCGGTCGATCCGGTCGAAGGCGTCATCACCTGCAACATCGGCGACATGCTGATGCGTTGGAGCGACGACCAGCTGCAATCGACCTTCCACCGCGTGAAGACGCCAGGACCGGACGAGTACCAGGGCTCACGCTACAGCCTGGCATTCTTCTGCCAGGCTAACCGCGATGCGGTGATCGAGGGGCCAGGCAGGAAGTACGCGCCGATGACCGCCGAGGATTATCTGACCTGGCGCATCAACGCCAACTACGCGACCTACTGACGGTCGATCGCCGGGGCGGGATCAGCGGTTGGTGAGCTTGAGCTCGATGCGCCGGTTGCGCGCCGTGTCGGTCGCCGACAGGGGCTGGAACTCGCCATAGCCCGCGGCGACCAGATGGTCGAATGGGATGCCCTGCTTGTTCAGGAACTTCACGACGGCGATGGCGCGTGCCGCCGACAGCTCCCAGTTGGAGGGGAAGGCCGTCGTGTTGATCGGCTTCTTGTCGGTGTGGCCGTCGACCTGCAGCACCCAGGGAATGTCCTTGGGAATCTTGGCGCTGATCTCGAGCAGGCGTTGCGCCACGCTGGCCAGTTGCTTCTCGCCGCCGGGCTGCAGCTGAGCCGAGCCGGAGGGGAAGAGCACTTCGGACTGGAACACGAAGCGGTCGCCTACGATCTGCACGTCGCGCTGGCCGGCCAGTGCCTCGCGCAGCTTGCCGAAGAATTCTGAGCGATATCGCGCCAGTTCCTCGACCTTGCTGGCCAGCGCGCGATTGAGCTTCTGGCCGAGATCGACGATCTGCGCCTGCTGGTCCTTGGCTTTGGCGTCGGCAGCATCGAGCGCCGCATTCAGTCGCGCCAGCTCATCCTTCACGCTGGCGAGCTCGGCCGCCAGCCGCACGATGTTGGCCTTCTGCTCGGCCGACAGCTTTTGCTCGTCACTCAGGTCGGAGAACAGCTTGCCCTTTTCGTCGTTGGCGGCGGCCAGCGCGGCGGCGAGGCGGGTCATTTCGAGCTTCTGGCGCTCGGACTCCTTCTGGAGATCGAGGTTCTTGTCCTCGGCCGCCTTGGCCGACTGCTGCAGCGCCGCGTTGGCCTGACGCTGTGCCGCGACGTCGTTGGTGAGCCGGTCGCGCTCGGCCCGCAGCTGGCCAAGCTGCAGGGTGAGATTGTCGACATCGCGCTGCAGGGCCTCGGCCGACCGCTTCTGGAACGAAAGCTGGTCGGCCAGTGTGCCCACTTGTCGGTTCAGCGCATCGATCGCGGAGTCGCGGTTGGAAACGGCATTCGAGAGCGTGAACTGCGCGACGCTGAAGACGGAGATGAGGAAGATCATCACCATCAGGAGCGTCGTCAGCGCATCGACATAGCCCGGCCAGGTATAGTCGGCGGCACCAGAGCGACGGCGGGAGATGGCCGCCATCGATCAGTCCTCGCCGGCGCGGCGATCGCCCGGGATGGCCGCAAACGGCTGGCCCGGCGGATGGGTGAGGGCCACCGTCCGCGCCAGAAGGCGCAGCTCGCCGCGTAGCTCGTCGGCCAGTGCCGCGCGATCACGGGCGCCTTCCTCGACCAGCCGGGCGAGATGGCCTTCGATGTTGCGCTGGTGCGCCGCCACGGCGTCGCGATCGATATCGGGCAGTCGCTCGGCAAGCTTGGCCAACGCACCGCGAACCTCGTCGGCCTGGCGTTCCAATCGTTCCTCGATCCGCCTCGATTGCGCGAGATCGCGATCGGACACCGGCTGGTCGACCAATCGGCTGACCGCGGCCTGCAACTCGGCCAGCGCCCGCGCTTGGCGGCGCTCGCCTTCTTCCAGGGCGCGCGGCAACTGCTCCTCGACCGCGCTCGTGCGCTCCGACAGCTTGTTGACGGCTCCTCGCAGGTCGATCGAGAGCTCGGTGAAGCGCGCCAGCAAGGTCTGTTGCGTGCGCACGGTGTCCGCAAGCGACGACAGGCGTTCGACCAACGTGCCGTAGCTCGAGACCATCGACTGCCGGCTTTCCTCGACCCGCTGCAGGGCACGGATCAAGCCATCCGCACTTTCGGCGTTACGCTCGAGCAGGGCCTCGATATAGGCGGGAATGCTCGCGCGTGCTTCGCTGGCGGATGTCGGCCCCGACAGGCTTGTGGCCCGCGCCAGCCATTCCTCGAGCTCGGTGTGGAAGCGGCCCTGCGCCTGGCTGGCCTGCAGTTCCAGGAAGCCCAGCACTAGTGAGCCCGACAGGCCGAACAAGGACGCGCCGAACGCGGTCGCCATGCCCTTCAACGGGCCCTCGATGCTTGATTGCAGCATCGAGAACATCTGCAGCGGATCGCCCGCCGACACATGCAGGCCGGAGATGGCGTCGGCGACGGAGCCGATGGTCTGCAGCAATCCCCAGAACGTGCCCAGCAGGCCGAGGAAGATCAGAAGGCCGATCAGGTAGCGCGCCAGTTCGCGACGTTCGTCGAGGCGCGTGGCGATGCCGTCCAGCATGGCGCGCGCCGTGGTCGGCGACAGGCGGAACTCCTGCCGCTCGCCCAGCATGGCCGCCATCGGCGCCAGCAGGTTGATCGAGTCGGTCGGCAGCGGCGCCGCGTCGGCCTCGCGATGCTGGTACCGCCGGATCCACTTCACCTCGGGGCTGAGCAGGACGACTTGCCGGAAGACGAAGAAGATACCCAGCAACAGCACGGCGACGATGACGCCGTCGAGCATGGGCGTGTGCAGGAACACCCGGATCAGGTCCTCGCGCAGGGCGAAGGCAAGGCCCACCACCGCGACGAGGAACAGCAGCATCCGGACGAGATAGGGGAAGGGATTGCTCATGTCAGAGGCCGGCATGCGAAATGGGCACGGCTAAGACCCCAGCTCGGGATGGTCGGAACGCTGGCCATCGCAAGCGTGCCGGATGCCGCCTTTGTTCGAGGACTTCGGCATAACCGATTGCCTTTCAAGGGGTTTTTCGCCTCAGAAAGCATAGCCGTTGCCGGCCTCGTGCTCAACCGCACCAACATGACAACGCGCGGCGGCCGAAGTGGGGCGAAGGGTGCCTTCTGGCCGGCACAATCTGCCGACCCCGAGCCTGCAGCCTGGCGGGCCGCGTCGTGGCTAGGCGAGGGTCTCGACCATCGCGTCGCGCAACCCGGCATTGGTCGCCAGCAACGATGGGCTGGTGAGCGTGTAGGCGTTGCCGGCCGCGTCGTTCATCATGCCGCCCGCCTCGCGCACCATCAGCATGCCGGCGGCGACGTCCCAGGGCTTGAGGCCGTACTCGAAGTAGGCGTCGTAGCGGCCCGCGGCCACGAAGGCGAGATCGAGGGCGGCCGAGCCCCAGCGACGAACGCCGGCGGTCTTGGCCATCACCGCTTCGAGCTTGCGCAAATAGGCAGGATGGTCACCGCCGCGGCCGATATTCGGAATGCCGGTCGCCACCAGGGCGCGTGCCAGGTCCTTGCGGCCGGAGACGCGCAGCCGGCGCGAGCGCGCGTTGGGCGTGTCGATGAAGGCGCCGTTGCCTTTCTCGGCCCAGAACAGCTCGTCGGAAATCGGCTGATAGATGACGCCGGCAATGACCTCGCCGTCGCGCTCCAACCCGAGGGAGATCGCGAAATGCGGGACGCCGTGCAGGAAGTTCGTCGTGCCGTCGAGGGGATCGGCGATCCAGCGGTTGCGGCCGTCGCCCTTGGTCTCTCCGCCTTCTTCGCCGAGAAAGCCATACTCCGGCCGCGTCCGCTCCAGTTCGCGGCGCAGCGTGCGTTCGGCCTGGATGTCGGCTCGGCTGACGAAGTCGCCCGGTCCCTTCTCAGACACCTGCAGGTGCTCGACCTCGCCGAAATCGCGCTTGAGCGACTTGGCGGCGGCGAACACGGCGCGGATCATCACCGTGATGGTGGCCGAGCGGGGGGCAAGCGATTTGCGTTCGGCCGGACCGGGGCGGTCGCGGCCGACCGTCATCGGTGCGCGGCCGACGCGGGCGACGGGTTGTTCGCGGGGAGGACGATCTGGGGGGAGGGCCATTCGACCGGGCTCAATCCTTCGCGCGTTCCATGTAACTGCCGTCCTCGGTGTTGATCACCAGACGCGTGCCGACACCGATATGCGGCGGCACCATGACACGGATGCCGCCCTCGACGATGGCCGGCTTGTAGGAGGAGGAGGCGGTCTGGCCCTTCACGACGGCGTCGGCCTCGACGACCGCGAGCACGACGCTCTTGGGCAGGGTGACGCCGACCGGAGTGCCCTCGTGCAATGACACGAGCACTTCCATGCCGTCCTGCAGCCAGCGCGACTGGTCGGTATCGAGAACGTCGCTACCCACCACGAGCTGCTCGTAGTTCTCCTTGTCCATGAAGGTGAAGCCGTTTTCGTCCTTGAACAGGTACGTGCACTCGCGCTCGTCGATATGGGCCTGCTCGATCATCTCGCCCGAGCGGAAGCGTTCCTGCAGCTTGTTGCCTTCGCGCAGCGCCTTGGCCTCGATGGCCACGAACGCGCCGCCCTTGCCGGGGCTGATGTGCTGCACCTTGGACGCGACCCAGAGCTTGCCATTGTAGTCGATGACGTTGCCGGCGCGGATGGAATTGACGGGGACTTTCATGGGACTACCGGAGCTTGCCGTGGGCGGATGAAAATGGAATGCGGCCCCGTCCGCTGGACGCGGGACGAGGCCGGCGGCCGGCTTGTAACAAAGCCCAAGGGGGCCCGCAACGGGCCGATTCCATTAAATAAATGGCCGAAAAATGGAAAACGATCCGGCACGGTCGGTCGAGGGGCAGCATGGCCCTGATCCTAAGCCCAGGCCGCTGGCAACGACGATTCCGGTCTCCAACGCCGCCGCCGCGGCAAGGAAGTATCAAAGTCCCAGTTCGATCCGCTTCTTCCTTGGCAGGGCGGCGGCGATGACAGCGTGGGCCCGTCGGATATAGGCCTTGGTCTCGGCCGGTTTCAGGATGCGGGGATCGTCCAGCGCCACCCACTTTGCGCGCGCGAGATAGGGCGCCGGACGGAAGCCTTCGGACCGGCTGAGCGCCTCGTAGTGCTCTTCCGGACATTTGAAGCACAGCCGACCAACGGAATGACGTTCCGGGGCGATGAGGCAGAACATCTTGCCGCCGACCTTGAAGACGGTGACGCCTTCCCACTGCACCGTTCGGGTGACGGCGGGCAAGGTGGCGCAAAATCTGTCGATCTGCTTCGGCGTCATTGCGACACCCTACACGTCGGCGCACACGCATGCGATGGTCGGGCATGAACGAGTGGCGTCCCGACAAGCTCAGCCGCAGGCTGGCTCACCTCCAGGCCCGCAGCCGCCTGCAGATCGCGATTCGCGACTGGTTCCTAGCGCAGGATTTCCTCGAAGTGGAGACGCCCATCCTGCAGGTCGCTCCCGGGGCCGAGGTGCATCTGGCGGGGTTCGCGACCGACTGGGAGACGCCCGACGGCGCCGAGGAGCAGGTGCGCTGGCTGCACAGCTCGCCCGAGTTCGCGATGAAGAAGCTGCTGGCCGGCGGCCTGCCCAGGATCTTCCAGTTTGCCCGCGTCTTCCGTAACGCCGAGGGATCGGCGCTGCATCATCCCGAATTCACGATGCTCGAATGGTATCGTGCCGGGGCGGGCTACGAGACGATCATGGAGGATTGCGCCGCCTTGCTGAAGCTCACCGGCGTGCCCGAGTTGCGGTGGGAAGGGCAGAGCTGCGATCCGAAGGCGACGCCAGAACGGCTGACGGTCGCCGAGGCCTTTCACCGCTACGCCGGCGTCGATCTGTTCGCCACCATCGGTGATGCGGCCAAGCTGTCGCGCCTGTCGGGCATCGCCATGCATGCCGACGATTCCTGGGAAGACGTCTTCTTCCGGGTCATGTTCGACCGGATCGAGAGGAAGCTCGGCATGGGGCAGCCGACGATCCTGTGCGAATACCCGATCTCCATGGCGGCGCTGGCGCGCGCCAAGCAATCAGACCCGCGTGTTGCCGAAAGGTTCGAGCTCTATGTCTGCGGTGTCGAGCTCGCCAACGCCTTCGGCGAACTGACCGATCCCGCGATCCAGCGCGCTCGGCTGCAGGCCGACATGGACGAGAAGGAGCGGCTGTACGGCCTGCGCTGGCCGGTCGATCCCGATTTCCTCGCCGCGCTCGATCATGGCCTGCCCGATTGCAGCGGTATCGCCCTGGGCTTCGACCGTCTCGTGATGCTGGTCACCGGAGCCTCGCACATCGAAGACGTGCTGTGGTTGCCAGTGCGGTGAAGTCGAGGCGGTCGAGGCTCGTGGTTCAGTGGATGAGACGGATCGGTCGCTTCCTTCTGCTGGCACTCGCGCTGCTGGCGCCGGCTGCAGCACAGGCTCAATCGATCGTCGTGCCGATCTACGTCAACGCCGATACCTATTCACCGAGCCGGCATACCATCTGGGCGGCGCGCGGGGACGGGCCGCTGCGGCCCTATCTGTTCGACACCGGCGCTCCCTACTTCATGACCGTGCTGGATGCCGCCGGCGTCGCGCCGACCAACACGCTGACCTTCGCCTCCGGTATCAGCTATCGCTATTACGTCGCCCGGGAGCGCATCGCTCTCGGCACGCGCGAGGGCCAGCGCCTCGCCACGACCGGCAGCATCAACATCGGCGCGATCGCCTCGATCAATGGCCACCCGACGGCGGGCGAGCCGCTGCGCAACGGCACCTACGGCAATTTCGGCGCCTCCTTCTATGGCAAGGAATCGCTGGCTACGGTGCTGGCGCAGATCCCGCTGCCGGCCGGTCTGGAGCCAGGCTGGGTGATCGATATCGCTGGCCGGCGGGGCGATGTCGGCACCCTCAGCCTCGGCCTGACGCCTGACCTGTTGGCGGCGGCGCGGACGGCACCCGGCGCGATCGTCATGCCGATGGACCCGAGCGGGCGGCGCCTGCCCAACGGCAATGGCGGTTTCATTCCGGGGTACAACAAGGCGCAGGTGGCGGGAACCGAAGTCAGCCTCAGTCGCGGCGGCAGTACGGTCCGCAAACGGCTCGGGACCGTCTTCGATACCGGCGGTGGCCATAATGCCATCATCTACGATCCGAGCTTCATGCCGACCCGCGACGGCACGCTCGAGATCCGCTATGGCAGCCAGCGCATCCTGCGCTTCGCCACCGTGACGCCCTTCGGCGGGAAAGTGATCGTCAGCCGCAACATCTCGGGAGGTCTGCGGGTGAATCCCGGTGGAGCGGCCATCTTCGATACTTATAAAGTCGTATTCGCCCCCGTCTCCGGTCCGGGCGGAACCGGCGAATTGATCCTGGTCCCGGTTCGCTGATGCCGGGCAGGAATGAGGAGGCGAAAGCTCACGCGATGACGGTCGTTACCCTCCGCGAGGTCACTGCAGCGACAGTTCGAGCGATTTGCGCCCTGGAAACCGCGCAGGAGCAGAAGCGCTTTGTTGCTCCTAATGCCGTATCCATTGCCCAGGCCTACTTCGAGCCGCGCGCCATCTTCAGGGCGATATATGCAGAGGAAATCCCGGTCGGCTTCGTGATGTGGAGGACTGCTGACGAAGCGGAAACTGCCTATCTTTGGCGGTTCATGATCGACCGCAATCATCAGGGGAAAGGGTACGGGGAACGGGCGATCGCTCAATTGACCGATCTTCTCCGCGATACCGGATATCGGCGACTGACGACGAGCGTTGTTCTCGGTTGCGGCGGTCCGATCGATTTTTATCAGTCGAGGGGATTTGTCGAAACGGGAGCGACGACGACAAACGGCGAACGCGTTCTCCTCCGCATTTTGTAGGTCTCTCGTGGGCTTCCTGGACATACGTCACAGATATCGAGAGCGAATTCCCGCCCTGAGAAGTTGGAGGCGTCAACCGGGAATGGCTGGAACTTCGATCAGAAGGTCGGGATCATTGTGGATGAAGGTTATGGTCAGCGATCCTACGATCTCGGCTGAAGGAAGCGACCTGTCGGTGCCTTGCTGCTTCGAGTCGCCCGACGCATCGGCCTCCAGCCCTATTCCGCCAGCCTTCAGACGTTCTTTCAGCGCTTCCTGCTCCTCGACGGGGAGAGCGAAGCGGATCGTGGCCATGATGTTCGAGAACAAGGTGTGGTCGATGATCCATCCGCCGCTGGCGGAGATGGCTTCGGAGGCAGCGGTAACGGCCTGATGCCGTTCGACCTTGGTAACGCCCGACAGGTTCAGCAACTTTCGTCTCATATCGCTTTCACGACTCTCCGCCCGAATGCCCCTGTTTGATCGCCGCGTGCCGTCCATTCAAGCGTAGCGTGACGTTGAACCGGACCTCACGCGAGCCTATCTTGTTGCTGTCGATCTACTCGAAAGGATGCGGAGAGCGATGGATTTCCACCCAACAGCAAGACCTGTCTGCTTTGCCATTGGGGATATCCGTCGTCATGTCCGCTTCGATCGTTCTTTCAGGGATCACCTGGTCCACGCCTGACGGCTGGCCGCTCCTTTCCGATCTCGATCTCAGTTTCGATAGTCGCCGCACCGGCCTGATCGGCCGTAACGGTGTGGGCAAGAGCACTCTGCTCAAGCTCGTGTCGGGTGAATTGTCGCCACAGGTCGGTTCAGTCACCGTAAGCGGCACAACCAGCGTGCTGCGCCAGGCCGTTCAGGTGGAAGCAGGGCGGACCGTTGCCGATCTGTTTGGCGTTCGGGACGATTTGGCGTTGCTGCGTCGGACCGAGCATGGCGAAGCGACCGCGGAAGAGCTTGAACGCGCGGACTGGACACTCGAGACGCGCATGACGGTTGCGCTAGTGCGGTTCGGCCTCGATGTCCCGCCGGAGGCCGATTTGGCGTGTCTGTCCGGTGGGCAGCGCACGCGCGTCGGCTTGGCGGCGCTCGTCTTCGACGAACCGGATTTCATCCTGCTCGATGAACCCACCAACAATCTCGACCGTGAAGGTCGTGCAGCGGTTATTGAGCTTCTGGCCGGCTGGCGTTCCGGAGCGATCGTTGTCAGCCATGATCGCGCGCTTCTCGAGACGATGGATACGATCGTGGAGCTGACCACGCTTGGCGCTACCGTCTATGGCGGCAACTGGAGCCATTATCGCGCGCGCAAGGGAACGGAACTGGCAGCAGCGCAGCACGATCTTGCCGACGCCGAGCGCCGTGCAGGTGAGCTGGCACGCCGCGCCCAGGATACGGCAGAACGCCAGGCGCGCCGGGACAGCGCCGGCAAACGGAAGCGCGCCAAAGGCGACATGCCGCGAATCCAGATGAATACCTTGAGAAGTAATAGCGAGAACACGGGCGGCGAACAGGCACGGCTGGCCGAGCGCCGCCGCACCACGGCATTGGAGGAGGTTGCGGCAGCGCGCCGGCGCATCGAAGTGCTTCAGCCCTTATCGGTCGTCTTCGCATCTACGGGCCTGCCGGCGGCCAAGACGATCTTGCATGTCGACAGTGTCACCGTCGGCTACGAACCGGATCGGCCGATTTTGCGCGATATGACATTCTCGATCGTCGGGCCGGAGCGCGTTGCCATCGCCGGGGCGAACGGGACAGGAAAGACCACGCTGCTTTCAGTGGTGACCGGGGCATTGAAGCCTTGGAACGGGCGAGTGCGTATCGAGACACCGTTCGCGCTGCTCGACCAGCAGGTGAGCTTGCTCCATCGCCAGGCCTCCATCCGCGACAACTTCCTGCGACTCAATCCCGCTTCCGACGAGAACGGCTGCCGCGCTGCATTGGCCCGCTTCATGTTCCGTGCCGACGCGGCGCTGCAGATCGTTTCCAGGCTTAGCGGAGGTCAGATGCTGCGAGCCGGTCTTGCCTGTGTCCTGGGAGGCAAGGCGCCGCCGCCTTTGCTGATCCTCGACGAGCCCACCAATCACCTCGACCTCGACTCGATTGAAGCGGTGGAGGCGGGCCTGCGCGCCTATGACGGTGCCTTACTGGTCGTCAGTCACGACGAGGCGTTCCTTGCTTCCGTCGGCATCTCGCGCCGGATCGAACTTACGAAAGCAGCGCGTTGAAGGCCCGGACCGCTGCCTGTGGTCCGTCCTTGTGCTCCCACACGTCGTTACCGATGGCGAGAAAGTCGGCGCCGGCGGCGATCAGCGGCCTGGCCGTGTCGATGGTGACGTTGCCGGTCGCCACGCAGGGAACCTCGAACAAGCCGCTCCACCATTCGATCAGGTCGAGATCGGCGGCGGCGAAGGCGACATAGTCGGCTCCCGCTTCCGCCGCTTCCATGGCGAGGTGGCGCGAGGAGGGGCAAACGACGCCGACTTGTCGATCGGGGCCGACGATCCGGCGTGCGTCGGCGCAGGCTTCCACGCCGACTTCGACTCCATCGCAATCGAGCTTCACGGCGAGATCGGGTCGGTCGGCCAGCACGAAAGCCACGTCGCGCTGCTGGCAAACCGGACGCAGCGTATCGGCGGCGCGCGCGATCGTGCCGTCGTCGGCATCCTTCAGGCGAAGCAGGAAGGCCGCGACATCGCCACCGTCGAGGGCAGCGCGCAGGTCGGCGGCGAAGAGTGCCGGATGGTCGATGCGATCCGGGGACACGAGGTAGAGGCGGCAGGTTTCTGCAGGAGGCACGTCGTTGCGTCAGTCGGTTCGAGGAGAGGGGGGAGGAGAAAGGCGGGAAAGGGTTAAGGCACGCCCCACTTCCGGGCAAGTCGAACATAGGCGCCGTCGGTTTGCATTTCGGCCAGTGCCTTGTCGATGGCCGCGAGAAGTGTCGGATTGTTCCGGGAGACGCCGATGCCCAGTGGCTGTGGGTCGTCGGGCACCTGGGCGGCGATATGCAGGCCCGGCGTTTGTCGCGCCAGCCAGGCGGCAACCGGATAGACCTTCATGACCGCATCGATCCGGCCGGCGGCAAGGTCGACCATGGCATCGGCGATCCTGGCGAACGGATAGACCTTGATGCTGCCGATCTCACCACGGGCCAGCATCACCTTGGCAATGTCCTCGTCCGTGGTCGCCGCCTGGACGCCGACGGATGCATGTTTGAAATCCGCGAGGCTCTGGAGCCGGGCCGCGCGGCGTTCGTTCACGACCAGGCTGAGGGTGGTCGTCATGTAGGGCGTCGACCAGGCGAGAAGCTGTCGGCGCTGCGGCGTGATCGTGATGCCTCCCACGATGCAGTCGTATTTCCCGGCCTGCATCTCTTGCAGGATCGTTTCCCATTGGGTGTCCACGAACACCGTGCTGAGGGACAGTCGCCGGGCAATTTCATTCATGAGATCGACTTCGAACCCGATCCGCTGTCCGTCGGATACATATTCAAAGGGCGGGTTCACGAAGTAGGTGCCGATCCGAAGCGTGCCCGGTGACAGGGTCGGACCGCGGTCGGCCTTGGATGCGCAGGCCGACAGAAAGGCAAGCGGAGATAGGGCGATGCTGCCGACCATCTTCGCGGCCCAGCGGCGCGATGGATGTCCTGGCGTCATGTCCTCGGCCTGTCTTCGGATGCTACTACACGTTCCGATCACTCGTTCACGACACCGCTCTGACCATGAGTTCGCGGCGCACCTCGTCGGCCAGCTTCAGCCCAAGGAGGATCATGATCCCGCCGGCCAGGACATCGAGTCGGCGTGCGAGCCGCACATATTGCAGACGGGCGAAACCCGTGGAGAAAAACAGCGCCAGCCCGCCATACCAAAGGACCGATTGAACCGCGATGACCGCGATGACGGCGACGTAGAACCAGGTGGGAGCATGGGACGGAACGGCGACCAGGAAAGCGCTGGTCCAGAACACCGCCGACTTGGGGTTGCTGAGCGTGGTGAAGAGGCCTGTCACGAACGGACGCCGGCTGGAGAACCTTGGCTGTTCGATCGTCGGAGTCTCGGACTTGCGTTGCCATCCGGCCCGGAGCATCCGAACACCAACATAGATCAGATAGATGGCACCCAGGAGCCGCAGCGAGCGATAGAGCCAGCCTGCTTCGACAAGAACGGCGCCGACGCCCCACAGGGCCAGGACGACCCAGATCAGGGTGGCCAGCACGATCCCCGCAACCGCCCGGAGCCCGTCGTAGCGGGAGCGCGTTGCGGACAACCAACCCACCACCACGGTGTTCGGGCCCGGCAGCATCGCCACCAGGATATGCATGCCGGCCAGCGTCAGCAGATTGGGAACGAACTCCACGATCGAGGCTCCTTGCGCACTGTCATCCTGCTGACATCTAGGGATTTCGCGCCGGCAATGTCACGCGGAATGGTGGGCCGGCACTGCCGTCGCCCGCGCTGGCGATGGCATCCGTGGGCGCGGTCAGCCGGGCGGGGATTCCGAGCGCTGCCCAGCTCGGGAAGGTTTGGACCTTAACGAGAGGGCCATAAGGGCATGGGTTGCCGAGAAAGATGCCGAAAAACGCCGAGCGCACAAATAGAACGAGCGACTACGTTTGCCGTTGGCGCGACGATGGTTGTCGTCGCTTCTCCCGTCCCGTGTCCAGTCGACGCCAAGGCGAGGACGGCGTGTTCGCAGCCCTCGCATAGGCAACAGTGCTGCGTTAATTGCACCCTTACCGGTTCATAGAAATCACTACAGCATCCCCGCCGAGGCTGAGCATGAGACCCTCACGCTTTGCCTTCAAATGCATGATCACGCCTGACTCGTTCTGCATCCACAGATCACCCCCGCTGGTGGAGCCGAGTGCAAACCCGTAGCGGCCTTGCGCATAGGCACCCGGAAATTGCGACAGGTTATTGAGCTTGTAGACCTCGCCCTTCGCGTCAATGGTAGACGCGCCGATTCCGCCGACACCCAAGCCGGCGATCTGAAAGGTATAGGTGTTGCCGCGATAAAACAGCGTTCCAGTGCCGCCTCCTCCGCTGCCAATATAGGCGACCTGAACCTCATTCATGTCGACCGTGCCGCTGGGGGCAAGGCCGGCGACCGCTTCGGGGCCGATCTTCATCGAACTTGAGCACCCTGAGAGGACGCCTAGCGAGCAGAATGTGACAATGGCCGCGATCAGCCGGTAAAAAGGTTGGACAGTCGAATCACTACCGGCAGTCGTCATTGGGTCATCCTTGATGCGTCGAAGGCATGGGTGCATGGCCATGCTACAGTATTCTGAGTAGATCGATTAGGGCTGCGATCGCTCACAGCGGCGCCACCTTCTGGAGAACAGGGCAAAGAACAGTTCGCGGCGGCCGGCCGGCTGCTTCGTCGAAATCACGGCTTGGCGCGCAACGCGGACGGCCAGCGAGCCCTCAAATGAAAAGGGCCCGACCATTCAGTCGAGCCCTTCATTACGCTGGCGGGACGGTCGGGAGGGGCGATCAGCCGGGGCAATGATTGCCCAGAGTGTCACCCAAGACCGCTTCAAAGCCTATAAATATGCTTTCCCTACATCTTGTTCTGATAGATGCCGATGATCTTCTCGAGCATGTCGAGCGCCTGTTCGCGCGGGCGCTGGAAGGTGTTGCGGCCAATGATCGAGCCGTTGGCGCCACCGTCGCGCAGGCCGCGGATCTCGGTGAACAGCCCTTCGAGGTCCTTCGCCTCGCCGCCCGAGAAGACGACGATGCGACGGCCGTTGAAGGTCGCCTGCATGACATGCTTGATGCGCGCCGCGAGGGTCGAGGTGTCGACGCCGGCCTTCTCGTAGGCGGCCTTGGCCTCGGCCTGCCACAGCACGTTGGTCGGCGGCTTCACCTTGATGATGTGGGCGCCAAGCAGGGCGGCCATATGGGCGGCATAGGCGCAGACGTCGAGCGCCGTCTCGCCAGCCTTGTCGAGCTTGCCGCCGCGCGGGTAGGACCACATGACGACGGCGAGGCCGACCGACTTCGCCTCCTCGGCGAGCTCGCGGATCTCCTCCATCATCGCATACTGGTCTTCCGAGCCCGGATAGATCGTGAAGCCGATCGCCGCGCAGCCGAGTCGCAGCGCATCGTGCACCGTCGCGGTCACGGCCTGGTCCTTGTTGGTGGACAGGCTGTTGGCGGAATTGAGCTTGAGGATGGTCGGGATGGCGCCGGCGAAGGTGTCGGCGCCGGCTTCCAGCATGCCGAGCGGGGCAGCATAGGCGTTCAAGCCGGCATCGATCGCGAGCTGGTAGTGATAATGCGGATCGTAGGCGTCCGGATTGGGGGCGAAGGAGCGGGCCGGGCCGTGCTCGAAGCCCTGATCGACCGGAAGGATCACCATCTTGCCCGTGCCGCCCAGCTTGCCGTGCATCAGCATGCGGGCGAGGTTCGCCTTGGTGCCGGGGCAATCGCTCTCGTAGTTGTCGAGGATCTTCTTGACGGTGCGGGTGATCTTCACGTCCGGGCTCCCATTTGGTCCATTGCGGGACAAATCGGCGCCGGTGATAGCGGCGACAGGCTGTCCGTTCAAGCCCCGGAGCCGGTCAACTACCTCCGACGTCGTTGCCTTCGGCGCCGGCAGGATCGACCTAGAAGGCCGCAAAGATTGACGACGCGCCGGGCGAAATGGCCGGCGTGACAAATGTGTGCATTCCCCGGTGGAATGGGATGGGAACGGTCTCGATGCAAAATAGTCCTGCCTCGGCGCGTCTGGCGGCGCGCCTGCCGTTTTTCTACGGCTGGGTGATCGTCGCGGTGGCCTTCGTCACCGTGGCGCTGGGGGTGACGGCCCGCACGGCCTTCTCGCTGATGTTTCCCCCGATCGTCGACGAGTTCGGCTGGGACCGCGGCCTGGCGGCGGGCGCGTTCTCCTTCGGCTTCCTGATTTCGGCCGTGATCAGTCCGGTGATCGGGCGCCTGATGGATCGCCGCGGGCCCCGCTTCGTGATCGAGATCGGAGTGGTGATCACGGCCGCGGGGCTGCTGGGGGCCACGTTGATCGAGTCGCCCTGGCAGCTCTATGCGACGCTCGGCGTGCTGGTCGGCGGCGGCGCCAACTGCATGACCTTCACGGCGCAGTCGCAATATCTGCCGAACTGGTTCGTGCGCCGTCGCGCGCTGGCCATCAGCGTCGCCTTTGCCGGCGCCGGCGTTGGCGCCATCCTGATCCTGCCGTGGCTGCAGGCGATCATCCTGTACGAGGGGTGGCGGACGTCGTGCCGGACACTCGGCATCCTCACGCTCGTCGTGCTGCTGCCGATCAACCTGATCGTCGCCAAGCGGCCGCAGGATCTCGGCCTGCATCCCGATGGCGACGACGCCTCCGGCAGCGGCGCGACGCGCAGAATATCCAACATCGCCGATCCGGCCTGGACAGGGATCGACTGGACGGTGGCGCGCGCCGTTCGGACCGGCCGGTTCTGGTGGATCGTGCTCGGCTATTTCTGCGGCGGCTTCGTCTGGTACGCCGTACAGGTCCATCAGACCAAGTATCTCATCGAGGTTGGCTTCAGCCCGATGAAGGCGGCCTGGGCTCTGGGGCTGGTGGCCATGGTCGGCGTGCCGGGCCAGATTTTCCTGGGCGCGCTGTCGGACCGGCTCGGACGCGAGATCGTCTGGACCATCACCAGCATCGGCTTCGCGCTCTGCTATGCGGCGCTGCTGGCGCTCGCGGCCGGACCGTCTCAGCCGCTGCTCTACGCCATGGTCGTCTCGCAGGGGCTGCTGGGCTACGCCATGACGTCCGTCATGGGCCCGATCGTGGTCGAGATCTTCGAGGGGCCGGCCTTCGGCGCCATCTTCGGCCTGGTGGCGGTATCGATGATCGCCGGCGGCGCCGCCGGTCCGCTGGTCGCCGGCGTGGTGCACGACTGGACCGGCAGCTACGCCGGCGCCTTCATGCTCTCGATCGGCCTGTGCCTGGTCTCGATCGTCGCCATCTGGCGCGCCGCTCCGGGCAAGGTCCGGATGGTGGCCGGACGGGCGCGAGCGCGCGAGCTGGCGGCGGCGAAGGCGTAGCGCTCCCTGGCTATTCGTTCAGCCCTTTGCCGGGATAGGGATGTGTCGCCTTCCAGTGGTTGGCGATGTCGATGCGGCGGGTGATCCACACGCCCTTCTGGGCCTGCAGGTAATCGAGCAGGCGCCACAGGCCGGCGGCGCGCGCGGGATGACCGATGATGCGCATATGCATGCCGATCGACATCATCTTGGGCTGCGTCGCACCTTCACGATAGAGCACATCGAAGGCGTCCTTGACGAAGCTGAACCACTGGTCGGCGGTCGACATCTGGCCCGCATACTTGCCGTCGTTGTTGGTGAGCGAGTAGGGCACGATCAGGTGTGGCTTGCCCTCGACCGTCTGCCAGAACGGCAGCTCGTCGCCGTAGTAATCCGAATCGTAGGTGAAGCCGCCATGCTCCAGCAGCAGCCGGCGTGTATTGACGCTGGGTCCATAGCGGCAATACCAGCCGGCAGGGCGCTCGCCCACGGTCTGTTCCAGGGACTTCACCGCCTTGGCGATATGCTCGCGCTCCTGGGCTTCGGTGAGGTCGAAGTGCTTGACCCAGCGCCAGCCGTGGCAACAGACGTCGAACTTGGCTTGCTTGATCGCCTCTGCGGCATCCCGGTTGCGCTCCAGGGCGAGCGCGCAGCCGAACACCGTCATGGGCAGCCCGCGTTCCTGGAAGGCACGCATCAGGCGCCAGAAGCCGACGCGGCTGCCATATTCGAACATGCCCTCGCCGGCGAGATCGCGACCCTTCAGCCCCATCGAGGAGGTCGTCGATTCGGTGAGGCCGGTCTCGGTGTAGCCTTCGCCATCCTGCACCGACGGCTCCGAGCCTTCCTCGTAGTTCATGACGAAGTTGACGGCGACGCGCGCGCCGTCGGGCCATTTTGGATCGGGCGTCGTCGCGCCGTAGCCGCGGAAGTCGCGCGTCGGTTGCCAGCTCATGTCGGTCTCCTTACCAGCTCGGCGCCCATCTGGCGGGCGATATCTGCGATCTTGTCGTTCAAAGGATCCATCGAGATCACCTTCACGCCGGCGCGCAGGCAGGCGAGCGCCCAGCCCGGCGCGTCGCCGCAGTCGACGACCAGCCTGAAGGCGATATCGGGGAATTCGCGCCGCGCCCGTTCCTGCAAGGCGGCGAGATAGCCTGCGCCATAGAAGGCGGCCGCGTCCTCAGGCGTGACCAGCGTCGGCGAGGTGCCCTCGGCACGCGCCTTCTCGAGCGCCGCCTTGGTGGTGCGCCAGTCCCGGATCAGGATGAGGGGCGAGCCCATGACATTCAGACTATCCGCGGCCCCAGGCGGAGCGAAGCGAAGTCGAAGCGCTGGTTCAGTCATCGATCGTGGCTGAATTCACGGAATGCGAACGGTGAAGGGCTCGACCGGCACGAACTCCTCGTCGCCCTTGCTGCCGTCGCGCCACATGAAGACGGCGAAACGGCCCGGACGGTCGAGCACGGTCAGGCCGTGATGCCAGGTATTGGGCCTGTAGGTCACTCCCTGGCGGCCGTTGGCGATGAAGGCCTTGACCTGGCCGACATCCGGGCCGCCCGTCGCGGCATGCGGGGCCACGATCACCAGCCAGCGCCCGACATCGAGCGGCATGAAGGTCTGGGACGAGAACTCGTGCCGCTCCAGCAGCTCGGCGCGCAGAGGGCGGTCGGGCGTCTCCGGACGAAGGCTGACCGACAGGCTGGGCCTGGCCTGGGGCCGCAGATTGCCGAGGGCCTCCTCGTAATATTTGCGCCCGGGCTCGGCCGGCACGTCGATGACGTCACCGAACGGGGCGAACTCCGCCTGGGTCAAAGGCTGCGCAATGATGTCCAACACTTGCTCCTACTCACGCATGCGGCGGGTGAGGCCCACCGTCCATTCCATGAACAGCATCAGCAGGAAGGCGGCCGCAATCAAGACTCCGGAGATGGCGGCGATCCGCACATCGAGCGAGGACTCCATCATGCCCCACATGCGGATCGGCAGCATGTCGGTGCGGGCGGTCGAGAGGAACAGCGACACCGGCACGTTGTCGATCGACGACATGAAGGCGAGGAAGGCGCCGGCGGCGATGCCGGGCGCGATCAACGGCAGCGTGACCCGGCGTAGCGTATAGAACCATGAGGCGCCGAGGCTTTGCGAGGAATCGTTCAGTGCCGGATCGAGTTGCGACAGGCTGGCGGCGGTGGTGCGGACGATGAAGGGCACCGTGACGATCATGTGGCCGGCGATGATCAGGCCGAGCGAGGGCCGCAGCCCGACCAGGGTGAAGTACATCAGCGCCGCCAGGCCGAAGGCGATCCCGGGCAGGACCAACGGCGAGAGGAAGAAACTGTCGGCCGCCCGCGCCATCCTGCTGCGGCTGCGGGCGAGGCCGAGCGCGCCCATCGCTCCCAGAACAGCACCGAACAACGTCGAGAGGGCGGCGACTTCCAGAGAGTTGCCGGCGGCGCGGTGGATCTGGCGCGATTGGCTGGCGTCGAACAGCTCGGCGTACCATCTGAAGGTGAAGCCGGTCGGCGGGAATTTCAGAGACTGGCCTTCGCCGAACGACATCAGCAGCACGACGACCACCGGCGTCACGATGATGACGAGCGCGAGCAGCGCCAGCCCGCCGATGACAATGCCGTAGGAGATGTCGCCGAAGCTGCGCCGCCTAGCCATGGATCGCTCCGCTGGCGCGGCGGCCGAGATAGGACAGGGCGGCCACGACCGTGAGGATCGAGACCAGCAGCGCCATCGAGGCGACGGCAGCCAGCGGCCAGTTGAAGACCACCAGCGACTGCTGCCAGATCACCAGCGGCAGGTAGATCAGGCGGACGCCGCCGATCACGGTCTGCGAGATGAAGGCGGTGGTGGAGCTGGCGAACACCAGCAGGCAGCCGGCGACGAGGCCGGGCATGCTGAGCGGCACGATCACGGTGAAGAGCGTACGCCAGCGCGAGGCGCCCAGCGCCGCCGCCGCATCGCGCAGGTTGGGCTCAAGGCGCGACATGACGCTGATCAGCGGCAGGAGCATCAGCGGCATCTCGATCTGGGTCAGCGAGATCACGAGGCCGAGCTCGGTCTGCAGCAGCTTCAGCGGCTCGCCGATGAGGCCGAGCCTGAGCAGCAGCGTGTTGATCAGCCCTTCGTGGCCCAGCACGACGATCCAGGCAAAGGTGCGCACCACGACCGACAGAAGCAGCGGCATGACGATGACGAACAGCAGCACCCGCTGCAGCCGGGCCGACAGGTCGATGAAGACCAGCGCCAGCGGATAACCGACGAGGACCGTGGCCGCCACGGTCTTCACCCCCAGCAGCAGGGTATCGGCGATCACCTTGTAGTTGAACGGATCGCCGAAGAACTTGCCCCACTGCGCGAGCCCCGGTTCGGTGAGCTTGTCGTCGTTGAAGAAGCTCACGCCGAACAGCAGCAGCAGCGGTGCCAGGAACAACGAGGCAAAGGCCAAGGTGAGCGGCAGCGCGAGCTGCCACTCGCCCAGGTATCCTGCGCCCTTCATGCGGAGGGCCAGCGCCGTCTTCATCGGCGGAGGGAGCTTTCCTGACCGCGAAAGGAGGTCTCGCTGCCTGTCACTTCGCCATTTCCTTGTTGAACTTCTCGATCCAGCCGGCGCGCAGCGGGTTGATCTTGGCCCAGTCGTGCAGGACGTAGGTCGACATCTCGTCCAGGCTCTTCATCGGCAGGTCGGGCGGGATCGGCACGTCCTTGTTGGCGGGCAGGAAGTTGTAGGGCGGCTTGGTCAGCGCTTCCTGGACCGGCGTGCTCACCACCGTGTCGAAATACTTGTAGGCGTTATCGATCGCGTCCGATCCCTTGGCGATATGCAGCGTGGTGTAGAAGGCGACCGCACCCGACTCCGGTTTTACGAACTCGATATCGACGCCCTTGCCCTTCAGCGTCGCGACGGTCTGGGTGTTGGTGTACATCACGTCGCACTGGCCTTGTTGGAACAGGCCCGGCATCGCCGCCGGCTGGCCGACCGCGGCGATCTTGGGCAGCACCTTCTTCAGCTCGACCAGGGCCGGATCGATGTTGGTCTCCGATCCCCCGAACTGCTTGGCGATCTCGATCAGCGATACGGTACCGAAGGTGGTCTGGAAGCCGGTGATGCCGAGGCGCGACACCCAAGGATCGGTCAGCAGGTCCTTCCAGCCCTTGGGAGCGGGCAGCTTCTTCGGGTTGTAGGCGATGCCCACGACCTGCGCGCCGACGCAGATGCCCCATTCGTCGATGAAGGCGGACGGAACCTTCGAGGCGTTGCTGAGCTTCTTGCCGTCGAACTTCTCGAACAGGCCCGCCTCGATCGCGGTGATGCGCGGGCCGGGATCGAGCACGAAGCAGTCGAAGGGCGGGGCGCCGCGCGCGGCCTTGGCCTTGGCGACCTCGTCGACCGCGAACAGCGGCTGCAATTCGAGATCGACATCGTAGGTCTTCTTGAGCGCCGGGATCACGATGGCGCGATAGGCGTCTTCCCACGTACCGGGATAGATCGCCGCCGTGAGGCCGCCCTTGGCCGCGGCGATGGTGGGAAGAAGAGCGGCGCCGCCCAGGGCCGTGGCGCCGGCAAGCACGCGTCTGCGGGTGAACATCGTCGTATCTCCGTGTTTGTCAGGTGGCACGCGGGAACAAGGCGGGGCGGGCATCGGGAGCGAGGCCGCAGAAGATTCGATTCGGTTCCGAGGACACGCCGCGGCGCGGCTCGACGATCTTGAGTACCGCACCGTCGCCGGCCCGGACCTCGTGCACGAGTTGGCCCCCCAGCGGCAGGCTGAGGCCGGGTTCGACGCGCCAGTTGTCCGGACGAGGCGTGCTGCAGAGCGTGAGCTGCTCGGGCCGGACCGACAGCAAGACCGGCTCGCCGATCGAGAGATCGCCGGGAGCCGGCAAGCGCAGCAAGGCGCCGGCATCGAGCGAGACGATGACCTCGTCCCCTTCGCGCACCGCGAGCTTGCCGGACAGCAGGTTGGTGGTGCCGATGAAACTGTTCACGAACAGCGTCTTGGGGCGATCGTAGACGGCGACGGGCGTGTCGAACTGCTCGACCTTGCCCTTGTTCATGACGGCGATGCGGTCGGAGACGCTCATCGCCTCGTCCTGGTCGTGCGTCACCAGGATGGTGGTGAGCCCAAGGGTGCGCTGCAGGCGCTTCACTTCGATCTGCATGTCGAGGCGCAGGTTGCGATCGAGTGCGGCGAACGGTTCGTCGAGCAGGAGGATGGAGGGTTCGACGGCGAGCGCGCGGGCGATGGCCACGCGCTGCTGCTGACCGCCGGAGAGCTGCCGCGGCAGGCGATCGAGGAAGGTGCCAAGCTGGACCGTGTCGAGGGCGCGCGTGACGCGAGTCTTGACTTCGTTGCCGCGCATGCCGCGCGCCCGCAGGCCGTACGCTACATTCTCCGCCACCGTCATATGCGGGAAGAGGGCGTAGTTCTGGAAGACGATGCCGATGTTGCGTTGGTTGGCCGGCAGGTGATCGATCACGGCGCCATCGACACGCACACGGCCGGAGGCCTGCCGCACGAATCCGGCGATCACCCGCAGCAACGTGGTCTTGCCGCAACCGGAAGGACCCAGCAGTGCCACGACCTCGCCTGGCTCGATGGCCAAGGTGACGCCATCGACGGCAAGCGATGCACCATAGCGGACGGCCAGATCCTCGACGTCGAGTGTTCGTCCGGGCGGTGGACCGGCCATTGCCGTCGCGATGTCGGTCAGGGTCGATTGCAAGCCGCTTGCCTCCTGAGGCCCGCAACGCAAGCGTCGTGCCAAGGATATGCACGTTGCTTTCGGTTTGCCGTCATCGGCCTGTCGTCGCTGCCGGGAACTGCGACTGCCATGAACGGGCAATGTCGATGCGGCGGGCGACCCAGAGCCGGTCACCATAGCTGTCGAGCAAGGCGAGGACGCGCTGGAAGGCAGCAAAACGGCCAGGACGTCCGGCTATCCGCAGATGGAAGCCGATATTGAGAAGCTTCGGGTGCCCGGCTTCACCTTCGGCCAGCAGTACGTCGATGGCGTCGCGCACATAAGCGACCATCTCGTCGGCGCCGACGAAGCCATTGGGATGGAAGAACTTCATGTCGTTGCTGTCGAGTGCATAGGGCAGGACGAGAAGCGGATCGGCAGGTTCTGTCGCATCCCAGTAGGGCAGGTCATCGTCGAAGCCGTTGCTGGTGTAGGAAAAGCCGAGCCGACGCAGCAATGGCCGCGTCCACGGGCTCTCGCTGCCACGGCAGAAAAAGCCCTGCGGCTGCTGGCCCGTCGCCGCCTCGATGACATCGACGCACCGTTGCAGGTCATGCTGCTCGGCCTCGGGAGTGTCGTAATCGGCATGGGGGCGCCACAGCCAGCCATGACACGCCGCTTCGTGGCCGGCATCGACGATGCGACGTGCGATCTGTGGCACGCGTTGGACGGCGCGGCCGCACATATAGAAGGTGATCTTCCGATCGTGGCGCCGCAGCGCCTCGAGCATGCGCCAGATGCCCGCCCGCATGCCGTAGGCGAAGATCTGCTCGGTGCCCTGATCCCAGCGGCCCGGCGGCACCACGCTGACGATTTCCGACACCCGCTCACTGGCGGGATCGCCGTCGCTCACGGCCAGTTCGGCGCCTTCCTCGAAATTGATGACCAGCGACACGGCAAGGGCCGCACCGTTCGGCAACTTCCAGGCCGGCTGCGCATCGGCATAGCCTACGAGGTCACGGCTGTTGGGAAGATCGGTCATCACTCACCGGCCAAAAATGTGCACATAACTTGACGTAATGTGCACATTATTTTACCAAGACTCAAGAAATGCTCATTCGTTGTTCTCCACATGGCTGACCTCGCGACCGACCTGGCGGCGGAGGTGGCGCTCGCCGGACAGTGGTTCGATCATCTGCGCCAGCATTCCAGGACCCGTCTGGGGGTGACGCGCGCCTCCTACGGCGAAGGCGAGCAGATGGCGCACGATCTGATGCGACGCATCGGTCGGGACCTGGGGCTCGAGGAACGCATCGACGCCGCCGGCAATCTTTATCTGACGCTGCCGGGACGGGACCGGTCGCGGCCGGCCATCATGACCGGTTCCCATCTCGACTCGGTGCCCGAAGGCGGCAACTACGATGGCGCGGCCGGCGTCGTCGCCGGCATGGCGATGCTGGCGCGTTGGCGCCGGTCCGGCCGGCAGCCTCGGCAGGACATCACGGTGATGGGCGTGCGAGCGGAGGAACTGTCCTGGTTTTCGGCGCCCTATATCGGCAGCCGCGCCGCCTTCGGCCTGCTGGAGCCCGAAGCTCTCGATCGGTGTCGGCGGCCCGACACGGGCCGCACGCTGGCGCAGCACATGGCCGAGGCGGGATTCGAGCCGGAGCGCATCCGGGCGCGTCAACCGCAACTGGAGGCAAGTGCGATCCGCTGCTTCCTGGAACTCCATATCGAGCAAGGGCCGCTCCTGATGCAGAAGGGGCTTCCGGTCGGAATCGTCACCGGTATCCGGGGGAACCTGCGTTATCGGGATTGTCATGTGTCGGGTCGTTACGGCCATGCCGGTGCCGAACCGCGCGAATCGCGACGCGACGCCGTGTTCGCCGGCGCGGAATTCGCGCATCGGCTTGAGCAGCTCTGGAGTGAAGAGGAGACGGCGGGCAGGGATCTCGTTGCGACCGTGGGGCGTTTCCATACCGACACAGACGTCCATACCATGACCAAGATCCCGGGCGAGGTCTGGTTCACGATGGACATCCGCAGCGAGGACAATGCGGTGCTGCTGGAAATCGATCGTCGGCTGCGCGCGATCGCGATCGCGATCGGCACGCGGCGCGGCGTGTCCATCGATCTCGGCGCCTTTACCAATGCCTTGCCGGGCCCCATCGATCCGGATTTGCGGCGGCGCCTGGAGGCGCTGGCCCGCGGCCTCAGCATCCCGGCAATGCCGATCGCCAGCGGCGCCGGTCACGATGCCGCGGTGTTCGGCAATTGCGGCGTGCCGACGGCGATGATCTTCGTGCGCAACGACCATGGCAGTCACAACCCGCACGAGGCGATGGATCTCGTCGACTTCGCCCTGGGGCTCAAGCTGCTGGTGGCCGCTGTAGAGGATCTCGATGGCACCGCGGCCGCGTAAACCGGCAGCACGAGGTCGCAAGGGCGATGTTGCCGCCGACGAGGCGGTTTACGGTGCCATCCGGCGCGTCATGCATATGGGGCGGCTGTCGCCTGGAACCAAGCTTCAGGAACCCGTGCTGGCCCGCGTGCTGAAAGTGAGTCGGGAGCGCGTGCGCAAGGCGTTGCATCGCCTTGTTCACGAGGGCTGGCTGACGGCGGTGCCCAATCGTGGAACGTTCGTCCCGGCCTTGTCGGTCGAGGAGATGCGCGACATCTACGATGTGCGCACCATGCTGGAAGAGGCGATCGTGCGGCGGTTGAGCGACCGACCCGGTTCACAGGTCATGCAGCGCCTGAAGGCGCATATCGCCGAAGAGCGCACGGCTAATCGCCGAAACGATCGCGGGCGGCTGTTCGCCCTTTCAGGCGAGTTTCACATCCTGCTGGCCGAACTCTGCGATAACGAGGAACTGACTAAGCTGCTGCGCGGCCTGCTCACGCGCTCGACCATGCATTTCTCGCTCGCCGCCCCTCAGCGCCTGCACGACTGCGCCGGCCCGCACGAGCACGGCGACATCGTCCAAGCGATCCTCGACGGCAAGCCGGAACGGGCGAGCAAGCTCATGCTGGCGCATCTGCACGGCCTGGTGGCGCTGCAGTCGACGCGACCAGCAGCGCAAACGGTCAGCCTGGACGAGGCGTTCCGGGATGTTTCACCGATCAGGTCCCGCGCCTAGGCTCATATCAGACCCGATGCCGGGCGCGCTGCCGCCCTCAGGTCACGGGCTCGGTGCCGTACTGAAGCACCTGAACGTTCTCCAGCGTGACGAGCCCACTGTTCATCATGCCATCGAGGACTGGCAGGAACTCGCCGATCCGGTCCGGATTGTCGATGATCTCGACGATCAGTGGCAGGTCGTCCGACAACCTCAGGATCTTGGAGGTGTGAAGGTGGCTGGAATGGCCGAAGCCGAGCCCGCCTCGCAGCACCGTTGCGCCAGCCATGTGCATTTCTCGGGCCTTCAGGACAATCGCCTCGTACAGCGGTTTGCCGTCGTGCTTGTCGCTTTCGCCGATAAAGATGCGAAGCAACTGGGCCTGTTTGGGAAGTTGCATCTGTTGCCCCCTCTTAGTTGTTGATCCGCTCCGCCAGTGTTTCGCCGACCCAAACCGCGGACAGCCATGCCACAATGGAGACGATCAGGTAGATCGCCGCGGAGCGTACATCGCCGGCGGACACAAAGCGCAGCATTTCGAGGCTGAAGCCCGAGAAGGTCGTGTATCCGCCGCAAATGCCGGTCATGACGAACTGCCTGCTCTTGGGGCCGATGAACAATCGCCCGCTCGGGCCAGTCAAAGCGGCGAAGAAGCCGATGACAAAGCATCCCGTAACGTTTGCGAATAATGTCGGCCATGGTAGCCCGCCGAGCGTCGCGGGGAGAACCAACGCCACGATCCAGCGGGCCAGGCTGCCAAGAATGCCGCCCACGATCACGGCAAGATACAGGGTGAGTCCATCGACGAAAGCTGCTCTCCGTCTCATGGCGGCCTGAACGTTGCGTTCTTGCGTCGTCATTGCGGATGCCCCGTCAGCGACCAGATGGCGAGCCGAAATCCCGCGGCAACGGCCCCCAGGCACAGGAGCAGCGACAGGGTGACGTATCCCAAAGCCAGCCGGTTCTCGCCATCGCGCAGCAGCCCGCGTGTCTGGAGCGCGAATGACGATACGGTCGTGTAACTGCCGAGGAAGCCGGTAGCGGCCAGCAACCAGAAAGCCGAACCGGCGGAAAGCCCTTGGAGGCTGGCGATGGCGCCGACCAACCCCATGACCAGGCAGCCGCTCACGTTCACGACCAGCGTTCCCCATGGAATGGTCTCGCCAAAGCGGCGCGCGATGACACCGGAAACGAAAAAGCGGGCAGGTGTTCCGAGCGTCGCCCCCACTGCCACGAGCGCACTGCCCGCGAGAAATTCGGTAAAATTGGACATGGTGCTTGCGTGACTTCAGGCTCTATCAGCCGGATTTTCAGGCGCCAAGCCCGTCTGCGCTGGAACTTCCGTGGCGTCGACACGGTGAGCTTGCGGAAATCGGCGCCAAACCAAGCGCCATCTCGCGATCGTCGTTCGTGCCCAGACTTCAGCCATGCCATCTCCCACCGCTACGAGGTGTACGGTAGGAGTCATCAGCCTCGCGGCGGTTGTCGGGGGACCCCATCCCCATCGGGTTCGAAAATTTACCGCGACGCTGCAGGTCCGTCAAAAAGACTTGCGAAGATCGCTTCCTGAGTGGCGACAGGACTCGATCGCCGAGCTGTTCGCGTGGCGCCGGAGCTGGGTGCATACTGCTTTCCGTTTGCGTGGAGATGTTGATTTGGCCCGCGTCGTCATTCCGCAAAAGGCAGCAATGAAGGCCCGGTTGCCGGCCTCTCTCCGCGATATTCCCGGCGGAGTGTGGGCGCTGGGTTTCGTGTCCCTGTTGATGGATGTCTCGTCGGAGATGATCCACGCGCTGCTGCCCGTGTATCTGGTGACGATGCTGGGGGCCTCCATGGCAACGGTCGGGTTGATCGAGGGGCTGGCCGAGGCGACGGCATCGATCACCAAGATATTCTCCGGGGCGCTTTCCGACTGGCTGGGCAAGCGCAAGCTCCTGGCCGCGCTGGGCTATGGCCTTGCCGCTCTCACCAAGCCGTTGTTTCCGCTGGCGCCGTCGGTGGCGTGGCTGGTCGGCGCCCGCTTCCTCGATCGCGTCGGGAAGGGCATTCGCGGCGCTCCGCGTGACGCCCTGGTGGCCGACATTTCGCCCGAGAACATTCGCGGCGCGGCGTTCGGCCTGCGTCAGGCGCTCGATACGGCCGGGGCGTTTGCGGGACCACTTCTCGCGATCGCCCTGATGTGGCTGACGGCGGACAATTTTCGCGCCGTGTTCTGGGTTGCTGTCGTTCCCGCTTTTTTGGCCTTCGCTTTGATCGTTACTGCGGTTCATGAGCCTGCGACCCCTGCAGCCTCGCGCCGTACGATGAAGATCCCGCTCAGCCCTTCGGAACTGAGGCGCCTCGGAACCACGTTCTGGTGGGTCACGGCCATCGCCGTTGTCTTCACGCTGGCCCGTTTCAGCGAAGCCTTCCTGGTGTTGAGGGCGCAAAGCGTGGGCCTGCCCATTATGCTGGTGCCCGCCGTCATGGTTGTCATGAACATTGCCTATACCTTGGCGGCCTATCCTGCGGGCGCCGTATCGGATCGGGCAGGACGGGTGATGCCGCTCGGCGTCGGCATCTGCACGCTGATCGCGGCCGATGTCGTGCTGGCATTCGTGGCGAGCACCTGGGGGATCGCCATTGGTGCGGTACTTTGGGGCCTGCACATGGCCTTTACGCAAGGAGTGCTGGCGGCCCTGGTTGCCGATGCCGCTCCGCAGGACCTGCGCGGCACCGCCTATGGCGTTTTCAATCTGGTCACCGGGTTGGCGATGCTGGCGGCCAGCATGATTGCCGGTTTGCTTTGGGACGCCGTCGGCCCGGTGGGAACGTTCCTGACCGGGGCTGTGTTCGCGGTCGTGTCGGGTCTGGGGCTGTTTGCCGCTCGAGGCCGACTGGCCGATCGTTCGCCCGACTCAGCCCATTGACGACCGGAATAGGGGATCGGACCCGCCCGCACTTAAGCTGCGGGCATGCACTCCATTGCGACACAGGCAAAGAAAAACGCGCGACCGGATTCCGATCGCGCGCTGCCCTGGATGTTCCGAGCCTTGAATGGCCCGCTCCCGTTTTTTTCCCGTTTATTTAACGGGAGGGGCCCGGCGGTCCCGGGAAATGCCTCAGCCCAGCTTGCCCATCGCCACGGCCGTGTCGGCCATGCGGTTGGAGAAGCCCCACTCGTTGTCGTACCAGCTCATGACGCGCACCAGCGTGCCGTCCATGACCTTGGTCTGATCCATGTGGAAGGTCGACGAGTGGCTGTCGTGGTTGAAGTCGATCGAGACGTTGGGCTGATCGGTCCAGCCGAGGATGCCCTTGAGCTGGTTGGCGGCGGCGAGCTTCACGGCCTTGTTGATCTCGTCCTTGTCCGTCTTCTTCTTGGCGACGAACTTGAAGTCGATGACCGAGACGTTCGGCGTCGGCACGCGGATCGACACGCCGTCGAGTTTACCGTTGAGTTCCGGCAGGACGAGGCCGACGGCCTTCGCCGCCCCGGTCGAGGTCGGGATCATCGACATCGCCGCGGCGCGGGCGCGGTAGAGATCCTTGTGCATCGTGTCCAGCGTCGGCTGGTCGCCGGTGTAGGCGTGGATCGTGGTCATGAACCCCTTGTCGATGCCGACCGCATCGTTCAGCACCTTGGCGACCGGCGCCAGACAGTTGGTCGTGCACGAGGCGTTGGAGACGACGAGATGATCCTTGGTGAGCTTGTCGTGGTTCACACCGTAGACGACGGTGAGGTCGGCATGGTCGGCGGGGGCGGACACCAGCACCCGCTTGGCGCCGGCGGCGAGGTGGGCCGAGGCCTTCTCCTTGCTGGTGAAGATGCCCGTGCATTCCAGGGCGATCTCGACGCCCAGTTCCTTGTGCGGCAGCTTGGACGGATCGCGCTCCGCAGTGACCTTGATCTTGCCGCGGCCGACATCGATCGTGTCGCCATCGACCTTCACATCGTGTGGGAAACGGCCGTGCACGGAGTCGAAGCGCAGCAGGTGGGCGTTGGTCTCGACAGGGCCGAGATCGTTGATCGCGACGACTTCGATGTCCTTGCGGCCCGATTCGATGATGGCCCGCAGGATGTTGCGGCCGATACGCCCGAACCCGTTGATTGCAACCCGAACTGCCATGTCTTCCTCCTATTGCGCCAGGCGACGTGCCGCGGCGGCGATCGCTTCGGCCGTGATGCCGAAATGCTTGTAGAGATCGGAAGCCTTGGCCGAGGCGCCAAAGCCCTTCATGCCAACGAAGGCCCCCTTGGTGCCGAGCCAGCGCTCCCAGCCGAAGCCGCTGGCAGCTTCGCAGGCAACGCGGATGGTACCCTCGCCGCCCATCACTTCGTGCCGATAGCTATCGCTCTGCTGGGCAAAAAGTTCCCACGACGGCATCGATACGACGGCGGCATTGAGGCCGTCCTGGGCGAGGAGATCGCGCGCCGCGAGGGCAAGCTGTACCTCCGAGCCCGAGGCAATCAGGCGAATCGGCGCGGTGGCGTCGCCGGCAAGGAGATAGGCGCCGCGGGTGCAGAGATTGCTTTCGGCCGCCGTGCGGACGGTCGGCAGGTTCTGACGGGTGAGGATCAGGATCGTGGGCGTCTTCTTCGATTCGAGGGCCAACTGCCAGCATTCCGCCGTTTCGATCGCGTCGGCCGGACGCAGCACCTGAAGGTTCGGAATGGCGCGCAGGGCAGGCAGATGCTCCACCGGCTGGTGGGTCGGACCATCCTCGCCCAGCCCGATCGAATCGTGAGTCATCACGTAGATGACGCGCAATCCCATCAGCGCCGAAAGGCGGATCGACGGCCGGCAATAGTCCGTGAACACCATGAAGGTGCCGCCATAGGGAATGACGCCGCCATGCAGCGCCATGCCGTTCATGGCCGCGGCCATCGCATGCTCGCGAATGCCATAATAGACGTAGCGACCGGACGGATCGTCCTTGGTTGCGGGATGCAGGCCCGCGGTCTTGGTGTTGTTCGAACCGGTCAGATCCGCCGAGCCGCCGACCGTGTCGGGCAGCACCGGGTTGATCACCTCGAGCACTTCCTGGCTCGACTTGCGCGTGGCCCAGGACGGCTTGTCGGCCGCGATCTTGTTCTTGAAGGCAACCACCGCCTCGTTGACCGCGGCCGGCAGATCACCCTTGAGACGGCGGTCGAACTCGGCGCGGTCCTCGGCGCCCATTTCGGCATGGCGCTTCAGCCATTTGCGGCGCACCGACTTGCCGCGCGTACCGATCTTGCGCCAGGCGGTGAAGATCGGCTCGGGAATCTCGAACGGCGGCGCCGTCCAGCCCAGCGCCTCGCGCGCCGCCGCGACCTCGTCCTTGCCGAGCGCCGCGCCATGGACCGCTGCGGTGCCCTGCTTATGGGGCGCGCCGAAGCCGATCACGGTCTTGCAGGCGATCAGCGAGGGCTTGTCGGTGACGTTCCGCGCCTTACGGATGGCGCGCGTCACGGCCTCGGCATCGTGGCCGTCGACCGACTGCACGTGCCAACCCGCGGCGGCGAAGCGCTTCTTGTGATCCTCGGATGTCGAGAGCGAGGTCGGGCCGTCGATCGAGATGCCGTTGTCGTCGAACAGCACGATCAGGCGCCCGAGGCCAAGATGCCCGGCGAGCGTGATCGCCTCCTGGCCCACGCCTTCCATCAGGCAGCCGTCGCCGGCGATGACATAGGTGTAGTGATCGACGATGTCGGCGCCGAAGCGCTGGCGCAGCAGCCGCTCGGTGAAAGCGAAGCCGACCGAATTGCCCAGGCCCTGGCCCAGCGGACCGGTCGTCGTCTCGATGCCGCTGGCATGGCCGTATTCCGGATGGCCGGCGGTGCGGCTGCCGAGCTGGCGGAAATGCTTGAGCTCGTCCAGCGTCATGTCCGGGTAGCCGGTGAGATAGAGCAGGGAATAGAGCAGCATCGAGCCGTGACCGGCCGACAGGACGAAGCGATCGCGGTCGGGCCAGTGCGGGTCGGTCGGATCGAACTTCAGGAATTTCGAGAACAGGACCGTGGCGACATCCGCCATGCCCATGGGCATGCCCGGATGGCCGGAGTCCGCCTGCTGAACGGCGTCCATGGCCAGGGCCCTGATGGCATTTGCCATGTCGCGATTGGCGGCGGGTTGAGCGGTCATTTTATGCGTGCGCCATATGGTTTTTCGAACGGCGCGCAAGATGACGGCCACCCCCAGAGACGTCAATGCGCAAAAGCTTATGCGATGCCAAGATATTGGGCGTGGTAACGGCCCTAAGCGACCAGATGTTGACCGCTCACAGGCACACCACTTATCCTTGCCGTATGGAGCAGACGCCATTGGGCGAGCAGCTGCAATTCGCTGGGGGAGCAATGTCCAAGGCAGGCACTGCCAAGGATCGGGTGAACGATGCGCTCAGCCGGCTGGAGTCGATGGTCGAAGAGCGGCTGCGCGCAGAAAAGGCGCGCGCCGACGAACTCACCGCCCGACTCGGCAAGCTCGAGCAGCAGCACGAGGAACTGAAGAGGGTCGCGACCGAGGTCGAGGGCCGGCTCGAACGCGCGATGGAATATATCCGCTCGCTTCTCGCCGCCGATCAGAACTGACGGCGGCGCGACTTTATCAACAGACAAGCTTCGCCTTGCTGCGCAAGCCAAGGTAAAGTCGGTTCCCCTCTAGACGCCGGATACGGCGCAATAAACAGGAGCAACGACATGCCCCTCGTGTCGATCAACATCGCCAATCGGACCTACGAGCTCGCCTGTGGCGAGGGTGAGGAAGCACGCGTCCAGGAACTTGCCGCTTATGTCGACGAGAAGGTGACCGACCTGCGCAAGCAGATGCCGGGAGCTGCAGAGATCAAGCTGGTGGTGTTCGCGGCGTTGCTGCTGGCGGACGAAAGCCGCGAGGCGCGCGGCATCGCTCGCCAGGCCGAGACGGCGCGGGCTTCAGCCAGCGACAGCGCCGACACGTTGGCGACGGCGCTCGAGGAACTCATCACCTCGCGCGTCGACAAGATGTCGAAGAAGGTTAGCGGCGCCGCCTGAGATTTTGGCCACCGCATTGCAGCGGCCGCCCCGAATGCCTAGATTGGCTGTGGGGCGGAATTCTGCGCGGTGCGTGGTTCGCCTAAAAACCCCGGGGCCAATAAAGATCTCCAGGGAGCTGTTCCTGGTCTTGGCTGTGGCCTTGATCACACGGCGCCCACCTGCTTTTGCAGGCCTTGGAGGTTTTTGCGGCCACGGCCCATCGTGGAGCCGCCCCACCTTGCTCCCCTTGCCATGACTCTCCTTGAAGACAAGCGCGCCTTGCGCAGCGTCATGTTGGCCTGGCGTGCCGCGCTGCCGGAGGCGGAACGCCGGACGGCAGCCGAGGGCCTGCTGGCCCGGTTCCGACACGAACGGCTGGTCGAGACGCCTGCGGTGGTCTCGGGCTTCTGGCCGATCGGCGAGGAAATCGACATCCGGCCATTGCTGATGGAACTGTCCGGTCAGGGCTGCCAGCTCGCCTTGCCGGTCGTGCAAGGGAAGGGACAGCGGCTTCTGTTCCGGGCGTGGCGGCCTGGCGATCCGCTCGAGGCCGGCGTGTTCGGGACCTTGCATCCGTCCGCGAAGCGGGAGGCGATCGAACCGGAGGTGTTGCTGGTGCCGTTGCTCGCCTGTGACGAGGAGGGATGGCGGTTGGGCTATGGCGGCGGCTTCTACGACCGTACGCTGGCGGCCCTGCGCGCGAAGAGCACGGTGACGGCGATCGGCGTCGGCTTCGATGCGCAGCTGGTGGCGGAGGTTCCGCACGGTCCGCAGGACCAGCGGCTGGATTGGCTGTTGACCGATCGGCGCGCATGCGCCTTTGTCTGACATATGAAGGTTTTGTTTTGTGGAGACATTGTCGGCCGGGCCGGGCGCGACGCGGTGACCAAGAATGTGCCGCGCCTGCGCCGCGAACTCGGCCTGGATTTCGTGGTGGCCAACGGCGAGAACGCGGCGGCGGGCTTCGGCATCACCGCCAAGATCTGCGCCGAGCTGCATAATGGCGGCGTCGACTGCATCACCACCGGCAACCATGTGTGGGATCAGCGCGACATCATTCCGTATCTGGCTCAGGACAAGCGCCTGCTGCGTCCCGTGAACTTTCCGCCCGGTACGCCGGGTTGGGGCTCCAACGTCTTCGAGACGGCGCGCGGGCACAAGATCGTCGTGATGAACGTCATGTGCCGCCTGTTCATGGATGCGATCGACGACCCGTTCCGCGCGGTCGATACCGAACTGGCCAAATACAGCCTCGGTCGGTCCGCGCAGTTCATCCTGGTCGACGTTCATGGCGAGGCGACCAGCGAGAAGCAGTCCATGGGCCACCATTGCGATGGCCGTGCCTCTGCCGTTCTGGGCACGCACAGCCATATTCCGACCGCCGATCACTGGATCCTGCCGGGCGGTACCGCCTATCAGACCGACGTCGGCATGTGCGGCGACTACGATTCGGTCATTGGCATGAAGAAAGACGTCGCCGTCCAGCGCTTCATCCGCAAGATCCCCGGCGAGCGGTTGTCGCCGGCCGAGGGAGAGGGGACTTTGTGCGCGGCCCTGGTCGAAACCGACGACAAGACCGGCCGCGCCCGGTCGATCCGGCCCATCCGGATCGGCGGCCGCCTCTCGCCAGCCGGGTGATCTTCAGCATCTTGTATCTCACGACCATCGACTATACCTATTACGGGTAGGCTGAAGAGGACCGTTGACGGTCTGGGGAAAAATCGGCATCCTTTTGATGTTAAACGGTTTTTCGCCGCGTTGGCGAACTGTCTTCAGGTTAGAGGGGGCGTCGGAATCTAGGTTCCGACGTTTTTTAGCGGGGGCTTCGGCCCCCGCCTTTTTTTGTGCCGCAGGCCGTTTCGGGCGTCTCTAACACTCCCAAAGCCCACGAGAAGTGGTATAGGCGGCCCATCACATCACTTAATCTGGTTTCGGGCCATGGCGGGCCATTCCCAATTCAAGAACATCATGCATCGCAAGGGCCGGCAGGATGCGGCCAAGGCGAAAGTCTTCACCAAGCTGATCCGCGAAATCACGACCGCGGCCCGGCTCGGCTCTCCCGACCCGAATGCCAATCCGCGCCTGCGTGCCGCGATGATCGCGGCGCGCGAGGCCAACATGACGCGCGACACCATCGATCGCGCCATCAAGCGGGGCTCGGGCAACGAGGCGGACGCCAATTATGACGAGGTCCGGTACGAGGGTTATGGTCCGGGTGGCGTCGCGGTGATCGTCGAGGCTCTGACCAACAACCGCAATCGCACGGCCGGTGAGATCCGGTCGATCTTTGCCAAGCACGGTGGCAATCTCGGCGAGTCGAACAGCGTCTCCTTCATGTTCGATCGCATGGGTGAGTTCCGCTTTCCTCTCAAGGTCGGAACCGCCGACGAGGTGATGGAGAAGGCGATCGAGGCCGGCGCCGACGATGTCGTCAGCGGCGAGGGCGAGGATGCGGCGCATGAAATCTACTGCGCCCAGGAGAGCTTCAACACGGTGCGCGAGGCACTCGAGAAGTCGCTCGGCCAGCCGTCCTCCGCCAAGCTGATGTGGCGCCCGAAGACCACGACTCCGGTCGAGGGCGACGCGGCCCAGACGTTGCTGGACCTGATCCAGGCGCTCGAGGACAACGACGACGTGCAGAACGTCTACGCCAATTTCGAGCTGTCGGACGACGCTCTGGCGAAGTTCGCGGCCTGACGCGGCGGGTCATGAAACTGATCGGCCTCGATCCCGGTCTGCGGCTGACCGGCTGGGGCGTGATCGATGTCGAGGGCAATCGATTGCGCCATGTGGCGCATGGCGTGATCAAGGTGGCGGGAGAACGGTCGCTCGCGGAACGGCTCAGCGAACTGTTCGAGGGCGTGGCCGCGATCGTCGCGGGTCATCAGCCGGTTGAGGCGGCGGTCGAGGAGACTTTCGTGAACGTCAATCCCGGCTCCACGCTCAAGCTTGGCCAGGCGCGCGGCGTGGTGATGCTGGCGCCGGCGCAGGCGGGTCTGCCAGTCTTCGAGTATGCCGCCAATCTCGTGAAGAAGTCGGTGACCGGTGCCGGCCATGCGGACAAGCGGCAAATCGCCATGATGGTGGGGCGCCTGCTGCCGGGTGTCGAGGCGACGGCGGATGCCGCCGACGCTCTTGCTGTCGCCATCTGCCACGCTCATCACCGTGCCACCGCCAAACGGGTGGAGGCAGCGCTGTGATCGCCAAGCTCAAGGGCATCGTCGATTCGGTCGGGGAAGACAGCGCCGTCATCGACGTCAATGGCGTCGGCTATCTGGTCTCTGCCTCCAGCCGGACCTTGCGTGATCTGGTCGCCGGCGGACCTGCGACGCTGCTGGTCGAGACCATCGTGCGCGAGGACGCCATCGCCCTTTACGGCTTTCTCGACACGGCCGAGCGCGACTGGTTCCGGATTCTCACGACCGTGCAGGGCGTCGGAGCCCGCGTGGCGCTTTCCATCCTGTCGACCTTGGCGCCGGACGACATTGCCCGCGCCATCGCGGGCCAGGATCGCTCCAGCCTGAGTCGCGCTCCTGGTGTCGGTCCCAAGCTCGCGGCCCGGCTGGCCACGGAACTCAAGGACAAGGCCGCCGCTTTCGGCGTCGCTCCGGTGTCTTCGCGGGCGACCGCGACGCCCAATTCCGCCGGCACGGCAGGGTCGGTCAACGAGGATGCAGTGTCGGCCCTGGTCAATCTCGGCTATCGCCGGGTCGAGGCCTTCGGAGCCGTGGCGCGCGTCACCCAGCGCCTGGGCGGTGACGCCGCGCTCGATGCCGTGATCCGTGCCGGCCTGCAGGAACTGGCACGATGAGCGTCGAGGCCGATCGTCTGGTGGCTGGCAAGCGGACCGAGGAGGATGCGGCCGAACTTGCGCTGCGTCCCCAGGTCCTGGACGACTTCGTCGGGCAGAAGCAGGTTCGCGAAAACCTCAAGATCTTCATCACCGCCGCCAAGGCCCGCCGGGAGGCGCTCGATCACGTGCTGTTCCACGGGCCGCCGGGTCTCGGCAAGACGACGCTGGCCCAGATCGTGGCGAAGGAGATGGGCGTCGGATTTCGTGCCACCTCGGGCCCCGTGATCCAGAAGGCTGGCGATCTCGCGGCGCAGCTTACCAACCTGCAGCCGCACGACGTGCTGTTCATCGACGAGATTCATCGTCTCAATCCGGCGGTCGAGGAAATTCTCTATCCGGCGATGGAGGACTTTCAGCTCGATCTGATGATCGGAGAGGGGCCGGCCGCCCGATCGGTGCGCATCGAGCTTCCGCCCTTCACGCTGGTCGGCGCGACCACACGATCCGGCCTGATGACCCGTCCGCTGCGGGAACGCTTCGGCATTCCCCTGCGGATGGTCTTCTACGAGCCGGCCGAACTCGAACTGATCGTGCATCGCGCGGCCCGCGTCCTGAAGATGGAACTGGCCATGGACGGCGGGGCCGAGATTGCCAAGCGCTCGCGCGGTACGCCGCGTGTGGCCAACCGCCTGTTGCGGCGCGTGCGGGACTTCGCCGCGGTGGCGGGCTGCAAGATCGTCGATGCGAAGGCTGCCGACGCCGCACTGACCCGTCTCGAGATCGACCAGCGCGGTCTCGACACCATGGACCGTCGTTACCTGGCTTGCATCGCCACCAACTATGGAGGCGGGCCAGTCGGCGTCGAGACGTTGGCCGCGGCCCTTTCCGAGCAGCGCGACGTCATCGAGGACGTGATCGAGCCGTATCTGATGCAGCTTGGCCTGTTGATGCGTACGCCGCGGGGCCGGCTTCTGTCGGAAGGCGGATACAGGCATCTCGGCCTGGCCGTGCCGACGGAACAGAAGCAACAGCTCGACCTGCTGGCGACGGGCGGGCAGGCGGACGAGGCGTGAGCGGGCCCGTTCTCCCGAGCTCGGGTCGCATCGAGGCGGGACGGCACGTTCTGCCGTTACGGGTCTATTACGAGGACACGGACGCCGCCGGCATCGTCTATTATGCAAACTGGCTGCGCTTTCTCGAACGCGGCCGCACCGAGATGCTCCGGTTCCTGGGACAGGAACACAGCGCCCTTCGCGCCGAAAAGGGTGTGAACTGGATCGTGCGTCGCTGTGCCATCGATTACCTGAAGCCCGCACGCCTCGACGACGCCATCGAGATCGTGACCGGCTGCAAGGAACTGCGCGGGGCATCGCTCGATGTTGTGCAGGAAGCCTATCGCGACACCGATCTGCTCGTTCGGGCCGACGTGACGGTCGCGTGCATCAGTGAAACGGGCCGGCCGGTTCGGCTGCCACAGCAAATTCGTCAAGCACTGCAAGCAGTTGCGGGGCCATACTCGCCCCGCTCACGCCATATTCGGATATAACGCTCAGGAACGGACGGAGATTACCAATGGAAGAGATAGCGCAGCTCGCCAGTACCCCTCTTGGCGGCAGCAGTCCTCCCATCGACATGTCGGTGTACGGCCTGTTCATGCAGGCCGACTGGGTGGTGAAGGCAGTCATGATTGCCTTGCTGCTGGCTTCATTCTGGTCGTGGGCGATCATCTTCGAGAAGATGATCCGACTGCGCGCGCTCAAGCGCAGCGCCCAGACCTTCGAGGATACGTTCTGGTCCGGCGTCTCGCTCGAGGATCTTTACGATCGCGTTGGCGCCAAACCCGACGATCCGATGTCGAGCGTGTTCTCCGCCGCGATGCGCGAGTGGCGCCGGTCGGTATCGAAGGGGCTCGCGGCTAGCGCGGCGGCGCGCGCGGGGCTGCGTCAGCGCATCGAGCAGGTGATGAGCGTGACCATCCAGCGCGAGATGGAAGCGATCGAGAAGCGGCTGGGTTTCCTCGCCACGGTCGGTGCCAATGCCACCTTCGTGGGCCTGTTCGGCACGGTGTGGGGCATCATGAACAGCTTCGGCCACATCGCCATGTCGAAGAACACGTCCCTGGCAGTGGTGGCTCCTGGCATTTCTGAAGCGCTGTTCGCCACCGCGATCGGCCTGGTGGCCGCCATCCCCGCGGCTGGTGCCTACAATATCCTGTCGGGCCAGGTGCAGCGCTATGCCGTGCAGCTCGAGGCCTTCGCCGGTGAGTTCATCACCATCCTGTCCCGCCAGCTCGAGGAGCAGGGCTGATGGCTGCCATCATTCCCTCGGCGGGCGGTGGCGGTGGCGGTGGACGTTTCCGCCGGCGGCATTACGCCCCCATTGCCGACATCAACGTCACGCCGATGGTGGACGTGATGCTGGTGCTGCTGGTGATCTTCATGATCACCGCGCCGTTGCTGCAGGTAGGCGTTCCGGTCGACCTGCCCAAGACGACCGCCCAGCAGGTGGGAGGGAAGGACGAGCCGCTGGTGGTCTCCGTCAACGCCAAGGACGAGATTTTCCTGGGCGAGACGAAGTACGAGCCGGACGAACTCGCCAGCAAGCTGAAGGCGGTACACGACGAGAAACCCGATCAGCGGGTCTTCATCCGCGGCGACAAGAGCATCAATTACGGTCGCATGATGCAGGTGATGGGTATCGTGATCGACTCGGGTTTCCGCCAGTTGGGACTGCTCGGCGAGCAGGCGGAGTCCGCTCCGGCCAGCCCGGCCGCCCGTCAACCCGCACCGAGACGGTAGTGGCAGGGCACGCCGATGTTTGGTCGTTCCAGGGAAAGCGTCGAGATGCGGACACCGGCATTGCTGTCGGTGGCAGTGCATGTCCTCGCGCTTGGAGCGGTGATCGTGAACTTCGACCTCTTCAACCCGCCTCCGCTTGAGCCGGAGCCGGTGATGGTGGAGTTCGAAGCTGTCGCGAAGAAAGCTGCGGCTCCCAAGATCGGCGTGCAGGACGAGCAGCCGAAGAATGCCAAGATTGCCGAGGAGGCGACCAAGGCACCGCCGCCCCCCAGCAAGGCGCCGCCACCGGCGCCCGAGACCCCCAAGCCAGAGGTCGCCGAGGTGGTTCCTGAACCGCCTAAGCCGAAAGAAGTGCCTAAGGCAGAGCAGCCCAAGCCGGTCGAGGACAAGATCGCGCTCAAGCCCAAGGAGCCTGAGCCACCGAAGACCGAGAAGCCGCCTGATCCAAAACCGGACCCCAAGCCCGAGGTGAAGAAGGTCGAGCCAAAGCCGGCGACTGCGGCACCCAAGCCTCAGCCGAAGAAGGATAGCGTCGACAATATCGTGGACAGCATCCTGAAGAACCAGGACAAGAATCCGCCGATCAAGACACCTCAGCAGCAGCCTAAGCCCGTGAAAGAGATCACTAGGCAGGCTGCAGTTGCGCCTAACTTCTCGACGACCATTACGGCCAGCGAGCTCGAGGCTGTTAGGGAAAAGATTCGGAAGTGCTGGGCTTCCCCCGGTGGCGGTAAGAATCCGCCTGTCGTGGCCTTCGTCGTACAGATGAATCCTGACGGCACACCGGTAAGTGCAGAAGTGAAGGACACTGGCCGCTACAATAGCGATCCTGCCTTTCGCGCCATCGCCGACTATGCATGGCGCGCGATCATGAATCCGCGCTGTCAACCATGGCCGCTGCCGGCAGAAAAGTACGCCAGCGATTGGCGTTATATTAATTTCAACTTCGATCCCCGCGACTACTGACGCGCGTCGCGCTATAGAGGCTGCCCCCAATGATGATGAGGTTCGACATGATGCATCTTAGAAGACATCTGCGGACGATGCTGTGTGCCGCCGCGCTTGCCGCGTTGGCGATGCCGGCGCACGCCCAGCTCACGATCGATATGACGAAGCCGAGCTTCGAGCCGGTGCCGATCGCCATCGTCGACTTCAGCGGGGAAGCCGTGGGAGCGCAGATCGCCGAAGTGATCCGCAACGACCTCCAGAATTGCGGCCTGTTCCGGTCGATCTCGCCGAGCTCCTTCATCGAGCGCAACGTCAATGCCAACGCCGCGCCGCGCTTTCCTGACTGGCGCAGCATCGGCGCCCAGGGCCTGGTGGTGGGCCAGATGAGCCGCATCGGCGGAAACATCAAAGTCGACTTCCGGCTCTGGGATGTCGTGGTCGGCCAGCAGGCAACAGGTCTTTCCTTTACCAGCCAGCCCAACAACTGGCGTCGTCTCGGCCACATCATCGCCGATGCGATCTACAAGCGGGTCACGGGCGAGGAGGGCTATTTCGATACCCGCATCGCCTATGTCGCCGAGACCGGGCCGGTCACCACTCGCGTCAAGCGCATTGCCATCATGGACCAGGACGGCGCCAACAACCGCTACATCACGGACGGTCGGACGCTGGCCGTGACGCCGCGCTTCTCGCCGACGCTGCAGGAGATCGTGTACATGGCCTATAGCGAGGGCAATTCCCCGCCGAAGGTCTATCTGCAGAATGTCGACTCGGGTCGCCGCGAGCTCCTGGGGAACTTCCCGGGCATGAGCTTCGCCCCGCGCTTCTCGCCCGATGGAACGAAGGTTGCCATGAGCCTGTCGCGGGATGGCAACACGGATCTCTATGAGATGGACCTGCGTGGACAGACGCTGCGGCGACTGACCAATACGCCGGGCATCGATACATCTCCGTCCTATTCGCCGGACGGCACCCAGATCGTGTTCAACTCCGACCGGGGCGGGACGCAGCAGCTCTACGTCATGGGCGCCAATGGCGGCGGCGAGCGACGCATCAGCTTCGGCGACGGCCGCTATGCCACGCCGGTCTGGTCGCCGCGCGGCGACTTCATCGCCTTCACCAAGATCATGGGCGGTACCTTCGGCATCGGCGTCATGCGGCCGGATGGCAGCGGCGAGCGCCTGCTGACCAGTGGCTTCCTGGTCGAGGGTCCGACCTGGGCTCCCAACGGTCGCGTGCTCGCTTACTTCCAGCAGCAGCGTGGCGGTTCCGTCAATCTGCAACAAATCGACATCACGGGTCGCTTCCAGCGCCAGATCCCGACGCCGACCGATGCGTCGGATCCCGCCTGGTCGCCCTTGATTCCGCAATAGCGAGAGATATGATCGCGCAGTCGGCCCGAGCGTACATCGCTCGGGTCGTCGATTCTGGGAGAGCGGTGGATTTTTGTAGGAAACCGAGAGGAACGCGGCGTGCAAGCGACGCGTAAAGATTAGATGCGCACGATCAAGGCACTCGCTGCAGTTGCGGCAATGATCTTCATGGCCGCCTGCAGTAACAACGAGCAGGCTGCCGTCCCGGCCAGTACGACGGTCACCCCGGGGTCCGTCGCCGATTTCAAGCAGAACATCGGTGACCGTGTGTTCTTCGATACCGACATGTCGACCGTTCGCTCCGACGGCCGCGGCACCCTGGACAAGCAGGCGACCTGGCTGAAGCAATACACCAACTACCAGATCACCATCGAAGGGCATTGTGACGAGCGCGGCACGCGCGAGTACAACTTTGCCCTCGGCGAGCGCCGCGCCAACTCCGTGAAGCAGTATCTGGTTGCTCAGGGCATCCCGGCCGCTCGCATCCAGACCATCAGCTACGGCAAGGAGCGTCCGATCGTTCCGGGTTCCGATGAGGCGGCGTGGGCGCAGAACCGCGTAGCCATCACCGCACTGCAGTAAGACGGGTTACCGTCCTTCAAACGCCGGTCGTCCGAAAGCGACCGGCGTTTTTATTTGTGGGCTCGCCGGTCCTGCCTGAAAATGGCCGGGTTTGAACTGAAACTAATGCATACCATGAAGACTCTCTATTCCCGGCTTCTGATGCTTGCGGTGTTCGCTCTGCCCTCGGCGGCGGCCGCGCAGCGCGGGAACTCCGTATATGTCGATGACCGGCTGAACCAGCTGCAGCAGTCGCTCACCATGCTCACGGGCCAGATCGAGCAGCTCCAGTATCAGAACCAGCAACTCCAGCAGCAGATGGAGAAGATGCGGACGGACTACGATTTCCGCATCGACCAGCTCGAGAAGGGGCGCGGTGGGGCGCCTCGGCCGGGGCCTGCGGCCGGACCGGCGCCCTCGGCTCCCGCACCGAGCCAGCAGGCCGCAGCCGCCGGCCCGTCCGCGTCTGGCGACCAGCTCTACCATGATGCCTTCAAGATGCTGCAGGAGGGCGACTATGCCGGTGCCGAGAAGGGCTTCCGGACCTTTGTGCAGCGCAATCCCAAGCATGTCCTGGCGGGCAACGCCCAGTACTGGCTGGGCGAGACCTATTACGCCCGCCGCGATTACCAGAACGCGATGACGGCCTTCGCCGAAGGCTACAAGGTGTACAAGAACAGCCCCAAGGGACCGGACAATCTGCTGAAGCTTGGCATCACGCTTGCCACACTTGGCCGCAAGAGTGACGCCTGCGCGGTCTTTGCCCGCTTTACCCAGGACTATCCGCACGCAACGGATCTCCAGAAGCGCCGCATCGATCAAGAGCGCCAGCGGGACAGCTGCGGGTGAGTGGGCCTGCCCCGCAAGGGCTCTCACGCGAGGAATTTTCTTCCCTGATGCTGCCGTTCGGCCCGTTCGAACGGCAGCCGCTCGTCGCGGTCGGGGTTTCTGGCGGCCGTGATTCGTTGAGCTTGGTGCTTCTGGCGAACGAATGGGCGGCGGCGCGGGAAGGTCGCGCTTTGGCACTCATCGTCGATCACGGGCTGCGCGCGGAGGCGGCAGCGGAAGCGGCCAGTACCGCGAAGCTCCTGGCTCGGCATGGCATCGAGACGGAGATCCTTCCCTGGTCTGGCCCAAAGCCGGCCACAGGCCTCCAGGAGGCGGCGCGCGTCGCCCGATATCGGCTGCTCTTCGGCGCCTGCCGCCAGCGCGGCATTCTCCATCTGCTCGTCGCGCATCAGGCCGACGATCAGGCAGAGACAGTGGCCATGCGCGCGGCCCGGGGCAGCGGCAGCGACGGTCTGGCCGGCATGGCTGCCGTTGTCGAGTATCGGGAAGGGCGCCTGTTACGACCTCTTCTGTCTGTTCCGCGGTCACGGCTGACGGCCACGTTGGTCGAACGCGGCGTGCGCTGGATTGACGATCCTTCCAACAGCGACCCCAGGTTTGAGCGGGCCCGCCTGCGTCAGGGAGCGCCGCAGGCGCCAGTCGATCCGGAACTCGCGACGCTCCGCATGGAGAGGGAACGCCGGTTGGCTGAAATCGCCTTGGACACCTTGGTCCTTGGTCCGTCTGCCGTCGTTTCGGTCGACCAGACGGCTTTTTCTGCCCTGGAGCGGCAGGAAGGCGTCCGGCTGTTGGGCCGCGTTGTTCAGGCCGTCGGCGGTCGGGAATACCCAACTCGGCGAGAACGGCTGGAGCGCGCTGCGATGCGGCTTTCCGAGGCCGTGACCGGCGGGAGATCCGGAGGCGGCAAGTCCGGAAAAAGCCAGGATTTCACTCTATCTCGGTGCAGGCTCGCGCTTCGACGAGATCCCGCTGAACTGCGGCTGCGCTGGATTGTCCGACCCGAAAGTGGCAGGAATGACATGCAGACAACGGGCAAACCCCTAATCCCTGCGGTATTTTTCGCTTGCGGCGCGCAGGATAGGCCCCATTTAGATATGAAACTCCAGTGACGGATCGAAACCGTGAACCCGTTCAATCGTAATGCTGCCCTTTGGATCGTCATCGTTCTGCTGCTGGCACTGCTTTACAGCGTGTTTCAGGGAGGGACGACCCGGGCGGCCGGCAATTCCATTTCCTATTCGGACTTCGTCCGCGCCGTAGACCAGCGGCAGGTTCAGGACGTCCGCATCTCGGGTAACACGATCACCGGTACCTTCCGCGAGCCGCGCAACGGCATGCAGAAGTTCTCCACCTACGCGCCGAGCACGCCGCCGGACGAGCAGCTGATGCCGATGCTGATCAAGAACGTCGATCGCGTCGATGCCGGGCCGCCGGAGGAGGGCGTGAATCTGGGCAGCATCTTCGTCAGCTGGCTGCCGGTCCTGGTCCTGGTCGGTGTCTATATCTTCTTCCTGCGCCAGATGCAGAGCGGGACCGGGCGGGCGATGGGCTTCGGCAAGTCTCGGGCGCGTCTGCTGACGGAGAAGCATGGCCGGGTGACGTTCGAGGATGTCGCGGGTATCGACGAAGCGAAGGGCGAACTCGAGGAAATCGTCGACTTCCTCAAGGACCCGCAGAAGTTCCAGCGCCTGGGCGGCAAGATTCCCAAGGGCTGTCTCCTGGTCGGTCCGCCGGGTACGGGTAAGACGCTGTTGGCCCGCGCCATTGCTGGCGAGGCGAACGTGCCGTTCTTCACCATCTCCGGTTCGGACTTCGTCGAGATGTTCGTCGGTGTCGGCGCCAGCCGCGTGCGTGACATGTTCGAGCAGGCCAAGAAGAATGCGCCGTGCATCGTCTTCATCGACGAAATCGACGCCGTCGGCCGCCATCGCGGCGCCGGCCTGGGCGGCGGCAACGACGAGCGCGAGCAGACCCTCAATCAGCTCCTGGTCGAGATGGACGGCTTCGAGTCCAACGAAGGCGTGATCCTGATCGCGGCCACCAATCGGCCGGACGTGCTCGATCCGGCGCTCCTGCGCCCAGGTCGGTTCGACCGTCAGGTCGTGGTGCCGAACCCGGATATCGGCGGTCGCGAGAAGATCCTGAAGGTCCATATGCGCAAGGTGCCGCTGGCTCCCGACGTCGAGCCGCGCGTCCTGGCCCGTGGTACGCCCGGCTTCTCGGGCGCCGATCTTGCCAATTTGGTGAACGAGGCGGCGCTACGGGCAGCCCGCGTGGGCAAGCGTCTCGTGACCATGTCGGATTTCGAGTACGCCAAGGACAAGGTCCTGATGGGCACCGAGCGCCGCTCGATGGCCATGACCGACGAAGAGAAGAAGCTGACCGCCTATCACGAGGCGGGGCATGCGCTGGTCGCGCTGCACGTGCCCAAGACGGACCCCCTGCACAAGGTGACGATCATCCCGCGCGGCCGTGCCCTCGGCGTCACGATGCAGCTGCCCGAGCGCGATCACCTCAGCCATACCAAGCTGTTCCTCGAATCGAGGCTGGCGATTCTGTTCGGAGGCCGTACGGCCGAGGAGCTGATCTTTGGCCCCGAGAACGTGACGACCGGTGCCGCCAGCGACATCCAGGTGGCGACCCAGATGGCGCGTGGCATGATCACGGCCTACGGCATGTCCGACAAGCTCGGCCGCGTTCGTTATCAGGCCAACGAGCAGGAAGTGTTCCTGGGGCATGCCGTGACGCAGACCCAGAACGTTTCCGAGGCGACGGCTCAGTTGATCGATCAGGAGGTTCGCCGCCTGATCGAGGAGGCCGAGACGCACGCCCGCAAGATCCTGACCGAGCACAATGACGATCTGCACAAGATCGCCAAGGCGCTGCTCGAGTACGAGACGCTGAGCAACGAGGAGATCGGCCAGATCCTGCGCGGCGAGCCGATCGTCCGCGACGATACCGGCGGCGCCGGCTCCGGGCCTGATCGGCGTCGGCGCGCCTCGGTGCCGACCAGCAGTGGACCGGCGACCGGCGCATCGCCCGGCGGCGCCAATCCAGAGCCCCAGCCCGGCGTTTGACGCCAGCTTTTGCTGGCGTCCCGCTCGATCGCCCGAGGATCATGGCGATCGTCAATGTGACGCCGGATTCCTTCTCCGACGGAGGCCAGCGTTTCGATGCGGCGCAGGCGGTCGACGATGGTCTGCGCTTCGTATCTGAAGGCGCGGATATCATTGATGTGGGCGGGGAATCGACCCGCCCAGGCTCCGAGGCCGTGCCCGAGCGGGAAGAGCTTCATCGTGTACTGCCTGTCGTCGAGCGACTCGCCGGTGCAGGAGTCACTGTCTCAGTAGATACGCGCCGCGCGGTTGTCGCCCGAGCGTGCCTCGATGCCGGCGCGCGGATCGTCAACGACGTTTCGGCACTGCGTGACGATCCGGAACTGCTGCCGCTTGTTGTCGAACGAGGGGCCGCCGTCGTGCTGATGCATCGACGCGGACAATCGGAGAACAAGTACGAGGGGCCAGCCTATGCCGACGTCGTCGCGCAGGTCCGGCAATTCCTGCTCGAGCGCGCGGCCACATGCGAAGCGGCCGGCGTTGTCCGGCAAAACATCGTGCTCGATCCCGGCATTGGCTTCGGGAAGACCCCTGCCGAGAACCTCGCCTTGATCGCCGCTGGCGGCAAAACAGGGGCAGGCCTCTATCCGATCCTGATCGGCACGTCCCGCAAGGGCTTCATCGGTCGCCTGACGGACGTAAAGGAGCCACGGATGCGCGATCCGGCCTCGATCTGGCTGGCTGTCGAGGCGACCCGGCGCGGCGCCGCCATCGTGCGGGTGCATGACGTGGCGGGAACGCGGCAAGCGCTCGCAATTTCAGCAATGATGCGATAACTTCCCGCATCATGTCTCGATCCCTCTTTGGCACTGATGGCGTCCGGGGCCGGGCCAATAGCGCTCCGATGACTGCCGAAACTGTCCTCCGCATCGGAATGGCGGCGGGGCGGATATTCAATCGTGGCAATCATCGCCACCGGGTCGTGATCGGCAAAGACACGCGATTGTCGGGCTACATGCTCGAGCAGGCGCTGACCGCCGGCTTGCTGTCGGTCGGCATGGATGTGTTGCTCCTGGGGCCATTGCCGACGCCCGCGGTGGGATTCCTGACCCGCTCCATGCGAGCGGATCTCGGGGTCATGATCTCGGCCTCGCACAATCCCTACGAAGACAATGGCATCAAGCTGTTCGGGCCCGACGGTTTCAAGCTGTCCGATCTGGTCGAGGCCCAGATCGAAGAGCTGATCGAACGTCATTCGACCATTCCGCTAGCCGGTCCGTCGGCGATCGGCCGAGCAAAGCGCCTGGACGATTCCGAAGGCCGCTATATCGAGGCCGTCAAAGCATCAGCAGCCCGCGGCCTGGATCTGTCGGATCTCAAGATCGTCGTCGATTGCGCCAACGGTGCTGCTTACAAGGTGGCGCCCACGGTTCTGTGGGAACTGGGCGCGGAGGTCATTCCGCTCGGCGTCTCTCCCGACGGTTTCAACATCAACGGCAACTGCGGATCGACGCATCCCGCGGCGCTGCAGGAGCAGGTAGTCGTGCACGGCGCCGATATCGGCATCGCGCTCGACGGCGATGCGGACCGTGTCGTACTGGTCTGCGAGAAGGGCTCCCTGATCGACGGCGATCAGCTGATGGCAACGATTGCCAGCCAATGGAAGAAGGATGGACGGCTTGCCGGTAATGGCGTCGTCGCCACGGTGATGTCTAATCTTGGCCTCGAGCGATTCATGTCGGCGCTGGGCCTGGCCCTGGTCCGGACCCAGGTCGGTGATCGCTACGTGCTGGAGCGCATGCGGGCGGACGGGTTCAATCTCGGTGGTGAACAGTCCGGCCACATCATCATGACCGATCATGCCACCACCGGTGACGGCCTGATGGCGGCGTTGCAGGCGCTGGCGGCACTCATCAAGAGCGGCAAGCCGGCGAGCGAAGCGTTCCAGGCCTTCAAGCCGGTGCCGCAGCTCCTCAAGAACGTCCGCGTCGGCGATGCGGTAGCGGCATTGAAGGCTCAGTCCGTGGTCTCCGCCATCGCTGCAGCCGAGCAGCAGTTGGCTGGGAGTGGCCGGCTCCTGGTCCGCAAATCCGGTACCGAGCCGCTCATTCGCATCATGGCGGAGGGGGACGATTCCGATCTGGTGCGCTCTGTCGTCGACAAGATCGTCGAAGCCATTCCACGCCAGGCGGCGTGATCGCCGCCGCATGAGGGAAGAGGCATGAAAGGCCGCGTTCTGATCGTGGCGGGCTCCGATTCCGGCGGCGGTGCCGGAATCCAGGCCGACATCAAGGCGGTGACGGCGATGGATGGCTTCGCCGCGACCGCGATCACCGCGCTTACGGCTCAGAACACGCTTGGCGTTCACAGCGTCGTGCCGGTCGATCCGTCCTTCATCGCAAGGCAGATCGAGGTGGTGTTGACCGATATCGGCGCCGACGCGCTGAAGACCGGCATGCTGCACAGCGCCGAGGTGATTCGAACCGTTGTCGCCGGTTTTCGGAAGCTGGAAGACAATGTGCCGCTGGTCGTCGATCCGGTCATGGTCGCGAAGGGGGGGCATCGCTTGTTGCAGCCCGAGGCCGAGGCGGCGCTGCGCGATCTTCTCCTGCCGATGACGACATTGCTGACGCCGAATCTGCCTGAGGCCGAGGTCCTGGTCGGTTTTCCCGTCCGGATCGAGGCCGATATGATGCGCGCCGGCGAGAAGCTGTGCGCGATGGGGCCGGGGGCTGTGCTTTTGAAGGGCGGCCATCTGGAAGGCGACCGGGTCGTGGACTTGCTGTTCCAGGACGGGAGGGTGGAGCGCTTCGAGGATGCCCGCATCGTCAGCCGGTCGACGCATGGGACGGGCTGCACGCTGGCGTCGGCGATCGCCGCTGGCATGGCGCAGAAGATGAGCCTCTACGATGCGGTGGCCCGCGCTCGGGCCTATGTCCGACGCGCAATCGAAACCGCGCCGGGCTTCGGCCACGGCCACGGGCCACTCAACCATGCGGTCACGGTGAAATCCGACTGGAACTGACCGCCCGCCGACGGTCTGTCAGATCCGGCTGGCCTCGGCGCCCATAGGCTCGGCCGGCATCCACTTGCCGGCTTCCGCCAGGGTGAGGAAATTCCAGACCTCGCGGTTGAAGGCATCCGGCTCCTCGATGTTCACCGTGTGCCCAGTCTTGGCGAACATGGCGAGTCCGGCGTTCGGCAGCACGTGCTTGAGATAGAGGCTGGGTTGCAGGCAGGGTTCGTCCTCGTCCCCGCAGATGATCAGGACCGGCAGCGCCAGCTTCTTCCACTCGGCGTCGAAATCGTAGAGAGACGGCCGCTTGCCCTGATAGTTCTCCATGGTATTGGCCGCACCGGCGTCCGGATGCTCCGCGAGGTGCTTCACGAACTCGGCGAAGCCGCGCGGATCCTTGAGCTTGAAGCGCGAGCGCGTCGGGTTGGTCTTCAGGCTTTCGGCGTAATGGGCCATGCCGCGTTTGCGGATGAGGGCCGCCGTCGCCTGGGCGTCCTTCTTGAACTGCTCGTGGCCCTCGCGGCCGGCGCCGGAGCCGATGCCGGCAAGCGTCAGCGACAAGGCCCGGTCGGGATAGCAGCGACCGAAATGAGCCGTGGCAAAGGCGCCCTGTGACAGGCCGACGATATGCGCCCTGTCGATCTTCAGGTGATCGAGTACGTGACGCGCATCGTCGACGGCGTGCTGCTGGCCGTACATCGAGCCATCGTCGGGTACATCGGAGCCGGGATAGCCGCGGAAGGAGTAGGTGATGCAGCGGTACTTGCGGGCGAAGAACCGCATCTGCGGCTCCCAGCTCCGCCAGTCCCCACTGTATTCATGCACGAACAGGATCGGTGTTCCGCTGCCGACCTCCTCGTAATAGAGCTTCACGCCATCCGATGTCGTTGCCTGTGGCATTGCTTCCTCTTCGTCCGCGATCAGGCTCCGAATCGCTCGAGCCGTTCCAGCACTGTCGGGATCTTGTCGTCCGGCACATTGGCGAAGGCGAGACGGACGAAGCGCTCCTGGCCGGCGCCGAACATGTCGCCGGGAATGGTCAGCAGGTTCTCTTCGTCGGCGAGCCGCTTGGACACGTCGGTCGAGCGCTGCCCATTGAAGGGGTGTTCGACATAGGCAAAGTACGCCCCCAGGCTCACGAGCCGCCAACGGTTGGAACGCGCCAGTCCGCTGCCCAGGAGATCGGCGCGGACTTTCAGCGCCTCGGTATTTTTCCGCGCCCAGGGCAACAAATTGTGCAGTCCGTAGAGGGCGGCTTCCTGGCCCAGGCGAGGCGGACAGATCGAGACGCAATCCATTGCCTTCTCGATCTCGGCCATCAGCGGTGCGCCGGCCGTGACGCCGCCAACGCGATAGCCCGTCAGGGCGAACACCTTGGAGAAGCTGTAGAGATGGACCAGCGTGCCGCGCCAGCCGGGGTCGCTGAACAGCGCATGCGGCCGCGTGCCTTCCGGCAGGAAATCCTTGTAGGTCTCGTCCAGTAGCAGGGCGATGCCGTGCTGGCGCGCAAGCTCGTAGAAGCGATGGATGGTCTCGGCCGGATAGACCGCGCCCGTCGGATTGTTCGGCGAGATGAGAACGATCGCCCGCGTCCGGGGACCGATCAGCTTGGCGGCATCGTCCGGGTGAGGGACCGCCCCCGACTCGGGACGAAAATCGAGCGAGACCGGCTCGATCCCCTGCATACGGATCCACATGTCGTGATTGAAATAGTGCGGCCGGGGCAGGATCACCTGATCGCCCGCCTTGGCGATGCTCATCAGGGCGAGGCAGAAGGCCTGGTTGCAACCGGAGGTGATGCCGACTTCACCCGGCGTAATCGGGGCGCCGTAAAACTCGGTGAGATGGCGGGCATAGGCGTCGCGCAGCGTGGGGAGGCCGAGGATCGGGGTGTATCCGTGCACGCTGGGATCGAGCAGCAATGTCCCCAAATGCTGCCGCAATTCGAGCGCGGGCGGATATCCGGGGACGGCCTGGCTGAGGTCGATGAGGGGACGATCGGCTGGAAAATCCCGGCCCTGAACCCACCGCTTTGTCTCTCCGATGGGCGATGGCTCCACGGCGGCAAGCCACGGATTGGTCGCAGGCACATCGCGCATCAGGACCGGCTCCACCACAATTCCACAGTATTTTTCGACACGATCATTTTCTCCATTACGGGTGGGGCTGTTGGCTATCAAACCACGCCAACAACCACTTTCCATTCGAAAATGCGTTGCTTGCATCCCGCCTTCTGCATAGCATCTGTGCCAAGGTTCCGTCTGAGAGCCAAGCTCGCCAATAGTGCGCGCACGAATGACCGGTCATTGGCCGGGTGTACAGGAGGAAATGGCATGGGTTTCAAGAAGGTCAGTCGTCGTCGATTCGTGGGAGGCACCGCCGCCCTGTCTTCCGTGATGGTTGCAGCCCCGTTCGTGCGCGGCGCCTACGCGGCAGGCAAGCTTTCCGTCGGATTTTGGGATCACTGGGTACCGGGCGCCAACGGTGCGACCGAGAAGCTGGTGAAGGAATGGGCCGAGAAGGAGAAGGTCGAGGTCCAGATCGACTTCATCACCTCCAACGGCAACAAGCTCCTCCTGACCACGGCCGCGGAATCGCAGGCCAAGTCGGGCCACGACATTCTCGCCATCAACACCTGGCTGCCGGCACGCTATGCTGAGCAACTCGTGCCGGTCGACGACCTGATGACCCAGCTCATCAAGGACAATGGCAAGGTCAACGACACCGTTGAATATCTCGGCAAGATCAACGGCAAGTGGGTCGCGGTTCCGGCCACGGTCGGCAGCCAGATCAAGGGGCCGTGCTCGCGCATCGACCTTCTGAAGAAGCACGCCAACATCGACATCCAGGCCATGTACCCGGCCGGATCGCCACCCAAGGCGGATGACTGGAATCTCGACCTCTTCATGAAGGCGGCGGAAGCCTGTCACAAGGGCGGCAATCCGTTCGGCATCGGACTCGGCACGACATCCGACAATGTCGACTCGATCGGCGCCTTCTTCCACGCCTTTGGGGCTGTCCTGGTCGATGCCAAGGGCGAGATCGTCCTCAAGAACGACCAGGTCCGTCAGGCCCTCGACTTCTACAAGAAGTTGATGCAGTTCCTGCCGCCCGACGTCGCGGCCTGGGACGACGCGTCCAACAACAAGTTCCTGGTATCGGGGCAGGGCGCCATGATCATGAATCCGCCCAGCGCCTGGGCGGTGGCCAAGCGCGATGCGCCGAAGGTGGCTGAACAGTGCTGGACCCATGGCTTCCCGGTTGGTCCGAAGGGACGGTTCGCGCCGTTCCTGCCGTACTTCTGGAGCATCTGGAATTTCAGCAAGAACCAGTCGGCAGCCAAGAGCCTGCTGATGTACCTGTCGAGCGCATCGGCGGCGGAACAGATGACCAATGCCAGCGGCGGCTACGATCTGCCGTCGTTCGAGAAGCTCACCACCTTCAAGGTCTGGGCAGAGGCGGAACCACCCAAGGGCACGCTGTACCACTATCCCAACCCTTATAATCACCAGACCCTGTCGGTGGCGGCCGCTCCGGCACCGCACAAGATCGCCGAGCAGATCTACAATCAGGGCATTCAGACCCAGATGGCGGTGCGCTACTTCAAGGGTGAGCCATTGGAGAAGACGTTGGATTGGGCGTCCAATGAAATTGAAGGATTCATGCGCAACTAGCCGCTGATCAAGGACGCCGCCCTCGGGACGGCGTCCTTTTCATATCATCCTTCGGCTAACCGTACGGAGCCGTCATGGCCGATATCGCCGCTCCCAATGCCGCCGTCCTCGCAGGGGACCGTCGCACGGGCCTGCACAAGCTGATGCAGCGCAAGTCGACAATCGCATTCCTCATGGCTTTGCCGCTGATCCTGTTGATCGGCATCCTCGTTCTCTATCCGGCCTGTTACGCGATCTGGCTGGCGATGCTCAACAAGTCGATGACCAAATTCGTCGGCCTGGGCAATTTCCAGTTCCTGTTCAAACGCGATACCTTCTGGGATGTCGTCTTTCAGTCGTGTCTGTTTGCGATCACGGCGGTGATCTTCAAGGCGATCATCGGCTTCGTGGTCGCCCATTTCGTGCACAACATTCCGAGCAAGGGGCAGCGCAAGTGGCGCGGCATGTTGCTGGTGCCGTGGGTCATCCCGCCGGCGATGAGCACGCTCGCCTGGCTGTGGCTGTTCGATCCGGCCTACAGCGCCTTCAATTGGATCCTGGCGCATTTCGGCATCGGCCCCGTGCCGTGGCTCGGAGAGACCGGGTGGGCCCGGTTTTCAGTCATCCTCGTCAATATCTGGGCGGGCGCCCCATTCTTCATGATCATGTATCTGGCGGCGCTGAAGTCTGTACCGGAGCAACTCTATGAAGCGGCGGCGATCGATGGCGCTGCGTGGTGGCAGCGCATCTGGTATGTGACCCTTCCCATGATGCGCAACATCATTGCCATCACGGCGCTGTTCTCGCTGATCGTCACCTTCGCCAACTTCGACATCGTGCGCGTGCTGACCAACGGCGGCCCGCTGACATCGACACAGCTCTTCGGCACCTGGGGCTTCAAGCTCGGCATCGAGAGCGGCGACATTCCCCTCGGTTCGTGCGTGGTGTTGTTCATGGTGCCGATCCTGGCGGTGGCCGCGTCGGTCATCCTGCGCGATATCAACAAGCGGGGGAGTGAAGTCTGATGGCCGACATCGCAGTCGCGGGCACTCCCGGCCGCCGCGGGGCCTATGGCAGCATCAGCCGCGACCGTCGCTGGGCAATGCGATGGTCCTATTTCTTCCTCGCTCTGTTCGCGATCTTCTTCCTGATGCCGCCGTTCTACATGCTGATCACCTCGCTGAAGAGCAGCGCGGAGATCTCGGCGGCACAGAATCCATGGTGGGTCTTCGGTCCCACTCTGGAGAACTACGTCGCCCTGCTGGGCAAGAACGAGTTCCTCATCTTCTTCCGCAACTCGGCGCTGGTCTCGATCTGCGTGGTGACGATCACCATGCTGATCAGCGTCACCGCCGCCTTCGCCCTGGCACGGATGAAGTTCTGGGGCTCGGCCACGCTCGCCACCGGCGTGTTCCTGACCTACCTGATTCCCGACACGCTGCTCTTCATCCCGCTGTTCAAGATGTTCGCCTTCGTGCGCGATACGACGGGCATCGAGCTGATGAACCACTGGTGGACGCTGATCATCATCTATCCGACGCTTACGGTACCGTTCGCGACCTGGATCATGATTGGCTACTTCGCCTCGATCCCGAAGGAGCTCGACGAGGCGGCCTTGATCGACGGGGCGAGCTGGATGCAGACTTTGACCAAGATCTTCATTCCTGTCGCGCTGCCCGGGATCATCGCAGCCACGATCTTCAGCTTCACGGTGTCTTGGGCACAGTTCCTCTATCCGATGGCCTTCACGACCTCGACCAACGAACTCGTGTTGCCGGTCGGGATCGTGACGACGCTCATCAAGGGCGACGTGTTCAATTGGGGGCAGATTATGACAGGGGCGTTACTGGGTGCGGCGCCGCCGCTCATTATCTATGCCTTCCTCATGGATTACTACATCGCGGGTCTCACCGCGGGCGCTACTAAAGGGTAGGTTTCATGGCTCAAGTCACGTTGCGTAAGGTCATCAAGAAGTACGACGAGGTCTTGGCGGTCCGCGGAGTCGATCTCGATATCGCTGACAAGGAGTTCATCGTTCTCGTGGGGCCCTCGGGCTGCGGCAAGAGCACGACGCTGCGCATGATCGCGGGGCTGGAGGAGATTTCCGGCGGCGACATCGTCATTGGCGGGGATGTCGTGAACGACGTACCGCCGAAGGATCGGGACATCGCAATGGTGTTCCAGAATTATGCGCTCTACCCGCACATGAACGTCTATGAGAACATGTCGTTCGGGCTGAAGCTCAAGAAGACGCCGCGCGACGAGATCGACCGCCGGGTGAAGCAGGCGGCCCAGATCCTGGACATCACCGAGCTCCTCGACCGCAAGCCCAAGCAGCTGTCGGGCGGTCAGCGCCAACGCGTCGCCATGGGTCGGGCCATCGTGCGCGACCCCAAGGTGTTCCTGTTCGACGAGCCGCTGTCGAACCTCGACGCCAAGTTGCGCGTGCAGATGCGGACCGAGATCAAGAAGGTGCACCAGAAAGTGCGGACGACGACCGTTTACGTGACGCATGATCAGGTCGAGGCGATGACGCTTGCCGACCGTGTCGTGGTCATGAACGCGGGCCTCATCGAGCAGGTCGGCTCTCCTAACGATCTCTACCATTCCCCGACGACGAAGTTCGTCGCCGGCTTCATCGGGTCACCGGCGATGAACTTCATCCCGTGCCATCTCGAACAGGCCGCCGGCGCCCTGCGGCTACGCCTGACCGATAGCCTCTCGATGCCAGTGCCGGCATCACGGACGGCGCGTTACACCGCTTTCGTGGGGCGTCCGAACCTCATGCTGGGGCTGAGGCCGGAACACATCATGGAGACCCGTCCTCACATCGAGCCGGATCAACATGATTTCAACATGACGATCGAGGTCGTCGAGCCCATGGGCATGGAGACGCTCGTCTACTTCACCGTCAATGGCGCCGAGATTTGTGGCCGCGTCAATCCGAATGCCGGCGCAGCCGCTGGCCAGTCGATGAAGCTGCGCGCCGACCTCAGCAACATGCATCTCATCGACGACACCACCGGCAAGGTGCTTTAATCGGCCGATTGTGCTGATTGGAGAAGCATCAGGGAGATGTCGATGGGGGTGTTGACGGGCAAGGTCGCCTGGGTGACCGGCGCGGGGTCGGGAATCGGACAGGCGGCAGCCATCGCGCTGGCGAAGGAAGGGGCGGCGGTCGTGCTGACCGGGCGTCGCAAGGAGCCTCTGGAGGAGACGGCGGCGACGATCAAGGCGGCAGGCGGAAAGGCGGTGGTGAAGCCGGCCGATCTGATGAAGGCAGCCGCCGTCAAGCGCGTTGCCGCCGATATCGAGAAGAAGTTCGGCCGTTGCGACATCCTCGTGAACAATGCCGGCCTCAATATCCTCGATCGCTCGTTCGCGAAGCTCACGCCTGAGGGTATCGATCAGGTCATCCAGGGCAACCTCTCGAGTGCCTTCTACTGCACAGCGGCGGTATTGCCGATGATGCGCAAGCAGAAGGACGGCGTCCTTATTCATACGTCGTCGGTGGCCGGTCGGGTGCCCGGTCCCCTCAGCGGTGCAGCCTACTCGGCAGCCAAGCACGGCGTCGTGGCGATGAGCCATACGCTCAACATGGAGGAGTGCGTCAACGGCATTCGTTCCTGTGCCGTGCTGCCGGGCGAAGTCGCGACGCCGATCCTCGACAAGCGTCCCGTTCCAGTAAGCAAGGCCGACCGTGCCCGCATGGCGCAGTCGGAGGATGTCGGCGATCTGATCCGCTACATTGCCTGCCTGCCGCCGCATATCGTCATCAATGAAGTGATGATCAATCCAACCTGGAACCGCGGTTACGTCGCCAACCTGCAGCGCGGCAAGGCGTAGCCGGGTGCCGGCGCCACCGGCTGCATCAAGAGGATCAAGGGTAATGGGTACAGTCACAATCAAGGCGAAGGCGCTCGAGGCTTTCGTCGCGGATATCTTTGCCTTCGCGGGATGCTCCAAGGAGGAAGGGGAGCGGATCGGCCGGTATCTTGTGAGCGCCAATCTCTCCGGGCACGACAGCCACGGTGTCGTGCGGGTACCGCGCTATGTCAGCCAGAAGAAGAACGGCACGGTGGTGGCGGACGTGACGGTCGATCTTTTGGTCGATACGCCGGTCATCGCCGTGGTCGACGGCAAGTACGGCTTCGGTCAGACGGTGACGCCGCAGGCGGTGCGTATCGGGATCGGGAAGTGCGCGAAGAACGGCCTCTCCGCGGTGACGCTGCGCAATGCCGGCCATATCGGCCGCGTCGGCGACTGGGCGGAAATGGCGGCTGCGGAAGGGCTGGTGTCGGTTCATTTCGTCAATGCCTCGGGCAGCGTGTTGGTAGCGCCCTACGGTGGCGTCGAGCGCCGCTTCTCGACGGCTCCCTATTGCGTCGGCATTCCGCGCGCGGAACAGGATCCACTCGTGCTCGACTTCGCCACCTCGGTCGTCGCCGAGGGCAAGGTGCTGGTGGCCAGCCAGGGCGGCAAGAAGGTTCCGGACGACGCGTTGATCGGGTCCGATGGACGGCTCGGCAGCGATCCACATCTCCTCTATGGCGATTACACGCCCACAGGACCGCGGGATCACAGCAAAGGAACGGGGGCCATTCGCGCCTTCGGCGACCACAAAGGATCGGGTCTTGCCTTTATGTGCGAACTGTTGGGCGGATCCCTATCCGGCACCGGCGCGACCGACCCCAAACGCGGGCGTTTCGCCAACGGCATGTTGTCCTTCTATGTCGATCCCAAGGTGTTCGATCCGGCTGGTTTCTTTCCGCAGGACATCGCGAAGTATGTGGCCTTTGTGAAGGGGGCGAAGCCCGCGGTCGCGGGGGGCGAGATCCTGATTCCCGGCGAGCCGGAGGCGCGCATGCGGGCAAAGCGTCTGGCCGAAGGCGTTCCGCTGCCAGACGATACCTGGGCTGCCATTGTCGAAACGGCACGCTCGGTTGCGCTCGATGAGCGACGCATTCAGCAGGCGACGTTGTAGCGGGCGCCCGCAAGGACTATCGAATGGATAAGACGACACTCGCTGCTTACGATCGAGGTGCGGCCAGCTTCGCTTCCGACTGGGAGGCACAGCCGGCGCCGACCGATCTGCATGCCCTGGTACAGCAATACTTCCGACCCGGCATTACCGCGGACATCGGTTGCGGCGCCGGACGGGACACCGCCTGGCTCGATGCGAACGGCTTCCCGGCTCAGGGGTTCGATGCGTCGGAAGGATTGCTGGCCGAGGCGCGACGGCGATATCCGCACCTTCGTTTCTCCCGTGCCATGCTGCCGGCTCTCGTCGAGATCGCGGACGAGACCTTTACCAATGTCCTGTGCGAGACCGTCATTATGCATCTCGCCCCAGGCGACGTATCCCTTGCTGTTCGGCGACTATTGGCCATCCTCGTTCCAGGCGGCACACTTTATCTGAGTTGGCGGGTTACCGAGGGATCTGACCGACGGGACGAGCACGGACGACTCTACGCCGCCTTCGATCCGGCGCTCGCGCTGACTCCACTGGCATCGGCGGAACTTCTCCACGATGAGCAGTGCGGCAGCCTTTCGTCCGGAAAATTGATCCGAAGGATCGTGGCGCGCCGCACTGGCTGATGAGGGGGGACGCTGCGCGGCGTCCCGACAAGCAGGACATTACCGATCTGACGTCGCAGCCTGCGCGGTCTCAGCCCGGCGAGGCGGGGCGGCCCAGACGTCCGGCGGTATCGTCAGGGCGGCGTTCGTGGTCGTGGGCGGCTCGCCGGGCAACTGGACCGCACTGCCCTGGTCTTGATCCTGTCGGCTCTGGTCGCAAGCCGCGGCCACAAGGACGACGGCAACGGAAAGAAGGAGGCGCATGGATGTCATGCCGACTTTCCTATCCACCAATGGTTGCCTGTCTTAACAGGCGGTGCGCCGGATTGTTCCGGGCGGGACCGGAAGGCAGATATGCTCCGTTTCTCATGCCCCTCAGGCCAGCCTTCTGGCCTTTCGGTCTTGACGCACGAACGCGATGAAGGCCGCGAGAGGTACGGGAAGCTGTCGTCGACCAGCATAGTACAGGTAGTAGCTGTGATACTCGGCTGACCAATCGCTCAACAGGGGCACCAAACGACCCGAAGCGATCTCTGCCGCGACGCAGGATTCGAGGACATAGGCAACGCCGATTCCCTCCAATGCTGCGCGTAGCACCAAATGCATGCTGTTCATGACCAGTGATCCATTGACCTGCAGATTCAGCTTCTTCTTTCCTCGGACAAACTGCCAGGGATGCAGGTGGCCGGAACTGCGCAAACGAATGCAATTGTGAGCAGGCAGGTCCTCGGGTGTTTTGAGGGGAACGCTCTGCTGCAGATAGGACGGTGCCGCTACAACGATGGTACGGCTGGGCTCGCTCAGGCGTACGGCCTGCATATCCTTGGCAATGAATCGCCCGACGCGGATTCCGGCATCGAAACGACCGTTGACGATGTCGGCGGGATTGTCGTCGGCGGCTATATCCAGCGCAATGGCCGGATAGGTTGCAAGGAAATCCTTGATCATCGGCGCCAACACGATCTGTGCGGCGACGTTGGAGACACTGAGGCGCAGTGTACCTGACGGAACGTTGCGCACGTGGCTGAGATCGTCGACTGCCGTATGCAACTCCATGAGGGCTGGCCTGATCCGCGCCAGAAGTTGCTCTCCGGCGTCGGTCAACGAAACGCTGCGTGTCGTGCGGTTCAGCAGCCTTACGCCCAATCGTTCCTCGAGTGTGCGGATTGTCTGGCTGATGGTCGAGGGCACAATACCGAGATGCTGCGCAGCACGGGCAAAATTCCGGCGCTCAGCGACAGCGACGAAGGCGTTCAGTTCGGAAAATTCAGTTCTGTGCATTATTCGTCCTCACCGAACAATATATGAAAATTATACGCCATAATCACTGACGGCCCAGGTTGCTAGATTCTCAGTCTCATTCCTAGGTACCCGCGTATGTCTGTTACTCAAACTTCCTCCGCCGCTCTCAAAACGAGAAGGCGCGGCGCCAGGAGGGTTTTGCTGATTGGCGGCCCAGTCCTGGCCGGAGTGATCGCTCTGGGCCTGTACATGATGGGGGGCCGATATGCCTCGACCGACGATGCCTATGTGCAGGCGGCGCGCGTCGAAGTAAGTGCCAACATCTCGGCGCGTGTGACCGAAATTGCGGTGCATGACAATCAGCTGATTGAAAAGGGCCAGCTTCTGTTCAAGCTGGATGATCGCCCCTTCAGGATCGCGGTCGAGAATGCGGAGGCCCAATTGGCGTCCGCACGTTTAAGGATCGCCGCGCTGAAAGCGGCTTATGGTCGATATCGGGCCGATGAACGGGCCGCCGAAGACACCGTCGCCTATCAGCAGCGCGAATTCGATCGCCAGACCAGGCTCGCCGCTTCGGGGATCTCCTCGCATGCCCAGCTTGACCAGGCGACTCATGATCTTGAGACCGCTCGCCAGAAATTGACGGCGGCCAGCCAGCAGACGGCAAGTGCGCTGGCCGACCTCAACGGCGACCCGACGGCGCCGGCCGATAGCCATCCGTCGGTTCAGCAGGCACAGGCTGCCCTCGATCGTGCCCGTCTCGACCTTTCCTACACAGTCGTCGCGGCACCCATGGCCGGCGTCGTGACGCGAGTCGAGCAATTGCAGGTCGGAGACTACGTGAATGCGGCAACGCCACTGTTTGCGTTGGTCTCGAATCAGGACATGTGGGTCGAAGCGAATTTCAAGGAGACGGAGCTCACCTACATGCGTCCGGGACAGATGGCGACTTTCGACCTCGACGCCTATCCGGGCGAGAGCTTCGTCGGCAAGGTCCAGAGTGTCAGCCCCGGAACTGGCTCGAGCTTCTCGTTGCTGCCGCCGGAAAACGCTTCAGGTAACTGGGTGAAGGTCGTCCAGCGTCTGCCGGTACGGCTGTCGATCGATCGCAGCCATATCGACGTGCCGCTCGCGGCGGGCATGAGCGTTACTGTGGAGGTCGACACGCATCATCAGCGCTCGTTGAAACTCTGGAAGTAGGCGATGAGCAATCGCGCCGGAGCCGGTCCCGAGGAGTTCGCGGCCGTGCCATACCACGGCATCATCACACTCTCCGTGATGCTGGCGACGATCATGCAGGCGCTCGATTCGACGATCGCCAATGTTGCGTTGCCGCACATGCAGGGAGCAGTCTCCGGGACGCAAGACGAGATGGGATGGGTCTTGACATCCTACATCGTCGCCGCCGCCATCACGATTCCACTGACCGGATGGCTGAGCAATGCGTTCGGTCGGCGCCGTGTATTCCTGATCTCGATCGTCATCTTCACCATCGCCTCGGCTCTGTGCGGTCTTGCCGAGACCCTGCCGCAAATCGTGCTGTTCCGCCTCCTGCAAGGCATTGGCGGTGCTGCCTTGGTTCCGCTGTCGCAGGCGGTGTTGTTCGATATCAATCCGCCGCGGAACTACGGCCGCGCGATGTCGATCTGGGGAGTAGGTGTCACGATGGGGCCGATCCTGGGACCGGCATTGGGAGGCTGGCTGACCGACAATTACAGCTGGCGCTGGGTCTTCTACATCAACCTGCCGATCGGTGTGTTGGCCTTCGTGGGCCTTTTGCTCACCTTGCCCGAGAGCCGGCAGACACGGTCCAGCGGGTTCGACTTCTTTGGCTTTGCCACGCTCAGCCTGGGTGTCGCGGCGTTGCAGCTGATGCTTGATCGCGGTCAGCTCCTCGACTGGTTTTCATCGACCGAAATCATGATCGAGGCCGCTGCGTCTGGCCTCGGCTTCTACCTCTTCATCGTGCACATGTTCACGACCGATCATCCGTTCGTGGACCCGGCCTTGTTCAAGGATCGCAATTTCCTCGCGTCCAATGTCTTCATCTTTCTGGTCGGCATCGTGCTGTTCGCGACTCTCGCGCTCTTGCCGCCGATGTTACAGAATCAGCTCGGCTATCCGGTCGTGCTGACCGGGCTGGTGACGGCTCCCCGTGGCCTCGGCACACTGATCGGCATGTTTGCCGTCGGCAGACTCCTGTCCCTGCTTGACGCTCGCCACGTCATCGCCGCTGGTCTGGCGTTGACTGCCTATTCGCTGTGGCGGATGACCCATTTCTCGCTGCAAATGGACTATTGGCCGATCGTCTTTTCCGGGGTGTTGCAGGGGCTGGGAATCGGCTTGGTCTATGTTCCGCTCTCCACGGTCGCCTTCTCCACATTACCCGTTGCGTTGCGCAACGAGGGAACGGCCCTGTTCAGCCTGATGCGCAACATCGGCAGCTCCATCGGCATCTCGGTTGTAACCTTTCTGCTGACCCAGAACGTCCAGCGTCTCCATCTTGCCCTGGGCACTCACATCACCCCGTACAATGTCGCTTCCAACCCAGCGGCCCGCGCGGCTCATGTCGATGTCAGCAGCGCGAGGGGCGTGGCGGCGCTCGACGCCATGATCAACAACCAGGCGACCATGATCGCCTATATCGATGATTTCAAATTGATGATGACGCTGACCTTGGTGACCATCCCTCTGCTCCTGCTGCTGAAGCGAGCAAAGCCGCAGGCTGGCGCCCATGCGGCGGTTCTCGACTGATGAACAAATCGATTCTATTCGGGATGGCGCTGCCGCTACTCGCGGGTGCCTGCATGGTGGGACCTGATTTCAAGCACCCGGAAGCCGCCAAGGACGTGTCATATGCGGCCAGCACCGATGCGCCGTTGCCGAGCGATCAGAAGCTCGTGGCCGACAGAATCGGTTCTGGCGGCTGGTGGTCGGAGTTTGGCGCCTCGCAGCTCGACTCGGTTGTCGCGCGCGCGCTGGCGGACAATCAGGATGTCGCGGCTGCCAGAGCGCGCGTTGCCGAGGCGCAGGAGCTGGTGAAGGAGGCCACAGGCGCATTGCTGCCGCAACTATCGCTGGGCGCCAACGCCACCAATACCAAGTACGGCCCGGCGCTGTTCGGTCCGGTCAATTTCAACATCCCGAGCTTCACGGCGTATACCGCCGGGCCCAGTGCCAGCTTTCCGACGGATCTGTTCGGCGGTGGCCGGCGGATGGTGGAGGAGAAGGCGGCGCTGTTCGAGTATCGTCGGCAGGAACTCGAGGCAGCGCATCTCACGCTGGAAGGCAATGTCGTCGCGCAGGCTTTCGCGCTGGCCGCGTCCCAAGCGCAGATCGCGGCAGTGCAGGGCATTATCGACAGCGACAACCAGAATGTGCATCTGGTGGAAACAGCTGTGGGCGTTGGGTCGGGAACGCAGACCCAACTGGTGGCGGCTCAGAGCCAACTCGCGACCGACCGTACCTTGCTGCCGGATCTGCATCAGCAGGTCTCCGTGGCCCGGCATGCCCTGGCTGTCCTCGTGGGGAAGACACCGGCGGAGTGGTCGCCGCCGGATTTCACCCTCCGCGATTTCATTCTGCCGGTGGAAATTCCAGCGGCCTTGCCATCCGAACTCGCGCACCGCCGACCGGATATCCTTGCCGCGGAAGCGCAGCTCCATGCGGCCTGTGCTGACATTGGAGTCGCGACAGCCAATCTCTATCCCAAGCTTACCCTGACCGGAGGCATGACGGCGCAGTCGCTTGCTTTGGGGGGGCCGTTCATCGCAGCTTGGAGTGTCGCGGCTGGGCTACTACAGCCGGTTTTCGACGGCGGCCAATTGAGCGCTGAACGTCGGGCGAGCATCCAGCGCTACAATGCAGCCCTTGCAACCTACAAACAGATCGTGCTGACCGCCTTCGGGGAGGTGGCCGACCGGCTGCAGGCGCTCACCAATGACGCCGATCAGTTGCATGCTCAGGAGGAGGCGGCGAGAACGGCGGCGTCTGCGCTTGATCTCGCCCGGCGGAGTTTCACCATCGGCAATACCGGAATCATCGACGTCATCGACGCGCAACGCCGATATGCGCAAGCGCAACTCGGCCTGTCGAGGGCACGGGCGCAGCGGCTTGTCGATACGGCGCGGCTTTATCTGGCTCTTGGCGGAACGCCGCTGGCCGCGGGACGCTTATGAGCTGGACTTGCATGGCGGGTGCCGAAGCTGAAGGCGTTCGTCGGCTGTACGATCACAATGGAGTTATCTATCTCTCGGTCGCACTGGCAGGCCGGAAACGACGGATTATCTATCCTGCCTGATGCGTCGTGATTGGGATCAAGCTCGTCAATCCGCGCTGCCCATCATGCATTGGCTGCGCTTTTCGAGGTCGGCATGGTGAAGCAGATAGGCGTTATGGGTATCCTGCTTGCGGTCCTTCTGGTCGGAGGCTGCGCGCAGTGCGACTCATGCAAGGATATACCCGGTTGGGATGGTCGCTATGCCACCCATGACCGGGGCGCGCTCAACCGCGAGAACCACGGTGGTCTGCCGGTAACGCCTTACGGCGCGCCCTGACGCCTACAGCGGACATCCCGCAGAGTGGAGCAGGCCCCAGCAACTCCATTGCTGCTAGTCCGCCGCAGCACGAGGCTCGGAGGACGTCCCTGATATCCAGCGGATGACGGCACCCGCCAAGATCGGTCGGCCCTAAACAACGAAGTCCCAGGTCATTTAGGCGACCACGACTTTGCCCTGCCGAGGTGGTAAATCTTGAACGACCGTCAGCCTCACATCGATTTGCGTCAGGGTGCAGCATGGAGATGGCGTATCGAGAGCGATGGCGAGCCGAGATCGCCCTGCTGCAAAGCATTCTGTCTGGGTTCGACTTACGAGAGGAGCGTAAGTGGGGAAAGCCCTGCTACACGATGGATGGCAAAAACGTCGTCATCATCCAGGGCTTCAAGGAATACTGCGCGCTGGGCTTCTTTCAGGGTGCGCTGCTGAAGGACCCGAAGAAGCTTCTGGTACAGCTTGGGCAGGTCCAGGCAGGGCGGGTGATGAAGTTCACCAGCGTCGAGGAGGTTGCGGCGAACGCGGCTACGATCAGGGCTTACGTGCGCGAGGCCGTGGCCGCAGCAAAGGCCGGAATAAAGGTCACAACGAAGTCCCGAGAGCTTCCCGTGCCCGCGGAGCTCAAGGAGAAGTTCCGCAACGATCCGCAGTTCAAGCGCGCGTTCGAGGCGCTGACGCCGGGTCGGAAAAGGGGATACCTGTTTCACTTCGCCGCCGCGAAGCGGTCTCAGACCCGGACGACGCGGATTGAAAAGGCTATGCCAGCGATCATCGAAGGACGAGGATTGCTGGAGCGGCGATAAGATTGTGAAATCGCGCTAGGTGGTCGGTTCCGGACCTACCGTCGTTCGGTCCCCTCGAAGGACTCTGGGAAGAGCCTTTCATTGGCGTCGCCGAGGAAGCCATGGACCGGGACGGCTGGCGACCGCTCTGGCGCTAAGCTTCCCTCACCGCTGGTTGAACGTTCCATCGGTCAATTTGGAATGCCTCAAGCGGTACATCTGAATGCCCGTCGAGGACCAGTTCAGACATGATGGCGCCAATTGCCGGGCCAAGCTGGAAGCCGTGTCCCGAGAAGCCGAACGCATGGAAAAGGCCAGGTGTCGTGCGGCTCGGCCCAATTACGGGAATGTGATCGGGCATCTGGCCATCGATCCCGCTCCAGGAACGAATAACATGCAGACCCGCCAGTGCAGGCACGAGTTGGAGAGCATAATTGAAGTTCTGTAGCGTCACTTCCGGCAAAGGACGCGACCATGGCACGGCTGGATCGGACTCACCGTGACCGCCGCCAACGATGACATTGCCACGCGGGATTTGCCTCAGATAGATGTTGCCGCCGACAACGCCAAGATTGGGCTTGATGAAGTAGGTTGTCGGCTCGGTCACCAGCATGTTGGGACTGAGCGGCTCGATCGGGACGGCTTCCCCGAACGCCGCGGCAACTGCGCCGCCCCAATACCCTGCCATATTGACGAGGATCGGCGCACGGAACTCCGCACCATTCCGCGCCTTCAGAACGAACCGCCCATTGAGGCGATCGTAGCTCGTGATTTCCGTCTGTTCGTGGACTGCCGCGCCTGCGGCACGGGCGGCATGGGCGAGCGCGGGCGAGAGAAGGCGTGGATTGGCCGATCCATCGTCAGGAGCCAGAGATCCCGCCACGACGTCAGGGCCGAGCCATGGATATTCTCGATGGATGGCGTTGCGCCCGATCATGCGGAGCGGAAGATCGTAGGCGCGCGCCGTATCGAGGTAGGCAATGAGATCTGCTTCCTCGTCCGCATTGCGTGCAAGCTTCAAATGGCCGGTAATGGAGAACTCGGCATCGCAGCCCACCAGTTCCTTGAGGCGTCCCCAGATCTCGCGTGACCGCCGCGCGATGGGCAGCTCCGCTGGATGGCGCCCCTGCTGACGCACGCCGCCGTAGTTCACGCCGGACGCCTGGCTTCCGACCAGGCCGCGCTCCAGGAGAGTCACCTTGCTGCCGCGTCGTGCGAGATGGAGCGCCGCCGAACAGCCCGCGCCGCCCCCGCCCAGCACCAGAACGTCGCTTTCGATCGTCATGCTGCATGCTCCCGTGCCGGCAGAGAAGTGACCGGCATGGGCTTGACTGGCGGCTGGCCGCGCAGGCGGCCCAGCGTCGCCGTTTCCTGGTTGACCGCCGCCGCCAGCACCTCGCTCGCCGCGACACCGCAGATGCGCCCCTGGCAGCGGCCCATGCCGGTGCGTGTGAGCGCCTTGGTCCGATTGAGATCGGAGACTGCCGCAGCGCGCAGTTCTCCCGCCCGCAAGCCCTCGCACCTGCAAAGGATGATGTCGTCCGCGAGATCGGCCGCGAGTCGCACCGGAAACGGAAACGCCCGCTCCAGGGCGGCTCGTATCTTGCGTTGCCTCGCAAGCGCACGATCGAGGCGCCGAACGGCAGCAGTATCGATAGCCCGGCCGGCGTCCTGTAGAATCGCCCAGGCTGCGCGCGCGCCCGCGAGTTCGGCGACGGCTGCACCACCGATACTGGCTCCGTCGCCGGCCAGATAATGGCTGGCTACGGGTGTACGGCCTGTGGCGTCGCGTTCCGGCAGCCAGTTGTGCTGCAACGGATCGAAGTCGAATGGGATGCCGGCGAGGTCCGCAAGCTGCGACTCGGGCTTCAGGCCCCAGCCCATGCCCACGGCGTCGCATGCTACCCGTTGCTCGCGCCCCCGGGCATCACGAAACCGCACGCCGGTGACGGCCGTCTCGTCATGCTCGATCGCAAGCGGTATGGCTCCGTGTACCGTAGGGATGCCGCGCGCTTTGACTGAGCCCATGTAGTAGAGGCCTTTGGCGAACGTGATGCTGTCGCGCAGCAGCCCGGGCGCCGCCGCGGCCAGGCTGGCCAAGGATGTGGTATCGATCACTACTGCCACCTGCGCCCCGGCCTTGGCGTATTGGTGGGCAACAAGCCAGAGAAGCGGGCCCGTTCCCACCAATGCCACGCGATGCCCTATGGCGCAGCCCTGCGCCTTGACCGCGATTTGCGCGGCGCCCAGCGTGGTGACGCCGGGCTGCGTCCATCCTTGCAGGGGAATGACGCGATCCATCGCACCGGTACAGAGCAGAACGGCATCGTATGCCGCCGTCGCCTGCATGCCGCCATTCAGCATGTAGAGAGTCTTGCGGCCGGGATGGATGTGCCAGACCAGCGTTTCAGGCCGCCAGTCGACGAGCGGTTTCAAGCGATCGAGACAGCCGTGCAACGCCGCAGCCTTCGTACTCTCGAAACCGTAGAGCTCCCTGGCGTTGCGACGGAGGGCAGCGGGCGGCCGCTGGTAAATGCGTCCGCCGCCGTCCGGTGCTTCATCGATCCATATCGGGCGGTGGCCCGCCGCAACCAGAACTTCGACGGCGCGCACGCCTGCAGGACCTGCGCCAACCACGGCGATCTTCATCCGCGCCTCACTTTCATACCGTCGACGGCCAGGGTGACGCACGCACGTACGCGACCGGTTCCCTCGACCTCGACCCAGCAGTCCTGGCAAGCGCCCATCAGGCAGAACCCTGCCCGCGGGCCGTCGCCGAATTCGCTTCGCCGCAGAAAGACCGCATCGGCGGCCAGCAGGGCGGTCAGGAGCGTATCCCCGTCGAGCGCTTCGATAGGCTTGCCGTCGAGCGTCAGAGCGAGGCGTGGGCGATCGGTGTCGCGCAGCCGCAGCAGTTTCATAGCGTATCCTCGTGACGGCAGTTGATCAGCAGCTCCGCCACGCTGGCTGTGTTGGGCAAGTGCAGGACGACCTCGGCAAGGACGGCGATATCCGCGGGTCGCGACATGCGATCGCGCGGCCATTTCGTAACGTGCGCCGTCATGTCGGTATCGACGAAGCCGGGGCAAAGTGCCGTTGCCCGGATGCCGTGATCGAAGCCAAGGCGGCGCACCTCCTGGGTGAGCGCCATCACCGCGAACTTGCTCATCGCATAGCCGAGATTATCGTTACGCACGCGTTTGCCGGACAGCGAGGCGATATTGATGACGCGCCCTGTTCCGCTGGCTACGAGATAGGGCCAGGCGCTGCGGATGACGCGCATCGGGCCCTTGGCATTGACCTCCCACATCGAGTCGAAAGGTGTTTCATCGGGCTCGAGCAAGGTACCGCGCGGATTGATGCCGGCGGCATTCACCAAGGCGTCGATGCGTCCATGGGCGGCCGCCGTCGCCTCGACCCACGCTTCGGCGCTGCCAATTCGGGTCGCCTCATAGGGATGACCGGTGAGATTAGGGTGGCGAGGCAAGCGAGACGGATCCCGCACGCCCGCGCTCACGGCGCAGCCGGCATCGAGCAGACGCTGCAGGATCGCGCGGCCGATGCCGCGCGTGGCACCGGAAATCATGACCACTCTGCCAGGGGGCGATAGCATCGGTACTTCTCCAGTCTGCCGTTCAGGCGGTGGGCTCGCCGTTTCGCCAGCATGCGACTTGTCGAGTCCCATCGCCGGACGCCGGCTCCAGTTGTGGCACTGCATCGGCGCAGCGCGGCCGTGCGTCCGGACAGCGCGTGCGGAAGACGCAGCCGGAGGGCGGCTTGGAAGCACTGGGAAGCTCGCCCGCGAGCGGCGCTGTGCGAACGCGGCGATGCAGGGACGGCGTCGCCGCCAACAGGGCGCGGGTGTAGGGATGCGCCGGGGCGTCGAACACTGCTCTCGCCGGTCCTTGCTCGACGATGCGCCCCAGATACATGACGACGATGCGGTCGCAGAGATGGCGCACGACATGAAGGTCGTGGCTGATGAAGACGAGGGCAAGGCCGAGTTCGCTTCGAAGGTCGGCGAGCAGGTTGACGATCTGCGCCTGCACCGACACATCGAGTGCCGACACCGGTTCGTCGGCGACAACGAAGTCCGGCTGAGTCGCCAGCGCGCGGGCGATCGCCACACGCTGGCGCTGGCCGCCCGAGAACTGGTGCGGCAGGCGAGCCGCATAGCTGGGATCGAGCTGGACCTGGCGCAGCAGAGCCGCGACCCGATCGGCGGCATCTTTGGGCGCCACGAGGCGGTGGACGGTCAGGCCGTCGGCAATCTGGGCCCCCACGCTGCGGCGCGGGTCGAGGCTGGCATAGGGATCCTGAAACACCATCTGCATACGCCGTCGCAGCCGCCGCAGCTTGGCGTGGGAAAGGGTTGCCAGATCGGCGTCCTCGAACAGCACGCGACCGTTGCTGGGGGGCAGCAACCGCAACAGCAGGCGTCCCAGGGTGCTCTTGCCGCAGCCTGACTCGCCGACAACGCCGACAGCCTCCCCGCGCCTGATGGCGAAGTCTATGTTCTGGACGGCCAGCAGGGGCACGCCACGCCCCAGAAGGCGACCGCCGCGCGTGAAGCTGCGGCTCAGTCCCTCCGCACGCACGAGGGGCGCCCCGACGGTCATGCAAACTCCCTCCAGCGCAAGCAGCGCGCGGCTCGTCGCTCGCCATGCCTGAACAGTTCGGGCGCCTGACTCTCGCAACCGGGTGTCGCATGTCCGCAGCGGGGGGCGAACGAGCAGCCCTGGGGCAGAGCCCAGGGTTGAGGCACGGCTCCGGCGATCGTGGCCAGACGGTCGATATCGTCTTCGGGCGTGCTCGCGATCAGCGCCGCGGTGTAGGGATGGTGGGGATGTGCGAAGACCTCGGCGGCCGGTCCCTGCTCGACGACCTGTCCCGCGTACATCACCACGACGCGGTCGGCGATCTCGGACACCACCGCAAGATTGTGGCTGACGAAGATCATCCCCATGCCCTGGTCGGAGCGCTTCAGGTCAGACAGCAGATCGAGGATCTGCGCCTGGACCGTGACGTCGAGCGCCGTCGTGGGCTCATCGGCCACCAGCAGCCGCGGATGGTTGGCGATGGCGGTTGCGATCATGACGCGCTGGCGCTGACCGCCGGACAGTTCGTGCGGATAAGCGCGAGCCGCGCGGGAAGGATCGGGCAGCCCGACCCGACGGAGCAGCTCCGTGACGCGGTGACCGGGATTGCCGTGCGCCCTCAGGCTCTCGGCTATTGGGGAGCCGGTACGGTGCAGGGGATTCAGGCTGCTTGACGGGTCTTGGAAAACCATCGCGATGTCGCCGCCGCGCAGGGCGCGAATTTCGCGCTCGCGGAGCCGCAGGATATCGAGCTGCTGGCCGCTGCGGCTGCTCAGGACGATTTCGCCGGAGACGACGCTTATTGCAGGCGGGAGCAACCCCATGATCGCGAGGCCGGTCAGGGTCTTGCCGGAGCCGCTTTCGCCAACGATTGCCACGGTCTCGCCGGGCGCCACATCGAATTCGACACCGCGAACCACCGGGATGGGGCCGTGTGGGCCCGGCGCTTCGAGCGTCAGTCCTCGCACGGAAAGAAGTCCGCTGGCTGTCGGCATCGACGTCGCACGCTTTGACGGCAGTGCTGCGAGTGTGCGCAGGAAACCCGGGCGCGCACGGCTGCCGCGCGGGTCGAGGACATCTCGTAGCCGGTCGCACAGGAGATTCAGGATGAGGACCGTGCCGCTCAGCGCCAAGCACGGCCAGACCAGCAGCAACGGTGCCTGCTCCATGGTGGCGCGCGCACTGCGAATCATCAGACCCCACGAAGGTGCCGGCGGCACGACACCAAGGCCAAGGAAGGAGAGTCCGCTCTCCAGCAGCAAGGCGGCGGCAATGGTAAGCGAGAACTGCACGATCAGCGGCGCGGCGATATTGGGCAGCAGCGTGCGCATCAGGATCCGAACCGTCGGTGTCCCGAGCGATGTCTGCGCCGTTACGTAGTCGAGGTTGCGGGTGGCAAGGGTCTCGGCGTAGGCCACGCGTGCGAAGCCGGGCGCGAAGAGGATGGCGAGGCAGAAGATCAGCGTATCGGCGCCTGGACCGAGAAGCGTGACGACCAGCAGGGCGAGCAGGAGCGGCGGGAAGCAGAGCACCACTTCCGCGGCACGTACGGTGGCAAGCTCGACGAGGCCTCGGAAGTAACCGCCCAGCACACCCAGGAACATGCCGGCGATGGCGGCAAGGAAGGAGGCGGCGAAGGCGACGGAAAGCGATACCCGTGCCCCCCAGACCAGGCGTGCGAGGACGTCGCGGCCATATTCGTCCTGGCCCGCCCAGTGCGCCAGCGACGGGCCGGCGAGGCGCGCACCGACGTCCTGCCGCACAGGGTCGGGCAGCGGCAGGACCGGTGCCAGCAGAGCGGCCGCGACGATCACTGTCAGGAGCAGGCCGGGCATCAGCAGCTTCTGCATCAGCCGTGTCTCACACGCGGATCGATCAGGACGTAGCAGAGATCGATCAGGAGGTTGAGCAACACGAAGAGGGCTGAGATCACCAGGACGATAGCCGTCACCTCGGGATAGTCGCGCGCTTCGACGGCGCGCACGAGGTAGCCGGAAAGGCCGGGATAGTTGAATACGAACTCGACCAGCACCGTGCCGCCCAACAGCGATCCGAGATGCAGCGCCAGCACTGTCACGACGGGCATCAGGGCATTGCGCAGGACGTGACGGCGCACGATTGTGACCGGCGGCAACCCGCGCGCCTGGGCCGCGCGCACATGGTCGCGCTCGAGCACTTCGAGCACTGCCGAGCGCGTGACGCGCAGTACGGCTGCGGCGAGACCCAACGCAATCGTCGCGGCAGGCATCAGCACGAGAATGAAGTGACGCAGCGGATCCTTGGCGAGAGGGACGTAGCCACCGGCCGGCACCCAGTGCAGTTGCTGCGCCAGTACGAGCACGGCCAGCGTGCCAACCACAAATACCGGCACGGAAAGGGCCAGCCCGGCAGCGGCCGACAGGATGCGATCGGGTAGGCGGCCGATGGTGAGCGCGGCGAGGATGCCCAAGGGCAGGCCGATCAAGGTGGCAAGCAGCCCGGCAAGGCCCACGAGCTCAAGAGTGCGCGGCAGGCGCAGCGCGATTTCCGCCCCGATCGGATGTTCGTCCACCATCGATAGGCCGAAGTCGGCGTGCAGCAGGCTGGCCAGATGGTCGCGATACTGCACCCAGAGAGGCTGATCGAGACCGAGCTTCTCGCGCAATGCTGCGACCGAGTCGGGGTCCGGCGCCACGCCACCCTGTGCCAGCAACAGCTCCGCTGGGTCGCCAGGAATCAGGTGGATCACCAGAAAGACCAGCGAGGCGACTGCCCAGACCAGAAGCGCCGCGACCGCCAGACGACGCGCTGCGAAGCTCAACATTCCATCACGCCGTGGTGGTGGTCTCGAAGGTTTCGCCGGAATAGAAAGTGAGGGCACCCGGGAAGTTGCTGAAGCCCGCGACGTCCTTGCGCATCGCGTAGCCCTGGCTGCGCCAGGTCAGGCCGACGATCGGCGCCTGGTCGATCGCAACCTGTTCGAGATTGCGGTAGATCGTGCGCCGCTTTGCCTCGTCGAAGCTTGTACGACCAGCCTCCATCAGTTCGATGATCGAGTCGATCTTCAGGCCGAAGCTTCGCACGTAGGATGCTGCCAGGCTGCCGTCGAGCACGGCAGCGAGGCCGTCAGGATCGTTGCTCTCGGCCGTATTGCCCATGATGCCGATCTCGTATTGGCCTCGGTTGCCGAGGTTCACGCGTGTCGCCCAGTCGGGCAGGTTCAACGTGGCGTTGATGCCGACGGCGGCGAGATGCTGCTGCACGATCTCGGCGCTGTCCTTGTGCATGCCGTATTGCGCAGTCGACAGGAGTGAACAGGAAAGGCCGCCACCGTGGCCGGCCTCGGCCAGCAGCCGCTTGGAGAGGTCCGGATCGTAATGCCAGCCGTTCTTGAAATCGGCGTTGTAGAAGCTGCTCGATTCGGAGATGGGAAGGTGCTCCAGGGGCGAGCCGCGACCAAAGAAGGCGGCCTTCACCAGCTCTTCGCGCTTGATGGCATGCGCCACCGCCCGTCGCACGCGCGCGTCGTTGAAGGGAGGACGGCTGCCGTTGAAGACGAGATACATGAACGGCCCGTCGACGGCGTCGAGCTTGAGCGCCGGATCGCCGGCGATGGCATCCATTGCCTGCCAGGGCACGTACTCGATGAGATCCACATCGCCCGAGCGCAGGGCCGCTAGCCGAAGGTTTTCGTCGGCATAGGCGATCGCCCGGATCGCCTTCAATTTCGGGAGTCCGGGCTTGTAGTAGGCGTCGAAGCGCTCGAGATCGATCGACACACCGCGCTCCTGGCCTTTCGGCACGAATGGCCCCGCACCGATGGGGCTCCCCTTCGGCGAACTGCGCGAAACGATCGGCATGTGGAAGTTGGCCAGCCAATTGGGCACCGTGACCAGCGGCTGCTTGGTGACGAGGCGCACCGTGCGCGCGTCAGGTGCCTCGACCTTGGCGATACGCTGCATCTCGGCGCGGAAATAGGCCGTCGACTTTTCATCGGCGATCTGGTCGAACGTCCACTGTACGTCGGCCGCCGTCACCTTCTCGCCGTTATGGAAGCGTGCGTCGCGCAGTTTGAAGACCCAGGTCTTCTCGTCATCGCGCGACCATGATTCGGCCAGCTCCGGTTGCGGATTGCCGTCCCGGCTGAACGATGTGAGCCCACGGTGGATCATGAGCTTGATGGTCGACGAGGCCGTGCCGCCGTTGGCCCACGGCTGCAGTGTCGGAGGATAGCTCGAAAGGCCGAACGTCAGGAGGCCAGGCGTTGCGGCTCGCACCGCAGGGATGCGCAGGAAGGGCAGGGTGGCGGAAGCTGCCAGCAGGGCGCGACGGTTGAGGGCGGCTGCGGTCATGGATGCTGTCCTCCTGGCATCACCGGGTCTTTGTCACTTAGGGTAGCCATAGACGTCGCGTGCGACCTGTGCGCTGATCGCGCCCTGGGCAAGATCGCGCGCCACCGCATCGAGCTCGCGCTTTTCGGGCATCCCGAAGCCGCCGGCACCGGGCGTGACGACAGCGAACCACTGGCCTGCCTTCAAGACGGCGGTATCCCGGTTGAACGTTACGCCGGGGCCCGGCTCGATACCGCCATGCGCGCCGGGCCCGCCGCCGAACAAGCCCCAACTGCGCGAGCGCTGGCGCGAGACGTCCACACGAACGCGACAGTCGCGATCGGCACGATAAACCCGGCGCAGCCCCATGCCGCCGCGGTACTGGCCGATCCCGCCTGAGTCCGCGACCAGCTCGTAGCGCAATACGGTCAGCGGATATTCTATCTCCAGGGCCTCGACGGGCAGGTTCGAGGTATTCGTCGTGTGCACATGCACGCCGTCGAGGCCGTCCTTATGGGCGCGTGCGCCGTTGCCGCCACCCATGGTCTCCAAATAGACCCACAACGATCCATCCTCCGGCCGCTGCCCTATGAACGACGCCACGGAACAGGCGGAGTTGGAGCAGGCCGTTACGCGGTCCGGCACGGCCTGCGCCAGCGCGCCGAGGATCAGGTCGGAGACGCGCTGGCAGGTCTGTACGCGGCCATTCACCGCCGCTGGATGCGTGCAGTTGAGGATGCTGCCTTCGCGCGCGGTAATGGCGAGAGGACGCGCAAGGCCAGCGTTCGGCGGGATGCTGGGATCCAGCACTGACTTGACGATGTAGTAGGCTGTGGCCAGCAGCGCGGTGTAGGTCATGTTGATGCCGGCGCGCAACTGGTCGGGGGCGTCGAAAGCCAGACTCATGCTGTCGCCCTTGACGGTCACTTCGACGGAGAGGGGCAAGGTCTCGGCGACTTCCTCGTTGTCGAACACGTCCTCGAAGCGCCACGTGCCATCCGGCATGGCGGCAATGCCGGCGCGCATCTTGCGTTCGGCGTAGTCCATCAGTGCCTCTCCGGCGGCGAGCACCGTGGTGATGCCGTATTTGGCGCATAGCGCCTGGAAACGCTGCACGCCGACGCGATTGGCCGCCATCTGCGCACGCAAGTCCGAGAGCCGCTCGCGCGGCACCTGGCAGTTGAGCAGGATCAGGTCGAGGACGTCCTTCTGAAGCTCGCCCCCGCGATAGAGCCGTACCGGCGGGATGCGCAGCCCTTCCTGGTAGATATGCGCATGGCCACGGTCAGCGAAGTCGGCATGATGGGCGAGATTTACCGTCCAGGCGACGATGCGGCCATCGACGAAGATCGGCTCGGCCAGCACGATGTCGGGCAGATGGGTGCCACCGCCCTCGTAGGCGTCGTTACCGATGAAAGCATCGCCGGGCCGCATGTCCTCGATTCGGAAGCGCTTCATGATGTGCGGCACCAGGCCGATGAAGCTGCCCAGATGGATGGGGATGTGCTCGGCTTGGCACAGCGTCTCGCCCTTGGCGTTGAATAGTGCCGTCGAGCAGTCGCGTCGCTCCTTGATATTGGTGGAGTAGGAAGCACGGATCAGCGCTTCGCCAGTCTCCTCGACGATCGAAGCCATGGCGGCGCCGATCACCTCGACGGTGATGGGATCGAGATTGGGTGCCGATGCGACTTTGACGGCCTGGCTCATTGGGCCTCCAGGATCAGGTTGAGGTAGGCATCGACGCGTGCCGATGTGCCGGGTGGCACGACGGTCGTAGCATCCATCTGTTCGACGATGGCCGGTCCCGAAAAGCGGTTGCCGGGCTTCAGTGCGTCGCGCGCATAGATCGGCGTGGAGACGAAATCGCGTGCTTCGGGCAACCAGACCGGCCGTTGTCCGATGATCGCGCCCGATGCATCGGGTCCGGCCTCGGGATGCGCCCGCAACTCGGCTTTGCGCACGAGCCCCGTGGCTTCCAGCCGAAGTGTCACGATCTGGATCGGCTCGCCTTCGGCGACGAAGCCGTAGCGCAGGCGATGCGCCTCGGCAAAGCCCTTGGTCAAGGCTTCAATGGTGGCGGCCGTGATCGGACCCTCGGGTAGCGGCACGGCAAGCTCATAGTTCTGACCGTGGTAGCGCATGTCGGCCGTGCGATTGAGTTGTCGAGCGGCGGAAGCTATCTCCTCATGATCGAACCACTGTTCCGCACGCTCGGCGAGCGTGGCGAAGCTCCGGGCAACGTCGGGCACCGCGGCATCTGTCGCAGGCATCAGCTTGGTGGCGGCAAAGTCGGCCCGCAGGTCGGTGAGCAAGAGCCCCATTGCGCAAAGGATGCCGGGATTGCGCGGTACCAGGACGCGCTTCATGTCGAGTTCCTTGGCGAGCCGTGCGGCATGCAGGGGACCCGCGCCACCGAACGCCATCAGTGTGTAGTCGCGGGGATCGTGGCCGCGCTGGATGGAAATGACACGGATGGCGCGCGCCATGTTGGCTGTGACCACCGACAGGATTCCCTGCGCTGTTTCCATCACGCCTAGGCCCAGCCGGTCAGCGAGGCGGCCGATCGCGGCCTTGGCAAGATCCTGGCGGATCTTCATCCGTCCACCCAGGAGATATTCCGGATTCAGCGTCTGCAGCACGACGTTGGCATCGGTGGTCGCAGGCTCGGAATTGCCGCGGTCGTAGCAGACCGGGCCTGGATCGGCGCCGCAGGAGCGCGGCCCGACCTTCAGGAGCCCGCCTGCATCGATATAGGCGATCGAGCCGCCGCCTGCTCCGACGGTGTGGATGTCAAGCATGGGCGCCTTGATCGGATAGCCGTGTACGGTCGCTTCGGTTGCGAGCTTGCACCGTCCACCCCGCAGGAGAGCGACGTCGGTCGACGTGCCGCCCATGTCGAACGTGATCAGGTCTTCGAAGCCCGCCAGCATCCCGATTGCCTGGGCGCCGACGACACCCGTCGACGGGCCCGACAATACGGTGCGCACCGGCATCTCGGCCGCTGTCGCGAAGCCGATGACGCCGCCGTTCGATTGCGTCAGATGCGGCGTTGCCGTCATGCCGAGCGCCTCCAGCCGGGGGCTGAGCCGCTGGATGTAGTTTTTCATGACGGGGCCCAGATAGGCGTTCAATACCACTGTCGAGAGGCGCTCGAATTCGCGGAACTCCGGGGCGATCTCATGGCCCGCGGAAACGAAGGCATCCGGCATCTCCTCGCGCAGGATTTCGACGGCGCGCCGTTCATGCTCGGGACGGATGAAGCCATAGAGAAACGACACGGCGATGGCCTTCACCCCGGCGGAGGCGAGCGCCCTGGCGGCGGCTCGCATCTTCGTCTCGTCGAGCGGGATGTCGATGTCGCCCGTGTGCCGTACGCGTTCGGGCACTTCGAGTCGCAAGTCGCGCGACACCAGCGTCGGCGGCTTGTCGGCCTGCATGTCATAGAGATCCGGCCGCTTCTGCCGGCCGATCTCCAGCAGATCGCGAAAGCCGTCGGTGGTGACCAGTCCCGTCTTCACACCGCGATGCTGGATCAGCGCGTTGGTCGCGACCGTCGTGCCGTGGCCGAAATAGGCGACGGGCGCCCCGGGGCGGTCGCCCGCATCCGGGGCGACACGGCGCATGCCTTCCTCTACGCCCTGCGCGATGCCGCGCGACGGATCGTCGGGTGTCGATGGGACCTTCCAGACTTCAACCTGGCCCCGCTCTTCGTCGAACAGGCAGACATCGGTGAACGTCCCACCGGAATCCACGCCCACGCGCCATTTCGACATCCAGAAGCTCCTTGAAGAGTCCGTGACGAATTCAGTGTTGCTCTGGCTGGTGAGGCAAGCAAAATCTCTGCCTTAGAACTTTTTCGCTAAAATTTATCATTCAGCGATAACAATGCAGGCTGAACAGAGTTCAGATCGCGAGGAAATGGAAGCATGGTGACCAGAGACCCGGACGGGCTGCTGCCGCGTGTCGTGCGCCTGCTGCATCTTTTGGCAGAACAGGGAACGCGCGGTGCGCGGCTCACCGCGATCGCCGAATTGGCGGGGATGCCTCGTCCCAGCGTGCATCGACTGCTGCGCGCAATGACGGAGGAGAAGCTCGTCTCCTTCGATCCCATGACCAAGCGCTACGGATTGGGCATCGACCTCTTTCTGCTGGCGGCCAAGGCTGGCAACCCCATGGGACTGCGCGAGATCTGTCGGCCGGTATTGCTACGTCTGACGGCAAGCCTGGGCGAGACGCTCTTTCTCCTGGTGCGCAGCGGCTACGATGCAGTCTGCATCGATCGCAGTGCTGGGCCGTTGCCGATACGCTCCTTTACCGGCGACATAGGCGGGCGCGTGCCGTTGGGGCTGGGGCAGGGTGCCACGGCGATCTTGGCGTTTCTGCCGGACGATGAGCAGGACGAGGTCATTCGCCACAATTCGGCACGATTGCGTGAGAGTGGCGGGGCCGATGAAGCCTCGCTGCGCGCCGAACTCGCGCGGGTGCGCAACGCAGGCTATTGCGACGGGGCAAAAGGCCTGATCCCCGGCATGAGCGGCTTGGGTGTTCCCATCCTCGACCATGACGGTCGGGCCGTGGCAGCCCTCAGCGTCGGCAGCACGATCGACCGGCTGACGCCCGAACGGTCGGTGGTGATCGCTTCCCTGTTGAAGCGTGAAGCCATAACGATCGGCGCCCGGCTCAACCCGTTCGATCCGGTACTCAGACGGCCGGCAGCGGCAATGGAAGTGGCTTAGTGAAAATGCTGAGCCCCGACTGTACGGTCCTTGATGGAGGCAGGAAGGATTTCCACCATTCTCGAAGTGAGTTGAGTCGGAGCATTCCTGGCGCCGTAACCTGCTGGCGGGTTCAGGCCAATCTCGAGTCGAATCAGACAGTCCGTGGTGCCGCCCCTGTCGCTAGCGCTCGGCGCTGGCGTCGGCATAGCTGCCCATCTGGGCAGCGACCTCGAAGATGCGCAAAGCGTTCAAGGGAGGGAGGCGGCGCATGTGAACCCGTGAGAGAAACGAACGATACTCGAAATCATTGATAGGTGCTGACGCTCCGTCCCCATCTGCGCGTCTCGATGGCGGGCGCGTGACCATCACCTGGACCGGCCAAAGCTGCCGCATGCAACAGTCAGTCCCAGCCTGATCGAAATCTCACCATTACATGAAAGGTTCACCCGATGGATACTGTCTCTCGAACGCCGCTCATTCTGATAACGGGTGGAAGTCGTGGCGTAGGCGCAGCGACCGCTCGGCTCGCAGCGGCTAGAGGCTATGATGTCGCAATCAGCTTCGCCTCTAATGAGTCTGCGGCGCGTGCGGTGGTGGACGATGTCGAAGCGACCGGGCGCCGGGCTCTGGCCGTGTGTGCGGACAGCGCCGATCCAAAACAGGTCGCTCAACTCTTCGCCGAGATCGATCGGGAGTTCGGCCGGATCGACGTGCTGGTGAACAACGCGGCGATCATCGCAAAGCAATCCCGGATAGAGAATCTCGAGTTCGAGCGGATGCAGCGCATCTTCGCGATCAATGCCATCGGGCCGATCCTCTGCGCCCAGCAGGCCGTGAAGCGCATGTCGTATCGGCACAACGGGCAAGGCGGCGTCGTGATCAATATCTCGTCAGCATCGGCCCGGCTCGGCAGTCCGAATGAGTATGTGGACTACGCCGCGTCGAAGGGCGCTCTCGAAACATTCACGACCGGGTTGGCGAAAGAGGTTGCGCGGGACGGGATTCGCGTCTGCTGCATTCGCCCCGGGCACATCTACACCGAGATGCATGCCAGCGGCGGAGAGCCGGGACGGGTAGACCGCGTTAAGGATTCGATTCCCATGGGGAGGGGCGGTCAACCGGAGGAGGTCGCGCGGGCGATACTGTGGCTGGCAAGCGCCGAGGCGTCCTTCATCACCGGCACGTTCCTTGACGTCACCGGCGGCAAATGAGCGTGGGCCGGATCGGCCGTCGGTCGCCTCCGGCATGCCAAGTTCAACTTAGCACCGAACCATCGTTCGAGAGTGCGATAACGCTTCAGTGCCAAGCAGAATGACACATTGTGGTCGTTAAGGCCGTAGTTTCCACTACGTGGTCGCCATGAGCTCGAACTCGCGTAGATGCCCGGACGGTAGCGTGTCGCGGCCGGGATCGGCAGGAAGTCCGATTTGAAAATGGCGCTTCAAGGCATCCGAAATCAGCTCGTAGCAGGAGCCGATCCGGATGACCTCGACCTGGGGGAAACGGATGATGGTGGCAGAGCGGTTGTAGTGATGGTACTTGCGCAAGCCATAGTCGACGATGATGTCGGCGATGGCCTTGATCTCAGGCTGGATGTCCTCGATCCGGAATTTCGGACCGGTGCCGCTCAGGTTTGCCGACGATCCGAAGATCGGCTGCATCGCCTCGCGGCTCAGCCGGCAGAGCTCGGCATAGAGCCGCCCCGCATTGAGCAGCATGCCGATTGTGCCGTTCGCCGTGCTGGCCTGTAGGAGCTCCGGCGCGACGCGCTGCAGTAGCGGATGGTCGGTCGCGTAGGGCGCGACGGCTCCGAACGGCAGGTCGTAGTCCACCGTGATCGCGTCGATGATGTCGCGTGAGCGACTATCGAGGACATGGATCTCGCGCTGCGTTTCCAGGCTGCACAGCATGGCATGGCGCTTGTGGCTGCCGCGCCGCTTGGTGTCGAAGATCTTCTGCAGCGCCTGCGGCGACCCGCCCATGATCGCGTAGCCGGCATCGTTGGGAAAAATGGCGATACCGCCCGCCTTGAGAACATCGAAGACCCGCCGTGCGTCGCCGGCGATGTCGAAAACTGTCATGCTTTCCTCCTTGCTGGGGTCATATGCTCGAGTTGGGCGCCGGGACGCCAAGCGGCTTGCTGGCAGGTGAAAGCGGCACGAGCGCCAGCGCACACAGGGCGGCAATGCAGAGGGCGCTGACCATGAAGATGAAGCCGCTCGCGAACGTGCCGCTCGCAGTCACCAGGTAGCCGATGACGCTGGGAGCGACGACGCTGCCGATCTGGCCGATGGCGCTCACGATACCGGAATAGGCGGCGCGCGCTTTCTCAGGCGCCAAGTCGAGCACGATCGCACCATACATGCTGAGCGCCGAATAGATGAATAGGGCCGCCGCCGAGAGACCGGCAAGTGACCCTGCGAGCGTCCCGGCCGCATAGGCGCAATAGAGCGAGGCGCAGGCAAGCAGATAGAGTGCTGCCAGGAACTGCGGCCGATGGCGGTGCAACGGCCCGCTGCCGAGCCAGCCGGTCAGCACGAGGCCGACAAGCGCGAACACATAAGGGATTCCGCCGAGCATTCCGGTGGCCTTGATGTCGATGTGCCGCTCGAGCGCGAGGTAGCTCGGCATCCAGCCGAGGAAGCCCCAGAAGGCGATGTTCCACAACGAGAAGGCCGACCCGATCAGCCAGAGTGATGGCAGGCGAAGCAGCTCGCGGAACGATGCCGTATCCTTTGCCATGGAAACACGCGGCGTGACAGAGGCGGCCGGAAGGAGCACGCGGTTCGCGAACGCGACGAGGATGGCCGGGACCGCAAGCATGATGAACACGGACTGCCAGGGGAAGGAGGCCAGCAGCAGGCCCACGAGCGGCCCCGTGAAGGCGGGTGCCACGGCAAAAGCCGTCACCCAGATGGCGGCCGCTTTTGCCCGCTCCTTGACGTCGAAGTTGTCGCCAATCGCCTTGTAGGTAGCGGCGTTCGACAGGCCTTCGGCGAGACCGAAGCACAGCCGTACGGCGACGATGGCCCCCACAGTCGAGACGAGACCGGTGATGCCCGTGAAAAGCGCCCAGAACAGTGGCCCTATGATGAGCACCCGCCGCGCGCCCCAGCGATCGGCGATCAGACCGCCCGGGATCTGCGCCAGGAAATAGCCAAGCGCGAAGGAAGACAGGACGATGCCGAAGGTCTTGGGCTCGATGTGGAGGGAGTGCATGATCGACGGGCCGGCGAAGCCAATGACCACGCGTTCCATGTAGTTCACGACCGTAAGCAGCCATACCGCGAAGACTACGTGATATCGTCCGGCCATTTCCGTCTCCCGATTTGCGCCCGTTTTTCTTGTCGGCTGGCTTGGATGCCGCCTTAATCGGCCTGTGCGCCCAGCGCCGGCCGCGTCTCTTCTGCTAGCAACGGAAAGAGATCCGAGATGTCTCCGGCCCGCTCGAGGCCGAGTACTGCTGCCTCGATTCGGTCGCGCCGGTCGGCCGAAATGACCGGCTCGCATAGCGTCCTGAACTTAGAGGCGATTTCCTCGTTCGAAATCTCGTCCGACATGCGCAGGCTCCGCTCTGCCTCGCGCACGCTCCCGTCGGTGAAGGTGATGCGCAGCCGGCTGCGCAGCTTCAAGTGCGGCGCCCCCTGGAAACGGGTTTCCTCGTGCATACGCACCTTGGGAATCATCTCCCACACATCGTCCGCGGCGATTCGTTCGGCTGTGTACTGGTGGATCATCGCCGCGTCATCGAGGACGGCGACCGCGACCGCATAGGCAAGGCTCATCTGCGCGCCCACGGATGTGAGCGGCCGTTCGACGGGGAATGCGCCGTGATGGAAGACGGCCTTGCCGACCCAGACGTCGATGTTGGCGATATCCTCCACCCGGAACGGTCGCTCCGCGCGCATCGCCCGTATCGTGTCGATTGCCGAATGCAGTCCGCCCATGGCGGCATAGGGCTTGACGACGATCCGTTCCGTCTCCCATCGCTCACCGAGGTCCTTGGCGACTTCGCTTGCCTCGGGCGCGTGTCCTTCGCCGAAGGTGGCGAGATATCCGCCATAGTCCCGCTCGAAGGAACGCTTGATCCCAGTATAGCCGTCGGCCGCCAGCCAGGCGGCGTAAAGCCCGGCGCGGGCGGAGAAGCCGTGATGCATACGCTTGGACATGGCTTCGAACTGCGCGGCCATCAGTCCAGCGGACTGCGTCCCAGCGAGGCCGAGCGCGTCCTCGAAGGCGGCGGCATCGAGGCCGATCAGCGTGCCTGCCGCGGCGGCTGCAGCATGCGTGCCGAACACCGCGCCCGAATGCCAGCCGCGCGAGAGCATTTCGATGCCGTGCAATGCCAGACCAATCCGCGGTCCGACTTCGAAACCGGCGATCGCTCCTTTGAGGAATGTGGCCCCGGTCACTGGACCGCGGAGCTGGGCACAGGCGAGCAGGGCCGGCAGGACCAACGAGGCGCTGTGCAGCGGCGCGAAGGGATGGAAGTCGTCGAGCTCGAAGCCCTGGATGAAGGTTCCGTTGAGTAGCGCCGCCGCAGGCGCCGGCACGCCTCGGTTCCAACCGATCAGCGACGCCGGCCCGCTACCCTCGAGCCGGCAGACGGATGCGACGGCGCGGCGTGACCATGGTAGCCGCGCACCGACAAGCGCACAGCCGATGCCATCGAGAACGAGGTAAGCGGCGCGACGCCGGACCGCCTCAGGGACATCTTCGAGCCGAAAGCTGGCGAGCCAGCTCGCGAGCCGGCCGGTCGGTCCCGAAGGGTCCGTAGCGTCCCGACGGCCTTGGATGAAGCCAGGCGCGTTCATCGCACATGTCCTTGCTTGTTCGGCGCGCACCAAGGGCGCCGCACGGCATCGGCTTGCTGCCAAGCGGCGATCTCCGCCAAGCGCCGCAGTGTCAGGCCGAGCTCGTCGACGCCTTCCAGCAGAAGCTCGCGGCGGAGCGAATCGATGGCGAACGGATGGGCGGCGCCGTCGGGCGCGATCACGCGGCATTGCCGCAGGTCGACGGTGACGGGCGCGCCGTGGGCTGCCTGCGCCGCAAGCGAAGCCACAGCCGCCTCCGGCAGGACGACCGGCAGCATGCCATTATGGAAGCAGTTCGCGAAGAAGATGTCGCCGAACGACGGCGCAATGATCGAGCGCAAGCCTGTTTCCTGCAGGGCCCAGACCGCACCTTCGCGCGACGATCCGCAGCCGAAATTGGCGCCCGCCAGCAGGATCGGCGCGCCACGGAACGGCGGCCGATCGAGAACGAAGTCCAGCCCACGCAGCGCCTCGAGCGCATAGCGGCCGAGTTCACGGCGCGGCAACTGGGTCAGCCGCTCGATGCGGATGATCACGTCGGTGTCGATGTCCCGCCGCAACAACGGCGCTGCCGGCCCGGTGATAATCGTGAACGGCTCCATCGCTCAGATCTCCCGGATGTCGGCGATGGCGCCGGCGATTGCGGCCGCGGCAGCGCTCGCCGGGCTCGCGAGATGGGTGCGGGCGCCGGGCCCCTGGCGGCCGACGAAGTTGCGGTTCGAGGTGCTGACGGCGCGACGGCCGGGCGGCACGACCTCGCCATTGGCGGCGACGCACATCGAGCAGCCGGGCTCGCGCCATTCGAAGCCGGCGGCGCGGAAGATCTCGTCGAGCCCTTCCGCTTCGGCAGCGTCCTTGACCTCGACCGAACCGGGGACGACCCACGCCTTCACGGCCGCTGCCACGCGCCGACCGCGGACAACCCGAGCCGCATCGCGCAGGTCAGTGAGCCGGGCATTCGCGCAGGAGCCGATGAAGACCCAGTCGACTGGCGTACCGCAGAGCTTCTGTCCCGGCGTCAGCCCCATGTAGTCGAGTGCCGCCTGCCAGGCCTCGCGGCGCGCGGCGTCCGGCGCCGCGCAGGGATCCGGAGCCGTGCCGTCGATGGCGATGGCATGCTCGGGCGAGGTGCCCCAGGTGATCGTGGGGGGCACGCAGCCGAGGTTGAAAAGCGCTTCCCGGTCGAAGCGTGCCCCGTCGTCGGTGCGCAACTCGCTCCAGTCGGCGATCGCTGCATCGAAGTCCGCGCCGGCCGGCGCAAAGGGCTTCCCGCGCAGATAGTCGACCGTGGCCTGATCGGGCGCGCAGAGGGCGATCTTGCTGCCGAGCTCCACAGACATGTTGCAGAGCGTGAGCCGCGCCTCGATCGGCAGAGCTGCAATGCCGGGCCCGGCATGCTCGATCGCATGACCCGTGCCGGCGGCGGCACCGAGCGTACCGATGACGTGCAAGGCAAGATCTTTCGCCGTTACGCCAGGCTTGAGTGCGCCTTCATAGACGATCCTCATCTGGCGCGGCTTCTTCTGGCGCAATGTCTGGGTTGCGAGCACATGCACGAGCTCGGACGAACCGATGCCGAAGGCAAGCGCGCCCAGCCCACCATGGGTGCAGGTGTGGCTGTCGCCGCAGACGAGTGTCGTGCCCGGCAATGTGATGCCAAGTTCGGGGGCCATCACGTGGACGATGCCCTGCCCGCGCTGGCCGATATCGAAGAAAGGTATGCCAACCTTCTGCGATTGCTCGCGCAGTACCCGGTAGAGCGGCGCACCCTGGTCGTAAGTCTCTCCGGTTCTGCCGGGCGCGCTGCTGACGGCGTGATCTGCCGTGGCAAAGGTGAGGTCGGGGCGGTTGAGCGGAAGCCCGCGTTCGGCGAGCGTGGCGAGTCCGCCCGACCCCGACAGGTCGTGCAGCAGGTGGCGATCGATGTGTAGGAGCGCCCAGCCGCCGCCGAGCTCGGCCACGACATGCGCCTCCCAGAGGCGGTCGAAGAGTGTACTGGGCATGGGCTTACGCCGCCGCCCGGGGCGCTTGCCGCCGTAGCGCGTCCCATTCCTCCGCGCCGAGCCGGCGGAATCGTTCGCCGATCGTCCGGCCTGCAGCGCCGGCAGGCGCGGCGCCGCTGCTTCGCAGATCGGCGAGGGCGGCATCGCAGGCATCGAGGACGGCGGTCAGCAGCAGGCCCGGCAGAATGGCGATGCGGTACCCCATCTCTGCGATCGCCTTCAGCGGCATGTCGGGCGTCTTGCCGCCGGAGACGACATTGAGCAGGCACGGGCCATGAACGAAACGCGGAATGGCGGCGATCTCATCGACGCTTCGCGGCGCTTCGATGAAGGCGATGTCGGCGCCGGCGTCGAGCGCCATGTTCACTCGCACGACCGCTTCGTCGAGACCGTCCATTGCGCGGGCATCGGTTCGCGCGATGAGCACGAAGGCGTGATCGCAGCGCGCGGCCGCCGCCGCCGCGATCTTTGCCGCGAATTCCTCACGCGGCACGATCTCCTTGCCGTCGAGGTGCCCGCAGCGCTTAGGTGCAACCTGATCCTCGATCTGGATCGCGGCGATGCCGCGCATCTCGTACTCGCGCACGGTGCGGGTCGCGTTGAGCTCGTTGCCGTAACCGGTGTCTGCATCGGCAATGACGGGGACGTCGACCGAGCGCGCCAGGATGCCGGCCGCCGCGGCCATCTCGCTCAGTGTTAGCAGGCCATAGTCGGGGAAGCCGTGCGCCGCCGAGACGCCGGCGCCGGTCATGTAGACGGCGTCGAAACCGGCCTGGGCGGACAGGCGCGCCGTGATGCCGTCATAGGCGCCAGGGGCAGTGAGCAAGCCTCCCTCGCTCAGCTTCGTGCGGAGCCGATGCGCAGCCTTCATCGTGTTATCCTCCCTTATGCCAAGAGCATGAAACATAGTATATCAAGTTGTCAATACATAGCATACCAAGAGTGCACAATGTCGACTTCGGACGATCCCGCTCCTCTTTATTCGCGGGTACATGCCGCCATTCGAGAAGCCATTCGGGAGGGGCGGCTAGCTGCCGGTGCGCTGCTGCCCAGTGAAAAGGAACTCGAGGCAGCACACGGGGTAAGCCGCATTACTGTCCGCCGTGCTTTGGACGAACTGGAGCGCGAGGGGCTGATCACACGCGGCCGCGGTCGTCAGGCGAAGGTGGTCGAGCCGCTAGTCTCGCGGATCCGGACTGAGATCGAGGAAGACCTCGCGGCCATGCTCGATCTCGTGCGCGGGACGGAGGCCAAGGTGCTCAGCGCCAGCTGGCGGCTGGTCGACGCGCCGATGCGCGCGACGCTGCAAGCCGGCGAGGGGGAGCCGGTGCTGCAGGTGGATCGGCTGCGCAGCAAGGACGGCAAGCCGATCATGCATACCCGTGCCCATGTGCCGGCCTGGATCGGCGCCAAGCTCGACCGCGAGGCCTTGGCGGGAACGACCATGCTCGAATTGCTGGCGAGGGCCGGGGTGAGGATCGCCGGCGCCGAGCAAGCCATGCGTGCCGCGCCGTGTCCGAAAGAAGTTGCGCCGCTGATCGGCCTGTCGGCGGGCGACCCGGTCTTCATCGTCGAGCGGCTGGTGCGAGATGACCGGGACCGGCCGATCCAGCACCTGTTAGCGACGTTTCGGTGGGATAGCTTCAGCTATCGGATTCGCTCGACACGTTCGGCAGCCGGGCGGGTCGTGGAGATTTCCGGAGCTGGGCACGTCGGGGCCCCAGCTGAAGGCGCCTCGATCACTCGACGGTAGTTGGGCGATTGGCGCTCCCTACGGGATTCGAACCCGTGTTTCAGCCTTGAGAGGGCCGCGTCCTAGGCCTCTAGACGAAGGGAGCGAGGCCGGGAGCCGGGTTGATAGTCGAAGCGGGAGCGGGGCGCAACCCCAACTGCGGCGACCGGAGCCGTCAGGCCGGTTTTCGGCCAGCGACGCGGGACAGGACGCCGGGGACAAACGGATGGACCGCCACACCGCGGAAGCCGGCCTCCTCGAGGTAGCCTTTTACTTCAGCCTCGGTGTGGGCGAGACCAGTACTTCCGAACACCCCTTCATTCAGGCCCCACAGCGCCGCCGATAGGGGGCCGCGCCGGTCGTCATTCAAGGTCTCGCCGATGAGATGCATCTCGCCACCGGGCACCAGGGCGGCGAAGGCCTTGCCGACCACGAGGCGGATCAGTGCCGGCTCGTATTGCGGCAGGTTGCTCGCCATGACGACGACATCGACTCCTTGCGGAAAGTCGGTGACGGTGAAGTCTCCGGCCAGCGTCGTAACCCGGTCGCTGGCCTTGTTGGCCTCGATATATTCTTTCGCCACCACGGTGACGGGCGGCAGGTCGAGCACAATCGCCTTCAGGCCGGGAAAGGTCTGGGTGGCGACGATGCTATAGGCGCCCGAGCCGCCGCCCAGATCCAGCATCAGCTTGCGCCCGGAAAGATCGACGCTGCGGCTGAAAAGCCGCGCGGCGCCCATCCCGATCGAGTAGGTGGCGGCGTGATAGCGGCGGGCATCCTCGATCGTGAATTGATCGTACGCGCCGAGCTTCTTCACAACCGGATTGCGCAGCCGTTCGCTCAATTCGCCATAGGCGGCCCAACGCGGTTTTGTGAACAGGATCCACGGGCCGGCATACCGATCGCTGTCCTTGACCAGAAAGCGCTGCACGTCAGGCGCGTTGGCGAAGCGGCTGTCCTTGCTGGCGCTTTCGCGCGTCAGCAAGGCCATGGCGACCAGCGCCGTCAACAGGCGCTCGGCATTGCGCTCGCTGATCCCGACCGTCTTCGCGACCGCTGCGGTCGTATCGTGGCCGCGGGCGATGGCGGTAAAGACCTCGAGTTCGACCGCTGCCATCAGCGCCGCGCTCTCCCAATAGGCCTGCGCCATTTTCTGCAGGCGTGTCGTGTCGAGACGAGACTTGGCCGTCATCGTGAGAGAGGCGGGGGCTTGGGCAGCATCGGACATTGGCGTTTCCTCTTTGATTGCCGCATCCTAGCGCGAGAGCCTAGGATTCACCGATTCCGCCGGGAGGAACGCCGCCATGGACATGCCTATCGCCCAGGATCTGCCGATCACCGGTATCGATGTCTATTCTCTGCCGTCCGAACAAGGCGAGGCGGTGCTGCGCCGCCAGCTCGCGGCCGCCTACCGCCTTGTTGATCACTTCGGCTGGACCGAACTGATCTACGGGCATCTGACGGCGCGCGTGCCGGGAGATGCCCCGCACTTCCTGATCAATCCCTATGGCCTGAACTACGACGAGGTCACGGCCTCGAACCTGGTGAAGATCGATCTCGACGGGAACATCGTCGAGCCCAGCCCCTATCCGGTAAATTACGCCGGCTTCATCATCCATTCGGCCATCCATATGGCGCACGCGGCGCGGCACAAGGTGGTGATGCATACCCATACCCGTGCCGGCATGGCGGTCTGCGCGCTCAAGGATGGGCTGCTGCCGATCTCGATGGTGTCGACCGCCTTCCACGGCAAGCTGGCCTATCACGATTACGAAGGGCCCAGCCTCGATCTCGATGAGCGCGGGCGGCTCTTGAAGAATCTCGGCGACCATCAGGCGATGCTGCTGCGCAATCACGGCCTGCTGACGACCGGCCGCTCCGTGCCCGAGGCCTTCCTGCGGCTCTATCGGTTGGAGCGCGCCTGCCAGATCCAGATCGATGCCGCGGCGGCGGGCACGCTCAATGTCATGGGCGACAATCTCGCCGCCAAGTCGGGGGCGGACATGGACCGCTTCTCAGAGATGGAGTCCGATGTCGGCATCGGCGACCTCGAATTCGCGGCGCTGGTGCGCAAGCTCGACAAGACCGATCCGAGCTGGCGCCACTAAGGCAACTTGTAGAGCTTTCGAAGCGATCCGTTCGGGCTGACGATATCGGCGATGCGCCAGCCCTTTGGCGTCTGAACCAGGAACACCGTCACCGTCTTCGGCTGACCAGCGTTCTTGAAGGAGATGGCGCCCTTTGCGCTGCCACCATCGACCGAGCTCGCCACGGTGAGATCGGTGATCTCCCAGTCTTGTGCATCGATGAAGGGATCGCCGTCGAGCAGCGGCACCTCGTTGCGTTTGCTCGCCGCCGCCATGTCCTTGTCGATCTCGGCGGCGAGGTCTGGCGCGAAGTAGCGGCTCGTCTCCCAATAGGGCTGACCTTTGAAATCCTTCTGGCGATAAGGCCGGTAGAGCTCCTCCAGAAAGGCCTGCGGCGTTTGTCCCTGCGCGTTCGCCGACAGCGGCGCGACGAGCAGGAGCGTCACCATCAGGCGCCGCCCGAGAACGAGAGCCGATACCGACATTGATTCAGCGTCGGACATCGAAGGCGGGTGGCTGATGTGCCGTTACCGGCGGCGCCGGGCCATCGAACCGTTCGACCTCGACCAGGCAAGTCTGCGCGATGCAGCCCTGGCTCAGCTTGGAGGCGCCGACATCGAGCGTGAGGGCATTGGGATTTCCGTGCTTCTCCAGCGGCCTGTTCGAGCCGGCGTCGGCAGGATCGAACCAGGCGCCGGTCGACAGGCGCACGACCCCGCGACGGATACGGTCGCTCAGGCGCGCGGCCGCCAGGCAGGCGCCACGGTCGTTGTAGACACGCAGGATATCGCCGTCCGCGATGCCACGGGCCGCAGCGTCCTCGGGGTGGATCGTGATCGGTTGGCGCCCCTTGATCTTGGTCGCCTTGGCATAGGGACTGTGGTCGAGCTGGCTGTGCAGCTTGTCGGCGGGCTGATCCGACAGCATGTGCAGCGGATAGCGCTCGGCCGTCCTGGAACCCAGCCATTCGATCGGCTCCATCCAGGTCGGGTGCGGCGGGCAGTCGTCGAGGGCGAAGGAGGCGATGCGCTCCGAATAGATCTCGATCTTTCCCGATGGGGTTTTCAGCGCATGCTTGGCCGGGTCGGTTCGGAAGGCAGCCAGCATGACCGGATCGCGCTTCTCGCCCTTGGCCTCCGCCAGTCCGGCCTCCCAGAACTGCGCAAACGGCGGCAGGGTGACGCCGGCCTTGGCCGATTTCACGCGCGCTTCCTCGTAGAGATGCTCCAGCCAATCGCCGCTCGACGCGTGGCCCTGCGAATGTGCCTCGGCCACGCCAAGTCGCTGCGCCAGCGCCTGGAAGATGTCGTAATCGTCGCGTGCCTCGCCCAGCGGCTCGCGCGCTTTCTTCATGGCGATGACGAAGGGCTCACGGCTGCCATAGCCGATATCGTCCCTTTCGAGGCTGGTCGTGGCGGGCAGTACGATATCGGCCATCTTGGCGGCCGGCGTCCAGAATTGCTCGTGGAAGATGATCGTGTCGGGCTTGGACCAGGCCTGCCGCAGCCGGTTGAGGTCCTGGTGGTGATGATAGGGATTGCCACCCGCCCAATAGACAAGATGGATGTCGGGATAGGTGTGGCGTTCGCCGTTGTAGTCGAAGCTGGCGCCTGGATGCAGCAGCATGTCGGTGAAGCGTGCAACGGGAATGAAACTCTTCACCGGGTTGGTTCCCTGCGGCAAAGTCGGCCCGGAATACTTGGGATATCCGCTGCCCATCAAATTCACGGGACCATAGCCGACGCCAAAGCCGCCACCTGGCAGGCCGATCTGGCCCAGCATGCAGGCCAGCGTCACCAGCGCCCAGAACGGCTGCTCGCCATGGTGGCTGCGTTGCAGCGACCAGCCGATGCTGACCGTGGTGCGGGTTGCCGCCATCTCGCGGGCGAGCGATGCGATCCGCGCAGCCGAGATGCCGCAGATGCGTTCCGCCCAGGCCGGCGTCTTGGGCTGGCCGTCGCTCTCACCGACGAGATAGGGCACGAATTTCTCGAAGCCGACGGTGCAGCGATCCAGGAAGGAGCGATCGTACAGCTTCTCGGTATAAAGGACGTGGCATAGCGCCAGGATCAGGGCCGTGTCGGTGTTGGGCCGCACAGCGAGCCATTCGACCTCGCTGCCATTGTCGAGATCCTCGGCGGTCGGCGTGACATTGACGAAGCGGACGCCCTTCGCGGCCATGCCGTAGAGCCCGCGCTTGACGTGATGCAGCGTCGCGCCGCCGGCATTGATCTGGGCGTTCTTGCGCGGCACGCCGCCGAAGGTGACGAACAGCTTGCAATGCTCGGCCAGCACGTCCCAGCTGGTGTGCATGGCCATCAGCTCTTCCATGCTGGCAACGATGTGCGGCATCAGCACGCGCGCCGCACCCAGGCTGTAGGAATCCTGGTGGCGCACGAAGCCGCCATAGCAGTTCAGGAACCGCTTCACTTGGCTTTGCGCGTGATGGAACCGGCCGGCGCTCGACCAGCCATAGGAGCCGCCGAAGACGGCCTCGTTGCCCCAGCTCGTCTGCACGCGTTTGAGCTCGGCCGCAACCAGGTCCAGCGCCTCGTCCCACGGCACTTCCACGAAGGGTTCCTGGCCACGCTTGTCGCTCGCCGCACCGGGTCCTTTTTCGAGCCAGCTCTTGCGGACCGCCGGACGACCGACGCGCAGACGGGCGACCTCGTCCGACAGCATGTGCAGCCCGATCGGCGATGGATCAGGGTCTTGCGAGAAGGGGTGCAGACGCGAGGCCTTGCCTTGCTCGTCGTACTCGACCTCGTAAACACCCCAGTGAGCGGCGGTGAGCGTACGCTGATGCGTCATGTCCTTACCCTGATGCGGCAGTATTATTCGGCTGTCTTTGCGATGGAGAGAAAACGATCGACCATGGTCGGGTCGGTGTCAAAGGCCGTCACCAGCCGGAAGGCACGCTCGCCCGGGCGGTCCGACGGCCAGGGATGATACTGCGCTCCCGCTTCCTCCAGCGCATCGTGGATATGCGCGGGCAAGGCGATGAAGATCTCGTTGGCATGGACCGGGTAGAGCAGCGACGTGCCCTTCAAAGCCGTCAGTCCGGCCACGAGGCGGCGAGCCATGGCATTGGCGTGACGGGCATTGGCCAGCCACAGTCCATCGGCGAAGTAGGCGTCGAGCTGGGCCGAGAGCAGGCGCATCTTGGAGAACAGATGGCCGCCGCGCTTGCGCCGAAACTCGAATTCGCGCGCCAGTTCGCGGTCGAAGAACACCACGACTTCGGCTGCCATGGCGCCGTTCTTCGTCGCGCCCAGGCTGAGGACGTCGACGCCCGCCCGCCAGGTCAGTTCCGAGGGTGCGCAGCCGATATAGGAAAGGGCGTTGGCGAAGCGCGCACCGTCCATGTGCAACTTGAGCCCGTGGCGGCGGGCCGAGGTCGAGAGGCCGGCGATTTCCTCCGGTGAATAGGCAGTACCGCATTCGGTGGCCTGTGTGATGCTGACGGCCGCCGGCTGGGGATGATGGACCACGCCATAGACCGGTTGCGCCAGCATGTCGGCGAGACGGCGCGGATCTATCTTGCCGTCCTTGCCATCGACATGAACGAGCTGTGAGCCAGAGGTATAGAATTGCGGCGCATTGGCTTCGTCGACGGCAATATGCGAGGCGGGGTGGCAAAAGATGGCGCCCCAGGGCGGTGTGCAGCAGGAAAGGGCCAGCACGTTAGCGGCGGTTCCTGTGGCGACGGGATAGGCCACCAGACCTGGATGATCGAAGATCTCCCGCAGGCGTCGTTCGACCTTGTGGGTCCATTCGTCGTCGCCATAGGAGTGAGCCGTACCGGCGGTGAAGGCCCGTCGCACCGCTTCGAGGATCAGGGGATGGGCGCCGGCTTCGTTGTCGCTGCGGAAGTTCATTCTTGCTCCTCGGGACGGCGCGTCAGCGCCTCGAGACGGTTGCCGTCCGGATCGCGGACGAAGGCGGCGTAGTAGTCGGGGCCGTATCTTTCGCGCAGGCCAGGAGGCCCATCGTCGCTGCCGCCATGCTCCAGCGCCGCGGCGTGGAAAGTGCGCACGGCGGCCCGGCTCGGGGCGCGGAAGCACCAGTGGCGGTTATCGGGGACAACGTGGTCGCTGAGATAGACCGAGATGTAACAAGGCGCTCCCTCTCGACCGGCTCGTTCGCCATAGCCGATGGCCCGTTCGCGCCGATTGACCCGCGGGACCCCCAATGGCGCCAGGACGGCGTCATAGAACCGCTGTGCCCGATCGAGGTCGGTCACCGTGATCGAAAGGTGGTCGAACATGCTAGCGCGCCGCACCGGGCGGGAAGGCAATGGTGCCGAGCAGGGCGCCGGTGCGGGGGTCGATGACATAGGCGGTCGGCAGCCCGTCCGGCCCCTCGACATGGACGACCAGTCGATCGCCGACCGCGGTCATGGACAGGACCTGGGCGCCCGACGGCAGGGCGATCCGCTGGGCGAAGGGTGCTCCGCCTGCTGGCGATTGCGAACTGCCGGAGGTAGACATGCGCCGGATGGTTTCGGCCGTTACGACAATGAACCCGGTGACGATCACCGCGCCCATCACGATCACGAGCACCTTCAGCCAACGCGGTGCATGGGCCTGAGCAGAGGGGGCCAAGACAACTCCATGGACGAAACCGGTCGCCACATCGTGACCTTCGACGCTGCCGCCGCCGGCGAACGGCTCGACCGCGCGCTGGCGGCTGCTTTGCCGATCCTCACGCGCAGCCGCGTGAAGGCGTTGATCGAAGGCCGCCGGGTGGCGCTGGCGGGCGGCGGGACGATAGAAGAGCCGTCCCGCAAGGTCAAAACGGGCGAGTGTTTCATTGTCGACATTCCGGAGCCCGAACCGGCCGAGCCGCTCCCTCAGGCGCGCGATCTCGATATCCTCTACGAGGACGACGACCTGCTGGTGCTCGACAAGCCGGCAGGCTTGGTCGTCCATCCCGCGCCGGGCAATCCGGACAATACCCTGGTCAATGCGCTGCTGGCTCATTGCGGCGAGAGTCTGTCGGGGATCGGCGGCGTGCGGCGGCCCGGTATCGTCCACCGTCTCGACAAGGATACGTCCGGCGTCATGGTGGTGGCCAAGAACGACGCCGCTCACCACGCTCTTTCCAAGCTGTTCGCCGCCCATGACCTGACCCGGGTCTACCATGCCCTTGTCTGGGGCGTTCCCAGCCCGCGGCAGGGGACAATCGAGGCCGCCATCGGGCGTCATCCGGTCGATCGCAAGCGCATGGCCGTGCGCCGGACCAGCGGCAAGCGGGCGCTCACGGACTATTGGGTCGAGAAGAGCTTCGGGCCGCCGCTCGCGCCGTGGGCGAGCCTGGTAGCGGCCAAACTGCATACCGGCCGGACCCATCAGGTCAGGGTGCATTTCTCCCATATCGGCTGCCCGGTGGTCGGCGATCCGGTCTATGGCCGCAGCCGCAGCGGTGCTCGGAACACCTCACTGCCGGCATCGTTGAAAAGCTTTGGACGGCAGGCGTTGCATGCCGCCCTCCTGGAATTCCGCCATCCGAGGACCGGGCGGGAGATGACCTTCGCCACAGAATTGCCGCAAGACATGCGGAAGCTGGTCGCGGAAATGAACGGCGTTAAGTTACCGGACTGATTGTTGAGGGGATTAGTCGGAAATAGGGGTTGACCCAACCGCTATCCGACTAATAGACTCAGGTTTAGCAGTCGACGGGCGAGAGTGCTAAACGCCCGTTCAGGCAGAAAGGGGGAGTCCCCAATGAGTACTGTATCCGCAAACCTTCCCGCCCTGCCGTCGGCCTTGTCGCCGGAGGGTAACCTTTCGCGCTATCTGCAGGAGATCCGCAAGTTTCCCCTGCTGGAGCCGCAGGAAGAATTCATGCTCGCCAAGCGCTGGCGGGAACATGGTGATTCCCAGGCTGCGCACAAGCTCGTGACCAGCCATTTGCGCCTCGTGGCCAAGATCGCCATGGGTTACCGGGGCTATGGGCTGCCGGTGGCCGAGCTGATCTCGGAGGGCAATGTCGGCATGATGCAGGCGGTCAAGCGGTTCGACCCGGACCGCGGCTTCCGCCTGGCCACCTACGCCATGTGGTGGATTCGTGCCTCGATCCAGGAATACATCCTGCACAGCTGGTCGCTCGTGAAGATGGGCACCACCGCCGCGCAGAAGAAGCTGTTCTTCAACCTGCGCAAGCTCAAGGGCCAGATGCAGGCCATCGAGGAGGGCGACCTGTCGCCCGAGCAGGTATCCAAGATCGCCACCCGCCTCGGCGTTCCCGAGGAGGAGGTGGTGAACATGAACCGCCGCCTGGCGGCTCCGGACAGTTCGCTCAACGCCGCGGTGAAAGCCGAGGGCGACATGGAGTGGCAGGACTGGCTGGTCGACGATTCTCCTAACCAGGAGGCGCGGCTGGCCGACAACCAGGAGCTGGGCCAGCGCAAGCACATGCTGGCGCTGGCGCTGAAGCAGCTTACGGACCGCGAGCGGCACATCATCATCGAGCGCCGACTGGTGGACGAGCCGCAGACGCTCGAGGACCTGTCCGCTAAATACGGCATCAGCCGCGAGCGTGTGCGCCAGATCGAGGTGCGGGCCTTCGACAAGCTGCAGAAGGCGATGAAGAACATGGTGGTCGAGGCCGCCGCCGAGTCGTCACGCAAGGCCGAAGCCCATTCCAAGGCCGAGGCGCAGGCTGGGACGCGTTAGGGACCATCTGCGGGCCGTGCCGATCGGCGCGGCGCAGGTGCGAACGCCGTATGAGATGAATGCAAAGGCCCCGCGCTTTCGGCTCGGGGCCTTTTGTTGTCCAGATTCCAGCAATGAGATTTCATGGTCCGCGACATCTCTCTAGGAAGCCGAACGTTCGACCTCGATTTCGTCGAGGCCGTGGTAGCGGTAGACGATCAGAGAGCCGATCCAGGCGAGGATGAACACGGCGATGATCAGGAAGCCGAGATTGTTGAAATTGTCGTTCAGTGCCGTGATCGCCTCCCAGAACCAGCCCGAGAGGCCGAATTGCTCGGCGAGCAGGCCCAGCGTCTCGATGCCGCCGATCAGCAGCGCGATGACCACCGACACGAAGGTGATGGTGAGGTTGTAGTAGAGCTTGCGCATGGGCTTCACGAACGCCCAGTTGTAAGCGCCCAGCATCAGCACGCCGTCGGTCGTGTCGATCAGCGACATACCGGCGGCGAACAGCGCCGGGAAGACCATGATGGCCCAGATCGACACGCCGTTGGCCACCTCGGTCGCCGAGAGGCCGAGCAGGGTGACCTCCGTTGCGGTGCCGAATCCCAATCCGAACAGGAAGCCGAGCGGGAACATGTGCCAGCTGCGATGGACCAGCCGGAACATTGGCCGGAACAGTCGCGCCAGCAGGCCGCGATTGTTCAGCAGCAGGTCGAAATCCTCGTCGATGTAGTGACCACCGGCACGTAGCTGCCGGAAGGTCCGCCAGATGCCGCGCAGGATGACGATGTTGGCGAAGGCGATCACGAACAGGAACAGCGCCGAGATCAGCGTGCCGACGATGCTGCCCACGTTCTTGAAAGCCTCGAAGCGGTCGGTCAGCAGGGTGGTCGTGCCGGCGATGGCGGCTGCCGCCAGCGCCACCACGGCCGAGTGGCCGGTGGCGAAGAAGAAGCCAATGCTCACCGGCCGCTTGCCTTCCTGCATCAGCTTGCGGGTGACGTTGTCGATGGCGGCGATGTGGTCGGCATCAACGGCGTGCCGCACCCCGAGCGTGTAGGCGAGCAGAGCCGTGCTCATTAGCAACGGCCGGTGGCCGAACACTATCCAGGCCCAGATCCACGCGCCTAGGTTGGCGGCGATCAGCAGGCTGTAGAGGCCGATCAGCGGCAGGCGCAGCCCGCTGGCCCGGTCGTCAAAGGTAATGCGAAGAAGCCTCAGCATCGGACGGTCTCCCGGCAAAGTCACACGCTACGCGCGTCACCTCTCGGTTTGACCGTTCCGCTGGATCGTCCCGTCCATCGGAAGAGCGACGCTCTCATCGGCAGGTCTTCTGGCTCGCGGGTCGTCGCCCGTGTCCGCCTTCCCGGATCGAGATCCAGTGGCACTCCGGACACGCGCTCGCCGCTTACAGCTGCGGGTACAGCCGCCGATTGGCCCCTGGCTTTCGCCCCGGGCACCACGGCGTTCCCTCTTCGCCTCCCGTTCGGGAGGACCGACGATCAGCGAGGAGTAGGGGGCGCCGGTAGCACGGTCAAGAGCAGGCGTCACGTGGACGCAAAGCGCTTGCGGTATTCGGCGGGCGTCACACCGACATGGCGTGCGAAGGTCCGGCGCAGCGTGTCGGCATTGGCGAAGCCGCATAACCCGGCCACCTGCTTGGGCGTTTTGGTCCCTGTCTCGAGATGACGCCGTGCGGCGCCAATGCGCACCTCTTCGACCCAGGCGGCCGGCGTCGTGCCGACCTCGTGCAGGAAGAGGCGGGCAAAGTGACGGCTGCTCAGGCCAGCGCGCTTGGCCAGGTTGCCGACCGACAGATCGGCGGCGGGATGAGCCGCAGCCCAGCGCTGGATTTCCTGGAGAATGGATCGACCGGCGGGAGCGATATCGCCCCGCTGGCTGAACTGAAGCTGTCCGCCGGGCCGCTTGAAGAACATCACCAGCTGGGCGGCCACTTTCATCGCCAGCTCGCGACCGAAATCCTCCTCCACCAGCGCCAGGGCCAGGTCGAGCCCGGCCGTGACCCCCGCAGCCGTGCGCAGTTTGCCGTCGCGGACATGGATCGCGTCCGCATCGACCTGCACCTCTGGATAGCGTTCGGCCAGGCGTTGAGCGCCACTCCAGTGCGTGGTGATGCGCTTGCCGTCGAGCAAGCCCGCAGCTGCCAGGACGAAGGCGCCAGTGCACACCGAGCCGTAGCGACGCGCGGCCCGGGCCTGCTGCCGCAACCAGTCGAGCAAAGCGGGCGGCGGCACCCGGTCGGCCGCGGTCGGTCCACCGGCCACGAGCAGCGTGTGGGATGGCGTGCCATCCTTGTCGCCAATGACCGTATCGGCCAGCAGGCGCAGGCCGGATGAGCTTGTGATCTCCCGTGGACCGTGCGTGACGATACGCAGTCGATAGAGCTCCGCAGCGGCCTCGACATTGGCCTGGGCGAACACGTCCAACGGGCCCGAGACATCGAGGAGCTGCACGCCGGGCAGGGCAAGGATCGTCACGGTCCGGGGCTTGGTCATGCGTTGCTCGGTGTGTCGCGATCGGACGGAATATGGCCGAAATGGACGTATCCAGTCAATTGAAGCCATATGGCGACGGGATCATCTCTGGATCGCATTCATCCGAGGAGACCGACATGACGACCTTGGCTATCGACGGGGTGAGCGTTCCCGACAGCAGGCTGGCGTGCGAGATCACCGCGTTCGTGCGCGATACCGAGACGCCGCTGCTATTCCATCATTCGAGCCGCGTGTTCTACTTCGCAGCGCTGACCGGCCGGCGAGAGGCGATCGGTTTCGACCCCGAACTGCTCTATGCCGGTGCGATGTTCCACGATGTCGGTCTCATGCCATCGCACAGCAGCAGGACGGAGCGCTTCGAGGTCGATGGCGCCAATGCTGCTCGCGACTTCCTGCGCAGTCACGGCATCGCGCAGCAGGACATCGACACGGTGTGGACAGCGATCGCCCTGCACACGACGCCGGGCATCCCGCAGCACATGCATCCGGTCGTCGCCCTCGTCACGGCGGGCGTCGAGATGGATGTCCTGGGGCTCGCCTACGACGATTTCGGCGAGGCACAGCGTGAGGCTGTCGTCCGGGCCCATCCGCGCACGCCGCATTTCAAGGAAGACATCATTCAGGCCTTCCATGACGGCATAAGGCACAAGCCCGAAACCACGTTCGGCAACGTCAAGGCCGACGTGCTTGCCGACAAGGAGCCGCACTTCCATCGCACCAATTTCTGCAGCGTCATTCGCATGTCGGCCTGGCGTGGTTGAGGCCGGCGAGCCTGGGCGTCGCTCCTGCCCCTGCGGCGACGCCCAGGCCATCGCCTTGCAGCCCTACGGTCGGACATAGCCGATGCGGCGGAAGAAGCGGTCGATCTCGGCCGCGGCGGCATCCGGCGTCTCGTAATGAACGAAGTGGCCGGCCTCCTCGGCGATGCTGGCTTCCACATCCTCGAAGTATTCGCCGACGACATCGATCCAGGCGCTGCGTAGCACCGGGTCATGACGACCCCAGAAGATGCGGGTTGGATGCTTGATCGTAGGCGGCTTGGGCGCGGCGCCAGCCATCACGGCAAGGCGAGCGGCATTCTGGGAGATGTACCAGTTGAAGCCGCCTTGCAGGTTGCCCGGCCGCATGAAGTTGTCGATCCAGCGCTCCAGCACGGCGTCGAAAGTGTCCTTGCGATAGGACCAGTGCCGCAGGAAGTGACCGAAGTAGGCACGGCAGGCATCCCGGTTGGCGCCGACCAGCGCCGGCGCGAAGGGCATCTGGTGAAAGGTCTGGTACCAGATCTCGTTGATCTGTTCAGGTTCGCGCCATCGTGCGCCGACGCCGTGCGTAGCGCAGTTGAAGAAGAACAGCCCCGCCACCTTGCCCGGATGATTGAGCGCCAGACGCTGCATGGCGAAGGCGCCGACATCGTGACCGACGAAACCCGCACGTTCGATATCGAGAGTGTCCATGATGGCGGCGATGTCGTCCGCGAGTACATCGGGGCCGGCCTTGTCGGAACGACCCGGGTCGGGATTGCCGCTCTCACCGAAGCCACGAAAGTCGGGCGCGATCAGCCGATAGCGATCTCCCAGGCGGGCAAGCATCGGTTCCCAGGTCGCCCAGAATTCCGGCCAGCCATGCAGCAGGAACAGCGGCGGTCCGTCGCCCACCTGTGCGACGTGCGTGGTGAATCCGCGCGTGTCGAGGAAGGTGTGCTTCACGGCGGGCATGGCTAAGCTCCGGGAAATTTCGGGAGGAAACATGACCAGCCAGCCCATCCTCTATGACACGCCGGTGCCGGCCATCGCCCACATCGTGCTGAATCGCCCCGAGGCGCGCAATGCACAGGACACGGCGTTTCTTTATGCGCTCAACGAGGCTTTCGATCGTGCGGCCCACGACGACCAGGTCAAGGTGATCGTCCTGTCGGCCAACGGTCCGCATTTCTCATCCGGGCACGACCTGCGCGAGGTCGATGGCCACGGCAACATGCGCAGGCACGATACGGTCGGCACCTGGGGCGGGTTCGGAGAGCCCGGTGCGGAAGCGCAGTATGCGCGCGAGCAGGAGATCTATCTCGGCTTCTGCGAGCGTTGGCGCAACATCCCCAAACCCACGATCGCATTGGTGCACGGCAAGGTGATGGCGGGCGGCCTGATGCTGATGTGGCCGTGCGATCTGATCGTCTGCGCCGACGATGCCGCCTTCCTCGATCATACGGTGGCGATGGGAGTCGGCGGCGCGGAGTTCTTCGCCCATCCCTGGGAGATGGGCGTGCGCAAGGCCAAGGAGTTCCTGTTCACCGCCGACTGGATCACGGCGCAGGAGGCGCATCGGCTGGGGATGGTGAACCATGTCGTGCCCCGCAGCGAACTCGAGCGCTTCGGCCTGGCTCTCGCCGAGAAGATCGCCCAGAAGCCGCTCTTCGCGCTGCGGCTGGTGAAGCAGGCGGTGAACGCGGCGCAGGACGCACAAGGCCGGGTCAATGCCATGCAGACCGCTTTTGCGCTCCACCATCTGGCGCACGCTCACAACATGATCGTCCACGGCAAGCTCGTGGATCCGGCCGGCCTGATGCCAGCAGTCAAGAAGCACGAGACGGCGGCCGATTGATCGAGGCGTGCCGCCCGTGCCACGGACGGGCGAAGGATCGTCAGACGAGCAACAGCAGCCAGGCGGCGCCGATGAGCATCGTCAGCAGGGTGACGGGAATGCCGGCCTTGGAGAATTCGGCAAGGGAGATTGGCATGCCATGCTTTTCGGCGGCCTCCACGACGATGATGCCTGCCAGGCTCCCGAACACGACGACGTTGCTGGCGAAGGCCGACCCCAGCGCCATGGCCGCGCCAGATACCTCAGGATTGCCGGCCTTCACGTACGGTACCAGCAGCAGCGCCGCGGGATTGTTGCCGACGATGTCGCTCAGCACGCTGATGCTGACATAAAGCGTCAGGGGATGCTGGAAGTCGAAGCCGTGCGCATGCAGGTCGGTGATGATCTGCTGCGGCAAGCCCGTTGTCGCGAGCGCCGCATTCACGACGAACAGGCCGCCCAGGAGAATGAACAGGTTGCCGTCGACATGCTTCAGCATGTCGGCGGAAGTGATGGTGCGGTTGACCAGGAGGATCGCGGCACCCGCGAGCGCGATCTCGCCGCGCGGCCAGGAGGTAAGAACGAAGGCCGCGATGACGAGAACGGTGACCAGTGTGGCCTTGGCGACCTCGAGGCGGTTGAGCGGCGGCGGCCCGGGCAAGGCCTGTAATGGCTTCGCCGGCGCGACCAGGGTCCAGCGGTTCCGGTAGAGGAAGCTCAGCACGCCCCAGATCGGCACGAGGGACAGGAGCGAGGGCAGGAGGGCCGCGATCATGAACCCGGTGAAGGACAGGTTCATGCCCTGGGCGATGATCATGTTCTGCGGGCTGCCGATGATGGTGCCGGCCGCGCCGGCGTTGGAGGCGAAGCAGAAGCCCAGCAGGAACGGGATGGGGTTGAGGCGGCGCGCCATGCAGAGCTGGATGATCACCGGCACCATGGCGACCACGACCACGTCGTTGGTCAGGATCGAGGACAGCACCGCCGACGTGGCGATCATGACCGCCAGCAGCCCGCGCGGACCGATCGACAGCGAGGTCGCGCGTGCGGCGACCCAGTCGTAGAAGCCGGACACCATGAAGGCCGCCGACACGATCATCAGCCCGAACAGCAGCGAGATGGTCGGGAAACTGACGGCGGCCCAGGCCGCGTCGGGTGTGATCTTCTGGAACACCAGCAGGGCGATGGCGCCCAGCAGGGCGACGCCAGTTCGGTCCACCTGCAGGCCCGGAATCCGCCCAACCGCCATGACGGCGTAGGTGAGCAGGAAGATGATGACCGTCACATACACGAGGCCACGCTCCGCAATTCTTCAATCGGTTCCCGACGTCGCGGATGCGACGCGGGTCTCATTCCTTCTCGGCCTTATGATAGGCCTTGCGGATATGGGCAAGGTCGACGGTGGGCTTGGGCATCTTCATGTCCATCTTCTCCATCGCCTCACTCATGATCTGCGATACGGCGAGATTGCGGAACCATTTGTGGTTGGACGGAATCACGTACCACGGCGCCTTCTCGGTCGAGCAGCGCTCCAGCATGTCCTCATAGGCCGAGATATAGTCGTCCCAGTATGCGCGTTCCGTGTAGTCGCTCTCGCTGATCTTCCATTGCCGGGACGGGTCGTCGAGACGCTGCTTGAAGCGCGCCAGCTGCTCGTCCTTGGAGATGTAAAGAAAGAACTTCAGGATCGTCGTGTTGTTGTGGGTCAGGAGCGATTCGAAGGCATTGATCTGCTCGTAGTGCTTCGACCATACAGGCTCCGGCGCGAGCTTGTGCACGCGCACGACCAGAACGTCCTCGTAATGGGAGCGGTTGAAGATCGCCGTGCGGCCGCGAGCCGGCGTGTGCGGGTGGATGCGCCACAGGAAATCGTGCGCTTGTTCTTCGGCCGACGGCTGCTTGAAGCCGACGACCGAACAACCCTGCGGGTTCATGGCATCGATCACGTGGCGACAGACGCCGTCCTTGCCGGCGGCATCGATACCCTGCAGGACGATCAGCAGCGAATGGCCGCGCTCGGCATACATCGTATATTGCAGGGCCTTGATCTTCTCCATGTAGTGCTGGAGATCGGGCAGGGCCTTGTCGCTCGATTCGTGTGTGCCGTGGTAGCCGGGGTCGATGTCCTTGAGCTTGACCTTCTTGCCGGGCGGGACGATCAGATCCTTGGCGTAGCTCATATTTTTCCTCTCCGAATGGCGGCCCCGAAGGGGGCGCCTGTGTCTGGCTGCGGTTACGGGGCGGTGCGCAGGGGCTGATTGACCATCTGCGTACTGGCAAGGTGACGGTCGGTCCGATAGTCCGCGAACCGTTCCGTTGCCAGGCGTGCCGCGCCCATGACGAACAGCCAGGCGATGTTGTAGGCCCAGATGGCGCCAATGAGACGCCACGAAATCGGTTCGACCAGCCATCCGGCAGCGCACATCACGACGGCTACGATCTGGGTCGCAACGATCGCCCAGAACAGGGTGGCCGCGGGGAAGGGCGGCAGGAAGAACCAGCGCTCGGTGCGCGTGACGAACAGCAGCAGATGGCCACCGGCGACCAGTTGCAGGAACATGACCGTCTGAAGCTGATGCGTGGTGCCGAGGCCAAGCGCGGCGCCGTGTGCGGGGTGTCCGATGATTTCCATTCCGATCAGCAGCAATCCGAATGACTGCACGATCGAGAAGAAGCCGAGCGTTGCCGACACGCCCAGCAGCCGGGGCAGCTTCCAGCGGATGGGCTTTTCGCTCACGCGCGTGTTGTCATAGGCGATGGCCATGATCGGCAGATCGTCGAGCAGCGACATGACGACGATCATCACCGCCGTGAGCGGCTGGAAGCCGAGGAAGATCGAGGACAGCACCACCAGGAACATGATGTCCATGGTCAGCGTCACGCGGTAGATCGTGTAGCTGGTGATGCGGGCGAAGATCCGCCGTGCCTCGTCGATGGCGCTGTTGATGACCGACAGGCCCGGTGCCGTCAGGATCAACGCCGCCGCGCCACGCGCAGCATCGGTCGCTCCCGAGACGGCGGTACCGCAATCGGCCTGCTTCAGCGCCGGCGCATCGTTCACGCCGTCGCCCGTCATCGCAACGATGTGGCCGCGCGACTGCAGAGCCTTGACGATGGCGTACTTGTGCTCCGGGAAGACGCGGGCAAATCCATCGGCGCGCTCGATGGCATCGACGATCTGCGGCGGGACGTTGTTCGGATCCATGTCCTTTGGGAAGGCGTCGGCCGCAGGGATGATGTTGGTTCCCATGCCGAGCTGGCGAGCGGTCTCAATGGCGATGGCGGTGTCGTCGCCTGTTACCATCTTGACGCTGACACCCTTGGCATTGGCGCGCTCGATCGTTGCCTTGGAGTCGTCGCGCGGCGGATCGAACATTGGCAGGATGCCGAGCACGGTCCAGCTCTGCCCCTCGTCGGTCGAGCGCGCAACACCCAGCGCCCGCGACCCCTTGGCCGCCAGGGCGGCAACGGTCTGCGTGACCCTGTCGGCAATGTCCTTCGACGGCCTGGCGAGATCGACGATGGCCTGAGGCGCGCCCTTGGCGACGACGATCTTGTGGCCAGACGCGTCGGCAACGGTCGCCTCGGTTCGCTTCGTGACCGGATCGAACGGCACGAACTTGAGCTGTTTCCAGGGCTGCAGCGCGTCTCGGTCGGCGAGGGCGTCGATGACCGCCGTATCGATCGCGTCCCGGTCCTCGGCGCGTGAGGCCAACGCGCCGGCAAGGATACAGTCCTGAGCATCTGCGGCCGCGAGCAGGATCGGCTCACCGAGCTTGAGCTGATTCTTGGTCAGTGTGCCGGTCTTGTCCGAGCAGAGAATGGAGACTCCGGCCATCTCCTCGATCGCCGACAGTTTGGACACGATCGCCTTCTCGCGCGACAGCGCCAACGCCCCCAGCGCCATGGTGATCGAGAACACGGTCGGCATCGCCACCGGGATCGAGGCCACGAGCAGGACGAGCACGAACTGCAGGATGCCCAATGCATCCTTGAGGCCCCACGTGTCGGCGATCACGATGTCATGGTAGACTTTAACAGCCACCATGATGGCCGCCAGGACCACTGCGATGGCGATCAGGAAGTTGCCGATCTGGAACATCGCTTGCTGGGCATGGCTGACCGCGCCAGCCCCGGCGACCAGCTTGGCGGTGCGGCCGAAGAAGGTACTGGAGCCGGTGGCGATGACGACGGCTTCCATCTCGCCTTGCTTGACGACACTGCCAGAGTAGGCGGCATCACCCACCTTCTTGGCCACAGGAAGCGACTCGCCGGTGAGCGCCGCTTGGTCGATCGAGGCGTAGTCGCCACTCACCATGCGCAGATCGGCGGGCACGATGACGCCGAGTCGGATCTTGACGATGTCGCCGGGCACGAGGACCGCCGCATCGATCGTCTGCCATTTGCCGTCTCGCAAGGCCGTGGCCTCGGGCGCCAATCCCTTCTTCAGGGCGGCCAAGGCATTGGAGGCCTTGCGATCCTGCCAAAGCTCCAGCGCGACGTTGAACAGGAGCAGCCCGAGGATGATGGCGAAATCCTCCCAATGGCCGATGACTGCCGAGACCAGCGCCGCCGCCTCGATCATGTAGGCGATCGGTCCCATGAAATGCCGGATGAGCTTGAGCGCGAAGCTCTCAGTTTTCTCGGCCAGCGCATTGGGGCCGTAATGGTCCAGTCGCTTCTGCGCCTCGGCGGCGGTCAAGCCTTGCGTCGGATCGACCGTGAGTTTCGCCAGGACGTCGCGGAGCGGCAGCTTTTCGAGATCGGCATCGGATGTTTTCGTCTTGTCGCCGGCAATGGAGGAGGCAGCCATGGATCAGCTCCTGCCTCTGCCGCAGGACTCAGGGGCCATTATGGCAGTGCCACAATGGCACGAGTGGCAGCCGCGCCCGTTGCCGACGTGGCTGCGGCTGGTTGTTCCGGCGATCCGCATGTTCTCTCCCCCGAGGTCGCACGTGCAACGATACAGCAGAAGCGCTGCACGTAAAGCGAGAGAGATATGGCGCGACTCGCATTCGCAGATGCGGGACGCACGTGGCCGAGAGGGAACGTGACCCCGCGAGCCTATGGATCGGGCCCTAACCCGCCTTTTTCACCATGACTTCGATCAGTGTCGGCCCCGTGCTGGTCGCCAGCGACTTGTGCAACGCAGCGGAGAAGCCTTCCGCTGTATCGACGCGCTCGGCCGCGACGCCGAAGCCCTGTGCGATCTTGGTCGCATCGATCGGTGGATCGACGAAATCCATGCCGATCGGCGTATCGTTACCGTGGAAGAGCTTCAGCCGGTTCTTGAGGATCTGGTAGCCGCCGTTGTTGCAGATGAGGAAGGTCATCGGCAGCTTGAGGTTGGCGGCGCTCCACAGCGCCTGGATGGAATACATGGCGCTGCCGTCGCCGATCACGGCCACCACGCGGCGCTTGGGCTCGGCGATCGCCACGCCGACAGCGGCCGCGATGCCCCAGCCGATGCCGCCACTCACATTGCCGAAGAAGCTGTTGCGGTCGCGGTAGGCAAAGTAGTTCGGAAGCGTTGTGGCGGTCGTCAGTCCTTCCTCGACGATGATGGCGTTCTTCGGCAGCCGCTCGGTAAGCTCGGCCATGACCCATTCGCCCGGCAAGGGCTCGCCCGTAACCGGCTTGGGCAGCGCCTTCAGGCGCTGGGCTCGCTGGGCGCTCCAGTTCCTGGATGCCAACGCCGTGAGATTGGCCTTGGCTTTGGCGGCGAGGGCGTCGCCGCCCAGCTTCTTCAGGAGCGGCACCAATGCCTTCAGCGTCTCCTTCACATCGGCGCGCAGCGCCATCTCGGCCGGGAAATTCTTGCCCATCTCCCAGTCGCGCAGCCCCAACATGGCCACCTTGGTCGTTTCCGGCAGCGGCTCGACCTCGCTCCACACAGACATTTTCAGGACGTCGGAGCCGACGCAGAACATGAGATCGTATTCGGACAGGATCTGACGCACGCGCTTCTGGTCGCGATTGAGCGCGCCGATGTAAGCCGGATGTTCGCTCGGGAAGTGCGCGCCGTAGCCGACCGTCTGATGAAGCACCGGCGCGCCCAGCGTCTCCGCCAGCGCCGCCGCCTCGGCGAAGGCGTCGGCCGAGGCGATCTCGGGGCCGGCGACGATCACGAGGTTCTTCGCGGTCAGCAGGCGCCTGGCCAGATGTTCGAGCGCATCGTCGGAGGGCCGCACCGCCGTATCGACGCGAGTCGCTGCGCCGAGATCGATGGCCGCCTCGTTGTTGAGGATGTCGCCGGGCAGGGAGATGAAGACCGGGCCGGTCGGCGCCGTGGTCGCCACCTTGGCGGCGCGGCGCAGGATGCGCGGCAGGTCCTCGATGCGGTTCACCTCCGTTGCCCATTTCACCACGGGCTGGGCGATCGGAACGAGCGGGGCATAGAGCAGCGGTTCGGTCAGGCCGTGACCCTGCTCCTGCTGGCCCGCGGTGACGATCATCGGCGTGCCCGACATGAAGGACGTGTAGATCGAGCCGATGGCATTGCCGAGGCCCGGCGCGACATGGACATTGCAGGAGACCAGCTTGCCCGAGGCACGGGCATAGCCGTCGGCCATGGCGATGACGATGGCCTCCTGCAGCGCCAGCACGTAGCCCATCTCCGGGGCCGAGGAGAGGGCGTGCATGATCGGCAGCTCGGTGGTGCCGGGATTACCGAACATCTTGACCACGCCTTCGTCGCTCAGGACGCGCAGAAAGGCGTCGCGGCCGGTAATGGTATTGGTCACGCGCGCATCGGGCATTGCTTCCTCCTTGGAGGCGGGAAGGTAGCGCGCGGGGCGACCTGCCGGAATGGGTCCACCACCCCGAATGCGACAGGTTCGCCGCGATGCGAAAACCAGCCGCGCAGAGATCGGCCCGCCTCTTGCATGGAGGCGGTCGTCGAGGCCTTAACAGGAAATCTTCATGCGCCGTTTCCGTCTATCCCTCTTGTCCGTAATGGCGGCGTCGATGCTCGCTGCGCCGGCAGCCTATGCCGACAGCACGCTGCGCATCGCCATGACGGCGTCGGACATTCCGACCACGACAGGCATGCCCAACAACGGCTTCGAGGGCATGCGCTTTCTGGGTTTCCCGATCTTCGAGGGCCTCATTGCCTTCGATCTCACCACGACCGGACCGGTCAAGCTGGTGCCGGGGCTGGCGGAGAGCTGGGAGCAATCGCCGGATGACAAGAAGACCTGGATCTTTCATCTGCGCAAGGGCGTGAAGTTCCATGACGGCGTCGACTTCAATGCCGATGCGGTGATCTGGAATCTCGAGCGCATCTTCAACAAGGACAGCCCGCAGTTCGAGGCCAATGCCTCGGGCATCATGCGGTCGCGTATTCCGATCGTGGCGAGCTACAAGAAGATCGACGACTACACCGTCGCCATCAGCACCACGATCGTGGCCTCATTCTTCCAGTGGATGATGCCCTACATGATCTTCTCCTCGCCGGCGACGTTCGAGAAGAACGGCAAGGACTGGGGCAAGGTCGCGGCCATCGGCGGAGCCGGCACCGGCCCGTTCAAGATCACCAAGGTGGTGCAGCGCCAGTCGGTGACGCTGGCCAAGAACGCCGATTACTGGGACCCCAAGCGCATGGCGAAGGTCGACCAGGTCGTCCTGATGCCGATCCCCGAGGCCAATACCCGATTGGCCGCGCTGCGCTCGGGTCAGGTCGATTGGGTCGAGGTGCCGCCGCCGGACGGCATCCCCTCGCTCAAGCAGGCCGGCTTCGTGATCACCACCGGCTCGTATCCGCACGTCTGGCCGTGGTTCTACAATATCGGTGCCAAGGACAGCCCGCTGAAGGACGTTCGCGTGCGCCAGGGGCTGAACTACTGCGTCGATCGCAACGCCATCGTCGGCCTCCTGAACGGCACGGCAGAGCCCAGCGTCGGCTGGCTGAAGCCGAACGACGTCGCCTTCGGCAAGCCCGAGAACCGCTACAGTTTCGATCCGGCCAAGGGCAAGAAGCTTCTCGCCGAGGCCGGCTTCGACGACAAGCATCCGCTGTCCTTCAAGGTCATGATCTCGACCTCGGGCTCGGGCCAGATGCTGCCGTTGCCGATGAACGAGGCGCTGCAGGAGAATCTCAAGCAGGCCTGCAATGTCGACGTGAAGATCGACGCCGTGGAATGGCAGGTGCTGCTGAATGCCAGCCGCGCCGCGCCGGATGCGCCGATGTTGAACGGCGCGATGGGGCTCAATGTCAGCTCGCCCTCGAGCGATGCGGGCGCCATGTATCGCTACTTCGCGGCCGCCAACTTTTCGCCCAATGGCTCGAACTTCGAGCAGTGGAAGGACGACAAGTTCGAGGACGCCATGGCCAAGCTCTCCGAGGCCACCGACGAGGCGACGTACAACAAGTATTACGCGCTCGCCCATGAGCGGCTGGTCGACAATCCGCCCTGGCTCTACATCGTCCACGACCTCAACCCCCGCGCCATGAGCAAGAAGGTGAAGGGCTTCGTCTCGCCGCAGTCCTGGTTCGTGGACCTCTCGCTGGTGAGCGTGGAGTAGGCTTAGTGCCTTCCCCTTGGCGGAATGCGCCAAGGGGAAGGCCAAGAAGGCTTTGTCAGCCTTCGCTGCCGGGCGTTATCCTTCGGGAAAGAAGAACATCCCGGAGGAAATGCCATGGACGGCATCGGTTACGGATCCGAAGAAGCGGCCATGCAGGCCTATCTGCGGGAGGGCGAGAAGCGCGCTCTTGCGCTGGGCAATCGCGGCCCCATCCGGTTCACAGCCTCGGGCGAACTCCACCCCGACATCGTTGAGGCCTATTGGCGTTGCGGCTTCTATGTCTTCGAGGGCGTGCTGAAGGCAGACGAACTCGCCGACATCGAGCGCGACGTCAAGGATATTCTCGACCGGCTGCCGGTGGAGCGCGGCGCCAAAGTCGATGCCAAGGGGTGGCCGGCGCTGGCAAGCGACTGCGCTGCGCCGACCCTGCTCTGGTCCAAGCCGTTGGGCGATCCCTTCGGCGGTACCGATCTCGCCAACGGCCGGCATCCGGTGAAGATGTTCGAACCGCAGGCGGCGAAGGACGCTCCCAAGGAAGTGGTCTACCTGATCCTGGGTTCGCTGCAGTTCTCGGAAGCGGCGCTGCGCGTCTACGGTCATCCGCAGCTCCTCGCCGTCGCCGCTGCCTTCAACGGGCCGGACTTCGCTCCCTTCAACGAGGCGCTGTTCATCAAGGAGCCTGGGCGAGGGGCGTCGGTCGCGTGGCACCAGGATGGCACCACGCACTGGGACAGTCCGGAGTGGGACGAGGGCACGCACGGCTTCAACTTCATGGCCCAGCTCTATGGCTGCACGGCCGCCAACGGCGTCTGGGTCGTGCCGGGTTCGCACAAGCTCGGCAGGATCGACATCAAGGCCAAGGTCGCCGCGGCGGGCAGCGAGCGTTTGCCTGACGCCGTGCCGATCATCGCCGCGCCCGGCGATGTCGCTATTACCAACCGCCAATCCCTGCACGGCTCCTTTGCCAATACCAGCAAGGACTGGCGCGTGACGGTGAACTTCGGATTCCATCGTCGCGGGTCGGTGTTGGGCGTGAAGGCCGGTGGTGTCCACAACAAGGAAGCCGTGTACGATGCCGATCGCATCCGTGAGCGCGCCCGTCTGATCGGCTATGCCATCGATGCCCGCCGGCAACGTTTTCCCGGCGAGACCCCTTATGTCTACAAGCCGCACCTCGACGAAGGCCTGACCTATCGCTGGGATACGGCTGCCAAAGCCGGCATCAGGGACTATAATCTCCTTGATTTGAGCATCTGAGTTTCATTGTTCCGACGATCAGGCAAAGCCATGTTCCGCTTTCTATCCGCGCTGACAGTCTTGTTGGCTGCGGCTGCCCTGCCAGCCGCGGCGCAGACTGGATCGAACCAGGCCAAGCCGGTCCCCTTGGGCGACTCGAAGCCGGACAGTGCCTTGCCGTCGCTGGCCGGCCCGGGCGGGCCCGAAAAGCCATGGGTGACGACGCCTCCACCCGACCAGTGGAACGCGTTCGCGACGATGGAATCGACTTTGGCCGTGCAGCGGCCTGGCGGCGGAGGTGTGGCGCCGCCGAGGAATACCTTGGCCGAGCGTTGGGCGGAATCGCTTGCCTTCAAGCCGCAGTCGGGCTTGCTGCCGGCGCGCAGCTTCTCGCCCGGCCGCACCTTTGCGTCCTCCCTTGGCACGCAGGCGAGGTCCTTCGCACAGCAGCCAGGATTAGGGTCCAGTACAGGCTTCCGGCCGGCGCGTAGCTTCGGCCCTGTTGGTGTGGAAACAGCGGCGGCGAAGCCCGCCCCGGATCCCGGTAGTGTCAGCAGGCCCGCCGATGACGCGCCTGCCGCTGATTCGTCCGACCAGCCGCCGCCGCGCCGCCGGCGGCCGCCGGTTCAGCAGTGAGGGCGCGCCGCTACCGTTCCTTGAAGGCGCGCGCGATCTGGTCGCGCATCGGCTTCACGAGATAGGAGAGGGCGGTGCGGGAGCCGGTGCCGATGAAGGCTTCCGCCGGCATGCCCGCGATCAGCGCCACGCTGCCCAATCGTCCGACCTCGTCGTCGGACAGGGTGATGCGCACCGAATAGTACGATTCGTTCTTCTTGTCGTCCTGAGTCACGTCGGCCCCGATGCGGACGACTTCGCCCTCGATCTCCGGCGTGGTGCGCTGGTCGAAGGCGGGAAAGCGCAAGGTCGCACGCTGGCCGAGATGGACCTGGTCGATATTGTGCGGCGGCAGCTTGGCGTCGATGACCAGCCTGTCGCTATTGGGCACGATGAGCATGACCGTCTCGCCCGGCTGAATGACACCGCCGACCGTATGCACCGTAGCCTGGAAGACCTTGCCGTCTTGCGGCGCCAGGAGATCGACGCGCTTCAGCTGATCCTCCGCCGCGACGCGCTTCTCGCTCAGTTCCGATTTCTTGGCCCGGATTTCCGACAGATCCTTGCCGACCTCGGTGCGCAGATCGTCGTCGATCTGGAGGATCTTGAGCTGGATCTCGGCGATGCGGCCCTTGGCCTGGGCGACGGTGGCAATCAGTGCGCCGCGCTCGCCCAGCAGCCGCGCCGCATCACGTTGCAGGGTGGTGACCTTGCTGAAGGGGATCAGATTCTTCGTCCACAGTTCGTTGACGCCCTTGAGCTCCTGCTGGACCCAGTCGATCTCCTTGGTCTTGGCGGTGGTCTGTTCGACGTTGCCGGCGATCTGCTGCTCGAGCTGCGCGATTTGCTCGCGCAGCTGGGCCTTTTGTCCTTCGCGCGCGGCATGTCGGATCTCGAACAACCTTTGCTCGCCGGCCATGGTCTTGTCGATCTCGCGATCGCCCTGGCGTGCGACAAGCTCGGCGGGGAATGTCACCTTGTCCGACCCGTCCCGCTCGGCCTCGTCGCGCGCCTGGCGGGCCGCGAGCTCGTCGAGCGCCTTGGTCAGAACCGCGAGATTGGCGCGGGTCTGCGTATCGTCGAGCCGCACCAGGATGTCGCCCGCCTTGACCTGGTCGCCGTCCTTTACCCGCAGGTCGGCCACCACGCCGCCGGTCGGATGCTGGACCTTCTTGGCGCTCGAATCGACGACCAGTTGGCCGGGCGCAATGACCGCCCCGGCCAGTTCGGTGACCGCGGCCCAGCCGCCGATGCCGCCGACGATCAGCAGGACCGTGGCTACGCCGCCGGCCAGATGACGCCGTATCGACTGCCGCGCTGTCATGCGATGGCTCCGCTGGTTCGCAGCGGGGTCGGTGCCGTGGTGTGGCCCTGGGCAACCTCGAGCGGGCCGAACGCCTGCTGGCGGCCGACGCGCATCACCAGCACCGTGTCGACTCCGGCAAGCGCGCTCGGACGATGGGCGATCACGATGACGATGCCGCCACGTTTGCGTACGCCGAGGATTGCCTGCGTCAGGGCCTCGTCGCCTTCCTTGTCGAGGTTGGAGTTGGGCTCGTCGAGCACCACCAGAAACGGATCGCCATAGAGGGCGCGGGCGAGGCCGATCCTCTGGCGCTGCCCGGTCGAGAGATTCGTGCCGCCGTCTCCGATCTGCGTCTCGTATCCGTCGGGCAGGCCGAGGATCAGCTCGTGGACGCCGGCGGCCTTGGCCGCGGCAATGACGGATTCGGCATCGGGCCGTGGGTCGAAGCGGGCGATGTTCTGCGCCACGCTGCCGGCGAACAGCTCCATATCCTGGGGCAGGTAGCCGATATGCTGCCCCAGCGCCTCCGGTGCCCACTGGTCCAGCGCCGCGCCATCGAGCCGGATCTTTCCGGCTGCAGGCACCCACACACCCACGATCGCACGGGCCAGGGACGACTTGCCGGAAGCGCTGGGGCCCACGATGCCGAGCCCATGCCCGGCCGTGAGCTGGAACGTTACCTCGTGGGCGGCGACGCGGCCCGAGCCCGGCGGCACCACCGTCACGGCCTCGAGCACCACGGAGTGCGACGGCTTGGGCAGCGGCAGGGGCTCACGGTCAGCCGGGATCTTGTTCAGGAGATCGGCCAGCCGGTGCCAGCTCTGGCGAGCGGCAACGAAGCCGCGCCACTGCGAGATGGCGAGTTCGACGGGAGCGAGGGCGCGGGCCGTCAGGATCGAGCTGGCGATGATGATGCCCGCTGTCGCCTGTTGATTGATCACGAGATAGGCGCCGATGCCGAGAACGGCCGATTGCAGCACCATGCGCAGCACTTTCGAGATCGAGCCCAGACCGATGGCGATGTCGGCGGCGCGCTGCTGCGTATCGAGATAGCGCTGGTTGATCTCGTTCCAGCGCGTCCCGAGCCGGCCGGCCATGCCCATCGCCTGCACGGCCTCCGCGTTGCGTCGGCTGGAATCCGCGAGGCCGCTCCGGCGGCTTGCCAGGGCGCCTGCCTCGCGCGCCGGCGCCCGTGTCATGAATTCGGTGAGAAGGGTGATGCCGACCAGCAGCAGGCCGCCGACGGTCGCGGCGGCGCCGATCAGCGGATGGAACAGGAAGCAGATTGCCAGATAGAGCGGGATCCATGGCAGGTCGAACAGCGCCGCCGGTCCGACCGTCGCCATGAAGGAGCGGATGTTATCCAGCTCCTGGAGTGGCTGCACGCCACGTGCCGCGGGAGCCAGCAGCGGCAGTCTGACGACGATGCGGTAGATCCTTAGGCTCACGGTGTCGTCGACGAATCGGGCGACACGTTGCAGCGTGCGGCCGCGGATGATGTCGAGCAGGCCCTGGAAGGCGTAGAGGAGCAGGGCGAGGGCGGCGAGGCCGACCAACGTCGGGACGCTGCGGCTGGGCAGCACCCGATCGTAGACCTCGAGCATGAAGAACGACCCTGTGAGATACAGGATGTTCAGGACGCCGCTGAACACGCCGATGCCCACGAAGGCCCCACGGCATGAGGCGAGGGCCTTCGCAAGTTCCGATGATGCGGGACGCAGTGCAGCCTCCGTCACGAGCCGGTCAGCTCGTCACCTCGAACTGGTGCAGGATCGACGAGTACTGGTACTGCGTCTGGGCCACGCCGCTGCTGTCCGGCGAGGCGTAATGGGCGCCGGCCGTGTTGCCGTTGTCGCGCGCCATCGACCACATCGACAGCTCGACCACATGGGAGTCGGTCTTGGCGTAGTTGACCAGGGACTGGGCGTCGGCGAGCGTGAAGGTCTCGCCCGCGACATCATTCACGCCGATCATCACGGTGACGCCGATCTTTGCCGCCAGCCCGATGCTGGCGAGCTGCTTCTCGGTGGCGATCACGGCGTTGATGGCGTCCTGCCCCATCTGGCCGCCATTGTCGACCGCGGGGCCGTAATCCATCGCCATGATGTTCACGACGTTGACCTTGACGCCATCCTTGACCGCATTCTGGAGCACGTTCAGGCCGTTGGCATCGAGGCCGGTCGGCAGGACGGGCAGGGTATAGGTGACCTTGAGATTGGGATTGGCCGCTTCGAGCCCGACCAGCGCGGCGTCACGCAGCGTGATCGAATGTTGATCGGACACTGCTGCTCCCTCGATGTCGAAGTCGATCGAGTTCACGTGGTAGCGATCGATCACCGACTGGTACTCGGCCTGCAGCTGCGAGGCGCTGGTCGCGGTGAGTGCCGGCTCCTGGCCATTGGCGCCGCCGAACGAGATGGTGATGTTGCCGCCTGCCGCCTGGATGGCTTCGACCTGATGCTGGATGGTCGTGCCGTTGGACAGCGTGTCGTTGGTGATCGAGCCGGTTCCGCCCCAGCCAATGCCTTCCGACGAACTGAGCACGAAGGCGAGGGTGAAGTTCTCGACGCCGGAAGCCTTCGAGATCGCGCTCAGGTCGGCATCGACACCCATCGACATGTCGATATAGGGCGAGAACTCATGGGCGATGGTCGTGGTTCCCCCGGTGCTCGTCGCCACCGCGGTGTGAACGGTGATGGCGCTCGACTGGGCGGACGATCCCGCAAGGTCGATCGCCGCCACGCTGAACTGGTAGTCGGTATTGGCGGTCAGGCCGGTGACAGTATAGCTAGTGCCGGTCGTGGTGCCGACCTGATGGCCGTTCTCGTAGACGGCGTAGTTCGTGACGGTTCCCCCACCAGGCACGGTGGATGCATCCCAGCTCAGCACCGCAGCGCTGGCGGTCGTGGCGGTGGAAGCGAGATGCACCGGCACGGTCGGAACGGACTCGCTGCTCGATCCCGTCGCTCCGACCACCGTCCAGGGCTGACCCGACCCGGTGTGGGTCGCGGGATCGGAGCCTTCCGTCCACCAGTTCGCCTTGTAGATCACGCCGTTCTCGACCACTTCCTGGCCGGCCGTGTAGACGCTGGTCGCAGACCACGCCGCCGGCTGGGTGCTGCCGCCGGAGACGATGGTCCAGGGCACGCCGCTCGCACCCGCGATGCCGCTGTTCGCTGCCGGATCGGTGCCCTTGTTCCACCAGTTGGCGACGTAGGTCACGCCGTTCTCGGTGACTTCCATGCCCGCCGTATAGGCGATAGTCGAGGACCAGGCCGGGATTGAACCACCGGTCATCCCACCTGTCGTGGTGCCACCTGTCGTCGTCCCGCCCGTTGTCGTTCCGCCCGTCGTCGTGCCGCCAGTGGTTCCGCCCGTCGTCGTGCCGCCCGTTGTCGTTCCGCCCGTCGTCGTACCACCAGTCGTCGTGCCGCCGCTGCTCGCGCCGTTGAGGACCGTCGTCCACTCGCTGATCGCCGTCGAGTCGTTGGCAACGATATTGGAGAGATGCAGCTGGCTCAGCGTTACATTCTCGAGCGTGTAGGTCTGGTTGTTCGACGGGATCGAGATCACCACCGAGCCGTTGACTTCAGCCACTGTGAATTGGCCGCCCTGGAACCAGCCGAAGTTCAGCGTGTCGGTTGCCGGGTTGAAGTTGAGCTGCGTGTTGGTTCCCCAAGCCCAGGTGATCGCGGTCGTCGTCATCAAGCTCCTCGTCGCGGCGGATGCGCCGACGAACCATATCAACACTGGTTTAGCGAAGATGGGGGTGCCGCCGGCAACTCGGTGAAGCGGGCAAACAACTCGGTGAAGCGACAGTTGCATCCTGCGTCGCAAAGCTATTTGCGAGCGACTCGCGTCGATGAGCGCAGGCATTGCGGTGGGCCGGGGGAAGACGATAGGTATAGGCGCAGGGTCGAAGCCGGAAACCGATGTCTCCGGCTGCGAGGGGCGACAACGTGTTGGATACGGCAATCGAGTCGATCGAAGCCTGGTGGAAGCGCCTGCCGCGCTTCTGGAAGGCGCAGAGTCTGGGATGGGGCGCCTTCGTCCTGATGGATCTGGCCGACCGCCAGCTGATCGACCGGCATTTGACCCACGACACCTTCCTGTTTTCGCTGCTGGCGACGCTGGTGATCGCGCCGGCGCTGGTCGCCTTGTCCATGGGGTTGCGGGCGATCTATGCCGCGCAGGCCCAGAAGCCTGAACTGACGCTTCGCCTCCTGGTCATCGTCGTTCTGTCCTCGGTGGCCGCCTCGGCGGTCATGGTCGTGCTGCTCTTCTTCATCCATGCCGCATCCGGAACCGCGGAGCTGGGAAAGGATCCTCTGGTGATCCCGGCGGTGCGCTATTTCCTCGCCTTCGCCGCGTGGAGCCTTTGCTACTTCTGGGCCCACGCCGAGACGGCCCGGCAGGACGAGCATCGGCGCGCCTTGGCGGCGGAGGCAGTTGCGCTCCGGGCCGAACTCGAGGAGCTGCGGCTGCAGCTCGATCCGCATTTCCTGTTCAATGCCTTGAACGGCGTCGCGGCGGAAATTCCGCGCGAGCCGGTCGCCGCGCTGGCGATGCTGCGCGATCTCACGGCCTATCTGCGCCATTCGCTGGCGGGAATTCACCAGACCGTGGTGACCGTGGCGGCCGAGGTCGAGGGATTGTCGGCCTATCTGCGCGTCCAGCGCGCGCGCTTCGGTCGGCGGCTGCAGGCCGAGGTCGATGTGGATCCGGCCGCGACATCGCATCGGATCGCCAGCTTCCTTCTCCAGCCGCTGGTCGAGAATGCCGTCAAGTACGGCAATCGCGATACGGTGCGGCGGGTCAGGATCGAGATCCGTCTGGCCGGCAATGCCCTGAAGATAGAGATCGAGAACTCGGGCACGCTGGCGCCGAGCGTCGACCGCCTCCGCCACCGGGCACCGCTCGGTCTCGAGAATGTGCGGCGCCGGCTCGCCCTGCATTACCCGGGGCGTCACCAGTTCAGCTTGCGTCAGCTTCACCGTGACGGCGAGGTGAAACCCGAGGACAATAGCGTGATCGCGACGCTGGTTCTGGAAGGCGAGCCGTGCTCCGGACACTGATCGTCGACGACGAGCCGCTCGCCCGGCAGGAGATGCGTCGCCTGCTGTCGGCCCATCCCGACCTCGAGATCGTCGGCGAGGCCGAGACTGCCGCCGAAGCGGTGAGTGCGATCGAGCGGCTGCATCCGCAGCTCGTCTTTCTCGACATCGATCTCGGGTTCGGCAACGGCTTCGATGTCCTCGCCGCCTTGCCGGAGCCGCCGGTCGTCGTGTTCGTGACGGCCTATGCCGAATATGCGGTGGAAGCCTTTGCCGTCGATGCCGTCGACTATCTGCTGAAGCCGGTCGATCCGGCGCGCCTGGCCGAGTCGCTGACCCGGGTGCGGCGCCAGCTCGCTGTGGCCGAATCGGCGCGCAACGGCGCGACAGTCATCGAGCTCAAGACTCCGAAGCGCTCGTTGCTGGTACCGCCGGACGAGATCGTCGCCTTGCGCGCCGAAGACGATTTCACCCGTGTCTTCGTTGCCGATCAGTCATCGGTCCTGATCTGGCGCACGTTAGGGCATTTCGAGAGCCGCCTGCCGTCGCCGCCGTTTCAGCGCCTGAGCCGCTCCCTGATCATCAACCGGGACCGGCTCAAGGATATCGAGTCGGTCTCGCGCTCCGCGACACGCATCAGGCTCGAGGGACTGGTCGAGCCTTTGCTGCTGGGGCGAACGGCGGCAACGCGTCTGCGCGACGTCCTGGCGAACGAGGGACGACCGGTCAGTCCCTGAACGGGTCCGTCACCAGGATCGTGTCCTCGCGCTCGGGCGAGGTGCTCAGCAGCGCGACCGGGCAGCCGACCAGCTCCTCGATGCGGCGCACATACTTGATGCAGGTGGCCGGCAGTTCGGCAAAGGAACGCGCGCCCCTGGTGCTCTCCTCCCAGCCTTCGAACTCCTCCCAGATGGGCTTGATCTTGGCCTGTGCGCCCATGGTGAAGGGAAAACGCTCGATGCGCTTGCCGTCGAGCTCGTAGCCGACGCAGACCTTGATCTCCTTGAGGCCGTCGAGCACGTCCAGCTTGGTCAGCGCGATGCCGTCGATGCCATTGAGCTTCACAGCCTGGCGCACCATCACCGCGTCGAACCAGCCGCAGCGACGGCGGCGGCCGGTGTTGGTGCCGAACTCGTTGCCGCGATCGCCCAGGAGCTGGCCGATCTCGTCCTTGAGCTCGGTCGGGAAGGGGCCGTCGCCGACTCGCGTGGTGTAGGCCTTGGCGATGCCGAGCACGTAGCCGACGGCGCCGTTGCCCATGCCGGAACCGATCATGGCCTGCGCCGCCACCGTGTTGGAGGAGGTGACGAAGGGATAGGTGCCGTGATCGATGTCGAGCATGGTGGCCTGCGCGCCCTCGAACAGGATGCGCTTGCCGGCGGCGCGCAGGGCATCGAGGCGCTCCCACACATCCTCGGCGAAGGGCAGGATCTTCGGAGCAAGCTCCAGCAGCTCGGAAAACAGCGCTTCCGCATCGACGGTTGGTCTGCCGAGGCCCTGGCGCAAGGCATTATGGTGCGCCAGCAGCGTGTCGATCTTCTTGCGCAGCTGTTCGGGTTCGGCGAGATCGCCGACGCGGATGGCGCGCCGGCCCACCTTGTCTTCGTAGGCCGGGCCGATGCCGCGGCGGGTCGTGCCGATCTTGATCGTACCGGGCACGTCCTCGCGCCAGCCGTCGAGATCGCGGTGCAGCGGCAGGATCAGCACGGCGTGATTGGCGATCTTGAGGGTCTCCGGCGTCACCGACACGCCCTGAGCGGAGATCTTCTTCACCTCTTCGAGGAAGTGCCAGGGATCGACGACGACGCCGTTGCCGACGATGGACAGCTTGCCCTTGCGCACCACGCCCGACGGCAGCAGGGCGAGCTTGTAGGTCTGGTTGCCGATGACCAGCGTATGGCCGGCATTGTGGCCGCCCTGGAAACGCACCACGACCTCGGCGCGCTCGCTCAGCCAGTCCACGATCTTGCCCTTGCCTTCGTCGCCCCACTGGGCGCCGATCACTGCCACGTTGGCCATTGTCTTTTCCTTCGGCGGTTCCCATCACACACGAAAACGCCTCCCCGGGCCGGTTCCGGAGAGGCGTGACGCTGGATAGCACTTTGGTCGGGTCGGGGCTAAGGGAAAAGCCCGCAGGCGGTGCGGCAGAAATGATCGGTTGTCAGGGCGCGCGTGCGGCGCACCGAGACGGACCAAAGCCCCTATCCCAAGTGTGTTCAATCCGCGTCAAAGCATCCCTTCGAGGGCAATTCCGCGAAGTAATGATTGTCTTCCGTCTAGCAATGCATATCGTTCGCAAAGCGGGACGCGGGCACAAGCCTAAGCGGGACCTGCATTAGCCTTAGGGAGGCAAACGATGTCTGACGGGATCAGGCTAACGGCGGGTCGTCGCAAATTTCTGGCCGCCACGGCGGCTGTGGGCGGCCTTCAACTCAGCAGTCCATTCATCATCAAGGCGCGCGGCGACGTGCCAGTGAAGATCGGCTTCATCGATCCGATCACCGGCAGCCTCTCGGCCCTCGCGGTCAGCGAGGTCGAGGGCGCCAAATGGACGGTCGACCAGATGAACAAGAAGGGCGGCATTCTCGGCCGGCCGGTCCAGCTTCTGGTCGAGGACAGTGCCAACGACACCGGTACCGGCGTCCAGAAGGCCCATAAGCTGATCGAGCGCGACAAGGTCGACGTCATCATGGGCGACGTGAACTCCGGTATCGCCTACGCGATCATGGGAGTGACGTCCGACAAGAAGGTGCTGCACATCGTGCCGGGTGGCCATACCGACCCGATCACCGGCAAGGACTGCAAGTGGAATACCTTCCGCACCTGCAACACCACGGCCATGGACGCCGCTGCGGTGACGGGAGAACTGGTCAAGCGCTTCGGCAAGAAATGGTTCTTCGTCACGCCGGATTACGCCTACGGCCAGACGCTGCAGGCCAACTTCGTCAAGAACCTCGAGAAGCTGGGCGGCACATGGCAGGGCGACATGCTTCCGATCGCCAACGCCGATTTCTCGGCGACCCTGATCAAGGCCAAGGCCTTCAAGCCGGATGTGCTGCTGAACAATATGGGCGGCGCGGCCCAGATCAACTGCATGAAGCAGTTCGTGCAGTTCGGCATGGCCAAGGAGATGGCGCTGGGCGGGGCGCTGTTCGAGATCGAGGCGATCCGGTCGGTACCGAAGGAGGCGCAGACCGGCTGGTGGGTCATGGAATGGTACTGGAACCAGCCCAATGTTCCGCAGGTGAAGGAATTCGTCGATGCGATCTCACCCTCGATCGGGAACAGGAAGCCGACGGCGCGCCACTGGATGGCCTATGTCTCGCTGCAAGCGGTGAAGCTTGCGGCTGAAAAGGCCAAGACCCTCGAGGCGGTGAAGATGGCCCAGGCGCTGTCCGACCTCGAACTGCCGCCCGATGTCTCGCTGTCGCCCAACAAGATCAAGTACCGGGCCGGCGACCACCAGCTGATGAGCGACATCTTCGTGGGCCAGGTCCATCCGCCCGGGCCGGACGGACCGGACGACCTGTTCAAGGTGGAAGAGATCGTGACAGGCGAGAAGGCGGCAGGCCCAGCGGAGGAGACGGGCTGCAAGCTCGTCTGGCCCTCCTAGGCTGGCCGCAAGCGCCGCCGGATTTTCCCGGCGGCGTTTTTTTCGCACTTCCGTCCGGAGTCGGCTGATGCTGCAACTCGTCCTGTTTAATCTGACCAACGGGCTGATCGTGGGCGCCTTTTACGTCCTGATGGCGCTTGGGCTGTCGCTGATCATCAATCTCAGCAACGTCGTGAACTTCGCCCATGGGAATTTCCTCGCCATCGGCGGATACCTTGCCTACACGCTCACGCCCTATCTCGGCTTCTGGGGAGCGCTCCTCGTTTCGCCGTTCCTGACGGCTGTCTTCGGCTACGTGATCGAGAAGCTGCTGATCCGCCACGTCTATGCGCGCAACCACATCTACAGCCTGCTGCTGACTTTCGGCCTCGGCTTCATCCTGCAGGACGCTTGTCGCTATCTCTGGGGCCCCAGTCCGCTGCCCCTGGGAATTCCCGATATCCTGTCGATTCCGGTCACGGCGGACCTGTTCTTCGTCACCTGGTATCGCGTGTTCATGGTCGCCATCGTGATCGCCGCCGTCGGCGGCCTGTTCGCCCTTCTGCGCTACACGCGGGTCGGCATGCGCATCCGGGCCGGCACGCTCGACCTCGACACCGTGTCGGCGCTCGGGGTCAATGTCGCGGCGCTGCGCTCCTACAACTTCGCCGTCGGTAGTTTCCTGGCTGGCCTCGCCGGCGTCCTGGCCGCCGGGCAGATCGGGCTCAATCCCAATATGGGCGACGACCTGATCATGCCGAGCTTCATCGCCATCATCGTCGGTGGCGTCGGCAGCCTGACCGGCACGCTGCTGGGCGGCCTGCTGATCGGCGTCGCGGCGGCGCTCACGACGGTGTTCTATCCGGCCGGCGCCGAAGCGGTCATCTACATCATCATGGCGATCGTCCTGCTGATCCGCCCGCGCGGATTGCTGGGCGAGGAGGGCATGCTGACATGAGCACCGCCATGACTACCGGCCGGCCGGCCGGGACGCGCACCTACCTGCAGCTCGGCATCATCTGGGCCCTGCTGCTGACGGTGCCGCTGTGGCTGCCGATGCTGGGCGGCTACACCGCGATCGCCGGTCGCGTGCTGGTCTTCGCCCTGGCGGCGATGGGCTTCAACATGTTGCTGGGCTTCACTGGCGTCATGAGCTTCGGCCATGCGGCCTATTTCGGGCTCGGCGCCTACGGTGCCGGCCTGACGCTGAAATACGTTGCGGCCTCGACGCCGCTGGCCATGCTGGCCGGAACGCTGCTGGGCGGCATCGCCGGCACGCTGTTCGGCCTGCTGCTGGTGCGGCGTCGCGGCGTCTATTTCGCCATGGTGACGATCGCCTTCGGCCAGGTCTGCTTCTACATCGCCTACAAGTGGGACAGTTTCACGGGCGGCTATGACGGCTTGCGCGGTTTCCTGCGGGCGCCGATCGATCTCGGCTTCACCCGCATCGATATCGCGGGCAACGAGACGCTTTTCTACTTCTTCGTCCTGTTCGTATTCGGCCTCGCTGTCGGCCTGCAGGCGCTGATCCTTGCTTCGCCGTTCGGGCGAACGCTTCTGGCGATCCGTGAGAACGAACGTCGGGCGCGCTTTCTCGGCCTGCCGGTGGAGCGCCATATCTGGCTGTCCTTCTCCATCTCCTGCTTCTTCACGGCGCTGGCCGGCACGCTCTATGCGCTGTTGAACAACTTCGCCGATCCGCTCGGCCTCAACTACATCATGTCGGGCAACATCGTGATGATCACCGTCATGGGCGGCATGCGCACCTTCTGGGGGCCGCTGGTCGGCGCCGTGCTGTTCGTGATGCTGCAGGACTATGTCTCGTCGATGACCACCAACTGGATGTTCTTCGTCGGCATGGCGTTCGTGCTCGTCGTGCTATTCTTCCCACGCGGACTCATGGGCATGCTGCAGAAGAGGTCCGCCGCATGAGCGGGACGGTGCCGAAGCTGGAGGTCCGCAACGTTTCCAAGAACTTCGGTAACCTCAAGGCCGTTTCGGGCGTGTCCATGCGCGTCGAGAACGGCGAGTTGCGGGCGATCATCGGCCCGAACGGGGCCGGGAAGACGACGTTCTTCAACCTGATCACCGGCTTCTTTCCGCCGTCATCGGGCGAGATCCTGCTCGACGGCCATGACATCAGCCGCGTTCCGGCCGCGACCCGGGTCAAGATGGGCATGGGCCGCACCTTCCAGATCACCGAGATCTTTCCCGAGCTCACGGTGAAGGAGAACACGCGCATCGCCGTCGAGACCGGCCTCGGCTTCAGCCTGCGCCCGTGGCTCGGGGCCGCCGACAAGAAGCGCGTCACCGACGCTTCCGAGGAGGTGATGGCGATGGCCAACCTGACAGCCAAGGCCGATCGCCTGGTGGGGGAGCTGTCGCATGGCGACCAGCGCTCGGCGGAAATCGCCATGGCGCTTGCCCTCAAGCCCAGCCTGCTGCTCCTGGACGAACCCACCGCCGGCATGGGGGACGAGGAGACCTATCAGGTGACGGGCCTGATCCGGCGCCTCCATCGCGATTCGAAATACACCATCGTGCTGATCGAGCATGACATGCGCGTGGTGTTCCATCTGGCCGATCACATCTCGGTGCTGGCCGAGGGCAAGTTGCTGGCCGAAGGCACGCCGCAGGAGATCAGCGCCAACGAGCACGTTCAGAACGCCTACCTGGGAAAAGCCGAATGAACGCGATCGAGGTCAGCGGGCTCAACACCTTCTACGGCAAGAGCCACATCCTGCACGATGTCTCCCTCGTGGCCGAGGAGGGCAGCGTCACGACGCTGTTGGGGCGCAACGGTGCCGGCAAGACGACGATGATGCGAAGCATCATGGGGCTTACGCCGTCGCGGTCGGGCTCGATCAAGGTGTTCGGCACCGAAGCAGCGAAGCTGGCGCCTTATCGCGTGGCGCGCCTGCGCGTCGGCTACGTGCCCGAGGGGCGGCGCGTCTTTCCCAACCTCACCGTCGAGGACAATCTCAAGGTGCCGCAAGGCCATGCCGGGCCGTTCGACATCCCGCGCATCTATCAGCTGTTTCCACGGCTGGAGGAGCGGCGGCTCAATCGCGGGCGGCAGCTCTCGGGCGGCGAGCAGGAGATGCTGTCCATCGCCCGCGCGCTGCTGTTGAATCCGAAGGTGCTGATCCTGGACGAGCCATCGCAGGGACTGGCGCCGCTGATCGTCAAGGACGTGTTCCGCATCGTCACCAGCATGAGGCGGGAGGGCATGACCGTGCTGCTCGTCGAACAGAACGTGCGCATGGCATTGGAGATCGCCGACACCGCCTACGTGCTGGATCACGGTGTCGTCGTGCATCACGGGCCTGCCGCGGCCCTGGCCGGTGACGAGGGTCTGATCCAGTCGCTGGCCGGCGCCTCCGCGGAGGAGTGGGATCTCGACAAGATCTGACGCTCAGCCGCTGCGCGCCAGGCGTTCGGCCTCTTCGGACGGCGGCATCTCGACGACGTCGGCGATGGGCCGCGGGCGGCCGGTGTCGTCGATGGCGACAAAAGTGAAGACGGCGTCCGTCACCTTCACGCGCGTGCCCTGGCCCTGGCGCATGGCCCAGACCTCGATCGAGAGCGTGATCGACGTCCGGCCGGTACGAAGCAGGTCGGTGTAGCAGCAGACCACGTCGCCGACGTTCACCGGCTGGCGGAACACGATGCGATCGACGGCCACCGTCACGACCCGGCCGTTGGCCACGGTGGTAGCGGACATCTTCCCGGCCATGTCCATGAGGGACATGATCCAGCCGCCGAAGATATCGCCCTTGGGATTGGTGTCGCTGGGCATGGCCAGGATGCGCGAGGCCAACTGGCCCCGCGGCTCCAGCGCCTCGATATCCTGCGGGCGCTCCTGTCCATCGTCGCTGACATATCCGGTATCCGGCATCGGCTCCTCCGCACCATACGCTACAGGGGCGGGCGTCCTCCCGGACGGCGCCGTCCATGTTGCGGCGCACCTAAGAGTCCTATCGACAGTGTAAGGCAAATCCAAGACGAATTCCGCACTGCACAATGGCAGTCGGAGGAAAAATCAAGCGCCGCTCTTGAATCTGAGATGTGTTAAGATATATCTCAGTCATGTCTAAACATAGAGGAGCACATCAAGTGCGTCATTCCCATCATTATGGCCATCACCGGTTCCAGAGCCCGCAGGGCGAAGGCCGGTTTGGCGACAAGATCGGCCGGCTCGCGGCGCGGTTCGGGCGGCACGGATTCGGCCACCATGGCCGGGGCCCGTGGGGCGAAGAGGCGGACGAGGGCCGCGGCGGCCGCCGTCGGCGTGTCTTCGATTCCGGTGAGCTCAGGCTGGTCCTGCTCAAGCTGATCGCCGACCAGCCGCGTCACGGCTACGAGCTGATCCGCGCGATCGAGGAACTGACCGGCGGCGCGTATGTGCCGAGCCCCGGCGTCATCTATCCGACCCTGACCATGCTGCAGGAGATGGGCCAGATTGCCGAGGCGGATGCGGAAGGGGCACGCAAGCCCTTCGCCGTGACGCCGGAGGGCACCGCCCATCTGGCCGAAAAGAAGGAGGAGGTCGAGGCGCTATTCGCCCGCCTGGCCGAACTGGCCTCGATCCGCGAGCGCACCGACGTCGCCTCGGTTCGCCGTGCCATGCGCAACCTCAAGACGGCGTTGCTCTATCGTCTCGAGCGCGGCGACGTGAAGGCGGAGACCCAGCACGACATCGCGGCGATCCTCGACGAGGCCGCGCGCAAGATCGAGCGCCTCTGAGGAGGCGCTCGATGCGGCAGACCTATGTCGACGTGCTGCGCAAGCGGTACCGCATCATCGATCCCCTCAGCCAAGGACGACCTTCAATGTTCATCGCCACCGTCCGCGTGCCGACCGCGCACGCCAGCCGTTACCTCCAGCAGCTCTGCAAGCACTGGAGCCACAACCTCGCCGTCACCTTCACCGAGACCGAAGGCACGGTGACATTCCCGCGCAACGCCCGCGGTGCAGACTGGCCGGGCGACGCCACGCTGGCCCTCAAGGCGCAGCCCGACGGTCTCGACTGCCGGCTGGAAGCGAGCGCGGCGGAGCAGCGCGAGGCCCTGAAGGGCGCCGTCGCCCGACATCTCGACCGTTTCGCCTTCCGCGAGGCGCCGCTCGCCTTCGACTGGCGCGACGCCTGACGACCGACAGCAAATCGACCACAGCGTACCAGAGGAGCTTGCAAATGGATGACAGGATGAAGGCCGTTCTCGCGCTCTATCACCAGCGCATGGAGAAGGAGCGCGAGGCGATGCGCGCGGGACCGCCGCCGCACACCCTCTCCAATGCCGAGCTCGACCGCAACCTGCTGGCGGTGGGACCGGATACCGGCCGGCTGATCAACATCCTGGCTCGCAGCCTCAAGGCGCCGACCATCCTGGAGCTCGGCACGTCCTATGGCTATTCGGGCATCTGGCTGGCGGATGCCGCACGTGCCACGGGCGGCCGCGTCACGACGATGGAACTGCAGCAGTACAAGTCCGACCACGCCCGCGAGATGTCGGAGAAGGCGGGACTGTCCTCGTTCGTCGATTTCAAGGTCGGCGATGCCGTCCAGATGATCGAGGCGCTGCCGTCCGGGATCGACTTCGTTCTCGTCGATCTGTGGAAGGATCTCTACGTGCCCTGCCTGGAGGCCTTCTATCCCAAGCTCAATCCCGGTGCGATCGTGGTTGCCGACAACATGATCTTTCCCGCTTTCACCGAGGTCGCGCAGTACAGGGACGCCGTCCGGGCCAAGCCCAGGATGACCAGCATCCTCGTCCCTGTCGGATCGGGCCTCGAGATCAGCCGCTTCGACGCCTGAGGTTGCCTACTGCTGGATGATCCGGTCCTTGCCGTCGGGGCGCTCGGCGGTGTCGGGCGCCGGCGTCTGCAGGCCCGGGTCGCCCGGGCCCGGCCGCTGCATCCCCGGCGCGCCCATCCCCGGAGAGGGTGTGACCACGGTCATGGAATCCGGTCCGATCAGCATCTGCACCGGCTGACCGTCCTTGTCGCGGGCGCTGACGATAAAGGAGTTCGGCACGACCACGACATCCTTGAAGCCCTGCGCCACCAGCTTGTCGTGGATCTTCTGTGGCAGGCTTTGCGCGATCTGGTCGTTGGTAGCGGGGGCGGGGATCGACTCGGTCGAGCGCGGCACCGCTTGCCCCCACAGGGCGACCGGCCAAGCCAGGGCCACGGCGAGGGTCGCGCCGGTGAGCGCGGAAATGGGGTCGGGACGGAACATGACGTTCCTCCTTGGGTTGGGGTTCTCCTGTACGAACGACGCAGCCGCCGCGGCGTTGCCCTGAAACCGCCGGCCCCCGCGGGAACCTCTAGCCCGGCGGCACCGTCTCCAGCGATGCGGAGATGCGTCCCGCGCGCCGGGCCGCCGCGAAGCGGTCATGGTCGCGTTCGGTCTGCTCCAGGTAGGCCAGGGCGAACCGGCCGATCGCTTCGTCGAGCGTGTCGCCCTTGCCGACATAGCCTGCCATCATCGCCGCATCGCCCGACTTGGCATGCGCCAGGGCCAGGGCCCAGCCACACAGCCGGCAATAGCTGGCGAAGCCGTCGAGCGTTTCCGTCACGCCCTCGCCGAAGCGGGCACCGCCCTTCATGTCGGCGAGCTGGCGCACGTAGAACTGGCGGCCGTAGGTGGAGTCGCCCCAGCCGAGGAAGATGTCGGGTGCGCCCTGCGTCAGCCGCTGGCCGACGACGACGCGCTGGCCCTGATGCGTATAGGGCAGGCTGATCGGCGCATACGGCGCCAGTACCGAGCGCTGCGCCTCCTTGATCTGCAGGAACAGCGGATCGTCGTCATCCAGCCCTTGCAGGAAAGCAACCCAGCAGCTCGTGCCGACGCTACCCACGCCCACCACCTTGCGCGCCACATCGACGAGGCGATAGCGCGACATCAGCCGCTTGCGATCGTCGGGCAGGGAATGGAAGTAGCTCCTGAGCACGTCGTCGATGACCTCGGCCATCGGCACGCCGTCCTCGCGATGCGTCTCGCGCACCAGCACTGGCGCGATCTCGATCAGGCGATGTTGGCCGGCGACATCCTCGGTCAGCTTGTCGAGCGAGCGGATATGGCCCTTGGCCCGGGCCTTGTCGAAGATCGCCTCGATCTGCGTCCGCAGTCGCGGGGAGGCGGCATCGAGGATCGTGCGATCGTCGATCTCGTCGTACCAGACCTCGAGGAACGGCATCTCCGCGTAGCCGCGCAGCCGCTCGCGCCAGGACGCGACGGCGGCGCGCGCCGCTTCCTCGGCGCCGACGCGGTCGGCGCCCATGTCGCTCGCGGCGACGGCGGCGCTGGCGGCCAGTCGCTTTAGGTCCCACTCCCACGGTCCGGGATGGACCTCGTCGAAATCGTTGATGGCGAAGATCAGCTTGCGCTCGGCCGAGGCGAAGACGCCGAAATTGGCGACGTGCATGTCGCCGCAGGCGACCACGTTCAGCCCGGTCGCCGGTGTGGTGGCGAGATCGGCCGCCATCACAGCGGCCGCGCCGCGCAGGAAGGTGAAGGGCGAGGCCAGCATGCGTGCGTTACGCAGCGGCACCAGCTTCTGCACCCGGGTCGCGTTCTGCGCCATCAGGATGTCGACCGGATCGGCGCGATCGGCTCTGGGCGTCCAGGCGGCGTGGCTGGTGCGCGGCACCGTCTTGCGCAGCTGCCGCCCCATCTCCATCCGCTCCGCCCGCGAGGGCCGGGACCCGGTAAAGTTCTGCAGCGACCCGAGCTGGTCGCGATGCGAGAGGAAGCCGAAGAAATCCTGATCGATGTTGTTCTTGGGAGCCGAAGACATTGTTCGATCTACGGCGTTCCGGTCACGCATTCGCCCCGTGGATCGCGGCGATCACGGCCGCCGTCACGTCGGCGGTGCGGGCGGTGCCGCCGAGATCGGGGGTATGGAAGCGCTTGTCGGCGGTGACGCGCTCGATGGCGCCCATCAGGCGGGCCGAGGCCGTGGGCTCGCCGAGATGGTCGAGCAGCATCACCGCCGACCAGAAGGTGCCGATCGGGTTGGCGATGCCCTTGCCCATGATGTCGAAGGCCGAGCCATGGATGGGTTCGAACATGGACGGAAAGGTGCGCTCGGGATTGAGGTTGGCGGTCGGCGCGATGCCGAGCGATCCGGCCAGCGCGGCGGCGAGATCCGACAGGATGTCGGCATGCAGGTTGGTCGCCACCACCGTGTCGATGCTGGCCGGCCGCATCACCATGCGCATGGTCATGGCGTCGACCAGCATCTTGTCCCAGGTGACGTCGGGGAACTCGCGCGCGATCTCGGCCGCGATCTCGTCCCACATCACCATGGCGTGACGCTGGGCGTTCGATTTCGTCACCACGGTGAGCAGCTTGCGCGGCCGCGACTGCGCCAGCCGGAAGGCGAAGCGCATGATCCGCTCGACGCCGGCGCGGGTGAACATGGCGACATCCGTTGCCGCTTCGAGCGGCGAGCCCTGATGGACGCGCCCGCCGACGCCGGCATACTCGCCCTCCGAGTTCTCGCGCACGATCACCCAGTCGAGTTCCTTGTCGTTGACCGCGCGCAGCGGCGAGGTGATGCCGGGCAGGACGCGCGTCGGCCGCACGTTGGCATACTGGTCGAACGGCTGGCAGATGGCGAGCCGCAGGCCCCACAGCGTGATGTGGTCGGGAATGTCGGGATGGCCGGCGGAACCGAACAGGATGGCGTCGTGATGCCGGATCAGCTCGCGGCCGTTCTCCGGCATCATGCGGCCGTGCTTCTTGTAGTAGTCGCCGCCCCAGTCGAAGGTATCGATGCGGAAATCGAACGTGCCGACGCGCTTGGCCAGCGCGTTCAGGACCTCGGTCCCCGCGGAGACGACCTCGCCGCCGATGCCGTCACCGGGAATGGCCGCGATCCTGTAGGTCTTCATCTCGAATCTCCATGAGTCGTCGGGACCGCCATCGGGTCCGGGAATGTGCAAGCCATTGAGGGACGGGTTCTAGTCCGCCGCTGCGCGATGCCCGACGGCAGCGCTCGCCGCCGGCTCGTTCGCCTTCAGGAAGGTCCGGATGTGCCGTACCGCCAGCGGGATCTTCTCCTTCACGTCCTTCCAGGGATACATCGAGACCTGCGCGTTGGGCGCCAGCATCGCCGATTCCATCGCCACCGCGTAGGGGTGGGGCGGGATGTCGTCGGGCAGGATCAGGACCGGCGTGTGGCAGGCGCGCACGAAGTCGCGCGTCACGGTGAACACGAAGTCGGCGCGGTCGCGATACATGGCGGTGAGGAACGCGCTGACCTGGTCCAGGGTGATGTCGGGCCGCTTGGCCGTGATCTTCGGCCCCCAGTTGGCGATGTTGTTCTGGTAGAACTGGTCGGGCAGCTCGGGCCGATGACCGCTCGGCTGCGTCAGCACCGCGGCGACCACGCGATCGGGCGCGCGTTTCAGCAGATTCCAGATGAACGGCCCGCCGATGCAGTAGCCCAGCACCATGAACTGGCGGATGCCGAGATGGTCCATCAGGCCGAGATGGTCGTCGGTGAAGGAGTCCCAGGGCCGGTCGGCCTCGAGCGGACCGGACGACTGGCCGTCGGGTGCATTGCGCAGATCGGCGCCGATGCAGCGATAGCGGTCCTTCAGCTCCTTCATGGCATTGAACGGATGGGTGGCGTCGAGCCCGGCGATGGTCGAGTTCAGGCCGCCGCCCGGAATGACCAGCAGCGGGAAGCCGGAACCCATCTCCTCGTAATGGATGCGGACGGGGCCTCGTTCATAAATGGGCATGGGCGATTCCTCCTGCGCCGCATGGTGGCACGGGCCGGGGAGGGGGTGAAGGTTTGATTGACGCCAGCCCTCGAAGCCGCCTTGTCCGCCATCAACTCTTCGTCAGAGACACCGACTGTCGGTAGGGTGTGATGAGACGACCTGCTGCGCCGGCGGCCTCTGTGCCAGATCAACTGCCTGAGGAGGCGTAACGTGCCATGCCGGCCCGCCAGGCGAGGAACGCAAGCGCCAGGAAGATGAATCCCGCGGCCGGTGTCAGTGGCAGAAGCCAGTCCGGCGCGCCAAGGGGATCGGGCCGCTTCAGGACCGCAAGCACCGGGTAATAGGCCACGCAGGCGAGCGGCACCGCGAATGTCAGCAGACGCCGGAACCAGGCCGCGTAGATGTTGAGCGGATACTGCGCAGCCTGGACACCGCCGTAGCTGATGACGTTCGCAACCTCCAGGCTTTCGACCGTCCAGAAGGCGAGCGTGGCCTGCAGCACGAGGATTCCTGCGAACAGAGCCACGCCGCCCGCAACGGCCCAGATGGCTGTCACGATCGTGCTCACGTCCCAGGCGATCGGCACGAGACGCGTTGACAGGATCAGGACCAGCGAGCCCTGCAGCAACCGTCCCAGCCGCGAAAGCCTCACTTCGTGGCCGGCAAGCTGCAGGGCGGCGGCGCGTGGCCGTAACAGCAGGCGGTCGAAGGCGCCCGTGCGTACGAACTCTGTCCCGAAGACCTCGAAGCCGCGGGTCAGCAGGTCGGCAACCGAGAACATGATGTTGACCAAGGCATAAAACAGGGCGGCTTCGCCAAACGACCAACCTCCGACCGGACCGAAGCGGGCGAACAGCGCGTAGACGGCCAGGATCTCGATCGCCGTTGCCGCACAGTGGCCCGCCGTGAGCATCAGGGTCGATGCCGGATACTGTGCCTGGGCCCGGAGGGAAGCGGCGACATAGCGGGCATAGAGGGCAAGCGCATTCACGATCATCCCCCCTGCATTTCGAGCCGGCGCATCATGCGACCCATGGCGAGGCGGCCGACGCCGATCAGCACCAGGGTCCAGGCGGCCTGCAGCGCCAATCCCTGCGCCGCTTGCATGCCGTGCAGGTCCGCAAAGTAGATCCGGAACGGGATATCGACGAGGCCGGCCAGCGGCTGCAGGTGCAATAGAAGGCGCGCTTCGTCCGGGAAGAAGTCGAGCGGCAGCAGGCTGCCGGAAAAGACGATCACAAGCGGGGCGAGAACGGCGTTCACGCCGCGCTCGTTGAGGCTTGCCGCGACAACGATATTGGCCAACGTGAGAATCGACGCGCTCAAGGCGACCATGAGCACGAAAGCCGGTACGAACAGAAGAGCGGCCGCGAGACCTGTGGGCGGTCGCCATGACCAGGCCTCCAGGCCGACGCACGGCAGCACGATGGCAGCCGCCAACACCATCAGCGCCGCACGCGGCATGACCCGGGCAAGCATCCAGCCCAGGGTGCGCACATACCAGTAAGCATAGGTATCGAGCGGCCGGAGTCGGTCGTAGCCGACGGCGCCGCTGCGCACGGCCTGGCCGATCTCCGGGTCGGCGAGCCAGGGCATCAATGCCAGCAGCGCCTGGCCGAGCCAGACATAGGTGACGGCATTGGCAAGGCTGATCGGCGCCGCCGCTGCATTGGCGCCATAGAAAGCGGCAAAGACCATGATGCGAATACCGCCCCACCAGCACTGCGTCGCAAACCCCGCCAAGGCTGCCGTGCGATATTGCAGCATGAGCTGGAAGCGGGCGCGAAGAGCCGCAAGATAGGGGCGAGGGGCGCGCATCGTCATGCCTCGTGCGCGTCGTGAAGCTCGTAAAGGCGCGCGATCACTTCCTCGATCGCCGGTTCTTCGACATGGATGTCGTCGACAGCATGCGAGCTTGTGATGGCCGCGATCAGCTTCGGCGCCGGAAGGCGTCCCGGATTGAAGGTGAGTTCGAGCGAACGGCCTTCCCGCGCCTTGATCGTGACGCCGTCGATGTCGAGCATCGGCGCGGGACCGACAAAATCGATATAGAGCCGTCGTTCGGCGAGAACGCCGGCACGCAGGCTCGCGAAGGGGCCGTCGACGAGCAGGCGCCCGTGGCCTATCACGATGACGCGTTCCGCCAGCGCCTCGACATCGTGCATGTCATGAGTGGTGAGAAGCACGGTTACGCCTTGCTCGCGATTGAGTCGGCGCACGAACTCGCGCACGGCCAGTTTCGACGGTGCATCGAGCCCTATCGTGGGCTCATCGAGGAAAAGGATCGTGGGGTCGTGCAACAACGCGGCGGCGAATTCCGCGCGCATGCGCTGGCCGAGCGAGAGCTGGCGCACCGGCTGGTCGAGCAGCGGTTCGAGCCGCAGCATGGCCACGAGCTCGTCGCGGCGGCGCCGATAGCGGGCCGGCTCTACTCGGTAGATATCGGCCAGCAGGTCGAACCCGTCGATGACAGGCAGATCCCACCAGAGCTGGCTGCGCTGACCGAACACGACGCCGATGCGGGCGACATGGTGGATGCGATCCTCGTATGGCACCAGGCCGTCCACTTCGACCCGGCCGCTCGTCGGACGCAGGATTCCCGACAGGATCTTGATGGTGGTCGATTTTCCTGCGCCGTTTGGCCCGATGAAGGCCAGCAGTTCGCCAGCCTCGAGGCTGAACGAGACGTCAGCCAGAGCCCAAACTTCCCGCCATTGCCGATGCACGAGGCCACGGACGGCACCAATCAGACCTGGTGTCCGCTCGGCAACGCGATAGGTCTTGGCCAGCGCCTCGACGAGGATCTGGGGCATGACGGCAATCCGCCGGTTTGTCGCAAAGGGCGCGGAACGTATGCGGAGGCTGCAGCCCGGTCAAGGTCACATGCCGCAGGCGTGGGCTCTGCCGTTTCCTGTGCCCTCGGGGGGTAAGGCACCATCAACACTTCGTCAGGCGACGCCTGGCGGCCGTCGGTGTAGGCTCCGGCTGCGTTTGGCCCAGTCTGCGGGAGATCTCGACATGATGACCAGCGGCGCGACATCCATCGGTTCGAGGTTCAACGGCATCGCCTTCACCGGCTGTCCCTTCGCCGCGCCGAGACCGGCACCGCACGCTGCCGAGCAGGGCCACGGACATGCGCACGCCCACGCCGGCGCCGGTTCCCGCCGTCGCGAAGTGGTGGTCAAGGGCACGCGCGTGAAGACCGTCGATATCCATGCCCATTGCGCGGTGCCGGCGGCGATGGCGCTGGTCAAGCATCCGCTCGAGGCGCCGGGCTTGCTGATGACCGATGTCGATACCCGGCTGGCGGCGATGGATGCGCAGGGGATCGATGTCGAGGCGCTCAGCATCAATCCGTTCTGGTATCGCGCCGAGCGCGACGTCGCGGCGGAGCTGATCAGGCTGCAAAACGAGACGCTGGCCGAGTATTGCGCCGAGCAGCCGGAGCGCTTCGTCGGCTTCGCGACCGCGGCGCTCCAGCATCCCGATCTCGCCGCCGAGCAGGTCGAGCATGCGGTGCGCCAGCTCGGTTTCCGCGGCGTCGGTGTCGGCGGCAGCGTGGCCGGGTTGGAACTGGCCGATCCGAAGTTCCATCCCTTCTGGGCCAAGTGCGAGGAGCTGGGCGTGCTGGTGTTCCTGCATCCGCTCGGCACGCGCGAGCTGGAACCCAGCGGGCGGCTCGGCGGCTCCGGCCTGCTCACCAACACGATCGGCAATCCGCTCGAAACCACCCTCGCGCTGTCGCACCTGATCTTCGAGGGCACGCTCGATCGCTTTCCGGGACTGAAGATCTGCGCCGCGCACGGCGGCGGCTTCCTGCCGTCCTATGCCAACCGCTCCGACGCCGTGATCCGCACCTTTCCCAACCGCGTCGGTCCATTGCCGAAGAAGAAGCCGACGGCCTATCTGCGCGACGGCCAGCTCTTCTTCGACACCATCGTCTTCACGCCCGAGGCGTTGTGCCACCTGATCGCCGAGACCGGCGCGAGCCAGATCATGATCGGCACCGACTATCCGTTCCCCTGGACCAGCACCGAGATCGACCTCGTGCTGAACACGCCCGGCCTCAGCGACGACGAGCGGATCGCGATCCTGGGCGGCACGGCGGCCAAGCTGCTCGGGCTCTAGGCTCGCCCTTCCTGATCGAAGAAGTCGAGGATGATCCGCCCCAGCGTTTCTTCCTCGGTGTTGAAATGGGCCACGATCGACATGTGATTGTGGCCCTTCATCTGCACGAACCGCGGCGCGCGTCCACGGGCCTGGGCCAGGCGATGCGCGAACTCCAGGGCGTAGACGTCGAGCAGCGGGTTCTCGAACTCAGCCGCCGCGACCAGCACCGGCAGATGGCAGTGCGTCGCGTGCGAGACCGGTGAGCGGATGTCGTAGAGACTGGAATCGTCGCCGAAATAGGCGCGGACGCCCATGGCGTTCGGATTGACGGGCGACTGGTCGGCGCGCAGCCGGGCCGAGATCAGGACCACTGCCGACACATGCCGGCCGAGATAGCCGAGGGCGGGATCGCAGGCATAGCTCGCGACGTGCGTACCGCCGGCGGAATGGCCGATCAGGAGCACGCGCCCCGGATTGCCGCCGTGGCTGCCGATGTGGCGTTGGACCCAGTCGAGGGCGAGGGCAAGATCGTGCGCGCCGGCCGGATAGGCAGCCTCCGGCGCCAGCCGGTATTCGATGTTCACGCCGACGAAGCCCTGACGCGCGAACCAGTAGAGGACGTTGTCGTAGAGCTCGTCGGTGGTGCGTTTGGCGCCGCGGACGAAGGCGCCGCCATGGACGAACACGACCACCGGCGCGGTCTTGGCGTCGACCGGCCGAAATATGTCGAGCACCTGTCGGGCGTGATCACCGTAGGCGACATCGCGCGTCACGGCGATGTCGGCTTTCGGCGCCCGCGCCAGCACGGGATCATAGGCGTCCTTGGTGCGCTGGCTGTAGAAGGCGATATCGCTCGCCCATCGCGGACCGATCTCGGCCAGGGCGGCCCGCAGCGCATCCGTCGCTGCAGCCGAGGTGTCGACGGTGGAAACGTCAGGGGACATGAGGGACGCGCGGCAGTGAGCGAGAGGGGGCTTAATGGAGCCGGCGACACGTCACGGCGCGAGGCCGTAGCGCTTGATCACATCGGCCCATTTGACCGACTCGCTGCGCGCATAGGCGGCGTAGGTCACCGGATCGCCGCTTTCGAGTTCGGCTCCGAGCTCGCGCAGGCGCGCCGTCATTTCCGGTGTCTTGAGGATGTCCGTGATGTCTGTATTCAGGCGCGCCAGGATCGGCGCGGGCAGGCCGGCCGGCGCGAACACCCCGAACCAGGCGGTGACCTCGTAACCGGGCAGTCCGCTTTCGATCATGGTCGGGACGTCGGGCAGGAGCGAGCTGCGCGTCTTGCTCGTGACGGCGAGCGCCTTGAGCTTGCCCGACTTGAGATAGGGCAACGTCGTCGTCTGCAGGTCGAACATCATCGGCACGACCCCGGCGATCACATCGTTGAGCGCCGGCGCGCTGCCCTTGTAGGGAACGTGGAGCAGGCGGATATGGGCTTCCGACGCCAGCAGCTCCCCGGCCAGGTGGTTCGAGGTGCCGGGCCCAGCCGAGGCGTAGCTCAGCCCGTCGGGCTGCGCCTTGGCCTGGGCGATCAGCGCCGCCACGCTGTCGATCTTGGCGGCCGGATTGACCGCCAGCACGAAGGGGATCGAGGCGAGCGGCGAGACTGCGGTGAAATCCTTCAGCGGATCGTAGGCCACCTTGTTCATCGCCGGGTTGATGGCCTGCGAGCTGACCGTGCCGAGCAGCAGCGTGTAGCCATCGGGTGCGGCGCTCGCCACGACCTTGGTGCCGATGGCGGTGCCGGCGCCGCCGCGATTGTCGATCACGACCGGCTGGCCGAGCCGCTTGCCGAGTTCCGCGCCCACGGTGCGCGCGAGGATATCCGCCGACCCGCCCGGCGGGTAGGGAACCACCAGGGTGATCGGCCGGTTCGGATAGGCGCTCTGGGCCTGGGCGGCGACGCCCAGGACAAGCGCGACGACGGCGGCAATGCCGGACAGGACGGTGGAGAAGCGGGTCACGGGATCCTTCGACGAGGGGCGCCGATCGTGGCGATGCAAGGTTGGGGCCGGGGAGATCAGTGAGTGGCCGCGCTCGGGCGGTCCACTTCCGCGATTTCGGGAATGACGACGCCGTAGGGCGCGACATCCTCGCGGATCTGGTCGACGCCGCGCTTGATGATGGAGATCTCGTCATCGGGATGCGTTGCGCCGAGGCCGTACTCGGCGGCGAGGGCGCGGTTGCGGCCGGCGCGCTCGCGCTCGGCCGGTGGCAGGTTCACGACGGCGTAGACGCCGTTGAGAAGGCTGCCGCGCAGCTTCTTGGCGAACTTCTCGCCCAGCAGGCGGCGGTCGTCGGCCGACAGTTCGGCGAAGAAGCGCCGCATGATGATGCGCCCGAATTGGATATGCCGCGCCTCGTCGCGCAGGATGAGCTGACAGGCGAGACGCACCGACTCGAAGCGGGCATTCTCGTAGCGCGCCTGGAGGAGTTCTCCCGAAAGCTGCTCGAACAGCGTGTTGACGGCGAGGCCCGCGTAGAAGCTCATCGCCTTTTCGTCGCGCTCGTCGTGGAACTTCGGGATGATGGCCTTGAAATATTCCGCGCGCGGTTCGTCGTGATAGCCGGCGAGGCCGTTGGCGATCAGGAACGATGCCTCGTGATGGCGCAGTTCCTCGGCGATGAAGTTGGTGATCTGCTGTTTGATCTCGAACGGCTCGTGGCGGAAGATCGCCTCGCGCAGCCGTTCGGTGCCGTAGGGCACCGCGCCATGTTCCATCCAGGCGCGCAGGCTCCACCATTCGGCACCCGCCGCCCGCACTTCGCTCGGGAGGTCGGCGTTGCGCAGGTCGCTGAAATCGATCGACGTCGGATCCCAGGCCAGTTCGCGCGCTTGTTCGCACAGCCGCCAGACCTCGGGATATTCGACCTCCGACCGGATCGGATAGGGATTGGGGACGGGGGTCAGTTCTTCCAGCAAGGAGGGCTGCATGGCGGTTCCACGATCGCGAATGAAAATGATAGGCGGATGCTCCGGCAGGCCGGTCGATCCGTCCAATACCGTTTACGTGCCCTGGTGATAGCGATTCACGATCACCGCCATGGACCGCGCCGGATCGAGATCCTAGAGTGATCTCATGGATTTGCGCCGACTGAGGCAGTTCGTGGCGGTGGCGGAGGAGCGCAGTTTCCGCCGCGCGGCGGAGCGCCTGAACGTGTCGCAGCCGCCGTTGAGCGTGGCGGTGCAGCGGCTCGAAGCCGACATGGGCGTGACGCTGCTCGATCGCACCCGCCATCACGTGCGCCTCACCGTTGCCGGCGAGGCGTTCCTGCGCGAGGCGCGGCGGACGCTCGCCCATGCACAGCTCTCGGTCGAGGTCGCCCAGCGGGCCGCCGTCGGCAAACTGGGGACGCTGCGCCTGTCCTTCGTGCCCAGCGCGGCGCTCGACGTCGTGCCCCGGCTGCTGCGCGCCTTTCATGCCGACTATCCCGACGTCAAGCTGATGCCGAGCGGCGAGACGACGTCGCAGCAACTGGCGGCGCTGCTCGGCGAGACGACGGATGTCGGCATCGTCGTGCCGCCGCTTCACGACGCGAAGGACCTGCGCGTCGAAAATCTCTGCGAGCAGGAGCTGATGCTCGCGGTTCCGCGTACCCATGCCATCAGCAATCAGCGCCGCGTGCAGTTGCGTGACCTGAGCGGCGAGGCGTTCGTCGGCTTCTCCTTCAAGGAAGGGCCGGGGTTCGAGAGTGTCGTCGTCGCCGCCTGCCAGGACAGCGGCTTCATCCCGAACTTCGTCCAGGTCGCGCCGCAGATGCAGACTGTGCTCGCCCTGGTCGCGAGCGGCATGGGCATCGCCCTTGTCCCGCAGGCGATGCAATCGGTGCAGATGGAGAATGTCGCCTATGTCCAGGTACGGCGCGGCATCGTGCCAGTGAAGTATGCCTTGGGCATCGCCTTCCGACCTTCCAACGACAATCCGGCGTTGGGCGCCTTCGTCGCCCTGGCGCATCGCCTGCGGCGGGAGTTGAACCGGGCCCCGCTTCCGCGCGGCAGATCTCCTGGGGCGAAGCGGTGAGGGAGTCGGGAAGCGGCCCGTCTTCTCTCCTGAACACCTCGCACGTCTCGTCGTTCATGGGAAAGTAGCACTCCCTGCGCATTGCCGCTGCGCTATCTCCCGGCTCAACTGGGTTCCGGCGAGTTCAAGGAAGCTGATGTGGCGCCGGGAACAATTCGCCGCCGATGCAAGCCGCGACGGCGAAGAACCCGCCATTTCCGGAGGCTCATGAGGTGCGATAGGACGCTCGATTTCCTGCCCATGACCACCTGGCCTGTAGTTGATTGATGCCACCCGCGCCGCGATAGTGCCGGCCAAGCTTGCTAGTAAGAAGAGCCGCTGCCTGGAGGATCGAAGATATTGAAAGCCGTGTTCACCGGGTCTTTGCCGTGCGTTTGATCGAGCCGGGACGCCAGCGGTTGACCATCCCCTGCGAGTTCGTCTCGGGAGACGAGGCCGACATCGTCAGCCAACTTGGCGATGCCGACATTCTTGTTTCGATGGCTTTTACGCAAGAGCTGGCGGCCGCGGGCAAGAGGCTTCGGCTTGTGCAGGTGCCGGGAGCCGGCCTCGATCGCATCGGCGAGCAGCCGCTTGGTCTCGTTTCATCGGCGGCATGACCCGGATGCAGCCAACGTCGAGACACTGGTCGGCCAGACTGCCGTTCTATTATGGATGGTTCATCGTCGGCATCGCATTCGTGACGATGGCGATCGGAGTGACGGGACGCACGTCCTTCTCGCTGCTCCTGCCGCCTCTGATCGACGAGTTCAAGTGGGATCGCGGCCTGGCGGCTGGTGCCTTCTCCTTCGGCTTTCTTGTCTCGGCCATCCTAAGCCCGTTCGTTGGCCGGGTGGTGGATGCACGTGGCCCACGCATCCTCATCCTGATCGGTGTCGTATTGATGTCGGCCGGCCTGATGCTGGCGCCATACGTGACAAGTCCCTGGCAGCTTTACGCCACTCTGGGCCTCGCCGTCGGCGGCGGCGCCAACATGATGACGTACACCGTGCACTCGCAATTCCTGCCGCACTGGTTCGTGCGACGACGCGGGCTTGCCATCAGCATCGCCTTCGCAGGCGCGGGCGTCGGCGCCGTTCTGCTGCTGCCGTGGTTGCAGACCATCATTGTCACGGAGGGGTGGCGGGCATCGTGCGTGGCGATGGGATGGTTGGTCCTGCTCGGGATTGCGCCGCTGGCGCTGTTCGTGAGGAAGGGACCGGCAGACGTTGGACAGAATCCGGATGGCGATCGCGCGTCCCCCGGTATGCTGGCCGCGCGGCGTGCCGCGATCACCGATCACGCCTGGGCCGCGACCGAGTGGTCACTCCGCCGCGCGATGCGCACGGCGCGATTCTGGTGGCTCTCGCTTGGCTATTTCCTGGCACTCGTCGCCTGGTACGCCATACAGGTTCACCAAACGACGTACCTCGTCGAGATCGGCTTTGCGCCGCTGACGGCGGCATGGGCGCTCGGCGCGGTGAGCATTATCGGCATTCCCGGCCAGATCCTCCTGGGGGCGTTGTCGGACCGCGTCGGCCGTGAGTGGATATGGACAGCGGGCTGCCTCGGGTTTGCCCTTGCCTACGCGGCGCTGATCGGGCTCGAACATTGGCCGTCGCCGGCATTGCTTTATTTCATGGTGTTTGCACAAGGGTTCCTGGGATATGCGCTGACGTCCGTCATGGGGCCGATCGTGGCGGAGATCTTCGAGGGACCACATTATGGTTCGATCTTTGGAGCCATCAGCGTCTCGTTGATCGTCGGCGGCGCCGTGGGTCCCTGGATGGCCGGTGCTATCCACGACGAGACTGGCAGCTATCGGCCTGCCTTCCTTCTGATCATCGGCTTCTGCCTCGTGTCCATGATGGCGATCTGGATCGCGGGACCGCGCAAGATCCGGCCGGTTCAGGGACGGGCACGGCCGTCATGATACGGTAGTCCGTATTCCGGCGAGCTTTTGCGACAGGGGAGAAGCGCAGCCGGGCCGGTATGCGAGCGCCTCGTGCCGAGGGCGATCTCGTCGCCGCGCATGCCGCGGTTCACGCGGCAACTTCCAACCGCCGCTCCCGCATCGGTGCCGAAAGGATTGCCGATCTGTAATCCTCGCCCGCCCGCGTCAGCGCAGCGTCATCGAGGTTGCGCACATCGTGGAGCGCGAACGGAGCCTGCCACCGCCAGCCGCATTTGCGCGCGGTGGCCCGGAGAGGCGCAAACAGCTCATCGATCGTCGTTCCGGCCGGGTTGCCCGATTGATAGCTCGCCGGCGGACCGCCCGTCGTCGTCGCCGCGAGCACCGGCAGGCCCGCCGTCGCCGCGGCGATCTCCGGCTCGCGATAGAAGAGCGGCGTCAGCACCGCATCCTGCCAGTGCTTGAGCAGCGGCGGAGTCGAGTACCAGTAGAGCGGGAACTGGAGCACCAGCCTGCCGGCGCGCAGCACCCGCGCGCGCTCGACCGCGAAGTCGATCCGGCCATCGGGATAGAGCGCGTAAAGCTCGGCGACCTCCAGTCCGGGCAGATCGTTTAGCCCCGCGAGCAGCGCGCGGTTGACTCGAGAGGCGGCAAAATCGGGATGGGCAAGCAGCAGCACGGTGGTCACGTTCAAGGCCTCCTGACACGCCGTGAAAATGGCGGCCCGGCAGACATTGTTCAAAATGATGTTTGTTATGATATGCCATTCACCAGATGAAGCTTCGTGGAATCGACCTCAACCTGCTCGTGATCGTGGATGCGCTGCTGGACGAAGCGCATGTCGGTCGGGCTGCCGAGCGGCTCGGCCTGTCCCAGCCCGCGGCCTCGAACGCGCTCGCCCGGGCGCGGGCGCTGTTCGGCGATCCGCTGCTGGTGCGGGCGTCGCCGGGTGGGCTTCGCCGGACAGCGCGCGCCGACGCCATGCGCGAGCCGCTGCGGGCGGCTCTCGCCGAACTGTCTGTCATCGTGTCGGCCGGCCCGCCGGACCTGGCCGATCTTCGCGGCGCGGTGCGGCTCGTCGCGTCCGACGTTCCCGCCGTCACCCTCGGCGCCGCCTTGACGGCGGAGCTGGCGAAGCGGGCGCCGGGAATCGACCTGATCTTTCATCCTTGGCACGTCGGCAATGAAATCGAGCGACTCGAACGCGGCGAGGTGGACCTCGTCGTTACCGTCGCGTCCGCCTCCGGCGCCTCGCTGCGGACCGAACCCCTCGCCACATACCCCTATGTCGTCGTGATGCGACGCGACCATCCGGCGGCAGCCGGTGAGACGCTCGACCTCGACCGCTGGCTGGCCTTTCCCCATGTCGTCGTTTCCGGCCGTGGGGATCGGCAGGGGTCGGTCGAACCGGCGCTCGCCCGGATCGGGCGCCAGCGACGCGTCGCCGCCGTCGCGCCCACGTTCCTGCACGCGCTAGAGCTGTTGTGTGACACCGACCTCCTTGGCGCGTTTCCGTCGGGCGTAATGGCGTGCACGGCCGCGGCGCAGCTGACGTCGCGTGCGGTGCCGATCTCCCTCGAGCCGGTTTCGCTTCACCTCGTCCGGCACAGTCGTACCGACATGGATCCGGCAGTGACGCTGGTCGCCGAGCTGGTGCGCGCGGTCGCGCCACGACTGGACGGTCAGGAATTCAACGACGCCATGGGCTCATGAGTCCGGGGCCACAGGCACCTTGAGGGGGCGCGCTCGCACCAGAGCCGTGGCTGCTTCCGCTTTCGTCATGCTAGAGATGCCTCGTTCGGCACGGCGAACCGAGGAGGCAGCCGCGATGAAATGCCTGCGCATCTATGCCACTCCCGATGGCGAATCGCATTTCGACGAAATCGAATTGCCGACGACGAAGCTGTCGGTGCATCCCGATGCCACGCCGTTCGAGGTGACGGCCAGTTATCCGGCGTCCCGCGTCCGCATCACCCGCATTCCGGCGGGCATGCGCGAGGTTGCCTGGCACAAGGTTCCGGAGCCGAACCTCACCGTCAGGCTGGATGGGGCGGTCGACTACGAGACGAGCGATGGAGAGGTGCGCCATGTTCCGGCGGGCAGCTTCGTGTTGGTGGCGGACACACACGGCAAGGGCCATCTGTCACGGCATTCCCCGGAAGCCCAAACGGTCATCTGGATCTCCCTCCCGAACGGCCTCGATCTGCCGCCGGCATAGTCCGTCTGGGCATGCTGTCGGCGACGCTGTAGGGGGCCAGCAGGGCAATCGCTTGTGAAGGTTCGATCGTCAGCCTGGCGGAGCTGTCCGAAGGGCGGCGCAGTCGAGGGGCCTGTCTTGGCGATGCTCCATCCAACGATGCGCTGAAGGAAGGGTCCTTCGACTGCGCCTCGCTACGCTTGGCTCCGCTCAGGACGACGGAGAATCATCGCCATAGGTGATTGTTCCTGCGAGGTGGGTAACGACCGGAATCGTCGTTCTCCCTGAGTCGCTCTTATCGTGGCTGTGATGGATCGCCTTTGGTCACGGGGCGCGTGTCGCTTCGGTCATTCCATGGGCGGTCCGTCGTTTAATTCCCGTTTCTTTAACGGGAAGCCGCTCTCATCCGTGGAGAAGACTCGTCATGGCAAAATTCCAGAAAGGCAATCCCGGCGGCCCCGGCCGTCCGGTCGGCAGCCGCAACAAGGTGAACCTCCTGCTCGACCAGGTCGCCAGCGAGGGCGCCGAAGCGGTGGTCAAGAAGATGGTGGAGGTCGCTACCGAGGGCGACCGCGTCGCTGCGCGACTGGTGTTGAATCGCGTCTGGTCGGCGCCCAAGGGGCGGCCGGTCGAGATCGACCTGCCCGAGATCGGCACACCCGCCGATCTCGTCGCCGCGCATGCCGCGGTCATGTCGGCGATGGCGGCACAAACCATCACGCCGCAGGACGGCGCCGCAATCGCCGCCGTTCTGGAAACCCATCGCCGCGCCTTCGAGCTGCTCGGCCAGGAAGAGCGCGTCGAGCGGCTCGAGGCCGAGGTGCAGGACCTGAGGAAGCGCCTGAAATGAGGTTGAAGGCGCGGCTCAAGCGCCTCGAGGCCCAGGTCGATTGGCTCGACACCTTCGGCGAGTTGATCCTGGCCGAGCAGGAGCTCGAGTTTCTGCTGAAGAAGAAGGAACTCGAGGACTATCTCGCGGACCATCCGCAGAAGGCGGCCATCCTGGCGGCGGCTGGCGTGACCTGTGTCAGGCCGACGCCGCGTCCGGTCGCGCGTCCAAGTCCATCGCCGAAGCCGGCGCCAAACCCGGCGCCCAAGCCGGCACCAGAGCCGCTACCGGAGCCGCGGGCAGAGCCGCCGTCGAACCCGGCTGCGGCCGCGCCAGCACCGGAGCCTCGACCGCCGCCCGTCTCGAAGAAGTCGAGACCGGATGAGGTCACCTGTCCCGAAGCAATGCCGGTCGTGCCGGAAGCGACCGACATCCCGGAGCATATGCAGATCCGTCCGGTGTTCTGGCGGGCGTCTTCCGACTACGAGGACGTCCGGCCGCGTCATCCCGAGGACGAGGATTACGATCCCATCGCCGCCTTCTACGACGAGGAGTGAGATCGTCGGTGCCGACGCGTCGACTACAGGGGCACCGCGTCGCCGTCGATCAGTGCATGCGTGCAGCGCAGGCGTTTGGCTTCCTTGCGGGTGTCGGCGGCCGCGGTGACGGCGCGCACGACGGCATACCCCTTGTCCTGCCAATGCGCGGCCTCGCTCCAGGCCGTGGCAAACGGCAGATAGAGGCGCGGGCGTTCGGACGTGGCATCGGAAGAGGCCAGGACGGCATCCATGTAAAGGGTGAAGCCGGTCGCGGGTTCGCTGACGCCGTCTTCTGGATAGCCGGCCGAATAACGTCCGCCGCGGGCCAGCTCCTGCCGGCCCTTGAGGGCGAAGACCGAGAAGGAAACGCCAGTCTGATATTCGAGGCCGCGATATTCGACCGGGTCGAGGGTCAGAGGCAGGTCGGGATCGGCGCGATGGACGAGCGTCACGACCTCGGCCAGGCGGGCCGCTTCGGCCGTGCCGGCCGCTGGCAGCTTGAGCTTCTTGAGCTGCGCGATCGCGGTGTCCGCCGGTCCGGCGGCGCGCAGCAGGCCGACGAACAGGTCGATCGCCTTGCGGTCGTCGAGCGCCTTGGCGATGGCGGCCTCGTCCTTGCGGTCGAGGGCGCGGCGCAGGCGGCGCAGCGGCTCGCCCGAGAGCTTCAATCCGCCGGCGACCGCGGCGACCAGGGTCGGCAGGTTGAGATCGACGGTGAGCTCGGCGACGCCGATCGCGCGCAGGGCATCGACGGTCAGAAGCACGGCTTCGGCATCGGCTTCGGCGGTATCGACGCCGAACAGCTCGGCTCCGACCTGGGCGAACTGGCGTTCGGGCTTCAGCGCGCTGCCGCGCACGCGGATGACGTTGCCACCGTAGGAGAGTCGCAGCGGCCGTTCGACATGCTTCAGACGCGTGACGGCGATGCGAGCCACCTGCAGCGTCATGTCGGGCCGCACGCCCATCATGCGCTGCGATACCGGGTCCATCAGCCGGAAGGTCTGCGAGGCCAGGGCGGCGCCGGGGCCGCCCAGCAGCGACTCCTCGAACTCGACCACCGGCGGCTTCACGCGTTCGTAACCGAAGGCGGCGAAGCGCTCGATCGCCACGTCGATGGCGCGCGCCTCGCGGGCGGCGTCGGGAGGAAGCAGGTCGGCCAGCCCGGCTGGCAGGAGACCGCGATGGTCGTTGTCGTTGGCGCTCATGGCCGGCTTGATAGCCTCTTCTTCCTTGTTCCCGCTAGGGGAACCGACGTGGTCGGTCGGAATGGGCACGGCGAGGGGGTAGCGGGGGAAAGGAACAGGCGTTATTGCTGCAAAAGAATGAACAAGACTGACCGACCGGCGATTTCCGTCGTCGCCCCCTGCTTCAATGAGGAGGGCGTGCTGCCGGAGTTTCTGCAGCGGGTCGGGGCGGTGCTCGATCGGCTGGCCGCAACGGCGGGGCCGGAGGCGGCCGGATCGGGTAGCACGGAGATCGTGCTGGTCGATGACGGCTCGACCGACGGCACCTGGCGGGTGATGGCCGAGGCGGCGGCGCGCGACCGGCGGGTCGTCGCGGTGCGGCTGATGCGCAATCATGGCCATCAGCTCGCGCTTACGGCCGGCCTGTCGATCTGCCGCGGCGCGCGCATCCTGATCATCGATGCCGACCTGCAGGACCCGCCCGAGCTGCTGCCCGACATGATGACCCTGATGGATGAGGGTGCCGACGTCGTCTACGGACAGCGCCGGCTGCGCGAAGGGGAGAGCCTGTTCAAGCGCGGCACGGCCGCCGCCTTCTATCGCCTGATCGGCCGGCTGACGGATGTCGAGATCCCGTGCGACACCGGCGACTTCCGGCTGGTCGACCGACGCATCCTCGATCTCTTGCTGGCGATGCCCGAGCGCCACCGCTTCATCCGCGGCATGGTGGCCTGGATCGGCGGTCGCCAGGTGGCGCTGGTCTACGACCGCAAGGCGCGCGTGGCTGGCGAGAGCAAGTATCCGCTGAAGAAGATGATGGGCTTCGCCGTCGATGCCATCACCGGCTTCTCGGTGGTGCCGCTGATGGCGTCGATGACCATCGGCTGGATCATGGCGGCGGTGGGTTTCGCCTTCTTCCTCTATTCGATCGTCGGTTGGTTCCTCGGCGTCAACCTGCCGGGCTGGACCTCGCTGATGGCGGCGATCGGGCTGCTGGCAGGCATGCAGTTCCTGATGCTGGGCGTGATCGGGGCCTATCTGGGCCGGCTCTACGACCAGAGCAAGGGCCGGCCGCTGTTCATGATCCGCGACATCGTCGGAGGCGACCGGTGAAGCCGGCCGAGTTCGACCGCCACGCCGAAGGCTATGACGGCGGCTTCGACAATCCGGTCAAGCGCCTGATGGGCCGCTCGGCCGACCAGTTCATCGCCGTAAAGGCGCGCTGGTTGCTGCGGCACGAGAAGGGATTGCGCGACGGCACGTCGAGCCTGCTCGATTATGGCTGCGGCGCTGGCGACCTGATGCGCGTGCTGGTCGGGCTCGGGGCCCGCGCACCGTTCGCCGGCTGCGACGTCTCGCAGGGCATGTTGGAGGAAGCGCTGCGGCGCTGGCCGATGGCCGCCGCACCGTTGCCGCGGCTCGAAACGCAGCGCGACGAACGCACGCCCTTCGCCGACGGCCAGTTCGACATCGTGGTGGCGAGCGCGGTGCTGCATCACGTTCCCGTGTCGGAACGGCCGGCGGTCTATCGAGAGCTCGGACGGGTGCTGCGGCCCGGCGGCCGGCTCGTTGTCTTCGAGCACAATCCGCGCAATCCGCTGGTGCGCCATGTGATCGCGCGCACGCCGATCGATGCCAATGCTATCCTGCTCGACGCGCAGGAGGTGCGGCACGGGCTGCTCGACAGCGCACGTTACGACCTCGAGACGGATTACCTGATGTTCACGCCTCCGGCCCTGGGCTTCCTGCGCGGCATCGACCGCCTGCTGGCCTGGCTGCCGCTCGGGGCACAGTATGCGGTCTGCGCTCGTAAGCTCGGCTGATGTTCGCTTCCTCGATCTGGGCCCGGCCATGAAGACGCCGTCGCTCGGCCGGCACTTGCCGCCGGTCTTCATCCTGTCGCTCCTGTTCCTGACGGCCATGATCGCCTGGCTGCAGAACGTGCACATCCTCACGGCCAACGGCATGTACAAGAGCATCCAGGCCGAGCCCTGGATCCACGACTTCGCCCATGCCCGGCTCGATCAGTCGAACTATCTGTACTTCCCGCTCTACGGCTTCCTCGCCCATCTGCTCGACCTCGCCGGCATCCTGAAAGGCGTGGCCTGGAAGCAGTTCGCCTATCTCAACGCTTTCTGGGCGAGCCTGTGCCTCGTCTGCGTCTATGCCTTCGTCCTGCGGTTCACCGGCAGCGTGACGACGGCGATCCTGGCGACGCTGTTCCATCTCGGCACCGGCTTCTTCCTGCTGCTCGCCGTCATCAGCGAAGACATCATGCCGGGCTACACGCTGGTGCTGGGATCGATGCTGCTGGCGGCCTTGTGGTTCGATCGCCCGACACACTGGCGGGTGATCGCCGTCGCGATCCTGTTCACGCTGGGCTGGCTGACCGAATGGCGGCTGATCTTCCCGACGCTGCCAGCCTTCGTCCTGGCGCTGGCCATCGCCGACGCGCCATTGCGGCAGCGCCTCGGCTGGATCGCGACGCTGCTCGTCACGATCGTCGCTGTAACCGGCATCGTGCAGCAGGTCTGGGAGGGCCATAATGGCGCCGTCGGCCTGCCGGACCTGTTGTGGACGGGGAAGGGCGTCGACAGCGGCTGGGGTGGCCTGAGCTGGAGCAAGGCCTGGATGATGCTGGCCGGCCTCGGCAACTATCTCTTCATCACCGGCAACTACTTCGATCCGGCCTCGGCGGCGCGTGGCGTCCTGCCGCTGTCGCTATCGGTACTCATCGAACTCGCGATCTTCGTCGTCGGGCTTGCGTTGCTGTGGCCGCGGCGCGCCGAGCCGCGGCTGCGCGCGGTTGCGGCCGTGTTCCTGGGCACGCTGGCGGCGGGGCAGGCGATGAACCTGTACTCCCAGCCGCAGGATCCGCAGATGCAGGTCAACGTCATGCCGTGGCTGACGGTGACGTGGGCGCTGATCGTGGCGACGGTCCTGGCCGGCCGTCGCTGGGCCGAGCTGAGACCGAAGACGATGGGGCTGCTGGCGGTATTGTCGCTCGTGCCGCTGGCCTGGAATGTCGTGTCGCTGGCGCGCTGGCGCGGCGAGGATGCGGCGGCGGTTGCCGCCGTGGCGGAAATCGAGCGGTACTTCCCGACCGACCGCACCGTCTTCCTCTATTGGGGCTTCGAGTATATCGCGACTTGGCAGTACGCCCTGTGGAGTCACACCTGGGACTGGGACTTCATTCCTCCACCAGGGCCGGCACCCAGCGACTGGCCGCGCTTCAAATGGATCGCCGTCAATGCCGGCGCGATCCGTCATCCGCAGTGGACTGCCGAGCAGCACGCGGCGGCGCTCAAGCAGCAGATCGATCTCGCCTTTCGTCTTGGCTACCGGATCGCGGTGTCGGACTTCTGGAATTGGAGCGAGGACGAGTTGGCCCGTCGGCTCGGTGGTGTCTCGGCGTCGGCTCGCGCACCGGCTCTCTATGACATGTTGCATCACGACTACGAGGTCGTGCCCGTTTTCAGTAATCCACTGATCGGGCCGTACTACGAGCTGCGCCGCCGCAGCCCGCCGTGACAGCGGCATTGCGGCGCGGCTTCCTCGATTTGATTGCTTTTTTGCCCCAATTCACGGATGATTTATCACACGATTGTCACCGCCGGGATCGGCGGGTCACCCGTGAGAGATGCAATCGACATGATATCGCGAAGAAACGTACTCGCAGGGCTGGCCGCAGTGGCCGCGCCCGCGGTGACGGGATGTGCGTCCCGGCAGGCTGCGCAAGCGACGATGGCGCCGCAGGCATCTGGCAGAGCGCCGGCGGGTGGCCTCGATGCGGTAATCGATATCAGCCACAACGTGACCGTGACGGACTTCGGCGCCGTGCGCCGGCGCAGCAATATTCTCGCCGTCGTTCACAAGGCGACCGAGGGCGGCGACTATGTCGATCCCTCGTACAGCGTACGACGCCCGGAGGCGGAAGCGGCGGGTCTGCTGTGGGGCGCCTATCACTTCGGCACGCGGCAGTATCCTGGAGAACGACAGGCGAGGAGTTTCCTCGCGGCGGCTCAGCCCGGGCCGAAGACGGTGATGGCGCTCGACTTCGAGCCCAACGATCACAATCCGCGCAACACGATGACGCTCGTGCAGGCCGAAGTCTTCGTGCAGACGGTCTATGCGGCGACCGGGCGACTGCCGATGATCTACACGCAGCCGAACTGGGCGAATGGCCGGCGCGTCGCCCGCGGCCTCACGCTGGGGCAGCCGATTCCGCCGACGTCGATCCTGGCGCGCTGCGATCTCTGGCTCGCCGATTATCGCGAATCGCCCGAAGTTCCGGTCGCATGGGCGGGGCGCGGCTGGCACATGTGGCAGTACGCTGGCGACGAGACGGAACTCGATGCCGCCTACGGCTCGGTGCCGCGCGCCGTGCAAGGCGTGTCCCACTGCGACCGCAACCTGTTCGCGGGTAACGAGGCGGCGCTCTTGCGTTACTGGAACTCGCGCGCCTAGCGCCTCGCGACCAACAACGCACATTGACGGCAGCCTGCCTCCCGCTTATAGGGGCGGCGGGCCACGCTCCCCCACCGGAGCGCAGCTCTTCTGTAAGGGAGAGGTTTGATGAAGCCGACGACTCGTCCGGCGCGTCCCGATTTTTCTTCGGGACCTTGCGCCAAGCGTCCGGGATGGACTCCGGAAGCCCTCAAAGATGCCGCCGTGGGGCGGTCCCATCGTTCGAAGCTCGGCAAGAAGAAGATTGCCGAAGCGCTCGATCGCACGCGCGCCATCCTCGGCATTCCCGCCGACTACAAGGTCGGCATCGTGCCCGCCTCGGATACCGGCGCCGTCGAGATGGCGCTGTGGTCGCTGCTGGGCGGGCGCCCGGTCGATATGCTGGCGTGGGAAAGCTTCGGCGAGGGTTGGGTCACCGACGTCGTCAAGCAGCTCAAGCTCAAGGACGCGCGCATCCTCAAGGCCGGCTACGGCCAGATCGCCGATCTCAAGGCGGTCGACTGGACACATGACGTCGTCTTCACCTGGAACGGCACCACGTCCGGCGTGAAGGTGCCGAACGGCGACTGGATCGCCGACGATCGCGACGGCCTTGCCATCTGCGACGCCACCTCCGCCGTCTTTGCCATGGACCTGCCGTGGCAGAAGCTCGATGTCGTGACGTGGTCGTGGCAGAAGGTCATGGGCGGCGAGGGCGCGCACGGCATGCTGGTGCTGAGCCCGCGCGCGGTGAAGCGCCTGGAAAGCTATTCGCCGCCGTGGCCGCTGCCGAAGATCTTCCGCCTGACTTCGGGCGGCAAGTTCTCCGAGGCGATCTTCAAGGGCGACACGATCAACACGCCGTCGCTGCTGTGCGTCGAGGACGCGATCGACGGCCTGCGCTGGGGCGAGAGCGTCGGCGGCCTCAAGGGCCTGATGGCGCGCTCCAACGCCAATCTCGGCGTGCTGGAGAAGTTCGCCGCCGAACGCACCTGGATCGGCTTCCTCGCCGCCGACAAGGCGATCCGCTCCAACACCTCGGTGTGCCTCAACATCACCGCGCCCTGGTTCACGGCGCTGCCGGCCGACAAGCAGGCCGCGGCGGCCAAGAAGATGGCCGACCTGCTCGAGACCGAGAAAGCCGGGTACGACCTCGGTTCGTACCGCGATGCTCCTCCTGGCCTGCGCATCTGGTGCGGCGCCACGGTGGAGAAGAGCGATCTCGAGGCGCTGCTGCCTTGGCTCGACTGGGCCTACGCCGAGATCGAACGCGAGTTCGGCGCCAAGGCGGCTTAAAGGATTCAAGGGAGCGCGCCACTCCAGTGGCGCTCGGAACATGAGCGCCACTGGAGTGGCGCGCTCCGATGAAGGAGGCATTTCAAATGGCGAAGCCCAAAGTTCTCATCTCCGATGAGCTCAGCCCGCGTTCGATCGAGATCTTCTCCGAGCGCGGCTGCGACGTCGATTTCAAGCCGGGCCTGAAGCCGGCCGAACTGCGCGCGATCATCGGCCAGTATGAAGGCCTCGCCATCCGCTCGGCGACCAAGGTCACGGCGGAAGTGCTGGCGGAAGCGAAGAAGCTCAAGGTGGTGGGCCGCGCCGGCATCGGCGTCGACAACGTCGACATCAAGGCCGCGACCGCCCGTGGCGTCGTCGTGATGAACACGCCGTTCGGCAACGCCATCACCACGGCCGAGCATGCGATCGCGCTGATGTTCGCCGTCGCGCGCCAGATCCCCGAAGCCAATGCCAGCACGCAGGCCGGCAAGTGGGAGAAGAACCGCTTCATGGGCTCGGAGCTCAGCTTCAAGACGCTGGGCCTGATCGGCTGCGGCAATATCGGCTCGATCGTCGCCGACCGCGCGATCGGCCTGAAGATGCGCGTCCTGGCCTACGATCCGTTCCTGTCGGATCAGCGTGCTGCCGAACTCGGCGTCGAGAAAGCCACGCTCGACCAGGTGCTGGAGCGCGCCGACTTCATCACGGTCCACACGCCGCTCACCGAGCAGACCAAGAACATCCTGAGCCGAGCCAACCTGATGAAGACCAAGAAGGGCGTGCGCATCGTCAATTGTGCCCGCGGCGGCCTGGTCGACGAGCTCGCCGTGCGCGATCTGCTGGTGTCCGGTCACATCGCCGGCGCTGGCTTCGACGTCTTCACCGTCGAACCGGCCAAGGAGAACGTGCTGTTCGGCACGCCCAACCTCGTCTGCACGCCGCATCTCGGCGCGTCGACGGTCGAGGCGCAGGAGAACGTGGCGCTACAGGTCGCCGAGCAGATGTCCGACTATCTGCTGACCGGTGCGGTCGTGAACTCACTCAACATGCCGAACGTGTCGGCCGAGGACGCGCCCAAGCTGGCGCCGTATCTCGACCTCGCCGAGAAGCTCGGCTCGTTTGCCGGCCAGCTCACCGACACCGATATCAAGGCGGTGTCGATCGAGTACGAGGGCCAGGTGGCGGCGCTCAACATCAAGCCGCTGAGCCAGGTCGCGCTGATGGGCGTGTTGCGGCCGCAGCTCGATACGGTGAACATGGTGAACGCGCCGGCCATCGCCCGCGAACGCGGCGTCGATGTCGCGGAAGTGAAGCACGAGCGTGACAGCGACTACCACTCGCTGATCCGCCTGTCGGTGACGACGGAGAAGTACACGCGCTCGGTGACCGGCACGCTGTTCGGCGGCAAGCATCCGCGCATCGTCGAGATCAAGGGCATCGAGATCGAGGCCGAGTTCGGCCAGCACATGCTCTACATAACCAATGACGATAAGCCCGGCTTCATCGGCCGGCTGGGGTCGCTTCTGGGCGAGCACAAGGTCAATATCGCGACCTTCCATCTCGGCCGCGACACGCCGGGCGGCTCGGCGATCGCCCTGGTGCAGGTCGACCAGCCGATCTCGCCCGAGCTGCTGACCAAGATCGCGGCGCTCGAAAGCGTGGTGCAGGCCAAGGTGCTGACCTTCTGAGGTCCGGAAACGAGAGCGGCGACGGGCGAGGCGTCGCCGCCTTCGGGGGCTTCATGAGAAAACCTCTGTCGCGATACCCGGACAGCAGGAGGTACGCTCCTTCCTCTTGAAACAGGGAAGGAGCTGGCTGAGTGCCTCGAGTCACAGAAATCACCGATGACGGCGGCGATCCGACGCTGAAGTCGATCTTCGACAAGCAGCGCGAGATTTTTGGCGACCTGCTCAATCCAACGAAGGTGATGGCCCATTGCCCGCCGATCCTGCGGGCGGCCCAGCTCCTGGGACAGTCGATCGAACAGTCGGGACAGTTGCCGAAGGCATTATTGCCGCTGATCTACCTGCGCGTCGCGTCGATCAACGGCTGTCCATTTTGAATTGATATCAATTCCGTCCGTGTGACGGAAACCGAAGGCGGCCTGGACAAGGTCGCGGAAGTGCTGAGCTGGCGCGACAGCAAGCTGTTCAGCGAGTCCGAACGCGTGGCGCTCGAATATGCCGAGCGCATCACCTATAGCGACCAGCAGGTCGACGATGCCTTCTTCGCCAAGGTGAAGGAACACTTCACGGAACCGCAGATCGTCGAACTCACGGCGGCCGTGGCACTGGAGAACTTCCGCAGCAAGTTCAATCCAGCCCTGGGGATCGATGCTCAGGGCTTTTGCCTGGTGCCGAAGCGCTGACACGCAGGACGGGGAGAGCGCCACGCGCGTTGGCGCTCTCCCCGCGAGCGATTTACAGCGATCAGCCGTTGCGGAAGGCGTAACCGTAGCCGTTGATGGCCGGGGCACCGCCGAGATGGGCGTAGAGGACCTTGGAGCCGGCGGGGAAGTAGCCCTTCTTCACGAGGTCGATCATGCCCTGCATGGACTTACCCTCGTACACGGGGTCGGTGATCATGCCTTCGAGGCGCGCGCACAGGCGGATCGCTTCCTTGGTCTCTTCCGACGGCACGCCATAGAGCGGGTAGGCATAGTCCTCGACCAGGACGACATCCTCGTCCTCGATCTCCTTGCCGAGCTTCACGAGCTTGGCGGTGTTGCGGGCGATCTCCAGGACTTGCGCCTTGGTCTGCTGCGGCGTGGCCGAGGCGTCGATGCCGATCACCTTGCGTTGGCGGCCATCCTTGGCGAAGCCGACCACCATGCCGGCATGGGTCGAGCCGGTGACGGTGCAGACGACGATGTAGTCGAAGGAGAAGCCGAGTTCCTTCTCTTGCTGGCGGACCTCCTCGGCGAAGCCGACATAGCCCAGGCCGCCATATTTGTGCACCGACGCGCCGGCGGGAATGGCGTAGGGCTTGCCGCCGGCCGCCTTCACTTCCTCCAGTGCCTTCTGCCAGCTCTCGCGGATGCCGATGTCGAAGCCTTCATCGACCAGCCGCACGTCAGCGCCCATGACGCGGCTGAGCAGAATGTTGCCGACGCGGTCGTAGACCGCATCCTCGTGCGGCACCCAACTCTCCTGCACCAGCCGGCACTTCATGCCGATCTTGGCGGCGACGGCGGCGACCATGCGGGTGTGGTTGGACTGCACGCCTCCGATCGACACCAGCGTGTCGGCGTTGGAGGCCAGCGCATCCGGGATGATGTATTCGAGCTTGCGCAGCTTGTTGCCGCCGAAGGCCAGACCCGAGTTGCAATCCTCACGCTTGGCATAGAGCTCGACCTTGCCGCCGAGATGGGCGCCGAGGCGATCCAGCTTCTCGATGTGGGTGGGGCCAAAGGTGAGCGGATAACGCTCGAAATTCTCAAGCATGCGGGTGTCCTCTGCGTGTCGCGCTGATGCAGAGTTTTTACCATCTGGCCTCGCTAAGGTGCTTCCGAAATTGTCCGGTAAATAGTCCAGATAGCGCTATAGACGTGCGTCTTATGGGCGTAATATCTCGCCATGGCCGCAAGAAACGAGAAAACCTTTCAAGACGAAGGGCTGGACAAGATCGACCTGAAGATACTTAGGCTGCTGCAGGGCAACGGACGCCTGACCAATGCGGAGTTGGCGGACAAAGTCGGGGTCAGCCCGGCCACCTGCCACCGTCGGACCCAGCGCCTGTTCGAGGACGGATATGTCAGGCAGGTGAGGGCGATGGTCGATCCGGGAAAGGTCGGTCGCGGTGCGCTGGTCATGGTGGGCGTCGTGCTCGATCGTTCGACGCCGGAGAGCTTCGCCCAATTCGAGAAGGCGATCGCCAGGCTCAATTTCGTGCTCGATTGCCACCTGGTGGCCGGCGACTTCGATTACTTCCTGAAGATCCGGGTCGGCGACATGGCGGACTTCAACCGCATCCACGGCGATCAACTGATCGCGCTGCCGGGGGTCCGTCAGACGCGGACCTTCTTCGTGATGAAGGAAGTGGTCGACAACGCCCCGCTCGATTTCTGAGTCCGGTGGGATCTAGGCACGATCGCTTCCGAGTGGCCCGAAGACGGGGATCGTCAGTCGCGCGCAGAGGCCATGGGGTACACGGTCATGCAGGGTCAGGGTGCCGTTGTGATGGCGTGCAACGGTGACGGCGATCGCCAGTCCCATCCCGAAGCCGCCGACGGTTCGGCGCGCCTGGTCCGAACGGTAGAAGGGCTCGACGACGCGTGATTTCTCGGCGTCGGGAATACCCGGCCCGTCATCCTCGACCTCGATCACCACCTGGTTGGCCGGCGTCATGCGGAGCCGGACGACGATGGAGCCGCCGAACTTGACCGCATTGTCGATCAGGTTGGCGATGGCGCGCTCCAGGGCGAGGGGCTGGCAATGAACGTCGAGATGCGATGGTCCGTCGTAGGTGATGACGTGCCCGGCATCTTCGAATTGGCTGCAGATCGTTTGCACGAGAGTGGGCAGGTCGGTCAGCTCCGTCGCCTCGGTCGCACCGCCTTCGCGGACGTAGGCGATGGCCGACTCGATGGAAGTGTTCATCAGCGCGACGTCGTCCAGCATGCGCTGCTTCGAGGCGTCCTCCGCACTCTCCTCGATCCGCAAGCGCAGGCGTGTCAGGGGGGTGCGCAGGTCGTGGCTGATAGCCATGAGCATTCGGGTACGATCCTCGATCAACCGTTGGATGCGCTGTTGCATGCGGTTGAAGGCCCGCGTCGCGCGGCGAATCTCCTCGGGACCCTCTTCCTTGAGCGACGCTTCATGGGCTTCCCCTCCGAAGCGATCGGCGGCCGCGGCAAATCTGGACAAGGGAGCGACGAGGCGGCGCAGGGCCCAGCCGAGGAGTAGGGCTATGGATGCGCCAAAGAACGCAGCCATCAGAATGACGGGGAAGGCGAGCCTGAGCTGCGGATCCCGTATCAGGCGGAACGCAACCAGTTGGCCGTCGGTCAGGGCAACGATGACCGCGATGTGGGTTTTGCCATCCTCGTAGACGCCGAGAACTCTAATACCCGAAGGAAGCTGCCCCTCGACCCAGGCTTGCAGTCGTTTCGGAACATTCAGGGCTCTCTGCAGCCGCTCCGGCTTTTCGGGAATGAAGGCCGCGTTCAGTTCGTCAGCTTGATAGGCGGAGAGCAGAATTCTGCGGTCGGCAGCGGGTACAGTCTCCAGCCCGCGCAATATCGCAGCGATAGTTGCGGCATGTCGTGTCGCCATCGGCGACAGTTCGAATTCGGGCGCAACCGTCAAGATGATTGATACGATGGCGGCCCAGGCCGCGAGCCCGGCCAGCACAAGGAGGACGACGATCTGGGTGGCAATGCGATTGGTCAGGCCGAGCGCAGTCAGGACCCTCATTGCACTTCCACCAGGGGCGTGAAGATATAGCCGGTCGATCGGACCGTCTTGATCAAGGCCGGGTCGCGGGGATCGCGCTCGATCTTGGCGCGGATGCGGCTGACCAGGATATCGACGCTGCGGTTCAGCGCCTCGGTGCCGCGGCCCTGGGTGAGGTCGAGCAACTGGTCTCGGGTCAGCGTGCGCTGGGCGTGCTGACAGAAGGCGACGAGCAGGTCGAACTCGGCGCCCGTGAGCACGACGCGCGCGCCATGAGGATTACGGAGATCGCGATTGAGAGGGTCGATGCGCCAACCGGCGAAGCTCATCGGTCGGGGAGGTTTTTGGCCAGCCGCGGGTAGGGCCGCAGCCCGGCGCAAAACGGCACGGATGCGCGCCAGCAGCTCGTGCGGATCGAATGGCTTGGCAATGTAGTCGTCGGCGCCCATCTCCAGCCCGACGACCCGGGCAACCGGATCGCCGGCGGCGGTCAGCATGATGATCGGGATGGCCGAGGTTGCGCGCAGGCGCCGGCAGATGCTGAGTCCATCCTCGCCCGGCAGCATGATGTCGAGAATGATCAGGTCGATTCGTGCCGCCTCGAGGCTGCGCGCCATCGACTGGCTATCGTTCGCCACGGTCACGCGGCAACTATGCTTCGCCAGGAAGCGTGAAACCATCGTCCGTATTTCGGGATCGTCCTCGACGATCAAGACGTGAGGGCTCTGCATCGGGCGACCATTTTACACGCGGCATGCCCACTGATCGCCTACCAACTTTTATTTCTGACTGTTTCCAGCCGCGCCTTGGAAGCGTTCGGCAATAACACTCCTCGCAGTGGGTAGAGGGATCGCGCGTACAAGCGCTGCGCGTCCTTCCACAAGTACGGAACTCCCCATGCGCACTATGTCCCCGCGTACGCGTTCGTCGGTTCTCTTCCTCTGCGCGTCAATCGCTACGGAACTCGCTCTTCCCGTTACTCTCTCCGCCCAGGACCGGCAGCGCGCGACCTGGGACGTGACGCTCGGCGCGGGAGCGGCCGTCAGGCCGACCTACGAAGGCAGCGATCGGTACATCGTGTCGCCCGTGCCGTTCGTGAACGTGATCTGGAACGACACGGTCGCCCTCAATGTGGAAGGTCTCAGCGCTTATTGGCGTTACGGTAATCTGCGCGTCGGCGGCGGTCTGACGTACGACACTGGCCGGTCGCAAAGCACCGGCACCTTCCAGCAAGGAGACTATCGTCTTGCCGGAATGGGCGACATTCCGGCGGCCCTCGCGCTGAAGGCCTTTGCCGACTACAGGCTCGGCCCCGTTGTTCTCAACGCAGCGGTGAAGAAGCTCACCGCCAACGGCAACGACGGTGTCGTTCTCAATTTCGGCATGGCGCTACCGTACAAGCTGACGGAAAGCACCATGGTGCGAGCCTCCGTTTCGGCCGACTGGGCGAACCAGAGCTACATGCAGACTCATTTCGGCGTGACGGCGGTGCAAGCCGCCAACTCGGGCTATGCCCAATACAATGCCGGAGCGGGGATCCAGAGTGTCAATTTCGGCTTGGGGCTGACCCAGAAGCTTGGCGAGCACTGGGAGCTGATTGCCCAGGGTCGGGTCATGCGATTGACTGGCGATACCCAGAACAGTCCGATCGTCTTCTCCACGACCCAGGCTGTCGTGATGGGGGCGCTGGCCTATCACTTCTGACGGGCGCTTCGCCTCTGGCGATGCAAGATGCGAAGGCGCGCAACCAGGAGAGTTGCGCGCCCGCCCCGTCACTCCATCTCGACGTGGAGGTCCTTGAGCGTCTTGCCCCAGAAGGCATGCTCGTCGCGGACGAACTTGGCGAACTCGGCGCGGGTGCGATCGGGCGGCAGTTCGAGGCCATCCTTGGAAAGCGCGGCTTCCCACTTGGGATCCTTCATCGCCTCCTTGGCCTCCTTCTCGATCTTGTCGAGGATGGCGTCCGGAGTCTTGGCCGGCGCGAACAGGCCGTGCCAGCTGTTCACCACCACATCGATGCCCTGTTCCTTGAGGGTGGGTACGTCGGGCAGAGACTTGACGCGCTTGTCGCCGGTGACGGCCAGCGCCTTCAGGTTGCCGGCCTTGATCTGGCTGACCGCCGGCGGCAACGACGAGAAGTTCATGGTGATCTGGCCGCTGATCACGTCGGCCAGCGCCGGGCCGGTGCCCTTGTAGGGCACGTGGGTGATCTTGATGTCGGCCGCCTGAGCGAACAGGGCGCCGGCGAGATGGTTGTTTCCGCCCACGCCAGAGGAGGAGAAGGTGAGCTTCTCCGGATCCTTCTTGGCCAGGGCCACCAGCTCGGCCGCGGAATTGGCGGGTACCTTGGGATTGACCGCCAGAACGTACTGATAGGCCGTCGTCTGGCAGATCGGCGCCAGCGCGGCCAGCGTATCGATCGCGCCCTTCTGGATGTGCGGGTTGATGATCACGTTGGTGCCGACGGCATAGAACAGCGTCTGGCCGTCCGGCTTGGCGCTCGCGACGATGCGCACGCCCAGGCTGCCGGCGGCGCCGCCCTTGTTGTCGACGATCACCTGCTGGCCGATCAGCGGCGACATGATCTGCGCCAGTTCCCGGGCATTGATGTCCGCGCCACCGCCGGCGGCGTAGCCGACGATCAGGGTGACGGGGCCCGAGGGCCAGGTTCCTTCGGCGCGCACGGCCGAGGGGAGCAGGAGAGCGGAGGCGCTGCCAATCAGCGCGTGGCGCCGCGTGATCGTGGTCATGACGTGAAGTTCCCTGTGATTTTTCAGTTCTTGCCAGAAACGTAGCGCCCGGCGGAATCGCCGGCCAGCTTGCCCAGCACTGCGCCGGAGACCAGGCCCGTGCCACCCGGGTAGTTGTGATAGAAGAGTCCGCCCACCAGCTCGCCCGCCGCATAGAGGCCTGGGATGGGATGACCATCGGTGCTCTCGACCGCGCCGTCGGTGGTGATCTTGAGCCCGCCGAAGGTGAAGGTCAGGCCGCAGGTCACGGCATAGGCTTCGAACGGCGCCGTATCGATCGTGTTGGCCCAGTTGCTCTTCGGCACGGCGAGGCCGCGCGTGCCGCGACCATCCTTGACCGCCGGATTGAACGGCACGTCCGTCATCACGGCGGCGTTCCATTCCTTGATGGTCTTGAGGAACTGCTGCTCGTCGACACCTTCGAGCTTCTTGGCCAGTTCCTCGATCGTATCGGCGCGCACCTTGGTCACGCGCTTGATGCGGTACTCGTCGCGCAGCTTGTCGAGCACCTTGGAGTCGAAGATCTGCCACGCGAACTGCTGCGGCTGGGCCAGGATCACCGCGCCGTACTTGGCATAGGTGTAGTTGCGGAAGTCGGCACCCTCGTCGACGAAGCGCACGCCGTTGGCGTTCACCATGATGCCGAGCGGGTAGGAGTGCTTCTGGAAATTGTCGCCGACATCGAGGTCGCCGAACTGCGGGGCGTTCATGTCCCAGCCCACAGCATGGCCGCCGGACCAGTTGCCGTGCGGCATGGCGCCGACCGCCAATGCCATGTTGATGCCGGCGCCGGTGTTGAACCGCGTGCCGCGCACCTTGGCGAGATCCCAGGTCGGGCCGAGATAACGCGTGCGCATCTCGGCATTGCTCTCGAAACCGCCGCAGGCCAGCACCACGGCCTTGGCGCCGATCCGGATCTTGCGGCCCTTGTGGCGGGCGATGACGCCGCGCACGACGCCATCTTCCTCGATCAGCGACACGGCCGGCGTCTCGTAGTGGATGGGAATGCCGGCCTTGACCGCGGCCTTGTGTTCGAGATCGACCAGTCCCGGACCGCCGCCCCAGGCCTCGACGGCCAGCCCGCCCCAGAACTTGTACTTGCCGTTCACCTTGAAGGCCTGCCGGCCGTAGGAGGGCTGGAAGCGCACGCCCTTGGAGCGCATCCACTTCAGCGTCTCGAAGCTGCGGCCGATCAGGATGTCGGTGAGCTCCGGGTCGCAGCGATAGTTGGTCACCCGTCCCATGTCGTCGAGATACTGGTCGGCCGAGTAGCTGCCGAAATCGACATCGCGCTTCTCGTCCTCGGTCAGGTCGTAGAGCTGCACCAGGTCGTCGACCCCGTGAAAGACCACGCGCATGGCCCCGGCGGTATAGGTGCTGTTGCCGCCGCGCTCGGCTTCCGGTGCCGCCTCCAGCATTGCCACGGAGGCGCCGGCTTCCCGGGCCGCCAGCGCCGCGCACGCGGCTGCATTTCCGGCCCCTACAACCAGAACATCGACCTGAAAATCGTCCACGCACTGCTCCTCGATTTTGGCCCCAATTTTGCGCTAGGATATCGCAATGGGTGATCGTTTCGACCGTCTAAGCGTCCGCCATGTCAATGTCGAGGCCCTCCTGCGCAGGCCCGGCATCGGCCATAACAATGGCCCGATCTTCGACATGTCATGGGAGGCCTGGGTTTGGCGCCGCGCCACGGCCAAGGCGTGGAAGACGCCGAGCCCGGAAGTCGCGAAGATGCGGGTGCGACGGGCCGAGCGGCTCGGGATCACCTACAAGGAACTGACCTCGGCCCTGATGGATTCCGGCGCCAACCTGGGCGCCGCGGTCCTGCCGCTCTCGCTCGCGGCCCGGGTGCGCCGCGGACCGAAGGGCGAAATCGTGGTCGAGCCGCGCAATTCCGTCGCGGCATTGGTGGGCAAGTTCGTCGGGCGGCTATTCCTGCTGGGCGATATCGATGCCGTTCCGGGGCTGAGTGACGCCGAACGCACGGAGTTCCTCGCCACCGTGAACCGCGCCTTCGACGGCAAGGTCGAGGCGATCGGCTGGGGCCATGACGGCAAGGCCATACGCGCGATGCTGAAGGCCAACGCCGTGCCGCATCAGGAGGCTTTCATTGTGGGTGCCGGCATGGGCCATCGGGTGCTGGGCGAGGCCGCCGGCCTGCCGCTCGTGAAGGATATCGAGACCTGGTTTTCGTGATGTTGGTCGCGGCACATCCGCGGATCTGAACGCGGCGTGCTGTTCGCCCATGTACCAGCCGCGGACGCCCGGTTATTCGAAGTCCAATCAGACGATGCGATGGAACCTGCCTGATCGCGTCTTCTTCGCCTGCGGTGCCTGTCACATCCTCGCCTACGCGTTCCTCGAGCGTTACGGCGATGCCGACTATCAAACGCTGTGGATCAGGCCGGCCGCCGGTCATATCGGCAATCACATCGTCATCGCGACCGATGCGTGGGTGTTCGACTTCCACGGATATTCCGACAGACAAACCTTCCTGCGGCACACCTGGAAGCGTGCCCGTCAGCGGTGGCCGGGATGGGACGCGGCTTTGGTATTGATTCCCAAGGATGTCCTGATCTCGGAGGCACGATCGCGCCAGTACGAAGGTTTGTGGCTTCGGGAGCCGCATCAGTTCCTGCACGATGCCTTGCCGCGTGCCCGCCGATATGTCGACCGCTTCCCGGCGCCAAGGAGTGCCGGCAAGCCAAGAGCACAGCTGCAGACGGCGCAATCGTAAGGTAAGGAGGGCCATGGCTTCATCCATTGAACCGCCTCTCAAGGGCGTCCGCGTCGTCGAACTCACGCACACCATTCTCGGGCCGTCCTGCGGCATGATCCTGGCCGATCTCGGCGCCGAGGTGATCAAGGTCGAGCCGGTCGACGGCGATCGCACGCGCAAGCTGCGCGGCTTCGGCGCCGGCTTCTTCGGCTACTTCAACCGCAACAAGAAGAGCCTGGCCCTCGATGCCGATTCGCCCGAGGGCCGCAAGGTGCTGGAGAAGCTCCTCAAGTCGGCCGACGTGCTGATCGAGAATTTCGCGCCCGGCTCGATGGGCAAGCGCGGTTTGGGACCGGAGCATCTGGAGAAGATCAATCCGCGCCTCATCTACTGCGCGCTGAAGGGCTTCCTGCCCGGGCCGTACGAGAAGCGGCCTGCGCTCGACGAGGTCGTGCAGATGATGGGCGGGCTGGCCTACATGACGGGCCCGAGCGGCCGGCCGCTGCGGGCGGGGACTTCGGTGGTCGATATCATGGGCGGCATGTTCGGCGCCTTCGGCACCGTGCTGGCGCTGAAGCAGCGCGACCGCACCGGCAAGGGGGGGCTGGTCGAGAGCGCGTTGTTCGAGTCGGTCGTGTTCCTGATGGGCCAGCACCTGGCCATCACGGCGATGAACGGCGCGCCACCGCCGCCGATGCCGGAGCGTGTGTCGTCGTGGGCGGTGTATGAGGTGTTCAACACCGCCGACGGCCAACAGGTCTTCATCGGCATCACCAGCGACGGGCAGTGGAAGCGGTTCTGCGAGTTCTTCAAGCAGGACGATCTCGCCGCCGACCCCAAGCTCGCCACCAATAATCTGCGCATCGAGGCGCGACCCTGGCTGGTACCCAAGGTGGCGGAGGTGTTCAAGCGCCACACCAAGGACCAGCTCGAGCAGTTATGCCTGGAGGCCGATATCTCCTTCGCACCGATCGCGCGGCCACAGGATCTGTTCGACCATCCGCATCTGCTGGCCAACGGCTCGCTGGCGCCGACGACGCTGCCGGGCGGCGTGCAGACGCGCCTGCCGTTGCTGCCGTTCCAGATGTTCGGCTGGAGGCCGCCGCTGGTCAGCAATCCGCCCGAGATCGGCCAGCACAACGACGAGGTGCTGGCCGAGATCGGCTACGACGCGGCGGGGATCGCGAGTCTCAAGGCAACGGGAACGCTCGGCCCCAAGGGTTGATCAACGTTCCGCGAGGATGCGGGCGTTTGCCCGCACCGAGTGATCGCTGACCTTGATGCCGAGGCCTGGTCCGTCGGGCACGACGACATGGCCGTCGCGGTTGGGGACCTTCTCCTCCAGCACGTCCTCGGTCAGCACCCAGTGCGGCATGTAGAACTCGCAGCCGAGGGAGATACCGGGCGTCGCGGCGATCAGATGCGTGCCGGCGGCGAGGCCGATGCCGCCTTCCCACAGCGTGCCGCCATAGCCGGGCAATCCGGCGGTGTCGGCGATGGCCATGATGCCTTGCGCCTTGAACAGGCCGCCGGCCTTCATCAGCTTGACCGAGATCGCGTCGGCGGCCTGGAGGCGGACGATCTCCATCAGGTCGCGGCTGTCGAAGCAGCTTTCGTCGGCCAGGATCGGCGTGTCGAGGGCGGCAGCGAAGGACGCCATCGCATCGAGATTGTTCCGCGGCACCGGCTGCTCGATGAAGGTCGGGGCGAAGCGGTCGACATCGCGCAGGATGCGCATCGCCCCGAACGGCTGGAGCGCCTGGTTGTAATCCAGCCGCAAGTCGACCGTGTCCCCGAACTCGGTGCGGATCGCTTCGAGATGGGCGAGGTCTTCCTTGTGCGGCTTGACCCCGGTCTTGACCTTGTAGATGCGGTTGCCGGACGGAACCATCTGCCGCATGCGGTCGAGATCGGCCGCGAAATCCGGATCGGCGATCGAGAAGGAGAGCGGGATCGTGTCGCGCACGCGTCCGCCCAGCAGGTCGGCGACGGACAGGCCGGCGGCCTTCCCGACGATGTCCAGCATCGCCGTCTCGATCGCGACCTTGGCCTCCATGTGCCCGACCAGGGCGCGATCCAGTTCGGCCATCAGCGCCCGCACGCGACGGACCGGCTTGCCCAGAAGGAGAGGGCGCAGATAAACGTCGATAGCGGCAAAGGCGCCCTCGGCGGTGCCGGTGAAGACCTCCCACGGCGCCGCTTCGCCCCAGCCGACGAGGCCGTCGCTGGCCGTCAGCTCGAGCAGCACGCGCTTAACCGTGCCCTTGACGTTCCCGACGCCCTGAAGGCGGGCCATCTTGATCGGGCTTTCGATCAGAAACAGCCTTACGCGATCGATTGTCGGGCCACTCATACGCTCTCTCTCCACCGTGTCAGGGCGTGACCATACCCAAACACGGCGGGGAGAGTGAGGGCGAACTAGTCGCGGCCGGAGGCGTGGGTGAGCGGGGCCGATTCCTTGTCGCCGAACGCCGGATAGTCCGGATCCAGCAGGAACGGATACGGGCCCGCGAACGCGCCGATGAAGGCCGTGTGCGTGATCACGCCCGCGCTCGGCTGCCAGAGATGGAGATGGTAGCCCGGCGGCTCCATCGTGAAGAGGGCGTCCTCGTGCGGCTGCAGGTCGAGCAGGACCTGATGGGCCACCGACGGTGCGACGCTGCCGATCGTGCCGGCCCAGCGGATCTGGATCGAGCGATGGTGATGGCCGCAGGCGACGCGCTCGACATTGGGATGGCGGCGCAGCAGCTCGGCCATCGGATCGGCATTGCGGCAGTTGATCGAATCCATGTGCTGCAGGCCGGTCGGGAAGGGCGGGTGGTGCATGAAGATGAAGGTCGGCCGGTCGGGCTGCTCGGCCAGCCGTTCCTCCAGCCAGGCCAGGCGCGCCGCATCCATTTCGCCGTGGCCCTTGCCGGGAACGACCGTGTCGAGCGCGATCAGGCGCAGCGGCTGATCCTCGACCGTGTAGTGGAGGAACTCGCCGTCTGGCGGCAGGTAGCCGTCGCCGGCAAAGACCTTGCGCAGGTTGTCGCGGCGATCGTGATTGCCGGGCACCAAGTAGACCGGCATGGAGAGCGGCGCCAGGATGTCGCGCAGCAGCTCATATTCTTCCGTCAGTCCGCAGTCGGTGAGGTCGCCGGTGGCGATGACCGCGTCGGGCCGCCGCGGCTGCGCCAGGAGGGAGGATACCGCGGCGCGCAGCATGGCTTCGGTGTCGACGACGCCATAGGCCTTCTTGCCCGACGGCCGGATGTGCATGTCGGTGATTTGGGCGATCAGAGTCATGGTGATGTTCCTGTCAGGCGGATCGCAGCTCTTCCGGCCGCTCGTGATTCCTGAGCGGCCGGAAGTCCAAGGTCCAATGAAATTACGGCAGCTTCAGCGCCGTCTGATCGACATAGGGCTTCATCAGCGCGTCGGCATTGCGCTGGGCGTCCTTGATCGCCTGCGGTGCCTTCTTCTTGCCGTTCAGCACGGCCTGCATCTCGTCCTCGAGCGCCTTGCGCACGGCCACGGTCTGGTAGGTCGCGAACCAGGGCTTGGCGTAGGGCAGTTGCTCCAGCGCCACCTTGGCGTCGGGGTTCTTGGCGATGAAGTCCTTCATCTCCGGCAGGTCGTAGGACGACTTGCGCGGCGCGAAGTAGCCGGTGAAGCGGCTCCAGCCGGCCAGCGTCTCGGCCGAGGTCAGCCACTTGATGAACTTCCAGCCCGCCTGCTTCTGCTCGTCGTTCAGGCCCTTGAACATGACCAGCGAGCCGCCGCCGATCGGCACGGCGTTGCGCACGTTCCGGGGCACGAAGGCAACGCCGTAGGCCGCCTTCATGTTGTCGCGGACGAAGGAGAGGCTGCCGGTCGATAGCAGAACCATCGAGGTCTTGCCGGCCAGGAAGTTGGTGGAGACGCCGCCCGCCTCGACCACGCCCTGCTGCATCACCTTGTGCTTGAAGACGAGATCCTCGACGAACTGGGCCGCGCCCAGCATCGTTGGCGTGTCGTAGTAGACCTCGCCGCCGTACTCGTCGTTGAAGTACTGGCCGCCGTTCGACATGGTCAGCGCTTCCATCAGCCAGCCCATGTAGTCGTAGCCTTCCGGCATGCCGAAGCCGTAGCGCTCGACGCTGTCGCCGTTGCCCTTGGTGAGCTTCTTGGCATCGGCCACCAGCTCGGCCCAGGTCTGCGGCGGCTTCTCCGGATCGAGACCGGCCTCCTTGAAGTGATCCTTGTTGTAATAGAGGAGCGGCGTCGAGTTCTGGTACGGCACCGCGTAGAGCTCGCCGTCGACGGTCGCGTTGGCGTGCAGGGCCGGCCAGAAATCGGCGAGGAATTGGCCGCGCGTCGTGCCATCGGTCTTGAGCATGGGCTCGAGCGAGATGAGATCGCCGGAAAGCTTGAGGTCGAGCACGAAGTTGGCGCTCATCAGCACGACGGCCGGCGGCTTGCCGGCGCTCGCGGCGGCCTGGGCCTTGAGCTTGGTGTCGTCGTAGCTGCCGGTATAGACGGCGGTGACCGACACATCCTTCTGGCTGTCGTTGTAGACCTTGACCAGCCGGGTCATCTCGCGCGCGAGCTTGCCATCGACCGGTACGGGAAAGAAGAAGTCGATCTTGGTCTGGGCACCGGCGAGGGCCGGCGCCAGCACGGCCAACGCGGCCGTGGCCAGAGAGGGAAGCCAACGCATTTGTGTCTCCTGTTATCCTTTGAGGCCTGAGAACATGAAGCTGTCGACGAACTGCCGCTGGAAGACGGCAAACAACGCCAGCAGGGGGAACATCACCAGCAGAGTGCCGGCGGCGAGGACGCCCCATTCCTTGCCGCCTTCGCTGCCCAGGGCGAAGGAGGCGAGTCCGATGGTCAGCGTCTGGGTGCGCGGTTCGTTGAGAACCATCAGGGGCCACAGAAACTCGTTCCAGTGCGCCATCAGCGAGACCAGCGAAAAGGCGACCAGGGCCGGCTTGGCCATCGGCAGCAGCACATGCCACAGCGTCTGCCACCAGTGGGCGCCATCGATCACCGCCGCTTCCTCGAAATCGCGCGGGATCTGGCGGAAGGTCTGCCGCATCAGGAAGGTGCCAAAGGCGGAGGCGAAGTAGGGCGCCATCACCCCCAGCAGGCTGCCATAGAGTCCGAGATCGACCACCGTCCGCAGGTTCGGCACGATCAGGACCGGCGGCACCAGCATGAGCTGGAGCAGGAACAGATAGAAGATCAGGTCGCGGCCGGGAAAGGAGAGCCGGGCGAAGGCGTAGCCCGCCAGCGAGATGGTGACGATCTGGGCCGCCAGGATGCCGAAGGCGACGATTGCCGTATTGAGGTAGTAGAGCGCGAAGTCACCGCTCTCGAGAGCGTCAGCAAAATTCCGCAGCGTCGGCTTGTAGTCGGGAACGAGCGACGCCATGCCGATGCCGGCCCCGGCGTCCGGGCGGAACGACGCCACCAGCATCCACAGGAACGGTGTCGACCAGAGGAAGACAACCGCCAGCATCAATCCGCCGACGATGAGGCTAGCTCGCCGCATGCGATCCCCGTTCCATCGTCTTCAGCGAGACGACCGACAGCGCCAGGAGGAAGCCGACCGACAGGACACTGGCTGCGGCAGCCTTACCGGCGGCGAAATTCTCCGCTGCCTGTTCGAAGATGTAATAGAGCACCAGCTTGGTTGCGTTGCTGGGTCCGCCCTTGGTCAGAACGATGACGTGATCGACCTGGGTCAGGGCATTGATCAGCGCGATCACCAGCACGAAGGCGGTGGTCGGCGCCAGAAGCGGTACGATGATGTGGCGCAGCCGCTGCCAGCCATTGGCGCCGTCGATGGTCGCGGCCTCGAGCACTTCGCCGGGCATGGTCTGCAGGCCGGCGAGATAGAAGAGCATGTAATAGCCGGCGTTCTTCCACACGGTGATGCCGACCAGAGACCACAGGGCGATGTCGGGATTGCCGAGCCAGTTGGCGCCGCGCAGGCCGATCTTGGCGAGGTAGTAGTCGAACAGGCCGACGCCCGGCAGGAAGATGAAGAAGAAGAGCGAGGCGGCGGCGACGAGCGGCACCATCGACGGGAACAGCAGCAGCGCCCGCATGACCGAATTGAACCGGCTCGAGTGCTGCAGGGCGAGCGCGAAGAGAAGGCCCAGCGCCATGCTGATCGGCACGGTGGTGGCGGCATAGAGCAGGTTGTTGACGACTGACTGGAGGAAGGCGGCGTCCGAGAACAGGCCGATGTAGTTCTTGAGGCCGACGAACAGGCTCTCGCGCGAGCCGTGTATTTGCTCGTGCAGCGAATCCCAGATCACGCGCACGACCGGCAGGTACGTGAAGGCTGCCAGCAGCAACAGCGACGGCGTCAGGAGAATGAAGGGCAGCGCCCGTCGTCCCAACCGTCTGCGCGCAAGGCGCCGAACCGGGCGGAGGTCGTCCAGAGGGGGCGCCCCCGTGGCGATGCTGCTCATCGCTGACCCGCTACTGTCAGCCGATGATGCAGCAATTTCATTTATGTTACAGAAACGTTACTTCCGCTGCGCGGGCGGGGACAAGTGCGCTTGCGACTTGGTCGTCGCCGCTTTCTGGCCTGCTCTCTGACGATCCGTCACAGACAACTGGCCGTGATCAACGGGGTAACCGGCCGTTTGACGCTTTGGGCTAGAGGCGGTGCCGCGGCCCACGGAGCATTGGCTTCCGCGGTCTTGGTGGCCGGTGGGCCGACGACCTTGCTCGTACCGGTGGTGACGACGGCGCTGACTGTGAGCGCGATCACGAGGAGGGTCGCGACGAAATCAACGGCGCTTCGGCGGGGCGGGATGACGAAATCCTGCCATCGGTAATGATCTGGTTTCATGCGCGCGACCATGACCGCCGAATGAGGACAGGAGAGGGCGAGCCGCGGCGCGCGCCATCAACTCTTGATGAGGCACCTGTGATGCTACAGCGACCGTGAAAGTCGCGTCACGAGGCTGCGCAGCCAGGAATGTGCGGGTTGATCGTCGACGCGACGGTGCCACAGCATGGCAACGGTGAGTCGCGGCGAGGTGAAGGGAAGCGCGACGACCTCGAGAGGGACTCTGTCGGCGAAGACCAGGGCGGCACGCTCGGCCATCACCGCGACCATGTCCGATTGCGCCAGGATACCCGCCGTTGACAGCAGCGGCGCACGAAGGGCGATCCGGCGCTCGAGGCCGAAGCGTGCCAGTTCGTCGTCGATGAACTTCGTGCCATCGCCTGTCGAAGACAGTTCCAGATGCGGCAGGGTGGCGAGGCTCGGGACGTCGATGGTTTTCCGGGACCTCAGGAGCGGATGGTCCCGCCGCAGCACACAGGCAAAGCGATCCTCGAACAGGCGCAGGTCGGAGAAGCGTTCGGCCGGAGCCGCGAGGCTTCCAAGCGCGAGATCGATGTCGCCGCGATCGAGCTGTTCGGCGATGTTGATCGTGCCGCTGGGCCGCAGATCGAGCGTGACGAAGGGCGCTTCGCGCGACACCGTCGCGGCCAGCGCCGGTGCGATCACCAGGGCGGCGTAATTGTTGACCGAGACGACGAAGCGACGTTCGACTTCGGCGGGCTCGAAATCCCGCGCGCCATCCAATGCCGCGCGCAGATCGGCAAGAGCCTGCCGGACGGATGGAGCCAGGCGTTCGGCCTGGGGCGTGGGCTCCATGCCCTCCGGCGTGCGGACAAAGAGGTCATCGCGCAGCGCCGTCCGCAAGCGGGCGAGGGCATGGCTGACCGCCGGCTGGCTCATATTCAGCTTCTCCGCCGCGCGGGTGGCGCTGCGTTCCTGCATCACCGCGTCGAAGACGACCAAGAGGTTGAGGTCAAGCCGCCGCCAATTCATGGCCAAGCTGGTTGATCGATTTTGGCCGGCAGGTCCAGTCGGCGCGTGATCTCCGGCGAGAAGACGCGACCGGCGGCCAGACGGTCGCCCTAAGATCAACGGTTTGCCCGTCTTTCACAAAAGGCTGTGGCAGGGATGGGAACATATCTAGAACTTGTGTCAATAAATTTAATTCTCTCAGCGAGTTATATGCGCCCTTGCCGATGAGAACAAAATGCGTACAGTGACCTTGTTCCCCGATAGACTTATCCGCATTGCCGCTCCGGACGCGGGCGTGGGAGAAGAGGAGGCAGCCAATGTCGGCAGCGCTGAAACTGGTCGAGAAAGAGGGCATGGAGAACAAGAACAAGGCGCTCGATGCTGCCCTGGCGCAGATCGAACGCGCTTTCGGCAAGGGATCGATCATGAAGCTCGGCCAGCGCGAGGCGCTGGAGATCGAAGCCATATCGACCGGCTCGCTGGGCCTCGATATCGCCCTGGGCATCGGCGGCCTTCCCAAAGGCCGCATCGTCGAGATCTATGGGCCCGAGAGCTCGGGCAAAACCACGCTTGCGCTGCATGTCGTAGCGGAAGCCCAGAAAAAAGGCGGCGCTTGCGCCTTCGTCGATGCCGAGCATGCGCTCGATCCGGGCTATGCCAGGAAGCTGGGCGTCGATATCGACAATCTTCTCATCTCCCAGCCCGATGCCGGTGAGCAGGCGCTTGAGATCGCCGACACGCTGGTTCGATCGGGCGCGATCGACGTGCTGGTGATCGACTCGGTGGCGGCCCTCGTGCCGCGAGCCGAGCTCGAAGGCGAGATGGGCGACGCGCTGCCGGGCTTGCAGGCCCGCCTGATGAGCCAGGCGCTCCGCAAGCTCACGGCCTCGATCTCCAAGTCGAACACCCTGGTGATTTTCATCAATCAGATCCGCATGAAGATCGGTGTGATGTTCGGCAGCCCGGAGACGACGACGGGCGGCAATGCCCTGAAGTTCTATGCCTCGGTCCGCCTCGATATCCGCCGCATCGGCGCGCTGAAGGACAAGGACGAGGTGGTGGGCAACGCCACGCGCGTGAAGGTCGTGAAGAACAAGGTCGCGCCGCCGTTCAAGGTCGTCGAGTTCGACATCATGTATGGCGAGGGCGTCTCGAAAACGGGCGAACTGATCGATCTCGGCGAGAAGGCCGGGGTGGTCGAGAAGTCGGGCTCCTGGTTCTCCTATGACGGCCAGCGTATCGGCCAGGGGCGCGAGAACGCCAAGAACTACCTCAAGGAACATCCCGAAATCGCTCAGGCAATCGAGCAGAAGGTCCGTGCCAATGCCGGCATCGTCGCCGATGCCTTGATGGATGGCGGCAAGGACGACGACGAGGACGAATAGATCGTCGCGACCGGATTAGGACTGGCCTCTGTCTCCCTCCGGTCCGGGGCGGTGCTGTTCCCCCACGCGCAGCACCGCCCAACTCTTTTTCAGAACCTGATGGTGCTCACCGTTTTCCAACCGTTAATAAACGGTGAAAACGGTGGGCTGCCCCAGTCTAGTGTCCCGTCATGCGGGCGACGAAGCGCTGGATCCATTCGGGGCCGGTGCGTCGTCTCGCATGGGGCGGGGTTCTGCGTCCCCGCGCCAGGAGCATGGCCAGCGGGAACCAATCGTCGGTCTCGTCCTGGAGGCCGCGCGCCGCCGACGAAACTTTGGGCACTGGCACCGGGGTGACATCGGCCTGCGCCGACCCGGCACAAAGCTCGGCGGCGGAGGTGACCAGGTATTCCCGGCACACAAGCGGCCGCTCGGTATGAATGGAGCAGCTTTCCTCCTCCAGGAATGGACAAGGCACGCGCAGAGCGAAGTAGGCGGAGGAAAGTTCGCGATCGCTGCGGCCGGCTCGATCGGCCAATCCTGCCTCCCGGATCTTTTCTTCCGCGGCGGCAAAGCGCGCCTTCAGCACCTGCCGCCGCTCGGCCGGCATGGCATCTACCAGCACCAACAGTCTTTCACCTTCCGTGCGGGAAACCGGCACGAGCTGCCGGCAGCAGGCGCCGCAGCCTTTGCGACAGGAGATGCTTTGTCCCTTGTGGACGACCTGATCCTCGGCTGCGGCTACGACAGCGTTGACCAGTTGCTGCAGGGCCGGCACCACGGCCGCCGCCGGAACCGGCGCGCTGGGCACCGTGATGGGGTGGGCGATGCGCAACGGACCAACCGCGAGGCGCAAAGTGGCCGTGACTCGGCCAGAATCGACCATGAAACCGCTATTCCCCTGTTATGGACTTGAGCGACGCACGCACGCTACAAGGATTGCATTATGGCAAGCGTCAGCGACATCCGTCGTACATTCCTAGAATACTTCCACAAGAACGGCCACGAGATCGTGGACTCGAGCCCGTTGGTGCCACGCAACGATCCCACGTTGATGTTCACCAATGCCGGCATGGTCCAGTTCAAGAACGTGTTCACCGGTCTCGAGAAGCGGCCCTATGCGCGCGCGACGACGTCGCAGAAATGCGTGCGCGCCGGCGGCAAGCACAACGACCTCGAGAATGTCGGCTATACGGCTCGGCACCACACCTTCTTCGAGATGCTGGGCAACTTCTCGTTCGGCGACTATTTCAAGGAACGGGCGATCGAACTGGCCTGGAACCTGATCACCAAGGAGTTCGGCCTGCCGTCGGACAAGCTCCTGGTCACGGTCTTCAGCGAGGACGAGGAGGCGGCGGGTTACTGGCGCAAGATCACCGGCTTCCCTGATTCCAAGATCATCCGCATCCCGACCTCGGACAATTTCTGGGCCATGGGCGATACCGGTCCGTGCGGGCCATGTTCGGAGATCTTCTATGACCACGGCGAAGGCATTCCCGGCGGACCTCCCGGCAGTCCCGATGCCGATGGCGACCGTTTCATCGAGATCTGGAACCTGGTCTTCATGCAGTTCGAGCAGCAGACCAAGGAACTGCGCGTGCCGCTGCCCAGGCCTTCGATCGATACCGGCATGGGGCTGGAGCGCATCGCCGCCGTCCTGCAGGGCAAGCACAACAACTACGACATCGATCTGTTCCGCGCCCTGATCGAGGCGGTGGCGCACGAGACCGGCGTCGACCCGAACGGTCCGCAGGCCGCTTCGCACAAGGTCATCGCCGATCATCTGCGCGCCACGTCGTTCCTGATCGCCGACGGCGTGCTGCCCTCGAACGAGGGGCGGGGCTATGTGCTGCGCCGAATCATGCGCCGCGCCATGCGCCATGCGCACATCCTCGGTGCCACCGAGCCCGTGGTCTACAAGTTGGTGCCGACACTGGTGCGCGAGATGGGCGACGCCTACCCCGAACTCGGCCGCGCCCAGCCCTTGATCACCGAGACGCTCAAGCTCGAGGAGACGCGCTTCAAGAAGACCCTCGGCACCGGCCTCAAGTTGCTGGAGGACGAAACCAAGGACCTTCCGTCCGGCGGCACGCTCAAAGGCGATGTGGCCTTCAAGCTGTACGACACGTTCGGCTTCCCGCTCGATCTGACACAGGACGTGTTGCGAGCCCGCAATATCGCGGTCGATAACGCAGGCTTCGAGAAGGCCATGGACGAGCAGCGTGCCAAGGCGCGTGCGGCGTGGGCCGGCTCCGGCGAGACGGCCGATCAGGCGATCTGGTTCGACGTTCGTCAGAAGGTCGGCGCAACGGAATTCCTCGGCTACGAGACCGAGCGGGCCGAGGGCAAGATCACGGCGATCGTCGTCGACGGCAAGGAGGTCTCCTCGCTGAAGGCGGGCGAGACAGGCTGGCTGGTGGTCAACCAGACGCCGTTCTACGCCGAGTCGGGCGGCCAGCTCGGCGACACCGGCCGCTTCGTGGCGGCAGGCGGCGAGGCGGAGATCGCCGATGTTCACAAGATGGTGGGGGACCTGCACGCGCATCACGCGAAGGTCGCCAAGGGCGAGATCAAAGTCGGTGACGAGGTCTCCATGACGGTGGACGCCGTCCGCCGCGCCCAGCTCCGGGCCCATCATTCGGCGACGCATCTTCTGCATGAGGCCCTGCGCCGCCATCTCGGCACTCACGTCACGCAGAAGGGCTCGCTGGTGGCGCCGGACCGGCTGCGGTTCGACATCAGCCACACCAAGGCCATCTCGCAGGAGGAACTGCGCCGGATCGAGGACGAGGTGAATGAACGCATCCGCCTCAACAGTCCGGTCGATACCCGGCTGATGACGCCGGAGGAGGCGATTGCCGCCGGCGCCATGGCCCTGTTCGGCGAAAAGTACGGCGACGAGGTCCGCGTGCTGTCGATGGGCGGCGTCAACGGCGAACGCTATTCGATCGAGCTGTGCGGCGGCACGCATGCCCAGCGCACGGGTGATATCGGCCTGTTTCGCATCGTCGGCGAAGGCGCGGTTTCCGCCGGCGTGCGACGCATCGAGGCTTTGGCCGGAGCGGCGGCGGAAGAATACGTCCGTCACCAGCTCGACCTCCTGAGCCAGTCCGCGGCCGCGCTGAAGGTACGGCCCGAGGATCTGCCGTCGCGTCTTCAGTCGCTCGTCGACGCGCAGCGCAAGATCGAGCGTGAACTTGCCGATGCCCGCAAGGCGCTGGCCCTGGCCGGTGGCACCGGCGGTGCTGCGGCAGCGGACGAGATCCGCCAGGTCGGGAAGGTGAAGATGATCGGCCGGGTCCTCAACGGTGTCCCCGGCAAGGACCTCAAGGCGATGGCCGACGAGTTCAAGAAGAAGCTCGGTTCGGGCGTCGTGGCGCTGATCGGGGTAGACGAGGGCAAGGCCTCGGCCGTTGTCGGCGTCACCGACGACCTTTCCAAGACCCTGAGCGCGGTCGAACTGGTCAAGGCCGGCGTCGCGGCGTTGGGCGGCAAGGGCGGGGGCGGGCGCCCTGACATGGCCCAAGGCGGCGGTCCGGATGCCACCAAGGCGAACGATGCCTTGAAGGCGATCGAAGGGGCGCTGGAGGCGGCCAAATGAAGTACGGCATCGCTTTGGCGGTGGCTCTGGCGGCGGTCGGACTGCTCAGTGGCTGCACCCAGCCGTCCGACGACGCCCGCGCCAAGAACCCGGATAAATACGATCGCGATCGGTCGGACTGCCAGGCGCAGGTCAACGACTACATGAAGACACGCCGCCGCGTGGACAGCTCCCGTCAGGACGTCTTCCGCGGCGAGCAGGACCGGTTCGGCCAGAGCGCACTGCCGACCCAGATGGACAATTATTCGGACAACAAGGCCAGCGACCGCGTGATGGCCAATTGCATGGAAGCCAAGGGCTGGGCCCAGCCGGCACGGCCCTGGTGGGATCGGATCGGCCGCTAGCCGGCCGGCCGCGGCATCTCCGTTACTTTTTCTTCTTGTCGTCCTTGGTCTTGTCGTCTTCCGGATCGCGGTCAGGCGTGGGCTCGCTTAGCGAGACCGGGTCGCTGGCGGGAAAGCTTTCCGCCAGGGCTTCATCGAGCTTCTTGTCGACCTTTTTCTTGGTCTCGGAGGCGGCTGACTTCTTGGGGGACATGGTCTCTCCTGCATCGGTTCGAGGGCAGGTTGCCGATGGTGTGCAATCCCGTCTTCAGGCAACGCGACACTGCCGTTCCGCGTTGCCTCGGCTGCCTGGTTCCACGATTCCGCCGCCAAATCGCCGGAACGCGGACCGACGATTTGCCTCCGATACCAGGGAGGAACCGCCATGACCCGAAGTCCTTTGCCGTTGTTGTTGGCGTTGGCTGTGGGCGCCTGCGCCTCGGTGCCGATGGCCGATCCCCAGGCCGACCAGGAAGGAAAGCGATTCGATCCGCCGGCGCCCGGCTCGGGCACGGTCTACGTCTACAGGCCGGGCTGGATGGCGCTCGCCAAGACAGTCGATGTCGGCGTGGCGGGCGGCTACCACGCGGAGTTGGCGTCCAATACCTACTTCCGGCTGGAAGGTCCGCCCGGCCCCATCGACCTCATGTGCAAGACCGACAACACCGCCGAGCAGCAGATCGACGTCAGCGCCGGAGAGACGCGCTATGTCGAGGTCGCCATGAATCCCGGTCTTTGGGCACCCCGCTGCTCCATCAAGGAAGTATCTCCGAGCGAAGGGCAGGCGGCGATCCTGCGTTCGAAGCGCGTCATCCCGCAATAACGGGAACGGGCGTCAACGCGCCTGGGCGCGGGCGTTCAACACGTAGGAGGTCGCCTTCACCACCGCATCCTTGCGGACGGCATCGGTGATGTGAAGTTCGCCGCTGCGATCCATGGTCGACATAAGCTGGATGAGCTTGTCGTTCTGGGCGGTACAGGCTGAGGCCGCGGCCCGGCCGATGGCTTCGGCGGGAGACCGGCGGTCGTCCAGAGAGACCGCCTCAGTCGATAGGCAATTGTCGCGAATGACACGTTGCTGGTTGATGGCTCGGGACAGGTGACCATCCTCGTAAGCGGGAGCGCAGGCAGCCACGCAAAGCACAGCCAACACGGCAGTCGACGATAGAAAGCGCATGGCTCCTTCTAGAGCGTTTGGCAGGTCTTTGCCAACACCCTGCAGGGGATAGGCTCGGCCGCCATCGGGCAGCGGCGGTTATTCCGCCGCCTGCTTCAGGGCGTCTGGGTGGCGCCACTGGGCCAGGAGCTCGGCCTCCTTGCGCTTGGCCTTGGCAAGGTGGGCCTCCTTGACGTGCCCATAACCCTTGATGTCCTCGGGGATCGACGCGAGCTTCACCGCCAGCGGGTGGTTGGCCGTGGTCAGGCCGGCCAGCAGTTCGCCGACCAGGTTCTCGTAGTCGCCGATCAAGGCCCGTTCATGCCGCCGTTCCGCCGTGTAGCCGAAAGGATCGAGCGAGCTTCCGCGCAGGAACTTGAACCGGGCGAGCAGCCGCAGGACCGACCCCATCCAGGGACCGAACTCGCGCTTGAGCAGATGTCCCGTTCTCGGATCGCGCCGGGACAGCAGGGGAGGCGCGAGATGGAACTTCAGCTTGAAGTCTCCCTCGAACTGCTGGTTCAGCTGCGCTGCGAAGGCGGCCTCGCTGTAGAGCCGGGCGACCTCGTATTCGTCCTTGTAGGCCAGAAGCTTGGCATAGGACCGCGCGACAGCCTCGGCGAGCGCATTCTGGCCGGGCTGCACCTTCTGCTCGGCAGTCCGGACCTTGGAGACCAGGGCCTCGTAGCGCTGCGCGAGCGATGCGTTCTGGAACGCCGTCAGGTGTTTCATTCGCGAGGCGACGAGATCGTCCAGGGAACGGTTGCCGCCGGGGAAGGCGACGACATTGGGAGCTTCCACGGCCGGGGCGACGAGCTTCTCGACAGCGGCGCGATCGGCAGCTGCGCGTCGGCCCCAGCGGAACGCACCGAGATTCATCTGAACAGCGGTACCGTTCAACTCGATCGCCTGTTCCAGCGCCGCGTGGCCGATCGGGATCAGGCCCTTCTGATAGGCGTAGCCCAGCATGAACAGGTTGGTGGCGATCGAATCGCCCATCAATCCCGTGGCGAGCCGGGTCGCCTCGACGAAATCGCAGGCTTCGGCGCCGGTCGCCGCCTCGATCGATAGCCGCAACGTGTGGGAGGGGAAGGAGAGATCCGGATGACGGGTGAACTCGCCGGTGATGGTCTCGTGCGTATTGACGATGGCGCGCGAGGCGCCGGGCTCCAGCTTGGCCAAGGCGTCCGGGCTCGCGCTGACCACGAGGTCGCAGCCGAGCAGCGTCCCCGCGCCACCCGCACCGAGGCGGACGGCATGCAAGGCTTCGGGGGTCGCGCCGATGCGCACATGGCTGATGACCGCGCCGCCCTTCTGGGCCATGCCCAACTGGTCGAGCACGGTCGCGCCCTTGCCCTCGATATGCGCCGCCATGCCCATGATGGCGCCAATGGTCACGACGCCCGTGCCGCCGATGCCGGTAATGAGCACGCCATAGGGCTTGTCGGTCACTGACGGCAGAGTGGGGGCGGGAGGAAGCGGCGGTTCCGCCGTTGTCGCGGAGGCGGCGGCTTGGGCCTTGCCCTTGCGCAGGCGGCCGCCCTCGACGCTGACGAAGCTCGGGCAGAAGCCGTTGAGGCAGGAGAAATCCTTGTTGCAGGACGACTGGTCGATCGCTCGCTTGGTGCCGAATTCCGTTTCGACGGGCGTGACCGACAGGCAGTTCGAGGCCACCGAGCAGTCGCCGCAGCCTTCGCAGACCGCCTGATTGATGAAGACGCGCTTGTTGGGATCGGGAAAGGTACCGCGCTTGCGGCGCCGGCGCTTCTCGGCGGCGCAGGTCTGATCGTAGATCAGGACGGAGACGCCCTTCACCTCGCGCAATTCGCGCTGCACCTCGTCGAGCTTTTCGCGGTGATGGAAGGTGACGCCGGGGGCCCACGTGGTGCCGGCCGGGTACTTGTCCGGATCGTCGCTGACCAGGGCGATACGCCGGACGCCTTCGGCATAGACCTGCTGGCTGATCGTCCAAGGATGGACGTTGCCGTCATGCGGCTGGCCGCCCGTCATGGCGACGGCGTCGTTGTAGAGGATCTTGTAGGTGATGTTGGTGTTGGTGGCGATGGCCTGGCGGATGGCTAGATAGCCCGAATGGAAGTAGGTGCCGTCGCCCAGGTTCTGGAACACGTGCGGCATGTCGCTGAAGTGGCTGGCGCCGACCCACGGCACGCCCTCGGCCCCCATATGCGTGAAGGTCTTGGTGTTGCGTTCCATGCCGATGGCGAGCGTGTGGCAGCCGATGCCGGCCATCGCCATCGAGCCTTCCGGCACTTTGGTCGAGGTGTTGTGCGGGCATCCCGAGCAGAAATAGGGCACGCGGGCCATGCCGGCCTCGTTGCGGATCTGGCGGCCGGCCCGCCGCTTCAGCGCCTCGAAGCGTTGCCGGCTGCGTTCGCTCAGGCTCTCGAGGCCCAATCGACTCACGATCGCCGAGGCAATCTCATAGGGTGTCAGCTCGCCGTCGGACTTGAACAGCGGCTGGCCGCGCTCGTCCAACTTGCCGACCACCACCGGCCGGCGATCGGCCGGAGCGTTGAAGAGCGCGTCCTTGAGCTGCGGCTCGATCAGGGCCCGCTTCTCCTCGACCACCAGGATCTCGCGCTTGCCCTCGCTGAAGGCGACGGCGCCCTGCGTTTCCAGTGGCCAGACCAGCGCGACCTTGTAGATGGCAAGGCCCAGCCGCTCGGCTTCCGCGTCGTCGAGCCCCAGCTCATCGAGCGCCTGGCGGACGTCGAGATAGGACTTGCCGACCGTGACGATGCCGAAGCGCGCGTCAGGCCGGCCAAGAACCAGTCGGTCGAGGCGGTTGGCGCGCCAGTAGGCCAGCGCCGCGGGCAGCTTGACGGTGACGACGCGCTTTTCCTGGCCGAGCCAGTCGTCCGGCCAGCGGATATGCACACCGTCGGGCGGCAGGATGAAATCGGTCGGCGTATGGACTTCGATCCGATGGGGATCGACATAGACCGATGCGGACGAATCGACGGTCTCGCTCAGGACCTTGAAGCCGACCCATAGGCCGGAATAACGCGACAGCGCGAAGGCGTGGAGGCCGAAATCCAGATACTCCTGGACGCCGGCCGGATGGATGACCGGAATGCCGGCGGCCATGAAGGCAGGTTCGCTCTGATGCGCCACCGTCGATGACTTGGCCATGTGGTCGTCACCGGCCAGCGCCACGACGCCGCCGTGCTTCGAGGTGCCGGCGTAATTGGCGTGCTTGAAGGCATCGCCGGAGCGATCGACACCGGGACCCTTGCCGTACCAGATGCCGAAAACGCCGTCGTAGCGCGCGCCCGGATAGAGATGGATCTGCTGCGTTCCCCACAGGGCAGTCGCGGCCAGGTCCTCGTTGAGGCCGGGCTGGAACTCGATGTGGTTCTTCTTGATGAAGCGCTTGGCCTGCCAGAGGGCCTGGTCGAAGCCTCCGAGCGGCGAGCCGCGATACCCGCTGATATAGCCGCCCGTATTGAGGCCGGCAGCCTGATCGCGCTGGCGTTGCATCATTGGCAGGCGGACCAACGCCTGTGTTCCGGTCAGATAGACCCGACCGCTCTCCAGTACGTACTTGTCGTCCAAGGTCACCGCTTGGGTCATGGCAACCTCCCTGGCCCTTTATATAGGTAACGGTAGCGACAGAATGTTGCGCCGATCAATCCGGAAGGAAGAGGGCGACAAAAAAAGACGTTTTTCTGAATATGCACCGCTTCAACCTTGCGCCCCGTTTCAAGGTTTCGTTCGGCGTTGAAACGTTGTAATCAGCGCTCCGTCCCTCGTTTGATCGGCAAGCCCACATTTCATGACGATATTGGTTACCGGCGTTGCCGGCTTCGTCGGCTCGCATGTTGCGCGAGCCTTGCTGGCAAGGGGCGAGCGCGTCCTCGGCGTCGACAATTTCAGCCCGTATTACGATCCGGTCCTGAAGTTCGCCCGTTTGAAACCCCTTCGGGAGAATAAGGACTTTACCTTCTGCGAACTCGACATCACCGACCGCGAGGCGATGCTGTCCCTGGCGGCGCGCTATCCGGAGGTCGATCGCATCGTCCATCTGGCGGCCCAGCCGGGCGTGCGCCAGTCCATCACCGATCCCTTCATCTACGCCCAAGCCAACGTGATGGGGCAGCTCATTGTCCTGGATCTTGCCCGCCGCCTTACCGGCTTGAGGCACTTTGTCTATGCCTCGTCCTCGTCGGTCTACGGGGGCAATCCGAAACTGCCTTTCTCGGTCGCGGACCGGGTCGACCATCCGGTCTCGATATACGCGGCGACCAAGCGGTCAGCGGAGCTCATGGCCGAGGCCTATGTGCACCTTCACAAGATCAAGGCGACCGGATTGCGTTTCTTCACGGTCTACGGCCCCTGGGGCCGGCCTGACATGTCGCCCTACATCTTCGCCAAGGCGATCCATGAGGGTTCGACGATCAACCTGTTCCATCTGGGCTTTGTGAAGCGCGATTTCAGCTATATCGACGACATCGTGGCCGGCACGCTGGCCGTGCTCGACAAGCCGCCGCAGGAGCCGAGTCATCGGCTCTACAATATCGGCACCGCCGGCAGCGAGGACATCGTCCGCGTCATCGAGTTGTTCGAGAAGGCGATCGGCAAAAAGGCCAAGATCGAGCTGAAGCCCGGCGAACCGGGAGACATGCTGGAAACCTCGGCAGATATCACGGAGACCACGCGGGATTTCGGCTGGACGCCCAAAGTCTCTGTGGAAGAGGGCATCCCAAAGTTCGTAGAGTGGTTCAAAGCCTATAACCGCCTGTGAGCTTCAATCCCGTTGTCGTCGTCTCTTCTCGAGCTTAGCGATGTGCGTCGTGCCTTCTACGGTCTGGAGGTGCTGCGCGGCGTCGATTTCTCCGTCGCGGCCGGCCGCATCACCGGCCTGATCGGACCCAACGGCGCCGGGAAGACGACGCTCTTCAATGTCGTCTCCGGCCTGGTGCCGCCCGATGCCGGATCGATCCGGTTCGCGGGGAGTGAAATCGGCGGCCTTTCTCCGGACAAGGTGAGCCGGGCCGGTCTGGTTCGCACTTTCCAGGTCGCTCGCGGCTTTCCCAAGCTGTCGGTGTTCCAGCACCTCATGCTCTACGGCCGTGACCAACCCGGCGAAAGCCTGTGGCGAGCGGTACTCGGATCCCGCGCGGCTCGGGACAGGGAGGCAGCCCTGGCGGAGCAGGCCTGGGACATCGCGCGGTTCCTGCGGCTCGACAAGGTGATCGACAACCAGGCCGTGGCGCTTTCCGGCGGCCAGAAGAAACTTCTCGAGATCGGACGGGCGCTCATGGCGGAGCCCAAGCTCATCCTCCTCGACGAGCCGACCGCGGGCGTGAACCCGACGCTGCGCAACGAGATCGGCGAAAGGCTCCTGGAATTGCCCAAGCGAGGGGTGTCGATCCTGTTGATCGAGCACGACATGGGCTTCATCGCCGAATTGTGCGATCCGGTCATCTGCATGGCGGAAGGGCGGGTCCTGGCGCAAGGCTCCTTCGATTCCGTGCGGGCCGATCCGCAAGTTCGCGAGGCCTATCTGGGCCGAAGAGCGGCATAGGCAAAGCGATGGCTCTCCTCACCGTGACCGACCTGCGCGGAGGCTACGCGGCCGCCGACGAGATCGTGAAGGGCGCCACCCTGCATGTGGATTCAGGCGACATCGTCGCGCTGATCGGTCCCAACGGTGCGGGCAAGTCTACGCTTCTCAAGCTGATCGCCGGGCTGTTGCGGCCGAGGGCAGGCCAGGTCCGCCTGTTCGACCGGGAGATCGCTGGTTTCGATGCCTCGGCCATCAGCCGGCTGGGGCTCGCCTTCGTGCCACAGGAGCGCAATGTCTTCGGCTCGATGACCGTGGCGGAGAACCTGGAGATGGGCGGCTTTCTCGACGGCCGGCACATGCGGGACCGCCGCGACGAACTTTACGAACGCTTCCCTCTGCTGGCCGAGAAGCGGCGCGCCGCGGCCCGGACCTTGAGCGGGGGGCAGCGTCAGATCCTGGCGATGGCCATCGCCTTGATGAATGCGCCGAAGCTGCTCCTGCTCGACGAACCGACAGCCGGGCTAAGCCCTCAGGCCGCGGAGGATTTGTTCGACACGATCGTCGAACTGAACCGGACCGGGGTATCGATCCTGATGGTCGAACAGAATGCGCTCGAGGCGCTCGTCGTCTCGACCCGTGCCTATGTGCTGGTCCAGGGCCGTGCCGAGCGCGAAGGCAGCGCGGCGGACCTGGCCTCGGATCCCACGGTGCGCGATCTCTTTCTCGGCGCCAAGGCGCAGCCTATGCTTGCCGGCAAATCTGGGGGACAGACATGAAGCGAGTTACTTTGAGGCGCCGGACGGCGCTTCTGTCGGGTGTTGCTGCCTTGGCCGCGCCGGCGGTTCTGAGGGCGCAATCCGACCCGATCAAGATTGCCACGCTGACCCCGTTGACCGGGGCAGGCGGTCCTTATGGACCGGTCATGGCCAAGGTTGCCGCTTCCGTGGTCGATGAGGTCAATGCTGCGGGTGGCGTTCTCGGCCGCCGGATCCAGCTCACCAGCGAAGACGACCAGACCAACCCGGATGCCGGCGTTCGCGCCGCGCGCAAGCTGATCGACGTCGACAAGGTGGCGGCGATCATGGGCACCTGGGCATCGTCGGTGACGACCGCGGTTGCGCCGCTGTGCTGGGAGAGCAAGACCTTCCTCTGCACCGTGTCGGGTGCCGACTCGATCACGCAGCTGCCGCATCAGGGCTTCCTGGTCCGCACTCAGCCCAACTCGACCCTGCAGGTAGCGCGATCGGGGACCTTCATGCTCTCCCTGGGCGCGAAGAAGATCTACACCATGATCCCGCAGACGCCGTTTACGCAGACGACCTTCGACTTGATGGGCAAGCTCGTGGCCAAGGCCGGCGCCACCCATCAGGGCCTCATCTACGACGACAAGAAGACCACCTACCGCACCGAGGTCGATCAGGTGCTGCGGTCGAATCCCGACATGATCTTCGCTGCCGGCTACACGCCCGACACGATCATCCTGCTGAAGGACCTCTATCGCGCCGGGTTCAAGGGCAAGATCATCGGCTTCGGCTATGCCATCAACCAGAAGCTGGTGGATCAGATCGGACAGCCCGAGGTCGTCGAAGGCGTGTATGCCTATTCGCCGTCACCGGACGAAGGCAGCAAGGCCTACGAACGCGTCAAGAAGGCGACCGGCCTTGCAAACCCTGATCCCTATACCTGCCAGGTCTACGATCACGTCAATCTGGTGCTGATGGCGATTGCTCAGGGCAAGGCCGCCACCGGTGTCGGCATCAAGGACAATATTCGTGCCGTGGCGCAGGGCGGCGGCACGGCGGTCGACAACGCCGTGGATGGCCTCAAGGCAATCGCGGCCGGACAGAAGGTCGACTATAGCGGCGCCTCGGGTCCGTGCGACTTCGACGACAAGGGCGACATCATCGACTGCAAGTTCCGCTACGACCAGATCAAGGGCGGCAAGTTCACCCTGGTGAAGATTGGTTGAGAGATCGGGGGGTGGTGTTTCTCCCTGGTCTCCGGCTCGCCGATCGCGGCCGGTCGGTCGCAGGCCTGCGGTCCGGTAGCCGATGAGCCTCGCGCTGCAAGCCCTCGTGAACGGGCTGATCTCCGGTACGCTTCTCGCGGTACCGGCGATCGGCTTCACTGCCATGTTCGCCGTGCTGCGCTTTCCGAACTTCTCGGTTTCCGGCATTGCCACTCTCGGTGCCTTCGCCGGCTATGCGGCCTACGCTGCCGGCCTCGAACTCATCGGCTCGCTCGTTGCGGCTTTTGCCGTCGCCGGTCTGGTCGGGCTGGCGCTGGATCGGACGGCGCATTTGCCGCTGGTTAAACAAGGGGCGCTGCCCGCAGCCATCGCCTCGATTGCATCCGGCCTGGTGCTGGAGAACGTGATTCGACTCGGCTTCGGCAACGACTTGCGCGGCTTTGACCGGCCGATCGCGCGCGACCTTCACGTCGGCGATATCCGCGTCAGCCCGCAACAGCTCGAGACCATGGGGCTGGCGCTGGCGATCATGCTCGCCGTTTTCGCGGCGCTCGCCTTCACCCGTATCGGCAAGGCCATGCGGGCCTCGGCCGACAATCCGGAGTTGGCGGCACTCAAAGGCATCAGGCCGCAGCGCGTAGCCATGATCGCGAGCTTCGTCGGCATGGGGTTGGTCGGGATCGGTGGCATGCTGCTGGGCCTGGACAGCTCGATCGATCCGCTGACGGGCGCGCGCATCCTGCTCTCGATCTTTGCCGCGGCGGTCCTTGGTGGCCTCGGCAGCGTGCCAGGCGCCGTTCTGGGGGCCTTCCTGATCGGCATTGCCGAAGAACTGTCGGTTCTGGTGGTCGGGTCGCCATACCGCACGGCGGTGGGCTTCCTTGCCATCCTGGTCGTGCTCACGGCGCGGCCGCGTGGGCTGCTCGGCGAGCGAGCGTTCTGACGATGCTGAACTATCTGCTCTTCATCGCCACGATCGGCAGCATCTATGGCTTGCTGGCCCTCAGCCTGAACCTGATCTGGGGCGGGGCGGGCATGGTGAATCTCGGCCTCGCCGGGTTCTTTGCGGTCGGCGCCTATGCCTCGGCCTTGGCGACAACGGACGCCCACTTGCCGATCGTCGCGGGCTGGATCCTGGCCCTGGCGGCAGGTGGCCTTGCCGGTCTGGTCGTCACGCTCTCGACCACGCGCCTGAGAGAAGATTATCTGGCCATCGTCACTCTGGGCTTCGCCGAGGTCGTGCGTCTCGTCGCGGCGAACGAAGTCTGGCTGACGCGCGGAACCGATGGTATCTCGGGAATTCCAGGACCGTGGAAGGCGCTGCTGGGTAGCGATTTCAACGCGGTCTACCTCCTGATCGTTCTGACAATTCTCGCGTTGGTCTTCCTCTTGATGCGCCGAATCGACCGTTCGCCCTATGGTCGCGTCCTGCGCGCCATTCGGGAGGATGCCCAGGTGGCGCAGGTCGCCGGCAAGCCGGTGCTGCGCTTCAAGGCGGAAGCCTTTGCCTTGTCCGCCGGTATCGCCGGTCTCGCCGGCGCGCTTTATGGCCACTTCACGTCGTATATCGCGCCGGATCTGTTCTTGCCGCTCATCACGGTCTACGTCTTTCTGGCGGTGGCGGGTGGTGGCACCGGCCGACCTGCCGGAGCGCTCATCGGCGCCTATCTGCTGATGGTGTTGCTGGAATCCGCCCGGTTCCTGGTCGAACTCGTTCCGGTGATCTCCGCTGTCCAGCGTGCCGCCCTAAAGGAATTGATCATCGCCGTCGCTCTGATCCTGGTCTTGCGTCTCGCGCCCGGCGGCCTGTTGTCCGAGCGGGTTCCGGCGGCTCCACGTCTCCCGATGGAAGGAAAATCATGACACCGTTCGAAACCTGCCTGGCTGCCCTGAGGCAGCCTGGTCCGCCGCAGGCGCTGTTCGAGGTTGTGGACCGCGCCTTGGCCGAGACGGTCGGGCACAAGCTGTTTACGCTGCTCTATGTCGCGCCGAGCGGCAAGCGCGTGAAGCGCATCTACACCAACATGCCCAAGGAATACCCGGTCGGCGGCTATAAGGAGATCACCGACTCGCCCTGGCACCAGCGTGTGATCCAGGGGCGGCAGGCCTGGGTCGGCCACGACGCGAAGGACATTGCCTGGGCGTTCTTCGATCACGAGCTCATCGTGTCGCTCGGATGCGAATCCGCCGTGAACGTGCCTGTGATCTACGCCGGCCGTGTTCTCGGCACCCTCAATCTTCTCGATGCGGCGGGACATTATCGGGACAGCGACGTCACGGAGATAGAACCCTTTGCGGCACTTTTGATCGGTCCGTTTCTTGACGCCATCGCAGCGGATCCGGGGCACGGCGCGTAACGCCGCTGTAACTGTAAGGCTGCGTGAAGAAATCGCCGCGCGGCGACGTCGCGGGCGCATGCCCAAGCGCTGCCGGCATGCTAGAGCACATCATGAGCAGGGCCGCTCTGGCCGGGAGACGGTCGAGGTCCCATATCCCTGTCCAGCAAGGAGTTTTGGTCAATGAACGCTGTCCTGGGCGACCTCCCCACCTGGAACCTGTCCGACCTCTATTCGAGTCCTGTTGGAACGGATCTCGAGCGCGACCTGAAGCGCGCAGCCGGGGAGGCGGAGGCCTTCGCGAAGGCCTACGAGGGCAAGGTTGCGTCGCTCGACGGTGCCGCGCTGGGCAGCGCGATTGCACGATACGAGGTGCTTCAGGATTTGATGGGGCGCATCGGCTCCTACGCCTCGCTCTACTACGCGCAGGACATGGCAGATCCGCAGCGTGGCCAGTTCTCGCAGAATGTGTCGGAGAAACTGACCGACATCGGTTCGACGCTGGTGTTCTTCCGGCTCGAGATCAACAAGATCGAGGACGCCGATCTTGCCGAGAAGCAGAAGGATCCGGTGCTGGCCAAGTATGGTCCGTGGCTGCGTGACCTGCGCGTGTTCCGTCCGCATCAGCTCTCGGACGAGTTGGAGAAGGCGCTGCACGAAAAGTATGTCGTCGGTCGTGCCGCCTGGTCGCGCCTGTTCGACGAGACCATCGCCCGGCTTCGCTATCCGTTCCGCAACGAAATGCTGAGCGAGCCCCAGATCCTCGACAAGCTGTCGAACAAGGATCCGGACATCCGCAAGGAAGCCGCCAAATCCTTCGGCAAGGTGCAGGGCGAGAATATCGGCGTCTTCTCGCTGATCACCAACACCTTGGCCAAGGACAAGGAGATCGAGGACCGCTGGCGCCATTACGCCCGGCCACAGTCGGCCATGAACCTTGCCAACGTGGTCGAGGACGAAGTCGTGGATGCCCTCGCCACCGCCGTGAAGGCAGCCTATCCGCGTCTCGCCCATCGCTACTACAAGCTCAAGGCCAAGTGGTTCGGCGTCGACAGGATGCCGTACTGGGACCGCAATGCGCCTCTGCCGGAACACGACGATCGCACGATTCCCTGGAACGAGGCGGAGAAGATCGTCCTCGATGCCTATGGCGCCTTCTCGCCGGCACTGGCCGATGTCGGGCGCAAGTTCTTCGGCACCGGGTGGATCGATGCCCCGGCGCGCCCCGGCAAGTCGCCCGGCGCCTTCGCCCATCCGACCGTACCGTCGGCGCATCCCTATCTGCTGCTGAACTACCAGGGCAAGGTGCGTGACGTGATGACCCTGGCGCATGAGCTGGGGCACGGCGTGCATCAGGTGCTGGCGGCGCCGCAGGGCGCCCTGATGGCTGACACACCGCTGACGCTCGCAGAGACGGCCTCGGTGTTCGGCGAGATGCTGACCTTCCAGTCGCTGCTCAAGACGGCACCCGACAAGAGCACCCGCAAAGCCATGCTCGCCGGCAAGGTCGAGGACATGCTGAATACGGTGGTGCGCCAGATCGCCTTCTACGATTTCGAATCGCGCCTGCATATCGAGCGGCGCAAGGGCGAGTTGACACCCGATGCCATTGGCGAGATCTGGATGGCGGTGCAGAGCGAGAGCCTTGGCCCGGCCTTCACCTTCGACGACGAGTACAAATACTACTGGTCCTATATCGGCCACTTCATTCACTCGCCGTTCTATGTCTACGCCTATGCTTTCGGCGATTGCCTGGTGAATTCGCTGTACGCGGCCTATCAGTCCGGTTTGCCGGGCTTCGAGGGCAAGTATCTCGACATGCTGAAGGCGGGCGGCATCAAGCGGCACAAGGAACTGCTTGCGCCGTTCGGGCTCGACGCGTCCGATCCCGCTTTCTGGGATCGTGGGTTGGGCGTGATCTCGGGGTTGGTGGACGAGCTCGAGAAGCTTTGATCATGGCCGACGAGGGCGACAGTCTAGGCGGACGGCTGGGCCGCTATGCTCGGGTCGGCGCCTCGGTGGGCGGGCTGGCGGCGCGGCTCGCCGGCGAGCGCTATCTCGGCCTGTCTCTCGACCGGGACCGCCACGCCACGGAACTAAAGGTCGCACTGGGCGGGCTGAAGGGGCCGCTCATGAAGGCGGCGCAGCTTCTCGCCACCATCCCTGACGCGCTGCCGCCGGAATATGCCCGTGAGCTTGCGCAGCTCCAGGCCAATGCGCCGGCCATGGGATGGGCCTTCGTGCGCCGGCGCATGGCGACGGAGCTCGGTCCCGACTGGCAGGCCAAGTTCGCGCGCTTCGACAAGGAAGCGTCCTTTGCAGCCTCCCTGGGCCAAGTCCACCATGCTGTCCTGCTCGGTGGGCAGGAAGCGGCCGTGAAGCTTCAATATCCCGACATGAGTGCGGCGCTCGAAGCCGATCTGAACCAGCTCAAGCTGGTGTTCGCCATCGGCCAGCGCTTCGATCCGGCGATCCGCACGGATGAGATCCACGCCGAGATCACGAGCCGCCTGCGCGAAGAGCTGGATTATCGGCGCGAAGCCCGTCATGTCGCCCTTTATCGCCACATGCTCCGTCAAGAAGCGCGGATCCATGTACCCGAGGTCGTGGCCGGCTATTCGACCGATCGTCTGCTGACGATGAACTGGCTCGCTGGCGAGCCGCTGTTGAACTGGAAGGCGCGGTCGCAGGAAGAGCGGAATGCGCTCGCCGCCGACATGTTCCGCGCCTGGTACATTCCCTTTTACTCCTACGGCGTGATCCACGGGGATCCGCATCTTGGCAACTACTCGGTCCGGGCCGACGGGTCCGTGAACCTCATGGACTTTGGCTGCGTGCGGATATTCCCGCCGCGCTTCGTGCGCGGCTCGATCGAGCTCTATCGGGCCCTTATGGCCGACGATCTGGACCGTGCCGTCGCCGCCTATGAAGATTGGGGATTCAGCGGTCTGTCGCGCGACATGATCGTCATCCTGAATCGCTGGGCGGCGTTCCTTTATGGTCCCCTGATGGATGACCGGGAGCGCCGCTTGACGGAAGGTGTCGCGGAAGGCTTCGGTCGCGACACCGCGCAGAAGGTGTTTGGAGAATTGCGCCGCCTGGGCGGGGTGCGTCCCCCGCGTGAGTTTGTGTTCATGGATCGCGCCGCGGTCGGGCTCGGGTCGGTATTCATTCATTTGCGGGCCTCGATCAACTGGCACCGACTGTTCGAGAGTCTGATCGATGGCTTCGATGTCGATGCTCTCGCGCTTCGCCAGCAGGAGGCGCTTACCGAGGCAGGCCTGTCGTGAACATTCTGGTCACAGGTTCTTCCGGATGGCTTGGGCAGCATCTGGTGCCGCGCCTGAAGAAGGCCGGGCATCGTGTCGTCGGCTTCGATCCGGTGCCAGGGCCTCATACCGACGTTGTTGCCTCAGTGACCGATCGGCCGAGCGTCCGCACGGCCATCCGGGGCAACGCCATCCAGGCCATCATCCATGCCGGCGCGCTGCATAAGCCGCAACTTGCCACCCATGACAGCGGCGAGTTCGTGTCGATCAACATCCAGGGGACGATGAATCTTCTCGAAGAGGCGTCGGCGCCCGGGTCGCCGGTGGACCGCTTCGTCTTCACGTCGACGACCTCGCTGATGGTGTCGCGGCAGATTCGCGAGGCGCACCGGCGTGGCGTTCACCGTGCCTTCTGGATCGACGAGGAGATGGGCCCGCTCGAACCGCGCAACATCTATGGCGTCACCAAATTCGCGGCCGAACATCTCTGTCGAATGGTCCATGACACATCGGGACTGCCGATCGTCATACTGCGCACTGGGCGGTTCTTTCCGGAAGAAGACGACATGGCGCACGAGATCATCCAGTCGGATGCCAACATAAAGGCCAACGAATTCCTGTTTCGTCGGCTCACCGTGGAGGATGCCGCGCGGGCCCATGTCGTGGCGCTGGATCGGGCGCCGCAGATCGGTTTCGACACCTTCATCATCTCGGCGCTGACGCCGTTCAGCCCGGAAGACTGCGACCAGCTCATGGAATATGCGCCACTGGTCGTGCATCGCTACTTTCCACGCTATCGCGAGATTTATGCGCGCCGAGGCTGGACGATGTTCGACTACATCGATCGGGTCTACGACTCGAGCAAGGCGATGCGCCGCCTTGGTTTCGTCTGCTCGACGGACTTCGGCGATATCCTCACCCAGATGGATCGCGAGGATGGCGTCGTCGACACGCCGTTCAGCCGCGTACCCTGGGCATCATGATCAGGTCCCACGGGCTTGGCATGTCACCGTGCGGCACCCAGACGAGGGCAGGGGCATCGAGCGCAAAGGCCTTGTGCAGCGCGTCCTCCAGTTGGTTCGCGGTCACGGCCTTGAAGGAGGCGATGCCGAAGGACTCCGCGAGCTGGGCGAAGTTCGGGTTGTGGAGATCCGAAGCGATCAGACGATTGCCATAGCGTTCCTGCTGAATGCGCCTGACATTGCCGAAAGCGCCGTTGTCGAACACGACGAGTACGACAGCGATGTTGTGGCGGACGGCGGTGGCGAGTTCACCGATCTGATACATCGCGCCGCCATCGCCGGTGATGGACAGCACTTTCCGGTGAGGCATCGCCACCTTGGCGCCGAGTGCCGTCCCCAGTCCCCAGCCCAAATTGTCCTGATACCCCGGTGACAGGAAGGTCCGGGGCTTTTCGATCGGCAGGGCGACACGTGATGCGAAGCCGACCTGGCACACTTCATCGACGAAGATTCCATCTTCGGGAAGGGCAGCCCGGATCGCCTTGAGGAAGCCAAGCTGGGGTTCGAGGCGCGATAGTCGCTCGGCCAGCCACGCACGGTGACTGTTCAGCTCTTCATCCCGCGGGGCGCGTTTGCGGTTGTGCCTGGGAAGCGCGGCAATCAGGGCCCGCAGCTGCACAGCGGCATCTCCCACCAGTGCCACGTCGGGCCTGCGCAGCCGGTCGGGCTCCTCGGGATCGATGTCGATGCGCACGACCTTGAGCTGGTCGTCGATCCCCCAGCCGCCATTCTGGATGAAGAAGCGCGTCCCGATCGCCAGAACGGCGTCGGCATCCTTCCACAGGCGATGACCGACCGGCATGTCGACTGCCAGCCGGTGCGAACTTGATATGACTCCCCGTCCGCGGCGGTAGGAGCTGACGGGCGCCTCCAGCATCTCGGCGATCCTGGCGACTTCGGCGCTCGCCTCCTGCGCGCCGCCGCCCAGGACCAGGATCGGGCGCTCGGCCTGGCCGAGGAGTTTGGCCGCTCGTTCGATCGCTTCGTCGTCGACGGTTTCGAATGGCAGAGGAAGAGGCGCATCGGGCAAGGCCACTTCGGCTCGCTGCGCCCATGTGTCCAGCGCGCACTCAAGGGCAACCGGGCGTTGGCGACCCGAGCGCGCCTGCCAGATCGCCTCCGAGACCAGCCTTGGCGCTTCCTGGGGACTCCTGATGCGGTCGGCCCATTTGGTGATGTGACGCATCAGGCCGAGCTGATCGTGGATCTCATGCAAATGGCCATGACCGCGGTCGATATCGGCCTGAGGGATCTGGCCGATCAGGCCCAGCACGGGAGCGTTCATGCCGTAGGCCGTCAGCAGGGCGGAACTGGCATTGAGCATGCCCGGACCGGGCACGACGGCGAAGGCCTGTGGCTTGCCGGTGACGAGCGCCGCACCCAGCGCCATGTAGGCAGCCGTCTGCTCATGCCTCGGATGGATCACACGCAAGCGCTCGCCGGTATGGTAAAAGGCATCGAACAAGGGATCGTTATGCAGGCCGGGCAGGGCATAGACCGTATCGACTTCATGTCGCAGCAATGTCTCGACGGTTGCTTCGGCAGTGCTCATGCGCGGCATGCAGACGTCCTTTCAGGGCCTGCAGGAAGATGATGCTCGCGCGTCTCGAGAGTCCATGGAATTCCATCAAGGCGCAGCCATTGCGCTGGGCCATTGTCACCATGCTCCTTGCCGTCATCATGACCGCCGCGAGCGTCTGGTTCGCGGAGCGCCTTCAGGAGTTCCTGGGCGACGGCAGCATGACTGCCGACCCGGCGCGGGTACCGGCCGTGCAGGTGGCGTTGGTCCTGGGGACGTCGCGTCTGATGCCGAGCGGAGCCCCCAACCTGACGTTCGACTATCGGCTGGATGCTGCTGCCGCCCTGTGGAAGGCCGGCAAGGCGAGATATTTCATCGTCAGCGGCAATCACACCGGCCGCTATGACGAGCCTGCGGACATGCGGGCAGGGCTCATCGAGCGGGGCGTCCCGCCCGATGCGATCTATCGCGACGGCAAGGGGTTCCGCACCTGGGACTCGGTGGTTCGAGCCCATAAGGTCTTCGGCCTCGATCGAATGGTGATCGTGTCGCAGCGCTCGCACGTCGCGCGGGCGCTTTTCCTCGCGCGCAGTCTCGGGATGGAGGCCTATGGCTTCGATGCCAGGGAAGAGCCCGAAATGCCGCTGATGATGCGCGTGCGTCCCTATCTGGCAGCCGTTCTTTCCTACTATGACGCGTGGAGGGGCGTGTTGCCCCACCATATCGGACCGCAGGTAATGGTCGGCGCGGATCCGGCGCTCTGATCATGCGTCTTGCGCTTTACGGCGTGCTTGCCGTCATCGGGGCTGTGCTCCTTGTCGCGCTGGTTGCCTGGATGGCTCAGCGGCGGCTCGAAGCTCTGGCGGCTCCCTTCATCGTCGACGATGCAGCGGCCCTCCCGACTGTGGAGGTTGCTTTGGTCCTGGGCGCCGCGCCGATCGGTCCGGAAGGCGGCCCCAACCGCTACTTTGAGCGCCGTCTCGATGCGGCCGCGGCCCTGTGGAGCGCAGGCAAGGCGAAATACCTGTTGGTCAGCGGCGATCGGCGCGGTCCGGCTTACGACGAACCGACGGCGATGCGGGCCGGGTTGGTCGGCCGGGGTGTCCCGGCCGATGTGATCTATCGCGACTTCGCCGGTGTTCGAACGCGCGATTCGATCCTGAGGGCCGAGGAGGTCTTCGGGCAGAAGCGACTGATCATCGTGTCGCAGCACTTTCACCTTGCCCGCGCCATCTTCCTCGCCCGCGAGGAGGGCATCGAGGCCTGGGGACTGGCGGCCCGCGACGTCGACCGGCCCTACAGCATCTTCACGACGCTGCGCCGCTATCCCTCGGCGCTGCGGGCCTACTATGACGTGTGGTTCGACACGCCCGCCCGCCATGCCGCGAAGCCGGTCGTCATCGGAGTCGACCCTCCGTCCTAGCGGCCAGGTCGCGCAATTCAGGCAAGGGCGTCACGACCGGCTTGCCCGCGAAATGGGCGTCGAGATTCTGGCAGACCAAGGCCGTCATGCGCGCCTGCGCATGTTCTGTGCCACCGCCGAAATGCGGGGTCATCACCAGATTGTCGAGGGGAAGAAACGCCTGGCCTTCGTAGGGTTCCTCGTCGAATACATCCAACGCCGCACCCTCGATCACGTTGTCGCGCAGGGCGTCGGCGAGCGCTGCTTCATCCACCGCCCAGCCTCGGCTGATGTTGACCAGGTGGCCGCGCGGGCCCAGCGCCTTCAGCACCTCGGCGTCGACGATATGCCTGTTGGAGGCATCGGAGCGCAGGCAGACGATCAAATAGTCCGCCCATGTCGCGAGCGCCATGACGTCGGCAAAATAGGCATAGTCGACGTCGGCGCGTTTGTTCCTGTTGCAATAGCCGATCTGCACGTCGAAGCCCTTGAGGCGCTTGGCGACCTCCATGCCAATGGCGCCAAGGCCGAGAATGCCGACCTTTCCACCGGTGAGGCCGGCGATGGCGCCGAAGCGGTTAGGGATGCGTTTGGTCCATTCGCCGCGGCGGATCATCTTGTCGGCGCGCACGATGCGGCGCGTCGAGGCCAGCAGGATGCCGACGGCCATCTCCGCGACGTCGGGCGCGTTGGCGTCGGCGCCGTGCGTGACGATGATGTTGCGGCGACGGGCGGCTTCGATATCGATGCGCTCGTAGCCGGTGCCGTAGCAGCAGATGATCGACAATCGCGGCAAGGCGGCCATCAACCTGTCGGAGGCGCCCACGCTTCCGGTCGTCACCAGCGCTTGCACACGCGGCGCAACCTCGGGCGGAACGAGCGCGGGATCAGGCTTGTCCATATGTCCGACGATCTCGCAGTTTCGAGAGAAGGCTGCGAGTGTCTGCTTCGTGAAGGTGAAGCCAGTGAGAATGAATGGACGGTCAGCCATGATCTCGCCTAACACGCAACGGCCACGAGCGTAAATCCAGCCGTCTCACGCGGCGAAAAACCTCCTTGGCAAAGAACGAACGGCTGGGCATGGTTCGCATCCTAGTTTCCTTCCGCGCCCCCTGAAACGATCTGAAGCGCTCCATGAAAATCGCCATCCTCAAAGAACGCCGGCCATACGAGACACGCGTGGCCGCAACGCCCGAGACCGTGAAGAAATTGAAGGCGCTCGGAGGGGAAGTGACCATCGAGGCCGGAGCCGGGATCGCGGCTGCCTATACCGACCAGGCCTATATGGACGCCGGGGCAAACATCGTGCCGGATGCGGCATCGGCGGTTGCAGCCGGCGATATCGTCTTCAAGATTCAGCGTCCGATGTCGGCGGCGGAAGGCCTCGACGAAATCGGCTTGCTGCGTTCCGGTCAGGTCCTGATGTCGCCCCTCGGGGCGCTCACGAATGCCGAGTTGGTGCAAACGCTTGCCGGGAAAGGCGTCACGGCTTTCGCGCTCGAGTTGATTCCGCGCATCACCCGGGCGCAGTCGATGGATATCCTGTCGTCGCAGGCGAACCTCGGCGGCTACAAGGCCGTGCTCGTGGCGGCGAACACCTTCGGCCGGATCTTTCCCCAGATGATGACGCCGGCTGGAACCCTTGCGCCGGCGCGGGCCTTCATCATGGGCGTCGGCGTTGCCGGCCTGCAGGCGATCGCCACGGCTCGGCGACTCGGCGCCATCGTTTCGGCGACCGATGTGCGCCCCGCCACGAAGGAGCAGGTTCAGTCGCTGGGCGGCAAGTTCGTTGCCGTCGAGGACGAGGAGTTCAAGGCGGCGGAGACGGCCGGTGGCTACGCCAAGGAAATGAGCGCGGACTATCGCGCCAAGCAGGCTGCATTGGTGGCCGATCACATCCGCCAGCAGGATATCGTCATCACAACGGCCCTCATTCCGGGCCGCAAGGCGCCGGTCCTGGTGACCGAGGACATGGTGAAGACCATGAAGCCCGGCTCGGTCATCGTCGACATGGCGGTGGAGCAGGGCGGCAACTGCCCGCTCTCCGAATATGGCAAGGTGGTCGAGAAGTACGGCGTGAAACTCGTCGGCCCGGCCAATCTGCCGGCGGAGCTTCCGACCGATGCGTCGGCGCTGTTCTCGCGCAATCTGCTCAACTTCATCACGCCCATGGTCGACAAGGAGACCAAGGCCCTGAAGATCGACGTCAACGACGAGGTCGTGAAGGGCACGCTCGTCACCCAGGGCGGGCAGATCGTGCATCCCTCCCTCATCCAGAATTCCGGCCAGAGCTAGGAGAAGGCATGGACGACAGAATCGCTGGCGAAGCGGCAAAGTTCGCCACCCAGGCCCAGGAGCTCGCGGGCAATCTCAAGAACCTGGCGCAGCAGATCACCGATATGGCGGCTCAGGGCACGCTGACGACGCCCGAAGGCGGGCATATGCCGTTCGTGGCGTTGCTGACGATTTTCGCGCTGGCCTGCTTCGTCGGTTACTACGTGGTATGGCGCGTGACGCCGGCGCTCCACTCGCCGCTGATGGCGGTCACCAACGCCGTATCCTCCGTCATCATCGTCGGCGCTCTGCTGGCAGCGGGACTGCGAGGCCTTGGGGCGGCCCAGCTCTTCGGCGCCATCGCCGTCGCGCTGGCTGCGGTGAATATCTTCGGCGGCTTCATCGTCACGCACCGAATGCTGTCGATGTTCAAGAAGAAGCAGCCGGTCAAGAAGTAGGCGAGGCGCAAAGTGATTACTCAAGAACTGGCCGCCTACGGCTATCTGATTTCGGCTATCTGCTTCATCATGGCGCTGCGAGGACTTTCCTCGCCCACGACATCACGCGCCGGCAATCTCTACGGCATCGTCGGCATGGTCGTGGCGATCGGCGTCACGGTCCTGTCACCGGGCATCGTATCGCCCTGGCTGATCCTCGCCGGCCTGGTGGTCGGCGGGACGGTCGGCACGATCGTGGCCATGCGCATCCAGATGACGGCGCTGCCTCAGCTCGTCGCGGCCTTCCATTCGCTGGTGGGGCTCGCGGCGGTGTTCGTGGCGGCCGCGGCGTTCGTGTCGCCCGATGCCTTTGGGATCGGCTCTCCCGGTCATATCAAGACCCAGAGCCTGATCGAGATGGGGCTTGGCACGGTCATCGGTGCCATCACCTTTACGGGCTCCATCGTGGCCTTTGCCAAGCTGCAGGGGCTGGTTTCGGGTGCGCCGCTGGTGTTCCGGGGCCAGCATTACCTGAACGCCCTGATCGGCATCGTCATCGTGCTGCTGCTGGTGTGGTTCGCTTCCGCCGGCCACCCGGTGACCTTCATGCTGCTGATCATCCTGTCGCTGGCGGTCGGCTTCCTGCTGATCCTGCCCATCGGCGGCGCCGACATGCCGGTCGTGGTGTCGATGCTCAATTCCTATTCGGGATGGGCGGCTGCCGGCATCGGCTTCACCCTCGGCAACACGGCCCTGATCGTGACGGGCGCGCTGGTGGGCTCGTCGGGCGCGATCCTGAGCTACATCATGTGCAAGGGCATGAACCGCTCCATCTTCAATGTGATCCTGGGCGGATTTGGCACCGACGGTGGCGCGGCGGTGGCTGCTGCCGGCGGCAAGCCCGACAAGCCGGTGAAGGCCGGCTCGGCCGAGGATGCCGCGTTCCTGATGGAGAATGCCAGTTCGGTGATCATCGTGCCGGGCTATGGCATGGCGGTGGCGCAGGCCCAGCATGCATTGCGTGAAATGGCGGACCTGCTGAAGGAGCGCGGCGTCCAGGTGCGCTATGCCATCCATCCGGTCGCAGGCCGTATGCCGGGCCATATGAACGTGCTGCTGGCCGAGGCCAATGTGCCCTACGACGAGGTGTTCGAACTCGACGACATCAACCGCGACTTCGCCTCGACCGACGTGGCGTTCGTCATCGGCGCCAATGACGTCACCAACCCGGCCGCCAAGACGGATCCGAAGAGCCCCATCTACGGCATGCCGATTCTCGACGTCGAGAAGGCGCAGACCGTGCTGTTCGTGAAGCGCGGCATGTCCTCGGGCTATGCCGGCGTCGAGAACGAGCTCTTCTTCCGCGACAACACGATGATGCTGTTCGCCGACGCCAAGGTGATGTGCGAGAACATCGTCAAGGCGCTGGAAGGTTCGGCTCACTGACGTCGACGTGACGTATCGCGCCGTCCTGTTCGATATCGGCGGCGCGATCGACCTCGAGTTCGCCTGGGAGATGGCGGTGGATGGAGCAATCGCCTCCGCCTGCAGCCTCGAGGGCATTCGCGTCGATCAGCCAATGGTGGAGGCTGCCTCCGAGCAGGCCGTGCTGTCCTTCGCGGCTGACACATACGGCGCCATGATCGGGATCCTGTGCGGCGGGGAACCCAGGACCATTGGCCGAGTGACGCAGCGGTTCGAGGCGATGACGCGCGGACTGGATGTTTTCCAGCTTCGGCCCGGGATCGAACAGCTTCTGCACAGGCTGGTCGGCCATGGGGTGGTCCTGTCAGCCGCCGACTACCCCAGAGATCGCCTGGAGCGGGCCGGGATTGCGCCCCTGTTTGCCGACGACGCGCACATTCCCGCTGTCGAGACGATCTTCGTCGGCGATCGGCTCGATCAGGATGTCGCGCCAGCCAAGGCGCAGGGGATGACGACGATCCAGTTTCGGAGCGGGCGATGGCGCCGCCAAAAACCGCGCTCTGCCGCCGAGACGCCGGACGTCACCGTGACAGATGTACGGGAACTCGAAGAAGCGATTTTCGCTCTACTGGCAGACAGTCGGTAGGCGAAGGGCCGCCCTCGGGCGGCCCCTGCCAATCGTCACAGGATGATCGCCACACGCCGCCGTTAGCGCGTATGGGGCGCCATGGAATGGCCTTGGGCATTCAGACGATTGCCGCAGCTATCGTACTTGAAGCCATACTCGTCGGTGATAGCCACCTGATGCCGGCCAGGGCCGCCGCAACTGGCCTGCGAGTCCATCGGGGCCGTCGCCTGTTGCCGGTATCCTTGACCGTAGCTCCCGCGCGGCTCGGCCTGGCCGGCGCTCACCTGCTTGTTCTGTTGCTCCAATATGCTGCTCGACGTCGAGGTCGAGTTGCTGGTGGTCGCGGCGTTGGGCAGGGTGCCGACATCCCGCGTCGGTGCGGCGCCGCTCGCTCCGCCCGGACCACTGTTGGGGCCGGCCGGCATCTGCGCCATGGCCATCGAACCCGACAGAACCAGCGCACAGGCGGTCATCAGGGAGATCTTGGTCATATGCCTTCTCCTGTTGAACTCCGGTGTCTGAGAACGTTGGGCGTCGGCACGACGTTGCTCAGCGCCCGCCGGCAAGAAGGCGCAATTCAGCGGGCAACCAATAAAAAACCCCCGACAGTGCCGGGGGTATTTGGGGGTGCTTCCATTGAAGCGGAGGCTTAATAGCCTTCGCGCTCGAGGCGCTTGCGCATCAGCTTGCGCGTGCGGCGGATGGCCTCGGCCCGCTCGCGGGCGCGACGCTCGGAGGGCTTCTCGTAATTGCGGCGGAGCTTCATCTCGCGGAAGATGCCTTCACGTTGCATCTTCTTCTTCAGGACGCGGAGCGCCTGATCGACGTTATTTTCGCGGACGAGAACCTGCACTGCGATTGCTTCCTTCCAAGCTAATACGCCCCGGGATTTCCAGGGCATGAATTCGAGAGGCGCGTAGGTATCACAGGGGACCGCCCTTGGGAAGCCCCGGCGAAGGTCATATATTTCGGCCATGAACGACTTCAATTCCCCGCAAAGCGACCCCGACTCCGACCTTCGCGACCGTCTGGCCGACGCCGTCGCCAACGAGGCGGCCTTCGAAGGATGGACTGGAACCGCCCTCCGGGCCGCCGCCCGCGGGCTGGGATTGCCGGCCGGCGAGGCGGACCGCTTGTTTCCGGGCGGGGCGCTGGACGTCCTGAACCACCTCAGCCTCCGAGCCGATCGCCGTATGGTGGCCGACATGGAGGCCGAGGGGATGGGCAGCCTCAAGATCCGCGACCGCATCCGCGAGGCCATCCGGATTCGGCTCGACCGGCATCTGGGCAACAAGGAGGCGGCCCGCCGGGCCCTGGCACTGCTTGCGCTGCCGTTCAACGCGCCGCTTGGTCTCAAGCTCCTGTATCGCACCGTCGATGCCATATGGTACTCGGCCGGCGACACCAGCACGGACTTCAACTTCTATACCAAGCGGGCGACGCTGGCGGCGGTCTACTCCTCGACGCTGCTCTATTGGCTGAACGACCGTTCGCCCGGCAGCGAAGCGACCTGGAAGTTTCTGGACCGGCGGATCGACAACGTCATGACAGTCGAGAAGCTGAAGGCCCGGGCACGGTCCTGGCAGCCCGGCAACCGCATGCGGACAGCCGTACGGCGCTGACCTATTCCTGCGGCACCGTCACATAGGTGACGTGGCCCATCTTGCGGCCGGGCCGCGCTTTGCCTTTGCCGTAGAGATGCAAGCGCGCCGTGGGCTCGGCGACGTAGCGGGCCCAGTCGTCGGCTTCGGGACCGATCAGGTTGACCATGCGCGATGGCGCCAGGATGTCGACGGCTCCAAGCGGAAGACCGCAGATCGCGCGCACGAGCTGCTCGAATTGGCTGGTGGCGCAGGCATCGAGCGTCCAATGGCCGGAATTGTGGGGGCGGGGTGCCATTTCGTTGGCGAGCACCTTGCCGTCGCTGGTCACGAACATCTCGAGCGCGACCAGGCCGACGAGATCCAGCTTCTCGGCCAGCTGAAGACCATAGCGCTCGGCAATGGTGAGCGTCTCCGCCGGCAGGCCCGAGGGCACCGTGGTGGTGCGCAGGATGCCGTCGCGGTGATCGTTCAGGCCGATGGGAAAACAACGCGCCTGGCCGTCGAGGCCGCGCGCGACGATTGCCGAGACCTCGCAGTCGAAATCGACCAGCACCTCGAGGATGCATTCGCGGCGGCCGAGCCTGTTCCAGGCTGATGCGAGGTCTTCCCGGCTCGAAACCCGGGCCTGCCCCTTGCCGTCATAGCCCTCGGTGCAGGTCTTCAGGATGCCGGGAAAGGCCGTGGCACTGGCGACGTCCGCTTCGGTGCGGATGGGCTGGTAGTCCGCCGTGCCGAGACCGGAGTCGCGGAAGAATGCCTTCTCGCGCAGGCGATGTTGCGCGACGAACAGCGGGGCAGTTCCGGGGCGCACCGGCTTGTACCGGGCACACATGGCGACCGTGCTTTCCGGCACGTTCTCGAACTCGTAGGTGATGACATCGACCTTGGCCGCGAACCGGCCGAGGGCGTCTCCGTCGTCATAGGCTCCCTGGACATAGCCCGCTGAGACGTCGGCTGCGATCGAATGCGCCTCGGGAGCAAAGACGACGGTTCGATAGCCAAGCCGGGCCGCGGCCATCGCGGTCATCCGACCCAATTGGCCCCCGCCCAGGATGCCAATGGTCGATCCGGGAGGCAGAATCTGTCCGGCCATGCCTCTATCGCTGCTCGGGCGGGGTATCCGACGGGGCGTCGGCGACCGCCTCGGTCTGGCGTAGCCGCCAGCGCTCGACTGCTGCCATGATCTTGGCGTCGCCAAGACCGACGATGGAGGCTGCCAGAAGCGCCGAATTGATGGCCCCTGACTTGCCGATGGCCAGTGTGCCGACGGGGATTCCGGCCGGCATCTGGACAATGGAAAGAAGGCTATCCATGCCTTTGAGGGCAGCACTCTCGACTGGCACGCCCAGCACCGGCAAAGGCGTCATGGAGGCTGTCATGCCCGGCAAGTGGGCGGCGCCACCGGCTCCGGCGATGATGGCTTTCAACCCGCGCTCCTTGGCGCCCGAGGCGTAGGCCACCAGCCGTTTCGGCGTCCGATGCGCGGACACGATGCGGGCCTCGTAAGGGACACCGAGAGTGTCGAGGGTCTCGGCGGCATGGCGCATGGTCGCCCAGTCCGACTGGCTTCCCATGATCAGGCCCACCAGCGGGCGGCGTTTGGCGGAGATTTTTGCCATTTGGTCTTGGAAAATGTCTTCAGGCGATGATGTCGGGGATGAGTTGGCTTTCCAACCTGGTGATCTGGTCCTTCAGCCCAAGCTTCCGTTTCTTGAGGCGCTGAAGCTGGAGTTGGTCAAAGGGAGCCTTCTCGATCAGGCGATCGATCACCTCGTCGAGATCTCGATGCTCGCTTCGCAACGTCTCCAGCTTGGCCTTGAGGGCTTCGGCATCCTGAGGTTCCGATGGCACGTCGTCGTTCATGCTTCAGCGCACTCGTCCCGGCGGGCTAGCCACGTGGATGCGGGCCGTGTACCCCTTCGGCCGCCCAAAGGGAAGCGCATAACCCCACGCCATGTCAGACTTCCTACCTCACCCATTCTGGAATTTCTCCCTCGAACTTTATGCCAGCGAGGGCGTGGCGCCAGCTTGCCTGGATCTTCAGGATCGCCGCGGCTGCGACGTCAATATCCTGCTTTTCTGCTGTTGGTTGGGAGCGTCGGGGCGGCCGACCCTGACGGCGGACAGGCTGAAGAGCATCCTGGCCGTGAGCGACCGGTGGCAGGCCGACGTCGTGCGCCCCCTGCGCCAGGTCAGGAAAGCCCTCAAGGAGCGGTCCTGGAGCGAAACGCTCCCGGAGACCGTAGACGCGGCCCGGCGCAGGGTTGCAGAGGCCGAACTGGCCGCCGAGCATGCCGAACAGCTGACGCTCGTCTCTTTGCACGGCCCGCCGGCGGATCGCGATCGTCCGGCCGAGCAGCGCCTACGGGCTGCCGTCGGCAATCTTGGCGTCTATGCAGTGTGTCTGGGGGTCGTTCCGGACAAGCACGACCGTGTCGCTGTGGCTCAATTGATGGCGGCAACGTTCCCGAGCCTCTTGAAGGAGGAGGTCGACCGCGCCATCGGCCTCTAGCTCATTCTCTCCAACGCTTCACCCTGCCGCTCTCGAGATCGAAAAGATCCAGGATCCGGCCGACCGTGTGGTCGATGAGATCGTCGAGCGACTGGGGTCGATTGTAGAAGGCGGGTACCGATGGAGCGATAATCGCGCCCATTTCGGCGAGCGTCGTCATATTGCGCAGATGAATCGCATGAAGTGGCGTTTCGCGGGCAACCAAGACCAATTTGCGGCGTTCTTTCAGCACGACGTCGGCGGCTCGCGTCAGCAAATTGCTGGTGATGCCGTGGGCGATTTCGCTGAGACTGCGCATAGAGCAGGGCGACACGATCATTCCGATGGTCCGGTATGACCCACTCGAAATCGCAGCGGCGAGATCGTCAATTCTATATGCCACATCCGCGAGCCGCCGCACGTCGTCCACCTTGAAATCAGTCTCATGCGCGAGCGTCACCTCCGCGGTCCGCGTCATGACGAGGTGAGTTTCCAACGGCAACGATTGCAGTGTCTGCAATAAACGAACGCCATAGATCACGCCTGATGCGCCGGAGATGCCGACGATCAGCCTTGGACGGTCAACCATATTGACCATTCTAGCCTACTTTTGCACAGGGCGGCGACGGCGACCGATTTGGCCGTGACTTGGCCATCGGACGGAGTCAGAGTTTTTGTGTCTGCAATCAGCTCGGAGGTGTCTATGAGTGCCGTAGATCACATCGAAGCGTTGAAGGCCAAGCATGCGATGCTCGAGCATGCGATCAGCGAAGAGAACGCGCGTCCGCAGCCCGATGACGACGCGATCTGCAGCCTCAAGAAGCGGAAACTGCAGATCAAGGACGAGATCACGCGACTCAAGCGAGTGACGTCGCACTAGCCGCATTCCCCCAAAGCGACAATCAGGCACCGCGGTGCTGTTTACGGCAGCGCCGCGCGCGGGCGGGCGCAAGCACAATGACGGCTGCGACTCGGGTGCGCCCGTCCCCATTGTGCGTTTGCCGCTCGCCCCGCGCGATCAATTCAACTTGTGCAGATTGACGGTCCAGGAGGTTGGGCCAAACGCGCCGCGCGAATAGCCACTGCACTGCGCCACGTTGTCCGCACCACGCTGGCAGACCAGTTGGTCGGCATACCAGTGCGAACCGTCGTTGCAGGTTGTATCGGAGTCGTGCAACCGCAGGGTCGAGCCATCGAAACGAGCCTGAGCGCTGGTCCGACAAGCAGTGCGCCCGCTGCGCCATTCGAGTTGACCGTAGCCGCTGGAATCGAAGCAGTAGGACGAGACTCCGGGCTGGAGCTGAACCAGTTCGTGGCGGAACTGGTCGCTTCGCCAGCAGCCCTGCAAGAAGGAAAAGTCCCGTGTCGGCCCGCTCGGCAGGCGCAGTCGGTTATCACGCGGCCGTTGCGGTTCCGGCGGTGCAGGCGGGGGAGCAGGCTTGGGTGGTGGGGGAGCGACCGCGACCTGGGGAGGTTTGGGCGCCGGGGGCGGTTCCGGCGGCTTGCACGCGGCGACGCGCTTCTTCAATTCGCCTTCGATGGCCGCCAGCTCGACCTGCAAGGCCTTGGCGCGCGCCTGCTCCTGAGACAGCGATGCCTTGAGAATGGGCCTGCGATCGGCGGGAGCTGCAGGCACTTGCACGGCTGCCGTACTCTCCTTGGTCGCCAGGGCGACGAACGGGCTGGTGGGCAGCCAATTCCGCAGGACCCAGATCGTTCCAAGCAGCAACGCCAACAATGGCAGCGCCAGCAGGAGTGCGCGGCCCCAGGGAATTGTCCGCGGCGGCGGTGGCAATACCGGGCGGGGCGCGAAGGCCTGAAGCGGGGGAGGTTCCAGTACCGATTGACGGACTGGAGTGCGCAGCAACGCAGTCGGCAACAGTCCCTGGGCGGCTTCCTTCTCATAACCCCAGCAAACGACGACAGGCCGGTCGCCGACCAGGAAGACGAAGGATTCGTCCGGTCGGCGGGCGGCGAGTTGCAGCGAGCGGCCGATGACATCGCCGTCGCCTCTCGTCGACAGGATCTGGCCCAGTCTTCCAACTTCGATCAACCCGCGATCGACCTGGGAAAGAACATCGCCACGTTGTCGGGGGTCGAGATCGACCAGGCGTCGCACCGGCCCCGGCCAGTTCGCGTACCAGTCGATGCCCTTGCCGTCGGCATGGAGCTGCGGCTCGGCCAGCAGGTCCGCGACCGTGTCGCCCAAGCGATGACGCACGATGCGGATGAGCTGGATTGCCGAATTGTGCAGCGGCTGGCCGCGCACGCCCAAGGGGCGAACGCCGCTCAGCGTCGTGACGACAAGCGTACTCTGGCCGGACATACCGGACCTAGATTAGCCGGTCGATTGTGGCGGTGCGATGGTGCCGGATCGGCGGCGAGCCTACGCGACAGAGCGACCGGTTCACACCGCCTTCGCCCAGTCGCGCAGCACGAACTTCTGCACCTTGCCCGTCGATGTCATGGGGAGGTCGCGGAAAACGATGTGACGCGGGCATTTGAAATGCGCCAGGTTCGCGCGGCAATGCGCCACGATCTCCTCGGCCGTCGCTGATGCGCCCGGCTTCAGGACAACGAAGGCGCAGGGAGTCTCCCCCCATTTCTCGTCCGGCTTGGCCACCACCGCGACATTGGCCACGGCCGGATGCTTGATGATCACGCCTTCGACTTCGATGGTCGAGATGTTCTCGCCGCCGGAGATGATGATGTCCTTGGAACGGTCGCGAAGCTCGAGATAGCCGTCGGCATGCAGCACGCCGAGATCGCCGGAATGGAACCAGCCACCGTCGAAGGCTTCCCGGGTGGCATTCGGGTTCTTGAGGTATCCCTTCATGACGAGATTGCCGCGGAACATGACCTCGCCCATGGTCTTCCCGTCGCGCGGCACCGCCTGCATGGTGGTTGGATCCATGACGGTAACGCCGTCCTCGGCGGCGTAGCGCACGCCCTGCCGGGCCTTGAGGCTGGCCCGCGTTCCGGAATCGAGCGCATCCCATTCCGGATGCCACGAACAGATGGTCGCGGGCCCGTAAACCTCTGTCAGGCCATAGACGTGCGTGACGCGGAAGTTTTCCTTCTCCAACGCCTCCAGCACCGCGGCAGGCGGTGGCGCGGCTGCTGTCATGAATTCGACGCGGCGCTTCAGCGGGCGGCGATCCGCCGGCCCCGCTCCGATGATGAACTGCATGATGATCGGCGCGCCGCACATATGCGTCACGTCGTGATCGGCCAACGCATCGAAGATCGTCTTGGCGGAGGCCCGCCTCAGGCACACCGACGTGCCGGCGACCAGGGCCAGGGTCCAGGGGAAGCACCAGCCATTGCAGTGGAACATCGGCAGCGTCCACAGGTAGACGGGGTGCAGGCCCATCGCCCACTGCGTGGCGTTGCCATAGGCGGACAGGGTGGCGCCGCGGTGATGATAGACCACGCCCTTCGGATTGCCCGTCGTGCCGGACGTGTAGTTGAGGGAGATCGCGTTCCACTCGTCGGCAGGATAGTCCCAGGCGTAATCGGCATCGCCGGTGGCGAGGAATTCCTCGTAGGTCGTATCGCCGATCTGGCCGCGATCGTCGCATTCGGGATCGTCGATATCGACGACCAGAGGATGCACCTTGCAGAGACCGAGTGCCTCGGTCATCACGCGGTGATATTCGCGGTCGACCAGCAGGACCTTGGTCTCGCTGTGGTCGAGGATGAAAGCGATCATCGCGGCATCGAGGCGCGTGTTGAGCGAATTGAGAACGGCACCCGCCATCGGCACGCCGAAATGCGCCTCGTACATTTCGGGAATGTTCGGAGCCATGATGGCGACAGTGTCGCCAACGCCGATGCCGACATTCTCCAACGCCGAAGCGAGCTGGCGGCAGCGGGCGTAAGTCTCGGCCCAGCTCTGGCGCCGCGGCCCATGGATCAGCGCCACATGGTCGGGATAGACGCTCGCACTGCGCTCCAGGAACTGCAGGGGGGTAAGGGGCGCGTAGTTGGCGCCGGTCTTCTCGAGATCGCGCTCGTAGATATTGTGATTGAGCGTGGGCGTCTTGTGCGGCGCGGGGCGCGCCGCGGGAACGCGGGCAACCGAGGGACGGTTCTTTACCGGACGCCGCAGCGCCGGGCGCAACGCGGGCTTGCCGGCCTGCGCTTTCTTGGCAGCGGCTTTCGTTCCGCGGCCAGCCGGTTTCGCGGCCGGCTTCTTGGTCTTGGTAACCTTGCGCTTCGGCGGCCGCTTCGCCTTGCCCTTGCCGCTGCTCTTCCCCTTGCCCTTGGCCATGCGCGTTCCCTGTCAGAGCCCTTGTCAGTCACTCAATCCTAGCGCATCAAACGCGTCAGGAGGAGGGAGGAAGAACATGGCAGTCGGCGATATCTATCGGGCCGTTCATGCCCGCTCGTTGAAGGATCCGGAAGGCTTCTGGGCAGAGCAGGCGCAGGCGATCGACTGGGGCAAGCGCTGGGACAAGGTGCTCGATTCGTCCCGGGCGCCGTTCTATCGCTGGTTTGCCGGTGGCAAGCTCAATGCCTGTCACAATGCGCTGGACCGCCATGTCGAGGGCGCCCCGGGGAGCAACAGGGCCGACCAGACCGCCCTGATCTATGATTCGCCGGTCACCGGGACCAAGAAGAGCTTTACTTATCGGGAGCTGCGCGATCGGGTGGCGAAGCTCGCGGGTGCGATTGCGTCGCAAGGCGTTGCCAAGGGCGACCGCGTGATCATCTACATGCCGATGATTCCGGAAGCAGTGATGGCGATGCTGGCCTGTGCCCGCCTGGGCGCCGTGCATTCGGTCGTGTTCGGTGGCTTTGCCGCCAAGGAGCTGGCCAGCCGCATCGACGATTGCCAGCCGAAGCTCATCCTGACGGCCTCCTGCGGCATCGAGCCGGCTCGCGTGGTGCATTACAAGCCGATGATCGACCAGGCCGTCGAGATGGCCCGGCACAAGGTGTCGAAGGTGGTCGTCTTCCAGCGCCCACAGGCCGAGGCGACCATGATCGAGGGCCGCGACGTCGACTGGAACGAGGCGGTCGCGGCGGCGACGCCGCACGGCTGTGTGTCGGTACAGGCGACGGATCCGCTCTACATCCTCTATACCTCCGGCACGACAGGTTTCCCCAAGGGCGTGGTGCGCGACACCGGCGGCTACTGCGTGGCTCTCCAGTGGACCATGAAGAACCTGTATGGGGTGAAGCCGGGCGAGGTCTATTGGTGTGCCTCGGATATCGGCTGGGTCGTAGGCCACAGCTATATCGTCTATGGACCGTTGATCTACGGCGCCACGACCATCCTGTACGAAGGCAAGCCTGTCGGCACGCCCGATGCCGGTGCCTTCTGGCGCGTGATCTCCGAACATAAGGCCGTGGCGCTGTTCACCGCTCCGACCGCTTTCCGCGCCATCAAGCGCGAGGATCCCGAGGGCAAGCTCCTGAAGAAGTACGATCTCTCGAGTTTCCGGACCTTGTTCCTGGCCGGGGAGCGTGGAGACCCGCCGACGGTACAATGGGCCCAGAAGCTTCTCGGCGTGCCGGTGGTCGACCATTGGTGGCAGACCGAGACCGGGTGGTCGATCTGCGGCAACTTCGTCGGCCTCGAGCCGATGCCGATCAAGCCGGGTTCGACGTCCGTGCCGGCGCCCGGTTGGCATCTCGATGTGCTGGACGAGAACGGGCATCCGATGAAGCCGGGCGAGGTCGGCGCTCTGGCCGGCAAGCTGCCGCTGCCGCCGGGCACGTTTCCGACGCTGTGGAATGCCGATGAGCGGTTCAAGCAGGCCTATCTCACGGAGTTTCCGGGTTACTACAAGACCGGTGACGCGGGCTTCATCGATCAGGAGGGCTATGTCTCAGTCATGACCCGCGTCGATGACGTGATCAATGTCGCGGGCCATCGTCTGTCCACCGGGCAAATCGAGGAAGTGCTGGGCGCGCACAACGATGTCGCCGAGTGCGCGGTCATCGGCGTGGCCGATGAGCTGAAGGGGCAGGTGCCGCTCGGCTTCCTGGTCCTGAAATCCGGAGTGAACAGGCCGCACGAGGAGATCAGGAACGAGGTCGTGCAGATGGTGCGCGATCGGATTGGTCCCGTTGCCTTCTTCAAGAGTGCCTTGGTCGTGCAACGCTTGCCCAAGACCCGCTCCGGCAAGATCCTCCGCGGCACGATCCAGAAGATGGCCGACAACCAACCCTGGACCATGCCCGCGACGATCGAGGACCCGGTCGTGCTGGACGAGATCGAGGGTGGATTGAAGTCGGCGGGCTATGCGGCGAAGACCTGATCGTTTTTCGAACAGCGATGTTCAGGTTTTTGTGTGAAGTTTGATTGAGTAAGGACGGAAGGAATTAGGGTATGACGCTCGACATAAATCGATCGGATCTTTGCGTGGGCATCGTCGGCACTGGCGCGATGGGGCGGGGGATCGCGCAGGTCACCGCGCAAGGCGGCATGAAGGCGATCATGTTCGATGCGGCCCCCGGTGGCGCGGCCAAGGCGAAAGCCGCCATCGTCGACACCCTGAAGGGCCTGGTCGCGAAGGGACGGCTGACAGATCCCGACGTTGCCAAGGCGGAAGGCAATCTTGACGTCGCAGACACGATCGAGGCGCTGAAGGGCTGCCACATCGTGGTCGAAGCCGTATTCGAGAATCTCGAGGTGAAGCAGAAGCTGTTCGGCGAGCTCGAGGCCGTTGTGGCGCCAGAGACCATCCTGGCCTCGAATACCTCGTCGATCCGCATCGCCTCGATCGCCCGCTCGCTCAAACATCGCGATCGCGTGTGCGGCATGCACTACTTCAATCCGGTGCCGCTGATGAAACTGGTCGAGGTGATCCGCGCCGCGGATACCGCGCCGTGGGTGATCGATGCCATGGTGGCGCTGGGCAAGCGCCAGACGCGCGTGCCGGTCGTGGTCGGCGATACGCCTGGCTTCCTGGTCAATCTCGGCGGCACGGCCATCGGCACCGAGGGACTTCGCATCTATCAGGAAGGCCGGGCCACGGTCAGCCAGATCGACGCCGTCATGCGCGACACCTGCGGCTTCCGCATGGGGCCCTTCGAGTTGATGGATCTCACGGGCATCGATGTCAATTTCCCGGCGCGCAAGATCATCTACGAAGGCTTCTTCCACGATCGGCGGATGACCCCGAGCCCGTATCACGAAAGCCTCTATGCCGCCGGCAAGCTCGGCCGCAAGACCGGCGGCGGCTGGTACGCCTACGATGCCAAGGGCAACAAGGTCGATCCCGGCGCGGATCACGTGCCCTCGGTGGTCCCCGCGGCAAATGTCGTGGTGATGGACAGCCACAACGAAAAGCTGGTCGGTCTCGTCCTCGCTTCGGGCGCTAAGGCGCTCGCTGTCGATGACGGCAAGAGCCCGATCCTCGTGGCTCCGGTCGGCAAGGATTGCACGACGGTCGCGGTCGAGCGCGGGCTCGATCCGCGGCGCACCGTGGCGGTCGATCTTACCGGCGATATCGCCAAGCGCCTCACCATCATGACGGCACCGGGCGCCGACGACCTCGTCCGGGATGCGGCAGCCGCCATCCTGGCGCGCTCGGGGGCCAAGGTGACGCTCATCAAGGATTCGCCGGGCTTCATCGCCCAGCGCATGTGTTCGATGATCGCCAATCTCGGCTGCGAGATGGCCATGATCGGCATCGCCTCGGCAGCCGACGTCGACACCGCCATGACGCTGGGGCTCAACTATCCGCGCGGTCCGCTGGCCCTCGCCGATTGGCTCGGCGTCAAGGAGTGCCACGAGATCCTCGTCCAGCTTCAGGCCATCACCGGCGACGACCGCTATCGTCCGAGCCAGTGGCTGCGGCGCCGGGCCATGCTCGGGATGAGCGCGACGACGCCGGAATAAGACCAGGCACGTTGGCCGCAGTGAGACAAGCCTGTGTCCGCTGCGGCCGGATCGGGATCAATCGTAGTAAATGTCCGGCGCAATCGTTGCGCTGAGCCGCTTTTCCGCGACTGCATCGCGGCTGACGAACAAGGGCTTGTACCGGTTCCCGCGTCCTTCGCCGAAGTGTACCGGTATGAAGCGGCAATCGAGGAGCGAGAGGATATTGGCGAGCGCCAGCGACGAATGCACTTCGAGGAAGATGGCGTCCACCCGGTGGAGCATCGGATCCAGTGCCCGAAGCAAGGAAAGCTCGTGTCCTTCCGTATCGATCTTCAGGATATCGATACGGTTTCCCAGAGCGGAAATTTCCGCAAGCGCTGGCTTGAAGCGGACCACTTCGAAGTCTCCGGAATGATCGACGGTCCTCTTCGTCGACGCGGCGCCTTGGCCATAGTAGGGCGCCAGCCAGATGGTTGCCTCCTGTTCGCTCTTTGCGAGTCCATACGGTCTGACCACGACCGAGGCATCACCTTTGAAATTGCGCTCCAGCAACGCCACGTTGACCGAAAGCGGCTCGAATGCGTGGATGATTGCCGCCGGGTAGTGGGAGCGCATCAAGGCGCTGAACATGCCCACATGTGCGCCGATGTCGACAACGAGGGAGACCTTGTCGAAGTCGATCTTCGTCAGATCATACTCCGACAGTTGAATGATCTCGTGCGCTTCCCTGGCGAAGTTCGTGGGGACAGAATAGCGTATATTGCGCCCGTCAACCTTGACCTTGATACGGCTCTCGGCTTGGTTGTTTCCGAAGAGCCCGCGCAACTTTCCTAAGAAATCCATTCGGCCGCTATAGGCGATTGGTTATCCTGAAAGCAACCAGATGCTTCAACTGCCAGTAGAAGTTGCGTCCAAGGCGCAATTGCACGGCTGTAGCAGTGCGGGTTGGCATCCGGAAGTCTAGATCAACACCAGTCCCACCCAGGCGGCGGCGATGACCAGGATCAGTCCGGGAATCACAGAAAGGGCGAAGGAGCGGCCGCCCTTCGTCGCCGCGAAGACGATCTTGGTGGCGGTGTTGGTGGAGAGAGCGGCCAGGATGGGGATGACGGCGGCATGAGCCGTCATCTCTCCTGCCGAAACCAAAGAGGCGACCGATACGGCTGCCGCATGCGTGTCGGCGAATCCGCCAGCGGCGGCGGCGATCAGGGTTCCAGTCGAGCCGAACCAGTGCTGGAAGGCCGCGAGGGCGAGATTGATGGTGCCGAGACTGGCCGCGAAGACCAGGGCCGAGAACAGGCTGAAGGCGCGCCCGGGACGATAGGCGCTTTCCGTTGCCTCGTGCATCGAACGGGTCGTGAAGAAAACGCCGTACGCGATAGCGACGATGCCGGCGCAGGCAAGAGGAAGGGCCAAGGTCCTGAGGACGGCCAGGTTCGTGGCTGCAAGCAGGACGGCCATCTGAACGATGGTCGCGACCGTGGAGAGCACCGCGCCGGCCACGGCCGATTTCAGCATGGCGGGAGCCTGGATGACCCGCTCGCCCATCGCGCCGATGGTGGCGATGCTGGAGATGAAACCGGAAGCGAGGCCGGCCAGAGGCAGGCCGAAGCGGGCACCGGCGATGCGTATCATCACGTAGCCGATCGTGCTGACGCCCATGATCAGGATGACGATGATCCACAGCGTATGGAGATTGAGCGCACCATACGGCCCGATCGGACGATCCGGCAGCAGCGGCAGGACGACGAGTGTCGCGCCGGCGAAGATCATGATGTCGCGAACGTCTTCCTCCGAAAGGATCGAACGGACGAAGCCATGCAACGGCGAGCGGGCATGAAGCAGTCCCGCCACGAGCGCGCCGAGACCCGCGGCCAGGGCCGGCTCCCGCGGCGCGAGTCCACCCAGCACGGTCGTCAGGACCAACGTGATCTCGGTGGTAATGCCTGGATCGTCGTCTCGGGTCCGCCAATAGGAAAGACCGGCCAGCAGGATCACGCCCAGGGTCACAGTCACAAGCAACAGCTCGCCACCGGCCGCGATGGCGACAGCGCCAGCCATGGACGCGACGGCGAATGTTCGAAGCCCGGCTGCGGCGCGGGACGGTCCTTCGCCCTTGCGCCGCTCGCGATCCGCTCCGATCAGCAGGCCAACGCCCAAGGCTACGGCGAGGCCGATGAGCAGTCGGTCGATGCCTGTTATCAAAGCGCGACGCCCTGATCGCCTTCAGTGCATGAAGGCGCTTTCCTCCATCGAGATCGAGGCGCGCAACCAGTTCCGCTCGACGGGACGGAAGCCGCCGCTCGGGCAGTGGAGCTGGGCGAGTGCTTCGTCCAGCCGGTCGACAATCAAGGGCGGCTGACCGCCCAGCACTTCCTGATAGGCCGCGAACAGCCGGGCCAGGGCTTTGAGATCGGCACGGGGCGTCACGAAGATCTGCCGGCGGCCGGGACATGGCTCGGGCCGCTGCGCCCAGTCGGCCAGGACCTTGATCGAGATGTCGAAGCTTTGGGTATCGCTGAAATCATAGATGCAGTCGCTCGGTGCCTCGACCGCGAGCAGGAGCATCGACGTCACGTCGAATTCGGCAAGGTCGCGCCGGCACACATGCCCATGGAAGTGGGCAACGACGACCTCGTGTGCGCGGTTGAATTGAAGGTCGAACATGGCGATTTGCCCCGAGCTAAGGTCGATACTCTAGGCCTTGATCTGGCTACGGCAATTGATCTTCATCAATCACCAACATTGCGTTCATCGCCGTTGCCGACCGTGCCTGGCCGCACAGAGGAAGGGGCTGGTTAGAGGTTGACCTTTACGTAAACGTAAACTACGTAACCACCACTGGCGCCCCCGGCGCCGCAAGCCCAAAGTCTGCGTCAAGACAGACATCCGACACCATAAAGAGGAATCGCCCAGTGACAGCCTTGGCTGCCCATTACACGCCCGAACACCAGATGTTCCGCGAGACCTGCCGGCGCTTTTTCGAGAAGGAAGTCGTGCCCTTCCACCTCAAGTGGGAGGAAGAAGGCATCGTGCCGCGTGAGTTGTGGCGCAAGGCGGGCGAGCAGGGCCTGCTCGGCGTGACCATGCCCGAAGCCTATGGCGGGGCCGGCGCCGACTTCCTCTACAGTGCCATCCTGATCGAGGAGCAGGGCCGCGCGATCGCCTCCGGTCCAGCCTTCTCGCTGCACAGCGACATCGTCGTGCCTTACCTGCTGCAGTACGGTACCGAGGAACAGAAGAAGAAGTGGATTCCCAAGGCCTGCTCGGGAGAGCTGGTCACGGCGATCGCCATGACCGAGCCTGGCACCGGCTCGGACCTGCAGTCGGTGAAGACCAATGCCGTCATGGACGGCAACCACTGGGTGATCAACGGCTCCAAGACCTTCATCAGCAACGGCCAGCTCGCCGACCTCGTGATCGTGGTCGCCAAGACCGATCCCAAGCTCGGCGCCAAGGGCACGTCGCTGATCGTCGTCGAGACCGATACGCCCGGCTTCAAGCGCGGTCGCAATCTCGAGAAGATCGGCATGAAGGCGCAGGACACGTCGGAACTGTTCTTCGACAATGTCCGGGTGCCGGCCGATCATCTGCTGGGCGGACCGGGCATGGGCTTCATCCAGCTCATGCAGCAACTGCCGCAGGAGCGGCTGGTCATCGCCATCCAGGCAATAGCCGCCATCGAGGCCGCCCTTTCGCATACGCTCGCCTACGTCAAGGAGCGCAAGGCGTTCGGCAAGGCGATCATCGATTTCCAGAACACCCGCTTCAAGCTGGCCGAGATCAAGACCAAGGCCCAGGTGGCGCGCGTGTTCGTCGACGACTGCGTGGCCCGCCATCTCAAGGGCGAGCTCGATGTCGCCACCGCCGCCATGGCCAAGTACTGGACCACCGACCTGCAGTGCGAGGTGATGGATCAGTGCCTGCAGTTCTTCGGCGGCTACGGCTACATGTGGGAGTATCCGATTGCGCGGCTCTATGCCGACAGCCGCGTGCAGAAGATCTATGGGGGCACCAACGAGATCATGAAGGAGCTCATTGGACGCACGCTTTGAGGCACCACCTCATCCTGAGGAGCGGCCGCAGGCCGCGTCTCGAAGGATGGGCAACACCAAGACTGAGGCCGACCCTTCGAGACGGCGCTGCGCGCCTCCTCAGGGTGAGGTCTTCGTGGTTCGCAGGGATTTTGAGTTAGGAGAAAGCACCATGACCGACGCATATATCTACGACGCCGTCCGCACGCCGCGTGGCAAGGGCCGCAAGGATGGCTCCCTGCACGAAGTGACGCCGATTCGGCTGGCGACCACGGTTCTGGAAGCGGTGCGTGACCGCAACAACCTCGACACCAAGCTGGTCGACGACGTGATCCTGGGCTGCGTGATGCCGGTGGGAGAGCAGGGCTCCGACATCGCCCGCGTCGCGGCGGTGCGTGCCGGCTTCGACGAGACGGTGCCCGGCGTGCAGGTCAACCGCTTCTGCGCCTCCGGTCTCGAGGCGACCAACATGGCCGCGGCCAAGGTGATGTCGGGCCAGAGCGAGGCGGCGATCGGCGGCGGTGTCGAGAGCATGAGCCGCGTGCCGATGGGCTCCGACGGCGGCGCCTGGCCGGTCGATCCGGCGGTGGCCATTCCGATGTACTTCCTGCCCCAGGGCATTTCGGCCGACGTGATCGCGACTAAGTACGGCATGAGCCGTGACGATGTCGACGCCTACGCGGTCGAATCGCAGAAGCGCGCCAAGGCCGCTTGGGATGCGGGCTATTTCAAGAAGTCGATCATCCCGGTCAAGGACCAGAACGGCGTCGAGCTTCTGAACCATGACGAGCTGATGCGTCCGCAGACCACCATGCAGACGTTGGCCGCGCTCGAGCCGAGCTTCAAGGTCCAGGGCGAGACGATGCCAGGCTTCGATGCCGTAGCGCTGCAGCGCTATCCCGAGATCGAGAAGGTGATCCACGTCCATCATGCCGGCAACTCGTCGGGCATCGTCGACGGCGCTTCGGCGATCCTGGTGGGCACCAAGGAGTTCGGCCAGAAGAACGGCCTCAAGCCGCGCGCCCGCATCCGCTCCTTCGCCTCGATCGGCTCGGAACCGGCGATCATGCTGACCGGCCCGGCGCCGTCCTCGGAGCGGGCGCTGAAGCGCGCCGGCATGAACGCCAAGGACATCGATCTGTTCGAGCTCAACGAGGCCTTCGCGGCCGTCGTGCTGCGCTACATGCAGATCCTCAAGGTCCCGCACGACAAGATGAACGTGAATGGCGGCGCCATCGCCATGGGCCATCCGCTGGGCGCCACCGGTGCGATGATCCTGGGCACGCTGCTCGACGAGCTGGAGCGACGCAACCTCTCGACCGGCCTGGCGACGCTGTGCGTCGGCGCCGGCATGGGCACCGCGACGATCATCGAGCGCGTCTGATCAGAGGAGCGCGCCACTCCAGTGGCGCATCTTCTTCGATCCAACATTTCATGAGCGCCACTGGAGTGGCGCGCTCCAATGAGGGCAGAGGACATGATCAACTACAACGTCGACAGTGACGGCATCGCCACCATTACCTGGGATATGCCGGGCCGCACGATGAACGTGCTGAACGAGGCCTCGATGACGGCCTATGCCGAGGCGCTGGAGAAGGCGCTGAAGGACGAGAAGGTGAAGGGCATCATCCTGACCTCCGGCAAGGACACCTTCATCGCCGGCGCCGATCTCGACATGCTGCTGAACGTCGATACGTCGGACGCCGCCAAGCTGATGGAGCAGTTCAGCCGGCTGCAGAAGATGTTCCGGCGCCAGGAGACCGGCGGCAAGCCGATGGTCGCTGCGATCAATGGCACGGCGCTGGGCGGCGGCTTCGAGATCTGCCTCGCCTGCCATTACCGCATCGCCGCGGCCAACCCGAAGACCAAGATCGGCCAGCCGGAAGTGAAGATCGGCCTGCTGCCGGGCGGCGGCGGCACGCAGCGCATTCCGCGCCTGATCGGTGTCATGAACGCCGCCCCGATCCTGCTCGAGGGCAAGGACCTGTCCGTGGACACCGCCAAGGGCATGGGTCTGATCCACGAGGTCGTGCCGGCCGACCAGCTGCTCGCGAAGGCCAAGGAATGGCTCACCGCGCCGGCCAAGGAGCAGGTGGTTCCGGAATATGCCGGCAAGGGAGCCAAGGCGATCGACGGCCGTGCCGTGCAGCCGTGGGACCGCAAGGGCTTCAAGGTCCCGGGCTTCCCCGGTGGCCAGGTGTGGGGCCCGGTCGGTGTGCAGACCTTCATCGGCGGCAACGCCATGATCGCGGGCAAGACCTTCGGCGTCTATCCGGCGCCCAAGGCCATCATGAGCTGCGTCTATGAAGGCCTGCTGCTGCCGTTCGACACGGCGCTCAAGGTCGAGACGCGCTATTTCGTGTCGCTGCTGCGCGACCCGGTCGCCAAGAGCATGATCCGCACGCTGTTCTTCGGCCTGCAGGAAGCCAACAAGCTGGCGCGCCGGCCCAAGGGCGTGGCCAAGCAGGAATACAAGAAGATCGGCGTGCTGGGCGCCGGCCTGATGGGCGCCGGTATCGCCACCGTCTCGGTCCAGGCGGGTCTGGAGATCGTGCTGATTGATCGCGACCAGGCGGCGGCCGACAAGGGCAAGGCGCACATCGCCGACGAACTCGGCAAGGCCGTGAAGCGCGGCCGTCTCGCCAAGGAGAAGGCCGAGGCGCTGCTCGCCAAGGTCACCGCGACGCCGGACTTCGGCGCACTCAAGGGCTGCGATCTGGTGATCGAGGCGGTGTTCGAGAATCGCGACGTGAAGGCCGAGGCGACCAAGAAGGCCGAGGCCGTGCTGGCGGCGGATGCGGTCTTCGCCTCCAACACCTCGACCCTGCCAATCACCGGCCTCGCCGAGGCCTCGTCGCGGCCGGCCAACTTCATCGGCCTGCACTTCTTCTCGCCCGTGGAGAAGATGCCGCTGGTCGAGATCATCGTCGGCAAGAAGACCTCGCCGGAGACGCTGGCGCGCGCCATGGACTTCGTCCAGAAGATCCGCAAGACGCCGATCGTGGTGAACGACAGCCGCGGCTTCTTCACTTCTCGCGTCTGCGGCGCCTTCATCAGCGAGGGCCATCGCCTCCTCAAGGAGGGCGTGCCGGCGCCGATGATCGAGAACTGTGCCCGCATGGCCGGCATGCCGGTCGGCCCGCTGGCGCTCAACGACGAGGTCGCCATCGACCTGTCGTGGAAGATCATGGACCAGACAAGGCGCGACGCTGAGGCGGCCGGCCAAAAGTACGAGGGCTCGGGCACCGAGGACATCCTCGAACTGATGGTGAAGAAACTGGAGCGCTTCGGCCGCAAGAACGGCAAGGGCTTCTACGAGTATCCGGCCGATGGCAAGAAGCGCCTGTGGCCCGATCTCGCCAAGCACTTCCCGGCCGATCCCAAGCTGCTCTACGGCGAGGGCGAGGAGAAGCGCGCCAAGGAGACCGAGATCAAGAAGCGCCTGCTCTATGTGCAGGCCGTCGACACGGCCCGCTGCCTGGAAGCGAACGTGCTCACCGCGCCGCAGGACGGCGATGTCGGCTCGATCATGGGACTGGGCTTCGCGCCGCAGACCGGCGGGGCGATCAGCCTGATCGACCAGGTCGGGATCAAGAAGTTCGTCGCCGAGTGCGACGAGTTCGCGAAGAAGTACGGCCCGCAGTTCGAGGTGCCGAAGCTGCTGCGCGACATGGCCGCCAAGGGCCAGAGCTTCTACGGCCACCAGACCGCGCAGGCGGCGTAGTTGTAGTCAGGACGCGCGATTCCGATCGCGCGTCCTTCGTGCCAGCCGAAGACGCGCTACTGGAGTGGCGCGCCCCCGGTGCGTGCGTGCATTGCTGCCTGATCATCGCTGGGGGCGCGCGACCCCAGTCGCGCGTCATCTCCCATGACTTTCGAAAGAAAGTCACGGGCGTGGCGTGTTCCGAGGGAACACTTGCCTTGCAAGTGAGTCGCGGCAAATATCCCCGGCCGTTTTGAAACCGGAGGGAATTGCCATGAACGCCCAGGACATCGCCGCGCTGGCCGACCGCATCGCCGAGTATCGTCGCGCCCGGAAGGTCATGGACTTCCTCGCCGACGCCACGGCCACGCTGTCCGAGGAAGACGCCTACAAGGTCCAGTTCGCGGTCCACGATCGCCTCACCGTGGACGGCAAGAATCCGCTCGCCGGCTGGAAGGTCGCCTTCAGCGTGCCGGCGCAGTACGAGCCGCTGAAGCTGTCCGGCCCGGCCTTCGCCGGCCTCTACAAGGATGGCATCCGCCCGAGCGGGGTGGTGTTCGAGAAGGGCTGGCCGCTCAAGGCCGGCGTCGAATGCGAGATGGTGGCCCGCCTGGCGCGCGACGTGCCGAAGGCTGCGGGCGACTACACTGCAGAAACGATCGTGCCGTTCGTCTCGAATCTCTATTGCGGCATGGAGGTGGTGGAGAATCGCTACGGCGACGTCTCCAAGCTGGGCGGTCCCGGCCGCATCGCCGACGACGTGCTCCAGGCCGCGTGCATCGTCGGCACCGAGATCAAGGATTGGCAGAAGCTCGACTTCGCCAACGTCCAGGGCCACTCCGAGCACGAGGGCAAGGAACTGGCCAAGGGCCCCGGCAGCATGGTCATGGGCGGCGCCATGATCGCGCTCGCCTGGCTGGCCAACCGCCTGATCGCGCACGGCAAGCATCTCAAGGCCGGTGACATGGTGCTGACCGGCTCCGTCCATCCGCCACAGTTCCTGCCTGGGCCGGGCAAGGCGAAGAGCGAGTTCGCCGGCCTCGGCGGTGCCGAGATCACGGTCCGCTAGGGGGCAGCGGTCATGCTGACCTACATCTCTCCCGCCGAGGCCGTCCACCATCTCGGGCTTCGGCTCGTGCTGGTGAGAGGCGTGCCGAGTCCGTGGGGACAGGCGGCCAAGGCGATCTTCGAGATCAAGGGCCTCGACTATGTCGCAGCGCCGCTCGAACTGGCCGGCGCCAATCCGGAGATCGTCGCCTGGTCCGGCCAGAACAGCGCGCCGGTCGCGGCGTGGGCGGACGAGAAGCCGCTCACCCGCTGGGACGATATCCTGCGCCTGGCCGAGCGTCTTGCACCCGCACCCGCGCTCGTTCCGGCGGATGCGACGCAGCGCGCGTTGATGTGGGGCTTCGCGACGGAGATCTGCGGCGAGGGCGGGATCGGCTGGAACCGCCGCTTGCAGGGCTTCGCGCGCGCGATCGACAGTGGCAAGGTCCCGCCGATGTCGCAGACGCTGATCGACAAGTACGGCTTCGATGCCACGGCGGCCAGCCACGCCACCGCACGCATCGCGGCCACGCTCGGCGCCCTCGCGGCACAGCTCGAGGCTCAGCAGGCACGCGGCATTCCCTACCTCGTCGGCGACGCCCTGAGCGCGCTCGACATCTACTGGACAGCCTTCTCCAACCTGCTGGCGCCGCTATCGCCCGAACAGTGCCCCATGCCCGATGCCTTCCGCAAAGGGTTCACCGCGCGCGAGCCCGAGATCGTGGCGGCGCTCGACCCGATCCTGCTCGCCCATCGCGACCGCGTTTTCGCCGCGCACTTCCGCAATCCGATGGAGTTCTGAAGCGCATGAGGCCGTACATCCTCTGCCATATGGTTTCGAGCGTGGACGGCCGGATCTGGGGCAGCCGCTGGCGGCCCAAGGCGAATGTGGTGCCGAACCTGTTCGAGACGCTGCACGACAAGCTGGTCGAGGAACGAGGTGGCGCCTCGTGGCTGTGCGGCCGCGTCACGGCACAGGAATTCGCGCGCGGCAAGGGCAAGAGCTATCCGCCGACCACGGAGACCTTCCCACGCCAGAACTGGTTCGCCACTAGCGACGCCAAGGCCTGGGGCGTTTTTCTCGACCCGCACGGCAAGGCGTGCTGGGAGCGGGCCGACATCGGCGGCGATCCGATCCTGGTGATCCTGACCGAGCAGGTGCCCGACTCGCACCTGGCTGGCCTGCGCCGCGACGGCGTCTCCTACATCTTCGGCGGCAAGACCGAGGTCGATCTCGCCCGCGTGTGCGAGGCGTTGGCTGCAGAACTTGGCATCAGGACCCTGATGATCGAGGGCGGAGGCGGGGCCAACGGCGCGTTCCTGCGGGCCGGTCTGCTCGACGAGCTGAGCCTCGTCATCACGGCTGCCCTCGACGGCAGCAGCGGCGCGCCCACCGTGTTCAATTCCGGCGACACCGATCTTGGTCCCGCACCGCTCGCCCGCATGGAACTCACGAGTCACGAGGTGCTGGAGCACGGCGCGCTGTGGTTGCGCTACCGGCTGGAGGCCGGCAAGGGCTGACGGCGGGGCAGGGACGCAGCTCTCCAAGCTCTGGAAATTCGGAAGGAGCGGTGATCTTGTAACACTGTCCTGAGGGGGGAGTGTTGTGACACTGCGGTTCTGTCGTTCGATTCCGGTTCTTCTCGGGGCGGGTATCCTTGGCTTCCTCCTGCCACTGGTTCCGGTAAAGGCTCAAGATGCAGGGACGGCGCTCGGGAGCGTGACGCGGCTGCCATACAATGGAGGTGCATACGAGCTGCTTTGGACCCCCGACCAGCAGCGCATCATCATCGTCGGCGAGAAGCGCTTGGCGTCCTACAAGCTCTCGACGCAATGGGTAGAATGGACGATCCCATCGATCCATATCGGATCGATGGGCGGCCAGCACGCGGCCTTTATCGACCAGGGCCGCCATCTGCTGACGTCGGCGGTCGACTGGAACTGGCAGACATCCACGAACATGGACGCGGTGTTCTCCGTCATCGACGTCGCAACTGGACGCATCGTTCGGACCATTCGAAGCGATATCAACACCAGGGTTCCCCCACCGACGGGCCGGCGCTACTCCGCCGGAGACGCTTTCGATGTATCGGCCGATGGAAAGATTGCCGTGGCGAGCGCCGGTGATTCGCTCTGGACAGTCGCGTTCGATACGTCGTCCGGCCGGGAGCTCTGGCGGATCGGGCCGCTGGAACAGCGCATATCAAGGGTGCGCCTCCTGGACCTGCCGAGGAACCGCATCATCGAGACGGGATGGCGTGTTGAAGCGTGGGACATTGCGGCCAACAGGCGGCTGTCACGGTTCAATCCTTACGGCAAGGACGCTAGCTTTTCCAACGCCATACTCGATCCCACGACCGGCGATATCATCATTGGGGCTATGGTCGGCAGGATTCCAGGCCAACCGGATGACGAGAAGACAGCCTGGCTTGTTCAAAACGTCGTACAGGCTTGGGATCCGGTCTTGGGAAGACGGATCAGAACCTATCCGGGGCCGGGGGCGAACGTCCAAGCTCTGATAGCCTCTCCCGACGGGCGCCTTTTGTTTGCTCTAAAGGGAAGAGATATCGACGTGCAGAAGCCCTCGTATGTCGATGCCTGGGACCTTCGAACGGGCCAATTGATTGGCGCCGCGAACTTCGGCATGGCGGGGGGCAGCGGCCTCGGGATCAGCCCGGATGGACGGCGGCTTGCTGTCTCCTCTTCAGGCTATCTCAACATTATCGATCTCAACCCGAACCTGCGGTCGCGATGACGTGGCTCTATCGCATTACGGGTTAACGACCACACTTGTCCTCCGACGGGATGCCGCGCATTCCGGCTCGGTAGCGTCACTCTTCAGTGCGCCCGATACCCAGCAGGAACTGGTGGCGCTTATCGCGCCGGGCGCCTGCTTGGGCCTGGGCGTCGTGTTGTGCTGAAGCGATGGGCGTGAGTGAGCGCCCCGCGTTGACAGGCCCGCGTTGACAGGGATGGTGACGTTATGCGATTAAGAATGAGTCGCAATTAACAAATCAGGCCCAAGCATGATGGTAAGCGATGGCGTCGCGGACAGGAGACGTCAGGCATGGCCGATGTCGCCGCGGTCCTTGTCACGCTGCATTCTTCAGACTCCGGAGCATCCGTGCCATGGATGACTTTCGGCTTCCCCTGATGGGCCGCGAGGGAGCGGCGGGGGCCGAGATGGCCGAGGCGGAAGCGGCCGCCCGCGCCTTGCTCGGTCCCCCAGGCACGGACGATGACGCCGCCTCCGGGCGCTACCGGATCTGGGAGCTCGAGGCGGGCACGCATTGCTCGGTCATCGGCACCTGTCTCAGCTTCGAGGATCTGCATCGGCTGATCCGCAAGACCGACGCCACGATCGCGCCCGATGCCGACGATCACGACATCCACGGCTACTTCATCACCAACGCCACGCGCCGCTCGGTCGTGTCGAAGCTGATCCACAAGACACTCGATCGCAAGTATGCGGCGCAAATCGCCCGTCTGCGCGGCTGTACTCCCGATGCGATGGCGGCGACGTGGCGCCAGGCGATGGCGAGCGGCGATGTGGCCGGGATGTACTGGGCACTGATGACGTCCAAGGCGGCGCCGCGGCCGCTGCGCATCCGCGCCTACAACGAAGTGCACATGCTGTCCCATCTGATGGGCAAGTCGAGCCGCGACGATATCAAGCGCACACGGCAGCTCGAAGCGGCGAACGCGGAGCTGAGCCAGAAGCTGGAGCGCATGCGGGCACGCGCCGAAGCGACCATCCAGGAGCGCGACGGTCGTATCCGAGACCTCGAGGCGCGCCTCGCCGCCGCCACGGCAGCAGCCATGGCTGTCGCGACGCCGCGCGGCGAGCCGGGCCCTGGCCATCGGCGCGAGAAGCAGATCGATCGCCTTCGGGCACGCTTCGCGACCCTGGAGCGACGCCTCACGGCGGAGCGGGCGCGGGCCCGCAGCGCCGAGCGCGAACTCGCAGGACTGACGGTTGGCAGGAAGCTTGGACAAGACGTGGAGTCGACGGCGAGACCGGCCGCAGTCCCGATGGAAGAACCATCCCGGGCGGCGGTCTCTGACGCGGAGACGCTGGCCGGGCAGGCGCTGCTCTATGTCGGCGGCTATCGCGAGGTGACGCCACGCCTGCGCGCGCATGTCGAGGAGAAGGGCGGCACCTTCCTCTATCACGACGGCGGCATCGAAATGCAGAACACGCGGCTGTGCGGGCTGGTCTCGCGCGCCGACGCTGTGGTTTGCCCGGTGAGTTGCGTCAGCCACGACGCCTGCCTGCACCTCAAGCGTCTGTGCAAGCGTCATGGCAAGCGGCTGGTCCTGTTGCGCAGCGCCGGCCTGTCCGGCTTCGCGTCGGCCATTGCCGGGATCGCCGGCGGCGCGTCAGTCGGCACGGCCGCAGGCGCCGCGAATGCGTTCCTGACCATCGGAGGAGGAGTAGGCAATGCAGACTGACCGCGTGGCGACCTTGCCCGACGATGCCGTGAGCGTCGGTGTCCTGATCGTGACGGCCACCGCGCCGCTTGCCCTCGAAGAGGTGGTCCGGGCGTTGAGCCACATCGGAGCGCCCTCCTGGCGGCCGCTCGGCGATGTGGTGGTGGGCGCGGTGCAGCGCCTGCGCGAAGTCGGATTGCTGGCCGCGACGGCGGTGGCGCCATGGAGTGGCGAGCGTCTTGCGCCCACCGACTGGGGGCGGGCGGTGTTGCCCGACCTGCTCTATGCGCTACCACTGTCGGATGCCGCACCCGATCCCGGCTACAAGCTGAAGGTGGTCGGGCTCGACGTGCTCGATGCCCTGGCCCGCGAGCGCCAGCTCCAGGCGCTGCTCGCCCACTGGCGCGGGTTGGCGGTGCAGTGGCAGGAGGCCGAGGTGCGTTGCCCCTGCCGCCAGCCTTCGGTCCGCGGCTGGATGCGCCACAACATCGATCTCGCCCACTCCGAGATCGCCTGGCTGACCGCGGCCAGGAGCTGACGGCCGACGCGCGCGCCGACGGCCTCGGGTCGAAGGCAGCGTTTCACTTCAGCTATGCGTGAGGTCGGGATTGGTTCGTGACGTCGCGATGACACGGGCCAAACTTCACACCGACAGTCGACGCAGTTCTTCGCTACGCTCCATGTGGAGCCTACAGTCCTTCCGCTTCGCGTTGCTGTTGTTGGAAGGAAGCGTGAGATGGTCGACTGGCTTTATTCGTTCCCCGAGTTGGTGCTTGCCGCTATGTTCTCCGCGGCTCTGATGATTCCCCTGGTCGTGCTGCCGTGGTTGATCCGGCGCCTGTCGATTCTCAAGCCATCGCCCGAGAGGACATCCTTCACCCAGCCGATCGCATCGACGTTGTTCAACATCGCGAGTCTGGTGCTGGCCTTCAGCCTGGTGCAGGCACAGGGCAACGACCGGCAGCTCGATACCCTCGCCACGTCGGAAGCGGTAGCCATCAATAATCTCGACCGCCTGCTGGCCCGTTATGGCGATCCAGCTGCTGTTGCGGTCCGCCCGACGCTTCTCGCCTATGCCGAAGCGATCGTTCGGGACGAGTGGCAGGCCATGCTTAAGGGGCGCGACAGCACCGCCACGCGCCTCGCATTCCGGGACGTCTCGCAGGGGGTGCTGGCGCTCACGCCGCAGCCGGGCCGGCAGACCATCCTCTATGCGGAAGCCGTGAAATCGCTCGACGGCATTGCCGACATGCGCCAGGCGCGATTGGGTTCCGTGTCGGTTAGGCTGCCGGCGCTCTACTGGTTCGCGGTCGCCTTTGCCATAGGGGTGCTGATCCTGATCAACTGCACGCTCGATTCAAAAGGATTCCGCACGGTCGTGCTGGTAGCGCAGGCTGCGGTGCTGGGCCTGTTCGTGGGTGTCGTGTTCATCACCGACCAGCCTTACAAAGGTGAGAGCGGCCTGAAGCCCGACGAACTCGTCAAGGTGATCGGGTTCATGAAGGCGCGCGACGCCTGAGCGACGCCGGGACGATGTCTCGATGCCAGGCGCTGAAGAGCGGGCTGCGGTCCAAACTGGGGAAGCTCGGGAGAGTGTGAATCCCGTGCCTTCCCTCGATTTCAGGATATTTGCTCATTTAAGTCGACTGGCAGCTCATTTGGGCATCCGCAGACTGGCGTCATTCTCCTTCGCGCTTACAACTCCGCAGGCGAGAGGTGTTCGTGACCAGTCATGTGTACGTTGTCGACGATGATGACCAGTTTCGAAATTCGCTATGTGCGCTGATCGAGTCGGTCGGCCTGCGGGCCGAGGGATGGAGGGATCCAGCCGCTCTCCTCAACAGGCCTCGCATCGACCGTCCCGGTTGTGTCGTTCTCGATTACCGCTTGCCGTCTCTGTCGGGCCTCGAAGTCCTGCGGCTTCTGCGTCAGAAGAGCTCCGTCCCCGCGATCCTGATCAGCGCCTATGCGGATGTTCAGACCGCCGTTGCAGCCATGGAAATGGGAGCGGCAACGATCTTCGAGAAACCAGTGGACGACAATGCCTTTCTCAACAAGTTGGAGCGCTTCTGTTTCGAGGATCAGCAGAGGGTCCTCCAGCAGGCCCGCTGCGCCCTCATTCAGGCCAAGCTGGCGCGCCTGACCGAGACGGAGAGGGAGGTCCTTGCGCAGATGAAGCTGGGCTATTCCAACAAGGTGATCGCCAGGAATCTTTCGAAGACCATCAAGGCGGTCGAGCGTCAGCGTCAGAACGTGGTGCGGAAACTGGACTGCACATCGGCAATGGAGGCCGTTCTGAAGGTGCATATGTGTCCGGCGCATGAGCCGTCGCCCGTGAACTGCCTCGGCGATGGGTGTTTGGGGGCTGTCCGATAGGATGAAGCAGCCGTGGCCTCTCGACTCCATGAGAAGCACAGCCCCGCCGTGAAGCCTGTCGTGGTAGGGCAAACGCCTATGGCGATGTCTCTCCGTCGTCCTGAGCGAAGCCGAGCGCAGCGAGGCGCAGTCGAAGGACCTCTTCCTGCGCCCACATTGAACGGAGCATAGCCAAGACAGGCCCCTCGGCTACGCCACCCTTCGGGCGGCTCCGCTCGCGGTGACGATAGAACTTCATAGGCGATTGCCCCGCCTGTCGCGGTAGGGCGAATGCATATGGCGATGTCTCTCCGTCGTCGTGAGCGAAGCCGAGTGGAGCGAGGCGCAGTCGAAGGATCCTTCTGCCTGCATCAACATTGAACGGAGCACAGCCAAGACAGAGGCCCCTCGGCTACGCCACCCTTCGGGCGGCTCCGCTCGGGGTGACGATAGAACTTCATAGGCGATTGCCCCGCCTGTCGCGGTAGGGCAAACGCCTATGGCGATGTCTTTCCGTCGTCGTGAGCGAAGCCGAGCGCAGCGAGGCGCAGTCGAAGGACCTTTCTTCCTGCGCCCACATTGAACGGAGCATAGCCAAGACAGGCCCCTCGGCTACGCCCCCCCTTCGGGTGGCTCCGCTCGGGGTGACGATAGAACTTCATAGGCGATTGCCCCGCCTGTCGCGGTAGGGCAAACGCCTATGGCGATGTCTCTCCGTCGTCCTGAGCGAAGCCGAGCGCAGCGAGGCGCAGTCGAAGGACCTCTTCCTGCGCCCACATTGAACGGAGCATAGCCAAGACGGGCCCCTCGGCTACGCCACCCTTCGGGTGGCTCCGCTCGGGGTGACGATGGAACTTCATCGGCGATTGCCGGGCCCGTCGCGGGTGCGGTCGTGTCAGCTATTGAGCGCCAGCGAACGAAAGAACCGACTGAGGTGCAGCTCGACCTCTTCCGTGAAAAGTGTCCGGCAGCCCGATACCTTTTCTTCCCGCCATGACCCATCCAGCGCGACATGTTCGGCGCCGATCATTCGGACGACCTTCTGGATCGTCGCAAGCCTGCGGCACTCGTTCCTGCATTTGTCCACCGGGATGCCGCATAGCTGTGCGATCTTGCGGAGGGAATGCGGAGCATCGACGACATGAGGGCTCAGCGCGCGATAATTCTCGAAGTCCGGCCGGCTTCGCGGGCCGTTGAGATCACAATAGCGGCGTACCTCGGCGGCGTGGAGAGCGCCCAGCGCGAGTTGAACCGATACATCCGACAGCGATCCCGAGAGGCTTCGCCTTGGCTTGACCAATGCCAGGTAGGCGGAGATGTAGTGGCGGAGGAGGGCGCTCCACTCCTTGACGAGTTCGGGTGACCTGAACTCGGTTGCATCGTGACCATTCGCGTGCAGAAGCCACCGCGCAAGGCCGAAGACCGGAATGGATTGCCGGAAGGGGGCCAACGCCGTTTGCCGAGGTCGATAACCCTTTCCGTCAAAAACGAACTGACCGTTCTCGACCAGATTTTCGAGTTTGCGACTGGCCGTTTGCCGGGGAATTCCCGTCGCTTCGGCATAGCTCGCCAAGCTCCAGAAACTAAGCGCATGCAGCGCGTGCTCTTCGACAGCATCGAAAGGCCGCTCTGTTGCCAGATTGGTCGGCGCATTTCTCTCGGAGGACAGTGCCTCCAGCATGAAGAGATTTGCAGCCATGTAGAGGGAAGCCTGATCCTGACCACCAAGTCCGCGCAGTTCCCGCCCGATCCACATGACCCCCTCGAGAAAGGGCAACCACCAAATCATGAACGTCGAGCTGATATCGTGTCGCCTGTGCTGTGTGTGCGGCGGTCTCAAGCGTCTGGCGGCACTTTGCTCTGGCTCCTTCCCGTCATAGTCAATAGCCGGTGAGCAGAGGAACTCCATCTTTGTATGCGATTGCCGATGCTGGCACGACGAAAGGTCAGCCATCGACCTGCCTGATCATCCGCATGTTTCGACGCGAGACCATCTGAAAGTATTTTCCGATCGCCGCGACTGAGGGAGCAGGCGACCCTACTGGAGAGGCGACGAGGCCAAGACCTGACGATGCGTCCTGTTACTTCCCTCCAGTCCGGCGTCGAGTGACATTCGGCCGCCGATGTCGGCCAATTCCTGTATGGGCTGGATGGGCCATCTCTCAATGGACGCCCCAACTATCGGGCTCAACGAATCGTCCATTGACGATCAACAGGATGCCGTGTCGACGGACAATGGTGCCGACCAGTATCCCTGCGCAAACAGCACGGACACCCTGGCACCGATCGAGAATCATGTGGAGGTCGTCGGGCGGCAGCGTCTTCGACTCGCCAATTATCGATCCGCTATGCCCCCGGCACGTGAAGGCGAAGATATCGGCGTCGGTAACCTTCTCGCAGGCGATGGTCACCTCCTTGTTGAGGTAAGCGCCAGGGAGTTGATTGATGTCCTCGGGGGCGAGCGCCGTATTTCCGGGCGCTGTGGCTTGGGCGACGGCAGGCAAGTGTTGAAGAGGGCGGCCGCCGTCGGCTTGCGCAGGGCCCGCTGCGCAACCGACGCTGGCCATGGCTACCAGCAGATAGATGTATCCTGTCGCCCGGAACATTCAGACAGCCGCCTCAGATGCGCTGAATTTGTACGCGCGACGGCACGTGAAGCCAGTCTGCCAAGGCCCAAAACGGCGACAATTGCACTAAAGTGAGCAAATACCTCGAGGTCTGAAAGGCAATCCATCGGCCGGGACAGCCATCGTCATCAGCCGTATTGCCTCCGGCGTGAAAAGAACATATCATGAACAGACCTTGCGGGAGAACGCCATGCCGGGATTGTTCGCGTCGTCTTTGGAGACCTTTCGGCCGTCATTGGGGATCGGCGGGGAGCGGCCGTCGGAACTGAAGACGCGTCGATTGCAGCGGCGCCAGCAGCAGGTCCGGCAGGGCGGCCGTATGGCGACGGACCGGCTGTTCTGGGCCATCCTGCCGCCGCCCGAGATCGCGGAGCGCATCGCGGATCAGGCCAGCCGGCTAAGGGTCGCGCACGGCCTCACCGGCAAGCCGCTGCGGGCGGAGCATTTCCACGTGACGCTGTTCCATGTCGGCGATGGGGACGCGATGCCGGTGGACCGTCTCGCCGACGCCCTGGCGGAGCGGGCCGCAGCGGTCACGATGCCGACCTTCCGCGTCGCGTTCGACCGCGCCATGAGCTTCCGCAACGGCGCTTTCGTGCTCCGCGGCGACGACAGCGTGATCGGTGTGGAGATCCTGCACCAGCGCCTGACCGACGCGCTCGACGGCCTCCCGCTGCCGGCACGCCGCTTCACGCCGCATCTCACCTTGCTGCGCGACAGCCGGATCGTACCGGAGCAGGCGATCGAGCCGCTCGAATGGACGGTGCGCGAGATGGTGCTGGTGCACAGTCTGCTTGGCCGGACGACACATCGTCATCTGGTCCGGCTGTCGCTGGCATCCTCCTGCCTCTGACGGGGCGGGCATGTCCAACGACACCGGCCTGCGCGACCTGTTCGACCGCTGGGAGAGCGTCTGGCACGAGGGCCGGTTCGATCTGGTGCCGCAGTGCGTGGCGCCGCACTACATCCGTCACGACGAAGCCGGCGATCGCACGGTGACGCGTGAGGCCTATGCCGACGAACTCGCGCGGCTGCGGCAGGATCGACCCGATGTGCGCATCGTCGTCTACGATCACAGCTTCAACGGAAACCGCGCCTGGTATCGCTTCACGATGAAGTGGACCGACCGCACAAGCGGCGGAATGCGCACGCGCGCCGGCCTGCAGGCCTATCGTATCGAGGCGGGCAAGCTGGCCGAGACCTGGGTGATCCTGCAACCATTGGGCTCGGCCTGGAGCGATGCGAAGGCGCAGGCGACCTGGACGAGCCCGCCGCCGTGAGGGGCTTTCGGCAGTTAGCGCAGTTAGCGCTAGTGCTTTAGCGCCTCGGACGCGAGCTTATCGCGGGGACGCTCTGACGCCAGGCCTCGAAAGGCGCGTTCGACTATTGTCGAGATGAGCTTTTCTCGCGCTCGCGGGCTGCCTGCACCGAGGGGCGAAGCCTTGGTCGTCGCGAGTGCCTCGGCTACGATAGGATCTTCTGTTCCAAAGGGATCCGAATCAATGGCCGGCCACGATCACGATCATCAGCACGAGCACGGCTCGGAACTGTCGGAGACGCAATTGCGTGTACGGGCGCTGGAGACGATTCTCACCGAGAAGGGCTATGTCGATCCGGCCGCCCTCGATGCCATCGTCGAGACCTACGAGACCAAGGTCGGCCCGCGTAACGGCGCGGCGGTCGTCGCCAAGGCGTGGAGCGATCCCGCCTTCAAGAAGGCGCTGCTCGCGGACGCGACCGCGGCGGTCAACACCCTCGGCCATGTCAGCCGGGTCGGCGATCATCTGGTGGCGGTCGAGAACACACCGCAGCGCCACAACATGATCGTCTGCACGCTGTGCTCCTGCTATCCGTGGGAAGTGCTCGGCCTGCCGCCGGTCTGGTACAAGTCGGCGCCCTATCGCTCGCGCGCGGTCAAGGATCCGCGCGGCGTGCTCGCCGATTTCGGCGTTGCCCTGCCGAAGGAGACCGAAATCCGCGTGTGGGATTCGACGGCGGAGACCCGCTTCCTGGTGCTGCCGATGCGTCCGGCCGGCACCGAGGGCTGGAGCGAGGAACGCCTCGCCCAACTCGTTACCCGCGATTCGATGATCGGCACCGGCCTTGCCCGCGCGCCGTCGGAGATCGCGTCGTGAACGGCGTGCACGACATGGGCGGCATGGACGGCTTCGGCAAGGTCGAGGTCGAGGCCAACGAACCGCCGTTCCACGAGAAGTGGGAAGGGCGCGTGCTGGCGATGAATCGGGCAATGGGATATGGCGGCGCCTGGCACATCGATGACAGCCGTTACGCCCAGGAGACGTTGCCGCCGCAGGTCTATCTCGCCGCCTCCTATTACTGGCGCTGGGAACTGGCGATGGAGAAGAACCTCCTCCGCCGCGGTTACGTGACGGCCGAGGAACTCGCCGCCGGTCATGCTCTGCAGCCGGCCAAGCCGCTGGCCCGCAAGCTCACGACCGAGGTGGTAGCGGCGGGCATGACGCGCAGCTCGTTCTTCCGCCAGCAGCAGGGGCCCGCCCGCTTCAAGCCGGGTGATCGTGTGCGCACCGCGAACATCCATCCGCAGACCCATACGCGGCTGCCGCGCTATGCCCGCGACAAGGTCGGTGTGGTCGAGCTGATCCATGGTTGCCACGCCTATCCCGATTCGGTCGCGACCGATCGTGGCGACGATCCGCAGTGGCTCTATACGGTCGTCTTCGACGGCCGCGAGATCTGGGGGCCGGATGCCGATCCGACCCTGAAGGTTTCGATCGATGCCTTCGAACCCTACCTGGAACCGGCGTGATGGCGGACGTCATGGAGCGCCAGACGATTCCCGTTGCCGGCCTGCCGTGCGACGCCGAGGGACCGGTGTTTCGCGAGCCGTGGGAGGCGCAGGCCTTCGCCATGGCGCTGGCGCTGCATGCGCGCGGCGTCTTCACCTGGCCGGAATGGGCGGCGACGCTGGGCGCCGAGATCAAGCGCGCCCAGGCGGCCGGCGATCCGGACACCGGCGAAACCTATTACCGGCACTGGCTCAATGCGCTCGAACGGCTGGTGGCGGAGAAGGGCGTGGCGGATGCTGCGACCCTGGCACGCTATCGCGATGCCTGGGACCATGCCGCCGATCGCACGCCGCACGGCACGCCCATCGAACTGCGACCGGAAGACTTCAGGTAGGGTAGGGGCCGCCGCCGCATCAGGCGCGAAGGCGGCACGCTACTCGGCCGCTTCCTGCTCGGCTTTTTCAGGCGTGTCGAGGAAGTTCAGCACGCCGTCGCTGCGCTCGCCCTTGAGGTAGCGGAAGGTGCCGGCGCCGGTGGCGATCAGGGCACCGTGCTGGTCGTAGATTTCGGTCTCGGCGGCGAAGGTGCTCTGGCTGGTCGAGGGCCGCCAGGCGCCGAGGATGGTGAGGGTGTCGCCGTCGCGCGCCGCCTTGATGAACTGGGTCGTGAAGGCAAGCGTGACGGAGAGGCGGCGCGCCGTCGCCGTGTCGTTGAAGGTGCAGGCGAAGCCGCTGGCGGAATCGAGCAGCGTCATCAGCACGCCGCCATGCAGCAGGCCGTTGGCATTGCAGAGTTCCGGTCGCACCTTGAGCGTCATCTCGACGAAGCCGGGACGCCAGGCGACGACCTGGTGGCCGATCAGCCCGTTGAAACCACGGAACTCATAAGGAGCGACCGGCCGAGCGTCGGCCGGTCGTTGGATAGCCATGTCTTGGACGTTAATTCTTTAACGTTGTTCTGTCTTCTTCTGTTAGCGGCGAGCCATTGCCGCCAGCGGCGGACGATGGCCGTTGCCGTTGAACCCAGCCCGGAGCGCGTTCGGCGCCATCGGCTGGGCGCTGGCGGGCTGGGCCGCCATGGCCGTGCGGATGTCGCGGGCGACCTTGACCAGGCGCGGACCCCAGTCGGCTTCGAGCCGGTCGCGGCTGATCTGGTAGATCGGTGCCGAGGCGTTGATCGCATAGGCCGCGGTACCGTCGGTGTTGCGCAGCGGCGCGCCGACACCGCACAGCTCCGGCAGCCATTCGCCCCAGGTGACGCAGAAGCCGCGCTCGGCCAGCTCCTTGAACGACCGCTCCATGCCGGCCTTGACCTTGGTCCAGTCGTCGCGCCAGCGGCGGCGGATGGCATCGATGTGCTTGTTGCGGTCGACGTCGGGCAGGGAGAACAGGTAGGCGCGGCCCATGGCCGTGGACGCCATCGGCACCCGCGTGCCGACATCGTGGGTGATGGCCACCACGGACGGGCCGCGGCAGGCTTCGAGGTAGATCATCGAGTGACGGTCGCGGCCGCCCAGCGCGGTCGAGGCATTGAGGGCATGGGCGAGCTGCTCGAGCGGCCCGCGCGAGGCGCGGCGGACGTCCATGCTCGAGATCGCAGCATAGCCGAGCGCCAGCACCGAGGCGCCCAGCTCGTACTTGCGGAAACGGCGGATGTAGTTGAGGTAGCCCAGCTCGGTCAGCGTATGGGTGAGGCGGGCGACGGTGGGCTTGGGCAGCCCGGTCCGGTGAGCGATTTCCTGGTTACCCAGCATGCCTTCCCCGGCATGGAAGGCGCGGAGGATGTCGAGCCCTCGCGCGAGCGCGGTCACGAACTGCCGGTCCTTGGCGGGCATCCCCTCCGCGAGGCCGTTCTCGAACGAACTCTGCAAGGCCGCCGTTCGCGTGACGAGATGACTGACATTGCCCATGTGCGTTTTACTCCTGTGTGAATGGCTGTTCATTTTCCCGCGAAGGCTGCCACTCCCTCAGGTTTGCTGCAACGCGCGAGAGGGGGTTTTGATATGCGAACGTGCAAACCGGCCATGCCAGATATGCGGGTTTCGACCGCAGAAGTTGTGCAAACGGCAAAAGCCTCGCCGAATCCGGTCATTTGCACGGATTTTGTGCCGCGCCCGCTGGTCGGGAACCGCCGCGGCGGGTAGCATGCGCCCCCACCTCTGAGAGACCCAAATTGGCTAAAGAACCGAACCTGCCAAAGGACGTCGTCGCCCTGTCGTTCGAGGATGCACTGAAGGAGCTCGAGGGCATCGTCCAGCAGCTCGAGCGCGGACAGGTGAAGCTCGACGAGGCCATTTCGGCCTACGAGCGCGGCGCTCTGCTGAAACGCCACTGCGAGCAGAAGCTGGCCGAGGCGAAGATGAAGGTCGAGAAGATCGTCTTCGCGGCGGATGGGTCCGTCACCAGCCAACCGGCCGATCTCGGCTGATTTCCAACTAGCGTCCCGATCCCATGCCATTGTCGTCGTATCGCGACTTCGATGCCGCCCTGGCTTATGCCGCCGGCGCCGTCGAGCGCACCATGGACCGTCTCATCCCCAAGGCCGAATCCGGCGAAGCCCGCGTGTTCGAGGCCATGCGCTATTCCAGCCTCGGAGGGGGCAAGCGCCTGCGGGCCTTCTTCGTGCTGGCCAGCGCCACGCTGTTCAAGGTCGGGGCGCTGCCCGCCATGCGCACCGCCAGCGCCATCGAATTCATCCACGCCTATTCGCTGATCCACGACGATCTGCCGGCGATGGATGACGACGATCTGCGGCGCGGCAAGCCCTCGTGCCACAAACAGTTCGACGAGGCGACGGCGATTTTGGCCGGCGACGCGCTGCAGGCTCTGGCCTTCGAGGTACTGGCGCACGGCGACACGCATGGCGATCCCGGCGTGCGCACGCTGCTGGTGGCGGAGCTCGCCAAGGCAGCCGGCGCGCAAGGCATGGTGGGCGGCCAGATGCTCGATCTGCTGGCCGAGACCCAGGGGCCGGACATGTCGATCGGCGCCATTACGCGCCTGCAGCGGCTCAAGACCGGCGCCCTGATCTCCTTTTCCTGCACCGCTGGCGCCATCCTGGGCAAGGCGGCCGAGCCGCTACGGCTTGCTTTGTCCGCCTACGCACACGATCTTGGCTTGGCCTTCCAGATCGTCGATGACCTTCTTGACGTCGAAGGCACGGCGGAGGAGTTGGGCAAGACCCCCGGCAAGGACATCGCCGCCGGAAAAGCCACATTTGTCTCGATCTTGGGGCTGGAACGGGCCAGGGCCCAGGCGAGGCTGCTGGCCGATCAGGCTGCGGCCCATCTGGAACCCTTTGGCCCCTCGGCCCATTTGCTGAAGCAGGCCGCCGAATTTGTCGTTTCCCGGCGCGCATGACGTCAGCCAGCAGAGTATAGTGAGTTTCATGAGCAACACGCCGCTTCTCGATACCGTCGACATCCCCGCGGACATCCGTCGGCTGCGGCCGGATCAGCTGCGTCAGCTCGCCGACGAATTGCGTCAGGAAACCATTTCGGCGGTTTCGGTGACGGGCGGCCATCTTGGTGCTGGCCTGGGCGTGGTCGAGCTCACCGTGGCGCTGCACTATGTATTCGACACGCCGCGCGATCGGGTGATCTGGGATGTCGGCCATCAGGCCTATCCGCACAAGATCGTCACCGGTCGTCGCAGCCGTATTCGCACCTTGCGCCAGGAGGGGGGCCTGTCCGGCTTCACCCGTCGCAGCGAGAGCGAATACGACCCGTTCGGCGCGGCTCATTCCTCGACCTCGATCTCGGCCGGCCTGGGCATGGCTGTGGCGCGCGATCTGGCCGGCGGCGACAATCGCGTCGTGGCCGTGATCGGCGATGGCGCCATGAGCGCCGGCATGGCCTACGAGGCGATGAACAACGCCGGCGCGCTGCGCAGCCGGTTGGTCGTGGTGCTGAACGACAACGACATGTCGATCGCACCGCCGGTGGGCGCGCTGTCGGGCCACCTGTCGCGCCTGCTGTCGGGCCGGCCTTACGTGACGCTGCGCAACATCGGCCGCTCCTTCGCCGAGGCGCTGCCGCGGCCGCTGGAAATGGCGGCCAAGCGGGCGGAGGAATTCGCCCGCGGCTTCGTCACTGGTGGGACGCTGTTCGACGAGCTTGGCTTTTACTATGTCGGCCCGGTCGACGGTCACAATCTCGAGCATCTGCTGCCGGTGCTGCGCAATGCCCGCGACAGCGACCTCGACAAGCCGATCCTGGTCCATGTCGTGACCCAGAAGGGCAAGGGCTATGGCCCGGCCGAGAAGAGCGCCGACAAGTACCACGGCGTGGTGAAGTTCGACGTCATCACCGGTAAGCAGGCCAAGCCGGTGGCCAACGCGCCAGCCTATCAGGCGGTGTTCGCCAAGGCGCTGATCGCCGAAGCGGAGAAGGACGACAAGATCGTCGCCATCACCGCGGCTATGCCATCAGGGACCAGCCTCGACAAGTTCGCCGAGCGCTTTCCGGAACGGACCTTCGATGTCGCGATCGCCGAGCAGCATGGCGTGACCTTCGCTGCCGGCCTGGCCTGCGAGGGCTTCAAGCCGTTCGCGGCGATCTACTCGACGTTCCTGCAGCGCGCCTACGATCAGGTCGTGCACGATGTCGCGATCCAGAAACTGCCGGTGCGCTTCGCCATCGATCGGGCCGGTCTGGTTGGCGCCGATGGCGCTACCCATGCCGGCAGCTTCGATATCACCTATCTCGCCTGCCTGCCGGATTTCGTCGTCATGGCGGCGGCCGACGAACTCGAGCTGATGCACATGGTGGCGACGGCGGTGGCGATCGACGATCGTCCGTCGGCCTTCCGCTATCCGCGCGGCGAGGGCATCGGCATCGACCTGCCCGGCAAGGGCACGCCATTGGAGATCGGCAAGGGCCGCATCGTCCGCGAGGGCAGCAAGATCGCGATCCTGAGTCTCGGTACGCGGCTGGCCGAATGCCTCGTCGCCGCGGAGGATCTGGCCGCCAAGGGCCTCAGCACCACGGTGGCCGATGCGCGCTTCGCCAAGCCACTCGATACCGATCTCATCAATCGCCTGGCGCGCGAGCACGAAGTACTGATCACCATCGAGGAAGGGTCTGTCGGTGGCTTCGCCAGCCACGTGCTCCAGCATCTCGCCACGGCGGGCCTGCTCGATCACGGGCTCAAGATCCGGCCGCTGGTGCTGCCGGATCGCTTCATCGATCATGCCTCCCCGCAACGCCAGTATCAGCAGGCCGGGCTCGATGCGCCGCATATCGTTGCGACGGCGCTCGCCGCGCTCGGGCGGCAGGCGGAGCGGGCGCGGGGATAATTCCAAACTGTCATCTTGAGCCCATCGGGCGGCGCATGCCGCCCGATGGGTAAACTCCGCGAGGGATCCTTACTGATCCAGTAAAGATCCCTCGGCCGTTGGCCTCGGGATGACAACGGCTAAGCCGTTGTCACTTCGGCTGCGGCACGATCCGCAGGTAGGGCTTGATGGCCCGCCAGCCGTTTGGGAACTTGGCCTTTGCCTGTTCGTCGGAGACCGCCGGGACAATGATCACGTCCTCGCCGTTCTTCCAGTTCACTGGCGTCGCCACCTGATGCCGGGCGGTGAGCTGGATCGAATCGAGAAGGCGCAGCACCTCGTCGAAGTTACGGCCCGAGCCCATCGGATAGGTGAGCATCGCCTTGATCTTCTTGTCGGGCCCGATGATGAACACCGAGCGCACGGTGGCGTTGTCGGCGGCGGTGCGGCCTTCCGATGTCGTACCGGCGCCCTCGGGTAGCATGTCGTAGAGAGTCGCGACCTTGAGCTCCGGATCGCCGATCATCGGATAGGTCACCGCGGCGCCCTGCGTCTCCTCGATGTCCTTGGCCCACTTCGAGTGGTTCGTTACCGGATCGACCGACAGGCCGACGATCTTGGTGTTGCGCTTGTCGAACTCCGGCTTCAGTCGCGCCATGTAGCCGAGCTCGGTCGTGCAGACTGGCGTGAAGTCCTTGGGATGGGAGAACAGGATCGCCCAGCCGTCGCCGATCCACTTGTGGAACTCGATGGGGCCCTGGGTGGTGTCGGCCTTGAAGTCCGGCGCAGTGGAATTGATGCGCAAGGTCATGGTGAATCCCTCTATCGAAAGTGTTGATGCGAGTAACTCAACGCTTAGGCGCGTGGCGGTCAAGCATGAGCAGGAATCCAGCTTATGAGGCCCAATCCGCCATCAACTTCTACTGTCGTCCCCACCACATAACGACCAAATCTCTCCGACAGGATCGCGACAGCGACCTGCGCGACATCGTCCGGCGTGCCGGCCCGGCCGAGGGGGATCTGCGCCACCAGCTCGCCGAGATTGCCGGCGACGAAGCCGCCGCCGGGGATGGCGCCGGGGGCGATGGCATTGACGCGGATGCCGTCCGGCGCCAGCACCCGTGCCAGCTCCTTCATCGCCATCGTCATGCCAGCCTTGGCGGCGCTGTAATGGGGCAGGTTGCGCGGCGTCTCGCGATGCTGCGACGTGATCAGCAGGATGCGGCCCTTGATCTTGCCGTCGCGCATGTGCCGGCCGATCTCACGCGCCAGGAAAAATCCCGAGCGGAGGTTGATGCCGGTCATGGCATCCCAGGTGTCCTCGCTCACCGTAAGCGGCGTGTCGCTTTCCAGGCGCCGTGGACTGGCGGCATGAACGAACAGGGAGATCGATCCCAGTCGTTCGAGCGCTCCTTCGAGCAGCGCTCGCCATCCATCGGGCTTGGCGAGGTCGGCGGCGAGGAAGTCGATCCCGTCCTCGGAGGGCGGGGCGGCGATGTCGCTACCGAGGACGGTCGCGCCCTCGGCCTTCAGCGCCTTGGCGACGCCCCGGCCAATGCCGCCGGCGCAACCCGTGACGAGGGCACGTTCACCCTCGAGAAGTTTCATGCTCATGCAGGTCATGCTAGCAGGTGGCGCGAAAGGGGAAAGCGATGGCGAAAACCCGCCTGGACGTGGCGCTGGTCGAGCGCGGCTTGGCCGAGACGCGTGCTGCAGCGCAGCGGATGGTGATGGCCGGTCTGGTCTTCTCCAACGACAAGCGGCTCGACAAGGCGGGCTACGGCGTGGCGAGCGACACCCCCCTCGAAGTGCGCGGGCAGCCGCATCCCTATGTCTCGCGCGGCGGCCTGAAGCTCGAAAAGGCGCTGGATCATTTCGCCATCCCCGTTGCGGGCCGCGTTGCCCTCGATGTCGGTTCCTCGACCGGTGGGTTCACCGACTGCCTGCTGCAGCGCGGAGCGGCGAAGGTCTATGCCGTCGATGTCGGGACCAACCAGCTTGCCTGGAAGCTGCGGTCCGATCCGCGCGTGGTCTCGATGGAGAAGACTAACATTCGCGATATCGGCAGGACGCAGATTCCCGAGCCGATCGACATCATCGTTTGCGATGCGTCCTTCATCGGCCTGCGCACGGCGTTGCCGGCGGCCTTGGCGCTGGCGGCTCCCGGCGCTCATCTGGTGGCGCTGATCAAGCCGCAATTCGAAGTGGGCAAGGGCCGCGTCGGCAAGGGCGGCATCGTGCGCGAACCCGAGCTGCATCGGGAGGTCTGCGACACGATCGCCGGCTGGTTGGACGAACAGCCCGGTTGGCGCGTGCTCGGTGTGACGGAAAGCCCGATCACCGGCGCCGAGGGCAACAAGGAGTTCCTGATTTGCGGATTGTTGTCACCGCGATGATGGCCGGATCGAGTGGAGAAGGATCGAGATGATGCGGATTGCCAGGTTGGTCGTGGTTTCAGGCGCGATCCTTGCGAGCTTTGCTGCGTCGCGTGCTCATGCCATCGACAAGCAGCTGCCGTTCAAGGAATTGATGTCGCGAGGCTTCAAGATCGTCGCGACGGCGACGGTTGCCAGCCCGCAAGGGAACGGCACTTTGGTGATCGTGACGATGCAGGCCGAAAAGTCCGTGGCGGTCTGCACGTTCACGGTTGCGGGCTGGGAAGAGCTTACGCCCGCCGTCGAGAACGATGCAAAGGCCTGTGACGTGCGATCTTATTGAGCCGCATCACGCCTGCGCAGGTCCTAGCGAACGGCGCGGCTGACCTTGAACTTGTTATTGTCGGCCAGCGTCTCGAACGAGGTAAAGTGCGCCTTGAGCAGCGGCTCATAGGGCAGGCCGCGATTGGCGACCATGTAGAAATGGCCACCCGGCTTGAGCGCGCGAGAGGCGGCCTGGATCACCTGCTGGCCGAGCGACGGCGTGGAAGCCCGGCCGGTATGGAAGGGCGGGTTGCAGACGATGACATCGTAGGCCGTCGGCGCCGCCTCCGTGGTGAGATCCAGCCAATGGAAGCGTGCCCGCTTGTCCGCGACATTGGCGCGGGCCGCCTCGATGGCCCGACACTCGGCATCGATCAGGTCGATCTGAGCGACATCGGCGCAGCTCTGCAGGACGTGGCGCGTGAGATAACCCCAACCGCAGCCGAAATCGGCGACATGGCCAGCGAGATCATTCGGCAGACAACGGACGAGCAGGGCAGAGCCGTCGTCGATGCGGTCCCAGCTGAAGATGCCCGGTTGGCTGAGCCAGTTGCCGTCACCAACAGGCTGCAGCTGCGTCAGCGCCCGCCAGTAATCCGGCGGCTCCCGGTCCGTCCGGACAAGCCAGAACACGCGGCAATGGAACTTCGACAGCATGTCGACGAGACCGAACGCCTTGCCGACCTGCTTTTCAAGGCTGGCAGCGCCGTCCTCGTTGGCACCGGCGCAGACCAGCGTGCCGCGCGGTTCCAGCAAGCTCCAGCCGCGGGCGATATTGGCGAAGTTCTCTTCCTTGTGCTTGGTCAGCAGCACAAGTCCCAAAGGATAGGTGCCATCGTCCAGGCGCGGGACGACTGACCGGCCGGCCCGCTCGAGGCGCAGGAACTCAGGCCGAAACGATTGCTCGCAGTCGGCGCCGATCGGCGTCGGCATTTCGGCGCGCAGGAAGAAGGCGCGCTTCGGTTGAAGCGCGCCCAGTTCGAAGGCATGGGCGAGCGCCCGCCCGGCCTGGCTCACAATGACCTCGTCACAAGTCGGGTGTCAGGGAACGAGAACCGCCCGTCCCATGATCAGTCCCTTGCGCAACTCCTGCAGGGTGGTGTCCGCTTCGTCGAGCGTGCGTTTGATGATCGGCACCGGCGTCACCTTGCCGGCGGTCACGAGATCCATCATCTCTTTCATCTCGGCCGGACTGCCGGTGACGGAGCCGACGATCTGGCAGCCGGTGAAGGCGAACATCGGCAACGGGATGCTGAAGGTGCCACCGAACAGGCCGACGATGATCAGCCGCCCGCCGCGACCCAGCGCCCGCAGGCCGAACTGCGACGTGCTCTCGCCGCCGACGAAGTCGATCGCGGCACCGACGCCGGTGCCGCCCGTCAGCTCCATGACCTGCTTGCGCGCGTCCTTCTCTCGCGGATCGATGGCCGCCACGGCGCCGTTCTCGAGCGCGAGCTTGCGCTTGTTTGGGTCGATATCGGCGACGATCGGCTCGCGGCCCAGCACCGACTTGGCGAAGCGCACGCCCATCAGGCCGACGCCGCCGGCGCCGATGACGAGGATGGGCTTGCCGGCATCCTCGCCCTGCGCCTTCTTCACGGCGCTGAAGGCGGTGATGCCGGAGCAGGCATAGAGGCAGGCAAGCTCGGTCGGGATGTTGCCATAAGGGTAGAGATACTTGGCATGTGGCACCAGCACATGGTCGGCATAGCCGCCGTCGTTGTTCACGCCGAGCGCGCGCGGTGTCGGGCAGAGATGCTCGCGGCCGTTGCTGCAGTACCAGCAGGTGCCGCAGCCGATCCACGGATAGACAACGGCCTTGTCGCCGACCTTCGCGCCTTTGGCATCCGGACCGAGGGCCACCACCTCGCCGACGATCTCGTGTCCCATCGTGCGGGGCGGGTTCATCGTCTTCTGGGTCGAGACCTTGTTGCCGCCGCCCATGTCGAAGAAGCCTTCCCACAGATGGACGTCGCTGTGGCAGACGCCGGCGGCAGTGATCCGCACGAGCACTTCGGAGCCCTTTGGAGCAGGGGTGGGTTCCTCGACGCGCTGCAGCGGCTGGCCAAATTCGACGACCTTGTAGCTCTTCATTGGGCGACTCCCATAATTTCGTCGCCCGAGCATAGAGCATCCCGCGGCCATTTGTGCTAGTAGTTCGGCAACAAGAATGTTTGGGAGGAAAACAATGCGGAGACGTGCCCTCCTGGCGCTTATTGCCGCCGTTTCGGTTTCGTCTGGCGCCGCCGCGCAAGACACCGTGAAGATCGGTCTCATCCTGCCCATGACGGGGCAGCAGGCATCGACCGGCAAACAGATCGACGCGGCGGTGAAGCTCTATCAGGCGCTGAACGGCACGACGGTCGCGGGCAAGAAGGTCGAGGTGATCCTCAAGGACGATACCAGCGTGCCGGATGTCACCAAGCGGCTGGCGCAGGAACTCATCGTCAACGACAAAGTCGCGTTCCTCGCGGGGTTCGGCATCACGCCATCCGCGCTGGCGACGGCGCCGATCGCCACCCAGGCTAAGGTGCCGGAGATCGTCATGGCGGCGGGAACCTCGTCGATCACCGAGGCATCGCCCTATGTGGTGCGCACCAGCTTCACGCTGGCGCAGTCTGCGGTGCCGATGGCGGATTGGGCGGTCAAGAACGGCATCAAGAAGGTGGTGACCCTGGTCAGCGATTACGGCCCCGGCATCGATGCCGAGAAGTCGTTCAGCGACGAATTCAAGGCCAAGGGCGGCACCATCATCGAGAACCTGCGCGTCCCGATGCGCAGCCCCGACTTCTCGCCGGTCCTGCAAAAGGCCGCCGACGCCAAGGCCGACGCGCTGTTCGTGTTCGTGCCGTCGGGGGCCGGGGCGCAGTTCGTGAAGCAGTTCGTCGAGCGCGGTCTCGACAAGTCGGGCATGAAGCTGATCGCGACCGGCGACGTGACTGACGACGACCAGTTGAACGGCATGGGCGACGTCATGGTCGGCGTCATCAATGCCCACAATTATTCGGCCGCGCACGACAGCGCCGTGAACAAGGCCTTCGTCAGCGCTTTCAGGAAGGCCAACGGCGGCCTCCGCCCCAACTTCATGGCGGTGGGCGGCTATGACGGCATGCACCTGATCTACGAAGCCTTGAAGAAGACCAACGGCTCGACGGACGGGGCGAAGTTGCTCGAAGCGATGAAGGGGATGGCTTGGGAAAGCCCGCGCGGGCCGATCTCGATCGATCCCGAGACCCGGGACATCGTACAGAACATCTATGTGCGCAAGGTCCAGAAGGTCGATGGCGAACTCTACAATGTCGAGTTCGAAACCATTCCCAACGTCAAGGATCCGGTGAAGGCCGCGAAGAAGAAGTAGCTCCGAGGTGGCGCGCCGTTGCTCATCCGCTGAGATGCATCCCGCGCTGAAGCACCTCGGCGTGAGCGGCTCCTTCGAAAGAAGATCGTAGGCATGGCCACCATCCTGTTCGATGGCGTGGCGTACGGTATGCTCTTGTTCGTGCTGGCCTGTGGTCTGGCCGTCACATTGGGATTGATGAACTTCGTCAATCTGGCACACGGCGCCTTCGCGATGGCGGGCGGCTACGCGACCGTGCTGCTCATGGATCGCGGCGGCGTCCCGTTCCTGGCTTGCCTGCCGGCGGCCTTCCTCGTGGCGGCGGTGCTGGGCCTGGTCCTCGAGCGTACGCTTTATCGCCACATGTACCGGCGCAGCCACCTCGATCAGGTCCTGTTCTCGATCGGGCTCGTCTTCATGGCCGTCTCCGGCACGACCTGGGCGATGGGAGCAAGCCAGCAGACGATCAAGCTGCCGGCCTGGCTGACGGGTCGCGTCGACATGCTCGGGATGCATGTCGGCATTTACCGCGCCTTCATCGTCATCCTGTGCGGATTGCTGGCCGTCGGCCTGCAGCTTGGATTGACGCACACGCGGTTCGGCAGCCGGTTGCGTGCCGCGGTCGACGATGCGCGGGTGGCACGCGGCCTGGGCATTCCCGTCGGAACGGTGTTCGCCGTGACTTTTGCGGTCGGATCCGGTCTTGCCGGCCTCGGTGGCGCGCTGGGGTCGGAGATCCTGGGGCTCGATCCCAATTTTCCGCTGCGCTTCATGATCTACTTCCTGATCGTCGTCGCGGTCGGCGGGACGTCGGGCGTTGTCGGCCCGTTCATCGCCTCCTTGCTGCTCGGCATCGCCGATGTTGCCGGGAAGTACTACATCCCGGCCATCGGCGCGTTCATCGTCTATCTCGTCATGATCGCCGTGCTGGTGCTGCGGCCGCATGGCCTATTTGGCCGGCCGCGCTGATGTGGGTTGGGCAGGCTCTGGCGCGACGGGCGCGGTGGCGATGGGCGGAGATCGTGTTCTGGCTAGCGGCCTTCGCAGCGTTGTTCCTCCCGGCGGGCCGGCACCTGATCCTGAACGAGATTGCGATCCTGGCGCTGTTCGCTCTCTCGCTCGACCTGATCCTGGGCTACGCCGGAATCATCTCGCTGGGCCATGCCGCGTTCCTGGGGCTCGGTGCCTACGCGGCGGGCCTTCTCGCCAAGCATGTCACCGACGATCCGACGGTCGGGCTCGCCCTCGCGACCGTCGCCGCGGCGTCGCTCGGATTCGCCACCAGCTTCCTGGTGCTGCGCGGCAGCGACCTGACCCGCCTCATGGTCACGCTGGGGGTCGCGATGCTGTTGGGCGAGCTTGCCAATGCTCTTCCCGATCTCACGGGCGGCGCCGATGGTCTGCAGGGGGTGACCATGGGGCCGTTGCTTGGTCTGTTCGAATTCGATCTCTACGGCCGAGTGGCCTACGCCTACAGCCTGACGACGCTGTTCGTTCTGATGCTGGTCGCGCGGGCAGTGGTGTATTCGCCGTTCGGCCTGTCCCTGATGGCGATCCGGCGCAATCGCCTGCGGGCCTCGGCGCTCGGCGTGCCCGTGCATAAGCGATTGATCGCGGTCTACACGCTGGCGGCGGCCTTCGCCGGCGCGGCGGGCGCCTTGCTTGCGCAGACAACGGCGTTCGTCTCACTGGACTTCTTCGAGTTTCATCGCTCCGCCGATGTGCTGCTGGTGCTGATCATAGGCGGCGCGGGCTGGCTTTATGGCGGCATCCTGGGCGCCGTCCTGTATGAGGCCCTTCAGGACGCCCTGGCGGCCGTGACGCCGGAATACTGGCAGTTCTGGATCGGCCTGTTCCTCGTGGCGTTCGTCATGCTGGGACGCGAACGGCTGACCGGCGGCATGCGCGGCCTGTTGGCGAGATTCGGTCGATGACCGCGGCTCTGGAGACGCGCGGCCTCGCCAAGCGCTTCGGCGGCCTGGTCGCCACCCGGGATGTGTCGTTTACGCTCGAGCAGGGAGCACGGCACGCGCTGATCGGACCGAATGGCGCCGGCAAGACGACATTCGTCAATCTGCTGACTGGCGTCCTGCCGGCGAGCGCCGGTCGTGTCCTTCTCGCCGGCGAAGATGTCACTTCGTTGAGCGCCGAGGCGCGGGTGCGGCGCGGTCTCGTGCGGACCTTCCAGATCAACCAGCTGTTCGGCGATCTGACGCCGCTCGAAACCCTGGCACTTGCGATCGATGAGCAGCTGGGCCTGGGCGGTCGCTGGTCCCATGCGGTCGGGGGTGACGCTGTCGTGGCAGAAATCACGGCGGTGGCGGAGCGGTTCGGCCTCGCCGATGTTCTCGACAGCCGGACCGACACGCTGCCCTACGGCAAGCAGCGGTTGCTCGAAATCGCCGTTGCCTTCGCCTGCAAGCCTAAGGTCCTGCTGCTCGACGAGCCCGCCGCCGGAGTACCGGAGGCGGAGCGTCGTGACATTCTGGATGCGATTGCCGCTCTCCCGGTCGAGGTGTCGGTGCTGTTGATCGAGCACGACATGGACCTCGTCTTCAGCTTTGCCCGGCGCATCTCGGTCCTGGTCGACGGCGCACTGCTGGTCGAGGGCGAGCCCGAAGTCATCGCTGCCGATCCGCGCGTGCGCGCCGTCTATCTGGGCGGCAACGATCATGGCTGATCTGCTGGCTGTAACGGGTCTTCGCGCCGGCTATGGCCGTGCCGTGGTTCTTTCGGATGTGACCTTCCGGCTGGAAGCGGGCGAGGCCATGGCCGTGCTCGGTCGCAACGGCGTCGGCAAGACGACGCTGATCGACAGCATCGTCGGTGTCACACGTCGTTTCGATGGTTCAATCACTCTGGCGGGGCGGGAACTCGCTCCCTTGTCGCCGGAGGAGAGGGCGGGGCTCGGCCTCGGTTGGGTTCCGCAGGAACGCAACATTTTCCGATCGCTGACGGTCGAGGAAAACCTGACGGCGGTTGCACGACCGGGCGCGTGGACCGTGGATCGCATCTACGGAGTTTTTCCGCGTCTCAAGGAGAGGCGAGGGAATATGGGCGGAGCCCTGTCGGGCGGCGAGCAGCAGATGCTGGCCATCGGTCGCGCGCTTGCGACCAATCCACGACTGCTGTTGCTGGACGAGCCCACCGAGGGCCTGGCGCCGATCATCGTCGAGGAGTTGCTGTCGGCACTCGTCCGGCTTCTGCGGGCGGAAGGGATGGCGGCGCTCATTGTCGAGCAGCATGCGCACAAGATATTGCCGATCACCCGGCGCGCCTTGATCCTGGAGCGTGGCCGGATCGTGCATCAGGGAGCGAGTGCCGAATTGCTGGCAGACGCATCGCTGCTCGAAAGATTCCTCGGCGTTACCAGGCGGTAATCCAGATATTCGAAAACTTTCGAAACTTTCGAAAACCTGTTTACAGCCGGCGGGCGTTATCCCAACATCCAGGAAACGGCGCCGAAATAAAGAAGCGCGCCAGCTGGAGGAAGCGATGATCGAGCGGAAAGGTGCTTGGCGCCGTCGTCGGATATTGGCTGGAATGATGACAGGAGCAGCGGCGCTAGCGGCGCCGTCGATCCTGCGCGCCGCGCCGTCGGGCAAGCCGGTGAGAGTGGGAGGCACGCTGTCCCTGACGGGCTTCCTGGCGCAGACAGCGGCCATCCACAAGATCGCGGCCGAGATCATGGTCGACGAAATCAACGGCCGGAACGGCTTCCTCGGCCGGCCGGTCGAATACGTGCTGCTCGACGACCAGTCCAAACCGGAAGTGGCACGCAGCCTCTACGAGAAGCTGATCACGGTGGATAAGGTCGACCTCATCCAGGGACCGTATGCCACCGCGCCTATCCTGGCGGCGATGGGGGTCGCGCAGCGTTACGGCAAGGTGATGATCCAGAGCAGCATGGGCATTCCCAAGCTACAGACCTACGACCGCGCCTTCCCGGCGACGCCGTTCGGGCCGGAACCTGAGAAGACCTATCCGAACGTCATCCTCGATGCGATGGCGAGCCTGCCCAACCCGCCCAAGACCATCGTCGTGCTGAGCAGCAAGTTTCCATCGGCGCAGTTCATGGCCCAGGGCATGAGGGACCAGGCGGAGAAGAGGGGCGTGAAGGTCACGCTCTATCTCGAATACGAATCGGGCAATCGCGATTTCGGCGCCATCGCGGCGCGCGTCAAGGAGGCGAATGCCGATTTCCTCTGGGTCGGCTCGCTCGGGTTGGAGAGCAACCAGCTTCTCGAGGCGCTGCACAAGCTCGACTACAAGCCGAAGAACCACTTTCACCTTTACCCTGCGCCCGGCCCGCTTGCCCTGTCCCCGGACGGCGACAAGGCGCTGTGCTCGACCTTCCTCGAGCCGTCGGAGCCTTTCCTGAGCCGCCCCGGGGTTCGCCGTATCGCCGGGGAGTTCAAGGAGCGCGCGACCAAGGCGAACCTGCCTTATGCGATCATCGACGCCCAGGCAGCCGGGATGGTGTCGGAATGGCAGATCCTCGAAGCGGCGGTGAACGGGGCCAACAGCCTCGACGACAAGGCCATCGCCGATTGGCTGAAGAAGCATCGCGTGGAGACGATCTACGGCAGCCTTCGCTTCGACGGACCCTACAACCACGGCGGCGCCGCCCAGCTGATCAAGCAGGTGCAGGACAAGGAATGGAAAGTCGTGTGGCCGAAGGAGTTCGCCGCGCCCGGCGTGTCGCTGTTGGGCGCCTGAACGGATGCCGAGTGCGACGCTCCTCGGCCAGGCCCTGATCTCCGGCGTTCTCGCTGGCGGGATGTACGGGCTGCTTGCAATGGGCCTCAGCCTGAGCTGGGGCCTGCTGCGGCTGGTCAATCTCAGCCACTTCGCGCTGGCGTTCCTGTCGGCCTACATCGTCTACGAGCTCGGCACGAAGTACGGCGTTGCGCCGTGGTGGTCTGCTGCCATGGTCGTGCCGGTCATGTTCGGAGTCGGTGCCGCGCAGTACTGGCTGTTCGATCGCTTCCATGTGAACGAACTTGCCTCGCTGCTCATTACCTTCAGCTTCGCCGTGATCGTCGAGGCTGGCATCCAGATCTATTGGACGGCCGATTACCGCCGTTTCGAGACTCACTATTCCACGCTGTCGTTCAAGGTCGGGCCGTTCTTCGTCCCGGTGCTCGAACTGGTGTTGTGCGTGGTGGCGAGCGTGCTCGCTTGGGGTACGTGGATGTGGCTGCGCAAGACCTATGTGGGCAAGGGTCTGCGGGCCGCGGCGGAGGACGCCGACATCGCGGCGGCCTACGGCGTCGATCATCGGAAGCTGGCGTATCTTCTGTCGGGCATCGGTGCCGCCTATGCCGGCATTGCCGGGACCTTCATTGCCCTGATCGCGACGCTCGCCCCGGCGCAGATCTGGGCCTGGCTCGGCGTGGTATTCGCGGTGGTGATCATCGGACGGTTGGGAAACCCGCTGGGCGCTCTCCTGGCGGGCATGCTGATCGGCGCCAGCGAGTCGCTTGCCATGGCGGTCCTCAGCCCGGCCTGGGCGCCCGTCGTGTCCTTCTCCGTGCTGATCGTCATCCTGCTGTGGGATCCGGAATGGCTATGACGAACGCCCAAGGCCTGGCGAAGCTCGGCGCGGTTCTGGGCATCCTGGTTTTCGCGTTCCTGCCGGTCGCGGGCCTGCCGGCCTTCTACGATTCGTTCTTCTATCTCGTTTTCTTCTGGGTCTCGCTGGCGACGAGCTGGGCGATCCTCAGCGGCTTCGCCGGCTACTTCAGCCTCGGGCACGCCGCGTTCTTCGGCATCGGCATGTACACGACCGCTACTCTGGCGACCAAGTTCGAGGTGCCGGTCCTGCTGACCCTGCCGGTGGCAGCCGGCCTGTCGGCGCTGTTTGGCGTCACGATCGGCGCCGTCGTCTTCCGGCTGCGACGGCTGCGCGGGGAGCTTTTCGCGTTGCTGACGCTCTCGGTTACGTTCGTGATCGCAACCGTGATCCTGAACACGCCCATCGACGGCGGCGCCGGGATCTTCATGAGCGCGGTGCCGATCCCGGACCTCCTGCCGACGCCGACGGGCACGATCTATCTGCTGGGCTTCATCCTGTGTCTGGCCACGCTTGCCATTGCCTGGACAGTCGCGCATTCGCGGTTGGGCATGGGGCTTTATGCCATCCACGACGACGAGGACGTGGCCGAAGCCAAGGGGGTGCCGACCTTCAAGTACAAGATCGCGGCCTTTGCTCTGTCGGCCGGCATCGCCGGCGCTGTGGGCGGCGTCCACGCTCTCTATGTCGGCTTCATCACGGTCTCCGGGACCTTCGAACTGACGGTCCCGCTGTTCGTGGTCCTGATGAGCGTGATCGGGGGCTCTCGTCACTGGTTCGGTCCGGCCGTGGGCGCGACGTTCATTACAGTCCTTCTCTATGCCTTCATCAGCGGCGGGGAGGCGATGGTCGGCCGTGCCATCGTCGGCGCGATCCTGATCCTGTCGATCCTGTGGCTGCCGGATGGGCTGATTCCCGCCCTCAAGAAATGGCGGGTGAGGCGGGCCGTGTCGCAACCTCATCGTGCCGAGGTGGCGCCGGTCGTGCCGGCGGCCCGTCCGATCAAGGATCGGAATATCCTTGAGGTGCGCGCCGTCACGAAGCGCTTCGGCGGCTTGCAGGCCTTGGCCGGAGTCGATCTCGATGTACGCGAAGGGGAAATCGTCGGTCTCGTCGGACCCAACGGCTCGGGCAAGACCACGCTGATCAACGTCATCTCGGGACACTATCCGCTCACCACCGGCACCATTGCCGTGGACGGGGTGCAGATCGGCGCACTGCCGGCGCATGACATCGCGCGGCGGGGCGTGGCGCGGACCTACCAGATCCCGAGGCCGTTCACGAACATGACGGTGCTCGAAAACGTCGTTGCCGCCGCTGCCTTCGGCGGTCCCTCGCGGTCGAGCAAGGAAATCCGCGATGAAGCCTTGCATTGGATTGGCTTCACCGGCTTGTCGGGCAAGGAAGAGGTGCTGCCGGCGGGTTTGAACCTGCACGAGCGCAAATTCCTCGAACTGGCCCGGGCGCTTGCCGCCAAGCCCAAGTTGCTGCTGCTCGACGAGGTGCTGTCGGGCCTCAATCCGACCGAGGTCGACAATGCCATCCAGCTGGTGCGCGCGATTCGTGCCCAGGGTGCGACCATCGTCTTCGTCGAGCATCTGATGCGCGCCGTGGTGGAACTCTCCGACCGTGTCGCCGTCCTCAACGAGGGAAGGTTGTTCGCTCTCGGGGCTCCGCGCGAGGTGATGCGCGATCCGCGCGTGGTCTCGATCTATCTGGGCAAAGCCTATGCTGCTTGAGACTCGCCACCTTCACATCGGCTACGGCGATGCCCCTGCCGTCTGGGACGCGACGCTCGACGTCGATGCCGGAGAGATCGTCTCGGTGATCGGCCCCAATGGCGCCGGCAAGACGACGCTCATCAATGCCATCGCCGGTCTGCTGCGCTGTCGCCAGGGGGATCTGCGCTTCGACGGCGTGGACATGACGAACCTGAAGGCGCACGAATTCTGCGGCCACGGCATCGCGCTCGTGCCCGAAGGGCGCCGGCTGTTCGCCAAGATGTCGGTCGAGGAGAATCTCGAGCTCGGCTGTTATCTACAGGCCGCCCGAGCCGCACGGTCGGACTCCCTCGAACGGGTCTATGCGCTGTTCCCGGTTCTGCGGCAGAAGCGGCTGCAGCCGGCCGGCGAGTTGTCCGGCGGCCAGCAGCAGATGGTGGCGATCGGCCGGGCGCTGATGGCACGCCCGCGGATCGTGCTGTTCGATGAGCCATCGCTGGGCCTGGCGCCGGCGATCGTGGACGATATGTTCGACATCATCGTGCGGGTGCGGGACGATGGGGCCGCAGTCCTGCTAGTCGAGCAGAATGTGCTGAAGGCGCTCGGCATCGCCGATCGTGCCTACGTGCTGGAGCAGGGCCGTATCGTCGCTCAGGGGGTGCCGAACGAGCTTCTGGACCAGCCGCATATCCGCGAAGCCTATCTTGGAGTGTGAGAGGACCGATGGCGAAGATCCTCAAGATGCCGGTGGAAATTGTCGACAGATCGCCGGCGACGACGGCGCCGCAGGACGTGTTGCGCGAGGATGCGGCCACCTTCGAGGTGCTGCGCCAGATGCGCGAGGACATTCTGTGCTGCGTGCTGAAGCCCGATCAGCGCCTGCGGTTCGGCGAGCTGCGCCAGCGTTACGACACGTCGGTCGGCACGCTTCGCGAGGCGCTGTCGCATCTCGTCTCCGAAGGCCTGGCGCGAACGGAGGCAGGGCGCGGATTCTCCGTGGCGCCGATTTCCCTGGCCGATTTTCTCGATCTGTCCGAGCTGCGCGTCTATCTCGAGACGAGGACGCTGGCGGATGCCATCCGCAACGGCACCGACGCCTGGGAGGCGGAGATCGTGAGCTCCTACTTCCTGCTGTCGAAGCTCGGGAAGCCGACACCGGATGATCCTGTGAGTCTTAAGCGGGAATGGGGCAAACGGCACAAGCGCTTCCATGATGCGCTGGTCGCGACCTGCACGTCGCCCTGGTCGCTGCACTTCCGCAGCGAGCTGTTCGATCAGGCACGACGGTATCACTGGCTGACCATGATCCACGCCCGTTCGCGGCGGCGCAACGAGCATCTCGAACTGCGCGATGCCGTATTGGCGCGGGATGTCGATCTCGCCTGCAGCCTGATCGAAAGACACATACGGAACACGGTCGAACAGGCCGGGTCCGAAGTGCCGGGACTGACGCTCCATGCGGCGAATGCCCGGTCGTCACGGCGAACCAAGGGATAGGAGGAAGCGATGGATACGATTCAGCGCACATCGACCTACGACATTGGCGGCATCCGATATCCGCAGCCGTTCAAGATCCGTCGCCTCGGTCACTTCGGCTTCAACGTACCCGATCTCGATGCCGGCCTCGATTTCTATGCCGGCCTGCTGGGCTTTCGCATCACCGACACGCGGGACTTCAGCAAGATCGCGGGGCGCGAGGAGATGGCCAAGCGTATGCAGGATACGCGGATCGTGTTCATGAGCCACAACACCGATCATCACGCCTTCCTCCTGGCGCACAAGTCGATGGGGGCGATCTTCGGCGACGATGCCGTCTCGAAAGACGTAACGGTGAACCAGATCACCTGGCAGGTAGGGACGATGGAAGAGGTGTTCGCGGCGGCCGATTATTTCCGCGACAAGCAGGTCGAGATCCGGCGTGTCGGCCGCGACATGCCGGGCAGCAACTGGCACACCTACATCCGCGATCCGGACGGCCATACGGTGGAACTCTACTATGGCATGGAGCAGATCGGCTGGGATGGCCGCAGCAAGCCCGAGGCCATGTACTACCGTGCCTTTCGGGAACGCCCCGAACTGCCGCAGATCTCGGAAGAAACCGAGGTCCGCGAGGCGATCGCGAAGGGCGTCGACATCAATGCCGGCAATACCATCCGCGATCGATCCGACGAGGAATATGTCGTCGCCGGGGTGAAGTTGCCGCGGCCGTTCAAGATCGTGAATATCGGTCCGATGAGCCTGTTCGTTGCCGACGTCGGCGCTTCCGAGGCCTTCTACACGAAGACCATGGGTTTCGTGCGGACCGAGGTCGTGACCTACAAGGGCCATCGCTGCGTGTATCTGCGCAACGGCAGCGAGCATCACAGCCTGTCGCTGATGCCGAAGGCGCTGCGGGCCGAACTGGGGCTCAATCCGAATACATCGGTTGCGTCCATGGGCCTGCAGGTCGGCAGCTACCGCCAGCTCCGCGATGCCGTCGCCTTCCTGAAGAAGAAGGGTGTGCAGTTCACCGAGGCCATTCCGGCGGATCTCCATCCGGGCGTCGACTACGCCGCCCATATCGTCGATCCAGCCGGACACACCCTGATGCTCTACTATTACATGGAGCGCGTGGGCTGGGACGGTCAGCCGAGGCCGGCCGCGCAACGTCGGCCCGTGGCGAAGGAATGGCCGGAGAGCCTCGAGCCGATGTCGGACACCTATGCCGATCCCGTCTTCATGGGGCCGATCGGCTGACATCGAGCCATGACATGCGTTCGCCCGCGCGGTGAGCCAATCGTAGGGTCTGATTGTTCGGAGTGAGAGAGCATCATGAGCAAGTACGGTATCGGTCAACCTGTCCTGCGCTTCGAGGATCCGCGCCTGCTGCGCGGGCAGGGACGCTTCATCAACGACGTCAATCTGCCCGGGCAGGCTCATGCCGTGTTCGTTCGCTCGCCGCATGCGCACGCGAAGATCCGCTCGATCGACGTCGAGGCGGCAAAGGCCGCGCCCGGTGTCCTTGCCGTCTATACCGGCCACGATGTGGCGGCGGATGGGCTTGGTATGCCGAAGGCCAACATGCCGAGAAAGCGGCCCGACGGTAAGCCGATGTTCGCGCCGCAGCGGCCGCCGCTGGTGACGGACCGCGTGCGCTATGTCGGCGATCCGGTCGTCATGGTGGTTGCCGACACGCTGGCCCAGGCCAAGGACGCGGCCGAGCTGGTCGACATCGATTACGAGCCGCTCCCCTCGGTGACGGCGACCGAGGATACCGTGAAGCCGGGCGCGGCAGCGGTCTGGGACGAGTGCCCCGACAACATCTCCAACCATACGGAGCGCGGCAACAAGGCGGCGACCGACGAGGCAATCAAAACAGCGGCCAAGGTGATCAAGCGCCGCTACGTGATCACCCGGGTCCACGCCCAGTTCATGGAACCGCGTGGCACGCTCGGGACCTATGATCCGGGCGAGGATCGCATGACGCTGTACGCGGACGTGCAGTATCCCCACCGGGTGCGCAACATGCTGGCGCAGAACGTCTTCAAGGTGCCCGAGAGCAAGATGCGCGTGATCTCGGGCGATGTCGGTGGCGGGTTCGGTACCAAGGGCTGGCAGTATATCGAGCATCGCCTGACACTGTGGGCGGCACGCAAGCTCGTGCGCCCGGTGAAGTGGACGTGCGAGCGCAGCGAGGCCGTGATGGCCGACGAGCACGGGCGCGACAATATCGGCGAGATCGAGTTGGCCCTCGACAAGGACAACAACTTCGTCGCCCTGCGGCTCCATATGCTCGCCAATATCGGCGCCTATGTCGGATCGGACCGCAACCTGCTGTCGCCGTTCGGGATGATTGGCACGGTGCTGGGCGTCTACAGGATTCCCAAGGCCTACATCAATGTGGTGGGCGTGCTCAGCAACACCAACCCGACGGCTCCCTATCGCGGCGCCGGTCGGCCCGAGGCGATCTATTTGATCGAGCGGCTGATCGACGATGCCGCCCGCGAGCTGGGCCTGGACCGTGTCGAGCTGCGACGCAGGAACATGCTGCCGGAATCGGCCTTGCCGTATCAGAGCCCGGTCGGTCCGTTCTACGATTGCGGCCAGTTCGAGAAGAATCTGGACATGGCGTTGAAGCTGGCCGATGTCGCGGGCTTCGAGGCGCGCAAGGCCGAGTCGCAGAGACAAGGCAAGCTGCGCGGACTTGGCATCATCAACGCCATCGAGCAGGCGGCGGGAACGGCCCAGCCGGAATATGCCGAGATCCGCTTCAACCCGAGCGGTACCGCGGCACTGCTGATGGGCACCAAGGCCCAGGGGCAGGGACACGAGACGATGTTCAAGCAGATCCTGAACGAGCGGCTGGGCATCGATCCGGCCGACGTGCAGTTCATCGATGGCGACACCGACCGCGTGGCATTCGGCATGGGCACCAACGGTTCCCGCTCGACGGTGCTCGGTGGCTCGGCGCTCTTTTTCGCTGCCAACAAGGTGGTCGAAAAAGGCAAGAAGCTGGCCGGTCACCTGCTCGAGGCGGGTGAACAGGACATCGAATTCGCCGACGGCGTCTTCAAGGTCACGGGAACGGACAAGTCCGTATCGCTGAAGCAGGTGGCAATGGCCGCCTTCAATCCCACCAAATGGCCCAAGGGTGGCTTCGAGGGCGGGCTCTACGAGAACGCCACCTTCCTGGGGGAAAAGGACACCTATCCCAATGGCTGTCACATCTGCGAGGTCGAGGTAGATCCTGAAACGGGCGAGGTGAAGCTCGACCGCTATGCTGTCGTCGACGACGTCGGCACCGTCATGAATCCCATCGGTCTCAAGGGCCAGATCCACGGCGGCGTCGCACAGGGCGTCGGCCAGATCCTGAGCGAACAGGTGGTGTGGGACCGCGAGAGCGGCCAGCTCCTGACGGCGAGCTTCCTCGACTACGCCATGCCGCGCGCCGACATGATGTGCAGCATGGAGATCAAGTCGAATCCGGTGCCGACCAAGTACAATCCGCTCGGCGCCAAGGGGGCTGGCGAGGCCGGCACCGTCGGGGCTATGCCGGTGGTGATGAATGCGGTGATCGACGCCCTGGCGCCGCTCGGCGTGACGGATGTTCCCATGCCGGCGACGGCGCAGAATGTCTGGCAGGCCATTCGGCAGGCCACGGCGAAATAGGGAGGCGGCCTTGGGTGAAATCGTCGGCGCTGCGATCGTCTCACACCATCCGGGCCTCGTGCAGCCGAAGGAGATCCGGGTACGACGCGGCAATGGGCGCGATACCGACCTCATCGAAGGCTTCGACCGCGTGCGGGCGAAGATCGACGAGGTGAAACCGGATACGCTCGTGCTGTTCGATACCCATTGGATCACGACCGGCCTGCACCTGGTGGCGGGGGCGGCGCACTACAAAGGCTCGTACACGTCGTCGGAGCTTCCCTTCTCGATGTCTCGGTTTGCCTATGATCATCGCGGCGCGCCGGAACTGGCGGCCCTGGTCGAGCAGGTCGCGCAGGAGAGGAAGGTCGGCGCCCGGAACGTTACCGACGAAACGCTGCCGCTACAGTATCCGACGCTCAACGTGATCCATTATCTCGGCCGCGGCGAGAAGGTCTTGAGCGTCGGTACCTGCCAGACGGCACAGCTACGGCACTTCCTGCAGATGGGCGAGGTGATCGGCGAGGCGATCCGGCGATCGGACGCACGCGTCGTGCTGCTGGCGTCCGGCGCGATGAGCCACAAATTCTACGATCTGGACCATGTGCCGCCCAACCCGCGGGTCTGGCATCCCGACAACGTCTCCGATCCGGAGAACAGGGCGCTTGATATGGAAGTCCTCGATCTCTGGAAGGAGGGACGCCACGACATCGTCCTCCATCGCTTTCCGGAGCTGGAGAGGGCGAAGTACGAGGGACACGGCGCGCATTATGCGCAGATGATGGGGGCGCTGGGCGGTGGATCCTGCCGTGCCAGGGGCATCCAGCTTTCCGAGTACGAGAACGCTGCCGGCACCGGCAACGCGCATGTTTGGTTCGAGATTCAATAGAGGATGGGCAGATGAGTGCTTTGGAGGGAACGCGCAAGGAAATCCGTCACGTCATCAAGGACGGGAGCGCTTATTGGACGGAGTTCAAGGACGGCAAGATCGTCTTTGCCGACGGCCGGACCTGTGACGAGAAGGATGTCGTCCACCTGCCGCCATGCTCTCCGACCAAGATCATCTGTGTGCACGTGAACTACATCTCGCGCTACTACGAGTTCAACAACACGCGCGTTCCGCCCAAGACGCCCACCTACTTCCAGAAGCCGCTGACCGCTCTGAATGCGCACAAAGGCGAACTGATCCGGCCCGCCGGCTACAAGTACGTGAACTACGAGGGCGAGCTGGCAGTCGTGTTCGGCAAGGTGACGAAGAACGTCACACGGGAAGAAGCCTGGGACTGCATCGCTGGCTTTGCGCCGGCCAATGATTTCGGTTGCCACGATTTCCGCGACACCGATGCCGGTTCCATGCTGCGCGTGAAGGGCATGGACGGATTCTGCCCGATCGGACCGGGGCTCGTGTCGGGAGTCGATATCCGCAACTCCACGCTTCGTTCCTACCGCAACGGGAAAGTCGTTCAGGAGGGAGCGATCAGCGAGCAGATATTCGACTGCGGATACCTGATCGCGGACCTGGCGCGGCACATGACCTTCCTGCCGGGGGACATTCTTCTCACCGGCACGCCGGCGAACTCACGGCCGCTCGATGTCGGCGACACGATCGATGTTGAGGTGACGGGCGTGGGCCGGCTGTCCAACAAAGTCGTCGAGGCTCCGGCGCCCCGGTCCAGCGACGGCTTCCCGTCGAGCCCCGACAGCGAGGGTGTGCGGCGGGTGGCGCTCGGCAATGACGAGCGTCTGCCGGACAAGATGAAGGGACGCTAGCGGCATGCGGATCGTCATCTTCCTCTTCGCGATGATCGTGGCGATCCAGGCCCATGCGGGCGAATCGGTGCTGACCTTGACGCCCCGGCCAGGTGCCGTCTTGCGGGTGCTGACCGACCGGCCGGCCAATCCAGTCGGCAGCGTCATCCTCCTGGCTGGCGCTGACGGGATCCTCGATCTCGACGCGCAAGGCCATATCGGCACCAGCCTGCGGGACAACGAGGTCATCCGCACGCGCGCCTCCTACGTGAAGGCAGGCTACGCGACCTTCGCGCCCGATGTTGCGAGCGATCTGCGGGGCACTCAGGGCTTCCGATTTGGATCGAGCTATGCGGCCGATCTAGGGGCGGTGGTCGGCGAAGCGCGCAAGCTCGGCGTGCCGGTGGCCGTCATCGGGACCAGTCGCGGGGCGATCTCGATCGCAGCGTTGCTGCTGAAGCAGTCGGCTGCGCTGCCGGATGCCGCCGTGATCTCGTCGGGCGTCCTGATGGCGGACGCCGGGGAAGGGGGCAGCGCCAGCACGGTCGGGGATGTGGGCCGGATCCACATTCCCATCCTGCTGTTGAGGCATGTCCAGGATTCCTGTCCGGTGTCCCGACCGGAAGATGCCGACAGGTTCAAGGCCCTGCTTGTCGGAGCGCCCAAGGTGGACATCGTCACCCTCAACGGCGGCGGCCCCGCGACCCGCGGCGCCGACCGTTGCGGGTCGTCGCACTTCCACGGCTTCTATGGAATCGACGACCAGGTAGTCGCGGCGACCGTCACCTGGCTTCGCGCCAATATGCGGCGCTAGGGGCTGGCGTGGCCGAGAAAACGTTCCGGGGGATCTTCGCCCCACTGCGACTGGAAGCCTTCCTCGGCGCTGATCAGGTTGCCGCCGTTCGCGGCATTCAGGCGGTCGGTATCAGCCCAGCGTTCATGCACCCGACCCCACGGGTCGCACCAATAGTCATAGACCTGGCTGCCCAGAAGGTGACGGCCGATGCCCCACATATGGTCGTACTTGCCGAGCCCTTTCAGGTACTCGTGATCCTGGAAGATGGCGTCGACGTCCTGCGCCTCGAACGAGACGTGGTTGAGTCCGGTCTTGTCGTTGTGGACACAGAACAGGACGTGGTGATCGACGTAATCGTCGCCTCGATCGAGACGGCTGAAGGCGCCGATGATGTTGTCCTGGTCGCCGGCATAGACATCGTCGGATCGGATCATGCCGAGAGTGTTGCGAAACCAGGCGACTGTCTCCTTGACCTTCGGTGTGGCCAGAACGCCGTGACCGATCCGATGGACCGAGGTCGGCGATTTGGACAGCCGCATGACGCGGCCGGCGCGGCGATGGGGTTCGCTGCCCGAATTGAGGAGATCTCGCTCGATCTTGATCGGAGAAGCACTCTGCATGCCGGCGATGACTTCTATCTGATAGCCGTTCGGCTCGGTCAGGCGCACGCGCTTGCCGCCGCCGGGCTCGTCCAGGTTCTCGATTCCCGACGCCCCAGGCAGTCGCGCAAGACGCTCGAGGTCCTCCTCACTTCCGGCATGGTAGGCAAAGCCGATGAACTTGGTCCCGCCCTTATGGGTCACATGCAGATGGTGACGGTCGTTGGTCCCGCGCATATAGAGCGCGTCCGGCGTTCGTTCCGCGCGGATCAAGCCAAAGTGACTGAGGAACTCTTCCATTTCGTCGAGATCAGGCGCTTCCAGACGCGGAAAGGCGAAGTCTGCGACCTTGATTGCGGCCATTGTTTCCTCCCAAGCTTTTGTCGAACGCTATCCCGTCAACCGGCGACTGAAAAGGAGGATCATCATGACGAAAGCACCGGCTTCCAATCCCCGGGATCAGCTAAGGTCATTCGCGCCCAAGTTGATCGACCTTACCGAAAAGGTCGTCTTCGGAGACGTGTGGGAGCGGCCCGGCCTGTCCAAGCGGGATCGCAGCCTCATCACTTGTGCAGCGCTGGTCGCGCTCAACCGCACCGAACAGCAGCGCGGCCATTTTGCGCGCGCTATCGCCAACGGCGTGACGCATGACGAACTCGTCGAGTTGATCACGCATCTCGCATTCTATTCCGGCTGGCCGACCGCCATGTCGGCGGCGTTCGTCGCCAAGGAAGTACTTGGAGAGGGAGAGAAGAAGTGAAGCTTTGCTATTTCAATGATTACCGCCTGGGTGTGATCAAGGGCGATACCGTCGTCGACGTGACGGATGCGGTGAAGGACATTCCGCATCTGGATAACCGCGATCTGATCATCGGCCTCATCGCACGGTGGGACTCCCACAAGGCCAAGGTTGAGCAGGCGGCAGCGGCGGGGAAGGGCGTTTCTCTTGGCTCGGTCCGTCTGCGAGCGCCCGTCCCGAAGCCCGGAAACATCGTCTGCATGGCCGTCAACTACATGGAGGACGGCACGCTCAAGGAGAAGCCTCAGATCAATGCCTTCCACAAGGCGGCGACAGCGGTGATCGGCGACGGCGATACGATGGTGCTGCCGGACGTGCCGGCGACCATCTTCGAGGGTGAGGCGGAACTGGCGCTGGTGATCGGCAAGCGCGCCACCCGCGTGCCGCAGGCCGAGGCGATGAACTACATCTTCGGCTATACGTGTTTCATCGACGGCTCCGCGCGCGGCCTGCCGCCGCCGGGCAATGTCTTCTTCCAGATGAAGTCCCGCGACACCTTCGCGCCGATCGGGCCGTGCATCGTCACCGCCGACGAGATTCCTGATCCGCAGAACCTGGCCATCTCGCTGACCAACAACGGCCAGGTGATGCAGAAGTTCAATACCAACGACATGGCGCACAAGATCCCGCGCTGCATCGAATGGGCGAGTTCAATCCATACGCTGGAGCCGGGCGATATCCTTGCCACCGGCACCAACCATCGGGGTCTCAACGCCTTCATGGATGGCGACAAGATCGAACTGACGGTGGAGAAGATCGGCACGCTGCATGTCAGCGTGAAGGACGAACTGAAGCGCACCTGGGCGCGGACCACGCGGTCGCAGCACAAGGACAAGGGCGGCGAGGGACCACACACGCCGCAGCTTACCGGCAAGTACGCCAAATAGGCGTAGGGCCGGGCGTTCCAATCAAGGACGCGCGTCGAGCTTGGCCTGGATGCCCTGCATCCAGGCCTCGCGAGTCATGAATCCCGGACGCTGCCGGCACATGGCTTCGGTGCGTTGCTCGATCTCGCTGTTTGAAAGGTCGAGATCGAGCGGCTCGCCGCATGGTTGCGGCGTGTGGAAGGGCGTGTCGCAATACATCTCGACGGTATTGCCTTCCGGATCCTTGAAATAGAAAGCCCATGCGTTGCCGTGATCGGTCTGGCGCAGCTCGATGACTCCCGCGGCGGTCAGGGCCTGGCGATAGGCCTTCAGGTGGTCGAGTGAATCCAGGTGGAAGGAGATCTGGTTCACCGGGTTATAGGGCATTTCCTCCGGCCGGCCGTCGAACAGGACGAACTGGTGATGGCAGTCCGCGCTTTGGGTCATGAAGACGACCTGATTGCCCGTCTTGAGACGACCACGGTCGCTGATCACGAACCCCAAGGTGTCAGTGTAGAAGTCGACCATTCGGCCGATGTTCGTGGCGTGTAGTCCGAAATGTGTGAGCTGGGCATTGATTGCTTTTGGCATGGCTCGCTTCCCCCTTTGCCGGAAAGTGTAGCTCCTGGGCGGCAAGGCGGAAGAGGACGCCGAGATGGGGAGCCGGCGGCCGAAAATGCGAGTGCGAACGGGTATCGTACGCGCAAACGAAAGGCGCCGCGGTTGCCCGCGGCGCCCCTCATAGGAGCAACCTGGCTGCAGGTTGCCCTGAAGATCGTCAGTGCGTCAGCGCCGGCTTGTTCGCCTCGGCCTGGATCTGGATGGCACGGGGCTTCTTCTCTTCCGGGATCTCGCGCTGCAGTTCGATGGTCAGCAGGCCGTTGGCGAGCTTCGCGCCCGAGACCTTCACATGGTCCGCGAGCTGGAAGCGACGCTCGAAGTTACGGCCGGCGATACCGCGATAAAGGTACTGCTTGCCCTCGTCGTTGGTCGGTGCGGCCTGGCCGGTGACCAGAAGCTCGTTCTCTTTCTGGGTTACGTTCAGCTCGTTCTCGGCGAAGCCGGCAACCGCCATGACGATACGGTAGGCGTTCTCGCCGACCTTCTCGATATTGTAGGGCGGGTAGCCGTTGCCGCTGGTCTGGCCAGCCACGTTGTCGAGCAGATCGAACACCCGGTCGAAGCCGACAGTGGCGCGATAGAACGGCGAATAATCGAATCCACGCATAGTAGTCATCCTCCTAGCTGAGCGATGTCAGAAATCCCCGCCCCGGATGGGCACGGCGGACACCAGCAAATTTAGGAAGGGTGCGGCGGGCTTCAAGAGGGCCGAGTGGAGGGCGGGAGAGCAATTTTTTCTGCAAATGGTTCTGGGCAGCAGATTTTGCCAAGACCCTGGAAACCTTCGGAAATTCCCGCCCTGGCGGACATGCGAAAAAGCGCCAGATCGAGAGTACGAACAACGGGCGGAGTGATGGCCCTTATCGACCAGTTTTCCCCGACAGCCTGGCAGGCCTTTTACGAGCGGCATCCGAATGCCGTTCTGTGGCTTGTGGGGGCGGTGCAGGTCGCGGCAATGCTGGCGCTTGGCGTACTGCTTCGCTGGCTGCTGGCATGAAGCACCTGCCATTCTTCTTCAACCTCGTCGGCCGCACCGTGGTCGTCGTGGGGCAGGGTCACGCTGCCGATCGCCGGGCGGCTCTGGCCGCTTCGGCGGGGGCCGCGGTCAGGCGGGTCGAGGCGCTCGTCGTGGACATGCTTGCCGATGTGTCTGCAGTGTTCGTCGCCACTGGGGACCCGGCACGTGACGCCGCGGCAGCTCAGGTCGCGCGGCGGGCACGCGTACCCGTCAATGTCGTCGACCGCCCAGGTCTGAGCGATTTCATCATGCCCGCCATCGTCGATCGTGGCGATATCGTCGTGGCGATATCGAGCGGCGGTGCGTCGCCGACGCTGGCGACGATGCTGCGGACGCGAATCGAGACAGTTCTGCCCGAGCGCATCGACATTCTCGCGAATCTGGCAAAGGCATTCCGAGCGCAGGTCAATGCCCTGATCGGCGAACCGGGGCGACGCCGGGCATTCTGGCGGAGGGTCGTGGAGGGCGCGGTTGGACGCTTGGCGCTTGCCGGCGATGTTCCGGCCGCCCGGCGCCTCATGCTGAGCGAACTCGATAGTGCCCGGAACGATCGGCCGGCGATTGGTATCGCCCATATTGTCGGCGCCGGACCTGGCGATCCCGATCTTCTGACCGTGAAGGCGGTTCAATTGCTGCAGGAAGCCGACGCCATTCTGCACGACGATCTCGTGCCGCCGGCGATCCTCAAGCGCGCGCGGCGGGACGCGGATCTGCTCGCCGTCGGCAAGCGCAAGGGCCACACGGGCTGGACGCAGCGTGCGATCGAGGCGGAGATGATCCGTCGTGTGCAGGCCGGCCAGACGGTCGTGCGGCTCAAGGCCGGCGATCCGTTCATCTTCGGCCGTGGCGGCGAAGAACTCGAGGCGCTACGGGCCGCCGGTCTACCAGCCACCGTCGTACCCGGCATCACGGCTGCTCTGGGGACGGCGGCGTCGGTAGGGATCCCGCTGACGCACCGCCGAATCGCCTCCGCCGTGACCTTCGTGACGGGCCATGTGGCCGAGGGCGGACAGGCACCCGCTTGGCCGGCGCTCGCCGCGCAAGGACATACGGTTGCGATCTATATGGGCGCAACCGAGGCCGCCGCGGTGCGGGATCGCCTGCTGGAGGCCGGTGCCCCTCCGCAGACGGCGGTCGCAATCGTCGAAAACGGCACGCGGCCGGATGAACGAATTTCGGTGGGCTGCCTGTCCGATCTGCCCCGACTGGCTGCTGCTCATACGCCGACTGGCGGCGCCGGGCCCAGCCTCATCATCGTGGGCGATGTGGTGTCACTCGCCCATATCCACGAACAACCCGTAGCTCAGGTGTCCTGATGGCCAAGAATCTCAGCGGCGATCTTCAAGTGGCGTCCGCCAACCGCCTTGTCGACGGCGCTGTCGTGTTCCTCGACGGCGCGGGCCAGTGGACGGAACGTCTGGAGCGGGCGGAGGTCGCGCGCGACAAGCGGTCGGCGGAGATCCTGCTCGAGCGGGCGAAGACCGAGGCATTCGACATCGTCGATCCCTTTCTGGTCGCGGTCAGTGAGGACGACGACGGGCGTATCGAGCCGCTGTCCTTGCGCGAGAAGATCCGGGCGTCGGGGCTGACCTTCGCTGCCATCGCTGCCGATGCGGTGCGTTATGCCTGACACCCATTTTTACCGGTATGACGATTACGACCGCTCGCTGATCGCGGAGCGGGTCGAGCAGTTCCGCGACCAGGTGCGCCGTCGGTTGGCGGGCGAGCTGACAGAGGAGCAATTCAAGCCCCTCCGACTGACGAACGGCCTTTATCTGCAGCTGCATGCCTACATGCTGCGGATCGCCATTCCCTACGGCACGTTGTCGTCGCGCCAGTTGCGCAAGCTTGCCGATATCGCGCGGCGATTCGATCGCGGCTATGGTCACTTCACGACCCGTCAGAACCTGCAGCTTAACTGGATCAAGCTGGAGGATGCGCCGGACGCGCTGGCGGCGCTGGCCGAGGTCGACATGCATGCCATCCAGACCTCGGGCAACCTGATCCGCAACGTCACGGCCGATCACTTTGCCGGCGCGGCCGTCGACGAGATCGAGGATCCGCGCATCTGGTGCGAGATCATTCGCCAGTGGTCGACGTTTCATCCCGAATTCAGCTTTCTGCCGCGCAAGTTCAAGATCGCCATCACCGGATCGCCGAACGACCGTGCGGCCGTGCGCGTTCACGATGTCGGCCTGCGCCTGTGGCGCAACGACCAGGACGATGTCGGGTTCGAAGTGATCGTCGGCGGCGGTCTCGGTCGCACGCCTCTGATCGGCAAGACCCTGCGCGAGTTCCTGCCGAAGGAAGAGTTGCTGGCCTATCTCGAGGCGACGCTGCGCGTCTACAATCGCTATGGCCGGCGCGACAACCTCTACAAGTCGCGCATCAAGATCCTGGTCCACGAGGTCGGCGTCGAGAAGGTGCGCGAGGAAGTCGAGGCCGAGTTCGCCGCGATCAAGGACGGTGCGCTCAAGCTGGCGCCGGAGACGATCGAGGCGATCGCCCGCCAGTTCGCGCCGCCGCCTCTGAGGCCCAAGCGCACCCGCGTACCGGAGGTCGAGGCGCTGAAGCTCGAGGATCGGGACTTCGCGCTGTGGCTGATCTCCAACACCGCGCCGCATCGTGTGCCGGGGCACGCGATCGTGACGGCGTCGTTGAAGCCGGCCGGCGCGCCGCCGGGCGACGCCAGCGCCGTCCAGATGGAAGGCATCGCTGATATCGCCGATCGTTATAGCCAGGGCGAGATCCGGGTGAGTCACGAGCAGAACCTGGTTCTGCCGCACGTGGCGATCGAGGATCTCCCGGCGGTCTACAAGGCGCTTCGGCGGCTGGGCTTTGCCGAGGCCAATGTCGGCAAGATCACCGATATCATCGCCTGCCCGGGACTCGACTACTGCGCGCTGGCCAATGCCCGGTCAATCCCCGTGGCACAGCGCATCTCCCTGCATTTCGCCGAGCTCGCCCGCCAGCACGATATCGGCGATCTGAAGATCAAGATCTCTGGCTGCATCAACGCCTGTGGTCATCACCATGTTGGCCATATCGGCATCCTGGGCGTCGACAAGAACGGCGTCGAGCTCTACCAGATCAGCCTCGGGGGCGATGTCGATTTCGGCAAGACGACGCTCGGCACCATTCTCGGGCCGGCGGTGGCGGCCGACAAGGTCGTCGAGGCGGTGGACGCGCTGGTGGCGACCTATCTCGAAACGCGACGCACGGGCGAGCGCTTCGTCGACACCTACCGGCGCATCGGCGCCCAACCATTCAAGGATCGAGTCTATGGCGCTGTATAGGGAAGGGGCGATCGAGCCGGTGGCCGACGAGGGTCCGGTTCCGGTCGCTTTCGCCGAATGGCTGAAGGATGGAAAAGCGCCGGCCGTGTCGCTGGCGAACACCGATCCGGTCGAGGCGCTGCAGCCCCATCTCGGCGGGCTCAGCCTGATCGTGCTGCACTTTCCCAAGTTCAGCGACGGCCGCGCCTACAGCCAGGCGCGCCTGCTGCGCGAACGGTTCGGCTATCGCGGCGAATTGCGCGCAACCGGCGGCGTGCTGCGGGATCAGTTGCCGTTTCTGCTGCGGTGCGGCTTCGACTCGTTCGAGAGCGAGCAGACGGGATTCGGAGAGGCCCTGGCTTCGGCACGCACGCTGTTCAGCGTCGTCTACCAGCCGACCGGCGACGGTCGTGCCACAGCGTCCCAGCTGAGGCTGCAGCGCCGCAACGTCCGACTGGCAGCGGACTGAGCCGGCTTCAGTTCTCCGGCTGGCTGAAGAGCCAACGTCGGGCTTCGGCCTCGGTCGAGAAAACCTTCACGGGCCGCTTGGCGCCGCCGAGATTGGCGAAGCGCAGCGACGCCTCGATCGTCGATGGGGACGTCGCCACGATGGCAATGGGGCCGCGCGGGTCCATGTTGGCATAGACCGAGACCCGGGCTCCGACCTCCATCACATCGGCATCGGTGTACTGATACTTGGCCTGGCTGCAGTCCCAGAGCTTCCGATAGGGCATGGCGCCCTGCACGACGATCTGATCGAGATAGTCCTCCAGATCCTTCAAGGTGCAGACGCCCTCGGCAACGGCATGAACAAAGCGGGCGGCATGGTCGATCGTGAAGCGGACAGACATAAGGACTCCGGTCAGGACTTGGCTTCGGCCTGCAGCCACTTCCACCCATCGTCGATCTTGCGGAAGATCTTGAGAGGGCGGGCAGCGCCGCCGAGATTGGCATAGCGTCGGCCGAGATCCTCTGCTGTGTCGGACGCCACGATCAGGGCGATCGGACCGCGCGGGTCCATCTCGGCATAGGCGCTGACGCGCGCCCCGAGCACCATCATGTCGTCGTCGCTGAGCGAGAATTCGGCTCGTGTCGCATCGAACAGCTTTGCGTAAGCCATGACATCGCGCGTTGCGACCGTGTCGAGGTAGTCGAGAACGTCCTTCAGAAAAATCAGACCACTGGCTGTGGTACGCACCAGGCGCTGGTCGTGGTCGATGTCGATATGAAGGGGCACGCAAGGTCCGTTCGAACGATCTCCATTATGATGATCGTCGGCCGGTCTACAAGCGCTCGCTGCAATTGGCGGTCGGCTTTACGAGATGTCAGCACTTTTGCTGCGATTTGATCAACGGACGCTGACACCTTCGTGCGCAAGCAGCCAGCGCTTGCGCTCGAGACCGCCGCCATAGCCGGTCAGGCTGCCATCCGATCCGATCACGCGATGGCACGGCACGACGATGCTGACGGGGTTCTGTCCGTTGGCAAGTCCGGCGGCGCGAATCGCCTTGGGCTTGCCGATGCGCCGGGCCAGTTCGGCATAGCTGATGGTCGCGCCGTCCTCGATCCGCCGCAGGGCTTTCCAGATCGCCGTCTGGAATGCGGTGCCGGGCGCCGCGGCCGGCAGGCTGGCAAGGATGGCGATCTCGCCCTTGAAGTAGCGGCGCATGGCGGCGGTCAATCCGCCCGGATCGCGCTTCGGCTGCAGTCTGTATCCGTGACTGCCGTAAGCGCGCGCGAGCAGTTGGTTCATGCGTGCTTCGTGATCCGTCCAGTCGATGGCGCGCAGCTTGCCGTCGCCGTCGGCGATGACGATCAACTCGCCGATGGGCGTGGCGAGCCGGTCGTGGAACAGGATTACCGGCTCAGCCATGAGAGGCCATCCGCAGATGCTGGGCGGCATAGGCATGCCAGGGCCGCCATGCCGGCGGCGCGTCGGAATCGAGCGAGGTCCCCACGGTGTCGCGGTCCCAGTCGCCCGGCGCGCGCAGGCCCGGCCGTTTGGCGATCAGCGGCGCGAGCTTGGGATCACGGGCGAGATGGCTGCCGATGGTGGCGATGTCCGCGCCCAGGTCGAACACGCGCTTCACCCGCGCCACGATCGCCGGCAGCGCCCGCACCTCGGGAAAGCGGATGGTGACCGCTACGGCATTGCGTTCGGCAAGATGCGCAACGGAGACCGTGCCCTGCTTGCCATCGAGTTCGACGATGCGATGCCAGACATCGTCGTCGACATGCTCGAGGCGCGCATCGGCTCGCGCGGCAAGGGCTTCGAGCATCCCGGTCCAATCATAGGGCGGCCGATAGGAGAGGCGCAGGGTGACACCTTCCTGGGCGGAGTGGCTTGTCCCGGTTCCGGCCGCCTTATGGCCGCGACGCAGGGCGCTGGGCGGACGGCCGAACATCTTGCGGAACGTCTCATTGAAGCGGCGCACGCTCCTGAACCCGGCCGACAACGCCACCTCCGTCATCGGCAGGCGCGTATCGTGGATCAGGTGCTTGGCGAAGAGCACGCGCCGCGTCTGCGCGACGGCGATCGGCGAGGCGCCGATATGCTGCTGGAACAGGCGCCGCAGCTGGCGGCCGCCGACCCCGAGCCGGGCGGCCAGCGCCTCGACGCCGGCCTCGCTCTCGTCGAGCGCCCCGTCGGCGATCAGCTTCAGGGCCCGATTGACCGTGTTGGACGTGCCGCGCCAGAAGGCCAGTTCGGGTGCGATCTCCGGACGGCAGCGCAAGCAGGGCCGGAACCCGGCCTCCTGGGCGCCGGCTGCCGAGGCGAAGAAGCGGCAATTCTCGAACTTGGGCACGCGGGCCGGGCAGATCGGCCGGCAATAGATGCCGGTCGAAGTGACACCCACGAAGATCCGGCCGTCGAAGCGCGGATCGTGCGTCTGGAAGGCCCGGTAACAGGCCTCGCGATCGAGCAGTTCGTTGGACTGGTTCATGCCGTCGATGATTTCACCGTTGCGGCGGCGTCGCTGGCGGTTTTCGGACTTCATTGGTCAGGCCTGCATGCCGAGCGACAGCGGGGCGATCTTCGCCGCGTCGTACACCACCGCCCACGGGATGTTGCGGATCGAATGGGGACGCCCAGTCATGCCGGAGACTCCAGAGATAACGGCTGCTTGCGTAAGGAAAAATAGCCGGACCTACCGGTCAAGTCCCTGAAATCCTTCGGCCGTCTATCGGGAAACCGAACAGCGCTCCTTCGAGCGCGGCCGAAGCAATGGCCCAGCGCGATGCCCTAGTGTCGCCGCGTCAACGACCACGAAGGAGATGACCATGTCCGACGCCGATGTCCGCAAGGACGACCTGGTGTTCACCGTCACCTGGGAGGCCAAGCCGTCCGAGGTCGATGCGCTGACCAAAATCGTCCAGACCTTCCTGCCCCTCGCCGAGCGCGAGCCCGGCCTCAAGGTGGTGCGCACGCATCAGGCGGTCGGCGATCCGACCAAGTTCTTCTTCTACGAAGTCTTCGCCGACGCAGAGGCCTTTGCGGCGCATCAGGAGACCGAGCATTTCAAGACGCTGATCATGGAGCAGGCCGTGCCGAAGCTTGCGAAGCGCGAGCGTATCCAACACCGCCTCGTCTGAGACCGCGACCGCAGAAATATCACACGCAGGGGATCGGCCGTCGGGGCCGGTCCCTTCTTGTGCTGTTGCCGATCCCTTCTTGGGTTGTTGAGGGTCTGCTGCGTGTCTCGTCGGCACCGCTGAACCGCCCCCGCGGCAACCTTCCGGTACGACCTGCCGTTTTCCTGCCGATATCCCCTCGGAGGAACCGCATGAACGCCATCATCTATCTGGTTGGCCTGGTCGTGATCGTCATGGCGATCCTGTCATTCGTCGGCTTTCGCTGATCGACTTCAACTCGACTCCAAGCAGCCGATGGAGGCCTGAATGCCGGATGTTGCACCCACTACCGATGTCGCGGTCCGTGCGCCGCGATTCCAGTATCTCGAATGGGGGCCGGTGATCGCGGGCGCCATCGGCGCGGCTGCGATCTCGTTCGTCCTGTTGACCTTCGGCTCGGCGCTGGGGCTGTCGGCGATATCGCCTTATCCGTATCGTGGCTTGTCGGCGCCCACCTTCATGATCGTGGCGACGCTCTATGTCGCGATGGTGCAGGTGTGCAGCTATGCCGCCGGTGGCTATCTCGCCGGCCGCATGCGGGCTCCCTGGTTGGATGGACCGCAGGCGGAGCGCCACTTCCGCGATGGGACACACGGCTTTGCCGTGTGGGCGCTGGGGTTGGTGATCTCGGCGGCCGTTGTTGCCTCCGGCGCCGCGGGCACCGCCAAGACGGCATTGGAGGCGGCGTCCGCTGTTTCCGCCAGCGCGGCAGGCGGGGCGGCTGCGGGCGCATCGAACAGCCTGCCGAACCCGGCGGACTATGCCACCGATCTGCTGCTTCGGCCGGCTCCGAATGCGCCGGATACTGGTACCAATCAGGCGCAGCAGGGTGCCCAATCGGGACAGGGGCAGCCAGGACAGGAGCAGCCCGGGCAGGCGCAGGTCGATCGGGGGCCGTTGGTGCGGGTCTTCACGCGCAGCCTGTCGGATGGCTCGCTGCCCCAGCAGGATCGCACCTATCTGGGCCAGGTCGTCGCCCGCCAGACGGGACTGTCGCAGCAAGATGCCGAGAAGCGCGTCGACGACGCCTTCGCCCAGGCACGGAATGCCGAACAGAAGGCGCGGGACGTCGCGAACCAGGCGCGGAAGAAGACGGCCCTGGCCGGCTTTCTCACCGCGGCGACATTTGCCGTCGCCTGTGCCGCCGCTTGCATCGCAGCCGGCCTCGGCGGCCGCGACCGAGACGAGAGAAGTGCGCGCTATTGGCTCGGCGCGCTTCGCTTCTGGTAGGCGCACCCATTCCTGATCAAGCCGCGAGCCTGTGCTGGATGGCTCCGGCCAGGACGCGATAAATGGGATCGGGGCGGACGAAGTCCTCCTGCAGGCAGGCTTCGGTCAGTTTGACGGCGTGCTCGTCGTCATGGGCGACAGCCCGGCCGGCCAATTCTTCCCAAGGCAGCGAAGGCTGGAGCGCCAACGTCTCCGGCGCGGATGGTGCCGAACCCAAAGCAAGGCCGGCGATGTTCCTTCCCACACGTCGCACGCGCTCGCAGGCGTGCCAACCGACATCCGAGCAGAGGAGCGGCAACAGGGTGCGCAGCGCGGCCGCGGATGTGATCGTGTGGACCAGCTGGATGACGGAAACGATCTTTCGGTCGAGGTGTCCGAGCAGAAGGCGGGCATTGAAGGCCGTCCAGGCGCTAAGCACCAGGCTGGTCTCGGGTCGAGCCGCGTCTCGCGGCATGGTCGTCTCCAGAGCGCCATCGTCTTCAGGAGACCGATAGGTCGCGGCCCAATAGGCAAGACCACGCGCCAGCTCGTCGATCTGCAAGTCTGTCGGTTGGCCGTCCGCAGGCATGCCACGGACCGCATGGGCGGTCCGGATCAGGCCGTGGGTCAGCCCGCCCGCAAGACCGTCGATCAGCCGGGGAATCCACTCCTTCGTCGCATCCTGCCATTGGGTTTCGGACAACTGGCGGCCAAAGAAATCGTGCCAGTCGGACAGGCGGGAGGGATCGCCAAGAGCGCTCCGCCAGTTTTCCATGTCGGATCCGTCGTCGGATCCGTCGATCGCTCGATAGCGAGGCGGCGGCTCCTTGTGGCGCCGTCGTCTCTTGTAGGAGTCCACCCAGCCCGCCACCGCCTCGTCATGGCCCAGCATGCTGATGGCTTCCGCGACCATGGGACCGTGCCCGGCATAGTCGGGCCCCCAGGTGAAGCCGACGTCGTGCAGGCGTGCCAGGGCGTCGTTTATCGCCTCTTGCCGTGACATCGTCATCGTCGTTCTCCGCTCGGGCATCGCATCGACACAGGCTACAAGTTCAAGTGAACTTGAAGTCAAGTGACTCGACCGCGATACTGCCGATCATGAAAGACGTCCTGCTGACGATTGGCGAGGTGGCGAAACGCAGCGGCGTCGCCGCCTCCGCCTTGCGCTATTACGAGGAGTGCGGCCTGATCGCCTCGGAAGGGCGGACGGGTTCCGGCCACCGGCGCTACGCACGATCCGTGCTGCGGCGCCTTGCGTTCATCGTGTTTGCCCAACGCATCGGCCTGTCGCTGGAGCAGATCGGAACCGAACTCGCCAAGCTGCCCGACGGCCGCATCCCGAAGGCGCGCGATTGGGCGCGACTGTCCCGTCCCTGGACGGACCAGATCGACCGGCGCATTGCCGAACTTCAGCGCCTGCGCGAGGGACTGACGCGCTGTATCGGCTGCGGATGCTTGTCGCTGGAGCATTGCGCGATGGTCAATCGTGGCGATCGTGCTGCCACTCTCGGACCTGGCCCACTCTACTGGCGGGACGACCGACCGACCGGCAAGGGACGTGCGCCGACCCGATAGGCGCAGCGTCGGGCTCCCGCAAGGATATGATCGATCCGTTCGATCGCGACCTCCTTGCCGAGGACCGCCCGGAAGATCGTCAGCTCGGAACGGCACAGGCCCTGGCATGCCATGGCGGCGGCACAGATCGGGCAGTGGTTCTCGATGAACAGGAAACCGCCGCGCGCTTCTGCGACGACATCCGCCATGTAGCCTTCCCGGCTCCTGATATCGGCGAGCGCCGCCAGTTTCCCTCGCAGTGATCGCTGGCCGTCGACCGCCCGGCGATAGAGGGCGATGCTTGCGTGCTCCCGGTGCTCGATCAGTCTTTCGAGTCCGTCTTCGCCGAAGAGTTCGCGCGTCGATCTCAGCAGCTCAAGCGTCAGTTCGGAATGCCGGTCGGGAAAGCGGCCATGACCTTGCTGCGTGAGGCGCCAGCATTTCCGCGGTCGCCCGCGCCCCTGACGACGGTCCTCGCTTTCGACCAGACCGGCCGTCTCCAGCTTCAGGAGATGCTGTCGGGCGCCGACAGACGTCATGTCGAGCCGCGCGCCGATCTCGGCGGCAGTCTGCGCCCCTCGGGTCTTCAGGAGGAACAGAATTCGATCCTGGCTTCGATCGTCTTGACTCATGCGGCCACTGATTTAGAAAGCAATAAGTTTATATATTAAACGGGATGTCGGTCGCCGGCAATCGTACATCCGAGGAACAGGGAGCGAGGCGCCATGGCACGGGAGTCTGTCTCGCACGGAGGGTGGCGCTCGCTTCTCAAGGTGGAGTGGGCGGCGATGCTCGCCATCCTGCTGGGCGGTGTCCTGCTGCAGTCGATGAATGTCCTGCTGCTGGCGACCGTTCTGCCCTCCGTCGTCGAAGAGCTCGGCGGCGTGGCGATGCTGAGCTGGCCGACGACCGCATCCCTTGCGTCCTCCATCGTTGCTGCAAGCTGCTCCGGACTGCTCGCGGCGAAGTTCGGGCCCCGCAACACCTACTGCGTCGGCGTGCTGACATTCGGCTTCGGCGCCGTGTTCTGTTCGCTTGCAAAGACCATGGGCTGGCTGGTGGTCGGACGTCTGGTCCAAGGCTTTGGCGGCGGCCTCGAGGCGGCTGTGGCCTATGTGATCGTCCGTGGCACCTTTCCCGAGGCCATGTGGTCGCGGGTCATTGCCCTGATGTCGGGCAGTTGGAGCATGTCCGTCCTGATCGGGCCGCTGGTGGGAGGGCTTTTCGCCCGGTTCGGAAACTGGCGCGGCGCGTTCATCGCGACGGCAATCGTTGCGGTCCTCCTGGCGGTGAGCGCGGTGTTCGTTCTGCCACCCCTGTCGGGACGCCGGTCCAAGGCGCCAGCCGTACCGACCGGTCGTGTGGCCTTGATCTGCCTCGCGATCGCCTCGACCTCCTGTGCATCGATTGTCGCGGCACCGATCGCCAAGACGGTACTGATTGCTGCCGCGGTCGGCATCCTGGTCGTGATGCTGAAGCTCGATCGCGCGGCGGCGACGCCCTTGCTGCCGCGTGATGCGTTTTCACTCCAAACCCCGACAGGTGTGGGACTGTGGCTCGCCCTGTTGCTGTGCATAACCTTCAGCCCATTGCAGCTCTATGTGCCGCTCTTTCTGCAACGCCTGCACGGGTTGGATCCGCTCGCCGCGGGCTTCGTCGTCGCCAGCGGCTCGATGGGATGGACGATCGCCTCGCTGGTTATCGCCGGTGCATCGGGACGGTGGCCGGATCGATTGATGCTGGCAGGTCCGCCGATCATGGGCATCGGGTTGATCGGCATCGCCGTGCTCATGCCACTGTCGACGTTCGTGCCCCTGATCGTGGCCATCATGGTGCTGGGAATAGGGATCGGACAATGCTGGCCCCTGGTCGCTCACCGCATCATGAGCGGTGCGCGTGCTGGCGACGAAGCGACAACGGCGGCGGCCGTTCCGACAGTCCAGCAGATGGGGTTCGCGTTGGGAGCGGCGCTCGCCGGCGTCGCCGCCAACGCCAGCGGGCTTTCGGGCACACTCACCGATCAGGCCGTCGCGCAGGCGGCCTTATGGGTGCCGGTGAGCTTTGTCGCGGTTGCGGCGACCGCCAGCTTGGCGAGCCTGCGATTGAGCCACGTGCGCCAAGCGTGAAGGCAGCGCGATACGCCGCCGTCGGGTCTCTTTACGCCGCCACCTGCCGCGCCGCAGGCCAAGCCGCCACCTCGAGCCAGGTGCTCTGATACGTGGCGCCTTCGCCCATGTCGGTGTAGCGATCGGAGCAGAGCATGTTGATGGTGCCGGCGACCGCCTCCCTGGTCGGGCGCTGACCGGGCACCAGCACGACGCCAGGCTGCACCTCGTCGCTCACGCGCAGGGTAAGCGCGATCTCGCCTCGATCGTTGAACAGGCGCACGGCCGCGCCGTCCTCGAGGCCGCGCGCCTCGGCGTCCGTCGGATGAAGAATGCAACAGGGCTTGCCCTCGCGGGTGCGCAGGAAGTCGACGCCGGAGAAGGCCGTGTGCGCCTGGAAATAGCCCGGCGCCGTAAGCAGGCGGAGCGGCCATTTCGCTGCCTCGGCGGCCTCGAGCGGGTCCTCGTTCCAATCGGGCAGGGGCGGCAGGCCCTGTCGTGCCAGCTGCTCGGAATGGAATTCGAGCTTGCCCGAGGGAGTCGCGAAGGGCTGTCCGGCCCAATCGTGCGCGATGTGGATCGGTTCACCGGCGAACAGTTTGTCCGGATCCGCCTTGGCGGCAGGGCCCGTCGCGCCCTTGAACAGCTCCTTCGCGGCCTCGTGCGGCGGCAACGTGAAGATGCGGTCCGTCAGTCCCATGCGCTGGGCGAGGGCCTGCGCGACGTCGAAGTTGGAGCGCGCCTCGCCTTGGGGCGTGGCTGCCTGCTGGCCCCATTGCATCCAATAGGCACCGTAGGCGCGATAGAGATCGTCGGTCTCGAGGTAGCTCGCCGCGGGCAGAACGATGTCGGCGTACTTCGCGGTATCGGTCATGAAGGGATCGTGCACGACCGTGAACAGGTCCTCGCGTGCCAGGCCCTTCTGCACCTTGTACACCTCTGGACAGGTGACGGCCGGATTGTTGGCCGAGATGTAGAGCGCTCGGATCGGCGGATCCTTCATGTTCAGGAGTTCCTCGCCGAGTCTCAGATGGTTGACCAGGCGGGAAGTGGCGGGACCGGACGGCTTGCGCACGGCGGCATAGTTGAGATCGCAGGACGCTGCGGTCAGGAGCAGCGCGCCGCCGCCCTTCACGCCGTAATGGCCGGTCACGCCCGGCAGCAGCGCGACGCTGCGCAGCGCCTGGCCGCCGGCGGCGAGGCGGGTCATGCCTTCACCAAGCCGGATCAATGCCGCCTTCGCCTTGCCGTACATCGCCGCGAGCTTCTCGATATCGGCCACCGGCAGCCCGGTGATCTCCGCGACCCGGGCCGGCGGGAACTTCGGCAGGATCTCGCGCTCGACCTTGTCGAAGCCGACCGTGTGGCTGGCGAGGTAATCGCGGTTGGCGAGGCCGTCGCGTACCAGGATATGCATCACGCCCAGCGCCAGGGCGGCATCGGTGCCGATCCGGATCGGCAGATAGAGATCGGCCGCCGTGGCGCTGCGCGTGCGGCGCGGATCGATGACGATCAGCGGCAAGCCGCGGCGCTTCTTCTGCGTCTCGACCAGCGCCCAGAAGTGCACATTGGTGGCGGCGAGGTCCGCTCCCCAGGCGATCACGAGATCGGAATGCACGACCGATTCGGGGTCGGCACCGCCGACCGGTCCGACCGTCATGTCCCAGGCGGTCTCGCAGCAGGTGTCGCAGACGGTGCCGGCCTGCAGCCGAGTGCTGCCCAAGGCGTGGAACAGGCCGTTCACCAGGCCGCGATTCATCAGACCCTGATGAGCGGAGTAGGCGTAGCCGAGCAGGGCGAGCGGGCCGCTCTCCTTGATGATCGCTTTCCAGCGACTGGCGATCTCGTCCAGCGCGTCGTCCCACGAAATGGGTTCGAACTGGCCGGTGCCCTTCGGACCGGTGCGCTTCAGCGGGCTTTTAAGGCGTTCGGGAGAATTGACGAGATCGGCGTCGCGGTTGACCTTCCCGCACGCAAACCCCGCCGTATAGGGGTGATCCGGATCGCCTTGCACGCGCACGACCTTGCCGTTGTCGACATGCGCGATGAGGGAGCACATGTCAGGACAATCGTGTGCACAGACAACTCTTACGGACTTCACCACACCGTCTCCCCGAATTTGGAAGACGGTACTCTATCAGAGGTCGTGAAGAATCCAGGCCTTACTTCTTCTTGGCTGCGCCCTTAGCGGGCGTCGCCTCGGGCTTCGCACCCGACGACTTGGTGCCGGCGCCCACGCCGCCGGTCATGCCGAAGCGGTCCTTGAAGCGCTGCACGCGGCCGCCGCGGTCGATGGACTGGCGCACGCCCGTCCAGGCCGGGTGGGTCTTCGGGTCGATATCGAGGCGCATCGTCGCGCCTTCCTTACCCCAGGTCGACCGAGTCTTGAACGACGAGCCGTCGGTCATCGTCACGGTGATCTCGTGATAGTCGGGGTGGATCTTCTCTTTCATAGGCTTCTCCAGCGCTCCAGGACCGATTTCCGACCGGCCCCTGGCCAAGATTCAGGCAACAGGGCGCGGCTTATACCGGCCCGGGGGTGTGTCCACAAGCCCGGTTGTCGGGCCAGTCGCAGGCTTGTAGACCGCCCCATCATGACCGACACCAGCTTCGAAAACCTCGCGGACAGCCTTCTGGAGGCCCTGGAAGAGGGGATCGGCGACCACGCCGACGCCGAGCGCCAGGGCGGCGTGCTGACGGTCGAGGGGCCCGACGGGACCTGGATCGTCAATAAACATGCACCCACCAGGCAAGTCTGGCTGAGTTCGCCCAAGAGCGGCGCCCGCCATTTTGCCTTCGACACCCAGTCCGGCCTTTGGGCGGACACGCGCGGCGGCAGCGATCTTTTGGCGATCCTTTCGGCCGAATTGGGCGTTGCCCTGGAGTGGCATCCGGAATGAACCGTTTCGCAGGCCTTCGGCTTCTTGCCCCGTATCTCCGGCCGCATCGCGGCCGGGTCGCCCTGGCGCTGCTGTCGCTGATCGTGGCCGCCGGCACGGTGCTGGCATTCGGCGCGTGCCTGCGCGCCCTGATCGATCGCGGCTTCGCCGAAGGCAAGCCGGCGGTGCTCGACTATGCGCTGGCCTCGATGCTGGCCGTGGCTGGCGTGCTGGCAATCGCCTCGGGCGCGCGCTTCTATCTCGTCTCGTGGCTCGGCGAGCGGGTGGTTGGGGACCTGCGTCGAGACCTCTTCGCGCACGTCATCCGGCTGGGGCCGGCCTGGTTCGAGATCAAGCGTTCCGGCGACGTGATGAGCCGGATCTCGTCCGATGCCCAGCTCATCGAGCAGGTAATCGGTTCCTCGGCCTCGGTTGCCCTGCGCAACACCCTGATGTGCATCGGCGGCATCGCGATGCTCGTCATCACCAATCCCAAGCTGGCCGCGCTGGTCCTGGCGGTGGTGCCGGTCGTGGTGGCGCCGATCATCATCTTCGGGCGCAAGGTGCGGGCGCTGTCGCGGGCGGCGCAGGCGCGCATCGCCGACATGGTATCGGACGGGGCGGAAACGCTGGACGGCATCCGCACCGTCCAGGCTTTCGCGCAGGAGGGACGGGCGGCAGGACATTTCGGCGAGGCGACCGAACTGGCCTTCACCGCTGCAGTCCGCCGCATCACGCGCCGGGCCATCATGACGACCCTGGTGATATTCATCGTCTTCGCCGCCGTGGGCTTCCTGCTGTGGATCGGCGGATTGGACGTGCTTGCCGGGCGCATCACCGCCGGCGACCTGTCGGCCTTCGTCTTCTATGCCGTGCTGGTGGCCAGTTCGGGCGGCGCGATCAGCGAGACGATCGGCGATCTGCAGCGGGCTTCGGGTGCCGCCGAGCGCCTGTCCGAATTGCGGGCCGAGCAGCCCGTCATCCTGGAAAGTCCGACACCGAAGACGCTGCAACAGCCGGTCAAAGGGACCGTGGCGTTCGAGCAGGTCTCCTTCCGCTATCCGACGCGGCCCGACGCGCTGGCCCTGGAGCGGTTCGATCTCTCGGTGGCGTCGGGCGAGACCGTGGCGATCGTCGGCCCCTCGGGTGCCGGCAAGACGACGGTCTTCAATCTTCTGCTACGGTTCTACGATCCCGAGGCCGGCACGATTCGGCTGGATGGGGTCGACATCCGCGATCTTCGGTTGGCCGACCTGCGCCGCCAGTTCGCGATCGTACCGCAGGAACCCATGCTGTTCACCGCCACGGTCGCCGACAATATCCGCTACGGACGCCCTGAGGCGTCGGACGCCGAGGTGCGGGCGGCGGCCCAGGCGGCATCGGCTCTGGGCTTCGTCGAAGCCCTCCCGCAGGGCTTCGCCACGCATCTCGGGGCGCGCGGCGTGCGTCTGTCGGGCGGCCAGCGGCAGCGCATCGCCATTGCCCGGGCGCTTCTCTGCGATCCGGCCGTGCTGCTCCTCGACGAGGCCACAAGCGCCCTCGATGCCGAGAGCGAGCTCGCCGTGCAGCAGGCCCTGGATGCGCTGATGCACAAGCGGACGACCCTGGTGATCGCGCACCGACTGGCGACAGTGCAGAAGGCCGATCGGATCGCCGTGGTGGATGCGGGCCGGGTGGTCGATGTCGGCACGCATGCCGAACTGGCCCGACGGGGTGGGCTCTATGCGCGGCTTGCCGAATTGCAATTCAACCTGTCGGCTGCCGCCAGCTGAGTTTGCACTTTAAGTGATCTGAAAATATCGTTGAATTTCAGATCACTGGTGGATATCGTTCGAGCCATATTTCAGTCGTATTTTTACATCGACCACATATTGGGTCCGCCATGTTCGCTCGACTCTCGCTGCGCTCTTCCTCAATCGATTCAATAACTTATTCAAATCGGCTAAGCCGAATTGCGGATTGGTGGCCGGCCGCGCTGATCGGCTTGTTGGCATTGATCGGCAACGGAACCGACAGCAACGCCCAGACGCTTCTCGGGCTGTTTTAGGGACACGCGGGACACAGCGGGACGGGCGGGACGGCGGGACAGCGCCGCCAAAAACCTGTCGGCATCGTATTCGAACCCGTCCCAGCCCCTTGGGACGGCGGGCTGGACGGCCTCCTGTCAGCGGGCGGCCTTGCCTTCGGCATCGAGGCGTCGAAGTTCGCGGCGCAGGATCTTGCCGGTCGTCGTCAGCGGCAGTTCAGTCACGAACTCGACCTCGCGCGGATACTCGTGGGCGGCGAGGCGCTTCTTCACATAGTCCGCCAGCTCGGTCTTCAGCGCCTCGGTCGGCGGGATCTCGGAGCGGAGCTGGACGAAGGCCTTCACGATCTCGGTACGGACCTTGTCCGGTACTCCGACCACGCCGACCATCGCCACCGCCGGGTGCTTCATCAGGCACTCCTCGATTTCGCCCGGGCCGATGCGGTAGCCGCCCGAGGTGATGACGTCGTCATCGCGGCTCTTGAAGAAGACATAGCCGTCCGCATCGATGCGGCCGAGATCGCCGGTCAACAGCCAGTCGCCGGCGAACTTGCGCGCCGTCGCCTCGGGGTTGCGCCAGTATTCCAGCATGACGATGGGGTCGTGCCGCCAGCCGGCGATCTGCCCTTCGACATCGGGCGGCAGGACATTGCCGGCCTCGTCGACGATCGCGACCTTTCGGCCGGGGCAGGCACGGCCGCATGACCCTGGTCGGACCTCGAACCAGTCCGGCGAATTCAGCAGCATGAGATTCATCTCGGTCTGGCCGTAGCCTTCGGAGATCGTGGTGCCGAAGGTCTCGCGCCCCCAGGCCAGCAGTTCCTCGCCCATGGCCTCGCCGCCGGTGCTGACGGCGCGCAGATCGTAGGTCCAGCGCTGGCGCGGCTGGTCCACCTGCCGCATCAGCTTCAGCGCCGTCGGCGGAATGAAGGCGACACCGACCTTGTGGCGCGCCAGCAGGGCGAAGGCGCGCTCCGGGTCGAACTTGGCGAAACGGTGCGCCACCACCGGCGTGCCATAGTACCAGGCCGGGAAGAGGGCGTCGTAGAGGCCGGCGATCCACGCCCATTCGGCCGGCGTCCACATCACCTCGTTGCCCTGCGGCCAATGGCTCAGCCACTGCTCGACCGGCGGGATCGAGCCCAGCAGCATGCGATGGGCGTGCAGGGCGCCTTTCGGTTGGCCGGTGGTGCCCGACGTATAGATCAGCAGCGCCGGATCTTCCGCGCGCGTATCGACCGTCGCGAAGCGATCCGATGCGCTCGCCAGCAGAAGATCCCAGTCGAAGAAGTCCTGCCCGTGAGCGCCGGCGCCGATCACGATGACCGTCTTCAGATGCGGCAAGCGCTCCCGCACGGCGAGCACCTTCGGCAGTTGCGCGAGATCGGTAACGATCGCCGAGGCTTCGGCGTTCGCCAGCCGGTACTCGACCGCCTCTTCGCCAAACAGCGTGAAGAGCGGCAGTACCACGGCGCCCAGGCGATAGCCGGCGAGATGACCGATGGTGAGCTCAGCGCCCTGGCTCAGGAACACCGCCACGCGGTCGCCCTTGTGGACGCCTTTGTCAGTGAGGGCGTTGGCGAGCCGGGAGCTGGCGGCCAGCAGTTGGCCGAAGGTCCAGTTGCGCACGCTGCCGTCGGCGTTTTCCACAATCAGGGCCAGCGTGTCGGCGGGATGGCGCTCACACACCGCCCGGCCGATGTTCAGGTGTTCCGGGATGCGCCAGCGGAAGCGACGCATGGCTTCGTCGTAGGAAAGGCCGCGAGGGATCATGGCGGGCGGCACTCTATGGCAGGTGGACCATCCCAAGCCAGCGGGAGTATCTTTTCGCCATGAGCCCGGACGATCATTCCCACGCTCCCGCGACGCGCGCGAAGGGCGCCGAGACGGGCATCACCATTGTGCCGTCCGTCTGTCCGCACGATTGCACCAGCACCTGCGCGCTCGAGGTGGAGCGGCTGTCGCCGACACGAATCGGCCGCGTCCGCGGCTCGCAGCGCAACAGCTACACCGCCGGCGTCATCTGCGAGAAGGTGGCGCGCTATGCCGAGCGCATCCACCATCCCGATCGCCTGACGAAGCCCCTTCGCCGGGTGGGGCCGAAGGGATCACGGCAGTTCGCCGAGATTTCGTGGAGCGATGCACTCGACATCGTTGCCGAGCAGTTCATCGCCAAGGCGCGCCAATACGGCAGCGAGACGATCTGGCCCTATTACTATGCCGGCACGATGGGACTGGTGCAGCGCGACGGCATCAACCGACTGCGCCATGCGATGAAATACTCGCGCTGGTTCTCGACCATCTGCGTGGCGCTTTCCGATACCGGCTGGATCGCAGGCGTCGGCGCCAAGCGCGGTGCCGACCTGCGCGAGATCGACGACCACTCGGATCTGGTGGTGATCTGGGGCGGCAACCCGGTCAACACGCAGGTCAATGTCATGACCCATGCCATGCGCGCGCGGAAGCGCGGCGCCAAGCTGGTCGTGATCGATCCCTATCGCACCGGCACGGCCGAGCAGGCCGACATGCATCTGGCGGTGCGGCCCGGCACCGATGGCGCGCTCGCGGTCGGCGTCATGCATGTGCTCTTCAAGGAAGGCTACGCCGACTGGGACTATCTGCATCGCTACACCGACGCGCCGGACGAATTGGCGGCCCATGTCGCCCAGCGTCCGCCGGAGTGGGCCGCCGCGATCACCGGCCTGCCGGTCGAGGAGATTGTTTCCTTCGCGCGCCTGTACGGTCAGGCCAAGGCCGCCTTCATCCGCTGCCATCACGGCTTCAGCCGTTCACGCAACGGCGCGGCGAACATGCATGCGGTGACCTGCCTGCCTGCGGTGACGGGCGCGTGGAAGGCGAAGGGCGGCGGCGCCCTTTATGGCCATACCGGCATGTATCCGATCAGCAAGAGCCTGATCGAGGGCCACGACCTGATCGATCCGTCGATCCGGGAACTCGACCAGTCGCGGCTCGGGCCGATCCTGACCGGCGATCGCGAGGCGTTGAAGAACGGCCCGCCGGTGACGGGGCTTCTGATCCAGAACACCAACCCGGCTATGGTCTGCCCCGAGCTCGAACTGGTGCACAAGGGCTTCAAGCGCGAGGACCTGTTCACCTGCGTGCACGAGCAGTTCCTGACCGAGACGGCGGCCTATGCCGACATCGTGTTGCCGGCGACCATGTTCCTGGAGCACGACGACTTCTACACAGCCAGCGGCCATACCTACTTCCAGGTCACGAAGAAGGTGGTAGAAGCGCCGGGGGAGTGCCGCGAGAACCACTATGTCATTAGCGAACTGGCCAAGCGGCTGGGCGCGACGCATCGCGGCTTCGAGATGACGGTCTGGGAGATCATGGACGAATCACTGAAGGCCTCCGGCATGTGGGACGCGGAGACCAACTGGCGCAGCGGCGGGCAGGATTTCCATCTCGGCTTCGAGACCTCGCATTTCCTCGACGGCTTCGCCTGGCCCGACAAGAAGTTCCGCTTCAAGCCGGACTGGTCGGCCTATGGTCCGCGCGGCAGGGACATGCCGAGCCTGCCCGACCATTTTGATGTCATCGATAACGCCACGACCGACAAGCCCTTCCGTTTGGTGGCGGCACCGGCGCGCACCTTCCTCAACTCCACCTTCACCGAGACGCCCTCGAGCCAGAAGCGCGAGGTGAGGCCGACCGCGATGATGAATCCCGAGGATTGTGCGGCGATGGCAATCGCCGACGGTGACCGGGTCGAACTCGGCAACGAACGCGGCAGCACGATCGTCCACGCAAAACCGAAGGCCGGTCAGCAGCGCGGCGTCGTGGTGGTCGAAGGTATCTGGCCCAATCGCAATTTCGAGACCGGCATCGGCATCAACGCCGTGACGTCGGCCGATCCGGGCTGGCCCAATGGTGGCGCGGTGTTCCACGACACCGCCGTTTGGATCCGGAAGCTCCCGTGAGCGTGTTCCAGCCTGCGGTCAATCCGAGCATCACGCAGACCCAGGTCGAGCGCGTGCCGGGACGCGCCCACGTCCTGGTGATCGGCAACGAGAAGGGTGGGTCGGGAAAGTCCACGACGGCCCTTCACATCGCGGTCGCCTTGATGAGCGAGGGCGCTTCGGTGGCGACGCTCGATCTCGACGCGCGACAGGGCACGCTCAGCCGCTATGTCGAGAATCGGGCCGCCTACGCCCGGCGCCGCAATATCGAGCTGCCGATGCCGGTGCATGCCGCCGTCATGCCCTCGACCCTGTCCGATCGCGCCGCGGCGGAAGCCGACGAGCAGGCCCGCTTCGAGGACGCGCTCGAGCCGCCGCTGTTGAGCGCCGATTTCGTGCTGATCGACACACCCGGCAGCGACACGCACCTGTCGCGCCTCGCCCATACCTGGGCCGATACGCTGCTGACTCCGCTGAACGACAGCTTCATCGATCTCGATCTGCTGGCGCGCGTCGATCCCGACACGCTGAAGATCGTGCGTCCCTCGGTCTATGCCGAGGCGGTGTGGAAGCAGCGCCAGGTCCGCGCCATCCAGGGCGGCCGCCCGGTCGACTGGATTGTGATGCGCAATCGCCTATCGTCGTTGGCCGCGCGCAACAAGCGCGACATGGGGACGGTGATCGAGGCTCTGGCCAAGCGTATCGGCTTCCGCGTCGCGGCGGGCCTCAGTGAGCGCGTGATCTACCGCGAGCTCTTCCTGAATGGCCTGACGCTGCTCGATCTCAAGCGCGGCGGCAATGGCGGCGGCCCATCGCTGACCCTGAGCCACGTCGCGGCACGGCAGGAGGTGCGTGACCTCGTGGCGTCGCTCAATCTGCCACCGCCGCTGCGTGACTTGTCATTGGACGCCCCGGTGACAGAAGCAGCCACAGCAGAGCCGCAAGCTGCAGGATGAACAGGGAGCCAAAAGCCCAGGCGTAGCCATCTGGCGCATAGCCCGTCGCCGTCTGGGGCCACAGGCCCACGACCTTTCCCATGGCCCACTGGCCGAAGAAGATCACCACGAACACCAGAAGGTTCACGCTGGTGCTGACGCGTCCGGCATAGGCTCCGGGAAATGACGCGATGAGTTGCGGGAAGTACTGGATCGGATAGGCGCCGAGGAAGCCGAACAGCATCCATGCGACGGTCGGATGGTCGGGCGGCAGGAACGCCAGCCAGCCGACGACGAGCGCGAACAGCAGCGTCACCACGTTGGTGGAAGCGAGGTCGCTGATGCCGCGCCGCCGCAAGGCGTCGGCGACGAGACCGCTGGCGGCGAAGCCAAGCGTCATCGCGGCGGAAGTGTAGAGCAGGATATCGGCGCGCCCCCCCTTGTCGGCGATGCCGCCGACGTCGCGCAGCCATGGCCCGATCCAGAGAGAGACGGAAGCGATGAAGGTGAGTTGCTGCAGGCACAGCAACGGCTGGATGCGCCAGTAATAGGAGTCGGTCAGAATCACCCGCGTGATGCGGAACTGGTCGCGCAACGTGCCGGAGGCGGTCGGAGCGGAACCTTCGGGCACGGCCACGAACAGCCACGCGCCGGCGAAGAGGGAAATGCCCGCCAGCCAGAAGAACAGGCCCTGCCATGTCACGACCGACAGCGACCATTCGACGGGCACGGTCGCGGCCATGGAACCGGCTCCGCCGGCCATCATGTGAAAGCCGGTGATCAGTCCCCAGCGGCGCGGCGGATACCAGATGGTGATGGCTTTCATGGCGGCCATCAGCCCGCCGGCGAATCCAAGGCCGATCAGCCCGCGCGCCAGGACCAGGCCGGACAGCGACGTCGCCAGCGCGAACAGGATCGCACCAAGCGCTGCAACGGCCATCAAGGTCGACTGCAAGCGACGCGGCCCATAACGGTCGAGCGCCACGCCCAGCATCGGCTGGCAGGCGGCGAAGAACAGGAAGAAGGCTGATGTCAGCAAGCCAAGATCTTCCGCCGTCACGCCGACGTCGCGCTCGAGATACGGGAAGATGACCGCGTTGACGCCGCGCACGATGTAGGAAAGGAAATAGACGAACGCGAAGGGCAGAAAGACTCGCAGGAATAGCGCGGTGGCCGTCTGTGCTTTCGCGGTCATGTCATCCCGGCTTGCAGTCGAGTTCGATGCGTCGCGGCTTGAATGTCGGCAGGGGCGGCGGATCCTTCGCCAGCGGCTTGGGCCAGGCACCGCTTGCCAGATGCCGCTCCACGACCGGGATCAGGTACTGCAGCACGACCCAGGCCCGTGTTCGCACGCCGCCCGCCGTATTGTGGATGGCGTCCTGAAACAGGGTCGGATCGAGCGGCATGTCGTGGGCGACATCGATGAAGGGCAGGTGATGCTCGGCCGCGTATTTCTCGAACACCCGGTTCTGGAATGCCGCGAGCCGCACGATGTCGCGATAGCGCGCCGGGTATTCGCTGATGTTCAGGTCTTCGAGGATGTACTTGTCGCGGATCGGATTGAGCACGAGTCCGTCCTTCACCATCCAGACGAAAGAACTCAGGGCCAGTTCGGAATCGATTCCCGCCAGATCGCCGCGGATCTGATCGAGATCGTGCAGGATGGTATCGAGGTGCAGTGGCAGGCGCGGATCGGCGATATCGGGATTCTTCTCGTCGAGGCCGGCCGGCATGACGATCTTGTAATCGGGTTTCGGCCATTCACGGCCATCGAGATTGCTGCCGGTATAGCCGATGGCCGCCTGGATGCGTCGAGCGAGATCGGAAAAGCGTGTGGCCGCAAGAAGCCAGGAGGGCGGCGTCTCGATCGGCAGCGTCGGCCGCACGATGTCGCCGTTCTGCGGCATGTCGGGAAATACTGTCGGCAGCCAGAACTGGTTGTGCCCTTCGTAGTAGACAACGAGATCAGGCCGCAACGGCACCACTTCCGTCCGCACGATCTCGGCGATATCGGTCGAGGTGATGCTCTCGCGGCCGGCGTTCAGCGCCTCGAAGCGCACGTTCAGCTTCTTCGCCTTGGCCCAGACATTCAGCCAGTAGCCGACATACTCGGGATATGAAAACGGCAGGTGGTGGCCATCGACGGTGGTCGACGCGCCGACGAAGACGATCCGGATGGTGTTCGGCGCCCGCGGTTCGACGATCGGCGGTCCGCGCCATCCGATCTGGTTGGTGACCAGGCCGAGGGGAGTCGTCACGTCCGGCAGGAAGCGATAGGGCGGTACGCGCCGTTCGTCGGGCGGATCGTAAAGATACAGCATTCCCGGCGCATGCTTGAGGAAGCTGTTCCTGCAAGGATCGCCGGCAAAGACGGAATTCCAAGCCTTGAAGATATCCGCAGGCCGGAAGGGGGCGTACGTCGCCGGATGGTTCCGCACATCGTTGAACAGGCGCTGCCAGTCTTCACGCGTGGCCGTCCGGTTCGGCAGGGGCGGCGGATCGTCGAAGAACCAGTCCCGCGATACTCCGGAGGCCAGCGGGATTTCGTCGCGCTGCTGGCTGGTCGCGGCAACGCCGACACCCTCGGGCAACGGCACGGCAAACAATGGCAATCCGTCGATCCCGCGCACGACGACCTCGGCAACGACCGTGCTGAGGAGGATCGAGGTGATCACCAGCAGTAGGTCGGTCGCTTTCAGAAAACGTCTCCCGGGAAGCTCTCATGCTCATGGCGTCCACGAGCGGCGCGCACCATATTCGACAGGCAGGAAAGGGTCAAAGAATGCCCGATGAACGCAAGACACCAGCCGTTTCGACGGATGCCAGTGCGGTCGATGCCTTTGTGCGCGAGGTCGGAAGATTGCCCGCGTCCCGAGGCAGCGGGGGTCGCGGCCGGCTGTTGTTTGCCATGGATGCGACGGCAAGCCGCGAACCGACCTGGGATCATGCCTGCGGCATTCAGGGAGAGATGTTCGTGGCGGCCGAGGCGCTGGGTGGTCTCGACGTCCGCCTCGCCTTCTATCGCGGGTTCGATGAATTGAAGGTCAGCCGCTGGACGTCGGACGGGCGGGAGCTTGCCCGGTTGATGGGCTCGGTGCGCTGCCTTGCCGGACGGACACAGATTGGCCGCTTGCTGCGCTATGCTGCTGACCAGCGGCGCGAGAGCCGGCTCGATGCTGCGGTCTTTGTCGGCGATTGCTGCGAGGAGGATGTCGATCAGGTCGGCCACGAGGCGGGACAGTTGGGCCTGCTCGGCCTGCCGGTCTTCGTGTTCCAGGAAGGAAACGATCGCACTGCTTCCCGGCTCTTCCCGCAGATCGCAAAGCTGACCCGGGGCGCATACGGTCGGTTCGACCGCAACAGTCCGGAGCAGCTCAAGCGGCTGCTGGGGGCCGTCGCCGCTTATGCGGCGGGCGGGCGCGACGCGCTCCTGAAGTATGGTAAAGAGAAGGGCGGCGCCGCCGCGCTGCTGACAAATCAGATGAAGTGAGATGGATCTCGCCGCGCCTCTTCCGGATGTCCCGATCCTTTTGAACGCTCCCCCCGAAGTGGCGCCGATATGAAGAAGACGCGCTGGTTTGCCGTCGTCTACGGCCTGATCCTGACGGTGGTGACCCTGGCCGGAATCGAGGCCCTGGCCAGCTTCTACGTGCCGGCCTGGCCGGCGCGCGCCTTGCGGACCATTCCGCCGGTCAACATGGATACGACCATGAAGGCCCTGACCGACAAGCCGTGGATGGGCAAGCCGTTCAATTCCTGGGGCATGAACGATCGCGAGCACTCTCTCGCGAAGCCCGCGGATGTATCGTTCCGCAGCGTCTTCGTCGGCGACAGTTTCGTCGAATTCGCGCTCAACCCGCAGACCTTGCCGGCTGCGGTGGAAGAACGCGCGACCGAGCACGGCGTGAAGGGGTTCGAGGCGGTCAATCTCGGGATCTCGGCCACCAATCCCCGAAGCTATTACTACCGCATGCGGGATGTGGCGCTGGCCCTCTCTCCCGATGCGCTGCTGGTCTTCTTCTTCTCCGGCAACGACTTCATGGGCGCCGATGCCGGTTATGGCAGCCTGATTCCGCCCCTGGTCGATGAATCGCCGGGAGGATCGATCCTGGGCAGCATCATGCCGCGCACCAACTGGCTGCTCGTCAACCGCTTGCGGCTGTCGGAATTCCTGCGCGGAAACAAACCGATTCCTGGCGAGTTCGACACGCTCTATGCGATCGCCCATGGACCGGCAGCCGATCGCATCCCGGCCACCGTCGAGCACGTGAAGAAATACTACTATCCGGACCTCAGCGAGCAGAAGCTTACCGAGATCCTGTCCCGTGGCGGCGACCGCTTCTGGGCGGCCTTCGAGAAGCGCCCGCATGACGAGGAATATCTGATGGGCTGGCTGCTCAATCTGATCGTGGCGTCGGAAGTTCGGCAGGACAACCAGGCAACGATCCGTACGCCTGAGGATGCGGAGAAGTACAAGGCCGACGGCGAAATCTCAGCGACCCTGTCGTGGTTGCAGGCCATGCAGAATCTGGCAGCCGAGCACCATGTCCCACTCCGCGTGTTCCTGATTCCGAATGCCAGCGTCGCCCCCGACTTCGTCGACTTCTGGAAGCCCTGGCCGCGCTATTACAGCTGGTACATCCTGACTGACGTCTGGCACCAGAAGCTTGCCCAGGCGCTCGCCCACACCGATGTCCCGTTCGTCGACTTGCGCCAGGACTTCATGGGCGTGTCCGGCACGTACCGCATGATCGACGCGCATTGGACCGAGAAGGGTGTCGGCATCGCCGCCGATCACGTCTATTCCGAACTGACGGCGATGATGGCGAAGCAAAAGCAGCGTTCGTCAGGCGCCCATTAGCCGGGCTGTCCAACCGCCAGGCAGGAGGCCGCCGAACCACACGGCGGCCTTGGTCGGGATTGGAAAGGCGATGCGGGCCTTGTTACGGGCCAGTCCGCGGCGAATGATCGACGAAGCCCGTTCCGCCGACATCAGGAAGGGCATGGGGAAAGGGGCATCGGCGGTGATACGCGTGGTGACGAAGCCCGGGCAGATGACGCTGACCCCGATTCCGTCCTTCTTCAGCACATAGCGGATGCTTTCGCCCCAGACGCGAACGGCGGCCTTGCTGGCGTTGTAGGATGCCGAGTAGGGCAGGCCGATGAATGCAGCCAGCGAGGAAACGACGGCGATCTGCCCGCGCTTCCGGCCCATAAGGCGGCCGATCAGGGGCTCGACCGTATTGAAGACGCCGTCGATATTGACAGCCATCGTGTTGCGCACGGTCGAGAAGTCGTCGAGCGACGAGTTGTCCTTGTCGATGGATACGCCCGCATTGGCGATCAGCAGGTCGACCGGATGGTCGTCGTCGAAATTCATAAGCCACGCGGCAAGGGCCTCACGGTCAGTGACATCGATGGCTCGCGCATCGACGTAAGCGCCCTTGGCGCGGCAGGCCTCGGCGACGGCGCGGAGTCGTTCGTCGTCCCGGCCGTTCAAGGCCAGGGCGATGCCCGGTGCGGCGTAATCGAGAGCCAGAGCCTGGCCGATCCCGCTCGAAGCGCCCGTGATGACAATGTTGGTGAAACTCTTCATGGGATAACCTTCGAGCGCTCCGCGTTGTACCCACACCGCACCGATACTAGAGTGTCGCGCCGCAGCGCGGCCAGTGGACTGGAGACGGAGTTGGATTTTTGATCGCAAGCATGACGGGATACGCGCGCGCCCAGGGAGCGGATGACCTTCGACGCTGGGTTTGGGAGGCGCGCAGCGTCAATGGACGCAATCTCGAGGTCCGGTGTCGCGTCCCGCAGGGATTCGAGCGGTTGGAGAATCCGGCCCGTACCGCCGCCGGCGCCAAGCTGAGGCGCGGGAATATCTCCCTCTCCCTCACGGTGGCCAGCGAGCGCTCGTCCAAGCCTCTGCGCATCAATCGTGCGCTCCTTGGCGAGCTGTCTGTCCTGGTGGCGGAGATGCGCCAGGCCGGCGCGACGGCTCCTAGTGCAGACGGCCTGCTGCGTGTCCGGGGAGTCATCGAGGAAGAGGAACAAGGAGAAGAGAGCGAGGAAGCGCTGGTTCGTCTCGACAAAGCCCTGAGCGATACGCTCGACGCGGCCCTGAAGGCGCTGGCCTCGGCCCGCGCGGCCGAGGGCAAGGCGTTGGCCACGGTGATCTCGGGCCATGTCGACGAAATCGAAGGGTTGTGCACCCGCGCTGCCGAACGGGCGCAGGCCCAGATCGGTACCGTGCGTGCCCGCTTCCAGACCCAGCTTGCGGAATTGCTCGACCGCGCGCCGGCATTGTCGGAAGAGCGCTTCGCCCAGGAAGTGGCCTTGCTCGTCGGCAAGGCGGATGTGCGCGAGGAGTTGGATCGCTTGTCCGCCCATGTCGCCCAGGCGCGTACGCTGCTGGCTGAGGCACGGCCGGACAATCCTGTCGGCCGGAAGTTCGATTTCCTGTGCCAGGAGTTCAATCGCGAAGCCAACACGCTGTGTTCGAAATCGGCCGACATCGAACTGACGCGGATCGGCATCGACTTGAAGGGCGCGATCGAGCGCATGCGGGAGCAGGTACAGAATGTCGAATGATGCAGGCGCGCCGGTGCTTCAGAGGCGCGGACTGATGCTGGTCCTTTCTTCGCCCTCTGGCGCCGGCAAGACGACGCTGTCGCGGCAGCTTCTGGATAATGACGCCGAGATTCAGCTGAGCGTTTCCTGCACTACACGCGCCAAGCGGCCCGGTGAAAAGGACGGAGTGGATTACCGTTTCGTCGATACCGCGACGTTCCGCGACATGATCGATCGTGACGAGTTTCTAGAGCACGCCCGGGTGTTCAATCACTACTACGGAACGCCCAGGGCCCCTGTCGAGGCGGCGTTGAGCCAGGGACGCGATGTCCTGTTCGATATCGACTGGCAGGGAACGCAGCAGCTTTCCGAGAAGGGGCGCGAGGATCTGGTGCGGGTCTTCATCCTGCCGCCCTCGACACGCGATCTCGAACGTCGGCTGATCACCCGGGCGCAGGACGCGCCGGACATCGTTGCCCAGCGCATGGCCAAGGCGGCGGACGAGATGAGCCACTGGCCCGAATACGATTACGTGATCATCAATCGCGACATCGCCACGAGCCTGACGCAGCTCAAGTCGATCCTGACGGCCGAGCGCCTGAAGCGCGAACGGCAGTACGGGCTTTCCGACTTCGTAAAGGCGCTTCGCGAAGGCCGTTAGGGCAGAGCGGCCGCCAGGCGCACGAAGTCGGCAACCGACAGTTCCTCGGCTCGCGCCGTGGGCTGAAGTCCAAGCTTCTCGAGAACCGGGACGGGGTTGGGGAAGACTCCCAGCAGGGATCCGCGCAGCATCTTGCGACGCTGGCCGAACGCCGCGGCCGTCACCTTTTCCAAGGGGCCGAGATCGGCGAGACGCTGATCGGCGGGACGCGGCGTGAGATGGGCGACCGAAGAGGTCACCTTGGGGGGCGGCACGAAGGCGGAGGCCGGGATGTCGAACAGGCGGCGAACCTCGCAGACATGCTGGGCCAATACCGAAAGCCGGCCGTAGTCTTTGGTGCGCGGCGCGGCAGCAAGGCGATCCACAACTTCCTTCTGGAACATCAGGACCATATCGGTGATGTCGCTGGCCGCATGCAGCCAGCGCACGAGCAGCGGCGTGGAGACGTTGTAGGGCAGGTTGGCGACGATGCGACGGGGCGCGGGGCCGAGCGTGGCCGGATCGATCGACAGCGCATCGCCCTCGATGAGGTGCAGGCGTCCGGCCGATGCCGTCTGCAACTCCCGCAGGGCATCGATGGCGCGAGGATCGACTTCGATCGCAACGACGCGCGCGGCGCCTTCCAGCAGCAGGGCGCGGGTCAATCCGCCGGGTCCGGGACCGACTTCGATGACCGTGCCTTGGTCGAGGGGCGCGGCCGCGCGGGCGATGCGGCGCGTGAGGTTGAGGTCGAGAAGGAAGTGCTGGCCGAAACGCTTGCGCGCGTCGAGGCCATGGGCGGCGATGGTCTCGCGCAGGGGAGGCAGCGCGGCCACCGGATCGATGGACGGCGCTTCCATCGTCAGGCGTTGCGGCGTCGCGCCATGTCGTCCGCCATGGCCAGCGCGGCCTTCAGGCTGGTTGCGTCAGCACGGCCTGTTCCGGCGATATCGAGAGCGGTTCCGTGGTCCGGCGACGTGCGCACGAACGGCAGGCCGAGGGTGACATTGACGCCACCGGAGAAATCGATGGTCTTGATCGGGATCAGGGCCTGATCGTGATACATGCACAGCGCGGCATCGTAAGTCGCGCGCGCGGCGGGATGAAACAGCGTATCGGCCGGAGCGGGACCCTGGACGGCGATGCCATCTTTCCGAAGGGCGGCGATGGCTGGGGCGATGATCCGGCTTTCCTCGTCACCCATGGCCCCCTGTTCGCCGGCATGCGGATTGAGGCCGGCGATGACAAGCCGAGGCTTGGCGATGCCGAACAGTTCTTTCAATCCGGCGGCAGTGATGCGGCCCATGCGCACGATCGCGTCGGTGGTGAGCGATCTGGCCGCTTCGGCGAGCGAGACATGGATCGTGACCGGCACCACGCGCAACTCGGGGCAGGCCAGCATCATGGCGACATCGACCGGCTTTGCCGCGGCGCGCGACGCGAGCTCGGCCAGGAACTCCGTGTGGCCCGGATGCCGAAAGCCGGCGTCCTGCAGCGTTTTCTTCTGGATGGGATTGGTGACGACGCCCGCGACCTGTCCGTCGAGAGCGAACCCCACGGCTTGCTCGATCGCACCGATGGTCGCCGGCGCATTGGCGGGATCGGGGCGGCCGGTTCGCACAGGGGCCTGCAGGACGACGGGCAGCACGGGCAGCGCGGTCGGAAACACGGCGGTTGCCTCGGCGGGCCGCGCGATCGGCTTGATCGGCACAGGCAGGTCGAGCGCGGCGGCGATCGCCGTGAGGCGCGCCGGATCGTCGAGAACGAAAAAGGGGCGCGCGGCCTGATCGCGATCCAGCCAGGCCTTGAGGGTCAATTCGCCGCCGACGCCAGCCGGCTCGCCCATCGTGATGGCGAGCGGCGTCATGGTCATGCCGGCTGCTTGATGTCGATCGTCGCGGTGCGGCGAAGGTCGCGCATGTAGCGGCGGGCGGCGGCCTCGATCTTCTGGAGCAGGAGCTGCTGCGAGATGGCTTCCCGCGACGGCAGGCCACTGGCGCCTTCCTTGCTGCAAAGCGCCACCACCTGCAGTCCCTCCGCGACACGGAAGGGCCCGGCAGTCCCACCGATTCCGAGCTTCGGGATGTCCTGATACATTTGTGGGTTCGCGGCGAGGTCGCCAACCCGAATTCCCTTCAGGTCGCCCGACGTCGCACCTTTCAGCTGCCTCGCCTGGGCATGCAGATCGGTGCACTGATGCACACCCGCCATGGCTTTTTGCGCTTCGGCGCTGGCGCGGCTGATTTCATCCGGCGAAGCATTGGCCGGAAGCGCCAGCGTCATCTGCACCAGGTTGAGACGCACGTCGTCGGGGCGCGCGGTCGCGAACGGACGGCGATCGACCACCAACATGACATGCCAACCGGCCGGTGTCCGGATCGGCTCCGAAACCTGTCGAACAGGTAACTTCTCGATAGCGGCATCGAGCGTCGGATCGAGCGAGCCAGGAAGGACCCAGCCCAGATCGCCGCCGTTCCGCGCCGTCTGACCTTGCGAGAATTGCTGAGCCAGCGCCGAGAAAGAAGCGCCACGCTTCAGCTGCTCGACGATGCGATCGGCCGACCGACGCGCCTCGTCCGCCTGGTCGGGCCGGTCGATCGGGACGAAGATCTCGGCGACATGCGTCTCGGTCTTGCCCACGTTGGCCCGCATCCGGTTCAGGGCGTCGTCGATCTCACCATCCGACACGTCGACCTGCGGTCGAATGCGTCGCCGGATCACCTTGGTCCAGGCGATACTTGCCTGGATCTGCTGAGAGGCGATGTCGAACGGCACGCCGATGCTCTGCAGATAGGCCCGGAAACTGCCGGGGGCCATGCCGGCTGCTCTTTCAATTTCGCCGACGCGCGCATTCGTTTCGCCTTCGGTCGGAGCGACGCCGAGTGCCTTGGAATTCTGGATCTGCAGCTTTTCGTCGACCATCTGGCGCAGGATCTGCAACGCCAGACGCTGATGCATCTCCGGCGTGTCCTGCAGGCCGGAGCTGCGGATCGCGAAGATGATCCGCTGGTTCAGATCGAAATCCGTGATGGCCTCGTCGTTGACGCGAGCGACCACCCTCAGGCCTTGGGCCGAGGCAAAGAGCGGGCAGAGAACGAGGACAGTCGCCACTAAGGCGCGGAGAAGCAACGCAGGCATTTCACCGATGGGGGAACGAGAGGGTTTTTGCATTATATTCAGCATGCTCATCGCCGCAACGAGCGCAAGACTTGGCGGAATCGGGCCGATCTGGCAAAAGCCTGGGACCGCAAATGAGAATTCTCTACGCCGATACCGGGCTGCGCAGCCTCGAGGGCCATCATGCCAGCTCCGGCGTGGCTCTTCCCGCAGCGTTCCGGCGTCTGGGACACGATGTCACCGTCCTCGGCCATCACGAACTCCTTCCAGTCTTGCAGCAGAAGGCAGGCGCTCAGCCTTTCTTCCGCTTCTTTACCTACGGCGGGCCGTCGACGGATCCCATCGCCGGTTGGCTGACCAACTTCACGGCCGCTGTTGACGTCACGATGGCGGATTTGCGGCAGGCTTGGGCCAAGTTCGGTCCGTTCGATTTCATCTACTTCAATTCGGCCAAGCCAGCGCAGATTGCGGCACTGGGCCTGTGGATGAAGTCGGCGTTCGCGGATCCGGGGATGGCGCCCGCGGTTGCCATCGAGCTGGGCACCGAAGCCGGTCTGGCGCGCTCGGGCCCGGAGGGCGCACCAGTGTTCACGGTGCGTGAGCCAACGGCCATCCTCTATCGCCACGTTGCGGAGCGTCTGGGTCCACCGTGGCTTGCGCGTCTGTCGTTCCTCGCCATGACCTCCGCTGCCGCGGAGGAATATGCCTTCATCCTCGGGACTCCGGTTACCGTCGTGCCTTTGCCGCAGCCGTTGCCGCCGCTCCGGCACCGACGGCGGACGGCGGCGGCACTGGTCGTCGGATTGCTAGGTCATCAACGTCCGGACAAGGGATGGCAGCTGGCCGCAGACTTCGTGCCTCTTCTCCTGCGACAGCATCCCGATGTGAAGGTGATTGCCCACCAGAGTGATCCAGAGGGAATGGTCGAGGCCACGGACAGGTTGAGGGTGGTGGCGCGCAACGAATCGCGGCTTGAGCTTCTGGTGCAGCCGGCCATCCACGACGCCTGGTTTGCCTTGCTCGACCGATGCGACATCATCGCCTTGCCGTACGATCCCGCGCGCTATGAGGGCGCCTATTCGGCCATCGTCGGGGAATCCCTGGCGGCCGGAGCGCCGGTCGTCGTGCCGGCCGACACCACGTTGTCGGCGGCCGTGGAGGCGGCGGGCGGTCCGGGCACGACCTTCGGCCGCTGGGATGCGGCATCGATTGCAGACGCGATCGGAGAGGCTATCGACCAATTCGATCCCCTGGCAGAGCGCGCCTATCACGCCGGCCTGGCCTGGCGCGAGAAGCATGGGCCGGATCGGTTCGTCGCTGCCGCGATCGAGGCGGCGGGATTGCAGGGCGCTACCGGCACGGCGCGGCGCGCCGCTGTTCGCATAAAGCGCGGCTTCGGAGCCCTTTGGGGCTGGCGCATGCGTTCTCCCTAAACGGGTAATGGCCTCTGAGGCTGTTGAAATTTCGCCGAAGCTCGGGCACTGGTCATGCCAGTGCCTCGGCCTCGCCGACGGCAAGAGTGAAAGGATGCATAAACCGCATGACAGGCGCGACCGTGGCCATCGGCATTCTTGCCGTCTTGATGTCCACCCTGGCGACGCTGAGCAACCTCGTGATCGCACGGGAATTCCCGGCACACGATCCCCGGCGCGACCTCTACCTCCCTCTGGATCAGTCAATGCGGGTGTCGCAATATCGCCAAGCGGCCAAGCTCTTCTACCTGCAGGCTCTCGTGCTGTGGGGGCTTTTCTGCATATTGCTGATCACCAAGCTGCTCTTCAGCCTGTAACCGCACTCAGCTGTCTGCGCTGATCTGCCCGGCCGCGGTGCGGCCTTCCTGAAGCTGCCGCGTCAATTCCTGGAACTTCACGTTCCCGTCCTTGGCGCGCTGGTATCCCTGATCGACTTGGGCACCCTGGTATTTGCCGAGGTTCCCCTGATGCGCCAGCGTATGCAGAGGTGAGCCTTCGATCTCTGCCGTGCCGGATTCCTGCCAGGTGTCGAGGCCGAGCGAATGCAGGTAGCGCTTGGTGTCCTGCATCTGCTCGGGCGTTTCGCCGGGGAGGCCATAGGTGAAGGTGCCGTGCACTGTCATGCCGACACGCTTGATCTCTTCGACCGCCTTGCGGGCATAATCGAGATCGAGGTGCTTGTTGACGATCTTGTCGACGACGTACTGGTTGCCACTCTCGAAGCCGAGCTTCACGCCGAAGCAGCCGCTGTCCTTCATGACTTTCCAGAGGTCGACGCTGATCGTGTCGGCACGGCACATGGCCGACCAGGGAATGCCGATCCGCCGCATGACGGCCGCCATCCGCTCGACGTGGCGATTGCCGAGGTTGAAGGTGTCATCGTCGAAGTAGATCGACTTGAACTTGTAGCGGCCGACGATCTCCGACAGGAACGTTTCCATGTAGTCGGCGCCATATTGGCGGACGCTGCGCTTTTGCGTGCCGTCGGGATCGTTGCCCGTCATCGCCGCCGGCCATACGCAGAAGATGCACTTGTAGGGACAGCCCCGGCTGGACCAGACATGGGCCTGCGGGAACTGCACGCCCTTTGGGTTGGAATCGCAATATTTGGCGGCAATCACGTCGTCGTAATAGGGGAACGGCGCCGCGTTCATCTCTTCGAGCGTGAGCAGATCGAAGTCGATCACACCTTCGGCGCCATTGACGACCTTTACCGCTCCCTTTTCGTATTCGCCCTTGATGGCGGCCACGATGGGCGCCTGTTCCAGGATCTTGGCACCCATGGTCGCGATCGGACCGGCGACCACGATCTTGGCTTCCGGCCGCAGTCTCTTGATCTCGCGCATCACCAGCACATCGTGCTCCCAGCTGGGTGATGCGCTCTCGATGAAGATGTAGTCGAACCGCTCGCCCTCGAGCCACCGGAAGTAGCTCTTGTAGGACTCCTTCATGACCACGCTGTCACGCAGCACCACCTCGGCGCCGGTCTTCTGCGCCAGGTAGGTCGTCGCGTATCCCATGAAGAAGGGATAGGGCACATAATCGCCGAAAACATGGTAGTCCGGCCGCGACAATCCCCATTGGGTGAACGGCCAGCGCGATCCGGCCCGCACGCCGTGCCAGTCGATGGCCAGCCGCTTGCCAAAAGGCGGTACCCGCAGTGGCTTCTTGGTGACCCACCACGGGGGATTGGTGAACAGGACTCGCATGGCGGCGTTCGATTTCCTTGGTCGCAGGCGCGGAGTTTAGCGGATTCGATCCCTGGGGATAGGCGACGGCCGGGCTTCGTATCGAAGGGCCAGGGCCTTGGCAACCGGTGCCGACGCTGCCGTGACCCCAAAGCTGTTGCGCGGCGCCACGACCTGGGGATAGGGAAGGCCCGCCGATGCCGAAGATGGCCGTGGGATGGGGCTCGAATGCGAATTCTGGTGACTGGGGGAGCGGGTTTTGTCGGATCGAGCCTTGCCATCCTGTTCAAGCGGGACCGGCCGAAGGCCGAGGTCGTGGCGCTCGACAACCTGAAAAGGCGTGGATCGGAGCTCATCCTGGGCCGCCTCCGTGAGGCCGGCGTCGGTTTTGTCCATGGCGACGTGCGGCTGGCCTACGACCTCGACAATGCCGGCGGTTTCGATGTCATGCTCGAATGTTCTGCCGAGCCTTCGGTGCAGGCGGGCTACGACGGCGCGCCGGCCTATCTGATCGACAGCAATCTCACGGGGGCAGTGAACTGCCTGGAAGCGGCGCGCCGCAACAAGGCCGTCCTGGTGTTCCTGTCGTCGAGCCGGGTCTATCCGATGAAGGCCCTGCGGGAGATCCCTCTGGAGGTCAAGAACGAGCGGTTCGTTGTCCGGCCCGGAGCCCATGGGTTGGGCTGGTCCGAAGCCGGCATCTCCGCGGATTTTCCGCTGGCGGGAGCGCGGTCTCTCTATGGCGCCACCAAGCTCGCCGCCGAACTGCTGATCGAGGAATACCGGGCGCTGTATGGCTTGACGGCAATCGTCAATCGCTGCGGCGTCCTGACCGGTCCGTGGCAGATGGGCAAGGTCGACCAGGGCGTATTCGTTCTCTGGGCCGCCCGACACCTGTTCGGGGGGAGCCTGACCTATATCGGCTACGGCGGCCAAGGGCGGCAGGTGCGGGATTTCCTGCATGTCGAGGATCTCTATGAGCTGATCAAGCTGCAACTCGAGGCGCCGCAGAGCTGGAGCGACGTGCCGCACAATGTCGGCGGCGGCCCGGCCCTCAGCCTGTCCCTGGCCGAACTCACGCGAGAGTGCAGGGCACGGGCTGGCCGCGCGATCGAGATCGCGAGTGATTCCGTGGATCGCCCTTACGACGTGCCGTATTATGTCACCGATGCAGGGGCAGTGACGGGTCGCTCCGGCTGGACGCCGAAATGGCGGGCAGCGGACGTTCTCGATGATATCTTTGGCTGGTTGCGGACCCATCAGGACGCGTTGCGTCCCGTGTTGGCAGGCTGAGTGGGCAGGGGACAAGAAGTATGTCAGTTGTCGTTGTGACCGGTTCTTCAGGGCTGATCGGGTCCGAGGCGGTCGCCTTTTTTTGCGAGAAGGGGTTCGACGTCGTCGGTCTCGACAACGACATGCGGGCCTATTTCTTCGGCGGCGAAGCGAGCACCGCCTGGAATCGCGAGCGCTTGAAGAAGGCCTACCGTAATTTCACTGCGCATGACGTGGACATCCGGGACTTCGGCGCTGTAAAGGCGCTGTTCGCCCGTCATGGCAAGGCCATCTCGGCGGTGGTGCATACGGCCGCGCAACCGTCCCATGACTGGGCCGCCCGCGAGCCGCTGACCGACTTTTCGGTCAACGCCACGGGTACGCTGAACCTTCTCGAGGCGACGCGCCTGCACGCGCCCGAGGCGGCCTTCGTCTTCACGTCGACGAACAAGGTGTATGGCGACCAGCCCAATATCCTGCCGCTGGTCGAACTGGAGACGCGCTGGGAACTTGCCCCTGACCATCGCTATGCCGCCGACGGCATCGATGAGACCATGAGCATCGACAATACCCTCCACTCGGTCTTCGGGGCGTCCAAGGTCGCCGCCGACGTCATGGTGCAGGAATATGGCCGCTATTTCGGTCTGCGTTCCGCCTGCTTCCGGGGCGGTTGCCTGACCGGGCCGCACCATGCCGGAGCGAAGCTGCACGGCTTCCTGGCCTATCTCGGCAAATGCGCCGTCACCGGCGAGCCCTATACGGTGCTGGGTTACAAGGGCAAGCAGGTGCGCGACAATATCCATTCGGCCGACCTGGTCGACGCCTTCTGGGCGTTCATCCAGGCGCCGCGCAGCGGCGAGGTCTACAATATGGGGGGAGGGCGCTTCGCCAATTGCTCGATGCTCGAGGCGATCGCCCTGTTCGAGCGGGCGACCGGCCGGCCCATGAACTGGACCTATTCGGACGACAATCGCACCGGCGACCACATCTGGTGGATCTCCGATACCGGCAAGTTCGAGGAGCATTATCCCGCCTGGAAGCGTCGGGTAACACTTGAAGAAACGGTGTCGGAGATCGTCGACGCCGTATCGCAACGTCGGCTGAACGCAGGTTGAAGACGAGCCAAATGGGAACTGCGAAACTGCCCCGCGTCGGCGTCGTCATCGCCAACCACAATAACGAATCCTATGTTGCCGATGCGATCGCCTCGGCGGCGCGCCAGACGGTTCGCAACATCGAGGTCATCGTCGTCGACGACGCATCGACCGACGGTTCCGACAAGATCATTCGCGATACGCTGGCGAGGATGTCGGATCCGCGCTTCCGGTACGTCCGGCTGGAGAAGAACTGCGGCCAAACGGGCGCGATCCGGCGCGGCGTCGCCGAATTGCGCGCGCCCTTCGTCTGCTTCCTGGATTCGGACGACGTCTGGTACGAGAACTTCGTCGAACGCCATCTCGCGGCGCACTTGAATGCCGACTTTCCGGTGGCCTTCACCTACTGCGATTCGCACTTCATCAATGGCGATGGCGAACTGCTGGCCGGCACGGCCTGGTGGTTCGAGCTTCCGCCCAATCACGAGCTTCACCGGCCGATCGAACCGGACGCAGCGCCGGCGATCGATGCCGCATCGGGCCAAGCCCGGTTTCCGGCCAATCCGATGATGACCCTTCACGGTCACTGGACGCCCACCTGGTCGTCCAACAGCACGGCGGCAATGATGTTCCGGCGGGATATCATCGAACTCGTTCTGCCGGACAATGACGAGCAGCTCCGACTCTATCTGGATTTCTATCTGTCGACGTTCTGCATCCTGATCGTAGGCTGCATTGCCGTCCATGAGGCGCTCTATGCCTATCGCATGCATGGCAAGAACAAGCATTCCGATGGCCTGATGCTCGGCGGAGCGTCGCAGACGTCGCGCAAGAACTGGGCCCCCATCAGCGAGAGCGTGTTCAATCTCATCCTGAACGTGATGCTGGAGCGGCGCGACGCGCTGACCGGCGCAATCGGGACGATGCGCTACGAGCAGGCAGTGAAGACGCTTCACTTCGCGATGAGTCAGTCCCGACGGCCGCCTTGGCTCGCCAGACTGCTTGCGCTGTTGAACAAGAGGTAGGCGATCGTGCAGGGCCTCGAGGAGAGCAGCGCCGTCCTGAGAGCTTGGGCCGTCGACCAGGCCCTGCCGCTCTGGGCAACCGCCGGCTTTGACCCCAAGACGGGACGGTTTCGGGAAGCGCTCGACCTTGATGGCGTGCCGCTTCTCGATGTCCCGACGCGATTGATCGTTCAGAGCCGGCAGATCTTCTCTTACGCCTTGGCTGCCGAGAGGAAGTGGTTCTCCGGCGCGGTCGAGATCGTCGAGCGGGCGTATGAAGCTCTGGTCCGCGATTATTACCGACCCGATGGAAAAGCAGGGTGGGTCTATTCGGTCCATGCCGATGGCCGGATCGGCGATGCCAGGCGTGATCTCTACAGTCACGCCTTCGCGCTTCTGGCCATCAGCTCCTACATCAGGGCAACAGGCCGTCGCGAGGCGTTGGCCCTTGCGGACGAGACGCTGGCCTTCATCGACCGCGACATGCATGCGCCGAACTCGGGCGGCTATATCGAGGCCCTCCCTCAGGCGGAGGGACCGCGGCGGCAGAATCCGCACATGCATCTGTTCGAGGCCTTCCTGTCGCTATGGTCCGTCACGCGCGAGGGCCGTTTCCTGGCGCGGGCCGGAGAGATGTTCGCGCTCTTCAGTTCGCGGTTTTTCCGCGCTTCTTCCGGCACTCTGGGCGAGTATTTCGACAACGCGCTCCACCCTGCCGCCGGCGCGGCTGGCGACATCGTCGAGCCCGGGCACCACAGCGAATGGGTCTGGCTCCTGCGCTGGTTCGAGCACGAGACCGGCCGTTTCGTTCAGCCCTATATCGATCGTCTCTATGCGCATGCCGCGCGCCATGGATATGATTCTGCCGGCCTGATGGTCGACGAAGTGCTGATCGACGGCACGCACCGACTGCCCTCACATCGCACCTGGCCGATGACCGAGGCGATCAAGGCCAATGTCGCCGAAGCCAGGGCAGGCCGTGTCGCGGCGGCCGATAAGGCGGGCGAGCTTGCCACGCTCCTGTTCGAGCGATTCTTCAAGCCAGCACATCCCGGCGGCTGGATGGATCGGCTCGACGCCAACGGCGGACCGGCGGCAAGCACGATGCCGAGCAGTACTCTTTACCATGTGCTTTGTGCGGTCGATGAGCTCGATCGCTTTGTTGTCGCGCCAAGCACCTGACACGCGACCTTTCGAAATGGTTTTGTCATGACCGCATTGATCACGCCCATCATCTTGGTCGGGGGCTCGGGCAAGCGCCTGTGGCCTCTGTCACGCGAGAGCATGCCCAAGCAGTTCGTGCCCCTGCTCGGCGAGCGCTCGACCTTCCAGCAGACGCTGCTGCGCGTGGGAGACAAGTCCCTATTTGGCCGGCCGGTCATTGCGACCAACGAAAATTACCGATTCATGGCCGAGCAGCAGGCGCGCGAGCTGGGTATCGAGATCGACCTGCTGATCGAGCCGTCACGTCGCGACTCGGGACCCGCGATCGGAGCCGCTGCGGCCTATGCCAAGAGCCTGGGCACGGAGGCCGTGCTGGCCCTTGCCTCCGACCATCTGATCATCGGCGAGGAAGAGTTCCGGGCTGGGTGCCGCGACGGACTGGCGGCGGTGCGCCAGGGCGGCATCGTCACGTTCGGCATACCGCCGACCGAACCCAAGACCGATTACGGATATATCCGGCTCGGCAGCGAGAAGATCGGTGACGTCAGGAAGGTCGCCGCCTTCGTGGAGAAGCCCGACGCACAGACGGCGCTGCGGTACATCTCGGAAGGGCTGCTGTGGAACAGCGGCAATTTCCTGTTCTCGCCGGCTTTGCTCCTGGCTGAGATGGCGCGCTTCGAGCCGGCCATGGCGACCGCCGTGGAAGAGGCTGTCGCCAAGGCGAGGAGGGACGGCGCGACGGTGTTTCTGAACGCCGACGCATTCGCCCAGGCGCCAGCGAAGTCGATCGATTACGCGGTCATGGAGCGGACGGACAAGTGCTGGGTCGTCCCGGCTCGGTTCAGCTGGTCCGATCTCGGCACCTGGGGGGCGATGCTGGATGTCGGCACCGCCGATAGCGCCGGGAACGTCACGGAAGGGCCGGTCGAGCTCGATCAGGTCCGGAATTCCTATGTCCGCTCCGATGGCCCGCTCACGGCCGTGATCGGCGTCGAGAACCTGGTCGTGGTGGCGATGCATGACGCCGTTCTCGTCGGGCATCACGACGACCTGCCGCGGCTGAAGGACGTCGTCCAGCGCATGTCGGATCGCAACCACAAGGCGGCAACCGAATATGCGCGCATGCATCGATCCTGGGGCAGCGCCGAGGATATCGGGCGCGGACTGCATTTCCGGGTGCGACGGCTGACCATGAAGGCCGGCGAGCGGCTGGTCCTGCAAAGCCACAGACGACGCGACAAGCATTGGTTCGTGGTCAACGGCGTCGGCGAGGTACTGCTCGATGGCAAGACGCGCACCCTTGCCGTGAATGACTCGATTCTGATCCCACGGAACGGCATCCACAGCTTGCGCAACCCGGGATCGGAGATGCTGGAGTTCATCGAGATCCAGACGGGCGAACACCTCGACGAGGAGGACTTCGTCCGCCACGAGGACAGCCTGCAGCGTCCTCAGGCGGCCGTGTAACCGACCCGCTCTTCGGGCGGGACCGGCGGGATCAACCCGACAAGCCGGGCCGCGGCGCGCCAGGTCTCCGATGCTTCCTGGAAGCGTCCTTCGCTTTCGTACCCTTGGGCAAGCCGGGCATACATCCGGGCCTTCATCTCTGGGGGAGGGGGAGGCGGCAGCACGATAGCTGGACCGGCCGGCGCAGCGTCGCGGCGGCCAAGAGCCGTCATCAGCGCTTCCCGAGAGGAAGGGGCATCGGTGGACGGGGAGAAGCGAGCCGCGACGAGCGCGGCCTGGAAACGCTCGCTCCACTGCTGCAGCCGCGGCTGTCCCACCAGCTTTTTCACGGACGACGGTGTGCGCTGCAGGAGGTCGGTCCAGGCAGCTCTGGCCGTTCGGCGATAGACGTAGGCTTCGTCGTAGGGGAAGCCGTCGAGGTCGACCGGCGGAAACCGGCCGGCAACATCCTTGGCAATTTCGAAGAGCGCCTGCGCCAGTTCGGGACGGCCTACTGCCAGCGCGTGATTGATGAACGCGCGAGCATGGCCCCAGATGGAAAGCGCCCGCAGCATCGGATCGCCGCCCACCAGATTCGAGCTGGTGCAGATCGTGGCAATGAGTTCGAGACGCCCCCTGAAATGCACTGTCGCATCGCGCGGGTTGCTGCTGCTCTGACCGGCGTGCGAAGCGTATTTGGCAAAGGTCTCGGGCACGTACATCACGCGGGCGCGCGCTGCCAGTCGACACCAGAGTTCGAACTCGATGCAGTCCATGCCCCAGGTCTCCGCCTGGAGACCGGCATCGATCAGCGCCTGGCGACGAAAGAAGCTGGAGACGAAATAGGGAGTATAATCGCACGATAGATAGTCGAGGAAGTTGAAGGGACCACTCTTCCAGAATCCGGTCTGCTTGCCGGCAAGATCCGTCAGGATCGCATCGCCGGTGATGGCACCGGCATCAGGGCTTTTCTGCAACAAGGCGACGGCTCGTTCCACCGCATCGGGCAGAAGCTCCTCGTCAGCGAGGCAGGAGCCGATGAACTCGCCATTGCAGCGTTTGAGTGCCCGCCACAAACCTTCGCTCGGTCCGTTGTCGGGCTCCGATACGAGCTGCACGCGCTCGCCGTACTGCCGAAGGATGTCCAGCGTGCCGTCGGTCGATACGCCGTCCTGGACGATGAACTCGATGTTTGGATAGGTCTGGGCGCGTATGCTCTCGAGGGCGCGCCGGATAGAAGGCGCGCCATTGCGCACAAACATGAAAAGAGAGACGAGAGGGCTCTCGCCGGATTTCGCGTGGGCTTTTCCGGCGGAGGCTCCTGTCACTGCGCGCCTTGATCCCGCTGGGAAACGATCGGGCTCTGGATCGGCCACCAGATTTTCAAGGTCGGATCATTCCAGTGGATCGTGAATTGCGAGGCGCGATCGTATTCCGAGGTCTGCTTGTAATGGAAGATCGCGCGCTCGCTCATGACGACGTGACCGTTGCCGAACTTGGGAGGAACGAGAACCTGCAGGCGATTCGTGTCCGAGAGGGTGAACGAGGTCCACTGCCGATACTGGGCTGAATCCGGGTCGTTGTTCACGACCACGAAGTAGAAGGAGCCGTGCAGGCAGGAAATCAGTTTCCAGGTCTTGTTGTCGCCGTGAATGCCGCGCAGGACATGGCGATAGGACACGGAAATGTCGTCCTGGATGAACTCGATCGGGATGCCGGACGAGTAGTAGATGTTCTTGTTGTAGGTCTCGACGTAGTGACCCCGAAAATCCTCGAAGATTGTCGGCGGCTTGATCAGCAGCACCGAGTCCAGCTTGGTCGGAAAGACTTCCATCCTGTTCTCCCGTTCGGCCCGAGGGCCGTCCCCTGCCTTCTATTCCTGACGATAGATGATCGTCGATCCGGTGAAGTCGGCCCGCACCGGCACGCTGATGAGATGAGACAGCGCCTCGCGCACCTGCCGCCGCCGCTCGACGGGAACGACGAAGACCATGAAGCCGGCTCCGCCGGCTCCCAGCAGCTTGCCGCCCAGCGCTCCCGCGCGCATGGCGTCGTCATAGATCCGGTCGATGGTCGATGTGCTGATGGCGCTGGTCAGCGATCGCTTGAGTTCCCAGCTCTCGTGCAGAAGTCGCCCGAATGAATCGAAGTCGCTGCTGCGGAGAAGATTCACAGCCTCCGGAACCATCGCCTGCATCTTCTTGAGCGACGCGACGCGGGCATCGAAATTGTCGATGAGCTGCTTCGACAGCGTGCTCGAGAGCCGGCTGGTGCCGGTGTAGACCACCACCAGACGGCGCTCGAATTCCTCGCGCTGATCCTCGGCAAGATCGATCGGTTCGACGGCGAATCCGCCATCGGACTTGAACTGGATGACATTGAAGCCGCCATAGGCACTGGCGATCTGATCCTGGCAGCCGACGGCTTCCTTCAGCCGGTTCTGCTCGAGATCGATGGCGGCTTCCGCCAGAGCGTGTTTGTCGATGGTGCTGCCGCGCATGGCATGCAGCACATTGATCAGTCCGACGGCGAAGGCAGAGCTGGATCCGATTCCCGATCGCGCCGGCAGGTCGCCCTGGTGATGGAGTTCCACTCCCTCGTCGTCGTCGAAACTGACAGCCTGCAGGCCTTCGCGGACCGCCGGATGAAGAATCTCGGAGATCGCCCCGACCGTTTCGATATGCGACCAGACGATCCGGTGCTTGATACCGAAAAACGGGGGCAGGTGGCGACCGGTAATGTAGCAATACTTGTTGATTGCCATGGAGAGCACGGCGCCGCCGTGGGTCTTGTACCAGCCAGGATAGTCGGTACCGCCACCGAAAAACGAGATTCGGTACGGCGTCCGAGAGATCGCCATTAACATCGTATGAGATAATCCTATTGGAATGCCGGCCTCAAGGGGAAGCTCTGACGCTAGCGCGTCAGGAAGCGATTACCTTCGGTTTGAACCCGGCCCCTCCAGTAGTCGAGCAGGTCGCGCAGCGTCTGCTCGTAGGGGATTTCCGGCTTCCAGCCCGTGTGGGCCTCGAACTTCGCGGTGTTCGGGACCTGCAGGTCGGCATCGATGGGGCGCAGCCTGTCCGGATCGACCTCGATCCGGATATCGGACTTGCGCGGAGAAAAGGACAGGAGGGTGTCGAGAATCGCGCCGACCGTGCAGGAGTGCCTGCCGCCGATATTGTAGTAGGCGCCGACGATCGGATTGACGGTCACGAGCATGAAATAGGCCCGCACGGCATCGCGCACATCGGCGACTGTCCGCAGCGATTGCAGATTGCCAACCTTCACCACCGGCGGAATGAGATCGCGCTCGATCATGGCGATCTGTTTGGCAAAGGTCGATTCGGCAAAGACGTCACCGCGACGTGGCCCGGTATGGGTGAACATTCGCGTCGTCATGACGGTCATGCCGTAGGCCTCGGCATAGAAACGGCCCACCAGATCGGTGCCGACCTTCGAGATCGCGTAGGGAGAGGCCGGGTGGAAGGTGCACTCCTCGTCGATTGGTAGCTTCTCCTTCGGGACGCGGCCGAAGACTTCGGACGAGGCGCAGACATGGATCACGGCCTTGGGACTGGTCTGCCGCAGGGCATCCAGGACGCGCACCGTCCCCTGGATGTTCGTGTCCATCGTGTCCAGAGGTGCGTCGAAGCTGGTTCTCGGAAAGCTCTGTGCCGCGAGGTGGAAGACGTAATCCGGCCGGGCCTGGGCGACCGCCGTCTGGATCGAGATGGTGTCCCGCAGGTCGCCATACAGCAGGAACACGCGATCGCGCGCATTGATGCGACTGACCAGGTTGCTGAGATTGTCGAGCGGACTGCGCCAGCGGCAAAGGCCGTAGATGTCCCAATCGGTATTGGCGATCAGGTATTCTGCGAGGTGAGACCCGACCATGCCGGTGATGCCGGTAATGAAGACCCGCTTGGCCGTCATGTTCGTGTCGTCCTCGCTGTTCGAATTTCGATAGTATCCGCCTCAAATCGGCGGCGATGCGCTAACACAGCCAACGCCTTGCCGCCAGCCCGACCTTGAGGTCGATTGCCCTCAAAATCAGGCGCCGCACTTGTCGAGCATGGTCGTGAAGGCCTCCTCCAGGCGCCGGGCGAACAGCTTGGAATCCCCAAGGCCGAACTCCAGGGACATGCGCCTGAGATTGCGCCGAAGCTGCACGAGCTTGTCGCTGTCGGCAGCGAGCTTGGCGGCAACTTCGATATACTCGTCACTAGTGTGTCCAACGAGATCCGCACATCCGGCCGCTGCCACCAGCGAGGCGCCATAGGTGCTGGCAAAGCGGTTGCCGCGATAGGTCACAACCGGCACACCGTGCCACAGCGACTCGGCGATCGTGTTGCCGCCGCAGTAGGGCCAGGTGTCGAGGCTGATATCCACCCGGGCATAGCTGCGAAGCAGGAGCGGACGGTCCACGCCTCCCTCCAGCACAAGGCGGTCGGGCGGGATTCCGCAAGCCTCGAAACGGTCCGACATGAACCGGCGGTCGCTCGCCTGCGACAGTTGCGGATTCTGAACGTGCAGGACAGCGTCCGGGACGCGATGCAGCAGTCGAGCCCAGATCTCGACGAGCTCACGGCCGATCTTGGCGCCGGTCCCGAAGCATCCGAACGTGACGTAGCCGTTCTTGAGATGCGGTGCCTCCGTGACCGGAGGTTCGTCGAGCTTCGAATAGTCGAAGCAGAAGAAGCTGCCGGGGAGGCGATAGATCTCTTCAGAATAGTATCTCTCGGCAGGCGATCCGGTCGGGATGCAGACCTCGTCACTGATGACATAATCGACGTTGGGGACCTGGCTCGTGCCGGTGTGATTGAGGAAACTGACCTGAGCGGGCGCGCATCGCAGGCTCATCGCGCCAAAGCGATGGCCTGGGGAAAAGCCGGTCAGTTCGATGAAGACGTCGATATCGTCGGACCGGACCAGCTCGACGAACTCGCGGTCCGAACAGCTGGCGGGAGGCGTGTGACGCCAGACATCGAATATGGCCAGGATATCCGCCGGCAGCTTCTCCGGCGCATAGCCATAGATTTCGAACTTGGCGCGGTCATGGGCCTTGATCACTTCGCGCATCATGTTGCGCATCGTGTCCTTGTCCATGAAGGCGCAGTGATAGCCGATCCGGATCTTCCGGCCATTACGGCTTTTCGGAGTAAGCGTGATTGCCGGTCGGTCGCCGAGATGACGTCGAACCCACTCGGCCTGGCGGGCAGCCAAGGCCTCGTCGGTCGCCGTCGGGCTTTTCAGCATCGCCTGGCAGGCGACGCTGTCCAAGGTCGGACTGTCGGGCGGCCGGGCGCGGTCCCACATGGCGAGAGCGAGATCGATCTGTCCTCGGGTTTCATACCGCTCGCCGGCCATCGCGTAGAGTTCGGCATACATCGCATCCCACGGCGGCGCGGCCGGATGAAATCGTGCGCTCGGCAGGGTGAGGGCAACAACCTTCTGCGTGACCCACTGACCCCAGAGAGGATGATCCCAGACCTTGTAGCCGGCGTCGATCGACTTGCGGTCTTCCTTTCCCGCCCGGGCGGCCAGCATCTTCTGGATGGGCTTTTCCATCAATCCAAGGTTGTGGCTGCGGAGACAGAGAAGCCGATGGAGATTGCGCAAGGTCCGATGGTCGACGCGCAGCTGCTGGCGAAGGCCGGCGACCACCGTCATCAGGGGCGCCATGATCTCGGCTTCGACTTCGGGGCGGCCGAGGGCCCGGAAATCCTGCCACAGGATGGCGAGCTGGTCGGCTTTGCTCTCCCAGGAGAGCGACGGTCCGCCATTGGCAAAGAAGCCGTTACGCGAGAACTGCTGCGTGACCAGTTCGAGGCGATCGTCGATCGCGCGCTGCACGGAATTGGCAAGGCCGTCCACCTGCCGCAACGGATCGCGGCATTCGATGATCTGCAGATCGCAATAAGCGAGGCCCCATGTACTGGCGACACGGCAGCAGAGATCGAGCGCCAGCGAGTGGGAGAGCCAGTCATGCCGGCTCAATCCGACCGCGGCGAGTGCAGCGCGTCGAAAGAAAGCGGCAGGGAGAAAGGGCCTGTAGGGCGTGAGAAGAAGCGCGACGATATCCGCCTGCTTGAGGCAATCGCCGAAGGCGTTGATCAAGAAGCCGTCGGTGCAGATCCCGCCGATCGAGGGCCGTAACTCGAACTCGCGTTGCAATTTCGAAAGGGCGTCCGCGTGGAAACGTCCTTCATTGGGGCAAATGCCAAGGTATTCCCCACGGCATCGGCGGAGCGCCGACAGAATCGCGTCTCCCGCATGGTCCGCACAGCGCTCGAAGATCCGGATCCGCTTGTCGCTGTCGGCGGCAGCGCGAAACAATTCCAACGTGCCGTCAGTCGACCCGCAATCCTCGACGATCAATTCGAAGTCGGTGAGGGTCTGCAGACGCATCGCCTCCAGGGTTTCCCTTGCGGAGGCAGCTCGATCGCGGCCGTACCATATGATCGAAAACAGCGGTTTGGACGCGTCTGCCGGGACGCCTCCCATAGCGCCCCCTTGGATCACTCCTTCGGCTCCCAGACATGGATGCTGAAGCACTCATGGAAGCGGCTGCCGAAGCGCAGGCGTCGCGAATACACCAGGTTGATCCGGTCATCCGCCGCGAGCTTCTTGAGAGCCGGAAGCAATCCAACCAGGTATTTGCGGCGAGTGTGGTATTCGATAGCGAGTTGATCGTGTCTGGTCGTCGGGTCGTAGAGTTCGACCGTCGGCTCGACATGGACAACGCGGCGAGGACGCTGCTGGAGCAAGTAGTCGAGGAATGCGCCGAAGCGGTCGCCGGTCTGTTCCAGAGCGCACATGGTGAATACACCGGCGCCCGGACCGAGAACGAGATCCTTGCTGGGGGCAAAGAAGTCGAAGCGTTCGCCGCGGACCTTCATCCCCAGACGTTCGCGCAACAATTCGGCGATCCGTACGGCCGCCGGAGCCCAATCGAGCGCGCAGGCGGGGACTTCCGGAAACAGCTTCGCATAGGCCGCGACATTGAAGGCGCTGCCGCTGCCGAATTCGAAAAATCTGTCGACGTCCGAAAGGTAGGTTCGAAACAGCACATCCCGGAGGATTTCCATCACCCGGAGTTCGAACTGATTGCTCAGACTGAGCACGTACTGGCCTTGCCAGCGCAAGATCGTGGAACCATCCACAAACTTGGGGTTCAGGGCCGTCAAGTCGTATCCGGACGCCTCGAACCGCTCCAACTGCTCCTGCCAAGCGTCCCGCCAGATTTCCTTGCGGTGCTCGCCGACGACGGTGAAGCCTTCGTCGATGCGCTGCATCGTCTCGGCCTCGAGCGCCGACTGGCCTGCGGCATCTATTCTTGCGTAGGTGAGCTTTGCGCTGTGCAGAAGCTCTGTGGTTCTGGCATCCAGGGTTCCAGGCGCAATGCCGAGTGCCTGCTCGAACTCGGCAGGGCCAATCGTGACTTCGGTATTCATGGGAAAGCCGCGAAACGGAGCGACGTCTGGAAGCGGTCGGGGGCAGAGGGACGACGTTGCGGCATGCGACTCCGTGCGTTACGAAGCAGTGAAAGGGCGACACTTTGAACTTGCCGAGGTTGTACAACGACTGGAAGCGGCGGAGCAACTTGGTGTCGGCGCGAGAAAGCCCCAGTGGGAAGGTCGGCTGAAGCCGTGACAATTGCAGTCCTGGGGGCCACCGGCCTCGTCGGTAGATACCTTGTCGAAGCCCTTGCAGAGCAACGGTCCGAGCGCCTCATCGGCACCTTCCGCCACCGTCCTCCCTACGACGTTCCCCAGATCGACTGGATGCAGTGCGACCTCCGCCAGACGGATGCCGCAAAGCCCGTACTGGAGAAGGCCGACTGTGCTGTACTGTGCGCCGGTCAGCTCGCCACGAGCAGCGTCCTCCAGCACGATCCTGTCACGCCCATCGTCGATACGCTGAGAATCGTGACAAACGTTCTCGAGGCGGCGGCGGCGGTCCGGGTGCCGCGCTTTGTCCTCGTCAGTTCCTGTACCGTCTATCCGGCCCTGTCGCGGCCGGCGGTCGAGAGCGATGCCATGACAGGGGAACCGCAAGGGCAATGGTTCGGCGTCGGCTCAATGCACCGATATGGCGAACAGCAGCTGCGCTGGTATGTCGAGCGCCTGCAGCGAATCGGATCGGGGATCGTCCTGCGTCCGACCCTCGTCTATGGCCGTTACGACGATTTCTCGCCTCAGACCGGTCATTTCGTTCCGACCTTGATCTCCAAGGTCGTGGATCGCGTTCGACCGATCGAGATCTGGGGCAACGGCGAGCAATCGCGCAATCTGCTGCACGGGGCCGATCTAGCACAGGCCGTGCTCGCGGCCTTGGACGCAGACCTGCCGACTTACGCGACATTCAACGTCGTCTCTCCGGACGACGTGACCGTAAACAGGATCGTGCGGGAGCTTGTCGATCTGGACGGCTTCATCGACGCCGATATCCGCCACGATCTTGCGCGAGGCGGCGGCCCGTCCACCCTGGCAGTGTCAGGATCAGCGTTTGGAGCGGCCACGGGCTGGAAAGCCAGGACTGGCCTCCGGGAAGGGCTTTCGGATGCTGTCGCATGGTACCGGCAGGCTAACAAGTCTTGATGGCTTGGCGGAAGCGACGGCTCTGCTCCCAGGTTGGCGCATTGAAAGACCTTCCTCCTTTGGGTACGACTGTGGCGCCAATCCAGGTGAACAGTGGCCCTTGCGATGGGGAGAGTCGAATTTGAGCAGCCGTGACGAGTTATATCGCCGTCTCTTCAGAACCGCGCTTCTGATCAGACTCGTCGAACAGCGCATCATCGAGCTCTATCCCTCCGACAAGATCCAAAGCCCTGTGCATCTTTCCATCGGGCAGGAAGCCGTTGCCGTCGGCGCGTGCGATGCCTTGCGCAAGGATGACGTGGTCTTTGCGACTTATCGGTCGCATGCCTTCTATATCGCCAAGGGCGGTCGGCTGGATGCCATGTTTGCCGAGCTCTACGGCAGGATGGGGGGCGTTTCGAAAGGCAAGGCGGGATCGATGCACCTCTCTGCCCCGGAGGTCGGCCTCATGGGCTCGTCCGCCGTTGTCGCCAGTGCCATACCGCATGCCGTCGGTGCCGCCTTGGCTTTCAAGCGCCGGAAGAGCTCGCGTATCGCGGTGACTGTGTTCGGCGACGGTGCAACCGAAGAGGGCGTCTACCACGAAAGTCTGAACTTCGCCGCGCTGACGAAGGCACCGGTTCTCTTCCTGTGCGAGGATAACGGTCTGGCGGTTCATAGCCACCGCCACATCCGGCAATCCTACGGCTTGTTGCAGCATGCCGCCTCCTACGGGATTGCCACCCGGAGATTGGATGAAGGGTGGGACGCCGTTGCGGTCCGAGAGGCGACAGTCGAGGCGGTGGAGCGAGTGCGTGCAGGCGAGCCGTTCCTGCTCGAGATCGCCACCGCACGCTACAAGGAACATGTTGGCGTCGGCGAGGATTTCCATTTCGGCTACCGAGCCCAGGCCGATATCGACCGGTGGAAGCGGCACGATCCGCTGATCCAGGACAGGCAGTTGGTCGAAGCGCTGACGCCGGAAGTCGAACGCGAGATCGCCCAGGCCGTGGCATTCGCCGAGAGCAGTCCCACGCCCGGACGGGCGGAACTGCTCACCGATGTCCTCTAATTCGCGGATGCCGACAATGAACGTTACTGCGACGAAGCAGAAGCCCACCGCAACACGTGTCCTGTCTTATGCGGGTGCGCTTCTCGAAACGATGGATGCCGGTCTCGCCTCGAGCCCCAATGTCTTCATCATGGGGCAGGGGGTCGATGACTTTAAGGGCATCTTCGGGTCGACGACCGGGCTTGCTGAAAAATACGGTGCCGACCGCGTGTTCGACGTCCCACTCATGGAAGAGGGGATGACCGGTGCGGCGATCGGAGCGGCTTTGGTCGGTGATTATCCGATCACCACGCACATTCGCGCCGATTTCGCCTTCCTGGCGATGAACCAGATCATCAATCTGGCGTCCAAGTATTCCTATATGTTTGGCGGTCTAATGCGCTGCCCGATGCTGATCCGCGTCGTGGTCGGTCGCAGCTGGGGACAGGGGGCACAGCATTCGCAGAGCCCGCAGGCGACCTTCGCGCACTACCCCGGTCTGACGGTGGTGATGCCGGCGACCAGCCAGGCGATCGTGGACATGTATCCGCAGATCATCAACAAGCATCCGGGACCCGTGATCAGCATCGAGCATCGTCTGCTCTACAATCTCGACTTTTCGGTCGCCGACTCCGGATCGAAGATTCCGCTCACCAGCTACGTCGCTCGCCCCGGCAAGGACGTCACCGTGGTGGCAACTTCTGTCATGGTAATCGAGGCACTGCGTGCTGCGCAGTATGCCGAGGACAAGGCGGGCATCCAGGCGGAGGTCATCGATCTCAATTCGATCAGCGATCCCGATTGGGATCTCGTGGTCGACAGCGTCCGCAAGACCGGTCGGCTGGTGATCGCCGATACATCCTGGCTCGAATATGGCCTCGCGGGCGAGGTGTGCCGGCAATTGGTCATGCGTGATCCGGGCTTGCTGAGGGTGCCGCCGGCGATGCTGGGCATGGCCAAGGCGCCTTGTCCGACGGCGAAGAGCCTCGAGGACCTCTACTATCCAAGCCAGCACGAGACCGTCGATGCGATCCTGACCCAGGTGAAGGGCCAGGAGCACGGAATTCCGCTGCCGACCGAACGGTCGATGACGGAAGGCTACAAGCGGTTCCGCGGTCCGTTCTGACCCGTCAGGCCGCGGCCATCTTGTTGGCTCGGTACCACTCGATCGTGCGGCGCAGCCCTTCCTCCAGGGAAAGGCGCGCCTCGAAGCCGAGCTTGGACCGCGCCAGGCTGTTGTCCATGAGACGCACCGGAATGGTGCTGGGGCGGGACGGGTCGAAGCGAATATCGGCGCCGGTATAGCCATCCACCTTGAGCAGGGCCTGCAGGATCTGCTCCACGGTATGTCCCTTGCCGGCACAGATGTTGACGGCAAAATGCGGAAGGTCAGTGGCGAAGGCGGCGAGCATGCCGTCGATGAAATCGTCGACATGGATCACGTCGCGGATGTCGCGTCCGGTTCCCCATACCTCGATCGGGGATTGCCGCTCGACGACGCGGCGCAGCAGCGCCGCGGTGACATGGCTGACACCGAAATCGAATTTGTCGTAGGGGCCGAAGACATTGGAAGGGCGCACGACGACGGTCGGCATCGGTGACGCGATCTTCTCGGCGTAGGTGCGGCAGAGGATTTCCGCATACCGCTTCATCCACCCGGCGGGGAAGTAGACGTCATCTGGATCGCCGTCGAACATCTCCGGCTCGGTCACCGGGCGGGCACCGGTCGGTGGGTAGGCAGCGCCGCTCGAGATGAAGCAGAACTTCTGGATGCGCGCCTGATAGGCGGCTTCGAGGAGAAGGGTATTGATCAGGACGTTGGGCGTGATGTGCACCAGCGGCGTCGCGCGAATGACTGCTGCTCCCGATGTATGAGCCGCGCAGAGGAAGACGAAATCCATGCCGTCGACGGCTCGCACGCAATCCTCGGCCTTGCGCAGGTCGAGCTGCAGGACCTCGGCATCCGGGAAAGCAGCCTGAAGCGGCTTATCGTGGATCGTCAGGCGCAGCCGCGCTCCTTCGCGGGCGAGCCTGAGCGCCAGATTTGTTCCAATGAAGCCGGCGCCGCCGGCGACCAGCACTCGCTTGCCCGTAAAGTCCATCATGCTCTCGACGTCACAACTGTGCCTTCGCCTTAGCATGCGCACGCCCGCGCAGCGAAGCCTTTGCCAGATCGTCCCTTTGCTGGCCATCGGCGTTGAAAGACACCAAGGGGCCCTCTAAAGGAGCGGCATGAAATACCGGCCGCTAGGCAAGACGGGACTCCTGGTCTCCGAAATCGGGTTCGGCGCCTGGGGCATCGGCGGCCGGACGACCGGTCATACTTCCTATGGTGATACCGACGATCGCACCTCGCTGGCGGCACTCGCGCGCGCGTTGGAATGCGGCATCACGTTCTTCGATACGTCGAGTGCGTATGGCAGTGGTCACAGCGAGGAACTGATTGGCCGAGCGTTCCGGACCGAACGCCACCGGGTCGTGATCGCCACCAAGGCCGGCTATGAGTCGTGGGATCGTCCTCCCGATTTTTCGCCACGAGCGATCATCGCCTCGACAGAGGGCAGTCTCCGGCGCTTGCAGACCGACTACATCGATCTCCTCCAATTGCACAATCCGGCTCGGGAGACGCTCGCGGTCGGTGAGGCGGTCGGCGCGTTACGGGACTTGCAGGAGGCGGGCAAGATCAGGGCATGGGGCGTATCCACCAAAGGTCCCGCGGAAGCGCTCGAGGCCGTAAGCATGGCGTCGGCGCCGGTCATCCAGATCAATTTCAACATGATGGACGTCCGCGCCGTGACGACCGGTCTTTTGCAGGAGGCGGTGAAACGGCAGGTCGGAGTCATTGGCCGCACGCCGCTGAACTTCGGCTTCCTGTCGGGCATGGTTCGGCGGGACACCACGTTCCCGCCGGGCGATCATCGGCTTGGCTGGTCCCGAGCCCAGCTCGACAACTGGATCGATGGCGCGGCCGATCTGCTTCACGCCGTGGGAGCCGAACCGGGGCCGTCGGCGGTTCAGGCTGCGTTGCGCTTCTGCTTGGCCTTCCCCGAACTCTCGACCACCATTCCGGGCATCCTCACATCCGACGAAGCGGAACAGAACGCGCGGGCGAGCGACCTGGGGCCATTGCCGGCCGCTGCCGTGGCGGCGGTCCTCGAGATCAACCGTACTCGGGATTTCTTCGTCGGCAGGGCAGGCGCTTAGCCCACGGTCAGCCTGCCGGCACAGGTTCCGCGGCCGCGATTTCTTCCCAGGCAGCCCGGCACAGGGACCTGGTCTCGAGCTTTTCTGCCGCCAAGCCCCAATCCTCGGGCTGGGACGGGGTAGGCTTCTCGCCCCGGGCCCAGCGAGTCGCGGGCCAGACGAAATTTCGCTCGATCGAGGGGCCCAATACCGAATTGACGCCCCGCACCCGACGCCGCGGATAGTCCAGTAACATCCTGGCCTGGTGCGCGGCTTCGCTGCTGAATTTCCTCAGGAGATAGGCTTCGAGGCGGCGCTGCCACGGCCGCCAGACCTGGGTGACCCTGGCATTGTTCAAGTTGCCGTGGACCGGCTTGTAGACGCGGCAGGCCGCGGGCCATCGGCATTCCCGGGCTCCGAGTGCGGCCGCCGCATGCATGGCCAGAGAATCGACGTCGAGGGCGAGGACGGTGCGGTCTCGAGCGTGCCCGCGCAGACGATGCCAGTAGGATGCCGCCATGAGGGTGAAATCGCCGCAGGCGTTGGTGTGCAGGTCGCGAATTTGCCACAGCGGCGACTGTTGGAGGCACGATTGGGGCGTGGATGGTGCAGACCCCAGCCCCGTCAGCAACTCCGGCCCCTCGAGCTGCCAAACCGCGTCATCGGCGATGTCGTGGCGATCGATGCGGTACATGGTGTCGGGATCGAGGTCCTGGCGGGCGATCCGCTCGATGACCTCGGGCGAAAAGACGGTGTCGCTGGCTTTCGGGGTTATGAACCGGCCACGGGCGCGGCGGATGCCGACATTTGAGGCCTCGCCGCCGTTCAGGCCGCGTTCGTGCGCGCCGGCCAGGCGGTAATGATACTTCGGATCGACGATGATTCCGCGGACGGCGACGTGTCTCGATCGGTTGGGGATATCCAGCACATCCAGCAGGAGAGGCCGGTCCGGCGCCGGATTCCATTCGACCAAGACGATTTCCGAAGGCACGGACGCGTCGTCGAGCTGCCGGGCAAGGGTCGTGGTCGCGCGACTTACTCGTTCCACATAGCCTGGCGTATATCCGTCATTGCGGCCCCAGGTAACGAAGCTGACATAGGGTTGGGCGTTCATTCGGCGGCCCGCTTATAGGGCATGGTTCACGGCTTGTCTGATCTTTCGCAGGCTATCGATGTGCCTTTACGGAGGCAAATTGCACACCTTCCCGCCCCAAGTACCAGCGGCCGCCTTCGGCCGACGCGGGCTATTGGTATTGCTTTCGGGGCGGCCTCAACTAATTTGAGGGATCAACACCACCCCGACCACCGGACCATTCGGCCATGGGGCCGATCGTGCTCCCGGCGGGGAGAGCAACGGAGTCTGGATGTCACCGCCGAACGAAACCCACGCTATGACGGAAGTCCGCGCGGCTGGAGATCGCGAGGATAGGGTTGCGGTGGGCCTCGTCCAGATCAACAATTCCTTTTCCGGGCAGAACTATCTGCCTTACTCGATCGCCTTGCTGCAGACCTATGTGCAGCAGAAGTCGCCCGATCCGGGCCGCTATCGCTTCCTCCCGGCCCTCTACAAGCGGATTCGCATTTCCGACGCCGTGAACGCCCTGCTGGGTGCCGATATCGTGGGATTCAGTACCTACGTGTGGAACGGTCGTATCTCACTGGAGATCGCGCGCCGGCTCAAGGCGTCGAAGCCCGGCATCATGATCGTCTTTGGCGGGCCGCATGTCCCCGACCAGCCCGAGGCTTTTCTGCGCGCCAATCGGCAGATCGATCTCGCGGTCCACAACGAGGGTGAACGCACCTTCCTGAAACTGCTCGAGGCGTTTCCCGACCGCGAAGCGTGGCGAGGACTGCCCGGCGTGAGCTTCATCGCGGCCGATGGAAGCTTCGTGCGCAACCCGAACATCGACCGGGTGCGGGACCTGGATGAAATCCCGTCGCCGTTCCTGGAGGGGGCATTCGACGAGATCATGGCGGCCAACCAGCACGAAAGCTGGATCGGGCTGTGGGAAACCAATCGGGGCTGTCCGTTCCGCTGTACCTTCTGCGATTGGGGATCCGCCACGGCGGGCAAGGTGACGAAGTTCGGCGAGGAACGGCTGTTCCGCGAAGTCGACTGGTTTGCCCAGAAGAAGATCGAGTACATCTTCTGTTGCGATGCCAACTTCGGCATCCAGAAGCGCGATGTCGACATCGCCAATTACGTTGCCGAGACCAAGAGGAAGACGGGATATCCGGTCGCCTTGTCGGTGCAGAACACCAAGAACGCCACCGAACGCGCCTATCTGACGCAGAAGATCCTGTCGGATGCCGGCCTGAACAAGGGCGTGGCGCTCTCGATGCAGAGCGTCGACATGACGACGCTCGAGGCGATCAAGCGGGACAATATCTCGCTCGATACCTACATGGAGCTCCAGCGCCGCTTCACCAAGGACAAGGTCGAGACCTATTCGGATCTGATCCTCGGCTTGCCGGGCGAGACCTACGAGTCGTTCGTCAAGGGCGTCGACCAGCTGATCGAGAACGGCCAGCACAACCGCATCCAGTTCAATAACCTGTCGATCCTGCCGAATGCCGAGATGGGCGATGCCGCCTATCAGGCCAAGTACGGCATGGTCACGGTCGAGTCCAAGATCATCAACATCCACGGCGAGCGCGTCGAACTGGACGACGACGTGCCCGAGGTGCAGGACCTGGTCGTGGCGACGGCGGCCATGCCCAAGGCGGATTGGCGGCGGACGCGGACGTTCTGCTGGATGACCGCGCTGCTGCATTTCGACAAGCTGTTCCAGATTCCTCTCATCATGGCGCATGGGATTTCCGGTATCTCCTACCGCGACATGATCGAGGCGTTCATGGCGGCCGATCCGGCCCGCTTCCCGATGATCGCCGAGATCAACGCCTTCTTCGAAAAGGAAGCCCAGTCGATCCAGAACGGCGGCGCGGAATACGTCTTCTCGAAGGAATATCTCGGCATCTATTGGCCGGCGGACGAGTATATCTTCGTCAAGCTGACCGCCGATGGGAAGTTCGATGCCTTCTATGCCGAGGCCGGGCGGCTGCTGGCCGAAACGGTGAAGCAGAAGAGCTCCAATCTGCCGATGGATATCATCGACGAGGCGATCCGGCTGAACCATGCCCTGGTACATCAGCCCTTCGCCAAGACCGACCTGAAGGTCAGGCTGCGCTACGACCTGCTGGATTACTGGCAGAAGGTGCGGGCCGGAGAGGAAGCGCTGCTGCGCGAGTCGCCGCTGGTGGTCGAGATCGACCGGACCAGCAAGCCCTACGACGATTTCCAGAAATGGTGCCGCGAAATCGTTTGGTGGGGCAACAAGAAGGGCGCCTATCTCTATTCACCGCGCGCCGCCGCCGTCACGCCGGAACTCGCGGGTCATTACTGAGGCGCTGTTGCCGTCTCTCCAACACGGCGAGCCGTCACGTGGCTTTTGACGAATTCGGCCAGGTTTCCGCCAGGAAACTTGAAGCCCGGGAGGCCGGCGGCAGCCGCCGCCTCCATGTCCGTATCGCGATCGCCGATCACGAATGACTTGGCAGGATCGGTCGGCCACTCCTGCTGGAGGCGGCGGATCATGCCCGGCTTGGGCTTCCTGAACTCCGACACCTGCCGGTAGCGATCGACCGCGCCCTCGGGGTGGAAGGGACAGTATTCGAACGCATCGACATGGGCGCCGCGGCTCTGCAGTTCTTCCGCCATCCAGCCGTGCAACTCATGGATCTGCTCTTCGGCATAGTAACCGTGCGCGACGCCCGCCTGGTTGGTGATGACGAAGACGTAATAGCCGGCATCGTTCAACCACTTGACGGCATCGATGGCGCCGTCGATCCACGTGACCTGATCGATGCGGTGGACATAGCCGTCGTCGCGGTTGAGCACGCCGTCGCGATCGAGAAATGCCGCCGGCCGACGCATGCAGGCCGGGATGAACGTCTGGGCTCGGGCGAAGTCGTCCGGCACGCCGATATCGATGAAGGCGCCTCGGGCCGCATACCCGAGGAGGCGTCCTTCCTGTGCCAGTTTGGGCAGGATCTCGCGCTCCAGGGAGCAGGGCAGAGTTTTGATCTCGTCGAGCAGGCTGCGACGGGCCAGATAGATTCCGGCATTGATGGGCTGTGAACTGTCGCCTTCCGGATGGAAGCCCTTTATCCGTGCGCCGGCCAACTCGACTCGGCCGTAACGGCTGCCGACGATGCCGGTGGCAAGCGCCACGTGCATCGCCCAGTGTTCGTGCGCGTCTGCCGTCGCGAGATTCAGCCAGTTGAAGTCGAAAAAGGAATCTCCATTCAGGAGAAAGAAGGAGTCGTCGAGTCTGTCTCGAGCATGAAGAAGCGCTCCACCGGTCCCAGCCGGCTCCGCTTCGACAACGACATCGACGGCGAGCGAGTCGAAGCGCTTACCATCGTAACGCGAAACGATCTCGTGCGATTGATAACCGGCCAGCAACAACAGCCGATTCAGGCCGAAGCGACGAGCGTCATGGATGAGATAGTCGAGGAAGGGACGGCCCCCTACGGCGAGCAGGGGCTTGGGCGTCTGGTCGGTGAGTGTCCCCAGCCTCGTGCCGCGGCCACCAACCAGGCAGACTGCTTGAGTGACAGGCATGTTTGGGGGCGAATCCGGGGCTGTGAATCAAAAAGCGGGGTTGATATATATGATCGCCGCTGGCGACACTAGCGCAATGAAATTTGGGAAACCAAGGGCCGTGATCACGAAAAGCGCGGGCCGGCGCCGTCGCCTTGACTGATGAAGGTCTGTAAGCTAGCGGACGCCCACAATCAAAGATCGCCCCTCATCGACTTGAGATAATTGTCGTTTATGCCCCTTTCGAATCCCGGCTTTGCTGCCAACAGATACCCTCGGAACGGCTTGTTCATCCAGTCGGGAGCCTTGGGGTGACCGACGCCAGCCTGTTCATGCGGTTTTCCGGCGTGTTGCTCGACACCTGGAGAAAAGGCCTCGATCGCTTCGCAACTCATAGTGCACCCAAGCCTCCGGAAGAGACGGACCCGGAACTGCTCTATGTGCGCGCCCGCGGATTGGCGCGCGCCGGCGACTACGACACGGCGTCCCGATTGTTCGTTCGCGCTGGCGAGCTTGCTCCCACCATGGCCGAGGCTCTCGAGGCCCAGGGCGAAATTCTCGACATCGAGGGCAAGCCTGAACAGGCGATGTCGAAGTACGAAGCCGTGCGCAAGCTGCGATCGCAGATCCGCGACAGTGCTCCCGATCGCCCGTTCGTGCTGCGCCAGCGCCGACGCTTCACGGCGGAGATCGCCGCCTATACGTCGGTGCTGCACTCGATCAGACGCCATACCTTGCCGCATATCGCCCGCGGCAATGCCTATCTCGCCGAGGGTCGCCCCAAGGAAGCGCTGAACGACTACAACGACATCCTGCGCTGGAAGCCCAACCATCCCGACGTGATGGCGCTGAAGGGTGAGGCGCTCGCCATGCTCGGTGAGCATGACAAGGCGCTGCAGGCGTTCGATGTCGCCGTTGCCGGACGATCCAAGAATCCCGACATCCTGAGTGGTCGCGCGATCTCGCGCTTGGCGGTGGGGCGGCTGGACCAAGCCGATGCCGATTGGCGCCGGCAGCTGGAGCTTCTGCCGGCGGAACACGCTTCGGCACGGGGCTGCGTGGCGCTGCGTCTTGCCGATTACGAGAAGGCCTTGCCGGAATGGGAGCGGGCGCTCGAGAAGGAGCCTCACGATCCGTACTGGCAGCTTTATCGTTTGACGGCGTTGCATCGGCTGGATCGTTCTGCCGGTCCGATCCAGATCGACACGATCGATGTCTGGCCGCAGCCATTGCTGGCGTTGCACGCCGCGAAGCTGACGGCGGACGAGGTGCTGGCCTGCGCCGATACACCGGAGCGGCGGGCGGAAGCCCTGTTCCAGATCGGCGTCCTGGCTCTGCCGTCGGATCCGGCCGAGGCGCGGAAGCGCTTCAACGAGGTGGTCGAGAAGGCCCCGCCCTCCATGATCGAGTATGCCGCGGCGCGCCACGAACTGGCGCGGCTCGGCTCGTAATCGCATCAGTCGCACGAGGACCAGATGTTCTCCGTCATCATCTACGGCCGCAACGATAGCCACGGCTACAACCTCCACAAGCGCGCTGCGATCAGCTTCAACGCGATCGCCGAGGTCATGTCGGATCCCGACGACGAGATCCTGTTCGTCGATTACAACACGCCCGACGATCATCCGACCTTCCCGGAAGCGATCCAGGATACACTGACGGAGAAGGCCAAGAAGGTGCTCCGCATCTTCCGCGTGCGACCCGAGCAGCACGTGCATCTCAAGGCACGGACCCATCTGGTGGCCTTGGAGGCGCAGTCGCGCAACGTGGCGCTACGGCGCTCCAATCCGCGCAACCGCTGGATCCTCTACACCAACACCGACATGCTGCTGGTGCCGCGCGACGAGAAGCAATCGCTGAGCGACATCCTGGGCGAAATTCCGGACGGCTTCTATCAGGTGCCGCGCTTCGAGCTGCCCGAGATGCTGTGGGAGGCCGCCTTCGACCGCAAGGATGCGGTCGGCAACATCGCCAAGCTGCGCGACTGGTCCAGGCGCTTCCATCTCAATCAGGTCGTGCACAACTTCATGCCGATGCGCTACGACGCGCTGGGCGATTTCCAGGCCGCGCTGCGCGAGGACATGTTCGCGATCCACGGCTTCGACGAGGAGATGCTGCTGGGCTGGCACTGCGACTCCAACCTCGCGGCGCGGCTGGCGCTCTATCGCGGCTCCGTCGATACGCTGGTCGACAAGGTGTTCGGCTATCACTGCGATCACACGCGCGTCGCAGCGGCCAACAACAAGGGCCGGCAGACCAAGATGAACGACCAGGATCGGTTCATCTGGGACGTCTCGACGCCGTATCTGCCGGATCAGGCCGAGAACTGGGGCTGGCCGGAGATGGAGATCGAGGAGATCCGCCTCGACAGGGATACCGCCTTCGAGCGCTTCTCTGCCGGCATCTCGGCCGCCCTCGAGCCGGCGGCCGAGCCGTACCGGACGACCAATCTCGAGTGGCATCTCTACAACGATCTGACCTACGACCTGCCGCACACCTTGCCGTTCGTGTGCGACCAGGTGCTGACCTATCCGCGCAATTCGGCGCTTATGTTCGTCGGCACTCGTCCCGATTTCCTGAGCCGTTTCGCGGTGGCGTGGCGCGCCATGGGATTCACCGGACCGATCCTGGTGCCGCGCGAATGCGAGGGCCTGCCCCTGGATACGCCGGGTGTGGAAGCGGGGCCGTTCAACGACCTGCTGCGACGGACCGACATGTTCATCTTCGAGTTCGGCGTGGCGACCCAGGGCATCAACGAGCCGGTGCGCACCGGGCGCATCCTCGAGGCGATCGACGAGAAGCGGCTCAAGGGCGTCGAGCGCCTGTTCCGACAGGCCGCCGCTCGCGAGGAAGAGACCCGACCGGCCCATCGCCGCCTGTCGCGCCGCTTCATCGGGGTCAATGTGATCTACAACCGGTTCTGGCCGCTGTTCACCGACTATATCAGCGCCAACATCAACCCGTTCTGCGGTCAGGTCCTGGCCGGCAATCCGCGCATCGACCCGACCATGAAGGGCAAGGTCCTGCGTCTGCGCGGACGATACGCGATCTAGCGATCGCCGCTCCGGGCTCTCCGGAGCGGGTCGTCGGGGCGCTTAGCGCCCCGAGCCGAGATACAGCACGTCGGCGACGTCGGCGAATTTGTCCGCGGGCAGGGTGCGCCACAGATCCAGGATCGTGAGGCGCTGGCCGTTGCGCTTGCACCAGGCCGGATCGATCGCCTTGTACTCCGGCCAGCCGGTGCCGACGATCAGCAGGTCGCAGTCGCGCACCGCGCTGTCCAGGGACGAGGCACCCACGACCTTTTCTCCCAGCACGGTGAGGGCCGCATCCTGCGCCAGCGGATCGTGCACGGTGACGATGTAGCCGGCGTCAGCCAGCTTGGCCGCGATCTTGACGCTGTGGCTTTCCTCGACCACCGGCGTCTGCGGCTTGTACGACAGGCCGAGCAGGGCGATGCGGGTGCCGGCCTTGGCGAACTTGGCCACCAGGCCCGAGACGCGTTCGATCTGGTGATTGTTGATACGGTCGGTCGCCTCGGCAACGTCGGCTCGGGCGCCGATCTTGCGGGCCAAGGCGGCGAAGGCGACGTTGTCGCGCGGGAAGCAGGGACCGCCATAGCCCATCGCGCCCTTGAGATACTTGGCGCCGATGCGGGTATCGGCACCCAGCGCCTTGGTCACGACGTCGACATCGGCGCCCGGCAGGCGGTCGCACAGGTCGGCCAGCATGTTGGCGTAGGAGATCTTGGTCGTGACGTAGGTGTTGACCGAGATCTTGGTGAGCTCGGCATTCACGAAGTTCATGCGCTGCACCGGCGGCTTCTTCTCGCACATCTGCAGATAGATGGTCTGCAGCATGTCACCGGCCTTGGCATCGCTTTCGCCGATCAGGATCGAGTCCGGATAGAGCATGTCGCGCACGACGCTGCCCAGCGCGATGAATTCCGGATTGTAGCAGAGGCCGAGCTCGGGCCCGACCTTGCGGCCCGATGCCGCTTCCAGCGCCGCCTTGATCTCGGTGCCGGTGGTGCCCGGCATCACGGTACTGGTGATGACGACGACGTGATAGCCCTTCTTGGTGCGGAGCGCCTTGCCCAGCGTCTCCATGGCCTGCAGCACGAAACGGTTGGAGAAGAAGCCGGTGCTGTCGGACGGCGTCGGCACGATCACGAAGCTGGCGTCGCTCTTCTGCACCGCCTCGTTGGCGTCCATGGTGGCCGACAGCCGCTCCTTGTTGGCGGCGATCAGCTCGTTGAGCTGCGGCTCGACGATCGGCATCTTGCCGGCATTCATGGCATCGACGAAGGTCTTGTTGACGTCGAGGCCGATGACCGTGAAGCCACGGCTTGCCAGAACGGCGGCGAGGGGGGCGCCGAGCTTGCCGAGGCCGACGACGGAAACGCGAGGCAGAGAAGCTGAGGTCATAATCCATTCCCGTTTTGAGGGCCGGTACTGATACTGTCGGCAGCGCCGGGACGCCAGCCCCGAATTTGCGTCCAATGGGCGCCGATTCGCGGCTTGCGCCGTCCCGTCGCAGGGGCGAAAACTCCGCTCCAAACCTGAGGGAATCCAATGAAAGTGGAATTTTCGGCCTTTCCGAAGGCTCTTTCCGGCAATGTCGCGGTATTCGTTTCAGCCGATAAGCAACTCCTGCCGACGGCAGAGAGCCTCGACGAGGGGGCGGATGGCGCCATCGGCCGGGCCATCGAAGCGAGCCGCTTCACCGGTGCCAAGGGCCAGACCCTGGTCGTGCTGGGCCAGGCCGATATCGGCCGCCTGTTGTTGCTCGGTGTCGGCAAGGCGAGCGAGCTCGACGCCCGGGGCGCGGAGAGCCTGGGCGGCCTGGTCGTGGCCGATGCCAATGCCGCTGGCCAGAAGGCGGTGACGGTGGTCGTCGACGTGGTGGAGAAGAGCAAGCTGTCGCCGGCCCAGATCGCGGCCCACATCGCCCTCGGCGCGCAGCTGCGGGGCTATCGCTTCGACAAGTACAAGACCAAGGAGAAGGCCGAGCAGAAGCCGACGCTGCAGAAGGTCACCGTCGTTGTCTCGGCCGTGGCCGAGGCCAAGCGGGCCTATGCGCCGCTCGAGCCCGCCGTCGATGCGGTCTTCTTCACCCGCGATCTCGTGAGCGAGCCGGCCAACGTGCTCTATCCGACCGAGTTCGCGCGCCGTGCCAGGGAACTCACCAAGCTCGGCGTCAAGGTCGAGATCCTGGGCGAGGCCGAGATGAAGCGGCTCGGCATGGGCGCGCTGCTGGGCGTGGGCCAGGGCAGCGATCGCGAGTCCCAGCTTCTCGTCATGCGCTGGATGAAGGGACCGAAGAACCAGGCCCCGGTCGCCCTGATCGGCAAGGGCGTGTGCTTCGACACCGGCGGCATCTCGCTGAAGCCCGCGGGCGGCATGGAGGACATGAAGTGGGACATGGGCGGCGCCGGCGCCGTCACCGGTGCCATGAAGCTGCTGGCGGGCCGCAAGGCGCGCGTCAACGTCGTCGCCGTCTGCGCCCTGGTCGAGAACATGCCGGACGGCAAGGCGCAGCGTCCCGGTGACGTGGTCAAGACCATGTCGGGCCAGACCGTCGAGGTCATCAACACCGACGCCGAGGGCCGCCTGATCCTGTGCGACGCGATGTGGTACGCGCAGGAGAAGTTCAAGCCGCAGGCGATGGTGGAGCTGTCGACGCTCACCGGCGCCATCATCGTGTCGCTGGGCCATGAGCGCGCCGGCCTGTTCTCCAACAACACCCCGCTGTCCAATCAGCTGCGGGCCGCGGGTGCTGAGATCGGCGAGAAGCTGTGGCGCATGCCGCTCGGTCCGAAGTACGACAAGCTGATCGATTCCGACATCGCCGACATCAAGAACGTCAGCAACGGCCGCGATGGCGGATCGATCACGGCGGCGCAGTTCCTGCAGCGCTTCGTGCAGGAGGGCGTGGCCTGGGCGCATCTCGATATCGCCGGCGTGGCGTGGTCGGCCAAGGGCAACGACACCACTCCGAAGGGCGCGACGGCCTTCGGGGTGCGTCTGCTCGATCGGTGGATCGCGGATAGCTACGAGCGCTGATGCCTCGATGGCGACGGAAGTCAATTTCTACCATCTGACTCGCTCGTCGCTGGAAGAAGCGCTGCCGCGCCTGCTGGTGAAGACCCTGCAGGCCGGCGAGCGCGCCGTGGTGATGCTGGGCTCGCCCGAGCGGGTCGATGTCCTCAACACCCATCTGTGGACCTACGATCCCAACGGCTTCCTGCCGCACGGCTCCGCCAAGGAAGGCGATGCCGACCGCCAGCCGATCTGGCTGACGCATCTCGACGAGAACCCGAACGGCGCCGGCTTCCTGTTCGTCGCCGACCACGCCCATTCGGACCGACTGGACAGCTACAAGCGCTGCTTCGAACTATTCGATGGACGCGACGACCAGGCCGTCGCCGAGGCCCGCGATCGCTGGAAGGCCTACAAGGCCGCCGGCCACACGCTGGTCTACTGGCAGCAGACCGCGACCGGTGGCTGGGAAAAGAAGGCCTGAGGTCCCCCCGAGACCTGCCCGAATTGCGCAAATCCACTTTCCGCAATTCCGCACCACGCCCGGCCTCGCATCCCCTCGTGACGCCGCTTCGCGGCTCCTCGGGATGAGGTCGAGGTTTGGTGCTGCGTAGCTGCTCAAGGGAGCGCGCAACTCCAGTTGCGCTCATCTGTATGAATGCGCCACTGGAGTGGCGCGCTCCTATGAGTCTCCATCCGATCGGAGGACAGGTGGGGAGGGCATTCCGATTTTCCGCAATTCGGGCAGCTCTCACGACGGGGAGCATGTCTGCCGGGCAAAGAGAGAGAAGGGAATAGATATATATCAATATATTGATATATATTACTTATATCTAACTATCCAAGGACAGCCGATCAGCCGGCTTCCCGGAGGGACTCCGCCCCGGAAGAGCTGCCCGAATTGCGGAAAGTCCCGGCGGTGCTCAGGCGGAGGCGACAGCCCCGTTGGCGGCCTTGGCGAGCGCGGCATCCAGAAAGGTCATCATGCGATCGACTTCACCGCTGGTATCGCGTCGCACGGCGCCGTTGGGCAGCTTCCACCAGGTCTGGCGGTGGACGTCCGCCATCGTCCAGTAGAGGCGGATGAAGCCCGCCAGCAATTCGGTCCGCAGCTCGCTCAGCGCCTGCCGTCTTGGCACACCCTGCGCATCCGCCCAGCGGCAGGTTGCGGCGATCTCTTGGTGGCAGATCTCTGTCACGAACGGCTCGATATAGGTGCCGCTCCAGAACAGATCCTTCGCGCCGGGTGATTCCTTATCGGGGAAGGAGAGCGATTGGCCGTCATGGCTCGTCACGCGCACGCCGTCGTCGTTCATGTAGACCCAAGGCGTGACCTGGTCCCAGATCAGCTTGGAGATGGCGTCCCGTACGCGCTTGCGGACGCCCGGCTCGACGGGGTTCGACATGGCGGCTTATTTGCCCTCGGCCACTGATCCCGTCCAGCCTTGGGGCCTGGGAGGGAGCTGCCCGAATTGCGGAAAATCAGTTTGCGCAATTCCGGCAGCTCTCCCGGCGTATGGTAACGGCCGGGGCAAGCCCTAGCGCCGCGGCCGGACGAAGCCGCGCCAGGCGGCGGCCAGCCGCTCGCGCAGCGGGACATGGCCCTCGGGCCGATAGAATGCGGCCGAGTCCTTCTCGAACTGAGCGAGATAGTCGGCATAGGAGCGGCGTCGCAGGCTGAAGGGCTGCACCTGCGCGGCCAAGGCATCCAGCGCCGCGTCGACCGAGAACAGCGGCTCGAAGACCGAGCGCTCGGCGAGCAGCAGCTCGGCCGCCACGTCGGGTACGTTCCACAGCGAGAAGATGGCCGCGAGCTTGGCAAGCTTGCCGGCATCGAGCGTGCGACCGCACCCTTTGGCGGCTGCAGGGTCGAGCGCGTAGTAGGCCTCGCCCATGAACGGGCGGCCGAATTCGGTTTCCGCCGGCGTCGGCCAGATGTAGCGGCCGGGCAGGGCGCGGGTGGAATAGCGCCGCACCTCGAGATCGAACAGCTCGAAACCCTGGCGGCGCATGAAGCGGTCCGTGTTGTGGAAGCTGTGCTGCAGATCCGAATCCGAGCCGATGAACATCACCTCGAGCTGGACGGCCATCAGGCCGAATTCCTCGAAGCGGCCGTCGAAGCTCAGCAGCACCTCGAAGTCGTCGCGATCGATGTCGATCTTGAGATAGTCGACATTCTTCCAGCCGCGTTCGGCGAGGAGCTGCGGCACGACGATCGTGCGTGCCTCGTCGGCCAATTCCGTGGTTTGCCATTCGTTCTGGCGCATCCGCTCCTCGTGCGGCGCCTGCGCCAGCCACGCGCGGCGGATCTCGCGCGTCCGCATGTAACTGAAGCGCGGCTGGATCAGGTCTCCGATCGGCGCGACCGATGTCTTGTGGCGCAGCGGATGTCCTTCCGGCAGGCCGGCAAAGCCCGCGACATAATCCGCGTCGGCGCCTTTCTCGAGACTGGCCAGCCGCCGGCACTCGCCTTCGCTCGCATCGATGCCGAGGATCCTGAGCTGCGGTTCGAACACCCGCCACTTGGGATCGATGCCGCCGGAACAGCCGACATCGACCAGGGCGAAGGGCTCGGACTTCAGGCTTCTTGCAACGAGCTCGGCAAAGGATGCGGGCATCGGCGGTCAGACCGTCGCGACCGGCGTCGCCGGCGATCCGACCGCGCCGGGCAGGCGCAGTGGCGGCGCCGTCAGCAGGAAGCGGGAGCGCTTGCGGTCGCGCAGCCATAGCGCCAGGTCCTTCAGCCACCAGATCTCGCCGAGGTTGAGGCCGAGCTTGAACAGGCAGTGGTTGTGGATCGGCAGCGACGGATGCTCGGCGTTCTCCGGACCTGGCTTGGCGGGGACGGCCTCGACGCCGTAATTGTCGGCGATCAGGGCCGAGATCTGGCTGTCGGTGATCCATTGCAGCAGCCGCTTGTCGCGGCCGTCGAGCACGCAGCACATCGCATGGGCGCGCGCCGGATCGACCTTCTTGTCCATCGTCACGATCTCGTCGGTGAAGCCGGTGTAGAGCAGCAGCATGTCGCCGGGCTCGACCACCACCTTGTCGGCCTCGAGGACGCGGGCGAAGTCGTCGTAGTTAACGTACTTGTGGTCGCGGCCGTAATGCTTCTCCAGATCGACCAGCACGGCGCGGCCCTGGATGGCCTTGGCCGCCATGTTCTCGACGCCGAGCTTGTGGGCGTAGCTCATGTGGCCGCAGCCGTCGCGCCCGGCGTCGGGCTGCGGGCCGACCACGTCGGAGCCGGCCTTGAAGCCGTTGTAGTAGAGCGGCTCCGGCACGCCGTCGCCGTCGGCATCGAACATGCCGCCGACATGGGCCAGCGTGTCCCACTGGGTCGAATATTGCAGCGTCAGGATCACGCGGTCGTCGCTGGCCACGTCCATGAACAGCGGGTTGATGGTGTTGGTGAGGAAGTTGAAGCGCCAGCCATTCTCGTCGCCCGTCGGCGACAGCACAGGGGGCAGGCGGCGGGGGTTCAGGACGTTGCCGCCGGGAAGATCCAGCGGAAGGCTCAGGCAGAAGGACAGGCCTTCCTTCACCTCGGCGATGCCTTCCAGCACCTTCTTTGGCGTAATCAGGTTGAGCCGACCGAGCTGATCGTCGTCTCCCCAATCGCCCCATGTCGAGCCTTCGGGACGGAATTTCCAGCGCTTCATGGCGTTTCTCCCTTCTGAGCGCGGGGAGACTAGCCCTACTGTGTGCGTTGCGTCATCACGCTTGCATGGCACCCCCGCACGCAATTCCGCAGCAGCAAGCCGGCGGCATCGTTTATGATCCGTGCAACAAGGGGATCTCGAAGTGTCCGCAGCAGTCGCCGTTCCTGCCCGACGCGATGTCCGGGTCATCAGCCTGATCGGTGTCGCGCACGGCGCCAGCCACTACTATCAGCTCGCGTTCGTCACGATGCTGCTGATCGTGCGCGACGAGGTGGGGCTGTCCTTCGGCGAGGTCGGGCTGCTGGGCAGTCTGTTCTATGCCGTCTCCGGCTTCGGCCAGACTGCGGCCGGGTTTGCCGTCGACCGCTTCGGGGCGCGTCCCATCCTGGCCGGTGGACTCGCCGCGCTCGGGCTGATGCTGGGGCTGATCTCCATCGCCCATTCCTTCGCGGCCTTTGCCGCCATCGCCATCATCGGCGGGCTCGGCAACTGCGTCTTCCATCCCGCCGACTTCGCCATCCTCAATGCGTCGGTGGATCAGAAGCGGTTGGGACGTGCCTTCAGCATCCATGGTCTCGGCGGCTCGCTCGGATGGGCGGCGGGGCCGGCGATGTATTTCCTCGACCACAGCATCGGCTGGGTCGGAGCCGCTCTGATCGGCGCCATTCCCGGGCTCGTGCTGGCCTTCCTCGTGCTGGTCCATCGCACCGATCTCGTCGATCACCGCATCAAGGCACGCGCCGCTGCCGGCGCCCATGGTGGCGGTTCGATAAGGGCGCTGTTCCTGCAGATGCCGATCCTGCTCTGCCTCGTCTACTTCGCCCTCCTGGCGACCAACACGGTCGGCATCCAGCAATTCGCGGTGCCCGCCTGGAAGAGCATGTTCGACGTGACCGAGAACTATGCCGCCTTCTGCCTGATGGTGTTCGTCGTCGGCTCGGCGGCGGGCATGCTGGCGGGCGGCTACTTCGCCGATCGCGTCCATCGTCACGAGCGCACGGCGGCGATCGGCCTGCTCGCCGCAGCGGCGCTGACGCTGCCGATCGCCACACAGACGGTACCGCCCGCGCTGCTGCCGGTGATCCTGGCGCTCGCCGGTTTCGCCGGCGGCACGACCGGCCCATCGCGCGACATGATCGTGCGCCAAGCCACGCCGGCCGGGGCCTCGGGCAAGGTGTTCGGCTTCGTCTATTCCGGCCTCGACCTCGGCTCGTTCCTGGCGCCGCTGGTGTTCGGGCAGCTCATGAGCCTCGGCCAGCCCGCGACGATGTTCTGGATCGCCACTGGCCTCTATGTCTTCAACGCCGGTCTCGTCACGATCATCCGCCAAGCGAGCCCGCCGGCCCGCGTTCCGGCCGCAGCGGCCGAGTAGAGATCAGGCCGCTTCGTAGGCTTCCTGGGCGACCAGCCATTCGTGCTCGGCATGGGCGAGCTCGCGCTCGAGTCGCGTCTTCTCCTTCTGCAGCTCGGCCGCCAGCGTTGGCGGGCCGCTATAGGTCGCGGGATCTGCCAGCTTGGCCTCGATCTCGCCGCGCTGCTTGGTGAGCTTGGCGATCGTCTTCTCGGCATTCTCCAGCGCGCGCTTCAAGGGGCCGCGCTTCACGCGCTCCTCGGCACCCTGCTTGCGCTGATCCTTCTTCGAGGTGGCGGCGGAAGCGCTGGCTGCAGCCGCCGCCTTTTCCTGCTCGCGCTTGGCCTTGGCCTCGGCCTTGGCTTCCTTGGCCGGGCGGCCGCCGCGTTCGCGCAGCAGCCGCGCCTGGTAGTCGTCGATATCGCCCTCGAACGGCGTGATGGTGCCGCCGGCGACGACCCAGAGCTGGTCCGCCACCATCTTCACCAGATGCGTGTCGTGGCTGACGAGGACGACGGCGCCCTCGAAATCGTTGATGGCATCGATCAACGAGGCACGCGCATCCATGTCGAGATGGTTGGTCGGCTCGTCGAGCAGCAGCAGGTGAGGGGCGTTGCGCGTCGCCAGCGCTAGCAGCAGGCGGGTCTTCTCGCCGCCCGACATCACGCCGACCTTGAGATCGGCGCGATCGCGCGAGAAGCCGAAGCGGCCGAGCTGGGCCCGCACCTTGGCCTCGCCGACACCCGGTCCCAGCGCCCGGTTCATGTGATCGAACGGCGTCTGGTCGAATTCGAGCGACTCTTCCTGGTCCTGCGAGAAATAGCCCATGCGCAGCTTGGGCGTGCGCCTGACGCGGCCCTCGCGCGGAGCCAGTCGATCCGACAGCAGGCGGATGAAGGTCGACTTGCCGTTGCCGTTCTGGCCCAGCAGCGCAATGCGGTCGTCCATGTCCAGGCGCAGGTCGAGCTTGCGCAGCACCGGCGGGCCCTTGTCGTAGCCGACCGTCACCTCGTCCAGCGTCTCGATCGGCGAGGCGAGCTGCTCGGGCGAGGGGAAATTGAAGGTGATGCGCTCGTCGACCGGCACGGTGGCGACGGGGCCGAGCTTCTCGATCATCTTGAGGCGCGACTGGGCCTGGCGCGCCTTGCTGGCCTTGGCCTTGAAGCGGTCGACGAAGGCCTGCATGTGCTTGCGCTGGGCGGCGAGCTTGGCCTGCTGGGCGGCATCGTTGGCCAGCCGCTCGGCCCTCGTGCGCTCGAAGAAGTCGTAATTGCCGGTGTAGGTGACGAGCTTCTGCTGATCGATATGCACGATGTGATCGCATACGTCGTTCAGCAGGTCGCGATCATGGCTGACCATCAGCAGCGTGTTGCGGAACCGCTTCAGATGCTCGGTCAGCCACAACTGCGCCTCGAGGTCGAGATGGTTCGACGGCTCGTCGAGGATGAGCAGATCGGGATCGCTGAACAGCGTGCCCGCCAGCGCCACGCGCATGCGCCAGCCGCCCGAGAACTCGCCGCAGGCACGGCCCTGCGCGGCATTGTCGAAGCCGAGGCCGTTCAGGATCGAGGCTGCCCGGGACGGGGCCGAGGCAGCGCCGATCTCGTCCAGGCGCATGTGGATCTCGGCCAGCCGCAGCCCGTCCTCGCAGGTCTCCGACTCGGCCAGCAGGCGGGCGCGCTCGACGTCCGCCGCCAGCACGGCGTCGAGGACGGTGATGTCGCCGCCGGGCGGGTCCTGCGGGACCGAGCCGATGCGGGTGCGGCCCATCAGGTTGATGGTGCCGCCATCGGCCTCGAGCTGGCCTTGGATCAGCTTCAGGAGCGTCGACTTGCCGGCGCCGTTGCGGCCGACCAGCCCGACCTTCCAGCCGTCTGAGAAGGCCGTGGAGGCGCGGTCGAACAGCACCCGCTCGCCGTGGCGGAAGGAAAGATCGGTGATGTGCAGCATGGGGCCGGGGGCTTTAGCACGCGCACGGTGGCGGAACCAAGGCGATTGGCCCGCTTGCCGTGCCTAAACCCCGCGTTTATAAGGCCCGCCCACTCGACCAATGCATACTGGCAAGAGGGTTTTATGGCCGTCGAACGCACTTTCTCGATCATCAAGCCGGACGCGACGCGCCGGAACCTGACCGGCAAGATCAACGCCCGCTTCGAAGAGAACGGCCTGCGGATCGTGGCCCAGAAGCGCCTGTGGATGAGCCGCCAGCAGGCCGAGCAATTCTACGGCGTGCACAAGGCCCGTCCGTTCTTCAACGATCTTTGCACTTTCATGACGTCCGGCCCGGTGGTCGTGCAGGTCCTGGAAGGCGAGAACGCCGTGGCCAAGAACCGCGAGATCATGGGCGCCACCAACCCGGCCAACGCCGCGGCGGGCACGATCCGCAAGGATTTCGCCGAGTCGATCGAGGCCAACTCGGTGCACGGCTCGGATTCGCCCGAGAATGCCGCGACCGAGATCGCCTACTTCTTTGCGGGCACAGAGATCGTCGGCTGAGCGTAACCACCGCAGCCAACAAAAAAGCGGCCCGTAGGGGCCGCTTTTCATGTCTATGGACCGGCCCTCAGGGCGCGAGGGCGGCGCCGATGAGCACGGCGACCGATCCGCCGACGCCCAGCAGCACGCCGATCACCGGCAGATGCGCGATCAGCCCAAGCGCCATCGAGGCGAGCAGCACGATCAGCCACAAGACCATGAAGGTCACGAGCTTGTTGAAGCCCTGGTAGGTCTCCAGGTGAGCGCGATATTCGTCCTGAACTGCTTCGGCCATTGAAGGTCCCCCGTAAGAATTTCGTGGCTGTCTTATAGCGAACTAGGGATCGGGCGAGAAGAGCAGGGTGGCATCCGGCGGAACGCCCGTGACCTCCACCTTGCCGCCGGACACGGTCACCCGGCGCTCGCCGAACCACCGCACGACCAGCGGATAGAGCCGATGCTCCTGGCGCAGGATGCGTGCCGACAGCGCTTCTTCGGTATCTCCCCGAAGAACCGGCACGGCGGCCTGCGCCACGATGGGCCCGCCATCGAGCTCGCCTGTGACGAGATGCACAGTGCAGCCGCTGAGACGCACGCCGGCGTCGAGGGCCTGACGCTGGACATGGAGCCCCTTGAAGGCCGGCAGCAGGGACGGGTGGATGTTGATCAGCCGTCCGGCCCAATGCTGCGGGAACCAGGCGCTCAGAATCCGCATGAAGCCGGCAAGGACCACAAACTCGACGCCATGCTTCTCCAACGTCGCCGACACCGTGCGGTCGAAGCTTTCGCGATCGGCAAAATCCCGGTGCGAGACGACCTCGGTCGCGATGCCGGCCTTTGCGGCCATCTGCAGTCCCGGCGCCGAGGCGACATTGCTCAGCACGCAGACGATCTCGGCCGGATAGTCGGATGCCTTAGCCGCCTCGATCAGCGCGGCCATGTTGCTGCCGCGTCCCGAGATCAGGACGCCGACTTTCAGCTTTGCCATAGGCTGTCGGCGTGCTCGACCACGCAATCGGCTTCGGCAGTCGGGGCGGGTTCGATGACGCCGATTTCGGCAACGGTCTCGCCGCTGTCGCGCAGGGCCTGGGCGACCCGGGCTGCATCCGCGGCCGTCGTCACAACGACCATACCGAGTCCGCAGTTGAAGGTCTGCAGCATGTCGTCGGTCGGCACGTTGCCGACCTCGCGCAACCAGCTGAACACCGGCGGAGCCGTCCAGCGTCTGGCATCGAGGCGCGCGCGCAGGCCGTCCGGCAGGCAACGCGGCACGTTGCCGGGCAGGCCGCCGCCGGTGATATGGGCCAGCCCCTTGATCGCGCCAGTGGCGCGGATGGCGGCCAGCAACTGCTTCACGTAGATGCGGGTCGGCTCGAGCAGGGCTTCGCCCAGCGAGCCGCTGCTGAAAGGCGAGGGCGCGGCGTAGGTGAGGCCGCTTCGCGCGACGATGCGGCGCACGAGGGAATAGCCGTTCGAGTGCGTGCCGCTCGAGCTCAAGCCGAGAACGATGTCGCCGGGGGCGATATCGGGTCTCGGCAACAGATGCTCACGCTCGGCGGCGCCGACTGCAAAGCCGGCGAGATCGTAATCGCCCTCCGCGTACATGCCGGGCATCTCCGCCGTCTCGCCGCCGACGAGGGCGCAGCCGGCGCGGCGACAGCCCTCGGCAATGCCGGCGACGATGCGGCGGCCGATCTCGACCTCGAGATGGCCGGTGGCATAGTAGTCGAGGAAGAACAGCGGATCGGCGCCCTGGACGACGATGTCGTTCACGCACATCGCCACCAGGTCGATGCCGACCGTATCGGGGATGCCGGCCTCAATCGCGACCCTGAGCTTGGTGCCGACACCGTCGGTCCCGGAAACGAGGATGGGATCGTGGAAGCCGGCGGCCTTGAGATCGAACAGGCCGCCGAAGCCGCCCAAGCCGCCCATCACGCCGGGACGGTTGGTGCTCCGGGCCAGCGGCTTGATGTGCTCGACCAGGGCGTCGCCCGCGTCGATATCGACGCCCGCGGCCTTGTAGGTCAGGGGAGGGAGATTGTGTCCGGGGGCGTCACGCTTCAAGCCAGGCTCATTCGTGCTAGATAGGTGGCGCGAACATAGCCAAAAACCGGACCCCCGCAATGCCGCCAGCCCGCTGGTTTTCCACGATCCTTGTCATTCTGCTGGCCGCCGTCGCCGTTTCCGGCGCAGCCCGCGCGCAAATTGCAAGCAACAACACCTACACCATTCCGGGCGTGGAGGTGGATATCGACGGCGCCGATGCCGTGAAAGCGCGCGACCAAGGCATCCTGGAGGCCGAACGGCGGGCGGCCAAGATGCTGGTCGACAAGATGGTGGCGCCCGACGATCGGTCGAAAGTGCCGCCGCTCGACGATGCCCGCCTGCAGACCATGGTGCGCGGCGTCGAGTTCGCGCGCGAGCGGGCCGCCGGCAATCACTATCAGGCGACCTTGAATGTGGTCTTTGCCGCCGCGCCGGTGAAGGCGTGGCTGCAGGAGGCGGGCGTCGGCATTGCCGAAACCATCGCCCGGCCCGCGCTTCTGGTGCCGCTGTGGAAGGACAGAGACGGGGTCGAACCGCTCGACGACCACAATGCCTGGCGCGATGCCTGGCAGGCTCTGGATACCTCCTCCAGCGCCGTGCCTCTGACCGTCGTGCGCGGCGACCAGCTCGATCAGAATGCGCTCTCGGTCGAAGAAGCCTATGTCGGCGACGTCTCCGCCCTGTCGCGGCTGAACGAGCGGTATCACGCTCCGACCATCATCGTCGCGACTGTCGAGGGCGACAAGAACGGCGGACCGTTGACCGTCAGCGGCATGCGCTACGATACCCAGACGGGCGCGCGCACCGACCTTGCGAAGGCGACGGTGGACAATGCGCAGGGGTTGGGCGATGCGGCCAAGAAGATGCATGCCGCCCTCGAGGAGCAGTGGCGCAGCATCGCCGTCGTGCGACGCGATTCGCAGGCCAGCCTCGAGGTCACGGTTCCGATCCGGACCTTGAGTGATTGGGTGCAGATCCGCCAGCGGCTGGGATCGGTCCCCGCGGTCAAGAACGTGGCGGTGCGCACGCTCGAATCGGATCACGCCGACTTGCGGCTCGACTATTACGGAACGCCGGAGCAGCTGCAGCAGACACTGACCCAGGTGGGGCTGCAGCTCGACAGGGACGGGGACCAGTGGCGGCTGCAGGCACGGTGACGGACCTGCCCCGAGACAACGCATGAGCCGGCCAGCCGCCGTCAATCGCTGGCGCTTCTGGCTAGTGGTGGCTACGGCCTTCGTCCTGGGCCTATGGCTGCTGAACGATATCCTGCTGCCGTTCGTGGTGGGGGCGGTGGTCGCCTATTTCTTCGACCCGCTCGTGACGCGGCTGCAGCGGCAGGGCTTGTCGCGCACCTGGGCCACGACGACGGTCACCATCCTGGCAGCGCTGATCGCGATCGGCGTCGGCTTCGCCATCGTGCCTCCGCTTTTTGGGCAGGTGGAGGGACTCGTGACCAAGGCGCCGGAATACGTCGTCCAGGTCGCGACCCGCATCCAGCCGATGGTCGAGCCGATCAGAGGCCGGCTCGGCCTCGAACCGCTCAGTCTGCACGACCTTCAGGCGCAGGCCACGCAATGGGCGGGAGAGGCACTTTCCATCCTGGGAGGCGTGGCAGGACGCGTGGCGCAACGCAGCGCCGCCATCATCAACGTACTGGGGCTGCTGTTCCTGACCCCGGTGGTGACGTTCTATCTGCTGCGCGACTGGGAGAAGGTGCTGGCGGCGATCGACAGCGGACTGCCGCTCGATCACGCCCAGACCGTGCGCCGCCTGGCGCGGGAGGCGAACGCGGCGGTTGCCGGCTATCTCCGTGGCCAGGCATTGGTGTGCGTGGCGCTGGGCACGGTCTACGGCGTCGGCCTGTCGCTGGTCGGTTTGCAGTTCGGATTCGTGATCGGCCTGATCGCGGGACTGATTTCGTTCATTCCCTTCGTTGGCACGCTGGTGGGCGCCACCATGGCGCTCGGCATGGCCCTGGCGCAGTTTCCACCGGACTGGATCTCGGTCATCAAGGTCGCCGTCGTGTTCGTCATCGGTCACCTCCTCGAGGGCAACGTGCTGTCGCCCAAGCTGGTCGGCGACCGCGTGGGACTCCACCCGGTGTGGATCATGTTCGCTCTGCTGGCGGGCGGCTCGCTGTTCGGTTTCGTCGGCGTGCTGGTCGCGGTGCCGACGGCGGCAGTGGCGGGCGTCGTCGTGCGCCATCTGTTCGAGCGCTATCGTGCCAGCGCTCTCTATCGCGGCGCCGACGGTGAGTGAGCGGCAATGGTGAACCAGCTCATCCTGGATCTTGGGCTGCCACCGCCGACCTACGCGCGTAGCGATTTCGTTGTCGCGCCCGGCAATCGCGAAGCTCTCGCCTGGATTGACCGGTGGCCGGACTGGCCAGCTCCGGCGCTGGCGCTCAGCGGCCCGCCCGGGTCCGGGAAGACACATCTCGGCCGGATCTGGGCAGTCCAAGCCGGCGCGGCGGTCATCGAAAGCCGGGAACTCGATGGCAAGACCGTGGCCGATCTCACGGCCCTGGCCGATACATGGCCTGCTATCGTGATCGAGAACGCCGAGCGGACCGCAGAACGTGCCCTGTTTCATCTCTACAACCTGATGCGCGAATGCCGGCGCTCGCTGCTGCTGATTTCGGAGCGTCCGCCCGCTCACTGGCATATCGCCCTACCGGATCTCGCCTCGCGCCTGCGCGCCGCGCCGGCCGTGGCGGTGACGCCGCCGGACGACGAGCTCCTGGGCTCGATCATCCTGAAGCAGCTCGCCGACCGCCAATTGCACGCCGGGCCGGGCGTCGTACACTATCTCGTGTCGCACATGGAGCGCTCCGCCGATGCGGCCCGTCGTGTCGTCGCGGCGCTCGACCGGCGCGCTCTCGCCGAGCAGCGGGAAATCGATCGTCGATTGGCCGCGGACGTCCTGGCGGAAGTGTCGGGTGGGGCACCGTCGCAAGAAGGGGGAGAGCGATGAAGAAGGTCGTGCTTGTCGCATTGGTGGCCGGCCTGTCGGCCATGGGGTCGGCCCAGGCGCAGTCCGTCATGGGAACGTGGCTGACGGCATCGGGTGCGGCGCAGGTTCGCATCGGTTCGTGCTCGGATCCGTCCAGCGGACCGATCTGCGGCTTCATCGTCAGCCTCGCCAATCCCAAGGGGCCCGATGGCCAGCCCGTGACGCCGGATGCGGCCACCGACTTCCGCAATCCCAATCCGCAACTGCGCGGCCGTAAGGTGATCGGCATGCCGCTGATCTGGGGCTTCAAGAAGGCTGCCAATCCCAACACCTTCGAGGACGGGCAGATCTATAACGCTGAGAATGGCAAGATCTACAACGCCAACATCAGTCTCCAGGCCGACGGCACGTTGCGGCTGCGGGGCTATGTCGGCACGCCGATGTTCGGCGAAACGCAGGTCTGGACCCGCGTCGGTCAGTAGGGAGCAAAACGCATGGATATGGGCATCAAGGGGCGCAAGGCGATCGTCTGTGCGGCCAGCAAGGGATTGGGCAAAGGCTGCGCCATGGCGCTCGCGCAGGAAGGCGTCGACCTCGTCATCAATGCCCGCACCAAGGCGGAGCTCGAGGCCACGGCGGACGAGATTCGCCGAAAGACCGGAGCGAAGGTCACGCCGATTGCGGTCGACGTGACGACGGAGGCAGGACGAAAAGAAGTGCTTGCTGCCTGTCCGAAGCCGGACATCATCGTCAACAACGCCGGTGGTCCGCCGCCCGGTGACTTCCGCGACTGGACGCGCGACGACTGGATCAAGGCGATCGATGCCAACATGCTGACGCCGATCGAGTTCATCAAGGCCACCGTCGACGGCATGATGGAACGCGGCTTCGGCCGTATCGTGAACATCACCTCGAGCTCGGTGAAGGCGCCCATCGATATCCTGGGCCTCAGCAACGGCGCCCGTTCCGGCCTGACCGGATTCGTCGCCGGTGTCGCCCGCGTGACGGTCCGGCGCGGTGTCACCATCAACGGTCTGCTGCCTGGGCCCTTCGCCACCGACCGTCTGCGCAGCACCTACAAGATGCGCGCGACCAAGAGCGGCAGGAGCTTCGAAGAGGAATTCAAGGCCGGCGAGAACGCCCATCCGGCCGGCCGTTTCGGCACGCCGGAAGAATTCGGCGCGGCTTGCGCGTTCCTCTGCAGCGTCCATGCCGGATACATCACCGGCCAGAACCTGCTCATGGACGGCGGCCAGTATCCGGGCACCTATTAGACGCGGCCTCAGTCGCCGAGATCGCGCGGCCGCACGAAGGCCAGCAGATTAGCGGAGCCCGACTCCAGGTCAGGCCAGTGCTCCGCCGGCGCGCGCAGAACGGCGAGCGCAGCGGTCGGGAATTTGTCGCGCAACGCCTGGACCTGTTCGGCCGGGCCGGAGCCCACCAGCGCCGCGGCCAGCTGACCAATCCCGTCATTGTGGCCGATCAGCAAGGCGGTGCCGACGCTGTCGGGCAAAGCCTGCAGGCGACCCAGCAGCGCCGATTCGGGAGCCAGGTAAAGGTCCTTCTCCAGTGCGATCGGCGGCGCTGGCGGTTCGAATTGCTTGAGCAGGGGGGCAAGGGTCCGTCGTGTCCGGACCGCGGTCGAACACAAGATCAGGTCGGGCCGAGGGCAGCGGTCGGCGATGTACTGAGCCATGACCCTGGCGGCGTGTTCTCCTCGCCGGTTCAGGGGCCGCTCGTGATCGGGCAGGCCGGGCGTACCCCAGGCCGACTTTGCGTGGCGCAGCAGAAGGACGATCTTCACAGGCTGGTTCCGGGAAAATCTATGCAAAACAGGTGTTTAATGAAATGCCATGACATGGTCATGTAGTGAGGCTACCGTTTCACAATAACTTGCACAGGAGGAGGCCTCGGCCGAGGCGAGCCATGGACGCCCTCGACAACTCTGCTGGCAACGACGCGACGATGGCAATAGCGCCCGACAGCCCGCGCCGCTTCATCAATCGCGAACTGTCTTGGCTTGCTTTCAACACGCGCGTCCTCGAGGAGGCCAGCAACGCTCGCCATCCGCTGCTCGAGCGCGTGCGCTTTTTGTCGATTTCGGCCGCCAACCTCGACGAATTCTACATGGTGCGGGTCGCGGGCCTGGTGGACATGCTGCCCAATCGCTCGACCTTGCTGAGCGACGACGGACTCACTCCGGCTGAGCAGCTTGCCGCCATTCGCGAGCGCGCCTCCACGCTGATGGCCGAACAGCAGCATGTCTGGGCCACTCTTCAGGTCGAACTGCGCGAAGCCGGCATCGCCGTTCTCGGCGCCGAGGAACTGCTCGAGCGCGAACGGAGCTGGCTGGAGCAGTATTTCATCGATCAGGTCTTTCCAATCCTGACACCGCTCGCCATCGATCCGGCGCATCCGTTTCCCTTCATCCCCAATGGCGGTTTCTCGGCCTTGCTCAAGCTGCAACGCCGCGACGACAAGCGCACGCTGATGGCGCTGTTGCCGCTGCCGCCGCAAGTCGACCGCTTCGTCCGTCTTCCTGGAAGTGCCATTCGCTTCCTGCCCCTGGAGGAGCTGATCGCGATCTTCCTGCCGCGGCTCTTCCCCGGTTACGAGGTGAGGGCGCGCGGCTTCTTCCGGATCATTCGCGACAGCGACGTGGAGATCAACGAGGAGTCCGAGGATCTCGTCCTTCTGTACGAGAGTGCGCTCAAGCGCCGCCGGCGCGGTGACCTGATCTCGATCGCCCTCGATTCGGCGATGCCGACGGAACTCCGCGACTTCCTGTTCGATCAGCTCGAGATCGCCGGGCATACGGTGCATGTGTTCGAACTCGAGCGCATGCTCAACATCGAGGATGTGAAGGCGGTGATCGTCGAGGATCGTGCCGACCTGAAGTTCGCGCCTTACAACGCCCGCTTTCCGGAGCGCATTCGCGACTTCGGCGGCGATTGCTTTGCCGCCATCCGGGCCAAGGACATCGTTGTTCATCACCCGTATGAGAGCTTCGACGTGGTGGTGCAGTTCCTGCGCCAGGCTGCCCGCGATCCGGCGGTGGTGGCGATCAAGCAGACCCTCTATCGCACCTCCGCCGACTCGCCGATCGTCAAGGAGCTCATCGCGGCGGCGGAAGCGGGGAAGACCGTGACGGCGCTGGTCGAGCTCAAGGCGCGCTTCGACGAGGAAGCCAACATCCGCTGGGCGCGCGATCTTGAGCGGGCGGGCGTGCAGGTCGTGTATGGCTTCATCGACCTCAAGACACACGCCAAGGTGTCGATGGTGGTTCGCCGCGAGGCCCAGTCGATCCGAACCTACGTTCATTTCGGCACCGGCAACTATCATCCGATCACGGCGCGCATCTACACGGACCTGTCTTTCTTCACCTGCGATCCGGCCATGGGGCGGGATGCTGCGCGCCTGTTCAATTTCATGACGGGATATGCGCGCCCGGAGAAGATGGAGAAGATCGCGTTCGCGCCGGTGACGCTCCGGCCGACTCTCTACGAACTGATCGACGCCGAGATCGCCAATGCGTCCGCCGGCCGGCCGGCGGCGATCTGGGCGAAGGTCAATTCGCTGGTGGATCCGCTGATGATCGATCGCCTGTATGCGGCCTCGCGCGCCGGCGTGCAGATCGATCTCGTCGTGCGGGGCATCTGCTGTCTGAGGCCGGGCGTGCCAGGGCTGAGCGAGAACATCCGGGTGAAGAGCATCATCGGACGGTTTCTCGAGCATGCGCGCATCGTCTGTTTCGGCAATGGCAAAGCCCTGCCGTCGCCCGATGCCAAGGTCTTCATTTCCTCGGCCGACTGGATGCCGCGCAATCTCGACCGCCGGGTCGAGCTTCTGTGCCCGATCGAGAATCCGACCGTCCACGAGCAGGTCCTCGACCAGATACTTGTGGCCAATCTCAAGGATGACGGCCAGAGCTGGACAATGAAACCGGACGGCAGTTACGAGCGCCGCCACGCGGGCAAGGAACCTTTCATTGCTCATCACTATTTCATGACAAACCCATCGCTCTCGGGGCGGGGAAGTGCCCTGCGCCTGACAGGCGCGGTGCCGCGACTGGTTCTCAGTTCTTGATTGGCCGCGCCGGCGGCAATCGCCGGTCAGAGCGGCGTAGAGTCGCGCTGGGATTTCCGCTGCAATCCGGCTCGGTTTCGGCTAGACGGAGCGCGCATGGACGGCGAACGGACCGTAGACGCCCCTGTCGAGCGCAATCGCATCGATAAAGGTCGCGTCGGGATCATCGATGTCGGCTCGAACTCGATCCGTCTGGTCGTGTACGAGCGCGCCAGTCGGGCGCCGTTACCGGTCTTCAACGAGAAGGTGTTGTGCGGCCTGGCGCGGGGGTTAGACGCGACCGGCCGGCTCAATCCTGCGGGTGTCGAACTGGCCCTGGCCAACATCGACCGGTTCGTGACCCTGGCCCACAACATGAAGGTCAAGTCGCTCGATCTGCTGGCGACGGCTGCCGTTCGCGATGCCGCCGATGGGGCGGAATTCATGCGCCAACTGGCCAGCCGGCCCGGCCTGCGCGCGCATGTGGTCAGCGGGCAGGACGAGGCACGCTTCTCGGGCTACGGCGTAATGTGCGGCATCCCGAACGCGGTCGGAGTGATGGGAGACCTCGGAGGCGGCAGCCTCGAACTCGTGGCTCTGGGCAACGGTCGGATCGGGGCATCGACAACGCTGCCGATCGGACCTCTGCGCCTCATGTCGTCGGGCAAGAGCGATCCCAAGCGCATCGTGGTCGAGGCCATCGAGAACGTGCGCTGGTTGCGCGAGGAGACGGGCAAGACCTTCTATGCCGTCGGCGGCGCGTGGCGCGCCTTTGCCCGCCTGCACATGGAACAGGCCGGCTATCCGCTGCACATCATTCATCAATATGACATTCCGACCGACGAGGCGCGTGCGGTCGCGCGGCTGATTGCCGTACAGAGCGCGAAATCGCTGGAAAAGATGCCGGGCGTGTCGCGTCGGCGTGTCGAGACGCTCCCGCTGGCCTGCCTGGCGCTCGATCGGCTGCTCGGCGCGCTGAAGCCCCGCAACGTCGTGTTCTCCGCCTTCGGCCTGCGCGAGGGCTTCTACTATTCGCGTCTGGCACAGGACGAACAGGCCCGCCACCCACTGATCGCTTTCGCCGAGGAGCAGGGGCAAGACTGGCGACGCTTCGATTTGGCGCCGACCGAGATTTTCGACTGGTTGACGCCGGCCTTCGCCGGGGAAAGCGACGTCGAGCGCACACTGCGTCTGGCCGCCTGCCACCTGAGCGACATTTCGTGGGACGACCATCCCGACTATCGGGCCGACCAGGCCTATGTCCGGGTCCTGCACTTGCCGGCCCCGGGCATGAACCACCGCGAGCGAGCCATCCTGGCGATGGCGCTGGCCTATCGCTACAAGAGCGATCCCAAGTCGGCGATGCTGGATACCGCGCTCAAGCTGTCGGATGGCAAGGGCCGTGCCTTCGCGCGCCGGCTCGGCGCCTGTCTGCGGCTCGCCTACAACCTGTCCGGGGGAGCGCCGGGCCTGCTGCCGCAAATCCAGCTTCGGCGCACAGAGCGCGACCTCCGTCTACTCGTCCCGGCCCAGCTGACGCGCAGCCTGGGCGATGTCACCGCCCGCCGACTCGAGAGCGCGGCCGAAGCCTTCGACCTCAAATCGGCGATTCTCTCGCTTTAGGGTCAGTCGCCCTTGGCGGGCGTGACCGGCATGAGCTTCGCGTGTTCGCCGTCGAGGGCGAGCGCCAGTCGGCCGTCGATCAGATCGAGGGCGTCCCGTCCAAAGATTTCGTGCCGCCAGCCGCTCAGCACATGCACGTCTCGCTTACCGGCCGCGAGCTTGTCGAGTTCGTCGGCGCTGGCGACCAGCCGTGCCGCGACACCCGCCTGCTCGGCCTTGACCCGCAACAGGGTGCGCAGGAGGTCGACCACCGCACTCGGCGCTCGGATCTGTTCTGGGGGCTTTTCGCGCGTCGGCAACTCGGAGTCCGGAAGCTTGCGGGCTTTCTCGATGGCCTCGAGGAGTTCGCGGCCCTGCCATCCCTCGGCAAAGCCTCGGCCGAGGCCTCGCGTCATGGCGAGCTCCTCGACCGTCGTCGGGGCATGGCTGGTGATTTCCAGAAGCTGCTCGTCGCGCAACAGCCGCTGGCGCGGAATGTCGATGCGCTGGGCAGTGCGCTCCCGCCAGGCGGCGACCTCTTTGAGGATCGCCAGCACGCGGGGCGAGGCGCCGCGGGGCCTCAATTTGCGCCAGGCCAGATCGGGATCGGCCCGATAGGTGGCGGGATCGTTGAGGACGGCCATTTCTTCGGCGATCCAGGGAAGCCGGCCGCTCTTCTCGAGCTGGCGCCGCAGCTTCTCGTAGACGACGCGCAGGTGGGTCACGTCCGACAGGGCGTAGGTGATCTGCCGCTCGCTGAGCGGGCGCCGGCTCCAGTCGGTGAAGCGGCTCGATTTGTCGATCCGCGCCTTGGCGAGCTTGGTGGCAAGCGACTCGTAGGATGCCGCCTCGCCATGGCCGCAGACCATTGCCGCCACCTGGGTGTCGAACAGGGGGTGTGGCACTCGATTCATGCGCAGGTAGAAAATCTCGAGGTCCTGGCGGGCGGCGTGAAAGACCTTCAGGACCCTGGGGTTTGCCATCAGCTCGTCGAGCGGGGACAGGTCGATCCCCTCGGCCAGGGCGTCGATGGCAGCGGCGTCATCCGGGCCGGCTACCTGGGCCAGGCAGAGCTTGGGCCAGTAGGTCCGCTCGCGCATGAACTCGGTATCGACGGTGACGAATTCGGCGTCGGCCAGGGGTTTGCAGAAGGCCGCTAATGCGTCCGTCGTGGTAATTAGCTTCATTGTCTCTGTCTATAGACCTGTCGGCGCTTCCGGCAAAGCGGCTGAAGGGGATCGAGGCCCTATCCCTTGACTTGCCGCCGCGATCCGTGCCTTTTGCCGGGCCGTCAAATGCCGGAAAATCCGTGATGTCTTCCGTTTACCGAACCCATACCTGTGGCCAGCTGCGGCCGGATCATGTCGGCCAGGAGGCCCGTCTTTCGGGCTGGGTCCAGCGCAAGCGCGACCATGGCCACCTCCTGTTCATCGACCTGCGCGATCACTACGGGGTAACCCAGATCGTTGTCGATGCCTCCAGCCCGGTCTTCAAGACGGCGGAGGCGGTGCGGACCGAGAGCGTCATCACGGTGAGCGGCAAGGTCGTCGCCCGCGACCCGGCCACGATCAATGCGAAGCTCGCCACTGGTGCCGTCGAGCTGGATGCACAGGAAATGATCGTGCAATCGATGGCCGAGCCACTGCCCATTCCGGTGTACCAGGAAAACGATACGACCCCGGAGGAGCTGCGCCTCAAGTATCGCTTCCTCGACCTGCGCAAGGACAAATTGCACCGGAACATCATGCTGCGCAGCCAGGTGATTGCCTCGCTGCGCCGGCGGATGATCGAGCAGGGCTTCACCGAGTTCCAGACGCCGATCCTGACCGCGGACAGTCCCGAGGGCGCGCGCTCCTACCTGGTGCCGAGCCGTCTCCACCCCGGCAAGTTCTATGCGCTGCCGCAGGCGCCGCAGATGTTCAAGCAGCTGCTGATGGTCTCCGGCTTCGACCGCTACTTCCAGATTGCCCCATGCTTCCGTGACGAAGACGCTCGCGCCGATCGCGCGCCGGGCGAGTTCTATCAGCTCGACTTCGAGATGAGCTTCGTCACCCAGGACGACGTGTTCGCGGCCATCGAGCCGGTGCTGGGAGGCGTGTTCCAGGAATTCGCGGGCTTCGATCGCGAGACGCCGCGAAAGGTGACGCCGTTCCCGTTCCCGCGCATTCCCTATGCCGAGGCGCTGCTGACCTACGGCACCGACAAGCCGGATCTGCGCAACCCGCTCAGGATCTTCGATGTCGGTGAGGTCTTTGCCGGGTCGGATTTCAAGGTCTTTGCCGGGATCGTCGCCAAAGGCGGTGTCGTCCGCGCGATCCGGGCCCCCAACGCGGCCGTCCAGCCGCGCAGCTTCTTCGACAAGCTCAACAGCTGGGCGCAGGGTGAGGGTAAGCCGGGCCTTGGCTACATCGTGCTCGAGAACGGCGCCGGCAAAGGTCCGATCGCCAAGTTCGTGGCCGATGAGCGGCTCGCCAAGCTGCGGTCCCTGACCGGGGCTGAAGACGGCGATGCGGTCTTCTTCGTCGCCGACCAGGTTGAGGCCGCGTGGAAGTTCGCCGGCCAGGCCCGTACCAAGATCGGGCAGGAGCTGGGCGTCATCGCCGAAGACGAATTCCGCTTCTGCTGGATCGTCGACTTCCCGATGTTCGAGTACGACGACAAGCTCAAGAAGATCGATTTCAGCCACAACCCCTTCTCGATGCCGCAGGGGGGCCTTGAGGCGCTGGAGACGCAGGATCCGCTGACGATCAAGGCGTGGCAGTACGATATCGTCTGCAACGGCATCGAGCTCTGTTCCGGAGCGATCCGCAACCATAAGCCCGAGATCATGTACAAGGCCTTCGGGATCGCGGGATACAGCCGGGAAGAGGTGGAGCATCGCTTCGGCGGCATGCTCAACGCCTTCAAGTTTGGCGCGCCGCCGCACGGCGGTGCCGCGCCGGGTGTCGACCGGATCGTCATGCTGCTGGCCGACGAACCCAACATCCGCGAGGTCATCACCTTTCCGATGAACCAGCAGGCCGTCGATCTGATGATGGATGCGCCGACGGAGGTTCCGGCGGAGAAGTTGCGCGAGCTACACATTGCTGTGCGGTTGCCGCAACAAGCAAAAAAAGACTAGCTGACTGCCTTTGCGAGAGCGGCATCATGCCTTGCCGCTCTCCTCGCTCGCTGCCAGACTTTGGGTAATGCCGGCATTCGACCGGTGACCAAGGAGGAAGCGATGACGGACAGGTTGAACAGAGGCAGGCGAGATTTCCTGAGCGTTGCATCCGTCGGTGGTGCCGCCGCAGCCCTTGGCGTCTTCGGAATAGGCCCTGTCATGGCCGCCGGTATCGCTGCCGGTCGTTCCGAGAAACCCCTCAAAGCGGCCTTTTCCAACGCAGGCTTACAGGCGACCTGGTGCGCCCAGGGCAAAGCCGCCGCCGAGTATTGGGGCAAGCTGTTCAACGTCGAGGTGACTTGGTTCGACGGCCAGCTGGACGCCGTCAAGCAGCGCGCTGCGATCGACAATATGGCGTCCCAGAAGTGGGATTTCGTTGCCATCCAGGCCTTCGGTATCGGCACGCTGACGCAGCCGGTGCAGAAGATGATCGATGCCGGCATTCCCGTGATCGACATGGACACGTTGATCGCGCCTCTCGACAAGATCAACGTCCACAGCTTCCTGGCACCCGACAACGAATTCATGGGCGCGTCCGTGACGCAGGCCCTGGTCACCAAGCTCGGCGGCAAGGGCAAGATGATCATGACCCAGGGGGCACTTGGCCATACCGGCGCCCAGGGTCGCGCCCGCGGCTTCGAGTCCGTGGTGAAGCAGTATCCCGGTATCGAAGTGCTGGATCGGCAACCGGCCGATTGGGACGTCACCAAGACGGCCCGCCTGTGGGAGACCTATCTGACGAAGTATCCGCAGATCGACGCCGCCTTTTTCCATAACGACGACATGGCGCTGGCCGCCTACAACGTCATGAAGGCCCGGAACCGGACCAACATTCTGATCGGCGGCGTCGATGCCATGCCGCCCGCCATCAGCGCCGTCGCCGATGGCCGCATGTTCGCGACGGTGCGCAATCCGTCCTGCCGCATCCATGGCGGCGCGATCATTGCCGGAGTCGCGGCCGTCACCGCAGGGGAGAAGTCGGGCAGCGGCATTCCCAAGAGCGTCGTCACGGACGGGCCGGTCGTGACCAAGGAGAACGCGGCCGGCATGCTGTGGATGGAAGATCATTTCCTGATCTGATCATCATGAGCACGGAGCCCGCGAGCGCGCCGGAAGTCCGTCCGGCGCGATTGACGATGCAGGGCATCTCCAAGTCCTTCGGCGGCGTCGCGGCGCTGCGGGAGGTCGACTTCGTTCTGCGCGAAGGGGAGATCCATGGGCTGGTCGGGGAGAACGGCGCCGGCAAGTCGACGCTGATGAAGATCATCGCCGGCGTGCATCCCCAGTATCAGGGCCGCATGACCATCGATGGGCAGGAGGTACAATTCCGATCAGCCCGCGATGCGCTCGCTGCCGGCATCGGCATGGTGCATCAGGAGCTCAGCATCGTCTCCGATCTGTCGGTGGCCGAGAACGTCTATCTCGGCAAGCAGCCGACCCGCAGGGGGATCGTCGACTGGCGGGCCATGTTCGAGGGCGCGCGCGAGCAACTGGCCAGTCTGGGAATCGACGTCGATCCGCGAGTCCGGATGGGCTCGCTGGCGATCGGCCTGCAACAGCTGATCGAGCTGGCGCGGGTGCTGTTTTCCGGGGCGCGGATCGTCATCCTGGACGAACCGACCTCGGCCTTGTCGCCGCCGGAGGTGCACCGGCTGTTCGAAGTCTTGCGTGCCGTGCGTGCCGCGGGCTGCAGCATCGTCTTCATTTCGCACTTCCTCGACGACGTGCTTGCGGTTTCGGACACGGTGACGGTCTTCCGCAACGGCCAGCGTGTCGCGACCGAACCGGCGACCGGCATCGACAAGAGCTGGGTCATCCAGCGGATGATCGGCCGCGGTCACGAAGACCTCGAGGAAAGCTATACGGGCGACGTGACTCTCGACAGCAAGCCCGAGGCGCCCGTGGTGCTCGCCGTGCGCGGCCTGGCCGCCGGTCGGGCCTTCGATGACGTATCCTTCGATGTGCGTGCCGGCGAGGTGCTTGGCGTCTACGGCTTCATGGGGTCGGGGCAGATCGAGCTCGGGCGCGCCATGTTCGGCAAGTTGCGCCCCTCCGCCGGAACCTTGTCGATGGCGGAAAAGCCCCTGCGCCTGCGCAATACCGCCGATGCCTGTCGCGCCGGGCTCGCCTTCGTACCGGAGAGCCGGCGGTCGATGCTGTTCTATCGCGAACCCGTCTACAAGAACGAGTCGATCAGTGTCCTCGGCCGTATTGCGCGCTTGTGGCTGAAGCCCGCGGTCGAGCGGGACATTGCACGCCGGCACGCCGAGGCGCTGTCCATCCGTCCGGCCAGTGTCGAGACGCTGCTGCAGAGCCTGTCGGGCGGCAATCAACAGAAGGTGGCTCTGGCCAAGTGGCTGACCTGGCCGCCCAAGGTCCTTGTCCTGAATGAGCCGACGCGCGGCATGGATGTCGGAGCCAAGGAGGACGTCGTCCGGATCGTGCGCGGGCTGCGGGACAAGGGCATCGGCATCGTCGTTGTGTCGACCGAGCCCGAGACCGTGCTCTCGATGGCCGACCGGATCGTGGTGATGAAGAAGGGGCGGATCGTGCGCGAATTCGCCGGCGAAACCGTAAGCAAGGACAGGCTGCTCGAAGCGGCGTGAAGGAGGACCGGACATGGCGATGTCGTCGGGAGTCAGGGCAGGGGCCCAAACCGGCTCGCGGCTGGGTTCGTTCGTGCGCAGTCAGATGCGCAATATCGCGCCGTTCGTGACCTTGATCGTCCTGCTGGTTTTCTTCGGCATCGCCAGCCCGTCCTTCGCCACGATGGACAACGCCGCCAACATCCTGACCCAGGTATCGGTGGCCGGCATCATCGCGGTCGGACTGACCTTCGTGATCCTGTGCGCCGAGATCGATCTTTCGGTAGCGTCGGTCGCCAATGCGACCGGCATCGTGGTGGCCTACTTCACCTTGCAGGAATCCTACGTGAACATCGCCAATGTCCCGCTGCCCGGGATCGTCGCGATCGCCCTGGCGCTCGTCGCCTGCATCTTCCTGGGCCTGGTGAACGCGGTCGGCATGACCGTCGTCGGCATTCCATCCTTCATCATGACGCTGGCCATGATGCAGATCGGGGCCGGCATCTGCGCCTTGCTGGTGCGGGGCCAGATCGCCTACGCGGTGCCACCCTTCATCGCCACCCTGGGGGCTGGATCGATCGAGGGTATTCCCTGGATCATCATCGTTCTGGTGGTCTTTCTGGCGTTGGGGCACGTCGTGCTGACCTACACCCGGTTCGGCCGGTACGTGTACATGGTCGGCGGCAACCGCGAGGCGGCCGAGTATTCGGGCGTCAATGTGAAGCTGGTGCTGAGCGCCGTGATGGTGATCTCGGCGCTCTGCTCCGGCGTCGCAGGCATGCTGGGCGTCGCCCATTTCGGCAGCGCCCAGCAGAACGAATTCGACGGCTATCTGCTCGACGCCATTGCCGCCGTCGTGGTGGGCGGGACCAGCCTGTTCGGCGGCCGGGGCGGCATCGGCAACACGATCATCGGCCTCCTGATCCTGGGCGTCCTGAACAACGGTCTCGACCACGTCGAGATCGACAGCTTCCTCAAGATCCTGATCCGCGGCCTGATCCTGCTCGGCGCCCTGATCATCAACGTCTATGTCCAGGCCGTGCGTGAGAACGAGCGCGCGGCAGGCGGCTGAGGACGATCGAGCACATCATGCGGCAGGAGATGCGTTCGCCGATTTGACGGTGCCCGTAAAACAAGTATATTCAGTGCATTACGCGCAATTCCTCAGAGTCGGTATGAGCTTCCCTCGGCTCACTTGTCTGATCCTTCCCTTGGCGCTCGGACTGCCGCTGCTGGTGGGCGCGTGCGCGGCGCCTCTTGGCGTGACCGCGGCGAGCTACGGTGCCGACGGCGTCTCGGTGGTCGAGACCGGCAAGACCGGCGCGGATCATCTGACCTCGATGGTCTCCAAGAAGGACTGCGCCGTACTGCGGACCTTCAAGAACCAGGACATCTGTCGTGATCGTGAGGGCGGCCGCGATCCCTACGACGTCAATTACAACGAGCCTTTCCGGCAAGCGGGAGAGGGCGGGGTCGAGTATGCACCACCGCCCCATGCGGCGGCCGATGCGCCCGCCGCCAGTTGGGATGCCGCTGCTTACCAGACGCCGACGCAGAGCAGTTCGGCTGCCCTGCCTGCTGCGGCTCCCTCCAGCCCGCCGCCGCAGCCGGTGGCGGCCAGCGTCCCCACATCGACGTCGAAGTCGCCGGCTCCGGCCCCAGCCAAGCCCAAGAAACATGTCACGGGCCGGACCAAGACCAGGCACAAGCCGATCAGGAAGAAACCCGCACCAGGTCCGGCGGAGTCTGCCCTCTGAGGAGATAGGCCTCGAGATTGTCGAGCGCCTTGAAGCCCATGGCGTTGCGGGTCTCGACGGTGGCCGAGCCCATGTGCGGCAGCAGGAACGCATTCTCGAGCGTGTAATAGCCCTGATGGATCCGCGGCTCGCCATCGAACACGTCGAGGCCGGCGGCGGCGAGATGGCCGGTCTTGAGCGCGGCGATCAACGCCTCGTCATCCACGACACCGCCGCGCGCCGTGTTCACCACCACAGCGCCACGCGGCAGCCTGGCGATCCGCTCGGCATTCACCCATTTGCGCGTGGCCGGCGTCAGGGGCGCGTTGATGGACAGAAAATCGCAATGCGCCAGCATCTCGTCGGCGTCGGCGTGGAAGATCGCGCCCTTCTCGAGGTCCGGCGGCAGGCGGCTGCGATTGTTGTAGTGGATCGTCATGCGGAAGGCGCGGGCGCGGTCGGCGACAGCCTGGCCGATGCGGCCCATGCCGAGGATGCCGAGGCGCTTACCGGTGACGTGCACGCCCATCAGCTGGGTGGGGCTCCAGCCGACCCAGCTATGGGTCCGCAGCATGGTGGTGCCTTCGTGGGCCCGCCGCGCGGCGCCAAGCAGGCAGAGCATCGTGATATCCGCTGTTGCGTCGGTCAGGACGTCCGGCGTGTTGCTGACCAGGATGTTGCGGGCGGCCGCCGCTCCAACGTCGACATGCTCATAGCCGACGGAAAAGGTCGCGATCATGCGAATTGAGCTAGGCAGGACGCCGATGGTCGCCGCATTCAGGGCATCGCCGGCCGCGCACAGAATGGCGTCGCAACCCTCCGTTGCCTTGGCCAGCGCGGGACCATCGAACGGCCGATCCTCGGGGTTGAGGACGGCATCGAAGTTGGCGGTAAGGCGCGATTCCACGTCTGGCGGAAAGTGCCGCGTCGCGAAGACACGGGGTTTGCGATTGCTCATGGACGATATCCTCCCTGTGCAGCACTGCCGCAGACGATGATTCTGGAAATTCGCGCGCATGGATATTACGCTTGCGCGTCTGGCTACAAGGCCTAGCCCCCGCCAAGCGCCCGTTGAGCACGTATAGTTTTCGCTGTCCTCGCATTCAAACTGCAGCTCCTCGTGCGGCGGTAGCTCTGTGCGTTGTGCTGGCTCTGTGGATAAGCGCGGCAACCGAGGCTCAGCAACGGCCGCAGGCGACGCAGCAGCCCCAGGTGGATCAGCCCCAGGCCGCGCAGCGGTCCCAGGCGACGCCGACCTCGCCGGTCGAGCAGCCGCCCGACTCCGTGCTGGTGCCGAACCGTGCCACCTACGACATGAAGCTGGCGATCGCCCGGCCCAACAGCGGCATCGTCGAGGTGAATGGCAACATGGTGCTGGAGACCGTCGACTCCTGTGATGGCTGGGAGATCAAGCAGCGCATCAAGCTCACCTTCCTCCGCAACGACGGCGAGGAATTCGAGACCGATTCGAGTTTCACGAGCTACGAGTCCAAGGACGGGCTGCAGCTGCGTTTCAGCGTGCGCAATGCACAGAACGACGAGGTGGAAGAGGAACTGCGCGGACGGGCCGATCTCGAAGCCTTGGGCGGGAAGGGTCGCGCCAGCTTCACCTTGCCGGAGGTGCGCAGCTTCGAGTTGCCGGCCGGGACGCTGTTCCCGACCACTCATCTGGCCCTCATCCTCAAGCACGCGCGCGAGGGCGACAAATCCGTCTCGTACAAGGTCTTCGACGGCGCCCGCTTGGACGGAGCCTTCCAGGTCAATGCCGTGATCGGGCGGCCACCGCGCCCGACACCGGGCACGCCGCCGACACGGGGCGATGTCAGCCTGTTGCGCAACCAGCCGGCCTGGAGCGTCCGCTTCGCCTTCTTCGCCAACGGCGACCAGGGAGCCCAGCCCGAGTACGAGCTGGCCCTGGATTTGCTGGGCAACGGCATCGCTCGCTCGATGCTGCTCGATTACGGCGACTTCGCCGTGAATGCCAACCTCGTTCAAATCCAAGCCCTTCCGAGGCCGAAATGCTGAATGTCCGCCGCTGGATGCTGCTGCCCGGTTGGGCTGCGGCAATTGCCTCGTTGGCTCTGCCGGCAGGGGCCCAGGATCTGCAACCGCATCGTGCTGCCTACGACGTGTCGTTGCTGGATCATGGCAAGGCGACGCCCGGCACGCCGGGAACCTATGCCTTCGAGCTCAAGGCTACGTGCGACAGCTACATCCTCAGTCAACGCCTGCGTCTGGAACTGGATGGTCCGCGCGGGTCGGTGGTCACGGAGCAGCAGTCGCAGATGACGGAAAGCCGGGACGGGCGGAAGCTGCATTTCGAGCACCAAGCGAGTGCCAATGGCCGCCAGACGAGTCTGGTGCGCGGCGACGCCACCTTGGCGGCCGATGGCAGCGGCGAAGCGCATTTCACCGAGCCCGAGGACCAGACGGTGGCCCTGCCACCCGGCACGATGTTTCCCACGGCCATGACGCTCGCGACCCTGAAGCACGCGGCGGCGGGTGATGGTGGGTTCGATGCGCTGTTCTTCTTCGGCGAAAAGCCCAAGCCGCCCCAATCGGTCAATGTGGTGATCGGCCGGGTGCCCAAGCGGCTGGCCGACCTCAAGATCCCCGAGGAAGGCATCTCGATCGTCCAGGGCCGGTCGCGCATCTACTACCGCGGCGGCTTTTTCGACGCTGATTCGAAGAAGGAAGGGGAGCAGGCGGCCTTCGAGATGAGCAGCCTTACCCTCGACAATGGCGTCGAGCTCTATGGGACACATGAAGAAGGCGACAGCGGTTTCGAGTACCGCATTTCCCGCCTCGAGCCGCTGCCCAAGCCCAACTGCAACTGATCTCCGCCGCTCACGCTTTCGAGCCCACCGGCCATAGCCACGCCGCCCCGCGTACGCCGCTCGAATCGCCATGGCGCGGGGGCAGCAGCTTGGTGGCGATGTATTCGGGTTCGGAGAAGATATGCCGCTTCCAGAGTTCGGGGACGCGCCGATAGAGCAGGGACATCTTGGACAGCCCGCCGCCCAGCACCACGGCATGGGGATCGAGGATGTTGACGATCATCGACAGGGCTCGGGCGAGGCGGTCGCAGTAAAGCTCCATCTGCGCCGCGGCCTCGGAGTCGCCGGAGGTGGCCGCCTCGGCAATGTCGGTTGCCCGCATCTGCCGCCCGGTTCGCTTGGCGAACTGCTCCTGCAGGCGCGGTCCGCTCAACCAGGTCTCGATACAGCCGACGCGGCCGCAATAGCAGGTGAGGCCAGGCCGCTCGTCGTCGCGCGGCGAGGGCAGGGGCGTATGTCCCCATTCGCCCGCGATTGCCTGGGCGCCGGTAAGAGGCTTCCCGTCGATGACGATGCCGCCGCCGACGCCGGTGCCGAGAATGACGCCGAAGACGATCCCCATCCCCGCCGCGGCTCCATCGGCCGCTTCCGAAACCGCGAAGCAGTTGGCATCGTTGGCCATGCGCACTTCCCGACCCAGGGCGCGCTGCAGATCGACGGGTAGCGGCCGGCCGTTGAGGCGCGTGGAGTTGGCGTTCTTGATCAACCCCGTCGCCGGGGAGACCGCGCCCGGATGGGCGATGCCCACGGTGCAGCGTTCGCCGACACGCCGTTCGAGTTCCGTCACGAGGTCGACGATGGCCCGTACATCCTCTTCATACGAGGTGGCCGGCGTGGGCACGCGAAGACGGGCCTTTTCCGCTCCATCGTCGTCGAGCACGAGTCCTTCGATTTTGGTTCCGCCGAGATCGATACCGATGCGCATGGGCCTAGTTCACAGGAAGCGGGTGGCAATGTCGATGCTGGTCTTGACGCCGATGGAGTCAAACGTCGAAGCCAGCCATCGGGTGGCGGCGGCGCGGCCGAGCTTGAACAGATAGTCGAGGAATTCCGGTTCGACATTGAACTTGCTGACGGCGCCGAGCGGCGCCAGCGAGTCGTCGTCGTTGATGGAATGGATCAGCATCATCTTGAGCCGGGCGCTGAATTCGCCCGTCAGTGCGCCTTCGCGGATCAGATCCTGGACGAAGGCGATGGCTCGCATCTCGGCCATCAGCGCACCGCCGAAGGTGATCTCATTGAGCCGATTGGCGATTTCGGCATTGGATTTCGGAACCTCCTTCCGAGCCGTGGGATCCAGTTCCACGATGACGACATCGGGACTTTCGCTGGCATAGATGAACGGCCAGATCGGCGGATTGCCGCGATAACCGCCGTCCCAATAAGGGACGCCATCGATGACGACGGCATCGTGCACGTTGGGCAGGCAGGCCGATGCGAGCAACGCGTCGATCGACAGTTCGTGTCGTTCGAAGATGCGCACCTTGGCCGTCTGCACGTTCGTGGCGGCGATGAATGCCTTGATTTCCTTGCAGCCGCGGACCGACTCCTGATCGAAGTGCTTCCTCAGCAGATCCCGCAGCGGATCGAAATTCAGCGGATTGCGCTGACCCAGAGACAAGGTGCGCTGGATCAGGTCGCCCCATAGTGCTGCCGGCGAATCATCGAGATTCCAATTGCCCTGCAGCCTGTCGAGCGGCGTGCGCTGAATCGGACTTGCGGCCGCCATGCGAGCGACGTCGGTCCAGAAATCGGCCAGCGCCTGCCGCGCGCCATCGGGGCCGCCCCTGGCCCAGCCCTGCAGCATCATCGCCGCATTCATCGCGCCGGCGCTCGTGCCGCTGACAGCCTCGAAGCCGAGACGACCATCCTCGATCAGCGCGTCGAGCACGCCCCAGGTGAAAGCACCGTGTGAGCCTCCGCCTTGCAAAGCGATATTTATGCGTTTGATCGGACTCATGCAGCTATCCTCCGCAGGGTACCTGCGTTACGCTTCCGTGACATGGATGGTCAGAGCAAGATGGGGGCGATAGTGACGGACGGCCTCGGGAAAAGGCCGTGGCGAAAGCGCCCATCGACCATCCTGTGGGTATTGTCTCTCGGCCAGCTCATCACCTGGGGCCTCGTCTACTACACGTTCCCGCTGTTCGTGGCGCCGATGGAGAAAGAGCTCGGCTGGTCGCGTAACGAACTTTACGGCGCGTTGTCGGGCGGTCTGCTGGTCGCCGGCCTCTGCTCCATTCCCGTGGGAGCATGGATCGACCGGGGGCATGGGCGCGTGCTGATGACAGGTGGCTCGCTGCTTGCCGCCATCCTCATGTTCGCATGGTCGCGCACACAGTCTCTCCCGGTCTTCTATGTCATCTGGCTCGGGCTGGGCGCCTGCCAATCCGTCACGCTCTATGAGCCCGCCTTCGCGGTGATCACCCGAGTCTTCGGACCGCGCTATCGCCAGGCCATCCTGGTGATGACGTTCGTTGGCGGGTTGGCGAGCACCTTCGGTATTCCCTTTTCGCAATTCCTGATCGAGCGCATCGAGTGGCGACCGACGCTGGTGGTCCTTGCCGGCATCAATCTCGCTGTCGCGGTCTGCATTCACTGGCTGTTCGTTCCAGGACCCGCCGAGGAGGCGGTGCCGATCGCGCATGTGCCACCCGCGGCTGCCGGGACATCCCGGAAAAGTCCGCTTGCCGTGGCGGTGCGCATGCCGGCCTTCTGGGGCCTGGTTGTTGCCTTTGCCGGATACGGACTGGCGTTCTCGGCCATGAGCTTCCACCTCATTCCGCTTCTCGAGGAGCGTCGCGTCTCGATCGGCGTGGTCATGGCCATCATCGCCTTGATCGGACCGATGCAGGTGGTCGGCCGCGTCCTGTTGATGGCAGGCCAGCGCCATATCACGACCATCCAACTCGGGGCGCTGATCTATTTCGCCTTTCCGATTTCGATGGCGATGCTGGCGAGCGGTATCCGCGAGGTCTATGCGCTGATTCTCTTTGCGATCGTCTACGGCGTGGCCAACGGCCTCGTAACGATCCTGCGTGGCATGGCGGTCCCGGAATTCATTGGGCCCGAAGGGTATGGCGTCGTAACCGGCGCTCTTACCATGCCCACCAATATGATGCGCGCCGCCGGTCCACTGATGGCATCGCTCGCCTGGAGTCTTTTCGGCGGATATACGCCCGTTCTGTGGGGGCTGGCGGCGATCATGTTGGCCGCTGCCGCAGGCTTCGCCGCGGCAGCCATGTTCTCCAAGCGGCAATCGCCATACCCGGCTGTCTAGATCTGGTGCTGCGCGCTCCATTTTCCCATTAAATAAATGGACGGAAAATGGAAGTGACGGGCGGCGCACCAACCTGTTGTGGGCTCGCCGAAGCGACGAAAACGACATCCATCCTCCCGGGCAGACGGAGACGACCTTACAGTGGTTTCCACTCAGCCTTGGATTCCGGTCGCCAACGGCGTCGAGCACGGCACGGCGATCGCCTGCCCAAAAGAAAAGCCGGCCAGAGCCGGCTTTTCCGTCGCCTGAGGATGTTTCCTATTCGGCGGCCATTCGCTTCGGAGCGGTCGGCTTGAGATGCTGCACCTTGGGCATCACCTCGCGCGATAGAAGCTCGAGCGAGCGACGCCAGGCGTCCGGCTTGTCGACGTAGTCGAAGCCGAACACCAGGAGCTGGCCGAAGCCGCCGACCTCGTCATAGATCTTCTCGATCTTCTCGATCACGGTCTTGGGCGAGCCGACGATCCAGTTGTGCTTGGCGCAGTATTCCGGCGTCACGTCGGAATCCGGCACGCTGGGATCGTGCTTCAGGTATTCGAAGAAGCCGAACTGGGCGAGCAGGGGCAGGAAATACTCCCGCATCATCCGGCCCATGTTGGCACCGACCGAGAGCTTCATCGCCTCCTCGTCGGTATCGGCCACGAACACCTCACGTACGACCCGCCAGTCGCTGCGATTGGGCGTGCGGCCGACTTTTGCCGCGCCGACCTCTACCGAGTCCCAATGGCTGCGGACATAGCCCGGATTGAGGTTGAGGCTCATCGGCAGGAAGCCTTTTTCACCGGCCAGCTTGAGCGTGTCCGAATTCTTGGACAGACCCGCGACGCCGATCGGCGGATGCGGTGACTGCAGCGGCTTGATGTGCGGCTTCAGGAAGCCGAACATCGTGTCGGGCTTGGTCACGTGCCAGTACTTGCCCTTGTAGTCGAACGGCTCGTTCGAGCTCCACAGCTTCAGGATGATGTCGAGGGCTTCGCGGGTCATGTCACGGTTGACGCCCGACATGCCGTCGACATTGAACATCGCCCAGTCGCTTGGCAGCCCGGAAGCGGCAACGCCGAAATTCAGTCGGCCGCCGGAGATGTGATCGAGCATGGCGACTCGGTTGGCGAGTTCAGCCGGGTGATGGTACGGCAACAGAAAGCCGCCGGGACCAAGGCGGATCTTCTTGGTCTGCATCAACGCCTGCGCGACCAGAAGATCGGGTGAAGGGTGCGGCTCCCAGGGCGCCGTATGATGTTCACCGATCCAGCATTCGGTGAAGCCGAGTTCATCCAGCCATCGGATCACTTGAAGGTCCCACTCGTGGCCGTCTTTGAGCGGCCTCTCGGGTGGGTGCGATGGCATCGTGAAATATCCGAATTGCATCGTTTCCTCCTGTCTTATGGGAGGAAGTCGACTACCATTGTTCGGAAGGCGCAAGGGGATATGTACGCATGACTGGAGAGGCGCTGATCCTCATCGACCAACAGAAGGCGATGGAGGATGCCAAATGGGGCCCTCGGAACAATCCCGACGCAGAGCAGAATATCGGTCGATTGCTGACGGCCTGGCGGCAGCGCAACTGGCCGATCTTTCATGTGAAGCACGATTCGAAATCTGCCGGCTCGCCGTTCCGTCCGGGGCAACCTGGCAACGACTTCCTGCCCCTGACTGCGCCGCTGCCCGGAGAGCCGGTGATTGCCAAGTGTGTTCAGAGTGCCTTTGTCGGTACCGACCTGACCGTGCGCCTCGAGGCTCTCGGTCGTCCGCCCTTGATCATTTGCGGCGTGCTCCTGGCCAACTCCGTCGAAGCGACGGTGCGCGTGGCCGCCAATCTCGGCTTCGACGTGTACCTGCCGGGCGATGCCTGTTGGTCGTGCGACAAGCGCGACCTGACCGGGCGACTGTGGTCGGCCGAGGATGTTCACCAACTGACTTTGGCCCTGTTGGATGGGGAATATGCAACGGTTACAACCACCGACGAGGTGTTGGGAAAGCGTTGACGTGATCGCGGGGCCGCAACGTGAGTTGGGGGCGGCGCGCTCTTGGGGAGAAACCATGGGAGACGACAAAACGTCGGGCAGGAGGCGGTGGATCGACCTTGGCCAGACGTTGCAGGATCGGCTTGCAGAGACGCAAAGGCATCCATCGGGATTCGACTATCTACGGTTGATCCTGTCGTTCGTGTTCGTGGCGTACCACGCGTTCTTCGTCTGCTACGGCTGGTCGGTGTCGGATTGGGTGTTTCTGGGACCGGCTCGGCCGGTGGGCTACTTCCTGTTGCCGTCCTTCTTCGCGTTGAGCGGGTTCCTTGTGGCGGGCAGCCTGGAGCGCAACACGCTACCTGTCTTCTTCACGTTGCGCGTGCTGCGCATCATGCCGGCGCTGGCCGTGGAAGTGCTGCTCTCCGCCTTCTTGCTAGGCACCCTGCTGACGACCTGGAACTGGTCCGATTACTTCTCGCATCCCAGATTCTGGAGCTATCTCCTGAACGTCGTCGGTTACGTTCATATTCAGTTGCCCGGCGTGTTTCTGGACAATCCGTTGCCGGACAACGTCAACGGCCAGCTCTGGACCATACCCTACGAGCTGAAGAGCTATCTTATGGCCGGCTTTTTCGGCTTCCTGGGACTTGCGACACGCAGCAAATGGGTCCTCGGGATCTCGATCGCATTGATATCGTACCTGACCCTCAAGCAAGTGTTCGGAGCGGCGCCGCATGCCATGCAGTACGGTCCTCCCGGCCGCATGCTGATCATCTCGGCCATGGTCGGGCTGTGGCTGTATGTGGCGCGCCACCGCATTCCCTACAGCCGCATGCTGTTCTTCGCTTCACTGGCGGCGACGTGGATCCTGTTGTCGACGGCCGACCTCTTCTATGTCGCCGTGTTCCCGCTTTGCTACGTCACCGTCTATCTCGGCTTGCAGAATCCGAGGCGGATCTGGGTGGTTGCCAGCGGCGACTATTCCTACGGCCTTTACCTCTACAGCTTCCCGATCCAGCAGGCGATCGTCCAGCTCCTGCCCGATCATCGCACCTGGATCGTCAACACCGCACTGGGTTTGCCGATCACCGGTATCTGCGCCTTCCTCTCGTGGCATCTCGTCGAGAAGAGGGTCCTGGCGTGGCGCAGGGTTGCGTGCGACTGGGCGATGGCCTGGTCCGCGCCGGTCGACAGGGCAAAGCGCCGATTCCTGGAGGCAGCCGCGTCGCGGCACGGCGGAAAAGCGCTGCAGCGCCCGCCGCGGTGGCCGGACCGACCGGCCCAATAGGGGGCACCGCTCCTCGATCTTGCGACCGCCATTGCTCTAGGCGATCAGTGTGGCGCTGGGTAACATGCCGGCATCATGGAAATCGTGTGATGCAGTTCGAGGAGGGATGACATGCTGGAGCGGCTTCAATTCTATATCGATGGCAAGTGGGTGGATCCCGTGACGCCAAAGACGCTCGACGTCATCAATCCCGCCAACGAGGAGGCTTTCGCGCGTATTTCGCTCGGCTCCAAGGCGGATGTGGACAAGGCGGTCGCGGCCGCGCGCCGAGCCTTTGAAACCTATTCGCGCACGACGCGCGAGGAGCGGGTCGCCCTCTTCGAGAAGATCATCGCCGCCTACAAGGGCAAGTATCAGGCGATCGCCGAGGCGATCAGCCAGGAAATGGGCGCGCCACTGTGGCTGTCCAAGGCAGCGCAGGCAGGCACCGGCCTCGGCCACTTGAATGAGACACTGAAGATCCTCAAGGAATATCCGTTCGAGGAGGTGCGCGGCACCACGGCCATCCTGAAGGAGCCGGTCGGCGTGTGCGGCTTCATCACGCCGTGGAACTGGCCGATCAACCAGATCGTCTGCAAGGTGGCGCCGGCTCTTGCTGCCGGGTGCACCATCGTCCTCAAACCCTCGGAAGTGGCACCGCTCAACGCCATGCTGTTCGCCGAGGTGCTCCACGAAGCGGGCGTGCCGGCGGGAGTCTTCAATCTGGTCAACGGCGATGGGCCGAGCGTTGGCGAGGCGATGTCGTCCCATCCAGGGATCGACATGATGTCGTTTACCGGCTCGACCCGCGCAGGCATCGCCGTCGCCAAGGCGGCCGCCGATACCGTCAAGCGGGTGGCGCAGGAGCTGGGCGGCAAGTCGGCCAATATCGTGCTCGACGACGCCGATCTGACGAAATCCGTGTCGTCCGGGGTCATGAGCATGATGCTGAACTCCGGTCAGTCCTGTAACGCGCCTTCGCGCATGTTCGTGCCGCGGGCCAAGAACGATGCCGCCATCGCGGTCGCCAAGGCGGCGGCCGAGAAGATCAAGGTCGTGGATCCGGCCACTCCCGACGCCGGTCCCGGCACGATCGGCCCGGTGGTGAGTGAAGTTCAGTTCAACAAGATCCAGGCCCTGATCCAGAAGGGCATCGAGGAGGGGGCGACCCTGGTCACCGGCGGTCCCGGCCGTCCGGAAAACATGAACCGGGGCTACTATGTCCGTCCGACCGTCTTCGCCAATGTCACCAACGACATGACCATCGCCCGCGAGGAGATCTTCGGACCGGTCCTGACGATGCTGGCCTATGACAGCGACGAGGACGCCATCAAGCAGGCCAACGATACGGTCTACGGTCTTTCGGGCTACGTCCAATCCGGCGATATCGAGCGCGCCCGCAAGGTCGCGTCGCGCCTGCGCACCGGCAATGTGCACCTGAATGGGGCTGGTCCCGATTTCGGCGCGCCGTTCGGTGGCTACAAGCAGTCGGGCAACGGCCGCGAATGGGGCGAGTATGGTTTCGAGGAGTTCCTCGAAATCAAGGCCGTCATGGGCTGGGTGCCCAAGCCCAAGGCGGCCTGATACCTGGCAGCCCTCCAACGAAAAAGCCGCCCGAAAGGGCGGCTTTTGCGTTTCCAGGCGATCCGGCGGGGATCGCGTCGGCTGCTTACTTGATCTTCGATTCCTTGAAGACGACGTGCTTGCGCGCAACCGGATCGTACTTCTTGAGTTCGAGCTTCTCGGTCTTGGTACGCGGATTCTTCTTGGTCACGTAGAAGAAGCCGGTGTCGGCGCTGGACACCATCTTGATGAGGATCGAGGTCGGCTTGGCCATGGTATTTTCCCTGTGCCCCGGCGGGCGAATTCCTGAGAGGCGGGCAAAGTAGTCAGCAAACGCGCCGTGTCAAGCGCCGCGAGAAAGGGCCGGACGGGCCCGGTCAGCGCGGCGCCGAAGCCTGGTCGATCGAGCCCAGTCGCACGGCATGTGCGTAGAGCGTCGGATTGTGCAGCAGCCGGGTCGCGATATCGACATCCCGTTCCGGGGAATCCTCGCCCGGTGGGCAGATCTTGCGCAAATCGGCCACTTCCTGAGGACCGGGATGACGCTCGGCATGCCAGTGCTGCAATAGCGAGCGGCTGCCGTCGACCAGGGATGCACCGAGCTTGTCGACGTCGGGCACCTTGGCGGTGCAGATGTTCGGCATCACGCCCAATTCGTTCCAGGTATAGCCGGAGGGGGCGATCAGCCGCGACCACGTCAGGATCAGCTCGCCCTGGTTGGGCAGCCGGACGACGGTCTGGACGGTGCCCTTGCCGTAGCTCGTCGTCCCGACGACGACAGCGCGGCCGCGATCCTGCAGGGCAGCGGCCACGATTTCCGCGGCAGAGGCCGAGTTTCCGTTCACCAGCACCACGATCGGCAGATCGCTGGCGCGATCGTGACTGTCGCTGCGGTAGGTCCGGTCGGCATCGGGATGGCGGCCCTTGGTCGAGAAGATCACGCCATCGCCGATGAACAGCTCGGCGACCGATTCGGCCTGGTCGAGCAGGCCGCCGCGATTGCCGCGCATGTCGATGATGATGCCACCGAGCTCCGGTCCGATCTCGGCCTTGGCCTTGTCGATGGCCTGCACGAGCGAATCCGTCGTCGCGGTATTGAAACCCGTCAGATGGATCAGGGCCAGGTTGCCGTCACGCTCATAGGTGACCGTTGTCGGGATGATACGACCACGCCGCAGCGGCGCGGTGATGTTCTGACCGTCCTGGTGGAGCACGGTCAGCGAGACCGGCGCGCCGACCGGTCCGCGCAGCTTGTGAACGACGTCAATCAGCGGCCGCCCGACCATGCTTTCGCCGTCGATCGCCAGGACCTGGTCGCCGACGCGGATCCCGCCCTTGGCGGCCGGCGACCCGTCCTGGATCGCCCGGATGACGATCTGGTTTTCGCCGGTCCGTTCGAGGGTGATTCCAATGCCGCCGCCGCCATCGCGCTGGAAGCGATTGTCGCGAGCCTCGTCCGGATCGGCGTAACGGGTATTCTTGTCGAGCTGGCTGGTGGTCGCCACCATGGCCGCCTTGGTCAAGGCTCCCCGGTCGGCTCGCTTCAGCACAGGAGAGGCCTCGATCGACGAGGCGAACAGGTCGGTCAGCATCGCGCCCCAGGCGCGGCCGTCGGCCGGATCGGTCGGTGCCGGTCGCGACAGGATTTCCTTGCCGTCCCGGAAGACCGTGAAGGTCTGGTCGTTGGCCTGCAGCGACAGTTCGGGATCGGCGCTGGCGAAGCCGCGATAGGTCTCGATCGCGATCTTGCGGAAATCCGGTTCGTTGACGTGGCGGTCGGCGATCAACCGATAGGCCTGGAGCACCACGCGTTCGGGGCTGGCCTCGGTGGCCGATGCCGCTGTGCTCGGGGGTGTGGACGGTCCGCCTCTCGTTTCACAGGAAGCGACCAACGAGGCGGCGAGCAGGGCGGCTGTGGTATGGAACAGCGCCAGACGGAAAAGACGGATCAGCGGCACCTATATACCCTACGATAAGCGGCGCGGAGCGCAAGCGAACACCGCGCCATCACGAAGAAACGTCGATGCCGCTCGTCGAAGGCTTGGGCGCGGCCACGCGGTAGACCCACAGCAGCGAGATCACCGATCCCTTGAAGCGCGGCAGGAGCAGCAGCGCCAGCAGGACCGACAGGGGTAACCACAGCAACGCATGGAACCAGAGCGGCGGCTGGTTTCCGTAGCGCTCTACTATCAGCACGAGCGGGACGACAATATGACCTACAACAAAGATCGTGAAATAAGCTGGGGCGTCGTCCGCCCGATAGGGCTCGAGGCCCAGCCCGCAAGCGGGGCAGAGGCTTCGCATCTTCAGGTAGCCGCCGAAAAGCGTTCCCTCGCCGCAGCGAGGGCAACGGCCACGCCAACCTCGGTATAGCGCGGTCCGGAAATCCACGGGAGCGTGTGTTTGGGACATTGCGCCCAAGATGGGCGTTTTGCCTACGTTCGTCGTCGCGACCGTTTGTCCCGACCGCCGGGCCGGCGCGCGACCGGACGACGCGGACCGTCTGGCCGCGCTCCCGGCCGCTTGCCGCGATGACCTCTCGGCAGCGCATGGCGCTCGACCCGCTCGACGACGTCGACGAACTCGAACAGCAGGCCGCCGGTCGAGGCGTCGGCTTCGACCAGCTTGATCCGCAGACGATCGCCGAGCCCGAAGCTCTCGCCGGTTCGCTCGCCGATCAGCATCTGCCGGCCTTCTTCGTGGCGGAAGAACTCCTGGCCGAGGCTGCGCACCGGCAGCAGGCCGTCGGCACCCGTGCCATCCAGGCTCAGGAAGAGCCCGAATCGGGTCACCGAGGTCACGCGTCCGGCGAAGGTCGCGCCGACATGCTGGGCCATGTAAGCGGCGACATACCGATCCATGGCACCGCGTTCGGCCGCGACCGCGCGCCGTTCGCACATCGACAGATGTTCGCCGAATTCCTCGAAGCGGGTGCGATCGGCCTCGGCAAGACCGCCGTCGCCCAGCCCGAAGGCAGCGATCAGCGCACGATGCACGATCAGATCGGGGAACCGGCGGATGGGCGAGGTGAAGTGGGCGTAGCGGGCAAGGGCGAGGCCGAAATGCCCGACATTGTCGGGACTGTAGACCGCCTGGCTCTGGCTGCGCAGGATCGTTTCGTTGACCAGGCGCGCGACGGGCTTGTCGACGACGGCTTGGAGGATGCGATTGAGATCGGCCGGCCGCAGGCGCGGTCCCGCCGGTACCGAAAGCCCCAGGGTGCCGAGGAATTCGCGCAGCGCCTCGAGCTTGGCCGCATCGGGCTGATCGTGGGCGCGGTACAGGCAGGGGCTCCGGCGCTGTTCGAGCGCCTGGGCCGCCGCGACATTGGCCAGCACCATGAACTCCTCGATCAGCCGGTGGCTGTCGAGCCGTTCGCGGACGCCGATCTCGGCAATGCGTCCGTCCTCGCCCAACTTGACCAGCCGCTCCGGCAGGTCGAGATCGAGCGCTCCCCGTTTCTCACGCGCCTGCAGCAGCACGCGGAAGGCGCCGTAGAGAGGGGTGATGACGCTGTCCATCAGCGGCCCGGTTTCCTCGTCGGGCATGCCGTCCACCGCGCGTTGCACCCGCGAATAGGTGAGACGGGCGGCAGACCGCATCATGGCGCGATGGAACCGATGGCGCTTGAGATGGCCGTCGGCATCGATCCACATCTCCGCGACCAGCACCGGACGGTCCTGGTTCGGCACCAGCGAGCACCAGTGGTTGCTGAGCGCCTCGGGCAGCATCGGCACGACGCGATCGGGGAAATAGACCGAGGTGCCGCGGCGATAGGCGGCGCGCTCGAGCGCCTTGTCGTGCCGCACGTACCAGGCGACGTCGGCGATGGCGACCAGCAACCGCCATCCGCCTTCGTGATCAGGATCGGGTTCGGCAAAGACGGCATCGTCGAAATCGCGGGCATCCTCGCCGTCGATCGTGACCAGCGGCACCTGGCGCAGGTCGAGTCGATCGCCAAGCGGCGCCGCCTTGGCCCGCTCGGCTTCCTCGAGTGCGGCTTCGGGGAAGTCGACGGGGATATCGTTGGCGGCGATCGAGATCAGGCTCACGGTGCGCGGATCGCTCATGCGCCCGATGCGTTCGATCACGCGGGCGCGGCGCGACAGGTGGCCGCCGATCTCCTCGATCCAGACGATGTCGCCGGGCTCGGCTCCGTTGCGGTCGGCCGGCTTGATGTCGAATTCGCGCCGGAGCTTGCGGTCGGTCGGGCTGACCTTGCCGAGCCCGCCCGCGCCGGCCGGCTCCTCGTACAGGCCGAGGATCTTCTTGGGGCCGCTGCCGAGCCTGCGGATGATCCGCGCCTCGTAGCTCGTCTTGCCGCGTCGCTTGAGCGAGGCGAGCACGCGGTCGCCCACGGCGGGAGCGACGCCACCGCGCACGGCATGCGGATCGACGATGATGCGCGGCGGTGGACCTTCGGTTTCCTCGTCGTGCCGCCGCGGCACGGCCAGCAGATGGCCGTCCTGGTCGACCTTGACGATCTCCAGCACGGCGATGTCGGCGAGCGCACCGGGTGGCTTGAAGGTCTTGGCGCGGTCGGCCGCGATGTCGCCCTTGTCACGCAGATCGCGCAGCAGCTCCTTGAGCTCGATGCGCTGATCGCCCTTCAGTCCGAAGGCACGCGCGATCTCGCGCTTGCCGACCGGGGTTGTGCTCTCCTTGATGAAGGTCAGCAGTTCGTCGCGGGTTGGGACGCGGCCTTTAGCCATCGGTTCCGGTGCGCGGCGGGATGTCGGCCTTGGCTTTGGCCTTTCGCTTGGGCGCCGCCTTCTTCTTCTTGGGCGCGGTCTTCTTCGGCGGCGATGTCTCGCCGGCATCGTTGGCGGCGACCGGCGCGGCCTTCCGGGCTCGGCCCTTCGGCTTCTTGGCGCCGCCCTTGGCGGCACGCTCGGCCAGCAGGGACACAGCCTGCTCGACCGTGAGGTCGTCTGGCTTGATGTCGCGCGGGATGGTGGCATTGACGCCGCCATGCTTCACGTAGGGGCCGTAACGACCTTCATAGAGCTCGATTGGCTGCTGATCGCCGGGATGCTCACCGATGACGCGCAGCGGCTTGGCGGCGGCCCGACCGCGCGCCTGCTTGGCTTCCGCCAGCAGCGCCACGGCGCGGTTCATGCCGATATCGAGCACGCTCTCGTCCGCCGGGATCGATTTGTACTTGCTGCCGTGCTTCACATAGGGCCCGAAGCGGCCGACGCCGGCCAGGATCGGCTGACCGTCCTCGGGATGCGGGCCGAGCTCGCGCGGCAGGGAAAGCAGCGCCAATGCCTTTTCGAGAGTGACCTCGTCGGGCGTCATGCCGCGCAGCAGCGACTGGCGCTTGGGCTTCTCCTTGCCTTCGGGCTCGCCCAGCTGGACATAGAGGCCGTACGGCCCATTGCGCAGGGTGACTTCCTTGCCGGTGGCCGGATCGATGCCCAGCACCTTCGGCTTGTCGAGATTGGCGCCGGAGGCGGCATCGGCCTCGGCATCGACGATGCCGAGCTTGCGGGTGAAGCGGCACTCCGGATAGTTCGAGCAGCCGATGAAGGCGCCGAACTTGCCGAGCTTGAGGCCAAGGCGTCCATTGCCGCAGGACGGGCATTCACGCGGACTCTTGCCGCCATTGTCGTTGGCAGGAAAGAAGTGCGGTCCCAGCTCTTCGTCGAGCTTGTCCAGCACCTCGCTCACCCGAAGGTCCTTGGTCTCGCCGACGGCGGAGGAGAATTCGCGCCAGAAGTCGCGCAGCACCTGGCGCCAGTCGATCTTTCCGTCGGAAATCTCGTCCAGCTCTTCCTCGAGATGGGCGGTGAAGTTGTATTCGACGTAGCGCGGGAAGTAGGTCTGAAGGAAGGCCGTGACGATACGGCCGCGGTCCTCCGGCACGAAACGCTTGCGGTCCAGGCGAACGTAATTGCGCCTCTGCAGCACCTCGATGATGCTAGCATAGGTCGAGGGTCTGCCGATGCCGAGTTCCTCCAGCTTCTTCACCAGGCTGGCTTCGGAATAGCGCGGTGGCGGCTCGGTGAAATGCTGCTCGGGGATGACCTCGCGCCGGTCGAGCGGCTCGCTCTCCGCCACGTCCGGCAGGATGGCACCGCTCTCCTCGTCCTCCGGGTTCTCGTCCCGGCCTTCGTCGTACAGCGTCAGGAAGCCGTTGAAGCGCACCACCGAACCGGTGGCGCGCAGGATCACGTTCTTGTCGCCGCTGGCGATATCGATCGTGACCTGGTCGAGCACCGCGCTTTCCATCTGGCTGGCAACGGTGCGCTTCCAGATCAGCTCGTAGAGGCCGAGCTGGTCCCTGTCGAGATAGGCGGCGACGTCCTGCGGCGTGCGGAACAGGTCGGTGGGCCGGATCGCCTCGTGCGCTTCCTGGGCGTTCTTGGCCTTGGAAGTGTAGACGCGCGGCTTTTCCGGCACATAGCTCGGGCCGTAGCGATCCTCGATGAGACGGCGCGTCTGACCGATTGCCTCGGGCGCGAGCTGCACGCCGTCGGTTCGCATGTAGGTGATCAGACCCACCGTCTCGCCGCCGATATCCACGCCTTCGTACAGCTTCTGGGCGATGCGCATCGCCGTGGCCGCGCCCAGCCCCAGCTTGCGCGAGGCTTCCTGCTGCAGCGTCGAGGTGATGAAGGGCGGCGGGGGATTGCGCCTGACCTGGCGACGCTCGACGGACGAGACGGAGAAGGCGCGGCGCTCGATCTCGCGCTTGGCGGCTTCGGCGCGTTCGGCGGTGTCGAGGTCGAACTTGTCGAGCTTGCGACCGTCGAGATGGGTGAGGCGGGCCCTCAGCGTCTGCTTCTTGGTGGTGCCGAAGACGGCGTCGACGGTCCAGTATTCGCGGCTCTTGAAAACCTCGATCTCGGCCTCGCGCTCGCAGATCAGGCGCAGCGCCACGGACTGCACACGGCCGGCCGACCGGCTGCCCGGCAGCTTGCGCCACAGCACCGGCGACAGGGTGAAGCCGACCAGATAGTCCAGCGCGCGACGCGCGAGATAGGCGTCGATCAGGGGCTGGTCGAGGTCGCGCGGATGGGCGACCGCGTCGAGGACCGACTGCTTGGTGATGGCGTTGAAGGTGACGCGTTTGACGTCGACGCCCTGCAGTGCTTTCCGGCGCGCCAGAACGTCGAGGACGTGCCAGGAAATGGCTTCGCCTTCGCGATCTGGGTCGGTGGCGAGATAGAGACGGCCGCCCTTGCTGACCGCGCTGGCGATCGCGTCGAGACGCTTCTGGGAGGCCCCATCGACCTCCCAATCCATGGCGAAGTCCTCGTCCGGGCGAACCGACCCGTCCTTGGCCGGCAGGTCGCGCACATGGCCATAGGAGGCCAGCACGGTGTAGCCGGGGCCGAGATACTTCCCAATCGTCTTTGCCTTGGCAGGCGACTCGACGACCAACACATCCATCGTCGAAACAAGCTCCAGTAAATCAATAAAAACCAGAGCTAAGTCACTGATTTAAATCAGAGATACTCGGTTGCCCCGGTGCCTCTCCAGGCGGCCTTCCAGCTCGAGGGCCAGCAATACCTCCGCCACGGTGGCGGCGGACACTTGGCATCGGCGTACCAGTTCGTCAACCGCGGTGGGCGCCGAGCCCATCGCCTCCATTACCTTTGCAGCCTCTGTGTCATGAAGCTTTTTTGCTGGTTTATCAGAGCGTTGTACCGGTGCCGGAGGTCGACCGAACACACTTATAATATCGTTCACGTCGCGGGCCAGAATCGCCCCTTCACGGATAAGGGTATTGGAGCCCTCGTAGCGGCAGTCCAGAGGCGAGCCGGGCACGACGAAGACTTCCCGTCCTTGCTCCGCAGCCCTGTGCGCCGTGATCAGCGACCCTGATTTCGCCGCAGCCTCGATCACCACCACACCCTTCGACAGGCCGCTGACGATGCGGTTGCGGCGTGGAAAGGCGCGGGCGACGGGCGGGGAGCCCCAGGCAGCTTCGCTGAGCAGGAGGCCTTGCCGGGCGATTGCCGCCTGCAGCGACGCGTTCTGCGGCGGATAGACCTGGTCGATGCCGCCTGCAAGCACGGCGATCGTTCCTGTGGCCAGCGCCGCTTCATGGGCTGCGGTGTCGATCCCGCGGGCCAGGCCGGAGGCGACGGCGAAGCCGGCCTGACCGAGACCCGCGGCGAAGTCGGCTGCCAACCGGTAGCCCGCCATCGACGCGTTGCGGGCACCGACCACCGCCACCGTCTCCCGGGCGAGGAGTCCGAGGTCGCCAATGGCGGAGAGGACCGGTGGAGCATCCGGCAACGCGGCCAACGCCGGCGGATAAGCTGAATCGCCAAGGACCAGGAATTGTCCACCGCGCGCTGCCAGCCCTTGCTCTTCGTGCGCAATTCGAGAGTCCGGCACGACGTCCAGTTCCTGGCAGGCCCGCCGCGCCGAGCCGAAATGATCCAGCGCCTCGTGGAACGAGACCGGACCGATGCGGGGCGTGCGCGCCAGGCGCAACCTTGCGCGCCGTTCGCCAGGATCCAGTTCACACGTCTCTGAGCCATCGAACATGGCTAGATCCTAAAACGAGCGGGAACAAAAGTAAAACAACTATAGGTTGCTTGCAGCCCTCGTCATGTGCCGGCAGAGGAAGGCGCCGATCCCGCCCAGAAAACCGAGCAGGGCGGCCAGCGGCCCGAAGCCTTCGAAGCCCACGATGCTGATCATCACGGCGCCCAGACCAGCCGCGCAGATCCAGCCCAGGCTTGCCGAAGTGCCGTTCAATCCCATGACCATGCCGCGTACATCGTCGGGAACAGAAGCGAGCGATGCCATGTAGGAGGGCCGGCCCAGCGCGTTGAGCATCACGTAGAGGAAGCCCAGGGCCAGGGAGATCGCCGGACTTGGATGCCACATGAAGAGGCCGAGCGCGGCGACCCCGGACAGGACGATGGCAATGGCAAAGGTGAGGAGGCGATCGCGCAGGCGGTCGGCAAGCTGGCCACCGACAATGGTGCCGAGCACGTTGCCGAGTGCGAACACGGCCAGGGGAATGGCAATGTCCGCCAGCGAGAGATGATAGACGGCCTGCAGGAACGTGGCGAAGTAGATGGCGGCGAGGCCGTAGCAGATGCGTTCCGTGATGCCGGTACCAAGCAACGCCAGCACACGAGCGGAGAGGACCCGGTGCAGGGCGGGCCGCCGCGTGGAGGTGCCCTTGCTGCTGCGCTCTGTCGGTTCGACGGTCAGCGCGAGGCTGAGGCTGGCGGCGAGGGCAAGGGCGGCCACGCAGAGATTCCAGCCGCGCCAGCCGATCATCGAGCCCACCCACGCCGCGAGCGGTACCCCCAGCACCAGCGTCAGCGATTGGCCGCTCATGACCCATCCCAAGGCGCGGCCACGCTGGCTGTCCGGGACACGGGCTGAGACTTCGGCGAACACGACGCCCATGAACGCGCCGGCACACCCGCCACCGGCACTTGCTGAAATGGCCACCGACAGGAAATTGGCCGCGTTGGCCTGCGCACACATGGCCAGCGCCAGGGCCAGCAGGGCAACGATGATGAGCAGGCGCCGTCCGATCAGGTCGGACAAATAACCGCCGACCGCCGACGTGATGCCCCAAGCCGTTGCCGTCATCGAAACCAGATTGGCCACCAGCGGCATGCTGACGTCGAGATCGCGAGCCATTTCCAACAGGAACGGTGCGCGCGTCGTACCGCTCGACGTTGCGGCAAAGGAACCGAGGCAGGCGGCGCCGATGAGGGCCCAAGGCAGCGCGCGGGAAGCGTGAGAAGAAGTCATGGAGCCGACGCGCGCGACCCTATCGCCATGACCGGGCACGGGCAATTGCGGTCCGGCCGTCAGCCTCGCTATGCGGCCGGCGTATCTGTCCTGGTCTTGCTGGCGCCGATCTTCGGCTCAACGCCTTTGAGCAGGCGATCGATATTTTCGTGATGCCGGATCCAGACCAGAGGCACGAGCACGGTGATCGCCACCGCGAGTGGCGTTTCGAGCAGGAACCAGGAGGCGATCGCACCGACTGCGACGCTGACGAGCGCTGCCAGGGACGAATAGCGGAACAGGGCGGCGAGCACCAACCACGCAGCGCAGGTGATGGCTCCGACCGGCCAGCCCAGGCCCCACATGACACCCAGGGTGGTGGCAACGCCCTTGCCGCCCTTGAAGGACAGCCAAACCGGGAACATATGGCCGATCACCGCGCCAAGCGCCGCCGCCGCTGCCGCGATCGGTCCGAACACGCCGCAGATCAGGACGGCGCCGAAGCCTTTCAGCGCATCCAGCAGCAGCGTCGCCGCCGCAAGACCCTTTCGCCCGGTCCGCAGCACGTTGGTGGCGCCGATATTGCCGGACCCGACTTTGCGGATGTCTCCCAGACCGGCGGCACGCGTCAGCAGCAGCCCGAAAGGAATCGAGCCCAGCAGATAGCCAAGAGCCGCTGGGACCACGATATGAAAGGCGTACCACTGCATCGAAAGCGTCAGGGGCTCAGCGCGCGGCAGTTCACCGAATCGACATAGGCTGTCGTGGGCGGCCCGTACAGCTCGGTCGAGATCTGCTCACCGGGCGCCAGTGGTGTCGGGCCGAAATAGGCTTCGCCGACCGATCGCCCGGCATTCCGGAAGGTGCACTGGATCTGGGTATCCACCGTCTTCGGCGTGTTCGACGTGATCGAGATCGACACCTGCCAATGGCGCGAGTTGCCGTAGGTCAGATTGCTGGCGCTCAGGGTGATCAGCGGCATCTGCTGCGACGAGTAGGGGATCGGCCGCGGGCCCGTACGGCGAATTGTCGGCTGCGGCGGCGGCCCGATCGGACCTCCCGAGCCGGCGCTCGCGGTGGGATCGAAAGCGCGATCCGGATCCGGCGATGTCGGAGCCGGTTGCATCTGCGAGCCGCCGAGGGTGGCGACACCGCCGCCCGGTACCGTTAGCGGCGGCGGCGAAAGCGGCGTACCGCTGATGCCTGAACCTCCCGTCGTCGGCTCCGGCGTCGAGGGAGCAGGTGGCGGGGCGAGCGGTTGCGGTGCCGGCGGCCGGCTGGTGGCGAGCGGTGTCGGCTGCGGCGCAGAAGGTGCCGGTGTCGAGACGTCTCCCACCTGCGTCTGCACCTTGTCGTAGCAGGCAAGCCGCTGCTGGCTGTCGCCGATCTCGGAACAGATCTGGATATGCCGCGTCAGCTCATCGAGCAGGTCTTCCCGGGAGCGGCCGGATTGGGCATGGCCAGTGCTGGCGACGGCGAGCAGCGCGCCGCCAAGAAGGAGGGAATGTCGGTGCATCATTACGGTGCCTTGCTTACGGGAGGCGCGACCATAGCAGACCAAATGGCCGTTTCGAGGCATTTTCAGTCTGCTTATCGTCGCGCCACCCAACCCAACCCGGCACGGAGGAGCATCCGGCTAAGGAGTGGACCTTCTACGGCCGGACGTCTTCGACACGCTCCAGATGAACACGCCGGCAGTCCATTTCGTATTCGAGGTCAACCACTGGCGGGCGGTTATAATGCCAGGTGAGACCGTTGCGAAGTACGCCGCGGCGGCCGAGCTCCGATTCGAGGAACGGATGGATGTCCTGGACGGTGTAGAGCTGGACGGCGGTGGTTCGCTGCCAATCGCCGCCAAAGGCACTCATGCGGCGCTCCATTTCGTCTAGCACCCACTTCGCCTTTTCAAGCATCCCGTCGGGACTGGTGTCGCCCAGGCGAACCGTGTGGTCGCGATAATTGGCTTTTCCTTCCACCGATTCCCCGGAGCCGGAAACGACGAACGAAGGCTGCGCCTCGGCTGCGGGCCGCGTAAAGCAGAAGGCGTGGAAGCCGGGCTCGGCGGGCGGCGCGAGCTTGGGGCAGACGTTGCTGCGGGCGATCGGATTGAAGCCGTCGATGATAATGTCCCACTCGGCCAAGGTCTCGACGTAGGTTTCGTTGAAAGCCTTGAAACCCTGCTCGCTGAAAGGTGCTGGAGACCGGAGTTCGCAGGCGCAGAATGCATGCAACGGTCGACCCGCCGCCTTCAGGATGTCGGCGATCTTCCTGAATCCCTGTTTCATCGGCACGACTTCGCTGAAGCGGACACGTTCAATGGTGAAGCCGGGAAGCGCGGCCACTCCGCACGAATATTGGGACACACCGGGCATGAAGGTGTAGCCACCGGCCGTCATATCCACTGTCTTGATCATGTCATCTCTCGTTGCATTGGAAGCGAAGCCGACGCCCTAATCGGTGGGAACCCCAAGATAGGCGTCGCGGATGATGGGATCGGCCAGGAGTTGGTGGCCCTGGCCGGTCCGCACGATGCGTCCCATGTCCATGACATAGGCCGAATGACAGAGTTCCAGCGCGACGGTGACGTCCTGCTCGACGAGGAGGATCGACATGCCTTGGCTGTTCAACTCACGGAGTGCAGCGACGAGCTGTTCGACCAATAGCGGCGACAGGCCGAGTGACAGTTCGTCGATCATAAGGAGCCGCGGTGCCGCCATCAGGCCACGGCCGATGGCGCACATCTGCTGCTCGCCGCCGGATAGGGTGGCGGCGGCCTGGCCGCGTCGCTCGCGTAGCTTCGGGAACGTCGAGTAGACCCGATCGAGATCGCGCCTGAGGTCGGCGCGTCTGATGTTGCGCGAATAGGCTCCCATCAGGAGGTTGTCCTCGACGCTCATGGCGCCGAAGAGTCGCCGTCCCTCGGGGACATGTACGATTCCCTGGGCGATGATTTGCGCCGCGGTGGCGCCGGCGAGATCGACACCGTCCGTGCGGTAGCGGGTGCATTGCGCCGGGATGAGACCCGACAAGGCGCGCATCAACGTGGTCTTGCCGGCGCCATTGGATCCGATCAGCGCGGTGATTTCTCCGGCAGGAACGGCCAGATCGATGCCCCACAGGACCTGGATTTCGCCATATCCGGCGCGCAGGTCCTGGACTTCTGCGACGAGGATGTCAGCCATGACCGGCGTGCCGCTGTGCGTATTGCTGGCCGAGATAGGCGTCGATTACAGCAGGATTGCGGACTACATTCCGCGGCGCACCGTCGGCAATCAGTTCGCCGTTGTGCAACACCACGATGCGCGTGCAGACGTTCAATACGACTTTCATGAGGTGCTCGATCATCACGATCGTGAGCCCTCCGGCCGCGAGCTGGCGGATGAGCGCTGTCGCCTTTTCGACCTCCGCACTGTTCAGTCCGGCATTCACCTCGTCGAGGAACAGGATCTTCGGACTCATCGCCAGCGCCTTGGCAAGTTCCAGGCGTTTACGCATCGCCAGCGTCAACGTGGCGGCAGGCTGATCCGCCTGCCCGTCGAGGCCGACGAAGGCGAGATGCTGGCGCGCATTCTCGCGCGCCACCTTCAGGCTTTGGCCAGGCCGCGAGAACAACGCCGCCGTAGCCACGTTGTCGAGAGCGGAGAATTCGGCAAAGGGCTGTACGATCTGGAAGGTGCGGGCGAGTCCCAGTCGTGCTGCCTGGTACGGCTTCAACCGTGTGATGTCCCGTCCGGCGAAAGTCACGGTGCCGGCGCTTGCTGGCGTCACACCGCAAACCGTGTTGACCAAGGTGGTCTTGCCGGCGCCGTTGGGTCCGATCAGACCGACGATCTCGCCGCCGGCGATCTTAAGGTTGACGTCGCGTAGCGCTTGCAGGCCGCTGAAACGGCGCGACACACCGGCGAGGGTCAGAATCTCAGGCATGGCCCGTCCCGCGCCGGAAAAGGCGCCCGCGCAAGGAAACGAGTCCGTGCGGCAGGAACAGCAGCAACAGCACCACCAGCAGGCCAAGCAGGCCGGAATGGATCTGGATGTAGTTGCGCCAGACCACTTCCTCGAGGCCGAGGTAGACCAGCGCCCCGCAGACGACGCCAACCGGCGAGCCCAGTCCGCCCATCAGCGACATGACGATCGGCTTGACCGAATAAAGAATGTCGAACACGTCGGACGGGTCGATGTAGTGGACCCAGACGGCGTAGATGCCGCCAGCGACCCCGACGAAGCAGGCCGACAAGCCGAAGGCGATGCTCTTGTAGAGGGTTGTATTCAAGCCAACCATGTTGGCCGCTGTCTCATTCTGGCGAATGCAGGCAAGGCCGAAGCCTAGTTTGGAGGCAGATACTGCCACCACCATCGCGGCTGTCAGGGCCAGGGCAATCCACATGGCATAGAAGTAGAAGATGGCGTCGCCCAGGATGCTGGCATTCGACGCGAGCGGGATGTTGAGCCCCATGCCACCGCCGGTGAGGTCAGTCGCGTTGTTCACGACCTCACGCAGCACTTCCACCAGTGAGAGGCTGGCGATGGCGAAGTAGTGGCCGCGCAGCCGCAGCAGCACCGCCCCCAGGACCGAAGCACCAACGAGGGAGGCAACGAGAGTCGCCAGAAGCGCGAGCGGTAGCGACGCCCCAAGCGTCATCAGGACGCCGGTCGTATAGGCGCCGAAGCCGAAGAATGCTGCCGTGGCGAACGAGGGATAACCGAGGAAGCCTCCCACGATGTTCCATGACAGGGCGAAGATGCCGTACATGCAGGCGATCGTGCCGAGTCGCAGCGCGTAGGCGTCTCCTGCGAGCGGCAGCAGCGCAATGACCGCCAGCAAGGCCACAAGAACGATGCTCGGCCGGATCATTCGAAGCCTTTCCGACCCAACAGGCCCTGCGGCCGCACGATCAGGAACGCGATCAGGAGCAGGAAGGACAGGGTCGTGGCATACGAGGGGCCGACAACGACTGCCCCGATGCCTTCGACGAGCGCCAGGGCAACGCCTCCGGCTAGTGCGCCCGAAACGCTGCCCAATCCACCCAGCACGCAAACGACGAATGCCTTGCCGAGATAGGCGGAGGAGGTGAGGGGCGAGATCGGGAAGATCAATGCCATCAGTACGCCAGCGCATCCCGCCAAGGCTGCGCCGAGTCCGAAGGCGATGGCATAGATGGATTTCACGTCGACGCCCATCAGGACCGCGGCATCACGATCGAGACGGACCGCGACGACGGCACGACCTACGCGCGAGCGGCGCAACAGCAGGTAAAGAAGCCCGGTGAGCACGAGAGCGAAGGCCGTTGCGATCACACGGTCGACCGGAACGACCACGCCGCCAATCGACAACGAGCCCAGCGACGGCACCAGGGTGAGCTTCCGGTAGTCGGCCTTGAAGAAGTAGATCATCGCGTTGTTCAGGATGAGGTCGAGCCCGAACGTCAGGGTGAGTGTGACCAGCACTGGGGCCGTGATCACCCTGTTGAGCAGCAGCCGCTGCAACAGATACCCGATGCCGAAGAAGAGGGGTGCGGTGAGCACCAGAACATACCAGGGCAGGATTCCTGTCCACTGGTACAGACCCCAGGCGAGATATGCGCCCAGCACGATCAGAGAGCCGTGGATGAGGTTGATGACGTTCAGCACGCCCCAGACAAGGGAGAAGCCGATCGCGATGCAAGCATAGAGGCAGCCCAGCACCGCTGCATTGACGAGGACCTGAGCCGCCAGCATTGCGTTGATCGTCGAGCTCAGTTCACGCCGAGCTTGAGGTCGCCCTGCTTGATCGCCTGCGGGAACACCACGACAGGCTTGCCGCTCTGGATCTGAAACACAGGCGGATCGAGCGAGTTGATCTGCCCGTTCGCCCCGAACTTGACCGGACCGAAGAACGTCACGACATCCATCTTGGCAAGCGCGTCGCGTACTTTGTCGCGATCAATCGAACCCGCCTGTTCGATCGCGAGCTGGAATAGGGCTCCGCAGAGCGCCGCCGAAGCCTGCCCATAGTCCGGTTCGCTGTTGTACTTCTCGCGGAACAGCTTCACGAATTCGGACGTCTTTCCGAAGATGTCCTTGCCATCATACTGCTCGGCCGGATGCCACCAGGCGGCGCTGCTGACATTCTCGGCGCTCGGCCCCAGGGCGTCGATGAATTCCTGGTAGGCAGGACCGGCGATCATGGTTACCACCGGCGCCTTGATCTGCTGGTCGACCATCTGCTTGCGGGCCAGCAACAGGTCGTTGGTGTAGCCGGTGATGAAGATCCATTGCGGCGACAATGACTTGATCTGCGACAGCGTTGCCGAATGATCAAGCGTGCCAATCGCATATTTGTCGAAGAAGACGACCTCGATGCCGTTTGCCTTGGCGGACTTCTCCATCTCCTGTGCGATTGCCAGCGGGAAGAGGTCGTTGCGGGCAAGGATCGCCACTTTTTTCACATCAGGCGCTTGAGCCTTGACGATCTTCGTGAGCGGGGTCGTCAACGTGTCGTTGGGCGTGAAAGTGCCGAACAGGTACTTGTAGCCTTGGTCATAGACCTGAGACGACGACGCGGTGGCAGCCAAGGTGGGTACCTTGTATCTCTCGGAAACGGTGCTGGCTGCTTTGGCGGCGCCGGAGCCAAAGGCACCAAACAGGAAATTGACGTGATCCTGGGTGATCAGCTGCTCGGTCGCCTGGACAGCGCGTGGCGTATTGGACTGGTAGTCGACGTAGACGATCTCGACCCTGTACTTCTTGCCGCCGACGGAAATGCCGCCAGCCTTGTTGGCCTGGGCGGCCCACAGATCATAACCTTGCTTCTGCTTGATCGCCTCGGGTGCCAGTGGACCGGTAATCGGCAACGGCGCTCCGATCCGGATCACATCCTCCGCGGATGCCATGGAGGGCAGACCGCCAATTGCGCCGATCGCCAATGCAATTGCGCCGAAAGCGACGGCGCGGCGGCTGAGCCGAGAGCGAAACATGCAGGATCCCTCCATCCCTATCCAACCCCGAGGAGTGAGGGTCACAAATAAAGGGCTCGAAAAAAAGCATCGAAATTAGACTGGTCAGATCGAGAAAATAGAATTCGCAGTTTCCTTTGCCTCATAATCGTGCAAAGTCGAACAAATCATGGCGATCGAATCAGCCGCCCTGCGCTATTTCCGTGTCGTGACAGAATGCGGCTCCATCAAGCAGGCGGCCGCGGCGTTGCGGATTGCGCCCAGTGCCATCAGCCGGCAGGTCCAGGGGCTGGAGGACGAGCTGTCAGTCAAGCTGTTCAAGCGCGGAGCCCGTGGCATGAGCCTGACTGATGTCGGCCACATGCTCTATCGCTACGCTGTCGAGAACCGTCAGCAGCTCGACAGCCTGCGCAGCGGCGTCGGGGAATTCGCCTCCCTTCGGCGAGGGCATGTAAAGATCGCAACTGTCGAAGGCTTACTCGTGCGCTTCCTGTCCGACTTCGTCGTCGACCTGTCGCGCGATCACCCAGGCATCTCAATTTCCATGACAGCGGTCGGTTCGCGCGACGTGGCCGACATGGTCGGGCAGAACGATGTCGATCTGGGCCTGGTGTTCGGCCGTGCGCCGCGCCGCGATTTAATCGAATTGGCTCACATGCGTCAGTCGCTCTGTCTGATCGTGTCGCCACGCCATCGTCTTGCGTCCCGGCGGAGCTGCTCGGTCCGCGAGCTGGCGGGCTTACGCGTGGTCGTGCCCGATAGCTCCTTCGGCATCCGACAGGAGATCGACAAGGCCTGTGCTCGGGCGCGTGTGCCGCTCGAAGTCCATCATGAGACCAACTCGCTTGCCTTCGCCCAGGCTGTCGTGGCGAGTTCGCACCTCGGGACGTTCTTGCCTCGCAGCACTGCCCTCCCGCTCATCCAAGCCGGTGCGCTCGTCGCTGTGCCGTTGCGGGACAAGAGGCTTGAAGCGACCCAGACCACCCTCGTTCAGTCGAGCGTCGCGAGGGCTTCTCCCGCAGCGAAGCTGGTTGCGGACCTGGTCGTGGCGAGGATGGAAGCGGATGGGCGAGCCGAGGCGTAGCGTGTCAGGCCGCCACTGCCGGCACGAAGCGATCGTCGCGGTAGATCGTGCGGCCGCCAACGATGGTGGCCATCACCTTGCCTTGCACGGGACGTTCGTCGAACGGCGAGTTCTTGGTCTTGCTCCAGAGATCGGTGCGATCGATCTTCCAGGCTAGGCTCGAATCGAAGATCACGAGGTCGGCAGGTGCTCCCTTGGCGAGCTTCCCGCCCGGCAGGTTGAACAGCCGCGCCGGCGCGCTCGACAGGCGCTGGAAAAGTTGCGGCAGCGTGAGATGACCGTTGTGCGTCAGCTCGAGCGATACCGGGAGCAGCGTCTCGAGTCCGATCCCGCCCGGCTCGGCCTGGGCGAAGGGGACGCGCTTACTGTCCTGATCCTGGGGACGATGGTCGGAGACGATTGCGTCGATCACGCCGCTCTTCAGCCCTTCGACGATCGCTTCGCGGTCGGCTTCGCCGCGCAGCGGCGGCACCAGCTTGCCGAAGGTCCGGTAGTCGCCGACGGCGAGATCGTTCAATGCAAAGTAGGGGGCGGCAGTGTCGCAGGTGATCTTGAGGCCCCGCGCCTTGGCGGCGGCGATCACCTTCACCGATTCCGCGGTCGATATCTTGGTGAGATGCAGGCGGCCGCCCGTCATCTCGGCAAGTCGGATGTCGCGCTCGACCATCATCACTTCGGCCAATGGCGGATTGCCGGAAAGACCAAGCCGCGTCGCCATCAGGCCGCTACTCATATGGCCGCTCGACAAGGTTGGCTCCTGCGGCAGATGGACGATCAAGGCGTCGAACGCCTTGGCGTAGTAGAGCGCGCGCCGCATGACCTGGGCGTTGCCGACTGCATGATCGGCGTCGGTGAAGCCCACCGCTCCGGCCTCCGCCAGCAGGCCAATCTCGGCCAGTTCCTTGCCTTCGAGGCCTACGGTAAGCGCTCCATAGGCATACATGTTGGCCAGCTTGATCTGGCGGGCGCGGCGCGCGACGAACTCGATCAGCGAGGCGTCATCGAAGGGCGGCTCGGTGTCGGGAAGGAGGACCAGGGAGGTAATGCCACCAACCGCGGCAGCGACGCCGGCGCTGTCCAGCGTCTCCTTGTGCTCCTCGCCGGGTTCGCCCGTATGCACCCGGGTGTCGACGATGCCGGGCGCGAGATAGAGGCCGCGACAATCGACGGACTGGATCCCGTAAGGTGCGCCGGAAGCGAAGAGGTTGGGGCCGAAATCGGCGATCTTGCCATCGCTGATCAGGATGGCGCCGGTATATTCGCTGTCGGCCGTCGGATCGATGATCCGCGCGTTGATGTAGGCGGTGGAACCGGCGTGCGGCGGTACACCGCGCAGGATGTCGCCGCTCATGCTGCTGCTCCGACAGAATTGCGCCGGCCGCCGATCAGGGCTTCCAGGCAGGCCATGCGCACCGCGACGCCCATCTCGACCTGCTCGTGGATCACGCTGCGGTCCAGATCGTCCGCCACCTCCGAGTCGATCTCGACACCGCGGTTCATCGGCCCGGGGTGCATGATCAAGGCGTCGGGCTTGGCGACCTTCAGCTTCTCGCTGTCGAGGCCGAAGAAGCGGAAATATTCGCTGATCGACGGGACGAACATGCCCTGCATGCGCTCCGTCTGCAGGCGCAGCATCATGACGATGTCGACGTCCTTGAGGCCGTTCTTCATGTTGTAATGGACCTCGACGCCCATCTTGTCGATGTCGGTGGGCATCAGCGTCGGCGGGCCGACGACGCGTACCCGTGCGCCCATGATCTGCAGCAGATGGATGTTCGAGCGGGCAACCCGGCTGTGCATGATGTCGCCGCAGATCGCCACTTCGAGGCCCTGCAGGCTGCCGCGCCTCCGGCGGATGGTGAGTGCATCGAGCAGGGCTTGCGTCGGATGCTCGTGCTGTCCATCGCCCGCGTTGATGACCGTGCAGTTTACCTTCTGAGACAGGAGATTTACGGCTCCGGACTCTGCGTGCCGCACGACGATAGCATCCGGGCGCATGGCGTTCAGCGTCATGGCGGTATCGAGCAGGGTCTCGCCCTTGCGCACCGACGACGTTGCGACATCCATGTTGATGACATCCGCGCCCAGTCGCTTGGCGGCGACCTCGAAGCTGGTGCGGGTGCGCGTCGAGTTCTCGAAGAAGAGATTGATGACGGTGCGACCGGTGAGAAGGTCGCGCCGCTTGTCGACCGAACGATTCTGGTCGATGTAGCTTTCGGAAAGGTCAAGCAAGCCCGAAATGGTTTCAGGCGACAGACCTTCGATGCCGAGCAGATGGGGCAACCTCGGCACGCCCGCGCGTTTGTTTGTCACTAAAGCGCGACGTTAAGCACGCGCGGCGTACCGCTGCAAGGGAGCGTTCGGGGAAAACGTTCAAATGGCGGGACGTGGACCGATATAGCGCGCACGCGGCCGAATCAGGGCTCCGCTGGCGGCCTGCTCGAGCGCATGGGCGATCCATCCAACCGTTCGTCCTAGAAGGAACAGGGCCAGGGCGGAATCCTTGGGCAAGCCGAGACTGCGTTCCACGGTCACGGTGGCAAAATCGATGTTCGGCTTGCGCCCGGTTCGCGCTTCCACCGCCGCGGCCAGTCGGTCGGCGAAGGCGAGTTCAGCCGAGTGCGGTAGCGTCTCGTGCAGGAGAGTCAGCAGCAGTGATGCGCGTACATCCCCGTCCGGATAGAGCGGATGGCCGAAGCCCGGCAGGTCGATCGGCTCGGACGGCCGCCGCGCGAGTTCCGCTTCGAGATCAGTCGCAGCCTTCAGGGTGTCGACCAAGTCGGCGACGCGCCGCGTTGACCCTCCGTGACGAGGGCCATTGATGGCGGCCAGTCCGGCAATGGCGGAGCCATGAAGATTCGCGCCCGTGGAGGCGACCACGCGCGCTGCGAAGGTCGAGGCGTTGAACTCGTGATCGGCCGAGAGCACGAGTGCCGCCCTAAGTACCGGGGTGAGCTCCACCGGGACTTTCCAGGCGGCGGCCAGCTGCTCGTGAACGGGCAGAGGCGAGACGGGCTGCATCGTCACCGCCGCCGTAAGAAGCCGCAGGATGCGCGCGCCGGTCTCGAGCATGGCGCTGCGATCTTCCACCCAGCTGGGATGATCCCAGCGCGCGGCGGCTGGCAGCAGGATCAGGCAGGCATCGACGATCGACAGTGTCGGAGCGGCGCTCCAGGCGGCCCGCAGCGCTGAAGACATGGCGGGGAGATTCTTCGCGGCGAACGGACGGTCGTCACACTCCCAAAGAAGCTGGGCCACCTGTTCCAGCGACATGCTGCGGGCGAGCCGGACCGCGTCGTGCCCGCGGTAGTAAAGGCGGCCATTCTCGATCAGGGTCAGTGCCGATTCGAGGACTGGAGTGCCGAAATCCAGGGCATTGGCAGCAATCGATTCAGCCTTGCGCCCGACATCGCGGCGCCGCTTCAGCCGGGAAACGTCGTCCGCACGATAGCGCCGTTCGCGGCGTCCTTCGGTGCCTTCCGATCGCAGCAGCCCGCGGCTGACGTAGGCGTACAGCGTGGCAGCCGACACGCCGAGCCGACGCGCTGCTTCGGCCGATGTGATCCATTCGGTGCTCATGCCATTATCATTGATCTATTCAATCAATATTGACAATATATTCCTTCGGCCGAATGTTCCCCTCGAACTGCGAAAGGGGACTTCGGATGCTGCAAACTCGTGTCGATAGTGGCCTCGACGGCGTGATCGTCGCGGATACCGTGATGAGTGAGGTCGACGGCGAAGCGGGACGGTTGACCGTTCGTGGCCACGGCCTCCAGGAACTGGTCGCCAATCGCGGCTACGAGGGAGTCGCGGCGCTTCTGTGGGAAGGCTATGGCAAGGGCGGCGGCGATGAGTCGGCCGTCCGCGAAGGCTTGGCCGCAGCGCGCGTCCATGCCTATGCACTTGTCCCCCGTCTCCTGGCAGCGAGCGCGGGATTGTCGCCGGTCGAGGCTTTGCGGGTGGGGCTTGGCATGCTGCCGGATACCGATCCGACGCCGCACCACTTTCTCGTCTGCGGAGCACTGCCCGTATTCCTGGCGGCGTTGCTCAATGTGCGAAGGGACCTGCCAGCGGTCGCGCCCGATCCATCGCTGACGACAGCACAGGATCTGCTGCGTATGATCCGCGGGCAGCGGGCGGGCGAGGCCTTCGAGAAGGGGCTGGATACCTATCTGGCGACCGTCGCGGACCATGGCTTCAATGCCTCGACCTTCACGGCGCGGGTCGTGGCGTCGACCCATGCGGGCTTGATCTCGGCGGTGTTGGCGGGACTGTGCGCCCTGAAGGGACCGCTGCATGGCGGAGCCCCTGGGCCGGTGCTCGACATGCTGGACGAGATCGGGGAGGCGGACCGGGCGGAAGGCTGGTTCGACGAGGCGTTCGCCACAGGCACACGGCTGATGGGCTTCGGTCACCGCGTCTACAAGGTACGCGATCCGCGTGCTGACGTCCTGAAGGCGGCCGTCGCTCGCCTGCCCTCGACGGCCGGCCGGCTCGCTTTCGCGGCCGAGGTCGAGAAGGGCGCCATCGCTGCGTTGCGCAAGCACAAGCCCGGGCAGCGGCTCGAGACCAACGTCGAATATTACACGGCCTTGCTGCTCGAAGCGCTCGACATACCGCGCGAGGCCTTCACGGCATTGTTTGCCGCCGGGCGGGTTGCTGGCTGGTGCGCGCACATCTTCGAGCAGGAGAAAGGCGGGCGCATCATTCGGCCGCAATCGAACTATGTTGGCCCCCGGCCCAACCTAGCGGCCTGAGAACCACATACGGCGGAAGATGCCGTCACGGCGCACGACGTCGTGGCGGGCAACGGCTGCAAGATGGATGGCCAGGATGGCGATCAACAGCCACGCCAGCCAATGGTGCAGCATACGCAGCCCCTCGAACAGGCCGGCGTCGCGCGGCACCAGATCGGGCACGCGGATGAGGCCGAACCAGAAGATCGCAACACCGCCGGCCGAACTCATGAGCCAACCGCTGAGTGGCAGGGCAAGCAGCAGGGCGAGCAGCGCCCAGTGCCCCCAGGGGGCAAGGCGTCGCTCCCACGGGGTGATCGTCGTGGGCAAAACCGGCGGTGGCGAGCGTCGGCGCCAGAGGAGGCGGATGACGGTCAGTCCGAGGACCGTAAGACCGATCCATTTGTGCCAGGCATAAGCCAGCAGCTTCGGCAGTCCGATCGGCAGGCCGGTCATCCACAGGCCGAGGCCGATCAGGCCGAAGACCGCGAGAGCTGTGATCCAGTGCAGCAGACGCGCGAATGGATGATAGCGCGCCGCCGTCACGCTCGCCTCAGCGCCAGGCGTCGGCGCGAATGGTGATATCGACCGTATCGCCGACCACATCGACGTACTTGGTCATGCCGAATTCCGAGCGATTGATCTTGCCCTCGCCCCGGAAGCGAGCGTAGCGCGTGCCGGCAGGGGCGTTCGGTTGACGATCGGTGACCGAGATATTCAGGACCATCGGCCTGGTGATCCCGCGCAAGGTCACGTCGCCGATGACCTTGAGCGTGCTTTCGCCCGTACGCTCGACCGTCCGCGACCGGAAGATCATCTCGGGGAATTTGTCGACATCGAAGAAATCGCTGTCCTTCAGCATGGTCGTCTGCTGCAGGTCCAGCATCTCGATGCTCTTGGTATTCACCTCGACGCTCACGGAGCTGGCCCGCACATTGCTTTCGTCGACATTGAGCATGCCGCGCCAATCCTTGAACGAGCCGGTAGTCCGGAAGATCGCCGAGTCTCCAATGGAGAAGTCGATGGTTCCACGCTCACCACCGATCCTGAGCTGTTCCATCGCCAGGGCCGGGAATGACGGCAGCAAGGCCAAGACTGCTCCCCCCACCACGCCCGTGAGGAGACGACGACGTCCCAATTTGGGGTTTCTGTCGAATGGCATGGGAAAATCATAGCATGAAGCGCCCGCATCACGGAAAATCACGCTATGGCGATCAAGGCGTTATTTCCGACACTGGTTTATCGGGCTCCGTTGCGGGGCAATCTCTCGCGTGTTTTCGACCAGAATCTGGCCGACGAATGTCAGTCGCTCGCTCTCTCGGACGTGGCGGGGCAGCGTTGGTCGGAGAAGCATTATCTCGGGGGCTACACGTCCTACGGCTCGCTCGACCGGCTGCATCTGGTGTCGAGTCTGTTCGACAAGCTGCGGCGCGCCATCGATCCGCATGTGCTCCGGTTCGCGCGCGCCTTGCACTACGACTTGTCGGGGCGCCAGCTGGTCATGACCGACTGCTGGCTGAACGTGATGCCGGCCGGCGTCGTGCATTCCCTCCATCTGCATCCCAGCTCCTTCATCAGCGGCACCTATTATGTCGTCGTGCCGAAGGGGGCGGGCTTTCTCAAGTTCGAGGATCCGCGGCTCGCTTCGCTGATGGCCGCGCCGCCGCGCCGAGTCGACGCCCCGAAGGCCGTCCGCGCCTTCGTCGATCTGCCGGCGCAGGCCGGCGATGTCGTGCTGTTCGAGAGCTGGCTGCGCCACGAGGTGCCGCCGGCGCGGTACCAGGGAGAGCGGGTCTCGATCAGCTTTAACTATGCCTGGCTCCCAGCGTCGGCCAAGGCGGGCGAGAAGAGGAAGTCAGACGCCAGGCGCTAGCCAGTAGAGTGTGAAATGCGTTTCGTCGTTTGCGTCTTTGGGCTCGCTGTGACTTTCCTGGCGGGGCCGGCCCTTGCCGAGTGTCCGATGGATCTCGGCCGCGGTACCGGATGGGTGCTCTTTTCCCAGCACTATATGATCGCCTTCCGCCCCGATCCTCTACGCATCGAGAGCGGCGAGCCGTTCGCTCTGGTCATGAATGTTTGCACCAAGACCGGTGAGGCGGCCGAACTCGTAAGCGTCGCCGCCGAGCGGGTCGATGACTCGACGCTGCCTCAGCAGCATCTCAAGTTGAGCGGTGGTCGCGATGGGCGCTATCGCGCCGAGGGGCTGCCGCTCCCGAGCGCCGGTCGCTGGGAGATCGCGTTCGACGTGCGCGCCGACGGCGAGACCGAGGAACTGACCCACGAGATCATGGTCAAATAATCATCTCAGGCGCGCCAGTGCGCTTTCCAGGATCCAGGCAGCAGCAGCGGCGTCGACGCGCTCCGCTCGCTTCGCCCGACTCATGTCGTAATCGTCGATCATCCCTCGGGTGACGGCCGCCGTGCTCAGGCGCTCGTCTTGCATGACGACGGGAAGATTGGCCAAAACGGGAGGCCCATGCGCGGCAATGTTGGCGACGAACTGGCGCACTGACTGGCAGCGTGGTCCTTCGCTTCCGTCCATGTTGAGCGGCAGGCCGACCACCAGAGCCTTGACGTCGTGCTTGCGTGCGAGGTCGCCCAGCGTGGCGAGATCGGCGGCGAGCTTGCTCCGCCTCAGGAGCATGAGCGGCGTGGCCAGGGTTCTGAGAAGGTCGGAGGTCGCGACGCCGATCGTCTTGGTCCCGACGTCGAGCGCCATCAGGCGGCCGTCGCGCGTGAGTTCTGCCTTCAAGCCGGGAAAATCGATGATCGGCATGGGAACTTCTTATAGGCGCGGTCCGCTGCCCGGTCGACACGGATGGGTCGACAAGCTGGCGATACAGGTTAAGTTGCGGCGGTGAGCGACGTCATCTTCACCATCCTGGCCATTGCCATGCTGCTGACGATCGTCAGCCTGCTGGTACCGCTGGCTGAACGTTTGCGATTGCCGCACACGGTGCTCCTCGCTGTCGCGGGCCTGGGGTTGGGTCTGTGGACGTCCTGGATCTCGGCCCACGCCGATTTCGACGGCTTGCTGCGCGATGCGGTGAGAGGGCTTCAGCATATGGAGCTCGGCACCGATCTCTTCTTGCTGCTGTTCCTGCCGCCGCTGCTGTTCACCGCCGGTCTCACGATCGACGTGCGTCGCTTGATCGACGAGATGTCGGCGGTCCTGCTGCTGGCGATCGTCGCGGTGCTGGTATGCATTGTCGGGGTCGCCGGCGTGGTCCATCTCGCCACCGGATCCGACATCCTTGTCTGTCTTCTGGTCGGCACGATCGTGTCGACCACCGATCCTGCCGCCGTGATCGGCATCTTCCGTGACGTCGGCGCGCCTAAGCGCCTGTCCATTCTGGCCGAGGGCGAGTCGCTGCTGAACGATGCCGTGGCCATCGCCTCCTTCGGCTTCATCATGGAGCTGCTGGTCTCGCGGTTTTCGCCCGAACTGGGGACTGCACCGCTGGCCGAGGCGACGGCGCCGATCCTCGCCGTCGTAGAAGATTTCCTAGGCGGCGTGGTCTTCGGCTTCGTGCTGGCGCGCGTGGCGATGGTGATCCTGCCGCGGCTCGGTGAGTCGGATACCGCGATCTCCTCGGTGACGGTCAGCCTTGCCTATCTCAGCTATATCGTTGCGGATCACTACCTCGGCGTGTCCGGCGTCGTGGCCGTCGTTGTGGCGGCCCTGACCGTCGCCGCCTACGGTCCGACACACCTCCACCCGCGGCAATGGACGGCGTTGCGCCAGATCTGGCGGCAGCTCGACTTCTGGAGCAATTGCCTGATCTTCGTGCTGGCCTCCATGGTGGCGGCGCAGTTCCTGCCGCAGATCACCTGGCTCTACGTGTGGGGGCTGCTGGCGGTGGTGGTCGGCGCCATGCTGGCGCGCACGCTGGTTGTGTTCGGCATGTTGCCTCTGCTCGAGTTGCTGCGCCTCGTGCAGCCCGTCGACCGCCATTACAAGGCCATCCTCGTGTGGGGCGGGCTGCGCGGCGCCGTCACCATCGTCTTGGCGATGGTGGTCGCGGCGGATACGCGGTTGCCGGCCGGCGTGCGCGAGTTCACGGCCGAACTGGCGACGCTGTTCGTCCTTTTCACCCTGCTGGTGAACGCCACCACGCTTGGCCTGCTGATGCGGGCGATGGGGCTCAACAAGCTCAGCCGGCTGGAAGTGGCTCTGCGCGATCGCGTGTTGGCCCTGTCGCGGGTGAACGTCCAGCGCCAGCTCCGCCAGATCATTCGCGAGCACAATGAACGCGTCGTCGGGCTCGATGTCGATCCTGCCTCGGCCGGCGATGCCGAGATCGAGTCGCCGCCGGCCGAGCTCGCACTCCAGCTCGATGAACGGGTGATGGTAGGGCTGCTGACCCTTTGCACCCAGGAGAAGGAACTCTACCTGGACCTGTTCGAGCAGCAGACCTTGTCGCGGCGGATGGTGGCGATCCTGTCGGCGCGGGCGGACCGGCTGATCGATGCCGTGCGCGATCGCGGCGCCGAAGGCTACCTGGAGGTGGTGCAGAGCTTCACGCGGCCGCACTTTTCGTTCCGGCTCGGTCTGTGGCTGCAGCGGCGCTTCGCGTTCGACGGTCTGCTGAAGGAATGGCTCGCCGACCGGTTCGAGGTCCTGATGGTGTCCCAGGACGTGCTGGCCGAGCTTGCCGCCTTCAACTTGAACTCGGTGGCCGATCTATTAGGGGCCGATGCGGAAGCGCGGCTGGACGCCATGGTCAAGGACCGGCAGGAACTGGTGGCGCGGTCGCTCAAGGCGCTTTCGCTGCAATATCCCGGCTATGCCGAATCGATCCGGGATCGCCAGCTCGAACGCGCCGCCATCCGCTTCGAGGCGGCCGAGTATGCGCGCCGCCTGCAGGAGTCGATCATCAGCCGCGAGGTCTACGCCGACCTGCGGCGGCAGCTGAACGCGCGGCGCAAGGGCGTGGCCCGCCGGCCCACACTCGATCTGGGTCTGGAGCTTGCCGGGATGATTGCCCGGGTGCCACTGTTCGCGGCGCTCGACGGTGCCGCGGTACGCGAGGTCAGCCGCCGCCTGAGACCCCTGGTCGCCATGCCGGGCGAGAAGATCGTGGCCAAGGGCGGCCCGCCCGATGCCATGTATTTCATCGCCGCGGGCGAGGTCGAGGTGCATGTCGGCGAGATCACCGTGACCCTGAAGGAAGGCGATTTCTTCGGCGAGATGGGCCTCCTGGAGTCGCGGCCGCGCAACGCCGACGTCTTCGCCTCCGGTTACTGCCACCTTCTGGTCCTGTACCGGAAGGACTTCAACGAGCTGCTCGAGGAGCGACCAAACGTCCGGGCCGAGATCGAGGCGGTGGCCGCGCGCCGCATGAGCGAGGCGCCGGCTGCGTCCTAGTCGGTTGCCCCTTGGAGCCAAAAGGGTTACCAACCGCGCCGATCAGCGTTTTCGGAGCAAGAGGGATGTCGCTCGACAAGGACACGGTGGCGCGCATTGCGCGGCTCGCCCGTCTGAAGGTGCCGGAAGAGGAGCTCAGCACCCTGGCGGGTGAGCTGTCGGGAATTCTCGCCTGGATCGAGCAATTGAACGAGGTCGACACCGGCAATGTGCCGCCGCTGGCCAGCGTGTCGGACGTGACGCTGCCCCTGCGCGCCGACAAGGTGACGGATGGCGGCATCGCCGGAAAGGTGCTGTCCAACGCGCCGGGCGGAGCCGTCTACATCGATCCGACCGACCGCAATGCCGGCGGGTTCTTCACCGTTCCGAAAGTGGTGGAGTAGCCCATGACCGCCCTGACAGATCTCACCGTCGCCGGCCTCGCGGCCGCAATGGCGAAGAAGGAGGCGAGCGCCGTCGAGGTGGTGGACGCGCACCTGAAGAAGCTCGACGAGCATCGCGCGCTCAACGCCTTCATCACCGAGACGCCGGACAAAGCGCGGGAGATGGCCAAGGCGTCCGACGAACGTCGCGCCAGGGGCGAGGCGGGCCTGCTCGAAGGCGTGCCACTGGCCATCAAGGACCTGTTCTGCACCGAGGGCGTTCAGACGACGGCCGCGTCGCATATCCTCGAAGGCTTCGTGCCGCCCTATGAGAGCACGGTCACCGCCAATCTGTGGAAGGCTGGCGCGGTGATGGTCGGCAAGACCAATCTCGACGAATTCGCCATGGGCTCGTCGAACATGACGAGCTATTTCGGTGGCGTCGAAAATCCCTGGAAGCGCAAAGGCGACAACCGCAAGCTGGTTCCGGGCGGTTCGTCCGGCGGTTCGGCGGCGGCGGTCGCCGCCTACATGGTTCCGGGCAGCACCGGCACCGACACCGGCGGTTCGATCCGTCAGCCGGCTTCGTTCTGCGGCATCGTCGGGCTGAAGCCGACCTACGGCCGCTGCTCCCGCTGGGGCGTCGTCGCCTTCGCCAGTTCGCTCGACCAGCCGGGCCCGTTCGCGCGCACCGTCGAGGATGCGGCGCTGCTGCTGCAGGGGATGGCGGGGCACGATCCCAAGGATTCGACATCGGCGCCGCTCGCGGTGCCGGATTTCGCCGCTGCGGCGCGCGATCCGAACGTGAAGGGCCTCAAGATCGGCATTCCCAGGGAATACCGCGCCGACGGCACCTCGCCCGAGATCCTGGCGCTGTGGGACAAGGGCATGGAGATGCTGAAGGCGGCGGGGGCCGAGCCGGTCGAGGTCTCGCTGCCGCACACCAAGTACGCGCTGCCCGCCTATTACATCGTGGCGCCGGCGGAATGCTCCTCGAACCTGGCCCGCTACGACGGTGTGCGCTACGGCCTGCGCGTGCCGGGCAAGGACCTCACCGAGATGTACGAGAACACGCGCGGTGCCGGGTTCGGCAAGGAAGTGCGCCGGCGCATCATGATCGGCACCTATGTCCTCTCGGCCGGCTATTACGACGCCTACTACAAGAAGGCACAGCAGGTGCGCGCGCTGATCGCCCGCGATTTCCAGCAGGCCTTCGAGAAGTGCGACGTGCTGCTGACGCCGACCGCGCCGACGGCCGCGTTTGCCGCCGGCGAGAAGATGGACGATCCGGTGACCATGTATCTCAACGACATGTTCACCATCCCGGCCTCCATGGCCGGCCTGCCCGGCATCTCCGTGCCGGTCGATCTCGACAAGGACGGCCTGCCGCTCGGTCTGCAGCTCATCGGCCGCTCGTTCGACGAGGAGACGGTGCTGCGCGCCGCTGCTGCGCTCGAGAAGGCGGCGGGTTTCAAGGGCCGGGCTGCCGGTTACTGATCAAGGGCAGCGGCTGGGCGGCCGCTGCTGATCGGTCCATCCTGGGAAGGGCCGTGCGGCGTGAATCGCGATGGCGAAGTGCCGAAGTGGCGGCGGAACATGGCGGTGAAGGCGCTCGGGCTTTCATAGCCCAGGTCGAAGGCGATGTCGGTAACCGATATGCCTGCCGCAAGTCGGTCGAGTGCCTGCAGCAGGCGCAGCCGCTGACGCCACGCCGAGAAGGTCAGCCCGGTCTCCTGGACGAAGTGCCGCGTAATCGTGCGGCGTGAAAGGCCAAACGTGTCGGCAAGCACGTCGAGCGAGCGAGCCTCGGCCGGCTCGGCGATGACCCTCTCGACCAGCCTGGCCAGGCGCGGATGCGTCGGGATGAGCAAGAACTGACGTTGCAATGGCAGCGCCGCGATCTCGTCGAGCACGATCGCCTCGACACGCGATTCGGGGGACGCCGAGGCGGGCTTGTGCGCCCATGACGTGACCCGCGCCACGGCTTCGCGCAGGAGCGATGGAGTGCTGGCCATGCCGAGTTGACGCGGCAAGCCCGCGCAAATCGAGCGCGCCACGTAGACGTAATAGCCGGAAAGATTTCCGTGCAGGCGCAGCGAGTGCTCATGGTCTGGAGGGATCCAGAAGGTGTGTCCGGCCGGCACGACCCAGCTTCCGGACTTGGTCTGCACGGTTAACAGGCCTGTCGAGATCAGCAACGCCTGGCCCCGTTCATGACGATGGGATCTCACGACAGCGGGCTCACGAGCCCGGGCCCGGCCCATGGCCAGCACCACCGGCTGCTCGGGGTGATCGATGTCGGCCAAGGTCTGAATCGGTCGTCGCATGTCCCCAACTCGATAGTTCCCGTCCCGCGTCCGAAAGCGCGACCTATAGCGCCAATGATAATCATTCGCAATTAGATGATGTCATGGCCTTGGGCCTTGCAGAGGAGCGTAATGAAGCCACAGAGGCGAACGGCGCCGCGAGCAGCGGTCGGCGCAACCATGATTGCTTTGTCGACGATGCTTGGCGGTCCGACGGTGCAGGGGCAGGACGCGGACAGTTCGGGCGACAAGGCCAACAAGGGCACGCCATCGCCCTCGCCATCGATCACCTTGCCGTCGATCACGGTCACGGCCGATAGCGCGGACGAGGTGAAGGGATATGTCGCCCCGACATCCGTCGGCGCGACCAAGACGGGAACGCCGCTTCTGGAAACGCCGCAGACGGTGACAGTCATCACACGGCAGGAACTCGATGCGCGGCAATCGCAGTCCTTGCGGATGGCCTTGCAATACGCGCCCGGCGTTCAGGCCAGCAACGATGCCGACAACCGCATCGACAGCATCACCGCGCGTGGCTTCACCCTCGACCAGTTCCTCGACGGGCTGAAGCTTCTGTCAGGAACGTGGACGGTGCCGAAGGTCGAGCCCTATCTGCTCGATCGGCTGGAGATCCTGGAAGGGCCCTCCTCGGTGCTCTACGGGCAGGCTTCGCCCGGCGGCATCGTGAACATGGTCAGCAAGAAGCCGACCAAGACGCCAGTCAACGAGGTGCAACTCCAGACCGGCAGCTTCGGCCGCCTTCAGGGCGCGTTCGACGTCGGCGGTCCGATCGATGAGGAGGGGCATTTCCTCTACCGACTGACCGGCGTTGCCCGCACGACCGATGCGCAGGTCTCCTACATGCAGGAACAGCGGCTCAACATCGCGCCGGCTTTCACCTGGACCCCGGATGCCGACACGCGCTTCACGCTGTTAGCCAATCTTCTCTACGATCCCAAGGGCGGCTTCTGGGATTTGCTGCCCACCAATGGCACTCTGCAACCGAATCCCTACGGTCAGATCCCGCGCAATTTCTACACCGGCGATCTCGGCTTCGAGCATTTCTATCGCACGCAGGCGATGGTCGGTTACGAGTTCGAGCATCGTTTCGCCGATGGGATCACCGCCCGGCAGAACGTCCGCTTCAACCATATGGTCATCGACTATGCGGCGGTTCAGGGACTGACGCTGCAGTCGAACGGCTACACGCTCAATCGTCAGGCCTATACGGCCAACGAACAGTTGGACACGATCAGTGTCGACAACCAGCTGCAGGCGAACGTTCAAACGGGACCGATACGGCATACCCTGCTGGGTGGCCTCGATTATCAGCATGTCAGCTGGAACAACCTTACGAGGCTCGGGACGGCGCCGACGCTCAACATCCTGTCGCCTACCTATTACCAGTTCATTCCCTATCCCAGCGTGTTCCAGAACGCGTTCCAGACCCAGGATCAGGTGGGTATTTATGCCGAGGAACAGGCGCGCATCGATCGCTGGTCGCTTCTGCTGGCGGGCCGCGGCGACCAAGTCAGTTCGAACACCGTGAATCGCCTCACGAACACCACGTCGACGCAGAGCAATTTCGCCTTCACGACCCGCGTCGGACTGACCTACCTGTTCGACAGTGGCGTGGCCCCCTATGCCAGCTACGCGACGTCGTTCCAGCCGACGATCGGCACCGGCGCCTCGGGAACGGCCTTTCAGCCGACGAGAGGAGAACAGGAAGAGATTGGCATCAAGTACCAGCCGCACAGTGTGAACGCCATGTTTACCGTCTCCGCCTACAACCTCGTGCAGACCAACGTTCTCACCGTCGATCCCAGCAATCCGAACTTCAACGTCCAGACCGGTGCCGTGAGGTCACGCGGCATCGAGGTCTCGGCTGTCGGTAGCCTGCAGAACGGGCTGAATTTTCGTGCGTCCTACAGTTATCTGGACAACAAGATCATCAGCGCCAACGACGGCACCGTGGGGAATCGTCTCGCCAACGTGCCGGCCAACCTCGCATCACTATGGGCCGATTACACCCTGCAGACTGGATCGCTGGCGGGCTTCGGTCTGGGCGGCGGCGTGCGCTATGTCGGTACGTCCTACACGACAAACGCCAACACCGTTCAGATTCCCGACTACGTCGTCTTCGACGCCGCGCTGCATTACGACTTCGGGGTCACGCATCCCAACATGAAGGGCATCCGGTTTGCACTGAACGGCTACAATATCGGTGACAACGAATACGTCTCGTTCTGTTCGGCTACCGGCTGCCGATACGGAATGGGGCGCACTGTCCTGGCGACGCTGACCTATGGCTGGTGAGGAGCGCGCAGGGGATAGCGACATCTCCGACAAGAGAGGATCGACTTCCAGGCCTTCGGCTCCAGCCGCGGGATCGCCCAACAGAGGGCTGCGCCGGTGGATGGTCGTCCATAAGTGGACAAGCCTGGCCTGCACGGCATTCCTCCTCGTGATCTGTCTGACCGGGTTGCCGCTGATATTCCGGGAGGAGATCAGCGACTGGCTGGACGACAGCAGCTCTCGCGCCGAGCTGCCGGCCGACGCGCCATCGGCGGATATTGACGATCTCGTTGCCGAGGCACGACGGCGCCATCCCGACATGATCGTCGCCGCGATCCTTATCGACGATGCCAAACCACAGGTCGTTGTCTGGATGGCAAGCTCCTGGGCAGACTTCCAGGACGCGGGGCGCCGTCGTTTCATCAAGTTTGATTCCCGCACCGGTCAGGTGCTCGGAGAATCGGGCTCGGGCAAGTCTCCTGGCGCAGCGTTCGTGGACTGGATGCTTCACCTGCACGCCGATCTCTTCGTCGGCCTCGGTGGCGAGCTGTTCCTGGGCGTGATCGGCCTGTTGTTCGTCGCGGCTGTCGTTTCAGGCGTCGTCCTGTATGGACCGTTCATGCGCAAGCTGGCCTTCGGTGCGGTTCGTCAGGGGCAGGGATCGCGGATCCGATGGCTCGATCTGCATAATCTGCTCGGCATCGTCACGCTGAGCTGGGCCCTGGTCGTGGGCGTCACCGGCGTCGTTAACGAGTTGACGACACCACTGTTCGCTTTGTGGCAGCGCACAGATTTGCGTGCTGTTCTGGCGGCCCAGGCCGGAACGCCGCCGACGGTGCCGGAACTCTCGTCGCTACAGGCCGCGCTCGCCGCCGTCCGTGGCGCGATGCCCGACCGGTTCGCGACGAGCGCTGCCTTTCCCGGCAGTCCCTATGGCACGCCCCATCACTACTTGATCTGGACCAAGGGCACGACGCCGCTCACGGCGCGCCTGCTCACGCCGGTCATGGTCGATGCCCACACGGGTGAACTGAGGGAGATCCTGACGTTACCGTGGTACCTGCGCGCCCTCGAGGTCTCGAGACCTTTGCATTTCGGCGACTATGGTGGCCTGCCGCTGAAAGTGATCTGGGCATTGCTGGATGTGGTGACGATCACCGTACTGGCGAGTGGCTTGTATCTCTGGCTGTCGAAGCGGCGGCAGCGCGATCAGGTCGAAGTAGAAGCCGGCAGAGGGTGACGATGACCACACGCAACTCGGCGGTCTGGCGATGGCCGATCATGCTCGCTTTATTGACGGTGTTCGGCCTCCTGTCGGCGCTCCTGGGCGAAGGCGGCGTTTGGTGGCCGTTGTCCTGGCTCGCTCTGGCGTCGCCCCTTGTCGCCATTGGGGCATGTCTTGCGGCCGGAATTGACCGAACCGCACGCCACTGACGGCAGCTTTCCTGCCTCCGTAAAACTGTTCCGCAAGGATTGCTTGCCGGTGACGTGAGACGGTGAGACGCTGCGAGCGTCGCGACCGTTCTCGAGAACGCAGCGTTCAAGGGCCTGACAGTTATTGGAAGAAGAGGGGGCGGATATGCGGTGGGGTTCGCTGGCGGGCGTTACCGCTCTTGTGCTGGTTCTCGCGTCCTGTGCTCATCAGCCTCCACCCTCAGGCGGCGCTCCATTGCCGGGCTTCTTCCTCGGCTTGGTGCACGGCTACATCTCGTTCTTCTCGTTGATCGCCAGCCTGTTTTTCCAGGTCCGTATCTACGAGTTTCCCAATAACGGCTTCTTTTACGATCTGGGTTTCATCGTCGGTGTCTTCGCCTTCTATGGCAGTGGCCGACAGACCTACGTCTACACCTCGGCGCGCTGGCGGTAGCGCGTCGCCTGGCGGCTGCCTCCCGATCGCCCGGCCGTTCCAGGGCCAGCCTGAGCCGCTGAGCGAACAGGATCGATCCCGTCATTCCTTCGATTGCGTTACACTTGCAGCAAAATCGGAGGAACGACATGGCGGACTACGACCTGATCGTGCGTGGCGGAACAGTCGCCGACGGTACCGGCACCGGCTTGCGCGAGGCGGATGTCGCGATGAAGGGCGGCAGGATTGCAGCCGTTGGCCCCATCGCTGGACGCGGCAAGGAGGAGATCGCGGCCAAAGGCCTGCTGGTGACGCCGGGCTTCGTCGACATCCATACGCATTATGACGGCCAGGCCACTTGGGATTCGCATCTGCAACCGTCGAGCTGGCACGGCGTCACGACCGCGGTGATGGGCAATTGCGGCGTCGGTTTCGCGCCTGTGAAGCCCGCCGATCGCGACCGGCTCGTGGAGCTGATGGAAGGCGTCGAGGACATTCCCGGCGCCGCGCTGCACGAGGGCTTGGCCTGGTCGTGGGAATCCTTTGGCCAGTATCTCGATGCGCTGGAGCGGCGGCCGCGCGACATGGATCTCGGCGCCCAGCTTCCGCACGGGGCGCTGCGGGTGTTCGTGATGGGAGAGCGGGCGGCGCGCCTGGAGGAGGCGACGGCGGAGGAGGTCGCGCACATGCGCGCACTCACCGCACAGGCCATGCGGGACGGCGCGCTCGGTTTCTCGACGTCGCGCACCCTCAATCATCGCACCGTGAAGGGCGATCCGACGCCGTCCTTGCTCGCGTCGGAGGCGGAGCTTCTCGGCATCGCCCTTGGCATGAAGGATGCGGGCTCGGGCGTGATCGAATTCATCTCCGACTTCAATACGCCCAATCCCGAAACCGAGTTCGAGATGTTGGACCGGTTGCTGACAGCCAGTGGCAGGCCGTTCTCGGTTTCATTGGCGCAGCGGCACAGCCGGCCCGACGGCTGGCGTCGTCTGCTGGGGCTGGTGGAGGGATTGGCGGCGAAAGGGCATGTCGCCAAGGCGCAGGTGGCACCACGGCCGATCGGCGTGCTGCAGGGGCTACAGGCCAGCCGCATTCCGTTCTCGATGTGCCGCTCGTACAAGGAGATCGCGCACAAGAGTGTCGCCGAGCGTCTGGCGATCCTGCGCGATCCGGCCTTCCGGGCGAAAATCCTGGAGGAATCGCACGAGCCGCTGCGCTCGGAGATGGCGGCGCGGCTGACCGACTACGATCGCATGTTCCCGCTCGGCGATCCGCCCGACTACGAACCGCCGCAGGAGAGTTCTCTCGGTGCTCGCGCGCGTCGCGAAGGCCGAGATCCTCGCGAAGTCGTCTACGACTATCTGATCGAGGGTGAAGGCAAGAACTTCATCTTCGCACCCTTCGCCAACTACGCGGCCTACAATCTCGATTGCTGTCGCGAGATGATGCAGAGCCCGCACACGCTGATCGGGCTGGGCGATGGCGGCGCCCATGTCGGCTTGATCTCCGACGGCTCCTTCCCGACGACGCTGCTGGCCCATTGGGGCCGCGACCGCAAGCGTGACCGGCTCGATGTTTCCTGGCTGGTTAGGCGACAAACGCTCGACAATGCGCTGGCCATCGGGCTCGCAGATCGCGGACGCATCGCGCCCGGCTATAAGGCCGATCTCAACGTCATAGACTTCGACAGGCTCGGCCTCGAGGCGCCGGTGATGAAGTGGGATCTGCCGGCCGGCGGCAAGCGCCTGCTGCAGCGGGCGAAGGGCTATCGCGCCACCATCGTCTCCGGCACCGTCACCTATCGCGATGGCGAAGCGACCGGCGCGCTGCCCGGAAAGCTGGTGCGCGGCGCGCGGACTGTGGTGGCCTGAGAAGAGCTCGAGAAGGAAATTCCTGGATCGGCTCCAACGTATATCAGGCAAAGGAAAAAATTCCATCTGGTCGGAGTCCAGACGATGTTCTTATGATAGTCGATGGACTTACGCCAACTGCGCTATTTCACGGCCATCGCTCGTGAAGGCAGCCTGACTGCGGCTGCGCGCTACCTACGAATCGCGCAGCCGGCTCTTAGTCAGCACGTCTTGGCGCTGGAGCGCGAACTTGGCGCACGACTGCTCGAACGTGGACCACGCGGTGTTCGGCTGACGGAGTCGGGCAAGACGTTACTCCAGCATGCGCTTGTGGTGCTTCAGGATATCGAAAGGGCGCGGGAGGCCATCAGTGATTCCAGAGGCGCGGTTGCCGGGCACGTGGCAATCGGTTTACCAACGACCGTCGCGACCTTCTTGGGCGTACCTCTGCTCCGAGCCGCATTTACCGAATATCCGCAACTAACCGTGCGGCTGGTGGAAAGTCACAGTGGCTTCTTGCACGAATGGCTCGAAGCAGGGCGGCTCGATCTTGCCATACTGTTCAATGTCACCGACGCGGAGAGATTGGACCTTACGCCATTGATCGTTGACGAATTGTACTTGATCAGTTCTGCAGACGCAGCACTCCATGGCAACGAGATCCGTTTCGTCGACCTTAGTCAACTTGACTTGCTCATGTCGAGCCAACCGCATGGTTTGCGGCGACAGCTTGATGATACGGCTTTCCTGGTGTGTGGGAAGGCGGCGCGGGTGAAGGCAGAGATCAATGCTCTTACCACGCTCAAGAGCATGGTCGAGGCGGGCTTGGGCCATACGCTCCTGCCGCTCGCTGCCGTTCGACGAGAGCTTGCGGCGGGTACCCTCGTCGCGCGGCGGATTATCAATCCCGTGATCGAGCGTCATGCCGCCCTGGTATCGTCGTCACGACGACCACAGACGCGAGCTCAGCGGGCGATGGTAGATATCGTCCGCGATGTCTGCGGCCAGGTCATTGCGGATGGTGTATGGCCGGGTGTGCCCAAACCGCATGTACACTTGAGACAAGCACCTTGTCTCAAGCCCTCAAGCAGGCCTGGACGCAAGCTGGAGCCCGCCTAGCACTTGCTCTCAGCACATAAGAAATCCTTCTGGAGAATAGGCTTTTTAAGTATTTGTTGCCTGAACTATCCGTCGTCACTCTTGATGGAACAAAGCCATCACTGATGGAGCGAGATGGGTGGCGTATTTTGTGTGGTCTTTGCCCATCTTCATTGTCGCAGCTTTGATTGTTTCGGGTCGGGCTTCATCAGCTCAGGCCGGATGTTGTGGCCTCGCGGTCGCAATCGTGGTGGTGCTGACATCCGCACCCAATTCTTCTTTCACCGCTCCGCAGGCCGTGCTCGCAATGGCTCGCGGGGTATGGCTCGGCCTACTTGTCGGGGCCGTCATCCTGGGGGGACTTTTCTTTCGAGAAGCCATCTCCGGCGCAACGGACGCGACTGAGCTGGGGCCGATTCCGATCGCGCTGCGGCGGCAACAACTTTACAGCAGCTGCTTTCTTGTTGGCCCTTTCGCCGAGGCGGCAACGGGCTTTGGCTTAGGTCAGGTCACAATCGCTCCTGTCCTGAAGCGCATTGAAGTCACCCCTATGAACGGCGTGATCTTTGGCCTTTTCAGTCAGGTGATGGTGCCTTGGGGTGCCCTGGCGAATGGCACGATCGTGGGCGCGGAACTCGCTGGGCTTTCTCCGAGCATCCTTGGGCTGCACAGCGCTCAGCTTACCGGACTCCTGCTATTTACGTGGCTTTGCCTGTTCTGGCGCCTCGCAGCTGCCGCCGGAGTAAGCGGAAGCTGCCGCGATTTCATAAGCGAAGCGGCCTTTACGATGATGGCGGTTGCGCTTCTTATTCTTGCCAATATGAAGATCGGCCCCGAGGTCGCGGCCATGGCAGCACTCGGACCGCTGATCGCCGCTCGATTCGTGTTCGACTTATTGTCAGGTCGTAGCTGTTGGCGGACCGCGTTCCACGTAGGAGTACCCTATGCGATACTGATCGCAGGGCTAGCGGCAACGAGGGCCATTCAGCCGGTAAACCAGTTCCTCAGCCACGCGGTCGTGGTCCGTCCGTTTGCCGATGGTGCCATATGGCTCCCATTGTTGCATCCCGGTTCTTGGCTGCTGGCTGTCGGGCTCATGACGGCGCTTTTTAGGGGAGAACCGATCGGTGCCGCCTTCGTGAGCGCATGGCGGCGTGGGAAGAAGGCAGTAGCCACTATCGTGCTGTTTCTTGCTATGGCACAGGTGATGGTGGCGTCAGGCGTCGCGAGCGGCATTGCCGGCGGTCTGCGGTCGTCACTAGGTGTTGCTGCCGTGCTGGCAACACCGGTACTTGCAAGTCTATTCGGCTTCATAACGAGCAGCAGCAGCGCAACCAACGGGCTGTTGATGCCCGCCCAGGCCGCTCTCGCCCAAGCGACCCACTTAAGCTTGTCGTGGCTCGCAGCTGTCCAGAACGTAGCCGCGGCAGCAGCGACCATGCTCAGCCCGGTACGACTGGCAATGGGGTGTGCCCTTGTCGGCAGGCCAGATCTCGAACGCTCGGCCTACGCGCATGCGTGGCCACTAGGCGTGATACCGTTGGTCATTCTGATCGGCGCAACGATAGCTCTGGCTTGTTGATCCGACGACGCCGAAGCGCTTCCGGCGCCGTCGATGTTCCAGCGCGCCGAGTCCTGGCCGGCGCGGCGCCATGTCGTTCTACGACTTATATTCGACCAGGACTTCCCGATACGGCTTGCTGCCGGCGTTGCGGGCTTTGTGCGTGGCGGGGACCCGCATTCCCTTGCCCGGCTCGGAAAGGACTTCCAGGAAGCCGTTGTCGTATTTCAGCGAATAGACGGCGCCCGTCGGCACTTCCAGCGTACCGAGATCCTTGCCGTCCCTGTCGAAGATCTGAAGCGGAGCGCCTTCGATCGCGTACCACATGTAGGCATGTTCATGCGTGTGGATCGGTGTTTCCTCGCCGGGAGCGAGGGTGAAGTTCCACACGATGACCTTGTCGTTCTCGAAGACCTTCTCGGTTCCGACGCCAGCCATGGCTTCCTCCTTTTGGGCGCATGACACCGCGTAGCACTCGCGCCCATTCCGTGTACGCGGGCTTTCTCGGCTCGACGGATCCGTCGGAGGCGACCCTCAGAAACCGTGTCGACCACCGCCGGTTCAGTCGAGGCATGATGCCAAGGGGCAGACGGCGATGCCAGCGCTCCGACAGGTCCGTGCTGCTGCGCGGGCGCCCGGGCCAGCCTCCCACCGGAACGGGCGAGACCTAATTGAGGTTCTCTCGCGGGCCTCAAAACTAAACCTCACCCTGAGGAGGCGCGCAGCGCCGTCTCGAAGGGTGGAAAGCAAACGTGGTGCTTGCTGCCCCCCTTCGAGACGCGGCCTGCGGCCGCTCCTCAGGGTGAGTGCCGTTGGAGCGTGCATCGACAGCGCTTCCAGCCCGCTCATCCTTCTCGCCGCGGGTATGGTGAGCGTGCCGGAGGCCCGCGGTCCAGCGAGATGAGGTGCCGCTGGAACGGGCCTTGGTCAATCGCCCTGGATGTTGTTGTCCCTAATGACCTTGAACCAGCGCTCCTGCTCGCTCTTCTGGTAGGCGGCGAACTGCTCGGGCGATGTGGTCAGGGTTTCCATGTTGAACTGCTCGACGAACTTCTGGGTCACGTCGGGCGAACGCGCCGCCTTGGTCAGTTCGGCATGCATGCGGTCGATGATCGGGCCCGGCGTTCCGGACGGAACGTAAATTCCCCACCACGAGTAGGAGGGGTAGGTCTTGATGCCTTGCTCGATCAGCGTCGCCGTATCTGGCAGCGCCGGCGTGCGCTTCTCGCTGGTAACGCCGATCGCCCGCACTTTGCCCGAGCGGATATGGGGGCTGAGCGAGGTGAGGCTGCCGATGGCGATATCCGTCACGCCGCCCAGAATGTCCTGATTGAGAGGGCCGCCGCCCTTGTAGGGAATCAGATTGAGATCGACGTCGTTCTCTTTCTTGAGCAGCGTCATCAGGACCAGTGCCTGGCTGGCGCCCAGCACTCCCATGCTGACCTTGCCGGGATGTTTCCTGGCGTCGGCAATGGCCTCGGCAAGGGTTCTGTAGGGGCGGTCCGGATGGGCGACGACGACCTGTGGCGTCCGTCCGACTTCCATCACATTGAAGAGCTCGGAATCCTTGTACGGCAGGCCCGCGGCGAAGGCCGGATTGAGGATGTGGCTGTCGAAGGTCAGCATCCAAGTCTGGCCGTCCGGCGGCGACTTCGCCACCACTGCCGCGCCCACGACGCCGGTGCCGCCTGGCTTGTTCTCGACGACGACGTTCCAGCCGGTGAGCTCGATCAGCTTGGCCTGCAGGATGCGGGCAACAGGATCGGCCGAGCCGCCGGGTGGGAAGGGCACGACGATCTTGAGGGGGCCTTTCGGCCATTCGCCCTGGGCCCTTCCGGGACGAGGCACAGCAAACAACGCGGCTGCGGTGCCGGCCAGAACCGACCGCCTGCCAATAACAGTCATTTTTCCTCCCTGCCTTATTGGACCAGACGTTACTTCAGCCCCTGTGCATGGAAAAGCACGAACCGTTCGAGCGGGCCGTTGAGGGCCGGAATCGGGCCTGCGCCGGACCTGCCCTAGAATGGCGCTTGCAAATCGAGCTCTGCCCGCCACTAGATCTGGAGGTTTGGAATTTGGTCCCGTTAAATTTCCGTTTCTTTAACGGGAGCCCTGCGCCGACCTACAAAATGAAGTGGTCCTTGATCCAACCGAACCTGCGGCCCTATTAACAGCCCATGTCACTCATCAAAGGCGAAACCGGCGACTGGGAAATCGTGCTGGGGCTGGAAGTCCATGCCCAGGTCGTTTCCAACGCCAAGCTCTTCTCCGGTGCCCCGACCGCGTTCGGAGCCGATCCCAACACCCAGGTGTCGCTGGTCGACGCGGCCATGCCCGGCATGTTGCCGGTCATCAACGAATATTGCGTCGAACAGGCCGTCCGCACCGGGCTGGGGCTGAACGCCAAGATCAACCTGCGGTCGGTGTTCGATCGCAAGAATTACTTCTACGCCGATCTGCCCCAGGGCTATCAGATCTCGCAGTACAAGGATCCGATCGTCGGCGAGGGCGAGATCGAAATCGATCTCGACGGCGGCAAGACCCGCACGGTGGGGATCGAGCGGCTGCATCTCGAGCAGGATGCGGGCAAGAGCCTGCACGACCAGCATCCGAGCCAGACCTATGTCGACCTTAATCGGGCCGGCGTGGCGTTGATGGAGATCGTCAGCAAGCCGGACATGCGGTCGGCCGACGAGGCGGCGGCCTATCTCGCGAAGCTGCGCTCGATCGTGCGCTATCTCGGAACCTGCGACGGCAACATGGACGAAGGTTCCATGCGCTGCGACGTCAACGTGTCGGTCCGCAAGCCGGGCGACGCGCTGGGAACGCGCTGCGAGATCAAGAACGTGAACTCGATTCGCTTCGTCAAGCAGGCGATCGAATACGAGGCGCGGCGCCAGGTCGAGATCATCGAGGGCGGCGGCAAGATCGTGCAGGAGACGCGGCTGTTCGATTCCGGCCGCGGCGAGACGCGCTCCATGCGTTCCAAGGAAGAGGCGCACGATTATCGCTACTTCCCCGATCCGGATCTGTTGCCGCTGGTGCTGAAGCAGGAGTTCGTGGACGGGATCAGGGCGAGCCTGCCCGAGCTGCCCGACGCCAGGAAGGCGCGTTTCATGACGGAGTACGGCTTGACGCCGTACGACGCCGGCGTGCTGGTGGCGGAGAAGGAGACCGCGGCGTTCTTCGAGACCGTGGCCAAGGGGCGGGACGGCAAGGAGGCCGTGAAGCTCGTCACCGGCGACTTCTTCGCCATGCTGAACCGCCGCGGCCTCACGATTGCCGAGTCGCCGATCAGCGCCGAGCATCTTGGCAAACTTCTGGATCTGCAGGCCGACGGCACGATCTCGGGCCGTATCGCCAAGGACCTGTTCGTCGCCATGGAGGAGACGGGCAAGGATCCGGCGGTGCTGGTCGAGGAACGCGGCCTGAAGCAGGTCACGGATACCGGCGCCATCGAGGCGGCGGCCAAGGCCGTGATCGAGGCCAATCCGGACAAGCTCGCGGCCTACAAGGCCAAGCCGACCATGTTCGGCTGGTTCGTCGGGCAGGTGATGAAGACAACGGGCGGCAAGGCCAACCCCAAGGTCGTCAACGAGATCTTGAAGAAGATGCTTGATGGTTGAAGTCCGGCGGGGCTTCGACCTTCTTCGGGTCGGGCTTCTCCGGGCTTGTCTGCACGTCGTGACTGCTGGCCCGTTGTTCGGAGGGCTTGTGGAAGCGCGTCAGATTGAAGGCCGTGTTGATCAGGGCAATGTGTGAGAAGGCCTGCGGGAAATTGCCCTGCAGGCGCTTGTAGTGGGGGTCGTATTCCTCCGCCAGCAGCCCAAGATCGTTGCGGATGGCGAGCAGCCGGTTGAAGAGGGCTTCGGCATCGGCATGGCGGCCGATAGAGATGTAGGCATCGGCGAGCCAGAAGCTGCAGGCCAGGAAAGCGCCTTCGCCGGGCCGTAAGCCATCATTGGCGTCATGGGTGTTGTAGCGCATGACGAAGCCGTCGCGCATCAGGTCGCGCTCGATGGCTTCGACGGTGCCGATGAAGCGCGGATCTCCTGATTTCAGGAAGCCGGTCTGCGCCATCAGCAACAGGCTGGCATCGAGCAGGTCGCCGTCATAGGAGGCGCGGAAGGTGTTGCGCTTCGAATCGAAGCCCTTGTCGCAGACCTCGGCCTTGATCTCATCGCGGATCGCGCGCCACTGCTCGACTGGACCCTTGAGGCCATGCGTCTCGACGCCCTTGATGGCGCGGTCGAACGCGACCCAGGCCATGACCTTGGAGTGGACGAAGTGCCGTTGCGGGCCGCGGGTCTCCCAGATGCCGTTGTCGGGATGGCGCCAGACCTTGGCGACGTGGCTGATCAGGGATCGCTGCAGCTCCCATCCTTCTTCGGTCGCTGCCAAGCCACCTTTGCGCGACTGTTCGAAGGCGTCCATCAACTCGCCGTAGACGTCGAGCTGGAACTGCTGATGAGCAGCGTTGCCGATGCGGACCGGCTGCGAATTGGCATAGCCCGGCAGCCAGTCCGCGATCCACTCGGTCAGGCGGCGCTCGCCGCGCAGGCCGTACATGATCTGCATCTCGGCCGGAGAGCCGGCAACGGCGCGCTGCAGCCAGTCGCGCCAGGCCGCGGCTTCGTCGTAGATGCCGGCATTCATCATCGCCAGCAGGGTAAGGGTCGCGTCGCGCAGCCAGCACAGGCGATAGTCCCAGTTGCGTTCGCTGCCGAACTGCTCGGGCAGGGAAGTCGTCGGCGCCGCGACGATGCCGCCGCTCGGCAAGAAAGTGAGGCCCTTGAGGGTGATCAGGGAGCGCTTGATCGCCTCGGCATGGACGCCGTCGGTCTTGGTCTTGGCGGTCCAGTCGCACCAGAATTTCTCGCATTTGCTGAGGGACTCGTACGGATCGACCGGAGCCGGCAGCGGCAAGTGTGACGGTCCATAGCTCAGCACGAAGGGCATGGACTTACCCCTGGTCACGCTGAACTGAGCCAGTGTCTTGAAGTTCTCGCCGCGAACGTGGGCCGGCGTGCGGAGCACGACCATGTCTGGCCCGGCCACAGCCCGCAATGCGCCGCCTTCGAGCCGCGTTACCCAAGGTGTCGTCGTGCCATAGCCGAAGCGCAGCATGAGCTCCATGCAGACCGTCACCTCCCCCTCGTCGCCGCGGACGATGCGGATCAGGTCGGAAGAAGGGCCGCGTGGCAGCATGAAGTCGATCAGCGTGACCCTGCCGCTCTCGGTCTCGAATTCGGTCTCCAGGATCAGCGTGTCGGGGCGGTAGCGGCGGCGGATCGCCTTTACGTCGTCGTGCGGCGAGATCAGCCAGAAGCCGTTGCTCTGACCGCCGAGCAATGCGGCGAAGCAGGCATCGGAGTCGAACCGTGGCCAGCATAGCCAGTCGACAGAACCGTTCTTGCCGATCAGCGCCGCCGTCTGGCAGTCGCCGACCATGCCGTAGCTCTCGATCGGTGCGCTCATGCCGCGTCGGGCTCGAACTGCAGCACGACCTTGATATCTCCGGGCTGTCGCTGAAAGGCCTCCTGCCATCGATCCAGCGGGACGCGACGCGTGATGAGGCGCGACAGCCAGGCGCGATCGGCCTTGGCGAGCGCCTCGGCGGCGGCCTGGTAATGGGCGCGATTGGCGTTCACGGAGCCGAAGGTCACATTGTTGCTCAGCACCATGTGGCGGTTGAAGGCGCCGAAGTCGAAGGGAAGCCGATGGCCGCTGCCGGAAACGCCAGTGAGACAGACCACGCCGTCGCTTCCGACGCGATGCATGACATCGGCAAGCACCGGCAGCGCGCCTGTGCATTCGATGACGATATCCGCCCGGAAGTCCTCCGGCAGCATGCGGGCATGATAGTGCCCGCCGAGATCGCGAACCAGATCGGGCTTGGGACCGCTATCGGCCAGATCCATCACATGGATCTCGAGGCCGCGCTGCTGGGCCATCACGGCGCCGAGGAGACCGACGGGACCGGCCCCGGTGACGAGCACGGTCCGAGGCGACCAGCTCCGGGTACGCGCGCCGATGCGGTCGATATGGTCCCAGGCCTTGGCGAGTATGCTTGCCGGTTCGAGCAACACGGCCAGCGACCCCAGCGAAGCATCGACCTTGATCGCGTATTGCGGCTCCAACGGGAAGCGCTCGGCGCCATAGCCATCCACCGCCTTGATGCCACGCTCGGTGTAGAGGCCATTGCGGCACATGTCCCATTCGCCCACGGCGCAGGACGGACAGGGGACGGGGTCTGGTCGACGCACGATGCCGACGACGATATCGCCTTTGTCGAAGCCACTATTCTGCGGCGTCTCGATCACCCGCCCGAGCGATTCATGCCCCAGGACCAGCCGCTCCTTGCCCGGAGGGGCCCAGCCATAGGCGCCGGAGATGATCTCGCGATCCGTGCCGCACACGCCGAGCGCAATTGCCTGGACCAGCAGCGCATCGTCGGTCCCCCGCGGTTCGGGGCGATCATCGAGCTGTACGGAGGCCGGCGTGCCCGGCAGGACTGTAATGGCCTTCACGACCTGCATCCCCTTCGTGCCAGACGGAGAAACGTAAGGTGATCGCTTCGGTTCCTATGCCGGCCTGTGCTAGCGTGTCGCGATGACAGCGAAGCTCTATGCCCTGACATGCGGGCGTCTGGTCGGACGCTTGAAGGACATGATCGAAGGCGAGGATGGCGAGGTCGCGTTGCCGATCCCGTCCTACCTGATCGAGCATGCGAAGGGTCGCGTTCTGTTCGATACCGGCATGCACCCGGACTGCCGGACAAATGCCGCCGGACGGTTGGGCGAGCGCGTGGCGAGGATCTTCGGCTTCCAGCATTACGGAGCCGACGACGATATCGGATCGCGCCTCCAGGCCGTCGACCGCGATCCCGGAAAGGTCGATTACATCGTGAATTCGCATCTCCACTTCGACCACGCCGGCGGTAACGAGCTTGTGCCCAATGCGACGATGGTGGTGCAGAGGCGCGAATGGCTGGCCGCCAACGACGCCGATCTCGCTGCCAAGGTCGGCTTCTATAAAGCCGACTTCGATCATGGCCACCCGATCAAGCAGGTCGACGGCGAGCATGATCTCTTTGGCGACGGCAGCGTGGTCTGCATCCCGACCTACGGTCACACGCCCGGTCACCAGTCCTTGAAGGTCCGCACCGAGAGGGGCGAGGTCGTGCTGACTGGCGACGCCTGCTATTTCTGCCGCACGCTCAAGGAGCGCCGGCTGCCGCGCTTCGTCTTCGACCGTCCGGCCATGTTGGACTCCCTGTCGCGGTTGGCGGCCCTGGAACAGGGGGGAGCCAAGCTGTTCTTCGGTCACGATCCCGACTTCTGGAAGGACGTGCCGCAGGCTCCGGTGCCGGCTTTCTGATGCGTATCTGTTTCGTCGGCGACAGCATGGTGAACGGCACCGGCGATCCGGCCTATCTCGGCTGGGTCGGCCGCGTGCTGCAGGAGGAGCGCAGGCGGCGGGCCGAGCTCACCGGCTACAATCTCGGTATCCGTCGCGACCGCTCCGATCAGATCCGGGCGCGGTGGAAGGCGGAGGTCGAAGGGCGGCTGCCGGTCGAATTCGAGGGCAGGGTGGTATTTTCCTTTGGCGCCAACGACGCGGTGCAACAGGTCTCGCCCAGTCTAACTCTGGAACACGCCGAAGCCGTGCTGGTGGAGGCCCGGACACGGTGGCCGGTCTTCATGGTCGGCGTCGTGCCTTTGCCCGATGCCGATGTGCGGGCACGCATTCGGTCGCTCGACCAGGCCTTGAGCCTATTATGTGCCCGGCTGGAAGTTCCCTTCGTGTCGGTGTTCGACGGCCTGATGGCGACGCCGGTGTGGCTCGACGAAGCGCGGGCCGGTGACGGCGCCCATCCCGGCGCGGCGGGCTATGGACGGATGGCCGAACTCATCCTCGCCAGCGAGACCTGGCAGCGCTGGATCAGTTCTGGGGCATGAACTCGATGGCGATGCCGCCGGCCTGCTCCGGCGCAACGATCACGCGGCCGTCCTCACCGAGCGCATAGCTCACGTTATTGGCGCCCAGCAGAGCCTGAAGCGGACGGGCACGCTCGATGGCGACGGCGATGCCCACGATGGCCGGCAAGTCCTTCGGCACCATCGGCTCGATGGCCTTGTATTCCAGCTGCCACGCCGTCGACGACCAGAGCAGCAGCTCCACAGCGCCCGTCTTCACGACGACGCAGCCGTCGAAGATCTCCTCCGTCTCGGCTTTCCAGGCGGACTTGAGGATCTTGGCCAGAGCCGCTGGATCCTCCGCCACGGCATGGATCGCGATAAGGGCCAGTGCGCCGTTGGGATGGACGATCCATTCCGGCTCCATGAAGGCTTCCGGCGTTTCGTGCTTCACGGCCACCCAGGGCAGGGGGCCGGATGTTTGGCCGATGACCACACGGCCCTCGACCTCGAAGCCGTCCTCGCTCTCCCAGGTGTGCTCGCGCGTCTCGCCCTCGAGCTCGGCGACATTGACGGCGAGGGCGGGGCCCGGGTCCCCCTCGATGATCTCGATGTAGTTCGGGATGTCGTCGCGCTGCGGCTGAAAGCACAAGCACCGCGGCTCGACCCCTTCCGGCGTGGCGTTGAATCCGAGCTGTTGCAGGCGCGCGGCCAGCGCGTCCGGGTCGGGAGCCGTCAGGATCAGGTGGTCGATATCGCGTGCCGAGACTTTCATGAGGCGGTCATACAGGGTCGATGGTCCGGCGCTCAAGCCTTGTGCTAGGGATAGCGCGCTATTTCTCAGGGAGGATGCATGTCGAAGATGACGCTGTACGGCATTTGGCTCAGTGGCCCGACCTACAAGGCCGGGCTGGCGATGTCCCTGATGGGACAGCCATTTGCCTACAAGCACGTGGACCTGCGAGCCGGGGCGCACAAGCAGCCGGAGTATCTCGCGATCAACCGCTTTGGCCAGGTGCCGGCGTTGGTCGATGGCGACCTCAAACTCTGCCAATCGGGCTCCATTCTGCTCTATCTCGCCGAGAAGTTCGGCAAGATGGGCGGCAAGACGCCGGAGGAGAAGGCCCGGGTGCGCGAGTGGCTGTTCTGGGAGTTCGATCGGCTGGCGCCGAATGTCTACCGTCCTCGGGCGATGAAGCGCGGCTTCATGAAGCTCGACGATAATCTTTATGCGCTTTACACGACCAATGCCAACGATGCGCTCAAGGTGCTCGATGGCGCCCTCGCGACATCGAAGTTCTTGGTTGGCAGCGAACCGACCATCGCCGACGTCGCCGTCTATGGCGATGTGGCGTACGCCACTGAGGCGGCGATCGATCTTTCGCCCTATCCGAACGTCAAGGGCTGGATGGAGCGTTTGGAGAAATTGCCCGGCTTCAAGCCGTATGAGGACGTGCTGCCCAAGCAGGACGCCGCCTAGCTTATCCGGCTTCGAGCGCCTTTTTCATGAAGGCGGCGGCATGATCCATCATGCCGCCGATCGCCGGCGCCAGGGCATCAGGCAGGAGGTCGACGGTCCAAACCAGCCGGCTGCATCCATCGCCGTTTGGAAACACCTGCACCGCGGCGTTGTAGTGCTGAGCCCGTCCTTCGATCACCGTGTAAACGAGCCGATGCTCCCCGTCGTCGATGGTGACGACGCGCTCGCGTGCCACGAGGCCGTTGAAGAACGTCACGATCCGATCACCGTTGTCCATCTTCAGGTCCGTGAGAAACCCTGGCGCCACACGCGTGTGGACGGCGCCAAAATCACGCAGTGCCGCCCAGGTCGACGACAGTGGGGCCTGTAGGGCGATTTCTCGACGTAGTGTTGCCATCCTCAGCTCCTTGACAGGGCCTGATGTCTAACCGGTAGCGGTTGTTTCCGGCTGGCGATTTTCGGACATCATCGTTCCCGCGGACGCTGCGTGAGTCTCTGTGGAGGCTTCTGCCTGACGAGCCGGCGCTTTTTGACGACGGACGATCATCGATGCTTTGATGCGGTCAAAGGTGGGGGAGACGTTGCATGGCGTTCGTTCGCGCGTTCGGCTTGGCGGCATTGGCGCTCGGTTTGTCGCTGCCGGCTCTGGGACAAGGCATCCCGAAGGCGCAGTCGCCAGAGGAAGTGGGCTTTTCGTCGATCCGCCTGAAGCGGCTGAGCGACCGTCTCGATGAAGGGGTGAAGACTGGTGAGATCCCGGGTGCCGTGGTGCTGATCGCGCGCAATGGCCGGATCGCGATGTTTCAGGCCTTCGGCTACCGGGACCGCGAGGCCAAGGCGCCGATGCAGACAGACACGATCTTCCGTATCGCTTCCATGACCAAGCCCATCACCTCGGTGGCGGCGATGACACTGGTGGAAGAAGGGAAGATGTCCCTCGCCGATCCGGTTGCGAAGTACATTCCCGCCTTCGCCGACACGAAGGTCTCGGTGAAAAAGACAAATCCTGATGGCACGGTCGAAATGGGGCTCGAGCCGCAGGAGCGGCCGATGACGCTCCTAGACCTGATGCGCCACACCTCGGGCCTGACCTATGGGGCTCTGGGCAGCAATGTCGTGAAGCAGTCCTATCTGGACATGAAGGTCATGAGCGCCGACCAGACCAATGCCGAGATGGTGGCCAAGCTCTCGAAGCTCGCGTTGCTCTATCAGCCCGGCACGCATTGGGAGTACTCGATGTCCACCGATGTGCTGGGGCGCGTGATCGAGGTGGTGTCCGGCCTGCCGCTCGACAAGTTCATCGAGGAGCGGATCGCCAAGCCTCTGAAGCTGGGCGATACGGGCTTCGACGTGCCGATGGAGAAGAAGGACAGGGGGGCCCACCCGCAAAAGGAAGGTCCAAAGGGCGAGACGCCGCCGATACCGGACGTGACGGCGCGGACGACCTGGAAGTCGGGCGGGGCGGGCCTGGTCTCGACCGCGGCCGACTACGCCCGCTTCCTGCAAATGTTCGCCAATGGCGGCGAGCTCGACGGGGTGCGTGTCATCTCGCGCAAGACCATCGATTGGATGACGGCGGACAACCTGCCGCCCGATATCAAGATGGGCGATGACATGTGGCGGCTGGGGCCCCTCGAGCCGAGCGCGCGCGTAGGGCAGGGCTTCGGCCTGGGCTTCGCCGTTCGGGTCGATCAGGGGCGCAATCCGTTGCCGGGATCGCCTTACGACTATCACTGGGGCGGCGTATGGGGGACCTACTTCTGGCACGACCCGCGTGAGCGGATGTATGTCGTATTCATGATGCAGGCGCCGAGCGTCGGGCAGCAATACCAGGCGATGGTTCGCGATCTCGTCTATCAGGCGCTGACGAGCAACTGACCGGGACCGCACCGTTCGGTCCTTTGATCGAAATCAAGGCGGGGAGGTGGTGGAGTCGGGAATTGTTCCCATATAGGGCGAGATGAGCACCGGAGATCCCCGAAACTGGATGTGGTCGGAAGCGCTGCAGATGCTGGCGCGCGCCGAGCAATTGCATCGTGAGATGTTCAACCCTCCCATCGTGTCGCGGCAGAGCGGTCCCGCCTGGGAACCGCCGACGGACATGCTGGAGACGGACGACGCCGTCCTGATCCTCGTCGCCTTGCCCGGCGTCGATCCGCAAAAAGTGCAACTCATCATCCGAAATGGCGTATTGGCCATTGCCGGTGAGCGGATCCTGCCGCCTCAGCTGCGCACTGCGCGGATCCATCGACTTGAGCTGCCGCAAGGACGATTCGAGCGGCAGATTGCCTTGCCCACAGGGCGGTACGAACAGCCGCGTACGGCAGTTGCCAATGGCTGCCTGGCGATTGAACTGCGCAAGGCCGGACGGGGTGGCACGCCATGACTCCTCCCGATGTGAATAGCGAATCCAGTCCCGGCGGGGCCGCCGCAAAGCCTCTGCCGTCGGACGCGTTCATCGTCGTGCCGGTGCGCAACACGGTGCTGTTCCCCGAGGTGGTCTTGCCGATCACCGTCGGTCGCGCGGCGTCCGTGGCGGCCGTCCAGCAGGCGGTGCGCGAGCAGCGCCAGATCGTGCTCGTGCTGCAGCGCGATCCGGAGAACAACCAACCCGGTCCTGACGAGCTGTATCGGCTTGGCACCATCGCCAACATCCTTCGCTATGTGACGACGCCGGAAGGGGGCCATCACCTGGTCTGCCAAGGCGTCCAGCGCTTCCGCATCGACTCCTTCGTCGATGGCTATCCTTTCCTGCTGGCGCGGGGACTGCATATCGCCGAGCCGGCACCGACCGGTGCCGAGATCGAAGCACGCTTCATGGTGTTGCGCGACCAGGTGCGGCAGGTGTTCGAGCTCCTGCCTCAGGCACCGCCCGAACTGCGCCAGACGGTGGAAGCGACCACGTCGCCCGGGTTGCTGGCCGATCTGGCGGCGACCTATCTGGATTCGACGCCGCCCGAAAAGCAGGAGGTGCTCGAAGCCATCGACCTCGTCGTCCGGCTCGACAAGGTGTCGAAACTCCTGGCCCATCGTCTCGAGGTGCTGCGTCTGTCGGCGGAGATCGGCAAGCAGACGAAGGCCTCATTGGATACTCGCCAGCGCGAGGCGCTGCTGCGCGAGCAGATGGCAGCCATCCAGCGTGAATTGGGCGAGGAGGGCACCAACAAGCAGGAGCTTGCGGACCTCGAGAAGGCGATCGACGCCGCGAAGATGCCGGCTGAGGTCGAAACGGCGGCGCGCAAGGAATTGCGCCGGCTGCAGCGTACGCCCGAGGCGGCGAGCGAATACGGCATGATCCGCACCTATCTCGACATCCTGGTCGAGCTGCCCTGGGCATCGCCCGAGCAGAAGGATATCGACATTGCCGAGGCGCGGCGCATTCTCGATGCCGATCATTTCGGCCTCGAGAAGATCAAGCAGCGCATCATCGAATATCTTGCCGTGCGCAAGCTAGCGCCAGAGGGCAAGGCGCCGATCCTGTGCTTCGTCGGTCCTCCGGGCGTCGGCAAGACCTCGCTGGGTCAGTCGATCGCCCGTGCGATGGGACGCAAGTTCGTGCGCGTGAGCCTTGGCGGCGTGCACGACGAAGCCGAGATCCGTGGTCATCGCCGCACCTATGTCGGCGCTATGCCTGGCAACATCATCCAGGGCATTCGCAAGGCCGGCGCGCGGGATTGCGTCATGATGCTCGACGAGATCGACAAGATGGGCAGCGGTGTCCACGGCGACCCCGCCGCGGCCATGCTCGAGGTGCTGGATCCGGAACAGAACTCCACGTTCCGCGACAATTACCTAGACGTGCCGTTCGATCTCAGCCGTGTGGTCTTCATCACGACCGCCAACATGCTGGAGACGATCCCCGGTCCGCTGCGTGACCGCATGGAGATCATCGCCCTTTCCAGCTACACCGCCGGCGAGAAGCTGCAGATCGCCAAGCGCTATCTGGTGCGACGCCAGCTCGAGGCCAACGGCCTCAAGCCGGAGCAGGTGGAGATCGACGACGAGGCGCTGCGGCGCGTCATCGAGAACTACACACGTGAGGCCGGCGTGCGCAATCTCGAGCGCGAGATTGGTCGCGTCCTGCGCCATATCGCGGTCGAGGTAGCCGAGGGAGCGGTCGGGCCTAAGCATGTCGATGCGGCTCAGATCGAGAAGATTCTCGGTGCGCCTCGGTTCGAGAACGAAGTCGCGATGCGGTCGACGGTGCCCGGTGTAGCGACAGGCCTGGCCTGGACGCCGGTCGGCGGCGATATCCTGTTCATCGAGGCAACGCGCACACCCGGTAATGGCAAGCTGTTGCTGACGGGGCAGCTGGGCGAAGTCATGCGCGAGAGCGTCCAGGCGGCGCTCAGCCTGGTGAAGAGCATGGCAGCCACGCTCAAGATCGATCCGGCGCTGCTCGACAAGAGCGATATCCATGTCCACGTGCCGGCAGGCGCTACGCCCAAGGATGGGCCGAGCGCCGGCGTGGCGATGTTCGTTGCGCTGACGTCGTTAATGACCGGTCGAACGGTACGCAGCGACACGGCGATGACCGGCGAAATCAGCCTGCGTGGCCTCGTACTGCCGGTTGGCGGTATCAAGGAAAAGGTCGTGGCGGCAGCCGGGGCCGGGATCAAACGCGTCCTGTTGCCTGCCCGTAATCGGCGCGATTACGACGACATTCCGGAGGAAGTGCGCAAGTCGCTCGAGTTCGTGTGGCTCGAGCGCGTCGACGATGCGGTCGCGCAAGCCCTTCAGGACTGATCGGCTTTCACCAACAACGGCACTGACGGTGGCGCAGCGATTGTCTGCGCCGTTGTCACTTGCCGCGATTTGACCGCCTATTGGAAGGGGCTATGCTGCCCGCGCGAGCGTAAAAGGAGTAGTTCCGCTAACCAAAACTAAAATATTCCTTCGGGAGGAAACGGCATGTCGATCAAGCGTCGCCAAGTCTTGTCCGGATCCGCTGCTGGCGCGGTATCGCTGGCGACAGGTCTTGCCAGCCCAGCCATCGCCGCATCGGAACCGATCCGGATCGGCTTCCTCCCCGCATTGACCGGAGCGAGTTCCTCCACCGGCGTCGCAATGAACCGAGGAACCATCCTGGCGGTCGACGAAATCAATGCCGCTGGCGGCGTCGACGGACGCAAGCTGGAACTGATCGTCCGCGATACACAGAGCGACCCGACCAAAGCCGTGAACGGAGTCGCCGAGCTCATCCATCGACAGAAGGTCCATGTCATCTGGGGACCGCTGAACTCCGGCGAAGCGCTGGCGGCAACGCCTCTGATTGCGCGCGAGTCGATGCCGCAGGTGCATCCTTGCTGGGTCGATACGCTGATCGACGTGAAGAAATATCCCTATGCCTTTCGCAACGCGCCTTCCAATCAGCAGATCGGTGTCGCGGCCAACCACTACGTCGTCGATGTGCTGAAGCATAAGAAGGTGGCTGTCGTCAGCGATACGACGGGCTACGGCACGGCGTCCGTCGAGGCTTATGTGCCAATGCTGAAGGAAAAGGGGGCCACCGTCGTCTATCAAGGCAATGTCGACGCCGCCAATCCGGACTTGAAGCCGGAGCTTCTGCGCATGCGCGATGGTGGCGCCGAGGCCATCATGCCGTGGAGCGTCAATGCCGGCTTCCTCGCCCGCATCTGCAACACGCGGGGGCAGATGGGCTGGGACGTGCCGATCGTCGGCCAGACCACGCTGGGATCGGGGCAGACCAAGGCCCTGCTCGAGAAGCCCGAATACTGGAACAAGGTCTACTCCAACAATTTCCGTAACTGCTGCTACGGTAGCAACGGCAAGCTCCCGCCGCGCGCCGCAGCCTTCGTCGAGCATCTGCAGAAGACCAAGGTCGAGATGGGCGATACGCTGCTGTGGTGGATCGCCTGCGGCTACGACGCCCCGCACATGATCGCCGAGACGGTCAAGGCGGCGGGTAGCGGCCCCAAGGACATCGTCGGCTATTGGAACAAGCTCAAGGCATGGCCGGGAATCTACGGCGACATCACCTGGACACCCGAACAGCACAATGGCTTCCCGGACGACGAGGTCGTGATGTGCGAGGTGAACTCGTTCCGGGACGGCGCCTTCAACCTGGCTCCCGGCTACGGTAGCTGAACGATGCTCGAATCGATCGTCTCCTACGGATTGGCGGTAGGGGCGGTCTACGCACTGATCGGCATCACCTACAACGTGATGTTTTCCGCCTCCCGTGTATTCAGCTTTACGGCCGGAATGCTCGGAATGTTGGGCGGGGTGCTGGGCGCGCTCTTCATTACTCGTCTTGGCTTACCCGTCGCACTTGGCCTCATCGCGACAGTGGCGTGCGGTGCGATCATTGGCGTCATCACCGAATTCGTGGCGGTGCGTCCTGTACTAAAGAATCTCGAGCAGCATCTCTACGTGCTCTCCACGTTGGCCTTCGCCTTGCTGGTCCAGCAGTTCACGGCGATCGAGTGGGGGACTGACGCCCAGCCATTTCCGCGCCTGTTCCAGATCGAGGATAGCCTGGTCGATCAGAAATTCTGGCTGCCCGTCGTGGCGTGCGTCGCGACCATCGTCGGACTTGAAATTCTCTATCGCCATACCCTGGTGGGCCGGGCCTTTCTGGCCATTTCAGAGGACAATTATGCGGCGCGGGCACTTGGGCTCCCGGAGCAGCGTTTGCGGATCGCGAGCTTTGCGTTAGCCGGGGTGATCGGGACCTTGGCGGGCTTTACCGGCGGCGAGGTACTTCTGGCGTTCTTCGGCAACCAGTCGATCTTGAACTTTTACGGCTTCGTGCCGGTAGCCTTGGGTGGGATGGGAAGCAATCGCGGTGCCGTCGTCGGTGGCTTCGCCCTCGGCCTGTTCCAGCAGGCGGCCAACTTCCTGGTGGGAGGTGTCTTCGCCGCGGTCGCGGTCTTTGTCGTCTTCATCATCATCCTGCTGGCCCGCCCCGAGGGGCTGGCCGGCGCAGTCAGTGCGCGCCGCGTATGACCGATACCACCGCACAATCCGTAAGGGTTCGCGCGATGAAGGCCAGGCCGCTCGCGTGGCTCGAGGGCAAACGGACCTTCATTCTGCTTGCGCTGGCGGGCGCCGCCTTGCCGCTCATGGATGATTCCTATATCGGCCTGATCGCGACACGCGCCTGCATCTATTGGATACTGGTCGCGGGACTCAACCTGGTGGTGGGGTTCGCCGGCCAGATCGCCATCGGCTGGGTGGCGCTGTTGACTCTCGGCGCCTACACGACCGCGGTGCTGACGGCCGGCACGGTCTTGCCTGTCGTGCATCCCTTTCTGGCCTTGGCGATATCCGGAGCGGCCGGAGCGATGTTCGGCGTCGTGGTCGGATTGCCGGCCTTGCGGTTGCGGACGTTCTATTTCGCCATGACGACGCTCGGCTTCGCCACCATCGTCACGCAGGTCGCACTGGCCTGGAAGGGCGTAACCGGCGGCGGCATCGGTGTGCCGGGGCCGGTTTTCCCGGCGCCTTTCGACAGCGGCTGGGGATTCTACTATTTCTGCTTCGCGTTGGCGGTCGTGAGTACCTGGATGACGGCAAACATCGCCGTCAGCCGCTTTGGTCGCGGGCTTGTCGCCATACGCGATGCCGAGGTCGCCGGCGAAGCATCCGGCGTATCCAAACGCTCTCTGCTGACTACGGTCTTCCTGTTCAGTGGCGCCCTGGCGGGCGTCGCCGGCGGCCTGTTTGCTTCCCTGCAATCCTACATCACCCCGGATGCCTTCACCTTCGATCTGTCGATCCTGTTCTTCATCGCCATCCTCATCGGTGGGCGCGGATCGATCGTGGGGCCGCTTCTTGGCACCATCATCCTCACGGTTCTGCCGGAGTTCGCGGCGCCGCTCGTGGCTTGGTCGACCTTCCTGTACGCAGCGCTGCTGCTCGCGATCGTGCTCGCCATGCCGGGTGGAATCGCCGACTTGCTGGACGTGAAAAATCGCCGGCCGTTGGAGCGTCATCGCGAGATCGTGCCGCGGCCCGAAATCCTGCCCCGCCTCTTGGGGGAAGAACGGGAAAACGAAGGACTATCCCTGTCCAACATCACCTTGAGCTTCGGCGGCGTGCGGGCCATCGCCGGCCTCGATCTCGAAATCAGGCCCGGCGAGGTGCACGGGCTGATCGGGCCAAACGGCAGCGGCAAGACCACGACCCTCAACGTCATCTCTGGCTACTACGCTCCGCAATCCGGCGAGGTGAGGCTCGGGAAGATGGCCCTGCCGCCAGGCGCGCCACAGCGCCGTGCCTCGTTTCGCATCGCCCGCACATTCCAGACCCCGCGGGTGATCGGTGCGGAGTCGGCGCTGGATAACGTCAAGACCGGCGGCATGATCGACGGTCGCGCAAGTTTTGCCGAATCCCTGCTGACCTTGCCGCGTCACCGCCGCGACGAGGCTGATCTGCACGAGAGGGCGATGCGAGCGCTGACGGCGGTCGGCCTCGAGGCGTTGGCGGATGTCCGCGCGGACCGGCTGCAGCATAGCGAACTGCGCTTTCTGGAGATCGGGCGCGCCCTGATGCTGAGACCGGCCTGTCTGTTGCTGGACGAGCCGGCAGCCGGTCTTTCCGCGGAGGAGATCCGCCGCCTGGGCACCCTCATCAAGGCCATCAGCCGAGCCGGAACCGCCGTCCTGCTCGTGGAGCATCACGCCGATCTGATCTTCGACATCTGTGATCGGGTAACGGTGCTCAATCTCGGCAAGGTTCTGGCGGCGGGTACGCCGGCAGAAATCCGATCGCATCGGGAGGTCGTCAGTGCCTACCTCGGCGCCTGATATCCTTCTCGAGGTGAAAGGATTGTCGGCCGGCTACGGCAAGATCGGCGTTCTCCACAATGTCGCTCTCTCGATTGCGACCGGCGAGGCTGTGGCGTTGCTTGGTCCGAACGGGGCTGGAAAGACGACCCTGCTGAAAGCGATCTCGGGCCTGATCGGTCGTGGCGGCGAGGTGCGTTTCGCCGGCCGGGACATGGCCGGCGCCGGACCGCGAGAAGCGGTCGCTGCCGGTCTCGCCCATGTCGTCGAAGGACATCGCGTATTCACGCAGTTGTCGGTTTTCGACAATCTGCTGCTGGCCGGATATGGCATGGCGAAGACCGAGCGGCGGCGGCAGGTCGACGAGGCGCTCGCCTTCTTCCCGGAGATTGCGGAGAAGCGGCATGATCGGGCGGGTTCCCTGTCCGGCGGACAGCAACAGATGCTGGCCGTCGCCCAAGGCCTCGTGCGGCGGCCAAGGCTGCTGATGCTCGACGAACCTTCTGCCGGGCTGTCGCCTGTCCTGGTCGATCGCGTCCTTGCCGCCACCCGACGGCTTCGTCAGGACGGTACGGCCATTCTCCTGGTCGAGCAGCTGATCGAAAAGGCCCTGGCGACCGTCGACCGTGTGTACGCCCTGGCTCGGGGCACTATCGTGCTGGAGGCGAGGGCGGACGAGCCGAAGCTGCCGGAACGTCTCGAGCGCGCCTATTTCGGACAGGACGCCCACGCGCCTCTCGAGGCGTGATCAGCGTCCGTTGATGGCGTTGCGCAGTTCGATCGGCGAAGCCATTCCCTCGAGCTTCTCGATGCCTTGTCCGGTGCCCAGCACGCGGATGGATCCGTAATCCAGCAGGCGGCCCAGCAGCGACTGGTCGACATTGACGGTTTCGACCTTGTCCATGTTCATCTCGACCGTGTAGCGGCTGAGGAAACCGCGCTTGTAGATGAGGCGATGCGTCGTGATTGCGAACTCGGTGATCCAGCGCACGAACCAGGCCTGCAGGAAGGCCAGCGCTGCCAGGGCAATAATTCCCCAACCGACCAGTTGCACGAGGCGCGACGCTTGCTGAGGCAGGCCTCCGGCGTAGATCAGGACCACGAGTCCGACGACGAGCAGCGCGAAGGCGCGGGTAAAGACGATCCAATGCAGCTTGCCGATGGCCCGAATGCTTTCGCCCGGCTGAAGGATCGAGTTCACATAAGCCACAGTTCGCTCCTGCTGTTTTCTACCTGCTGGTTTGTCATTGTCAGTGCGCGTCTGGATCGGTTTTGCCGAACAGGTCCGCCAGGGCGGCATGGTCCGTGAGCCAGGCCAGGTCCGAATGGCGTCGCACGAGTTCGAGGGCATTCATGAATTCGATGGCGCCGAATGGCCGACCGAAGACATGCGCATGGACGGTGACGTCGAGGCATGCGGCCGGCCGACCCAGGCGCGGCCAGTTGGTAACGATGCGCTCAAGCGTCGCCGTGAAAGCCTGCGGCTCGCTGCCATAGCGGACATAGAGCGGCATGTCGTTGACTTCCATGGTGAAGGGAACGGCCGTGATGGAACCAGCCGACATCTTGTGGCGATAAGGCAAGTCCGAGTCGAAGAAGTCCGCGTGCCATTCAAAGCCGGCCCCGGCCAGGAGTTCGGAGGTTCGCGAGCTGGGTGTGCACCGCGGGCTAAGCCAGCCGTGCGGCCGGTAACCTGTCGCAGTGTCGAGGACAGTCAGACAGCGAGCGAGGTCGGCCTCTTCTTCCGATGCGTTCTGGTAGGCTGGAATGATGTTCTGGGCCCAGCCGTGCGCCGCCACGACGTGCCGCGCCTCGACGATCGCACGTATCAGATCGGCATGGCGTTCTGCGACGATGCCGCTGACATAGAACACGGCCCGGATGCCGAGGCGGTTCAGGATATCGAGCAGCCGCCAGGCCCCGACCTTCGGGCCATAATCCGCCCACGAGCGGGCCTGGAGATCGAGCACCCCGGCCTTCAACGGATTGCCCATCGGACCGATTCCGGGCGCGGAGTCGTCGGTCCAGCCTTCGAGCATCACGCTGACCGAAATTGCGAGGGGCCGATCGGAGGGCCAGCCCAAGGGAAGGCTTGTCGGTAAGGGCATCGATTCCTCCGCCTTCTAACCTGCCGCGCGATTATCGACAATCATGCGGGCAGGGAGATTGCCTTATCGCGGGTGCCCAAGTCACTTTTTCGAATAGCGACATAAAAGGTTCGCTGTTTCGCCGTCACGGTCGGATCGTCTAGTGTCGTCAGCGAACTCATCCTCCTCAGGAGACAACCTATGATCGACCTGTACTACTGGCCGACGCCGAACGGCTGGAAGATCTCTATCATGCTCGAGGAATGTGGACTGCCCTATAAGATCGTGCCGGTGAACATCGGCACGGGCGAGCAGTTCAAGCCCGAGTTTCTCAAGATCAGTCCCAACAACCGGATGCCAGCGATCGTCGATCACGATCCGCCGGGCGGCGGAGAGCCCGTGTCGGTCTTCGAGTCGGGCGCGATCCTGCAGTATCTGGCCGAGAAGACCGGCAAGTTCCTGCCCAAGGATCTGCGCGGCAAGTACGAGGTGCTGCAGTGGGTCAACTGGCAGATGGGCGGGCTCGGCCCGATGGCCGGACAAGCCAACCACTTCCGGATGTACGCGCCGCAATTCAATCCGCCGGAAGCGTTGAAGTACGGCCAGGATCGCTACACCAACGAAGTGAATCGCCTGTTCGGTGTCGTGAACAAGCGGCTCGCCGATCGGAAGTTCGTGGCGGGCGAGATTTCGATTGCCGACTTCGCCATATGGCCGTGGTTGGTGGGATACAAGAACTTCGGGCAGAACCTGGACGACTTCCCGCATCTCAAGCGCTATCTCGAGGAGACGATGGGCACTCGGCCAGCCGTGGTGAAGGGCAAGGCGGTCGGCGCCGAGCTGCGTCAGACGCCCGGCGTCAACACTGAGGAACAGCGCAAGGTGTTGTTCGGTCAGACCGCTTCCGTGGTGCGTTGAGCGTATCAGCGGTTGAGCTTCGCCATCGCCCGGGCGGCGGTGGCGAAGCGACGGCGCAGCTCCTTCGGTTTCAGGATCTCCAACTCGGGTCCGATGCGCAGGAGATCGATCTCGGCCTGCTCGAGTGACTCGATCGGAATTTCGACTTCGCGCCATCCATTCGCGTCTTCCGGCTGCGCCGTTTCTCGGGCCTTGTCGGCGACCAGGCGGCCGAATTGCTCGAGGCGCGCCAGGCCACGCGCCGATACGCGAAGGCGAGCCGTATCGCGATAGAGGCCGATTTCATAGGCTCGAGAAGACTCGGTCCAGAACCGTGCCAGGTCGAACTCCTTCGGCCGTGCGAAGCGCTCTGCGAGCGTCGTCATCTCGACGATATTCGAGATCCGATAGGTCCTGATCCGATCCGATGCACTGGCCACGAGGTACCAGACGCCGGCTTTGAGGACGAGGCCGAGCGGTTTCAGGCGACGCGTTCCAGTGCGATCCCCACGCCGGTAATCGATTTCAATGACCGAGTCGCTCCAAACGGCCTTTGCGATCTGTGGCAGCAGGCGCGCCGTCCTGGGACTTCTGAACCAGTCGACCGGGTCGAGATGAAAACGCTGCGCGATCTTGTGTGCCGAGGCGCGGTTCCGTTCCGGCAAGGCAGCCGTCAGCTTGAGCTGCGCGGACAGGAGCTGGTCAGCCAACCCCATCTGGGAGGCCGGACCCGGCAGGCCGGCGACGAACAAGGTCTCCGCCTCGCTTTCGGTCAGGCCGGTCAATTTGGTGCGAAAGCCGTCCAGCAACTCGAAACCGCCCCCCGGTCCGCGATCGGCGAAGACAGGAACATTGGCCGCGCTCAACTCCTCGATGTCACGGTAGATGGTGCGCACCGACACCTCGAACATCTCCGCCAGCGTTTCGGCGGTCATCCGCCCGCGCGTCTGGAGCAGCAGCAGGATGGAGAGGAGCCGGCTTGCACGCATCCGGATTCTTTATCAGATATTTCCTGACAGGAGGTGACAGGAATAGGGCGCTAGAAGTCCTGGAACGGAAGGAGGGGACATGCTTCAGACCAACCCCAAGCCCAGTAAGGACTTCGATTTCTTCATGGGCATCTGGAAGTGCCGGCATCGCTATCGCGTGCGTCGCCTGAGCGATTGCCACGACTGGATCGAATTCGACGGGGCCTGCGCGGTCCGCAAGGTGCTCGACGGGTTCGGCAATATAGACGAGAGCGACATCGCCTTTCCCGGCGACCGGCGTCGCGTGATGAACCTTCGCCTGTACGACTGGAACAAGGACTGTTGGAGCATCCACCCCTATGACAGCCGGCAATTCGGCCGTGTCTTTACGCCGCTGAGCGGGCGATTCGCGAAGGGCATCGGCACATTCTACGGTGACGACGAATGGCAGGGGCGCGCCATGCGCACACGCTTCGTGTGGTCGCGCATCACCCCCAACTCCGCCCGGTGGGAGCAAGCCTTCTCACTCGATGAAGGCAACAATTGGGAGATCAACTGGATCATCGACTTCACCAGGTTGTAACAGAGACACGGCACCGCCATGTGGCGCGGAACCTGAACGGAACTCGATGGGCCTTGACGGTCGAAGCCCCGGCAACCACGTTCACGGTGCTTGCGGGGAGTTGGAGGCATCGTCATGCAAAGTCAGGAACGCGACCTTATCGAGGGATTGTTCAATCGGTTGAAGGCCTATGAATCGCAGCCCCGCGACCCCGAAGCGGAGCGGCTGATCGCAAGTCTGGTCGGCGCTCAGCCGGGGGCGCCGTATCTTCTGACGCAGACCGTGCTTGTTCAGGAGCAGGCCTTGAAGGCGGCCCAGCAACGCATCTCGGAACTCGAGGCCAGGGCCGCGGCCGCTGCCGCCCCCACCGGTTTTCTCGATAGTGCGCCAAAGATCGGCCCATGGGGCGCCGCGCCGGCAGCGGCGCCGGCTGCATCACCGACCGCGGGTGCGGTTCCTCCATCTCGTTCGCCATTGCAGGCTGCGGTTGCACCGCAAGGACCAGGCGGCGGATTCCTGCGTTCGGCGTTGACGACGGCGGCGGGTGTGGCGGGCGGCGCCTTGCTGTTCGAGGGGATCCGGAACATGTTCGGTCACACGGTTAGCCCGTTCGGCACCCAGCAGGTGTTCATCGACGAACCGGCCGCGACGCCCTTGATGCCTTCGGACCAGGTCAACTCTGCGGATCTGGCACAGGATGACGGGGCCGCCGACGATTACAATACGGCGTCCGACGACGACTCCGCATTTGACTCCGGTTTCGATGATTCGGACAACGTCTGAACCAATTAATGAACGGCTAGCAGGGAAGGGGAGAGTGATGATCGACTTGCATACATGGGGCACGCCCAACGGTCGGAAAGTCTCAATCATGCTCGAAGAGTGTGGACTGCCCTACACGGTGCACAAGGTCGACATCTCCAAGGGAGATCAATTCAAGCCCGACTTCCTGAAGATCAGCCCCAATAACCGGATCCCTGCCATCGTCGATTCCGATGGGCCGGGCGGGAAGCCCTACAGCCTGTTCGAGTCGGGTGCCATCCTGATCTACCTGGCGGAAAAGACTGGGAAGTTCCTGCCCAAGGATCCCGCGAAGAAATACGACTCGCTGCAGTGGCTGATGTGGCAAATGGGAGGAGTCGGCCCGATGTTCGGCCAGGCCCATCACTTCCTGCGTGCTGCTCCCACCAAGATCGAATACGGCATCAAGCGCTACGTAGACGAGGCCAAGCGTCTCTACGGCGTGCTCGATAAGCAGCTGGCGTCACACAGCTTCGCGGCCGGCGACGAATACACCATCGCCGACATCGCCATCTTTCCGTGGGTGGCCCGTCACGAGTGGCACACGGTCAACCTCGCGGATTTTCCCAATGTGAAGCGCTGGTACGACGTGATCAACGCCCGGCCCGCGGTGACCAAGGGCATGGCGGTACCCTACCTGAATTGATGGTCGCGCGACTGCTTGGCAGGCGCAATGCGAGAGGGTGGTATCGTTTTTGGAATCTGTCTAGAACTGGCGGCGTTCGTTACCGGAGGAGTGTGGACTCATGAGCAAGACCGTCAAAGACCGTCAGGCCGCCGCCCTGGCGACACCGACCGATCTGGGCAGCAACGCGACGAAGGATCTTTCCGGAGCGCTGAACATTCTGTTGGCGGACGTTTTCGCGCTCTATCTCAAGACCAAGAATTTCCATTGGCACGTTTCCGGTCCGCACTTCCGTGACTATCACCTGCTCCTCGACGATCAGGCGACCGAGATCTTTGCCATGACCGATGCGATCGCCGAACGCGTCCGCAAGCTCGGCGGGACGACGATTCATTCGATCGGCCAGATCAAGAACCTGCAGCGCGTCCTCGACAACGATGCGGAGTACGTCACACCGGAGGACATGCTCGCTGAACTGCGCGAGGACAACAAGCAGCTGACCGAGAACATGCGGACTCTCCACGATCTCTGCGACGAGCATAACGATGTCGCGACGGCGAGCCTTATCGAGAATTGGATCGACCAGAGCGAACAGCGGACATGGTTCCTGTTCGAGACGGGTCGTCGCAGCGGCGGCTGAGGAATCTCCGGCATGAATGTGAACGGCCGCCCGCTGGGGCGGCCGTTTTCGTTTTCGGTCTTGGGACCGGCAGACGGATTACTTCTCTGCCCAGCGAATCATCTTGCTGACGAAGGCATCGCAGGCATCGATCTGGGAACGCGCCACGAATTCGTTCGGTTGATGGGCCTGCGAGATGTCGCCGGGCCCGCAGATCACGGTCGGAATGCCATGGCTGCGGAAAATACCGGCCTCGGTGCCGTAGGGCACTGCATAGGTCCGGTTGCCGCCGGTCCATTGCAAGGCGAGCTTGGCGGCCTCTTCGTTCTCCTGAGGGTTGAGGCCGGGGACGAACGAGCGCCGCTTGAGCGTGATATTGGCTTCGGGATGCTTGGCCCGCATCTTTGGCAATAACAGCTCTGCCACATACTTCTCCGCCCGGCGCTGCACTTCCCAGGCATCGTCGCCGGGAAGGGTGCGGTACCCCCAGTTGAGGACGCATTCGCGAGCCAGGATGTTGCCCGCTGTGCCGCCGCTGACGACGCCGACATTGATCGTCGTATGACCCGGAACGGTATCGATATCCGTGCGCTTCCGTTGGGCCAGTTCTTCCTGCAGCTCGTTCAGCCAGTGGATGAAGTCGCCGGCGAAGTGGATGGCACTGACGCCAAGATGGGTCATCGACGAATGCGCCTCGACGCCGGTAAAGGTGGCAATGATGCCGCCGCCCGCGTTCTGCGCATTGACCACCCCCATCATCGTGGGTTCTCCGACGATGACCGCCTGCGGGCGGGGAACGTTGCCCACCAGCTTCTCGACCAGCGCCGGAGCGCCGAGGCATCCGATCTCTTCGTCGTAGCTGAAGGCGAGGTGGATCGGCACCTTGAGCTTGGCCTTCTGGAGCAGCGGCACGTGAGACAAGGCGACAGCGATGAAACCCTTCATGTCGCTGGTTCCGCGACCGTAGAGATTGCCATCGGCCTTCTCTGTCAGTTCCCAGGGATCGGTCGTCCAGGGCTGGCCGTCGACGGGGACCACGTCCGTGTGGCCCGATAGGACGATGCCGCCCTCCTTGTCGGGACCGATGCTGGCAAAGAGATTGGCCTTGGTGCCAGCCTCGTTGGGCACCAGGGTGCTCTCCACGCCGAAATCCGACAGATACCCTTGGATATATTGGATCAGGTCGAGATTCGAATTGCGGGAGGTGGTGTCGAAGGCGATGAGGCGCTTCAACATCTCGATGGAACTGGGGCCGGACTGGGACATTGGGGAACCCTCGCACACTTCACGGCCAGGGGCCAAGCACCTGAAAAGATGCGGGAATTTGCAGCTCGGTTTGACACTCCGGCCGGGCGCCGCTAGAACCGCCGCGCATCCGTCGTGGATATCGACCGCCGGGGTCTTAACGGGCTGCGGAGAGGTGGCCGAGCGGTCGAAGGCGGCGGTTTGCTAAACCGTTATAGGGTCTAAAGCCCTATCGTGGGTTCGAATCCCATCCTCTCCGCCATTACATCTGCGCAAATCGCCATTTTTGCTGTGCTGGGCGACCTATGCCCGGCGGCATGGACCCCCTTTGGGACCACGGGGTCGCGGAAATCGGCCGAAGATGGTCCGTCCTAGGCTGCGTTGGCGAGATACGGAACTTATCGCGCGTACCGCGTGAATACAAAGTCGTGGTCCCGGACGTTGGTGTTGTGGCAGGCAAAGCAGGTACGGTGCTGTGCCTCGTCCGCAGATTTGCCGTCGACGAAGCGGCCGAAGCCCCAGCCGCCGGTCGCGGCGTAGCGCTTCGAGTCCTTGACCATGACCTGCACCGTTGTCGGCTTGCCGGGAACGAAGGCCGGCGCGAACTCGGCCGATTGTTCCCGCTCCCATGCCAGCTTTACGAGGACGGTGCCGTCGGGGAAGGGCAGTGCAGCGCTCCGATAGGCTAGCAGTGCCGCCGCGTTTCCGACGACGGCGCGCAGTTCATCGAGCGCGCCGGTTTCCTGCGCGACGCCGACAAGCTGCCACTGCCGATAGCCGTCCGGAAGCGACACGCCATATATCGGGGATGTAGCGGTGGTCGGTGTAACAACGGCCGTGGCTGGCGCTCCGTGCGACAGCGTCACCCCTATGACCGATCCCGCTGCGACAGCGCAGGACACCGCGATGGCAGGCCATTTCATCTCGATTGCTCCGCGCCTTTCGCGACGTCGTCAGGTCGCCATCAAGTCGATCACCGCTTGGGCGAAATCCCTTGGCGCCTCCTGCGGCAGGTTATGGCCAATGCCCCCCTTGATCAGGCGATGCTCGTACCTGCCGGCGAAGTGCTTGGCATAGGCAGCCGGTTCGGGATGGGGCGCGCCGTTCGCATCGCCCTCCATTGTGATTGTTGGCACACGGATAACGGGAGCCTGCGCGAGCTGCCTTTCGAGCGGGTCGTACCGCCGTTCGCCGTCGGCGAGATCCAATCGCCAGCGGTAATTGTGGATCACGATGCTGACATGGTCCGGATTGTCGAACGCCTGTGCAGTCCGCTCGAAGGTGGCATCGTCGAAATTCCATTTCGGCGAAGCGGTCTGCCAGATGAGCCTGGCGAAATCCTTTCGCGAGGCCTCGTAGCCGGCCCGGCCGCGGCTGGTGGCGAAATAGAACTGGTACCACCACGACAATTCGGCGCGGGGCGGCAGCGGCGCCTTGCCGGCTTCCTGGTTGCCGATCAGGTAGCCGCTGACCGAGACGAGCGCCGTGCATCGCTCCGGCCACAGCGCGGCGACGATATCCGCTGTCCGTGCGCCCCAGTCGAAACCGGCCAGGACCGCCTTCTGGATGTGAAGCGCATCCATGAGCGCGATGACGTCGAGCGCCAGGGCTGATTGCTGCCCATTGCGCACCGTCTCTGCCGCCAGGAAGCGGGTGGTGCCGTATCCGCGCAGGTAGGGCACGATCACCCGATATCCCGCAGCGGCAAGGATCGGGACGACCTCGACGAAGCTGTGGATGTCGTAGGGCCAGCCATGCAGCAGGATGACCGCCGGCCCGGTGGAAACGCCCGCCTCGACGTAACCCACATTGAGTAGGCCAGCATCGACTTGTCTCACTTGGCGAGCGAAGGTGTCGGCTTCCGGCACGGTTCTGGCTTTTGCCCGACCCGGACGGCAAAGCTCGATGGCGGCGAGGGTTCCGGCAGCGGTGATGAGCAGCCGGCGGCGTGTACGGTCGATCGTCTCGGGCGTCATGTGCAATCCTGCGGTATGCTCTGAATGGCGCCGAGATTGCCGCAGTCGTTGCTGCTCCGCTTTCAGAGGCGCTTGATTTCTCCTTCAGGACATCTTGATTTTTGCGGTATGCCGATGACGGGGAGACAATGGCCCAGAGGACAATGTCCAGCATCGGCGTATGCCCGTGATCTATCGGTTTGAGAACTTCACGCTCGATGCCTCCAAGCGGGAGTTGCGCAAGGACGGCAACCTCGTCGCGCTCGAGCCCCAGGTCTTCGATGTGCTGAAGTTCCTGTTGGACGCGCGGGATCGGGTGGTGAGCCGGGACGATCTGCTGAAGGGCGTCTGGCACGGTCGTCTCGTCTCGGAGGCAACCCTCAGCAGTCGCCTCAATGCGGCGCGCACCGCCATCGGCGACACGGGTGCCCAGCAGCGGCTGATTCGGACTCTTCCGCGCAAGGGGATCCGCTTCGTCGGTGCAGTCCAGGAAACTGCCAATTCGGGACAGCAGTCGGCGGTCGGCTCTGCCATCGCCCCGATCGCGTGGCGCGAAGACTCGCGGTTGCCGGCAGTGGCGGTCCTGCCTTTCACCAATATGAGCGGTGATCCAGAGCAGGACTATTTCGCCGATGGCATGGCCGAAGAGATCATCACGGCGCTGTCGCGTATCAGCGGGCTGTCGGTCATGGCCCGCAACTCTTCTTTCATCTACAAGGGCAAGCCGACCGATATCCGCCAGGTGGGCCAAGAACTTGGCGTGGGGTACGTGCTCGCGGGCAGCGTGCGGCGCGATCGGAAACGATTGCGCATCACGGGGCAGCTCGTCGATGCCACGACAGGCGTACATCTTTGGTCCGATCGATTCGACGGCGATCCGCGCGACGTCTTCGACTTGCAGGAGCGTGTCGCGCAGTGCGTCGTAGCCGCCGTCGAGCCCACCCTGCAGATTGCGGAGATTGCGCGTCTGGGACGGGATAGGCCTGCCCGCCTCGATGCCTACGACTTTCTGCTGCGCGCCTATGCGTTGCTTGCGGACTTTACGGCTGCCGGCATGCAGGAGGCGCTGCAGTGCCTCGACCAGGCCTTGGCGGTCGATCCGACCTATGCGCCTGCGATGGCCGCGGCGGCTTACTGTCGGGCGCAGTGCCATTTCCAGGGCTGGGTCCAGCAGGACGAGGCGAGTCGTGAGGCGGCCGTGAGTCTGGCATGGCGTGCCGTAGAGCTTGCGCCCAATGATGCGCAGGTCCTCTGGATGGCGGCCTTCGCGATCTGGAACATGGCCCACACGGAGCGTGACAGGGCGCGCGAACTGTTCAGCCGTTCACTGCTCCTCAATCCGAATTCCGCCATGGCCCTGACCTTTGCGGGCTGGATAGAGACGATGTGCGGCAATGGAGGCGATGGTCGGGCCATGGTGGAGCGGGCACAGCGGCTCAATCCGCGCGACCCACGAGGATGGCTGATGTCCGGCGTCATGGCGCTCGCTGCCGTGATCGACGGCAACTACGCCGAGGCCATCGCGTGGGCCGAGCGAGCGCTGGCGCAGAACCGACGGTTCGCAGTGGCGCTGCGCGTGCTCGCGGTCGCCAACGTCAAGCTCGACCAACTCGACAGGGCACGGAACGCCGTTACCGAGCTGCTCGAAATCGAGCCGGACCTGACGATCTCGGGCTTCTTTGCGCGCACTCCAGTTCCGCTCGAGAGTATGGCGACGGCCTATGCCGATGGGCTGAAGGCAGCCGGATTGCCGGCTTGAGTGCCTTGGCTGATGATGGCGCAGACGCAAGATCCAGGAAGTTGAGTTGTAGGCGCCAGCCAAAATGAAAAGATTCCACATGCCCGCCGTTGACCGTCCTGCAGGCGGGAGATTGTTTCGCGCATTCCTGTCACTGATCGTGGGCTCAGTGGCGGCGCTAGGTGCGGCCTGTACTGGGACCGATGCACCGGGACCAGTCGTCACCCCACCGGCGCAGGCTGTTCCACCGCCTTCGACAGGGGAAGCGGAACGGAGCGTCTACGGCCAGGCCATTCCACGTCACGGCAAGTTCGTGGTGGTGAATATCCCGTCCTTTGAACTTGTGGCCCTGCAGGATGGCGCGCCGGTGCTGCAAAGCCGGGTGATCGTCGGCCGGCCCGAGAGCCCGACGCCGGAACTGCTCTCCTCGATCTACGCCATCAAGTTCAATCCATCCTGGACGCCGACGCCCTGGATGATTCGCAACGAAGCGGCGCATTACATGCCGCCAGGCCCTCAGAACCCGCTCGGCCGTATCCTGTTCGAGATGGACAATGACCAGCTCGTCTATCTGCACGACACCAACCAGAGGGACCTCTTCAACCGGCAGAACAGGGCCTTCAGCCACGGCTGCGTCCGCGTCGAGAAGGCCCGCCAGCTGGCGGCCTGGGCGCTCGGCGTTTCAGAAAAAGACATCGAACAGATGATTGGGCACGGGGGAACCTATGCGGTGCCGCTGCCGGAACCGATCCCTGTATCCCTCGTCTACAACACGCGATTTCCCAACGAGAATGGGCAGAGCGTTCTTTATCCGGACGTCTACCATAGTCATGCTGCAGAACAGTGGGCGGCCTCCCCTCATGCTGCTCGCCAAGTCGCAAGCGTTGCGCGGTCTGAGGACGTTGAACCTTCTCACCGAGGCTGCGAGGCTGCTGCGGCGAGGTGATATCATCTTCGGGTTGGTGGGATGATCTGACAATGTGCGACAGATAAGATGCTTCGTCGTTACTCTTGGCTTTTCGAACGGCCTCAGCCTGCAGTTCCCGACAGCTCATCCGGTTTGACCTTTACGCGGGACTGGTTCTCCAGCAACAAGGTGCAATTCCAGACTTTTCTTCGTGCCCTGACGGGCACAGCCTGCAACCTGCTCGAGATCGGCTGCTACGAGGGCAGGGCGACGTGTTGGCTCATACAAAATATCGCCACCCATCCAGACGCCCGAATTACTTGCATCGATATCGTGCGGCAGCCCTGTTTCGGATTCAATGTCGACGCTGTCGGCGGTGGCGGCAAAGTCAGCTTTGTGCAGGGAATGTCTAGATCGGCGTTGCGAGAGCTTCCTCTCGATCATTTCGACTTCATCTATGTTGATGGCGCGCATGCTACTGTCGAAGTACTGGAGGATGCGGTGTTGTCCTTCCGACTGCTCAAGGCAGGAGGCATCTTGGCCTTCGACGACTACAAATGGGACGACAGTCGTTTTCGTCGCGACGGGCTTCCCAAGCCCGCGATAGACAGCTTCCTGAAGATCTACGCGAAGAAGATCTATGTCTTGTTCAAGGGTTATCAGGTCTGGGTGCGCAAAATAGCGGACTGACGAAAGATTCCCATGTTCGCCGCTAGCGCCTCGGCCGCTCCGGCATGGAGACCGGCATCCGAGAGTCTTCCCTTGTGCGACAGGGAGACCGACAGTCGCACCAGCGCGCGATGGGCGCGAGCCGGATCTCGTCCTACCTGACGCAATCTAGCGAGTACGATCGTTATGCGACGCCGCAGGCGGTGAGGTGTCGCCGAGTCGGCGGCCAGCTCGTGCAGGTGGCGCACGCTATCTGCGACCCGCATGATGGTCATGCTGCCGGCTGCTGCTGGAATGTCCCGGATGCCGGCCTTTTCCATCCATCGCACCAGCATGAGCAGCCGATGATAGAGGCGGGCCCGCCAGATGCGCTGGTGTCCTATCGCATTCGCATCGGCGGCCATGTCCTGCAAGTCGCGGATCATCAGGATCAGCAACCTCTCCATGCGTCGGCGTGGATTGGTCGGAAATACCAATTGGAAGGCCGCTAGGGCGATGATCGGTGCCGCTATTACGGCGAGAGACATTTCAAGGAAATGGCCGAAGGTTCCCACCAGGGGGAAGGCAGGCTGCAACAGCAGCAGCAGGACCATGTTGAAATCCATGCCGCTGGCTACGGTGCGGCGGTGGCCGAACGGCAAAGCGCCGAAAAGAACGAACGGCATCATCATGAGCACGAGCTGCAGTCCATTGTCCGCGGCAGGCCAGACCAGCCACCGGCAGGCGAGCGCTGCAGCGGCCCCGAATATCTGTCCGATCAACACATGCCGCATGATCGCCGCGGGTGTATCGAAGGTTGAGAACAACGACAGCATGACTGTCGATCCGAGCATGACGTAGGCGCCGCCAGCCCATCCGCTCAGCACCCAGCCGGAACCGACGACGAGCAAGGTACCGGAAGTGCGGAGCAGAGTGTGGCGAGCACCAATCCAGTCGCGGTGAAGGACGACGGGATGGCGGGTGACGGGCGGATCGACCGTACCATCGCGGAATGACAGCCGTTCGTGTATCGCGGCGGCAAGCCCGGCAATCGCCCGATGCAGCGACTCGTGTCCCTGCGCAAGGGTCTCCGCCGTGTCGAGTGACGTCATGATTGCGGTGGCGCTCGCCCTTTGCTCCAAGGCGTCGGCGGCCTGTAGCAGGGCGTGCGCCACTGCAGGGTTGCAGACCGCCTCATCGTGACGCTCCAGCCAGAGCAGGGCAGCAACCTGCGCGATCAGGATGGATCTGATGGTCCGTGCCGAGCGACGCGATCGCAGCGAGCCGGCACCATGAGGATCGAGGCCCTCATCGATCGCAGCCATCTCAGTCAAGATGCCACGTCGTTCGCTTTCGGGGCTTCTTGGTCTGTCGCTGAGAGCCGCAGCCAGGTCGCGCAATACGCGCGCGGTGAGACGCCTAGAGCGGCCGACGAGTTCATCTGTTTCCCTGGCGCCAAAGGCCAAACCGATCAGCAGCGCGACGAGGACGCCGACGAGAATGGTCAGCGTCCGGTCGATACCCAGCATTACGATGTGGTTAGGCTGGTTGGCATCGAGCAGCGCCACCATGGAAGCGGAATAGCCCGCGAGGAGCGTGCCGTAAGCGGTGAAGCCGCGAAGCAGGTTGCCGACTCCGGCGCAAAGCCCAACCCAGAGCGCAAGCGCGAGAACCAGAAAAGGGATCTGGCCGCCGCTCGCGACGACGATGATCACGCCGACGAACGATCCAACGATCGTTCCGGCGGCGCGGAAAAAGGCTTTCTCGATGAGAGGGCCGGGAGTCGCCTGCGAGGCTGCCCATACCGTCATCGCCGACCATTGTGGATGATCGAGGCCCAGGAGCCAGGACAGCAATAGCGCGCCGCACGCGGCCACAGCGGTCCGGAGTCCAAAGGTCAGGCGGGGCGGATCGAAGCCCAGTCGGGAGAGGCGCTCGGTGACGGTCATTGGGGCGGTCGCCGCTCGTCCTGTAACCGTCGCAGGCGGACACCGATTTTGTCGAACAGGACCAGAGTATTCGATATCTCCTCATCGCTGAGATCGACAAGGAGCTTCGCCTCGACCGCCTGCAGGGCATGTCGAATCTCGGCGAGGATCTTGCGGCCAGCCGGTGTGAGGAAGATTTGCTTGGCGCGCCGGTCATTGGCATTCGTGCGTCGTTCAATCAGGCCGCGCTCGTCCAGGATGTCCAGAAGCCGGACGAGACTCGACCCGTCGATGCCAACTCGGCACGCAAGATTATTTTGGGTGATGCCCTCGCCAAACTCCTCGAGGTGGACGAGCGGTGCCCAGGTCGCATCGGTGAGGCCGATGCCGGCCACGACGTGATCCAACTCCCGCCGCCAGGCACGGGTGAGCAGGGCGAAGCGGATGCCGAACCGAAAGCGGGAGGTGGTGGGGCGCGCAGTCATGCGGGCGTTTTAAGCAAAATGATTTGTATTTCAAATTATTTGTTCTGCCATCTATTATGGAAAAGCACATGGCGCACTTGGCAAGCGACGATGGTACATGTCGGCCGATTGTGGTTAGTTGATCGCATCGTCAATGCGGGGAGAAGGATGCGCAGAGTAGCGTGCATGATCGGCTTATTGGTCTTGGGAGGCTGTGCTGACAGCTCCGGAAGGCAGGTCGCCGACTGTGCGACCTATCGCCGGCCCGGGCCCTGCTATGACGGCACCGATATCACCGACCGCAAGAACCGCGACAGCGTCAAGGATATCACGGTCCACGTGGCGGACGACACGCGGGACATCACCGATCGAAAGAACCGGGACGACGTCAAGGACCGGACCGTCTGGTGCGCCGAAATCGGCCAGGTGATCGTGGCGCCATCCTTCATGGTCTTCTTCGGCTGGGATCGCTCGGACCTGTCTGGCGAGGCGCTGGAGACGATCCAGCATGCCGCCGATGCCTACAAGAACAAGGGGGGAGCACGCGTCACCGCGACCGGCCATACCGACCGGTCTGGTCCCGAGGATTACAATATGGCGCTGTCGCTGCGACGCGCGAATGCCGTCAAGGATGCCCTGATCCGTGACGGCGTGAAGGCTTCGGATATTTCCGTCGTCGGCCGCGGCGAGGCGCAGCCGCTGGTGCCAACTCCCGATGGGGTTCGGGAGGCGCAGAACCGTCGCGTCGAAATCGTGATCCGCTAACGCTCAGGGCGCGGCAGCACCTTGCGATAGAGGTGCCATGTCGCGTGCCCGAGCACCGGCAGCACGATCGCCAATCCGAGTAACAGGGGAAGGGCGCCGATAACCAGGCCGACGGCAATCGTCAGTCCCCACAAAGCCATCGTGCCGGGATTGCTGCGCACGACCCGGATCGAGGTCGTGATTGCCGTCGTGACCCCCACGTTGCGGTCGAGCAGCAACGGAAACGTCACGACGCTGATGATGGCGGCCACGAGGGCGAACAGGAAGCCCACGCCGATCCCGACAATGGTCATTGTCCACCCGGCGGAGGTCGTAAATACCTCGTCCGCGAACGCGTGCAGAGACTCGGGCGGTTCCGGTCCGAAGCTCAGCAGGTAAATGAAATGGGCGGCGAACAGCCATAGGGCCAGAAGGCCGGCGAGCAGAAGCCCCATCACGATGATGGGACCGATGGCGGGTGACGTCGCAACCCCGAACGCATCGGTCCAGTCCTTGTCGGTACCCTGCTCGCGACGACGGCTCATTTCGTACAGGCCGACCGCAAAGAAGGGGGCGACGATGGCGAAGCCCGAAATCAGGGGAAAGAGTAGGGGCAGCATTCCGTAGCCCATCACCATGCGCGAGAAGACGAGGCCGGCAATAGGATAGGCCAGACAAATGAAAATGACGTCCGTCCGATAGGCGCCGAAGTCCCCGAACCCTTTGCGCAGCACGTCGCGCAGATCGCCGGCCCGGATCCTCTGGACGACAAGCGGTCTGGTGTCCCGCGCGTCCCAGGCACCATCGATCGTCTGAGCGGCCCGGTCCATGACCCGGCCCGTGGATTTGAGCTGATCCCATCCCCACTCGATGGGGTTTCGGATGTGTTGTTGCACGGCCATAGGCAGCTCCTCTCGAAACGGTGTCGAAGGACGCGGCCATCATGGTCGACTGTCGTCGTCTCGTCGGTCACGAAGGAGCCGCGGAACCACAGTGCAATAACACTATACTCCCGTCGGCAGGCCCTGTCCGCTGCCGAAGGTTCGTACTGGCGAACCTTCGGCCGGTGACCCGACAGGGCCGTTACGTCAGTTCCGGAACGACCCAGAGCGCGGCTTCGCCGCGCGCCACGCGTTGCACGTTGTCAAAGCCGTTGCGCAGCCGCGTTATGTTGCTTTCGAAAGTCGGACCGGCGAGGTGCGCCGTCAGAACGACATTGTCGAGCTTGAGGAGCGGATTGTCCGGCGGGGTCGGCTCCTCATCGAACACGTCGAGGCCGGCGCCGAACAGCCGGCCAGCCGAGAGCGCTTCGGTCAGGGCCTTCTCGTCGATCACGGGCCCGCGCGAGGTATTCACGATGATCGCCGACTTCTTCATGACGGCGAGTTCCGGCGCGCCGATCATGTGGTGGGTCGAGTCGTTCAACGGCACATGCAGGGACAGGATGTCGGATCCGCGCAGGATTTCCGGCAGCAGGCGGAAGCGGACGCCAAGCGTATCCTCTTCCTCCTCCTTGAGACGGGCGATGTCGTAGTAGTGGACCTGCATGCCGAAGGCGAGGGCCAGACGCGCGACTTTCTTGCCGATCGTGCCGAGGCCAATGATGCCCAGAACCTTGTTGCGCACCTCGTGGACGGTCGGCGGCGAATTGCCGTGCCAACGGCCTGCGGTGACATTCGAATGCTGCGTGATCAGACGGCGCGATACGGCCAGCATCAGCAGCAGGGCGTGCTCCGACACCGCGACCGAATTGGCGCCACCATTGTTGCAAAGCGGCACCTTGCTCTTGCGGGCTGCTTTGAGATCGGCCTTATCGTATCCAGCGCTCAGCATCTGCACGAGCTTGAGATGAGGAGCGTCCTTGTAGAGCTGCTCGCTGACATACTGCTGGACGAATCCCACGAAATAATGGGCGCCCGGCAGCGCGGCCTTCTGCTCGGGGGAATTGTGCAGCGCCTTGACGATCTCGAACCCCTTGGGGGCGAGATCGTCCACCATTGCCAGGCAGTCCTTGGGACCAACGACCAGAATGCGCTCAGCCATCACCACTCCTTCGATACTCTGTCCATCGTCACCTATCCCGCCGCGATGATCGCGTCCGAGATCTTCTCGGCCGTCATCAGGGTGGGAAAGTTCGTATTCGCGCAAGGCACGATCGGGAACACCGACGCATCCACGACCCGCAATCCGTGCACACCTTTGACACGGCCCTGCGTGTCCACCACGGACATCGGATCGTCGGGACGCCCCATGCGACAGGTACAGGAGGCATGCCAGACGCCGATGGCGGCTTTTCTGACGAACGCTTCCAGCGCATCGTCATCGGTCATCACCTGATCGAAGGTGAATCCTTCGACGACGAAGTTGTCGATCATGTAGCGGCGCAGTGTAGCCGGTCCGTCGAGGAACCTGGCGATGATCGCCGTCAGAAGCTTGTTCTTGGCACTGACGACGCCGATCTTGCGCACGCGATCCGTGTAGGCCGCCGGAAAGGGATTGTCGGTCACCGCTTTCACCATCGGAGTCATCTGCAGCGCCGCCATCCTGCGGAAGCCCGTCATCAGGCGATCGAGGTCACGCCTGTCCGACAGCAGATTGAACTCGACGGTGGGCTCGACTCGCCAGTCTCGGGAATTGAGTTTGACCTGGCCCGTTTCCGAGTAGGTGCGATTGACGAAGGTCAGCAGGGACGCGATCTGCTCTCCGACCGCGTGCCAGGCGGATTTGTTCACCACCGCGACGAACATGTCGCCCCGCGGCACATCGGGCAGGCCGGAGGAGTAGCGGATGCCAAGCTGGATATGCCGCCGGGTGTGCTCGTTCACCCGGGCCCGCCGGCGAATGAAGGACGACAACGAGATCGAGGGATGGTCCATCAGCCGCTGGCCGACACCCGGCAACGCTGCCACGACTGGTATTCCCATGTCCTTGAGGTGACCGACGGGTCCGATGCCCGCCCGCAGCAGATGGGCCGGAGAATGGATGGCGCCCGACGACAGGATGACCTCGCGGGCGTGGAACTCCGTGGTCTTGCCGTCGACCAAGGCAGCGACACCGATGCACCGTGTGCCGTCGAACAGCAGCGATGTCACCTGGGTATTGGTCGATATGATGAGGTTCGGCCGCTTCCGCGTTTCGGTGTCGAGGTACCCCATTGCCGCCGACACGCGCTGCTCCGCTGCGTTGGAGTGCGTCACCGGGAAATAGCCGTCTACGAATTCACCGTTCTGGTCGGGCAGGAAGGCCATGCCGGTGCCCTTGCAGGCTTCGGCGATCGCTTTGGCAAAGCCGGTCCAATGCTCCACCGGAATTCGCCTTACCGGAATGCGCCCGTCCTTTCCGTGATAAGGCCCGTCGAAGTCGAGATCGCGCTCGACCTTCTTGAAGTAGGGCAGGACCTCGTTCCAGCTCCAGCCTTCGGCGCCCCGGTCCACCCATTCCTGGTAGTCGGTTGGCGCGCCGCGATTGGCCATCTGGCCGTTGATCGACGAGCCTCCGCCCAGCACCCGGGCCTGCTCGTACTTGCGCAACGGCGGCCGGTCTTCATCGGGATTGTTGTGCGAGACGACTTGCGTGTGGACCTTGAGCTCCGTCCAGTGAAAGCGCGGATCGAAGTAGGCCGTTCCCGAATAGGAATCGCGGATTTCCGGCGGTTCCTGACCCGGCGGCGTGTCCTGACCGGCCTCGCACACCAGAACCTTGTTGGCGCTACGGGCCGAAAGCCGGTTGGCCAGGACGGAACCGGCGGAGCCGCCGCCGACGATGATGTAGTCGTACGCGACCAAGCGTTTCCCCTCTTATTGCGGGCACGCTACGCCCGGTCGAGAGCGTGGGCAAAGAAAGAATGGGATCGCAACGTGCTCTGCGAGCCGGGCGTTGATTGGACGGTTTCAAACATTGCGGAGAACGGCACCATGACGCGCACATTCGTCGCCTTCGCCCTTGCGGCTGCTGTTGCTGCCGGACCGGCTATCGCACAGACCCCATCGTCCAGCCAACCTGCCCAGATGGCGCAACCGACGCCGACTCCGTCGGTCGGAACGCACTCAGGCGCCAGCACCGACGGAAGCGGCATGGGCGGTGCCGACACTGCAGTGAAGGGCGGCGCGGGCGAATCGGCCAACGGTGTGACGGCAGGCTCAAAGTCAGGCCTAGAGACACCAGCGGTGACAGGCGAGTCGCCTAGCGTCGCAAATGCCTCAGGACAGCAACTTTCGTCGGCTGCATTGACCGCCAGGAAAGCGATCGAGCGCGACGGCTATAAGGACGTCCAGGGCCTTGCCAAAGGGAGTGACGGGCTGTGGCATGCCCAGGCACTCCGGGGCAATACCCAGGTCCAGGTAACTGTCGACCGAGCTGGGATGGTGTCGGCGCAATAGCGTGCATCACGGAGGTTGAGGGGCTACCGCGGGTCGGCGGCATGCCACCGCTTGTCGGAGAGTTGCCACAAAGGAGGGACAACCTTCAGGCTGTCACCCCGGACATCCAGCGAGGTGAGGAGCAATGACATGCCATATCGTATCCTCTTGGCTGCATCTCTGGTCGTGCTCGCTGGTGGGACAGCGGCGCAGGTACCTGCCGGTCCGCCGGCGAGAAACCAGGCGAGCAGTGCGGGTTCTGCCGGCGTGACGGCGCATATGCAGTCACAGGGATTTTCCGAAATCCATAACCTGCATCGCGGTCCGGATGGAAAATGGACCGGTCAAGCGGTTCGCAATGGCGTGCCGTACACAGTGACGGCCGAACCCGACGGACGATTGACGCCGCGCTGAGGGCCGCCGGGACATCAGCTGAGCTCTCGACGGACCATCGCTGCTCCCTCGGCGAGGGCTTTCAGTTTTCCGAAGGCCGTGGCACGCGGCAGGTATTTCATGCCGCAATCCGGAGCAGCAAGAAGCTTGTCGGGACCGATATGCTTCAGGCCGGCGCGGATCCGCTCGGCCACACGCACAGGAGTCTCGATCTCCGCATCGTTCAGATCGATGACACCGAGCATGACCTTCTTCGGAGCGAGCTCCTTGAGGATACCGAGATCGAGCTTGGGCTGAGCGGCCTCGATCGAGATCTGCTGGGCGATGGTGTCGGCGAGCTGGGGCAGGAAGGAATAGCCGCTCGGCTTGCTGGAGCCGGGCACGACTGCCGCGTATCCGAAGCAAAGATGCAACACTGTCGGCACTGGGATGCCCTGCAAGGCACGGTTGATGACCTTGACCGCATAGCGATTGGCCTCTTCCGGGTTGTTGCGCAGCCAGGGTTCGTCGAGCTGGATGACGTCCGCGCCGGCCTTGACCAGATCATGCGCCTCTTCGTTCACAGCTTGAGCGTAATCCATGCACATGGCTTCAGCATCGCCGTAGAATTCGTCCTTTACCTGTTGTCCCATGGTGAACGGCCCTGGCAGCGTGATCTTGGCCATCTTCTCGGTGTTGGCGCGCAGGAACTGCATGTCCCGGATCTCCACGGGCCGCGTCCGCCTGATCTTGCCGACGACCCGAGGCACCGGCGTCCGGCTCCCCGTGCGATTGACGATCTCCGCCGGATGATCGTTGTCGATCCCTTCGAGCGCGGTCGCGAAGTGATTCGAATAGCTTTCCCGACGCATCTCGCCGTCGGTGATGATGTCGAGGCCAGCGCGCTCCATGTCCCGGATGGCCAATAGGGTGGCGTCATCCTGTGCCTGTTGGAGGAAGGGTTCAGGGATTCGCCAAAGTTCCTTCATGCGCGTGCGCGGCACGACCTTGCTCAGCATATTCCGGTTCACCAGCCAATCCGGCTGCGGGTAGGAGCCGACGACAGTGGTCTGCACGAGCGCTTCAGCCATGACTGTTTATCTCCCTTCGATGTGGCGATCGTCGGCCTGTCTTCTTCCAGTGTCCCGATAGCAGTCAAGCAAGGCCGTCGCTTACCGCAACATTCTCGGGCACAAGTTTCATGCCTGCCGCACGGGCCAGTTCCACCAACAGAACCGAGAAGTCGATGTCGCCAGGATATTGATGCGACAAGGCCAGAAGGCCGTCGCGCGCCGTGGAGGCGGTTGGCATGACCACACCGTGAGCGCGAGCCGCTGCCAACCCGAGTTCCATATCCTTGAGCAGGAGTTTCGGCGTGAAGGTGGTGGTGAAGTCGAGATTGACGAGGGCAGGGCTCTTGTATCGGGTGAACATCGAGCCGAGAACGCTTTGATTCATCGCTTCCAGGAACAGGTGGCGTGGGATGCCCGCTTTCTCCGCCAGAAGCGTGACTTCGCACAGCGTCTGGGTCATGACCCCGAACATCGTGTTGTGGGCGATCTTCCACACTCGGGCGCGTTCGCCTTCGCCGACATAGGTGACGGCGCGAGCCATCGCACCGAGAAGCGGCTGAATCGCGTCGTAGTCGGCCTTGGAGCCGGATGCGACCACCAGCAACTTGCCTGCCTTTGCCACCTTTGCGTTGCCCGATACCGGGGCGCTCAAATAAGCGACTCCCGAAGCGGTCAAGGTCTCTCGAATTTCAGCCGATCCGGCGTCCGAGATGGAGGACATGTCAACGATGCGCTGAGGGCGAGCCTCGGTCCCGAGCAGTCCGTCGGCCGCGAAAAGGATCGCCTTCAGATCGTCGGTGGTCGACACCATGGTGAATACCGTCGAGCAATGGGCCACGGCCTTCTTGTCGGCCACGACCTCGGCGCCCAAGGCAGCCAGAGGAGCCGTTTTCGCTACAGTCCGGTTCCACACTGACAGCCCGTAGCCGGCTGCGATCAGTCGGGCCGCCATGGCTTCTCCCATCCGGCCAAGTCCGATCCAACCGATGTCGTGCGACGCTCTGGCATTCATGGGACGGAACCCTTCTGCGGCTATTGCGTTGGAGGTGCGCGACAGTGTGGGGAGGGATCAAGTCGCTGTCCATGTCTCACGGCAGGATCACTGGCTACGCACTGCTCGCTCTCATCTTCGGCATTCTGGCCGCTTGCAGCGGAGCGATTCCCAACATTGCGGTCTCCCGTCGCCTTGCGGTCCGTTATGTCGGCGCGCTGGATGCGGCGACGCCCATTCCGACCGTCATTCGCGATCGCGGCATCCACGTCCCCGATCCGGACGGAAATGTTCCGCTGCTCGAACAGCTGGAGGCCGAGCTTGCCCGAAGCGATCCCGATGGGCGGTTCGGGGGCATCACCTATGATCTGACAACAGGCAACGGGCTGCCGTCTGACTGGATCGTGCAAAGTCCCGATCGGTGGGGCCGCAAATCGAGCGATCTGCCGTTCTATCCACTCGACTGTCGGGATTGCGAACCGGATGTGCGATTGCCGCTATGCACGAGCGATGGGGACTGTCCGAATGGCGGGACATGCGGAACGATATGGCCGGCTCCAGGAATGCCGGGCAAGGCGATGCGCAAGGTGTGTATGGGGCACTCGGACAGGCTGATCGTGCGGGTGCACGATCTGATCGCCAGTGCCCGTGAACGTGTCGACCTCACCTTGCTGCAGCCGCCGCCGGACACCCGCTTCCTTGGAGCGATACGCGACGCGCTCGATTCGCTTGCGCGCAGCCATCGCCCCATCACGGCCCGATTTCTCGTCGGACAATACCCGCCGGGCGGAGTCGATGCCGCAGCGTTCCTGACGGCAGTGACCGAGGGCATCAAGGACATTGCCGGTTCGAGACTCTCGATCTCGGTGGCGGCGATGCGCTCCTGCATCGTGTTCGAGGATTGCGACAGCTATTCGTGGAACCATGCAAAGATCATCACCGTGGACGGCCGAGAGGCACTGGTCGGCGGCCACAATCTTTGGTCTCCCGACTACCTGATCGACAATCCTGTTCACGATCTGTCGATGGAAGTCGAAGGTCCCGCCGCGGCGAGCGCGGCGCACTTCGCCGACAGCCTGTGGGATTATGTGTGTGCCCGTCTCGATCGTGCGCCGGCGGTCGCTGTCGCCAGTCTGCCGGCTGGCGCGCAAAAGGCGATTGCCAGCTGCCTGCCAGTCCGGCCTTTGCCGCGGTCACCGCAAGTGAGGGACGGGGTACAGGTTCTCGGGGTCGGCAGGCTCGCAGCCGGCATAACTACCGAGTTTGCCAATCAGAGCGAGCTGGCGCGCGATCTCATGCTCGGCGCGGCCCGGCACGACATCCGGATCGTCCAGCAGGATCTCGGCTTCACTCTCGGGCGCGCCGATACGTTGTTCCCGGACAGCAACATCGATCGACTGGTCGATTTCCTGTTTCGACGCCAGGGCGATATCTACATCGTCCTCTCGGATGTGGGCGCGACGGGAGACAGCGGCAGCAGTTATTCGAACGGCGTCAGCCTTGCCCAACTCGCACAGCACTTGAGGGACAGCGTTCAGCAGCGCATCTACAGTCGCGATCCGCTGGCGCGTTACGAGATCCGCACGGGACCTGATCCCGTGAATGCGCTTCTGTGCAACAGGGTGCACATCGCCCCATTTCGTTTCGGTCCCGACGCCGAGTGGCCCGGCCCGCATCCGATCGCCAACCATGCCAAGTTCTGGATGGTCGACGACCGAACTTTCTATATCGGGTCGGACAACATGTATCCGGTCAACCTGCAGGAATACGGATACATCCTCGATGATCGTCAGGCGGCGCAGCAGCTCTTGGACGCCTACTGGAATCCGCTATGGGAATGGTCGAAGCGTGCCGCCGTATCCGGTCCGGAAGCGTCGAAATGCATCTTCCGCGACATTCCGAACCGGTGATTGAGCAGCGATCGATCAGGGGCGGACGGGATCGATCGGTTTGACCACGCCTTCCGCCGCTTCGATGATCTCCCCGGCGTCGAGGCAGAGGTCCTCGCGATTGCGCATCGACATGATCTGCACGCCTGTCCGGAGCTTGCCGTGACGGCCAACCGGAACCGCAAGACCCGGCAGGCCAAGCAAGGGGGCGAGCAGGGCAGGCCGCATGGAGTCGAGCACGTCCTTTTGGCCGTCGACGGTAATGTCGGCCACCTGCTTGGGCGGCAGGTCGGCGAGGGTCGGCATGATCACCAGCGGCCATTGCTGCATGAAAGACATCCAGCGGAACAGCAGCCCCTCGCGTTCGCTGAGAGCGCCCACGTAGGTCGCGAGGTCGACGGGCTTGTACACTTCGAGCCAGGCTCGCATCGCCGCGATACCGTCTGGATCTCCCATCTTCTGCATCTGCGGCCACAGTCCACCGAACACATCCGTGACGCAGATCATGTGCCAGAGGTCGACACCACGCTCGAGGTCGGGCGGCATGATCTCCTCGACCACATAACCTGCCCCCTGGAGATGCTTGCCGGCCTGACGAACCGCCGCCGCCTGTGCGGGGTGCGTCTTCGAGCCGGGAAATTCGGGGACGAGGGCGACCTTGATCGGCCGCGCCGGCGGCGGGCCCTGCATGGGCACGTCATTCCAGCGCCAGTCGCGGCGATCGCCGCGGGCCATCACTTCGAGGGCGAGTCGGGCATCGCGGATCGTGCGCGTGTGAGGACCCTGGACGGCCATGAGCACGGCGCCAATGGGACGACCAACGGCCGCCGCACTGGGGTTGAGCGAGGGAATGCGAGCGAAGCCCGTCCGCAGGCCGATGACGCCGTTGCAATAGGCCGGAATGCGCACCGAGCCGCCGATGTCGTTGCCGTGGGCGATGGCACCGATGCCGGTGGCGGTCGCGGCGCCGGCGCCGCCGCTCGACCCACCCGGCGTCACACTGGCGTCGAGAGGATTGAGCGTCCGGCCGTGCAGGGCATTGTCGGTGAAGATGCGCATGGAGAAGGCCGGAGCGTTTGTCCGACCGATGATGATGGCGCCGGCATGCTTGAGATTGGCGACGACGGCGCTGTCTTCCTTGGCGATGAAGTCCTTGAGCGGGATGACGCCGTTGTCCGTTGGCAGGCCGGCCTGGTCGACATTGATCTTGGTGGTCACGGGCACGCCATGCAGCGGCGGCAGGGCATGACCGCGTGCTCGGGCAGCATCGGCGGTTTCGGCCGTCGCCCGTGCCTCCTCCTCGAGCACGCGCACGACGGCATTGATCGCTGGATTGACCTTGTGCAGGCGGCCTAGCACCGAATCCACAGCCTCTCGCGCCGAGGCTTGGCCAGTGCGGATGAGACGCGCCAGGTCCGTCGCGTCGAGTTGCCAAAGCTCCATGTCGTACTCCTCAGTCTCACAACCGAGGACGAACAAGATCATATTGCGGGTTGGCTATGCCACAGCAATCGCCCTGTCGGTGCGGTTCAGATCGATTTCCGGGTAACGTGCTTGTGGAAAGCCCGAAGGGCCTGCGAACAGGTCATATCCCGACGGCGGACGAAGACGGTCTCCACATGCGCCTCGACGACAGGCAGGCGTGTCACTGCAATTTGTCCGCCACGCCAGGCAGGGCCGATCAGGGATTTCGGCAACAGGGTGATGCCGAGCCCCGCGGCAACGGCGCCCAGGATCGCCTCGATCGTTCCGAATTCCAGTCGCCGCAATCCGACGATGCCGCGTCGGGCCAGCAACTCCTCGAGGCGCTGCCTGTAGGAGCAGCCGGCGCGAAGGATCACCAGACGCAGATCGGATCGATCAAGCAGATCGTGCATCGTCGGTTTGGGCGGCGCGGTGAGCAGAGCCAGTTCCTCGTCGAAGGCAGGCGTCGCAACGAGGGCCGGATGGGTAACGGGCCCGCACACGAAAGCGCCCTCCAGGGTTCGATCGAGAACCTGATCGATCATCTCGGCAGTCGTGCCGGTGCGCAGGATCATGTCGACCTGGGGATGGGATCTGGCGTAGGAGGCGAGCAGCGGCGAGAGGCGCAAGGCGGCGGTCGTCTCTAATGCGCCGATGGCCAGCGGGCCTTGCGGCGCGCCATCGTCGCGAGCGGCGCGACGCGCCTCGGCGAGCAGGGTATCGAGCCGGGCGGCGTAGGGAAGAAGTCGCCTGCCTGCGGCGGTCGGCGTGGTGCCGGAGCGACGACGCTCGAGCAGCACCACGCCCAGATCGGTTTCCAGCCGTCGCACCCGCTGCGTCACGTTCGATTGAACCGTATTCAGTTCGCGCGCGGCGCGACCGATGCCGCCGGATTTGGCGACAGTGGCGAAAGTGGTGAGATCCCTGATATCCATAGCCATCTCGTTTCCAGATGAGAGTGATCATTATAAATCACTGAACGAGATGGAAAACAGTGATTAGAGTCTGGAGCACAGAAGGAGGATCCGATGAAGTGGCACGACCGTCGCCTGCTCGACCTGTTCGAAATCGAACATCCCATCCTTCAGGCCCCCATGGCTGGCGTCAGTTCACCGCAGATGGCGATCGCGGCGTCCGAAGCGGGCGGGCTGGGCTCGATCGCCGCCGCGATGCTCACGCCGGAAACGCTGCGGTCGGAACTTCAACTGGTGCAGCAGGCGACCGGGCGTTCGATCAACTTGAATTTCTTCGCCCATAAGTCGCCGGCGGCGGATGCGGATCGCGAAGGCCGCTGGCGCGAGCGCCTGTCGCCTTACTATCGCGAGCTTGGCCTCCCGCCGGATGCCAGTGCCGGAGGACCGGTGCGCGCGCCTTTCAACTCCGCCCAGTGCGACGTGCTTCTGGAATACCGGCCGAAGGTCGTGAGCTTTCACTTCGGCATGCCCGACAGCGCCCTGGTGGAGAAACTCAAGGCAGCGCGAATCATCGTGATCAGCTCGGCGACGAGTGCCGAGGAGGCGCGCTGGCTCGAGCAGCAGGGCTGCGATGCGATCATCGCCCAAGGTGCCGAAGCGGGCGGCCATCGCGGCATGTTCCTGAACGACGATATTGCGCGACAGGCCGGAACGATGGCACTCGTGCCGCAGGTGGTGGATGCCGTGAAGGTACCGGTGATCGCAGCCGGCGGCATCGGCGATGGACGTGGCATTGCGGCGGCCCTGGCGCTTGGCGCCGCGGGCGTCCAGATCGGGACGGCGTTCCTGCTGACGCCGGAGGCCAAGACGGCTCCGCTCCATCGGGCAGCGTTGAAGCAGGCGGACGACAACAGCACGACGCTTACCAACCTGTTTACCGGCCGTCCGGCGCGCTCGATCGTCAATCGCTACATCCGCGAGGTCGGCCCGATGAATCCCGATGCGCCGGCCTTTCCTCTCGCGGCGGGAGCGTCCTATCCGCTACGCGCAGCCAGCGAGCCGAAGGGATCGAGCGATTTCATGCCGCTCTGGAGCGGCCAGGCGCCGACATTCGCCCGCGAGATGCCGACGGCCGCGCTGATGGCGAGGTTCGTCGAGGAGACGACGGCTGCGGTCGGACGTTTCCGTTAGCGCGTGCTGCTCTCGATCCAGTCGGCATAAGGGGCGCTGACGCGCTCGAAGGCGAAGGCATGGATCGCGGGCAGCTCATACGAATGGAGGCCCCGGATCGCGCTTTCGACGGCGTCGTATTGCTCGGCTGTCGTCTTGAAGAGCAGGCGGTATTCCTTGCCGTGCTCGATCCGGCCTTTCCAGGCATAGACGCTCTCGATCCTGGAAATCTGGGCACAGGCCGCGAGCTTGGCCTCGACCAGGGCGCGGGCCATGGTGCGGGCTTCCTTCTTGCTTCCTACCGTGGTGACGACGGCGATCGCGGTCATGCGGTCCCTCTAGAATGTCGAAAAATACTCGCGCTGCTCCCAGTCGGTGACTTCCAGGTTGAAGCGATCGATCTCGGCTTGCTTCAGCTTCAGATAGTAGTCGATGAAGAAGTCACCGAGACCCGAACGCAGCACCGTATTCGCGCGCAAGGCATCGAGCGCCTCGTCGAGGGTCCGCGGCAGCAGAGTGGCCTTTGCCTCGTAGGGAGTGTCCGCGGACGGACCGGGATCGGCCTTGCGTTTCAGCCCATCCAGTCCGCAGACGATCTGGCTCGCCATGTAGAGATAGGGATTGGCAGCAGGTTCCCCGACGCGATTTTCGAGGTGAGTGCTGGCATCGCCAGGGCCACCAAGGACGCGGACCATGACGCCGCGATTGTCGCGTCCCCAGATGGCGCGATCCGGCGCCAGCGAGAAGGGGCGGTAGCGCTTGTAGCCGTTCAGGGTTGGCGTGCTGAACGCCGTGGCGGCCTGGGCGTTGATCAGCAACCCGGCCATGTAGTGCTTGCCCACGGCGGACAGCGGTTGCTGCGGATCGGCGAAGGCGTTGATCCCGCTCTTTCTGTCCTTGAGGGACTGATGCAGGTGCCAGCCGCTCGACATCACATTGGCGAGCTTGGGGCGACACATGAAGGTGGCGTGGTAGCCATGGCGTGCCGCCACCTGTTTGGCGGCACTGCGGAACAGGATCATGGCATCGGCGGGCTCCATCCCGATGCCTGCGCGAAAGGTGAATTCGACCTGACTCGGCCCGAACTCGACCTCGATCGAGCGCAGCGGCAGGCCGAGATCGGCCACGTTGGCGCGCAGGATCTCCAGGATAGGATCCATGGCGTCATACCGCTGTTCGGTCAGGTATTGATAACCCTGATTCAGCAACGAGACGTCAGGCGCTTCTCCAGGCTGTCCAGCATCGGTCGGTCCCAGCCGAGACTTTTCGAGCTTGAAGAGATGGAACTCGACCTCGAGACCGGCGCAGAAGTCGTAACCGGCATCTGCGAGGGCCGAAAGGGTTTGGCGATAGAGGTGCCGCGTGCTGAGGGGCATCGGCCGCCCATCGGCGAAGACGATGTCGCAGAGCATCCAACCCGTATGGGGGGCCCAGGGCAGCACGCGGAACGTGCTGGGATCGGGCAGCATCATCACATCGGCAGCGCCTTCCAGCTCCTTCATGCCGAACCCGCCGCCGGCCTGCCAGACCGGGAACACAGTGCGGTGCGCTGTATCCTTGAGCAGCATGGTGGTGGTGAAGCCCACCCCGGCGGTCATCGCCGCGACAGCTTCCGGCGCCACCAGAGTCTTGCCTCTCAGCAAGCCGTGCTGGTCGGCGAAGGAGAGGCGAACGACGGTTATCCCATCCGCCTGAATGCGGCGTTCGACGTCACGCGCGACCGCCTCGTGGTCCTTGTTCCAAAGACCAGCCTTCTCGGCAAGACTCATAGGCCGATAGCTCCACGCATATCCATCGAATCAGGCGACCCGCGGCGGCGGCGTCTGTGCGGCCCAGCTCGACGCGGTGCGCCGGCGGGCATCGACATCCTTCCAGTAGGATTGCCAGTCCTGCGTCGGACCCATGCCGTCGATGGCGATCGGCCCGCGGATCGTGGCGGCTCGCTGCGCGTCGAGCCACATCGGTGGTTTCTCGCCGTTGGCGACCTGGCCAATGGCCGACAGCAGCAGCCGACGATAGGCAACGATGGCCTTGTCGCTGTAGCCCAGATGTTCACGCGTGCGATCCTGGATGCGGCCCTGACTCTCGACCGCCCACTGGTCGTGGACGTTGATGTCGAATCCCATGCCGGTATAGGTCTGCGTCGCCTGCTCGGCGACATTGTAGCCGTACTGGTTGTGTCGGCCGATATGGGGGCGATAATCGGGCAGCTCATAGAGTTTCAATCGCTGCTCGCGCATCTGCGCATGGTCGACCGGCTTTCCGAAGCTCGTGAAGATGGCGTACCAGTAGCAGGATGTATCGTCGATCGGCACGTGCCACTGCGTAATCGTCATCTCCGAGCTCATCGGGATCACGAAGGCGTAGGGGAACACCAGGTTGGTCACCCGCACATGGGTGTGCTTGTCATTGAGCTTGCGCAGCGCGAACAGGCGCAGGCCGTAGTCGGTGCCTTCGACATCGATCTGCGGTCGCGTGTACTCGCGCAACAGTCGCGTCATCGGGATATCTGAATCCGAGGAGGCGGCGCGGAACTGCTTGCCGTAGGCGGCCGAGGTATCCTCGTCCTCGTAGAAGCGATGCAGGTAGGAGGCGTGGGCCGGATCGATGCCCACCTCCAGCGCCTGCAGCCAATTGCATTCGATCAGCCCCTTGAACGCGAAGGCATGTGTGCTCGGCGCGAGAAAGCAGTCGAAGTCGGGAAAGGCCGGTGCCTCGCCGTCGCCCAGATAGGCGAAGACGATGCCGTTCTTGACCATGACAGGATAGGAGCGCTGGCGCACCCGCTGGCACAGCACACTGCCCTCGGGCTCGGCTGGCGTCTCCAGGCACTTGCCGTCGACATCGAACAGCCAGCCATGGAACAGGCAGCGCAGGCCGCCATTCTCCAGTCGGCCGAAGGCGAGGTCGGCACCCCGATGCGGACAGTCGCGGTCGAGCAGTCCATATCGACCGCGCTCGTCGCGGAACAACACAAAATCCTGTCCCAGAACCCGCACCGCCTTGGCCGGCCGTTCCGCCGGCAGTTCGTCTGTCAGGGCGACAGGATGCCAGTAGTGACGCATCAGGGCGCCGCATTTGGTGCCGGGGCCGATCCGCGTGATCAGCTCGTTCTGCTCGGGACTCATCATGGCAAAAGTTTCGCCCAAAGCGACGGGGCTGTCACGAGGCGTGCTCTGCGAACTGGGGCAGGTCGTCCGTGATGGTAAACCACGGCGCCTTGGAGCCGACGAAGATGTGCTTGCTGGGGCGGATGGTCGGCGTATCGACCAGGGTCCCCAGGGGCACATGGACGAATCGGCCCTCGCGGACCAGCGAGTAGAGGAGGGAGCCGCAGGTCCGGCAATGGGTGTCGTTGGCCTCGGCATCGCCATAGACGAGCAGGTGGTCCTCCCCTTGGGTCAGGGAGAACTTTGCGCGTTCGATACCGGCGAAGGGCTTGAAGGCCGACCCGGTCGTCCGGCGGCAATTCGAGCAATGGCAGTTCATGGCGTAGCGGAACGCGTCCGACACCGTGTAGCGGACCGCACCGCAGAAGCACCGTCCGGTCAGCATCCGAGGCTGCGTTTCCGGGAAGGTCGGCATGGGCTGCTCCTTTTTCGTCGGACAGTCTATACAGGCGTCCATGAGTACATTGAACGGCATGCCGGGTCCGACGTCCCGGGTCTTCTTTTCCCAACGTCTGCGGTTGCACTATGTCGACTGGGGCAATCCCGAGGCGCCGCCGCTCCTGTTGGTCCATGGCGGACGCGATCATTGCCGCAACTGGGATTGGGTCGCCCAGGCGCTGCGCAAGGACTGGCACATCATCTGCCCTGATCTGCGCGGGCATGGCGACAGTCAGTGGTCGCCCGACGGCAATTACTCAATGTCGGCCTATATCTACGACCTGGCGCAGCTCATTCATCAACAGGGCCTGGCGCCGGTCACGATCATCGCCCATTCGCTGGGCGGCAACATCAGCCTGCGCTACACCGGCATCTATCCCGAGAGCGTGCGCAAGCTGGTGGCGATCGAAGGATTGGGGCCCTCGCCCAAGGTGATCGCCGAGCGTGGCCAGAAGACCATGGCCGATCGCATGCGCGAGTGGGTCGACGAGCAACGCAAGCTGTCCGGCCGCCTGCCGCGCCGCTATGCCAGCATCGAGGATGCCTTCAAGCGCATGCAGGAGGAGAACAAGCACCTTTCTGCCGAACAGGCGCGCCACCTGACGCAGCAGGGCGTCAACCAGAACGAGGACGGCACCTACAGCTGGAAGTTCGACAACTATGTGCGCGCCTGGCCGCCCTATGACATGAGCTATCCGGACATCGAGAGCCTTTGGGCGGGCATTTCCTGCCCGACGCTGCTGGTCTACGGCAAGGAGAGCTGGGCCTCCAACCCCGAGAAGGATGGCCGGCTGCAGCACTTCAAGACCGCCAAGGTGGTGGAGTTCGATAATGCCGGGCATTGGGTCCATCATGACCGGCTCGAGGACTTCGTCGAAACTGCCCGGACCTTCATTGCCTGAACTCGTGTGATACCAGGACCGATAGGTGCCGATTGAGGCCCATGTCGCAAGCCGATGTCCTGCTCCAGGAAGTGCAGTCCTGCACCGTTTGCGCGAGCACGCTGCCTGCCGGTCCGCGTCCGGTCGTGCAGTTCAGCGGCCGCTCGCGACTGGTCATCATCGGGCAGGCGCCGGGATCGCGGGTCCATGCGAGCGGGGTGCCATGGAATGACCGCAGCGGCGAGCGGCTGCGCGACTGGACGGGACTGACAGCGGCGGAATTCTACGACCCGACGAAGGTCGCCCTGATTCCGATGGGGTTTTGCTATCCGGGAGCGGGGAAGAGCGGCGACCTGCCGCCGCGTCGCGAGTGTGCGCCGCTGTGGCACGACCGCATCCTCGAGGTTCTGCCGGCGCGGCGGCTCACCCTGCTTGTCGGTGGCTATGCCCAGGCGCGCTATCTCGGTAAAGGACAGGCGCTGACCAAGACCGTGAAGAACTTCGCGCGCCATCGGCCGGATTTCTTTCCCTTGCCGCATCCTTCGTGGCGTAGTGCCATCTGGATGCGGCGCAATCCGTGGTTCGAGGCGGAAGTGCTGCCCGAACTTCAACAGGCCGTTCGCGAGGCCATGTCGGGAGGAAGCAAAGAATGAAGGCGGCAATCTTCCGCGGCGGCGACATCGTCGTCGACACGGTACCGGCACCGGTGCCGGCTCAGGGGCAGGTTCTGGTGAAGACCCTGGCCTGTGGCATCTGCGGCTCCGACCTGCACGCGGCGAAGCACGCGCATCGCATGGTCGAGGTCACCAGGCGTATTCCCGGCCGCGTCCCGATGGATCTGTCGCGCGACATCGTGTTCGGTCACGAGTTCTGCTGCGAGGTCATCGACTACGGGCCGAACACCGACAAGCGATTGAAGCCCGGGACGCGGGTCTGCTCGATGCCGGTGATGATGGAGGCCGACGGCCCCAAGGGCATGGGCTATTCCAACACCTATGTCGGCGGCTATGCCGAGCAGATGCTGCTGTCGGCGCCTCTCATGCTGGAAGTGCCCAACGGCTTGCCGACCGAGCATGCGGCACTGACCGAGCCTTTGGCGGTGGGCGTGCATGCTGTCGAGAAGGCAAATCTCAAGGGCGACGAGACGCCCCTCGTCGTCGGCTGCGGTCCGGTTGGGCTTGCCGTGATTGCCGCGCTGCGGCTGAAGAACCTTCGACCCATCGTCGCGGCGGACTTCTCGCCCAAGCGTCGCGAACTCGCCGCCACGATGGGGGCGGACGTCGTGATCGATCCGGCGAAGGAGGATCCCTACGCCAAGCTTGCCGCCGACAAGCGCGCGGTGATCTTTGAATGTGTCGGCGTACCCGGGTTGATCCAGCAGGTGTTCGAGCGGGCGCCGCGGGATGCGCGGATCGTCGTCGCCGGCGTCTGCATGGAAAGCGATCGCATCGAACCCATGTTCGGCATCATGAAGGAACTCAATGTGCAATTCGTACTGGGCTACACGCCGGACGAGTTCGCACGCTCGTTGCGTTTGCTGGCCGAGGGCGCGGTGGATGCGCCATCTCTCATCACGGCGAAGGTCGGGCTCGACGGCGTGAAGACGGCGTTCGAAGAACTGGGCAACCCCGAAAGACATACGAAAATCCTCGTCGAGCCCTGGCGCTGAGAGGGAGGTCGCATAACCGCTGACGGGTGATGCGTCGGCCATCTGGAACGATTCGAATGAGTTGACCCAAAGGTGGACGGTTGATACCGGTCAGCCCAAGGGAGGACGGCTCATGAAACTCTATAATTCGATCGGACCCAACCCGCGCATGGTGCGGATGTTCATGGCGGAGAAGGGCATCGACATCCCCAAGGTCGAGGTCGATCTGCGCGGCGGCGAAAATCGACGCGAGCCGTATTTGAAGCTCAATCCCGCCGGTCAATTGCCGGCGCTCGAACTGGACGATGGCACGGTGCTGGCCGAGATCATCGCGATCTGCGAATACCTCGACGAGGTCAAGAAGGACACGCCATCCCTGATCGGCGATACGCCGGAGGAGAGGGCCAAGACCCGCATGTGGACCCGGCGGATCGATCTCAACATCGTCGAGCCCGCGACCAACGGTTTCCGCTATGCCGAAGGGATCAAGCTCTTCCAGAGCCGTGTTCATTGCATTCCGCAAGCCGCTGACGATCTCAAGGCCTCGGCGCGGGAGAAGCTGAGCTGGCTGGACCGGCTCATGGGTGACAAGCCGTTCATTGCCGGCGACAAGCTCACGATCGCCGACATCCTGCTGTTCGCCTTCCTCGACTTCATGAAGGGCGTCGGACAGCCGCTCGATTCGGCCTGTCGGAATCTCTCGGCCTGGTTCGATCGCATGAAGGCGCGACCAAGCGCCGCCGCATGAGCGGCTTCGCAGGCTTTGCCTTCTTTTTGTCGCTTTCCGGGACCTAGCTTCGCGCCCACCGAACGGGGACGTTTTCAATAAGACGCAAGGATTACAAATGCGCCGTCTGATTGCTTCGCTTGCACTCGTCGCCACCTCTGCCTTGACCATCGCGCCGGTCCTCGCCGCCAATCCACCACCGTCGACCGCGGCCGCCACCACTTCTACGACACCCCAGACGGCCAAGGGGCTTTGGCTGCTGACGGACTATCCCTCGCAGACGGTGAGGGCTGGGGAAACCACGAGCATCCACTTCAAGCTCCAGAACATGGGGCTGCCGCCCGAACCGCTTGCCCTGTCGGTGAGCGATGTGCCGGCTGGATGGAAGATCGACGTCATGGGAAGCGGCCAACCCGTTGCCGCGGCGATGCCGGCCATGAACGAGAGCGTCAGCCTGCAGCTGCGCGTCGATGTGCCGAAGGAAGCCAAGCCCGGCTCGCACACCGTGACGGTCCACGCGAAGGGACCGAACCAGTCGATCGACCTGCCGGTGACGCTGACGATCGGCGAGATCGCACCGGCCAAGCTCACCATCAAGTCGACGCTGCCGGCCCTGCGCGGCACGCCGAAATCGTCGTTCGACTACAACCTGTCGGTCACCAATGACAGCGGCAAGGATCTCACGGTCGCGCTGAGCGCGCAGGCGCCGGCCAATTTCCAGACGACCTTCACGGAAGGCTACGGCACCAACGAGATCAGCTCGATTCCGATCCCGGCCGGCCAGTCGAAGGACATCAAGATCAAGGTGACGCCGCCGCGAGAGGTGAAGGCGGGCGACTATCCCGTGCTGGTCAAGGCGTCCGCCGAGGGGGCCACGGCCGACCAGCGCGTGACCCTCCAGATCAGCGGGCAGGGCAAGCTGTCGTTGACGACCAAGGACGGTCGGCTGAGTGGCGATGCCACGGTCGGCAAGAACTCCGAATATACGCTTCTGGTCGGCAATGACGGGACGGCACCGCTCGAGGATGTGGAGATGTCCGGATCGGTGCCCACCAACTGGAAGGTGGAGTTCAATCCCAAGACCATCCAGAGCATCGCACCCGGCGACAAGAAGGAAGTACAGGCTGTCGTCACGCCGGCGGAGAAGGCGATCGCCGGCGACTACGTGGCGTCCTTCCGTGCTGGCGCACGTGGCGATTCCGCCAATGCCGACTTCCGCATCACGGTGACCACTTCGACCCTGTGGGGTATCGTCGGCGTCGGTATCATTGCCGTTGCGCTGCTGGTGCTGCTGGGCGCCGTTGCGCGATTCGGCCGTCGGTAAGCTGGCGGCGATGAGCGACAATGTCATCGAAGCGCACGGACTGACCAAGGCCTATGGCGCCGCCCGTGCGGTGAATGCCATCGACCTGACCGTCCGTCGCGGCGAAATCTTCGGCCTGCTGGGGCCCAACGGCGCTGGCAAGACGACGACGATCCTCATGCTGCTGGGACTGACCGAGACCAGCAGCGGTACGGTCAGCGTTCTGGGCTTCGACCCGGTGCGCCAACCGCTCGAAGTCAAGCGCCGCGTCGGCTACCTGCCCGATGCCGTCGGTTTCTACGATCATCTGACGGCGCGCGAGAACCTGACCTACACGGCGCGCCTTCTCGACATCCCCCGTCGCGAGACAGACGGGCGGATCATGGAGGCCCTGCAGAGCGTCGAGCTGGCCGATGTGGTCGACAAGCGCGTTGCCACCTTCTCCCGCGGCATGCGGCAGCGGCTCGGCATCGCGGAAATCGTGATGAAGAAGGCGGAGGTTGCCATCCTGGACGAGCCGACATCCGGCCTCGATCCCCATGCCACCTTCGAATTGCTGGAGATGATCCGGCGGCTCAAGAAATCGGGCGTAGCGGTGCTGCTCTCCTCGCATCTGCTCGATCGGGTGCAGAGCGTTTGCGATCGCGTGGCGCTGTTCAACCGTGGCAAGATCGCGTTGATGGGAACGGTGGTCGAGTTGGCCAACCAGGTCCTGGGCGCGGGCCATCCGTTGCTCGTGGAAGCCACCGGCACCGACGTTGCGGCGACCTTGCGGGGCATCCCGGGGGTGCAGCAGGTCGTGGCCTCCGGCGACGGGGCTTGGCGGGTGATCGCCGATCGCGACGTCCGGGCCGAGGCTGCCCAGCGCATCATCACGTCGGGCGGGGCCCTGACCCGCCTCGCGGATCTGCAGCCCAGCCTCGAGGAAGTCTACACGCGCTATTTCCAGGAGGCCCGCCATGCCGCGTAGCGCCACGCGCCGCGAAGGCTCGCCGTTCACCGGGATCGGTCCGGTCTACATGAAGGAGCTGGCCGACAACCTCTCCAGCATCCGCATGCTGGTGCTGACGCTGTTCATCATCGTCTTCGGGGCCTTTCCCGTCGCGTCCTCGCTGCAGCAGCTCCGCACCGTGGTAAGCTCGGATGCGTTCCTGTTCCTGCGCATCTTCACGATCGAGCCGGAGCAGGTACCGATCCCCTTCGTGCAGGCCCTGAACTTCATCATCCCCTTGATGGCGATCGGCCTGGGCTTCGATCTCGTGAACAGTGAGTTCAATCGTCGTACCCTGAGCCGCGTGCTGTCGCAGCCGCTCTATCGGGACGCCTTGCTGCTCGGCAAGTTCCTGGCCGGCCTGACGACCCTGGCAGTGGCGATGGTGGCGCTCTGGCTGATCGTGTTCGGCGCCGGCCTGCTGCTGCTTGGCCTGCCGCCCCGCGGCGTCGAGGTGGCCCGCGGCATCGGCTTCCTCGTGGTCGCGGTGGCCTATGGCGGCGTGTGGCTGGCGATCGCCATGCTGTTCTCGGTGATCTTCCGCTCGACGGCCACGTCGGCACTGTGCGCTCTCGGACTTTGGCTGTTGTTCTTCATCCTCTGGCCGATGATTGCCCAGGCGATCACCATGGCCTTCGTGCCGGCGGAGATCACGAGCCTCGACCAGTTTGTCGGCCTGCAACAGCTGGGACTTGCCCTGCAGCGGGTTTCGCCGGGAACGCTGTTTACCGAGGCGGTCCTGGGACTCCTCAATCCCGAGACACGAACGCTGGGGCCGATGCTGCCGACCCAGATGCGCGGGGCGATCATGGGAGCGCCGCTGGCACTGGATCAAAGCCTGCTCTTGATCTGGCCGCAGGTTACCGGTCTGATTGCCGGCATGATCGTCGTGTTCTCGGCCTCATACGTCATCTTCCAGCGCGAGGAAGTACGCGCCTGAAGGACTGGACCACCGTTGCCGCGCACAACAATGCGCGCTGGTGCAATGCCGTGTGCTTCGCGCACGGCAAGCCGGGGAGATTTTTGCCTCACACCTGGGTGAACGCCGAGCCGGTGCCGCGGTTCTATCCCAACGTGGTCACCCTCACGACCGGAGACCTCGATGTCGACGAGCAACGGCAGACGGTGCGGCTGCTGCTGTCATCGCACCTGCCGGGGCGCTGGGCCGTCAAGGACAGCTTCAAATCGCTCAACCTTGCTCGCCTCGGATTCGAGATCCTTGAGGAGGCGAACTGGGTTCGGAAAATACAGCCAAAGACGGAGGCCGGCTGGAAGGCGGAGGCTGGGCCCATGGTTTCCGGCCTGTCATGGGAGCGCGCGGGGCCGGGGGGAGATGCCTTTCCGGCGGTGCTGTTCGGTGACGACAACTTCGTCATGTATTCGGGCCGTCGTGACGGCGCCATTGTTGCCGGCGGGACCTTCTATCGCGCCGACAACGTCGTGGGGTTGTCCAACGTCGTCGCTGATTCCGATGAAGCCTCTGCGGTCTGGCGCGATCTCGCCTTGCTCGCGGCCGTGACGTTTCCCGGCCTGCCCGTGGTCGGGTACGAATCCGGCCACGAACTCAAAGCGGCCCACAAGGCCGGCTTCGAGATTGGCGATCCTCTGCGCATCTGGGTGAAGGCGCGGGATTAACGCCGGTTCGGCTAACGGTCGTTGACGACCGGAATCGGCCCATCGGCTTGTCTTCCCCTATGCTGGCGCCGACTTTTCCATGATGGAGGCGTTTCGTGCGCCGCGCTGTGTCTTTACCAAGCGCTCACATTTGCCCCCGGTTACCAACAGGTAATCGTTATTTTTCCGTTTCTTTAACGGGAGTGGTCCGCGGGGACGTACCCGCAGGCCATCAGCGCCTCGATCATGTGAGGGGGTGGGGCGGCCTCCACCCTGATGGGCGGCTTGGTCTTGGACAGGGGCAGGACGATGGCCCGCGAATGCAGATGCAGGAGTTGCCCGGGCTTGGCCGCGCCGTAGAGCCGGTCCGCCACCACCGGGCAACCCGCCTGCGCGCAATGGACCCGGATTTGATGTGTGCGGCCCGTCTCGGGCTTCAACTCCAGCCACGTCATCCCCGGACCATGGCCCAGCACCTTGTAGCGGGTCACTGCCGGTTGGCCCTTGTCGGATGCCTTCACCCACCAGCCGTTCCGAGTGTTCACTTTCAGCAGGGGCCACTCGAACACGCCTTGCTCGGCGGGCGGCGCGCCCTCGACAATGGCCCAGTAGGTCTTTTCCGTATCCCGGCCCGAAAAGAGCCGTCCGAGCTTGCTGAGCGCCTTCGGATGCCGGCCCAGCACCAATACGCCGGACGTATCGGCATCGAGACGGTGCGCCAGCGCCGGTGGCCGCGGCAGGCCGTAGCGCAGCGCATCGAAGCATTCCTCGAGATTGGGGGCTCCGCTCGGGCCGGCATGCACCGCCAGGCCGGCCGGCTTGTCGATCACCAGAATCAGCCCGTCTCGATACAGCACCCGTCCCTGGATCTCCTCGGGCGAGAGCGGGGGCGGCCGACGCGAGGGCGGCAGGGGGCGGCGGGTCAGAGGCTGGGCCATCGCGCCAACCAGTCCTCGCTGGCTTCGTACAAGGCGGCGGCGCGCAACACGGACGCGTCGTCACGGAAATGACCGACGATCTGCAAGCCGATCGGCAGTCCTTCGCTATCGTAGCCACAGCACAGGCTGAGTGCGGGGTGGCCCGTGATGTTGAAGGCCATGCAATAGGGGAAGAAGTTGCGTCGAAGTTCGCCGACGTCGATACCGTCGATGGTGATGGGTTCGAACAGGTCCTGGTCGATGGGCAGGGCGGTTCGCGCCAGTGTCGGCGTGACGAGGTAATCCGCCTTTTCGAACCAGCGCTGGATCAGCCGGAAAATCTCGGCGCGTTGGAACATCGCCTTCTGGTAGTCGGCACCGGTCCAGTCCTGCGCCATTGCCACCTGGCGGACCAGCGAGGGCGACATGCGCTCGCCGTCACGCAAGATCATGTCGTGGAACCGGGCGCGCCAGGTCGTGTGGTTGATGATCTTCCAGACCGCTTCCATGTCCGGCACCGGCTGATCGAGCTCGATCAGCTCGGCGCCGAGATCGCGCAGTCTGGTCAGCGCGGCCTCGAATGCGACCTGAACGTCCTTGGCGACGTAGGTGTTGCCGAAGCGCAGAGCGTGGAGAATGCGTTTGCCCCTGAGGTCGCCGTCCGGCCGCGCGGCCGATATATAGTCCTGAGCGGGGATGCCGATCGACCAGGGATCGACCGGATGCGGGCCGGCCATGGCCTGCAGCATCAGCGCCGTGTCCATCACCGTGCGGGTCATTGGCGTGACATAGGTATAGTTGCCGAAGGCATCGGGCGCCTGGCTGTGCGGCACGACGCCCAGGCTCTGCTTGAAGCCGACCATGCCGTTGGCCGAGGCCGGAATGCGGGTCGAGCCGCCGCCGTCGGTGGCGATGCCGATCGGCCCGATGCCGGCGGCAACGGCAACCGCAGCACCGCCGCTCGATCCGCCGGACGAACGCTCGGCATTCCAGGCGTTGCGGGTGCGGCCGAACAACGGCGCGTCGGTCAGGGCCTTGTGTCCGAACTCCGGTGTCGTCGTCTTGCCAAACAGGATCGCGCCCGCCGCTTTCAGCCGCGCGGCGGCGACGGCATCGTCTCGCGGGACGTTCGTTTCGTACAGCCGGGAGCCGAAGGTCGTTCTCACCCCAGCCGTATTCACGAGGTCCTTGACCGAATAGGGGATGCCATGCAGCGGACCGAGGGCCTTGCCCTGCATCACGGCTTGTTCGGCTTCACGCGCAGCGGCCATCGCTTGGTCCGGAACCAGCGTTATGAAGCAGTTCAGGATTGGCTGGAGCCTGTCCGCGCGATCGAGAACGGCCTTTGTCAGTTCGACCGGCGAAAGCTTCCGCGCCGCGATCTGCTCCCGCAGTGTGGCGGCCGGAAGCTGCCAGAGCTCGGCGGTCATCGCAGCAGGCCGCGCGCCGCCAGGTTGCGCATGAGGGCGGAGACACCGAAGGTCCAGGCTGGAATCTTGTCGCAATGATTCACGGTGTTGGTCAGCGTGCCGAGCTTGGGCGAGCGGATGGATACGCGATCCCCGATGAGGTGGGTGAAGCCTGTCCCGCCTGGTATCCGGGGCTCGGTGGGGGCGAACAAGGTGCCGGTCATCAGCGCCATTCCATCGGGATACTGATGCGTGCCGCCCATGGCCTGCATCACGAGATCGGTCGGGTCACGGCTGATCTTCGACAGGTCGCTTTGTCCGCGCAGGCGGAACTGGTCGGGTCCGGTGACCTCGAGTTCCACCTTCGCCTGGCGGACGTCATCGAGGCCGAAGGTCTCGTCGAACAGGCGGATGAAGGGCCCGATGGCACAGGAGCCGTTGTTGTCCTTGGCCTGTCCGAGCAGCAGGGCGCTACGGCCTTCGATGTCGCGCAGGTTGACGTCGTTGCCGAGGGTTGCGCCGACGATCGTTCCCCGGGCGCTGACGATCAGCGTCACTTCCGGCTCGGGGTTGTTCCAGTCCGAATCCGGGCGGATGCCAATATCGGCGCCGTATCCCACCGCGGCCATGGGCGGCGCCTTGGTGAAGATCTCGGCATAAGGACCGATGCCGACCTCGAGATAGGGAGACCAGGCATCCCGCTCCAGCAATGTCCGCTTCAGTGCCTCCGCCTCGGGGGAGCCCGGGCGGATGGCGCTGACATCGGCCCCAATGATGTCGTTCAGTTCCTTCCGAACATGTTCTGCCCGCGTCGGATCGCCCTTGGCATGTTCCTCGATCAGCCGTTCGAGCAGGCTGACGGCGAAGGTGACGCCCGCGGCCTTAATGGCCTGAAGGTCGATCGGGGCCAGCAACGCGTTGATCAGGTCTTCGAGGGCGCCGATGCGCTGGCCTGGGGAGCGGGCGACGGCAATGGGATCGGGCGCATTGCAGAGATCGGTCATGGTGGCGGCCGAACCGCTGATATCGAACACGCCCTCGGCCCGCACCGCCACGATGCTGGGCCCTTCCGGATGGCCTTTTCGCCATATCCGGCCGACCAGCGTTCCGCGTGTGCCGTCTTCGGGAAGAATGTCAGCCATCGAGATCGCCACGCTCGCACCTATCACTGGACGTTTCCGGCGCTTCGTTGCAGAAAAGGCGCGCCAATCCCGGGAGAAATAAGATCATGGCCGCTGCGCGGATCAAAGGCGTTCTTTCACCCGTCGTCACGCCCTTCAAGCGCGATCTGTCGCCGGACGTGGGCCGCTTCGTCGCGCACTGCAAATGGCTCCTGAGTCAGGATTGCGGGCTTGCCATGTTCGGCACCAATTCCGAAGCCAATTCGATGGCCTCGGAGGAGCGCATGGAGCTCCTCGAGAAGGTCGTCGCGGCCGGTGTGCCGACCGATCGCATGATGCCGGGCACCGGCGCCTGCTCGATCGTCGAGGCCGCCAAGGTGACGGCGCATGCCACCAAGCTTGGCGTCGGCGGCGTCCTCATGCTGCCGCCGTTCTACTACAAGGGCGTTCCGGAGGAGGGGCTGTTCCGCTTCTACTCGGAGGTGGTGCAGCGTGTCGGAGACGACCGCTTGCGCGTCTATCTCTACCATATTCCGCCGGTGTCGGCGGTGCCGATCACGCACAAGCTCGTGGAGCGGCTGCTGAAGGCCTATCCCAAGCAGATCGCCGGCATGAAGGATTCGTCCGACGATTGGCCGCATACGCGGAGCATGATCGAGGCTTTTGCCAAGGACGGTTTCGACGTCTTTTCCGGCAATGAGAAGCCGCTGATCGAGAACATCAAGGCGGGCGGCGTCGGCTGCATCAGCGCGACCGCCAACATCAATCCCGGCAAGATCGCCGAGACCTACAAGGCCTACGCGACGCCAGAAGGCGAGAAGCTGCAGGGCTGGATCAACGAGGTGCGCGGCGTGATGCAGGGCTATGTCATGATCCCGGCACTCAAGTACTGCATCGCGCATTACGGCAGCGACGCGGCCTGGACGCCTGTGCGTCCGCCGCTGGTCGAGACGGACGAGAAGACGGGCAAGGACATGATCGCCAAGCTCGACAAGCTCGGCTTCACCATGCCCGGCCTCAAGCAGGCGATGGCGGTCGCCGCGGAGTAGGTCAGCCTTCCTCGATCCGCGTGATGCGGGCACCGCAAGCGGCAAGCTTTTCGGTCATCCGATCGTAGCCGCGATCGAGGTGGTCGAGACCATCGAGCGTCGTCGTTCCGGCGGCGCTCAAGCCAGCAATCACGAGGGCGGCTGCCGCCCGGACGTCCATGCAGGTGGCAGTGGCGCCACTCAGACGCTCGACGCCGCGAATGACGGCGGTGCGTCCGACCACGGAGATGTTGGCGCCCATCCGCCTCAGCTCGTCGATGTGGCGAAAGCGTTGCTCGAAGATCGTCTCGGTAATGGCGCTGGCCCCGGCGGCGCGGGTCAGCAGGGCCATGGCAGGCGCCTGCAGGTCGGTGGCGAAGCCGGGATAGGGGCCGGTGGTGATGTCGATGCCCTGCAATCCATCGGCCCCGCGCCGGGCCACGACGCCGGCATCGGTCTCCTGAAGCGCCACGCCGGCTGTGGCCAGCAGGGACGCTGCCGCGCCAAGCAGCTCGACACGGGCATGCGGCAGCAGCAGCTCGCCGTCGGTGATGGCGGCGGCACAGGCGAGGGTACCGAACTCGATACGGTCGGGCAGCACGGTATGGACCGCGCCGCCAAGCGGCCGCCCGCCATCGATGACGAGCAGGTGGGTTCCGGCGCCGGAGATCGCTGCGCCCATGGCGTTGAGGCAGCTCGCCATGTCGGAGATCTCGGGTTCGCAGGCGGCGTTGCGGATCGTCGTCCTGCCGCCGGCCAGCGTCGCGGCCAGCATGAGGTTCTCGGTGGCGCCAACGGAGGGCCTCGGCAGCACGATGTCCGCACCCTGCAGCCCCGACGGCGCCGCTGCGTGGATCATGCCGTTGTCGATCTCGACGGTGGCGCCCAGCGCCCGCAGACCGGCGACGTGATAGTCGATGCCGCGCAATCCGATCGCGTCGCCGCCGGGCATCGGCAGGCTGGCCTCACCGCATCGGCCGAGCAGCGCGCCAAGCAGAAGTACCGAGGCGCGCATGCGGGTGACGAGATCCTGCGCGATATCGCGCGGTTGCAGGCGGTCGGCGCATAGCGTGACCGAGAGTCCTGCCGGGGTGGCGGACCAGTGCATGTCGCAGCCGAGTCGCTGCAGCAGGGCAGCGAGGACGGCGACGTCGAGATTGCCGGGCACGTTGCGCAGGGTGACGAGATGCGGCGTCAGCAGTGCGGAGACCATCAGGGGCAGCACCGCGTTCTTGGCGCCACTGATCGGGTACTCGCCGACAAGAGGGACGCCGCCCTGAATGAGAAGGGTGCGGCCGGTGGCAGGTCGCCACCACGGAGCTGCCGCGAGCAGAGGGGAGTTCATGACGCGCACCATAAGGGAGCGGACGTTGACAGTTCCACTGTCGGTGGCCTATAAAATCTCTATGACCACGAACCTGCTCCAGAAGGGTTGGTATTTTACGTCGCTCACATAGGCGGCGCGAAGGGTCACGACCAAACGAAGCCGCCGCATCCCGGCGGCTTCTTTGTTTCTGGATAGGCCTCCGGGTCGCGGCGGGACCGCAGACGGAGGATGAGATGTCGATCGTTGAAGCACAATTGCGTAGCCCGGTGGCGCTACCGCCTTCGATTCGGGTGCGCCTGGCCGGGGCCCGCGACTGTGACGAACTGTGCAGCTTGCTGGACAATCCCGCCTATGCCCGCGAGCAGGTGATGGCGTGGATGACGGATCCTGCCACGACCCTGTTGGTGGCCCAGAGCGAGATTGGGGTGCTGGGCGTGGCCGTGTTGATGACACGCGTTGTGGCAAGACCCGAAGGCGGCATCCGCAAGATCGTCGAGGTCGACAACCTCGTTGTCCGCGCCGATCAGCGGGGCCGGCGCATCGGTCGGCGACTGCTGGCGGCGGCGGTCGAATGGTCGCGTCAGCGCCGGGCGGTTCAGGTCGAAGCCTTTGTCGGAGAAGTCGATCGCGATGCCCGCCGGTTCTATGAAAGCTTCGGCTTCGCCCGGTCGAGCGATCGCCTCGTGCTGGCGGCGTGAGATCAGCCGAAACCAACCACGAGCGAATAAGCCAGAGCGATCCAGGCGACGATGCCCAGCATCATGGATAGCGTGAAGATGGCCGCGAGCCAGGTCCCGCGTACATTGAGCAGCATGTTCGGGGCCGCGACGGCGAGCAGTTCGACCAGGAGCCAGAACGGAAACCCGAGGAGGCGGGGCAGCAACGGCTCCCGCCGGAAGGCGTCGCGATAGACGCCGGAGGGAAGATATCCAGGAGGCGGTGGGGCCGGTGGCGCGCCTCGATTGGAGGTGTCCGTCGGGATGTCCGCTTCCTGAGGAGGTGTGGTGGCGCTTGCGGCTGGCGCCTGGACGACTCCGAGGGCGTCCGACCAGCTGGCCTTATGCAGGCGCAGGAAGTCGTTCGCTTTGCGAATGGCGGCGAGCACCTCGCCGTCATGCTCGCTCTGGGTCAGGTTCAGCAGCTTCGCGAGTCGATCCTTATCCAGTTCCACCCATACCCCCGGTCGGTTCCCTAGGCCGGCTCGCTCTCGCGTCGCTCCCACATTCTCTTGAAGGCGGGACGATCGTGGCAAGCTGCCAGCCAGGCCTTCACCCTTGGGGCGCTCTCGAACAGTTCCGGCGCCGGTAAAGCATAGCGCACGATTTCCGCAACGTTGAGGTCGGCCACGGTGAAGCGTCCGCCGACGAGGTATCCCGTCGCGGCCAAAGCCTTGTCCAGGACCGCGAACGGCGCCCGCAGGGCGGCCACCGCGGCATCGGCGATCTTGGCGTCCTTGATGCCGGACGGGTTGCCGACCCGGTGATAGGCCACGTTCAGGGCGTTGGTTTCGAGCTCGGTCGCGGCCCACAAGGCCCACATCGTCATCTGGCCGTCCTCGGCGACATCGGCCGGCGCCAAGGGACCACCATGCTTCCTGGCAAGATAGAGGTTGATGGCCAGCGACTCGTGCAGGACCAGCCCGTCATCCTCGATCGAGGGGATATGGCCGTTCGGATTGATCTTCAGGAACTCCGGCGACCGGGTGTTGATCGGCGCGCCGGGAGCGGCCGCATCGGGAAGTCGATAGTGCTGGATCACCGGCACATGCTTGAAGGGGATTCCGAGCTCGTCTGCGAGCCAGAGATTGCGCGAGGCGCGCGAGCGATAGACGCCGTAGATGGTCAACATGACGCGGCCTGTCTAACAGGTGTGTTTGCAAAAGTCCGCGCGAATAATCTGCACTGGCGCCGGAGCTTGTTGATGACCGCGCGGAGCGTTAGGCTTCCCTCATGACCGACATGCGCAGCCTCGCTCCGGTGAAGGATGCGAGCCACCTCTACGAGGTGGAACGGCGCGCGCGCCACGCGGCGCGTCCCGGGTTCCACATCAGCGAATTGCAGCTTTCACCGACCCAGAAAGTGCCCTGGCACTATCACACCAATATCAGCGACACGTTTTACGTGCTCGAAGGTCAGATGCGGCTGTTCCTTCAGAACCCGAAACAGGACGTCCGGCTGGGGCCAGGAGAGAGCTTCGTCGCGGCCGCCAGACGTCCCCATCTGGTGACCAATGCCGGCACGACTTCGCTCACCTTTTTGATCCTGCAGGGCGTCGGCGAGTACGATTACGTGCCGCTGGTATGATGCAGTAGCCAGCAGGCCGAGGAAATCAGGTGATCGCCGGCTTGTCGGCGCCGACGAACTGGACGCGCAGTTCGCGCTTCAGGACCTTGCCGGTGGCGTTGCGCGGCAGTGCCTCGACGAAGGCGATCGATTGCGGAACCTTGAACTTTGCGAGCTTGCCCAGGCAGTGGCGGATGACATCCGCTTCCTCGAGCGGCTGATCGGCCTTGCGCACGATGATCGCCAGCCCGACCTCACCCCAGCGTTCGTTGGGTATGCCGATGATGGCCGCATCCGCCACCTGCGGCAGCTGGAACAGCACGTTCTCGACCTCGGCCGGATAGACGTTCTCGCCGCCGGAGATGTACATGTCCTTCCAGCGGTCGACGATATAGATGAAGCCCTCGTCGTCCATGCGCGCGGCATCGCCGGTGTGCAGCCAACCGTCGCTGAAGGCATTGGCGGTCGCCTCGGGCTTGTTCCAGTAGCCCGGCGTGATGTTCGGTCCCTTGATCAGCAGTTCGCCGACCACGCCGCGCGCAACGTCATGGCCGGCCTCGTCCACGATGCGGATCGCCGTGTGCATCATCGCCTTGCCGGCCGAGCCGAGCTTGCGGATCGCATCGCTGGCATCGAGCATCGTCCCGGCGGGACTGGTCTCGGTCATGCCCCAACCCTGAACCAGCGGGACACCGCGCTCGGTCCATCCCTCCAGGATCGCCAGGGCGCAGGGGGCGCCGCCGACGCCGGCAATCTGCAGGCGTGTCAGATCGGCGCTCTGGAAATTGGGATGCTGCATCATGAACTGGTAGGGCGCTGGTACCGCGAAGAAGTGAGTGATGCCCAGCGCCGGATCGGAGATGTAGTCGAGGGCAAGTCCCGGGTCGAAACTACGCATGACCAGGATGGTGCCCCCGGCATGCAGAACGGGATTGGCATAACAGTTGAGCCCACCGGTATGGAACAGCGGCAGCACCACGAGCTGGACGGTAAGCGGCGAGATCAGGGCGGGGATGCCCAGATTGACGCAGTTCCAGAACACCATGCCGTGGGTGATGATCGCTCCCTTGGGATGGCCGGTGGTGCCCGAGGTGTACATCACCATGCCGATATCGTCGTGCGTCAGAGCGATCGGGTCGGGGACGGCGTGACCGCCTGCCAGGGCGCGTTCGTAGGCGCCGTCCGGCCGCTCGTGATCGATCTCGAGCAGATGAGGCAATTTGCAGAGATGAGCGAGCTTGGAAGCCGCTTCGGAGAAGCTGCTGTCGTGAATCAGTAATTTGGGCGTCGAATCGCCGAGGATGTATTCGAGTTCGGGGACTGTGAGCCGCCAGTTGAGGGGCAGCATGATCGCGCCAAGCCGGCCGCAGGCAAACTGCAGCTCGAAATACTCAGCGCAGTTGGGGGCGAGCAGGGCAATGCGATCACCTTTGCCGATGCCAAGCGCCGCCAAGGCCGCGGCGAGTCGATTGGTCCGATGATGAAGGTCGGCGTAACTGAACTTCCGCGCCGTCTGGAGGTCGTGGATCGCAAGCTGGTGCGGGCGGCGGCCGGCATGATGGGCGATCCAGTCGTAATAGGGAGGGGCTCCAGCCATGGTTCAGCTCGTAGGTTGGCCATCGCCATCGATCAGGCGAATGCAGGGTAACTTTTCGTGCACTTTCTGAAGCAACACCGCCGGTACCGGTCTTGCGCCATGCAGGATCGCCTTGAGGCTGGAGAGGCCGAACTCTCCGAAGCGTGGATGCGAAAGCAGCTGGTCGATCATGTCGGGAAGCAGCTGGGCGTGCGTGACCTTGTCGATGGCCACGATCTGAAGAACCTCGCGCGGCTCGAAGCGCGGCACGAAGACGTGGCGGCCGCCAGCCAGGGTCACCGCGAAACTCAGTGCATCCTCAGCCAGCTCGAACATGGGTGAAGCATGCAGATAGACGGTACTGCCGTCGAAGCCGTTGACCGTCATCGCCCTGTCGGCATTGGCCAGCATCTCGGTATGGGTCAGCGCGGTGCCGGCTGTGCCGTCATAGAACAGACCGGCCAGATCGGTACCCCCGGCGCCCCGATCCGGCACTGGCTCATAGGCTGTCATATCTTCGTAGTGCAGCATGCCCTCCGGCGAGGCGATGTCGTCTATCCAGATCGCCTCGCGGACCTCGTGCATCCGCCCCTCGAGATCCGTCAGATGGTGCGCCATCGTGCCATCGATGAACAGCACGACCGCGCGGGAATCGGCCAGGATATGTTCGATCCGCGACGCGTCGATGCCTGTATTGATGGGGACAAGCGCCGCTCCGACCCAGGCCACGGCATACATCAGTTCGAGATAACGGTCGGTGTTCTGCGCCAGGATCGCGACCCTGTCTCCATGCCCGACATCCAGGGTCTCGAGCGCCCCGGCCACGCGTCCCACCCGGTCGATGGTCTGTCGCCAGGTTCGTCGCCGCGGCGCGAAGCTCGTCGACTGGGCATCGGGCTTGAGCTCGAAGGCCCGACGTAATCCCTGGGTCAGTGCATCCATGGCCGGATGCTAGGGCTCAGCTCATTCGCGCGGCAAGGACTATCGTGCTACAGAGAGAGTCATGAACGTCACGACCCGTCCGGGGACGGGGGGAACGCCACTGGCTTTCAACCCGCTCGACCCAGCCTTCATCGCCGATCCATATCCCTTCTATCATCGCCTGCGCGAAGAGGCGCCGGTGTTCAATACGGGGCTCGGGTTCTGGTTGCTCAGCCGCTATGAGGACGTGGCCTTCGCGCTCAGGGACAAGAGGTTCGGCAAGGACTTTCCCGGCAACATCCGCCGCCGTTACGGCGAGGACCGGATGCACGAACCGGTCATCGCCAGCCTGGGTCGCACCATGCTGGTGCTCGATCCGCCCGACCATACGCGGCTGCGGGGTCTCGTCAGCAAGGCATTCACGGCGCGCCGGATTGCCGATATGCGGCCGCGTATTCGCGCGCTGGTGGACGAGCAACTCGATCGCGTCGCGGACAAAGGGGCGATGGACGTGATTCGCGATCTCGCTCACCGCCTGCCGGTGATCGTGATTTGCGACATGCTGGGCATCCCGGAAGAGCATCGGGCGGCCTTTCTGGTCGGCAGCAATGTCAGCGGACGCGTGCTGGATCCGGTTCCCATGTCGCGTGAGGAATTCGATAAGGCCAATGCACAGACCGAAGCTAGCAGTGCCTATTTCGATCAGCTTTGCGAGCTGCGCCGGCGCGAACCTCGGGACGATCTCACGACAGAGCTGGTGAGAGCTGAAGAGGCGGGCGATCGGTTGAGCACCGAGGAGCTTCGCGCCAACATCGCCCTGCTGTTCGGTGCCGGACACGAGACCACGACCAATCTGATCGGCAACGGCCTCCTTGCGCTGCACCGGTCACCGGAACAGTGGCAGCGCCTGAAGGAGGATCCGTCGTTGATTCCCGACGCCATCGAGGAGCTGCTGCGCTTCGATTCGTCGGTGCAGATGACCGGGCGGGTCACGATGGCCGATGTCGAGGTGGCTGGGGTTACCATTCCCGCCGGGCAGAACGTGATCACGCTGCTGGGAGCGGCCAATCGCGATCCTGCCATCTTTGCCGATCCCGATCGGCTCGATGTCGGCCGCGAGAACGTTCGGCCCATGTCGTTCGGAGGCGGCATTCATCACTGTCTTGGCGCCCAGCTCGCCCGCCTCGAAGGCGAACTGGTGTTCACGGCTTTGGTCGAGCGTTTGCCGAACCTGGAACTGCCCGGAAAGAACGAACCCGATTGGCGACAGAATTTCACCTTGCGCGGGTTGAACAAGCTTCCGGCTGTCTGGCACTAGCCCATGACTGCACGCTGGCGAGGCGAAGGCGGCCAGGATCGCGGCGGCCGCCCTTATCAGGAAGACAGCTGGGCTTTGCGAACTCTAGCGGATGGCACCGTCCTGGCCGTCGTGGCCGACGGTATGGGCGGGCATGCAGGCGGGGCAGTCGCTTCCAAGCTCCTGGTCGATGCCGTCGTCGGCACAGTCGAGCGCGGCGGCTCTCTTGCCGATGGACTCTCGGCGGGCAACGAGGCGATACGCCAAGGCTCCAGGGGACGTCCGGAACTGGAAGGCATGGGATCGACCCTGGTTGCGGCGCTCGTCAAGGACGACGAGGTCCGCTGGATCAGCGTGGGGGATTCGCCCTTCTATCTGGTGTCGGACGGCTCGGTGCGACGTCTCAATGCAGATCATTCCATGGCGCCGCAGATCGATGCGCTGGTGGCGCGTGGCATGCTCACGGCCGAGGAGGCCGCCGCGCATCCCGGCCGTCACACGCTGCGCGAGGCCGTCATGGGCGAACCCTTGAAGCTGATTGATCAAGGAAGCCATAGAGTGGCGAGCGGAGCGCAGCTGCTTCTTTGCAGCGACGGCGTGCAGAGCATCGGAGCCGATGTCATCGCAGCGAGCGCCGCCGGCCCGGTAAGAGAGCTCATCGCGGCCGTGCTGGCGGCGGGCGTGGCTCATCAGGACAATGTGACGGTCATCAAGTTGGAACGAGAGTCATGAGTAAGGGGCCAGTCGTTATCGAAGTCACCCGCGGACCGGTGGTCGAGAGCCGACATGAAGGGATCGCCGCCGTGGTTCGCCCGGACGGTACGGTTGTGGCGTCGTGGGGAGATATAGACACGCCGATCCTGCCTCGCTCGGCGAACAAGCCGATTCAGGCCATGCCCTTCGTCGAAAGCGGCGCCGTCGAGAAGTTCGGGCTTGGAAACGAGCACGTTTCGCTGGCGTGCGCTTCGCACAACGGCGAATCGCGTCACGTCGAGACGGTGCGGGCCTGGCTGAAGAAGATCGGGCTCAGCGAGACTGATCTCGAATGCGGCACCCATCCGCCCCGCCTTCAGGCGACGATCGAGGCGCTGGTGCGGGAAGGCGCCCTGCCCACGCCGGCGTTCAATAACTGCTCGGGCAAGCATAGCGGCTTCCTGTCCACCGCCGTCACCTATGGCGAGCCGACCAAGGGCTACATCAAATACGACCATCCGGTGCAGCGGCGGTTGCGTGAGGTGATGACCGACCTGTGCGGCACCGACGCCAATGCTTTCCCTTATGGCATCGATGGCTGCGGCATTCCCACCTTGGCGACACCCGTGCGCCATCTGGCGCGCGCCATGGCCACCATGGCCGATCCGTCACGACTGTCATCCAAGCGCGCCGAGGCGGCGAACCGGATCCGGGCGGCGATCAGTGCCGAGCCGTTCATGATGGCGGGAACCGGTCGATTCTGCACGCGGATCAATGGAGCGCTTCCCGGCGTGGCCCAGGTGAAGACCGGTGCAGAGGGCGTCTTCTGCGGCATGCTGCCGACCCTGGAGCTGGGCATCGCTCTGAAGATCTGGGACGGGGCAGGGCGGGCGGCGGAAGTCGCCATGGCCACCCTGCTCGGTCATCTGGGGGTGCTGCCTGCCGCGCAGAAGGATGAACTGCTGCATCCGCCGGTGAAGAATGTCGTCGGCCTGTTGGTCGGCGAGATGCGACCGGCCAAGAGCTGGCTGGGATAGCGCGACGTGACCATCCGGCTCGACATCCTGGAGATGGGGGCCCGTGGCGATGGCATCGCGGAACTCGAGGGCGAGCGCTATTTCGTGCCGTTCGCCTTGCCGGGAGAGGTCGTCGAAGCGGAGCCGCTCGATGCGCGCGGCGAAGGGACCGCCACCCGCTTGATCGAGGTGCTGGCGCCATCGCGTCATCGAGAGACGCCACCTTGCGCTCATTTCACCGTCTGTGGTGGCTGCGCCCTGCAGCACTGGCGGCGCGACGTCTACACGGCTTGGAAGATAGGCCTGGTCGAGAGGGCTCTGAAGCAGCGTGGTGTCGAGGCACCGGCCTTCGAGCCGCCGATGATCGGGGTGCCTGGCGAACGCCGGCGCGCCGACTTCGTCCTGCGGCGCCAGGGACGGCGGGTGCTCGCCGGCTTCCATGAGAGGGCCAGTGCACGGATCGTCGATGTCGGCACCTGTGTGGTCGCCCGGCCGTCGCTCACGAGTCTTCTGGAACCGCTGCGGGCGGCGCTGGTCGAGGTCTTGCCGGACGGCGCTGCGGCCGACGCCGTGGTCAACGAGACCGATAGCGGCCTCGATGTCCTGCTCCGGCCGCACAAGCGGCTCGATCTTTCGATCGACCTGCGCCAGGCATTGGCGGTCATGGCCGAGCAGGCGGATCTGGCACGGCTGAGCTGGGGCGACCGGGCGCGGGCGGAGCCGATCGTCATGCGACGCGCGCCCCTCTTGGTACTGGGCGACGCGACCGTGCAACCACCGCCGGGTGCCTTCCTTCAGGCGACCAAGCGGGGCGAGCAGGTCATGCGCGCTGCCGTCGCGGCCTGGGCCGGTCCGACGGCTCATCTGGCGGACCTGTTCGCGGGCATTGGCGCCCTGTCTCTCGGCCGAGGCGGCCGGCTATCGTTGTTCGAAAGCGACGTTCCCAGCGTCGAGGCTGCTCAATCGACAGCCCGGAAGATCGGCGACAATCGCGTGCACGTGGAGCGTCGTGATTTATTCCGTCGACCGCTGACGGTTGCGGAACTGCAGACCTTCGAGGCGGTTCTGCTCGATCCACCGCGCGCCGGGGCTGCTGCCCAGACGTCAGAGCTTGCGTCCTCTCGCGTTGCACGCATCGTTTATGCCTCCTGCGATCCCGGCAGTTTCGCTCGCGATGCGAGGATCTTGCAGGATGGCGGATATCGGCTGGAGAAATTGATGCCCATCGACCAGTTCCTCTGGTCGACGCATCTGGAGTTGATCGCGCTCTTCAGCCGCCGCTAAGGTCGCCGACGTTCAAAGCTGTAATCAATAACAAGGAGATGACCTGATGATGTTCGACCTTTCCGGGAAGGTAGCCGTGGTGACTGGGGGTAGCCGCGGCATCGGCCGCTCGATCTGCGAGCAGATGGCGGCGCATGGCGCCAAGGTCGTCGTCTCCAGCCGCAAGCTGCCGGCCTGCGAGGAGGTCGTGAAGGGCATCAAGGACAAGGGCGGTGAGGCGATCGCGGTTGCGGCCAGCATCTCCGACAAGGCCCAACTCGAGAACCTCGTGGCGTCTGCGCGCAAGGCCTACGCCAAGATCGACATCATGGTCTGCAACGCCGCCTCGAACCCGTATTTCGGCCCGCTTGCCGGCCTCAAGGAAGAGGTATTCGGCAAGATCATGCAGAACAACGTCATGTCCAACCTATGGCTGATGAACATGGTCGGCCCTGAAATGGCAGAGCGGAAGGACGGGGCGTTCATCATCGTATCCTCGATCGGCGCGTTCGTCGGTTCGGCCCATATCGCGGCCTACAACATGAGCAAGGCAGCCGATATCTCTCTGGTGAAGTCGCTGGCCATGGAGTGGGGCAAGCACAATATCCGCGTCAATGCGATCGCGCCGGGATTGATCCAGACCGATTTCGCCCGGGCGTTGTGGGAGAACCCGCAGATCCGGAGCGCTCAAGAGGGCAAGGCGGCGCTGAAGCGGATCGGCCAACCGGACGATATTGGCGGCGTTGCGGTATTCCTGGCCTCGAAGGCCGGCGCTTTCGTCTGCGGTCAGTGCATCATCGCCGATGGCGGCGTGATCGGCGCCGGCGCGGAGTAGGCCGTCAGGCGACGTCGAGTTCGCACCAGACCGGAACGTGGTCCGACGGTTCCGGTCTTCCGCGCTCTTCCTTGTCGATACCGACCGCCGTCAAGCGGTCGGCCGCCTGCGGCGAGAGCAGCAGATGGTCGATGCGGAGCCCATGGTCTTTCTGCCACGCGCCGGCCTGGTAGTCCCAGAAGGTGTATTGAGGCCCGTCGACATGGAAGACGCGGATGGCGTCGGTCAGGCCGAGATTGAGCAGGCTCCGCAGCGCCTGCCGTGACTGGGGTTGGCACAGCGCGTCGTTGGCGAAGGCGACGGGATCGAACACATCGACGTCGGTCGGACAGACATTGTAATCGCCGCCCAGCACGAACATCTCCTCCTGAGCCAGCAGCGCACGGGCACGCTGGGCGAGGCGATCCATCCAGGCGATCTTGTAGGCGAACTTGTCGGTATGGATCGGATTGCCGTTGGGCAGATAAAGCCCGCCGACCGTGACCGGTCCCTGGGGCGTCTGTACCTTGCCCTCGATATAGCGCGCCTGCTCGTCTTCCGGGTCGGGCAGGGCACGGGCCGTGATCTCGACCGGATGGAGCGAGAGCAGGGCGACGCCATTGAAGCCCTTCTGGCCCACGATTTCGACCTTGTAGCCGGCGGCCTCGACCTCCAGCCGCGGGAACTGAGCCTCCTGGGCCTTGATTTCCTGCAGGACGACAACGTCCGGTTTGGCCTTCTGCAGCCAAGTCAGCAGGTTTCCGGTCCGCTTGCGGACGGAATTGACGTTCCAGGTCGCGATCTTCATCGCGGCAGTGTCACACGCTGAAGGAGTTGCCGCAGCCGCAAGAGGAGGTCGCGTTCGGGTTTTTCACCTGGAAGGCGGAGCCGACCATCTCCTCGACATAATCGAGTTCGCTGCCGCGCAAGAGCTCGAGGGAGGTGCTGTCGACCAGCACTGCGGCGCCGTCGCGCTCGATGACCAGGTCGTCGTCGTTGCGCTGATCTTCGAAGGAGAAATTGTACTGAAAACCCGAGCATCCGCCGCCCAGCACCGCTACCCGCATCATGACGGGCTTGGGTTCCTTCGACGCCAGGAAAGCGATGCGCTTGGCCGCGCTCGGAGTGACGGAAAAGGGGGTGGTTTCGCTCATGTCACACAAGATGTGGATTGGCGGGCTTTTCGTCAATGCCAGCCGTACACTTGGCATTCGCCTGGGCGCCCTGGATAAATAACCACAAGGAGGTTATGGGCACAAATCCGCGCTTTGCAGATGGCGGGATGAGCCTGCTGGAACCGTCGGGCCGATATGGCGGTGCCGCATATTTGGCTTGGCCAAGGTCCTTCCCTACAGTGTGGCTGGGGGAGGGCGAGGGCGACCACGAATGCGCATGAGATGGCTGTTTGGCGACGGCAACAAGCCGCGCGCGCCGGTGGTGGTGGCCTTGCTGGTATTGCTGAATGCGCTGGTCCTGCGCATTGCCGATCCGCCTGGCATCGCCCGGCTGCGGGATTTCGCCTTCGACAACTTCCAGCGGCTGAAGCCGCGCGAGATGCCGGCCGACATGCCGGTCCGCATCGTCGACATCGACGAGGCGTCGTTGGCCGCCTACGGTCAGTGGCCGTGGCCGCGGACGCGGCTCGCGGAACTGGTGGACAAGCTGACCGGGGCCGGCGCCGCCGTCATCGCCTTCGACGTCGTCTTCGCCGAGCCGGACCGGTCCTCGCTGCCCGTCATCGCCAAGAGCCTGCCGGACGCGCTGCAGGACAGCGATCTTCGCCGAACCATGGAAGCGCTACCCGACAACGACGAGGTATTCGCCGAGGCAATCGCCCGGTCGACCGTCGTCACGGGCTTTGCCTTCGATCCCTATGCCAAGGGGAGGGCTCCGCGCCGCGAATGGGGCGTGGCCCACAACAGCGGCGAGAAGGACACGCTGTCGGTCGAGCAGCTGATCCGCCAGTTCATTCCGCAGCAGACTGGCGTGGTGCCGACGCTGAAGATCCTGGAGGAAGCGGCCAAGGGAAATGGCGCCGTGACGACCCAGATCGAAGGGGCGATCGTGCGCCACGTGCCGATGCTGTTCCGGCTCGCCGGCCAGCGCGACGAGGATCTCTATCCGGCATTGTCGATCGAGGCGCTGCGGACGGTACAGGAAGCCACGACCTATTTGGTCCGCTGGTCCGGAGCGCAGGGCTTCGAGTCGTTTGGAGCTCGGACCGGTGTCGGGTCGATCCGTGTCGGCAAGGTAGATATCCATACCGATGCCTTCGGCCGAATGACCTTGTATGACAGTGGCCATCGCGACTCCCGCTTCGTTTCGGCGAAGGACGTCATCGACGGCACCGTGGCGCCGGACAAGATCGAGGCGAACATCGTGTTCCTCGGCACGTCGGCCGTCGGCCTGAAGGACCTGCGCAACACGCCGCTCCAGGATTCCGTCCCCGGCGTCGAGATCCATGCCCAGTTGGTCGAGCAGATGCTGACCCAGACCTTCCTCGAACGACCGGACTATGCCGACGGCGCGGAATTCCTGTATCTGGCGGGTATCGGCTTGGCCTTCGTCCTGCTGCTGCCGCGCCTGTCGGCGGTGAGCATGGGCCTGGTGGCGGTCGGCTTCGTCGGTGTCGGCATCGTGGCGCCCTGGATCGCCTTTGCCCAGGCCCGGCTGCTGTTCGACCCGATCTATCCGTCGGCCACGCTGGCCGCGATCTATATCAGCGGTTCGGCCTTGAGCTTCGCCCGTGCCGAGCGCGACCGGCGCGAAATTCGCGGTGCCTTCGGCATGTATCTGTCTCCCGATGTCGTCGAGCAGCTCGCGCGTAATCCGAAGCTGCTGCAGCTCGGCGGGGAGATGCGCGAGATCACGGTCATGTTCACCGACGTGCGGGGCTTCACGCGCATCTCGGAGCAGTTCGATCCACAGGGGCTGACGCGATTCATGAACCGCTTCCTGACGCCGATGACCGACCTGATCCTGTCGCACAGGGGAACGATCGACAAATACATGGGCGACGCCATCATGGCGTTCTGGAATGCGCCCTTGCCGGTCGAAGGGCACGCAATGCGCGCCTGCGAATCGGCGCTCGGCATGCAGGCCCAGCTGCAGAAGCTCAACATGGAGTGGAAGGCCGAGGCAGAGGCGGAGGGGCGCGCTCACATTCCCGTCTCGATCGGCATCGGCCTGAATACCGGTGCCGCGTCGGTCGGCAACTTCGGGTCCGACCAGCGCTTCACCTACTCCTGTCTCGGCGACGAGGTTAACCTTGCGTCGCGGCTGGAAGGACAATGCAAGACTTACGGGGTCGGCATCATCATCGGCGACAACACCTGCCGGCAGGTGCCCGATTTCGCCTCGCTGGAGCTCGATCTCGTGATGGTGAAGGGCAAGACCGAGCCGGAACGCATCCACGTCCTGCTGGGCGACAACCAGGTCCGACAGTCCGCGGCTTATGAGGCTCTGGCAAGCGCCCAGGCCGAGTTCCTGGTCCTGTATCGCGCCGGCCGGTTCATCGAGGCGCAACAGGCGATCGAAGCGTGCGTCGCTGCGGCAGAGGCAGCGGGCTGGAAACAGGGCTATTACGACATGATGCGGGAGCGGGTCGACAGGCTCGCCGAGGACGCGCCGACGGATTGGAATGGTGTGTATGTTGCCAAGGAAAAGTGAGCTGGCGGCCATCGAGTCATTGGTCTGCCGGGATGTCGGCCGCAAGACGCAGGCGCTGATCGAAGCAAGCCGGGGCAGCATTGCGGCCGCCGCTCAATCGCTGGCGACGGCGCGAAGCGTCGGGCTGATCACGGGCTTCTTCGTTCCACGCGATCATGTTGCGGCACCCGAAACCGACGGCCCGGTGGGAACGGCCCTGTTGGCGGCCAGCCTCGCCGCCTGTGGTATTCCCACCCGCATTGCCGTGGATTCGCCCTGCGCCGAGGCCGTGCGGGCGGCGGTCCACGAGACCGGCGAACCTGTCGTCGTCGACGAGATGGGTGTCGAGGACCGTCCCGGTATCGAACGCACGATTGGCGCATGGCGGACAGCCGGCGTCACCCACGCGATTGCCATCGAACGTTGCGGCCTGAGTACCGATGGCCGGCCGCGCAATATGCGCGGCGTCGACGTATCGCCCTGGACCGCGCCGCTGGACGATCTGTTCACTGCCGAGGATTGGACGCGCATCGCTGTCGGCGATGGCGGCAATGAAATTGGAATGGGCAAGCTGCCAGCCGGCCTCATCGCCAGCACGGTTCCGAATGGCGAGCGGATTGCCTGCATCACCTCGTGCGATCATCTGGTGGTGGCAGGCGTTTCCAATTGGGGCGCCTATGGACTGATGGCGGCACTGGCGCTTTTGAAGCCGGAATGGTCATCGACGATCGACAAGTTTCTGACCGCGAAACTGGATCTTCAGGTGACGAAGGCGATTGTTGCGAAGGCTGGTGCCGTCGATGGCGTAACGGCGCGCAACGAGGCCACTGTCGACGGATTTGGTCCGGAAATCCACGGCGAGCTGATCGACGGCTTGCGGCGGATTGCCTGGCGCTAGGGGGCGGACTAGGTTGCGCCGCCATGGAAAACCCTTACGCGCCGACCCATCCTGAAATCCGCGACGCCGTTCGCGCCCTATGTCTCAAGTTCGATGGCGCCTACTGGCGCAAGCTCGATCGCGACCGCGGCTATCCCACGGAGTTCGTGAAGGCGCTCACCGATGCCGGCTGGCTCGCAACCCTCATCCCCGAGGAGTACGGGGGTGCCGGGTTGGGAATCTCGGCGGCCGCTGCAGTGCTCGAAGAAGTCCAGCGGGCGGGCTGCAACGGAGCGGCGTGTCATGCCCAGATGTACACCATGGGCACCGTGCTTCGGCATGGCAGCACAGAGCAGAAGCAACGCTACCTGCCGGCCGTCGCCAGTGGCGAGCTGCGTCTCCAGGCCTTCGGTGTGACGGAACCCACCAGCGGTACCGACACGCTGGCACTGCGGACGACGGCGGTGAAGAAGAACAACAGCACCTACGTCGTGAACGGCCAGAAAGTCTGGACCAGCCGCGCCGAACATTCCGACCTGATGCTGCTTCTGGCTCGCACGACGCCGCGCGATCAGGTCCAGAAGCGCACCGAAGGGCTGTCGGTGTTTCTGGTCGACATGCGCAAGGTGCTCGACAAGGGCCTGACTATCCGGCCGATCCGGACCATGATGAACCACAACACCACTGAGGTGTTCTTCGACAACATGGAGATCCCGGCCGAGAGCCTGATCGGTGAGGAAGGGCAGGGGTTCCGCTACATCCTGAGCGGCATGAATGCGGAGCGGATCCTGATTTCAGCCGAATGCATCGGCGATGCCCGCTGGTTCATCGAAAAGGCGACGAACTACGCCAAGGAGCGCAAGCTGTTCGGCCGGCCGATCGGCCAGAACCAGGGCGTTCAATTCCCGATCGCGCGTGCCTACGCCCAGACCGAGGCGGCGGACCTCATGGTGCGCAAGGCGGCGACCCTCTACGAGGCCGGCCTTCCCTGTGGCGCGGAGGCCAACATGGCGAAGATGCTCGGCTCGGAAGCCGCTTGGGCGGCGGCCGACATGTGCGTGCAGACCCATGGCGGCTTCGGCTTCGCCGAGGAGTACGATATCGAGCGTAAGTTCCGCGAGACGCGGCTCTACATGGTCGCGCCGATCTCGACCAACATGATCCTGAACTTCGTCTCCGAGCACGTGCTCGGCCTGCCGCGATCGTACTAGGCAGCTCGGTGCCCTTATTGGGGGAGCGAGCGCAGAATGGCTGGCAGCTCCTCCATGAATGCGGCACGCGCGCGGATACCGCCCGACTCGGATTCCTTCTTCTCGTCCTGGATCAGGCGGGCGAATACGATGTTGTGGGTCCCCCTCGTGGCCCAGCCGACGAACCAGCCATAAGAATGGGCCTCGTCACGAGTGCCGTCGCGGGCGACGGGGGCACCGCTGCCGGTCTTGCCGTGGACTTCCCACCCGTCCTGTAGATCGGCGACTTTGGTGATTCGGTCCGTCATCTCGAAGGCGTGCGGGGAAAGCGGCAGTTGCCCTCTCTTCACGTCCTCCAGGAAAGCCAGCTGTTCCAGGGGCGATATCTTCAGGGACGAGCTCAGCCATGATCGCGTCAGCCCGTTGTGTTTGCCGGGATCGCCGGACACATCCTCGTTGCCATAGTGGAAGGCGGAGACATAGTTCTGGAATCGCGTCTCACCCAGCGCCTGCGTCACTTGTTGAGAGAACCACACCACGGAGTTCCTGATCCAGCTGGTCGGGTCCGTCGTCTGCCGCCAGGCCGGAATCCAATCGGCGTAGCCCTTGTGAAAGGCCAAGGCGGGCGTGTGTTCGTCCTGCAGGAAGCCCGAGTCGTACCCCATCAGGCTGATGGCGATCTTGAATGTCGATGCCGGTGTGGCGCGCTGCGTACAATCGCCCTGCTGACGGAGGATCTTGCCGGTTCCGGCATCGGCGATGGCGGTGCAGATCGTGCGTGCTTGGGCACTCGGCACGGCAAGAATCGTGGCCAGCAGTCCGAACGCGACATGTCGCAGATACATGAACACTCCTGTGCAATGACTAGAATACGGACTTCAGCAATCCGATAACGACCCAGGGGCCGACGATCACCAGGAAGGCGGTCCAGATGGCGGTGAGAACTGTGAAAAGCCAGCCCAGCATCGCCATGATGCCGTCGCCTTCGATCAGGGAGAGGCAGAAGAACAGAATCGCCCAGGCAGGCAGCAGGTTGTCGAGGGGAATCGGCAACGCCAGGATGACGATCATCATCGTCAGTGCGAGCTGGAGCAGGCGACGACGCGAGCCGGTTACCCACCAGCTCCGGCGCGGGTGGACCATGTCTTCAAGCCACTCGATGTGGCTGCGACTGCGGGCAAGAAAATCCTGCAATCTGCCACGCGGCAGCGCGCGTGCGCCCAGAAACGACGGCAGGGTTGGAGCTGGTCGTCCCAGGGCAGCCTGGGCGACGAGCAGGAGCATCGGCAGGCCGGTGACGGTCGAGAGCAGCGGGATGCCGGTCGGGACGCAATTCGGCAAGCTCAGCGCCGCGATGATGAAGGCGTAGGAGCGTGCCTCCAGCCCGGTGAAGAAGTCCTCGAGGGTGAGTCGGGAGTCGCGCGGTCCGGCGAACAGCCGTTCCAGCACCGGCAGGAGCGTACCGCCGTCGCTCATCCCGCCTGCGCCAGCAGGCGGCGGGCCAGGACCAGATGTGGCTTGTCGAGCATCTTGCCATCGAGAGTCAAAACGCCGGCGCCCGGGTTACCTTCGAAGGTGGCGACGACGCGCTTGGCCCAGTCGACTTCCCCGGCGGACGGCGTGAAGACCTCGTGGATGATGGCGACCTGGTCGGGGTGAATGGCGATCTTGCCGCCATAGCCCATGCGTCGCGCATCCTGGGCCTCGGCGCGCAACCCCTCGACATTCTTGATATCGGGATAGACCGTATCGTAGGCGGTGACGCCCGCGGCCACCGACGCCATCAGATTGATGGTGCGCGCGAGCTTGAAGGTATCGTCGTACACACCCGGCGCGGGACCCTTGGCCAGGGCGCCGAGATCCGCCATCAGATCCTCGCCACCCCAGGAATGACCAATCAGGCGGTCGTGCCGTGCTGGCGCTGCCGTGAGAGCGAGTACCGCGGCGGCACTCTCGGTGGCGATGGTGAGGATTCGTGTCGTGCCGGGCGCGATGCCCTCCCGCGCTTCCAGGGCATCGAGATAGGTCGCAAGCAGATCGATGTCGCGCTGTCCGATGCATTTCGGGAACACGATGCCATCGGGCCGGCCCTGCATGACGACGGCCAGATCGGCGAGCGTCAGGCCGGTGTCGAGGGCATTGACCCGGATGTAGAGCTTGGGGCCACCAGTGCGGTTGGCCGAACGCAGATACGAGAGGGCCATGTCCCGCGCCGTGGCTTTGCGGTCCAGGGCGACTGAATCCTCGAGATCGAGGATCAGCCCATCAGCGCCAGAGAGCGGTCCTTTGGCGAGCTTGCGCTCGGAATCGGCGGGAACGAACAGGAAAGAACGCATCTGCGGGACCTCTCTATTGCGGGCGCTTGCGCATCAGCGCCTGACGCGTGCACTGGGCGACGATCTCGCCGCGCTGGTTGAAGGCTGTATGACCGAACTCGACGATACCGGCATCGGGACGTGACTTGCTCTCCCGCACCGATACGACCTTGGTCTGCACCCTCAGCGTGTCGCCATGGAAGACCGGCTTGGGAAAGCGGACGTCGGTCATACCAAGGTTGGCGACAGTGGTCCCCAGTGTCGTATCGTTCACGGTAATGCCGATCATCAGGCCCAGCGTGAACAGGCTGTTGACGATGCGCTGGCCGAACTCGGTCTTGGACGCGAATTCCTCGTCGAGATGCAGTGGCTGCACGTTCATGGTCAGCGAACTGAACAGGACGTTGTCCATCTCGGTGACGGTGCGGGTCCAGGGATGGTCGAACGTGCGCCCGATCGCGAACTCCTCGAAATACAGCCCTGCCATTTTCTCCTCTCGAAAGATGTGCGGTTCTAGCACGGATGGACGTTGGCCCGGCGGTCATCGTATCAATGCGACCACAAGACGAAACAGCGAGATGCGGAGCGAACGATGCGGGCCATGATCAGCGAATTGCCGGGCGGGCCGGAGAGTCTCAAGCTGATGGAGGTCCCGTCGGCCCCGGTCGGGAAGGGGCAGGTGCGCATCGCCGTTCATGCCGCGGGCGTTAATTTTCCCGACACGCTCATCATCGCCGACAAGTACCAGTTCAAGCCGCCCCGCCCGTTTGCGCCTGGCCACGAGGTGGCCGGTGATGTCACCGAAGTAGGCGAGGGCGTGACCGCCTACAAGGTCGGTGACCGCGTCATCGGCATGATCGGCCATGGCGGCTATGCGACCGAGGTCGTGGCCGACGAAAGCCAGCTCCTGCCGATGCCGAAGAACATGAGCTACGAGGACGGCGCCGCCTTCACGATGACGTACGGGACCTCGTACTACGCCTTGAAGCAGCGCAGCAGCTACAAGCCGGGCGAGACCCTGTTGGTGACGGGCGCTTCTGGCGGCGTCGGTCTGACGGCGGTGGAACTCGGCTCATTGATGGGACTCAAGGTGATCGCCGCGGTCGGGTCCGACGAGAAGATGGAGATATGCCGCCGGTATGGCGCCACCATGTTCGTGAACTACGCCAAGGAGAAGATGCGCGACAAGGTGAAGGAACTCACTGGCGGCGCCGGTGCGGACATCATCTACGACGCCGTGGGCGGCGATGCGTTCGACGAGGCGATCCGCTGCATCGCCTGGTATGGCCGTCTCCTGGTGGTCGGGTTCGCGGCCGGCCGGATTCCGTCCTTGCCGGCCAACCTCGCCCTGCTCAAGAGCTGCGACGTGCGCGGTGTCTTCTACGGTGCGTGGCGCGCTCGCGAGCCCGTCGAGGCACGCAAGAACTTCGAGGAACTGCTGGCCTGGTACGCCCAGGGCAAGCTCAAGCCGCATATCTCCATGCGCTTCCCGCTGGAGAAGGGAGCGGAGGCGATGAATGCGCTGCTGTCTCGCAAGGCGACCGGCAAGGTCGTCTTGACCATGGGCTGAGCCGGCATGGGGCGCCTTTCCGGCAAGATCGCCATTGTCACCGGCGCCGCGTCCGGCATTGGAGCGGCGTCCGCGCAGCTTTTCGCCGAGGAAGGGGCGCAGGTCCTGGCGGTCGACCGGCCCGAATCGGATATCACGTCCGTGCATGCGGGCAATGCCGCCATCGCGCCTTTGAAGGTCGATATCACGGCTGACGATGCCCCGAAGCGGATCGTCGAGGCGGCGCTGGCGACCTTCGGAGCGCTCGACATCCTGTTCAATAACGCAGGGGTCAGCGGTCGCGCCTTCGTCGAGGAGATGACCGATGAGATGTGGGACCGCGTCAACGACGTGAACGTGCGCGGCATGTTCCGCCTGTGCCGCGAGGCGATTCCGGCGCTCAAGGCCAGGGCCAGGGAGAGGAACCGCGCCAGGATCATCAACACTGCATCGGTGATGGCGTTCGACACCGACTACGGCCTTGCCGCCTACTGTGCCTCAAAGGCCGGTGTCGGCGGCCTGACCCGGACGCTGGCGCTCGAACTCGGCAAGTTCAACATCACGGCCAACTATATATGTCCCGGGGCGATCTACACGGGCATGACGCGCAGCAACTTCGACAACGCCGAAATTCGCGCGGTGTGGGAGAAAAAGGCCGCCTTGCGCCGGTTGGGTCAGCCGATCGATATTGCGCGGGGTGCCCTGCTTCTCGCGTCGGACGAGGCGGACTTCATCACCGGGCATGAACTGGTGGTCGATGGCGGGCTGACACTGCGAACCTAGGTGTAGCGTTATCATGGCCAATATCCATTCCTTCGCTGCCAGCTACAGCGAGGCGCGCGACAAGTTCCTGGCGGCGGCCCGGATCGCGGGCGCCACCACGTCCCGGTACGACAATCCGAGCAAGGGACCGAAGGGCGAGGCGCTGTCGACCGATGTGGCGCGGCTCGGACCCGAGGATGCGTCGAAGATCGTCGTGACGATCTCCAGCACCCATGGAATCGAAGGCTATTGCGGATCCGGCTTCCAGGTCGACTGGTTGGCCAACATCGGCGCATCCGGCCTTCCGAAGGACACGGCCGCGGTATTCGTTCACGCCATCAACCCGTACGGGTTCGCCTGGACACGACGGGTGACGGAAGAGGGCAACGATCTCAACCGCAACTATGTCGATCACAGCAAGCCCTACCCGGTGAACGAGGGATATCTGGAGATTGCCGACCTTCTCGTTCCCGCGGATTTCAGCGAGACCGGGATCAAGGCCGCCGACGCCAAACTCGCCGACTATCGCAAGAAAGTTGGCGATGTGGCCTTCTACCGAGCGGTTTCGGGCGGGCAGTACTCACATCCCGATGGGATGTTCTTCGGCGGCGGCGGCCCGAGCTGGTCGAATCGGACACTGCATGCGATCGCCGACGCCTTCCTCAAGGGGCGGCCGGATGTGGCGGTCATCGATTTCCATACCGGGCTCGGTCCCTACGGCTATGGAGAGCCGATCACCCACTACGACATCGACAGCAACGGTTCACGCCGCGTGCGGGCCTTCTGGGGCGAGTCCGTAACCGAGTCCAAGCGCGGCCAGACGGCCTCCCAGGCACGCGATGGTCTGGGCCATTACGGGCTGAATCGCGTGCTGCGGGAGCCCGAAACCCGCCTCACCATGTGCACGCTGGAGTTCGGGACCTTCGACCGCGAAAGCGGGCACAAGGCTTTTCGCGCCGATCATTGGCTGCACAAGTACGGCGATCCCTTGGGCAAGGAAGCGGAGCCGGTCCGCAAGGCCATGCGGCGCCAGTTCTACCCCGAGACGGATGACTGGAAGGAAGCGGTTCTGTTCCGGGGTCATCAGCTCGTGCGGCAGTCGATCGCCGGCCTGCAGCTCGGGGCAATTTAGGCAGGTCGCGCCTCGAGTTAGGCCCTTTCGCCGATCCACAAAATGATGCACGCCCACAGTGGCGCGCCACGGGCATCCTGCTACAAAGCAACTATGCGAGCCTTAGTGGCGTTGATCGCGTTCGCGATCGTGACGGGCCTCAATCTGCTGTGGTGGTGGCTGCCGAACCGGCCGGTCGAAATTGCCGGCTGGACGAGCGCGCCGCTGGAGAGCGTTTCCTTCGCGCCCTATTGGCCCGGACAGAGCCCGATATCGAAGTCCTATCCCACACCCGACCAGATCGAGCAGGATCTCAAGCGCCTGCAGGGCAAGGTTCGCGCCGTGCGGACCTATTCGACCGGCGAGAACCTGGAAACGGTGCCGCAGCGGGCCGGCAAATACGGCCTGAAGGTGTGGGAAGGGGCGTGGCTCAACGACAACGACAAGGAGAATCTGGAGCAGGTGAACCTGCTGATCGATCACGCCAACCGGTATCCCGACACGGTCGAGCGGGTGATCGTCGGCAACGAAGTCCTCCTGCGCCAGGAACTTACCGCCAACCAGCTGCGGGCCTATCTCCGCATGGTCAAACAACGCGTGCGCCAGCCGGTCACCTACGCCGATGTCTGGGAGTTCTGGCTGCGCAACCCGTCCTTGGCCGACGAGGTCGACTTCATCACGATCCACATGCTGCCGTACTGGGAGGATGAACCCATCGGCATGGATCGGCGCGAACCGGATGGGCAGCTCAGCATCGAGAAGCATATCCTCGACATCTATCATCGGGTCCAGGCGCGCTTTCCGGGCAAGCCGATCGTAATCGGGGAGACCGGCTGGCCATCGGATGGTCGCATGCGCTCGGATGCGCGACCGGGGCGGGTCGAGCAGGCGCGCTTCTTCTCGATGTTCCGCTCCTTGGCCGAGCGCGAGCACTTCGACTACAACATCGTCGAGGCGTTCGACCAGTATTGGAAGGCACGGCTGGAAGGCACGGTCGGTGCGAGATGGGGCCTGCTCAACGCCTATCGCGGCGACAAGTTCGAGTTGGGCAAGCCGGTTGTGTCGGAGCCGCACTGGCGGTCGCTGTTCATCGTCTCGACATTGATGTCCGGCCTGCTGGTGCTGGGATTTGTCAGTTGGCGCCGTCGGGCAGAAGGACGGCAGATCGCCATCTTTGCGTTCTTCAGTCAGCTCATCCTGACCTGCTATGTCCAGTCCGTCTGGATCGACTACTCCCGCGACTTCTATGTCGAGAAGATGCTCGGCACGGTGTTCTGGGCGCTTCTGCTCGGCGCCTTCAGCTACGCGGTACTGCGCGGCATCGCGGACAGCCTGACCGGCCAGATGGCCGATCCTTCGCTCTACGGCGCGCGGGTGCGCGAAGCGTGGCGCGCCTGGCGAGAGCTGCCGAGATTCCAGATTCTCAAGCGCGCCGACCTGATGGCGCAGATTCTCTATCTCGCCCTGACGGTGCTGTGCATCTTCTATCTGATCGTGATCTCGATCGACTGGTACGACGGCATCATCCGGTTGAGCGAGACCTGGTGGCGGCAGATCGCCATCGATGGCCGGTATCGCGACTTCCCGATGTGGAGCTTCGTGATTCCCAGCATCTGCCTGATGGCCTGGAAGCTGATGACGGTGCTGCGCGCGGAAGCGACGCGCCGGCCCGAACGCCTGTGGCGGGCGCTCTCGTTCGGCCGTTTGCTGGGATACGACGGCAGCCGCGGCCATGTGCGGATGAACCGGAGGCTGAGTCGCGTCAGGCCTGTGCTGCCGGAGATCTTTCTTGCAGGACTCCTGATCTTTTGGGCTGCCGTCCTGGTCGTCACGGAAGGGGCGATCAAGCTCTATGACGGTGGCGCGGGCGGCTTCATCGCCGCCGATGGGGGACGCTGGGTCATCAGGACGCTGTTCTGGAACACGCAGAGCGACTGGCTGGCCGGCCTCGCCGTCTTGATGGCGATCCCCTATCTTGCGACCATCTACCTGTCGGTCCGTGAACCACTGGCAGAACCACCGCCGGACTCCTATACCAGCAAGTGGTAGGGCCGGCCGGAAAAAGCGGAGTAAATTTATGGAAATCAAGGGCGAATACAAAGTCGCGGCGTCGCGCGACAAGGTCTTTGCGGCACTGAACGATCAGGACGTGCTGCGCGCCTGCATTCCGGGCTGCGAGTCGCTCGACAAATTGTCCGATACCGAAATGACCGCCAAGGTCCGGTTGCGCATCGGGCCGGTCAGCGCCGCCTTCACGGGCAAGGTCACGCTGTCCGACATCGATCCACCGAACGGCTACAAGATCACGGGCGAAGGGCAGGGCGGCGTCGCCGGTTTCGCCAAGGGCGGTGCCGTGGTGAAGCTCACCGAAGACGGAAACGATACGGTCCTGGCCTACGAAGTCGATGCTCAGGTCGGCGGCAAGATCGCCCAGGTCGGCGCCCGGCTTATTGCTGGAACCGCGAAAAAGCTCGCTGATCAATTCTTCGGCAAGTTTGCCGAGAAGGTCGGGGCGCCGGTAGCTCCAGCCGAAACCGCCTAGATGCAACCGTCGGATCCGCCGCCGCCGGTGCCATCTGCTGCAGCGCAGCGCGGTTTTCGGCATTGGACCGTCATAGGCGTCGGAGCGGCGGTGCTCGTTATCGTCTTCCTGCTCAGCCGTTAGGGCCACATTTCGCCGGTCGTTATTCGTCATCCGTAATTCGCTTGACCCGGCCATCAAGCCCTTGCGAGAGTCCACGAAACCCCTGCGGCGCGTTTCGACGCGGCGTGAACCAACGATGTGAGGGAGAAGAGTATGACGATTTCCGTCGCGATGACCGTCAATGGAAAGCCGGTGTCCGGCAAGGTCGAAGCGCGCACACTGTTGGTCCAGTTCCTGCGCGAGCACCTCGGCATGACCGGCACCCATGTCGGTTGCGACACCAGCCAGTGCGGCGCCTGCGTCGTCCATGTCGACGGCAAGTCGGTGAAATCCTGCACCATGCTGGCGGTCCAGGCGGACGGCGCCAAGGTGACCACCATCGAGGGGCTGGCTGCAAGCGCCGACAAGCTGCACCCCATGCAGGAGGCGTTCCGCGACAACCATGCATTGCAGTGCGGCTTCTGCACGCCAGGCATGGTGATGAGCGCCATCGACATGGTGAAGCGCCACAACTACCAGCTCGACGAGGCGACGGTCCGTCACGAACTCGAGGGCAACCTCTGCCGCTGCACCGGCTACCATAACATCGTGAAGGCGATCCTGGCCGCTGCGCCGGCGATGAAAGCCGCGGGGGTGTAGCCATGGCCTCCGCCACCGGAATCGGCGCCCGGGTCCTGCGTACGGAAGACAAGCGCTTCCTGACAGGTACCGGCCGCTATGTCGACGACCTGGCCCTCGCACGGGCCACCTACGCGTACTTCCTGCGTTCACCTCACGCTCACGCGAAGATCAAGTCGATCGACATCTCGGCGGCGGAAAAGATGCCCGGCGTGGTGGCGATCTACACCGGCAAGGATGTAGCCGAGTCGAAGGTTGGCAGCCTGATCTGCGGCTGGGTGGTGAAGGATAAGCACGGCCAGCCGCACAAGGCGCCGCCGCATCCGCCGATGGCGGTCGACACGGTGCGCTATGTCGGCGACACGGTCGCGATGATCGTCGCCGACAGTCCGGCGGAAGCCAGGGATGCTGCGGAGGCGATCAAGGTCGACTACGAGGTCAAGCCGGCGATCGTCGATCTGGCTCACGCCCTGGACAATGGTGCGCCGCAGGTGCACGCCGAGGCTCCCGGCAACCTGGTGTACGATTGGGAGATCGGCTCGAAGGCCGATGTCGATGCCGCCTTCACCAAGGCCGCGCATGTTACCAAGCTCGATATCGTCAACAATCGTCTGATCCCGAATGCCATGGAGCCGCGCGCGGCCGCGGCCGAGTACGACAAGGGAACGGGCCAGTACACGTTGTGGTCGACATCGCAGAATCCGCACGTGCTCAGGCTCATCCTGTCGGCCTTCGTGCTGGGTATTCCCGAGCACAAGCTGCGGGTCATTGCGCCGGATGTCGGCGGCGGGTTCGGCAGCAAGATCTTCTGCTACGCCGACGAGACCCTGGTCTGCTGGGCCGCCGCCAAGGTCGGACGGCCCATCAAGTGGACCGCCGAACGCAGCGAGTCCTTCATGACCGACTGCCACGGCCGCGACCATGTTACCCACGCCGAGCTGGCGCTCGACAAGGATGGCAAGTTCCTGGCGCTGAAGGTCGAGACGATCGCCAACATGGGCGCATACCTGTCGACCTTCTCGACGGCGGTGCCGACCTACCTCTACGCGACGTTGCTGGCGGGGCAGTACACCACGCCGGCGATCTACGCCAACGTCAAGGCGGCACTCACGCATACGGCGCCGGTCGATGCCTATCGCGGCGCTGGCCGGCCCGAAGCGACTTTCGTCATCGAGAGCATCGTCTCCAAGGCGGCGCAGGAATTGAAGATCGATCCGGCAGAGCTGCGTCGGAAGAACTTCATCCCGTCGACGGCCTTCCCGTACCAGACGCCGGTCGCGCTCCAGTACGACTCAGGCAACTATCCGCCGATCATCGACGAGGCGATGAAGATCGCCGACTACAAGGGCTTCGAGGCCCGTCGCGCCGAGGCCAAGTCGCGCGGCAAGCTGCGCGGCGTCGGATTCTCCTCGTATATCGAGGCGTGCGGACTGGCACCCTCGCAGGTGATCGGCCAGCTGGGCGGCGGAGTCGGCCAGTGGGAGTCCGCGCAGATCAAGTTCAACCCCACCGGTAATGTGCAGGTCATCACCGGTTCGCACAGTCACGGGCAGGGGCACGAGACGACCTTCGCCCAGGTCGTCTCCGACAAGCTTGGCGTGCCGATAGATCAGATCGAGGTCGTCCACGGCGACACGTCGACCACGACTTTCGGCATGGGCACCTATGGCAGTCGCTCTCTGGCAGTGGGCGGATCGGCGATCGTGAAGGCGACCGATAAGATCATCGCCAAGGGCAAGAAGATTGCGGCTCACTTGATGGAAGCCTCGGTCAACGACGTCGTGTTCGAAAACGGCACCTTCAAGGTTGCCGGCACCGACAAGAGCGTGCCGTTGGCCCAGGCCGTGTTTGCGGCCTATGTGCCGCACAACTACCCGCTCAACGAACTCGAGCCGGGCATGGATGAAAACGCCTTCTACGATCCGGCGAACTTCGTCTATCCGGCGGGCACACAGATCTGCGAAGTCGAGATCGATCCCGATACCGGTGTCGTCGAGATCGTGAACTTCACTGCGGTGGACGATTTCGGCAACATCATCAACCCGATGATCGTCGAGGGCCAGGTGCATGGCGGCATCGTTCAGGGCGTCGGCCAGGCGCTCCTGGAAAAGACGGTCTACGACAAGGAGACGGGTCAGCTGCTGAGCGGCTCGTTCATGGACTACACGATGCCGCGCGCGGACGACGTGCCGTCGTTCAAGCTTGGCTACAAGGTCACGCCTTGCCCACACAACCCGCTGGGCGTGAAGGGATGCGGCGAAGCCGGGGCGATTGCCGCGCCGGCCGCCGTGATGAATGCCGTCCATGACGCGCTGGCGCCGCTCGGCGTCAAGCACGTACCGATGCCCGCCACGCCGTCGAACGTGTGGCAGACCATCCACGGCGCGCAGCGCGCGGCGGCCGAGTAACGGAGGAAAACAGATGTACGATTTCGCCTACCATCGTCCCAAGAGCCTCGCCGATGCCGTCAATGCCCTGAAGGGCAAGGATGAGGCGCGGCCCATGGCCGGCGGCATGACGTTGATCCCGACCCTGAAGCAGCGTCTGGCCAAGCCGAGCGACGTGGTCGATCTCGGCGCCATCAAGGATCTCTCCGGCATCAAGGTCGAAGGATCCAATGTCGTGATCGGCGCCATGACCAAGCATTTCGACGTGGCGAGCTCGGCCGACGTCAAGCGCCTGATCCCGGCGCTTGCCGAACTGGCCGGCATGATCGGCGATCCGGCCGTACGCAATCGTGGCACGATCGGCGGATCGATCGCCAATTCCGATCCCGCGGCCGATTACCCGGCGGCGGTGGTGGGGCTCAACGCGACCATCACGACCAACACCGGCAAGCATGCGGCCGACGGCTTCTTCAAGGGCCTGTTCGAGACCGCGCTGACCGATGGCGAACTCATCACCTCGGTGAGCTTCCCGAAGGCGGACAAAGCGGCCTACATGAAATTCCGCAACCCGGCCTCGCGCTACGCCATGGTCGGTGTGTTCGTGGCCAAGACCGGCAACACTGTGCGCGTCGCCGTGACGGGCGCTGGTCCCGCGGTGTTCCGCGTCAAGGCGATGGAGGATGCGCTGGCCAAGAACTTCTCCTCGGCAGCGATCAAGGACATCAAGATCCCGGCCGATGGGCTGAACAGCGACATCCATGGCAGCGCCGAATACCGGGCGCATCTGGTGGGAGTCATGGCCCGCCGCGCGGTGGACGCGGCGAACAAGTAGAACTTACAGTTCGACTGAGCTAAGAAAGGACGCCCCGTTCTGCGGGGCGTCCTTTTGTTTGGGACAAGGACTGCGATATGGCGATGAAAGCGCTGGTGACGGGATTCGATGCGTTCGGCGGCGACAAGGTCAATCCGTCGTCGGCTGCGATCGGGCGCCTCAAACGCCGGATCAGCGGACTCGTGATCCATACGGCGGTGCTGCCGACGTCGTATGCGCGATCCGCCATCACCTTGCGGGGCGCCATCCACGAGGCCCGGCCGGACATCGTGCTGTGCGTCGGCCAGGCCGGCGGCCGTCGCGAGCTCAGCCTCGAGCGTGTGGCCATCAACATCCAGGACGCCCGCATCCGCGACAACGACGGCAAGCAGCCGATCGACCGTCCGGTGGTGCGCGGCGGGCCGGCCGCCTACTTCACGTCCTTGCCGATCAAGGCCTGCGTGGCCGAGCTGCGGCGCGCCGGACTTCCGGCCGCGGTGTCGAACAGCGCCGGCACCTTTGTCTGCAATCACGTGTTCTACGCCCTGATGGACATGGCCGGCCGGCACGGCCTCGCATTCCGCGGCGGCTTCCTGCACATCCCCTATCTGCCGGAGCAGGCGGCCCGCCTGGGCGACCAGCCGTCGATGTCCCTCGACGACATCGTGCGGGCCATCGAGATCGTGCTCGCGGTCAGTGCCGCGCGCAGCGAGGATCTGCACACGGCCGAGGGACGCATCTCCTGACGGAGCCGATCACTCGGCCGCCAGAACCACCGGCGGCGGCACCGAGTCGTTGGCAACGGCTGGCGCCACTGCCGGCCGCTTGACCCGGAACCAGGCGGCATAGAGCGCCGGCAGGAAGAGCAGGGTGAGGGCGGTCGCCACCAGCAGGCCGCCCATGAGGGCCACGGCCATCGGTCCCCAGAACACGCTGCGCGAGAGCGGGATCATGGCGAAGATCGCCGTGCCAGCCGTCAGCACGATCGGACGGGCCCGTCGCACGGTCGCGTCGATAACGGCATCCCACGGTGTGCTGCCCGCGGCGATGTCCTGATCGATCTGATCCACCAGAATGACCGAGTTGCGCATGATCATCCCGGCAAGCGCGATCGTGCCCAGCAGCGAAACGAAGCCGAAGGGCTGGTTGAAGCCGAGCAGGAACAACGAGACGCCGATCATGCCCAAGGGTGCCGTCAGCATCACCAGCGCGAGCTTGGAGAAGCTCTTCAGCTGCAGCATCAGGAAGGTCATCATCAGGAACACCATGATCGGCATGATCTTGAAGATCGATGCCTGGCTCTTGGCGCTTTCCTCGCTGTCGCCGCCGACCTCGATGCGGTAGCCCGGCGGCAACTCCGCTCTCAGAGGCGCCAGCGCCTTGTCGATGCGGGCCGCCACGTCCGGTCCCTGCACGCCGTCCACGATACCGGCGCGAACGGTCATCAGGAGGTCCTTGTTGCGACGCCAGAGGATCGGTTCCTCGAGCTCGAAGTGGAGCTTTGCCAGCTGGGCGAGTGAAACGACGCCGCCTGTGGCGGTGCGCAGGTTGATGGACTCCAGACCTTCGACGCTCAGCCGTTCCGGCGCCACCGCTCGCGCCACGACATCGATCGTTTCCGTCCCCTCACGATACTGCGTGACCACCACGCCGGAGAGCAGCGTCTGCAGCATGTTGCCCAGCAGCTGGGAATCGACTCCCAGGGCGCGCGCCTTGTTCTGGTCGACCTCGAGTCGCACCGTCTTGGCGAGCTCGTTCCAGTCGAAGTTGATGTCGCGCGTCGCCGGGTCGGCCTTGAAGACCTGCCTGACCTTTTCGGCGACCACGCGGACCTGTTGCGGGTCGGTGCCCAGAACGCGAAACATGACGGGGTAGGCGACCGGCGGACCGTTCTGCAGACGCTGCACGCGGGCGCGAACGGCCTCGAAGTCAGTGGCAAAGAGCTGGTTCAGGGCGGCGACCACCCGTTCGCGTGCCTCCAGTCCCTTGGTCATGACGATGACCTGGCCGAAATTCGCATTGGTCAGCTCGGGCACTGTCGGCAGGTAGAAGCGTGGGCTGCCGGCACCAATGTAGGACGTATAGGACTCGACATCGGCGTCGCTCGACAGCCACTTCTCGAGCCTGCTCACCTCGGCATCGGTGGCGGCGTAGGAGGCACCTTGGGCCAGACGCAGGTCGACGATCAGCTCCGGCCGGCTCGCAGTCGGGAAGAACTGCTTCTGCACGAAGCCGAAAGCGCCCATCGCAACGACGAAGGCGAGCGCGGTGATGGCGACCGTGGTCTTGCGCCAGGTCACGCACCAGACAACCAGCCGCCTGAACATCGCGTAGAACCGACCCTGGTACGGATCGCCATGATGGACCTTGGGCTGCGGCAGCAGGTGATAGCCGAGCCAAGGGGTGAAGAGGACCGCCACGAACCATGAGATGACAAGCGACAGCCCGACGACCCAGAAGATCGAATTTGTATATTCACCGGCGCTCGAACGGGCGAATCCGACCGGCACGAAGCCGGCGGCTGTGACGAGGGTGCCAGTCAGCATCGGAAAGGCGGTCGAGGTGTAGGCGAAGGTCGCGGCCTCCAGGCGGCTGAAGCCTTGCTCGAGCTTCACCATCATCATCTCGACGGCGATGATGGCATCGTCGACCAGCAGGCCAAGGGCAATGATCAGGGCGCCAAGCGAGATGCGCTGGAAATCGATGCCCAGGACCATCATCGCGACAAAGGTGATGGCCAGCACCAATGGCACGGACAGGGCGACGATGATGCCGGTGCGCACGCCCAGGCTGACGAAGGAGACGACCAGCACGATCGCCAGCGCCTCGCCCAGGGAACGGATGAATTCGCTGAAGGATTCCTGCACGACTTCGGGCTGGTTGGCGACGCGATGCACGGTGATGCCGACGGGCAGGTCCTTCTGAACCTCCTCCATCGTGGCGTCCAACGCCTTGCCGAGCTTCTCAACGTTGCCGCCCGTGGCCATCACGACGCCGAGACCGATCACCGGCTTGCCCTTGAAGCGCATCGTGCTCTGAGGCGGATCGACATAACCGCGATGGATGTCGGCGACGTCGGCAAGGGTCAGGGTCTGGCCGTTGGCAGTGAAGGGCAGGGTGGTGAGGTCTTCCGCACTGGTCGGCGCGCCGTCGACGCGTACGGCGACTCGCTCGCCCTTGGTCTCGACGGTACCGGTAGCGACGATCGCGTTCTGCTTGCGCACGACATCGAGGATCTGGTCCACCGGGACGCCCAGGGCGGCCAGACGCGCATGACTGAACTCCAGGTAGATCTTCTCGTCCTGGAGGCCAAACAGATCGACCTTCGTCACGTCGGGCACGCGCAGGACGCGCTGGCGAACCTCTTTGACGATCGTCTTCACCTCGGCAGGAGTGAAACCATCCGACTCGAAGGCCCAGATCAGGCTGTAGGTGTCGCCGAATTCATCGTTGAAGAACGGGCCGACGACCCCCTGGGGAAGAGATGCCTTGATGTCGCCGATCTTCTTACGCACCTGGTACCAGAGATCGGGCACTTTGGCCGGCGGAACGTCGTCCCGCAGATACACATAGATGACGGTCTCGCCGGGCTTGGTGTAGCTGGTGACGTTGTAGAAATAGGGCAATTCCTGCAGCTTGGTCTCGATCTTGTCGGTGACCTGCTGCTCGACCTCGCGGGAGGTTGCGCCCGGCCAGGACGCGGACACGACCATTTGCTTGATCGTGAAAGGCGGATCCTCGCCGCGGCCCAGATTGAAGAAGGCATAGATGCCGGCGGCCGTCAGCACCAGCATGAAGAAAACGGTGAGCGTGCTGTAGCGCAGCGCCAGTTCGGAGAGATTGGTCCGCGTGGACATGCCTTCGTCCCCCAAGGGCCTCGGGTTAGCGCGAGGCCTGTTGCAACAGCGGGCGAACCTTTTGGCCGGCTTCCAGCTTGTGCACACCGGCGGTGGCGATCATTTCGCCATCCTTCAGGCCGGCCGAGATGGCCGCCAACTCGCTGCTCCAGCGCGCCACGGTGACGGGCCGCAACTCGACCACGCCGGTTTCGCGATCGACCACCCACACGGCGGGCTGCGTGCCCTGCTGGAAGATGGCGGAGAGCGGGACCTCGGCGACGTGCTGGACGTCCGGCCGCTCGAAGCGAAGCGTCGCCGTCATGCCGAGGCCGATGAAGGGAGGACGGTCCACTACCGTGAAGCGGGCAGGGTAGGTGCGCGTCACAGGATCGGCGCTGGGTGAAAGTTCGCGCAGGCGCGCGGCATAACGATGGCCTGGATCGGACCACAGTTCGAAAGTGGCATTGATGGTCTTGCGTACCGCCGAGAGTCGATGCTCGGGCACGCCTACGAGGATTTCGAGCTCTTCCGTGCGGGCCTCGCGCACCACGCCCTGGCCTTGAGCCACGACCTGGCCGACTTCCGCCTGTACGCTGCTGATGACGCCGTCGGCATCGGCCTTCAGTTCGGTATAGGCGAGATTGTTTTCGGCGGTCGCGAGCTGGCTCTTGGCCTGCTCGACACGCGCCTGGGCAGCCAATGCCGTCGCCTGACGCGTCTCCATCGTCTGCGTCATGAAGGCGGCGGTGCCGCGCAGGGCGATATATCGCTCGTGGTCGGCCTTGGCGCGCGCATAGTCCGATTCAGCCGAGGCGAGAGCGGCACGGGCATTGTCGACGGAAAGGCGATAGTCCGTCGGATCGAGTTCGGCGATCAATTGGCCTGCCTGCACGACGGCGCCCAGATCGACCGCGCGCTTGATGATCTTGCCGGCGACGCGGAAGCCCAAAGTGGTCTCGATGCGCGGAGCGACCGTTCCTGCCAGGACAAGGGAGCGGGTCGTGTCGTGGTAGGCGACCGTCATGACCCGGGCCGGCCGGACAGGCTGTTCATCGACCTGAGAGTGAGACGCATTTGTGCGCCACACTGCGATCAGCGAGCCGCCCGCCAGCAGAGCCGCGCCGGCGACCAGCCCAAATGCCGCTTTTCGCGGAAGACGCTTGAACGGCAGACGCATGGCGAGCCCTTCCTTCGACGGTTACAATGCGTTGAACGCAAATCTGGGCAGCGTTAACTGAACTTTGATAAGTTATCGACGTTAAGTTACAAGTCAAGGGATGGAACGTCATTTGTCCACGTCAACTGCGGGCACCCGGAAGAAGCGCGGCGAGGGCCATACCCGCCGGGATGAGATCTTGCTGGCAGCCAAAAAGCTGTTCCTGCGGGAAGGGTATGAAGCGACGACGATCCGCCGGATCGCGGATGTGGTCGGGGTCTCGGCGCCCGCGCTCTATCTCTATTTCAAGGACAAGGAAGCCATCATGCTCGCGCTTTGCGACGAGACCTTTGGCAACCTTGTCGAGAACATGTCGAAGCTCGAGAAGACGAAGCTGCCACCGCTCGAGCGCCTGCGGCGCTGCGGCGAAGCTTATGTGCGCTTCGGCTTGGACAATCCGCAGGAATACTGGCTCACCTTTCTTTCGGGTAATACGCCCAAGAAGGTGAAGGAGGCGAAGGAACTCAGTCGCACGCCCGAGAGCATCGATCCCAACGAACCGGGGGCCGCCAGCGCGATGGCCTTTGCGAAGCTCATGGGCATGTTCAGAGATATCGAAAAGGCCGGTATGCCGCTTTATTTCCCGGTCGATACGGCGGCCGAACTGGTCTGGATGGGCCTGCACGGCCTTGTGGCAGCCCTCATCAACAATCCTGAGTTCCCTTGGACCAAGCGCGACATATTGATCGCCGGCATGATCGATATGGCCGTGCGCGGCGTCGTCCGCCTGCCGTGAGGCGGGATTTCCATTAAATAAATGGTCGATAAACGGAAGCTGGCACCGGAACGGGCTGGTTCCGCGACGGAGGGCGGGCGAGGGCATCGCTCATTGTAGAGCTCTGCCTTCGCCAGCCACGATTCGGGTCGCTATTCAGGGACTGTCCGCGACAACGATCCCGCTCAGGTGGGGGAGAGGACGTGAATGACGCGGCTGGCGATCAGTTCCTTGGTTTTGGCACCATAAGCGGCCATGTGCGGGGCAGCGGCATGGGCCTTGAGCGCGTCGGTGCTTTCCCACTTCTCGACGACGATGAAAGTATCCGGTCCGAATTTGGTCTGGAACGACCCCATGCCTTCTGCGTCCACGGTCGCGCCGTACTCGATGCAGCCCTTCTCCGCCTTGACGGCGGGTACGTTGGCGCGGAAGTGGCCAAGGATCTCCTCCCGCTTGCCGGGCTTGGCAGTGATGACGGCGATAACGTGAATCATGGGTTCTTCCTCCACTCCTTGGCTAATGAGCTCGTCCGTTGCGCAGCAGGCGGCCGGGCAACCTGTCGTTTGGTCCGACGGCATCCTTGCCGTTGCGGCGCACGAGTTGGCCATTCACGACCACGGCGTCGATGCCGATGGCGTCGGCGATGATGCGGTCGGCACCGGCGGGAAGGTCGTAGACACGGCGCAACGGCCCCGGTCCCACCGTCTCGGGATCGAATACCACCACATCGGCGGGACGCCCTTCGGCAAGCACGCCTCTATCGGTGATGCCGAACATCTCCGCCGGCCTCTGGGTCAGATTGTGAACTGCCTGCTCGAGGGAGAAGGCCTTCTTCTCGCGCACCCAATGGCCCAGCAGGTAGGTCGAATAGCAGGCATCGCACAGTTGGCTGGCGTGGGCGCCGGCATCCGACAGGGCGATGATGGTGTGGGGATCGGTGATGAGCTCTGCGACCTCGGTCTCGTCGAAGTTCATCACGGCCATGCGGAAGCGGGCCTGCAGGTCGTTGGCGAGGGCGATCTCGAAGGCAAGATCGACCGGATCCTTGCCGAGGCGACGAGCGACCTCGACGAGCGGCATTTCCTCGAGTTCTCTTGCGGTCGACGCCCAGGCGATGACCGTGCGTTCCCACCAGCGTTGAAACACCGGAGTGAGCTCCGAGGTGAATTTCCGTCGCCAGGCCGGATCGGCATAGGCTCGCCGACGTGCTCCCGGCGATCTGGCGTCCTCAGCCGCCAGTTCGTTCATGATCTTCATGACCTCGAACGGGAAAGGATCGGCGAAGGTGAATTCGAAGTTCAGGGGGCGGCAACTCACCTGCGGAATCACCACCGCCCCTGTCCTGCGCTGTTCGGCGGCGAGATCGAGCTGTTTGCGGTGTCCGCCGGGCCCGTACAGGTACGACAGGAGAGCCGTCCAGGTGACTGGAATATTGTACTTCCGGCTGACCTCGGCCATGGCCTTGGTGGAGAAGTCGCGACCGATGGTGATCTGCATCAGTCCACGCTTCAGTTCACCCATGACGGAGACCAGGGCGTCGAGTTCTTCCGGCGTCGCTTGACGGCTCGGCACCGGCTTGCCGGCGTAACCGTTATGGCTGACGGACTTCGAGGTGCCGAAGCCGATCGCGCCAGCTTCCATCGCCTCTCGGACCAGCGTCTTCATCGCCGCGAGCTCGTCCGCGGTCGCGGCCCGCTCGGTGGCTGCTTCTCCCATCACGTAAAGCCTGAGCGGGGTATGGCCGAACAGGGCGGCGACGTTGATCGCAACGCCGCGCTTTTCCACGGCATCGAGATACTGGGGAAAGGTCTCGAACGGCCAAGCGTCGCCAAGGCCAGCCTGCAAGGCGTCGAGGCTCATGCCCTCGACCTTCTCGAGCGTCTGCAGGATCAGCTTGCGATGGGCCGCCCGCGTCGGTGCGACTCCGAAGCCGCAATTGCCGATCACCGTCGTGGTGACACCATGCCAGGGCGAGATGCTGAGCATTCGGTCCCACAGGACCTGGGCGTCATAGTGGGTGTGCACGTCGACGAAGCCGGGCGCGACCACACGGTCCGTCGCATCGATCGTCGAGGTCGCATCGCCATCGGCCTTGCCGACAGCGACAACCTTGCCATCCTTGATGCCGATATCTCCGACGACGCCTGGCTTGCCGGTGCCGTCGACGATCGTTCCTCCTGCGATCTTGAGATCGAAGCTCATGATGGCCCTCGCATGAATGCCCGTTCATATTGGCAAGGGGCCTGCTGAGGGGCAATGCCGCGCTTGCATGGAAGGGGCGCGCTGCTAGGGTCCGGCCGCGCCCATCGAAACTGGAGGAAGTGAATGGCCAAGCACAAGATCGCGCTCATTCCGGGGGACGGAATCGGCAAGGAAGTCCTGCCTGAGGGCGTGCGGGTGCTCGAAGCGGCGGCCCGCCGATTCGGCTTCGAGCTGGAGTTCACCGATTTCGACTGGTCGTGCGATCGCCTGCTCAAGACCGGCAAGATGATGCCGGAAGATGGCATGGAGCAGCTCAAGGCCTTCGAGAGCATTTTCCTGGGCGCTGTCGGCTGGCCGGGCGTGCCAGATCACGTGTCGCTGTGGGGCTTGCTGATTCCCATTCGCCGTGACTTCGACGAATACGTGAACCTGCGGCCGGTGCGGCTGTTCGAAGGCGTGCCGTCGCCGCTGGCGAACCGCAAGCCGGGCGATATCGACTTCTGGGTGGTGCGCGAGAATACCGAAGGCGAATACAGCCAGTTGGGGGGGCGCATGTTCCAGGGGACCGAAAACGAGTTCGCGGTCCAGGAGGCGATCTTCACCCGGCGTGGCGTCGATCGGGTCCTGAAGTTCGCCTTCGAATTTGCGCGCGGCACCAAGAAGAAGCATGTCACTTCGGCAACCAAGTCGAACGGCATCATCCATACCATGCCGTTCTGGGACGAGCGCTTCGCCGAGATGAAGAAGAACTATCCCGACATCAAGGCTGACCAGTATCACATCGACATCCTGACCGCCCATTTCGTGCGCAATCCTGACTGGTTCGACGTCGTCGTGGGATCGAATCTGTTTGGCGACATCCTGTCGGATCTCGGCCCCGCGCTGACGGGCTCCATTGGTGTAGCGCCCTCCGGCAACATCAATCCGGAGCGCAAGTATCCGTCCATGTTCGAACCCGTTCACGGCTCGGCGCCGGATATCGCCGGCAAGGGAATCGCCAATCCGATCGGGCAGATCTGGTCGGGCGCCATGATGGTGCGCCATCTCGGCTATCCGGATGCTGCGGAAGCGATCGAACGCGCCATTGCCGCATCCCTGGTCGAAGGTGGACCGCGGACCCGCGATCTCGGCGGCAACGGCGACACCAAAACCGTCGGCGCGGCCATCGCTGAACTGGTGAAGACGGCCTGATAATCGTGAGGGGCACGGGCGAAAGGCGGCGATTCCAAGGCGCGACCCCCATCTTTTGCTTCGTGTCCCTGCTGTTCCCGGTGAAGTGATCGCTTACATTGGGCCGATGAAAAAGCGCCTGATGTATCTCCTCGAACTCGCGCTGGTTCCGGTCGCGGCGCTGGTCGTGTTCCTGGAGCAGACGCTCATCCGTTATCTCAACGTGATGATGGCGGCGTTCGCGCGATGGACGCCGGTCGCCCGCGTCGAGGCGTTCCTGATGGGGCTGCCGCCCTGGTGGGCTGTGCTGGCCTTTGCCGCGCCGTCGATCCTGATATTGCCGGTAAAGCTTTCCGCCTTGTGGTTCGTCGCCAAAGGCCATTTTGCTCTGGCCTTCGGCGCCGTCGCCCTCGGCAAGGTGCTGGCGACGGCAATCCTCGCCCGTCTCTATCGCATCCTGCGTCCCAACCTGATGGCGCTTGCCTGGTTTGCCTGGGCCGATCGGACATTCTTCGCCTGGCGCGACTGGGCTTACACCTTCGTGCGTGGCCTTCCGGCCTGGCAGAAGGCGAAAGCACTTGTCCATCGGCTACGGTCGCGAGCTGCGGAATTGGTTTCCGCACTGGTTGCGCGCTACGCTGCCGCCAACGAGAGAGCGGGAGGCAGCAGATGGTGGAACCGGAAGTCATCCCCCTGAAGGCGGCGCTCGGGGCGCGAGTACAGGGTCTCGACAGAAGCACGGTCTCGGCGCCGGAGATCGCGGCGCTCCTCGATCACGCTCTTGCCGAGCACTTGCTGGTAGTCGTGCCCGGGGACCGCATGACGCCGGAGCAGATGCGAGACTTCTCTATGGCGTTCGGCACGCCGCAGAAGCAGCTCCTGCGCTACAAGCGCAGTGGTCCGGTCCCCGAGGTCTCCATCATGGTGAGTACGCTGATGGACGACGGATCAACCGACAAAACGGCCCTCCGGGCTGAGGACTGGCACACCGACGATTCGTACATGGCGATCCCGGCCAAAGCGACGTTGTTGCACAGCATCGAGATCCCCAGCCGCGGCGGGACCACATGGTTCTGCAACATGCATTCGGTCTACGAGTCCTTGCCCGAGGCGACGCGGCGGCGCATCGATGGACTGCGCGCCATCCATTCCTACGACACGGCGCGGGCCCGTAATCGTCCATCGCAGCGTACGGATCAGGAGATCGCCGAAACGCCGGATGTGGAACATCCGCTGGTCCGGACACATCCGGGAACGGGGCGCAAGGCGCTTTATCTCAACTTCAACCGGCTGGATCGCATTGTCGGTCTCGAGCGAGAGGAAAGCGATGATCTCCTCGACCAGCTCGCCGAGGAAGCACGCAAGCCCGAACATCATTTCGGCCATCGCTGGTCGGTGGGTGATGTCGTGATCTGGGACAACCGCGCGACCATGCATCGGGTCGATGTCGACTACCCGGTCGGTGAGCGGCGCATCATGCAGCGCGTGCTGATCGAGGGCGACAAGCCGTTCTAGCCAGTCGCCCGAACAGGTTATCGACCGGGCTTTTCCATCACCGAGCCCGCAGTCAGCATCTTGTCGATCTCGGCTTCGCTGTAGCCGATTTCGGCAAGTATCTCGCGCGTGTGCTGGCCGGCGAGGGGCGCATGCCCTTCCTGCCGTCGCTGTCCGCCGGAGAAGGTGTTGGCCAGCCTGGTGCGGCGGATCTTGCCCTCGGTGGGATGATCCTCCTCGCCGAAGAAGCCGACATCCTTCAGATGCGGGTCGGTCAGCAGGTCGTCGATCGAATTGTAGCGCGCCGCCGGCACGTCGAGCTTGTCGAACAGGTCGACCCATTCGTCGGTGGTCTTGTGACCGAGGCCCTCGCGCTGGACCTGGAAGTAGGCCCGTGCGTTCCGGGTTCGCGACGCGGCGCTGTCGAAGCGTGGATCGGTCTTGAGCTCGGGGCGGCCGATCGCGTCGAAGAAGGCAAAGGCCTGAGCATTGGTGTTCGGCCGGACGGTGATGTAGCCGTCCTTGGTCGGCAACGGACGATAGTCCGGGCTGAGCAGCCGACCGTCGCCGCTGGGACCGACCGGAGGATCGAAGGTCATGGCGCCGAGATGCTCGCTGGCCACGAACGAGGCCATGTTCTCGAGCATCGGAACATCGATCGCCTCGCCCTGACCGGTCTTCTCGCGCCGATAGAGGGCGAAGCCGATGCATTGGGCAGCGATCAGGCCGCTGACGTGGTCGCTCATGACCATCGGCACGAAGCGCGGCTCGCCGGTGGCGCGCGCCAGCGTGCCGGCGACACCGGACAAGCTTTGGATCACGGGATCGTAGGCCGGCCGATTGAAATAGCGGCCGCCGCGGCCGAAGGCGAGGATCGAACAGTGGATCAACCGTGGGTTCTCGGCGGCGAGGCTTGCATGGTCCAGGCCGGCCCTGGCCAGGGCTTCGGGACGGACATTGCTGACGAAGACGTCAGCCTGGCGGATCAGGCGGAGCAGGGCGGCGTGCCCTTCCGGCTTCTTGAGATCGAGGACGATCGAGCGCTTGTTGCGGTTGAAGTTGATGAACTTGCCGGACATGCCGGGATGGCGGCTGCCCTCGGCCATGGTGCGCAGAAGATCGCCGCCCGGGGCCTCGACCTTGATGACGTCGGCGCCGTAATCGGCAAGGGTGCGCGTGCAGATGGGACCGACAACCACCGTCGTCAGATCCACGACCTTCACGCCAGCGAGCGGTCCGCCGGCCGTGCTCTCGCTCATTGTGCAAACTCCAGGTCCATCTCGCCGCACAGCACGCCGTTCTTGTCGGCGGCCCAGATCTTGAGCTTGCTGTCCTTCTGCGCCTCGCCGCGCACGTCGATCAGATCGCCGACCCACAGGGGATGGACGAGCCGGGCGGTGTAGCCGGTGAGCGTGCCCTGGGCATGCTTCAAGGCCGCATCGACCATGAGATGCATGGACAGACCGCCATTGGAGACCAGCGCGGGATACCCTTCCTCGGTGCGGGTATAGTCGCTGTCGTAGTGGATGCGGTGGGCGTTCCAGGTCAGCGACGAATAGCGAAAGTTGAGGGCATTGGTAAGCGGCGTCACTTCGTTCCAGGCATGATCGGCGCGCGCCTTGGTCGGTACGGTGGCCGTCGTCTTCTGGCCGGGCGGGACGGCCGGCCGGTAGATGGCGTCGAAGTCGTCGATGGCGACGGTCTTGCCGGCTTGCTCGTAGCTGTGACGCATCGTCAGCACGAAGATATCGCCCGAACGGCCGGTCTTGGGGACGATGTCGACCACTTCGGCTTTCTTCACGGCGGGAATGCCGGCCTGCAGCCGTGCCTTGATCTTCACGCGACGGCCTGCCCCCATGCGACGCGGCATCGGAATAGGGGGGAGTACGATTCCCTTCTTGGCGTGGCCGTCGGGCCCAATGTCGCTCTGTCTAACGGTTTCGACGCCGATCAGGGTAAACCAGTGCGGTGGCAATTCGCTGCCTTGCCGGAATTTGTCGGGATCGAGATTGAAGGTGCCGGCGGCGCGGCGCACGGCCATCAGGCCGACATCGTCTTCCGTCGCTCGCACGCGCCCGATCCAGGGGCGCAGCTCCACCATCGCATCATCCATCCAGCTCATGACAGGTTCCCCTTTGAGGGCCTCGAATTGCGGGCCCGCATCCTCCAACAAAAAAGGGAACTGCAACAGTCGGCCCTTCCATGATCCGAAAGGCGAGATCAGCGCTCGACCCGTTGACGTCTTTCACATCGAGATGCGTGCCGGAGCGGGACTCCGCAGCAGGACTTCATCGAGCCAGGAAGTCGACGATGAGGGCGATGGTGTCGTTCGGATTTTCCTCCATCAGCCAATGCCCCGAGGCCGGCACGATGGCTTCCGTGACATTGTTCGCTGCGGCGCGCATCACCACGGCCATGGTGGCGCCGAACGACTTCTCGCCGCCGACGGCCAGCACCGGCATCGGCAACTTGCCTTTGGCCAACAGCGCCTTGTTGTCGTTGGCATCCTGATCGAATGCCTTGAACTGCTCCATGCCGGCATGAATGGCGCCCGGCATCGCGTAGATCTTGGCGTAGTATTCGCGCGAGGCTTCGGCAAACTTGCTGGGATCGGCGGAAAACTCGTTCCAGAAGCGGTCGAGATAGATCCGCTCGCGGCCGGCGACGAGACGTTCGGCGTCGGGGCCGTAGAACGAGAAGTGCCACAAGGCGTGGCTTCGGATGATCTCGTCCCACGGGCCGATCCCCGGCAGCGGGGCGTCCATGATCACGAACCTGGAGATCCGTTCGGGATAGAGGGCGGCAAGGGCGTAGCCCACCATGTTGCCGATATCGTGGGTGACGAGGTCGGCGCGCTCGATCTTCAGGGCGTCGAGTACGCCCGCGATGTCGACGGCCTGGGTCTTCTTGTCATATCCGCCGGCCGGTCGTGCCGAATGTCCCATGCCGCGAAGATCGGGGGCGATCACAGTCCGCGTGGCTGCGAGTTTGGCTGCCAGCGGCGCCCACATCTCGCCGGTCTCACCGAAGCCGTGCAGCAACAGGAGCGCTGGACCTTGACCGCCGATCCGGACGTGCAGGGTCGTGCCGTTGGTTGCGATTTCCTGCGTTGCCGCAGGCCAGTTTTGGGACATGGACTGTCTCTCCTGCGGTTCCTGACAGGCATCCTAACGGAATGGCGCGCGCTCCAGTAGCGAACAATGTTGGAGCTGCTTGGTCGTCTGCATGGAACGGGACACGCGAGCGGTCAGACAGCGGGGCCTTCTTGTTGGCAGCTACAACAAAAAGGCCGCCCATGGGGCGGCCTTTCCGTTGTTCCGAGCGGGTTGCTCAGATCGAGTAGTACATCTTGTACTCGACCGGCGCCGGCTGGTGTTCCCAGTTGTAGACCTCTTCCCACTTGAGCTCCATGTAGGCGTCGATCTGGTCGTCGGTGAACACGCCGCCCTTGGTGAGGAAGCTGCGATCCGCGTCGAGGGCATTGAGCGCCTCGCGCAGCGAGCCAGCCACGGTCGGAACCTTCGACAGCTCCTCCGGCGGCAGGTCGTACAGGTTCTTGTCCATCGGATCGCCCGGATGGATCTTGTTCTGGATGCCGTCGATGCCGGCCATCAGCATCGCCGCGAAGGCGAGGTACGGATTGGCCGACGGGTCGGGGAAGCGCACTTCCACGCGCTTGCCCTTGGGCGAGGACGCGTAGGGGATGCGGCACGAGGCCGAGCGGTTGCGCGAGGAGTAGGCCAGCAGCACCGGCGCCTCGAAGCCCGGGATGACGCGCTTGTAGGAGTTGGTGCTGGCGTTGCAGAAGGCGTTCAGCGCCTTGGCATGCTTGATGATGCCGCCGATGTAGTAGAGCGCCGTCTCGGAGAGATCGGCATAGCCAGAACCGGCGAACAGCGGCTTGCCGTCCTTCCAGATCGACTGGTGGGTGTGCATGCCCGAGCCGTTGTCGCCATAGAGCGGCTTCGGCATGAAGGTCAGCGACTTGCCGTAGCTGTGGGCGACGTTGTGCAGGGTGTACTTGTACTTCTGCACGTTGTCGGCCGTCTTCACCAGCGTGTCGAACTTGAAGCCGAGTTCGTTCTGGCTCGGCGCGACCTCGTGGTGATGGATCTCCATCGTGAGGCCCATCTCGGTCGCCACCGACATCATCTCGGCGCGCAGGTCGTTCATCGAATCGACCGGCTGGACCGGGAAGTAACCGCCCTTGACGCCGGGGCGATGGCCCATGTTGCCGCCCTCGAACTCGGCGCCCGTGTTCCAGGGCGATTCGCTCGAGTTGACCTTGTAGAAGCTGCCCGACATCTGCACGTCGAAGCGGACGTCGTCGAACACGAAGAATTCGAGCTCCGGACCGAACACGGCGGTATCGCCCACGCTCGACGACTTGAGGAAGGCCTCGGCGCGCTTGGCGGTGGAGCGCGGGCAACGCGCATAGAGCTGGCCGGTTGAGGGCTCGACGACGTCGCAATTGACGATCAGGGTCGTCTGCGCCGTGAACGGATCGAGCACCGCCGTGGAGGTATCCGGCATCAGGATCATGTCGGACTCGTTGATCGCCTTCCAGCCGGCGATCGAGGAGCCGTCAAACATAACGCCGTCGACGAACGTGCCTTCGTCGGTGGCAGAGGCCATGCGGGCCGTGTGCTGCCACTTGCCGCGCGGATCAGTGAAACGGAAGTCCACGAACTTCACGTCCTTTTCCTTGATCATCGCGAGAACTTGCTTGGCATCCATTTGTCGTTCGTCCCTTTCCTGTTGGTCGTTCTGGCCCCCCAAAGGGCCGCTTCTCATACGGCGGCGTCGCCGCGCTCGCCAGTACGAATCCGAATGGCATCCTCGATCTGTGACACGAAGATTTTGCCGTCGCCGATGCGACCGGTATGGGCGGAGCTGCGAATGGCCTCGACGGCCTTCTCGACCATCTCGTCCTCGATGATCAACTCGATCTTCACCTTGGGCAGGAAGTCGACGACATACTCGGCGCCGCGATAAAGCTCTGTGTGCCCCTTCTGGCGACCAAAGCCTTTGGCTTCCAACACCGTGATGCCCTTGAGACCGACCTGATTGAGGGCATCCTTCACTTCATCGAGCTTAAAAGGCTTGATGATCGCTTCGATCTTCTTCATTGGCTTGCAACACTCCACGCACAGGCGCCAGTGCTGTCGCTTGTGGCAGCCCTGTAGGTCTTCGAGAAGCAGCTTTCATGCCAGAGTTTTCCACATGAGTGGCGGGTTTTCTTTCGGGATTTTCGCCCGGAAAGTGGGCTGACTGTCCAAGAAGACATCAGAAAGTTGCTCAATAGATAGACAGAGAGATCCATGAAAACCGCCAATGCCATTATGTCCGGGCTTGGGACGACCGTGTTCGAGGTCATGTCTGCGCTGGCACGGGAGCACAAATCGGTGAATCTCGGGCAGGGATTTCCAGACGACAAAGGACCGGAGGAGGTGCGGCGCGCGGCGGCGGAATATCTGCTCGACGGGCACAATCAGTATCCGCCGATGATGGGCATCCCCGAACTGCGCCAGGCCGTCGCCGAGCACGCCAAGCGATTCCAAGGACTCGATGTCGACTGGCAAAGCGAGGTTCTGGTCACCTCTGGCGCCACCGAAGCCCTGGGAGACTGTCTGTTCGGTCTCATCGAGCCGGGAGACGAGGTGGTCCTGATCGAACCGCTTTACGATTCCTATCTGCCCATCGTGCGCCGGGCCGGGGGCATCCCCAAGCTCGTCCGGCTCGAGCCGCCGACATGGCGACTGCCGCGGGAGGAACTGGCGGCGGCATTCAGCGACCGCACCAAGCTGATCCTGTTCAACACACCGATGAACCCGTGCTCGAAGGTCTTCGATCGCGACGAGCTGGAGTTCATCGCCGGGCTTTGCCTCGAGCACAATGCCTATGCCATATGCGACGAGGTCTACGAGCACATCGTCTTCGAAGGGGCTCGGCATCTTTCCCTGATGACTCTGCCGGGGATGCGGGAGCGCACCGCCCGCATCGGCTCGGCCGGCAAGAGCTTCAGCCTCACGGGCTGGAAGGTCGGCTACGTGACGGCCGCGGCCGAGATGATGAGGTCCATTGCCAAGACACACCAGTTCATGACCTTCACGACACCGCCGAATCTCCAGTGGGGAGCGGCCACCGGGCTAAGGTTGAGCGACGCCTATTTCGAGGGGCTTTCGAGCGACATGCAACGCAAGCGCGATCGGCTCGGCAAGGCTCTCGCGGAAATCGGCTTCGGTGTGCTGCCGGCGCACGGTACCTACTTCGTCACGACCGACTTCCGTCCCCTGGGCTTTAATGGAACGGACGATGATTTTTGTCGGGATATCACTGTCAATGCAGGAGTCACGGCGGTGCCCGTGAGCGCCTTCTATGACGATCCCGTTAAGGCTCCCAAACATTTTGCACGCTTCTGTTTTTGCAAGAACGACAGCACCTTAGATGCCGCAATTGACAGGCTTGGCCGGTACTTCACCCGTTAGGCCGACTCTTTTCACAATTTCTTGAGGACGGCTGCGCAAGCTTGGGGCATAGTATTACTGCACTTGCATTGCCAATATCAGTAGCCGACTTGTCAAAGTCGGCTTTGAGTTTTGGCGTGTGTCGTGCGCATTGTGTGCCAATTCATGGATCAAATCTTGTCACTGCCTGCAAAGTCTCCTCGAATCGACGGTCGACGCCTGCGAAGCGAGCGGACCAAACAGCTCATTATCGAGGCATTTCTGTCGCTGGTCCGGGAAGATCCCAAGATGCCGACGGCAACACAGATTGCCGAGCGCGCCGGCTATTCGGTGCGATCTGTGTTCGAGCGATTTCCAGATCTCAATGCCCTGCGGATCGCCGCGACCGACTATGCCCTGGCCCAGGCTGCCGCACTGGCGCCGGCGCGGAATGTGGATGGCGATCGCATGACGCGCCTGAAGTCCCAGGTTGAGACGCGTGCCGGGACCTGTGAGCGGGGCGTTGCGTTGTGGCGCCTGCTGATGAGCATTAAAGAGGAGTCGGAGGAGCTCAAGGCGCGGGTCCGTCGCGCCCGGGGCATCACGATGGGCAGGCTCGAGCTTATGTACAAGCCCGAGCTGGCAACCTTGCCCGACACGGAAAGACGAGATGTCCTGATCGCACTCGAGGCGTTGACGGACATGGAAAGCTGGGCTCGCATGAGAGAGCATCACGGATTGCGCTTCGATGAGGCGCGCGATGTATGGATTTTCGCCATTGACCGGCTGCTGCCGCCGACGCCACCGACTGGTTGATGATGCCAATGGATCGAGCGATCGTGGAACATACTCCTTCTGAAGCCGCAAACCCGAGAGCCAGCGAGGCGGAAATCAGACCGACCCGCGTGGACGGACGCCATCTGCGCAGCGAACGCACCAAGCGGCTGATCGTGGAGGCGTACATGGTCCTGGTGCGCGAGGGCGCACAGATGCCGACAGCGGTCCAGATCGCCGAGCGGGCCGGCTATTCCGTGCGGTCGATCTTCGAGCGGTTCCCGGATCTGCATGCGCTGCGTGTCGCCGCGACCGACTATGCAATCGGCGAGGCGAAGGCAGCGGGGATGCCGCGCGATCTCGACGCGGATCGCGATACCCGAATCCGATCCCAAGTCGAGGCCCGTGCGACCGGATGCGAGCGTTGGTTGCCGCTATGGCGCGTGCTTAACGCCAATGCGAGCGATTCGGCGGAGCTCCAGCAGCGTATCAAGGTCATTCGGCAGCTCATCGTGATGCGCATCGAGGCCATGTTCAGGCCCGAGCTCTCGGCGCTGCCCGACGTCGAGAGAAAGAGGACGGTCCTCGCCCTCGAGGCGCTGATGGATTTCGAGAGCTGGGCCCGGATGAAGGAGATGTTCGGTCTGTCGCGCGAGGAAGCCTGCAACGTCTGGATCCGCGCGATCGATCGACTTCTGCCGCCGGCGCCGCCAGCCCCGCCGATTTCTTGACGCTCCGGGCCGCTAAGCGTAGGAAGGCGCGCCTTCGTTGGAAGTGCCTGGCGGTGGCGGCCGTAGCTCAGTTGGTTAGAGCGCCAGATTGTGATTCTGGATGTCGCCGGTTCAAGTCCGGTCGGCCGCCCCAACCGCCCATACTCTCATGAACGAACCACGTCTCATGAACGAACGACGTCCGCTCAGAGACATTATCCCCCAAGACGACCTGGTCCTCCTGACCTGCTCGGAGATGGCGGCCGCCGATTCGGCCGCGATTGCAGCGGGTACACCGGGGACGGAACTGATGGAGGCAGCCGGGGCTGCCGTCGCAGGTACTGTCGTCGAACGATACCGTCGCCAGCCGGTCGTCGTCCTTTGCGGACCTGGAAACAACGGCGGGGACGGCTTCGTCGTGGCCCGGCGTCTTCATGCAGCGGGCTGGCCGGTGCGGCTTGCGCTCCTGGGATCGCTGGCCGCGCTCAAAGGAGACGCGGCGCGGGCGGCTCATCTGTGGAAAAGACCGGTCGAATCGATCTCCGCTCATCTCCTGGATGGGCGTCCCTTGGTCATCGACGCGCTGTTCGGCGCCGGACTGACCCGTCCCGTCGAGGGAGCAGCGGCCGATATTCTGGCGCGCGTCGAGGCATTGGGCCTGCCGGTGGTGGCCGTGGATGTGCCGACCGGCCTGCATGGCGACACCGGCGCGGTGTTGGGACGTTCGATCAAGGCTGCGCTCACCGTGACCTTCTTCCGGCCCAAGCCCGGGCACTTCTCGGTCGAAGGGCGCCGGCTGTGCGGGGAGATCCGCGTCGCCGATATCGGCATCCCGGAAGCGGTGCTTGGCGGGATCCGGCCCAAATTGTGGAAGAACGATCCGCGCCTGTGGGCCACGCTGCTGCGGCGGGACGATGTCGACGACCACAAATACAAGCGTGGCCATCTCACGGTCCTTGGAGGGGCCTCTTCGACCGGTGCCGCCAGACTGGCTGCGCTGGCCGGCAGGCGAATCGGAGCGGGCCTGGTATCGATCGCGGCGCCTCGGTCGGCGCTTGCCGTTTACCAAGGCGCGGAGCCCGGCAATCTCGTGGTGGAAAGCGATGGCGACGAGGCCTTCGCACAACTGCTTGCCGACGAGCGGCGGAATGCCGTCCTGATCGGTCCTGGATCGGGGCGCAACGAGCGCACCCGCCAGGCCGCGCTGGCGGCTCTCAAGGCCGATCGGGCCACGGTGTTGGATGCCGATGCCGTTACGGTCTTCGCCGATCGTCCGTCGGCACTTTTCGATGCCGTGTCGGGGCCGGTCCTGATGACGCCTCACGCCGGCGAATTCGCCCGACTGTTCCCCGATCTCGTCGCGATGCCCAGCAAGGTCGAACGCGCCCGCGCGGCGGCTCGCCGCAGCGGCGCCACAATCCTGCTTAAGGGACCCGACACGGTCGTCGCTGCACCGGATGGCAGGGCTATCATCAACGTCCATGCGTCGCCGGCCCTGGCGACGGCGGGCTCTGGGGATGTCCTCGCCGGCATTGCCGGTGGTCTCATGGCTCAGGGCATGGCGCCTTTGGCGGCCGGAGCGGCCGGGGCATGGATCCACGGCGAGGCCGCGTATCGTTTTGGAAGAGCGGGAATGATTGCCGAAGACCTGATCGATTGCCTGCCGGAAGCATTAGGTGCGGCGATGAATTGACCGCCTCGCAAGCGCGGGCTAAGAGGCCCGCGACTCGGCCCTCGCGGCACCCGGCTCGCAGGCCCTGGCGTGCGCTAGGGCTCAGTCGGGCGGGCGTGGTGAAATTGGTAGACACGCGAGATTTAGGTTCTCGTGCCGCAAGGCGTGGGGGTTCAAGTCCCTCCGCCCGCACCAAACAGAAAAGATGGAAGTGAAGAGAATGCAAGTCACGGAACTGTCGGCCGAAGGGCTGAAGCGGCAATTCAAGATCGTCGTTCCCGCGGGTGACCTGTCGGCGAAGGTCGACGAGCGCCTGGCCGAGCTCGCACGCACGGCACAGATGCCGGGCTTCCGTCCGGGCAAGGTTCCTGTGGGCCTGCTCAAGAAGCAGTATGGCCAAGCGCTCTATGGCGACGCCTTGGAGCAGGCCGTGAATCAGAGCACGGCCAAGGCGATCGAGGATCGCGGTCTGAAGCCTGCGCTGCAGCCGAAAGTCGACCTGAAAGAGCTGGGCGAGGGCAAGGACGTCGAGTTCGAGGTGGCGATCGAGCTTCTCCCAGAGATCGGTCAGCTCGACTTCTCCGGTATCGAACTCGAGCGCCTCAAGGCCGACGTGCCGGAGAAGGACGTGGACGACGCGCTCGACCGCATCGCCAAGGCCAATCGCGAGCAGAAGCCGGTGGATCCGCCGCGACCGGCGCAGAAGGGCGATGCGATCAAGCTCGACTTCGTCGGTTCGGTCGATGGCGTCGAATTTCCCGGCGGCAAGGCTGAAGACTACGTGCTCGAGCTGGGTTCTGGGAACTTCATCCCGGGCTTCGAGGACCAGCTCGTTGGCGCCGAAATCGACAAGCCGATCGACGTGAAGGTGACGTTCCCGGCCGAGTACGGCGCCAAGGAACTGGCGGGCAAGGACGCCGTGTTCAAGTGCACCGTGAAGGAGATTCGCGAGTTCGTCGACAAGCCGGCCGACGACGAGCTGGCGAAGAAAAACAACTTCGAGAATCTCGAGGCCATGCGCAAGGCCGTGAGCGACCGGATTGGCCAAGACTATGCCCGGATCTCGCGCTCGATGGTCAAGCGGCAGCTGCTCGACAAGCTGGCGGATGCCTACAAGTTCGCCGTGCCGGACGGCCTGGTGGAGGCCGAATTCGACTCGATCTGGCGTCGCATCGAGGAAGCCAAGAAGAATGGCGAGAAGTTCGAGGGTGACGAAGAGAAGCTGCGGAAGGAATACCGGGACATCGCCGAACGTCGCGTTCGCCTCGGTCTGCTGCTGGCGGATGTTGGCCGGTCGAACAGCATCGACGTGACGCCCGAGGAGCTAAATCAGGCCGTAATGCGCGAGGCGATGCGCTACCCCGGCCAGGAGCGCCAGGTCCTCGAGTTCTACGGCAAGAATGCCGAACTCAAGGAGCAGCTGCGGGCGCCGATCTTCGAGGAGAAGACGGTCGATTTCATCCTGGAACTTGCGAAGGTGACGGACAAGTCAGTTACCCCGGAGGAACTGATGAAGGCGGCTCGCGAGGCGGAAGAGGCGGAGGACGCCCCGTCCGAGGCGGCCACGAATTGATCCAGTGCCGGCGGTCTTGAACAGGGCCGCCGGCGCTGCCACCTTTTGTCTGTTAGTTCCAGAGGGGGTTCGGCGATGAGCCGCGAGCGCGATCCGCTGCAAGTCTACAATAACTACTACGTTCCCATGGTCGTCGAGCAGTCGGCCCGGGGCGAGCGCGGCTATGACATCTGGTCGAGGCTCCTGAAGGAGCGGATCGTGTTCCTGAACGGGCCGATCGAAGACAATGTCGCCGGGCTGCTCTGTGCGCAGCTGCTCTATCTCGAATCCGAGAACCCGACCAAGGACATTTCCTTCTATATCAACTCGCCGGGCGGCGTGGTGACGTCGGGGCTGGCGATTTACGACACGATGCAATACGTGCGGCCCCAGATTTCCACCCTGGTTTTCGGCCAGGCTGCGTCGGCGGGCTCGCTCCTGCTCATGGCCGGTGCCAAGGGCAAACGGTTTTCGCTGCCCAACGCTCGTATCATGATCCATCAGCCCTCGGGCGGCGCCCAGGGCCAGGCGACGGACATCGAGATCCATGCCAAGGAGATCCTGCAGACCAGGGCACGGCTGAACCAGATGTACGTTCATCATACTGGCCGGACGATCGAGGAGATCGAACGGGCCATGGAGCGTGACAAGTTCTTTTCTCCCCCCGAAGCCAAGGAGTTCGGGTTGATCGACGACGTGCTGGAGAATCGGCCGCTGCCGACGATCCAGGCGGCTGCCTCCTAGGAGCCGCGACCAATCGCTTCCTATTCGCAGGGGGACACACCATATTTTGGGGTTGTCGCCCTGAGGGAGGCACGTTTAACATTACACTTGTGTGCGGGCTCGCCGGCAGCGAGCCCCCCAAGCGGAGGTGCGTTACAGACATGCCAGCCGCCAAATCCGGGGGCGATTCCCGCAATACCCTCTACTGCAGCTTCTGCGGCAAGAGCCAGCATGAGGTCCGTAAGCTCATTGCTGGCCCGACGGTATTCATCTGTGATGAATGCGTCGAACTTTGCATGGATATCATTCGGGAGGAGAGCAAGACGACCTTGGTCAAATCCAAGGACGGCGTGCCCTCGCCGAAGGAAATCCGTCAGATACTCGACGACTACGTGATCGGCCAGGATCAAGCCAAGCGCATCCTGGCGGTTGCCGTGCACAACCACTACAAGCGGCTCGGTCACGGCGGCAAGGCGAACGATGTCGAGATCGCCAAGTCGAACATCATGCTGATCGGCCCGACCGGTTGCGGCAAGACGTTGCTCGCGCAGACACTGGCGCGGATGCTCGACGTGCCGTTCACCATGGCCGACGCGACGACGCTGACCGAAGCCGGCTATGTCGGCGAGGATGTCGAGAACATCATCCTCAAACTCCTGCAGGCCGCCGACTACAACGTCGAGCGGGCCCAGCGCGGCATCGTCTATATCGACGAGGTCGACAAGATCAGCCGCAAGTCCGATAACCCCTCGATCACCAGGGATGTGTCGGGTGAGGGCGTGCAGCAGGCCCTGCTGAAGATCATGGAAGGCACGGTCGCCTCCGTTCCGCCCCAGGGTGGCCGAAAGCATCCACAGCAGGAATTCCTGCAGGTCGACACCACCAACATCCTGTTCATCTGCGGCGGTGCCTTCTCGGGTCTCGACAAGATCATCTCCCAGCGGCGCCAGGGGACCTCGATCGGGTTCGGTGCCGAGGTGAGGGGGCCGGACGACCGCCGCACCGGCGAGGTACTTCGGGACCTCGAACCTGAGGATCTCCTGAAGTACGGTCTGATTCCCGAGTTTGTCGGCCGCTTGCCGGTAGTCGCAACGCTTGAGGACCTGGACGAGAGCGCCCTGATCGAGATCCTGACCCGGCCGAAGAACGCTTTGCTGAAGCAATACCAGCGGCTCTTCGACATGGAGAACGTGAAGCTCAAGTTCACGGACGATGCGCTGCGGGCGGTCGCCCAGAAGGCCATCCTGCGCAAGACGGGCGCTCGCGGTCTGCGGTCGATCATGGAGACCGTGCTGCTCGACACCATGTACGACCTGCCGTCCCTGGACGGCGTCGACGAAGTGGTCATCAACCGCGAAGTCATCGAAGGTCGCGCTCAGCCGCTTTATGTGCACGGCGAGCGCAAGGAAGGCGTCGCTGCAGCGCCGGCCTGAGTTTTGCAACACTGGCGGCGGCTACAGCCGCCAGCTTACTTCCGGGGCCTTGAACGGACCCCCGTTCGAGCCAATCTCTGCAACTGAGTGTGCGTGGCTTTCTGCCGCCAATTGCCCACGTTTGGGGGTTACGGCCGGGGTGCGCGACAGCTCTAACAGCATATGTAGCGAGGCATCATGAACGCCCCCACCCAACAAGGAAATGTCTATCCGGTCCTGCCGTTGCGCGACATCGTCGTGTTCCCCGGTATGATCGTTCCCCTCTTCGTCGGTCGCGAGAAGAGCGTGAAAGCGCTCGAAGAGGTCATGAAGGACGACAAGCAGATCCTGCTGATCGCCCAGAAGAACGCGACCCAGGACGATCCCGGTCCCGACGATATCTACAATATCGGTACGCTCGGCACGGTGCTGCAGCTCCTGAAACTGCCGGACGAGACGGTGAAGGTCCTCGTCGAGGGCGGGAAGCGCGTGCGCATCGACGGCTACACCGATCGCGCCGATTTCTTCGAGGCGCGCGCTGTCGAGATGGAGGAGGCGTCGGGAGATCCGGCCGAGCTTCAGGCTGCGGCGCGGACCGTCGTTTCCGAATTCGAAAACTATGTGAAGCTGAACAAGAAGGTGCCGCCGGAGGTTGTGGTCTCGATCAACAAGATCGAGGAGCCGACCAAGCTCGCGGACACCATCTCGGCGCATCTGGCGCTCAAGGTTGCCGACAAGCAGCAATTGCTCGAACTCGACTCGGTGTCCAAGCGGCTGGAGCGGATCCTCGGCCTGATGGAAGGCGAGATCGGCGTGCTGCAAGTGGAGAAGAAGATCCGCAATCGCGTGAAGCGTCAGATGGAGAAGACGCAGCGCGAGTATTATCTGAACGAGCAGATGAAGGCGATCCAGAAGGAGCTTGGCGAGACCGAGGACGGTCGCGACGAGATCTCCGAACTGGAGAAGCGCATCAAGAAGACGCGGCTCAGCAAGGAAGCGCGCGAAAAGGCCAACGGCGAGCTCAAGAAGCTGCGCACGATGAGCCCGATGTCCGCCGAGGCAACGGTGGTGCGCAACTACCTCGACTGGCTGCTGTCCATTCCGTGGCGCAAGCCGACCAAGATCATCAAGGATCTGAAGTACGCCGAGGATGTCCTCAATGCCGATCATCACGGCCTTGAGAAGGTGAAGGAGCGGATCCTCGAATATCTTGCCGTGCAGCAGCGCGTCGAGAAGATGAAGGGTCCCATCCTGTGCCTGGTCGGCCCTCCGGGCGTCGGCAAGACCTCGCTCGGCAAGTCGATCGCCAAGGCGACCGGCCGTAACTTCGTGCGCATGTCGCTGGGCGGCGTGCGGGACGAGGCCGAGATCCGCGGCCATCGCCGGACCTATATCGGCTCGCTGCCGGGCAAGGTCATCCAGAGCATGAAGAAGGCGAAGTCGTCGAACCCGCTCTTCCTGCTCGACGAGATCGACAAGCTCGGGGCGGATTTCCGCGGCGATCCGTCGTCGGCGCTGCTCGAGGTTCTGGACCCCGAACAGAATGCGACCTTCAACGACCACTATCTCGAGATCGATTACGATCTGTCGAACGTGATGTTCATCACGACGGCCAACTCGCTGCGCATGGCGCAGCCGCTGTTGGACCGCATGGAGATCATCCGGCTGGCGGGTTACACCGAGGACGAGAAGGTGGCCATTGCCCGCAAGCATCTGATCCCCAAGCAGATCGAGGCGAACGGCCTGAAGGACAACGAACTTGACATCCATGACGACGCCGTCCGCGATCTCGTGCGCTATTACACGCGCGAGGCCGGGGTGCGTAATCTGGAGCGCGAGATCGCGAACCTGGCTCGCAAGGCCACCAAGGAAATCCTCATGAAGGGGACGACCAAGGTGAAGGTTACCGCCAAGAACCTCGACAAGTATGCCGGCGTCCGCCGATTCCGCTTCGGCGAGGCCGAACTCGAGGATCTGGTCGGCATCACCACCGGCCTGGCCTGGACTGAAGTCGGCGGCGAGCTGCTTCAGGTCGAAGCCGTGCTGGTGCCAGGCCGGGGCCGCGTGACGGTCACGGGCAAACTGGGCGATGTCATGCAGGAGTCGGTGCAGGCGGCGAACGCCTATGTCCGCTCCCGCGCGGCGGCCTTCGGCATCAAGCAGGCGATGTTCGAGAAGCGCGACATTCACGTGCACGTGCCGGAAGGCGCGACGCCCAAGGATGGTCCGTCGGCGGGCGTCGCCATGATCACGTCGATCGTGTCGGCACTGACCGGAAATCCGGTGCGCAAGGAAGTGGCGATGACGGGCGAGATCAGCCTGCGTGGCCGGGTCCTGCCGATCGGCGGCCTCAAGGAGAAGCTGCTGGCCGCGTTGCGTGGCGGCCTGAAGACCGTGCTCATTCCCAAGGAGAACGAGCGCGACCTGCCGGAAATTCCCGAAAATGTGAAGAAGGGACTGGAGATCGTCCCGGTCTCCACCGTCGACGAAGTGCTGGCACGGGCTCTGGCGAAGCCGCTGGTTGCAATCGAGTGGCCGGATGATCTGGAGCCGGTCGCCAAGAAGCCGGCGGAAAATCCGGAAGGGATGATGGCTCACTAAGGACCGTTCGTCCTCCATTACGAACTGTAGAGCGAAGCCTCGGAGAGATCCGAGGCTTCGTCGCTTTTACGCCATTGGTTGCGGTCTAATGGATGATTCGGCTACAAAATGTGGTATTCCTCGTTGACGCCGTTTTCGCGCCGCCCTTACACTTGAGGGTGCCGGTTTTTGCAGGGATTGCCCGTGAATAAGCACGATCTCATCGCCGCCGTCGCCGCTTCGACCAATCTTTCCAAGACCGACGCCGCTAATGCCGTCGATTCGATTCTGACCGTGATCACGAAGTCGCTGAAAAAGAGGGAGAAAGTCCTTCTGGTCGGATTCGGGACTTTCCAGGTGTCGAAGCGTAATGCAGGCGAGGGCCGCAACCCGCAAACGGGGGAGAAGATCAAGATCCCGGCGGCGATCGTACCTCGATTCCGTCCGAGCAAAGCCCTCAAGGACGCCGTCAACTAGCCTGGCGAAGCATCGGCAAAATTACGAAAGCCGTAGCGCACTTCTGGCGTGGCTATGCTAGGAGGGCGGCGAGGGCGATTAGCTCAGTTGGTAGAGCGCCTCCTTTACACGGAGGATGTCGGCGGTTCGAGTCCGTCATCGCCCACCATTGCCGCTGCTGTTTTGCGTGCGTTTTCGCTCGCTTGCGGAAAATTCAGATATTTCCGGCATTTACACACCATCTCGCGAGTGCAGTATGCTTGACACCCCATAGGGGGTCCTTTATCTCTCCGCGCGCCGCTTGGGGCTTTTGCGGGCGTAGTTCAGTTGGTTAGAACGCCGGCCTGTCACGCCGGAGGTCGCGGGTTCGAGTCCCGTCGCTCGCGCCAGCCCAAGTGCTGGCAGCCCAAGGGCAGAAGATCCGGGGGGGCACAAGGGGTGACGATGGAAGCTCTTCTTCGGGAATACCTTCCCATTCTGATCTTCCTCGGTCTCGCATTGGCCCTCGTGGCCGCGATGGTCGGCGGCTCCTACCTGATCGCGCGTCAGAATCCGAACTCCGAGAAACTGTCGCCCTTCGAGTGCGGCTTTCCGCCCTTCGACGATGCCCGAGGGCAGTTCGACGTGCGTTTCTACCTTGTGGCAATTCTGTTCATCATCTTCGACCTCGAGGTCGCGTTTCTCTTTCCGTGGGCCGTGGCGCTCGGCGACATCGGTGTCTTCGGCTTTTGGTCGATGATGCTGTTCCTCGGCGTCTTGACCGTCGGTTTCATCTATGAGTGGCGCAAGGGAGCGTTGGAATGGGAGTAGTCACTCCAGCACGATCCAACCTGGTTAATCCCGCTGCCGATGCGGCGCTATCGCGGGCGTTGAACGACGAGCTCGCCGACAAGGGCTTCGTCGTTGCCCAACTCGACAAGCTCGTCAACTGGGCGCGTTCCGGTTCGTTGTGGGGGCTGACCTTTGGTCTCGCCTGCTGTGGCGTGGAAATGATCCATTGCTGGATGAGCCGCTACGATCTGGATCGTTTCGGCGTTGCGCCGATGCCGAGCCCGCGCTCGGCCGACGTGATGATCGTGGCCGGGACGCTGACCAACAAGATGGCTCCGGCCCTGCGCAAGGTCTACGACCAGATGGCCGAGCCGCGCTACGTCATCTCCATGGGGTCCTGCGCCAACGGCGGCGGCTACTATCACTACAGCTATTCGGTCGTGCGTGGCTGTGACCGTGTCGTGCCGGTGGACATTTACGTGCCGGGTTGCCCGCCGACGGCAGAGGCGCTGCTGTACGGCGTCCTCCAGCTCCAGAAGAAGGTCCGTCGCGTCGGAACGCTGGTGCGCTGATGGAGCCGATCAACGAGCTTGGTGAGCATATCGCTCGGGCGAGCGGTGCCGCAGACGCGGCCTATGTGCGCCTCGGCGAGCTGATGCTCGAGACGACGCCGGACAAGATCATCGCCCTGCTGACCTTCCTGCGCGACGATCCCAAGTGCCTGTTCAAGCAGCTCGTCGATGTCAGCGGCGTCGATTGGCCGGAGCGCGAGAAGCGCTTCGATGTCGTCTACAACCTGCTGAGCCTGGTGCATAACCAGCGCGTGCGCGTGAAGGTGGCGACGGACGAGGCGACGCCGGTTCCGTCGGCGGCGCCGGTGTTCAGCTCGGCAACCTGGTTCGAGCGCGAGACCTACGATCTCTACGGTGTCTGGTTCGCCGACCATCCGGATCTGCGGCGGATCCTGACCGACTATGGCTTCGAAGGTCACCCGCTGCGCAAGGATTTCCCGCTCACCGGCTTCGTCGAGGTGCGGTGGGACGACGTGCAGAAGCGCGTCATCTACGAGCCGGTGAAGCTCGCCCAGGAGTTCCGCAAGTTCGACTTCCTCAGCCCGTGGGAAGGCGGCGTCGAGCGGGTACTGCCGGGCGACGAAAAAGCGACAAAGGCGAGCTGATATGGCCGACGTCGAGATCAAGACGCTGACGATGAACTTCGGGCCGCAGCATCCTGCGGCGCACGGCGTGCTGCGTCTGGTGATAGAGATGGATGGCGAGATCGTTGAACGCTGCGATCCGCATATCGGCCTTCTCCATCGCGGCACCGAGAAGCTCATCGAATACAAGAGCTACCTGCAGGCCGTGCCGTACTTCGATCGGCTGGACTACGTGTCGCCGATGAACCAGGAGCACGCCTACGCGCTTGCCGTCGAGAAGCTGCTGGGCATCACGGTTCCGGAGCGCGGCCAGTACATTCGCGTGCTGTTCTCCGAGGTCACGCGCATCCTCAATCATCTGCTGAACGTCACGACATTCGCGATGGATGTCGGCGCCTTGACGCCGCCGCTGTGGGGCTTCGAGCAGCGTGAGCTGCTGATGGAGTTCTACGAAGGCGTGAGCGGCGCCCGCATGCATGCGGCCTATTTCCGTCCCGGCGGCGTGCACCAGGATCTGCCGGACGGCATGCTCGACGCCATGGAACGGTGGACCGTCCAGTTCTACCCGTTCCTGAAGGACATCGAGAACCTGCTGAACGACAACCGCATCTTCCGCCAGCGTACGGTCGATATCGGTGTCGTTTCCAAGGAGCAGGCGCTCGACTGGGCCTTCTCCGGGCCGATGATCCGCGCCTGCGGACTGCCCTGGGATCTGCGCAAGTCGCAGCCGTATGACGTCTACGACCGGATGGATTTCGACATTCCCATCGGCAAGACCGGCGACTGTTTCGCGCGCTATCTGGTGCGCGTCGAGGAGATGTATCAGAGCGCCCGCATCATGGAGCAGTGCATCAAGGCGCTGCGGACCGTGAAGGGAGCCGTGCGCATCGACGATCGCAAGATCGCGCCGCCACGGCGCGCCGAGATGAAGGGCTCGATGGAAGCCCTGATCCATCATTTCAAGCTCTATACCGAAGGGTACAAGGTTCCCGCCGGCGAGACCTACACCGCAGTCGAGGCGCCGAAAGGCGAATTCGCCGTGTATCTGGTCTCGGACGGCACCAACAAGCCTTACCGTTGCAAGATCCGCGCGCCGGGATTCCCCCATCTGCAGGCGCTCGACATGATGACTCGTGGCCATCAGCTCGCCGACATGTCGGCGAATATCGGCTCGCTCGACATCGTGTTCGGCGAGATCGACCGCTAGGAGACGATGCGATGGCGATGATCACCGCCGATCCCAAGGACGTGCCGCAGGTCGCTTCCTTTTCCTTCACTCCGGAGTACATGGAGAAGGTGAAGGGGCTGATTGCGCAGTACCCGCCGGGCCGCCAGGCCAGCGCCGTGATCGGCGTGCTGGATCTGGCGCAGCGCCAGCAAGGCTGGCTGCCGCGCGTGGCGATGGACGAGGTGGCGCGGCTGCTGGAAATGGCGCCGATCCGCGTCTACGAGATCGCGACCTTCTATACGATGTTCCAGCTCCGGCCGAAGGGTAAGTACCTGCTGCAGGTTTGCACCACGACGCCCTGCTGGCTGCGCGGCTCGGATGGCGTGATGAAGGCGTGCCGCGAGGCGGCCGACGACGTCACCTTCACCGTTCAGGAGGTCGAGTGCCTGGGCGGCTGCGTGAATGCGCCGGTGGTGCAGATCAATGACGATTTCTACGAGGATCTCGACGAGGCCTCGACCCGCAAGCTGCTCGACGCTTTCCGCCGCGGCGAGACTCCCAAACCCGGCCCACAGGTCGACCGCCAGGCTTCGGCGCCGATCGGCGGCCCCACGACATTGAAGGGTGAGTGAACCATGCTCGCCGACAAGGACCGCATCTTCCAGAATCTCTACGGCATCCACGACTGGCGCCTGGCAGGCGCTCGGGCGCGCGGTATCTGGGACAATACCAAGGCGATCCTGGACCGTGGTCAGGACGCGATCATCGACGAGATGAAGAAGTCGGGCCTGCGCGGCCGCGGCGGCGCCGGCTTCCCGACCGGCCTCAAGTGGTCCTTCATGCCGAAGGAAGTGAAGGATCGGCCGCATTACCTCGTGGTCAATGCCGACGAGTCGGAGCCGGGCACCTGCAAGGATCGCGACATCCTGCGGCATGATCCGCATACGCTGATTGAAGGCTGCCTGATCGCCTCGTTCGCCATGCGGGCGCATGCCGCCTACATCTACGTCCGCGGCGAGTTCTACAACGAGGCCCAGCATCTCAAGGCAGCCGTACAGGAGGCCTACGAGGCCGGATTGATCGGCAAGAATGCCTGCGGCTCGGGCTGGGATTTCGATCTCTACGTCCATCGCGGCGCCGGCGCCTATATCTGCGGCGAAGAGACGGCGTTGCTGGAGAGCCTGGAAGGCAAGAAGGGCATGCCGCGGCTGAAGCCGCCGTTCCCGGCCGGTGCCGGCCTGTATGGCTGTCCGACCACCGTCAACAACGTCGAATCAATTGCCGTGGCGCCGACCATCTTGCGCCGCGGTGCCAGCTGGTTCACGAGCTTCGGCCGCCCCAACAATGCCGGCACCAAGCTGTTCTGCATCTCCGGCCACGTGAACAAGCCGTGCAACGTCGAGGAGGCGATGAGCATCCCGTTGCGCGAGCTGATCGAGAAGCATGCCGGCGGCGTACGCGGCGGCTGGGACAATCTGCTGGCCGTGATTCCGGGCGGCGCCTCGGTGCCGGTCCTGCCGAAAGATATCTGCGATACCGTGCTGATGGACTTCGATGCCCTGCGCGAACAGAAGTCGGGTCTGGGCACCGCGGCGGTCATCGTCATGGACAAGTCGACCGACATCGTGAAGGCGATCGCGCGGCTGAGTTATTTCTACAAGCACGAGAGCTGCGGTCAGTGCACGCCGTGCCGCGAAGGCACCGGCTGGATGTGGCGCGTGATGGAGCGGATGGTGACGGGCGATGCCCGCATCGAGGAGATCGATGCGCTGGAGGACGTCACCAAGCAGGTCGAAGGTCATACGATCTGCGCGCTTGGCGACGCGGCCGCTTGGCCGATCCAGGGTTTGATTCGTCATTTCCGGCCCGAGATGGAGCGCCGCATCCGCGCGCGCACCCAGAAGCTGGCAGCCGAGTAGGGCGGGGAGCACACTATGCCCAAGATGAAGATCGACGGCATCGAGATCGAGGTGCCGGCCGGCATCACGGTTCTGCAGGCCTGCGAACTGGCGGGAGTCGAAATCCCCCGCTTCTGCTATCACGAGCGCCTGTCTATTGCCGGCAACTGCCGCATGTGCCTGGTCGAGCAGGAGAAGGCCCCCAAGCCGATCGCCTCCTGCGCCATGCCGGTTGCCGAGGGCATGGTGATCAAGACCGACACGCCGATGGTGCGCAAGGCGCGCAACGGCGTGATGGAGTTCCTGCTCATCAATCATCCGCTCGATTGCCCGATCTGCGATCAGGGCGGCGAGTGCGATCTGCAGGATCAGGCCATGGCCTTCGGCTTCGACCGCAGCCGGTATCACGAGAACAAGCGCGCGGTGCCGGACAAGGAACTGGGCCCTCTCGTCAAGACGTCCATGAACCGCTGCATCCACTGCACACGCTGCATCCGTTTCGCGACGGAAGTGGCGGGTGTCGAGGAACTCGGGGCGACCGGACGCGGCGAATCGATGGAAGTGACGACCTATGTTCAGCACACGCTGACGACGGAGTTGTCGGGCAACATCGTCGATCTGTGCCCGGTCGGCGCGCTCACTTCCAAGCCTTACGCCTACGAGGCCCGGTCGTGGGAATTGCGCAAGACCGAGTCGGTCGACGTGCTGGATGCCTTGGGCTCCAATATCCGCGTCGATACGCGAGGCGCCGTGGTCATGCGCGTGCTGCCGCGGCTCAATGACGACGTCAACGAGGAGTGGATCGGCGACAAGACGCGTCATGCGGTCGACGGTCTGCGTTACCAGCGTCTCGACCAGCCCTACGTCCGCAAGGGCGGCAAGCTCGTGCCGGCAAGCTGGGACGAGGCGTTCACGACCGTCGTCGACAAGCTGAAGGGCGTCGACGGCAAGAAGATCGCCGCCATCGTCGGTGACCTGTGCGACGCCGAGTCGATGGTCGCGCTCAAGGATCTGATGGCGGCGCTCGGCTCGCCCAACATCGATTGCCGCCAGGACGGCGCCAAGCTCGAGGCGGGCGTGCGCGGAGGCTATATCTTCAATCCAGGCATCCGTGGCATCGACCAGGCAGATGCCATCCTGCTGCTCGGAACCAACCCGCGCTGGGAATCGCCCGTACTCAATGCGCGTTTGCGCAAGCGCTACCTCACGGGCCGCTGCGCGTTTGCCAGCATCGGGCCGTCGGTCGACCTCACCTATCCCGTCGAGCGGCTGGGAGCCGGCCCCGCGACGCTGCGCGAACTGGCGGATGGCAAGCTCGGTTTCTTCGAGAAGCTGAAAGCGGCCAAGAACCCGATGATCATCGTCGGCATGGGGGCGCTGACCCGCGACGATGGCGCCGCCGTACTGGCGCTGGCGCGTGAGCTGGCGGAAAAGATCAATGCCGTGCGCGAGGACTGGAACGGCTTCGCTGTTCTGCATACCGCGGCGGCGCGCGTTGGCGGCCTCGATCTTGGCCTGGTGCCGGGAGAGGGCGGTCGCGACGTCGCCGGCATTCTGACCGGAGCGCAGAACAAGGAGATCGACGTGGTCTATCTCCTTGGCGCCGACGAGATCGATGTGCAGCAACTCGGCAAGGCGTTTGTGATCTACCAGGGCCACCACGGCGATCGTGGCGCCCACCGGGCCGACGTGATCCTTCCCGGCGCCGCCTATACCGAGAAGCCGGGTACCTATGTGAACATGGAAGGCCGGGTGCAGCTCGGTCTGCGCGCGACCTTCCCGCCGGGGGAAGCGCGCGAGGATTGGGCGATCATCCGCGCCTTGTCGGAGCGTCTGGGCAAGACTCTGCCCTACGACACGCTCGATCAGGTGCGCAGCCGCCTGGTTGCAACCAACAAGGTCTTCGCCGCGCTCGATCAGCAGGCGCCAGGCGCCTGGGGGCCGTTCGGCCAGGCGGGTGCCACGAACGACGCGGCCTTCGCCTCGCCGATCACGAACTATTACATGACGTGCCCCATCAGTCGGGCGTCGCGTACCATGGCGGAATGCATGGCGTCGCGGCAGCAGCTGCTGGCGGCGGAGTAGGGCATGTACGCCGATCTGATCCACTTCTTCACGACCCACTGGCTCGGCCAGGCCATCGTCATTCTTGCCGAATGCCTGGCGGTTACCGTGCCGCTCCTGGTGGCGGTCGCCTACATGACCTACGCCGATCGCAAGATCTGGGCTTCGATCCAGCTCCGGCGTGGTCCGAACGTCGTGGGCCCATTCGGCCTGCTTCAACCCTTCGCCGACGGTCTGAAGCTGTTGCTGAAGGAGACGATCGTCCCGTCGAGCGCGAATACCGTGCTGTTCCTGATCGCGCCCATGATCACCTTCATGACGGCGCTGATCTCCTGGGCGGTCGTGCCGTTCTCCGACGGCTGGGTAATCGCCAACATCAATGTCGGGATCCTGTACCTCTTCGCGATCTCCTCGCTTGGCGTCTACGGCATCATCATCGCCGGCTGGGCATCCAATTCGAAGTACGCGTTCCTGGGCGCGCTGCGGTCGGCGGCGCAGATGGTATCCTACGAGGTCTCGATCGGCTTCGTCCTGGTGACGGTGCTGCTGTGCGTCGGCTCGCTCAACCTGTCCAAGGTGGTGCTGGCGCAGGCCGGCTGGTTCTGGAACTGGTATTGGCTGCCGCTGCTGCCGATGTTCGTCATCTTCTTCATCTCGGCGCTCGCGGAGACCAACCGCACGCCGTTCGATCTGCCGATGTCGGAAGCGGAACTCGTGCAGGGATTCCAGACCGAATATTCGTCGATGCCCTTCGCCCTATTCTTCCTGGGTGAATACGCCAACATGATCCTGCTGTCGGCAATGGGCTCCGTGCTGTTCCTCGGCGGCTGGATGTCGCCCATTCCCTATGCGCCCTTCACCTACATACCCGGCGTAGTGTGGTTCGCGCTCAAGATCGCCTCGCTGCTCTTCGTCTTCAGCTGGACGAAGGGAACCCTGCCTCGTTACCGCTACGACCAGCTTATGCGGCTGGGCTGGAAGGTTTTCCTGCCCATCTCGCTGGGGTGGCTCGTGCTGACTGCGGCGGTGCTGCAGTTCGGCGGCCTGGTGCCGGGCAAATAGGGAGATTGCAGATGCCCTCTCTCGATCGCGCTGCGCGCACGTTTCTACTGGCCGAGGTGATCTCGGGCTTCGCCCTCACCTTGAAGTACATGTTCAAGCCGAAGGTTACGGTGAACTACCCGTACGAGCGCAGCCCGCTCAGCCCGCGCTTCCGCGGCGAGCATGCGCTGCGCCGGTATCCCAATGGGGAAGAGCGCTGTATCGCCTGCAAGCTCTGTGAGGCGATCTGTCCGGCCCTTGCCATCACCATCGAAGCCGAGCCGCGCGAGGATGGCAGCCGCCGCACCACGCGCTACGACATCGATATGACGAAGTGCATCTATTGTGGCTTCTGCCAGGAAGCCTGTCCGGTCGATGCCATCGTCGAGGGCCCCAACACGGAATTCACGACCGAGACCCGCGAGGAGCTGATGTACAACAAGGAAAAGCTGCTCGCGAACGGCGACCGCTGGGAGGGGACCATCGCGCAGAACCTCCGCGCGGATGCGCCTTACCGCTGATCGAGGCTGGGGAAGGGGAAACTCATGCTGCTCCAGGCTCTGGCCTTCTATCTGTTTGCGTTCGTGACCATCGCCGCCGGCGCCATGGTCGTGGCGTCGCGCAATCCCGTCTACTCGGTACTGTTCCTGATCCTCGCCTTCTTCAACGCGGCGGCTCTGTTCCTGCTGATCGGCGCCGAGTTCGTGGCGATGATCTTGGTCATCGTTTATGTCGGCGCCGTGGCGGTGTTGTTCCTGTTCGTCGTCATGATGCTCGACATCAAGGTCGCCGAGCTGCGTGAAGGCTTCTTGAAGTACGCGCCGATCGGATCGTTGATCGGGATCGTTCTGTTGGCCGAGATCCTGTTGGCGCTGGGTGTCTTTGGTGGTGGTTCGCCGACTATCGCGACCCTCAACCAGGCCGGTGCCCATGTCGGATCGGTCGAGAACACCCGGGCCATCGGCCGGGTGCTCTACACTCAATATTTCTTCCTGTTCCAGTCGGCGGGCGTGGTGCTCCTGGTGGCGATGATCGGCGCCATCGTGCTTACGCTGCGTCGCCGGCCCGGCGTGCGGCGGCAGCGCGTCGCCGAGCAGCTCTACCGGCCCAAGGACCAGGCCATCGCCGTGGTCAAGGTGCCGACGCGCGGAGGCGTGTCATGATCATCGGCCTTGGCCACTACCTGTTCGTCGCCTCGGTGCTCTTTACCTTCGGCGTGCTGGGTATCTTCCTCAACCGAAAGAACGTCATCGTCATCCTGATGTGCGTCGAGCTGATGCTGCTCGCGGTCAACATCAACCTGGTGGCCTTTTCGGTCTTCCAGGGGAACGTGGTGGGGCAGATCTTTGCCATGCTCGTCCTGACCGTCGCCGCCGCGGAAGCCGCCATCGGGCTGGCGATCCTCGTCGTCTATTTCCGCAATCGCGGTACGGTCGAGGTCGAAGACATCAACGCGATGAAGGGCTAGGGGCCGGGGACGCATCATGGATCTTGCCGTCAAGCTCATCGTCTTCCTGCCCCTGGTTGCCGCAGCGATTGCGGGGCTATTCTGTCGCGTCATCGGCGACCGGCCGGCGCAGGTCGTCACCTCGGCCGCCCTGCTGATTGCCGCGGCGCTATCGATCTTCGTCTTCGTCCGCATCGGCTTCGGGCCGGAGGACGGCAAGATGATGGTCGTCAAGCTGTTCGACTGGATCGGCTCGGGGACACTGGACGTCGCCTGGTCGCTGCGCGTCGATACCCTGACCGCGGTGATGCTGATCGTCGTGACGGGCGTGTCGTCGATGGTCCACGTCTACTCGATCGGCTACATGGCCGATGACCCGTCGATCCCGCGCTTCATGTCGTATCTCAGCCTGTTCACCTTCTTCATGCTGATGTTGGTGACGTCCGACAATCTGGTGCAGCTCTTCTTCGGCTGGGAAGGCGTCGGCCTCGCATCGTATCTGCTGATCGGCTTCTGGTACGACCGCCCGTCGGCGAACGCGGCGGCGATGAAGGCCTTCATCGTGAACCGCGTCGGTGACTTCGGCTTTGCGCTCGGGATTGCCGCAGTATGGATGCTGTCTGGCTCGGTCGGCTTCCACGAGATCTTCGCCAAGGCACCCGACATGGCCCAGATGCGCATCCAGTTCCTGGGCATGGATCTGCCGGCTCTGGAGACCGCCTGCATCCTTCTGTTCATCGGCGCCATGGGCAAGTCGGCCCAGCTTGGGCTGCACACCTGGCTGCCGGACGCGATGGAAGGTCCGACGCCGGTGTCGGCCTTGATCCACGCCGCGACGATGGTGACGGCCGGCGTCTTCATGGTCTGCCGCCTGTCACCCCTGTTCGAACTCGCTCCCGTGGCCTCTCAGGTCGTCACGCTCATCGGCGCCGCCACCGCTTTCTTCGCGGCAACGATCGGGCTCACGCAATTCGATATCAAGCGGGTCGTGGCCTATTCGACCTGCAGCCAGCTCGGCTACATGTTCTTCGCCGCAGGCGTCGGCGGCTATTCCGCGGCGATGTTCCATCTGATGACGCACGCTTTCTTCAAGGCGCTGCTGTTCCTGGGCTCCGGCTCGGTGATCAATTGCCTCCATCACGAGCAGGACATGCGCAAGATGGGCGGCGTGAAGGAAAAGGCGCCGCAGACCTTCTATCTGATGTGGATCGGCACCCTTGCGCTCTCGGGGATCGGCGTGCCGTACATTCTCGGACACGGCATCGGCTTCGCCGGCTTCTACTCGAAGGATTCGATCCTGGAGGCGGCTTATGCCGCCGGTACGCAGGTCGGCTATATCGCCTACTGGCTGGGCATCATCGCCGCGTTCATGACCGCATTCTATTCGACGCGCCTGATGTTCCTGACCTTCTACGGCAAGTATCGCGGCGATCATCACACGTGGGACCACGCGCACGAATCGCCGGCGGTCATGCTGATCCCGCTTTACGTGCTCGGCATCGGCGCGCTGTTGTCCGGTCTGGTCGCCTATCCCTGGTTCGTGGGCGAGGACTGGGAGCATTTCTGGAGCCATTCGATTGCCGTGAAGGCAACCGAGGGCGTGCTGCACGGCATGCATCATGTGCCGGAGTGGAGTTCGCTGCTGCCGCTGGTCATGGGCATCGCCGGCATTGCCCTGAGCTACCTCTATTACATCGCAATGCCAGGTCTTCCGGCGAAGACGGTCGCGACCTTCTCGGGGCTGTATCGCTTCTTCTTCAACAAGTGGTACTTCGACGAACTATACGACGCGATCTTCGTCCGTCCGGCGCTGGCGCTGGGCCGCGTGTTCTGGAAGGTGGGCGACGGCGCGCTGATCGACGGGCTGGGGCCGGACGGTATTGCCGCACGCTCGCGCGAGCTGGCCGGCGCTCTGAGCCGTTTCCAGAGCGGGTATCTTTATCACTATGCGTTTGCCATGCTGGTCGGGGTAGCGGCTGCCGTGACCTACTTTAGCTGGCTGAGGTAGGAACGATGTCGAGCTGGCCGATACTGTCGCTTGTGACGTTCCTGCCTCTGGCGGGCGCGTTCTTCTGTCTCATCGTCAACGGTCCCAAGGAAGCGGTGGATCGGAACTGCCGCAGCGCAGCGCTGATCACCTCGCTTGTGACATTCCTGATCTCGCTCGTCCTGTGGGCGCAGTTCGATCCCGCCAAGGCTTCGTACCAGTTCGAGGAGAAGCTGGCTTGGGTGCCGGCCCTGAACATCGGCTACCACATGGGCATCGACGGCATTTCGCTGTTCTTCGTGCTGCTGTCGACGCTGCTGACCCCGATCTGCATCCTGGCCAGCTGGGAGTCGGTGCAGAACCGCGTCAAGGAATACATGATCGCGTTCCTCGTGCTCGAGACCTTCATGGTCGGCATGTTCTGCGCGCTCGATCTGGCGCTGTTCTACGTCTTCTTCGAAGGCGTTCTGATCCCGATGTTCCTGATCATCGGCGTGTGGGGCGGGAAGCGGCGCGTCTATGCCGCCTTCAAGTTCTTCCTCTACACGCTGCTGGGCTCGGTCCTGATGCTGCTGGCGATCATCGCCATCTACTCGCAGGTGGGCACGACGGACCTGCCGACGGCGATGGAGAAGCTCGATCTGCCGTTCCGCTGGCAATGCTGGCTGTGGCTGGCCTTCTTCGCCTCCTTTGCCGTCAAGGTGCCGATGTGGCCGGTCCACACCTGGCTGCCCGATGCGCACGTCGAGGCGCCGACGGCGGGCTCGGTCATCCTGGCCGGCGTGCTGTTGAAGATGGGTGGCTACGGCTTCATCCGCTTCTCGGTGCCGCTGATGCCGGAGGCGACGCAGTACTTCGCGCCATTGATCTTTGGCCTCAGCGTCGTCGCGGTCATCTACACCTCGCTCGTGGCGCTGGTGCAGGAGGACATGAAGAAGCTGATCGCCTACTCGTCGATCGCCCACATGGGCTTCGTGACGATCGGCATCTACGTCATGAACATGCAGGGCGTGCAGGGATCGATCTTCCAGATGCTGAGCCACGGCATCGTGTCGGCCGCGCTCTTCCTTTGCGTCGGCGTGGTCTACGATCGCATGCATACGCGTGAGATCGATGCCTATGGCGGCCTGGTCCACCGCATGCCGCGCTACGCCTTCGTGTTTCTGTTCTTCACCCTGGCGAGCGTGGGCTTGCCGGGCCTGTCCGGGTTCGTGGGCGAGTTCCTGGTGCTGGTCGGCACCTTCAAGGCCAATACCTGGGTCGCGTTCCTGGCGGCCACGGCCTTGATCCTGGGCGCGGCCTACGCCCTGTGGCTCTACCGCAAGATCATCTTCGGCGAACTCACGAAGTCGTCGTTGAAGGCAATCCTCGACATGAACGGGCGCGAGATCGCCGTCTTCCTGCCGCTGGTCCTGATCACCTTGTGGATGGGTATCTATCCCGCATCGTTCCTCGATCCGATGGCGCCGGCGGTGGACAAGCTGATCGGCGATTACAATGCGGCCATCAAGCTGGCCCATACTGCGTCGTTGAAGCCGTGAGCGGCCAGGAGTGACGAATATGCCTATCGGTCTCGAATCCTGGACGCTGGCCCGGCCGGAAATCTTCCTGGCGGCCGTCACTGCCTTGCTGCTGCTCTATGGCGTGCTGCGGGGAGAGACATCCGCGGCGTTCGTGTCGGTCGCGACGACGGTCGCGCTTCTCGTGACGGCCGTGCTGATCTTCACGCCCTATCGCGAAGGGACGGCATTCTCCTCGTTGTTCATCGTCGACCGCCTGACCGCGACCATGAAGGTCCTGATGCTGATCGGCGCGGCGATCACGATCCCGATGTCGCGGGCCTATTTCGAGCGCGTGAAGGTCTGGCGCTTCGAATATCCCATCGTTGTGTCTCTGGCCGCTCTCGGCATGATGCTGATGATCTCGGCCAACGATTTGATGTCGCTCTATGTCGGGCTGGAACTGCAGTCCCTGTCGCTCTACGTGATCGCGGCGTTCCAGAGGGATTCGATCCGCTCCACAGAGGCAGGCATCAAGTATTTCGTCCTGGGCTCGGTCGCGTCCGGCATGCTGCTGTTCGGCGCCTCGCTGATCTATGGCTTCTGTGGCGGCACGGCCTTCGTGCAGATCTCGCGCGCGCTGCTCGAGGGCAAGGCGGGCGAGATCGGCGTCATCGTCGGCCTGGTGTTCGTGGTCGCCGGCCTCGCCTTCAAGATTGCGGCGGTCCCGTTCCACATGTGGACGCCGGACGTCTACGAAGGGTCGCCGACGCCGGTGACCGCCTTCTTCGCTGTGGCGCCCAAGATCGCCGCTTTGTCGCTGACGATCTCAGTGTTGATGGGGCCGTTCAAGCCGCTGTTCCCGCAGTGGCAGCAGATCATCGTCGTCGTGTCCGTGCTGTCCATGGCGCTGGGCGCGTTCGCCGCGCTGCGCCAGCCCAATATCAAGCGCCTGATGGCTTATTCGTCGATCGGCAATGTCGGCTATATTCTGCTCGGCGTGGCGGCTGGCAGCGAGAAGGGCATCCAGTCGGTGGTGTTCTACCTCGGCATCTATCTGGTGATGACCCTGGGCTCCTTCGCCGTGATCCTGCTGATGAAGCGGCGCGACATGATGGTCGAGCAGGTCAACGATCTGGCGGGCCTCGGCCGTACGCATCCGATGCTGGCCTTCGCCATGATGGTCTTCATGTTCTCGCTGGCCGGCATTCCGCCGCTGGCCGGGTTCTGGGCCAAGCTCTACGTCTTCATGGCCGCCATCGAGGCCAAGCTGTTCTGGCCGGCTGTGCTGGGCGTTCTGGCGTCCGTCGTGGCCTCGTACTACTACCTCCGCATCGTGAAGGTGATGTATTTCGACGAACCCGCAGAGGCGCTCGATGCATCGGCCTTTGGCGTGAACCGGGCGATCGCCTTCGTGGCGGCAGTGATCGTGGCGGCCTTCTCGCTGGCGCCGCAGCCGCTCAGCCTCGTCGCGGCGGCGGCGGCAAAGGGCCTGTTCCCGTGATGTCGGCGCCCGTCCTCCCGGACGGGTGGACGCTGGTCGCGCTCGATAGCATCGGAAGCACCAACGATGAGGCGTGCCGACTGGCCGACAGCGGCGCCCCGGAAGGGACGGTGGTCTGCGCCCGGGAACAGACGGGCGGCCGTGGCCGCCGTGGCCGGCGCTGGGCCTCTCCGGTCGGGAATCTCTACAGCTCGACCATCCTCCGTCCCGACTGTCCCGCGCCGCGGGCTGCGGAGCTCGGCTTCGTCGCTGCTTTGGCGGTCGCCGACATGATCACGGACGGCCGCGATGTCCGGGTCAAATGGCCGAACGATGTTCTCGTCGACGGCGGCAAGGTGGCCGGGATCCTGCCGGAGAGCTCGATTGGTCAGGACGGCAAGGTCGAGTATGTCGTGATGGGCATCGGCGTTAATGTGACCTTCGCGCCGCAGCTTCCCGAGATGCGTTATCCCGGCGCCATGCTGGGCGGCACGGTCGAGGGCGCTCTCGAGAAACTCGCCGCGGGCCTGGCAAGGCGCATGCGGCAATGGCGGCGGGAAGGCTTCGAGGAGATCCGCCGCGCCTGGCTCGACCGGGCCGGTCCGATCGGCCTCGAAGTCGATGTCAAACTCGGGCAGGAGCTCGTGCGCGGGCATTTCTGCGGCATCGATCGTGACGGTGCCCTGCTGCTGGAGACGCCGACCGGTCCGCGCAAGATCGTGGCCGGTGAACTGTTGGGCCGGAGTGCCTAGGGGAGAACAGTCATGCTGCTCGCCATCAATGCCAACAACACGAACGTCAAATTCGGTGTCATCGACGGCGACAGGATCATCGGCGAGTGGCGCCAGCATACCTCAGCGATGCGTACCGCCGACGAGCATGCCGTCTGGTTGGTCCAATTGATGGCCATGGAAGGGATCGAGACCAAGGCCATCACAGATGCCATCATCGCCAGTGTCGTGCCGCAGGCGACGTTCAACCTGCGGCGACTGTGCACCCGCTATTTCGGCTGCACGCCGCTCGTGCTGGGGGAGCCCAACATCTCCTACGGCATCCAGATCAAGGGCCAGGGAGCGGGAGCGGATCGAATCTGCAACACGATCGGCGCCGCGGTTCTCTTTCCAAAGACGCCGATGATCATCGTCGATTTCGGCACGGCCACGACCTTCGACGTCGTCGATGAGGAGGGCAGCTATTGCGGCGGCGTCATTGCGCCCGGCATCAATCTCAGCATCGAGGCGCTGGTCAATGCCACCGCGCTCCTGCCGCGCATCGTGGTCGAGAGGCCGGCCCACGTCATCGGCACGAACACCGTGGAGTGCATGCATGCCGGCGTGTTCTGGGGCTATGTCGGGCTGATCGAGGGCATCGTCGCGCGCATCAAGGGTGAGTTCGGCCGGCCCATGCGCGTGATCTCGACCGGCGGCCTGGCGCCGGTGTTCGATGGCTCCACCACCGTGATCGAGCAGATCGTGCCGGACATCACCGCGCGGGGCCTGATCGAGATCTATCGCCGCAATCGCAAATGACCGTTCCCGGCGCCGACGAACTGTTGTTTCTCGCCCTCGGTGGGGCGGGCGAGATCGGCATGAACCTCAACCTCTACGGCCATGCCGGCAAGTGGCTGATGGTGGATCTCGGCATCGCCTTTGGAGACGACACCACTCCAGGCATCGACGTCGTGATGCCGGATCCGGCCTTCATCGAGGAACGACGGGACGATCTGGCGGGCATCGTGCTGACCCATGCGCACGAGGATCACCTAGGCGCAGTGGCCGATCTCTGGCCGCGGCTGAAGGCGCCGGTCTATGCCACGCCGTTCGCCGCCTCGGTGCTGCGACGCAAGCTTGTCGATGCCGGATTGGTCGATGCGGTTCCGGTCACGGAGATCGCGTTAGGCGCCAAGTTCACCGTGGCGCCGTTCGAGCTCGAAATGATCACCATGACGCATTCGATTCCCGAGCCGAATGCCCTGGCGATCCGGACCAAGCTCGGCACCGTGTTCCATACCGGTGACTGGAAGATCGACCCCGAGCCGCTGCTCGGTGAAGTGACGGACGAAGCGACCCTGAAACGCATCGGCGAGGAAGGGGCTCTCGCCATGATCTGCGACAGCACCAACGTCTTCGTCGAAGGCGAGGCGGGCTCCGAGGCGACCGTGCGCGCCAACCTCGAGAAACTGGTGAAGACGCGCAAGTGCCGCGTCGCGGTGACCTGCTTCGCCTCCAACCTCGCCCGCGTGGAAAGCATCGCCAAGGCTGCAGTCGCCGCCGGTCGCCATCCGGTGCTGTCGGGACGGGCACTGCAGCGCATGGTCGAGGCGGCCCAGGAATGCGGCTATCTGCTCGATTTTCCGGCCTGCGTGACGGAAAGCGAAGCCGGCTACCTGCCACGCGACAAGGTTCTCTTCATCTGCACCGGCAGCCAGGGTGAGCCGCGCGCCTCGATGGCCAAGATCGCCAACGGGGAACATCGCGATATCGTCCTGGAAGAAGGCGACACGGCAATCTTCTCCGCCCGCGTCATTCCCGGAAACGAGCGGCCGGTCGGGCGCTTGCAAAATGCCCTGCTGGCGCGCGGCGTCGAAGTCGTCACCGATCGGGACGAGCATATCCATGTCTCCGGCCATCCAGCCCGCGACGAGCTGGTCAAGGTCTATCAATGGGTCCGCCCCAGGATCGCCATTCCCGTCCATGGCGAGGTGCGCCACATGGTCGAGCACATGGCGCTGGCGAGGGCCTGCCAGGTGCCGGAGACCGTGCTGGCGCCCAATGGCACGCTCGTCCGTCTCGCGCCCGGGCCGGCTATCGTGGTGGATCATGTCCATGCCGGCCGGCTGGCACGCGATGGCGACGTCCTGGTGGCGGTCGAGGGCGGAGCCCTGCGGGAGAGGCGGAAGCTTCTGTGGAATGGCGCCGCGTCGGCGACCCTGGTCGTCGACCGGCAGGGCCGGCCGGTTGCGCCGCCCAAGATTTCCTTGCGCGGGGTCTCGGATGAGGAGGACGAGCTGATCGAGGCGATCGCGGCGGCCTTGAAGGAGATGCTGGCCGATTTGAGCGGCGCGGAGAGGCGGGACGACGGGCGAATCGAGGAGGCTGCCCGGCAGACGGTCCGGCGCGTCGTGCGCGCGCACCTCGGCAAGAAGCCGTTGACGGACGTGCACATCGTCCGCATCTAAACCCGCGTGACAGGCGGAGAGCCGGAATGATCGGACGTTTGAACCATATCGCGATTGCCGTTCCCGACCTCGAGAAGGCGGCGGAGCTCTATCGAACGGTGATGGGAGCCAAGGTGAGCGCCCCCAAGGCGCAGCCGGCGCATGGCGTCACGGTCGTCTTCGTCGAGCTGCCGAATACCAAGATCGAGCTGCTGCACCCGCTGGGGGAGAAGTCGCCAATCGCCAATTTCCTGACCCGTAACGCCGATGGCGGCATCCATCACGTCTGCTACGAGGTCGAGGACATCTACGCCGCCCGCGACAAGCTCAAGGCCGGCGGCGCCCGCGTTCTGGGCGATGGCGAGCCCAAGATCGGGGCGCACGACAAGCCGGTGTTGTTCCTTCATCCCAAGGATTTCACTGGCACGCTGATCGAACTCGAACAGGTCTGAGGACGCCATGGGCTGGGCTACCGGCATCATGGTCTACCTGGTGATCTGGTGGACCATACTGTTTGCGGTTCTGCCTCTGGGCGTTCGTCGGGTGCAAAATCCCGGGAAAGGGCAGGATCGAGGAGCACCGGAGCGGCCCGACATCCTCAAGAAGGTGGTGATCACGTCCCTTGTCGCCGGGGTCCTGTGGATCGGCTTCTATGTCCTGCACCAGGCCGACATTTTTGATTTTCGGCACTGGGCGTCGACTTATTGAAGTAATTTCTTAACAATTGCCCGCTAAGTAGCGGAAAAGAAAACGGCGGGCCTCTGCCCGCCGCTCCTCAAACCCCGAAACTCGTCGTCTGGCGGCTTCGCCGCTCTCCTCCCTAAACTCGGACTGTGCCCAAGTCGCAGGCTGTTTAACCCGCCATTTTTGTTTTGCCAAGACTATTTCTTTCGATCTCCCAGGGTTGACGGAACGATTGTTATGGTCGTGGGCGGGGATAACACAAACAAATGTCCGTGCGGCCGACCCTGATTATCCGATGACCAGATATTTGATTACGAATAGAACAGCCAGGATCGCGACGGCGGGATGCAGGTCGCGGATACGGCCGGCCGCCAGCTTGATGCCGGCATAGGAAATGAACCCGAAAGCGATGCCGTCGGCAATCGAGAAGGTGAAGGGCATCGCGATCGCCGTGATGACGGCCGGCGCCGCTTCCGTCACATCGTCCCATTCGACCTCGGTCAGACCGCGGGCCATCAGGCACGCGACATAAAGAAGAGCGGGGGCGGTGGCGTAACCGGGAATCGATCCGGCCAATGGAGCGATGAAGAGCGCGAGCAGGAAGAGGACGCCCACCGTCGCCGCTGTCAATCCGGTGCGGCCGCCGGCGTTGATGCCCGACGCGCTCTCGATATAGCTCGTGGTGGTCGATGTGCCGATCGCCGCTCCCAGCATGGCGGCCGCGCTGTCGGACATCAGCGCGCGCTTGAGGCCGGGGACGGTCCCATCCGGGCGCATGAAGCCGCCGCGATGGGCCAGCGCGATCAGCGTACCGGTGTTATCGAACAGGTCGACGAACAGGAAGGCGAAGACCACGGTGACGAGCCCGACCTTCAGCGCACCGGCAAGATCCATCTGCAGGAACACGGGTGCGATCGACGGTGGAATATCGAAGACGCCTTCGAACTTCTGCTCGCCGGCAATGATGGAGATCGCCGTCACGGCGAGGATGCCGATGATGACGCCGCCCATGATACGGCGGTACTCCAGGGCGACGATCAGGGCGAAGCCCAGCATGGCCATCAGGACTGGCCAGCTCTTGAGCTTGCCGTGGGTGACGAGGGTTGCCTGATCGGCCGTCACGACGCCGGCGTTCTTGAACGCGATCAAGGCCAGGAACAGGCCGATGCCGGCGGCAATGGACATCTTCAGCGATTTCGGGATCGCGTTGACGATCCATTCGCGGACCGGCAGCACGCTGATGATGAAGAAGAGGATGCCGGAAATGAAGACGCAGCCAAGCGCTACCTGCCAGCTGTAGCCCATGCCGCCGACGACGCCGAAGGCGAAATAGGCGTTGAGCCCCATGCCAGGGGCGAGCGCGATCGGATAGTTGGCCAGGAAGGCCATGAGGAAGCAGCCGACGGCAGCCGCCACGCAGGTCGACACGAACACCGCCCCAACGGGCATCTTGGCCATGCCGAGGATCTGCGGATTGACGAAAATGATATAGGCCATGGTCAGGAAGGTCGTGATCCCCGCCACGATCTCGGTCTGCGCCGTGGTGTCGTGCTCGCGCAGCTTGAATAGACGCTCCAGCATATGCGTATCTCCCCCGAGGTTGCTGCAGTGTGCGGGCATGGGCCTGTGCAAAACCAGTCGCCGCTTGGGCCGTTTGCCTTTAGAAGGCCCGTTCCCTACAGTCCGCGGCCATTGTGGACGCCCCAGCCAAGGATCGATCAAGCATGCGCATGAGCCAATATTTCCTGCCGACCCTCAAGGAAAATCCGGCGGAAGCGCAGATCGTATCGCATCGTCTCATGCTGCGGGCCGGCCTCATCCGCCAGACCAGCGCTGGCATCTACGCCTGGCTGCCGCTCGGCTTCCGCGTGCTGAAGAACATCGAACGGATCGTCCGCGAGGAGCAGGACCGCTCGGGCGCACAGGAAGTGCTGATGCCGACGATCCAGTCCGCCGACCTGTGGCGCGAGAGCGGCCGCTACGACGCCTACGGGCCGGAGATGCTGCGCATCAAGGACCGCCACGATCGCGAGATGCTGTTCGGGCCGACCAACGAGGAGATGATCACGGTCCTGTTCCGGGATGGCGCCAAGAGCTATCGCGATCTGCCGAAGAACCTCTATCACATCCAGTGGAAGTTCCGGGACGAGGTCCGGCCGCGCTTCGGCGTCATGCGCGGGCGCGAATTCCTGATGAAGGACAATTATTCCTTCGACGTCGACAAGGCCGGCGCGATCCATTCCTACAACAAGATGTTCGTGACCTATCTGCGCACCTTCGCCCGCATGGGACTGAAGGCGATCCCGATGCGCGCCGATACCGGGCCGATCGGCGGTGATCTGAGCCACGAATTCATCATCCTGGCGGAAACCGGCGAGAGTGCCGTGTTCTGCCACAAGGGTCTGGTCGACAAGGACATCCTGGGGCGCACCATCGATTACAGCTCGGACCTCCAGCCGATCGTGAACGAGTGGACGTCGCTCTATGCCGCGACCGACGAGATGCACGACAAGGAGGCTTTCGAGAAGATTCCCGAGAGCGAGCGGCTGGCGGCACGGGGCATCGAGGTCGGGCACATCTTCTATTTCGGTACCAAGTATTCCAAGCCGATGAATGCCGTGGTCGCTGGCCCCAACGGCGAGCAGATCACGGTCGAGATGGGTTCGTATGGCATCGGCGTGTCGCGGCTGGTCGGCGGCATCATCGAGGCAAGCCATGACGAGGCCGGCATCGTCTGGCCGGAGTCGGTGGCACCGTTCAAGGTCGCGATCGTCAACCTGAAGCCGGATGACGGTGCGGTCGCCGGGGCCTGCGGCAAGCTCTATGACGCTCTGCAGGCCAAGGGCGTCACCGTGCTGCACGACGACCGCGACCTGCGGCCGGGAGCCAAGTTCGCCGATATGGATCTGATCGGCACGCCCTGGCAGATCATCGTCGGCCCCAAGGGATTGGGTGCCGGCAAGGTCGAGCTCAAGAACCGCAAGACCGGCAATCGCGAGGAACTGGCGATCGACGCGGTCGTGGCCGAACTGTCCAGCCGGCTCGGCTGAGGCGGGCCGGGCCGCCATCATGGCCTTCGGCGCCGTCGAACGCCTGATCGCCTTTCGCTACCTGCGCGCCCAGCGCGAGGAAGGCTTCATCTCGGTGATCGCCGGCTTCTCGCTGGCGGGGATCGCCCTCGGCGTCGGCACGCTGATCGTCGTGATGGCCGTGATGAACGGCTTTCGCATCGAGATGCTGCACCAGATGTCGGCGATCAGCGGGCAGCTTGGCGTCCAGGGCAATCGCGATGGGCTGGTGGCGACGCCCGACCTGCTCGCACGCCTGCGCGCCATCCCGGGCGTTGTCTCGGCAACGCCGTCCGCCGAAGGGCAGGTGATCGCCGTCGCGGGCGACAAGGTGCGCGGCGTGCTGCTGCGCGGCATGAGGCCCGAGGATTTCAAGGCGCGGCTGCCGCTCTCTGCCGCGATCGACGGCCCACCGGAGGTGCGGGATCGTTACCGGGCTCTGTGCCGAGGCGACGACGACAAGCCGATCGATTGGGGTACGCTCAAGGGCTTCGGCGACCAGTTCACGGTCGTGATCGGGCGGCGCTTCGCCGATCTGATGGGCCTGAAGGTCGGTGATCGCATCCAGCTCGTGTCGCCGGTCTCGATGGTCACGCCACTGGGCGTGATGCCGCGATCGGGAAACGCCCGGGTGGCGGCGATCTTCTGCGCCGGCATGTACGACTACGATGCCAACTTCGTCTATGCGCCGCTGGTCGACGTCCAGCGCATGCTCGATCTCGGCGACAAGGTCACGACGATCGAGATCTTCCTCGACAACACGGTGTCGGTTGCCGCGGCGCGTCGGGCCGTCAGCGAGGCGGTGGGGCTGCAGGGCTGGGTCTTCGATTGGTTCCAGGCCAATGTCGGCTTCTTCTCCGCCATAGCGGCCCAGACCAATGTCATGTTCCTGGTGCTCACCATGATCGTGCTGGTGGCGGCGTTCAACATCGTCTCCAGCCTGGTGATGCTGGTGCGGACCAAGACTGCGGACATTGCCATCCTGCGGACCATGGGCGCCACACGCGGCGCCATCCTTCGGCTGTTCCTGATCGATGGCCTCGCCATCGGCGGAATCGGGACGTTGATCGGCGTCGTCCTGGGGCTTGCCTTCGCCGACAATATCGAGGCGATCCGTCAGTGGCTCCAGCACACGTTCGGCCTCGTGCTGTTCGACGAGACGCTTTACCTGCTCGCCGAAATGCCGTCCCACATCGAGTGGCAGGAAGTGGCCGGCATCGCCTTCATGGCGATCTTCTTCGCCCTGGTCGCTTCCCTGTATCCGGCCGCGCGGGCCGCCCGTCTGGATCCGGTGGAGGGCCTGCATCGTGAATAGCGGTACGGTGCTGGAGCGAAACGGTGCGGTGGAGCGCTGGCTCGCCTGGCGTTATCTCGCCACACGGCAGCGGGAAGGGTTCGTTTCCTTCATCGCGATCTTCTCGCTGATCGGCGTGGCGCTGGGGGTCGGGACGCTGATCGTCGTACTGTCCGTCATGGGCGGATTTCGCGAACAGCTCATTGGCCGCCTGATCGGCATGAACGGGCACATCGTGATCACGGCACGGGACGGTATGCTGGAGGCTACCAGCGATCTGGTGGCGACGTTGCGGCAGATGCCGGACGTCAAGGCCGTGCATCTGACGCTGGAGCGGCAGGCACTCGTGACCTTCAACGGCCAGACCCGGGCGGCTGTCCTGCGTGGCGTCAGGACCGAGGACCTGCTGTCGCGCGACATCATCGCAAAGAACATAGTACGGGGCGAACTGGGTGCCTTTGGCACACGGCCCGGCGTGGTGATCGGGGAAAGGCTGCGACAGGCGCTCAACGTCGATATCGGGGACAAGATCACGTTGGTGACGCACCGGCTGAACGAGGCCGGCACGATCGCGCCCCGCTATGCCGATTACGAGGTCCTCGCGAGTTTCCTGACGCGGCGCTACGAGTTCGACTCGGCCTTCGTGTTCGTGCCGCTGTCGATGCTGCAGGAGGACCTGGAGTACGGGCTGCGGACCGTGAGTTCCATCGATATCGAGCTTCCGGATCCCGCTGCGGCGCCGGCCGTGGCAGCCGCCATCCGCAAGGCGCTGCATCGCGACGACCTCAAGGTTGCCGATTGGCAGAGCCTCAACGCCCGCTTCGTCGGCGCGCTGCAGGTCGAACGCGTGATGATGTTCGTCATTCTGAGCCTCATCGTGCTGGTGGCGGCCATGAACGTCGTCGCAAGCTTTACCATGCTGGTGCGGGTGAAGCGCGGCAGCATCGCCATTCTCCGCACCATGGGGGCGGGGCAAGGCACGATCGTGCGTGCCTTCTTCATGGCGGCGGCAGGTGTCGGCGTGATCGGTACGGTAGTCGGGACGGCTCTCGGCCTGCTGGTCTGCGCCAACATGTCGAGCATCGGCCGGCTGCTCTCGGCATTGACCGGTGCCACGGGCAGCGGCATGGCGGAGGTCGATTTCATCACTTCCATGCCGGTGCGGGTGCAGCCCGTCGAGGTCCTGAGCATTGTTGTGGTCGCGATCGTGCTGTCTTTGGCGGCCGCGGCTTATCCAGCGTGGCGAAGCACGCGCGTCGAACCGGTCGAAGGCCTCCGTCATGAGTGAACCCGCCTGCCTGCTCTCTCTGCGTGGAATCGTGCGGACCTTCATCCAGGGCGATCGCCGACTCGAAGTGCTGCGCGGTGTTTCGCTCGATCTCCATGCCGGGGAGATCGTCGCGCTGGTGGGGCAGTCGGGCAGCGGCAAGTCGACCCTTCTGCACATTGCCGGTCTGCTCGAACGGCCGGATGACGGCGACGTCGTGATCGATGGCCGGTCGGTGCAGGGCTTTGGCGATGCGCCACGAACAGCACTGCGCCGCAAGTTCCTGGGATTCGTCTACCAGTACCACCATCTGCTGCCGGAGTTCTCGGCCCTCGAGAACGTGATGCTGCCGCAGATGCTGAATGGCCTGCCGCGGAGCCAGGCGAGGCTGCGAGCCATGGAGCTTCTGTCCATGGTGCAGCTCAAGGACCGTGCCGATCATCGGCCGGGACGCCTGTCGGGCGGCGAACAGCAACGGGTGGCCATCGCCAGGGCGGTCGCCAACGCGCCTCGGGTCCTGCTGGCGGACGAGCCGACCGGCAACCTCGATGCGGGGACGTCGGAGACAGTCTTCCGGCAATTATTGACCCTGGTCCGGGAAACGGGAATGGCGGCACTGATCGCCACCCACAATCCGGAGCTCGCCGCGCGCATGGACCGGACGCTGCGGCTGAGGGACGGGGTGCTGAGCTGAACGCATGGCCGGTTAAGCCTCGGGCGGCCGATTAGCGCCTCGCTTTCCACAAGATTGGCGCGCCATAGTAGGGCGTGCCCATCGCCGATTTCGTCCATCTCAAGGTCCGCTCCGCCTATTCGCTCACCGAAGGCGCGAACAAGGTCGACAAGGTCGTCGGCCTGGCCAAGGAGAACGGGATGCCGGCGGTCGCCGTCACGGACCGCAACAACCTGTTCGGCGCCCTCGAATTCTCCCAATACGCCACCAACAATGGCGTGCAGCCGATCATCGGCTGCGATCTCGCCATACGGCGGGAGGAGGAAGGGAATATAGCGGTCGCCGCCAAGCTTCCGTCCGTGGACTGGCTGACGCTGCTGGTGCAGAGCGAGGCTGGCTACATAAACCTGATGCGCCTGGTGAGCCGGGCGCATCTCGACTTCAAGACCGGGTCACTGTCCGCTTTGCCGCTGGAGGAACTCGAAGGTCATGCCGAGGGATTGTTGGCGCTGACCGGTTCGTCTGGCAGTGCCGTCGGACGCCTGCTGGCGGCCGGACAGGTGCCTGCGGCCGCCCATCAGCTCGAGCGGCTGGAGAAGCTGTTCCCCGGACGGCTCTATATCGAGCTGCAGCGCCATGGCGAGGAGACGGAACGCCGGATCGAAGGGCCGCTGCTCGAACTCGCCTACGAAAAGGGCGTGCCCATCGTCGCCACCAACGACGTCCATTTTCCCAAGGCGGCGATGTACGAGGCGCACGATGTGTTGCTGTGCATCGAGCAGGGCGCCCATATCGACGATCCCAATCGGCGACGGCTGACGCCCGAGCACTATTTCAAATCGGCGGAGGAGATGCGCAAGCTCTTCGCCGACATTCCGGAGGCCTGCGACAACACGCTGGTGGTGGCCCGGCGCTGCGCCTACATGCCGACGCCGCGCAAGCCGATCCTGCCCAGCTACACCAAGCTCAAGGGTCGGTCCGAGGGTGAGGCGCTGCGGGCCCTGGCCCAGTCGGGGCTGGAGGAGCTGCACCAGCTCGGGCGGTTGGCCGAGCATATCGAGTTCAAGCGCTACGAGGAGCGGCTTGTCTACGAACTCGACATGATCGAGAGGATGGGCTTCGCCGGTTACTTCCTGATCGTTGCCGACTTCATCCAGTGGGCCAAGGACAATGGCGTGCCGGTGGGGCCGGGCCGCGGCTCGGGCGCCGGTTCCCTGGTCGCCTGGTCGCTCAAGATCACCGATCTCGACCCCTTGCGCTGGGGACTGCTGTTCGAGCGCTTCCTCAATCCCGAGCGCGTGTCGATGCCGGACTTCGACATCGACTTCTGCCAGGACAAGCGCGACCGGGTGATCCGCTACGTGCGCGGCGAGTATGGACATGACCGTGTCGCCGCCATCATCACCTTCGGCAAGTTGCAGGCGCGGGCGGTGCTGCGCGACGTCGGCCGCGTGCTCGGCATGCCCTACGGCCAGGTCGATCGCATCTGCAAGCTGGTGCCGAACAATCCCGCCAATCCGGTGACGCTGGCCAAGGCGCTGGAGACGGAGCAGCTCCTCAAGGATCAGTACGAGGCGGACGAGGAGATCAAGCGATTGATCGATCTCGCCTTGCAGCTCGAGGGCCTGTTCCGCAACGCCTCCACCCACGCCGCCGGCGTCGTCATCGGCGATCGCCCTCTCGACACGCTCGTGCCGCTGTTCCGCGACACGGACGACAAGGAGTCCCTGCCGGCGACCCAGTTCAACATGAAATGGGTCGAGACCGCCGGTCTGGTGAAGTTCGACTTCCTCGGACTCAAGACGCTGACCGTTATCGAGAAGGCGTGCGATCTGATCGGGCGGGACAAGATCAATATCGCCAAGCTGCCGCTCGACGATCGCAAGACGTTCGAGCTGCTGGCCCGGGGCGATGGCTCGGGGGTGTTCCAGCTCGAAGGCAACGGCATGCGCGACGTGCTGCGCAAGATGAAGCCGGACCGGTTCGAGGACATCATCGCGGTCGTGGCGCTGTACCGCCCGGGCCCGATGGAAAACATCCCGAGCTACATCAAGCGCAAGCACGGCGAGGAGGCGCCGGATTACCTGCATCCGCTGCTGGAAGGGATCCTGAAGGAAACCTACGGCATCATGATCTACCAGGAGCAGGTGATGCAGATCGCCCAGGTGCTGTCGGGCTATACGCTCGGCGGCGCCGATCTGCTGCGCCGTGCCATGGGCAAGAAGATCAAGGCCGAGATGGACGCCCAGCGTGCGACCTTCATCGAGGGCGCCGAGGGGAAGGGCGTAAATCGCGACAAGGCCTCGTCGATCTTCGACCAGGTCGACAAGTTTGCCGGCTACGGCTTCAACAAGAGCCATGCCGCCGCCTACGCGCTCGTCTGCTACCAGACCGCGTATCTGAAAGCGAACCATCCGGTAGAATTCTTTGCCGCCACGATGACGCTCGACATGGGCAACGTCGAGAAACTGAACGGCTATCGCCGCGACCTCGACAAGCTTGGCGTTCAGCTGCTGCCACCCGACGTGACCCGGTCGTCGGCCGAGTTCACCGTCGAACTGACGCCCGAGGGCAAGAAGGCAATCCGCTATGCCCTGGCGGCCATCAAGGGCGTGGGCCGGGAGGCGATGACGCGCCTGGCAGCGGAGCGAGAGACCAACGGCCCATTCAAGGACCTGTTCGATTTCGCCGAACGCCTCGACCAGCGCGTGTTGAACAAGCGTCTGGTCGAAAGCCTGGTGAAGGCCGGCGCGTTCGACACCCTCAACAAGAACCGAGCCCAGACCTTCGGTGCGATCGAAGCGCTACTGCGCCACTCCCAAGCGACGCACGAAGCACGCGGCAGCAACCAGAACAGCCTGTTCGGCGATGACACCGCCCAGCGCCGCCCGCAGCTTCCCAAAGTGCCCGACTGGGCGCCGATGGAACGGCTGCAGCAGGAGTTCTCAGCGATCGGCTTCTATCTGTCCTCGCATCCGCTCGCGGCCTACGAACGCAGTCTGCAGCGGCTCGGCGTCGTGCGGGCGGCCGACCTTCCGGCCTTGCTGGCGCGGGGCACACCGGGCCGTATCAAGCTTGCCGGCACGGTCATCGACCGGATGGAGCGGGTATCGGCCAAGGGCAACCGCTTTGCCTTCGTGCAGTGCTCCGATCAGTCGGGTGCCTTCGAACTGACCTGCTTCAGCGAAGTGCTGAGCACCAAGCGCCAGCTTCTGGAGGCGGGGCAGGCGATCCTGGTCTCGGCCGACGGGCGGCTCGATGGCGAGCAGGTGAAGCTGATGGCGCAGTCGGTCGAGAAGCTCGAGGACGCCGTCGCCAATTCCGCCGCCGGCCTGCGCATCGTGATTTCCGACCCGACGGCCCTCGACGCCCTGCGCAAGCATCTCGAGGGCAAGCGCGGCCGCGGTCGCGTGACTCTCGTCGTTCCGATCGCCGAGGAGTCGGAAGCGGAAGTGACCTTGCCCGGAACCTATTCCATCGCCGGCGGCCTGCGCGACATCATCGGCATGCTGCCGGGCGTGGCGCAGGTGGAGGAGATTTGAGCGGCCAGATCGGCCTGTTCGAGCAACCGGCGCCCGCGCGGCGCCCCAAATCGGTTGGCGATGTGCTGCCGAGCCGCGAGTCGCCGCTCCTGCAGGCGCCGGTTCTGCCACCGGAAATCCGGCTCGGCACATCGTCCTGGTTCTTTCCCGGTTGGCGAGGCTTGGTCTACGAGGGGCTGTATCCGCAGACGGCCCTCAGCAAGAAGGGGCTCGCCGCTTACGCCCAGATTCCCATGCTGCGCACCGTCAGCCTGGATCGGACGTTCTATGCGCCTCTGACCATGGTCGAGTATGTCCGCTACGCCACGCAGGTGCCGGAGCATTTCAGTTTCGTGGTGAAGGCGCCGGCGCTCGTTTGCGACGCCGTGATGCGTGACGAGGAGGGGCGGGGAAAGGTGCCCAATCCCCATTTCCTCGATCCCGCGATTGCGGCGCGGGAGTTCGTCGTGCCCTGCATCGAAGGACTGGGGGCGAAAGCAGGACCGCTGGTGTTCCAGATCTCTCCGTTGCCGCGCAGCCTCGCGGAAGAGGCGCCGCTCCTGATCGAGCGTCTGGCGTTGTTCTTTGCCGCCTTGCCCACGGCCTTGGGCCGGCACCGGCCACTCTATGCGCTGGAATTGCGCAATAGCGACCTGCTGACCCCCCGCCTGATGCGCACGCTGCGTGAAGTCGGCGTTCGATATTGCGTTGGGCTGCACGATCGCATGCCCGAAGTGGAACGTCAGGAAACGGCCTTGAAGGCGCTCGATGGGGACGAGCCTGGCGACCTTGTGGTCCGCTGGAACCTCCATCGCGGCTTTCTCTACAAAGCGGCCCAGCAGCGTTACGACCCGTTCGACAAGCTGGTCGACGAAGATCCGGTAACCCGGCGCATCCTGGCACGGATGGCCGCGACCGCGTTCAAGGCCGGCCGCAAGGTCTGGATCACGGCCAACAACAAGGCCGAAGGCAGCGCCCCGCTCACCCTGCTCAAGCTTGCCGAGGAGATCGCGGACGCGCTTGGGACAGCGGGGACAGACGGGACGCCCGGGACGATCGGCACAAGCACTTGATTTATCATGCTAAAATTGTCCCAAACGGCAGGGACGGTACGGGACGGCCGCAGCCTAAGTAGTTGATTCCCTTGGACCTTGCATTTGGCGCCATAACCCCCTAGAACCGCGCCACTTCGCACGCGGGTTTGCGGTCGACGGGGAGACATCCCGCCGCTCGCTCCGGTGTCCCGAACAGGGACAGGCGCCCGCGGAGGCTCAACCGGAAAAGGAGAAACGGCATGACCATGCCGACATTTACGATGCGTCAGTTGCTGGAAGCGGGTGTCCACTTCGGTCACCACACCCGGCGTTGGAACCCCAAGATGAAGCCGTACCTGTTCGGGGTGCGCAATGGGGTTCACATCATCGACCTCACCAAGACGGTCCCGCTGCTGGAGCAGGCCCTGCTGCAGGTGCGCCAGGTCGTGGCCAATGGCGGCCGCGTGCTGTTCGTCGGCACCAAGGCGGCTGCTGCGGATCGCGTGGCCGACGCGGCCCGGCGCTGCGGCCAGTACTACGTCAATCATCGCTGGCTGGGCGGCATGATCACCAACTGGCAGACCATCTCTGCCTCGATCAAGCGCCTGCGCGAGCTCGATGACCGGCTCAAGGGCGACGTGGTCGGCCTGACCAAGAAGGAGCAGCTGGACCTGACCCGCGAGCGCGACAAGCTCGAGCGGTCGCTGGGCGGCATCAAGGAGATGGGCGGCACGCCGGACATGCTGTTCATCATCGACACCAACAAGGAGGCGATCGCGGTCCAGGAAGCCCGCAAGCGCGGCATTCCGATCGTCGCCATCCTCGACAGCAATTCGGATCCGGACGGCGTCGACTTCCCGATCCCGGGCAACGACGATGCCATCCGCGCCGTGTCGCTGTACTGCGACCTGATCTCGAGCGCAGTGCTCGACGGCATCCGGGCCGAGATCGCGGCCTCGGGCGGCGACGTGGGCGAGCTTTCCGAGCCGCTGACCGAGGAAGTGCCGGCCGAGGCCGTAGAAGCGGGCGCCGAAGCATCCCCGGCCGAGTAACGGCCCCTCTGGCGAAGACATAGCGGGGCCGGTCGCAAGACCGGCCCTTATTGCACTGATGGAGTCTGAAGATGGCTGAGATCACCGCATCACTCGTCAAGGAACTGCGCGAGAAGACCGGCGCAGGGATGATGGATTGCAAGAAGGCGCTGAACGAGACGCTGGGCGACCTCGAGAAGGCCGTTGACTGGCTGCGCACCAAGGGCCTGTCCGCTGCTTCCAAGAAGGCCGGCCGCGTGGCGGCCGAGGGCCTGGTCGGCGTCGCCGCCGAAGGCACCCGCGGCGCGGTCATCGAGGTCAATGCCGAGACCGATTTCGTCGGCCGCAACGAGCAGTTCCAGAAGTTCGTCACCGCGGCGACCAGGATCGCCCTCGAGCAGGGTGGGGATCTGGCCAAGGTGGCGGCAGCTCCCTATCCGGGAACTGGCCGCGACGTGCAGGCAGAGCTCACCAACCTGATCGCCACGATCGGCGAGAACATGAGCCTGCGCCGCGCCGCCTCGATCTCGGTCTCCGACGGTGTGGTCGTGGCGTACACGCACAATGCCGTGGCGCCCGACCTCGGCAAGATCGGCGTGCTGGTCGCGCTGGAATCGGCCGGCGATAAGACCAAGCTCGCCGCTCTCGCCAAGCAGCTCGCCATGCACGTGGCCGCGGCCAACCCGCAGTCGCTGACCGTTGCCGATCTCGACAAGGCGCTGATCGAGCGCGAGCGTGCGGTGCTGGCCGAGAAGGCCGGGCAGAGCGGCAAGGCGGCCGACATCGTCGCCAAGATGGTCGAAGGCGGCCTGCGCAAGTTCCACCAGGAAGTCGTGCTGCTCGAGCAGGCCTTCGTGATGGACGGCAAGACGAAGGTCTCGAAGGTGGTCGAGGAGGCGGGCAAGCAGGTCGGTGGCCCGGTGCGCATCGCCGGTTACCTGCGCTTTGCCCTGGGCGAAGGCATCGAGAAGAAGTCGGAAGATTTTGCGGCCGAGGTGGCCGCTCAGCTCAAGAAGTAGTATGGATAACCCGCCGGCGCGCGGATCTCGTGGTCCGCGCCGCCCAAGAACTGTTCAGAGGCACTGATGCCGCCCGCTCCTCGCTACCGCCGCGTCCTGCTTAAGCTCTCGGGCGAGGGTCTTATGGGGGATCGAGAATACGGGCTCGATCCCGGCATGGTCGGGATGGTCGCCCAGGAGATCAAGACCGTGCACGAGATGGGCGTGCAGGTCTGCCTGGTCATTGGCGGCGGCAATATCTTTCGCGGCGTGTCCGCTGCGGCCTCGGGCATGGACCGGGCGAGCGGCGACTACATGGGCATGCTGGCGACCGTCATCAATTCACTGGCCATGCAAAGCGCCCTGGAGCGACAGGGGCTGCAGACCCGGGTCCAGTCGGCCATCCCCATGACCACGGTATGCGAGCCCTATATCCGCCGGCGGGCAGTGCGCCACATGGAGAAGGGGCGGGTGGTGATTTTCGCCGCCGGGACGGGCAATCCGTTTTTCACGACCGATACTGCGGCCGCCCTGCGCGCGGCCGAGATGAGTGTCGACGCCATGCTCAAGGGGACGCAGGTCGATGGCGTCTATTCCGCCGATCCGCGCAAGGACAAGGCCGCCAAGCGGTACGACACGCTGACCTACATGGACGTGCTGTCGCGCGATCTGCAGGTGATGGATGCCTCAGCAATTTCACTGGCGCGCGAGAACCGTATCCCCATCATCGTGTTCGACATTCACAAGCCCGGCGCGTTTGCCCAGACGATGGCGGGCCAGGGTACGTTTACGGTGATCAAGGACGAGGGCTGACGATGAGCACGGACCCCAAGGAACTCGAACGACGCATGCAAAGTGCGCTCGATGCGCTGAAGAAGGAATTCGGGGGCCTGCGGACGGGGCGCGCGTCCGTCGCGCTGCTCGACCCGGTCCATGTCGAGGCCTATGGCCAGCGCATGCCGCTCACTCAGGTGGGCACGGTGAGCGCCCCCGAGCCTCGGCTGCTGACGGTGAACGTCTGGGACAAGGGTCTCGTGGTCTCCACGGCCAAGGCGATCCGCGAGGCCGGACTGGGCCTGAACCCGGCGCCGGACGGACAGATGATCCGCATTCCCATTCCCGAACTCACCGCCGAGCGGCGCAACGAACTGGCGAAGCTTGCCCACAAGTACGCCGAGCAGGGCCGCGTCGCGGTGCGCAATGTCCGCCGCGATGGCATGGAGGCCCTGAAGAAGGCCGAGAAGGATCACAAGATCTCCCAGGACGAGCACCGGCAGAAGTCCGATGAGGTCCAGAAGCTTACCGATCGCTACGTCAAGCTGGTCGACGACGCGCTGGCCCACAAGGAAAAGGAGATCAAGACCGTCTGATGTCGACCGCGTCTCTGCCTGCCAACGCCGGCGTCACGCCCGGGCCTCAGCACGTTGCCATCATCATGGATGGCAATGGGCGCTGGGCCAAGGCGCGTGGGCTGCCTCGGGTAGCGGGACACAGGCGCGGTGCGGACGCTGTCAGACGTGTGATCCGCGGCGCGGCGGAGCTCGGCATTCCGGTTCTGACGCTGTTCGCCTTCTCGACCGAAAACTGGGCCAGGCCCGTCGCCGAGGTCAGCGACCTGATGGGGCTGCTGCGCCACTATCTTCGCAGCGAGCTCGACGAGCTGGCGCGCAACGGCGCCCGGCTGCGGGTGATCGGCGATCGGACCCGGCTTGCGCCGGACATCGTGCGCGACATCGTTGATGCCGAGGCTAAGACCCGCTCCAACACGCGTATCGACGTCAATATCTGCATCAACTATGGCGCGCGTGACGAGATCCTGAGTGCCACGCGGAGTCTGGCGCGCAAGGCCGCAGCCGGCGAGATCAAGGCCGACGAGATCGACGAGGCGATGTTCGAGAGGGAACTGCAGACCGCCGGCGTGCCGGATCCGGACCTTCTGATCCGCACCAGCGGCGAACAGCGCATCAGCAATTTCCTGCTGTGGCAATGCGCCTATGCCGAGCTCGTGTTTGTCGACACGCTCTGGCCGGACTTCGACAAGAGCCATCTCGAACAGGCGGTCACGGAGTTCAGACGACGGGAACGGCGCTATGGCGGCGTCGGCAGTTAGCGCGCCCGGTACGCCACGGCGCTTTCGCGGTCTTCTTCTACGCGTTGCCTCGGCTGTTGTACTGGCGCCGCTTTGCGCCGCGGCGATCTGGTATGGATTCCCCTGGATCGACCTGCTGGCAGCCATCGCCGCGCCGATCATGGTCTCCGAGTGGATCCGCTTGACCAGAGGCCGTCCGTTCGCGCGGCCGCTAGCGATATTGTATGGGCTGGCGGCGGTCGTCGCGCTGCTCTGGTTGCGCCATCAACCTGCTTGGGGACGAGAAACCGTCATCTGGACCATCGCGTGCGTCTGGGCGACGGATATCGGTGCCTACTTCGTCGGCAGCCTGATCGGAGGCGCCAAGCTTGCGCCAGCCATCAGTCCGAACAAGACTTGGTCCGGACTGATCGGCGGCATGTGTCTCGCTGCGATCGCCAGTGCGTCGTGCGGCGTGGCCTTCGATGCCGGCGATCCCCTGCAGCTGGCGCTTGTCGGCGCGGCGATGGCGGTGATCTCGCAGGCGGGAGATCTGCTGGAGTCAGCAGCCAAGCGCCGGGAAGGCCTGAAGGACAGCGGCCATCTGATTCCGGGGCACGGCGGGCTGCTGGATCGCATCGATGGTCTCATCGCCGCGCTGGTGGCGGTCGGCCTGGTGCGTCTGATCGGAGGAGGGAACTGGCCATGGCAATGATGCGCTGGACGGCACCTTCGCACGATGAGCCGCGCAGCATCACGATCCTGGGCTCGACCGGGTCGGTCGGGCAGAGCACGGTCGATCTCATTGCCCATGCCCCGGCGAACTACCAGGTCGAAGCGCTGGTCGCCGGCAATTCCGTTGAGGCGCTGGCCGATCAGGCGCGTCGCCTGCACGCCAAGATGGCCGTGGTCGCCAACCCGCAGCGCTACCGCGCGTTGAAGGATGCCCTGGCGGGCAGCGCAACCGAGGCCGCTGCAGGCCCCGAGGCCGTGATCGAAGCCGCTTCCCGGCCCGCGGAATGGGTCATGGCTGCCGTCGTGGGGTTCGCCGGGCTGGAGCCGACACTGGTCGCCGCGCGCCGCGGTGCCATGGTCGCCCTGGCGAACAAGGAAGCGCTGGTCTGTGCCGGCCGGCTGCTCATGGATGCGGTCGAGCAGTCGGGCGGCGTCCTGCTGCCGGTGGACTCCGAGCACAATGCGATCTTCCAGGTGTTCGAGCCCGGCCAGTACGACGCGGTCGACCGGCTGGTGCTTACCGCCTCCGGCGGCCCGTTCCGCGACTGGTCCCTGGCAGAGATGGCACTGGCCACCCCGGAACAGGCGCTCGCCCATCCCAACTGGGACATGGGTGCCAAGATCTCGATCGATTCCGCCACCATGATGAACAAGGGCCTCGAGTTCATCGAGGCCAACCTTCTGTTCGGATTGCCGCCGGAGCAGATCGAAATCGTCGTGCACCGCCAGTCGGTGATTCATTCCATGGTCGCCTATCGCGATGGCTCCGTCCTTGCGCAACTGGGGACGCCCGACATGCGGGTGCCGATAGCCTATACGCTCGGCTGGCCGGCGCGCATTGACAGTCCGGCAGCGCGACTGGATTTCACGGCCCTGTCGCCGCTGACGTTCGAGCGGCCCGATTCCGGCCGTTTTCCCTCTCTAAGACTCGCGCGTGAGGCACTGGCCTTGGGAGGGCTTGCACCGACTGCGATGAACGCGGCCAACGAAGTGGCCGTCGCGGCCTTTCTGGCGCGCCGAATCGGATTTCTCGACATTGCCCGGATCGTAGAGGACGTGATGACCGGCGGGCGCGGTTGGGAAGGGACCGTCGAGTCGCTCCAGCAGGTCCACGCCGCCGATCTGGAGGCCCGTCGCAGAGCCGAGGAAGCTATCAAAGGTCACAGCCTAACTAATTGAAGAAGAACGCAATTCGTGATGTAGTGAGCCATGCACAGCATTGTCAGCCTGTTCACGACCTACCTGCCGTATTTCATTCTGGTACTGACACTGCTGGTGTTCGTGCATGAGTTCGGCCACTACTGGGTCGGCCGGCGCTTCGGCATCCATGCGGAGGTCTTCTCGATCGGATTCGGCCCCGAGTTGTTCGGCTGGACCGATCGCAACGGGACCCGTTGGAAAGTGTCGATGGTCCCGCTGGGTGGCTACGTCAAATTCCTGGGCGACAGCGATGGCAGCAGCGCGCTGCCCTCGAACGAGCCGTTGTCGGTAGAGCAAAGGAAGCGAGCGTTCTTTACGCAGCCTCTCTATGCACGCGCCGCCGTCGTGCTGGGAGGGCCGGCCGCCAACATCCTGTTTGCGATCGTGTTGCTCACAGGCGTGTTCCTTGTCGCCGGTGAGCCGTATTCGCCGCCGATCGTCGCCGTGCAGCCCGATGGGCCGGCAGCCAAGGCCGGATTGCGCACCGGTGACGAAATCGTGCGTCTCGACGGTGCCGGGGTCAACCGCTTCGAGGATATCCAGGACGCGCAGTTTCTGTACCTGACGCGGCCGATGTCGGTCGAGTATCGCCGCGGCAACGAGTTGCTGCGTGGCGAGATCATGCCGCAATATTGCGAGCGGACCGATCGCTACCACAACACCATACGCTACGGCGATCTCGGCATCGACGAGCTGATCCGCCCGGTGGTGGGTGGGTTTACGGCCGATAGTCCGGCCGAGGCAGCAGGTCTTAAGGTCGGCGATCTCCTGCTCGATATCGATGGCAAGCCTGTCGATTATTTCTCGCGCATTCCCGAGCTGATTGGCGGTCGTGCCGGTCAGCCCGTGGTGGTGGAGTTCGACCGCGACGGCCAGCGCATGCAGACCACGGTCGTGCCTCAGGCCGACCAGGTGACGGATTGTTCCGGCGCGACGCATCCGGTGGGGCGTCTGCGGATCCGGCCGGCGAATGTGACCGAGTTCCGTAATCACGACCTGTTCGGTGCGGCGTGGGCCGGCGTGCATCACGTCTGGAACATGACGACCATGTTCTACACGTCGATGGCGCAGATCGCGACGGCGTCGCGACCGGTCGATGAACTCGGCGGCCCGATCCGGATCGCCAAGGCGGCGGGCGAGGCCTCCTATGCCGGCTGGACCGGTATCCTCAATCTCGTGATCGCCCTGTCGGTGGTGCTCGGCGTGTTCAATCTTCTTCCGGTGCCGATGCTCGATGGCGGCCACCTCGCGATGTACCTGTACGAGGCCATTCGAGGACGGCCGCTCGGCCTCAAGGCCCAGGAGCTCGGTTTGAAGGTCGGCTTTGCGCTTGTCATCGGCATGGCTCTGGTAGCCACGTTCAATGACATCAAGCTTCTGCTGCGCTGACTTCGCCTAGAGGTGGTCGAGTGACGGGTCGGGGGATACAACGGATAGAAAAGGGGTGGCTAAGCCCTTGTCGCCGGTCTATGAAGCACCCTTCCTGAACGTGGCCATCGGCAGGTTCTGAAGGTGCCAAGGGTAAGCTTGATCTCTCGTTTGGCCACTTTGGCCGTCGCTGCGCTTCTCGTGTTTTGCATGCCGGCCGTTGCGCAGCGTGCGACCGGCGGCGCCGGCACCATGATTTCCGCGGTACAGATCCAGGGCAACGTGCGCGCGGAGCCGGAGACGATCCGGTCGTACCTGCAGCTGAAGGAAGGCCAGCCTTATGATCCGGCAGCGGCGGACCGGTCGCTGAAGGCGCTGTTCTCGACCGGTCTGTTCTCGGACGTGTCGATCGACATGCAGGGATCGACCATGGTGGTGAAGGTGACGGAGAATCCGATCATCAACCGCGTGGCGTTCGAGGGGAACCGCAAGATCGAGGACGACAAGCTGCGCGACGAGATCCAGTCGAAGGCGCGCACGGTGTTCACGCGGGCGCGCGTGCAGGCCGACGTCGAGCGGCTGCTGTCGATCTATCGCCGCAGCGGCCGCTACAACGCGGTGATCGATCCGAAGATCATCAAGCTCGAACAGGGCCGCGTCGATCTGGTGTTCGAGATCAATGAAGGCGACGTGACGGGCATCAAGCGGATCAGCTTCGTCGGCAACAAGGCGTTCGGCGACGGCACGCTGCGCGGCAAGATCCGCACGGTGGAGAGCGCGTGGTGGCGGTTCCTGTCGTCGGACGACCGGTTCGATCCCGACCGGCTGAACCTCGACCGCGAGATGCTGCGCAAATTCTATCTGTCGGAGGGCTATGCGGACTTCCGGGTGGAATCGGCGATCGCCGAACTGGCGCCGGACCGCGACGGGTTCTTCATCACCTTCACGATCAATGAAGGCGAGCGCTACAAGTTCGGCAAGATCGATGTGGCGACGCGGTTCCAGGGGCTCGATGTCGACACGTTGAAGAGCTACGTGACGATGAACGAGGGTGACTGGTACGACGCCGGCGAGGTCGACAAGACGGTGACGGCGCTGTCGGACGCGGTGGGCTCGCTGGGCTATGCCTTCGTCGATGTGCGGCCCAACATGCGGCGCAATCGTGAGACGCACACGATCGACATCACCTTCGACATCCAGGAGGGGCCGCGGGTCTATGTCGAGCGGATCGACATCTCGGGCAACACGCGTACCCTCGACAAGGTGATCCGGCGCGAGTTCCGGCTGGCCGAGGGCGATGCCTTCTCGACGGCGCGAATCGGCTTCTTCGAGAAGGTCGACATCTCGGCGGCGCCGGGCTCGGCGCCCGACAAGACCAACCTGCAGGTCAACGTTACCGAGCAGAGCACCGGCGAAATCTCCTTCGGCGCCGGCTATTCGTCGGTCGGCGGTATCTTGGGTGATATCTCCGTTCGCGAGCGCAATCTGCTCGGCAAGGGTCAGGATATCCGCCTCGGCCTGTCGCTCGGTACGTTGAGCACCTTGATCGACCTCAGCTTCACGGAGCCGTACTTCCTCGATCGACCGTTGGCAGCGGGCTTCGATATCTTCCGGACGACCAACGACCGCCAGGCCGTGGCCTCCTATAGCGACCGCAGCATCGGTTTCGCGCTTCGTGCCGGTTGGGCCTACACCGAGCACACCAGCCAGACGCTCCGCTACACGTTGCGCCAGACCGACATCTACAACGTCCAGCCTTGGGCATCGCAGGTGGTGCAGTCGCAGGCGGGTTCCTCGGTGACCTCGGAGGTCTCCGAAACCCTGGCTTGGGACACGCGCGACCAGCGCCTCAATCCGACCAAGGGCTGGCTGCTGCGCAACACGCTGGCGGTCGCGGGTCCGCCGGGTAACAACTACTATTTCCGCGTGACGGCCGACGGCGCGATCTATCAGCCGATCGTCGAGGACTTCATCGCCTCGCTGAGCGCCTCTCTCGGCGTGATCGCCCCCTTCAACGGCACCCTGTTGCGCCTCAACAACCGCTTCTTCCTGGGCGGTGACTCGCTGCCGGGCTGGGCGGTTGGTGGTGCCGGACCGCGCGACGGCAATACCGGCGACTCGCTGGGCGGCCAGTACTTCTATACCGGCATGGGCGAGCTCAGCTTCCCGCTCGGCTTCCCCAAGGAAATCGGCATTGTCGGCAAGGCCTTCGTCGACGTGGGCTCGCTGTGGGGCGCGATCCAGCAGTCCGGCGTCAGCATCCTGGACAGCTCGCTGATGCGCGTTGGCACCGGTTTCGGCATCCAGTGGCTTTCGCCCTTCGGGCCGATCCGTATAGACTACACCGTGCCGCTGGTTTACCAGCCGTACGACAGGCTTCAGAATATCCGCTTCAGCTTCGGAACCCGCTTCTGACAGGCATAACGACGCTGCGATGAACATGCAAACCGACAAGACCAGCGTCTCTCAGGCCGCCGCGACGGCGGTCGATATCAAGCGCATTCTGGCGATGATCCCGCATCGCTATCCCATGGTGATGGTCGACAGGGTGATCGAGATGCGGCTCGATGAGCGGGCGATCGGCATCAAGAACGTCAGCATCAACGAGCCGTTCTTCCAGGGGCATTTCCCGTCCGACCCGGTCATGCCGGGTGTGCTTATCGTCGAAGCCATGGCGCAGACGGCGGCGGTCCTGGTGGTCGCGACGTTCGGCCCTGACTCCGAGGGTAAGCTGGTCTATTTCATGTCGATCGATGGAGCCCGCTTCCGACGCCCGGTGGTGCCGGGAGACCGTCTCGAGCTTCATGTGGAGAAGATCCAGAGCCGCGCCAATGTCTGGAAGTTCGCCGGCAAGGCGATCGTCGATGGCAAGGTGGCGGCCGAGGCAACGTTCGCTGCCATGATCCGCGACAGGTAAAGGGGACAGTCATGCCCGATACGGCCGCCAACTACCGCATGCTGCATACGATGATCCGGGTGAAGGATCTCGACAAGTCGCTGGCGTTCTATACCGGCCCGATGGGAATGAAGCTCCTGCGCAAGCGGGATGTGCCCGAGGGCAAGTACAGCCTGGCCTTCGTCGGTTACGGCGACGAGGCCGAGCATTGCGCGGTCGAGCTGACCTACAACTGGGATCAGGAGAAGCCCTACGAGATCGGCACGGGTTTCGGCCATCTCGCCGTCGGCGTTCCCGATGTCTACGGAATGTGCGAGCAGGTCACCAAGGCAGGCGGCAAGGTCACGCGCGCTCCTGGGCCGGTGAAATTCGGCACGACCGTCATCGCCTTCGTGGAAGATCCGGACGGCTACAAGATCGAGCTGATCGAACGGAAGTAGGCCGAGAGCCTGCGGCCGGGCAAGCCGGCGGCGCCCAGGCGGCGGCTAGATCAGCCGCCAGTCGTAAAGCATCACCATCATGAGCGCCGTCGCGATTGCGACGACGAGCAGGCGTGTCTGAAGGCCCGTTTGGCGAACGTTGTCATTGGCCGGTCGGCCGAGCCGCACCACGCGCGGCATCGGCTTCGGCTTCTGTGCCACAGCCCAGGTCGTGGCCCGGCGTGATCCATGGGACGATCTCGCCATTTTCCTCTCCTCGTCCGCCGCTGTCGGCGGTTTTTCAGCCCCGCATATGGAGCGGTTTATAGGGCCGTTCGGTCTGGCCATTGTAGAGCTGGCGCGGACGGCCGATCTTCTGGTCCGGATCCTCGATCATCTCGTTCCACTGGGAAATCCAGCCGACCGTCCGAGCCACCGCGAACAGGACGGTGAACATCGAAGTCGGGATGCCGATCGCCCGGAAAATGATGCCCGAATAGAAATCGACGTTTGGATAGAGCTTCTTCGAGATGAAATAATCGTCCTTGAGCGCGATCTGTTCCATTTCCATGGCGAGCTCGAGCAGCGGATCATGCTCGATGCCGAGCGACGTCAGGACCTCGTGGCAGGTCTGGCGCATGACCTTGGCGCGCGGATCGTAGTTCTTGTAGACGCGATGGCCGAAGCCCATCAGGCGGGTGTGGTCGCCCTTGTCCTTCACGCGGGACAGGAAGCCCGGGATGTTCTGCTTGCCGCCGATCTCGTTCAGCATGTTGATCACGGCCTCGTTGGCGCCGCCGTGGCTGGGTCCCCACAGCGAGGCGATACCGGCCGCGATGCAAGCGAAAGGATTGGCGCCCGAGGAGCCGGCCAGACGAACCGTGGAGGTGGAGGCGTTCTGCTCGTGATCGGCATGGAGCATCAGGATGCGATCCATGGCCTTCTCGAGCACCGGATTGACTTCGTACTCCTCGGCCGGAACCGAGAACATCATCCTCAGGAAATTGGCCGAATAGGACAGGTCGTTGCGCGGATAAACGAAGGGCTGGCCGACCGAGTACTTGTAGGCCATCGCCGCGATGGTCGGCATCTTCGCGACCAGGCGGTAGGACGCCACCATGCGCTGGTGCGCATCGTTGATGTCGAGCGAGTCGTGATAGAAGGCGGACAGGGCGCCGACCACGCCGCAACACACGGCCATGGGATGGGCGTCGCGGCGGAAGCCGCGATAGAAGGTGCTGATCTGCTCATGAACCATCGTGTGGTTCGTGATGTCCTTGACGAACTTTTCCTTCTGCGTCTTCGTCGGCAGTTCGCCCTTCATCAGGAGATAGCTGACTTCCATGAAGTCGCTCTGCTCGGCCAGTTCGGCGATGTTGTAGCCGCGATAGAGCAGGACACCTTCGTCGCCGTCGATGTAGGTGATCTTGGAGGCGCACGAGCCGGTTGAGGTGAAGCCCGGATCGTAGGTGAACATTCCGGACTGGCCGTAGAGCTTGCGGACATCGACCAAGCGCGGACCGATCGTGCCGTGGATGATCGGAAATTCGTAGGACTTGCCGGTTTCGTTGTCGGTCAGCGTCGCGGTCGATTTGGCCATTGGGACTACTCTTTCAGGCTCGATTTACGATTGGGCGGCACCCTAACAAGCCGCCCCGAAAGGCGCAATTGTGCGGGCCGGCCGCTATTTCGCGGGGCGTAGCATATGGCCTATGCGGCCGTCGATGATCGCGAGGCCCATGGCGATCAACATCATGCCTGCAACCTGACGAAAACCCAACTCTTCGCCGAGGAAGGTCACCCCCAGTAAGTTCGATGTAACCGGTATCAACAGGGTGACGAGCAGCAGATTGGTCGCTCCCGCCACGGCAAGAATTCGAAAATAGAGAACGTAGGCAAGAGCCGTGGAGAGCAATGCCAGGCCGGCAATCGAGGCCCAGAGGGATACCGGGTGTGGGGTAAGCAGCGGCCACGGGCCATCGACAGCCAGCATGATCGGCAGAATCAACATACTGCTCGCCGTGATCTGACCGGCCGCCGCTTCGATCGGACCGATTCCCATCGCCTTGAACCGACGCCCGTATATGCCGGCGAAGGCATAGGACACGGCGGCGGCCAGGCAGGCGATCTGGCCCCACAGGCTGGCGTCGGGGCGTTGAACTGCGACAGGACCGATCAGGACCGCCACCCCCAGGACTCCCATGACGACGGCAGCGACCTTGGCGCGGGTCATTTTCTCGTCCGTCGTGAGGAGATGCGCGACCACCACGGTGAAAAGCGGTGTCGTTGCATTCAGAATGGACGCCAAGCCCGAAGCGATCTGCGTCTGGCCCCAGAATATCAGGCTGAAGGGCAGGGCATTGTTCAGGGTTCCCATGGCGACGTAGGCAGGCCACGGCGCCCCACGCCGGAAGAGGCCTTTTCCCGAGAGCACTTGCAACAGGTTGAGAGCGACGGCCGCGAGCGCGACGCGGCCGAACACGACGGTGAGCGGGGGCAATTCTCTAACGGCAACCTTGGCAAAGAAGAAGGAGCCACCCCAAAGAACGGAAAGCAGGAGCAGCAGGCCCCAGATGCGTAGCGACATCGCGGGACCATGGCTGCGTCACGCGCCCGCTTCTATCCGCCGGCCGCCGCCAATCTCAGCCGCGTCTCGTCGGGACCGAGCACCGACAGCACTTCGAAAATGCCCGGCGACACGGTCGAGCCGGTGAGCGCCACGCGCAGCGGCTGGGCCACCTGCCCGAGCTTGACGCCCTGCGCCTCTGCAAATCGGCGGATTGCCTCTTCCATCTGCTTCTCGCGCCAGTCGGTCTCGGAATCGAGAGCCGCCGCAAGTTTGGTCAGCAATGCCTTCGCATCGGGCGTCAGAAGCGCGCGCGCCTTGTCGTCGGCAATGGCTGGCGCGCCGCTTCGTGCGTAGAACACAAGATTGTCGACCAGCTCCACCAGCGTCCGAGACCGTTGCTTCACGCCGGTGAGGCCGCGTTCGAGACGCTGACGCGCGGCGGCGTCGGGGGAAGCACCGAGCTTGGCCTCGATCTTCGGCAACACCAGCGGAAGCAGCTCGGCATCGGGCATCTCGCGCAGATAGTGCGCGTTCAGGTTCGTGAGCTTCACGGTGTCGAAGCGCGAGGGCGAGCGGCCGACGCCCGACAGGTCGAACCACTCGATCGCCTGTTTGGTCGAAATGATCTCGTCGTCGCCGTGTCCCCAGCCCAGCCGCAGCAGATAGTTTCGGAGTGCCGTCGGCAGGAAGCCCATGTCGCGATAGGCATCGACGCCGAGCGCGCCGTGTCGCTTGCTGAGCTTGGCGCCGTCGGCGCCGTGGATCAGTGGGATGTGGGCATAGACCGGCTCGGGCCAGCCCATCGCCTTGATGATCTGGAGCTGGCGGAACGCGTTATTGAGATGGTCGTCGCCGCGAATGACGTGTGTGACACTCATGTCGTGGTCGTCGACGACGACGGCCAGCATGTAGGTCGGCGTGCCGTCGGCCCGCAGCAGGATCATGTCGTCGAGCTGGGCGTTCTCGACTGTTACTTCACCCTGCACGGCATCCTGGATCACCGTCTTGCCGCTCTGCTGCGCCTTGAGGCGGATCACGGGCGCGACGCCGGCGGGCGCTTCCTTGGGATCGCGATCGCGCCACCGACCGTCATAGCGCATGGGTACGCCGGCCTTGCGTTGCGCGGCGCGCATCTCTTCGAGTTCCTGGGGCGAGGCGTAGCAATAATAGGCCTTGCCCTCGGCCAGCATCTGTCGGGCGACCTCGGCATGCCGCGCGGCCCGGGCAAACTGATAGGTGACGTCGCCATCCCAATCCAATCCCAGCCACGACAGTCCATCGAGAATGGCTTCGATCGCCGGTTGGGTCGAGCGGGCGCGGTCGGTATCCTCGATGCGCAGCAGATACTTGCCGCCGTGATGCCGGGCGAACAGCCAGTTGAACAGGGCGGTGCGCGCACCGCCGATGTGGAGGTAGCCTGTCGGCGAAGGAGCGAAGCGGGTAACGACGGTCATGTGTGCAGGAGCGGTGCGGGTTTTGCCGCATTTCGGCCGGAAAAGTGCGCCGTAGGTAGGCGAGCGTTCCGTCACTGTCAAACATGCGGCAGGAGTTCGAGGCCGGCCGATCGAAGGGGAGAGTGTGTCGGCAGCCCGCAACTGGCTCCTGGCCCAGATCGAAGCCGAACGTGGCCGCTGGATGCTCTGGCTGCCGGTCGCGATGGGGCTTGGGATCGCGATCTATTTCGAACTGCCGAGCGAGCCGGCGATCTGGCTCGGGCCTGTCCTGGCAGCGGCAGGTGTGGCAATTGCCGCATTGGTGCCGGGCGGCACCTTTGTGCGAGCACTCTGTTTTGGCCTGATCGCGGCCTGCATCGGTTTCGGCCTCGCCGCGTGGCGTACCGCGACGCTCGCGGCTCCGGTCTTGGGGCGGCCACTCTTCAGCATCAACGTCGAAGGACGGATCGCGGACATCCAGCGATTGCCCGAAGGCGTCCGCGTCGTTCTCGAGGCCGTCCGCCTCAAGGGCCGAGGAGCGCCGGCGCCCGAGGCGACGCCGGCCCGACTGCGCATCAGCCTCAGCCGTGGCGCGCCACCGATCGAAGTGGGAGATCGGCTGCTCGTCCTGGCAAATCTGTCGCCCCCGGCCGGTCCGGCTACGCCCGGCGCATTCGATTTCCAACGCGTTGCCTGGTTCCAGCAGATCGGAGGAGTGGGCTATGCGATCGCCCCGGCGGCCGTCATCGAGCACGGTCGGCCAAAAGGGTTTGTCCGCGCCATCGACGCGCTGAGGGCGGCGATCACGGCCCGCATTCTCGCGGCGCTGCCGGGGCCGGAGGGTGGCGTCGCGGCAGCTTTGCTGACCGGAGAGCAGTCCGCCGTTTCTCGGGAAATCACCCAATCGATGCGGGACTCGGGCCTCGCCCACATCCTGTCGATCTCGGGCTTGCACATCGTGTTCGTGGTCGGGCTCGTCATGGGTGTTCTGCGATACGCCATCGCGCTGGTTCCGCCACTGGCCTTGCGCGTCGATGCCAAGAAGATCTCGGCCGTCCTCGCCCTGATGGTCGCGCTATTCTACACGGCACTCGCCGGCGCACCGGTACCGGCGCAGCGCTCCTGCGCGATGGCGGCCTTCGCGCTTCTGGCGATCCTGCTCGACCGGACGGCCTTGTCGCTCAGGCTTGTCGCCTGGTCGGCGGTGATCGTCCTGCTCGCAGCCCCCGACGCGTTGACGGGCGCGTCGTTCCAGATGTCGTTCGCCGCCGTGATCGCGCTCATCGCTGCCTGGGAGGCCGGCGCGCGATGGCGTCGATCGCTGCACGAGTGGGTGGAGCAGAGTGCTCACCCCTGGCTCTGGCGGCTCTTGGCCGGCCTGGGAGCCAGTCTCGCCACGACGCTGATCGCCTCGATCGCGACCGGGGCCTTCGCGGCCTATCACTTCAACCGGCTGTCGTTCCTGGGAGTCGGGGCCAATCTCCTGGGCGTGCCGTTGACCGGCTTCTGGATCATGCCGTGGGGCCTGCTGGCGATGCTTCTGATGCCGCTCGGCCTGGAGAAGCTGGCGCTGGTACCGATGGGGTGGGGCATTGACGGGCTCGATGCGATCGCGGCCCATGTCTCGTCGTGGCCGCAGGCGGCCATGCTCGTGCCGTCGCTGCCCGGCGCGAGCCTGTGGTTGTTCACGATGGGCGGCTTGTGGCTTTGCCTGTGGCGACGGCGCTGGCGGCTCGCCGGAGTACCCATTGGGGCCATCGGCCTGCTGCTGGGGCCCGGGCCGGCACCGGATCTGCTGATGAGCGAGGACGGCCGCGTGCTCGGGCTTCGCGACGGCCACGGCACGCTGCAGGTAGCGTCGGCCCGCACTGACCGCTTCGTGACCGAGGCATGGGCTCGGCGCAGCGGGCAGGACGGCGCGCGCAAATGGATGGCGAGCGCCGAAGAACAGGCTCTTGGGCTGGGCTGCCAAACCGGTCTCTGCCGCTGGCAAAAGGGACCATGGAAGGTGGCGCTGGTCAGCGACGACCAGCGTCTGGCCGAGGCCTGTGCGTCGTCGGACATCGTCCTTTCCACGGTCGATGCGCAAGGCCGCTGCCGCGGGCCGCGGCTGGTGATCGATCGGCGGGATGCCTGGCGTGAGGGCGCCCAGGCGCTTTGGCTGGAAGATTCGGGACTGCGCCGGGCGACCGCCAATGGCGCCCGCGGCGATCGTCCCTGGGTATCCAACAGTCCCAGCCGACAGGCGGTGATATCGGCACCGGGCATCTGAACCCGGATTGGCATGGTCTTGGCTTCCAGTGCTTCGGTTATCTCTCAAAAGCGCAGGACCAGGATTTCGAAATGGATTGTCGGTCAAAGAACAGGGCGGGCGCGGGGCGTCCCGTGCGGTGGGCAGCGATACTGCTCGCAATGATGTTGGGAACTGCGCCGGCATTCGCGCAGGGGACATTGCGTATCGGCATGACGGCTGCGGACATCCCGTTGACGACCGGCCAGACCGACCAGGGCGGCGAGGGCATGCGCTTCATGGGCTACACGGTCTATGACGGCCTCATCAATTGGGACTTGTCGTCGGCGGACAAGCCTTCAGTGCTGGTTTCAGGCCTGGCCAGCAGCTGGAAGATCGACGACACCGACAAGACGCGTTGGATCTTCACGTTGCGCCAGGGCGTGAAGTTCCATGACGGCAGCGATTTCAAGGCCGACGCCGTGGTCTGGAACCTCGACAAGCTGTTGAACGACAAGTCGCCGCAATACGATCCCAAGCAGGCAGCGCAAGGCCGGTCGCGTATTCCGAGCGTGAAGGGCTACAAGGTTCTCGACGATTACACCGTCGAAATTCGCACCGGAACGCCGGATGCCTTCCTGCCGTACCAGATCGGCTGGGTGATGATGTCGAGTCCGGCCCAATGGGAGAAGGTCGGCCGCGACTGGAACAAGTTCGCGATGACACCTTCGGGCACGGGCCCGTGGAAGCTCGCGAGCTTCGTGCCTCACACCAGCGCCGAGCTGGTGCCCAACAAGGACTATTGGGACAAGAACCGGGTGCCGAAGCTCGATCGCCTGGTCCTGCTGCCGATCCCCGAAGCAGCGACGCGGACCGCTGCCCTGCGCTCCGGACAGGTGGACTGGATCGAGGCGCCGTCTCCGGATGCGGTGCCAAGCCTCGAGAAGGCCGGCTTCAAGATCGTGACCAATGCCTATCCGCACAACTGGACCTGGCACCTCAGCGTCATCGACGGGTCGCCCTGGAAAGACGTTCGCGTGCGCAAGGCGGCGAATCTCGCGATCGACCGCAATGGGCTCAAGGTCCTGCTGAATGGCCTGATGATTCCCGCCAAGGGATTCGTGACGCCGGGCAGCCAGTGGTTCGGTCATCCGCAATTCGACGTGAAGTACGATCCCGAGGCGGCGAAGAAGTTGCTGGCGGAAGCCGGTTACGGTCCGTCGAATCCGGTCAAAGTCAGGATCCTGATCTCCGCGTCAGGCTCCGGCCAGATGCAGCCGCTGCCGATGAACGAGTACATCCAGCAGAACCTGGCCGAGGTCGGCATCAAGGTCGATTTCGACGTGGTCGAATGGAACACGATGATCAATCTGTGGCGAGCCGGAGCCAAGTCGGACCAGGTAAAGGGCGCCAATGGCATCAACTTCTCCTACTTCATCCAGGATCCGTTCACGGCCTTCATCCGCCATATCGATTCGACCCTGGTGGCGCCGAACGGCACCAACTGGGGCTACTACCAGGACCCGGCGATGGACGCGCTGATCGAGAAGGCGCGAACGACGTTCGACGCCGCCGAGCAGGATAAGGTCCTGCAGCAGATCCACGAGAAGATCGTCGACGAGGCCTTGTTCCTGTTCGTCACGCATGACGTCAATCCACGCGCCATGTCCACCAAGGTGACCGGCTTCGTGCAGGCGCAGAACTGGTTCCAGGACTTCTCGCCGATCACGATGAAGTAGGGAGCGACCGGACTGCGCTGCGAAACGGAGCGCAGTCCACTGCTCCGACCGATCGTGAACACAGATCAGTGTCAGCGAAGGATTGAATTGGAATAAGTAACAAACGTGAATGATTTTTCCACGGACTCGTCGTATTTGGAAAAATCATGGCAACACCCGCAGCGCACTCCAGTTCAGCCGTCACATCCCAAGTGACACGCACGGGCCGTCTCGCCCGCTTGCTACCCGGCATGCTGCTGTGCGGCGGCGTCACCATCGTCGCTCTCGGGCTCGAGTATGTGGAAGCCAGTTTGTTCGGCCGCGCCTGGCTGGAAGCGCTGGTCCTGGCGATCCTGGTCGGCACGGTGGTTCGTACCGCCTGGACACCCAGCCAGCGGGCGTTCGCGGGCATTTCCTTCTGTGCCAAGACCGTCCTCGAAGTCGCCGTCGTGCTATTGGGCGCCTCGCTTAGCGCCAGCACGGTCATGGCCGCCGGCCCCGCGTTGCTGGCGGGGATCGCCGGTATCGTCGTGATCGCGATCCTCGTGAGCTACGGCATGGGACGGCTTCTGGGGCTGCGGCACCGGCTGGCGGTCCTCGTAGCATGCGGCAATTCCATCTGCGGGAATTCGGCCATTGCAGCCGTTGCCCCGGTGATCGGCGCCAGCGGAGAGGACGTTGCCGCCTCGATCGCCTTCACCGCGGTTCTGGGTGTCGCCGTCGTTCTCAGCCTGCCGCTTCTGCCCGCGTTCGCGCATATGAGCGACACGCAATACGGCGTCATGGCCGGGCTGACCGTCTACGCCGTGCCGCAGGTGCTTGCGGCGACCGCTCCCATCGGCGCCGTGGCCGTCCAGATCGGGACGCTGGTTAAGCTGGTGCGGGTCCTCATGCTGGGACCGGTCGTGCTCCTGCTGAGCCTGGTCACCCAAAAGCTTCGGGATCAGCCGGACGTGTTGCCGCCCCATGTGACGGCTGGCGATCGACCCAAGCGCGGCCGGCCGGCGCTGCACAAGCTGGTGCCGTGGTTCATTATCGGCTTTCTCGGCCTGGCGGCGTTTCGTTCGGTCGGCCTGGTTCCGGATGCCGTTGTCGGGCCGACGGCCTCTCTCGCCACGGCCCTGACGATCATTTCGATGGCGGCGCTGGGACTGTCCACGGATCTGCGCAGCCTCGCCCAGGCGGGCGGCCGGGTGACATGGGCCGTCATACTGTCGTTGGTTGTGCTCGGCGCGATGAGTTTTGGGCTGATCCGTCTGATCGGGATTGCTTGATCGCAGCCGTTCCCGCCCGATCCGCACCGGCGCCCATGATCATCAGCAGGCGTTCGGCGGCAGCGCTTCGATAGCGGTCGACATGCTGGATGGCCTGGAAGGCTCGCTCCGGCAGATTGATATCGACCCGATGCAGCAGCCCGGTCTCGAGCCCCGCGGCCGCCACGGAGGCGGAGATCGCCGTGGCGCCGAGCCCGGCTTCGACTGCAGCACAGATGGCTTCGTTGCTCGGCAGTTCGAGGGCCACCTTGAGATCACTTGCGGCAACGCCGGCCGCCGCCAGAGCGGCCTCGAATTCGGAGCGAGTCCCCGATCCGGCCTCGCGCAGCACCCATTCGGTTTCCACCAGCTGGGCGAAATCGCGCGGGCCGGATTTGACCCAGGGGTGCTGCAGCCCGACGACGACCACGAGCTGGTCCCGGGCCACCGGCGTGGCAACGATGGCGGTGTCGTCGATGGCGCCTTCGATGAAGCCGATCTGGGCGATGCCCTGCTGGACCGCTGCCGCCACCTGCGCCGTGTTGCCGACGCTGAGCTTGATATCGATCGCGGGGTAGGCTCGCCGAAAGGCAACCAGGTGCCGCGGCAGCCAGTAGCTGGCGATGGTCTTGCTGGCGTGGATGGTCAGGGTACCCCGACGTAGTCCGCCGAGTTCAGACAGGACCAGTTCCGCGGCCTCGGCCCGGGCAAGGACTGCCCGCGCTTCGTCGAGGAACAGCGTGCCGGCTTCGGTGAGTTCGATGCCGCGGCCGATGCGATTGAAAAGCCTGGCGCGATGCCGGGACTCGAGCGCTGCAATGGCCGCACTGACCGCCGACTGGGCCATATGCAGGGCTTCGGCCGCCCGGGTCATATGCTGCCTTTCGGCCACGGCCACGAAAACGCGAAGCTGCTCCAGCGTCATGCGCGGCACGATAGCATTGCACGGGTGACTGAGGCAGTCGGCGAACTCGGTCGGCCGGACCGCACCCCGATATTAGCGCCGCGACCTCAGTGGTAGCGGCGATAAAGACCGGCCAGGCGTCCCTGGATCTTCACACGATCGGGACCGAAGATGCGCGTCTCGTAGGCGGCGTTGGCGGGCTCGAGCGCGATCGACGCGCCCTTCTTGCGCAAGCGCTTCAGCGTGGCCTCGGTGTCGTCGATCAAGGCCACGACGATTTCCCCGGTTTCGGCGGTGTCGGCGCTCTTGATGATCGCGATGTCGCCGTCCTGGATGCCGGCCTCGATCATCGAATCGCCCTGCACCTCCAGGCAATAATGGGCTCCCGAACCGAGCAGCGAGACCGGCACGTCGACGGTGGTGGAATTGTCGCGCAGCGCCTCGATCGGCGTGCCGGCAGCGATCCGGCCATAGAGCGGCAGGCTCAGGGCCTGTGCCTCATTGGCTGCCTGGATGGCGCCACTGAGCGGCACACGATCGCCGCGCACGACCTGGGGCACGAACCCTTCGCGTGGTTCGGCCAGACCGCTGCGCCGGGCCTCGGCGAGAAGGGGGGTCACATTGGCGGCGGGCAGCGCCGCCGCATCCGGCAACTTCAGGACCTGCAACGCGCGCGCCCGATGGGGCAAGCGGCGCAGGAAACCGCGTTCTTCCAGTCCGGTGATGAGCCGATGGATGCCCGATTTGGACTTGAGCCTCAGCGCCTCCTTCATCTCGTCGAAGGAGGGGGACACACCGTCGTCATTCAGCCGCCTGTTGATGAACAGGAGCAATTCGCTCTGCTTGCGGGTCAGCACCGGTCTCTCCCCGGATCGTCTATAAGATTTCAGAACAAACCCTGAAACCTTTGCGCGTGTTCTATTTTAGTTCCCGAAAATTGTCAACTTATCCCGAGGGTTATGGGGATGGCCGTAAAATGGAGTGCTCACGAACAATGGGAAATCTTCCTCGAAGGCTCTTCGCGCGCCTCTCACCCTTGGCCAAGCGCGTCGTGCCGCGGCCCATCCTTCGTTTCCTGTTGCTGCATGTGCTGGGGGTAAATCGGCCCTATGCCGAACTGGGCAATCTTGCCAGCCGGAGATGCCTGGAGGGCGAAATCCTGCCCTGGGTCGGCGCCCGGTATGCGAACGTCCTGTTCGTCGGTGCCGCGCCCTACACGCACCACTATGAAAAGCTGTTCCGCCGCGGCCAGTACACCACCCTCGACAGCCATCCCAGCACCGCCGTGTGGGGTGCCGCCGATCATATCCGGGCGCCAGTCCAGGACATCAACCGGCACCGCCGTCCCGGTTCGTTCGATTGTGTGATCCTGAACGGTGTTTTCGGATTCGGCGTCGATACCGTGACCGATCAGCGTGCCGTGATTGAAGCATTGCACCAGGCAATGCGTCCGGGAGCCTTCCTCGTCGTCGGATGGAACACCGATCGCCATGGCGATCCCGAGGCCTTGGGCCTGTTCGAGCCGTTTTTCGAGCGCAATGCCGAGGCGCCGTGGGCGAAGCGTCGGACATTCGCCGGCGAAACCCACGTCTACGATTTCTATCGGCGCCGACCTTAGCGCGCCTCAGTAGCCGCCGAGCCCATCGAGATCGATGACCTGAACGGTGTCGCCGGCCTTGCGCGCCGGGTCATGTGCCGGCCGCACAAGAAACGCCTGGGACGCGGCGAGGACCGACAGCATCGAACTGTCCTGGATCTTGTGGGGCGTCACGGTGAGCGTGCCGTCGGCCTCGCGGACAAGGCCCGCCCGGACATAGTCCTCGCGCGTGTCGTTCTGCTTGAGGTCCACGCCGACGATCGCCGGAACGGTCTCGACCAGCGCGCCGGGCTGGCCCAGCAGGCGCTCCAGGGCCGGTTTCAGGAACAGCAGCGCGCAGACCATGGTCGAGACGGGATTGCCGGGCAGGCCGAGAACGCGGGCGCGATCCCGAGCGGCGAACATCAATGGTTTTCCGGGACGCATGGCAATTCGCCAGAAATCCAGAGTGAAACCTTGGGCCTTCAACGCGCCCTGCACGAGGTCGTGCTCGCCGACCGAGGCGCCACCCAGGGTCACCAGCAGGTCGTGCTGGGTGCCGGCGGCGATCCGCTCCTCGATGAGCGTTGAGTCGTCGTGGGCGATGTCGAACAAGGTCGGTTCACCGCCCCACAGCCGGACGAGAGCGGCCACGGCAATACCGGATGAGGAGATGATCTGATTGCGACCGATCGGCTCGCCCGGCATGACGAGTTCGTCGCCGGTGGAGAGGATCGCGACCCGGGGCTTACGATGAACGGACAGCCACGGCACATTCATCGCCGCCGCCAGGGCGATATCGCGTGTCGTCAGGGTACGCCCGGCGACGAACGGCCTGTCTCCAACCTGGAAATCCAGTCCGGCCCGGCGAATGTGCCGGCCCGGTGTCGGGGCTTCGAGGATGGTGATGGTCTCGCCGTCGGCCTTAGTGTCTTCCTGGATGACGATCGAATCGGCACCCATGGGGACCGGCGCCCCGGTGAAGATGCGCACCGTTTCGCCCGGCTGCAGCGCATGATCGTAGGAGCCGCCGGCCGGGGAGCGGCCGACCAGTTTCAACGTCGTTGGAGCGGCAGGCACGTCCTCCGCGCGCACGGCATACCCATCCATGGCCGAGAGATCGGCCGGGGGCTGGGCGAGGCGGGCCGTGGGCGGCGTGGCAAGGACACGGCCAGCCGCCTCAGAAACGGAGACCAGCTCCGCCGGCAGGGCGGAGAAGGTTGCCGTCACGCGCGCATGGGCCTCCCGGACAGTGAGCATCGCGATACCTTACTATCTTGGGGCGTCGAACGTTCCCGACTTGCCGCCCGATTTGTGCAGCAGCCTGACGTCGGAAATCACCATGCCGCGATCGACGGCCTTGCACATGTCGTAGACGGTCAGGGCGGCGACCGAGGCTGCGGTCAGCGCCTCCATCTCGACTCCCGTTTGACCCTTGAGCCTGCAGGATGCCTCGATGTCCACCGCGCGACGCTTGGCGTCGAGTGTGAGCTTGAGCTCCACCGCCGAGAGCGACAGGGGATGGCAAAGCGGGATGAGATCGGCCGTCCTCTTGGCCGCCATGATCCCGGCGAGCTGCGCCACGGCGAGGACGTCGCCCTTGGCGGCCTTCTTGTCCCTGATGAGCTTCAAGGTGGAAGCCTGCATGACGACGCTGGCCTTGGCGACGGCGATGCGCTCGGTCACCGCCTTTGTCCCGACATCGACCATGTGCGCGTTACCGCGGGCATCGAAATGGCTAAGCCGGCGCGCCTGCTTGCTCATGCCGCTTTTGCCAGGATTTCGCGGACAGCGGCCTCGACGTCGGGCTTTCTCATGAAGCTCTCGCCGATCAGGAAGGCCGAAGCACCGACCTTGGCCATGCGTGCCAGGTCGGCAGACGTCGCAAGGCCGCTTTCGGCAACCAGCACCCGATCCTTCGGTACTCGGGGCGCGAGCTGTTCGGTGACCGCGAGATCGACGGCGAGCGTCTTCAGGTTGCGGTTGTTGATGCCGATCAGGTCGCTGTCGACCTTGAGGGCCCGTTCGAGTTCGTCGCCATCGTGCACCTCGACGAGCACGTCCATGCCGCAGAGATGGGCCAGACGCGCCAGTTCGGCAGCCAACTGGTCGTCGAGGCAGGCCATGATCAGCAGGATGCAGTCCGCACCCAGAGCACGGGCCTCGAACACCTGATACGGGTCGATCATGAAATCCTTGCGCAAGGCCGGCAGCGCCGTGGCGGCTCGGGCCTGCGTCAGGAACTCGTCCTTGCCCTGGAAGTACGGCCCGTCCGTCAGCACCGACAGACAAGTGGCGCCGCCGCGCTCATAGGCGCGGGCGAGGGACGGAGGATCGAAGTCGGGACGAATGAGCCCCTTGCTGGGGGAGGCCTTCTTGATCTCGGCGATCAGGCCGTACCGTCCGGCGGCAATGGCGGCCTTGAGCGCCAGGGCGAACCCGCGCGGCGCTTCCATGGCCTTCGCGGCCTTCTCGATATCGCCCTGTGACCGCCGCTCGCGGCAGGCGGCCACATGGCGGCGCTTGTCGTCGACGATCTTGGCCAGCGTGTCGCTCATGCGCAGATCCTTTGCAACGCGGTGAGGGTGGCCGCGGCCTTGCCGCTGTCGATCGAGCGGGCGGCGAGGGCGGCGCCTTCCGCCAGGTCCTTGGCCTTGCCGGCGACCATGATGGCCGCCGCGCTGTTCAGCAACACGATATCGCGGAAGGCGTTGCGCTCGCCGGCCAGGACCTTCTTGATCTCCTCGGCATTGTGGGCGGCGTCGCCGCCTTTCAGCAGCTCGATCGATACCCGCTTCACGCCGATTTCCTCCGGCGCGATCTCGAATTCGGTCACCTTGCCATTGTCGAGCAAGGCGACCCAGCTCTTGGTCGTCGTGGTCAATTCGTCCATCCCGTCCTGACCATGCACGACCATCGCTCGTTCCAGGCCGAGCTGACCCAGCGCCTCGGCCACCGGCCTGAGCCAGCGCCGGTCGAACACGCCGACGAGCTGACGCTTGACCAGGGCCGGGTTCGACATCGGGCCAAGCAAATTGAAGATGGTGCGCGAGGGCGCAAGCTCCACCCGCGGCCCCGCCACATTGCGCATGGCGCTGTGATGTCGGGGAGCCATCAGGAAGCAGACATTGGCTTCCAGGAGCGCCTTCTCCAGCGTCTCGATCGGCAGTTCGAGATTGATGCCAAGGGCGCCCAGCACATCGGCCGCGCCGGACTTGGACGTGAAGGCCCGATTGCCGTGCTTGGCGACGGGGATGCCGGCACCGGCCACCACGAAGGCCGAACAGGAGGAAACGTTGTAGGTGCCGTGATGGTCGCCGCCGGTCCCCACGATGTCGATCGCCCCGTCGGGGGCATGGACACGCAGGACCTTGGCCCGCAAGACCCGCGCGCCGCCGGCCAGTTCGTCGGCCGTCTCGCCGCGTACCTTCAGCGCCATCAGGAAAGCGCCCATTTGCGCCGGCGTGGCGTCACCGCTTGTCATAATGTCGAAGGCGCGTTCGGCCTCGTCCACACTCAGCGCCTGCCCGTTGCCTACTTTTGCCAGCAGGCTGCGAAAATCGTCGATATCGCCGCTCACTCGGACCCCGAATCTTCGTCCCGTGTTGTTTTGCCCCTTGCCGGCTTCACCGGAGGGCGCGTAGCTATATCACATGGCTGAAGAACTCATCCTCAAGGTCACTGGCATGGATTGCGACGGCTGCGTGAAGGCCGTGACCCGCGCGGCCACCGGAGCCGGCACCGCACCTTTGTCCGTCGACCTCAAGAGCGGGGAAATGCGCCTTCCCGCCGGGGCCGATGTGGCTGCCATCACCCGCGCCATCCAGCGCGCGGGCTTCGGCGTCGCCGCCTCGTAAATATCTGTTTTCTCAGGAAAAACAGCCCTGACACCAGGGCTGGCGTCGGCTTTATGCCGCTTTCCGCTTTTGCTGGGACGGATGCTCACCGGCAATCTTGAGGAAGTTCTCAAGGATCTTGTGGCCATGTTCCGAGGCGATGCTCTCGGGATGGAACTGGACGCCATGGATCGGCAGGGTCTTGTGACGCAGCCCCATGATGACGTCGCCGGTCTGGGCGGTAACCTCGAGTTCCTGCGGCAAGCTGGCGCGCTCGACCACCAGTGAGTGATAGCGCGTTGCCTGGAACGGTGACGGAACGTCCTCGAACACGCTTTGGCCCTTGTGCTCGATCGGTGACAGCTTGCCGTGCATGGGGGCGGCGGCCCGCACGACCTTGCCGCCGAACACCTGGCCGATCGCCTGATGTCCCAGACAGACGCCAAAAAGCGGAACCTGCGCCTTGGCAGCCACTTTGATCAGGTCCATGCAGATGCCGGCCTCGTTGGGTGTGCAGGGACCGGGAGACAGGACGATCGCGTCCGGTTTCAGGGCCATCGCCGCGTCGACCGTGATCTGGTCGTTCCGGTGAACGGCACAGTACGCCCCAAGATCGCCCAGAAAGTGCACAAGGTTGTAAGTGAAACTGTCGTAGTTATCGATCAAAAGCAGCACATGGCACCTGTTTCGGGGTTCGGGCTATTGTCCCGGAAACGGCGCCTGAAGGAAAGAAGACTGTGAGCGTCCTGACTTCCGCCCGTGGCGCAGCCGACAACTTTTCCGACTGGCTCAGCTCCATTTTCGGGGGGCAGGCACGCCGGCTCTTCCGCATGCAGAGCCGGCTTCGATCCAACGAGCCGGTCCAGATCCTGGTTTGCGCCCTGACCGGATTGGTGATCGGCGCTCTGGTCGCCGGACTGCGTTGGCTCGTCGATTTGCTGCATCAGCTGAGCTTCAATCTGTCGGGAGAACATTCGCTCAGCACCGGTATCGATGTGGATCCGCTGCGAATCCTGGTCGTCCCCCTGATCGGTGGACTGGTCATCGGCGTGTCCGCCCTCATCATGCGACGGCTGCGACCGAAGGAGATCGTCGACCCGATCGAGGCCAACGCGCTGCATGGCGGCATCATGTCGATGCTGGACAGCCTGCGACTGCTGGTGGCCACCATCACCTCGAATGCCGCCGGCGCGGCCGTTGGAATGGAAGCGGGCTACAGCCAGCTCGGGGCGGGTATCCTGGCCAAGGTTGGCCAGTATTTCCGGCTGCGTCGGAACGATCAGCGCATCTTCGTCGGCGCCGGTGCGGCGGCCGCGATCGCTGCCGCTTTCAACGCCCCTTTTGCCGGTGCCTTCTATGGCTACGAGCTGATCCTGGGGGATTATTCGGTCCGCGCGCTCGCTCCCGTCGCCACGGCGGCGCTGGCAGGGACTTTCGCCGAACGGGCCCTGATCGATCCGGAGCCCATCTTCAGCGTCGAGCAATTCTTCCATTTCGATCTGAAGGTCTATTTCCTGTTCGGGCTCCTGGGCGTGTGCGCCGCCGGATTCAGCGTGCTGGCCATGCAATCGGTGACCTGGGTCGAACGGGCGCTCCGGCGGCTGCCCTTGCCGCAGTGGCTGCGCCCCGCCATCGGCGGCGTGCTGCTGTCGGCCATTGCCATTCTGGTACCCCAGGTACTGGGCAGCGGACACGGGGCCATCCAGCTCATGTTCGATCGGAATGTGACGCTGCAGACCTTCCTGCTGCTTCTCGTCGCCAAGCTCGTGGCCTCGGCGGTCTCGCTGGGCTCGGGCTTTCGCGGCGGCATGTTCAGCGCCTCGCTGTTCCTGGGCTGCCTGTTCGGCGGGGCCTTCGCCGGCCTCGCCGGCCTCGTCCTGCCGCAGGTGAACGAGCTGCAATCGGCCCTGATGATGGTCGGTATGGGCGCCGTGGCGGCCGCCATCATCGGCGCGCCCCTGACCATGGTCTTTCTCGTGCTGGAAGGGACCGGCAGCTTCGCCATGATGGTGGCGGTCATGGTCGGGGTCGTCATTGCCTCGAGCATCGTGCGGCTGACTTTCGGCTACTCCTTCTCGACCTGGCGTTTCCACCAGCGCGGCCTCGGCATCCGCAGTCCCCATGACATCGGCTGGCTGGCCGATCTGTCGGTCGGCCGGCTCATGCGCAGCGATGCACCAGTCGTGCCGGAGAACATGCCTTTGCGCCAGTTGCGGGAGAGGTTCCCCCCAGGCAGCGCCAAGTATGTGTTCGTGGTTTCGGAGAAGGGGATCTACATCGGCATGCTGAGCAGCGCCGATCTCCATGATTCGCAGCACAACGAAAAGCTGGATACCCGTTTTGCACGAGACCTGGCATCCGACGGCGATCTTTTCCTGCTGCCCTACGAAAATGTCCGGACGGCGCTGTCCCGGTTCGAGGACAAGGAGGTCGAGACCCTGCCGGTCCTGACGTCGTCTGCCGACCGCTCCATCGTCGGCTATCTGTCGGAACAGTATGCGCTGCGTCGCTACAATCAGGAGCTCGAACGCCGGCGATCCGCCGATCTGGGTGAACGGGACATGTTCTCGGTCGCGGACAAGCAGATGTAACGCGTCCTGCGGTGACTTCCCACTTGGCCTGAGGGTAATGTACGGCATGACGTCCGTCGTGCCCTTCCTGACCGTGCTCCTGCTCGCCGTACCGGTCTTCGCCCAGGTCAATTGCACGGCCACCATGGAGCCTATCGACACCGCAGCGCCATCACAGATGAGCCCGGTGGAATTCACCCATGCGATTGCCGCTCGCGAGATCGCGATGGCCAAGGCCTTCGCGACCTATGGATACATTGCGGAGATCGATGTCCAGACGTTGCAGGGCGACGTCGTTGACGGGGCTTTCCATCGCAAGGCCAAGGTGGGGTTCGACGCGTCGGGCACCAAGGCGGTGAAGAATCTTGAGCCGGTCACCAACACGCTCACTCGGCTGCGGCTGTCCGACAAGGACGTCGAAGGCCTCGTGTCTCCGCCCTTCGCGATCACCGCCGACAACCTTGCCGAAAAGGACGCTGTCTATTCGGGCCGCCAGCTGATCGACGACCACAACACCAGCGTGTTCGACCTTCTTCCCCGGAACGAACAGGCTCCAGTGCGAGGATTCATCGGTCGAGTCTGGGTTTGGACCAGCAAGAGCACCGTGCTGAAGACTTGCGGTCGATCTTCCGGATTCCCCGTGGGGCCGTTCCGTTACGAGATCGTCCGAGGCAAGGTGGGCGAAGAGAACTGGTTTCCCGTTCTGATTCGCGCCGACGAGGATATGCGGGTCGGCGACAACGACGTCCACGTACGGGTGACGGCCAAGTACTCCGACTACGCCGCGCGTTGATCCTGCCGCGGCTTGGCAGGCGGCGCGTCGCCGCAGCAATTGTCATCGTTTCCGCTCTTGTGTTGGCGAACACTCCGGCGTTCTTCTAGTACCTGTGTCTACCCGGAACCTCGAACCGCTCCTCAGCCCCCGGTCCATCGTCGTCATTGGCGCGAGTGCCCAGCCTCGCACTGTCGGCGCTGCAGTTACACACAACCTTCTCGCCGGGGGCTTCAAGGGCGATCTGCGCCTCGTGAACATCAAGGGCGGCGAGGTCGAGGGGCGCCCGGTCCTGCGCAGCCTGTCCGAATTGCCAGCGCCGGCCGACCTGGCCGTGATCATGACACCGGCACCGACAGTGCCGGCACTGATCCACGAGCTCGGTCGGCAGGGCACGAGGGTGGCCGTCGTGATCAGCGCCGGTCCCGGAACCGGTCCGGATGCGACCGAGATCAATGCGCACTGGCGGCGGCAGCTGCTCGAAGCGGCGCATCCGTTTCTGTTGCGTATCGTGGGTCCGAATTGCATTGGCTACGCAGCGCCGAAGATCGGACTCAATGCCAGTTTTGGCCCGGGCAAATTGAGGAGCGGACGCCTGGCGGCGGTGGCCCAATCCGGCGCTGTGCTCGCAGGCCTGGTCGATTGGGGTATCGCGCAGGGCATCGGCTTTTCCCATCTCTTCTCGATGGGGGATATGGCCGATGTCGATTTCGGCGACGTGCTGGACATTCTGGCGAGCGATTACGAAACGCGCGCCGTCCTCATGTATGTCGAGGGCATCTCCCATGCCCGCAAGTTCATGTCGGCGGCGCGAGGCGTCGCACGGTTGAAACCCGTGATCGTGTTGAAGGCGGGGCGACATGCGCCTGCAGCGCAGGCCGCTGCATCGCATACGGGATCCATGGCGGGGTCGGCGGCTGTCTACGAAGCCGCTTTCGCGCGCGCGGGCCTGGTGAGCGTGACGGGGCTCGGCGAACTGTTCGACGCCGCCGAGACCCTGGGCCATGGCCTTCTGCCGCGAACCGAGCGGCTGGCGATCATGACCAATGGTGGCGGCGCGGGCATCATCGCGACTGATCTGCTGATGGACGAAGGCGGGCAACTGGCGACGCTTCAGGCCGAAACGGTGGAGCGCCTGAATCAGGCTCTGCCGCGCATCTGGTCGCACGGCAATCCGGTGGACATTGTCGGCGACGCCGACGGTGCTCGCTATGCCAAGGTGCTGGATATCCTGGCCGATGACCGCGATGTCGGTGCGGTGCTGGCGATGAACGTGCCGACCGCGCTGTCCTCGTCGGAGGAAGTGGCGCGCGCCGTCGTCGGTGCCGCCGGACGCAAGCTCGTGCCGGTGATCGGCTGCTGGGTGGGTGGACCACAGGCGGAGGCGGGCCGGCGTGCGCTGCACGATGGTGGATTGCCGGCTTTCGATACGCCGCTGCGGGCCGTGCGCGGCTTCATGCATATCGTCGATTATCGACGGGGCCAGCGCGCGCTGCAACGGACGCCACCCTCCATCTCGGAGCTGCGCTCTGACACTGCGGCGGTCCGGGCGATTGTCCAGGCGGCATTGGCTGATGGACGCAGCGTGCTGACCGAACCCGAGTCGAAGCGTGTCCTCGCTGCCTATGGCGTTCCTGTCGTGTCGACGGAGGTTGCGAGGGATGCGGCGGAGGCGATGGCGATCGCGTCACGCATGGGCTTTCCCGTCGCGGTCAAGGTGCTGTCGCGTGACATCGCGCACAAGTCAGATATTGGCGGCGTCGCCCTCGACCTCGTCTCCGAACAGGCGGTCGCCGACGCCGTGCGCGAGATTTCAGGCAAGGCGCTGGTGATGGCCAATCGCGCGCGCATCGATGGCTTTGTGGTCCAGCCGATGATCAGGCGGCCGAATGCCACCGAACTGATCGTCGGCGCGGCGGAGGATCAGGTGTTCGGTCCAATCCTGATGGTCGGCCATGGCGGCGTTGCGGCCGAGGTGATCGACGACAAGGCGCTGGCCTTGCCGCCGCTCGATCCAGTGCTGGCGGAGAGTGCGCTGAGCCGGACCCGCGTCGATCGCCTGCTGCGCGGCTATCGTGGACGGCCGGCGGCGGCGCGCGATGCCGTTGCGGAGGCGATGGTGCGGCTGTCGCAGCTCATTGCCGACATCGACGAGATCGCCGAATTCGATGTCAATCCGCTGCTGGCCGATGCCGACGGGGTGATCGCTCTCGATGCGCGGATCGTCGTGCGCAAGCCGGTCGGGCAGGAACGTGCCGCGCGCTTCGCCATTCGGCCCTATCCGGTCGAACTCGAAACCGATATCGAGCACCGCGGTCAGCGCCTGCATATCCGGCCGATCCGTCCCGAAGACGAAAACATGCTGAACGATTTTACGCGACGCATGACGCCGGAAGATATCCGACTGCGGTTCTTCGGCCCTCTGCGCGAACTTAGCCACGAGATGGCGGCGCGGCTGACGCAGATCGATTACGATCGTGAGATGGCATTCATGCTCCTCGATGGAGCAGAGCTGTTGGGTGTCGGTCGTCTCGCTGCGGATCCGGATTTCGAACAGGCGGAGTTCTCCTTGATCGTCGCTTCAAGTCGACAGGGAAGGGGCTACGGCGAGCTGCTGCTGCGCCACGTCGTCGACTATGCGCGGACCCGCGGCATCAAGCGCGTCATCGGCCATGTACTGCGCGAGAATCACCGCATGCTCGATCTTACGGAGCGGGTGGGCTTCAAGCGACAACCAGGCCGTGCGGGTCATCCCGACATCAATGTGCTCAAGGTTGTCGATTGATTGTATGTTTTGTTTTTTCGGGCGATCGGAAACAAGGCAAAATAATGGCGGTCGGCCAAGGGGTTAGAAGCACCATCTCCAATGGCGTCTAGAAAGAACAGAAGCAGGAAGGCGAACAGAAGGAGTCCGAAGGCGGCCGCCACGTGGCGGGACCGGGTGACGTGGCGTTATCGCGGTCTCCTGCAATGGGTCGCGGATCATCGCTGGCACTCTGTCGCGGCGGGCTTGCTGCTCCTGTTCGCAGGCAGCATCCCCTTGGGCTATTGGCTCGGCACCAAACTCGACTCGGTCGATCGCGACCGTGTGGTGCGCGAAACGTTGTCCGAAATGAAGCAGGAGGGCGGCTCCCAGCCACCGGCCAAGTACGCGCGGATCGAGGACATTCCGGGATTGCCGCAATATACCGAGGCGGAGCCCGGGCAGATACGAGCCACCGTCGAAGACAAGCCACGAGGCGCGCCCAAGCCAGCGCCTCAGCTGGCGGCCCTGGCACCCGGTGAGTTGCCGCCGTGGCGACGTTACGCGGTACCGTTCCGCGATCTCAACAGCCGGCCGCTGATCACCATCGTCATCGACGATGTCGGCCTCGACCGTCCGCGCTCGAAGCGTGCTTGGGAGTTGCCGGGACCGATCACGCTGTCGTTCCTGCCCTACGCCAAGGACCTGCGCGAGCAGGCAAAGACGGCGCGCGCGCACGGCAACGAGCTGATGCTGCATATGCCGATGGAACCCACCGGCCATGCCGATCCCGGGCCCAATGCCTTGCTGGTCTCTCTCAACGACGGCGACATCCGCCAACGCGTGGTGGCCGACCTCGACAGCTTCGACGGCTATGTCGGCGTGAACAACCATATGGGCAGCCGGTTCACGGCCTACAGGCCGGGCATGGAGATCGTGCTGCGGATCTTCAAGACGCGCGGCCTGCTGTTTCTCGATTCCCGCACGACGGCACAGACGGTGGGCGAGTCGCTGGCGCAGGAACTGGGCGTGCCCAGCATCAACCGGAACGTCTTTCTCGACGACGACGAATCGCTCGGCGCCGTGAAGCGCAAGCTCGCCGAGACGGAGGAGGTGGCGCGGCGCCAGGGCTTCGCCGTCGCCATCGGCCATCCTCACGAAAACACCTTGCAGGCGCTGGCCGAGTGGCTGCCCGGCGTCTCAGCCAAGGGCTTCGCCCTCGCGCCGCTGACGGCGGCATTGCGCAAACGCAACGGCTGGGATTGAGTGTCGCCAACGTAAGTTGGAGGACAAGACGGTGCGTTATCACAAGCAGGCGATGATCGTGGCGCCGCAACCGGAAGCGACGGAGGCGGGCGCCGATGTGCTGCGCGAGGGCGGCAATGCTGTCGATGCGGGCATCGCCTGCGCGCTCGTGCAGGGCGTGGTCGATCCGCAGATGTGCGGCATCGCGGGGTTCGGCAGCTGCGGCATCTACATGCCGGGCAAGAACTTCCACGGCTATATCGACGCGCATGCGCCGGCGCCGCTGGCGGCGCGACCGGACATGTGGGCCGGCCTGATCGAGAGCGAGGCGCGGGACGGCTATGGCTTCATCCTGAAGGGTCGCGTCAACGACATCGGCTACCAGTCGATCTGCGCACCGGCCAACCTCAAGATGTATTACGAGGCGCACCAGGAGCATGGCAGCTTGCCGTGGTCACGCATCGTCGAGCCGGCCATCCATTGGGCGGAGAATGGCTGGACGGTACGGCCGCACGTGCATTTCTGGTGGTCGGACCAGGGCACCTTCGGCCGAGCGCCAAATTACGAGCGCACCGGATTCACGCCGGCGGCACGTGCACTCTATTGCCGGCCTGACGGAACGCCCAAGCGGGTTGGCGACGTCGTGGTGAATCGTGACTACGGCAATACCTTGCGGGCCATTGCCAAAGGCGGCGCGGATGTCTTCTACAGCGGCGAGATCGCCCACACGATCGCGGTCGATATGAAGAAGAACGATGCGCTTCTGTCGATCGAGGATCTGAGGGCCTGGCGCACGGTGCGCAACGCGCCGCTGTGGGGCGACTATCGCGGCTACAAGGTCTCGACCAACCAACCGCCGGGCGGCGGGGTGATGCTGATCGAGATGCTGAACATCCTGGAGAACTTCGATCTCGCCAATCTGGAGCACAACAGCGCCGACTATATCCGGCTCGTCTCCGAGGCCATGAAGCGCGCCACCATCGACAAGGATGCCCATGTCGGCGATCCGAAGTTCGTCAAGGTGCCGGTCGAGCGGCTCACCTCCAAGGCCTACGCGAAGGAGATGGCGGACGAGATCAGGCGCGGCGTGAAGGCAAACGTGCCGCGCTTCAATTCGGGCGCCGTCAGCAAGGACACCACACATATCTCGGTCCTCGACAAGAACGGCAACTGCTTCTCGATGACCCATTCGTTGGGTATGCCATCCGGCGTCATCACCCCGGGACTGGGCTTCATGTACAACGGCTGCATGGGCGTGTTCGATCCGCGGCCGGGGCGGGCCGGCTCGATCGCGCCGGGCAAGGCCCGGTTCAGTTCCGTCGTGCCGTCGATCGTCTTCAAGGACGGCAAGCCGCATCTGGTCATCGGGGCCCCTGGTGCAACACAGATCGCCATGGGCGTGCTGCACGTGATCCTGAATGCGCTGGACTTCGACATGACCATGGTCGAAGCGGTCAGCGCACCGCGCTTCTCGGCAACGTCGGACGCCGTCGATATTTCGAACCGAATCCAGTTCCGGGTCGAGCGCGAGCTGCACGCGCAGGGCTATCCGGTCGTGCGCAGCCCGTACGGGTTCGGCTTCGCCGCCGTCCACGGCATCCGCATCCACGAAGATGGCCTCGATGGCGGCGCCGATCCGGGCCACGACGGCGTGGTGATCGCGGTTTAGGGGGCCGTGAGCCCGGGCGGGGGACGTCTGGCGTTCGTCGCCTGCTCATAGGCGTAGGCGAAGCGCAGCAACTTCGCCTCGCTCCAGGCCCGGCCGGTGAAGGTGACACCGAGAGGATAGTCGGGCGTTTCCCTGTCGCCGACGCCGGAAATGAAGCCGCCCGGAACCTGTACGCTGGGATAGCCGGGCTTGGCGGCGATCGTCGCACCGGTGGTCCCAGGAAACAGCACGGCATCCAGCTTGTGGCGATTCATGTAGGCATCGAGGCCGCGCTCCTTGGCGGCCAGCAAATCCATGGCGCGAGCAGAATGATACTCTAGTTCGGACAGATCGCCCTTGGTCGCTTGCGCAGCGCCTTGTCGGCATTGGCCTTGTTGAAGGCGATGACGTCGGCCAACGTCTTGATCCTGGTGCCGGTGGCCCAATCGCGCAGATAAAGGTTGAGGTCGTGCTTCAGCTCGTAAAGGAACACGAGCGAGGCCGTGCCGGGCGTGCCTTTGTTGACGCCGAGCGGATTGCGATTGAGCACCGCCATCGTCGTACCGGGTCCGCCGATCCATCCGATTTCGGGAATGGCGGCGTGTACGACCGTGGCGCCGAGATCCTGCAGCACCTTGATGGCCTGCGCCATGACCTCCTTCGAGCGCTGTGGCAGGGGACCATAGAAGGGATCGTTCAGGGGATCGTCCGGATCGCTCGGAATGCCGATGCGCGCGCCCTTCAAGCCCTCCTTGTCCAGGCCGGTCGTGTAGTCCTGCGGCCTCTGCTGGTGCTGCGTCACAGGATCGTGCGGATCAGGCGCCGCCAGCACGTTCAGCAGGATCGCCGCATCGCGTACGGTGCGTGTCATCGGGCCAGCCGTATCCTGGCTGTGCGAGATCGGGATGATGCCGCTGCGGCCGATCAAGCCAACGGTCGGCTTAACGGTCACGACCCCGTTCTGGGTCGCCGGGCTGAGCAGTGAGCCCGAGGTCTCGGTGCCGATGGCCGCAGCGCACAGGCCAGCCGCGACGGCGACCGCCGAGCCGGCACTCGAGCCGCCGGGCTGCACGACCGGGACGATCTCGTCGACCATCAGGCTCGGCGCGTACGGGTTTTTCACCTGGCCGCCGAGCGAGCTGTAGCCCGACGGCATGCCGATCGCGAGGATGTTGGCGAACTCGGTCAGGTTGGCCTTGCCCAGGATGACCGCGCCGGCGGCGCGCAGCTGTTTCACGACCGTCGAGTCGTTCCTGGCCCCCGCACCGTCGAGCGCGAGCGATCCCGCGGTCGTGTGCTGCTTGTCGCCGGTCGCGATATTGTCCTTCACCAGGATCGGCACGCCGGCGAGCGGTTGCTTGGTGGACGGCTTCACGCCATCCAAGCGGGCGGCAATCGGCAGGGCGTCTGGATTGACCTCGCGGACCGAATTGAGGCGCGGGCCGGCACGGTCGTACGCCTCGATACGCGCCAGATAGGCCTGCGTGAGGGCGCTCGACGTGATCGTCCCTGCAGCCAGCGCCTGCTGCACATCGGCAAGGGAGGCGTTGTCGATGGCAACGCCGCCTTGCGCCGAAGCTGATGTCGACGCGATGGCGCCGATGACGAGAGGGAGCGTGGCCAGTTCGCGGCGGGTCACGCCATCGGCACCCACGACTTTGGTCCGATTTCCTTTCGCTTCTTCCACCGCGTCGCTCCTCCATGCCCCTCTACACGCCCTTCTACACGGGCATGGTCCGTTTTTGATGGGCACGCCCGATCTTGGCAACTTCGGCATTATGCCCGCTGATGACCCGGACACCTTCGTCGAGGCGCTGGGCGATGGTCTCCGGCGTGGCGCCTTCCAGGAAGGCGAGCTTGTTCTTGCGGCAGGCGGCGAAGATCCGGGCGCGTGCTTCCTCCATCTCGGCCGGATAGGGGCGGCGCTGCAGGCTCGTATAGCCGAGCGCCAGGCCGAGATCGCCCGGTCCGAGCTCGGCGAATCCCAATCCAGGCGTCGACAGGATTTCCTCGCAATGAGCGACGCCTGGCGGGCTTTCGATCTTTACACCGAGCAGGAGCTCGCCATCGGCGGCAAGGGGCCAGGGTTCACACCGGGCAAAATACTCTTGCTGATCAATGCCCCAGACCGGAGCAGCCGTTGGTTCCGAGCCGCGGCCTCGCGAGCCGATGCCGATCTTGTCGGCAGCAGCTTTATGATGCGGGAAGCGGCAAGCTCGCACGAACTCGCGTACGGCTTCTCCTGATTCGGCCTGGCACAGCAGGATGCCGTGCACGCCTCGGCCCAGGATCTGTCGGAACTGCCAGGCATTGAAGGCGACATTCGGCCCGTCGGTGCCGTTGACCGGCGCCTCGACGATGATCGCCGGCGTGCGATGGCCCGACGCGGTCGGACCGCCGTCGACCAGCCCGCGCATGTATTCGGCCAGGCCCGTCATGTCGAAGGCGCCATGCTCCATGCCGACATTGATGTAATCGGCCCAGGTCCGGGCATCCTTGCGGCCCTGTTCGTAGGTGAGCACGTGACCGGTGTGTGGTCCGTCGTAATAGATTGCCTGGTCGGCTTCGAGGAGTTCGATCGCGCGGTTGATGCGTTTGGCCATGCCGCTCCTCCGTGGTGGATGTGTCTATGCAGACGTCCTGATGTCGTTTCGATGGTGCATGCAGAGCGCGTCCCCGAGTTTTCTGATGGCGGGATCGATCTCCTCGTCCGGCGTGCCTGCGTAGCCCAGAATAAGCCCCTGGACCTTGCGACGGTCAGAATAGCATTCCGACAGTGGCGCTACGCTTACAGACAGTGCGGCGGCCGCGGCGGTTGCATCGCGGTCGTTGAAGACCGGGTCGAGGTCGGGATGAGGGCGAGCAATGAGATGCATGCCTCCGGCATCGCGAGCGATCTCGAGCAATCCTGCAAGGTGACGGTCCGCGGCCTCGATCAGCGCCTGTTGGCGCTTGGCGTACAGGAGCCGCGTGCGCCGGAGGTGTATGCCCAGGTGGCCATCGGCGATGAAGCGGGCGAGGGCGCCTTGGCCCAGGAGCGAGGCCCGGTCGGGAAGGCTGGCCATGATCTTTTCCGCGGCCGGTACAAGCGCCTGAGGCAGGACCAGGAAGCTCAAACGCAGGGCCGGAAAGAGGAGCTTCGAGAAGCTGCCGAGATAGGCAACGCGATCGGATCGATCGAGGGCGCGCAGCGGCGCGAGGGGTCGCCCCGAGTAGCGATACTCGCCGTCGAAATCGTCCTCGACGATCCAGCCACCGGAACGCTCGGCCCAGCTCAGCAGGGCCAGGCGTCGCTGCAGGCTCAGTACGGTCCCGAGCGGGAACTGGTGCGACGGCGCGACTACCGCGAGGCGGGCATCGGGAGCCATGGACAAGGCCGCCTCGACGTCGAATCCGGCCGCGTCGATGGGCACGCCCACTGCCTTCACGTCCGCCCAGGCAAGGGCCTCGCGCGTTCCGCGGAAGCAGGGCTCCTCGATCCAGACTTGTTCGTCCGGGTCGAGCACGATCCGAGCGACGACATTCAGGCTCTGGCGGACGCCCGATGTAACGACGACTGTGCGCGGATCGCAGCCGAAGCCGCGCGCCATGCCGAGATAGGCCGCGATCGCCGACCGCAGTCCGGCGTGGCCAAACGGATGCGGCGCGCCCGCCACTTCCCATGCCGGGTTGCGCCATTCCTGATCGAGCAGTTTCGCCCACAAGGGGAAAGGAAAGGCATGTCGGTCGGGTTGGCCGAGCGGAAAGGCGGTCGCCTGATCGGCGAACGGCGCCTGTGGTGGTGGCTCCCGAAGCAAGAGCGTCCGACCGCGCCGGGATAGGCCTGGCGGCTTCGCACTGGCCGGCGATGGACGGCCTTCGATCGCAGGCGTTACCAGCATCTCGTCGGGGAGATTGGCGGCAACCCACAGACCGGAACCAGCGCGGGCCACCAGGTAGCCCTCGGCAATGAGCTGGTCGAGGGCGGTCAGCACCGTTCCCCGGGCGCAGTTCAACTCGTCGGCCATCAGGCGTGAAGACGGCAGCGACGTGCCTGGCGCCAGGCGTCTTTCGAGGATGGCGCGGCGCAGTTGCTCGCCGATCTGCCGATGCAGCGGATCGGGGCCTGCCGGATCGAGCGCCAGACCGAGCGGAGGCGCCTTGCGGGCGTGTCGTCTCATAACTGGTCCAATATGATTTCGCCAAATTGGCTCTTTCGTATGGACCATATTGGCATCACCTTCCGCCGCGCAATAACCTTCGTGTGGAGTTCGGTGCGATGAGCGATGTGGTGGATGCCGAGGCGGACAAGGCTGGGTCGAGCTTTCCCGTTTCTGCAGTCAACAAGGTCAAGCGTGTCCACGAACGCGGTCGCTACGACAAGAAGACGATCTACGAAATCCTCGACGCCGCCCTCATCTGTCATATCGCCTACGTGATCGACGGTCGGCCGTACTGCACGCCGACCAGCTTCTGGCGCGAGGGCGACCATCTCTACTGGCACGGCTCGTCGGCCAGCCGGATGATCCGCACCCAGGGACAGGGCGTCGACGTCTGCCTCACGGTGACCCATCTCGATGCTCTCGTGATGGCGCGCTCGGGCTTCCATCACTCGGTGAACTATCGCGCCGTCATGGCCTTCGGGAAGGCGCATATCATCGACGATCCCGAACAGAAGCTGAAGCTGATGGACCGTTTCATCGATCGCATTTATCCCGGCCGCTCCAAGCTCATCCGCCAGCCCAACAAGCAAGAGTTCAAGGCCACCACGATGATGGGCATGGAGATCGAGACCGCTTCGGGCAAGATCCGCAGCACGCATGTGGGCGACGAGGAAGAGGATTATGCTGCGGTACCCGCCTGGTCGGCGCTCTATCCCGTGACGCAGGTGCTGGGTGAACCGTCCGATTGTCCACGACAGCTCCCGGGCCTCACGCGACCGGACGACATGGCCGATTTCGTGCCGGGTGCGCGCCTCGACGAGGTCATGACTAAAACCTACAAGCGGACCTTTGGCGGCTGAAGCCCGCTTTGAGCCGCTACATCATGCCAGGTGCGCCAAGGTCGGTGCCGTCGATGAAGCGCGTATAGCGATAGGGGTGTGGATCGACGAGCGGCGGATCGCCTGCGATCAAGTCCGCCGCCAGCCGACCGGCGGCGGGACCGATGCCGAAACCGTGGCCGCTGAATCCGGTGGAAAGATAGAGCCCCGGCAATGGATCGACGGCTGAAATGACGGGTATCCCGTCGGGCGTCGAATCGATCAGCCCGCCCCAGCTCTGGGCGACCTTCAGGGTCTCGAACACGGGATAATGCTCGGCGAGACGGGTCAGACCCAGCTGGATCAGGGCGGGGTCGGGCAACGGATCGAGCGTGCGATGGTGCTCGAACGGAGAGATCTGATCGAACGACCAGCGCGCGAAAGTCTCCGGCCCGTCGAAGAAGGACCGCCCGATGCCAAATCGCAATCCCCAGCGTCGCACCTTGAAGGTGGGCCAGAAATCGCGAGCGTACATCAATCCCTGTGGCGACAGCTCGACCCGACCGCGTCCTCCAAGTCCGACCGTATAGCCGCCATCGAGGCGGCGCCGGATCGTCACATCCGGCATCGACAAGCCGCCTTCGCTGACCGCCGGCGCCGGAAAGGTCGCGAAGGAGGTCGCGTAAACGCTGGCCTGTGGCAGGCGAATGCCGTGTCGGCGGCAAAGCAGGGAACTCCAGGCTCCGGCCGCGCAAAGCACGGTACGAGCGCGGATCCGGCCTCGTTCGGTGACGACTCCGGCGACCCTGCCGGCTTCGAGGTCGAGGCCGCGCACGGCGCAGCTCTGATGGATGGTGACGCCCAACCGCTTTGCGGCTGCGGCGATCGCCGGGCCGGCCAAGGCCGGTTCGGCGCGTCCGTCCGTCGGTGAATAGACGCCGCCAATCCAGTCCGGGCTGCTGCCCGGCGTCATCGCCTTGGCTTCGGCGGCGCTCAGGACCTGGCTGCGCATCTGATGCTCGCGGGCTTTTAAGGTCCAGGCTTCCCACTGGGCGAAATCGGCCTTGCGGGTCGTGACGTAGAGAAGGCCGGTGCGTCGAAAGCCGGTGTCGACACCGAGTTCCTGGTTGATCTCGCCCCAGATCTCGAGGCTCTTCATGGCGAGCGGCAATTCGCGCAGGTCGCGATGCTGCTGGCGGCACCAGCCCCAGTTCCGGCTGGTCTGCTCACCGGCGATCACGCCTTTCTCGATCAGGGCCACCGACACGCCCTTCTTCGCCAGCGCATAGGCGGCGGAAGATCCCGCGATTCCGCCGCCGATCACCGCCACGTCCACGGTGCCCGGCAGCTTCTCGTCACTTGCAACCGGCTGCACAGGCGCAGGCATGGCGATCACTTTCCTCGACGACAAACTCCAGCGCCGGTAGTAGCAGGTCGGACATGCAGTGCGAACTGGACAATGCGACCATTCACTATCAGGCGCATGGTGAGGGTCGGCCCATACTCTTCCTCCATGGCTGGTCGATGGACCACCGCCTCGAGGTCGCGGATTACGAGCCGATCTTTGCCTCCCACGCGGGATGGCGACGGCTCTATCCAGACCTCCCCGGCATGGGACGGTCGATCGCAAAGGAAGGGATCAAGGCCCAGGACGACATCCTGGCCGCGTTGCTGGCGTTCATCGATCGCGTGATCCCCGACCAGCGCTTCCTGCTGGCCGGGACATCGTTCGGAGCCTATCTCGCACGCGCCATTGCCGTCCGGCGGCGGCCACGGGTGGCCGGCCTGTTGCTGCGCGTGCCCTGTATCATTCCCGACGATGCCAGGCGCACGCGACCTCTGTTTCAGCCCCTGGTGAGCGACGAGACCTTGCTGTCGTCGCTCGAGGCGCGGGAACGAGAGGCTTTGGGTGACGTGCTCGTGCAGACCTCCGAATACGTTCAAGCGTTCGGACAGAAAGTGCATTCGCTGATCGAACCTGCCATGAAAGCGGCGGCGCCACTTGCCAGCGACATCCGCGCCGATTCCCGTCGGTACGGCTTGTCGTTCGATCTTGCCCAGGAAGAGAAGGGTTTCACGGAGCCGACGCTGATCGTCGCCGGACGACAGGACACCGTCGTCGGCTATCGAGATGCCTGGGAGATTCTGGAGAGCTATCCGCGCGCGACATTCGCCGTGATCGATCGCGCCGATCATGCCTGGCCTGTCGAATCGCCAAACCTTCTAGGACCGTTGGTCGGGGATTGGTTGGCCAGGGTAGCCCTTGCCGAGCGGCAGGCCTGATCTGGCGATCATTTCGTTCCTCGATAGCGCCGGCGGCGTCCAGTGGCGCCGCCAGGCGCTTTACGGGGGAGAACGCGGCGCGGTACTTTCGCGCCCCTGAGAGGAGCCCCCAATGGATTTGACGTTCGGCAAGGAAGAACTGGCGTTCCAGCAGGAAGTGCGCGACTGGCTGAAGGAGAACCTGACGCCCGAGATCGTGGGCGAACTGAAGGTCGCGCGAAATGCCTATTTGCCGAAGGAGCGGCTGATCGACTGGCAGAAGCGCCTGGCCAGGAAAGGCTGGCTCTGCACGGGCTGGCCGAAGGAATTCGGTGGACCCGGCTTCACCACCACGCAGAAGTATATTTTCGAGATGGAGATGGCGCGGGCGGGCGCTCCCGGAACGTCGCCGTTCGGGCCGAAAATGTGCGCGCCGGTGATCATGAAATACGGCTCGCCGGAGCAGAAGGCCCGGCACCTGCCGCCGATGCTCAATTCGGACCTGATCTGGTGCCAGGGCTATTCCGAACCAGGCTCCGGGTCGGATCTCGCCAGCTTGCGGACGCGAGCCGTGCGCGAGGGCGACTACTACATCATCAATGGCCAGAAGACCTGGACCACGCTGGCGCAGACCGCCGATTGGATCTTCTGCCTCGTGCGGACCTCGACCGAGGGCAAGCCGCAGGAAGGCATCTCCTTCCTGCTGATCGACATGAAGACGCCCGGTATCTCGGTCGAGCCGATCATCACCGCCGACGGCAATCGCGCCGGCACGCAGGAAGTGAACTCGGTCTTCTTCACCGACGTCAAGGTGCCGGTCGAGAACCGCGTCGGCGAGGAGAACAAGGGCTGGACCTACGCCAAGTACCTGCTCGAGTTCGAGCGCGGCGGCAATCCCTACAGCCCGCGGCTGCGCTCCAGCTTCGAGCGTCTGAAGCGGCTGGCCTCGTCGATGGAAGAGGGCGAGGGCTCGATCCTGGCCGACCATGCCTGGCGCGAGAAGCTGGCGCGCATGGATATCGAGATTTCCGGCCTCGAAATGTTCGAGCAGGAATTCTATTCCAAGCTGGCGTCGGGTCAGAATCCGGGACCGCTGTCGTCGATGATCAAGCTGCGCGGCACCGAGGTGATGCAGCAGGTCCAGGAATACTGCGTCGAGGCTGCTGGCTGGTACTCAATGCCGTTCCCCGAACAACGCGCGTGGAACGCGAATGTCGCGCCGATCGGACCGGAAGGCGTCGACGTGCTGGCGCCGCGCTACTTCAACGGCCGCAAGATGACGATCTATGGCGGCTCGTCGGAGGTGCAGCGTGGGATCATGTCCAAAGTCATGCTGGGCCTTTAGGCCCAACGTGATGCTGCGTGAAGCGCAACGAAGTCGAAGGATCTTCTCTCCGCGAAAGCTATCCTTCGAATCGAGAGAAGGTCTCTCCGCTTCGCGCCTAGGGCGCTTCGGTCGAGACGACGGGTAGGGACATACGCAATGGATCTGGCGTTCAACGAAGAAGAACTGGCCTTCCAGAAGGAAGTACGCGACTGGATCGAGGCCAACATGCCGCCGGAAGTGGCCGAGGAAAGCCGCCGTAGTCGATCGAGCCACGTGTCGAAGGAGCGGCTGCTGCAGTGGCAGAAGAAGCTCGCTGGCAAGGGCTGGCTGTGCCCGAACTGGCCCAGGGAATATGGCGGCCCGGGCTGGAACTCGACGCAGAAGTTCATTTTTGAAATGGAGATGGCGCGCGCGGACTCGCCCTATCTCTCGTCATTCAGCATCAAGATGGTCGCGCCGGTGTTGATGAAGTTCGGTAGCGAGGCCCAGAAAAAGCGCTTCTTGCCGAAGATCGCCGCCGCCGAGGAACTCTGGTGCCAAGGCTACTCCGAGCCGGGCTCGGGCTCTGATCTTGCCAGCCTGCGTACCCGGGCGGTGCGCGAAGGCGACCATTACATCGTCAACGGCCAGAAGATCTGGACCACCAATGCGCATTTCGCCGACTGGATCTTCTGTCTCGTGCGCACCTCGACCGAAGGCAAGCAGCAGGAAGGCATCTCCTTTCTGCTGATCGACATGAAGTCGCCCGGCATCCGAATCGACCCGATCTACCTGGTCGATGGCACGCGCACGCCGATGCGGCACGAGGTGAACCAGGTCTTCTTCACCGATGTGAAGGTCCCGGTCGAAAATCTGGTGGGTGAGGAGAACAAGGGCTGGACCTACGCCAAGTACCTGCTCGAGTTCGAGCGCGGCGGCCAGGCCTTCGGACCGCGGCTACGCAAGGCGTTCCGACATTTGCAGACCCTGTCGAAGAGCCAGCTGAGCGAAGGCGAGCCTCTTTCGGCCAATCCGGTGTGGCGCGAGAAGATGGCTGCAGTCGAGATGGAGATCGATGCCGTCGAGATGAACGAGCTGATGTTCTATTCGAGCCTCAAGACCGGCGACGCGCCTGGCAACATGGGTTCGGTCGTGAAGATGCGAGGCACGGAGGCCGGGCAGAAGGTCACCGAACTCGCGGTCGAGGCCGTCGGCTGGTATGGCGTGCCGTTCACGGAACTGCGCAACTTCGACAGCAACGTCGTCCCCGTCGGCGGCGAGTATGTCGATGACGTGGCCCCGCGCTATTTCAACAACCGCAAGACCACCATCTATGGCGGTTCCTCGGAAGTGCAGAGGAACGTGCTGGCGAAGGCGATGCTGGGACTGTGAGGCAGCGGCCCAGGCGGTATGCCTTGCGTCCCCAGGAGAAGCTGATCGAGGGTTGAAACGAGCCTCTCTGCTTCGCGCCCTTCGGCGCCCCGGCCGAGAGAACGGAGGGAAAGATGGATTACCGCAATCTCGGCCGCGCCGGCGTGAAAGTCTCGGAGATCTGTCTCGGCACGATGACGTTCGGCAACGGCGCCGATCAGGCGGGCGCCAGTCGGATGGTCGATGCCGCGCTCGATGCCGGCGTCAATTTCTTCGATACGGCCAATGCCTATGTGAGCGGCACCTCGGAGACAATGCTCGGCGTTGCGCTGAAGGGGCGGCGAGAGAAGGCGGTGATAGCCTCCAAGGTATTCAACCCCATGGGGCCCGGAATCAACGATTCCGGTCTTTCGCGACTGCACATCAAGCAGCAGGTCGAAGGCAGCCTCAAGCGTCTGCAGACCGATTACATCGACATCTATTACATCCATCACGTCGATCATCAGACACCGATCGAGGAGACGCTGCGCGCCTTCGACGATCTCGTGCGCGAGGGCAAGATCCTCTACACGGCCTGCTCGAATTTCGAGGCCTGGCGTCTGATCGACACGCTATGGATCAGCGAGACCAACGGTTGGGCACGATTCGACGCCTACCAGCCGCAATACAGCCTCATGGTTCGCGACATCGATGAAGAGATCGTGCCCGCGTGCCAAGCCAAGGGGCTGGGAGTGGTGGCTTGGTCGCCGCTAGCCTCAGGATATCTCGCTGGCAAATACACCCCGGGCAGTCTGAAAGTGCAGGGCACGCGCTCGGCCGAGGGCTGGGGCTTCCAGGCGCGGTTCTTTGCGCCCAACCATGCCGAAATCCTGCAGACCTTGCTCGACACGGCCAAGGAGATCGGCCGTACGCCGGCGCAGACGGCTCTGCGCTGGGTGATGGATCAGCCGTTCATGACCAGCGCCATCGTCGGTGCCCGGAACGCCGAGCAGCTTGCCGACACGCTGAAAGCGGGCGGATGGCGTTTGCCAGCCGAGGCGCTCGACAGCTTGAACAAGGTGTCGGCGCGTCCCACCCGCTATCCGCGCGCCTTCGAGGATCCGATGCCGGGGCGCCGGCAATCGGCGGTCAAGATGCCGGGAATGCCAGCGTAGACGCGCCGTATGTCGATTATCATACGATATGATGAACGACATACCCTAAGGTGCGCTTCAACCCGCCAGCACCGGTTCGCCGACGATCTGGGTGCGATGCATCAGGCGTCGCAAGCTCTCGTCGAACGTATCTCGGCGGTGCATGACGCAGCGATTGTCCCACATCACCAGATCGCCGACTCGCCACTTCTGATACCAGGTGAAGCGCTCTTGCGTGGCGTGGGCCCATAGCGCGTCGAGCAGGGTCTCGCTGTCCTCGACCGAGAGCCCGTGGATGTAGGCGCCAGGCCGCCGGCCCAGGAACAAAGCCTTGCGCCTGGTGACGGGATGCAGGCGGACGAGCGGATGGACCGCTCCCGGCGTCTGGCGGACATCGTAGGTGGTCTGAAAGCCCTTGCGCAGCTCGCCGGCCGAATTGTGGCTCGAATCGTGGATGCAGGTCTTTCCGTCTATGGCGCGCTTGAGGTCGGCCGGCAGTGTCTCGTAGGCGAGATACATGTTGAGGAAGCCGGTATTGCCGCCGTCCGGCGGAACTTCGAGCGCGTAGAGCAGGCTCGCGCGCGGCGGCAACGGATTGTAGGACATGTCGGTGTGCCAAACGAGCTCGGCGTTGCCGAGCCCGCCGACCGGCTTGCCGTTCATCTTCACGTTGGAGATGACGGCCACCCACTGTTCCGCTTCCTTGGCGATGGCCGAATCGGCTCGGTCGAAACCGACGGCGGCGATCGGGGCGCGGTCCAGTTCGCCGAAACGCGCGCTGAACGTCATCAGGGTCGCATCGTCGATGCGCTGCCCCGAAAAGCGCAGCACCAGGTGCTCGTTCCACGCCTCGAGGATGCGCTGAAAGACGGCATCGCTTATTGGCTGTGACAGATCGATGCCATGGACATCGGCCGCCAAAGCGGCGCCCGTAGGCTGGATCCAGAGGTCACTCGTCATGTCTGCCTCCACGAAACGGTGGTCGTCTAGCCGTGCATCGTCAAGCCGCCCGACACACTGATCGTCTGGCCGGTGATGAAGGCGGCGTCGTCGCTGGCGAGAAAGCAGACGGCGCCGGGAATGTCCTCGGGTTGCCCGACCCGCTTCATCGGGATGGCACCAACCAGGGCAGCACGGACCTTCTGGCCGCGCTCGTCGTCACCCGCCACGGCTGCCAGCAGCGGCGTGTCGGTCGGGCCCGGGCAAACGGCATTGAGAGTGATGCCCTTGCGCGCCACTTCGCGAGCGACGGTCTTGGTGAAGGCGATGATACCGCCCTTGCAGGCAGAATAGACCGCTTCCTGAGACGAGCCCACACGCCCCGCATCCGAGGCAATATTGACGATGCGACCGTGGCTGCGGCCAACCATGCCCTTGAGCACGGCGTGGGTCACGTTGAGGGGCCCGCGCAGATTGATGCCGATCAGCTGGTCCCACAGGTCGGGTGTCGTATCGACGAAATTGGCAAAGCGGTCCCAGCCGGCATTGTTGACCAGGATGCCGGTGGGTCCGGCGTCCGTCTCGAATTGGGCCACTGCCTTCCCGACAGCCGCATAGTCGGTGATGTCGACACCATAGGCGAAGCCGCCGGTCTCGCCCGCGACTTTCTTCGCTGCATCGAGGTTCTTGTCGAAGACGCCCACCTTCGCGCCGTAGCCGGCGAAGCGACGGCAGATCGCAGCACCGATCGCGCCGCCACCGCCGGTGACAATGACGTTCTTTCCCTGCAGTCCACGCATGGGCCTGTCCTCATAACGGCGAGTAGGGATCGAACTTGGGCTTGCGCTTCTCCAGATGCGAGGCAAGGCCTTCCTTCACATCCGGCCCGAGGAAGCCCAGCATTTCCAAGCCGAGCGACGTGTCGAAGGTCGGCCCCATCATGCGCAGCCAGTTATTGAGCGCGTACTTGGTGAACCGGATCGCCGACTGGGCGCCTTCGGCGAGCTTGGTGGCGATCTCGACGCCCTTGGCCTCGAGTTGATCATCCTCGACGCAGAGGGAGACCAGGCCAATGCGCTCGGCTTCCTCGCCGTCGACGGACTCGCACAGCAGCAGATAGTATTTGGCCTTGGCCATGCCGCAGAGCAGGGGCCAGACAATGCAGGCATGATCGCCGGCGGCGACGCCCAGACGGGTATGGCCGTCGATGATGCGCGCCTTCTTCGAGGCGATCGAGACGTCGGCCAGGATTCCGGCTACCAGACCTGCGCCCACGGCGGGGCCACGGATCGTGCTGACGATCGGCTTGGAGCAATTGATCACGTTGTAGACGATGTCGCGCGCTTCCTTCCAGGTGCGGAGGAGGGCGTTGTGATCCTTCATGTTCTTTTCGATGATGTCGAAATCGCCACCAGCCGAGAACACCTTGCCGCCGGCGCCCTGGATGATGACGCAGTTGACCGAGTCGTCGCCGTCGATGTCGCGCCAGACCTCGACCAGCTCGCGATGCATGATCGCATCGGTCGCGTTGTACTTCTCGGGGCGGTTCATCGTGACCCGCAGCACCTTGGGATGCGGGCGATCAAACACCAGGCGCTGATAGCGCTTCTGCCAGTCGGACATAAGGTCTCCTCCGTTTGGGAGAAGCCTATCATCTCGGTGGCGCTACTCCAGCGAAGCCGCTTTCGCCGCGCGAACGATGGCGGCGCATTGGTGACCAGAATCCGGTCTGGCAAGCGACCGCGGTTACAATGCGCGCGTGGCCCCGATGGAGGTGCAGCCGTTCCTCGTCGCGACCAGTGTGGAGTGAGGGCCAAATTCCCGAATTCGGGAACGTTCGGGAAAGAACGTTCGCCAGGTACGGCAAGTCTATGATGCAAAAGAGTTTTTCGATGGCGTCTCGCAAATTCCCGAAAAGCGCGTTTTCTCGCAATCGAGAAAGAGCCGAAGCGCCAGGAACGCGTGGTTCAGTAGAGCGCGGCGACCGCGCTCTTCAGACCTCGGGAGAATGAACTCGAGAGTGGCTGCGGTCAGCTTAGCGGCGCGTGTTGCCGGCGTTCCAGTTGCCGGCCGAGGCGAAGCGGATAGCCTCCTCAGCAGCTTGAACCAGGGCACGCGCCTTCTGGATGCTCTCCTGGTACTCGGCCTCGAGATCGGAATCGGCCACGACGCCGACGCCGGCTTGCACGTAGAGCGTGTTATCCTTCACCAGGCCGGTGCGCAGCAGGATGCAGGTATCCATCGACCCGTTGGCGGCGAAGTAACCGGCGCAGCCGGCATAGATGCCGCGCCGCACCGGCTCGAGCTCGTCGATGATCTGCATGGCGCGGACCTTCGGCGCGCCGGAGAGCGTGCCCGCCGGGAAGCCTGCCTTCAGCGCGTCGAGGGCCTCGAGGCCGTCCTGCAGCTTGCCCTCGACGTGGCTGCTGATGTGCTGGACGTGGCTGTACTTCTCGATGGTGAACTGCTCGACCACCTTCACCGAGCCGATCTTGGACACGCGGCCGACATCGTTGCGGGCCAGGTCGACCAGCATCAGATGCTCGGCTCGCTCCTTGGGATCGGCCAGCAGTTCGTCGGCCAGCCGCTTGTCTTCTTCCGGCGTGGCACCGCGGCGGCGGGTGCCGGCAAGCGGGCGGATGGTGACGGTGTTGTCGCGCAGTCGGACCAGGATCTCTGGACTGGAGCCGACAATGGAGAAGTCGCCATAGTCGAAGAAGATCAGGAACGGCGACGGGTTGAGGCGGCGCAGAGAGCGGTAGAGCGACAACGGCGGCAGCTTGAACGGCAGGGAGAAACGCTGCGATGGCACGATCTGGAACGCGTCGCCGGCAAGGATGTATTCCTTGCAGGTCTCGACCATCTTCTTGAACGCGTCCTTCGACATGTTGGCCTGCGGCTGGGGCAGGCTGTCGAGCACATCGGCGTTCTCCCGCCGGTAGGGTAGGGAGCGCTCGAAGTCGGAGACCGCGTCGGCCAGCCGCTCCTCGGCGGCTTCATAGGCCGCGCGCGCGCCGATACCCGGCTGCGGCCAGACGGGCGTGACCATGGCCACGTTGTCCTCGAGGCGGTCGAAGATGCAGATCAGCGTCGGGCGCACCATGATCGCATCGGGCAGGCCGAGCGGGTCCGGGTTCTTGTCCGGCAGCCGCTCCATGTCGCGGACCATGTCATAGCCGAGAAAGCCGAACAGGCCCGACGCCATCGGCGGCAAGCCCTGCGGCAGATCCATCTGGCACTCGCGGATCAGGGCGCGCAGCGTCTCCAGCGGCCGGCCCTCGAGCGGCTCGAAGGCGTGGGCATCGCTGCGGGCCCTGCGATTGATCTCCGCCTGACCACGGCGGCACCGCCAGATCACATCCGGCTTGAAGCCGATGATGGAATAGCGCCCGCGCACCGAGCCACCCTCGACCGATTCCAGCAGGAACGAATTCGGCCGGCCGTCGGCGAGCTTGAGATAGGCCGAAACCGGCGTCTCGAGATCGGCTACCGCCTTGGTCCAGACCAGCTGCGGCTTGCCCGACTCGTAGACCTTGGCGAAAGCATCATAATCAGGGGAGGCGGGCATGGCGTTACTGGGGCTGCTGGGACTGGAAGGCGGCCTGGAAGACCTGTTCGTTGACCTGCACGCCGTACTTCGCGCGCAACGCCGCCAGGAGCTGGGCGACGAGGTCGTTGGCGATCATCGTGTCGAGCTGCGTGCCGAAGCGATCGAGCTGGTCCTTCGCCTTGGCGAGGTCGGCCGGCTGGATTTCCTTGGCCCGCACGATGACGTTACCGTCGGCGGTACGCACGGCCTGCACTTTGCCGACGGCCAGCTTGAACAGGGCCTGGGTAACGGGTTGGCTCAGATAGTTGCCGGTGTCCGAATCGAACCGCGTCACGACCTTGGTGGTCCGCAGTTCGAGGCCGAGCTCCTTGGCCAAGGCCGGGAGATCACCGCCGGCATTGGCCTTGTCGACCAGTTCCTTGACCTTCTGGTCCGCCATCTTGCGGCGCTGCTCGGCCTCCCAAGCCTGCGCGACCTTGGCCTCGACTTCGGACAGGGCTGGCGTCCGCGATGGCGTGATACGGTCGGTATGGACGATGAAATATTCGCCCTTCGGCGTCTCGAGCAGATCGCTGTCGCTGCCTTCGCGCGTCGAGAAGGCGGCCTGGACGAGCTCAGCTGCGGCCGGCCCGATCACCACCTGCTTGCCCGACTGGTCCTGGCCACGGGCATCGACGTTCTCCACGGTCACGACCTTGAGGCCCAACGCTTTGGCGGCATCCGCCATCGACTGGCCCTTGCCCAGCTCGCGATCGAAATCGTTTGCCAGCTTGACCAGCAGGTCAGGCGCAGCCTGAGCCTTCAGATCCTTCTCGAGCTTGTCCTTGACCTCGTCGAACGGCGTCACCTTGCCGGCTTCGATCTTGTTGATCCGGACGACATGCCAACCCAGCGGCGATTTGATCGGTTCGGAGGCGACGCCCTCGGGAAGGCTGAAAATGCCGTCGGCAAGGGGACCCGCGGGCAGGTCCTTCTTCTGGATGAGGCCAAGCTTGATGACGCCGTCGGCGCTGCCGGTCACTTGCTTGGCCGCTTCCTCGAGCGACTTGCCCTCCTTGACCGCGGCGATGATGGCTTTGGCCTTGTCCTCGCTGTCGGTCATCGCCTGGTCGACATCGCGCTTCTCGGGCGCACCGAACTCGGCGGCCCGGGAATCGTATTCCTGCTTCACCTGATCAGGCGTGACCGAAACCTGATCCATGACGTCGTTGGTCGTCAGCAGGACGTAGGAGAAAGCTCGGTATTCCGGGATCTGGAAACGCGCCTTGTTGGCGTCGAAATAGGTGCCGAGTTGTTCTGCCGTCGGCTTGGGCACGTCGGTCACGATCGAATCGGGCACATAGATCGTCTCGCCGATGCGCTTCTCGCTCTCCATCTTGAAGATGTCGTCGCGCAGGCTCTTGGGGCCGATACCTTCGGTGCGGACCGTGCCGAACAGCTCCGTCGAGCCGATCTCGCGCCGGACATCCGCGACATAGGATGCCTCGTTGATGCGGGCCTGCTGGAGGAGATTGCGATACTTCATCGGGTCGAACTTGTTGCCCGCGCCCTGGAAGGCGGGATTCTGGGCAATGACCTGGCGAACCTGGGCGTCACTGACGACGATGCCATAGTCGTTCATGGCCTGGTCGATGACCGCGCGCTGCACCACATCCTCGAGCGCCCGGACATTCAAGCCGTACCGGACAGCCTGGTCCGGATCCGGGCGCTGGCCGGTCTGCCGCTGGATCTGGTCGAGCTGGCGGTTGAAGCGGTCGCGCACATCCTGAATCGATACGGAGGTTCCACCGACCCAGCCGTAGACGGGAACATGAAACCCGCCGACATGGGCCACGTCGTTGCTTTGCCCTCCCATCCGCAGCATGTCGCCGATGCCCCACAGCGCGAAGCTGATAATGAGCATGCCGAGGAGCACGGACATGATGATGTAGCTGGCGTATTTTCGGAACTTGTTCACGGGACGAGCTTCGTGGGCGAAAAGAACGGCAGAGCCGCGGCGGGCGCATGCCTACCACCCGCCTCACGGACAGGCAACCAAGCGGCCTTTACCGGCAGGCCGGCCGCCGCTAGACACGCGGCAAGCAAAAAGAGGGGTGTTCCATGGCGCGCACGAGACGGCCGCTGATTGCCGGCAACTGGAAGATGAACGGCCTGAAGGCGGATGCACTGGCCCTGGCGAGCGGGATTGCTGACGGCGTCCGGCAGACGGGCTGGACGGACCGGGAGGTGCTGATCTGCCCGCCGGCGACGCTGGTAATGGCCGTGGCGGAGGCGGTGAAGGGGAGCGGGGTGCTGGTCGGTGGCCAGAACTGCCATGCCAAGCCCAGTGGCGCGCACACCGGAGACATAGCGGCGGAAATGCTGCGCGATTGCGGCGCGGCCTGTGTCATCGTCGGACATTCGGAGCGCCGGACCGATTGCGGCGAGACGGATGCGGATGTGCGGGCCAAGGCGGAGGCAGCCTGTCGCGCCGGACTGCTGCCCATCGTGTGCATTGGCGAGACGTTGGCCGAGCAGGAGGCCGGAATGACCTTCTCCGTGCTTGCGAACCAGTTGAAGGGCAGCGTGCCGGCGGGGGCAACTGCCGCCAAGCTTGTCGTGGCCTACGAGCCGGTCTGGGCGATCGGCACCGGAAAAACGCCGACGATCGCCGAGGTCGCCGCGGCCCATGCCCATATTCGCAAGGTGCTGGACGGCCTGATGCCCGATGCGGCGGGGGTGAGGCTGCTCTATGGCGGTTCGGTGAAGGCCAGCAATGCGGCCGAACTGCTTGCGGCCGGCGATGTCGATGGCGCCCTGGTCGGCGGGGCCAGCCTCAAGGTTGACGAATTTTTGGCTATCGCCAAGGCGGTCTAAAGAGGCTAGAAGCGCCGGCTTGATCGAGGCCCCCACCTAAACGCTGGACGAAATGGACGCGGTACGAGGCTTTCTGCACGATTGGCGAGTAGTGTTGCTGATCATCCATGTCGGCGTCACCGCCGCCATGATCGTCGTCATCCTGCTTCAGCGCAGCGAAGGCGGCGGCCTCGGCATGGGCCGGACCGATGCCCTGTTTTCCGTCCGCGGCCAGGCCAACATCCTGTCGCGCATGACCGCGATCTTTGCCGGCATCTTCTTCTTTCTGAGCCTGGTGATGGCGTGGAGTGTCGGTGGACCGACGCGGTCCACCTCGATCATGGACACCATTCCGGCCGGAACCAATGCGCCGGCCGTACCGACCGCACCGACGACGGGGAATACGGCGCCAGCCGCTCCGGCTCCCGGCGGCACGGCACCGAGCGTACCGGCAGCGCCCTCGGCGCCCAACCGCTAACAACAATGACGACCGCTGACCGTTCCTTCGTCGAATTGCCGCCGACGGGGGCGATATCCCCATGGCTGCGTCCTTCCATCTTTGATAGTCTGTAAGCCCATGACGCGCTTTATTTTCATAACGGGCGGCGTGGTTTCCTCGCTTGGTAAAGGTCTTTCGTCGGCGGCGCTGGGAGCGCTGCTGCAGGCGCGCGGTTTCCGCGTCAGGCTGCGCAAGCTCGACCCATACCTGAACGTCGATCCGGGCACGATGAGCCCCTACCAACACGGCGAAGTGTTCGTGACGGACGATGGCGCCGAAACCGACCTCGACCTCGGCCATTATGAGCGTTTCACCGGTGTCGATGCGCGGCAAAGCGACAATGTCACGACCGGCCGCATCTATTCGACGGTGATCGCCCGGGAGCGCCACGGCGAATATCTGGGTGCGACGGTGCAGGTCATTCCCCACGTCACCGATGCGATCAACGAATTCATCGTCACGGACACCGAGGCAGAGGATTTCGTCCTGGTCGAGATCGGCGGTACCGTGGGCGACATCGAGAGTCTGCCGTTTCTCGAAGCGATCCGTCAGCTGGCCAACGAACTCGGCCGGGAACGCACCATGTTCGTGCACCTCACGCTGCTGCCGTGGGTGCCGACGGCGGGTGAGCTCAAGACCAAGCCGACCCAGCATTCGGTGAAGGAACTGCTGAGCGTTGGGATCCAGCCGGACCTGCTGCTGTGCCGGTCGGGCGACAAGGAAATCCCAGCCAATGAACGGCGCAAGATCGCCCAGTTCTGCAACGTGAAGCCCGAGCGCGTGATCGAAGCGCGCGACGTCGACACCATCTATCAGGTGCCGATCGCCTACCACGACGAAGGATTCGACCGTGAGGTCTGCCGTTACTTCGGCCTGGAAGCGGACAAGGAGCCGAATCTCGATCGCTGGCGCGGCATCGTGCGGTCGGTGCGCGAGCCGGAAGGCAAGGTAACGATTGCCGTTGTCGGCAAGTACACGGTTCTGCTCGATGCCTACAAGTCGCTCAGCGAGGCTCTGACGCATGGCGGCTTCGGCAGCAACGTCAAGGTCGGGCTGGAGTGGATGGACTCCGAGATCTTCGAGCGCGACGATGCCGTCAGCCATCTTGAGAATGTCCACGGCATTCTCGTCCCCGGCGGCTTCGGTGAACGCGGCACGGAAGGCAAGATCCACGCGGTCAAATTCGCCCGTGAACGCAAGGTGCCGTTCCTCGGCATCTGCTTCGGCATGCAGATGGCCGTGATCGAGGCGGCCCGCAACCTGCTCGGCATCGAGGATGCCTCGTCGAGCGAATTCGGTCCGACGGAGCACGCGGTGGTCGGGTTGATGACGGAATGGACGCGCGGCAATCAGGTCGAGAAGCGCGTTGCCGACGGCGATCTGGGCGGCACCATGCGGCTGGGCGCCTATCCGGCTCATCTGCGACGCGGCACCAAGGTGCATGAGATTTACGGCCAGGACGTGATCAGCGAACGCCACCGCCATCGCTACGAAGTGAACGTCAATTACAAGGACCGGCTCGAGCAGGTCGGATTGCGTTTTTCGGGCATGTCGCCCGACGGCGTGTTGCCGGAAATCGTCGAAATACCCGATCATCCCTGGTTCATCGGCGTTCAGTACCACCCGGAGCTGAAATCCCGCCCCTTTGCGCCACATCCCTTGTTCACCTCCTTCATAGGCGCGGCCAAGGCCCAGAGCAGGCTCGTCTAGCCGGCGGGGCGGGTCGCATTTCCGTCACCTTTCTCGGCTGAAGTCGCAGACCATGATCCGCCCGCTGCTTATCTCCCTGATTGCCCTGGTGACGCTCTGTGGCCAGGCCGGGGCGCAGTACGCCAGCAACTCGCCATACGGCAAGCCGGAGCGCCGGGACCCGATCTTCCTGCGTTTCCCCGAGATGGCGCAGCGATATTGGGTCAATACCGAGACGATGGCAGCAAGCCACAAGTCCGTTGCCGTGCCCATGCCCCGCCAGTGCGCTTTCGTCTACGCCGACTCCTACACGCGCGGGCAGATGAGCGAGCGCGAGGTCCAGGATACCGCTCTCTCGACCTGCAACCGCAAGCTCGCCGAGTTGGGTCCGCTGGGCGAGAACTACAACATCAATTGCCAATGCAAGGTGGTCATCAGCGACGACAAGTATGTCGTTCCGCGCGACTCCATGCCCGAGCAGGCTTATGGGCCGGCCTCGATCTTCTACCGCGACGGCCAAGGCAATATCGCCCGCCTGAACGGCAGTGCCCGCTACGGCGCTCTGATCGGTCACGACCGTTCCGTGACTTTTTCGATCGACAATGTGAATGCCGAACCGGTGTGCGAGGGGACGTTCACCAATGAAGCCCCGAACAGCGGCCGCTTCTCGCTTTCCTGCTTCAATGGCAAATTCGGCGGCAATGGGAACTATGAAAGCCGCACTGGCGCGCCAAACGACCATATCGTCGCCCGCGGGCAGAACCGCAACGGGCAGCCGATCGTGATGGTGATCGGCCTGCCGGCTCAGCTCGCCACCAATACCTATGGCGGCATTTGAATGAGGTGCGCCGGGTTGCTTGGTCTTCTGCTGCTTGCACCGGGCATGGCCGTGGCCCAGAGCGCAGGAGAGGTCGAGCGATGCTTCCAGAATCCGGCGGGCTGCACGAGCAACGGCGGCGCTTCGCCTCAAGCCGCGCCTCGCCCAGCACCGACGCCGGCACCGGATTACGCCAGCGTCCTCAAAAGCCCGGAGTCGGAGCGCCGCAAACTTCAAGAGTCGCTGCGCACGCTCGACAAGTACAACGGGCCGATCGACGGCAATCTTCAATCGGAGGCCTCGGAAAAAGCGATCACCGACTGGCAGAAGGGTCACGGTTACACGCCGGTCGGCAAGTTGACGCCAACGGAAGCGGTTACCCTGAACAACGAGGCCGCCAAAGTTCCGATCAAGCGCATCAATCCCTCGGCAGCCGGCGCAACTCCGGCAACACCACCATCGCCGCCTGCGGCGACATCGAACGCGGAGGCTCTGAAGGCCCTGCAGGCGCGCCTGGCGGAGCGCCGGAAGGCTGCTGAACCCAAGGCCGAGGCGGCGGTGCAGGCGTTGGTGCGCGATCTCAAGGCCTATGTTGCTGCCGACGGCAAGGGCGTGGCCGGCGACCAGTTCCAGGCCTTCGCCAAGTGGTATGCCGATGACAAGACCGCTGGGCGCACGATTGGCGATATCGCTCCGTCGGTAGAGGATTATGGCGAGGCCGGTTCCGGCGACGCGGTCACCGCGCAGGTGACCTTCCAGACCAAGCAAGGCGACGTGAATTACCCGCAATGTCTGATGTTCGCGTGGGTAGAAGGCAATCCGCGCAAGAATGCGCAGGCCTTTTCCTGCGACGACGTGGCCGCCGTCGAAAAGTGGAAGACAGAACAGTCGCTCAAAAGCGCGTGGCGGTAGGCTGTCGCTTCGGAGGGCCGTCGCTCCAGTCACCCAGCGGCGCTGCGAACAGGGACTTCTCCAGCCTGTCGGAAACCTGCGCCGCCCCGTCACTTGCTCCGGGGAACGCGTGCCGCTAGACAGGCCGCGCTGCTAACCGGAGTTTGCCCATGAGCGCCATTGTCGATATCCGCGGCCGCGAAATCCTCGATAGCCGAGGCAATCCGACGGTCGAGGTTGAAGTCGAACTCGAAAGCGGAGCCATGGGCCGCGCTGCGGTGCCATCGGGAGCCTCCACGGGAGCGCACGAAGCGGTCGAACTGCGCGACGGCGACAAGAAGCGTTACGGCGGCAAGGGTGTGCTGAAGGCCGTGGCGGCCGTGAACGGCGAGATCATGGATCTCCTGTCCGGCCTCGATGCCCTGGACCAGATCAAGATCGATCGCGCCCTGATCCAGCTCGATGGCACCCCCAACAAAGGGAGACTGGGCGCCAACGCCATTCTCGGCGTTTCCCTGGCCGTCGCCAAGGCCGCGGCAATGGATAGCGGACTGCCGCTCTATCGCTATGTCGGCGGCAGCCAAGCATCGGTACTGCCCGTGCCGATGATGAACATCATCAACGGCGGCGCGCACGCGGACAATCCGATCGATATCCAGGAATTCATGATCATGCCGGTGAAGGCGGAGCGGTTCGCCGACGCGTTGCGCATGGGGTCTGAAGTCTTCCACGCCCTGCGCAGCCAGCTGAAGGATGCCGGCCACAACACCAATGTCGGAGACGAAGGCGGCTTCGCGCCCAACCTGGCCACCGCCGACGAGGCACTGTCCTTCATTATGAAGGCGATCGAGAAGGCGGGCTACGTTCCGGGTGAGGATGTGATGCTCGCGCTCGACCCGGCGTCGACGGAATTCTTCAAGGACGGCAAGTACGAGCTCGAAGGCGAGGGAAAGTCACTCGATGCCGAGGGCATGGTTGAATACTACGCCCGCCTCGTCAGCAACTATCCGATCGTCTCGATCGAGGACGGCATGGCCGAGGACGACATGATCGGCTGGAAGGCGATCACCGACCGACTCGGCAAGAAGATCCAACTCGTCGGCGACGATCTGTTCGTCACAAATCCCAAGCGACTGGCCGATGGCATTCACAGCGGCATCGCCAACGCCATTCTGGTGAAGGTGAACCAGATCGGTACGCTGACCGAGACGATGGAAGCGGTCTCCATGGCGCGTAACGCCAGCTATGGCGCGGTGATGTCCCACCGCTCGGGTGAAACCGAGGATTCGACGATCGCCGATCTGGCCGTTGCCACGAACTGCGGTCAGATCAAGACAGGCTCCCTGTCGCGCTCCGACCGGCTCGCCAAGTACAACCAGCTTCTGCGGATCGAGGAGCAGCTCGGTACCCAGGCGCGTTACGCCGGCAAGTCGATCCTGCGCTAAGGCGTGGTGAAAGCCACCTCGTAGTGGACCGCAAAATCGTCATATGCCGAGAGGGCGGTCTGGCCCTCCGGCTCGACTATGGCTACGGAGATATCTTCACCCGCGAAGGCCTTGATGGCGTCCACGGAGTCCCACAGCGTCAAGGCTAGGAATTCCGTCTGCCCATCGACTTCCCGTCGCAGTAACCAGGCGCCGCGATGGCCTCGGAGTTTGGCCAGCTCCGGAAAAACTGTGGCGGTGGCATGCCGATAGTAACGTTCGGCTTGTGTGGTTGCGCGTCCTCTCCAGAGTCTGGCGATCATGCCGACAGCGTGACGCAGGAACCGCCGCCGGTATTGGCGAAAATTGAAGGTTGATCGCCGTGGCGAGGCGTCATTACCCTCGTCTCGTGGCGCGTCGTGATCCCCATAATGTCACCCAGTACTGGTGGGACAGGCATCTGCCTGGCCTCAGCCTGCTGAATGCCGACTTCACCACACACGAATATCCACCCCACACGCATGATGCGCTGGTCGTCGCCGTGACGGAGCAGGGCGGCTCAGTGATCCGGAGCCGGGGGCAGGTGGAAGATGCGCATCCCTCGACGCTGTTCGTGTTCAATCCGGCGGAGCCTCATGCAGGCCGGATGGGATGGAGTCGCCGCTGGCGCTATCGCTCGATGTATTTGACGCAATCCGCGCTTGATCGGGTTGCCCAGGGGCTTGGCACCCAGTCGGTACCGTATTTCACGCGCAACCTCTTTCGCGATGCAGATTTGATCGCGGGATTCCGGGCGATTCATCACGCGCTTGAGGAGGGGCGCGATGTATTTCACGAGTGGGAGCTGTTGATCAGTACGTTTGGCGCACTGTTCCGCCGACATGGCAGTGGTGGTGCCACCATCACGTCGGCACCGCGCGATCGCGCGCTCGTGGCTCGTGTCATCGAGCGCATGCGCGACAGCTACGCCACAAATCTTTCACTCGAAGAGCTCGCCGAGAGTGTGTGTTTAACCGTCTTTCAGCTGATCGGCCTGTTCAAACGCACGGTCGGACTAACGCCGCACGCGTATCTCACCCAGGTTCGGCTGGAAATGGCGTGCCATCTGCTGCAACAGTCGTCGTCGTTGGCAGAGGTCGCGACCACCGTCGGATTCTACGATCAGAGTGCCCTGAACAAGCATTTCAAGCGCTGCTACGGCATTACGCCGCTCCAATTCGCACGCGCGGCTGCCGCCTGACAATTTTCACCAATACCTTGCGTGCTCCCGATCCTATCGACTGAGCATGCACCTGTATTGCCATGAACACCCCGAACAACTGACCCTCGAAACCGAGATTGTGGACGCGCAGCCGGGAAAGGTGGTGCTCGCTCAATCCCCCTTCTATCCGGGCGGAGGCGGTCAGCTCGCCGACCAGGGCGTGATCCGCTGGCGCGGCGGCGTCGCGAAGGTCGTGGGCTTCGAACTGACGGCCGACAAGGTTTGGCATTTGCTCGATCAGCCGAGCGAGATCGATGGCCGGATCGAAGCCGCCGTCGATGCGCCATTCCGCCGGATGATGCGACAACTCCACACCGATACGCATATCCTCAACGCACTGGTGTTCCAGGCCTTCGATGGTGCGCTCGTGACCGGAGTGCAAATGGCCGACGATGGAACGGCCCGCATGGATTTCGACGTGCCGGGCGCCGACAACGATCGGCTGCGGGCGCTGGAGGGGCCCATCAACGATCTCATCCGCCAAGACATCCCTGTGAAGATCGATTACGTACCGGTGCACGAAGCACAGGCCCAGCGCGGACTGATCCGCAGCCGATCGGTCGCGCCGCCGCCGACGCCTGACGGAACGATTCGCATCGTCGAGATCGTTGGATTGGATCGCCAAGCCTGTGGCGGCACACATCTGGCCTCGACCGGACAGTCACCGGCCGTCCGCATCCTTAAGATCGACAACAAGGGCCGCCATAACCGCCGGGTACGGCTCTCGCTCGCTGAATAATCTTGACTTTGTTGCACCATATGTTGCCTTATCTTCTTAGAAAGACCGCATATGTTGTTGAGGCCGCGCCAGATTCTCGCCCCCGTGATCTTTGCCACGGTGTTCGGCTACTTTGGTTATCACCTGGTCAACGGTGATCGCGGTCTGCTGGCTATGGTCCATCTGCAGCGGGAAAATCAGATCGCCGACCAGAACCTGGCGGAGGCGGAAGCCACCCGCAAAATCTGGGAACGGCGAGTCTCTGAACTCCGAAACCAAAGCATCGATCCCGACATGCTGGATGAGCGGGCGCGCATCCTGCTGAACTATGCGCGCAAAGACGACATCATCATCTTCACGCCGACGCGATAGCCAGACGGTCCTCGAGACCGTCTGAAACAAACTGTCCAGCCTGATCGGCTGGACGCAAACAATCGCTCAATTGCTGCGATGCACGCATGTCGACGCTGGTTTTTCCTGATAGATCAACCACATCGCCATCGGCGATGCTATAAGCTGCGACGGGCCAATTGGAGAGGGATTGCCATGGCGAAGCCAGCCGCGAAGGCGAAAGGGGAAGCACTTCCCGACAAGTCCAAAGCAGAAACAAAGGCGCCCGGGCCCGGCGACAACAGCGTCAGTCCAGAACAACTCAAAACCTTCTACCGAGACATGTTGCTGATCCGGCGCTTCGAAGAGCGAGCGGGCCAGCTTTATGGCATGGGGCTCATCGGCGGCTTCTGCCATCTGTATATCGGTCAGGAGGCCGTTGTGGTCGGAATGCAGTCGACCATCGGCGGTCAGGATACGATCGTGACGTCGTATCGCGACCATGGACACATGCTCGCGGCGGGAATGGACCCGAAGGGCGTGATGGCCGAGCTGACCGGACGCAGCGGAGGGTATTCCAAGGGCAAGGGCGGCTCCATGCACATGTTCAGCCGCGAGAAGAACTTCTTCGGCGGACACGGCATCGTGGGCGCCCAGGTGCCAATCGGCACGGGTCTCGCTTTCTCCCACAAGTACAACGGCAACAATAACGTCTCGCTCACCTATTTCGGCGACGGATCGGCCAACCAGGGGCAGGTCTACGAAGCGATGAACATGGCGGCGCTCTGGAAGCTGCCTGTCGTGTATATCATCGAGAACAATCGCTACGGCATGGGCACCTCCGTCGAGCGTGCCTCGGCCATCACCGAACTCTATCGTCACGGCGAGGCCTTCGGCATTCCCGGCCAGCGCGTCGACGGCATGGATGTAGTGGCAGTTCGGGCGGCTGGCGAAAAGGCCGTGGAATACGCGCGCAGCGGCGCGGGGCCGTACATTCTCGAAATGCAGACTTATCGCTATCGCGGCCACTCCATGAGCGACCCCGCGAAATACCGGAGCAAGGAAGAAGTGGACAAGTATCGTACCGAACGCGATCCGATCGATCACGTGCGCAAGATCCTGCTCGACAGCAAGCTGGCGGACGAAGCCTCGCTCAAGGCCGTGGACGCGGATATTCGCAAGACCATCAACGATGCCGCGGAGTTCGCGCAGCATAGTCCCGAGCCCGATCCGTCGGAGCTGTGGACCGACGTCCTGGTCGGAGCTTAAAGCATGTCGATCCCCGTTTTGATGCCCGCCCTCTCGCCGACCATGACAGAGGGCAAGCTGGCAAAGTGGCACGTCAAGGTTGGCGATACCGTCAAAGCCGGACAGGTGATCTGCGAAATTGAGACCGACAAGGCGACCATGGAAGTCGAGGCCGTGGACGAAGGTACCGTTGCGCAGATCCTCGTGCAGGAAGGGACCGAGGGTGTGGCGGTCAATACGCCGATCTGCATCCTGGCCGCCGAAGGCGAAAGCGTTGCCGATGCCGCCAGGGCAGCTCCCCCTGCAGCCTCTGCCGCAAAAGCCGACATTCCCAATACCGAGGGGGCGCCGAAGACGGAATTGCCGCCCAAGCCGGCGGCGCCGCCAGTCGTAGCAGCGCCGGCGGCGGAGCCGGAATGGAAGGGCAAGACGGTCAAACTGACCGTGCGCGAAGCGTTGCGCGACGCCATGGCCGAGGAGATGCGCAAGGATCCTGGCGTGTTCCTGATGGGCGAGGAGGTTGCGCAGTATCAGGGGGCCTACAAGGTCAGCCAGGGCCTGCTCGAGGAATTCGGTGCCAGACGCGTAATCGACACGCCGATTACGGAGCATGGCTTTGCCGGTCTCGGTGTCGGGGCGGCCTTCGGTGGATTGCGGCCGATCGTCGAGTTCATGACCTTCAACTTCGCCATGCAGGCGATCGACCAGATCATCAATTCCGCGTCCAAGACCCACTATATGTCGGGCGGGCAGATGACCTGTCCGATCGTTTTCAGGGGCCCCAATGGCGCCGCGGCCCGTGTCGCCGCCCAGCACTCGCAATGCTACGCGAGCTGGTACGCCCATTGTCCGGGCTTGCGCGTGCTCGCCCCATGGAGCGCGGCTGACGCGAAGGGACTTTTGAAGGCTGCTATTCGCGATCCCAATCCGGTGATCTTCCTCGAGAACGAAATCATGTACGGCCAGCAGTTCGATGTGCCGGACGATCCCGAATTCGTCCTGCCGATCGGCAAGGCCAAGATCGAGCGCGAGGGCAAGCACGTTACGATTGCCGCCTTCTCGATCATGGTCGGCAAGGCACTGCAGGCGGCCGAGGAACTCGCCAAGCAGGGCATCGAAGCCGAGGTGATCAACCTGCGCAGCCTGCGCCCGTTCGATACCGAGACCATCGTCAACTCGGTCAAGAAGACCAACCGCCTGGTATCCGTCGAGGAAGGCTGGCCGTTCGCGGGCATCGGATCGGAGCTTGCCGCCCAGATGATGGAGCAGGCGTTCGACTGGCTCGATGCGCCGGTCAAGCGCGTGGCGGGACTTGATGTTCCGCTGCCCTATGCCGCCAATCTGGAACATATGGCGCTGCCCCAGGCGGCGAATATCGTCGAGGCCGCGCGCGCGGTCTGCAATCGCTGAGCGGGAGCCGGCGCATGTCGATCAATATCCTGATGCCAGCCCTGTCGCCGACCATGACAGAGGGCAAGCTGGCCAAGTGGCACGTGAAGGTCGGCGACTCGGTGAAGTCGGGCCAAGTCGTCTGCGAGATCGAGACGGACAAGGCCACGATGGAAGTGGAAGCCGTCGATGAAGGCAAGGTCGGCCAGATCGTCGTGCCGGAAGGCACCGAAGGCGTGAAGGTGAATGCCGTCATCGCCGTTCTGCTGGAGGAGGGCGAGACCTCGGTCCCAACTGCCGCCGCGCCGTCTCCGCCAGCGGCGGCCAAGCCAGCCGCACCAGCAAGCGAGGCTTTGCCGGCAGTCGCCGCACCAAAGCCTTCGGCCCCGCCAACGCCAGCCCCGCAAGCGGTAATGCCCACCTCTGCGCCCAGCGGTCATCGCATCTTCGCCTCGCCGCTTGCCAAGCGTATTGCGGCCGAGAAGGGCATCGACCTTGCAACCCTCAAGGGTTCGGGCCCCAACGGACGCATCGTCAGGGCCGATGTTGAAACAGCGCGACCGGCTGCCGCGCCTGCGGCCCCGGCTGCGCCGCGCCCAGCGCCAAGCCTACCCGCGCAACCCATCGTGACCGCGCCTGGCGATCAGCGCGTACCGCATACCGCCGTACGCAAGGTCATCGCCCGTCGCATGCTCGAGTCCAAGCAGACGGTTCCTCATTTCTACCTAACCGTCGAATTCGAGATCGACGCGCTACTCGCCGCCCGTCAGGCGATCAATGATGTCGCCCGCAAGCAGGGCGCCAAGGTGTCGGTCAACGACATGGTGATCAAGGCATGCGCCAAGGCGCTGCGAGACCATCCGGAATGCAATGCCTCCTGGACCGAAGACGAGATGATCCAGTACGGCGCGGTCGATATCTCGGTCGCCGTCGCGACCGACCGCGGGCTCATCACCCCCATCGTTCGCAACGCCGATGCCAAGGGCGTGGCACAGATCTCGACCGAGATGAAGGACCTCGCCTCGCGGGCAAAGGCCGGAAAGCTGAAGCTCGAGGAATTCCAGGGTGGTGGCTTCACCATCTCCAATCTTGGCATGTACGGGGTCAAGGAGTTCGCCGCCATCATCAATCCACCCCAGGCCATGATTCTTGCCGTCGGTGTCGGCGAGGAGCGAGTGGTCGCGCGTAAGGGCGAGATGGTGATTCGTCAGATGATGAGTTGTACGCTTGCGGTCGATCATCGCGTGGTCGATGGCGCGATGGGCGCGCAGTTCCTGCAGACCCTGCGGGCCTATATCGAACAGCCGGCCGCGATGCTGGTCTAGGAGCCGAGCCATGGCCGATACGAGTTTCGACATCATCATCGTCGGCGGCGGTCCCGGCGGCTATGTCGCCGCGATCCGCGCGGCGCAGCTCGGCATGAAGACCGCTGTCGTCGAGCGGGAGCATATGGGCGGCATATGCCTCAACTGGGGCTGTATCCCGACCAAGGCGTTGCTGCGCACGTCAGAGGTCTACGGCCTGATCAAGCATGCCGAGTCGTTCGGCTTGTCGGTCAAAGACGTCTCGTTCGACGCAAAGAAGATCGTCGAGCGGTCGCGCAAGGTTGCGAACCAGCTCAGCAACGGCGTCAAAGGCCTGATGCGCAAGAACAAGATCACGGTGTTCGACGGCGTGGCAAAGCTTGCCGGCACCGAGGCCGGGGGCGCACGCAAACTGGCCGTGGCGCTGAACGACAAGAGTAACGTCACGCTTACGGCGAAGAACGTGATCCTGGCGACCGGTGCGCGGGCGCGCCAGCTTCCGAGACTGGAGACCGACGGCAAGCTGGTCTGGAGCTACAAGGAAGCGATGGTGCCGCCGGAGTTTCCGAAGTCGCTGCTGGTGATCGGTTCGGGCGCGATCGGCATCGAGTTCGCGAGTTTTTACCGGACCATGGGCGCGGAAGTGACGGTGTGCGAGGTACTCGACCGCATTCTGCCTGTCGAGGACGAAGAGGTTTCGGCCTTCGCCAAGCGCGCCTTCGAGAAGCAGGGCATGAAGATCCTGACCTCGGCCACGGTTTCGAATCTCAAGAAAGGGACCGACAGCGTCACCGCGACGATCACGGCGGGCGGGAAGACGCAGGAAATTACTGTCGACCGCGTCATCAGCGCGGTGGGCATTGTCGGCAACGTCGAGAATATCGGTCTCGAAGGTACCAAGGTGAGGGTCGAGAAGACCCATATCGTGATCGATCCGTGGGGCTTCACCGGCGAACCTAACGTCTATGCGATCGGCGATGTCGCCGGCCCGCCCTGGCTTGCTCATAAGGCGATGCATGAGGGCGTGCTCGTGGTGGAGAAGATCGCCGGTGTGAAGGGCGTGCATCCAATGGTGACGTCCAACATCCCGGGCTGTACCTATTGCCAGCCGCAAGTGGCCAGCATTGGCCTGACGGAAGCTGCTGCAAAGGCAAAGGGCCTGCAGATCAAGGTCGGGAAATTCCCCTTCATCGGCAACGGCAAGGCGATTGCCTTGGGGGAGCCGGAGGGCTTCATCAAGACGATCTTCGACGCCAAGACCGGTGAACTGCTGGGGGCGCATATGATCGGCGCCGAAGTCACCGAGCTGATTCAGGGCTACAGCATCGCCAAGACACTGGAGACGACGGAGGCCGAACTCATGGCCACGGTGTTCCCGCACCCCACCTTGTCGGAAATGATGCACGAATCGGTACTGGCGGCCTACGGGCGCACGCTCCATATCTGAGCCCGTCATGGACGGTTCGATCGACAAAGTCTCCCCGAGCAGGGCCGAGCGTCATCCTGAAAAGGCGCATCGGCCGGACAATCCCATTCCACGCAAGCCGGAATGGATCCGGGTTCGCGCGCCCAATTCGCCGGAATATGCAGAGACCAGGCGCCTGATGCGCCAGCATGGCCTCGCGACCGTATGCGAAGAAGCAGCGTGCCCCAACATCGGGGAGTGCTGGAAGCACAAGCACGCCACCTTCATGATCATGGGGGAGGTGTGCACGCGGGCCTGCGCCTTCTGCAACGTTGCCACTGGCAAACCCGGCGCCCTGAATCCGCACGAGCCTGCAAATATCGCGGAAGCGGTCGGCAAGCTGGGGCTGGGCCATGTGGTCGTGACGTCCGTCGATCGAGACGATCTCGAAGATGGCGGCGCCGGACATTTTGCCGAAGTCATCACGGCCTTGCACAAATCCGCTCCCCGGACGACGGTCGAGGTGCTGACGCCTGATTTCATGCGCAAGGTGGGCGCCGTGGAAACGGTCGTCGCCGCGCGGCCAGACGTGTTCAACCACAATCTCGAGACGGTGCCTCGGCTCTATCCGTCGATCCGACCCGGCGCGAGATATTTCACCTCGCTGCGGCTTCTGGCGCGGGTTAAGGAGATCGATGCCGCGATGTTCACCAAGTCCGGCCTCATGGTCGGCCTCGGCGAGACACGCGAGGAGATCCTGCAGGTGATGGACGATCTGCGGGCCGCCGACGTCGATTTCCTGACCATTGGGCAGTATCTGCAGCCAACGCCGAAACACGCGGCACTCGATCGGTTCTGGACGCCAGCCGAGTTCGACGAGCTGGCCGCACATGCCCGGGCGAAGGGGTTCCTGATGGTCTCCGCCTCGCCGCTGACGCGCTCGAGCTATCATGCGGGTGACGATTTCGTCCGGCTACGCGCCGCGCGAGCAGCCCAACTCAAGACCTGACTCGCCGTGACAACGACCAGGCATGCGGAGCGAAAGATCGTGCCCTTCGCTCCAAGGCAGCTTTTCGATCTTGTGGCCGATGTCCCGCGCTACCCGGAGTTTCTGCCCTGGTGCACGGCGGCACGTGTCCGCCGCCATGAGGGACCCAATGTCGAGACCGACGAACTCGCAATCGGCTTTGGGCCCTTCCACGAGAAATTCGTCTCGCGTGTCGTATTGACGCCGGATGACCCCGCCGGGCTACGGATCGAGACCGTCGGCGTCGAAGGGCCGTTCCGTTCGCTGAGCAGCCGCTGGCTCTTCCAGCCGCATCCAAGCGGGACGTTGATCGACTTCTCGCTCGAGTTCGAGTTTCGCTCGCGTCTCTTGCAGCATACCGTCCGAATGCTGTTCGCCGAAGCCGTGAAGCGCATGGTGGCCGCTTTCGAGGCCCGGGCCGCCCAGCTGTATGGCAGGCCTACCGCTCAGCCAGAGACGCCAGCAACGCAAGGGCGGTGATCGCGGCGGCGCGCCGGATGCCGTCGCGATCACCGCTGAAGACGTGGCGCTCGGTGATCGGATCGTGGCCCTTGCGCCGCACCCCGATATACACCAGGCCCACCGGCTTCTCCGCACTTCCTCCGCCAGGTCCCGCGATGCCCGTCACCGAGGCGGCGATATCGACATTTGCGGTCATCAGGGCACCGAGCGCCATCGCGGTCGCAACCGGTTCGCTTACGGCCCCATGCTTCATGATAATGTCCCAGGGCACACCGATCACGTCGCGCTTGGCTTCGTTGGAGTAAGTGACGAAGGCCCTGTCGACGACATCAGAAGAGCCGGCGATGGCCGTGAGCGTCGCCGAGATCAAGCCGCCGGTGCAGGACTCGGCAGTGGCGACCTTGAGACCGTGTTGACGACAAACGTTCAACACGTGCTCGGCGGCATTCCGCATCTCGTGATCGAACATGGTCAGCTCCTCGGCAACTCGACCGTCGCGATCGCCTGCGCCGCAATGCCTTCGCGTCGTCCCGTGAATCCGAGCCCCTCGGTCGTGGTTGCCTTCACGCTTACGCGGTCGGGAACAACGCCGGCGATCTTGGCGATGCTCGATACCATTGCCTCACGGTGCGGGCCGACACGGGGCGCTTCACACACCACGGTAAGATCGAGGTGCACGATGCGCCCGCCTTGCGCTGCCAGAAGATCGACGGCATGGCGGAGAAACCGGTCGGAGGAGACGCCTCGCCATTGAGGGTCGGAAGGCGGGAAGTGCTTTCCGATGTCACCCGCCGCTATCGTGCCGAGGATGGCATCGGTCAGGGCGTGCAGGGCAACATCGGCATCCGAGTGACCGGCCAGTGCCTGGCTGTGCGGAATGGCAACGCCTCCAAGCATCACAGCGCTTCCTGATGCGAAGCCATGGACATCAAAGCCGAGCGCCGTTCTCGTCTCCATCACCGAACTCCGGTCCAGGTCGTCGCTGGTCGTAATCTTGCGATTGTCGTCGCTTCCCGCCACCATCACCACCTTCAATCCTGCCCGTTCCGCGACAGCCGCGTCGTCGGTGAGGGCGGTTCCTTCGTTCTCCGCAAGTGTGGCGGCGGCCCGGTGCGCAGCGAGCAACGGTTCAAAGCGGAAAATCTGCGGCGTCTGCGCCCGCCACAGATTGGCCCGAGGCACGGTCTCGATCACTCTGCCATCGCGGTCGGCGCGTTTGAGTGTATCGGCCAAGGGGACGCCCAGCACGGCGCCATCGACGCCCTTTGCTGCGGCCGCGGCCAGACAGCCGGCGATATCTGCCGGCCGCACGAAAGGCCGCGCTCCATCATGGATGGCAACGAAGTCGGGGGCTTCCCGCGCCAAGGCTTCCAGGCCGTTCAAAACCGACTGCTGCCGGCTCGCCCCGCCGTGAATGGGAAGAGCGAGGCCAAGCCCCTGGACGGCCGCGTCGTAAAGCGACTCGTCGCCGGCGGCTATCACCACCCGAAGAGCATTGATTTGGGCGGTAGCCTGGTAGGCGAGAAGGGTATGGCGCAGGATGGGGAATCCGTTAAGGAGCGCATACTGCTTGGGCAGCGGTCCTCCGAAGCGGCTTCCCCGGCCGGCGGCCACGATAAGGGCTGTACAGGTCGTCACTGCCCTTAAATAACATCGACTTAGCAGGGGCGCACTTCCGGCCCTTGCGCTACCCGGTTCGACCCGTTAATGGTGGCTTAATAATTGTGCAGTGCACAAGTTGCCTATAATCTGATCAAAGAAATGGCTCATCAACCGCGTCTCCGTCCCGTCGATATCGGTCCCGTTCGAATTGAGGATCCGGTCATCTTGGCCCCCATGTCCGGGGTCAGCGACATGCCCTTCCGCCGGATGGTGAAGCGGGGCGGTGCCGGCTTGGTCGTCTCCGAAATGATCGCCTCGGCGGCCATGGTCCGCGAGAACCGGAAGACCCTCCTGATGGCCAAGAATTCTCCGGAAGAGTTCCCGATGTCGGTTCAACTCGCCGGCTGTGAGCCCGAGGTCATGGCGGAAGCGGCCAAGCTCAACGAAGATCGCGGCGCCGCCATCATCGACATCAATTTCGGCTGCCCCGTGAAGAAGGTCGTGAACGGTCACGCCGGCTCGTCCTTGATGCGGGACGAGGTCCATGCCGCGAAGATCCTCGAAGCAACGGCGAAGGCCGTAAGCCTCCCGGTAACGCTGAAGATGCGGACAGGTTGGGATTCCTCCAACCGCAATGCGCCTCGGCTCGCACGCATTGCCGAGGAATGCGGGATCAAGATGCTGACCGTCCATGGGCGGACCCGGTGCCAGTTCTACGACGGCCATGCCGACTGGGGATTTGTTCGCGACGTGAAGGCGGCCACGAGCCTGCCGGTCATCGTGAACGGTGACATCAATTCACTCGACGATGTCGATCGGGCTCTCGATGAGTCCGGTGCCGACGGCGTGATGATCGGACGCGGCGCCTATGGCCGGCCGTGGTTTCTCCATCAGGCAATCCATTATCTGCGGACAGGCGAGCGGCTGCCGGATCCGTCGCTGGCCGAGCAGTATGCCGCGGTGCGGGCCCATTTCGAGTCCATGTTGGAGCATTACGGGGCGGAGACTGGGGTACGCATGGCACGCAAGCATCTTGGCTGGTATTCGAAGGGGCTGCCGGCATCGGCCGAGTTCCGGGCGGCGGTCAATCGCGAGAGTGAGGCATCGAAGGTACGCGCCTTGCTCGCGGCCTTCTTCCTGCCGGCCGTTGAACGGCAGGCAGCATGACCATGGCCGTTCGGCCCCTCAAGCGCTCCGATCTTCTGAGCGATCAATTTTCCAGTGCGATTCTCGACTCGCTCTCCGAAGCAGTGGTGGTCGTCGACAGTGCCGGCATGATTCATTTCGCGAACTTGTCGGCCGAACAGTTTTTCGGTGTCGGACGGGCGCGCCTCGTCGGGCACCCGCTGAGCGAATTCATTCCCGAGGATACGCCGCTTTTCTCCCTTCTCGACCAGGTTCTGACGACCGGTGGTGCCGTGGCGGAGAACGGCGTGACCCTGCATTCGCCCCGTATCGGCAATCACTTCTGCGCCCTTCGGCTTGCCCCGATCGTGGAGCGGGATGGGCTCGTTTCGATCTCGCTGGTGGAACAGTCGATTGCCCGCAACATCGATCGGCAGATGTCCCACCGCAGCGCCGCTCGCTCCGTCAGTGCGCTGGCCGCGATGCTGGCGCATGAGGTGAAGAATCCTTTGTCCGGCATACGGGGCGCGGCGCAGTTGCTCGAGCAGTCGGTCTCGGACGGAGAACGGGAACTGACGAACCTGATCTGCGAAGAGACCGACCGCATCGTTGCCCTGGTCGACCGCATGGAGGCCTTTGCCGATGGGCGTCCGATCGATCGTGGGCCGCTCAACATCCATCAGGTCCTCAATCACGTCCGCCGCCTGTCGCAGAATGGCTTCGGCAAGAATGTCCGCTTCGTCGAGACCTACGATCCATCCTTGCCCGACGTGTTCGGCGATCGCGATCAGCTGATCCAGGTCTTCCTCAATCTGGTGAAGAACGCCTGCGAAGCGCCGGGCGAGGGCGAACGTGAGATCGAGCTCTCGACCGCTTACCGGCACGGCCTGCGGCTCGCGGTGCCCGGTCAGCAGGCGCGTGTGAATCTGCCGCTGGTGGTTTCGGTTCGCGACAACGGCGGCGGCGTTCCTGAGGAAATTCGCGGACATCTGTTCGATGCCTTCGTGACCAATAAGCCGACCGGAACCGGACTGGGACTCGCACTGGTTGCCAAGATCATCAACGATCATGGCGGGGCCATCGAATATGACAGCGAGCCCGGCCGAACGACATTCAGAGTCATGTTGCCCCTGCAGTCACCTCAAGCCCAGATATGAGTACCGGTACAACCATTCTCGTCGCCGATGACGATCGCGCCATTCGAACTGTCCTTCATCAGGCGTTGGGCCGGCAGGGGCATACCGTACGAAGCACCGGTGCGGCGGCGACGCTGTGGCAGTGGGTGCAGGAAGGCGAGGGGCAGTTGGTTATCACCGACGTGGTGATGCCCGACGAAAACGGCCTCGATCTCGTGCCACGGATCCGCAAGCTGCGTCCCGACCTGCGCATCATCGTCATGAGCGCCCAGTCGACGTTGCTGACGGCCGTGCGCGCCGCGGAGCGCGGTGCGTTCGAGTACCTGCCTAAGCCGTTTGACCTCAACGAGCTCGTTTCGGTCGTCAACCGCGCGCTATCGGCGCCAGCGGCATCGATCACCCGCACGGCGCAGCCGGTCGAGGAAGGCGAGCGCCTACCCCTGATCGGGCGGTCGCCGGCGATGCAGGAAATCTATCGGGCGCTTGCCCGTCTCATGGCGACAGATCTTACGGTCATGGTCACCGGCGAGTCGGGCACCGGCAAGGAACTGGTGGCGCGCGCCCTGCATGATTACGGCAAGCGCCGCAAGGGGCCCTTCGTGGCGCTCAATATGGCAGCTATTCCGCGCGAGCTGATCGAGAGCGAGCTGTTCGGCCATGAACGTGGTGCTTTCACCGGAGCGGTCCAGCGCTCGGCCGGCAAGTTCGAGCAAGCAGCGGGCGGTACGCTGTTCCTCGACGAGATCGGCGATATGCCGCCGGAAGCGCAGACCAGGCTCCTCCGCGTGTTGCAGGAGGGTGAATACACCACGGTCGGCGGCCGGACACCGATCAAGGCGAATGTCCGCATCGTGGCTGCCACCCATCGTGATTTGCGGCGTCTTATTCAACAGGGCCTCTTCCGCGAGGATCTGTTCTACCGGTTGAACGTCGTGCCGATCCGCCTTCCGCCGCTGCGCGAGCGGCTGGATGACATTCCGGAACTCGTCAATCATTTCCTTCGGACGGCCACCGTCGACGGTCTGCCGACCAAGGTTCTGTCGCCGGATGCGATGACTCGACTGCGCCAGCATCGCTGGCCCGGCAACGTGCGCGAATTGGAGAATCTCGTTCGCCGGCTGTCGGCGCTCTATTCCGAGGAAGTCATTGGCCTCGAGACGATCGAGAACGAGCTTGCCGATGCCATCCTGGCACCGGAAGCGGACGCGCCCAGCGGTTCGGTGACATCGACCGATGCCACCCTGGCCGACGCCGTGGATCGCCATCTGCAGGCCATGTTCGCCGAACATGGTGACCGGCTGCCGCCCGATGGCATCTATGATCGCGTCATCTCCGAGGTCGAGCGACCCTTGCTGTCTCTGGCGCTGGGGGCAACCCGCGGGAACCAGTTGCGCGCAGCCCGTCTTCTGGGGCTCAATCGCAACACGTTGCGCAAGAAGATCAAGGACCTCGACGTTCCGGTGGTTCGCACACCTCAGGTCCGCCGAGGCGGGTGACGTTGGTGACAGCTTCGCTGGGCGTTTCACGCTTTAGCGAGAGAATGAACGCGATCGGTCGTGCTCTTACCGGCCGCGTCGCCGCCATTTCGCTCGCGACGATTGCCATCGCCGCCGGCACGGCCACCTATGGCTGGCTTGCCGGTTTTGCGCCGGCCAGTTTCAGCACAACCGGCTGGATGACGGGCCTGCTGGTGGCCGACCTCGTGGTTGCCACGGCGCTCGTTGCCGTCCTGGCCGGGCGGCTGACGCAGCTCTGGCTCGATCGCCGGCGCGGTGCGGCGGGATCGCGCCTGCATATGAGGCTGGTCCTCGTTTGCAGTGTTTTCACTGTGACGCCGACGCTGGTCGTCACCATCATCTTGTCGCTGCTTGTCATCAATCTTACCGACTTCGTCGTAAAGCCGTCCCAGGCCGCCTATGAGACGGCGCGCGCCATAGGCGAGCCCGTCAGACGAGCGCGCGAAGATGAGATCCTGCGCGACATCGCGGCGATCTCCGCTCCGCTGCAGGCCCTTGGGATCGACGCGTTGAGGGACGGCGCCTCCACGAGCCGGACGCTGGCCCAGCTCATCGAGGGGCGGGCGATCATCGAAGCCGACGTCATCGATGCCGACAAGGGATTGATCGCACGGGCGACGGCGCCCGATGCCACGCCGATCGCCAATCCCGTTCCCGCCGCGAAGTATCTGTGGCAGGCGGTGAACCAAGCTCGGCCCGTGCAATTCGAATCCGAGCGCGGCGCCTATTTCGTCATGCAGTTGTTCCTCGACCAGCCGCTGTTTCTCGTCACCGGGCATGCAGTGGATCTGCGGGTAGTGGATTACATCAAGAGCATCGAATTTGCTGGCAAGTTCTATGCGCAGATCGAGCAGGCGCTGCGCCGGAGTCAGCTCATCCTGTTCGTGGTGTGCGGCGCGATCGCCTTGCTGATGCTGCTGGCGGCGGTCTGGCTCGCAATCCAGGTCGCGACGCGATTGACGGCGCCGATTGGCGGATTGATGGCCGCTGCCGAGAAGGTGCGTGTTGGAGATCTCGGGGCGCGGGTGGAGGAGGGCCCTCCCAACGACGAGCTCGGCCAGCTGGCGCGCTCGTTCAACCGCATGACCAGCCAGATCGAGCAACAGCGTTCCGAACTGGTGGCTGCCAATCAGGAACTGGACCGGCGCCGTCGTCTCACCGACGCGGTGCTGGCCGGTGTGTCGGCTGGAATCCTGAGCGTCGACGGGATCGGGGTTGTGACGCGAACCAATCGCTCCGCCCTCGATCTGCTGGCTCTTCCGGAGGATGGCGTTCTGGGTCGGCAGCTTATCGACATCATGCCCGAGATTGCACCGTTGGTGGCGCAGGCAGCGGAGCGACCCGATCGACTGACCCAAGGACAGATCGAGATCCTGCAGCGTGGCACCCGTCGCATCCTGCTCGTTCGCATCAGTGCCGCCTCGGACTCAGGTTCTGTCGTCACTTTCGATGACGTCACGGATCTCATGTCCGCCCAGCGCATGGCTGCGTGGGGCGATGTCGCCCGCCGGATCGCGCACGAAATCAAGAACCCGCTGACGCCGATCCAGCTCTCGGCCGAGCGCCTGCGCCGACGCTATCTCAAGCAGATCAAAGAGGATCCCGAGACCTTCTCTACCTGCACCGACACCATCATCCGTCAGGTCGGCGATATCGGCCGCATGGTCGACGAATTCTCGTCGTTCGCGCGGATGCCGCGGCCGACGGTGCAGCCGGAGGATGCGAAGGAGCTTTGCCAGCAAGCCCTGTTCCTTCAGCGCAGCGGCAATGCCGGCATCGTTTATCAAGCCGATCTGCCGGAGCATGCGGTGCCATTGATCTGCGACCGTCGGCAGGTCGGACAGGTGTTGACGAATATCCTGAAGAATGCGGCCGAAGCCATCGAGGGACGGACGGCTGGTCCGGGCGAGGTGCTGCCACGCGGGGCGATCTCCCTGGCCCTCAAGGACGAAGGCACGACTGTGCGGATCGTCGTCGAGGACAACGGCAAGGGACTGCCCAAGGAAGGGCGGGATCGATTGACCGAGCCCTATATGACGACACGCAGCAAGGGTACCGGCCTTGGCCTGGCGATCGTGAAGAAGATCATGGAGGATCATGGCGGCCTCCTGCTTCTGGAGGACCGCGAGAGTGGCGGTGCGCGCATCAGTCTGGTATTCCGACGTGACGCGAAGGAGATCGCGTCGGTTTCGTCGCAGGCGACAGCCGCGCAATGATTTTGGTGAACTGTCGCGAACTGCTGAAGGATCATGGGCCACGACATCCTCATCGTCGATGACGAGCGTGATATCTGCTCGTTGATCGCCGGAATTCTCGAAGACGAAGGGCACACTGCCCGGCGCGCGCATAACAGCACGGAGGCGATAGAAGCCATACGTCAGCGGCGGCCGGCCATGGTGATCCTCGACGTCTGGCTGCAGGGCAGTGAGCTCGACGGTCTGCAACTGCTCGAGGTCATTCGCCGGGAAGACCCGCCCATCCCGGTCGTCATGATCAGCGGCCACGGCACGATCGATACTGCGGTATCGGCCATCAAGAGTGGGGCTTACGACTTTATCGAGAAGCCGTTCAAGGCGGACCGACTGCTGCTCGTCGTGGATCGCGCCATCGAAGCCGACCGATTGAAGCGGGAGAATGCCACTCTGCGCCGCCGCGCAGGAGGTGAGGTCTCGTTTGTCGGGACCTCAGTGACGGCGAGCAATGTGCGCTCGCAGATCGATCGCGTTGCCCCGACGGGCAGCCGCGTCCTGATCGCCGGACCTTCCGGCGTCGGGAAGGAAACTGTCGCGCGTCTCATCCACCAGGGATCCAAGCGGGCGGAGGGGCCTTTTGTCGTGGTCAACTGCTCGACCTTGCCGGCCGAACGGCTGGAGATCGAACTGTTCGGCACCGACGGCGAAACCGATCAGGATACGCTGCGCGTCTCCGGAGCCTTCGAGCTTGCCCATGGCGGCACCTTGCTCCTCAAGGAGGTTGCCGACCTGCCGCTGGGCTTGCAAAGCCGACTGGCGCGAGTGCTCCAGGAGCAATCGTATTTGCGCGATGCCGGCAGGACGCGTGTCGAGGTGGATGTGCGCGTCCTCGCTTCGAGCGCACAGACGCTTCAGGACCGCATCGCCGAGGGCCAGTTCCGCGAGGAGCTGTTTCACCGCCTCAATGTGGTTTCGCTTCGGGTTCCGCCTCTCAGCGAACGACGGGAGGACATTCCGGAGCTGGCGATGGATCTGCTGAAGCGCCTGGCGGATGCGACAGGTCTGCCCATGCGCACATTGGGCGAAGACACCTCGGCCGCCCTCCAGGGGCATGATTGGCCGGGCAATGTGAGACAACTCCGCAACGTTATCGAACGGCTTCTCATTCTTGCGCCGGCAGACGGCGGCCCCATTCGAGCCGACGTGCTGCCGAACGATGTCAGTGAAGATGCTCCCTCTGTCCTGCGTTGGGAAAAGGGCGGCGAGATCATGCAGTTGCCGTTGCGCGATGCACGTGAAGTTTTCGAACGCGAATACCTGCTCGCCCAGGTGACGCGCTTCGGCGGAAACATCTCGCGCACAGCGACATTCGTCGGCATGGAGCGTTCCGCGCTGCACAGGAAATTGAAGTCGCTTGGGTTGCATGGGGCCACAGGCGACGAGCGTACAGGCGCCGAGCCGGCAGCGTAGAGGAGGAGAAGCGTTTATGGCGCGTTATGCCTATGTCAATGGCCGCTACGTCGATCATCGCGATGCCAGCGTGCATATCGAAGATCGCGGCTATCAGCTCGCCGACGGCGTCTACGAGGTGGTGGGCGTACGAGATGGCAGATTGATCGACGAAAAGCCCCATCTCGATCGGCTCGATCGCTCGCTTCGAGAGCTGCAGATCGCGTGGCCGGTATCGCGCCAGGCGCTGAGCTTCGTCATTCGTGAGCTGATGCGGCGTAACCGGCTGCGTGACGGCCTCGTCTATATGCAAGTCACGCGCGGCGTCGCGCGGCGTGACCACGCCTTCCCGACAACGCCCGTGAAGCCGGCGCTCGTTCTTACCACCAAGAACACCAAGCATGTCGGTGCCGATACGGGCCCCGGAATTTCCGTCAAGAGTCAGCCGGACATCCGCTGGGAGCGTTGCGACATCAAGACCGTCGGGCTGTTGCCGAACGTCCTCGCGAAGCAGGCCGCGCGGGAAAGCGGCGCTTACGAGGCGTGGCTGGTCGATGCGGATGGGAATGTCACCGAAGGCGCTTCCACCAACGCCTGGATCGTTACGCCGGATGGCGAGTTGGTAACGCGGCATACCGACAATGGGATCCTGGCCGGTATTACCCGCGGAACCCTCAAGGCGATCGCCAACGACTTGCAGCTCAAGCTGGTCGAAAGGCCGTTTACCCTTGCCGAAGCCAAGCGGGCCAAGGAAGCCTTCATCTCCAGCGCCACGTCCTTCGTGACTCCCGTCGTGAAAATCGACGGCGAGCCGGTAGGGGATGGGAAACCGGGACCGACGGCTCGCCGCCTCCGCGAGGAGTATGTGCGTTTTGCCGATGCCGGGGAGTTGGTGGCTTGAGCGAGCCGGCCGCCAAGCCGCCGCGCGCGATCCTGTTCGATTGGGATAATACGTTGGTCAATACCTGGCCGACGATCGTGGAATGCTACCGCGACACGTTCCTTGCTCTTGGACTGACGCCATGGACGGCCCAGGAGGTGCAGGATCGCGCCCACGGGTCACTGCGTGACCTGTTTCCTCAGCTGTTTGGGATACGCGCGGCCGAAGCGGAGCGGGTCTTCTATGATACCTTCCACCGAATACATCTCGAGCGTCTTGAGCCGTTGCCAGGCGCCGAGGCCCTGCTGGCTCGCGCCTGTTCGTCGGGCTGCTATGTCGGCGTCGTGAGCAACAAGGTCGGCGACAACTTACGGACAGAACTTGCCCACCTGGGGTGGGGGAAGTGGATATCCCGCGCCGTTGGCGCAAAGGACGCCAAGCGTGACAAGCCGGCGCCGGATCCCATCTACCTCGCGCTCGACGGCACGGGAATTGCCCCGGATCATACGGTCTGGATGGTCGGCGATACCCCAGCGGATCTGATGTGCGCCCATGCGGCTGGTTGTTTCCCTGTGTTTTTCGGCAGCGTCGAGCAAGTTTCCGAAAGGCTGAAGGAATTCCCGCCGCGTTTGCACGCACGCAATTGTCATGAACTGGCGGCATTGCTTTGACGGTAACGTCGCCTATATTGAGTGCAACTCGGTAGCGGGTAGAGACCCGTACCCTCGAATCGGCGGCTTTCGGGCAGCCGGACGCCCAGCAAGAGGCCAAGAAACATGAGCGAAAAGGCACAGAACGTTCAGGATGTCTTCCTGAACCATCTGCGTAAGAACAAGACGCCCGTCACGATCTTCCTGGTCAACGGCGTCAAACTGCAGGGAATCGTTACTTGGTTCGACAATTTCTCGGTGCTGCTGCGCCGGGATGGTCATTCGCAGCTTGTCTACAAGCATGCGATCTCGACCATCATGCCGGTGACGCCCGTGCAATTGTTCGACGGGGACAAAGCCGAAGGCTGATTTGACCGATACGATAGAGCGTAACGGACACGAGAAGCGCCAGCGCGGGCCGCACGATACGGCACGGCCCGCTACTGCGACGGTCGTGCTCAGTCCATATGCAACTGGCCCTCAAGGGACGCAGCGCGACAGCGAAGCCAAGCTCGAAGAAGCGGTAGGGCTGGCCCTGGCGATCGATCTGGATGTGCGCTTGGCTCAGACAGTGCCTCTGCGCCGGCTGACGCCCGCGACGCTCATTGGCAAGGGAGCCGTCGAACGCATCAAGCCGATGATGGAGGAGCAGGGGATCGGGCTCGTCATCGTCGACGACAAGCTAACGCCCATCCAACAGCGCAATCTCGAGAAGGCGTGGAACGTCAAGGTCATCGATCGTACCGGTCTGATCCTCGAGATCTTTGGCGAACGCGCACGGACCCATGAAGGTCGGCTGCAGGTCGAACTGGCAGCGCTCGAGTATCAGCGCGGCCGGCTGGTGCGGTCGTGGACCCACTTGGAACGCCAGCGCGGCGGCTTTGGCTTTCTCGGTGGCCCTGGCGAGTCACAGATCGAGATCGACCGGCGTTTGATTGGCGAGCGCATCGTCAAGATCAAGCGCGACCTCGACGCAGTGAAGCGCACGCGAACCGTCAATCGTGCCGGGCGACGCAAGGCGCGCCTGCCTACGGTCGCCTTGGTCGGTTACACGAACGCAGGCAAGTCCACGTTGTTCAACCGACTTTCCGGCGCAGACGTCATGGCGAAGAATCTCCTGTTCGCCACGCTCGATCCGACGATGCGGTCGATCCGCTTACCTAGCGGACGAGACTGCGTCATCTCTGATACGGTCGGCTTCGTGTCCGACCTGCCGACGCATCTCGTGGCGGCTTTTCGGGCGACCCTGGAAGAGGTCATCGAAGCTGATCTGATTGTCCATGTCCGGGATGTCGCTCATCCGGACAGCGAGCAGCAGCGGGCGGATGTGGAGAACGTATTGCTTGCCCTGGGAGCGATCGATGAAGGCGGCAGCGACCGCATGATCGAAGCCCTGAACAAGATCGACGCCTTGCCCGTGGATCGGCGCGATATTCTGCTGACCAGAGCGTCCGCGGGCTCGGAACGGGCGCGCCAATTCCCGATCTCCGCACTAACGGGAGAGGGCGTGGACGCCCTATTGGCTGCGATCGAAGACCGCCTCAACGAGCAGGCGACTGCACGCGAAATTTCGGTACCCCTCAGCGATGGCGCGACACTGGCCTGGCTCTACCGGCATGGCGATGTCCGCAGCCGGCACGACGAAGGTGAAATGGCCCGCCTGACCGTGGCCCTTGACGCAGCCGCAGCGGCCCAATTCGAACGGCGCCAGCCGCGTTGACACCCGACCGGCGCGCTTCCTATAAGCGCCTCGGTCCTTTTGAAAAGGAAAAGATCATGAAATTCAGCCCGTTACACGATCGGGTACTGTTGAAGCCTATCCTGGCCGAAACCAAGACCAAGGCCGGCATCATCATTCCCGACACAGCCCAGGAAAAGCCCATGCAGGGGCAAGTGGTGGCGGTCGGCAAGGGCAAGCGGCTGGAAGACGGTCGGCTGCAGCCCCTTGGCGTCAAGGTCGGCGACAAGGTCATCTACGGCAAGTGGTCGGGTACCGAAGTGAAGCTCGACGGCGTCGATCACGTGATCCTCAAGGAAGAGGACCTGTTCGGGATCGTCGGCTGAGCACAATGCTGAGCGACGGCGATTTCCAGAGGGTCGCCGAGCTCATGCGGGAGACGGCGGCAGCAGAGTTGTTGCCGCGTTTCCGGAATCTTGCGCAGGACGAGATTCGGCAGAAGCGCCCAGGCGATTTCGTGACCGTGGCCGACGTGGCTTCGGAGCAGCGGCTCGCCACCGGCCTGGCGAAGATCCTGCCGGGTGTTCCGGTCGTCGGCGAAGAAGCGGTGGAGAAGGATGCCGGTCTGGTCGATCTGATCGCCCGTCCGCATCTGAGCTGCTGGATCGTCGATCCCTTGGATGGGACGGCAAACTTCGCGGCCGGCCGTGATCGCTTCGCGATGATCATCTGCCTCGTGCACGACAATGAAACGATTGGCGGTTGGATCCTCGACGTGCCCAACGACCGGATGGCCATGGCAGGCAAGGGGCAGGGCGTGACGCTCGATAGGAAGCCCATCCGCGGCGGAGTTCCGGGACGCGCCCCAAAAGGCCTTATCGGATACCGCATTCGCAAGGAATTCGACCGACAGCTCGACTCCACTCAGAGGCAGCGGTTGGGTGAGCTTTCGACGCTGAATTGCGCCGGGCGTGAATATATCGAAATCCTGGATGGGCACTTCGATTTCTGTCTCTACCGCATGACCAAGCCATGGGACCATGCCGCCGGCGCGCTGATGATGCAGGAGGCGGGCGGTCAGGCGCTGCGGTTCAACGGCATCGGCTACCGCCCCGGCGACAAGGTCGATTCCGGCATTATCGCGTCGCCGTCACCGGAGGTCGTGGCGGACGTGCGAACTCTGTTCGAAGCGGTCCAGTTGCCATTGCTGGTGCCGCGCTCCTGAGCGTCAGGCTCTCGTCTTGGCCTCCTGCCAAAGGGCTTCCATTTCCTCCAGGGACGCCTCTGCAGGCTTGCGGCCTTTCTCGGCCAGGCGCTGCTCAACGTAGCGGAAACGTCGTTCAAACTTGTCGTTGGTGGAGCGCAGGGCGGCTTCCGGGTCGACCTTGCAATGGCGCGCCAGGTTGGCAACGGCAAACAGCACGTCGCCCAGCTCGTCGGTAATCCTCATCCGGTCGCCGTCTGTTACTTGTAGTTCGGCACGGAGTTCAGCCAGCTCTTCTTCGATCTTGGCGATCACTGGGCCGATCTCGGTCCAATCGAACCCGACCCTTGCCGCCCGCTTCTGCAATTTCTCGGCCCGCAATAGGGCGGGAAGGGCCCGTGCGACCCCTTCCAACGTGCTGGCGGGCTGGCTTCCGGCCTTTTGTGCGCGCTCCGCGGCTTTTCGGGCTTCCCAGGATACGGTTTGGGCGTCCGCGTCAGCGATCTTCAGATCTCCGAAAACGTGGGGATGCCTGTCGATCATCTTCTCGGCGATGGCTGCCGCCACGTCATCGAAATCGAAGGCCTGGATCTCGCTGGCCATTTGGGAATGGTAGACGACCTGCAGCAGGAGATCGCCCAATTCCTCCTTGAGGCCCGACATGTCGTTCCGTTCAATCGCATCCGCCACCTCGTAGGCCTCTTCGATCGTGTAAGGAGCGATTGTCTGGAAGGTCTGGTCAATGTCCCAAGGACAGCCCTGGTCGCGGTCGCGCAGCCACGACATCACGGCGCGCAGCCGAGCCAGGGGCTCCTTGGGAAGATTTTCCGGTGTGGGACGGGGCTTCGACATTGGGATCCAATTATCGTATAATATATATTATGACAAATATAGATATGATAGGAATAACAAAAGACTACCAATCTACTTTGATAGATGACTTTATGAGAGCCATAAGCCTTAGCCCGCGCTCCGCCTGGCTACCCGGAACGCCAAGAGTCATCAGAATTCCCGCTTTGGCGTCTTTGGGATTGGGAATGACCAGATCGAATACGGTCCGAGGCTCCCTGTCTGCACGGGTCGGCTTGATATTCTCGTAGACGATCAGGAAGGAGCCGTCCGTAAGCTTATGGGCCTGTACCTTGGCGCCGGGATGCCGGGCCAGGATCGTCCCTCCCTTGGTCGCGGCGTAATGCTCGGCATCACGTACGCCTTCGAAGGGAAAGTCGAGCGGCCAGGCAAGCAGCCGATAGCTCATATCCGCATTATAGGCGATGCCCCGCTCCGCTTCCTCGAACGCTTGCCATCCCAATGGCAGAGAGACGTCCAGTTTGACCCGCGGGAAGCGAATGCGCGCAAAGCTGCCGTTGTTGTCGATACTCAGGACGCGCGCTCTAGCCGGCCCTGGGCCCTCCGGCAGCATGGGGTCGCCGCGGTCGAAGCTTGCCCCATGATCGGCCGTGGCAAAGTCTTTGAAGGTCAAGCCGCCCGCGTCCAAGCGATCTTGAGCAATGGCAGTTCCGCTCAGGGACACCAGAACGAGTCCCGCGATCGCCAACCAGCGAACGGACTCATTTTGTTTACGCTTATATATAACATCAACATATTTTGTTAATGCATTGATAAGAGGCGTTTTTTTACACATCTATAACTAGCCCATCGTAGCATGGCCAGACATGGGACGGAGTCCGCCGATTGACCTCCACATAGTCCATGTCGACATGCAGGTTGGTCAGGAAGGCTCTCTGGGGAGCCACCCGTTCGATCCATTGCAGCGCCAGATCAAGATGGGCATGGGTCGGATGAGGCCGATAGCGCATGGCATCGACGATCATCACCTCTACCCCCTGAAGAAGGTCGAATGCCTCCTCCGGAAGAGCCACGACATCGTTGGCATAGGCCACGGAACCGAAGCGGAATCCCAACGACTGAATCGTCCCATGATCCTGAGGGATCGGAATCACCGAAAGGCCGCCTGCGCTGAAGGGCCCTCGGATTTCGTGTGCTTCGTAGAGCGGGTTGTAAAATCCCCCCTCTTCGGCCTCGAAACAGTAGCCAAAACGCCGCCGCAGGATTGTCAGTGTCCGCTTGTCGGCCCAAGCCTCGATCTGGCCTTGGCGGAAGACATAGGGGCGCAGATCGTCGATCCCGTGGCACTGGTCGGCGTGATCGTGCGTCCAGACCACGGCGTCTATTCGCTCCACCTTGGCGGCCAGCAACTGGGCGCGCAGGTCGGGCGAGGTGTCGACGAGCACTGTCTTGCCTTGATCCTGCACCAGAATGGAGCATCTGGTGCGCCGGTTGCGCCGATCCAGTGGATCGGCCGCTCCCCAGTCGCCGAGCCCATCCTGTCCGCCCACGCGTGGCACACCGCCAGAAGTACCGCAGCCAAGGATCGTTACCCGCACTCCGATTGCTCCGCCTTGGTGAAGAGTCGGAAGAAATTGGCGGTCGTGGCGGCCTCGAGCTCCGACACGTCGATACGCTTCAGCTCAGCGACCTTGGCGGCGGTATGCGCGATGAACGCCGGTTCGTTCGTCTTACCGCGCTTGGGAACAGGCGCCAGATAGGGGGCATCGGTCTCCACCAGGATGCGCTCCAGCGGAATATCCCGCACGATCGCACGAAGGTCGTCCGCTGCCTTGAAGGTGACGATGCCGGAAATGGAAATGTACATGCCCAGCGAAAGAGCCCGTCTAGCCAAATCGGCGCCGGAGCTGAAGCAGTGGATCAGTCCGGGAAACGGCCCCTTCCGATACTCCTCCTCGAGGATGCTCCCGGTCTCGGCATCGGCGTTGCGGGTGTGGACGATCAGGGGCAGGCCAGTTTCCCGGGCAGCCGCAATATGGGCCCGAAAGCTCTCGGCTTGCTCCTCGCGCGGACTGTGGTCGTAATAGAAGTCGAGGCCAGTCTCGCCTATCCCGATCACCTTGGCATGCTGTGCGGCCTCGATGAGCCGGGCCGGAGAACGTTGCCCTTCCTCCTTTGCTTCGTGCGGATGGACACCGACCGAGCACCACACATTGCCGTGTCGCTCGGCAATGGCCCGCACCCGATCGAATTGATCCAGACGGGTGCCGATGCTGAGCATGCCGCCGACCCCCGCTCCCTTTGCGCGAGCCAGCACGCCAGCCTCGTCGGCCGACAGTTCGGGGAAATCGAGATGACAGTGACTGTCGATCAGCATGTCAGCTTGCGGCTTTGGCTGCCGCCTCGACGAAGCGCGGAAAGACCCCCTGGGGTTTCGGCAGCATGGCGCCCGGTTGCAGCTCGTGATCGAAGTCGGCGAACGTCCTGCGGTCTGCCGCTATGGCAAGCTGATCGAGAATCCTCGACGCCGAGTCGGGCATGAACGGCTGGAGCAGCATCGTTATGCGGCGAATCGTTTCGAAAAGCACCCACAGCACCGTGTCGCGCCGCCCTGGGTCGGTCTTGGCGAGCGCCCAGGGTGCCTGAGCATCGACATAGCGATTGGCATCGGCGATGACCTCCCAGATCGTTGTCAGCGCGCGATGGAACGCCTGTTCGTCGAGTTCCGCTCTTACAGTTGCGAGAAGCCCGCGGGCGCGATCGAGCAAGGCGTTATCTGACTCATGGAGCGGCCCCTTGGCAGGAATCTTCTCTCCGCAATTCTTGGCGATGATCGACAGCACGCGCTGACACAGGTTGCCATAAGCATTGGCGAGGTCGCCGTTCAGTCGGCCGATCAGCGCCCGCTTCTGGAAGTCGCCGTCGTTGCCGAACGGAACTTCTCGCAGCAGGAAGTAGCGCACCGGATCGAGACCGTACGTCTTCACCAGTTCGATCGGATCGATGGCGTTTCCAAGGGATTTGGAGATCTTCTGGCCTTCGTTGGTCCACCAGCCGTGAGCGAACACGCGCCTGGGCGGCTCCAGCCCCGCAGCCATGAGGAAGGCCGGCCAGAACACGCAGTGGAAGCGAATGATATCCTTGCCGACCATGTGCAGATTGGCCGGCCAATACTTCCACAGGGGATTACTCGTATCGGGATAGCCGCACTCGGTAATGTAGTTCGTGAGCGCGTCCAGCCAGACATACATGATGTGCTTGGTATCTCCGGGGACCGGAATGCCCCACGAGAAACTGGTCCGCGACACCGAGAGATCCTGCAGGCCACCCTTCACGAAGCTGATGACTTCGTTGCGTCGGCTATCCGGCCCGATGAAGCCCGGATTGTTCTCGTAAAAGGCCAGGAGCCGGTCGGTCCAGGCCGACAGCTTGAAGAAATAGGAAGGCTCCTCGACCCAGTCGACTTCCGCTCCGGTCGAGATCGCGTGGCGCTTGCCGTCTGAACCTATCGCGGTTTCGCCTTCGACAAAGTAGGTTTCGTCGCGCACGGAATACCAGCCCGCATACTTGCCAAGATAGATGTCGCCTGCAGCGACCAACCTCTCCCACAAGGCCTGGCAAGATGCGTAGTGCCTCGGCTCCGTCGTCCGGATGAAATTGTCCGGGCTGTAATTCATCGTGCGGATGAGATCGCGGAACGACTGGCTGACCTTGTCGGTAAATGCCTGAGGTGCCAATCCAGCGGCGGCGGCCGCCTTCTCGATCTTCTGGCCGTGCTCGTCTGTACCTGTCAGGAAATGGACATCTCGTCCATCAAGACGCATGAACCGCGCAAGGACATCGCAGGCAAGAGTCGTGTAGGCATGCCCGATATGGGGCACGTCATTCACATAATAGATTGGCGTGGTGATGTAATAAGTACGGCCCGACATGATTGACTGAACTCCGGACGACTATCGCCCTCCCGGCGCGCCGGGTTCAGCGCCTTTAGCGCATCGCCGATTGGAGAACCAGGAAGCTGCCAAGCACCGTCTGCTTGCGATCGAGATTGACGGCGTCGGCACGGGACAACAGGTGCGTGACCTTTTCCCATGCCTCCAGCCAGCGATCAAGGCTGGCTGCCCCTAGCAGCTTGGCGTGCAGGCCCGCCTCGGCCGGCACGATGGGGCGCTCCTCCCTGCCGATCGCTCCGCGGCGGGCAAGCCCTTTCAGCCAACCGTCGAAAAGGTAACCGAGCGAGCGCCAATCGGCATTTGCCTCCTCGCCCCGACGGGCGAACCGCTCGGCAAAGCCATGCAGACGCGGCATGTCGAGATCCGGCAGAGTCGCCAGCACTTCCACCATTTCGCGATAGAGACCAAGGCTTCCCGCACTGGCCAGTTCAAGCGCTCGACCTATGCTGCCTTCCGCCAGGCCGGCGAGTGCCGCGCGTTCCTCGTCGGTCGTGCCGGGCGCATAGTCGCCGAGCAACTGGACGACCGTCTGATCGGGCAGCGGTTGAAGGGCCAGCCGTCGACAACGCGACCGGATGGTTGGCAGCAGCCGTCCGGTTGCATGGGCGACAATCAGCAGGACCGCGTTGGGCGGCGGTTCTTCCAGGATCTTCAGCACCGCGTTGGCGGCGTTGCGATTCATCTCGTCGGCCGCGTCGACGATGGCGACCCGCCATTCACCCATCGCCGGCGTCATGTGCATGAACTCGCCCAAGCCTCTTACATCGTCGACTGAAATCTCGGTTCGAATGCGGCCGGTATCCGGATTGAGGCTTCGGCGGAGATGAAACAGATCCGGATGCGATCGCGCATCGACCAGGGCACGGCCAGGTGCTTGTGGCATCACGTCCAAGCTATCGGGGGTGCTGGCAAACAACCCACCGGGTTGGCCGGCCAGAAGAAAGCGCGCAAAGCGCCAGGCCAGCGTCGCTTTGCCGATGCCACGCGGTCCGGTCAGCAGCCACGCATGATGCAAGCGGCCGATCTGCTGGGACACCAGCATCGTTCGTTCTGCCAATTCATGCCCGATCAGGCGGTTGTTGCGCCACGGTGCGGGCCAGTCATAGGGCCATTCGAGTTTTTCGAGTTCCGCCGGATCGGCGCTCGTCTTGCCGCGGGCCATGGATCAGACGCTCTCGAGACGCTCGCCAACCGTACGCGCAACGTCGCCCGCCACGCTCTCGATATCGCGGTTGGCGTCGATGACAACGCATCGACCGGGCTCGCTCCTGGCGATTTCCAGGAAACCGGCGCGAACTCGATCGTGGAAGCTGCGCGGCAGCGTCTCGTAGCGTGTCTCGACGCCCCGGCGCGCCGCAGCGCGAGCCAGACCAACTTCGACCGGAAGATCGAGGATCACGGTAAGATCCGGTCGGAACGGACCGACGGCGATGTTGTAGAGTGCCTCGAGTTCTGCAAGATCGAGTCCGTGGCCGTATCCCTGATACGCACGCGTGGAATCGGCAAAGCGGTCGCTGACGACCCAGGCGCCGCGCTTCAAGGCTGGCCATACTGTTGCGCGTAAATGGTCTCGGCGCGCCGCGAAATGCAACAGGGCCTCAGTCTTGCCGTCCCATCGGTCAGCCGGACCTTCAACCAGTAGCTTGCGGATCATCTCCGCGCCGCTCGATCCCCCCGGCTCGCGGGTCGTGACGACGGTATGACCGCGCCCTTCGAGCCATTCCTTGAGGCGAGCGATCTGGGTCGATTTGCCGGCTCCCTCTCCCCCTTCCAGGGTTATGAATCGAGCCGCTTCGCCCTCGTTCACGAGAGCCAGCCGAACAGATAATGTTTGGCGGCGGCTGCGATGCGCCCGACGATCCCAAGCTTCGGCACATCTGTACCGGCTTCGAGCGGATACTCCACCGTTCGCCCATCGGGAAAGGTGATTGCTGCGGTCCCCAACTTCGTTCCCTTGGCGATCGGCGCCGGTACCGGTCCGTCGAACTTTGCGACGACACGCGGTTGGGCGGTCTGCCCCACTGTCGTCGTCATCTGGACAGCCGTTGGGATGACGAGCGGTACCTTGTCCAAAGCACCGAGCCACACAGGCGCTTCGGCCAACATATCTCCGGCACGCAAGATGGTCGTGTTGCTGGACTCCCGGAAGCCCCATTCGATCAGCCGCGCCGTCTCCTGGGCGCGATCAGCCATCGATGTCAGTCCATTGAGGACGAGAACTAGGCGGCGCCCGTCGCGAATCGCCGAGGTCGTCTGGCCAAATCCCCCCTCCTCGGTGTGGCCCGTCTTCAGGCCGTCGACGCCGGGAACGCTTTTGAGCTCGAGATTCCGGTTGGCTTGGGTCTTGCCGTTGTAGGTAAATTCCCGCTGCGCGTAATAGTGATAATACTGCGGGAAATCCTTGATCGTCCGGGCTGCAAGGACGGCGAGATCGTGCGCCGTCACATGTTGGCCTTCCGCCGGCCAGCCGGAAGAATTCTTGAACACCGATCCTGTCAATCCAAGCTCGCGAGCCTTCTTGTTCATCCGCTCGGCGAAGGATTCCTCGCTGCCCGCCATGCCTTCGGCCACGGCGACGCTGGCATCGTTACCGGAGACAACAATGATGCCTTGGACCAGGTCCGCGATACTTGCCTCGGCGCCCAACTCCAGGAACATGGTCGAAGAATGAACGCCGCGCGTGATGGCATAGGCGCGGTCGCTGACCTTGAACAAGGTATCCGGCTTCAGTTTGCCTGCTGCCAGATCCTCGAACAGCAGGTAGACCGTCATCATCTTGGCCATCGATGACGGTGCCATCGGCTTGTCGGCGTCCTTGGCCAGCAAGACGGCACCGGTCTGCGCATCTATCATGTACGCGAAACGCGCGATGGTCGTCGGACCGATCTGGGAAGGGCCAGCCGCCTCTAGCTTGGCGGCCTGTGCCGCCGCTGCCTGCTTAGGTCCGAGCGGCTTGGTGTTGGGGGTGGCAGGCTTTGCCGGCGCAGGCTTCTGGGTTTGGTGCCGGTTCGGCGTCTGCTGTTGGGCGCCAACCGTATGCGCAGCACCCGCAAAGCCGGCCAGCGCGAGGAGGGCCAGGAGCCAAAAAGATCGATTAATCGGCCACGACACGGGCATCACCATAACCTGAGCGCTTCAACCGGTCGGCAACAATGCCGGCGGCATCGGAAGTCGTATACGGCCCGAGGCGAACGCGGAAGACCTCTCGTCCACCGGCCGTTCCCTGGGAGATTTCGGTCGTGCCATAGCTCGCCACCAGGTCGCGCTGGCGTTCGGCATTGGTCATGCTTGAAAACGAGCCCGCCTGAACAAAAAAGCCGCCTGCCGCGTGCGATGCTGCCGCCAGGGAGGCTACCGTAACGTTACTGGGGCTGGTGAAGGGACGCGGCGCGGGCTGCTGGACAGGCACGGGCGCCGTCCAAACCGGCGGCTGTTGTACGACTGGCGGCGGTGGCGGCGGTTGGGCCGCCTGCACGACAGCTGGCGGTGACGCCGCCGTACCGCCGCGGCCCGATGAAACCCGCGCCACTGCTGCCATTTGCTCCGCAGGGCCACCACCGCCCAAGGCGACCTCCTTGACGGCCATGCTCTCGTTCGGCAGCTGGTCGATCCGGATATGAGCCGTGCCGGTGCGGATCATGCCGAGTTCCTCGGCCGTCGCCCGGGATACGTCGAGGATGCGGCTGCGGGCATAGGGGCCGCGATCGTTGATCCGGACGGTCGTCGACTGGCCATTGTCCAGGTTGGTTACGCGGACGATAGCTGGCATCTGAAGAGTGCGGTGAGCGGCCGTGCGCTCGGCTTGGTTATAGACTTCGCCATTCGCCGTGTATTTGCCGTGGAAGCCTGGCCCATACCAGGAGGCTGTCCCGGTCTCGACGTGATTGAATTCCTCCTGGGGAACGTATGTGACACCATCGATCGTATAAGGCGCGCCAACCTTGTATGTCCCACGAGAAGCCGTGGAGGGGGCCCCTCCTCGATGAGAGCCGCAGCCGGCGAGTGAGGCCGCGACAAGAACAAGGGCCAGCGTCTTTAGCGCAAAGACAGCGTCCAAACGCCTCCGGTCAGCTAATGGGGCCATTTGGCGGCAAGCATACATCATATTGTGGCCCCGGTCAGGCGGCGATCCGGTCGGACAGCAGTCCGACCGCCAGGGCGAAAAAGTCGGACTGGTTCCAGCGCAGGATGACGCGAAAATTCTCGGTGGTTCGGTAGACCGGTCCCCCTGCTCCGCCGGGCTTGACCAGCCGCTCTCCCTTCCGTGGAGCTGTGGACGAATCCGCCTCTTCGCCCCAGCCAAGGCCCGGTCGCCAACCGGCCCGATGGAGATAATTCACAGTCGAGGCAAAGACGTCGGCTTTGCTCTTCCAGATGTCAAAACGGCCGTCCCCGTCACCGTCGGCCGCGTAGGCAAGAAAAGTGGTGGGTATGAACTGACATTGGCCCATCGCCCCGGCCCACGAGCCCTTCATCTCGTGGAGGGGCACGTGTCGTTGAGACAGTATCTTCAGAGTCGCGATGAGCTGGCTACGGAAGAACGAAGCCCTGAAGCCATTGAAGGCCAAGGTCGCCAAGGCCGGCGCGACTTCGAAATCGCCGAGATGGGCGCCGTATTTGCTTTCGATGCCCCAAAGAGCCATGACGACCGAGCTCGGTATGCCGACGGGTGCCGCGAATCGGTCGACCAGAGCGCGATTCTCCTTGAGCATCGTTCGGCCCTTGGCGACCCGTTCCGCGGATACGACGACGTCGAGATATTGGTCGAACGTCATCTTGAACTCAGGCTGGTTGCGGGCGAGCTCGAGAACCTTCGGAAGCTGTTCGATCGAGCCAAGCGCCGCATCGGCGGTGCCGCTGTCAACGCCCGCGCGGAGGGCATCCGCACGCACGCCTTGAAGCCATGCAGCGAATTTGCTGTCGGTCGTCTGCGCCATTACCGGTGCCGCGCCCAGCGCCAGCATCGCGCACAGGGAACGGCGGCCGATCAGAGGGGAAAACATTCGGCCTTATCCTCCGATTCTGAGCGAAGGAATTTCTTTATGGTGCAGTAAATACTGCAAGACCGTCCGCGACGCCAGAGGTGGGCAATCGCCAGAACAGGCGTCCGCAGACCGATTGCCGGTTTGTTCCGCGCACGAGGAATGGTAAGCAGCCGCGGTCTGTTGGGATGGGTGGCCGAGCGGTTTAAGGCACCGGTCTTGAAAACCGGCGTGGGTTCACGCCCACCGTGGGTTCGAATCCCACCCCATCCGCCATCAGCAACGCCACTTGGTCATGCCATCGCGCTCGAACTCGCGGTCGCGGCTCTGGTCGCCATGGCAACCACCGAGGATTCCTCATGGACCGCTTTGTTGTCATTTCCGGATGTTCCGGAGGGGGCAAATCCACATTGCTGACCGAGCTTGGCCGCCGCGGATATTCCGTGGTCGAGGAGCCGGGCCGCCGCATTGTCGCACAAGAACTTGCCACCGACGGGGACGCCCTCCCCTGGAAGGACGGCAGCGCTTTTGCCCGTCGAGCGCTCGACATGGCGCTGGTCGACTATCGCGCAGCGCATTACGGGAAAGGTTGGGTATTCTTCGACAGAGGGCTGATCGATGCTGCGGCCGCGCTGCAACACTCTACAGGAGAGCAAGCGTTGCAGCGGTTCGGCCAAGTTCATCGCTATAACAGGACCGTGTTCCTCGTGCCGCCGTGGCCAGAACTCTACACACAAGACCAGGAACGCCAGCACGATTTTGCGGCTGCCGTCGCTGAATACGAGCGACTGCTCGAGGCCTATCCCGCTGTCGGCTATGACCTCGTCATCCTGCCCAAGCTGACCGTCGCAGAACGCGCGGATTTTCTCCTCGCGTGCCTGAAGCAGCAGGGTTCGCAACTCGGGCGGATCAGTTGATGCCGAACTTGGTGAAGTCCTCCGCAATACTCGGCGACAGTTTGGTCGCCGCCGCCATATCGGCGTCGCCGCCCGACTTGTCGCCCCCCTTCAGCTTGGCGAGGCCGCGACCATACAATGCACGGGCGCGGTTCGGCTCCACCTGCAGCGACAGGTCGTATTCGGAGACTGCCTTCGCGAACTCGCCCAGCTTGAGGTAGATGAATGCCCGCGTATCGCGCGCATCCAGGCTGGTCGGCTGCAGTTTCAACGCCTCGTCGCAATCGGCAATCGCATCCCGAAGGTCATGTCCAACGACAGCGCGCGTAAGGCAGCGATTGTTGTAGGCCACGGCCAGGTTCGGGTTGAATTTGATCGCCTCGCTGTAATCGGCGATCGCCTTCTCGTACTGGCCTTTCGCGAAATAGGAATAGCCACGATTGTAATAGGCGCCGGCAGCGGTCGGCACGAGCTTGATCACCTCGTCCAGGTCGGCAATCGCCTTGTCGTGCTGGCCCAACTGCGCATAGATCGCAGCCCGATTGAGGTAGGCTTCCGGCGCCTTCGGATCCAGGCGAATGGCTGCGCTGAAATCGGTCAGCGCCCGGTCGACACTACCACGCAGCGAATAGACGACTCCGCGATAATAGTAGGCCTTGGCAAATTCCGGCGACAGTTCGATCGCCCGATTGAGGTCCGCCAAGCCTTTGTCGAACTCGCCGGCGGCTGCATAGGCCACGCCGCGATGCATGAGCGCGTTGATGTTGTCCGGGCCGAGCTTCAGGGCTGCCGTGAAATCGGCTACCGCGGCGTCGTAATCGCCGCGGCGCGTATACTCGATAATTCCGCGGTTGAGATACGACGTGATGTACTTCGGATCGAGCTCGATCGACTTCGTATAGTCGGCGTAGGCATGGTCCGGTTCGTTCAAGGCGTGATAAGCGAAGCCTCGCTGGAAAAAGGCGAAGGCATAAGCCGGATCGAGTCGGATGCCTTCGTCCAGATCCGCGATAGCGCGCTTGTAGTCCTGCCGGATCAGGTACACGCCGCCACGAGACACGAACACCCGTGCTTCGGTGGGATTGAGGCGGATCGACTCGTTGAAGTCCGCCAGCGCGAGATCGTATTCGCCCTTGGCCATATAGGCGGTGCCGCGTTGATAGCGCGCGTTGGCGACCTGCGCCCAGTGCCGCACTGCCTCCGGGTCCTTGGAGCCGAACTGGAGGACGTCACCCGTCAAGAGGCCAAGACGCAGGGCCTCGCTGAAGTCGGCGATTGCCTTGTCCGGATCGCCCTTCTCGCGCCAGGAGATGCCGCGGTTGATGAGCGCGTTGACTTCCTTCGGATTGATCTTGAGGGCGTCCGTGAAGTCATTGATCGCGAGATCGTATTGGCCTTTCTTCGAGTAGTAGACGATGCCGCGGTTGACCAGCGGATTGACGTCGAGCGGATTGATGCGGTGCGCCTCGCTGTAATCCGCAATCGCGTTGTCGGGCTCGTTCACCGAATGATAGGCGATACCGCGATGGAGGTAGGTGTATTCGTCGCCGGGCGCCAGTCGAATAGCGTCCGTGAAGTCGGCAATGGCCGGCTTGAACTCCTCCTTGTACATGTAGGCGGAGGCTCGGCCGACATAATGAGCTGCTGCCGTCGGATTGAATCGGATTGCCGTGGTGAAATCGGCTATCGCTTTGTCGAGCACGGGAATCGATTGCTTCGGATCCTTGCCGGCCTTGTCCAGGTAGGCAAGACCACGCTGGTAATAGGCATCGGCCAGCTGGGTTGCGGTCTGGACACCCTGGAGGTAAGCCGCGTTCAATTGTGTTCCGGGCGGAATCTCATTGGCCGGCCGGACCGGTGATGGATTCGCCGGAAGGCAGCCGATTGCGGTGGTGAAATCCGAGATCGCCTGGTCGAGATTGCCCTTCCGCTTGTAGACCAGCCCGCGATTGATCCACGCGCTCACTTCGCAACGATTGAGCTTTATGGCCGAATTGAAATCGGCGATGGCGCCTTCGTTGTTGTCCTTCTTTGTGTAGAGAACGATGCCGCGATTGACATAGGCATAGGTTTCGTTCGGCGCGAGCCGGATGGCATCGCTGTAATCGACGATCGCCTGATCGGCGTCTCCCATGGTGTGATAGATCAGGCCACGCTGGAACAGGATGGGCGCACTCGGCGCCGACACACGGATCACGTCGGTGAACAGTCTGAGCGACTGCTTGTAATCACTCTGCGCGCTCTTCTGGTCCCCGACCGCGGCCGATGCAGTCGCCCGACTGTAGTAGGCGAGCGCGAGCGGGATGCCGGTCAGCCCACCGCTTTGGATCGCGTCGGTGCAAATACTGATCTTTTCCTGCGGCTGAAGTCCGTATCCCGAATAGCAGAGATCTGCCTTCGACGGAGGTGCAGCATTCGAAGCGGGTGCCGCCGGCTGAGCCGGTTGCTGGGATTGTGCACGGACGCTCGGCAGTCCGCCCAAGAACAGCGCCACCGCGCACGTGGCGAGCCGGATAGTCGAGCATCTCATCGTTAGCATGGCCTTCTCGCGACAACAGTCCCCAGCATACCCACCGCCCCACCGGCAAAGCGGCTTCATACCACTTACACCTGTAGGATGTATAAAAATTCCACTGCCACTGCGACAATCTTAAGGCATGAAATAGGTCGGATTTTGCAGCATTAACTGTGGTTAGGCGCCCTTCCGACACTGGAAATCGCGACCGCGTCCGCTTCACGAGGAAATCGATACCGGCCCTAACTCGCCATCTACTGCCTGTGTAGACTGACGTCATGCAGACCCTGACCACCGCCCAGGCCGTCGTATCGATGCTGGAACTGAACGGCATCGACACCCTCTTTTGTCTCCCCGGTGTCCAGAATGACGCCTTTTTCGACGCACTCTACGATCGCACCAACGCGATAAGACCGATTCACACACGGCACGAGCAGGCCTGTGCTTACATGGCTTTGGGGTACGCCATGGCCACCGGCGGTCCTTCTGCGTATGTCGTGGTTCCAGGGCCGGGCTTTCTCAATACGACGGCAGCACTCTCGACCGCCTACGCTGTGAATGCGCCTGTGCTCGCCCTCACCGGCCAGATTCAGCAATCAATGATCGGCCGCAATGTGGGGTTACTGCACGAGCTGCCCGATCAACTCGCCATTATGCGTGGGCTGACCAAGTGGGCCGACCGCGTCACGTCGCCAGCATCCGCCCCAGCGCTCATGAACGAGGCCTTCCGGCGATTGCTCTCCGGACGGCGCCGGCCGGTGGCGCTCGAATGCGCGATGGATACCTGGGCCCGTAAAGCCCCCGTGGAACTGCCGTCGACGCCGGCGGGCCGCGATCCCTGCCCCGTCGATGAAGAGGCGATCGATAAGGCCGCCAGGCTCCTGGGTGCCGCCAAGCGCCCCCTCATCGTCGTTGGAGGCGGAGCGCAGGAGGCTGGCCATTTCGTTCAAGAGATTGCCGAGATGCTCGATGCGCCGGTGATGACAGGCCGCATGGGCCAAGGCGTGATCGACGGGCGGCATCGACTGTCCGTGACGGCATTCGCCGGCTACCGCTTCTGGGCCGAAGCGGACGTTGTCCTTGCCGTTGGCACCCGCTTGCAGCCACAGCAGATGAATTGGGGCCTCGACGACGACCTCAAGGTCATCCGGATCGATATCGACGGTGAGGAACTCGATCGCCACCGAAAGCCGGAAATCGGCATCATCGGCGACGCGGCCGCAACGCTGAAAGTACTGGCCGCCCGGCTCGCCCTTCACAACGCCAAGCGCAATGGTCGAGCGGAGGCTGTCGCCGAGATCAAGGCGGCGGCGACGAAGACGGTGCGGGAAACGCTCGCGCCACAAATATCCTACCTCGACGCGATCCGCGCGGCGCTGCCGGAAGATGGTATCCTCGTCGATGAACTTACACAGATGGGCTATGCCGCCCGTCTGGCCTATCCGACCTACAAGCCGCGGACCTTCCTCTCGCCCGGTTACCAAGGCACGCTCGGATGGGGGTATGCGACGTCGCTTGGAGCGAAGGTCGCCAAGCCAGATGTTCCCGTCGTATCGATCAGCGGTGATGGCGGGTTTCTGTTCACTGCCATGGAGATGTCCACGGCGGCACAGAACGACATTGGTGTCGTGGCGATCGTCTTCAGCGACGGTGCCTATGGCAACGTCAGGCGCATCCAGCAACAATCCTACAACAATCGGACCATTGCCACGGATCTGCACAATCCGGATTTCGTCAAGCTTGCGGAAAGCTTCGGCGTTGCTGCAGAGCGGGTGAGCTCACCTGCGGAACTGCGAGCCGCGCTTTCGCGCAGAATTGCCAACGGGAAACCGGCCCTGATCCACTGTCCCGTTGGATCATTGCCCGATCCCTGGTCGCTCGTTGCCTTGCCACGGGCTCGCCCGCGTAGAGCGTAGAGCGCCTACTCGACTGCGCCTCTCAACCGGATATCGGACAGGAGGCGTTCGGCGTGCGTCTGATCGGCTAATCTCTTGGAGGCGAAGCGTGGGTCCCCCTGGGGCACAAGTCCCAGAGAACGGACGGCGAGGTTGGCTGGAAGGGCTGGCGGTACCGTCTGGGCTTCGGGCATTTCTACCTCGGCAAGCGCGAAGTATGTGCGCTCACCGTCAGCTTTGAAGAAATCGATGTCCCAGTGATACGGGCCATCATCCCAGGAGTATCGGACTTTTCGCAGCATCTGGTGTCCCACACTCCATAGCCGTTCGAAATCGTCCTCGAGGATCTCTGTCTCGATCTCGACGACTCGTCCGCGGACAGTGCGTTTATAGGTGAATATGAATTGTGTGCCGCTGCCGGCCACGATCGATCGAACGCGCAGGCCCGTGACATCAAGATAGGCTTGCCGAATGATGCTCCGAGTTACTCCCGGTGTTCGCGACAACAGGTTTTCGAGTTCGTTCTCCGTCTCGAGAACGAATTTCCGCTCGTTTTCAATGGGCATGTGCGACCGACTATCCTTACCAGACTACAGCATTGTGCTCGGCTTTGAGCTAGAAAGTCCGGATGCCAGTCCAGACGATCAACGACATTCCGACGCCCGCCCTTATTCTCGACCGGGCCATACTTCGCCGCAACCTGACGTCCATGAGCGATCGCCTCCGCCAGGCCGGTGTTGCGTTGCGACCTCATCTCAAGACTGCCAAGTCTGCCGTCGTCGGGCGGATGGCCGTTGAAGGGCACGACGGCCGGATCACGGTCTCTACGCTTGCGGAAGCGCGCTACTTTGCGCAGGCGGGCTTCAAGGACATCCTTTACGGCGTTGGTATTGTCCCCTCGAAGCTTCCAGCCGTCACCGAGTTGCGGCGCGAGGGCATCAACCTGCGCGTCGTGACGGACAATTTGCCCGTGGCGCGCGCGATTGCGGATGCCGCGGCGACAGGCAACGCGTTTTCCGTCTTTATCGAGATCGACAGCGGCGGTGGCCGGGCCGGTTTGCCCTATCCTGATTTGCCCGGCTTGCTCGATATCGCGAAGGTCCTCCACTCGGCACCGAACGTGGAACTGGCGGGCGTGATGACGCATGCCGGCCATTCCTATCACGAGAGTACCGTCGAGGGCATTGCACGCGTGGCGGAGCAAGAACGTCAGGCCATTGTCGGTGCAGCCGAGACATTGCGCGGTGCCGGCATTCCCTGCCCGATCGTCAGCGGGGGCTCGACGCCCACGGCGATCCATTCCCGCAATTTCACCGGCATCACGGAGATGCGTCCCGGCGTCTATATGTTCAACGATCTGGACCAGGAGTTCATCGGTTCCTGTGCAGCCGGAGATCTTGCGCTGTCGGTGCTGGCCACCGTGATCGGCCACTATCCGCATCGCAATCAGATGCTCATCGACGCCGGAGCGCTCGCCCTGTCCAAGGACATCAGCGCACAGGAATTCCAGCCCAAGGTCGGCTTCGGCACGATCGCCGAAGCGCCAGCGAAGGCCATGGCGGTTGTCGCCTGCTCTCAGGAGCACGGCTTTGTCGAGGCTGATGCTCCCCTGCCCTACGACAGGTTGCCGATCGGTAGCCGCGTTCGCGTGTGGCCCAATCATGCCTGCATCACGGCAGCCGCCTATGATCGCTACTATGTCGTCGACAGCGACGTCGATGGCGGAAAGACCGTCGTCGACACCTACGACCGCATAAACGGCTGGTGATTACAGCGAATTGACCGTGTGCCCGCCATCGACGGTGAGCACGCTGCCGGTCATGAAGTCCCCCGCCTCCGAGGCCAGCAGCAATAGCGCACCATCGAGATGGTGCGGCTGGCCGATGCGACGCTGGGGAATACGCTCGATGAGCTTTTGCCCGCCAGGTGTCTTCCAGAAATCGCTGTTCATCTCGGTCTCAATATAGCCGGGGCAAATGGCATTGACCCGAACACGGTAGCGGGCCCACTCCATGGCCAGGGCCCGCGTCAGGTGAATCAACCCGGCTTTCGACGCGTTATAGGGTGCTACGTGGCCAATGGTCCGCAGGCCAAGGATCGAGGCAATGTTGACGATGCTGCCGGGCCGATTGTCTGCCACCCAACGCCTTGCCGCTCCCTGGGCCACAAGCCAGGCGCCCCGCAAATTGGTATCGACGACCGCATCCCAATCGTCCTCGGGCATCTGCAGGGCGGCCTTCACGATCGAAATACCGGCATTGTTGACGACAATGTCGAGTGGGCCCGCGGCGTCCAGTGCCGCGGCGACTGACGCGCCGGACTGGACGTCAAGGTCGACGGCTCTAGCGGCGACGCCTTTCTGCTCGAGTTCCGCCTGTAGAGATTGCAGTCGGTCCGCCCGGCGCGCAGCCAACACGACGGACGCGCCGGCCTCTCCCAGACATCTCGCGAAGTGCGCTCCGAGTCCCGACGAGGCGCCGGTGATCAAGGCGCTCTTGCCCTTCAGGTCGAATAACTTGGACATCGCCGTAGCTCCCGCGTTTTATGCCCGCCTTATAGGCGAGCCTTTCGTGCGGAGGAACCATGGACCTGGGTCTCAAAGGGAAACGTGTACTCATCACCGGCGGCACCAAGAGCATCGGTCGAGCCATAGTCGATGCCTTTGTTGCGGAAGGTGCGATCGTCGGCTTCTGTGCGCGTGACGCCGCTCTTGTCAAACGCCGGGAAGACGAATGGCGAGCGAAGCAGGCCCGCGTCCAGGGAACGGCTCTGGACGTGACCGACGATCCCGCGCTGAAGTCGTGGATCGATGGCTTTGCCGCCGCTGGTGGCCTCGATCATTTCGTCGCCAACGTCAGTGCCCTCGGTACCGACGACACGCCGGAAGGCTGGCGCAAGAGCATCGAGATCGACATCGTCTCGACCGTCGAGTCGGTACGGCATGCCATGCCCCATCTCCTCAAGAGCGGACCGGGGGCCACCTGCACCGTCATCGGCACGGTGTCCCTGAACGAAGCCGGGCCGGGGCCGGTCCAGCCCTATCGCTCTGTGAAGGCTGCCCTTGTCCCGTTCGTCAAATCGCTGGCGATCGAAATGGCGCCGAAGGGTGTGCGGGTGAATATGGTGTCGCCCGGCTCCATCCTCGAGGATGGCAATACCTGGGGTCGCCAACGCGATGCCGACAGTGAACGCTACAAACGCACACTGGCCCGAAATCCTATGGGCCGCATGGGCACGCCGCAGGAGATCGCGGCACCGGTTGTCTTCCTCGCTGGCGCGCCCGCCTCCTTCATTACCGGGGTCAACTTCATCGTCGACGGGGCCATCACGACGAGGGTCCAATACTGACCAGCAGCCAAAGGACAGACTGGCCTCTGGTTGCATTGCTGGTGGCGGCCGGCATCGTTGCTGCCTTCCATGTCGGCAAGATGCCGCCTGCCCTGCCGTCGGTGCGGGCCGATCTCGGCGCGACGCTGCGCGAAGCAGGCTGGCTGTTGTCCGTTATCAATCTCATGACGGCCGTTGGCGGAATGGCCATCGCTCTCACCGCGGATCGATTCGGGCACCGTCGCCTGATCCTTCTGGGTACGGCAATCTGCCTCGCAGCCAGCCTTTTCGGAAGCTTTGTGAACGATATTGCAGAGCTCCTGGTCTGTCGCTTCTTCGAGGGGCTCGGCTTCATTGCCACGACGGTGTCCGCCCCGCCCCTGCTTCTGCGCGTCACAAAGCCGAGCGATGCGCGCCGTGCCATGGCATTATGGACAACCTACATGCCTGCAGGAGCCGGCATCATGATGCTTTCGGCAGCAATGATCCTGCCCCATGCGTCGTGGCGGCTGGTCTGGCTCGTCGCCGCGGCGGCATCGGGCCTCATGCTGGTAGCCCTTCTGCGCGCAACGCTGGTGCGAAAGGAGCTCGGTCCGAATACGGTCGCGCTCCGTCCTCTGGCCAAGGATGTCGGCGACGTCTTGAGCAACGGAGGCCTGGTTGCGATCGCACTTTGCTTCGGGGCCTATTCGAGCTGCTGGTTTGCCATCGTTGGCTTCCTGCCGACACTTCAGATCGAGCGGCTGGGATTGTCCCCTTCCTCCGCCGCCGTCATCACGGCCCTGGTCACTTTCGTCAATGTGGCCGGCAATCTTGCTGCGGGTGTCCTGCTTGGTCGAGGCGTACCTCGCATCGTCTTGATTGTCGGAGCAGCCTTGCCGATGGCATTTTGCGCTGCTGGCATCTTCGTCGATGGCACGCCGGATGTGGTCCGTCTTGTACTGGCGGCGGTTTATTCGATGATCATCGGCGTGGTGCCTGGAGCGCTGTTCACGGCAATTCCTGTCCATGCGCCGCGCCGCCAGCTTGTCGGTGCGGCAACCGGCCTCCTCATGCAGGGCTCGAACATCGGAGCGCTTCTGGGACCGCCCGCGACGGCCGCTCTGGTGTCTTCGGCCGGTTGGCCTGCCGCGAGCTGGCTGACGACGATCACCCTGTCGACGGTCGTCGTTTCCGGCATCTTCCTGCACTGGCGCGAAAGGCGTAAGCTTTCGTCATGATCTTCGTGGACATCGTCTCCGATACCATCTGCCCCTGGTGCTATATCGGCAAACGGCGTTTTGAACGCGCGCTTGCCCTGAGCGGGCGCAACGACGTGGCCATCTCGTGGCGGCCCTTTCAACTCAATCCGGACATGCCGGCCGAAGGCATGACCCGGGACGATTACGTGCGCGCCAAGTTTGGCGGCGGGGATCGCCCGCGCCAGATCTACCAGGCGATCGCAGACAGCGGGCGTGAGGCCGGTATCGATTTCCAGTTTGCCCGTATCAGGCGAACACCCAATACCGTGCTTTCCCATCGTCTGGTCCATTGGAGCGCGAAGAACGAGCGCCAGGACGAGATGGTCGGGGAGCTGTTCAAAGCCTATTTCGAGGAAGGCCTCGACATCGGCGATCTCGAGACCCTCGTACGATGTGCCACTCGGGCCGGGCTCGATGCGGATCTCGCGCGGCGATATCTTCAAAGCGACGACGGCCGTCAGGAGGTGGTTGCCTCGGACGTCTATGCCCGGCGGCTGGGAATCAACGGTGTTCCCTGTTTCATCGTAAACCGGAAATACGCCGTCTCCGGCGCGCAGCCGCCATCGGCCTTTGTCGAGGTGTTCAATCTCGCCGAGCGGGATGCCGCTACCAGCGCCGCACAATCTACCGTCTGATACCGATCCGACACTGTCCAGGCGACGAGAGGGAAGCCCGCTGCTGAGGGCGGCGTCTTGTGCTGTCGTGCAGACAATCCATGTCGAATGACATATGATATGTTGATCGACATATCAGAAGGCAACCATGCCGATCAGCGCTGACCGGAAGGCCCGGACGAGGGCCGAAATCTTCGATCATGCCGCTCGCCTGTTCCGCTTGCGTGGCTATGCCGGGACAAACATCGATGACATCATGCTCGCGGCCGGTCTCACGCGCGGCGCCTTCTACGCGCATTTCGAGTCCAAGGACCAGCTGTTTGCAGAAGTGGTCGGCGCAGGTCACGGCTTGTTGGCCGTGTTGCGGGCCTCAGATCCGAAGACGGCGTTGAACCGCTACTTCGACAAGACACAGCTGACGGCCAATGCCCAGGCTTGCACATTGGCTGCCCTCCCAACCGATGTGGCCCGGGCGCCGCTGGCAGCCCGCCTTGCCTACGCCAACATGCTGTACGCGCTGATCGAGGAACTATCCCGGGGCCGCGCGCGCAAACTGGACGCATCGGCGACGACAGTGGCCATCCTCGCGGTTGGAGCCCTGGTGCTGGCGCGAGCGTCGGGCGATACGCGGTTGAGCGACTGGCTCCTTCGTTGCGCCAGACGTACGGCCCTCCCGCTGCTCAAGCCGCGAGCTTCGCCATCGCGGAAACGATCCCGGTCACGCCGGAAAGTCGCTGCTGCTCGTCGCCCCAGACGCGCTGCACGATCACGCGCTGGTCGGGCCTAGCTTTCACCAAAGGCGCGTTCTTCTGGATCCAGCCAATCAGCCGGTCCGGGCGGGGGAACTTGTTCTCGTGGAAACTGAACACCACCGCCTTCTCGCCAGCGTCGATCTTCTCTACGGATGCCGTGCGGCACAGTAATTTCAACGATACAGTCTTGAGCAGGAATTCCGCCTCCAGGGGCATCTTGCCGAAGCGATCGACGAGTTCCGCCGCAAAGGCGTCGATATCTTCCTGGTTCGTCAGGCTGCCGAGACGGCGGTACAGCCCCATGCGGACCGATAGATCGGGCACATATTCCTCGGGAATGAGCACCGGAATGCCGAGATTGAGCTGCGGCGACCATTCGGCCTTGGCCACTTCTTCAGCCCGCCCTCGAGCGGCGGAGACCGCCTCTTCCAAGAGCTGCTGATAGAGTTCGATCCCCACTTCGCGAATGTGGCCGGACTGCTCGTCGCCCAGCAGGTTTCCTGCGCCGCGAATGTCGAGGTCGTGGCTGGCGAGCTGGAAGCCTGCGCCAAGTGTGTCGAGCGTCTGCATGACCTCGAGGCGCTTGGACGCCGCCTCGCTCAGGGCCTTGCCTGGGGGAACCGTCAGATAGGCGTAGGCTCGGGTTTTGCCTCGACCGATGCGGCCGCGGAGCTGGTAAAGCTGCGCCAGGCCAAACATATCCGCGCGATGCACGATCATCGTATTGGCATTGCGGATGTCGAGGCCGCTCTCGACGATATTGGTCGACAGCAGCACGTCGAACTTACCGTCGATGAATTCCTGCATCGTATTTTCGATCTGCGTCGGCGGCAGGCGACCATGCGCCATGGCCATGCGGATCTCGGGCACGAGCTCGCGCAGCTGTTCCGCGACGATGCTCAGGTCCTCGACGCGCGGACAGACATAGAAGCTTTGCCCACCGCGGTACTGTTCGCGCAACAGCGCCTCGCGAATGGTGACGGCGTCGAATGGCGTGACGAACGTCCGAACCGCCAATCGATCCACTGGCGGCGTGGCAATGAGACTCATGTCCCGGACGCCGGTGAGTGCGAGTTGCAGGGTGCGCGGAATCGGAGTCGCGGTCAGAGTGAGCACGTGTACGTCGGCCCGCAATTCCTTCAGCCGCTCCTTGTGGGCTACGCCGAAATGCTGTTCCTCGTCGACGATCAGAAGCCCCAGGTCCTTGAATTCGATGCCCTTGGCCAGGAGGGCATGTGTGCCGACCACGATATCGATCGTCCCGTCCTTCAACCCGGCCTTCGTCTCCTTGGCCTCCTTGGCACTGACCAGCCGCGACAGGCGGCCAATGCGCACCGGCATGCCGCCGAAACGCTCGACGAAAGTGCGATGGTGCTGGCGAGCCAGCAATGTGGTCGGGCCGATGACCGCGACCTGCTTGCCGGACATCGCTCCGACAAAGGCTGCACGCAGGGCAACTTCCGTCTTGCCGAAGCCCACGTCACCGCAAACCAGCCGGTCCATCGGCTTTCCGGACGACAGATCGCCAATCACATCGGCAATTGCCTGGAGCTGATCGTCTGTCTCGGCATAAGGGAAGCGTGCACAGAATTCCTCGTACAAGCCTTCCGGCGGACTCATCGTCTCGCCGCGCCTGATCGCACGCTCGGCCGCGATCTTGATGAGCCGGTCCGCCATGTCGGCGATACGTTGCTTGAGCTTGGCCTTTCGTGATTGCCAGGCAGCTCCCCCGAGGCGGTCGAGTTGTGCCCCCTCCTCCGCGCTGCCGTAACGACTGAGGACATCGATATTTTCCACGGGAACGAATAGCTTGTCGCCGCCCTCGTATGTGAGCCTCAGGCAATCGTGACGAGCGTTCTGTATCTCCAGTGTGACGAGGCCTTCGTAGCGTCCAACCCCATGCTCACGATGCACGACGAGATCGCCATCGCTCAGCGCGGAGGCTTCGGCGATGAACCGCTCTGACGGTCGACGCTTCTTGGCGGGCCGCGACAGGCGATCTCCGAGAATGTCTTCCTCGCCGACGACTTCCAGGTCGTCGAGAACGAAACCGTGCTCGAGCGGCCACACGGCGACGCCCAAGGTACCGGCGGGCAGGCCCAAGACCGTCACATAGTCCTTCACGGGAACAGGCGTCGTGGCACCGTGCTCCTGCAGAAGATGCTGAAGGCGCGAAACCGAGCCTTCGGTATAACCTGCGATGACGACACGACGACCTGCGCCGTTGGCTGCTTTTACGTGCTCGGTCACCTTGTCGAACAGGTTGACGCCCTGGGCGGTGCGCGCCTGCGCGAATCCCTCATGCCGGCGGCCGCCGAGATCGACCGCATTGGCCGCCTCCGGCGGAGCGTCGAAGGTCGTGAATTGCACGACGCTGCGGCCCTCCAGCAGGGCCTCCCATTGCGATGGCTTGAGGTACAATCGCTCGGGGGGCAGGGGCTTGTAGTCGCCGCCTCCGGTCATGCCGCCCTTGGCGCCGGTCTTCTCTCGTGCATCGTAATAGTCGACGATCAACTCGTGACGAGCTTCCAGCGCCTCCTTGAGTTGATGATCGTTGGTGGCGATAGCGCCGGGGCAATAATCAAGCAGCGTTTCCAGGCGTTCGTGGAACAGCGGCAGCCAATGTTCCATGCCGACGTGGCGCTGGCCGGCTGAGACGGCCTCGTAGAGTACGTCCTCCCCGGCAACGTTGCCGAATAGCTCGCGATAGCCACTGCGAAAACGCGCGATGCTCTCTGGCGTAAGGAGAACCTCGCTTACCGGCAAGAGGGCAATTTCCTCCCGCTCCCCGGTCGTGAGCTGGCTCATCGGATCGAAGGTCCGTATCGTTTCGATCGTGTCGCCAAAGAGATCGAGACGAAGCGGCTCGGATGTCCCTGGCGGAAACAGATCGATCAGGCCGCCGCGAATGGCGAATTCACCCGGCTCCATGACGGTGTCGGCCCGCCCATAGCCGTTCTCGCCGAGGAACTTGGTGAGGGCGACGACCTCTATCGTCTGCCCCTTGCGCAGGACGGAGGCCGCGCTGGCGTACAACCCACGTGGCGGCACGCGCTGCAGGACCGCTCCAACCGAGGCAAGGACAATGCGCGCCGGGCTGCCCGCCTTCCGCGGAGCGGCGAGCCGGGCCAGCGTTTCGAGGCGCTCGGCGACGATGTCGGGGTGCGGCGAAAGCCGATCGTACGGCAGGCAATCCCAGGCCGGGAAGACGAGCACCTCGCGGTCAGGGGCGAAGAAGCGCAGCCCATCCTGAAGGCGCTCCAGCCGCTGTCCGTCGCGCGCCACGTGCAAAATATCCTGTCCGCCCGTCGTCTTGGCGATCTCACTCAAAACTAGCGCATCGGCGCCTTCAGGTAGGCCGGCGATGGTCCAATTTCCGGCCTTCCGATGCAGCACCGACAGGCGTTCGGCTAGGGATGACACTCAGAACCTCACCCGAAATGCCAGGAGCTTGCGCAAAACTGGCGTATCGGCCTCGGTCGGGACTTCGACCTTGCCCGTGATCCAGTCGAAAATCTCGTTATCGCCGGTATCCAGAAGGCGCTCGTACTGGTCGAGTTCGGCGATGCCAAATTCGGCGATATGGGCGCGCGCAAACTGCCCAAGAAGAATGTCGTTCTCCTTGTTGCCACGATAGACACTGCGATAAAGCAAACGCTTGCGCCGTGTCTCCAGTTCGGCGTCGCCGGTCATGTTTTCCCCAAGGTCCTAGTGAAAGGGGCGTAGCATATAGGCGGCGGCGGTGGCCAAGTCACGGGGCCCGGAACCAAAGCACCCATGCGCCCCCAGAGCCTCACCCCCCTCTTCGCCCAGGTCACGGCCCTTCCCGGGATCGGCCCGCGCTTGGGCAAACTGGTGGAGAAGCTTGCCGGGCCGCTGGTCGTGGACCTGCTGTGGCACCTGCCCTTCGCTCTCATCGATCGCCGCAATGCACCCACGGTCGCTGAGGCCAAGGCTGGAGACGTTGCCACGCTTACCGTGACGATCGGTGAACATCTCGTGCCGCGCAACGGCCGGCAGCCTTATCGGATCTGGTGCTCGGACCAGACTGGTCGGCTTTGCCTGACCTATTTCAACGGCCGGGAGGACTACCTCAAGAAGCTTCTGCCGCCGGGCGATATCCGCGTCGTGAGCGGCAAGATCGAAATATACCAGGGCGAGGTCCAGATGACGCATCCTGACCATGTGGTGCCCCTGGACCAGCGGGACTCGGTCCTGCGGGTCGAGCCGGTATACGGTCTGACGGCCGGGTTGACGCAGAGGCCGCTGCAGAAGGCCATCGGGGCCGCCCTTGAGCGCCTTCCCGACCTGCCGGAATGGCAAAACGCGGCCTATCTCGCCCGCCAGCGATGGCCCAGTTGGAAGGCGGCGCTCGCCCAGGCGCACGCGCCCACGGAAGAGGTCGACCTGGAGCCACGGCATCCGGCGCGCGCCCGCCTGGCCTTCGACGAACTGCTCGCCAGCCAGCTCGCTGTGGCGCTGGTCCGGCATCACAACCGGACCCTGGCCGGCCGATCGACAAAAGGCGATGGTCGTCTCCAGGCCCGGGCCCGGGCGTCGCTGCCCTTTGAGCTGACATCCAGCCAGAAGGCTGCTGTCGCGGAGATCGCGGCAGACATGGCCAAGCCCGAGCGCATGGTTCGGCTCCTGCAAGGCGATGTCGGCAGCGGAAAGACGCTCGTCGCCCTCTTGGCCATGCTTACGGCCGTTGAATCGGGGGCACAGGCCGCTCTCATGGCTCCGACGGAACTGCTCGCGCGCCAGCATCACGCCACCATCATGCCGCTTGCTGAGGCCGCGGGCGTCAAGCTCGCGTTGCTGACGGGACGGGACGGGCAGCGGCAAAAGAAGGCCACGCTCGACGGATTAGCCGATGGATCGATCCAGATCGTCGTCGGCACGCATGCCCTGGTGCAGGAAGATGTCGAGTTTGCCGACCTCGCCCTGGCCGTCGTCGATGAACAGCATCGTTTCGGAGTGCATCAGCGGATGGCGCTGTCGTCCAAAAGTCACGCTGTCGACCTGCTCGTCATGACGGCTACCCCGATCCCGCGCACCCTTATGCTGGCCGCCTACGGCGACCTCGATGTCTCCAAGCTCACGGAGAAACCGGCGGGGCGTCAACCCATCGACACCCGCACCATACCGCTCGAGCGCATTGGCGAGGTGGTTGAGGGCATCAGCCGCAGGGTGGCAGACGGTGCCCGCATCTACTGGGTTTGCCCTCTGATCGAGGAATCAGAGGAAGTCGACCTCGCGAATGCAGAGGAGCGCTATCGGCTGCTGCAGGCCCGTTTCCCAGGCAAGGTCGGATTGGTCCATGGTCGGCTCAAGGGCGCCGAGCGCGAGGCGACCATGGCGGCGTTTGCCGATGGACGCCTCTCCATTCTCGTTGCAACGACCGTGATCGAGGTCGGCGTTGATGTGCCGGCCGCAACGGTGATGATCATCGAGCACGCGGAACGATTCGGGCTGGCGCAACTGCATCAGCTGCGTGGGCGTGTCGGGCGAGGCAGTGCGAAATCTACCTGCCTGCTCCTCTACGCTCAGCCCCTTGGCGAAACCGCCAAGGCGCGCCTTGCCATCATGCGCGAGACGGAAGATGGCTTCCGCATCGCCGAGGAAGATCTGCGCCTGCGAGGCGCCGGCGAATTGTTGGGCACGCGTCAGAGCGGATTGCCGGACATGCGCCTGGCCGATTTGGCAGCGCACGCGGAACTCCTGGAAGCGGCTCGCGATGACGCCCGTCTCGTGATCGAACGCGATCCCGACCTCAATACTCCCCGCGGGGAGGCGTTGAGGGCCCTGCTCTACCTGTTCCGGCGTGACGACGCGGTGCGCACGCTTCGCGCTGGATAGGGGTTAGCCGAGCTTACCGACATAGGCCCGCAACGCATCGCGGGCCGCATCGACCGCCTTCTGGGCCTCGGCTCGCTGCTTTGCCAGCCCGTCGAGGTCGTTCTCCTGCTTGTCCAGCATGCTCAAATAGCGACGCTGCAGGTCGCTGTTGGCCGGAACGCTGGCAAGATTGGCCCGGATGCGGGCCTGTTCCTGCACGAGCTGCTGCTGCTGCGCCTCGATCTGGCCCAGCGGACGTTGCGCTTCCGCAACGGCCTGTTGCAATTGCAGGATCTTCGTCAAGGCCTCGCGTGTCTTGGCATCGAAATCCTGGGCCGAGGCAAAGACCTTAATCTGGTCCGCGGCACCGTCGATCAGCCGCAAGTCTTGCTCTTGAGTCCGCTCCTGGACGACATCGAAGACCTGAGTCTGTTCACCGCCCGCGAGTTTGAACAGCAGACGGTAATTGCCCTCGCTGATTTCGACACCTTTGGCTTCGGGCTTCACCAGTGTCCAGCCGGGCAGTCGCCGCTCGGTGACGATCAGATCACGTGTTTCGCGGGCTGGCCCCCGGATACGATAGGTCGTCGTTTGTCGCCCGATCCGGGCATAGCGCAGGATGCCGTTCACGATCGATCCGCTCGCGACCCGCTCACTCTGTCCGGCCTCGCGCTCGATCGTGATCTTCTCATCGAGCGCGTAAGGCAGCAGGCGCGTTTCGCCAATTGGCATCGCCGACAGCCGGGCATCGCCGACGTAAGTGATCTCGTTGGACTTCCCGCGCTGGTAGATCGTCAGGATGCCTGGCGGGAGGCCGGTTTCGCCTTCGTTCGTGAGGCGCACAGCGGCCAGAGGATTCCGGGCCGCCGTCTCGGGCTGGTACAGCGCGATCCTTTGGCCCGTCATCTCGCGATCGAGAATGGGGATCGACAGCGTGCGCCCATTGGCGACGCTCACAGGCCGCGGGAACTTGAACGTCACCTGGGTCGCCGCTTCGTTGGCTTCGAGCTGATCGGCCGCGGCTGCCATCGCCGGAGCTGCAGTCATTGCCTTGGGCGCCTGAAGACGCATGCCCGGCACGGCCGCAGGCGGAGGCGCTGGAGCCGCCTCCGCGGCCACGCCGCCGTGATCGACACTCGGCATCAGCCGGCCCGCGACCTCGACCGGGATTTCCGGCCGGTGGGCGTAATAGGCCTCGTAGAGCGCTTGATGGAATGCCACGGGTCGCCCCGACGCCAGAGTGAGTTCGACGTCCTTCCAATCCCTCCCGCTCATGTTCTCGAGCGTTGCCCAGCCCTGCACCGCGACCCGGGGCGTTCCCGCATCCGGCGGAAGAGTAAGCCGATACGACGTCTTCCAGACCGGCACCGCGACGATATAGGCGACGCGGACGGTGCGCGTTCCTTCGCCCCGAACCGACAGATCGAGCGTGCGAGCGTCCTTGGCACGATTGGCCTGAATATCGAGCAATGCCTGTCCCAACCGGTCGCGCAGCGCCGGATCGACAAACTGCAGGTTCTCCGCGTCCTCGAGGATGAACTGCTGCAGGCCGCCATCCGTCATCAGCGTGACCCGCGTACGCTTGGCAGCGGGCCTGTTGTCGGCGCCAGGAACGTTGTCCTCATCGACGGCCACGATCCTGCCGGTGATCACGCGGCTGCCACGGACGGAAATCTCCGTCCCCTTCAATGCGCTCAACAACGCCGCCGGACTATCCAAGGCGGCCTGATCGAACGGGAGATCCTTGAAAAGCTGCTTGAGCGGATCGCGACCGGGAAGGCTCAGCCCGCCGACATTGCCCTTGTCGTCATAGACGACGAGGCTCTTGAGAACGTCATCCACCTGATCGAGCGGCACGGTAAGTTTGAGCTTCGCTTCGCCATCGACGGACGCTTCGTACTCGAAATATCCCAACCCGCCCGACGAAAGCATGACCCTCTTGAGGATGAGGTCCTGGGCCGATGCAAAAGTGGGCAGCGCCCAGACGCCGACCAGGGCGATGACGGTCAGCAAGTGTCGCATGCACTCTCCCCATTCCGATGCACGTCAAAGCTGCCCGGCAACTATGACACAACGGCGGCAGGCCGACGGAAACTTCAGGAAAGGGCGTCCTTGAGCGCCTCGAACGGCAGCAGCACGCATTCCTGTCGCGACTTGTGCTCGCGGACAGGCTCGAAGGCCGAGAACGGTTCGTGAGCCTCCCCGCTTTCCCGCCCTAGGGCCCGTTCGGCATCGTGCCGGAGAACAGCGACCCCGGCGGCATCGCGTCCCACAGCGACCGATGCCAGGGCTGATGCCGAGGCCTGACATAGCAGACACCCCCGGACCTGATGCGCGATCTCCTTGATCTTCCCGTGCTCGTCGAGCGTCACGTCGACCGTGACGCGATCTCCACACAGCGGATTGTCGCGACGCACGGATTTGGTTGGAGCAGCGAGCTTGCCGGCGCCGATCTTGGCCTTGGCCAAGGCGACAATGCGTTCCTGATACAGCTGGTCGCTCATCGCAATGTCTTCGCCGCGTGCTCGACGCCGGTCAGCATCGCATCGATGTCGCCGCTGTCGTTATACGGAGCGATGGAAACGCGGGTTGTCCCGGCAAGGTCGAAATGATCCATCAAGGGCTGCGCGCAATGATGCCCCGCCCTGACAGCCACGCCGAACGAGTCGAGCACCTGCGCCACGTCGTGCGTATGGACCCCGTCCAGCGAGAACGACACGACCGGATAGCGATCCTGCAAGCTCTGTGGCCCCAATAGGCGCGTGCCGCTGATCTTCTGCAGCCCGTCCATGGCTCGCTGGGTAAGCGCCATCTCATGAGCATGGACAGCCGTCCAATCCAGGCCGCGCATCCATTTGCAGGCCGCGCCAAGGCCGATTGCGGGACCGATTGGCGGTGTTCCGGCCTCGAACCGACGCGGCGGTGGCGCCCACGTCGTCTCCGCGAAAGTCACACGGCCGATCATGGATCCGCCGCCATGGAACGGCGGCATCGCCTCCAGGAGGTCGCGCTTGGCCCACAGGATTCCTACGCCGTTCGGTCCATAGACCTTGTGACCTGCGAAGACGTAGAAATCGACGCCGAGCGACTCGAGATCGAGAGGACCGTGAGGGGCGCGCTGGGCTCCATCCAGCATCACCTTGGCGCCGATACTGTGGGCGGCCTCCACCACCTGCTTCACATCCAGCGCCGCGCCGGTCACGTTGGAAACGTGAGCCAGAGATATCAGCTTCGTGCGCGGCGTCAGCTTTCGCGGCAAGGCCGACAGATCGATCCGCCCCTCTTCCGTCACCGGCAGGACATCGAGTTCGATACCGCTGCGGGAGCGCAGCAGCTGCCAGGGAACGATGTTCGAATGGTGCTCCAGCTCCGACAGCAGGATGCGATCACCAGGCGCCAGCAGCGAGCCGTAGGAGTAGGCGACAAGATTGATGGCCGCCGTACAGCCGCCCGTGAAGACGATCTCGTTTGGTTCGACGCCGAGGAAGGTTGCCACTTCTGCCCGGGCATTTTCATAGGCCTCGGTCGCGCGCTCGGCCAGGACATGGACACCCCGGACCACATTGGCCCGTGACGTGGTCTCGTAGTGGCGTACCGCGTCGAGGACGGTCAGGGGCGTTTGGGCCGAAGCGCCATTGTCGAGATAATGCAGCGGATGTCCGTTGACGGCCTGCGCCAGGATCGGAAACTGTGCCCGAAGGATTCCGAGATCGAAACTCATGCCTCGCTCCGCGCCCTCCAGGTCGCCAGCGCCTCCGGCGTATCGATATCCGTGACGGCCGCCTCTCCGGTCATCTCGACCTCGCAGACCAGATCGGCATGTTCACCGATCAGGTGCTTGGCCCCGCTATCGCCGGCCAGATTGGCCATTTCCGCAAAGAACCGCCGATCCCACAGGACAGGATTGCCGCGCTTGCCGCCGACGGTCGGAACGCAGATCGAGCGGCCTTCCACCGGACTGAACGCAGCAATCAGACGATCGAGCAACGGCGCATTCACGCCCGGCATGTCCCCGAGTTGAACCACGGCCGCATCGATTTCCTTGCCGAGACTGCCGATGCCGGTGCGAACCGAAGTGCTGAGCCCGGACGCAAAATCCGGGTTGGTGACAAAGCGGATCTTCGATCCTGCAGGCGCTGCCTGCTCGATTACGGCCTTCACCTCGGCCGCCATATGGCCAAGCACGACAACCACTTCGGTCGCCTGCGATGCAAGCGCGGCCGTGACAGCATGCACGACCAACGGCATACCCTTGGCATCGGCGAGAAGCTTGTTGGGACCACCCATGCGGGTCGACCGACCGGCTGCCAGCAGGATTATCGCCACGCGCGGGGCCTGCTGCGGTCCGCCTTCCTCATGATCGCCTTCGCCACGCGGCTGTGGACGCGTGGAGATTTCCGCCAGCAGTCCGCCCGCCCCCATGCGCACGATCTCGGCCCTGCCGACTGCCAATCCTGCGGCGAGGCGCTCGAGAACCATGTCGAAACCATTGTACTTCGGAGACTTGGCGCAGCCCGGCAATCCCAACACGGGCTTGCCATCCAGCTCGCCGGTCAGGAGCAAGTTGCCCGGATCAACGGGCATGCCGAAGTGCGTGACCTTGCCGCCGGCCTGCTCGATGCCCGACGGCACGACGTCGTGTCGATCGACGATGGCCGATGCGCCCGCCACCAGAAACAGGTCGCAGCCTCGCGCCTTGAGATCGTTCAGAGCTGTCGCAATAGCGACGGCATCGTGCGCGCAACGGCGCTCGCCGACGAGGCTGCTGCCCAGCGCTGTCAGCCGCTTGCCGGTCGTGCCGACAGCCTTATCCAGCACCTTTTCCCGTGTGCCCGGGAGTTGGGTCTGCACCAGGCCCACGCGCATGGCTCGAAACGGCGCGACCGAGACCAGGGGCCGGTTGGCAGCTTTCGCGACATCGACCGCCCGCGCAACAGCCGAGCGCGGCGCGCCGTACGGAATGATCTTGACGGTCGCCACCATCTGACGAGGCGTCACGCGCGTAAAAGCCGGCAAAGTCGCTACTGTCACCGACTCGTCGAGTTCGTTCAACGCATCGATCCGCTCGGCATCGATGACCGCCAATCCGGCTTCGCGAGCGAAGTGGTTGCACCGTCCCGTGAAGGGCGCGGTGACTTCTATGCCCTCCCCGGCCAAGGCCTTGGCTACGGTCGCTGCAGCCTCGTCTTCGTGAATGTCGTCGTCATCGAGGCGGGCGGCCACGACGCTGGCTACACCCGCCGCTTTCAGCTTCGCCACGTCGTCCGGCGACAGCATGCGACCTTTGGCAAAATTGATCCCGTTCGCGCGCCAGCTATGCGCCAGGATGGCGCCGTTGGCCTCATCGATCGGGGTCTCGCCGAACTTCACGCCGCCGCTGCCTTTGGGGCGGCAAGCGCCTCCAGCCGGCGCGCCCGCACCTCGATGATTTGTCCGAGGATCGATACGGCGATCTCCGCCGGTGACTTCGCGCCGATATTGAGGCCGACCGGCCCGTGGATACGCGCGAACTGATCCTCAGAAATTCCAACCTCGGCAAGCCGGTCCTTGCGCTTGGCATGGGTTCGCTTGCTGCCCAGGGCGCCAATGTAGAAGACATCTGACTTCAGCGCGGCCTCGAGTGCCGGATCGTCGAGTTTCGGATCGTGCGTCAGGGTTACGACCGCCGTCGAAACGTCGAGTCCTATCTTCTCGAAGGCTTCGTCGGCCCATTCCTGCAGGACCTTCACCCCCGGGAAACGGGCATCTGTCGCGAACGCCCGCCGTGGATCGATGACGGTCACGTCGAAGTCCAGAAGCGAAGCCATCGGTGCCAGGGATTGAGCGATATGGACGGCGCCCACGATGATCAGCCGGGCCGGCGGCACATAGACGTTCAGGAAGATCTTCTGGCCACCGAGTTCGACGGTGTCGCTGCGTCCAATGGCGATGGCCCGCCGCGCCGCTGTCACCACTGCCGTGTCGGCCGAGAGCTCGCCCACCGCGCGGTCCAGATAGATCAGGGCCTCCGCCGCATCCTCGAGCCGAGTCGCCAGAACCACAGCCTGGCGCTTGCTTCGGGCTTCCTGGAGTGCCGCTAGCGTTTCGCTTTTCATCGGATCAGTTCACCTTCTCGACGAACACCTGCACCTTGCCGCCGCAGGCGAGACCGACGTCCCACGCCTGCTCGTCCGTGACGCCAAAATCGAGCAGCCGCGGTTTGCCGTCGGCGATCGATGCCAGCGCCTCCTTGACCACGGCGCCCTCGATGCAACCGCCCGATACGGAGCCGACCATGGCACCGCTATCGTCGACGCCAAGCTGGCTGCCGACAGGACGCGGGGACGATCCCCACGTAGTGATAACCGTGGCAATGGCAACGCCTTTGCCCGCTGCCTTCCATTTGCCGACCTGATCCAGGACTTCCAGCGCATCGCTCATCGTCTACTCCTTGCGCAATTCGGTCTGCCAACCGGCGAGCCGCTTGTCCGCAGCGTGAGGCCTTGCATCCAGTGCCGCGATCAATCCGCCCAGGCTTTCCAGATTATGCACCGGCCGGAATTCGTCGACGAACGGCAACATCGCCTTGTTGCCTTGGGATTTGGGCTCGTAACCGCCATATCTCAAGAGCGGGTTGAGCCAGATCAGGCGGCTACACGACTTCTGGAGACGCTCCATCTCCTCGCCCAGCCCGGCGGCACCCTCGCGATCGAGGCCATCGGTGATCAACAATACCACGGCGCCCTGCCCCAGGACGCGTCGGGACCAGCGATTGTTGAATTCGTGTAGGGCCTGGCCGATCCGCGTCCCACCGGACCAATCCTCCACCTGGGCCGAGGCCTTTTGCAGGGCGATGTCGACGTCACGATTGCGCAGCGCGCGGGTCACATTGTTCAGCCGCGTCCCGAAGGTGAAGCAGAATACCCGGTCGCGGTCGTTGGTGATGGCGTGCATGAAATGCAGGAACATGCGCGTATAGCGCGCCATCGACCCCGAGATGTCGCAAAGGATGACCAACGGCGGCGGTCGAAGACGGGGCTGCCGCCTGCGCAATTCGATCAGCCCTTCGGGGCGCAGGGCACGGCGCAGCGATCCTCGAAAATCCACTCGCGGGCCGCGCCGCGCAGGTCGGTAGCGACGGGTACGCCGCTCTGGAACCGGCAGCCGCAGGCGGGAAATGGCACGAAGCGCTTCGTCGATCTCGGCCTGGCTCATCTGCTCGAAATCGCGATGCTGCAGGACTTCCCGGTCCGAAACGGTAAATGTCGCTTCGACTTCGACCTTCGGCGGCTCGTTGTCCTCTTGCGGAGCCTCTCCCTGGCCCGGCTGCAGCGCCTCCTGAAGTCGCCGGCTCAATTGCTTGCGATTATCCTGGTCGGACGGGACGCCGATCTGCGGCAGCAGCATCTCCATCATCTTCTCGAGAAGACGTGGGTTGCGCCAATAGACATGAAACGCCTGATCGAAGATCTCTCGTTGATCGCGCCGGTTCACGAACACCGAATGAAGCGTCCAGTAAAAGTCGTCCCGCTTGGTCAGACCGGCCGCCTCGACAGCCTCGATGGCGCGCAATACCTGACCAGGTCCTACCCGAAGGCCGGCCGAGCGAAGGGTCCGCGCGAAGTGCACGATGTTGGTGGCGAGCTTGTCCCCGGCTGGACGATCGCCACGTCCCGGCGCCGCAGCAGGTGGCAGCGCATCCATTCGTGCCCCCTCAGCCCAACGGCTGGGCGGCGATGTCGGCCTTGACCTTGCGCAGAATCTCGGCCGCTTCCGAGCCCTGCAGACGCTGGATGTCGTCCTGATACTTCAACAGCACGCCGAGCGTGTCGTTGATGGTCTTGGGATCGAGATCGAGAGCATTCAACTCCGAGAGAGCCGTTGCCCAGTCGATCGACTCGGCGACGCCCGGCGACTTGAAGAGATCGAGCTTGCGCAGTTCCTGGACAAAGCCGACGACTTGCCGGGACAGGCGTTCACTTGCTCCCGGTGCCTTGACCCTGAGAATCTCAAGTTCGCGCCTGAGGTCCGGATAATCCACCCAGTGATAGAAGCAGCGCCGCTTCAAGGCGTCGTGGATTTCGCGCGTCCGGTTGGATGTGATGATGACGATCGGCGTTTGCGCCGCCTTGACCGTGCCGAGTTCCGGAATGGTGACCTGGAAGTCGGACAACACTTCCAGCAGATAGGCCTCGAACGGCTCATCCGTGCGATCGAGTTCGTCGATCAACAGGATCGGAGCGCCCTCCGCATGCGGCCGCAGGGCATCGAGCAGTGGCCGCCGGATGAGGAAACGTTCGTTGAAGATGTCCGATTCGAGCTCGCTGCGGTCGTGCACGCCCTGGGCTTCCGCGAGCCTGATCTCGATCATCTGGCGCGAGTAATTCCACTCGTACACCGCAGACGACACATCGAGACCTTCGTAGCACTGAAGTCGGATAAGCGGTCGTTTCAGCGTACTCGCCAGCACTTTGGCGATCTCGGTCTTGCCGACGCCCGCCTCGCCCTCGCAGAACAACGGACGCCCGAGCTTGAGCGCAAGGTAGAGAACGGTAGCAAGACTTCGGTCGGCGATGTAATCGCCGGCTTTCAAAAGCTCGATAGTGGCGTCAATCGACGCCGGCATGGGCGACGGCATAGGACTCCTGGGACGCTTTGGCGGCTAAGTGTAGCGGATGAGCGGACAGGCCGGTATGGTTGGAAACGGCCGCTAATTCAAGCATTTGGGAGGTAACCATGACAGACGGGCTGTTCAAGGGGCGTGCGGCGGTTGTCACCGGCGGCGCGCGTGGCATCGGTCTGGCCTGCGCCGCCAGGATCGCTGCGGGCGGCGGGCGGGTGGCCTTATGGGACCGTGATCTGGCTCGTGCCCAGCAATCGGCCAAGGAGCTTGGAGACGCGATCGCCGTCGAAGTCGATGTGACCAGCGAAGAGTCGATCAATAACGCCCTTGCCGTTACCGAACGGGAACTGGCCTCGCCCGATATCCTCGTTGCCAGTGCCGGCATCACCGGACCGAATACGACGGTCATCCAATATCCGGTCGATGCCTGGCGCCAGGTGATCGACATCAATCTCACCGGCGTGTTCCTGTGCAACCGCGCCTTGGCATCCGGCATGGCGCAACGAGGCTGGGGCCGTATCGTCAACATCGCCTCGGTCGCGGGCAAGGAAGGCAATCCCAATGCCTCAGCCTATTCCGCCTCGAAGGCCGGCGTGATCGGCCTGACCAAATCACTCGGCAAGGAACTTGCTACTTCGGGCGTGCTGGTGAACTGCGTGGCACCGGCGGTTGTGAAGACGGAGTTGTTCAGCCAGATGACCGAGCAGCATATTCAATACATGCTTTCCAAGATCCCGATGAACCGTTTCGGCGAAGTGGGCGAGGTTGCCGAGATGGTAGCCTGGCTCGCCTCGCCACTTTGCACCTTTGCCACGGGTGCGACCTTCGATCTGTCTGGCGGGCGGGCGACCTACTGATGTCTGCGTTACACGCTCTCACCCTGACCGAACTTGCCGCCGGCCTTTCCGCCAAGCGGTTTTCCTCGCGTGAACTCGTCGATGCCCTGCTGGCGCGTATCGCCAAAGCCGATGCGAAGCTGCATGCCTTTACCGAGGTCTATGCCAAGGAAGCCCGGGCACTTGCCGAGGCCGCAGATACAGCTCGGTCGTCGGGATTCCCCCTTGGATCGCTGCACGGTTTGCCGATCGCCTACAAGGATCTTTGCGACATTGCCGGCCGAATCGGCACCGGCGGTTCGAAGATGTACGAGGCGCGGAAGGCGACCGAAACATCGAACACGGTCGAGCGCCTGACGGCCGCCGGCATGATACCGCTCGGCAAGCTCCACATGGTGGAATTCGCGTTCGGCGGCTGGGGCACCAACCCTCTCATGGGAGCACCCTGGAATCCGTGGGACCTGCAGACCCACCGAGTCCCCGGCGGTTCATCGAGCGGCACGGGCGTTGCTGTCGCGGCGCGACTGGTGCCGGCCGGAATCGGCAGCGATACCGGCGGTTCGGTCCGTATTCCGTCAGCCTTCAACGGCCTCGTCGGTCTCAAGGTCACCTATGGCCGCATCGGACTATCGGGCACCATGTTGCTGAGTTGGACACTCGATTCGATCGGCCCGATGGCGCGGTCGGTCGAGGATTGCGCCCTCCTCCTCAACGCTCTTGCCGCCCCGGATGCACGCGATCCGATGACGCTGGGCCAGCCGTTGGAGGATTTCACTCTCGCCACCAGGCCGGCCTCGATCGAGGGCATGCGACTGGCGTTGCCCGATTCACGCCAGCTTCCGGAATTCATGCATCCGCATGTCGCCCAGGCGTGGCAGACAGCAGCCCGCACCTTCGAGGGCCTGGGGGCGACCGTCGAGGCGGTGAAGCTGCCGGACTGGTATTTCGATCTCTCGCGGCCGGCCGGAACGATCATCGCCTCCGAGGCCTTCTCGCTTCATCGCGGCTATATCGAGGACTCGACCAAGGCGATCGGTTCGGGAGTGCGTGGACGCGCTTTGGCGGCCAAGCAACTGGCGCCGGGCGCCTACGCCGAGGAAATTCGCGCCATGGCCGACCGGCGGCGAAGCTTTGCCGACTGGTTCCGAAGCTACGACGCGATCCTCATGCCGACTGTGGCCGTGCCAGCAATCCCTCTGGCAGATGTCGACGAGGCCTCGCCCATTCCCGGCTATCTGACCCGGCCGGCCAACTACCTGGGCCTGTGCAGCCTGGCGATGCCTTCAGGCCAGTCCGACGGCTTGCCTCTTGGCATCCAGATCGTCGGCAAGCCCTTTGCCGAGCGAGATGTCCTCCGCCTCGGCAAAGCCTTCCAGGACGCGACGGATTTCCATCGACGGGCACCAAACCTGTCAGCCCTCGGTATCTGATCCGATCGGCTTGCTGGCCATCTATAGCTGCCGGGCTTGAGCAACGAGGCCCGGCAGAGTTTAGCGCTGCGGCATCCCTTGGGGCACGACGGTCGCCACGATCGAGGCATCCAGCGCCTCGTATTCATGATAGTCGATCGTCTCGTAGAGCTCGGCGCGCGTCTGCATCTGATCGAGCATGTTCTGGGTTCCACCGTCGCGTCGTAGCGCGGCGTAGAGTTTCGCTTGGGCCTTGTTGGCGACGCGAAAGGCCGACACCGGCCATATCACCATCTTGTAGCCCATCGCCTCGAACTCGCTTGCCGTGAAGAACGGCGTGCGACCAAATTCGGTCATGTTGGCGAGCAGGTTCACGCCCGGCATCGCCTTGGCGAAGGCCCTGAACATCTCGGCGTTGGTAAGCGCTTCGGGAAAGATCGCATCGGCGCCGGCGTCGAGATAGCGCCGCGCCCGGGCAACGGCACCGTCGATGCCCTCGCTCGCCGCGGCGTCTGTGCGCGCGACGACGATAAGATCGCGTCGTGCCTTGCGGGCCGCTGCGACCTTGGCTGCCATGTCTGCGGGGTCGGCAAGCTTCTTGTCGTTGAGATGCCCGCACTTCTTGGGAAGAAGCTGGTCCTCGATATGGACGGCCGCCGCACCTGCTTCCTCGAAGGCCCTGACCATGTGCATCACATTCAGCGCTTCGCCGTAACCGGTGTCGCCGTCGACCAGCAATGGCAGGCCGCCCGCCCTCGCCACCTGGCGGATGAAAAAGCAGACTTCGTCGACAGTAATGACACCGAGATCCGGCAAGCCCATCGACGCCGACATCGCGGCACCTGAAAGGTAGAGCGCCTCGAACCCGGCCTGCCTGGCCTGTAGCGCCGCGAGTCCGTTATGCGTCCCCGGCATTTGCAGGATTCCGGGACGCTGGAGCAACGCGCGGAAGCGCGCTCCGGCCGGCGCCTGGGGCAGATCGGCGGCAACGAGATAAGGCATCGTTCCTCCTTTACGGTCAGGTCTTGGGTTTGGCGCGACTGCGCAACCCGACCATCAAGCCGGCGGCGATGATCACCGCGCTGCCGATCCAGGTGTACAGGTCGGGAATCTCGTCGAACAGCATATAGCCCACGATGACCGATCCGATCATCTGAGTGTAATTGAACGGCGCGATGAAGTTCGCCGGCGCATAGGTCATGGCCCGCGCCACGCAATAGTGCCCGATTCCGCCGAACAGGCCGAGCGATGACAGGAGCAGCGCATCCTTCAGATTGTCGGGCGTTCGCCAGACGAACGGGACCACCAGGCTCATCACGATCGTGCTGCCAAAGGCGCTGTAGAACACCGTGGTCGATGGATGATCGAGCCCGGCCACACGACGAATGAAGATCTGATAGATCGCGTAGGCAATGGCGCTGGCGACGATCATCAGCGACGCCCACTGGAAGACCGAACTGCCGGGCCGAATGACGATGAGAACGCCGGTGAAGCCCACGGCGACGGCCGCCAGGCGCATCGCCGTGATCCGTTCGCCCAGCAGCGGCCAGGCCAGGAATACGACCGCCAGTGGCGCGATGAAAGAAATGGCGATCGCCTCGGCCACGCCGACATACTTTACGGCGCCGAAGAAGAAGAACGTCGAAGCCAGCAAGGTCATCGAGCAGATGAACTGGGAGATGGGCTGCCGGGTCCGGAACAGCGCCCACCCGCGGCGAGGAAGGAAGATCAGCACGATCAGGACCAGATGCGAAACGACCCTGGCCCAGACCACTTCCTCGAAGTGATAACTTGCGCTGAGAAGCTTCACCAATCCATTCATGATCGGGAACAGCGCGCAGGCAATGCCCATGAACAGGATACCTAGCCACGGGCGATGGACCCGGGCCGGCGCAGCAGAAGCGGTCATCTGCTAGGGAAGCTTACAAGAGACCGTGTCGGCGAAGACCGGCTGGCCCGGGATGAATTCCGACTTGTAGCTCGGATGTTTCCCGAGCTTGCAATCCTGGGGCAGCTTGCCCTTGCCGACATCGACGCGGATGAAATCCTCCGGGTCGTATGTCGTTATCGTGAATGCTTTCACCGGCTGGGGAAGTGCGAGACGGATCGTATAGACTAGGTTTCGCGGCTTCTGCGGCGGCACCTTCTGCGCTTCCGGCTTGGAGGTCGCGGTATCCTTGTCTCCCGCCGTCCGATCCCACTCCGCTGGCGCGAAGGTCGCGGGATCCTCGATGCGGGCGTCGAACAGCTCTTCCTTCTTCGGCTGGAAGTCCTTCCCCCCGACGTTGAGCCACGTCATGAAGCCGCTCTTTTCCAGGGCCTGGAGCGTGTCATCGGCGAGACGCTTCACCTCGTCCGGAGAAAACCGTCCGTCCTTGTTCTCGTCGATGACGGCAATCTCGTTTTCGCTCGAGGTCGGATCGAATCGCCATTCGATCTCCACGGCGGTGAATTTTCCGTCGGTGACGATCGGCTTCACCCGCTGCAGCATCCAGATGTGCGGATGGGCCGAGGCGGCCATCGGCAGAAGCAGCGCGATCACCGCGAGGAGAAGTGTCCTGAGTGTCATTGCGGCACCGGACGCGGCCGGCCGTCGTCGTCAATGGCCACGAAGACGAAGGTGCCGTGCGTGACCTGGATTTCCGCGGCATCGTGACGGCGCTGGACCATGGTTTCGAGGTCGATGGTGATCGAGGTTCGGCCGATCTTGGCGACTTTACCGTAGATCGACACCATGTCGCCCACCTTGATCGGCTGCACGAAAGTCATCGCGGCAATCGCCACCGTGGCCACCCGCCCCTTGGCGACCCGGGCCGCCAGGGCCCCTCCGGCCACGTCCATCTGCGACAGCACCCAGCCGCCGAAAATATCACCATTGCCGTTCATATCCGCCGGCTGCGGCACGGTCCTGACGATTGGATCGCGCGGGCTTTCGGGCATTTTGGTCCTGCCGGATGTTGTTGCTTTCCGGCCGGTTTCCTACCATATCGATGACGGCGCGGTCACCGGCGATCCCCTCGCGCGACCGCAGAATGACAAGAAGCAGCATGGCGAAAAACGGCGACCTGTTCGAACGATCGGGCAGCGGCAAGCGTGCCGCAGGCAAGGACACGTCCTACACGGCACGTGACATCGAGGTGCTGGAGGGGCTGGAGCCTGTCCGCAAGCGCCCCGGCATGTACATCGGCGGCACCGATGAACGGGCCATGCATCATCTTGTCGCCGAGGTACTCGACAATGCCATGGACGAGGCCGTGGCGGGCCACGCCGACACGATCCACCTCGAGGTGCTGGCAGGCAACAAGGTCACAATCCGCGACAACGGCCGCGGCATGCCCGTCGACCCGCATCCCAAGTTCAAGAACAAGTCTGCCCTGGAGGTGATCCTCACGACCCTGCACTCCGGCGGCAAGTTCAACAGCAAGGTCTACGCGACCTCGGGCGGTCTGCACGGCGTCGGCGCCTCGGTCGTGAATGCGCTGTCCGACGAACTCGTCGTCGAGGTGGCGCGCGACCGGCAGTCCTGGGTCCAGACCTTCTCTCGCGGCAAACCGACTTCGAAGCTGAAGTCCGCCGGGCCCGCTCCCAACCGGCGCGGTACGACGGTCACCTTCCGTCCCGATCCGGAGATCTTCGGCAAGATCCAGTTCCAGCCCGAACGCCTCTACCGGATGGCGCGCTCGAAGGCCTATTTGTTCCGCGGCGTCGAGATCCGTTGGCGCTGTGACAAGAGCCTGCTACCCAAGGACGGATCGATTCCCGAAGAGGAATCGTTCCACTTCGAAGGCGGTCTCAAGGACTACTTGATCTCCGAGATCGGCCAGCGGCCGACGGTCGTGCCGCAGCCATTCGCCGGCGAGGCCAAGAGCGAGAGCAACGGCACGGCTGGTGGCAAGGTCGAATGGGCCGTGTGGTGGCCCAATGACGAGGAAGGCTTCGTCCGCTCCTACTGCAACACCGTGCCGACCTCGGACGGCGGCACGCACGAATCGGGTTTCCGCAGCGCCCTCGTGCGCGGCCTCAAGCGCTATGCCGAGCTCACCGGCAACCGCAAGGGCTCGACAATCACCGCCGACGATGTGATGGACGGCGCCGCCGCCCTGGTCTCGGTCTTCATCGAGCAGCCGCAGTTCCAGGGTCAAACCAAGGAGAAGCTGGTCAGCGTCGAGGCCACCAAGCTGGTGGAAACGATCATCGGCGACAATTTCGAGCACTGGCTGGTCGGCGACAAGGAAGCGGGCAATGTCCTGCTCGAGCACGTCATAGCCAAGGCCGAGGAACGGCTGCGCCGTCGGCAGGATCGCGAACAGCAGCGCAAGACCGCGACCCGCAAGCTCCGCCTGCCCGGCAAGCTGGCCGACTGCAGCAATACGGCGGCCGACGGCACCGAGATTTTCCTGGTCGAGGGCGATTCGGCCGGCGGCTCGGCCAAAGCCGCCCGCAATCGCGAAACCCAGGCCATCCTGCCTTTGCGCGGCAAGATCCTGAACGTGGCCAGCGCCAGCGCCGACAAGCTGCGCGAGAACCAGGAAGTCCAGGATCTGATCCAGGCGCTGGGCTGCGGTACCGGTGCCAACTACAACGAGGAAAGGCTGCGCTACGAGAGGGTCATCATCATGACCGACGCCGACGTCGACGGCGCCCACATCGCCTCTCTCCTGATGACGTTCTTCTACCGCGAGATGCCCAAGCTGATCGAGAACGGCCATCTGTTCCTGGCCCAGCCGCCACTGTTCCGCCTCAGCAAGGGCGGCCGCACGGAATATGCGCGGGATGAAGCTCATAAGGACGAGCTGGTCCGTGATGTTTTCGGTGGCGGAAAGATCGAGATCACGCGTTTCAAGGGCTTGGGCGAGATGCAGTCCGTCCATCTGCGCGAGACCACGATGGATGTCACCAAGCGAACGCTTCTCAAGATCGACGTGCCGACGGCTGCGGATGTGGACCAGCGCCGGGAGGAAATGCAGACGCGGACGCTGGTCGAGAACCTGATGGGGCGCAAGCCCGAGAAGCGCTATGCCTTCATTCAGGAAAATGCCAAATTTGCTCGCGATCTTGATGTGTAGCGGCTTACGGCCGGCTTACATGCCACGCGCGAAATCGTGACGTGATGACCGAGCCGGGCGAGCCTAGTGTTTGTACCGGTTCCACGGAAGGACGTTCCGATGCGCGCGATCAAGAAAGTTGCCGCCGCCATTGCTCTGGCGCTGGGTTTTCCCGTCGTTGCCAGTGCCGCAATCCTGGGCGGTTCCCAATATGCCATCCAGTACGACTACCGCGACTTCTTCGCGGCGACGGACAACAAGACCTTCCGTGTCGTGCTGCTGGGCAATCCCTATCCCAATATGGAGATGAGCGAGGTTGCCCGGCGCCTCCTGCCGGTCATGCAGCTGAACAAGCCGCCGCCGAACCTCACCTTCACCTACGACGTTCCGGTCGAGCCGCCGCATCCGGATTATCGCCTCGTGCTGGTGTTCAACCCGGCCAACGATCTGGGGTCGGGGGCCGTCTGCAATGGCGCCAGCCGCTTCCAGCCGGCGGTGCCGGGCAAGATCTACGTCTATGCCGTCTACTGCCGCAACGATCTCGCCCTGTCGGAGGTCACCGGCCGAGTGGCGTCCTCGGCGCCCGACGACCAGGGAATGAACGACCTGATGAAGGACCTGTTCAACGTCGTGTTCGACCGCTCCCCCTATCTCATGCGGCAGCACGGTCACGGCAGCTTCGGCGGGTGAAGCGCTCCACAGGACATCTCTGCTAACCAGACGGCCATGGCCGTCTGGTACGCTTTCGCCGATCTGTTCCTCTCCCGCCTCGATGCCGAGACCGCGCACGGCATTGGCATTGCCGGTCTGAAATCCGGTCTCCTGCCGGCGGACCGTCGTCCGGACCCGCCAAGCCTGGCCTTGGATCTATGGGGACGCCGGCTCGGCAATCCGGTCGGCCTGGCGGCGGGCTTCGACAAGAATGCCGAAGTCCCCGACGCGGCGTTGGCGATGGGGTTCGGCCTGGTCGAGATCGGCAGCGTGACGCCCAGGCCGCAGGCGGGCAATCCTCGGCCTCGGGTCTTCCGGCTTCGCGAGGACCGTGGCGTCATCAATCGCATGGGCTTTCCGGGCGAAGGGCTCGATGCGGTCCTGGCCCGCCTGCGCGAGCGCAAACGCCAAGGCTTCGTCGGCGTCAATGTCGGCGCCAACAAGGACAGTGCGGATCGTGCCGCGGACTATGTGGCCTGTAGCCGAGCCCTCGCCCCTTATGCCGATTATCTGGTCTGCAACGTCTCCTCGCCCAATACACCCGGCCTACGCAATCTCCAGGGGCGATCCCAACTCGCGGACCTGCTCAAGCGCGTCCAGGATGCGATCACCGGCAGCGCCGTTCCGCTTCTGGTGAAGATCGCCCCGGATGCGACGGACGACGACCTCGACGACATCGTCAGTGTCTGCCGCGACCTGCGCATGGACGGAATCATTGTCGGCAATACCACACTGTCGCGGCCCGCTTCCCTGACCTCGAGCCGACGTGAAGAGACTGGAGGACTTTCCGGCGCCCCCCTCCTGGCCCTGTCGACCGACGTCCTGCGCCGCACCGCACGGCGCGTAGAGCGCCAGTTTCCCTTGATCGGGTGCGGCGGCATTGGCTCGGGCGCCGACGCCTATGCCAAGATCCGCGCCGGCGCGACCCTGGTCCAACTCTACTCGGCTCTGGTCTACGAGGGCCCGCCGCTGGTGCGGCGGATCAAGGATGAACTGGCGGGTCTGCTCGCCCGCGATGGCTTCGCCTCGGTGGCCCAGGCCGTGGGGGCCGATCTCTAGGGAGGACGAATGAGTGCCGACTTTCTGATTACGACCCTGATCGTCGTCATCTCGCCTGGGACTGGCGTTCTCTACACGCTGGCGGCCGGTCTATCGCGCGGTCCGAAGTCGAGCATCGTCGCGGCTTTCGGCTGCACATTGGGGATCCTGCCGCACATGGCGGCGGCGATCCTGGGTCTGGCGGCGTTGTTGCATACGAGCGCGCTGGCCTTCCAGACCCTGAAATACCTCGGCGTCGCCTATCTGCTCTACATGGCCTGGATGACGCTCCAGGAACACGGGGCGCTCAAGGTCGAGAACGACGTCAAGGCGCGGTCCAGCCTGCAGGTGATTGTCGAGGCAGTCCTGCTGAACCTCCTCAATCCCAAACTCTCGATCTTCTTCTTCGCCTTCCTGCCGCAGTTCGTGCAGGCGGACGAGCTGCATCCGCTGCCGCACATGCTCCTGCTCAGCAGCATCTTCATGCTGCTGACATTCGTCGTCTTCGTTGGCTATGGGCTGTTCGCTTCAGCGATCCGGCGCCATGTCGTTTCCCGTCCTCGCATCCTCACCTGGATGCGGCGGAGCTTTGCTGCCGCCTTTGTCGCCCTTGGCGCCAAGCTCGCCCTGGCCGAGCGTTAGCCGGTCGATCGCGCGGAACGCGCCGCAAGGGCGCGCCCGCTGCAAGCCGGGATCGGGCCGATCTCAGATATCGGCGAAGACGTGGCTTTCCTTCTTGGCGCCGGGATGCGTGACCGCACCCGTGACGGCCGGACCGACGAGTTCGGCGTATTTCCAGAGCGCGCCCGACGTGTAGCCGTTCTTGCGCGGCTTCCAGGCCTTGCGTCGCTTGGCAAGCTCGCGCTCCGAAAGATCGACCGACAGCCGACCCTTGACCGCGTCGATGGTGATCATGTCGCCGTTCTTCAGCAGCCCGATCGGTCCGCCGACCTGCGCTTCGGGGCCGACATGACCGACACAGAAGCCACGCGTACCACCGGAGAAGCGGCCGTCGGTGATGAGGGCCACCTTCTCACCGACGCCGAGACCATAGAGCGCCGCCGTGGTCGACAGCATCTCCCGCATGCCCGGGCCGCCCTTGGGGCCCTCGTAGCGGATGACGATCACCTCGCCTTCCTTGAACTTGCCCTTCACCACCGCATCGAAGGCCGCTTCTTCGGAATCGAAGCAGCGGGCCGGGCCGGTGAAGACGAGGCGCTGCATGCCGGCCACCTTCACGATGGCACCATCGGGAGCCAGGTTGCCCTTGAGGCCGACCACGCCGCCGGTCGGGGTGATGCAGTCCTTGACGCGGTAAATGACGTCCTGGTCCTTGGGGAACTTCACGGACTTGTGGTTCTCAGCCAGCGTCTTGCCGGTGACCGTGAGCGCGTCGCCATGCAGCAGGCCAGCGTCGAGCAGTTCCTTGATGACGACGGGGATGCCGCCGACCTGGAACAGGTCCAGCGCCACATACTTTCCGCCCGGCTTCAGGTCGGCGATGTACGGCGTCCGCTTGAAGATCTTGGCCACATCGTGCAGGTCGAACTTGATACCGCATTCATGGGCCATGGCCGGGAGATGCAGGGCCGCGTTGGTCGAGCCGCCCGTGGCGGCAACGACGGTGGCGGCGTTCTCGAACGCCTCCCGGGTGGCGATATCGCGCGGACGGATCCCCAGCCGCAGGAGGTTCATGGCCGCCTCGCCCGAGGCTTCGGCATATTGGTCGCGGGTCTCGTAGGGCGCGGGTGCGCCGGCCGAGCCCGGCAGCGCGAGGCCGATCGCCTCGGAGACGCAGGCCATGGTGTTGGCCGTGAACTGGCCACCGCAGGAGCCCGCCGACGGACACGCCGCGCATTCGAGCTCGTGCAGGTCGCCGTCCGAGAATTTGCCGGCGGCATGCATGCCCACGCCCTCGAAGACGTCGACCACGGTGACGTCCTTGCCCCGGAACTTGCCGGGCAGGATCGAGCCGCCATACATGAAGACCGATGGCACGTTGAGACGCAGCATCGCCATCATCATGCCCGGCAGCGACTTGTCGCAGCCGGCGAGCGTGACCATGGCGTCATAGCAATGGCCGCGCATCGTCAACTCGACCGAGTCGGCAATGAGATCGCGGCTGGCCAGCGAGGACTTCATGCCCTGATGCCCCATGGCGATGCCATCGGTCACAGTGATGGTCGTGAACTCGCGCGGCGTTCCGCCGCCGCGATCGACGCCAACCTTCACGGCCTGGGCCTGGCGGTTCAGGGCGATGTTGCAGGGCGCGGCCTCGTTCCAGCAGGTCGCAACGCCCACGATGGGCTGGTTGATCTGCTTCTCGTTGAGGCCCATGGCATAGAGGTAGGAGCGATGGGGCGCCCGTTCCGGGCCGACCGTGGTGTAGCGGCTCGGCAGCTTCGACTTGTCCAGTGTCGGGTTGGGATGCAGCTTGGGTTGCTTCTTCTTGGCCATCGCGCGCGGGTCTCCGCCCCTATCGAGTGAAAGTCGGCCGGACATTACTCGGGCTCGCCCTTGATTCCTAGGCTCAATGGGTCGCCGGCTTCCGCTGCAGTCGGCAGTCCCGAGGACCTTCCGAAGCCTGCATCGCGGAAAACTGGACGGGAGACGACCGCAAAAACAGCCCATACACTGCGCCCGCAACAAGGGGGAAACGTGCCGCTCTGGATATCGATCACCATTGCCGCTGCGCTGTTCCAGAACATCCGCACGACGATGCAGCAGAAGATCCGCCATGTGTTGAGTGTCGATGGCGCGAACTTCGTCCGGTATCTCTATGGCGCACCGCTCGCCCTCGGCATGCTGGCCTTCCTGGTGTTCGGAACCGGCCGCGAGGTCCCCGCTCTTTCCGCCACCTTTTTCGGCCTGGTGACGCTCGCCGGCGTGGCGCAGATCGTCGCGACCTCGCTGATGATCCACTCTTTTTCGCTGCGCAACTACGCCGTCGGCACGGTCTATTCCAAGACGGAGACCCTGTTCGTCGCGCTTTATGCCACCTTCATTGCCTCCGAACCCCTCAAATTCGGCGCCTGGATCGGCATCCTGGTGTGCCTGTGCGGCGTGGCAATCCTGTCGGTGCGCGGCTCGTTCGCGAACATCCGTTCGGTGTTGGCCGACCTCACCCACAAGGGCGCCGTCTACGGCATCCTTTCCGGCCTGTTCTTCGCCATCGCCGCCGGCACGATCCGCGAAGCCTCCAAGCACGAATACAGCGGCGACTTCATGGTGCGCGGCATCACGGTGCTGGCCTGCATGAACACGATCCAGATCGTGATCATGGCGGTTTACCTTTCCATCCGTGACCGGCCCCAGCTCGGCAAGGTCTGGGTCAACTGGCGATCGTCGATCTGGGTCGGGATCTTCAGCGTCCTCGGCTCGGCCGGCTGGGCCCTCGCCATGACCCTGGAGAACGCCGCCCTGGTGCGCGCGGTCGGCCAGATCGAGCTCGTCTTCACCTTCATCGCCTCACACCTCGTCCTCAAGGAACGTCCCTCGGTCGGCGAATGGATCGGCAGCGCGCTGGTCGTGGGCGGTGTCGTCCTCATCCTCATTGTCCGGTGATGCCAATGACCGACCAAATGCCTCGACCTCTGACCGGCCTGCGCGTTCTCGATTTTTCGACCACGATCGCCGGGCCACATTGCGGCCGCCTGTTGGCCGATATGGGCGCCGACGTCATCAAGATCGAATCGCCCGAAGGCGACCTGATGCGCAGCCGGCCGGTGCAACGCAAGGGTGCCGGTACGATGTATGGCCAGCTCAATGCGGGTAAGCGTTCCATCGTGCTCGACCTCAAGCGGCCGGAAGCGATCGACGCCGTTAAAAAATTGGTGAAGGACGTCGACATCGTCCTCGAGAATTACCGTCCCGGTGTGATGAAGCGGCTGGGCCTCGATTATCCGGAACTGGCCCGGATCAATCCGCGGCTCATTTACGGCGCCATATCCGGCTACGGCCAAACCGGCCCTGGTGCTGGCCGGCCGGCCTATGCGCCGGTGATCCATGCGGCAACGGGTTACGACATGGCCCATCTCGGCTATCAGCAAGGCCGCGAGCGCCCCGACAATTGCGGCATCTTCGTCGCCGATTATGCCAGCGGTGCCTATGCGCTCGGCGCCATCCTGGCAGCACTGCATCAACGCCACGTCACCGGCAGAGGCCAGATGGTGGATGTGTCGATGTTCGAATCTCTGGTCGGCATGTTGCTGGGAGAGGTGAACCGCGCGCAGTTCGATTACGAGATGCCGGCACGGCCGATGTATGGCCCGATCGAAGCCAAGGATGGTTATGTGATGCTGGCCACGGCCAGCGAGCGGACATTCCAGGACATGGCCACCGCCGCCGGCCGCCGCGACTGGCTGACTGATCCCCGTTTCGAGAAGTATGCCGACCGCCGCATGAACTGGGGCCTGCTGATCGACGAACTGGAGGAATGGTCCAAGACGCTGTCCGTGAGGGAGGTCGTGGCCGCCCTCGAGAAGCACGGCGTCCCCTGCTCACCCTATGTCACCGTGACCGAGGCGCTGCAGGACCCGCAGGTCACTCATCGCGGATCGCTGTGCACGATCGAAGACAGCGCCGGCGCTTTCAAGTCTCCCGCACCGCCCTTTCGCTTCTCCGCTTCACCGCTGCAGAGCGGGCCGAGGGTCGCAAGTCTTGGCGAGCATACGGAGAGCGTTCTGCGCGAAGCCGGATTCAGTCCTGCCGAGATCACCGCCCTGACGACCGGGGCAACGAAATGATCGATCCACGCACTCCGATTCTCGTCGGTGGCGGACAGATCACCGATACGACGGGCACGCCTTCGAGTGAGCGCTCGCGCGTGGCCTTTTGTGCCGAAGCGGTGCGCGCCGCTCTGGCTGACGCGAACCCGTCGATCGGCGCCGACGCACTGGGCCGCAAGGTCGAGGCCCTCGCGGTCATGGAGTTCTTCAGCGACATCAGCCCGCGCTTCGCCTCGCCGTTCGGACGATCGAGCAATCCGCCGAAAAGCGTCGCCAACCGGTTGGGCGCAGATCCGCGGCAATTGCTGTACAGCCATTCCGGCGGGAACATGCCGCAATATCTCGTCAACCGATTCGCCGAGGAGATCGCCAGGGGCGAGACGGACGTGGCCGTGATCTGCGGGGCCGAGTTGCTGCGAAGCACCCAGAACGCGCGGAAGGCCGGCCTCGACATCGACTGGAACGAGGCCCCCGGCGGCGAGCCGAAACGTATCGGCGACAACCGCTTCGGCTTCAGTGCCGAGGAAGCCCGCCACGACCTGCGCGCTGCCATTCATTTCTATCCGCTTCTGGAGAACGCCATACGCGCGGGACTGAAGCGCGACGTGTCGACCCATCTGACGGCGATGGGAAAGCTGTTTGCGCGACTTGCGGCCGTCGCCAAGGACAATCCGCTTGCGACACGCCGCAAGGGTTACAGTGCCGACACCCTTTCGACCATCTCCGACGACAATCGCTGGATCTGCTTTCCCTATCCCCGGCTGATGAATGCCAACGCCATGATCGACCAGGCCGCGGCGGTCCTGATGACATCGGTCGGGAAGGCGCGCGAATGGGGCATCCCGCAGGAGAAGTGGGTATACTTGCACGGTTGCGCCGATGGCACCGATACCTGGGTCGTATCGGAACGCGATCGTCTCGATGCCTCGCCAGCCATTCGCGGCTGTGCCCGCATTGCGCTCGACATGGCCGGCAAGAAGCTCTCGGACGTTGCCGCCTTCGATCTCTATAGCTGCTTTCCCTCAGCGGTCGAGGTCGCCATGAAGGAGATCGGTATCGACGACGACGATCCACGGCCGATCAGCGTCACGGGCGGCCTCCCCTTCTTCGGCGGGCCGGGCAACAATTACGTCACGCACTCGATCGCCGAAATGATGAATGTCGTGCGCCGAAAGCCGGGGGCATTCGGCATGGTGACGGCGAACGGGATGTACCTCACCAAGCATTCGGCCGGCCTCTACTCCACTGTCCCGGTCGAAGGTCCATGGCGACGGCAAGATCCGAAGATATTCCAGGGAGAACTGGATCAGGCCCCGAAGCAGCATGTCGACACAACGCCAAGGGGCGCCGCGGTGATCGAGACCTATTGCGTCACTTACGGCAAGGACGCCCCGGAACGCGGTTACATATTCGGCCGCCTCGACCGCACCAATGAACGCTTCGTGGCGATGGCTCCTGACGATCCGGGCGTGCTGGCGGACATGGTCGCACATGAGCAACTGGGGCGGCCTGTGATCGTTGCGGAAGAGAATGGACGGAACGTCTTTCGTTCCGCATAGGAATCGTTGTCAGCCTGCTGACAGCAAGCCGGCGATCTTGTGCTTGAAAAGCGATGTTTGGCGAACCCGGCAACTAGAGCCTGCCGAGCGCGTTGGCGCGCAAGAAGGTTTCAGCAGGAGGACACGATGAAACGCTTGCTTCTTTGCACTGCGGCATTGATCGGAATGGCGGGCGTGGCCCAGGCCCAAACCATGGGGACCTCGATGGGGGCCTCCTCGATGGGTTCGAGCGTCGGCCCCAATTACCAGCAGCAGGCCTACGGCAGCGACACTATGGAGCGCGGGCCGTGCGGGCATTCGGTGGCCATCACCGACGAGTACGGCTTCAAGTACGACAGCATGGGCGACCGGCTGAACGGCCAGGGTTGCGTGATCGCTCCGCCTGTCACGCCTCCAGGCGCTCGGGCGATCCAGCGATAAGGTCCCCCGATAGGGAAAGGCGTGAGGTCTGCCGGCGGCCTTTGCGGGCCGGCCGGCCGGCCGACGCTGAATTTCGAATATCGAGCGCCGGCGGCGTTGGCGCTTTACGAAGTGTCGCACCCCGATCAAGCTTCCTCGAAAGGAACGGGAGGAAGCATGGCGAACATGCTAAGTGCGGCGCAAGCGGCCGAATTCGAGAGCAAGGGCTTCACCTATGCGCGAGGGCTGTTCGCGCCGGATGAGGTGAAGCTGCTGACCGAGGCCATGGAGAAGGATCCGGCCGTTCGCAGTGCCATCCTCGATCGCCGCGACAGCGAAGGCCGGTCCACCCGCATCGCACTCTGGAACCGTGCTGGCGACAGCGTTTACGGGCTGGCCGCGCGATGCGCCCGGATGGTCGATACGACCGAGGCTTTGCTGGGCGGTCCGGTCTATCACTTTCAGTCCAAGCTGACGGCCAAGGAACCGGAGGTCGGCGGGGCTTGGGAATGGCACCAGGATTATGGCTACTGGTATTACAACGGTTGCCTCCGACCGGACATGCTGTCGGTCATGATCGCGCTGGACAGGACGACCCGCGAGAACGGGTGCCTGCAGATCGCGACCGGCTCGCACAAGCTTGGCCGCATCGACCACACGCCCCTTTCGCCGACTCAGAACGAAGTCGATCCCAGCCGTATGCCGTACATTCTCGAGCGGTGCCCGATCGAATACGGTGAGCTCGAGCCCGGCGACGCCTTGATCTTCCACTGCAATGCCATCCATCGCTCGGATGCCAATCGCTCCGCCAAGCGGCGCTGGACCCTGCTGGTCTGTTACAACCGCACCGACAACGACACGGTCTTCAAGACCGACGACCGCTATTTCGTGCCGCTCGACAAGGTCGACGACGGTGCGATCCGGGAGGCTGGACTGCGCTTTGCGCGCGGCGATAACGAGGAGCACTTCACATCCCGGCCCTACGTTCCCGATCTCCGCAAGGCGTCCTGAACCGCCGACCGCCGTAAGCGACCGGAATCGGGCTCTCGGCCCGGAGGACATAGAATGAGGCTCGTCAGCAGGGAGCCTCCTCGATGTGTGAACAAAGCCCTCTAATGCCTTGGCCAACAATACTTTATTTCGACGTTCGGCCGTTGCCGTTTTCGTGGTTCAGGAGATGGCCTTAAGCGGTTGATCCAGATGGAAACCGCTCTCAGCGCGCCGTTTAATTTCCGTTTATTAAACGGACCGCCTCTCTCACGTCGCCAGCCGTTCGAGGGCGGCGCTCAACCGGATCCGGGTCTGCTCGGCCTGGCTGCGCCGCTCGCGCTGTTCCTCGACCACCTCCTCAGGGGCACGCGACACGAAGGCCGCATTGGCGAGCTTGGCGTCGATCTTACCGACCTCGTCGGCCAGCTTCTTGATTTCCTTCTGCAGGCGGACGCTTTCGGCCTTGAGGTCGATCACCTCGCCGACCGGCAAGGCATAGGTCGCCTCGCCCACCACGATCTGCAGGGCGGCCTTGGGAGCGGCCTCCGCTGCCGCGTCGATGCCGTCGACCCGTGCCAGGCGCTCGATCGCGGCCTGGTGGACCTGCAAGCGCTGCTTGGTCGTGCCGTCGGCGCCGACCACCAGTAGCTTGAGCTTGGCGCCAGCCGGCACGTTCAGCTCCGCGCGCGCCGAGCGAATGTCGGAAATCAGTTTCACCAGCCAGCTGATCTCGCCGTCGGCGGCCGCATCGATCGCCGTCGGTGCCGGCCAGGCTTGGCCGATCAGCATGCCGTGTTTCTCTCGATGACCGAGCTTGTCCCACAGTTCCTCGGTGATGAAGGGCATCACCGGATGCAGGAGCTTGATCGTTTCGCGCAGGACGTAGGCGGTCACGGCGCGGGTCTCATCCTTTTCCGCGCCGTCCGGTCCCTGGAGGACCGGCTTGGTGAGTTCGACATACCAGTCGCAGACCACGCCCCAGATGAACTCGTAGAGCGTGTTGGCCGCTTCGTTCAGCCGGAAATCCGCGAGCGCCTTGTCGACCGCGATGTTGGCGCGCGCCAGTTCGCCCAGCATCCACTTGTTCACCGTGAGCGTTGCCGAAGGCAGATCGAAATCGTCCGGCAATGCGGCGCCGTTCATCTCGGCGAAGCGCGTCGCGTTCCACAGCTTGGTCGCGAAATTGCGCGATCCCTCGACGCGTGCCGTTGCCAGGCGCAGACGGCCGGCGGCCGAAGAGGCCAGCGACGCCATGGTGAAGCGCAGTGCGTCGGCGCCATACTTGTCGATCAGTTCCAGGGGATCGATGACGTTCCCCTTGGACTTCGACATCTTCTGGCCCTTCTCGTCGGTGACGAGGCCGTGCAGGTAGACGGTGCGGAACGGCACGTCGCCCATGAAGTGCATGCCCATCATCATCATGCGGGCCACCCAGAAGAACAGGATGTCCCACCCCGTCACCAGAACCGATGTCGGATAGTACTTCTTCAGCGCCTCGGTCTCGTCGGGCCAGCCCAGCGTCGAGAAGGGCCACAGCGCCGAGCTGAACCACGTATCGAGGACGTCGGGATCGCGCTCCAGCGGCACATCCTTGCCGTAGTGCTGGCGGGCCTCGGCCCTCGCCTCGCCTTCCGACGCGGCAACGAAGACCTTGCGGTCCGGTCCGTACCAGGCCGGGATCTGGTGGCCCCACCACAGCTGGCGCGAGACGCACCAGGGCTCGATGTTCTCCATCCAGCGGAAGAAGTCGTCGCGCCCGCGCTCCGGCACGAACGTCACCCGCCCGTCGCGGGCAGCAGCGATCGGCGCCTCGGCCAGCTTCTTCGCGTCGGCATACCATTGCTCGGTCAGGAATGGCTCGACAGGCACGCCGCCGCGGTCGCCATAGGGCACGGCATGCGTGTGCGGCTCGATCTTCTCGAGAAGCCCCTGCTCCTCCATGTCGGCGACGATCTTCTTGCGCGCCTCGAAGCGATCGAGGCCACGATACTTCTCGGGTGCGTTCTCGTTCAGGCGCGCGAACTTGTCGAGCACCGAGATGGCTTCGAGCTTGTGCCGGCGGCCCACTTCGAAGTCGTTGAAATCGTGCGCCGGCGTGATCTTCACCGCGCCCGAGCCCTTCTCCGGGTCGGAATACTCGTCGCCGACGATCGGGATGCGACGGCCAACGAGCGGCAGGATCACGTGCTTGCCGATCAGGTGTTTCCACTTCGGATCGTCGGGATGGACGGCCACGGCCGTGTCGCCGAGCATCGTTTCGGGACGGGTCGTGGCGACGACGATGTGCTCGTCGCTGTTCTCGATCGGATACTTGAAATACCAGAGATGCCCCTTCACCTCGCGCGATTCGACCTCGAGGTCGGAAATCGCGGTCAGCATCTTGGGGTCCCAATTGACCAGCCGGTTGTCCTTGTAGATCAAGCCTTGGCGGTAAAGGTCGACGAACACCTTGACGACCGCCCGCGAAAGCCCCTCGTCCATCGTGAAGCGTTCCCGGCTCCAGTCGCAGGAAGCACCGAGACGCCTCAACTGGCTGGTGATCGTGCCGCCGGAATACGCCTTCCACTCCCAGACCTTGGCCAGGAATTCCTCGCGGTTGAGGAGCTTGCGGTTGCCGTCGCCTCGGTCTGCGCCTTCGATGGCAAGCCCGATCCCTTCCTGCTCGAGGTTGCGCACGACGACCATCTGGGTGGCGATACCGGCGTGGTCCGTCCCCGGCTGCCACAGCACGTCGTCGCCCTTCATGCGGCGCCACCGGATCAGGATGTCCTGCAGCGTATTGTCGAGCGCATGGCCCATATGCAGGCTGCCGGTCACGTTCGGCGGCGGGATGACGATGCAATAGGGCGGCTTGGCCGATTCCGGATGCGCCTTGAAGGCGCCGGACTGCTCCCACTCGGGGTAGCGGCGCGCCTCGATTTCCTTGGGGTCGTAAGTCTTGTCCAGCATCGCTTGCCTTATAACGAAAAACGCCACGGAAGGCCCCGTGGCGTTCGATGGGAATTGGGCCTCGGGATCAGCGGCGCGTCAGGCGCACGATCTCGCGCTCGACGTACCGTTCGACGATCGGCGGCAGGTTCTGATCGAGCCAATCCTTGAGCATGGGGCGCAGCATTTCCTTCACCATCTCCTCGATGGTCTTGCCACCATCGCCCAGCGCCGGTCCCGGACTGGCTGCCATCGGCGGGGGAACGCTGTCCTGGACCGCCTGGTTCAGGCGATCGAAGGCCGAGGACGTGGCACCGGCCACGGAGGAGCCGATCAGGGGTTCGGAAGGCTCGGGATTTGTCTGCGACATGGTCGACGCGCTCACGGACTCGGTGGGAGGGACAGGAATGGGGATCGGTTGGGCTGCAGGCGAGGCCGGCGGCTCCCCGACAAGCTGGGTCAGGATAAGCACGTCCTCCTGCCCGGCACCGGCCGGTGCCGGCGGAAGATCGCCGGCCGGCTGGCTCGGTGGCTCGCCGACCTGCGCTCGGGCCTCGTCGTCGGAGATGATCTTGCGGATGGATGCAAGAATATCGTCCATCGACGGGTCGTTATTGGCGTTTCGCCCTTCGCTCATTTCTTCGTTCCAGAATCACTGGTGCCCAAGCCGATCCAACGGGAACCGACTTCGTCATAGTACTTCTCCTCGTCGTAATATTCGACGGGCAATCCCAGGGTACGGGCGGTCAGGCGGCCGATGCCGGCCAGCACACCATAGAAGCTGATCTGCGTATCATGGCGCGCCTGAAGCAGGTTCACCTGGGAATTCAGCAATTCCTGTTCGGCGTTCAGGACGTCCAGGGTCGTACGCGAGCCGACCAGGGCTTCCTGCCGCACGCCGTTCAAGGCGACTTCGTTGGCGCGCACCTGCGCCTCGAAGGAAACCACGCGGGACCGGGCGGAATCGAGGTTGCGCCAGGCGCGGATCACATTTTCAGCCGCCGTGCGGCGAGCGCTGTCGAGCTCGTTGCGGCGCTGGCCGACCAGCTGCTTGGCCTGGCGTACCTGCGACCATTCACTGCCGTTCTGGTAGATCGGCACCGTGGCCTGCAGCCGGACGCCGTATTGATAGTAGCGGTCGCCCGGATACAGGTAATCGAACTGCTGCTGGATGAAGCCGACGAGATTGACCTGGGGCAGCAGGTTGCCGACCGCGCTGTTGACGCCGTAGCGGGCCGCCGTGATGCGATGCTGTGCGGTGACAGAGCGTGGCGCGTAATCCATGGCCAGCGCCACGCACTCGTCCTCGCTCGCCGGCAGCGCACCGATCAACGGGAGATCGGCGATCTTACCGGGCTTCAGCCCGATGTAGTGCTGGAACGCCGCCTCGTCGATGCGGACCTGCGCCTGCGCCTGCACCAGATCGGCCTTGGCCTGTTCGAGTCGGGCCTCGGCCTGCGAGACGTCGGTGATGGTCAGCTCGCCGACGCGGAAGCGCTCGCGCGTGGCATCGAGCTGCTCCACCAGCACACGCACATTGTTGCGCCGGGCATCGACGATGCCGATGTCCTGCAGCAGATCGGCATAGGACTGGACCGAGGCCAGCATGGCGCTCTCTTCGGTATCCGCGAGCGCCGCGCGTTGTGCCTGGATATTGGCCTGGGCTGCCTTGGTATCGGCCACTGTCCTGCCGCCGCGGAACAGAGGCTGCGTGGCCGTCAGGGTCGTGAAGCGACCGTTCAGCGGCCGCAGCGCCCAGGCGCTCTGCGGCGTTTGCTGGAAGTCGTATTCGATCTTGTTCTGCTCATAGGCGAGCGTGACCTTGGGACGCCAGTTGGCCACGGCCTGGGCCAAGCCTTCATCGGTCTGCCGCAGCAAGGCCCGTCCCGCCAACAGGTCCGGATTGCTGTTGTAGGTGCTGGAAAGCGCCTCGATCAGGCTTTGCGCCGACGCGCCCGGAGTGCCCGCGAGGCAACCGACCATCAGCGCGCACACCGCCGCGACGCTTGTGTGCTTCAAAGCCAGCCGCTTACGCATCGAGTACCCCATCTTCCAAGCAACCCTAACACCGGTCGGACGGACATCAATAGTCCTCCGGCGTCCGTCGATGCGGCGCTGCGCTCAGAAGGCAAAGCGCGGCGGCGGAGCGAAGCCCGGCAGAAGGGGCGTGCCCGCATCGAACAAGGGGCGACCGGAAGTGACGCCGCCCTCTTTCACAACGAGGTGAGCCACACCATGTGCAGCCGACGCGCTCGCAATGACCGTGCCCAGACGGCCGCCTTCGGCCAGTTGATCCAGGATCGCCTTGGGAATCTCGCGAACCGCGCCCTCGATCAGGATGACGTCGTAGGGGGCCGAAGTCGGTGCGCCCTGCTCCATCTTCCCCGTGACGATCTGGATGTTGTCGATGCCCAATTGCTTGATGGTCTGCTCGGCCGAACCAGCCAAGGTGGGATCGCCTTCGACCGCCGTCACGCTCTTTACCAGCCGCGCCAGCAGGGCGGCGCCGTAGCCGGGGCCCGAGGCCACGACCAGGGCCTTGTCGGTGGCGCTCGGCTGGAGGGTCTGGATCAGACGGGCCAGAACCATGGGCTCCATCAGATAGCGCCCGCCTCCCAGCGGCACGTCGTCGTCGGCATAAGCCACCGACTTCACGGCATCCGGCAGGAACCGTTCGCGCGGCAGGTCGGCGATGACCGATAGCAGCAGGTCGTTCGTGACACGATTTGGCCTGAGCTGTCCGTCGATCATGTTGCGACGCGCGACCGAGAAATCCGTCATTGGCTGGACCCCAAAATGTTGTGTCGCTTATAGGCGGGGGCGCGGGAGACCGTCAAAGGGTGCGAAGTCGCGGTCCAGCTTGACCGCTCCCGCAGCCGACGCGTATAGCAGCCCCGGTTCTGCGGCCGGCCTGGTGGCAGAGTGGCTATGTAGCGGACTGCAAATCCGTCAATGCCGGTTCGATTCCGGCCCAGGCCTCCACGCGGCATGTGCAAACGTTCCCCCTTGCATGGGAAGGAACGCTCTGCCAAAAGACCGCGCCTTCGCAGCCGCATACCGCCGGTCGCGACGAATTTTCCGGAGTAGCTCAGCGGTAGAGCAGGCGACTGTTAATCGCCGGGTCGCAGGTTCGAACCCTGCCTCCGGAGCCAGACCGCTACGGCGCGTCCCGAAAGGGACGCGCCGTAGCTCTTGGTGGGGCGCCCATACCATCCGCCGATACCATCCGATCGTTACTGCCGTGTGCAACGCCGCTACCTAGCAGGTCGCCTCGCCACGGTCGCGATCTTGGGTTATCGACCGGCGTCCCCACGCGCCCAGCGGAGTCGCCATGAACCAGTCCGAATTGCCGAACGAAACCGTGGAAGTGGTCCGCAAGGAAGTTGCCTTCCAGGGCTATTTCAAGGTCATACGGTATTTCTTCCGCCACGGGCTGCATCAGGGCGGTCAAAGCAAGGTCATCAGCCGAGAAGTCTTCGAACGCGGTCAGGCTGGTGCTGTCCTTCCCTACGATCCCAAACGCGATGAAGTGGTGCTGATCCGCCAGTTCCGGGCAGGCGCCTTTGTCGCCGGCCACCATCCGTTCACCTGGGAAACCGTGGCGGGAATGCTGGAGGATGGCGAAACGGCGGAGGCCATGGTTCGCCGCGAGGCAGTCGAGGAAGCCGATCTCGCCATCACGGACGTATGGCCGATCCAGAACATGATGCTGACTCCTGGCGCATGCTCGGAAGCATGCCGCCTCTTCCTCGGCCGGGCCGACACGACCAACGCCGGTGGAATTTTCGGTTTGGAGACCGAGGACGAGAACATCTTTGTCAAAGTTCTGCCCTTCTCCGAAGCGCTTGCCATGGTCGAGAGAAACGAGGTCGACAACGCCGTCAGCGTCGTTGCTCTGCTGTGGCTCGCCCTTCATCGCGAGGAAGTGCGCGAGCGTTGGTCCTGACGGTTGCGCGACGGCCCCGACCCTGTCTACGGTCCGGCCGGGAGCGAACGCAGGGTCACAAAGCGAGCATTCATCATGAAAGTCCGGTCTGGTTTCATCGATAGCATCGGCAACACGCCGCTGATCAAGCTCCGAGCGGCATCCGAGGCGACGGGCTGCCAGATCTATGGCAAGGCGGAGTTCCTGAACCCCGGCGGCTCGGTCAAGGACCGCGCGGCGCTCGCGATCATCGAGGATGCCGAGAAGCGCGGGAAGCTGCGACCGGGCGGAGTCATTGTCGAGGGCACGGCCGGAAACACCGGCATCGGCATCAGCCTGGTCGCCAACGCCCGCGGCTATCGCTCCGTGATCGTGATGCCGGAGACGCAAAGCCAGGAGAAGAAGGACATGCTGCGGCTGTGCGGGGCGGACCTGCGCCTCGTGCCCGCCGTCCCCTACTCCAACCCTGACAATTATGTGCGCTACTCCGGCCGACTGGCGGATGAGATGGCGGCCGTGGAACCCAACGGCGCGGTATGGGCCAACCAGTTCGACAATGTTGCCAATCGAGAGGGACACTATCGCACGACCGGTCCCGAAATCTGGGAGCAAACCGACGGCCGGGTCGACGGCTTCACCTGCTCGGTCGGCAGCGGTGGCACGTTGGGCGGCGTGGCGCGGGCGTTGAAGGAACGCAATCCCAATATCAGGATTGCCCTTAGCGATCCGATGGGCTCGGCGCTTTACAGCTGGGTGAAAAGCGGTGAACTCAAGTCGGAAGGCACTTCGATCACCGAAGGCATCGCCAACGGACGCGTCACGGCCAATCTCGAAGGCACGCCCATCGACACGGCCTACCAGATCACCGACGAAGAGGCCCTGCCCGTCCTGTTCGACCTGGTGCAGCACGAGGGGCTGGTGCTGGGCGGGTCGACCGCGATCAACATCGTCGGGGCCATGCGCCTGGCCCGCGAACTCGGACCGGGCAAGATCATCGTCACGATCCTCTGTGACGGCGGGCAGCGCTATCAGTCGAAGCTCTTCAATCCGGCTTTCCTTCGCGAGAAACATCTGCCTGTCCCACCGTGGATGAAGTAGCGCTCGCCATGAGCCGGGTCATCGTCTGCGGGAGCCTCAACATGGATGTCGTCGTGCAGAGTGCGCGGCGACCGGCGGCGGGCGAGACCTTGTTGGGAGCGGAGGTCGCTTTCCTTCCCGGCGGCAAGGGCCTGAACCAGGCCGTGGCCAGTGCGCGGTTGGGGGCGCCGACGTCGCTGATCGGCGCCGTGGGCGATGATTCCTTCGGCAAGGCGCTGCGCAGTTTCCTTGCCGACAACAATGTCGACACGCTCGGGCTTGGCGTCGTCGCCGGCCAGGCTTCCGGCCTCGCCCTCATCCAGGTCGCCGAGGGCGACAACGCGATTACCGTGGCGTCCGGCGCCAATCATCATTTCAGCGCGGCAATGGTCCATGCGACGCCGCAACGCGATGAAGTCTGGATGGCTCAATTCGAGACGCCTCTTGCAGCCACGGATGCCACCATGAGGCAGGCTCGGCAGGCGCAGGCGCGCACGGTTCTCAATCTCGCGCCCTTCCTGGCCCCGCCGCCAGAGCTTCTACAATCGATCGACATCGCAGTGCTGAACGAGATCGAACTGTCACAGGCCGTCGGCGTGGCCCTCGATTCGGCAAGCGCCGAAAGTGCGGTCATCGAAGCCTGTCAGATGCTGCGCGCCCAGGGACCTCGCGCGGTGGTGGCGACGTTGGGTCCGCGCGGCGTTGTCGTCGTCACGAGCGACGGAGCCGTACAGATCCCGGGCTATAGGGTACCCGTAGTGGATACGACCGGCGCCGGCGATTGCTTTGTCGGCGCCCTCGCCGCACGCCTTGCCGACGGCGCGACGCCGTTCGAGGCGGCGCGCTATGGAAATGCGGCGGCCGCCTGTTCCGTTCAGCGGCTGGGAGCAGCGCCATCCATGCCGACCGCCGAGGAAGTTGCAGCCCGATTGGCGAGCGCTTAAAGCAAAGCCATGGTTGAAGAACTCTTTCGTCAAGATGCTTATCTCAGGGAAGCGGATGCAGTCGTAACCGCGCTGGAAGAGCGCGGCGTGCGACTCGATCGCTCGATCTTCTATCCGACCGGCGGCGGCCAGCCGGGCGATACCGGCGTGCTTAAGTGGGATGGAGGTGAGGCCCGCGTCGTCGATACCGTCAAGGCCGACGGCGGCGATATCCTGCACGTGCTCGCTCCGGATTCGGCAAGGCCCGCTGTCGGAACCGCCGTTCATGCCGAACTCGACTGGGATCGCCGCCATCGCCATATGCGCATGCATACGGCGCTCCACGTCATGTCGGCCGTCATCAAGGGCAACGTGACCGGTGGCCAGGTCGGAGCCGACAAGAGTCGTCTCGACTTCAATCTCGAGGGCGAGGTCCCGACCAAGGAATGGGTGACTGAAGAGATCAACAAGCTTCTCGCCGCCGATCGCCCGGTCACGGCGCAGTGGATCACCGACGAAGAACTCAATGCCCGGCCGGAGCTCGTGAAGACGATGAGCGTGCGGCCGCCGGTTGGAGCCGGAAAGGTCCGGTTGCTGTCGATCGAGGGTGTGGATCTTCAGGCCTGCGGTGGCACACATGTCGCTCGCACAGCCGAAATCGGCCGCGTGGAATGCGTGAAGGTCGAGAACAAGGGGAAGATGAACCGGCGCTTCATCATCTCGCTGCCGTAGGGAGCGCCCGCTACCCAATATCCGCGCCGGCCTTGCGCCGTGCACCAAGAGGAAAGAAGCCGATGCCGTACACACGCCCCGACGCTCTCGTCAGCACCGAGTGGCTTGCCACCCATCTCGATGCGCCAGATGTGCGCATCGTCGATGGGTCGTTCTATCTTCCGGCGCAGAAGCGCGACCCGAAGGCGGAGTTCGCAGCCCAGCACATTCCGGGCGCCGTCTTCTTCGATATCGATGAAATCGCCGATACGTCGAGCTCCTTGCCGCACATGCTGCCCCCACCGGAGAAGTTCTCGTCGCGGGTCCGCAAGCTAGGCCTGGGCGATGGCAACAAGATCGTCGTCTACGATACGACACCGATGACGGGCGCGGCCCGCGTCTGGTGGATGTTCCGGGCCATGGGGCACAAGGATGTCGCCATCCTCGACGGCGGCCTGCCGAAATGGATGGCCGAGGGACGCCCGGTGACGGACGACCCCACGCCGCCGCGCGATCGCCATTTCACCGCGCGTCTCGACAATACTCTGGTCCGCTCGATCGACGACGTGCGCGAGTTGATCAACAACAAGCGCGAGCAGATCGTCGATGCCCGCGCCGCCAACCGCTTTCGCGGCGAAGTACCAGAGCCGCGGGCCGGCTTGCGCAGCGGCCACATGCCAGGGGCGCTCAACCTCCCCTATGTCGAGCTGATCGATCCCAAGACCGGCACCATGCTGCCCGCTGCGCAGCTGTCCGAGCGCATCGCGGCGGCCGGCATCGATCCGGCCCGGAAAGTGACGGCGAGTTGCGGTTCGGGCGTGACCGCCTGCGTCGTGGCACTTGGCCTGTACCTGACCGGAGCCCCCGAAGCCGCTGTCTACGACGGGTCGTGGACCGAATGGGGTGGCCGCGAAGACACGCCGATTGTCACCGGTGCCTGAGCTTTTCGGTCACCTGCCGAGCCACGTCGTCCACCGCGAAGCGAAAGAGCTGCAGGAGCGGCAAGCACTGGCCGCAGCTCTATCGCTGGCCGCCGGCTTGAGGCCTATGCCATAGTGCAGATCATGACCGCGAAGAAAACTTATACCAACCCCGACACCCTTTTGGCCGTCGCCGGCCGCGATCCCGACAACAATTTCGGCATCGTCAATCCGCCCGTCTATCACGCCTCGACCATCCTCTCTCCGACGATGGACAAGTTCGAGAACCGAATCCCCTTCGAGGGCTTCGGTTACGGCCGCAACGGCACGCCGACTCAGAAGGCGCTCGAGGATGCCGTCGGAGCGATCGAAGGTGCCCATCGCGCCATCGCCGTCCAGTCGGGTCTCGCTGCCGTCACGGGAGCCATCGTCGGCTTCCTGAAGGCTGGCGACCACATGCTGATGACCGACAATGCCTACGGCCCGGCGCGTCGGTTCGCCAATACGACGCTGAAGGGCTTCGGTGTCGAGACGACCTTCTTCGATCCCATGATCGGTACCGGCATCGAGACGCTGATCCGACCCAACACGAAGGTGGTCTATCTCGAGGCTCCCGGCTCGCAGACCTTCGAGGTGCAGGACGTCACCGGGATCGCCGCCGTCGCCAAGAAGCATGGCGCCGCGGTCATCATCGACAACACCTGGGCGACTCCGCTCTACTTCAAGCCGTTCGAGCACGGCTGCGACATCTCCGTCCACGCCGGCACGAAGTACATCGTCGGCCACTCGGACGCGATGATGGGCATTATTTCCTGCGCGACCCGGCAGATGTTCGAGATCGCCAAGACGGCCTGTCAGAGCTTCGGCTTCCATGCGGCGCCGGACGACTCCTATCTGGCCCTGCGCGGCCTGCGCACCATGGCGGTCCGGCTGCGGCATCACGAGAAGAGCGGCCTGCACATCGCCAACTGGCTGAAAGGCCGTCCCGAGATTGACAAGGTGCTGCATCCCGCCCTGCCCGACTGTCCCGGTCACGACAACTGGAAGCGGTTGTTCACGGGTGCCTCCGGCTTGTTCTCCTTCACGCTGCGCGACGGTTATAGCCGCAATGCGCTGGCGGCGATGATGGACGGCATGGACATCTTCGGCATGGGCGCCAGCTGGGGCGGCTATGAGAGCCTGATGATCCCGGCCCATCCGGACCAGTACCGGACCGCGGTTCCCTGGCCGGCTGGCAAGCACCTAGTGCGTGTCCATATCGGCCTCGAGGACGTCGAGGACCTGAAGGCGGACCTGGCCGAGGGCTTCGAGAGGCTGAACCGGGCGCACAACGCCTAGCGGAAAGGCGCGCATGCGGATCGTCTCGATTCGGGAACGGACGATCGACATCTCGCGCTACGCCGATCCGAGCATTCCATCCGGCGGCCTCACGACCAGCATCGTCGCCATGACGACCGACGTCGTGAGGAACGGCAGGCCAGTCGTGGGCTTCGGCTTCTCCTCGATCGGACGATTCGGGCAAGGCGGCCTGATCGGGGAACGCTTCGCGCCCCGCCTCCTGGCCGCCGGCGACGTCGATCCACTCCAGGCCTGGAGTGCGATGATGAAAGGCGAGAAAGCCGGCGGACACGGTGAACGCTGCGTCGCCGTCGGCACGCTCGACATGGCTCTGTGGGACGCGGCGGCAAAGATCGCGGACCTGCCGCTCCATGCCTTCTTGCGGCAGACCTTCGGCGATCGCGCCGATCCTCTCGCCGTCCCCGTTTACGCCAGCGGCGGCTACCTCTATCCCGAGAACGATCTGACCAGACTGAAGGACGAACTGCAGGCCTTTAAGGATCGCGGCTATCGGCGCGCCAAAATCAAGATCGGTGCGACGAGCCTCGACCAGGACCTCAAACGAATCGACATCGCCGTCGGGCTATTCCCGGACCGTCACACCCTCGCCGTCGATGCGATGAACGTCTATGACCGGTCCGCAGCGCTTGCCACGGCCCATGCGCTTCTGCCGTACCGATTGATGTGGTTCGAGGATCCCTGCGATCCACTCGACTTCGAGAGCCAGGCGGCGGTGACGGCGGTGTACGCCGAACCGGTCGCGTCCGGCGAAGCGCTATTTTCGGACGCCGAGGCCAAGCTGCTGGATCGTCATGGCGGCCTTCGCCGGGATCGTGACATTCTCTTGTTCGATCCTGTCCATTGCTACGGAGTGCCCGGATATCTGCGGATCATCGAGGCGATGGAAGGCCGTGGCTGGAGCCGGTCGGCCTTCTGGCCGCACGGCGGTCACCTGTTCAGCCTTCATCTGGCAAGCGCGCTCGGTCTCGGCGGTACCGAAGTCAATCCATCGAGCTTTCAGCCTTTCGGCGGCCTCGACGACAATGCCGTCCTTGAGGCAGGCAGTGCCGTACCGCCTGACGCTCCCGGCATCGGCTTCGAAAGCCGCCCGCCTCTCTTCGACCTGTTCCGACGCCTGTAGAGGTTTCAGTTCTGGCGGCGGCACTCGCCGCAGAGACCCGTGACTTCCAGCGTCATGTCCCGCGGGACAAAGCCCCGACGGCTGGCGCTGCTTGTGATCGCTTCGGCAACGCTGTCGCTGTCGAGTTCTTCGGCATTGCCGCATTGATTGCAGATCAGGAAGAACCCGCGATGGGTCTCGCCCGGGTGGCTGCATCCCACGAAGGCATTCATCTTCTCGATCCGGTGGATCAGCCCGTTCTCGATCAGGAAATCGAGGGCACGGTAGATTGTCGGCGGTGCCGAGCCGAGGTCCTCGCTGCGCAATTCATCGAGCAGAGCATAGGCGCCGACCGGCTTGTGGCTCGACCAGACCAGTTCCAGCACGCGGCGCCGCAAGGGAGTGAAGCGCAGCCCCTTCTGCGCGCACAGCCTCTCCGCTGCCGAGAGAGCATCCTCGACGCAGTGACGATGATCGTGGCCATTGTTGGCGGGGGCTTTGGCCGGCTTCTTCACGCAGTCCCGATTTGCCAAGCGAGAATGCGGAGATTATACGCCCCATTCCTCTTCGAGGCCAAGGTACCCGATATGTCCCAGCCGACCACCTATCCGCAGGCCGCGATCGACAAGGTACTGGCCGTCATCCAGTTCGATGCTCAGGGGCTGGTTCCAGCCATCGCGCAGCAGCACGGCACAGGCGAAATCCTGATGATGGCCTGGATGGACCGCAATGCCGTGATCGAAACGATGCGGACCGGCCGCGTCTGCTATTGGTCGCGGTCGCGCAAGGCGCCCTGGCGCAAGGGCGATACCTCCGGTCACATCCAGACCCTGATCGATCTGCGCGTCGACTGCGATGGCGACACGTTGCTGGTCGAAGTCGATCAGACTGGCGTTGCCTGCCACACAGGCCGACATAACTGCTTCTTCCGGGCGATCCGAAACGGCGAACTCGAGGTCATCGCGCCAGTCGAGATCGAGATGACGGGAAAGGACTGACTTGACCCAGCGTCGTCTTGCGCGCCGTGCGTTTCTCGGCGCGGCGTTCATCCTTCCCGTCGGCGCCTGCTCGAAGTCGAGCTGGAACAATCCGCTGTCGGCCCTGATGCCGTACAAGCCTTTCACCTTGTCCGAGCGGGGCGACCGCATGGTGCGGTGGCTGTACTACAGCGGCAAGGAAGCCATGCTGGCGCCTGACGCGCTTTCGCTGATGGGGCTCGAGAATGGCGGACGCTACATCCCTGTGAAGCAGCTCGCCGAGGACGGACCCGACGGGCGTTATGTCATCAGCCTCGTCAACATCCGCAAGATCCACGAGTTCGTCCTGCATCGACGACGCGGTGATCTTCTGATCATTCACCAGTGCGATACGGCATTCAGGCGCGAAATGTCGGTCCGCTTTCCGCGCGACGGCAAGCCGACCGTCATCACCGATACGAGCGTCGCCGAAGCCGACTTCCAGGAGCAGCTCGCCTTCTGGTTCGCGCGCATGCCAGCGCGATAGACGCGCCGCCGGCGGATCAATCGTCGCCAGCGGCGCCTTCCCAAACCGGACCCATTGGATTCAGTCGGATACCCTTGCGCAAATGCTTGTAGGGCATCTCGACCGGATCGGTGATGTGCGCGCCTGGAGAACGCACGACCAGAATCGTCTCGGCAATGGGCTGGAAGTCGGCGCGGAAGTGCACCGTCGATTTCAGGCCAAGGATCGGCACCTTCGAGGGTTCGATGCCGACATGCCGGAACATCTCCTGATCGGCCGCCTGAATGCGCCGGGAGGCGAGCACCACTGAAACGCCGCTGGCTTCGTCGGTCACGAGCGCCATTGGCCCGATCTGGAACTTGGCGCCGCCATAGAACGGGCCGGTGCCGCTAAAGACGCCATCGGCGGTCCTCACCACGCGCCATTCCGCTACAATGGGCTTCTCGCCGGCATAACCGACGGCCGCGCCGATGCCCCGCCGCATGACGTTGCCCTCCCCTGTCTCGAGGGCGGCGCGCGCGGCGCCTTCATCGACGATCATGCCGATCACGGCGCCCTTTGCCTTGTGCCGCATCAAGGCGGCCAGAAGACCGACCGTATCGGACGTGCCGCCGGCGCCGGGATTGTCCTGCACATCGGCCAGCACGATCGGCTTGGTGGCGTTCTTCGCGAGGTCGAGCGCCCGCAACGCTGCCGCGTCGGGATCGAGCATCTCGCCGGCGAAGGCTGCCTCCTGCGCCTTGACGGCCTGGACAAGCTTGTCGGCGGCGGCCTCCACCGCCTCCCGGTCATGGCCATAGACGACGAGGGCCGGTCCGCACTGGGCGATGTCGGACGGTGGGAACCCCGGCGTGTGCGTCACGCTGACGATACCCTGGTTATGACTCTTCTCGCCCGCCTCGAGTTCGCCGACGAGATCGAAAATGCTCTTCGCCGGCTCGATGAACGTGCACTGCCAGACCAGCGGAATCAGGAAGTCGACCTGGCGATACGCGCAGTGCACGGGCCGCTTTTCTCTCAGGAGCTTGTCGAGCAGGTCCGCCGCGCGCGTTCCGGTCGCGGCCATGTCGATATGCGGATAGGTGCGGTAGCCCACGAGTGCTGTCGCCAGCGTCGCCATGTCGGACGTCAAATTGGCGTGATAGTCGAGGCTCGCCACGATCGGCAGATCCTTGCCGACTATGGCGCGTATGCGGCGCAAGAGCTCCCCCTCGCCGTCCTGCGTGTGTTCGGCCACCATGGCCCCGTGCAGATCGAGATAGATCGCGTCAAACGGTCCCTGCGCGCGCAACCCGGCCTCGAGCAGGGTCCACATGCGCTCGTAGGCGTCTTCAGTGACGTAGGACGCGGGCGGTGCGGCGGCCCAGGCCAACGGCACCAGCTCATGCCCGAGCTCAGTCAGGCGCTGGACCGCGCCGGCGATCGGGATATTGAAACCTTCGACGCCGCCGATCAGTTCGGGCCCGCGCAGCAGGGGCGGCCAGGCATCGGCCCGCTCGAAGTCGGCCCACGTCGCTTGCTGCGGCGCAAAGGTATTGGTCTCGTGCTGGAATCCCGCGACGGCGATACGCGCCATAAAACTCCCCTTCTCCTACGCTTATGATGGCACCATATCATCGCCATGCGCAGAGTCCCGCCTCTCCTGCTCCTGGCGTTCGCCTCGGCCTGCTCGTTGCCCGAAACGCGCTGGGAGAAGCCGGGCGCAGACGAGAAGGCGACAGCGAACGATCTGGCGGATTGTCGGCGGGCAGCGCGGCAGGAAGCCTTTCAGGCCTGGCCCTTCTTCACTTATGGACCGCCCTACTGGGGATTCCCGTCATGGGGCTGGGGATCGCCCTGGGGATTTCCGTACTGGGGTCAGTACGACAGCAGCCGGTTCTACACGGAGAACAGGCTGACCGATTTCTGCATGCGCAACAAAGGCTACCAGCTCGTCACCATCGCGCCGCCCCAGACGAGAGCAGCGACGCCACCTGCGGCGCCTCAAACGACGGACAAATGAACGTCAGCTCTTCTTGCCGGTCGCGTCTTCGATCGCCTTGATCAGCACCGGCCAGTATTCGGCGTCGTAGCCAAGGTCCCTGGCGCGCTCCATCAATTCCCGCGCCACGTCGGCGCCCAGTGCCGGCACGCCCTTTTCCTCGGCCATCTCGATCGCGTAGCTCAAGTCCTTGAGAGCATAGACCGTCGAGAAGGCACGCTCGGGAAAGACACCCGGCAACATGGCCTTCATGCCGTGGTTGCGCAGCGCAAAGGAATCGGCCGAGCCCTTGGTCAAGGTCTCGAACAGGACCTTGCCATCGACACCATGGGCACGCGCGATGCTCAGCGCTTCCGCCAGAGCGACCCCGGTCTGGAACAGGATCATGTTGTTCAGGATCTTGACCGCCTGACCCGCGCCCGCCTCGCCGCAGTGCGTCACCTCGCTTGCCATATGACGCAGCAACGGCTCGATGCGCGCGAAGGTCTCCGGCGTTGCACCGACCATGATCGACAAGGTGCCGTCGATCGCGGCCTGTCGCGTGCGCGCCACGGGTGCATCGGCGAAGGCGGTCGCCCGGCCCTCGAACTCGGCATAGAGACGGCGCGCCAGCGAGACCGGCGCCGTGCTGAGATCGATCACGGTCCAGCCCAGCTTGACCTTCGACACCAGTCCGTTCGGACCGAGACAGACCTGCTCGACTTCCTTGCCGCCGGGCAGTGACAGAAAGATGGTCCGGCAGGTTTCGGCGATCTCGTCGACTGAAGCGCTCTTCACGCCATCGGCGGCGAGCCGCTCCAGCGGAGCCGTGTCGCGGTCCGCCGCCAGTACCGGCAGGCCGCTCTTGCGAGCCAGGTTGCGGCACATCGGCTCTCCCATCGTGCCGACGCCGATGAATCCGATCTGGTCCGTCATGGTCAATCCACGATGAAGAGCTTGGCGCCGACATCCGTCCGCGAACGATGGCCGAGCGTATTGTCGGCCACTTGATAGCTTTGCCCCTGCTTCAGCACGACCGTCCGCCCGTCCGCCAGTTCGGTCCTAAGCTCGCCTTCCAGCACCAGCAGCACATGGCCTTTCTGGCACCAGTGGTCGGCCAGGTAGCCCGGCGTGTACTCGACGATCCGGACCCGGATGTTGTTGAAATTGCGGGTGCGCCAGTAGGCCTTGCCGGTCTCTCCGGCATGTTCCGTGCGCTCCACATCGTCCCAGTTAGTCGTCCCGAAGGGAATATCGAACATCAGCATGACGCTGCTTCTAGCACAATTTGCACCGGGCGATATGCGGCATGGCGCAGGTCGATCAGCGCCAGTCGGCAAGTGCCCGGCCGAGACTGTCCGGGCCGCGATAGAGCATCGCCCGCCAGCCGCACATGCGGGCCGCATCGACATTGGCGGCCCGGTCGTCGACGAACAGGATCGACTGCGCGACGGTCACGCCCATGCGAGCCTGGGCGTTGGTGAAGAAGACGCGGTCCGGCTTGCAGACGCCCAGCGCGGCCGAATAGATGATCTCGTCGAAATGCGCCCCAAGGCCGGCCGCATCGCGCAGGTAGGCGATGCGATGGTGTTCCTGGTTGGAGGCAATGAAACATCGGCCGCCTGTCCGCTCGCGCCAGGCATCGGCCATCTCCAGCACCTGCCGGTCGATCACCGCGTCCTTCTCGAACCAGTAGGCCACGAACTCCTCCAGCCGGTCGGCCAGTCCCTTCGACTCGAAATACCCGTGCAGGGCGACATAGAGATCGAGCCGGCCACGCAGAACCTCGAGGAATTCGGGCTTCAGGAAGAACTCGGGCGCGAGTTCGTCGTCGTGGCTGAGCCCCCAGTCTTCTTGCAGCGTCGCATACCAGGGCCGCGGCGATCCTGGCTGGGCGAGTGAAACGACACCATCGATGTCGAGCACGAGAACGGGGTTCGCGGACATGCGCCCCGATGCTACAGCAACCAGATGGAGCTGGTAGTCCCTTCCCTGGAATATCTCGACGGCTATGTCGCTGCGCTGCAGCGCGGCTGGTCGGCCGACAATGTGCGCCTCGAAACGGCGGCCCGCGAGGAACTGGCTGCGATCACCGCCGATCCTGACGCTTTCGTCGCTTTGCTCGACAACCGCGAGGCCAAGGGCGATCCCATTTCCCTGCCGGACGGCTCCAAGGCGCCACGTCTGCCCGGTATCCGGCGCTGGATGTGGGATGGCGAGTTCTGCGGCTCGATCGGCTTCCGTTGGCAACCTGGCACCGCTGCCCTGCCGTCCCATGTTCTGGGCCATATCGGCTATGCAGTGGTGCCGTGGAAGCGGCAGCGTGGTTACGCCACGCGGGCGCTCGCCCTGATGCTGGACGAAGCGAGGCGCGAAGGCCTGCCCTATGTCGAACTCACGACCGATCCCGACAACGATCCGTCGCAGAAGGTCATCCAGGCCAATGGTGGCGTGTTCGTCGAGCGCTTCAGCTCGGCCGCTTACGGCAAGGACGAGTTGCGCTTTCGCATCCCCCTCGCCTAGGGCCCCTCGCCTAGGGATCGCCGCCCGTCCGCACCACGGTTTCGACCACGGCCGCCAGCATCGCCATGCCACGCGACTTCAGCGCGCGGGGTGTGTCGCCCTCGCCGATCTGGCCCTCGAGCACGAGGGTGATGAAGCCGTGGATCGAGGCCCAGGTGAAGTCGACCATGCGCTGCTTGACCTCGGCCGGCGCTTTGGGAATGACGGCGCCGACGGCTGCCACGACGAGATGGTAGGCGGCCTTGGCCGCGGCGAACAGGTTCGGTGTCTCGAAGCGGTTGGCCTCGCGGCTGAACATGAGCTGGAACAGCACCGGGTTGGCGGCGGCAAAGGCCATGTAGCCGACGCCATGCGCCACCAGACGAGCGGCCGCATTGTCGGCGACCCTTTGGGCTTCCGACTCCATCGCGGCCGTGAGTTCCTGGTAGCCGCGAGTCGCGATCTCGGCCAGGAGATCGTCCAGCGACGCGAAATGATGGGCCGGGGCGGCATGGGAGACCGACGCCCGACGGGCACACTCGCGCAGCGTGAAACCGCGTATGCCCCGTTCCTCGAGCAACCGGCGACCGGCTGATACCAGCGCCTCGCGCAGTTCGCCGTGGTGATAAGGCTTCGACGATTGTGGCCGAACCATGAGGCCATCGGCCACGGGGCCGTGTGGCTGTCAAGGTCTGCAAATGTAACTTGCCAGCGTCTAGTTTATGCTATCAAATCTAGTCATTGTCAAAATTGGAGGTCGCCATGTCGGAAGCATCTCCTCGAAATCCGGGTCGCCGTCGCATCCTGGGATCGGCCACCGTCAGCGCCACGGCCGGGCTCGCCGTCGGTCTCGCGGCCGGTGTCAGCCTCGCCTTACCGCCCAAGTCACCCCCGCTTCCACCCCGGCCCGGCCTGCGCCGCTTCGAGCGCAAGGTCGTTGCGATCACCGGCGCAACATCCGGCATCGGGCGGGCCGCGGCCATCGCCTTTGCCGCCGAGGGCGGCAAGGTCGCCTTCTGTGGTCGACGCACCGAACTCGGTGCCGAGGTCGAGCGCTCGATCAAAGAGGCTGGCGGCGAGGCGCTGTATATCAAGGCGGATGTCCTCATCGAGGACGAGGTCAAGGCCTTCATCGACAAGACGGTGGCCGCCTACGGCGCCCTCAACGTCGCCTTCAACAATGCCGGCGTCACCGTCGAGAAGCCGCTGCACGAATACAGTTCGGAGGAATGGGACCGCGTCAACAACACCAACCTGCGCGGTGTGTTCCTCGCCATGAAATACGAGATCCCCCACCTGCTGGCCGCGGGCGGCGGCACGATCGTGGTCACCTCGTCCTCGAACGCCATCTCGACGCAGGCGAAGCGCTCCGCCTATACCGCGAGCAAGCGCGGCCTGGTCGGGCTGGTACAGTCCGCCGCACTGGACTATGCGCAGCAGGGCATCCGCATCAATGCGCTGATCCCGGGGACCACCGACACAGACTTCCTGCGCAAGGCCGCCGGCATGGAGGACGTTCCGGACGCCGTCTGGCGGGTCGGCCTCAACCAGTGGGTCCGCAGCAACGTTCCGGGGATCGGTCGCCTGGCGACGCCGGAGGAAGTCGCCGCCTTCGCGCTCACCCTCGCATCGGACGAACATCCGTTCATGACCGGCGCCCAGATGGTGCTCGACGGCGGCAAGACGGCAAAATCGGGCTGACCCGTCGCGCCCGTTGTGGCTTGATCCTCCTCCTCAGTCGGGAGGAAAGAGATGGCGTTCGAGACTTGGCTGGCCTTCGCGGCGGCTTCCACGATCCTGGTCCTCATCCCGGGGCCGACGGTGCTCCTGGTCGTTTCCTATGCGCTGGGCCAGGGCTGGCGGACGGCGCTTCCCATGGCGATCGGTGTCGCCCTCGGCGATTTCACCGCAATGACCTTGTCGATGCTGGGTCTCGGTGCCCTGCTGGCCGCATCGGCGACGTTGTTCACGATCCTTAAATGGATCGGCGGCGCCTATCTCGTGTGGCTCGGCATCAAGCTTTGGCGGGCCGGTGGTGCCCTGAATGCCACGCCCCGCTCGGATGCGGCGTCGGGCGCCAAGATGCTGGGCCACGCCTGGCTGGTCACTGCCCTGAATCCCAAGAGCATCACCTTCTTTGTCGCCTTCCTGCCCGCCTTCCTCGATGCCGAGGCCGATTTCCTGACGCAGATGCTGATCTTCGAGGCGACGTTCCTGTTCCTGGCTTTCGCCAACGCCTTTTCCTATGCGCTGGTCGCCAGCAAGGCCCGGCGCTTCGTCGCCAATCCGCGCGCCATCGGCATCGTCAACAAGACCGGCGGCACCCTGCTCGTCGGAGCGGGCGTGGCGACGATCACTTTGGCCGGTTCGCGGAGCTGAGGAGTTTGCGGCGCAGCGCCAGCAGCATTTCCCCACGCAGCCAGAGATTGGCCGGATCGGCGTCCATGGTCTCGTGCCAATACAGATAGACGTCGAGCGTCGGCATCGCGATCGGCATGGGATGGAGTCGCGTCTTGGTGGCCGTACTGAGCAGTCCGGCGTGGCGTTCGGGCATGGTGAGCACCAGGTCGCTCTGTTCGACGACCCGGAAGGCAGCGGCATAGCTTCGGCAGCGCAACCGCACGCGGCGGTGTTTGCCGAGCTGCCCCAAGGCCAGATCTTCGGGCGCCGGCCCTTGCCGGCGTGATGTCACCATGACGTGCTGCAGGTCGAGGTAACGCGCAAGCGTCAACCGCTTGCCGACGGCCGGATGTCCTCGGCGCGCGACGACGACAAAGCCGTCGGATCCGACCTTCTGGCGGCGGACGCGATCGGAGAGCGGCAGCGGTACGTCGATCGCGACGTCGAGCGTTCCATCGGCCAGGGCCTCTTCCAGGTTCCGGCGGCGGGCCTGAATCGAACGAACCTCGACGTGCGGCGCCGTGCTCTCGAGCCGGCGCGCCAGTTTCGGCAGAACGACCAGTTCCATGGGATCGCGCATGGCGACCGTGAACGTCGCCGCCGTCTGCCGAGGATCGAAACGACCTCCAACGGCCAGCACCCCGGACACCGTATTGAGAGCGGTCCGCAGTGGTCCGCCCAGGCTGCGCGTCAGGGCGGTCGGCACCAGCGTCCGGCCCCGCCGCACGAACAGCGGATCACCGAACAGATCCCTCAGCCGCGCCAGGGCATGGCTGATGGTGGGCTGCGTAAGGTTGAGCTTGCGGGCGGCATGCCCGACGCCGCCTTCGGCGATGATGGTGTCCAGCACCACCAGCAGATTGAGGTCGATGCGCGATAGATTGATCATGTCGATGAATTATCATGCATATCATTCAATTTTCCAATGTACTCGATGGGCATATGGAATGGCGGAGCACAGGAGTTCGCCATGTATTTCGCCCCCAACGCCAAGGTCGCCGCCCTGCAGGAGAAGCTGCAGGCCTTCATGGATCGCCATATCTATCCCAACGAAGCGCGCTATGCGGCCGAGGTGGAGTCCGGCGATCGCTGGAAGCCGTCGGTTGTCATGGAAGAATTGAAAGCCAAGGCGCGTGAGCAAGGGCTGTGGAACCTATTCCTCGCCCACTCCAAGAACGGTCCGGGGCTGACCAACCTCGAATATGCCCCGCTTTGCGAGATCATGGGCCGCTCGCCCATCGCCCCCGAAGCGTTCAACTGCGCCGCGCCCGATACCGGCAACATGGAGACCATCGACCAGTACGGGACGGAGGAGCAGAAGGCGCAATGGCTGAAGCCCCTGCTCGAGGGCCGTATCCGCTCCTGCTTCGCCATGACCGAACCGGCGGTCGCCTCCTCGGATGCCACCAACATCGAGAGCAGCATCGTGCGCGATGGCGATGACTATGTGATCAACGGCCGCAAGTGGTGGACGACCGGCGCCCCCGACCCGCGCTGCAAGATCGCGATCTTCATGGGCAAGACCGATCCGCGCCATCCAGATCGCTATCGCCAGCAGTCGATGGTGCTGGTTCCGATGGAGACGCCGGGCGTCAAGGTCGTTCGACCGCTCACCGTGTTCGGCTACGACGATGCGCCGAACGGCCACGCCGAGGTGCTGTTCGACAACGTCCGCGTGCCCCGCTCGAATATCCTGCTCGGTGAAGGCCGCGGGTTCGAGATCGCGCAGGGCCGATTGGGACCGGGCCGCATCCACCACTGCATGCGGTCGATCGGCATGGCCGAACGGGCCCTGGAGGACATGTGCCGCCGCGCCAAGAGCCGCGTTGCCTTCGGCAAGCCGCTGTCCGAGCAGGGCGTGACGCTCGAGCGCATCGCCGAGGCGCGTATCGCGATCGAGCAGGCCCGCCTCCTGGTCTTCAAGGCCGCCTACATGATGGATACCGTGGGCAACAAGGTGGCGCGCGCCGAGATCGCCATGATCAAGGTGGCGGTGCCCAACATGCTGACCCGCGTTGTCGACATGTCGATGCAGCTGCACGGGGCGGCTGGCATGTCGGACGATTTCGGCCTGGCGAAGGTCTATGCCGGGGCACGGTCGCTGCGCTTCGCTGACGGTCCCGATGAGGTCCATCGGGCGCAAATCGCGCGCCTCGAGCTCAAGAAGTACAACTGAAGGAAAGTCGGGCGGCCGCGCGGCCGCCCGGCAACTTCTACTTTGCCGGTTCCGAAACGAAGGCGACCTTGCTGAGACCGGCCTTGGCGGCGTCGGCCAGCATCTCGGCGACATAGCGGTAAGGTACGTTCTGGTCGGCGCGCAGGAAGATTTCCGGCTGCGGCCGCTTCTGCCCTTCCTGCGTGAAGCGCGTGGCGGCATCCTCGCGCGTCAGCCGTTCGCCGTTCCAGAACAGGCTGCCGTTGGCGTCGATCGCGAACTCCACCTTGTCCGGCTTCTGCACTTCGGGGTTTGACGTCGCCTTGGGAAGGTCGAGCGGCACCGCGTGCGTCAGCAACGGTGCCGTGACGATGAAGATCACCAGCAGCACCAGGACGACGTCGATCAACGGCACCATGTTGATCTCGGCCATGGGTTGCGAGGAGGATTTGCGGTCGAGGCTGCCGAAGGCCATGGCGTCTCTCCTACTGGACCGCGGTCAGCGAAACGTTGCCGGGCTTGACGGCGCGGCCCTGCGACGAGGCCTGCAGCGCCCGCCCCATCAGCAGGAAGGTCAGCAGTTCGAAGGCAAAGGCGTCGAGCTTCGCCGACAGCACGCGATTGGAGCGCGTCAGCCAGTTGAAGCCCATGACGGCGGGCAGCGCCACGGCAAGGCCGATGCCTGTCATGATCAGGGCTTCGCCGACCGGGCCCGCAACCTTGTCGAGGGAACCGGATCCAGTCAGTCCGATCGCCACCAGGGCGTGGTAGACGCCCCACACCGTGCCGAACAGGCCGACGAAGGGCGCGGTGGCGCCAATAGTCGCCAGCACCGTGAGCCCGTTCTCGAGCGAGGTCGTCTCCTCGTCGAGCACCTTCTTGATGGTCCGGGTCAGGAACTCCTGCTGACTGCCCGCCTCCTCCAACTTAGCCCCGCCGAACTTCTCATGGTGGGCCTGCGCATGAAGGGAATGTGCCGTGAGATGGCCGAAGGGCTCGTGCACGCCGTGCGTGGTCAGCTCGTTCTGCACCGCTTCGAGGGAACTGGCGCTCCAGAAGAAATTCAGGAAGCGCCGGCTGCGGCTCGACCGGATGCTCTGGCTGATCCCCTTCATGATGATCAGGTACCAGGATATCGCCGACATCAGGACCAGGATCACCAACAGGCAGCGGATGACCAGATCCGAATCGGCCAGGAAGTGGGCAAAGCCCAAGGCTTGTGTGTCACCCATGCGGACCTCTGCTACTTCAACGAGAATGTGACGGGAACCAGAACCCACACCGCCTGCGGCACGCCGCCCTCGCTGTAGGGACGAAACTGCGCCGCGCGAACCGCACTGATGGCCGACTCGTCGAGCGCCGGAAAGCCGGAGGACGTCTGCAACGACACCTGGCCGGGCCGACCGGCCGGATCGATCAGGACGCGGATCATCACCGTGCCTTGTTCGTTGTCGCGGACCGACCGCCTCGGATAGACCGGTGCGGGTCTCACGAGAAACGCCACCTGCGATACGCCCACCGTCTTAGGGGCGGCCGCGGCGGTCGCCGGTCCCGGCTGGCTCTGGCTGGCCGCCGGCGCACTCGCCTCCTGCGCAGGCTGCGCGGGCTTGGGGCTCGGATGCACCGGTGCCGGCTTGGGAGCGGGCGTCGGCGGCTTCGGCTTGGGTTGCGGCGGCGGCGGTGGCGGCGCCTGCACCGGGAAGACCGGCGGCGGCAGATCGGGCGGCGGCGGCTGGATGATGGAGTTCATCTCCGGTTGCATGTCCGGCGGCGGCGTGTCGTCCGGCGGTGCGACGCTCACCTGCGTATCGGGCGCGGCCGACTCATCGGCAACCATGCGCACCTCCATCGGAGACGCCTCCCCTGCCATCAACTTTGGCGTGGGGATCTCCGTCAGCGCCCACCCACAACCGACATGAAAGAAAACCACAAGCGCCAGCAACCCGCTACGAGCCGCCGGCGAGAGCGGTTCGCGCTGGTAGGGTAGTTCGTCATCGTAACACGATAACGTAACAGATGGCTCGTGTATGGTGGTCATCGGACTCGGTCAGACGTGGAGCGGCCACAGGGCCACCCCGACGGTAACAACCACAGACACCCCGAAAATGGCAATGCCGAGATGACGGCGACGATTTGTCTCCCACCACAGGATCACACCGCTCAGCGACAGGAAAATCAGGCTGCCGGCGAGCGTATCGACCAGAAGGATCCAGGGAATCGGCATTGCCACGCCTTTGTGGAGGTTGGTCAGGGTGGCGATGAAGCCGTTCTCCATCGTCCGCACGTTGACCGACTTGTTTCCGACCCAGTACTCGACCTGCACGAGATGGTTGGGGCCGCCCAGCGCAAAGCTCCAGCGCTCCGGCTGCATCAACGGTGCGCCATCGCCGTCCCTGTCGCCCTTCTTCCCGCTCCACGGGACCGGACGCGCTTTCTCGATGCGAATGTTCTTGGCGGCAGCATCCATCTTCAGCCGCTCGGCAAGCCACTCGACCAGGGCATCGACATTTTCAGGCGTGGCGACCGGCAGCTGGATCTGCGCGTTGGAGACCTTCTGCGCCGGCAAGTCCAGCTTCAGCACCGCGCGGTGGTTCAGCCAGACACCGCTCAAGCCGAATACCAGTCCGAGCAGAGCGCCCCACAGCCCGAACCAGCCGTGCGTGCGTCGCACCCAACGCACGAACACGGCGCGACGATTGGTCCTGCGCATACCCGGAACCGCCGCCGAAACCTGCACCGTCACGTCTCGCTCCATTCGCGCACAAGGTTGTGATAGCAGCCGATCAGTGTCCGGCGTGCCGCTTCGTCCGCTCCGGTCTGGTTGAGACGCTGGATCGCGCCATCCATCTCGTAGAGTGTTGTGCGTCGGCTATCGTCCCGGATCAGACTCTGGGTCCAGAAGAAGCACGAGACGCGCGTTCCGCGGCTGATGGGCGCGACCTGGTGAAGGCTCGTCGCCGGATAGACGACCATGTCGCCGGCGGCCAGCTTCACGCTGTGCCGGCCATAAGTATCCTCGATCTGCAGCTCGCCGCCGTCGTAATCGTCGGGATTGGTCAGGAACAGCGTGGTCGAGACGTCGGTCCTGATCTTGCGGCCGTTGTGGGGATGAAGGCGCACGCTGCCATCGACATGGGCCCCGAACTTCATCCCGACACCGTACCGGTTGAACATCGGCGGATAGATGACGTTCGGAAGCACCGCGCTGATGAACAGCGGATTGCGCTCCAGCGCCGAGACGACGATCCGCTGGCAGGCCAGCGCGACTTCCGATTGTTCGTCGATCTGCTCGTTGAACTTGACTGGAGCCCCCTGATAGCCGGCGGTCACGCGTCCATCCACCCAGGCAGCGTCGGCCCTGTCGAGACGTTCCCGCAGGCTGACGAGCTGCGCGGCGTCCAGGACGTTTTGAATGCAGACAAGCATCGATGTTCGTCCGCACTTACAGATGAACGTTGAACGTCAGCATCGCCGTCAGGCCGGAGCCCGGGACGGCACGGCCGCCGTCGGACGCGATCACCTGATCGTAGTAGAGCACGTTGCCGATATTGAAGACGTTCAGTCGGACGTCGTACTTCTCCAGCTTGTAGGCTGCGGTCGCATCCCAGCGCACGAAGCCGGGCACGGTGACGGTGTTGGTGTTGTTGGCATATCGCTGCCCGATATAGGTAGGACCACCGCCGATCTCGTACTTCTTGGCGAAGGTGTAGGTGGACCACAGCGTTGCCGAGTCGCGCGGCGTGTTCAGGGGAACGTTGCCGGCGGTGCCTGAGCCGATGCCGTTGATGATGCGGCCATCAAGGTAGGTGTAGCCACCGAACACCTGCCAGTCTTCCGTGATGCGGCCGGCCACGCCGATCCGGGCTCCCTTGACGCGGATGTTGCCGGTTGCCGAATAGGTGCCGTCACCGTTCGGCGACCGTGCATTGTATTGCGTGATCTGGAACAGCGCGCCAGTCAGCGACAGGTTCTTCTTCAGAAGGTCATACTTGGCGCCAACTTCGAAAGCCTCGTTCGTAGTGGGCGGAAGGATCGAGGAACCGGTGGTCGATGTCAGCTGTTCGAGCGACGGGTTGAACGAGGTGCTGTAGGAGAAATAGTAGCTCTGTTCAGGGGTCGGCTCGATGATCGGACCGGTTCTGACGCTCGTAAATGTCACCGTCTGCTGCTGATAGGGAACGGTGGTGTTGCCGGCCGTATTCGCACTGTTGACGGAGTTGCCGATCTGCGCGGTGTAGATGTCCTGGCGCACGCCGCCGACCAGCTTGAACCATGGCAGCAACTGTATGTTGTCGTTGCCGTAGATTCCGACCCAGTTGGCCTGGGAGGTCGCGAGATTGGTGGCCACTTCCGGCAGATATGAATTGCCGCCCGACGGATAAAGCAGCGACGTACAGCCGGTATAGCTGGCCGTGAATGTCGTGCTGCCGCAGGTTCCGGTTCTGGTGTAGTTCTGGTTCCGGTAGCTCTCGTAGCCGATTTCCATGCCAGCGAGGAAATCGTGTTTGACCGGCCCGGTATCGAACTTCGCCTGGAACTCGGTCTGATTGTCGATCGTGAGATCGATGATATTGCGATCGTGGCTCTGTTGCCGGACCCACAGATTCTGCGCCGCGCCCGGATAATAGGTGACCTGAGTGAACACCCCCGCCGAGTTGATCGTGCCGATGGCGTTCGGCGCCGTCTCGACCACGTAGGTCGAGACATAATTGACCTGCGTCTGGTTGCGGATCCTCACGTCCTTGTTGAACTTGTGCTCGACCGTCGCCCCCACCATGGCGATGTTCGAGTCGGTGTAGTCGCTGGAATAGCCGTAGGCGTTGTTCGGACTGACGTTGGCCGGCCAGCCGTTCAGCGGCGGCACGCCGTAATCGACGTGATCGTGGTTCCGCTGCAACAGGGAATACAGGGTCACTTCGGTCGGCGTGCCGATGCCGAACTTGTAGGAAGGTGCAAAGCCGAAATCGAGGACTTCGGTCTGGTTCCGGGTGCTCGTCTTGCCGACCTGGAACATGAAGGGCACGCGCACCGCCGCATCCTCGCCGACCGGCAGGTTGATGTCGGCCGTGCTGCGGACGAGGCCGTTCGACGTGACGGACTGGCTCAGATCCGTGAACTTGCGCATCGACGGCTTCTTGAGCACCTGATTGATGACACCGCCGGTCGAGCCGCGACCGAACAGCATCGACGCCGGCCCCATCAGGATCTCGATCTGTTCGAGGTCGAAGGTGTCGCGGTAGTACTGCGCGGGATCGCGCATGCCGTCCAGGTACAGGTCCGTGCGGGCCGAGAAGCCGTTCAGGTTGAAGTTGTTGCCAATGCTTCCGCCCTCCGCGGCACCGATGGTGACGCCGGGCACGTTCTTGATCGCGCTCTGCAGCGAAGTGGCGCCCTGCGATTGCATCAGCGCCTTGTTGATGATGACGATCGACTGCGGGATGTCCTGGACGTTGTCGCCTACTCGGCCGAGGGAAACCGGTGGCGGCGTGAAGTCCTGACTGGGCCGCGGCGCCACCACCGTGACGGGGCTCATGGTCGCTGCCGGCGCGTTATTGGGGTCGGCCGGCTTGTTGTCGGCATTGGGGGGCGGTGGCGGATTGCCAGGCGCCGGTGTCTGTTGAGCGCTTGCCTCCTGAGGAAGAGCAACAGGTGCAACCAGGAGGCCGACAAGGGCGGTTTTGGCGGAAATGTGACGCTTCACTCTTGACCCCGAAAAAGAAGTTCCAATGGACGCAATTGCGTCTCACTCTCATCCCAATACTATGAGTGAGAATGATTCGCATCTTCTTTTTCACAATTTATGAGATCAAGCTGCTCTGCGAATGATTCGAACGGCCCACGCGAGGCAAACGGCCCCGGCCGCCATCAACAGCAGGCCAATGCCAAGGACGACCTTGCCTTGCCAGCCGGGTCCCTGAACGTCATCAACGATGATGGGGCGCGCATCGATGCCCTCTCCTTCGGACCGAATGCGCGTCTGGCGCGTCGTCAGCTGGCCGTTTTCGGTGATCTTGTTCCAGAAGGCGTCACTGACCGTCACCGGCCCAAAATGATGGACCCCGCCCCTCGCATCCTTCCAGGAGAGCTGCACGACATGCTTCCCCGCTCCCGGGCCAGAGGACAACGTTGTCGCGTTGGTTATTTCGGCAACTATCTCATTGCCCGCTTCCGGCGTCTGACCGGCCTCGTCCACGACAGCCCATGCCTGGATCGTGAGAACTGCCCCGACAAGAAGAGCGGCGAGGCCCGGCAACACCAGGCGCGTCGGGAATTCCGCTGTCTTTCCTGCAGCGGAAGCGCCTCCCGCCATTGTTCGGCGCGTCTGCGCAAGCCAAACCGTCATCGCCCCGAATGCCAGCCACGACGCAAAGGCCACGTAGATCGAGCCCCGCAACCAGTCCTGCAGGGAAGAGAATCGAGCACGGGCATCGCCTTCGATCACCGGAACGGCGAGCTCGTCGTCGAGAACCTTCGCCGGCAGGATCGCGAGCTTGACCTCGTTGCCGGAAACGATCGTCCCGGCAAAAGCCTCGGTTATGGGAACGTTGCGGTATTCGTGGCTCTTGCCGTCCTTCCCGTCCCATTTGAGATTGACCGACAGGCTCTGCTCGACGAAGCGCGGTCTCCAGCCCTCGATGGCGATCGGCGATAGCCGTTGATACTGCGCACCGGTCACCTGGACGACGGCACGGTATCCGTCGGTGAGGACCCGGCGCATATTCTGCGCATTCTGCCAGCTGCCGAGAGCCGCGATCGACGCAAAAATGGCGATGAGCAGGAATAGATTGCGGAGCCTGGCCGCTCGCATCTTCATGCCATTGCTCCCTGTAATGAATGGCGACCCCGGCGTGACTCGAACACGCAACATCCTGCTTAGAAGGCAGGTGCTCTATCCAGTTGAGCTACGGGGTCGTGCGATCAGAATACACGAGACAGCCCCTATAGGCCCCGGCCGACGGAACCCGTGCAGGCTCAGTGCGTCCAACGGCCGACGCGGGTGTAGGCAAAATTATCGGCATAGGCCTTGGGTCGAACCTGGCGCGCGTTCGGCTGTTCCACCGTATACTGCCAGCCGTTGCGCTCCGCGTGCGCCTTTGCCTCTTCCAGGGTCGGAAACCAGAGCTGAATCTGCTGCATGGTGTCTCGGGAGCCTGTCCACCCCATCAGCAGGTCCATCTGCTTGGGGGATGGCTCGCTCTCCAGCAGCCATTCCTTCGTGTTCGCCAATCCCGACTGCATGGCCGACTTGGCCGGCTTCAAAATGCGAACCTTCATGGACTCCGTTCTCCTGGCCATTTACCTGCAGCAGGGTGGTCGGGGCGGCCGGATTCGAACCGACGACCTTCTGCGCCCAAGGCAGACGCGCTACCAGACTGCGCTACGCCCCGCCGCAAGCATTTGACGGGCGTTATCTACCAGTGGTCAGCCCGGCTCGAAAGCCCAATTTCCGGATGGTAGAGTGCGTCATGTTCGATCAAACACCCGAAGATGGCGGGCATGGACGGGCCCCCTCCCTCAATGTCCTGGGTGGGCCCCTGACGCCCTGCTCGGCCGCTCCACTGACCGGCTTCTACCGCGACGGCTGCTGCAACACGGGCCGCGAGGATGCCGGCGTGCACACCGTTTGCGCGGTCATGACGGCGGAATTTCTGGCCTTCTCCAAGGCGCGGGGAAACGATCTCAGCACGCCTCTTCCGGAATACGGCTTCGCCGGTCTCCGGCCCGGAGACCGGTGGTGTCTGTGCGCCATGCGCTGGAAGGAGGCGTTCGACGCGGGCCACGCGCCGCAAGTCGTCCTCGAGGCGACCCACGCGGTGACATTGCAAATCGTCTCCCTCGACGACCTGAAGAAATACGCCGTCACGCCTCGATGAACTGATAGCCTGTCCGGATACGGCCGTCCCCGCCCAGGACGAGGAAGTCGAAGCCGACCGAAATCACCTCGCCGCCGGAGGCTGGCAGCATTTCCCAGCGCAGCTTGACGGTATCGTGGTGGCCGTCCACGCCGTCCCGGAGGCGGAAGACATTGCCCTTTTCCCGCACCCACTTCTCGTAGGTGTTGGCCACGCGGCTCTCGATCCCGGCATGACCCACCGCCTCGATGGTGCGGGCGACATGGCGCGCATCGTCTTGCCACAAGGCGAGAACGGCCTGCCGACGGATATGGGCGTCGGGCTCGTTCCAGATAGTGATATAGCGGCGCACGAAGGCATCGATGTCGTGCATGGCACTTCTCCCAAACGTTGTGCGCGGAGACGTGCGGCTATCGAGGCCCCTTGGCGATGACGTCCAAGATAATTGCGGCCGGATATCTGGGACGGCCGGGACACCGGGGACAGGCGGGACAACAGGCCTGAAACCCAGGCAGCATCGACATCAAGGCCGTCCCCGCCCGGTGGGACGCACGGGGACAGCCAGCGCCAATGCCTAAAATATTCCGTCGACTTCCCCGTCGGCGGTCAGCCCGATGCGCTCGGCCGCCGGTACCCGTGGCAGGCCGGGCATGCTGAGGATCTCGCCGGCCATCGCCACCACGAAGCCGGCGCCGGCCGATAGCCGAACCTCACGGATCGGCAGGGTATGTCCCGTGGGAGCGCCACGCATCGATGGGTCCGCCGCGAAGCTGTACTGCGTCTTGGCGATGCAGACGGGCAGGCTTCCATGCCCCGCCGCTTCCAGGGCCTTGAGCCGCCGCTTCGCGGGTTCGGCGAAGGCAACGTTGCCGGCACGATAGATTTCCTTGGCGATCGTCTCGATCTTCGCCGTGAGCGGCAGATCGTCGGCATAGATCGGCTTGAAATGAGACTGCCCCTTGTCGAGCGTCTCGACCACTGCCTTGGCGAGCGCTTCGGCTCCCGCCCCGCCCTTGGCCCAGTGCTCGCAAAGGTAGGCCTTCGCACCGGCGGCTGTGCACTTGTCCTCGATCGCCTTCAGTTCGGCTTCGCTATCAGTCTGGAACCTGTTGATGGCCACGAGCACCGGCAGCCCGTACTTGCCGAGATTCTCGACATGGCGCAGGAGGTTCGGCAGGCCGCGGAGCAGCGCGGCGACGTCTTCCTTGTCGAGCGTCTTGTCGTCCGCGCCGCCGTGCAGTTTCAGTGCCCGAACGGTCGCGACCACGACGGCGAGTCCAGGCGTCAAGCCGGCCTGACGACACTTGATGTCCAGAAACTTCTCCGCGCCGAGATCGGCGCCGAATCCCGCCTCGGTGACGACATAGTCCGCCAGCGCCAGAGCCGTGCGCGTGGCGATCACGGAGTTGCAGCCATGGGCGATATTGGCGAACGGCCCGCCATGGATCAGGACCGGATTGTTCTCCAGCGTCTGGACGAGGTTCGGCTTGATCGCGTCCTTGAGCACCGCGGCCATGGCCGACGCCGCCTTGAGATCGCCGGCGGTAACCGCCGTGCCGTCGCGGGTCTCGGCCACGACGATGCGGGCCAGGCGCTTTTCGAGATCGTCGAGATCGCGTGCCAGGCACAGGATCGCCATCACTTCCGAAGCGGTGGTGATGTCGAAGCGACCCTGGCGTGGAAAACCATTGGCGACGCCGCCTAGGCTCACCACCGTGTCGCGCAGGGCGCGATCGTTCATGTCCAGCACGCGAGGCCAGAAGACGCGCCGGCTGTCGATGCCCAGCGCATTGCCCCAGTAGATGTGATTGTCCAACATGGCGGCGAGCAGATTGTGCGCCGTCGTTATCGCGTGGAAGTCACCGGTGAAGTGCAGGTTGATGTCGGCCATCGGCACGACCTGGGCCTTGCCACCGCCGGTCGCGCCGCCCTTTTGCCCGAAGCACGGACCGAGGCTGGGCTCGCGCAAGGCGATCGCCGTTTTCTTTCCCAGCCGATTGAGCGCATCGCCCAGGCCGATGGTCGTGGTGGTCTTGCCCTCCCCGGCCTTGGTCGGATTGATGGCGGTGACGAGGATGAGCTTGCCGGGCTTTCGGCCACCGAGGGACTTGATGAAGTCGGCATCGAGCTTGGCCTTGTCGCGACCATAAGGTTCGAGAGCATCTTCCGGTATGTCCAGCCGCTGCGCGACTTGTGCGATTGGCTTCTTGATTGCCTGGCGTGCGATCTCGATATCCGACATTCCGCTCCTCGTGTTCGGGGGACGACCCTAGCGACACCTGCTCGACCAGCCAACAGGAGACGCAATGAAGACCTGGACAAATGTCGATGGAGCGCTGGCCACTTACATCGACCGGAATTGGCTGCGCGAAAGCCCCTTGAAGCAGCGCCTACGCCAGGAGACAGCGCGAATGCCAGGGGCTGGCATGCAAATTTCCGCCCATCAGGGCCAGCAGATCGGATTGCTGGCGCGTGCCATCGGGGCACGGCGGGCCGTCGAGGTCGGAACCTTCACGGGCTATTCCTCGATCTGCATCGCCGAGGCCCTGCCGGCCGACGGCAAGCTTTGGTGTTGCGACGTGAGCGAAGACTGGACCGCGATCGCCCGTCGATACTGGGCCGAAGCCGGCGTTGAGGATCGCATCGCCCTTACGATCGCGCCGGCCCTGCGGACTCTGGACGGCCTCCTGTCCCAAGGCCTTGCCGGGCGGCTCGACCTCGCCTTCATCGATGCCAACAAGAGCGACTATGATGCCTACTACGAGCGCTGCCTCGAACTGGTGCGGCCGGGCGGCATTATCCTGATCGACAATGTGCTTTGGGGCGGTTCCGTCGCCGATCCCGCAGACAAGGATGCCGATACGCAAGCGATCCGCGCCCTCAATGCGAAACTTCGAGCGGACAATCGGATCGACCTTGCACTCACCGTCGTCGGTGACGGGATGACGTGCGCACTGAAACGCTGACCATCGCATGCGACCGGCTACTTCCGCAGATCTCGCCAGCAAGGCCTACAGCTATAGGGACGACCCGAACGTCCCATCGTTTCCGGACGATCGTCCCCTGTTCGTCTTCGATGGGAAATGCGTCCTCTGCTCGGGCTTCGTCCAGTTCATCATGCGCCATGATCGTCGAGGGCAATTCCGCTTCGCCGCGGCCCAAAGTCCGCTCGGCACGGCTCTCTACGCGCATTACGGGTTGGCGACGAGAGATTACGAGACCAACCTGCTGATCGAGAACGGGCTGGCCCACACGAACTCCGAGAGTTCGCTGCGCGTGTTCGAACGGCTGGGCCTGCCGTGGTCATTGATGGCGGTCGGCCGCCTTCTGCCCGTCTGGCTCCTCGATCGGCTGTATGCGATCGTGGCCCGAAATCGGCTGCGCTGGTTTGGCAGCCGCGATGCCTGTTATCTGCCGACACCGTCGGAGGCCGAGCGGTTCCTGAACTGACCGGCCTCAGCTAACATTGTGGAAAATCGGGTGCCTGACCTTGTCGCCCGGCTTGATGCCGAGCAGCCGGGCACTGCCGCCATTGATCTCAAGGACAGCACGCACGGGATACTCGCTGGGAATGGCATCGGTCGACAATGGAACGGCGTTGGCGTGGATGTGCTTGATCGTGCCATCGCCGGCGATGAACACCATGTCGAGCGGGATCAGGGTGTTCTTCATCCAGAAGCTCACCGCCTGCTCCGTGTAGAAGTCGAACAGCATCCCTTCGTAGGGTCCGAGCTGTTTCCGGAACATCAGGCCGTGCTCGCGCTGGGCCTCCGTGAGAGCCAGCTCGACGTCGAATTTTATGTCACGCGCGCCGGTGACGATCACCAGCGACGAACGATCGTATTTGATCTCGCTGTCCTGGCCGCGGGCCGCAGAGGCTGCCAGGACAAGAGGAACACCCAGAATGAAGCGCCGGCCGAGCCGGTGCGAACCGAACTGAAACGCCATGGCGCCTTAGTGCGCGCCAATGCCCGCTTCGGTCAAGACGCCCTGATCTCGATCACCTGCAATCCCTTCTGCCCCTCGGCGATCCGCACCATCACCTTCTGACCGGGTGCCAGCGAATCCATGCCATGGCGACGCAGGACCGCAGCGTGGACGAAGATATCCCCGTCCTCGGCCTCGCGCGTGACGAAGCCGTAGCCGCGCTCGTTGTTGTACCACTTGACCAGAGCGGTGATGTAATCGCCGATGGCCACGCCCTCCGGCACCGGAGGAGGTTTCGGCGTCACGGGGGCCGCCGTCGACGAATCGACGTCGAGCACCTTCATGACCTGCCAGCCTTTCGGGCCACGCACGCCGGCGCAAACTACCGTCGCCCCGGGCTTTAGGTCTTCATGCCCAGACTGACGCAGTGTCGTCACATGCAGGAACGCGTCGCTATTGTCGCCTTCGAGGGCCAGGAAACCATAACCCTTGACGGCGTTGAACCACTTTACTCGACCACGCAGCTCAACCGTACCGACGTCCCCGCCTAGTTCTCCCTGATGGGTCGTCATTCAACGATCCCGTGTTGTTATGACGAAATCCTAGCAGCCCGGGCGAACCGTGCAACAATCCTTGTGGACTTCCCGCTACCCAAGTTAGAGGACAGAGCGAATGAAACGGGGAGTGGACGATGTTCAGGTCAGACCTATTCCAAGGGAAGCGGTTCCTGGTGACCGGAGGCGGTACCGGCCTGGGACGGATCATGATGGAGCGCTTTGTCGAGCTCGGCGCCGATTGCGTGATCTGTGGCCGGCGCGGGACCGTTCTCGAGCAGACCGCCAAGGAGGTCATGGCACGGCATCCGGGGCGCCGCGTCGAAACCCACGTCGTCGATATCCGGGTGGCAGCCGCGGTCGAGGAGATGGTCGATCGGATCTGGTCGATCGGGCCGCTGGACGGGCTGGTCAACAATGCCGCCGGCAACTTCATTGCCCAGACCAAGGACCTCAGCCCCCGCGCCTTTGACGCAATTGCGAACATCGTGCTGCACGGCACCTTCTATACGACCAACGCGTGCGGCAAACGCTGGATTGCCGACAAGCGCAGCGCGAGCGTCATCAGCATCCTGACGACATGGGTCCGTACCGGCAGCCCGTTCGTCGTGCCGTCGGCCATGTCCAAGGCGGGCGTCGCCGTCATGACCCAGAGCCTAGCCGTCGAATGGGGACGCTACGGCATCCGGCTGAATGCCATTGCTCCTGGCCCCTTCCCGACGGAAGGCGCCTGGGCGCGGCTCAATCCTCTCAAGGAAGAGGACGACACCCGGTACAAGGCTCGCAATCCCATGGGGCGCGTCGGACGTCCCGATGAACTCGCCAACATGGCGGCCTTCCTGATGAGCGACGAGGTTGCCTATATCAACGGCGAGATCATCGCCATCGATGGTGGCATGGGCATCATGGGCAACGGCACCTTCTCGAACATGATGGCCTATGGCGAAGACGACTGGCGCCGCATCCGCGAACAGATTCAGTCGACCAATGCAGCTGACAAGGCCAATCGGAGTTAGCCTGGCTCATTGCGGCGAATTTGGAACAAACGATATGAACTGTGGCTTTTCGGCATCAGTTCTGCGGAATCGGGCCAACGTCCCAACTAGACTGCTCGGTCACGCCTCAATTGAGCCAAACTGTGATGGTGGATTGAGCATCCAGTTGGTCGCCAAGGTTCGAGACGAGCCCCACTCGTGTATTCCAGTGCCAAGTCGTTCCCGCAAATCTTTCGGCGCTCCGTGACGCGCCGGCCGAGCCGTCTTGGCATGTTGATGGTCGCGATGCTCGTGACCTTCGCCACGGCCGCGTCGGCGCAGACGGTCCGTCAGTGGTCGGGCACCACTGCCATGACCCGCCAGCCCGAGCAGGTGCTCGCCTCCACCATGGCCGAATGGCGAAGCCTGTGGAGCCGGGTTGGAATGGCGGCCCCTGACATGTTCGAACCAGGCCGGATGAGTGCCGTTGGCATATTCCTCGGATTGCGCTCCGGTCCGGGCTATTCCGTGAATATTCTTTCAGCCAGTCGCCGTCGCGACCGCATCATGGTCGTGTTCGAGGAGCGGGCACCGGACGAAGTGATGATGGCAGAGCGCATGCCGGCGCCGCCGCCTCCCTCGCCGCGGCCGGTAGCGACCGGTCCTGCTTTTGCCGCCGGCGGCGCGAGCGCCTTCGCGCCGGGAAGCAGTTTGACCACGCCTGTCGTTCCGCCCCGGCCGTCCGGTCCGCCGACCTCGCCTTGGGCCATCGTGCTGATTAACCGTGTCGACCTGCCGATAACGGTCGAACAGCGGCTGTTCCGCTAGCTGTCGCCTCGCCGACCGGCACTCAATGCGAGTGCCGGGGGATTCCCTTCGTCTCCGCGACGCGCTGAAAGTCGACCGCGAAGTCGAGGCACGCGCCAGTCGCCAGCTGACCGACGAACTTGCGCTGGAGTTCCTGCCAGGGCGTCTGGCTTTCCTTGATATCCGGCTTCCAGGCAGCCCGCCGCTTCTCGAGTTCGGCGTCGCCGATCATGATGTTCGCGGTGCGCTTGCCGATGTCGACGCGGACCCGGTCGCCGGTCTTGAGCAAGGCAAGACCGCCGCCCACGGCCGCTTCCGGTGACGCGTTCAGGATCGACGGGCTGGCTGATGTCCCGCTCTGCCGGCCATCGCCGACACACGGCAGCAGGAGCACCCCGCCCTTCACCAGCCGATCCGGCGGCAGCATGTTCACCACTTCGGCCGCACCCGGATAGCCAACCGGCCCGGTATTGCGGATGAACAGGATGCTGTTCTCGTCGATCGGCAGCTTCGGATCGTTGATTCGGTGATGGTAGTCTTCCGGCCCCTCGAAGACGATCGCGGTGCCCTCGAAGGCGTCCTTGTCGCCAGGCCGCTCGAGATATTTCTTGCGGAACTCCGGCGAGATCACGGAGGTCTTCATGATTGCCGAGTCGAACAAATTGCCTGACAGGACAGCAAAGCCTGCCTGATTGAGCATCGGCTTGTCGTAGGCCTTGATGACGTCGCCGTCGGCCGGCGCGGCATTCTTCACATTCTCCGCCATCGTCTTGCCGGTGACCGTAAGCGCATCACCGTGAATCTTCTTGTGGCGCAGCAACTCGGCCATCACCGACGGAACGCCGCCGGCGCGGTGAAACGCCTCGCCGAGATACTTCCCGGCCGGCATGCAGTTCACCAGCAGCGGGATGTCGTAGCCGATGTGGTCCCAGTCCTGATTGTCGAGCTTGACGCCGATGTGCCGTGCGATGGCATTGACGTGCGGCGGGCAGTTCGTCGAAGCACCGAGCGCGCTGGCGGCGACGATGGCGTTCTCGAATGCCTTGCGCGTGAGGATGTCCGACGGCTTCAGGTCTTCCCACACCATGTCGACGATGCGCTTGCCGGTTTCGTAAGCGATCTGTCCGCGCTCGCGATAGGGTCCGGGGATGGCGGCGCAGCCCGGTAGAGACATGCCGAGCGCTTCGGCCATGCTGTTCATCGACAGCGCCGTCCCCATGGTGTTGCAATGCCCGACGCTCGGCGCGCTCGAGGCCACCCACTCCAGGAACTTCTGCAGATCGATGCGCCCGGCCGCCAGTTCCTGGCGGGCATACCAGACGATCGTGCCCGAGCCGGCGAGGCCGCCGGCAAAATGGCCATCCAGCATCGGACCGCCTGACAGCACGATCGCAGGAATATTCACCGTCGCCGCGCCCATGATCATCGCCGGCGTGGTCTTGTCGCATCCCGTGGTGAGAACGACGCCGTCGAAGAAATAGCCGTAGAGGCATTCGACCAGGCCCAGATAGGCAAGATTGCGATCGAGCGCCGCGGTCGGCCGCTTGCCGGTTTCCTGGATGGGATGCACCGGAAATTCGATCGGTATCCCGCCGGCATCGCGGATACCGTCCCGCACCCGCTCGGCCAGTTGGATATGATGGCGGTTGCAGGGAGAAAGATCGCTGCCGGTCTGGGCGATGCCGATGATCGGACGGCCGCTATGCAGTTCGGCCAGCGTCAGACCGAAATTCATGTACCGCTCGAGATAGAGCGCAGCCATCGTCGGATCGCCCGGCGCATCGAACCATTCGCGGCTGCGCAGGCGACGTTTGCCATTGCCCTTCTTGTCAGCGGCCATCGCATTCCTCCAATTCGTTTGCGCCAGCCTGCGAGATGGCGCCGGGGAAGTCCAGCGCTTCGCTTGAGCCAAGCGTCGCGGCGTGAGAAATGGGAAATGATGACCGTCTCTCCCGATATCGTCTGCATTGGCGAACCGCTGATCGAATTCAACCGGCCGCGCGATGGCGACGGCCGGACGTGGCTACAGGGGTTCGGTGGCGATTCGCAGAACGTGGCGATTGCTGCAGCGCGGCAGGGCGCTTCCGCCGGCTATCTCACCAGCCTTGGCCAGGACTGGATGGGCGATGCCTTTCTTGAGCTCTGGAAAGCCGAGGGCGTCGACGCCTCGCACGTGACCCGGCATCCGACCGCGCCGACCGGTGTGAGCTTCGTCACGCACACGGATGCGGGCCACAAGTTCGACTATCTGCGCAAGAACTCGGCGGCGTCGTTGATGCAGCCCGGCGACATGCCCAAAGACTATGTCACGGGCGCGAAATACCTCCATGTCTCGGCCATCGGCCAGGCAATCAGCATCAGTGCGCGCGAGGCGATCGCTGCGGCGATGGACATGGCGCAGGCTGCCGGCGTGAAGGTCTCCTACGACACCAACCTGCGTCTGCGCCTCTGGGATCTCGATCAGGCGCGCGAGGTGATCCACGCCACCTGCGCCCGCTGCAACGTGCTGCTTCCCAGCCTGGACGATTCGCAGCTCCTCACCGGTCTGCGGGATGCCGAGGCGATCGCGGACTTCTATCTGAAGCTCGGGGCGCCGCTTGTCGCCCTGAAGATGTCGAGTGAGGGTTGCCTCATCGTGACCGCGAACCAGCGCATCCACCTGCCCGGCCATCGGGTCACGCCGGTCGATGCCACGGGCGCCGGCGATACGTTCGACGGGGCATTTCTCGCGCGCTTGCTGGCCGGAGACGATCTCGAAGCCGCCGGTCGCTACGCCAATGTCGCCGCCGCGCTCTCGACCACCGGATACGGCGCCGTCACGCCAATCCCGCATCGGAAGGATGTGCTGGCCGTCCTGGGTGCCTGATCGAGGCGGGTTCTCGGATGCCTACCCGGGTTAGACGCCCGATGCCATGATCGTGGCGGCGACTCGCGCGATCCGCCGTGACATTGCCTTCGCGCTCTCTGCCTCGCCTTCCGCCTGGAGCCAGTGGATGACGAGCCACGTCATGCCGCCGGCAACAACGGTCGTGATGTCGGTCTTCGATGCACCACGCCGTTGCGCCGCTCGCTCGAGCACCTCCGGAAGAAGTCGTGCCGAGACGAATGCGACGAGCTTCTCGAAGAAGGCCGCGCTGACCGCTTCCTCCAGGACATGGCGGTAGAATGTCCGATGGGCGTGAAGATGGTCGAGCACCGGTCTGGCGTGGCGCTCGACACGTTCCTCGATCTCCTGGGGTGAAAGCCCGACACGATCCTCCGCCGGATCCGGCAAAGGAAAAGCCGTTGCCAGCCTCGCAAGGGCCGCCTGCTGGGCCGCCGCCGGAACGTCCGCGAAATGCTGGTAAAAGGTCGGCCGTGTGACCGCCGCCTTTTCGACGACCAGCGTGATGGAAATCTCGTGCAGCGGCCGACGGTCGACAAGCTGGGTCACTGCCTCGATCAGCGTTTCGAGGCTGCGCTGGAAGCGTGGGTCGGCGGACTTGTCCTTCGTGCTCGCGCCGGAACGCGACCTCTTTACATTCGCAGTCGTCATCATTATTTTACATTTGTAAATTACACAGCGAGAGCCCGGCGGTCAAGCTCGGGCGGCACATCCGAGGTATTGCTCCATGGCGGCTAACGTCTCCATCCCCCAGCCTCCTGTGAAACCGATCATCGGCAACCTGGCCGAGGTCGACGGCGCCTGCCCTGTCCAGAGCTTCATGCGACTGGCTCGGACATACGGCCCGTTCTTCAAGCTCCGAATCCTGGACCGCGAGGTCTACTTCGCAAGCTCCCAGGAGCTGGTCAACGAACTGTGCGACGAAAGCCGCTTCGGCAAGCGCGTACACAAGTCGCTCACCGAGATCCGCAGCTTCGCCGGAGACGGCCTCTTTACGGCGCATAGCGACGAGCCGAACTGGGCCAAGGCGCACCGCATCCTGATGCCGGCGTTCGGCCCCATCGGCATCCGCGGCATGTTCGACAAGATGCTCGATATCGCCGAGCAGATGTTCCTGCGTTGGGAACGATTCGGCCCCAATGCCGTGATCGATGTCGCCGATAACATGACCCGGCTCACGCTCGACACGATCGCCCTGTGCGCGTTCGATTACCGCTTCAACAGTTTCTACCAGGACGAGATGCATCCGTTCGTGGGCGCCATGGTCGGCGCCCTCCTCGAGGCGGGACAGCGCAGCCGGCGGCCGAAACTCGTCACCAGCCTGATGCTGTCCAAGGCCCGCGAGTTCCAGACCAATGTCGAACTCATGCAGTCTGTCGCCCGGCAACTGATCGCCGAGCGACGTCGGGATCCGAATGGACTGGAGAAGACCGACCTCCTGAACCTGATGCTGAACGGCGTCGACCCCGTCACCGGAGAGAAGCTGAGCGACGAGAACATCGGCTATCAGATGATCACGTTCCTGATCGCCGGCCACGAGACGACCAGCGGCCTGCTCTCCTTCGCCACCTATCTCCTGCTCAAGAATCCGGAGGTTCTTCACAAAGCGCGCACCATCGTCGACGAGGTGCTGGGCAACGAGACGCCGCGCATCGAGCATCTGGCGCAGTTGCGCTACATCGAACAAATCCTGATGGAGAGCCTGCGGATCTGGCCGACGGCCGCCATATTCGCTGTCAAGCCGCTCGAGGACACGATCCTCGCCGGCAAATATCCGCTGACGACGAGAGACACGGTCATGATCCTGGAGCCCATGCTCCATCGTGACCCCAAGGTGTGGGGTGAGGATGCGGAGGCCTTTCGGCCGGAACGGTTCGCTCTGGAGAACGCGGAGAAATTGCCGCCGAACGCGTGGAAGCCTTTCGGCAACGGTGCGCGCGCCTGTATCGGCCGGCCCTTCGCCATGCAGGAAGCCCAACTCGTCCTTTCGATGATGCTGCAGCGGTTCGAGTTCGTGTTGGACGATCCGGCCTATACGCTCAAGGTGCACGAGACCCTCACCATCAAGCCCGAGAATCTGCGCATCCGGGCACGGGCACGTCGTTCATCCGGGTCGTTCGCGCGAAGCGTGGCCCTGACCCGGCCCGCGAAACCGCTGACGCCTCCTTCCACGGCCAGGCCCGCGGCCAACCTCGATACCAGCAGGCTGCTCGTGCTCTTCGGCAGCAACACGGGCTCGGCAGAGGCCTTCGCCAATCGCATCGCTAGCGAGGCACCGTCCTTCGGCTTTGCACCAACCGTTGCCGCCATGGACGACGTCGCCGGCAACCTTCCCCGCGATGCAGCCGTCATCGTGGTGACGGCGTCCTATGAAGGCCAGCCTCCGGACAACGCCCGCCAATTCATCTCCTATGTCGAAGGATTGCCTCAAGGCGCCCTCGACCGGGCGCGCTTCGCGGTGTTCGGATGCGGTAATCGGCAATGGGCCCGGACCTATCAGGCGATCCCCAAGCGTGTCGATGCAGCGCTGGCGAAGGCGGGAGCGACGCGGATCGCGGAACGCGGTGAAGCCGATTCCGGCGGCGACTTCTTCGGCGCTTTCGACGAATGGTCGGCCGAGTTCTGGCCCCGCATGGCCAAGGCATTCGGCAAGGAAGCCTCTACGGCCGAGGGTTCCACCGGCATCCAGGTCGAGTTCGTGAAGGCCGGCCGCGAGAGCGCCTTGCGCCTTGGCGATCTGCAGCAAGGCATCGTCGTCGAGAACCGCGAACTCGTGGACATGACCGGCCCCACAGCGCGGTCGAAGCGGCATATCGAACTCGCCCTGCCCGACGGCATGACCTACCGGGCGGGTGACTATCTCACCGTGCTGGCGCGCAATCCCGACGAGGTGGTTCACCGCGTGCTGCGCCGGTTCGGCCTCGTTTCCGATACACTCGTCATCCTGAGCCGGACTTCCGCCAGCACCGGCCTGCCAACCGGCCACCCCGTCAGCTGCGGCGAGCTGCTGTCGAACTATGTCGAACTGTCCCAGCCGGCGACGCGGGCCCAGGTCGCGCTTCTCGCCGCGTCCACACGCTGCCCGCCGGAAAGGGCCGAACTGGAGGCGATGGCAGCCGACTACGACAAGCGCGTCCTCGAGAACCGCTGCAGCGTGATCGACCTGCTCGACCGCTTTCATGCCTGCGAACTGAGCTTCGGTCCGTATCTCGACATGCTGCCGCCGATGCGTGCGCGGCAGTATTCGATCTCCTCTTCGCCGCTCTGGCGGCCGGACCATGCGACGCTGACGGTCGCCGTCGTGGAGGCGCCCGCTCTTTCAGGCATCGGCCAGTACAAGGGCGTGGCCTCGTCGTATCTGGCGCATCTGCGCCCAGGCGACCGCGTCCCTATTGCCGTCCGTCCCTCCAATGCCCGGTTCCATCCGCCGGCCGACCCCAAGGTCCCGATGATCATGATCTGCGCCGGATCGGGCATCGCTCCGTTCCGCGGGTTCCTGCAGGATCGCGGGGCGCAGAAAGCCGGCGGTCAGGAGGTCGGGCCAGCGCTGCTCTTCTTCGGCACCAACCACCCGGACGTCGACTACCTCTATCGCGATGAGCTAGCGCAATGGGAGCGCGATGGGATCGTCACGACCCTGCCCGCGTTCTCCGACCGGCCGGACGGCGAGGTCTTGTTCGTGCAGCACCGGGTGTGGGCAGAGCGTCGGCGCATCGCAGACCTTTTCCGGCAAGGCGCAACGGTGTTCGTCTGCGGCGACGGACGGAATATGGCTCCCGCTGTCCGCGCCACCCTCATCAAGATCTATTGCGAGGCCACGAACGCCAGCGACTCAGAAGCTCAACAATGGGCCGATGTCGTCGAACGCGAACACGGTCGCTACGTCGCGGATGTGTTTGCGTAGTGGCCAGGCCGCGAGCGCGATCGGGGGAGCCGGCGCGCTACTTGAGGGCGGCGGCGGCTGACGCCAGCCGTTCGATCGTCGACCAATCGCCGCTCGCGACCGCCTTTCCGGGGGCGACCCAGGACCCACCGACGCACGCGACATTCGGCAAGGCAAGATAGGCGGGCGCGGTCTCCGCGCTGACGCCACCGGTGGGACAGAAGCGCAGGCCGGCCAACGGCGCGCCGACCGCTTTCAGCCAGCCGATGCCACCCGCCTGCTCGGCGGGAAAGAACTTCAACAACCGGAACCCCTGCGTCGAGAGCGTCATCGCCTCGGATACGGTCTGGACACCCGGCAGGAACGGAAAGTCCGCCGCACGCACCGCCGTAGCCAGTTCCTTGCTGCAGCCGGGGCTGACTCCAAAGCGAGCCCCTGCCTCGCGGGCTTGACCGAGCTGATGCGGATTCAGGATCGTGCCGGCGCCCACGACCGCTTCAGGCACCTCGCGCGCGATCGCCGCCAGCGACTCGAGCGCCGTGTCGGTCCGCAGGGTGATCTCCAGAACCGGTAATCCACCGCGAACCAGCGCCCGCGCCAGAGGCACCGCCTGAGCCACCGTCTCGACGGTGAGAACTGGAACGACCGGCGCCCGCGCCACGATGGCGGCGATGTCCATCTCTACACGCTCCATCCGCCGTCGATCACGTTCACCGTTCCGGTCGTGAAGGCCGACTCGTCGCTGGCCAGATACACGGCCAGCGCCGCGATTTCCTCCGACGATCCGAACCGGCCGGTTGGTTGCCGCTGCATGAAGAACTGCTTGGCTTCCGCGCCGCCGCCGAGAGTGGCAATGCGTTCATCCAGCGATGGCGTCTGGACTGTTCCGGGGCAGATCGCATTGCAGCGGATACCCTTGCCGACATAGTCGACCGCCACGGACTTGGTCAGTCCGATCACCGCGGCCTTGGTCGTGCCATAGATGAATCGCAGCGCCGCACCCTTCACCGACGAGGCGGCAGACGACATGTTCACGATCGACCCGCTGCCCTTCTCCAACATGCCGGGCAGGAAAGCCTGAATGGTCCAGAACATGCTTCGCACATTGAGATTGAAGGCGAACTGCCACTGGTCGTCGGTTGCATCGAGCACCGTGCCGTGATGCACAAATCCGGCGCAGTTGAACAGAACGTCGACTGCGCCCGACTCCCTTGCCAAGGCATTGATCGCCTGCTTGTCCATGACGTCCAGCTTGCGTGTCCGGACACCGTTCACCTCGGAGAGAGGGCGCAGCTTCTCCGCATCGACATCGGTCGCCCACACGGACGCTCCTTCACGGGCGAAGGCCCGGGCCGTCGCGGCGCCGATCCCCTGTCCTGCCGCGGTCACGACACATGTCTTGCCCTTCAGTCGCATGCCGTCCCTCGCCTCATTTGATCAGCCCCTTCTCCTTGTAGAACCTTTCGGCCCCGGGATGGAGCGGAATGCCGACTCCCATCAAGGCGGATGGAAGCCGGATCTCGCGGCCTTTGGCCGGCCCCGAATCGAGCAGCCGTCGCGCCGCCGGATCCCAGAGCGCGGTGGTGATCTTGTAGATCAGGTCGTCAGGCTGGGCCTGCGTCGTGATCCAGAGCGCCTCGACGCCAATGGTCGCTACCTCCGGCACCCCCTGATAGATGCCGGCAGGAACGTTGTTGGCCACTAGATACACCGAGCTCCCGACCAGCTTCGCGGCCTCGGCCCCTGCTATGGGCACTAGCTCGATCCCCATGGTCGAGGCGAGATCGGCAATGACACTCTCGGGCCAACCGCTCACCCGGAAGAACGCATCGATCGATCGATCTCTGAACTTGTCGGCGGCACGCTGGAACGGAAGATATTCGGCCTGCAGATCCTTTTCGGACAGGCCATAGGCCGCCAGCACAAGGCGGGCATCCGGCAACGTGCCGGATCCGGCTTCGTCGAGAGACACCCGCTTGCCGCGCAGATCCCGAACCGAACGGATACCTGCACCCTTGTGGGCGACGAGATGAATGGTCTCCGTATAGAGGTTCGCGATGGCGCGAAGCGTCTCCACCTTGGACTGCCCTTTGAATATCCCGGTACCGGTATAAGACCAGTAGGCGACATCGGATTGTACGAATGCCGATTCGGCCTTGCCGGCGGCAAGAGCGGCGACATTGGCCACCGAGCCCGTCGATACTTCGGGCAGGCCCATGAGCCCTGCCACGCCACAAGGGCCGCCCTTGCGGCAGGGCTGGTCTCCCACCGGGCCGGAAATAGCGCTGGCAATCAGGCCGCCGATCGGGAAGTAGATGCCGCTGGTCGCGCCCGTCAGGATGCGGAAAAAGGCTGGGTCATCGGCTCTGGCAGCCCGTGTTCCGGCGGCGACAACAGCGCCAGCCAACACCGCCCTGCGTGTTATCATCTCAGCTCCAAGACACTCAGTTCACGCCGACAACGCGACTCATGACGGAGCCGATCTCCGAGTGGATCACGAGATCGGCGCTGTCGTCCTGGTCCGTGGGATCGCGATTGATGATGACCAGGCCCGCGCCGTTACGCTTGGCTGCCTGCGGAAAGGCGGCTGCCGGGTAGACGACGAGCGAACTGCCCAGGACGATGAACAGGTCGCACGCCATTGTCTCGTGCTGGGCTCGCGCCATTGCGATTTCGGGCATGGCCTGACCGAAGGAAATGGTCGCCGTCTTCACCAGACCATCGCACTTGCTGCAGATCGGCACCTGATCATGCTCCAGGAACGCCTTCTTGATCGGTTCCAGCTCGTAGCGTTGTCCGCAGTCGAGACAGGTCGCATAGGTTCCGTTGCCATGCAGCTCGATCACCCGGGACTCAGGAACGCCGGAGCGCTGATGCAGGCCATCTATATTCTGGGTGATTATGGCGCTCATGCGGCCCTGCTCCACCAGCTTCGCCAGGGCGCGATGGCCCGCATTGGGCTCCGCCTTCAGCATTACCTCGTCGGTGGCGAATTTGCGCCGCCAGGATTCTCGCCGCATCTCCTCGGAGGCGATGAAGTCGTCGAAGTAGATCGGCTGGTACTTCGTCCAGATGCCGCCGAGAGACCGGAAATCGGGAATGCCGGACTCCGTGGAGATGCCGGCGCCCGTGAAGGCCACGATGCGCCTGGCTGCAGCGATCATCTCGTGCAGTCGATCGACATCGCTCATCGTCCTACCGTCCCTCCGACCATGGCATCGAACCTTCGCCATTGTGCCTCGAAACGGCATTCCTGGCGATGCGGATCGCCCGGCAAATCGTCACCATCTTGCCAATCGCATGATCGACGAAGAGCGAGACGGCCGCTTCGATCTCGGCTCCCCGTGACCTTGGCGCCGTCGAGATGGCTCGCGCCAGCACCCTCGATCGCTCGTATGCCGCTCGCTTGTTGGCGGCGATGGCACGGAGGAGTGAGCCATCCTCCTCCGCGGGCCTCAGGGCCATCTCGAGGCGCACGAGAAAGGCCGGTGCATGAGCGAGGTGCCGATACATGCTGGCCAGGATGACCTGTTCCCGATCTCCGAAGCAGTTGAGGCGCAGGACCGTAGCCCAGGTGGCGGGCGAGACGTCTTCGGCGGAGGCGAGCTTAGGCAGCGTCACATCCGGCGCCGGCAGGCGCGGCCCCCGCTCCGGCACGCCCACCGCGGCCACATCGCCATGCAGGCAGGCCGTCAGCGCGCCGAGCGCGAGCAGGTTGATGGTGTTCGAGTGGTCGTAGCTCGCCAGCACCGCATCGACGCTCGCGGGCTCGTCACCCGCCAATGCGTCGAGCGTGGGCAGGACCATTTCCTCCCGGAAGCGGACAGCGGCGCGGTCGACCATTCCTTGAACATAGAGCGGCTTCACCGCCGACCACGCCGACGGCAGGGCACCTTCGATGGTGGCGAGATGACGCCATACCAGATTGACGACCCGGACGCCGACCGTCTCGCGGATGTCGGCGAAGAGTTCAGCCGTCGCGCCCGTCGCCGCCGTTTCGGCAACGGCGGGAAACAGATCTCTCACGCGGTCAGCGACCCTTGAAGACAGGCTTGCGCTTTTCCATGAAGGCGCGGCGGCCCTCGATATAGTCCTCCGACCCGAAACATTCTCCCACGAGATGGGCCACATGATGGAAGTCGGGCTTGCCGTCCAGGCGAGTCAGCTCCTCGACGGTGCGCTTGACCGCCAGCATGGTCAGTGGCGCGTTCTCGCCGATATGCCGGCAATAATCGTCGACATAGGCGTCGAGTTCCGCGTCCGGAACGACGCGGTTCACCAGCCCCATGGCCAAGGCTTCCTGGGCGCTGAACAGCCGGCCCGTATAGAATATCTCCTTGGTGAAGGAAGGGCCGACCACGTTCATCAGCGCCTGCACGCCGGCCGCCCAATAGCCCAGGCCGAGCTTGGCCGCGGGAACGGCAAAGCGGGCATTGTCGGAGGCGATCCGGATGTCGCAGGTGAGTGCGATGGCGACACCGCCCCCGACACAATAGCCGCGGATGCGGGCGATCGTCGGCTTGGAACATTTGACGAGGCGCGAGTTCGCGACCTCGCCGATCTTGTCGTAATGCGCGATCTGCTCCGGCGTCGCACGGGCCTTCTCGAACTCCGAGATGTCGGCGCCCGAGACGAAGGCCTTGTCGCCGGCGCCGGTGACGATGATCACCCGGATGGCCGGGTCCTGCTCGAAATCCTCGAGGATGACCGGGATGGCCTCCCACATGTCCGATGACGTCGCATTGTGCCGTTCCGGTTTATTGAAGATGATCCGACCGATCGAACCATCCTTTTCCGCGATCATCCGGGATGTGGGACTGATCATCTGGGCCTCCTCAGACCACGCCGCGTTTGCGGAAATCGGCGATCGCCGAAGCGTCGTAGCCGAATTCCTTGAGCACCTCCTCCGTATGCTCGCCCTGCTCAGGTGTGGCCGAGCGCATCTCGAAGGGGGTGCGGCTCATGTTGATGGCCTGGCCGATCACCTCGATGTCACCGAGCTTCGGCGACGTGACGGGATGCGCCATCTTCAGGTGCTTGACCTGCGGATCGGCGAACATCTCGTCCATCTTGTAGATCGGACCGGCCGGCACGCCGGCATCGTTCAGCAGCTTCACTAGCTCGGCGCTGCCGTATTTCTCGACCCGCTTGTTGATCTCCTCGTTCAACGCATCGCGGTTCTCGGCTCGGGACTTGTCGGTCGCGAAACGGGCCTCCGTGACGAGCTCGGGCGCCTTGATGGCCTCGCAGAAGCGCTTGTAGATGTGGCCTCCGGAGGCGGCGATGTTGATGTAGCCATCCTTGGTCTTGAAGACACCGGTAGGAATCGACGTCGGATGATTGTTGCCAGCCTGGCCCGGCACATCCTTGGCGATCGTCCACCGCGCCGCCTGGAAGTCGCACATCGAGATCATCGCCTGCAGCAGCGAGGTCGATATCCATTGTCCCTGGCCCGAGCTCTCCCGCTCCAGCAGGGCGATCAGGATGCCGATGGCGCAATGCAGGCCGGCGCCGACGTCAGCCACGGCGATGCCAGCCCGGACTGGTCCCTGGCCCGGCATGCCGGTGATCCACATCAATCCGCCCATGCCCTGCGCGATCTGGTCGAAGCCGGCCCGCTTGGCGTAGGGGCCGTCCTGGCCGAAACCCGAGATCGAGCCCAGGATGATGCGCGGATTGACCTTCTTCAGGCTCTCATAGTCGATGCCGAGGCGGAACTTCACGTCGGCGCGGTAGTTTTCCACCACCACATCCGCCTTCTCGACCAGCTTCATGAAGACGGCCTTACCGTCGGGCTCCTTGAGATTGAGGGTGATCGACCGCTTGTTGCGGTGCAGGTTCTGGAAATCGGGACCATGGCGCGGCCCGCCCATATCCATGTCGCCGGCGGCGGGTGGCATTTCGATCTTGATGCAATTGGCACCCCAGTCGGCCAGATAGCGCACCGCCGTCGGGCCGGCGCGGACGCGCGTCAGATCCAGCACGGTGAAACGGGCAAGCGGTCCTGCTGTCATTGTCCCAACTCTTGATGGTTACTATTCGACACGTACCATGGCGGCCGGATCGATCTCCAGCCATACCCGGCTGTCCGGCTCGAATACCGTATTCGGGCTGGTCGAGACCCGCAAAGCCTTCGAACCGCCCAGCGGCCGGGCCTGATAATCCCAATATTCGCCGAGGTACGAACGTCCTGCGATCGTGGCCTCGATCGCAAGCGCCGGCCCCTGGCGCTTCTCGCGGGTAAGCCGGATGGCCTGCGGCCGCAGGGAATAGAGCAATGTGCCCGTCCCGTTCGCGCCCTCGACGGCCGCTGCCGGCGCCGAGAAGCCGTCGAACCGGACATCGCCCCCGTCCCGTGTGCCCTCGAGGAAATTGGTGCGTCCGATGAAGCCAGCGACGAAGCGACTCCTGGGTCGGGCATAAAGGACCTGAGGCGCATCGACCTGCTCGATGCGGCCCTTGTTCATCACCACGATGCGGTCGGACGTGACCATGGCCTCGGACTGGTCGTGCGTGACATAGACTGTCGTGATCTTGAACTCGTCGTGCAGCCGCCGGATCTCGAAGCGCATCTCCTCGCGCAGATTGGCATCGAGGTTCGACAGCGGCTCGTCGAGCAACAACACTTCCGGCTCGACGACGATGGCCCGCGCCAACGCCACGCGCTGCTGCTGCCCGCCCGACAGCTCGGCGGGATACCGTCCCTTCAGGGCACCCAGCTGGACGACCTCAAGGATCCTGTCGACCTTTCGCTCGATCTCCGCCCGCGGAAACTTGCGGACCTGAAGACCGAAGCCGACATTCTCGCCCACCGTCATGTTCGGCCAGATCGCATAGCTCTGGAAGATCATCGACATGCGCCGCCTTTCCGGCGGCACCACGGACTCCGCACTCGAGATCGGCAGCCCATCCATCTCGATCGTGCCGGCACTGGGCGGCACGAAGCCCGCGATCATGCGCAGGGTGGTGGTCTTGCCACAGCCCGACGGACCCAGCAGCGACACGAACTCGCCCTTGGCCAGCTCCAAAGAGAAGTCGCCAACGGCCTCGACCGGTCCATAGCGCCGGGCGATGTTTCTCAGAACGAGCTTGCTCATGCCGCGCTACGCCTCAGCATGAAGTCGCGGCCGATGGCGCGCTGGCCGATCCACAGCAGTGGCAATGTCAGCGCCTGCAGGATGAGCGCCAGCGCCGCGAGGTATTCGAAGTTGCCCTCCTCGCTCATGTCGAAAATCATCACCGAAACCACCTTCGTATTCGGACCGTAGAGGAAGATCGCTGACGACAATTCACGGGTTGCCGGAATGAACATCAGCAGCCACGCACCGAGCAGACTGCGCTTGAGCAGCGGCGCGACGACGCGACGGACCGCCGTCAACCGGCTGCCGCCCAGGACCCGCACCGCCTCCTCCATTTCGGGATTGAGACTGCGAATGGCGGCATTGGCATTCACGTAGCCGATCGGCAGGAAGCGCGTGGTGAAGGCCAGGATCATGATCCAGGCCGTGCCGTAGAGGGCCAGCGGCGGCGGCGCGTAGGCCGAATAGAAACCGATCGCCAGCACAACGCCCGGAATGACGAACGGCGCCACACACAGGAAGCCCAGCAGGCCCGCGAACGGCACGATCCGCCGGGCGACGATGTAGGCCACGCCAAGGGCGACGAAGACACCGAGCGTGGCCGCCGTGCCGCCGAACAGGAAGCTGTTGAGCACGGAATGGGCCGCCGTGGCATGCTCGAACAGCACGAACCTGAAGTTCTTCAGCGAGAGATTGTCGAGGGAGAATCCCCTGCCCCACGCCTTCGCGAACGCGGCCTGCAGGAGGAACAGGTACGGCAGGAACACCGACAGGCTGGCCACGAACAGGGCATAGCCCAGTGCCACCCACCGCCAGCGCCCGAGCGCGATGGGCCGGCGCTCGCCGCCCTTGCCGGTCAGCGCCACGAACCCCTTGCGCCGCGTCAGCAGCCGCTGGATGACGACCAGGAGGATGGTGACGACGAGCAGCGGCATGGCATAGGCCGCTGCCACCTCGACCCGGACCGGATTGCCGAAGAACTGGAAAAGCTGGGTCGTCACGACATTGAAGCGCGCCGGGATCGCGATCATGGCGGGCGAGGCGAACAGCGCGATCGCCTCCAGGAAGCAGATGATCAGGCCGCCCAGGATCGCCGGCAGGGCGAGCGGCAGGGTGACCCGACGCATCGTGCGCCAGGCGCCAGCTCCCAGAATGTTGGCGGCGTCCTCCATTTCCGACGATACGAGCTCCAGCGCCGCGCTCGTGAAGATGAAGACATAGGGATAGGAATAGAGCGCAATGACGAAGACCAATCCCGGAAAGCTGTAGATGTTGAACGGGCCGGTATCCGCTCCCATGACGAACGCATAGAGCTTGTTGAGCCATCCCGCATTGGGACCGGCCAACAGGATCCAGGCGACGGCGCCCGTGTAGGGCGGCGTGATGAAGGTCGCCAGGACCAGCATGCGGACCAGACCGCGGCAGGGCATGTTGGTGCGCGACACCGCCCAGGCGAGCGGCACGGCGAACACGCCGGCCAGCAGCGCCGCCGCTGCCCCCAGTTCCAGGGAGTTGAACAGCGCCTCGACATAGCGCTCGCGGCCATAAGCGGCGGCGTAATTGGTCAAGGTGAACGCGCCGCTGTCGGCCGAGCGGAAGCTGGTCGCGATCAGCTGAACGAACGGGCTCACCACCAGGAAGAACAGGATCGCGATGATGGCGATCCAGATCAGCCAGGCCGAGTCCCATGCCCTCGTCCGGGGAGACGAGGCCGCTGTCGTCGGCAGGGCAGGCGAAGAGATGGCCACGTCAGTTACCGAACGTGTCGCGCCAATCCTCGATGGCTTCCGGAATGCCCTTGTCGATCTGCTCGACGGTCGGATGGATCGCCTTCACTTCGTTCACCGGTTTCTCCCCGGCGGCAACCGGCACCTCCGGACGCATCGGCACCGTGAAGTGCTTCACGTCCACCTTGGAGGCTTCGATCGAATAGAGATATTCCATGAACAGCCGGGCGGCGTTCGGGTGCTTCGTTCCCTTCACGATCGCCGACGGCGCAATGATCAGGACTGCGCCGTCCGACGGATAGACGATGGCAAGAGGATTGCCGCGGGCGGCACTGAACAGCGTCGAACCATCGGCCCCCGCCGCCACCTGTCGCTCGCCGGCATTGAGCGCCGTGACCGTGTCGTTGATGGAGCGGCCGATCTGCGGCTTGTTCTTCTCGAGCTTCTTGAAATAGTCCCAGCCATACAGAAGCTTCATCTGAAGCACCCAGGTTCCGACATAGCCGGAAAAGGCCGGATGCCCGGTCGAGATCTTGCCCTTCCATTTGGGATCGAGCAGGTCGGTCCACTTCTGGGGCGCTTCCTCCGGCTTCACTTTGGACGTGTTGTAGCTGATCAGCACGAAGCCGGCCGACGTGGTGTGGAAATAGCCGTCGGGATCGAGATTGCGGAAGGCTTCCGAGATCTTGGAACTGTCCTCCGGGATGTACTTCTCGAGCTGTCCTTCCTTCTTCAGCCGCACATAGTGCCCGATATCCGTCGACGAAAAGACATCGCAATTGGTCTGGCCGTTCTTGATGTCCTGGGTGAGACGCTGATAGGCGACCTGCGCGGTCGTGCGCACCACGTTGACCTTGATGCCGTATCGCTGGGTGAAGGTGGCTCCGAGTTCCTCTGCCGCTTCCGACGTGTAGTGCGCGGTGTACCAGGTGATCTCCCCTTCCTTCTTCGCGGCCTCTTCCAGAGCCTTGATGTCGGCATGGGCGGCAAGGGGAACGAACGCAAACGCAGCAGCGCAGACGAGCCCGATCAGGCCTTTCATGTGTTCCTCCCGGAACGAGACGTTGTTATCGTTGCCGGGATAGAATCACACCGAACGCAATGTCACAAGCACCGGATAGCGCCAGGGATTGGGGCGCCTACTACGAGAAACTCAAGGATCGCCCTCCCCGGCGTACCCTCGTCACAGCACTCGACCGTTTTGGACCGCCTCCAGCTGGGGCGATTGCGGTCGATCTCGGCTGCGGCAATGGCCGCGACGTGATCGAAATGCTGCGGCGGGGCTGGAATGTGGTGGCTGTCGATGCCGAGCCCGAGGCGTTACGGCAGCTGGCCGAACGCGGCCTGCCGGGCGCGGAAAGAATTACACCGGTTCTGGCCCGTTTCGAGGACGTGCCTTTACCGCTCGGTGTCCTGCTCGTGAATTCGAGCTTCGCCATGCCACTCTGCGAGCCGGCGAAATTCCACACTCTATGGCAGCGCATAAGAGACGCCCTGCCGCCCGGAGGTCGCTTCAGCGGCCAATGGTATGGCGTTCGCGACTCATGGAACGGACGGCCCGGCATCACGTTTCTCGAGCGCGCGGCGGCACAAGCGCTGCTCGATGGACTCGATGTCGAGATGTTCGACGAAGAGGAAGCCGACGGCGTCACGCCGCGCGGAAACGCGAAGCATTGGCATATCTTTCATATCGTGGCGCGAAAACCACGCTAGTGGACAAGCGCGCGCGCTTTGCCGACACTTCGCCGGTCCTCAATTTCCGGAGACACCATGGCGACCGCGCAATCCTCCGTCGCGTCACGTGACGTTCCCGTCACGGCCGAAATCGCCAAGCGCGCCACACAGCTCGCCTGGCAGGACCTGCCCGACGATCTGATCGAACGCACCAAGCAATGCCTGCTCGACTGGTTCGCTGTTACCGTCGCCGGCGCGCAGGACGACCTCACCGACATCCTCGTCCAGGAGGCCATCGAGGATGGCGCGACAGGGTCGGCAACGCTGGTCGCGCGCTCCGAGAAGACGCTGCCCTCCGTGGCTGCGCTGATCAATGGCGCCGCCAGTCACGCGCTCGACTACGACGACGTGAATTTCGCCATGGGCGGCCATCCCACGGTCACCGTCGTCCCCGCCCTCCTGGCGCTCGGCGAGCAGATCAAGGCTTCCGGGCGCCTTTTCATCGAAAGCTTCGTCGCCGGATACGAGACGAGTGGCAGGGTCGGCCGGCTCGTGGCGCCCAGCCATTACCAGAAGGGATTTCACGTTACCGGAACGGTCGGCACCTTCTCCGCCACCGCCGCCGCAGGCCGGATGCTCGGCCTCGATGACAGGCAACTCGCGACCGCTTTCGGAATCGCGGCCACGCAGGCCTCGGGACTGAAGTCCAACTTCGGCACCATGTGCAAACCGCTCCATGCCGGCACGGCCTCCGAACAGGGGCTGCGCGCCGCTCGGCTCGCCGCGAAAGGATTCACCGCGCGGCCGGACTCACTGGAGTGCGACCAGGGCTTCGCCGCATCGCAGAGCGATCATTTCGCCGCCGATGCCGCCCTTGGTGAGCCGCCGTCGGGCTGGCATCTGCGCAACAACCTCTTCAAGTACCACGCCGCCTGTTACCTCACGCACGCACCCATCGAATGCGCCAAGGAAATCCGGCTGAAGAGCAACTTTCCACCCGAGCGCGTCCAGAAGATCCTGCTCCGGATCGACTCGGGCGCCGACCGGGTCTGCAACATCCCGCATCCGACATCCGGCCTCGAAGCGAAATTCTCGTTGCGCCAGACGGTGGCAATGGCGCTGACGGGTGTCGACACCGCGAACCTCAACTCCTATACCGCCGCCATCACGGAGGAACCGCGCATCAAGAAGTTGCGCGACAAGATGGCGATCGAATTCCAACCCAACTGGGCACATTCCCTGGCCGAAATGGCGATCCAGCTCGACGATGGCAGCACGCTCGAGGCCTCGCATGATTCCGGAATCCCCTGGCCCGATCTCGCCCGGCAACGGCAGGCTCTCGAAGCCAAGTTCGACAGTCTGGTCACGCCGGTCCTGGGCTCGGCAGCCGCCAAACGCCTCCGCGATACCATCGATCGCGTCGACCGCCTGGCCGATATCGGCGAACTGGTCCGCGCTTCCGCAATGTAACGAGTAATGGAGAAGCAATGTCGGAGGATTTCAGGGCCCGCGCCAGGCCGGTGCCGAAAGGCAACCGCTATGAGGATTTCGAACCCGGCCGGGTGTTCAAGCACCATTGGGGACGGACCATCACCGAGTCGGAGAGCACCCTCTTCTCGACGCTGACGCTGCATTTCAATCCGCATTACTTCAATGCCGCCTATGCCCGCGCGCACGGGCATCCCGGACTGGTCGCCAATCCGCTCCTCGTTTTCACGACCGTCTTCGGCATGACCGTCGAGGATCTGAGCGAAGGCGGCGGTCCGTTCCTGGGGGTGAACGAGCTCGCCTACCATCAGCCGGTCTATCCGGGTGATTCGCTGCGTGCGGAGTCGGTCGTTCTCGATGGCCGCGTCTCGGACTCCCATAAGGGCTTCGGCATCGTCACCTGGCACACCAAGGGCTTCAATCAGCGCGAAGAGCTCGTGATCGATTTCAAGCGTACCAATCTCGTTCGTCAGAGGGTTTCCCAGTAATGCCGTACATCACGGAAGAGCGCCGCATGATCCAGGAGCAGGCGCGCGAGTTCACGCTGAACGAAGTCCTGCCCGTCGCCAACAAGCTCGATCCCGAGAAGGGCGACATCCCGATGAGCCTGCGCGAGAAGATGGCGGAGCTGGGCTATTTCGGCATTCTGATCCCCGAGCAGTATGGCGGTCTGGGACTCGGGTGCTTCGAGTATTGCCTCGTGACCGAGGAACTGTCGCGCGGCTGGATGAGCGTCGCCTCCATCATCGCACGCGGCAACCTGCTGATCGGCTCCCAGATGATGAGCGAGGAGCAGCGCTCGCTCTACCTGCCGCGCATGGCCAAGGGCGAGTTCCTCGGCGCCTTCTCCATGTCGGAACCAAACGCGGGCTCCGACATCTCCAACATCTCCTGCCGGGCCAAGAAAGACGGCAGCGGCTACCTGATCAGCGGCAACAAGTATTGGTGCACCTTCGCCGACGGTGCCGACTTCCTGATCATCATCGCCCGTACTTCCGATGCGCCGCCGGGCAAGCGCCATCTCGGCCTGTCCATGTTCTTTGTCGAGAAGAAGCGTGGCGAACTGCCGAAGGGCTGCAACGGCGCGCCGATTCCCAAGATTGGTTATTTCGGCTGGAAGACCTGGGAGCTCGCCTTCGACAACTTCCGCGTCGAGGCGACCGACATGATCGGCGAGGAAGGCAAGGCTTTCTATTACGCCACCTCCGGCCTCGAGACCGCCCGTGCCCACACAGCCGCGCGTGCGATCGGCCTTGCCCAAGGGGCGCTCGACGATTCGATCGTCTATGCCAACGACCGCAAGCAGTTCGGCCATTCGATCTCGGATTTCCAGGCGATCCGCTTCAAGCTCGCCGACATGGCCACCCAGATCGAGGCGGCGCGGCAGTTGAACTATTTCGTCTGCGAGCAGATCGACAATGGCCAGCGCTGCGACAAGGAAGCCTCGATGGCTAAGCTCTTCGCCTCCGAGATGGCCGAGCGCGTTTGCAGCGAAGGCCTGCAGATCCACGGTGGCGCCGGCTACACGACGTTGCACGCGATCGAGCGCTACTGGCGCGATGCGCGACTCACCAAGATCTTCGAGGGAACGTCGGAGATCCAGAAGCGCATCATCTCCGATCGCCTGCTCGGCCGCGGGAGGAACTGATGAAGGTTTCAGCTCTTACCGGCAAGGACAACTACTTCGAGGACTTCGTCGTCGGCGACGTGATGAAACATGCCCGCGGCAAGACGGTGGAACCGCTCGAGCAGGTCTGGATCACGAACGTGACCATGAACACGGCCGAAGGTCACTTCAACGAACATCTGATGAAGTCCAGCAACTGGGGACAGCGCCTCGGCTTCGGCGGCGTCACCATTTCCATGTGCATTGGGCTCGCCGCAGAAGACACGGCCGAGAACGCCCTGATGGAGCTCGGCATGGACAAGATCCGACTCAAGGGGCCGGTCCACCACGGCGACACCCTCTATTGCTACTCCGAGGTCCTGGAAAAGAAGGACGCGGACCAGCCTGACGCCGGCATCGTGCGCTTCAAGCACTATGGCGTGAACCAGCACGACAAGCATGTCTTCGAAGGCGAGCGGACTGTGCTGATCAAGCGCCGCAGCCACTGGGGAGACAAGTGAGCGACCCTGTCGCGGATTTGCGGTCCGCATGAGTGCCCGTCCATCGCCCGGTGCGCTCGACGGCGTGCGCATCGTCGACCTGACGCAGATGCTGGCGGGGCCGTTCTGCACGATGCTGCTGGCGGACCAAGGGGCGGAAGTCGTGAAGGTCGAACCGCTCGACGGCGACCATACGCGCATCGTCGGGCCGTACCATCCTGAGGACCGGCTCAAGGCCTTCGGCGGCTACTTCGCCTCGGTCAACCGCAACAAGAAGTCCATCGCGATCGACCTCAAGCGTCCCGAAGGGCGCGATCTCGTGAAGCGCCTGTGCAAGGACGCCGACGCTGTCGTTGAGAACTATCGCGGCGGCGTGATGGAGCGGCTGGGACTGAGTTACGAAATCCTGCGCCAGGAGAACCCGCGCCTGGTCTATGCCACCATCCGCGGTTTCGGCGACCGGCGCACCGGTGCCAGTCCGTATAGCGACTGGCCGGCCTACGACGTGGTGGCGCAGGCCTTTGGCGGCGTGATGGCCATCACCGGCCCCGACAAGGACACGCCGATGAAGGTCGGCCCCGGCATCGGTGATCTCATGCCGGCGACGATGTGCGCCGTCGGCATCCTGAGCGCCATCTTCCGCGCCCATAAGACCGGGCAAGGCCAGTTCGTCGATGTCAGTATGGTCGACGCGATCCTGTCGATGTGCGAGCGCATCGTCCACCAGCATGCCTATACTGGCGGTGTACCGGCGCCCGAGGGCAACCATCACCCCCTGCTCTGCCCCTTTGGCATGTTTCCGGCCAAGGACGGTTTCGTCACCATTGCCGCCCACGCCGATGCCCACTGGCCGATCCTGTGCCGCCTGATCGGCCGGCCGGAAATGGGGACGGATCCCAGACTTGGCACCGTGCAGGACCGCCGCGCCAACCAGGACGAGATCATCGAGGCGGTGTCGGATTTCACGCGCCGCCATACCAAGCAGGAGCTCCTGAAGCATTTCGGTGGCCAGGTCCCGTTCGGCCCGGTCAATGACGTGCGGGACGTCTTTGCCGATCCGCATTTCGCGGTGCGTGATATGGTCGTGCGGGTGCCCCATCCGGGTCTGGAGGAGCCGACCGCCATCGCCGGTGTCGCGATCAAGATGACTGAAACGCCCGGCCGCGTGCGCCACCGAGCGCCCTTGCTCGGGGAGCATACGGACGAGTATCTGCAATCCATCGGCTGCGATGCGGGTGAGATTGCTCGCCTGCGTGCCGACAAAATAGTTGCTTAGGAGACGAGAATGACCGACCGACCGCCGCGCCGCGCCCGCCGAGTCCAGCTTTCGACGCCGGGTTCCAGCGAGAAGATGATCCAGAAGGCGGCCATGTCGAAGGCCGACCATGTCTTCCTCGATCTCGAGGATGCGGTTGCACCCAGCCAGAAGCGCGAGGCCCGCAAGAAGATCATCGAAGGCCTCAAGAGCCTCGACTGGACCGGCAAGACCCGCTGCGTGCGCATCAACGACCTGACGACCGAATACGCCTTCGAGGACATCATCGAGGTGGTCGAGGGCGCCGGCGAGCACCTCGACACCATCATGATGACCAAGGTGCTCACCCCGGCCGACGTGCTGTTTGCCGACAAGCTCCTCCATCAGCTCGAGAAGAAACTGAAGCTCAAGCGTCGGATCGGGCTCGAGGCGTTGATCGAGGAAGTCGAGGGCCTGCAGAACGTCGATGCCATCGCCAAGTGCACCCCACGCCTCGAATGCCTGGTGTTCGGCATGGGCGATTTCTCGGCCTCGATGGGCGTCACCAACAGGAATGTCGGCGAAAGCGACGGCTATCCCGGAGACATCTGGCATTACGCGCGTTTCCGCCTGGTGATGGCCTGCCGCGCCGCCGGAATCGATCCGGTGGATGGTCCGTTCGCCGACTTCCGCAATCCCGACGCCTATCGCGAGGAATGCCGCCGCTCGATGATCCTGGGCTGCGTCGGCAAGTGGGCCATCCATCCGTCGCAGATCGACATTGCGCTCGATGTCTACTCGCCGAAGCCGGAGGACGTGGCCCGGGCCCGCAAGCTCGAAAAAGCCTATGCCGAGGCGGAGGCCCAGGGCCTGGGTGCCATCAATGTCGACGGCGTGATGGTCGACGTGGCGTCGATCCGCATCCTGCGCAACACGATCCTCAACAAGGCCGACCTCTACAAGCTGTGAGGGATTGGAGGCGCCCGGCATGAAACGCGCGTTCATTCCGGTCGCCTCCATGCTGGCGATCCAGGTCATGATTTCGCTGAGCGTCCTGTCGCTCAGCGTGATGATGCCGGCGGTCGCCAAGGATCTCGCCATCGATCCCAAGCTGGTCGGGATCTTCACGGCGATCATCTATGCCGTCGCCGCCGTTATGGCCCTCGCCGCAGCGGGGCCGATTCTTCGGCTGGGTGCCGTCAGGGTTTGCCAGGCGGCCCTGCTGATGGCGGCGATCGGCCTCGCCTTCAATGCGATTGCCCTGGTCGGCGCCACTGTCCTCGCGGTGGCATGCATCGGCGCCGCTCAAGGCCCCATCAATCCCGCTTCGGCCCATATCCTCGCCCAGCGCGTGCCGCGGGAATATTTCGGCATGGTGTTCTCGCTGAAGCAGACCGGCGTGCCGATCGGCTTTGCCCTGGCCGGTCTTGTCTTCCCGTGGCTGCTGGGCTGGATCGGCTGGCGCGGCGCCAGCCTGACCGCGGCCGGCGCGGCCGTGCTGGCAGCCCTGCTCGTCGAGCCGTTGCGGCCGCGCCTCGATGTGGTCAGTGCTGGCACGCGCTCGCCGAGCGGGATCTGGCGCTCGATCCGTTTCGTGATGGCGCATGACCAGCTACGCGTTCTCGGTTGCTCGGCGTTCGTCTATGTGGTGGCCCAGCACACTTTCACGTTCTACCTCGTCACCTATCTGTACGAGCATTGCGGCCTGTCGATCGCCAAAGCTGGCGCGCTGCTTTCCTTCTCCCAATTGTTCGGGACCGGCGTGCGATTGGTCAGCGGCGGCATGGGCGATCGCTTCCCCCGCATTCTGCTGCTCGGCTGGACCGGCATCGGCATGACCGCGGGCAGCATCGCTGTCGGTCTGCTGTCCGAAACGACGCCTTTCTGGCTGATTGCGCTCGCCGTCATCGGCTATGGCTCGGTCGTCATCAGCTGGAACGGCACCTCACAGGCGGAGTTCGCCCATCTCTCTCCGCCAGGCGAAGCGGCAGCCGTCGCCGCCGTGCAAACGGCGCTGGCCTTCTCGGGCGCCGTCTTCGGTCCGCCGCTCTTCGCGTTGATCGCATCGCAGATCAGTTATCGCATGGCATTTTTTGCAGTGGCCGCATGCGTTCTCGCGGCAGGTATTTGGCAAATCATCGTCGGCAGGCGTGTTATCGTCCCCGCCTGATTTGGGAGGGGATCAAAGATGAATCGTCTGCTGGCCGCGGCGTTGGCTGCGCTGCTGCTCATGCCATCGTACAACGCTTCGGCCCAGAAGGCCGGCGGCATCCTGCGCGTCTATCACCGCGACAATCCGCCGAGCGCGTCGATCCACGAAGAGGCGACCATCTCCACCGACATGCCGTTCATGGCGCTCTACAACAACCTGGTGGTCTTCGATCCGGCGACGAAGCAGAACGATCCCGATCATATCGTTCCCGATCTGGCGACGTCGTGGAAATGGAGCGATGACGGCAAGAACCTCACCTTCCAACTGCGCGACGGCGTGAAATGGCACGACGGCAAGCCTTTCACGAGCGCGGATGTGAAGTGCACATGGGACATGCTGATCTCCGACGAATCGAAGCTGCGCAAGAATCCACGGAAACCCTGGTACTTCAATCTCAAGGAAATCACGACCAACGGTGACCGCGAGGTCACCTTCCACCTCGAGCGTCCACAGCCGTCGCTGCTCACCATGCTCGCCGGGGGATTCTCCCCGGTCTATCCGTGTCACGTTCCGCCGGCCCAGATGCGGACCAAGCCCATCGGCACCGGCCCGTTCAAGTTCGTCGAGTTCACGCGCAACCAGTCGATCAAGCTGGCGAAGAATCCGGACTACTGGAAGAAGGGTCGCCCCTATCTGGACGGGATCGAATACACGATCATCCCGAATCGAGCGACGGCGACGCTCGCCTTCATCGCCGGCAAGTTCGACCTCACCTTCACGGGTGAGATCACGGCGCCCGTATTGGCCGACATCAAGAAGCAGGCTCCGTGGGCGCAGTGCGAGATGCTGCCGACCAACACCCAGGCCAACCTGCTGGTGAACCGCGATAAGCCTCCGTTCGACAACGCCGATATCCGCAAGGCCATGGTACTGGCGATCGACAGATCGGCCTTCAACACCATCATCGGCCAGGGCGGAAACCGGCTGGGCGGCGCCATGCTGCCGCCGCCGGAAGGGCTCTGGGGCATGCCGCCGGAATTCCTCGCCACGGTCGCAGGTTACGGCGCCGATCACGAAAAGAGCCGTGCGGAAGGCCGCAAACTCATGAGCGCCCTCGGCTACAGTGCCGAGAAGCCGCTCAAGATCAAGGTCTCCACTCGTGATATCGCCACCTACCGGGATCAGGCCGTGTTGCTCATCGATCACCTCAAGAATGTCTATATCGAGGGCGAACTCGAACCGATCGAGACGGCGGTTTGGTACAATCGCCTGGCGCGCAAGGACTATACCGTCGCCCTCAATGTCCAGGGCGTCGGCATCGACGATCCCGACGTCGTGCTGTACGAGACCTTCGCCTGCAAGTCCGACCGCAACTACACCAACTATTGCAACCCCGAGGTCGAGAAGCTGTTCGACAAGCAATCGCAGATGACCGACCGCGAGGCGCGCAAGAAGCTGGTGTGGGAGATCGACAAGAAGCTGCAGGAAGACGGCGCCCGGCCGGTGATCGAGCACGATTGGGCGGCGACCTGCTGGCGGCCCGAGGTCAAGGGACTAAACCTGGCCGTCAACACGATCTACAATCATTGGCGGTTCGAGGATGTCTGGCTCGATCGCTGACCAGGGAGCGTCACATGATCAAGGGGCTGCACCACAACGCCTACCGCTGCCGCGACTCCGAGGAGACGCGGCGGTTCTACGAGGATTTCCTCGGATTGCCGCTGGTCCATACCTTGCACATCGAGGAGACCAAGACCGGTCGGCAGACATCGGTGCTGCACACCTTCTTCCAGCTCGATGACGGATCGTGTCTCGCATTCTTCGAGGCGCCTGACCGGCCTTTCGACTTCAAGGACCAGCACGACTTCGACCTGCACATCGCCCTCGAAGTCGAGCCTGCGACGCTGGAAGCAATGTTAGCCAAGGCGAAGTCGGAGGGTCGCGAGGTCCGCGGCATCTCCGATCACCGTTTCATCCGGTCCATCTACTTCCGTGATCCGAACGGCTACGTCATCGAACTTACAGCCAAGGTTCCGGGACACGAAAGCGCCATGGATCCGGCGAGCAATCATGCGCGCGAGATCCTGGACAAGTGGCAGGCCCGCAAGGCCACATCCACCAAGGCCGCCTGACGAGAGACCAGTCCTCGCCTAGCCGAGGCGGCGGCGATACAGCGCGATCAGCCGCTCCCAATGGCGCTCCGCGGCCGGTTTGTCGTAGCACCAGCGTTGCGGGAAGGCGAAGCCATGATGGACTCCGGCATTGATCTCGAGCTCGCCGGGATTGCCTGACTTGTCGAACAGGGCCTGGAGTTCCTTGACCATGTCGAGCGGTGCGAGCTCATCGTGCTCGGCGCAGGAGATGTAGAGTTCGCCCTTGGCCTTGCCGAGGGTGAGGTGCGGACTTTCGACCGCATCGCTCACGATCCACGTGCCGTAGAAGGACGCCGCAGCGGCGATGCGCTCCGGGTAACGGGCCGCAGCCGCAAGAGCATAGGGACCGCTCATGCAATAGCCGTGGACGCCAACCGGTCCCTTCTTCGCCGCGATCTGCCCGTCGGCGAACCCGATCAGGGCGGCAACGTCGCTCATGACGGGGGGAATCGTCATCTTGGTTCGCACCGCACGCATACGCTGATGCTCGGCACTGCCATGCTGAAGGACGTCGGGGCCGTACTTGGTGTCCCTGCCGGCGCGATAATAGAGGTTGGGCAACAGCACGAAATAGCCCACCGTCCCCAGCCTCCGGGCCATGTCGTAGAGCTCCTCGCGGATGCCTGGCGCATCCATCAGGAACAGCACCGGAGGATATGGGCCGCCTCGCTCGGGATGGCAGATGAAGGTTTCCATCCTGCCGTCGGGAGTGACGATATCCTGAATAGTTTCGATCATCGGCTTTCCCCTGCTCCAGGCCTGTGGCAGCATTCTCGCAGGCTTCAATAACAAGAAAGCCTAAGGGAGCGAAACGATGAGACGTGGACTGATAGGCATGGCCGCCCTTGCCTTGGCGGCTTCCGCCGGGCCGGGCTTTGCGCAGGTCAGCGATGATGTGGTCAAGATCGGCGTGGCGACCGACATGGCCAGCCTCTATGCCGATATCAACGGCCCGGGTGCCGTCGTGGCCACCCAGATGGCGATCGACGAGTTCGGTGGCTCGATTCTCGGCAAGAAGATCGAACTCGTCACCGGCGACATTCAGAACAAGGCCGATGTTGCCGCGACGCTCGGTGGCCGGTGGTACGACAGCGAGAAAGTCGACATGATCCTCGGAGCCGGGGGATCGGCTTCATCGATCGCCCTGGAGCGGGTCGCGGGCGAGAAGAAGAAGATATTCCTCGCGCCGGACCCCGCCTCGTCCGACATCACGGGCAAGCTCTGCAATGCTTACACGGTGCACTGGGTTTATGACACGACGGCCCTCGCCAACGGCACGGGCGCCGCGGTCGTCAAGTCCGGCGGCAAGACCTGGTTCTTCCTCACCGCCGACTACGCCTTCGGGTACGCCCTGGAGCGCGACGTCAGCGAAGTCGTGAAGAAGGCCGGCGGCACCGTGCTGGGCAGCGTGCGGGCGCCGATCAACACCAGCGACTTCTCCTCCTTCCTGTTGCAGGCGCAAGGATCGAAGGCGCAGATCATCGGTCTCGCCAATGCCGGCGGCGACACCATCAACTCGATCAAGCAGGCCGCCGAGTTCGGCATCGTCAAGGGTGGCCAGAAGCTGGCTGGCCTGCTGGTGTTCATCTCCGACGTGCATTCTCTGGGACTGGAACGCGCCCAGGGCCTGCGCCTGACAGAAGCCTTCTACTGGGACCTGAACGACAAGACCCGGGACTTCTCCAAGCGCTTCGCGGCCAAGTTCAACGGCAAGATGCCGACCATGGTGCAGGCCGGATTCTACTCTGCCACGCGACGCTATCTCGAAGCGATCAAGGCGACTGGCACCGACGATGCCGACAAGGTCATGGCGAACATGAAGAGCGGCAAGTGGGACGATCCGGTCTTCGGCCCGAGCTACATTCGCCCGGATGGCCGCAACATGCACGCCATGTATCTCTTCGAGGTGAAATCGCCGTCGGAGTCCAAGGGACCTTGGGACTATTACAAGCTTCTCGCCACGATCCCGGGCGAAGAAGCCTTCCGGCCTCTGGACAAGGGTGATTGCCCGCTCGTGGCCAAGAACTGACACGGACCGGTAACTGGAGGGTTTGTCATGGCTGAGGCATCGAACATCTACGTTGGCGTCGCTGGCTACTTCGGCAAACCCGACCAGACCGGAAAAGTGGGCGTGTTCCAGCGCGCCGCCAAAGGCGGCGACTGGAAACACGTCCTCGGAAACGTTCAGGCATTCACGGTCTTCGTGCATCCGGACAACCCGGAGATCGTGTTCGCCGGAACCAGCGACGGTGTGTGGCGCAGCACGGACCGCGGTGCCACCTTCAGCCGGGCAGGCTTTCCCGATACTGGCAAGGAGATCTGGAGTTTCCTGGTCGACAGACGCGATCCGAAAAGGATGCTCGCCGGGGCCTCGCCGATCGATATCTACCGCAGCGACGATGGAGGCGTGACCTGGCGCAAGCTGTCCACGCCTGTCATCGTCACACATTGCACCGGCCCCTTCGCCTCGCGGGTCATGCGTCTGGCGCAGAATCCGAAGAATCCCGACGAGATCTATGCGGCACTCGAAATCAATGGCGTGATGCGCAGTTCCGACGGCGGCGAAACCTGGGTCGACTGCAGCGACGGTCTGATCAAGCTCGCGGAGCAGCCGCACCTCAAGAGCAAGATCGTGAGCGATACCACCGCGGAAGGCATGCTCGATGGCCACGCGGTGACGATCAGTCCGGCGACTCCGGATTCCGCCATTGTCGCGCTGCGCATGGGCCTGTTCCGGACGCTCGACCATGGCAAAACCTGGCAGGACATGGAGATGCGGCGGTTCTCGCCCATCACCTACGGGCGGGATGTGAAGGTCTCACCGACCGATCCCAACACACTCTATGCCGCTCTGTCCGTTGCGGCGGCCAGTCACGATGGGGCCCTCTATCGCAGCCAGGATGGCGGCCAGAGCTGGCAACGCTTCGACAAGGTCCAGGTGCATGGCACCATCATGTCGATCGGTCTGCACCAGCGCGATCCCGATCAGGTCTATATCGGCGCCCGCTACGAGGGAGAGGTGTTCGGCACACAGGACGGCGGCAAAAGCTGGCAGGCGATGCCCCTGCCCAGCGACGTGCAGCACATCTACGCCGTGGCCTGCGGCTGAGATCCTCTCAATCGGTAGCGGTCTCGTCGCTTCTGCTTCGATAGATCACGACAAGCGCCTGCGATTCGCCACGCAGGCTGCGGCCCCGATGGGGAATCTCCGCATCGAAATAGGCACTGTCGCCTGCGGAGAGAATCCAGGTCTTCGTACGACCGCCGATCTCCGCCTCGAACTCGACCTTGCCGGCCAGGATGAACATGAACTCCTCGCCTTCGTGCTCGAAGCGAATGTCCTTATCGACCTCCGACGGGAAAACCATGATGAACGGCTCCATCTGCTTGTGGTGCCGCTTGTGGGCGAGCGCCACATAGTCGTAGCCGAAGGAGCTGCCGCCTCGGATCGCGGTTTCCCGCTCCCACGAGCGCACGACGCATATCGCCTCGTCGTTGGCAGCATCGGGCATGTTGTTGCCGAACAGTGCCGCGAGATCGGTGTTCAGAACCTGCGCAATCTTGACCAGGGTTCCGATCGGCGGGATCACCTTCGAGTTCTCGATCTTGGACAGGTACCCCTTGGTAAACCCGGCGTCCGCCGCCAGCCGGTCGAGCGTGAATCCGACCGCCGCGCGCAAGGCGGCGATGCGCTTGCCCAGCTGAAGCTCGACGTCCGTCGCCTTTCCGCCTGTTTTCGAGGCAGTCTTCAGACGGGACGACGGACGAGAGGCGGAAACTGCTCGAGATTTGCGGACCATGCGCGTTGATATTCGATGATGCGGGCCGTTTCAGCAGCCACATTGCCGCCGAACAGGCGATCCAACAGGTGGAGGGTGGCATCGATGCACAATGACACCCCACCGCCGGTGATCACGTGCCCCTCGTCCACCAGGCTCGCTTCCACTACGTCGATGCCGGGATAAAGGTCGGTCATCTGCCGGATCGGAGGAAACTCCGGAGGCACGACCTCCCGCTTCGTCGTTGCTCTCAACCCCTCCAGAACGCCGCTCGCGCCCAGGATCATGGCGCCGGTGCAGACGGAAACCAGCAAAGTGCCTTGTGACCGCTCGCGCAGCAGGTCGAGCGTCTCGGCGCGCCGACTTTCCTCGACCCAACCCGGGCCTCCGGTAACGATCAGCACATCGAACGATGGCGCATCCGCAAGCGCATAGTCGGCCAGCACGACGAGCCCGTTCGACAGCCTCACCGGTCCCGCGACGGGGCCGACGGTGTGGATCTCGATCTCGGGGCGAATACGGCGCGCCATCGACAAGACGCCGAAGGTCGCGAGATCGATCGGCTCGACGCCGTCATAGATGAAAATTCCGAACTTCATGATCGACTCTCAGGCAACTTCTGCGCCATATTAGTTGAATGGCATGAAACATGCAGGAAATTCCTATATACTGTCCGGAAACGCCATCCGTGGCGCCAATCCAGGCAGACCACCGCCTCACTGGCATCGACTGCTGCGGAAGGGAACACTGCATGACCTCGACTGCTGTCATCGGCTCCTCGGCTTCTCCCAAGAACATGGGCATCATCGCCTTTGCCGGCACATTCGGTACGATCATCGAATGGTACGACTTCCTGATCTACGGCACGGCCGCGGCGCTCGTATTCAACAAGTTGTTCTTTCCCACTGTCGACCCGCTCACGGGTACGCTGGCCGCCCTCGCCACCTATGCCGTCGGTTTTGTCGCCCGTCCCGTCGGCGGCGCCCTGTTCGGGCACTTCGGCGACCGCATTGGCCGCAAGTCGATGCTGATGCTCACCATGGCCATTATGGGACTGGGGACCTTCCTGGTGGGACTGCTGCCGACCTATGACCAGATCGGAATTTTCGCGCCGGCCCTGCTCGTCCTGCTGCGTTTCGTCCAAGGCCTCGCCATGGGGGGCGAATGGGGCGGCGCCTCGTTGATGGTGCTTGAACATGCCCCTGCCGGAAAGCGCGGCTTTTACGGCAGCCTGGTCCAGGTTGGTTTCTCGCTCGGCCTTGTCACTTCGTCCGGCGTCTTCGCCTTGGCGACGGCGATGCCCGAGTCTTCCTTCCTGGCCTGGGGCTGGCGCCTGCCCTTCCTGGTCAGCATCGTGTTGGTGCTGCTGGGCGCCTTCATCCGCGCCCGCGTCCCGGAGACGCCGGTTTTCGAGGATCTCAAGGCACGAAACGACATCTCCACCAACCCCTTCGTCGAAGCCGTATTCAAGAACCCGCGATCCTTCCTCGTCGCCCTGGGACTGAAGCTTTCCGAGGTTTCCTGGGTCTACATGCTCACGGTGTTCGTGGTCGGTTACGCCACGAGCAAACTGGCCCTGCCACGCAAGCTTCTGCTCGATGCCATCTTCTGGGCGGCTCTGGTCGAGGTCGTAACCATCCCCCTCTTCGGCTGGCTGTCCGACCGGATCGGCCGGCGGCCCTTCTATTTCCTCGGCGTGCTCTTCACCGTGCTGTTCGCCTTCCCGTTGTTCTGGATGCTGGACACCAAGGATCCGGCGATCGTCATGCTCGCCATCATCGTCGGCCTCAATCTCGGCCACGGCCTGATGTTCGCGCCCGAGTCGGCCTACTTTCCCGAACTGTTCGGGGCCCGGGTCCGCTTCACCGGTGCCTCGTTCGGCTTCCAGGCCTCCGCGGCGATCGGCGGCGGCTTCGCCCCCATCATCGCCACCTGGCTGGCCGCCTACATGGGTGGGACCGCCGGAGTCTCCATCATGCTGATCCTGCTGGCGGCCCTTACCTTCGTCGCGACCTTGTTCGCCCGTGAAACCAAAGACGTCTCATTGTTGGAGTAACGCCCATGGCAACCAAGATACGGTACTTCGGCTGGTCCGCGCTTTCGATTGAAACGGCCGCCGGCGCCCTCTTCTTCGATCCGTTCTTCAGGCCTTATTGCGGCGCCGAATGGTTTCACCTCGAGGACTTCGAGCACGCCAAATATATCTGCGTGACGCATGGCCATGAAGAGCACTTCCTCGACGTGCCGGTGGTTGCCAAGGCGACCGGCGCTACTGTCATCGGCGCCCCCTCGGTGTGCTCTTTCCTGAAGAGCCGGCGCGGTATTCCGGATACGCAACTGAAGGCGATCGATCCCAAGCGCTTCGAGACGGTAAATGTGCCAGGCTTCAGGATCTCGGCATTTCTCTGGAAGCATCGTGACATCAACCTTCCCAAGGCCCTGACTCGTGCGCTTTTCCAAGGCAACACGACCCAGCTCTCCTGGGCTTGGAGCAGCGCGACCAATGCGCCGTTCTATTCCCCCTATACCGGCTTCCATGTCGAACTGCCCGACGGCGTGACCGTCCTGAACTACAACGAGGGCTTCAACAGCAAGATGACCGACGGTGAGATTGCCGATCTGGGCCGCCGCTATCGCACCGATATCCTGCTGGCAGGCATGCAACTGAACTTCATGGCCGATGTGGTACGCGGTGTCGCAGCCCTGAAACCCAAGATCGTCGTGCTTTATCCGCCGCACGAGAAGTTCCATGCGATGATGGGGGCGGTATCGGAACCCTGGTCCCGCTTTGCGGATGCCGTCCGCTCTCGCTTCCCCGGCATCGAGGTTCATATCGCCGAGCCAGGCTTCGAACTGTCGCTCGACGGACATGCCTTGCTCACCTCACCGAAGGCGGCTTGACCCCTATTTTTGCTCGAAGCGCCACACGCCATCCCAGCCGACCAACGGGCCCGCGTCGCTGAGCTGGCCGCACCGCGAGATGAAGGCGATACACGGACCGTCGCCTTCCTTGAGGGCCAGGGCGCTCTCGAAGTCCCGCTTGGCGTCGGCGAAACGACCGGCGATATAGGCGTCCCGTGCCACGCGCCATTTCTCCAGGAATGGTGCGAATCGCTTTGCTTGGCCGATGTCGGCCACCAGCTCGTGGATGTCCAAGACCTCGGTCGTGCCGGCCGCAACGATGCGGTCGACCGGCCGCCATACAAACTGTGTCGCTGCTGCCGTGGCGACATCGCCGCTGGCCAGGATCTCGGTCCCGTACGCCTTGTTCAGGTTTTCCAGACGAGAGGCCTGATTGGCAACGGCGCCGACCAACGTGTAGTTGATGCGCTGGCGTGCCCCGACATTGCCCACCACTGCCTGCCCCGTGTGCAGGCCGACCCGAGTATTGAACGGCGGTCGACCGAGCTTTCGCCATTTCTGGGCCAGTCTGCGGCTCGAACGCGCCACCTCAAGGGCGGCCGCGCAGGCATGGACAACGTGATCCGAATCCGGTTGAGGCGCATTCCAGAAGGCCATCACGCCATCGCCGATGTACTTGTCGATCATGCCATGATTGGCGGCTATAGCCCCTCCCAACGTGTCGAAATAGCGTGACAGCCGGCTGGTCAGCAGTTCCGGCTCGATGCTCTCGCTGATTCGCGAGAAGCCTTCGATATCCGTGAACATGACGGTCAGTTGCCGGCGCGTGCCGCCCAGCCCGGTGCTGCCGGGCGAGCGCATGATCTCCCCGACCAGCTGCTTCGACACGTAGAGTCCGAACACCTCGAGGCCCGACCGCATACGCTCCACGGCTTGCGACAACCGGGAGATCTCGGTGATGCGGCTTTCGACCGGGATACGATCTGAGAAATCCAGCTCCCTGATGCGTTCCGTCTTTGCCGCGAGCCGGGCCATCGAACGCGCCAGGAAAAGCGATACGCCCAGCACGGCCACGATGGCGACAATGACTGTGACGGCCGCGGCGATTGCCGCCCGGACGAGGAGGATACGCGATGCGGCGGAGAGTTCGGCCAACGGCACTGCCGCCGCGACCATCATCGATTTGCCGTAGACCGGCGACGCAGCCTGGACGATGAAGCGGTAATCGTGGCCGTTCATCTCAAGCGTACGTTCGGCCCGATAGTGATCTCCTGTGGCCTGCTGCGCCATCGTCCTGAGGACTTGCCGCACGTCCCCGTCATTGGAAAGACATCCGGGGCTTTCGGGCTGACAAGGCGTCGACTCGATCACGAGATCGGCCACGTCGGTCGCCAGGCCTATGATCGAATTCGGCGTGATCTTGTATTCGTTCAGGAGCTGAGAGAGCGTGCCCAGGTTGAAGTCGAAGCCAATGACTCCGCCGCCGTCGATGGGAACGCCCGCCGACACCCCTAAACCACCGGCAGACCAGGCGAAGCGATAAGGATCGGTTAGCGCGGCGCCCTGGCGCCGCATGGCCTCGATGTACCAGGGTCTTTGCCGTGGATCGAAATCCGTGGGGCGCGTCTGGACTCCATCGCGTGGCATCTGAACGGCGTCGAACCACCAGCTTTGTCTTCGATCAGTGCCTTGGCCTTCGACGACGCGAAACAGAAACACCGCATCCTTCGGCGCGCCGAACACCTGTCGTTCCCGATTCGACAGAAAGGAGACCCGACCGACATAGACGAGGTGGCCATCGGGATAGCCGGCAAAAGCCGCGGCGAGATTGCTGTGTCGTGTAAGCAGCGCCATGAGCGTGCGCCGACGGACCTCGTCGCGCGCGCCTCCGGACGACATGCTGAAATCGGACGTTTCCGCCAGCGCCTCGGCCGCCGCAATGTCCACCCGCACGCCGTCGCCGATGAAATCCGAGATTGCATTGTACAACGTATTCATGCGCAGATCGACGCTGCGCTGCTCCTGCGCATCGACGGCGCGCCAGCCGAGCCATAGCAAGGTGGACGACAAGGGCAGCAGGATGAGCGCCATCAGGATCAACATGCTGACGCTGAAGCGCACGGTGAACCGAGGGCGCCGTGCCCGCAGCTTGACATCGGGACCGCCCGAACGAGATTGCTCGGGCGCTACGGCTTCCAGCCGCATCTCCGTGGCCGGCTGTTCCGTCTCGGGCGTCGGCCCGCTCGGCGCTGAAGGCCTTGGCAACTCAGGATTACTCGTCGCTGTCACTCGGCGGCAGTCTAGCGCGCCGAGCGCGTCTCGCGCAGTGGCGATTTTGCCGGCCAGGTTAGCCCGGTCGGCGACTGGCCAAATCCGTCAGGTGCTTTCCGCGTCCAGCACGTCGCCGAACAATTCCCAGCTTTGCCCTTTGAAGCGCTGCAGTTGAACGGCCTGGATCGGGAAATAGTCGCTCGGACTGGTGGAGACCGTGATACCAGGCAGGAGCATGGGCACACGGAACTTCTGGAAGCTCGTCGCCTGCTTCATCACATTCACCCGCGTCAGCTCGTCACCGCACCGGCGCAGCGTCTCGGCCATGAGGTAGGACACCGTGTAACCGTTGACGTTGCCGAGGTCCGCCAGGTGCGCTGTCGGATGGTATTTTGCCATCCACGCCTTGAATGCCTTCATATCCGGGTGATCGGCCCAGTTGGGATCTGTTGGATCCATCAGATAGGCCGCGGTGATGATGCCCTGAACATTGTCGAATCCGGCCGGCTTCATGACCGTTCCCACGCTCGCGGCGACATTGTTGACGTACTGGACCGGCTTCCAGTTGAGATCCGCTACCTTGCGCATCGCTTGGGCGGCAAACTTCGGCGTCGCGATATTGAAGAACACGTTGGCGTCGGCCGCTTTCAGCTGGATGATCTGCGAATCGACCGTCGGTTCATTGATCTCGTACGTCACATGCTTGACGACCCTGCCGGCCTCCTTGCCGAGCCCTTCCCTGAAACCCTCCCAGTAGTCCTTTCCATAGTCGTCGTTCTGCATCAGCACACCGATGCGAGGGTCCGTCACCGTCGCAAGAACGTGCTTCGCGTAGATCGAGCCCTCGGTGTGATAATCCGGCTGGAATCCCATGGTCCATGGAAAGCGTGCCGGATCACCCCACTTGGAAGCTCCCGTGGCGACGTACAGCTGCGGCACCTTCTTCTGATTCATGTATTTGTGGATGGCAGTGTTCGTGGCGGTGCCGAGGGTGTTGTGGGTACACAGGACCTTCTCCTGCTCAACTAGCTGGCGGATGCATTCCACTGTCTTGGGCGGAGAGTAGCCGTCGTCCAAGGTAATGAACTTGATCTTCCGGCCGTTGATACCGCCGGTGTCGTTGATCATGTCCCAATAGGCCACGATCGCCTTGCCGTTGACGCCATAGGCGGAGGCGGGCCCGCTATATGGACAGGTGTGTCCGAGCTTGATCTCGGTGTCCGATGCCCCGTCGTCGTATTTCTTTCCCGCGCGCGAGACCTTCGTGGCGCCGATGACAGCCGCCGCCGACGCGGCGCCCACGAATGTGCGTCGATAGATGTTGCCCATTGTTCCTCCCTGTCAGGAACTCTGTCGGTTCCTATGAAATGAGCGTACACCCCGGCATCGCAAAGAAACAGGCGCATGACAGAGCTTGTGCAATTCCGGCGAACGCCGTTCTTCGCGACACAACCCCTGCATATTTCCACATAAAACTCGTGGGCTTTGATCTAGATCAAACTGTCGCCACCTCTTGGGAGTTCTAGTTGCGACAGATATGCGTAACTTCCTCTATCGTTGCCCCATCGTCGGCCTCAACGTTCAAGGCTCCATCAAGCGGGACAAGCCCCCTGACGTCGGCAAGGACCATCACATCGTGAATTGCCTGGCCTGTGGCGGCATTCACATCGTGAATCCCTCGAACGGCAAACTCCTCCGCGACGAATCCGGACCGCAAAGCTGAGTGCTTCGCCTGACCTGGATCAACGTGTTGCGTTCCGGATCAGGGCATAAGCGTCTTCATGAAGACATTCGTCTTCCGTTGCCCCGTCACGAAGCAGCAGGTTCAGGGACAAACTGAATCTGACCCGAACAGTGCTACGACGAAGGTTGGCGAAGCATCCTATCGGGCCATTCCCTGTCCCGCTTGCGGCCAAGTCCATATCGTCAATCCCGTGACGGGCAAGCTTCTGAGTGAAGAGCGGCCACGAAAGGCCTAGTTGCACATCATCTGCCTTCGAGGAGCGGCCGAGCCCGCGCGATGGCCTCCATCTGTCCTTCAGGGTCGCCGGCAAACCGCAGGACGAGGTGGGTCGCACCAGCTGCAACATACTCCTTGATCCAGGCGACCGCACCATCGACCGGCCCGGCGAAACATCTCTGCCTCTTGCGTGTCACATCGGAGCGAACCCCATAATAGCCCTGGAGATACCGATCGATCCGCTCTTCGGCGCGTGACGCATCGTCATCGATCGCCAAGGTGAGATACATGGCAGCGGCAAGGTTGGCGGGATCTCGGCCGGCCTTTGTTGCAGCGGCCGTCACGTCGGCCCACTGTTCTCGATATTCGGCAGCCGTCGGAGCGTTTGGAAACCAGCCGTCGAACAGCCGCCCTGCTCGCTCCCGCGCCGGCGCCACGGAGCCTCCAACCCAGATCGGAGGACCACCCGGTCGATGCGGCGTCGGCGCCAAAGTGGCCTGAGCCATGTGCCAGCGCCCCTGCCAGTCCACTGGTTTGCCCTGCCACAAGGCACGACACAGTGCCATGCCCTCGGTCAGTCTTCCGACACGCTTTTCGAAAGGAACGCCGGCCGCCTCGAACTCCGAGCGGATGTTGGGAACATCTGTCCCGATCCCGACGCCGAGGATCAGGCGACCTTCGGCGATCCGATCGAGCGTCGCCACCTGTTGCGCCAACACGACAGGGTTGCGCAGTGCCGGAAGCAGGACAGCCGTGCCCATCTCGATATGCCGTGTCCGGGCCGCGACGGCCGCCAGCAGGGTCAAAGGATCATGCCGCGGCCGCGCCAGCAGGGAGTCGCCTACCCAGACGGAGTCGAATCCCAGTGCTTCCGCTCGTTCGGCCAGGGCCAGCAACGAGCCGGTCTCGTGCTGGCCCGACATGATCCGTTCCCGGGTCGGCAGCAGGTAGCCCAGACGCAGCATCGGCATTCCCTTCGTCAAAGGCAGTTTGCGATTGTTAACCATATTCGATCGAACTGCCGTTGCCACGACCGGCCAGCCGTCTGACAATCATCCATATCAGCCCAGCGTTCGGAGTCGCTCCGCGTAAACCTACTGACAACAGGGAGGTTTAGCCGATGTCCGCGTCTGTCGCTTCCAATCCTGCATCGCCTGCGATCCCATGGTGGAAGGAACCAACCAAGGACCAATGGATCGCCTACATCGCCGCCTGGCTTGGTTGGACGCTCGATGCGTTCGACTTCACCATCTTCCTGCTGATCATGCTGCCGATCAGCCAGGAGTTCGGCGTTCCCCTGGCGGCCGTTGCCGCCGTCTTCACCATCACCCTCTGGCTGCGTCTCGCAGGGGCAACCGCCGCCGGCTGGATGGCCGATCGCATGGGCCGCAAGGCGCCATTGATGATCTCCATCCTCTGGTATTCGATCTGCAACTTCATTGCCGGCTTCTCGCCCAGCTTCGCGTTCCTGTTCTTCTTCAGAGCGTTGCTGGGTATCGGCATGGGGGCCGAGTGGCCCGCCGGCGCCGCCCTCGCCATGGAGTCCTGGCCCACCCGCTCCCGTGGATTCATGAGCGGTATCCTGCAGGGGTCGTGGGGACTGGGCTTCGCCCTGTCTGCGGCAGCCTATGGCCTGCTCTACGACCATATCGGTTGGCGCGGCCTGCTCTGGCTCGGCATCCTGCCGGCCCTGGCTGTGGTCTGGATACGCTTCTACGTCAAAGAGCCGCCAGTCTGGGCCGAGAACAAGCGCCTTCAGGCGGAGAAGAACGCCGAGGTCAGACTGCCGCTATTCGCCATCTTCAAGCGCAAGTATCTCTTCAACACGCTGACCGCCTGCCTTTGGATGGGATCCGCGTTTTGCGTCTACTATTCCATCTACGCGCTGTTCTCGACCTATCTGCAAAAGGAACTGAAATGGACCCCGGGAATGGTCGCGGCGCCGATCTTCTGGGCAAATGTCGTCGTCCTGCTGGGCAGCGCCGTCTGGGGCAGTGTCGCCGACAAATGGGGGCGACGTGCCGCCATCATCGTGCCCGCCCTGCTCGCGATCCTGGTGACGCCGATCTACCTTCTCAGTCACGATCCCCTGATCATTATGCTGGGCTTCATCCTGCAGGGCGTGGTCGGCGGATCGATCTACGGACAGAATCCCAGTTACCTGTGCGAGCGCTTCCCGACCGAGGTGCGGGCGACCGCGTCCGGCTTCGTCTATCATCAGGGCGCCATCTGGGGTGGATTGACGGCGCCCATCCTTACTTACTTCGCGATCGACATGAATATGGGCTTCGCCCTTCCCATGATGGTCAGCACGATGGGATTCCTGGCGGTCGTGGCACTTGCCGTCCTGATGGGACCGGAAACCAAGGGTCAGCAGCTTACAGCCAGCCTGATGGTTCATAGCGCAGCCGATTAGGCTGCGCTGGTCTATGCGCCGCAGTGGAAGCGCGTATAGAGGTTCACCTTATCCTCGAGGCGATCCTCAAGAACCTTGTAGGCCTGCCCGCGGCAGGTCCGCGCCATGTATCGCCGCGCCACATTCCAGTCCCGGGTATATTCGCGCTCGGGATCGGGGTAGATGACCAGGGTCGCCCGCACGATCAGCATTCGATATTCATTCTCGATATCTGTGGGGGCGATCCTCACCTCGTAAAGCCGCTCATCGACTCGAACGGTCTCGACAGTTGAATTGTTGAGCGTGCCCTTGCTAGCGCAGGCGCCGACACAGAACAGAGCGCCCCAGATGGCCAAGAAAGACAGAACGCTCTTCATCGATTTGGATCTCCGTATTTTGCTTTTCGATATCTTACGGAATTTGCAGTGATTTTCCGAAAAATGACTGATCTGTCAGATAATGGGACAACCTTGCGGGTTATTTACAAATAACTTGCGCGCACGTTGCGTTAAAGGACCAACCGGAATACTAAATACAGGGTAGCGCGGCGTTGAACTCTCAGGGCCAGCCTCGGATGGGAACGCTCATGCCAAGTTCTTGGCTTTCTTTGCGATTGGTCGCGATGTCGCTCCCCCTCGTTTCAGGGATGGCGATAACGACTCAGGCCGCGCCCAGTTCGACGCAAAGCCAACCGCAGGGCCTGGCATTACCGGCGCGTCCGCCGGCACCGGCGCCCGCTCCCGCCCCGGCGCTCCGCCAGGCCTATGACGCCGCGTTTCAGGAAACCCTGCTCAAGCCGGCCGATGCCGAGGTGCTGACCAGATTTGCAAAGCTCGCCGTACAACTGGGAGACATCGAGGGCGCGATCTCGGCTCTCGAACGCCTGCTTCTGGTCGAGGGCGATCTTCCCGATGTGAAGCTCGAGCTTGGCGTCTTGTACTTCAGATTGGGCTCCACGGAGGCGGCGCGAACCTACCTCCAGGCAGCGCGGTCATCATCGCAAGCGTCGAATGAGGTCAAGGACCGCGCCGACGCCTTCCTCAAAGCCATGGCAAGCCGGTGAGAGCCATGGGCATGGCCTTCCTCGCGGATCGCGGTCGATATCAGCGCCAGGCCCGGCGCTGCGGTGCCTCGCTGCTGTCGATGGCAGCCGCGCTGACGTTCGCCGACATGCCGGCCTTCGCCCGCGTCGGCGTCGCCTCCGTCGTGGAAGGCGAGCCCAAGGGGCAGCCGCCGGCGGCTGCGGAGCGAATCCTGCGTGTGGGCATCGACATGAGTGCCGACGAGAAGGTCACGACCGGGGCCTCCGATCGGGCGCACCTCGTCTTCAACGACGGCACGTCACTGACGATCGGTCCGAGCAGCGTGATCGTGATCGACAAATACGTCTACGATCCGGCCAACAAGACCGGCGAGATGAGCCTCAAGCTGTCACGCGGAACGATGCGCTTCGTCGGCGGCGTCATCAGCAAGAATGCCGAGGTCAAGATCGCCACGCCATCGGCGAGCATGGGCATTCGCGGTGCTATTGCGACCATTGACGTTGCACCTGGCGGGGGAACGGTCGCCGCCTTTCTGTTCGGGGCGTCCTTCTCCATTACCAGCCAAGGCGTCACGCAGACCACGACGCAGCCCGGCACGGAAATGTCGGTCACGCCGGGCCAGCCCCCGACACCGCCTGCTCCCATCCCTCCAGGCTCGCTGACAAACAATATCGCCATGTTCGAACAGGGATCGGGTCCTGGCTCGACAAACGGTGCAGCCCCCACCGGCAATGACCCGTCGCGCGGCCCGGTGGGACGCTCGGCCATTCCAGGCCCGTCCAATAATGGATCGACCCCAAATGCGAGGCCGGGCGCGGCCATTCGCGCGGCGCTCGGCAATGCCGGATTGAGCCAGGTGAATTCGGCGCTGGACCCGAAGACGGCCAGCGCCTCGACGCCGACAGCACAGCAGATCGCCACCATTCTGACGGCCCCCGCTCCACCGGCAGGCACAGACGCTCCGGTCCAGCAGGCAAGTGCCGGTGATCCGTCGAACCAGCAGCCGACAAGCAATGTGGCTGGCCCGCTCAACGGGCAAAGCCCTCTGCAGGGAGCAAGTCCACTGCAGGGTGCGGGGCCGCTCTTGGGAGGAGCGCCGGTGGAAGGCGCCAGCCCGTTGCAGGGAGGCGGTCCCCTGCAAACGGCCGGCCCTCTCCCGGGCGCCGGTGCACTGCTTGGCGCGGGTCCCTTGTTGGGCGAAGGTCCTCTTCAGGGCACCGGACCGCTTCTGGGAGCCGCGCCCCTCCAAGGGGCCGCGCCCCTGATCGCCAACGATGCCCTGTCGACGATCCCGCCGATCATGGTCGTGCCGCAAAGCCCGAATACCGGTCCGTCGCCGATCCAGCTGGCTTCGCTGCCGGCCAGCACGGTGACGGCAACGCCGACGACGCCGCTCGTTCCGATCGGGCCGACATCGGCGCAGGACTCGTCGTCTTCATCGACGTCGACCACGCAATCGAACACCGGAACGGATACCGCGGCGGCCTCTTCTCCTTCCGCCCCGATCTCACCGACATTGCCGCAGCTGGCCTCGTCCGACCTGGCACCCTCGCTCATTCCGCCTGCGGCACCGGCGCCGACCCCAATCAACAACTACGTCAACGTCTGTACGACGCCGAGCTGCAACTGAGCCGCTTTCGAGGCCGGCGAGACAAGTCGGCCGGCCTGCCGATGCGCCCAGGAATCAGCTTGCCGCCACCGACGCGGGAGCCTGAGTCTCCGGCGCTGTCGGTGCGGGTGCAGGCGAGGAAGCAGCGTCGGCACTCGCCCCCGTATGCAGAATCACGGTTGCCCCTTCCTTGGCGAACTCGATGCCGAGTGCCGGCAAGGTATTGAACATCCGCTTCACCGCCTCGCGCTGAATCATGGCGGGATTGCCGGGCCGGGCCGTGAACTTGAAGCGAATCAGCAGGGCATTCTCCACGATATCGGCGACGCCCTGCATCTTGAATGGCGCCAGGATCTCCGATTTGATCTCTGGCACCTCCATCATCTCCTGACCGATCTTCTTGGCCGCCTTGCGCAGCTTCTCGATGTCGGTATCGCGGGCGAAGCGCAGGTTGAATTTCACCGTGATCCAGTCGCGGCTGAAATTGGTGATCTGCCCGAGCTGGCCGAATGGGATGGTATGGACCTGGCCGTTCTGGTGCCGCAGCTTGATCGAGCGCAGCGTGAACCCCTCGACCGTGCCCTTGGCCTTCCCGCAATCGATGTATTCGCCGACCCGGAAGGCATCGTCCGTCAGGTAGAAGATGCCCGAGACGATATCCTTCACCAGCGTCTGGCTGCCGAAGGAAATCGCAATGCCAAAGATCGAGGCACCGGCGATCAACGGCGTGACATCGATGCCGAAATCCTCGAGAGCGATCATGACCGCTAGGAGCACAATCGCAATGGCGACGGCCATCCGCAACAGCGGCATGACGGTGCTGATGCGCGTGGTCGGCGCCGCCGATGCATCGCCATCCGCGATCGCCTGCGCGGCATCCTTCGGCTTGCGCGCCATGTAGGGATCGGTGAAGTACTTGAACAGTTCCCACAGCACGAAGGCCAGGAACAGCGTGACCGCTGCTGTTTGTGATGCGCGCGTGATCTGGTCCCATTGATCGGGGCTTGCAAGCCCCAGCACCTTGACCACCCAGGTCTCCGCGATCGTCACGCCGACACCGATGATGACCGCCACGCGCACGCAACGGGCCACGACATCCGGCAGCTTGGGCGCATTGCTGGCCGGGGTATGGCCAACCAGCTGTGAATCGAGCCGCCGCACAAAGGCTTGCATCAGCGTTTCGAAGATCACCAGGCCAATCACGAGGTTGAGGGTGAGCACCATCGCGCCCCCGACCTTCACCTGCCCCGACAGCGCGCTGTATAGCTGCGTCACGCCCATAATGGCGAAGAACGTACTCGCGACGCCGATCCAGTGCCGGGCAACTGTGCCGGCAAGTGGCGCCGCCAGAGCCAGGCCGGAGAACCATTGCTGGGCGGCTTCCTTAGAGCGAAAAACCAGCCAGAAGAAGCACGCAAGATAGATCGGTACGACGAGGACCTGATAGGCGGCGAACGCCTCTGTGGGTGTCGTCATGGCGATCAGAAGCTGGGCCACGATCCGGCCGAGGATGATCACGAACATCACCGCCGAGATGCGCAGGTACATCGACCGCGCCCCGGCACCCTCGACCGCACAAAGCCGGGCCGTCGGCATGTCCGGCTGCAGGACGATGCGGAACAGCAGCACGTACAGGCGCCATCCGAAAATGCCGTGCAGCACGGCTTGGGCGAGGCGGTCCTGAGGTGCGCTACCTTCGAACCACGTCGCCACCGCCGCTTCGCTGATCAGCCAGACAGCAAGCACGCCGAGCCCGTCGAGCGCCGCCAGCGAGCCAAGACTGATCAGCGATACTAGGCCTCGTTCGGGAGCAGTAGCCGCCGCGAGGTGAGTGCGCGGGCGACGCAACAGCCCACGTAGAATGCTTTCAGCGGCGACGGCGACCAGGCCGATGATCCCCAGCAACAGCAGGAAGTCGAACGGCCCGCGGCCATCCGGCAACTGCTGGTTCAGGATCTTCGGAACCTTTGCAAGGTATTCGCCCAGTATCGGAAAGGCAGATAGCACGGTCCCGGCGCTGTGCAGAAAGAGCGAGATCTCGCTGGGGCCTTCCTTGAGGGGAGTCTTGACCACTTGCGGCTTGGGTGCGGTCGCCCCCTTGCCCGGCTTCGCGGCCGGCTTTGCAGCTGGCGGCGGGGCCGCTTGAACGGCGTGCTCTGGGGCAGACTGAGCCGCCGGGGTAGCGGCGCCTTCAGCCTTCAGCTTCTCGGCCACGGATTTGCTGATCGCATCCACCAGGGCATCGAACTGATCCTGGGTCATGCCGGCTGGCGCCGCAGGAGGCGTCTGGGCCTGCGCCAGGCCCGGTGCCAGAGCGAACAGCGATATCATCAACGCGAGGAGGCGAACGAAGGGCATGATGGTCATTATTCGACCGGCCGCAGCATGTTCCTTGACGTGCATCAAGCCAGAGGCGGGCAGCAGATCGCCACCGAGCGCCCTGACCGCGAGCGTGCGCTTCGAGCCCGTCGCGATCAGACGCGACGCCAAATTGTTGATCATCCCCTGCTCCCCATGCCTCTGGGATATTCTTTCATCCGAAAGGCTAGAAACGGTAATGCCAGAGGCCGAGACCGGAATGAAGGGCTACTTCAAGGTCGACTCGACAATCCTATAGGCCGGCCCAGTGTCCACTTGGGCTCGAGAGCCGGGAACGGAGCTACCCGAGAACGGCCTCAGGGCATCAGCTTCGATTGCCACAAATCGAACCGGTAGCCCTTGTTCGTCAAGGGTGCCCCCAGAACCTTCGGCAAGTCCGCTCCGAAGTCCCGAACCTTGACGTAGTCCGTCATGCCGTCGAATGACGCGCCGTGATCCACGACGACGTACTTGTGCTTTCTCGGGTCGGGCTGTGTCTTCTGCCAGGGTGGGATCGGCTCGAATGCATCCAGGCGTGCCCCGCTCTTGACCACGGCATACCAGGTCGGTGCCGCTCCCCACACCTGGTCTCCCGGCTTCAGGATCTGCGACAACGCCGCAAACTGGCGCCCATAGTCGCGCTCCGGCCCCTGATAGGCATAGGCCAGCAGGCGTGGTCCCAGGGAGATCGCAGCCCCATTGACGAGAAACAAGGCAACACATGAGGCCGCTACAGCCCGCATGACGCGCCCCGACACATGGCGGGAAAGACAGGGATCGATGCCTATCCCCGCCAGGCAAAGCACAAGCGCCAGCGGGTAAAGGATATAGTAGCCGCTGAACGACCCGCCAACGACAAGCGCATTAAGAAGGGCAACCGATCCGGTCAGAACGATCAGCGCCAGAACCTTCGCGCTTCTCCACAGCGAATGCGCCAACAAGCCATAGGTGCCGGCAAGCACAAGCAGGAGGAAGGTCGGCGCTCTTTTAAAAGTGGCAGCATAACGCTGCCCCTCGCCCAGCAAGCGTTGCCACACGCTTTGATGGCTGACGCGGTCCGACAGCAGCGCCGCATATTGCTGCAGGAAGTCATTGGGATACTGCAGGCAATAGAGCAGCCATAGAGCTACCGGCAAAGCGGCGCCGAGGGCATAGGCCAGGAGCAGACCGAGATTTCGTCGGTGGAATATGGCGATGACGATGAAAAGGCCGAACGCCCATGTCACTACCGCGGTGTGAAAGAGGGCTGCGCCACCGACACAAAGCCCCGCGGCGAAGCTCGTCCAGGCTTTACGGAAGCAGTTCTCGTCGAGCGTCCTGAGGAACGCGGCGGTGCCCAGAAACAGGAGAAGCACTGCCCCCGTATCCATGCGGGCATCTTTCGCAGTCACCACCCACGGCGGCATGACGAACAGTGAAAGCGCTGCAACGGCGGCACCGATGCTCCCAGGCTGTATGCTTCGGACCAGCTGAAAAAGTGCCCAGAGAGCCATGCCTCCGAACAGGATGCTGGCCAGCCGTGTCTGCCAGATGCCGAAGCCGAACAGCCAGTAGGACGCCGCCGACGACAGGGCCAGAGCGGGTGGCTGCCAAAGATAATGGTGCTCGAAACCCGGATTCTGACTCAGAACGTCGGCGCGAAATTCCCCCTTAGCGACAAGCTGGAGGCCGGCATCGTTCAGGAAGACGGCATCGTAATTGACCAGCGGGTAGGACTGGATGTCGAAGCTCTGCGCCACAAGGAATGCCAGCATCACCACCGGGCCGAAGAATCGTGCCCACGACGGTGAGCCAGACTTCCCTACTGCTTCCCCCATATCCAGATCCTGAACGAGCTATGCCGGCGCCATCGAGTCGTTGGCGTCGCCCAAGGATAGGCCACGCGCGTGCTTCACCACTATCATGTATTTGCCGAAGAAGACCGTGTCGAAGGCCGGCCGAACGACGGCTGTTCCGGTCTGCTGTCGCCTCGTTTCCCGCTCATCCCGAACGAGCAACTTCGGCCTCCGTGACAACATTGCGCGATTGCCGGGCGCGGCAGGCAAGTTGGGGGGGGAACCCGCGCGATCAATTGGCGGGCACGGTGACCACGGGCGGAGCCGAGCGGACGCCGACGTCGGAGATCGAGAAAAGCAGCATTACGGCACCGAACACCGATTTCGAGCGAAAGTCGCCATCGGCGATCCAGAACCAGTGGCCCTTGTATTGCACGGCCACATAGGCGTCGGCGGCAGGCGCGGTGCCGCTCAGGATGGTCACCAAGGGACGTCCGCTGACGACCGCCGGCTTGTCGCTGCTGGCGCCTGGGGCCGCCCGTCCGGCGGCGATGTCATCAGCCGGCACCTGCGCGAGAACGCCGAGTTCCAGCATGATCTGCAGCATCGAGCGCGTCGTTATCGATATATCGTCCCCTCTTCCGGAATAGCCGCCATAGTGAACGCTATAGCTTGGGCCGCCGGACAGACGCAGAATACGACGTACCTCGGCGATCTTGGCGGCAATGTCGGGCGTCTGATGCGCTGGCGGGAAAGTCACGATGGCCGCCTCGGAGTTGTCCTTCGCCCGCTCGATGCGGACCTGCAGGGCGTTGGCCAGCTGTAGCTCGTAGAGAAGCCGCCCGAGCTGGGCAAACTGCGGATCGGCGGTCCGGGGCATGGCGACGCGCCGCGACTCGTTCGCCAGGCCGTTGATGGAGTCGATGGCGATATCCAGGACCAGGCTCGCCGAATAGCCCGACTGAAGCAGGAACAGCACAGCGCTCGGCGGGATCGGAGCCATCAGCTTCTTGATGAAGTCGGTTCCGGTCAGCGGGGCATACATTATCGTCGGCCGATCGATGTACGTCGCTGCTGCAGCAGCGCTTCCGCCAATGGCGGGCGGCCCTCCGACCGAATTCGAGATGTAGTTCTGGGCTGAAATGCCCGCGCCGACCGTAGTCTGGAGCTGGTAGCCGGCGATGACCTGCCCGACCTCGAGAAAAACCGGAAAATCCGCGTACCGCAGCTTCACGATATTGAGCAATGTCTGCTGTTTCCAGGAATCGCCAATGGCAGCGCCGTAGTCATAGCGGTCGCGGGTGACAGTTCCGGGCCCGATGCTGCTGCAGCTTTCGACGGCCAAGGAGCAGAGAACAGCAGCAAGAACGACAGCAGCGCGGCGTCGTTGCTTTCCAGGCATCAGTCTGGCGCTCATCCGGTCCACGCCGTCCACCTCTACGACATGCTCATCAGGTCTCGATGATGGCGTTGATCCGCCCTTGCCTGATCGCCTTGACGAAGGCGCGGTGATCACGTTGCGCCTGGTCGGCATATTCGGTCGCGAAGTCACCCATCGCATCGTCGAAGATCTCGCTCGAGCCCATGTACCCGGCGATCTGGGCTGCATCGCCCGAGCGCGCATGCGCCCTGGCCAATGCCCAGCCGCAGACCCGGCCGTAGGCCCTCAGATCACCGGCATCGAAATCCTCGATGATCGCGCTGGTCTTCATGTCCCGCATCTGGCGCACATAGTAGTCACGACCATTGGCGCCACGGCCCCAACCAAGGAACAGATCGCTTGCCGATTGCATCAAGCGTTGGCCGACCACGACCCGCTGACCATGATGGGAATGTTCGCTCTTGCCGACATAGGGCTCCAGCACAGACGCGTTAGCCTCCTTGACCTGCAGAAAGATCGGGTCGTCCTCGGACGCCATGAACAGCGCGATCGCGCACTGCGTGCCGACACTGCCGACGCCCACGACCTTCATGGCGAGATCGCAGAAGTGGAAGCGGTCGAAAAGCGTTCGAACGTGCTCGGCCAACGAGTCCCGATAGCTTGCGAATCCTTCCCGGTATTTGGTGTTGAGCCCCGGCGCAATGTCCGCAGTTGGATGGAAGATCAGCGGCGGATCGTCTGCAATCGTCGGCGCCGTCCCGTGATGTTCGACGAATTTGGGGAACAGGAACTCCGGCGTGTTCTTCGCGCGCACCTTTTTGAGGCGCTCTTCCACGCGCTGCCGGGTCTCGTCCGTTTCGATTTCTTTCAGAAATCGATCGACGTCGATGGCGTCGTACCAGACGTCGAGAGCCCGCATCGCCGCATAGTCGGCCATGTGCTCGCGGTAGGAACATGCCGTCGCCACCACCGCACGTGCCGTATCGCTTTCGGGGAGACGAATGTGCCGTCCGGCCAGCACGATACTCGCCACCAGACGTTTGAGATCCCACTCCCAGGGGCCCGGCAGAGTCTCGTCGAAATCGTTGATGTCGAAGATCACGCGCCGTTCGGGCGTGGCGAAGCCGCCGAAATTCGAAAGATGCGCGTCGCCACAGGCTTGCACCCGGATTCCCGAAACCGGCGTCGTCGCCAGATCGGCCGCCATGACCGCCGCCGATCCGCGATAGAACGCGAAGGGCGACTGCATCATGCGGCCAAACCGGATCGGAACGAGATCCGGCAGGCGGTGCAGATTGGATTCTTCGAGAATTTCGATGGGATCGCGACGGTCCTTGGTCGCCTTCCAATGACCATGTGCCTCACGCGGCGCAGCTTCCCGAAGGGCCTTACCTTCCGCCCGCCGCTCATCCGCGGTCCGATACTGAGGCTCGGTCGCTGTCCCCGCATTGCTGCTGTCGCGGTCCGTCGCCACTTGGTTCATCTCTGTTCCCCTTCGGTCGGCATTGAGCGACCTTGAAATCATCAGACCGAAGATTGGGGGTGCATACCTTGATACAGGTCAACGAGATGCGCTCGGCAGGCCAGCGAGACAGATGTTGGCGCTCCGGACGCCATCTGGAGCAGCTGACCGTTGATTTCCGTCAAGTCGCAGAGGCGTAGGACCCGATAGATGATTCAGGGACGGCTCAATGATTGCCGTTCCCGGAGGCTCCTTGGATCAATTGCGGGAATATGCCGCCGCGGCTCTGCCGGCCATCGTCCTGGTCTTCATGGCGGGAAACCTCGCAGCGATAGGCCTTGAACTCGACTTCAAGCGTGCCCTGGCACCCCTGCGCAACCGACGATTTGTGGCCATTGTGCTAGCATGGGACTGGATCCTGTGTCCGGGTGTTGCATGGCTCTTGGCCGAGATCGTCCCAATGATGCGCCCCTATGCCTTGGGGCTAGAACTTATCGGCCTTGCACCTGCCGCGCCGTTTCTCCCGATGATGGTGCGTAGAGCCAATGGAGATCTCGCCTATACCGCGGCGTTCATGCTCATCGCCGCCCTCGGCACGGTTCTCTTCATGCCACTGGCGCTGCCGTTGGTCGCGCCGGGCCTGAAAGTCGGAATATGGCCAGTAGCTCGACCGCTGATTGCGCTCATTCTCCTGCCTCTACTTGCCGGTCTTTCGATCAGAGCCTTGCACTCGATCCTGGCGAAGCGTCTTCAGGTCTATGTCAAACGGGTGGCCGACATTGCCACGCTTGGTCTGCTGGTCGTCATCTGCATTCTCCACTTCGGTGGCTTCGTCCAGGCCATCGGCAGCCTGGCTATCGGGACGCAGTTCCTGTTCGCGATCATCGTGACTGTCGGCTCCTACCTGATGAGTGGAGGCCTCGCTCCTGAGCAACGCAGCGTCGTCTGCCTGGGTGTTTGCACCAGAAATCTGGGCGCGGCGCTTGCTCCCCTCCTCGCAGTGGCTACCGATCCCCGAACCACCGTGATGGTCGCCCTGGGTGTCCCCATCAACCTTATCGTCACATTCGTCGCCGCGCGCTGGCTTGCCCGGCGCAACACGATGGCGAGACCAACGAACAATGGGAAGGAAGTGCCTTGAACTGGAACAAGCAGTACGCGCTGAGAAGCTATCTCCGCTCATCGATGTGGCTTGTGCCCCTGGCCGCGTACGTCGTCTCGCTTGCACTGATACGTGTGCTCGGACGTGTCGACGACTGGCTCGACTGGTCCTGGAACTGGGTGCTGGAAATTCCGGCCGCGCAGTCGGCTCTGGAAGTCTTCATCGCCGCGATGTTGTCGTTCATCGTTTTTACGTTCAGTTCGTTGTTGGTGGCGATCCAGGTCGCCAGCGCCCAGCTGACGCCGCGAATCATTGCCACCACCTTGTTGCGCGACAACACGATCCGCTTTGTCGTGGCGCTTTTCGTCCTGACCCTGGCGTTCAACCTTGGCGTTCTTGCTCGAACGCAGATGAAGATTCCCTATCTGCTGTTCACCATCGCGTTCGTGCTGAGCGGCGCGTCAGTGGCCGCCTTTCTCTACCTGATAGACTACGCAGCCCGGCTGCTGCGTCCCGTCAGTATCGTGTGGCGCCTCGGTGAGGATGGCCTATCCGTTCTGCAGGATGTCTATCCCGTCCGAATCGAGGGAGCGCATCATCCCTCGCCACCAATGCCCCGGCTGGGTCCGGCAGACAGGGAAATCGCCCATCAAGGAAAGTCGGCGATCGTTCTGGCGGTCGATCTCGATACCGTCAGAAAGGAAGCCGAGCGCACCGACGGCGTGATCGAATTCGCCCATCGCGTCGGCGACTTCGTCGCCACGGACGAACCCCTGTTTCTGATGCACGGGGGAGCCATTGCCGCCGACGATCGCCTGCTTCGGTCCGCTGTCGCATTTGGTCCCGAACGAACCATCGAACAGGATGCGACGTTCGCCTTTCGCGTCATTGTCGATATTGCCGTCAAAGCCCTATCGAGCGCGATCAACGATCCAACGACGGCTGTCCTGTCGATTGACCAGTTGCACCGATTGCTGCGAGCCGTGGGTCGGCGTCATCTTCATGACGATATCATACGGAGTGCCGACGGAAAGACGCGCGTCGTTTTCAGGACGCCGAACTGGGAGGATTTCGTGGCTCTATCCTGCCGCGAGATCCGCCTCTATGGCGTCTCGAACTTTCAGGTCGCTCGCCGGCTGAGAGCGATGCTGGAGAACCTCCTGCGCACCCTGCCCGAGGCCCGGCTTCCGGCCTTGCGCGAGGAACTGGAACTGCTCGACCAGGCGCTGGACCGGTTGGCCATGCTGCCGCAGGACCTCGCCCTGGCGCGCACGGCCGATTTGCAGGGGCTGGGCGCCGCACTCCGTACCTGACGCTTGTGCCGGCTTGCCGCGATTCAGGCCCTATCCAGGTGTCGCAATTCATCCCGCCTTGGACACCAATAGGCTCCAAGTGGAGAGGGCTGGTCATTCACGAGCAGAGAATGGCGTCCCCAAGGGGATTCGAACCCCTGTTACCGCCGTGAAAGGGCGATGTCCTAGGCCTCTAGACGATGGGGACGAGGCGCAAGAGCGGTGCATGTAACGGTCCACGGTCGGCAAATCAAGCAGGAGAAATGGGGCCGTCTCCCTGGCCTGCCCCTAGAGGTGGACCGACCCGGAGGCCGAAGCGGCGTCATCGATCTGGAGACGCACGCTCGCCCTGCCGTTATAGCGGTCGACCCGCAGGGCGCCGGCCACATGCAGGATGGGCTTGGTGCGGTCCAGCAAAGCGGCACCCAGCGGCGTCTGGCCGGCACGAAAGGCGATCGCCTCGATCCGGCTCCGATCCTGGCCGACCAAGGTGCAGCGTATATGCGCTTCCCCGACCGGCTGGGCGTAATCGACACGGACGCCCGTCAGGGCGAAGCGCGGGAGCGCATTACCGGCACCGAAGGGACCGGCCCGTTCGATCATGGCGACGAGGTCCTGGGTGGCTGCCGCCGGCGCCAGGGCCGCGTCGATCCCCAGCTCCCGCATGGGTGGCGCTGCGCCAAGTTGGGGGCCGACCCGCTCGTCGAGGAACTTGGCCAGGGCCGTCAACTGGTCGCGGGCCACTGTCAGGCCCGCCGCCATGGCGTGTCCGCCGCCGTTGATCAGCAGCCCGTGCTGCCGGGCAGCAATCACCGCCGCGCCGAGGTCGACGCCGCGCACCGAGCGACCCGAGCCCTTCCCGAGGTCGCCATCCATGCCGATGACGAAGGCTGGTCGTCCGTAACGCTCGACCAGGCGGCTGGCGACGATGCCGATCACGCCGACATGCCACCCCTCGCTCTCGACCAGCAGAGCGGACGGCAGCCCCTGGCGATCGGGGCCGTAAGTGCCTTCGATCCGCTCGATAGCCTGGTCCAGCACCTGGCGCTCGATGGCCCGCCGCTCGGCATTCAGTTCATCCAACCGCAGCGCCAGGGCCGCCACCTCGTGCGGATCGTCGCTCGACAGCAGCCGCGCTCCGAGATCGGCCTGTCCCACGCGACCACCGGCATTGACGCGCGGTCCCAGCATGAACCCAAGATGATAGGCGCCCGGAGGTTCGCGCAGACGGGCCACGTCGGCGAGCGCAGCCAAGCCCGCATTGCTTCGGTCCGCCATGACCCGCAGGCCCTGCCGCACCAGGGCGCGGTTCAGTCCCGTCAACGGCACCACATCGGCCACCGTTCCGAGGGCCACAAGGTCAAGCCATTGGCGCAAATCGGGCTCCGGGCGGTCGGCGCCATACCAGCCTGCCTCGCGCAGGGCCCGGTTCACGCCGACGGCCAGAAGAAAGGCGACTCCTACCGCTGCGAGTTGCTTGTGGGGACTTTGCTCGTCGATTCGATTTGGGTCCACCACGGCGACGGCGGGCGGCAACGCGATCTCGGCCTGATGATGATCGATCACGATCATGTCGAGGCCCAGGCGCTTCGCCTCGGCCAGCGGATCATGGGCCGTGACGCCGCAATCGACGGTGACGACCACGGCGGCGCCGGCCTCCTTGAGCTTGGTCAGGGCCGCACTGTTGGGGCCATACCCTTCCCGCACGCGATCGGGAATGTAGAAGCCGATGTTGGCGCCGACCGCGCGGAAGAAGCGAAGCAGAAGCGCCGACGAGGTCGCGCCGTCGACATCGTAGTCGCCGAACACGACGACGCGCTCGCCGGTGCGCACGGCCCGGACCAGGCGCGCCACGGCAGCATCCATGTCCTTGAGATGCAGCGGGTCGGGCAGGAACTTGCGCAGCGTCGGCTCGAGAAAGTCGGGAACTCCCTCCAGATCGACAGAACGAGCGGCCAACAAACGACAGACCGCGTCGGGCAGGCCGTGACGTTGCGCCATCGCGAGGGCGAGCCGTTCGTCGGCGAGACGCTCCGCCCAGCGGCGCCCCGTCAGGGAGCGTTCGACACCGAGAAACGCCGCCCGGGCCACGCGGATATCGGAAGACATTCGCTCTCTATATCGGATTTCCCTGGGGACGGGGGAATTGCAGCGTCTCGTGCAGTCCGGCGGCGTTTACCATTTCCATTCGAACGGCCACAGCCGCAGCACCGCCACATTGATGCGCGTAGCGGCGACACCGCCAATCTGCAGCGTCAACGGCTCGCTCTTGACCTCGACCTGCACGCTCAAGCGGGTCCCGGGGCAGTCCGTGGCGCGATCTGCCGCGAGTATCGGCAAGCGCTTGCCGTCCTGGACCGCGTCGATCCAGGCTTCTTCCGACAGGACGATGCGATAGCGGCCAGCGGGGATATTCTCCAACGTGACGATGCCGCCCTGGCCACCGTCGCTCCCACGCTCCGGAGCCGCGAGGTAGATGACGTCGGAAACCGGCCGCAGGCGCAGGCCGAAGACGCCTTCCTTCGGCAGCGACTGGGCACTATCGACAACGGGAATATAGGCCGAGAACGGGTCGGGCGCGCGCGCCACCGCCCATGGCACCAGCCCGCACGCATCCTGCGCCGCCGCCGGCAATGCCGTCAGCGACAGGACAGCCGCAAGGAGGAAAGCCGCTCCCTTCTTTCCCATTCGACGCGCGGACCTCACGACCCGCCTCTCAGGCGGCTCCGTGCCGCCACCGATCAAGAATGGCTAAGCCCAGCTCGGCAGGCCAGTCTTGATCGAGAAATTGTGATGCGCCGACACCCACCGCACGGTTCCGGTCTTGGAGCGCATGACGATCGAATGGGTCTCCGCGCCGTTGCCGAAGCGGCGGACGCCCTTCAGCATCGAGCCGGATGTCACGCCAGTGGCCGCGAACATGACGTCGCCCTTGGCCATGTCGGTCATCGAGTACTTGCGGTTGAGATCGGTGATGCCCCACTTGCGGGCACGCGCCTTCTCGTCGTCGTTGCGGAAGAGGAGCCGACCCTGGATCTGGCCGCCGATGCAGCGCAGCGCCGCCGCCGCCAGTACGCCTTCCGGTGCGCCGCCGGAGCCGATGTAGATATCGATGCCCGAATCACCCGTCGACGTCGCGATCACGCCGGAAACGTCGCCATCGCCGATCAGCATGATGCGGGCACCCGCCTCGCGGACCTTGGCGATCAGTTCGGCATGGCGCGGGCGATCGAGGATGCAGACGACGAGATCGTCGATCTCCACCTTCTTGGCCTTGGCGAGATCCTTGAGATTCTGTTCCGGTGTCTTGTCCAGGTCGACGATGCCTTCGGGCAGGCCGCCGCCGACGGCGATCTTGTCCATGTAGACGTCAGGAGCGTTGAGGAAGCCGCCATGCTCGGCCATCGCCATGACCGCCAGCGCATTGGGCAGTCCCTTGGCCGTGATGGTCGTACCTTCCAGTGGATCCAGCGCGATGTCGATCTTGGGACCGCTACCCGTGCCGACCTTTTCGCCGATATAGAGCATCGGCGCTTCGTCGCGTTCGCCTTCGCCGATCACGACCGTGCCGTCGATGTTCAACGAGTTCAGAGTCGTGCGCATGGCGTCCACGGCCGCCTGGTCGGCCTTCTTCTCGTCGCCGCGGCCCATGAGCTTGGACGCCGCGAGCGCCGCCGCTTCCGTCACACGCACTGCCTCCAAGGCCAGGTTGCGGTCCATCTTGCCAATATCCGCCATCGTTTCCTCCGTCGGTTTCCCGGAACGCCACCTAGAACGTTTCGATCCTGATCAGGCAGGGCTCTGCCGCCACCGCCCGCAACTTGGCGATGCGCGCCACCGCACGCTGCATCGCCGCCTCTTCCGTCTCGTGCGTGGTCAGCACGACGGGTACCTCGCCCGATTGCGACCGGCCGCGTTGCAACATCGATTCCACCGAGATGCGCTCCTTGGCCAGCACACCCGAGATCGCCGCGATCACGCCTGGCCGATCCTGCACCATCAGGCGCATATAGTAGGCTCCGACATGGCGGCCGATCGGGGCCACCTTCTTCGCCGCCAACTGGGCCGCCGGCACGACGAAGGCCGGCATGTCGCGCCCGCGCGCCACATCGACCAGGTCAGCGACCACGGCCGAGGCGGTCGGTCCCTGCCCGGCGCCGCGTCCCTGGAACATCGTGGTACCGACGAAATCGCCCTCGACCACCACGGCATTGAACACGCCTTCGATGTGGGCGATCGGCGCTTCGAGCGGCACCATGCAGGGATGGACGCGCTGTTCGATGCCGTACCGCGTCTCGCGCGCCAGGCCCAGGAGCTTGATGCGATAGCCCAGCTCCTCGGCGAACTGGATATCCATCGAGGTGACGCGCCGGATGCCCTCGACATGGACGCCTTCGAAGTTGACCTGGCAGCCGAAGGCGGCGCCGGTCAGGACCGCGAGCTTGTGCGCCGCGTCGATACCGTCGACGTCGAAGCTGGGATCGGCCTCGGCGTAGCCCGCCGCCTGCGCCTCGGCCAGCACAACATCGAAGTCGCGTCCGGTCTCGCGCATGGTCGTAAGGATATAGTTACACGTGCCGTTCAGGATGCCGTACAGGCGGCTGACCTTGTTGCCGACCAGGCCTTCCCGCAGCGCCTTGATAATGGGAATGCCGCCGGCGACCGCGGCCTCGAAGGCGAGAATGCGGCCCTTCTTCTCCGACAGTTCCGCGAGCTCGGTGCCGTGCATGGCCAGCAACGCCTTGTTGGCGGTGACGACGTGCTTGCCCGATGCCAGCGCCTTGCGCACCAGCTGCCGCGCAATACCGCCGGAGCCGCCGATAAGCTCGATCACGACATCGAGGTCCGAGGCTTCCGCCAGCGCCAGCGGATCCTTCTCCCAGCGCACGCCGCGCAGGTCGATATCGCGCTTCTTGGCCTTGCTGCGCGCGCTGACGGCCACGAGCTTGAGCGGCCGACCGCCGCGCAGGGATAAAAGCCGGCCATGCTCGGCCAGCAACTTGACGACGCCTGCGCCCACTGTGCCGAGGCCGGCGATGCCGATTCTGAGGGGTGGTTTCATAGCTGCCTGATACGACAGGAGGAGATCAGGCGCGAGCCTTCAACGGCGTGATATTGTCCCCAACACCGCGCAGATAGAGATCGATCGCCCGGGACGGATCGGCCATTACCTGCCGAATGTTGCGTATTGCCTGCCGGATCCGATGCTTGTTCTCGACCAGGGCGATGCGCACGTGTGCGTCGCCATGCTCGCCGAAGCCGATACCGGGTGACACCGCGACATTGGCCTGTGTCAGCATCAGCTTCGAGAAGGCCAGCGAGCCCAGCTCGGCGAAGGGCTTGGGAATCGGCGCCCAGGCGAACATGCTGGCGGACGGCGACGGCAGGTCCCATCCGGCCGTCCTCAGCCCCTCGATCATGACGTCGCGCCGCTCCTTGTAGGTGTTGCGCGCCTCAACGATGCAATCCTGCGGGCCATTCAGGGCGGCCGTGGCCGCCACCTGGATCGGTGTGAAGGCACCGTAATCGAGGTACGACTTGATGCGCGTGAGCGCATGGATGAGCGTCTTGTTGCCGGCCGCGAAACCGATGCGCCAGCCCGCCATCGAGTAGGTCTTGCTCATGGAGGTGAATTCGACCGCGATATCTCGTGCACCCGGCACCTGCAGCACCGACGGCGGCGGCACGCCCTCGAAGTAGATCTCCGCATAGGCGAGATCGGACAGGATCCAGATGTTCTGGCGTTTGCAGAAATCGACGATCGCCGCATAGAAATCGAGATCGACGACCTGTGCCGTGGGGTTGGACGGATAATTCAGCACCAGCGCGATCGGCTTGGGCACCGTGTGGCGGACAGCGCGCTCGAGCGCCGGCAAGAACTCTTCGAGTGAAGTGCTTCCGGGAACCGGGATGTGCCGCACCGACCCGCCGGCAATGATGAAGCCGTAGGGATGGATGGGATAGCTGGGATTCGGCACCAGCACGATGTCGCCCGGTGAAGTGATCGCCTGGGCGAGGTTGGCCAGCCCCTCCTTCGAGCCGAGCGTGACGATGATCTCGCTCTCGGGGTCGAGATCGACATTGAAGCGGCGCTGGTAATAGGCCGCCTGCGCCTTGCGGAGGCCAGGAATGCCGCGCGAGGCCGAGTAGCCGTGAGCGCGCGGATTGGCGGCGGCCTCGGCCAGCTTGGCGACGATGTGCGGCGCGGTGGGGAGATCCGGATTGCCCATGCCAAGGTCGATCACGTCCTGTCCGGCGGCTCGGGCGCGCGCCTTCATCGCATTCACTTCCGCGAATACGTAGGGCGGTAGGCGCTTGAGTCGATGGAATTCCGAATCGTCCATGTGCTTCTTCCCTTGGGCCTCGATGGCCGGCAGCCGGTGCGTCTAGAGCGTCGTCCCGCACCGATTTTAGCAAACTCAGGTACCGGCCGGCTTGGCGTCAGCAGGCGGACCCGCGGGCGCATTGTCGCCGGCAGGCGGCGCCATCGGAGTCCCGGTGACCGAGCCGCGAGGCGGCGCGACCGGCTGCGTCGGTGGCTCGCCAGGCTTGTCGCCCGACGTATTGGCCGACTTCGCCCGGTCTTGGGCCGCGCGCTCGCTGGCCGCGCGCTCGCTGGCCGCGCGATCCTGCTCGTCGCGAGCCCGTTCCTCCTTGTCCAGCTTCTCCTTCTGGGCCTTCTGGCCCCCGGTGGCCGCCACGACCGAGCCGATCTGCCTGGTCTCGCGGGTCTCGTCGACCGGCACGACAGGTGGGCCGTACTGCTGGTTGGTCGGCGGCGGCGGCAAGGTCGAACTGACCGGCACGTCTTTTTCCGCTCCCGGCCGCAGCTTCATCATGTCCGCAGGGGTGCTGCTGCCGAACCAATCGCAGCCCGACAGGAGAGCGAGCGACGCCATGCCCACGACGGCATAAAGGCAGCCACGACCCATCCTGTTCCTCGAAATCCGCATTGTCCTCACCTGCTGAACCTGCCCGCGCTGTTTACCGAAGGTCGCGCCAAAGTTTGACCCGTGAGTTGTCGCAGCCTACCTACTGGCTGAAAGATGGTCTTGGCAGCCCGGGCGAGCCCGCACAAGTTATAGTATCGGGATGGCACGACTATCGCAAGAAACGCTACAAAGGCGATGATCTAGAAGAGGAAACGCGCATGTCTGACAGCTCGGCGTCAACCGCTCCTGCCAGCGCCCCCGCGGGTCTATCCGCGGCCGAATCCGAGAAATTGCAGGCTGCTTTGAAGGACATAGCCGAACGCAGCCAGAAGCTGCTGAAGGACTTCGTGGACCGCTACGCGGCCGAAGGCCCGCAGCCGGCCGACCCGTTACGGCTGACCCAGACTTTCATGGATTTTACAGCCAAGATGCTGGCTGATCCCAACAAGCTCGTGCAGGCCCAGATCGAGCTGTGGCAGCAGTATATGCAGCTCTGGCAGATCACCGCCCAGCGCATGATGGGCCAGCCGGTCCAGCCGATGGCCGAGCCGGCGAAAGGCGACCGGCGGTTCAACGACCCGGCCTGGAAGGACGCTGTGGTCTTCGACTACATCAAGCAGTCATACCTGCTGACGGCCCGCTGGCTTCAGGGCACGGTCAAGGAAGTTGAAGGCATCGACGAGAAGACGGCGCAGAAGGTCGATTTCTACACGCGCCAGTTCATCGACGCGATGTCGCCGAGCAATTTTGCCCTGACCAATCCCCAGGTCGTGACCGCCACGATCAACAGCAAGGGCGAGAATCTCATCAAGGGCCTGCAGAATCTGCTGACCGACCTGGAACGCGGCAAGGGCAGGCTGGCCATCCGTCAGACCGACATGAAGGCGTTCCGGGTCGGCGGGAATGTCGCCACCTCCCCCGGCAAGGTCGTCTTCCAGAACAAGCTGATGCAGCTGATCCAGTACGCACCGCGGACCGAAGAGGTCTACGCGATGCCGCTGCTGATCGTGCCGCCCTGGATCAACAAGTTCTACATCCTCGATCTCAAGCCCGAGAACTCGTTCATCAAATGGGCGACTGAGCACGGCTACACGGTGTTCGTCATTTCCTGGGTCAATCCCGACGAGGAGCTGAGCAAGCTCGGCTTCGAGGATTACATGAAGCTCGGGCCGCTCGCCGCCCTCGAGGCGATCGAGAAGGCCACCGGCGAGCGCCAGGTCTCGGCGATCGGCTATTGCATCGGCGGCACCCTGATGGCCGCCACGCTGGCCTATATGGCGGCGCGCGGCGACAACCGCATCGCTGCCTGCACCTTCTTCACCGCGCAAGTCGATTTCACGGAGCCCGGCGAGCTCGGCGTCTTCATCGACGAGGATCAGCTCGCCGGCGTCGAGGAGATCATGGGCAAGAAGGGCTATCTCGACGGCACCGAGATGGCGACAACCTTCAACATGTTGCGCGCCAACGATCTCATCTGGTCGTTCGTCGTGAACAACTATCTGATGGGCAAGGATCCCTTCCCGTTCGATCTGCTGTTCTGGAACACCGACGCCACGCGCATGCCGGCGGCGGTGCACAGCTACTACCTGCGCAACATGTATCAGAACAACCTGCTGGCGAAGCCCGGAGGCCTGATCATCGACAACGTGCCGATCGACCTGCGCAAGGTCTCGATCCCGATCTACCTCCAGGCCGGCAAGGAGGACCATATCGCGCCAGCCAAGTCGGTCTACAAGGCAACCCAGCTCTATTCCGGTCCGGTGCGCTTCATGCTGGCTGGCTCGGGTCATATTGCGGGCGTCGTGAACCCGCCGCACGCCAAGAAGTACCAGCACTGGCTGAACGAGACCGCGAAGAACCCTCCGACCCTCGAGGAATGGCGGGCCGGCGCGACGGAATATCCAGGCTCGTGGTGGAACGACTGGGACAAGTGGCTGTCGGAGAAGTCCGGCGCCAAGGTGCCCGCTCGAATTCCCGGCGCCGGCGGCCTGCCCGCGATCGAGGATGCGCCGGGTTCCTATGTGAAGGTGCGTCTGATCGACTGAGCGGCCTCGCGTGACACCGCCCTGCTATGGGCCGCGATAGGTCACCGACTCGTCGTTGCTGTCGCGATAGACGGTGACCTTCACCAGGCCCTTTGTCGCCGGGGCGAGTCGGCGCCAGATCCAGGCGGCAAGATTTTCCATCGTCGCCGGTCCGAGATCGGGAACATCGTCCAGCATGTGATGGTCGAGGCCGTCCCGGGCCTGGGCAAGCGTGCGTTCGAGCAACCCGAAATCGACCACCATGCCGGTCTCGGGATCCGGTTCGCCGCGCAGCGTCACTTCCGCCCGGTACGAATGGCCGTGAATGCGCTTGCTCGACTCGGCGTCGATGCTGCGCTTGAGCGTGTGCGCAGCGTCGAAACGGAAGGACTTGGTGAGTTCCCACATGTCAACGAATGCCAAGATGCTTGTGCGTCTGCGTGCTGAGCTGCCATTGCGGATGGGCAAGGCAATAGGCGATGGCCCGAGCGGTGTTCGCCGCCACCTCCGGACCATCCATCGGCTGCAGGGAGAAGCGACGGAAGTCGAGGCTGGCGAAGGTTTCAGGCCCGAGGTGCGCCTGCGGATAGACGAGCTTCAGTTCGTGTCCGCTCGTCACCTTCAGCGCCTCCGTGGTCTTGGGGCTGACACAGACCCAATCGATACCGTCCGGCGGTTCCACCGTCCCATTGGTCTCGACGGCGATCTCGAATCCGCGCGCATGGAGTGCTTCGATCAGCGGCGCGTCGACCTGGAGCAGCGGCTCGCCGCCAGTCAGGACCACGAACCGATGCGGCCGTTCCCCACCCCAGGCCTGCTCGATCGCATCGGCCAGGGCATCGGCCGTGGCGTAGCGGCCGCCCAGCGTGCCGTCCATGCCGACGAAATCCGTGTCGCAGAACCGGCACTGGGCTTCGGCACGATCTTCCTCGCGGCCAGACCACAGGTTGCAGCCGGAAAAGCGGCAGAACACCGCCGCCCGGCCAGCCTGGGCGCCCTCGCCCTGCAGCGTCTTGAAGATCTCCTTGATCGCGTAACTCATGGCTCGTCTTGGTGGCTACTCCGCCGCCTTCAGCTTGCCGCCGTCACGATAGGCGTTGGCCAACGTCACATAGTGCGCGGCAGCGCGTTTGAAACCTTCGATGTCCTGTTCCGTGAGATCGCGCATTTTCACCGCCGGGTTGCCGGCCCACAACTCGCCCCTGCGCACGACCTTGCGCGGCGGAACGACCGCACCGGCGGCCACCATGGCGCCCGATTCCACCACCGCATTGTCCAGAACCGTGGAATGCATGCCGATGAAGGCGTCGTCCTGCACCTCGCAGGCATGCAGCAGGGCCAGATGCCCGACCGTGACATTCCGGCCGACCACGGTACCGCGACCGCGAGCCGTGACATGGATGACCGTGCCATCTTGGATGTTGGAGTTGTCGCCGATCTTGATGCCCGGACCATCTCCCCGCAGCACGGCACCGAACCAGATGCCGCAATGCGCGCCGATCTCGACCTCGCCGATCAGGGTCGCATTGGGTGCGATGAAGGCGGTGCTGTCGATCTTGGGAACGAAGCCGTTGAACGGAACGATGAGGCCCGACATGTCCTTTCCTCCACAAAAACGAAGGGCGCCGCTGGGGCGCCCTTCGACCAGAGACGATCGTTCTCCGGGCGCCGTTTAGCGCTTCGAGAACTGGAAGCGGCGACGCGCACCGGCGCGGCCGTACTTCTTACGCTCGACCACGCGGCTGTCGCGGGTCAGGAAGCCGCTGGTCTTCATGGCGCCACGCAGCCCGGGTTCGAACTTGGCGAGCGCCTGCGCAATGCCATGGCGAACCGCACCGGCCTGGCCGGACAGACCGCCGCCGGAAACGGTGGCGACGACATCGAACTGGCCGCCGCGCTGTGAGACGTCGAACGGCTGCTGGATGACCATCTGCTGCGTCGGACGCGCGAAGTAGACCTTCTGGTCGCGGCCGTTGATGGTGATCTTCCCGGTGCCGGGCTTCACCCACACGCGAGCGACGGCGTTCTTGCGGCGGCCGGTGGCGTAGGCGCGGCCCTGGGCATCGACCTCCTTCTCACGCGGCATGGCGGAAGCGGCCGTGACCGGCGCCTTCTTCAACTCGGCAAAGGACGAAAGTTCGGTAGCCATGGTCAGCCGATCCTCGAGTTCTTACGGTTCAGCGCGGCGACGTCCAGCTTCTCGGGCTGCTGTGCCTCGTGCTCGTGCTTGGGGCCCTTGTAGACGCGCAGGTTCTTCATCTGCGCACGGCCGAGCGGACCACGGGTGATCATGCGCTCGACGGCCTTGACGATGACGCGCTCGGGGAAGCGACCTTCGAGGCGCTTGCCCAGGGTCTCGCCCTTGATGCCGCCCGGATGGCCGGTGTGATAGTAGAAGTACTCCTTCTCGGCCTTGCGACCGGTGAGGCGCACCTTCTCGGCATTGACGACGATGATGTTGTCGCCGCAATCGATGTGCGGCGTGAAGGTCGGCTTGTGCTTGCCGCGCAGGCGCATGGCGATGATCGAGGCGAGCCGGCCCAGGACCAGCCCATCGGCGTCGATCAGCACCCACTTCTTCTGCACGTCGGCAGTCTTGAGACTGGCGGTTCGGTTGCTAAGGGTGTGCATGGTTCTTTCTTCCGTGAGGCGGCGCTTATGATGGCTTGGCTGGCCTTTGTCAAACCGAGACATAATCATCCATAAAATCAATGGTTTAATGTCGCGGTGCTATATTACCGCAGATCAACCGATTGAATCTTCGACGAAAATCTCGGCCTCAACGAAGCGGAATCGAATAAGTCACCGTCGCGTGCGCCACGGGCTCGCTTTTGCCGGCACTCCAGATGGTGAAATCGCCGACGGCCAGCGATTTGCCGAGCTTCATCAGGCGTCCTTCGCCGATCAGATCGGCCGGCTCGGGCTTGCGCATGAAGTTGATGTTGAGGTTCGTGGTGACCGCGAGGGCCACCGGTCCGAGCTGCGCCAGGATCAGTAGATAGAAGCCGCAATCCACGAGCCACATCAGCGTTGGCCCCGATATCGTGCCACCCGGACGCAAATGGCGATCGTGTATCGGCAGGCGCAGGCGGATCGTCTTGTCGTCGAGATGCTCGATCGCCAGGCCGAGATGCCCGGCCTGCGGAAAATGCTCGTCCAGGAAGGTGAGCAGTTCGGCTGGTGTCATCACCGGCATGGCGCTCCGCCTCTCAGACCGTAGAATATCCTCATGTCCGCTGCCCCCAACGAGCCCGTCCTGCTACGCCGCGACGAAGGCCGCGTCGCCATCCTCACCCTCAATCGTCCGCGCGCCATGAATGCGCTCTCCGGCGAGCTTATAGACGCGCTGCAGGCGGAATTCGACCGGCTGGCCGCGGATCGGGAGATCCGCTGCGTGGTGATCGAAGCGCAGGGTCGCGCCTTCTCGACCGGCCACGATCTCCGCGAGGTGGCGTCGCGCAAGGACTACGCCTTTCATCACGACCTGCTGACGCGCTGCTCGGCGATGATGCTGTCGATCCAGCGCTTGCCGCAGCCGGTCATTGCCAAGGTCCAGGCGATCGCGACTGCGGCGGGCTGCCAGCTCGTTGCTGCCTGCGACCTTGCCGTGGCGTCGACCGTGGCGACCTTCGCCACATCGGGGATCACCAACGGTCTGTTTTGCGGAACGCCCTCGGTTCCGGTCGGCCGCAATGTCGGAAAGAAGCGCGCCCTCGACATGCTCTTCACCGGTCAGTTCATCGATGCGGAGGCCGCGCTGCGGGACGGACTGGTGAGCCGTGTCGTCGCCCCCGACCAGCTCGACCGCGAAACGATGGCCCTGGCCAACCAGATCGCGGCCCAGCCGCCGCGACAGATCGCCTCCGGCAAGGCGATGTTCCATCGCCACATGGAGATGACGATCGACCAGGCCTATGCGCTCGCCACGGACTTCATGGCCGGCGCCCTGCAGAGTGAGGATGCCCAGGCCGGCATCGATGCCTTCGTGAACAAGAAACCGAAGCCGGAATGGAAGGGAAAATAGACGCCGCGCCGGAAAGGCCCCTCGCCTACGCGAGAACGCTCTCGCGCCACAGCGGATGATGCGCACACCGCATGCCGCCACCGACACGGACCGGGCCATCGAACGGCAGCGGGACGACGTCCACCCGCCGCTTGCGTAGTTCCTCGATCACACGCTTGTTGTCGGCGTCGACGATCATGCGGCCTTCTTCCAGGATCAGGCCGTTGATGGCCAGCCGTGTGGCCTCCTCCACCGATACGGTGATCGCGTCCCAGCTCCGCAGCGACATCGGCAGGCCGTCGATGAGCTTGTCGGGGCAGTAGACCACGAGGCCTGGCTTCACCAGCGCCAAGGCGCAATCGAGATGCAGGACGTTCGATTTCAGGGCCACGGGAATTACCCTGTAAGACGGCCCGAGAAGCGCCTGCAGCCAGTCGATTCCCGCCATGTCGGAAGCGCAACCCGACATGCCCACATAGACTTCGTAGCCGTTCAGCAGTGTGTCGCCGCCTTCGAGGAACGGCCCGTCGACGCCTTCGAGCCATCCCAGCGGCACGCTCGACCACCGGGCGCCGTGCTTCTGTACCGCCTGCTGGATGATCGCGCGCAGCCCGAAGCGTTCGCGTTGGCGGCAGATGATGCGCAGCGAGCTCTCGATCACATGCTCGCCGACGACGATCATGGGGTCGCGCGGAAAGAGCTGGGTTCCATCGCCATGGGCCGCGAGGAACGTGCGCTCAAGCCCGGCCAGCCGGTCGGGCCGGTGCACGACCACGCCCTGGCGCGCCACGAATTCGGCCAGGGCATCGACCTGCTGTTCGATGCGCCGCGCCCACTCGGGCTCGACCTCGATCAAGGGGCGCCCGACATGCTTGCGGCTGAACTCGGCTTCGGCGGGAGTCTGCCAGCGCATCGATTTCTCGTGGAACACCACGAAGTCCTCGGCCGGTGAAATGCCGATCACCACCTCGCGCAACCTGCCCCATTCGTGATGGACGCCGAAGCCCATGTTCCCTCCCCGGTTCCGAACCGCGTCCGGGTTTAGACCATTCTCCGCCCGCGCAGTGGCCAAATTCGATTTCCGGCCCGCAGAGCGCGGAGGCCTTATCCTCTGCGCTTGCCGGAGATCAGTGTGCAGAAGACCGCTGCTTCCCTGTTGCGCTGCACAAGCCATTCCCTGAACGCACGCCTCATGGCCTGCACGTTGCTTTACAGCAGGGACATGACGAGTAGCGTACCCGACAATAATCCTTCCGCCCGCCACGCCCCCCTCTGGCTCCTGGCCCTCATCACCTTCAGCGGCACCTTGGCCATGCACATCTTCGTGCCGGCCTTGCCCGACGCGGCGCGCGATCTCGGCGCCAGCGTCGGCGCCATGCAGCTCACCATGAGCGTCTACATCCTCGGTCTCGCGGCGGGACAGCTGGTCTATGGACCGATCTCCGATCATTTCGGCCGCCGTCCTGTGCTGATGGTCGGCCTCGTCATCTATGCCTGCACTGGATTGTGGGCGGCCTTTGCGCCGAATGTGAACACGCTGATCGTGTTGCGTCTCCTGCAGGCGCTGGGCGGATGCTCCGGCATGGTGATCGGACGCGCCATGGTGCGCGACACAGCGGTGGACAAGGATGCCGGTCGCCGGTTGGCATTGATGAATCTCATGGTCGTCATCGGACCGGGGATTGCACCGCTGATCGGCAGTGCCGTGACGACGACGGTCGGCTGGCGCGCCCTCTTCTTCCTTCTGTCGGGGCTCGGAGTCGTCAACTTCGCCTTCACCTGGACGCTGCTGCCGGAAACGCGGCCACGCGGGAGAACCACGCACCTTCTCGCCCTGGCCCGCGACTATGGTCGCCTGCTCAAATCCCCGACCTTCCTGGGCTATGCGCTGGGCGGCGGATGCGCCACGACTGCGATGTACGGCTTCGTCGCCGCATCGCCCTTCATCTTCACGCATCAACTGGGGCGGCCCGACTACGAAGTCGGCATGTACCTCGCCGTACAGTTCGTCGGTATCTGGCTGGGCAGCATGACGGCCGCGCGTCTCATTTCGCGCGTTCCGATCGATCGACTTGCGATCGGCGCCAACTTCCTGAGTGTCGTGGCAGCCGTCGGCTTCCTCGTCGCGGTGCTGTCAGGCCATCTGTCGGTCCCGCTCGTGGTCGCGCCGATGTTCCTGTTCGCTGCCGGTGCCGGCATCGCCTCACCAGCGGCCATGACCCAGGCCATCAGCGTCAATCCCAAGGTCGTCGGGTCGGCGTCGGGGTTGTATGGCTTCAGCCAGATGGGCGTTGGCGCTGCCTGCTCGGCCATCACCGGACTGGGATCCAATCCGGCGCTCTCGGCAGCCCTCGTCCTGGTTGCAGCGGGTGTGATTGCCCAAGCATCGTTCTGGATCGCCGTGCGCTCCAAGCGGCGCGCCATCGCGGAGAGCTGATCAGGAGTCGAAGATCAGGCACGTCGTCGTGCCGTGCGCCAGCAATCGGCCCTGGAGATCGGTCACGCGACCTTGAGCGGTGCCGATGCGACGTCCTCGGTTCAAGACGATGCCTTCAGCCTTGATACGGCCGGTCTCGACCGTGATCGGCCGGACCAGCGAAATCTTGAACTCGAGCGTCGTCTGGCTGCTGCCTTTGTCGAGGGTCGACCAGATCGCCAACCCCATGCAGCTATCGAGCAGCGTGGCCGACAGGCCACCATGCACTGTGCCGGCCGGATTGAGATGGGTGTCGTCAGGGCGGCCGGTGATCACGACCCGACCCGCTGCGGCTTCGGTAACGTCGTAATTCAAGATCTTGGCAATCGTATTCAGCGGCACCCTACCCTCGACCAGGCCCTGGACGAATTCCAGGCCGGTCATTTCCCGCCTCTTCTCGGCGGGCAGGGTCCCATAAGTCTTGCTGGCCATCGCTCCCGACATCGCAGCCTCCTCGCTGTACGCAAGGCAAGTTAAGGAGCGACACTCCTCTGGTCTGGCTGGATTCGGACCCGATCAGACGGGCCGCAGCCATCGTCTGATGATTTCCCAGATCTTGCGGGCATCTCTGGTATCGCCGGTTCGAAAGCATGCTTCCGCCCTGAGAGCATCTCTTGGTGCGTTTGCACGCTCCCAAGGACCCGGGTCACAAGGCGCCCTGCCACGGATTGAGGACCTCGACACCAGTTCTATTGAAATCGATGATGTTGCGCGTGACGACCGTCAAGCCATGCACCAGCGCCGTTGCGGCAATGTAGCAATCACGAATTGAACGGGGATCGGGGACGTGCAGCTGGGCGCTCCGCAAGGCTACGGCCGCGTCGATGGGAAGAACGCGATCGGCGAAGGCCGGGAGGACATGCTGACCAAGCCAGGTCCGCAGCATCGAACCCTGCCGGACGTCCCGTCGCTCGACGCGCAAGACCCCGATTTCGATCTCCTCGATCGTGACGACAGAGATGTAAAGGTCGATCGTGTCGACGGTATCGGCCCACTGAGCGACACCGGCATCCGCCTTTCCCGCGCGGACCTTTCTCAGCTCCGCAAGGACGTTGGTATCCAGAAGGTACATTCAGTCGAATTCAGCCCCTCGCGGACGATCATGCCGCTCCGCAAGCGGGAGATCGATGTCGGCAATCCCCGGCATTGCCAAGGCATCCGCAATCTTCGACCTGGTACCGGCGAGCCGTTTGTATTCGTCGATGGACAGCAGCACATGGGAGGGCCGGCCGCGATCGGTGATGAAAACCGGCCCCTTCTCCGCCGCCTTCTTGGCTCGACCCGAGTCCTGGTTGAATTCCCGACTGGTTAGCGTGGTAACGCTCAAAGGACACCCTCCGGAAAGGTTATGTAGGAACGTTTCTACATAATGCAAGCCAGAACAAGTGGAATCGCCATAGAGGACACGACCAAGACCGTCGCCATGGATTGTCCGTGAAAAGGGACGCCGCCGGCGAAGCCTCAGCGCGCCCAGTCTCCGGCTCCCTTCTTCGCCAGCTGGCGCTTCAGCGCTTCGAAGTAGCTGACGCCATATTCCGGCGCCGAGCGGACCTGCTTCATGCGCTGGGCGGCGCGCTGGATGATGTAGTCATCGATCTGGACCGGCTCCTCGCCGAGTTGCCGCGAGATCAGCTCCAGCTCGCAGGCCCGTTCCAGCATGTACATGCCGCGCAGGGCGCCCGGCAGCGTCGCATGCGCCGTCAGCAGGCCATGGTTGTGCAGGATGACGTGGCCGCCCTTCTGGCAGGTCTTGCCCAGCTCCTCGCATTCCTCGACCGTCGCCGGCACGCCATAGTGGTGGTAGACGATGTCGTCGAGGACATGCAGCGCGTCCTGGCTGATGGGCCGCAACCCCTGCTTCATGAGCGACACACCGCCGCCGGCCCGCGTGTGGGTATGCATGACGCAATTCACATCCGGCCGTGCCTTGTAGACGCCGCTGTGGATGGTGAAGCCCGCAGCGTTGAAGCGGCCCTGCTTGCCGTAGATCGTGCCGTCGACATCCATCTTGATCAGGCTCGACGCCGTGATCTCGTCGAACATCTCCTCGTAGTGGTTGATGAGGAAACAGTTTGGCTCGCCCGGCACGCGTACGGACATGTGCGTGTCGAGCAGATCGGTCCAGCCGAGATGATCGACGACCCGATAGAGAGCCGCCAACTCGCAGCGGGCCGTCCACTCTGCTTCGCTCATGTCCACGCGGTCCTGAACCAGACTATCCATCGTCAAATCTCCTGTCCCACCGGCTGCTTTTGATAGTCATTCTAGGGCAAGGACCGTGCCGTCACCCTAGGCTTCTCCGCATGGGCGCCAACGCAAAGTGCGGAAACTCGGACGAAGCGGCGTTCGCGACCAGAATCGTCGAATTCGGATCGCCGGCCGTAAGCTGGATCGCGATGTCGACTGCCAAGATGTTTCCGGTTCGGGATCATTCCCCTTTAATTTCCATTTATTTAATGGAAACGGAGCCCTCGTGGCGCCGATGCGGGCCAACGCCCCTATCCGGCGTTCAGGCCCTTCATGTAGGTCGAGGGTGTCACGTCCTTCACCGACTGGGCGCGCTTGGCCAGCCAGTAGGCTTGCGGCGGCGGCACGAGGGCAAAACTCTTGTCGACGCCAAGCTTCCGCGCCGCGTCCATCGGCCAGTTGGGATTGTAGAGAAGCTCTCGCGCCAACGCGATGAGATCGGCCCGCCCCTGCTGCAGGATCTGCTCGGCCTGGTCCGCGTGGACGATCAGGCCGACCGCCATCGTCATGATGCCGGCATCCTTCTTCAGTCGCTCGGCATAGGGTACCTGATAGCCGTAAGTCACGGGGCCGGTACTCACCACCGGCGCACCGCGCATGCCGCCCGAGCTGCAATCGATGACATCGACGCCCTTGGACTTCACGATCTTTGCAAGGGCCACGCTCTGGTCCGGCCCCCACCCCGAATCGTCCTCCACCGACAATCGCAGGAACAAGGGTTTCGACGCCGGCCAATGCGCTCGCACACTCTCCACCACCTCGATCGCGAAGCGCATGCGGTTCAGCTCGCTGCCGCCATACTCGTCGTTGCGCACATTCGAGAACGGCGACAGGAACTGGTGGATCAGATAGCCGTGCGCGCCATGGATATCGAGGACCTCGAAGCCGGCTTCGTGGGCACGTCGCGCTGCCTGCCCCCAGCGTTCGACGACTTCCGGAATTTCCGCTCGCGTCAGTGCTCTCGGCGTCGGATCGGTCGGGGGCGCATTGATCGCGCTCGACGAAACGAGTTCCCACGCCTCCCAGTCATCGACCTCCGCCGACGGCTTGAGCGGCGCCCCGCCCTCCCATGGACGGTAACGCCGGGCCTTGCGGCCGGAATGGCCGAGTTGAATGCCGGCTACAGCCCCGTGCTCGCGGATGAAATCGACGCAGCGCTTCAGTCCAGGAACGAAGGCGTCGTCCCACAGGCCCAGATCGCCGACAGTGCCGCAGCCGCGACGTTCCACCTTGGTGGATTCCATGATGACCAGTCCCGCTCCGCCCGCGGCATAGCGGCCGGCATTCATCAGGTGCCAGTCGGTCGCAAAGCCCTTCTCGGCCGCGTACTGGTGCATCGGCGCCACGACGACCCGATTCTTCAGCGTCACGTCGCGGATCGAAATCGGTTCGAACAGCATCGGCTGCGCCATGTATAATCCTCCCATGCCCGCGATCGTTCACGACCGTTACGACGATTCCTACCTGCGCCGCATCCTGCGCGAGACCAAGACCATCGCCATGGTCGGCGCCTCGGCCAACTGGAATCGTCCGTCCTATTTCGCCATGAAATATCTGCTCGACCGGGGCTACAAGGTCATCCCGGTCAATCCGGCCGCGGCCGGCCAGGAGATCCTCGGCCAGAAGGTCTATACCTCGCTCGCCGATCTACCGGTGAAGGCCGACATGGTCGATATCTTCCGCAACTCCGAAGCGGCCGGACCGATCACCGACGAGGCCATCAAGCATGGCGCCAAGGTCGTGTGGATGCAGCTCGGCGTTCGCAACGACGATGCTGCCCAGCGTGCCGAGGCGGCCGGCCTCAAAGTCGTGATGAACCGCTGTCCCAAGATCGAGCACAGCCGGCTGGCCGGCACCATCGAATGGCACGGCATTGCCAGCGGCGTGATCTCGTCGAAGAAACGAGCCATATGATCGCCTGCACCGCACCCTGCCAGCGCGCTCATCTTCACGAGCGGCCAAGATCGGCGCGGTCGACATGAAATTCGGCGTCTTCGATCACATGGATCGCGCCGGTCCCGATATCGGCCGACAATTCGAAGAACGCCTGCGCTTGATCGAGCTCTACGAAAAGAGCGGCTTCCATGCCTACCACCTCGCCGAACATCACGCGACGCCGTTGGGCATGGCGCCATCGCCCAGCGTCTTTCTGGCCGCCGTCGCGCAGCGCACCAGGACGCTGCGCTTCGGTCCGCTCGTCTACACCCTGAACCTCTATCATCCGCTGCGCCTGATCGACGAGATCTGCATGCTCGACCAGATGAGCGGAGGCCGGCTCGAACTGGGCGTTGGTCGCGGCATCTCACCCTACGAGGTGGGCTATTTCGGCATCGACCCGGCGACCGGTCCGGAACGCTTCGCCGAGGCACTCGACGTGATCGTCGCGGGGCTGTCGCAGCCGCGACTGACATACAAGGGCAAGTACTTCGTCTTCGACGATGTGCCGATGGAGATGCAGCCGGTGCAGAGACCGCATCCGCCGCTCTGGTACGGGGCCAATTCGCTGGAGAGCGCCGATCGACTGGCGAAGCAGGCCTGCAACACGGTGGTCGGGATGAAGGCCGAAGCGGTCGGGCAGTTCGCCGCCCGATACCGCGCTGCCTGGCAGGCGCTCGGGCGGCACGAGACGGATATGCCGTTGATCGGTCTTAGCCGCCATGTCGTCGTCGCAGACACCGACCGGGAAGCTCAAAGCACGGCCAAGCGCGCCTTCGCCCTTTGGTACGATGCCCTGATTCATCTCTGGCGCGCCCATGGCGTGGGACTGCCGCGGCAGATGATCCCCGCTGAGTTCGAGTCGGCATTGGACGGCGGATACATCGTCGCCGGTTCCGCCTCGACAGTTCGCGACCGGCTGCGGAAGGACAATGCAATCGCAGGCATCAATTACTGCCTGTGCCGGCTCGCCTTCGGAGACCTGTCATTCGAGGAGTCAGCACGCTCGGTCGAACTCATGGCGCGGGAGGTGATGCCGGCGCTGGCCTGATGGATTGGGGATGCGACGCCTCAAAAAAAGCCGGCAATGGAGGAAACCATTGCCGGCGACTTGAGGCCTCCGTCCGGCTCTGGGGAGGTTGCAAGAGCGGACGGCGTCCAGTCCCGGAGCGACTACGCAAATTCGGGGAGGAACCGTAGGCGCATCGCGATTGAACACCAGCAACATGCCGCAACGGGCACGGTCGGGCTTTGCGCTACATCAAACCGTCAAACGGTTTGCCGATAAATTCGGGAGCCGAGACATGCGCGCTTGAAGACGGACACGGCCCGCGCCTGTGGATAAAATGCGCTAACCCCCTCCGAGACAATAAGAAAATGAAGTTCGCTGTTTTTGATCACTTGGACCGGTCGGGCCCCGATCTGGGTCAGCAGTACGAAGACCGCCTGAAGCTGGTCGAGCTTTACGAATGGGCGGGCTTCCACGCCTATCACGTTGCCGAGCATCACGGCACACCGCTCGGCGCGGCACCGTCTCCCGGGCTGTTTCTGGCCGCCGTCGCCCAGCGCACCTCCACACTACGCTTCGGGCCCCTCGCCTATCCTCTCGGCCTCTATCATCCGCTGCGGCTGATCGAGGAGATCTGCATGCTGGACGTGATGAGCCGCGGCAGACTCGAACTGGGCGTCGGCCGGGGAGCCTCGCCGTACGAGGCGAGCTTCTTCGGCGTCGATCCGGCCAGCAGCCAGGAGCGGTTCGAAGAGATCCTCGAGATCCTTCAACAGGGCCTCGGCACGGCCCGGCTCACCTACAACGGCAAGTTCTTCTCCTTCAAGGACGTCCCTCTCGTCATTCAGCCGGTGCAGCGGCCCCACCCACCGCTCTGGCATGTGACGCGTTCGATCGACGGGGCCGATCGACTGGCCCGACTCGGGTGCAACGTCGCCCTGGCATTGCCGACCGTGGATGCCGGGAAGTTCACCGCCCGTTATCGCGCCGCCTGGCAGGCCCTCGGCAACGAGCCGGAGGACATGCCCTTCGTCGGCAACACGCGGAATGTCGTTGTGCTCGACAGCGACCGCGACGCGGTTGCCGCCGCGCGACGCGCCTTTCATGTCTGGTACGATTCGATGGTGCATCTCTGGCGCGCCCACGGTGTCGAACTGCCGCGCGCCATCTCCACACCTGATTTCGACGAAGCCGCCGAGCAGGGCTACATCGTCGCCGGTTCGCCCTCGACCGTGCGCGACCGCCTGATCCGCGACCACATGATTTCGGGCATCAACTACAGCATCTGCCGCTTCGCCTGCGGCGATCTCTCGTTCGAGGAGTCGGCGCGCTCCGTGCGCCTGTTCGCGCGCGAAGTGATGCCGGCGCTCGTGCCGCAGTACGAGCCCGACCGCGTGAGGGGCCGGCAGAAGGCAGCGGTCGGCGCCTATGCCCGCGGCCTCGACTGGATCGGAGCCGACGATCTGTCCGAGGTCGGCTTCCTGTTCCGCTGAGCGCAGACGCAACAAAGCCGGCGATGGGGGCCCATCGCCGGCTCCGTCGAGAGGTTTGGTTACGCCGCCCGGGGAGAAACAGCGACGTACCGTGTCATCCCCTCACGATAGATCTTCAGGAGGACGGGCTTCTTGCTCTCCTTGGCCTCCTTCAGCTTGCTGGCGGCCGCCTTCGGATTTTCGACCGAGTCGTGACCCACCTGCTGCAGGATGTCGCCGGGCCGCAGGCCCTGGCTCTCGGCCGGGCTGCCGGGCTCGACGCCCGCGATCAGGGCGCCGGAGACGCCGTCCTTGAGACCGAGCTCCTGCCGGGCTTCCGGCGTGATCGGCGCCAGCGAGAAGCCGAAGGAGCCAGGCTTGGCCTCCGATCCCTTCTGATCGCCGTTGTCGTCAGCTTTCGCCTCCTGGTTCTTCGTCGAGTCGCCGAGCTTGGCCTGGATCGTCATGTCCTTGCCGTCCCGCACCAGACCGACCTTGACGGTCGAGCCCGGCTGGGCCTCGGCGATCGTCCGCGTCAGGTCGCGAACGGTCTTGATCTCCTTGCCGTCGACGCTCTTGATCACGTCACCCGACTGGATGCCGGCCTTGAGGGCCGCGCTCTTCGGTTCGACCTGGGCGACCAGCGCGCCGTTGGTCGAGCCGAGCGACAGGCTGTCGGCGATTTCAGACGTTACCGGCTGAATTTCGACGCCGAGCAACCCGCGCTCGACCCGCCCATGTTCGCGGAGCTGAGCCACGACCGGTTGAGCGATGCTGGACGGGATGGCGAAGCCGAGGCCGACGCTGCCGCCGGACGGCGAGAAGATCGCGGTGTTGATGCCGATGACCTTGCCGTCCAGGTTGAACAGCGGGCCGCCGGAGTTGCCGCGGTTGATGGCCGCGTCGGTCTGGATGTAGTCGTCATACGGACCGGACTGGATGTCGCGGCCGCGGGCCGACACGATGCCGGTCGTCACGGTGCCGCCGAGGCCGAACGGATTGCCGACAGCCATCACCGACTCGCCGACCCGGACCTTGCTGGCATCGCCGAACTCGACATAGGGCAGCGGCTTGTCGGAGCTGACCTTCAGCACGGCAAGATCGGTCTTCTCGTCGCCGCCCAGCAGCTTGGCCGGGAACTTGCGGCCATCGGCCAGAGTGACGGTGATCGAGTCGGCCTTGCCGGCGACATGGAAGTTGGTGACGATCACGCCCGACGGATCGACGATGAAGCCGGTGCCGAGCGCCTGCTCCTTCGGATGCGGGCGAACCTGCTGCTGCCGGCCCTGACCGAAACGCTCGGCGAACTGGCGCATGAACTCTTCCATCTGCTGCTGGGCAGAGCGATCCGACATCTGCATGTGCATGCTGTCGTCGTTGTCCGCCTTCATCGTGACCTGCACGTTGACCACGGCCGGCGTCACCTTGGCGGCGAGATCGGCGAAGTCGTGGGTGGCTTCGCCGGCCAACGCCGGCGGCGCGGTCAGGGCAGGAACGATCAGGGCGGGGGCCGTCAATGCCGTGGTCAACGCCAGCGCGGCAAAGATGCGGGTCTTGGTCTTCGTCATTGGAGAAACCTCCTCGTTTGGGCTCACGGGAGGAATATGGGACCCACGCCGTGGCGCCCCCATGTCCGCAACATTGAATGTTTGTATAGTTCGGGAACAATCAGGGAAGGTGCAGACGCCCAAAATGGTGTCATAACGCTAGAGGCACCATGAAGATCCTCCTCGTCGAAGACGACAAGCAAACCGCCGATTACATCGCCAAGGGCCTGCGTGAGCACGGCCACGTGGTGGACCAAGTCGACAATGGCCGCGACGGCCTCTACATGGCGACTGGCGAGCCCTACGACGTCATGATCGTCGATCGCAACCTGCCCAAGATGGATGGCCTGTCTCTGGTCAAGGCCGCGCGCAGTTCCGGCACGCGCACGCCCGCCCTGTTCCTGACGACGATGGGCGGCGTCGACGATCGTGTCGCCGGTCTCGAGGCCGGGGCCGACGACTATCTCGTCAAACCCTTCGCCTTCGCGGAGCTTCTGGCACGAGTGGGTGCGCTGGCTCGCCGGCCGCCGATCGTGGCCCAGACCAAGCTCCAGGTTGGCGACCTCGAGGTCGATCTGCTGGCCCGCACCGCCACCCGCGGCGGCAAGCGGCTCGATCTCCTCGCGCAGGAATTCAAGATCCTGGAATATCTGGTGCGCCATGCCGGTGAGATCGTCACGCGCACCATGCTCCTGGAGAAAGTCTGGGATTTCCATTTCGACCCCAAGACCAACATCGTCGAGACGCATATCAGCCGTCTGCGTGCCAAGATCGACAAGGGTTTCGACAAGCCCCTGCTCCATACGGTGAGGGGGGCCGGCTATGTTATTCGCACTAACTAGCCGCGGCGTCGGCCGCATCCTGCGCTCGGCGAGCTTTCGGCTGGCGCTGATCTATGCGGCCTTGTTCGTCGTCTCTGCCTGCGTACTGTTCGCCACCGTCTTCGTGACCGCGACGGCAGCCATGCAGAACGACATGCAGGCTGTGCTGCGCACCGAAGCGTTCCAGCTTGCCGAGATCCACCGGCGTGCCGGCTTGATCGGCCTGGCCGAGCAGATCACGCGCCGCATGAACTTCCGTACGCGCGGCCCGATCTACTACCTGCTGCAGGCGCCCAATCGCCAGGTGGTGGTCGGCAACCTCCCCGGCATGCCGCCGGTCGAGGGCGTCGTCGACTTCCAGCGCGATCCTGATGCCAGCCCGGCCGAAGCCGCACGCAGCCGCCTTACCGGCTTCGGTGTCACCCTGCCCGATGGTTCCTTCCTTCTGGTGGCCCAGGATGCCAGCCGCCTGGTCGACATGCAGAGCGCAATCGTGCGGGCCTTTGTGTGGGCAGGCGGCCTCACCCTCTTCCTTGCGGTCGGCGGCGGCTTGCTGCTCAGCAGCAACTTCCTGCGGCGCATCGACACGATCGGTCGTACCACCCGAGCCATCATGGAGGGCGATCTCAGCGCCCGGATCCCGGCGCGTGGCACGAATGACGAGATAGATCAGCTGGTGGCCAGCCTGAATGCCATGCTCGATCGCATCCAGCAGCTCATGGAAGGGCTGCGGCAGGTCACGGGCGACATCGCACATGATCTCCGCACGCCGCTGGGCCGACTGCGGCAGCGCCTCGAAGATGCCCGCGAACACGCGACAACGACCGAGGAGTATGCCTCAGCGACCGAAGCGGCCATCGCTGAAGCGGACACTCTGCTGGAGATCTTTTCCGCCTTGCTGCGCATCGCCCAGATCGAAGCCGGCGCCCAGCGCAGCGCCTTTACGGAGTTCGATCTGTCGGATCTTCTGCAGAGCATCGGCGACGCTTATCTTCCAGTGGCCGAGGATTCGCACCATACGCTCGAGCTCAAGATCGATCCGGGCGTGCGGTTCAGCGGCGACCGGCAGCTTCTGGCGCAGATGGTGTCGAATCTCATCGACAACGCCCTCAACCATACGACCCAGGGCAGCATCGTCCGTCTCGCCCTGTCGCAGCGGCCGGGCGGGTTTGCCATCGAGGTCGCCGACAATGGTCCGGGCATCCCAGAGGCCGAACGCGCCCGCGTGTTCGATCGCTTCTATCGTCTCGATCGAAGCCGAACGACCGCCGGCAGCGGACTGGGGCTGGCGCTGGTGAAGGCCATTGCAACGCTCCATGGTCTCACCATCGAGCTGGCGGATGCCAAGCCCGGTCTGCGCGTGACCATCAGCCGGTAATCGTTCCGCCGGGCGGAGGGGCCGCTGAGTGACACAGCCTGGATGATTGTCGTGTCCAGGCAATGGCGCGACACTCGCCGCCATGGAAACGCTCTATGCTTATGTCGGGTGCTACACGACGCCCCAGCGCAATGGACAGGGTAATGGCATCAATGTCTATCGCGTCGATCGACGCTCGGGCGCCTTCAGCCATGTCCAATGTCTGGAAGGACTCGAGAATCCATCCTTCCTCGCCGTCGATAGCGCCGGCCGCCATCTCTATTCCGTGCATGGCGATCGCAGCGAGGCCACTGCTTTCACCATCGATGTCCGCACCGGCCGCCTGCACCTCCTGAACCGGCAGCCGACCGGCGGTTTCAACCCCATCCACCTCGCCTTCGATCGGACCGGTCGCGCCCTCGTTGTGAGCAACTACGGCTCGGACTCGATCGCCGTGTTGCCGATCCTGAAGAACGGGGCGCTCGGCCCCTATCCCACCCTGACGGCCGTCACCGGCGCGCTCGGCCCGCATCGCATCGAACAGAAGAATATCCGCCCTCACCACAACCCGCTCGACCGCGAGGGCCGTCACTTCTTCCTGCCGTGCAAGGGCGGCGACAGCATCATCAGCTATCGCGTGAACCGCAAGAAGGGCGTGCTGGTCGAAGCTGCACGCGTCGCAGCACGTCCGGGTGCCGGACCACGACACATCGCCTTCCATCCCCGCCGGCCGCTGGCCTATGTCGTGAACGAGCTGGATTCCACGATCACGACCTACCGCAAGGACGGCGCCAAGCTCGTTCCCTTGCAGCTCGTGCCCTCGACGCCGCCTGACTTCACAGGCTACAGCACGGGCGCCGAAATCGCAGTCGATCGAGCCGGCCGGAATGTCTATGTGTCGAATCGCGGCCACAACAGCATCGGCGTCTTTGCCGTCGACGTGGCGACGGGAGCGCTTGCCCCCAAGCAATGGGTGCCGACACACGGCACCGTGCCACGCTTCTTCACTCTCGACCCTGACGGACGTTTCCTCTATGTCGCGAACCAAGGCTCGCACACGATCTTCGCCTATCGCATCGGCGTCGATGGCAAGCTGTCATTGACCTCGGTCAAGGTGAAGGTCGGCAGTCCGGCGTGCATCGTATTCAACAAAGGAGGCCCCTCATGAGCGGCAAGAATTACGGCTTCGAAACCCTGTCGGTGCATGCAGGTGCCGCTCCGGATCCCGCTACGGGTGCGCGGGCACAACCTATCTACCAGACGACCGCCTATGTGTTCGAAGACGCTGATCATGCCGCGGCGCTGTTCAATCTCCAGACGGTCGGCTTCATCTATTCGCGTCTGACGAACCCCACCAATGCCGCGCTGGAAACGCGCCTCGCCACGCTCGAAGGCGGTCGCGGCTGCACCGTGGCGTCGTCGGGCCATGCGGCCCAGGTACTGGCGCTCTTTCCTCTCATGCGCCCCGGCGACGACATCGTCGCCTCCACCCGTCTCTACGGTGGATCGATCCAGCAGATGCGGAACACCTATCCCAAGTTCGGCTGGACCGCGAACATGGTCGATGCCGACCAGCCTGAGAACTTCAAGCGTGCGGTCACGGACAAGACCAAGGCGTTCTTCATCGAAAGCCTGGCCAATCCAGGCGGCGTCATCAGCGATATCGAAGCGATCGCCCGGATCGCCGAGGATGCCGGCGTGCCGTTGATCGTCGACAACACCTTGGCAACGCCATGGCTCTGCAAGCCCATCGGCTATGGTGCGACGCTCGTCCTACACTCGACGACTAAGTTCCTGAGCGGCACCGGCACTTCGATGGGAGGCGCCGTGGTCGACTCCGGCAAGTTCGATTGGGCCAGAGGCGGCAAGTTTCCGAGCCTTGCTGGGCCGGAGCCGGCCTACCACGGGCTGAACTTCTTCGAGACGTTCGGCGACATGGCTTACACCTTTCACAGCCATGCCGTCGGGCTGCGCGATCTCGGCCCAAGCCAGGCGCCATTCAATGCCTGGCTCACAATGCTCGGCATCGAGACGCTTGGCCTCCGCATGGAGCGTCACTGCGCCAACGCTCTCCGGGTCGCCCAGTATCTCGAACGGCACGATGCCGTCGCCTGGGTGAACTACGCCGGTCTTCCTTCGAACAAGTATCATTCTCTCGCGAAGAAATACCTGCCCAAGGGAGCCGGCTCGGTCTTTACCTTTGGCGTCAAGGGCGGGTACGACGTCGGCGTGAAGGTTGTCGACAACGTCGAGCTCTTCTCGCATCTGGCCAATATTGGCGATGCCAAGAGCCTGATCATCCATCCGGCGTCGACGACGCATCGGCAGCTGTCCGACGAGCAGCGCCTTGCCGCCGGTGCCGGACCTGATGTCATCCGCCTTTCGATCGGCATCGAGACGGCGGACGATATCATCGCCGATCTGGAACAGGCGCTCGCCAAAGCAACCGCGTGATCGAGTACGGAGACGAAGAATGCTAAGCCAGGCCGACAATGAATTCCTGACACAGAGCGGCAAAGGCACGCCGATGGGCGAGTTGCTGCGCCGTTTCTGGATGCCGGCCTTGCTTTGCGAGGAGCTGCCGGAACGGGACGGGCCGCCCAAGAAGATAAAGATCATGGGCGAGAACCTGCTCGCGTTCCGGGATACCAATGGCCGCGTGGGAATCGTCGAACCACACTGCCCGCACCGCGCCGCCAATCTCTACTACGGCCGCAACGAGGAGTGCGGCATACGCTGCGCCTATCACGGCTGGAAATTCGACGTCGACGGCAACTGTGTCGACCTGCCGACCTCGCCGCCGGACTCGAAGTTCAAGGACACGATCAAGCTACTGTCGTACCCGGTGCGCGAATGGGCCGACATCATCTGGGTCTACATGGGCCCGCGGGAGCACATGCCCGAGCTGCCACAGATCGAGCTGGGACTGGTCCCCGCCGCGTCGCGCTACGTCACCAAGAAATGGCAGGACTGCAACTGGGTCCAGAGTCTCGAAGGCGCGATCGACACGTCGCACTTCTCGTTCCTGCACCGCGTGTTGACCACCGATGCCGCGGAAGCACGCGCAGCCATGAGTAAGGCAGCCATTGCCGACCAATCGACTCCGAACGACCGCATCCGCTGGGTGCAGAACGATCCCCGGCCAAAATTCACGATCCTCAATCACGATGCCGGGCTGGTGATCGGCGGCGCGCGCAAGACGGATGGGCCGGACCTCTACTGGCGCATCGCGCAATTCCTGATGCCCAACCATGCCTATACGCCGGCTGCCTTCCCGGGCGAGACCTACTGGGGCCAGTGCTGGGTTCCGGTCGATGACACGACGTGCTGGATCTTCACCTATTGCTGGCAACCCGAACGGCCTTTCAGCAACGTCGAACGCACCAAGTTCGCAGGCGGCTTCAATGTCCATGCCGAGGTCGACAAGGAATACATGCCGCTGCGCAACCTGCGGAACGACTATCTGCTCGACAGGCACGCGCAGAAGACCGAAAGCTATACGGGCATCGTAGGCGTATCGGAACAGGATGCCGCGATCCAGGATAGCCAGGGGCCAATCCAGGACCGCACCCGCGAAAGGCTCGGGCCGACCGATCTCGGCATCATCGCATTCCGGAAGCTGGTCATGGGAGCAGCACAGGCTTTGCAGCAGGGTGAGGAACCGAAGGCGACTGGTGCGGCCGACAAATATGCCGTTCGGTCCGGGGGGTGGATCGCCGGCCCCGAACGCGACCTGGCCGCCGTCATGACGGAACGTTTCGGTCATCCGCACGGTTATGTCGGCAAGCTGTACGGGCTGGGGGATTGATGCTGAACCGGGCCGACAACGACTTCCTGACGCGCAGCAGCAAGGATACGCCGATGGGCGAGTTGCTGCGTCGCTTCTGGATGCCGGCCCTTCTCAGCGAGGAACTTCCCGAACGTGACGGTCCGCCCAGAAAGGTCAAGATTCTGGGCGAGGACCTTCTTACATTTCGCGATACTAACGGCCGCGTCGGTGTCGTTCAGCCGCATTGCCCTCATCGCGGCGCCAATCTCTTTCATGGCCGCAACGAGGAGTGCGGGCTGCGCTGCGCCTATCACGGCTGGAAGTTCGACGTGGATGGCAATTGCGTCGACCTGCCGGCAGCCCCGCCTGGTTCCGCGCACAAGGATACGGTCAAGCTGCTCTCCTACCCTGCGCGCGAATGGGCGGACATCATTTGGATCTATATGGGGCCGAGCGAGCACGTGCCGGAACTGCCCCAGCTCGAAATGGGCCTTGTTCCCGCCAGCCACCGCTACGTTTCGAAGAAGTGGCAGGACTGCAACTGGGTGCAGAGCCTCGAAGGCGCCATCGATACCGCGCACTTCTCGTTCCTGCATGCCGTCCTCACGAAGGACGAGAGAGAAGCACTGGCCATCTACAGCCGCTCCGCCGCCCTCGGCGACCAATCGAGACCTGACGATCGCGTGCGATGGGTGCGCAACGATCCTCGTCCGAAGTTCGCCATCCTCGGGCATGACGCCGGGCTCGTGATCGGGGGCGCACGCCGCACTGACGGCCCGGATCTCTATTGGCGCATCGCCCAATTCCTGATGCCCAATCACGCTTACGCGCCCGTGGCGTTTCCGGGCGAAGTCTATTACGGCCAGACATGGCTGCCGGTGAGCGACACCGATTGCTGGATCTACACCTATAGTTGGCGCCCGGATCGCCCGTTCACTGACGCCGAGCGCGCGCAATTCGACAACGGTTTCGGCGTGCACTCGCAGGTCGACGACAATTACATGCCTGTGCGCAACATCAGGAACGACTACCTGATCGATCGCACCGTGCAGAAGACCACCAGCTTCACCGGCATCCTCGGCGTATCCGAGCAGGATGCGGCGATCCAGGACAGCCAGGGACCGATCCAGGACCGCACCCGCGAGCATCTCGGGCCCACGGACCTCGGCATCGTCGAATTTCGCAAGATGATAATGAGCGCCGCCAGAGCTCTGCAACGAGGCGAGGCGCCGAAAGCGGTCTCGGGCAAGCGATATGCCGTGCGATCGGGTGGTTGGGTGGCGGCGCCGGATCGCGACCTTGCCGCGGTCATGACCGAGCGCTTCGGCCATCCGCATGGCTACGTCGGCCATGAGCACGGCCTTGGCGATTAGGCGTTAGACCAAGGCGACAGCCTGCACTATCGTCCGCTCGGATGAGGTTGGGAGAATTTCGTGACCATCAAGATCTATGGCCCGGCAGCATCGCGCGCGGCCCGCACCTTGTGGATCGTGCACGAGCTCGGCATTCCATTCGAGCATGTTGCCATGGAGATGAAGGACCTGAAGGGGCCCGACTATCTGAAGGTCAATCCCAACGGAAAAGTGCCGGCGCTTGTCGACGGCGATTTCAAGCTCTTCGAATCGATGGCCATCAATCTTTACCTGGCGGCCAAGTATAACAAGGATGGCTTCTTCCCCGCTTCGCTCGAGGACCAGGCGCTCTGCAATCAATGGAGCTTCTGGGGGGTGACGGAAGTCGAAAAGCCCCTTCTCACCATCCTGATCGACATGTTCATGACGGCCCCTGACAAGCGCAAGCCCGAGGCCGTTGCCGAGGCCCAGAAGGTGTTGCCCAAGCCGTTCAATGTGCTGAACGGCGCCTTGCAGGGACGCGACTACTTGCTGGGCTCGACCTTCACCGTTGCCGACCTCAATCTCGCCTCGATCTGTTCCTGGTCGAAGCCGATCAAGTACGACTTCAGTCCCTTCCCGAATGTCGGAGCATGGCTGGATCGCTGCCTCGGACGCGCCGCCTACAAGGCTGCGCGCAACACCAAATAACAGTAGTCGACTCTGTGATCGCCAGCGGCCTTGCGGCGATACTGGCATTCGCGGTAAACGCCCCTTGCAGCGATGCTGTTTGCATCGCTCATCGGTCGGGGCGTAGCGCAGTCTGGTAGCGCATCAGTCTGGGGGACTGGGGGTCGTCGGTTCAAATCCGGCCGCCCCGACCATTTCATCTCTCTCTTTGCGATCCTGAGTTCTGCGATCGGCGGCTGGTCGACTTGCTGCTTGCAGCGTGATGCTTGAGGGTGAGCGCCCTCACGGTCAGCCGGGATCAGGCCTGGAACGTAGGCCGCAACGGACGGCGCGCCTGTCCGAAACAGACGCTAAAGCGCGATGACTTTTGCTTCGGCCGTCGCCCTGACGCTCGTAGCATGGCAGCGCATGCGTCAGGGCGACGGCTTGATTCCGCGAAAAGTCATCGCGCTGAAGGCCACGCCCTGTCCACCAAGGCGGCGGACGTCACGCACTTTACGGCACCGATGATGCGATCCGGCGTCCTGCTGGTGTCAGTTTGCAAACGAGCCAATCAGGCTTCAGTGGATTCTGAAACCAGGGTTCGGCCCAGCCACATTCCAGGCATCGGCGCACGACCGCAGCCTTCACTTCCTGACCATCGAGATCGAACAGCGGGAGCTTGCCCCCTGGCTGCATCAATCCACGGCGCAGGTACAGCAGCTCACCTAGAGTCGGAAGATCTCCCTCCAACTCATTGTTACCAACCGAATAAATGCCGAATTCGCGCGCATAGGAATGCGCGCTGTCGCGATCTACCAACACGGCTGCGTCCCCCTTTGACGTTGCCGCAATTGAATTGCCCCTCAACGGCAAGATACGCGAAACAAATTAAAAACCAAGATAAATCAGATGGTTATCGCGATTTCTTGTGATAACCACCCGATCTTGTGGAGGAATCCGGCCGATCAAGCAATACGTTGAGGGCAACGATTCTTGACGTCGTCTAGTTCTGCGCCTTCAGCGTCGAGCGCAATTGCGCCAGAGCCTGTTCCAGATCCTCGAGCACGGTCTCGATCTCCCGCCGCTTGTGCAGGTCGAGCAGCGCCGCACGCGGCGTAGTAGTCGACGGCTGGGGCCCCGTGCGGGGCAACGGGCGCGTGGCAGCACCTGCCATCGCTTCGGCTCGCGCCGAGACGATACGCAGGTTCTCGAGCGCACTCTCGGCCGCCATATCCAGCCGTGGCTGCGGCAGCCGTCCGCGCCCCTCCTTCAGAAGACGTTGAACACCCTTGATGGTGTAGCCGTCTTCATAGAGCAGCGTCCGGATCCGACGCAGCAGGTCGATATCCTCCGGTCGATAATATCGCCGGCCGCCGCCTCGCTTGAGCGGGCGGACCTGGGAGAACTTGCTCTCCCAGAAGCGCAGTACGTGCTGTGGTACATCCAGTTCGGTCGCAACTTCGCTGATGGTGCGAAACGCCTGCGCCGACTTCTCAATCCGCCTTTCGGCGGCCTGAACCGATACGGCCATGATTGATCCCCCACATTACCCCAACGACCCCTTGTTGCTCTCGTCGGCTGCCCCGTTGATCAATGATTTCAGGACGTTCGACGCTCGGAAGACAAGGACACGCCGAGGCAGGATAGGAACTTCCTGACCCGTTTTCGGATTTCGACCGACCCTTTGACCTTTATCGCGAACGGTGAAGCTCCCGAACGAGGAGATCTTCACGGATTCGCCGCGCGCCAAGGCTTCGACGACTTCCGCGAGGATCGTCTCGACGAGGTCGCTGGACTCGTTGCGAGACAGGCCCACTTCCTGGAACACCGACTCGCTCAGGTCCGCGCGCGTAATGGTCCGGCCTTCCATCCGGTTGCACCCTTCCTTCCCCCAGTTAATCCATACTCTAAGGTAGGAAACCGGTCAATATCAGCAAGATAGAGGGTGTAATTGAATCGCCGTCTGTTCCCGTTCCGTTGCGGGGGCCACGACGGCGGCCCTACCAGCGGATCAGCGATGCGCCCCAGGCCAGGCCGCCGCCGATTCCCTCGAGGAGAACCAGGTCGCCCTTCTTGATACGTCCATCACCAACCGCGGTTGCCAGAGCGAGTGGAATGGAGGCAGCGGAGGTGTTGGCGTGCTTGTCGACCGTCACCACGACCCGCTCCGGCGCAAGGCCGAGCTTGCGGCCTGTACCGTCGATGATCCGCTTGTTCGCCTGATGCGGGACAAGCCAGTCGATGTCCTTGGCGTCCAGACCCGCCTTGCCCAACACCTCGGTAACCACGGAGGCCATGTTGACGACCGCGTGCTTGAAGACTTCCTTGCCTTCCATCCGCAACAGTCCCGTCGTCCGCGTCGAGGACGGGCCTCCGTCGACATATAAGATGTCGTGCTGACGACCGTCCGAATGCAGCGCATTGGCCAGTACGCCACGATCGGCGGATGTACCCTTCGCCTCTTCTGCCTTGAGAATGATCGCTCCAGCGCCGTCACCGAACAGCACGCAGGTGCCGCGGTCATCCCAGTCGAGAATGCGCGAGAAGGTCTCCGCGCCGATCACCATCGCAGTGGAGGCAAGACCGTTCTTGAGCATGCTGTCGGCCACCGAGATGCCGAAGACAAATCCGGCACACACGGCCTGCACGTCGAACGCCGCGCCCCGCGTCATGCCGAGCGCTGCCTGGACACGTGTTGCTGTCGCCGGAAAAGTCTCGTCCGGTGTGGCCGTGGCCAGAACGATGAGATCGATATCGGCAGCCGTCATGCCCGCATGATGCAAGGCACGCTCGGCGGCCTTGATCGCGAGATGCGAGGTGAATTCGCCCTCGGCCGCGATGTGTCGCTGGCGAATGCCCGTGCGCTGCTGGATCCACTCATCCGAGGTATCCATCTTCTTGGCCAGATCGCCGTTCGTGACGACTCTTTCAGGCAGATACGCACCGCATCCTTGAACGACAGAACGAATCACTCGGCCCCTCCGCTTGCCTGCAACGCGGACGGTGTCGGCTCGGTCGTCGACGTCACCTGATGCAGTTTCGCAAGCCCATCGATAAGCTTGTTCTTGTATTCGTAGCGCACGAGGTCGTTGGCCACGCCAATCGCATAGGCGAAGCCTAGCGCGTCCGTGCCGCCATGGCTCTTTACGCAGATGCCATCGAGGCCAAGGAAGACCCCGCCATTGTAGCGCCGCGGATCGACGCGCTTCTGGAATTTCTTCAAGGCGCCGGCGGCAAACAGATAGCCGATCTTGGCGAACGTCGAAGTCCGGAAAGTATCGCGCACGAAGCTTGAGTAAAGCTTTGCCGTTCCCTCGATCGCCTTCAAGGCGACATTGCCCGTAAATCCGTCGGTTACGACGACATCGACGACACCGGTGCCGATATCATTGCCTTCGACGAATCCGTGGAAGTTGATCGGCGATCCCTCATGCCGCAGCCACGCCGCGGCTTGCCGCACTTCCTCGTGCCCCTTGAGTTCTTCCGAGCCGACATTCAATACGCCGACGCGAGGTGTATCGAGGCCAAGCAGCGTCTGGGCGAACACGCTTCCCATGACGGCGAATTCGGCCAGGTTCCCCGCATCGCATTCGACATTGGCGCCGAGGTCCAGCATCACGACCTCCCCACGCCGAGTCGGCAGGAAGGAGGCCAAAGCCGGTCGGTGCGCGCCGGTCACCATGCGCATTGAGAACATCGAAATCGCCAACAGCGCGCCGGTATTGCCTGCCGATACCACGCTATCGGCCCGGCCTTCCGTTGCGGCCTGCACTGCCAGCCACATGCTCGACTTGCGGCGACGGCGGACCGCCAGCGAGGGCTTGTCGTCGGCCGTGACGACATCCTCGGCCGGCACGATCTCCAGCACCTGCGCGAGTCCTTTGCGCCGGTCGACCAGAGGCTTCAGCCTCGCAGGATCACCGAACAGCAGATAGGTCGTGCCGGGATAGCGCTCGCGCGCAATATTGGCGCCCTCGACAACGACGTCGGGAGCGTGGTCGCCCCCCATGCCGTCGAGCGCCAGCACAACCTTGCCCGCGCTCATCGGGGCGCTCCGCCTGTCGACTGCCAGCGCATCGCCGGCGGTGCGCTGCGGCTTACTTCTCGGCCGACGCGCCGTCGGCCAGGACCGGCATGTCCTCGCGGTAATAACCGCAATGCGAGCACACCGAGTGCGGCCGCTTGAGCTCGCCGCAATTCTTGCACTCGACATAGGCCATCGATGGCAGCGCGTGGTGGGCGCGGCGCATGTTGCGGCGTGACTTGGAAACCTTCTTCTTGGGAACTGCCATAACAATCTCCAGATCGGACCGACACCTGTCGACGAGACAACTGGCGCCAGCCCCAAAAACGCTGAGGCCGCGCTCTATAGGCGCGGCGGGCCGACTTCTCTAGCCAAATCGTTACATCATCGCAACAATTTACCGGCCCTTGCGCGGTTTGTCCCGCAACGCCGCCAAGCCGGCAAAGGGATGGCGGCGCTGTTCCCCGCGGCCCGGGCGCTGATTCGACCGCGGTTTGGGCAACACGTCCTCCAGCTTCAGCCCCGCTTTGCGCGGATAAGGGTCCGCTGCCAGGGAGAGCTGCTCGGCGACAATTTCGCCGATATCGAGCAAATTTCCCGCCAGAGGCTCCGGGGCGTCAGCCTGCGCGTTGACCAGCGCTTCCCCGCTCTCCGGGTCGCGCTCTTCGGCCAAGCCTTGCTTGAAGACGATGCGGAAAGTCTCGTCCAGATCCTGAGTTACCGGCTCGAGGCTCAGAATGCAGGCCTGGACGATCTTCCCCCGCAGCCGTCCTTCGACCACCACCAGGTCTCCAGCGCGGCGATCGACAGTCACTCTGGCGCTGAATGCCGGCAGGCTGAGGAATCCAAACCGACGCACCAGGGCGGCCCGCTCGGTCTCGCTGGCGACGATGTCCAGAGCCGCGCCGGATGGTCCCATGCGATCGACGTCGACGATTCTTTCCAGCTCTGATTTATGTTGTGGAACAGGCTCTTGTACCATTTTCCTTACACTACTTCGCGAGATCGTTTCGGGCCGTCGCGGCAAGCCGCTCGACTTCGCGGCGCACATACGCCTCCAAACGGGCTACGGCCGCATCCTCTGCAGGCGGCCTACCGCCATAGGCATTGCGGCGCAAGACCTGCGACAGGGATTCGGTGCCGCCGCCCAGCGCCTCCCGATATGCCAGCGCCCGGCCATGGAAGCCTTCGGCCATGATCTTGATGCGACGGCCGACGCCCAGATCCTGTACGCCGATCTCGCGCAAAGTCAGGTCGAGATGGCGGAACATCACGTCGAAAAACGCCTGCCCCAGGAGCTCGCCGTCCGGCTCACGCCTCAGGCGATCGATCGTCAGGGCCGCATGCAGCGCCAGAGAATCGAAGCGGCCATCGAGCGTATCCGGGATGCCGCAGGTCTCGAACAGTTCCGGCGCACGCGCACGCTCCGCGGTGACGCGATAGACGGCAGCGGCGAATTCGACTTCAGGCTTCTTGCGGCGAAACACCCTCTTCTCCCTCGCGGCGGTCCGCCTTGGTTGACCCGGCGACCGTGCCACGACATGTTGTGAACCCTCTTTCTACGGAACCCAAGAACAGGTCCATGCGTCGCACCGTCCCGATCCTCCTCGTCGGCGTAGTTTCCGCTCCCCTTCTCCTTGCCGGATGCACGAACAACGAACAACTGCGCGGCTTCGCGCCCACGCCAGGCTCGGTAGAAAAGATCGAGGTCGGGACACAAAGCCGCGACGATATCGTTCGCCTCATCGGCTCGCCCTCGGCGGTCGCCACCTTCAACCCGAACGTCTGGTACTACATCAGCGAGAAGCAGGACAGCTGGGGCCCGCTGAAGCCGTGGATCGTCGACCAGCAGGTGATGCAGCTCACGTTCAACGACAGCGGTCGTCTGCAGAACATCAAGAAATACGATCAGGCCGATGGCCAGGACATCACGATGGTCTCGCGCATCACGCCTACGGCCGGTAAGGAGCTCACCGTGCTCGAGCAGATCCTAGGCAATGTCGGGCGCTTCACCACTCCGAGACAGGCCGGCAATCCTGGCGCGCCCACCAGCGGTGGCGGCATCTAACTGCGGCTTCCTCCACGAAAAAAGCCCCGGTCATGGACCGGGGCTTTTCTTTTGGCGGATTGCCTGCCTCAGTGGGCAAGCACCGCGAGCAGGAGCAAGGCCACGATATTCGTGATCTTGATCATCGGATTGACGGCCGGGCCGGACGTGTCCTTGTACGGATCGCCGACCGTATCGCCGGTCACCGCCGCCTTGTGCGCCTCGGAGCCCTTGCCGCCGAAGTGGCCTTCCTCGATGTACTTCTTGGCATTGTCCCAGGCACCACCGCCCGCCGTCATGGAGATGGCGACGAAGATGCCGGTGACGATCACGCCGAGCAGCATGGCGCCGACGGCCGCGAAGGCATCGGCGCGGCCCGAGATGGCGCTGATCACGAAGAACAGCACGATCGGCGACAGCACCGGCAGGAGCGACGGGATCATCATCTCCTTGATGGCGGCCCGCGTCAGCATGTCGACGGCGCGGCCATAGTCCGGACGATCGGTCCCCTTCATGATGCCCGGCTTCTCGCGGAACTGCCTGCGCACCTCCTCGACCACCGCCTGGGCGGCGCGGCCGACGGCCAGCATCGACATGCCGCCGAACAGGTAAGGCAGCAGGCCGCCGACCAGCAGGCCGACCACGACATACGGGTTCTTGAGCGAGAACTCGACGGTCTTAACCCCGAGCTTGCCCAGGCCCATGAAGTAGTCCAGGTCCGAGGTGTAGGCGGCGAACAGCACCAGCGCGCCGAGGCCCGCGGAGGCGATCGCATAGCCCTTGGTGACCGCCTTGGTGGTGTTGCCCACGGCGTCCAGCGCGTCGGTGTTCTTGCGCACTTCCTTCGGCAGGCCCGCCATCTCGGCGATGCCGCCGGCGTTGTCGGTGACAGGACCGTAGGCGTCCAGCGCCACCACCATGCCCGCAAGGGCGAGCATCGCGGTCGTCGCGATGGCGATCCCGAAAAGACCGGCCAGCACGTAGCAGATCACGATACCAGCGCAGATCAGGAGCGCAGGCATCGCCGTCGCTTCCATCGACATCGCGAGACCAGCGATCACGTTGGTGCCATGGCCGGTGACCGAGGCCTGGGCCACGGCCTTAACCGGTCGATAGTCGGTGCCCGTATAGTACTCGGTGATCCACACGATCAGGCCGGTGATGGCGAGGCCGACCAGGGAGCACCAGAACAGCGCCATGCCGGTGAACGACCGGTCGCCGACCTTGAGCACCGTATCCATGCCGACGACATAGCTGGTGACGAACCAGATCGCGGGGATCGACAGAACGGCCGCCCAGATCACGCCCTTGTACATCGCCCACATGATCTTGCCGTCTTCGCCAAGCTTCACGAAGAAGGTGCCGATGATGGAGGTGATGATGCAGGCCCCGCCGATCGCCAGCGGATAGGCCATCAGCTTGGACACCAGCGCCGCGTCCGCCGAGAAGAAGATCGACGCCAGCACCATGGTCGCGACCGTGGTCACGGCATAGGTCTCGAACAGGTCCGCCGCCATGCCGGCGCAGTCGCCGACATTGTCACCGACGTTGTCGGCGATGGTTGCCGGATTGCGGGGGTCATCTTCGGGAATGCCGGCCTCGACCTTGCCGACCATGTCGCCGCCTACGTCGGCTCCCTTGGTGAAGATGCCGCCACCGAGACGGGCAAAGATCGAAATCAGCGACGCGCCGAAGCCGAGCGCCACCAGGGCGTCGACCATCTCGCGGCTTCCGGCCGCGACACCGAAGTGGCGCAGGAGCCCGTAGTAGCCGACGACGCCCAGCAGCGCGAGACCAGCCACGAGCATGCCGGTCACGGCACCGGACTTGAACGCGAGATCAAGCCCCTGGCCGAGACTCTTCTGAGCCGCGACGGCGGTCCTGACATTGGCGCGCACCGACACGTTCATGCCGATGAAGCCGGTGGCTCCGGAAAGCACCGCACCGATCAGGAAGCCGCCGGCAGCAAGACCGCCCAACAGCAGGAACAGCAGGATCAGCACGACCACACCGACAATGGCGATCGTCGTGTACTGGCGGCGCAGATATGCCGCTGCGCCCTCCTGGACCGCTTGCGCGATCTCCTGCATACGCGGCGTGCCGGCATCGGCCGCCATGACCCTGGACGCTGTGACAACGCCATACAGGACGGCGATCACACCGCATCCTATGACGGCCCAAAGAACGGAAGACATAAGTGTATACCCTAATTGTTTTTTGGCGTTCCTAAGCTCTTCGCAGCCGAAGCACTGACGTCTCCCCCGCCGCGATGCCGGCAAAAAAATGACAGAACGCCCCATGCCGCGCAACCTGCGCAGAGCAAAGAAACCCCGTCAGCTCAAGGGCTTGGCTTAGGCGTGAGACGGATTGCGGAGGCGGAAAAGGCCAATGACAAGCAGCGCGATGCAAACCAGCCCGAAGGCGACGTAGTTCAGCACCGCCCAGCCCTTCAATTCGAGGACCACAGAGGCCATCAGACTGGAGATCGTGGTGGTGCCGAACACGATGAAATCGTTGAACGCCTGGGCCTTACCGCGTTCAGACGGCCGGTAAGTCGTGGTCAGCAGGGTGGTCGCGCCGACGAACAGGAAATTCCAGCCAACGCCGTTCAGGCTGAGCGCTCCCCGAAAATTCCAGGCGGTCGTTCCCATCAGGGCGATCACGACACCCGCGATCAGCAGGGCTACGCCGGCAATCATCACATTGAACACGCCGAAACGCGCGATGAGATGCCCGGTAAAAAAGGCCGGGATGAACATGCCCATGACATGGACGAAAATGGTCACCGGCGCTTCGGTCTTGTCGAGCCCGCATTGCACGATCGCCAGCGGGGAGGCCGCCATGACGAAGGACATCACACCGAATGCAATCATGGCCCCGGAGGCTGCAACCATGTAGGTCGGCTGGGTAACGATCTCGAGCAGCGGCCGCTGCGGCGCGCTGGCATGGTCATCATTCTTCACCACGGGAAATTCGATGAAGGTGAGAATGATGAACACGACGATATGTAAGCCGACCACCGCGACGAAGCTGGCCTGAAAGGTCGGCATCCAGAGTTCCGGAGTCCATCGCGCCAACGTCGGACCGATGAACCCGGCGACAATGCCACCGGCCGTCACATAGGAGATCGCTTGGGCGCGGAAATGAGGCGGCGCCAACTCGACCGCGGCGAACCGGTAGAGTTGCATATTGGCGATGGCAAAGCCCAACAGCAGGCCTCCCAGGCACATCACCGGGAAGCTGCCGATACCCAAACCGATGGCCGAGCAGGAAGCTCCGATCATCCCGGCAACAGATCCAGTCCTGAAGCCAAGGCGCCGCCCGCGGCGCATCATCAGCATCGATGCCGGGAATACCGACAGCATCACGCCGAGATGCTGCATGGTGACCGGCAGATTGGCCCACATGCGCATTTCCGGGGGAACGATCGTCAGCACGGCCAACGCCGCGGAGGCGAACATCAGTGTATTGCTACTCTGTGTCAGCGCCTGACACATCGCCAGCAGCGCGATGTTACGCAGCGAACGCCGAGGCATCCTGCTGCCGACATCAGCCCGTGCCGCTTCCTCAATCTTGGTCAGACCGTCCATTGGGCCGCACTCTAGTCGGCGCCGTCTGCCGCCCCAAGCAAATAGACCTGATCCAGCGAAGCAATGCTGCAAGGCTGCCATGAGAGCTGCCACGAGACGGGCCGCGTCTGTCGACTGGCCCTGCGAATGCCCCGGTCAGAAATGGACGTAGCCGGCGCGAGGCGCTCGCACGACGCGCCCTTCCACCGTCAGTCGAACTCCCCTGCCGCGCTCGAAAGTGCCGATTTTAGTTACCGGGACGTCCGCAGCCCGCGCGGCTGCGAGCAACGCGTTGCGGCGCCGAGGGGGAATTGCCATGACGAGCTCGTAGTCGTCGCCCCCTCCCAGAACATTGGCCCACAGGGAAGGCTCGCCCCTGACCACCCGGCGTGCGGCAGCAGAGAGCGGAACGCGTTCGCGCTCGATCGTGACCGCGAGGCCAGACGCGTCGGCGATATGGCCCGCGTCCGCCAGCAGGCCGTCCGAGACGTCCGCTGTCGCGTTGGCTATGCCCACGAGACGCGGACCGAGATCTGTGCGCGGTTGCGGAAGGCGATAGCGCCGTTCCAGTTGCAGACTCTTCAGTCGTCCGCGAGCGGCCAGGAGACCAAGCGCGCCATCGCCGATGGTCCCGCTGACCCACAGCTCGTCCCCAGGGCGAGCTCCGTCGCGAGCCAACCCCCTGCCCTTCGGGACGCGTCCGAAGGCTGTAATCGTAATGGTTGTCGGTCCCGGAGAGACGACGGTGTCACCGCCGCAGATCGCGATGCCATAACGGCGCTGATCTGCGGCGAGGCCTTGCGCGAAACCCGCGACCCATTTCTCGCGCCACCCTTTCTGAAGGGATAGCGACAGCTGATAGACGAACGGCGAAGAGCCTCCCGCGGCCAGATCCGAAAGACAGACTCTCAACGCTTTTGCCGCCACCCATTCGGGGCGCTCGTTGGCGAGGAAGTGAACGCCGGCCACGATGGTATCCGTCTTGACCACGAGATCATGGCGCGCGTCCGACGGCAGGAAGGCGTTGTCACTCTTGAGGCCACGTGCACCCTGGAAATCCTTGGCCAGGGGCGCGAAATAGCGGGCGATAAGCTCGAACTCGCCGAGTCGACCGCCCCTCATCGGGGCTACTTGGTCAACTCGTCGCCGCGCACCTGATGCGCGACGCGATCGAGCACCGAATTGACGAAGGTGGGCTCACCCTGGTCATAGAAGGCATGCGCGATCTCGACATATTCGTTGATCGCCACCTTCGGCGGCACGTCGTGCCGGTGCACCAGCTCGTAAGCGCCAGCCAGCAGGATTGCCCGCACCAGCCGATCGACGCGCCCCCAGCTCCAGTCCTTGGCCAGGGCAGCGGAAACCGTCTCCTGCAATTCCTCTTTGTGGCTTGCCGCGCCTTCGACGACATCCTTGAACAGCGGACGGTCGGCATCGCGGCGCATGCCCTCCTCGCCCGCTTCGCCGGTACGAACCTTCAGGAACTGCTCGATGATGTCGCCGGGCGCATCCTGTCCCTCCTGCCATTGATACAGGGCTTGGACCGCGGCCAGACGGGCGGCCTGACGCCGACTCGGAAGCCTGGGCTCGCTCATATATTCCGCCATCGGCGGCCGAGTGCCACCATGGCAAGGCACGCATGGGCCGCATCTCCGCCCTTGTCGCCGCGATCGGTGAATGCGCGAGCCTTGGCCTGATCCATCGTCTCCACGGTCACGATGCCGTAGCCGATGGCGAGCTTCTTCTGGATCGCCAGATCCATCAGCCCGCGCGCACTCTCGCCGCAGACATAATCATAATGGCTGGTTTCTCCGCGGATGACGCAGCCCAAGGCCACGAACCCATCGTAGCGGCCGGCAGCCAGTGCAATTGCCCCTGGAATCTCGAAAGCGCCGGGCACGGTGACACGTTCCGCGATCGCGCCATTCCTGGCGATCTCGCGTTCCGCACCCGCGATCAACTCGTCGGCGATCTCGGCATAATAATGGGACTCGACGATCAGGACGCGAGCGCCCTTGACGCCGTCGATGGCGGTACGCGCCGTCGGCGTTTCCGTTCGTGTCGACATGTTCAGCTCGCAGTCCGTCCGGGAATGGGCTTCTGCCCGATCACCTTCAGGCCAAATCCTTCGAGGCCAACGATGCTCTTCTTGGCGTTGGTGAGCAGCACCATCTCCTTCACGCCAAGATCGATCAGAATCTGGGCGCCGACCCCGTAGTCGCGCAACTCACCGCCGGCCGGTTCGATCGGCTCACCCGCGCGCCGACGTTGCTCGGAGAGCACGACGGTCAGAGGTTCGCGGATCAGCACGATGACGCCGCGCCCTTCCTTGGCAATGGCGCGCATCGATGCCTCGATCTCCCCGCCGCGGCCGCCACTGCGCTGCCCCAGCGTATCGGTGAAGATATTGACCGCATGCATGCGGACCATGACCGGCCCACCTGTCGCCGGATCGCCCTTCACCAAGGCGATGTGCTGCGCCATCGTCACCTTGTTGAGGTAGACGACGCAGCGGAAGTCACCGCCATAGGTGCTGTCCAGCACCGTATCGCTGATGCGCTTCACGATCGAATCGTAGCGCCGCCGGTAGGCGATCAGGTCGGAGATAGTGCCGATCTTGAGGCCGTGGCGCTGCGCGAAGGTGATCAGATCGTTGCGACGGGCCATCGTGCCGTCGTCGTTCATGATCTCGCAGATCACGCCTGCCGGGGTGAGACCGGCCAGCCGCGCCAGATCGACGGCGGCCTCGGTATGGCCGGTACGCTCGAGCGTACCTCCCTCGCGAGCAACCAGCGGAAAGACATGTCCCGGCGTGACAATATCCTGCGGCCCACAGGAGGGATCGATCGCCACCGCGACAGTGCGAGCCCGATCGGCAGCGGAGATGCCGGTCGTTACCCCTTCTCGCGCCTCGATCGAGACCGTGAACGCAGTCTGGTGGCGCGTACCATTGTTCTGCGCCATCAGCGACAGGCCGAGTTGCTCCACGCGCTCCCGGGTCAATGCCAGACAGATCAGGCCGCGGGCATGCTTGGCCATGAAATTAATGGCTTCGGCCGTCGCAAACTGAGCCGGCACAACCAGGTCGCCCTCGTTCTCCCGGTCCTCGTCGTCGACAAGGATGAACATCCGGCCCTTCCGGGCCTCCTCGATAATATCCTCGGCGGCGGCCTTCACTTCACTGAAGGTGATGCGCCAGGCATCCTTCTCGAGCGCGGTCATGCTTTTTCGTGCTCCAATAGGCGCGCAACGTAACGCGCGAGCATATCCACCTCAAGGTTGACCCGCTGACCGACCTTCGCCTGTCCCAGCGTCGTCACCGCCTGCGTATGTGAAATTATATTGACGCCAAAACGGTCACCCGAAACCTGATTGACGGTAAGCGAGATGCCGTCCACCGCGATCGAGCCCTTCGGCGCAACGAACCGCGCCAGATCGTGCGGCGCCTCGAAGATGAAGCGGACGCTGCCGCCTTCCGGCGTCATCGCCACGATCTTACCGACGCCATCGACGTGGCCATAGACAAGATGACCGCCAAGCTCGTCGCCGAGCTTCAATGACAGTTCGAGGTTGATCCGCGTCCCGACCTGCCAGTCGCCAAGGTGCGTCTTGTCGAGCGTCTCGCCGGATGCTTCGACCGTAAACCGATCCGCTCCCTTCTCGATCACCGTCAGACAGCAGCCCGAACAGGCGATCGAGGCGCCGATGGGAACTGGCGCAAGGTCGTGCCGGGTGCGGATGACGAAACGGCGGTCGCCCGTCGCGCCGCCGGGGGCGACGGCCGCGATCTCGCCGATGTCGCTGACAATGCCTGTGAACATCGCTGCTACTTAAGCCCCTCTTCGCCAGGTTTCCACTGTGTCCGGTCCCACCGTCCCGGCCGACACAAGCGAGAACCGGGCCGCGGAACCCAACCTTGCGATGCCCAGATCGGCAACCGCAGAGCGGCTGTCGGCCCCGAGCAGAAGTCCCGCCCTGAAGGCCCAAATCCCGTCGATCAGATCGGCTTTGAGGAAGCCGGCCGCAACCTCACCGCCCCCCTCCACCAACACGCGCGTCAGGCCGCGACGGCCCAATTCATGCGCGGCGACGGCGATATCGACGTATCCCTCGGGTCCTGCCGGCAGTTCAATCACCTCGACGCCGCAGTCTCGCAACCCCTCGCGGGCCGGCAAAGGCGCGGCGGGCGTGCAAATCACCCACACCGGGGTTTTTCGGGCGCTCCGCGCCAGCTTCGACAGGGGCGACAGACGCGCCTTGGAGTCGAGGACGATGCGTATGGGCGAATAGACGCCGAGTCCGGGCAAGCGGCAGGTCAATTCGGGGTCGTCGATTGCAGCCGTCCCCGCCCCGACCAGGATGGCATCGTGCGTCGCGCGCAGCCGTTGACCAAGGGCGCGCGCCGCGTCGCCGGTGATCCATTTGCTCTCGCCCGATCGGGTCGCAATACGACCATCGAGGGTCGAAGCGATCTTGAGATTGAACAGCGGCCGGCCGGCCTGGACCCGCATCAGGAATCCGGCATTGATCTCCGCCGCTTCCCGCGAACCCTCACCCACCTCGACAGCGATACCTGCCTGCGCCAGGCGGGCGTGGCCACGGCCGCTGACACGCGGGTCAGGATCCTCGAGGGCAGACACGACGCGAGCGACCCCTGCCTGCACGAGCGCGTCTGCGCAGGGTGGCGTCCTGCCGTGATGCGAGCACGGTTCCAGGGTGACGTAGGCCGTCGCCCCCCGGGCCGCTTCTCCTGCCTGGGCGAGCGCTTCTGTTTCCGCGTGAGGACGGCCGCCATCGCGCGTCCGCCCGCGCCCGACGACGATACCGCCGCGAATGATGACGCATCCCACGGCTGGATTGGGCCACGTGCGCCCCAAGGACCGGCGCGCCAGCGCGAGCGCCGCGCGCATCATGGCATCAGTCCTTGAAGTTCGTGTCGGCGAGATCGGAGATGAACTCCTCGAAGTCCTTGGCCTCGCGGAAATTGCGGTAGACCGAGGCAAAACGCACGTAAGCCACCGGATCGAGCGCCCGCAGCGCGTCCATCACCAGTTCGCCGATCTGCGTCGAGGGAATCTCGCTCTCGCCCGAGCTTTCGAGGCGTCGCACGATGCCGTTGACCACACGCTCCACACGTTCCGGGTCGACGGGTCGCTTGCGGCAGGCCACCGAGATCGATCGGGCAAGCTTGTCGCGATCGAAGGCAACGCGCTGACCGTTTTTCTTGACGACCGTCAGCTCGCGCAACTGCACGCGCTCGAATGTCGTGAAGCGCGACCCGCATGACGGGCAGTAGCGCCGCCGGCGGATGGCTGCATTGTCGTCGGTCGGTCGCGAGTCCTTAACCTGGGTGTCCTCGTGACCGCAGAATGGACAGCGCATTCAGTCCCCCTGTTTTGTGTCGTTGGCGCTATGTCAGTCGCGGTAGATCGGGAAGCGGGCGCAAAGCTCGCGGACCTTGCCGCGAACCTGCGCCTCGACCTGGGCGTCTCCTTCCGGGCCGTTCTTGGCGATGCCGTCGAGCACGTCGGCAATCAAGTGACCGATCTGGCGGAACTCGGCGACACCGAAGCCCCGCGTCGTGCCGGCAGGCGACCCCAGACGCACGCCGGATGTGATCGTGTACTTCTCCGGATCGCCCGGGATGCTGTTCTTGTTGACGGTGATACCGGCGCGATCGAGCACTTTCTCCGCCGCCACCCCGGTTGCCTTCTTCGGCCGCAGATCGACCAGCATCACGTGGCTGTCGGTTCCCCCGGAGACGATCTTGAGGCCGCGCTCCGCCAAGGCAGAAGCCAGCGCCCGCGCATTGTCGATCGTGCGCTGGGCGTAGGCCTTGAACTCCGGTCGCAGTGCCTCGCCAAAAGCCACCGCCTTGGCCGCGATGATGTGCATCAGCGGCCCGCCCTGCAGGCCCGGAAACACCGCCGAATTGATCTTCTTGCCGATCTCGGGATCGGTCGAGAGGACCATGCCGCCGCGCGGACCACGCAGAGTCTTATGGGTGGTCGTCGTGACGACATGGGCGTGCGGCAGCGGGCTCGGGTAGACGCCGCCCGCGACCAGGCCGGCATAATGCGCCATATCGACCATGAAGTAGGCGCCGATCTCGTCGGCAACCCGGCGGAACCGAGCCCAGTCGATCTGGCGCGAATAGGCGGACGCCCCGGCGATGATCAGCTTCGGCCGGTCGCGGCGCGCGATCTCTTCCATCTGCTCATAGTCGATCAGGTGCGTATCGGGCTTCACGCCGTAGGACAGGACCTTGAACCACTTGCCCGATTGGTTTGCCGGTGAGCCATGCGTAAGGTGTCCGCCTTGGTCCAGCGACATGCCGAGGAAGGTGTCGCCCGGCTTCAACAGCGCCATGAACACGGCTTGATTTGCCTGGGCGCCCGAATGCGGCTGCACGTTGGCAAAGGCGCAGTCGAACAGTTTGCAGGCGCGGTCGATTGCCAACTGCTCCGACTTGTCGACCTCCTCGCAGCCCCCGTAATAGCGGCGGCCCGGATAACCTTCGGCGTACTTGTTGGTCAGCACCGAGCCGGCCGCCTCGAGCACCGCGCGGGATACGATGTTCTCCGACGCAATCAACTCGATCTGGCCACGCTGCCGGTCCAGTTCACCCTTCACGGTTGCAAACACGGCCGGATCGGCCTCGGCAAGGGTCTGAGTGAACATCGGCTGCGAGGCGCTCTCTATCTTGGAGGCAGCTTGGCTCATGTCACATTTCCTTCGAAAGCTTGGCGACGCGGGCGGCATGTCGGCCGCCCTCGAATGGAGTCGAGAGAAATACCTTCAGCGCCTCGCGTGCCGTCTCGACGTCGATCAACCGTTGGCCGAACGCCACGACATTCGCGTCATTGTGCTCTCGGGAGAGACGGGCAGACACGACATCATGCGCGAGAGCTGCGCGAACCTTGGGGTTGCGGTTGGCGGCAATGGAGATGCCGATGCCGCTGCCACAGACCAATACCCCTCGCGATGCCTTGCCTGAAGCGATGGCCTCGGCCATGGCTTGGCCGAAATCGGGGTAATCCACCGAAGAATTGGAATTTGTGCCAAGATCAAGCACGTCGTGACCGGCTGCCTCCAGGTCACGCTTGAGAACTTCCTTCAGGTCGAAGCCGGCATGATCCGACGCGACGGCAATCGTGGCCGCAGCCATCCTCTAAACAATCCCCTCTAGCTGTAGAGTCCCGGATACCATATCCGGCGCAGCCATGTCACGGGTCCCCCAAAATCGTGGGAATGCCCCTACAAGACGTTGATTCGCAAGTAAAAAGGCCCGGCGCTAGCACCGGGCCTTTGTTGCAGTCTCGGCCCGCTACTTGCTGCTGGGCTGGGCCTTGCCGTCCTTCCAGACATAGATGTCATAGACGGGATTCTTGATGTCGCCCTTCTGGTCGAAGGCAAGAGGTCCGACAGCTGAATCGTAGGTCTGGCTCCGCAGCGCCGCCGCGACAGCTGCCGGATCGGTCGACTTCGCCTTGTTGGCTGCCTGCGCCCACGCCTTGACGGCAGCGTAGCTGAACAGGGTGTAGCCTTCCGGGTTGTACTTGGCGTCGCGGAACTTCTTCACGAGGTCAGCATTCTTGGGATCGTCTTCCGCCTTCGGCGGGAATGACATCAGCACACCGTTCGTCGCCGCACCGCCCAACTGATAGAATTCGGCGGTCTCCAGCGCATCGAAGCCCACCATCTTCGTCGGCAGTCCCTGCTCCTTGGCCTGCTTGATGATGAGCGCGGCGGCGGTGTGGTACCCGCCGAGGACGATCATGTCGATCTTCTCGCGCTTCATCTTGTTGATGAGGGCCGTGAAGTCCTTGTCCGTGTCATTGTAGGCCTCGTACATCACCTCACGCATGCCGCCTTTGTTCAGGGCCTTCTTGGTCTCGTCGGCAACGCCCTTGCCGTACGGTGACTTGTCCTGAAGGATCGCGACCCGCGCCTTGGGATAGTGCTTCAGCAGGTAGTTTCCGACCGTCGTGCCCTGCACGTCGTCACGGCCGCATGTGCGGAAGACTGTCGTATTGCCCTTGGCAAGGGCATCATCGGTCAGTTTGGGATTGGTCGAGGCCGGCGTGATCTGCAGGATCTTGCCTTCCTTGTAGATATCCGAAGCCGGGATCGATGAGCCGGAGCAGAAGTGGCCGGCCACGAACACAGCCTTGTCCGACACCATCTTGTTGGCCACCGCCGTGGCCTGCTTGGGATCGCAGGCGTCGTCGCCGATCAGCAACTCGAGCTTCTGCCCGTTCACACCGCCTGCCGCATTGATTTCCTGGACCGCCATCTCGGCGCCCCGCTTCATCTGTTCACCGAACGCAGCATACTGGCCTGTCATCGGCCCGGCCGAACCGATCTTGATCTGCGCGAAAGCCGGCACCGCCATCATGGCGATGGCTGCTGCGGCCGCCGCGCCGTAAATCCTCTTCATGCCAGTCTCCCTTGTGAAAGCCTCTCCACGGACGTGGAACGAAAAAGCAGCTTAGTGCCGCTCCTCCCAGCCCAGCAAGCCTTTGCGCCTGTAGAGCCACGGATACTGTCGAATCATCTGCCGCGTGCGAGTCAGACGATACGCAAACGCGGCAATCATCAATTGGATCAGCCACCCCAGCGCGAATCCTCCCACAGACCACAACTCGCCGTCGGCCAGGGCATAGTCGAGAAATCTCAGACCGGCCGACAGGAGGGCCGTATAGAAAATGATCCGATTCCACTTGCGCCAGGCTATCGCCACCGCATGACCGGCGGCGAACGAAGCCGGGCCCACCAGGACGACGTTGAACAGGATGACGTTGAAAAGCGTGTCGCCCAGCCAGTCGAAGCAAAAGGTGTCCACCGGACTCACGCGTGGCCGCCTTCCAGATAGGCCGAGCGAACGTCGGCATTGGCCAACAATTCCCGTCCGGTGCCGCTCAAGCGAACCCGTCCATTGACCAGTACGTAGCCGCGGGTTGCGAGCCGCAGGGCATGATACGCGTTCTGCTCGACCAGGAAGATGGTGACCCCCTCTTCGCGAGCGATTCGCCCGATGGCGTCGAAGATCTGCTGGACGATCAACGGTGCAAGGCCGAGAGACGGCTCGTCGAGCAACAGCAGCCGAGGCCGACTCATCAGAGCCCGCCCGATCGCCAGCATTTGCTGTTCACCGCCGGAGAGCGTGCCACCGCGCTGTTCGCGCCGCTCCGCGAGCCTGGGAAACATGGCGAACACCCGATCGATGTCCTGCTGGAAATGGGCCGGGTCGGAGATCGTGGCACCCATCTGAAGGTTCTCGAACACGCTCATGCGCGGAAAGATGCGGCGCCCTTCCGGCACCTGCGCCACGCCACGACGCACGATCTGATGAGTCGGCAGATGCCCGATTTCCTCGCCATCCAGCTTGATGGAACCGGAGCGTGCTCGGGGGCTTCCGCAGATCGTCATCAGCAGAGTCGACTTCCCTGCCCCGTTCGCTCCGATCAGGGTCACGATCTCGCCTTTTGCCACGTCGAGATCGACACCATGCAGAGCCTGGATGGCGCCGTAGAACGTCGCGACGTCGCGCACCTCGAGGATAGGTTGCTGCTCAGCCATCGGTCCCGCCGTCGTCGGTCCCGAGATAGGCGCGGATGACAGCCGGGTCGCGCTGCACCTCATCGGGTGGACCTTCCGCGATCTTGCGGCCGTAATCGAGCACGACGACATGGTCGGAGATCTTCATCACCACGCTCATATCGTGTTCGATCAGCAGCACGCCGACGCCATCCTGATTCCGGATCGACAAGAGCAGCTCGTTGAGCGCCGCCGATTCCCGCGGGTTGAGCCCGGCGGCCGGTTCATCCAGGCAGAGCAACCGCGGCTCGGTGCACATTGCCCGCGCGATCTCAAGTCGACGCTGGGCGCCATAAGGCAATTCGCCCGCCGGCCTATCGGCATCATCCACCAGGCCGATCCGCTGGAGCCAAAGGCGCGCCAACTCGATCGCTTCGATCTCCGCGTCGCGATAGCGCTTCAAGCCCAGCAACCCGAAGATGCTCATGCCCGAGGCTCGCATGAGCTTGTTGTGCTGGGCGACCATGAGATTCTCGAGCACCGTCATTCCTGGGAACAAGCGGATGTTCTGGAAGGTTCGTGCCACCTTCGCCTGCTGCCCTATCTCGTGTCCGAGCATACGCTCCAGCAGATACTCACGGTCGCCACGCAACGTCAGTCGTCCGGAACTCGGCTTGTAAAAGCCAGTGATGCAATTGAAGACCGTTGTCTTGCCGGCACCATTGGGACCAATGATGGCCGTGATTTCCCGAGGCTGGGCCTTGAACGAAACGTCGTCGACCGCCAGCAGTCCGCCGAAGCGCATCGTGAGATGTTCCACGTCAATCAGAGGCACGTCGGCCCTCATCAACGGCCTCCGGGCGGCGCCGCGCGCAGCCGCACGGACGGCTCGCGATGAGCGATCAGACCGCGCGGCCGGAATACCATGATCAAGACCATGGCGAGACCGAACGCGAGCATTCGGTAGCTCCCGAGATCGCGAAACCATTCGGGTAGGCCAATCAGAAGAACGGCAGCAAGCACCACCCCGATCTGGCTCCCCATGCCGCCCAGCACGACGATCGCCAGGATGATCGCCGACTCGATGAAGACGAAGCTTTCTGGACTGATGAAGCGCTGCTTGGCGGCAAAGAAAGAGCCTGCGAACCCCGCAAACATGGCGCCAATGGCGAAAGCGGTCAGCTTGGTGTTGGTGGGATTGATGCCGAGCGCGCGGCAGGCAATCTCATCCTCGCGCAGCGCCTCCCAGGCACGACCGACAGGCAGGCGTCGCATCCGCAGGGCAAACAGGTTGGTGACCAGCGCGAGGCCCAGGATGATGTAGTAAAGAAAGACCAGCCGCTGTGTGCCATCGAATGGAATGCCGGTCATCTGCGAGAACGTAATCTTGCCCGGTGGGGCATTCTCGGCAAAGACCGCCCCGAGCAGGGTCGGCCCAGGAATACTGCCGATCCCCGCCGGACCATTGGTAAGATCGACCCAGTTGATCAGCACCAACCGGATGATCTCGCCAAACCCGAGGGTCACGATTGCAAGATAGTCGCCACGCAACCGCAAGACCGGGAAACCCAGGACCATGCCGAAGGTCGCCGCCAACGCACCGGCGATCGGCAGCACAGCCCAGAACCCCAAGCCATATTGCGTGCTCAAAAGCGCATAAGAGTATGCGCCGACGGCGTAGAAGGCGACGTAGCCAAGATCGAGCAGCCCTGCGAGCCCGACAACGATGTTGAGGCCCCATCCCAGCATTACGTACGTCAGGATCAGCACGCCGAGATCCATCGTCTTCTGGTCGGCGAAGGGCATGAGCGGCATCACGACTGCGACCGCGAGCAGGATCCATCCAAACCATCTGGCTCCAGCACGGGTCGCGCTTTGGCCGCGCGACGACTGCCGGGCCTGCAGGAAAGCGCGGTTGGCGGAGGGCCACAGCGTACGAGCGATGATCAGAAGCCCGGCCAGCCCGACAAACCAGTGTAGGAAGGCGGAAGGCAACTTTGCCGGACCTGCGCCGACAATGCCCAACACCGCGCCCAGAATGAGCGCGGGCCAGCGCTGTCCTTCGGCGGCCAGAGACAGGCCGAGCCGCCCGACGAAGATCGCCACCACGGCAACGGCAAGGTCCGCGAACTGGTAATCAAAGCTGAGGCCCTTTGTCGAACCAATATCGACCGTGCGGAAGCCGACGATGAAGAAGCCGAGTGCGGCAGCGACGAACGCGGTAAGAGCCGCGTCTTTCAGGAGGGCGGGCAGACGCGGACCCATGATCAGACCTTCTCGATCTCCGGTTTGCCGAGCAATCCGGTCGGTCGGAAGATCAGGACAAGGACGAGAATGGCGAAGACGGCAACATCCTTGTATTCGCTCGAGAAGTAACCGGCCCAGAACACCTCGATCAAGCCGATGAGAAGGCCGCCCAGCATGGCCCCCGGCAGCGAGCCGATGCCGCCCAGCACGGCCGCGGTGAAGGCCTTGATGCCCGCGAGGAAACCGATGAAGAAATCGATTACACCATAATACATCAGGAACAGCATGCCGGCGACGGCCGCGAGAGCCGCGCCCATGACGAAGGTAAGCGAAATGGTGCGGTCGACGTTCACGCCCAGCAGCGCCGCCATCTTGATATCCTGCTCGCAGGCGCGTTGCTGCCGGCCGAGCGACGTCCGGGCGATCACCCAGGTGAACCCTGCCATCAACACCACCGTCACGATGACAATGATGAGCTGCAGCCAGGTCACACGCACATCGAACCCGTCGGCGCTGAAGAGATTGTAGCCGCCCGACACGATCTGGCCGCCGGGCTTGGGCCGCGCTCCTTGCGTGAGCTGTACATAGTTCTGCAGCGTAATGGACACGCCGATGGCGGAGATCAGCGGCGCCAGCCGGAACGAGCCTCGCAACGGCCGGTAGGCCAGGCGTTCGATGGTCCAGCCATAGACGGCGGTGAAGGCCATCGCCACCAGAAGCACGAGGACGATCGCGACCGGCGCGGAGCCAATCCCCAACAGGCTGCAGATGATGAACCCGATCAGGGAGATGAAGGCCCCGATCATGAACACCTCGCCATGGGCGAAGTTGATCATGCCGATGATGCCGTAGACCATCGTATAGCCGATGGCGATCAGCCCATAGATGGCCCCGAGTGTGATGGCGTTGATGAGCTGCTGGGAAAAATACGCCATCCGCTTGCCTACCCCCTCCCTGCGTTCTACGACGCGATTATCAGTTGGACGCCAGTGTAACGCGGAGAGCGCCCACAGGGAGGAGAAAATGGACAATCTCAAGATGATCCGTGTGCAAATCGCGGACCATGTTGCCCTCGTGACCATGGATAACCCGCCGGTGAATGCCCAGAACGCGGCATTCCAGGACGAAATGATCCATGTCTTCGACCGCCTTTCGGATATTGACGAGGTCCGGGTCGCCGTCCTTACCGGGCGCGGGAAATGCTTCTGTGCCGGCGTCGACATCAGGGCTCGGGCCGGTCAACAGCGCGGGCCCGGCGACGCATGGCAGGGTATGCGCTACGCCCGGGAATGCTTCCACGCGATCCTGGAATGCCGCAAGCCAGTAATCGCGGCCATCAACGGTCCGGCCCTCGGCGCCGGGCTGGCCGTTGCGGCCTCCTGCGACATACTTGTGGCCGGCGAGAGCGCATCCGTCGGCTTGCCGGAAATCGACGTCGGTCTCATGGGCGGTGGTCGCCACGCCATGCGGCTCTTCGGTCATTCCCGTGCGCGCCGCATGATGCTGACCGGCTACCGTGTTTCCGGGGCCGAGCTCTATCGGCTCGGCGTCGTCGAAGCCTGCGTGCCCGACGACAAACTCCTGGATACGGCAATGGACCTGGCGCGCCAGATCGCCGCCAAGAGCCCGATCGCCAGCATCACCGCCAAGCATGCCCTCAACACGATCGAGGAAATGACCCTGCGCGATGGCTACCGGTTCGAGCAGAACATGACCGTAAGCCTCCAGGCGACGGAAGATTCGAAGGAGGCGATGCGTGCCTTCATCGAGAAGCGTAAACCCGTGTTCAAAGGACGTTGAGTGCTATAGTTCGGTAATGAGCACCCCCTCCTACGATCTGATCGTCATCGGCGCCGGGCCAGCCGGCCTCACCGCCGCCACCGAGGCTGCCCGCGCCGGCCTCAAAGCGCTTTGTCTGGACAAGCTGGCACCCGGCGGCCAGCTGATGAATCTGGGCGAGTTGCACGATTTCGACGAGATCTGGAACGGCCCCGACATGGCGGCGCGGCTGACCGACGACGCAACGGTAGCCGGTGTCGAAATCGGCTTCGGTGAAGTGAACGCACTCGCGAGCGACGGCTGTTGGACGGTCGAGACCGCAGAGGGAGAAAAGCATACAGGTCGAGCGATCATCGTCGCCACGGGGCTGAACAAAGGAAAGCTCGGCCTGCCCAACGAGGCCGATTACGAAGGTCGTGGCCTGTCCCATTGCGCCCATTGCGATGGTCCGCTCTATGCCGGACTGCCCGTCGTGGTGGCGGGCGGCGACGGCTGGGCCAAGATCGAGGCCAAGGAGCTGGTAGGCCTGGCCGGTCAGGTCACGGTCGTCGACGAGAACGGACCGGAAAGTTCAGGAAACATCACCCGCATCACCGGGCGTATCGCCGGGCTCGAAGGTCGTGATGGCCTGCAAGCCGTGACGGTCGACAGCAAGGGCGCGCGCAAGACCATACCGGCCAACGCTGTCTTCGTTTATGTCGGCCAGTCTCCCGCTGCGGAATTCCTGCCGGATTCGCTTGCACGCGACGCCACGGGGCATATCGTTGTCGATGCCGAAGGTCGAACCTCGGCTCCAGCGGTTTTCGCCATAGGCGATGTACGCTCGGGGTCACGTCGATACCTTGCGGACGCAATTGCCGATGGCCAGCGTGCCGCCCAAGCGGTCGTCGCGGCCTTGAAGAAGAACTAAGGAGGATCCTCCAATGCGCATCTACAACCCGACCTTCGGCCTTTCTGCAGCTGGCGGCGAGAAGATCGCCCTGAAGCCGGTCAACTGGATGACCGACGCCATCGCGCTGGTTTCCAATTCCAAGCCGAATGCCCGGGAACTGCTGGACGGCATCCGCACCAAGCTGGGCGCCGTCCGCGCCGTTACGAACATCGACTTTCTGGCCAAGAACAGCGCCAGCCAGCCGGCGCCCAAGGACCTTCTCGAGAAGGTGGCGGCGAATTACCGGGGCGCGTTGCTCGCCATAGCGGATTGAGGAAGCTGTTCATCGTGGAGTTTCCACGACAGCATCGAACTCGAGAAGCGCGGCGTCACGGCCTACGTGATCGCCACTGAAACGTTCAAGCCGCTCGTCCTGGCCCAGGCCAAGGCGCGCAAGGTCGAGCCGCGACTGATCGTGGTGAAGCATCCGATCGGCGGCCTCAATGCCGAAGAACTGCGCGAGCGCATCGAAGCCGCGACCAAGGGTCTGACCGAGGCGACGGGAACATGAAGGACATCGCCGACCAGGAAGTGATCGACATCGACGATATGGATGTCGAGGCGTTCAACGATCTGGCGACGCAGCAGGGATGGAGCGACGGGCTCCCCCTCTACGTGCCGACCGAGGACAAGGTGGCGAAGTTCGTCGAGATGGTGCGGGGCGACAACCGCCCATACCCTCCGGTGCCGCCGCGGCAGGTCGTCCCAACGATCCAGGCCTTGGCCGCCAACGCGGTCATGGCAGGCTGCAAGCCCGAGTACTTCCCGGTCGTCACCGCCGCCCTGCGCGGCGTGCTCGACCCGGAATACAATCTGCACGGCACGCTGGCGACCACGCACCCCTGCGCGCCGATGGTCATGGTGAGCGGACCGATCCGCAAGGAACTGAACATCAATTGCGGCTCGAACTGCTTCGGCCAGGGCTGGCAGGCCAACGCCACGATTGGACGGGCATTGGGATTGATGCTGCTCAACGTCGCCGGTGCCAAGCCAGGTGAGATGGACCGCTCGACCCAGGGCAATCCGGCCAAGTTCACCTTCTGCTTCGGCGAGAACGAAGAGGAGAATCCCTGGACGCCGTACCACGTGCGTCGCGGTTTTGCGCCGACCGACAATGTCGTCACGGTCATGTCCGGAGAGGCTCCGCATAACCTCAACGACCACGGCAGCACGACTGGTGATGGCCTGCTCACGACCTTTGCAAATTCGATGGCGACGCCCGGCGCCAACACGATCTATGGCAAAGGCCCCTGCTTCGTGATCATCGGCCCCGAGCATGCCGCGACCCTGGCACGCGATGGCTATACGATCGAGAGCATCCAGGAGGAGCTCTACAAGCGATCTCGGGTGCATGCGTCGCGTATCTCGCAGGAGAACCAGGACACCTATATCAGTACCGGCCACAAGCCCGAGGGCGACTGGTTCACCATCGTGCCCACGCCGCAGGATATCCATGTGACGGTCGCCGGTGGGCCGGGCAAACACTCGGCCTTCATCCCGTCTTTCGGCGGCACTACCGTTGCCTGCGTGCGCATCGCCTGATGAGCGAGTGGTGCGGATGGCCGGTCGTCTCTGAGACGACGGCCTGGGAGGCCGCACAGCAGATTCTGGCGGAGGCCGAACTGTCCGATGGCCTGCCGTTGGTGCCGCCGACGCAGAAGCGCCTGGAAGCGATGGTTGCGGGCATCGCCCAGCGCTCGGAGTCTCACGGCAGCATGCCGCCCATGTTCGGCGACATCACCCCCGAGACGGTCGCCTATCAATGTGTCATTGCCGGCTGCCGGCCGGCTGAATTGCCTGTCGTGCTGGCCGCCGCCCAGGCCACGCTCGAGCCGGATTTCAACTTGCTGGGAATCGCCACGACGACCGGCACAGCTTGCGTGGCGCTTTGTGTCCACGGCCCGCTGGCGCGCCAGTTGGGCGTAAATTCCGGAACCAACTGCCTGGGCCCAGGCAACCGGGCGAACGCCTGCATCGGCCGCGCTCTGCAGCTCTGCATCCGGAATATCGGCGGCGCGCGCTCCGACATCGGCGACATGGCGACCATGGGCCAGCCGGGCAAATATACCTTCTGCTTTGCCGAGCGCAGCGACGGCCCGCTCCCGACCCTGACCGCACGTCACGGCCTTGGATCGGATGCCAGCGCCATTACCGTCATGGGCATTTCGGGAACGGCGGAGGTGCTCCCGGGCGATGGCGAAGGCGCCACGCCGGAAGCCATCCTTTCACCCATTGTCGCCGGCATGCGGGCCGCCATCATCATGTCCGGCATGAGCCGAAAGAACGAGCGCGGCGAACAGGTCTTCCTCCTGCCTCTCGAGATGGCCGAGAAGATCGCTCGCCACGACGGCTGGGACGTCGGCCGCATCCAGCGCTATGTGTTCGAGGAAGGCCAGGGTGTGGCCCGTGCGCCTGATGCCATCCATCCGATCGTGACCGGCGGCGCCGGCTACAAGATGACCTATCTCCCGATCTGGGGTGGCGGTTCGCAGATGGTCATGCGCAAGCTTTAGGCCCAGCCGATCCATTCGCAAAGGCCACGGCCCATGACCCATTCGAGGTCCTGGCCCCTGAGCCACGGCATCTCTTCTGTGAACATCGTTACGCCCTGGCGATAGGTGCAGGGCAGACGAGACCAATCCGTCCCCCAGAATGTGCGTTGGGGACCGAAGGCCTCGAATACCTGACGGATATGCGGATGAACCGAGCGGAACGGGTAGGTCTTGTCATCCGCATAGCAGGGCATGGCTGAAACCTTGGCTGCCACATTCGGACGCCGGGCTAGAGCCAACACATTATCGAGCGTGGCGAAGTTCTGGGATTGGGTGATCCCCTTCCCGCTCTTCAAGCCGAGATGATCCAGCACCAGCCGAAGCCCCTCGTAGCGCTCGGCGATCTGGTCGGCGAGATGCATGTACTCGTGATGAAACAGAACCATTGCCGGAATACCGGCCTTTTCCATCTCGCCCCAAACCCAGTCGAAGCGCCCCTCCAGCAGCGGTTGGCGCAGAACGTCCGTATGAAAGGTAAAGCGCATGCCGAGCATTCCGGGCTGCTTCTTCCAGCCGTCGATCTGCTCGCGCGCCCGAGGCGCCTCGGGATCGAAGCGTCCCATGACTGCAAAGCGCGTCGGATGAGCTGTCGCAGCGTCGATCGCCAGATCGTTGCGGTCCCCTTCCCATGAGGGAGGAACGATCACCACCCGATCGACCCCGGCCCTATCCATCTCGGCCAGCAGTTCCTCTTTACCCAGTGGCGCACGATGCGGCTCGGCGCGCGCCGGCCACGGCCGCTCTGGCGTATGCGTCGCCCAGATATGGACCTGCGCGTCGGCAATCAGCATTGGGGGCTTCTCCTTATTATGATTGGTCGGCGTTTCAGTGCCGCTCGGTCAGATATCGCCGCATCAGGTGGGACGTGTTCGCCTTCGCATAGCCAATCGTCTCATAGAACGCATGGGCGGCCTCCCGGCCGATCTGGGTATAGAGGGCGACTGAAACCAGGCTACGGTCACGGGCCCAGCCTTCGGCATCGCGCATGAGGGCGGCCCCGATGCCGCTGCCCCTCACCGTGGCATCGACCACAAGCGATTGGACGATCGCCTCCCGCGGCTTCTCCAGGGCCGGGCGCTCGAACACATGAAGGAGGCCGACCACCTTGCCTTCCCGCTCCGCGACCCTGACCCTGTGCCCCGGGGCCTGGCGGACCTGCTGCAGGCGCGCCTCGACTTCCGCCCCTTCAAGGGCATAGCCGAGCTGGTCCAGCAGCCCGACGACCGCCGGCAGATCGGCCGGTTGCAGGTCGCGAACGATCATTGCGGATTTGTACTGCCCGGCCTGCCGATTGCAAAGGTTGGCGGCGCTAACCGGGCCTGATAAGACCGCGCCGGAAAATCAGGAGCCACCATGTCCGCCGCCACCCCCGTGAAAAGCGCCGCGAAAGGCGTCAGCGCCGATGCCAAACCGTTCGATTGGGAAGATCCATTCTTCCTCGACGACCAGCTGACCGAGGAGGAGATCGCGATTCGCGACGCCGCGCGCGACTACTGCCAGGAAAAGCTGATGCCGCGCGTCATCGAGGCCAACCGGCACGAGAAATTCCACCGCGAGATCATGAACGAGATGGGAGCGCTGGGCCTGCTGGGGTCCACGCTCCCGGAAAAATACGGCTGCGCTGGCACCAATTACACGACCTACGGCCTGATCGCGCGCGAAGTCGAGCGCGTGGACTCGGGGTACCGCTCGGCAATGAGCGTGCAGTCATCGCTGGTGATGCATCCGATCTATGCCTACGGCACCGATGAGCAGCGCATGAAGTACCTGCCCAAGCTCGCATCGGGCGAGTGGGTCGGCTGCTTCGGCCTCACCGAGCCGGACCATGGCTCCGATCCCGGTGGCATGAAGACCCGCGCGGTCTCCGTGCCGGGTGGATACAAGCTCTCCGGCTCCAAGATGTGGATCACCAACTCGCCGATCGCCGACGTGCTGGTGGTCTGGGCCAAGCTGGATGGCGGTGCGATCCGGGGCTTCATCCTCGAACGCCCCTGGAAGGGTATCGAGACACCGAAGATCGAGGGTAAGTTCAGCCTGCGCGCCTCGATCACCGGCGCCATCATGCTGGATGAGGTTTTCGTCCCAGCGGAAAACCTGCTGCCCAACGTTGCCGGCCTGGGTGGGCCGTTCGGCTGCCTCAACAACGCTCGCTACGGCATCGCCTGGGGCGCGATGGGCGCCGCGGAGTTCTGCTTCAAGCAGGCGCGCACCTACACTCTCGATCGCAAGCAGTTCGGCCGCCCGCTCGCCGCCAACCAGCTGATCCAGAAGAAGCTCGCTGACATGGAGACCGAGATCGCGCTGGGCCTGCAGGCCTGTCTGCGCGTCGGTCGTCTCAAGGACCAGGGCCACGCCCAGCCAGAGATGATCTCCCTGATCAAGCGCAACAACTGCGGCAAGGCACTCGACATTGCGCGCGTTGCCCGCGACATGCATGGCGGCAATGGCGTCTCCGATGAGTACCACGTGATCCGCCACGCCATGAATCTCGAGGCGGTGAACACTTACGAGGGCACGCACGACGTGCACGCCCTCATCCTCGGTCGGGCCATCACCGGCATCCAGGCCTTCTCCGCGGTAGGCTGATCGGTGGATCTGCCGCCCCTGGCGGACATCGCCTTGGTGGTGTCCGGTGCGGTGGTCGCAGGCTTCGTCAATGGGCTCAGCGGCGCGGGCTATGCGTTGGTGTCGCTGGGTTTTTGGCTGCATGCCATGCCGCCGATGCTTGCCGCGCCGCTGGCGGCATTTTGTGCCGTGACCAGCCATATCACGTCGCTGCCCGCCATCTGGCATGGCGTGCGCTGGCCCAGGCTGTGGCCGTTTCTGGTGGCCGGACTGGCGGGCGTGCCTATCGGCACGACGTTGCTGACCCATATCAACGCCCAGCCCCTCAAGCTCGGAGTCGGCCTGTTGCTGGTCCTCTATTGCTGCTGGATGGCTTTCGTTCGCCGCCCGCCCATCGTCACGGGCGGCGGTCGCATTGCCGATGCCGCCATCGGCCTGACCGGGGGAATCATGGGTGGCATGGCCAGCATCAGCGGGCCCGCCCCGACCATCTGGGCGCAACTGCGCGGCTGGGACATGCATCAGCAGCGCGGCGTGAACCAGCCGTTCAACATGGCGATCCTGACGATGTCTTTCAGCTCCGCCCTCATTGCCGGCTACATCGATCGCACGTTCCTCGTCTGGCTGCTTCTCGCATTCCCCTCGACACTTCTCGGGGCACGGACGGGCGTGTCGCTCTACAGCCGGATCAATGCACGGCAGTTCCGGCACATCGTGCTGATCCTGCTGGGTCTTTCGGGTGTGACCTTGATCATTTCAGGACTTTGACGCGGCGACGTCGCAGCAGCGCCGACCGCGATCACGCCGCGAGCCAGCGTCGGCAATCCGCGACATCGAGAACACGATCGAGCTCTGCCATTCTGGCTTGCGCATACTTGCGGCGGATCTCCGCCAGCGAGCGAGCATGGTATTTCTGCGGCTCCTGCGCCCAGGCTGCGCCGGCAAGTGTCATCTCGAAGCTCTTGCTCCCTTTCGCGATTGCCTCCGCATTGGCGGCCGACCAAGGCAAGAAGAGAGCACCGATCTCGTCATGCAGCAGAGGCATCAACCCTGCTTCGAGGCTTTGCCAGCTTTCGAACGATCCCTCTTCCTTGGGCGACACCATGCGCTGCACCCAGGCCATGACATGGGGTGCCGTAGCGCGCATCAGCGCGCCCGGTGTCGGATCGGTTGCCGCTTCGTAGAACTGACCCCAGAGGCCAAAGTCGGCGAGGGCCGGGCGACCGCCCAGCAGGTAACGCCGAGACGCCAAATGACGATCCAGGATCGCGAGGGCGCGCTTGAAGGAAGTCTCGATCAAGGGCTGCGTCGTCGCGTTCGAGCCAACGAAGCCAAGCCGACCGCTCATCCGCTCCGCGATGGCGGCGCGGGCCTGGGCGACCGCGAGTGGGCCTTGGTGCCCCATCATCTGTTGGGCGATCCGCTCGGCAGTGGCCCAGCAATCGGCCGGATAGGCCCAGCGGTAGTGGAACATCCATTTGTTCCCCCACTCGTCGCCGTATTCCTCCAGCAACGCCGACAGGAACGCGAGCGCTGGATCCTCCGGCACGATCGACGGGCCGCCCACTGCCGCCTCGAACTTCTCGATGATGGGAGTCGAATCCTGAACGCCTTCTCCCTGCGGCGTGATTACGAGGGGAATCAGCGGCAGCTTGGCGAACTTCTGAAACTCGGCCTGGTTGAGGGCCGAGCGCGGAATCCATTCGTGGGTGATGCCCTTGTAGCAAAAGTACGAGCGTACCTTCACCGAGTAAGGAGAAAGCTCCGAGCCGAACAGCCGATAGGTTCCAGTCATGATCACAGCCAGCGCTTACGTTTCAGCCAGACGAACAAGCCAGTCACGATGGTGATAGCCACGCCCCAGAACATCGCATAACCGTACGGCCAGCCGAGTTCCGGCATGTTCCCTACCGAACGATCGAAATTCATGCCGTAAATGCCGGCCAGGAAGGACAGCGGCATGAAGAAGACCGTGATGAGCGCCATCGTCTTCATGACCTCGGACATGCGGTTCGATGCCTGCATCAGATAGACTTCGGCCAGCCCGTTGGTCATGTCGCGATAGCTGTCGAGCAGGTCGAGCACCGCGATCGAATGGTCGAAGCAATCCCGCAGATACGTCCGGGTATCGGCACTGATGAAGGGTGTCTCGGGACGCATCACGGCAAGGATCGTCTCGCGCTCGGCCCACTCGATGCGATGGAAGATGCCGAGAGCACGCCGCGCCCGATGGATGCTGGTAAGCGTCGTCGGCGTCGGATGCCCCAGCGCTTCGTCTTCGAGATCCTCCAGATGAGCGGCGAGACTCTCAATCAGCGGGAACTTTCTATCCACGACGAGGTCGATCAGGGCATAGACGAGATAGTCGGTCCCGAAGGTCCGCAGGCGCGAGCCGGTTGCCTGGAGGCGATCGCGTACCGGCTTGAAAATGTCGAGCTTGTGGTCATGGAAGGAGATGACGTAGTTCTGGCCGAAGAACACACTCACCTGGCGCGACCTGATTTCCCCTTCCTCGTAGGCCGGATCGTTCAGGACCACGAAGCCCTGCCCGCCATAGATATCCAGCTTGCTGCGCTGGTGCGCGTGGAACACATCTTCCAGCGCGAGGGGGTGGAGATTGAAGGCCGTGCCGAGAGTCTGCAGCATCTCGGAATTGGCTCGGCCGGCAACGTCGATCCAGATGCGTCCGGCTTTGCCGAGATGGAATCGACATTCGTCCATCTCCACGCCGACGAGGATCTTGCATTCCTCCGCCGTGTATTCGACGAGCGTAAAATCCAGCGCCTCGTCGACAACGGGCGCCCGGCCGGAAAGAACCCCGGGAGCAGTGCCGGGCGGCGTATGACGATGAACGAATCCGTCCATGGAGGACGTCCCTGCGGTCAGACCTCTTGCATCACCTGCACGTCAGGTCGTCCGGCGAGATAGTCGCCAAGCTTGCGGCCGAGTTCCTTGAAATGGGGAGCGGCACGATGCGCCTCGAGCGCGGCTTGATCCGTATAGCGCTCGAGCATGATGTAGACATTGGCATCCGCCGTCTTATGCAGCGCGTAGAGCTTGTTGCCTGGTTCGTCCGCCTGCACCTTGGCCTGCAGCGCCTTCATCGTCGCCTCGAAATCCGTGTTGGTTCCCGGCTTGATGGTCAGTTTCGCGATCACCCCGATCATGGTCGTCCCCCTACTGCGGCCTCTTTCTGACAAGGTACTTGTGTTGGCCGTCACACACCAGCATCCCTGCTTGATTATGGATCGTGAGCTTCATGGTTACCACGCCCGTCGTGCGGCCCGCCTGCAGCTTGCTCACCTCGAGCATCGGATAGAGCGTATCGCCACAATAGACCGGCTTCAGGAAACGCGAGGATTGCTCGAGAAACCCGATCAGCGAGTCGCCAATGAAATGCGGGAAGATGCCGCCCCCGGCCGCGCCCTGGATCGCGACCTGGAGTCCGTGCGCCAGCAGATCGCGGTGTCCCCGGGCTTTGCAATATTCCCGGTTATAATGGATCGGGTGGTTGTCGCCGCTCGCCGACTGGAAGGCGGCAAACATGGCCTCGGTCTGTGTGCGCGAATTGATATAGAACTTCTGGCCGAGTTGCAGATCCTCGAACCAATGCGTCGGCCCGAAGCGATGATCTGCCGGGTCGAAAGGTCGGTCGGACGCGTCCGCCACCGTCAGGCCGCCTTTGCCCTGCGTCCCATGCCGTCAAAAAGATCGAGCATGCGTTCGCGCCAGGCATGGACCGGATCATCCGTCTCCAGCAGGACAACCGGACTGGTAATGCGGGCCCATAAAAAGGCACCAGCCAAGGCATAGTCCGGATATCCGGGCCGCCCTCCGGCCAGGAACAATTGCTCCTTCAGAAGCCGCCTGGCCGGTTCGAGCGTCGCTTGAAAGGCCGCAAGCCCCTTTTCCCGCGCCTTGGCCTGGAAGGCCGAGAAGTCGGTCGTCCCCAGACGGGGGCCACGGGATTCGCGGAAGTAAGCCTGATCCACCGGCCGCACCCGATCATAGAGATCGCCGACGATGAGCGGAAACACAGCCACATGGACCGCGGTATCCACCCAGTTGCCGACGAAGCGAGCAAGGATCCGCGCCGCTTCGCTCTCGAACAAAGGCTTGTCCGGATGCGCCTGGTCGAGGTGAAGGGCGATGGCCCAGCTGTCCTTGACGCTCTTGGCGCCATCCTTGATCACGGGAACGGTCTGTGAGCCGGCAAAAGCGATTTTCTGCTTTTCCGTGAAGCCCATGGGCTCTTCGACCCACTTCAGGCCCTTGTGCGAGAGCGCGTACTTGGCGCGCCAGCAGAATGGACTCGGCCGACGGTCGTCCTGAAAGACGAGATCGTACAGCGTGATCATGGCAAGGCCTACTTGCCGTCCAGCATCCGGATGATCCCCGAGAAGTCCTTGCCTGCATTGCCGCCGTTGACGAACAGACTGAAAAGCTGGGCCGCTTCGGCACCGAGCGGTGTCGCCGCTCCCGACGCGGCGGAGGCCTGCTGGGCGAGCAGCAAGTCCTTCAGCATCATCGCCGCCGTAAAGCCTGGCTGGTAATCGCGATTCGCCGGCGAGGTCGGAACCGGGCCCGGCACCGGACAGTAGTTCACCAGTGACCAGCACGAACCCGACGCTGTCGACACGACATTGAACAGCTTCTGGGCGTCCAGGCCCAGACGCTTGCCCAGCATGAATCCTTCGCTCACGGCGATCATCGAAATGCCGAGGATCATGTTGTTGCAGATCTTGGCAGCCTGTCCGTTGCCGCTTTCGCCGGCATGGACGATGTTCTTGCCCATCTTCTCCAGGATCGGCTTGGCCTTGCCGAAGCTAGCTTCGGGGCCACCGACCATGAAGGTGAGCGTGCCGGCCGTTGCGCCGCCCACGCCGCCAGATACTGGGGCGTCGATCATTTCAAAGCCGGCCTTCTTGGCCTCGACGGCGACATGGCGCGCGCTCTCCACATCGATCGTCGAGCAATCGATCAGGAGTGCCCCTTTCTTGGCATTGGGCAAAACGTCCTTCTCATAGACGTCACGCACATGCTTGCCCGCTGGCAACATGGTCACGATTATCTCTGCATCCTTGACCGCCTCGGCCGCGGTCGCGGCCTTGTGGGCCCCCTTCTCGACCGCAGTCGCCACTGCCGCCTCGGACAAGTCGAACGCCGTCACATGGTGCTGGGCCTTGCACAGATTGGCGGCCATCGGACCACCCATGTTGCCGAGACCGATAAAGGCGACTTTGGCCATTCTTTCCTCCCTCTTCGCCTCAGCCGAAAAACAGATCGTTCGACACAGGCTTGAAATGTTCCTCGACCAGTTCCCGCGTTACTCCCTCGATGGTCGCCGGGTTCCACTTGGGCTTCTGATCCTTTTCGATCAGCAGCGCGCGGACGCCTTCGAAGAAGTCGTGCCCCTTCTGCATGCAGCGCTGCGACATGCGATACTCGATCGTCATCGTATCCTCGAACGATCGGTTGGCGCAGCGTTTCAGCTGTTCCAGAGTGATCGCCATCGAGATGGGCGACAGCTTCATCAAGGCCGCAAGCTGCTTGTCCGCCCACTCGCCGCCGTGCTTCTTCAGCTTCGCCACGATCTCCGGCAGCGACTCGGCCGAGAAGCAGCGGTCGATATCCTGCATCATGGCTGGCAGGGTCGGTTGGCCTGGATCCTCGGCAAATCCGCCGAGAATTTTGTCAACCTTCCGGTTGGCATCCGGGCCCGCGAGATCCGCTGCTGCCAACGCCGCTTGCAGATCGTTCAGCCTGGCGCTTGGGACGTAGACCTGCACGATTTTCGCCCACAGCGCATCGGCCGCCTTCAGTCTGTGGCTGGTCAGCGCCAGGAAGGTGCCGAGCGCTCCGGGCAGGCGGGACAGGAAATATCCGCCGCCGACATCCGGGAAAAGACCGATGGTCGTCTCGGGCATCGCGAACAGGAACTTCTCCGTCGCGACCGAATGCGATCCATGGACCGAGAGGCCGACCCCGCCCCCCATATCGATGCCATCGATGAACGAGATCCACGGCTTGGCGAAGCGGTAGATGCGACGATTGACGATGTACTCGTCGCGGAAGAAATCGCGGCGCGTCGTGCCCGATGGATTGTCGCGCATCTCGCGATAGAGGCCGGCCACGTCTCCGCCAGCGCAGAACGCGCGGTCGCCGGCACCACGCACGATTACCGCCTTGACCGCGGGGTCCTTCTCCCATTCCGGCATGACCCTTTCCATTTCCAGGATCATGCCGTGCGACAGCGAATTCAATGCCTTCGGCCGGTTGAGCGTCATGATGCCCAAACCGTCCTTCACTTCGAACAGAATCTCCGCCTCGGACATCGACTCGCTACCCCATCAACAAACGCCGTGAAATGATCACGCGCATGATCTCGTTGGTGCCTTCGAGGATCTGATGCACGCGCAGGTCCCGCAGATAGCGCTCGACCGGAAAGTCCTTCAAGTAGCCGTAGCCGCCATGCAGTTGCAGCGCCTCGTTGACGACGCGGAAGCCGACGTCAGTGGCGAAGCGCTTCCCCATGGCCGCTGCCTGAGTCGCTTCGGGCGATTTGGCATCGAGAAGCGATGCCGCCCGCCAGATCATGAGCCGTGCCGCATCGAGCTCAGTCGCCATGTCCGCGAGCTTGAATTGCGTCGCCTGGAAATCCGCAAGAGGTTTACCGAACTGCTTGCGCTCCACGACGTAGCGCGATGCCGTCTCGAGACAGGCCCGCGCGCCGCCCAACGAGCAGGCGCCGATGTTGATGCGGCCGCCGTCGAGGCCCATCATCGCGATCTTGAAGCCATGCCCCTCAGGTCCCAGTCGATTGGCTACCGGCACCTTACAGTTCTCGAAGATCACCGCCGCCGTCGGCTGGCTGTTCCAGCCGAGTTTCTGTTCCTGCTTGCCGAAGGAAAGACCCGGCGTGCCATTCTCGACCACGAGCGTCGATACTCCGCCGGCCCCCGGGCCACCGGTTCGCAGCATGACGACATAGACATCGCTACGACCACCGCCTGAGATGAAGGCCTTGCTGCCGTTCACGACATAATGGTCGCCATGGAGTTCAGCCCGCGTGGCCAGAGCCGCCGCATCCGAGCCGGCGCCCGGCTCCGTCAGACAGTAGCTGGCGAAATGCTCCATCGAGCACAGCTTGGGAAGGAAGCGGCGGCGCTGATCGTCGTCGCCGAAGGCGTCGATCATCCAGGCCGCCATGTTGTGGATGGAGATATAGGCCGCCGTACTCGGGCAGGCAGCCGCCAGCTCCTCCATGATCAGGGCGGCATCGAAGCGCGTGAGCCCGCTGCCGCCGACGTCGTCCTTGACGTAGATGCCGCCGAAGCCAAGCGCAGCCGCCTCGCGCAGCACGTCGACCGGGAAGATCTTCTCGGCGTCCCAGCGCGCGGCCTCGGGCAACATCCGGGCTGTTGCGAACTGCCGGGCAGTGTCGCGAAAGGCTTCCTGATCCTCGGAGAGCTTAAAGTCCATGCGCGGCGGATCATATCGGGGGTCCCCCCTCTGTCAACGAAGCGACACCTCTCTTAGACTTGTTTCATGAAATGGCGCAGTCTGAGCGACCAGGAAGCAGCCACCCTGCCGGAAGCGCGGCTAGGAGGAAGCCTGCTCCTGGTTGTGGCCGCTGCTGTGTCCCTTTTGGTCGTCGCCGCCATCGGCACTCTGCTGTGGACCGCCGCTCTCCGCGCTATCGGCCTGCGATACATGATCGCCGTGGGGCTGATTGGCGTCTGGTCCTTGCTGTTCGTCACCATGACGGCGCTTCGTCTGCGTCAAACCCCGCTTGTCGCAAGCATAGGGTTGATGGCCTGGGTTTCCTATCGGCTGGGCGTTGTCGTGGCAGACGATCCGCTCCTCCACTGGCCGCTGCTGGTCGACCTCCTGGGAGAAGCCCTGATGGGAGCCGGCTTTTGCGGGTACATGGCATCGGCGGTGCGACCCAATGCCTATTATCGACGTCGCCTGCCCACCGTCTGAAGGGCTATAAGACCGCCCATGTCGACCCGATACACGAGCCTTGGCCGCTTCCCCAATACTCGCCTGCGCCGCAATCGCCGCGAGGCATGGTCCCGTCGCCTGGTGGCGGAAACCAAGCTGTCGGTCGATGACCTGATCTGGCCGGTGTTCGTACAGGAAGGCAAGAACGAACGGACGCCGGTCAAGTCGATGCCGGGTGTCGACCGCCTTACCATCGATCTCTTCGCCGAAGCCGCCAAGGAAGCCCGGGATCTCGGCATTCCGGCGGTGGCCATCTTCCCGGAGACTGATCCCAAGGCCAAGACGCCCGACGGCCGCGAGGCTTACAATCCTGACAACTTGGTCTGCCGCGCCATCATGGCCGTGAAGAAGGCAGTCCCTGACATCGGCGTCGTCTGCGACGTGGCGTTGGATCCCTTCAACAGCGACGGTCACGACGGCATCGTCCGGGACGGCTATGTCCAGAACGACGAGACGCTGGACGCCCTGGTGGCGCAAGCCCTGGTGCAGACCGAGGCCGGCGCCGACATCCAGGCGCCGTCGGACATGATGGACGGCCGCATCGGCGCGATCCGCAAGGCGCTCGACGACAAGGGCCACATCCACACGCAGATCATGTCCTATGCCGCCAAGTACGCGTCAGCCTTCTACAACCCATTCCGCGATGCCATCGGCAGTTCCGGGGCCCTGAAGGGCGACAAGAAGACCTACCAGATGGACTATGCCAACTCTGACGAGGCACTGCGTGAGGTCGCCTTCGACATCGAGGAAGGCGCCGATATGGTGATGGTGAAGCCGGGTCTGCCCTACCTGGACATCGTGCGGCGCGTGAAGGACACATTCGGCATCCCGACCTACGCCTATCAGGTCAGCGGTGAGTACGCGATGTTGCGGGGCGCCGCCGATCGGGGTTGGCTCGACTGGAACAGGGTCCTGATCGAGACCTTGACCGGCTTCAAGCGCGCCGGGTGCGACGGCATCCTGACCTATGGCGCGGTCGACGCCGCCCGGCTGCTCAAGGGCCTGTGATTGCTTTCATGATCGAACGCCCTTCCGCGCGGCTGATCCTGCTCGATCCGCAGGACCGCCTGTTCCTCTTCAAGGTCCACAATCCGACCGTCTACGATCCGGCCGACCCCTTTCACGACCCCTTCTGGGTCATGATCGGTGGCATGGTGGACCCTGGCGAAGATTACGCCGAGGCGGCGGTGCGCGAGGCCCGTGAGGAAACGGGTCTCATCGTCGATCCCGACGTGCGCTGGGTCTGGTCCCGGCAGCGCATCATGCAGTGGCGCGAGCGCAAGGTCCTGCATCGCGAGCGTTTCTTCCTGGCACGGGCAGCAACGACCGCCATCGATACATCCGGCCTCGACGAACGGGAAAAAAGCTGGACGATCGATCATCGCTGGTGGCCGCTGCAGGAGATCGCCCAGTCGACGGAGCGCTTCGAGCCGAAGGATCTCGGCGACCGGTTGGCTACCCTCCTGCGCGAGGGACCGCCCGCGGAACCGCTCGTTCTGCCTTAACCGGCCAGAAAGCGTGCGACGACCCTGTCGCTCCACGGCACGTCGTCGTCGATGCCATGGAAGCCGACATGGCCGCCATGCCGGCTCAGGGCCGGAACCAGGGCGTCGTTGCCCTTCCAGGGATAGCCGCTGTAGAGCTTTCCCGGTATCCACGGATCGTCGAGAGATGCCAGCACCAAGGTCGGAATTCTGATGCCGGGCATGAACCGAACCGGCTTGCAGCGCTCGTAATAGTCGTCTGCGCCAGAGAAGCCGTGACGCGGGGCAATGAACATCTCGTCATAGTGCCAGATCGTCTCCGCCACGCGGATGGCCGCTCGTTCGCTTGCCGACAGGCTGGCACCCTCACCCATCGCCTCGCGCTTCATTTCGGCCAGGATATGGCGGTGATAGAGCCAGTTCCGGCGGCGCATCATATGGCTGCATGTCGCCGCCAAATCGATCGGCGCCGAAACGCTTGCGGCAGCCGTTAGCGGCGTAGAGGCTCCCTCTTCCCCGAGATACTTCAACAGCATGGCACCACCGAGGGAATAGCCGATGGCGACGAGACCCTCTTTGGTGAGTGCGGCCGGCAGCAAAGACAGCAACTCGCGAAAGTCCTGACTGCGACCGGCATAGTACTGATCCGAGCATAGGCCGCGTGACGGACCGGCGCCGCGCAGATTGATCCTTAGAACCGCGTGCCCGCGCGCCAGCAGCAAGCTTGCCTGGCTGATCATGTAGGAACTGTCCTCCGAACCGGTCAGTCCGTGGACGAGGATCGCCAATGGCCGCTTGCCGCGCCTAGCCGGTCGATCGAGCGCGGCGAGCAGGGTGTCGCCGTCCTTCAAGCGGAAGGAAAGTCTTTCGCTTTGGACGGCTTGGAGCGCCGCGCGCCTTGCGCCCAGCCGGCTGGCAAGGGTTTGAAGATCCGCCCCCCACCAAGGGAAGCGCTGTCGGAACGGCGGCAGGTCGAGCGTCACCCCGCCATCGTATCAAGGCGTTCCAGGAATTTCTCCAGCGCGACATCGCACCACGGCCGGTTGCTGGCATCGCCATGGAAGCCGACATGGCCGCCGGTTGGCGTCAGGACCGGCAACAACCATGGGTTATCACCCCACTTGAAGTCCTTGTAGTGAGCGATCGGGATCCAGGGATCGTCGTGCGCCGCCAGCACCATCGTCGGCACTCGGATCTCCGGCATGTAGTTGCGGGGTGCGCACAGTTCGTAATAGTCGAGTGCGCCACGATAGCCATAGCGTGGGGCAATGAAGGTGTCGTCGTACTCCTGCACGGTTCGCGCCCGACGCACCACCGTGCGCTCTTCCGCCGTAAGCCGTGCTCCCTCGCCCAACGTCTCGGCCTTCACGCCATTTAGCAGATAGGCGTGATAGAGCCGGTTGCGCGGCCGCATCATGTGGCGTGCGGTAGCGATCAGATCGATCGGCGCGCAGATGCTGGCCGCTGCCCGCAAGGGTGCGAAAGCACCCTCCTCACCGAGGTACTTGAGCAGCATCGCGCCTCCCAGCGAGTATCCGATGGCGACGATGCCGTGCGCTGTCAGATCCTCCGGAAGCTGCTCCAGAACACGCCTGAAATCAGCGGTGCGACCGGCATGATAGATCTCACTGCAATAGGGACGCGATGGTCCTGCACCCCGCACATTGATGCGTAGCGTGGTATAGCCGCATCCCAGCAGATGGCGCGCTGCACTCAGCACGTAAACGCTGTCTTCACAGCCGGTCATGCCATGGATGAAGACGACGAGCGGACGAGCCTCGGCCGGTTTCGCCGGGCGATCCAACATGCCCAGCAGGATGTCGCCAGTGCGATCCGCCATCGGGAAACAGACACGCTCGCTCCGATGAGGAGACAGGTCGGAGGCTGCGGGACGGAGAAGAACCGCCAGGGTCTGCAAATCCGGGCCCCACCATGGAAAGCGCGGCCTGAACGGCGGCAAATCCAGGGATTCGATGGACGGGGGCACGGTCGGTCCGTATTTCAGCGTTGGTTGCTATGCCAACGCCGGTCCCTCCGCAGAGTTCCGTACCGCACAGATCGCGTGCGCTCGGCGCGTTCTATGCCATTGCCGCTGCTGCCATCTTCAGCACGGCTGGCATCATTGTTCGTCGCATCGAACTGCCCGCTTGGGACGTGTCGTTTTGGCGATCGGCCCTGCTGACTGTCACAGCCTTGCCACTTCTGCTCGTCCATCGGCGGCGTTCCTGGGCAGCCATACGAAGCGCGGGATGGTCGCTCGTCTTCAGCGCGCTGGCGCTGGCTGGCAGTTTCATCTCCTTCATTCTCGCGCTCGAGCATGCGCCCGTCGCCAATGTGCTGATCGTGTTCGGCGTCGTTCCGTTCCTCACGGCGTTGCTGGCGCGACTGTTCCTGAATGAGCCACTTTATCGTCACACCATTGTTGCCATGGTGGTGGCCGTTGTCGGTCTCGCCTTGAGCGTCGCGGGCTCGCTCAAGTCCGGAGCGGCATTCGGTATGGCACTCGCCATGATGGTCAGCCTCTGCATGAGTGCCAATTACGTGATCGTCCGGCACCGACGCGACGTCGCCATGGCGCCGGCCGTCGCGCTGGCGGGCTTCATCTCTGCCATTATCGCCCTACCCTTCGCGCATCCACTCGATGTGGGCGGCCGGCAGCTCCTGTGGCTTCTGGCCCTCGGGCCGGGACAACTCGCAGGCGGGCTGCTGTTCTACATCGCGAGCCTCAAGCGGATTCCCGCCGGCCAGGCTGCCCTGCTAGGGCTGCTGGAGCTGGTGCTGGGCCCGATCTGGGTGTGGGTGATCGACGGCGAACAGCCCGGCAGCTTTACCCTACTGGGTGGCGCGATCGTGATCGCCGCCGCCGCGGCAAATGTCTGGCTGGATTCGCGGCGGCCCACTGGTTAAGAACCGGGCATGACCCAGAACACCAAGGGCCCCCTGTCGGGCGTCACCGTTGTCGATCTGTCGCGCATTCTCGCCGGCCCGTATTGCACCCTGCTCATGGCCGAGATGGGTGCCCGGGTGATCAAGGTCGAGGCGCCCAAGGGTGGCGACGATGCGCGGGCCTATGGCCCCTTCGTGAAAGGCAAGTCGGCCTACTTCGCCTCGGTCAATCGCGGCAAGGAGAGCATCTCGCTCGACCTCAAGAACGAGGCCGACCGCGCGATCTTCGAGAAGCTGCTCAAGAAAGCCGACGTGCTGGTCGAGAACTTCCGCCCTGGCACGATGGAAAAGCTGGGCTATGGCTGGGAAGCGCTGCACGCCAAGTATCCCCAGCTGATCTATGCATCGGCATCGGGTTACGGCCATACCGGCCCCAACTCGAAGGACCCCGCCTATGACATGGTGGTCCAGGGCCAGGGCGGCATCATGAGCATCACAGGTTCGGAAGGCGGCCCGCCGGTCCGCGTTGGTATGTCGATCGGTGATATCGGTGCGGGTCTCTACACAGCGGTGGCCGTCAACGCGGCGCTAGTCCACCGCCTCAAGACCGGCGAGGCGACCAAGGTCGATATCGGCATGTTCGACTGCCAGATCGCCCTGCTGGAAAATGCTGTGATGCGATACACCGTCGAGGGTGAAATTCCAGGACCGCTCGGCGCCCGTCACCCGACCATCGTCCCCTTCCAGGCTTTCAAGACCTCCGACGGTTCGATCATCATCGCCGCCGGCAATGATGGGCTGTTCTTAAAGATGTGCGAGGCGCTCGAGATGCCCGCCATGGCAAGCAATCCCGAATACAAGACCAATGCCCTGAGGCAGAAGCATCACGCCAGGCTGCAGGCCGAAATCGAGGCGCGCCTGCAAGGCGGCACGACCGAGCACTGGATCGCGGTGCTGTCGAAGGCCGGTCTGCCCTGCGGTCCCATCAACAACGTCCAGCAGGCTCTCGCCCATCCGCAGGTCGCGGCGCGCAACATGCTCGTCGAGGTGCCTGATGGCAGCGGCGGTACGCTGAAGCTCGCCGGCAACCCGTTGAAGATGTCGGCCTTTGCCGATCCGCCCACGCGTCCGGCCGCTCCGGACCTCGACGGCGATCGCGCGGCAATCCTTTCCTTCATCGGCGAATAGTCGTGGGGGCTTCCCCCACGGCACGGCGCAGACCTTTCCTTGTGCGCCTCGGCATCGGCCTCGCCAAGCTCGCGGCCGGCATCGGACTGGCGTTCGTCGTCTTTCTGGTGGGAACCTACTTCCAGGTCCGTGGCGCCCTTCCGCCCTACAGTGGCCAGATCGACGTGCGTGGTCCCAAGGCCTCGATAGAGATCCTGCGCGACAAGAATGCGGTGCCGCACATCATCGCCGGCTCGATCGAGGACGCCGTGTTCGGGCTCGGCTATGTCCATGCGCAGGACCGCTTCTGGCAGATGGAGATGATGCGGCGCCTGGCCCAGGGGCGCCTGTCGGAGATCCTGCCGCCGGCGCTCATCGGCCAAGGCATCGTCGATACGGACCGGACGATGCGTGGTCTCGGCCTCTATCGCGCCGCGTCCGATAGCGTTAGCGCTCTTTCGCCAGGCGCTCGTACCATTCTCGATGCCTATGCCGCCGGCGTGAACGCCTGGATCGGCGATGACGATCGGCAGTACGGCCTGGAACTCACGCTCGTGCGCCTGCTCTCGGCCGGCCGTTATAAGCCGGAGAAATGGCAGCCCGCAGACTCCATCGTCTGGCAGAAGCTGATGGCGCTGACGCTGGATGGCAACTGGCGCGCCGAACTGTTCCGCTCGCTGGTCCTGCGCCGGATCGGCGAAGATGGGCTCAAGACCTTCATGGAGCCCGCGGGCGAAAGCCGCGATGCCACGCTGAGCCTCGTGAACGAGGCGCTGAAGGGACTCGACCTCGAGTGGCTCTATCGCGGCACCGACAACATCGCCACGCGCAAACGCGAAGCCTCCAACGAATGGGTGCTGTCGGGAGCGCACACGGTGTCGGGCAAGCCGCTGCTCGCCAACGATCCGCATCTCGGCCTGGGCTTTCCCGGTCTGTGGTACCTCGCCCGCCTGGTCGGCCCGGGCTTCGATATCCGCGGCGCCTCGGCGCCAGGCGGTCCCGGGATCGTTCTCGGCCACAATGCCAGCATCGGCTGGGGCTTCACGACCACCAATCTCGACAGCCAGGATCTGTTCGTCGAGCGCATCGATCCGACCGATCCCAGCCGATACCTTACCCCCGACGGCTCACGGCCCTTCGGCATGCGCGACGAGACCATCAACGTGCTCTGGGGCCAGCCGATCCAGATGCATGTTCGCGACACCCGCCATGGTGTCGTGATCAACGATTTCCTGACCCGCGCCGACCAGACCGTCCCGCCAGGCCATGTGCTGGCGCTGCAGGCGACGGCGCTCGATGGCGCCGACACGTCGATCGAAGGATTCATTCGCATCGGACTGGCACAGAACTGGGACGATTTCCTCGCCGCCACGCGCAAGATCATCACGCCGATGCAGAACATCGTCTATGCCGACACGGCCGGAAACATCGGCCTCGTGGCGCCGGCGCGGGTGCCGATCCGCCGCAAGGGCGACGGCTCGCTGCCCTCGCCCGGCTGGACCGGTGATTACGACTGGGCGAGCTTCGTGCCGTTCGACGAACTGCCCCGCACCTTCAATCCGCCGAGCGGCATCATCGTCAATGCCAATGCACGCCTCGTGCCTGACGATTACCGTCATTTCATCAGCCGCGACTGGGCAGAACCCTATCGTCAGCGCCGAGCCAACCAGCTGCTGCGCGAAGTCGAGCGCCATCCCGTCTACGGCATGATCGCCATCCAGGCCGACAATCTCTCACCCGATGCGGCCGAGATCCTGCCGGTGCTGTTGAAGGTACCGCCCCGCAATGCGCGCGCCGCCAAGGTCCAGGACCTGATGAGCCGCTGGAACCGCTTCATGCTTGCCGACCGGCCGGAGCCCCTGATCTACGCGGCCTGGCTGATGGAGCTGCAACGCGCGCTTCTGGCCGACGAGGTCGGCGAGGATCTTTACGCCGACATGGCTGCGCCCAACGTGCCTCTGCTGCTGCGCATCCTGAGGGACCGACCGCAATGGTGCGACGACCGGAAGACGACGGCCGTCGAGTCCTGCGACGATATCGTCGCCGCCTCCCTCGATCGGGCGTTGGACCGGATCTCGCGCTCGCAGGGCGGCAATATCGACACCTGGCGATGGGGGCTCGAACACGACGCCGCTCACAAGCATGCGTTGTTCGACAGTATCCCCCTGTTGCGCGATTTCGCTTCGATCCGCTTCCCCTCCGACGGCGGCGCGCAGACATTGAACCGCGCGACACCGGCGTTTCGGGGACCGCGTCCCTTCGAGGCGGTGCATGGCGCCACCTATCGGGCGATCTATGATTTCAGCGATCTCGACAACAGCCGGTTCGCCATACCTCTGGGCGAATCCGGCAACATGTTCTCTCGCTGGTCGCGGAACTTCCTGAGCGGCTGGCGCAGCTTCAGCTATATCACGATTGCCGGTACGCCGGCGGAACTGGAGCGGACCGGAGTCGGCACCCTCCGCATAAATCCCCCAACGCCCTGAGCCCGCTTCGGCCGCCTCGGGCCGATCTAGCTTGGGCGGTCGCCGGCCAATGTCACCCGATGCATGACGCGGCGGAAGCCGTGATAGTCGTTGATCGGATTATGCATCGTACAGCGATTGTCCCAGAAGGCGACCGAGCCGACCTGCCAGCGGAAACGGCAGGTGAACTCCGGCTTCGTCTGCTGCTCCCACAGGAACCGGAGCAGCGGCGCGCTCTCCTTCTCGGTCCATCCCTTGATGCAGGCGGTGTGGGCGTCCGAGGTGAACAGTGCCTTGCGGCCTGTCTCGGGATGGGTGCGCACGATCGGGTGCTCGGCCGTCAGCACCTTGAGCTCGGCCCCCGCCTCCTTCATGCGATCCTCGCGCGTCTTGGTCACCTCTGCCTTCGCCGATGAGCTGACGCCGATCAGGCCCTCGAGCGTCTGCTTCAGGCCGTCCGACAGGCTCTCGTAAGCGAGATACTGATTGGCGAACATCGTGTCGCCGCCATAGGGCGGAACCTCACGCGCCAACAGCATGGTGCCCATCGGTGGGCGCTCCATGTAGGTCGTATCGGCATGCCAGATGCCACCGAAATTGTGACGCTCATGTTCGAGCTTCACGACCGGTGTAATCATCGGCGCCTCCGGCAGTCCCTTGAGCTGCGGGTACTCCACCGGCTCTCCGAAGCGCCTGGCGAAGGCAAGCTGCTGTTGCGGCGTCACCTTCTGGTCGCGCAGGAAGATCACGAGATGATCGAGCAACGCCTGCCGCACCTCGCCCACCACCTCGTCCTCGAGGTCGCGGGCCATGTCGACGCCGAAGATCTCCGCGCCCAGCGCACCGGCGACGGGTCTCACTTCGATATGCTGATAATTGCGCATGATGTCAGTCCTTCGCCCAGGAGGGAGATTTCTTGTTCAGAAAGGCGGCGATGCCTTCGCTGGCCTGAGGGCGACGCAACAAGCCGACAAGGCTGTGCGCCGCATCGTCGAGAACGGCGTGCTGGTCTTCCGTGGCCGATGCCAGCGTCAGGCGCTTCACGGTCGCGAGCGCCTGCGGCTCGAGCTTCAGGACATCGTCGATCGCCGCCTTCAATGTCCGGTTCAGATCGGCCGTCGTCGCGCATAGATGGCGCCCGACGCCGATCCTGTAGGCCTCGGCCGCGTCGATCACGCGTGCCGTGAGCGCCAGGTCGCGCGTTGCCCCCTCGCCAATCCGCCGGACAATGAAAGGCAGGATCTGCGAGGGAATGAATCCGGCCTTCGGCTCGGGCAACCCGAACCGCGCGCTTTCGTGCAGGATTACCACGTCCGAGCAGCAGGCCATGCCAAAGCCGCCACCGACAGCCGATCCCTCGACGACGGCGATCGTCGGTTGCGGCACGGTGTTCAGCGCATCGAGCGCACGTCCGAACTGGCGATAGTTGGCCACCAGCGGATCCGCCGTTCCGTTGCCGTTGGTCTTATCCGGCGCGGGCGGCATCTCCGCCATCGCCGCGAGGTCGCCGCCCGCGGAGAAGTGGCCTCCAGCCCCGCGCAGCACCAAAAGGCGACATTCATTATCGGCCGCAACGCGATTGAAGGCGTCCTCGAGCTCCAGCATCATGGCCTGGGTCAGCGCATTGCGTCTCTCCGGCCGATTGAGCATCAGCCGCATTACGGCGCCGTCCCGGGTCAGGGTGATGGTGTCGTAGTCGCCCATGGGCAAACTCTTAGCGGCCGGGTATCCTGGCAACAAGATGAAGCGTGCCGTCGTTTCGCTGATCGCAGCCTTGCTTTGCTCCGCCTTCGACTGGTCGGACGTAAAGACTCCCACCTCGGGTCCGACACAGTCGATCGGCTTCTACTCCGCCGGGTGCATTCAGGGTGCCAGGGCACTGCCGTTCGACGGGCCGGGCTACGAGGCCATTCGAATCAGTCGCAACCGCTACTGGGGCCAGCCCGTCACGCTCGACTTCATCCAGACGCTGGGCAAGAAGATGCAAGCTGCCGGTCAGGCGCCGTTGCTGATTGGCGATATCGGCCAGCCGCGCGGCGGGCCCTCGCCCACCGGCCACGCCTCCCATCAGGATGGCCTCGACGCCGACATCTGGTTCGAACGCCAGGTCGGTCCTGCCGTCCCGCCGGCGGCACGCGAAAATCCCCGCCTGCGTTCCCTGGTTCGCGACGATCTGTCGATCGACGATGACGTCTTCGGTCCCCAGCATGTCCAGCTTCTCAAGGCGACGGCCGAGACGCCCAATCTCGATCGCATGTTCGTCAATCGCTGGATCAAGGCCCGGCTTTGCCACACTGTCACCGGCGATCGCAGCTGGCTGCGCAAGCTCGTCCCTTGGTATGGACACGACGATCACTTCCATATCCGGCTGTACTGTCCGCCGGGCAATCCGCAATGCCAGCCGCAGGCCGACTATGCTCAGGACGATGGCTGTGGCGCGGCCCTCGACTGGTGGCTGAAGCAGCCGCCCGTCGTCTTCCCGGTCGAGGACGTGCCACCGAAGAAGCCGTATCGGCCCAAGCTTCCGTCGGCCTGTGACGCCGTGCTACGGGCGCCCTGATCGGTAACTTACTCGCCCTGACTCAGCAGGCTGCCGGCCCGGCGCGACGCGCGGAAGAACCACAGGAAGATCTGGAAGCCCGCTACGAGGTAAGCCACCGACAAGGCAAAGGCCAAGCCTAGCAGATGCCAGTGCACGGTGTGCTGCAGCAGGATCGCCCGCATCCCCTCGAAAACGTACGATGTCGGCAGGCCATAGGACAGGACCTGCAGCCAGTGCGGCAGAACCGATATCGGATAGTAGACACCGCTGATCGGCATCAGGATGAAGACGGCCGCCCAGGCGAAGGTTTCCGCACTCTGCCCGACCCGCATGATCAGGCCCGACATCGCGAGGCCGATCGACCAGGAGAACATCTGCAGGATGGCGAAGAAGGCAAGCAGTGGCAGGCCGAGACTGTAGATCGAGAATCCGAAGAAGGCCCACGCCATCAACGACACCGGAATCAACCCCAACAAGGTGCGCAGCAGAGCCGCAATGATGATGCCGGTCGCCATCTCCCATGACCGGATGGGACTGACGAACAGATGGCCGAGATTGCGCGACCACATCTCCTCGAGAAAGGCGATGGACAGAGAGAGATTGCCACGCACCACGACTTCCCAGAGCAACAGACCTGAAAGCAGGATTCCGCCCGCCTGTGCCACGAACGAAGCTTGTGGCAGCAGGTATTGGGTCATGAACCCCCACATGACCATCTGCACCGCCGGCCAATAGATGGTGTCGACCAGCCTCATCACCGAGCTGCGCCAGATATAGATGTGGCGCAGCACCAGCGCATGGATACGGCCGACGGACCCGCTCATTTCGCGGCCTCGTTCCGCCTGAGCGCTTCGAGGCCGCGCCCGCGGCCACGCGCCATGTCGAGGAAGACCTGCTCCATGTCCTCCCGGCCGAAGCGCTCGATCAGCTCGCGCGGGCTGCCGCGATCGAACACCCGCCCGGACTGCAGCAGGATCACGTCGTCGCACAGCCGCTCGACCTCCGACATGTTGTGCGATGCCAGCAGGATCGTCGCCTGCGTCTGGGCCTGGTAGTCCTTCAGATAGGTGCGAACCCAGTCGGCAGTGTCAGGATCGAGCGAAGCCGTGGGCTCGTCGAGCAACAGCACATCGGGCTTGTTGATGAGGGCCTTGGCCAGGGCTACCCGGGTCTTCTGGCCGGCCGACAGTTTGCCCGTCTGACGGTCGAGGAAGGCAGCGACCTGCATGAGCTCGGCGATTTCGTCGATCCGCCGGCGCAGCTGCTTGACGCCGTAAAGCCGGCCATAGAACAGAAGGTTCTGTCGCACCGTTAGCCGATGCGGCAGATCCACATATGGCGAGGAGAAATTCATGCGCGGCAACGCCGCGTAGCGCTGTCGCCGCATATCGATGCCCAGGACATGAATCTCGCCCGCCGTGGGCTCCAGAAGCCCGAGCAGCATGGAGATGGTCGTGGTCTTGCCGGCGCCGTTGCCGCCCAGCAGCCCCAGCACCGCGCCGTGCTGGACAGCGAAGGTCAGATCGTCGACGGCGACGACCTCACCATACACCTTGCGCAGATGCCGGACGTCGATGGAAGGAACTGCGAGCATCCAACTTCCGTCGTCCCCACCGCAGCAGAGCGGAGCGGAAGGAACCTGTCTTGAACCAAGCGAAAGAGACTGTCGTCAGAGCCGCGGACGTTACTCCGTTCGCTCCGGGAGTCTATAACGTCTTGACCGCCGCCTCGATGCGGTCAAGGCCGAGGCTGACACGCTCCGTGCTGGAGGCGAAGCAAAGTCGGATGTTGCCTTGGCCACCCGGACCGAATGCCTCGCCGGGCGCAAGGCCGACCTTGTATTCCTTCGCCAGCTTTTTGCAGAAGGCGAGCGTATCGCTGACGCCCTCGACGCTGAAGAAGGCGTAGAAGGCTGCTTCCGGCCGCGAGACCGTGATCCGCGGCAAGCCCGAGAGGCGCTGGAACACCAGTTCACGGCCGGCACGGCAACGCTCGATCATTTCGGCGATGAAGGCATCGCCCTTCTCGAGTGCCGCAACGGCCCCGCGCTGAAGGAAGGCGGGCAAGCCCGACGTGTTGATCTGCACCAGTTTGGCGAACTGGTCTCCCAATGCCGCCGGATGGGTGAGCCAGCCGATGCGCCAACCGGTCATCGCCCAGGGCTTCGAGAAGCTGTTGAGCACAATCAGCGGATCGTCCGGGCCGGCGATCTCGAGGAAAGATGGAGCAACCTGGCGTCCATCCGGTCGCTGTCCATAGGTAAGCCGCGCATAGACCTCGTCGGCCATGATCCAGAGTCCGCGCTTCCTGGCAAAATCCAGGACCGCCTGCTGCTCCTCGGCGCTCATCGTCCAGCCGGTCGGATTCCCCGGCGAGTTGATGAAGATGGCGCGGGTCCGTTCATCCACCGCATCGAACAGGCGCTGCAGGTCGAGCTTCCAGCCACCCGCCGGCGTACGATCCAGCGCCACATACCTGGGCTGACCATGAACCAGCTTCACAGCGGAGGTGATGTTCGGCCAGATGGGCGAAACGATGAGCACATTGTCACCGGGATCGAGCAACAGCTGGCACACCAGAAGAATGGCCTGCATGCCGCCGGTGGTCGCACTGATCCGGTCGACCGGGCATTTTATATTGTACAGGCGCTCGGTGTAGGCGGAGAGCGCGGCCCTCAACTCGGGCAGGCCTCGCTGCCAGGTGTAGAACGTCTCTCCGGCTCCCAATCCCGATGCCGCCGCCTCGCGAATGAAGTCCGGCGTGACCATATCACTTTCGCCGAACCACAGCGGCACGACATCGGGATCGCCGAACACCGACATCGAAACCTCGGCGATTGGCGTTTCGGGAAGGCCGGCAATGGCCCCGCTCAGTCCGGCCTGCAGTCCGGGCGGCAAAAATCGGGAATCACTTTGCATGTCTTGACGTAACCCATTGGATGCAAAGACGCCACCCTCTGCTACCCCGACTATTCTTGGCGGGGAGGCCAAGTCTGGCTATCGTTGACACCACATCCGGGAGTTAGACCGATGAAGCGCTCACTTGTCGCTCTACTGATCCCCCTGCTCGCTACCGGCTGCATTCATGGCTCGAGCATGGAGCAGGTGCATGCCGGCATGACCCGTGACCAGGTTTCGGCCCTGATCGGACAGCCCGACCTCACCACCAGCACAGCGGGCCGCGAATGTGCCCGCTACACGGTGCTCAAGGATTTCTGGAGCCGGGTGCCGTGGGATATGTCCGACCCCTACTACGTCTGCTACACGGACGGGAAGGTTGACGCCTTCGGGCGGGCCACCGTCGCCCATCCGGATTGAGCAGTCGGCGGCCTCCGATCGACGCCGGGACGATCAGAACGACGGTGTCCCGTGTCGGCGTCGATCGGGAGCTGAGAGGCCAACCGCGTCACAGGAAGATCGAGGTGTCCCGATAGCAACGACGCGGCCATCCTTCACGAAGCACCCTCGTTGCCAGTTGCCGCGAAACGTCTCGCCGTCAATGACAGCCGTGCCGGTCCCTTGGGACACGTCCGCCGCATAGAGACCTTCGTAGCGATCATGGTCGTTCCATCGATAGCGGCCGAACCCTTCGCGTCGATTGTGCAGATAAGTGCCTTCGAACCGATCGATCGGCTGGCCGTGCTCGTACCATTGCAGGACGCCATAGCCTTCCAGTTGGCCGTGGATGCAAGCGCCGCTCCACACCGCCTTGTCGCCAGGATCGGGATGCCAATCCCACATCCGGCAGCCAACTTCCGTGTCGAGGAGCCAAGTCCCCTCCTCGCACGGCGCCGTCCAACTGATTTGCACAGAGTCGGGATCCGGCCAAGGACACTCCGTATCGGAGGCCGCCGCAAGCTGTTGCGCAGGCAGGCCGGTTGGCGGCAGTGCCGTCAGCAACAGAAACGTAATGTAGATTGCCAAACGCATAAGCCCCCCGTCCGGATGCTCCGGACGTCGTTCCAACGCGATGACCTTTTGAAAGTTGCCCTGTGATAGACTGCGCCTCACAGGGGGAGTGCTCATGGCGATTCTAATTCTCGGACTTGTCATTTTCTTGGGGATTCACACTCTCACTACCTTGCGCGGACCGCGAGCGGCTCTCATCGGCCGGCTGGGAGAGAACGGCTACAAAGGCCTCTATTCACTGATGGCCGCGATCGGACTGGCATTGATCATCTGGGGGTTCGGCCGCTATCGGGCCGAAGGTCTCATCGCGGTCTGGAACCCGCCCTTGGCGTTGCGGCATCTGACCATGCTGCTGGTCTGGATCGCGTTCGTGTCCCTCGCCGCTGCCTATAGCCCGGCGGGCAAGATCAAGGGATGGCTGCGGCACCCTATGCTGGTGGGCGTCAAGGCCTGGGCGCTCGGGCACCTTCTGGTGAATGGCGATCTTGGGGGGATGATCCTGTTCGGTGCGTTCCTTCTGTGGGCGGGCTACGACCGGATCGCCGTGAAGCAACGCGGCGACGAAGGCGCGCCTCGCAGCGGCTTCACGCTCGGCGACGGCATCGCGATCGTTGTGGGAACCGTCGCCTATGTCGCCATGATCTGGCTGCATCCCGTACTGATCGGTGTCTCCGTCATCTGACGGAGCCCTGTTTGACGGGATCCGTGTTCAGGCCGTTCCAGCCATCGCACGGCGCGCTTTCGCCTCCGGTGTATCAGGCGCGAAGTATTTGCGACTCCACCGATGGTCCGGCGTCAGCCTGAAGGTCTTCGGGTTCCCGGACTTGATGCGAGCGCGGTAGTGCTCGTAAAGCCGGAGAAACTCGGCCATGTACATTCCCGCGATCCGCGGACAGTTCGTGATCTCGAGCAGATTCTCGTCGTTGTGGTGCAGTGAGTTGCCGCTGAAATTCGCCGAGCCAGTATAGACGACGGGGCGCTCCCCTTCGGCGTCGATCACCACGAACTTATGATGGACGCGAACCATGATCTTGGGGTTTTCCCCCGGCCACAGGACACGCTCGGGGGCAAAGTCTGTCGGCGTATCCGATCCGCTGAAGGATCCGAATCCGACGATATCGTGGTCCGTCGCCGCACGATTGAGGATCTCGATCTTCGCCGCCACATCGGCTCGCGACGGATCGCCGCTCGGCATTTTATCGGGAACGCGATTCACGAGCGCAAGCATCATCCGTCCGGCATCCGATGCCGCGAATACGGCATCCAGCAAGGCCTTGTCGGTTGGATCGAAGGCGCACAACAGGACCGAATGCTGCGCGGCGTTCACGGCCTGAACGATCGTATCGATGGACATGCGCTCGCCGTTGGGCTCGGGCGGAAAGAAGACACGGATCGAGGCGTCGCCGACCGTGATCGCATCGGACCAGCCGGTCTGCGCGTGTTGGGTCTGCGACAGGCCTGGATCGCGATCGAGCAGGCGCTTGCGATCCAGATAGAGCTTGGCCAACGCCGGCGATTCGAACGCGTGCAGGACGTTGGCCTGGGCAGAGAGGCCTTCGCTGGTAAAGTTGGCGGACCCGGCGAGCACCGCTTCCGGATGGTCTGCGGCACCGACCCGAACCAGAAACTTGTCGTGCATGATGCTGGCGTGGGTTCTGGGAGCGAAAGCGTTTTCAGGGCGGCCCGCGGTCTCCAGCGTCCGGATCGCAGCGTCGGAGGCGTGGTCCTTGCCCGTATGATTGTAGGCGAGCGATAGCGCACCGCCATAGTGTCGGAACGCCGGAATGATCCAGATATCATCGGTGAGGTGGTAGATCGCTCCCTCGACGTCCTTGCCTGCGGCGCGATCCAGGAATTGAGGCACAGCCTGTTCCATGCCGTTGGCCAACCACGCGCGCGCTGCCTTTTGCTGCGAGGCGCTCTTGATATCCGGGAACCGCTTAGAGAAGGCCTGGGAACTCACGACGGCACGATTGAAGTGCGAGGTGATGCCATGCTCCTCGACTTCCGGAACCTGGACGGCAATTGTGCCGGCCCGGTTGTCCATGAGCTTGAGCGCGCCGGGTTTCCCCGTGACCGGTACGACGCGGTAAGAGAAATGCGAGCCGCGGTCCCTGGTGTCGATTCGCGCGTCCCACCAATAGAATTTCTGGATCGGCGCTTCGTTGCTCGGGAAATCACCCTGGTCCGGCTTCGGCCCCTCGAAGCCGATGCGATTGGGAAGCCAGCTTTTAGGCGCTCCGTCGAACCCGGGTGTGCGTTCGATCGCAAATCCGAGAAAATCCTCGCGATCGTCTCCCTGTGGCCAATCATAGGCGAGCAAGACGAGTGTGGGAGACTGGTAAGAGCGGACCTTCACGGAGCCGTCTGTTTCACGCTCGACTGCGCGTGCCCCCGCGCTCGATGTGCCTTGGCGGCGCCGGGTCGGATGCGGTGCTCGTGGTCTCACCAATTTCGCCTCCCACTCCCGGTCGAAGCCTCTTCGCCCCGTCAACGGGCAGCCGATATGCTTCAGTATTCTCTGAGCGCGTACACACGAGATCGACGCTTGAGCGGACGGCAAATCCGCTTTCATTACTCGACGGTGGCGCAGCTTGTCGCCGCCTGCATCTGATTGACAGTGACCGACGAGCTTATTGTATCTCAACGACGATTAAGCATTGATTACAGCGGCAGCGCCGCTCGCCGTCAGGCTGCGGAGGCGACCGTGCCCGCCAGGCAATGATCGAGATAGGCTGTCATATAGGCAATGCCAGGCTCGACATCGTGCTTGTCGTAATGCTCGGCCACGCCGTCGCCCTGCATGTGCCAGTCGATCTCCTGCATCGTGAGATAGACCCGCTTGATACCCGCCAGCAGGACCTCGCGCAGGGATGTGCGGTCCGCCCTTGAGAAGGCCCGCGCACGGGCGGCCTCGTCGCGGCAGATTTCCTCCAGGAATGGCTCGATGTAGTTGCTGTCCCAAAGAGCCTGACGTGGCGCGCCGTCGAACATGCACGGCTCGAAGGCGATGGTCGTTCCGTCGAAACGGCGAATCTCCAGTCCGTCCGTGTCCATGTAGGCCCAGGGCCGTAGCTGATCCCAGATCAGGCTGAAGAAACGGCCGCGCAGGCGCTCCCGCTCGGCGGGAGTGAAGGCAGATGGTGAGAACAGCGTAGCCATATGGCCTTTATCCCCCCAACTGGCAAAAGCGTCCATGGTTTCGTCCGTGCGGGCCGGAAGCTTCCCTGGCGCTCTCCGGGGACATAGCGCGCCATGGGACCGCAAGCATATTGCTCGTGCCCTACCTGGGAAAACTTGCAGTCCTAAGATGAAGTATTGCTACCGGCTTCGGATCGTATGCCTTGATATTTCGGCCGTAACGCGAATTGCGTCGCCTGATTGTCATTGTCGACTGCTACCACCTCCGCGAGAGCAATCTCGAATTGGGGGAGCATCAGATGACAAGTTCCGCATTCAATGGGCATGCCGAGCAGGATATCGGAGCCTCGGCGGAAGCGACCGGCGGCATCGGCAGCGACAATGTCGAAGTGAAGGACGACGTCAACGACGCGGTGACGGCGGTCGCCACCGTCGGCGCCGTGGCGGTGGGAGCCGCCTTGGTGGAAGTCGCCCTGCTGCCGGGCATCGCGCTCGGTGTCGCCGCGATGCTCGCGCCCAAATACGTCCCCAAGATGGGTTCGGCCCTGGCGCCTGTTTTCCGGTCGTCCGTGCGCGGCGTCTACAAGTTCGGGCAGAAGACGCGCGAAGTGGTGGCCGAAGCCAAGGAGCAGGTGAACGATATCGTGGCCGAGGTTCAGGCCGAGGAAGACGAAGCGCCCAAGGCCGCGACGGCATCGGCGGCGCCGGCCACCCCGGCTGCCGAGCCCGCCGCTCCTCGGCCCGAATCAACCCGCGCCTAGCCTTCGGGTTTTCGCGTGAAGCAGCCCAAGACCGAGAAGGCCGGCCCAAAGCCGCCGAAAACCATGAAGCCCGGCCTCAAGATCGCGCATCAGATCCCGGGCCGCATCAGAATGAAGATCCGGGCGGCCAAAGGCCGGCCGGAGTTGCTGGAAGTCTATAAGCAGGCTTTCAGCATGATCCCGGGCATCGAGCAGATCGATGTCAGCCCCGAGACCGGCAGTATCGTGCTCAAGTACGATCCCGATCGGCAGGCGGATTTCCAGGCCGGCTTCAATGCCCAGCTCAACAAGCCGGAGCCGGAGAACACGCGGCGGCGCCCGCCCAGCAACGATCTCGAGATCCTCGCCAGCAAGATCGAACAGGAGGCGGAGTATCTCGCCGAGCATTCCGAGCTGGCGCGTTCGGTCGTGGATATCTGCAAGCAGACCGACCGGCAGATCCGCACCGCGACCAACAACATGCTGGATCTCAAGATGATGCTGGCGATCGGCGTCGTCGGGATCACGGTCTTCGAGGTGGGGGCGACGGCAGCCACGCCGGTCTGGGTGACTTTGGCATTGTTCGGCTTGAACCATTTCATCGAGATGCAGGCCGAACAGAGAGAAGCGCAGGGCGCCGCGATGCAACCCGTCCCGGTCAAGGCCTGACCTCAAGACAGTCGAGACAGGTCATGGATCTCGCAATACGTCACTACATCCCGGGACGGGTGCGCCTTCACGTCCCGGAACTCTGCCGACGACCGAGCCTCGCCGACAGCACCGTTGACTGGCTGAACCGGCAGGAGGGCATCAAAGGCGCGCGCGTGAACTACGATTGCGCCTGCCTGGTGGTCGAATACGAGCGCGACCGCGAGACGTTCTTCCGGCACATCCTCACGCAACTCACCGTGGCCAGCGTGACCGACATCGCTTCTGTCGTCGGTGTCGGCGATGCGCCCGAAAAGGCGCGTTCGCCGGCCAGCGCCGTCGCCTCGCCCGCCAAACAATCCGACACCAAGAACTCGAACGTGCCGCCGACTCGATCGGAGGTGCCCGGCCTCTTCTCCTCGCAGTCGCCGCTCGCATTGCCGACGCTATCCTTGGCGATGGCCTTCTCGAGCAATCCCTTCGTGGTCGCGCTCAACATTCCGTTGATGCTGTGGAATGGCCTGCCGATCGCGCGTCGGGCGCTGCATGTCTGGCAGCGCGAATCGCGACTCAACGTCGATACGCTCGACACGCTGGCCATCATCGCCTCGGTGGCGCAGGGCAACGCAGTGGCCGGCTCCATCATCACCTGGCTCATCAAGCTCGGTGACTGGATCCGCGATCTCACCGCCGCCGGTTCGCGCCGCGCCATCGCCGATCTCCTCGAATTCCAGTCCAAGAAGGCCTGGGTCAAGCGCGACGGCCGGATCGTCGCGGTGCCCGCGGTGGAACTCGCCGTCGACGATCTCGTCGTGGTCTATCCCGGCGAGATCATCCCCGTCGACGGCGAGATCGTCGAGGGCACGGCCACCATCGACCAGAAGACCATCACTGGCGAGGGCCTGCCGGTCAGCCGGCGCACGAGCGATACGGCCTACGCCGCAACGGTGATCCGCGAGGGTCAGATCACGATCCGCGCCGTGCGCGTCGGCACCGATACCACCGCTGGCCAGATCGCCCATCTGGTCGAATCGGCGCCACTCGGCGATACGCGGATGCAGAACCATGCCGAACTGCTGGCCGATCGGCTCGTCATGCCGACCCTTGCGCTGGCCACGGGCACGGCGGTGGTCACGGCCGACTTCAGCCGCTTCCTGTCCCTGGTGATCGTCGATTACGGCACCGGCATCCGCGTCGCCGCCCCGACCTCGGCCTTGTCCTCGATGACGCATGCGGCGCGCGCCGGCATCATCATCAAGAGCGGCGCCCATATGGAACGCCTGTCCAAGATCGACACGATCGTCTTCGACAAGACCGGCACCCTCACCCATGGCGTTCCGGCCGTCACCGATGTCGTGCCGTTCATCGATCACATCACGCCGAACCATCTCCTCGGTCTGGCCGCTGCCGCCGAGACGCGGCTGCACCACCCCGTCGCCGAAGCGCTGCGCAGCCGCGCCCGGGAGCTTGCGGTCAATATTCCCGAGTGCGACGAGACGGAGTACCGTGTCGGCCTCGGCGTCGAGGGCCAGGTCAATGGCTACTACATGCATGTCGGCAGCGAGCGCTTCATGCGCCACAGCGGCATCGATGTCGGCCCCGCCCTGGCGGCCCGCGCGACTCTCGACCACAACGGCCAATCGGCACTCTATGTCGCCGTCGACGGCAAGCTGGGCGGTCTCGTCTCCTATGCCGACAAGATCCGCCCCGAAAGTCGGGAGGTGGTGGCGCGCCTTCATGACATGGGCATCCGAAACACCGTCATGCTGACAGGCGACAACGCCGTCGTGGCGCGTGCCGTCGGCGGGCGGCTCGGGCTGACGCGGGTGATCGCCGACATGATGCCGGCCGACAAGGCCGGGGTGATCCAGGAGCTGCAACGCAACGGCCATGTCGTCGCCATGGTCGGCGACGGCATCAACGACTCACCCGCGCTCAGCTTCGCCGATATCGGCATCGCCATGAAGCACGGCGCCGAGATCGCACACGAGTCGGCGCATGTGGTGCTGATGGAAGACTCGCTGTGGAAGCTGGTGAAGGCAGTCGAGATCTCGCGCAATGCCGTGAGCCTGATCCGGCAGAACTATGCCATCGTCGCCGCCCTGAACACGCTCGCCCTCGGCTTGGCCTTGCCGGGCGGGTTGATCAGCCCGACGACCACGGCACTCCTCAGCAACGGCTCGGCGATCGCCGCGACCCTGAACGGCATGCGCCCGATCCTGCGCTATCAGTAAGGACGCGGGAGCCGGTGCAGGACCCGAACATCTCCCCGCCGCCGGCCGACTATCACGACGCCCTGGTCGCGGCGGTCCAGGCGCTCGAGAACCCCAACCTGGCGGCGCGCATCGCCGATTACGCCGGCGCGCCCCTGACCCGTGTGCTCAGCCTGCTGCCGCGGGTGGCCGACGCCGGCGTCACCAGGGTCGTCGAGCTGGCCATGCTGCGCTCGCTCAAGACGGCGATCCGCACGCTCGACCTCACCGGCCAGCGGCGCCGGCCGGCAACGTTCCTGTCGTCGATGGCGGCCGGTGTCACGGGCGGCGTCGGCGGCTTCGTCGGCATTGCCGCCCTGCCGGTCGAGCTGCCCGTAACCACGACGCTGATGCTGCGGGCGATCGCCGATATCGCCCGCCACAATGGCGAGGACCTGTCGCAGGTCGAGCCGCGGCTGGCCTGCCTGCAGGTCTTCGCCCTGGGCGCCCGCAGCACCGCCGAGCGCCAGGATGTCGGCTACCTCGCCGCACGCGCGCTGCTGTCCCGCGTCACCAGCGATGCCGCCGCCTATCTGGTCGAGCGCGGTGCCGCGGAACTGTCCGGACGGGCGGTGCACAGCTTCCTCACCGAGATCGTCACGCGCTTCAGCGTGGTCGTGTCGGACCGCATCGTCGCCGGCGCTGCGCCGGTGATCGGCGCCGTCGGCGGCGCGACGGTGAACGTCATCTTCATGAATCACTTCCAGGAGATCGCCAAAGGGCACTTCACCGTGCGGCGCTTGGAGCGGCGCTATGGCGTCGAGCCCGTGCGCCGCCGTTACGCCGATATCGCCGCCCGCCTGCAGCAGCGGCGCAGATGACCGCCACGCCGATCCCCCTCGACGCGACCGACGAAGCGCGCGCCGCCGGGCTGCGCCGCATGCGCCTGCTGGCGCTGCTGCTGCTGGTGGCGATGGCCGGTGTCTTCGTCGCGACCTCCTACGGCCAGATCAGCTATCCCTGGCTCGGCTACGTGCGGGCCTTTGCGGAAGCGGCCATGGTCGGCGCCTGCGCCGACTGGTTCGCCGTGGTGGCGCTGTTCCGCCATCCACTCGGCGTGCCCATTCCCCACACCGCCATCGTGCCGCGCAACAAGCAGCGGATCGGCGGCGCGCTGGGGCGTTTCCTGACCGACCATTTCTTCACGCCGCAAGTGCTGAAGGCGCGGCTGGCGGAGCTCGAGCTCTCGCCCTGGATCGCGGCCTGGCTGGCCAACCCGGACAATGCCCGCCGCCTGTCGCGCCTGGTCGCCGCCGCCCTGCCCGACATCCTGCGCACCCTGCCGCGCCAGCAGATCACCGACACCGCTAAGGACTGGCTCGAACGCGGCCTCAAGGCCCTGCCCGGTGCGCCGGTCGCGGCCAATCTCCTGGCCATCGTCTGGGCCCAGGGCCAGACCCAAAAGCTGGTCGAGCGTAGCCTCGAACTGCTCGAGGAGTCGGTGCGCCAGCACAAAGACGAGATCCGCGGCAAGATCGAGGCGGGCTCGTCGCGCTGGGTGCCACGCTGGGTCGATGGCATGGTGGCAGCCAAGGTCATGGCCGCCGTGACCAGGACCCTGGGCGAGATGCGCGACCCGGCCCATCCCTGGCGACTCGAGCTCCGGCAGGCGGTCGAGACGCTGGTCGAGCGCCTGCAATCGGACCCGGAGCTGGCGGCCCGCATCGACGAGGCCAAGGCGGCCATGATCAACGATCCGCTGTTCCACGCCCAGCTCGAGGCGCTGTGGAGCGAGATCGAGGGCCGCCTGCCGACGGATGCCACGATCTATGCCGGCCACGCCGCGCATCTGTTGGAGAGAGGCCTGCTGGCGTTGGGCCGCTGGCTGCAGGACGACCCCGTCCTGCGCACGCGCTTCGATCTCTGTGCCCGGCACCTGATCAAGCGGACCGTGGCCCTGCAGCGCGAGGAGATCGGCGGCTTCGTCCGGCGCGTGGTCGAGAACTGGGAAAGCGACACGCTCGTCACCCGCATCGAGCTGCTGGTCGGGATGGACCTTCAATACATCCGCATCAACGGCACGTTGGTCGGCGGCCTGGTCGGGCTGGTCATCTACACCACGTCCCGGTGGCTTCTGCCCGGCTGAGCCGAGCGGCTCGCCACCGACTCCTTACACCAGGTGATGCTTGCCCATCGGCGTCACGCTGCTGGCCTGTGGCCCCTTCTCGCCGGGATGCAGGGAGAAGCGGACCTGCTCGCCGACCTTGAGCTTGTCGAAGCCGCGGTTGGCGACGGCGTTGCGATGGAAATAGACCTCGGTCCCGTCGCTGGCCTCGATGAAGCCGAAATCCTTCTCGGCGATCAGGTCGCGGATGCGGCCGTGGCCCGGCACTTCGTGCCCCTTGACGTCGCCGCGCTGGCGGCGAACGTGGTCCTCGAGCTGGCGGCGGACCGCATCGAAGCAGTCGCGCACCGCGACATGGATATCCTCGTGCGCATGATGCTGCTCGGGATCGCGCTTCACCACGATCTCCCTGCCCGGGACCTTGAGGTCGACGCGGATATGGAACAGCTTGCCCTGTTCGTGACGGCGATGCGGCGCCTCGATCACGACGCGGCAGCTCACGATGCGGTCGTAGAACTGTTCGAGTTCCGCCGCCCGTTCGCGGATCCGCGCCTCGACCGCCTCGGACGCATCCATGTTGCGAAAGGTGATCTGCAGCCAGTTGGTCATTGCTTGTCCTCCACGACATGATGCCGGAACCAGCGGGCGGCATGGCCGATCACCGCCTCGAGCGCACCCTTCTCGGGAAAGAGATGGGTCGCGCCCGGCACGATCTCCAGGGCCTTTTCACCCTTCAGCCGCGCCAGGGCGCGGCGGTTGAGCACCAGCACGACATCGTCGGCTCCGCCCACGATCAGCAACGTCGGCGCCATGACCTGCTCCAACGCGTCGCCGGCGAGATCGGGCCGCCCGCCGCGCGAGACCACGGCTTTCACGCGCGGGCCGAGCTTGGCGGCGGCCACCAGCGCCGCCGCCGCGCCGGTGCTGGCGCCGAACAGGCCGAAGCGCAGCGTGCGCGTCAGGTCGTTCGCTTCCAGCCAGCGCACGGCATCGACCACGCGCTTCGCCAGCAGGGCGATGTCGAACACGTTGGCGCGGTCGGATTCCTCTTCCGGCGTCAGCAGGTCGAACAGCAATGTCGCCATCCCCTGCTGCGCCAGCGCCTCGGCGACAGCGATATTGCGCGGGCTGAGCCGGCTCGAACCGCTGCCATGCGCAAACACCACCAGCACCCGCGCCCCCGCCGGCAGCCGCAGCGTGCCGGGCAGCTTGAGCGGTGGGATGCGGACCTCCTTGATCAGCAGCTCGGCCATGACCGTCATGCCGGCATGATGGCCTGCGTCGACGGCGTGCCCCTTGATCGAGGTCAATCCATCTCTGCCCTGCTTGTTCTGGCCCCGCCGCCCCTTACCTCGCCTCTCCCCCTGAAGGGGGGGGGAGGAATCTGAAGAGAAAATTCGCGGTCAAACTCCTCTCCCCTGAAGGGGGAGAGGAGTTTGAAGGAAAGAGTTCGCAGACTCTCGCGCTTCAGCCCCCTCTCCCCCTGACGAGCGAGACGAACCTGAGGAGAAAGAGTTCGCGGCCTCCTCTGCCCCGATAGGCGGAGAGGAACCTGAAGGAGAAGAGTTCCCGCTTCAGACTCCTCTCCCACGAAAGGGGAAGAGACGTCTGAAGATCAGGAGTTCGCGCTTCGGACTCCTCTCCCCCATGAGGGGGAGAGGTGGGGTGAGGGGGTGAGACACGATGCGCCCCAAAGGCGGCGCTTACGAGGCGGCAGCCACCTGCTCGAGGACTGGCAACAGATAGCCTCGGAAGCGCGCCGGGTCCTCGCTCATGGGGAAATGGCCCATGCCCATCATCACCTGGAACGAGGTCGCCTTCACCAGCCTGGCCAGTTCGGCGGTCAGTTCCGGCGTGGCGGAGATGTCGTACTCGCCCGTCAGCAGATGCAGCGGACAGCGTTTTGTATCGAGTCCGTCCAGCAGCCCGTTCCGCAGATCGCCCTCGGCGAAGTAGTAATGCAAATCGCCGAGGAAGATGCCGGGTCCGCCCTGCAGGTAGTGCCACAGCGTCTCCCATTTCTCGGCCGACGGCGCCGTCGGCGCCACCAGGCAGGCGACGGAGCCGGCCGCCGCTTCCTGCCCGTGCACGTCGGGCCGATGCAGCACGCCAAGATCGCGCAGCCGCGTGTCGGCGCCGGCCTCGGCATGCGTCGCCGACTGCAGTCCGATCGCCGCCCGGAAATAGTCGCCGTGGCGCAGCGCCAGATGCAGCACGGCGCGCCCGCCGATCGAGCAGCCCATCACCACCGGCCGTTCCAGCTTCAGCGCGCGGCAGAAGGCCATGACGGTCTCGACATAGAGATCGGTCGTCAGGCGATAGGTCTCGCGCTCGAAGCCCGGCGGCGGCGAGGACTTGCCGTGCCACGGCAGATCGAAGGCCAGGACGCGAAACCGCGCCGTGATCTCGGGATCGTTCAGGAGGGCCCGATATTGCCGCCCGTCGGCGCCGGCCGTGTGCAGGCAGACCAGCGGAATCCCCTGCCCCGCTTCCTCGAAGTAGAGCCGATGCGCCCTGCCGTTGAGATCGAGCCGCAGATACCGGCCGACGACGGGCTCGATGAAGGCGCCCTGCGGACCGGGGGCTTCCAGTCCACTCTTGACCGCACTGGAAGCGCGCGGTCCGTCCGAGCCCGATCCCGGAGACCGCACCGCCTCGAACAACTGCTCCAGGAACAGCAATCGCCGCCCGAATTCCAGCATGTCGCCCTCGACATAGAGATGGCCCATGCGAACCATGGCGACCAGGCTCTGGTAGCCAACCGGCGGCACCGGCTGGGCGAAGGCGTCCCAGGTCTCGCGCGCCGCGCTCAGCGTGAAGGCCGCCTCGGCCGACTTGCCCGGCGCCACCACGATGCCCGCCGCCGATGCCGTGGCCGTCGACACATCGCCGCCACTCGCGATCGAGAAGCAGAGCGGCACGCGCGCCGCCTGCCCGCGCAGGAATTCATTGCCGCGCTCCGCGCCTGCCAGCGCCTTGAACCGTTTCACCGCTTTCCTCCAATCGATTATTTGCGTGCTGGGGGCGCGCCACTCCAGTGGCGCGTCTTGTTCCTGTGACGTGCATCCCATGAACGCGCGACTGGAGTCGCGCGCCCCCAGCTTTACTCTGCCGCCTGGGCCGCCGCGGGCGCCTGCCATTTCTTCACCACTGGCAGCACTTCCTTGGCGAACAGCTTGAGCCCGCGTTCGGAGACCTCGTAGGGCGTGCCGCCGAAGCGGAAGGCGACGTTCATCTCGAAATCGCCCAGGAGTCGCCGCCGCTCCTCCAGCCCGCGCAGGATCTTGTCCGGCGTGCCCCACGAGGCCGCCTGCATGAAGCCTGTCACGGCCCCTTCGAGCCCACCACCCTTGCGCGCCAGGTCGGCCTTCTGCTGGTAGGCGTCGTAGCCCTTCACCGTCTTGAAGTGCTCGCCCAGGAACTCGTAGTGGAAGAAGTTGCTCTCCACGAATTTGCCCTGGTAACGGCGTGCCTCGTCCTCGATGGTGGCGGCGTTCGGCCCGCAGACGCAGAACTCCGTCAGCATGACACGCGGCGCCTCGGTGCCGTGATACTGCCGATGCAGCGCGCGGCCGCGCTCGATCACCGGCAGGCGCATCTCCCACGGCCGGTCGGCGAACATCACCATGTGCGCGCCGAGCTTCGCCGCCGAGTCGACCGAGTCCTCGCTCGACGCCACGGCGTAGATACGGCCGTCGAACGAATATGTCGGCCGCGGCCGCAGCTCGATGCGCGGCTGCTTGTAGTGTTTGCCGTTGCCTTCCATGACGCCGGTGCGTAGCGCCTCGATGATCAGGGGCGCGGCCTCGTCGAAGCGCTCGCGCGATTCGTCCATGGGCACGCGAAAGGCGGTGAACTCGCGCCGCGCCAGCCCGCGTCCCATGCCGAAGCGCAGCCGGCCCTTGCTGACCAGATCGAGCACGAGGGCGTTCTCCGCCACGCGGAGCGGATCGTGCCACGGCAGGATCACCGCTGCGGTGCCGATATCGATGTTCGGACACAACGCGGCGAGATGCATCATCAGCGCCAGGTTGTCGGGCACGAAGGAGTAGTCGTTGAAATGATGCTCGGCCGACCACAGGCAATCGAAACCAAGATCGGCCGCCAGCCGCGCCAGCCGGATCTCCTCGTCCCACACGCGGTCGTCCGTGCAGTTGTCCCAACCGTAGTTGGTGAACAGCATCATCATGCCGACGTCCATGGCGGGTCCTCCTCTTTGGTTCTTTGATTGAGAGGATGGTTTCACGGACGATCGTCGGTCGCAAGCGACGGTGTGCGGCCTAGTTCCATGAGACGCTCATGAGCGCCACTGGAGTGGCGCGCTCCTATGACGTCTTCATCCGGAACCTCGTGCCTTTCGCCGGCGGTGTCTCCGGCGGTCCGGCGAAACACTGTGCGATGCTCATCCATTCTTTTGCCACCGCGCCCTCCACGGTGAGCGTCGTGTCGGCGATGTTGCGGGTCTGCGTCACCACTTGGCAGAAGGCAACGGCGTCACCGGCGATGCGGTCGGTCATGGTCGCCTCGTTCCAGTTCCAGCTTTCGCCGTTCGGACCGTCGAGGCGCACTTGCGGCACCGTCTCCGGCACGGGGCGGCCATGGACGCGGAAGGACCAGCCGAAGGTGCGGACGCCGATCTCGGCGATGTTCTTCAGCCGCGGTGATGGCGGCGGGCGATCCAGGCCCAGCAGGTCGTAGATCGCCTGCGCATGCGACCATACCTCCATCTGGCGGGCGGTCGTGAACATGCGCACGCCCATGTCGGGCCCAGCCCATTTGAGGCGGGCGTCCGCAGGCTTGGCCGCGAGCGCATCGCAGAGCTTGCGCAGCGTGGTGCGCCAGCGCTCGCGCAGCGCCGCGCCGGTGAGATCGCCCAGCCTGAGCCGCGTCTCCTCCACACGGCTCAGGCCGGTGGCGCGCCGGGCCTGGATATCGGCCATCAGCGCGGCGAAGGCTGACTCATCGGTCGCCGAGGCCAGCGCCAGCCGGTCTCCCCAGTGCAGGTGCTGGACGATGTCGTTGACGGTCCAGTGCTTGAACTGCGTCGGCCTCGCCCAGTCGCCGGGTTGGAGGCGGGCCAGCAGGCGATCGAATTCATCCGCCTCGGCGGCAAGGTCGGAGACTTGTTGCAGGCTTGTCATGGGCGTCGGCTCCCTTCGGGGCGACGATAGCGGAGGCACGGCGCCGCTGTCCCTGCTCCGTCGTTTCCTACGGGTGACTAGTGCCCGTCCCGGAATGCGGGACCTTCCATTGTCCACGGTGTCATTGGTCTGAATGGCCATGGCTAGGATCACGGCGTCGCGCATCCCCCGGCGCACCATACTGCCTTCCGGACGCGGCTGGTTCCCGGTAGTTTGGCGCCTAGACAGGACAGAGTACGCCCATGTCAGTTCCAGGGTCCGGCCGCCTTTCTGGCCGCATCGAGCCGTTGCCGCGGGTCGGCTCCGAGGCAGAGACCTCCGACCGGGTCACGGACCGCACCGCCGCGCCGACACAAGTCCCCCGACCGCCAGTCCAGTCGCCCGTCCAGCCGGCATCGACCCCGGCAAGGCGACGCGGCGGGCGCCGCCGCGGCGTGCTTGCCATTATGCTGCTGGCAGTGGCCGGCTTCGGCGGCTGGTACGGCTATCGCTGGTGGACCGATGGACGCTTCATGGTGTGGACCGACGACGCCTATGTCGGAGCCAAGACCGTGATCCTGGCGGCAAAAGTGCCGGGCTACATCTCGTCGCTCAATGTCGAGGACAACGCGTTCGTCCACGGCGGCGACGTCATCGCCATCATCGACGACGGTGACTACAAGCTGGCGCTCGAATCGGCGCGCGCCCGGACCCGGACCCAGCAGGCCACGGTCGAGCGGATCGGTCGCCAAATCAAGGCGCTGGAGGCCGCCGTAGAACAGGCCAAGGCGCAGCTCGTGTCGGCCCAGGCCGGTGCCGCCCGCGCCAAGCTCGAATTCGACCGCCAGCAGTCGCTCACCCTCATCGGCGGCGCCAGCAAGCAGGTTTTCGAACAGGCCTATACCAACCGCGACCAGGGCGATGCCGCGGTCCTCAACGCCAAGGCTGCCGTCGATGCGGCCGAGGCCAATGTCGCGGTGGCCCGGAGCCAGCAGGAGGAGGCGCGCCAGACAGTATCGGAACTGGAGATGGCGGCCGCGCGCGCCGAGCGCGATCTCTCCTTCACGGTGATCCGCGCGCCGTTCGACGGCGTGGTCGGCAACCGTGCCATCCAGGCCGGCGGCTACGTGCAGGCGGGCACGCGTCTCGTAAGCGTGGTGCCGCTCGACGACGTCTATATCGACGCCAACTTCAAGGAGACGCAGCTCGCCCGCATCAGGCCAGGGGCGCATGTCTCGATCCTGGTCGATGCCCTGCCGGATGTCGTGCTCGACGGCACGGTCGAGAGCATCGCTCCCGCTTCGGGCTCGGTGTTCTCGCTGCTGCCGCCCGACAACGCCACGGGCAACTTCACCAAGATCGTGCAGCGCCTGCCGGTGCGCATTCGCGTCGCCCCCGAAGTGGCGGAACAGGGCGCGCTGCGGCCTGGCATGTCGGTGGCCGCCGGCGTCGATACGCGCACCGGCGCCATGGGCGCGCCGCCGGTTTCGATCACGGCCACACCGACAGCCCCCCGGTAAGCGGAGCGCGGCAATGGCCAGCCCTGGCTCTCCTGCCGCGCCTTCCGCTGCGGCGGACAACGACCGCATCGAGCCGCAACACCTGGCGGCGTTCATCGCCATGGTGTTCGGCATGTTCATGGCGATCCTCGACATCCAGATCGTCTCTGCCTCCCTCAGCGAGATCCAGGCTGGACTGTCGGCGAGTGCCGACGAGATCCCGTGGGTGCAGACGGCCTATCTGGTCGCCGAGGTGGTGATGATTCCGCTCTCGGGCCTGCTGTCGCGGGCGATGGGCACACGCATCCTGTTCGCCCTCTCCGCCGGCGGCTTCACACTGTCGAGCCTGGCTTGCGGACTGTCGACCTCGATGGAGGAGATGATCCTGTGGCGTGCCGTACAGGGCTTCATCGGCGGCGGCATGATCCCGACCGTGTTCGCGACCGCCTATATGGTGTTCCCGCGCTCGAAGTTCGCGGTCGTCACGCCGGTGATCGGCCTGGTGGCGACGCTGGCGCCGACGATCGGCCCGACCGTCGGCGGCTACCTGACCGACCTGCTGTCGTGGCGCTGGCTGTTCTTCATCAACATCGTGCCGGGCCTCTGCGTCACGACTGCGGCCCTTGCCCTGATCGATTTTGACGAACCGCACTGGGCGCTGTTCGACGATTTCGACTGGCTGGGGCTGGCGGCCATGGCAGGCTTCCTGGGCTCTCTGGAATACGTGCTCGAGGACGGGCCACGCTACGGCTGGTTCGAGGACGAGACGGTGCTGACGCTGGGCTGGGTGATGGTCCTGTCGGCGGTCGTGTTCTTCGTGCGCGCCTTCACGGTGCGCCAGCCGATCGTCGACTTGCGGACCTTCGGCAACCGCAACTTCGCGATCGGCGCCCTGCTGGCCGCCCTGGTGGGAGTCGGCCTCTACGGCATGACGCTGATCTATCCGCTCTATCTCGGCCGCATTCGCGGCTACAACGCGCTTATGATCGGCGAGACGGTGTTCGTCTCGGGCGTGGCCATGTTCCTGACGGCACCGATCATCGGGCGGCTGATGTCCAAGGTCGATCCCCGCCTCATGATCATGGCCGGCAGCCTGATCTTCGCCGTCGGCACCTGGCAGACCAGCACCATCACCAGCGACTGGGATTTCGGCGAGCTGCTGTGGCCGCAGATCTTCCGCGGCGTTGGCCTGATGACGACGATGATCCCAATCCAGAACGTCGCGCTCGGCACGCTGCCGCTCGACCGCGTCAAGAACGCCGCCGGCCTGTTCAACCTGATGCGCAACCTCGGCGGCGCCATCGGGCTCGCCGGCATCAACACCGTGCTCAACGACCGCACCGACCTGCATCTGGCACGGCTGCACGAGCGGCTCACCTGGGCGCATCCGCCGGCCCTCGAGCGGCTCGACCAGCTCACCCAGCGCCTGCAGGATTATCCCGACGCCGCCACCATGGCGCTGAAGCTGCTGACGCAGATCACTCATCAGCAAGGCGTGGTGATGGCCTTCGCCGACGTGTTCCTGCTGCTGACCCTGATCTTCGTGGCCCTGGCGGGCCTGACGCTGCTGCTGCGGCGGCCAGCCGCCGGCGCCGCTCCGGGCGGCGGAGGTCACTGACACGGGCGGAGACTGGGAACCTGACCCCGCCTCGATAAGTTGCTGGGATGGCATTCCCGTCGCCGAGGAGGTTCCATGCCCCAGATCCAGACCGCCAACCAACCCGTCACCCAGATCACCATCGTCGAGGCCGAGCCGGACAAGCAGGCGGAAGCGCTGTCGCTGATGACCGAGCGCGCCCGCTTCATGGCCCGGCAGCCCGGCTTCGTCTCCATCAGCCTGCATCGCAGCCTCGATGGCCGGCGGATCGTCAACTACATCCAGTGGAGCAGCCGCGAGCAGCTCGAAGCCGCGCACAAGGCGCCGCAGTTCCGCAAGGAATGGGACCGGTTCGATCGCATGACCGACGACATCGATCCGCATCTGTACGAGGTGTGCGAGATCCTGGACGGCAAGCGGTAGGAGCGGCATCGCCGCTCCCGCCTGGACGGCGCCAGCCCTACTTGCCGATCATTCCATCCTTCTTCATCGCCTCGAGCATCTCGGTGGCGGCGAGGTCGAACATCTGGTCGTCGATGTCGGCCCAGATGTTCTTCTGTCCGAAATTCACCTTGAATTGCCAGAGCGTCTTCTTTCCGTCGTGCAGGAGGACGCTCAAAGTCACGGTCATCACACAGTCGGCATAGCAGGCGATCTTGGCCGACGTGATCTGGGCGAACAGTATGGCGGGGGCAGTCGGAGAAACCGTCAATCCATACGGTGCGGCGAGGGCTGGGAAGCGGTCACGAAAGTCACGGCTGATCAGCTTCGCGAACTCCTGCAGCCTTTCATGTCCCTTGACCCTGTTGGCCTCCTGTTGCGCTGGCAGCACTGCCCCATAGGATGTCGTCTGGACCTCGAGCCTCACGGCGTTGTTGGGCATCATGTCGATGCGGACAGCCTCGATCTTCTGCGCCGGCCGCTCGACGATCTTGCTGTCGGACGATCTGACCGTGCCGCAACCCGCCAGCGCCGCCACGAGACCGCCGATCGCGACACAGCGTACGGCCGCCGACATCCATGTCGTCAGCCGCTTGGCCGACATGTTGAAAGACATCATTCCCCCGCTCTCCCTCGAACGCACACACGCTCCGCTTCCTCCACATGGAGGCAGCCGTCGCGGAGCGACAACGGTCTGCCGCAAGCCGAGGAGCATCGCCTCGCCGGCTCTATGATCCCGTCTAGCCGCCGATCACACCGTCCTTCTTCATGCCGTCGAGCAGCTGAACGGCGACGGCGTCGAACAGGACGTCGTTGATTTCGACCGTGGAGCTTGCCTGGCCGAACTCGATCGAGGACCGCCACAAGGTCTGTCCGCCCGCGTCGAGCAGCTTCGCCTCAATGGTGACGGTGGTCGTGCATTTGCCGGCTCCGCAGTTCGTCTCGCTGCTTTCGATCCGCACATGCAGCACGTTGTCGGCTGTCGGCGCGATGCGCACGCCGTAGGGAACCGCCAAAACCGGGAAGCGGGTTCGGAAGCCGGTGACCAGCAGCCGCGCGATCTCCTGCAATTTGATCTGCGCCGTGTACGAACTCGATCCCTGCTCCGCGGCGGTATTGGCGTATCTCGGAACGACCGTCGACACCTTGGTGGGCACGGCGTGGTTGGGATCCACGACCACGCTCATGACCTGGATCCGTGCCGGAGGCTTCACCAGAAGTTCGCTGTGAGAGGATTTTATGTTCGAGCAGGCGGAGAGCAGGACCAACAGAACGCCGACAAACGCACCCACGCGCACAGGCTCCGCCGCCCGTGCGGCGAAGCGACCAAACGCAACCATCGATCCCGGCTCCCCCCGTCAACGCAATCGCGACTGTTTCATATCGGTTGAGAGCGGTAACGGTCTACAACTGTTTCGACGGTCCCGTCATCGCGCACGGAAGAAGATGTTGGATCCACACTGGCCGCTATCTCTGGTCGATGCCAGCCCGACCAATGGACTTCACCGGTGCCGATGTGACCGTATAAGCTAGTGTGCCATATTCGGGGGGAGCGGAGTCGGTGTTTCCGGGAAGTTTGTCCGGCGTCGCCATTAGGCGGATGCGCCATGCTGGAGAGGTGCCGACCGGCGCCGGACGGTCTGCTTGGCCTATCTGATCGCCGCCCTGGCGCAGCACCTCAACGACTTCGCCATCCTGGCGATCGCGGCGATGGTATTCGGAGCCGGCGGCGTCTTCCTCTCCTATGTCGCGCACCACGTCTGGTTCAACCGCTGGCCGGTGCGCGGCGAGGAAGACAAGAAGGTCGCCGATACCGTCCAGACCAGCCTGCTGGGCTTCTCCGCCTTCGTGCTCGCGCTCGCCGTCACCAACGTCCTGTCGAACCTGTCGCAGGTCGGGGAGGCCGCATACCTGGAAGCCGGCGACATCGCCAGCCTCGATCGCGAGCTCGGCGCCCTGGGTAACCAGGCCACGACGGCCCGTCAGGCGCTGGCGGATTATGCGCGCGACGTCGCCGCCGACGAATGGCCGCGGCTCGCCAAGGTGCAGCCGACGCTGTCGCCGATCGTGTCGCAGGACATCACCAGGCTCTGGGCCGAGACCCGGCGCCTGCAGGGCGACGCGCAGCTGGTGCCCGAGCATATTCGCGATGCCCTGGACCGCTATCTCGGCACCATCGAGCGGGCCCGCGCCGAACGCCTGGCCCAGGCGACCAAGAGCATTCCCTCGATCTTCTGGATCATCATCATCCTGTTCGTGTCGGCGGCGAGCTTCATGAACGGACGCAACAACCTGCATCGCTTCGGCATGCATCTGATCGTCGTCCACATGGCAGCGATCGGCATGGTGATCGCGCTGATCGTGATCGTCGACAATCCGTTCCGCGGCGTGACCAGCATCGATCCGTCGATCATCGCCGACGCCCTGAAGGCGCCGGCGCACTAAGGGCGTCCGACCGTGGCGATCGCCGCCCCTCCGGGTGACGGCCGTTGGCGACCAGAATCGGTCACGCCGGCTACCAGCGCTATCATGCCGGCACCATGACGACCGCCTCTCTTCCTGCCGCCGCCGCTCGCGAGCCTCGCGAGGAATCGCCTTCGATGCAGCCGGGCCACGCTTTTCGGCCAATCCTCGCGAGGAAAATTTTTATTGTGCAGGGCGAAGCGGCCTGCCCCCGCCAGCACCGAGTTCCCGTTTATTTTCCGTTTGTTTAACGGCAGGCCGCCCCAGATTGATCACCGCATGCCGTCTTGCTGCAGATGCACACGCTTCACCACAATCCTCCCCATCCACCGGCACAGGCTGCGGCCGGATGGCGAAATCACATTGATGGAGAACGAGCCGTGCTTATCACTCGCTCTTGCCAGTCCAGCACGCGGGCGCTAGCACCATTGCAACGCGACAACGAAGACAGCAGGGAGCTGAACGTGCACCAGACAGGCCTTGTCATCCCCAAGACCGGCCTCGGATCTCTTGGGTTGAAAAATCTGGGCAATGTCTACTGGAACCTGACCGTGCCAGCGCTCTACGAGCAGGCCGTGCGGCGGGGCGAAGGATCGATCGCCGATGGCGGCGCGTTCGTGGTGCGGACCGGCGTCCATACCGGTCGCTCGCCCAACGACAAGTTCTTCGTCGAGGATTCGGAGAGCCGCGATCGCATCGACTGGGGCAAGACCAACAAGCCGATGGCGCCCGATCGCTATCGCGCGCTGTACAACCGCATGATCGGCTATGCACAGCGCCGCGACCTGTTCGTGCGCGACTGCTGGGCCGGCGCCGATCCCGAGCACCGCATCGGCGTGCGCGTGATCACCGAGACGGCGTGGCACAATCTGTTCGCCCGCAACATGTTCCTGCGTCCCAACCACGAGGAGCTGCAGGACTTCGCGCCCGACTTCACGATCCTCAACCTGCCCGGCTTCCAGGCCGATCCGGCGCTCGACGGTACCGCCTCCGACTGCGCCGTGCTGGTCAACTTCACCGACCGTGTCGTGGCGATCTGCGGCACCTGGTATGCCGGCGAGATCAAGAAGTCGGTGTTCACGATCCTGAACTACCTGCTGCCCGACAAGGGCATCCTTCCCATGCATGCCTCGGCCAATGTCGGGCCGGCCGGCGACGTGGCGATCTTCTTCGGGCTGAGCGGCACCGGCAAGACCACCCTCTCCGCCGATCCGTCGCGCACGCTGCTGGGCGACGACGAGCATGGCTGGGGCGAGACCAGCCTGTTCAACTTCGAGGGCGGCTGCTACGCCAAGGTGATCAAGCTCAGCCGCGACGCCGAGCCGGAGATCTACGCCACCACCGAGCGTTTCGGCACGGTGCTGGAGAACGTGGTGTTCGATCCCGAGAGCCGGGCGCTCGATCTCGACGACGGCCGCTTCACCGAGAACACGCGCGCCTGCTACCCGCTCGACTTCATCCCCAATGCCAGCCTGTCGGGCACGGCCGGCACGCCCGAGAACATCATCATGCTGACGGCCGACGCCTTCGGCGTGCTGCCGCCGATCTCGCGGTTGACCCCCGAGCAGGCGATGTATCACTTCCTCTCGGGTTACACGGCGCGCGTCGCCGGCACCGAGAAGGGCGTGACCGAGCCGCAGGCCACCTTCTCGACCTGCTTCGGCGCTCCCTTCATGCCGCGCCATCCCACCGTCTATGCCAAGATGCTGGGCGAGAAGATGGCGCGCCAGAACGTCAAATGCTGGCTGGTCAATACCGGCTGGTCGGGCGGCGGCTTCGGCGTCGGCCATCGCATGTCGATCCGCCATACCCGCGCCATGGTGCGGGCCGCGCTCGACGGCACGCTGGCGAGCGCCGCCTCGGCGCCCGATCCGCATTTCGGCATGCATGTGCCGACCGCCTGCCCCGACGTGCCGGGCGATGTGTTGAATCCCAAGAACACCTGGCGCGACAAGAAGGCCTACGACCGGGCCGCCCGCGACGTGGCGCACCGCTTCGAGAAGAACTTCGAGCAGTTCGCCAGCCACGTCGACAACAAGGTGATGCAGGTCGCCATCCGCGCGGCGGCTTGAGCCTTCCGGATACCGACCAGCCGCCTCAGACGATGCGGCTGGTGCGGTTCCCCCAATAGCGATCCCGCAGCAGGCGCTTGTAGAGCTTGCCGGTCGGCAGGCGCGGCAGCTCGGGCTCGAAGTCGATCGAGCGCGGCACCTTCTGGCGGGCGAGATGCTGGCCGCAGAAGGCGATCAGCTCCTCGGCGATGGCGGGGCTCGGATGCTGCTCGGGCATGAGCTGCACCACCGCCTTCACCTCCTCGCCGAGGTCGGGGTTGGGCACGCCGAACACGGCTGCATCAGCGACCTTGGGATGGGTGATCAGCAGGTTCTCGCATTCCTGCGGATAGATGTTCACGCCGCCTGAGATGATCATGAAGGTGGCGCGATCGGTGAGGTAGAGATAGCCGTCGCTATCGACATAGCCGACATCGCCGACCGTGCTCATGCTGCCGTCGGACGAGCGCGCCTCGCGGGTCTTGGCGGGGTCGTTGAAGTACTCGAACGGCGTCGCGGTCTTGAACCACAGCGTACCGGCGGTGCCGGGCGGGACCTCCTTCATCTCGTCGTCGAGCACATGCAGTTCGCCCAGCAGCACGCGGCCCACGGTACCGCGATGGGCCAGCCACTCCTCCGAGTCACAGGCCGTGAAGCCCAGCCCCTCGGTGGCGCCGTAATACTCGTGGATGATCGGCCCCCACCACTCGATCATCTGCTCCTTCACCTGCACCGGGCACGGCGCCGCGGCATGGATGGCGATCTCGAGCGACGACAGGTCGTGGCGCTTGCGCACCGCCTCCGGTAGCTTGAGCAGGCGCGAGAACATGGTCGGCACGAGCTGGCTGTGGGTGATTCGGTACGTCTCGACCAGCTGCAGGTAATGCTCGGCGTCGAAGCGCTCCATGATCACGACGGTGCCGCCGTTGCGGATGGTCAGGTTGACCGCCGCCTGCGGCGCCGAGTGGTAGAGCGGCGCCGGCGACAGGTAGATCATGCCGTCGCGATAACGCCAGAGCTTGTCGAGGAAGGCGAAGATCGGCAAGTGCTGCGACGGCGGCTGTTCGGGGATCGGCCGCACGATGCCTTTCGGCCGGCCGGTGGTGCCGGAGGAATAGAGCATCGCCGTGCCCAGCGATTCGTCGGCGATCGGCGTACCCGGCAGCCCCGCCGTCGCCTCGTCGAGGTTGCGCACGCGGTCGCCGTCACCCGGCCCGTCGACGATCAGGCACAGCTCGATCCGGGGTGCCAGCGGCAGCGCCGCCAAGGCAACGTCGCGCTTGGCCTGCGAGGTGATGAGCACCCGCGATTCGCTGTTGTTGAGGATGTAGGCCAGCTCCTCGACCGTGAGGAACGAGTTGACGCAGGTGTAATAGAGCCCCGCCCGCTCGCCGGCGCCGCAGCATTCGACGTAGCGGGCGTTGTTCTCCATGTAGATCGAGTAGTGATCGAGCCGCTTCAGCCCCTGCCGCCGCAGCAGGTGAGCCAGCCGGTTGCTCCGAGCCTCGAGCTCGCCGTAGGTGATGGTCTCGCCGCTGCCCGCCATGATGACGGCCGGCTGTTCTGCCCGCGTGGCCGCGTGCTGCCTCGAATACATGCGCTCCCTCCAGATCCGACGTTTCTTGGGGTCAACGTTGGCCCGGCGGGGACGGGCAAATCAAGCACGGCAGCGGCGGACGCGACTTGCCGCAATTCGGGCAGCAAAAAACCCCGCCAGCTGGTGGCGGGGTTCAAGCTCCTCTTCAGAGGCTGCCGCTATTGGTAGCGGCAATCCCTGATCCGGAAAGGGCTCAGCCGACGGTCCGCAGATTGTCGGCCGCCAACTTGCCGCTGCGGCGGTCGGCGACGAGCTCGTATTCGACCTTCTGGCCCTCGGCGAGGCCATCAAGGCCGGCGCGCTGGACGGCGCTGATATGGACGAAAGCGTCGGCGCCACCATTGTCCGGTTGGATGAAGCCGAAGCCCTTGGTGGCATTGAACCACTTAACGGTTCCCGTAGTCATACGAAGTATAGCCTTTCAAGACGTAGATATGCTGACCCTTCCCTTGCGGAGACGGGCCGTCGAATGCGCATTTACTGTTCGGGATCAGTCGATGGCCTGGCGCTGGTGCCGCAAGGCCAAAAAAAGTCCGTGTATCGACAAGTTTTCATATGGGCGATGTTTTGCTCCCTTTCAAGCCTGCGGATTGGTTACTTCAGGAAACCGCCGCCAATCGGGCAATCGACGAGGCGGCGCGCACCAAGGGGCCGTCCCGACGGCCATCGAGCATGTTGTGGATCACGCCCTTCAATTCATCCGGGTCGAACGGCTTGGCAACTAGCGGCACATGCCGATAGGCCTGCGGGATGAGCGAAAGGTGGCTGTAGCCGGTCAGGAAGGCGAAGGGGATGCTGCGCTGGGCCAGCATGGCGCAGATGGGGAAGCAGAAGCGGTCGTCGAGGTTGATGTCCAGAAGCGCCCCGTCGAGAGGCGCCTGGCGGGCATAGACCAGTCCGGTCTCCACGCCCGAGGCCGGTCCAATCGGTTCCATGCCGCAATCGAGGACGAACTCGCAGACGACTTCGGCCAGGAGATAGTTGTCCTCGACAACGAGGATCTTCGATCCCTCGAACACGGGGTACCTGCCTTCTTCTATGGGCAGTCACCATAGTCCAGTGTCGCGCGCACGCCCTGTGACCAAACTGGGGCTCCGCAACCTATTCGATCATGGCCTTGCGGCAGAGTTGCCGCCGATGCCACAGGATGTGGTTCTCCGACGCGGCAATCGCCGTGCCGCCAGAAGCTATCCCCTGCCCACCAAGGCCCGGTTCTCAAGCCGGCTCAACAGCCGCACGACCGGCCACAGGATGAGGAAGTAGATCACCGCCGCCATCACGATCGGCGTGGGGTTGTAGGTGACGCTCTGCGCCTGGCGCGCCTGGAACAGCAGTTCCGGCACCGCAACGACGCTGCCCAGCGAGGTGAGCTTTACAACCTCCAGGGTATTGGAGAGCAGATCTGGCAGCACGTTGCGCACGGCCTGGGGCAGGACGACGTAGGTCATCGTCTGCAGGCCGGACAGCCCCGTCGACCGTGCCGCTTCGACCTGGCCACGCGGGATCGATTCGATGCCTGCGCGCAGGATCTCACCGTAGTACGAGCCGGTATTGAGGAAGAAGGCGATGGCCACGCAGGCGAAGCCGCCGAGTTCCAGACCGGCGAAAGGCAGGCCGGCGAACAGCAGCACCAGCAGGACCAGTGGCGGGAAGGCGCGGAAGAAGTCGACCCAGGCCATCAGCGGCCAGCGCACAGCGCGGCTCCTCGCCTGGGCCAGCAGGGCGAGCACCAGCCCGCCAATGAAACCGAGCGGCACCACCAGCAAGGACAGCAGGATCGTGTTCAGGAGACCGGCCAGCACGATCGGCAGCGCCGCCTCGGCGATCTCCGCATTGAAGAAGGACTGGACTATCTCTTCCATGCGAACTTCGTTTCGATCCAGCGCGCCGCCACGACCACCGGCAGGAACAGCACGAGATAGGCGCCAGCGCCCATCATCAGCGGCGACGGATTGTAGGAATTGGACACGGCCGAACTGGCCATGCCGAGGATCTCGTGCAGCGCCACCACCGTGCCCAGGGCCGTGCCCTTGGTGATTGCGATGGTGCGATTGGTCAGCGGGGCGATCGTCAGCCGAAGCGCCTGCGGCAGCACGACATAGAGCAGGGTCTGAGCGAACGATAGTCCGGTCGAACGCGCGGCCTCCCACTGCCCGCGCGCCACCGACGTGATGCCGGCCCAGAAGATCTCCTCGGCGAAGGCCATCAGCACCAGGGCCAAGGCCAGCCACGTGGAGACGAAGCTCGAGGGCGACCAACCAGCCGAGGGCAGACCGAAATAGAGCAGTACGATGATAACCAACGGTGGCAGCGACCGGAACAGATCGACGACGAAGATGATCAGCCAGTTGAGCGGCCGGATGCCCGCGCTTCTCACCAGGGCAAGGAGGAGGCCAGCCGCCAGTCCACTCAACACGATCGCCACGGCGAGCTCGATCGTCACCACCGTGCCGTACAGGATGTCCGGCAGGTATTTCGCCATGACCTTCGCGTTGAAGAAGGTCTCGACAAACCGATCCCAGGCACTCACGGGCGGAATCTCCCCGAGCCGGTATCGGCGATGCCCTGCTCGCAGCAGATCTGTCGGCCACGGCACATGTCGACGCACTCGGCGATGAAGCGCCGGCGGAGCTGTTCACTCAGTCCAGAACGACCGATCGATGCTGTCACGTTCCGGCCCGTTCAATGCTGCCGGATCTGGCCGATGAAGGCACGCGTCCGCTCATGTGCCGGGTTCTCGAAAATCTGCGCCGGCGGCCCCTGCTCCACGATCAGGCCGTGATCCATGAACACGACCCGATCGGCGGCGGCCCGCGCGAATCCCATCTCGTGGCTGACCACGATCATGGTCATGCCGGACTCCCGCAGGGACCGCATCACCGCAAGCACTGATCCGACCAGCTCGGGATCGAGTGCGCTGGTCGGTTCGTCGAACAGCATCACCCGCGGCTCAAGGGCAATGGCGCGCGCGATCGCCACGCGCTGCTGTTGGCCGCCCGACAGTTCGGCCGGGCGATGGTGGGCCCGCTCGGCAAGCCCCACGCGCTCGAGCGCGGCGCGGGCAATGGTCTCCGCCTCGGCGCGGCTCTTCCCGGCCACCTTGCGCAGGGCGAGCATCACGTTGCCGAGCGCGGTCATGTGCGGATAAAGGTTGAAGGACTGGAACACCATGCCGATGTGCTGGCGTGCATGGTTGATGTCGGTCTTGGGGCTCAGCATGTCGATCCCCGCGACCGTGATGCTGCCCGAGCTCGGCTCTTCCAGCCGATTGAGACAACGTAGCAACGTCGACTTGCCCGAGCCCGACGGGCCGATCACGAAGACGAGCTCGCGCTCAGCTACGTCGAGGTCGACGCCCTTCAGGACGTGAACCTGACCAAAATGCTTGTGAATGCCGTGAGCGGCGACGATCGGCGCTGTCATGAAACTCCCATCGTCCCGAGCGGACCGACGACACCAAAGGACTCTGCCTCAGGGCCGGCCGCGCTCGGGATGACAATACTTCCCGGATTTACGAGATCAGCCGCAATGCAGTTCGTGCGGCGTCGGATCGTAACCCGGCATGCCTGGCACGCCGTAGCCCGGCGTGACGGTCCGCTCGAGGGCGTCCGCAGGAGGCGTGCGGCCGAACCACTTCTCCGACAGCTTCACCAGCGATCCATCCTTCTTCATGCAGTCGAGCGTGTCCTGCAGCTGGGCCCGAAGTTTCGGATTGCTCTTCGGCACCGGCGCGGCCCAGTGGGCGCGCGTGTCGGTCAGCTCGAGGTCGGCAACGAATTGCGGGTTCTTCGAGGCCGTGTAGAGGATGATCGTATTGCCGGCAATCGTCGCATAGGCCCGGCCCGACAACACCGCCTGGATCGCATCGGGCTGGGTATCGTAAGCCTGCACCTCGAAGCCGATCTCCTGCCCCATCTTCTTGCTCAGCGTCTCGTACGGCGTGCCCTTGTTCACGGCGACCGCCTTGCCCTTCAGATCAGCCCAACTCTTGATCGGAGCGCTGCCCTTCTTGATTCCGAACTGGAACGACGTCCACAGATAGCCCGCCGTGAACAGCATGTTCTCGGCCCGCTCCTTCGTCACCGTTACCGGCGCTGCAATGAAATCGTAGCGTCCCGACTCCATGCCGGGGATCAGAGTCGAGAAGCTCACGGAATCGATGACAATGTCGCGATGCATCCGCTTGGCGACTTCCGTGAACAGATCGACGTTGAAGCCTTGCGTGCCGCCGCCGAGCTTCGGAAAAGCGTGCGGCGCGAAGGTTCCGTCGACGCCCGTCTTCAACGGCGGCTGCTTGTCTTGCGCCTGAGCCGGCGCCACCGCGGCCCCCATCCCCAAAAGCAGAATGGCCGCCGCAGCGGCCAGTTTGCGGTTCAACATTCGATCGCCCTCCCTCGAAATCCCCAAGACCAGACGTTAGAACAGACGTTGTTGAATAGCAATTTGGAGGCCATGATTCAGGCCATGTCCCAGCCCGACCGTATCCTCGTCATCAACCCCAATTCCACCCAAGCCGTCACCGCCGGCATCGACAAGGCCATGGAGCCGTTGCGCATGACCGGCGGACCAGCCATCGAATGCGTGACATTGAAGGACGGCCCTCCCGGCATTGAGACACAGGCGCACGTCGAGAGCGTCGTCGCTCCCATCAGTGCCATGGTGAGAAGCCGTGACAACGACTGTTCGGCCTTCGTCATCGCCTGCTACTCGGATCCCGGCCTGCATGCCGCGCGCGAAGTGACCACCAAGCCGGTGCTGGGCATTGCTGAGTGCGGCATCCTGACAGCCCTCACCCTTGGCCAGCGTTTTGGCGTGATCTCCATCCTGCGGAAATCCATTCCACGCCATCTGCGCTATGTTGGGCAGATGGGGCTGAACGATCGCATGGCGGGCGATCGCGCCATCGGCCTCGGAGTCGTCGAGTTGGCGGACGAGGCCCGAACCTTCAGTCGCATGGCGGAGGTCGCCGCCGAACTGCGCGATGAAGATGGCGCCGATGTCCTGGTCATGGGCTGCGCCGGCATGGCCCGCTATCGCGACCGGCTGCAGCGTCATGTCGGGCTTCCCGTGGTCGAACCGAGCCAGGCCGCCGTCTCCATGGCCATCGGCCGATCCCGTCTCGCCTGGGGAAGCTAGCTACTCCGCCGCCTTCGCCTTCACGACCGGCGCGGGCGGAAACTCCATGCGGTCGTTGGTACGGCAGTAGCGGTCCGCGAACATGCGGCCGACCGGATGATATTTATCCATGTGAACGCGCATGGCCTTGGGATCCCACAACTCGTCGCGAATGTGGAAACGCAGGCCCTCGCCGATCACGAGCTGGCGGTCGTCCTTCACGTTGATCGTCTGCCAGACCTTGCACTCCATCGCCCACGGCGCATCAGCCAGTCTTGGCGGCTTCACGTCAACCGACGGCGCGAGCCTCAATCCCAGATAATCCGCCTCGCCGATATCGGGCGGGAAGTCACCGCTCGATTCGTGCATCTTCAGCGCCAGCGGCTCGTCGGCCAGATTGACCACGAACTCGCCGGTGCGCTCGATGTTGCTCCAGGTGTCCTTGATCCGCCCATCCGGCCTCTTGTTGATGGCAAACATGCAAAGCGGCGGATCTTCGGCGAAGACGTTGAAGAAGCTGAAGGGCGCGGCATTGACCACGCCCGTCGGCCCCAGCGTCGTCACCCAGGCGATCGGCCGCGGCAGCACGAACGCCGTCAGGATCTTGTAGCGGTCGTGCGAATTAACGTCGGACGCGGCGTATTGCATCGATGACTCCTAGTTCGCCAGATCGATCTCGACGCCGGTGCGCTCGGAGATCAGCTTGTAGTGCTCTGGACGACGGTGCTTGGCGAAGTTGAAGGTGGTGTTGCGGATGTATTCACCAAGCGCGAGGTCACAGTCGTAGGAGATCACCTCGTCCTGCTCGGTCGTGCCCTTGGCGACGACCTCGCCGGTCGGCGCGACGATTGCCGAGCCGCCATGCAGCCAGAAGCCGTCTTCCTTGCCGGCCTTGGCCGTGGCAATGACCCAGATGCCGTTCTGATAGGCGGCTGCCTGCAGCGACAGCATATGGTGGAACACCCGCAGGTACGGCGGCTCATGCGGCGCATAGACGTTGTCGCTCGGCGTGTTGTAGCCCAGCACCACCATCTCGGCGCCCTTCAGGCCCATGACACGGAAAGTCTCGGGCCAGCGACGGTCGTTGCAGATGCACTGGCCGATGCGGACATCGTCCTTGAACATCTTCCACACGTTGAAGCCAAGATTGCCGACCTCGAAGTACTTCTTCTCGAGATGCTGGTACGGCACGTTCGGACGATGGTCGTCATGGCCCGGCAGATGGACCTTGCGATACTTGCCGACCAGACGCCCGTCGGGTCCGACCAGGATCGAGGTGTTGAAATGATGTGCCTTGCCGCCCTCCTCGGAGCGCTCGGCATAGCCGAGATAGAAGCCGATGCCCTTGGAGCGCGCCAGTTCGAACAGCGGCTGCGTCTCCGGGCTCGGCATCTGGTTCTCGAAGTACTTCTCGACTTCGTTCGGATCGTCGTACCAGTAGCGCGGGAAGAAAGTCGTGAGCGCGAGTTCGGGAAACACCACGAACTTCGAGCCGCGGGAATCGGCTTCCTTCAGCATCTCGATCATCCGCTTCACCACGCTGGCGCGGCTGTCGGCGAGATTGATAGGCCCAAGTTGGGCGGAGGAAACTTTCAGACGACGAGACATCTTGCTTTCACCTCTACATTGGATCGCGGCCCGACCCGCTTGCGCGTCCGAGCCGCAAAGGCAATCCGGTTAGAACAGCGGCTTGGCGCCAAAACGGCTCATCGCCTGCAACTCCGGCGCCGCCTGCCCGAGCGGCTTCGAGGAGTCCGGTGAAGCGCACGGCAGGAACTGGCCGGAGCCGCGCTCCGCGTTCAGCTTCCCGTCCTCGACAACGATGCGGCCACGGCTGACGACGACCGTCGGCCAGCCCTTGATCTCGCGGCCCTCGTAGGGCGTGTAACCGACATTGTCGTGCAGGTCCTTCCAGCGGATCGTCACGTCCTTGTCGGCATCCCAGATCGCGAGGTCGGCGTCGGAGCCGACCGCGATCGTGCCCTTGCGCGGATAGAGGCCATAGAGGCGGGCATGGTTCGTGGAGGTGAGCGCCACAAACTGCTGCATCGTGATGCGGCCCTTTTGCACGCCTTCGCTGAACAGCATGGGCAGGCGGATCTCGATACCCGGCACGCCGTTGGCCATCTCCTTGAAGGTGGTCTTGTCGCCCTTCGGGATCTTGCCGCCCTCGTTGAACTGATAGGGCGCATGATCCGACGAGAAGGTCTGGAAGGTGCCGTCCTTCAGCCCCTCCCACACGGCTTCCTGCGCAGCACTGTCGCGCGGCGGCGGGCTGCAGCACCACATCGCGCCCTGGACGCCGGGCTTGTCCATATCGTCGGCGGTCAGCGCGATATATTGTGGGCAGGTCTCACCGTAGATCTTCAGCCCCTTCTTCTGTGCCTGGCGGATCGTCTCGATCGCCTCGATCTCTGATACGTGGACGATCAGCATCGGCGCGTCGACCAGGCGGGCCAGTGAGATGGCGCGGTTCGTCGCCTCGGCCTCCGCCACACGGGCATGGGCGATCGCATGGAACTTCGGCGCCCCATGGCCCTGCTCGATCAAGTGATGCGCCAGCCACTGGATCATGTCGTGGTTCTCGGCATGCACCATGACCAGCGCGCCTTCCTTGCGGGCGAGCGCCAGGATGTCGAGCATCTGATAGTCGCTCACCTTCATGGCGTCGTAGGTCATGTAGATCTTGAACGAGGTGTAGCCGTCGCGGATCAGCGCCGGCAGGTCCTGGCCCAGTGCCTGCGGCGTCGGATCGGTCACGATCAGGTGGAAGGCGTAATCGATCACCGCCTTGGGCGTCGCCGCCTCGTGATAGTCCTTCACAACCTGACGCAGCGACATGCCGCGATGCTGGGCGGCGAACGGGATCACCGTCGTCGTGCCGCCGAATGCAGCCGACACCGTGCCCGAATAGAAGTCATCGGCGCACATGATGCCGAAGCCGGACTTCTGCTCGATATGGGCGTGGCTGTCGATGCCGCCCGGCAGGACGAATTTGCCGGCTGCATCGATCTCGCGCCTGCCCTTGCCCTTGATGCCGGGCTCGATGGCAGCGATCACGCCATCCTTGACGGCGATGTCACCTTCGATCTGGCGGTCGTCGTTGACGATCTTCGCGTTGCGAACGATCAGGTCGTAATCAGCCATATCTCTCTACTCTGCCCCCTACTCCGCCGCCATCTTCGAGCCGCGTCCCGCGTCCGCCAGACGGCGTTCCAGTCGCTCGATCATGTTCTCGAGCTCGGCCTTGTCCGTCGCCGTCAGCGACGATCCCGGCGCCCTTTGCTTTGGACTCTTGATCGCACCGCGCCGGAACAGCACTTCCTTGCGCAAGGCCAAGCCGATCGCCGGCTGCACTTCGTGCCGCACCAGCGGCAGATAGATATCGAACAGGTCCTCAGCCTCCTCGGCCTTGCCGGAAGCGAACAGGTCATAGACCTTGACCAGCATCTCCGGCCAGGCAAATCCCGTCATGGCACCGTCGGCACCGCGTCGCAGCTCCTGCGGATAGTAGAGACCGCCGTTGCCGACCAGGATCGAGACGCGACGACGGCCGGGCTTCTTTTCGCTCTCGCGCACGCGAGTGAGCTTGGCGAGGCCGGGCGCATCCTCGTGCTTCAGCATCACGAGCTGCTTGAAGTCGTCGACCAGCCGCTCGAAGACGGTCGGCGGCAGATAGACTCCCGTAGCCTGCGGATAATCCTGATAGACGACGGGGATGTCGGGCCCCAGCGCCTGGAAGACCTGCGCATAGTAATTGTAGATGCCGTCATCGCCCTTCAGACCCGGAGGTGGCGCCACCATGACGCCGGCGGCCCCAGCGATCATCACCTCGTGCGCCAGGCGTCGGACATTCTCGAGGCCGGCATGGCTTACGCCGACGATGACCTGGCGACTGCCGACACGGCCGATCACGCGCTTCACGACGTCGATCGATTCCTCGCCCGTCAGCTTATGCGCCTCGCCCATCATGCCGAGCAGCGTGAATCCATGTACGCCGCAGCCCAAATAAAAATCGGTCAGCGTGTCGACGCTCTGCAGATCAAGCGCGCCGTCGTCCGTGAACGGCGTGGCGGCGATGATGAAGACGCCTTTGGCCTGCTCTGTGAGTTTTCCTGAAGACATGACAATTTTCCCGGCGCGTTTCTTGCAGCGATTGTGCCAGCCGTCCCACGCTTGTCGAGCGAGACGGTCTCGGCCACTGTCTTAGCGGGGAAAGGGGCAGGTTTCGAACGAAATGGCGCGGCATATCGCTCATCGGCTGGTGATTTCTCTTCCTGTCTTGCTCGGAGTATTGCTGATCGGCTTTCTATTGCTGCAGGTCGTGCCTACCGATCCGGCAACCGTTTCTGCCGGTCCTAGCGCCACAAAGGCCGACATCGAGGCGATCCGCCAGGAGATGGGCCTCGACAAACCGCTCTATGTGCAATTCGGCAAGTATCTCGTTCGAGTGCTGCAGCTCGATCTCGGCCGCTCGATGATTTCCAATCGCACGGTCGCCGAGGAAATCGGCAATACCTTGTGGCCGACGATCGAGCTGATGTTGGCGAGCCTGATCTGGGCGGCGCCGCTTGGAATCGTACTGGGTACCCTCGCTGCGCGAAAGCGCGGGACCTTGATAGATCGCGCCATCATGGCCCTGTCGGTGATGGGCGTGTCCGTGCCGGTATTCTGGGTCGGGCTGCTGCTGATCCAGCATGTCGGCGGTGCCGGATGGTTGCCGTTCCAGGGTCGCGACGGACCGATTTGGACCCCGACCGGCCTCAAGAGCATCATCCTGCCCGCAGTGACCCTCGGCGCCATCTTCGTGGGTCCGGTGGCGCGCATGACGCGCACCTCCCTCCTCGAGACGCTGAACGCCGATTACGTGCGTACCGCGCGGGCGAAGGGCGCCTCCGACTGGCGGGTTACGATACGCCATGCCTTGCGCAATGCGTTGATCCCCGTCGTCACCCTGATCGGCTTGCAGATCGGCTTCCTGCTGGGCGGCTCGGTGGTCACCGAGACCATGTTCTCCTGGCCGGGCGTGGGACGCATGGCGGTGGGCGCCATTACCTCGAGCGATTTTCCACTGGCTCAAGGTTCTATCCTGATCCTCGCGATCGGCTATATGGTCGTGAACCTGCTGGTCGACGTGCTCTACGCCTATCTCGATCCTCGGATAGCCAGAACTTGAGCATCCCATGACCGATGCCGCCTTGCCGCTCCAGAGTGACGCCGATCAGCGCGCAATCGCCATTCTCCGCCGCAAGAACGCGGTGTGGCGCCGGATTCTGCGGGATCCACCCGCCGCGATCGCTGCCTTCTTCCTCTTCCTACTCGTGGCGGCTGCGCTGCTGGCGCCCTGGATCGCTCCGTTCGATCCCTATGCCAGCAACATGCGCTATCGCCTCTGCGGCATTGGCTCAGCGCGCTGTGCCCAGTTCCTGCTCGGTGCCGACCAGACCGGGCGCGACATGGTGAGCCGGCTTCTGTTCGGCTTGCGCTCCACCCTCGCCATCGGCGTGATCGCCGTCATGGTCGGCGGCGGCATCGGCACGTCGATCGGATTGCTGGCCGCCTATTATCGTCGCCTCGACACGCCCTTGATGCGTCTGGTCGACGTCTTGCTCTCCTTCCCGCCAATCCTGTTCGGCCTTGCCATTGCAGCCGTCGTCGGGGCCGGCCTTCCCGGCCTGGTGCTGGCGCTGTGCGTCACCTCCATCCCCACGATCGCACGCATCGCCCGAGGTGCTGCGGCGTCGGTGATGCAGCAGGAATATATGGAAGCTGGCCGTGCCGTCGGATTGGGGGACGGTGCCCTGATCTGGCGCTATCTCGCCATCAACTGTTGGCCGACGATCCTGATCTACATGACGCTGCAGCTCGGGCAGGCGATCTTGCTAGGCGCCGCCCTGTCCTTCCTGGGCCTTGGCGCCCAGCCACCGGTCGCCGAACTGGGCAGCATGGCCGCCGACGGCCGCAAGTTCCTGACCATCGCGCCGCACGTGTCGACATTGCCGTGCGCGGTGATCTTCCTGGTCGTTCTCGCCTTCAACATTCTCGGCGACGCCTTGCGCGACGCTCTCGATCCCAAGCTCAGGCAATAGGAGGGCAATATGAGTAAGCGTTTCATGTGGGCAACGCTCGCCGCGATGGCGACCGCCGTGACGGCGGCAACACCGGCTTTCGCGCAGAGGACCGTGACCATCCTGCGGGAGATCGACACCGACCGGTATGATCCGCATAAGTCGACCTCACGGTCGGGTGCGGAAGTCATCTACATGATGGGCGACACGCTGGTGAATCTCGACTTCGACATGAAGACACTGAAGCCCGGCCTCGCCAAGAGCTGGTCGGTGTCGCCGGACGGTCTCACCTATACCTTCAAGCTGCGCGACGACGTCTCCTTCTGCAGCGGCAAGAAGTTGACGGCCAAGGATGTGGTGGCGACCTATGAGCGCTGGCTCGACCCGGAGACCAAGGGCCTGGTGAAATGGCGCATGGGCGATGTCGACAAGGTCTCGGCGCCTGACGATTACACCGTCGAATACAAGCTCAAGAAGCCGTTCTCCGAACTGCTCTACCAGATGACGCAGTACTTCCACACCATCATCAATGTCGAGCAGGCGAAGCAGCTCGGGGCGGATTTCGGAGTGAAGGGCTTCGACGGAACCGGTCCCTACTGCTTCGAAAGCTGGACCCCGCGCGATTCGACCGTGCTGACCAAGCATGCCGGCTACAAGTGGGGCCCGCCGATCTACCCGTACACCGAAGCGCAGGTCGACAAGGTGGTCTGGAAGATCATGCCTGAAGAGAATACGCGCGTAACCGCGCTCCAGACCGACCCGTCCGACGCCAGCCAGTACGTTCCCTACTGGGCGCTCAAGGATCTCATGGCCGACAAGAAGCTCTCGGTCACCAAGGCCGAGAACTACTTCTGGACCTACTTCATCGGCTTCAAGGTCGATCACGCGTTGGTCAGCGATATTCGCGTACGCGAAGCGCTCAACCTGGCCGTCGATCAGAAGGCCATCACGGACGCGGTCACCTTCGGCTTCGCCGAGCCAGCCGACACGATGCTCGAGCCCGGCGTGCTCGATTACAACGGCAAGCTCGACAAGACCCTGTACGGCGAGAACGTCAAGAAGGCTGAAGCTCTGCTGGACGAGGCGGGCTGGAAGAAAGGCCCGGATGGCTTCCGCTACAAGGACGGCAAGAAGCTGGCCCCGGTCCTGTACGGCATCTCGGGCGCCTTCAAGGAGATCGCCGAGGCGGTCCAGGGAGATCTGCGCAAGGTCGGTGTCGATCTCCAGATACAGCTGTTCGATGCGACCGTCGCCTGGGGCAAGCTCGCCACGCAGGAGTTCGATGCCTTCGGCATGAGCTTCCCCTATGTCAGCGCCGGCGACGCCCTGAACCTCTACTTCCGGTCGGCCAACGTCCCCACGCCCAACCGCATGAACTGGAAGGACAAGGAGACGGACGATCTGCTCGACAAGGGCATGACGGCCACGGACGACGCGACCCGCGCCGCTGCCTACGAAGCGGTCCAGAAGAAGGTCCACGACGCCTTCGTGTGGATCCCTCTATTCCACGAACCGCTGTTCATCGTCGCCGGCTCCAACCTCAAGCCGATCAAGGCACACGGCAACTACGGCTGCGGCTTCTACAAGGGGCTGGGCATCGCCTTCAAATAATGGTCCTGACGCCTTCCTCCTCCTGTCGGAGGAGGAAGGCGATACGCCGAATGGATGGAGGAATGGAGCAATCATGAAGACGACCAAGATCGCCGGCCTCGACCATGTCGTCGCCTGGGACGATGCGGAACAGCGGCATGTCTATCTCGACAGTGCCGATCTCGTGTTCAAGGGCAACGAGATCGTGCATGTCGGACCGGGCTATGGCGGTCCCGTCGACACGACCATCGACGGCAAGGGCTTCATGGCAATCCCGGGCTTCGTCAACGTTCACAGCCATCCCTTCTCGGAACCGGCCAACAAGGGGCTGACGGAGGAGTATGGCAGCGACAAGCTGGGCCAGAGCTCGCTCTACGAATATCTCACCGTATTCGGGCTGGCGCCGGAGGACGCCGGCCCCTCGACGCAGGTGGCGATGTCGGAGCTTCTGAAGAGCGGCGTCACGACCATCACCGATCTGTCGATGGCGCGCGACGGCTGGGTCGACGATCTCGCCAAGACCGGCATTCGCGCCGTCGTCTGTCCAATGATGCGCCAGGGCGCCTGGTACACCAAGAACGGCTACACGGTCGAATATGCCTGGGACGAGAAGGCCGGCGAGAAAGCCTTCGAAGCGTCGATGAAGACCATCGATGAGGCGATCCGGCATCCGAGCGGCCGCATCGGTGCCATGGCCGGGCCGGCGCAGATCGATACCTGCCACGAGGGCTTCTTCCGCGAATCGCTCCAGGAGGCGAAGAAGCGCGGCATACCGATGCAGACCCATGCCTGCCAGGCGGTGGTCGAGTTCCACGAGATGATGCATCGCCATGGCAAGACGCCCATCGAGTGGCTGGGCGCGATCGGCGTTCTGGGGCCAGACTTGATCATCGGTCACGGCATCTTCCTCAACGACCATCCGCAGATCCACTATCCACACGGCAACGACTTCGAGCGACTGCGCGATTCGGGCGCGTCCGTGGCCCATTGCCCAACCGTGTTCGTGCGCCGTGCCATGGTGATGAATTCGCTCGGCCGCTACATGAATGCCGGCATCACCGTCGGCATCGGAACGGATACCTTTCCCCACAACATGGTCGACGAGATCCGGCTCGCCTGCTACGTCGCGCGCGCCTTCACCGGCAACTACAAGATGGGCACCACTCGGCATGCCTTCGAGGCCGCCACGATCGGCGGTGCCAAGATGCTGCGCCGGCCCGATCTCGGTCGCCTGGCGCCCGGCTGCAAGGCAGACTTCTCGCTCGTCGACATGAACCATCCCTACATGCAGCCGAGCCACGAGCCGGTGCGCAGCCTGATCTATTCGGCAAGCGAGCGTGCCATCCGCCACGTCTATGTCGACGGTGCGCAGGTCGTGCGCGACGGCAAGGTGCTGACGATCGATGTCGAAGCCGCGACTGCGGGCTTGATCGAAGGCCAGCGGCGGCGCTTGAAGACCGTCAGCGAGCGGGATTGGGCCTGTCGGGATGCGGATGCGCTTTCACCGCCGGTTTACCTGACCAAGGATCGGCTGCCGCAATCGAGGCCGGTAACATGACGACAGCCGTCTGGACCGCGGCCTTCCAGGCCACTGATGATCGGGCGAGCGGCAAGCTCGCGGTCCAATGACCCCGCTTCTCGAAGTCGATTCCCTCAGGACCGAGTTCCGGTCGGGCGGCAACACCTTTGCAGCCGTGGATGGCGTCAGCTTCACGCTGGCACCAGGCGAGACGCTTGGCATCGTCGGGGAGTCCGGCTGCGGCAAGTCCGTGACCTCGCTGTCCATCATGCGACTTGTGCCCAACCCGCCGGGCCACATCACAGGTGGCGCCGTTCGGTTCCAGGGCCGCAACCTGCTCAATCTGCCCGAAGCGGAGATGCGCACTCTGCGGGGCGGCGCGATCTCGATGATCTTCCAGGAGCCGATGACCAGCCTCAATCCCGTGCAGACGATCGGCGCGCAGATCATCGAAGGCATTCTGCTGCATCGCGCGGTCGGGCCGGCGGAAGCACGGGCGCGCGCGCTGGAGATGCTTCAGCTCGTGCGCATCCCCTCGCCCGAGACGCGTCTCGACGAATATCCGCACCAGCTTTCCGGCGGCATGCGCCAGCGAGTCATGATCGCCATGGCGCTGGCTTGCGATCCGAAGGTGTTGATCGCCGACGAGCCGACGACGGCGCTCGATGTCACCATCCAAGCGCAGATCCTCGATCTACTGCGCGACCTGCGGGAACGGACCGGCACCGCCATCATGCTGATCACCCACGATCTCGGCGTCGTGGCCGAGCTGGCGCACCGCGTCATCGTCATGTATTCGGGGCGGATCGTCGAAGAGGCGCCGGTCGACCTGCTGTTCGCCGATCCGCAGCATCCCTATACGCTGGGCCTTCTGGGCTCCATCCCGCGGCTCGGCAGCGATGGCGACGAACGGCTGACGGCGATCGAAGGCACCGTTCCCAATCCCTTCGCCCTTCCTGCGGGATGTCGCTTCAGTCCACGCTGCCCGCTGGCCGACAGCCGCTGCCGCAGCGAGGCGCCACCGCTGCAAGAGATCGGCAAGGGACACCGTACGGCATGCTGGAAGGCACCACTCGACCAGACCCTGGCAGGAGCCGCCGCGGCATGAGCGAACCCCTCCTGTCCGTCGATGGCCTGGCCAAGCACTTCGCAGTGCATCGTGGCGTCCTGTTCCAAAACAAGATCGGCAGCGTGCGCGCCGTCGACGGTCTTTCCTTCGAGGTCGCCGAGGGCGAGACTTTGGCGCTCGTCGGGGAATCCGGGTGTGGCAAGTCCACGACGGGCCGCATGATCCTGCGCCTGATGGAGGCCAGTGCCGGCAGCATCCGCTTTGCCGGCAAGGACGTGCGTTCGCTCGACCGTCGCGCCTTGCGAGACCTCCGGCGCGACATTCAGATCATCTTCCAGGACCCCTACGCTTCGCTGAACCCCCGCCTCACCGTCGGCGAGACCCTGGCCGAGCCGCTGCGGCTGCACGGCTTGGCCTCCGGGCCGAAGCTGCGCCAGCGCATCGATAGCCTGCTGGCCGAGGTCGGGCTCTCGCCGTGGCATGCGCTGCGCTATCCGCACGAATTTTCGGGTGGCCAGCGTCAGCGGATCGGCATCGCCCGCGCGCTTGCCTCCGAGCCCAAGCTCATCGTCTGCGACGAGCCCGTCTCGGCGCTGGACGTGTCGATCCAGGCGCAGGTGATCAACCTGCTGCAGGACCTCAAGGAGAAGCGCGGCCTCTCCTACATCTTCATTGCCCACGATCTCGCCGTGGTGCGCCATATCAGCGATCGCGTCGCCGTGATGTATCTCGGCAAGATCGTCGAGCTGTCGCCGAAGCGGCAGCTGTTCGCCATGCCGCGTCATCCCTATACCCAGGCCCTGCTCTCGGCCGTGCCGGTGCCCGACCCGAGTGCCCAGCGGGCGCGCATCCGCCTCACCGGCGACATCCCGAGCCCGCTCAATCCGCCGTCAGGCTGCCGCTTCCACACGCGCTGCGCCTACGCCAAGGATCGGTGCAAGGTCGAAGAGCCAGCACTACGGCCAATCGGCCAGGAGGGAGAAAAGGTCGCCTGCCATTTTGCCGAGACCATTGTCCCGCCGACGCTGGTACCGGAGAACGAACCGCCTTACGCCGCCCGGCTAGCGGCCTTGCGCAAATTCCGGCCAGCAACGGCGTGATCAGGCGGCGGGCACGCCCGAAGTCGTCGAGTATTCGAAGTGCAGCGGCTGCTCGGGATGGATCAGGCCATAGGCAGAGCGCGCAGCAACGGCGGCCTCGGCGAAGCCGGTGAGGATCAACTTCAGTTTGCCGGGATAGGTCACGACATCGCCGACCGCGAACAGTCCCGGCCGGTTGGTCGCCGCCGTGGCGGGGTCGATCGAGATCTGATTGCGCTCCAGCGCCAGGCCCCACTCGGCGATCGGCCCCAAGGACATCGACAGGCCGAAGAACGGCAGCAGGATATCGGCCGGGATCTTCTTCTCCACGCCGTCCAGGGTTGCGACATTCACCGCCATGAGCCGCCCGTCGACGCCATCGAGGCTCTGGAGCTGATAGGGAACCACGAGGTCGATCTTGCCGGCTGCAACCAGCGCCTTGAGCCGAGACTCGCTCTCCGGCGCGGCGCGGAACCGATCGCGGCGATGCACCACCGAGACCCGGGCCGCGACCTCGGCGAGCGACAAGGCCCAATCCACCGCCGTGTCGCCGCCACCGGCGATGACGACTCGCTTGCCGCGGAAGCTCTCACGCTGCGTGACGTAGTAGAAGACGCTTTTGCCTTCGAACGCTTCGATGCCGTCGAGCGGCGGTCGGTTCGGCCCGAAGGCGCCAACGCCGGCCGCGACGATCACGGCGCGAGCCTGGATCACCGTTCCTTTGGATGTGGTGAGCTGCCAGAAGCCACCGGTGGCCGGCTCGAGCGACTGAACCTGTTGGCCAAGATGATAGACCGGCTGGAATGGCGCTGCCTGGGCCTTCAGCCGGACGATGAGCTCGGCCGCCTCGACGCGCGGAAAGCCCGGAATGTCGTAGATCGGCTTTTCGGGATAGAGCGCGGTGCATTGGCCGCCGACGTCTTCCAGCACATCGACCACATGGCAGCGGAGCCGAACCATGCCGCACTCGAACACCGCAAACAGGCCGACCGGCCCTGCGCCCACGATCACGACGTCGGTCTGATGCATATGCCCGTTGTTCATGCCCATAAGCTGGCCGATCCGCCCCACAATGGAAAGGCCCCGGCCGGGAGTCCGACCGAGGCCTGAAAAATGGTAGCTGGGGGCGGACTTGAACCGCCGACCCCGGCATTATGAGTGCCGTGCTCTAACCAGCTGAGCTACCCAGCCATGGGTGGGCGGTATTAAGCGGCGACGCGGCAGCCTGTCAAGGAAGCCGAATGCCTTCACGGCACGATAGGTCTGCCGTCCATCCCGTCGGCCGGCAGCCCGAGAAAATGCAGGATCGTCGGCGCGATATCCACCAGGCTGGTGGGACGTTCGACCAAGCCGGCCCCGAAGTCGGGATGGACTACAGTCAGGAACGGGCGGGTCTCTCCAGGCCCCAGGCCACCGTGATGGCCGCACCCGATCTCGGGCGTCCCCTCGCCGTCTTCGATCAGCCACCGTGTACCGGTCACGCCATAGGGATTGACCTCTTCGTGCCGCGCCGTGTCGACGGCGGCAACGAGGGTGTCGGCGAACAAGCCTGTCTGTGCCAGCGCCTCTCCCGTCAGGATCGCGCCAGCCCAGGGTTCGCGCTCCAGCCTCGGCAAAAGACTCTGCAATGCCGGACGGGCGTCCGCCGTCGCGTAAAGGAGCGCGGAGGTCCCCTGGGAGGCGACCCCGACGCGGCCCTGCCGCACCTCGACTTCGAGGCCGTTGGCGCTAAGCCAGTTCCCGACATGGATGGATCGGCCAATGGTCTCGTGGCCGTGATCGGAGCCGATGAGCAGAAGTGTGTCGAAACGATCCTCGTGCGCCCTTATCGCCTCGACGACCATGGTCACCAGTTCGTCCGTCACCTTCAATGCATGCAGATGCTGCGGCGAACCCAGGGCGTCGTGGTGGAGGGTCAGGTCGGGGTTCGCCAGCCACAGAATGCCCAGCTTGACGCCGTCCGCGGGCACCAACTCCCGGCAAAACCGTTGCGCGGTCACCATGTCGCCGTCGAGGTCGTGGCTGACGTCGAGATGGCCTTCCCCATTCAACGGCACGCCACCGGGTCCGAACGATCCGGCGCGGTGGCGCACAATCCCGAAATGGTCGGGATCGAGAAAATAGGCTGCCCCCGGCGATACGTTCGAGTAGGCGATCTGGCCACCGACGGGGGCAAGCCGTTCAGCCAGCGTTGGCATTCGTAACGTCTGTCCCGTGACTCGCCGCAGGGTCTGGCGGAAGGAAGCCACGCCGGCGTTGTGCACGACGATGCGTCCGTCCTCCACCAATGCCATCTGGTTTCCTTCGAGGCCATGCTGGCCGGGAAAGCAACCCGTCGCGATCGAGGCCGCCGAAACGCGCGTGACGGAGGGAAAGACCGCGCGATGGTTGCCAGCACTTCGATGCTGCCTTCGAAGGGCCGCCAGCGTGGGAGTATGCGCGTCGTTGATCCACTCGTTGCCTAGCCCATCACAGACGAGGAGGATTGCCCGGCGGTAGCGCGGTTCAGTCATGATGGCATCATAGAGGATATTGCCGAGCGAGCGGGCTGCTACTCTGGTTGAATTCCGGCATCCGCAACGATCCGGTCGCTTTTCGCGATCTCCGCCTGCACATATTCCCGGAACGCTGCCGGCGTCGAGCCGACCGGCACGGCTCCCTGATCCCGCAAGGCAGCCTGGACATCGCTCGCCTGCAAGGCGGCGATCAGACTCTGGTGCAGGCGTGCGATGACGTCGTTGGGCGTCCCCTTGGGAACGGCCATGCCAACCCAGGTATTGAACTCGTAACCCGGATAGCCGAGTTCGGCCATCGTCGGCACATCGGGCAGCGCTTCCGACCGAACCGCTGACGTCACCGCAAGGGCTCGAAGCTTCCCGGACTTCACCAGCGGCACCGCCGGCGGCACGCTGCTGACGGCCATATCGAGATGGCCACCGACAGCGTCCTGCACCAACGGCCCAGAGCCCTTGTACGGAACATGGAGAAGCTTGACCTTGGCCATGCTCGACAAAAGTTCGGCAGCCAGATGCTGAGGGCTGCCACTACCGATGGATCCATAGCTGACCGACGCCGGCTTCCGGCCGGCAGCATCGATGAGCTCACGGAGCGACTGATTGCTGGATGTCGGTGCAACGAAGACCAGGGGAAAAACCGCGACAAGGCTGACCGGCTCGAAATCGGCGCGGGGATCGTAGGTCATGTTCCTGAACAGGCTGGCATTGATTGCCATTTCGCTCGCCGCCCCGAACAGGACCGTGTAGCCATCCGGCATACCTTTGGCGACGACGGCCGCACCGATCATGCCGGTGGCACCGGGCTTGTTCTCGATGATCACAGACTGCCCCAAGGCCTCGGACATCCGCTGCGCCATCGCTCGGCCGGTGATGTCGGTCCCGCCGCCCGGCGGATAGGGAATCACGAGCTTGATCGGCCTGCTGGGATAGGCAGCCGACTGCGCGAGCGTCGATGCGGGTATGCTCCCCAGGCCGAGAGCAAAAGCGAAAGCACGTAGGTGGTCCCGCCGCGACCAGAAGCGATTGAAGCCGTCCTGTGACATGGCGGCCTTATCGGGCCGTGTCGTGACGACGTGATGACAGAACGAGGTACCTGCCGTCAGGCCCAGCGGCGAATGAAGCCTCCGCCCAAAACGCGCTCGCCCTTCTCCACATCGTAGATCACGCAGGCCTGTCCCGGCGACACGCCGATTTCCGGTTCGGCAAACCGAACGGCGACCTGGGAGCCATTGCGTGAGACGGTTGCCGGCCGCAGGGATTGAGAGGATCGGACTCGAGCCTGTACAGGCAAAGAACCGTCGAAGTCCGGCCCCAGCCAGTTCACATCATCGAGCATGATCTCGTTGCGGCCGAGCGCCGAGCGCGGGCCGACGATCACGCGCCGCGTTTCGGGCTCCAGCCTGACGACAAAGAGCGGCTCGTTGTTGGTTCCCGACCGCTCGCCGATGGCCAATCCGCGCCGCTGGCCCACAGTGAAGCGCACGATGCCCTCGTGTCGGCCCAGCACTCGCCCACTCATGTCGACGATCTCGCCGGGATCGTTCGCTTCGGGTCGCAGCTTCTGGACCACCGCCGCATAATCCCGGTTCGGAACGAAGCAGATGTCCTGGCTGTCGGGCTTCTCGGCCACATCCAGGTCGAAGCGTTCGGCAATCGCCCGCGTTTCGGCCTTGGAGAGATGCCCCAGCGGAAAGCGCAGGAAGGCGAGCTGTTCGCCGGTGGTGCCGAACAGGAAGTAGCTCTGATCGCGCGCCGGATCGGCACCACGATGCAGTTCGGGGCCAGCCTCACCCATCACTCGACGCACATAGTGGCCGGTCGCCAGCGCCTCGGCACCAAGCTCACGAGCGGTCCTCAGGAGATCGCGGAACTTTACGGTGCGATTGCACGCGATGCAGGGGACAGGCGTTTCACCGCGCAGGTACGAGTCGGCAAAAGCCTCCATCACGTCGTTGCGGAACCGGCTTTCGTAGTCGAGCACGTAATGCGGGATGCCAAGCCTTTCGGCGACCTGCCGCGCGTCGCGGATGTCCTGACCGGCACAGCAGCTGCCGGCCTTCCCGATCGCCGCGCCGTGGTCGTAGAGCTGCAGCGTGATGCCCACGACGTCATACCCCTGCTCCTTGAGCAGGGCCGCGGTGACGGACGAGTCGACGCCACCGGACATGGCAACCACCACGCGGGTGTCGCGCGGTGTCTTGTCGATCCCGAGAGAGTTCGAAGCCATGGCCAGGCCTATATAGGACCCGGCCGCTGCCGCCGCCAGCCGGTCGCTAATCCCGCCGATAGCTGGTATCGCGCACGGCCTTGGCGACACCATGGCTGTCATAGACCACGACCACCCGATCACCCATCTGCACGTCACCGTCGTCTGGTTGGGCGATCGTGACTTTGGAGCCATCATCCTTCTGGACGGTCACCTCGATACCGCGGCGGGTCCCGCCGTTTCGATCGATGGCGGTACCGGCAATGGCACCACCGACGGCTCCCAGAACACCACCGAGGACCGCGCTCCCGGCGTTATGGCCGATCGCAGCCCCTGTGATGGCGCCACCTGCGGCGCCGAGACCGCCGCCGACCAACGTCCCCTGACTGACACCCGAGCCGGTCGATCCTGAAAGTGGGACTTCCCGAATGGAGACCACCCGTCCCGTCTCGCCGCGATAGCCGCTGGCGTTCTGCACCACGCCGGGCCGGACGCCTTGATTCTCGCACGCACCCAACGTCGTCGCGAGTGCCAGGGGCACAAGCAGACCGAGAAGCCACTTAACCGACATCAAAAATCCCTCTCTCCGTGCGCCAAGTCCAAACGGCAGGAAATCAATCAGGGTTTCGGGAGGTATCGCGGACCACCTGGGCGACGCCGTTCCGGCCTTGCACGACCTGTACGCGGTCTCCGAGTTGGATATCCCCGTCATCGCGCTGCGCAATCGTGACCTTGGAGCCGTCGTCCTTCTGGACAGTCACCTCGATGCCGCGACCGCCGCCGCCGTCTCCATGGCGGCCGTCGAAGATCGAACCGGCGATCGCACCGCCCACGGCGCCGAGAATGCCGCCGACGATGCCGCTTCCTACCGTCTGCCCCGTCACGGCACCGAGGACCGCACCGCCGACGCCGCCCAGAAATCCGCCGATAACGGAGCCGTTGCCGGAGCCGCCGCCGCCCTGCAGCCCCACTTCGTTGATGGACACGACCCGACCGCTCTCGCCAGGAACGGCCGCAGCTTGCTGAGGCGACACGGCTGTCCCGCCCGAAGTCGCGCCCGCGGAGGCGGATGCATTCTGCACATAGACGCCTTGGCTCTGGCTCGGAATGCCGGCTTGGTTGTAGGTGCTGGGCGGTCCCGAGCGGCTGACGATCCCAGGCTGGACGCCGTTGGACGCACAGGCCCCGACGCTCGCTGCCAACAAAAGTGCAGTCGCCGCGCCCTTAAGTGCCTTTCCCCTCATGGACCCCTCCACAGCCACTTTAAGGCACGAATCCGGGCCGAATTGGGGCAGGTTCCACTACCCCCGTTCGTCGATCCACGCCGCCTGGATGGCCTCGAGAATCTTCTCGTTGGACCGGCTCGGATCATCGCCGAAAGCAGGCAGCTCCACCACCCAGCGATGGAGATCGGTGAAGCGCAGGTTCACATTATCGACCTCGGGATGGCGCTCCTCAAGTTCGATGGCAATGTCGCGCACGTCCGTCCAGCGCAGCTTTCCCGCCATCGCGGCAACTCCTACTTGTCGACCATCATGTTCCGGGTAGCAGCCGGCAGTTTCACCACCAGCCCGTCGAGCGCCTCGGTTATGCGGATCTGACACCCCAACCGGGACGTATGGGTCAGGCCGAAAGCGAGATCCAGCATGTCCTCTTCGTCTTCGCTGGCCGGTGACAGCTTGTCGAACCATTCGGGCTCGACCACGACGTGGCAGGTCGAGCAAGCGAGCGAGCCTTCACAGGCCCCCTCGATATCGACTCCATTGCGGTGGGCAATCTCAAGGACCGAAAGACCGATCGGCGCATCCACTTCCTTGCGCGACCCGTCCTTCAGAATGAAAGTCATCTTCGGCATACAGACAGACCTCGTTATTCGCCGACACGGCGCTCCAAGTCACTCATCGACAACCCCGCCAGCGCCTCGCGAATACCACGATCCATACGCCGTTCGGCAAAAGGCTTGGAAAGCGACTCCAGGCTTTCCGCCGCCGCAGTGATTTCGTCACGATCTTCCCCGGCTATCGCTTTGTCGACGCGGTCACGTGCCGCGTCGATGGCCGCTCTTTCTTCGATTGAGAGCAAATTGCCGTCCTTGGCCAAGGCCGCTTCCAGGGCAAGCAGATTGCGCCTGGCTTCGACACGCGATTCGGTAAGCAATCGCCGCGCGACATCCTCCTCTGCATGCTCCAGGCTTTCGTACAGCATGTCCGCCATGTCGTCCTGGCTCAGGCCGTAGGATGGTTTGACCTCGATCCGTTGCTCCACGCCCGTGGTGCGCTCCTGCGCCGATACCGTCAGCAGACCGTCGGCGTCCACGGCAAAGGTCACCCGGATCCGGGCGGCGCCCGCGGCCATCGGTGGAATGCCGGTAAGTTCGAAGCGTGCCAGGCTGCGGCAATCGTCGACCATCTCGCGCTCGCCCTGCACCACATGGATGGCCATCGCCGTCTGGCCATCCTGATAGGTGGTGAAGTCCTGCGCGAGCTGTACTGGGATGGGGGTATTGCGAGGAACGACCTTCTCGACCATCCCTCCCATCGTCTCCAGTCCGAGAGACAGCGGCGTCACATCGAGCAGCAGCGTGTCCGATCCCCCGGTCAATGCCTCCGCCTGCAGGGCTGCCCCCAGCGCCACCACCTCGTCGGGGTCGATGTCCATAAGCGGCGGCTTGCCAATCAACCCGGCGACGCGCTCGCGCACCAACCGGACCCGCGTCGAGCCACCGACCAGTACGATGCCATCGATCTTGGAAACCTCCATCGCCGCATCGGCCAGAACCTGCCGCGCGATATCGAGAGTCTGTTCGACGTAGCCGCCAATCGCGTCTTCAAATTCCTCGAGGGTGACGACGTGGAACGACGGTTTGCTGCCGAGTTCAAGTCTACCAGAAGTCTTGTCCCGACTGGACAGTTGCTCCTTCATCTGACGCGCCAGCGCCAGGGCGATCTTCACCGCGGCTTCGTCGATCCGGTCCTCGATGCCGTCCCGCTTGCGCTCCATGAGCATCCGCTCGGCGATCGTCCGATCGAAGTCGTCGCCGCCCAACGCCGTATCTCCGCCGGTCGCAAGCACCTGGAACACGCCCTTCTCCAGGCGCAGCAGAGAAAAGTCGAACGTGCCGCCACCAAGATCGTAAACCGCGTACAGCCCCTCGGCTGCCTTATCGAGGCCATAAGCCAATGCGGCCGCCGTCGGCTCGTTGACCAACCTCAAGACCTCGAGCCCTGCGACGCGGGCGGCATCGCGGGTCGCCGTCCGCGCCGCATCGTCGAAATAGGCCGGTACGGTGATCACGGCCCGCTCCACAGGCTTCTCGAGTGCCGCCTCGGCACGCGCGCGCAACGTCTTCAGAATCTCCGCCGAGATTTCGACCGGAGACCGCGCCCTGCCACCGACGCGCAGTTTCACCATGTCGCTTTCGCCGGTACCTGGCTCGATTTCGTAGGGCAGTACACCTGCCACGGCCTGAACGTCGCGAGCGCCTCGTCCCATGAGTCGCTTCACCGACGCCACGACACGATCCGGCTCGGAAGCCATCAAGCCCCGAGCCTGGTCTCCGACCAGTACGCCGCCCGCCGCCGGATAGGCGACGACCGACGGCACCAGGGAGTTGCCCGCCTCGTCATGCAGCGCCGCAGGCTTGCCATCGCGCGCGATCGCGACGACGGAATTGGTCGTGCCGAGATCGATGCCGACGGCCAGTGCTTCCTCGCCCGCATGCGGCAAGGGTGTCTCGCCCGGCTCATGGATCTCCAGCAGCGTCATCCGTTTGCGATCCCAACTTTCTTGACCAAATTCGCCCGTCGCCCTTGGGCTTCCTCGGCGAACTTGTCGAGATAGCGCAGCCGAAGCAGCGCCTTTCTGATGGCGGGCTTGTCGTCCCGCAAGAACAAACTTCCCAGAGCTGTCAGCGCTTGCTGACTCTGCTGCCGAGCTTGATCGGCAAGCGAATCGATGGCCTCGATCGTGGTCGCGTCGTGCAGTGCCTCGCGCGATTCCATCGCTTCCATCAGAAGCTCAGGATCATCGATGGTCTTGCCGTCGCCCGGCAGTTCGACGCCTTTCAGGCCAGCCAAGTAGACCGCCCGCGCCAGCGGGTCCTTCAATGTCCGATAGGCATCGTTGAGCGCGGCCGCCTCCGTTGAGGCTCGCGCCCGTTCCTCAGCCGGCTTGCCGACGAACCGATCCGGGTGCCATCGGCGCTGAAGTGCGAAGTAAGCCTTGTCGAGAACCGCAGGCTCCAGGTCGAGCGCCGCCGGCACTCCCAGCCGCGCGAAATGATCCATGGCCCGATTGCTTCACTGTCAGACGTGGAAGGATTCGCCACAACCGCAGCGGCCCTTTTCGTTGGGGTTCTTGAAGACGAACCCCGACTTCAGCTTCTCTTCCTGGTAGTCCATCTCGGTCCCGATCAGGAACAACGAAGCCTTCGGGTCGATCAGAATCTTGAGCCCGCTGGTCTCGACAACCTCGTCCATCGGCTCCTGCTTGTCGGCGAATTCAAGCGTGTAGGACAAACCCGAGCAGCCCTTGGAGCGCACGCCGATCCGAACGCCCGCGGTCGGCTTGCCGCGCCCCTCGATGAGCGCTCTGACGCGCTCGGCGGCGGCTGGCGTGACGGTCATCACCTGAGGACGCGGCCGTCTCGGCCGAGCCGCTGGCGGCGCGCCGGCAGCGGCCTTGGCAACGTCGGTGGTCGTGGACGTGCTCATACTCTGCTCCAAACCCTTTGCTACTCGGCGACCGCTTCCTGGCGCTCGACCTCATTGTCGTCAGGCTTCGCAAATTTCTGTGCAGCCTTTGCACGGTAATCCGCGATGGCGGCCTTGATGGCGTCCTCGGCCAGAACGGAGCAATGGATCTTCACGGGAGGCAGAGCCAGATGCTTGGCGATATCTGTATTCTTGATCGTCTCGGCCTCGTCGATGGTCTTTCCCTTGACCCACTCGGTGACCAGCGACGAAGACGCGATCGCCGAACCGCATCCGAAGGTCTTGAACTTCGCATCCTCGATCAGGCCATCGGCGCCGACCTTGATCTGCAGCTTCATGACGTCGCCGCAGGCCGGGGCTCCGACCAGTCCCGTTCCGACATCCTCGGCATTCTTGTCGAGCGACCCGATGTTGCGGGGGTTCTCGTAGTGGTCGATCAGCTTTTCGCTGTAGGCCATGACACTCTCCTCAAGTTCGCGGACGACCTAGTGGGCCGCCCATTCAATCGACTTCAGATCGATACCTTCCTGCGCCATCTCCCAGAGCGGGCTCATCTCGCGCAGCTTCGTGACGTGGCGCACCAGTTCGTCCACCGCCGTATCGACCTCCTGCTCCGTCGTGAAACGACCGAGGCCGATGCGGAGCGACGTATGAGCCAATTCCTCCTCGACCCCGAGCGCACGCAGCACATAGCTGGGCTCCAGGGACGCCGAAGTACAAGCCGAGCCGGATGAAACCGACAGCCCCTTGATTCCCATCATCAGCGACTCGCCCTCGACATAGGCGAAGCTGATATTGAGGTTGCCGGGAATGCGGTGCTCCAGGTCACCGTTGACGAAGATCTCCGGCAACTTTGCCCGCAATCCCTTGAGCATCCGATCCTGCAGCCTCTTCAGCCGCTTGGCCTCGGCATCCATCTCCTTCGTGCAGATCTCGGCGGCCTCGCCCAGCCCGACGCAAAGCGGCGTCGGCAAGGTACCGGACCGGAAGCCCCGCTCCTGCCCGCCACCGACGATCAGCGGCACGAGCCGCACGCGCGGCTTGCGGCGGACATAGAGCGCGCCGATGCCCTTGGGGCCGTAAATCTTGTGGCCGGAGATGCTCATGAGGTCGATGTTCATCGCCTCGACATCGAGCGGAATCTTGCCTGCCGCCTGGGCAGCGTCGGTATGGAAGAACGTCTTCTTCTCACGGCAGATCTTGCCAATCTCGGCCAGCGGCTGGATGACGCCGATCTCGTTGTTCACCGCCATGATCGAGACCACGACCGTCTTGTCCGTGATCGCCTCACGAAGTTGGTCGAGATCGATCAGGCCATTCTGCTGTACCGGCAGATAGGTCACCTCGAAGCCCTGCTGCTCGAGATGGCGGCAAGTATCGAGCACGCACTTATGCTCTGTCACGGTCGTGACGATATGATTCTTGCGGTCCTTGTAGAACTCGGCGACGCCGCGAATGGCGAGGTTGTTGGACTCGGTGGCGCCGGAGGTGAAGATGACCTCCTTTTCATCTGCGCCGATCAGCTTGGCGACCTGGCCACGGGCCTTCTCCACGCCCTCTTCGGCCTCCCAGCCATAGGAATGGCTTCGGGAATGGGGATTGCCGAACTTGTACGTGAAGTACGGCATCATGGCGTCCAGGACGCGCGGATCGAGCGGCGTGGTCGCCTGGTAATCGAGGTAGATCGGCTGATCGTTGCGCCGGACCTGCTGGAACGCTTTCATGCTAACCCCTTGAATTCCCTAGGCGGCCTGAGGTCGGGAGATATCCGACTGAGACACTCGGACATATAGGTCCCGCCAAGCCGCGATCAAGCGCTCGATATCGCCGAAAACCGTGTTCCAGCCGAAGCTTATTCTCAAGGCCGTTACCGATTCGGAAAGATCCACACCCATCGCTTCCAATACCGCCGAGGGGCCCACCTTGCCCGAGGAGCAGGCGGCGCCCGAGGATACGCAGATTCCGGCAAGATCCAGTGCCATCACCTGTGTTTCCGCCCTCACGCCCGGCATCGAAATGCAACTGGTGTTGCTCAGTCGCGGCGCGCCGGCACCGAAAACCCGAGCGGCAGGCGCCAGTTCGCACAGCGCCGACTCGAGCCGATTTCGCCAGTCCGCCATGTCCAAACCGTTCACGGCAGCTTCGGCAGCAGCGCTGAATCCAGCGATGCCCGGGACGTTCTCCGTACCAGCGCGCCGGAAGCCCTCCTGCCCGCCGCCCACCCGGTCGGGTGAGAACGGCGCCCCCTCACGGAGCACCAGGGCTCCGACGCCCGGCGGTCCACCTAGCTTGTGGGCAGAGAGGCTGAGATAGTCGATGCCGAGGCCGTGCATGTCGATGGCGACCTTGCCGCCGGCCTGGACTGCATCGCAATGGAAGAGCGCACCGGCTGCCCGCACGATGCGACCGATGTCCGCGACGGGCTGCAAGACCCCGGTCTCGTTGTTCGCGAACATCACCGAGACCAGTGCCGGCTCCGGAGACGCCGCAAGCATCCGCTCGAGCGCCGCGAGGTCCACGACGCCATCGCGATCGACGGGAATGACGCCCGCCCCGGGAACCACTCTGCGGACGCTATCGTGCTCGACTGCCGAGACGAGCACCCTTTTCCTGCCGGAGCCTGTCAGGACAGCATTGTTCGCTTCGGTGCCCCCGGACGTGAATACCACCTCCGCCGGCAGGGAACCGACCAAGGCCGCCACCTTGCCACGAGCGCCCTCGATGCAGGCTCGCGCCCTGCGGCCGCTCCGATGCACCGAAGAGGGATTACCTCCCATCCGCAGTGCCTCGACCATGGCCTCGTACGCTACGGGCCGCAGCGGGCTCGTCGCGTTGTGGTCGAGATACACGGGGGTGGCGTTCATTGGACTTCAGCTGGCAGCGACCATCGGTTCTTCCGCGGTGGCCGGAGCGGAGGGCGCATTCGCGGCCTCCGCGATCCGCGTCGCAAGCTTGCGCTCGAGAACATCCGCCAGGGTTACCGAGCTCAGGAACATGTGAATCTGGTTGCCGAGCTCTTCCCACAAATCGTGGGTGAGGCACTTGCTGCGGTCGGCCCGGCAGCCCGTGGCTCCCAGCTCCGTGCAGCGTGTCGCGGAAATCGGCTCATCGACAGCCAGAATGATCTCCGAGACCCGAGTATCGGCCGACGGCCGGGCCAGCCGATAGCCGCCCCCAGGACCGCGCACGCTCTTGACGAGTTCGGCCCGGCGAAGACGAGCAAAGAGCTGCTCGAGATATGACAGGGAGATTTCCTGCCGGGCTGCGATATCGGACAAAGACACAGGCTTCGCCTGCGCGTGACGTGCCAAATCCACCATCGCCATGACGGCGTAACGACCCTTGGTGCTGAGCTTCACAGCATCCTCCTCGTACCGGACCTTGCCGGCTTGTCGTTCCCGAACGCCTAAAGGTCTTGAAAACCAAGGCGTTGCTACGATATTCCAGCCCCCCGAGCCGAGGGGTCTGGTAAAAACCAACTTAACGGGTAGGGTTTAGATAGCCCGAGCGGGTTGGTCAAGTATCAAGAATCCAGCAGAATGTTACTGTCGGCCATCAACCGAAGGGGTCCGTGGCGGCCAATAATGACAAAGAATCGGAGTCTCCATGCCTGATGTGATGTTTACCGGCCCAGAAGGTCGCCTCGAGGGTCGTTATCACCAGAGCAAGGAGGAGCACGCACCTATTGCGCTGATTCTCCATCCTCATCCGCAGTATGGCGGGACGATGAACCACAAGGTGGTCTTCACCCTGTTCCATGTGTTCGTTAATCGCGGCTTTTCCGTCCTGCGCTTCAACACGCGCGGGGTAGGCCGCAGCCAGGGTCGGTTCGACAATGGCATGGGCGAACTGAGCGATGCCGCCGCGGCTCTCGACTGGCTGCAGACGATGAATGCGGACGCCAAGTCCTGCTGGATCGCCGGCTATTCGTTCGGCGCCTGGATCGGCATGCAACTGCTGATGCGCCGTCCCGAAATCGACTGCTTCGTCTCGGTGGCGCCTCCGGCCAACTCCTACGATTTCGGCTTCCTGGCCCCCTGTCCTTCCTCAGGCCTGATCGTCGGGGCGGAGAAGGACGAGGTCGTCCCTCTCGTGGACATCCAGAAGCTGGTAGCACGGCTGTCGCTGCAGAAGGGCATCACCGTCGAATCGCGGACGATCAAGGGAGCCAATCACTTCTTCCACGATACGCTCGACAAGCTTGCGGTCGATGTCGACAAGTACGTCGCCAAATGCCTGATCAATCCGCCGGGCCGGGCAACGTCCAACAAGGAACCGTAAGGGAGAATAGTGAGCGGCGAAGATGCCTTCGCCGCTCCGCCACAAACGGCCTATTTCGCCTGAATGAAAGCCAGCAGGTCGGCGTTAAGCTGGTCCTTGTGCGTGACCGCCAGTCCATGCGGTCCCTTCGCGTAGACCTTCAGGTGCGCACCCTTCACCAGCTTGACCGAAAGCTGCGCTGAATCGGCGATCGGTACGATCTGATCGTCGTCGCCGTGGATGATCAGCGTCGGCACATCGATCTTCTTCAGATCCTCGGTGAAGTCGGTCTCGGAGAAGGCCTTGATGCAATCGTACTGGCTCTTCAGGCCACCCATCATGCCCTGCAGCCAAAAGGACTCGCGGGCGCCCTCGCTGACCTTGGCGCCATCGCGGTTGTAGCCGAAGAACGGCATGGTCAGATCCTTGTAGAACTGCGAACGATCGGCCGCGACGCCTTTGCGGATGCCGTCGAACACGTCCATCGGCAGGCCGCCGGGATTGGCCGCCGTCTTGACCATGATGGGCGGCACCGCGCCAACCAGCACCGCCTTGCCCACGCGCTTGCTGCCGTGGCGGCCGATATAGCGAGCGACTTCACCGCCACCAGTCGAATGACCGACCATGACCGCGTCGCTGATGTCCAACGCTTCGAACAACTGGGCGAGATCGTCGGCGTATTGGTCCATGTCGTTGCCGTCCCAGGTCTGGGTCGATCGACCATGGCCGCGCCTGTCATGAGCGATGACACGATAGCCATGCATGCCGAGGAACATCATCTGATCTTCCCAGGCATCCGATGTCAGAGGCCAACCGTGACTGAACGTGACGGGACGGCCCTTTCCCCAATCCTTGTAGTAGATTTCGACGCCGTCCCTGGTCTTGAAGATTGGCATGCCATGCTCCTTAGGCTCGAGTGACTCGGTCGCATCGTGCATCCCGCAGCTACTTGGAAACGCGATCAACACCTAAGGTATATGCAAACGCCCCCCCGTCATTGCCATCGGCACGCCGGTCGTTGTCGGGAAAGTGATGGGAAGACCACGCAACGAACGCGCGGCCAGGAAGCCGAAGGCTTGAGCTTCGATCGCATCGCCATTCCAACCGAGCTGCTCCGCCGTCACGACGGTCGCGCGCGTCTCTTCGGCAATGGCACGGAGCAGCGTCGGATTGCGCGCCCCGCCACCGGAAATCACCCACTGCCGAACGGGTGCCGGGAAATGCCGTTCGGCAAGCGCGATGGACCGGGCGGTTCCCCAGGTCAGTGTTGCCGCCCCATCGGCCACGCTCAATCCATCGACCCAGGCATCGTTGAAGTCGCCGCGATCCAGGGATTTGGGCGGGAGCTTGTTGAAGAAGAGATTTTCGCTGAAGCGCAGCAGTCGCCCCCTGTTCACCTTGCCCGAGGCAGCGAGCACTCCATCGCGATCGAACCGGGTTCCCGCCCGACGTGCGCACCAATCGTCGATCGGGCCGTTGCCGGGCCCGGTATCGAAAGCCAGCAGGGCGCCGTCCTCGCCAACCCAGGTTACGTTCGCGACGCCGCCGACATTCACGACCGCGATCGGCCGCGGGAGATCCCGCACCAGGGCCGCGTGATAGACGGGTACCAGAGGCGCCCCCTGCCCGCCGGCCGCAACATCGGCGCTGCGCAGGTCGTTGACCACGCGCACGCCCAACGTCTTCGCAAGCGCGGCCCCATCGCCGATCTGCCAGGTGAAGCGTTTCTCCGGCCGATGCGTGATGGTCTGGCCATGAAAGCCCACGACGTCGACTGATGAGAGATCGACGCCATAGTCGGACGACCAGCGCCGAACGGCCTCGACATGGGCTGCCGTCACCGCCTCTTCCGCAGATCGCGTGATTTCGTTCCCCGTTTCGGCGCCGAAGGCTGCCCGGATCCGGCGGCGACTTTCGTCCGTGTATGGCAGCGTAAGGCAGGGGCCGAGGTGCGCGATGCGCTCGCCATCAGTCTCGATCAGGGCTACGTCGACGCCGTCTACCGATGTGCCGCTCATAAGCCCAACGACGCGCAGCGGACGACCCATCCCGTGCTCCAAGCTGGCTATGCCGATCGTGGCCAGTATGGACGCGTCCGCCCGCTCCTGCCCTGATTCGGCGCGATTCTGGCCTTCCGGCCTCCGTTGAGACGCCGGCCGCCCCGTGTTACACCGCCGGCCCTTCACGGACAAATCCAAGGGTAGTTCCCGGGCGGAGAGATGACGGGCTTCAAGTCGGATTTCATGCGCATCGTCCACGAACGCGGCATGGTGCATCAATGCAGCGACACTGCGCGGCTGGACGAGCTTCTCGCGAGCGGCATCCGCACGGCCTACATCGGCTTCGACTGTACTGCCGATTCCCTGCATGTCGGACACCTGCTGCAGATCATGCTGCTGCGCTGGTGGCAGAAGTGCGGACACAAGCCCATTGCACTCATGGGCGGCGGCACCACCAAGGTCGGCGATCCTTCCGGCCGCGACGAAACCCGCCAGTTGCTGACCGTCGAGCAGATCAATGCCAACATGGCGAGCATCAAGCGCAGCTTCTCCAACTACCTTGTCTTCGGCAACGGCCCCACCGATGCGGTGATGGCGAACAATGCCGATTGGCTGGATACGCTGCTCTACATCCCGCTGCTGCGCGATGTCGGCCGGCATTTCTCGGTCAATCGGATGCTGACGATGGACTCGGTCAGGCTGCGGCTGGAGCGTGATCAGCCGCTTTCCTTTCTCGAGTTCAACTACATGATCCTGCAGTCCTACGACTTCGTGGAACTGTACAAGCGGCACAACTGCATCGTGCAGATGGGCGGCTCGGATCAATGGGGCAATATCATCATGGGGGCCGATCTCGGCCGCCGCATGGCCAACGCCGAACTGTTCGCCTTGACCTCCCCCCTGCTCGCCACGGCGTCCGGGGCCAAGATGGGCAAGACGGCCGCCGGCGCGGTCTGGCTCAGTCCGGATCGGCTGAGCCCGTACGATTTCTGGCAATATTGGCGCAACACCGAGGACGCCGATGTCGGCCGTTTCCTCAGGCTGTTCACGGATCTGCCGCTCGACGAGATCGCGCGATTGGAAGGCCTTCAGGGCCAGGAAATAAACGACGCTAAGAAAGTGCTGGCCACCGAAGTCACGCGCCTCGCCCATGGCGACCAGGCGGCAGAGCAGGCGGCAGAAACGGCCCGCCGCACCTTCGAGGAAGGCGGCCGTGCCGATACGCTACCGACACTCGATTTGTCACGCGCCAGACTCGCGACCGGCATTCCCGCGTTCGATCTCTTTCATGAGGCCGGCCTGGCCGCCAGCCGCAACGAAGCCCGCAAGCTGATCAAGGGCGGCGGTGGCCGGCTGAACGACATGCCGATCGCATCCGATACCGTCGTGATCAGCGACAGCGATCTCGATGCTTCGGGGACGTTGAAGCTCTCGGCCGGCCGCAAGCGGCATGTCCTGGTGCGGGCCGTCTAAGGCGCCCGCTTGGTCTGTGACGTTCCATCCAGCGAGCCGTTGAACAGCTCCCGCAGCGCGCCGGGAGTCACGGCGGACATCATGTTGATGTCCGACTTCAGATCGTCGAACGGACCTTCCAGCCGATAGGAAATCGCAAAGATGCCGGCGCCCTTGCCGCCCGTGATCAAGGGCCCGAGCAACGGCACGTTGGACAGCAGATTGTTCAAGGCGAAGCCAGGCACTACGAGTCCGCGCAGACGCGCTGTATCGTTGGCGAGATCGAGATAGCCGGATGTCGTCAATCCAATCGACTGGCCACTGGTTCGGCCGTTCTTGACATCGATCCTGTCCCCGGTCTTGAGGATCTGAGCCTCCAGTCCGTCGAATTGCTGAAGGGCATTGCCAGCGCGATTGAGCCCATCGATCGTCGAATTGAGCGAATCGACGTCGGGGCGCGGAGTCACCTTCTGCAAACGATAGGGACCAAGCTTTAGCGTTCCCGAGAGCGGTGCGCCGGCCGCGCTGTCATTGAAAAAGCCGCGGAAATCGAGATATCCGCCAGCCAGGCCGTCGAGCCAACCGGCCTCGTGCAACAGCTGGCCGAAGTCAGTGATGTAAAGCGCCACGTTGCGAGCAGCCGGAACGGGTTGCACGCGGAAAGTTCCGCCCCGCCCCGCCCCGAGCGCCAGATCGGCAGAGACGAGCCGATCGCCGGACAGGCTGAACTGGCCGCTGAGCGAACCGAGGCTACCCTTCTTCACCAGCACCTGATCGAGCCGCAACGCGACGTGGGTGGTGTCGGTCGCTGCCTTCGAGCCGGTTGAAGATCCTGGCTTCCCGGCCTCGTCCTGCCCCTTCAGGGCTTGGCGTACCCTCGGCAGCTCGATCGAACGGCCCCGCAGATCGATATCGACGTTGTTCCCGTTCTTCCGCCAATCGGCAGAGATATCCGTGCGGCCAACCGCAAGCTCGGCGATGGTGATCTGCTGAAGAACATTGTCAGCGCTGAACAGAGCAGTCCCCTTGGCCTCCAGGCCACCGCCGCGCCCCTCGAATTCCGCAGACACAAGTTTGCCGCCCGCGGCGAGCTTTGCGCCCAGAGTCAGTTGGCTGTCGACACCAGCTTCCTTGCTCCAGCCCAGTTGCGGTACGGAGCTGTTTGCGGCCTTCAAGTCGAGACGCGCCTGCACCTCGCCGGTACCGTTGGGTGCTACCTGGTAGGACAGGCTCGTCACGTTCATCGGTCCGGTGATGTATGGCTCTATCGACAGGAACCCTGCTTTTGCAATCAGGCTGGCGGGAATTGTGCCTTTCAGTTCATAGCGCCGGCGGTACGTAGCCTTTGACCCGAACTGCTCTCGCCAGAAAATATCGACCGCCGAGCCATCGAACTTGCCCGCGCCCGTAACGTTCAGCTGGGAATTCTCGTACAATATTCTGCCTGTCGCTTCCGTCAGGTCGACGGCGCCGATGGCCCCCTTGAGACCGAAATGCGACAGTGAAGCCTCCGCCCTGATATCGAGGTCGGCCACGGTGATGGCATTGAGCAACGGGAACGACAGCGTCAGGTCGATGGAGACGTCACCGCTCAGCCGCTTGGGGTCGTAAAGCATATCTTTTGGCAGCCCAAGCTTGGGCCTCGCCAGCAGAGCATTGGCCGCCGCGGCCGTCCCCGTGATCGGCATATGCAGCTTCGCGACCTGCGGCGGCGGCCGATCCAGATCGTTGAGGTCTATGGTGGCGTTGCTGACCGTCAGACCGACGCCGGTGCCATGATTGACATCGAAATGAAGCGTGGCGTTTTCGTACCGGGCCGTCCCCGTCACGTCCTCCAGTTCGGGCATATGCGGCATGTAGTGCACCCGCATGCCTCGATAGGCCAAGGTCGCCACGGCCTGATCGAGCTTGATCTGCGAGAAATCCCCGCCTGGCGCACTGAGGCCAAACTCAGCAGCGACGTCCAGCGTCCCGCGGCTCAAATTGGCGACCGCCCAATTCCGACCACCTTTGGCGAACTCCAAGGGCCAATACGCCGCCAGCTGGTCGATCGGGATGTCCGTCACCTCGGCGCGGCCCTTGAAACTCTGCCCCTGCTCCGTCCGGACGCCTTGCCCCGTAACCGTCACCTTCGCCGCCCCGAGATCGAGGATGAGACGATCGATCTTGGCCGTATGCGATGCAGCATCGACAGAAGCCGCCGCACTCACCCTATGGACCTTGTGGACAACGGGCAGAACGCCAGGCAGCGTCAACGTACCGTTGCCGCCGGTAACCTCCATGGCGATGCTATGGATATCCCCGGCGCCGCTTGCCTCGACATGCATCCGGCCGGCCAGCGCAACGTCTATACCCCGTAACACGCCCGCATTTGGAGATAGGTCGGCCAGCATCGCGGGCTTGAGCCCTGCAATCTTCGCCTCGGCCGAGATCCTGCTGCGGTCGCGGCTATAGGTTGCCGAGAAGTCTACATCGACCGGACTGCCTCCATTGCTGAAGCGGGCGCTCGCCGAGATGATCACGCCGCTGGCATCACGCCTCAGCTGAGCCTGAACATCGGGTGCAACCCACGTCACACCGCTTGGTATGTCCTTCACCGTCAAGCGACCGCGCTCGACGCGGACGGTATCGAGTTGCCCCAGCAACGAGGTGTAGTTGGGTTCGTCCATGAGCTGCTCGATCAGGAGATCGACCATCTCGCCTTGCGAGGATGTATCACTCTTCGCCAGGACACGTTGGAGCATGCCGCCTTCGCGAGCGATTTCCGCGTCGAGGGTGGGTCGGTCGACCACGATGGCTGTCGGCAGGAATCGGGCCTTGAGGACGGTGCCGGGTTCGAATGAGAGCGCGACGCTGGGCGCCGTCGCAACAGTCTGCCGTCGCGCGTCGTCTATGCGCAGGCCGCTCAAGACCAGGCGCATTGGCTGCGCGATACCGTCCCACTGCGCATAAATGTGGTCGGCATGAACCGTTACATTGCCCCCCATGGTCGCGAACTCGCGATCGACCACCGGACGCAGAAAGTCCAGGTTGATCGGCCCAAATGTCAGACGCACACAGACGGCTGCCACGAACAACGCCCCAATGGCCGCCCCGTAGCCAACGATTCGGCCAATACTGCGATATACTCTTCCGACCAAAGCTCGTTACTTCCGCGTTGACGATGACGGCTGGGCTAGGCAAGCGTGCTGTCGTTGCACAATTTACCCGCCGCCTTATCCGATGTCTTGGCTTTCGACCATATCCCTGCCGCGACCACACAACCAAGAACGGCTGCAAGTCGCGTGGAGGCGATGGGACGAAAAGGCACCGCGGCCCAGTGATCCGGCCGCCCTTGCTCTTCTCGAAGCGCTGTTCGGCAACAGCCCCTACCTCACAGAGACGGCCTTAAAAGATCCGATTTTCATGGCCGATCTGTGGCAGGCCGGCCCTGATACCGTCCTGACGACGCTCGAATCCGATCTGTTGTCAGTCAGGCAAAGTGCTCGGGCCGGCAGCACGCCCATCGAGATCGCGACGCAGCTTCGGCGGCTCAAGCACAAGGCGGCATTGGCTGTTGCCGTGGCCGACATAGCCGGCGTGTGGTCGCTCGAGAAGATCACCGGCGCCCTCAGCGACTTTGCCGGCGCCGCCCTCGACGCGCTGGTCGACGCCCTGCTGCTCCAACTCGATCGGGACGGGCAGTTGCGCATCGCAGGCGACCCTCAGGCCGCCGCCTTCACCGTTCTCGGAATGGGTAAGCTCGGGGCCGGCGAGCTCAACTACTCGAGCGACATCGACCTCATCCTGCTTTACGACCGCGATGCCCCCGCGCTCGCCGATGATGAACAGGTGCCGAGACACTTCGTGCGGATGGCCCGGCTGCTGGTCCAGCTTCTGTCGGAAACGTCGGTCGATGGCTATATCTTCCGCACCGACCTGCGGCTGCGTCCCGATCCGGGTTCCACGCCGCTGGCCATGTCGGTGCAGGCGGCCGAGCTCTATTACGAAAGTGTCGGCCAGAATTGGGAACGGGCCGCCATGATCAAGGCGCACCCCGTTGCCGGTAATCGCGCAGTTGGCGGCTCCTTTCTGGGCGACTTGCGTCCGTACATCTGGCGCCGGCATCTCGACTTCGCCGCCATCCACGACATTCATTCGATCAAGCGCCAAATCGATGCCCATCGCGGCGGCCGCACGATCGGCGTCATGGGGCACAACGTGAAGCTCGGCCGGGGAGGCATTCGCGAGATCGAATTCTTCGCCCAGACGCAGCAACTGATTTTCGGCGGACGGAATCCGGCTCTGCGGCTGCGCGGCACCTGCGAGACATTGCGCGCCCTCGCATATGCCGGCCATATCAGCGCAACGGCGGCCGAGGAGCTGATCGAGGCCTATGGCTTTCTGCGCCGGGTCGAGCATCGGCTGCAGATGGTCGACGATCGCCAGACCCACAGCATCCCCACCGACGAGGCCGGCGTCGACGGCATTGCCGCATTCCTTGGCTATAACGACCGGGCCGCCTTCGAGACGGACCTGCTGACACGGCTCCGCTGCGTCGAAAGCCATTACGCCCACCTGTTCGAAGAGGCGCCAAGCCTGGCTGGACCGGGCGGCAACTTGGTGTTTACCGGCATCGAGGACGATCCCGGAACGCTGCAGACGCTGCGGACCCTCGGCTTCCAGGATCCTTCCGCCGCCGCGGGCATCGTGCGTCGATGGCATCATGGCCGGTACCGGGCCACGCGGTCGGAGCGAGCCCGCGAGCTGCTGACCGAATTGATGCCGGCCCTGCTCAAGGCGCTGGGAGAGACGGCCGCGCCCGACCAGGCGCTGCTGAACTTCGATCTGTTCCTGAACAATTTGCCGGCCGGGGTTCAGCTCTTCTCTCTCTTCAAATCCAATCCGGCGCTCCTCGAACTGGTCGCAGCCATCATGGGCAGTGCGCCGGGTCTCGCGTCCCATCTCTCGCGCCGGACACAGCTGCTGGATTCGGTATTGTCGCCGGATTTCTACAATCGTCTGCCGGCTGCCGATGTGTTGGTCGCCGAATTGGGCGCGGCCCTCGCGGGCGCCCATGACGAGCAGGATATCCTTGACACGGCGCGACGCTGGACCAACGACCGACGGTTCCAGGTCGGCGTGCAGCTCCTCAAGCGCGTGGTGACACCGGCTCAAGCGGGAGAAGCGTACGCCGACGTGGCGCAAGCGACCATCTCCGGACTTTGTGATCGCATCGAAAGAAGCTTCGCCGAGGTACACGGTAGTTTCAGTGGACGGCGTCTGGCGGTCCTCGGGCTCGGCAAGCTCGGCAGCCGCGAGATGTCCGCGACCTCCGACCTCGATCTCATCTTCATCTACGATGTCCCCGAAGGCCTCGAGGTTTCGGATGGCCGTCAGCCGCTGCCCTCGACCCAGTACTATACGCGCCTCAGCTCGAAGATCGTGACCGCGCTCACGGCCCTGACCAACGAGGGCGCCCTGTATGAGGTCGACATGCGGCTACGGCCGTCGGGCCGCGCTGGCCCTCTGGCCAATTCCCTCGCGGGCTTCGAGACATATCATCAGCAATCGGCCTGGACCTGGGAGCATCTGGCATTGACGCGTGCGCGCGTCATTCATGGACCCGAGACATTGGCCGAACGGCTCACGGCGATCATACGCTCCACCCTTTCCCGCCCGCGCGATCCCGTCGTCCTGGTGCGGGACGTCGCCGACATGCGGGACCGGATCGCCGAGCACGCCGCCCCCCGGAGTCCATGGGACTTCAAGCATCTGTCCGGCGGCCTGTTCGACATCGATTTCGTGGCCCAGTACCTAGCCCTGCGCCACGCCGCCCAGCATCCGTCGATCCTTGCGCCCCACCCCGCCGAGATGTTGCGGCGTGCGGCCGAGGCCGGGCTGCTCGCGCCGGACGACGCCACGCTGCTGCAGGCGACGCGGACCCTGCTGTCCGACGTGCAGAGCCTGTTGCGGCTGACGCTGAACGGCGACGAATCGGCATTCGATGAGACCAAGGCCCCCGAAGGCCAGCGGCGGTTGATCGCAATGACCGAAGGGGCAGCCGATCTCGATGAACTGCGCGGGCGCATAGGCACCCAAACGCAGGCCGCCCATGCTATATACAAGCGGATCGTCGAGGACCCGGCACGCGCGGCGGGATGGCTGCCGCGCCGGGAGCGAAGGAGCTAAGGATGAGCGTCGAGGAAGGCAAGAAGGCACCCGATTTCACGGCCCCGACCGATGGCGGCGGCAAGCTGAAGCTCTCGGAGCTGCGCGGCAAGCCGGTGGTGCTGTATTTCTACCCGAAGGACGACACGCCGGGCTGCACGACCGAAGCGTGTGGCTTTCGCGATGCCGCTCCCGATTTCAAGAAGCTCAAGGCGCAGGTGGTCGGCGTCAGCAAGGACAGCGTCGCTCGCCACGACAAGTTCAAGGCCAAGTACGGCCTGTCCTTCCCTCTGGTTTCCGACGAGGACGGGAAGATCTGCGAGAAGTATGGGACCTGGGTCGAAAAGAGCCTTTACGGCCGCAAATACATGGGCATCGACCGGGCGACCTTCCTCATCGACAAGGAAGGCACGGTCCGGAAGATCTGGCGCAAGGTCAAAGTATCCGGACATGTCGACGAGGTACGTGAGGCATTGGCTGCCCTCTGAAATGGGCGTTCCCCGCTTGTGACCAATTTGCGGCTGTGGCTGGTTCCCCTTCAAGACTCCCTCCCGACAGCCCTATGGTGGCGGTCGGGGTGTGTGGACGATCCTCGTAAGCGAGCGGGGATTCTTAATGAAGTCGTGGAGGCACTATGCTTCAAATACCGGGTCAATGGGGACCTGCGAAAATTATTGGACATTCGGCGGCGGAAGCCGCAGCCAGCAAGATCCGGTTGATCTTCGTCGATGACGACGACGATTTCCGCGAGGCCGCCTCGGCGGAGCTAGAAGACCTCGGCTTCGCCGTCACGACCTATGCCAGTGGAACGGCGCTGCTTGCAGCGATCGAACAGAGCATCAGCGACATTGCCGCCGACGTGATCGTGCTGGACTGGAACATGCCGGACATGACCGGCATCGAGCTGGTGCCGCGCCTGCGTCGTCAGGGTATCAAGCTGCCGATCGTCTTCCTGACCGGGCGCTCGACGCCCTATCTCGAAAGCGCCGCGCTCGACCACGGAGCCCTCGACTTCGTCGACAAGGCGCGCGGCATGCCGATCCTGGCCAAGCGGGTACGGTTGATCTTCGAGTCTTCGAAGCGCCCGCCGGAGCTCGCGGTCGACGAGACGCTGGAATACGGCAAGCTTCAATTGAAGCCGCGCATCAGCCGCGTCTTCTGGAACGGCCTGGACGTCAATCTGACGCTCACGGAATTCAATGTGGTTCGTCTGCTGGCCTCGAACGCGGGCAATCACGTAAGCTACCGGGCCGTCTACGACTGCATGCATCACGTCGGCTTCATCGCCGGCAGCGGCGAGCATGGCTATCGCACCAACGTGCGATCGACCATCAAGCGTATCCGCAACAAGTTCAGGGTGATCGATCCGACCTTTTCCGAGATCGAGAACTATCCCTCATTCGGGTATCGCTGGGGCGGCCCGCCAGAAGCCAAACCGGAAGCCAAGTAAGCCTGCCCGGCGGCCGCGCTGGAATTCGTCAGAGTTTGCGGCCGCGGCTTTCGCGGACGAACCATGTCGCGACGAGACTGATCACGCTCGTCGCCGTGACATACCAGGCCGGCGAAGTGGGATCCTTGGTAACACCAAGCAGCCACGTGATGACGAACTGGGTGCTTCCCCCGAACACCGAAACGCCGATCGCGTAACCGATGGCGACGCCCGTCGCGCGGACGGAGCGTGGCAGCAGCTCCGGAATGGCGGCAAAGGCGGCCGCCCCTCCCAGAGCTGTCAGCCCCATCATCACCACCGTGGTCACGCACAGCATGAGCGCCGTGGGATAGGCCTGGAGCAGCAGGAACAACGGCCACGTTGCCACCGTCAGCACCAGCCGCGGCCAGAGCATCACGGCACGGCGGCCATGACGATCGGCCAGCCAGCCCCCCAGCAGCGAAAGCAGAAAGGTCGCGGCGCCGCCGAGCACCGTTGCGGCGAAGGCTGTCGATGGCGGCAGATGCAACGTCGTCAGGCCGTAGGTGGTCATGTAGTTCGCGGCATAGGTGGAGACGGTGCCACCGAGGATCACGAGAACAGCCAGGACGATGAAGGCGCTTTGCGACCGCAACGACGGACGTTCCGCGTCGGCCTTGGCACGAACCTCTCCTTGCTCGAGCGTCTCCGGCATCGCGTGGCGCAGATACAGCGCCACCGGAACCAGGACGAGGCACAACAGGAACGGGACACGCCAGCCCCAGGCTTCGAGCTCGGCCGGCGCCAGGGCAAGCGACAGGATCATGCCGAGACCGCTGGCAGCCAGGGCCGCCAGGCCTTGGCTTGCCAACTGCCAGCTCGAATAGAAGGCGCGCTTGTTCGGAGGCGCGATCTCGATGAGGAACACGCTCGCGGGTCCCACCTCGCCGCCGAGCGCAAGCCCTTGCACCAGGCGGCAGAACACCACGATAAGCGGCGCGGCGATGCCGATCGTCGCGTAGGACGGCGTCACCGCCAATCCGATCGTTCCGACCGTGATCAGCACGATGGTCAGCAGCATCGCCGGCTTCCGCCCGGCGCGATCGGCATAGGCCCCGATCAACACGCCGCCCAACGGCCGGAACAGGAACCCTACTCCGAACACGCCGACCGACAGCAGCAGACTCGTCATCGGGTTGGAGGTCGGAAAGAAGGTCTTGCCGATATAGACAGCAAAGAAATTGTAGGCGATGAAATCGAAGAACTCGAGCGCATTGCCGGCCACGGTCGCGGCCACGACCTTCACAGGCACACGTTCCGCTCTCGCCTTGCCCGTCGCGAGCGGAACCGCCGTTTCCATCGCCATCAGTCTTCCCCAACCCCCATCAGAATCGCGCCGCTCTCTAGCACAGTGCGCACCTCGAGGGGCAAGGCAAAGCGCCGATCAGGCACTTTCACACGACAAAACGCACACACCGTGCGCGAGGCGCCTAAGGAGCTTTTGCCCGGCCCGTAGGGGTCCAGCCGTAGATCTTCTGCAAGCTTCCCCCCATCAAGGTGAGACGATCGTTGTCACTGAGACGGTCGGTAACGCGAAACGCCTCAACGCCCTCCTTGTAGGTCAGCAGCGCGACGGCGCGCGTCCAGTCCGTTCCCCACATGCAGCGGGCGAAACCGAACGCATCGAAGATGCGGCCCAGTGGATTCCAGATGTCCTTGTACGGGAACTTCTCGTGGGAGAGCGTGCAGGCACCCGTGATCTTGACGGCGACGTTTTCGTGCGATGCCAAGGCCAGCAGCTTCGGCAACTCCCCCCACGCGTCAGAGGGTGCCGGCGGTGCGAAGGGCTGCGCCAGACCGAGGTGATCGACCACCAGTTGGGTATTCGGATGGCGGGTGGCCATCTGTCCGACCTGCTCCAGCCGCCCTCGCGCCAGGAGATTGACCGGAAGGTCGTGTCGGGCCGCCGCGCCCAGCACGCGATTGATGCCGGGATCCGCGGCATCCTCCGACACATCCGGCCCCATCATGATGCGGATCGCAATGGTGCCGTCGATGGCGGCCCACTCGGCGATCGTGTCCTCGACCTTCGGATCGTTCGGATTGACGGGCTTGATGACGGCGAAGCGATCGCGATGCGCCTTCATCACGGCCAGCGCGTAGCTGGCGTCCCAGCGGTACATCGTCCACACGGACACCAGCAGCGCCCCATCGACGCCCACCGCATCCATTGCCTTCACCATGTCCTCGCCGGTGACCTCGGGCGGGCCGGCCAGCACTTCGTGCCACGGCCGTCCGGGATTGTTCCGCTCGTAGCAATGGACCTGCGCGTCGATGGTCAACATGCATCTTCCTCCCGCTGTGTTGGCACGGAGGCTAGGGTTCACCGCTGTGTCATTCAAGGACAACTGCCAAGGACAACTGCAGGACGAGCTTTGCCGGAAACGAAGTTGGCGCTACGCTTGTTTCATGAAGCGAACCATTCTCCTGGCTCTCCTGCTCGCCGGTTGCGGCGGAAGCAATCTCGATACCTCGCGTGGCCCCAATGGCGAGACCATCGTCGGCAATGCCGTGTCGGTCCAGATCACCAATGCCGCCAACCAGCAGGCGGCGTTCTCACTGGCGGAGGACTACTGCCGCAAGAGTCGGCGCGCCGCGCGCTTTGTCGCCCAGACCGGAGCGACGGCGGCCTTCGATTGCGTGAAGGTGGAATAGCCGGCTTCATCGAGTACGGAAACGCACTCCTCCCATACCGCGCGGCAACAACCAAAACGTGGGGCTCGTTCCTGGAAGGTCTCCAACCAGGGAACGGCCAGCATGTTCATCCACAACAAGCGCCTGCAGTACACGGTCCGCGTCGGCGAAACCGATCCGGCGCTCGCTTCCCTCCTTCTCGAGCAATTCGGAGGGCCTGATGGCGAGCTCGCCGCGGCGATGCGGTATTTTACCCAGGCTCTTGCCGAATCCGACCCCGGCCGCAAGGACATGCTCCTCGATATCGCCACCGAGGAACTGAGCCATCTCGAGGTGATCGGCTCGATCGTGGCGATGCTCAACAAGGGGGTGAAAGCCCAGATCGCCGAAGCGACGATGGAAGAGGCGGAACTTTATCGATCCCTCACGGCAGGAGGCGACAGCCACACCCAGTCGATCCTGTATGGCGGTGGCCCGTCCCTCACCAACTCGTCCGGCGTGCCTTGGACGGCGGCCTACATCGACAGCCGAGGCGAGCCGACGTGCGACCTTCGCTCAAACATCGCAGCGGAGAGCCGAGCCAAGATCATCTACGAGCGGCTGATCAACATCACCGACGATCCCGGCATCAAGGACGCTCTCGGCTTCCTGATGACGCGGGAGATCTCGCATCAGAAGTCGTTCGAAAAGGCGCTCTACGCCATCACGGAGAATTTCCCGCCGGGCAAGCTCCAGGGCATTGCTCCCTATGCCGACATGTATGTGAACACCTCGCAGGGCGAAGGAGACACGGTCGGGCCTTGGAACAAGGGGCCGCAATGGCAGAAGGTCGACGATCTTGAGAAGGTCATGCCGGCCGACAAGGGCGATGGCCACGCGACGGTCAAGCTCTCGGCCGATCAGACCGCGGTGGCCAGGCAGGCGATGCAGCGGACGGCGTCAGATCCCGACAGCGATCCGGCGACCGGGGCGGATCTCGGGGCTGGTCCCGGTGCGGGCAAGATCACGGGTGGCGAAGATACGGGCGCCGCGAAGAATGTGAAGCATGCGGCGAAGAAAAGCTGACTGATATTCGAGGTCCGCTCCCCCCCAGTGTCGTCCAGGGCGCCGCGATGGGGTGCCCTCAATCCCTTACCGTGAGATCGACGGCGCGCGCCTTGTGGGCATAGATATCGATCTTGGCCCACATGCGGGCGCGGACCACGTTTTCCGCCTGGGCCTCGGTCGCGAAAGGGCCGTGCCAGACCATGGTCTCGGGAACGGGCTTGTTCCAGTTCGCCCGTCCGTTTTCGATCTGATACTCGGCCTCGAACACAAACCACATCGCGCAAACTCCGCTTTGCTCTCGCGGCCGTCTCTTACACCCGGTGCTCCTGGCCTGCGAGGGGGATCACGGCTTTCCGGCCAGCAATTGCTGCGCCAGGGCTTCGCAGGCGAGGTCCTTGGCGGTGCCGATGACCGGATGGGGGATCGGCCGCTCCACAGCGATCGTGGGCGCCCGAATCTTGCCAGTGATCGAAACCGGTCCATGAAGATCGAGGAGATCGAACTTTTTCGGGTCCGCCAATATCTTGACATTGACCACTTGAGACGACAGCCCGGCCTGGCCTTCGACGCGCAGCACCGATTTCTGGGTATCCAGCAGCGTCCGGTCGAACGTCACCGTGCCGTTGCGGAAGTCGAGGCGTCCGAGGGCACAGCGGATCGGAATGCGGTGATCGCCGGTCACATAAAGCACCAGCGCATCGACGATCTGCAGGCCTGCGAGACTCACCATCAGGTCGCTGATGGCGCCGCCCTCCATGACCACCTCGACACTGCCGTTCGCGGCTCCCATGACCTGAGCCAGCGAGCGACCGGCACCGACCAACTGCACCCGCCCCCGGATCTGGCCCTGCGTCGTCCCGAAGAAGCGCGATCCGCGAAAAAAGGCGCCGAAATCCAGGTTCGTCAGCGCCAGCCCTGCGCGCACCGTCGGAACATCGCGTCGGGCATCAATTCCCAATTCACCACCGATCTGGCCACCGGCAACCGCCATGGCCAAGGGGTTCACGGTCGCGACACCATTGTCGACGAGAACCCGGAATCTGAGCGCCGTTACCGGCAAATAGGATGGCGCCACCACCCGCTTGGCATCGAGCGTCACGTCCATGTTCATGGCCCGCAGACGCTCGACATGCAGCGGAACGTTGGGAAAGAGTTCCCCTCGTGCTTCCAGTTGCTGCTCCGTCGCGGCCTGCTGCGGCGAGATATTGCCGCGATTGCCAGGAGGCGCGCCGACCAGAGGAGCGAGATCGGCGAAGACCAGTTTTTGCGACACGAGGTTTGCCGTGAGGTGCGACGGCTGTTGGCTGTCGTCGATCAGAATATCTCCTGCGAGATCACTGTCGCCCGCATGCCAGGTCGAATCGGTCACCTTCCATTTGCCAGGCTCGCGATCGAGGCGACCAGTGATGCGATAAGGCGGCGTCGGAGGACCGGGAATGCCGAGCAACGGGTAGATATCGGCGAGGTTCGGGCCCGACAGGGCAAGCTGCACATTGGCCCCCCTTCCACTGGATGGGGTCCTGCAAGGTGCCCTTGATAGCGAGCTTTGTGGCGCCATAATCGATGTCGAGATCGACAGGATATGGCTTGTCGGTCTGGCGCAGCATTACCGCCGAGCCGCCGACGAAGTTGACGGCCAGTGGCTGGTTCTCGAGCTTGCCCTTCAGCTGGAGCCGTGCCTCAGGCTGGCCACCGGCCTGACCGGTCGCCGTCGAGATCGTCCCCTCGAGATCGATCTTGCGCTTGAGGTCGCTGTAGGTCACCTGCCCATCGGTGATGTCGAGTTCGGCAATCAGCGGAGTCTGGTGACGCTCCTTGGGCGCGGCTGCTTTGGCCACACCGGCCACGACCGGACTCTGCTCCGGGCTCCAGTTGGCCTGGTCCTGCTGATTGCGCTCCATATGCAGCTCGGGCTTGAGCAAGGTCAGCCTCGGCAACACGAAGTCGCCGCGCAGCAGCGGCCACAGGCGTATGTCGAAATCCACCGCCTGGGCTTTGAGCATGTGGTCAGCCTTGCCCCAGTCGGCGTTCGCTACCTGGACGTCCGCAAGGTGGACGTGCGAGGTCCAGCCCCAGTCGATGCCGATCTTCCCGATCGTGGTCTTGCGGCCGGACAGGGCGGATGCACGGCTCTCGAACTGACGATGCACGAAGTCTGAGGTAACGAACAGATACGCCCCTGCCGCTGATAGCCCAATCAGCGCAGCCAGGATGCCGACCGACCAGCTCACGACCTTGGCAGTGCGTGTCATGATCGAGCGGAACGATCCAGCTACGACGGCGGTTCCATGCCGGCGAGTGCCGATATTGGATCACGGTCAGCGAGCCGATAGGATTGCCCCATGACAGTCGAAAGTGTCCGCGCCTTTCTGGATGAGCATGCCCCCGACATCAAGATCATCGAACTGCCTGACAGCACCGCCACCGTCGAGATGGCTGCCAAGGGTCATGGCGTTCTGCCCGCCCAGATCGCCAAGACCTTATCACTCAGGATCAAGGATCGAGTCCTCCTGGTCGTCGCCTCGGGCACGGCCCGGCTCAACAACCGCAAGATCAAGGATCTGCTCGGCGGCAAGCCGCGCATGCTTGCGGCCGAGGAAGTCGCCGAGCTGACCGGCCATCCTGTCGGCGGGGTTTGTCCATTCGGCCTCGCCACGCCGCTTCCGGTCTATTGCGACCTGTCCCTGAAAGCGTTCGACGAAATCCTGCCGGCCGCCGGGTCGACGCATTCGGCGTTGCGCATCACCCCCGATCGGCTGGCGGCTCTGGTCAAGGCCGAATGGGTCGATGTCTGCGATCAGCCGTGACGCCTACTTCTTCTGTTCCTCGGATCGGTCGGTTGCCGGCGGTGGCGCACGGGAAAGATCGGCGATCTCGGCGCGCAACCCGGGAGTCATCGCGATCTCGACCGCGGCGAGCGAATCCTTCAGCTGGTCGAGATTGCGGGCGCCGATGATGGGGGCGGTAACCGCAGGATGCGCTCCGACCCAGGCGATGGCGGTGCTGACCGGATGCAGCCCTCTCTCCCGACAGAAGGCAACGTACCGCTCCGCCACCTCGATCATCCAGGCGTCGCCGTAGCGCGCCTCATACATCTTGTTGGTCCTGAGCCGCCCCGAGGCCTGGCCGAAATACTTGCCAGACAGCAGTCCGGCCGCCGCCGGACTGTAGGGCATCACTCCCAATCCGTTGGCTTCCGCCATGGGCAGAATCTCCACCTCGGCCTGGCGCTTGACGAGGTTATACATCGGCTGGATGACCTGCAGCCGTGCCCAGCCCTGGCGCTCCTCGATATCGATGGCTCGCTGGATCTGCCACGCCGCCCAATTGCTGATGGCCGGATAGATCACCTTCCCGGCGCGCACGAGATCCTCCAGCGCCCGGATCGATTCCTCGATCGGCGTGAGTTGATCCCACTGATGCAGGAACAGCACATCGACACGGTCCGTCTGCAGACGCCGAAGACTGGCTTCCACCGCCCGCACGATATGGCGCCGGGACAACCCACGGGCATTTGCGTCGGGACCGATCGGGTTGAAGCATTTGGTCGTCAGCACGAGCTCGTCGCGATGCCCTTTCGCCAACCGGCCCAGAATTTCTTCCGACTTGCCGCCGGCATAGGCATCGGCGCAGTCGAAGAAATTGATGCCGGCCTCCCGGCAGGCCTTGTACATCGCCGTCGACATCGCCTCGTCTGCATCACCCCCGAACGACATGGTACCGAAGCAAAGCTCTGAAACGGAAATGCCGGTACGGCCAAGCAATCGGGTCTTCATGGGCGGGTTCCTGCGGTTTCGTCGTCGAGCTTCGCCCCATCACAGGCAGTGAGCCAGTGAGCGTTGCGGCCGGCGAACACGATGGCATGTCGGTGAATCGTCCTTCAAGGGTGGCGATCGCAACGCCGGATACACATGGCGATCACTTCCCTGCGACATTCAGACTCTCGCCGGCCGACCGCCACCTTTCTGCCGCATCGGGTCAGCACTCTAGGGTGAACTCGATTTCATGCGGGAACGATTGGCTGTTCCGCTCCGTATGGAAGAGAGAGCCCCCTCGACCGACGCTTCCGGAAGGAGCCAACAACATGCTCAGCACCTTCATCGAGAACACGGCAGTCCGTACGATCCATGTGCCGATTACCCTGAAGAAGCGCGCGACCGCGGAGGAGATCCAGGCCGACCTGCAGGAGCGGATCGACCGCCTTGTCGCCCGCGATCCGCGGTTCGTGGGCTGCCTGGCACCCACGCCCCGTCGCGTCTCCCCGAAGAGCGAGAGTGCTCCCAACTGGATCGTCGACGGCTTCCCCGGCCTTGCCTCCGGCTGCTTCATGGCTCTGGTGAAGCTCGTCGACCAGGCCCGCCTGGAATACGAACTGATCGACTAGGCGTAGGTCGAGATCTCGATCAGATTGCCGTCGGGATCTCGACAATAGACCGATGTCATCGGGCCGAGGGCGCCGGTCTTCGTCACCGGACCCTGCGCGACTTCGACGCCGCAGGTTCGTAGATGCCCGATGACCTCCTGCGGTGATTGCCGGGTGACGAAGCAGAGATCGAGCGACCCTGGCACGTCGTTCTCGGCGGTCCACCAGTTCGCTGTGCCGGTCTGCCGCACATTGAATTTCTGCTGGCCGAATTTCAGCGCCACCCGTCGCTCCGGCCCGAACACCTCCCGCGCCATGCCCAGCACGCGCTCGTACCACGCTGCGGTGGCTTCCACGTCGCGGCAGTTGATGACGATATGATCGATCCGCTCGACGGCGATGGACATGATGCGATCCTCCTCGGATTGAGCATAGCCTGATCAGGGGAGGATATTCAGGTACCGGCGGTTGCAGGCCTGTGGCATCAATGCAACGTCACTTCCCGGAGTACCTGGACGATGCAGCCTCAGCCCAGCGATGTCTTGATTCAGCTCGTTCCCCTTATGCTTATACAACTCGTCCTGCTCTTCGCGGTCGTCCCGCTCGCCCTGAAAGCCAGCCGGAGAGCGTGGGCCTGGATCGTCTTCGCGGTCATTCCCATCTTCGGCCTGTTGGCGATCCCGATCCTTGTTGCACGAGCACTGGCCGGCCTGATCGGCCGCGTCGACGCGCTGTCCTCGCAGCTCGACTTGAAAAGAAACGCCTGAACCGTCAGGCGCTAGGAGCGCTTCGGCAAGGTGAAGCCCGAAGCGCGCAGCTTCCTCTCCAGCACGGCGATGCCGCGGGCGGTGTTTCCGGAATTGCAGTCCTGGATGGCCTGCTGCGTATCCGGATCCGGCCCCATGCCGCCCATCGCGCCGGCGCTGCCGAGATAGCGGCGCGCCAGCGCACCCAATTCGGCACAGTACGAAGCGTCATCGGCGTGGACCGCCGTCGGCAGCAGGCTGCAAACGACCGCCACCAAAAACCTGCGCTTCATCGTGCTCCCCATCACGCGTCCCCATTCCGATCGAACAGCAGAAACACCTGGCCTGCGATCAAGGGCCCATACTTCACAATCGGAGGCGTTTCCACGCCGATGTTCTGTGGCGCAGATCTCAGCCTACGGCGTAGGGAATGTATATCCGGCGTTGCGCGCTTCCGTCTCGAGGATGGCAACGCCCTCGGCATACCGACCGGAGGCGCAGAGCGCGAGGGCGACATCGGCCCGGAAGCGACGACCGGACAGATGCTGCGAGCCCTTCTCGCTGTCGTACCGCACCAGCCAGCCGCGCAGTTGGTCACAGGTGGCGGCGGTTGCCGGCAAGATCGTCTTCGGCTGGCCGAACGCCGGGACCACCGCCAGAAGGAAACCGACGCCGACCGCCGCAAGCGCCGACGCCGCGAAGAACCGGTTGGCGTGGAAGGACGACATCGCCACCCTCTTCTTAGAAGTGCAGGTCCATGCCCAGCAGCGCCGCCCAGCTCTGGGCGGCGACCGCGTTGGACGGACCGGTGAGATTGGTGAAGACGGCCCCGCCCACCAGCTTGACGCCGGGGCCGAGCTGATAGGTCGCGCCCAGTTCGATGTAGGAAGCCGTCAGGGTGCCGAAGGTGGCCGCGCCGGCGCTCTGATTGCTGCCGAAATAGACCGACGATGTTGCCGCCGCCGCGACCGAGCAGGTGCTGGTCGAACCCTGCGCGCAATTGAGCAGCGACGGCGAACCATTGCCATTGTCGTTGGTGGCCACGGCGAAGCCGGCGGACATCTGCCACGGCCCGGTCTCGTACATCACCGCCGCCGCCCAGGTCCGCGTGTCATTGTCACCGCCGGTATAGCCGTTGCGGCCGAGCCCCATATTGTCCCAGCCCCACGAGCCGCCGACGGTAAAGCCGCGGAAGCCGAACTGCACGCCGATCACGGTCTGGTTCCAGGACGACAGGTTGGCGCCGTTGATCGTATTGTAGGCCGACTGCACCTGGTTAAGGCTCGGGCTGAAGGTCATGGTCGAGAAGCCGCCATAGAACGCTACATAGAGATCGCCGAACTTGTTGAGGTAATTGGCGGCCACGGCCACGGCATTGAGCCAGGAATTGTCGTTGATCGGACAGCCGTTGGCGGCCGTCGCGGCAGGAAAGCCACAGACACCGGCGACTCCGCTGGTCGGTCCCGAATTCAGGCCCCAGATGGAGCCGGGCTGGGTCCTGGGCTGCACTTTCGGTGCATAGCTGGCACCGATCTGGAAGCCCCAGATGCGCGGCGTGTAATAGTTGATGCGGTTGGGCTTGTTCTGCTCCACGTCGATGGTGCTGCCATCGAGACGAAGGGCCGCGACGTTGAAGCCGCGCGCGACCGGATTGGACCACGAGAAGTTGGAGTTGTGCTTGAGGAAGCCCCAGCCGGGCAGCGCCGACGGCGCACCGTAATACATGGTGTAGGCGGCGCCGTCCTTGGCACCGAACTCGACCCTGCCCCAATCGGCGAAGGCATACATGTACGCCTCGTCGACCGCGCGCACATCCGTACCGGCCGACCCGTAGGAGGGATCCCAGGCTTCGAGCTGGACACGGATGCCAACCGAGGTTCCGTTGTCCAGCTTCGTCACGCCGTTGAAATAGATCTCGCCCTGCTGGATGAACTGGATGCCGTTATATTGCACCGACGTTCCGTTGAGGGCGTAGTTGCCCTCCATGGCACCGGCGAGAACGTAAAACTGATAATAGCCACCGACGCCGATCTTGATGGGATCAGCCGCCAGGGCGGGATCCGCCACCAGCCCGCCGATCGCGAGAGAGGTGGACGCAAGGGCGGTGGACCCAAGACATAACCGCCTCACGCACTCCTCCGCCGCATCGATGGACGGAGGTCTCTCTAACGTCGGTTGTCGTCACTCAGGCGACATCAACTTTAAAGTTCTGTGATCGGCCCTCGCCGCTTGGGGCCGCGCTCGATTATTCGCCGGTGCGTATCCCGCGTGCGACGGAACCATTGCCGAGTGCAGAGTCTCGCCGCGGGCGGCGAATCGCTCTCACCTTCCCGCTTTTCCCGCCGCCGCAAAAGAACCGGTCGCCGCCGTCGGACTCCAGGCCCGAAACGCCGACTCCCGGTGGCATCTCGAGACGCTCCAGCACATCGCCGGATCGAGGATCGATCCGGCGCACATCGCTCTCCTCGCCTTCCCAGGTGCCGTGCCACAGCTCGCCATCGACCCAGCTGACACCGGTGACGAAGCGATTGGATTCGATCGTGCGCAGGATCGCGCCGGTATCGGGATCGAGCTGATGGATCTTACGGTTCCGATACTGCCCCACCCACAACGTCCCTTCGGCCCAGGCGAGCCCGGAACCGCCGCCGCTCGGCGCCGGGATCGTGGCCAGGACGCGGCCCGTCGCCGGATCGATCTTCTGGATACGCTCATCGGCGAGCTGAAACAGGTGCCGGCCATCGAACGCCGTCCCGGCATGCGCCGGCACCTCGATCGAGCGCAGTGTCGCTCCGGTCTCGGGATCCAGTGCCTTGAGCGCATCCCCCGCGGCAAACCAGACACGGTGTCCGTCGAAGGTGACGCCGCCCACCTGGTCCACGCCGGGGAACGGACCGTACTCGCGAATGATCTCGGCTGCTGATCGTTTCATGTCTTCCATCCTGGTTGCCGGCATCCTAGTCGCCCGGCAGAAACGCAGGGAGTAACAACGCGGTCGTGAATCCCGGCACCGGCGGCGTCATCCATCGGCGCGCGCGTCCGCGGCCGAACGACTGCACCTTGCCGGCCGCCGCCAGCGAATCGAGGGCCCGCTGCACGGTGCGTTGGCTGGCGCCCAAGGCCAATGCCAGCGCTGAGCTCGACCAAGACTCACCGTCGGCCAGGAACGCCAGGACCGCGCCATGCTCCTCCTCGACCGGCCGTGCCAGCACCGCGATCGTGCCATCGCGACGGGGCGCCAGCGCAAATCCCCGCTTGGTGGCGCGCAGGTCGGCCAGCGGTCGAAGCAGGGTGCGCAACCGTCCGACCTCGACTCGCAACCGCACGCGATGCGATTCGTCGGCAACCTTGCCGCGAAAGGCCAGCGCGATGAGCGCATCGCGGGCCACATCGCCAGGCCACGCCTCGGCCAGCGCGCGCGCGAGTACGAACAGGACCGGCCGCGTCGCCAGCGACACAACCGTGCCGGCCTGGCGCACAGCATGACGGCAGGCATCGACGACGAGGACCTGCGAGGCCAACACGGTCTCGACCGCGTCGAGCCGCAGCACCCGCTCCTCGCCGCGCTCGATCAGGCGCGCGGCCGGCGCATCGAGCGTTCGGGCAGCGCTTTCGACCTCCGCCGTCAGCGCCGGAATATCGGCCTGCCGCGCGGCCTCCGCGGCCCGGGTCAACGCCGTCCGCGCGGCCTTCGTGCGCAGCCGCCGGATCGCGATGCCGGCAACGACCAGCTCGTGAGCAGTCCGCAACGCGGGCGGACACGGCGCCGGATCGAGCGCCGCGAGCGCGCGTTCGGCCTCGTCGAGGCGGCCGATCAGCAGCAGGCGCCGGACCTCGAGATAGCCGGCATGCGCAGCATTCACCGGGTCGCCTTGTTCGTCGAGGATCGCCCGCGCCATGTCGAGTGTCTTGGCCGGCCAGCCGAGGTCGCGCGACGCCAGCGCGATCTCGGCCTCGGCGACGACGCAGCGCGCGCGGGCCACGGCCTCCTTCGGTCCGAAGGCACGCGCTGCCCGGCGCAACAGGCTGCGGGCGCGCTCGAGATCGCCGAGCTGCGCCATGGCGATGCCGCGCAGCGCCAACGCCGCCGCATCGTCGCGCAGCGCGACGCGGTTCAGCGCGCCGAGAGGATCACCGGCGGCGAGGGCGCGCGCCGCGGCCGTGATCAGAGAGTCCATTCGAATCCCGCCACACTTGTCACTCTCACCGTCCGCAGCCCGACCCTTATCTATCCCACGCCCATCAACCGCCCGAAAGGGAGAAGGATCATGACGACACACATCACGGGAACGCGCGAACAGTGGCTGACCGCACGGCTCGACCTGCTCGAGGCCGAGAAGGAACTGACGCGGCGCGGCGACGAGCTGGCGCGCCGCCGCCAGGCGTTGCCCTGGGTCCGCGTCGAGAAGGACTATCGCTTCGACACCGAGGACGGCACCGTCTCGCTGGCGGACCTCTTCAAGGGCCGCTCGCAGCTCCTCGTCTATCACTTCATGTTCGGGCCCGACTACAAGGCCGGCTGCCCCTCCTGCTCGTCGGTGGCCGATGGCTTCGATGGCTCCGTCGTGCATCTCGCCAACCATGATGTGGCGCTGACGGCGGTGTCGCGGGCGCCGCTCGCCAAGCTGCAGGCCTACAAGCGGCGCATGGGCTGGAGCTTCCCGTGGGCGTCCTCGCAGGGCGGCGACTTCAACTTCGACTTCAACGTCTCCTTCACCGAGACGCAGCAGCGCGAGGGCGGCATCGACTACAACTTCCGCCGCGGCGGCCATGCCATGGACATGACGCCAGCTCCGGCGCCGGTCGTCGAGTTCGCCGCCACCTGCGGCACCGACGCCGCCACCTATGCCCGCGACCGGCCCGGCATGAGCGCCTTCGTGATCGAGGACGGCGTCGTCTATCACACCTACTCCACCTACGCGCGCGGCGTGGACGGCATCTGGAGCATGTACCAGTGGCTCGACCGCGCGCCCAAGGGACGCAACGAGGCTGGCGTGTGGTGGCGCCGCCACGACGAATACGGCGCGCGCTGAGACCGGCCATGGACGCGATGCCGATCTGCGGCCGGACCGGGCTCGACGGCGCGGCATCCTTCCTCGGCATGTGGAGCGTGATGATGGCAGCGATGATGCTGCCATCGCTGCTGCCGACGCTGTGGCGCTATCGTCAGACCCTCGGTTGCCAGATGCTCGATGGCCAGACCCTCGATAACCTGCCGGCAGGACGTCCTGATCTGCTGACCGCGCTGGTGGGAGCGGGCTATCTCGCTGTCTGGATCGCTTCGGGCCTGATCGTCCTGCCCCTCGACGCGGCAGTGACGGCGATCGAGAGCGACGGTCCGCTCGTCCCGGGCGCGATCGTCGTGATGGCCGGCATGTTCCAGTTCACCGCCTGGAAGACTCGCACCCTCACCGGCTGCCGCGAGATGCCGACACGCGACCGGCTGGTGCCGGCGAACGCTGTCACGGCCTGGCGACACGGCGTGCGCCTTGGCGTTCACTGCGTCTGTAGTTGCGCCGGCCTGACGGCGGTCCTGCTCGTCGTCGGGCTGATGGACTTGCGCGCGATGCTGCTCGTCACGGCAGCGGTCACGCTCGAACGCCTGGCGCCCAATGGGCCGCGCACCGCACAGGCGCTCGGCATCGTCATCGTCGCCATCGGCCTGCTGCTCGGCGCCCGCGGCATCGCCCTCGCCTGACACGCCATCGGGTGTCGCATGGTCACAGGCACCGGAGGACAAAGCACGCTATCTAAGGTTGCGGAGGCGGCGCGCACTTGCACATGCGTTGCATCCGCTCGTCCTGGTCGATTGCTTCGAGGCGTGTGTGCTGTCCTTCGTCGAACGTCATGTCGTCGCCTGCCTTATCGGCGCGATCGCCGCGGTCTTCCTGGTCTACGAGATCTCGGTCGGCTTCTTCGCCTATACCGGCGACGCCTTCGTCGAGACGGACGTGATCTTCCTGGCGCCGGAAGTGTCCGGCCCGATCGCCGCCCTGCCCGTCATCGACGACACCGTCGTGCGGGCCGGCGACACCGTTGCCCAGATCGAGCCACAGCCGTTCGAGATCGCGGTCGCCTCGGCCGAGGCCGAAGTGGCGCTGACGACGGAGCGCATCCGCCTGGCCGAGGCCGCCATCGCCGAGGCCACCGCCACGGTCGCCGCCGCCCAGGCCTCGCTCAAGGATGCGCTCACCGAACGCGCCCGCGCCGAGGCGCTGGTACAGAGCGGCGGCGTGTCGGCTGCGGCATGGGATCAGGCGCGGCGCGATGCCCGCGTCGCCGCCGCCGACCTGCGCAAGGCCGAGGCGCTGGCGTCGGTGTCGGAGACCCTGGTCGCGGTGCGCCGCGCCGAGCGCGTGGCGGCCGGCCAGGCGCTCGACAAGGCCACCTACGATCTCTCGCGCACCCGCCTCGTCGCGCCCGTCTCCGGCCGGGTGGCGCCGCTGGTGGCGCACACCGGCGACTATGCCACCACGGGCAAGACCGTGGCCGCCATCGTCTCCGACGAGAACTGGTACATCAAGGCGGCGCTGAACGAGCGCCATCTCGCCCGCGTGCGGCCCGGCCAGACGGTGCTGTTCACCATCGGCTCCGAACCGTGGCGGCTGCATGTCGGGACGCTGCGCGCGGTGGCGCCCGGCATCGCCCGCAACGACGCCGATCCGCGCGCCCTGCCCTACGTGCCGCTGGATGTCGACTGGATCCGCGTGCCGCGCCGCTTCCCGGTGATCATCGACATGGGGCCGCTGCCGGCGGAGCGTCCGCTCTATCGCGGCGCCGATGCCCGCGTGCTGATCTGGTTCTGACCGCCATGGAGACGCCCGGCTGGGACGCCCGCCAGGGCATCCTCACGGCGGCAAGCGTCGTGCTGGCGGTGGCGTTCGCAGCCCTGCTCGGCATCGACGGCCTGTGGTGGGCCGCCATCTCCGCCTGGATGGTCGCCAACCCCGATTTCAGCGCCCTGTGGCGCAAGGCGATCATGCGCCTCCTCGGCACCGCCGTCGGCCTGGCGCTGGGCTACTGGCTCGCGATCGTCATGGAAGGCTTCCCGCCCTATCAGGCGCTGGCTGTGTTCGTCGCCTGCGGCCTCGGCTGCTACCAGCGCTTCGCCAGCCCCTACGGCTACGCCTGGTTCTACGGCTGCCTCACGCTGATGCTGATCGTCACCGTCAGCATCATCGAGACCGATACGCTGTTTATCTACGCCCAGTCGCGCTTCCTCGAGATCGCCTGCGGCGTCGTCGCCAGCGCGCTCGTGCACGCCGTGCTCCTGCCCCGCCGCTCGACCGCGCCGCCGCCCCCACCGGCCGCGGCCGACGGCGACAAGTCGGGCCTGTTCTACGCCGCGCTCGTCGGCGGCTTCTCCGGCGTCGCCCTGATGGCGCTGTGGTCGCTGACCGGACTGCCGGCGCTGTCGCAGGCCATCCTCTCCTGCATGTTCGTCGTCGACCGCGACTTCGGCACCGGCCGCGTCCGCGCCCGCCAGCGCTTCATCGGCTGCCTGCTGGGCGCAGCGCTGGGACTCGCCGCCCTGCTGTTCGAGCTCGACAGCCTGCCCGTCTACGCGACCGTGCTGTTCGCCGGCATCTTCTTCTTCTCCCGCCTGCATCACGGCGGCGGCCGGCAATCCTATATCGGCACCCAGGGCGGCCTCGCCTTCATCGCCGCCCTGGTCACCGACGGCGGTCCCCCCAACGCCCTGCTGCCGGTGATCGACCGCGTCGCCGGCATCTTCATCGGGGTCGCGGTGATGGTGACCATCTCCTACATCCTCGTCACCCTGATGGGCCGGCCGCGATCGGCACCGACGACATCCGGCACCTGAAAAGAGATCCCTCGACTGCGCTCGGGACGATGGAAGTGCATCTCGGGATGACGATGGAAGTGCGTCTGTCAGGATGTGGCCGGCGTCGAACGCTCCATCCGAAATCTCCGTCATCCCGAGCGTAGTCGAGGGATCCGTTTCGGCGGCATGCGCCCACGGGGAGTAAAGACCAGAATCGTCGTGGCGCGGACGGCTGCCTTATCCTGGCGCGCATGAAACGGTCCGATCGCCCATCGCCGGCGCAGAAGCCCCGCGCTGCCCGGCGCCCTCCTCGCAAACGCACCATCGGCAATGGCAAGCGCTGCCCCAAGGCCTGGAGCGCGGCGCAGCGCCTGGCCCATCACACGCGCCGCGACCCGTTGAGCGGCTGCCTGATCTGGCAGGGCCCGCCCAACGCCAAGGGCTACGGCCAGGTCCGCTGCCACCAGCGCACCTGGCTGGCGCATCGCTGGGCCTGGACCATCGCCAACGGCCCGATCCCGCCCGGCGCCTTCCTGTGCCATCGCTGCGACGAGCGCCGCTGCGTCAACCCCGAGCACCTGTTCCTGGGCACGCATGCCATCAACATGGCCGACCTCAAGGCCAAGCGCATCGCCTGGGCGACGCCGGCCGCGCTCACCGTCTCGCCGGATGCGGCGGCGATCCGCATCCTCTATCGCGGCATCGAGCTGGTGGGCGAAGTGGTGCTCAAGCCCGTCCGCGGCTCGTGACAGCGGCCGCGGATCGGCCGCCCTTCGCCAGCCTCATTGGACTCACTGCCCTCATTGAATCGTGCCGATCAGCAGCCGCGTGGGCTTGAACATGCTGTAGGGGTTCGGTCCGCCCATATCGAAGTAGGTGACCTCGCAGACGTCGTCATAGACCCAGCCGATACCGCCCGCCAGGGAGCAGACGACCTGGTCGAGGCCGAACTCGTTCTTGCCGATATTCACCACGTTGGGCGGGAACCGACCGGCATTGCCCGGCTGGCGCTTGTTGCTGCCCTCGGCCCAGCGCGCGCCGCCGCCGCCGGCAAGCACGAGGAAGGCGATCGGACCTTCCAGGGGTTGCGGGGCGCCGCCGTAGCTGCCGAAGCACTGCCGGCCGGTCCACAATCCCACTCTCGTCCCCGGCGCCGAGCCTCCGTGACGGCCGCGGCAGACGGCATAGTGCGGCTCGTCGGGTGCGACGACGACATTGGCCGGCGGTGCCCCCGCAGCGACCCAACGGTACTGCGGGACGCCCGTGCCGTTGTTGGGCGCCGGCCCGCCCGCGGTCCCGGCCGTGGCCGCACCGGCGGCCGGACCGCCGGACGCCGCGCCGGGAGCGCCGACCGGCCGGTCGACGCCGAGCAGCACGAACACCGGCGCCTGGCCGTTCGTCGCCAGCACCGTCGAACACGTCCCCTCATAGAGCGCGCCGACGCCGCCCTGCTGGCTGCACACATATTGGGTCGTGATGCCGCCGAACAGGTCGCCGGCATTGAGCGCCCCAGCCAGCGACCGGCGCCCTGGCACCCAGCGCGCCGGGCTGCTCCCCGGCGCCACGACCAGGAACTGGAGCTCGCGATTGGAACTGACCTTGCTGCCGCCATCGAAGATCATGCAGTGGCTGCCGTCCCAGGAGCCGACCCACAAGCCGCCGCCGCGGTTCTGGGCACGGCAGGTCGCAGCGTGCGGCGGCTCGGGCGCGGTGACGGCATTGGCCGGCGGCGCGCTGGCCTTGACCCAGTTGTAGACCGGCATCGCCTCGCCCTGCGCGGCGGCGACGCCCGGCAACACCAACACCCCGAGCAGCGCCGCTGCCATGGCAGCCGCCGGCCGAATTCGATCGAACATCTCTCTCCCCGTTTCCCACAGTCATGTCGCGATGCCGGGGCTCCTCGCCCGGGCCTTCGCGATATCCCGTCAGGCCGGGACGGAGTCCAGCGAGCCGACTGGCCGTGCCTCTGGAAAACCGCGCGCCAAGACGGCCGGCAATGCTTGCGAGCCGCGCCGCAACGGCATCCAATGGCCGAAAGGACAAGTTTGCGGGGAAACGACATGACAGGCATCAGGATCGGCCGCCGCCGCGTGCTGGGCGGCGTCGCGGCGGTGGGCACGGCAACGATCGGCAACCCCTTCCTCACCCGCAGCGCCCGCGCGCAGGCAACCTTCCCGAGCCAGGCGGTCACGCTGATCGTGCCCTTCCCGCCCGGCGCCTCGACCGACGTCACCTTCCGCATCGTCGCGGCCAAACTCTCGGAGATGTGGAAGCAGCCCGTGGTGGTCGACAACAAGGGCGGCGCCAACGGCATCATCGCCGCCGAGGCGGTGGCGCGGGCGAAGCCGGACGGCCACACGCTGCTCACCACCTCGTCGATGACGCATGCCGGCAACCCGGTGCTCTACGACAAGCTGCCCTACGACCCGATCCGCGACTTCGAGCCGGTGACGCGCATGAGCCTGGTGCCGCTGGTGATGCTGGTGCATCAGGGCCTGAAGGTGCGGACGCTGGCCGAGCTGACGGCCAGGCTGAAGGCCGAGCCGGGCAAGCACAATTTCGGCTCCGGCGCGATCTCGGCGCGGGTGGCGGGCGAGCTCTACCGCATGCTGACCGGCGTCGACGCCGTGCACGTCGCCTACCGCAACAACCAGCTCGCCGCGCCCGACCTCAAGGCGGGCACGATCTCCTTCATGGTGCCCGACCTCTCCAGCGCCAAGATGATCCTGCAAAGCGGCTGGGCCGATGCGCTGGCCGTGACGCAGAAGGACGCCAGCCCGATGCTGCCCGGCGTGCCGGGCGCCGACGTCGCCGGCCTGCCCGGCTTCGTCTTCACGACCTGGTCGGCCGTCTACGCCCCACGCGGCACGCCGAAGGCGATCGTCGATAAATTGAACAAGGACTTCATCGCCGCCGGCACCTCACCCGAGGTCAACGAGAAGCTGCTGGCGCTGGGCGGCCCCATGACCCCGACCAGCCCCGAGGAGCTGCGCCAGTTCACGCTCAGCGAGATCGAGGCGTGGCGGAAGGTGGTGAAGGCGGCGGATATCAGGATTGAGTGAGGGCGGGCCTTCACAACCTAGGTTTCTTTCTTTCACTGCCAGCAACAGAATTTCAATCGGGTCTAGCCCAACTTGTTCGAAGCTTACCGATCGGTCTAGATCAGCGCTTTCCAATTCTTGCTTTCTTATTTTTGTGCGGACTCTTCTATTGGCTGGCCAGCCATGCAGGTCTAATTGAGATGCCTCTGTCAACACGGAGGTCGCAATGATTGTGTTCTCACCACGAATCACGATTACGATCAGCGGGCCGATCGGCGCCCCTATCATCCTTCTTTTGATCAAACTATCGGGGCTACTGTGATCTATGGACACGATGTCAAAGGCGGCCAGATCATCGTTAATGTCCAGGATCAGGAGCAAAGACATCCATATCGGCGGTTTTGGGTTCTAGAAACCGAGTTGATTTTGGCTGCATTGTCCAATGATTAGGATGCACAGGGAACTTCGAAGGATCAGCCCCAAACTTGAAAAACACCGGCTTTTTTAGCCCGCCAATCACATCTCGAACAGTTGTCGCGCCGGTATGACATTTGCGAGGCCGCACTTCGATGTGATTTCTTCCAGCTCGAAGACCGGATAAGACGATTCGACGACGAGTCTGGGGCACTCCGAAATCCAAAGCGCACAGTTCTTTTTCTGTGACATCAAAGCCAAGTCTTTCAAGTCCTGAAACAAGCGCTTCGTATACTTTGGAATGCCGCTGATCTCGTATGCCCAGGACATTTTCGAACACAACGAATTCTACTGTATATCGAGTCTGTAGCTTCCTAACGATGCGAAGGTATAGTGAGGGTAGCTTATTCCGCGGATCGTTCGTTTGAGCTTGGGTATTCGCTCGCGAAAAGCCCTGGCAAGGCGGCCCGCCTATGACTCCTATGCGCTGTCCAACTGCAACAGTTTTACTTACGTATCTGAGGACACCTGCCGGCCCAAGTCGAAGAAGATCTTTTGCGTAAGACTTTGCTCTTGGAAAGTTTGCTTTATGCGTCATCACAGCGGCTTCAGACGAGTCGATCGCGAGGCCAATTTTAAAGCCGGCTTGCTTGAAGCCTAGGTCCAGTCCACCAGCGCCGGCGAAGAGGCTCACAATTTCGATGTTGTGGCAGGGGGATGGAGCTTTCACAACTTTAGGTGCGACTTCCATCGGCCCGTCCTCAGCGGAAGGCTCATAAATGTCGCGACGCATCTCTAGTTCTCTTCCAGTTTTGTATTGTTCGTGCTCCCCATACAACCGTTAGTTATCATGAATTCTTGGCTACAGAAACCGACAATACTCAAGCCTTAGGCCGCTTCCTTATCCTTACCCTCGCCCACGCGCGCCGCGAGCGACGCCGCCATGAACTCGTCGAGGTCGCCGTCGAGCACCTTCTGCGGGTCGGAGCGTTCGACGTTGGTGCGCAGGTCCTTCACCATCTGGTAGGGCTGCAGCACGTAGGAGCGGATCTGGTGGCCCCAGCCGATGTCGGTCTTGTTGGCCTCCGCCTCCAGCCGCTCGGCCTCGCGCTTCTGCAGCTCCACCTCGTAGAGGCGCGCCTTCAGCATCTGGATCGCCTTGGCGCGGTTCTGGTGCTGCGAGCGTTCCTGCTGCACCGCCACGGCGATGCCGGTCGGGATGTGGGTGATGCGCACCGCCGAATCGGTCTTGTTGACGTGCTGGCCGCCGGCGCCCGAGGCGCGGTAGGTGTCGACTCGCAGGTCCTTGTCGACAAGCTCGATCTCGATGTTGTCGTCCACCTCGGGATAGACCCACACCGAGGCGAAGCTGGTCTGGCGCCGCGCGTTGCCGTCGAACGGGCTGATGCGCACCAGCCGGTGCACGCCCGATTCGGTCTTCAGCCAGCCATAGGCGTTGTGGCCCTCGACCTTGAAGGCGCACGACTTGATGCCCGCCTCCTCGCCCGCGCTCTCCTCGAGCCAGCTCACCTTGAAGCCGCGCCGCTCGGCCCAGCGCGTGTACATGCGGGCCAGCATCTCGGCCCAGTCCTGGGCCTCGGTGCCGCCGGCGCCGGCATTGATCTCGACATAGGCGTTGTTGGCATCGGCCTCGCCGGAGAGCAGCGTCTCCAGCCGCGCCTGGCGGGCCTCCTCGCCGGCGACGCGCAGGGCGGCCTCGGCGTCGGCGATCATGGCCTCGTCCTTCTCGGCCTCGGCCATCTCGATCAGGCCGACATTGTCGTCGACCGCGGCGCGCAGGCGCTTGATGGTGGCGATGGCGACTTCGAGCTTCTGCCGCTCCTTCATGACCGCCTGGGCTTCCTTGGCGTCGTTCCAGAGCGCCGGATCCTCGGCGCGCGCGTTCAGCTCGTCGAGACGGACGACCGCACGGTCGTAGTCAAAGACGCCTCCTCAGGAGTTCCAGCGACTCCTCGATCTGGCTCACCATCGCCTGGGCTTCGGCACGCATCGCTCTACTCTCTTTCCTGTGTCCGGGGCCTGTGTCCTGCGCCGCTGTCCGGGAGGCTCCCCCTCACCCGCCCTCTCCCCCTCCGGGGGAGAGGAGGAAGACGGCGGGAGGGGTCTAGGGACAAACGCGCCGGACCGTCAAGCGCCGCCTCGATGTCATCCCGGGAACCGTGCCCATCGCAAGGTTCCGCGCCCCCAAAAGACCCGCATCCCCAAAGAACCGTGTCATCCCGACCGCAGGGAGGGATCTCGTCTTCTTCCCCAAAGAACTGTGTCATCCCGAATCGCGCGCGGTAACCTGCGCGCTCAAGTGAGGGATCTCGTCTTCTTCCCCAAAGAACCCTGTCATCCCGAACGGAGTGAGGGATCTCGTGGCAGGCGCCGATCAGGGATCCCTCCCTGCGGTCGGGATGACACAAGAGCGCCACTGGAGTGGCGCGCTCCGATGAGCCTCGGGGGAGCGCGCCACTCCAGTGGCGCTCTTGAATCATGACGGCGCAACTCCGGTTGTGCGCTCCGATGAGCTGCCCTCTGGCGCCGGTGGAGAGGAAGTCCTCACCCTGAGGAGCGGCCGCAGGCCGCGTCTCGAAGGGTGAGCGAGCGCTCAGTATGTCTCGCCGGTACCGGTCAGGGTTGGGCGCGGGCCGCCGCCGCCGGCGACGGAGCCGCCTTCGGAGGGGTCGACGCCGGAGATCGCGGCGGAGCCGTCGAGCACCTGCTGGTTGTCGCCGGTGGGTTCGGTGCCGGGCTTGAAGGCCTCGTCGATCGCCTGCGGGTCGCCCGGATAGGTCGGCTGGCCGGTATCGTGGTTGACGCGCACGATGCGCAGGCCGGGCGGGATGCGGAACGGCACCGGCGGCTTGTCCTTGTAGACCACCTTGGCGATGCGCTCGTAGATCGGCGCGGCGGTGAAGCTGCCCTGCTCGCTGCGGCCCAGCGTGCGCGGCTCGTCGAAGCCGACATAGATGCCGATGGTGAGATCGGGCGTCGAACCCAGGAACCAGGTGTCCTTCGAATCATTGGTGGTGCCGGTCTTGCCGGCGATCGGCCGGCCGAGCGCGGCGAGCTGGGCGGCGGTGCCGCGCGTCGTCACGCCCAGCATCATGTTCACGACCTGGTAGACCGAGGCCGGATCGTGGAACGGCTTGCGCGGATCGACGATGCGCGGCGGCTTGGGCTTCTGGCCGGCGGCCGCCTCGCCGCAGCCCTCGCAGACGCGCGGCTCGTGGCGATAGATGGTCTTGCCGTCGCGATCCTGCACGCGATCGATCAGGCTGGGCGTGATCTCGTGCGCGCCGTTGGCCAGCATGGCGTGCGCCATGGTCATGCGCAGCAGCGTGGTGTCGACGGCGCCCAGCGCCATCGGCAGATAGGCGCCCATGTTGTCGGCGATGCCGAATTCCTTGGCGACATCGACCACGCGCTTCATGCCGATCTGCTGCGCCATGCGCACCGTCATGAGGTTGCGCGACAGTTCGAGGCCGCGGCGCACGGTAGCCGGGCCCAGCGATTCCTCGTTCTGGTAGTTGCCGGGCCGCCAGATCGGCTGGCCGTGGCCGGGGTCGTATTCGAACGGCGCGTCGAGCACCAGGGTCGAGGGCGTGATGCCGGCATCCATCGCCGCCAGATAGACGAACGGCTTGAACGACGAGCCGGGCTGGCGCTGCGCCTGCACCGCGCGGTTGAACTGGCTCATGCCGTAGGACCAGCCGCCCGACATGGCGAGGATGCGGCCGGTCTGCGGCTCCATCACCACCACGGCGCCGTTGACGTTCGGCACCTGGCGCAGGGCATAGGTATTGGCCGGATAGGGCTTGTTGTTGGCGCCCTTCTCCACCTTCTCGACCACGATCACGTCACCGACGCTGACGACGTTGGCGGGACGGCCGGGATAGCCGCCGACATTCTGCTCGGGCAGCGTCGGGCGCGCCCACTGCATCTCGGCGAACGGCACCGTGCCCTCACCGTTGTCGGGCAGGCCGCCGATCTGCACCTGCTGCGGCTCGACCTTGGTGACGACGGCGAGCTGCCAGGTCGGCGGGCCGTAGAGCGGGCGGCGCTGCTGGATGCGCGCGAACTCCTCCTGCCAGTTGGTGCTCATGTCGGCGATCCTGGCGTAGGGTCCGCGCCAGCCGTGGCGGCGGTCGTAATCGATCAGCCCGGCCCGCAGCGCCTTGTCGGCGACTTCCTGGATCGCCGGATCGAGCGAGGTCATGACCGTGAGGCCGCCTTCATAGAGGCCCTTGTCGCCATAGGCCGACAGCAGGTTGCGGCGCGCCTCCTCGGCGAAGAAGTCGGCGCTCACGACCTCAGTCGGGCCGCGCTTGCGGTATTGCAGCTTCTCGGCCTTGGCGGCCTGCTCCTCGGCGGCGGTGATGTAGCCATCGTCGCGCATGCGGGCCAGCACGTAGTCGCGCCGGGCGTAGGCGTCCTTCTCGTTGCGGACGATGTTGTAGCGATTGGGGGCCTTGGGCAGCGCGGCGAGATAGGCCATCTCCGACAGGCTGAGCTCGCCCAGCGAGCGGTCGAAGTAGTTGAGCGCGGCGGAGGCGACGCCGTAGTTGCCGGAGCCGAGATAGATCTCGTTGAGATAGAGCTCGAGGATGCGATCCTTGGAATAGGTCTCCTCGATGCGGAAGGCCAGGATGGCCTCGCGGATCTTGCGCGCGAGCGTCGCCTGGTTGGAGAGCAGGAAGTTCTTGGCCACCTGCTGGGTGATGCCCGAGGCGCCTTCCGGCCGCTTGCCGGGATTGGCGAGGTCGGTGATGGCGGCGCGGATCATGCCGATCACGTCGACGCCGGGATGGCTGTAGAAGCGCTGGTCCTCGGCCGCGACGAAGGCCTCGAGCAGGCGCTTGGGCATGGCGGCGACCGGCACGAAGATGCGCTTTTCCTTGGCGTACTCGGCCAGCAGGCGGCCATCCGAGGCGTAGAGGCGCGATACGGTGGGCGGCTGGTAGTCGGCCAGCTGCTTGTGGTCGGGCAGGCCGTGGCTGAAATGCCAGAACAGGCCGGCCACGGTGCCGACGCCGACGATCAGCCCGGCGACGCAGAAGGCCAGCAGAATTTTGACGAGGCGAGTCACGGTTACCTTAGTACAGGGCTTTGCCGTCGGTTCAAGGGCGCGGCGGATGGGGCCGAGGATAGTCGGGGCGAGTTACGCCTTTCTTGTGGCAGAACCCGCGCCGAAATAGGCATCGATCGAGGCGCGCAGCGCCCGGCCCAGCGCCACCTGGTGCTGCTGCACCGTCAGGAGCTTCTCGTCGTAGCGATTGGACAGATAGCCCAGTTCTACCAGGGCGGCCGGGATGTCGGGCGAGGTCAGGACGGCGAAGCCCGCCTCGCGGTGGGTGCGTGGCAGCAGGCGCACGCCGCTGCGGCCGAAGGTATGGACGATGGTGTCGGCGAAGCGGCGCGAATCGTTGCCGGTGCCGCGCTGGGCCATGGCGACCAGGGTCTTGGTGACGCTATCGTCGGGCTGGGCGCCGAGCCGCATGCCGGCGAACATGTCGCGATTCTCGCGCGCCGCCAGGGCGGCGGCCTCGCGGTCGCTGGCCTCCTCCGAGATGGTGTAGACCGAGGCGCCGCGCACGTCGGGATCGGGGTGGGAATCGGCGTGGATCGACAGGAACAGGTCGGCCTTGGCCGCCTCGGCCCGCGCCACCCGCTCACGCAAGGGCACGAAGCTGTCGCCGGCGCGGGTCAGCAGGACGCGGTAGCGGCCGCCCTGCTGCAACTGCTGCTGCAGGCCGCGCGCCACGGCGATCACCACCCGCTTCTCCTGGGTGCCGCCGACGCCCAGCGCGCCGGGATCGGCGCCGCCATGGCCGGGATCGAGCATAATGGTCTTGGGCCTGGGCGGGACCGGGATCGGCAGGCGGCTTTTCTTCACCGCGGGCGAGGCCAAGCTCGATTTTGCCCCCATAGCGACCGCTCCCAGAGCCAGGGAAGCGGCGAACAGAGCGCGACGGCGAACGACGATCATTGGCGCCAAGTCCGGGGCAGAGGGGCGGCATTCTTATGGCAGTTTCTTAAAGCAATATATGAGGATACGAATAATTTCAAGGTTTTTCAGTCAGTTATGGCTTGTTTTAAAGAACATCAAGGTTTGGGTTGTCGGTCCATTTGGAACCCCGTATGTTGCGTTCCGCGAGCAGTCGCCGTCGTTCGAAGCGCCCTCCCGAGGAGGCCGCGCTCCGACGGCAGTCACCGCCGGGTCGCCTTTTCTACAAGGTAGGTTCGCGGGATTGTCAGGTAGGCGGTGGCTATTAGGAAACCTCGAGGTCGGCAGGACCCAGTTCGGTCCGGCGATGCGATGCTTCCCCGTCTTGGCCGGTTGTCGGCCGTTCGACGGGTCGATGGCGCACCGTCCCCCTCGCGCCAGAGAGGCGGCCTGGCCGCTGGTCGCTCGCGCCGGTCGAAACCAGGTCCCTCGGGAGCGAGCCCATGGCAAGGCGCATGCTCATTGATGCCAGCCACCCCGAAGAGACGCGCGTGGTGGTCGTCGACGGAACACGTCTGGAAGAATTCGATTTCGAAACCGCGTCGCGCAAGCCCCTCAAGGGCAACATCTATCTCGCCAAGGTGATCCGCATCGAACCCTCGCTGCAGGCCGCCTTCGTCGAATACGGCGGCAACCGCCACGGCTTCCTGGCCTTCTCCGAAGTGCACGCAGATTATTATCAAATCCCGGTTGCGGATCGGGAGCGGTTGATTGCGGAGCAGCAGCGGTTGCAGGCGGAGGCGGACGAGGAGCCGGAGCCTTCGGCTGGCAGGATAGACCGCACCGACATCGACGACGCGCGCGAAGAGCGAGCGGAGGCGATTGCGGCAGCGGAACGGCTGGAGTCCGCTCACCTGGAGGGTGATGACGTCCGCGCGGTGGCCGAGGTCGCGCCATCGGAAGCACCGGCACCGGACACGGTTGCAGAAGCCGCGCCCGCCGAGGGGCTGCCCGCTGGCATCGAGGCGCCGGGCGAGTCCGTGCCGGTCGAGGTCGTCCCGCACGCCCAGCCCGCCGCAATGGCGGCCGAGCAGCGGATCGACGGTCCCGCCCTCGAGGCCGACCCGACGCCCGATGCCCCGGCCACCGATGCCTCCGTCACCGAGGCCCCCGCTACCGAGGCCTTGGAGACGACGGGCGAGGGCGCCGCGGCGGAAGGCGATACCGTCGGCGTTCCGGTCGATCCCGCCGAGGCGCCGCAGCCGGACGTCACGGTCGAGACGCTAGGCGGCGACGATGCCGTCGGCGAGGAACGCGAGACGCGCGAGCGTCGGCGCCGCCAGCCGGTCCGCCAGTACAAGATCCAGGAAGTCATCAAGCGCCGCCAGATCCTGCTGGTGCAGGTCGTCAAGGAAGAGCGCGGCAACAAGGGCGCCGCCCTCACCACCTATCTCTCGCTGGCCGGCCGCTACTGCGTGCTGATGCCCAATGCCGGCCGCGGCGGCGGGATCAGCCGCAAGATCTCCAACCCCAGCGACCGCAAGCGCATGAAGGAGATGCTGGCCCAGCTCGAGGTGCCGCAAGGCATGGGCGTGATCCTGCGCACCGCCGGCCTCGAACGCTCCAACATCGACATCAAGCGCGACTACGAATACCTGTCCCGCCTCTGGGACTCGATCCGCGAGCTCACCATGCGCTCGACGGCGCCGGCGCTGATCTACGAGGAAGGCGACCTCGTCAAGCGCTCGCTGCGCGACGTCTACGATACCGACATCGCCCAGGTGCTGGTGGAAGGCGAAGCCGGCTACCAGGCCGCCTCGGAATTCATGCGCCAGCTCATGCCGCACGAAGCCGGCAAGGTGCAGCTCTACGACGAGCCGATCCCCCTCTTCCATCGCTACCAGGTGGAAAACCAGTTCGACGCCATGCATTCGCCGGTCGTCCAGCTGCGCTCCGGCGGCTACATCGTCATCAACCCGACCGAGGCGCTGGTCGCCATCGACGTCAACTCGGGCCGCTCCACCAAGGAGCGCAACATCGAGGAGACGGCGCTGCGCACCAACATCGAGGCCGCCGAGGAAGTGGCCCGCCAGGTCCGCCTGCGCGATCTCGCCGGCCTGATCGTGATCGACTTCATCGACATGGAGGAGACGCGCCACCAGCGCCAGGTCGAGCACAAGGTCAAGGAGGCGATGCGCAACGACCGCGCCCGCATCCAGATCGGCCGCATCTCCGCCTTCGGCCTGCTCGAGATGTCGCGCCAGCGCCTGCGTCCCTCCCTGCTCGAGCACTCCACGGAGATCTGCCCGCATTGCGCCGGCACCGGTCGCGTGCGCTCGATCGAATCGGCGGCGCTGCATGCCTTGCGTGCCATCGAGGAGGAAGGCGTCCGTCGCCGGTCGAGCGAGATCATCGTCAGCGTGCCGCCCAATGTCGCGCTCTATCTCTTGAACCAGAAGCGCCACACCCTGTCGGAGATCGAGAAGCGCTACGGTTTCCACGTCACGGTCGAGGCCGACGAGGAGATGCACGCCGCCGACTGCGAGATCGAGCGCGTCCGCTCGCGCCGTGGCGAGGAGCCGCGGCCGATGCACGAGACCGCGCGCGCCAGCTACGACATCGAAGGCCAAGGCGCGGAGACCGAACTGCCCGAAGGTGAAGCCGCTGAAGCGGCAGAAGGCGATCGTGTCGGTGGCGACGAAGAAGGTGATGGCCGCGGACGCCGTCGCCGGCGTCGGCGTCGGCGCGGCCGCCGCGACGAGCAAGGCGAGGGCGAAGAGGCACGCCCCTATGCCGAAGGCGAGACCGCGCGTGCCGATGGAACTCCGTCCGAGGAAGGCCCGCAGGCCGAGGGCGATGATTTGCCCGAGGGCGAAGAGCCCGGTGCTCGCGCAACCGAAGAGCATGCCGAGGAAGGCGACCGCCAGGAAGCCGATCGCCGTCGCCGTCGCGGTCGCCGCGGTGGCCGCCGCCGTCGCCGCGAGAATGGTGAAGGCGAATTCGGCGATCAGGCCGGAGATCATACGGGCGAGCGCGCCGCGCCCGATCAGGGCGGCTGGGAGCCTTCGTCGGAAGATCAGCCCACGGCCCCTGCCACTCCGATCAACGGCTCGGCCGTGGATCAGATGGAAGGAGCGCACATGCCGGTGGAGCGGCCTCCCTACGAGCCGCAGCCAGCGATGACGACCGACAATCTGGTCCCGCCCCCACCGCCGATTGCGGCACCGGCCGAACCCATCGTCGCCGCCGCGCCGCAGCCGGTACCGGCCCAGACAGAGGCCGCAGAACCGCCGCCTCCCCCGCCGCCGGCGATCGTCATTCCGACGATCTCGACCGATACGCCGCCCGAGAAACCAAAGCGCGGCTGGTGGCGGCGCTAAAAGCGGACTGTGTGGAAATTGCTGAGAGCCTCACCGTCGGGTGGGGCTCTTTTGCTTCGTGGCTCCGAGTCTGCGCGCGTCTCGCACCGAAGGCCTTCGGATCACGGCCTCAGCGCATGCCGGGTGGCCCGCTCGGCTTCGTCGATGATCGCTTTGACCCGCGCCGGGGGTGGAGTCGAGATCAGCTGCAGGGCGATCCCGCGTAGGAGGCCAAGGAGCGATACGGCCATGGCCTCGGGGTCGGCGTCTGCTCGCACCGAGCCGTCGCGGATCCCTTCGCGGACCTTGTCGGCGAGCAGGCGCCGGAAGCCGGCGTCCTGTTCCGCGTACAGCGGCATCAGGATGGGATCGGTGGCAATCGCCTCGCCCCACATCTGCAGGAACGCGCGAACAGCCGGACGTTGGCTGCTGACGTTCTTCAGGTAGGCACGAACCGTTTGCGTCAGCCAGACTCCGGCGCTCTCCCGAGGATCCGGCAGGTCAAAGATCTGGGCATCGCGCATCACCGCGCGGAGCAGATTCTCACGGCTGCCGAAGTGATGAGAGACGATCCCCCGGCTGTACCCGGCGGCCTCGCCCACCTTCGCCAGGGTGAGCGCGCGCGACCCGTGCTCGGCAATCAGTGCCGTCGCGGCAGCTATCACCTTGCGTTCGGTCTGCTCGCGACGCTCTTGCTGCGTGCGGCGAGCGGGAGGCTGATCGGGCGTCAGGGCTGTTCAGACATCGGGGCGACGGAGCATCTGCTCCGCCAGTGTGCGCGCTTGTCGCGCCGATAGCACGCGCCACGGAGCGCGTGCAAGCGGTCCGGGAGCAGCGATCGGCCATGGAATTCGCCTGTCGATCAGGCCATGATACTTGTGTGTTGTTCAACAAGTATGTAGGAGGTAAGCTCATGCCGCGCACTCCACTCGTCCTCGTCCATGGCAACCCCGAGTCGGCGGTCATCTGGGGACCGCTCATCGACGAGCTCGACCGGGCCGACGCGGTCGCCCTGTCCCCGCCCGGCTTCGGCGTCCCCGCCCCCCGCGCCTTCGACCCGTCGATGACGGCCTATCGCGACTGGCTGACGTCCCAGTTGGAGCTGTTCCGCGCTCCGGTCGACCTGGTGGGACACGACTGGGGTGGAATCCACGTCGCGGCGCTGGCCATGAGCCGTCCGGATCTGATCCGCAGCTGGGCCTCCGATGCGCTCGGCGTGTTCGCGCCCGATTACGTCTGGCATCCGCGGGCGCAGGTGTGGCAGCAGGAGGGCCCAGGGGAAGCCTCGGTGCAGGAGCTGTGGGGAGGCGACCTGCAGCAGCGACTCGCGGTGACGTCGGCCCTTGGAATGACCGGGCGCATGGCGGAGCGGGTCGCGGCAGGCATGGATCCCGAGATGGGGCGCGCCGTCCTCAAGCTGTTGCGGTCGGCCCGGCAGCCGGCGATGTCCGAAGCCGGACAGCTCCTGCCGAGCGCCGCACAACGCCCGGGGCTCGCTCTCATCGCCGTCGACGACTTCGGGCGAGCCAGCGGGACGTTGGAGCAGCATGAGTGGGCGGCCCAGCGATCGGGCGCGAAAATCGCGCGTCTTGCCGGCGTGGGCCACTGGTGGCCCGAGGAGACGCCCGCGCCGGTCGCCGAGGCTCTGAAGAACTTCTGGGCGGAGCTGCCGGATCCCACCGAGGCCCCGGCGACCGGCTCCAGAGGGTAACGTCTGGCATCGGCGGCGTGGAGTGCGGCTATCACGATCACAGAGGAATTGGACACCGACGTCACCGGGCAAGCCCAATTTGGTCACTCGTGAGTTGCGAGCCGAATCCGGATTGCGCTATGGGGTGTACCTCTGAGTACCCACCTCTCGCAGTCGAGAGATTGTCGATGCTTGGTCCGGTCTGCTTCTGCTTTCACGCCGCTTCGGCAGTCGCCGTGATCGGCATCGCGCTTCTGCTGATCCGCAAAGCTCGCATCCAATTCACGCCCGGCAATCTGATCACGGCGTTCCAGCATCATCGGCGTCTCAACGCGCAGATGCTCTTGCTCTGCTATGCGGCCGCGTTCTTCGAGGGACTCCGTTTCGTCGCCGAAGCATATGGCCCCGACATACATCTTTGAGTCACCGCGACCAGCGCCAACCGCAGCGACCAGGCGTCCCATGAACTTCTCGGGATGAGCGTACGGCGCGCGGCTCGGCAAGATCCAACGGAGCCTTTCTTGCGATGACGATGCTGCTGTGTCTCCAGCGGCGAGTACGCTTGTATGGCTACTGAATCATGCTGATGTTCTCGAGCGGCTTGTCGCTGCGCAGCATTCTTTGCACGACGCGGTCACGCGATTGCTTTATGTGCTCAACCACGGCCTTTCGAGCAGCGGCCCCATCTCTCCTCGCAAGAGCGGCAACAATGTCATCATGATCGTGCTCGAGGTCTCCGCCTCCTACCTCGCTTAGATCGGCAAAAAGAAGCCGTTGAATTTCATCGAACGTTTGCTTCGTTGCCTTGAGGAGCCGCGAGTTGTCAGCGATCCGCGCAATCAATTCATGAAAGGCCTGATTGGCCTGCATGAAGTCTCTATAATTCCGTGCACCGCCAATGAGGAGAGGCACGGACGATAAGCGCTGCATCTCGGCAATATGCTGGTCTGTAATTCGTGGCGCGGCGAGCTCCGCGGCTGCGCCTTCGTTGATCATGCGCATCTGTACGAGTTCATGGAAATCGCGCAGGGTTAGCTCGGTAACAGCGTAGCCCCGTCTCGGTATGACCCGGACCAATCCGTCCTGGCGAAGTCGCGTCAATGCCTCGCGCAAGGGCGATGTGCTGACCTTATAGCGCGCAATAAGATCTGCTTCGTTGAACACTTGCCCTTGAGGAATCTCTCCCAGCGCGATGGCTACGCGCAGATCCTCGTAGACGCGCTCTCCCAGCGAAACCTTTACGGCAGTCTTGATCTTGCTCATTGAGTGATCTGGTCCATTTCCTTCGCGAAGAGATCGCTCCCCAACGGCTAACCCCGACGAAATCCCTAATCGACAAAGTCCGTGTTTGGAGTGTGCGCCATCATATCGTGCCCGGGACGAAAAATCGTCGTGCGACAAGAACGGTCGCAAGAGCCGCGACAAGAGAGACGATTCCGACTGCGACGAGTCCGGCGGTGACGTCACCTGCCTGCGAGGCCAAGAGACCGAGGCCGTAAGGCGCGAGGAAGCCGCCGAGATTGCCAAAGGAATTGATTACGGCGATCCCGCCTGCCGCCGCAGTGCCTGCGAAGAGCCGGTTGGGCATCTGCCAGAAGACGGGGATCGCCCCGTAGGCGCCGCCCAGCGCGAAAGCAAAGGCGACGATTGCAATCTCTGCCGCGCTATGAAGGAAATTGGCGACGGCACCAAGCGCGACGCCCGCGACGACCAAGGATAAGACGCACAGGATCAGCGGGCGCCCGGTACGGTCGGCAGCAATGCCATTGAGGATCATGACAGCCGATCCGAACAGCGAAGCTCCAGACACGATCCAGCCGATGGTCGTAAGACTGCCGATCCCCGCTTCCCGGATGATTGTTGGCCCCCAGAAGGCCACCGTGGCATTCGCGACGATCACGCACAGATAGACAAAAGTGAAGGCCCACAAGCGCAGATCGCGGATTATCACTCTGAAATCGTGCTCTCGGCTCCCAAGCATGATGTGGTCTCGTTGGAGATCGGCGGCAACGGCGGCACGCTCCTCGGGCGAAAGCCAGTGCGCCTCTTCGAGCCGGTTGGTGAGATAGAATAGGCAGAAGATGCCGATCATCACCGTCGGCACTCCCTCCACGATAAACAGCCACTGCCATCCAGAAAGACCGATATGGCCGTGGAATGTACTCATGACGAATCCGGCCAGCGGGCCGCCGAAGACACCGGAGAGTGCGACCGAAGACATGAAGATGCCAAACACCCTCGCCCGGCGATCGGTCGGAAACCAGAGAGTTAGATAGAGGATGACGCCGGGAAAGAAGCCTGCCTCAAAAGCGCCGAGCATAAATCGCAATGCGTAGAATATGGCCGGCGTCGTCGCAAAGGACATCAGCACGCAGGTCATCCCCCATCCGATCGCGATCCTGGCAATTGTCTGCCGAGCGCCAATCCTCTGGAGCAGAAGATTGCTCGGCACTTCGAATATCAGGTAGCCGATAAAGAAGATCCCCGCGCCCAATCCATAGACAGCATCACTGAAGCGCAGCTCATCCATCATCTGTAGCTTGGCAAAGCTGACATTGACGCGATCGATCCACGCCAGAATCCACAGCAGCATCAAGATCGGGACGACTCGAAAAGCGATCTTTCGGTAGATCGACCCCAACTCATCTGCCGACCCGACGATGAGTTCGGCGGAGCTCACATCATTGCTCATTCTGCTTCCTCCCGATTAAGGCCCGGTGTGCTGTGGGTCGCACGATAAAGCATCATAAAAACTTGCAGCCGATCTGTTTCCGGTCGCGCAATCTCTGGGAGTCCGCGGCCAACCGATCCGAATTTTCCGACTTTCCTCGTTGCACGCCTGCTTCTTTGCATATATCTAAAAAATATCAAACAAGTTTTATGGGAGTTCGAGCATGCGCCCGGAGCGCTACCCCGTCCTCGCGGCGGCCGGCGACATCGTCATCAGGTCAAGGTTGTTCGATGAACGGGGAGCGGTTCACCCCGAATACGAACGCACCCTGCATTACCTTCGGAACGCCGATCTCGTTTGGGGCTCGTGCGAAGTGCAGTTCGCGGCAAAAGGTTATCGGACCGATGCTCCGATCGCTTACCTGGTCGATCCGATGGTTGCCGCGGACCTGGGGCGTGCGGGCTTCGGGATCATGACGGTGGCCACGAACCACACTTGTGACTTCGGCCCCGAGGCATTCCTTGAAACTCTCGACAATCTCCAGTCCGCCAGCATCACGCCTGTCGGCGGCGGCCGAACGGTCAGCGAAGCCGTCGCGCCGCGCGTGCTTGATGTCGCCGGGCGTCGTATCGGCTTCCTCGCCGTCTCGTGTCTCCTGCCACCGGATTATGCCGCAACGGAACAGCGACCCGGTATTGCCCCGCTGCAAGTCGAACAATGGACTGAATTCAACCCGATCCTTCTAGCCACCGAGCCGGGCGCTCCTCTGAAGATGCGTAGCCGTGTCCGTGCGGAAGATCAGGAACGCCTCATAACCGCGATCCAGGCGCTACGCCCACGCGTCGATCTACTCATCGTCAGTGTCCATTGGGGATATGGACGCGGCGATCCCCAAGCTGAATATCAGCGCCCCCTTGGTCATGCGATCATCAATGCCGGCGCGGACATGGTTCTGGGCAATCATCCCCACAGCCCCGCCGGGATCGAGACTTATCGAGGGCGACCGATCCTTTACAGTCTGGGCAATCACATCGCGCAGCAGGATCGAGTGAACGCCACCCCCATTCAGAAGGAGATATTCTCTCAGATCGACCCCTGGTCCCTGGTGTGCCGGATCGAATTCTGCGCCGCTGGCGTGCGGACAATCGAGTTCTGCGCCACCGAATGCGACGTCCAGGGCATGCCCATTCTTATCGAGAGTGAGGCAGACGCCCGACCGATCCTCGACCGATTCCGACGACTGTCGGCAACCATGGGAACTGAGATTATGGTTGAAGGCCCTCGCGCAATCGCTCGGTTCACAGAAACCGAAGCGATGGGAGCAAGGTCGTGACACGAGCCCGTCATCATCGCCCCTTTGACGTCACCCTGCGGGAGGATGCGGCGCGGCTCGCCGAAATGGTGCCGAAAGAGAAATCGATTTCACCGGCACAGCAATCGGCACCCGCATCAATGCTCCGGAGGACTGCCGGCCGATTGCCATCGGGGCATCGCAAATGCTGAAGTCGCTACTTGGCTTGCTCACCTGGTTTGCTGCGGCACTAGCCGTCGGTCCCAGCATCGCCAAAGCAAATGATGAAGGTGAGCTGTTGAGGCTTTCATACCTCAATGGCAAACCGCCAGCGGTGGGCATCGACAATGTTAATGGCGTTCTCCGTTCGATCGGCGCTCGTGTCAGCCTGGTACCGATACCTCCAGAAGCAACTCCCCTTGTCGATGCATCCCAAAGCCGAGCGCTGACCGAGGATGAAGGAAAACGTCTCATGGCACTCTTTGCCCTGCATCGTGGGCAGCTTCTGGAGGAAATCGCCAAGGCCGGGCGCCAACCGGAGGCACACCGTGCAGGCTATCTCACAACATCCGAGATTGGCGACGCTCCATATCCGAAACTCTTTGATATGAAAGCTATCCCAGCGGGCGTTCTCCCCGTTGCTCTCTCCAAATATGGAAAACTTCATGTAAATACGTCGGATAGCGGCGTCGGGCTGGATGAGCTGATGACCGTGGTGTCCGGAGGACCCTGGATCTGGTTTTTTCGCCTGCCAGACAACGAGATCGTGAAGTTGTCTGTCGGCCCTGTCCGCGTCGAAGGGAAGGCTTTCCGTATAAGCTATGCTGGCCTGGTCCCTCACGCTGCATTCCTCAGCGCACCTTACGGGTTGACGATCGCCTATGCGACCGGGCCGAAAAACTTCGTCATGCGTTACGATGATCCGAGCGTTGCGGGTGCAGACACATTGGGGACCAATCCTTGGATCGACTTCACGGGGTCCGTTCCAGAATTGAGGCGCTGATGCCGAAACGGAGGGGATCGCCTTCATCGTTGATCGATCTCCTTCTATAGCCGCGGCGTCTACGCCCGGTATCCGGCGCGGCTCAAGGAAGCCGGGAAGCAGCAGCCTTTGCGCCGCGCTGCCTTCTCCTCCTCCCGCGAAGCGTTCTGCAGACCGACTTCGCGCGCCTCGCCTGGGCCATGGGGACCTATATGATCGCTCGGACCGCCGTATAGTTCCGGCGCGCATGGCTGCATCGCGAGGTTCGAGGCGTGATCGAGATTCCATCCAAGGCCCAGATCGTCATCGTCGGTGGCGGAATCGTCGGATGCAGCGTCGCGTACCATCTGTCATTGCGAGGCGTGACCGATGTCGTGCTGCTGGAGCGCAAGCAGCTCACCTCGGGCACGACCTGGCACGCCGCGGGGCTGGTCGGTCAGCTGAGGGCCACCCACAACCTGACGCGCCTCGCCCAGTACACGACCGAGCTCTACGCGTCGCTTGAACGGACGACCGGACAGGCTACCGGCTTCCGGCAGATCGGCTCGCTGGCCCTGGCCTCGACCGAGGCGCGTTTCGAGGAGCTGAAGCGCGGAGCGTCGATGGCGCGCTGCTTCGGCCTCGAGGTCGATGTGCTCACCGTGGAACAGGCGTGGAAATTGTGGCCCCTGATGGCGACCGACGACCTCGTCGGCGCCGTCTATCTGCCCAAGGACGGCCAGACCAATCCGGTCGACACGACACAGGCTTTGGCGAAGGCCGCCAGGAGCCGCGGCGTTCGCATCGTCGAGAACGTCAAGGTCGAGGAGATCGTCGTCGAAGGTGGCAAGGCGGTTGGCGTCCGCACCGCCCTCGGCGACATCCGCGCCGACATTGTCGTGAACGCTGCCGGCATGTGGGCCCGCGATCTCGGCGCCGCCGCCGGGACCACCGTTCCACTGCATGCGGCTGAGCATTTCTACATCGTCACCGAACCGATTCCCGGCCTTCCCCGGCACCTGCCTGTGCTGCGCGATGCCGATTCCTGCGCCTACTTCAAGGAAGACGCAGGGAAGCTCCTCGTCGGCTGGTTCGAGCCGGTCGCCAAGCCCTGGGGCATGAAGGGCATTCCCGAAAGCTTCTGCTTCGACACGCTGCCGGACGATCTCGCGCATATCGAACCGTTGCTCGAGACGGCGATGCGGCGCGTGCCGGCTCTCGCCAAGGCCGGCATCCAGCTCTTCTTCAACGGCCCCGAGAGCTTCACGCCTGACGATCGCTATCTGCTCGGCGAGACGCCGGAAGTACGGGGCCTGTTCGTCGCCGCCGGCTTCAATTCGATCGGCATCCAGTCGGCCGGCGGCGCCGGCAAGGTGCTGGCCGACTGGATCGTCGATGGCCATCCGCCGATGGATCTCTGGGACGTCGACATCCGGCGCATGATGCCGTTCCAGCGCAATCGCCTGTACCTCCGCGACAGAACGGTCGAGGCGCTGGGCCTGCTCTACGCCATGCATTGGCCGTTCCGGCAACCCGAGACGGCGCGCGGCGTGCGTCGCTCGGCCCTCCATGACCGCCTTCTCGCCGCCGGCGCCTGCTTCGGCGAGACGGCCGGCTGGGAGCGTCCCAACTGGTACGCCCCCAAGGATGTGCCCGCGCGGTACGACTACAGCTACGGCAGGCAGAACTGGTTCGAGCACTCGGCGGCGGAGCATCGCGCCGTCCGCTCGAACGTCGGTCTGTTCGACCAGTCGTCGTTCGGGAAATACCTCCTGCAAGGTCCCGATGCCGAGGCCGTCCTGAACCGCATCAGCGCCAATGATGTCGCGGTTCCCGTGGGACGAATCGTCTACACCCAGTGGCTCAACGAACGCGGCGGCATCGAAGCCGACCTCACCGTGACGCGCGAGGCCGAGGATCGCTTCCTGATCGTGACGGCCGCGGCGACGCAGACGCGTGACCTCGCCTGGCTGCAACGCCACATTCCTGCCGACGCCCGCGCCGTGGCCGTCGATGTGACGTCCGCCCATTCGGTGCTGAGCGTCATGGGACCGCAGTCGCGGCTCCTTCTCGCAGGGCTGACGGGCGCCGACCTGTCGAACGCCGCCTTCCCCTTCGGAACATCTCAGGTCATCGACCTTGGCTATGCCCGCGTTCGCGCCAGCCGCATCACCTATGTCGGCGAGCTGGGATGGGAACTCTACATCCCCACCGAATTCACGCTGGATGTCTTCGATCGACTGGCTGCCGCCGGCCAACCCCTCGGCCTGCGGCTGGCGGGCTATCACGCCCTCAATTCGCTGCGCCTCGAGAAAGCCTATCGCCATTGGGGCCACGACATCACCGAGGAGGATACGCCGCTCGAGGCCGGACTCGGTTTCGCCGTCGCCTGGAACAAGCCCGGCGGCTTCATCGGACGCGCCGCGCTCCTGAAGCAGAAGGAACGGGGCGTGACGCGTCGACTCGTCCATTTCGCTCTCGATGATCCGAGCCGGCTGCTCTACCACAATGAGCCAATCTGGCGGGATGGCACGCTGGTTGGGCGCACCAGCTCCGGCATGTTCGGCCACACCATCGGCAAGCCGCTGGCCATGGGCTACATCGACAATGGTGGTGAACGGGTCGATGCGGATTTTGTCAACGCCGGGCGATACGAGATCGAGATCGCCGGCGAGCGCATCGGCGCGACGGCGACGCTGCAGCCGTTCTACGATCCCGCCAATCGACGCGTGAAGGACCTCGGCTGACCGCTCGGAAAGGAACGGCCGCCCCTCGGAATGCGGGTCTGGAGATGAACGATCGGTGGGGCGACAATCCATCCATGCACCGTCGTCATTTTCTCGCTTGTGCTGCCGCCTCCCTTCCCTTTGCCGCGCGGGCCGATTCCTTTCCCAATGGACCGTTCCGCATACTCGTGCCGTTCGGTCCAGGTTCGGCCACCGACCAATCGGCACGGCAGGTGGCCGATGGATTGAACCGACTGTTCGGCGTCCCGGCCGTGGTGGAGAACAAGCCCGGCGCCAATGGCGCCATCGCGGCCGACATCGCCGCCAAGTCGAAGCCCGACGGCCAGACGATCTTCGTCTGCTCCAACACGGCGGCAGCGTCGAACGTCGCCCTGATGAAGTCCCTGCCCTACGATCCGCTCAAGGACTTCGAGCCGCTCACGATCATCGGCCGCGCCCCGGTCTTCCTAATGGTGAATCCCTCTCTCGGCGTGACAACGGCCGGCGAGTTCGTAGAGCTGTGCCGGCGCCAGCCCGGAAAAATCAACTTCGGATCCGGCAGTGCCTCCACGCGCATCTCGGGCGAGCTGCTCAAGGCCAAGGCCGGCATCGACATGGTCCACGTCCCCTACAAGAGCACGCCGCTTGCGCTCCAGGACACCATCTCGGGCCACGTCCAGATGTGCTTCACCGACCCCGTCACCGGCCTGCCGCAGGTGAAGGCCCGCACCGTCCGCTGCCTGGGCGTCGGCAATCGCGGCCGCTACAAGCTGACGCCCGACATACCGACGCTGATCGAACAAGGCGTTCCCGATTTCGAGCTGATGACCTGGACCGGCGTCCTGATGCCGCGCGGGGTGCCGCAGCCAATCCTGGCGCGCCTGCATGAGGCGGTGGTGACGACGATCACCGAGCCGGCCTATGTCGAGCGCCAGGTGGCGGCCGGCTCGGAAATCGCACCAACCTCGCCCGAGGAGATGCGCCGCCTGCAGGTTGCCGAAATCGAGCTCTATCGCGAGATGATGAAAATCGCCGGCATCGAGCCGGAATAGCCGCGCCGCATATCGCTGGGCAACCGCTGCTGTGTACGGCAAAGCCCTCTCTTTGCCCTGCTTCGCTCAAGGACGATGGTGGAAAAGATCCCTCGGCTGCGCTCAGGATGCCGGGATTATTTAAGTTCTGAGACTAGATCCAAGTCTGGAACATCCATGATCACGCAACTCTGGAAGCCCGGCGTCGTGGATGGCCCGTCGCAAGGTCATACGGCACGCATCTCGAGCCGACGCTCCGGCCGGCAGAGACCGCGGATGCAATTCTGGCGACGTCGCGTAGACTTGGAGGAAGCGAACAAGTCGCCTCGGCTGATATCGATCTTTCTCACGACATGGTGAGCACGACCGCTATCGAGCCGACGCAGCGCAACTGGAGATGCCGATGCCGTCGGGACTGTTTTCTTCCTGGCTCCCCTGGGCCCTTCTATCCGCCGCCTTCGCCGCCCTGACGGCGATCTTCGCCAAGGTGGGCGTGGAGAACATCAGCTCCGACTTCGCCACGCTGATCCGCACCATCGTGATCCTCGGCGTCACGGCGACGATCGTGGCCGCCACAGGCCAATGGCAATCGCCGGAGTCCGTCTCGGCGAAAACCTATCTGTTCCTCGTCCTGTCCGGCCTGGCCACCGGCGCCTCGTGGCTGTGCTACTTCCGCGCCCTCAAGCTCGGCGATGCCGCCCGCGTGGCACCCATCGACAAGCTGAGCATCGTTCTGGTCGCCGTATTCGGGGCCACCTTCCTCAGTGAGAAACTCGCCGCCGTGAACTGGTTCGGCGTGGCGCTCATCGCCGCGGGCGCCCTGCTGGTCGCCTACAAGGGCTGAAAGGCAGGCCCTCGGGCCGTTCGCCCCTTCCCGTTCGTCGTATCAGACGCTATATAGCCAACGCTATATTCACTTGAATATAGCGAATGGCCCCATAAGGCGGCGGGTACGAGGCGCGCTGCGCTCTCCCGCACAGCGAGGAAAAGTATCATGGCACATGAAAGGCAGTTCTATATCGACGGCGCCTGGGTCGACCCGGTCGAGCCCGCCCTGCTCGACGTCATCGATCCATCCACCGAGGAGGCCTATACGCAGATCGCCGTCGGCAGCCCGGCCGATGTCGACCGCGCCGTGGCGTCGGCCCGCCGCGCCTTTCCCGCCTATGCGCGCACCACGCGGAAGGAGCGCCTGGAGCTGCTGCGTGCCATCCTCGCCGAGTACCACAAGCGCCGCGCCGATGTCGGCGACGCGATCTCGCGCGAGATGGGTGCTCCTCTCGCCTTCGCGCGCGAAATCCAGGCCGGACGCGGCATCGCCCATCTCGAACGCATGATCGAAGTGCTGGAGACCTATCCGTTCGACTATGTCGAGGGCACGACCCTGATCGCGCGCGAGCCGATCGGCGTCTGCGGCCTGATCACGCCCTGGAACTGGCCGATCAACCAGATCGCCTGCAAGGTGCTGCCGGCCTTGGCCGCTGGCTGCACCATGGTGCTGAAGCCGTCCGAGGAAGCGCCCATCGACGCCATCGTCTGGTCGGAGATCATGCATGCGGCGGGCACGCCCAAGGGCGTCTACAACATGGTGCAGGGCACGGGCGCGGTCGTCGGCGAAGCGATGTCGTCCCACCCGGACATCGACATGATGTCCTTCACGGGCTCGACCAGAGCTGGCATCCGCGTGGCGCAGGCCTCGGCCGCCACCGTCAAGCGCGTGGCGCAGGAGCTGGGTGGCAAATCGGCCAACATTCTGTTGCCGGACGTCGACTTCGAGAGCGCCGTGACCAAGGGCGTCAACAGCATGATGACCAACAGCGGCCAGTCGTGCAGTGCGCCCAGCCGCATGTTCGTACCGCTGGAGCGGCACGAAGAGGTCAAGGCGATCGCCAAGGCCGCCGCCGAGCGGTTCACGGTCGGCGATCCCAGCCATCCCGACACCCGCCTTGGCCCCGTCGTCAATGCCGCGCAGTTCGAGAAGATCCAGCGTCTCATCCAGGCCGGGATCAAGGAAGGCGCCGAGCTGGTGACCGGCGGTCCAGGCCGCCCCGAGCATCTCAATCGCGGCTTCTACGTCCGTCCGACGGTGTTTGCCGGCGTCACGAACGACATGACGATCGCGCGCGAGGAGATTTTCGGTCCCGTCCTCACCATCCTTCCCTACAAGGACGAGGACGAGGTCGTGCGGCTCGCCAACGACACGCTCTATGGTCTTGCGGCCTACGTGCAGGCCAGGGATGTCGAACACGGCCGTCGTATCGCCGCGCAGATGCGCGCCGGCAACGTCCATCTCAACTATCCGCTCGGCGACACGGCCGCGCCGTTCGGCGGCTACAAGCAATCCGGTAACGGTCGCGAATACGGCAAGTGGGGATTGGAGGAGTTCCTCGAGACCAAGGCCGTGATCGGCTACCAGGCTGCTTGAGAAACGCGGCAATCAGCATGTGCAGAGCCCACTGCGGCAAGATCCATGCAGTGGGCTCCCGTCGGCGGCGACGACGGCCGACCGTCGCAGTTCCGCGCGCTGGCGGACGTCGTTCGACACGTCGTCGCCAGGAAGATCACGACCGTAACGCCGTCGGGACTTGCGAGGTGATCGCCAAGGACGACTGGTCGTAGCGGGCCGGCGTCGCCATATTCGCCTCATGACACAGACTCATCCCGCTCTCGTCGCCGGCCGCGTGGCCGTGGTCACCGGCGCTTCCAGCGGCATCGGACTCGCCGCCGCCCGCCGCTTCGCCAGGCTTGGCCTCAAGGTGTGCCTGGCCGATCTGTCGCCCGATGCGCTCGAATGCGCCGCTGCCGAGGTCGTCGCTGCCTCCCCGTCCGGCCGCGACGCGGTGCTCGCCCTGCCGACCGATGTCAGCAAGCTCGATCAGATCCAGGCCTTGAAGGACAAGGTCTATACGGCCTTCGGCGAGGTCGGGGTGTTGATGAACAATGCCGGCACGGCACCCGGTGGCGGCCCGTGGGACCATATCGATCGCTGGCGCAAGGTTCTCGAGGTCAATCTGTGGGGCGTCATCAACGGCGTGCAGACCTTCGCGCCGGCGATGCTGGCACAGCGGACGCCGGGCGCGATCGTCAATACCGGCTCCAAGCAGGGCATCACCTGCCCGCCCGGCGATACCGCGTACAATGTGAGCAAGGCGGGCGTGAAGGTCCTGACCGAGGGCCTCGCCCACAGCCTGCGCAACGAGGACGGCGCGCGCATCAGCGCCCACCTCCTGATCCCCGGCTCGACTTTCACCGGCATGACGGCACAGGGGCGGAGCGAAAAGCCGGCGGGCGCCTGGACGCCCGACCAGGTCGTCGACATGCTGATCGACGGCATGAACCGCGGCGATTTCTACATCCTCTGTCCCGACAACGAGGTGACGCGCCAGATCGACGAGCGGCGCATGCTCTGGGCGGCGCAGGACATCATCGAGAACAGGCCGGCGCTGTCGCGCTGGCATCCCGATTACAAGGCGACGTTCGAGCAGTTCCTGAAAGGTTGAGCTGGGCCGCCACCCGGGCGACGACTTTCCGTCGTCACCCGCGGCGGAATCAAAAGTGATCGCGCCTCAAGCCGTCCTGATCCATACCGCCTTCACGTTGAGATATTCTTCGAGATGCTGCTTGCCGCTTTCGCGGCCGTAGCCGCTCATCTTGTAGCCACCGAACGGAACCGCCGGATCCATCGCCTGATAGCAGTTGACCCACACCGAGCCGGCGCGGATCGCCCGGGCCAGGCGATGCGCCTTGCCGACATCGCGTGTCCAGACGCCGCTACCCAGGCCGAACGGCGTGGCGTTGCCGCGCTGGATCACCTCCTCGATGTCGGTGAACGGAATCGCCGAGATCACCGGTCCGAAGATCTCCTCCTGGGCGATGCGCATATCGTCCCGCACGTCGGCGAACACGGTCGGCGGCACGAAATAGCCCTTCTGGTAATCGCCGTCGGTCAGCCGCTCCCCGCCGCTGAGACGTCGCGCGCCTTCCTGTCGTCCGATGCTGAGATAGTCCGTCACGCGGTCGAGCTGCTCGGCCGAAACGAGCGGCCCGACCTGCGTCTGCGGATCGACACCGTTGCCGACCCGCAGTTCCTTGGCAAAGGCAGCGACCCTGCCGGTGAATTCCTCATAGACCTTCTTCTCGACGAAGAGCCGGGTGCCCGCGCTGCAGATCTGGCCCGAGTTGGCGAACACGGCCATGCTCGCACCGGGCACGGCGGCGTCGAGATCGGCGTCGGCGAAAACGATATCCGGCGACTTGCCGCCCAGCTCCAGCGACACGCGCTTGAGATTGCCCGCGGATGCCTGGACGATCTTCTGGCCGGTCAGATGCGATCCGGTGAAAGCCACTTTGTCGACATCCGGATGCGATGCCAGGGCAGCGCCGGCCGTCTCGCCGTAGCCGGGAACCACATTGACGACACCGGGCGGCACGCCCGCTTCGAGACAGAGTTCCCCCAGCCGCAGTGAGGTGAGCGGCGCCTCCTCCGCCGGCTTCAACACCACGGTGCAGCCCGTAGCCAGCGCCGGACCGATCTTCCAGATCGTCGCGGTCAAAGGCCCGTTCCACGGAATGATGGCGCCGACCACGCCCACCGGCTCCTTGAGCGTGTAGGAAAAGATCTCGCCTGCCAGCGAATTGTCGATCGTCTCGCCGTGCAGCGTGACGGCATGCCCCGCGTAATAGCGCAGCATGCCGACCGCGCGCTGGCGGTTGTTGCGCGTGCGGCTGATGGGAGCGCCCATGTCGTAGGTATCGAGGGCCGCCAACTCCTCGATATGCCGCTCGACCAGGTCGGCCAGCCGCAGCAACAGCATCTGCCGTTCGGCCGGCTTCCACTTGCTCCACGGACCGGCAAAGGCCTTGCGGGCCGCCGCGACGGCGCGGTCGATGTCCGCGCGGTCACCTTCGGCGACATCGGCCAGGAGCTCGCCGGTCGCCGGATTGCGGGTCTCGAACGTCTTGCCCGACAGCGCCGGCACCCATTTCCCATCGATCAGCATCAGCTTGGTCTTGCCGTCGACATAGGCCGGATGCTGGGGCGGCCCCTTCTCCATTACCGTCATGGCGAACCTCCTGGGTTTGGGCAATCACGCGCTATATTTTAATGAATATATCGCTAGTTTTCGAAGGCGTCATTTCCCAATGACTATATCGATTGACTTTATCCGCGTGCCGCGCTTCGATATATCCATCCCGCTATAGCGAAGATCGCAGCATGGAAATCATCGGCAGGCATTTGACGACATGTCAGGTAGATCCGTCGGGGGGAGCGCTTCCGCCTCAACCTCGAATCGGAGGACGGCAGTCCGGCAACGCTCGTTCTGCCGGCCGACTGCCTGAGATCGTTGCTGATGACGCTGCCTGCCCTGATCGAGCACGCGCTCAAGGCGCGTTACCAGGACGACACGCTGAAGCTCGTCTATCCGACCGGAAACTGGTCCCTGCAGCAGGCGATGGGCAGCGACCAGACCATCCTTACCCTCGCCACGCCGGACGGCTTTGCCGTCGCTTTCGCCCTGTCCCCCAAGGATGTCGACGGGCTTGCTTCGTCCCTGGGCGAGGCCGACCGCATGCCGGCCGACCCCGTCACCGTCAATTGACCTGACGCGCGTCGTCAGGATCGTTCGACGCCTCTAGCGGGGATCGGTCCGATAGACGGCATTCTCCGCACGCGTATCGGCGATCGAGAACCAGCGATGCTGGCTGGCCCGGAAGGTCCGCCAGTTCGCGAGGATCTTCTTGAACTGCTCGTTGTTGGCCGCCTCCTCGTCGAGCACGGCTTCGAGGGCGCCACGCAGCGCCTTGATGATGTCCTCCGGCAGCACCGAGAGCTGCGCTCCCGACGCCACCAGGCGCGCGATCGCTTCCGCGTTCTTGGCGTCGTAGGAGGCCAGCATGTCCTCGGTGGCAAAGGCGCCGGCATAGCGCAGCGCCGCCTGGTAGCGTGGTGGCAAGCTGGCCCAGGCCTTCTTGCTGATCAGGATCTGGTTCATCGCCTCGAGTTCCATCACGCCGGGCGTGTAGTAGTACTTGGCGACCTTGTTGAAGCCGAGCCTCTCGTCGTCGTAGGGGCCGACCCATTCGCAGGCATCGATGGTGCCGCGCTCCAGCGCCGGATAGATGTCGCCGCCGGCGATCTGCTGCGGCACCGCACCGAGCTTGGCCATGACCTTGCCGCCGAATCCGGCCGTGCGCATCTTGAGGCCGACGAAATCGGCCGGGCTCTTCAGCTCCTTGCGGAACCAGCCGAACATCTGGCCGCCGGTATTGCCCGCCGGGATCGCGACCAGGCCGAAGCCGTCATAGACCTCGTCCATCAGCTTGCGGCCGTCGCCGTAGCGCATCCAGGCGTTCTGCATGCGCGGTGTGAGACCGAATGGCAGCGAGGCGTCGAAGATCACCGACGGATTCTTGCCGATGTAATAGCCCATATAGGTGTGGCCGCATTCGACCGTGCCGTTGGAGACGGCGTCGAGCACCTGCAGGCCAGGAACAATTTCGCCCGCCGCGAACGGCTGCAGTTCGAACTTGCCGTCGGTCAGTTCGCTGACCACGCGCGCGATTGTCTTGGACGCGCCGTAGAGCGTGTCCAGACTCTGCGGGTAGCTGGAAACGAGACGCCATTTGATCTGCTCGGTCGTCTGAGCGATTGCCGGGGCGGCGAGCGCGGCCGCTCCCATCGTGGCTGCTAACGGCGCAAGTTGTCGACGTCTGATACGCATGGCGTTCCTCCTCACTTTATGCTCGGTCCTTGGCCATCGAGCTGGACCGTTCTTGATGAAATACTACGGGCGCTGAATTGGTATCGCTATCACAAAAGCGCCGACTGCGTTCAGCTCGCAGCCCAGCCGCCATCGACGGACAGCGCCGCGCCGGTCACATCGCGCCCGTCCGGCCCGCACAGAAACACGGCCAATCCCGCCACGCGATCGGGCTCGACGAACCGACCCGAAGGTTGGCGCGAGGCCATGAACGCCTTCACCGCCTCGTCATGCGACAGCTTCTCCCGCGCCATGAATTCCGCCAGGCGCTGTTCGATCGCCGGTGTCGACGACGAGCCCGGGCAGATCGCGTTGCAGGTGATGTTCTGCCCCGCGGTCTCGAGTGCCACTGCTCGGGTGAAGCCGATCAGCGCCGTTTTGGTGGTCACGTAGTCGACGCGGTTCACCGCCCCGCGCAGACCGAAGATCGAGGAGATGTTGATGATGCGCCCGAAGTCGCGCGCCCGCATGCCCGGCAGCACGAGGCGGGATGTATGGAAGGCGGCGGACAGATTGACCGCAAGCGCCCGCTCCCAATCCTCCGACCGGAATTGTTCGAGTGGCGCGAAGTGACGGACGACGGCGTTGTTGATCAGGATGTCGACCGCGCCAAAGGCCGCGATCGCCGCCTCGACCAGAGCGGCCACCTGCGCCGCCTCGCCGATATCCGCTCCATGATGGAGCGCCCGCACCCCATGCCGGGTCTCGACGTCGCGCCGGCGCGCTTCGATCTCCGCGGCATCGCCGAAGCCGTTGAGCATGACGTTGCAGCCTTCGGCTGCAAGCCGAGAGGCCATGGCGTAGCCCAGACCTTGCGTCGACCCCGTGATGAGGGCCGATCTCCCCTTGAGCATGTCACCAACCTCCTGTTGTCCGCTTTCAGGTACTGTCACGCTGGACGATCTCGAACCCGACATCGATCCGCACACGCTCGGGCGGTGCGCCGCGCAGCCGGTTCACGAGCAGTTCGGCGCTGCGCCGGCCGATCTCGGCCCGCGGCACCCGCAACGTCGTGACGGTCGGAACCGTGTGTCGCAACAAGTCGAGATCGTCGAAGCTTGCGATGGCGATGCGACCGGGCACGTTCCACCCGCGTCGCTGGCATTCGAACAGGGCGCCCAGCGCCAGCACATCGCCGGCGAAAAAGACGGCATCGATGTCGCTCCCCGTCTGCATCAGGCGGACCAGCGCATCGGCGCCCTCGTTCAGCCCGCCGACCGCTTCGAGAACAAGATCGTGGTCGACCGGCAAGCCAAGTTCCTTCAAGGCCGCGAGATAGCCGCGTCGCCTCTCCTTGGAGCGGTCGTTGTCGCGGAGCGGCAACGTGACGAACCCGATCTTGCGATAGCCCAGCCGTCCGAGATGGACGGTCATCGCCTTGGCGGCATCGAAGTTCGAGTAGCTGACGGCCATATCGAGCGGCCGGGCCACAAGATTGCCGGTCTCGACCACCGGCACACCCGCGACACGCACCAGATCGCATCCCCTCTTGCTGTGCACTGTGTTGTGCAGCACCAAGCCGCAGACTCTTTGAGCCAGCAAGGCGGCGACCAGCGCCTCCTCTTCCGCCAGACTGTGACCGCTGTCGGCGATGATCAGATGCAGTCCGTTGGCACGCAGCACGTCGGAGACCGACTGGATCATGCTGGCATAGAGCGAGTTGCGGATGCTGGGAACGACGAGCCCGACGATGTTCGAGCGCCGCGACGAGAGACTGCCCGCGATCCGGTTCGGCAGATAACCGAACTGGCGCACCGCCGCATCGACCTTGCGCCGCATCTTGTCGGACACGGTCCCCGGTTCGCGCAGGGCGCGCGACACGGTCATCGGCGAAACGCCGGCATGGCGTGCGATGTCGCCCATCGTGATCGCGCCGCCGCCCCGCCCCTTCTTCTTCATGCCTCGCCGCCTCGCGTTGACGTCCCCTTCCGGCACTATAGGATGGTAGCGATACCAAAATCACGCGCTTCAGGGAGAAACGGCATGACGGACCAGCTCGTGGGCTTCATCGGTGTCGGACGCATGGGCGGCCCGATGGCGTCGCGCCTGCTCGATGCGGGATATCGCCTCTGCATCTACGACGTCTCGGCCGAGGCCACGGCCCCCTTCGCCGCTCGCGGCGCGCAGCTCGCTGCCTCGCCGGCCGAAGTCGCTTCGTCGGCCGACATCGTGCTTGTCAGCCTGCCGACGCCCGACATCGTTCGGCAGGTGGCGTTGGGTGGCAATGCAGGCGTCATCAACGGCTCGAAAGTGCGCCTGATGATCGACCTGTCGACCACCGGGCCTGGGGTAGCGACCGAAGTCGCGGCCAAGCTCGCCGAGCGCCGCATCGGCTGGGTGGATGCTCCCGTGAGCGGCGGCGTGACCGGCGCGAAGGCCGGCACGCTCGCGGTCATGGTTTCTTGCCCTCAGAAGACGCTCGGCGAGATCGAGCCGATCCTCAAGACCTTCGGGAAGACGTTCTACACCGGCGACAAGCCGGGCCTGGCTCAGACCGCGAAGCTCGCCAACAACCTGCTGGCCGGCGCCGCCCTCGTCGCGACCTCGGAAGTGATGGCCATGGGCGTGAAGGCCGGCCTCGATGCCAAGGTGCTGATCGACATCATCAATGCCTCGAGCGGCCGCAACAGCGCCACGCAGGACAAGTTTCCGCGCGCCATCCTGCCCGGCACGTTCGATTTCGGTTTCGCGACCGGCCTGTCCTACAAGGACGTCCGGCTCTGCGTCGACGAGGCGGAAGCGCTGGGCGTTCCCATGGTGGTCGGCGCCGCCGTGCGCGAGATGCTGGCCGTCACCAAGGCCCGCTTCGGCGCCGACTCGGACTTCACCAGCGTCGCCAAGCTGCTTGAGGAATGGGCTGGCGTGAAGATCCGCGCCTGACCCGAACGAAGACTACGCGGCGTAGGCACTCGCCGTCAGGGACGGCCAGAGTGCCTGCGGCCCCGCCTTGGCAAAGGCCGAGCCGATCTTTTCGCCCCAGAAGGTCTCGCTGCCGAAATCGCGCCGCCACACCCAGAGCCGCCGAGTGTAATGGTGCAGGATGTGCTCGTGGGTGAAACCCATCGCGCCCATCGACTGGTGCGCGATCGCGGCGATTCGCTGCGCGAAGTCCGAAGTCTGGCTCTTGGCCGCGGCGATCGAGAAGCTTCCGCCGTCGGCAAAGCCACCCTCGTCCGCGTCGCGCGCCGCCGCCTCCGCCGCGGCAATGGTCGCCGCCACGTAGCTCGCCAGCTCGGCCAGCATCTGCTGGATCGCCTGGAAGGTCGAGATCGGACGGCCGAACTGGACGCGCTGCTTGCAATACTCGACCGCGGTGCCCAGCACCTTGTCGGCTGCGCCGGCCATCTGCATGGCCCGCACAAGCGCAGCCAGGGCATAGGCGCGCTCGCCGTCGGCGGGGCTCGCTCCGACGAATTCGCAGACTGCCTTGTCGAAGCTCACCGTACCGTAGGGTTCGCCAGCGTGGCTTGGCGTCTCGGTAACGGTGGCGTTGGCGGCCGGAACGACGGCGACCTTCGGCCCTTCGGTCGTCGCGGCAACGCCGACGAAGCGATCGGCGACGGAGGCGAAGGGTACACGCGTTACAGTCCCGCGAAGTCGATTGCCCTCCAAGGTCAGGGCGCCCAGAGCGACGGTGCTCGGTCCGGCTGCTGGCACACCACCAGCGCGGGCCACCAGCAGGTTGGCAAGCGCCGTCTCCGCCAGCGGTACGGGCACCGCATGCGCGCCGGCCAGGCGCAGCAAGGCCAGCATATCGGCCAGCGTACCGCCCGCGCCGCCCTTGTCCTCATCCACGGCGATCAGCGGCAGGCCCATCTCCTCGATCTCTTTCCATAGATCGGCAGGCCACACGCCCTTCTCGACGCCATTCACGACCTCGCGTCCGCAGCGCTCGGTAAAGAAGCGGTCGGCGGTCTCCAGCAGCATGTCGCGGGTTTCGCGGTCCATTGTCCTTCTCCCCCTCTCAGCGCAACCCGAGGCCGCGGGCAACGATGCCGCGCAGCACCTGCGTGGTCCCGCCCTGGATGGTGTAACTCGGCGCCATCATCGTGGCGTATTGGGCGACGTCGAGGAAATCGGCCATGTCCTCTTCCGTCGTCGCATCCGATTCGGCCAGGACCCGCGCCACCTCCGGCAGATCCTGCTGGTAGATGGTGCCGAGATCCTTCACCAGCGACGCTTCGATCGCCGGCGACTTTCCGCCCTGCATCATGCCCGCCACCGCCACCGACATCTGGCGCAACGTCCATAGCCGGGCGATCAGGCGCCCCAGGATGGAAGCGGCGCGGTTCGCCGGTTGTCGGCCCAGCACGCGCACGAGCTCGCGCAGGACATAGAAGTTCTGCATGAAGCGCTCCGGCCCCGACCGCTCGAAGGCCAGTTCGCTGGTGACCTGCAGCCAGCCGTCGCCTTCATTACCGATCAGGCAGCTTTCGGGAATGAAGGCGTCACTGAAGGTCACCTCGTTCCAGTCGTGCCGGCCAGCCAGGTTGATGATCGGCCGGATCGTGACGCCCGGTGTCTTGAGATCGACCAGAATCTGGCTCAGGCCCTTGTGGCGGTCGCCATGCTGGCCCGACGTGCGCACCAGGGCGATGCAGTAGTGGTTGCGATGTGCGCCCGAGGTCCAGACCTTGGTACCGTTGACGCGAAAGCCGCCCGGCGCCGCCTCGGCACGGGTGCGAACCGATGCAAGGTCGGATCCCGAGTCCGGCTCGCTCATGCCGATGCTGAAGAAGCACTCGCCGCGCGTGATGCGCGGCAGAATGGCCTGCCGCTGCTCCTCGCTACCGAAGCGCAGCAGCAGCGGCCCGGACTGGCGATCGGCGACCCAATGCGAACCGGCGGGAGCGCTGTTGCCGAGCAATTCCTCCGTAACCACGTAGCGCTCAAGGAAACTCCGCTCCGAGCCGCCATACTTCTTGGGCCAGGTGATGCCGATCCAACCCTTCTTGCCCAATTCCCGGCTGAACTCGGGAGACGGGGTATTCCAGCTCGCGAACCGATCCTCGGTCTCGATGTGCGGCAAAGTCTCCTTGAGGAAGCTTCTCACTTCCTCCCGCAACGCCTCGGCCTCTGGCGGCAGGTGAAAGGGCGGAAATTCGAGCTTGGGAATGGACATCGTCATTCTCGACAGTTGGATCACCTCTCTGTGTCGGCTAATTCTTGGGCGCGCAACCTGGGAGTTTCGAGGGTCGAATGCCGCGTCGCCAACCCCGCCTGCCGCCGCTTCTGGCGGAATTCGACGATGAGGAAAGAGAGGCGGTGCTGGCCGCAAACCGTGCGTTCTATCGCGCCTTCAACGACCGCGATTACGACGCCATGGACCTGCTCTGGGCCCCGAGCGGCGCGACGATCTGCCTCCATCCTGGTCGGGCGCCGATTCTGGACCGCGCCGAAATCATGGAGAGCTGGCGAGCCATCCTGCGTCATCCCGAAGCGCCGCGGGTGCGGTGCGCAGACGAATGGGTGGTGGGCCGCAGCGGCCTTGCCCTGGTCGTTTGCCGGGAGATCCTGGCCGAGGGCCAGCTGATGGCGACCAACAGTTTCGTCCGCCTCGCCGACCGCTGGCACATGCTGGGCCATCACTCCGGACCGGTCCCTGTCAACGAGCGTCAGACGACCCAGAACCCACCGGCAACGCCGGTCCGCGACCGGCGCAAACTGCATTAGCGCAAGCTGCCCAGCGGACCGTCCGGTGCAAAAAGCGGCTTCAGGGTCGAATATGGGATTTCGACCGTGAAGGGGCCGGACACATATGGGCCGACGACATACGCATCGAAGATGAGTTCGAGCTTGTCCTGCCTATAGTAGTAGTGATCACCCTCGCGCAGGAGCTTGGCGAGATTGGCGGGCTCGAGTGCTTCATCGAAGCCCGGCTTGCCATCATCGAACTGCTTCTTGAGATCGGCCCCGACCAGCGAGACCAGCGTCTTGAGCCAGGCGTCGCCTTTGGCGAAGACACCTTCCGGAGATACGGCCTTACCCGTTCTGAGATCGACGAGATAGGCGGAGGTGCCGGCAAAGCCATGGGCGCCACCGGCGAAGCCATAATAGGAGATCGCGACGGCGACCGCGTCGACAGAGGGGCGCTGCAAGGTAAAGCTCTGATCGTAGGCCCAGTCCTGGTCGAACGGTGCGTTGGCGCCCGCTTCCCGGTCCGGCACGACATCGTCCGCAGCCTTGCGCGTCCGTTGGGCAAATTCGTTATTCAGCCTGGAGAAATCCGCCGTTGTGCCGTCGAACCGAGGCCAACTGGCATCGATGCTGTAGGTGACTTTGCCGACCTTGCCGTCCTTCAGCAGCGTCTGCTCGCTGATGAAGGGATAGGTTCCCTGCCCCAGCACCTTGAGAGTGGTTGCGCGTGAGTTGTAGTGGTCCTTCAGGCAGCGCGCGACCTCTTCGGCTCCTCCCGTGCAGGCCTTGTTGCGCGCCGCGATCCAAGAGAGCTGGTCCTTGACCAGGTGCTCCTTGGCCGGTCCAGAAAGCTTGGCCGCGAGTGCCGCATAAAGATCGGCCATCTCGCGATCGGCCTTGGCGAGCCCGGGCCGAGCGCAGATGGTCCGCTCGATTGCAGTCGAGGCCTTGGCGCAATCGAAGCTTGCTCCGGATTGCGCCAAGGCGGGAGCTGCCAGGCCGATGACGAACGCCGCGACGACGGTCTTCTTCATTTCAGCCTCCACGCCTTGAGACGCCGCACCGCCTCCTCCATTTCGGCCGTCGAGCCGGCAAAGGAGATGCGCAACGTGCCGGCACCGCGCTCCCGATCGAAATCGACCCCAGGCGTCGTGGCAACGCCCGCTTCCAGAAGCATGCGCTTGCAGAAATCGCGGCTGTCGTTGGTGAGGTGCGAAACGTCGGCGTAGAGATAGAATGCGCCCTGAGCGGGCGTCAGCCGGTCGAGGCCGGCGCGCGGCAGGCCTTCCATGAGAAGGTCCCGATTGGCGCGATAGCGGCGGACGTGCCCTTCGAGTTCGTCGCGGCAATCGAAGGCAGCCAGCGCCGCATATTGGCTGAGCGTTGGGACCGAGATGAAGAAATTCTGCGCCAGCCGCTCGATCGGCCGTACGAGTTCGGGCGGCACAACCAGCCACCCGATCCGCCAGCCAGTCATGGAGAAATATTTCGAGAAGCTGTTCACGACAATGGCGTGATCCGACACCTCGACGGCGGAGGCCGCCTGCCCCTCGTAGACGACGCCATGATAGATCTCGTCGGAAATCAGACGGACATCGTGGCCATCGCACCAGCGAGCGAGTTCGGAGAGCTCGCTCCGAGTGACCATCGTTCCGGTGGGATTTGAGGGGCTTGCGACGATCAGGCCAGCGATCGGTCCTGCCTTCTCCAGCGCGCGCACCGTCGGTTGAAACCGCTCGGCAGCGGTCGTCGGCAGATCCACGGGTTCGAGATTGAGCGCCGCCAGGATATTGCGGTAGGCGGGATAGCCTGGTGCAGCGAGAGCGATCCGCTCCCCGGCATCGAAGCTTGCCAGGAAGGCCAGCGGAAATCCGCCCGATGAGCCGGTCGTCACGATGACCCGTTCAGCCGACACCTCGCAGCCGTAGCTGTCGCGATAATGACGGGCGATGCGTTCGCGCAGGGCCGGCATGCCGAGGGCGGCAACATAGCCGATACGGTCCGCATCGAGCGCTGCATGGGCGGCCGCCAGAACACCCTTTGGCGCCGGCGTGCTTGGCTGGCCGACCTCGAGATGGATGACGGAGTCGCCCGCCGCTTCCTTCTCGGCGGCGGCCGCCATGACATCCATTACGATGAACGGATCAACGGCGGCGGAGCGCCGCGATATGCGATGTGACATGGTGGAGATCAGCGTCGCGTCGCGAGCAATGCAAGTCCGGCCCCTGCGGGATCGCTGCCTGCCTGACAGGTCGAGCCTCCACTCTTGATCCCGTACGGGCAGGAGATGGCTTCCACAAATCCGCCGCGGCCCGCATGCGCCGCGAGCACGTCCGCCAGGACTTCCCTCTCGTTGACCGTGAGGCGGGCGATCATGCCTGTCTCGAAGCTTGCTGACGCAGAGCCCGCGCCCGCGCCCGCGAACTTGGCCTCGCCATTGTTCGGGTTGCCGATCACCACCGGACTGACCGCGGTGCCGTCCGCCGTGGGGGCGCCCAGCATCAAGCCTGTTCCTGGCACAACCACGCGAGCCCCGAACAGTTGGCCCATCGACAGGCTGCAGGCTGCCGCGTTGCCGACCTCGTCGATTGCGGCAAAGCCCGCAAAGCCGCCTGAATCCGTCGGAACTCCGCCCCCCTGCCCGGCCTGGCCTTTCCATCCAGCCAGCGCGCTAGCGCCGGCCATTGGCGAGGGCGCGACATAAACGCGGTAACCGCCGTCGCTTTCCGACAGCGGAGGGCCGGCCTTGGGAACCGTGTTGCGGATGGTTTCGACCGGCAGATTGCCTCCCGCCTGCGCCACCTGCTCCGACATCACGCGGGCGAAGTTGCCCTGGAAGAACTCCCCGCCACCGCGGCGAATCGTGCCGAGAGTGCCCGCAAGGTCGAGTTGGACGAGATTGTCACCCTCGTTCAGCGGCGCACCGTCCTTGGTGAACAAACGCCGCGCTTCGCTGTCGGTCAGCAGGCTGGCGCCGGCCTTCAGATCGCGCGCAAAGGCTCGCGACACGGGGGCGCCGAAGCGCGCAATCTTCTCACCGGGCGCGACATCCATTTCCCACCGCGCCTGACCGTGCCGGATATGCATCAAGGTGAGCGCCCGGACGCCGGTCGGCACCGTGAAGGCTGCTCCCTTGATCGGGCCGGGCGCCGCAACCGGCGCGAACACGAAAGCCTCTGCGCCGCGCGTCTTCGCGTCATGGACGACACACGCCCCGGAAGCCCCGAGGCCCGCGGCGGACGGCAGGGTTGCCGCCATGGCGAAATACATGGCGACTGCCGCATCGGTGGCATTGCCGCCGTTCTGCAGGATCGAACGGCCGACCTCGGCGGTCTGGCTCTCGCTGGCGGTGACCGCCGAGAACTTGGCGCTCCCGCCAAATATTTCGTTGTATCCGGCCCGCATCTGGCGCACGCCAGGAGCCCTGTTCTCCTGGATGGTCTCATTTCCGCCACAAGCCGACACCAAAAGCACACCAAGCAGTGCCAGGCTGCGCAATTGACGATCCGATCCCTTGTTCCTAGCCTGCGTGCAAATCGTGCCGACCGTGCTCAGACGCATCATTACCCTCATTTCCCTCGCGCTTTTCGCGCTGGCGCCGTTTCGTGCCGCGAGTGCGCAGCAAGGTCAACGTCTCAATCTCGTCCGCGACGCCGAGATCGAGGACACGATCCGTACCTTCCTGACGCCGATCTGGCGCGTTGCCGGACTCGATCCGGAGGCTGTCCAGATCATGATCGTTCAGGACAACAGCCTCAATGCCTTCGTCGCCGGCGGGCAGAGGATCTTCATCAATACCGGCCTGCTGATGCGCACGGAAACGCCCAATCAGCTGATCGGCGTGCTGGCGCACGAGACCGGCCATATTGCCGGCGGCCATCTGGCGCGGCAGCAGGAAGAACTCCGCAAGCTGAGCACCATGCAGATCCTCGAGATGCTGCTCGGTGGTGCGGCAATCGCCGGAGGCGCCATGGGCGGCGGCGGTATAGGGCGCAGCCAGACTGGCACGGGCAGCACCCCGGTGGCCGGCTCGCTCTATTCCTATTTGCAATATTCGCAGGCCCAGGAGGCCTCAGCCGACCAGGCGGCAATCACTTACCTCGAACGCACGCATCAGTCGCCCAAGGGGACCGAGCAATTCCTGCGTGTCCTGGAACAGCAGGAACGGATGATGATCGGACGTCGCGATCCGTATCTAACCGACCATCCGCTCACACCCGACCGCATCGCCACGTTCCACGAGGCCGCCGCGCGTTCGCCCTATGCCAATGTCGGAGATTCGCCGCGGTTCATCGAACTGCACCAGCGCATGGTGGCAAAGCTTCTGGGCTTCACGGCCCCCTCGATCGCCCTGCAGCGCTACAGGGAGGGCGACCGGTCCGTGGCCGCCCGCTATGGCCGCGCCATCGCCCTCTATCGCACCGGCGCGCTGGGATCGGCGCTGCTGACGCTTGACGGGCTGCTCAAGGAATACCCCAACGATCCTTATTTCCATGAGCTGCGAGGCCAGATGCTGTTCGAGAACGGCCACGTCGCAGAAGCCGTGACCTCTTACCGGCGTGCCGTTCAGCTCCTGCCGGGCGCCGGTATCGTCAAGGTAGACTTTGCGCGCGCCCTGTTGGAAACCAACAGTACGGCGAACGATCAGGAAGCGGTGCGCAATCTGGAAATTGCCCGTCAGACCGAAGCCGACAGTTTCGAGTTATGGCGCTTGATGTCGGTCGGCTATGCCCGGCTGAACAATCCGGGCATGACATCGCTGGCGCGGGCCGAGATGGCCGTGCTGCGCGGCGATCGACCCGAGGCCCAGGCCATGGCTGCGTCGGCGATCCGCCAGCTCCAGGCTGGAACGCCGGCGTGGCAGCGCGCACAGGACATCAAGGCCTATATCGATTCCCGGCCGCGCAAGAATTAAGCGGCCCAACCTCCATCGAGGAGTAACATTGATGCGTATCCCCCTTCTTTTCCTGTGCGCCGCGCTTGTCGCCGCCGGTGCGCTCGTGGCCGGCCGCCTCACGGCGCCAGTCCGCGTCGTCTCTTCGTCCCCTGCCTCCTCTGCCGGCGCCATGGACAGCGATCAGTTCGGCAAGCGTATCCATGATTATCTGGTGGCGAATCCAGAGGTCTTGATCGAGGCGATGAAGGAGCTCGAGCGCAAGCAGGACAGTGAACGCGACAACCTGGCGCAAAAGGGCATCGAGGAGCATGGCCGCGAGCTGATGAACGATCCGGACAGCCCCGTCTCCGGCAATCCCAATGGCGATGTGACGATCGTCGAGTTCAGCGACTACCAGTGTCCCTATTGCAAGCGGACCTATCCGGCCCTCAAGTCCGTGGTGGCAGCCGACGGCAAGCTCAAGATCGTCTACAAGGATCTGCCCATCCTGGGCGAGGCATCGCGCATTGCCGCCCTCGCGGCGCTGGCCGCGCGCAATCAGAACAAGCATGAAGCTCTCCACAATGCGCTGATGGAGTTCAGCGGCAAGCTGGATCGCGACCAGATCATGACCATCGCCGCCTCGGTCGGCATCGACGTCGCTCAGCTTCAGAAGGATATGGAAGATCCGAAACTGAAGGACATCATCGACCGCAACATGGCCCTCGCCTCGGCTCTCGGAGTGCGCGGTACCCCGGCCTTCGTCATCGGCAAGCAGTTCGTGCCGGGCGCGGTCGACGCCGACGCCCTCAAGCAGCTCATCGATGAAGCCCGCAAGGGCTGAGGTCAGCGCGACAGCGTCGCCGACAGGCCCAACAGGCTGACCAGATCTGGGCCCGGCGAGGAAAGCCGACCCAGCGCGGCAAGGCCAAGCGGCGGGTCCGGTCGGGCATCGACCTGCAGCGTGCCGCCCTGCTCGATGAAGCGAGCGGCCGTGTCGAGGAGCTTCGTCAGATCTTCCGTGATCAGCACATCCGGGGGCTGATAGGAACGGATATCCTGCGCGAGCTTGGCACGAGCCGCGCTCGGCAGCTGACGGGTCGCCGCCGCGAGCGCCCGCACCGAACGTTCGATCACTCCTTTGTCGACGATCGAAAGCCTGGCCGAACCGAGGGCAATCGATGATCCGCCGATGCCGAGCGGATTGCCATCATCGAGCGCGCGCCAGAAGGCGTCATCGGCATTCACCAGACCGGCAGCAAGGGACACGTCGGCCAGATCGGCGATGGTCAGCCGGCAGTCCGTGATGCCCAGTTCCCTCTTGGCTCGTCTTTCCTCTCCGCTGCAATCGAAGCCGAGCGCGAGTTCACGCAATCCGAGCGCTCCCAGCAGGACGCCGAGCCTCGCAGCCTCTGCATTGGAGCCGGGTCGCACTCCTAGCCCTTCGATCCGCAGATGCGACGCGACGGAATCGACCGACTGGCGATTCGTTTCGAGCGAAATGGCCCCCAGCGACACGCCATACTGCGAAAGCAGGACGCCGCCGAAGCCGGCGACGCGGAACGACCCGATCTCGAGGCGGCCAAGCGGACGGCCGAGGACCCACGATGCATCGGAAAGCCGGGGCAGCATCCGTCCCAACCCGATATCCTTCGCATTCACCTCGGCGATCTTGAACGACGCCTCGTTCGCATTTTTCGGCGTGGCATCGACACCGTCGATCGCTATCGCACCGATCTTGCCTCGGTCTACTCGGTCGATGGAAAGCTTCTCCAGCTCCACCGTGTCGCCACTTACGGCAACGGTATAGACAACTTTCTTTTCCTCGATGCGACGGACCGAGAGAGCCGAGGCGATCCGGGCCATGAGGATCGCCAATCGGTACGGTCCCGTCACCGCGCCATCGTAGCGGACAAGATCGAGCCCTTCGACGGTGAGGGCATCGACCGCCAAGCTGGCACCAGTGGCTGGATCGACTACGCGCGCTTCGGTCACTTCGAGGCGCTCCGCCCGCAGCGGATCCCCCGGCCGGAAGTCCGACAGAGGCGTCCGTCCCTCGAGCAGATCGGAGAATGGGACGGAAAGGCCTGAGACCTGTGCGCGATGCACCACCACCTCGCCGAAGGCATGGGTCTTCAGGTTGATGAGTGTGACACGCCGATCGAGAAGCCCAACCTCCACCGTCTCGACGGTGGCCGTTCCGTCACGCTCGATTTCGGCTTTGATGCGGCTGGCCGCAAAGCGTTGCCCCACCGGCAAGGCAGCGGCGCCCGCGGCCACGATGACGACGGCCGCGAGGGCGATCCACTTCTTCTTCACGGTTCGGCGTCGGGCTGTTTGGAGGGATGAGCCGCGTCGAAGGCCGGCAGCTTCATGCAGTTGTCAAAGATGCGCTTGATCGTCGGGTAACGGGACATATCCACCTTGAAGCGAGTGGCGTTGAAGACTTGCGGGATCAGGCAAAGATCCGCGAGGCTGGGCGCATCGCCGTGACTGAACGCGCCGGTCCCGCGGTCGTTCGCCACCGTCGCCTCGTAGGCGTCGAAGCCGGTCTCGATCCAATGACGCGACCAGGCGAACGCAGCTTCTTCCGATTGTCCGAACTTGTCCCGAAGATAGGCCATCACCCGCAGATTCTGGATCGGATGGATGTCCGCGGTCGGGATCAGGGCCAGTGATCGCACCCGTGCCCGCTCCACGGGGTCCTTGGGCAGAAGTGCCGGCTCTGGATGGATCTCTTCAAGGTACTCCAGGATTGCCAACGACTGGGTGAGCACCTGGCCGGAATCGAGCACGAGGGCCGGTACGAGCTTCTGCGGGTTGAGCGCAACGTACTCCGGCCGCCCCTGCTCGCCTTTGCGCAGGTGACAAAAGGCCTGGTCGACGACGATCCCCTTGAGGTTCAGCCCAATGCGCACCCGGAACGCCGCCGATGATCGAAAATACCCGATGAGCTTCATGATCGCCTCCGCCGGCGACCTTAGCACGGGTCAGGCCGGTGGCGTGTAGCGAACAACCTTCTGATCGATGGCGCCGAAAATCGATTGGCCGCTTGCGTCGAGCATCTCGATCCGGACCCGATCGCCGAACTTCATGAACGGCGTAACCGGCTTGCCACTCTCGATCGTCTCCCGAACGCGACGCTCGGCGATGCAGGAACAGCCGACCGATGAATCGCGATTGGCCACCGTGCCGGAGCCGATGATGGTTCCGGCCTCCAGGTGACGCGTCCGGGCGGCGTGGGCAATGAGCTGACCGAAATCGAAGGTCAGATCGGTCGACGCATTGGGATGGCCGAATTCCTTGCCATTCAAGGTCGAGATCAGCGGCAGATTGAGCTTGGCGCCGTCCCAAGCGTCGCCCAGCTCGTCGGCGGTTACGGCAACGGGAGCAAAGGCCGTCGCCGGCTTGCCATGGAAGAAGCCGAATCCCTTGGCCAGCTCGGTGACGATGACGTTACGCAACGACACGTCGTTGAGGATGGTCACAAGCTTGATATGCCTGCGCGCGGCCTGAGCGGAGATGCCCATCGGCACATCGTCGACCATGACGCCGATTTCGCCTTCGAAATCGATGCCCCAGGCCTCGTCCTCGAGTTCGATCTCGTCATTCGGACCGATGAAGGAATCGGATCCGCCCTGATACATCAGCGGGTCGGTCCAGAAGGACGCCGGCATCTCCACGCCACGCGCCTTGCGGACCAGCTCGACATGGACGACGTAGGCCGAACCGTCGGCCCATTGATAGGCGCGCGGCAAGGGTGCCGCGAGCGCGGATGTGTCGAGCTCGAACGAGCCTACCGCCTTGTCGTCGCGCAATTGCTCGGCAAGATCCGCCAGTTTCGGCGCGATCGTCGGCCAATCCTCCAGGGCCTTCTGCAGCGTCGGCGCGATGCCAGTCGCTCGCACCGCCCGGTTCAGGTCACGATTGACCACGATCAGCGTGCCGTCGCGGCCGCCTTCCTTCAGTGTTCCAAGTTTCATCCTGCGCTCGCCCTACTCTGCCGCCTGTTTCACATCCGCCGGACGCCATGAGGAGACATAGCCGTCGAACTCCACGCCGGCCGGCATGGCCGCGACATCGACCGCGTCCCTCGTATCGATCATCACCGCCACCTCGTCGGTCTCGCTCTTGCCGCCCTTGGTCGCGGCGTGAAAGGCCTTCGGATGCGGTCCATGGGTGAAGCCCGACGGGTGGATGGTCATCATTCCCGGGTGAATGTTGTCCCGGCTGAAGAAGCTGCCCTTGTGATAAAAGATGATCTCCTCGAAATCATCGTTGTTGTGAAAGAACGGCAGGCGCAAGGCTTCAGGGTCGCTCTCCAGCGGCCGCGGCACGAAAGTGCAGACCACGAAGCGTCCGGCCATGAAGGTCGTATGAGCCGAGGGCGGCAGGTGGAAGCGATGGCTCATGAGGGGACGCAGATCCCGCCAGTTCACCCGCACCACGCTCAGATCGCCATGCCAGCCGACAGCGTCGAGCGGATTGAACGGATAGGTGACGGTCGAGAGCGCATTGCGCCGCTTGACGGACACTTTCCAGGTCTGCTCGTCCTGTTGCGCCTTGAACGCCTCGTCGATATGCGGCGTGTCGAGGATCGCCGGGTCGAAGATCGCGTGCCGCCCGACAAGGCCCTTTTCCGGCAACGTGAAATGATCGTTGGTCGCCTCGATCATGAGGGACAAGGTCGGCCGGTTCGGCACCAGACGCCACATGGTGCCGCGCGGAATGACGACATAGTCGCCGTCGCGATAATCGAGATGGCCGTAATCGCAGAACAGGTCGCCGGCGCCTTCATGGACAAACAACAGTTGATCGCCGTCGCTGTTACGGGCGAGCTCCGTCATGGGCACGTCGAGCTTCCACATCCGCATCTGCAGATGCGGATTGCTCATCACCAGTTCGGCCTGCCACGGACTGGGCTTTGCCGTCGCCAGCTTGTTCAGGTCGAGTGCGCGCGGACGGATCGGGCCGTCGAAGTCGATCCAGTCCGTGGGCTTGTGCTTGTGGTGAAACTGCGCCGAGGGTCCGAAAAAGCCCTCCTTGCTGATCTCGCGCTCGTAGGTGCCCTCCGGCAGCCGAACATGGGCCTGACGCGACGCCGTCCCCTCGAGTTGGCGTAGTGGAATCCAGTTCCTGGACATGGTTTCCTCCGATGTCATTATGCTTTGAGGACGCCTCGACGAATCTGATCGAGCTCGATCGATTCGAACAGCGCCCGGAAATTGCCCTCGCCGAACCCTTCGTTGCCGCGGCGCTGGATGATCTCGAAGAAGATCGGGCCGATCACCGTCTGGGTGAAGATCTGCAGCAGCAGACCGCCGCCCTTGGTCGGCGCGCCGTCTATCAGGATACGGTCCGCAGCCAATCGACCAAGATCCTCGCCATGGCCGGGCAGCCGCTGATCGACCTGTTCATAGTAGGTATCGGGAACCGTCTGGAACGGAACGCCCTTCGTCTTGAGCGTTTCGACGGCGTTGTAGATGTCGTTGGTGCCAAGGGCGATATGCTGGATGCCTTCGCCGTGATAGGCAGAGAGATATTCCTGGATCTGCGACTTGTCGTCGGTGCTTTCATTGATCGGGATCCGGATCTTGCCGCACGGGCTTGTCATTGCCCTGGACTTCAACCCGGTGAGCTTGCCCTCGATGTCGAAATAGCGGATCTCCCGGAAGTTGAAGAGCCGCTCGTAGAACTCCGCCCACTCGTCCATCCGGCCGCGATGAACGTTGTGGGTGAGATGATCGATGTAGGTGAGCCCGACACCTTGGGGATTACGCTCCACGCCGGGCAGATAGTCGAAGTCGACGTCGTAGATGCTGCCCTTCTCGCCATAGCGGTCGACCAGGTATATGAGCGAATCGCCGATGCCCTTGATGGCGGGAATATTGAGCTCCATCGGGCCGATCTTTCCCTCGACTCCCCAGGCGCCAAGCGACAGGGCCCGCCTATAGGCGCGCGCCGCATCCTTCACGCGGAAGGCGATGGCGCAGACGCTGGGGCCATGCACCCGCGCGAAGCCCTGGGCGAAACTTTCCTTCTCGCCATTGACGATGAAGTTCACGTCGCCTTGCCGGAACAGTGAGACGTCCTTCGAACGGTGCCGCGCGACACGGGTGAAGCCCATGCTCTCGAACAGCCGGCCGAGAGCCTCGGGATCGGGCGCGGTGTATTCGATGAACTCGAATCCGTCTGTGCCCATCGGATTCACGGCGTCGACTTCAAGAGTCTTGGGATCGGTGATGCTGGTCATTTTTTCCTCCCGTGTTTGACGGAGAACGGAATTGGTTTCATATGTAACTATTATGGCGAACCAGTCGCAAGTCCTGGAACTGGAAAATTTCCTCCCCTACCGTTTGTCGATCCTGACCCAGGTCGTGAGCGAGGCGCTTCACGACCTCTACGCCGGCCCCTTCGGGCTTACCGTGACGCAATGGCGGGTGATGGCGGCGCTGGGCCGGTTCGCCCCCTTGACCGCCTCTGAAGTGGGGCAGCGCATCGTCATGGACAAGGTTGCCGTCAGCCGGGCGGTCGCAGGATTGATGAATCGCGGGCTGATCGAACGAGCGACCGACCGCAAGGATCGCCGCCGCGCCTCGCTGAGGCTCTCGACGGCCGGCAGCGACATGCACGCCCAAATCGTTCCGATCGCACTGGCCTACGAAGCGCGGCTCCATGAGGCGCTGTCAGAAGACGAGCAGCGGCTGTTCGACAGGCTTTCCGACCGGCTGCTGGCACGGGCAAAGACCTTGCGCGACCGGCGCTAGATGTCCCCGGCCGGCATCCTTGTGGCCGAGTCAGCGCATGCTATAAACCCGCGACTTAATAGAACGGGAGGCACTCTTGGCCGCGAAGGCCGCCCAGCGCCCGCCGGTCCGCAAGCCGGTGCTGGTGCTCAATGGGCCCAATCTCAACATGCTGGGCAAGCGGCAGCCGCAGATCTACGGCCGTGAGACCCTGGCGGACGTCGAAGAGACGTGCCGGGCGGAAGCGGCGCGTCTAGGTCTCGCGATCGAGTTCGCGCAGAGCAATCACGAAGGTGTCCTCGTCGACCTCATTCAGGCGGCGCGCGAAAAGAACAGCGGCATCATCATCAATGCCGGTGCCTACACCCATACGTCGGTTGCGCTGCTGGATGCCCTGAACGCGGCGGAACTGCCCGCCATCGAAGTCCACATCTCAAACATCTACAAGCGCGAACCCTTTCGCCACCGTTCTTACATAAGCCCCGTCGCGGTCGGAGTGATCGCCGGCCTCGGCACCCAGGGCTATCTTCTCGCCCTGCAAGCGCTGGCACGCTTGCTCGACCGCTGATTCATCAGGAGCGTTTTATGGCCAAGTTCGAGATGGATACCGACTTTATCCGCAAGCTCGCGGATGTTCTTGAACAGACCCATCTCGGCGAGATCGAAATGGCTGATGGCGAACGGCGTATCCGCATCGCACGGCCGCAAGTGACGGTAGCTGCGCCGGCTATGCCCATGAGCATGGCTCCGGCCGGCGCCTTTGCGGGTCCCTCGTCTGCTCCCGCCGCCGCGGCATCGGTCGATCTGGCTGCCCATCCGGGCGCCGTGAAATCGCCGATGGTCGGAACCGCTTACCTGGCGCCCGAACCCGGCAAAGCGGTTTTCGTGAATGTCGGAGACAAGGTGGCGGCCGGCCAGACGCTCCTGATCATCGAGGCCATGAAGACCTTCAACCCGATCAAGGCGCCCAAAGCCGGCACGGTGACGCAGATCCTGGTCGAGAATGCCCAGCCGGTGGAGTTCGGACAGCCGCTGATGATCGTCGAATAGCGGCTGTCCCATCGCAATGTTCGAAAAAATCCTGATCGCCAATCGGGGCGAAATCGCCCTTCGTATCCACCGCGCCTGCCGCGAGATGGGGATTCAGACGGTTGCCGTGCACTCCACGGCAGACAGCGATGCCATGCATGTCCGGTTGGCCGACCAGTCGGTCTGCATCGGTCCGCCGCCGGCTCGGGACAGCTACCTCAACATTCCCGCCATCCTGTCGGCGGCCGAGATCACCGGCGTCGATGCGATCCACCCCGGCTACGGCTTTCTTTCCGAGAATGCGCGTTTTGCCGAGGCCGTCGAAGCGCATGGCCTGACCTTCATCGGCCCGACGCCCGAACATATCTCCATGATGGGCGACAAGATCGTCGCCAAGCAGACGGCGAAGGAGCTTGGCCTGCCGCTCGTTCCCGGCTCGGCGGGCCCCATCGGCTCACTGGAGGAAATTACGGCACTCGGAGAGAAGATCGGCTGGCCGGTCTTGATCAAGGCCGTGGCCGGCGGCGGTGGGCGGGGCATGAAGGTGGTCGAAAGCGCCGAGACGGCAGCCGAGGCCTATGCTCTCGCCCGCAGCGAAGCGAAGGCCGCGTTCGGCAATGACTCGGTCTATGTCGAGAAATATCTCGCCCGGCCACGGCACATCGAAATCCAGGTCCTGGGTGACGGACAAGGTGGCGGCATCCATCTCGGCGAGCGCGATTGCTCGTTGCAGCGCAGGCATCAGAAGGTTCTGGAGGAAGCACCCTCCCCGGCCCTGAATGCGGAGCAGCGCGGGCGCATCGGCGAACTCGCCGCCGCCGCGGTGCGTCGACTGAAATACCGTGGCGCCGGAACGATGGAATTCCTGTTCCAGGACGGTGAATTCTACTTCATCGAGATGAACACGCGCCTGCAGGTCGAGCATCCCATCACCGAGGCCGTTACTGGCATCGATCTGGTGCGGGAACAGATCCGCATCGCCGCCGGCGGAGCCCTGGGCCTCACCCAGAAGGATGTCGTGATCCAGGGCCATGCCATCGAGTGCCGCATCAATGCGGAGCACCCTGAAACCTTCGTGCCTTGTCCCGGCCGCGTGGCCGACTACCATCCACCGGGCGGGCTGGGCGTGCGTGTCGATTCGGGCCTCTATGCCGGTTATATCATGCCGCCCTACTATGACTCGATGGTCGCCAAGCTGATCGTCAGCGGGCCGACCAGGAACGAGTGCCTGATGCGGCTGCGCCGGTCCCTCGAGGAGTTCGTGATCGGCGGGATCGACACCACGATTCCGCTGCACCAGCGCATCATCCGCCAGCAGGATTTCATCGACGGCGAGTACGACATTCACTGGCTGGAGAAGCTGGTCGGCCTCAAGAAGTAACGGGCAGGCATGCTGGAGATCACCCCCGAACTCCTGCTCCAGGCCTACCGCATCGGCGTTTTCCCGATGGGAGAGCGTCGCGACGATCCAAAGCTTTACTGGCTCGATCCACGGCAGCGGGCCATTCTGCCACTCGACGATTTCCACCTGCCCCGACGCCTGGCTCGAACAGTCCGTTCCGGCCACTTCGAGGTTAGTGCCGATACCGCCTTTGCCGACGTATTACGGGCATGCGCCGAACCGCGCCCCGGCCATCCAGAGAGCTGGATCAACGAGCCGATCGTCGAGCTCTACAGCGAACTGCATCGGCGTGGACATGCGCACAGTATCGAATGCTGGCGCGAAGGACGCCTGGTCGGAGGCCTGTACGGCGTATCCGTGGGCGCCGCATTTTTCGGCGAGAGCATGTTCAGCCGCGAGCGCGACGCCTCCAAGGTGGCGCTGGTTCATCTGGTGGCTCGGCTGATCAAGGGCGGCTTCAAACTGCTCGACTGCCAGTTCATGACCGAGCATCTGCGCAGCTTCGGCGCTGTCGAGATCCCGCGCGAGCATTTCCGGGTCCTGTTGACGGAGGCGGTCGGCCGGCCGGCCAGCTTCTACCGCGAGCTGGGCGAAGATCCCTGCTCCCTCGTGCAGGCCAATACGCGGACGTCATAGACGCCATCGTCGAGCGCCGAGAGCGACGGCGTGGAGGCGAACATCCACCCGGCAAACAGCTTCTGTTCGGGCTGGCCCGGCTTGTGATCGATGATCGTGAGATAGGCGGCAGCTTCTGGTGGCGCATCCGGCGTATTGACGAGGCAGTCGCCGACCGTGATCTCGAGCGTCCCGAAACTGGTGGATTGGCCGACCGGTGCCGAGAAGCGCCGTGTGCGAGCCGTCACCTTGTCCAGCCCCTGCAGTTCCGCCACCGCCCGCCCCGGCCCATCGGGAATAGCTCGCAGTGTCGGACTATCGGACGAGGACGATGTCGCCGCCGCTGTTCCCTGTGGCTGCGGCGTCTGCGCGGCGGCGGTAGCCGTCGTTGCGAACAATACCAGCAGCGCCGAAAGCAGCCGCACGCTCAGACCTTCTTGGCGTGCTGAGCGGCCAGCCTGTCGACCAGTTCGTGCAGCGCAGCCTTGATCTGCTCGGCATCGCATCCCATCAGAACCCCGTCCTCCAGCGCATCCGCGCAGAGGGCTTCGATCTCCTGAATGTTCTGATTGAGGACTTTGATCTTTTCGAGGCACGACACCGGCTTGCCATCGGACTGGCGCCACACGGGAAGAGTCTTGCGTGTTTCTGCGTTCATCACTTTTGCCCTGTTCCACCGAACATGAACTTGGCGATCAACTCTGTCAGCGAAATGGCATCCTGAGTGTTGGCGATCTCGCTGCCGGGCGTCAGCATCTTCTTGTCCGCACCCGGCTCCAGCACCACGATCATGCCACCCAGAAGCGACTCGCCAACCACTTTGGCATTCGTATCGGTGGGAAGCTGGAGGCCCTGGGCAACCGCCAGATGCACCACGGCCTGGTAAGTCTTGCTATCGAGATCGATGCCAGTGACGGTGCCGACCTTGACGCCGCTCAACGTCACGTCAGCACCGCGTTTCAGCCCGTCGACACGGCCGAAATGCGCCACCAGGTCGTAGCCGCCCGAACCTGTCCGATCCGTCTTCGCGAAGGCATAGAAGACAAATACACCTGCGACGACCAGGACGATCGCGCCCACGATCGTCTCAACGATATTGCGGCCCACGCACTGCCTCCTCGCTGAGGGTTCCGATCACGCCGGTTACTCAGCCGGGCCGCCACGCCTCATAAGCCGGCTTGGGCTTTTCCCCACTGGTCGAAAGCGACGATCCCGGTGGCCTGTAAGCAAGACCGGTCCCGGTGAGATTCCATTCGTGCTCTTTCTGCCAAGGCTTGCGCGGCAATCCGCCCGCCGGCGGCGGAGAATCCGTCGTGTAGTGCAGCCAGCCATGCCAATCGGCAGGCACACGCGACGCTTCCACAACGCCGTTATAGATGACCCAACGTTTCCGGCGACGGCCTGGGATCAGGCGCCGATCCTGATAATAGCGATTGCCTTGGGCATCAGTGCCGACGAGTTCGCCGCGCATTTTGGTGAACAGCCAGGTGCCGAGCGTCATCAAACCACTCTCTTCAAAACTACCGCGCCGCTTGTACGCGTGCGCCTTCAGCGGCGCAACGTGACGCATGTGAAGCTCGATTCGCATCGCACGCGAGCATGCGATTCGTCACGACTCCATCAGTGTTGCGTTCTGGCATCATCTAGTATCATCAACACCCCGGTCTACAAAATATAGTTGCGCACACAAGATTTTGTAATTTACTATCGTCTCGTGCCCACATTTGCGTGCTCATTTCGAGGAGCACACCCCGCGAAGGGACCAAAGACGGGAACCGGGGGCACGGGGGATCGCGATGCGCGTTGAGCGTCGATATACACGAGCAGGTGAATCACCATTCGAAGGAATGGCGTTTCGCGCTGCCGATTCGGAAATTCGCAATCCCGACGGTACCGTTGTCTTTCGCCAGACCGGCATCGAAGTACCAGTTGATTGGTCTCAAGTCGCCGCGGACGTGTTGGCGCAGAAGTACTTCCGTCGCGCCGGTGTTGCCAAACACCTCATCCCCGTGGCCGAGACCGATGTACCGACATGGCTGTGGCGGTCGGTGCCGGACGATTCGGCGCTCGCAGAGCTGCCGGCTGGCGAACGCTTCGGCGGAGAGACCAGCGCGAAGCAGGTCTTCCACCGCATGGCCGGCGCCTGGACGTACTGGGGATGGAAGGGCGGCTACTTCGACAGCGAACAAGACGCGTGCTCGTTCTATGACGAACTGCTGTTCATGCTGGCCGCGCAGGTCTGCGCCCCGAACTCCCCGCAATGGTTCAACACCGGGCTGCATTGGGCCTACGGCATCGATGGTCCGGACCAGGGCCACTGGTATGTGGATCATCGAGACGGCCTCGCCTATCCCGCCCAATCCGCGTACGAGCGGCCACAACCGCACGCCTGTTTCATCCAAAGCGTTGCGGACGAACTGGTGAACGAAGGCGGCATCATGGACCTGTGGATCCGTGAAGCGCGGCTTTTCAAATACGGCTCGGGCACCGGCTCCAACTTCTCGCGCCTGCGCGCCGACGGAGAACGACTCTCCGGCGGAGGCCGGTCGTCCGGATTGATGTCGTTTCTGAAGATCGGCGATCGTGCCGCCGGTGCCATCAAGTCTGGCGGAACGACGCGGCGCGCCGCCAAGATGGTCGTGGTCGACGTCGACCATCCTGACATCGAGGAATTCATCTCCTGGAAGATGGTCGAGGAGCAGAAGGTAGCCGCTCTGGTTGCCGGTTCACGGCTTGCCAATCGTCATCTCAACGCAGTGATGAAGGCTTGCCTGGAAGCGGAGGCGGACGGCGATGCCGCCTACGACCCCAAGCGCAACCCGCTACTTCGCCGTGCCATCGTTGGCGCCAGAGCTGCTGAGCTTCCCGAAAACTACATCCAGCGCGTGATCCAGTTTGCGCGGCAAGGCTATCGCCATATCGAGTTCCCCATCTTCGACGCCGATTGGGAGTCGGAAGCCTACGCCACGGTTGCCGGGCAGAATGCCAACAACACGGTGCGCGTAACGGATGCTTTCCTTCATGCGGTCGAGGCGGATCGCGAGTGGGCGTTGACCGAGCGGACGACCGGCAAGGTCGTCAGGACTGTGCAAGCGGCCGCCCTATGGGACCGGATCGCCGAAGCGGCATGGCATTCAGCCGACCCCGGGGTTCAGTTCGATACAACCATCAACGATTGGCACACCTGCACCGAGTCGGGGCGCATCAACGCGTCTAATCCGTGCTCGGAGTACATGTTCCTCGACGACACGGCCTGTAACCTCGCATCACTCAACCTGATGCGGTTCCGCCGCGACGATGGCTCGATCGATATCGACGCCCTTGAGCACGCGACCCGCATCTGGACGGTCGTGCTCGAGATCTCCGTGATGATGGCGCAGTTCCCGTCGCGGAAGATTGCCGAGCTGTCCTATCGCTATCGTACCCTGGGGCTGGGTTACGCCAATCTTGGCGCGCTGCTCATGGCCTCTGGCCTCGGATACGACTCGGCTGCCGGCCGCGCCCTCGCCGGAGCGATTGCTGCGATCATGACCGGCGCGGCCTACGCCACTTCGGCGGAGATGGCCAAGCTCATGGGGGCTTTCCCGGGCTTTGCCTCCAATCGGAATGCCATGCTGCGTGTCATCCGCAATCATCTGCGGGCCGCCTATGGAGCGGAAGCGGGCTACGAAGGGTTGTCGGTCCCGCCAGTTCCCCTCGATGGGGCGAGTTGCCCGGATGCCTCACTGGTCGCTGCCGCGCGGCGCGTCTGGGATCGCGCCCTCACCCTCGGAGAGCAATACGGCTTCCGCAACGCCCAGGTATCCGTTATCGCCCCTACGGGGACGATCGGCCTGGTCATGGATTGCGACACCACCGGCATCGAGCCCGACTTCGCGCTCGTGAAATTCAAGACCCTGGCCGGCGGCGGCTACTTCAAGATCATCAACCGCACCGTTCCCCTCGCGCTGAAGACCCTGGGTTACGACGACGCCGCGATCGAGCGCATCGTGGCGCATGCGGTAGGCCATGGCACTCTGAAAGCCGCTCCCGCCATCAATCACGAGACGCTGAGCGCCCGCGGCTTCGATGACGCGGCACTCGAACGGATCGAAAAGGTGCTGCCGACCGCCTTCGACATCCGCTTTGCATTCTCGCGCTATACGCTCGGTGACGAGTTTTGCCGTAACGTCCTTGGATTGGATGAAGCGGCCCTGGCTGACCCGCAGCTTGATCTGCTTGCGCGTCTCGGCTTCTCGCGCAGCGACATCGCCGCAGCCAATGTCTATGCCTGCGGCACGATGTCGATCGAGAGAGCGCCGGGACTCAAGAACGAACACCTCGCAGTCTTCGATTGTGCGAATCCCTGTGGACGAGATGGCAAGCGCTGCTTGTCTGTCGAGAGTCATATACGCATGATGGCTGCAGCACAGCCATTCATCTCAGGCGCGATCTCGAAGACGATCAACATGCCGAATACCGCTACGGTCGAGGACTGCCGCAAGGCCTACGAGATGTCCTGGAAGCTTGGTCTCAAGGCCAACGCTCTGTACCGCGACGGCTCCAAGCTCTCACAGCCTCTATCGACATTGGCCTTGGGAGACGACCTCGCGGCAAATGATGACTTGCTCGAGCAGTCTCCAGCCGCACGTGTACCGGTGATTGCCGAGCGCATCGTCGAGCGGATCGTCGAACGCGAAGTTCGTCGCGGTCGGGAGCGCCTGCCTCAGCGGCGCAAGGGATATACCCAGAAAGCAGTGGTCGGCGGCCACAAGGTCTATCTGCGGACCGGCGAATACGAAGACGGTCGTGTCGGCGAGATATTCGTCGACATGCACAAGGAAGGCGCCGCCTTCCGCAGCCTGATGAACAATTTTGCTATCGCGATCTCGATCGGGCTTCAGTATGGCGTGCCCCTCGAGGAGTTCGTCGAGGCGTATACCTTCACCCGCTTCGAGCCCAGCGGCATGGTCGAGGGCAACGACGCCATCAAGATGTCGACGTCGGTGCTGGATTACATCTTCCGTGAACTGGCCATTTCCTATCTCGGCCGCAACGATCTCGCCCACGTCGATCATGCCGATCTCCGCCCCGACGGCGTCGGTCGCGGCGAAGTGCAGGCCGAATTGTCCTCAAGCGGTACAGATGCCGCCCAGGCCGCGGCGGCTGCAGTGAGCCGCATCGCGAGCGTCGGCTATGTCCGCAGCAACCTCTATGTCTTGAACGGCCGGACGGCCGGCAGCACCGCCATCGCTGAAGAGGCGATCGCTGCCGCGTCCGCGCCCAACGAACTGACAGACGGCCCAGCCGTCGCTTCGGCGCACATCGCCCAGGCGGCCGTCGTCAGCGTCGCGACCGGAGGGGCATCCTCCTCAACCTTGGGACTCGCCGTCGAGGCGAAGCTCAAGGGCTTTGAAGGAGATGCCTGTCCGGAATGCGGCAACTTCACCATGGTCCGCAACGGGACGTGCCTCAAGTGCACGACTTGCGGCGGCACCACGGGTTGTAGTTAAGCATGCGTGACGTCGCGTACCCGCGTACCCCGGGGGCCTCACGGTTGGGGACCTCATAGCTAACCATAGGAGACAGTTATGGCTGCTAAGAAAAAGGCTGCTAAGAAAAAGGCTGCTAAGAAGAAGAAGCAGTAAAAAGGAAAGGGCGTAGGCCAAAGCTCAACTTTGGCCCCTCTAACCGACGCCTTTCGGCTTCCGTGTGGGTGCCCTCGTGGCCCCACCGGAAGCCACCTTCAAATTTGAGCATTTAAGCCAATGCGTCCCGCTTATCGGGATTGAAAGGCGAAAACTGATTGGTGTCCGGCGACCTTGGTCTCCGGACTTTTTTTGTTGGCACCTATTCCCCTGTTCATGTCGAACAAGCGGCCCCAATGCTGGCATGATTCGCGCTATGCTGGGGCCATGCCGGATGACACACCGACCATCGGTCTGCGCGTTGTCGAATCCCTGGCGGCGGTCGGAGCCGCCCAATGGGATGCCTGCGCGCTGACGCCGGAAGCTGCAGGTAACCCCTTTCTTTCCTACGGCTTCCTCAAGGCGCTTGAGGACTCCAAGTCGGTCGGCCGCCGTACCGGCTGGCAGCCGCAATATCTATTGGCCGAGGCGCCAGACGGCACGCTTCTTGGAGCGGCCCCCCTCTATGTCAAAGGACATAGCCAAGGCGAGTACGTATTCGATCACGGCTGGGCGCAGGCGTTCGAGCGGGCCGGCGGCCGGTATTATCCGAAGCTGCAGGTCGCCGTCCCCTTCACCCCCGTGCCCGGCCCGCGTCTCCTCGTCCGCCCCGGCCCCCTGGCCGACCCCGTACGCGACGCCATGATCGACATGCTGGCCAAGATTGCCGGCGACAACGGCATCAGTTCCGTCCATGTCACCTTCTGCAACGAGGCAGATTGGAATTCTTTCGGTGCACACGGCTGGCTGCAACGCATGGGCCAGCAGTATCACTGGCACAATCAGGGCTATCGCAGTTTCGACGACTTCCTGGCGGCGTTGTCCTCACGCAAGCGCAAGGCCATCCGCAAGGAGCGCGAGTCGGTCCGACGCGAAGGCCTGACTGTCCGCCCTCTCACGGGCGCGGACATCAAGCCCGATCATTGGGACGCCTTTTTTGCGTTCTACATGGATACCGGTGGTCGCAAGTGGGGCTCGCCGTATCTGACCAGGTCCTTCTTCGACATTCTCGGCACCACGATGTCCGACAAGGTGGTTCTCGTGATCGCCGAGGCCGATGGTCGGCCGGTCGGTGGCGCTTTGAACCTCCTTGGCGCAGACACGCTCTATGGCCGCTATTGGGGCTGTTTGGAAAGCCATGCCTTCCTGCACTTCGAGGCCTGCTATTATCAAGCCATCGACTTCGCCATCGAGCGTGGCCTGCAGCGCGTCGAGGCAGGCGCCCAGGGCGATCACAAGATCCAGCGCGGCTACCTTCCGGTTCCCACTTATTCCGCTCACTGGATCGTCGATCCCGGCTTTCGTCGCGCAGTCGACGACTATCTCAAGCGTGAACGCTCCGCCGTTCAGCAGGAGATCGAAGGCCTGATGCAGTATTCGCCGTTCCGGAAGGAGAACGAATAGCGGCGATCACCTCACCGCGTCGTCGTCGATGCCGAAGCCTTGAGCTCCGGCCCGTCACTTCTTCTCGATCATCAATATTCCCAGGAAGAACACGACGAAGAAGATCGCTTGCTCGGTGAGACCAAGCGGCGCCTGCCAGCGCAGCTTGTCGATGATCAGGGTCGCCACCCAGAAGACCGCGGTGGCGAGCACCGCGGCCCGGAAGGCCAACCATAGCGGTCGGAACATTATTCAGCGAGTACCGGTTCTTTATTGGCGGGAGGCAGAGCGCCGCGCTCCGGCGGCAGGAAGGTGAAGACGAGCTTGGCGGCAGCCCCCTCGCCCTCGGCATCGACACGAACCGTACCGCCGCCGCTGGACAGCTTCCCGAACAGCACCTCTTCGGCCAACGGCTTCTTGAGATGCTCCTGGATGACACGTGCCAGCGGACGGGCGCCGAACAGACGGTCGTAGCCCTGTTCCGCCAACCACCGCCGGGCGCCATCCGAGAGCTCGATGAACACCTTGCGGTCGGCCAGCTGTACCTCGAGTTCAGCGACGAACTTGTCCACCACCTTGCCCATGCTCTCGGGACCGAGATTGGCGAACTTGATGACGGCGTCGAGCCGATTGCGGAACTCCGGAGAGAACATCCGGTTGATCGCCTCGTCGTCCTCGTCGTGACGCGCCTCGCGGCCAAAACCCAGAGCTGGCTTGGCGATGTCGGCGGCCCCCGCGTTGGTCGTCATGCACAGGATGACGTTGCGGAAATCCACTGTCCGACCATTATGGTCTGTCAGCTTGCCGTAATCCATGACCTGCAGGAGGATGTTGAAGACATCCGGATGCGCCTTCTCGATCTCGTCGAGCAGGATCACGCAATGCGGGTGCTGGTTCACCTTGTCGGTGAGCAAACCGCCCTGGTCAAACCCCACATAGCCTGGCGGGGCACCGATCAGCCGCGAAACACTGTGGCGCTCCATGTACTCCGACATGTCGAACCGGATCAGTTCGAGGCCGAGCAGTCGCGCCAGCTGGCGGGTCACCTCGGTCTTGCCAACGCCGGTGGGTCCGGCCAGCAGATAGGAGCCGATCGGCTTCTCCGGTGAACGCAGCCCGGCACGGGCAAGCTTGATGGCGGCCGAAAGCTGGTCAATCGCGCGGTCTTGACCGAATACGACTGTCTTCAGGTCGCGATCGATGTTGCGCAGCATCTCCGTGTCGTCCTTCGACACGCTCTTTGGCGGGATGCGTGCGATTTTGGCCACGATCTCCTCGATGTCGGGCACATCGATGGTCGACTTCCGCGCCTCCTGCGGACGCAGCATCTGCGCCGCACCGACCTCGTCGATCACGTCGATCGCCTTGTCGGGTAGCTTTCGATCATGGATGTAGCGCGCCGAGAGCTCGACCGCCGCCTTGATGGCGTCATCCGTGTAGTTCACGTGATGATGCTTCTCATAGACTGGCTTCAGGCCCTGCATGATCTGCACCGCATCCGGAACCGAGGGCTCGGGCACGTCGATCTTCTGGAACCGCCGGACGAGCGCTCGATCCTTTTCGAAGTAGTTGCGGTATTCCTTGTAGGTCGTCGAGCCGATGCACCGCAGCTCGCCCGACTGCAGCGATGGCTTGAGGAGATTGGAGGCGTCCATCGAGCCGCCCGAGGTGGCGCCGGCACCGATGATGGTATGGATCTCGTCGATGAACAGCACCGAGTTCGGCTTCTTTTTCAGCTCGGCCAAGACCGCCTTGAGACGTTCCTCGAAGTCGCCGCGATAGCGCGTTCCCGCCAGCAGGGCGCCCATGTCGAGCGAATAGATGACGGACTCTTTCAGGACGTCCGGCACTTCGCCGTCGACGATCTTCCGCGCAAGGCCCTCCGCGATCGCCGTCTTGCCGACGCCAGGCTCGCCAACGTAGAGCGGATTGTTCTTGGTCCGGCGGCACAGCACCTGGATCGTACGCTCGACTTCATATTCACGGCCGATCAAGGGATCGACCCGGCCTTCGCGAGCTTTCTGATTGAGATCGACGCAGTAGGCGCTCAGCGCCTCGTTGCCTTGCTTGACCGCCGCTTCGCCGCTCTCCTCGTCGGCGCCGGAGACACGCCGCGGGCGCGCTCGTCCCGGAACCTTGGCCTTGCCATGGCTGATGTAATCCACCGCATCGAGGCGAGACATGCCCTGATTCTCGAGGAAGGACACGGCATGGCTGTCCCGCTCGGAGAACAACGCCACAAGCACATTGGCGCCGGTCACTTCTTTCCGGCCTGACGACTGAACGTGAACCGCCGCTCTCTGGACGACACGCTGGAAGCCTGCCGTCGGAAGCGGCTCGCTCGGCGTCTGGGTGACGATCCCCTTCAGCCTGTTGTCGATGAAGGTCTCAAGATCGTGCCGAAGCCGATCGATATCGACGCCGCATGCCTTCAGGACAGGCGTCGCATCGTCATCTTCGGTCATTGCCAGGAGCAAATGCTCCAAGGTCGCATATTCGTGACGCCGCTCGCCGGCCAGCGCAAAGGCTCGGTGAAGGGACTTCTCGAGGTTCTTGGACAACATGGACATCGAACACCTCGACTTGGAAACGGACGGTTACTCTTTCTCCAGCGTACACTGCAGCGGATGTTGGTTCTTGCGCGCGTAGTCGACGGTCTGTGTCACCTTCGTCTCCGCGACCTCGTAAGTGTAGACCCCGCATATGCCCACGCCCTTCTGGTGGACGTGCAGCATGATCTGCGTAGCCTCTTCGCGAGTCTTCTGGAAGATGTGCTGCAGGACATCGACGACAAATTCCATCGGCGTATAGTCGTCGTTCAGCATCAGCACCTTGTACATCGAAGGCTTCTTCGTGCGCGTCCGCGTCAGCGTCAAAGCGCCCGCACGTCCTTCTCCCTCTCCCTCCCCGTCGTCCCGGCGCGACGGCGGCTGTTGCGGCGGCCCGGCCGGCGGCTCGTCAGGGCCTCCCAGCCGGCGGCTCGCGAGGCGCCAGTCATATGCGATAGGAAGAGAGTGCATCGCCGTAATTTGATCCTCTATCGAACTCACCATGGAATTATATAGGCACGACAAGCGGTTCCGCTACCTCGGCTGCAAACCGTCCTTTCCCACGACCAGCATCCAGTGGTTTCCCTGGCCGCGCTGCACCGATTTCGAATCGAAACCGCGGCGGAACTCGGCCGGTTCCAGCTTGCGGGGGCGGTTGACAGGAATCTTAACGTTGTCCAACGCAAAGAGCTTCTCGGCAAACTTCACATTGGCGAAGCCGTCGGTCGGATAGTGATAGGCTTGAAAGCCCCAGACGCCGTTGCGGCACGACGCCACCGTCCACCAGAAGTCGTTGTCCGGCAGACGCAGCCCGTCGCGCGGCGGTCCGAAGGCAGCACTGGCCTGCAACAGCCCCATGAGGTCGCGGGTTTCGCCGGCATCCAGCAGGCGTTCGCCCTTCTTCATGCGCCACGGATTGAGCACATCCGTACCGGACGAGGCCAGGATGTTGGTCAAATCTCCCTGATCGGCCAGAACACCGATATTGAGCCCCGCGGTTCCATCGGGCTGGAGGAAGATCTCGTAGGTACGGACCTGCTCTTCCCAAAGGGCATTGTACACCAGCCGGATGCGATTGCGTCCGCCCGGCGTGCATGCGGCGCGGATGTCGTCGCCGCCGACATAGCCGAACCAATTGAGGCTGCGCACGACCGGCATATCGACATTTCGATCTGCGCGTTGGGCGAACGCGTCCGTCGCGGAGGTTAGCGCCGCCAAGGCCACACCAATCACCGACGCAAAACTCACTCTCATCAATCCCTCCGCTACTCGTCGCCCTTGCAGTTTCCGAACCAACTGCGGCAATAGCGCGGCTGTTGAAAAGTTGCACAGGCGACGGAACTTTAGTAATCTTGAAAAAACTGCCTCAACCCCTTGGCAGAGAACGACAAAATCAATCGTAAACGTATGGCGTTTTTGAGATGACCCTCCCCCTCAGGCGCTGTGCGGTCAACCTGACTTGGGTTGCCGTCTGCATTTCCTTTCTTTCGTTCATTTTTGTCGCGACGGCCGGAGCCCAAGGTCCCTCGACACAGTCGCGTGCGGCTCCTCCGCCCAAGGTTCGCAGCGTCGCCAAGGTGCGCCATGCTTCGTCCTGGGTTGCCAATCCAAACGTCAACGGAAAGGACTCCTACCTGATCGTTGACGCGAGCAGTGGACGAGAGCTCGCCTCGGATCAGCCCGACAGTCCACGCCATCCGGCGTCCCTGACCAAGTTGATGACGCTGTATCTGACATTCTCCGCCCTCGACTCGGGTCGGCTGTCATTGGGGGATGCGCTTCCAGTCTCGGTCACCGCCGCCAATGCGCCGCCGACGAAGATGGGCATGCAGCCTGGTGGCACCGTCGTGGTCCGCGATGCCATCATGGGATTGGTCACCCGCTCGGCCAACGACGCTGCCGTATTGCTGGGAGAGACCCTGGGCGGCGACGAAGAGAGTTTTGCCCGGATGATGACGCAGAAGGCGCGTCAGCTCGGCATGAGTTCGACGGTTTTCCGCAACGCCTCCGGGTTGCCGAACCGGGAGCAGGTAACCACCGCGCGTGACATGGCGAAGCTCGCCAACGCTCTTTTGCGGGATTTCCCGCACTATTACCCGGTCTTTTCCGTCCAGAGTTATGTCTATCACGGCCGGCCTCTCGACAATCACAACCATATGCTCGGCAATTACCCGGGGGCCGACGGATTGAAGACCGGATACACGGCCGCTTCCGGCTTCAACCTGGTCATGTCGGCGATACGCGACAACCGTCGCCTCATCGGCGTCGTGATGGGAGGTGACAGCCCCGTTCAACGCGATCGGCTGATGGCGGAGCTCATGGATCGGGGCTTTGCCAGCGCCCAGGCGATGAACCTGTCGCCGTGGACCTCCCCGCGCACGCCTCCGTCCGCTCGCTATTCCGCCGCCAATTTCGTTCCGGGTTCAGCGATTCCCGTCGTTCAGGCCGTGCGAGCCGAACAGAGTGTTGCCCCTGCAGTGCAACCCGCTGCCGCGGTGCGCGTCGCAAGCGCCGCCGCGACCATCGAGAACACTACGCCCCCGGTAGGAAGCTGGGTGATCCAGGTCGGGTCCTTTGCCGATGCTCGATCGGCCCAACTTGCCCTTGAACGCGCCACGGCAATCCTGCCCGACGTCATCCGTGCCCATGGCGCTGCAACCGTCGATGAAGTGCAAATGGCACAGAAGACATTCCACCGCGCTCGACTGACCAACCTCTCCCAGGGCGAAGCGATTGATGGCTGCAAGCGCTTGGAGCAGCGGAAGATCTACTGCTCTGCGCTTCAGGTCACGGCCTGGAATACGCCGGGGGCGCGCTGAGCGCCGCTCGCACGCGACTGATGAATGCGCGCTTCGCCTGCAGCTGCCATTGGTGCAGATCCCAGACGTCGCGACTTGGCTGCAAGCGGGACTTCACAGGCTCGAATACGGAAACCACGGTCGTGACGCCGCCCAGTTTCACCTTAAGGGGTGCAATCCGATAGCCGGGCCCCTCGTACCGGGCCAGCCGCTCGATATCGCGCTGGCTTAGACCGCTGACCACGGCCCCGACAACCTCGGCCCGCGCATCCGGTACCACGATCGGGTAACTCCCGCCCTGCACGCGCCACCGGGCATGGCCGGGCAAAATCGCCCGCTGGAACATCCCGGGCGCCATCCGGCGCCCCAGCACCAGGGCGGTCACGTCGGGATCAAGCAGCGTCCCGTAGAAGAAGAAGCGCATCAGTGGCCAGCCGAGGCCTCGTCCGGCAGGCTGACGCCGCTTTGCGCCAGAGCCGTCTTGAGGTCGTTCTTGAGCCGCTCCAGCCCAGCCTCGTTCGCGCTTTCGCACCGGGCCACGAGAACAGCCTGGGTGTTCGAGGCCCGCAGCAGCCACCAGCCGTCCGGCGTGCTCACGCGCACGCCGTCGATGTCGTTGAGCTTGGCACCGGCCTGCTTGAGCCGCTCCCTCACCTCTTCGACGATCTTGAACTTGCGCTCCTCAGGGCAATCGAAGCGCAGTTCGGGCGTATTCACCAGTTGAGGCAGCTTGTCCCGCATCTCGGCAAGGCTTTCGCGCCCGTTGGCGACGATGTTCAACAGCCTGAGGGCACAATAAAGCGCGTCATCGAAACCGAAGAACGTGTCGGCGAAGAAGACATGTCCGCTCATCTCGCCGGCCAGCGGCGCCTTGAGCTCTGCCATCTTGGTCTTGATCAGCGAGTGCCCGGTCTTCCACATCAAGGGCGTTCCGCCGGCGCGCAAGATCTCGTCGAACAGGGCCTGGCTTGCCTTGACGTCGGCGATGATGGTCGCACCGGGCCGCTCCTTCAGCACATCGCGCGCCCAGAGGATCATGAGCTGATCGCCCCACAGGATGCGGCCCTTGCCGTCGACTGCACCGATGCGATCGCCATCGCCATCGAACGCGATACCGAGATCACATCCGCGGCGGCGCACTTCGGCGATCAACTGTTCGAGATTCTTCGGCACAGTCGGATCGGGATGATGCGCAGGAAAGGTACCGTCCACCTGTTCGTTGAGAACGAAATGCTCGCCCGGCAATTTCTCCACGACAGCGCGTATCGATACGCCGACCGCGCCGTTACCCGTGTCCCAAGCCACCTTGAGCTTTCGACCGGGTTTCACATCCTTCAGAAGACGGGCGGCATAGTCGGGAAGAATGTTCCTCTCCTCCACGCTGCCCTGCCCGGACTCGAAGTCTCCCTTCGCCGAGAGTTCGCCCAGCTTCAGGATGTCGGCTCCGAAGAAGGACTTCTTGCCCATCATCATCTTGAAGCCGTTGTAGTCCGGCGGGTTGTGCGAGCCCGTGATCTGGATGCCGCCATCGGCGTCGAGGTGCCAGACCGCGAAATAGAGCATCGGCGTTGCCGCCAAGCCGATATTGACGACATTGACGCCCGCCGCCGTTAGTCCCTCGATGCACGCGGCGGCAAGTTCCGGGGAACTCAGCCGGCCATCGTATCCGAGCGCAACGCGCTTGCCGCCCTTGCGCCGGACCATCGTGCCGAAGCTGCGGCCGATGGCGCGCGCGTCGGCGGGGTGCAACGTCTTTCCGACGACTCCTCGAATGTCGTATTCGCGCAGGATGGTCGAATCGAACTTATGGGCCGTTGGGCTCATTGAAGGCTCCGCAAAACAGGGCGTGAGGATCAGGTGCGCGGGCGGGGTCGACCGACCCCTTCATAACTGAAGCCGAGCCCGCGCATTTCTTCCGGATCGAAGATATTGCGAAGGTCGACGATGCGGGGCTGGCGCATCGCCTCCTTAATACGACGGGGATCAAGGCCGCGAAACTCATGCCACTCCGTGATCACAACCAGGACGTCGGCCTGCGTTGCGGCCTCGTAAGCCGTCTTCGCGAAGGTGACGCCTGACAGCAGCTTGGCCGCTTCGGTCATGCCTTCCGGATCGAAGGCCACGATCTTGGCGCCTGCCGCTTGCAGGGCTGGTACAATATCAAGGGATGGCGCGTCGCGCATATCGTCCGTGTTCGGCTTGAAGGTCAGTCCCAGCACACCGACGGTGAGCCCGGCGACCGATCCGCCGCAGAAGTCGATGACCTTGCGCGCCATCTTCTTCTTGCGGGCATTATTCACCTCGATCACCTGTTCCACGATCGTCTGCGCGGCGCCGACTTCACGGCCCGTATGGGCAAAGGCCAATGTATCCTTTGGAAAACAGGAGCCGCCGAAACCGGGGCCTGGGTGCAGGAACTTGCGGCCGATACGTCCGTCGAGCCCGATGCCCCGAGCCACGTCGTGCACGTCGGCACCGACCTTTTCGCACAGGTCGGCAATCTCGTTGATGAAGGTAATCTTGGTCGCCAGAAAGGCGTTACCGGCGTACTTGGTGATCTCGGCGGTCTCGATATTCGTGAACACCATCGGCGTCTGGATCAGATTCAGCGGCCTGTAGATCGCGGCCATGACGTCCCGCGCCCGCTCGCTCTCGACGCCGATCACCACCCGATCCGGCTTCATGAAATCCTCGATCGCCGCGCCCTCGCGCAGGAACTCGGGGTTCGAGGCGACGTCGAACTGACCGGAGGGTTGAGCCTCCCGAATGATACGCGCCACCTCTCGCCCGGTTCCAACCGGCACTGTCGACTTGGTGACGACGACCGTATAACCGGTGATCGCCTTCGCGATCTCGGCGGCAGCGGCGTAGACGTAGGTCAGATCGGCATAGCCGTCGCCGCGACGAGTGGGCGTTCCGACCGCGATAAAGACGGCATCGGCATTGCCCACGGCGTCCGCGAGGCTGGTGCCGAACTCCAGCCGCCCGGCTCGCACATTGTCGGCCACCAGCCGGTCGAGGCCAGGTTCATAGATCGGAATCTCGCCGCGTCGCAGCCGGGCGATCTTGTCCGCATCCTTGTCGACGCAGAACACGTCGTGGCCGAACTGTGCGAAGCAGGCGCCAGAGACCAGGCCGACATAGCCCGATCCAATCATCGCAATGCGCATCGTTCAGCCCTTCAGAAGCCTTTCGAGAAGCTTGCGCGTCTCGGTCGAGGTGTCGGCGCGGTGAAGCGCTACGGCTACGTTCGCTTCCAGGAAGCCCAGGCGATTGCCGCAATCGTACCGGCCGCCGGTGTAGCGCATGGCGTGGAAAGGCTGGTTGCCGATCATCTTCGCCATCGCATCCGTCAGCTGGATCTCACCACCGGCACCGGTTTCGTGCTTGTCGAGATGATCGAACACTTCCGGAAGCACGACGCTTCGACCGATCCAGGCGAGCGTCGATGGTGCTTCCTCCGGCTTGGGCTTCTCCACGATACCCGTCATCTCGGCCAAGCCGCCCTTCTCTTCCTTGACCGCGACGATGCCGTAGCTCTTGGTTTGCTCGCGCGGCACGTCCATCACGGCGACGACATTTCCGCCGGTCTTTTCATAGGCCGCAACCAGCTGCGCCGTGCAGGTCGGTGAACTGATCATCAGCTCGTCCGGAAGCAGCACCGCGAAAGGCTCGCGGCCGACCCAGTGCCTGGCGCACCACACGGCGTGGCCGAGACCGAGGGGGCGCTGCTGGCGCGTAAAGACGGCGTTCCCGGGTTTGATCGTGGCTCCTTGGGTCTGCTTCAGCTCCGGAGCCTTTCGCCGCTGCTCGAGAGTCATCTCGAGCTCGTACGCGTGATCGAAATGATCCTCGAGCGCGCCCTTGTTGCGGCCGGTCACGAAGATGAACTCGTCGATCCCGGCATCCAGACACTCTTCGATGGCGTACTGGATCAGCGGCCGGTCGACGACCGTCAGCATCTCCTTTGGCATCGCTTTGGTTGCGGGCAGAAAGCGGGTGCCCAATCCGGCCACTGGCAGGACGGCTTTACGGACGCGCTGCACCATACTCGTCAACCTCGCCCAGGTTCATATTTATTAAGCCGTATCAATAGTTTGACCGGGTCGCCCACGGTAGCGGGCGGCGGCGGTTGATGCCACAGCCAGGAAGACCCGGCAAGGTGCTTAGCCAAGGAGAACATCCTTCGCCCTGTTGATCCTCGCCGCCAGGTCGGCGCTGCCGCCAACATCAGGATGCACGCGCTGGATCAGCCGCCGGTGCGCCGAACGGACTTCTTCGGGCGTCGCGCCTTCCGTCAGGCCAAGGACGTCGAGCGCCTCCCGCCGGCTCATGTCGGCCCTGGGAGAATTTGGTGACGATTGCTCCGAATGACGCCAGGCCGATCCGAGGCGGCGATCGAGGTAGGCTTCCAGCACCCGCAATGAATCCGCATCGCTCGCGATCTCACGGCGCAAAACGAGCAGATCGGTCTCCGCCAAACTATCCAGCGTGCGCCCCGAGAAGCGGCCAGCGACGACGGCGCCGCCAACATCGCCGGTGGCATGCTCGATCCAGGCGCGCAGGAAGGCCGTCCGGACCTCGGTTCGTTGTCCGGCCCCCGGTGAACTGAAGCCGCTCGTCGACCGACGCCTCAACCACCGGGGAACCAGCGTGGTCGCGATCAGCACGGCCAGCCCGAGCAACTCGGGCAATATCTCGGGAACGAGACGGACCGAGAAGACCAGCACGACGCCCAGGGCGACCGCCGCAAGCGCAAAAAGACCACGTCGCAGGCCACGGCCAAGCGCCGACGGATTGGCGCCCAGAAACCAGTTGAGGGCGAGAATGATTGCCGCCAGCCCGCCGATCGCGAGAAAGACGGCAGCCATGCGTCACGGTTTCGGGGCCGCTGGGGCCGAAGGCTGCCCTTGTCGCTCGCGCTGGATTTCCTTCCAGCGTTCGACGTTGCGGTTATGCTCGAGCATGGTTCGAGAAAAGACGTGCCCGCCTTGGCCGTCGGCGACGAAATAGAGCGAGCGATCATGTGCCGGATTGGTCACGGCGAGGATGGATGCCCGTCCTGGATTGCAGATCGGCCCCGGCGGAAGACCGGCGACCATGTAGGTGTTGTACGGCGAATTCGAATTCAGATCGGCGCGGGTGAGCTCACGATTGAAGGAACCCGTGCCTTTGGTGAGACCGTATATGGTGGTGGGGTCGCTCTCGAGCTTCATCTTGAGACGCAGACGATTGAGGAAGACCGCGGCGATGCGATTACGCTCCGCCGGGATCGAGGTCTCCTTCTCCACCATGGATGCCAGGATCAGAGCCTCGCGCCGGTTGGCGAGCGGCAGACCTGCCATGCGCTTGCGCCAGGCTTCGTCGAGCGTCTTCTCCATGCCCTCCTTCATGCGCAGCAGCAGACCGTCGCGCGTGTCGTCACGGGAATAGAAGTATGTCTCGGGCAACAGATCGCCTTCCTTGACGTCGATCGTGATGTCCCCCTTCAAGGCATCTGCTTTGCGAACGAGGTCAAGGACTTCCGCCGTCGTCATGCCTTCCGGCACGGTCAGGCGGCGCTGCACGAGCTTGCCCGACTGCAGCAGTTCAACCAGTCCCTGCATCGACATATGTGCAGGGATCTCGTATTCGCCGGCCTTGATCGGCTTCGGATCGGGATCGACCATCAGCGCCACTCGGAAGAGCAGCGGATAGGAAATCACACCCTCGTCATGGAGAACCTTCGCCATGGTGGAGGGGCCCGCGCCACGCGGGATCACGATCCGCTTGGTCGCGTCGAGCGGCCCCTGCGCCACCAGGAGAGTGTGGCCAAAGAACAGCGCGCCCCCGATCACTGTCAGAAGCAGCGCAATGAAGAACAGCACCCAACGAAAAAAGCTGAGCATGACTCAGCCCTACGGCTAGACCGGAGCGACGATCAAGCAAGCATTGGTACCGCCGAAGCCGAACGAATTGCTCAGGGCATAGCGTACCTGGCGTTGCTTGGCTTGTTTCGGCACCAGATCGATATCGCAACCTTCGTCCGGCTCATCGAGGTTCAATGTCGGTGGCACGACCTGATCGATAACCGACTTGATCGCATAGATCGCTTCGATCGCACCGGCCGCGCCCAGCAAATGGCCGGTCGCCGACTTGGTCGACGACATCGACAGCTTGTAGGCGTCGGCACCGAACGTCCTCTTCACCGCTCCGAGTTCGATGACGTCGGCCATGGTCGACGTGCCATGGGCATTCACGTAATCGATCTGATCGGTGTTGAGATGGGCACGCTTCAGCGCAGCCTTCATCGCCCGCTGCGCGCCATCGCCGTCCTCCGACGGTGCCGTGATGTGATAGGCGTCGCCCGACAGGCCATAGCCGATGATCTCGGCATAGATCTTCGCGCCGCGCTTCTTGGCGTGCTCGTATTCTTCCAGGATCAGGCAACCAGCGCCCTCTCCCATGACGAAGCCGTCGCGGCGCTTGTCCCACGGACGTGAAGCCATGGTCGGCGTATCGTTGAAGTCCGTTGAGAGAGCCTTGCAGGCGTTGAAGCCTGCAATACCGATCCGGCAGATCGCCGCCTCGGCGCCGCCCGCCACCATGACGTCGGCATCATCCCACTCGATGAGCCGAGCCGCATCGCCGATGGCATGCGCACCGGTGGCGCAAGCGGTCACGACGGAATGGTTGGGCCCCTTGAATCCGAACTCGATCGAGACCTGTCCGGAGGCGAGATTGATCAGCGCCGACGGAATGAAGAACGGACTCACCCGTCGGGGGCCACGCTCCTTCAGTACAAGCGAAGTCTCGTAGATCGTCTGCAACCCGCCGATGCCGGCCCCGATCATCACGCCGGTCCGGTTGCGCCCCTCCTCATCCTGGGGCTTCCAGCCCGAATCCTCGACCGCCTGCTTCGCGGCAGCCATGGCAAACAGGATGAACTTGTCGACCTTACGCTGGTCCTTGGGCAGCATGTACAGATCGGCATTGAAATGGCCGGCTTCCCTGTCGCCGACAGGCACCTCGCCCGCGATCTTGGTCGCGAGGTCGGATGTGTCGAAGGCCTGGATCGCGCGGATACCGGACTCGGCCGCCAGCAGGCGGCGCCAGTTGGTGTCGACGCCGTCTCCCAACGGCGTCACCATCCCCATGCCGGTTACGACAACTCGCCTTTTCATTCGCCTTCCCTTCCGAAGGAACCGGCGTTGATCAGGACTTAGCGTTGCCCTTGATGAAACCGATGGCGTCGCCGACGGTCTGGATCTTCTCGGCCGCGTCGTCGGGAATTTCGATGCCGAATTCCTCTTCGAACGCCATCACCAGTTCGACGGTGTCGAGGCTGTCCGCGCCCAGATCGTCGATGAACTTGGCATCTTCCTTGACCTGAGCCGCTTCGACTCCGAGATGCTCGACGACGATCTTCTTAACGCGCTCGGCAATATCGCTCATTGCTTGTCCTTCCCGTATCTTCAAAAACTTCCAATTCGCCGAAGGGGTGGCGATTTCCGGGCTCTCCTAACATAGCTCCCCGGGCAAAACCAGCGCTGGAAAGCCCACAGAATCAGGGACTTGCCGGTTCCCGGTTTCAAATCATGGCCATACCGCCATTGATATGCAGCGTCTGCCCCGTCACGTAGGCCGCCTCGTCGCTGGACAAATAGACCACGCCGGCAGCGATCTCCTCCGACGTCCCGAGGCGGCCCGCCGGCACGCGCGTCAGGATGGTCTTCCTCTGCTCTTCGGTCAGCACGTCGGTCATGGGCGTGGCAATGAAGCCCGGCGCGATGCAATTCACAGTAATGCCGCGCGAAGCCAGTTCCTGGGCGAGCGACTTCGACATGCCGATCAGGCCGGCCTTGGCGGCGGCGTAGTTGGCCTGGCCAGGATTGCCGGTAACGCCCACGATCGACGTGATGTTGATCACCCGGCCGAGACGACGCTTCATCATCCCGCGCATTACCGCGCGCGTAAGCTTAAAGGTGCCGGTGAGATTGACCTGCAGGACCTTCTCCCACTCCTCGTCCTTCATGCGCATCGAGATGTTGTCGCGCGTGATGCCGGCATTGTTCACCAGGATATCGATCTTGCCCATTGCCGCCTCCGCCTCCTTGGCGAGACGCTCGATATCGGCAGGGTCATCCATTCTCGCAGCGATGGCATGAGCACGTTCGCCCAGCGCCGTTTTCAGCTGATCGAGCGCATCCGCGCGCGTGCCTGCAAGCGCCACGGTGGCGCCCTGCGCGTGCAAGGCACGGGCAATGGCGCCGCCGATACCGCCGGTCGCGCCGGTCACGAGTGCCGTCTTGCCGCTGAGATCAAACATGGGCGTCCGTCCTCAAACCGTCTTCAGAAAAGCTTCGATATCCGCCGGCGTATTGAGTGCGAGCCCGACCATTTCCTTGTCGATCCGCTTCACCAGGCCGGACAGGACCTTGCCGGAGCCGCACTCGACCAGCGTGTCGACGCCGGCCGACCGCATGTACTGCACGCTCTCGCGCCACCGCACCAGGCCCGTCACCTGCTCCACCAGGCGCTCCTTGATATCGGCGGGATTGGTGATTTCCGCGGCAAGGACATTCGACACCAGGGGGACCCGCGGCGTCTGTAGCGTGACCTTCTCCAGCGCGGCCTGCATTGCGTCGGCCGCCGGCTGCATGAGGGGGCAATGGAATGGCGCGCTTACAGGCAGGAGCATGCCGCGCTTGCAGCCCTTCGCCTTGGCCGCCTCGATCGTCCGCTCCACGGCGCCCTTGTGACCGCTGACGACGACCTGCCCGCCACCGTTATCATTCGCGACGGCGACGATTTCTCCCTGGGCGGCCTCCCGACACGCGTCCTGGGCCGGCTCCAGCTCGATGCCCAGAAGGGCTGCCATCGCGCCGATCCCGACGGGTACGGCTTTCTGCATCGCCTGACCGCGGAGTTTCAGCAGCCGGGCCGCATCGCTCACCGCCAAGGCACCGGCGGCGGCCAGGGCGGAATATTCCCCCAGGGAGTGGCCGGCGACGTGCGAGGCGAGGGCCGGCAGGGGTTTCCCACCATCCTTTTCGATGATCCTGACGACCGCCATGCTGACGGCCATCAAGGCAGGTTGGGCGTTCTCGGTCAGAACGAGCTCCGATTCCGGCCCTTCCCGCATCAATTTCGACAGATTTTGCTTCAGGGCCTCATCCACCTCCCCGAACACATCGCGAGCGGTCTCGAACGCTCCGGCCAGATCGGCACCCATGCCGACGGCCTGGGATCCCTGTCCCGGAAATACAAATGCACGACTCATGGGCCACTTCCCCCGGTTCTTGGCCTGAAGCGGCGGTCCCTATATCCCAGTCGGACCGCGCCGGGAACGGCCTTGATTCACGGCTGACAGCCTGTATAACCCCCGCTCTTCGGGGCCTAAATCGGCCCCGATCTCCTTGCCGGCCCAATTTCGGGGAATTCGCCTCGACGAGGGGTCGGCTAGATCCGGGTGGTTGCCGGTCGATCCCTCTTCCAGGGGCACGACGAACTCCGGGTCGTTAATATCCATAAGGAGCCTAATTTGGCACTTTACGAAAACGTCTTCATCGCGCGCCAGGACGTCCCGGCGACGCAGGTGGAGGCTCTGACCAACCAGTTCTCGGAACTGGTGACCAACCTCGGCGGCACCGTCTCCAAGAAGGAGTATTGGGGTCTCCGTTCGCTCACCTTCCGGATCAAGAAGAACCGCAAGGGCCACTATACGCTCCTGAACATCGACGCCCCGGCGGCGGCGGTGAAGGAACTGGAGCGCACGATGTCCATCAACGAAGACATCCTCCGCTACCTCACGGTGCGGGTCGACACCCTCGAAGAGGGTCCGTCGGCCGTCATGCTGCGCGCCAGCGAGAAATCCGACCGTCCGAGCGATCGCGGTGATCGTGGCGGCTGGGGCGACCGCCCGCCGCGTCGCGAGCGTCCCCGCTTCGGCGAGGAAACCCCTGTCGCGGGAGAAGAAGAATGAGCGCCCAGCGTCGTCCCTTTACTCGCCGCCGCAAGAGCTGCCCGTTCTCCGGCGCAAACGCGCCGAAGATCGACTACAAGGACGTCCGGCTCCTGCAGCGCTTCATTTCCGAGCGCGGCAAGATCGTGCCGAGCCGGATTTCAGCCGTTTCGTCCAAGAAGCAGCGTGAACTCGCCCAGGCGATCAAGCGCGCCCGCTTCCTGGCGCTCCTGCCCTACGTGATCTCCTAAGGAGCGCGCATCATGCCGATGAACGTCATCCTCCTGGAGCGTGTGCCCAAGCTCGGCCAGATGGGCGATGTTGTGAAGGTGAAGCCCGGCTTCGCCCGCAACTTCCTTCTGCCGCAGAAGAAGGCCCTGCGCGCCACTAAGGACAACATTGCCTACTTCGAGTCGCAGCGTAAGGTGCTGGAGGCGCAGAACCTCGAGCGCCGCAGCGAGGCCGAAGCGGCTGGAGAGAAGATCAAGGACCTCAAGGTCACCTTGATCCGGCAGGCTTCCGAAGCACTGCAACTCTACGGCTCTGTCACTTCCCGTGACATCGCCGATGCAGCCGCGGCAGCGGGCGTCAAGCTCGCCCGCGGCCAAGTCGAACTCGACAAGCCGATCAAGTCGCTCGGCGCCCATCCCATCAAGGTCCACCTCCATCCGGAGGTCGTGGTCGAGATTACCGCTCTGGTCGCGCGCTCGCCGGACGAGGCCGAGTTCCTCGCCAAGGGCGGTGCTCTGGTGGCGGAGACCGAGCGGGCGGCACTGGAGGCTGCGGAAGCGGCCCAGCGGGCGGCTGAACAGGCCGCTGCTCTGTTCGAGCCCAAGCCCGCCGAGGGCGAGGCCACTGAGGCCGGCACGGAAGAAGCGGCCGCCGAGGAAGAAAAATAGGCCGATCCGGATCCTTCGGATCCGGCCAGCCGATAACGCCCGCCGTTGCGCGCCCGCAACGGCGGGCGTTTTTATTTGTTCTTATCCATGCTGCACAAACTTTCGGGGACGACCGCAAGCAATTTTCTTTCGACAGCCCTTTGCATTGAAAATGCCAATCGGATTAACATTTAAGGCGAGAACGTGGCATTACCGGTGGAAGTGAGCACCTTCACCGGCTTGTGAGGATGGACCGACGATGCTGTTAGCGAAGGTTCTTTCCCGCGTATTGGGGGAAGGCCAACTCACGATCATCGATGCGGCCGGTCAATCGCATCGCATCCGGGGGCCCCGTCCCGGCCCCGGCGTTACCATGCGAGTGCACGACCGATGGACCGCTCTGCGGCTCGTGCTTCGCCCCCGCTTGGCGTTTGGCGAAGCCTACATGGATGGCAAGCTTACGGTCGAAGACGGCGATATTTACGATCTCCTCGATTTGCTGGGCCGGAACATGGCCGCGCTCGAGCAGACCCCTTTCGTCCGCTGGTCCTATGGGTTCCAGAAACTGATCCGGGCTATCGAACAGCACAACCCGATCGGGACCGCGCAGCGCAATGTTGCGCATCACTACGATCTAAAGGATCAGCTCTACGACTTCTTTCTCGATCGCGACCGCCAGTATTCCTGCGCCTATTTCAGGACCGGCAAGGAGCCGATCGAGCAGGCGCAGACCGACAAGAAACAGCATATCGCGGCCAAGCTCCTGCTGAAGCCGGGACAGAAGGTCCTGGACATCGGATCCGGTTGGGGCGGCATGGGCCTTTTCCTCGGGCAGCAGTTCGGGGTCGATGTCACCGGCGTGACGCTCTCGAAGGAGCAGCTCGCCGTCTCGAGCCGCCGCGCCCTGGAAGGCGGCCTAGCGGATCGGGTCCGCTTCAAGTTGCTGGATTACCGTCAGGAGAGCGCCCAGTACGATCGCATCGTCTCCGTCGGTATGTTCGAGCATGTGGGCGCAGCCCATTACCTGGAGTACTTCCGCAAGGTGAAGGACCTCCTGAAGGAAGACGGTGTGATGCTGCTGCATGCCATCGGCCGGATGGAGCCGCCGGGCGGCACCAACACCTGGCTCAAGAAGTACATATTTCCGGGTGGCTATACCCCCGCCCTCTCGGAGGTCCTGTCGGCGATCGAAAGGGTCGGGCTGTGGGCGACGGATATCGAGATCCTGCGTCTGCACTACGCGGAAACCTTGCGGCTTTGGCGCCAGCGCTTCCTGTCGAACCGGGAGCGCATCAAGCAGATGGCCGGCTATGACGACCGGTTCTGCCGGATGTGGGAATTCTACCTGGCCGGGTGCGAAGTGGCTTTCCGGTACATGAATCAAATGGTGTTCCAGATTCAGATCGCCCGCAGACAGGACGCCGTGCCGCTGGTCCGCGACTACATGGTGGATGCAGAACGCGGTGCCGCGACCGTCACCTCGTCCATGGCCGCCGAGTAGCTTCCTCCTGGTTAACAGGATGTGAAAAACTTGGCTGTGGGTAGCTGACAGCTTCTGGTTTCGTTCTTAAAAACGACAGTGGAGTTCGTACCCCTCTAGCTTGAAAAGGCTCTACCATGGAGCCAGAGAAAAAAGCCGATCAGGCCGACGACAGGATCATCAAGCTCGCTGCTGTCCGCGAGCCGCCCCAGAACCCCGAGGCGGAGCAGGCTCTGCTCGGGTCGATCCTCATCAACAACGCTGCCTATCATCGCGTCGGCGAGTTCCTGAAGGGCGAGCACTTTGCCAATCCCCTGCATGGCAAGCTGTTCGATGACATTGCCCGCCTGATCGAGAAAGGTCAGGTCGTAAGCGTCATCACCCTCAAGACGTATCTCGAACACGACGAGGCCATGAAGGAAGCCGGGGGAGCGGAATTCCTGGCCAATCTCGCGGCCGCCTCGGTGCATGTCATCGACGCCGAGCAGTATGGTCGCGTGATCCACGACCTGTATCTGCGCCGCCAGCTCATCGAGCTCGGGCACGACGTCATCAACGGCGCCTTCAAGCCCACCATCGAAGAAAGTGCGGTCGAACAGATCGAGCTCGCTGAGAAGCATCTCTACGACCTCGCCAGCATCGGCCAGATCGAAGGCGGCTTCAAACCGTTCCGCGCCGCCCTCACCGAGGCCATGACCGCAGCGGAGTCGGCCTATCACCGTGTCGGCCAGCTCACGGGCGTGGCAACCGGACTGTTCCAACTCGATCAGCTCCTGGGCGGCCTGCACAGGTCCGATCTGATCATCCTTGCCGGCCGTCCCTCGATGGGAAAGACCGCGCTCGCGACCAACATGGCGTTCAATGCCGTCAAGGCGTATCGCGAAGAACACGATCCCAACGGCGGCTCCAAGGTGGTCGACGGTGCGGTCGTCGGCTTCTTCTCGCTGGAAATGTCGGCCGAGCAGCTCGCCACTCGTATCCTGTCGGAACAGGCGATGGTGTCGTCGGAGAAAATTCGGCGCGGCGAGATGATCAGCAGCGACTTCGACAAGGTGCTGACGGTCAGCCAGGAACTCGAGCACCTCAATCTGTTCATCGACGATACCCCTGCCCTCACGATCGCCGGCCTGCGCACGCGTGCCAGGCGTCTGAAGCGCATGCACGGTCTTGGCCTTCTGGTCGTCGACTATCTCCAGCTGCTCAATCCGTCCGGCCGTTCGCGGCAGGAAAACCGCGTGCAGGAAATTTCCGAAATCACGCGCGGCCTCAAGACTCTGGCCAAGGAACTGGACGTCCCGGTGATCGCCCTGTCACAGCTCAGCCGTGCCGTCGAACAGCGTGAAGACAAACGGCCTCAGCTCTCCGATCTGCGAGAGTCCGGCTCGATCGAGCAGGACGCCGACGTCGTGATGTTCGTCTATCGCGAAGAATACTATCTCACCCGCTCCGAGCCGAGCCGACGCCCCGAGGAAAACGACCAGCACTACAATGAGCGCCATGATGCGTGGCGTCAGCGCTGCGAGCAGACCTACGGCAAGGCCGAAGTCATCGTTGCCAAGCAGCGTCACGGCCCGACCGGCATCGTGCGGCTGTCGTTCGATGGATCGATCACCAAGTTTGGCAATCTGGCGGCCGACGAAGACCGGCCGGATGAGCCTGCATTCTAGAGTACTCAGTGTCCCATACTGCCGAAGCCGATCCCACGCGCCGCGCTGGCGCCATCCTGACTGTCGATCTCGGCGCCATTGCCGCCAACTGGCGCGGCCTGCGTGATGCCGGCCGCGCAGGAGGCCAGCAGATCGATTGCGCCGCCGTGCTCAAGGCAGACGCCTACGGCACGGGAGCCACCGTCGTCGGCCCACGGCTCGCGGCCGAGGGCTGCCGCCATTTCTTCGTCGCCCACATCGATGAAGGGGTCGCCCTGCGCGCCGTGCTGCCGGATCTTCCGATCTATGTGCTGAACGGACTGCTGCCGGGAACCGAACCCGACTTCGTCGAGCACGGGCTTACGCCGGTGCTCAATCATCTCGCCCAGCTCAATAGCTGGCGCGCCGCCGCCCAGCGCTTCAATCGTCCGCTCGATGCGGTGATCCATATCGATACCGGCATGCACCGGTTGGGCTTTTCGCCCGAAGAGGCGCAGGCGCTCGTCAACGAGCGCGGCCGGCTCCGGGGCCTGCGGCTTGCGTTGCTCATGAGCCATCTGGTCGTGTCCGAAGAGCCGGCTAACCCGATCAACGGCGAACAACTTTCGCGCTTTCGTTCGTTCGTGAAGGCAATGCCCGGGGCGCCTGCGTCGCTGGCCAATTCCTCGGGAATTTTCCTGGGGCCGGATTATCATTTCGACCTCTTGCGACCGGGCGCGGCGCTGTACGGCATAAATCCCCTGCCGGGCCAGCCGAACCCGATGCTGCTGACGGTCCGACTGGTTTCCCGCATCCTGCAGACTCGCCGAATTGACGCTCTGCAGACCGTTGGATACGGTGCCGCTTGGCGATCCGCGCGACCCAGTCGTGTGGCAACAATCGCGCTTGGATATGCCGACGGATACTTCCGCAATCTCATCAATCGGGCGCATGTCTACATCGCCGGGCATCGTGTGCCCGTGATCGGTCGCATCTCGATGGATCTTGTCACGATCGATGTGACCGATGTCCCCGAGTCCGCGTGCCAGGCTGGCGCGACCGTCGAGGTACTGGGCGAGCACCTGACGGCGGACGATCTCGCCGATCATGCCCGGACCAATGCCTACGAAGTGATGACCGCGCTTGGCCGCCGCTATGCCCGCCTCTACATCGACGGGCCGGAGAATTCTCAGTGAACGTTCCCCTGGTCACCCTGCTTGGCCGCATGACTCTCGCCTTTCTGACGGCAGCCGGCGCGATGACGACCTTTGCGGGCGAGGCCGTGCATCGCGGCTTGCAGCCGCCTTATTACCGCCGCCAGATCGGGCGGCAGATGCTCGAGATCGGCTACTACTCCCTGCCGGTCGTGGGACTGACGGCGATCTTCACCGGCATGGTGTTGGCCCTGCAGAGCTATACGGGCTTCGCGCGCTTCTCCGCTGAAAGCGCGATCCCCAATGTCGTCGTCGTCTCCCTTACCCGCGAACTGGGACCGGTGCTGGCTGGCCTCATGGTAGCGGGCCGGGTCGGCGCGGCCATGGCGGCGGAGATCGGCACCATGCGCGTCACCGAGCAGATCGATGCGCTCAGCACCCTGTCGACCGATCCCTTCAGATATCTCGTCGCGCCACGCCTGATCGCCGGCATCGTGACGCTGCCGATCCTGGTGCTGGTCGCCGATATCATCGGTGTCCTGGGCGGCTATCTGGTGAGCGTCTACAAGCTCGACTTCAACAGCGCGACCTACCTGCGCAACACCCTCGATTTCCTGCAGTTCCAGGACGTGTTCTCTGGTCTGGTGAAGGCGGCCGTCTTCGGATTCCTGATCACGCTGATGGGCTGCTACCACGGCTACAATTCCAAGGGCGGCGCGCAGGGTGTCGGCATGGCGACCACCAATGCCGTGGTCTCGGCCTCGATCCTCATCCTCACCTTCAACTACTTCATCACCGAAGCCTTCTTCGCCCGCTGACCGATGACAGCTCCCAAGATCTCGCTGCGCGGCGTCACCAAGTCCTTCGGTCCCAAGAAGGTCCTGCAGGGCATCGATCTCGACGTCGCCGTCGGCGAGTCGATGGTGGTGATTGGCGGTTCCGGCACCGGAAAGTCGGTGCTGCTGAAATGCATCCTCGGCCTGATGCGGCCCGATTCAGGTTCGATCAGGATCGACGGCGAGGAAACCGTCGGCATCAGCAGCCGCCAGCGTGAGGCGGTGATGCGCAAGTTCGGCATGCTTTTCCAGGGCGGTGCGCTGTTCGACTCGTTGCGCGTCTGGGAGAACGTGGCCTTCGGTCCGATCCAGAGCGACGGCATGGCTCCCGCCAAGGCGCGGGAGATCGCCATCGCCAAGCTCGGTGCGGTCGGGCTTGGCCCGGAGATCGGCGATCTGTTCCCATCGGAATTGTCGGGCGGCATGCAGAAGCGCGTCGCCCTCGCCCGCGCCATTGCACGCGAACCGGAGATCATCTTCTTCGACGAGCCGACCACGGGACTCGATCCGATCATGGCCGATGTCATCAACGAGCTGATCGTGAAGTGCGTCAGCGATCTCGGCGCGACAGCGGTCTCGATCACCCACGACATGGCAAGCGCGCGCAAGATCGGGCACCGCATCGCCATGCTCTATGACGGCAAGCTGATCTGGCAGGGTCCAGTGGAAGAGATCGACCATTGCGGCAACGCCCATGTCGACCAGTTCATCCACGGCCGCGCCGATGGTCCGATCCAGATGCAGGTGCGCAAGCTGTGACCCTCGACGAGGCCCGCCGCGCCTTCGCCGAGGAATTGCGCGCGGTCGCCCACGTGACCGATCAGCGCGTCGTCGACGCTTTCGCGGCGGTTCCGCGCGAGCGCTTCGTCGGCCCCGGCCCGTGGCGTGCGCTTTGCCTGTACGAGCAAGGCTACTGGACGACGGATAACGACCCGCGCGCGCTCTACCACAATATCCTGATCGCGCTCGACGAGAGCCGCGGCCTCAACACCGGCGAGCCGTCGCTGTGGGCCTATCATTTCGATCGTGTCGGCATACGGGCAGGCGAGCGCGTCCTACAGATCGGGACCGGCAGTGGCTACTTCACTGCCATATTGGCCGAGTTGGTCGGCGATACCGGCAGCGTGCTCGGGCTCGAGGTCGATGACGCGCTGGGCGAGGCTGCCAGCAGGAATCTCGAACCGTGGCCGCAGGCTTCCGTCCACAAGGTCAACGGCGCGCACGAGATCGAGGGCCAGTGGGATGTCATCATCGCCTTTGCCGGCGCCAGCGCGCCGCCGATCGCGTGGATCGACGCGCTTACCCCCGGCGGTCGGGCACTCATCCCACTGACCACCGATGCCCGCTGGGGCTTCCTGCTTCGCATCGACAAGACAGGCGACCGCCTCGCCGCGCGATCCGCTGGCAATATCGGTATCTTCCCTTGCCATGGTCTGCGCGATGCCGCCGAGGCGGCCGCTCTCGGGCAATCGCTTGGCGACCCTGTCGGCCGTGCCGCGCTGAAATCGCTCCGCCGCGACGACCATGAAAAGGACGATACCTGCTGGCTCCATGGCGCCGGCTGGTGCCTCAGCAAGCATGAGTTATCCTGATGGCGCGGCCGCTGAAGCGCTTCGTCTGCCAATCGTGCGGCGCCGTCACCAGCAAGTGGAGCGGTCGCTGCGAGAGTTGCGGCGAGTGGAACACCATCGTCGAGGAAGCGGCGCCGGCGCCCGGACCGGCCGGCGGCGGGCTGGCGCGCGGCGGCAAGGGCAAGCTGCTTGAATTCGCCGGCCTGAGCGGCTCGACGCCCCAGCCTCCGCGCTACAAGAGCGGTATCGCCGAGTTCGACCGCGTGTGCGGCGGCGGGCTGGTTGTCGGATCGGCGCTGCTGATCGGCGGCGATCCGGGCATCGGCAAGTCGACCTTGCTGCTGCAGGTCGCGGCGGCACTGGCCAAGCAGAACACCGCCTGCGCCTACATCTCGGGCGAGGAAGCGCTGGACCAGGTCCGGCTGCGGGCCGAACGGCTGGGCCTGCATGACGCGCCGGTACACCTGACGGCGGCCACCTCGGTCCGGGACATCGTCGCGACCCTGGAGCGTCCGGACGCCCCGAAGGTCGCCGTGATCGACTCGATCCAGACCATGTGGCTCGACACAGTCGACAGCACTCCGGGGACAGTCACGCAGGTGCGAGCGTCCGCGCAGGCCCTGGTGGAACTCGCCAAGCGGCGCGGCATCGCCGTCCTGCTGGTGGGCCACGTCACCAAGGACGGCGCCATCGCCGGACCGCGCGTGCTCGAGCACATGGTGGACACGGTCCTGTATTTCGAGGGCGAGCGGGGACACCAGTTCCGCATCCTGCGCACGGTGAAGAACCGCTTCGGGCCGACCGACGAGATCGGCGTATTCGAGATGTCCGATCGCGGCCTGGCGGACGTCGCCAACCCATCGGCTCTGTTCCTGGCAGAGCGGCGCGGACAGGTGTCGGGCGCCTGCGTCTTCGCCGGCATCGAGGGCACGCGGCCGGTCCTGGTCGAGATCCAGGCCCTGGTCGCGCCCTCCTCCTTCGCCACGCCGAGACACGCGGTCGTGGGCTGGGATTCGAACCGGCTGGCCATGGTGCTGGCCGTGCTGGAAGCGCGCTGCGGCGTCAGCATCGGTGCCAACGACGTCTATCTGAACGTCGCCGGCGGTCTCAGGATCGGCGAGCCGGCAGCCGATCTGGCTGTCGCGGCCGCCGTCGTCTCGTCGCTGGCCGACGAAGCGGTGCCGCCTGACATGGTGGTGTTCGGCGAGATCGGCCTCGGGGGCGAAGTCCGGCCGGTTGGACAACGCGAGGCACGGCTGCGCGAGGCGGCCAAGCTGGGTTTCCGCACCGCCCTGGTACCGCGGAGCCAGGCCGGGCCGCAGCGTCCTGGCGGGACGCCTGCACGAGCGACCGAGGGCATCGTTGTTGACGAAATCGAGCATCTGTCGGACCTTGTGGCCCGTTTCCAGCCGGGCGATCGGCCCCTGAAGCGACCGCGCCGAAACAACGGCCCGGACCGCGGGCGCGAATAGGTCTGGGTGCGTAGAGTAAAGGGGAGACGCAGGGGCAATGGATCAGCTAGGGATCACCGTCTTCGACGTCGCGGTCATCGCGGTCGTGCTGTTCGGCGCAGCCATCGGCGCGTCCTCCGGCTTCGCCCATTCGCTGCTCTTCATCGCCTCGTGGATCGCCTCGGGCTGGATCGCCGTCCACTACTACAACGTCATCCAGCCCCAGGTGGAGCAACTGGTGGCCAACGCCGAGCTCGCCTATTTCGTCTCCATGCTGGCGGTCTTCGTGGGCGCGCTGATCGTGCTGGTGATGCTCACCAACGCCTTTTCGCGGTCGATCAAGGCCGGGCCGCTGGCCAAGCCGGACCGCATCCTGGGCGCGGGCTTCGGCGTCCTCTGCACCTGGGTCGTGTTGGGGACGATCTTTCTGTTCTACAGCTATCTCGGGCCCAAGCAGCTGCCGCCGGCAGTCGAGGCCGGTGCCACCTTCCCGCTGATCCGGGAAATGGCCAGTTTCGTGGAGCCTTACCTGCCGACCGGCTTTCGCACACGCCTGACGCAGAAACCGGCCAGCGATTCCGGCTCCAGCCCGGCGCCATCGGCGCCCGTCACCCCGACCGCTCCCAGCGACAACAAACAGTCGCAGTGAGTTATCCTTGATGGTATCGGGCGCGGCCCCCAGATATAACCCCGCCGTGAACCCACATCACCCAGCCCACGACCTCGACAAATTCCACGAGGAATGTGCGCTGTTCGGCATCTACGGAACGTCGGATGCCGCCGCACACACCGCGCTGGGCCTCCATGCGCTCCAGCACCGCGGCCAGGAGGCCGCGGGCATCGTCACCTTCGACGGCCGTCATTTCCACAATCATCGGGCCGCCGGCCTGGTGGGGGACATCTTCGGCGAGCAGTCGGTGATCGCCACCCTCAAGGGTTATTCGGCCATCGGCCATAACCGCTACGCCACCACCGGCGGCTCGTCGGACCGCAACATCCAGCCGATCTTCGCCGATTTCGACTTCGGCGGCCTGGCGCTGGCCCACAACGGCAACCTCACCAACGCCTACCTCCTGCGCAAGGAGCTGGTGCGGATGGGCTGCCTGTTCCAGTCCACGACCGATACCGAGGTGATCAACCATCTGATCGCCCGTTCCAGCTACTCCCCCGTCGTCGATCGCATCATCGATGCCCTGGGCAAGGTCAAGGGCGCCTACTCGCTGCTCATGCTGACGGCCGAGGCGCTGTACGGCGTGCGCGATCCGATGGGCGTGCGGCCGCTCTGCATCGGCCGTCTGGAGGATGCCTGGATCATCACGTCCGAGAGCTGCGCGCTTGACATCATCGGCGCCCGCTTCGTCCGCGACGTGGAGCCGGGCGAGATCGTGATCGTCGACGGCCAGGGGCTGCGATCGATCAAGCCCTTCGCCAAGCAGCAGCGCCGCTTCTGCGTGTTCGAGCACATCTACTTCGCCCGGCCCGACAGCAAGATCGAGAATGTCGGCGTGTACGAGGCCCGCAAGCGCATCGGCATGGAGCTGGCGAAGGAAAATCCGGTGCCGGCCGATGTCATCGTGCCGGTGCCCGATTCGGGCGTGCCGGCGGCCATCGGCTATGCCCAGAAGTCCGGCATCCCGTTCGAACTCGGCATCATCCGCAATCATTACGTCGGCCGCACCTTCATCGAGCCGGCCGACCATATCCGCCATCTGGGCGTGCGCCTGAAGCACAACGCCAACCGGGCGCACATCGACGGCAAGCGCGTGGTGCTGGTGGACGATTCGATCGTGCGCGGCACGACGTCGATGAAGATCGTCGAGATGGTGCGCAGCGCCGGCGCCAAGGAAGTGCATATGCGCATCGCCGCGCCGCCGACCACCGATCCCTGCTTCTACGGCATCGACACGCCCGAGCGCGAGAAGCTGCTCGCCTCGCGCTACGACGTCGCTGGCATGGCCAAGTTCATCGGCGTCGATTCGCTGGCCTTCATCTCGATCGACGGCCTGTATCGCGCCATGGGCATGCCGGGTGGCCGCGATGCCGCCAATCCGACCTTCTGCGATGCCTGCTTCACCGGCGACTATCCGATCGCGCTCGACGATCTGAACGACACCGAGGACCGGCAGCTCTCCTTCCTGGCCGAGCCGGCCTGACGCGATGAGACTCAAGGGACGGATCGCGCTGGTCACCGGCGCATCGCGCGGCTTGGGCGCGGCGGCTGCACTCGCCTATGCCAGGGAAGGCGCGCACTGCATCCTGGTGGCGCGCACGGTGGGTGGGCTGGAAGCGGTGGACGACCAGATCCAGGCCCTTGGCGGCAGCGCCACGCTGGTGCCGCTCGACGTCACCGATGGCCCCGGCATCGATCGCCTCGGGCAGGCGCTGTACGAACGCTTCGGCAAGCTCGACATCCTGCTGGGCAATGCCGGCCTGCTCGGCATGCTGGCGCCGGTCGGCCATATCGAGCCGGACATCTTCGAGCGCGTGATGGCGGTCAACGTCACCGCCAACTGGCGCCTGATCCGCTCGCTGGATCCGTTGCTGCGCCAATCCGATGCCGGCCGCGCGATCTTCGTCACCTGCGACATCTCCCGGCGCGTCGTGCCCTATTGGAGCGCCTATGCCGCCAGCAAGGCGGCGCTCGACATGCTGGCGTCGACCTATGCGGCCGAATGCGGGCACACCAGCGTGCGCGTCAATCTCTACGATCCCGGCCCGCTGCGCACCAAGCTGCGCAAGGAAGCCTTTCCGGGCGAGAATCCCGAGACGGTGTCCTCGCCCGAAGCCCATGCCGAGGCGCTGATCGAACTCGCCCTGCCCTCGTGCGCGCTGAACGGCGAGTGGGTCGCCGGCCACCAGGACGATTCGACCGGCTGATCTCGTCAACCGCCCTGTCCATGGCCGTTGTTGGCGTGGCTGATGGCCCAGACATAGGCGGCAACGGCGGCAAGATCGGCTTGTGTGAGGGAGCTGCCGCCCATCGGCGGCATCACGCCCTGGTAGCGTTTGGGCTGGGGCACGCCCTTGGCGATGACTCCCTCCAATCCTGACAGACTGCCGTCACTCCACATCCACTGGCCGGATTTCAGCGACGGACCGACCGGCGTGCCGCCGGCATCCGAGCCGTGACAGCCGCTGCAGGTCCCGTTGCTGGCCTCGCCATGGAAGATGCGATCGCCCTGCGCCACCTGGTCGGGGCTGGAACCCGGTGGTGTCGGCAGCGGAACCGAGGCACGACCCGCATCGGGATGCGTGCCTTCGGGTGGCACCGCGCCTTGCGCTGCCGTGGTCATCGTCGTCGGCGAGGGTGCCGGCGCGACCTTGTCAGACCCATCTCCCGTGTAGGTGATGCGCCAGATGCGGCCATGCACGTCGTCTGAAACGTACAGCGCGCCGTCCGGAGCGACGGCGAGCCCGCTCGGTCGGAACGCTGCCCGACCCGGCTCCTTGTAGGCGCCGGCGAATCCATCGGCGAAGACGACATACGGCCCCGATGCCTTGCCGTCGGCCAGAGGCTGGAAGACGACGTTGTAGCCGCCCTGCGGCAGGGGCGCGCGATTCCACGATCCGTGGAAGGCGATGAAGGCCCCGCCGCGATAGCCGGCCGGGAACTTGCTGCCGAGATAGAGGGCGAGATCGTTGGGCGCCCAGTGTCCGGGGAAAGCCGCGACCGGCGCCGTGCGCTGTGCGCAGAGGCCGACCGTCTTGCCGCCGTCTCCGCCATATTCGGGCGCCAGCACAAGCTTGTTCTGCTCCTGATCGTAGTAGCACTCGGGCCAGCCATAATCGGCGCCAGACCTGAGCTCGATCAGCTCCTCGGCCGGCAAGTCCGCGCCCTGTTCGGCGGTGTAGAGCTGCGGCCAGTTCTGGAACAGCTGGTCGCGACCGTGCTGGGTCGCGAACAGGCGGCCGGCGGCGTCGAAGGCGAAGCCCTCGCCATTGCGAATGCCGCTGGCGTAGCGCTGCGCCGGAGAAAAGGTCTGGCCAGTCTTGTTGGCATCGAAACGCCAGGTCCCGGCCCGCGTCTCCTTCTCGGTGCAGGGCGACAGGCCGCGTGAACCGCGGATCCGGTTCTGGGCCTGGCAGGCATTCGTCGCCGAGCCCGAGTCGACGAACAGGTTGCCCTTGGCGTCGATGACGAAGGGATGCATCGGATGATCGCCGGTGAGCGGCATTCCGGACACGACCACGGTTGGCGATCCGGTCGGCACCATCTGTCCCGCCGGCAGGGCGTAACGCAGGATGCGGTCGCCCTCCTCGACATAAAGCCCACCGTTGTAGAGCGCGATGCCGGTGCCGCCGCTGGCGCCGGCTTCATGGGCGGTGCCGAACCGTTGCACGACATCGGCACGGCCGCTGCCCTTGGTATCTCTCAGGGCGCGCAGGAAGCCGCCCGGCGGTGCCGGCGAGGCGGCGTAATAGCGGCCGCTCCACGTGTTTGCGTAGAGCGTGCCGTCGGGCGCGACCGCCATGTGCCGCACGTGACCGAGATTGTCGGCGAATATCGTGGCGCAGAAGCCGGGCGACAGGGACAGGCCACTATTGTCACCGGGGCAGGAGGACGTCCGCGGCGAGCCGGGGCCGCCTGCGCTCTGGGCGACGGCCTGGATCGACAACAGGCCCGCCGCCGTCACAAGCGTCGTCACAAGCATTGTCAGGACGCCAGCCACAAGCATGCCGCGCCGAGTAGAAATCTTCATGCTCAGCTCCCTGGTCGCGCCCCGCAGGCACGACGTATTCACCGACCACCGCGATGCAATGCGGCAGCCGTGGAGGACCGATCACGATTTCTTGTGAGCCTGTTCTGTTGCGCTGATCGTGCGAGGTCTTGATCGGCGCTGCGCGCAGCGCCGCGGCCGGCAGCTAGCGCTTGCGGGCCCGGCTGGCGTAGGGGTTCTTCGGCTTGCGCATCGTCACGCGGATCGGCACGCCCGGCAGCCCGAAATCGTCGCGCAGGCGGTTGATCAGGAAGCGCAGGTAATCGTCGCCCAGCTCCTCCGGCTGGCTGACCGAGAGGATGAAAGTCGGCGGCCGGATCTTGATCTGGGTCATGAAGCGCAGGCGGATGCGGCGGCCGTTGGCCAGCGGCGGCGGATGCAGCGTCTCCATCTCGCGCAGCCAGCGGTTCAGCTTCGGCGTCGGCACGCGCTTGTTCCAGATCGCGTAGGTCTCGAACACGGCCGGCATCAGCCGGTCCACGCCCCGCCCGTTGAGGGCGGAGATGCCGACGATGGGCACATCCTTCACCTGGGCGAAGGACGCCTCGAGCCGGTCGCGCAGCTTGCGCCAGGCCTTGCTGGCCGCGCTGCGATCGTCGGCGAGCAGATCGGTCTTGTTGACCGCGATCACCAGCGCCCGGCCTTCCTCGATGACCCAGCCGGCGACGGCGAGATCCTGCTTCTCGGCCATGTTGGCGGCATCGAGCACGACGACGCAGACGTCGGCGAGGCGGATCGTGTCGAGCGTATCGGCGACCGAGGCGGCCTCGAGCTTGGCCTCGATGCGGCTGCGCCGGCGCATGCCGGCGGTGTCGACCAGGCGGACCTGACGGCCTTTCCACTGCCACTCGACGCGGATGGCATCGCGGGTGATGCCGGCCTCCGGCCCGGTCAGCACGCGCTCCTCGCCCACCAGCCGGTTGACCAGCGTCGACTTGCCGACATTGGGACGGCCGACGATGGCCAGCAGCAGCGGCCGCTTGGCGAGCTCGGCCTCGCTCGGCCCCTCGGCACCCTCGCCGTCCTCGAATTCGTCGTCCTCTTCCTCGGGCATCGGCTCGATGTATCGGGCCAGCGCCTCGTGAAGATCGCTCAATCCCTCGCCATGTTCGGCCGAGAACGGGATCGGCTCGCCGAGACCGAGACCGTGCGCCTCGGCCAGTCCCTGCTGCCCTGCCCGGCCCTCGCATTTGTTGGCGACCAGGATCACCTTGCCGGCGCGCTTGCGCAGCCAGCCGGCGAAAGCCTCGTCGAGCGGCAGCACGCCGGCGCGCGCATCGATCAGGAACAGCACCACCTCGGCCGTGTCGATGGCGCGTTCGGTGAAGCGCCGCATGCGCGCCTCCAGCGCCTCGCCGCCGGCCGTCTCCCAGCCCGCCGTGTCGAGCAGCGTGAAGGCCAGATCGCCGAGCTGGGCGGGCGCCTCGCGGACGTCGCGCGTTACGCCCGGCGTGTCGTCGACGATGGCGCGACGGCGGCCGACCAGGCGGTTGAACAGCGTCGATTTGCCGACATTGGGCCGCCCCACGATGGCGACCCGCGGGCCGTCGCGGCCGGAGGAGCGATCGTCGTCAGCGGAGCGCAATGAGCCTGCCCGAATCTGTCAGGATATAGATCGTGCGGTTGGCGACGATCGGCGCCAGGCGCGCCGAGCCACCGGCCGAGATCTTGCCCATGACGTCGCCGGTATAGGGCGAGAGAACCACCACGTCGCCGCTCGTGCCCGTCACCAGCAGGCGATCGCCGGCCAGCACCGGCCCGCCCCACAGGATCGGCTTCTGCCGCTTGGCGTCGAAATACTGCGTCAGTGGCGTGACCCATTTCACCTTGCCGGCGGCGCGGTCGATGGCCACCACGTCGTCCGAGTTGGTCAGCACGAACAGGTACGGTCCGGCCACCCACGGCGTCTGGTAGCCTCCGAAATTGCGCTCCCAGCGCCGCTGCCCGGTGGACAGGTCGATGGCGATCATCTGGCCGGCGCTGCCCATCGCGAACACCATGCCGCGATCGATCACCGGCCGGCCGCGGATATCGGCCAGGTTGCCGAAGGCGCGCGACTCACGGCTGCGGCCGACCAGCGATTCGTTCCAGGCGGCGCGGCCGTTGTTGACGTAGAGCGCCACCAGCTCGCCGGAGCTGAAGGGCGCGACGACGAGATCGCGCGCGGCCGCCGGACTGTTGCCGCCGACATAGCGGGAGACTTCCTGCAAGCCGGAGAACGACCACAGGTCGGCGCCGTCGGTGGCGGCGAGCGCGTGCAGCTTGTTGTCGATGCTGACGGCGAAGACGCGATCGGCGAAGGCCAGCGGCGAACCGCGCACCGGCGCCTTCACCGTCGAGTGCCAGATCTCGTTGCCGGTATTGGGATCGAGCGAGAACACCTCGGCGAAGCCGGTCGTCACGAACAGCCGGCCGCCGTACCAGACCAGGCCGCCGCCGAACTCGTCGGCATCGCGCGTATCCTCGGGCTGCAGCGTCACGCTCCACAGGCGCTGGCCGGTATCGGCGTTGAAGGCCGAGACCGTGCTCTGGGCGTCCTTCACGAACACCTTGCCGTCGACCACGACCGGCGGCGTGGTGAGGATGCGGTCGGAGCTGGTGCCGGCGCCGATATCGGCCGACCACGCCACCTGCGGCTGCGCGGCGATGTCGAGATGCTGCATCGCATAGTCGGCATAGCCGCCCGATTGCGGCCAGGAGGGATTGGCGAAGGGCGGCGGCACCTGGACCGCGGGCGCATCGTTGTCCGGCGTCACGTCGCGGCGATCGGAAAACACCGACACGCGCTCGCCCGGCAGCGGCGGGCCTTTCTTGTCGAACAGGCTGCAGCCCGTGAGGGAGGCCGACAGCAGAACGGCGGAGAGGAGGACGCGGTGATCAATAAAACGCAGCACTGTCGACATCGCCTGTTACTTCGCCCCCTGCTCGTCCGTGAAATTGAGCAGCGCCTGCGCGCGTTGGATGGCGCCCGGGGGCGCGGTTGGATCCTTGACGATCTCGGCCCACAGCTCGCGGGCGCGCTTGAGGTCGCCCTTGCGCTGCGCCTCCAGCGACTGCAGCTCGAGCACGCTGCCATGGAAGGCGTGGTTGGGCGCGGCCAGCGGCTCGAGGCTGGCGATCGTCTCGGCCCCCTTGGGCGTGTCGACGCTCTGGAAGCCGGCGATCACCTGCGCCAGCTCGTTCATCGGATCGGGCAGCTTCGGCGCAACCGCCTGCAGCGCCGCGACGCGATCCTCCGCCTTGTCCTGGAGCTGCGCCGCGGTCATCGCGGCCAGCCAGCGATAGGGATCGACCGCGCTGGCGGCGAGCTTGTCCAGCTCGGCCCGGGCGGCCGCATTGTCCTGGCCGATCTTGGCCAGCGCCGCCGTGTAGGCCTCGCCGGCCGCGGCCCGCTGCGAGAACTGGTACTGGCGCCAGCCGACCACGGCGGCGACCGCCACCACGAGGACAACGACACCCGAGACCGTCAGGGTCCCGTAACGCTTCCACCAGGCTTTGATCTCGTCCTGCCGGACGGCATTGTCGACTTCGTGAAAGGCAGCGGAGTCGGACACGCAGGGCTCCCGATTATTGCGGAAAATCAACAGCTTCAGCGGCGGTTCATAGCCCCGGGGCGCAACTTTGGCAAACCATCGCGTCGCGCAGGGCTGGGGATCGACCGCGACGCTTTACCCCCGACAGGGCATCTGCAACAATTCGGTCAAACGGCATGATCCCCTCCCTGCCTGCATGACCAATCTCTACCGCCTCGCCGATCAACGGGCCCGCCGCCGCATCGTCTCGTTCGATCGCCGCGAGCTGTCGCGCCTGCTGAATCTCTACAGCATGCGCGTGGCCAGCGGAGAATGGCGCGACTATGCCATCGACTTCCGGCCCGGCATGGCGATCTTCTCGATCTTCCGCCACACCGCCGAGCAGCCGCTGTTCGCCATCGCCAAGGTGCCGGGCACCAGCGGCGGCGGCTACATGGTCTATAACGGGCCGCGCAAGCTGGCGCACGGCGACAGCCTCGAAGACGTGCTGCGCGTCTTCGACCGCAAGCTCAGGCTGCTGCTGAGCTGATCCGAATCGGAAGCCCGTTCAGAAGCCCGCTTACTTGACGCCGCCCGGCGTGGTGGCGGCACCGATACCCGCACCCAGCGCCGCGCCGGCCAACGCCGGTCCCAGCAACGGCCAGCCGGCCAGCGCGCCGACGGCCAGGCCGGCGCCGGTACCGATGGCGCCGCCGGTGACGGCACGCTGCCCCCAGTTATCGCCGCAGCCGGACACCGACAGGGCCAGGGGGACCAGAATCAGGGCAAAGACCTTCGTTTTCATGGCCAGAACCTCGAGAGGGAAAGGCGGCCGCAGACAGCCGCTGGCAATTATTGCGGCCATCGCAGGGACGACCGGATGTTGCTAGCTTGTTTGTTTTGATCCGAAACGTCAAGGAGCGGTTTCAACCCACTGAAAGATATATCGAATCTTGATTCATTGTGCCTGCCACGATAAGCGCGATCCCGCTCCGGAGACCAGGGACCTTTTTGTGACCGGGGAAGCTCGGTCTGTGCTGGTAACCTCGGCCGGTCAGCGGAGGGGCAGCTGTGGATCAGCCGAGGGTCTGCTGGTAGGTCTCGGGCTTGAACCCCACCAGCAGCGTCTTGCCGCTTTCCAGCACCGGCCGCTTGATCATCGAGGGCTGGGCCAGCATCAGGGCGATGGCCTTCTTCTCCGTCAGCCCGTCCCGCTCCGCCTCGGGCAGCTTGCGGAAGGTGGTGCCCGACCGGTTGAGCAGCGTCTCCCAGCCCACGCGCCCCGCCCAGCCCTCCAGCCGAGCCCGATCGATCCCGGCCGTCTTGTAGTCGTGGAAGGCGTAGGCCACGCCATGGGCGTCCAGCCACGCCCGCGCCTTCTTCATCGTGTCGCAGTTCTTGATGCCATAGATCGTCGTCGTCACGCGCACTCTCCCGGGAAGATCGGCGGCGGAGAATATCAGACGCCTGATCGATTTCCCGCAGGTCCCGACCAAGGCGAAGAGATACAAGGAGATGTCTTCCGGAAATCGAGCCGCGCAGGCACAGACGGGGTGATATCGATCACCGGCACGAGGGGGACGACATGCGCCTGGACATCGACCGCATCGAAACCGCGGCTGCGGCCATCAGCGCTGTCTTTCTCAACACGCCACAGTACGTTTGCGAGAGTTTGAGCCGGGCGCTGGGCTGCCGGATCGTCCTCAAGGTGGAAACCCTCAATCCCGTACGCTGCTTCAAGGGACGCGGGACCGAGGTGGTCCTGGCCCGACTGCAGGCCAGAGGCGACACGACGTCGGTTGTCTGTGCTAGCGCCGGTAATCTGGGCCAGGCGCTCGCCTACGGCGGTCGAACGAGAAACTTCGATGTTACGGTTACGGCGTCCGCCACGGCCAATGCGCTCAAGGTGGAGAAGATGCGGATGCTCGGAGCGAAGGTGGTCCTGGTCGACGGAGGAATCGAAGTCGCGCTCCAGGCGGCTCAGGAGCACGCGGAGAGGACGGACGCTTTCCTGGTGGAGGACAGCAAGAACCTCGATACTTGCGAAGGCGCCGCAACGATCGGGCTCGAACTTGCGGCGCTGCCTCACCATCTCGATGCAGTCCTCGTCGCGCTGGGGGCCGGAGCGATGGCGACGGGCGTCGGATACGTGATGCAGTGTCGACGGCCCGGCGTCGAAGTCGTCTCCGTCCAACCGCGCAATGCACCGGCGATGACCCTCTCCTACCACGCCGCTCGAGTCGTGGATCCTGGCGTCCCGAACACCATCGCCGACGGTGTGGCCGGTCGTTACGTGATCCCGGAAGTTCTCGATGATCTGCGGGCCGTCGCCCATGACGCCGTGCTGGTCACCGAGGAGAGCATCAAGGAAGGCATGCGCCTTCTCTACGTGCACGCGGGACTGATCGTCGAGCCGGCGGCCGCGCTGGGCGTTGCGGCCCTTCTCGAAGCTCCGCAGCGATATGCCGGCAAGACGGTGGCGACGATCCTCTGCGGCAGCAACGTCGCGACCAAGGACTTCGAAGCCTGGATCAGGATGCCCTGACCGCCGGGCATCGCATCAATCCCGCCCCATCCACACCGTGCGGCCTTCCGACAGGTCCGGCGGCGTGACGGGCAGGAAGCCCATCCTGCTCCAGAAGGCCATCCCTCGGACGTTGGCCCGGTTGACGCCGACATGCGTGGCCCGCGCGCCCTGCTCCTGGGCCCGTTGCATCCACGCGTGAAAGAGCCGGGTCCCCAGCCCTCGGCCCTGCAGCCGCGGTGCCAGGTTGAGATGGAGGTGCGCCGGATAGTGCCGGACCACCTCAAGAGGCGCATGTTCGGGATGGTGGATCATGGCCATGCGCCGTTGATCCGGCGTCCATTGGCTGCGCGCATCCGGATCGGGCGCGGGATAGCGCTGGCGCAACAGCGGCCACCAGCTTCGCTCCAGCCGCTCTTGCCACGCCACGGTATCGACGGCGCCCAGGACGAAGCCGCCCACCCCTTCCGCGTCGGCCGCCACCACGACGAGCTCCGGCGCGAGCATCGCATAGGGCGCAGAGTAGATGGCCCCGACGAGGCGCTTGTCGCGATAGAGGTGCGAGGCATCGCCGCCGGCATCCGCCGTCGCCAGCGAGATGGCATAGAGAGCGTCGAGATCGGTTGGCTCGTAAGGCCGTACTGTCAGCACTATCCCCCTCCGCGACCCGCATCTCATGCCACGCTCAGCCTGACACGGCGCTCTCGACAACATCAATGATCGAACGTCACCGGTAGAGATAATCCGCCGGCAATCCCAGGCGCAGGCAGGATTGCACGGCCGGGCTCGATCGCAACAGGACACGGTCGGCAAGTCGGCCGATCAGGCGGACCACCGGGCGTTGCCAGCGGTGCAGGCCGGCGCTGTCGTCGAGGCCGAGGCGCTGGCGGATCCAGGCCGGAACGAGATCGACGGCGGCGCGGATCAGCAGGCGCTGAAGCGGGCGCAGCGGAGCCGGAAGCACAGGTGCGCGGCGCATGATGTCGAGGAACTCGAACGGGATCGGCGAGGCCTGCAGCCGATCGCGCTTGCTGTCGATCAGGTCCATGACGGCGGCCCGCGACAGTGGCGCATCGATAGCGCCGTAGAGACAGGCCGAGGCTGCGCCTTCGCCATACAGGCGATCGAAGCCTCGCTCGCCCAGCGGCCGCACATAGCGATCGTAGGCCTCGGCGAAGCCGAACGCGGCGGTGGCATGGACCCAGCGGAGCAGCGCCGGATCGTTGGCCTCGTAGATCTCGCCCGCCGGCGTCCGCCCCCGCACCCGGGCATGCAACCGGCCGACCTGGGCGATCATCGCCTCGGCGGTGCGACGCGGGCCGTAGACGGTGACCATCGCGGCAAGGCCGGTGCGCCGCAGCCGTGCAACGGCATCGCGGCGAAAGCTGCTGTGCTCCCAGACACCGCTGCGCACGGCGGGATCGGCCAGCTCGAGGATCACCGCCGCCACGCCGCCGACGAACAGCGCCACCGGGTTCTTGAACACGCGCCACGAGACCGAGTCCGCAGCCGTAAGCGCCGGCTCCCCGGCCGGGCGGCTGAAATCGATGGCAGGGCCATCGTCGGGCTGGACGAGATCGTGCGCCAGCGCATCGAGGAACGGCAGGACAAGGACGGCCATGATCCTCACATGGGCATGGCCGGCGCGACGGTCCACCGGAAAGACCGCACTGTCGCGAGGGGAAGCGAGATATGCAATACTTAGGCGTTTCCCTAAGTATAAATCTAGCCTAAAGCGTTGCCAGAAGGACACGACGATGACGACGACCACCGCCCAGCCGATCGACAGCGTGTTCCGTGCGCTGGCCGATCCCACCCGCCGCCTCGTGCTCGAGCGGCTGAGCCAGGGGCCGGAGTCGGTGAGCGGGTTGGCAGCGCCGTTCGACATGGCCCTGCCCTCTTTCGTCGAGCATCTGCGCGTCCTCGAAGACTGCGGGCTGGTGCAATCCAGCAAGACCGGCCGCGTGCGCACCTATCGGCTGATGCCGAAGCGCCTGCGGCTCGCCGAAGACTGGCTCTCCCGGCAACGGGCGATCTGGGAACAGCGGCTCGACCAGCTCGATGCCTACCTCTTGGCCCTCAAGGAGAAACGCTCATCATGACGAAGCCAGATCCCAAGCTCGACCTCGTCCTCGAACGCGTCGTCGACGTGCCGACCGCGCTGGTGTGGGAGGTTTGGACCAAGCCCGAGCATCTCAAGCACTGGTTCGTGCCCAAGCCGTGGACGATCGCCAAGGTCGAGATCGATCTGCGCCCCGGCGGCGTCTTCAACACCGTGATGCGTTCGCCGGAGGGCCAGGAGTTCCCCAACAACGGCTGCTTCCTCGAGATCGTCCCCGAGCGCCGGCTGGTCATCACCGATACGCTCCTGGCCGGCTGGCGCCCCTCGCCCAACCCGTTCTTCACCGCCATCGTCGACATCGTGCCCGAAGGCAAAGGCACGCGCTACACGGCAACCGCCCTGCATCGCGACGAGGACGCCCGCAAGAAGCACGAGGAGATGGGCTTCCACGGCGGCTGGGGCACCGTGCTCGACCAGATGGTCGCTTACATCAAGGCGATGTGACCTCGGAACGCGGGATCTGCGCTGGCGCAGTTCCCGCAATTTCCGAAGGTCGCACGATCATCGGGGCTGGGACGCGCCCCGTCCGCCGCCAGCGCGGCCTGCACGGCTGGGCGGCGGCCGACTCGTTCCATGAAAGCCGCGATGGCGGGCCAACGATCGAGATCGATGGCGAAGCGATCCATCCAGCGCAGCACGGTGAACAGATAGCTATCGGCCACGCCGAAGCGCTCACCCATGAGATAGTCCCGATCGGCGAACGTGGCGGCGAGGGTGTCGAACCGCCGGAACAGGCGCTCCTTGAAGATCGCCTTCACCGTCTCGGGAATGGCCGCGTTGAACAGCGGGCTCGCCCCGGCATGGATCTCGGTGGCGATGAAGTTCAGCCATTCCTGCAGCCGCACGCGTTCCCACGTGCCATTCGCCGGCGCCAGTCCGGCTTCCGGCTTGAGATCGGCAATGTATTGCACGATGGCCGGCCCCTCGGTCAGCACCTCGCCGTCGTCCAGCTGCAGGGCAGCGACATAACCCTTCGGATTGACGCCAAGGAAATCGCCACCGTCGGCGGTCTTCTTCGTCTTGTTGTCCACGCGCACCAGATCGAACGGCAGGCCGAGCTCGCGCAGGACGATGTGCGGCGACAGCGAGCAGGCGTCGGGGGCGAAATACAGCTTCATGCGACTCTCCAAAGGCGCGGACCGACGACCGGCCCGGCACGAGACGCAAATTGACGCGAGCCTTGATAAAAGTAAAATTACTCGGTCACTATTGTGCTAGTAGTGTTACTAATATGAATACGAGTCATCTGCGCAGCCTGGTTGCGCTTTCCGAGGCCGGCAGCTTCACCGCGGCAGCCGCAGAGCTTGGTGTCACGCAATCGGGCGTCAGCCAGGCGATCGCGGCGCTGGAGGAGACTCTTGGCGTAGCGCTCGTGGTGCGTCATCGGCGCGGCGCCGATCTGACCGCGGCCGGCGAACGCGTCGTCGCCCATGCCCGCGCCGCCCTCGACGCGCTCGGCCGCATCCGGGCCGAGGCCGATACGGTGCATGGCCTCGCCAAGGGAACCATCCGTCTGGCCGGATTCCCCAGTGTCTTCGCCACGCTGCTGCCGCCTCTTTTGCGCCGGTTCCGCAGCCGCCATCCTGAAGTGCGCGTGGTCGCCCTGGAGACCGACGATCGCGAGGTCGAGACCTGGCTCGCCAAAGGCAAGGTCGATCTCGGTGTCGTCCTGAATCCGGCACCGCGCCGCGCCGCCGCGATCCTCGGACGCGATGCCTGGGTGCCGATCTTCCCCAGCGCCCATCGCCTGGCCCAGCGGTCCGCGGTGAGTCTCGTCGAACTCGCCCGCCAGCCGTTCGTGCTCGCCACCGGCGGCTGCGACGTCCATGCCGGCACCTTGGCCGCGGCGGCCGGAACGTCCCTGGCGGATGTCCAGATCGAAGTGCGCGACTGGACCAGCGCCATCGCCCTGGTGCGCGAAGGCGCCGGCGTCGCCCTCGTGCCCGAATCCACCCTTCCGGAGTCGCGGCGGGGCCTGCGGATCGGGACGCTCAGTACGCCCCTTCATCGCACCTTCGGACTCGTCGTCTCTCCCGTCCGCGAGCCCTCCGCCGCCGTCCGGACCTTCATCGCCGCGGCGAAGGCGGATGCTACTTCGGCAGCAGCGCCTGGACCTGGGTAGCGGACCGCTGCAGCGCCACCTCCGGCGTGGCCTTGCCAGCCACCACCGCTTCCATGTTGTCGTAGATGACCTGGATCGCCTTCAGGCTGTTCTCGCCCGGAAAGCCGAGCCAGGGCCGCGTGCGCGCGAGCTGCGAGATGGCCGTGCGCATGTTGGGATTGTTTTTGTAGTAGTCGCCCAGCAGCTCGGGCGTATCGATGGCGATCTGGTTCGAGGGCATGTAGCCGATATGGCGCACCATGATCGTCTGGCCGATCGGACCGGCGGCGAACTTGATGAAGTCCCAGGCCGCGGCCTGCTTCGCCGGATCCTTGGCGAAGATCATCATCGTGCCGCCGCCAGATACGATCTTGGAGTCCGGGCGCGGGCTCGGGAACGGCGCGGTGCGCAGCTCGAAGCGCTTGCCGACCTTGCCCATCAGGCTGTTCACGCGCGCCGACGAGCCGAGATAGAATCCGATCTGGCCAGCGATGAAGGCCTGCGTGCCCTGGTCGTCGGTGAGATTGGGCATGCCGCCTTCGGTGACGAGGTCGCGCAGGATCTCGAAGGTCTTGAGGCCCGCCGGCGTATCGAAGCCGACCTTCTTGCCGTCGGCCGAGAGCATCTCGCCGTCATGCGTGAACAGCAGCTCCTGCCACAGGTAGTTGCCGGTGGTCGTCCACAGCATGTAAGCGCCGTGCGTGTTGCCGGCCGGATCGGTGATCTTGTGCGCCAGCGCCAGCAGCTCAGGCCAGGTCTGCGGCGGCGCGTCGGGATTGCCGCCGGCCTTCCGCAGGAGATCGACGTTCATGTACAGGATCGGCGTCGAGAGCGCGAACGGCAGCCCGTAGAGCTGGCCATTGACCTTGCCGGTCGAGATCATGCCGGGGACATAGCCCTGCTTGTCCCAATCGGCTTCCTTGCTGACGAAGCCATCGAGCGCCACAGCGAGCTTGCGATCGACGAACAGGTGCATGAGGTTGGTACCGTTGAAGGCGACATCCGGCATGCTGCCGGTGATGGCGCCGCGCAACACGGCGCTGGCCGTTTCCTCGTAGGCCTTGGTTGGCGCCAGCAGCTTGACCTGGATGTCGGGCCGCTTCTCGGCGAAGGCCTTCACGATCTCCTCGATCGGCGCCTGGTAGAGATAGGGCTGCGGATAGAGCACCGTGATCTCCACCGCCAGCGCGGCACGGCCGCTGGCGACAGCCGTCAGCAGGAGAATGAACGGAAGGAGGAAGCGTCTCATCGAAAGGTACCTGTTGTCGTGAAAGGGGTTGCGGAAGCGTGCGGTCACTTCGAGCCGGTCCAGCTCAATCCATCGAGGAACCGGCGCTGCGTCAGGATGAAGACGAGCAGCAAGGGAGCGGCGATCATGATCGCGCCGGCGAGCAGCGGTCCGTAATCCGATCCGATCTCCTGGACCTGGAACAGCATCACGCCGAACGGCGGCGTCGCCTTGTCGCCCGACGTCACGACCACCGATGGCCACAGCAGGTCGTTCCAGTGGGCGACGAGGGAGATCATGATCAAGGCGCCGATCGCCGGCGTGATCAGCGGCACCAGGATGCGCGCGAGGATCTCGACCTCGCCCAGCCCGTCCAGCCGCGCCGCTTCGATCAGCTCGTCCGGGACCCTGAGGAAGGCCTGGCGCAGCAGGAAGATGCCGAGCGGCGAGATCGTCCAGGGCAGGATGAGAGCGGCATAGGTATCGATCAGCCCGAGCTGCGCCGCCATGATGAACAGCGGCAAGGCCAAGGCCGCCGGCGGCACCACCAGCCCGACAAGCACCGCCAGCCAGATCAGGCGCAGACCGACGATCCGGCCCTTGGCGAGGATATAGGCGCAGGGGATGGCGACCAGGACCTGGCACAGGATGATCGCCGCGCACACCACCACGCCATTCACCAGGAAGCGCAGCAGCGGCGACGCCGTCAGGGCGCGCGCGTAGTTCTCGAATCCGATCCAGCGACTTGGGAGCAAATGGAACTGGGGCGAGAAGACGTCTTCGGCCGGCAGGAAGGAGATGCGGATCGCCCACAGGAGCGGCAGCAGCACCAGCATGGCGCCCGTCGCCAGCAGGAGATGCCGGACGATGCCGACCAGACGCGACGAGGGCTGCATCATCGGCCGCCCCGCGCCCGTGTCAGGTAAAGCTGCAAGAGGCTCAGCAGCAGCACCGCCGCGATGAACAGGACCGTCGCCGCCGCCGCGAGGTTGGTGCGGAACAGCGAGAACGCCTCCTGGTAAATGAAGTAGAGCGCCACCAGCGTCGACTTCTCGGGCCCGCCGCGCGTCATGATCGCCACCGTGTCGAACACGCGCAGCGCGTGGATGGAGCTGAACACCAGGACGAAAGCAGTGATCGGCGCGAGATGCGGCAGCGTCACGTGCCACAGCCGGTCGAGCAGAGTGCCGACGCCATCGAGCGCCGCCGCCTCGTGCAGCTCCGCCGGCACGGTCTTCAGGCCGGCGAGGAAGAACAGCATGGCGAATCCTGCCTCGCTCCAGATACCGATCAGCCCGAGCGCCGACAGCGCGCGATCCGGGTCCTGCAGCCAGTTGCCCGGCGTCAGGCCGACCAGACGCAGGATCTGCGGCAGCGCGCCGACCGAGGGGCTGAGCAGCATCTGCCAGGCCACCGACATGGCCGCGAGCGTGGCGACCGACGGCAGGAAGAACAGCATCCGGTAGAGCGCCTGCCCACGTCGGCATTCGGCGATCAGCAGCGCCGCCACCAGCCCGGCGACCGATGTCGCGGGAACGACGAACACGACATAGCGCGCGGTGTTCCAGACGGCGGTCCGGAAGTCCGGCTCGTCGAGCAGGGTCACGAAGGTATCGAAGCCAACGAACGCCGCCGCGCCGCCGCCGAGATGCCAGTCCGTGAAGGCCGTGGCGACGACCAGTGCCAGCGGCGCCAGGATCAAGGCCAGCAGCAGGACGGTCGCCGGTGCCACCATCAGATAGGGCGCCAGGCTCGCATCGCCTCGCCTGTTCATGGCACGCTCAGCCACGGGCGTAATCCGCCATCCGCACCGGTGTCGACTCGAGACGTGCCCCGTCGCGCGTGAAGAACAACGCCTCCTCCGCCGCGATCGCGACCCGCGCCTCGTCTCCGGATCGAAGGCTCGTCGACTGCCCGCTGCGGGCGATCAGGGCCGGCGCCAGGCTATCGCCCCTGCCGAGATGAACCAGCCCGTCGTGACCGTGATCTTCCACCCGCACCACACGCAGCACAGGGCCGGACAGCTCACGAGCCGGACCGAGCCGGACATGTTCCGGTCGCACCGCCACGGTGACCGTGTCGCCCGCCGGTGCCGCAAGCCGCGTGTCGAACAGGAAGCTGCCCGTATGGACGCGACCCTGCGCATCGACGATGCCCTCGAAACAGTTGATGGTCGGCGTGCCGACGAAGCGCGCGACCTCGAGCGAGACAGGATTGCGATAGATCTCGGCCGGCGTATCGAACTGGGCAACCCGCCCACCCAGCATCACGGCGATGCGATCCGAGATCGCCAGCGCCTCGCCCTGGTCATGCGTGACGAAGACGCAGGAGAGGCCGAAGCTGCGCTGGATCTGGACGATCTCCTCGCGCGCCTGGGCCCGCACCTTGGCATCGAGGCTGGACAGCGGCTCGTCCAGCAACAGCAAACGGCTGTCGCGGATCAGCGCCCGGCCGATCGCCACCCGCTGCCGCTGGCCGCCCGACAGACGGGCGGGCACGCGGTCGATCACCTCGGCGATCGCCAGACGCGCCGCCAGATCGTCGACAGCGGCATCGATCTCGCGTTCGATGGTGCGCACGGACTGGGAAAGACGCAACGGACTGAACAGGCGCTGCCATCGACCGAGTCGCCGCACGCGCAACGGCAAGGCCATGTTCTGGCGACCGGTGAGATGCGGATAGAGCGCGAGCGACTGGAACACCATGGCGATGTTGCGCGCGCCCGGCGCCAGCCGGGAGACATCGCGGCCGCCGATCTCGATCGCCCCTGTATCGGCGACCTCGAGGCCGGCAATAATGCGCAGCAGCGTCGACTTCCCGCAGCCCGAAGGGCCGAGCAGCGTCACGATCTCGCCCTCGCCGATGTCGAGATCGATGCCGGACAGAACCGAACCGGCTCCGAACGACTTGGAAACGCCACGCACAACCAGAACCGACACCGGCAACTCCGAATCGAAAACACGCCCAAGGGCCAAGTCGTATAGGCCCACGACTTGACCCTTTCTTTTCACTGCCCGTCGCAGAAAGCGGGAGGCGGTGCCTCCCCGCCCTATCGACGTCTCAGGCGAAGGCCGGTGTCAGCGGCTCGAGCGGGATCGTCAGCGCCTTGCGGTTGGGGATGTTGACGCCGCCGCGCACGGTGCCGCGCTCGATGTGGACCCAGCGTTCGGCGATTGCCGGATGCAATTCGCGACCGTCCGGCAGGGAAATCCAGATGCGCATGAGATGACGCTTCTTCGCCACATCCGGCCAATCCTCAAACGAGGTGCGCGAATGGAACACGACGTGATTGTGCACGAACTGGAAATCGCCCGGCTCGAACGGGATCTTGACCGCGAATTCCGGCTCACTGCAGATCGAGAAGAAGAGTTCAACGGCCTGCCATTGCTGGTCCGTCATCTTCGGCGCCTCGTCGAAGCGGCGCGCCGAGTTGAGATATTCCTGAAGCGGCGCGTAGCCAGTGAACTGACCGTCCTGCCACATGAAGACGGGAATGCGCATCCACGGGAACTTGCCCTCCGGCACCTCGCCGCGGCGATCGACCGTCACGGGCTGATAGAGCGCGCGGCAAAGATCGGGGGCGCGCCGCATCATCTCGTCGTGCACGGCGATGCCGCTCACCAGAGCGCTTTCGCCCCCGGTCATGGCCGTGTGCAGGCAGACCAGTCCGACCACGTCGCAGGAATCGGAGTGGAACGACAGGCCGGCCGACGTCTGTGTCAGGCGCTTGTTGTAGTCGTCGACCTTGGTGCCGATGTCGATCACATGGCCGATCATGTGGCCGTTGCGATTCTGCGGGACGACGTCGCCGATATGCGAGGCGAGGCCCCAGTAAATCCGCATCACCGTGTCGCGATCGTATTTGTGGACCGGCAGGCCGCGCAGATAGCCGAAGCCGAAACGATCCATGATGTCGGTGCGCAAGGCCTTGATCTTGGTCGCGAGCGTGGGCAGCGGGAAATGCTCCTTGCGCAGGTCGAGCACGTTGTCGACGACCGTCTTGGAATGGGCGGCGGCCGCTTCGAGTTCGGCCACCTCCTGCCCGGTCAGACGATGGATCCAGGACGGATCGGCCGCGAGATCGGCACTCTTCCAGGCCAGCCTGCCGCCGATCGGACCGGGCGCGGACTCGAGCGCGAGCGCGACGTTCGGATTGTTCACGATGATTTCCCTTCTGAAGCTATCGCCCCGCCGTCTTGCAACGGGTGCCACGCCGCGGAAGGTATTGGCCCAGCAATACGCTTCGATAACAAAGCGCGAGGCAGAGCTTATCGCTCGGCATCGGCTTCTCTTATGAGAGGGGACTGATCGAGGACGGGCGGCTGCAGCGACTGCGCCGCCGACCGGATCTCGGCCAGCAGCGCACGCAGGCCGGCATCGAGCACCTTGTCGGTCCGCAGGACCAGCGACAGATGCCGATGGACCGGGCGCACCAGCCGGCGACAGACGATCGTCTTCTGCCCCGACGACGCCGCGAGGCTCGGGATCAGCGATACGCCCAGCCCGGCGCCGACCAGGGTCTTGATGGCCTCGATGCTGCCCAGCTCCATCGCCGGGATCGGTCGGATGCCCTCGGCCTTGAACCAGGCGTTGATGATGCCGCGGGTGCGGCCGGCCGGTTCGAACAGGATCAGCGGCACGCGCACCAGATCCTGCGGCCGCAGCATCTTCGGCAACTGGTATTCGAGCTTCTTGGGCAGGATGCCGACCAGCTCCTCCTCGAACACGGGCTCCATGTGAATCGAAGGATTGGCGCGCGACACCTCGCCGGTCACCAGCGCCACGTCGATCGAGCCGTCCTCGACCGCCGCCACGATCTCGTCGGTGTTGCCGGTGACGACCAGGATCTGCAGGTTGGGCATCTGGGCCTGCGTCCGGGCCAGCGGCCCGGGCAGGAAATGGATGCAGGCCGTGGCCCCCGTCCCCAGCCGCACCAGCCGCGAATCGCCCTCCCGGAAAGACGCGATCGTCGGTTCGATCTGGTCGATCGCTGACAGCGCGCGGCGGATCGGATCGATCAGGGCCCGTCCCGCCAGCGTCGGCAGCATGCGGATGCCGACGCGCTCCATCAGCCGCACCCGCAACAGCTTCTCGAGCTCCTGCAGTTGCTGGCTCACGGCCGGCTGCGTCACGCCCAGCGCGCGCGCCGCGGTCGAGGCGCTGCCATTCTCCGCCGTCAGCAGAAATGCCCGGAGCTGGCGCAATGTCAGCGCCGTCTTGACCTCGCTTCTCCGCTTGCCTGTCACGCCCCGGTCCGTCGACTGCGGGCCGCAGGCGCGCGCCCCTCGGCGGCGCGCCACGACCCATAAGCCCTATCCAAGCACGGCCTGAAGAATCTCTTATGACAGCGACGCGCCCGCTATAGTCCGAAGCCGGGCGTCCCGGGCCGGATTCGGGCCGGCGCGCCGACGCTCCCTGCAATTGCTCTTCACCTCTTGCCGCCCCAAGATGCCGGCCCCCGATCGAAGCCCCAAGGAGTAGTGCGTGCCGTCCACGATGTCCCAACCGGTCGCTGCGCCGCTGACGCGCGCCGCCATCTTCCTCGTCGTGACCATCAACGACGGCGCGGAGCATGAAGCCGCCGTGAAGAGCCTGTGCGCCGACCTGTCGGCCCTGCAGCGCGCGGTCGGCTTCCGCGACCTCGACGGCCGGCTGTCCTGCATCATGGGCATCGGCTCCGAGGCCTGGGACCGGCTGTTCGGCGCGCCGCGGCCGAAGGAGCTGCATCCCTTCCGCGAGATCAAGGGCAAGCACCACGCCGTCTCGACTCCGGGCGACCTCATCTTCCACATCCGCGCCATGCGCATGGATCTCTGCTTCGAGCTGGCGGCGCTGATCATGTCGCGCCTCGGCCCCGCCGTCGCCACGGCCGACGAGGTGCACGGCTTCCAGTATTTCGACGACCGCGATCTGCTGGGCTTCGTCGACGGCACCGAGAACCCGGTCGACCAGGAGGCGCTCGACGCCACCCTCATCGGCGATGAGGATCCGGCCTTCGCCGGCGGCAGCTACGTGATCGTGCAGAAGTACCTCCATGACCTCAAGGCGTGGGAAGCGGTGCCCGTCGAGCAGCAGGAGAAGATCGTCGGCCGTACCAAGCTCTCCGATGTCGAGCTCGACGACTCGGTGAAGCCCTCCTACGCCCACAACGCCCTGACCGTGATCGAGGAGAACGGCCAGGAGCTGTCCATCGTGCGCGCCAACATGCCGTTCGGCGAGATCGGCAAGGGCGAGTTCGGCACCTACTTCATCGGCTACGCCCGCTCGCCCAGCCGCATCGAGCGGATGCTGGAGAACATGTTCATCGGCCGGCCGCCCGGCAACTACGACCGCCTGCTCGACTTCAGCCGCGCTGTCACCGGCACGCTGTTCTTCATCCCGACCGCGGGCTTCCTCGACACCGTCGCCCCGCCCGCCGCCGCCCCCGGGCCGACCGGCCCGGCCCCGGAAGGCGAATCGAGCACGTCCCTCCCCGACAGCGGAACGGACGCCGCGGCCGCGCCCGAGTCAGCGCCTGAGCCAGCGCCCGAGGCCCCGGCGGGATCGCTCGGCATCGGCTCGCTGCGCAAGGACCCCGGCGCGGAATAGCGCGCCGGAACAGATACTGCTTACAGCCATCCTGTGAGACGCGCCTTCGGTGCCCTTCAGGATGAGGGCACAGGGTGAAGTATCGGAGATCCAGGCCTCCTCTTCACCGTGAGGAGGCCGCGCAGCGGCTGTCTCGAAAGGTGGCAACGAACGTCCTGGCCAATCCGCTCCGCGGGCGCACTCTGTTACACAAAAGCACTAGCGCTAACTGCGCTAACTGGCGGTATCACCCCCCGAGATCGACAGCCGCAGGGATGCGGTACTCGCTGGACCATAGGTATGTTCTTCCAAGTGCACGGCGATCTCATGGCGAAAATCGCAACGAAAATAGCAATATGAAGAACAAATGTCGAGCGGTTCTCACAACCACCGTTGAAATCAGGCGCGCGGATATACATTATTGGATGTATATCAAGGAGCCTCAAATATGCGCGTTGCCAAATGGGGAAACAGCCTTGCGGTCCGCCTCCCCGCCTCGGTCGTGGACGCCCTCGAACTCAAGGAAGGCGACGAGATCGAGATCGATGTGGCGGGAAGCCGACAGTTTGCGGTGAAGCGCTCGCCCGGACGCCAGGAGTTGCTGAAGCAATTGCGCGCCTTCCGAGGTCGCCTGCCCGCCGACTTCAAGTTCGACCGGGACGAGGCGAATGCCCGCTGACTTCTTCGACAGCAATGTCCTGCTCTATCTCGCCTCCAGCGACACGCGCAAAGCCGATCGGGCCGAAGCCCTGCTGGCACAGGGTGGCGCCATCAGCGTCCAGGTCCTCAACGAGATTACCAATATGGCCCGGCGCAAGATGCGCCTCTCCTGGGAAGAGACACACGCCTTCCTCTCGCTCTTGCGCGGCGCGCTCACGATCCATCCGGTGACGATTGAGACACACGCGACCGGACTGGCGTTGGCGGAGCGCTACACTCTGTCGACGTTCGACGCGATGATCGCGGCGTCCGCAATTCAGGCGGGATGTGAGACGTTGTGGTCGGAGGATATGCAGGACGGAATGGTGCTCGATGAGCGAATACGAGTGAGCAATCCCTTTCATTGAGGAAAAGTAAGACCACAAATAGTCCGGCAAGAGCGTAAGAGAGACGATCGCGTGACTTCAACCGATCCGCGATGCTGCGCCGCCGGTCGTACAAGCTTAATCGGCGACCTGTGCTTCGGGGAGAGCGCCCTCACCTTCGGCCGCCGCCGAATCGCGCGTTGCCCGATAGCGACCGGGTGACAGGCCGTGGTGTCGACGGAACGCCTTCGAGAAGGCGGCCGTGGTTTCGTAGCCGACCCGTGCTGCAATTCGTGCAATCGCCTCATCGCCTGTCTCGAGCAGGGAGGCCGCCTCCGCCATCCGACGCGCGGTCAGGTAACGGTGCATGGAAAGACCGACCAGCCGGGTGAAGCGATCCGAGAAGGCCGAGCGGCCGAGCCCCACCCGCTGCCCGAGGTCGTCGAGGGTCCAGGGCCGATCCGGTCGTTCGTGGATCAATTGAAGCGCTCGCCCGATATGCGGGTCCGTCATCGCCCCGAGCCACCCACCTTCTCCGGGACGAAGCGACTTGATCCAGCTGCGCAGCACCTCGACGAAGAGCACTTCCGTCAGTCGCGAAAGCGCGACGCCCTGGCCGGGAAGCGCCCGCGCCGATTCGCTGACCATGCGGCGCAGGATCGCTTCGAGCCATTCACCGTCCGTCGGCTTCAGGAGAAGTACCGGCGGAAGCAGTTCCAGCACGCTGCCGCGCGAGGGCCGCGCGACCGTGAACCTGCCGCAGATCATCGTAGCGCAGGGCTCCGCGGTGCCGCCGTGATGGACGACACCGAGATGCGCCGACGAGCGATCGAGGTCCAGGACCGAGAACGGCTCGATCCGACGATCCGAATAGAACAGGTGAGGCTGGCCGCGTGAGACGACGACGAAGTCGCCGGCGGTCATGGGGAGTTCCCGTCCGTCCTCGAACGCCAGCGTCGCCGTGCCCCGACTGAGGTAATGGAACAGGGCATAGGGACGCTGGGGCAGCGCCAGCCCCCAGGGATGTCCGAGCTCGAAGTGGAAGAGCAGCGTCCCGCCGAGGCGAACGCGGTCGAGCACTTCGGCGAGGATGTCCATGGCGAGAGGCTAATGCCGCGGACGGCTGGACACAATTCTTGGACGATCGAGCTCTACCGTCCAGCAACGCGCCACATTAGGTCCTGCCGAGACGCGCCGACGCGTCGGGCGGTCTTCCGTCCAGCACAACCGCAGATGGAAGGGCCACCCTCTCGTCGCAACACCAGCCATTTGCCGACCCGCGTCGTGCGTCATCCCAACAGGAGTCATCAATGCGAAATCTTCTCCTCTCGACCGCCGCTGCCGTCATGGCGGCGGGAGCGGCGTTTGCCACCCACGCCCAATCGACCGGTCTGCCCAAGGGGGCGGCGCACAATATCGTGCTCGTCCATGGCGCCTTCGTCGACCAGACAAGCTGGAAGCCCGTGGCCGACATCCTCACGAAGAAGGGCTACACCGTCACGCTCGTCGAGAATCCGCTGACGTCGCTGGCCGCGGACGTCGAGGCCACCCGGCAGGCGCTGGCGAAGCAGAACGGCAAGACCGTCCTCGTCGGTCATTCCTGGGGTGGCGTGGTCATCACGCAAGCCGGTAACGATCCCAAAGTCTCGGCGCTGGTCTACGTCTCCGCATTCGCACCCGACGTGGGACAATCGCTGGCGGCCCTCGCCAAGAGCGGTCCGCCAACCGAAGGCACCGCTGCGATCCATCCCGACGACAAAGGCAATCTCTACATCGATCCCAAGGTGTTTCCGTCGGCGGTCGCGGCCGACCTTCCCCCCAAGATCGCCGAGTCCCTCGCCAACCATCAGCTTCCGCTGAACCATGTCGCGTTCGAGGCGCCGGTCGATACCGCGGCCTGGCGCGACAAGCCGACGTTCTATGTGATCAGCACCAAGGACAAGGTGCTGGCACCTGCGGCGCAGAAGTTCTTCGCCACCGAGATGAAGGCGCAGACGACAGAAGTCGCCGGCAGCCATGCCTCGCTCGTCGTTCATGCGAACGAAGTCGCCGCGGTGATCGAGAAAGCAGCGCTGGCGGACTGACAGGATCGCTGCCGGCGCATTCGTGCCGGCAGCGACATCCCCTTCAATCCCCGAGCGTTGTTGCGGAGGACGACATGACAATCGCAAAGATCGAGGTGGAGCGTTTCAGCCTCACCAGCCTGAAGCCGTTCGACGTCGTCGTGGCCACGCTGAAATCGGCGATCGGGCAACCCGACATGGTGGCCTTCTTCGAGGCGATGCGGGCCGCCAGTTCCTTCGCGGAGCTGGAGCGTATCGTGCATGGCAGTCTCGGCCGCACCGGTTTCATGCTGTTCGCGGAATTCGACCTGGGCGACGTCGTTCGTCACGACTCCGGACCCGGGACGCCGAACAGCATGCGGTTCCTGGTCGGCAATCCACTCATCATGAAGGAAATGGTCAAGCACGTCCCCGATGCCGGATCGTACGCGCCGGTCACGATCCTCATCGATGAACGCCCCGATGGCGTACACCTCACCTACGACAAGATGGAGAGTTATCTGTTGCCTTACGGCAACTCGGACGCGCTCGCCGTCGCCCGCAACCTCGATGCGAAGATCACGGCTCTGTTGCGCGACTGTGCGGGCTGAACTGCCACGGTTGAGCCTGAAGAGAGTTCCGACATGTACAAGACACTTCTTGCCGCCCTCGCCGCCACGGTCCTTTCGATCGGGTCCGCCGCGACAGCCCCCGCCGCCAGCGAAGAGCCGCTGGATGCCGCGACCCTCGACATCATCAGGTCGCAGTTCGGCAAGCTCATGGAACTGGCCAACAAGCACGACTTCAAGGCCCTGCACGGGATGTTCTGGCAATCGCCCTCGACGCTGCTGGTGGCAAAGAGCGCGATCCCGTCCGAGGGCAACTGGGCCGGCTACTGGGGCAACAAGGCGGTCGATGAAAAGCTGCACGACATCGGCAGCTCCGGGCCGGTCGTGCTCGAACCGGACTATTCGAAATTCAAGGTCGTCGGCCTGACACACGACGTCGCCGAGTCCTACGTGCCGATGACTATCACGGTCTCCTATGCGGGACAGGATGGAACGCCCAAGCCGTTTCTGATGATCATCAACTGGCTTCGCGTCGGAAACGACTGGAAGGTCGCTTCGGAGATCATTCTGCCGGTGCCACCCGCTCCCGCCGCGAAGGGCTAGGCTAGTCATCACGGTCGTTCCCGCCCCGGCACACCCCTTGCTTCCCCTGCTCCCGTTCACAAAGGAGCATGCGCGTTGGCTGGCAAACCGTTTCATCTCGCCTGGTTTCTTCAGGGCTCGAGCGCGCAGGCGTGGGGCGAGCCCTGGACGGGGCATATCGGCTCGACCTGGATGCAGCCCGAGCTGTTCCTCGACATGGCGCGGGCGCTGGAGCGGGCCTGCTTCGATTATGTCCTGCTGGAGGATTCCTCCTATGTCGGCGAGAGCTTCAACGGCTCGACCGACATCTACCTGAAGAACGCCATCGGCGTGCCGCGCCAGGATCCGTCGGTGGTCGCCGCGCTGATGACGCAGGTCACCTCGCGCATCGGCATCGTGCCCACCTTCGGCACCTATGCCTATCATCCCTATCTGCTGTCGCGGCTGGTGGCGACGCTGGACCAGGTGTCGGGCGGCCGCATCGGCTGGAACGCCGTCACCGGCAGTTCCGATTTCGCGGCCATGAATTTCGGGATGCAAGGCATGCCCGAGCATGACCTGCGCTACGACATGGCCGACGAATACATGGCGGTGTGCCGCGGCCTGTGGGGCTCGTGGGAACCCGGCGCGGTGATCGCCGACCGCAAGAGCGGCGTGCTGGTCGATCCGACCCGGGTCCATGCCGTGAACTTCAAGGGCAAATACTACAGCACGCGCGGGCCGCTCAATTCCGGCCCGGCGCCGCAGGGCCAGCCGGTGATCGCCCAGGCCGGCGGCTCCCCGCGCGGGCGCAAGTTCGCCGCCGCCCATGCCGACACCATCGTCGTGCATGTGAAGGGCGTCGAGGCGATGAAGGCCTATCGCGACGACGTGCGCGCCCACATGGTGGCGCACGGCCGCAATCCGGACGACTGCAAGCTGCTGTTCCTCGTCAATCCCATCCTCGGCGAGACGATGGAGGATGCGCAGGAACGCAAGGCGCGGCAGCTCGCCCATGCCCGCATGCATATCGAGGAACGGCTGGCGCATTTCGGCAAGGTGACGAACATCGATTTCGGCCAGTTCGATCTCGACAAGCCCCTGCCCGACCATGTGACGACCAACGGCCACCAGCAGAACCTGGAGCAGTACCGCAAGCTGGCCCAGGGCCGCTCGATCCGCGACACGATGGCGAGCTTCAACACCGTCGACCTGTCGGTACCTCTGTGCGGCACGCCCGACGCGGTCGCGGCGCAGATGGCAGAAACCATGCAGGCGGTCGGCGGCGACGGCTTCCTGTTCTCGATGCCGAACGTCAACCGCCGCACGCTGGCGGAGATCGAGGACGGGCTGGTGCCGGCGCTGCAGGATCGCGGCCTGGTCCGCAGCGCCTACGAGCACAAGCAGTTCCGCGACAACCTGCTGGCCTATTGAGGCCGGCCAGCGGAGATATCGCGCGCCCTTCACGCGCGATCGATTGCACTCAGGAATTCCGCGACGGCCCGGATCGCCGGGAGCTGGTTGCGGCGATGGGTCATCAACATGGTCGTTGTCAGGGTGCCCGCCGTCCATTCCGGGAGAATGCGAACCAGCCGTCTTTCGTCGAGTTCGCGCCTGACCAGTGAATGAGGCATCGGGGCGATGCCCAGTCCCTGTGCCGCGGCGGAGATCAGGCAGTGCGATTCGTTGGCGACGAAGCGGCGGCGCGGGCTGACCTCGACCGCCTGTCCGGCATCATTCGACAGGCGCCAGTGGCGCTGTTCGAGACCGCTCCACAATCCATCGTGGCCGGCAAGGTCCCCGGGTGCGTTCGGAGTTCCTCGCGCTTCCGCATAGCCGGGAGAAGCAACCAGGATCACCGGTCCTCGTCCAAGCGTCCTCGCCACGAGCGTGGAATCGGGTAGCGGGTCGAAGTGACTCCGGATCGCAATGTCGACTTTCTCCTGCGCCAGATCGACGAAGCGATCGCCGATGTCGACCTCCAGCAGCAGGCGAGGATACAGGCGCGAAAGTTGCGGCAACCGCTCCGCGAGGTAGATCTCCGCCGTCGGTTTCGAAGCCGTGATCCGGACGCGACCGGCAGGCTCGGCACGCCGAGCCTCCACGGACGCCCTCACCGCATCGGCTTCGATCACCGCTGCCCGCGCATGCTCGAAGACCTCGCGGCCGAGATCGGTGAGCACGAAGTGCCGGGACGATCGCTCGATGAGGCGCACGCCGAGCTGCTTCTCCAGTTCCGCCACTCTCTTGCTGATGGTCGATTTGGGACAGTTCATCTGTCGCGCCGACGCCGCGAACCCACCCGCTTCCACCGCCTTGACGAAGTAGGACAAGTCATCGAGACGCATAGAGATGTCTCCATTTGTGGACTTAGTGTCTCAGAACCCATGGCTAGGCGACGAAAGTCCACAAAAGCACACTGGTGTCCGCTTCAACAAGGATTGAGAAATGACGCCGGTTCTTTTCGTTGGTCACCCTCTTGGAAGTTCGACAGGTCTCCTCGCGGCCTTTGAATGGGCCGGCGAGCCCTATCGCGTTGTCCGGGTCAAGATGCCGGACGAGATGCTGACGGACGGGTATCGTCGATTGAATGCACGCCGCGAGACTCCGGTGCTGATTCGGGAGACAGGTGAGGTTCTGACACAAACCCTGGCCATCGCGTCCTGGCTCGAACAACGCGACCGGGCGCGCCGGATCGGTTTCGAGCCCGGTACGGCTCGTTGGTATCGCGCCCACGAGCTGATGGCCTTCATCAACACCAACTTCACCGCCGCCTTCGCATCGCTCTGGGTCGCTCTCGAAGTCACGACGCTCACGGAACGGCAGCGGGAGGTGCTGCGGGATTACGGCCTGGCTTCCGTGGCGAGGCGTCATCAACAGCTCGAGGAGATGATGGGAGACTCGCCGTTCCTTGGCGGCGATGCGCCGATGCTGCCCGACGCAATCCTCGCCGGGGTTGCCCGCTGGGGCGAATTCCATGGCGCGGTCGCCCCGGATGCCTACCCGAAGCTGCGTGCCTGGAAGGAGAGGATGGCCAACGATCGCGGATTCCAGACGGCGGTCGCCCTTGAGGAAGGGCGTCCGGACCATGGAAGCCAATCGCTGAAAGCGATGATCCCGCTCGACGATGTGTTGCGCTCTCTGGGTTGAGAGCCCTGCAAAGCCGCGCGGGATCGAAAGCCGTCAGCCTCCGTCGTCAGGCCGCCGCCGCCAGGGCGACGGCATCGGCCCCGGCGGGCAGGCGCATCGGGCAGGCGGGATCGGTCGCCGCCCGCCACACCGCTTCCGACACGTCGCGGGACTCGGTGATCGGGCCCGGGATCTGGAAGCTGGCGAACACGCGCTGCGCCAGCGCCGCATAGGGCTCGGGAAAGCCATCCTTCATCAGCGCGCGGGCGTTGTCGCCGAAGCGCGTCCCCGGCGCGCGGCCCGGCAGCACGATACGCACGCGGACACCGAACGGCTCCAGTTCCAGCGCCAGCACTTCGGAGAAGGCGTTCACCGCCGCCTTGCTGGCGGTGTAGACGGACAGAAGATGCAGCGGCTTCAGCGTCACGGTCGAGGTGACGTTGACGACGACGCCGGCCCGCCGCTCGCGGAACTGCGGCAGCACCGCCTGCGTCACCGCCATGGTGCCGATCGTGTTGGTCTCGAAGATCCCGCGGGCGATCGCCATCGGCGTGCCTTCGAGGGCATTCGCCCAACCGATGCCGGCGTTGTTGACCAGCACGTCGATGGGACCGGCAGCGGCGACGGCGGCGGCGATGCTGTCCGGATCGGTGACATCGAGCGGCAGCACGCGCAGACGCTCGGAGCGCGGCAGCACATCCGCGCGCGGCGTGCGCATGGTGGCGACGACGGTCCAGCCGCGATCGAGGAAGAGGCGCGCGGTCTCGAGACCAAAGCCGGACGAGCATCCGGTGATCAGGACGGTATTCATGGGGGCTTTCCCTTTTCGTCAGGAGTGTCGGGTGGCCTGCATATGGAACGCCGAGCCCGGACTAACTATATGAGAGGGTCTATAATGCGTTTGCAGGAGTCCGGCTTTGATCGATCCGCTGGCCGAGATCGTCACGCTGCTGCAGCCTCGTGCCCCTTTCTCCAAGAGAGTGAGCGCCGCCGGCGCGTGGCGCATCCGGCGCACTGAGGCCGGGCGACCCTTCTATTGCGTGATCGCCGAAGGATCGTGTCGGCTCGAGGCCAGCGGGCATGCACCGCTCACGCTCGAGGCCGGCGACTTCGTCCTCATCCCGTCGGTCCACGCCTTTACCATGTCGAGCCACCAGGCGATGGCGGCGACGGACGCCGATACCGTGCCGGTGGTGGGGCGCGACGGCACATTCCGGCTCGGCACGCCGGAGGGACCGCCCGACGTGCGACTGCTGGTCGGCTACTGCGCCTTCGGCTCGCCGGACGCGACCCTGCTGGTCTCGCTCCTGCCCCGCCTCGTGCTGGTGCACGGCGAGGACCGGCTCGCCACGCTGGTGGGACTGGTCAGCGATGAGGTGCGGGCGATGCGGCCGGCGCGCGAGGTCGTCCTGGCGCGGCTGCTGGAAGTCCTGCTGATCGAGGCGCTGCGTTCGACGGTGGCGACGGCGGCCTCGCCCGGACTCCTGCGCGGCCTGGCCGACGATCGCCTCGCCGCAACCATCCGGCGCCTGCACGAGGCGCCCGCGCGGCCTTGGACCATTGCGCAGCTGGCCCGGGAAGCAGCGCTCTCCCGCTCGGCCTTCTTCGAGCGTTTCCGGCAGGCCGTCGGCGTCGCCCCGATGGAGTATCTGCTGGCCTGGCGCATGGCGCTGGCGAAGAACCTGCTACGGCAGAAGGCCGGCAGCATCGCCGAGGTGGCGCAGCGTGTCGGCTACGGCTCGGCCAGCGCCTTCAGCGTCGCCTTCACCCGGCATGTCGGCGTGCCGCCGTCGCGCTACGCCGACGATGAAACGCTGGCGGCGGCGTGAGGCGCCGCCGCTTTTCCCTGTCGATGCCTAGCGGCCGCGCGCCGTCAGGGCGTTCCAGGCGGCGAGAGAATCCATGTAGTCGCGCCAGTACGCGATCTTGCGGTTCTCGATCGTGACGATGGAGCAGAAGCGGTTGTCGTACTTCGCGCCGGTGGCGAGGACGGTGCCGTGGACCTCGTATTCGAGCACGACGACGCGCCCGCCGTCGGCGACGTGCGTGACCAGCGTATCGACGGCCTGCAGGGCGATGTTGTCGACATAGCCGCGGAAGCTCGCCATCAGCTCGGTGCGGCCGCGCAGGACGCGCGGCCAGCCCGGGAACTCGTAGAGGACCTCGTAGGCGATATCGTCGGCGACGATATCGAAGAAGTGCTCGCCGTCGACGCGGTCGCCCAGCGCCCGGCGGACCAGATCGAAGTAAGGCGCCGCTGGCGCATAGGCTGCATATTTCCGACTCGCCATCGTCGCTTCTCTCCGTGCTTCGCTGGGCCGCCTGCCCAAAGGCGGACCAGAGATATGTCGGAAGCTCGGCGCGAGGAAGAGCGCGTGTCGTCACGCGGATTTGTCCGGGCTGGCGGCACGACCGGGACGAGCGACGAGGTGGCTGGTCGTCATCCCTCGCAGGAAACGACAGCGGTCTTGCGGCCCTTCCCGAAGGTGAAGGCGCTCAACGTCGCCAGGCCCCAGATGAAAAGAGTCGCGTACAGCATCACCCAGACGTAGCCCCGGGTCAGCGCCGCGTGAGCGACGGCGTCGGCGGCGCCCGCCGACATGCTTCCTTCCTTGAGCACGAGATTGCCGGCGGCGATCCTTTGCGCGAGGGCGGCCAGCGTCTGGGCATCCACGGCTCCTCCAAGCCCGTCTCGCAGCGACGCCGACACGCCACCGACCAGGACGAACCCCATGAGCGCGATGTTCAGCGCCAGCGAGATCATGCGCGCGCTCATGTCGATTCCGGAGGCCATGCCGCTGCGGGCGCTCGGCACCGATCCCGTGGTGGTGTTCGTGACCGGCGTATTGATGGCGCCGAGGCCGATGCCCGCGATGACCGCGCCAACCAATGTCGCCAACCACGCGGGCTGCCCGGTGTGAGCCGCCGCGGCCATGATGAGGAAGCCGAGCCCGATGGTGAACATGCCGCCAGGAATGACGAGCCCGGCGCCGTAGCGCAGCGCCAGCCGCTCGGCGACGGGCGGAACGACGAGGGTCGGAAGCGTATAGGCGAGCAGCGCCGCGCTCGCGGACAGGCCCTCGAGCCCGAGCCCGGCCTGGAACCAGATCGGCAGGTAGATCATGAACGGCCAGAAGCTGAAGTTCATGCCCATCGAGCCATACAGGGCGCCGGTGAAGCGTCGTATCCTGAAGACGGAGAAGTCGATCATCGGCTGCCGGACGCTACGCTCGATCGCGACGAAGGCGGTCAGCGAGGCCGCCGCCAGGGCGACGACCGCGATCGCGGGCCGGCTCGTGAAGCCCAGTTCCGCCCCCTGCGTGATGTAGAAGACGAGGCAGAAGACCGCGATGGAGATCGTGGCGATGCCCGCAATGTCGAGCGCCTGGGCATCGGGATCCCGCGACTCCTGGACGCCGCGCACGGCGAGGCCGAGCGTCACAATCGCGATGAAGACGTGTATCAGGAAGACCCAGGCCCATCCCAGCGTTGCCGCAATGCCCCCGCCGACGAGCGGCCCGAAGCCGAGACCGACTCCGGTGACGATGCCCCACCATCCAAAAGCCTTCGCGCGCGCCTTCGGCTCCCGGAACGCGTCGGAGAGGATGGCAAACTGGCAGGTCAGCATGGCACCGCCGCTCGCGCCCTGGAGAGTCCGCGCGGCAATGAGAACCGTCATGCTCGGCGCCACGCCGCACAGCAGCGACGAGATGCCGAAGGCCATGATCGACGTGACGAAGATGCGCTTGCGGCCGAAGCGGTCGGCCAGCGTTCCCGCCATCACCAGCACTGTCGCGACCGCCATCGTATAGGCGTTCATCGTCCACTGAAGCTGCTGGAAGTCCGCCCGGAGCACCGCTTCCAGCGTCGGAAGTATGGCCGGCACGCTCGAAATCTCGAGGCCGAACATCAGGGCTGAGAGGCAAGCGGCGGCAAGCGCGCGCGCGTGCGAGTTCGCGGGCATGAGCGGACCTTCGATTGTGGTTTCGAGCGGAGAGCGTCGACGCCGGAGAGGTAGCGGTGGCTCGATAATAAATAAATGATATGATTGGATATTTCAGAGACAACAATTCGGTATGGACAGATGACCGCGCTGGATGTCGAAGCCGTGCACGCCTTCGTGGCGATCGCGGATATGAAGAGCTTCACGCGCGCCGCCGAGGCGCTGGGCACCACCCAGGGCGCGATCAGCGTCAAGCTGAAGCGCCTGGAAGACAGGATCGGCGCCAGGCTGATCGAGCGGACGCCGCGCCAGGTCAGACTCTCCGCGCAAGGAGCGGTGTTTCTCGATCGCGCCCGCGACTTCCTCGCTGCACACGAGGCCGCCGTCGCCGCTCTCTCCGCTGCTCCGCGCCGCTTCGTGGTGGGCATCGCCGCGCACGTGGCCGGGCCGGAATTGCCTCCGCTACTGGCTCAGCTTCACGCCCACGACCCGGGCCTCAGGATCGAGGTGCGCCTCGATAACTCGCGCAGCCTCCTCGACGCCTTCGAGCGTGGCGAGATCGATGCGGCCATCGTCCGGCGCGAGGACGACCGGCGGGACGGCGAGGTTCTGGCACCCGAGCATTTCGGCTGGTTCGGCGCGCCGAGCTTCGAGCATCGGCAGGGCGAGCCGCTGCGCCTGGCAGCGCTGTCGCCGTCATGCGGCGTGCGCGACATCGCTACGCAAGCTCTCGATGCGGCCGGGATCCCCTGGACGGAAGTGTTCCTGGGCGGCGGCTCCTCCGCTGTGACGGCGGCGGTGTCGGCCGGCCTCGCGATCGCGGTGTTCTCCGAGCGCGTTGCGCCGCCAGGCACGATCGAGGTCGGCGACCGTCTGGGCTTGCCCCGCCTCGCCTCCTCCGAGATCGTCCTCCACTCGACATTGACCGACGCGAAGTCGCGCGCCGCGCTCAGAACCATCGCCGCAGTCTACCGCGAGCACCGCGCGCCTGCGCCGTGATGGCGCACAAGCTGGGGGAGACGAGACGCCCTACTTCACGGACAGCCTGGTAAAGCTCGAAGCGCCGGCTCGATCAGGGCTCTTAACGCTTTCCTCGTCGCGCCATCGCGCGCCTGGAACGAGATCGCCTGCATGATGCCATGATAGAAAGTCGCGAGCCGACCGACCTCGGTATCGGCGGGCAGTTCCCCTTCGCGCACGCCACGTTCCAGGCGTGCCTTGATGAGAGAGAGCGTCTTCTTGCGCGCCCGAAGCAGATGATCACGGGCAGGCCGATTCTCGGGGAGGCAGTTCACGGCCCCGACAATCAGAAGACAGCCACCCGGCTTCGATGACGTGGCGACGTCGACGCTGCCCTCCAACATGGCGCGAAGGCCTTGACGAACGGTCGTCGCGTCCTCCAGCGCCCGCATCGGCCGGGCACCGACGGTTTCGATATAGAGGTCGACGGCCTCCCGAAAGGCCGCCTCCTTCGATCCGAAGGCGGCATAGAAGCTCGGAGGCGTCACGCCGATCACGGCAGTCAAGTCGTTGAGCTGAGCGCCTTCATAGCCCTTCGACCAGAACACTTCCATCACCCGCTCCAGCGCAAGATCTCTATCGAAGCTGCGCGGTCGGCCACGGCTAGCCATTCGGCCCCTTTCTATAGTCTAATTTATATAATTCCCTTGACCACCTTTCGGCAAGTCCGATAGCTATTTCTGTAATTGTTACTACATAATTGAGCTGAAGCCAATGAATGCGACCTGTACGGGGACTCCAACCGGCGAGGGCGAGGATTCTCCGGCACCCATTGCCATACCCTCGGCTGTCCTCCTTCTGGCAGCGACGATTTTCGGTGTAACCACTTCGGAATTCATGGTCGCGGGAATGATGCCCTCCCTGTCGTCGGCGTTCGATGTCCCCGTTGGCGAAATCGGCTATCTGATCTCCTTGTTCGCGCTCGGAATGACAGTCGGCGGGCCGCTGATCACGGCACTTCTTCTGCACCTGCGCGTACCGAACAAGCAGGCGTTGCTCTGGCTACTCGGCCTATTCTTCGTGGGAAGCGTGGTCGCAGCCTTGGCGCGAGGCTACGGCACCATGGCCGTCGCCCGGGTCGTGCAAGGCATCTCCAGCGCGGCCTGCTTCGGCGTCGCCATGACGATCTGTGCCGAACTCGTAGTGCCGGCCCAGCGCGGACGCGCGGCTTCCTATGTTCTCGCGGGGCTGATGCTGTCCCCCGTTCTGGGGGTGCCTGCCGTGACGTTGATCGACCAGATGGTCGGATGGCAGGCGAGCTTCTGGAGCGTCGCGCTACTCGCCGCCCTCTGCATCGTGGTGGTCGCTTTCGGCGTGCCGGCATCAAAGCACGCCATGGCCGTCGATCTGGCAGCCGGCCTCGCGGCGCTTTTGAGCGTCCGTCTGTGGGCCGCCTATACGACGAGCGGCCTGATCATCGGCGCAACATTCTCTGCCTTCAGCTATTTCTCACCGATCTTCACCGAGATCGGCGGCCTGCCACCAAGGATGATCCCGGTCCTGCTAGCTGCTTATGGTATCGCCAACGTCGTGGGCAACCTCGCCATCGGGCGATTTGCGGACCGCTTCACCATTCCGGTTCTCGTCGTCGGCCTGACGATTCTTACCATCGCCCTGGTAGTGCTTGCGCTGTTTGCCGCCGTTCCCACGATCAGCATCGCGGCGTTTATCGTCGTCGGGCTGGTCGGCGTGTCGATGAACCCTGCCATGGTCGCGCGCGTGATGCGAACGGCCTCTCCGGGTCCTTTGGTGAATAGTGTTCACGCATCAATGATCACGGCCGGCCTGGCCCTGGCGACCTGGGCCGGTGGCGCGGCGATCGATGCCGGCCATGGCCTTTCTTCACCGCTGTGGATTGGTGTCGTGCTCGGGCTTCTGGGCTTGCTCAGTCTGGCGCCGCCGGGCTTGCGATGACGACGGTCATTGCGCCGAGATTGACGAATCTGTCGATTGGGTCGGGGAGCCTTTGGGAGAAGTGGTCCAATATTGTCCATGGCCGAAGTAGTATCGGCACCGCATTCTCGGAGGTGATCAAGTAGCCGCCGCGTTACGCAGAAGGTCCGTCAGGGACAGGACTTCGATGCTCTCCGGCAGCATTGCCGTTGCGTTGTGCATCGCTCCCAGGAAGAGAAGGCCCGTCTCTCCCTCCTGCAGCGTCTTGTCGATGCGCGCCGCGATGAAGCGATCCCGTCGATCGAGCAGGTCGCGCAGGACCATCGACTTTTCGGCGTCATCTGCGGAAGCTGCCTCACCGCCGCTCGGCCCCAGCGACGAGTTCATGATCAGCTCGTACTCCTTGCGAAGCAGATCCGGATCTTCCGTTCCCTCTATCCGCGCGCCGCGGCCGGCAAGCTTCTGGAGAATCCTGTAGTTCGCGCCGCCCTGTTCTGCGAGATCTCGAACGATCCTCTCCTCCTGGCCGCAGACGGGAAGACCGTCCTGATAGATCCTGAGCCTGGCATAATCGACAGGGAGGTGATCCATCACCTGCTCGAGCGCCTTCCAGAACTGCGCCAGCGCTTCGCGGCTCGCGCGCCAGGCTTGCTCGCCCCCCTTGTCGATATAGGCCTGGCGCACGCGATCCTGGATGGGGCCGAGGTCCGTCTGGCTATGGACGATGGGAACATGAACGATACGTCTCAACGGGTGCTCCCATTAGAACCCCGACGTTATCACGCGCCCACCGGCGGTGCCATGAAGGGCGGCCTCGAAGTGGCGTCGCCCAATGACGAGGTCCTCTCCCTTTCCGACTGCCCCCGAGGGTCCGGCCAGATACTCCCGGATCGCCGCCAGGCTGGCATTGCGGCATGCGAGCTCGATATCGGCGCCGCTCTGACCGTTGCTCGGCGCCCCCGCCAATGCCGCAAGATCGACGTCGTCGGCCAGCGGCCGCGCGCGCGTATGGACCTTCAGGATTTCGAGACGGGCGATCGCGTCCGGCAACGGCAGCTTGATCAGGAAGTCGAACCGACCGGCCCGCAGCAAGGCCGGATCGACCAGATCCTTCCGGTTGGTGGCGGCCAGCACGACGACCCCGCGAAGCTCCTGGACGCCGTCCATCTCCGTCAGCAGCTGGGCAATGGTCCGGTCGGTCACCGATGTCGCCTCGCTGCCGCCCCGCCGTGGCGCAATGCTGTCGATCTCGTCCAGGAAGACGATGCAGGGCGAAGCAAGCTTTGCCTTGTGGAACAGATCCCTGACGGCCCGCTCCGTCTCTCCCACCCATCGGCTCATCAGCGCCGGCCCCTTGACCGAGATGAAGTTCGCGCCGCTTTCGGTCGCAACCGCCTTGGCGAGAAGCGTCTTGCCGACACCCGGCGGTCCATAGAGCAGGATTCCCTTGGGCGGAACGATCGCCGCCTTCTTAAACAGGTCGGGATGCAGCGCAGGCCACTCGATCGATTCCTTCAGGATGCGCTTGGCTTCCTCGAGACCGCCGACATCGGCCCATTTGACGTCGGCAACTTCGGTGAATACCTCCCGGATCGCCGATGGCTCGACGAGCGTCAGCGCTTCATCGAAATCCTCGACGCCGACCGTCAGCTTCTGCAGAACCTCGACCGGTATCTGGTCCTGGCTCAGGTCGAAGGTCGGAAACATCCGACGCAGCCGCGCCATCGCCGCCTCGCGACACAGCGATTGCAGGTCCGCGCCGACGAAGCCGTGCGTGACCTGAGCGAGGCGATCGAGACTTACATCCTCCGCCAAGGGCATGCCGCGCGTATGGACCTGCAGGATCTGTAGCCGTCCCGGCTTGTCGGGGACGCCAATGGTGATCTCGCGGTCGAATCGTCCCGGGCGACGCAGCGCCGGATCGATCGCGTCCGGAAGATTGGTAGCGCCGATGACGATCACCTGGCCCCTGCTCTGGAGCCCATCCATCAGCGTCAGCAACTGCGACACGACCCGACGTTCGACCTGCTGCTCGCTGCCCAGCCCGGTGCGCTTGGGCGCGATCGCATCGATCTCGTCGAGAAAGATGATGCTGGGTCCCTTGGCGGCCTGCTCGAAGACCTTCCTCAGATGGGCTTCGCTCTCGCCATAGAACTTGTGCATGATCTCCGGCCCGCTCAGGCCGAAGAACTTGGCGTCGGTCTCGTTTGCGACCGCGCGGGCGATCAGGGTCTTGCCGCAACCCGGCGGCCCTTGCAGCAGCACCCCCTTCGGCGGATCGATGCCCATCTGCTCGAATATCTCGGGATGCCGCAGCGGCAGTTCGATCATCTCGCGGATCGACGAGAGCTCGCGTTGCAGCCCGCCGATATCCTCGTAGGCGATGCGCTCCCGCGCCTGGCTGGCCTGCTGCTGGCTGACATCGATGGACGTGGTCGAGCTGATGACGACCGGTCCCGCCGGCACCGTCTTCAGAACGGTAAAGTCCCGCGTGCGCGTGCCCATGAGCGTGGCGCGGACCCGGTCCCCTTCCGTGATCACCAGCCCTTCGAGGAGCTTGGCGACATAGTCCTTGCGCGTTCCCGCCCGCGGCAGTTCCGCCGGGGCCAGCTTGACCCGGGCGGCCACTGCATATCGCGTCGTCTCCAGGCGAATCCTGTCGCCCAGGCTGACCTTGGCATTGTCGCGGGTCAGCCCGTCGATCTGGACGATCCCTTTGCCCCGATCCATGGGGAAAGCGGGCATCGCCTTCGCGGCGGTTTCCCGATCGCCGATGAGGCGGACCACATCTCCCGGATTGATCCCGAGGGCCGCCATGTCCGCCGGATCGACTCGGACCAGACCGCGGCCGACGTCCCTGGCGAGCGCCTCCGCGACTTTCCGGGAAAGTTCCTCAGGAGGCTTCGTCGCGCCGGGTGTGGACATTACGTCGTCGGATATATCCGCCATGTCAGACATCCCTTGCCAATTCGCCCAGCGAGCCGAGCTTGAGCGTCAGTTCCTCGTCGCCGAACCCGAAATGCGCCTTGAGCTCGCTCATCTTCTCTTCCAGCCGCAGAAGCGCGAGACCGAGTCGCTCGACCTCGTCGTCATTCAAGACGCCACTGTCGACGCGGCGGATCGCCTGGCGCTCGACGAGCTGCCGCAGGGTCTCCACGAGTGCCAGCACAAGCTTGACCAGATCATCGCCGGCCTTGTCGGGATCGACCGTCTTCGCTTCCAGCAACTTCGTCATGGCAACCCCACGCCGAACAAGGAAGGCGCGACAAACGAATAAGGGGTCCACGGTCCGGTCCAGGACAACCCGATCGCGGGATGATCGGACTGGAAGCGTTCGAGCGCGGCCTGGAGCGTCGCCAGTTGGTCGCGGCCGAGCAGGCAGGATACGGACACTGCGTGATCGCCCTCCGGCGCAACCGAACAGACGAGATCCTCCGCGCCGACATCGATATAGGCCGACAACATCTTCCCGACGCGCTCGGCCCGCGCTTCCCGGCCCATCTCGGCGGCATGGTGTCGGCGGCGAGCACGCAGATAGGCCGTGCCTCGACCTCCGCCGATCGCGTCGACCGTCGGCGTCTCAGAGGGAACAGGATGCGCCTCGTGCTCTCGCTCGTCGACGATGCGGAGCGCGATCTCGACCTTGCCGCGCACACGCCCAAGGCCCCTTACCAGATCGTCGGACGCCTCCATGAGCCGGTCCGTCAGTGTCTCGCGGTCGCGGCAGATCGTCCCGAACCGCAGCGGCAGCACGGCATGATCCTGCATGAGCTGCCGGAGCACTTGCTCATGCCGCCACACACCCTGCGGCGTTGTTTCGATGCCGCCTTGCGCAAGCTTGCTCGCCGCCGCGGCAAGGCAGCCGGCAGGAACCGCAAAGACGTCACTGTTCAGCAACCCCGCACCGCGAAGGACCTCGAAGGCGTTGTCCGCGATGCCGTAGACGTAAAGCATCGTCAGCTCTCCCCGCGTGCGATCGGCATGCTGCCCTTCCGCGGCGAGGAGCGGTACTTCTCCATGGTCGAACAGGAGGCAACGAGAACCCTCAGCCCGACATAGACCAGTTCCACACCCGCCAGGGAGATCGTCGCGTCGCCCCACAGGACCACGCCCTTGTTCAGCGCCCGGTCGAGGAGATCGGCCAGGGCCAGTTCGCCGTCATGCGCCGTCTGGACAGGCATCTCCCCCTCCTTCCAGCTGACCGTCGACGAAGCTGAAGGGCGGCCACGGGCCGGTGACCTCGTAGTGCAGGCCGAGATCCGAACGGCTTTGGACCACCACCTCGAGGCGTGACAGGAAGCGCTCCTCGCCCGATCGCGGCACGAGGAAGGCGCCGTTCCAGACCATGTCCTCACCGCGTCCATGGACAGCCGCTGGTTGGAGTTTCAGCGGCGCACTGGCCCGTGCCAGCTCGCAAAGAGCCTGCCGACTCACGTCGACTTCGTGTGCCACGGCGCGATCGGTTTCCTCCGTGCGCAGACGCTCCAGGCGACGACGCAGGAAGAACGCTCGTCCCTCCGCCAGCCCGGACAGTTCCTTTTCCGCCGCCTGCACGACCGCCGACGTCGCGCTCAGCTGCCGAGCGGCGACGGCGCGATCGCAGAATATCTTCACGCCCCATTCGCGCGCGCCATCGATGCGGCCAAGCGCATCCATGAGTCCGCAGCGATTCTTCTCCAGCGCGTCGGTCACGCCTCGATCGTCCTGAAACAGCGCGCCGAAGCGCATGGGCAGTACGGTCTGCGCGTCGATTGCCTGCTGGAGCACGCGGTGATGTTCCAGGACCAGGGCCGTGGCCCGATCTGGATCCTTGAGCTGCTCCTCGAACGGGATGCCGGCCTTCGACAGATCCACGGCACTCGCGATCGCTGCCAGGCCATACCCTGCTATGGCTCGAAGCGCGCCACCATCGAGGCCTGCAACCGGCGGCACAGGCGCAGGCCCGCCATCGGCCGCATCGCGGACGATGCCATAGATGTAGATGCGATGCCCTTCCATGGACAGTGCCGCCTCTCTATCTCGCGCCGTCGAAGGCGCTCTCCTGCCGCCGGACGAAGACGTGAATCGACGTGGCATTGGTCGTCTCCGCTAGCCCGCCCCGCGCATTCGCGGATTGCTCCCCGTCTCCGCGCCTGAAAGTCGCGTTCGCGACGAGAAGTTGATAGGCCTCCGTCAGTGCGGCCATCCGTGCGCCGTCATCGGCGCCGGCACCGGCAAGATCGGGATGAAGGCTCCTGGCCAGACGGCGATAGGCAGCTCGCACCTCGTCAGAAGTCGCACTCTGTTCCACATCCAGCAGGCGACGAGCTTGGACCAACGTCGCGGGATCGACTGCCTGAATCTCCACGGTCGCGAAGCTGTAGGGAGCGGACGGTCCGACGCACCGGAACATCAACCGGCCATCATAGGCGGCATCGAGCGCCTCCAGATGCTGGTAAAAGGCCTGCACGCCATCCGCTCGGGTCAGCAACACCAGGTGCAAGACAACCTGATCCGCCGTCGGCGGATAGGCAATGACATCTTCCGCCGCGGATCGCAGCTGCTCGAGAAGCGACGAGGCGAGCGTCGCACGGCGGCCGTCGAGCACGCTTTTCACCAGCTTTCCGAGTTCGGCCCGCGCGGCCTGGTCGTCGGCGGCGCCTTCCCGCTCCAGCTTGCGCTTCAAGGACGCGATGGCCTCGTCCCGCGCCAGTTCGGGAAGCACTTTCTTGAGATCCCAGCTGACGAGAAGTTCCATCTGCACGCATGCGCCTAGACGATCGAAAGCCGCCTGGAACGCCGCTTTCCCTTTCTCGAGAATGACGCGCACGCTTCCTTCGTCTGGAGCCAGCGTTCCGAACTTCACGGGCAGCAAAGGGCTTGCGCGCATGATCTGTTCGATCGTGCGCTGGTGCGACAGAAGGCGCGGCGCCAGTTGTTCGCGGGTCTGTCCCGGTTCACCGACATCCACGCCGTCGCCGATGACAGCGGCAAATGGACCCGCAGAAATGGCGTCCAGACGGCTGCCGGGTGACATCGAGCCGAACTTCTCCGCAACTCCCGGGCATGCCGGGACGATGGCATAGACGTAGATTGGCGGGGTGGACCCCAAGCTTCCGTCCTGAAGGCTCATAGCGGCTGCTCCTTGGTCGCCTGTCCCGCCAATAGCCCCTCGATACGCTCCAGCCGCTGCTGAAGTAGCTCGGTCTGCTCCGACGACGCCTTGGTTTGCGAGGTCAGGTATGGATCCGCCTCCCACCAGTTGATTCCCATCTCGATCGCCTTGTCGACCGATGCCACCAGGAGGCGCAGCCTGATATTGAGCAGTTCGACACCGACAAGCGAGATCGTGACATCGCCGGCGATGACAATGCCTTTGTCGAGAATTCGATCGAGGATATCCGCAAGGGACGAGCCCTGGATCGAATGCTCCATGCGTCCGTTCGTGACCGCCATGCTCCGACTCCGCTGACAGTATTCGTTAACCCAGTGCCGCCGCCGTCTCGATCAGGGTTGCGGTCTTGCGACGCAACGTCGAGATCCCTCGGCAGAGGCGGCAATTCTCGTTGCCGGGATCGTAGGCATCACACTCCAGCAGCCTCGACACCTGCTCCAGGAGCTGGTTCGCCAGTTCCCTCTTGTCGCTCGACGGTGCCCGATTGATCGCCATCGACAGCCGACGGATCTCTTCTTCGACGGCGTCGAAGATGTCGATCGGGCACGCGATGCGTGGCGGAGCATCGTCGATCGTCATTGATCCTGTCCGACCTGGTCCCGGAAATACCGGCTGCCCCGGTGATAGGTGACGATGTCGCCGGTCTCGTCGAGGATGACCTCATAGCTGGCGAGGACATCCGTTGCCGACGGGATGCGACGCAGTTCGACGACGGTGACGGAAAGCCGCCAGCCGTCGTCCGTCCGCTCGAAAGCGGACACGCTGTCGACCTTGTAGCCCGTCAGATGCTGCAGCTCGTCGCGGGCTCGCGCGATGATCGCGACCGCGGTCGAAAAGGCCTGGCGCTTGCGCGTGCGCACAGGCGGCGGTTCCTTGCTTTCCAGCGCCTCCGGGCGAGGGCTGGATGGCGTAGCGATATCGGTACGTTCAGTCATTCTCGACCTCTTGGAGTTCCTTCAATTTCTGCAACAACACGGCCTCTCGGGCGTCGTATTCCTCGACGTCGATCGCACCGAGATCGAGCTCCAGCTCGAGTTCGCTCAGAGCGCCGGTGATCTTGTTCCGATCCCAGCGCTCCGCGTTCGCTTCTTCTTCGATCTTGCGGGCGATCCAAAGAACGCCCCCGACCGGAGCGCTGACGGGAAGCGTCAGCAGGCGAGCCAGCATGCCCATGTGTCACCTCTCCCAATTGATCGCGATGTTGACAAAATTGTACGGCGGCACCGGTCCGACATACTTGAACATCAGCCGCTCGCTGAATTCCTGATCGAGCTGCCTGATCGCCTCGTCCAACGCCGGAACATCCCCACGTTCGACGAGAAAGGCGGCATTGAGGACCATGCGATCGCTGATGATCTTGTTGGTCCTGATATCGCGCATGAAGGGCCGCAGCCGCGACAGGATCAGCTCCTCGTCGCGTGCCCGGATGGCCGTCAATGCCTTCTCGACTTCCTCGCCCAGCTGGATGCGCTGATAGTAGCTTTCCTCCAGCGAGCGCCCCTGCAGCGCGTCGCGCAGCTTGCGGACGCGCGCATTCTCACGGACGATTTCGCCGAAGGCGACGCCCTCGTGCCAGAATGCCTTGAGGCCGAACTCCGAACGCCCGCGCATTTTCTCGAGCATGGCCGACAGTTCGCCATAACGCGGCACCAGGAGTTGCCGCTCGACCGACTCGGCGCTGGAAGCGACAGTGCCAAAGCGCAATGGCAGAAGATCGAACTCCTTCATCACCTCTTCGAGGACCACCGTGTGCGCCATCATGTTCCGGCGGCTTCGTTCGTAGTCGATCGTCGGCGAGTCGCTGACGACGGCGGCCATTTGCCGGTGGTTGATGGTGTGCACCTTGTCGCCGCGTTCGCCAATGCCGCGGTTCTTGAACTCCCGTGGCTCGTCGCAGGCGATGATGGCGTAGACGTACTTTCCCTCGGCGAGATCCTGAGGCCTGGCCTTGCGGTCCTCGACTGACTTCGCCGCCGTCCGTCCGGCGATATATGCTTCCGGCGGGTTCATGGCCGAGCCTTCTTTCGCATCCGCAGCTCCAGCACGCCGTTGTTGTACTTTCTCTGGAGAGTTGCGGGATCGATCTCCGCCGGCAGGGTAATCTCCTTGGCGTAACGGCGCTCGCCTTTGGACTCGACCGTCAGCTGATCGCCGAGGACCTCGACGGTGATCTCCGCTTCAGTGACGCCGGGCAGTTCTGCGGTCACTGCCACTTCGTCGGCCTCGTCGAACACGTCCACCAACGGCTCGCGAACCTCGTCAACGACGAACCCCTCCCGGCTGGGATGGACGTTGCCGAAGCGCTCGACCTGGGCACCGCTCTCTCCGCCGAGCCCCGTCCGGATGCTGAAGCCGTAGACCCCGCGCGCCTTGTCACCGAGTCCCTTGACGCGAAACTCTCCTTGCCGGCTGTGCACGGCACCGACTTCCACGAGCTTTCCCAGCAGGTCGACCGCTTCGCCGAGCTGGCGGAAAAGACCGCCGACTTCGATCTCCGGCCCGTCGTCCTTGCCGCCCGTCTTGCCCCTCTTCGTCATCGCGCTCTCCTCTCTAAGACTCGACCGATTCCAACGGCTGCGTCCGACTAGTATTCGAGCTGCATGGTGCGGTTCGCGATCAAGGCGCCGCCGGGTGCATCGAGAGAAGGCGGCGCGCGGCGTGGACCGCGTCCCTTCCGGAGCACGGCGCGCCTGGCTGGCTTTTCGTTGAGCAGAGGCCGCAAGGAGTCGAGTTCGTTGCGGATCTTGTCCAACTTCGTCGCGGCCATCTGCCGGCAGTTCTCCCAGATGGCGATCTCGCGCTCCAACCGGGCACGCTCGTTCTCCAGCCGGGCGAAGCGATTGGCCACCTGCTGGCGGTCGCGCGGCTTTGCGCCCCGAACGAGTGTCTGCAGCGTCACCGCCTTGCGCAGACTGCTCGTGGCCGGCTTTCTGTCCTTCCTCATCCCATCCTCCATTCGCGCCGCATGCACTCCGGCAACGCGCTAGACCTCTCCGACACTGGTAAACGAGCGAGCAGGACAATGATGCTCGATCAGGCTGAGCAGCATTTTCTGCTGCTGTGCGCGCTTGTTGTCGCCCTTCCCGCCCGGCAGTGATTTTCCGCCCAGGATATCCATGCAGATCTGCACGAACTGCTGATCTTCGATGGTCGGAGCGAGCCGCTCCTGGCTCATCATGCGGCAGATCATGATGCTGGTTCGCAGCGTCGGTGTCTGATCGTACTCACCGGTTTCCCGGAACTCGCGCACCATATCGACGATCGGCGCCACCTGTGTCGGCGGAAGGCCGGACCGCGCGGCGGCGATGGCCAGTTCGAGTTCGCGATCGGCATGTCCCATATCGATCGTGACGATCCGGTCGCCCAGCGCGTCCTGCGCATCGTGGACGCCCGCGTATTCCTGCGGATTGCTGGTGAAGATCACCCGGAAATTCGGGTGCACCTTTATATAAGGCTCGTTCTGGTTCTGCGCCGGCAGGACCAACAGGCCTTCTTCGAGGACGCTCAGCAGGACGTTGTTGGCTTCGGGCCGAGAGCGCGTGAACTCGTCATAGATCAGCGTGTAGCCTTCGCGGCAGGCGGTCGTCAGGCGATGATCTGCCCAGCGCTTGTCGGCCGTTTCCTCCGTCTTGGTCACGGTATGGATGAAGCGATCGACGACCCGCCGGAAGTGATAGCCGTGCTGCGTTCCCACCAGGGTCGAGGTCAGCATCTCCTCGTCACCGGTGATCATCACCATCGGCCTGCCGAGCAAAGCGGCGAGATGGAGCGCGAGCGTCGTCTTGCCCGTGCCCGCCGGACCGCGGAAATGAACCGAGAAGCCGGCATTCAAATAGCCGAGCGCCCGCCTGGCCGTTGCCTCGACGCTCTGCGTGCGAACGAAGTCCGCACGCGGTCTCGGCTCGATCGTCGTCACGACTCCGATTTCTTCCGCCTGATCCATGCTCATCTCGTCAGCCCCCTCACTTGCGTCGACATCCGCGAAAAAGCCTTCATGCATCGGCCGTTCGAAGCTGCGACTCGAATTGACGCGCTCGGTACCAGTGCTGCCGCTCCTTGGCGAAAAGCGTGGGATCGCGTTCCCAAGCCCGAAACTGCTCGTAGACCTCTGCCAGGTGAGGACTTGCGCGGCGCCAATCCTCGGCGTCCAGCGGCTTGCCCCGACACCAGCCGGGTTCTCTCGATTCCAGGCCCCCGATGGGGAAGACGGCGCGCGCAAAGGGGTCGCGACCGCCGATTGCCTCGCCGCTTACGAGATAGGCGACCCGATTCCCGAATGTCGCGGCGCGCTCGCTGGTCAGGCCGAGCCGATTTCCGGCCACGACGGCCATGCTCTCGAGGAGATAAGCGAAGGCCTCCAACGCCTGCGGCGTGACATGAACCCCGTCCTCCAGGTCGCGCCTTACGAGAAGCGCGTCGGCATAGGCGAGCGACGGCAGCGAGCCGAATTTCGCCGACCTGAACAGTCCAAATCCGAAGTCGGCCTCGGCGAAGTCGCCGATTTCCTCGACCTCCTCCAGCCCGATCCTCAAAAGAGCCCAGACTTTCTCGAAAACTGACATCACACCCCGGAGATCCGGTTCGAGCACGATCTCGAGGGCAAAGCCGTCGCGGAGATGCAGGCGGCATGGGATGCCCTCGAGGACGGCGAGCTCGACCGGTAGCGTCATCTCGACGCTGCCGCTCCGACGCCCTGCCGATCGAATTCTGCGCTCTCCCAAATACATGCCGACCTCGTCTTTCAATCGCTTCCGCTCGTTGATGCTTCGTCGATGTCTTGCCGCTGTCAGATCTCGTCCCATTTTTTCTAGCAGGACGACCCGCCGCACTTGTTGGGCGGCGGGCACCTCATCCGGTGTCCCGCCCGCCTCGTCGATCAGCTGGCCGTTACCGCCGGCCTACCGCGTTCCTTTGCCGACATGCGTTCCCCAGGCATCGCCGGCGCCCGCGCGATCCTGCCGCAACGCATCGACGAACTTGCTGGCACCCGCCCGCAGAGAGCCAACGCGGCGGCGAATTTCCTTCACGTGCGTCTGACGGGCACTCCGCTCCCGGCTCGCCATGCTTCGCCGCGCTGCCGCCAGTCGGGCAGCTTCCGCGCTGACCGTGTCGCGGACGTGATCGGCATAGGCTGTCAGCTTGGGCCACAGTTCACCGGCCGCTGCCTCGCGTTCCGTCTTGAAACGCTCGATCATTTCTTCCGCGGCGCCACGCATGAAGGCCGTGCGTCCGAAGATGTCCCGCAGGCTGCTTTTCACGGCCGCCTGATGGGTTGCCATCGCCTGCTCGCGGGCTGCCTCGTTGCTCTCGGTCTCCCGCTTCAGGTCCGCCTTGATCTTCGCCAGGGCTGCGGCCCGATCTCGTTGCGCCACTTCGATCTGCGCTGTTACGCGCGCCATCTCGCTCGTCAAAGACATGGTCTCGTCTCCTCTTCAGCTGGGGAACCTGAGGGCCGCGCCCGATGTCGGTGCTCGGGAAGGGGCCGTTCTCCCCTCCCCAAGCACCTGGGCATCAAGCGGCCTCGGCACCGGCGGTCAGGCCAACCGCCTCGGCATACTTGAGGTAGGTATCCACGCCGGCGACCACGACGCGGGCTTCGACCGCGAGCAGTTCGATACCGACGAGCGACACGCGCACCCACGCATCGATGACGATACCCTTGTCGAGGATACGGTCGACGACCTCGGCAAGACTGCTCGAGGCATTCATCTTCTCAACGGCCATATGGGATCCCCCATCTTGGATGACACGGACGAAGGATTTCGCCCGCAGGTGACGGAACGACCTTCGCGTCACGAAGACGTGTGTCCCAAATTTCCATTCGACCGACCATCAAGGAGACTCCCAATTCATAGGGTGAGTCTCCCGACATCGGAGGGAATGCACTCGGCACAGGGGGATTTCCCACGCCTCATTTTACAGAGCCGTACGACCACCGCCGCGATATCCGTTCAGCTCGTGGATTTCGGGAGCGTCACTCAGTCCCGCGCATTCAACCACCTGTGGTTGCTCGCACTGAGCCACTCGCCTTTATGTTGAAAAACGGCCACGGATACACGGTTCCTGGTCGTTATCGTCGGAGAAAAATATCGCTTCCAATCCGTCGTCGATTGTTTGATACGCTAATTTTTGCAGCAATCATCGCTCTGTAACCGTACGGACCAATTTGGCTGATACTCGGCCTTTTGCGAGTCGTCGGATCGAGCGCTGTTCGCTGGGTCAACGTACTCGGAGGCTGCAATGCGCGACGGCACGCTCACCAATCTCGCCCCCCAATGGGAACGTGAGGCGACACTGCGTGTCATGACGGCTTACGTGGCTCACGAACTCAACCATCCGCTTGGCACGATCATCAACCTCGCGAACACGCTTTCTAGGCAGCTCGCGAAGCCTGTCATCAAGCCTCAGGACATCGACGAGCAGATCAAGGAGATCAAGGCCGAGGCGATGCGGGCGACGACGATCATCAAGCATTTGCGCATGCTGACCGAACGTCGGCCGGTCGGCCGGTCGGTCGTCGATCTCGTGGAAGTATGCCAGGAGGCGATCGATCGGCTTGCCTCCCTGGCGGAGAACAAGATGATCCGGGTTCGCCTCCATACCTGCACACCACGGACGAAAGTCCATGGATTCAAGGCTTTATTGGAGACGGCACTGCTCAATTTCATGATGAACAGCATTGCCGCTCTCGATGTGCCGATGATCGCTACCCGGCGGCTGACAATTCGCGTGGCGTCACCAAATCCCGAAACGACGGTCGTTCAGATCTTCGACAATGGCTGCGGCGTTCCGGAGCATATACGCGACCGGATGTTTGAACCTTTCGTGACGACCAAGCCGGAGGGGAGCGGCCTCGGCCTGGCCATCGCCAGTGACATCATCCATTGGCATCGTGGCAGCGTCTCCTGCCGTTCCCGACGATGGGGAACGTGCATGGAGATGCTTCTTCCATGCGCGTGACATTTTCCCTGCGTGTGACGTTCAGTGTGCCAATCCGGAACTCGGACGTTGCGCGCGAAATATGACCGTTCGGTTGCGCAACAGACCTCTCGCGAGTCGGGTCTTGGTCTGTACAGTTGATCCAAATCAATGATCGACCTTCGGTTGCGTATCAGTAGTAATTTAGGGGAAGGCGCTCATGGCCGATCATGTGTACGTCGTCGATGACGATGATCAATTCAGAAACTCACTATGTGCACTGATCGAGTCCGTTGGGTTGCAGGTCGAGGGATGGAGGGATCCGGGCTCCCTTCTCAATCGGGCTCGCATTGAACGTCCTGGTTGCGTCGTTCTCGACTACCGTCTTCCCTCCCTGTCCGGCCTCGAAGTTCTGCGACTGCTGCGCCAGAAGAGTTCGGTGCCCGCGATCCTGATCAGCGCCTATGCCGATGTTCAGACCGCGGTCGCCGCCATGGAGATGGGCGCGGCCACCGTCTTCGAGAAGCCGGTCGACGACAACGCCTTTCTCAACAAGCTGGAGCGCTTCTGCTTCGAGGATCAGCAGAGGGTGCTCAAGCAGGCGCGTTGCACACTCGTTCAGTCCAAGCTGGCGCGCCTGACGGATACGGAACGGGAGGTGCTGGCCCAGATGCGGCTGGGGCATTCCAACAAGATGATCGCCCGCAATCTCTCCAAAAGCGTCAAGGCAGTCGAGCGTCAACGTCAGAACGTGGTGCGGAAGCTGGATTGCACGTCGGCCATGGAAGCGGTCCTGACGGTGCATATGTGTCCGATCCATGAGCAATCGCCCTTGAATTGCCCGGGCGATGGCTGCTCCGGCGTCGGACGGTGAGCTGACCGCGCAGAGCTCGTCTCTTCCAGAATAATGCCTGGCGAAACAACGGCGCATCGCCATCGCGTCACGGTGTTGACCGGCTGCGGACGGCCGACCTTAATTCGCTCGACAAGCAATGAAGAAGAGAGCGGGAGGATGTTCATGGCGGTTGGACCATGGCGCAGGCGCGCGGCAATCGCGGTAGCGATGGGCGGCATCGCCGCCCTGACAATGTCGAGAGCGGCCGAGGCACAGGACTTTCCGAACAAGCCGATCACGATCGTCTGTCCGTTCGGTCCCGGCACGGCAAACGACATCATCGCCCGCCAGCTTGCCCAGGACATGATGAGCACGCTGGGCCAGAGCGTCGTCGTCGACAATCGGCCTGGCGCCACGGGCAATATCGCGGCGGACCTCGTCGTCAAATCGCGGCCGGACGGCTACACGCTGCTGATCGCCTCCATGAGCAACATCCTCAATCAGGTGACCGGCAATGCGAACACTGACTTGACCAAGGACTCCACGCCGGTCGCCTTTGCCGGCATGGCGCTCTATTCGATGTTCGTGCCCAACGAGCTTCCCGTGAACAGCGTGGCCGACCTCGTCGAACTTGCCCGCCGCCAGCCCGGCAAGCTCAATTATGCCGGCTATGTCGGCGGCGTCCCGCAGTTCCTCGGCGAGATGTTGAACCGGGCGGCCGGCATCACCATGGTGATGGTGCCCTACAAGAGCACCCCCGACGCGCTGGTCGACTTGCTGGCCAATCGCATCCAGGTGTGGTTCACGCCCGTCGCATCCGGCATTCCCGTCCAGAGCAGCAAGCAGGCGCGCATGATCGCCGTCACGGGCAATACCAGGGCGCGCGTTCTGCCGGACGTTCCGACCTTCAAGGAAGCTGGCTATCCCGATCTGACCGTCGAGGTCGCCTACTTCCTGCTGGCAGCGAAGGGCACGCCCAAGCCGATCGTCGACAAGCTCTCAGACGCCGTCGACCGGGCCCTGCGGAACCCGAAGATCAAGGACACCCTGATGTCGCAGGGAATCGAGGAGAAGATAGGTGGCCCCGACGAGGTCGGAAGCTACCTCGCCGGTGAAGTCCGGCGCTGGGCCGATATCGCCAAGCTGTCCACCCCCACCGCCGGAAAATAAGGACGCATCAGTCGCGGAGCTGGTCCAACCATCCTAGGCATCGCGGGCCTCGCACCGGAGTCTAGTGCAACGCCGTCTGGAAGAAGCGCACGACCTCCGCATTGAAGGTCCGGTGGAACGCGGCGCGGTCAAAGCCGGGCGGATCGGTGCAGAGTCCGGGAGCGCGGCTGGCGAGACGTGGCGCGCAGGGCGGCAGGAAGCTGTAATGGTTCGCGCCGGCGACGAGGTGGTATTCCGGCGGTCGCGGCAGAGCCCGGCGTACCGCTTCGTCATACCAAGCGTCCGGCTGATGATGATCCTCCGCCGCCCGCCAGAGCTGGACTGGAATGCGGACGTTCTTCAAGCCATCGGGGCTGAAGGCGAAGCCAAACGCCGGAGCGGCGACGACGATCGCCTTGATACGAGGATCGGCGATCCAGGCGCCGGCAGGAACATCCGCGCCGAGATGCGGATCGGCACCGCCCTGCTTCAGGGCTTGGCAGAGATCGTGGTCCGGGTGCGCCTGGCAATACGGAGCCGTCCTGTCGAGATCCGGAACGCCGCCCGCGGCCACGAGGACGGTGAAGCCGCCGTTGGAGAAGCCGAAGGCGCCCACGCGGCCAGCATTCACGGCTCCATGCCCGGGCCATTCCTCCACCATGTAGGACACAAGCCGCCGAAGCTGGGCCGGGCGGCGCCATAAGCGCAGGACCTGGCTTTGGTCGTTATAGGTGTCGCCCGCATGATCGATGGCGGCGACGACGAAGCCGGCCTGCGCGAGGGCCAGAGCCGTGTCGTAGTGGGCTTGATAGGAGGCCCCTCCGCCGTGCGAGAGAACCACCAAGGGCAGGTCGTGGCCGGAGACCGGCGCGCCAACCGCAACGGTCTGGGTGAACAAGCCCAAGCTATGCTCTGTCGCCGGCGCGTCCGTGGGATACCAGACGCCACCGCGCAAGGGCGGCTCCGTCCCGTTCGATACCTGGATCGTCTCGAAGCCGACATTGGCGGCAGACGCGACAGAAGCCGTGACGGCGAGGAGACCGAAAACGACGCAGAAGACCAGCATCCTCAGAGTGTCGCTCTGTCGATTCTTCAATTTGGTCCTCTCGCCGATAGCCCAGGCGCCAATGACCCAGTGCACTGAAACGCATGGAACGCAGGGAAGTTCCGCCTCATATGCGCAGGTGGGCAAATCCTGTGATCCATGGGCTTTCCGGGCGGCAAGTTGATCCGATAGACTTGACGTCTCGAGCCGGTCGGGCAACCACATAGCCATTCAGCTCTTTCATTCGTTCACTCTGCTCGACCTCGCAACGGAGTAGTGAATGACGACCAGCTCGACTTCCGATGAAAACGAAGAGCGGGCCGATCTGCCCCGCGTCTCGACCGGAAGCGGCGGGCTGGACGACATACTGGGCGGCGGCTTCGATGCCGATCGCGTTTATCTCTACGAAGGCCGGCCCGGCACCGGCAAGACGACGATCGCGCTCCAGTTCCTGCTGGAAGGCGTCCGCAGCGGCGAGCGTGTCCTGTACATCACCCTGTCGGAGACCGAGCGCGAGCTGAAGCTGGTGGCGAAGCGGCACGGCTGGTCCTTGGCGAAAGTCGACATGTTCGAGCTGGTGCCGCCCGAGACGACGCTCGATCCGGAGCGCCAGCTTACCGTGTTCCATCCCGCCGATATGGAGCTCAGCGAGACGATCGATCTCGTGTTCAAGGAAGTGGAACGGATCAATCCGACCCGGGTCGTGTTCGACAGTCTTTCCGAACTCCGTCTCCTCGCGCAAAGCCCGCTGCGGTATCGCCGGCAGGTCCTGGCGCTGAAGCACTTCTTCGCCAGTCGTCATTGCACCGTCGTCCTGCTCGACGATCTCTCCGCCGCACAGGACGATCTGCAGCTTCATTCCATCGTCCATGGCGTCATTCTGCTGGAGCAGCTGGCGATCGACTACGGCGCCGAGCGGCGTCGCCTGCGCGTCCTCAAGATGCGCGGCATTCCCTTTCGCGGCGGCTTCCACGACTTCGTGATCGAGACCGGCGGGCTCAAGATATTCCCCCGGCTGGTTGCCGCCGAGCATCACGCCGACTTCGCCATCGAATACACGCCGAGCGGCAACGCCGAGCTGGACCAGCTTCTGGGCGGCGGCCTGGAACGCGGCACCAATGCCCTCCTCATCGGCGCCGCCGGCGTCGGCAAGTCGTCGCTGGCGCTCACCTTTGCCATCGCCGCCGCCGAACGCGGCGAACACGCAGCGCTGTTCGCCTTCGACGAAGGCCGCGGCACGATCGAAGCCCGCGCCCACACGCTCGGCCTGCCGCTCGTCAAGCATGTCGAGGCCGGCCTGATCGAGCTCAAGCAGATCGACCCGGCCGAACTGTCGCCGGGAGAGTTCGCGGCCGCCGTGCGGCGCTGCGTGGAAGACAACGGCGCCCGCATCGTCATCATCGACAGCCTCAACGGCTACCTGAACGCCATGCCGGACGAGCGCTTCCTCATCCTGCAAATGCACGAGCTGCTGAGCTATCTCGCCCAGCAGGGCGTGCTGACCATTCTCGTGCTGGCGCAGCACGGGCTGGTCGGGCCGATGGAGACGCCGCTCGACATCAGCTACCTCAGCGATGCGGTCCTGATGCTGCGCTATTTCGAGGTGGGCGGGACGGTGCGGCGCGCGCTGTCGGTCGTGAAGAAGCGAAGCGGCCGTCACGAGCACACCATCCGCGAGTTCCGGCTGAGCGGCAACGGCATCAGCATCGGGCCGCCCCTCAAGGACTTCAGCGGCATATTCTCGGGCAACCCGCGCTTCACCGGCACGCACATCCCCAACGTCGTGGACGATGCCGATGGGCGGGACTGACCGGGAAAATCGCGTTCTCGTCCTTGCGCCCATCGGCCGCGACGGGCCAGCATCGGCCGAGCTGCTGCGCGGCGCCAGGATCGAGGCCCTCGTCTGTGCCGATCTCGCGACGCTGATCGAGGAGATCGCCGCGGGCGCGGGCGCGGTGTTCGTCGCCGAAGAAGGACTGTTCCGGCAGGACACGGCCCCGCTCGCGCGCCAGATCGCCCGCCAGCCGGCCTGGTCGGACCTGCCCTTCATCGTGCTGACCAGCCACCAGGAGCAGCCGGCGGTGACGGCGTGGCGCCGCAACCTCATCGAGGTCCTGCGCAACGTGTCGCTGCTGGAACGGCCGGTGCAGCCGATCACGTTTGCCAGCACGATCCAGTCGGCGCTGCGGGCCCGGCGGCGCCAGTACGAGGTCCGGGCGCTGATCCAGGCGCGCGAGCAGGCGGCGCAGGAACTGGAGGGCCTGGTGGTCGAGCGGACGCGCGCGCTGGCCGATGCCAACCGACAGCTGCGCGCCGAGATGGAGGAACGGGCGCAGGTCGAGGACACGCTGCGCCAGGCGCAGAAGATCGAGGCGATCGGCCAGCTCACCGGAGGCATCGCCCACGACTTCAACAACCTGCTCATGGTGATCTCCGGCGGCCTGGAGATGCTCGACCGCCCGACCGATCCGGCGCGGCAGCGTCGCCTCAGGGACGGCATGATCCATGCGGCCCGGCGCGGCGCGGCCCTGACGCGCCAGCTTCTCGCCTTCTCGCGCCGCCAGGAGCTCCGGCCGGAATCGGTCGACATCGCCAGCCAGATCGCGCGCATGCGCGAGCTGCTGGACCGGAGCCTGGGCGGCCACGTGCATGTCGAGGTCGATATGCCGGACACGCTGTGGCCGGTCGAGGTCGATCCCGGCCAGCTCGAGCTGGTCGTGCTCAATCTCGCCGTCAACGCCCGCGACGCCATGCCCAACGGCGGCACGATCGTCATCCGCGGCGAGAACCTGCCGGACATCGAGGACCCGGAACTCGGCGGCGACTATGTGCGCCTGTCGGTGATCGACACCGGCATCGGCATGGCGCCGGAGATCCAGGCCCGCGTGTTCGAGCCCTATTTCACCACCAAGGGCGTGGGCAAGGGATCGGGCCTCGGCCTCGCCCAGGTGCATGGCTTCGCCAGCCAGTCGCGCGGCGCCGTCCGCATCGACTCCGAGGTCGGCCGCGGCACCCGCATCTCCCTCTACCTGCCGAAGGCCGACCGGCCGCCGGCGGACGCCCCCCATGTCCCGCGCCGCGCCTCCGGAGATCGCCGGCGTCCCCATGAGGCCGGCTGCATCCTGCTGGTCGAGGACGACGACGAGGTCGCGGCGCTGACCGGCGAGATGCTCGACCAGCTCGGCTACGAGGTCACCCGGACCGCGAGCGCTGTTGCGGCCCTTGGCGCCCTGGCCAACGGACGCCGCGTCGACCTCGTCTTCTCCGACGTCATGATGCCGGGCGGCATGACCGGCCTCGACCTCGCGCGCGAGATCCGCCGGCGGCACGCCGACCTGCCGGTGCTTCTGACCAGCGGCTACGCCGACACCGCCGCCCAGGAGGCGACGGCGGAAGGCATCCATCTTCTGCCCAAGCCCTATCAACTGGGCCAGTTGGCCGCCGCGCTGCGCGCGGCAAGATCACGAGCGGCCGACGGCCATCAGACCTGAAAAGCGCCTGACGCTGCCCGCCCTGGTGATCGAAGCACTAGCGCTAACTGCGCTAACTCCCTCCTTCGCTCGCGCGCCCGGCGAGTTGCGGATGCACCAGCCAGCGGCGGCGGCGCGGACCGCCCCGGGACGAGCCGGCCGGCGGCAGTTGCCGCACCAGCCCCACCGCCTCGAGCCGCGCCAGCACCTCTTCCGCGCCCTCGACATCGACCGACTGGCACAGCGCCTCGCGCCGCACATCCTCGCGCGAGATCTGCGACACACGCACGCGGCGCAGCCAGCGCGCGACGCGGCGGGCGGCGTGCTCGCACGCCCCGACCTCGGAGCGATCGAACACGGCAAGCGCGTGCGGCCGATAATAGCCCGACCAGAGTTCGTACGCGGCCTCGACATGCGTGGCGCGGACCGGCGACCATTCCGCCTTGGAGAGAGACCATTCCATCAGCGACAGCAGGCCGGCCAGCCGCACCAGGGTCGGCACGCCGCGGCCGATCCATTCCGCCGCCACGCCCTCCGCGCCCGGCTCCTCGCGCTCATCGACAGGCCGCTGCAGCGCCGGCATCAGCGCTTCCAGCCGGCGCGCGGCGTCCTCGTCGAACGGCACGACGCAGGGCGTCTCACGATGGCCGGCGAGCGAGGCGATCTTCTGCAGCAGCGCGACGAGGCCCGAATCGTCGGCCTCACCATCGGCCAGCGACGGCGCGGCGCCGCGCTGCGGCCAGACATAGAGGAAGCGCGAAGCGAGCGCGCGGTCGCCCTCGCCCCAGGCCGCCAGCCGCTCCGGTGACAGCGCGCCGGCAATACCGACCGCGAAATCGTCCCTCGGCCGCGGACCGACCAGGGACGACCCGGCGCTCCAGCCGGCGAGCCAGGCCGGCCGCGCCGGCCGGCGGTCCTGCCGTCGCCCGCGCGCGTTGGCCTCCGCCATCCAGTCGGCCAGATTCTCGCGCCACAGCAGCACGCCGCGCGAGCTGCCCAGCAGCGCCGTATCCACCCTCTCGAGCCCGCCATCGAACACCACCGTGGGCGCCGCCCGATCGCCGCTCTCCGCGTGCGGCGTTACGGCGGCGAGCAACGCCCGCACCCGAGCGAAGGACGCCGACTTGCCGCTCGACGGGCCGCCGACCAGCGCCTGCCACAACAGCAGCGGCTCGCGCCAGTGCGCCGCGACCTCGATCCGCAGGCCCGCGCCGCCCACCGCCGCGACCCCGCCCAGCAGGCAGTGCGTCAGATAGTCGGCCGAGCCGAACAGCCGCGACGAGGCCTCGACCCAGGCGCGCCAGGGGGTGGGAAACAGGTGCAGCGGGAACGTGGGAAGTGCCGGGTGGGTCTCGCCCAGGAGGGCACGGTCGAGAGGCGGCCAGTCGGCAATGGATGCTGGAAGAGTGTCCGGCTCGCTCAGGGGCATGGCTACATCCGCAATATCGAGTTATTGCGTTTTTAGCATTGCCAAAATTGAAAGTCGACCTTTTAATCCTCGGCTGCCGCAGCAAAGGCAAGGCGCCGCTCGCTATGTGACCCGTCGCTATTTGAATTGCGCCCAGACACTCCCCGTATCGAGATACTGACGCATGAAATCTATCTTTCCCCCGGACTCGAGATGGTACGTGAAGCATTGGGCAACTCGATATTTCTGGCCCAAGAAGCTCGCCGGATCTTTCGGCCAAGGCCATTTTTGTTCGTTGCCGAATTTGATCACGTCTTCGCTGACTGTACCGATATTCCAGTATTCAAAGACACCCCAGTCCTTGGTAGCGGCATTGGTTATCACGACAGGCTCTTTCTGATCCGCCGATGCGGCTTTGAGCCAAGGGATAACCTGGTCCTTGCCTCTGAGCACTTTGTTGTAGGGCATCAGCCCCCATTCAATATCGTCCGTAATCTGCGCCTCGGCAGTAGCGATATCACCCGATATGACCGCCCAGATGAACGTGGAAAAGGGAGTCGCCCTGGAGCCAGGCTTGAGCGCGTCGGTGCTGAGGTCGACCGGCTTGACTGCTTGGAAATCGAGGTCGTGTGCTTTCATATCCATCTCCTTCGCGCCTGCGGCAGACATGACGACACAAGCAGTGCCCTCACCCTGCTCCAAAGCGCGAAGTGGACGGGGACGTGCACGCTATCAACGATGGCGCAGCGGCGCCTGTTCCGGTGAGGTGTTCCAAGACCATGAGCGCAACTCCGCGCGGAGTACTCTCCGCGCCGAGTTGCGCTCATACACTGTCGATATGACAAGGCGCGGCCATAGGGCTATACTTAACCGTATAGTTTAGTATAAAGATGCCCCGAAACACGGCGGTTGGAGGCATCGATGGCCAAGGTGAAGGTTGCAGGGTTCAGCGTCTCGCTCGATGGCTTCGCCGCGGGCACCGACCAGAGCCTGAAGCATCCGCTGGGGGTGCGGGGCGAGGAAATGTTCCAGTGGTTCTTCGCGACGCGGGCCTTTCGCCAGATGCTGGGACAGGCGGACGGCGAGACCGGCGTCGACGACAGCTTCGGCCGACGCGCGATGGACGGTTTCGGCGCCTTCATCCTCGGCCGCAACATGTTCGGCCCCGTGCGCGGCGACTGGCCGGACGATCAGTGGAAAGGCTGGTGGGGCGACAACCCGCCTTACCACGCACCGACCTTCGTCCTGACCCACTATCCCCGACCGCCGATCGAGATGCTGGGCGGAACGACCTTTCACTTCGTCACCGAGGGCATCGAGTCGGCGCTGCGGCAGGCGCGCGACGCGGCGGGCGCCAAGGACGTCAAGATCGGCGGCGGCGTCGAGACCGTGCGGCAATACCTCCAGGCCGGCCATGTCGACGAGATCCACCTCGCCCTCGCGCCCGTGGCGCTGGGCCGGGGCGAAGCGCTCTTCGCCGGCCTCGATCTCCGCGCGCTCGGATACCGGACCGTCGAGCACGTGCCGACGGCGCGGGCGACGCACGTCGTGCTGGCGAAATAGCGCATAAGATCATGAGCGCCACTCCGCGCGGAGTAATCTCCGCGCTTTAATGGCAAGCTCCCCTGAGTGAACGCCTCTTACGACCGGGGGCGAACTTATCGGAGCGGACCACGCACCTCGCGCTGGCAAGACCATGAGCGCCACTGGAGTGGCGCGCTCCCCTGAGTGAAGCCTCTACGACCGGAGGACGAGCTCATCGGAGCGCGCCACTCCAGTGGCGCTCATACACCGTGAGAGACGAGCTTCTGGGCCATCATCAGCAGCGGGACCAGCAGGACGTTGAACAGGCCGACCAGCACCATGACGAGGCCGGCGACGGCGCCCTCCTCCTGCCCGATCTCGTGCGCCTTGGCGGTGCCGGCGCCGTGCGCGGCAACGCCGAGCAGCGCCCCGAGGGCGAGGCTCGAGCGGATGGGAAATCGCAGCAGCAGGACATCGCCGATCGCCGCGCCGACGACGCCGGTCACGATGACGAACACGGCCGTCAGGTCGGGCGCGCCGCCGATCTCGCTCGACACCGTCATGGCAAACGGCGTGCTCATGGAGCGCGGCAGAAGACTCAAGGTCAGCGTGTCGCTCAATCCCAGCAGCCGCGCCAATCCCCAGGCCGTCAGCATCGAGGTGGCGCTGCCCAGCACCATGCCCGTGGCCAGAACGCGCCAGTGCCGGCGGATGAGAGCGCGCCGCTGATAGATCGGCACCGCGAAGGCGACCGTCGCCGGCCCGAGCAGGCTCACCAGCCAGTGCGTGCCGCGGCTGTAGTCGCGGTAGCTGGTATGAAGGGCGAGCGCCGTCAGGATCAGGCCGAGCGGCGCGATCGCCAGCGGCATCAGCCACCAGCGCGGCCAGCGCCGGTAAACCGCCCGCGCCGCGAGATAGAGGGCGATCGTCGCGGTCGACCAGAAGAGCGCCTGAAGGGTGAGATCAATCCCCGCTGGCATGAGCTGCGGCATCGCGAGCCCCCCACCTGGTGCACAGATCGACGATGAGGCCGGTGACCAGCATGACGGCGACGGTGCCGCCGACGATCACGGCCAGGATCTTCAGGCCGAGCAGGCCAAGCAGCTCGCGGTGATCGAGCAGCGCCATCACGGCGGGCACGAAGAACAGCACCATCGAACCGATGAACCACTCGGCGCCCCGGCGCAGGCTGTGCGCGCTCACCCTGCGCGTCGCCAGCAGCGCGAGAACCAGCAGCATGCCGATCACGCCGCCGGGCACAGGCAAGCCGGTCAGCTTTGCGATGCCCTCTCCAGCCAGCCAGAACCCGACGACCAGCCCGATCTGCAGCAGCGGGCTGCGGTGAACGCCACGACGGACACGGACCCTGAGCCAGGACACACGCATCGGCTCTCCTTTCGCGCCGAATGTAGGGTCCGGATCGGCATTCGGAAAATGAATTGAATGACTAGAATCTATTCTGATATGGAATGCCATGGAGATCCGCACGCTGCGCGCTTTCGTCGAGGTCGTCCGCCAGGGCGGCTTCTCGCAGGCCGCCAAGACCGTCTCCGCCACCCAGTCGACGATCAGCAAGGCGGTCAAACAGCTCGAGGACGAGATCGGCGTGCCGCTGCTCGACCGCATCGGCCATCGCAGCAAACTGACGGCCGCCGGCGAGATCGTCTTCCACCGCGCCCAGCGCATCCTCACCGAGCGGGAGGACCTGATCGCCGAACTGGGGGAACTGCGCGGCCTGAAGCGCGGCACGCTGCGGCTCGGCCTGCCACCGGTCGGCAGCGACGTCCTGTTCGCGCCACTGTTTGCGATCTACAGCAAGCGTTATCCCGGCATCGACATCCGGCTGGTGGAGTATGGCAGCGACCGGCTGGAAGAGGTCCTGATGTCGGGCGAGATCGAACTCGCCGCCTCGCTCCTGCCGGTGTCGGACGGGTTCGAATGGCGGGAGGTCAAGCGCGAGCCCCTGACCGCCCTGTTGGCGGCGGACCACCCGCTCGCGCGCCGACGCTCGCTCGATTTTGCCGCCTTGCGCGACCAGCCGTTCATCCTGTTCGAGGCCGGATTTGCCCTCAACCGTATCATCCTGGAGGCATGCCACCGGCGCGGCTTCGAGCCGACCGTCGTCGCGCGCAGCAGCCAGATCGACTTCATCGTCGCGCTTGCGGCAACGGGCATGGGAGTCGCCTTCCTGCCGCGGATGATCGCCGAGCAGCGCAAGCACCGATCCGTCGCCCGCGTGCGCCTGGCCGAGGCAGACACGGACTGGCACATCGCCATGATCTGGCGCCGCGGCGCCTTCCTCTCCCACGCCGCCCGGGCCTGGCTCGATCTCGTCGCGGCGGACAAAAGGTCCTGAGCGCCACTGAAGCGCGGCGTAATCTCCGCACTTTAGTGGCGCGCACCTCAGAGTCAGGGGAGCGCGCAACTCCAGTTGCGCTCTTATGCGGTCGATAGGACAAGACGCGTCACTTAAGCGCGGAGGTTACTCCGCGCGATTCGGGATGACACCAAGGTGGGACGCGGGGGCTGGTTGCAAGACGATGAGCGCAACTGGAGTTGCGCGCTCCCTTGAGGGCGCGCCTTAGCCGCCCGGATGCAGAAGACCGTGTCATCCTGAGCGAAGCGAAGGATCTCTTGCCGGTGCCGATCCGGGATCCCTCGCTTTGCTCGGGATGACACGGTTGGTGGGGCGAAGCTCGGGGGCAGTGCGTCGATCCGGGATCCCTCACTTAAGCGCGGAGGTTACTCCGCGCGATTCGGGATGACACCGAGGTGGGACGCGGACGCTGGCTGCAAGACGATGAGCGCCACTGGAGTGGCGCGCTCCTCAGAGTCAAGGGAGCGCGCAACTAAAGCGCGGAGATTACTCCGCGCGCAGTTGCGCTCATGATACGGCGCGCCCTAGCCGCCCGGATGCAGGCCGGGGGCTTCCTGGCCGGTGCTGGCGACGTATTCGGTGTAGCCGCCGCCGTATTGATGCACGCCATCGGGCGTCAGTTCCAGCACCCGGTTCGACAGGGCGGCGAGGAAGTGGCGGTCGTGGCTGACGAACAGCATGGTGCCCTCGAACTCCGCCAGCGCGGCGACCAGCATTTCCTTGGTCGCCATGTCGAGATGGTTGGTCGGCTCGTCGAGGACCAGGAAGTTTGGCGGATCGAACAGCATCTTGGCCATCACCAGCCGCGCCTTCTCGCCGCCCGACAGCACGCGGCAGGGCTTCTCGACATCGTCGCCGGAGAAGCCGAAGCAGCCGGCCAGCGACTTCAGCGCGCCGGTGCCGGCCTGCGGGAACGAGCTGTCGAGCGATTCGAAGATCGTCTCGTCGCCGTCCAGCAGATCCATCGAGTGCTGCGCGAAGTAGCCCATGCGGACGCTGGCGCCCAGCGTCACGCGGCCGGTGTCCGGCCCGATCCCGTGCGCGGGATCCGCGGCGCCGGCGACCAGCTTCAGCAGCGTCGACTTGCCCGCCCCGTTGGCGCCCAGCACGCACCAGCGCTCCTTGCGCCGCAGCATCAGGTCGAGGCCGGCATAGATCGACTGGCTGCCATAGCTCTTGTGGACGTTGCGGAAGCTCACCACGTCGTCGCCCGAGCGCGGCGGCGAGCGGAACTCGAACTGGATCGACTGGCGGCGCCGCGGCGGCTCGACCTTCTCGATCTTGTCGAGCTTCTTCACCCGGCTCTGCACCTGGGCGGCATGGGAGGCGCGGGCCTTGAAGCGCTCGATGAACTTCAGCTCCTTGGCCAGCATCGCCTGCTGGCGCTCGTATTGCGCCTGGCGCTGCTTCTCGGACAGCGCCCGCTGCTCCTCGTAGAAATCGAAGTCGCCCGAATAGGTGATGAGCGTGCCGCCATCGATCTCGACGATCTTGTTGACGATGCGATTCATGAACTCGCGATCGTGCGAGGTCATCAAGAGCGCGCCGTCGTATTTCTTCAGGAAGTCCTCCAGCCAGATCAGGCTTTCGAGATCGAGATGGTTGGAGGGCTCGTCCAGCAGCATGCCGTCGGGCCGCATCAGCAGGATGCGGGCGAGCGCCACGCGCATCTTCCAGCCGCCGGAGAGCAGGCCGACATCGCCATCCATGCGCTCCTGGCTGAACGACAGGCCGGCCAGCACCTCGCGCGCGCGGGCCTCCAGCGCATAGCCGTCCAGCTCCTCGAAGCGCGCCTGCACCTCGCCATAGCGCTCGACCAGCGCATCCATCCCGTCGGCCTGCTCGGGATCGGCCATCGCCGCCTCGAGCCGGGCGATCTCGACGGCCAGCGCGCTCACCGGCCCGACGCCATCCATGACCGCCGCGACCGCGCTCATGCCCGACATCTCGCCGACATCCTGGCTGAAATAGCCGATGGTCATGCCGGGATCGATCGTCACCTGGCCGTCATCCGGCTCCTCCTGGCCCGCGATCATGCGGAACAGCGTCGACTTGCCGGCCCCGTTGGGCCCCACCAGCCCCGCCTTCTCCCCCTTCTGGAGCCCCATCGAGGCGTCGATGAACAGGATCTGATGGCCGTTCTGCTTGCTGATGTTGTCGAGACGAATCATGGGGGCGGTCTTAATCGGAGGATGCGCGCCAAGTCGAGGGACATCTTGCGCGATGCCACGCGGCGTCCCGCAGGACCACGAGGTCGGGCCGGTCGCGGCGATCACACGCTCGGTTTTTTCACGCAGCGGGAAGGAGACGGCGACTTTGCCGTCGCGGCCGGACGCCCTACCATCGAGCGCATGACGCCGACATGACCCTCGCGGGTGAAGGAACGAACATGGATCGCAGACACCTCCTGGCTGGTTTTTCCCTGGCCGGGCTCGCCGCCCAGGCCTTGAGCTCTCCCGCGGCCAATGCCCAGGAACCGTCAGCGGGGCGGCAACTCATCGACAAGTTCGCGGCGACGTTATCGGCGCACGATATCGAGGCCTTCGCCGCGCTTTTCGCGGACAGCTACGTCAACCACCAGGTCAGCGCCGCGGCGCCGGTGCCCACGAGCATCCCGCCAAAGAAGGCCAGCGTCGGCTTCTTCGCCGCTCGCCTGAAGGGCCTGCCCGACCTCAGGGTGACGGTCGAGGTCGAGCTGGCCACCAACGACATGGCCGCCGCCAGCTTCCTCTATGAAGGAACGCACACCGCGACCTATCTCGGCGTGCCCGCGACCGGCCGGCGCCTGCGCTTCACGTCCTGCGACATCTTCCGGATCGCCGACGGCAAGTTCACCGAACATTGGGGCATGGGCGACATCGCCGGGGTGATGGCTCAACTGAAGGGTTAGGCATTCAGGGGTGTTGCTGGAGGCCGTCACCCATCATATCGCCACTCCTCCTGCTCCGGAGGTTCTTCGACCATGCTTCGCCTCGTTCGAGCAAGCGGACGAGCTTGCCTTCATTTGGGCATGAGCGTCGGAGTGCCAACACTATACGAAGTATCGAAAGGAGGTTTCCTCGGGATCCTGCTCGCCATATTCGTTAAGAATGCCACCGACGCGTCGCGCGAACGAAAGCGTTACCGGCCACTTCCCACGAATATCCGCCGTGTTCCAGTTCATGCGCGTCAGATTGAAGATGTCGGTTGCGGCAGCCAAGGAATCCTCAGGGCCGATCGCGCGCACTTCGAACGGCTGCGGAATATGCGGACCGGGATAGGTCTCGATCTCAGAGATATAGCCTGATGTATAAAGGAATGTTCGCGTCCCGTTTACCGTGCAGATCGTTCCCACCTTGGGGGGATACATTCCGAAGCGCACAAGCCGAAACGCACTCGGCACCATTGTGACGAGGCTCAGGATCGGAATATCGCCAAGCGCCGCACGAAACCCCCTGATTTCAGCGGCGTCGAACTGGCTGGTCTTATGAATGACCAGACGCAGCGGCGAACGACCAGTTCTTGACGCATACTCGGCGATGATCCGCTCCCCGAGGTCAAAGGCCTGATCTTCTGAAAGATGGACGTTCAGCCGCTGGTCCGCCTCCGCGGGTACACCCGTACCGCGGATCGCGAAGCCCTCGCCTTCGCTCGAAAAGGCTTGGGCAAGGCTCGATTGCACGACATGTCGCTGCTTCGTGCGATGATGGTGAAAGCTGATGCCAACGAAGCAGGCTTCAGGGCCAGGAGGATTCAAACGCCAAGGAACGCCGCCCGCCTTGTAATAAAGGCCGACCGAGAAGTTCCAAGCGCGCGTGGCTGGATCCTCGGTCTTTGGGCCATCCTCTAGCAATCGGGGCGTAACGATCTGGATCGGAAGCCGTGCGGCCAGAGCTTTGGCTTTGAGCGCATGTCGCAAATCCCGCTTAAGGAAGTCGTCTTCGCTCTCCTCAACTTCATCAAGTAGGTCGAAGAAGTCGGTCTGACGGCTAGCTCGCGCTTTTCGGATCGCTTTAGCACGCTCGCGTTCCGCCGCCGTATTCTGACGCTCGACGGTCTTGCACTTGTCGAGCACATTCTGTGGCAGGCAGACTAAGACTACATCGGGTCGGTTCACATCCCGCCCCGCCAGCCTTCGAAGAGCAGCATCGTAGAGATCTACGATCGTCTGAAACCGCTGGAATGCGTCAGTTCCCGCAAGGGCATTCGCAATTGGATCGGCCACAGCGTTATCCAAAGCGACGGTGAGATGGTCGGAGAAGACAAGTTTCTTTCGAAAGACCTCCGAAAAACCCGGGAACGGACGCCGTAGCGACGTGGGCGGGCCGAACGATGGAATTCCAGTCGAGCATCGGGTCAACCACTTGTGCGCGCCGTCGACGATGTTCGCGGGACCAATCGCGCCCACATAAATCGAGTCTTTCCGAGCCGATCCGAATCGCAGATCGAAAGGGCCAGCGCTATCGAGGCCGGACTTGGGATCTGAAGTCGATGCTGCGCCACCGAATTGCAGAGGCGGCGGCCGAAGCTCGAAGAGCGAGAGGTCAGTCATCGTCGCGTGCCGAGTCAGAAGGACTTACCGCGTCCAACGCCGACAAATCATCCAGCTCGACCATGTCCGCCATCGCGGCAAGCTCCTCGTCCAACTCGTCGAGCTCGTCCTTGGAATCGGCGTCTATGCTTGCCAGCCCGTCTAACGCACTGGAGTTCAGCGATGCACCGGGAAGTTGATTACTAATCAGGATGTTGGGGGCGAAGAATGATAGTTCATCCCTGACATCTGGCTTAAGCGAGAATATCCCCTCAGCTTGGTCCGCCAACATCGCCTGCCAGAAGGCAAGATCATTGTGGACGCTTGAATTGAAGTCCTTCGCCGCCCGCCGCGTCGACAGGCTGTTGATGAGTTCGTTGCCGATTAATCGGCCGAAGCCATTTCGCGTGAAGGCATAGCCTGGAGAAAGAACGATGCACCACTCGGCACCATAGGGAGCAACCGCGATCGAGAGTGCCTTGTGCTCGTAGTAGGCGATCTCCCCGGTATTACGCTTGGTTCTCGCTTTAACGACCGTTCTAGTCGCGCGCTTGTAGCGGGCCTTGTAGGTGATCCGGCGTTCATGCCCCTCGTCGAAGCGAGGGAAATGCGCACGCTTACGCTTGAAATCGATCTGCATGCCAAGTGCACGGCAATGCCCAAGCACGGCATCCCCCAGGAGTTTAATCAATATATTTTCGCCGTTGGGAAGCGCGATAAGTTCGTCGGGCGTGGCGGTCTCGACGTCTCCCGCATCGAATGGAGTTACCAACGAGTCAGCGATTCCTTCAAGGTCGTAGAGGGTAAAGAATCGACCGTCCTGAACATGGCCAGGCGGCACCGGCAAATCGCCGGCCGATCGAAAAAGACCGCCTGTATAGGTCGCAGTCGTACCGGCGTGCCAAATCCGATCGGGCATTGTGTGGATCGGCAGAAGGTTTGTCGTGAAGCGTGCAACGTGCGATTCATCTGCGATGGCCGTGTTCGTGATGTCGTCAACGGCCTCCGGGCGTGCGTGAATCTCGACCTTAAACGCCTTGTTTCCATCTTCCGGCCCGAAGTCTACGTCGCCATTATTGTTGATCGTTTCTTTCCACATGTCGGACAAACCTGACCCGGTATGGTCCATCTGGCCGCCTCCGTAGAAGAGATCGGATATCACCGGATTTCGGTAGCCCTTAATACTCCGCCGGCCGCTCTTGATGAGAGCCTGAAGCTCCTGGTCGTAGATTTGGGCTACCACCGGATCCACTAGCCCGCCCAGGCTACGCGTGATGATCCGCTCCGGGGTGACATCGACCTCGACTGGACCTGTGGAGGTATAATCGCGGTGCACAAGCGCGTTCACGATCATCTCCTTAAGAGCAAGAGGACTATAGGACCGGACTTGCCGCGATACCTCCTGCTTCAGGCGAAACTGACGATTGACGCGCGAGAGAAGCTCGGTGAGTTGGTCGAGTTGCGACCAGAGATTGCCGCGGATCTCGACCTCGACAAATGAGCCCTCATCATCAGTGCCACGGGCAAGATCAACATCGTCCCCGAGACATTGGCGCAACCACGGTTCTGGTCCCCTCGCCCGAAAGTGCACGAAGGCGCTTGGCATCAAAGTGGACGGGTCGTTGGCAAACAGCAGCCAGCCGGCGACACTGGGAGTGGTCGCGTCGTCGCCAGTGATCAGCAGGTTGAAGGTACTTGCGATCCGGAGCGTCCACTCTTCTTGATAAGAATCCGGCGCCCAATTGTTGAGAACCGTCGCATATTCCCGCAAACGGGTGAAAAGCAGTACGCGATCGATGCCATCAAGCGCGCCGCCAGCGAGGGCCGTCATGTCGAACGGCAGTTCGGGTGCCCGATAACCATGGCTTCGTCGGGTCGGCTGCGCGCCTTCGGCAATCAGCCGACTGTACAATTCAATCTCGAAGAGATTGTCAAAGCCCGAAATTGGAACCTTGGTAAAGTTGCCGCCGATCGCCCTCGCAAGATCTGCTACCATCGGAGGCATCGGCGCATCGATCTCGCGATCCAGCACGCACCAGTATATCCCGTGATGGAAATTATTCGTATAATTGATATTGTCGAGGAACAGGCCTCGCATCACTGACGGCTCGCCGCCACGATAGCCAACAACGATGATCGGATGATCGCGTAGTAGTGGCCGAACACGTTCGACAATCTCACTATCCATGCTCTGAACATCGACAGCAAGATTCTTGTCTGTCAGATGCTCGACAGAGCCATGAAGATAGACAAGTTGCGGATTTTCAGGCGCAGAGGAAAAGCGGACTAAGTCTGACGGCGTCTTAATCACAACCAGATGATGCGGACGCGTGACCAGCACTCGGGCATTCTGGACGCATTCGTCAAAATTTGTCGTGAGAACTGTGCTAATCCAACCTTGGTGCAGGATATTCGCGAGGGCTTTATATCCCCGGTTCGGGTGCACCGGCGGATGGATCATGTCCTCGAAAAAGACGCGCCTGTCATTCGCGACATTTAGCAGATTCTTAACCGCATCCGGATACACTTCCGCAAGATGGACATCGGCCGAAAACCAGGGCTGCCCGGTTAGCCATGGCCAGTAGTCGGCGCGACGTACGCTCGGATCGTTGGGCAGGCGATCATTGTCGAGGCACCACCGCCACTTGGCGATCCTCTCGACCGCCTCTCCGGCAGCTGGAATACCCGACGATACCGACGCGCCGGCACCGACTAAAAGTATCGGGTCAGGCTGCCCCCGCAGTAAAGAGCGAAGCCTCCCAGGCACCGCACGCTGAATTTCCAATGGGTTCAAGGCAAGCGCCTGCCTATGGTTGCCACGGCAAGATGCTCCATTACGAGCAGATGTGAACAAATAAGGAACATATATCCGCGTGACTACGCAGTCAAGCGGATGCCCTTCCACACCCGTCTCTCCATTGCGATGGCTATCTACAGGACTGACCATGACATCCGAACAAGAGAAACTCTGCCGCAGAGCCCTCGATGGGATGAAGACGATTTGCTTACCTGGCCCATTTCCTCTTGGCGCCGACGATCTCGGCACCATTCTCGAAGAAAACGACATCCGTAACGCATCTATCAATCTGCGCGAGCGAACAGTGACTGGCTTCTCGGCGGGCGGCATTGACGCAATCGTTACCCTCGCGAAAACGTTTCGCCCAAGCCGGAGTGAGATTAGCCGTCGAGCGAGCAACGCAACCTTGGCGAAGCTGCTTTTCGACTACATCATAGGCCACTGGACACACCGCGTATCTACGTCGCTCACTCAGCCTGATCTCGACCAACTTCAAACAGTAGTCGACGATTGGTTCGCGTCATTGACCGAAGTGCGCGAGCATGTCGTGCCGTGTATCTTGTTCCCTCATGCCGTCCCGAAATTCACGATAGGGCCGGTGACCTTCCGTCATATATCTGAGCCGCCGACAAACGAGGTCGGGGGTGCGCAGGGCGCTTTCCAGCCAGAGAATGGAGATTTCCGCTTCTCTTCTCTCATGGAATTCGCGACCAACAGGAATGCACCGTGGATGGCCTTCGTGAAGGTTACGGGCCGCCCGACTGCGGAATCTATTCACGCCGCTGATACTGCAACGGACGTTGCCCTAGCAGTGGTTCAGCTAGTTTCCCCCGGACAGGACATGCGAGGAATCGCGCGAGCATCTGCGCGAACTGCCCCCTTAGGGAGAGTGGATGCGTCTTGGGCCGAGAATGGTGGCTTCAGTGAACAATTGCGGAACCAAATTCCCGCTCTCGCACGGCCTCAGAAACTCATCGTGGATCACATCAAGGAAGTTGAACCGGTGCTCCGTTCCATGGGTCAACGACTAACCGCGTTTCTAGACGCATCGAGTTCGGTTCCCGATCTAGACGAGGCATGGTGCAACGCGGCCTATTGGTATCACGAAGCGCTCGCAGAAACCCTCGACACGGTCGCCGTTGCAAAGTTAGAGACCGCAATCGAAGTTCTCTTCCGTGCAGAAAATATGAGCGGCAGCAAGCGCCGCCTGCACGAGAGCTTCGATGTGTTCTTCAGTCTAGGCAGTTCGGATCCCATCGTCGAGAATGGCAAAGTGACTGTCCAACAATTCGTGGAGGCTATCACAACGGCTCGTTCGCGCGTGCTTCATGGCACTTGGCCGACACTCGGATTCGACCTTCCCGCCAACAAGAGCAACCAAACCATTAGCTATGGCGATGTCGAATTGCTCACTCGCTTTTTGCTGATCAGCTTTTCCGCTCATCTAGACGCATACATTAAGACCGGCAATCCTACCGATACGACCGATGCCTTCTTTGCGTGGATCAAAGCGGAGCGTGCGGCGGAAGCGGCAAAGGCGGCCGCAGCACCCCCTACCAATGAGGGCAGAGATTAGACCTCACTCCCACTCGATTATTCTGAGCCAGGGTAACGTATTGGATTTTAAGCGCAAATTTTTTCTGAGCGCGACGAAGAACCGTCTCCCCGATCCGTCAGAAATTCGCGCTTTTGATTTCAAACAGGAATTTCGACGATCCGTGATGTGGATGGCTTCAGCGACTATCGGCATCGATCGGTCGATTTTCCTCTGCCCGACCGCCAACCAAACGGTAGCTGCGGTTTCCAAAAAGACCGTCACCATGCTTTGACTCAGGGCTAGCAGCGCCCGCACAGCTTCGTCGTACCAGGCGTCTGGCTGACGATCGTCATCGCCGCCCACCAGACCTGGAGTGGAACGAGTAAATTCTTCAAACCATCGGGCTGAAAACAAGGCCAAACGCAGGAGCGGCGACGACAACCGCCTTGATGCGATGATCGGGGATCTAGGCTCCAGCAGGAACATCAGCGCCGAGATGCGGATCAACACCAGCCTGCTTCAGAGCCTGGGAGAGATTACGATCTGGGTGGGCCTCGCAATATGGGGCGGGACGGTGCGTCGCACGTATGTTCATCCTCGTAGGAATGGCGCCTCGCCGAGGCCATCAAACACGAACTGAACGGCGAGTCCGGCAAGCAGTATGCCCGACACGCGGCTGACCACGTCGGCGCCGGTCCTGCCGAGGATGGCGACCAAACGTTCGGCCGCCCGCATCGCGACAAAGGTTAGGAGAAGGCATGCCAACACCATGGCGATGACGCCTACCCCTTCGATCCATCCCGCGGTGCGCCCCATAACCAGCACCGCGGCCGACAGGCTGCCCGGTCCGGCGATCAGCGGAAAGGCGAGTGGGAAGACAGCAATGTCGCCGGGTTGCTCGGCATCACGCTTTTCGCTTTCGTTGATCGACGAAAGACCAGGGCTCGAAAAGGTGAGGGTAAGCGCCTGCAGGAACAGCAACAGGCCACCGGCTACGCGAAAGGCCGGGAGCGAAATATGGAGCACCGACAGGATCAGTGATCCCGCGATTGCGAAGATCAGCAACACCAACCCAGCGATCACGACCGAGCGCAACGCCAGGCTGCGACGCTCGTTGCGATGGATGCCGGCGGTCAAACTCGCGAAAACCACGGCCGTCTCGACCGAACCGATCGTAACAAGAAGGGTCACGAAGCTCGACGGGATGCTCGGTGCGATGTGCATGACGGATATCGGATCAGGTCGTCAGCATTTACGCGTAATAGCCAGCTTTTCGGGCAAGAGCCCACGGGACGAAAGCGATCCTGCTCGGCTTTGTCGCTTCGAAGCTGGGCGGCTTGTTCGAAAGAATGCCGTCGAGCGGAGTCAAATGCCCGGCGGCGCTGGGGCTCCGGAGCTCATCGCCGCTGCGCCGGGTTGTCGCCAAATCTCCGATGAAACCGTAAGAGTTCCATACCTGCGCCAGAAGCTCAGTTGGTCGTCACCACTCGTACGGGCCCTCGCCGCGCGAGGACGTCGACGACGACATGCTGACCGGATCGCCGTACCGCGACATCGGCCACGTCATCACCAATCGACAGATTGCGGAGGAGGACCTCATTCAGAAAGGCCGGCATCATCGGCTCTTCGAAGGTGATCCGCCTTTCACCAGGGTCGAAGCCGAGCCCAAGACAGATCTGCAGCATATAAAGCGGCGCCGCAGCCGCCCAGGCTTGCGGCGTGCAAGCCACGGGATAAAAGGTTGGGCCCCGCGTGCGCTGGCGTGGAAATCCGCAGAACAGTTCGGGAAGCCGCCTGAGGTCGATGTAGCTGGAAGCCGCGAACACGCCTTCGAAGATTCGGGCCGCTTCGCGTCGAAACCCGTAGCGCGCAAATCCGGCTGCGACGAGAGCATTGTCATGGGGCCAGACCGAACCGTTATGATAACTCATCGGATTGTAGCGGGCTTCCGTCGACGCAACCGTGCGCACACCCCATCCGCAGAACGACGATGCCGCCATCAGGCTGCGCACGACCGGTTCCGCCCGGTTGGGTAATGCGACGCCGGTCCATAGCGCGTGACCTGCGTTGGACGTGCGAACGCGACACAAGCGCTTGTCGCCATCGAGCGCCAGTCCATAAGTGCCAAGCTCTTCATCGAAGAAGTGGGCGTCATATGCTTCGCGCAGCCTGTGCGCGCGCGCCTCATACTCCGTCTCACGCAGGGCGTGCCCCAACTGCTCCGCAATCTTGGCGCCAGCGCACCACGCGCCGTAGACATAGGCTTGCACCTCGACAAGTGCGACAGGGCCCTTGGCAAACGTTCCATCGGCGTGAAAAACTGAATCGTAACTGTCCTTCCAACCTTGATTGATCAACCCCTCGGACGTCTGTCTGTGATATTCCACGAAGCCGTCGCCGTCGCGATCACCGTATTGCTCAATCCATGTGAGGGCCGCCTCGATGTGTGGCCATAGGCGACGAATGGTAACGAGGTCGCCGGTGCGATCCAGATAGGCGCCGGCGAGCACGACAAAGAGCGGCGTTGAATCGACACTGCCGTAGTATCGCCGGAACGGCACCTCGCCGAGTTCAGCCATCTCGCCTACTCGCACTTCATGTAGAATCTTGCCCGGTTCGGCGTCGGCCAAGGGATCGCTGCTGGTCGCCTGATGGGCAGCCAGATGCAACAGGACGCCACGCGCTAGCGCGGGATCAAGCCAGAGTGTTTGCAACGCGGTGATCAGGGCGTCGCGGCCGAAGACGGTCGAAAACCAGGGAATACCGGCATATGGAAGAGGTCCCTCGGGCGTATCCGTCGTCAGCATATAAAGATCGGAAACGCTGCGCCGCACGGCCTCGTTGAAAATCTCATTGGATGTCGCGATCGATGCGGCCCGCGAGGAGGAACTCCGTAGTGCGCGGCGCGCATCACGCAGAGCGCTGAAAAATGCGCGGCGTGGCGGGTGGTTCACGCCCTCGGAGCCGCAGTTGATTTCCAGAAAGAGCGAGCGGGATTCTCTGGGCGCGATCGCGACCGTGAAGAGCGCACTCCTTCCGGTTAGCCGGGCTGGAGCGGGATCGAATGACAACGTGGTGCTTCGCTGTCGATGATCGAGTCCAATGTAGCTCAATGTCACGCGGTTCGTGGAAACTTCCGGAGACTGCATTACGCCCCGACGCTCACGGCGCGTGCCACGCACCTCGAAGATGTCCGCGAAATCGGCATCGAAGGCAATCTCGATGGCGAGGCGCCGCGGACGCTCGTCGAAATTGCGCACGACCAATCGCTCGAAGCAGGTCGCGTTCCACAACAATCGCGACCGACGAATATGGACGAGATCGTGCGGAAGGCTCAGGCGCCCGTTGCTGTCATAGATGTCAGGGTTGGTCAGGTCACATGTAAGCGTGGCATTGTCATCGCGAAGGGTGGACGACAACAGCATTGGCCGCGTCCCCGCAATGGTCAGATAAAGGTGCGACAGATGTCGCGTGTCGCGGTGAAAGAGCCCCTCGGGACTTCCTGGTCCTGAGAGGGCATCGCCGTTGTGGTCAAACACGGCGAAAGTGTCGCCGTGTTTTAACGTGCGAGGCCGCCGCTCCTGCAGGGAGGTAGTCGCGGGTATAAAGAATTGCGCCAACGGCGCGGTTCCGGCGCCCGCCGGCACCGGAACGTGTGCCGTCATGTTCGACTCTCCCCATGACGTCGTCATCATGAGCTCCGTCAGGCGACTGATTGCAGTCCGACTTCGTCGCCCTGCCGGCGACGAATGCGCGCGGCCTCGGTCCGTGTGCCAGGCAGGCCGCGATAGACGGCGAAGTAGTCCTGCGCCATACGCTCCACCGTGAAGCGCTTCTCGAAACTCTCGCGCACTTTGCTGCGGTCCAGCGTCTCCACTTTGGCGAGCGCCTCTACTGCCTCGTCCAGCGTCTTGACGATGAAGCCGGATTTGCCGGGAGTGATTACCTCCGGCACCGAGCCGCACCGGAAGGCGATCACTGGCGTGCCGCAGGCCATGGCCTCGATCATCACCAGCCCAAACGGCTCCGGCCAGTCGATCGGGAAGAGCAACGCCCGCGCGTTGCCGAGGAATTCCGCTTTCTGCGATTCATTGATCTCGCCGATGTATTCGACGTTCGGATGGGCCGCGACCATCGGCGCGACGGTCTCATTCCAGTAGGCCTGGTCGACGCGGTCGATCTTGGCAGCGATCTTGAGCTTCATGCCGGCGCGTGCGGCTATCTCGATGGCGCGGTCCGGCCCCTTCTCGGGCGATATCCGTCCCAGGAAGGCAAGGTAGTCTCCTTTCGGATTGGCCCGGAAAGGCAGCAGGTCTCGCGGTAGGCCATGATAGACGTTGCCAACCCAGTTGATGGGGCGCGCCAGCGGACGGCGCTGATCACGCGAGATCGAGACCAGCGGGATCTCCGGAAACGCGGCGTAGAACGGCTTCAAATCAGGAAGGTCGAGGCGTCCATGCAGTGTCGTGACAGTGCGGTCGGCAATGTCGCGGATCACTGGGAAGTGCAGCAGGTCGATGTGGAAGTGCAGGACGTCGAAGTCGTCCGCCTGCTCGCGGACCGAGTCGAGCATCATCACATGATACGGCATGTGGTCCTTGACGGAGGGATTAAGGCGAAGCGCCATGTCGGAACAGCGAACGAGCTTTGCCTTTGTTCGTGAATCTCCGCTGGCGAACAACGTCACCTCATGCCCCTGTCGGACCAATTCCTCGGTGAGGTAGGAGACGATCCGCTCGGTGCCCCCATAGAGCTGAGGTGGACAGCATTCCGCGAGCGGTGCGATCTGGGCGATTTTCATGGGTACCACCTCCTCAAATGAGCGAAGCATCGACAAGGGACGCGCGGCCAGGTGGCCCGCGCGGCCCGTCGCTGTTCCTGTCGGACACAGCCGATGATAGGGAGAACGAGACCCGCATAAGCTGCGGGTCTCGTAAGTGTCAGAAGTCCATGCCGCCGCCAGGCGGAAGCGCTGGAGCCGCTTCCTTCTTCGGCTTCTCGGCAACCAGCGCTTCCGTGGTGATCAGGAGCGCCGCAACCGAAGCGGCATCCTGGAGTGCCGTCCGAACGACTTTCGCTGGATCGATCACGCCGACCCCGACCAGGTCTTGATACTCGCCGGTCGCCGCGTTGAAGCCCCAGTTATAGGTGTTCTTTTCCAGGATCTTGCCGACCACCAGAGAGCCGTCCTCGCCGGCATTCTGGACGATCTGCCGGGCCGGCACCTGGATCGCACGGCGCACGATATCGACGCCGGCCTTCTGATCGGGGTTATCCGGCTTGACAGCGTCGAGCGTCTTTAGGGCGCGCAGCAACGCGACGCCGCCCCCCGGCAGGATGCCCTCCTCGACTGCGGCGCGGGTCGCATGCATCGCATCGTCGACACGGTCCTTGCGCTCCTTGACCTCGACCTCGGTTGCGCCACCGACGCGGATGACCGCCACTCCGCCCGCGAGCTTGGCAAGACGCTCCTGGAGTTTCTCGCGGTCGTAATCCGAAGTCGTTTCCTCGATCTGCGCCTTGATCTGCGCGACACGGGCGTCGATGTCCTTTTTGCGGCCAGCGCCGTCGACGATCGTCGTATTCTCCTTCTCGATCACCACCTTCTTGGCGCGACCGAGCATGTTGAGCGTGACGTTCTCGAGCTTGATGCCAAGATCCTCGCTGATAGCTGTGCCGCCCGTCAGGATTGCGATGTCTTCCAGCATCGCCTTGCGGCGATCGCCAAAGCCAGGGGCCTTCACCGCCGCGACCTTGAGGCCGCCACGCAGCTTATTGACTACCAGCGTGGCCAGAGCCTCGCCCTCGACATCCTCCGCGATGACCAAGAGCGGTTTGCCGGACTGAACGACGGCTTCGAGAAGCGGCACCATGGCTTGCAGGCCGGACAGCTTCTTCTCGTGGATCAGAATGTAGGGATCTTCGAACTCCACACGCATCTTCTCGGCGTCGGTCACGAAATACGGAGAAACATAACCGCGGTCGAACTGCATGCCCTCGACCACCTCGAGCTCGGTCTCCAGGCTCTTGGCCTCCTCGACCGTGATCACGCCTTCGTTGCCGACCTTCTGCATGGCCTCGGCCAGGAACCGGCCGATCTCGGTGTCGCCGTTGGCCGAGATGGTCGCGACTTGCGCGATCTCTGAATTGGCGGTGATCTTCTTGGCGTTCTTGGTGAGATCCTTGACGACGGCTTCGACGGCGAGATCGATGCCGCGCTTGAGGTCCATCGGGTTCATGCCGGCCGCGACCGCCTTGGCGCCCTCCTTGACGATCGCCTGCGCCAGTACCGTCGCGGTGGTCGTGCCATCGCCGGCAAGGTCATTGGTTTTCGACGCAACCTCGCGCACCATCTGTGCGCCCATATTCTCGAACTTGTCGGCGAGCTCGATCTCCTTGGCGACGGTGACGCCGTCCTTGGTGATGCGGGGCGCGCCGAACGACCTCTCGATAACGACGTTGCGGCCCTTGGGGCCCAGGGTCACTTTGACCGCGTTTGCAAGCGTGTCCACGCCGCGCAGCATCTTGTCGCGCGCGTCCGACGAGAACCTCACTTCCTTGGCAGCCATGGCTTAAACCTCCTTCCTTCAGCAATCAGACGATGGTGGATGACTTTCCCGTTAGGCTGCTTTCTTGAGCGTTCCAGCGTGCTCGACGACCCCGAGAATGTCGCTCTCCTTCATGATCAACAATTCCTCGCCGTCGATCTTGATCTCGGTGCCGGACCATTTGCCGAACAGGACGCGATCACCGGCTTTCACATCGAGGGGAACGAGTTCACCCTTCTCGTTGCGCGCGCCGGGACCGGCGGCAACAATCTCGCCCTCCTGCGGCTTTTCCTTTGCAGTGTCTGGAATGATGATACCCCCTGCGGTCTTCTCCTCGGCATCGAGGCGGCGCACGACGACACGGTCATGCAGTGGGCGGAAATGCATGCAATCCTCCTTGCTCAGGTCAGCGATGTCATAAGACGCAAACCGGCGTCGCCGGCTGGCGCGAAAATCGAGCTAGGATCGGAAAAAATCGAGTTCAAGAGGTCGACGGAAAAAAATTGGCACTCCGCGCCTTGGAGCGCCAATGCACGTTAATGCATTGATATATTTATATTTTTCTATCCAGCGTTTGACCCCAAAGGTTGAACCGCAGGGCCCTGCCGTAAAAGCCTGCCCTCTTGAAGCAAAAAATGGTCCTACCAAAATCATCGCCGATTGCCGGAGCCGATGCCGGTCCCGAGCGGCTCCTGGCACTCTTAGGAAAGGAGCATTGGAATCAGGAGATCGCTATGGTGGGAACGAGCAAGTACGCGACATCGCCGTCTCATCTCAGCACCGACGATCCGCATCTCGATCGGCTTTTGAACCCGGCGCAGTTCTACAAACATCCGCGCGAGATCATCGACGATCCGCACCTTGGTCTTTCGGAGAAGCGGGCCATTCTTTCGTCCTGGGCGTCGGACGCCTGCGCGGTCGAGTCCATGCCAGCCTTGCGTCAAATCCCTGGTACCCCTGCGCCGGTGTCGTTCGACGACGTCATGGACGCACTGCGCCGACTGGACGATTTCGCTCGGCCCGCTGCCAGGGCGCGAACATTTCCAGCGGACAACACCAGCCGTCCGACCACGTGACGCATCAAGCCGCAACTTTGGAGGACCGGAACCAATGGCTGCGAGCCGGGAGTTTTTGCTCCAACTGCAAGGCTATGGATTGACCACCGCGGAAATCCACTACCATTTGCCGGACCACCCGGCTTTCCTACAACTCTATGTCTGGCAGGATTACGATACGGCGCCGGACTTCCCGACGCTCCATGGCTTCCTTGACTATTGGCGGCGCGAACTCGACGGCGCGCTGCACTCGGTCAGGGTCGCGCACCGGCGGCTGATCCGGCCGGCCGAATGGCGGGCGGTTGACGGCGTCATCGTCATTCATTGACCTGACGCCGCTGTCGCACCTTTTTCATCATCTCGAGACATTTCCTCGAGCGTCGCCTTGGTGGCGATGATCTGGCGATGATGATTCTCCTCGACAGGGACCGACGACTGAGAGGACGTCTTCGCACGTGAGGCTGGCTGAGCAGGCTACAGACGGCCGCAACACAAAGAGCGCGGTTAATTGCCGGGACGGCGATTCAGCGGCGGCCCGACGAACGGCAGGGGCAAGTGGCTTCAAATGCTTTCGACGACGGGCAGGCCCCTTGACGCCGCGAACAGCTTTCCTAAATCGCAAATCGCCGATCGCCCCGTCGGGGATCGGCAAAGTCCAAAGGGGGCGTCGGCTCTTTGGGCGCCCCTCGTATCCATGTTGCTCAATGGAGGATGTGGCTATGAGAGACTTCGATCTCACACCCATCTGGCGATCGACCGTCGGTTTTGATCGCCTCGTCGATCTCATCGACGATTCGCTCCGGTTGGCGGGCGAGGACAATTACCCGCCCTACAACATCGCGCGGACCGGTGAGGACAACTATCGCATCACGCTGGCTCTGGCTGGCTTCAAGCCGGAGGAGATCACCGTCACGGCGGAGCAGAACATGCTGACCGTGGAAGGCCGCAAGGCCGAGAAGGATGATCGCGAATACCTCTACCACGGCATCTCCGGGCGTCCGTTCCGGCGCCACTTCAACCTCGCCGACTACATCGAGGTGAAGGGCGCCTCGTTCGAGGACGGGCTCCTGCAGGTCGACCTGGTGCGCGAGTTGCCGGAAGCCATGAAGCCGCGCCGGATCGCGGTCAAATCGGGGCCTTCCCGCGGCGAACCCCAGCAAATCGAGCAGAAGCAAGCGGCCTGATCGGAAGTCCGATCGGGCCGGCTGGAGGTGGTCTCGCGTGGCCCTGGCCACGCGCGCCGCCCGTTTGAGATAGGAGAAAGGACACAACTGAGAAAGGAGGCACAACATGAGCATGAGAGATCTCATTCCCTGGAACCGCAGCAGTAGCGTTCCGGTGCAGCGCGGAGAGGAAGGCACGCCCTTCCTGACTTTGCATCGTGAGATGAACCGCTTGTTCGACGACGTCTTCCGCGGGTTCGACCTCAGCCCCTTCCGCTTCGACCGCGTGTTCGACCGTGTCGGGTCGTGGCCGAGCATCGAGGTGAGCGAGAACGACAAAGAGGTGCGGGTCACGGCCGAGCTCCCTGGCCTCGAGGAAAAAGACGTCGAAGTGCAGCTGTCGAACGGCGTGCTCGTCATCAAGGGCGAGAAGAAGACCGAGACGGCGGACAATGACAGGCTGTTCAGCGAGCGTTTCTGCGGCCGGTTCGAGCGGCGCATCCCCGTCAATGACATCGACGAGGACAAGGTGAGCGCGTCGTTCCGCAACGGAGAGCTCGTCATTACCCTGCCGAGATCGGCCGAGGCGCAACGCAACGTGAAGCGCATCGCAATCAACGGCAAGTAAAACAGAGAGGAGACTTCGGCGGGCGGGAGCTCGCGCGCTCCCGCCGCCACCTCTGCGAAGGCGGAAGCAATGTTGAAGCTAGTCGGGAGCCAACGCGAGGATCTGACTGGGCGCGTCAGCACGTCGAAGCCGCCATTGACGGTCTCTTCGGTGTTTCCTGATGATGCGGTCGCGGTGATCTACCGGCCCGCCCGCTCCGCTATGACATCAGGCAAGGCGAACACGCGGCATTGGACGCTCCGCTTCGAGCGACGGACGCCGCCCTTTATCGAACCGCTCATGGGTTGGACCGGCGGGGACGATCCGCTTACTCAGGTCGAACTGACTTTTCCGACCCGGGAAGTTGCCGTGGGCTATGCGGAACGGCAGGGCCTCACCTTTATCGTCCATGGTCAAGATCATGCCCGCCACGGTCAAGATCATGCCCGCCATGCGCCGCTGGATCGCAGCACCGATGAGGTCTGCGAGGATCGGGCACGACCAGTCGATACCCCTCTTGCCTTTCGTCCAAGCAGCAAGCAGCGGGGACCGTCAGGCCGCATAGGAGACCGTATGGCACGGATCACAACCATCGACTGCGAACGGGTCGTACCGAACCGCTTCGAGCTTGTGCTGCTCGCTGCGGCGCGCGCCCGTGCGTTGAGCCACGGGGACACACCGCACGTGTCGCTGGACGGGGACAAGCCGACCGTCACCGCACTTCGCGAGATTGCCGCCGGAGCAGTCGATCCGACCTGGCTCCGCCAATGGTTGCTAAACTTGCAGCGCGACGATGCCGAGGAAGAAGACGGACTCGACAATCCGAGTGGAACGGTCGGGTCGTCCGCCAATGAGTCTCGTGGTGCCGCTAGCGCGGAAGCTGACGACACCACTCCAACAGCTTCCCCCGGAAGCATCGCTAACCACAAAGTGACGAAAACGGAGAGAAGTCATGTTCGACAGACTTACGACACTCAACACCAAAGAGAACGTCATCGACATTGCAAACGTCGTCCTCGGCGTGTGCTTGGCGCTCGCACCCTGGGCGCTGAACTTCACCACTGACGCTACCGCAGCCTGGAACGCTTGGATCATCGGTGCTGCTATTACACTTGTCGCGCTCGGCGCACTCGTCGCCTTCACTCAGTGGGAGGAGTGGATCAATCTGGCGCTCGGCGTCTGGGCGGTCATCGCGCCCTGGGTGGCCGCCTTTTCGGAAAACGCAGCTGCGAGGGGTGTGCACCTCGCAGTCGGCATAGCGGTGGCAGTCCTCGCAGCCGCGCGGCTGTGGTTCGTCCATCGCAACCCACCGCGAGTCACAGCGTGACCCTGTGTGCGTGCGAGGCCGGCAGTCAATGCCGGTCTCACATGCACGACCTCCAAAGTTAGCAGATACTGCGCTTGGAGAGAGAGAATGACAGATCACATCGAAGCAATACAACGACGGCTGGAACGTATGATTGCTGAGGCTGAGTCACGCATATCCGGAAACGGATCGATTCTGAGCTACGGGATGAAGATGCGCCGCGACACGGCCGAGGAGATCCTGGGTTTCGTCAAGGGCCTTGCTCGGACTGCAGCGACCGATGCGCCGGCCCGGGACTTCGGCTTCGATCCGGTGCAGACTGAACCTTCGACACGGCGTCCTCCGCTGGAGATGCAAAAGCGGAACGCACAGTGGTTCGACGCCCAATCGATCTCTCCACCTCTAACCGGCAGCGCAGCTTTACCTTGATCGCAACAATTGCCACGGGCCTTGGGCTTGCGCTGATCTTGGGTTTCCTGGCTGCGCGACTGAGGTTGCCGACCATTCTTGGCTATCTACTTGCAGGCGTGGTCATCGGGCCAAATACGCCGGGCTTTGTCGCGGACCTTCAGTTGTCCCAGCAACTGGCTGAGATCGGCGTCATTCTGCTGATGTTTAGTGTCGGCCTGCACTTTTCACTCGACGACCTGTTGGAAGTCCGCCGTATCGCACTACCCGGCGCACTCGCCCAGATCGCCACGGCGACCGCGCTCGGGGCCGCTGTAGCCTTGTGGTGGGGCTGGAGCCTCGGCGCAGCGGTCGTATTCGGGCTTGCGTTGTCAGTTGCGAGCACAGTCGTGCTGCTTCGTGCCCTGGAAGATCGTGGTGTACTTGAATCTGTCAATGGCCGGATAGCGGTCGGCTGGCTTGTCGTCGAGGATCTGGCGATGGTCTTCACCCTCGTGCTTCTGCCGCCCCTCGCTGGCTGGCTTGACGGAGGTGAGCGCGGGCCCTTTATGCAGGCCGCAAACGAAAACGTCCTCCTGGTTCTGGCCTTCACACTCGCGAAGGTCTCCGCCTTCGTCGGCATCATGCTCTTGGTCGGTCGCCGGACCTTTCCGTGGTTGCTTGCACAGGTGGCGCGCATCGGGTCCCATGAACTCTTTACACTCTGCGTCATCGCCGTTGCTGTCGGGATCGCCTATGGCTCGGCTGAACTCTTCGGAGTCTCCTTCGCGCTCGGCGCCTTCTTCGCCGGCGTGGTAATGCACGAGTCCGATCTCAGTCACCGGGCGGCCGAGGAATTGCTCCCGCTGCGGGATGCGTTTGCCGTCCTGTTCTTTGTGTCCGTCGGAATGCTGTTTGATCCGGAAATTCTAATCGGCCAGCCGTTGAGGATCCTTACCGTCGTTGCAATCATCGTCGTCGGCAAGACGCTCGCGGCATTTCTCCTCGTTCTCGCTTTACGCTACCCGCTCAATACCGCGCTCACAATTTCAACGAGCTTGGCACAGATCGGCGAGTTCTCGTTCATCTTGGCCGGACTCGGCGTATCGCTTGGCCTGTTGCCAATCGAGGGACAAAACCTGATCCTAGCCGGTGCACTCCTTTCGATCGCGCTCAATCCCCTCGTGTTTCGCGCACTTGGACCCGCAGGCCCGGATTCGAGCAAGTTCAAAGCTCGTCAGGATTGCAGCGCGGCGGGAGGTTCCGCTAGCCGAGTTGCCGACGAAACGCGAGCTGGTGGCGGCATTGTGTGAACTCGGGATTCCCGCACGGTCTGGCGGCGCCGCAGAACTTGCGGTCCTGAGAGGATCGGCATGTATGAGCGGTCCGTTTCAGTCCCAGCCGGCCAACGACAGATCCGGAGATTGATGCCGTTGGCGCGCGGTTTAAGCAGGCTCCCGGGTTCTCACTTGAACGCAACAACGCGGGCGTCAGATGGTCAATTGAGACGCGGGCCGCAATGATGCGACGACTATCGACTGCTATCGCTGAGACAACATCGCCTTTGGTACTCTGCCCTATCCCATTCTACTCCACAGTACTCCCCGTCACGCCCACTCATCTATTTTTGGCTATCTTAATGCGCTGATTTTTCAGCGCAATTTTTTTTGATCGCGCGTCGCGATCCGAACTGCGCACCGACAAAAATTTCCGGTGCTGATTTTCAACAGAAAATCGCGCGATTCCGATTCAACGAGGTTTCAGCGACTATCGACAACGACTGGTCGATTCTTTCGCTTCGTCGATCACGCAACGCATTGCACGTCAGCGTCAGAAATACCGTCATCGCTTTAGCACGACCGGCAATCATTCGCCATCGGCCCGCACGCCAAGTCTCTCGCTTAGTACCATCTCGACGGCGTGAAGGCGTGTTCGTCGTCGTCGCCGAACAAATGCGCGGCGGCGAACCGCTCCTCGATCGCCTGCGCAGAAAGGCGCGCTTCACGCTTTGCCAGATGATCCTGTGCCCAGGAGAGGAACGTCGTAAGGCGTGCCGTCGGCTCGGCTGCGACTTCTGTCGTGAGCATGGCGATGAGCCGGCGCAGCCGATCGAGCTCGTCGAGTTCCGCCAGGATGGCCCCAAGCCCGGCGATGCGACGATCCTCGATATGCTTGGCGCGCTCCGCCAGTTCGCGCCGGCGTCGCTCTTCCTCCCTTCTCCGCTCCTCCGCTTCCCTCTTGAGCCGTTGCTCTGTCTTTGCCGCAGCGAGCACCGCGAGCCCGACGCCGATCTCGCTCGCCATGGTCTCGAGCCGTTGGATCTTGGCGTCGCGGAAGCTGCGACGAGGGCCCGTGCCTCCTCCGAACACATAGACCTGCTCGAACTCGAACGAGAGCTGACCTGTCGGGTGATAGTCCCATTCCGGAAATCGCGGCCTGTCGAGGAGCACCGCATCCCAAGCATTGCGCCGTGCCGCCAGGTCGCGCTTGCGTTGCCATGCCTCCTCCTTGCTACGCTCGGCGTCGGTCAACACATGCTTCTCGCGCTTGACCAGCTCGGAGATCGAAAAACCGATGACTTCGGTCTCCGATTTGAAGTGCGCCGCGCCCTCACCGCCGACAAGCTGGAATCCCTGCAAGGAAGCCGCCCGTACGATCCGCAGCAGAATAACTGCGAGGCGATCGACGGATCGCGGCGCAACCTCGCACTTGATGAGTCCACCCTGGCTGACGGCGACCAGGCCGATATCGGATGGTTTCGCCTTTCTGAGCGCCGCGATGGTGCGGTCGACGATCGGGTGCGGCGGTGCAGCTTCGTTGTCGTCGCCGTCGGATGCCTGTATGCGTGCCTGCTCGCGTGCGGCCGCGAGCTTGGCCGATTCACGACCGAGCTCACCATCGGAAATCGTGATCCTGTCGGGAGCGCCGGGCTTGGCTTCCGGCAGTGGCGTCTGCTTCACCTTCTTCCCGGCCGCCTTTTTCGCCCACCAGCCAAGCGGCGGGTTGGGGATACCGTGCTTTCTGCAGATCTTGTGGAGCGCAACATCGGAGATGGCGAAATCCTTCGCCAAGTGCGTCATCGGCTTGGACCAAACGAGCTCGTAGAATTGCTCACGCGTGAAGACTCGGGCCACGGTCACCCTCTCGTCAATCCGTACACCTTCGGAGGTGCAATCAAGTTGGTTGGTACCGCGCATGCCATTAATAGGTCAGGCGTTGCGTCACTTTGTGCCGCCACCCAGCGAAGCTCCGTCAGAGAAATGTATGCACGCTTCTGACGGATGAGGTCGAAATTCACTCGACGAAGTACGTCATCGTCCATTGAACCAGACATCAACCGTCGAGCCCACGATGCTTCCGCACGTTCTGGCACTTCCAGGCAAGCATCGGCATGGCCCCCATGCGGGCGCGGATCTCGGGTTCAACGTCCAGCAGCTCGGTATTGACCTCCCCACGGTCGAGTACGCAGTCGAGAAACTCCCGCTCGGCCGTCGTCAAGTCGAGAAGAAAGGCAAATTTCTCTCGGCAGAGAGCGACGGTTTCCTCAACCCAAGTGTCGATAGCACGCCGGTCAGCGAAATAGCCGCGCGGCAGACAAATCATAAGCTTTTGCCGAAGCTCGCGCGGATCACCTTTGATGGAATCGATTGACACTGTTCGCCAGTCTCGGCGCCCGCAGGCGCCAAAAGCGAGCATGGCGGCCTTGATCTTCTTCCAGTCGAGACCATCGAGCGACAGGATGCGGCGCGCGTCAAAAAGATCGCGTGCGGCGTGCCGGTCGAAGAGTGCAACAAGCTTGCCGGCGACGATCTCATGCAGGTCGAGGACCAACACTCGTTCTGCTCGCACGTCACCAAGCGCAGTGGACGGCATACGAGTGGCGCCAAACAGCGGCTGGCGCGCCATGTAGTTCACATCGAGCTCCAGCGTGGCGTTTCCGCCCAACGCGGAGTCAAAGCGCAGAAGCCACTTGCCGCCTGCATGTTCGTCAGGCCGGCGTCGAACGAAATAGCCTTGAGATGCGAGGAGGCGGTTCAGAGCAGCTTCGACCTCTGGCCGCTCAGCTTCCATCGCCGACCGATCAAGCGCGCCGACATAGTTGAGATCGATATCAACCGACAGCCGGTCGAGACCAAGATGAAAGACATTGAGCGCCGTGCCGCCCTTGAGAGCGAGCCGTTCACTCAAGATGGTATCGCCCGCAGTTTCCTGCAGGATATCGAGCAGCCGGATTACCTTTTCGAGCGTCCCGGCCTGATGACCGGTATCGTCGGCAATCCGCTGAAGCGTCTGAATCGAAGGCGCCGCCATTCACAGCCCCTCGAACCGGCGTTCTACGACGTCGACGGGCAGGATTACGTTCCAGCCCTTGGCCGTCCTCCCCTCTCCCGGCCTGGCGCCCAGGGCATAACGAGCCTGACGCGGTGCCATCGCGTGCAGTTGCCGGAGCGCTGCGTCGGGAATGCCAAGCCGCTTTTGCTCGCGCTCGAGCCAGAAGCCCAGCGCACCGGCCGCCGCCGCGTTGCCGAGCGCGCGCATGTGGCGGACCAGTGCTGCAGCATCGACCCGTGCGACGAGGTCGAGAGAGTTGAACAGCTCATCCGCCCCGCCGGCGAGTTCGTAGCGGTCGAACAGATCTGCGATCGTGCGCTCGACCGTCGTGACGCGAACATCGAGCCCCATGCGGTCGACAACCGTCACCCCGTCCTTCACCTCTCCGCCTCGCCGAGCGATGCCGCGCGGCGGCTTGATGAAGCGGCACGAAAAGCCGGCGGCTTCAAGCACACCCGGCTCACCGGGTGCGATCACCTGGACCTCATACCCCTCCGTGTAGGCGGAGCCATGCAGCTCCATCGCCGAGTGATAGGCGATGACAGCGCCCCGGCGTAGTCGGGATGCTGCCAAGAACCGGTCGACCGACCACTTTCGGGCGTCGGCGTGTTTGGGAACGGAAGCGAAGACGCCCCGCGCGACCCGCTTGATGTTGCCGGCGTGAAGGTGCTGAGCAAGCATCGCGGTGACGACCTTGTCACTCGGGTCCCGGCCTACCGCAGCCGCGTATTCCGCGCGGTCGAAGACCGGATGCGCGCTAAAGAAAGGGGCGGAGATGAGCCGGGACATGACATGAGTTACTTTGTCTAAGTCGGAGATAACCATATATAAAATATGGTTCAATCCGTCAACGAGAGAGTCCCGCATTCCCAATGCGGCCCTTCTCGTACACAGGCCTTAGCCACATATCATGTATTGCTTCATACATTCATAACAAAGTTATGGCCCGGGCGGCCTGTCCTCCGAAGGTGGACGTCACAGGTTGAACGAGGGCTCCGCAATACAGGGTGGACTGGATGGTGACGGAGCTTAATACCGCCATCAATTATTAGCACGGCACCGCCCACGATTGGGATTCCAGGAATTCTCTACTCTTGGCTAGCGTGAGTTCGTAAAGTCCATCACTCGGACCAAGTCGGGCGGGAGCGACCAAGCCGCCTGATGATTGCTGCCGCACTACCCTCTTCGAATCTAGCACTCAGGACGCTGGGCCCGCGATCGCGCATGGTGCGCCGGAGTTTCACGACACGTTGGAAGTCCGGTGTGCAAACCCAAACTGAGTCATCCTGATCATCAATTTCGACCCTGTAGGGCCGGTCCGGAGCTGGATCGGATTCGTATGTGTCGGGATTGACATTGCGCCGCCATTCCCTGTCGCTCCACTTTTGAGCGCCGCTTCTGAGCATGTCGTTCCGAAACTGCTTCCAGATTTCCGCCGTCTCGGGTGTCGGCCATTCGTCCGCGTCCGTCAGCGCGGCAACCTCGTTGCTTCCCAGCCATTCCACCAGTCCGGCGCTGTCGACAAAGACAGGGTTCAGATCATTGACAGCCGCGAGCGCGCCGGCACGCGTAGGAAGTCCCGCTCTTACGAGCATCGCCATCATGAAGCGCGGAAGTCCCGTCTCAAGGCATGCCGCCGCACCCCCAGAAATAATGTTGCCCTCCCAGCCCAACGCAATCCTGCGCATGCGCAACGCTTCGAGCGCCCAGACCAGCCGATAGGCAAATGCATCCTCGATGAAGCGCATGTTGTCGGGTCCGATTTCGCTCACCGGCACACCGGCAACCCATGCATTAAGGATGTCGCGCCAGTCGGCGGGGAGCGGATCGTCGGGAGCGAACGGCCTGATGGCGAGCAGCCGCTCGGCAAGCTGCGCCAGAGCTTCCTGAAGAACTTCCAGGGCACCGGGAAGAGCGGCAAGATCGGCGCGGTCGAGATGGGCCGCGAGATCATCCGCCATCGAGTCAAGTTTGAGCCCGGCTTCAAGGCCAACGCCCATGGCGAAATGACTGCGGCGCTGTTGCGCCGTCGTGCTGGCCCAGATGAGCCGCGACCGCGCTTGGAGCAGGGCTAGCTGCCGCTCCCGCGCGCCCTCCACACGGCGTGCGATCTGTCGCGCCCAAAGCGAACCATTCAGGGCCTCGTCGATGAGCGCAGGCAGATCGTCAGCATTCGCATCAAGAGCTTCAATCAGGCCCAGAATGGTGTTGTCCAGTTTCTCCAGAAGGAGTTCCAGCGGCTCGTCGCCCTCCTCGTCTACATGAACGTCCCAGGCCTGCCTGTTATTGGCCAGATACTCAAAGGCATCTGCCCGGTTCAATATCCCTCCGCGCGCAAGGCGGCGGAGAATTTCCGTCACGATCTGGATCAGCCCGCTTTCAAGGGAGCGGGCTCGCGATGAGTTTACGAGATCGCGCCACGCCTGCCTTCGCCAGCGCACCGGCTCATACATGATATGGACCACGAGTCCCTCGAGATCGACGAATGCGCGGCCCGCCCGTCCGGCCACATTGGCAAATTCTTCGCCGGACAGCGCGACACCAGCCCGGTAGAGGCTGGGTACCAACAAGACGGCGGCGTTGAGATTGAGGCCCTGCGCGAGAGTCGGCGATGCGATCGTAACCGTGAGAATTCCCTCATTGAGAAGGCGCTCGACTTCGCGAAGGAACGGATTGGGCAGGCGGGCATGATGAATGGCGACGCCGACATCAAGGCACATGACCGCTGGGTGATCTTCGCCAAGCCATTCTGTTCCGATGGCCTTGGCTCTTTCGATCGCGGGGGCATTGGCGAGCAGAGGCGGAAGGAACCCGCGGCGGGAAAGATCAACGATCTTCTCTGCATAGCTTTCGACATGGTCCCTTTGCGTGCAGAAGACGAGCGTGCGCTTGCCCTCATCGGCGAAGCGCCACGCCGCAGCGAGCGTCAGTTCGGCGTTGTCTCTGGGGAAGGGCGTGCGGCGAGGACGGATCGGCGGTTGCTGCTCGACAAACTGCTGGATGAAGGGTCCGTCGTCGTCAAGGTCGAACGTCAGCCGGGCGCCTTGGCCGGTCCAGGCAAGTGTTCCAAAACGCTGGCGTGTCGGACGCCATTCCGACTTGACAGGAGCGCCGTCCGCGTTGGACCGCATCCAAGCGGTCAAATCGTCAAGCTGCTCTCCATCCGGCAGAATGGCTGAGAGACAGACAATGCGCCGCTCGCCGGCGTCGTCACGCCGCAAGAGTCGCTGCACGAGAACTTCGTACCGGAGTTCGCGTTCGCTGGGACCGATCAGGTGCCCTTCATCAAGCACGATCAGACCGACATCATCGATGAGGTCTGGATCGTTTCTCAGCGCGAAATCAAGCTTCTCGGGTGTCGCTATCACAATCTGCCGCGTGCGAAGCGCGTCTTCGTCGCCCGGCATCATGCCGCTCGCGCCGTACAATGAGGAAACCGAGAATCCCAACGGGGCGAAAGTCCGGCGGAACGATCGTTCGGTCTGGGCGGAAAGGGCGCGCAGCGGCGTCACGATAAGGATGCGCTTGCCAGCGCTGAGCGACATCAAGGCGCAGACTTCAGCAACCCTCGTTTTGCCTGCGCTGGTTGGAAGTGCCACGACCAGATCGTCGTCGAGCTCAGTTGCGCGGCGCGCCGCCTCCAGTTGCGATGGCCAAAGCTCGATCTCCGCTATGTCGCGTGCATAGAGCGATGCGAGAAACAGCTCCCGCAGTTCGCCGTATTCAGTAGCACCCTGCGGCCCCTCGGACGGCAGAATGCGGTGAAGACTGTGCGCCCATAGATCGTCGATCAGGTTGAGCGCAACGCGAATGATCCACCACAGGGAAACCGCACCTGAATCGCCGGCAACACGCAGCGCTCGCCTGAGGAGCGCAAGAGCCTCCTCCTGTAGAGCGGCAGAACCCGTGGCAAGCGCGAAGTCGAAGATCGCAAACGCTCGATGTACTGTCGTGGTCAATATGACAGAAATGGTGTCGTCAAAGTCGGCGGCACCCTCCGCCAGGCTGGCGCGGATAGCGCCGTCCTGATGCAGCGGATCACGGAGCCATGTACGCGCTTCGTTTCTCAGGGTCCGAAGATCCCTGAGAATCAGGCGGGCGAGCGCAAGTTCCCCCGGCGCGAAATTCGGATCCTCCTCACGCTGGCTGATGAGCGAGTAGGCCATCGCCGAATAGCCGGCAAGGTGATAGGAGGCCGCGCCCATCACGCGCCAGAAGCCGCGTTGCAGCGTTTCCGGCGAGCCGTTGCGAACGAGCGCCTCGAATGCGTTTCCCGCCTTCAGGAATCCGGGACGCCACACGCCTGTGTCGGCGCCCTGTTCACGCAAGGCAAGGGAAGCCCGGAGCAAGGAGAATCCATACTCGGACAGATCGGTGTCCAGCGTTTCCGCGAACTGCGGCGCGCCAGCGGGAAGCTCGCCTTCGCGACGGATGATCGCGCGGGCTTCACCACGGTAGAGCAAGCGTCCGCGGACATTGTCCCGCGTCGCTGTGCTGATAAAAGCTTGCAGTTCGTCAATCGTCTCCAAGGTTGCCGGCCTCTTCGTAAATCTCGGCTATGAAAGCCTGATGGCCCTCGACGTGGAACCCGGCGGAGAGGTGGTTGTGCGCCCCGTCGGCCTCTTCCAGATCGGCTTCCAGAACGGCGTCTGTGTTGTTTCCCGAGAGCGCGAACAGCCCATGCGTGATCCGCTGCGGCGGAACAGCCCTAAGCGCTACCTCATCCCGGATTCGCCGCCCCAGGGCCTTGTCGTTTTCATCATCCGATTCAAGCAAACGATCGGCGACGAACAGCAGGGATATAGTCGTCGGGCGGCCATCATTCTCGGAAAGACGCTCGCGGGCATCGGCGACGACGCCCTGCGGGACCGTGCGCCCGCTCTTGGCCTCGCCCTTGAGGAAAAGAAGCCGCCGCTCGTCATCCTCATCAATACCGACGTAATCATCTCCGCGCAGTGCCATCTCGCGACCGTCCTTGTAACGCAAGCGGCGCACGGGGATACGGAATCCAGTGTGGTGCTCAATGAATTCGGAGGCGATGATCTCGCCCAATTCTCCGGAGCGCTCGCGCGCCGTGCGCGGCAATCGTTCCCTGAGTATGGCGGACGCTCCGGGAAACCCTAGACGTTCCACATCGTCCGCGATCTGCTCGAGCTTGTCGTAGTGGGAGCGGACGCGCTCGATAAGCTCGTCCTTGATGGCCGCCCTTCCACCAGCCTTTTCGGTCAGGCCGCACAGCTTCTTTCTTTCGCCGCGGGCCGTTTCGTCGATATCGCACCAATCATCGAACATGCGGCAAGCCCCCCAGTACTACGCGAGAACTATTTATTATTATGCGAGGACGACATCGCAAACGATGCGCTAGTCTATTCTCGGGCCACGATCGTTCACTCCGGGACCAGATCGGCTCTTCGCGCGCGCTCACGGTGGCGCGCAAGCCGACGCCGATGCTCATCTGTCAGCGGAATGGGGGCGCTCCAGCGCAGTTCGGCGCGCGCTTGCTCGCTGAGACCCGACGAGAACTCGGGCTTGCCCTCATCGTCGAAGGTGACGAGTGCGCGGTCGAATGCAGCATCCCAAAGGGCCGAAAGGAGAAGGCCGTTATGCACGTTGAGCCGCTCGGCGTCGGTTTCGCATTCCGCCCATGGGATGATGTGCGAGGCGCGCAGCAGGGCCGCGTCGGCGATTCCTGTCAGCGGGCAGCGCCGCCGCCAGTAGTCCATCAGGCGATCGCGAAAGATATCCTGCCCGATCCTCTGGACGACCAGCCGTTCGGCCTCCGTCGTCTGTGGCAGGTTAGCGACCCGATGCTCGAACTCTATGAGCGGCGCGTCGGGCAGGCTGACCCCGAGTTCATAGACACGGTGCAGCACCCCATAGAGTGCGCCGAGCGTATCGAAGGCGAAACGGGCGCGGCCGGGCCCGGCCACATCGGCCGCGGGCACGCCCAGTTCCTCGATAACGCCGTGATGGTCGAGGGCGAGATACCACGGCCCTGCCGGTCCTGTTGCGGCCAGGTAGATGTGGCCCTTCGCCGTCGTCGAGCCGAAGGCCGCCCAGCCAGCCTCTTCCCCCAAGAGGCGGCGAAAGCCGTTCTGCGACGCCGCTTTCTGACATTCCTCTCGGACGACAAACGATTGGGGCGTTTCGATCGTCATCGCGGCGGCGCTCAAATGTCCATTGCGAACAGGCGCCGCTCCGCCGGAGTCGAGCTCATTACGAGTCTCACGTAACGATCACCTTGCAGTTCGGACGGCGGAGCGGTCGTGGTCGTGACAATGTATTGGAAGCAAGGCGCTTCCACTTCTTCCGCCCACTGATGCACAAGGCTGAAAAGGCGAGCGTAGAGCTGCCCGTCCAAATCCGCCTCACGCGGGCTGTCGTGGATAAGGAAAGCTGGTAGATCCGCCTTTTCCTCGACGGCCAAGTGCAGTGCGGCGAGATCGAATGCGACGATCTTGAGGGAGTCCAAGGCGGCCGTTGACACTTCACCTCGTCCGGAAAATTCGGCATCAACCTTCAAGCCGTGGCCGTCCAACTTGATGCTGCCCTGCACTCCCTCGGGAAGCCAGGCGGCCATGATCCCTTGATACCTTTCCTCCAGTATTCTAATGGCGGCCCGCGATCGCGAGTACCCGAGCTTCAGCTTTGCGCGAACCGTCTCCAGTGCCGTGGTCTCCGCGGGGGTGGATCTTGCGGCAGCCTCACGTTCGCGAAGCGAACGCACGTCATCGAGCGTGCGCCTCGCCCGATAGACACGGTCCTGCACCGCCTTGGCGGCTGCCTGAGCGGCGCGGCTGGCTGCATCGGCGGCCTTTGCTTCCGCCTCAAGCGCCTGCTTGCGCGGCTCAAGCTGTTGGATCAGGGCCTCAATGCGCTTGGCTTCCTGCTGTGCTGCGCTCGCGTCTGAATCCAGATCAGCGGCCTTCTTTTGCTTTTCCTCGATGGCCGCCCTAATCGCCGGAAGGTCGCATCGCTCGAGCGCAATCCCACATCCCTTCGCCTTAACCTCATCTATGCTGACCCTGCAGACGGGGCAGACCCTGATTCCTCCCTGAGAGATGTCGATCTCTCCTTGATTCGCTTCAGAGCGATATCGTTCAGCCTCACCACGTTTGAAACGCGTCTCGTTCTCCAACTCCTGACGCTTCGCTGTTAGCGTCTCGTGCTCCTCGTTGAGCGCTTTTTGCCGTGCGAAGATCGAGCCGACATCCGGCGGCTTCGGCAAATCCGCGCGCATGGCGTCGGCTAAAGCCTCCTCTGCCAGCGAGACCAGCCCCTTCTGGTCGATCGTGTCTTCGAAACCCACCTCGTCGCTGACGCCCAATGCCAGCCTCACGGCCTTCAGGCCTTCGGCATATCGCTGTTGCTGATAGGTGTGGCGACGGCGCTCCTCCTCGAGTGCGGCCACGAGTTCTCGCTCGCGGGCGGCGGCGGCACGCTCTTCAGCATCGAGAGCACGCAAGGCAAGGCGCACCATGGTCAGCTTGGCTGTCTCGCCCAATACCTGTGCGCGGGAACGCGTCTGCGTCTGCGACGACCGCCATGCAAGAACATCGGCAAGACGGCACTCCTGGTCGCGCGTCAGCCAGGCCCGAATCACATCCCAGACCTGCTCGCGGCTGACTTCCGCCGGCGTGGCCCCCGCTATCGTCGAGAAGAAGCTAGAAACGATGACGGCGTCGATGGATGCTTGATCGCCATCGCGATGTCCCCGTGCGATCGCATCTTCGATGGAATCAGCCTGAACGACGAACTCTCCACCCGGCAGCCCCAGTGGGCGAATGGCAACCCAGCACACGCCGTCGATCAGAATCTCGGCCGCGAAGAGGCCGTTCGGAAGCCGCGCCATGAGGCGTGATCGCTGAGCGTCCGTCGCATAGCCGGGCTCGCCCAGGCAGGCCCGAAGCAGCCGGCAGAAGGTGGTCTTGCCGCTGCCATGGGCCAAGGCGCGGCTGCCGCTGTTCGACATGTCCGGCGTCCAGATGATGTTGAGACCAGGCTTCAGCGATACATCCCGCTTTATGGTCTGCGGATCCTCGAAGATGGCCAGACGACGAACCCAGAGCCGAGGCCCGGCTCGTCCGTCCGGCGCCTGCGGCGGCTGGATCGCCGGAGCGAACAGGTCAGCCTGAGCTGCCACTTCCGAACCTCGCCCAGATCACATTGTCTTCGCGCGCGGCCGCAGCGGTGATGCTGCCGACGTCCAAGCCCCGCACGGCGCGGATCGCGAAGGCGGCGCGCTGCGCATCGGCGGAGGCGGCGTGCAGTCCCGCCGAGCTGAAATGCTGCCCCCTTGTCCACGTCCCATCGGCGCGTTCTTCCAACTGACCTGAGGTAAGCAGCGTCTCGAACATCGATCGCCACGCCGCGTTGATGGCGGGGCGTAGTCGGACCGCGCCCTGTGCAGGCTGCGCCTCGGGGCCGATGAGCCTGATCCATTGATCCCTGTCGCTGGCCTTCAACCAAGGCGTGAGCAACGCCGGCTCGGCGAGGCCGGCGATGACGAAGCGCGCGCCTGCGCCATCGCTCGCGGGGTCCATCTGCCAAAGCGCATATTGTGCCGCGTAGCGGAGGCGATCCCGAGGTTGAATGTTCGCCGGCCAAGCCCATGCGCCATTCGGCAAGTCTTCGAAAGTTGGCAATTCGACCAAGACAGGAAGCGCATCAGACGGACGCTCTGCCGCCATCCGCTTCCACGCATCCATGACCAATCGCTCGGTGCGATATTCGCCGTGGAGGCGGAGTTCCTTTTCCTTCAGCACACGGAAGGTTTCGGAGGGGTAATCGACGCCTTTCACCTTGGCAGGATCGAGGACGTATCGCTGGTCTTCCTCGGTCAGACCGTATTTTCTGGCGAAGAACACATCGAGTTCGGCGCGCAACTGGGCGCGGCGATCCTCGTTCCACGCGAAGGGCTGACCCGTATATCCCAGATCCTCCGCCCAGGCCTTCATGGCGTGGCTGGTGTAGGTCAACTCCAGCACGCGCGGGCGAATGAAGTCGAGGTCGTGGGTGGAGAAGGCGGAGGGCGGCAGGACAGGAAATTGTTCAACAAAGTAGAAACTCAGGTTTGAGCCACCGACTTTCTGACGAGCAAGAAAGTCCGATACCAAAGATGAGGCGGATGCAAGAAATATCGATGCTTTCTGCGGAGTAATAGAAGAAAAACTCCAAAGGAAGATGCTGTCTCCGCAACCGCGTTTCGGCAGCGCTGTGGGTATCCAGGTTCTTTCATCCGTCGTTCTCGCATTTCTACGCCAGCTCATGAGCCAGCGGGGCTGCTTCAGTTCGATCAGAAGTTCAGCGAGGGCGAGCGCATCCTGCGGCGCTTCCGCTACGAAGGCGAGATCGACCGCCTCTAGCGGCGTCTCGCGCTGCATCTCGGCGCCGGCCGCGAGCGTCTTGGGATCGAGCAGGAAACGCTCGGGCGACGCCTTCAGCGCGCCGCGCCAGTCCTGCGCGCGGCCGAGGAGATGGAAAATATCGGCCTCTCGCGCGGGGCGCCCTTCGAGGGCAGGAACGGCTCCGGCCAGCCAGGTGACGAGCGCCTTGAGCGCCGCGGAGCGGCCGCCTTCCCGCGCATCGGCGTCCGCCTTTCGGCGCCCCTTTCCGCGGTCGCCTCGCGCCAGCCTGACGGCGCTTTTCAGTGCCGATGGCACGCGGGCGGCGCGCAAGACAACCTCGTCCTCGGGCACCCAGTAACGCGGCGACGGCTCGAAATCGGGATTCTGCTTTTCGGCAAGGGTACAGTCGCGGGCGCCTTCCTCGTCGTCACTTGCGTCGGCGCCATAGGTCGCCCAGCGATGATCGAAATGGTGGATCATCTTGGCTTCGTAAAGCGGCACGCGGCGTTCGACGCCTGCCGCCGTCTCCCGCACCCAGTTCACACCATCGCTTTGCCAGCCGTCGGCCTCCATCTGCGCTGGTGTGCGGAAGAAGCCGGAGTCGTTGGACATATGGAACATAGACTGGAACGTGATGCCCCAGGGATTGATATCGCCACCCTCTTCTTTGGGCCGCTCTTCAATCAACACGGGTGCGCGGGCGTAAAGCTTCGCCGTCAGCTCCGCGTCGGCGCGGGAACGGAAGATGGGTGCCGTTTTTGTGTTAGGGTTGATGCGGGCAATATCACGAGCCGTTAGCGTAAAACAACGTTCCGGATTGGATACCTCACCGATAGATTTAATATCGAAACAGAACTCCGCCGCTTCAGAATAGCCTCCGGAGCACAACAGACAGAAGGGCTTCCTGTCATCGGTACCTTTGAACCAATTTCGAATTTCATAGAAACTGAAGAGCGATCGAATCTTTTTGTTTTCGATCAGATCCCCAAAATAAAGTGAGGTGGTAGAATCGGTTGCAATTCCTGTCGGCACGATAACGCCAGCCCTGCCGGTGCCCTTCGCAAGCCGCGAAAACAGTTCGGCAAAGAGCGCGTATGTGTTGACGTCGCCCCGGCCGGTGAACGGATAGCGGCCTGATGAACGGGCAAACTCGCTGGCTGCCTCCGCCGTGCGCTTTGCAAAGACGAAATCCCGCCACAGGCGGCCATCCGCACTGTTGGGATCGGCCGCCTCCAAGGCATCGATCAGCTTCTGGCGCTCAGCCTTGTTCGGCGCAGCGGCGATTGCCGGTGAGCGCGCAGCGAAGAACTCCTGCTCCTGAAGCTTGATGCGCTCCCAAGGCGGATTGCCGATGACGACATCGAAGCCGCCATCACGCTCCATGATCTCGGGAAATTCGATGAACCAATGAAAGGCGCCCACTTTCCGGGACGTCAGCATCGCGCCCTGGCGCAGATGTTCGGCCGGCGCCTGGCCGCCTGCCGCCTGCCACACATGCTCCGTGAGCGGCATGGCATCGGTGTTTGCCGCGCCGCCCGCTTTCGGGGTGAAGAACGCCGCCATGTAGAAATTAGCCGAGATATAGAGGTCGCTCGCTGTCTTGAGGCGCTGCCAATCATCGGACGAGCGCATCGCGTAGAAGCCGCGCGCCTTTGCCTCGACGCTCGTCAGATCGTCCTGCGCGATCTCCTTGAGCTTGTGATCGCGCTCGGCCAGGACTTCGGGCGGCGACCAATTCTTGAACAGCAGCGGATGACCTTTCGCGCGATCGCGCTGTTCCTTGTTGAGCCGGGCATAGCGACGGGAGAGTTCCTTGTCGTCGCCCGTCAGCGGCTTGTAGGCCTCGTCAGGCAACCCTTCCCGCAACATCGCGCGGTCGAACACGCCGATCAGGCTGTCGCCGCAGCGTATCTGCGCATCAAAGAAGGCAAGCGGCCGACCCGGCTCCAGCGCCTCTATCCAGAGCGCAACCTTGGTCAGCTCGACCGCCATGGGGTTGCGGTCCACACCATAAAGGCAGCGGCAGGCGACTTCGCGCAGCGCATGGCGGAAGTCGGATGCCGAAGGGATGCCACCGGCACGATGACGGGCAACGCGGGTGGCGATGCGCCGCGCGGCTGCGAGCAGAAAATGCCCCGAGCCGCAGGCGGGATCGATGACGGTGAGCTTCAGGAGCTCTTCGGCCGGATCGGCGGCTTGAGCCTCTCTCTCGTCGAGCATCGGATCGAGCGTGCTGTCGAGCAGGAGCTGAACCAAGCTGTCCGGCGTGTAGTAGGAGCCGGTCGTCTTGCGCTGATTGCCCCGTTGCTCGGCGGCTTCCGACGCGAATAGGAGCGTCCTGCCGTCGTCGCCAAGCTGTGGCTGGAGCTCGAGCAAGGATTCGTAGACCGAACCTAGCTCTTCAGTTTCCATCGCGCGCCAGTTCACCGGCACCATGCCGGTTTTGCCGGCGAGCCAGGCAAGGCGATAGAGCGCTTCCATGAAAGCGCGGTTGCGCAGGCGTGCGGTTTCGAGGTGCGGCAGTTGGTCAGCATTGAAGAGCCCGCCGAGTGCAGGAAGCCCCAACGCCTCCTGCCCGCGCGCAAGGCCGCGGAAGACCACCTTGATGCCTTCGTAGCGGTCGTGGTGCTTGTCCCATGTGGCTGCGCGTACCGCTTGCGCCCGCAGCGCGGCGAGGCTGTAGCCTTCTGCATAGAGCTTGCGAGCAGCGAGTTTCTTTGTGCGCTGCGGATCATCTTCCTTGATCGGCGGGTGCAGCAAATCCCGATCCTCTGCCACCATCAGGAAGATGAGGCGGTATACGAGGCGCAGAAGCTCGTTGAACCACTCGGTCAGGTTGACCTCGCCCGATTTCAGGCGTGCGGCGAGGTCTGGGTTGGCCTCGAGGAAACCAGAGCCCAGCACTTTCAGCGCGGTTTCGACCTGGGCCGCCAACCGGTCGCGGGCGGCCTCACCCTCGCGAGAGCCCGCCTCACGCCAGCGTTCGAGCGCGCAATCGGTGACGGGCGTGCCAGCGATGCCGAACCGGGTTCGGTGGATCAGCGACCAGAGGACCGCGAAGGAGGCGGCATCCTCGTTGGTGAAGATGGCGACAAGGTCGGCCTCGATGTAGGCGGGACGGGTCAGCGAGGCGTTGTCACGCATGAGGCGGAGGAGGGCCCCGTTTGTGACCAGCCCCCAGAGTACATTATCGCTGTCGTTGAGATAGTCCTGAAGCGCGAATGCCGGAGATCGCGAACGATCGGTCGAAAGCGTCGGGCTGCGACGATCGAGCTTCTCTTCCGAGGGCGGTACAACAACGATGGGGACGCGGCCACCGGCCAGGAACGAGACCACGCCATCAGCCGGAGCGAGATCGTCGAAGCCGAAGGTTTCCGCAAGGAAGGCCCGCACGAAGCGCCGCGTGGCTTCCACCGAGGGATTCTGAAGTTTCGCGAACGCATCGAAATGGGACTGGCCGACACGGAAGGCCGTCGAGATCTCCTCGCGGATCGTCAGGCCTTTGCGGATCCGGTAGTCCTCCTCCGTCTGCTCGGAAGCTTGTCGGCGGTCGATGCTGGCGACCATCGCCGGAGCAATGAGGTTGCCCTCCAGCGTGAGCGAGGGCCAGGCCGACATATCGGTGACGGGCTTACGTGCCACGGCTCAGGCCTCCCCCGGGATCAGCACGAAGAGGCCGATCACATCCGGCGGGAGCACGGCCTCCACGGTGACGCGCGAGGCAGACCCCGACGCGGCGCGGAGGCGGGCATGGTCTTGCATGAGCTCTTGCGCGCGCGATCGTACGAAGTCAGCAATTGGACCGCCGAGCAGGCTCGGCAAGTCCTCCCTCGCCTTCGCGACAAACCTGTCGCGTGCGACGGGCGCGAGATCGGACGTGGCCGGTGTGTTGAGCCACTCCCGGGCGGTGTCGCCGAACGCCACGATCCCCCCGCCTTGAATCGCAACGAGCGCCGCTTCCTCCGCCAGCAGCAGCCGCTCCTTACGCGCATGGACAGTCAACTTGAACCGAAGACGCAGGAGAGCAATGCGAGTCACTTGTTGAACCGCGGCGGTCGGCCAAGCGCCGACCCGGCCAATGCCGAGCCCGGACAGCGACTCTGGATCGAGCGATGCCTCGACCAGCGCTTCGGCAAGCGTGGCCGTCAGGGGATGCGTCCTGGTGAGTAAAGCGGTGCCCGATGGCGCGGGCTCGGCAGTCGCCAGACGCACCGATCCGGTCAGGTCATGCTCCTTCAAGCGCTCGCGCAGGCCGGCATCAAGGGCGTCAACGTGCGCCAGAAGCAAGGTTTTCCGGGTTTCCAGGGGCACGCCGAAACGTGCCATCGCCCGCTCGACGAAGAGCCGCGCCTCCGCTGGAGAGCCGAGTAGCGTGCGGACCTTCTCCCATTCTGGGGCGACTTCCTGCGGCTTCATCGCATTCTGCGCAAAACGCGCGCGGGACTTCTTCTCGTTTTCGGCGGCGTCGCGCCACCGCGTCTCCATAACCTTGGCCCCGTCATCGAGCCGAAGATCGAGCGTGAGTTGGCGGGACACGCCGCGACGCAACATCATCGACGCCATCAGCGCATCCGTCACCGGCCCTCGTTCCTCAGGGAGAGGCACGGTGACACCTGTCGCTTTTCGGATTTCCTCGGCCTTGCGAAGAATGACCTCGAGCACTGCGCCGTCGATGGCGCTGTCGGGCGAGAACATCATAATCGAGCGGACGAGTTCCGCCGGCTGACCGAAGCGGTCCACTCGCCCCTCGCGCTGCTGGTGCCGGGTTGGATTCCAGGACAGATCGTAATGGACGACCGTGTCGAAGAGCTGCTGAAGGTTGATGCCTTCCGACAGGCAATCCGTGGCGACGAGAATGCGCTGGACCGGCTTTTCGTCGTCCGCAGTCGCCATGTCGGCGACACGATCGCGGCGCTCGTCCGGCGTAAGAACGCCGGTCACAGCTTCGATGGTCAGCTTCGGGAACGCCTTGCGCAGCCCATCGCGGACATGCTCGGCCGTCGCCAGAAAGCGGCAGAAGACGACGGGATTTACCCCCTTCTTGATGAGCGGCGTCAGCGCATCGACCAAGGCGGCCAGCTTCGGGTCGGGTTTTCCGATTAGGGCCTCGGCCTCCTTGACCAGAGCGAGAAGCTCCGGATCGGCGTCAAATGCGGTGCCTGGCTCAAGATCGACTGCGTCCTCGTCGTCGCTGTCTTCATCGTAGATTTGTGGTTCGAGCCGATCGCTTTCGGTCGCCATGCGGTTCCGCAGGGCGCTCAGCGCTGCGGCCGGCGACGAACCGACACAGCGCATCAGGGCCAACGTGCCCCAGAAGGCCAAGCGTCGCTCTCGTTGCCCCGATCCCGCACGGGAAACGATGCCGAAACAGTAGTCGAGCACGGCCTCCTGAAATCTGCGATGAGCCTCGGTGAGGCGATAAGCGAATTCCGTCGTCTCATGCTTCGGGAAGGCACGATCTTCATCCCAATCCCCCGAGATGAGATCGATCCGGCGTCGCTGCACGAAGTGTCGCGCCAGGCGCTCACGGTAGCGAGCGTCATCGAAGTCCATCGACGCGAATGACGGCTCGATCAGGGAGAGCAAGCGCGCGAAGGCGTCTTCGTCTCCGGAATGCGGCGTTGCTGTCAGAAGGACCATCCGCCGCTCTGGATCTCGGGCGAGCTCCGACAGGAGCTCGAAACGCTGTTGCCGCCCCTGGTGCGTTCCGACACACGCATGCGCCTCATCGACGATCACGAAGTCCGGACAGGCGCGCGCAAAGCCTTCGCGGCGCTTCTCCGCCTTGATGTAGTCGAGGCTGACCACCGTGAAGGGATAGGCGTCGAACAGGGTCTGGGCGAGCGGCAGGCTGCGCTCCAACCGGCTCGCGGTGCCGGACGTGACAGCGACGGCGTCGATCCCGAAGCGCGCCTTCAGCTCTCCTAGCCATTGATCGACGAGGTGCGGCGGGCAGAGCACCGAGAACGCATCCACCTCGCCCCGATCCATCAACTCGCGCAAGATCAGGCCAGCTTCGATCGTTTTGCCGATGCCGACATCGTCCGCGACGAGCAGGCGCGGCACCGGCAGACGAAGGGCCATCAGCAGGGGCACAAGCTGATAGGTCCGCGGCTCGAAGGCGAGTTGCGCGGCGGACCGGAACGGCCCCGCACCGCGTCGCAGTGTCAGCCGCATCGCATCCGCGAGCAGGGCCGCTTTCGCCTGAACGGTCGCCGCAGCGTCGGCAGGTAGATTGAAACGGGCAGGCTCGACAGGGAGAATCTCGAGCTTCGGGTCGAGGATCACCGTATCGTTCTCACTGCCCGAGAGCGGGCGAAGCGCCAGAATGCCGTCCTGCGGCGACGGCAACGCGACCCACTCGCGCCCGCGGGCGCGGACCAGATCGCCTGGGGTGAAATTCACCGTCATCGGGATGTTCCCCCAAACATCGAGATCAAAGCGTCGGGCACACCCGCGGCAATCGATCCCGGCAACTCGAACAGCGCCCAGCCCTTGGACTCAGCTTCCTGGCGCGCTCCCTCGGTCAGAGGAGAGACGCAGGCAGCGACGTAGTGGCTGCGCCACGCGAACCTCATCGTCTGACCGGAGAAGGTGATGACGGACGCATCGGGAGCTGGGAGCCCTGCATCCTTGAAGGCACGCTCCCATTCCGCGCTTTCGCCCAACGGGCTGGCCGACGCGGCAAGCACCACCTGCCCCCGCGCCAGATCAATCAGCAGCTGTTTTGCTTCGTCCCCCGTACGGTCGATCAGCTCGTGATCGGGCTGGTTGAAGTAGGAAAGCAGGCAACGATAGCACCCCCGGACGCATGCCTCCCCGTCGCGGCTGATGAGCAGCTTGGCATCGCCTGCCGCGATCGCTTCATCGACTCTGTCGAAATGCATCAGGGTCAGCACTTCTCGGGCCACCTTGCCGAGCGCCTGCGGATCCTCGATGAGACGGCTCAACACTCCGGCGCCGCCCTCCGTGGCTTCATAGGCCAGGATGGCGCGACGGTTATCGCGGGCAGGCAATGGCTCGCCGAGAACCTCACCTTCCTCGAGTTGGAAAACGACCTCAATGCCTCTCATCAAGGCGTGCTGAACGGTGACAACCGTCTCGGGGGCATAGGCCGTCGGATCGTTGAACCGGAAGAGCAGCGCGTTTTTGTGATCACGAACGATAGGAACAATCCGAACCGGCTTCACGACATCCGGCGGCACATCGACGTCGGGCTCCTCGTCGTCGGACTTTGCCCAGTAGCCGCTGCGCGGATCGATGTAGAAGCCGAAGACGGTCTGATTGGCGCGTCGCTTCAGCCCCTTATTGATCCGGCTGATCTCGGCGCTGTTGGCATATTGCAGGTTGAAGATTGAGGCGTCCTCGCAGCGGAAATCGGCCTCTGTAATCTGTACTCGGCTTTCGCGTTTCGGCCAGGAAAAGACAGTCTGAATGTCGAAGCCTTGCCGGACGCGTTCTTCGTCGTTCGCTGTGATCCGCTCGGCCGGCGCGGCTTCGACGTTATCGATCCGGAGTGTCCGCTGTACGGGCGTCTCGCCGGCCATCGGGCTGTTGCAAGCATGGCAGCGCTCGACCTCACCGTCATGGCAAGCGCCGCAGTTCGAGCAAATGTAGATGTCTCGGGTAGCGAGCTCCGCGCCATCGCCCGTTCGCACTTCTGGCGGCAGCTTCGCCTTCATGACCCGGTAGGCACGGCCTTCATGATAGATCAGACTGCGCGGCCCGAACTCCGAGATGGCCAGAAAGCGAGCGCGCTGAAGAAAGGAGCCGGTCTTTCCCTCGCCAGGAATGAACGCGTAGAGCGGCAGTCGGGGAAAATTGTAGCCAGGCAGGAAACCTTCCGTCGCTAGATAACGGTAGGAGTAGAAGTCCGAACCGTTCGAGGCTTTGCCCTGTTCGAGAATGGCGATTTGGTCGCTGGCCTGCATCTGCGAGGCCTTGATGCGACGACGGTCCGCCGCCGAGAGACCTGTGATCTCGGAACGAGCATTGGCTTCAATGAGCTGCGTCCGGGCGGAGTTGTAAAGCTCCCGCCACCGGTCGAAGGCGCGATCGAATTCCTGTGGCGCCCGCAGAGCGACGGAGGAAACGAATTCGTTCGGATCGCTCATCCAGGCGGGCTTGCGGCCCTCCACCGAAGCGAGGATCTGGTCGAGAACGCGCTTCATCGGAGCGTGCGCAGCTATCGCCAATTCAGGCCGGTCGATGACGGCGTGGATCTCCTGCTTCAGCGGGTACCCCGTTTGGGTCAGGTCGAGAATTTCGGGGATGTCTGGAGACAGAGCTAGCTTCGCCTCGGCAAGCCAAACGGCGTGCAGATGCGAACGCACGAGCTCTTCATTGGTGATGTCGAGGGCCGGCGGACGAACGACGCCCGCCACCATCTCATTGCGCCTTTCGAAGAAGTATTGGTCATGAGGTGATTGGGCGGCGCAATAGGTCGCGATGACAGCGGCCTGCCCCGAACGACCCGCGCGGCCAGCGCGCTGGACGTAGTTGGCTGGCGTCGGCGGCACATTTCGCAGATAGACAGCATTGAGCGCCGAGATGTCGACGCCGAGTTCCATCGTCGGCGAGCAAAACAGGGCGGGGAGAAACTGCTCCGACTCGCCAGCGGCCTTGAGGTCGGCGGCGGTTCTCGCGAGATTGTCCCGATCCTCCTTCTCGAACCGAAAGCGCCACTCGCGCCATTCGCGTTGTCTCTGGGTCACTTGGGCCGTGTGTTCACGACCTTCGAGACCCCAGAAGTTGCTCTGGCCGGCCTTCAGGTCGGCAGCAATCTCATTGTAGAGATCATGAAAGTAACGGTTGCCCTGCGCCGCGCCGCGTCGAATGGCTTCGCCGGGCACGACACGGACAGCTGACGGCGATAGACGCCAGCCTTGCAGATCCTCCTCCAACTCGACACACGACACCAATCCCTCGCGCACAAGGAGGTCCATCAGCCCAGTTATGGCGGTCAAGTAGTCAGTCTTGCCGAGCTTAGTCCCAATGACGCTTTTGCGATTGATCAGGCGTCCGATGCGGGAATTGTGGCCGGCACGGACGATCGTCTGCTCCTCCCGCAGGCTTACTTGATCCTTGCCTGGGGCTTGCAGGAACAGCGTCGTTCGGCTTCGGGGCGTCTCTTTGATGTCGATAGCCCATGGGGCGCGCAGCAGATTGCGGGACTTCTGGGCGACTCCTTCGAGAACGGTCGGATCGAGCGCTTCTGTTCCGACGGCCAAGCCTTCGAGCATGGCGCCAAGGAGTTTCTTCAACATGACCTTACGCGCAGTGGCATCGAGCGCGCCGAATTCCGGCCGGATGGCGGCCAGGCGCTCGGTGTCTTCAGCGATGTCATCGAGGCCGATGAATTCGACGTCGATGAGTTTGAGAACGGACAGGCTCGGGTTGGTGTAGCGCCATCCCCGGCGCAGGTCCGTCCAAAGCCGATGGGCTAGAACTTTTTGGAGCGAGCGCTGGGCGTCCTCGCGGACCACGGCCCCCGCCTCGGGATCCAGCATCCAGTGGACGCGCGTATCTCGGTTAGCGGCGGTGAAACCGAGCGCCCTCACGATCCGCAGACCAAACTCATCCTCGGTCAGGCCATCGTCGCCGACGTCCAGGACGGCTCGCAGGATCGCACCGCGCAGCAGGCTGACGAATAGAAAATCGTTGAAGTGCCCTGCTTGAAGGGCGGCGTCCTGACGATTGTCGGTAAACCCGAGAAGCTTGCGCTTTTCCTTGGGGACGCCGCTGTCGGACCTGTTCATCCATTCCAGGGCAGTTGCGACAAGGAGCGTCGTGGCTGAACTACGGCCCTCGCCCGACAGCCCCGCAAGCTTGGTGCGCTCCCGCATGCTTGGGTGCGGTTGGTCAAGGCAGCATGGGCAGAACCCAAACTTGCCGGGTATGAACCAGAAGCTCTTGCCCGGTGAACCGAGGCGGCCGTCGGGCGAAACGGTGACCATCTCGGGCACTCGTCGTTTCCGGTTCGCGCGGAGTCGTTCGACGCCGTAACGCTCCTCGCGCCAATCCTCGGGATAAGATTCGATATCACCCGTAAACAGGTAATCGGGGTCGCCGTCGCCCGTGGGGGTTAGATAACCTGCAGCATCACCCTCCTGATCGTCCAGCGGCGCATCGTCTATATTCCTTGGCAAGAACAGCGTACCCTCGGCGTCCTCTGTTTTGACGACCACATGGACCTCATGTCCGCACTCCCGGCAGAAACGGGTTGGATAGAGGCGATGGCCTGGCGCGCTAGGGTCTTCGAGCTGACCTTCGAACAGAACTTTCCGGGGCTTCTCGGTCAGTGTGGTGAAGACCTCGCCTGCGCCCGAGATAAATTGGTGAAGCTTGAATGCCAGGAACGCACCTGTCCCAGAGCCGCCTCGCTCTGTTTCCGGCAGGCTGACGCGGGTTAGAAATGTCTCGAGGCTACTTCGACAGGTTTCGGGATCGACGCCGCTATCCTTTGATAGCAGCCCCACAACCTCTTCAAACGGAATGGGCTTCTTGCGCTTGAGCTCCTGCGCGTCGTCCAGCCCGATTGCCAATTCGGTCCAGACCGCCAAGGGATGCTCCCTCAGGACCTCATCGGTCAACACGTCTGGGAGCGCAGATGTCAGGACAGACGCGAGCTTCGGCCGCACATCATCAAGCTTCAATCGGTCATCCGTTGCCCGTTCAAGCGACTCGTCGATGACCGCTTCCGGTCCTATGGACACCCCGAAAAGACGCGATGCAACGTTCGCTACGGCTTGCGCGCGATTGGCATCAGACCCTTCGCTCGCCATAGTGGCCGATGTTCCGATGCAGATCGGAGTCTCGTCTGGCGTGCAGCGATTGCGAAGGCGGCGGACGAGGATGGCGACGTCGGCGCCCTGGCGGCCCCGATACGTGTGCAGCTCGTCGAGAACGACAAACCTCAAACCGCTCGCATTTTCTATAACTTTGGTGTCGAGGCCGTCTTGCCGGGTTAGGAGCAGTTCGGCCATCATGAAGTTGGTGAGTAGAATATCCGGCGGGTTGTCTGCGATCCGCTGCCGCTCCTCCTGACTCTCCTGGCCAGTGTAACGTCGCACCACCGGTCTGATCTCTGCTGGCAGGTCGGATTGGGATATGAACTTCTCGATCTCGTTGATCTGGCTGTTCGCCAGAGCGTTCATCGGATAGACGATAATGGCGCTGGTTCTACGCCCCTTGCCCGCCTTCCGTGCGCGAACAATTGCGTCCACCACGGGGACGAAAAAGCAAAGCGATTTGCCCGATCCGGTTCCCGTGGTGACCACATAACTCTGGCCCGCCCGCGCCTTGGCGATAGCCTGCCCCTGGTGACGATAGAACCGCAGAGGCGTCGACCCGAACCGGAATATTTTGCCAGTCGCTTCGTCGAGATCGCCCGAGGCGACCAGATCGTCGATTGTCGGCCCCTGAAGATATCGAGGGTTGAGAGACAGAAGCGCGCCTGGCCAGAAGCGCCCGGCATCGTACTGCCGATCGATTTCCGACTTCAGATCATCGGATCGAATAGTGCTGAATGACCGCGAGAAACGGGCATAGGAATCGACGAGACGATGGTCGAATTCAAACGCCTTCATTCTGATCCCCCGCTCCTCTTCTATTTCCTTAAGATGCGTTCAACATTGGCGCATTAATTAATCGAACAGCCGCCGGATATCTGTCATCGGCCGAAACAGCTTCATTGGCTGATCCGGAAATGGCAGAAAGCTCTCCCGTTCGTAGAAGCGCCGCGCGTTCTCATCCTTCGCATCCACGATCACCGCGAAAGACGCGATCTCGCTCCGGGCCGCCCGATACAGGGCATCGGCCAAGAGAAAGCGCCCATAGCCTTTTCCCTGGTGATGCCGATCCACTGCGAGTCGCCCCACAAGCGTCGCCGGGACCAGCGGATATCTCGGCAGCTTCCGCACCGTTTGCGCCGGCAGCTCGGCGATCTGCACAGACGTCGCGGAGAGCGTGTAGTATCCCGCGATCATCCCATCCAGCAGCACCAGGACGAAAGGCGCGGCCATATTCTTCCGTGCGTCCTGTCCTGCCTGTGTCCGAAAATATCTGTCGAGTGGCTCTACCCCACTCTCAAACTCCGATCGGTCATGGCTTGAACTTAGCGGCTCGACGCGGAGCTTTTCTTCGATACTGCGAGGCACGCGTCAGACGCCGGCACGTTGGCGATAACGGCGGACCGTCTCACGAAGGCGATCATTGATCGGCTTCGGGTTCAGCAGCGCATCAACGAACGCCTCGCTGTCACGCAGTGAGAGAGCGAGTTGGCTGTGTTCCTCGATCGCGCGTCGGGCGGCGTCCTGCACGCTTGTAAGCACGAAGTCTGTCACAGTCCGCCCCTGAAGTGCCGCGGCACGCTCGATGAGCTTCTTCTGCTCGGCCGTCACGCGGGTCTCAAGACGCTCACCGCGAACCCGACCACGAGTCGGCTTCCGGATTGCTTCGGCCATCTCAATACCTCCATCTCCTCGATCTGATATATTGTACGGCCAATGGCCGGGTAATTCAAGTGATCTTCAAGGTCGGGTTGCGAGAAGGCCTCCCTGCTCCTGGTCCTGCTTCACGGATTCAGTACCAGAAGGCCGTCAGCCGAGCGCGGCACCCACGGCCGATCGCTGCCTTCGGCAACTGGGATGGACCGAGCTTGCTGGCCAGGGCTGGAAAAGCTCACGGCGGAGCTGCAAACGCGGCAAGTTTGAATTCATTGGCTGGATCGTAACCAAGCTACGATATTCCGCATCAATCTAAATGAGAAAGCCTTCCCCTGCGGCCAAGCCGCGGTCTCGAGCCGACCCCTTCTAGCGGGGAGACCCCGCAACGCCCCCCATAAAGAGAGTGAGAGTGCGGACCGGGTTTGCCGTGACGGGTTGAGGGCTGGAGGAGAGGCCTCCGGCGCCCGTCGCGGAGAACCGCGATGTTCAGACACGACCGCCATGCTCGCGCCGGCGCCGACCGGACGAGTCTCTACGACGACATCACCAACAAGATCATCGCCGAGCTGGAGGCCGGCCGCGTGCCCTGGGTCCAGCCCTGGGGCACGGCGGCGGCGAAGGCGCCGCTCGCCATGCCGGTCAACGCCGCCACCGGCCGCGCCTATTCCGGGATCAACGTGCTGATCCTCTGGGGCGCGGTCGTCGAGCATGGCTTTCCGGTCCAGAGCTGGCTGACTTTCCGCCAGGCGCTCTCGCTCGGCGGCCATGTCCGCAAGGGCGAGCGCGGCACCACCGTCGTCTACGCCGATCGCTTCATTCCAGACGACGAGAAGAAGCGCGCGCAGGAGACCGGCGAGGAAGCGCAGGCCATTCCGTTCCTGAAGCGCTTCACCGTGTTCAATGTCGCGCAGTGCGAGGACCTGCCCGACGGCCTTGCCGTCGTACCGCCCGCGCCGGAACCCGGCCTGATCGAGCCGCGCGTCGAGGCGCTGATCAAGGCAACCGGTATCGATTTCCGCATCGGCGGCGACCGCGCCTTCTATGTCCCGGCGCAAGACTACGTCCAGGTGCCGCCGCCGCAGTCTTACTTCGAGCCTATCAACTGGCACCGCACGGCCCTGCATGAGCTCGGCCACGCCACGGGCCATGCGTCGCGTCTCGGCCGCGACCTATCGGGCTCCTTCGGCTCGAAGAAGTACGCCTTCGAGGAACTGGTCGCCGAGATGAACGCGGCCTTCTGCTGCGCCTCGCTCGGCATCAATCCGACCGTGCGCCACGCCGACTACATCGGCTCGTGGCTGGAGGTGCTGCGCGAGGATAATCGCGCCATCGTCCGCGCCGCGTCCCAGGCGAGCAAGGCGGCCGATTGGCTGCTGGCGTTCCTCCCCGAAACGGAGATCGCCGGCGAACCCGCGAACGACAGGAGGGCAGCATGATCCTCCTGACCGACGACCTGCGCGAGCGCCTGCTCGCCAATGGCCTTGAACGCGGCGCTGACCATGTGCCCGTCGTCAAGTTCTTCAACCCGCTGGGCCAAGGCATCTGGCTCGCGACCGAACTGGACGCAGATGGCCATACCCTCTTCGGCCTCGCCGATCTCGGCTATCCTGAGCTCGGCAGTTTCTCGCTCGAAGAACTCGCTTCGATCGTCCTGCCGTTCGGCATGGGGATCGAGCGCGACATTCTCTTCACCGGCGACTTTCCGATCTCGGTCTGGGCGGAAGCCGCCCGCCAGGCGGGAAGCATCCGGGCGGCCGAGCGCATCCTCTACCGAGCGGCTTCGCCTCGACGTGACGGCGCGTGACACCTATCCTGAAACCCGCCGCGCCGGAGATGCGCGTTTGCGCTTCTCCGGTTCTACGCCCCTCCGGATCGCCGGAAGGCGCCGTCCTCAGAGTGAGAGGGCGGCGCTTCGCTTCGTGACGGGTTGGAAGCCGGGAGAGAGGCTCTCGGCGCCCGTCGCGGAGTATCCCGACATGGCAAAGGCTGCCAGGAAGATCGTCTTCTCGCGCTCGCGCGACATCCCCTTCAACAAGCTCGTGCTCTCGGAGTCCAATGTCCGGCGCACCCGGCCGGAGGTTGAGCTCGACGAGCTGGTCCACGACATCGACCGGCGCGAGGACCTCGTGCAGGGCCTCAACGTTCGCGCCATCCTCGACGCGGACGGCAACGAGACCGGCATGTTCGAGGTGCCAGCGGGCGGACGCCGCTATCGCGCCATCGAGCGCCTCGTGAAGGCGAAGCGATTCCCGAAGGACGGGCTCGTCCCCTGCATCGTACGCAAATCCGACACCAGGATCCTCGCCGAGGACGACTCCCTCGCCGAGAACCTGCTTCGCGCCGGGCTTCATCCGCTCGACCAGTTCCGCGCCTTCCAGGACATGCTTGACAAGGGCATGACCGAGCAGGAAATCGCCGCGGCCTATCTCACGACCGTCCAGGTCGTGAAGCAGCGGCTTCGCCTCAACGCCGTCTCGCCCCTGCTGCGCGAGGCCTATGCCGAGGAGCGGATGACGCTCGACATGCTGATGGCCTTCACCGTCAACCCAGACCACCAGCGCCAGGAGCAGGTGTGGGAGGCCGTGCAGCATTCCTACAATCGGCAGCCCTGGCATATCCGCCAGCTTCTTACCGAGACCACGATCCCGGCCTCCGACAAGCGCGCGCGCTTCGTCGGCATCGATGCCTATGTCGCGGCCGGCGGCGCCGTCCTGCGCGATTTGTTCGAGGACGATGACGGCGGCTGGCTTGCCGATCCCTCGGTCCTTCACCGCCTGGTCAGCGAGAAGCTGAAGACAGTCGCGGATGGGATCGCGAGCGAAGGCTGGAAGTGGATCAAGATCGACCTCGACCTGCCCTACGGCTACGACCACGGCCTGCGCCAGATCGGCGGCACCTTCGTCGATCTCACCGAGAAAGAGCGGGACGAACGCGAGGCGCTGCGCGCCGAGTACGACCGGCTCGAAGCGGAATATGACGGCGCCGACGATCTGCCGGACGAGATCGACCGGCGCCTGGGCGAGATCGAGGAGGCGCTTGAAGCCTTCGAGAAGCGTCCCGTCGTCTATGACCCCGCCGACATCGCGCGCGCCGGCGTTTTCGTCAGCGTCGATCGAGACGGCGACCTCGTGGTCGATCGCGGCTATGTGCGGCCCGAAGACGAGGCGCCGATCACCGTCGGACGCAGCGACGCCGAAACCGACGGAGAATCCGACGGGGACGATGCTCCCGCGGCGCCGTCCGCTCAACGCGCCGTCATCACGATTGGCGGCCAGGGCACGGACGCGGACGATGACGAGGAGGACGACGCCATCAAGCCGCTGCCCGAGCGGCTGGTCATCGAGCTCACCGCCCATCGCACGCTGGCGCTGCGCGACGCGGTCGCCAACCATCCGCATGTCGCGCTGACGGCGCTCCTACACAGGCTGGTGCTCGATGCGTTCAAGCGCAACGCGCACGGCTGCGCCGCCGAGGCGTCGGTCCGGGAGGTCCACTTCCCCGTCCAGGCCCCCGACCTGAAGGACAGCGCTTCCGCCAAGGCCATCCAGGCACGCGTGGAGGCCTGGGAGGCGGACATGCCGCTCGATGACGACGATCGGCTGTGGGACTGGATCGCCGGCCTCGACGATGCGAGCCGCCTCGCGCTGCTCGCCCACTGCGTCAGCTATGGCATCAACGCGCTCTACGAGCGCCCGAATCCCCATAGCGGCTATGGCGTCACCCAGCACGGTCTCGATCGGCGCATGCGCGATGCCGATCGGCTGGCGCGCGCCACCGGCCTCGACATGGTGGAGGCCGGCTGGCGGCCGACGGTGGCGAACTATCTCGGCCGCGTCACGAAGAGCCGGATCGTCGAAGCCGTGCGGGAAGCGCTCGGCGAGGAGAAGGCTCAGCTCATCGACCATCTCAAGAAGCCCGAGATGGCCAAGGAGGCCGAACGCCTGCTCGCCGACACCGGCTGGCTGCCGGAGCCGCTGCGGTCCGCCGATCGCGATGCGACGACCTCGGTCGATGTAAGCGGAGGTGAAGGCGATGAAACACTGCCGGCCTTCCTCGCCGACGATGAGGACGAGCAGGCGGATGACGGCGAAGGCGATGCCGACGACCCGGCGATGATCGCCGCCGAGTGACGCGACCACGGCGGGAGCGGCCTCGCCGCTCCTGCCGCCCCACAATCAGGAGCAATCCGATGACCAAGCTCAGCTCGGCCACGCCTCGCCGCGTCGTCTTCCAGTATCTCGTGCCCGTCCATGTCGAGGTCGAGGACGGCCTCGTCTGCAGCGTGACGGTGATCGACGAAACGCCCGTCGAGAACCCGACCGTCGTGGAAGGCGATGCCGACTATCTCGAAGCGGCGGTGAAGGCCGCTGATGACGGCCAGCCCTGGCCGTCATGGCAGTTCGGCTCCTAGCCCGACCTTCTCTCCATCCAACCCCAACAGCCCGGCCATCGCGCCGGGCTTTCGCGTTTTCAGGAGGCTGTCATGCCCACCTATACCGTCGAGACCACCTACCGCGTGCCGGTCTACCGGCAGCGCACCTATCATGCCGCGACACCGGCCGAGGCCTGTCGCCAGGCCATCGAGGACGATGACTGGTCCAACGACAAGCTCGACTACGAGGCCGCCGGCGAAACCTATGTCACCGGCATCTGGATCGGCGCTGACGCCGCCTATTCGGGCGAGGCCGTCCCGGTCCCGTCGCACTTCGATGAGACCATTCAGCGGAAGGCCGCGCACTTCGAGGTGCTGTTCGGCCTTCTGAAGATCGTCATTGCGGATGAGGTCGCCCAGCGGCGCACGGATGCCTACTGGCTCGCACGGGCGAGCGCCGCGGTCGCGAAGGCCGAAGCGATCCTTGCTGGAGCGCGCGATCCCGACGAACCCGTCACGGCTCCACGCCCACGTCACGTCCTCGCGCAGCTCCAGGAGGACCGCGTTCGGGACCAGATTGGCGCGATCATCGAGACCGATCCGGAATTCGCAGGTGTGACCGCGGACGCCGTGCCGGACGCTGACATTCACAGTGCATGCGTGTCCGTCGCCGCCAACATCGACTTGTCGGAGGAAGTCGGCGCGGCGGAATTCCGCGCGGCGCTCGCCGCCCTGCGAGCGGCGAAGCAGGCGGACGGAGGCTGAGATGCACAGCACCTATCTCCGCCTCGGCGTCACCGTCTGGGACAGCGACCGCACGGTGATCCGCGCGGCACGGCGCAAACTCACGCGATCGGCACGGCGCGATCCGGCGAAGCGGGAGGCCCGCAAGCAATTCTACCGCGAGATGCTGGCGCATCACGCCAACGCGCAGCGCCTCGTCGCTGAATTCCGGCTCTGACCCACCGACCGCAATCTCCTTTCTTCAACCAGCCCGGCCATCGCGCCGGGCTTCGTCGTTTCAGGAGCCTGACATGGCTGACTTCTTCACGCACTTCTCCTGCCTTCTCGATGTCCGCACGCCGGAGAACGCCGCGCGTGCGCTCGATCTCTACAATCGCATGATGGAGGAGAACGCCGCCGATGACCCGCCATCCGAGGCGTTCCTCCTCTCCATCCAGCCCGAGCATGGCGGAACGCGGCTCTGGATTCGCGATGACACGACCGGCGATCCGCAGGCCGTCATCGAATTCGTGCTCCGCTGCGCCGAGGAATTCGGCCTCACCGGACGGTGGGGCTTTCAGTGGGCGAATACCTGCTCGCGCCCGCGCGTGAACGCCTTCGGTGGCGGCGCGCATGTGCTCGATCTCGGCCGCCGCAAAACCGTCGCGTGGATCGCGACCAATGGCTGGCTCGACCGCACCTTGTCCACCCGGCCGGGAAAGCGAGGTGCGCCATGAGCATCCCCGATCACGCCCGCGCCAATTTCGCGACGCTGCTCCGTGCTGCGGCGGACGGCAACCTCGCGCTCATGGAATGCACCGATGCCGTTACCGGCGAGCCGCGCTACGTCATCTGCGCCGTGGGGCGCGACGGCACGGATTTCGTGTTCACGCCGTTCGGCCATCTCGCCGACGGCAACCCCTTCGACGCCTACGTGCCGCCATCAGCAACCCTGCCGGACGAACCGACTCCCTGATTCTCGCGTGCGTGGCGGCGCGCGGTGAAGGCTGCGGGACGAGAGGGAGAGCCTGGCCGGGACGGGTTTGAGCCGGTGCGGTCCAGAGAGAGAGCGCCGGCCGGCTCGCCCGTCTCCGCTCTCCCAGAGGTTCCCCGACATGACCCTGTCCACCGCTCTCGCGGCCGCGCCCGCGGCCGCGGCGTCGCCACTTGCACCCCGTTCCGGCGCCGCCGCGTGCACTGTTGCGGCTGCCCACCTTCTCCTTCCTCATCTCGAACAGGGTCGTCAGGTTGAGGCGGCGATCCTTCGCGCCGCGATGGAGCATGCCCTCGGCGGCTCCGATGCTTCCGGCGCCTGGGACTGGAAGACGGCCTACGACGCTTGCGAGGCCGCGACCGTCCTGTTTCTCCGCAAATTCGGAAAGGCGCTTCTGCGCAAGGCCGGTTCTCCGGCCGTCGCTCTTCCCATGCTGAACAAGATCGTCGGCCTCCTGCCGACGCACACACGCCGCTCGATCGAGAGCGAAGCCTTCCAGCAGTTCTCGACGCCGATTCCGCTTGGCCTCGCGGTCGCGACGGCCGCTGCCATTGCGCCCGGCGACCGCGTGCTCGAGCCCTCGGCCGGGACCGGCCTCCTCGCCATCCTCGCCGAGATGGCGGGCGGAGCGCTTGTCCTCAACGAGCTGGCGGAGACCCGCGCCGGCCTTCTCGCCCTCCTCTTTCCGCACATCGCCGTGAGCCGGCATGACGCCGCGCAGATTCACGATCACCTCGACGCCGCAATCGTTCCGAGCGTCGTGATCATGAACCCGCCCTTCTCGGCGATGGCCAACGTGCAGGGCCGCATGGCCGACGCCGCGCTCCGCCATATCGGCTCAGCACTGGCTCGGCTCGGCGAAGGCGGCCGCCTGGTTGCGATCACCGGCGCCAATTTCGCGCCCGATGCACCGGCCTGGCGCGACACCTATGTCCGGCTTCAGGAGCGCGGCCGCGTCGTCTTCTCCGCCGCCATCGACGGCCGCGTCTATGCCAGGCACGGCACGACGTTCCCGACGCGGCTCACCGTGATCGACAAGCGTCCGGCCGACGATCCCACCATCTTCCCGGCCGCGCCCGGTGTCGCGCCGGACGCCGCCACGCTGCTGGCCTGGGTCACAGAGCACGTTCCGACGCGGCTGCCGGTCGACGCCTCGGTGGGGACACCCGTTGTCACCACAGCGCGCACGGCTCGCCGCTCCGTCGCGCGCAGCGCGCGCGCGGCCCCTCAGCCCAGCGCCGCCTCTAAACCCGAAGGCGTCGAGTTCGCCTATGAGACGATCGACTGGATGCCGCCGCAAGGCGCGCGTCTCTCCGATTCCATCTACGAGGACTACGCGCTCCAGAGCATCCGCATTCCCGGCGCTCAGGACCATCCGACGCAGCTCGTCCAGTCGGCGGCGATGGCCTCCGTCGCGCCGCCCAAACCGAGCTATCGTCCGCGCCTGCCCGCGAACATCCTGAACCTGCTCTCCGGCGCCCAGCTCGAAACCGTGATCTATGCCGGCGAAGCGCATTCCGGCTATCTCGCCGGCGCCTGGACGGTGGACGAAACGCTCGACGTGGTGACCGCCGCCGCCGAGGACGCCGAGGGCGCGGTCCGTTTCCGGCGCGGCTTCATGATCGGCGACGGCACGGGCGTCGGCAAAGGACGCGAGGCCGCCGGCATCATCCTCGACAACTGGCTGCAGGGCCGCCGCAAGGCGTTGTGGATCTCGAAGAGCGACAAGCTGATCGAGGACGCGCGGCGCGACTGGTCCGCGCTCGGCATGGAGCGGCTGCTCATCACGCCGCTCTCCCGCTTCCCGCAGGGCAAGCCGATCACGCTGCGGGAAGGCATCCTATTTCTAACCTACGCCACGCTGCGCTCCGACGACCGCGGCGAAAGGCTTTCCCGCGTCAAGCAGATCGTTGAATGGTTGGGCTCCGGCTTCGACGGAGTGATCATTTTCGACGAAGCGCACGCCATGCAGAACGCGGTCGGCGCCAGGAGCGAACGCGGCGATCAGGAGGCCTCGCAGCAGGGCCGCGCGGGCCTGCGGCTCCAGCACGCGCTACCCGATGCGCGCGTCGTCTACGTCTCCGCCACCGGCGCGACCACCGTGCACAACCTCGCCTATGCACAACGGCTAGGCCTCTGGGGCAGCGATGACTTCCCGTTCTCAACCCGGGCCGAGTTCGTGGAGGCGATCGAGGCCGGTGGCGTCGCGGCGATGGAGGTGCTCGCCCGCGACCTGCGCGCGCTCGGGCTCTACACCTCCCGCTCGCTCTCCTTCGACGGCGTCGAATATGAGCTGGTCGAGCACGCGCTGACGCCCGAGCAGACCTGCATCTATGACGCCTATGCCGACGCCTTCGCGATCATTCACAACAACCTCGACGCCGCCATGCGGGCGGCCAACATCACCGGCGGCAGCGAGGGCGGATCGGGCACGCTGAACCGGCAGGCCAAGGCCGCCGCGCGATCGGCGTTCGAGAGCGCGAAGCAGCGCTTCTTCGGACACCTGCTCACCAGCATGAAGACGCCGACCCTGATCCGCGCGATCGAGCGCGACCTCGAGCAAGGCCATGCCGCCGTCGTCCAGATCGTGTCGACGGGCGAGGCCCTGATGGAGCGGCGCCTCGCGGAGCTGCCGACCGACGAATGGAACGACGTCCGCGTCGACATCACGCCCCGCGAATACGTCCTCGACTATCTCGCCCATTCCTTCCCGGTCCAGCTCTACGAGCCTTACACCGACAGCGAGGGCAAGCTGTCGTCGCGTCCGGTCTATCGCGACGGCCAGCCGGTCGAGAGCCGCGAGGCCGTCGCGCGCCGGGATGCCCTGATCGCGAAGCTCGCGAGCCTGCCGTCCGTCCCCGGCGCGCTCGACCAGATCGTCCAGCACTTCGGCGCCGACATGGTGGCCGAAGTGACGGGGCGCTCCCGCCGCATCGTCCGCAAGCCGGGCAGCGCCGGCCGAAGCGACCGTCTCATGGTCGAGACCCGCGCCGCGTCCGCCAACCTCGCCGAGGCGCAGGCCTTCATGGATGACCACAAGCGCATCCTGGTCTTCTCCGACGCCGGCGGCACCGGGCGCAGCTACCACGCCGAGCTTTCCGCGAGGAACACGCGGCTGCGCGTGCATTACCTGCTCGAGCCCGGCTGGAAGGCGGACACGGCCATCCAGGGCCTCGGCCGCACGCACCGGACCAACCAGAAGCAGCCGCCGCTGTTCAGGCCGGTCGCGACGAACGTCAAGGCCGAGAAGCGCTTCCTCAGCACGATCGCGCGCCGGCTCGACACGCTCGGCGCGATCACGCGCGGCCAGCGCGAGACCGCCGGCCAGGGCCTGTTCCGGCCGGAGGACAATCTGGAGTCCCACTATGCGCGCGACGCGCTGCGCCAGCTCTATCATCTGCTCGCCCGCGGCAGGATCGAGGGCTGTTCTCTCGAGCGCTTCGAGGCGGCCACCGGCCTCACGCTCACCGATGCGAACGGGCTCAAGGACCAGTTGCCAGGCATCAGCACGTTCCTCAACCGCATGCTCGCGCTGACCATTGAGCTCCAGGGCGTGCTCTTCACGGCATTCGAGCAGCTCCTCAACGCCCGCATCGAGGGCGCCATCGCCGCAGGCACCTACGATGTCGGGCTGGAGACGCTGCGCGCCGAGAGCTTCGTCGTCACCGGCCGGCAGATGATCTATACCCATCCCGGCACGGGCGCCGAGACGCGGCTCCTCACCATCGCGCAGCGCCAGCAGAACCGGCCCCTCACGCTCGGCGAAGCCTTGAGCCGGCTGCGCGAGCGCGACGCGCGGCTTCTCGTCAACGCGCGATCCGGCCGCGCCGCCGTGCAGGTCCGTGCCCCATCCGTCATGCTCGACGACGGCGAAGTCGAGTACCGCGTCCGCCTGATCCGGCCGATGGAAGCACCGAACGTGCCCGTCCGCACGATGGCGGAGAGCCACTGGCAGGATGCCGACGAGGCGAGCTTCGCGGCCGCCTGGACGGCCGAACTGGCCGAGGTCCCCGCGTTCACCGACTCCACCCTGCACATGGTCTCGGGCCTGCTGCTGCCGATCTGGAAGCGGCTCCCGAACGAGTCGACCCGCGTCTATCGCCTGCAGACCGACGACGGCGAACGCATCATCGGCCGCAAGGTTTCCCCGGCCTGGGCGGCCACGGCCACCGCGACCGGCCTGCCTTCGCTGACGCCTGACGAGGCCTTCTCCGCCTTGATCGAGGGCAAGACCGTCATCGACCTCGCCGAGGGGCTTCAGCTTCGTCGCGTCCGGGTGATGGGCGGTCATCGCATCGAGCTGTCGGGCTTCACCGACACCATGCGCGAGCGGCTCACGGCCTACGGCCTCTTCCACGAGATCATCTCGTGGAAGCTGCGCCTGTTCGTGCCCACCGACGTCAGCGGTCCCGCGATCCTCGCCAGGGTGATGGACCGCTATCCCATCGAGCGGGTCGCCGAGCGGGAGGCGGTGTGATGTCCCGGCTCGACGCTTCCGAACTGGCACGCCGGCTCGCGCGCAATGCCGAGGCGGTGTGCCGCCACTACCTGTCCAACGGCCACCGGGAGGGCCGCTACTGGATGGTGGGCGACGTGCGCAACGCCCCCGGCCGCTCGATGTTCGTGCGCCTCATCGGCCCGGAGAGCGGCAAGGGCGCGGCCGGCAAGTGGACCGACGCCGCGACCGGCGAGCACGGCGACCTGCTCGACGTCATCCGTGAGAGCTGCGGCCTCGTGGATTTCGCGGATGTCGCGAGGGAGGCACGCGCCTTCCTCAGCCTGCCGCAACCCGAACCGCAGGCGAGGGAGCGTCGGCGGATGGTCCAGCCGGCGCCCACTGGCTCCCCGGAAGCCGCGCGGCGGCTGTTTGCCATGTCGCGGCCGATCCACGGCACGCTCGCCGAGACGTATCTCCGCCGGCGCGGCATTACGGCTTTGCATGGAACCGGATCGCTGCGCTTCCACCCGCGCTGCTACTACCGGCCGGACGAGCATTCCGCCACGGAGACCTGGCCCGCCATGATCGCCGCCGTCACCGATCTCGACGGCCGCCTCACCGGCGCGCACCGGACCTGGCTCGATCCCAACGGTTTCGACCCCGTCCGTCTCGGCAAGGCGCCGATCGACACGCCGCGCCGCGCGATGGGCGATCTTCTCGGACACGCCGTCCGCTTCGGCATCGCCGGCGACGTCATGGCCGCGGGCGAAGGCATCGAGACAATGCTCTCGCTCAGGATGGCGCTGCCCGACATGCCGATGGTCGCCGCTCTGTCGGCAGCCCATCTCTCGGCCATCCTCTTCGCCGACACACTGCGCCGGCTCTACATCGCGCGTGACGACGATCCGGCCGGCGATGGCGCGATGGCCGCGCTGATCGAGCGCGCGTCCGCCGACAGCATCGAGGCGATCGTACTCTCGCCCAGGCTCGCCGACTTCAACGAGGATCTCCGGATGCTCGGCCCCAACGTACTGCGCAAGGACCTTCGGGCGCAGATCGCGTCCCGGGATGCCGCTCGCTTCATGGCCGACGCCGCATAGCCCTGATGAATGGGGACGTGCGGCCGGAACGGATGATGGGGCTCGCCGTCACACCGGCGGCCGATGCTCCTCGCGCCGGGACAGAGCCGCGCCCGCGGCCTTCCTGAGAGGCGAACGGGACGGCAAGCGGCCCGCCCGGCAATGGCTGCGGCCGGCTATTTTCCGCCGGCGCTGACGCGCCTTTGCATCGCCAAGCAAAATAGCCGGCCTTCGCCATCCTCCGCTGGCGCTTCGGCCCTGCGCTTCGCTCCGGGTGCAGGGCCGGCCCGCCCGCCGTCTTCCGTCGCCATGAAGGCCGCGAGGGTCGCGGCCGATCCAGCGACGGAGCATCCCATGACCACCGACGACGACTTCGAACCCCACCACAGTTCGTCCCCGACCGATCACGTCCTCACCGAGCTGCAGCTCTATGGCTTCCGCCCCTTCCAGGACGAACCCGACCCGCGCCCGCTTCCCGAGGGCAATGCCGTCGCCGGAGCCATCGCCGACATCTTCGACGCCCTCGTCGCCACGCTCGGCGGCACCCGCCTCGAGCCCGATCTCGAGGACCTGCTGTGGTCGACCGTCAACCTCTTCCATCGCGCCGCCGACCGCGTCGCCCACGAGCTCGACAACAACGAGCAGGCGCAGCGTCGCAGCCAGCGCGAGCAGGATGGCACCGAGGTCAAGTCCGTCGAGCTGGAGCGGCTCATCGCCGAGGGGCAGACGCTCATCGAACGCCGCGACGCCTTCGAGCTCATGCGCGACCAGGCCTGCGAGCATTTCGAGCGCCACACCGGCTCGGCCTGGCGGCCGCGCAGCGGCTCGCTTGTCAACCACCGCGCCATGACCGCGGCGATGATCGACAGCCGCGACTTCCTCGCCGCGAAGAAGCGCGCCGAGACCGGGGTCATGCTGCCGCCCGGCCCGAAGGTCGCGCTGAGCGGCGGGCTCGACTTCAACGATCATCGCCTGATCTGGGCCAGGCTCGACCAGGTGCACGCCAGGCATCCGGACATGGTGCTCATGCATGGCGGCTCGCCGAAGGGCGCCGAGCGCATCGCGGCGCGCTGGGCCGATCACCGCAACGTGCCGCAAATCGCCTTCAAGCCGGACTGGACGAAGCACGCCAAGGCCGCGCCCTTCAAGCGCAACGACGCCATGCTGGAGGTGCTGCCCATCGGCGTCATGATCTTCCCCGGCACCGGCATCCAGGGAAACTTGGCCGACAAGGCGAAGAAGCTCGGCATCCCGGTCTGGCGGTTCGGCGGCGCCTGAGCGCCGCCATCACCCTTGAAGAATGCTATCATTTCCGCCATATTGATAGCATCGCAGTCAATTTTCAGGGGATGCTATCTTGCCCGCTGTCACTATTCGCAACCTCTCGGAGGAGGCGCATCGCGCTTTGAAGGTCCGGGCGGCGCAGCACAACCGCAGCACGGAAGCCGAAATGCGCGCCATTCTGGAAGCCGCCGTGCGCCCGGCGGGGCGGCTCAAGATCGGCACCGCGCTCTCGGAGATGAGCCGCGAGATCGGGCTCACCAATGCCGATGTCGAGGCGCTCGAACAGGCTCGTGACACCCGGCCCGCCGAGCCAATGCGCATCGAATGATCCTGCTCGACACCAACGTCGTCTCCGAGGCGATGAAGCCCGAGCCGCGCCCGTCGGTCCGGGAATGGCTCGACGCCCAGGCCGCGGAAACGCTCTTTCTCTCCAGCGTCACCATCGCGGAGCTGATGTTCGGCATCGGCGCCCTGCCCAGGGGCAAGCGCAAGGACCGCCTGGCAACCACGCTCGACGGCGTGATGGAGCTGTTCGAGCCGAGGATACTGTCCTTCGATACGCAAGCGGCGCGGCGATACGCCGACCTCGCCGTCAAGGCGCGCAAGGCCGGCAAGGGCTTCCCCACGCCCGACGGCTACATCGCCGCGATCGCCGCCGCGCAGGGCTTCGCCGTGGCGTCGCGCGACACCACCGCGTTCGCGGCCGCCGGCCTGACAGTCATTGATCCCTGGACCGCCGGCGGCTGATTGGCAGCCAGCGAAGTTACTTCCGTTGCGGAACAATCAGGTTCATCTGCACCAAACGGAAACCGTTCGCGATGTCCGCTCACGCGCCATCGATCTTATGTTATAGAGCCGTTGCGCCGTGGTGGTGGTGGAAGGCGCGACCGTCAGATCCTTGTCTCACGGAGGCCACCACCATGATTTTACTCAGCGTGCTCGCCAGTATCGCCGCCATCGGCGTGATCTGCTGTCTCTTGTTCTACCTTGCCGTCTATGCGCTGCCGCTGTTCGCGGGCGTCACGGCAGGCGTCTGGGTGTATGGCACAGGCGCCGGCTGGCTCGGCGGAATCACCGTTGGGGCGGTCGCCGGCCTCGCAACCCTTCTGGCCGGACATCTCCTGCTCGCATTCGCCAGGCCGCTCTGGCTGCGGCTCATGATTGCCGCCGCTTTCGTCGCGCCGGCCGCCATCGCCGGCTATCACGCGACACATGGCATCGTGAAGCACACGATGCCCTCCGAAACTTGGCAGGTCGTCTTCTCGCTGGTCGGAGCCGTCGTCGTCGGCATCACCGCTCTTGCCCGGCTGGCGACGCTGGCCCCGCCCGGCCGGACCAGACAGGGCGTGGCGCGCGCCTGAGGCCTTTTCAGCGCTCTGGGCGTGACCAGATCACGCCGCCTGTGCGCTGCTCCTCGCCTATTGGCAATTCGGGGGGATGAGTGCTGGGTCGCGCTGACCCATCGGTCGCGGGCAGCGTTCGATCGCGGGATTGGCCCGCGCGACGAACCTCCACGCCCTCGAAGGCAGCGGGCTGATCGCAGGCCTGTCCCTGCTCATCGGGAGCATCGATGCGGCCGGGCGCCTCGACGCGGGATGAGCGCCGTGCGCCGACCCCGCCGTCCCTCTCGGTTGCACGATGGCGGCGCCAGGTTCTCCTTGATCCTCTCTGCCTGATCGAGCGCTCCATGCGGCCTCTGTGATGGGCTGATCTGGCCGCAGGCCGGCTTCGCCTCGATCGCCTATGCCGCAATGGCGCCGGTCGACTTTCTTCCCCTGGGCTGCGCCCATTCCTCGCGAAACAAGAAAGTCTCCCGGCAGCCATCCTCCGCTCCGCTCCGGCCTGCAAGCAGGTGCGGCGTCGATCGCCTGCGGCCTGCCGATCGCCATCGAGGCCGCAATGGTGCGGGCTCGAAACAGACATCAAGGAGAACCATCATGGCGACCATCGGCACCTTCAAGAAGTCCGGCAACGAGTTCGTCGGCCAGATCGTCACCCTCAGCGTCCAGGCCAAGAACGTCCGCATCGTCCCCGAAGCCAACCGCTCCGGCGAGAACGCCCCCAGCCACCGCGTCTTCGCGGGCCGCGTCGAGATCGGCGCCGCCTGGGCCAAGCGCTCCAACGAGGGCCGCGACTATCTGGGCCTCAAGCTCGACGATCCGAGCTTCACCGCCCCGATCTACGCCAACCTCTTCGACGACGAGGACGGCGACGGCTACAGCCTGATCTGGTCCCGCCCGAACCGCCGCAACGGCGAATGAGGCGCAAGCCCCAAGCCCCGCCCGGGCAACCGGGCGGGGCTTGGCCAGCTCGTTGCAGCCGACACGGCGGGGCGACCGAATCGGTTCGGCGCGATTCGCCCAACTTCCCGTCTTTGGCTGCCAATTTTGCTCGCCTCGTTGGCCAAGAGCGACTATTTTAGTCGTAGTTCTGGCACGCTCGATCGGCCCGGTGGGAGGTGATCATGCATGATCACCGCCCGACAATCGCGGGCCGCTCGCGCGCTGCTGGGATGGACGCAGGAGACGCTCGCCGACAAGGCCCTGGTATCGCTGACGGCGCTGAAGCGCCTGGAGTCGGGCCATCGCGCCGTTTACGAGTCGACGGAAGATCAGGTCCGCCGCACGCTGGAGGCCAACGGCATCGTCTTCCTGTCGTCAGACCAGGGCGAAGGAGTGATGCTTGTCCGCGCGAAGGCCGAGACCCGCAAGAACCGATGATGCCGCGGGGCGCCGCGGGCATCGATCCTTCGTGCCGACGCGTCGCCTTGCGCTCAGCGCCCGTGGGCGTAGCGTCAACAGCTCGTCGACGCGCGCCAGCGTCGGCCCGCGGGGTTCAGTTTGACACACGATCCGTTCATGGACGAACCGCCGCAGAGCGCCGTTCTGACCAGCTACGACCGTGCGCACATGAAGCTCTATCTGCGCCTGCTCGACGCCGAAACGGACGGCGCTGACTGGCGCGAGGCGGTCGAGGTCCTCTTCGGGATCGATCCCGCAAAAGAACCGGAACGCGCCAGCCGCGTGCACCGCAGTCATCTCGCGCGCGCCCGCTGGATGACCGAGCAAGGCTACCGGCAGCTCGCCCGTGAGACGGACAAGTGATGCCCATCCGTGATGCCGTCACGGCATCGCGTGTTGCGCAAAACGGGACTTCCCCAACTCCGATGGCCTCGCAATCGTACAGCTCCTTCGCACGCGCCCGGCCCGCGGGTCGGGGGAGGAAACAGAATGGGGCCCGACACATCGCGCTGGCGCTCGTCCGACACCTACGACTACCTGGATCAGCTCGTCGCGCCTGACCTTGCCTGGGAATGCCTGAGGCGCAACGCCGTCTATCAACGGGATTTTGCCGAAAGCACGCGCTCCCCCGACGCGACCGAGCGCCTTGCCGCGACGATCCAGCGGCGCTGGGGGCTCCGCTTTCGCGATCGACCCGGCGCTCGACGCGACCGCAGCGACCGTATTCTGGGCGCCAGACATTGACCCCGGAACGGTTATTCTCACGACCGTTCCTGCCGCATCGACCGTCGAGAGCACCGTCCTTCCCGAACTCGATCCGGATACCGCCCGCGCCGGCCCCGACGGGCTCAGCATCGTCCACGGCCGCGGATCGAAGACGGTGCGGGTCCTGCTCGTGTCCGATGCTTCGCCGGCGCGCCCGCTCGTGGCCCTGGTTGCGCTGGGAGCCGACGGGCTTGACCGGATCGAGGCGGTCGCCCGCCTCTGGCGGGCCATCAACGGCCGGCGCGTCCCGGCCGACGCGAGGCTGACGAGCCAGCAGCGACGACGGCTCCGCCGCATGCTTCAGGCCGTCGACGGCCGCCACGAAGGCGCGAGCTATCGCGAGATCGCCGAGGCGATCTTCGGGGCCGCGCGCGTTGCCGATTCCCCCTGGAAAACCTCCGCCCTGCGCGACGCGACGATCGATCTCGTGAAGGATGGCCTCGCGCTGATCGCCGGCGGCTATCGCTCCCTCCTGCGCCGGCGCCGCCGCCCATAGCTCGGGCCGCCGCGGGGGTGCGAATTCAGCACTCGCATCTTCGCCATCCCCCGACGCAGTGCCCCTCCGCCACCGTGGCCGCCGTTCGCCGGTGCTCGCCGGCAGCCTCAACGAACGCCCGGAGGTGCGACATGACCAATCTCGCCGGCTTTCCGCCGCGCTTCTTGCGGACGCCGGAGGCCGCCGACTTCCTCGGCCTCTCCAGCCGGACACTGGAGAAGCATCGCACCTACGGCACCGGCCCGGCCTACCGGAAGCTTGGTGGCCGCGTCGTCTACGCGCTCGACGATCTCAAGGCCTGGGCCGACCGCGGCGCCGTCACCTCGACGTCCGATCCGCGCGGCTCCGTGCTGCCGGCGAAGCGTCACGGCCCGGCCCCGGTGCAGGCCGGCCGCGACCGCCGTTGAGGTACGGGCCATGTCCTCGGCGCGACGCAATGGCGAGCGGGAGCAGCTCGATCTCTTTCGGGCGCTGCCCGGCGACCTCGCGCCACGCGACGCGCAGGACCTCATGGCCTATCCGTTCTTCTCGCTCGCCAAGTCGAAACGACTGACGCCGATCGACTTCAAGGCCGGTCCGATCGTCATCCGCGTCGAAGCGGTCCCGGAGCACGGAATGGCGACCATCTGGGACGCCGACGTGCTGATCTGGGCGGCCTCGCAAATCGTCGAGGCGCGCGATCTCGGCCTGCGGCCGTCACGCCTGATGGCGGCGACGCCATACGAAATTCTCTCCTTCATCGGCCGCGGCGTGAGCGTGCGCGACTATGACCGGCTGAAAGCCGCTCTCGACCGCTTGCAGTCGACCACCGTGGCGACGTCGATCCGCCAGCCGACCGAACGGCGGATGCATCGCTTCTCCTGGATCAACGAATGGAAGGAGCGAGCGGACGCGCACGGCCGTCCGCTCGGCCTCGAGCTGATCGTGCCGGACTGGTTCTTCGCCGCCGTCCTCGACGACGCGCTGGTGCTGACCATCGACCGCGCCTACTTCCGCCTGACCGGCGGACTGGAGCGCTGGCTCTACCGCCTGGTGCGCAAGCACGGTGGCCGCCAGCCGTCCGGCTGGAGCTTCGACATTGCGTATCTCCACGCGAAGTCCGGCAGCCTCTCGCCGCTCAAGCACTTCGCCTACGACCTGCGCGAGATCGTCCGCCGGCAGACGCTGCCCGGCTACCGGCTGACCATCGAGCAGCCGGCGGACGCCCCGGAACGCCTCGCTTTCGTTCCCGTCGATCCCGCGGCCCTCCCTCCGCCAGTTCAGCGTCAGACCTCCCGCGCTGGGGACAAGCTGTGAATCGCCTCGTGCCATCAGGGACTGGACCTATCGTGCCATCGGGGACCCGATCCTCGTGCCATCGGGGACCGGATTCATCGAATCCGAGCGTCGATTCAAAGCAATGCGCGCGGCGTAACTCTTCTAACCAAGATTCCTTCGGAATCTTTCTAACGGCCGCTCCGCGTTCCACACCTGTGGATGAGTGCCGTCAACGGGAGGCGGCGCCATGATCGTCGCGCTGCTCAACCAGAAGGGCGGTGTCGGCAAGACCACGCTCGCCCTCCATTTCGCCGGCGAATGGGCACGACGCGGCCAGCGCGTCACCGTCATCGACGCCGATCCGCAAGGTTCTGCCCTCGACTGGTCGCAGCAGCGCGCCCGCGAAAGCCTGCCGCGCCTGTTCGGCGTGATCGGCCTGGCGCGCGACACGCTTCATCGCGAAGCCCCCGAGCTGGCGCGTAATGCCGATCACATCGTCATCGACGGTCCGCCCCGCGTCGCCGGGCTCATGCGCTCGGCGCTGCTCGCGGCCGACATCATCCTGATCCCGGTGCAGCCGTCGCCCCTCGACGGCTGGGGATCGGCCGAGATGCTCACGCTGCTGAGCGAGGCGCGCATCTATCGCCCCCAGCTCGTCGCCCGCTTCGTCCTCAATCGATGCGCCGCGCGCACTGTCATCGCGCGCGAGACCGCGCTCACGCTCGCCGATCACGACCCGCCGCTGCTCGCCTCCAGAATCGGTCAGCGTGTCGCCTTCGCCGAGGCCGCGCAGTCCGGCCGCCTCGTCTGGGAAGTACACACAGAAAGTCCGGCGGCGCGCGAGATCACCGCTCTTGCGGCCGAAGTCGGGAGGCTGGCGCGATGACGCAGCGCTCCCCGAAACGCGCCTTCATCGCGCGGCCGGCCGATCCCGAACGCTGGATCAAGGCATCTGCACCGCGCCCCAACAGCAACGACGACGCGGCCGCTTTCAGCGCGCGGCTGACGATCGACATCACGCCGGAGCTGCGCGGCCGCATCAAGATCGCAGCCTTCCAGCGCGGCCTGACCGTCGCGGACATGCTGCGCGACCTGCTCGCCCGCGAATTCCCTCCAGTCGAAGGAGACCAGCCATGACCGGTGCGCCTCACCTGCGCCTCGTGCCGTCGCCGCTTCCCGCCGACGGCCTGACACGCGTCGAGCTGACCTGGATCGAGAAGAAGGTCGAATACTGGATCCGCTTCGGCAAAGAGAAGGAGGAGCAGATCCTCGACCGGCGCCGCCGTGTGCTCGCCTTCACGCCCAACAGCACCTTCGCCTTCGTGCGCTGGGCCTCCAACGACCACGGCACCATCCTCTCGCGCATCGACATCGTGCGCGCGATCACGCCCGGCGAGCGCTATCAGACGCTGCCCTTCGTGCGCCCCGGCGGCGACATCCTTCTCAAGATGGAGGGCTGGCCGAGGGTCGAGCGCGTCCTCCAGATCGTCGATGCGATCGAGGCGATCGGCATCGACCCGGCCGAGGTGTCGCCGCATCACTGGCGCCACGTCCACCACCGCCTGACCGCCGGCCAGGAGCCGCGCCGCTACACCGTCGAGCAGCATCGAGCGATCCTCCTGCGGCGGAGGGTCGAGCCGTGACGCGCTTCGGCTACATCGTGACGACCTCCTTCGCCGTGGTGGCGGTCGGCGTCCTCTCCTGCCTTCCGGTTGCCCCGAAGCTCATCTGGAACGCGTCCGCCAGCGTGCCGCTCGGCCTCTATTCCATCGCGCCTGCGCGTCATCTCGAAGTCACCGACCTCGTCGCCATCCGCACGCCCGAACCGCTCGCCTCCTTCATGGCCGAGCGCCGCTACCTGCCGCGCGGCGTGCCGCTGATGAAGCGCATCGCCGCCATTGCGGGACAGCAGGTCTGCCGCGACGGCGCGCACATCACGATCGACGGGATCGACATGGGCGACGCGCTGGCGCGCGACCGTGCCGGCCGCAGCCTGCCGTCCTGGCAGGGCTGCCGCCGCATCGCCGACGGCGAAATCTTCCTCATGAACTGGGCCGCTCCCGACAGCATGGACGGCCGATATTTCGGCCCGCTCTCCACGAACACGATCATCGGCCGCGCGATCCCGCTGTGGACCGACGAGGACGGCGACGGCCGGTTCGAATGGCGTGCCGCAACGCGGTGACGGCGCACCAAGCACACCCTCTTCACCGCACATAGGGAGCTTTCAATGCCACAGATCGGAGAGTTCACCCGCACCAAGAACGGCTATGCCGGGCACGTCCGCACGCTCACGCTGAACGGCGAGATCGTGCTCATTCCGGCCGAACATTCCGACGCCGAGAACGCGCCGGATTACCGCGTCCATCTCGGCGACAGCAACGGGCCTGAGATCGGCGCCGGCTGGAAGCGTACCGGCGAGAAGGCCGGCGATTACGTCTCCGTCCAGATCGACGACCCGGCGCTCAGCCAGCCGATCCGCGCCAACCTGTTCCAGTCGGGCGACGCGAAGTCCGTCTGGGGCCTGCACTGGAACCGTCCCCAGAAGCGGCCGGAGCGGGACTGAGGCGATGCCCATCCGCTCGACATCGTGGAAACGGAGTGAAGACGCCGGGCGACGCTCGCTCGTCCGGCGTCTTCCCGCTCTTCTCCTTTCCGGCCTGCTGATCGCCGCGCCGTTCACCAGCGTTGCGCTTGCGCAGAACGCGTCTGCCGCGCGTCTTCGGAGCGACCACACAATCGCTGACTACATCGCGGAAGCGGCGCGGCGTTTCGGCGTGCCCATCGCATGGATACGGGCCGTCATGGACGCGGAAAGTGCCGGCGATGTCCACGCCGTCTCTCGCAACGGCGCGATGGGCCTGATGCAGATCATGCCGAATACCTGGTCGGAGCTGCGCATGCGCTACGGTCTCGGCCGCGATCCTTTCGATCCGCGCGACAACATCCTGGCCGGTGCCGCGTACCTGCGCGAGATGCACGACCGCTACGGATCGCCGGGCTTCCTCGCGGCGTATAATGCCGGCCCGCAGCGGTACGAGCAATACCTCGCGGGCGGGCGCGCATTGCCGGCGGAGACGCGTGCCTATGTCGCGACGCTGGCGGCCCTTGTCGGCGGCAAGCCGCTCGGGCGCGCGACCACAATTTCGGCCGCTGATCCGCTCGCCTGGACTCGCTCTCCTTTGTTCGTCGTGCGCGCGAACGGCAGTCCGAATGCAAAACCATCGCAAGACCAGCGCGTGCGCGGTGACAACGCGACAGCACCACGAGCGCGGGACGCGGCAGCGCTTTCACCGCGCTCCTCCGGCCTCTTCGTCGCGCAAGCGAGTCCGGACCCGCAGCAATGACGCGCTCGTTGCCCAATCGCGATGTAGCGACCCCCAGCGCACAAGAGCGTGTGGTGAGGCGGGAGGGCGCAACCACGTCCGCACGATGGCAGGATAAAGGGGCGCGATGTGCGCGCCATGACGGTCGTGGTTTTTCAATAGCTTGCATGCCGAAACCGCGAGGTGCGCCGTCCCGGCGCAGCCTGCGGCTTCGGCACTCTTTCAACGAATTCCGTCGCTTGGCGCGATGTGCGGGGCCGCGGCCATGAGCGCCGAGGACGACTTCCGCATCCGCCCTGGCCGCATCCGCTCCACCCGTGCGCAGCGGGCACGGCCCTTCATCGCGCAGGCGCTCGCCGCCGCTCAGCGCGCCGGCGGCTCCGTCTCGCGCAAGGGGACGATCGGGCCCGGCCATCGCTCGCGCTTCGGCCGAGGCCAGCGCGCCACGGTGCAGGCGAACCGCCTCATCACGTCGCGCTCGCGCGGCGCCGTCGTGAAGGCGCGCGTCGTCCGCCACAGCGCACGCGGCGCGCCGCTCGCGACCCATCTCGGCTATCTGCGGCGCGAGGGCGTCACCCGGGACGGAGAGAAGGCGCGGCTCTTTGGTCCCGGTACTGACGACGCCGATCCGAAGGCTTTCGCGGAGCGCTGCGCGGACGATCGCCACCACTTCCGCTTCATCGTGTCGCCGGACGACGCGATCGAGATGGCGGACCTCAAGCGGTTCACCCGCGACCTGGTCGGCCAGATGGAGAGAGACCTCGGGACGAGGCTCGACTGGGTGGCGGTCGATCACTGGAACACCGAGCATCCGCATGTCCACCTGATCGTGCGCGGCGTTCGTGACGACGGCGAGAACCTCGTCATCGCGCGCGACTACATCAAGGAAGGCATGCGCGACCGGGCGCGCGAGCTGATCACCCAGGAGCTGGGCCCCCGTACCGATCGCGACATCCGCACCGCGCTGGAGCGACAGATCGCGGCCGAGCGCTGGACGAACCTCGATCGCCAGCTCGCACGCGACGCCCATCGGACGGGCATCATCGATCTCGCGCCGCATGCCGGCCGCCAGCCCGACGAATTCCATGCGCTGAAGGTCGGCCGCCTGCGCAAGCTGGAGGGGTTCGGCCTCGCCGAGCAGATCGGCCCTGGCCAATGGGTCATCTCCGATGAGGTCGAGAAACGCCTGCGCGAGCTCGGCGAGCGCGGCGACATCATCAAGCGGATTCATCGCGGCCTCGCGGAGCGCGGCCTCGAACGCGGGCCTTCGAACTACGTGCTGGCCGGCGAGAGCCTGGACGAGCCGATCGTCGGCCGCTTGCTGGCGCGCGGGCTCGACGACGAGCTGAAGGGCACCGCCTACGCCGTCGTCGACGGCATCGATGGCCGCACCCACCACATCAGGCTTCCCGATCTCAACGCCGCCGGGGATTCCGCCCCAGGCTCGATCGTCGAGTTGCGCAAGTTCGACGACGCCCAGGGCCGGCGGCGCGTCGCGCTCGCCGTCCGGTCGGACCTTCCGCTCGAGCAGCAGATCACGGCGAACGGCGCCACCTGGCTCGACCGCCAGGCGATTGCGCGCGAGCCGATCCCGCTCGGCGCCGGCGGCTTCGGCGCCGAGGTCCGCGACGCGCTCGACCGCCGGGCCGAGCATCTCATCGGCCAAGGGCTCGCCGAGCGTCAGGGCCGCGGCGTCAGCTTCAGCCGCAACGTGATTGAGACGCTGCGGCGCCGCGAACTCGACGCGCTGCGCGAACATCTCACGACCGAGACCGGCCAGACGGCCGTCAAGTCCACCGCCGGCGAATACGTCGCGGGCACCTATCGCCGCCGCTTCGATCTAGCTTCCGGCCGGTTCGCGATGCTCGACGACGGCCTCGGCTTCCAGCTCGTGCCCTGGTCGCCCTCGCTCGAACGGCATCTCGGCCGCCATGTCTCCGGCGTCGCGCGCGGCGACGGCGGGATCGACTGGAGCTTCACCCGCAAGCGGGGGATCGGCCTGTGACGAGAGGATCGGACAAGGAGAGCGCGTGATGTCCGCGACCAAGATTCTCTGGGGTCAGATTCTGGTCGTCGCGCTGATCATCCTTGCGACAACCTGGGGCGCGACGGAATGGACGGCATGGCGATTGGGCTTCCAGGCACAGCTCGGCGAACCCTGGTTCGTCGTGTTCGGCTGGCCGGTCTACTATCCCCCCTCCTTCTATGCGTGGTGGTTCTTCTACGACGCCTATGCCCCGGCGATCTTCGTGGAGGGCGCTTATATCGCGGCGTCGGGCGGGTTCATGGCGGTCGCCGCCGCAATCGCCATGTCGGTATGGCGGGCCCGCGAGGCGAAGAACGTCGACACCTATGGCTCGGCGCGATGGGCCCGGCCCGATGAGGTGAAGGCCGCCGGCCTCCTCGGCCCCGACGGCGTCGTGCTCGGCAAGCTCGGCCGCGACTACCTCCGGCACGACGGGCCCGAGCACGTCCTCTGCTTTGCCCCGACCCGGAGCGGCAAAGGCGTGGGTCTGGTCATCCCGTCCCTGCTCACCTGGCCCGGCAGCGCCATCGTCCACGACATCAAGGGCGAGAACTGGCAGCTCACCTCCGGCTTCCGCGCGCAACACGGGCGCGTGCTGCTGTTCGATCCGACCAATGCGAGGTCGTCGGCCTACAACCCGCTGCTCGAAGTCCGGCGCGGCGAATGGGAAGTCCGCGACGTCCAGAACATCGCCGACATCCTGGTCGATCCGGAAGGCTCGCTCGAGAAGAGGAACCATTGGGAGAAGACCTCCCATGCGCTGCTGGTCGGCGCCATCCTCCACGTGCTCTACGCGGAGGAGGACAAGACGCTCGCGGGCGTCGCCTCCTTCCTCTCCGATCCGCGCCGCCCGATCGAATCGACGCTCGCCGCCATGATGAAGACCCCGCATCTGGGAGAGGCCGGACCGCATCCGGTCATCGCGAGCGCGGCCAGGGAGCTCCTCAACAAGTCGGACAACGAACGCAGCGGTGTCCTGAGCACCGCAATGTCCTTCCTCGGCCTCTACCGCGACCCCGTCGTCGCGGCCGTCACGCGCCGCTGCGACTGGCGCATCACCGACATCGTCGGCGGCGCGCAGCCGACGACGCTCTACCTCGTCGTGCCGCCGTCCGACATTGCGCGGACCAAGCCGCTGATCCGGCTGATCCTCAACCAGATCGGCCGGCGGCTGACGGAAGATCTCCATGCGAAGTCCCGGCGACACCGCCTCCTTCTCATGCTCGACGAGTTCCCGGCGCTCGGACGCCTCGACTTCTTCGAGAGCGCGTTGGCCTTCATGGCCGGCTACGGGTTGAAGTCGTTCCTGATCGCACAGAGCCTCAACCAGATCGAGAAGGCCTACGGACCGAACAATTCGATCCTGGACAATTGCCATGTGCGGGTAAGCTTCGCGACCAACGACGAGCGCACGGCTAAACGCGTGAGCGACGCGCTCGGCACTGCGACCGAGCTGCGCGCGATGCGCAACTATGCCGGACATCGCCTGAGCCCCTGGCTCGGACACCTGATGGTGTCGCGTTCGGAGACGGCCCGGCCGCTGCTCACGCCGGGCGAGATCATGCAGCTCCCGCCCACAGACGAGATCGTGATGGTCGCCGGCACACCGCCCATCCGCGCCAAGAAGGCACGGTACTTCGAGGATCGGAGATTACTGGCGCGCATCTTGCCGCCGCCGGTGCTGAAGGCGGCGGAAGACCAGCAGGCGAATGACTGGACCGGCACGCCCATGCCGTCGCGACCTTTGCAGGAAGCCGCGCCGCTCGTGAGCGGCATGGATGACGAGGACACGACTGGCTCCGAGAAGCGGCGCCAGCCGGAGCTCAGTCGCGTGGCCCCGGTCGAGAAGAAGCCGCCGATCGACAACGAGTTCGAGATCGATCCCAATGATGACGAGCCGGACGATGCCGCACGGCTGAGCCGCATGAACCGTCTCGTCCAAGGCCTCGCGCGCCAGGTCTCCCTCGATCCCAACGACGGCATGGAGCTGTAGGCCGCCATGCCGAACCCGAACAAGAAGCAGCGGCTGTCCGTCTATCTCGAACCCGGCGTGGCCAGGGCGCTGGCGGAATATGCCGCGCGACGCGCCCAGTCGCGCTCCCTCGTCGCAGAGGCGGCCATCGCCTCATTCCTCTCACCCGACGTCGCCGAACGGCAGGAGGCAGCGCTCACCAAGCGGCTCGATCAGCTCGATCGACGCATGGCGCGCCTGGAGCGTGATCTCGGCATCGCCGTCGAGACACTCGCGGTCTTCGTCCGCTTCTGGCTGACCACGAACCCACCGCTGCCAGAGCCCGCGCAGGCCGCCGCGCGTGCGAAGGCCGGCGAACGCTACGACGCCTTCGTCGCCGCGCTCGGCCGGCGACTCGCCAAGGGGCCAAAGCTCGGCCAAGAAATCTCCGAGGACGTTCCGGGCGAACCGAGTAACGAATAAGCGAGATCACGACGCTCGCAAGTCGTCAGCGGCTTCGCCGTTTCCCTGTATTTCTACGCCACACTACGACGACCCCATCGCGCTTGTTGCGCCGCCCGATTTTCTGCCTCTTCTACTCATCCCCGATCCAGGACCGCTCGCGAGCGGTCCCGCGCAGAACGGGGACGACATGGCGGTTTCATTCCAGCAATCCGAGGCGGTCCTTCGCGGCAACCGCATGCTGCGCACCGCCCTCGGCCCGGCCATCGCCGGTTTCCTGGAAGACCCGTCGATCGTCGAGGTGATGCTCAACCCGGACGGGCGGCTCTGGATCGACCGGCTCTCGGAGGGCCTGGCCGATACGGGTGAGCGACTGTCGCCCGCTGACGGCGAGCGCATTGTCAGGCTCGTCGCCCATCATGTCGGCGCCGAGGTCCACGCAGGGAGCCCACGCGTTTCGGCCGAGCTGCCCGGAACGGGAGAGCGCTTCGAGGGCCTGCTGCCGCCCGTGGTCGCGGCGCCGACCTTTGCGATCCGCAAGCCCGCCGTCGCCGTATTCGGTCTGCAGGACTATGTGGCCGCCGGCATCATGACGGCCGACCAGGCCGAGATTCTCCGCCGCGCCGTCGCCGACCGCCGCAACATCCTGGTCGCTGGGGGGACGAGCACCGGCAAGACCACGCTCACCAACGCGCTCCTCGCGGAAGTCTCGAAGTCGGCGGATCGCGTCGTCCTCATCGAGGATACGCGCGAGCTTCAATGCGCGGCGCCCAATCTCGTCGCCATGCGCACCAAGGACGGCGTCGCCACGCTCTCCGACCTCGTGCGCTCTTCCCTGCGCCTGCGCCCCGACCGTATTCCGATCGGCGAAGTGCGCGGCGCCGAGGCGCTCGATCTTCTGAAGGCCTGGGGCACCGGACATCCCGGCGGGATCGGCACGATCCACGCCGGCACCGCCATCGGCGCGCTCCGCCGCCTCGAGCAGCTCATCCAGGAAGCCGTCGTCACGGTCCCGCGCGCGCTGATCGCCGAAACCATCGATCTCGTCGCGGTGCTGAGCGGCCGCGGCGCTTCGCGCCGTCTTGCCGAGCTCGCCCGCGTCGAAGGCCTTGGACCCGGCGGCGACTACCGCATCACCGCCGCGACAGCAGGCTCAGCAGGAGATCACGCATGACCGCCGCCCGACAGCCATCAACTAAGCAAGGCCTATTCATCGGCTCGGTTCTCGACCGGATCGGCACCATCGGTCTGACTGCGGCAGGACTTCTCTACGCGGCGCCGGCCTATGCCAGCGGCTCGTCCATGCCGTGGGAGCAGCCGCTCCAGCAGATCCTGCAATCGATCGAAGGCCCAGTGGCCAAGGTCATCGCGGTGATCATCATCATCGTCACTGGCCTGACGCTCGCCTTCGGCGATACGAGCGGCGGCTTCCGCAGGCTGGTGCAGATCGTGTTCGGCCTGTCCATCGCGTTCGCCGCGAGTTCGTTCTTCTTGAGCTTCTTCAGCTTCGGCGGCGGGGCGCTGGTATGACCGCTGGTACCCTCGACGCCGCCGAGGTGCCCGGCTTCTCCGTGCCGGTGCATCGGGCGCTCACCGAACACATCCTCCTCGGCGGCGCGCCGCGCTCGATCGCCATCCTCAACGGCACGCTCGCCGCCGCGCTCGGGCTCGGCCTGCGGCTCTGGCTCGTCGGCCTGGGCCTCTGGGCTGTCGGTCACTTCGCGGCGGTGTGGGCGGCGAAGCGCGATCCGATGTTCGCCGAGGTCACGCGCCGGCATCTGCGCATTCCGGGCTTCCTGGGCGTGTGAGGCGGCCGATGATGAACCTCGCCGAATATCGCCGCGCTTCCTCGCGCCTCGCCGACTTCCTGCCCTGGGCGGCGCTCATCGGAGAGGGCGTCGTCCTCAACAAGGACGGCAGCTTCCAGCGCACGGCCCGCTTTCGCGGCCCCGACCTCGACTCCGCCGTGCCGGCCGAGCTGGTTGCGGTCGCGGGCCGCCTCAACAATGCGTTTCGTCGCCTCGGCTCCGGCTGGGCGATCTTCGTCGAGGCGCAGCGCCACGGCGTCGGCGCCTATCCATCGAGCCGCTTTCCCGATGCCGCCTCCGCGCTGGTCGACGCCGAGCGCAAGGCGGACTTCGAGGAGGCGAGTGCGCATTTCGAGTCGAGCTACTTCCTCACCTTCACCTACCTGCCGCCTGTCGAGGACGCCGCGCGCGCCGAGAACTGGCTCTATGAGGGCAAGGCCGATCGCGGCGTCGATCCGCACGAGATCCTGCGTGGCTTCGTCGATCGCACCGACCGCGTGCTGCAGCTCATCGAGGCCTTCATGCCCGAATGCGCCTGGCTCGATGACGGCGAGACGCTGACCTACCTCCATTCCTGCATCTCGACCAGGCGCCATCGCGTGCGCGTGCCCGAGACGCCGATGTATCTCGACGCGCTGCTGGCCGACCACCCGCTCACCGGCGGCCTCGAGCCGCGGCTCGGCGACGCGCATCTTCGCGTGCTTACGATCGTCGGTTTCCCGACGGCAACCACGCCCGGCATTTTGGATGAGCTGAACCGGCTGGCGTTTTCTTATCGCTGGGCGACGCGCGCCATCCTCCTCGACAAGACCGACGCGACCAGGCTGCTCACAAAAATCCGCCGGCAGTGGTTCGCCAAGCGCAAGAGCATCGCGGCGATCCTGAAGGAGGTGATGACCAACGAGGCGTCGGCTCTCGTCGACACCGATGCCGCGAACAAGGCGGCCGATGCGGACCTCGCGCTCCAGGAGCTGGGCGCCGACTACGCCGGCGAAGCTTACGTCACCGCGACGGTGGCGGTCTGGGACAATGACCCCCGCATCGCCGCCGAAAAGCTGCGGCTGGTCGAGAAGGTCATCCAGGGCCGCGACTTCACCGCGATGCCCGAGACGATCAATGCGGTCGACGCCTGGCTCGGCTCGCTGCCCGGGCATGTCTACGCCAACGTGCGCCAGCCGCCGATCTCGACGCTCAATCTCGCCCACATGATCCCGCTGTCGGCGGTGTGGGCGGGACCGGAACGCGATGAGCACCTCGCTGCGCCACCCTTGCTGTTCGGCAAGACCGAAGGGTCCACCCCGTTCCGGTTCTCTTTGCACGTCGGCGACGTCGGTCACACGCTGGTCGTCGGTCCGACCGGCGCCGGCAAGTCGGTGCTGCTGGCGCTGATGGCAACGCAGTTCCGGCGCTATTCCAACTCGCAGGTCTTCGCCTTCGACTTCGGCGGTTCGATCCGCGCCGCGGCGCTTGCGATGGGCGGCGACTGGCACGACCTCGGCGGCGGTCTCACGGAAGGATCGGCCGAGAGCGTTTCACTGCAGCCGCTCGCCGGCATCCACCATGTCCCCGAACGCGCCTGGGCCGCCGACTGGTTCGTGGCGATCCTGATGCGCGAGGGCGTCGCCATCACACCCGAGGTCAAAGAGCATCTCTGGACCGCGCTGACCTCGCTGGCGAGCGCGCCCGTCGTCGAACGCACGATTACCGGCCTCGCGGTGCTCCTGCAATCGAACGATCTCAAGCAGGCGCTGCGGCCCTTCTGTGTCGGCGGGGCCTATGGCCGCCTGCTCGACGCCGAGCACGAGCATCTCGGTGAAGCGTCGGTCCAGGCGTTCGAGACCGAGGGCTTGATCGGGACCGGCACGGCGCCGGCCGTGCTCGCCTATCTGTTTCATCGCATCGAGGATCGCCTCGACGGGCGGCCCACCTTGCTGATCGTCGACGAAGGCTGGCTCGCACTCGATGACGAAGGCTTCGCGGGCCAACTGAGAGAATGGCTGAAGACGCTGCGGAAGAAGAACGCCAGCGTCGTCTTCGCCACGCAGTCGCTCTCCGACATCGACAACTCGCCGATCGCGCCGGCCATCATCGAGAGCTGCCCGACGCGATTGCTGCTCCCGAACGAGCGGGCGATCGAGCCGCAGATCGCCGCGATCTACCGCAGGTTCGGCCTGAACGACCGCCAGATCGAGATCCTCGCCCGCGCGATGCCGAAGCGCGACTACTACTGCCAATCCCGCCGCGGCAATCGCCTCTTCGAGCTCGGCCTCTCCGACGTCGCCCTCGCGCTCTGCGCCGCGTCCTCCAAGACCGACCAGGCAGCCATCGACCGCATCCTCGCCGAGCACAGCCGCGACGGCTTCCTGCCGGCATGGCTGCGCCACCGCGGCGTCGCGTGGGCGGCCGACCTCATCCCAAGCCTCACCAATCTGGAGATTCCGTCATGACAATCCGTCGCTCGCGCGCGGCGCTTCTCGCCGCGACGGCTCTTTCGCTTCCGCTCACGTTCGCTCCCGTCATGGTCGCCCCCGCCTCGGCCCAGTGGATCGTCTACGACCCGACCAACTACGCGCAGAACGTGCTGCAGGCGGCTCGCGCGCTGGAGCAGATCAACAACCAGATCACCTCACTTCAGAACGAGGCGCAGATGCTGATCAACCAGGCCCGCAATCTCGCGAGCCTGCCGTATTCGTCCTTGCAGCGTCTGCAGCAGTCCATCCAGCGCACCCAGCAGCTTCTCGGTCAGGCGCAGAACATCGCATTCGACGTTCAGCAGATCGACCAGGCGTTTCAGACGACCTACGGCAATGCCTCGCTGTCCGCGTCCGACCAGCAATTGATCGCCGATGCGCGCACGCGCTGGCAGAACACGGTCGGCGGCTTGCAGGACGCGATGCGCGTCCAGGCGACCGTCGTCGGCAATCTCGACACCAATCGGACGGAGATGTCGGCGCTGGTCGGCCAGAGCCAGGGCGCGACCGGCGCGCTGCAGGCGACCCAGGCCGGCAACCAGATCCTCGCGCTCCAGGCCCAGCAACTCGCCGACCTCACCGCCGTCGTGGCGGCCGATGGACGCGCACGTGCTCTTGCCGACGCCGAACGCGCGGCCGCGGCGGAACAGGGCCGCGAGCAGCGCCGGCGCTTCCTCACCCCCGGCGCCGGCTATCAGCCCGGCAATGCCAGCATGTTCCCGAGCAGCGGCAACTGATGGGGCGCGGCGGTGGATTCCAAACTCCTCGCCCGGATCGGAGCGGTCGCATTTGTCGCCGTCGCGATCACGGCCACGGTAATCGAGCTGACCCGGAAGGAGGAGCGGCCGGAGGCAGCGATGCCGCGACCGGCACAGACGGGTGCGGCGGACCCGCTCCGAGATGAGCTGTTCCGTTGTCAGAGCCTTGGCGAGGCCGGCCCGCGCGACCCCGCATGCCTGCGCGCCTGGGCGGAGAGCCGCCGGCGCTTCCTGACGCCGGGCACGACAGGCCTGCAGACCGGGTCCGGATTGCCGGGCTCCAGCACTGAGAGCCACAGCCGCGGCGCCGCGCCAGGCGGCGAGTAGCATCATGGGCGGCACCGGCGTCATCGACCATTTCCTCGAGGTCTTCACCCGCTACATCGACAGCGGATTTGGCCTCCTTGGCGGCGAGGTCGCTTTCGTTGCGACCACGCTGATCGTGATCGACGTCACGCTCGCCGCTCTGTTCTGGAGCTGGGGCGCCGATGACGACATCCTCGCCCGCCTCATCAAGAAGACGCTGTTCGTCGGCGTGTTCGCCTATCTCATCGGCAACTGGAACAACCTCGCGCAGATCGTCTTCGAGTCCTTCGCCGGCCTCGGACTGAAGGCGAGCGGAACCGGCTTCACGACGGCCGATCTGCTCCGCCCGGGCCGCGTCGCGCAGACGGGCCTCGACGCCGGCCGGCCGCTGCTCGACTCGATCTCGGGCCTCATGGGCTACTGGTCGTTCTTCGAAAACTTCATTCAGATCGCCTGCCTCTTCCTTGCCTGGGCGCTCGTCCTGCTCGCGTTCTTCATCCTCGCCGTCCAGCTCTTCGTCACGCTGATCGAATTCAAACTGTCGACGCTCGCGGGCTTCGTCCTCATCCCGTTCGGGCTGTTCGGGCAGAGCGCCTTCATGGCCGAGCGTGTGCTGGGCAACGTCATCAGTTCCGGCATCAAGGTGCTCGTGCTCGCCGTCATCATCGGCATCGGCTCGACGCTGTTCTCCGAGTTCACCGCCGGTTTCGGTGGCGCTAGCCCCACCATCGATCAGGCTATGGCGATCGTGCTGGCGGCGCTCTCGCTTCTCGGCCTCGGGATCTTCGGACCCGGCATCGCCAATGGCCTGGTCAGCGGCGGCCCGCAGCTCAGCGCCGGCGCGGCCGTGGGCACCGGCCTTGCCGCCGGCGGCGCGGCGGTCGCAGCGGGTGCAGCCGGCGGTCTCGCTTTGCGCGGCGGCGCGGCCGCGATCTCAGGCACCGCCGCGGCAGCGCGCGGAGCCGCGACCCTCGCGGGAGGCGCGGCGACGGCCTACAGCCTCGGGGCGGCCGGGCAATCCGGCGCGGCTGGCGTCGCCTCAGGCGTCGCCCGCGCCGCGGGGGGCGCGGCCGTCTCGCCGCTTCGCCGCGCGGTCGCGCGGGCGGCCGACAGCTTGCACTCCAGCTACGCGCGAGGCGCCCAGTCTGCTTTCGAGGCGACCGGCGGCGCCTCGACCATGGGCACGATCGGCGGCGGCGCAGTCGATGCGTCAGGAGCTTCCGCGTCTGACGGTCCCCCCGCCTGGGCCCGGCGCATGAAGCGCTCGCAGCAGCTCCATCACGGCGTCATGGCCGCCGCGCACGCGATCCGCAGCGGCGACAGCCATGGCGGCGGCGCCTCCGTCAATCTCTCCCAACGAGATCAATGATGTTCAAGCGACCTTCCACACACTACGGCAAGACTCCCGCACCCGAGACGCCCTATCAGCGCGCAGCGCAGATATGGGACGAGCGCATCGGCTCGGCGCGCGTGCAGGCGAGGAACTGGCGCCTCATGGCGTTCGGCTGCCTGTTCCTGTCCGCCGGCTTCGCCGCAGCTCTCGTCTGGCAGTCGGCGCGCGGCACCGTCGTGCCCTGGGTGGTGCAGGTCGACAATCTCGGCCAGGCGCAAGCGGTCGCGCCCGCGGTTGCCGACTATCGCCCGACCGATCCCCAGGTCGCGTTCCATCTTGCGCGCTTCATCGAGCAGGTCCGCTCCATCCCGGCTGATCCGATCGTCGTCCGGCAGAACTGGCTTCGCGCCTACGACTTCACCACCGACCGCGGCGCCGCCGCCTTGAACGACTACGCGCGCGCCAACGACCCCTTCACCAAGGTCGGCAAGCAGCAGGTCGCGGTGGACGTCTCGAGCGTCATCCGGGCCTCGCCCGACAGCTTCCGCGTGGCCTGGACCGAGCGGCGCTACGAGAACGGCCAGCTCGCATCGACCGAGCGCTGGACCGCCATCCTCACCATCGTCGTGCAGCCGCCGCGTGACGCCGAGCGGCTCCGCGCCAATCCGCTCGGCATCTACGTCAATGCGATCAACTGGTCGCGGGAGCTGGGGCAATGAGCCGAACGAACGTCCGCGCCGCAAATGCGGCTTTCCGTAAATCCGCAATCCCGGCCGCGCTTCTGTCGGCCACACTGCTCAGCGCATGCGCCACACAGCGGCCGCCGCAGATCAGCTACGACTCCGACGTTCCGCCGCTGCCGCCCGTCCCGGCCGCGCTCACCGACCGGCCACGACCGCTGCACATTCCGCCCGCCTGGACTCCCAGCCATGGCGGGGCGGTTGCCAATTCCCCGACGGCGCGCGTGGCGAACGCCAATGCCGCCGCCCGCGTCGAGCCGCGCCGCGAGGGCTATTACAACGCCATCCAGATTTATCCGTGGTCGGAGGGCGCGCTCTATCAGGTCTATACCGCGCCGGGGCAGATCACCGATATCGCGCTGGAGCCCGGCGAAAGCCTGACCGGCGCCGGCCCGATCGCCGCCGGCGACACCGCGCGCTGGATCATCGGCGACACCGAGAGCGGATCGGGGATCACGCGTCGTGTCCACGTGCTGGTGAAGCCGACGCGGCCTGACATCACCACCAACCTGGTTATCACCACGGACCGCCGCATCTACATGCTTGAGCTGCGCGCCGGCGCCAACCCGTACATGCCGGCCGTGGCCTGGGCCTATCCGCAGCCGCCCGCTTCGCAGCGTCAGGCCATGCCGGCGACGCCGGTCATTCCCGCCGCCGCGGCGCGCAACTACCGCTACGCCCTGAGCGGCGACAATCCGCCCTGGCGGCCGGTCGCTGTCTACGACGATGGACGTCGGGTCTATGTCGAGTTTCCGCGCGGCATCGTCCAGGGCGAGATGCCGCCGCTCTTCGTCATCGGCTCGGAAGGCGAGCTCCAGATCGCCAATAGCCGCATCTACCAGAACATCCTGATCGTCGATCGCCTCTTCAGCGCCGCCGAGCTTCGCCTCGGCAGCGGGGACCATCAGCAAACGGTCAGGATCTCGCGCAGCGACGGGAGGCCGTCCTCATGAGCGATACCGACAATCGCGACCGCGACCTCGGAACAGAGGAAGCGAGCGATACCGCGGCCCCCATGCGGCTGCGCGGCGATCCGCCCCGCGTCACCCGCCTGTCGCGCAAGGCGCTCGCAGGGATCGGCCTGGTCGCGTCGATCGGCCTCGGCGGCGCCATGATCTACGCGCTGCAAACCCGCGATGCCGGCCCCCGCAACGAGGAACTCTATTCCACCACCAATCGGCCGACCGCCGACGGGCTTGCTGGCTTGCCGCGCGACTACACCGGCCCGCGACTTGGACCGCCGCTGCCGGGCGACCTTGGCCGCCCGATCCTCAACGCCCAGGATCGTGGACAGCCGGTCGTGCCGCCTGCCGTACAGCCAACCGTGGATGCGGCGGAGCAACGCCGGCTCGCCGAAGCGGAAGCAGCACGCACGAGCCGTGTCTTCTTCCAGACACAAGCACGGACGGTTGCGGCTTCGACGGCGCCAGGCGGCACCGCAACCAACGCGAACCTGACCGGCCTCGGGCTTCCCGGCCAATTCAACACGCCGACGGCGCAAGAGCGCGCCCAGGAGCGGCAGCTCGCCTTCCTCAATGCCGCCGTCGATCGCCGCACCGTCGCCCCGGATCGCGTGATGCCACCGGCCTCGCCCTACGTCCTGCAGGCCGGCGCGGTGATCCCGGCCGCGCTGATCACCGGCATTCGCTCCGATCTGCCGGGGCAGATCACGGCGCAGGTGACCGAGAACATCTATGACAGCCCGACCGGGCGGATTCTCCTCGTGCCGCAGGGCACTCGCATCATCGGCCAATACGACAACGCGGTGCAGTTCGGCCAGCGCCGCGTGCTGCTGGTGTGGAATCGGCTGATCCTCCCCAACGGCCGCTCGATCGTGCTCGAACGCCAGCCGGGCGCGGACGCGGCGGGCTATGCGGGCCTCGAGGATGGCGTCGACTATCACTGGTGGGACCTCGCCAAGGCCGCGGGCCTCTCCACGCTTCTCAGCGTCGGCGCCGAGCTCGCGATCGACGACGATGACCGGTTGCTGCGCGCCATCCGCAACGGCGGCCAGGACACGATCAACGACGCCGGCCAGGAAATCATCCGCCGGCAGTTGAACGTGGCGCCGACGCTGACCATCCGGCCCGGCTTCCCGGTCCGCGTGATCGTGACGCGCGACCTGGTTCTCGAACCGTACGGAGCATAAGCAATGGCAAAGCTGAAGCTTGGTGCCCTTGAGGACGACAAGCCTGTGAAGGTGACATTGGAGCTTTCTGCAGCTTTGCATCGGGATTTGGTTTCCTACGCTGAGGTGCTCGCACGCGAGTCGGGCAAACCTGTAGCCGACCCCTTAAAGCTAATTCCGCCTATGATTCAGCGATTCATGGCTACAGATCGAGCGTTCGCCAGGGCACGGCGCGATACAAAGCAGGCGCAGTCTACGTGAGCGACGCAGCTGGAAGATTCATTCCAGTATACATCTGCCTGGCGACTACAACATTTCTGAGCGATCACACAAGCGCGAGGCGGAAGCCATAAGCGCTTTCCTACCATGCGCCGAGCTCGGTCGTTATATGTCGCCTTGGAGGCGGCCCGTCTTCGACGACGTCAAGAAAGAAAAGAGGCATGTGACCGAGTTCAGATTCCATAGGCGCCGCTCGCCTTGGCGGAATCCGGACGAGCCACTTCGGCCCTTGGACGACGCGAATGAGTCACGCTAGAAGGCTTATCACTGTGAAGATCGCGAGCAGTGGCTCTGCCACGAGGACGAGATGCGGCTGCAATAAAAGGGAGCCGCCTATGCCGAGGACCGCTTCTGCGACAAAAGCGAGCCCCCAGACAAGGCTAAGGCGTCGCATCCTAGCGACGAAGCCTGGCTGCGCCAATCTTTCATTCCAGAAGGCAAGTATTTCCGGATCGCCTCCGCTTTCGGACGCGCGGGCCACGTAGAACATCAGCGGTCGCTTTGAAGAAACTGAGACGAGGCACACCCAGTCCGAAAAGTCCGAAAGCGGGCGCGGCTTTAATTGCAGCAAATTCTATTTTTCCTGTAAAAAAATGCTGTTATCAGCCCGCCCACCAGAGTTGAGAGGATGACAACGCCGATCCAATCAGCGCGACGAAATTTGATCCAGCTCGCGAGAATGGAAGCTGCAGGGAAGAGCCCACCGATTGCAAATGCAAGGATTGCAGGCTCGGAGAAAAGCTTTCCAGCGCTACGACCGCGAGCCATGGAAGAACCACATCCAGCAGGAGAATGCGCCGGAGATGTCCTCGATTTGCGCTGCGGCAGGTTTATCTTGACTGGAGGCTGCACTATTCAGTCCTCCTTTCGTGTTCGCACGGCGCAGGAATAGATTGGCTGCAACGGCGTCAGACCAGGCTCGGCTGCGGCAGCGGCGTCGCGGCTCCTGCGCCAGGTCTCGCGCGGTCATCCATCATCCATTGGATCGCTGTTGCGGTCAGGCCGACCACCATCAGCCCGTACCAAGCGAGTGAGTAAGAACCGGTAAGATCAAAGGTGACGCCGCCAAGCCACGAGCCGAGAAAGCCGCCCACCTGATGGCTGAAAAAGGCGATGCCAAAAAGTGTGTTGAAATACCGTAGACCGAACAACGTACGCAGCAATCCACTCACCAGAGGTACGACCCCAAGCCAGAGAAAGCCCATAACGGCGGCAAATGTCAGCGTCGATGCCGGGGTGACCGGCGTGGCAATGAAAAGCGCGATCGACACCGTGCGCAGCAGATAAATAGACGCGAGCAACCGCTTTTGGCTGTAACGGGCACCAAGCCAGCCGAACAGGTAAGAGCCGACCGCATTGCTCACGCCGATGATGCCGATAGCGCTGGCGCTGATAGTCGCCGATACGCTGCACAGTGCAAGGAATTGGGCGAGATGAGTGGTAATGAACATCAGCTGAAAGCCGCAAGCGAAGAATGCGACCGTCATAGCAACAAACCCGCTGTGCGCGGCGGCTTGGCGCAAGGCGCCGCCAAGCGACAACGCTTCGCCTTCAGCATTTGCCTGATCGATCAGGGTGCCTTCGCGTCTGATCATAGTTGCCAGAATGCCCATGAGGATCGCGAATCCCGCAAAGACCGCCAAGGCCGGCCGCCAACCAAAGATACCGATCACGTATTGTCCCAAAGGCGCCAAGACGAAGGTTGCGAGCGAGCCGGCTGCGGCAACAAGGCCGACCATCTGGTTACGTCGCGCTGGCGGGACCGCGCGGGAGACTGAGCCTATCAGCACACCGTAGCTAGTGCCGGCGACGCCAAGTCCCACCATTACCCCGAGGCCGCCATCCAGACCGGCGTGCGACCCGGTTGCGGCCATTAGGAGTAAGCCGCCAGCATAAATAGCTGCACTCACAATCAGGACCGGACGCGCGCCGTAGCGGTCGCCGAACATACCGATGATCGGCTGGCCTATGCCCCAAACGATATTCTGGATCGCCATAGCGAAACCGAAGGTCGAGGCTGAAATCGCGAGTTCGCTCTTCAAGGGCGGCAGGAAGAGCCCCAAACTCTGTCGCATACCCTGGCTCAGCGAGAGAATGGTAGCCGCCAAGACCAGCATCGTCAGCGTGTAAAGAGAGAGTTTTCGTTGCAACGTTGCTGTAGATGGCGGATTGCGCATGGGCGAACCGTTTCCATTCTTGCACGGCCTGGCTGCCGAACGCTAACCGCAAATTCACCAAGCAAAACACACCAGTCGGTATACAGACGCGCCACGAGACCAACGCGGTCGAGCACAAAACCAGAAGGCAATATCAGGACTTTGCCGAGCCGTCGGGTCCCATCTTCAACCAAGGGACTGTCTTGGATGCTGCGGTCACAGCTTGGTCGCGCGTGGAAACCGTCATTTTCGAGTAATCGTTCACTAAAAACCATCGACTAGGATCTTCGACGTCTTTCCGGTATTCCTTGAAAGCGAAAATGCCATCACCAATTTCGAGGATGTCCACACAACGGAGTCCATCGCCGTCTTCCAGACTAAGCACAACTTTCATGCAAATTCCCGCAGAGAACTCATCCCTTATCGACGAGCCAGCCGCTCAGGGCCTCGCCCTGCCATCCATCGCCACGTTTCTCGGATAGGTGCGATTGATCTGGTCCACACACATGACTGTCAGCGCATCAGAATGTTTGCTGAGGCCATCGCAAGGCTGATCTTGGGTCGAACACGCGAGCCGTCGCCACGCCACAGTCATCATCTCTCGTTGCTCGAGTTTGTCGCGTCATTCCGGCCGCGCTGCTGCCCGCGCCGTCTTTAAGGCCCGCGCCAAGCTTACGAAGCGCCGCAAGGCTGGATTGTCGTTCGCAGGTGACCACACCCCGACGCAAGGCAGAACGTCCGTCTGCCCGCATATCGGCTTGAACATGACACCCCGAAATGGCGTAGCTATAGTTGACTCGCTGGTCAGGGTCAGGCCGAAGCCCATAGCTACCAGATGAATTAGGCTCTCCCTGCAGACGGCTAGGCGCCTAATTTTCGGATGAAAGCCGACAGTCGCTAATCGCATAATAAGATACTCGTGAATCTCGGGCCCCGGCTCGTCGTGACTGACAATAAATGTCTCGTTACGAAGTCTTGACCAATCAACCGCTTCAACCGATCCAAGGGGGTGGCCTTCTGGCACAACACAGAATACGCGCTCATGCCACAAGAGTTCGACGTCGCAATCTGGCAGCTCTGGATGCCCAGTGAAGAACGCGATGTCCATGGCCCGATCGCGTATCTGCTGGATATGATCGCGCGGAGCACCATGGCTCACGTCGATAGTAACCGTCTTATGCGCACGCGCAAACTCAACCAGCAACTGACGAAGGAAGCCCGCGGCCAGCGAACAAAAGAAGCCGATGCGAAGCTGTCCGCGCGAGCCATTGCCGGCGCACCGGGCCGATTTGACGGCGTAGTCGAGATCGCTCAATGCCGACTTCGCCTGATTGATAAACTCTTTTCCAGCTCGTGTCAGACGGACGCCAGCTCGGTTGCGTTCGAATAAGGAAACACCGAGTTGGTCCTCCAATGCACGGATCTTACGACTGACCACCGACTGATCGGTTCCGAGCACGGAGGCCGCCCGATGAAAACTCAGTTGCTCCGCCGCAACGATCGAGTGCCACACGGAACGAAGGCTGATGTTCCATTCTGGAGTCGCGAGCAGGTGTCGGCCGACCAAGGCGGAAGTTACGTCCTTCGGCAACGCTCTCGATTGGGAATTCCTATGCATCGGAGATTGGAGCGGGGTCACGTTGCGGATATGATCTTGAGACGGCGCCCCGTGAAACCCAAGACTTGTCGCAGCCCAACAGCCAGTAAAGATCGGACCAGTGATGTGTCACCGGCCGCTCGGTCCGGTAAAGACAAGTTGGCATTGCTGTCTCTCTAGCACGCTCGGAAGCCAGTAGGTGTTGGTCCTTCCTCGTCGTCAAACCATCAACCCGCTAGGAAGCCACCATCCGTACAGAGCACATGACCGACGATATAGGAGGCCTCGTCGGATAGTAGCCAGACAACGGCGGACGCGACTTCTTCGGGGTGACCCATTCGGCGCAAAGGCAATCCCTTCGCGACTTGGCGCATGTCCGCGATGGCGGATCCGAGCATCATATCGGTGACCACACGCCCTGGAGCGACAGCGTTGATTCGGATACCACGGCCGGCGTATTCCATGGCGGCCGCTCGCGTTAGCGAAATGACAGCCGCCTTCGAAGCGCCGTAAAGCGAAAGGCCAGGATTTGGATTGCGAAGGCCGCTGACGCTCGCGTTGTTGACGATCGCTCCACCTCCGGAACGCTGTAACGCGGTGATTTCATGACGCATCGCATTGAACATGCCGCGGACATTGGTGTCGAAGACCTGGGCGTAAACGTCGTCGGTCTGCTCCGCTAGCAGTGCGCGCTTCTCCTGGAAGCCGGCATTGTTGAAGATCGCATCTAGGCGTCCGAAACGCGTCACCGTCTTTTCAACCAGCTTCTCAATCTCTGCATCCCGAGAGACGTCGGTCGCGATGAACAGGCTTTCAGTGCCAAGTTGACGGAGTTCCTTTGACAGCGCTTCACCCAGAGGCTGCCGCCGTCCCGCGATGACGACTGCCTGTGCTTTTTCCTTGGCCATGCGCAATGCGGCTGCTCGGCCAATACCGCTCGTCGCGCCCGTCACCAGGCAAATGCGCCCCGCAAGGCGCGCACTTGGCGCGTACGCCGGAAGCGCTCCAGCAAGTTCGACGAGCGAGGGGGCATTCATTGCACGCGCCTCACAAAGCGTTGCTCATTCACCTGAGCGCCCCACTGGGTTCCCGGCCGCTCTTCGACGCAGACGAAGCCGTGCGCCTCGTAGAGATGACGCGCGGCATCCAGACCGGCGAACGTCCAAAGATCGATTTCTGAAAAGCCACTGGCCTCCGAGAAGGCGATTGCCGTGGAGAGCAGCTTCTTCCCGATGCCGCGGCCGCGCTGCCCGTCTTCGACAATGAACCAGCGTAAGTGAGCGACCCCAGGGTCTAGATCTTCGCCATCGATCGCAACGGCGCCCACGAGCGATTGGTCCTGCATCGCCGTCCAGATTGCGTTGCGCGGGTTGTCCAGTCGCCCGCAAAATTCGGCAAGGCCGCTGGCGACCACGGACTCGAACGACTGGCCGAAGCCGGCCGCCCGCGCATAGTAGCGCGCGTGCATCTCTGTGGTCCGGGCGATAAGCCCGGTCCTGTACCCGCGTTCAATACGAACATCGTCATCATGCTTGGCCGGCGCCTCCGCACCTAATGCGTGGGCGTAGAGACTGATTCCATCGACAACGATCCGATGCTCCTCAGGCTGCAGCCGTTCCAAGGCGTCCTTGACCTGAGCTCGCGCAAAGGAGTGGATTTTCCCTACCAGTTTTCGCCCGCTGTACGTCAGCACGAGCGATTTGGTTCTTCCGTCCTGCTCTCCCTGCTCCTCGGCGACCTCGCCCGCCTCGATCAGTTTGCGGAGCATGCGACTCACGCTCGATTTCTCGAGGCGCAGCCGTTCGGCGAGTTCCTTGGCGGTAATTCCTTCCCGGCCGTCGATCTCGATGAGTGCATGAACAGCCGATGGCGGCAGATCGGTACCAGCGAGAGAGCTCCTCATGAAACCGAGTTCACGAACGAGCTGACGGGAGGCGTCTCGTAAGCGCTCTATGGTTTTTGGACTCGCGGACATCGTGACAGCCGATTAGTTGTGTGCTACAACTATATTACCAAGCTGGCGCGAGGGCAAGCGACAATTGGAATGTGCATGTAAGGCACCTGCGATCACATCCCGAGATCGCCCCGATCACAAACCTCTGTTTGCCCTGGCGCGTCCGCTCATGATGATTGGCCCGCACAAGATACCTGACGAAAGTATGGAAGCTGATTTGCATGGACGCCGCTGATCTACGCATCTTCGAGGCCGTGGCGCGCCTGGGCGGAATGCATAAGGCGGCGCAGGAGCTAAACACGGTCCAGTCCAACGTGACCGCGCGAATCCGCTTCCTTGAGGAAGAACTCGGCGTCGCATTGTTTCGCCGCCACAGCCGGGGCGCGACGCTGACTCATGCCGGACAGCAGTTGCTACCCTACGCGGTCAAGGTGGCCTCGACATTAGCCGAGGCCAAACGAGCAGTGACGGACACCGACTCGCCCAGTGGTCCGCTCGCTATTGGCTCGCTCGAGACAACCGCCTCGTTGAGACTGCCTTCCGTCGTCGCCGCTTTCGGACGCAAATACCCGGAGGTGAAGCTGAGCCTCAGGATCGGCACCAACAGTACGCTGATCGAACAGGTTCTCAACCATGAGTTGGACGGGGCCTTTGTCTGTGCGCCGATCCGGCACCCCGACATCAAGGGGAATGTCGCTTTCCACGAGGAGCTGGTCGTTGCGACGGCCTCCACAGTGCAGTCCTTGGAAGGAGTGGTCACACCCGGCTGCAAGATCCTGATCAAGGCACCCGGCTGTGCGTATCGAGAGCGACTAGAGTCCTGGTTAGAAGCGCAGGGTGTCTCGCAGTTCGACCGACTGGAATTCGGCACGCTCGACGCAATTGTCGGCTGTGTTGAAGCGGGGCTCGGCTTCACGATGCTGCCCCGGAGCGTGCTGGAACGCGCAAATGGCCGCGGCAATCTTCAACTGCACAAATTGCCGCCGCGCGAAGGAGAGGTCGAGACTCTCTTTATCCGCAGGAACGATATTTATGAGTTCAGCGCCTTGCGCGCCTTTCTCGCAACGACGCTGTCCGTGCAGGCCGGTTCAGCGCTGCCGAACGCTGAGGGCTCAAGCGGAGAGCGGTGATTCGTTTGGGCTAGACACCGTTGAGCCACGCGTAGGGCGTGAGGTTGCCCATGTTGGCGCTGAGGATCGATGTTGAGGTCCTGTGTCCGCCGAGTAGGGGCGATCTTCTGCAGAGATCGTTGCAATCAGATCAAATCGCTCCCGCCGATCCGGCAAACAACGCTACACACAAGCGGTGCTGCGTTTCGGAGCAAACCATGGCGTCCAATGTTGGAAATATGGGAACTGCTATCCCCGCTGATATCGATTTGATGATTCTGGGGCACTACAAGTATGGCGAAGGATCTGTACCAGTTCTTGTGCTGCACGAATGGCTCGCCGCGCATCACAACTATCTTCCGATGCTGAGCTACGTTGATGCGGGGCGCTTTACCTACCTATTCGCTGATCTGCGCGGTTACGGCCTGTCCGGTAATTTTCTGGGAGACTTTTCAGCTGCTGAGGCGGCGGCGGACGTGCTGCGCCTCGCCGACGCGTTAGGGTTCGAGAGCTTCTGTCTTGTCGGCCATTCGATGTCAGGCGTGATCGCCCAGCGGGTCGCTGCAGACGCGCCGGATCGCGTGAACCGTCTGCTGCTGATCTCGCCCGTACCGGCCTCCGGCTTCAAGACCGATGAAGCAGGCTTCCGGAGCATGGCCGCGATTGTGGAAAACCGAGCAGCGGCAGCCGCTGCCGTAGGGGCGCGCACGGGGTACCGGTACGGCTCTGCATGGGTCGCGCGCAAACTCGACCTCATGGCGGCGGGCGGTCAATCCGAGCCGATGATGGGTTACCTGCGAATGTTCACGGGCACGGACTTCGCCGACGAGGTGGCGGGGCTCCAGACGCCCGTGAGCGTCTTGGTCGGTGAGCACGACATTGAGGCGTATCGCGAAGCGACGATCGTCAAGAATTTCGGCCCTCTTTTTCCCAACCTGTCTGTTCAGGTCTCGCGAGAAGCGGGTCACTACATGATGCTGGAGACGCCCGTTTGGGCCGCATCCCGCATCGAGCAGTTCCTCGAAGCTGCCTGACCGGGAGAAATGTCCATGCAAGCCATCTTAGATCGCACCCGCTCATTCTGCGACCGCTTCGGCCTGAAGGCGCCAATCCTGCTAGCGCCGATGGCCGGCGCCTGCCCGCCATCACTGTCGATCGCCGTTGCCAATGCCGGCGGCCTCGGCGCCTGCGGCGTGCTGCTGATGACGCCGGAGGAAATTACGAATTGGGCCGACGAAGTACGCCGGCAAAGCACGGGCGTTTATCAGCTCAACAACTGGATCCCAGATCCCGCCCCGCTCCGAGATGCAGCGCGGGAAGCGGCCGTGAGGCAATTCTTGAAGCAGTGGGGGCCTGCGGTGCCGCCCGAAGCTGGTGACGCGACCCCGCCCGATTTCAAGGCGCAGTTCGAAGCGATGCTCGCGGCCAAGCCACCGATCGTCTCATCTGTCATGGGTCTTTATCCACCGGAAATGGTCCAGACTCTGAAGAGCCGCGGGATCACGTGGTTCGCCAACATCTCTACGGTGACCGAGGCAAAGGCCGCAGAGGCTGCCGGCGCCGAGGTCATCGTCGCCCAGGGGTCGGAAGCTGGCGGCCATCGCGGTTGTTTCGATGCGGAAGCCGCTGAGCGCACCCAGATTGGGCTGTTCTCGCTGCTGCCCGCAGTGGTCGACGCGGTCAAGGTGCCGGTTGTCGCGACCGGTGGCATCGCCGATGGCCGCGGCGTCGCCGCGGCCTTGATGCTTGGCGCGAGCGCTGCGCAAATCGGCACGGGCTTCCTCCGGTGCCCGGAGGCAAAGATCGCGCCCGCATGGGCCGATGCCCTGAGCCGGACACTTCCGGAGGACACGATCGTCAGCCGCGTGTTCAGCGGCCGGGCTGGGCGCAGCATCGCGACTGGTTTCGTCAAGGCGGCAACGGCGCCGGATGCCCCAGTTCCGGCGCCTTATCCGGTGCAGCGCGGCCTGACGGCAGCAATGCGCGCCGCGGGAGCCAAAGCCAATGACATTGACCGCATCCAGGCCTGGGCTGGCCAATCAGCCGCGCTGGCCCGGCCTGTGCCGGCCGCTGACCTTTACAAGGAGCTCTGGCAGGAGGCGAGCGCGCTTCTCGCCTGATCGCCCACGGACCTGCGTTCGGGCCGGGCCCGAGAGCTTCTCATCGGATTTGACTATGAGCTTGATCGAATCGGCGTCCATGCGCCGCGAAAGCCGGCTGCATATTTTGGCGATCCTGTCATTGGGCTTTTTCGTCGTCCAGCTCGACGTGGGCATCGTCAACCTGGCCGTTCCTGCCATGGCAGCAGATCTCAAGGCCTCGAGTGCCGGGCTGCAGTGGATCGTCGACGCCTACACCGTCTCGTTCGCGGCGGCGATGCCGGCGGCAGGAGCAGTAGCCGACCGGCTCGGCGGACGCCGCGCATATCTCGCCGGGCTTCAGCTCACCTTGCTCGCATCGATCTGTTGTGCCGCCGCGCCGGCCATTCCGTACCTCATCGCCGCCCGCCTCATGCAAGGCATCGCCGCGGCAATCACCGTGCCGGCATCACTGTCTCTCCTCAATTACATCTTCGGAGGTGGCAGAGACCTGCGCTCTTGGGCGATCGGTCTCTGGACCTCCCTCGGCTGCATCGGCTTGGCGCTAGGGCCAGTGCTCGGCGGCGCTATTGTCGCGACAGCTACTTGGCGCTTCGTCTTCCTTGCCGCACTACCGTGCTGCGCGCTCGGCTTGATCGGCGTGAGGCAGTGCGTTCCACCCACACCCGCGTCGGAGCATCCAAGAGGCATCGATTATGCCGGCCAGGCGCTACTTGCTGGCGCGCTCACCGCTTTCACCATGGCGGTCGTCCAATTCGGCGCCCGCGGTTTCAATCAGGGACGTCCGACCGCAGCTCTCCTGCTCGCGATCGTCGCGGCCGTGGCCTTCCTGCGCGTTCAGACCCATAGCGCCAAGCCCATGATGCCGCCCTCGCTGTTCCGTTCGGCGGGATTTGCGCGTGCCGTTACCTTCGGGACAATCTCGAACCTTGCCTATTACGGGATGCTGTTCAGCCTCAGCCTGCATCTGCAGCAGGGCCGCAAGCTCGATGCCTTCACCACCGGCCTAGCCCTCCTGCCGCTGACCGCAACGTTCATTCTATCCAATCTCGTCAGCATACCGGTTATCCGCCGCTGGGGCCTGTCCCGCTCTATCGTGGCGGGCGGCTCCGTCATGGGGCTTGGGTATGCTTCACTGTTCGTCTGGAACGATGGCCTCTGGACGATGATTCCCGGCCTGGTGCTGATCCCGGCTGGGATGGGCGTGGCGATACCTGCAGCCATGGCAATCGTTCTCGGTAGCGTGCGCCCGGACTGGTCAGGCACGGCATCAGCCGTACTCACCACGGCGCGCCAATGTGGCGGCGCAGTCGGCGTTGCGGTGTTCGGGTCGGTTGGTAGCGCTCGGGCTGCGGATCTGACCGCGCTCCATATCAATGCGGCCGTTGCCGCTCTGCTGCTCGCAGGCGTCACGATCATGGCACTCGGCATCCCGACGGAGGCGAATAGGAGCCGAGCGATGGAAAGCGGCGAAGTGTAGCAAGGCGGTTGCGCTCCGCGGCTTTGAATTCGGAACGGTATTCGGACGGCGGGTTAGGCAACTTTTAGGAGGTTAGACCTCGGCGTGGTCGTTCTAGCTATGAGCTCCGGTCCAACGAACTTGCTCTTCAGTGCGCAGGCTCATATAGTTGTATGGCGCAACCAATGGCCAGACCAATGCACCCATCATCTCCTTTGCGGCGCTCAGGCTGGATCAGACGGAGGGACAATGACCGCGAGCCCTAACACTGTCGGGTTCATCGGCCTCGGAACGATGGGCGAACCCATGGCGCTGAACCTGGTCAGGGCGGGTAGGCAGCTCACAGTGTGGAATCGCTCTCCGGCCAAATGCGACCTGCTGGTGCAGTCCGGCGCCCGCGCAGCACCGGATCTCGGTGCGCTCTTCGAAGCCTGCGGAATTATCATCCTCATGCTCGCTGACGAGTCGGCCATCGACGACGTCCTCGCGCGCGGCAAGGATATCTTCGCGCCGCGGGTGAGCGGGCGCACGCTGGTCAATATGTCCACCGTGTCACCGAGCTATTCCAAGGCGTTAGCCGCAGAGGTGCGTGCGGCCGCCGGCCACTATGTCGAGGCGCCAGTCTCCGGTTCCCGAAAGCCGGCAGAGGCAGGTCAGCTCGTCGCGATGCTTGCCGGCCAACAAGAGGATGTCGAAGCAATTCGACCGCTGCTCGCGCCGATGTGCCGCCAGAGTGTGGAGTGCGGTGACGTTCCTGGCGCTCTTCTGATGAAGCTTGCCGTCAACATCTTTCTGATCACCTTGGTGACTGGCCTCGCTGAGGCGACGCATTTCGCACAGCGTAACGGCCTCGACCTCGCGCGACTCGTTTCTGTTCTCGATGCAGGACCGATGGCTAGCGATGTCTCCCGAGGAAAAGGGGCGAAGCTCCGCGATCACGACTTCGCGCGACAGGCAGCGATCTTTGATGCTTTGAAGAATATTGCGCTCGTGACCGAGGCTGCTCGCGCGGCCGGAATCGCTTCGCCGCTAAGTGATGTTTGCGTCGCGCTCTACCAAGAAGCGATGGCGCTGGGCTTCGGTGAGCTGGACATGGTCGCAGTGATACGAGCGATCGAGAGGCGGAGTGACGAAGGCGTACTCGCGGCTCACTCCGGCGAACACACGGAACGATTTGATGAGGCGACATGATGGAAGGCGTGCAGCTCGCCGCGAACTTGGCTTCGCGCCCAACGGATCGCATGTTTCCACCTTCGGGCGGCGAACCCGGTGCTGCCAACGCCGTACCCGACAGCTGGCTGGACAATCACCTCCGCTTCGTCAGATCGCGGGTATCTCCTAGAGTGATCGCCGCTCATGCTGAACGCAATCGTATACCGGCCAGTGGATTGCGCATTCTAACAGCGGATGAGCACTTGCCGTCGTTGCCCACTGAACGACTGCCAGCGGATCTACCGCCCTGGCGTCCTGTCGCCACGTTCAGCGGAGCATGTTGAGACTGTCTGGGTTTAGCAGACAATGGACAAGTTTCGGCTTCATTACTTCCCCGAATCCGGAAACAGCTACAAGCTGGCGCTCATGTTGAGGCTGTGTGGCAAACCTTTCGAGCTCGTTTGGGTAGACTTCCTCGGCGGTGAGACCCGAAAGCCATCTTGGCGAGAGGCCGTCAATGAAATGGGCGAAGTACCGGTACTCGAACATGGAACCAGCCGCCTCACGCAAACAGCACCGATCTTGTTACGTCTGTCGGAGCGGTTCGGTCAATTCGGCGCCGCCAGTAAGGAACAGCACTACGAGCTGTTACGCTGGCTGTTTTGGGACAATCACAAGCTGACCAGCTATCTTGCCACCTATCGGTTCATGCGTGCCTTCACACGCAATCCCGATCCGAGCGTTCTGAATTTCATGCGCAGCCGGGTCGACGCTGCTCTTGCGATCGCGGAGCGCCGACTGGAGCGCCACAACTTCGTACTCGGTGTGGGCATGAGTATCGCTGATATTTCGATGTGCGCATATCTATCCTATCCAGCGGAGGAGACAGGCTACGAGCTTCCACAATCTCATCCTGCCACTTGGGCGTGGCTTCAGCGGATCGCCAACGCGCCAGGCTGGCTGCCGCCATACGAGCTTCTGCCCGGTCAGCGATTCAGAAATCCGGTATAGAGTTGTGAGATTTGCTCCGTGGACTAAGTACCGCGCTCCAAGTGTCACAGACGTGCACAGAAAGGCGATCGATCTGTCGAACGATACGACGAGTAGACTCAAACCTCCCTGCCGCCTCTGACCGTAACGTTGGATAAGAGTTTGTGAAGGTGGATGATTCAGGCATGCAGCGGCCCGACATGAGGCGGAACAGGCTCACCGCGCTGCTCGATATGCAGTATCCTTTGATTCAAGGCCCATACGGCGGAGGTTTGTCGACCGTTGAGCTTTTAGTTTCTGTATCCGAAGCTGGGGGCCTCGGCTCGTTTGGAGCCAACAACCTTGACGGCCCGTCCATTGCTCAGCTTGTTGACACTATTCGGGCGCGAACCCGTAAGGCGTTCGCAATCAACTTATGGGTTCCCGGTCCACAATCTGATACTTCGCCAGCCGAACTCGCTCGAGCTATTGAGCGAATGGGCAGGTGGTACGACCTGCTGGGAATAGAGCCGCCGGGGGTGCCAAGCTCGTGCGCTGGTCCGGCCTTCGAACAGCAGATTGAGGCATTGCTGGAGGTTCGGCCGCCAGTCTTCAGCTTTGTCTTTGGAGTGCCTGCAACGCACGTGCTAGATAAGTGCCGGGCTCACGGCATCGCAACCATTGGCACGGCCACCACCGTCGCGGAGGCGATCATTCTAGATCGCGCCGGCGTGGATGCGATCGTGGCTTCGGGTTTCGAGGCTGGCGGCCACCGTGGCTCCTTTCTGCGGCCCGCGGAGGAATCCCTGATCGGTACGCTGGCTCTGGTTCCCCAAGTGGTCGACAGCGTTACCGCTCCAGTAATTGCTGCAGGCGGCATTGCCGATGCGCGGGGTGTCGCAGCCGCACTCATGCTGGGAGCGCAAGGGGCACAGATAGGCACCGCCTTTCTTGCGTGCGCTGAAGCCAACCTGCCCCAGCCGCATCGCCAGGCGATATTGAGTGTCCCCGTCAAGGAGACGGTCCTGACAAAAGCGTTCAGCGGACGATTGGCTCGCAGTGTGCGTAACGGGCTTTCAGATGCGTGTGCGGCCGGTGATTTACCTCTTCTGCCTTATCCTGCCCAGGCATGGCTCATCAACACAATGCGCAGCGCAGCCGTTTCACAGGACCGAGATGACTTGCTTTCTCTGTCGTGTGGACAGGCCGCTGGCCTTGTCCAAGGAACAAGTGCCCGCGAACTGGTCGGCAGCATTGTAAGTGGCCTCCAGGAACTTCTTACTTGATGGGGATGACACTTCGCGTGCAGCGCATCCAACCCTGACCTTGCGATTGGAACAACATATGAGCATTGAGCTTCCCGTGCAAAAGCAGCTTGAAGCCTACAACGCCCGCGATATCGAGGCGTTCATGCGGTGGTGGGCGGATGATGCTCAGTACTATGAGTTTCCCACGAGATTAGTTGCCAACGGCACAGCCGAGATCAAAGCGCGACACGAAGCGCGTTTCGGCGAGTTGAATTTGCATGGCAAGCTGATCGGTCGAATGACCGTAGGCGATGTCGTAGTCGATCAGGAGGTGGTTACGCGAACCTTCCCGGAGGGCGCAGGTGAAATCGATGTGCTCGCAATATATCAGATCGAGCATGGCAAGATAGCACGTGCGTGGTTCAAAATGGGCAAACCGCGGTTGCATGGCGCCGCGACTAGCAAGTGCTGTAACGACACCCACCGGGGGTAAGCAATATCATCGGCAGGGCAAGCTAAATGAATACACCGCCATGTCATTCGACGAAGGCGCCAGTTTACATGGCCTGCCGACAGCAGACCACACTCGGCAGCAGCCTTTAAGTCACCATCGTCGAGCGATGCACGATTGCCCGCTGGCTGTGGCCAGCTCGATCGCTACACGGGCCAGTGTCTGTTTGGACAGAGACTCGCTAAATTCCCCTCTGTACCAGCGGGGAGTCTTGGAGCCGATAGTATACTGAGTAGTCGACTCCCAACGCCAATGAAGCCGTTAGGCTGGTCTGACGAGCAAGAAGCAAACCCGCCACGGTCGTCGCAGGCATGTCGAACGATATTCACGCCAGTGCTTGCCACGTCCGCTTGCCGCCATGTCTATCGTGCATGTCCGCGTGGTTGCGCCAAATGCGATATTCCAATTAGCGAGGGTTCAATATGAGCCGTGATACCACGGCGACGCGTCGTCGCATCATCGAGGCAGCAGACGAGTTGTTCTACAGCGAAGGCGTCAAGTCAGTTAGCGTTGACCGTATCGCCGAGAAAGCTGCTATCACCAAGCGGACACTATACTATCATTTCCGCAGCAAGGACGACTTGATCGCCGCCTACCTCGCAGAGCGAGACGTGCCGACTATGCAGCGCTACCGGACTTGGCTCGGCATGGCTCCGGGCCCGGTCCTTGTACGATTGGAGCGAATGTTTGGAGAGCTAGCGAAGGCCGCCGCAGACCCCAAATGGCGGGGCTGTGGATTCCTGCGGGTTGCCGTGGAACTCGCCAACCTGCCTGGCCATCCCGCGCGTCGTGTCGCTGCCGCGCACAAAAGGCGCTTCGAGGCGTGGCTGGCTGACGAACTCAGAGCTGAAGGCATCCTCGATCCCGCGGGCAAGGCACGTTGTTTGATGATTGTCCTCGACGGTGTCATTGCAGAGATGATCATCCATAAGAACAACGGCTACGCTGGGGCTGCCATTTCAATGTGCCGGGCCGTACTAGGCATGTCACCGTGCGAGCGCCCGGCCACGATCTCTGATGCCGACGTCGATCTGCAGCCTGGATCCTCTTCGACGAAGTTACCGAGGGCCAAAGACGTCAGTCTGGCGCAGAAGCAACCGACCGACCACGCCCTGACGACAGCGGGACCGGTCGCCGTCAACGGTGAGCGCCGTTGCTCCGCCTGCCACCACGACGTGGTGGTGGTTCCGGGTATGTCGCTGCGACCTTGTCCATCTTGCGAGCGTTCCGCAGCCGCGTAGCCGGGCAAGCTGCAGCGAGAAGTACCAATGCCGCCTTCCGCGCTGACTGGGCGCCAAACTCATTGCGCCTTACTAGCGCCCACACAATTGCCCCCTCCCAGAGCAACAAGAGCTGGCTGGCCAACGTATCTGGATCTGCCGCCCCTGCCTGGGCGGCGAGATTTCGGAACCAGACCCGACGTTGCTCCTTGAACAACACCGCGACTTTTCGGGCTTCAGCTGCATTCTCTCCAAGCTCTCCAAGTTCCGCGACGGCGTTGATGAACGCGCATCCGCGGAACCCGGCTCGCGTCATCGACCGGCCAAGCCGATCAAAGGCCGCTGCGATTAACTTCGAAGGCGTTCCGCGTTCCGCTATGGGTGGCAGGAGTCGACGACGAAGGTACGCGAGCACGAGGGCCTCTTTGGAAGCATAATGGTTGTACAAGGTACGCTTGCTGATCCCTACCTCCGCAGCGACGGTGTCAACGCCTACAGCGCGAATTCCCCTCCGATAAAATAGTCGGTCGGCTGTCTCCAGGATCCGTTCCTGCATTGCCTCCTTGGGCGCCCATCTACCCATGATAACACCGAAGAGTGTAGTTAAAGGAATGGTCGATCGTACCTCGGGAGGCTACAACACTGTTCTGTGTAATCAAGTCTTCCTGCCAAGATTGCAAAGCTCTAGGGAGAACACCGTGGACAATTCCGGTCCAAACTACCGTCCAATAACAATCCTGATTGCTACCGGACTGATGCTCAGCATCAGCATGGGGATACGGCAGGTATTCGGGCTATTCGTTCAGCCAATGGTCAAGGACCTCGGGCTCACGCTCTCCGATCTCACGCTCGCGATTTCGATACAGAATCTCGCCTGGGGGATATTGCAGCCCTTTTCAGGTGCACTTGTGGGCAGGTTCGGTTTTCGACCGATCCTGCTTGCTGGGGCTGCACTTTACGTTGCAGGGCTCGGCATTCTGTCGGCTGCTAACGGCACGGCTTCAGTGATGCTCGGCGCCGGCGTGCTCGTCGGAGCATCGCTGGCTTGCACCGGCTCAGCGATATCTCAAGCGGTCGCTTCCCGAGCCACCTCGGGCCCAAGGCGAAGCATCGTGCTCGGCCTCATCGTCGGAGTCGGCTCGCTCGGAGCACTCGCTGCGGCGCCACTTGGACAATCCGTTACCAATGTCTACGGATGGCGAGCTGGCGTTCTAGCCGTGCTTGCGCTTGCGTCACTGCTCTTTCCTGCCGCTTGGGTCGCTGGACGCGTGGATCGGATCCCTCTACCGGATACGGCCTCCCGCAACCGCGCGGACAAGAGTGCTTTGGCAGCAATGCGCTTGGCACTGCATCGACCTGCTTTTCTGGTTATGACGACAGCGTATTTCGTCTGCGGCATGCAGTTGCTGTTCATCGCGACACACTTGCCCTCCTATCTGGCTTTGTGCGGCATGGACCCCATGCTCGCCCCGGAAGCGCTCAGTTGCGTTGCGCTATTCAACGTCGCCGGGAGTCTATTCTTTGGATGGGCTGGAAGTCGCTGGTCGAAGCTTGTGCTCCTTGGTTCAATCTATGTTGTTCGCTCACTAGTCATAGCTTGGTACTTTGCTGCCTTTCCAACGCCCGCGTCCACGCTCATCTTCGCCTCCGCAATGGGGTTCCTCTGGCTGGGCGTAGGTCCACTCGTCTCTGGGGCCGTTGCCGAGATGTTCGGATTGCGATGGCAGGCAATGATTCAAGGCATCGCGTTCATGAGCCATCAGCTAGGCAGCTTTGCGGGAGCATTCGGTGGCGGCCTGGTGTTTGATATCTGGGGTCGGTACGACTTGGCGTGGCATGTCGGGGTCGGGCTCGGACTCACCGCCGGTTCGGTACAAATTGCCACAGCACTTATTCGGCGAAACCCGGGAGCGCCGACAAAATTGATACCTGCATTTCCGGCACATTGCAGGGAATGATAGAGATTGACTGTCCTCAAAACGACGCGGCCCAGAGTTCAGTCGATCCGGCAGATATCTGATATCGCGCGGCAGGAAGCACATTTCTTTCAAAGACCAATAATAACATGGCCCCACCTTCCAATCGATTGTCGTAGCCCGTTCTCGTCTCAGATCAGCGACGAGGTCCAGGCGCTTGCTCCGTGCATACATGCCGGCCGGCATCGTGACGCCGTCTGCGAACGATTCTCGCGCCGGGATCTTCGATCTCGACGGCGCAGTCGCGACACGACAAATCTTCGTCGAGGCGGCGCCAACGTCAGCTTGTTCGATGCGCCGATTTCATCGGCGAAGGCGTAGTGATGCCGCGCAATCATAGCGCGGCCGAAAGCGCGACGTCATTGGCGTCCCAATGTACTGCTGGACGAGACTGGATGGTACGCAAGCGACTTGGCAACAATCTCAGATAGGTAGAGTTATGATCATCGATGCGTGGATGCAGCATCCTAGTGCCGAGTGGATCCGCAATCCCATGTTCGACTCGCTGCGTCGGTGGAAGCCTGGAAAGTGGTCGGAAACAAGCCAGCCCATCGAGGCGACAATTACCGAGATGGATCAGGCTGGCGTTTCGGTTGGCTTGCTCTGTGCGTGGCACGCACCGTCTGGGCCACTCATCAGTAACGACGAAGTCGCGCAATATTGCCGCGCGTATCCGGATCGTTTCGTCGGCATTGCCTCTGTCGATCTCTATCGACCAATGGACGCTGTGCGCGAACTGAGGCGCCGTGTAAAGCACGACGGCTTCAAAGGCCTGCGCGTCCTGCCCTGGCTGTGGGGACTGCCGCCGGACGATCGGCGATACTATCCACTGTTTATGGAGTGCTGCGAGCTCGATATTCCGTTCTGCACGCAGGTCGGACACGCCGGACCGCTAAGGGAGTCGGAGCCCGGGCGTCCCATCCCCTATCTCGATCGCGTCGCGCTTGAGTTTCCCGAACTACGCATTCTCGGCGGCCACATCGGCGTACCTTGGCTCGGTGAGATGCTATCACTGGTCATGAAATACCCCAACGTGTTCATCGATACGTCGGCCTACAAGGTCTATCGCTATCCCAAGGAGTTGGCCGACTACATGCGCGGCAATGCAAGGCACCGCGTATTATTCGGGTCAAACCACCCATTCTGGCCGCCAAGCGAGTGCCTCAGCGGTCTCGATGCGCTCGAACTTGGGGAGCCTTCCAGAGCTGCCTTCCTCATAGGCAACGCCCAACGCGTGTTCAAGCTCAACTAGGAGCGGCCCTAGCGATCTTCTACGACATACATCGGAGCCGCTAGGCTCCACTGCCGACCGCGTTGATCTCTAGGGCGCACCGCCCGGCTTATTCGCTCCCGGCGTGAATGTCCAAGATGATCGGCGCGCGCTGATGGGCATGTCGAGCGTGCGCATGACCATCCGCCACAATCGATTGCCCTTTCCCTCTGTCCGCCATCTGCACTGCCGTAACTATCGTCGGTGGCCTAACTAACGAGTGGTGCCCCAGCTTTTTTGTCGACAGGCAGATGTAGTGCTCGGCTGGAGATGGATCAGTGCACGTTCGGGCTGCGCATAGAGTTCCCAAATGAGGAGGGGCGTTTCCACCATCTTGCCGACCATGCTGAAACAGAAGTGGCGCCGACAGGCCGTCTCCGCCTTTCCATCACCGCGACACGTATGGCCGCGCAATCGCGGACATCGACGCTGTGGCCCCTCATCTCGAGGGAGAACGGCGGCTTGCGCTCGATCATGCCTTGATCGTCTGCCGGCTGTAGCGTGCCCAGGGCCGAAGCCGCAACGACAGGGTTCGAACTCGTGATCCTTGCCTTCGGAATCAAGAAACAGTTTACGCCAGAATTTCTATTTGCACGCCACAGTATCCGGCTATCCGAACGCCGAATTTCGTCACTTTCTCTTCGGAGTCTATCGCGCTCAATTTCCTCGAAAGGAAAAACGGAGGAGATGATGATGGCTGACCGTAATGGCGCCCCACTCAAACGGACCATCCGCCGGCATCAGCTGCGCGAAATGGTGCCGCTCGCCGACAGCACGATCTATGAGATGGAGCAGCGCGGCGAGTTTCCCCGCCGCTTTGCACTGTCCCCAAGATGCGTCGTGTGGGACTTGGCCGAAGTCGAGGCCTGGCTGGCCGCACGGCGAGCGTCACCGGTGCGACGCGCCCAGCATCCCGACGTCCGCCAGCGCCGTGCCCGCCCGGTCAGAGAGCGGGATCAGGCGCGAGGAGCGGCATCGAAGGCGGGATGAGGACCGGAGCGTATTTCTCGCCCGCCACCCACGCATCGACGATGTTCGACCACTCTTGCAGCATGTGCCGGCGCTGCACCTCGTACTCGGCCTTGTTGTAGACGCCGCGGGAGGAACGACCCTCCTCATGCGCGAGGCACTTCTCGATCCAGTCGCTGTTGAAGCCGAGCTCGTTGAGCAGCGTCGATCCGGTCCGGCGCAGGTCATGGACGGTGAACGGCTCGAGCGGCAGCCCTTCCTTCTTCGCCTGCTCCACGACGAGATAGGTGACGCGGTTGAAGGTGGCCCGCGACATGGGCGCATCGGCATCGTAGCGCGACGGCAGGACGTACCGTGAATTGCCGGCACAGGTCTTGAGGGCGATGAAGATGTCGAGCGCCTGGCGCGACAGATAGACGTTGTGCGCCTTGGAGCGCTTCATCCGCTCCTTCGGAATCGTCCAGACGGCGTTCTCGAAATCGATCTCGTCCCACACCGCGTCCTGCAACTCGCTCTTCCGCACCATCGTCAGCAGGATCAGCTTCAAACCGAGACGGATCGTCGGCAGCGTTGCGACATTCTCAAGCTGCTTGAGCATGATCCTGATTTCGGTCGGCGACAGCGACCGGTCCCTCGGGGTGAAATGAGCGATCGCCGAGGGGCCGACCTGATCGGCCGGATTGGCGACCTTCTCGCCGTGGAGGATGGCGAAGCCGTAGATCTGCTTGACGATGTCGCGGACGTGGAGCGCCGTCGCCGGCGCGCCGCGGTCGACGATGGCCCCGCAATGTGCCCGCAGGTCGTCCGGCGTGATCTCCGTGAGAAGCCGCTTGCGCCAGGTCGGCAGGAGTTCTCGCTCGAAGATCGCCCGGCGCATGGACCGCGTGCTGTCGGCCATCGGCGCCATGGTCAGCCACTTCTCACCGAACTCGCCGAAGCTCTTCGCCTCGAGAAGCCGCCGCTTGGCACGCTGCTTTTCAAAGGCGGGCGAGCGCCCCTCCCGGATCATGCGCTTGGCGTCGATGCACAGTTCCCGCGCTCGCGCGAGCGAGATGCCGGCCTTGTCGTACCTCCCCAGCACGACGGTCTCGCGCCGCCCGTTCAGACGGTAGTCAAGGCGGAACGACACCGTTCCCGTCGTGCTCACCAGCACATACATACCGTCACGGTCGGTGACCTTGTACGGTTTCTCCTTTGGTTTCAAGTTCTTAAGAGCCACGTCCGTCAGCATCTCCGCACGCCTCTCGACCCGCAATACCGTCAGCTATTTTTGGGCCGCCGATCCGGCGATAATCAACGATATTTCAATAGCTTAGCTCACAAAAAATACCGTCAGCGGCCATCTGGACGGTGACGGTAGCGGCAGGAGTCGGACTTGGCAACGGTATCGTGCACCGTCAGGCGGTCCGTCGGCGCCGACCTTAGCGGGCCGATAGATGCCGAACGCCAATCGACGTTTTTCTATCTAGATCAATATGTTAGGCGGAAATCGCAGGATACTGCAGGATACCCTGGGCAGGCTCTGAATCATTCCCACTCGATCGTGCCCGGCGGCTTGCTGGTGATGTCGTAGGTCACCCGGTTGATGCCGCGCACCTCGTTGATGATGCGGGCGGCGACGCGGCCGAGGAAGTCATGGGGGAACGGGTAGTAGTCGGCGGTCATGCCGTCCGTCGAGGTGACGGCGCGCAGCGCGCAGGCCTGGTCGTAGGTGCGGCCGTCGCCCATCACGCCGACGGTGCGCACCGGCAGCAGCACGGCGAAGGCCTGCCAGATCTCGTCGTAGAGGCCGGCCTTGCGGATCTCGTCGAGATAGACGGCATCGACCTTGCGCAGAAGGTCGAGCTTCTCGCGCGTGATGTCGCCGGGGATGCGGATGGCGAGGCCGGGGCCCGGGAACGGGTGGCGGTTCACCAGGTCGGGCGGCAGGCCGAGCTCGCGGCCAAGCACCCTCACCTCGTCCTTGAACAGTTCCCTGAGCGGCTCGACCAGCTTCATGTGCATGCGCTCGGGCAGGCCGCCGACATTGTGATGGCTCTTGATCGTCACCGAGGGGCCGCCGGTGAAGGAGACCGATTCGATCACGTCGGGATAGAGCGTGCCCTGGGCGAGGAACGCCGCGCCGCCGATCTTCTTGGCCTCCTTCTCGAACACGTCGATGAACAGCGCGCCGATGGTCTTGCGCTTCTTCTCCGGGTCGGTGACGCCTGCGAGCGCCGTCAGGAACTGCTCCGAGGCGTCGGCATGGACGAGCGGGATGTTGTAGTGGTCGCGGAACAGGGTCACCACCTGCTCGGCCTCGCCCAGGCGCAAGAGGCCGTGATCGACGAACACGCACTGGAGCTGGTCGCCGATCGCCTCGTGCAGCAGCACGGCGACGACGGAGGAATCGACGCCGCCGGAGAGGCCGCAGATCACCTTGCCTGACCCGACCTGCGCGCGCACCGCGGCGATGGCGCGCTCGCGGAAGGCGGCCATGGTCCAGTCGCCGCTGCAGCCGGCGATCTTGAGGGCGAAGTTGCGCAGAAGCTTGGCGCCGTCGGGGGTGTGCATCACCTCGGGGTGGAACTGCACGCCGTAGTAATGGCGCGCCTCGTCGGCGATGGCGGCGAAGGGCGCGTTCTCGCTGACGGCGATGACCGAGAAGCCGGCCGGCAGGCGGGTGACGCGGTCGCCGTGGCTCATCCACACCTGCTTGCGGTCGCCCGGCTGCCACACGCCCTCGAACAGCGGCGAATCGGCCTTCACCTCGACCTCGGCGCGGCCGAACTCGCGGTGATGGCCGCTCTCGACCGTGCCGCCGAGCTGGTGCGCCATCGCCTGCTCGCCGTAGCAGATGCCCAGCACGGGCACCTTGGCGGCGAAGACGGCGGGATCGGCGATGGGCGCCTGGCCCTCGATGACGGAGGCCGGCCCGCCGGACAGGATGATGCCCCGGGGATCGAAGGCGCGGATGCGGGCCGCGTCGACGGACTGGAAGGGATGGATCTCGCAGTAGACCCCGGCCTCGCGCACGCGGCGGGCGATCAGCTGGGTGACCTGGGAACCGAAATCGACGATCAGGAGGCGGTCGGACTTAGAGGCGGCCATGGGCGGATTTAATGGCCTTCCAGCCACCGCGCAACTCCAGTTCCGCCCCCACAGGTATGAGCGCAACTGGAGTTGCGCGCTCCGATGAGCCGTCCTCCGGCACCAGGCACCACCGTCGCAGCCCTCGGGGGAGCGCGACACTCCAGTGGCGCTCATGAATCATGAGGGCGCCACTGGAGTGGCGCGCTCCTATGAGTCGGGGGCCAGGCGGCGGCGGACCAGGGGGGCGTCGAGGTCGCGCCAGGCGTAGGCGACTTCGTCGACGTCGGTGCCGGCGAAGGTGTCGGTGCGCTGCCCCACCAGGGCGCCACCCAGGCCCTCGTAGAAGAAGCGCGTCGGGTTCTCGGCCAGCATCCACAGGATGACGGTGTCGTAGCCATCGGCCTGCAACTGGCGGAACATGGCGTCGAGCAGGCGGCGGCCCAGACCCTGGTTCTGAAAGTCGGGCTCGACATAGAGGAGATAGACCTCGCCCACCCGCGTCTCGGTGCCGTCGAGTCCCTCCGGCATGTCGCGCACGGGGCCGCAGCTGCCGAAGCCGACCACCCCCATCTCCTCGTCGTCGGCGACGAAGACGCCGCGCGTCTCCTGCGGATCGGACAGGGCGCGCGCCCACAGGGCCGACTGCCGCACGTCAGACATGCCGGCCAGCATCATGTCCGGCAGCAAGCCGGCATAGGCCGACTGCCAGGTCTCGACATGCACCCGTCCGATGGCCGCGGCATCGCCGCGGATGGCGCGGCGGATGCGGATCACGGCTCTTTTCCTCCCCCGTCATCGGGGGAGGTGTCCCCGCTTGCGGGGGCGGAGGGGTCAACACCATCCGCCGCATCGCGCAGGACCGCTTCGCCTTCGTGAGACGACGACACCTCTCCCTTGGAAGGAGGAGGAGAAGAGCGGCGCACCAGCGCAGCGGCAAAGAAGCCGTCGGTGCCGTGACGCAGCGGCGAGAGGCGCAGGTACGGGCTGTGCGCCAGATCGGGCGGCAGCGGCGTGCCGATCGCGTCGGGCCAGAGATCGGCAATGGGCACGACGGCGAAGTCGGGATGGCTCTCGAGGAAGGCGTCGATCTGCCGCTCGTTCTCGGCCGGCAGCACCGAGCAGGTAGCATAGATCAGGCCACCGCCCGGCTTCACCAGGCGCGACGCGGCGGCGAGGATCCCGGCCTGCTTGGGCAGCAGTTCGGCCAGGTCGTGCGGCGAGAGCGTCCAGCGTCCGTCTGGATTGCGGCGCCAGGTACCGGTGCCGGTGCAGGGCGCATCGACCAGCACGCGGTCGAACATGCCCTTCTGCCGCTTCAGCCACTTGGCATTGTCCGGCCCCAGCGCCCGCCGCTCGACATTGTGCGCGCCGGCGCGACGCAGCCGCTGGGCCGAACGATCGAGGCGCGTCTCCAGCACGTCCATGGCGACGACGCGGCCCTTGTTGTTCATGCCGGCAGCGATCGCCAGGGTCTTGCCGCCGGCGCCGGCGCAATAGTCGACGATCTGCATGCCGGGCTGGGCATCGACCAACGCCGCCACGAGCTGCGAGCCCTCGTCCTGGATCTCGACCAGCCCGTTCTGGAAGGCATCGCCCGCCACCACCGACAGGCGCTTCTTCAGGCGCAGGCCGTTGGGCGCGTAGAGCATGCGTTCGGTCTCGATGCCTTCGCGGGCGAGCGCGCGTTGCGCCTCCTCGACCGTCGCCTTCAGGCGATTGACGCGCAGATCCACCGGCGGCGGCGTTTCCAGCGCGGCGATCTCGCGGCCCCAGCTCTCGCCATAGGCCTCGCGCAGATGCGGCACGACCCATTCCTGCACATTGAGGCGGACCCAGTCGGGCTGCTGGGGATGGCTGAGCGAGTGGCCGTCCAACTGGCGCAGCGCCCGCGTCTCCGCCTCGTCCAGCGGCGCCGGCCGATAGCGGCCGCCATCGAACATCGCCTGCAGATCGTGCAGCGGCACCTTCTCGACCAGCATCAGGTCGGCGCCGACGATGGCGCGGCCCGAGCGGTCGGGATGTCGCGTGCGATCGAGCCACCAGGCGAGCTGGCCGTAGCGCCGCAGGATGCCCCAGACGCGTTCGGAGATGGCGCGGCGGTCGCCACCGCCGATGAAGCGACGAGCGCGAAAGAAGGCATTGGCCACCAGATCGGCCGGCCGGTCTGACCGGCTGACGATCTCGTCCAGAAGTTCTATGGTAGCGGCCACGCGTGCGCCTGGTGTCACGTTCTATCCTCTCAAACCCTGCCGCTACGATGATTATGCCTGTCGCGCAACGCTTTCCGAACTGACACCGTGCCCTCTCCTCCTGTGCCTGCAAAACCGCGTCGACGCTCCGACCTGCTTGGTCGTATCGGCCTGGTCCTCGCCTCGATCGTGGTCGCCCTCCTGGTGCTCGAACTCGCGCTGCGCGCCTGGAGCATCGAATACCTGATCAAATGGCCAAACTTCGTGCTCGGTGCGCGCACCGTTCTGGCCCAGCGCGAGAACAGCCGCTTCCAGGACGACCCGTTGCTGGGCTACGTGCCGCGTCCCAACTACGCCGTCCCCGGCATCAGCTTCGACAGCAACGGCTTTCGCCGCACCGGCACGGTGCCGTCGCCGAAGCGGCCGATCCTGGCGGTCGGCGATTCCTACACTTACGGCGACGAGGTGACCGACCGGGAGACCTGGCCGGCGCAGCTCCAGCAGCGGATCGGACGGCCGGTCCTCAATGCCGGCGTCAGCGGCTACGGCTTCGATCAGACCGTCCTGCGCGCCGAGCAGGAAGCCGAGGCGACACATCCGGCCGTCATCGTCGTCAGCTTCATCGCCGACGACATCCGGCGCACCGAGATGCGCCGCATGTGGGGCGCGGAGAAGCCCTACTTCGACCTGCAGGGCGACAGCCTCGTGCTGCGCAACGTGCCGGTGCCGCCGCGGCCCGATCCACGCACGACCCTCACCTTCTGGCAGCGCACGCTGGGCTATTCCTATCTCTTCGACTTCGTGCTGCATCGGCTCGACCTGCTCTACAACTGGTTCGGCGACCATATCCGCGTCCTGCCGCCGGGACGCGGCCAGGAGATCGCCTGCCGCCTGACGGAGCACCTGCAGGCGCTGCAAAGCCGCACGGGCGCACCGATCCTGATGGTGGCGCAATACGATCCCGTGGTGTGGCAGGATCCGGCTTTCGCGGCCGAGCAGCGCCGCATGACCCTGGGCCTGCTCGACTGCGCGCGCCGGCACGATCTGGCGGTCCTCGACACGTTCGATGCGCTCGCGGCCACGGCAGGCAAGGATGGGCCGCGCGGCCTCTATGGGCGCTGGCACATGAACGAGCGCGGCAACGACGTCATCGCCCAGCTCATCGCGACCGCCTTGCCGCACAAGGCGCACTGACATGGCGGGCCGCGCTGCCCTGGTGCTGGCCTCCGTCCTGTTCGGCCTGATCGTCCTGGAGCTGGGCTGCCGTCTCGTCCGCGGTCCAACCTGGCTGTTGCATTGGCCCAACCTCGTGCTGGAAGAGCGCCGGGCGACACGCAGCAACGGCGGCGGACGGCTGATCCATGACGACCGCCTGGGCTTCGTCAACCATCCCGGCTACGCCAAGGACGGCGTCACCTACGACGATCACGGCTACCGGCTCACGCCGACCGCCGGCGCGGCCGCCCTGGCTGAGCCGCCGATCCTGGTCGTCGGCGATTCCTATGCACATGGCGACGAGCTCGGCGATGGCGAGACCTGGGCGGCCCTGCTGCAGCCGCTGGCCGGCCGGCACGTGGTCAATGCCGGCGTCAGCGGCTACGGCCTCGATCAGGCCGTGCTGCGTGCCGAGCTTGCCGCCGCCGACCTGCATCCCGCGGCGATCGTCCTGGCCTTCATCGCCGACGACCTGCGGCGCAGCGAGATGAAGCGGGTCTGGGGTGCCGAGAAGCCGTATTTCGAGTTGGTCGATGGTACGCTCATGGAACGCAACGTTCCCGTTCCCCTGCCGCCCGATCCGGCCGACACGCTCGATGTCTGGCAGCGCCTGTTCGGCTGGTCGATGCTGGTCGATACGGTGCTGCGCCATCAAGGCTGGCAGTATGAATGGGCGCTCGACCATGCGCGGGTGCTGCCGCGCGGCGAAGGCGAGAAGCTGGCCTGCCCGCTTCTGGACCGGCTGGCGCGGTTGGGCCTGCCCGGCCTGGTCGTGGCCGAGTACGATCCCTATGCGTGGCGCGATGCCGACTATCGCCGCGAGCAGCAGCGGCTCTCCGGCAAGGTGCTGGCCTGCGCCCGGCAAGCCGGCTTCGCCACTCTCGATCTGTTCAATGCCACCGACGCCGCCGTCCGCCAGCATGGCTATGGCGGCGTGTTCCGCTCCTCACATCCCGGTCCCGTGGGGGCCGAGGTCGCCGCGAGAGAGATCGCCGCGACCCTCGAGCGCGATCACATCCCGCCGCGATAGTTGGGTGCCTCGCGCATGATCTCGACGTCGTGCACGTGGCTCTCGCGCAGGCCGGAGCCAGTAATGCGCAGGAAGTGGCAGTTGCTCTGCATGGTCTTGATCGTGCCGTTGCCGGTATAGCCCATCGCCGCCCGCAGGCCGCCGACGAGCTGGTGGATGATGTTGTTGACCGGACCCTTGTAGGGCACGCGACCTTCGATGCCTTCGGGCACGAGCTTCAGCGAGCTCTCGACCTCGGCCTGGAAGTAGCGGTCGGCCGAGCCGCGGGCCATGGCGCCGATCGAGCCCATGCCGCGATAGGATTTGTAGGAACGGCCCTGATACAGCAGCACCTCGCCCGGCGCCTCGTCGGTGCCCGCGAGCAGCGAGCCGATCATGGCGCAATCGGCGCCGGCGGCGATCGCCTTGGCCAGGTCGCCCGAATACTTGATGCCGCCATCGCCGATCGCCGGCACGCCGGCGGCGTGGCAGACCTGGGCCGCCTCGAAGATGGCCGTGAGCTGGGGCACGCCGACGCCGGCGACCATGCGGGTGGTGCAGATCGATCCCGGACCGATGCCGATCTTCACCGCATCGGCGCCGGCATCGATCAGCGCCTTGGCGCCTTCTGCCGTCGCCACGTTGCCGGCCATCACCTGGCAATAGTTGCTGAGCTTCTTGACGCGGGTCACCGCCTCGAGCACGCCTTTGGAGTGACCGTGCGCCGTATCGACGACGATGACATCGACCTCGGCATCGATGAGGAGCTGGGCGCGGCGCATGCCGTCCTCGCCCACGCCGGTCGCCGCCGCCGTCCGCAGGCGGCCCTTCTCATCCTTGCTGGCGCCTGGGAACTTGTTGGCCTTCTCGATGTCCTTCACCGTGATCAGGCCGATGCAGCGATAGTCGTTGTCGACCACCAGGAGCTTCTCGATGCGGCGTTGATGCAGAAGCTTCTTCGCCTCGTCGGTGCTCACGCCCTCATGCACCGTGACCAGCTTCTCCTTGGTCATGAGGGCGCTGACCGGCGTCGTGTTGTCGGTGGCGAAGCGCACGTCGCGGTTGGTGAGGATACCGACCAGCTTGCCCGAGCCGCGCTCGACCACGGGAATGCCCGAGATCTGGTGCGCGACCATCAAGCCCAGAGCGTCGGCCAACGTCTGTTCGGGATGGATGGTGACCGGATTCACCACCATGCCGCTTTCGAACTTCTTGACCTTGCGGACCTCGTTGGCTTGCGCCTCCGGGGTGAGGTTCTTGTGGATGACGCCGATCGCACCGGCCTGGGCCATGGCGATGGCCATCGGCGCCTCGGTGACGGTGTCCATCGCTGCGGACATCAGCGGAATGCCCAACTCGATGGTGCGGGTGAGCCGGGTCCGGGTGTCCGTCTGACCGGGAAGCACGGCCGAGGCGGCCGGCTTCAGGAGCACATCGTCAAAAGTGAGCGCTTCCTGAATCTGCATGCCAACCTCCGTACCGAGAGAATAAAAAACGGCGGCCCTCGGGAGGGGGCCGCCGGGTTGGCGAGCCTTTATACACATTGCCGCGCTCAAACCAAGTGCGACGGTGGGTTTTCCCCGTCGACGATCGATTGGGACAGGGAAAGAAATCACATTGCCTGGAGAGCGTTCGAAGGCGCTCGAACATTGCTCGAATCGCCTTACGGGCGAAATGTCCTTGGCGCGCTATCCGCGGAAGCCGGTCCCCACCACATACATCTCGGCCGAATCGGCCCGACTGGCCTCCGGCTTCACGTGGCGGACCTTGGCGAAATCGCGCTTGAGCTGTTCCAGCAACGTGCGCTCGGTCCCCCCACGCAGCACCTTGGCGACAAAGGCTCCGCCCGGTTTCAGGACCTGTCGGGCAAAGTCGTGAGCGGCTTCCGCCAGGCCCATGATGCGCAGATGGTCGATCTGCGGGTCGCCGGTGGCGGACGCGGCCATGTCGCTCAGCACCACATCCGCCGGCCCTCCCAGGAGCGAGGTCAGCGTGGCCGGCGCGTCGTCGTCGTAGAAGTCCTTGGCCAGGACAGTGGCGCCGGGAATCGGTTCGACGGGCGTGATGTCGATTCCGACTACGACGCCGCCCTTGCCTCCCTTGCCGCCGGCCTTGACGCGTTCGACGGCAACCTGCGTCCAGCCACCGGGTGCCGCGCCAAGATCGACCACGCGTCCGCCGGGTTTCAGGAAGTGGAACTGGTCATCGAGCTGCAACAGCTTGAACGCGGCGCGCGAGCGATACCCTCTCTTCTTGGCTTCGGCCACATAGGGGTCGTTCAACTGCCGCTGAAGCCAGCGCTGTGACGACACCGTTCTGCCCCGCGCCGTCTTCACCCGAACGGTCGCCCGTCGTCCTGTCGGTTTGCTGCTCGGGGAGCCGCGTTCCGGCGGCCGTCCTCCTGGTCCGCGCGCCATGGTTCAGTGCCTGGTCCGGCAGAGGAAGTCGGCCTCGCGATCGGCCTGGCGCATCAGATCCATCAAAACTCCTTCGCGCAAACCGCGATCCGCGACGCGTATAACAGGAGCCGGCCATTGGCGACACACTGCCTCGAGGATCGCCCCGCCCGCCAGGGCCAGATCGGCACGGTCGTCGCCGATGCAGGGGAACATCCGCAGGTCGGCGACGGAAAGCCCGGCGAGCTGCTTGCAGATGGCGAGGATCGACTCGCGGCTCAAGCGGGATCCGTCGACGGTGCCGCGATGGTAGCGTTTGAGCCCGAGATGGTGGGCACTGAAGGTCGTCACCGTACCGGAGGCGCCGACCATCTGGACATCCCCGCGGGCTATGGCCCGACCGATATTATGCCGGGCGCAAAACGGCCGGAGGGTCTCGCCGATGCGCTCGACCATGTCCATGTAGCGGCCATGGCCCAGGGGCTCGTTACGGGATTGCCCTCGCGCGCAAGCCTCCGTCAGGGTCACCACGCCCCAAGGGACGGATGTCATGTCGATCAGCTCGGCTGTGGTCGCCTCGCATCCTGGTTTGCGGGGCAGCACGCGAACCCAGCAGACCTCCGTCGACCCTCCGCCGATATCCACCAGAAGTCCGTAGGGGATATCCGGATCGAGCAGGCTCTCGCAGCTCGAAAGGGCAAGTCGCGCTTCCTCACGGGGCGGAATGAGCTCGAAATCGAGGCCGGTCCTCTGCCGGACAAGGGCCAGAAAGTCCTGGCCGTTGCAGGCGCGGCGGCAGGCCTCGGTGGCGATATGGCGAGCGCGCGTCACGCGGTGCCGCTCGATCTTGGTCGCGCACACGCCGAGCGCCTCGAGCGTCCGCTCGATCGCATCGCCGCACAAAGCGCCGTTCAGCGCCACCCCTTCTCCCAACCGAACCGGCCGGGAATAGGCGTCCAGGACCTCGAAGCCCGAGATCGACGCCCTCGCCACCAGGAGCCGGCAGTTGTTCGTGCCGAGATCGATGGCGGCGAAAGTGTGCGCGAAACGGCCGCTGTGCCAGCCCCCCTTAGGCATGGAGTCCTGGGCCATTCCGAACTCGCTTATCGTTCCTTGGTCCGGATCGTAGCCGAGGAATGCGGCGACGGCGAGCCGCTTGCCAAGCCGGCCAGACGTCGCTAAATCCTCGCCGCCACGACGTACGGCTCCCGCTGGGGGATAGTTTAATGGTAGAACAACCGGCTCTGACCCGGTTAGTCTAGGTTCGAATCCTGGTCCCCCAGCCAGGAAGCCGCCTCTTCAGGCAACTACCCTAAGCAGTTTGCCCGTCGGCTAGCCGACTGGATGCGTCCGCAAGGCTTCAGCCTGCGGAAGTTGGCATTCAATGCCGCGCTCTGACGAGTTGCACGATCAGTTCCGCACCCGCCTCGGCGTCCATTTCGGCGGTTTTTACCGTAAGCGCCGGATTTTCCGGCCGTTCATAGGCTTGGCCAAATCCGGTGAAGTCGTTGATCCGGCCGGTCTGGGCTTTCCGGTATAGCCCTTTGGGGTCGCGCAGACGGCAGATATCGAGCGGCGTATCGATGAAGATCTCCAGGAACCGCCCGTCCGGCAGGAGAGACGCCGCGCGTTGTCGGTCTGCCTGGAAGGGCGAGACCAGGGCGACGATGGTGATGAGCCCGGCATCGGCCATGAGCTTCGCGACCTCGCCGACGCGGCGCACATTCTCCGCTCGGGATGTCGCGTCGAAGCCGAGATCGGCATTGAGGCCCTGGCGCAGGTTGTCGCCGTCGAGCAGCATGGTCTGGTGGCCGAGGGCGACCAGCTTCCGCTCGACGATATTGGCGATGGTCGACTTTCCGGAACTCGGCAAGCCGGTCAGCCAGACCACCATCGCCCGTTGTCCTTTGGCCTGCTCACGTATCGCTGGCGTCACGTCCTGGGGCTGGTGATGAACGTTGGTTGCCCGATCCAGGCTGCCAATAGCGAGGCCCGCGGCAACGGTGCGCAAGGTCAGGCCGTCAATCAGAATGAAGCCGCCCATGCTCCGGTTCTCGAGATAGGGATCGAACGTGACCGGGACGGTGGTCTCGATCTCGACGCGGCCGATGGCGTTGAGGGCGAGCCTGGTTGCGGGCTGTCGCTGCAGCGACTCGATGTCGAGAATATCGACGACGCGCGACAGCACCGCCGGAACGGTGGCGGTGCCGATCTTGAGCAGGAAGCGCTTGCCGTTCGACGCCACCGTCTCGTCCATCCAGACCAGATCGGCTGCGAACCGCCGCGTCACCGTCGGACGCTGCCGCGGATCGGCCAGCACGTCGCCGCGCGCCACGTCGACCTCGTCCTTCAGCGTCAGCGTCACCGACCGACCGGCCGCCGCGTTCGCCAGGTCGCCGTCGAAGGTGACGATGCGCGCGATCTCCGTCGTCTGTCCCGACGCCGCGACCACGACGCGGTCGCCCACCGCCACACGGCCGCTGGCCACCGTGCCGGCAAAGCCCCGGAACTCGCCGTCGGGCCGGTTCACCCACTGCACCGGGAAGCGCAGCGGCGCCCCGGCCGCCTCCGTATCCGTCTCCACCGTCTCGAGATGGCCCAGCAGCGACGGCCCGGCGTACCACGGCGTGCGCGCCGACCGCTCCGCGACGTTGTCCCCCAGCCGCGCCGACAGCGGGATGGCGACGGCGGAATGGAACGCCAGCGGCGCGGCAAAGGCTGTGAACGCCGCCTCGATCTCGCGGAACCGCGCCTCCGAGAACCCCACCAGGTCGATCTTGTTCACCGCCAGCACCACGTGCCGGATCCCCAGCAGCGACACGATCGCGGCATGCCGGCGCGTCTGCTCCATCAGGCCCTTGCGCGCATCCAC
>NZ_FUWJ01000011.1 GCF_900167455.1 Enhydrobacter aerosaccus
GCCGCCGATACCCCGCGCTCCCTGACAAGCTTCACTGCCTCAAGCTTGAACTCGCGACTGAATTTTCGTCTCTGCATGGCTCCCTCCGGCTTCATGAAACACCCAATCTCGGTGTCCACCAAACCGGCAGCAGCTCAGTTGGGCGGAAGGCGCTTCGAAGTGCGCCGAGGGAGGAGCTCTAAGTCGCTCAGATGCAAGTCTGCCGGCAGCAGCCATCCCTCTTCGCGCGAGGGATCGTCACCGGAGGCGAAGACGCTCCTTGCCCATCTTCAACCGAGGGGCGGCTTCGTGAGGCTGCTCGCTCAGGCGGCCGAGTAAAGCCCGGTCCGGCTCGCCGGACGCGCCGACCCTATCTCGGATCATTTCCGATGCTAGAATTGCTGGACATGCCTGGAGGCGCTGCCTGTGCTCGACGACATCGACAAACTGAAGTTAAAGCGAATATGCGACGACTGCGTCGGTGAACCGTTTCTCAAGGACTTGATCCAGAAGACGGGAAAGAAGCGGAAATGCGCCTATTGTAAAATCAGTGCTCCAACCATCTCGGTCGGAGAACTCGCCGAACGTGTCGACGGCGCATTCGATCGGCATTATCGAAGAACGTCTACAGAGCCGGATGGCTATCAGTGGATGGCGATGAAGGACCCCGAATCGAATTATGATTGGGAGCGTGACGGCGAGCCGGTGATCTGGGCGATCGTCAACGCAGCTGTGATTTCTGAAAAGGCGGCAACAGACGTTCAAGAGATTCTGTCAGAGGAACATGGCAGTTCGCCATCGGACTACACCGGCGAAGAAGAGCCCTACGATAGCGACTCTCACTATGAAGAGATCAGCGTCGATGACTACGCCTGGCAGGAAGAATGGCGCAATTTCGAGCACTCACTGAAGACGGAGAGCCGCTATTTCAGCCAAACCGGTCTCGCACATTTGAAATCCGTGTTCGCTGGACTTGATGCGCTGAAGACCTCAAACGGGCAAGCCCTCATCGTCGATGCTGGACCGGGAACGCCGTTCGAGGCGTTCTATCGCGCACGCTATTTTGAGTCCGGGTCGAAACTTAAAGAGGCCATGAAGCGTCCAGACCGCAACATCGGGCCGCCCCCAACCGAACTTGCTGCTGCTGGGCGAATGAATGCGCGCGGGATATCGGTCTTCTACGGCGCCGGCAATGCCGAGACAGCGCGAGCAGAGATACGGCCCCCCGTCGGATCGCGGGTCATTGTGGCAAAGTTCAAAGTGATGCGCACTCTGAAGCTTCTCGATCTTCGCTCGTTCCTCCACGTCCACGAAGCGGGAAGCATTTTCGACGAAACACTGGCTCGACGGACGGGTCGAGCAGTCTTCCTCCGCAGTTTGGTTTTCAAAATGACGATGCCGGTGATGCCAAGCGACGAGGCGACGTCCTACCTGCCTACGCAGGCGATTGCCGACTTTTTGGCATCAAACATGGAGCCCGAGCTCGACGGAATTCTCTTTCCATCGGTCCAGGTTGCCGGTGCAGGGCTGAATGTCGTGTTGTTCCACAAGGCCTCACGCGTCGCCGGAATCAGTCTGCCGAAGGACACGAAACTCATCGCTTCTCAAGGTCACACGACCGAGGAAGGTTATGAGGCCGACTACACCGTCTTTGAAGAAGTGCCGAAGCGGGACGAGCCCGAAGAGCAAAAGGCCCAAACCTTATGGGAGCCGATTGGCATTATCTCGCCAGAATACGCCTACGGTGGAGATACGCGAATGACATCGCTCGATGTGGACCTGGGCAGCGTCGAGGTACACGAAATCAAATCGGTGAGCTTCGTCGCAGACGTTGAAGCCGTGACCCGTCATCGTATTGAAAGGCGGTTTCAGAAAGTGACGAAACAGGTGGACGAGGAAATCATCGACTTCTGAGGCTCTTTCCACAGGTTCTTCTCAAGTGACAGGCCAGGCCTTGGCGCGATAAGGACGACGACGTTCTCCATCCGGAGCCAGTCGGCGAGCAATGCCTGCATTCGGCGCATTCCGTCATCGGACGACTTGCCAGCGAGTAGGTCGTTGCCCTCGCCCGCAGATACAGGCGCAAGAAGTTGGTATTTGCAGATGTCAGTCACAACGATCTCATTGCGTGGAGCCTCCGTCGGCTATCGGGCTTTCTTCACGATGTTCATTCACCGCGTCGAACACAGCATCGTCAAGCAATCGCAAATCGAAGTGCCGCATCACGCCTGGAGAAAAGTTTGTGGTGTGTCGGCCTGCCTACCAGTCGGGATTCGAATTGGTGATGGCGATCGACGTTGCAGCGCAACGTTGCGCGGCAACAAGATTCTCCAGCGCACTTGCCGTGAGATTGTGTGAACGCGCTTCACTCGGAAACGTCCGTTGCAAGTGGGCCAACGTTTCGTCGATGTGCATCGGAAACAACCACTGCCGAATCATGGCCCGGAGAAAACCCGCCGAAAGCACCCGAATCGACCGAAATTTGAGGCGAATTGTGCGGCGCATGGTGGTGGTTTAGGCACGAAAAAGCCCGTAAACCGGGGCTCATTTGCGATGCCTTCGGGCCCGGAGAGAAAGTTCGCGGGCTCCGTGGCGGATCGATCGAGATTCGAACTGGGAGTGGCTGACAGGCGGATCTAGTGCGAATATTTCAACAGTTTTGCGCCTTCATGTTGAACGATTTCGAGGGCTTGAATCGTCTACCTGTTTTCGGCAGAAAAAAATAAGCTGTTGGCCTTTCTGTTGGCCTCGTGATCATTTCTAATGATAAATTATCCCATAAAATCAGTTCGTTACGGGGAATTTGCGATTCCGTCTCGGGCACCATCTACCTTCTCAAGCCATTGATGCGTGACCTGGTCTGCCAGGCGCTGGCCGGCGATTAGGCGCCCGCGATCCGCATCTTGCCGAGGAAGTCGCGCTTGCCGATCGGCACGCCTTTCTGGCGCAGGATGTCGTAGGCGGTCGTGGCGTGGAAGTAGAAGTTCGGCAGAGAGAACGACATCAGGAAGTCTTCGGCCTTGAACGGAATCTTGCGGTCGCCGACCGAGAAGATCACGTCCTTGCCCTCGATGCCGTTCACCTCGTCGGGTTTGATCGCCTCGAGGGATGCGCGGGCATCGCTCACTAGTTTCTGAAGAGCGGCGTAGTCCTCGCCCGCGGGCTTGGGCGGGGAGAAGGCACCAGCCATCGCGCCCCTGATGCCGCCGGCGGAGTGGTGCGCCGCCGCGACGATCTGGAATCGGAACGGCGCCATGTCGGGAAACAGCTTCGTCTCCACGATCTCATTGGGATCCAGGCCCTTCTCCGTGCAATGAGCCAGGCCCTTGGCGAGAAAGCCCTCGACGCCGCCGAGAATCTGTAGGAACGACCTGACGCTGAGGTCATAGAGTGAAATGGCCATGAAGCACCTCCCTTTGTCGTGACGTTACGATTTTGGACCGAACTCGGCGAGACTCGGTCTCGCTGTCTGGGCGACATGTTCACGAAGAATGCCGTCGCAGCGTAGTTCACGCCCTCGGAAAACTTATCCTTCCGGTACCGGTCGACTCGCAAACCACGCCCGTGAACGCGGGGTGAAGAGCATGTAGATGGCAGCGAACATCAATACGAGCCGCACCTCGACCAGCAACAGCACGGGATCACGCTCCACCATCTGGGGATATCGGATGCCGTCGTAGGCAACGATTATCAGACTGAAGGGAATAGCTATCACCCAGCGAAGGAAATTGCTCTTGCGGCGGGTGCAGAACAGCATCAGCAGAAATGTTCCGCCAAAACGGACGCTGGTCAGCAGCGCGGCAATGTAACGCCCGAATCTGCTCACGGACCAATCGAACATCATAATGGTAATGAACACGCTCAACACCAAGGTGGCGAGCCACAGTCGCTCGAACCAGGCGATGTCTGGCGGCGCGTCGGCATATTCCTCGAAATAAGCCCTGAACATCCTAAGGTCTCCCGAGACGATAGCTGCCCACTTGCTCCCGCGAACTTCGGGGCACGTTGACTGTCGGCGTAAGGGTGTGGCGGAGCCTGAGTGAGCATGCGTGGCAAACCGACACTTCGTAGCATGCAGCGTGCCTTTCACATCGCCCTGTCTGGATCCGAAGGAAATCGAGCACCATCAGAGCCGCAGTGCAGACCGAGCCGGGGATACTGGTGCGACGTTGCTTGTGCATTGGTTGGTCAAGGAAGCGCTCGTGGAGCGATTGCCGCCATTGACTACAGACCCACCGTGCAAGCGCGCAGAAATCCGTCGAGCCTTCACGGGAGTCGTTGCTGCTGCAGGCTGGGCGCAGTCGCGCTGCTGTCGAGCCTGATCGCCGCCTGGATCGCCTATGTCGCGGTGGCGTTCCTGGCGGTCCATTTCGATCCGCCTCAACAGCCCTTACCGAAAGGTGCGACGCGGGAGTTTTTACTGGCTCGTCTTGTTGAACGGATCGGAATGGGGACATGCAATTCGGCCATATGGCATCGAATGCCGAACCGTGCCGCAACGTATGGGCGTCGGAATTTCTTGGCTTGCGCAATCCGTCTGGTGAGCGGAAGGTCGAAACATGGCTTCCCTTGTCCACCCACGGTTGATCGGCAAGCGTGTGCTGATCGTCGAAGACAACTACCTCATCGCGACGCATCTCGAACAGATCGTGCGCGATGCAGGCGGCTGGCCGGTGGGGCCTGTTTCCAACATCGATCGTGCCTTGAAACTCCTGCGCTGGGGCAAGGTCGACGTGGCGCTGCTCGATTGCTGGCTGTCCGGTGGACACGCTGGACCCATAGCGGAGCTGCTGTGGTTTCGCCGGACGCCGTTCGTCGTTGTCACCGGCTGCGATACTTTCGATCTGCCGCCGGCCCTGCGCGATGTGCAATTCGTCCCCAAGCCGTTCAGCGGCAGCGACGTCGTCGGCGGTCTGGCCCAGGCAATCGGCCGCCAGCTCTGATCACAGACTGAACGATGTCCGCCTATGCGCTGTATCAGCCGCGCGATCGAGTCGGGTTCTGCCCTGGTCGACGTCGATATCAGCGTTGATATGCGGAAGGGGCTTGATCTCCAGGATCTGACCGGCAGCCCTCGAAGCGGACTTTTCGATGCCGTCCCGCGTACCAGGCCTCGTGCGTGGCTCGGTCTGCTTGGCAACCAACGGAGCAGCGGGAAAAAAGCAGGATCGTGACGGCAAGCAGGTCGGCACTGCCACCTGCGGACAGGTTACGGGCCACGAAATCGCGGTGAACCTGTTCTGCTCGTGTCTTCCAGCTCTTTTCGTAGCAGCCGCCCTGCTCCAGAAAGGCTCGCGCGGCGTGTCGCACGAAGCCGCTTCCGTCCAGGCCTCCCCGATACAGCACGGTCGTGTCTTCGACGGCTTCCATCAGCGTGAACAGGGTTTGGACACTTGCGGTATTTCCATCCAGGCCCGCTCTCAGCGCCGTACTGTAGGCCGGAAGCGCCACATCGAAGATGCTGGGAAATCCGAGCGCCGCCTCGCGCCTCGCGCCATCGTGACCCGTGGCGCGTCGCACGATCGCGCCGTGACTATCGCCGATTTTGCCGTCCGCGGCATGGGCCTCGAGGGCGGCGCCCCATTCCCCTCGCAATGTCGTGCGGACCAGGTCGGGAGAGACATCTTCGCGCCGAGCCGTTACGTGCGCGATGGCGGCGACCATCATTCCCATCGCGAAGATGGCGCCGCGATGCGTATTGACCCCGCCTGTGGCGGCCAGCATACGCCGCTCCGCCTGAACACCAAGCGGCTTCAGCGCGCCCTCGAAAGACTTCCCCTCCCGACCGGCGGCAGCAATGGCCTCGAACGGTTCGGCCAGGGCATCGGCAGATCGGCGCATCAGGTCGAAGTCCATGTCGGCGTGTGACCCCGAGTCGATGGGACTCACCAGGCCAGGCTTCGGATAGGCCGCGAGTTCTTCGTGTAATGCCTTGACCGCAGCCGCGGCCAGATCGGCATCCGTGATCGCGGCGCGCGTGGCGGCGTCGAAGGCAGCGTCGGGACTCACGGCGCGAGTTCCGTGCGCGGAACGAGCCGGAGAGCATCGATCGACTTCAGCACGATTTCCGGTTCGCCCTGATGATATTCTCGCCACTGCACCTCGCCTCGGTCGGCGAGAGACAATTCGCCGTCGATCCGGAAGGCCAGCGTCGGCTCCTCGCGGGCGAGCATCGCCGCCGCGCGATCTGCCTCCTCGAGGGACACGACGTCGATCACGACATCGAGGTCCGATGCTTCATGCACATGTCGCTCGTCCGTGAGGGCTTGCCACATCCAGCTACCATAGACGCGGACCACGACGCCGGCTTCCGAGGCCGCGGCCTGCAGGCGCGCGAAGGCCGGCGCCTTCGTTCGGGCGGCCGCACACTGGGCCACCGCGTCGAGCGACAGTGGCCGCATGCTTTCCACGATGTGCTGCGGGACAGTTTGCGCAGCGACCCGACGCGGCCTCAGTTGCGGATGGTGACGATCGGTGGTGCAGAAGCCGAGTCCGATCTCCGCCCCTTCGCCGCGACGGCGCGTGACGACGAAAGGCCGTCCTTGCGCCTGCCAGGCAGCGGCGCGCGCGCCATCGTCGGTATCGAATGCGTCCGGCGGCTCGGAAAGCCAAACCAGGCTGTGGCGGCGAAGCGGCTTCATCGCGCCGATTCGGTCAGCACCTTCTTGCGGATGTCGAGGGCGAGCTTGCGCCCACCGCGCTTTTTGCCCAGCTCGGCGCGATTGTCCACCGGCGAGGCCGTCGCGATCGCCTTCTCGAGCTTGGCGGCGACACCGTCATCGAGCGTCCACACTTCCTCGACGCCGCCCAGAAGGGCAAAGGGCTGCGCGCCGAATTCCAGCGACGGCATGGTTTTGGAGAGCTTGGTCAGGACCGGAACGGGGATCTTGGTGACCGCCGACATCGCCTCGACCGGCATCAGCCCGACGCTCGCGGAGTCGAGCGCATAGATGCGGTCGCCGAACATGCCGTAGCAGATGAACGCCCCGCCGACCGCCTTGCCGGTGGCGACGGTGATGAGCTTGTGGCCGTTGCGGCGCGCCAGTTCGAGGCAGCTCAGCAGATGGCCGAAATAGCTGGCGAGGCCCAGCATCTCGGCGACGCGGTTGGGCTCCTGGCCGGCGCTGTCGACCAGCATGACGATCGGCATCTTGGGGTGATGCTCGATGCAATCGATGACCTGCGCCGCCAGATGCAAAGCGGCGGCGTTGTCGACATAGGTTCCGTCGCAGGTACCGATGACGCAGACCTTGGTCGTTCCGACGGCGGCGTAGCCGGTCAGCAGCGACTTCTTGACCGCGACATCCTTGGCGGAGGTGCCGAACAGCTTGGCGAGCAGGGCACGGGAGGTCAGCTTCTTCATCGATCTCACTTCCCGCGCTTTGCCATCGCCGCGAATTCCGGCCCGGAGGCGAGCGACGCCGCCTCGATGTCGCGAACGCCCATGCCCTTCCAGACTGCATCCGCGTCTTGCGTCTGGCCGAACCGCTTCAGGCGCTTGGCGAGTTCGGCCTGGCGTGCCTTGACCGCCTTCAGCGACATCGGGCTCGACTTGCCCAGCAGCCTGGCGATCGCGTCGCGAATCTCGCCGGCATCGTCGTGGACCAAAGCGTCGGCATCGCCCAGCAGATACTTGGTCTTGCCGCCGCTGGTCTTCCAGACCAGGGCCCGGTTCGACGAGTCATACGCCTTCTTGCCCATCCATTTCTCGATGACGATGGGGCCGGAAATGCCGAGGCGACCATGTTCGGTCATCACCCGGAAGTCGCAACAGGTCGACAGGATACCCATGCCGCCATAGGCGCCGATGTCGGAGCAGATCACGGCCAGCGTCGGCACCTTGAGGGCGCGACACTCGAAGATGGCCCGCATGGTCTCGGCGATGGCGATCTCGCCAGCCGACCCTTCATGCAGGCGCACGCCGCCGCTCTCGATGATGATGACGCAGGGGATACGGTCCCGCGCGGCGGCCTTGAACAGGCCGGTGAGCTTGGCGCCGTGGATCTCCCCCACCGCGCCACCGACGAACTGGCCGACCTGGGCGGCCAGATAGATCTTGCGACCGCCGATCTTCGCGCGGCCGATCACGACGCCATCGTCGAACGACACCGGGATGCCGAGCTGCGCGAGGTAGGGGCTCGTGATGCGTTCCGGCGGCGCCAGCAGCTCGTCGAAGCTGCCGGGATCGACCAGGGCCGCGATGCGCTGCCGGGCCGTCTGCTCGTGGAAGAGGGGGCCGCGCGTCATTTGTCGCCTCCGGTCAGATGATCGTAGGCCTGACGGAGCCTCAGGTTGACGAGTACCGGCGGGGCGCCCTGGTCATGGATGGTGACCTTGGTGCCGCCGGCCGGATAGTGGGTCGCGAAGTCGGCCAGAGCCGCCAGCCAGGACGACTTGTAGCCGGGGATCGAGGTTTCGACGTGGCACTCCATGGTGCCGGAGGCGCCCGCGCGTTCCAGCAACACTTCGAGGTTACCCGAGCCCACGACCCCTGCCAGCGCCCACGGCTTCGTGGTCCTCGCCTTGAGCGGCTTGGACGGGAAGGCCTTTGTGAACTTTTCCATGTTGCGTGGTCCTACCAGTCGACGAATTGCGGCGGCGGGTCGTACAGACCATTCGACCACCGCACCAGGCCCTTGATGTCCTGCGCGGCGAGCAGGCTGCGGCTCGCCTCGCGCGGCGACACGCCGACATCCTCGGGGAATTGCACGATGCCGCGGCGTCGCAGCTCCTCGGTGTCGCGCTTCCGGCGCTTGAGGCCGACCGGCGTGTAGCCGGCGACCGAGCGGATGGCGGCCTGTCGCTCGGCGATCGAACGGCAGGCGGCGAGATTGGCGATGCCTTCCTCGGTGACGACATGGGTGACGTCGTCGCCGTAGATCATCACCGGCGCCACGCCGTGGAGCGCCTTGCGGATGCTGGGATCCTGCGCGTCCAGTTCCTCGACGAAGGTGGGAACGCGCCCGGACTGGAAGGTCTCGACCATCTGCACGACCAGCTTGCGGCCCGGCGGCGAGCCGGGCCCAGGATTGGCTTCCGCGCCGACCTTCAGCCATGACTCGGTCGGATGGCGGCGCCCGGCCGGCTGGCAACCCATGTTGGGCGCGCCGCCGAATCCGGTGATGCGGTTCTTCGACACCGTCGAGGAATTGCCGTTGATGTCGATCTGCAGCGACGCGCCGATGAACATGTCGATGCCGTAGTGGCCGGCAAGCTGGCCCATCGCCCGGTTGGAATGGAAGCTGCCGTCGCGGCCGGTGAAGAACACGTCGGAATGAGCCGCTGTGTAGCGTTCCATGCCGACTTCGCCACCGACGGCAAAGACGCTTTCGACCCAGCCCGACTCGATCGCCGGGATCATCGTCGGCAGCGGGTTGACCATCCAGTACTTGCAGATCTTGCCCTTGAGGCCGAGGCGCTCGCCGTAGGTCGGGAGCAGCAGTTCGATGGCGGCGGTGTTGAAGCCGACGCCGTGGTTCAGCGACTGCACACCGTACTTCTCGTAGATGCCGCGCAGCGCGACCATCGCCATCAGGACCTGCACGTCTGTGATCGCGGCGGGGTCGCGCGTGAACAACGCCTGCAGGTGCATCGGATACGGCGCCTGCACCACCAGATCGACCTGGTCGGCGGGGATGTCGATGCGCGGCAGCTTGTCGACGATCTCGTTGACCTGCGCGAACACGATGCCGTCGGAGAAGGCGGTCGGCTCGACGATGGCCGGCGTTTCCTCGGTGTTGGCGGCGAGGAAGAGGTTGCCCTTGCGATCGGCCTGAGCGGCCGCGATCAGCGCCACGCGCGGCGTCAGATCGATATAATAGCGGGCGTAGAGTTCGTTGTAGGTATGGATCGCGCCGACGGGGAACTTCTTCGCCTTGACCAGATCGGCGACAGCCGTGCCCTGGGGACCTGCGTAGCAGAAGTCGACCTGCCGGATCATGCCCTTCTTGAAGAGCTGTATGTGGGCCGGCAGCGTGATGCACGACATCACGAGATGAATATCGCTGAGGTCCTTGCGGTCGAGGGAAGCGAGCTGGTTGGCGAGAAAGTCGGCCTGCTTCTGGTTGTCGCCTTCCAGGCAGAGGATATCGCCGGGCTCGATGACTCGCTTCAGGACCTGGGCGACGTTCGCGGCGGAGACAAACTTGCCTCGTGCCAATTTGCCTACGCGTTGGAGGCGCTTTGCCTTGTTCTCTCGTCGCAAGGCAGACTTTGCGGTAGCCATGCAGCCTTTTCGCTTATCGGTCGCCAAGGGTCAATTGACGAATGGGCGACATCCTTGATCTGCGTCGCCGCAGGCTTGCGCTGGCGTGGAGGGCGGAGGAGAGACCGCTCCGCCGCCCTCTGATGCTAGACGCGGCGCAGGTCGCGGAAGTCGGCCTGGCGATAGAACTGATAGGTGTAGCCGTCGATGGACCTGGCCATCACCGCGTCGTGGTTGGGCTGCCACAGCATGACCAGGGGCGTATCGGCCGTGAACAGCGAGATCATCTCCTTGCAGTCGGTGTCGTACTTGCCCTTGTCGGTCTGGTAGCGCGCGTCGAGGGTGAGCTCCTCCATCCGCGGGCTCTTCCAGCTGGCGAAGTTCCAGCGCTGGTCGCGCGTGAAGTAGAGGTAGAAGAAATAATAGGTGTAGGGCAGCCAGGCCGTTGCGCCGTCGGTGAAGAAGGGCATCTTCTTGTCGGACTCGAGCGTGTTGAACTCGGCATCCGGCTTCTTCTGGATCTCGACCTGGATGCCGATCTTGCCCAGCGATTCCTTGACCAGCGCCGCCATCGGCTCGGCCGTGGCCGCCTGACCGGCGGTGAAGGCAAAGGTCGTCGAGAAGCCGTTGGGGAAACCGGCCTCGGTCAGCAGCGTCTTGGCCGCGGCGAGATCGGTCCTGTTGGGGATCTCCTGCGGGAAGCTGGCGTCGGGCGGCGTCTTCGTCCAGGTCGCGCCATACAGCTTCTTGCCGCGGGCAAACAGTGCGGCCTTGAACATATCGTCGTAGGGCAGGGCCGCGGCGACAGCCTGCCGGACCTTGGGATTGTCGAACGGCGCCATCTGCGTGTTCATGGTGATGTGCGTGAAGCCGTTGGTCTGCGGGATCGACACGACCTTGGCCTTGGCCGACTTGTCGAAGGTCGGGATGTCGCTCGCGGCGAGGTCGATCGACAGGTCGGCGTCGCCGCGCTCGATCAGGATGGCGCGGGTGGCCGCCTCCGGCACGGTCTGGATGATGATGCGCTTGAAGGCGGGCAGCGCGCCATTGGCGCCGCCGACCCATTTCTCGTTGCGACGCAGGACCGTGCTTTCGCCCGGCTTGTGGCTTTCGACGATATAGGCGCCGCTGGCGGCGGTGTTGCTCTTCATCCACTCCATCGCCCAGGGGTCGTCGCTGGAGGCGTGCTGCTTGGCGAGCTTGCTGTTGATCATGATGGCATAGCAGACGCAGAGATTGGCGAGCGCCAGCCGGTCCGGCTTGTCGAGCGTGACGGTGAGGGTGTGCGCATCGACGATCTTGAACTGGTCGGGGCTGATCAGCGATCCGGTCATGAATTGCGGTGCTGCCAGAGACTTGGCCGAGACGTGCCGATCGAGTGACCACTTCACGTCCTCCACCGTCACCGGCGAGCCGTCGTGCCAGAGAGCGTCGGGGCGCAGCGTGATGGTGATGACCTTGTTGTCCGGGCTGATGCTGTAGGACTTGGCCAGCTCGCCGCGGATCGTGTCGGGATCGAAGGTCCAGGCAGTGTCGCCGAATTTCTTGCGGCCGAAGGCGAACAGCCGATCGTAGACATTCATGCTGAGGCCGAAGGCCTCGCGCGTCGCGCCGGGCATGGTCGTGTCGAGCGTGTTGATGGTGGCGCCGGTCACGTACCGCAACGTCTCGGCCCGGCTTTGCGCCATGGCTTCGGTGGCGCCGCCGGCGATCAGAGTTGACCCGGCCAGACCTTTCAGTAGAACGCGACGTTTCATGAAACACCATCCCGATCGGTGGATTGCGCTCTTCGAGGACGCAAGTTCCGCGCCATAGAACGATCGATGGCGCTCCGATCACCGCTGCCGAAGGGTCAGGGTCACTTGGAGTGCGATTAGGCTAGCCGGGCGGCGTTGGCCCTCGCCGCGGCGGGCGTGCTAGTCTCGCCGCAACAATAAGCGAAAGAAGAAATCCGACAGGGAGGAAGCAATGCGGTACGCACGCGTGCTCGTGGCGTTGTTGTCCTGTTGCGTGGTAGCGGTTCCGGCGTTGTCCCAGAAGGTGTTGGCCCAGAACAAGGCGGTGAAGATCGGCGTGCTGGACGACATGTCCGGGCCCTATGCCGAGAATACCGGGCCGGGCGATGTCCTGGCGGCCAAGTTCGCCATCGCCGATTTCGGCGGCTCGGTGCTGGGCAAGCCGATCGAGCTGGTGAGTGCGGATTTCCAGAGCAAGGTCGATATCGGCGTCGGCATCGCCAAGCGCTGGTACGACGACGAAGACGTCGACATGGTCATCGGTATTCCCAACTCGGCGATCGCCCTGGCGCTGGTCAAGGTAGCCGGCGAGAAGAACCGCATCGTCATGCCGACGGCGGCGGCGACCTCGGAACTGACCGGCAAGGGCTGCGGGCCCAACAGCCTGCACTGGATCTACGATACCTACGGCCAGACCAAGACGATCGTCAGCGCGCTCACGAAGCAGGGCGGCGATACCTGGTTCTTCGTCACCGTCGATTATGCCTTCGGTCTCGCCATCGAGGCCGATGCCACCTCCTTCATCAAGGCGGCCGGCGGCAAGGTGCTGGGCTCGGTGCGGCATCCGCTGAACGCTTCGGACTTCTCCGCCTACCTGGTGCAGGCGCAGGCCTCGAAGGCCAAGGGCCTGATCTTCGCCGATGGCGGCAACGACATCATCAACGGCGTCAAGCAGGCCGCCGAGTTCGGCCTCGCCCGCCAGGGCATGCGGATCAGCGCGCCGCTGATCCAGTTCCCGGACGTGCACGGGCTCGGCCTCAAGGTGGCGCAGGGGCTCTTGATGGCGAGCCCGTTCTATTGGGACATGAACCCGCAGGCGCGCGCCTTCAGCGACCGCTTCGCCAAGGAGATGGGCCGGCCGCCGAGCTTCATCCAGGCCGGCACCTACAGCGCCGTGACCCACTATCTGAAGGCGGTGAAGGCAGCCGGCACCGACGAGGCCAAGGCCGTGCTGGCCGAGATGCGCAAGCTGCCGATCAACGATTTCATGACCTCCAATGGCCATATCCGCGCCGACGGACGCGTCATACGCGACATGTATCTGATGCAGGTCAAGACGCCAGAGGAATCGAAAGGCGAATGGGATCTGGCGAAGATCATCGCCACCGTTCCCGGCGACGAAGCGTTCAGGCCCCTCAGCGACGGTGCCTGCCCGATGGCACCGAAGCACTAGGGGCGGTGGTGTCGACGCCCGAGCCTGTCAGGCCCGCGCCGGCAGCGTCATGGCTGTTGCTGGCGCGGTGTCCTTGATCGGGAAGTGCAGCAGGGCAGCCACCGCGCCGGCGACGGCGGTCAGGATCCAGACCGGGCTGTAGGAGCCGGTGAGATCGAACACGAAGCCGCCCAGCCAGGCGCCCAGGAACGAGCCGATCTGGTGGCTGAAGAAGCAGACGCCGAACAGCGTGCCGAGATGGGCGACGCCGAATACCTTGGCCACCCAGCCGCTGGTGAGCGGCACGGTGCCGAGCCAGGTGAGTCCCATGACGGCGGCGAAGGCGACGACCGAGGCGTCGCTCTTGGGCATCAGGAAGAACAGGGCGATGGCGACGCCGCGCACGAGATAAAGCCAGCCCAGCACGTATTGCTGGCGGAACCGTCCGCCCAGCCAGCCGCAGGCCCAGCTTCCGACCATGTTAAACAGGCCGATCAGCGACAGCGCCACGGCGCTGAGGCCGACTGGCATGTGGCACAGGCTGAGATAGCCCGGCAGGTAGGTGGAGATGAAAGCGAGCTGGAAGCCGCAGGTGAAGAAGCCGAGGGTGAGCAGCCGGTAGCCGCGATGATGCAGCGCCTGGGCCAGGATCTCGCCGAGAGAGGGAGTCTGCAACTCGAGCGTCGGCGTGGTGGTCGTTCGGCGGGCCGCGAGCAGCAGGCCGAAGGGCGCGGCGAAGGCGAGCAGGATCGCCAGCCCGAACAGCGAGGCCGAGAGGCCCCAGCTGTCGATCGTGAGCTGGGCGATCGGCGCGAGCGAGATCTGACCGACCGAGCCGCCGGCGCTGGCAAGGCCCATCGCCAGGCTGCGCTTTTCCGCCGACGCCGTGCGACCCACCGCGGTCAAGACGACGCCGAACGTGGTGCAGCTCATGCCGATGCCGACCAGCAGGCCCATGCCCAGGACGAGCACGATCGGCGAGGTCGTGCTGGCGGCGATGGCGAGACCGCCGGCATAGGCGAAAGCGCCGAGCGCCACGAGCGGTGGAGCGCCGTATCGATCGGCGGCGGCGCCAGCCAGTGGCTGGGCGAGCCCCCAGACGAGATTGTGCAGGGCGATGGCGAGCGCGATCGTGCCGACCGGCAATCCGCGCTCCACCGCGAGCGGGCCGAGGAACAGCCCGAAGGTCTGGCGCGTGCCCATCGCCGCACTGATGATGACCGATGCGGCCACGATGACGATGACGAGATGGCTGCCGAACAGCCGCGATCGCGCGGCTCCGATTGGCTGCATGGTGAGTCCTCCGGTCGGCGTCACCATGCTGAGCCGAACCGGCGGCGGCAAAAGAGAAGGACTTGACGGCGGGTGAGCCGTATTCACCCGGGTTTGCCGGCCTCCGCGATCAGCCAGCGCTTGAAGCCGCGCAATTCGGGCCGGCCCTCGGCCTCGCTTGCGCTCACCAGCCAGTAGGCCGTTTCGGCAGCGACTCCCTTGTCGGCGAGTTCGATCAACTCACCGGATGCCAGCTCGCGGTCGACCCAGGGCCGACGGCCGATCGCCACGCCAAGACCGGCGACCGCCGCGCCCAGGGCAAGGTCCACCGTGTCGAAACGCAGCCCGCCCTTGCAGTCGATGTCTTCGAGGCCGCGGGCCTCCAGCCAGTTCTGCCAGCCTTCGCTCGCGGTCGTGACATGGATGAGAGCCGCCCGCGCCAGATCGACCGTGCCGCGCGAGCCGACGATCTTGGCGCGGTAGGCCGGGCTGCAGACCGGGACGAATTCTTCCCGCAACAGCTTCACCCAGGAAAGACCGCGACTCGGCGTGCGGCTCATGCGGATGGCGAAATCGAAGCCGTCGACCGGAAAGCCGACGTGGCGGCGCGAGGTATCGACGGTGATGCCGACCTTCGGCCAGCGCGCGGTGAAGCGGTGCAATCGCGGTAACAGCCAGCGCGCCGCGAAGGTGGGCGCGCAACTGACGGCAATGGCTCTTTCGCCCCGCCGACTCGGCAACCGCTGCGTGCCCACCGCGATCAGCGACAACGCCTCGCCGATATAGGCGAGATAATCGCCACCCGCCGCCGTGAGCGACAGGCCGCGCGGGCCGCGAACGAAGAGTTTTGCGCCGAGCGTCTCTTCCAGCCCGGCAATGCCGTGGCTGACGGCGCTCGGCGTCAGTCCCAACTCGGCGGCCGCCAGTTTGAAGCTGCGCAGCCGGCCGGCGGCCTCGAACAGGCGCAGCGCCGGCAGCGGCGGTAGACGAAGCGACATGGACGGACTCCGGTGCAGTCTTTCTATTCGGAGCCAATGTTACGCCGGCGTTGGCCGAAACGCCGTCACTTATGCCGTCTCGCGGGCGAACTGGAAGGCATCCTCGAGACGGTCGTTGCCCCAGAACATTTCGTCGCCGACGAAGAAGGTCGGCGCGCCGAACACGCCCTGGGCCCGGGCCTGTTCTGTCTGCTGCCGCAACCGGCCCTTGATGTCGTCGGACCGGGCCTGGGCGAGAAGAGCATCGGCCGGCAAATCGAGGGCGGTCAGGATCGCGCCGACCTGGTCCGGTGCGTTGATGTCCTGGTCCTTGACGAAGTTGAGTTCCATCACGGCGCGGCTGAAGGCGCCGATCCAGGGCTGGTCCGCACCGAGCAGGGCGACGCGGGCGGGCAGGACGCTCAACCGAGGGAAGACGCTCGGGGTCGTCCAGGGCGCCAGTCCGTATTTGCGGCACTGCCGGGCCATGTCACGCTGGACATAGGCCCCCTTCTGCTTCTGCCCGACGAAGGGTGAGTTCTCCATACCGAGGCCACGGAAGATCGGCCCCAGCAGGAACGGCTTCCAGAGCAGGCGCACACCCTGCCGCTGGACCTCCGCCTCGATGCGCATGACGCTGAGATAGCTGTAGTTGCTGGCGAACTCGAACCAGAACTCGACAGCAGGCAGCGGATCAGACGCCATGGTTCCGAAGCGGTGGCGCGCCGGTCAAGGCGTTACTGCCAGTAGCCCGGGGTCCATCCCCACTGGTCGTCCTTCAGGCTCCAATCGCCATTGGTCCAGACCGAGGTCGGATAGGGCCGCTCGACCCAGTTGCCCGGCAACCAGGTGAAGGAGCCGTCGCTGGGGCTGGCCGTATAGCTCCAGTGATAATGGCCGGGATTCCACACGAAGTGGCCTTCCGGCGCGGCCGGCTTGGGCGGAACGGCCTCGGCTTGCGGCGGCGGCGGCTTCACCGGCGACACGATGGCGACCGGCGGCTTGGGTGGGCGCGGCGCCGCGGTCGCCACGGGCGTCTGGCTCTGCTGATTGCAAGCGGTCAGGACAATAGCTGCCAGGAACAGCGTCCCAATGCGTCTCATCGCAAGATCCCCCAAATTGCTCGACTACTTGTTTGCGGCACACGATCGCCGATGCCAATCGACCTGCATCAACAGTTCCGCGGCGCGTCCGTCAAGGGCGATCGTCTCCGGCTCCGCCCTCGGTCTTGCCGTCCCGCAGCGAAGTGGCGCCGTACTGCTTCTGCCGCTCGACCTGCTGGCCGAGCTCAGTCAGCACCGGGACGCTGCGCAGCGCCTCGTCGACCGCGAGCATGCCGATGATGTTGTAGCCATTGTCGACATGAACGATCTCGCCGGTGATGCCCTGGCCGAGATCGCTGATCAGGCTGAGGGCGGCGCGGCCGACATCCTCGATCGTCGTGTTGCGCTTGAGCGGCGCGTTGAGCTCGGCCCACTTGATGAGGTGGCGCATGCCGGAGATGCCGTTCGAGGCCAGCGTCTTGATCGGTCCGGCCGAGATCGCGTTGACGCGGATGTTCAGCGCGCCGAGATCGGCGGCGAGATAGCGCACGCTCGCTTCCAGCGCCGCCTTGGCCACGCCCATGACATTGTAGTTCGGCACGACGCGTTCGGCGCCATAGTAGGTGAGGGTGAGAAGGCTGCCGCCGGCCGTCATCAGCGGGGCAACGCGCTGGGCCACGGCGGTGAAGCTGTAGCAGGAGATGTCCAACGCGGTGGTGAAGTTGCTGCGGCTGGTGCGGACATAGGGACCAAGCAGCTCGTTCTTGTCGGAGTAGGAGATGGCGTGCACGACGAAGTCGATCGGCGCACCCTGCCAGCGCTGACCGAGATCGGCGACCATGCGATCGATATCCTCGTCGGAAGCGACATCGCACGACAGCAGTTCTATCTTGCCAAGCTCCTGCGTCAGGGCCCTGACTCGTTTGCCCACGGCTTCGTTTGGATAGGAGAAGGCCAAGGTGGCGCCTTGGGCGGCGGCGATCTTCGCGATGCCCCAGGCAAGCGAGCGTTCGTTTGCCAGGCCCATGATCAGGCCGCGTTTTCCGGCCAGCAGTCCGAGGGGTGTTGCAGCGATGTCCGGCATGAGCTCCATCGACTCAAAACATGTCCAGTGTCGCTGCCCGCTTTACAGCATTCGGTGAAAACTCCACTTCACGTTTGGTTACGATTTGTGTCGGTCGTGGCATCGTCGTCGGCCGCGGACGGGAACAAGGCGCGCGCACGGGAAGGAACGTGCTCGAGGAAGCCGGGCCCGAATACCAGCCGGCGCTGCCCGGATTTCCTGAAATTGACCGGATCCCGATACCAGTCACGAGCATAGGTCGCGTAGATCATGGGACGCGCCTGCGATGACAGGTTCGGCGTGCCACTGTGATGCAGGCGGAAATCCCACAGCAGGCCCGAGCCGACGGGGACAACGGGCATCGCCGCGCGCGCGTCGTCCTGCGGCTGCTGCCAGCGATGGCTTCCCGGTACGATCGCAGTCGTGCCGTGCTGTTCATTCATCTCGATCAACGGCAGGGCGAAGGTCAGGGCATGCGCCGGCAACAGGGCGGAGATGTCGGCGTTGAAGAGTGGCGGTCCATCGGGATGAAGGCGCTGGGCTTCCGATCCGCTCAAGGAAACGATGGCGCCGAAGGCTTCCAGGATGGCATCTGCATCGAGCACTGCCTGCACCACGGCCATGACAAAGGGATTCGCATAGACGAGCGGGTTCGCGAAACCACCGGACAAGGCAACCGGCACCATGAAGCGCCGGCCACTGACACGCAGCGATTCGAGGCGCTCATGCTCCTGCAGGTAGTGAGCGTAGTTCTTCTCGAACTCGTGGCGCAGCGCCTGGACCATCGCGTCCGGCAGGATGTGGTCGAGAAGGGCGTAGCCATGCCGGATGAAGCAGTCGCAGGCATGGCGGATCTGTTCGCAGCCGGCCAATGTCTCCGGCGCCAGACCGGCGCAATCGATTCGAATCATCCCTGCGGCCCGGCCTCCAGAATCCAGGTGCGTTGTGTCCCGTGAGACCGTATCAACATCGGTGATGCGCGAATGTCTGGCAAGGCAGGATCGTATCGGACACTGCGGTTGACCAAGGGCAATGTCGCTGGGAACGCCATCGTGACGGGCTTCCGTCGTTACCGGATCTACGGCCTGCTGGTGGAGAGCGCGTTTCCGCTGTCGTCCGTTCCGGAGGTGCGGGACGAGACCGAAGCGCCGGCCATCCGGCTGATGCTGGGAACGCCGGACTATTTCGACGCGCATCGGCCGAATGGGCCAGCCGATCCGCTGGACTGGGTTCACCACGCAGTGCTGCCGGACGGAAGTGTCTACATGGGGGCGGAGGGCGTTTTCGAGACCGTGATTTCAGCCGATGGCCGCTCCGCCATATGCGCGCGCCTGGGCGACGTCGACATGCGGTCGTTCGAGGCAAACCTCGTCAACTTCGTCCTGAGTGCCGCGCTCACCCTACGCGGCGAGGAGCCGCTGCATTCGACCGCAGTCAGCTTCGACGGGGCGGTTGTCGGGCTACTCGGTCTCAGCGGCGCCGGCAAGTCGACGCTGGCGGCTTTCCTGATCAGCCAGGGCGCCGACCTCGTGACGGACGACATGTTGCGGGTGACCTTCGGCAATGAGGGCGTCTTGGCCTATCCCGGACCGTATCGCCTGAAGCTGCTGGGCGATGCCGGACATCGATTGCTTCCGGCCGCCGTGGAGCACGGTCATTTCAATCCGTTGAGCGGCAAGACGATGGTGCAACCGCGGGCGGTTCCGACGCTGCCGCAGCGGCCGATGCCGTTGGCGGCGCTCTTTCATATCGGGTATGCGGGCGATGCGGCGCCAGACGATCCGGTTCCGGTATCGGTCCGTCGTCTTTCCGGCCTCGAGTTGGTCAAGGCGATCATTTCGTCGACGATGGACAATCGATATGCTGATCCGCGGCGGCTCGAGCGGCAGCTTCGGTTCGCGGCCGAGATGGCGGACAGGGTGCCTGTCTATGCCCTGCGCTATCCGAGGAGCTTCGAGGCGATGGACCAGATCGCGCATCTCATCCGGGAGAAGATGCAGCCATGAGTCGGCTGACGGCGTTTGCCGGCCTGACGGGCGTCGATCGTCGGCTCCTTGTGGAAGCCTTTGCGACTCTTCTGCTTATCCGGATCGCCTTGCATGCTTGGCGTCTCGAGCGCCTGCGCAAGTGGGCCGCGCGTCCGGGCACGGGCACGGCGCCGCTGGAGCGGATCGTGTGGGCGGTACGGACGGCGTCGCGTCATTTGCCGGGCACGACCTGCCTGTGCTCGGCCCTGTCGTTGCAGCGCATGCTCTCGTCGCGGGGATATGGCTCCGCCTTGCATATCGGTGTCAGCCGGAACGGCGAGCGCTTCGGTGCCCATGCCTGGTTGGTGCGGGACGGAGAGGTGCTGATCGGCGAGCGCGAGGCGGCGGATTATACGTTTCTGACTGCCTGGGCGGCGGGCGACTCGTCGAGCTGAGCGTGTTCGCCGCTGTATTCGATATCCAGGGTGCATCGCTCCCGACGGAATGGATGCGGCCGCAGTCGCGGCATGCGGTCGGTGTCGAGAGGGACACACCGATGATCGTGTCGCTTGGCCGGGCGCGCCAAGCCGCTTTCCTGTGCCGGTCCGACGACACGTCGACTATCGACGGCGAGGCTTGTTCCATCGAGGCATATGCCGAGCGCTTCTGGATCGTCGGTCGGGTCCGGCTGGACGGCCGTTCCGATCTGAAGGCACGGCTTGCAGCGCAGGGCGAGGATATCGAGACGGCATCCGATGCGATGCTTTGTCTACGCGCCTATGCCGCCTGGGGCGAGCGCTTCACCGATTTCATCTCGGGCGATCTGGCCTTTGCGATCTGGGATGGCGCCAAGGAGCACCTGCTGGCCGTGCGCGACCAGTTGGGAAAGCGTTCGCTGTTTCATGCTCGAACGGGTTCGACCTGGCTGATCAGCGATTCGCTCGACTGGATCGCGGATCGCCTGCCGACAGCGGTCGCGTTCGACGATTACTGGATTGCAGATTTCTTGACGGTCGGCTTCTCGCAGGAGGTCGAGCGGACGGTCTATCGCGACATCCATCGACTCGCGCCGGCGCACCTGCTCTGCCTGAGCGATGCCGGTCCGTCGTTGCGCAAGTACTGGCGACTCGAAGTCGAGGAGCCGCTCTATCTTCCCCGTGCCGCCGACTACGGCGACCGCTATCGCGAGTTGCTGTCGAAAGCGATTGCCGATCGGTTGCCCAGCGGGCGGATCGGCATCGCGATGAGCGGCGGGCTCGACTCGACCACGATGGCCGCGTGTGCCGTCGAGCTTTGCCGCGATCGCTCGCGCATCGTGGCGGAATGCGAGCAGTATCAGGAGCTGACGGAGAGCCGGGAAGGCTATTACGCGGGCCTTGTCGCGCAGCGCCTTGGTATCGAGCTCCAGCTCGTGAAGGCCGACGACCTCGTTTACGATCCGCACTGGCAGTCGCGCGCTCTTTGGCATGACGAGCCCACCGTCTATTTCGTCAACGCGCAGAACTGCCGCGCGCTTTATGGCCAGTTGGCCGGCTGGGCGTCGGTCTGGTTCGACGGCGAGGGGCCGGACAACGCGCTCACCTTCGATCGTGATGCCTATTTCCATTGGCTGTGGCGACGCGGTTCCTGGGGAAGGCTGGCGGGTTCGGCCTTGCAGTATGCCTGGATCAAGGGAGCGGAGGGCTGGAGAGCCAGCCTGCAGCGCCGTCTAGGGCGGAGCGCGGAGCGGCCGCGAGCGGCGGTTGGATCGATACCGTCCTGGCTGAGCGGCGACTTCGTCGCCCGTTGTCATCTCGCCGAGCGCCTGCGGGATCTGGGACAGAGACCCGAGAGCTCCCATCCCTGGCATCCCGAGGCCATCGCCTCCTTCACCAGTCCGATCTGGGCGCGCTACTTCGACGACTTCCGCTTTTACCAATCCCTGGCGCCCTGCGTCTGGCGCCACCCCTATCTCGATCTGCGGGTCCTCCAGTTCATGCTGTCCGTGCCGCCCGTGCCCTGGGCCTGGAAGAAGCGCCTGGTTCGCGTCGCCATGCGCGGTCGCTTGCCCGACGAAGTTCTCTACCGGGAAAAGACGGCGCTGGTCGGGGCCGGCCAGGCCGGCCTGATCCGCCGCCATGGCCTTCCGGAGATTGCGAGCGTCAGCCCGCTCGACTCCTATATCGATTGGCGAGCCCTGCGGGCGGACCAACTATCCGACGGCGAGATCGATACGGCGATTGCCTCGCATGCGCTGGCGCATTGGTTTGCGCTCAGGCAGCAAAAACATTGCAGTGCAAGTGTGATTTGATGTTGGAGATGGCGATGGATGGCGGTACAAAGCGCCGATTCGCTGGGCGGTTATCGATTGTCGTCGTGAAATGGGCAGGGAAGCTTGGCTGAGGAAATTGAAGGATCGTCGGTCTTCAGGCGCTCGGCCGGGCAGGTCTCCTGCACCATAAACGGCGAAGTGGCGATCCTGAGCCTGGAAAAGGCTGTCTACTTCGGCTTGCAGGGCGCCGGCGTCCAGATCTGGGAGGCGCTCGAACAACCCCGCTCGGTCGACGACCTTTGTCGGTCCGTCATGTCCGAATTCGAAGTTTCGCCGGAGCAGTGCCGGAAGGACGTCGTGCGGCTGCTGGCAGAGATGCGGAAAGAGGGCTTGGTGGAGAGCGTCGACTGACCTCGCGATCGAGGTCATCGTGCTATATTGTACGAAATCATTCGAAAGGCCGGACAACATGGATCAGGCAGTAGAGACGAAACAGGATGCTCCGGCCCTGGAACAGACCGGAGCGAAGAAGCCCTACCAGGCGCCGGCTCTGACGCGCTGGGGCAGCCTGAAGGACCTGACGATGGCGGTCGGCCCCGTCGGGGCGCCCGATTGGGGCTATCGCACCAAGTTCCGGTACACCGGCCGTGGCGGCCTCCACGTCGCGGGTACACCCAAGCATTAAGCGCGTCATCGGTCGACATTTTCCAGAGAGGGCAGGTTGCGCTGACCGCCTGCGGGATGGCTTCCGTGGCCGAGCATCGAGAGGGTGAGCGAGAATTCGCGCTTCTGTGCTTGGCGGTGCGGCCGCAACCTGACTTCGACGGACTCAAAACCATCCTGCAGCAGGGGGTCGACGAGTCCGTCCTGCTTCGGCTCGCGGAAAGGCATGGCGTTCGGCCGGGACTCATCCAATCCCTGGCGGCGCTATCGTGGGAACGGGTTCCTCGGCCGGTCCGTCAGGAACTCGAAGCCTTCCAACATCGCCACCTGATCCGGACGCTTGCCCTGGCGAACGAATTGCGCGGGGTCGCCGCTTTGCTCGGCACAAGCGGCATCGCCTTTGCCGCCTTCAAGGGGCCGACGCTGGCCCTCTCGCTCTATGGCGGTGTGGCGGCGCGTGAATATGGCGACATCGATATCATCGTCCGCGAAGACCGGGTAGCAGACGCCGAACGCCAGCTGAAGACACTGGGTTATCACCTGCCGGGCGACGACCCGGCCTATCGCCATGCCTTCCTGGGTTATCAGCGCCAATACGAGCTGGTACGCGACGACACCGAGAGCGCGATCGACCTGCATTGGGCTTTCAGCGGCAGCCACGTCCCCTTTCCGCTCGCGACCGACGAGATCTGGTCCGGCCTGCAACCCGTGCCGATCGGTGGACGGGACATTCCGACGCTTCAAGGGCCCGAACTGGCGCTCCTGTTGGCGGGGCACGGCACCAAGGAGCGCTGGGGCTGCCTCAAGTGGGTGTGCGATTTCGCCTTGCTGATGGATCGTCATCCGGATCTCGACTGGATGGCTGTCCATCGACGCGCCGCTCAGCATGACTGCGGCGATGCCGTGCTGCTCGGCTGCGCCATGGCGCGCGACGTGCTGGAGCAGCCCGTGCCGTCTGCGCTCGACGCGCAGCTTACCGCCAGCAAACGGGTGAGGTCGCTCAGCCGCTTGCTGGTCGAGCGCTTGCAGGAAGGACCGTGGCCGGCCGGCGAGCCGGAGAATTTCACGGACTTCGATCTGTGCGAGAGGCCGCTCGACAGGGTGAAGGCGACGCTGAAGATCGTGTTCACACCAACCGGCAGCGACCATGCCGCGATGCCGCTGCCGCAGGCCCTGTGGCCGGCCTACTACCTGACGCGGCCTTTCCGGCTCGCCTCGCGGCTGTTGACGCGCAGCCGGCCGTAGCGACGGCGGCGTCATTCGGCGGCGATGGCGAACCTCGCATCCGGCAGGAGTCGCGCCCGATCGATCGGCGCGCCGGCGTCGAACGTCTTGAGCTCGGGCATCACTGTGTTGGCGAACAGCCGCACGTTGCGGGCTGCTTCCTCGTGCGGCATGCCGGCATAGGAGAAGACGCCGACATAGCCGCAGTTCCGCGTCTGGCGATGGATCGCCATGATCTTCTCATAGACCTGCTCGGGCGTGCCGTAGACTTGGAGGTCGGCGAAGAACTCGATCGCCTTCTGGTCGCCGTAGACCGCAAGCTTCTCGTTCATCTTGGCGTAGTATTCGTAGCCGCGCTGGTTCTTCATGTGCTCGCCGGCGAATTGGTAGTGGTCGAGCACGGTGCGGTAGTAGCCGCCGATATACTTCACCGCCATCTCGCGCGCCCGCTCGGCGCTCTCGTCGACGAAGGTCCAGCCGGCCGAGATGGGCTGCGGCGCATCGGTTCCATTGATCTCGCGATAGAGCGCGTTGTACTCGGTCAGCTCCTTCTCGACCTCGCGCCAGGGCTTCTGCGGGATGATCAGCAGGCCGACGCCCAGCCGCGCCATGATGCGCGAACTCTCGGGGCTGACGGCGGCGGCGTAGGTGCGGCCGCGGAACGACTTGAAGGGCGCCGGCCGGATGGCGGCGGGCGGCTGACGGTAATGCTTGCCCTGATAGTCCATCACGCCGCTCTCGAGGCCCTTGAGCAAGGCCTCGCCGTATTCGACGAACAGTTCGCGGCTGTCGCCCATGTCGAGGCGGAAGCCGTCGAACTCGACCTTGCCCGCCCCGCGGCCGAGACCCAGGATCATGCGGCCGCCGGACAGATGATCGAGCATGGATATCTGCTCCGCCACCCGCATCGGATCGTGCCACGGCAGTACGACGACCATCGAGCCGAGACGCAGGTTGCGCGTGCGGCCGGCCATGTAGGAGAGGAACTGCACCACGTCCGGACACATCGTGTAATCGGTGAAGTGGTGCTCGACCGACCAGATCGACTCGAAGCCGAGCGGCTCGGCCATGTCCGCCAGTGCGAGCTCGTTCAGGTAGATCTGCCGGTCGGAGACCTTCCGGCCGGTATTCTGGAATACCACCGCCATTCCCACATGCATGGGCCTTCCTCCGCGCCTGTTCGGTCTCATGGTAAACGGTTGTTCATGTTGTTGGAAGAAGGGCCAGGCCTTGCTTGATTCCGCCTCATTCGGCGGTCATATCGGCGCCATGCGTCGCTTTCTTGCCGGACTTCTCGCCGTTCTCGCTGTCGCCGTCGTCGGATCGAGCGGGGCCCACGCCCAGACCGGCGTGCCGGAGATCGAGAACTACTTCAACTCGATCCGCACGCTGCAGTCGCGGTTCGTCCAGAGCAATCCGAACGGCTCGGTTGTGCAGGGAACGCTCTATGTGCGGCGGCCCGGCCGCATGCGCTTCGAGTACGATCCGCCATCGCAGCTCAAGATCGTGGCCGACGGTTTTCAGGTGACGTTGTGGGATCCGGCCACGCGTGACTTCGGGCAATGGCCGATCGGCTGGACGGCAGCCTCGTTCCTGGTCAAGGACCCGCTGAAGCTGTCGGGCGATCTGACCGTGCAGGCCTTGAACCGCGACGCCGACGGCCTGATCAACGCCACCATCGTGCAGACGCGCAAGCCGCAGGAGGGCAAGGTGATCGTCCGCCTTGCGGAAAATCCGCTGACGCTGCGCGGCTGGTCGATCGTCGACAATCGCGGCAACACCGTCACGGTGACTCTGACCAGCGTCCAGTCGGGCATGCAGCTTGCCGATTCGCTGTTCAAATATGACGGCCCCGACGCCGGGCAAATTCTCAACGGCGGACGCAACTGACGCGCTATAAGCCTCACATGGATCGTGTGGGGAAATGGCCAAGTGAGTAGTCTGATCGTTCGGGCCTCGACCGAGGCCGACGTGGCGCGCTGCGCCGAAATCTATAGCCATCACGTGTTGCACGGCACGGCCTCGTTCGAGGTCGAGCCGCCGGACCTGGCCGAAATGAAGAAACGGCGGGCGGCGGTGCTCGATCTCGGCCTGCCCCATCTCGTCGCCGAGCGTGGGGGTCGCGTGATGGGCTACGCCTACGCCAGCAACTGGCGGCCCCGACCGGCCTACAAATACTCGGTCGAGGATTCGATCTACATCGACAAGGATGCGGTCGGCCAAGGCGTCGGCAAGGCGCTGCTGCCGGTCCTGATCGAGCAGTGCACAGCCTTGGGCAAGCGGCAGATGGTGGCGGTGATCGGCGATTCGGCCCAGACGCCGTCGATCCGCCTGCATGCCTCCTGTGGCTTCGAGATGGTGGGAACGCTGAAGAGCATCGGCTTCAAGTTCGGCCGCTGGCTCGATTCGGTGCTGATGCAACGGGCACTCGGAGCGGGCGACACGATTGTTCCGGGAGGGAACTGACATGCGGCTCATCGACTATTTCGACCGCGGGGCTGATCTCTTCCCCGAGCGCCACTGCCTTCACGACGGCACGCAAGGCTGGACCTACCGCGAGGTGCGCGAGACCACGCATCGCGTCGCCAACGGCCTGCTGAAGACTGGCCTTCCGCTCGGTGCCAAGGCCGCGGTCTACAGCCCCAACCACGCCATGGCCTATGCAGCGCTGCTGGGCATCGTGCGGGCGGGCCTGATCTGGGCGCCGGTCAACGCGCGCAACGCCCTCGAGGAGAACCTGTTCATCCTCGACAACACCGACGTCGAGTTTCTCTTCTATCACTCGAGCTTCGCCGACTACGTCGCGCGCATCCGCGAAGCCTGTCCCAAGATCAAGACCTTCCTCTGTCTCGACGATCCCGAGTTCACTGCCTGGCTGTCGCGGTTCGAAGCGGCGGCTCCGGACCTGGCCGATGCGCCGGACGATGTCGCCATGCTGATCAGCTCCGGCGGCACGACCGGCCGGCCGAAGGGCGTGCAGATCACCAACCGCGTGATCGAGACCATGAACTCGATCTTCTGGGCCAGCATGCCGATCGAGCAGCCGCCGGTGCATCTGATGGTGGCGCCGATGACGCATGCGGCCGGCGTCTGTTCCTTCCCGCTGTTGCCCTATGGCGGCACCAACATCTTCATGGGCACGGCCGATCCCGGCGCCATCCTGGCCGCGATCGAGAGGCACAAGGTCACGCATATCTACATGCCGCCGACCCTGATCTACATCCTGCTGGCGCACCCGGACATCGGCAAATACGACTACAGCTCGCTGCGGCACCTGGTCTATGCCTCGGCGCCCATGTCGGTCGACAAGCTCGTCGAGGCGATCAAGGTGTTCGGGCCGGTGCTGACGCAGACCTACGGCCAGGCCGAGGCCTGCATGATCTGTACCTTCTTCTCGCCCAAGGACCATGTGGCGGCGCTCGAGGGCAACAACCGCCACCGCCTCGCCAGTTGCGGCAAGCCGACGCCGCTGATGCGCGTCGAGGTCATGGACGACGAGGGCCGGCTGCTGCCGCGCGGGCAACGCGGCGAGATCGTGGTGCGCGGTGGCCTCGTCATGAAGGGCTACTACAAGAACCCGCAGGCCACGGCCGAGGCCTCGACCTTCGGCTGGCACCATACCGGCGATATCGGCGTCATCGACGAGGACGGCTTCGTCTATATCGTCGATCGCAAGAAGGACATGATCATCTCGGGCGGCTTCAATGTCTTCCCGAGCGAAGTCGAGCAGGTGCTGTGGAGCCATCCGGCGGTGCAGGACTGTGCCGTCATCGGCGTGCCGGACGAGAAGTGGGGAGAGGCGGTCAAGGCCGTGGTCGAGCTCAAGCCCGGCACGACGGTCGAGGAGGCGGAGCTGATCGCCCTGGCGAAGGAAAAGCTCGGCGGCGTGAAGGCGCCGAAATCGATCGACTTCGTGGCGACGCTGCCGCGCAGCCCCGTCGGCAAGGTGTTGAAGAAGGACCTGCGCGCCACTTACTGGGCCGGCCGCGACCGGAAGATCTGAGAGATGAGGATCGCGCTCTCCGGCCTGCGTCAGTTGCCGCCCAACGTGCAGGGCGCCCTGTGGCTGGTGAGCGGCGGATTCATCTTCACCACCAACAGCGCCATGATCCGGCTGCTGTCGGCCGAGATCGAAGGCGTGCAGACGGCGTTCTTCCGCGCCTTCTTCTCGGTGCTGCTGCTGACGCCGATGATGCTGAACGGACGCGTGCAGCCGTGGCGCAGCAAGCGCATCCAGGGCCATTTCTGGCGCACCTTCATGGGCACCTGCTCGATGGTGCTGGGCTTTTATGCCGTGTCGATGCTGCCGCTGGCCGATGCCACGGCACTGGCCTTCTCGCAGCCGCTCTTCTCGGTGGTCATCGCCGCGGCGATCGCCGGCGAGAAGGTGCGGTGGCGACGCTGGGCTGCCACCATCGTCGGCTTCGTCGGCGTGCTGGTGATGGTCCGGCCGGGCAGCGGCAGCCTGCAGCCGGGCGCCGTCGTTGCGCTGCTGAATGCCTTGTCGGTCGCCGTCTCGATCTATCTCGTGCGGCGGCTGTCCGATTCCGAGGCGCCGCTGATGATCCTGACGCAGTTCGCGATCTTCTCGACGCTGTTGCTGACGATCCCGGCGATCTGGTTGTGGCGCTGGCCATCCGCCTATGGCTGGGCGCTGGCGATCGGCATCTCGATCACGGCGACGCTCGGCCAGTATTTCTGGGTGCAGGCTTTTGCCTCAGGAGAAATGTCGGCAGTGGCGCCGTTCGACTATCTGCGGCTGCCGTTCGCCGTGTTCGTGGGCTGGCTGATCTGGGGCGAGATGCCGGTGATCTGGACCTATATCGGCGCTGCCATCGTGATCGGGTCGGCACTTTATATCGCCTATCGCGAGACGCAGCTCCTGCGCGAGCGCCGGGCCCAGGCGCGCATCACGCCTGCGGCGGCGAGGCCTGCTCCTTGAGGAGCCAGGCGCGGGCTTTCTGCCGGTGCGTCTCGGTGATGTGCGAACTGGCGGCCGTGAAGGCGGCCAGCAGGACCGCCGCATCGTCCGTGTAGCCGAGGCCGGCGATGAAATCTGGAATGATATCGAAAGGCATGACGAAGTAGGCCAGCGCCCCGAACAGCGTGGCGCGGATCGTGAGCGGCGTGGCGCTGTCGGTGGCGCAATAGAAAGTGGCGACAGCATCTTCCGTGAACGGCACGTGGCCCAGCGTCCGCCGCGCCTTGCGCCAGAACCCTTGGCGCACGCGCCGTTCGTCGGCCTCGAGTTGGGTGAGATCCGTCATGCCAGGAAAGGTTGGGCCGGCGGCCCGGCTTGGCAAGGGGGCCGGCCCTGCTTAAAAGCGGCTCCAGCCAAGGAGGAGTGAATGAACGTCAAGGGGCAAGCCGTCATCGTTACCGGCGGCGCGTCAGGACTGGGCGGAGCCACCGCATCGGCGCTGGCGGCGGCCGGCGCCAAGGTCGCCATCTTCGATCTGCAGGACGAGCTGGGCGAAAAGAAGGCCAAGGAACTGGGTGGCCTGTACATCAAGACCAACGTCGCCGACGCCGCCAACACCGAAGCCTCGGTCAAGACCGTGGTCGAGAAGCTCGGCGCACCGCGCGTGACGGTGAACTGCGCCGGCATCGGACGGGCCGCGCGCACGATCTCCAAGAACGGACCGCACGACCTGGCGATGTTCTCGCAAGTGATCCAGGTCAACCTAATCGGCACCTTCAACGTGATCCGCCTCGCCTCGTGGGCGATGAGCCAGGCCGAGCCGATGGAAGACGGCGAGCGCGGCGTCATCATCAACACCGCGTCGGTCGCAGCCTTCGACGGCCAGATCGGCCAGGCCGCCTACTCGGCGTCCAAGGGCGGTGTGGTCGGCATGACGCTGCCGATCGCGCGTGATCTGTCGAGCGTGGGCATCCGCGTCTGCACCATCGCGCCGGGCTTGTTCCTGACACCGATGATGATGGGCCTGTCGGCCGAGGCGCAGAAGAGCCTGGGCGCGCAGGTGCCGTTTCCGCCGCGTCTGGGCGATCCGAAGGAATATGCGCAGCTCGCCATGCAGATCGTCGAGAACCGCATGCTGAACGGCGAGACGATCCGCCTCGATGGCGCCATCCGCATGGCGCCAAAGTAGGGCATCCGGATATCGGATCCGGCGTGACTTGACTCCGATCCCCATCGACCCGTTAAATGGCAGTCGATGGGGATCGCGATCTCCCCATGAGGCGGCAGCCGAAGCATCGCGTCCTGTTTTCTTCCTCAAGGACGCTGCCCCATGCCCTCGACCAATGCTATTTCCGTTGAAAAACTCGCTCGTCTGATCGGCCGTCCGGACACTCCGGCGCTGATCGACGTCTGCACCGAAGAAGACTTCGCCATCATGCCGCGACTCGTCCCGGGCGCCGTGCGACGGCCTTGGGATGCCGTTCCCGCCTGGGGACCGGAGTTCGTGGCCAGCGGCAAGCCCGCCGTCGTGATGTGCACGAAGGGGCTGAAGCTCAGCCAGGGCGTGGCCGCCTGGCTGCGCCACGAAGGTGTCGCCGCCGATATTCTCGAAGGCGGCGTCATGGGCTGGCAGGCCGCGAAGCTGCCGATGGTGCCGGCCGACAAACTGCCCCAGCGCGACGCCCGCGGCCGGACCGTCTGGGTGACGCGCTCGCGGCCCAAGGTCGATCGCATCGCCTGCCCGTGGCTGATCCGGCGTTTCGTCGATCCTGGTGCGGTGTTCCTGTTCGTGGCGCCGTCCGAGGTCATGGACGTGGCCGATCGCTTCGCCGCCACGCCGTTCGATATCGATCGGCCCGACGTCCATTGGAGTCATCGTGGCCTCAAATGCACCTTCGACGTCATGGTCGAGGAGTTCGGCCTCGAGACCGAGCCTTTGAGGCGCCTGGCGGCGATCGTGCGCGGCGCCGATACCGGCCGCCCCGAGATCGCGCCGGAATCGGCGGGATTGCTGGCCGCATCGCTTGGTCTTTCGCGCATGTTCTCCGACGACCTCGCCCAGCTCGAGGCGGGGATGACGCTCTACGACGCTTTCTATCGATGGTGTCGCGACGCCGTCGACGAGGGACACGACTGGCCTCCGACGGCGCGGAAAAAGTCGTGAATCCGGTTCCCTTCGGCGACGCGATGCGCGTGTGGGCGCGCGTCGCCGCGCTCTCCTTCGGCGGTCCGGCCGGCCAGATCGCGGTGATGCATCGCATCATCGTCGAAGAAAAGAAGTGGATCGGCGAGAACCGCTTCCTGCAGGCGCTGAACTATTGCACCTTGTTGCCCGGTCCCGAGGCGCAGCAGCTCGCCACCTATATCGGTTGGCTGATGCACCGCACCAGAGGCGGGTTGCTGGCCGGCACGCTGTTCGTGCTGCCGGGGTTCGTCTCCATCATGATCCTGTCCTGGATCTATGTGCTCCTCGGCAAGGTCACGCTGGTGCAGGGCCTGTTCTTCGGCCTGAAGTCGGCGGTGCTGGTGATCGTGATCGAGGCGGTGCTGCGCGTCGGCAGGCGGGCGCTGCGCAACGACGTCCTGCGCGGCCTTGCTGCGGCAGCCTTCATCGCCATCTTCTTCTATGACATTCCGTTCCCGGTGATCATCCTGCTCGCGGCGGCGATCGGCTGGCTTGGCGGCCGGCTGGGGTGGAAGCCCTTCCTTGTCGGCGGTGGCCACGGCAAGGTCGGCGACAAGCAGGTGGCGGACGCCGACTCGATCCTGGGCGAGGCGACGCCACCGCATGCGCGGCCGAACCTGCGCTGGTCGCTCAAGATTAGCTCGGCCTTCCTGGCCTTGTGGCTCGTTCCGGTCGCGGCGCTCTATATCGGGCTGGGCCCCGTGAACGTGTTCTCCCAGATCGCCATCTTCTTCAGCAAGATGGCCGTGGTCACCTTCGGCGGCGCCTATGCCGTGCTGGCCTATGTCGCCCAGCAGGCGGTCGATCATTATCATTGGGTGACTCCCGGCGAGATGCTGGATGGGCTCGGCATGGCGGAGACGACGCCAGGCCCGCTGATCATCGTCACCCAGTTCGTCGGCTTTCTGGGCGCCTGGCGCTCGCCGGGACCGCTCCATCCCTTGCTGGCGGGAACCTTGGGCGGCGTGCTGACCACCTGGGTCACCTTCACGCCGTGCTTCCTCTGGATCTTCTTCGGCGCGCCGTTCGTGGAAGTGCTGCGCGCCAACAAGGCGTTGGCGGCGGCGCTGGGCGCCGTCACGGCTGCCGTGGTCGGCGTGATCCTGAACCTTGCCGTCTGGTTCGGGCTGCACGTGCTGTTTGCGACGCTGCGGCCGGTCCACTGGCTCGGCGCTTCGGCCGAGTTGCCGCTGCTGTCGTCGATCAACCTGCCGGCCTTCGTGCTCGCCGTTGCGGCCGCTATCGCCGTTTTTCGCTTCAAGATCGGCATGGTCCCCGTCCTGCTCGCCTGCTCGATCGCCGGAGTCCTCTATTCGCTGTTCGTGAGTTCGCTCTGAGGCCGTCCACCAACCCAAGGAGGTTTCAATGACCGATACACAGAACCGTCGCGACTTCATCGGAATTGCCGCCGGCGTCGCGCTTGCCGCGACGGCGGTGGACGCCATGGCGCAAACGCCGCCGAAGCCCGACTATGCGATAAAGAAGCTGCCCTTCGACCCGTCGAAGATCAAATTCCTGTCGGAGAAGCTGCTCGCCAGCCACTACGAGAACAACTACGGCGGTGCGGTGAAGCGGCTGAACGCGATTGCCGCCCAGCTCGCGACTCTCGATATGGCGACGGCGCCGGTCTTCGTCGTCAACGGGCTGAAACGGGAGGAGCTGATCGCTGCCAACTCCATGATCATCCACGAACTGTATTTCGATGGGCTTGGTGGAGAAGGGGATCCCAAAGGGCTCCTGGCGGAGGCGATCAATCGCGACTTCGGCAGTCTCCAGCGCTGGAAGGCGGAATTCGCCGCGATGGGCAAGGCGCTGGGCGGCGGTTCGGGTTGGGTCCTGCTCACCTGGTCGCCGCACGACAAGCGCCTGGTCAATACCTGGGCCGCCGATCATACGATGACGCTGGCGAATGGCCGACCGATCCTCGCGCTCGACATGTACGAACACGCCTATCAGATGGACTACGGCGCGAAGGCCGCGGCTTACGTGGACGGCTTCATGCAGGCGATCCGCTGGGAGAATGCCGCGGCGCTCTACGAGCGTTACAGCAAGGAAGCGTGACCTCGCCGAGAGGCCCGGGTATTTGCAGCCTGACGGAATCGGGCGCGCGGAAATTCTCGCTGCGGCGATGACTGAGCGCGCCCGGCATCTGGGCTATACTTCACCCATGACTGATACAGCATTGCCGGACCGGCTCTCCACCAATCCCAAAAGTCCCTTTTACGACGAGGCGCTGCTCCAGAAGGGCGTCGGCATCAAGTTCGACGGCGAGGAGAAGACCAATGTGGAGGAGTACTGCGTCAGCGAGGGCTGGATCCGCGTCGCCGTCGGCAAGACGGTGGATCGCAAGGGCAATCCGCTGACCATCAAGCTCAAGGGTAAGGTCGAACCTTACCTGCAGAAGTAACGGAGCCTCTCGTGCACAGCCATACGCTCGCCGACTGGCGCCACGATCACGTCTTTCTGGGCGCCGCGCACGATCGCAACGAACGCCGGACCTGGCTGGTGGTCGGCCTGACCGCCGCCATGATGGTGGCGGAGATCGTGGGCGGCAGCGTGTTCGGCTCGATGGCGCTGCTGGCCGATGGCTGGCACATGTCGACCCATGCCGGCGCGCTGGCCATTGCCGCGCTGGCCTATCGCTATGCGCGCACCCATGCCCGCGATCCGCGCTTCGCCTTCGGTACGGGCAAGCTCGGCGATCTGGCCGGCTTCAGCAGTGCGATCGTGCTGGCCATGATCTCGCTGCTGATCGGCTACGAATCGATCGGGCGCCTGATGCAGCCGGTGTCGATCCATTACGACGAGGCGACGGCGATCGCGGTCGTCGGCCTCGCGGTCAATCTCGCGAGCGCGTGGCTGCTGGGCGGCGATCATCACGATCATGGCCATCATCATCATGGCCACGGCCATGCGCATGACGACGACCATGACGATCATCATGATCACCACGATCACCATGATCACCATGATCATGCCTCCACTCACCGCCATCACCATCACGACCACAATCTGCGTGCCGCCTACTGGCACGTGCTGGCCGACGCGCTGACCTCGGTGCTGGCGATCGTGGGCTTGCTCGCCGCTCGCTTCTATGGCTGGAACTGGCTCGATCCCGTTATCGGCATCGTCGGCGCCGCCGTCATCGCGCATTGGTCGTGGGGCCTGATCCGGGATGCCGGTGCCGTGCTGCTGGATGCGGCGCCGGACCGCGAGTTGGGCGAGGCGATCCGGGAGCGCCTCGAAGTCGGCGACGATCGCATCGCCGACCTCCATGTCTGGCGCTTGGGGCCGGGCCATCATGGGGCCATCGTTTCCCTGGTGTCGCACGAGCCGGAGGCCGCTCAGCACTACAAGGCCCGCCTCGGAGATCTTGCACAGCTCAGCCATGTGACCGTGGAGGTCCATCGCTGCGCGGGACCGCACTGACCGACGGCCGGTGCGGTTTCGAACCTTTCCGTAACCTTGCCCGTTCCCTCGCGTTCAATCCCGGAACAAAAGGAGCGAGCGATGGCGACCAGCAAGGGTAAGTCGAAGAACGGCATCGAAGGCGAGGGCAGCTACACCGGCACCAAGGCCTACGACGAGGCCACGGCCCGCTTCATCAAGGACGGCAAGGTCGACAAGGCGGCGCAGGAGGCCAAGCGCGCCATGGAGTCCGGTGAGGCGGACGAACTGAAAGCCGCCGAGGACAAGGGCAAGGCCGGCGACCCGCGCGGCCAGGGCAAGCCGACCTCGAACTGACGGGTCAGGTGCTGTCGCGGACCAGCACAGAAAATCCCAGATCCACCACCCGTGGTCCGGCCGCTTCACCCCGCAATCGGCCGACCACGATTTCGCCCGCCCGCCGGCCGATCTCGTAAGCAGGAATGCGGACGGTGGTGAGGGCAGGACTCAACTCCCGTGCGATCTCCAAGTCGCCGAGCCCGGCCACCGCCAACCGCTTGGGAACGGCGATGCCGCGCGATTGGCATTCGAGCAACCCGCCCACCGCAAGAACGTCGGTGGCGAAGAATACGCCCTCCGTCTTGGGGGCGGTCGACAGGATATGGGCCAGGGCACGACGGCCATCGGCAATCGTCGCGCTGTCCACCGATTCGATGAGAGGGGCAGGGGCGCCTGCTTCCTTGAGAGCGGTGGCAAATCCTTGGGCGCGTGCCGCCGCGCGATGGTCGCGGCCTCCGACAAAAGCAAGGCGGCGGTGGCCGCGTGACAGGAGATGGCGGGCCATCGCCGCCCCAGCCGCCTTGTTCGAGAAACCGACGACGATGTCGACCGGCTTTGCCGTAAGATCCCATGTCTCGATCACGGGGATGGCGAGCTGCAGCAACATGCTGCGCAAGGCGGCGTCGCGCACGACACCGACAACCACCAGGGCTTCGGGCTGCCGTCCGACGAGGGCCCGGACCAGTGTCTTTTCGCCTTCCTCGGAATAGCGGAAGTCGCCCAGCAGGAGCTGCAACCCCGCCGTGGCGATAGCGTCGGTAAGGCCCTGAACCGTTGCGGCAAAGATCGAGTTGTCGATGGTGGGCACCAGCAGACCGACGATGCCGCTGCGACGGGAGGCGAGGCTGCTGGCCGACAGGTTGGGGATGTAGCCGAGGGCGGCGATCGCCGCCATGACCCGCGCGCGTGTCGCCGGCGCGACCTTGGACGGATCACGCAGTGCCCGCGACACCGTGATCGCCGAGGTACCGGCGCGGGCGGCCACTTCCTCGATCCGGGGTCTGCTCATGCGGTCGGCGCGTCGTCCATGGGAGTGCTGATACACATCCGACAATGGTCGATCAAACGACGTTGACTTTCCGGGAATGACAGCGCTACCATTTATATTAAGAATAAGCTGCACGGAGGAATGGATCGATGCTTTCCGCACGAGAGATCGAGCAATACCGTGAGACCGGCTGGCTGGTGGTCGAGAATGTCCTCGATCGGGAAGCGCTATCGCAGGCCCGGCAGGTCATTGCCGAATTCGTCGCCGGCGCCGCCAACGTCACCCGGCACGACCACATCTACGACCTGGAACCCAGCCATCGGCCCGAGGCACCGCGCGTCCGGCGTATCAAGACTCCGCACACCAACCACCCGCTGTTCTGGAAGATCGCCCGGCTTCCCAATCTCGTCGGCATGCTGGAGCAGCTTCTCGGGCCGTCGGGGGTCCGACTGCACGGCTCCAAGATAAACCTGAAGGCGCCTGAGTTCGGCTCGCCGGTGGAATGGCATCAGGATTGGGCGTTCTATCCGCACACCAACGACGACATCCTGGCCGTCGGCGTCATGCTCGACGACATGTTGCCCGAGAATGGTCCCTTGATGGTGATGTCCGGCAGCCACAAGGGACCGACCTACGATCATCATCTCGATGGCTTCTTCTCCGGCGCGATCGATCCGGCGAAGATCGACCTCGATCTGTCGAAGGCGGAAGCGCTGGTCGCGCCGGCCGGCTCGGTCAGCTTTCATCACGTCCGCCTCGTGCACGGTTCGGCCCAGAACACCTCGCAGAGGTCGCGCCAGCTCCTGCTCTATGAATATGCCGCCGCGGATGCGTGGCCGCTGATGGGCGTCAGCGATTTCGCCAACTTCAACGAGCGGCTCGTTTCGGGGGCGCCGAGCATCGTTCCGCGGCTGGCCGACGTGCCGGTGCGCATGCCTTTGCCGCCGTCGCCGCATCAGGGCTCGATCTACGAAAACCAGACAGCGGCCAGGAACCGCTACTTCAAGATTCGCGAAGTCGCCTGAGTCTGCGCCGGCAACGTCCGGACGCTGCAAGAAAACAAACGAGAAAGAAAAATGGGAAAGGGAGAGAAATGTCTCAAAGCGGTGCCGCCGCGGGCGGTGAACTGGCGGCCAATAGGCTGCGCCATGTGATGTTGGCCGCGGCCGTCGGCTCGGCCCTGGAGTGGTACGATTTCTTCATCTACGGAACAGCCTCGGCACTGGTGTTCGGGGAGCTGTTCTTTCCCAAGTACGATACCGACATCGGCACGCTGGCTGCCTATGCGACCTTCGCCGTCGGCTTCATCGCGCGGCCTTTCGGCGGTCTGTTCTTCGGCCATTTCGGCGACCGCTTGGGTCGCAAGCCGATGCTGGTCGCGACCATCCTGCTGGTCGGCGGCGGCACCTTCCTGATCGGCTGCCTGCCCACTTATGCCGTCATCGGCATATGGGCGCCGATCCTCTTGCTGCTGCTGCGCCTGCTGCAGGGCTTCGGCGCCGGCGCCGAATACGGCGGCGCCGTCATCCTGGCGGTGGAGTTCGCGCCGCCGGGAAAGCGCGGCCTGTACGGCTCGTTTGCCCCGATGGGTGTCACTGTCGGTAACCTGCTGGCGGCGGGTGTCTTCTACCTCGTCACCCTGATGTCGAAGGACGATCTGCTGACCTGGGGCTGGCGCATTCCCTTCCTGGTCTCGCTGCTGCTGCTGGGGCTTGGCGTCTACATACGGGCCAAGGTCTCCGAAACGCCGGTCTTTACCGAAGTCGGGGCGAAGCGGCCGCCGTTGAAGATGCCGGCGATCGAAGCGGTGCGGCGCCATCCGCGCAACTTCCTGGTGGTGATCGGCGCACGCCTCGCCGAGAACGGGCTGGGCTATCTCTTCCCGGTGTTCGGTCTCGGCTACGTCATCAACACACTGCATCAGCCGCGCGAGGTGGCGATCACCGGAGTCATGCTCGGCAATGTCGCCGAGATCTTCGGCATCCTGTTCTTCTCGTGGCTCTCCGACAAGATCGGTCGGCGTCCGGTCTATATGGGCGGCGCGTTGTTCTCGGCCGCATTCGCCTTCCCGTTCTTCATGCTGACGAACACGCTCGATCCGACATTGATCAGCCTGGCCTTCATCCTGATCATGGGCATCGGCGGCGGTGCCATGTTCGGTCCGCAGGCGGCCTACTTTGCCGAGCTGTTCGGGCCGCGCCTGCGTTTCAGCGGCTTTGCCTTCGCGCGCGAACTGGGCTCGATCCTGGCAGGCGGGCCGTCTCCGTTCATCGCGGCATTGCTGGTCGGCTACATGGCCGGCGCCCCCTGGGGCGTCGCCTGCTACGTCATCTTCCTGTCGCTCGTGACCGCCTTCGCGGTGTGGTGTGGCCCGGAGACCAAGGCGAGCAACCTGAGCGCCGATTCGATCGAGGATGCCGCGCCGGCGGCACGTGCGATGTAACTAACAGCTGCTGGCGGCGGGCGCGGACATCAACATGGCGCGTGTCAGTTGGCACGCGACCTCGGGACACATCCGTATGCCGACGATCTCGCCGGCATCGCCGACCAGGGCGCCCTCGATATATCCGGCATCCTTGTTCATCTGGAACGCGGCGGAGGCGACATTCAGCGTATCGAGCGGCAATCCGCCTACGCCGATGTCGTCGTCCTCTTCTTGGGCTTCTTCGGACGCCAAGTCGGTCGGGCTGTCGCCCTGACGGCGTCGCGCCATTTCCTCCGCGACGCGATTGAGGCTGGCGATAAAGGTCTGGAACTCGGCGTAATTGGCCACACAGTTGATACTGCGCTGCGCTTCGTCGACGAATACCATCACGCAGCTCTGGCCATCGGCACTCACACCCAAGTGAAACTTGTCGAGCGTGCCAGTTACATTGTCCATGGCGGCCTCCATCGTCAGGTTAGAACGAGGCCGCGCAAGGCTTGTTCCGCTCCCGTCAGGTGGCTGCCTGGTCGATGAACTTGGCCAGGGCGATGTCCTTTTCGGTCACACCGCCGGCATCGTGCGTCGACAACAGGATCTCGACACGATTGTACACATTCGACCATTCGGGATGATGGTCGGCCTTCTCGGCCGCCAGGGCGACGCGCGTCATGAAGCCCCAGGCCTGGTTGAAATCGGCAAACTTGAAGCTCTTGTGGATCGCGTCACGGCCGCTGGCTTCGGCCCAGCCCGCGAGATCGGCCAGGGCATCGGCTCGTGCTTTTCCGCTCAATTTGGTCGTCGTCATTCGCCCTCCTTCCGGGACCCTCGAATGGTCCGAAGCTTGCCTCACTGCCTCTGCAGAGCCTAGGCTCATCAGATCAACAGGAGGCTTTCGTGAAACTTACCCGCCGTTCCGCGCTGCTTGCCGCAACTTCCCTCGCGGTCGCCCCGTCTGCAGCCCGGGCCGACAAGGCCGCCGACACATTGCGCATCCTGTTCCTCGATGCCGTGCCGAACATCGACATGTATTTCAACAACCAGCGCACGGGATTGATCCTGGCCCATCACGCCTGGGACATGCTGGTGCATCGCGATCCGGGGACCTTCGAGATCAAGCCATCCCTCGCCACCGAGTGGAAGTTTACGGACGACACCACACTCGATCTCACCATCCGCCAGGGCGTGAAATTCCACGACGGCAGCCCTCTCACCGCCGAGGACGTCGTCTATACCATCAATATTGCCGCCGATCCGATGAGCAAGGTCGCCACGCCCAGCAACTATGCCTGGATCGACAAGGCCGAGAAGACCGGCGATTTCTCGGTGCGTATCAAGATGAAAAGGCCGACGCCGGCGGCGCTCGAATATCTCGCGATGGTGACGCCCATCAATCCCAAGGCCTATCGCGAGAAGGTCGGACCCGAAGGCTTCGCGGCCAAGCCGATCGGTGCCGGGCCGTACAAGATCGTCAAGAACGACCAGGGCAAGGAAGTCATCTACGAACGTTTCGAGGAGTACTGGGCGGGCTCGCCCAAGGGCAAGCCGGCAATCAAGAACCTGCATGTGCGCTTTGTGCCCGACCTTGCCACCGAGGTGACGGAGCTGATCGGCCGGCGCGCCGACTGGATCTGGAACGTCAATCCCGATCAGATGGACAACATCAACAAGATCCCGTTCCTGCAGTCGGTGCGGCAGGAATCGATGCGCGTCGGCTATCTGTCGATCGATGCCGCCGGCCGCTCGGGTGCTGGCAATCCGTTGACCAACGTCAAGGTGCGCCAGGCCATCTGGCACGCCGTCAACCGCAAGGAAATCGCCGACAAGCTGGTCGGCGGCGGCAGCCGCGTGCCGCCCGCCCCCTGCTTCCCGAGCCAGTTCGGGTGCGATGCCGATGCGGCCGTGAAGTACGACTACGATCCGGCCAAGGCCAAGGCGCTGCTGGCGGAAGCGGGCTTCCCCAACGGCTTCGAGACCGAGATGCTGAGCTACGTGCAGCCGACCTCGTGGGGCGCCGCGATCCAGAACTATCTCGCCGCTGTCGGCATCAAGGCCAAGATCAACCAGCTCCAGGTTGCGCCCGCGATCCAGAAGGCCTGGAAGGGCGAAGCGCCACTCTATTTCGCCAGCTGGGGCAGCTATTCGATCAACGACGTCTCGGCCATCCTGCCGGTGATGTTCGGCAAGGATTCGCTGGACAACTATTCGCGTGATCCGGAACTCGAGAAGCTGATCGCCGAAGGAGGCTCGACCTCCGACAAGGCGGTGCGCTCTAAGGACTACTCCGCGGCGATCAAGATCGCGACGGAGAAGGCCTACTGGATGCCGGTGGCCACCTACGTGAATACCTACGCCTTCGCCAAGGACCTCGACTTCAAGACCTATCCCGACGAGCTGCCGCGCTTCTACCTGGCGAAGTGGAAGTGACGCGTCGCGATCCGCCGCCGGCGCGTCACTGACGCGTCGGCCTGGGAGCGGGACGGGACAGGCCGGGACAGGCGAGACAGCGGGACAGAGGCCGGGAAAGCCTTGTGCCATCGGCATTCGACCTGTCCCCGCCATCCGGGACAGGACCAAGGGAGCGGGTCAGGCCAGCCAGCACTCGGCGCCGCCATTCGCCCGTTTCCTAAGCGGCGGACTTTCGCTGGCGCAGCGCGCTTCGGCCACCGGGCAGCGCGGATGGAAGCGGCAGCCGGGCGGCATGTTGGCGGGATCGGGCAGGGCATCGCCCAGGCCGACATCGGGCACGCCGAGTCCGGGTTCGGGCGTGAGGACGGAAGCCAGCAGCGCCTTGGTGTAGGGATGCTCCGGCCGGGCGAACAGGGCGTCGGTGCTGCCGCGTTCGACGATGCGGCCGAGATACATCACCGCCACCTCGCTGGCGACGTGTTCGACCACCGCGAGATTGTGACTGATGAAGAGATAGGTAAGACCAAGATCGCGGCGCAGCTCGGCCAGCAGATTGAGGATCTGCGCCTGCACCGAGACGTCGAGCGCCGAAGTCGGTTCGTCGCACACGACGATGCGGGGCCGCAGCACCAGGGCGCGGGCGATTGCGACGCGCTGGCGCTGGCCGCCGGACAGCTCCGCCGGCAGGCGGCGTCCCATCTCGGCGCTCAAGCCGACGCGCGCCAGCAGCTCGTCGACACGACGGCCGATCTCGGCGCGCCCGAACGTGCCCTGCGCCACCAGCGGCATGGCGACGATGTCCTTCACGCGCGCCAGCGGATTGAGCGACGAAAAGGGATCCTGGAACACGGGCTGGATCAGGCGGGCACGCGCCTTGCGGTCCATGCCCGAGACCGCCTGGCCTTCGACCTTGACCTCGCCCGAATCGGGGGCGAGCAGGCCGAGGATCAGGCGCGCCATGGTGCTCTTGCCGCAGCCGGATTCGCCCACCACGCCAAGCACCCCACCGGCGGGAATGGCGAAGGAGACGTCGTCGACGGCGACCACCCGACCACCGCCCGTGGCGAAGGTCTTGTGCACCTGCAGGACTTCGATCGCCGGCGCGCTCATGCGGCGGTCCGTGCGGATTGCGGCGCCAGCCGGCATAGATAGTCGTGCGTGGCGCCGGCTCGCTGATGCGGCACGGCCACGGCGCAGCTCGCATCGGCAAAGTCGCAGCGGTCGCGGAAGGCGCAGCCCGTGAAGCCCGCACCGATGCGCGGCACCGTGCCGGGGATGGAACCGAGCGGCTCGTCGCGCCGCACCTTGCCCGGCACCGGCACGCAGCGCAGCAGCCCCTGCGTATAGGGATGGCTGGGGTTGGCGAACAGTTCGGCGGTCGGGGCGCTCTCGACGATCTCGCCCGCATACATCACCGACACACGCGTGGCGACGCGGGCGACGATGCCGAGATCGTGCGTGATGAGAAGCAGGCCGAGCCCGAGGTCGCGCTGCAGGCCGGCGAGCAGGCGCAGGATCTGCGCCTGTACGGTCACGTCGAGCGCGGTGGTGGGCTCGTCGGCGATCAGCAGCTGCGGGTCGCACATCAGCGCCATGGCGATCATGACGCGCTGACGCAGGCCGCCGGAAAGCTGGTGCGGGAACTGGCCGAGCCGCATGCCGGGGGCGGTGATGCCGACGCGCGCCAGCAGATCGGCGGCGCGCTCGGTGGCGACGCGCTGGCTCGCGCCCTTGTGGCGTCGCAGCACCTCGGTCATCTGCGAACCGATCGTGTAGGCCGGATTGAGGCTGGTCATCGGTTCCTGGAAGATCATGGCCATGGCATTGCCGCGCAGGCGCGCCATGGCGCGCTCCGGCAGTCCCAGCAGGTCCTCACCCTTGAAGGCGAGCCTGTCGGCGCGTCGTTGCGCGCCGCGGGCCAGCAGGTTCATCACGGCCAGCGAGGTCACCGACTTGCCGCAGCCCGACTCGCCCACCAGGCAATGGGTCTCGCCCGGCGCGACCTTCAGCGATATGCCGCGCACCGCGGAGGTGCGGCCGAACTCGACCCGCAGGTTCTCGATCTCCAGCAGCGGGCTCATGGGTCCGACCTCGCGCCGAACTGGTCGCGCAGCCCGTCGCCCAGCAGGTTGATGCCCAGCACCAGCACGAACAGCGCCACGCCGGGGATCATGATCACCCACGGGCTGAAGAACATGTAGTCCTTGGCCTCGGCGATCATCAGCCCCCAGGAGGGCAACGGCGGCGGCACGCCGAGTCCCAGGAAGGACAAGGTCGCCTCGAGCAGGATGGCGAGCGCTATTTCGAGCGTTGCCACGACGACCAGATGGCTGGCGATGTTGGGCAGCACCTCGCGCGTCAGGATGCGAAAGCGCGAGCAGCCGGCGCACCATGCCGCCGCCACGTAGTCGAGATTGCGCACCTGCAGGGTCGTGGAGCGGGCGACGACGGCGAAGCGATCCCACAGCAGCAGGCCCAGCGTCAGCAGCAGGAGCGTCATGGAGCTGCCCAGCAGACCCACCACCGCCAGAGCGACCAGCACCACCGGAAGCGAAAGCCTGGTCGTGATGGCGAACAGGACGGCATCGTCGACCCGGCCACCGAGGAACCCTCCCAGCACGCCGAGCGTGATGCCGATCAGGCCGGAGACGATGCTGACGGTGACCCCGATCAGCATCGAGATGCGGCAGCCCCAGATCAGGCGCGAGAGGTAGTCGCGGCCGAGCTGGTCGGTGCCCAGGAGATGCTGCGGGTCCGAGCCCTCCATCCAGAACGGGACGAGCAGGCGCTTGCCGAGATCCTGGGCGAAGGGATCGTGCGGCACGAGGAGCGGCGCGAAGACGGCGCAGAAGGCGGCGACGCCGACGATCGCCGCACCCAGCCAGGTGGCGGCGCTGCGCCAGCCGCGCCGCGGGGCCGCGCTTGACAGTGCCATGCTCATGCGCCGCGCAGCCTCGGATCGAGGACGGCGTTCATCAGGTCGGCGAGCGTGGTGAGGCCGATATAGATGACGGCCAGCACCAGGACGACCGATTGCACCACGGGGAAGTCGTTCTTGGCGATGCTTTCCCAGGCCAGGAAGCCGACGCCGTGCAGCGCGAAGATCTGTTCGATCACGATCGAACCACCCAGCATGAAGCCGAGCTGCACCGCGGCGATCGCCACCACCGGGATCGCCGCATTGCGTAGCGCATGCTTCAGGATGATCGAGGCCCGCGACAGGCCCTTGGCGCGCGCCGTGCGGATATAGTCGGATCCCATCGCCTGGATCATGCCGGCCCGCGTCAGGCGCGTGAGGGCCGGGATTGCCGAGAAGGCGAGCACGATCGCCGGCAGGACATAGCCATCCCAGGATTCCGTGCCGGAGATCGGCAACCATCCCAGCTTCAACCCGAACAGGATCATCAGCAGCAGACCGAGCCAGAAGGAGGGCATGGCCTGGCCGAACAGCGTCACGAACTGCACGCCCCTGTCGAAGGCGGTGTTCTCGCGTACGGCGGCCAGGATGCCGAGGGGCAGCGACACCACGAGGGCGATGACCAGGCCGGACAGGCCGAGCGTGAGCGTCACCGGCATGCGCTCACCGATCAGCGCCGATACCCGGCTCTTGAAGAAATAGCTTTCACCCAGGTCGCCCGTCATCGCTCGTCCGGCCCAGTCGAAGAACTGGGTGACTAGCGGTCGATCCAGCCCGTAGGCCTTGCGCACCGCCTCGACATCGGCCTGCGTCGCGTTCGGCCCGGCGATCGATATCGCCAGATCGCCTGACAGGCGCGTCATGATGAAAGCGAGGGTCATGACGGTCGCCGCGACCAGCAGCGCCACGATCAGGCGTCGGACAAGAAAACGGAGCATGTGCGCGACAAGCTTAGTGGTGTTTGTTCCAGAACGCGACCATGCGAATCCTGCGCCAATTGCCGCCGGCACCCGGTGAACAAACCGTCGCGGCAGGACCCTTGGCGAGCGGGCACGGCTCCTATATGGGGGAAGGATGCCGGTCTTCACCAATCCGCGGCGGACGCCCAGCTTCGGTGTTGCGCCAACGCTTGAGGATATCGAAGCCATCGCCGCCGAGGCGCTGGCGACGATTCCGGAGGAATTTCGTCGGCATGTCGGCAACGTGCGCATTCAGGTCGACGATTTTCCATCCGACGAGGTCGAGAAGGCGATGGAGCTCGAGAGCCCCTTCGATGTGCTCGGCCTGTACCAGGGCGTGTCGATGGTCGAGCGTGGCGCGGGCCACGTGGCCAACGACATCGATCGCATCTTCCTCTATCGCCGGCCGATCCTCGATTATTGGTGCGAGTCGGACGAGGATCTGCCGCACATCGTGCGTCATGTGCTGATCCACGAGATCGGCCATCACTTCGGCCTGAGCGACGACGACATGGAAGCGATCGAAGCCAAGGCCGAGGAGGACTCCCGCCGCGCCTAGCGGCGATCCCGCAGACTCAAGCCCGACGTTCGCGCTGCAGCCTTCGCTCCATGACGAAGGCCGCTGCTTCGCGCCACGGCTCCAGCGTCCAGAAAGAACGGGCGCGGCCGGAGGGCGAGGCGAGCACGAAGACAGCCGCGCCCTCGAGCGGTTCGGCCTGTCGGCCATAGGCAGGTGCCTTGATCCCCAAAGCCAGCGAGGCGGCGTGCTTGCTCGTGAAGGCGACCGCCGCGGGTCGGAACTTGCGCAACTTGGCGTGCAGCGACTTTGCATCCATCGCCTGGGGGCTCAGTTCGTGATCGGAGCCGTATTCGGTCTTGTTCAGGTCGGTCAGGCCGATCCCCCAGGCCAGCAACTCGGGATAACGCTGCGGCGGCAGCCGCTCCGGCGTCAGGCCGACGGCATGGAGGGTGGCCCAGAAGGCGTTGCCCGGATTGGCGTAGTAGGCGCGGGCGGCGTAGGAGGCCGGGCTTGGCGCCGTGCCGCAAAAGACCAGATCGAGCCCGGGAGCGAGGAGATCGGGCACCAGGTGCTTGGTGGTCGTGGCGCCGGCCGACGGTCCCTTGCTTTTCATTCTCCCGATGATGCCCCAGCTCCCGGTCCGGGAACAGCCGCTGCAACCCTTTTACTGCGCACGCGTTGGTCCCCCATGTACGCGGCGCGTAGTTTCCCACCTCTCCCGGCAGAACAGCCAGAGCCGCTCCGTCGCGTCGTACTGGTGGTCGAGGACGATATTCTGGTGCGCGCCGTCGCCGCCGACAATCTGCGCGACTGCGGGCTCGACGTCGTCGAGGCCGGCTCGGCCGACGAGGCGATCCGCCTCTTGAAGGCGGGCGTCCGGGTCGACCTGGTCTTCTCCGACGTCAACATGCCCGGCAGCATGGATGGATTCGGGCTGTCGGCCTGGCTGCGCGATCATCGGCCGGAGGCCAAGATCCTCCTGACATCGGGTTACCTGCGCACGTCGCAGCAGCTCGATGCCGTCCCCGCGCACGGTGGAATGCTGGTCAAGCCTTATCGGCAGGAAGAACTCGCCAGGCGCATTAGCGAAATGCTGGACCGGTAGAAGCTTGTTCGCTTGCGATCCTCGGGCATGATTGGCCTCGGAGGAAGCGCATGAACAAGATCGACGCGGCGGACGAAGCTCAGCTTCTTGCGACCATCGACCGCTGGATTGCGCGCGAGATCGCGCCGCGGGTGAAGGAATTCGACCACGCCGATAAATGGCCGGCCGAGATCGTCGAGCAGATGAAGGAACTCGGCCTGTTCGGCGCGACCGTTTCGCCCGAGTATGGCGGACTCGGCCTGCCGGCCGCCACTTATGCCGAGATCGTGATGCGCATCTCCTCGGTCTGGATGGCGATCACCGGCATCTTCAACTCGCACCTGATGCTGGCGCTGGCGGTCGAGAAATTCGGCACCGAGCCGCAGAAGCGGTTTTGGCTGCCCAGGTTCGCATCCGGCGAAATCCGCGGTGGCCTGGCCCTGACCGAGCCCGACGCCGGCACGGACCTGCAGGGTATCCGCATGACCGCCCGTCGCCAGGGCGATCACTATGTCATCAACGGCACCAAGACCTGGATATCGAACGGGATCGAAGGGTCCTGCTTCGCCTTGCTGGTCAAGACGAACCCGGAGGCGCAGCCGCGCTACTCAGGCATGAGCCTGTTCATCGCGCCCAAAGGGCCGGGCTTCAAGGTCGGCCGCAAGCTCGAGAAGCTGGGCTACAAGTCGATCGATTCAGGCGAACTGATCTTCGAGGACTACAGGATTCCCGCCGACCACCTGATCGGCGAGGTCGAGGGGCGCGGCTTCACGCAAGTCGCGGGCGGCCTCGAACTGGGCCGCATCAACGTGGCGGCGCGCGGCGTTGGCATCGCCGAGGGTGCACTGCGGCTGGCGACCGACTACGCGCAGATCCGCAAGACCTTCGGCAAGCCGATCTTCGAGCACCAGGCGATTGCGCTGAAGCTGGGCGAGATGGCTACCCGGGCCCGCGCGGCGCGGCTGCTGACCCTCGATGCCGCCCGCGCCTTCGATCGCGGCGAGCGCTGCGACATGGAGGCCGGCATGGCCAAGTATTTCGCCTCCGAAGCGGCGCTGGAGAACAGCACTGAGTCGATGCGCATCCACGGCGCCTACGGCTACTCCAAGGAGTACGATATCGAACGTCTCTATCGCGATGCGCCGCTTACCTGCATCGGCGAAGGCACGAACGAGATGCAGCGCCTGATCATCGCGCGTCAGTGGATCAAGCGGAACGCCGTCGCATGACCGCCAAGCCGCTGGCCGGCATTCGGGTGCTGACGTTGGAGCAGTTCGGCGCCGGCCCTTACGGGACGATGTTCCTGGCCGAACTGGGCGCCGAGGTGATCAAGATCGAGCCGCCCGAAGGCGATCCGTCGCGCCACGTCGGGCCGCACAAGCTCGGAGCGGCCGATAGCGAATACTTCCAGGCCTGGAATCTCGGCAAGAAGAGCGTCGCCCTTGACCTCAAGACCGTCGAGGGCCGCCGGCAGTTCGAAGCGCTGGTGAAGACAGCGGATTGCGTCGTCAACAATCTGCGCGGCACGCAGCCCGGCAAGCTTGGGCTCGACTATGCGAGCCTCAGCCCCCTCAAGCCGTCGATCGTCTGCCTGCATATCTCGGCCTATGGCCGCACTGGCGAGCGCGCCGACTGGCCCGGCTACGATTTCCTCATGCAGGCCGAGGCCGGGCTGATGGAACTGACCGGCGATCCGGATGGTCCGCCGACCCGCGTCGGCGTGTCGCTGATCGACAGCATGAGCGGTCTCACCGGCATCGTCGGCCTGCTGAGCTGCCTGCTGCGGGCGCGCACGACTGGCCAGGGTTGCGACGTTGATACCTGCCTCTACGACGTCGCCATGCACCAGCTCACCTATCCCGGCGTCTGGTATCTCAACGAGGGCGATGTCTCGCCGCGCGTGCCGCGTAGCGCCCATCTGTCGTTGGCGCCGGTCCAGACCTTCCCGACTCGTGACGGCTGGATCTTCATCATGTGCATGACGCAGAAATTCTGGCTGGCGCTGTGCGAGGCGATGGGTCGGCGAGATCTCCTTTCCGATCCCCGCTTTCCCGATCCCAATGCCCGCGCGCGCCATCGCGCCGAACTCACCGATGCGCTCGATCCGACCTTCCGTGAGCGCACGACGGCACAATGGCTGGAACGCTTCAACGGCCTGTTGCCGGCGGCTCCCGTCCATCGCCTGGATGCCGCCCTGGACAGCGGTTTCGCACGCGCGGCCGGCATGGTTTCGTCGGTGTCCCACCCGACGAAGGGGGAACTGCGGGTGCTGGCCAACCCGATCCGCATCGACGGCGAACGTCCGGCGCAGGCAGCCTGCTCGCCGCTGGGCGCCGATAACGCGACCTATCTGGACAAGTCGACATGAAGCTCGAAGGCATCAAGGTCCTCGATCTCTCGTGGTTCCTGCCGGGGCCCTACCTCACGACCGCGCTGGCCGACCATGGCGCCGAAGTGATCAAGGTCGAGCCGCCTGGCGGCGACCCCGGTCGCCATATCCGCCCCGCCGACGAGCGCACGTCGGTGTTCTTCCGCAACATGGGCCGCGGCAAGAAGAGCGTCGTGCTCGATCTCAAGAGCGAACGGGGCCGGGCCGATCTGTTCCGGCTCGCCTGTGCCGCCGATGTGCTGGTGGAATCCTTCCGGCCCGGCGTCGCGGCCCGCTTCGGTATCGCCTACGAGGCGGTGAAGGAGAAGAATCCCGGTATCGTCTACTGCTCGATCTCGGCCTTCGGGCAGGATGGTGCCTATCCCGGCCGCGCCGCCCACGATCTCGCGCTCGAGGCGATGACCGGCGTGCTGAGCCTGACGCTGGGCGACGACGGCCGGCCGGCCATTCCCGGCATTCCCGTCGCCGATCTCGTCAGCGGCTTGCACGGATTGAGCGGCGTGCTGATGGCGTTGCTGCGGCGACAGACGACCGGGAAGGGCGATTACATCGACGTCTCCATGCACGAGGCGCTGATGGCCTCCTGCGCCAACGTGGTCGGCTCGGCCTTCGCCGAGAATCGGCAACCCGACGTGAAGCAGCAGCGCACGACCGGCGGCTCGGCCTTCTATCGCGTCTACGATACCGCCGATGGCCGCCAGCTCGTGCTGGCCGGTCAGGAGATGAAGTTCGTGAAGAACCTGCTCGGTGCCCTGGGTCGTGCCGAGCTGGCGCCGCTCTGCGAATGGCCGGGTGTGCATCAGAAGCCGGTGGTGGAATTCCTCGAAGCGACCTTCCGCGGCAGGCCGCTGGCGCATTGGATGGACTGGCTGCCCACGCTCGACATCTGCTACGGGCCGGTGAACACGCTGCCCGAGGCGATCGCCGATCCCAATCTCGTCAAGCGCGGTGCCGTGCTGACGGAGGCGGACGGCCGCAAGCACTTCGCGCCCGTCGTCCGCTTCAGGGACGAGCCGTCGCATCCGCTCTATCGCGAGCCGCTGCTGGGCGAACACACCGAGGAAATCATAAGGTGAGCTGCAACGAGGCGAAATCAAAGACGAGCACTCGGCATTCGAGAGCGTCGTTTGTGTGCCTTTGAGAAAGGCACGGCCTATCTAGCTTTTCGCCGTTTGAGAACGTACTTTGGTTAGGTGGAAATTCCAGGTCCGGGCCTGAAGTACAACAACTCCATTGTTCTCTACCGACCACAGTGACTTCGTCCGGCCCCAATAGAAGAAATGTGACTGAGTCCCATCGTCATTCTTTCTACTCTTGTCGTCGCCAGCTTTTGTGTAGACGACAACAGTGTCGCCATTCCCTACTTCTTTGTCTGGAAACCAGAAAGCCACTTTGCCACCTGACGTCGGTTCTTGCTTGTTGTTTGTCGATGAGGCGAGCAAGCAGTAGTTGCCGACATCTAGATTTCCAGAGGCGCGAAAAATTACGCGTTCTGACGTAGGCTCGCCTGGGTCGCGCATATATTGGAATTCCAAACTCATAGCACGGCGTCCCTTATTTTTCTCATTTCATCCACAACTGGACAATCTTTGCTGCCAACGCCGCGCCAATCAGCAGGAGAGCCAAGGCCACGCCGTAAGGAAGCATTTCAGGGGCGAAAAGAGATTTTGATGCGCTTAACATTGCGCTGCCAGCTGCAGCCATTGCGAGGGAGACGATCTCGAACATGAGCTTGCGCTTCTTGACGTCGTCTAACTGTGCCTTGGTGACGCGCAGATCAGCTTTCACTTCGGACAGCTCATTTTCAATGGGCCGAAGCCGGGTAAGTTCCGTCTCGTAGTCATCAAATCTCTCGACGAGCATTTTCATGACACCAGAAGACTTAATTTCCTCGTCGGTCAGGTTCGCGCGCCCAACCGTAAGAATGGGGCGCAGCTTCTTTGCCGAGTCCGCTTGGGGGCTAGTTTGACCGCCACCGCTTTTCGGCTCTTCTTCTGCAGCTGATGCTATGCTGTCACTCGGAGTCGTCATTTCTTCCCAAATATATGAAGAATCGCTTCGGCTGATCCCTTGGCTAGCAGACCGATTTTCGACCTTGAAACTATCCTACTAGACTTGTCGCCGTGGCAAGCGGCACGGGCGTCTCCTGCAGCAGCAGATCCATCGCCTCCTGCTCCCAGGCCGGCTCGTTGAGGGACAGCGGATCCTGCGGCGTGAGGCGGTGCTCGATCACCAGCCGCGACAACAGCAGGCGGCGCGCGTCGCCGCCGTGGGCGCCGAGGGTGGCGCCTTCCCAGGCGAGCAGCGCCGCCGATGTGGCGTGATAGAGCGCGTTGGAGGCGAGCCGCGCCCGCTTCTCCTGCCGCGGATCGGCCGCGACCGCTTCGACGAAGCGTTCCACTCGTTCGAGTGTCGCGCCCAGCAGGCCCTTGTACTGGCCGGGCAGGCTGCCCGACGGCTCGTACTTGTCCTTGAGGGCCGCGGTCAGCGTCTTGTGGCCCTGCGCCTTGCCGACGGCGCGCTGCACGACATCGAGCGCGTTGATGTTGGAGGTGCCTTCCCACAGGGTGCCGATCTGTGCGTCGCGCACCAGCCGTGCCGTCACCCATTCCTCGATGTAACCGATACCGCCGCGCACCTCGAGCGCCTGGCTCGCCACCGGAATGTTGTCGCGGCAGGCGCGGAACTTGTAGACCGGCGTCAGGATGCGCAGCAGGTTGGCCGCGTCGCGGTCGCCCTTGTCGGCCCGGCCCATGGCGTCGGCGGAGAAGGCGTACATCGACAGCGCCTGCTCGGTCGGCAGCATGATCTTCATGAGTTGGCGGCGCAGCAGCGGATACTCGGCGATCGAACGTCCGAAGGCACGGCGACCACGCGCGGCCGCCAGCGCCTCGTTGAGGCAGCGGCGCATCATGGCCGCGGCACGCACGCCATGGCTGAGGCGGGACAGGTTCACCTGCTCCATCATCTGCTTGAAGCCGCGATCCGCTTCGCCGACGAGATAGGCGGTGGCACCGTCCATGATGATCTCGCCCGAGGCCATCGAGCGCGTGCCGAGCTTGTCCTTGAGTCGCACGATCCGGTAGCTGTTGCGGCTGCCATCCTCCAGCCGCCTCGGCATGGCGAACATGCCGAGTCCCCTGGTGCCGGCGGGAGCGCCGCGCGGTCGCGCCAGCAGGACCGCGACATCGGCGTCGGCATGGCTGCAGAACCATTTCTGGCCATGCAGCTTCCAGCGCTCGACGCCGTCGGCGCCCACTCCGACGCGCTCGGCCTCGGTCTCGATCGCGCCGACGTCCGAGCCGCCGGCCTTCTCTGTCATGAACTGCGTGCCCTTGAGCATGGTCGCCGGGTCGGTCGAGAGCAGGCGATCGAGCAGGAGCTTCTTGAGCGCTTCCGATCCGTAGCGCTTGATGACGAAGTTGGAGGTGTCGGACACCGACACCGGACACATGAGGCCGAACTCCGCCTGCACGAACAGGTAAGTGATGCCGTATTTCACGAGCGGGTGCGCGGGCTCGGACATTCCCAGCACGCCGGCGCGATGACTCATCGCGTGCATGCCGAATTCCTCGAACGCGATCTTCTCCATCTCGCGATAGGACGGATGATAGTCGATCCAGTCCTCGTCGCGCCCGAAGCGGTCGCGCGGCTGGAGGACGGGAGGATGCTTGTCGGCGACCTGCGCGAGATCGTCGAGGCGATTGCCGGCGAGATCGCCGAGGCGCTCGAAGTGCGAGGTCATCGCTTGGCGAAGGGCGGGGTCCAGATAAAGCGACAGCAGGTCCTGGAACTGGCGGTCGATGGCATAGAAGTTCTGTCCATGCGCGTCGGGCGCGATGTAGTGGGCGCCGTGCGCCATCAATGACATGTCGGGCATGATCCCTCCCAGGATTCCAGCTGCGTGGCCACTGTACCCTCATGCTAGTGTGGCTCGCTATGACCATCGGCGTTCTCTTCGTCTGCACCGGCAACATCTGCCGCTCGCCCACCGCTGAGGCGGTATTCCGCACAATGGCTTTGCGCGCGGGACTCGCTCACGCGTTCACCATCGATTCCGCGGGGACCTACGAAGGTCATGTCGGCCAGATGGCGTCGCCGCTGGCGCTGCAGGTCGGCCGGCGGCGCGGCTACGATCTGTCGAGCCATCGTGCACGTCTTCTGACCAGCGCCGATATCGAGAAGTTCGACTATCCGCTCGCGATGGACCGCAGCCATCTCGTCGCGATGCGTTGGATGGCGCCGCGAGCCTTGTCAGATCGCCCGCAGATGTTCATGAAGTTCGCCCCGCAGACGCGCGTCATCGAGGTTCCCGACCCTTATGGCGGGCCGGCGCGGGCTTATGAACAGTCCTTGAACCTGATCGAGGCGGGATGCGCGGGGCTTCTTGCCCATCTGAAGCCGCTGGTCGGGTCCAATAGTGAAGTCGCAGGGAAGGAATAAGGAATGACCAGGACGATTCGCCGCCGCACGCTTCTGTCGGCGGCCGTGGCGACCCCCATGCTCGCCCGCCATGGCTGGGCACAAGCGGCCTATCCGAACAAGACGCTGCGCATGGTGGTGCCGTTTGCGCCGGGTGGCACGACCGATCTGCTGGGCCGCATCGCCGCCCAGTATCTGACCGAGACGCTGGGACAGCAGGTCGTGGTCGACAACAAGAGTGGCGCGGGCGGCAATGTCGGTGCCGAGATCGTCGCCAAGGCGCCGCCGGATGGCTACACGCTGCTGCTGGGAACGATCGGGACCGGGGTCACCAACCAGTTCCTCTACAAGACGATGCCCTATGACAGCGTGAAGAGCTTCGTTCCGATCGCTCTGTTCGGCGAGGTCGCCAATGTCCTGGCGGTGAATCCCAACATGCCGGTGAAGACCGTCGCCGAGTATGTCGAGTACTGCAAGAAGCAGGGCGACAACAAGGTGAGCTTCGGCTCGCCGGCTGTCGGCGGCAGCGGTCATCTGGCGATGGAGTATTTCGAATCGCTGGCGGGCTTCAGGGTCGAGCATGTCGTCTATCGCGGCAGCTCTCTGGTGCTGAAGGACCTGCTCGCCGGTCATATTCCGAGCACCATGGACAACCTGCCGCCCTACCTGCCGCACATCCAGTCCGGCGCGCTGCGGGCGCTCGGTGTCAGCACGTCCAAGCGCTGGTTCGCGCTGCCGGATGTACCCACGATCGCCGAGAGCGGCTATCCCGGCTTCGATGCGGCGCCGTGGTGGTATGTGGCCGCGCCGGCCGGTACGCCGGCGGAGATCGTCAAGAAGCTGTCGGATGATCTGGTCAAGGCCTCCAAGGATCCGGAAGTGATCAAGCGCATCCGCGATGCCGGTGCCGCCGAACTCGGCGGTTCGTCGGAAGACCTCGCCCGCTTCATGGCTGCGGAGACGGTCAAGTGGCGGAAAGTCGTCGAAGCCGCGAAGTTGGAGCCGCAATGACCAGTCATCCTCTTAAGGGCCGTTCGCTCAAGGGAAAGATCCAGACCGTGCTCGGGCCGATCGCACCCGAGCAGCTTGGCCGGACGCTGATGCACGAGCACGTGCTGTGCGATATCCGGCCGCCCGAGACCCGCGGCGACAACGATCTCGGGCCCGAGATCACGCTCGAGAATGTCTGGCAGATCAACTACGGCCATGGGCTCAAGCGGGCCGGCCGCAAGTACATGCTCGACCTCGAGGACATCGCCACGCGCGAGGTCCGCATGATGAAGCACGAGGGCGGCGATGCGATCGTCGAACTCACCTGCGGCGGACTTTCGCCCGACCCGGCGGGATTGAAGCGCATCGCCGAGGGCACGGGCGTGCATCTCATCATGGGCTGCGGCTATTACGTCAACGACTACCAGGATCCGCGTAACCACGGACGCACGGTCGAGGATTTCGCCCAGGAGATGATCGGCCAGATTGTCCATGGTGCGTGGGGAACCGATGTTCGCGCCGGCATGATCGGCGAGATCGGCTGTCAGGCGCCGTGGACGGACACCGAGAAGCGCGTCATGCAGGCCGCCCTGATCGCGGCGGCGGAGACCGGCGCCGCCATCAATGTCCATCCCGGACGCGATGCCGACCAGCCGCAGGAAGTCGCCGACTTCATCAAAGCTGCCGGTCATCCGACCGACCGCATCGTCATCAGCCATATCGATCGCACGATCTTCGACGAGACGCGGCTCTTGAAGTTGGCGGAAACGGGCGTGACGATCGAGTTCGATCTGTTCGGGCAGGAATCCAGCTACTACGGCCTGTCCGACATCGACATGCCGAACGACGCGACGCGATTGAAGCTGATTCGGGCCCTGATCGATCACGGCCACCTCGACCGCGTCGTGATCAGCCACGACATCTGCTATCGCACCCGTCTCGCCAGTTTCGGCGGCCACGGCTACGGTCATATCTTCCGCAATGTCGTGCCGATGATGGGCCGTCGTGGCTACAGCGAGGACGAGATCGATGCCATCCTCGTTCACAATCCGCGGCGATTGCTGACCTTCGTGTAGGGCGCGGCCGACCGCGGCAGGACGTACGTCGATCAGTACGTCAGGTGGTACGCCGTTTCCTCGGTGTAGATCGAGCCGTTGCGGCCGGAGCGGCTCGAATAGAGCGAGAAGTGCTCGGCCACCCAGGGGCCGGCGCGGAACTGGGCGTGGCTCGACATGAACTGGGCGATGTGATGGCCCGTCTCGGCGCCGGCGCGGAAACGCGCCAGCGTCACATGCGGCCGGAACTTGCGACGCTCGACCTCGATGCCGCAGTGGCGCGCGATCGTCGAGACTTTCTGCTGCAGTCGATCGAGCGCGTCGCTCTTCTGCACCAGGGCGGCCAGCGCGCGCGGCTGCTTGCCCGAGCTGAACTGCTCGACGCCGGCCAGCGTCACGGTGAATTTCGGCCCCGCGGCATCGCTCAGCTCCTCCTCAAGGTCGCGCATCGTCCCGCCGTCCACTTCGCCGGCGAAGCAGAGCGTGACGTGGAAGTTCTCCGGCGCCGTCCAGCGCGCATCGGGCACGCCCGATTGCAGCGCCGTCAGCTCGGCGGCGACTTCCTCAGGGACGGGCAGGGCGATGAAGAGACGCGGCATAGAGATCGAGGTTCTTGGTCACGAAGGGCAGAATGTTGCGGACGATCACCGCCACGCCTTGCGGATTGGGGTGCAGCCCGTCGGCCTGGTTGAGGGCGGGGTCCTGCGCCACGCCCTCGAGCAGGAAAGGATAGAGGGGAACCTGGTATTTGTCCGCCAGCCGCCTGTAAATCCCGTCGAAGGCGGTGACGTAATCCGGCCCGAAGTTGCGCGGCGCCATCATGCCGGCCAGCCAAACCGTGACGCCGGCGGCTTTCAGCTTCTCGATGATGGCGGAAAGATTACGCTCCGTGCTCGCCGGATCGATGCCACGCAGGGCGTCATTGGCGCCAAGCTCGACCATCACGATGTCCGGCTTGTCGCCCAGGATCCAGTCCACGCGGTCCAGGCCGCCCGCCGAGGTATCGCCCGAGACGCCATCGTTCAGCACCGTTACAGTGCGGCCGTCGGCCTTCAACGCTGCCTCCAGACGGGCCGGAAAGGACTGTTCCGGCTTGATGCCGAACCCGGCCGCCAGGCTGTCGCCCAGGACCGCCAGGCTGATCGACTTGGCCGGCTTGTCATTCTGGCCCGGGGTTTGGCCCGCCGTCTGTGCCTGCGCGGGCATCAGGCAAACTGGCATCAGGCAAAAAAGAAGCAGCAGCAGCGAATTGACCACCGCCGCAAAACGACCATATCCGTTGCCCAGCCTCATCGCCTCAGTCCCGGAGCCTGTGTGACCGCCGCGCCCATTGTCCGCTTCACCGACGTTCACCTCGACATGGCAAGCGATGCGGGCATGGTCAATATCCTGCGCGGCATCACGCTCGATGTCGCGCCGGGCGAGATTGCGGCCGTTGTCGGGCCGTCCGGCGCCGGCAAGTCGAGCCTGATGATGGTGGCCGGCGGCCTGGAGCGCGCGACCGCCGGTCGCGTGGAAGTGGTCGGCCACGATCTTGGCGCCCTCGACGAGGATGCTCGCGCGCGGTTACGCCGCGACCATATCGGCATCGTGTTTCAGGGCTTCCACCTCATTCCCACCATGACGGCGCTCGAGAACGTGGCCTTGCCGCTCGAATTCGGAGGGCGGCGCGACGCCTTCGAGACGGCCGAGTCGGCATTGGCGCGCGTCGGTCTCGCGGCGCGCATCGGACACTATCCAGCGCAGTTGTCGGGCGGGGAGCAGCAGCGCGTCGCCGTCGCGCGGGCGATGGTCGGCCGGCCCCGGCTGCTCCTGGCCGACGAGCCGACCGGCAATCTCGACGGCGCCACCGGCAAGCAGGTCATGGATCTGCTGTTCGAGCTGGCGCGCGCCGATGCTGCCACCCTGATCCTGATCACCCACGACATGACGCTGGCGCAACGCTGCGACCGGATCGTGCGCATCGCCGACGGGCTTGTCGTCGAGGATCGGCGCCTCGCCCCGGGCGTCGCGATCGCGGCACAGTGAGCCCGTACAGTGAGTCGGGTGTGACGACGCTTCCCTTCCGGCTGGCGCGCCGCGAGATGCGCAGCGGCCTGGGCGGGTTTCGCCTGTTCCTGGCCTGTCTCGCCCTGGGCGTTGGTGCCATCGCCGCGATCCTCTCCTTCAGTCGCGCCATCGAGGAAGGCCTGCGGGCCGACGCGCGCGAATTGCTAGGCGGCGACCTCGCCATCTCGCAGCTCTATCGCGAGCCGTCGCCCGATCAGCTCGCCTTTCTGAGCCAGCAAGGCACGCTCACCCGCTGGGTCGACATGCGGTCCATGGCGCGGCCGGTGAAGGCCGATGGCAACCCAGCCCTAATCCAGTTGAAGGCAGTCGAACCGTCCTATCCGCTCTATGGCACGGTCGAGCTGAAAGGCGGCGGATCGCTGGCCGATGCGCTGGCCAAGCGCGACGGCCTCTGGGGCGCGGCGGTCGAGGAGTCGGCGCTCAAGCGTATGAACATCGCGCTCGGTGACGAGGTTAAGGTCGGTGAAGCTAGGCTGCAGGTTCGTGCCGTGATCGCGCGCGAACCCGACAGTGGCCTGAGTGCCTTCGCCAGTCTCGGGCCGCGCCTGATGATGCCGTTGGCGGCACTAGGCGACTCGCAGCTGGTGCAGCCGGGCAGCCTGTTGACCTGGCAATATCGGCTGAAGCTGTCGCCGGGCCGCTCCGATAAGGCGATGGCCGAAACCCTCAAGGAACGCTTCCCGGACGCGAGCTGGCGTATCGAGGATCTCGATGCGGCGGGCGGCGGCATCCGCTTCTGGCTCGAGCGACTGACGCAGTTCATCAGCCTGATCGGTCTTTCGGCCCTGCTGGTCGGCGGCGTCGGCGTGGGCAATGCGGTGTCGAGCTTCCTCGCCAGCCGGCTGCGCACCATTGCCACCCTGAAATGTCTCGGGGCGCCGCAGCGGCTGGTCTTCGCCACCTATTTCATCCAGCTCGGCGCGCTTGCGCTGCTGGGCGTGGCGATCGGCGTGGCGCTGGGCGCCGCACTGCCGTTCCTGGCGCAGTCGCTCATCGCCGATCTTCTGCCGGTAAAGGCGCGCATCGCGCTCTATGTCCGCCCGCTTGCCATCGCGGCGGTGTTCGGCCTGCTGGTCTCGTTGCTGTTCGCGCTCCTGCCCCTGATCCGGGCGCGGCGCATTCCGGCGGTCACGCTGATGCGCGGCGCGGTGGTCGCAGCGATGCGCCTCGACTGGCGCGAGATCGCGCTGGTCGCCGCTGTGGCCGTCCTGCTGGCGGCATTCGCCGTTCAGACGGCCGGCAGCCGACGTATCGCCGCCTATTTCGTGGTGGGGGCGGTCGCCGCCTTCATCGCCTTTCCGCTGCTGGCCCGCGGCGTCATGGCCGCGGCCGCCCGGATCGGCAAGCCGAGACTCGCTGCCCTTCGCCTGGCCCTTGCCAATCTGCATCGGCCGGGTTCGCCGACACCGATCGTGATGCTGTCGCTGGGGCTCGGCCTTACCGTGCTGGTGGCCACGGCCCTGATCGAGGGGAACCTGCGCGAGCAGATCACGCAGCGCATTCCCAAGGACGCGCCGGCCTTCTTCTTTGTCGATATCCAGTCGACCCAGATGCCGGCCTTCGAGCAGGCGATCGCCGCCATCCCGGGAGCCGGCGCCCTGGAAAAGGTGCCGTCGCTGCGCGGACGCATCGTGAAGATCGGCGGCAAGCCGGTGAGCGAGCTGAAGATCCCGGCGGGCGCGCGCTGGGCGGTCGACAGCGACCGCGGCATCACCTATGCCGCGACGCCGCCCGACGGCGCCCATGTCGTGGAAGGGACATGGTGGGCGGCCGATTATCGCGGTCCGCAGCTCGTCTCCTTCGACGAGACCCTGGCGCACGATTTCGGCATCGGCATCGGCGACACGATCACGGTGAATGTGCTGGGGCGCGAGATCGAGGCGCGCATCGCCTCGCTGCGCCACATCGAGTGGCAGACGCTGGCGATCAATTTCGTCATGGTCTTTTCGCCCGGCATCCTCGACCGTGCGCCCCACACCTTCCTCGCCACCGTCAAGGCGATGCCCCAGGCGGAGGAGGCGATCTTCAAGACGATCACCGACCGGTTCCCCAACGTCACGGTGATCAGCGTGCGGGATGCGATCCAGACCGCGTCGGAGGTGCTGGGCAATATCGGTCTGGCGACGCGGCTGATCGGCCTGCTCAGCATCCTGGCCGGGGTGCTGGTGCTGGCCGGGGCCATGCTGGCGACGCAGCGACGGCGCGTGCACGAGGCGGTGGTGATGAAGGTGCTGGGGGCGACGCGACTGCGGATCGCTAGCATCTTCGCCTGGGAATTTGCCGCTCTTGGCCTGTCGACCGCCGTGGCGGCGTTGGGCGTCGGAACGGCCGCGGCCTTCTGCGTCGTGCGCTACCTGATGAACCTGCAATGGACTTTTCTGCCGACCGTCGCGGTTGCCGTTGCGGTCGGCGCCATGCTGCTGACCCTGGCGTTCGGTCTTGCTGGCACGTTGGCGGTGCTGCGGCAGCGGCCGCTGGCTTTGCTGCGCAATGAATAGGCTGTAGAATTCACCGTTTCGGCACAATTCATTGATACTGAAAGACGCTTGATTCGACAGGGCTAGGTGCCCAAATTGTCGGGCAAAGGGGCTCGCCAAGGAGGCCCCCTCGGAGGCTTAGGTATGGCGAATCAGAATTTCAACAGTTTCGGCCGTATGGGCGGCGTAGCCGACCAGGCGACATTCGATGTCGGCCTGCGCGCCCATATGATCCGCGTCTACAACTACATGGCGTCGGGCCTGGCATTGTCGGGCATCGTCGCTTTCGGGCTGTTCAGCTCGCCCCAGCTGCAGAGCATCTTCTTCCAGATGGGCATCACGCCGGGCGGGGCGGTCGTTCCCGTCGGCATGAACATCCTGGGCTGGGTCGCCATCCTGGCGCCGCTCGGCCTGCTGATGATCGCGTCGTTCCGCGCCGCGCAGATCAGCGTGGGCGGCCTGCAGGCGATCTACTGGTCGGTTACGGCGCTGATGGGCGTCAGCCTGTCGCTGCTGCTGTTCCGCTACACCGGCGCATCGGTCGCGAGGACTTTCTTCGTGACGGCGGCGTCGTTCGGCGCGCTCAGCCTGTACGGGTACACGACCAAGCGTGACCTGACCGCGTTCGGCAAGTTCCTGTTCATGGGCTTGATCGGCATCATCCTGGCGAGCGTGGTGAACATCTTCGTCCACTCCAGTGGCATGGCGTTCATCGTCTCGATCCTGGGCGTGCTGATCTTCGCCGGCCTGATCGCGTACGACACGCAGAAGATCAAGGAACAGTACAGCGATGCCTGGGGCACGCAGATGCAGGACAAGGTCGCCATCTTCGGCGCCCTCAGCCTCTATCTCGACTTCATCAACCTGTTCCAGTTCCTCATGAGCTTCATGGGACAGCAACGCGACTAGTCGATCGTCCAACGATCGTCGCAGGCGCCCGGGCCGCAAGACCCGGGCGTTTTGCTGTGGAGCGCCACCACCAATGAAGCGATTGAAAGCGCTGTTGCAGAGCGAAGCAGGGAGTGCGTTGCCGTTGCTGGCCGCCTCGGTGCTGGCGCTCGTGATCGCCAATTCGCCGTTCGATTGGCTGCTCAGCGAGGTGCTCCAAACCAAGCTCACCGTCGATCTGGGCGGTATCGGTCTCAGCAAGCCGCTAGTGCTGTGGATCAACGACGGCCTGATGGCCGTGTTCTTCCTGCTGGTGGGGCTGGAGATCAAGCGCGAGGTGCTGGAAGGCGAACTCTCGCGGCCTGCGCTGGTGGCGCTGCCGATCGCGGCCGCGCTGGGGGGCATTGCCGTACCGGCGGCGATCTATGCCGCCTTCACCTTCAACGATTCCCAGGCGCTGCATGGCTGGGCGATCCCATCGGCCACGGATATCGCCTTCGCCGTCGCCGTTCTGGCCGCGCTCGGGCCGCGCGTGCCGCGCAGCCTGAAGCTGTTTCTGCTGACGCTGGCCATCGTCGACGACCTGGCGGCGATCGTGATCATCGCCGTGTTCTACACGGCCGAGCTCTCGACCCTGTCGCTGGCCCTGGCGGCGCTCTGCATCCTGATCCTCGTCGGCTTCAATCTGAGCGGCATCCGTCGGCTCGGGCCGTATCTCCTGGTCGGCATCGTCCTGTGGATCTGCGTACTGGAGTCCGGCGTGCATGCGACCCTGGCGGGCGTCGTCCTGGCTTTCTGCCTGCCGCTGTCCTATCGGACCGACGCGCCGGAGGAACGGCCCTATATCCGGCTCGAACATGCGTTGGCGCCGCGCGTGAGCTATTTCGTGCTGCCGGCGTTCGCCTTTGCCAATTCGGGGCTCAATCTGTTCGAGATGAGCGCCGACATGGCGCGCGCGCCGATCACGCTCGGCATCGTGGCCGGCCTGTTCCTCGGCAAGCAGATCGGCATCTTTGCCGGTGCGGCGACGCTGATCGTGCTCGGACTGGCCCGCCTGCCGTCCGACGTGCGCTGGAGCCAGCTCTACGGTGCCAGCGTGTGCGGCGGCATCGGCTTCACCATGAGCCTGTTCATCGGCACGCTCGCCTTCGAGAGCGACGGTCATCAATCGATGGTGCGGCTCGGGGTCCTGGTCGGATCGCTCCTGTCGGCCGCGGTCGGCTTCACGGTCCTGCGCCTGTCACCAGGCCGGTCCCCGGGCTGAAACGTCAATTCAGCCGCAAAAAGGGACCACGCGCCCAAGATTGCGCGACGGCGGCAGCGGCCTATACTTTTGCCCATGCGGCGAACTTCCTACGAGCAAATGAACTGTTCGATCGCCTCGGCGCTCGACGTCGTGGGCGAGCCCTGGACTCTTCTGATCGTGCGTGACGCCTTCTACGGCGTGCGTCGTTTCGATGACTTCCAGGAAAATCTCGGCATCGCGCGCAACGTGCTGACGGCGCGATTGAAGAAGCTGGTCGAGGCCGGTGTCTTTCGCAAGACAGCCTACCGGCAACGACCGCTACGCTACGAATATCGTCTGACCGACAAGGGCGCTGCCCTGTTTACGGTCATTGTCGGACTGAAGCAGTGGGGGGATCGCTATGGCATCGCCTCGCGCAACGGCAAGCCCATGGACCTCGTCGATCGGACGGACGGCCATCCGCTCGATCCGGTGCTGATCGATGCGGCGAGCGGACGACGCCTGGAACTCACCAACGTCCGTGCGGTGGCGGGACCCGGCGCACAGCAGGCGACGCGGGATTTCTTCGATCGTCTTGCGTTGAGCCGACCGCCGACGCGCTGACGTCGTTACGTCCCGCTTTCGTCTTCCGGCGGCGCCAGCCGTTTGCCGGCGAGGAGATCGCGTTCGCGCGTTTCGCTTTGCCGATCGGCGATCTTTTCGGCCTTGGTACGGCCGAAGCGCAGGCGGTTGGCTTGCGCTTCGTTCTCGCGCTCGTGCCGCGCGCGCTCCTTGCGCCTGCGTCTCAGGTTGACGATCTCGGCCATGATGCGTCCCTCCATTTCCTTATGCCGCGCTGTTGCACGATGCGCTAGTCTTGCCTCGAGCCACTAGGGGGAAACGATGAGCCCTTCCACGCGCAACAAGGTGCTGATCGGCGCGGGCAGCATCCTCGGCCTTGTGATCGTGGCACTGCTGCTGGTTCCGGCATTCGTCGATCTCAACGGCCGCAAGGCCGAACTCGCCGCCGAGGTGAAGAAGGCAACCGGCCGTGATCTGGTCATCGACGGTCCCATCAGCCTGTCGATCCTTCCCTCGCCCAGCGTCAGTGCCACCGGCGTGAAGTTCTTCAACATGCCGGGCGCCAAGAACCCGAACATGGTCGAAGTGCGATCCGTCATCGTGCGGCCATCGGTCCTCGCCTTGCTGGCGGGCCGGCTCGAGGTGAGCGAGGTGGTGCTCGACCAGCCCAAGATCGTGCTCGAGGTGAATGCCGAGGGCAAACCGAACTGGGAGTTCGCGCCGTCGGTCGCGGAGGCGAAGCCCGTCGCGTCGAAGCCCAGTTCGCCCCGGCCTCTCTCGCTCGGAACGCTCGCGATCCGCGACGGCACGCTGATCTTCAGTGATGCCCAGCAGGGCATCTCGGTGGTGGCCGAGAAGGCCAACCTTTCGGCCTCGGTCGGCTCGCTCGATGGCCCGTACAGTGCCGCCGGGAGCGCCACCATCAATGGGGCACCGCTCAGCTTCGATGTCGGTATCGGCGCCAAGGGAGGCGAGGGCTATCCGGCCCGCATCGCGGTGTCGACCCCCGACGGCAAGCTCTCCTTCGACGGCCGCTTGAGCGAGCTTGGGCCAGCGGCACGCCTGAGCGGAGCCGCCAACGTGTCGGCGAGCTCGCTTTCGGGCTTCACCACCACCCTGGTTGGTCTGGCCGGACGGAAGCCCCTGGCGCTGCCGCCGCTGCTATCCGGCAAGTTCAGCTTCGAAGGCGGGATCGACGTGTCCCAAGGCGGCTTTGCCGCCAAGGACTTCAAGATCGCCCTCGGTAATGACAGCGGTTCGGGTTCGCTTTCCATCGCGCTCAAGCCGACGCTTGCGGTCGAGGCGACTCTGTCCGTGCCCAGGCTCGATCTCGATGCTTGGCTCGCCGCCTTGTCGCAACCCTCGGCGCCGACGGCTACACCGGCGGCGGCATCAGACAACGCGCCCAAGCCAGCGGGCGGTTCGGCCGCTGCAGCGCCGGCGGCGCCTCCCCAGGAAAGCCTGTTCGCCGTGGCGAATGCCAAGGTCGCGATCGACGCCGGCGAGGTCCTCTACAACAAGCAAGCCGTGCGCAACGTCTCGCTGCAGCTCGAATCGCGCGGCGGGGTCGTGGCGGTGCCGAAGCTCAGCGCGGCGTTGCCCGGCGACGCCGTTCTCGAAGCCAAGTCGACCCTTTCTGGCGATCCGGCACGGCCCAGCGCATCGGGCGAATTCAGCCTGGTGGCGCCCAAGCTGCGCGAGACCCTGCAATGGCTGGCGGTCGATGTCGCCGCGCTGCCGTCAGGCAAGTTCACGCGCCTCAGCATCAAGGGCCGCATGACGTCGAGCCGCGGCGATGTCCAGGTGCCCGATGCGACCGTCGAGCTCGACGGCATGAACGCGACGGGCGGGCTTACGGTCACCTTCGGTGTGCCCCTGTCGATCGCCACCCGCATCGAGCTGGACACGCTCGATCTCGACTCGCTGCTGGCCGGAGCAGGCGATGGCAAGACCGGGACGAGCAGCGCACCTGCGCCACAGTCGGCCAGCGCGGCGCCGTCGACCAAGAGGCAGGCGGTGGCCGGGCCGCTTCTGGAACTGAAGGCCAAGGTTGGCCGGTTGATCTACAACAAGCAGACCGCCACCGGGGTCGAGGTCGATGCTGCTCTCCAGGGGGAGACGCTGAAGCTCAACGACCTGAAGGTAGCGAATTTCGCGACGGCGCGTTTCGCCGTGCGCGGCACGGTGGCGGATTTCCGATCCGAGCTGCCGCGCCCCGACATCGCCTTCAACTTCGATGCCGACAACATGACGCAGTTCCTGAAGGCAGTCGGTTCCACGGCGCCCGACGAACTCGGCCATGTCGCGATGAGCGGCGGCGTCGCCGGCACCATCGAGCAGCTGACGATCAAGGACTTCTCGGTGAGCGCCATGGGCGAAAGCGCCAAGGCGAGCGGAACGCTATCGATGCCCGGAGCCGCCGGCGGCAAACCGCAGGCCGTCGGCTACAAGGGCAGCGTCACGTTCAACGGTCAGACGATCGAGGGATCGGTCGACGCCAAGCTCGAAGGCCGGCCCCAGATCACGGCCGATCTGCGCACGTCGCTGCTCGACCTCGACAAGCTCAGCGCCGGTTCGGGCAGTGCGCGGCCAAGCACGCCGGCGCGGGGAGCGGCGTCCGCCAAGCCTGTCGACAAGACGATCGATACCTCGGCTTTGCGCGGCGTCGATGGATCGCTGAAGCTGGTCGCGGCCACGTTCGTGAGCGCGCCACTGCGCCTCAACAACGTCACCATCGTGGCCAGCCTGAAAGACGGCGTCCTGACCCTGTCGCAGTTCAAGGGCGGCCTGTTCGGCGGTACGCTGGAACTCGCCGGCACCGTCAACGCGACGCAGCCGGCCCTCGCTTTCGACATCAAGGGCGATGCGAACAGCATCTATCTCGGTGAGATGCTGCGCAGCATGGCGGGCACGAACATCTTCGGCGGCACGATCAAGATCACGGTCGACGGGCGGCTGAATGCCAACGGTATCGCCATCAGGGGAAGCGGTGCGACGCCGGAACAGCTCAAGAGTTCGATGGCGGGCGGCGCGCAGCTCAGCGGCCATGTCTATGCCGGCGCCGACAAGGCCCTGACGACGCTCGGAACCGCCGCCACCGGCGTGGTGGGCGGCGTCATCGACAACACGCTCGGCAACGCGCTGGGCATCATCGGGCATACGGCCGGCGTCGGCGTCAGCAACATGCTGAATGCCGCGTCGCTGCTCCTCAATCGCTTCGTCAATCGCGACAACCCGATATCGGGTCGCGTCGACATCGCCGGCGGTATCCTGACCGACAAGGGGCTCGCCGTGCAGGGTGATCGCGCCACGGCCAATATCGCCACGCGCACCGATCTCATCCATTCAAGCACCAATACGACGGTGAACTTCGTGATCGCCGAAGATCCGTCGGCGCCATATGTCATCGTTTCGCTGCGTGGCGCGCTGTCGTCGCCGTCCTTCAGCGTGTCGCGCGGCACGGCCAAGGATCCGCCGGGCTTCGTCAACACGCTGGAGCAGGGCGTCACGGCGCCGGCGCGGCAGATCCTGCCCAACGTGCCCATTCCCAACATCCCGATCCCCAACATCTTTGGCCGCTGAGGATATTGTGCTCGAACGACTTCTGACGGTGCTCAAGGCGCGCTTTGGCAGTGCGCCTGCCTTGACCGAGGCGCCGAAAGGCGTCGATGTGCTGGCCGACATGGCCGACCGCCGTGTCATGCGGCGCTACCTCGACAAGCCCGTCGATCCAGCGCTGGTGGAGACGCTGTGCGCCGTCGCCCTCTCCGCGCCGTCCAAGAGCGATCTGCAGCAGACCGATATCGTCATCGTGTCTGACAAGGGCCAGCGCGAGAAGCTCGAGGCCCTGCTGCCGGACAATCCCTGGGTGAAGGCGGCACCGGTCTTCCTGGTCTTCTGCGGCAACAACCGCCGCCATCGCCTGCTGTTCGAATGGCGCGGCCGGCCGTTCGTGAACGACCATCTCGACGCCTTCTTCAATGCGGCGGTCGATGCCGGGATCGTGCTGGCCACCTTCGTCGCGGCGGCGGACCGCGCCGGCCTCGGGACCTGTCCGATCAGCGCCATCCGCAATCACGCCGAAGCCGTTTCCGAGATCCTCGGCCTCCCGGACCATGTTTTTCCGGTGGCGGCGCTCGGCATGGGCTGGTCGTCCTTTGCAGGGGTGATGAGTCCACGCCTGGGGCTCGAGGTGACGGTGCATCGCGATCGCTACGACGAGAGCGGTCTGCGCGACAAGATCGCCGCCTACGACAAGCGACGCGAGTCGGTGCAGCCGTACAAGACCCAGCGCTATGTCTCGACCTTCGGCGAGAGCGACAGTTATGGCTGGTCCGAGGACAAGGCCCGGCAATATTCGGTGCCGGAGCGGGCCGGATTCGGTGCTTTCGTGCGCAAGAAGGGATTCACTCTCGACTGAGCCGCTGGCGCAGCGTCTCCAGCACATGGAGGCGCAAGGCGCTCGACAGATTGCCCTGGCCGCCGCGCGCCCGGTCGATCTCGGCGACCAGCGCATTCAGCGACAGGTGCCGGGCCTCGGCAATCGCCGCCAATTCCCGCCAGAACGCGTCCTCCAGCGAGATGCTGGTGCGGTGGCCGTCAATTGTGACCGATCGTTTACGCATTGCCGGACTGTGGCAGCGGCAAGACGCCGGCTCAACCCGCCTTGCGGCTGACACGTCTCATGCGTATATACCGCCGCGATCAACCCCCTCCCGGAAGACAATATGGACATCCGCAACGTCGCGATCATCGCGCACGTCGATCATGGCAAGACCACACTCGTCGATTGCCTGCTGAAGCAGAGCGGTACATTCCGCGAAAACCAGCAGGTGGCCGAGCGCGCCATGGATTCGAACGATCTTGAGCGCGAGCGCGGGATCACCATCCTGGCCAAGGCGACGTCGGTCGAATGGCAAGGCACGCGCATCAACATCGTCGATACGCCAGGCCACGCCGACTTCGGCGGCGAGGTCGAGCGCATCCTCTCGATGGTCGATGGCGTGGTGCTGCTGGTCGATGCGGCGGAGGGGCCGCTGCCGCAGACCAAGTTCGTGCTCGGCAAGGCGCTGCGCCTCGGCCTGAAGCCGATCGTGCTGATCAACAAGGTCGACCGGTCCGACGCCCGCGCCCACCAGGTGCACGACGAGGTGTTCGACCTGTTCGCCGCGCTCGAAGCCAACGACGAGCAGCTCGATTTCCCGACGCTGTTCGCCTCGGCCCGCCAGGGCTGGGCCGCGACCTCGCTCGAGGCCGAGCACAAGGATATGACGCCGCTGTTCGAGCTCCTGGTGAAGCACGTGCCGGCGCCGAAGGTCGATCCGGACCCCGCTTTCCGCATGCTGGTGACGACGCTCGAGGCCGACAACTTCCTCGGCCGTATCCTGACCGGCCGCATCCAGTCGGGCACGATCAAGCCCAACACCATGGTCAAGGCGCTGGGCCGTGACGGCAAGGAGCTGGAGCAGACCCGCATCACCCGCATCCTGGCCTTCCGCGGCCTCGAGCGCGTGGCGCTCGACGCGGCCGAGGCGGGCGACATCGTGGCGCTTGCCGGCCTCAAGGTCGCGACCGTTGCCGACACGATCGGCGATCTGACCATCTCCGAACCGATCGCCTCGCAGCCGATCGATCCGCCGACCCTGGCCATGAATTTCATGGTCAACGACTCGCCGCTGGCCGGCAAGGAAGGCGACAAGGTCACGACCCGCATGATCCGCGCCCGCCTGATGGCCGAGGCCGAGGGCAATGTGGCCATCCGCGTGCGCGATACCGAGAACGCCGACTCCTACGAGGTTGCCGGGCGCGGCGAACTGCAGCTCGGCGTGCTGATCGAGACCATGCGCCGCGAAGGCTTCGAACTCGCCGTCGGCCGTCCCAAGGTGCTGTTCAAGACCGATCCGGCGACCGGCCAGCGCCTGGAGCCGATCGAGGAAGTCGTGATCGACGTCGATGACGCCTATACCGGCGCCGTGGTCGAGCAGATCTCGCTGCGCAAGGGCGAACTGCAGGACATGCGTCCGTCGGGCGCCGGCAAGACCCGCCTGGTGTTCTACGCTCCGTCGCGCGGCCTGATCGGCTATCACGGCGAGTTCCTCACAGACACCCGCGGCACCGGCGTCATGAACCGCCTGTTCCATGCGTACGGTCCTTATCGCGGCCCGATCGCCGGCCGCCGCAACGGCGCGCTGATCGCCAACGAGGAGGGCACCTCGGTCGCCTACGCGATGTGGAAGCTCGAGGATCGCGGCCCGATGTTCATCGATCCGGGCGTGCCGGTCTATGCCGGCATGATCATCGGCGAGCATTCCCGCGGCAACGACCTCGAAGTCAACGTGCTGAAGGGCAAGCAACTCACCAACATCCGCGCCGCCGGCAAGGACGAGGCCGTACGCCTCACGCCGCCGCGCAAGATGTCGCTCGAACAGGCCATCGCCTATATCGAAGAGGACGAGCTGGTCGAGATCACCCCGAAGTCGATCCGGTTGCGTAAGCGCTTCCTCAATCCCGAGGACCGCAAGCGCGCCAAGAAACAGGCTGCCGCAGCAGCCGCGGAGTAGGACGTTCTTTGAAGAATCGAGGAGAAACTTTCGCTGACCGTCTGGAGACCGCCGCCCGGGCCAAGCAGGCCCTGCTGGAAAAGGCGCGCCAGAAGGATCCGTCCAACGACCCGGGTTTCGCGGCCCGGCAAGAGGCGCGTGCCGCCGCGGCGCGCGCCCGCGAAGAGCGCGAGGCAGAGCGCCGCGCCGCCAAGCAGGCCGAGCGCGAGCGGATCGCGGCGGAGCGGGCGGCCGAAGCCGCGCGCAAGGCCGAAGAAGCGGCTCGCGAGGCCGAGCGCATCCGGCATGGCCGGCGCCCGATGTCGAAGCCGGCGCTCAGCCCGGCCGAGCAGAAGGCGGCTCGCGACGCGCGCTATGCCGCCCGCAAGGCGCGCCAGAAGTAGCTAGAGGCTGCCGGTCAGGCTGGCGCGCTGGCTGATCTCGATGTGGTTGCCGTCGGGATCGCACACGAAGGCGAAACGCACCGTGTCGCCCAGCACGCGCACCGCGCCGCCTGACGTGCCGCCGCGGGCGAGGATGCCCTCGTATTCGGCGACGCAGTCCCAGACCTGGACCGTGGTGTATCGATAGCCCGGCCCGCGCCATTCGGGGCTGCGCTCCACCTTGCCTTGCTCGGCGATCACGATCAGCGAATCGCCGCAACGATAGCGGCCTTCGCCGACACGCTCGTACTGCATTGCCTCAGTCCAGAAACGGTCGTGCGCCGCGGGATCGTTGACCCGCAGCAGCACGGCGATGCCCTCGACGCCGTCATGGCCCTTGGGCACCAGCGTGACCTTGTTGCCGTCCGGATCGGCCAGAGGCCGCGGCGCCGCCAGTCCCTCCCGCGCGATCTGCAGGCCGATGATGCCGGACGGCGCCAGGTTCGGCAGCGGATCGCGCGCATGGTTCATCTTCAGGATGGAGCCGTTCATGTGGTGGCGATGCTGCTGCATGCCGCCGCCCAGCTTGCCGACATGGTCGTAGGGCAGGCCGACCGTCTGCTGCCAGAAGGCGAGCTGCTCCTCGCGCTTGTTGGAGAACAGGCCGACATCGAGATGCTGCTTGGCGAGTTTCATGGCCACGACTTTAGCCCAGGCAACTGGATACAAAGCATACAAACGCTGCCCGGACTCCGCCGTGCGGCCATTGCTAAAAGGGCCGTGGGTGAAGGGGGCAGCAGATGGGGATCTGCTGCCGCATAAACGTGGGAAGGGATCTACGATGATTCGCGCCATCATTGGCACGGTCGCCGTGCTCGCCGGCTTTGCCGTGGTCGAGACGTCGAGCGACGCCAGCACGAGCGACGCCGGCGGGGGGCCGAGGGCGTCGTGCAAGGCCACGCAAGCCTATGCCGTGCTGCAGCCGGGTGAGCCGGTTGCGGTGCGGGCCGAGCCGACGCCGAGTGGGGCGGTCGTCGGCTCGCTGGCGGCGCATCGAAGCGGAGAGGGGCCGGTTTTCTCCGTGGTGACCCTGACGGGCAGTCAGGGCGGCTGGGCGCGCATTGCCCTCGGGTCGAAGGATTACAGTGCCACTGACGGCGCAACACGCTCCTACGGCTGGATCCCGGCGGATCAGCTGGCGGTCGATACGCGCCTGGCCGGCAAGGTCACGCTCTACGACCGGCCGGATCTGCTGGGCCATGCGGTGGCCAGCCTGGAGAACGCAGACCAGAAATTCCGCGTGCTGGGATGCCGTGGTGAGTTCCTCCAGGTGATCAATGCCGAGCAGGGCAATGTCTGGATCGACCGCTGGTGCGCCCGCAGGGAGGGCTGCCGCGGATAAGGCGTTTGGGAAGCGGTGATCGGCATTCTGGGAATTGTGCCGGTCGCCGCAGGACAGCAGCGAAAACCCCGGGAGGCGACTCCCGGGGTTTTCTTGTCTCCTGGCACGGTCCTTGAGGCACGGTCCTCAAGGCACAGTGACCGAAGGAGCGCGTCGTTTCAGATCTTCAATTCGCTGAAGAAGTCGTTGCCCTTGTCGTCGGTGACGATGAAGGCGGGGAAGTTCTCGACCTTGATGCGCCAGATCGCTTCCATGCCGAGCTCGGGATATTCCAGAACCTCGACCTTCTTGATGCAGTTCTTGGCGAGGATCGCGGCCGGGCCGCCGATCGAGCCGAGATAGAAGCCCTTGTGCTTCTTGCAGGCGTCGACGACCTGCTTGCTGCGATTGCCCTTGGCCAGCATCACCATCGATCCGCCATTGGCCTGGAACAGGTCGACGTAGGAATCCATGCGCCCGGCGGTGGTCGGGCCGAACGAGCCGGACGGCATGCCCTCGGGAGTCTTGGCCGGGCCGGCGTAATAGACCGGGAATTGCTTGAAATAGTCCGGCAGGCCTTCGCCGCGGTCCAGCCGCTCCTTGAGCTTGGCGTGTGCCGAGTCGCGGGCGACGATCAGGGTCCCGGTCAGGTTCACGCGCGTCTTCACTGGATGCTGGGTCAGGATCGACAGCGTGTGCGCCATGCCCTTGTCCAGATCGACCGAGACGACATTGCCGGAAAGCTGCTGCGGCTCGACCTCGGGCAGGTAGTGCGCCGGGTTGGTCTCGAGCTGCTCGAGGAAGATGCCGTCCTTCGTGATCTTGCCCACGGCCTGGCGGTCGGCGGAGCAGGAGACGCCAAGCCCGATCGGCACTGAGGCGCCGTGCCGGGCGATGCGGATCACGCGCACGTCGTGGCAGAAATACTTGCCGCCGAACTGTGCGCCGATCCCCATCTGGCGCGTCAGCTCCAGCACCTTCTGCTCCATCTCGCGGTCGCGGATGGCGACGCCCTTGTTGTTGCCCTCGCTCGGCAGGTCGTCGAGGTAGCGCGTCGAGGCGAGCTTCACCGTCTTGAGGTTCAGCTCCGCCGAGGTGCCGCCGATCACGATGGCGAGGTGGTAGGGCGGGCAGGCCGCGGTACCCAGCGTGCGGATCTGGGTGTCGAGGAACTTGAGCAGCGACGCTTCGTTCAGTACCGCTGGCGTCTGCTGGTAGAGATAGGTCTTGTTGGCCGAGCCGCCGCCCTTGGCGACGAACAGGAACTTGTAGGCGTCGCCGTCGGTCGCATAGATGTCGATCTGCGCCGGCAGGTTGGTGCCGGTCTGCACTTCCTTGAACATCGAGAGTGGCGATACCTGGCTATAGCGCAGGTTGGTCTCGGTGTAGGTCTTGAACACGCCCTTGGCGATCGCGGCCTCGTCGCCGCCGCCGGTCCACACCGACTGGCCCTTCTTGCCCATGACGATCGCCGTGCCGGTATCCTGGCACATCGGCAGCACGCCGCCCGCCGCCACGTTGGCGTTTTTGAGAAGCTCGAGCGCAACGTACTTGTCGTTCGCGGAGGCTTCGGCGTCGTCGAGAATGCTCCGCAACTGCGCCAGATGGCCGGGTCGCAGGAGATGCGAGATGTCGTGGAAAGCAGCGGCCGTGAGCAGCGTCAGTGCTTCCGGCTCGACCGTCAGCACCTCGCGGCCGTTGAACTTGGCCGTGCCGACGAAGTCGGACGAGAGCTTGCGGTAAGGGGTGGTGTCCTTGCCGCTCGGGAACATCTCCTGGAACTGGAATTCGGGCATGCGACTCTCTCCTGGCGCCTGCTTGGAAGGCGCGCATCCCTGCCGCAAGTGGCGCGCGGCGTCTACCTACTTCTTTCGGAAGCTGTCGAGCTTGACGACCTTCGACGCGGCATCCTCCGGCTTGGCCGCCGGATCCGTCGTCGTGGCGTCGGGTTTGGCGTCCCCGCTGGCCTCCGGGGAAGCCGGACCGCCCAGGGACGGGCGCTTTTCCGGCGCTGGCAAGGGTGTCGGCGGCGCGGGCTCGGCCTTCTCCGCCGGTGCCGCGGCGCCCTTGTCCTTGCGGTCGAATTGCAAACCGAAGCGCACCGAGGGATCGACGAACGCCGACAGCGCCGCAAACGGCACCTTGATGTGCTCCTGCTGCTTGTTGAAGCTCACCGTGACCTCGAAGAACTCGTTGTTCACGACGAGGTCCCAGTACTGGTGCTGCAGGACGATCGTCATCTCGTCCGGATATTTCTGCCGCAGATAGTCGGGCAGCTCGACGCCGGGGTCGTGGCTGCGGAAGGAGATGTAGAAATGGTGCGAACCCGGCAGCCCCTTGTCGGCCACTTGAGTCAGCACACGCCGCACCACGCTGCGCAGCGCGTCGTCGACGAGAGCGTCGTAGTGAAATCGATCGTTCATGACTGGCCGGAATTTTCACAAAGCATCGGCCCGCGTACCACGAGAGTCAATCGTGGGGAACCCGAAACGGAGCGACGAAGTGGGAGGGGCTTCTGTTGCCCGGTGCCCCTCCCGAAACCGCGCTTACGTCCGCTGTTTAGGCGGCAGCAGCGAGTGCAACGTCGTTATCGTTGGCACTTGTGTGTGGCCCTTTACGGCGGAACCATGCCGGGCAAAAACCGCGCCTTTACCACGCTCGTCGATCCTGTTTCGCCCCCATCGACCTCGCTTCGAGAAGCGAGGGAAAATGGTGGAGGCGCCGGGTACTGCCCCCGGGTCCGATACGCTTATGCCACGCGGCGTTTATCGCCATAGTCGGTTTCCCGACGCACCCAATATAGGCACGCCGCATCGCTTTTTGAAGTCGCGCGGCAATATGCCGAACGTTCTCCGGTCCGGCCGGATGTGGGCAACTTTGCGTTGGTCGAGGTCAGTGAGCCGTTGGCAGGGGCGTGCCGGACGCTAAAGTGCCGCTCAAGAACGACGGAAGATTGCCATGCCCCTCTCCACCGACCAACAGGCCGAGATCGACCAGGCCCGCGAAGGCGGGAACAAGACGTTGCGGCCGGTTGCGCCGGCGCTCGAAGAAATCCTCTTTCAGGCGCTGCCGGTCCTGGACCACGGCTTCGTGCGCGTGATCGACTACATGGGGGACGATGCCGCCGTCGTGCAGGCGGCCCGCGTGAGCTATGGTCGCGGCACCAAGAAGGTCAGCGAGGATCGCGGCCTGATCAACTATCTCATGCGGCATCGGCATACGACGCCGTTCGAGATGTGCGAGATCAAGTACCACGTGAAGCTACCGATCTTCGTGGCCCGGCAGTGGATCCGGCACCGCACGGCCAACGTGAACGAATATTCGGCGCGCTATTCGATCCTCGACAACGAATTCTACATTCCCAGCCCGGAACACCTCGCGGCGCAGAGCAAGTCCAATCGCCAGGGCCGAGACCAGGTGCTGAGCGGCAAGGAAGCCGAGCGCGTCTTCTCGCTCCTGAAGAAGGACGCCGAGCTCGTCTACGAACACTACCTGGAAATGCTCAACGAGGGTGAAGGCGGCGAGCCGCTCGATCCCGAACGGTCAGGGCTCGCGCGCGAACTGGCGCGCATGAACCTGTCGCTCGCCTTCTATACCCAGTGGTATTGGAAGACGAACCTGCACAATCTCATGCATTTCCTGTCGCTGCGCGCCGATGCGCACGCGCAGTACGAGATCCGTGTCTATGCCGAGACCATGATCGACACGCTGAAGCGCTGGTGCCCGATCTGCCATGACGCCTTCATGGAATACCGCATGGGCGGCGCCCATCTGTCAAAGACCGGCCTCTCTGCCGTTCGACGCATGATCGCCGGCGAGAAGCTGGATCAGAAGGCGAGCGGCCTCAATCCGCGGGAATGGCGCGAGCTGCTGTCGGCGCTCGGCCTGCCCGGGGCATGACGGCCGAGCTTGCTGCGCGCGATCCCGGGCAATTGCGCCTGCTGCGCGAACGGGCCCGGGATGCCGACGCGATCGACGAAATGACGGCGGCGGCGTTCGGTCCGGATCGCTTCCACAAGACCGTCTACCGATTGCGGGAGGAGGTCGCACCGATCCGCGATCTCTGTTTCGTCGCGCTCGACCAGAAGGGGCGCCTGGTGGCCTCGATCCGCAACTGGCCGATCCTGATCAACGAACGCTGGCCCGCCGTGCTGCTGGGGCCGCTGTCCATCGCGCCCGAATTGCGCGGGCTGGGCTACGGCAAGGCGCTGATGTGGCACTCGATGGCGCAGTCGCGCATGCAGGGCCATAGCCGCATCATCCTGGTCGGCGATCCCGAGTACTACAACCAGTTCGGCTTCCGCCGCGACCTCGCCCTCAACATCCAGCTTCCAGGCTGGGTCGAGGAACGGCGCTTCCTGGCGCTGGAACTCGTGGCCGGCGCCATGATCGGCGTCCACGGCATGATCGGAAAGCCGGTGCCGCCCAAGCGGGCGACGAGACGACGAAAGAAGCAATAAGGACCGGAATCAGGTCCCGCCCGCCGACCGTACTATGGTGTTGTCCTCGGGGGAGGGCAGATGGATCGGGTCCGGGACTATTCCCGTTATTTTTCCGTTTGTTTAACGGCCGGGCCGGCGGTCGGGCGATCAGCGCACGACGATGCGCGGCGCCGGTCGGGCGCCCGCCGCCTTCTCTGCCAGCTGCTGCCAGACGCGCTGCGCGATGTCCTTGTAGACTTTGGCGTGGGGGCTGTCCGGCCGGGCGACGACGATGGGATGGCCCTCGTCGGACGTCGTCCGGATGTCGAGATGCAGCGGAATCTCTCCCAGGAACGGCACGCCGAGCTTGTCCGCTTCCTCGTGGGCGCCGCCATGCCCGAAGATCTCGGAGCGTTCGCCGCACTTGGGGCACAGGAAATAACTCATGTTCTCGATGATGCCGAGCACCGGCACGGCCACCTTCCGGAACATGTTGAGGCCCTTGCGGGCATCGACCAGCGCGATGTCCTGGGGCGTGGAGACGATCACTGCCCCCGACAGGGCGACGCGCTGCGCCAGCGTGAGCTGGGCATCGCCGGTGCCGGGCGGCATATCCACCACCATGACGTCGAGATCGCCCCACTGCACGTCGCGCAGCATCTGCTCGAGCGCACTCGATACCATGGGACCGCGCCAGATCATCGGCGTGTCCTCGTTGACGATATAGCCGATCGACATGGTGCGGAGCCCATAGCGCTCGATCGGCTTCAACTGCTTGCTGTCCGTGGATTCGGGCTTTTCGTGCACCGACAGCATCCGCGGCATGGAAGGGCCGTAGATGTCGGCGTCGAGCAGGCCGGTGCGGACACCGATGGCAGCCAGACCGAGCGCGAGGTTGACGGCGGTGGTCGACTTGCCGACGCCGCCTTTGCCGGACGCGACGGCGATGATGTGCTTCACGCCGGGCACCTCGATCCGTCCGCCACCGGGTGCGGCATGGGCGGGCCCATGGGAGTGGCCCGCGCGCGCGGGTCCGCCCGGACGCGCCGGCGGTGCGCCTGGCGGCGGTGCCGCGGCGCGCTCGGCTGTCATGACCACCGTCGCGGACAGGACGCCCGGCATGGCGCGAACCGCCTGCTCACAGGCCTGACGCAGGGGCTCGAGCGACGGACCGCGGGCCGGATCGACATCGAGCGTCACCGCGACGTGGCCGCCGCGCGTGGCAACGCCGCCGACCATGCCCAGGGCGACGACGCTCTTCGCCGTGACCGGGTCGATGACTGTTTCGAGAACGCTGCGTATCGCCGATTCAGTGATTTCCGCCACGTTCGTTCTCTCCGCGTGCGGCAATATTATGTCGCCGCTTGATTGAAGGAATAGCTGCCGTCACATATATGCAGACCGGCTTGAAAGCAAAGTCCCGCTGTGGCCCTGAGGTGATGGATGGCCTGGAATAACAATAGCGGCGGCCCGTGGGGCGGCGGCGGAAATAGTGGTGGTGGAGGGGGAGGACCTTGGGGAGGGGGCGGCAATCGTAACAACGGACCGTTCGGCCCGCGCCGTCCTCCAGACATGGACGACGTGATTCGCAAGGGTCAGGAGCGGCTGCGCAACCTTCTTCCGGGTGGGTTCGGTTCGGTCAAGGGCCTGATCCTGATCCTGCTCGCCGCGATTGTCGTCTGGCTGATCACCGGCTTCTTTCGGGTCCAGCCCAACCAGCAGGCGATCCAGCTGATCTTCGGCAAGCCCTATGGCGGCGCCGTCGATCCCGGCCTGCATTACAATCTGCCAGCGCCGATCGGCCATGTCGTCATCGTCAACGTGCTGGACCAGCGCCGCACGGTGATCGGATCGCGCAGCAACGCCGGCTTCAACCGGAACGCGCGCGCGACCTCGTCCGAGAATCTGATGCTGACCGGCGACGAGAACATCGTCGATATCGAGTTCGCCGTGCTGTGGCAGATCAAGGACGTGTTCCGCTACGCCTTCGCCGTGCGCAACGCCGAGGAAATCGTGCGCGCGGCCGCCGAAGCGGCGATGCGCGAGATCATCGGCAAGTCCAACCTTCAATATGCCCAGACCGAGGGTCGTACCCGGATCGAGCAGGACACCAAGGAACTGCTGCAGCGGATCCTCGACGAATACGGCATGGGCGTGCTCATCGCCCAGGTCCAGCTGTTGCGCGTCGATCCCCCGCAGGAGGTGATCTCGGCTTTCCGCGACGTGCAGGCCGCCCGCGCCGACAAGGAGAAGAACATCAACGAGGCCAACACCTATCGCAACCAGGTACTGCCGCGCGCCAAAGGTGAGGCCGCCTCGATCGTCCAGAAGGCCGAGGGTTACAAGGCGCAGGTCGTGGCACGCGCCAAGGGCGACACGCAGCGCTTTACCCAGGTCTACGACCAGTACGTCAAGGCCAAGGACATCACAGCCGAACGTCTCTACCTCGAGACGATGGAAGAAGTGCTGCGCGACGTGAACAAGGTCGTGGTCGACAAGGACGCCGCCGGACCGGGCGTGCTGCCCTATCTGCCGTTGCCAGAGCTCAAGCCCAACCAGCCTGCCACGCCGCTGCCGCCGCGGGTGAGTCCGTCCGCTCAGGGAGCGTCGCGATGAGCAACCGTTCGATCTTCGCGCTGGTATCGCTGGCGATCGTCATCTTCCTGCTGACCCAGACCTTGTACAGCGTCGACCCCACCACGCAGGTGCTGGTGCGCCAGTTCGGCGCCCTGGTCGGACAACCCAAGACCGAGCCCGGCCTCTACGCCAAGATCCCGCTGGTCCAGGACATCGTCCGCATCGACCGCCGGCTGATGGCTTACGAGGCCGACGAGTTCGAGATCATCGCCGGCGACCAGAAGCGGCTCGTGGTCGATGCCTACGCCATGTACCGGATCAACGACGCCCGCCTGTTCGCGGAACGTGTTCCGGCCGGCGAACCGGCGCTGCGCGGGCTTCTCGACTCGCTGATCAATTCCGAGATCCGTGGCGTGTTGAGCTCGGTGCCGCTGCACGCCGTTCTCACCGAGCAGCGCGCCAGCCTGATGGACGACATCACGAAGCGCGTGAACGGCAAGACCAAGGATCTCGGCGTCCAGGTCGTGGACGTTCGCATCAAGCGGGCTGACCTGCCGCAGGCGAATTCCCAGTCCGTCTACAGCCGGATGAAGACCGATCGCGAACGCGAGGCCGGGCAACTGCGTGCCGAGGGCGACGAGGAGAACCAGCGCATCCGGGCGACGGCTGACCGCGAGGTCACGGTGATCAAGGCCGATGCCGGCTTGCAGGCTCAGATCGCCATGGGCGAGGGCGACGCCGAGGCGACCCGGATCTATGCCGAGACCTTCAATCGCGACAAGGACTTCTACGCCTTCTGGCGGCGCATGGAGGCCTACCGCCAGGCCTTCGCCGCCGGCGGCACGATGATCCTCAGCCCGACGGACAACGCCTTCTTCCGCTACTTCAACGAGCCGCCGGCCGACGCGCTGACCGGCAAGAAGTAGTCTCTCGCGCCGATACGTTACCGGCGGCTGTGGCAGGTCTGCCACGCCGCCGGTTTCTTTTTGTGGGGAGCTGAAAAAGCGCCGCGAACAGGCCTACATAACGGGCTCTTTATTTGCGCCACAATCGGCGCACATGTAGAGAGTGAATCGTATGCGCGGCGCCGGCCGTTCCGACTTTTGGGCCTCGAGCGCCGTGGGAGGTCGGGCGTGAATCTGACAGATTTTAAAGGATTTTCCAAGGTTGCGATCGCGGCGCTCACCGCTGTCGGCCTGATATTGGCGCAACCCATCGTGGCGGCCCCGGCGGCAGCCCGCGAAGCGCCGACCAGCTTCGCCGACCTGGTCGACACCCTGATGCCGACCGTGGTGAACATCACCACCACCCAGAATCTGCCGCAGCAGGGTCCGCGCCTGCGGGATATGCCGCAGCTGCCGCCCGGCTCGCCGTTCGAGGAGCTGTTCAAGGAATTCTTCGACCGCCGCGGCGGCGAGGAGCAGCAGCAGCGCCGGCGCGGCACCTCCCTTGGCTCCGGCTTCATCATCGATCCGTCAGGCTACATCGTCACCAACAACCACGTGATCCAGGGTGCGGAGGACATCACCGTCATCCTGCGCGACGACACCCAGCTCAAGGCCAAGCTCGTCGGCGCCGACAGCCGCGCCGACCTGGCGGTGCTGAAGGTCGATCCGCCGGGCGGCAAGCCGCTCCCGGCGGTGAAGTTCGGCAACTCGGACAAGGTGCGCGTGGGCGATTGGGTGATCGCCATTGGCAACCCCTTCGGGCTTGGCCACTCGGTGACGGCCGGCATCATCTCGGCTCGCGGCCGGGCGCTGTCGGATTCGCTGGACGACTACCTCCAGACCGACGCGGCCATCAACAAGGGCAATTCCGGCGGTCCGCTGTTCGATGCCGACGGCGAGGTGATCGGCGTCAACACCGCGATCTATTCGCCGTCCGGAACCAATGCCGGCCTGGCCTTCTCGATCCCGTCCAACCTCGTCAAGCAGGTCGCCGAGCAGCTGCGTGAGTTCGGCCGGGTGCGCCGCGGCTGGATCGGCGTCAGCTACCAAAGCGTGACGGACGACATCGCCGACAGCTTCGGGCTCGACAAGGCGCGCGGGGTACTGGTCGCGAACGTCGTGGCCGATGGCCCGGCCGCCAAGGCCGGCATCAAGCGCAACGACATCATCCTGTCCTTTGGCGGTCAGGACGTGCCGGATCTGCGGCATTTCCCGCGGCAGGTGGCCAATGCTCGGGTCGGCAGCACGGTCGATACCGTGGTCTGGCGCGGCGGCAAGGAGCAGACGCTGAAGCTCAGGATCGGCGAGCAGGACGAGCCCGAGAAGCAGAATGCGTCCGCCCAAGGGCCGGCTCCGAACAAGAAGCCCGTGGAGCGCGACCAGCCGGTCTCGTCGACGGTCGAGCAGCTTGGCCTGACCTTGCAAAAGGTGAGCGACCAGCTGCGTGAGAAGTACGGTCTGGCGGACAACGTGAAGGGCGTCATCGTGACCCGTGTCGCGCCCGACAGTCCCGCCGCCGAGAAGCAGCTGCAGCCGGGTGACGTGATCATCGAGGTCGACCAGAAGGCCGTGACCTCGCCGCAGGAAGTGACCGATATCGTCAGCAAGCTGCAATCCCAGAAGAAGCGCTCCGTCCTGCTGTTCGTTGAACGCCAGGGCGATCCACGCTTCGCTGCGCTCAGGCTGACGAAGTAAGCGGGTAAAGCCGCAGCACGGTTTCCGTCGCGCGCCGCGCCCGCAGGGCGCAGTCGCGGCGGGAGGGGCGCTCAGCCACCCGCAGGATGACGCGCAACAGGACGTCGCCAAACAGGAGCGACAGGAACTGGCCGGCCATCTGCTCGGGATCGGCTTCGGCGCCGATCAGGCCGAGCTGGCTCGCCCGCTGCAGGAAGGCCACCAGTGCCGGCCGCTGGATGCCGCGGCCGTTCTCGTCCAGCACGCGCGCCATTTCGGGATCGCCCTCGGCCTCGGCGATGGCGACCCGAAACAAGGCGGTCACCACCGGGTGGCAAACCTCGTGCAGAAGCGTCGTACCGAACTCGATCAGCGTTGTCGCTACGGCATCGCGATTGACCGCGACCGGTAGCGTCAACGCCCGCTGCATCTCGGTGGCCCGGCGGGCAATCATCTGCACCAGGATCCCGCGCTTGTCGCCGAACAGCGCATAGATCTCCCGCTTCGATACCTTGGCGCGCGTGGCGATCTCGAGCGTGCTGGCTCCGGCATAACCGCGTTCCATCAGCACAGCGAACGTGGCGTCCATGATGCGCTCGCGCGGACCGGCCGGTGCGTCGGCCGGCCCGTGACTCTCTCCGGCCGTCTCGCCGCTGGTCCCGCGCTTCTTCGTCTTCATGCCCGTCGCCTCGCAAAAACAGCTTGCCATGGTACCGGTTGGTACCTACTTTGCACTCATTCGGTACCATAAGGTACCACAACGCAGACAGGAGGCCGAAGATGAATGACAAGGTCGAACGTCACTACGCCTCGCGTTCCCTGGTCGACTCGGTGCTGGCCGCCGTCGACGAGGCCCTGCCTAGCCAGCCAAAGCCCACTGACCTCGCGCCGCTCGACCAGTTCCATGCCGGCGGATTGGAGGCGAGCCGGATGCTGGCAACGCTGGCTGGGCTCGCGCCGGGCCAGCGTGTGCTCGACGTCGGCTGCGGCATTGGCGGCCCGGCGCGATTTCTGGCGGAGACCTTCGGCTGCTCCGTGGTGGGGATCGACCTGACGGCGGAATATTGCCGCCTCGCCGAGGCGCTGACCCAACGTGTCGGCTTGGCCGACAAGGTCTCTTTCCGTCCCGCCGACGCGCTCGACCTGCCGTTCGATGCGGCCAGCTTCGACGCCGTATGGACCCAGCACGTGGCGATGAACATCGCCGACCGGCCGCGCCTCTATCGTGAGATCCACCGCGTCCTGCGGCCGGGCGGCAAGCTTGCCCTCTACGATGCCGTTGCCGGTTCGGGTGACCCGCTGTTTCCGGTTCCGTGGGCGCGCGATGCCTCGACCAGCTTCCTGCTGACGCCCGAGGCGTTGCGCACCGTTCTCGAGCAGAGCGGGTTCGCCATCGTTGCCTGGCGCGATGTCACGCCGGAGGCGAGCCGCTGGTTCGCCGCGCGCGCGGGAGCGACACCGCAGAAGCTCGGTCTGCATCTCCTCATGGGGCCGGACTTCCGGACCATGGCCGTCAATTTCGGCCGCAGCGTGCTCGAAGGCCGCGTCGGCCTGCTCATGGCGGTTGCCCAGAAATCCACCGCCTGATTCGATCTACCGAGGGAGTTTGCAGATGGACACGATCACGACGGTCGATCCGGCTGCCGCCCGGCTGGACGGGAGCTACTACCAGACCTGGTATCCGGTGTGTCTCGCCGGCGAGGTGCTTGCCGGCACGCTACTCGGTGTCGACATCCTGGACACGCGAGTCATCGTCTATCGCGACGACACTGGGCGCGCGGTGGTGCAGAGCGCGTGGTGCCCACATCTCGGCGCCGATCTCTCGCAAGGTACGCTCGTGGAAGGGCAGGTGCGTTGTCCCTATCATCATTGGCGTTTCGACCGGGGCGGCGCCTGCAGCCACATCCCCACCGGCGACCGCATTCCGTCGGCCGCCCGGATTGTCACCTATCCCACGGCCGAGGCCTGGGGGTTCATCTGGCTGTTCAATGGAACGACGGCGATGTTCGACCCACCGCGCATGCCGGACGCGACGGAAGCCGATCTCGACTGGGCCGCCCATTTCCGCGGCATCCGATCCGGTCCGGGCGAGGCGGCCTTGAGCAACGGAGTCGACTTCCAGCATCTGCGGACCCTGCACGGCCTGAACACCACGGAGCCCGACGAGATCACGGTGCGCGACCATGAGATCGAGTTCCGGGTCGAGGCTGCCGGCTACAGCCAGCACGGCATCATCAGCGGCATGAGCACCTTCGCCCAGCATCTGACACCGGCGGGGCGCGACCTCTTCATGCTGTTCTGCGGCGCACCGATCGATCGGACGCGACGTCGGTCGTTCTTCACTGTCGGCATACCGCGTCGCGTCGACCGCCAGGATGGAGGGCAAGATGAGAGCCAGGCGCTGGAAAATCTGGGTGTCTTCGTCGAGCGGCTGTTGAGCGAGGACGAGCCGATTCTCGAACGCATGCGGTTGCGGCGCGGTACGCTTGTTGCCAGCGATCGGCACCTGGCGCGTTACTTCCGCTACGCCAAGGAGTTCCCGCGCGCCGTGCCGCCCGGGATCTGAAGTCTGCGTTCTAGCCGTCGATCTTGACGACGAGCTTGCCGAAATTCTGACCCTTGAGCAGGCCCATGAACGCCTGCGGGGCCTTGGCGAGACCATCGACCACCGTCTCGCGGCTCTTGAGCTTGCCGGCCTTCAGGAGGCCGCCCACTTCATTCACGAAGTCGCCCATCAGCGCGACATGGTCGGACACGATGAAGCCCTGGATGGTGAGGCGCCGCTGCACGATGGTGAACATCTTGGGCGGGCCGGCCATCGGTTCCTTGTCCTGATATTCGGAGATCGCGCCGCAGAAGGCGACCCGGCCGAAATTGTTCAGCCGCGCGAAGACCGCGTGGAAGATCCGCCCGCCGACATTCTCGAAATCCGAGTCGATCCCTTGCGGGCAGAGCTTGTCGAGGACCGCACCATAGTCACGTTCGGTACGATGGTTGAAGCAGGCATCGTAGCCGGCCTCCCGCACCGCCCAGACGCACTTGTCCTCGTCGCCGGCGCAGCCCACCACCCGCGCACCGGCCAGCTTGGCGAGCTGGCCCGCCACCTGGCCGACGGCGCCCGTCGCGGCCGAGACGAAGGCCGTCTCCCCGGCCTTGGGCTTGCAGATGTGCTTCATGCCGTACCACGCGGTGAAGCTCGGCATGCCGAGGATACCGAGATGCGCCGAGAGCGGAGCGATCGAGGGGTCGATCTTGCGCAAGCCTTTGCCGTCATGGACCGTGTGGGTGGCCCAGTTCAGCAGGCCCATTACGATGTCGCCCTTGGCAAACCGCTCGTTGCGCGATTCGACCACCTCGCCGACCGAGCCACCCGTCAGCGGCTTGTCGAGTTCGAACGGCGGCGTGTAGGAGCGCAGCTCGGTCATGCGCGGCCGCATATAGGGGTCGAGCGACAGGAAGCGCTGGCGGATCAGGATCTGCCCGTCGGTCAAGGCCGGCAGGGTCACCGTCTCGGCGCGGAAGCAATCGTCGGTGACGTCGCCGACGGGGCGCTTGGCCAGGACGACTTGCAGGGCTTGGGTCATGGATCGGTCCTTTCGACAAATTCGCTGCGGCGATAACCCTGCAGATAGAGCAGGGACGTGAGATCGCCATGGTTGATGCGCGCCGGGACCTGTGCCGCGACGACGGGCTTGGCGTGGAAGGCCACGCCAAGCCCCGCCGCCTGCAGCATCGGCAGGTCGTTGGCGCCATCGCCCACCGTCATGGCCTCGGCGATGCCGAGCTGACGCTCGACACAGAGACGATCGAGCGTGGCGAGCTTGGCTTCCTTGCCGAGGATCGGCGGTTGGACGGAACCGCTCAAGGTCTGCCCATCGTGCCGCAGGACATTGGCGGCATCGATGTCGAAGCCCAGCGCCTTGCGCACCAGGGACGTGAAGTAGGTGAAGCCGCCGGAGACCAGGGCGCAGAAGGCGCCATGCTGACGCATGGTGGCAACGAGCGTCGCCCCGCCCGGTGTGTAGCGGATCCGCCGCGCCGCTTCGTCGAGCCTGGCGACCGGCAGGCCCTTCAGCAGCCCGACCCGTTCCTCGAGCGCACCGGCGAAATCGATCTCGCCGTTCATGGCGCGCGCGGTGATGGCGGCGATCTTGTCGCGCAGGCCGAGGAACTCCGCCAGTTCGTCCAGCATCTCGTTCTCGATCATGGTCGATTCCATGTCGGCCACGAGCAGCTTCTTGCGTCGCGCCAACACGGGCACGGTCACGGCATCGATGCCGGCCAAGGCGATGTCGGGCGCCGTTCCGTCGAACGGCAGATCGCAGGCGATGCCATCCGCCAGCCAGTCGGGCTCGCCGACTGAGGCACCGCTGGAGCGCAGCGCCTCCGCAGCTTGGCGGACGAGGGCCGACTCGAGAATCGGTTTGGCAGGATTGGCGATGAGGACGAGGACGCTTTTCACGCTCCGCCTCTAGCGGCGCATGCGAGGATTTGCAAACGCCGCCGCCGCATGGCCAAAGAAGGCATGAGCTCTTCTGGCCAGCATAAGCCGCCTGTCGTCATCGTGACCGGACCGACTGCCAGCGGAAAGTCGGCGCTGGCCCTGTCGCTGGCCGAAGGTCGCAGCGGCGTCGTGATCAATGCCGATGCGATGCAGACCTACGACGCCTTTCCAATCCTCACGGCGCAGCCATCGGCGGCGGAACGGGCCCGCGCCCCGCATCGGCTCTATGGCGTCCTGCCGCTCAGCGAGACACTGTCTGCTGCCCGCTGGCGCACCCTTGCCTCGGATGAGATCGAGCATGCCCAGGAACAAGGCCGCCTGCCTATCCTCTGCGGCGGATCGGGACTCTATCTGCGGGCCTTGATGCAGGGCTTTTCCGACATTCCGGAAGCACCGGCAACGCTGCGGGTCCAGGCCAACGAAGACTGGCAGGCCATGGGGGCCGAGGCTTTCCGGGCCCGGCTGGCGCAGCACGATCCGGCGATCGTCGCGCGGCTGAAGCCCGGCGACCGGCAGCGTCATGTGCGCGCCTGGGAGACCTGGATCGGCACCGGTCGGCCGCTCAGTGCCTGGCAGGAGACGAAGGGGACGCCTGCGCCCTGGCGGTTCGTCACCATCCTTCTCGCCCCGGAGCGGCAATGGCTGCGCGACCGCATCGAGGCGCGCTTCGATGCCATGCTCGCGGCGGGTGTTCTCGATGAGGTGAAGGCGGTGTTAGAGCGCCATCCCGACCCTTCTTGGCCCGGCCTGAAGGCGCATGGCGCGCCCGAACTGTTCCGCTATTTTCGAGGCGACCTCAGCCTCGATGAGGCGCGGCGAATTGCCATCGATCACACGCGCCAATATGCCAAGCGCCAGATGACGTGGTTCCGGCACCAGATGGCCCCAGATTTGGTGCTGGATCCCTCCGCAAATCCAGTTGGGGAGGGCGTAGAGAAATTTTTGGACAAAATGGGGGTCTGAAACTTTATGTTTCGTGCTGATTTCCGTTGACCCTCCCACCCCGCCTCTCTATGGTCCGCGCCGCCGCAAAACCCGTTTTTGCGGCGCATTTGTCATAGAGGAGACCCCTGTCATGAAGCCCGAGGAGTCCGCCACGACCGGCGCCGATCTGTTGGTGAAAGCCCTGATCGACGAGGAAGTCGAGGTCGTCTTCGGCTATCCCGGCGGCGCGGTCCTTCCGATCTACGATTCGCTCTTCAAGCAGAACCGCCTGCGGCACGTCCTCGTGCGGCACGAGCAGGCGGCGGTGCATGCCGCCGAAGGTTATGCCCGCTCCACCGGCAAGGTGGGCGTGGTGCTCGTGACCTCCGGTCCGGGCGCGACCAATGCCGTCACCGGCCTGACCGATGCCCTGATGGATTCGATTCCGATCGTCTGCCTCACAGGCCAGGTGCCGACGCATCTGATCGGCAACGACGCCTTCCAGGAAGCGGACACTACGGGCATCACGCGGCCCTGCACCAAGCACAATTATCTCGTGAAGGCGGTGGGCAATCTCGCTCGCACGGTCCACGAGGCTTTCTATGTGGCGCGCTCCGGCCGTCCGGGTCCGGTGGTGATCGACCTGCCGAAAGACGTGCTGATGAACAAGCACGAGTACGAGGCGCCCAACAAGCCGGTCCAGCACAAGAGCTACCGCCCGCAGGTGAAGCCCGATCCGACCAAGATCGAACAGGCGATCGAGATCATCGCGGCGGCCAAGCGGCCGGTCTTCTACACCGGCGGCGGCGTGGTGAATTCAGGCCCCAAGGCCAGCAAGCTGCTGACGCAGCTCGTGCATCTGACCGGCTACCCCATCACCAACACGCTGATGGGCCTCGGCGCTTTCCCGGCCTCGGACAAGCAGTTCCTGGGCATGCTCGGCATGCACGGGACCTATGAAGCCAACCTGGCGATGTACAATTGCGACGTGCTGATCAATATCGGCGCTCGTTTCGACGACCGCATCACCGGCAAGCTCGCCGAATTCTCGCCGAACTCGAAGAAGATCCATATCGACATCGACCCGAGCAGCATCAACAAGAACGTGCGCGTCGATCTGCCGATCGTGGGCGACGCGGCGCATGCGCTCGAGGAGATGATCCGGATCTGGAAGGCCAGGCAGCTCAAGGCCGACCACAAGGCGCTGAAAGCCTGGTGGGCCGAGATCGACAAGTGGCGGGCGCGCAACTGCCTCGCCTACAAGCAGGATCAGGAGACCATCAAGCCGCAATACGCGCTCGAGCGTCTCTATCATCACATCAAGGGCCTCGACCATTACATCACCACCGAGGTGGGGCAGCATCAGATGTGGGCGGCGCAGTTCCTCAAGTTCGAGGAGCCGAACCGCTGGATGACCTCCGGGGGCCTGGGCACGATGGGATACGGCTTCCCTGCCGCCATCGGCGTGCAGATCGCCCATCCCGAAGCGCTGGTGGTTGATGTCGCCGGCGAAGCCTCGATCATGATGAATATCCAGGAGCTCTCCACCGTGGCGCAGTACCGACTGCCGGTGAAGATCTTCATCCTGAACAATCAGTATATGGGCATGGTGCGGCAGTGGCAGGAGCTGCTGCATGGCGGGCGCTATTCCGAGAGCTACATGGAAGCGCTGCCCGACTTCATTCGCCTTGCCGAGGCGTTCGGGGCGGTCGGCCTGCGCACCGGCAATCCGGCCGAGCTCGACGGCGTGATCGAGGAGATGATCAAGATCAAGAAGCCGGTCATCGTCGATGTCCTGGTCGACAAGGCCGAAAACTGCTTCCCGATGATTCCGTCGGGCGCGGCCCATTACGACATGCTGCTGGGCCCCAACGACCGCGCGGCGAAGCCCGTGTCCGAGGAAGGCATGGTGCTGGTGTGAGCGCGATCGAGACGGCTTCGCGCCATACCATCTCCGTTCTGGTCGACAACGAGCCCGGCATTCTCGCCCGTGTGGTCGGCCTGTTTTCCGGTCGCGGCTACAACATCGAAAGCCTGACGGTCGCCAAGACCAACGAAAAGGAAAACCTCTCCCGCATCACCATCGTCACGACCGGCACGCCGATGGTGATCGAGCAGATCAAGGCCCAGCTCGACCGCCTGGTGCCAGTCCACCGTGTGCGCGACCTTACCGTCGAGGGAGCGCATGTCGAGCGCGAGCTGGCACTGGTGAAGGTGAAGGGAACGGGCGAGAGGCGGGTCGAGGCCCTGCGTCTTGCCGATGTCTTCCGCGCCAAGGTGATCGACGCCAAGAACGACTCGTTCGTCTTCGAGGTGACCGGCTCGTCCGACAAGGTCGACACCTTCATTGGCCTGATGGACGGGCTCGGCCTGGTCGATGTTGGCCGCACCGGTATCGTCGCCACGACCCGCGGCGGCGAAGCTCTCTAGCGATGGATGCGGTCGTCGCCCTTCTGGGCCTTGCGGTCGTGCATCTGCTTGCCGCCGCGAGCCCGGGTCCGAGCTTCGTGCTGGTGGCACAGACAGCGGTCGGCTCGGGGCGTCGCGCCGGATTCCTCGCCGCTTTCGCCATGATGCTGGGCGCGCTCGCCTGGGCCGCGGCGGCGCTATACGGCCTGCAGGTCCTGTTCGCGCGCTTCGAGTGGCTCTATCTCGCCATGCGCATCGGCGGCGGACTCTATCTGCTCTATCTGGCCGTGATGCTGTGGCGGCATGCCCGCGATCCTTTGCCGGAGCCGGGCTCCGGCGGCGTTCACGCCACCGGCGCGCAAGGCTTCGTTCGCGCCCTGCTGCTACAGCTCAGCAATCCGAAGGTCATGGTCTTCTTCGGCAGCATCTTCCTCGCCCTCCTGCCGGCGCAGCCGCCGGTCTGGATGCAGGCGGCGGTGCTGGCCATCGTGGCCTTCAACGAATTCACCTGGTACGCGCTGATCACCCTGCTGTTTTCCGGCGGGCCGGCGCGAGCCATCTACCGGCGGGCCAAGGTCTGGCTCGACCGAATTATGGGCGGAGCGCTGGCCGTTCTCGGCTTGCGCCTCGCCTTGCTGAGCCGCTAGACAGCGCGCCATTCGAAAGGGAGCAGGACAATGCGTGTCTATTACGATCGTGATGCCGACGTTAATCTGATCAAGGGCAAGAAGGTCCTGATCGTCGGCTACGGCAGCCAGGGCCATGCCCATGCCATGAACCTTCGCGACTCGGGCGTGAAGGACGTGCGCATCGCGCTCAAGCCCAGCTCCGCCACGGTCAAGAAGGCCGAAGGCGCTGGCTTCACCGTGATGAGCCCGGCCGATGGCGCCAAGTGGGCCGACATCGTCATGGTCCTGACCCCCGACGAGCTGCAGTCCGACATCTATAATGCCGACCTCGCGCCCAATATGCGGGCCGGTTCGGCGCTCGCCTTCGCGCACGGCCTCAACGTGCACTTCAACCTGATCACGCCGCGCCCCGACATCGACGTGTTCATGATCGCGCCCAAGGGCCCCGGCCACACGGTGCGGTCCGAATACCTGCGTGGCGGCGGAGTGCCCTGCCTGGTCGCGGTGGCGCAGAACGCTTCGGGCAACGCGCTCGAGATCGGCCTCAGCTACTCGTCGGCGATCGGCGGCGGCCGTGCCGGCACTATCGAGACGACCTTCAAGGAAGAGTGCGAGACCGACCTGTTCGGCGAGCAGGTCGTGCTGTGCGGCGGCCTCGTCGAGCTGATCAAGGCCGGCTACGAGACGCTGGTCGAGGCGGGCTATGCGCCGGAGATGGCGTACTTCGAGTGCCTGCACGAGGTGAAGCTGATCGTGGATCTGATCTACGAGGGCGGCATCGCCAACATGAACTACTCGATCTCCAACACGGCCGAGTATGGCGAGTACGTGTCGGGTCCGCGCATCGTGACGGCCGAGACCAAGGCCGAGATGAAGCGTGTGCTGGCCGACATCCAGTCGGGCCGCTTCGCGCGCGACTGGATGCTGGAGAACAAGGTCAACCAGGCCTCGTTCAAGGCGATGCGTAAGCGCATGTCGGAGCATCCGATCGAGGAGATCGGCGTCAAGCTGCGCGGCATGATGCCGTGGATCAAGGAAAAGGCCCTGGTCGACAAGACCAAGAACTGACGATCTCGGGAAGCGCGCCACGTGTCGCGGATCGGTTCCGCGGCACGTGGCGCGTTTTCTTTTGGTCAGATTGCCATCGACAGGGGCGAGCGCGGGAGACCTGTCACAATGCTTTCCCGAATCGGCGATTGAACACGGCCGGTGCCACCCTTATTGGTCGGATGTGATATCGCCGAGACATTCAATCGGTCCGAAGCCAACGGCTGGATCCGCGTCTGTCGAATGCGACTCACAAACGCGCAATTGCTATGAGACCTGAGATGAAATTGTCCGCGTCCCTGCTTGCTGCAGGATTGATCGTCATGACGGCGCCCGTCGCTTTCGCCGATGACTGGGCCGATTTTGAACTGCACAACGGTAGCAACTTCACGATCGTGTCCTTCACGACCAACGAGGGCGATGGCTGGAGTTCGAACTGGCTGGGACGCGATCGACTGGAACCAGGTGCTGCGATTGAGATGCGGTTCTCCGATCGCAAAGGGCCGTGCGATGTCCAGTTCCGAGTGACGGCGTCGGACGGCTACAAATACGAATACACGGGCAATTTCTGCCGCATCCAGAATCTGTACGTCTACGACAAATCGATAAAGTGGGACTGACGCCTCTCTCGCTGTCGGATCGGAGGTCGGGGCCGCTTCGCGACCGCCTGCCTCCGATCGATCAGTGAGACCGAATCAGGCTTTCTAAAGCATATAGCCGCCGCCCGATGCATCGAGCATGGCGCCGGTAATGAAAGAGGCCTCGTCCGACAGCAGCCACAGGATCGCCTCGGCGATCTCGTGCGCTTCTCCGATGCGGTGCATCGGGATCGAGGATTCGATGCGGGCTCGAAAGGTGGCGTCAGTGAGTCGGCCCTCGGTCATTTCCGTCGTGACCATGCCCGGTCGGACTGAATTGACCCGGATGCCTTCGCCTGCCGCTTCACGAGCGAAGCCTTTGGTGAAGGCGTCGACGGCGCCCTTGCTGGCAGCATAGGCCGAAGAGCCCGTCCGGCCGCCCAGAGTGGCAGCCATGGAAGAGACGTTGACGATGGCGCCGCCTTTGCCGCTGTGCTTGGTCGACATGCGCCGTGCGGCCTCGCGACAGCACAGCATCAAGCCGACCACATTGACGGCGAAGAGGTTGGAAAGGATGGCCGCGTCGTACTCGTCGACGCGTCCATTGCGACCGTTGATGCCGGCGCTGTTGACGAGGTGAGTGACAGGGCCGAGCGATTTCTCGGTTTCCTCGAACAGCCGCACGATCTCGCTTTCTCGAGCCATGTCGGCCTGCACCGCGACGGCTTGTCCGCCCTTGCCGGCGATCTCGGCCACGATGGCCTCCGCCTGATCCGCCCTCGATCGGTAGTTGACGGCAATCCGGTAGCCGCGGCCCGCGGCGCGTCGCGCGGTCTCGGCGCCGATGCCGGAAGCGCCTCCCGTGATCAAAAGAGTTTTGGTCATGCGAGCGATGTTATAGTGCGCCGTCTCCCGGGAGGAAAATGATGAAAGCCGCTGTTTTGTTCGAACCCAATACCCCGCTGCAGGTCGTGGAATGCGAACTCGATCCGCCGAAGGCCAACGAGGTGCGCGTGAAGATGAAGGCGGCGGGCGTTTGTCAGAGCGACTGGCACATCATGAACGGCGATTGGCCTTCGCCTCTGCCGATCGTGCCGGGGCACGAGGCTGCCGGCGAGATCCTGGAATGCGGACCCGGTGTCACGACGGTGAAGCCCGGCGATCACGTCATCTTCTCCTTCCGGCCGCATTGTGGGCGCTGCCGCTACTGCACCATGGGCCGCACTGTGCTTTGCATCGGCCATGCTTCCGCGCCGGCAGGCACCCTCTATGACGGGACGCTGCGGCTGAAGCACAAGGGGCAGGGCATCAGCCAGATGGCGCGCATCGGTACCTTCGCCGAGGAGGTCGTGGTGCCCGAGGAGATGGTGGTGCCAATCCGAAGGGATATGCCCTGGCCGCAAGCGGCGCTGGTCGGCTGCTGCGTCGCGACCGGCGTGGGAGCCGTCACCCGTCATGCCAAGATCGAGGCCGGGTCGTCGGTGCTGGTGATCGGCTGCGGCGGCGTCGGCCTCAACGCCATCCAGGGAGCCATGCTGTCGGGCGCGCGTCTGATCGTTGCTGCCGATATCCTGGACAACAAGCTCGAGATGGCCAGGACGTTCGGTGCCACGCACACGATCAACACGGCCAAGGACAACGATCCGGTCAAGAAGGTGAAGGAGATCGCGGACGGGCTGGGCGTCGACTATGCCTTCGACGCGGTGTCCAACGACAAGACCCAGGCCCTGGCTTTCGACGCGCTGGCGCCGGGCGGCCACGCCGTCGCGGTCGGTATCTCGGCCGCGACCGTGAAGGCGCAATATTCGCCATTCGCGATGGTATTGACCGAGAAGACGGTGAGCGGCACCTATTACGGATCGGTGCGGCCCAACGTCGATTTCCCCGTTCTCGTCGATCACTATATGAACCGGAGGCTCAATATCGACGGCCTGATCAGCCGTACCTACAAGCTCGAGGACATCAACGAAGGCTTCAAGCGCATGATGGCCGGCGAGGTCGCGCGCGGCGTCGTCGTTTTCGACTGACCGGCGGGCTCCGTTGCGCACCGAGTGACAAAGGACGGTTGTCCGGCCGGGGTGTTTGAATCGCCTTGCGAGACCCTCCCGGCCGGTCTAAACCCACCCCACTTCAGCGGCCTTTTCAGGCTCGCGACGAAAAGCTGTTTTTCCTGTAATTACAGAGACTTGGCGCAATGCTGTCGAGAGTGATCGGGCTTTTTTCGGCGGATATGGGGATCGACCTCGGGACAGCCAACACGCTGGTCTATGTGAAGGGCCGGGGCATCGTGCTGAACGAGCCCTCGGTTGTCGCGCTGACCACGCACAGCGGCAAGCGTCAGGTCCTCGCCGTGGGCGAGGAGGCGAAGATGATGCTGGGCCGCACGCCGGGCAACATCCAGGCGATCCGGCCGCTGCGCGATGGTGTGATCGCCGACTTCGAAGTCGCCGAGGCGATGATCAAGCACTTCATCAGCAAGGTGCATAATCGCCGGTCGTTCGCCCATCCGCAGATCGTGGTGTGCGTGCCTTCCGGCTCGACCGCGGTGGAGCGTCGCGCCATCCAGGAATCGGCCGAAAGCGCCGGCGCGCGCAAGGTGTGGCTGATCGAGGAGCCCATGGCGGCGGCGATCGGGGCCGGCCTGCCGGTCACCGAGCCGACCGGTTCGATGGTGGTCGATATCGGCGGCGGCACGACCGAAGTGGCGGTCCTGTCCCTCGGCGGCATCGTCTATCCGCGCTCGGTGCGCGTGGGCGGCGACAAGATGGACGAGGCGATCATCGCCTACATCCGGCGCAATCATAATCTCCTGGTTGGCGAGAGTTCGGCCGAGCGCATCAAGAAGACCATCGCCTCGGCCTGCGCGCCCGACGACGGCGAAGGGCGGACCATGGAAATCAAGGGCCGCGACCTGATGAACGGCGTGCCGAAGGAACTGGTGATCACCGAGCGGCAGATCGCCGAAAGCCTTCAGGAGCCGGTCAGCCAGATCGTCGAGGCGGTCAAGGTCGCCCTCGAGAACACAGCGCCCGAACTTGCGGCCGACATCGTGGACAAGGGCATCGTCCTCACGGGCGGCGGCGCCATGCTGGCTAACATGGATATGGTCCTGCGCCAGGCCACCGGCCTGCCGGTCTCGGTGGCGGAGGATCCGCTGCTGTGCGTGGCGCTGGGAACCGGCCATGCGGTGGAGAATATCGATCGTTTGCGCGGCGTCTTGTCATCCATGTACTAAGACTCCGCGCGCCACCGTCCGCTTGGAGTAGAATGACCCGGGCATGGCGATCCGCGACGATTTCGAGGTAGCGACCCAGCAGCTGCGGACATTCCTGCAGCGCTTTGCGCTCGTCCTCCTGGTGATCGCCGCCTTCGTGGCCATGCTGATCGGGAAGGCCGACACCGTGCTGGTCGAGAATGCGCGCGTGCTGGCGCTCGATCTTGCGACCCCGGCGCTCGAGGCGATCGCGCAGCCCGTCGCGGTGGCCAATCGTGCCATTGCCGATCTCCGCGAGTTTGCCTCGTTGCGTGAGGAAAATGCGCGGCTGCGCGGAGAAAACAGCCGTCTGCTGGCCTGGCAGACCGCGGCGAGACGCCTCGAGAACGAGAACAACCGCCTGCGCGAGCTGGCCAGCTTCCGCGAAGGTCCGGAGGCCTCGTTCATTACCGCCCGTGTCGTCGGCGACAGTGTCAGCGCCTATGTCCGTGGCGCCTTGTTGAACGTCGGACGCCGTGCCGGGGTCACGCCGGGCCAGGCCGTTCTCACCGGCGAGGGCCTTGCGGGCCGCATCGCCGAGGTCGGGGAGAACAGCGCCCGCGTCCTGTTCGTCACCGACGTGAACTCGCGGCTGCCGGTCCAGGTGGAGCGCACGCGTGAGCGGGCGATCCTGGCCGGCAACAATTCGCCCCTGCTGCGGCTGACGCTGCTGCAGAGCGTTGCCGGCATCCAGCCCGGTGACCGCATCGTCACCTCCGGCAGCGGCGGCAGCTTCCCGGTCGGGATTCCGGTGGGAGAAGTGGTCCAGGGCGGCAATGAAGGGACTATCCGTGTGCGGCCGTTCGCGGATTTCTCGCGATTGGAGTTCGTGCGCGTGGTCGATTACGGCGTCACCGGCCTGGTCAATACTGGTCCAGCGCCGGCGACGACCGGCTCGGCGGGCCCGGCAACGACCGGGCCGACAACAGCCGGCCCGACAACAAGCCCGGCAACGACACCGCAAAAGGCCCGCTGATGCGCGCGGACGGGTTCATCGCTCGGCTCGACGATCTGGGACGGCTGGTCCTGCCGGGCCTGATTCTGCTGTTTTTCGTCATCCTGACCCTGGCGCCCCTGCGCGTTCCTTATCTCTCTGACACGCTGCCGCTGCTGCCGGCCCTGGTGGTGTTCCAGTTCAGCCTGGCGACGCCGGAGCGCCTGCCTGGCCCGTTCCTGCTGGCGATGGGCGTATTGCTCGATCTGCTGCTGGGCGGCCCCGGGGCGCCGGTCGGCATCAGCGCTCTCGGTTTCGTGTTGATCCGCGCCGCCGTGGTCGCCAATCGCCGCTACCTGGTCGGCGTGCCCTTCCTGTTCCAGTGGATCGGTTTTTGCCTGCTCGAATGGCTCTTCATGGTCCTGGTCTGGGGCTTCACCGCGCTCTGGACATGGACCGCCATCGATCCGGTGCCTGCGATGATGCAATATGCCGTGGTGATCGTGATCTATCCCTTGCTGGCGCCCATCCTGGCTCGGGTGCGGCCCCGCGATCCGCTGAACGTCCCGGAGCCCGCCCGAGGCACGGCGCGGCCAGGGGAGACATCGGCATGATCCGGTTTCGCAAGGGCGATGGCGAGCGCGCCAGCCTGTTCACGCGGCGCTCGCTCCTGCTGGCCGGCGGACAGCTGACTCTGATGTCGGCGCTGGCCGGTCGGCTCTACCAGCTCCAGGTGCTGGACAGCGAGCGGTTCTCCACCATGGCCGAGGAGAACCGCGTCAATGTCCGGCTCCTGCCGCCCTCGCGCGGGCTGATCTTCGACCGTACCGGCGAACCGCTGGCCATCAACCGCAACAACTTCCGCGCCATGGTGACCTCCGATCGGGGACGCGGCGCCGAGATGGTGATCGACCGGCTCGACCAGATCCTGAATCTCGGCGAGGCGGAGAAGGGACGCCTGCTGCGGGAGCTGCGCCGCAGCCGCAATTTCCAGCCCTCGGTCGTCCGGGAAAACCTGGGGTGGGAAGAGGTGGCGCGTCTGGAATTCAATGCGCCGGACCTGCCGGGCGTCTTTATCGATATCGGCCAGACTCGGGATTATCCCGAGGGCGAGTTGATGAGCCACATCGTCGGCTATACCGGCCGCGTCTCCGACGAGGATCTGGCCGGCCGGGACGATCCGGTGCTGCAGCTCGCCACCATGCGTTTCGGCAAGAAGGGCGTCGAACGCTCGCTGGAGGACGACCTGCGCGGACGCGCCGGCGCCGTTCAGGTCGAAGTCAATGCCGTCGGGCGCGTCGTGCGCGAGCTCGACCGCACCGACGGCCAGGCGGGTGACAATGTCCTGCTGACCGTGGATCTGGAATTGCAACGTTTCGCTGCCGAGCGGCTGCGGGCGGCGCAGGTCAATGCGGAGCACAAGAGCGGCTCGGTCGTGGTGATCGACATCGTCACCGGCGACATCCTCGCGATGGTGTCGGATCCGGGGTTCGATCCCAATGTCTTCGCCCGAGGCATCACGCAGGCCGAGTGGCGCGAGATGCTCGACAATCCTGAGCGACCGCTCAACAACAAGGCGATCAGCGGCGTCTATCCACCCGGCTCGACCTACAAGATGGTCACGGCGCTGGCGGCCCTGGAGTCGAAGGCGATCGAGCCCGGCACCATCCTGCCCTGCAACGGCTATGTCGAGCTTGGCGACATCAAGTTCCACTGCTGGCTGAAGGGCGGTCACGGCGGGCTCAACGTCGTGGGCGGTCTCTACAATTCCTGCGACTGCTTCTTCTACGAGGCGGCGCGGCGGACCGGCGTGGACAAGATCGCCGAAATGGCCAATCGGCTGGGGTTCGGCCAGATCAGTTCGCTCGGATTGCCGGGCGAATCGGCTGGCAACCAGCCGACCCGCAGCTGGAAGCAGGACAAGTACAACATCCCCTGGCAGCAGGGCGATACCTTCAATCTTGGCATCGGCCAGGGTTACATGACCGCGACGCCGTTGCAGCTTGCCGTCATGACGGCGCGGGTGGCCAATGGCGGCTACGACGTGCAGCCCAATCTGCTGCTGGCCAAGGCGGCGCCGCGAGAGGAGCTCGCACCGCCGGTGCCGACGCAGAAGCCGGCCGCCCCGTCGATGCGGCTCAACCCCCAACATGTCGCGCTCGTGCGTGAGGGCATGAACCTGGTGGTGAATTCGCCGTCCGGTACTGCGCAGCAGCTCCGCTACGACTCCACCGGCAAGATGCTCGATCCGCAGTTCCGCTTTGCCGGCAAGACCGGTACGGCACAGGTGAAGCGCATCAGTGAACGCGAGCGCGCCATGGGCGTGACGGAAGCGCAGCTTCCCTGGCATCTGCGCTCCCATGCCTTGTTCGTCTGTTTCGGTCCGGTCGACAATCCGCGCTATGCCTGCGCCGTGATCGTCGAGCACGGCATGGCCGGCGGCGCCACGGCCGGCCCGATCGGGCGCGACGTGCTGGTGGAAACCATGAAGCGCGACCCGTCGCGCCGCACCGGTACCTTCCGCAAGACGGCCTCGCTATGACCGTGACCTCGCTGTCGTTGGGAGCGCCGCCGGCCGTCGGGCTGGGCGAGAAGATCTGGCGCGTGAACTGGGGCCTGATCCTGGTGCTGACGGCGATCGCCGGCGTCGGCGTGCTGGCCCTTTACTCGGCGGCCGGTGGCCGTTTCGAACCATGGGCCGCCAAGCATGCCATCCGCTACGGCGCGTCGCTGGTCCTGCTGCTGATGGTGGCCTTCGTTCACCCGAAGGTATGGCTGTCGCTGGCCTGGCCGCTTTACGTTTTCTCGCTGCTGCTCCTGATCGCCGTCGACGTCGCCGGCAAGATCGGCATGGGGGCGCAGCGATGGCTGGTGATCGGCCCGCTGCAGGTCCAGCCGTCGGAGATCGCCAAGGTGGCCGTGATCCTCGTTCTGGCGCGCTATTATCATGGCCTGACGCGCGAGCAGGCCGGCAAGTTCCTCTACACGCTGGCTCCCCTGGTGGTGATCATGGCGCCGGTGGCGCTGGTGATGGTGCAGCCCGACCTGGGAACGGCCCTCATGGTCATGCTGGGCGGCGCGGCGCTCCTGTTCGTGGCCGGTGTGCGGCTCTGGATGTTCCTGGCGGCGGCAATAGGGGCCGTCGGCTGCCTGCCGATCGCCTGGACCTTCATGCACGAATATCAGCGCAAGCGCGTGCTGACCTTCCTCGATCCGGACCGCGATCCGCTGGGGGCAGGTTACCATATCACCCAGTCGAAGATTGCCATCGGCTCGGGCGGCCTGTTCGGCAAGGGGTTCCTCAAGGGCACGCAGTCCGCGCTCAATTTCCTGCCCGAGAAGCAGACCGACTTCATCTTCACGACCTTCGTCGAGGAATGGGGCATGGTCGGCGCCTGCGTCCTGCTCGCTCTCTTCACTCTGGTGCTGGTGTGGGGCTTTTCGATCGCTCTGCGCAGCCAGCATCATTTCGGCCGCCTGATCGCTCTGGGCGTGACGGCCATGATGTTCCTGTACGTGTTCATCAATACGGCGATGGTCATGGGGCTGTTGCCGGTGGTGGGTGTGCCCCTACCGTTGGTCAGCAATGGCGGCACCGCCATGGTCTCGGTGATGTTCGCCTGCGGCCTGATGATCGGCGTCAACGTCTATCGGGATGCCCAGCTGCCGCTCGCGCGGTGAAATGTGGCGACATTTGTCCCGAAATTCTCTTGCGCGAGGCTATCGACAAGGGGGAATGGCCTTGGTATAGCCCCCGCCTCTTACGGCAATGCCCCGTTCACGCGTGAGGGCGCATAGCTCAGTTGGTAGAGCAGCTGACTCTTAATCAGCGGGTCCCAGGTTCGAGCCCTGGTGCGCCCACCATTGCCGGAAGAACGAAAGCCCCGCCATTGCGGGGCTTTGTCGTTTCTGCAGTGCCCAGATCGCACCGCTGCGACAATCTGGAACGATCGGCGGTGCCTTTCCCGATCAGGTCCGGCGGGCTGGGCAGAGGGAGAGGACGAACAGCAGAGCCAGGGCCGGTAGCAGGAACCAGTTAACGGCAGCGCCCGGGGCGGTGCCGACTGTCGTCACCGGTTTGAGGTGGCCGGCGAGCCCCCGCAGGACGGGCTCCATCGCGAACACGAGCAGCGTGAGCGGCACCAGCCCGCGCCAGCGCAGCAGCAGCACCCACAGCAGGAGCGCGAGCAGAAGCTGGATCGCGCCCCATTGACCGAACATCCCCACGATGTCCGAGCCGCCGGCGACGGATATGTCGATGGTGGCGATCGAGTGGGCGCCGCCGTCGGGGGCGAACAGATGGATGCAGCTGCGCACCGTGATGACGCAAAGCCACGCCATGGCCGCCGCTGTCGCGAGGCGCGGCCCATCGTAGCGCGCCGGCTCGGCCGGCAACACCATCGCCAGCTGGGGTCGCCAGGAGGTTGGCAGGATGCTCGTCGTGGAAGCCATATGGACGGAGACGACTGCCTACGGCGGCGTCATGTCCGACTTCTGCCAATCCTTGTCGGGATTGAAGACGGTGATCGCACCGGCACGCTGGGCCGTCTCAGGACCCAGGTCGCGCTCGTAGACCACACCGGCGTCGCTGACGATGAAGGTGGATACGCCGGTTTCGCCATAGCGGACCGGCCAGGCGATCACCGCGAAGCCGCCGATCATCCGTCCATTGACGATGTAGTCGCGGGCACCGCCGGGCGCCGCCGGCCCCTGGCTGTACAGCAGCCGATAGTGATAGCCGAAATAGCCGTTGGCGCCGTCCTGGTCGCCGGGCTGCGCTTTCGCCACCAGCGGACCCAGCGGGCTTTCGGGTTCGCCCGGCTTGGTCTCCCAATAGAGGCCGTCCTTCTTGCCGGGAGAACTCAGCAGCCGGCGCGCGTAGGTGCCGACACCGGTGCGCATGGGGTCGTCCGACGCATACTCACGCTCGGCATCGACGACACCGAGCAGGGTCTGGATGGTCGTCAACTCGTTGCGGCCAATATAGCGCGCCGTGATCTCCCGGAGGCCGGCGGTGGCGTCAAAGCGCCAGCCATTGCCATCCTTGACGATCGGGATCGGCAACGTGAAGCCGGTCTTGCCGACGACGACCGACGCCTTGCTGTCGCCCTGCATCTCAATCTTGTGGGCCTCGTCCCAGGAAGCGAGGAACTTGTCGCGCTGCGCATCCTCGTGCTGCTGCGTGCCGGGAACGAAATCGCGCCAGCTGCTGCCGAGAATGTCGGCCACCGCCTTGTCGTCGTTCTTGCGGATCGCCGTGGTCAGGGCGTCGGCGGCCTGCTGCGGAGAGGGGAAGGTCTGCTGGCGCGGCGCCGTGGCCTTGGTGACGGCGGGCGCCGGTGTCTGCGCCATCGCTCCGGCTGCGAATGTCCCCGCCGAGCCCAGCACCAGGCCGAGGACGAGACCAGCTTCCCGGAGGAACCGAGCCCTCATCGCCGTTCTCCTCTTCCAAAGCCACCACCACCGCCGCCGCGGAATTCCGGATGCGATTGCGCGCGATCGAGCTGGAACTGGCCGCGCTGGGCTTCGCGATTGACCTGCTGTCCGCGATCGACGCCGCTGAAGGCGGAGGGCCTGTCGGCGCCGCTGCGATTCTGCCACTGCTCCCGCTGTTGGCCCGCATTCGGGCGCGCGCCGCCCGGTTGGCCCGCCGGTCCGCGATTGGCCACCTGCGGCCGGTTGGCGCCGGCATTGCCATCGAGCCGTCCGCGGAACTGCTGTTGCTGCTCGGGGCTGAGGCGCGGTGCTTGTCCATATTTCGCGCGGGTCGCGGCATTGGGGTAGGCGACACCCAGCCGATGTGCCGGATCGTGCTGCCACTGACCGTTCGGGTTGATGTTCGCCGTGTTGAAGTGATTGTCGATGTTGACGGCGCGGTTGACGTTCACATTCACGTAGGAATTGCCGTACCCACCCCAATGCCAGCCGCCGAACATGGCGCCGGCCGCCGCGAATCCCACGCCCCACAGGAAGCCGCTCGCCAGAGCGCCGACAGCCGGCGGAAAGTACGACGGCGGATAGGCGGGATAGGGCCACGGGCCGTAGGCCCAAGAGGGATTGTAGGAAGGCACATAGATGACCTCCGGATTGGCCGGGGCGATCACGTACTGCACGTTGCTGCCGGATCCCTGCGTGGTGACCGTCTGCTGCGGCGTGCTCTTGAGATTGCCGGCCGCGGCGGCCTTGGCCCGCAGGCGCTGGATCGAATCGGCGACGGCCTGCTGTTGCTCGAGCATCGCGTTGCCAATCTTCTGCGTCCAGTCGAGCTGATCGTTCATCTGCTTCAGGACGCTGGGAAAGGCGACAAGCGACTTGACGCTCACATCCCAGCTCTTGTCCTTGACGGCGTTGACCGCGGCATCGCCCGTAAGGTTGGGGTTGGCCTGTGACCAGCGCGCCGCCTCGACAACCTCGAGCGGATAAGTGGCGGCCATCAGGACCTGCGACAGCAACGCATCCGGATAAAGCGCGATCGGCGCCAGCATCTGGTCGAGCTGCTCCGCCGAATATCCTGTGTTGGTCTGGGACCCTGTGGTGGTCTGGGACCAGGCGGCGGGTACGGCGGTCATGGACAGCATTGCTGCCGGAAGAAGGAGTAGCGTTCGCCGCTGCATGTCTGATCTCTAGTCTGGGACGACCTGGCCCATGCACTCTAGCGAGCCGGCACCGATCCCGTCCAGCATCACACTAACTGCATCCCGGTCGGTGGCGAGATCAGAGTTGGGTCTTCGCCTGCAGCCTCTGGAAGTACAGCAGGTCGAGTTCGGGCGCCGACTTGCCCAGTGCCGTCAGGATGGCATGCGCTTGTCCGCGATGATGGGTCTGGTGGTTGAACCAGTGATTGAGCGCCGGCTGCAGCGGCTGCACGAATTCCTCCGGCGTCGAGACGCGACGATAGCGGATGACACCGGCCAGCCGTTCCTCATCGAGGCCGTCGACATAGGCGATGATCCTGTCGTCCTCCGCCTGCCGCGCCGCGCGCAGATCCTCCAAACGGTCGTGTAGGATGGCGTCCAATCGCTGCGGGGCATCGCCTTCGCCGGTGAATCGCTGCATCCAGATGCGGTCGGTTGCCAGCAGGTGATTGAGAGTGCCATGCATCGACTTGAAGAAGGCGCCCTTGTCGGCGCGATACTCGGCCTCCGAAAGCTGTGATGCGGCATCATAGAGTCGTCGGTTGGCCCAGGCGTTGTAGGCGGCGAATTCCGCGTAATGCGCTTTCATGAACCCATTGTGCTACCGGCGCTGGCCACTGCGAAGATTGATTGATCCGGTCAAGGCACTTTCCGGAAGGTTCATTCGTTGCTGGGAAGTGCTGCTAGAGTGGACCGAGGAGACGGCATATGAGCAAGCGAATCGGCATCCTGACGAGCGGCGGCGATTGCGCGGGCCTCAATGCCACGATTCGCGCCGTGGCGCTGCGGGCGCATCACGGCCATGGCTGGCAGACCGTCGGCATCCATCGCGGCACGCTGGGGCTCCTATCGCGGCCAGTGGCCGCCGAGCCGCTCGATCCGGGGCGATTGGATGCGGCGTTGGCGCGGCAAGGTGGGACCTTTCTCGGCAGCACCAATCGCGGCAATCCGTTTGCCTTTCCGATGGAGGATGGCAGCCTGGCGGACCGCTCGGCGGAGATGGTGGAGGGCCTGCGCGGCCTGCAGCTCGATGGCCTGATCGGCGTCGGCGGGGACGGCAGCCTGGCGATCCTGCGCCGCCTGCTGGAGCCGATCGACCTTCCCTTCATCGGCGTGCCCAAGACGATCGACAACGACGTGCATCGCACGGAGCGCGCCGTCGGCTATACGACGGCCGTCGCGATCGCCACGGAGGCGGTGGATCGGCTTCATCCCACGGGCGCCAGTCACGATCGCATCATGGTGCTGGAAGTGATGGGACGTGATGCCGGTCATATCGCCATGGCCGCGGCGATCGCGGGCGGAGCCGATGTCGTGCTGATCCCCGAGGTTCCATGGCGCCTGTCGAGCGTCGTCGATCATATCGCCAAGCTGCGGCGTACCGCGCGCACCTCCGCTCTCGTCGTCGTCGCGGAAGCAGCCGGACACGCCGAGGTAGGCACAAGGGTACCGGAGAAATCAGCCGATCAAAGCATCGGCGAGCGGCTTGCCCATCGGCTCACGGTCGCGACGGGTGCCGAATCGCGCGCCACCGTGCTCGGCCACGTCCAGCGCGGCGCCATGCCGACAGCGGAGGATCGTCTGCTCGCGTCGGCGCTCGGCGTGCATGCGGTCGATCTGCTGGCGGAGGGCAAGGCGGATCGCATGGTCGGCTGGTGGAACCGGACGGTCATCGACGTTCCGCTCGACAAGGTCGTCGGCCGCTCGCGCACGCTCGATGTCGACGGGACGATGATCCGGACGGCGCGGGCGCTGGGAATCTGCCTGGGCGACGCCTAGCGGCGCACCAGGTCGGTTCGGGCGATCCAGAACACCTCGCCCTCGCTCTGCTCGGTATCGAGCCAGACAAACGGAAGGTCCGGGAACGCGCGTTCCAGCGGCTTGCGTCCGCGCCCGATCTCGCACACCAGCGAACCGTTGCGCGTCAGATGCTTTGGCGCCTCGGCCAGAATGCGGCGAACCAGATCGAGGCCGTCGTCGCCCGCCGCTAGGGCCTGGCGGGGCTCGTGCCGGTATTCCGGCGGCAGCGCGCCCATGCCTTCGGCATCGACATAGGGTGGGTTGCTGATGATCAGGTCGTAGTGTTGCCGTGCCAGTGGCGCGAACAGATCGCCGCGATGGAGGGTGATGCGGTCGCCGAGACGGTGGGCTGCCACGTTGCGGCGTGCCAGCGCCAACGCCCCCGCCGACAGATCCACGGCGTCGATCCGTGCGTGCGGGAAGGCGAGCGCCGCCAGGATGGCGAGGCACCCCGACCCGGTGCAGAGATCGAGCACCCGCTTGATGCGTCGCGGCTCGCCGACCGGCAGCGCACCAGTGACCAACAGGTCGCCGATGAAGGAGCGGGGGATGAGCGCGCGGCGATCGATGTGGAAGCGGATGCCGTGCATATAGGCTGCGCCCAGCAGATAGGGGGCCGGCATGCGCAGGCTGATCCGGGCGTCGATCAGGGTCAGAAGCCGCGCTTTCTCCGCGGCCGTCGGGCGCAGCTCGAGCCATGGGTCGATATTGTGGATGGGCAGTCGCAGCGCCTCCAGCATCAGGAAGGCCGCTTCGTCGACGGCATTGGTGGTGCCATGTCCGTAGGCGAGGCGGGCGGCGCGGAAGCGGCGCACCGCAAGACGGAAGAAGTCACCCAGGGTGACGAGAGAAGATTTGGAAGCGCGTGTCATGCCGGCCTAGATTAGCGGACATGAATCGCCGCGCCTTCCTTTTTGCGAGTGTTGCGACTTCGATCGGCGGCGCCGCGGTACGGGCGGAGCCCGGCCGGATCGAGATGATCTATGTCGGCGGCTGGGATTGCCCCTATTGCACGACGTGGAAGAACAAGTACAAGGCCGACTGGCTGGCGTCGCCGGAGTTCAAGCGCGTGACCTGGGTCGAAGTCGATCCGCCCCGGTTGCGCGATGCCTATCAGGCTCGCTACTGGCCCGGTGATCTCGCCGAGGTATTGAACCAGGTTCCGCGCAAGAGCGGCACGCCGCGTTTCCTAATCGTGCAGGACGGCCGCATCGTTTCCAATGAGTTCGGCGTGAGCAAGTGGCTGGTCACGCTCGAACATCTGCACAAGCTGCTGGGGTAAAGCATGGCCGGAGCGCTCGACGGGCTCGTCGTTCTCGATTTGACGACTCATCTTTCCGGGCCGTTCTGCGGCATGCAGCTCGGCGATCTCGGCGCCGACGTCATCAAGATCGAAAGCCCCCAGGGCGATTCGATGCGCGGGGCACCGCCCTTCGTCGAGGGCGAGTCGGCTCCGTTCATGCTGTGGAACCGCAACAAGCGCGGCGTGCGGCTCGATCTCAAGAACGCAGCCGATCTCGAGACCTTCTGGAAGCTGGTCGACGGCGCCGATGTGATGCTGGAAAACTTCCGGCCCGGCGTGATCGACAAGCTCGGTATCGGCTGGAAAGCGCTCCACGCCCGCAATCCGCGCCTGGTCCTGGCGTCGATCTCGGGGTTCGGCCAGACAGGGCCCTATGCCAAGCGCGGCGGCTTCGACCTGGTGATCCAGGCCATGTCCGGGCTGATGTCCGTCACCGGCCCCAAGGATGGGCCGCCCTATCGCATTCCCCTGGCGATCTCGGATGTCGGGGCGGGACTCTATCTCACCATCGGCGTGCTGGCGGCCCTGCAGGCGCGGCAGAAGACCGGGCAGGGGCAATGGGTCGAAACCTCCTTATTGGAGGCGACGGTATCGCTCGGCGTCTACGAAGCGGCGAACTACTTTGCCACTGGTGTGCGGCCGGAAAAGCTCGGCCAGGGTCATCGCGGCTCGTCGCCATACCAGGTGTTCCAGACGGCCGATGGCTGGCTGACCATCGGCGCGGCGCAGCAGAACTTCTTCTGCAAGCTGTGCGAAATGATCGGCAAGCCGGACCTTGCCGACGATCCGCGCTTCAAGACCAACGCGCTACGTGTGAAGCACAACGACGAGATCGTCGCGATCCTGCAGGCCGAGATCGTCAAGCGCTCGACCGCCGACTGGATGACGACACTGGAAGCCGCCGGCATTCCGGCGGGGCCGGTGCTTCATCATGACGAGGTATTCGCAGATCCGCAGATCCTGGCCCGCGGGATGGTTGCCGAAGTCCAGCACGCCAAGGCCGGCCGGCAGAAGACCCTCGGCGTGCCGATCAAGATGTCCGCGAACGAGACGGGCGTCCGTCGGGCCGCGCCGATTCTCGGCCAGCACGATGCCGAGCTGAAGAAGCCGAAGAAGAAGGCCCGCTAGCCGGCTCCGCCTCAGCTGCGGCGATCGCCGTCATGATCGTGGTAGCCGTCATGATCGTGAGGGTGTGGACTGCGGCCGTCGGCGTCGCGGTGATGATCGTCACGATCCCAGTGGCGTTCCGGCGGCGGTGAGACGACGCGCGGTGGCGGACTGTAGGTCGTGTAGTAGTTGTTGACCCGCGGCGGCGAATAATAGGCGGGCTGCGAATAGTAGCCCGAGCCATAGCCGTAGCCATAGGCTGGATAACCCGAATAGCCCGAATAGCCCGAATAGGCAGGGTATGCGCCGTCCTGGATGCAGCCCGTGACGGTCCCGAGAAGCAGTGTCGCCACCAGCCATCGACCCTTGTGCATCGTTCCTCCTGGGAGGACCAAGGCGAACACGGTCCTCCTCGTATTGGGGTACGAGTCGGATCGCGTCGATGGGGTGGCGCAATTAGGCTCTTATGGAGGCGAGCCCCGCCTTTCGAATCGGGCGCTTTAGTAACCGTAGCGCGCCGCGGCCATGGCATAGCCGACACGGCGGTCCGGAGACACCGGATGTCGGCCCGCGACGCGTTCCAGCATCAGCCGCACGTCTTCCGCGCTGTCGGCCTTGAGCGCCGAATCGAGGAAGAGTTGCTCCAGCACGTCCTGCTGCGCATGGCTGCCGCCCAGCAGGTACATCTCGCTGACGACAGGCCGCAGATGCTTCAGCGCCTCTTCATGGCGACTCTGCTTGTGCGCCAGCACCGCCTCGCAGACGGGGAGGGCGACGTGCCCGACCAGCCGCGGGCCGAAGCCGTTGCCCTGGCCGAAGCTGCGCATCGCCTCGATCATGCGGTTGGCAGCGGCGGTGCGGCCGGTGGCGGCCAATGCCATCATCCAGTGCGGCAGCGTAAAAGCCGACAGGCAGTCGCCGATGCGGGCCTCGGCCTTGTCGGCGAGTTCGATCCAGCGGTCGCCGACATTGACGCCGTGACGTTCGAGGCGGAACAGCATCGAGGCTGCGTTCTGGACGTCGATGTACATGTCCGGCATCGCCTGGACGAGCGGCGAATTCAGGTCTCGGAAGCCCTTGTCGTAGAGCGACAGCACCTCGTCGAACTCGCGCCGCTCCAGGTGATACATGCCGCGGTGCCAATAGAGATGGTGCTTGAGGTTGTTGCCGCCTTCCCAGTTGGGCTCGAGCTTGCGCAGCCAGGCGATGCCCTCGCCGCGGCGGCCTTGCATCTCCAGCACGTGAGCGATGGCATGGGCGCCCCACAGATCGCCCGGATCGACATCGATCGCCTGCCGTCCTGCGCTCTCGGCGAGCGTGTAGTTGCCGGCTTCCTCGTGCGCGAAGCAGCGGCACGACAGCAGCATGCCCCAGCCGGGATACTCGTCCGACCAGTGCGGATAGACCTTCTCGACCTCGGCCTGCATGGTCTCGGGCCGGCCGAGCCAGAAGGCGTTGAAGTGATGGAGGCGGAACGCCAGCACGTCGTGCGGATGTTCGCCAGCAATGTGCTCCCAGATCGCGAGCATGCGATCGAGGTCACCCTGGATCCATTTGTCGAGCGCCTCGATATGGGCAGCCTCGCGAGCGGTGGTGCGAGAGGCGCGCTTGCGCGCCTCCGCCAGAGATTCGGCGGCGCCGGCGACATTGGCCTTGTTGTAGGCCAGCATGTTGAAATAGCCGCGCGTCACATGCGCCAGTGCAAAGTCCGGATCGGCCTTCAGGGCCGCACCGAGATGCCGTCCGGCATCGGTGCGGTACTTGAGATAGGCCATCGTCGCCCGATCGAAAGCGTCGGCCGCCTCCGTCGAGTCGGTCGAGATGGCGAGCCCGTGCAGATCCTTGCGCATGGCGTTTCCTCGTTTCTTTTTTAGAGCGCGCTGGGCGCGAGGCCCGGCTTCGCCTTGGCATTGAGCTTCGGCGGATGCCTCACGATCGACTTCAGCGCCGGCACCGGCTTGGCGAGCTTCTTGAGATTCGGCACCGGGCGCGCCAGCTCTGGAATGCCCTTGAAAGCCTGCTCCATTGCGTGCGCCGCGCCCAGCACTTCGCCATCGCCGCGGAAGCGGCCGATGACCTGCAGGCCGAACGGCATCTTGTTATGGTCGAGACCGCACGGCAGGGACACCGCCGGATTGCTCGCCAGCGTGATGATGTAGACCGTCGCCATCCAGTGGTAGTAGTTGCGCAACTTCTTGCCATCCATCTCGTCGATGTAGAGCTGCTTCCACGGGAAGGGCGAGAAGCCCACCGTCGGGCCGATCACCAGATCGTAGTCGCGATAGAGCTGCTGGAACTTGCGGAAGATGTTGGTTTGTTCGCCATGCGCCCAGGCGAAGTCGGCCAGCGACATGTTGGCGCCGATCTCGTAGTTGGCGCGGATGTTGGGGCCGAGCTGGCTCTTGTCCTTCTCGTAGGCTTCGCGATAGCGCGCCACGAAGCTAACGGCGCGGATGACGTCGAAGCAGCGATGCACATCACCGAGATCGAGGTCGACCTTGTCGACGCTGCGGAACAGGTGCTTCATCGCCTTGACCTTCTCGCGCATTGTCGCGCGGACGCCCTTCTCGACCGGTGCGGCGCCGTAGTCCTCGGTCCAGGCCACGCGCAGGCTGCCGAGATCGACTGGCCAGGGTTCAGCGAAGGCGGCGCCATCGACAGGGAAGGACAGCGGATCGCTGTCGTGCTGGCCGATCTGCGTCGCGAAGAGCAGGCAGGTATCGGCCACCGTGCGGCCCATCGGTCCGAGCACGGAGATCGGCGTCCAGCCCATGGCGCGGCGCTCCACGGCGACCATGCCCGGCGAGGGGCGGAAGCCGACGATGCCGCAATAGGCGGCCGGATTGCGCAGCGAGCCGCCAGTATCGGAGCCGGTGCAGACCGGCAACATGTCGGTGGCGAGCGCCGCCGCCGAGCCACCCGACGAGCCGCCGGCATTCAGCATCGGATTGAAGGGATTGCCGGTTGCGCCCCAGACGGGGTTACGGCTGTTGGAGCCAGCGCCGAACTCCGGCACGTTGGTCTTGCCGACGACGACGGCGCCGGCGGCGCGCACGCGTCCGACCATCACATTGTCCCAGCTCGGCACGAAATCGCGATAGAGCGGCGAGCCGTAGGTCGTGAGGAGGTCCTTGGTCTCCTCGAGATCCTTGATGCCGGTCGGCAGACCGTGCAGCAACGGCAGCTCCTCGCCACGGCGGACCGCCGTCTCGGCCGCCTTGGCTTCCTTGCGGGCCCGGTCAACGCACATGGCGGTGACGGCGTTGACGGCAGGATTGAGTCTCTTGATGCGCTGCAGGCTCGCTTCCAGTAGTTCGACCGGCGAAATCTCCTTGGTGCCGATACGGCGGCGCATTTCCACCGCGGACAAAGCGAGCAACTCTTCGTTAGCCATTGATCCCCCTTGGTTGGCGCAACCTTAGCCCTTCCGGTTTCATCGAGGGAAGGGCACGATAGCCGCGGAGGAAACAAGCATGGCGCACGGCTTACGCGAAAAGGCCGCGATCAGCGGCATCGGCGAGACGGCCTATACCCGCGGCACGACCAAGAGCGCGCTGGCGCTGCAGCTCGAGGCCAGCCTGGCAGCGGTTGCCGACGCCGGATTGAGCCCGCGCGATATCGACGGCGTCATTCCCTATTTCCCCGGCGGCGGTATCGCCGAGGACTTCGTTGCCAATTTCGGCATTCCCGATCTGGCGTTGTCCGCCTTTGTGCCGATGGGCGGTGCCACCTGCGTGGCAGCGCTGCAGACCGCGGCGATGGCAGTGGCGACCGGCGTCTGCAAGCACGTCCTGATTTCGGTAGGCCGTACCGGTTATTCGGGGGCACGTGTGAGCACCCGCCTGCAGCAGTTCCCGCAATTCGCCTTGGCCGCGGAATTCGAGGCGCCGATCGGCATCTTCGCGCCGGCCCAGCTCTATGCTCCCGGGGCACGCCGTCATATGGAACTCTACGGCACGCGCTCTCGGCATTTCGCGGAAGTCGCGGTCGTCACGCGCCAGCACGCGATCCTCAATGGCAACGTGGTCATGAACAAGCCGCTCACGGTCGAGGAGCATCAGGCCTCCCGCATGATCTCCGACCCGTTTCGCCTGTTCGATTGCAGTCTGGAAAGCGATGGCGGTGCGGCAGTTGTGGTGAGCGCGACCGAGCGTGCCCGCGATCTGAAGAAGCCCGCCGTGACCATCATGGGCGTCGCCGAGGGGCATCCCGAATCGCCGGCCTCGATCGCTCAGCGCCCCGACCTGATGGAGTTCGGCCTGGCCAAGGCAGCGCCGCGCGCCTATGCGATGGCGGGCGTCGGACCGGGCGACATCGATGTCGCCGAGATCTACGACTGCTTCACCTTTACGGTCATCAACCAGCTCGAGCTGCTGGGCTTCTGCAAGCGCGGAGAGGGCGGACCGTTCGTGATGGACGGACGCATCGCGCTCGGCGGCGAGCTGCCGATCAACACGCATGGCGGGCTGCTGAGCCAGGGCCATGTCGTCGGCCTCAACCATGTGATCGAACTGACGCGCCAACTGCGCCGCGAGGCGGGCAAGGCGCAGGTCGCCGATGCGGAGGTGGGGCTGGTCACCGGTTACGGCGACATGGGCGATGGATCGCTGGCGATCCTGAGGAGGGCGGCATGAGCACGACCGCGGTTCCACCGGCCCCGGAAAGGCCGCTGCCCACGCCGACGCGCGAAAGCCAGCCATACTGGGACGGGCTGCGCGAGGGCCGCTTCATGCTGCAGCATTGCTCCGCCTGCGGAAAGGTCCGGCACTATCCACGGCCGGTTTGCCCGCATTGTTTCTCGATGGAGAGCGACTGGCGGGAGACGTCGCCGGAGGGCACGGTCCATAGCTGGACCGTCTGCCACCATCCGTTCAATTTCTTCTTCAAGCAGATGACGCCCTACACCGTGGTTCTTGTCGACATGGCGGCCGGTGTGCGGGTGAATGCGCCGCTGCGTGGCATTGCCGCCGAGGATCTCCGGATCGGCACACGCCTGCGGTTGGCCTTCGACCCCGTAAGCAAGGAAGTGACGCTCCCCTATTTCGTGCCGGCCTGATCGCGAGATCGTTACGGGCGCCGGAGGCGCATTTGGTGGAATAATTTGCTCTGCTCTACGAGTTCGGCAATGGCTTCCTGCTGCCGATGGAAATTCGCTTGAAACCCGGCGGAGGCTCGGCCATGTCGCGCTGCCCCTCGGGCGGAAAGGGATGCAGCGTCGGATGAAAGCGATACTTCTGGGCTTTGCGCTGAGCGCCATGGCTGCGCAGGCATTTGCCCAGACGCCCGCTCCTGAGACGCCCGCTCCCCGGGCACTGGCACCGCTGCAGCTCGAGGGCTCCGCAGCACCGCAGCCGTGGCAGCGCTATCGCGACTGGAACCAGGCGCATTGGGACAGCTACAACAGTCTTGCGAGGCCCAACGTGACCCCGCCGGCCGGCGGCGAGATCGAAGTCAAGGAAGTCACTGGCGACGCTGTGACCGGCCGCAAGCTCGCCTTCGATCGCAGTCGTGGCGGCGGATGTCTTGCCTGCCATGTCATGGGATCCAGTACGCAGGAAGTGCCGGGCAATGTCGGGCCCGATTTGTCGGAGATCGGCAAGGCGGGCCGCAGCGACCAATGGCTGTTCAATTACGTATTCGATCCGCGAGTCTACAATCCGCAATCGGTTATGCCGCCGTGGGGCAAGCACGGCTTCTACAACGAGGCCGAGATCCGCGACATTGTCGCCTTCCTCAAGACGCTCAAGACGCCCGCCACGTTTGCCGATCCCCTGGATAATCCCGCGACGCGGCCCCGCCCGGTCGAGGATCGCGATTTCCTCGATCCTTTCGTCAATCCCGCTGCCGATCACATCGACAGCGGCAGCGCGCTGTTCAAGAAGCCGGGGCCGAACGGCAAGGCATGCAGCGACTGTCATGCCGCGCCCGCCACCAGCTTCAAGCGCTGGGCGGCCGAGATGCCGAAGTGGGAGCCACGCCTCAACAAGGTGCTCGGCGCCGAGGAGTTCATCGCCCGCCATGCCAAGGCTACGATGAATGCCGACTATCTGATGCAGTCCGCCGCGAATACCGACCTGTCGATCTACCTGCACAGTCTGGCCAACGGCGAACCGATCAAGGTCGATCTGTCGTTGCCGGCAGCGCAGGCGGCCTACGATCGCGGCGTGAAGCTTTCCCAGCTCAAGATCGGCCAGTTCGACTTTTCCTGCGCCGATTGCCACGGCCAGGGCGCCAACAAGTGGCTGCGCGGCCAGTGGCTGGGCGAGCCGCGGGGCCAATTCGATCATTTCCCGGTCTGGCGCACCAGCCGCAACGAGATCTGGGATATCCGCAAGCGCTTCCAATGGTGCAACGTGCAAGTGCGTGCCGACGAGCTTCCGCCCGATGCCGTTGAATATGGCGAGCTCGAACTCTATTTGCGCAAGATGAACGAGGGGCTGAAAATGGCCGCTCCCAACATCCGGCACTGAAGGCAGGGCAGGGAAAGAGAGAAATCGATGACGGAGATTGCTTCCCTGACCCGCCGGTCGGCGCTTCTGGCGATTGCCGGCGCGATCGTCGCGCGCAACGCCTGGGCGACGCCGGATGCCACGCGCGATTGGCTGGCATCCCAGGCCAAGGGCACGTCCAAGGAAGGCAAGATCACCCTGAAAGCGCCGGAGATCGCCGAGAACGGCAATGCCGTTCCCGTCACGGTGTCCGTCGAGAGCGCCATGACCGAGCAGTCCTACGTGAAGGCGCTTTACGTCGCCGCCGACGGCAATCCCAATCCTGGCGTCATCACCTTCGAGTTCACGCCTGCGAGCGGCAAGGCCGAGGTTCAGTTCCGCACCCGACTGGCGCAGACGCAGAAGCTGGTCGCCGTGGCGGAGATGAACGATGGCTCGCTCTACATGGCGAGCCGAGAGGTGAAGGTCACCATCGGCGGCTGCGGCGGCTGAGCAGGAGAGTTCCATGTCCGACGACATCAAGCCGCGCCTGCGGGTGCCGGCCACCGCCAAGAAAGGCGAGGTGGTCGAGGTCAAGACGCTGATCACCCACCCGATGGAGAACGGCCAGCGCAAGGGCCCCGACGGCAAGATCGTGCCGCGCCTGATCGTCAACTCGTTGAAGGTCACCTACAACGACAAGCCGGTCCTGAACGTGAAGCTGGAGCCGGCCATTGCGGCCAATCCGTTCCTGTCGTTCTTCGTGCGCGTGGAGGAGAGCGGCACGCTGAAATTCACCTGGACCGACGACGAGAACCAGTCCTGGACCGCCGAGAGCAAGATCGAGGTCGCGTGACGTCATGACCGGCCTCGGCCGCCGCGAGCTGCTCCAGGTCGCCACGGCCATGGCGGCACTGGCGGCGACGCGCCCCGGCCTGGCGCAGACCGCCTTCCCGCGCCAGGACGACCTGCTGCGGTTCGACGCCGTCGGGCAGGTGACGCTGCTTAACTTCACCGACCTGCATGCGCAGCTCGTGCCGATCTATTTTCGTGAGCCCTCGGCCAATATCGGTGTCGGCGCGGCGCGCGGACTGCCGCCTCATCTCGTCGGCGAAAGACTGCTCGCCACTTACAACATCACGCGCGGCAGCTACGATGCCTATGCGCTGGCCTGTACCGACTTCGAGGCGCTCGGCCGCACTTTCGGCCGCATGGGCGGACTCGATCGAATGGCAACTTTGATCAAGGCGATCCGGGCGGAGCGCCCTGGCAAGGTGTTGCTGCTCGATGGCGGCGACACCTGGCAAGGCAGCTACACGGCGTTGCAGAACAAGGGCGCCGACATGGTGCGCCTGATGAATGCACTGCAGGTCGATGCCATGACCGCGCATTGGGAATTCACCTACGGCCAGGACCGCGTCCAGGAGCTGATCAAGCAGCTCAATTTTCCGTTCCTGGCGGGGAACGTGAAGGACGCGACGTGGGGCGATCCGGTGTTCAAGCCCTATACGGTGTTCGAGCGCGGCGGCGTGCGGATCGGCGTGATCGGGCAAGCCTTCCCCTATACGCCGATCGCCAATCCCCGCTACATGATCCCGGACTGGTCGTTCGGCATAGAAGAAGAGAAGCTCGCGACCCACATCGCAAAACTGCGCGATGACGGCGTCGATCTCGTGGTCCTGTTGAGCCACAATGGTTTCGATGTCGATCGCAAGCTGGCCGGCCGGGTGAAGGGCATCGACGTGATCCTGACCGGCCATACGCACGATGCGCTTCCCGCGCCCGTGAAGGTCGGCGACACGCTGCTGGTCGCGGCCGGCAGCCACGGCAAGTTCCTGGCCCGGCTCGATCTCGAAATCCGCGACAAGCGCATCCAGAATTACGCCTTCCGCCTGATCCCGGTGCTGGCCGACGTGATCGACCCGGATCCCGATATGGCCGGCCTAATCCGCGAGGTGCGCGCGCCGCACAGCGCCGCGCTGGAGAAAGTGGTCGGCTATACCGAATCCCTTCTCTATCGCCGCGGCAATTTCAACGGCACCTTCGACGATCTGATCTGCCAGGCGCTCATGGCGGAGCGCGATGTCGAGATCGCCCTATCGCCCGGCTTTCGCTGGGGCGCCACCCTGCTGCCCGAGCAGGAGATCAGCGGCGACGATATCTTCAACCAGACCGCCATCACCTATCCGGCGGCATACCGCACCGAGATGACCGGCGCGGCCCTCAAGGAGGTCATGGAGGACGTCGCCGACAATCTCTTCAATCCCGATCCCTACTACCAGCAGGGCGGCGACATGGTGCGTGCCGGTGGCCTCTCCTACACGATCGACATAGGCAAGCCGGCCGGGCAGCGCATTTCCGACCTGACGCTCCTGCGCACGGGCGAAAAGATCGACGTCGGCAAGAAATACACAGTGAGCGGCTGGGCCTCGGTCAACGAGGGTGTCGAGGGGCCTCCCGTCTACGACGTCGTGACCAAGTATGTGGAAGCGGTCAAACGCGTACGGCTCGAACCCAATCGCCAGGTGAAGGTTTTAGGCGCCGATCCTTCGGGCTACGAGCCGCGCTGAAGGGGCTGCGGGCCGTCCTCGCCAGTAGTGACCGGAATCGCGGTGCCGAGCATCGAGGCGGTAAACTCGGCCCCGTTATAGCGGTGCGTTCTGTGCGATTTGGAGGGGTAGTTACCTGGTGGTAATGCTTTAATTTCCGTTTTTTAATGGAGACCCGGCCTTCGCCGCGAATGTCAATATGATCATCGGTGTACCTCGGCGGGAGCGAGGCGATGTGAAGAGAGCCATGGCGCCTCGACGATGGGCCGGCAAATTCGATGCCATCGAGGGAAGCGCGTTCGCGCCTGCTTCACGATGTCCAGCGGGTGGATTTGGACATCGGCTTGCGCCACGATAGGAACGCCTATGTCTTCCGTCGCTTCTCATCGTCCGTCGCCGATTGCCTGGTTGATCGCGCCGGCCCTGCTGCTTTTCCTTCTGTTCTTCATCCTGCCATTCGCCGTGATGGTGGTGATGTCGTTCTTTTCGGGAAATCCCATCAGCAACCCGAATGCCGTTCTGACGACGCGCCATTACCAGCGTTTCATCGAGGATTCGGCAGGCATTTTCCACGATGCGCTCTGGGAAACGCTGCGGATCGGGCTGGTGACGACGGTCGTGTCGCTGCTGATCGGCTATCCGCTGGCGCATTGGATGGCGCGCATGCAGTCGCGGCTGGGCCACGCGCTGGCCCTGATGGCGGTGATCGCGCCGCTGCTCACGGGGATCGTCGTCCGCACCTTTGCCTGGATGACCATCCTGCAGGACAAGGGCGTCATCAATACGACGCTGATCTCCTGGGGCCTGATCAGCAAGCCCTTGCCGCTGATGTACAACGAGTTCGGCACGGTCGTGGCTCTCGTGCACATCTATGTGCCGTTCATGGTGCTGACGCTGATCGGTGTGATCGCGCGCATCGACGAGCGGCTGGAACAGGCGGCGCGCAGTCTTGGCGCCGGCCGCTTCCGGGCCTTCCTCGAGGTGACCTTGCCGCTTAGCCTGCCTGGCATCCTGGCCGGTTCGCTGCTGGTATTCGCCTTGTCGATCAGCGCCTATGTGACGCCGTCGCTGATGGGCGGAACGGACGTTCTGACCTTGCCGATGCTGATCGCCCAGCAGCTCGGCACCAGCTTCAATCCGAGCTTTGCCGGCGCGCTGGGCGTGATCCTGCTGGCGGTCTGCCTGGTGATCGTGATCGCCTACAACGCCATCCTGGGGCGCCTGTCCGGCGAGCAGGGGCTGGCATGAGCGCCGCCGTGAACAAGAAGCCCTTCGACCTGGGCAGGACCGCCTATCTTGGCCTGAATCTGGTGCTGCTGGCGTTCCTGTTGGTGCCGATCGCGATCGTCCTGGTCTTCGCCCTCAATCCGACTCCGTACATCTCGTTCCCGCCGGTCGGCGTGAGTCTGCGCTGGTTCGTGAAGTTCTTCGAGGGCGGCGATTTCATGCGCGCGCTGTGGCTATCGCTGTGGGTGGCCGCCTGCGTGCTGGTCCTGTCGGTCGTGATCGGAGGGGCCTGCGCGCTGGCGCTGGCGCGTGGCAACCTGCCCGGCCGGGCCTTTCTGACGGCCTTCTTCATGTCGCCGCTGATGCTGCCGGCGATCCTGACCGGTCTGGCGCTGTTCCAGGCCTATCTCCTAGCCGGCATCGGCCGCCCCGTCTGGGGGCTGATCATGGCCCATACCCTGGTCGCGGTGCCCTATGTGCTACGGACAACCCTGGCCGTCCTGCACAATTTCGACCGTCGGATCGAGGAGGCGGCCTCCGTGCTGGGGGCCAGCCCGACCCGCGTCTTCTTCGAGGTGACGCTGCCGCTGATCCGGCCCGGCGTCTTCGCGGGCGGCGTATTCGCCTTCATCGTCTCCTTCGATCAGTTCCCGGTATCGCTGTTCCTGGTCGTTCCCAAGGGCGAAACCCTGCCGGTGGTGCTGTTCAACTACATGAAGTTCGACCTCGACGGCGCCATTGCCGCCGCCTCGATGGTCTCGATCTTGCTGGCCCTGGCCGTCGTGGTCGCGCTGGAAAGGCTGATCGGGCTCAAAGCCTACGTTAAGCTGTGATGGGGAATACAGATGGGGTTGATCATGATTTCACGTCGTAAAGCCTTGCGGGCCGGAGCCGGCCTGGCTGCGGCCGCCACGATCGGTGCGCCCGCCATCCTTCATGCCGAGACCAAGACGCTCAAGATCACGACCTGGGGCGGCAAGTGGGGCGACATCATGAAGGACACGCTCCTGCCCATGTTCGAGAAGGAGCACGACTGCAAGGTCTCGGCCGACCAGGCCTTCCCGTTCCTGCCCAAGCTGCAGGCCAGTTCCAAGAACGATCCGCTCTACGACGTCTTCCACACCAACTCGAACGAGCAGTGGAGCGCGGTCGAGCAGGGGCTGGTGTTGGACAAGATCACGGCCAAGGAAGTGCCGAACATTGCCGATGTCTATCCCTGGGCCAACAGCGACAAGATCGTCGGCGTCGCGATCTTCACCAGTGCGATCGGCCTCGGCTACCGCACCGACAAGGGCATCACGCCGCCGAAGTCTTGGAAGGATCTCGCCGATCCCAAGCTGGCCGGTGCCCGGGGTGGCTACCTCATTCCCGTCAACAGCCTCGGCCAGTGTCATCTGATGATGCTGGGCAAGGTGTACGGCAAGGGACTCCAGGATCTCGACGCCGCCTACAAGGCGCTCGAGCAGCTCAAGCCGATCAAGCTGGTCGACTTCACCGGCCAGATGGAAAAGATGCTGCTGTCGGGCGAGGTGAGTGAAGGCGTCATCCATGATTCCGGCGTCTATCGCTATGAAGGCGCCAATCGTCAGCCGGTCGACTTCTGCAGCCCGACGGAAGGGGTGATGGCGCTGGAGCAGGTGCTCAACGTGACTCCGGGGTCGAAGGTAAAGGAACTGGCCTTCGCCTTCGTGAACTTCATGCTCCGTCCCGAGGTGCAGAAGCTCCTGGCCGAAGGCGTGTGGTATTCGCCTGCCAACAAGAAGGTGAAGCTCGACGCCAAGTACGACGCCAAGCTGCTGACGACACCGGAAAAGGTCGCAACGCTGATCCAGCCGGATTGGAAGTGGTACAACGCCCGCAAGGACGATATCGACGCGCGGGTTACGAAGATCCTGAAGGGCTGAAGCGAACGATGTCACCCAAGGGTGGTGCGGGACCTTTCAAGATGCAGGAAAGGTCCGTCGGCGACCGAGCTTGGGATGACAAGGTGCGTGTATGACATCCGCTTCCATCAAACTCGAGTCCGTCACCAAGTCGTTCGACGGTAAGGTCGTTGCCGTCGATGGCGTGACCCTGGAGATCAAGGCCGGCGAGTTCTTCTCGCTCCTGGGCCCATCGGGCTGCGGCAAGACGACGTCGCTGCGCATGATTGCGGGCTTCGAGAGCCCGGATTCTGGCCGCGTCCATGTCGGCGGCCAGGACATCACCGACGTGCCCGTGCACCACCGAGACATGGGCATGGTGTTCCAGTCCTATGCGCTCTTCCCGCACCGGACCGTGGCCGAGAACGTAGCCTTCGGCTTGCGCATGCGGGGCGTGTCCAGATCCGAGATCGACCGTCGCGTCGCCGCGGCGCTGGCCCAGGTGGCGCTGACCGGGTTCGAGCATCGTCGTCCGGCACAGCTTTCCGGCGGCCAGCAGCAGCGCGTCGCACTCGCCCGCGCCATCGTGATCGAGCCGCGTGTGCTCCTGTGCGACGAGCCGCTGGGTGCGCTCGATCGCAAGCTGCGCCAGCAGATGCAGTTCGAGCTGAAGGAATTGCAGCAGCGCTTGGGCGTGACCCTGGTGTTCGTGACGCACGACCAGGAAGAGGCGCTGGCGATGAGCGATCGCATCGCCGTCATGAACAGAGGCAAGGTCGAACAGGTCGGCTCACCGACCGAGATCTACGAGCGTCCGCGCACCCGCTTCGTTGCCGACTTCATCGGTGAGATCAATCTGCTGGACGACGGATCGAAGCCGCGGGCGCTGCGGCCGGAGAAAATTCGTCTCGTGCCGACGGCGCAGGCGCGGCTGGCCGGTACCGTCGAGACCGCCAACTTCCTTGGCGGCGCCACGCTCTATCGCGTGAGCGCCGGTGGGCGCACATATCTCGCGCGCGAAACCCATTCGGGCGAGCGCAGTCCGAGAGCGGCCGGCGATGCCGTCGGTCTGGCGTGGAACGACACCGATATCGTTACCTTGGAATCCTAGGAGCGTGCCATGGCTCGCACTCTTGGCGTCATCACCATCGGCCAGTCGCCCCGCAACGATATTGCCGCCCTCTTTGCCCAGCATGCTCCGCCGGGGACCAAGGTCGTTCTGCGGGGCGCGCTCGACGGGCTGAGCGACGCGGAGGTCGATAGGCTCACGCCGGAAAGCGGCGCCGATACGCTCTACACCCGCCTGCGCGGCGAGCGCGACGTGAAGATTTCAAAGAAGGCCGTGATCGCCCGCTCGCCGGAGACCATCGCCAAGCTGCGGGCCGACGGCTGTGATGCCATCGTCTATGCCTGCACCGGCGACTTCCCGCCGATGGAAGGCGATGAAGGCATCCTGTTTCCATCGCGCGTCCTGAACGGCCTTGCGACGGGCCTGTTGCCGCGCGGCAGGCTGGGCCTGCTGATTCCCCTGATCGAGCAGGCGGAAAAGCTCACGTCGAAGTGGGTCCGGCCCGGCCTCGAGATCGTGGCAGAGGCCCTGGCGCCCAGTGCGGATGCCGGGGAGGCCGAGGCGGCGGCGCGTCGGTTGGCGGCGCGCCAGCCTGACCTGGTGGCCATGGACTGCATGAGCTACACGCCGTTGACCAAGCAGCACGTAAAGCCGGCACTCGGCGTGCCGACGCTGCTCGCGATCACCGCGACCGGCCGCGTGCTGCGCGAGATGCTCGACTGAAGACGCGGCCCGGCTGGAATGATCCGTTTACTTCACCGCAGCGGCGGCCTTGGCCTGTCGCACCGCAAGGGCCAGCGCCGCGCCGAGATCGGTCAGCATCTTGCTGGTCGCTTCGTCGGTCAGCTTGCCGTCGGTGAAGCGGTTCTGCGCCTGGCCGATCATGACCTCGGGCTTGTTCAGCGGGCGTCCGTCGAGGAACACCAGCGTCTGACGCAACTGGTACTGCGCCCGCGCCGTGCCCAGCAGGCCCATCGACGCACCGAACAGCGCGATCGGCTTGGCGGCAAACGGCTGCGGCGTCATGCGCGACAGCCAGTCGATGGCGTTCTTCAACACGCCCGAGATGCCGTAATTGTATTCCGGGCTCACCAGGACGAGGCCGTCGGCCGCAAGCATCGTCTTCTGCGCGGCCTGGATCTTGTCGGGAAATCCCTTGGCCTGAATGTCGGCATCGTAGAGCGGCCAGTCGCCGATCTCGATCGTCTCCACCGTCACCCCGGCCGGCACGCGTTCGATGAACGCATTGAGCGACAGGCGATTGAACGACGCTTTACGCAGACTGCCGCAGAACGCGGCCAGCTTGATCGGCTCGGACATTGCGTATGGTCTCCCTTGAGGGCCGTTCCTTTGTCAGGCGGCAGGCAGACGGCTACATAGAAGGCGCTGAAGGAGTTGGCAAACGCAATGCCGCTACGCGACATCACACTCGACGACATCGAATCGCTCGCCGTGGGCGCCTGGGTGCTGGGAACCGGCGGCGGCGGCAGCCCGTATCTCGGCCTGCTCAACATGCGTGCCCTCTACAAGGAGGGCCATCGCGTCCAACTGATGCCGGCGTCGGAGCTGGCCGATGACGATTGGGTTGCGGCCGTGTCCAACATGGGCGCGCCCCTGGTGGGACAGGAGCGCCTGACGGACAGCCGCACGATCGCGCGCGCGGTCGACCTGATGGAACGTCACACCGGCCACAAATTCCGCGGCATCATGGCGCTCGAGATCGGCGGCGGCAATTCGATCCAGCCGTTGATGGCGGCGGCGCATCTCAAGCGCCCCGTGATCGATTCAGACATGATGGGCCGCGCCTATCCCGAGGCGCAGATGACGTCGGTGGCCGTGGGCGATCTGCAGCCTTGTCCACTGACCACCGTCGACGTGCGCGGCCTCGAGTCAGTGGTCGAGAAAGTGCCGACCTGGAAATGGATGGAACGGGTCAGCCGCAAGATCTGCGTCGAATACGGATCGATCGCCTCGACCTGCAAGGCGCCGCGCACCGGCGCCGAGGTGAAGAAGTGGGGCATCCACGGCACCACGACCAAGGCGATCGCGATCGGCCATGCCGTGCGCGAGGCGCAGCGCAAGCACGAGGATCCGGTGGCAGCGATCCTCGTGGTCGAGCCGGGCAAGATCCTGTTCCGCGGCAAGGTGGTCGATGTCGAGCGTCGCGCCACCGAGGGCTTCCTGCGCGGACGGACCCGGTTCGAGGGCATGGACGAGGATCGCGGTTCCAGCCTCGAGATCAACTTCCAGAATGAATGGATTGTCGCCTGGCGCGACGGCAAGCCGGTGGCAATGTCGCCGGATCTCATCTGCGTGCTCGATTCCGTGGCAGGAGAAGCGGTCGGTACCGAGACGATCCGCTACGGCCAGCGCGTGACCGTGATCGCCCTGCCGCCGCCGCCGGTGTTCCTGAGCGAGAAGGGCCTGCAGCATGTCGGGCCGCGCGCCTTCGGCTACGACATCGACTTCAAGAGCGTCTTTGCGTGAGGAGTTGGGCGTGAGCCGGCGTGAGATCACCGAAGACGACGTCGAATCGCTGGCCGTCGGCGCCTGGGTGCTGGGCACGGGCGGCGGCGGCAATCCGTATCTGTCGCTGCTGAACATGCGCCTGCTTCACCGTGAGGGAAAGCGGGTGCATCTCATCGACGCCGAGGACCTGGCCGATGACGCCTATGTCGCGGTGATCGCCGGCATGGGGGCGCCGCTGGTGGGCATCGAGCGCCTGACCGACCATCGTGTCTTCGCCCGCGCGGCGCGGCTGATGGAGGAGCACACCGGACGCAAGTTCGATGCCGTCATGGGCATGGAGATCGGCGGCGGCAACGGCGTGCGTCCGCTGCTGGTGGCCGCCAATCTTGGCATCCCCGTGGTCGACAGCGACACGATGGGCCGCGCCTACCCGGAGGCGCAGATGACCTCGGTGGCAGTCGGCGGACTGAAACCCTGTCCGATGACGGTCGTCGACGTACGCGGGCTGGAGTCCGTTGTCGAGACGGTGCCGACCTGGAAATGGGCCGAGCGCGTCGGCCGCAAGATCGTGGTCGAATACGGCTCGACCGCTTCCACCTGTCAGCCGCCGCGTACCGGCGCCGAGGTGAAGAAGTGGGGCATTCACGGCACCACCAGCAAGGCCATCGCGATCGGCCGCGCGGTGCGCGAGGCACAGCGCACGCACGCCGATCCCATCGTGGCCATCCTCGCGGTCGAGCCCGGCAAGCTGCTGTTCCGCGGCAAGGTGATGGATGTGGCGCGCCGCGTCACAGAAGGCTACCTGCGTGGCATCACGCGCTTCGACGGGCTCGACGACTATTCCGGCTCGACGCTGACCATCGATTTCCAGAACGAATGGATCATCGCCTCGCGCGACGGCAAGCCGCTAGCCATGACTCCCGATCTGATCTGCGTGCTCGACTCGGTGTCGGGCGAAGCGGTGGGCAGCGAGACGATCCGCTATGGCCAGCGCGTGACCGTGATCGCACTGCCGCCGCCGGACGTTTTCTTGACGCCGAAGGGCCTGGAGCATGTCGGCCCGCGCGCCTTCGGCTACGACCTCGATTACAGGAGCGTGTTTTCGTCATGAGACGTATCGGCATCGACGTGGGCGGCACAAATACCGACGCTGTCCTGATCGAAGAAGGCAAGGTAATCCGCGCGGTCAAAGCGCCTACCAGCGAGGACGTGACGACCGGCATCCTGGACTCGCTCAGGAGCCTCGGCTCGACTGGCGCCTTGAAGGACAAGAAGATCGATGGCGTGATGATCGGCACCACGCACTTCATCAATGCGGTGGTGCAGCGGCGTCATCTCACCAAGGTCGGGGCGCTGCGGCTTGGCATGCCGGCCGCAGCGTCGCTGCCGCCGTTCTGCGACTGGCCAGACGATCTCGCGGCGCTGGTGCGCGGCGGCGTCTGGATGGTCGAGGGCGGTCATGAGTATGACGGCCGTCCCTTCATGCTGCTCGACGAGGCGGCAGTCCTCAAGGCGGCGGAAGAGATGAAGGCGGCCGGACTGAAGTCGGTCGGAATCTCGGCGATCTTCTCGCCGCTCGATCCCAGCCACGAGAAGCGGGCGGCGGAGCTGGTGGCGAAGGTGCTGCCGGACGCCTCGATCACCTGCTCGTCCGATCTCGGCCGTATCGGTCTCCTGGAGCGCGAGAATGCGGGGCTGCTCAACGCGGCGCTGGCCGATCTGGCGCGGGATACGATCGCTGCCTTCGAGAAGGCCATCCACGATTCGGGCATCGATGCACCGCTCTTCATCACTCAGAACGACGGCACCGTTGCCGAAGCAAGCCAGGCGCGGCGGCTGCCGGTCTACAGCTTCGCCTCCGGCGCCACCAACTCGATGCGCGGTGCGGCCTATCTCTCCGGGCTGAGCGACGCGATGGTGGTCGATGTCGGCGGCACGACCACCGATGTCGGGCAGCTCAAGCACGGCTTCCCGCGCGAGGCGAACTCGGTGGTCCAGGTCGGCGGCGTGCGCACGTTGTTCCGCATGCCCGATCTGCTGTCGATCGGCCTCGGCGGCGGCAGTCACGTGCAGCTCGATCCGCTCAAGGTCGGGCCGGTGTCGGTGGGCTACCGGCTGCTGAAGGAAGGCATTGCCTTTGGCGGCAGCCAGTTGACCACGACCGATATCGCCATTGCCGCCGGCGTTCTGAAGCTGGGCGACAAGTCGAAGGTCGCCAACATCGACGCAGCCACCTGCAAGAGGGTCTTCGCAGAGGCGGCGAAGATGGCCGAGGAGGCGATCGACCGCATGAAGACCGAGGCTGGCGATGTGCCCCTGATCGCGGTCGGTGGCGGCGCCTTCCTGATCCCGGAGAAACTCGCGGGCGTCTCCAAGGTGATCCATGTCGAGCACGGCGATTGCGCCAATGCGGTCGGCGCGGCAATCGCGCAGGTCTCGGGCGAATGCGATCAGATCTTCAAGGATATGACGCGGACCGAAGCCTTGGCGGCGGCTCAAGGCATTGCGAACGATCGTGCCGTGGCGGCCGGCGCCGACCGCACGACGCTCAAGACCATCGAGAGTGAGGACATGCCGCTCGCCTACCTGCCGGGCAACTCCGTGCGCGTGCGGGTGCGCGTCGTGGGCGACGTCGCTGCAAGCTGAGCTGTCGGCCGGTCAGACCACCTCGGCCGGCGCGAGCTGGCAGGGGTGGTTGGGATCGCCCGATTCGATCTGGATGGTGCTGTGGACGATGCCGAAGCGGTCGGCCAGCTCCCGCGCGACGCGGCCAAGTAGGCCATCGTCGAGCGGCGCGCCTGGTCGCACCAGATGTGCGGTGAGGGCGACCTCGGTCGTGCTCATGCCCCAGATGTGCAGATCATGCACTTCGGTCACGTCTGGCAGGCTCGCGAGATAGGTCTCGATCGCTGGTCGGTCGATCGTATCGGGCACGGCATCGAGGGCGAGGTTGAGCGATCCGGTCAGCAGCGACCAGGTGCCCAGCGTGATCACGATCGCGATCGCGATGCTGACCACCGGATCGAGCCATAGCCACCCCGTGGCCATGACCGCGAGGGCGGCGATCACCACGCCGAGCGACACTGCGGCATCCGCCGCCATGTGCAGGAATGCACCCCGGATATTGATGTCGTTCTTGCCGCCGCGCATGAACATCAGGGCCGTGGCGGTGTTGATGACGATGCCGACGATCGCCACCCACAGCACCGTGATCTCGGCCACCGGCTCAGGCCGGCTCAGGCGCTGCACGGCTTCCATGACAATCATGCCGACGGCGACCAGCAGCAGGATCGCGTTGGCGAGCGAGGCCAGGATCGAACTCCGCTTCAGGCCATAGGTGTGCCGTGCGGTCGGACGGCGCTTGACCAAAGCGGCGGCACCCCAGGCGAGAAGCAGGCCCAGCACGTCGCCGAGATTGTGGCCGGCATCGGCCAGCAGGGCGAGGGAGTTGGCGACGAAACCGTAAGCGGCCTCGATGACGACGAAGCCGGTATTCAACGCCACGCCGACCGCGAAGGCACGATTGAAGTCGCGCGGCGCATGGGTGTGACCATGATCGTGGCCGTGGCTGCCATGGTTGGGGCCGCCATGGTCGTGGTCATGGGCGTGAGAGTGGTGGTCGTGCATGGGCGTCACGCAGCGTTATAATGTTCCGTGGGTTCGGACATTCGAATGATCGTTTGACTGCATAGGCGGCGCGGACGCGACGGTAAAGGGCCGGAACAGGCGCGCCTCAATCCTTTGTGAGCCTGTCGAAGCAGGCTTCATTTCACGCCCAAGCTGCTACAGTCACCAAGGCCGTCGCCCGAGCGGGGGCCGACAATGTGCTGCCATTGTGTCATTTGGACAGGAGGATCGCCATGATCACTTTGCCTTCCCGCGTTGCGAGCTTGAGCGTCATTGCCATGCTGGCTTTCACATCAGCGGCATTTGCCGAATCCCAGCATTATTCTGCCGATCTGAAGGCGTCCTCGGAAGTGCCCGCCAACGACAGCAAGGGGACTGGCAAGCTCGATGCAACCTATGACACGTCGAGCAAGAAGCTGACCTACACGGTGACCTATATGGGCCTGACCGGGCCAGCGACAGCGGCTCATTTCCATGGTCCGGCCGAACCGGGCGCCAATGCCGGCGTGCTGATTCCCATCAAGGACGTCCATACACCGATCAAGGACCAGGCGACGCTGACCGATGCGCAGGCGGCCGACCTGCAGGCCGGCAAGATGTACTTCAACGTTCACACGGCGGCTCATCCGGGCGGAGAGATCCGCGGCCAGGTGACGAAGGCGCCGTAGAAGCCGCCCGTAGCGCTCACTGCAGCTTGCGCGCGAACAGCCAGGTCGAATAGGCCTGGGTGACGATGCCGATCACCAGCATCGGCCAGAGCTGATCCCAAGCGAGGGACCAGCTCACATCCTGAAGGAAAATGCCGCGCGTCAACCTGATCATGTAGGCGATCGGGTTGATGCGCGTGAGTTCCTGGCTCCATTGCGGCATGTTGGCGATCGGCGTGGCGAAGCCGGACAGCACGATCGCCGGTGCCAGGAAGATGAAGACACCCAGGATCGCCTGTTGCTGGGTGCGGGCGATCGACGAGATCACCATGCCGATCCCGATCGTCGAAACAGCGAATGCGGCGACCGCAACATGGAACAGCAGGATGTTGCCGATGAAGGGAACGCCGTAGAAGACGACCGCGATGGTCGCGATCACGTTCGCCTCGACGAAGCCGATGCAAGTCGGCGGGATCGCCTTGCCGAGCAGGATTTCCATCGGTCGCAGCGGCGTCACCAGCAGCTGCTCGAAAGTGCCGAGCTCGCGCTCCCGTGCAACCGACAGCGCCGTGATCAGGATCGTCGCCACTGCCGTCAGCAGCACCGTGAGTCCCGGCAGGATGAACCACTGGCTGTCGTAGTTGGGATTGAACCAGGCGCGCGTCTCGAGTTGCAGGCCGGCCTCGGGCCGGATCGAGCGCTGGCGCTGGAAGCTCTCGAGGATAGTGGCGGCGTAGTTCTGGACGATGAGCGCGGTGTTGGAGCGCCGGCCATCGAGCAGGAGCTGCACCTTTGCCGGTCGACCGGCGAGAACATCGGCGGAGAAGGTCTGACCAAGATGCAGGATCGCCTTCACGCGCTGCGCCGACAGTGCTCGCTCGACGTCGCCGGGATTGTCGAAATGCGCGACGACATCGAATGCCGTCGATCCCTCGAAGCGGCTCACCAGTTCGCGCGCGGGATGCGCGCTGTCCTCGACCCACAGGCCGAGAGCGACGTGGTTTACGTCGAAGGTGGCGGCGTTGGCGAATAGCACCAGCTGGATCAACGGTGGCGCGATGATCACGAACCGGCTCTTGGGATCCTTCCAGAGTGTCAGGAACTCCTTGATGATCAAGGAGAGGATGCGACGCAACATGACGCTACTCCAGGCTGCGGCGCGTACGGGCGATGGCCGCCGCAAGGAGAACGGCCGCGAAGACGGCCAGTATCAGGACATTGGGCAGCAGGATCTCGTGCACCGTTCCTGCCAGGAACAGCGTCTGCAGGCAGGAGACGTAGTAGCGGGCCGGGAAGATGAAGGTGATGGCCCTGACCCAGACCGGCGTGCTCTCGATGTCGAACAGCAGCCCCGACAGGATGAGGGCGGGCATGAAGGTGACGAGGAAGGCGAGCTGGGCGGCGACGAACTGGTTGCGCGCCACGGTCGAGATCAGCAATCCCATGGCCAGAGCCACGACGAGGAAGACCGCCGAGATGCCGATCAGCGCCGCCGGCGAGCCGCGGAACGGGACCTGGAACAGGAAGATGGCGAGACCCATCGAAACCGCCAGGCTGCCCATGCCGAGCACGAAGTAGGCCGCGAGCTTGCCGACGATGATCTCGGCCATGCTGGCCGGCGAAACCATCATCGCTTCCATGGTGCCGCGTTCCCATTCGCGCGCGACGACCAGCGCGGTCAGCAGGGCGCCGATCATCGTCATGATCAGCGCAATGAGGCCGGGCACGATGAAGTTGGTGCTGCGGATCTCGGGGTTGAACCAGTAGCGATTCTCTAGGGTGACGGCACCGGGTGCGACCAGGGCGCGCTCGGCCCGTCGTCCATTCGCCCAGACGGCCACGGCGCCTTGGGCATAGCCGCTGACGATGCGGGCGTTGTTGGCATCGACGCCGTTGACCACGATCGCGATGCGCACGGCGTGACCTGGACTTGCCAGCTCGCGGGAGAAGTTGGACCGCAATACCGCGAAGCCCATGATATCGCCCCGCATCAGGGCCGCCTCGGCCTGGCGGCTGTCGACGAAATCCGTCGGCTTGAAGTAGGGCGTGGTCGCGAAAGCCTCGAAGAATCCCGCCGATTCGACGCTGCGGCTTTCGTCTACGACACCGAAGGTGACGCCGCGGGCATCGAGCGACACGCCATAGCCGATCAGCACCAGCAGCACGATCGGCATCACCAGGGCGATGGCGATCGACGAGGGATCGCGGATGATCTGCAGGAATTCCTTGCGCAGCAGGCCGAGAAGGCGCGTTCTCCTCATGGCGCCGCCTTTGTGCCCTGGGTCTCGATCAGCGCCACGAATGCATCCTCGAGTGTCGGATCGGGCAGGGTGTCGCTGACGAAGCGTCGCTTGAGATCGTCGGGGCTGCCCATGGCGATCATCCGGCCGCCATAGACGATGGCCAGACGATCGCAGTACTCCGCTTCGTCCATGAAGTGCGAGGTGACCAGCACGGTGACGCGCTGCTCGGCGAGGGCGCCGATGCGGGCCCAGAATTCGCGCCGCATCAGCGGATCGACACCCGAGGTCGGTTCATCGAGGAACAGCACGCGCGGCTCGTGAAGCAGGGCGCAGGAAAGCGCCAGCCGTTGCTTGAAGCCGAGCGGCAGGCTCCCCGAAGTTTGCCGGGCGACCGGTCCGAGCTCGAAACTCTCTAGGGCCCAATCGATGCGTTGCCGGCGCCGCGTGCTGCTCAGGCCGTAGACGCCGCTGAAGAAGTCGAGATTGTCGCGCACCGAAAGCTCGCCATAGAGCGAGAAGCGTTGCGACATGTAGCCGATGCGCTCGCGTGCGGCTGCCCGCGCCGTGCCGAGATCGACGCCCGCCACGCGCGCGCTGCCGGCGCTCGGCTCCAGCAGGCCGCACAGCATGCGGAAGGTCGTCGATTTGCCGGCGCCGTTGGGGCCGAGCAGGCCGAAGACCTCACCCGGTGCGACGGTGAAGGTGACATTATCGACGGCCCGGAACGCGCCGAAGTCACGCGTGAGATCGTGCGCTTCGATGGCCGCGCCGTCGGTGACGGCGGTGCTTGTCGACTCTTCGGGGACGGCCGGGCTCGACCGAGGGGCCGTGCGTCCATGCAGCAGGCTGACGAAGGCATCCTCGAAGCGCGGTCGTACCGGCTGCGGCAAGCCTGTTCCGCCGAGCACGGCCGCATCGGGAAGCGTTGCGCCGTCGTTCAGGACGATGCGGATCCGCTCGCCCTGGATGATGGCATCGGCAATAGCGGGATCGGCGGCGGCGCGCCGTTGTACACGGTGCTTGTGGCCCGGCGGCACCGTGATCAGGAACGTGCGGCCGTCGACCCTGCGGCTGAAATCGGTTGGCGATCCAGAGGCGAGCAGCCGCCCATTGGCGAAGAGCAGAAAGGAGTCGCACCGTTCCGCTTCGTCCAGGTAAGCCGTGCTCCAGATCACCGCGACACCTTCGCCGGCCATGGTCCGCACGATGCGCCACAATTCGCGACGCGAGGCAGGATCCACGCCGGCGCTCGGCTCGTCGAGCAGCAGGAGCTTGGGCCGGGAGAGAAGCGCGCAGGCAAGTCCGAGTTTCTGCTTCATGCCGCCGGAAAGCTTGCCGGCGAGGCGCTCGACGAACGGGGTAAGGGCGGTAAAGGCCAGGAGCGAGGCAAAGCGCTCCTGCCGCACGGTCCCGTCGAGTTCGTGCATGTCGGCGTAGAGGTCGAGGTTCTCCGCGACCGTGAGATCTTCATAGAGGCCGAAGCGCTGCGGCATATAGCCGATGTCGTGCTGGACCGTCGTGACGGCGGTGACGCTGTCCTGGCCGAGGACGGTGATCTTGCCTTCGTTCGGTTTGAGCAGGCCGGCAATCAGGCGGAGCAGCGTCGTCTTGCCGGCGCCGTCCGGCCCGACCAAGCCGGTGATCTGACCGGGGCGGATCTCGGCCGATACGTGGTCGAGCGCAATGGTCGCCTGCGGTCCCTTGCCGAAGCGCTTGGTGACGGCGTCGACGACGACGATAGGCGGCGCGGCGGGCGCCATGGCCCTAAGGCCCGAGCGCGATATGCACGGTCACCGGCATACCCTGACGCAAGCGCTCGTCCGGATTGCGGATGAAGACCCTGAGCCGGTAGACGAGCTGGGTACGAAGTTCCGTCGTCTCGACCGTCTTGGGCGTGAACTCGGCGGTCGGCGAGACGAATCCGACCCAACCGTCGTACAGGCGACCAGGGTCGCCGTCGCTGCTGACCTTCACTTCGAGGCCCGGATGGACGCGGCCGAGGTCGGGCTCGCCGATATAGGCGCGCACCCAGACCTTGTCGGTCAGCGACAGCGTGTAGACCGGATTGGTCGCGCTCGCCATGGTCCCGGGTTCGACGATGCGGCTCAGGATGATGCCGTTTGCTGGCGCCTTGAGTTCCGTCTCGGCCAGACGCCGTTGCGCCAACGCCAGGAGGGACTCCTCGGCACGCAACGTGGCCTTGGCCTCGTCGATATCTTCCTGGCGCGGGCCGATATCGGTGAGGCGCGAGACTTGCGTGGCGACCTTGAGGCGCGCCCGCGCCATGTCGTCGGCCGCCTTGGTCTCCTCGTAGATCTCGCGTGATACGCCGCCGCTTTTCAGCAGTTCGGTTCGGCGCGTCAGGAGAAGATCGGCATTGACCAGATCGGCTTGGGCCGACTCGACAGAGGCGCGATCGCGGGCGATCTCCTCGGGCCGGCTGCCGGTGACAAGGCGTTGCACCGCCGCGCGCTGGGCATCGACGCGGGCTTGGCTGAGCGAAACGAGATCGGCGTAGGTCTGCGGTTCGATGCGCGCCAGGAGCTCGCCCGTCGTGACATGGTCGCCTTCTTCCTTGCGCATCTCGATGACGCGGCCGATGTCGTTGAAGGCGAGGTCGACCTGGCGGATATCGATGTTGCCGTAGAGCGTCAGGACAGTGGGCGGTTGCCGAGGCCATTCACGCCAGGCGACAGCCGCAACGGCCGCGAGCACGAGGAGGCTCAGGAACAGCGTGCCCCAACGACGTTGCGTCTTCGTCATACCCGGTACTCACTTGCAGGATGGGTTGTGCAAAGCTATGCAAGCACACGACCGCCTGCATTGACCAGCGTCAATCCAGGCGGAGGTATGGTCGCCCGCACTGCTTCGCCGGCAACAGCGCGATCAAGGGGGCGCGCGGAACCGCTAGCGCAAGGGCTGGCCGGGAGCCGGCGGCGAGTTTGGCAGCATGCGGTCTGCGGCCTTGAAAAAGCAGCGCGCGCTTTCGATGAGCTCGCCGTCCGTCGGATGATCCATCGGTTCGACCGCGACGAGACTGTCCTTGAGCGCGGGCTCGTGCGCCTCGACATGATGCAGGAAGTCGTTCTTGGCATAACCTGGCCCGACCAGAAGCCACTCGGTCGCGCCATCGAGCACCTGGGCGATCTCCTTGAAGAAGTCCTGGTCGGAGTGCGCATGTCCAGCCCCGATGGCACCGGCCTTGTGGTGGACCTTGCGATAGGGATTGTGCGCCCGGATACGCTCATGGTGCACGTCGTCGGGGTCGAAGCGGAAGATGTGCGCTTCCTTGAAATCAAGCCAGACAACGGCATGGCTATGCGGCATCGAACTCTCCTGACCAGGTTCAGCAGCAGCTAAAGTCCTTTGCTGACGCTTGCGGAGCATTGATTCAGGTCAAGGTACCAGGGCGCCTATCTTTCCCGTCGGTACAGGAAGCAGTTGTCAGCGCGCGGCATCTCGATGCGATCGTAGAAACTGACCGCTGTCGGCGCCGCCAGAAGCAGCGTCGTGGTCAGTGCTCCACCGGCCTGGGTCCGCGTTTCCTCGATCAGGCGCTTGCCGATGCCTTGTCCCTGACAGGCCTTGTCGACAGCCAGATCGGAAAGGTAGCAGCAGTAACAGAAGTCGGTCAGCGAGCGGGCGAAACCGACCAGCCGGCCGTCCTGCCGCGCCGTCACGATGAGATTGGCGTGGGCAAGCATGCGCTCGATGCGACCACGATCCGCGATCGGCCGGTTGAGGCCGGACTTCCTGACGATGTCGATATAGTCGTCCGCGGCGAGGTAATCCTCGCGGGCATAGACCGTGGTCATGAGGTCAACCATCTCCTGAGCACCTGATTCAATTCGTCCGGTTTCTCGAGCGGCGACATGTGTCCGCATTGCTCGAGGACGACCAGGCGTGCGTTGGCAATGTCCGCCGCCATTTCCTGGGAGCGCGACAGCGGTGTCATCTGGTCCTGACGGCCGACGACCACCACGGTCGGAATGTCGATTTGCGCCAGCAGCGGCCGGCTGTCGGGGCGCGCCATGATGGCCGTTTGCTCGCGCACGAATCCTTCGGCCCCCACCTCCTGAGCCATGTCGAGGATCGGCTGCACGACATCCATGTCCTTGAGACGCGCCGGATGTACGATCATCGGCAGCAGCGAGGGTTGTACGCCGCGAAAGCGACCGATCCTGGTCTGGTCGATGAAGCCGCGGCGGCGAGCCGTGGCGTCGGGCGAATCCGGCGAGGCCTGGGTATCGATCAGGGCCAACCTCTCCACACGCTCCCGTGCTTGCCGAAGGATCTCAAAGGCGACATAGCCGCCCATCGAGAAACCCGCCACGGCGAAGCGCTGCGGCGTCAGGGCCAATGCTGCCTGTGCCATTGCCGGGATGGAATCGTAGAGGTGGAGTTCCGGCACCACGATGTCCGCAACGTCTCCGAGGTCGGCGATCTGGCGCTCGAACAGGCGGGCCGTATTCAGCAGCCCCGGCAGCAGCACAAGAGTCGGACGCGGCATCTCAGACCTGGATCTGGTTGCCGAGCTCGATGGCGCGGTTGGGCGGGATGCGGAAGAAGGTCTTGGATGCCGAGGCGGTGTGCGAGAGCGAGATGAAGAAGTCGCGACGCCAGCGACCAAGCCTGGAGCGCTGGGCCGGCACCAGGGTCTCGCGACCCAGGAAAAAGCTGGTTTCCATTTCGTCGTAGGCGATGCCATGCGGCCGGCAGGCGCGCAAGGCCGCCGGCACGTCCGGCTGCTCCATGAAGCCGTAGCGCGCCTTGACCGAGTAGAAGCCCTTGCCCAACCGTTCGACTTCGACGCGCTTGCTGTCGGGAACGCGCGGCACGTCCATCGTATCGACCTCGAGAACGATGACACGCTCGTGCAGGATCTTGTTGTGCTTGAGGTTGTGCAGGAAGGCAGGAGGTGTCGTGGAGGCATCGGCGGTAAGGAATACGGCGGTGCCGGCGACGCGATCCGGCACCCGTTCCATCCGATCGAGGAACTGGTCGAGCGGCAGCGCGCTTTCCACCAATTCGGCGCCAACCAGTTCGCGGCCACGGCGCCACGTGGTGATCGTGTAGAAGATGAGGCCCGCGACCAGCAGGGGCAGCCATCCACCTTCAGGAATCTTGAGCGCATTGGCGACGAAGAAGGCCAGATCGGGTATGGCCAGAGCGCCGAATACCAGGGCGGCAACAGGCCAGCGCCAACGCCATACGAGTATCGCCACCACCAGGGCGAGGGTGGCGTCCACCAGCATGGCGCCGGTGACGGCAAGGCCATAGGCACCGGCCAGCCGATCCGATGAACCGAAACCGATCACGAGGGCCACGATCGCAGCCATCAGCAGCCAGTTCACGCGCGGCAGGTAGATCTGGCCGATTTCCGTCTCCGATGTGTGCTTGATCTCCATGCGCGGCAGATAGCCGAGCTGGATGGCCTGTCGCGTCAGCGAGAACACACCGGAGATGACGGCTTGCGAGGCGATCACCGTGGCCAATGCCGACAACGCCACCAGGGCGACGATCATGTCCTGCGGCACCAGCTTGAAGAAGACTTGCTTGACGACGCTGGGGTCGTCGAGGATCAGGGCTCCCTGCCCGAAATAATTGAGCATGAGACCGGGAAGCACGATCGCAAGCCACGCCAGGCGGATCGGCCTGCGGCCGAAGTGACCCATGTCCGCGTAGAGCGCTTCGGCACCGGTGACGGCCAGAACGATGGAGCCGAACGCCCAGAAGATCCCCAGTCCACGATCGGCGATCAGCTCGAGGCCGTAGATCGGATTGAGGGCCAACAGGACGGCAGGATGCCGAATGATCTGCCAGAGTCCCAGCACGCCCAGCACGCCGAACCAGATCAGCATGACGGGGCCGAACAATCGTCCCACGCCGGCCGTGCCGCGCGCTTGAAGAATGAACAACAGGACGAGAATGAGCAGCGAGAGTGGAACGACGTAGGCGCTGAACCCAGGCTCGACGGCGGAAAGGCCTTCGACCGCGCTCATGACGGATATGGCTGGCGTGATCACCGCATCGCCATAGAACAGCGACAGGCCGATCACGGCCACCGCCGTGATCAGGCGACGGAGCCGCCGTGTGCCGCCTTCGATGTTAACGTTGCGGCCAGCCAGTCCTTGCGAGGCGAGTGTCGCAAGGGCGAGCACACCGCCTTCGCCTTTGTTGTCGGCGCGCATGATCAGCGTCACGTACTTGATGGTGACGGTGAGGGTGACCGCCCAGAACAGGATCGACAGGACCCCCAGCACATGCTCGGCCGAGGGGCGCATGCCGGAGCCGTGCACGAAGGTTTCGCGCAGCGTGTAGAGCGGACTTGTGCCGATGTCCCCGAAGACCACGCCGAGCGCGCCCACGACCATGGCGGCTGCAGCGCCTTTGGGAGCTGGCGGTGACAGCGATACACCGTTCGAATCGGCTGCAGGCGCTGATGGCGGCAGGCCGGACGGTGGCGAAGGACGAGGATCGTCGGGCGTCATGATGCAACCCTCCGCTCTTGTCAGCGCCAGCCCAGGGCCGTCAACGCCGTCGTGTAAAGGCGGTTGCTGCTGCTCGTCCCGACCTCGACAGGCGGTTCGACCGGCTCCGTGCCTGCTCCGGCAAGTCGTTCGCTGTGCACGTCGAAGAAACCTCAATCGCGGTGGTGGCTTTGTCCGGGACGCCGGTGTCGTTGTTGCAGCACGGAGAGAGACACACTAGCGTTCGCCGTCCGCGTAGAAAACTTTTTCAAGGGAGTGAGCAATGAAGCTCTATTACATGCCGGGTGCCTGCTCGATCGGCATCCATGTTCTTCTCGAGGAGATCGGCAAGCCGTACGACGTGTATAAGGTCGATGGGCAGAAGCAGGAGCAGTACGGGCCCGATTTCGTGAAGATCAATCCGAAATCCAAGGTGCCGACGCTGGTACGTGACGACGGCTCGGTCCTGACCGAATTCCCGGCGATTGCGACATGGCTCGCCCGCAAGAACCCGGACAAGGCGCTGCTGCCTGCCGATGCGGATGCCGAGGCACGCGTGCTCGAGGCGATGGATTACGTCGTCTCGACCATGCACATGCAGGGCTTCTCGCGCATGTTCCGTCCTGGCAATTATGCGCCGAGCGAAGCTGACCACGACAAGGTCAAGGCACGGGGCAAGGAGATCATGGAGAAGGGCCTCGCGCTGATGGACAAGGCGCTCGAGGGCAAGGAGTACGTCGCGGGCAAGTTCTCGATCGCCGATGCGGCGCTCTTCTATGTCGAGTTCTGGGCGGCCGCGCGCATGAAGATGACACTGCCCAAGAATTGCGCCGCGCATTATGAGCGGATGAAGGCTCGGCCTGCCGTGAAGCGGGTTCTGGAGCAGGAGGGATTGGCTCAAGCCGCCTAGCATTTCGGTCGGGATCGCGGACCTTTCGGTCCGCGATCCAGAACCCATGGCACTTCCCGCTGCTCTCAGGTCGCGGCTGCGACTTCCCTTGATCGCCGCGCCGATGTTTCTGGTATCGGGGCCGGCGCTGGTGAAGGCGGCATGTCGCGCCCGCATCATCGGTTCGTTTCCGACCGCCAACTGCCGTACGGTCGAAGAGCTCGACCGTTGGCTGGCCGAGATGCAAGAGGACCAGAACCGGGCTGCCGATGAGACTGGGGCCATGCCGGCGCCGTTCTGTCCCAATCTGATCGTGCATCGCTCCAATCCGCGCCTGGCCGACGACCTCGCCGCCGTGTTGCGCGCAAGGGCCGAACTGGTGATCACCAGCGTCGGTTCGCCCGAACCCGTCGTGAAGCCGCTGAAGGAAGCCGGTTGCCTCGTGCTGGCCGATGTGGCGTCGGTGCGACATGCGGAGCGTGCCGTCGCCGCCGGCGTCGACGGGCTGGTGTTGCTGACGGCTGGCGCCGGGGGCCAGACGGGCTGGGCCAATCCCTTTGCCTTCGTCCGTGCCGTCAGGGCTTTCTGGAAGGGCATCGTGGTCATGGCTGGCGGCATGTCGGACGGTCATGCGATCGCCGCCGCCGAGACGCTGGGCTGCGATCTCGCTTACATGGGCACCAAGTTCATCGCCACGACCGAAAGCCTGGCGAAGGATGCCTACAAGACCATGCTGGTGAACAGCCGACTGGATGACGTGCTGCTGACGCGCGCCTTCACCGGCCTCGAAACCAATATGCTCCGGCCGTCGATCGTCGCTGCCGGTCTCGATCCCGAGCATCTGCCGGTGCGCGGCGCCATCGATATCGCCAAGGATATCAATGCCGCCGAACGCGCGAAGCCAGAGGCGAAGCGCTGGCGAGACATCTGGAGCGCGGGCCATACGGTTTCCGGCGTGGCCGATGTGCCATCGGTTGCCACGCTGGTCGAGCGCACGGCCCGCGAATACGAGGCGGCGAAGCGGCCGGGATCAGTGCAGGTGATATAGGCCGCAGGCGAAGCCGAATTCTGCCGGCTTGATGAGCTGCGCGCTGGCGACCCGGACGCGGTGGAGCTTGCCTTCGAGGTTGCGCTCCCAAAAGTCGAGGAATTTGCTCAGGTTTGGAAAGCGGGGAGCAAGATCGAGGTTCTGCCAGATATAGCTCTGCAGAACGTGCTTATGATCGGGCATCCAGTAGAGAATTTCGGCGGTCGTTATGCGGTAGTTGTTAAGCTGCGCGACGAAAGAACGATCCATCGAGTCACTCCTTGACACGACAAACACAACACAATAGTCACGCGTTCTTAACGAAAAACCAATAAAAATCGTTCCATATCAATGGATTAGCAGCAATCACATGAGATTGCTGCTAGTGCGAAACGACTTTCGGAACCTTTTTGCCTTCGCCTTGACTCGAACAACCCACGATCCTAAATCCGGTGCGCCGTTGGCACTCACCACATGAGAGTGCTGATAGGTCGAATTCGCGGTCGTTGCTCGACCGTGTAAGCGAAACCAGGGATATGGAGGCAACAGCATGAAGTTCCGTCCGCTTCACGATCGCGTCGTGGTCAAGCGCGTCGCGGAGGAAGAGAAGACCAAGGGCGGCATCATTATTCCGGACACGGCCAAGGAAAAGCCGATGGAAGGCGAAGTCATCGCCGTCGGTCCGGGTGCCCGCGACGAGAAGGGCACGCTCGTCCCGCTCGACGTCAAGGCTGGCGACCGCATCCTCTTCGGCAAGTGGTCCGGCACTGAGATCAAGCTCGACGGCGTCGAGTATCTGATCATGAAGGAAAGCGACATCATGGGAATCGTCGAAGGTTCCCCGGCAGCCAGCAAGAAGGCCGCCTGATCGCTTCCCGTCATCGACACAATCAAACACATCCATCCAAGAGGGATTGAACAATGGCAGCCAAGGAAGTCCGCTTTAGCGGCGACGCCCGCCAGCGCATGCTGCGCGGTGTCGACATTCTCGCCGACGCGGTCAAGGTGACCCTGGGCCCGAAGGGCCGTAACGTCGTGCTCGACAAGAGCTTCGGCGCCCCGCGCATCACCAAGGACGGCGTGACCGTCGCCAAGGAGATCGAGCTCTCCGACAAGTTCGAGAACATGGGCGCCCAGATGGTGCGCGAAGTGGCCTCGAAGACCAACGACATCGCCGGTGACGGCACGACGACGGCGACCGTGCTCGCCCAGGCGATCGTGCGCGAGGGCGTGAAGTCGGTCGCGGCCGGCATGAACCCGATGGACCTCAAGCGCGGCATCGACCTCGCGGTCGAGGCGGCTGTCGAGGAGATCAAGGGCCGGGCCAAGAAGATCACCGGCACCGACGAGGTCGCGCAGGTCGGCACCATCTCGGCCAACGGCGACAAGTCGATCGGCAAGATGATCGCCGAGGCGATGAAGAAGGTCGGCAACGAGGGCGTGATCACGGTCGAAGAGGCCAAGAGCCTCGAGACCGAGCTGGATGTCGTGGAAGGCATGCAGTTCGATCGCGGCTATCTCTCGCCGTACTTCATCACCAACGCCGACAAGATGATCGCCGAGCTCGACAGCCCGTACATCCTGCTGTTCGAGAAGAAGCTCTCGGGCCTGCAGGCGATGCTGCCGGTTCTCGAGGCGGTCGTGCAGTCGGGCAAGCCGCTGCTGATCATCGCCGAGGACGTCGAGGGCGAGGCCCTGGCGACCCTGGTCGTGAACAAGCTGCGTGGCGGCCTCAAGATCGCTGCCGTCAAGGCGCCGGGCTTCGGTGATCGCCGCAAGGCGATGCTCGAGGACATGGCGATCCTGACCGGCGGTCAGCTGATCTCCGAGGACCTCGGCATCAAGCTCGAGAACGTGACGCTCGACATGCTCGGCAAGGCCAAGAAGGTCATCGTCGAGAAGGAGAACACCACGATCGTCGACGGCGCTGGCAAGAAGGCGGACCTCGAGGGCCGCATCAGCCAGATCCGCGCGCAGATCGAGGAGACCACCTCGGACTACGACCGTGAAAAGCTCCAGGAGCGCCTGGCCAAGCTCGCGGGCGGTGTTGCGATCATCAAGGTCGGCGGCGCCACCGAGGTCGAGGTGAAGGAGAAGAAGGATCGCGTTGATGACGCGATGCACGCCACCAAGGCGGCCGTGGAAGAGGGCATCGTCGCCGGCGGCGGCTCTGCTCTGCTCTACGCCACCCGTGCGCTCGACAAGATCCGCACCGCCAACGACGACCAGAAGGTCGGTGTCGAGATCGTGCGTCGCGCGCTGCAGGCGCCGGTCCGTCAGATCGCCGAGAACGCCGGCTTCGACGGCGCGGTGGTCGCGGGCAAGATGCTCGACCAGAAGGACGCCAGCTTCGGCTTCGACGCCCAGAAGGGCGACTATGTCGACATGGTGAAGGCGGGCATCATCGACCCCGTCAAGGTCGTGCGCACCGCGCTGCAGGATGCCGCTTCGGTGGCTGGCCTGCTGGTGACCACCGAGGCGATGGTTGCCGAGAAGCCGGAGAAGAAGGCGCCGATGATGCCGCCGGGCGGCGATGGCGGAATGGGCGGCATGGACTTCTAAGTCCGTCCGTTTTCGAAAATGCGGAAAGGCCGGGAGCGATCCCGGCCTTTTCTTTTTGCTTCTTTCCAGGCCATCCTTGGCGTCCGGGACGATGGGGAAAATGACGGCCTATCCAGTTTCGATCAAAGGCGTGCTGATCGACGGCGGCTGCGTGCTGCTGCTGCGCAACGCGCGCGGCGAGTGGGATCTGCCGGGTGGGCGGCCCGATACCGGGGAGGATTTCCCGGCGGCCTTGAAGCGGGAAGTGTGCGAGGAGACCGGGCTCGATGTCGAGGTCGGGCCAAAGGTCGACGAGCATCTTTTCGAGGTGATACCTGGCGCCGTCGTGCGCATCGTCGCCTACGCCTGCCGGCTGACCAGTGGCCCTGCGATGCGGCTCAGCCATGAGCATCTCGAGGCGCGCTGGATCCCTGTTGCCGAGCTGGGAGAGAGGATCGCCGGCTACAGGCTGCCGGCGGGCTATCTTGGCGCTATACGCCAGGCGATTTCCCAACCGCCTGTACCCAGCGACCGCGTGGTCTGAACCTTCAGGAAGCGGTCGCAGGCGGCGGCCGCGCCCAGCCACAGCTCGTTCCAGGCGTCGAACGCTTTCAACGGATCGGCAAGCAGGAGCTCGCGCGCAATGCGCCATCCCGTGGCTTTCACTGTGACAGCGTCATCCGCATCGATCACCTCGATCTCCTCACCCTGTGCGACCAAGATGGTGGCGAGCCAGCGCGCAAACAGACGGGCGCTCTGCAGGTCGCCGCGTTCGAGGTCGGTCGGCAGGTCCATGTCGCGCGCCGTTTCCTCGTGGAATTGCAACCCCACCAGATGCGCGACGCGGCCGAGTTCCTTCCGGGCGTCGTCCGGCCCCAGCAAGTCCTGCAGTGTCGGTAGAATGGTGCGCAGATACTCGACCGCGTAGGCGCGGAACGTCTTGAGTCGTCGTTCCTCGGGCCAGCTTGCCGTCTCGAGCTTGGGCTGGCTGGCCCAGTCGATGCGCGGCATTCGCTCCTCGCCATAAGCGAAGCGCACCCGCTCTTCCTGCTTCAGCGGGCGATCGTACTCGTAGTAATAGCCTTCGAGGCCCGGCAGGCCGTCCACCGTCATGCCGGTGCAGACGAAGCCGAGATTAGGCTTTCCCAGTGACTGGCCGTTATGGCCGTGCCAGCCGTGCAGCATCGCCGCCGATACCGAATGGGGAATGGCGGCAATAGCCGTCCCGCGCCAGATCCAGCGAGGCGGCGGATAGCGCACCCAGGCCTTGCGATCACTCTCGCGCAGATAGCCAGTCTTCACGCCGCCGAGCGCATTGGAGTGATAATGATACAATGCGCAGGCTGGGGCCGGCGGCTCGTCCGCCAGGCCGAGCTTCTTCAGGCCGGGCAGGAACTTCTCCAAATGCTGACGGCGGAAATGCCGGAACACATAGTCCCGCGCCGTCTCTTCGCCACGCCGGGTCACGAGGCCCAGCACCAGCGACGTCATCAGCGCGTTGTAGAGCGTTCCGACGGCCCGGTAGGCGGCGAGCTCAGCCGTTGTGGCCATCGACCAGGATCGCCTTCGACTTCCCGGCTTTCAGGCGCATGTCGAGAAGCGGCTTGTAGTGGTCGGAATGGTAGAATTCCTCCGCCTTCTCGAAACTCGGAAATTCGATCACCACGACTCGCGACGGGGTCCAGCCACCCTCGAGCGTCCTGGTCTTGCCGCCGCGGACGATGAACTTGCCGCCGAACTTGGCGATCGCGCCCGGCGTGTGCTTGCGGTATTCGGTCATCAGCGCCTCGTCGGTCGTTTCGACTTCGACGATCATATAGGCGGCCATCGCTTCCTCCTCGTTAGCCGGTTTCCATCGGCAGGCTTTCGTCGTTCGACCATTCCTGCATGGAGTTGTCGTACACCGAGACGTTCTTGTGGCCGAGAATCGCTGTCAGCACAAACGCATCGAGCGTGGCGGCGATGCCGCCGCCGCAATAGACCAGCAGCCGCTTGTCCGGTGCGGCGCCGATGCCCTCGAACGCGGTGCGCAGCGCGGCGATCGGCTTCAGGGTCTTGTCCGGGCCGAACAGGCTCGCCGCCGGCACGCAGGAGGATCCGGCGATGCGGCCGGGCCGGCCATAGGTGACGCCGCCACTGCCTTTGTGCTGTTCCTGGCTCAGCGCGTTGATGGTGAGGGTGTCCGGCCTGCCGATCGCGGCCTTCACCTCTTCCTTGCCGACGAAGATCTCCGGCCGGGCACGCAATGTCAGTGTCGCTGGCGGATAGACGGACGGCGTGTCCGACAGCGGGCGGTTCTCCGCTCGCCATTTGTCGAGACCGCCATCGAGGATGACGGCATCATCGAAGCCGATGGTGCGCAGCATCCACCAGATGCGCGTCGCCCAGACCGGCGAAGCGTGGCTGTAGAGCACCACGAACGTGCCGTGCCCGATGCCCTTGGCAGCGAAGGCGCGGGTCAGCTCCTCGAGTGGAGGCAGCGTGAAGCGCAGCGGCGATTTCTTGTCGGACAGGTCGGCGGCGAGGTCGAGATAGGCCGCCCCTGGAACATGGCCGTTGTCGTAATTGGCGCGTCCGCTCTCGGCGATATAGCGCCCATCAGGCCCGGGTTTCAGGTAGGTCGTGCAATCGAAGATCCGAAGCGCGGGCGCGCCCAGGCGGCGCGCGAGGTCTTCGGTGGAGATCAGGGCAGCGGAATCTGTCATCAGGCTCTCCCGGAGGCGGGGGAGCCGAGACTAGCCGGTGACGCGCGTCACCGCGACGATCACGCGATGCGGATCAGATCGTCTTCTGCGGCAGCGGCGGGACCGCAACCGACTGGGACTGCGACGCGCCGCTGGCCGCAGGCGCCGGTTCGGAGGCGGGGGCCAACTGCTGCGAAGAGCTCGGCTGCTTGGCCGCGGCGACCTTCTTCGTCGGCTTGTGGGGAGTCTTGGTGGCGTGCGCCGTATGGGTGGCGCGCTTCTGGCAGGCCGCCTTGGCGCTATCGCTCTTCAGCGCGCTGCAGGAGCTGGCCGTGCTCTTGTGCTTGGTGGTCTTCGTGGCGGGCGTCGGCGTTGCCGTGGGGGCTGCCGCCGGATCATCCTGGGCGAAGGACGGGGCGGCGAACGCGACCGCAGTCACCGCCATCAGGCTGGCGAACAATAGACGCATGCGAACATCTCCTGGGCCGCTTCGGATAGGGGGAGCGGTGCGGCCTCGTTTGGACAAAAAATATTATTTTATTTACGTCTGTTGTGTCAAATTCTTAATCTTCTACGAAAAGTACGCAGTTGCAGGCTATCCTTGACGTCGCCGCGCCGATCTTCGCGGTCATTCTCGCCGGTTACCTCGCCGGGCGCTTCCGCCTGCTCGGTCCGGAAGCGACGACGGCATTGAATGCCTTCGTCAGCATCTTCGCGCTGCCCCTTCTTTTCTTCGGGACGCTGGCGCGCACGCCGGTCGGGTCGGTCCTGAATCCTGCCTTGCTCGCCGGCTTCGGTCTGGTCGTGCTGGCGACCTTCGCGCTGGGCATGCTGTCGACCCGCATGGCGAGCCGGGGACGGGCCGGCCTGGCGGGCATGAGCCTGCAGGGGATCGCGGCCTCCTGGGGCAATGTCGGTTATATGGGCGTGCCTCTCTGCCTTGCTGCTTTCGGGGAGGCTGGTCTGCCGCCGGCCATGCTCTCTGTCATCGTCACGGCCATCATCTCGATGGTGTTCGGTGTGATGATGATCGAACTCGAGGTGGCGGCCGGCCATGGACCAGTAAAGACCTTCCTGCGTGCGGCCTGGAACGTCGCCCGCAATCCGCTGCCGCTGTCGATTGGACTTGGCCTCGTCGCTTCCGCAGTCGACCTGCCGATCCCGGTGCCGGCCGCGAAGTTCGTCGATCTCCTGGGCGCTGCTGCGGCACCCTGTGCCTTGTTCGCCATCGGGCTGTTCCTGGCCGACAAGTCGATCAAGCAGGGACTGCTCGAGGCGGGACTGGCGACGCTGATCAAGCTCCTGCTCCAGCCGCTGCTGGCCGCCTTGCTGCTGCCCTTCTTCGTCGATCTGCAGTCGGTTCCCGGCAAGGTGGCGCTCATGATGGCGGCGCTGCCGACAGCGGCCAATGCTTTCGTGCTCGCCAAGCAGTTCGACATCTCTGTTGAGCAGAACACGGCGGCCGTGTTGTTATCGACCGCCTTCTCAGTGTTCACGGTATCGGCCGTGTTGGTTTGGCTGCGGGTCACCTGACCGAGGAGAGGATAGATGCTCCAGGAATTCAAGAAGTTCGCGATGCGCGGCAATGTCGTCGATCTCGCCATCGGCGTGATCATCGGTGCGGCCTTCGGCAAGATCGTCGACTCGCTGGTGAACGACGTCATCATGCCAGTGATCGGCCGCATCTTTGGCGGACTCGACTTCACCAACTACTTCATCGGTCTCACTCCGGCGTCGAGTCAGGCGTCGACCTACGACGCGGCCAGGAAGGCAGGTGCCACGCTCGGCTACGGCACCTTCATCACCGTGACGGTGAACTTCGTCATCATCGCCTGGGTGATGTTCCTGGTGGTGCGCGGCATGAATCGGCTGTTCAAGAAAGAGGAAGCCGCGCCTGCGCCGCCGGCTCCGCCAACCAGGCAGGAAGAGCTGCTGACGGAGATCCGCGATCTGTTGAAGGCGCGTGCCTAGCTCAAGAGGCGCTGTAGGTAGCGCACCGTCTTGGTGCCGCCCGGCAGCGTCGCCGCGCCGACCTCGGCGAATCCCAGCGTGGCATGGAAAGCGTCCGAGGCTGGGTTCGGCGGCTCGGCGTTCACTTCGCAGACGATCCGATCGTGGCCCGCCCGCGCGGCCTGGTCGAAAAGGTCGGCATAAAGACGCCGCGCATGGCCATGGCCGCGCGCCTCCGGCGCTACGACGATGCGGTCGACATAGACGAAGCGGCTGTAGCGTGCGCGGAACCACAGGAAGTTCGGGTTGTCGTAGTCGGCATCCTGGTCGAAGGCGAGCAGGAAGGCGTCGATATCGCCGATGCTGCGCGTGAAGAAAGCGCATGCCAGCAGCTTCTTCAGGCGCGCGGCATCGAGCCAGGAAAGTTCCACGGCGTGGGCGTTGTTCAATTCAAGAAGACGTCCGTGATCGAGTTTCATGCGGCAAGTCTGTCGAGCGATAGCGCGTCGAGCCGGTGTGCCAGCGTCTCCGAAATGCGCGTGAGAGGCAGGCGGCATTCCGGCGACGTGATCAATCCCTGTCGCCACAAACAGTACTTGATCGGCATCGGGTTGGCCTCGGCGAAGAGCAACGGCACAAAGGAGGCGAGCGGTGCCCAGGCCCGGCGCGCACCGTCGAGATCGTTGCCGGCGAAGCATCGGCCGACCTCCACGAAGCGCTCGGTCATGAGATGGCTCGCCGCCAGGATACCGCCATCCGCCCCATTGGCCATCATGGTGAAGTAGAGTGCGTCTTCTCCGGTCAGGACCGAAAATCCCGCTGGCTTGCGTGCCAGCAGGTCGAGCGATTGGGCGATGCTGCCGCTGCTGTCCTTGACGCCGACGATGTTCGGCACCTTCGCCAGTTCGAGCAGCGAGTCGTTGGAGAGATTGACCGCGGTTCGATAGGGGATGTTGTAGATCAGCACGTCGCGATCGGTGGCCTCGGCGATGGCGCGGAAATGCGCGATCAGGCCGTCCTGGCTCGGCCGATTGTAGTAGGGGCAGACCGAGACGATGCCCTCGAACGGCAACCGCCTGAGCCGTTCCAGTGTCCGTTCGACCTTGCGCGTAGCATTGCCGCCGATGCCCACAAAGACCGGCACTCGACCGGCCGCAATGGCCAGCGTGCGCTCGATCAACGCCTCGACCTCGTCTTCGTCCAGTGTTGGCGATTCGCCCGTGGTTCCGAGCGGAAAAAGCCCGTCGGCACCGCAGGCGATGTAGTGCGCGACCAGGCGCTCGTAACTGGCAAAGTCGACGGCGCCATCCTTGAACGGCGTCACCAGAGGGACCCACAGGCCCGAGATCCTTGTGCTCATGAAGGCCAGATTAACCGCGCCAGAAAATAAGAATATCGAATGTTTTTGATATATCCGTTCACATTTGTTTATGTATTTCTCCATGGAACACAATCTCGACGTAGGCCTGTTGCGCGCTTTCCTGACGGTGGTCGAAACGGGCGGCGTCACGCGTGCGGCTGCCGTTCTGTCGGTCAGCCAGGCCGCGGTTTCACAGCAGGTCAAGCGCCTGGAGGAGGTTCTTGAATGCCGCATTTTCGAGCGGCAGGGCCGTCACCTGGTCCTTGCGCCTGCAGGTGAACGCCTGCTGGCCCAAGCCCGACGGCTGGTGGCGCAGAACGACGAACTGCTCGCGACGATGCGCACGCCGCCGTTCGAAGGCGAAGTACGGCTCGGCGTGCCCTACGACATCATCACGAGCATCGTGCCGGCAATCCTGCGTGGCTTCGCGAAGGCCCAGCCGCGCGTGCGCGTGAGCCTCGTATGCGAGGATTCGCGCGTCGTGCGCGAGGCGCTACGCCAGCCGATCGATCGAGGCGGCGTCGATCTCGCGCTGACGACCGAACTCGACTGCGGGCGCCACGGCGAGACCTTGCGAACCGATCGCCTGGTCTGGGTGGGCGCCGCCGGTGGTGACGCACATCTCAAGGACCCGCTGCCGGTATCGCTCGGGGCGCCGACTTGTGTCTTCCGACCGATCGCGATCGAGGCCCTGGGCAAGGCGCGACGGAACTGGCGCGCCGTCTGCGAGGTCAGTCGGCTGGAGCCGGTCCATGCCGTGCTCGAAGCCGGCCTCGCCGTCGCCCCGCTGTTGCGATCGTCAGTGCCGGACCGGTTCGAGATCCTGGGGCGAGACGCGAAACTGCCGCCATTGCCGGAATTCCGCATCAATCTGTATGTGCCACCGGGACTTAGCCCCGCCGCCCGCATCCTGGCCGAGCATGTGCGAGCAGCCTTTTCGGGACCCCGAAAGTCGCTTCACAACAATTGATACGATCCGGCGCTGTATGTATCGCGCCGCTGAAACTATCCTCGGCGCGTCGTTTGGAGATTTCGATGCGTACGATCCTCGGCTGGTCCGTAAAACTCTCGATCGCCGGGCTTTTGTACGTCGCTTTGAGTAGCGGGTCGGTGCATTTGCCGGAGACGGTGCTGGGATACAGGGTTCCGGACTCGGCACGTCAATGGGTCGATCGCAACGCACAGATCGCGGACTTCGGTCGCCAGACCCAGGCCAGCTTCAAGGGGTTGGCCGACGCGATCAAGTAGAGTTTGCCGAGGGGGCGTGCGGGCCCGGCCAACGGTCTCAGCGTCGTTGGTCGGGCCCGTTTTCTTTGCGCCTTAACCGTAGGTATTGGACAGGAGTCCCACCCCGTCTATCGCCACCTCGACGGTCGTGCCGGGCCGGATGGGAAGCACGCCGAGCGACGTGCCGCAGGCGATGACATCGCCCGGCTCCAGGGTCATGTCCTGCGAGAGGCGACTGACCAACTCCGCCGGCCGGAAGATCATGTCGTCGCAGCGATAGTTCTGGCGTTCTCGGCCGTTGACCAGCGTGCGCACCACAAGGGTCATCGGATCGACGTCGGTCGCCACCACCGGGCCGAAGGGGCCAAAGCCATCGAAATTCTTGGCACGTGTCCATTGCGCAAAGGCGGCATCGCGCGTGAGCAATTCAGGCGCGGTCATGTCGTTGATGCAGGTGTAGCCGAAGATGAAGTCGACGGCATCGTCGATTGCAACCCCGCTGCAGCGCTTGCCGATCACGACACCCAACTCGCCCTCGTAAACGACGCGGCCGTCGAAGGTGCGCGGCGGCCGGATCGGCTGGCGATGGGCCGCGAAGGCATTGGGCGTCTTGATGAAATAGAGAGGCTCGGCCGGAACCGCCCAGCCATTCTTTTCGGCAGCGGCCCGATAGTTGTTCCACAGCGCCACCATCTTCGTTGGCTGCGTCGGCGTTAGGAACTGCGCCTCGTCGAGGCCGATGGACCTGCCGGTCGGCGCGGAGGTGCCGAACAGGTCTCCCTCATGCAGATGAATGACGTCGCCGTCGACGATGCCGATACGGATATCGTCGTCGAGTTTGATCCGGGCCCATAGAGGCAAAGGCAATCTCCTGTCGAAGCGGCGCTTATACTGTGATGGCCGAGATCCAGGTCAATGCCCTATGCTGAGCGGTCGACACTTGCTTCCGGCCCAAATGCTCCATCGCATCCTCCTTCCGCTTTTTCTTCTGGCTGCCTCCGCTTCTGCGCTTGCCCAGCCCGTTCCAAACATCCGCATTGCCAGCAAGGGCGCCTGGACAGCGGATTGCACGCCCGAGGCCCAGACCGGTGAGAAGTGGTGCCAGGCAGGTACCGTGCTGCGGAGCAGCAATCCGCCTTACTCCTTGGAATTCAACTACGTGCGCGACAGCCGCATGTTCTTCGCCAGAGGTTCGATGCCCCTCTCGGGGGTGCATGCGCAGGTCGAGGGCCATTCAGTCTTCGATTTCGACAGATGCCTGGCGGGCATGTGCCTCTTGAAGGGGGCGCCAGCCGATCAGCTCCTGACCCAGATGCGAGCGGGAGGGCGGCTGATGCTGCGGTTTGATACGCGTGCTCAACTCCCGGGACCGCTGACGGTCGATCTGGCCGATTTTGATGCCATGTATCGGGCCGCACTTGCTGCACCGAAATAGGCACGCGTAACCCTCTCTGGGTCTCTGCGTTGCTTTGGCATGGAGACCGAACTCAAATTCTCTCTTTCACGCGATGCGCGCCGGGCGCTCGAGCGGCATATGGCGCTTCGCGGCAACGTTGCCGGCGAGGCGGCGACGCGCACCGATCACACGACCTACTTCGACACGTCGGACTTCGCCCTGCGCAATGCCGGCTTCAGCCTGCGCATTCGGCGTTCGGTCGACGGCGATGGTGGTGACACGTTCGTGCAGACGGTCAAAGCTGCCCAGAATGGCGCCGGCAAGGACGGGTCGGGTTGGCGGCGGCAGGAATGGGAATGGCCGGTCGCGCGCGAGGAGCTCGATCTCGAGCATCTCGACGAGGTGCCCGGACTCCTTCCGGCATTGCAGAAAGGACTCGCTGACCTTCAGCCGGTCTTCTGCACCGAGGTGCAGCGCTGCCGTCAGGTGCTGCAACCGCCCGGCGGCGGTCTGATCGAGCTGGCGCTGGACGACGGCATGATCGTCGCGAGCCGGCAACGCGAACCTGTGAGCGAACTCGAGCTCGAGCTGAAGGAGGGGTCGGAAGACGCGCTGCTGCGCCTCGGGCTGGATTTGGCCCAGGCTGCGCCATTGTCGCTGCAGGTGGAGAGCAAAGCCGACCGAGGCTACCGTCTGCAAGAAGGCGATCGACCGCGCGCGCGCAAAGCCGGCAGGCCGGCGATCGACGGTGACGCAACGGCGGCGCGGGCTTTCGCTTCCCTGTCGGACTCGGTACTGGATCATCTTCTCGTCAACCAGCCGGCCGTGCTGCGCGGCGAAGAGAGCGAGGGCGTGCATCAGATGCGCGTGGCCGTTCGGCGGCTGCGGTCTCTGCTGGTGCTCTATACCCCGCTGCTGGAGCGGACCAGCGGGGCGCGATTTGAAGCCGAGCTTCGTCGTCTCGGCAACTGCCTGGGGGCGGCACGCGACTGGAGCGTCTTCCTGGAGCAGACATTGCCGGCCGCGGAAAAGGACGGCGTGGATGCCAACTGGATCGAAATCCTGCGCCTGGCTGCGGAGTCCAAATATCACGCCGCTCTTCAGGCCGCGAAGAAGGCCGTCGGCGTTCCGGAGTTCGCGCGATTCATTCTGTCCTTTCGCACCTGGAGCCGTTGCCCACCCGCTGCCCTGGCTTCCGCGGCCGAACAGCCCGTGAAGCGGATCGCGCCTTGGCTGCTCGATCGCCTCGAGGGGAAGTTCGACAAACGGCTCAAGCGTAGCGACGGCCAGGAGCCCGGGACGCTCCACGCCGTGCGCAAAAGCGCCAAGAAACTCCGATACAGCATCGAATATCTCGATGCGTTGTTCGGGTCCAAGGCGGCTCGTTACGCCAAGGCCTGCAATCGGCTGCAGAAAAAGCTGGGTGTGCTGAACGATCTGGAGACGGCAACGGCACGTGCTGCTGAGCTGGCGGGCAACGATCGCCTCGATCTCGTCCCCGCCGTCGGCGCATTGTCGAACTGGGCCGACGCCAGGCGACCGCCGCTCTTGAAGAAGGCCCTGAAGGCGTGCGCGACCTTCGCCGAGCAGGACCCATTCTGGCAATGACGTGCGAATGAGGTGCGGCGGCCGGCCTGAAGCGTGCTGTGCTGCTCAATCCAGCCCTTCATATTCAACCGAAACGTCCTGGCCGGTGTAATCGGGCATGAGCGCGGTGGCGATCAGGCTGACCACGCTGCACAGGGCGATGTAGATCGCGATCGCGTAACCCGTATGGTAGGCGGCGAACAGTGCTGTTGCGATCAACGGTGCCGGCCCGCCGGCAACGATCGATGCCAACTGGTAGCCGAGCGAAGCACCGCTGTAGCGCAGGCGTGGCGTGAAAGCCTCAGCGATGAGGGCTGCCTGCGGGCCGTACTGCATGTCGTGCGGAATCAGGGACAGCACGATGGCGATGAAGACGGCCCATGGGATCGCTGTGTCGATCATGCCGAAGTAGAGGAATCCGAACAGGCCGGTCACCGCGGCCCCGATCAGGTACATCTTGCGACGGCCGATCCGGTCGGAGATATGGCCGAACAGCGGAATGCTGATGAAGGACAGCAGCGATGCCACGAGCACGGCCGTCAGCACGAAGTCGCGCGACATCTTCAGTGTGCCGGTCGCGTAGGCGAAGATGAAGGCGGTGAAGATATAGAACGGTGCCTGCTCGGAGATCCGCAGCAACGCCGACAGGATGATCTCCTTCGGTTGCTTGGCGATCACTTCGGCAAGAGGAGCGCGGACGATCCGGTTCTCGGCGACGAGGCGCCGGAACACCGGTGTTTCCAGGATGCCGAGCCGGACCCAGAGGCCGATGGCGACCAGGACGATGCTGAGCAGGAAGGGGATGCGCCAGCCCCACGTCAGGAAATCTTCACCGGACCAGGCGCTGAAGGCGAGAATCACGAGATTGGACAGGAACACGCCAGCGGGGACGCCGAATTGCGGCCATGAAGCGATCAGCCCGCGATTGCCGTGGCTGCGCGCCCACTCCATCGAAATGAGGACGGAGCCACCCCATTCGCCGCCGACGCCAATGCCCTGGATCACCCGCAGGATCGTCAGGATGACGGCGCCCCATATTCCGATCGTCTCGTAGCTGGGAACGAGGGCGATCGCGAAGGTGGCGAGGCCCATGCACAGCAGTGTGGCGATCAAGGTCGCCTTGCGTCCGATCCGGTCACCGTAATGACCGAAGATGGCGGCACCGATCGGACGACCAATGAAGCCGACGAAGTAGGTGCCGAAGGCCGCCAGGGTCGCGGTCAACGGGTCTTGCTGGGGAAAGTACAACTTGCCGAAGACAAGGCCGGCCGCCGTGCCGTAGATGAAGAAATCGTACCACTCGATGGTGGTACCGACGGTGGCGGCGACGACCGCTCTTCGCAGCTGCGAACGGTGCTCCGACTCGGACAGCATTCCGAAGCTTTCTACCGCCGCCATGGCGTTGCCTCCCACGTTTGGTGGAACGCGTAACGCCGTTGGCGCTATCGAGTTCCTGCCGCCCGGAAAGCCATTGCAGATGTCAGGTCTATTTTTGCAAAGCCGAAATCGCCTCGGCGACGCTGTGGAAGACCTTGTCGGGGCCGAGTTCCGACAGGATGCCGAACTGCTGCAACGCAGCCTGGGCACGCACCGACACTAGCCGTGCGATGGCGAACTGAATGTGACGGGCGCGGCATTCCTCCATCACGGAGCGCAATGCCTGTGCCGCGGTATAGTCGATGTCGGCGATTGCCCCGCCTTCGAGGACGACCAGGGAGAGCGGTTGGCGCGCAGCGATGATGTCATGGATGCCGCGTCTGAAAGTCTCCGCGTTGGCGAAAAGGAGCGGGGCCTGAAAGCCGACCACCAGCACTCCAGGCGTGCTTTCTCCCGTCACACCGTTCTCCGGCCACCAGATGGTGGTGCCCGGCACGTTCTTGAATTCGCTGACACGGGTCTGCGTGCTGATCCATACGCCGTGCAGCAGCGAAAGGCCGATGCCGATGGCGACGCCGGTTGGAATGGGCAATGCGATGACGGCAATGGCCGTCAGGAGAATCAGCGCGAATTCGACTGGGGCCTGTCGCGCAACGGCGTTGATGACGGGCACGCGCACGATCCGGACCGCCACGAACAGCAATACCCCGGCCAGAGCGGCCTCCGGCACATCCCGCATGAGGCCGCCCCCGCCCAGCGCAAGCGCGGCGACAAGGCCGGCGGAGATCATTGCGCCAAGCTGAGAGGTTCCGCCGGCGGCCCGAACGACCGCCGTGCGCGGCGGGCTGGCGTTGACGGGAAAGGCACCGAGCAGGGCGGCGCAGAGATTGGCCGCGCCGACGCCGATGAAATCGCGGTTCACATCGGTCGGCTCACCGTTCGAGTCGGCGAAGGATCGGGTCACGGCGGCCGTCTGCATCATGACCACGAGCGCGAGGATCAGGGCGAGCGGCACGAGCTGCCTCAAACTGTCGAGATCCCAGGCCGGTACGACCGGCTCCGGTAGTCCGGCAGGCAGGTGGCCCAGAACGGCGACCCCTTTGGCATCGAGAGAGAAGAATTGGGCGGCGAGGGTGGCGACGGCCACGGCGATCAACGCTCCGGGCAGGCGCGGATTGATGACTTCCGTTGCGAGTGCCGTCGCTAGCACGACTGCGGCGATTGCAACGGACCAGGGATTGATGTCAGCGATATGGGCAGACAGACCGTGCAGCTGATCGAAGATATTGCCCGCCTGGGACGGGACGCCCAGCGCGTCGGGAAGCTGCGAGACCACGATGTGAGCGGCGATGCCGGCGAGAAAGCCTGTGACGATCGGCGTCGACAGAAGGTCTGCGATCCAGCCGAGACGCAGGATACCTGCTGCGATGAGCGCGGCCGCCAGCAGCAGGGCCAGAGTCACCGAAGCCGAAGCCAGCGAGGCTGTGCCGGAGGTTGCCAGCAAGGCCAAGCTGGCCGTGAAGATCGGGGTGATGGTCGAATCCGCTCCGGCAGTCAGGATCCGATTCGCACCAAGGAGGGCAAAACCGACAGTCGCGCCGATGAAGGCATAGAAGCCGATCTGGGGTTCGAATCCGCCCAGTTTGGCGGTAGCCATCTGCTCGGGAATGGTGATGGCGGCCAGCGTGACGCCTGCGAGGGCGTCGCCAAGCAGCCCAGAGGCAATGGTGCGCCGTGGGACGGACGGTTTGGTCGGAAGATGTGACGCAGCCATGAAGGGCGACCGCCGGCGCCTTCGCTACAATCCCAGTATGACCGTGTAGGCCTGGGTCTGTACCGGTCTGAAACCCAGCCGCTTGTAGAGTGCCAGCGCGGGATTGTTCTTGATCACGTCCAGAGTGAACTCCTTGCCCTTGCGTCGTGCCCGATCGCTCATCCAGGTCAGGAAGCTGGTGCCGAGACCCTGGTTGCGCTTGTCGGGCGATAGATAGAGATGGCCCAGGTGGATGGCGAAGCGCGTCTCGGTGCAGTGCAGCCAGCCTGCGTCGTCGCCCGCCGCCTGGAGGATCGAGGCGCCTTCGTCGGCCAAGGCCTCGCGCACGCGTTGCTGCTGTGTGGGGTCGTCCCAAACGAAGAGGCCGACGCTCAGCGGCTGAAGCGCATCGCGATAAAGGGGCCAGCAGAAAGCGAAGTCGTCGCGCTGCACGCGACGGAAATCGAAGGGATGCATCGTCACCGCAGGCGCCGCGAAATTACGATTGCGGCCAACCCGGCAGCGGCCAGCAGCAGGCCACGCCAGATCCATGGTCGCTGATCGATCATGAAACTGCTCTTGGGGTAGGGGAAGTACCCGCTTCCCTGGCCCATCCACACCACGCCCGTAAAGGCAGCGAGGATGCCCAGGATCAGCAGGATCTTTCGGGTCAAAGGCATGACACAGCCTATCGCGTCGCCGGCGCAATGGCCAACCGGGATCGGGCAGGCTACGTCGCGCCTCAGGCGACCTTCAGCCGTTCGAAGCGCCGTCGCAGGGTCGCGATCGATATCGGCAACCGGCGGAAGTCCCGCGGTGGAAGCGGGCGGGACGGCGGTCGCTGCACGGCGGCTACGAAGGCGGAGGCAAGCTCGAATTCGCCGATGCACGCCGCGCCGAGCGAGCTCAACAGATTCTCCTCCTCCCAGGCATCGAGTTCGCGGCCGGTGCCGTCGAGTCGCCGCAGTTCGCCCTCGAAGCGGGCCTCGAAAGCCGCTCGCTGCCCGGTCCCCTCCGCTGGAGAGGACGCCGAGTCCTTCAGGATGTCCTCGATGGTGTGACGAGAATTGGCCTGCATGGGGATACCGCGCTTGGACAGAAGCTAAACGGCAGGTACCGTCCTCGGTTGCAGGATCAGTTGGATGTCCAAATTCGGCCCCGAGACGATGGTCAGAGCGGGGATGGTCAGAGCGAGGCGAGGGGGGCTTCCCACGCATTGTAGCCGTAGACCCAATCGACATCGGTAACGCCCTTGCCCCAGCGATTCTGCCGTGATGTCAATTGCACCCGCGCCGTGCGCTCCTGCCGGGTCTGCTGGTAGCGTCGCAGGGCCCGCTCCACAGCGTCGCGATCGGTGCCGGCCAGGCAGCGCGACAAGATGGCGGCATCCTCGATCGCCATTGCCGCGCCCTGCGCCATGTATGGCGTCATGGGATGGCAGGCGTCGCCCAGCAACGCGACGGGCCCGTCGACCCATTGCGGCAGGGGATCGCGATCGACCAGCGGACGCTTGTGAACCTCGGGGGCCGCCGCCAGCACCCGCTGGACTTCAGGATGGAAGCCGTCGAACGCGGCACGCAGCACCTTCACGTCTCCGGTCGTCGACCATGACTCGATCTCGAAACCGGGCTCGGGCTGGCTTGTCACGAAATAGATTTCCGATCGGTCGGGCTTCACGGGATAGATCACGATGTGCCGGTCCGGGCCCCACCACTTGGTGCAGTTGGAGATCGGGTAGCCGTCGAGCCGCGCGGCGGGATAGACCGTGCGATAGGCAATGCGGCCGGTGAAACGCGGCTCGTCCTCTCCGAACAACGCCGACCGTACGACCGAATGTACGCCATCGGCGCCAATCACCGCATCGGCGGTCGCGACCGTATCATTCTCGAAAGCGAGACGGACGCGGCCATCGCCCTGCGGCTCGAGACCGACCAGCCGATGCTCGAGCCTGACGATCTCGTTGGGAACCGCACTTGCGAGCGCGGCATGAAGATCGCCGCGATGGGCAAGAAGGTAAGGTGCGCCGTATTGAGCCTCCGCTTCGGGCCCAAACATCATGTCGAACAGCACCTCGCCCGTGGCGGCATCGCGATTGTTCCAGGAGCGGGGATAGAAGGTCTCGGCGCGCAAGGCAGTTTCGAGCCCGAGGCCGCGCAGCACATGCATGGCATTGCAGCCGATCTGGATGCCGGCACCGAGACGGGTGAAGCGGCGCGCCTGCTCATAGACAGTCACCTCGTGTCCGGCCTTACGCAGGGCAGCGGCGGTGGCCAGCCCACCCATGCCGGCGCCGATGACGGCGATGTCGAGACGGGATGCGCTCATGGCATCAACGATGCCGAGGCTCGCCTCCAGTCGCAATCGCGGTGGCGGTCAATAGATCAGATATGTTTCGCGTCGCAGTCGGAACCCGTCGAGCGCCGGCTGCCAGGTGCTTGCGATCTCGCGCGGGTCGACATTGGCCTTGATGGCGTCGAGAGATTGGCGCGAGCCCAGCAGGCCCAGGATGCGGTCGATGGCGAACCTGTCACCGTAGAGCCGATGGAGCGCCGCCGCGAGCTCGACGCCCAGCAGCGGCGTGTCGAGCCGGTTGCGGTCGGTGATGTGCAAGCGCACGCCCTGGCAGCTCTCGCCGGCGAAGGCCGATTCGGTCGGTGTGAAGGTCGTGGCCTCGAAGCGCACGCCCGGGATGGCGCGGGCGGTAAGCTCCGCTGCAAGCGTCTTGCCGTCGATCCAAGGCGCGCCGAGCAGCTCGAACGGCGACTCGGTGCCACGGCCGACACTGACGTTCGCGCCCTCGACCATCGCCACACCGGGATAGAGCACTGCCTCGTCGAGCCGCCGCAGGTTGGGTGAGGGTGGCACCCACGAGAAGCCCGTCTGGTCGAACCAGGCCCGGCGATCGTAACGCCGCATGCGGACAAGATGCAGGTGCGTGCCGAGCTTCTTCTCCGCGTTGAAGAGACGGGCCAGCTCGCCCATCGTCATGCCGTGCCGGGTCGGCAAGGGCATGTAGGAGACGAAGGAGGTCAGGCCGGGATCGAGCACCGGCCCCTGGACGGTACTGGCCGTGATGGGGTCGGGCCGATCGAGGACGTAGAAGTCGAGCTTGCGCTGGGCCGCCGCCTCCATCGCATAAGCCATGGTGGTGGCATAGGTGTAGTAGCGCGTGCCGACATCCTGCATGTCGAACACCAGCGCATCGAGGCCGGCCAGCATGGCGTCGGTTGGCCGGCGTGTGTCGCCATAGAGGCTGTAGACGGGCAGGCCCGTTGCGCGATCGGTACCCGATGCGATCCGCCCTTCCGCTGACGCGTCGAAGCCATGTTCTGGGCTGAACAAGGCAACCAGGTTCATGCCGCTGCCCTGACGCAGCACATCGGCGGTGCGCCGGCCGGCGGAGTCGCGCGCCGCCCCGTTGCTGACGAGGCCGATGCGACGTCCGGCGAACTGGCGAAAGCCGTAAGCCTCGACCACGTCGATGCCCGATTGCGTCTGCGGCCGCGCGCCCGCTACGGCCATGGCACCGGCAACGCGGGCGATCCGGCGCAGCATGGGCAGGATGTCACCCCGCCCATCGGGATGCAGGCGATTGCTGAGCACGATCAGGAAGCTCCGTGTCTCGGGGTCGATCCAGATCGCGGTGCCGGTATAGCCGGTATGGCCGAAGGAGCGGGTCGAGAAGAACGGCGAGAACCGGTCCGAGTAGGGCGAATCGATATCCCAGCCCAGGCCGCGCAGTGCCGGCTGTCCGGGCGGGCTCTGAGGGCGGGTCATCGCCGCGATCGACTCCGGTCGCAGCACCGCCTGACGGCGCATCGACTCGTCTCCGATCATCATGCGCGCGAACCTGGTGAGATCGTCCGCCGTGGTGAAAACACCGGCATGACCGGCGACGCCGCCCATGCGATAGGCGGTTGGATCCTGCACCTGGCCCCAGCGCAGCTCGCCGCCTTCGACGTCGGCCGGCGCGATACGCTCGCGCAAGTTCGGCGACGGCAGGAATCCGGTATGGCTCATGCCGAGCGGGCGGAAGATGTGTTGCTCGCTGTAGGTTTCGAGCGGCTGGCCCGAGACACGACGCACGATCTCGCCCAGCACGATAAAATCGATATCGCTGTAGAGGAAGCGCGACCCTGGCGGCGCGACGGGCTTCACCGATGCCGCGGCCTCGAGCGCACCCTCGCGATCCGACCAGCCGCGAGACGACAGGCCAGCCGGCAGGTCGGCATAGTGCGTGAGAAGCTGCCGCACCGTGATCTCCGCCTTGCCGTTGGCGGCGAAGGCGGGCCAGTAGCTGGCTGCGGGACGATCGAGGGAGATCTTGCCCTGCTCGACGAGCTGTTCGATCGCCACCGCCGTCGCCATCACCTTGGTGAGCGAGGCGGCATCGTAGATGGTATCGAGCGTGGCGGGCTGACGCTCCGGCATCACCGAACGGTCGCCGTAGGCTTGGCGCAGGACGATCCTGTCATGCACACCGACGACGATGACGGCGCCGGGCAGATGTCCCGCGGCGATCTCCTCGCGCACGATGCTTGAGATCTCTTCGGCGCCAGCGGTCACAGTAGGGGCGGCGGCGACCGGCGTCGTCGGAGCCGCGCAGGAGATCAGGACCTGGCACACCAGGCCCGCCAGCAGGAGCCGGAATGCTTCAGCGCTGCGAGATCTCGGGCTTGATGTCATTGGGCGAGTAAACATTGCGCGGATTCCACAACATCCAGCCGACGCTGCCCGCGTCGCGCGCGGCTCGAGCCTGCTTGGCGATCTCCTCGGCGCCGAACGCCTGGCCGCCAAAGGCGTAGTCGGTGAAGGCCTGCAGCCAGGGCCGGTAACGTGCCGGTGCACCGGCCGTGCGCTTGTTGGCCTCCAGCAGCGAGAGATGAACGATCTCGTAGGGATTGGCGACCGGATTGCGGTAGCCCGGGATGCCGAACTGGAAGCTCGACGGGTAGAGCATGGGCGAGATGTAGTCCACCACGGTCGCCAGATCCTCCAGCCGTTGGCCGATGCCCGTATCGTCGCGATTCCAGCATACGTAACCGAAGATATCGATGGCCAGGAAGACGTTGTAGGGGGCGAGGCGCCGCTTGGCTTCACGCAGGAAGCCCGTGATCGTCTCCACCCGCGAGGTCTCGTTCGAGGGCTGGCTGAACACCAGCCCGACAGCGTCGGGGAAGCGCACGTAATCGAACTGGATCTCGTCGAATCCTGCCGCCGCTGCTTCCTCGGCGACGCCCAGCGTATAGTCCCAGGCCTCGCGTCGGAACGGGTCGATCCAGGCCAGGCCCTCGCGATCCTTCCACACGCCACCAGCGGCGTTGTGCACCGCCCAGTCGGGCCGCACGCTGGCCAGCGGATCGTCCTTGAACACGACGATGCGGGCGATGAGGTAAATCCCACGCGCCTTCAGGTCGGCCACCAATGCCTTGAGGTCGGGAATGGTGCGCAGCTTCTGGGCGCCGCTCTTGGTCGCCAGCGGCAGGTCGCTGGGATAGGGAATGAAGCCGCGATCGCCCTTGAGGTCGATGACCAGGGCATTGAGGCCGGTGCGGGCGATCACGTCGAGCGCCGGATCGCGCAGGAACGGCGCGCCGATGCCATAGACGGTGAGGTAGAGCGCCTTGGGCTGAAGCGGCGTCAGCTTGATGTGCTGGGCGTCCTGTCCTGCCGCGATCTGCTCGCGCGCATAGCCTGGTGCGCGCGCCTTCGGCGGTGTCGCGCCGGAGAGCCGATACTGGCCCTGCGCGTCGGTGATCACGGTCTGGCTGTCGACAGTGACCGTGGCGCCGGCGATGGGCTTGCCGGTCGTGGCATCGATCACGGTGCCTTGCCAATCCTCGGCCTGCAGCGAGCCGGCCGGGAGCAGCGCCGCGATCAGGAACAGAAAGAAGCGACGAACCAGCGGTTTCATCTTTGACCTGCAACCAAGGCATCGAAGCGGCTGCCCCGATCGGCATCGACGACGATGTAGCGGGGCAGCGCCATGATCTTGTCGGCCGGAGTCACAGGGCGGCGCTCGATGGAGAACGCGGCGGTGTAACCGGCCGCGCGCGCGGCCTGCATCAGCTCCTCGTCGTAGATGCCGAACGGCCAGGCCAGCAGATCGACGGGACCGCCCAGGCGCTGTTCGAGGATCGCCCTCGATCGCGCGAGCTGGTCGTGCACGAATCGCGCATAGTCGGCCGGACTGAGCCGCTTGCGCTCGATGTTGAAATTGGGATGCCAGAACGTGTGGGACTGCACGTCGACCAGGCCGGAGGCCTTCATTTCGGCGAGCTGCGCCCACGTCAAAGCATAGTCAGCGTTCGAGATGGCCGAGGGATAGATGAACAGCGTAACCGGCAGACGGTAGCGTTGCACCAGCGGGAAGAGATCGCTGTAGACCGTGCGATGGCCGTCATCGACGGTCAGCACCACCGAACGCTCCAGCGTCGCATCGGTGCCGTCCAGTGCGGCCAGCAGGGCACGTAGCGGAGCGACGCGATAGCCGCGCTCCCGCATCAGGCTGAGCTGGCCCTCGAACACTGGCGTCGTGACCGTCATCTCGTCGTTCAGTGACGGGCCGAAGCGGTGATAGAGGAGAATGGGGACGCGCAGGGCGTCGGCTCGACGCGGACTGGCGGGCGGCTCGGCCGCCCTTCCCGACGCAGAGGAAAGCAGGAACGCTGCGGGTACGGTCGCCAGCAACGACCGTCGGGAAATCGAGCGCGAACCGGCAAAACGCGACATCGTTCTAAACTAGTCGTCACAGCGCCCGCCGCTTTGATCCAACGCAAGGATCGAATGTCGCGGGATGCCGGCCGCTCTTGCCGCGTATCTCCGTCGAGACCATGTTGACGACGGAATGACCGGGATGGAAGCGACGCATCTGCCGCGGCTGCCGAGCGCGGGGGAGTTGGTGGCGGACGGCGTGGTGCATGCGCTGGGCGTAGGGCTTGGACTGCCGGCCGCGCTCGCGCTGGTCGCCTGGACCGCGTTTCGCGACGGTCATCAGCTTGCACCTATCGTCATCTACGCGGCCGGCCTGTGCGCCATGTTCGTCTGTTCGGCTGCCTATAATGTTTTCCGTCAGAGTCGCCGCCGCGCCTGGTTGCGGCGCTTCGATCATGCGGCGATCTTCGCCATGATCGGCGGCACCTACACGCCCTTCACGGTGCTCGGCCTGGAAAGCATCTGGTCTGCAGCACTGACCGCCGTGATCTGGTCAATCGCGGGCTTCGGCATCCTCGCCAAGCTCGCGCAGCCGCGCTGGATCGAGCCCATCTCCGTCGGCCTTTACCTGGCGCTGGGCTGGATCGGTGTGATCGCGATCGGTCCGTTCCTGGACAGCATGGGGAGCACGACACTCGGCCTGCTGGGGGCGGGTGGCGTCATCTATACGGCCGGCGTCGCTTTCTATCTCTGGCAGCGATTGCCGTACCACAATGCGATCTGGCACGGCTTCGTCTTGGTCGCCGCAGGGCTTCACTACGGTGCCGTGCTGACCGTGGTGTGAGAGTCCAGGGAAGAGCCCACGGCCGGCAGCGGCGCGTTCGGTATGATACCGTGCGGCAACCCCGACGAACGCCGGCCGTTCGCCTCTCACCATGCATGTCCCTCTCCGCTGGGCCGTCGCCACCAGTCTGGTCGCGAGCTGTGGCCTCTTACCCTCGACCTCATCGGCCCAGGGTCTCACGTTGATGCGGCCCGCTGCTCTCCGGCAGGCCGGTCCCCTCTCGCTCATCCATCACCATCAACCGCGCTCGCGAGATGATCTTGTGCTCTGCCGCGGCGGAGGCGGTGGCGGAGGCGGAGGTGCCGGTGGCGGCGCCGGAGGAGGAGCGGGTGCCGGTGCCGGTGGTGCCGGGGCTGGAGCAAGTGGCGGAGCTGGAGCGGGAGCCGGCGGTGCTGGAGCTGGCGCAAGCGCCGGTGCTAGTGCGGGCGGCGCCAGTGCCGGGGCAAGCGGCGGAGCCGGCGCGGGAGCCGGCGGTGCCGGAGCTGGTGCAAGCGCTGGTGCCAGTGCGGGTGGAGCGAGTGCTGGAGCAAGTGGTGGCGCCGGAGCGGGCGCTGGCGGTGCCGGGGCAGGCGGAAGTGCCGGCGCCAGTGCGGGAGGCGCCAGTGCCGGGGCAAGCGGCGGTGCCGGAGCGGGAGCCGGCGGCGCTGGAGCCGGTGGAAGTGCCGGCGGTAGCGCCGGTGGCTCCAGTGCTGGGGCGAGCGGAGGAGCCAGTGCCGGAGCTGGCGGAAGTGCTGGTGGAGGTGCCGCCGGCAGTGCCGGTGGTGCGAGTGCCGGAGCGGGTGGCGGAGCTGGGACGGGCGCGGCAGGAACGGGCGCTGCTGGCACGGGCGGAGGCGGAGCTGCAGCGGCCGCGCCTGGCGCCGCTGCGGCGAGTTCGGGCTTGGGAAGCGCAGCCCCAAGCGCGGGCGACGCCGGCAACGGGGGCGGCGCAACAGGCGCCGCCAGTGCCGGCTCAGGCACAGCAGGGGGTGCATCGAGCGACGCTTCCGGAAGCAATGCCGCCGAAGCGACCGGCGTAGGCTCGACGGGGACTTACTCGCTGCGCGGAGTCTATTTCCGCCGCGAGGCGTTCCGGAGCACCGCCGATTGCCTGACGGCTGCCTACGCCAAACATCTGCCGCTCGACCTCTGTCGCTAAGCCGTTCAGGAGCCAACCGCACAGCGAAGGGTACCGGTCACCGTGCCATTTCCGGAGACCACCTCGTTCCTGTTGTTCAACCGTATGTCGCCGGCTGCGGCGACACTGTCGGCGATGGTTCACGCTGCGGTCGCTGCGGCCTTTCTGTCCGGGTGGTCGCGGGCCGACCGTGTTCACGTCGATACGCCGCCGATCGAAGTCATAGTCGAGCATCCGACGCTGCCGACAGCGGAACGTACGCAACTGTCGGTGCCGTCGGCAGTCGTGCCGGCAACGTCCGATGCCAACCAGACATCCGATCCGGACGTCCCACCGACAGTCGATGCGCAGGGAGAGTCTTCCGCACCGTCGGTAAGCGAGGCGACGCTGGAACAGGCGTTGCCGCCGCTGCAAGCGCCGCCGCCTCCGATCGAAGCGCGCGACTTCGCGGCTCTCGTGCCGTCCAGGCCGGCCTCGCCTCGATCGCCCCCTCCGCTCTCCAAACCGATGTCGGCGTCGTCGCGAGCGGTGCGGCAGCAACCGGCGGTCTCTCAGGCGCCGGCCGTGCAGGGCGGCAATCAGCGCAAGGCTGAAGAGGATTATCTTTGGCAGATCATCCGCAAGCTTTCCCAGTACCGGTTCCGGGAGAAGACCCGACAGGCGGGAGAGAATGGGCTGGTGGTGGCACGTCTCACGCTCGCCCGCGATGGTCGGGTGCTGGATGCGGCCCTCGCGCAGTCCAGCGGGTTTGCCGACCTCGACCGCGGAGTGGTCGAGACCATACGGCGGGCTTCGCCGTTTGCGCCTCTGCCCGCGGACATCCCCGACGACCGCCACACCTTCATCGTTCCGCTGAGCTACAGCCAGGATCAGGAGTGACCGTGGTTGTTCTTTCGCATCAGATGTGATGCATTGCTGACCTCAAAGGGGGAGGGGCAAGGGATGAAGTGCTGGGCTGCTGCGGCCGCCGGTGCGGCCGTGACGATCGTCGCTTGGGGGCTGGATCCCGCGCACGCCGCCGCTGCGGAGATCTACAGCGCCGCCACGACCAACAACCAGGGCACCAGCTTCACGCTGGTCGTACAGAAGAACGGCACCCGCTTGACCTTCGATATCACGGCGGAAGGCGGCAGCAGCATGGTCAACGGCATTCCCTACTGCGATCCTGCAGAGTTGAAGCCTGACGGCAGTTTCCTGACCTATTGCAAGAAGTTCATCCCCGGCGCCAGCGTGCAGCTTGCGGGCACGCTCGAGCAGGCGACGATGAGCCCGATCTATGGGCTGGGAGGCGCCGTCTTCAAGTTCCAGCCCGGGCCGCTGAAGAAGAGATAGCTGCGCGGGGCTTGGCGCGCGCAATCGTGAAGCGGCGCCATTTGAGCGTCGGCCTCCGCTGGGTCTATCCTCGTGCCAACACTAGCGCGGCATCCAACGCCGCCGGCAGGAGGAAACGATGGAATTCGGCATGTTCCACGAGTTCCAGCAACCGCCCGGAGCCTCGGCAGCCGAGGCCTTCGCCCAATCCTTCGCCCAGGTCGAGGCGGCCGAGCGGCTGGGGCTCGACGCCATGTGGCTGGCCGAGCTGCATTTCGCGCCCGAACGGTCGGTGCTGGCCTCGCCCTTGATCCTGGCCGCCGCCATCGCCGAACGCACCACGCGCATGAAGATCGGCACCGCGGTCCAGGTCCTGCCGCTCTGCCATCCGCTCCGCCTCGCCGAGGAAGTGGCCACCGTCGATCAGTTGAGCGGCGGTCGTTTGATCTTCGGCGTCGGTCGCTCGGGATTCGCCCATACCTACGCCACGTACGGCGTCGAGTACGGCGAGTCGCGCGAGCGATTTTCCGAAACGCTGACGATCGTGAAGCGCGCCTTCACGGAGGAGCGCTTCTCGCACAAGGGCAAGTATTTCGCTTATGACAATGTCCGACTGGCGCCCAAGCCGCTGCAGCGGCCCTGGCCCGAGATTCGTATCGCCGCCGCCAGCCCCGACACCTACGAGGAGGTTGGTTCGCTCGGCCATCCCATCTTCATCGCCGCGCGCACCGGCAACCTCTCCGAACTGGCGCCGCTGGTGAAGAGCTACCGCGCTGCTTGGATCAAGGCTGGCCATCCGGGCCGCGGTGCCGTCTATCTGCGCGTGCCGGTCTATGTGGCGAACAGTGACGAGGCGGCGCGCGAGGAGCCGCGCGAAAGCATCATGCATCTTCTTCATTATATCGGTGATCGTCTCGCTGCCTCCGCCACGGCTACCGGCGCGCGCGCTATCGAGAATCGTGCCGAACGCGGCCAGAAGATGCAGTCGATCGACTACGAGGAGGTGCTGCGCGAACGCATGATCGTCGGCACACCGGAACGTGTGACCGATCGCCTGCAGGAGGTTCGCGACGAGCTCGGCCTCGATGGCATCCTTGCCGAACTGAACCCCGGCAGCCTGATCCCGCATCCGCGCGTCATGACCGCACTGACGCTTCTTTGCGAAGAGGTGATGCCGAGGTTCAAGTGAAGGCGCTGGACACTGTCAGCGCCACACCGTGATCCAGACGCGAGGGATGTCGCTCCTACGCCGAGCGCCACAGGCCGAAGCCGCGGCGAAGCCAGTCGATGCTGAGCGCGATGCCGCCGGCCATGGCCCAGATCAGCATCAGCGCCACGGCCGCGTAGATGGTCGGTCCCCAAGTGGGAGACAAGCGCACGATCGGGTCGAGGGCGGCATCGAAGGCAATGGCGCTCAGGCGCTTGCACTCTATGCCCGTCGTATCTTCGACATGGGCGGCACGGCAGTCTGCGAGTGCCGTGTCGGCGTAGGTCGTCGCGATGGAGACCTGTCGGCGATAGACATAGTCCGGCACCTGGCTCATCCACACGGTGGACAACGCCAGCGCCACGGCAAGAGCGATCCAGATTGGCCGCATGCGTGTTCTCTTCGTCCCTGCGCGGCGGCACGAGCCGCCGACCCCCGGGACGCAGTGTAACCCCAACCGTTGCGCTTTTCTGCAGGGATCCTGTATCGGATGTAGCCTGTCGCCCACCGCGCGTATTTGGCCCATAGGGATATCTGGTCGCGCGAATCCCCAGTGATTTTCTGCTATTTGGTGGAAAAAATTGGGGAATACCGGTGCCTTAGGCTTCGGTGCTGCTGGTCGATGGAAACTCATAATCAATGAAAAAGGCCCTTGGCATCGCGGGGCAGGTCCTTGTCATCCTCGCCATCACCCTGGGACTGGATTACGCGCTGACCGCCACCCTGTTCTCGGACCTGAAGCATCGCTGGGAGAAAGCCGACGCGGCCAATCTCGGCACCTACATCAGCACGCCCTGGCATCACGACCTCATGCCTGACCGCACCTCGACGCGTGTCTGGGGCAACGTCCTGTTCCCGTGGCGGACGGACAGCTATGGCTTCCGCACCGGTCGCTGCGCGCCGGGCGAGGCGGAGAAGGATCGGCCAGCGATCTTCGTGATCGGCGACTCGTTCGTCGAAGCGCTGGGCTCGAGCTACGAGCAGAGTTTTGCCGGTTTGATGGCCTGCGCTATCCGCAAGCACGGGAAGGCACTGTGGAATCTCGGCGTCGCGTCCTACAGCCCGGTGATCTATTTCCGCAAGATCCGTGCGGCGGCCGAGAAGCTCGGCGTGCAGCCGCGGGAAATCTACGTCTTCCTCGATCTTTCCGACATCGACGACGAGGCCAATGTCTATCGCGTCTGGCCGGACGATACCGTCCACTTCGCCAACGAACCTGTTCCGCCCGATGGCCGCAGCCGCAACATTCCCTACAAGGGCCCGCCCTTCGATCTCGGGCGGTTTCTGCTCGCCAACTTTGCCAGCGTGCATTTCGTCTACGACCTGTTCCTGATGTCGCCCTTGAGCGAGCAGTTGTCCTTCGGCCGCAAGCGCGCGCGTTGGAGTCTCGATCCGCACCTGATGAAGGCCTGGGGCCAGCGCGGTCTCGACAGCGCTGCCCGCAATCTCGACCGGATCGTCGAGATGTGCCGAGACTGGCAGTGCCGCATGACTCTGGTCGTGTATCCGTGGCCGGACAACATTGCCGCCCATGATCGCGACAGCGTCCAGGTTCGTTACTGGCGCGACTGGGCCGCGCTGCGCGGCGTGCGCTTCATCGACGGCTTCGCGCCTTTCTTTGACGAGCCCGCCGAGTCGGCCCTGCGCCAATACTATATCCGAGGCGACGTCCACTTCAGCGAAGCCGGCAACCGCCTAGTTTACGAGACCGTGAAGAAGGCCGTGGGCGATGATTGGTAAAACGGCAGCCGCGCAAGAGTGTCGTCCCGAATGCGGCGAAGGACTCCGTCGACCCAACGCGCCGCTCTAGAAGACCTTCGTCACGGACACGAACACGCGGCTGTCGCAGTAGTTGGTGTTGTTGCAGGCGGCATATCCGAGATTGGTGCCGGTGTAGGCAATCATCATGTCGGGTCCGAAGGCCGAGGTGACGAAACCGATTTGCCAATACCAGTAGTCGTTGACGGAGATCCCGTAGGGCAAGGGATTCTGAACCTGGTAATTGCCCAGTGACACATAGCCTTTGAAGATGAAGCGGCCGTCGACGTTCAGGAACGGCAACGGCACCGACAGCATGCCGCGCTTGTTCCAGGTCTGGCCGCCATTGCCGAAGGAGTTGGGGCTGTAGAGCACGCGGCCGTTGAGCGTCGCCCAATCGATGTCGTAGTCGATATTGAGAACGACCGCGCCGTAGTTATAGCCCAGCGTGTCGGAGAAGCCCGGGTAGCTGACGCGCAGATAGCCGAGATCGAGCTTGACCTTCCTGTCCAACACCAGCGCCTTCACCCCTGCCGTCGTGTCGATCTCGACGCCTTGGCCGGCGATCAGAGTGGTGTTGCTGCCCCAGCCGGAAAGATAGATCCAGACCGGGAAGCGCTCGATCAGGTTGGGCGTCCGATAATCGAGCCCTGCCTGAACGGCGGGCCCGCGCCCGGACGCCGAGACGCCGGCATAGGAATAGTCGGAAGTGACCGTGAAGTTCGCGTTGAAGGTGCCGCCGAACGGTGCATGCCAGCGCTCGGCGTCCTCGGCGCAGGCGCTGGAAATATGGGCCGTCGCCAGAACCACGGCCGAAGCAGCCCTGAGCACAGTCCACACAGAAGAAGAATAGAGCGCGCCTCCACCCCGTGCCAGCGCGCGCCGGTCACGGTGTCATGCGGATGCGTCGGATCATGTCCTGCAGAGCGGGCGTGCTTGCCTCCTTGTCATAAATCGGTACGGCGGCCTTAACAAACGAGTCCCGGTCAATGTCCGAGACGAGCTCGACGCCCGTCACCCGCGCGATGCTGTCGCGCTGTGCTTCCTGTTCGTCCCAAAGCCTGCGGAAGACACCGACTGATTCTCTTGCGGTGGCGCGCAGGGCGGCCTTGTCGCCGTCCGACAGCTCTGCCCAGGTCCGCTTGGAGAAGATCAGCACGCTGGGTGTCGCCGTGTGCTGAGTCAGGCTGAAATACTTCGCCGTCTCGTAATGCCGTGACGCCACGAAAGCCGGCCAGTTATTTTCGGCGAGATCGATCGCGCCGGTCTGGAGGCCGAGTGCGATCTGCTCGTATGGCATCGGGATCGCGACCATGCCCGGGACTTTCATCAGAGAGACCCAGAGGCCGGCTTGCGGCACGCGTACCTTGAGCCCGGCCAGATCCGACGCCTTGCGGATCGGTTTGCTGCCGTAATAGGAGCGCGCGCCCGTGGGGTAGAAGCACAACCCGACGAGGTCGAAGCGATCGAGGGCCGCCAGCAGATCCTGGCCGACCGGCCCGTCGAGTACATGCTGCATGTGGTCGGTCGAACGGAACAGCGCGGGGAGTGCCGGCACGATGGCTTCGGGCATCAGGTTGCTGAGCGAGGCGAGATTCACGCGGGCCATGTCCAACGTGCCGTTGCGCACGGAGGCTATCGTGAACAGTTCGGAGCCGCGATTGTCGGCCCCAAGGGTGCGGATCGACTGTCGACCTCGTGTCCGTTCCTGCAAGCGCTCGCCGAGATAAGCCACTGCCTGCACCGTCGGATGATCCGCGGCGTAGACATCGGCCGAACGCAGATCCTTGGCCTCTGCGCTCGCACTCCATTGCAGAGTGGCGGCCGCAATCAACGCGAGACTCGAACGCATGACCTGGTCCTCGACGGGTACTCGGACGAACTCCGGAAACCTTAGGCCGACGGTCTGTGCAACGCGACGACCCAGTCACAATTTGCAGTCGCGGAAGTGTACCGATTGTAGTCGATGGTCGGCGGATTCCATAGGCCGGTGCGTCGCGCCTCTGGCACCCTTGCCGTTGGTGACCATAAGTCGTTGGCGACCATAATAGGTCCGATGCCAGCCCGCATTTAGAGTATCGGCATGATCTGCTTGCGGATGCTGCTCTCGTTTTTTTTCCGTTTATTTAACGGAAAGGACCCTCTGCGGGGGCGATGGCGATGTTCTTTCCAGTGAGGGAACGCCGCCGTGATTTACTCCACCTTGGCCCCGGAGGCCTTGATGATCGGGGCGAGCCGTTGCGCGTCCTCGGCGCGGTAAGCGGCGGTATCGGCGGGATTCATCCAGAAGGCCGTCGCACCTTGCTGATCGAACGCGGCCTTCACTGGGGTGCTGTCAAGTGCCTGCCGGGTGAGGGTGGCGCATTTCTCGACCATGGCGGCCGGCAGGCCGGCGGGGCCGCAGATGCCGCCCCACGAGGTGATCTCGAAGCCGGGCAGGAACTCGCCCATGGTCGGGATGTCGGGTACGGCGGGATGGCGCTGTCGCGAGGTCACGGCAAGGGCGCGTACCTTGCCGCCGCGCATCAGGCCGAGAGGGCCCGGGATGTTGTCGAACATCATGTCGACCTGGCCCGCCAGCAGGTCCTGGTAGGCAGGCGCGCTGCCGCGATAGGGCACGTGCAGCAGATTGACGTGAGCGAGCTGCTTGAAGATCTCGCCGGTGATGTGCGGCGTGGTGCCGGCGCCCGAGGAAGCGAAGGAGTACTTGCCCGGGCTCCTTTTCACGAGCTCGATCAGTTCCGGCACCGATTTGGCCGGCAGGTCGAGGCGCACCATCAGCATGTTGGGCACCGCCCACATCATGGCGATGGCGGTGAAGTCCTTCTCCACGTCGAACGGCAGCCGGGCATAGAGCGTGGGCGCGATCGATTGCGAGGCGATGGTGTAGAGGCCGATCGTGTAGCCGTCGGGTGGCGCCTGGGCGATCGCCTCGGTGCCGATATTGCCGCCCGAGCCCGCCTTGTTGTCGACGATGAACTGCTGACCCGTGAGTTCGGAGAGCTGGTTGCAGACGATGCGGGACAGCGTGTCGGTCGGTCCTCCAGGCGGGAAGACATTGATGTAGCGGACCGGCTTGTTGGGCCAGTCTTCGCCGGCACGGGCGAGGCCCGTCGCGAGCATCGGGGCGGCGAAGGCGCCGCCGGACAGAACGAGCGCACGACGGCGCCCGAGGTTGCGGGTCATCATGCTGGACGTGCCTCCCAGGGCTTATCGTTGGGAGGCATTTTATGCCTCGGCCGTGCGTCGCTCCAGCGTGCCCCGCGGCAAAGACCTTACGCATCGTCCAGGAATGCGCGGACAGCCGCAACCGCCTCGGCCAGGCCGACACGATCTATGGGCACACCCGATGGGAAGGCCGTCAGCAGGCGCGAGGGCAGGCGGGAGTCGAGCATCACGAACACGCCGCGATCGTCGGCGCGGCGGATCAGGCGGCCATAGGCCTGCTTCAACCGCAACCTGGCCAGCAGGTCGTCATAGGCGTTGGCGCCGGCGCCCGCCGCCTTCCAGGCGGCCTTGCGCGCGCGATGGAGGATGTCGGGCCGCGGCCACGGCACGCGGTCGAACACGATGAGGCGCAAGGAACGGCCCGGCACGTCGACGCCGTCGCGCACCGCATCGGTGCCGAGCAGGCAGGAATGCTCCTCGGCCCGGAAGATGTCGACCAGCGTCGCCGCATCCATCCCGCCGACATGCTGGGCGTAGAGCGGCAGGCCGGCTTCCTCGAGCGCCGGTGCAATGCGCTGATGCACGGCGCGCAGTCTGCCGATGGCGGTGAACAGGCCCAGCGCGCCGCCGCCGGCGGCCAGGAACAGCTCGCGGTAGGCCGAGGCTACCTGCTCGGCATCGTCGCGCTTCACGTCCTTCACGATCAGCACCCGCGTGGCGCTGGCATAATCGAACGGCGAAGCCATCGCGGCCCGCATCGCCGGCGCGAGCAGGTGCCGCGCGCCGGTGCGCGCCTCGGCTGCGAACCAGTCGGCGGGAGCCTCATGGGAGCGCGCAACTCCCATTGCGCTCATGCTTCCCAACGTCACTGGAAGGCCGCGCTCTGCCGAGTCGTCGTTTGCGGCGGCGGGCACGCCCAGCGAATCGCGCAGCGTCGCCGACGTGATGACGGCCCCGTGCGCGGGCTTCAGCACCGAATTCACGAACGGCTCGGTGGGATCGAGATAATGCCGGTACATGCCGACATCGGTCTCGCGGTTCTGGCTGCGCTCGATGGCGAACCAGTCGACGAAGGCGGGATCGGCGTCGTTGTGCAGGCCGCGCAGCATGGACCGCCAGGCCTCGAGCGTCAGCTCGCAGCGGTTGGTGAGCGAGCGGGCGACGCCCTCGATTCGTCCCCGCTGGCCGGAGTCGAGTTCGTCGGCCTTGGCCTCCAACTTGGCGCGCAGCGCCGCGCGCAGCTTGCGCACCGGGATCAGCATGTCCTCGAACAGCTTGGCCAGCGCGTCGGCCGCTTCGAGCAGGCCGGGATTGAGCGGGCGGATGTCGCATTCCATGCCGAAGCCCTGATCCTCCCCCGCCGCCCGGGCGCGTACCTGGATACGCACCAGCGCCAGGAACTCCTCGGCCGGCCCCAGCACCGTGCCGTCGGCGAGCCGCGTCTGCCAGTTGGGCGCGGGCAGGCGTCGTGCCAGGTCGAGCAGGCGGCGCAGCGCATTCTGCGCCTCCTCGTCCTCGCCCAGCAGGTCCTGGATGCGCCGCTCGAGGCCGCGCGCGCGGCTGCCGCGCCGGCCTTCGGCGCCCAGGATCCAGCGCCGCAGGTCGGAGCCCTCGACGCCGCTGAGATGCGCGCCGAAAGCGCCATCGGCAGCATCGAACAGGTGATGGCCCTCGTCGAACACGTAACGCAGCGGTCGCGTCGCATCGTCGAGCCCGCCCATCGCCGCCTGCACCATGACGAGCGCGTGATTGGCGATCACGATGTCGGCTTGTCGCGCGCGGCGGATGGTGCGCTCGACGAAGCACTTCTTGTAGTGCTCACAGGCCGAGTAGATGCATTCGCCCCGTCGGTCGGCCAGGCGCGAGATACGGCTGCGGCCCAGCAGGTCGAGCAGCCAGGACGGCAGATCGCCGCCGATCATGTCGCCGTCGCGCGAGGCCAGCGCCCAGCGCGCCAGCAGGCCGAGGCCGACCGCATTCTCGGGCACCAGGCCGGTGCGCAGCACGGCTTCCTGGAAGTTCAGCAGGCAAAGATAGTTCTCGCGGCCCTTGCGGATCACGACGCGCCGGCGCTTCTCGGCCGAATCGCGATGGAGCCGGTCGAGCTCGCTGTCGATCTGGCGCTGCAGGTTGCGGGTGTAGGTGGCGATCCAGACGGGCGCACCGTTCTTCTCTGCCCACAGCGAGGCCGGAGCGACATAGCCCAGTGTCTTCCCGACGCCCGTGCCGGCCTCGACCAGAACGACCTTGGGCTTGTCCTCTTCCTCGCGCGGCGCGAAGGCCTCGGAGGCGGCAGAGGCATAATCGCTCTGCGTCGGTCGCGCCTCGGCCATATTGGGCCCGGCGGCGATCATCTGTGCCAGCCTCAGCCGTGCTTCGCGCGGTTCGACCGGCTGCGAGCCGGGCGGCGTTGGCGGCGGCGGTTCCTCCCAGGCCGGCAGGCTCTTCCAGATATCGAGGCCGGCGCCGAGCCGCGGCTTCCTCGCCGGCTCCGGATCGAGACCCAGGGCCGCGAGCACCTGCTTACCCCAAGTCCAGTCGCCTCGCGCCATCGCCAGCGCCGTGTCCTTGAGATCGGGAGAAGCGAAGGCGGCCATGTCCTCCAGGGCGTCGAGCAGCGCCTTCGCTGCCTCGGGCAGGCGGGCGAGTTCATCTTCCGGCGTGACTGGAACCGCCAGATCGAGCGCCTCGCACAGGCCGCGCACCGTCGGCAGGCAGAAGGTGGCTGGATGGACGAAGGCGTAGAGTTCCAGCAGGTCGCGAGCGGCGAGGGAATCCAGGCCCAGCCGCGCCGCCGTCGCCGGAGCGTGGCAGACGAGCGGAAAGGTGCCACCCGCGCGCAGCCCTGCCTCCGGTCCGATGATGCGCTCGATCTCGCCGTCGTTCGACAGCCACAACGCCCCGCGCGCGGTCGCGAGCAGGGCGGGCGAGGGGAGGAATGGCGGCATTGCCCGGCTCAATACCACACCCTTTTTGTCCGATGCAGCGCGCGCCGGTTGCAACTACACTCACGCGTCATGAAGCCGCCGCCCCCGGTCCTTGGCAAGTCGACCGCCATCTTCCGCCAGTCCGGCGCCTTGCGGCCCGGCTATGGCAAGATCACCGGGGTGATCGCCTTCGCGCTGTCGGGCATGGCAGTCCTGGCGGTCCTCGCCTTTCACTTTCCCGAGTATCTGACGACACCGGACTTGCGGAAGAAGTACGACGTCAATGTGCTGCGCGAAATCATGCTGGTGGGCATGGTGATCGCTGGCGGCTTGGCGATCGCCAACCTGATCCGGTGGCGCAATCGCTGGCTGAACGGAACGGCGCTGGTGCTGCTGGCGATCGCCGTCGCCTTCGGAGGACATCGCGTACCGGTCGGCGACTTTCCCGACAACACACCCTACATCGGCCTCGATTGGTTCCTGCTGGATCTCCTGGGCTCCAGCATGGTGTTCATCCTGATCGAGAAGATGTTTCCCCTGCATCGGCAGCAGCCGGTGTTCCGACCGGGCTGGCAGATCGACTTCACGCATTTCATCGTCAACCACCTGCTGGTGGGTCTGGCGCTGGTGATCGTGAACTTCGCCATCCATCGCCTGTTCGGATGGCTGGTTTGGCCGCCGTTGCAGAAATGGGTCGGCGGGCTCCCCTTCTTCGCCGAGCTGTTCCTGGTGCTGCTGGTCGCCGACCTGGTGCAGTACTGGACCCACCGTGCCTACCACGAGATTCCCGTTCTGTGGCGCTTCCATGCCGTGCATCACAGTGCCGAGTACATGGACTGGATGGCAGGGTCGCGGCTGCACCTGTTCGAGCTGCTGACCACACGCGTCTCGATCCTGGGCGTGCTCTACGTGCTGGGCTTCACCGAAGCGTCGATGAACGTCTACATCGTGATCGTCGGCTTCCAGGCCGTCTTCAACCATGCCAACGTGGCCCTGCCCGCCGCCTTCGCCCGCGCGCCGCTCAAATGGCTGATCGTGACGCCCGACTTTCATCACTGGCACCACAGCTCCGAGCGCGAGGCGATCGATCGCAATTACGCGGCGCATTTCGCCTTTCTCGACTATCTCTTCGGGACGGCGGTGAAATCCGATCGGCGCTTCCCGGGCAAGTATGGCGTGCTCGGCGACTACATGCCGGCAAGCTATCTGCGCCAACAGCTCTTTCCCTTCACCTGGAAGCATTGACCGTGCGCCGCCGCGGGCTGCTGACGGCGGCGGCCCTTGCTTTTGCGCCAGGAGTTTCGCGCGCAGCCGGCCTCGACGTCGCGATCGTCGGCGCCGGCCTGGCCGGGCTCACGGCAGCCAAAGCGCTGATGGCGGCCGGCAAGAGCGTGCAGGTGGTGGAGGCGCGCGATCGCATCGGCGGCCGGACTTATACGGATGCCAGCCTCGGCTTCGCCTTCGACATGGGCGCGGCGGGACTCATTCCCAACAGCCCGCTGGCCCAGGCGCTGGGCGTCACGGCGGCGCCGCCGCCGGAGGCTGGTGCGATCCTGATCAACGGCAAGGAGCTCGGCCCCGAAGAGTATGCGCGCTACGAGAAGGTGGCCGCGGATCTCGCCAAGAAGGTCGAGGAGGTGCATAGGGCCCTACCGGGCGCCGATCCGCGCCAGATCCTGACGCCCAAGGAGCCGCTCGAGCAGGTCGCCTTGGCCGAGCTGCTACGCCGGCCGCCCTTCCTGGGTGAACAGGATGTGCCGCAGGGCGTTGGAGTGCTGGTCGCGCACTGGGGAGCGGCCGTCCCGGTCAAGCTCGGCGCGCGGGTCCTGCGGCTCGATTCGACCGGTCGACTGGTGAGCTTGGTCACACCGGCCGGCGAGATCGCGGCCCGGGCTGCCATCGTCACCGTGCCGGTAGGCGTGCTGGCGGTGGGCGATGTCGGCTTCGCGCCGCCGCTCAAGCCGGGCAAGCGGGCCGCGATCGCCGCCCTGTCGATGGCCCGTTATGACAAGGTGGCGGTCGGCTTCTCGCGGCGCGTGATCGACGCACCGGCCGACGCCCGCATCACGGCGCTCACGCCCAAGGGAAAGGTGGTGCGGGCGGAAGTGCGGCCGGGGGATCGCGAGGGGGCGATCGTGTTCGCCGCGGGGGACGAGGCGCAGGAGCTTGAAGGGCTTGGGCCCACGGCGGCCGGCGCCTGGGCATTGTCTTCGCTCGCCACTGTCTTCGGCAAGGAATTGCGCTCGACCTTCATTGGCGCGCGCTCGACGCGATGGAGCGAGGATCGCTATGCCCGCGGCGCCTGGTCGGTGGCACGCCCCGGCCCCGAGGGCCAACACGATCGTAGCGTGCTGGCGCAGCCGCACGAGGGACGCATCTTCTTCGCCGGCGAAGCAACCGATTCGGGTACGCTCGCCGGCGCACATGCCTCCGGCTTGCGGGCCGCCAATGAGGCCCTGGCTCTCCTCGACAAGCGCTAACGCTTGATCGCCACGCACAAGCCGGCTGCGACCACGAGTGCAGCGACGGCGCACCAGGACGGGCCGGCCAGGCTGCCGGTGAGGTCGTAGATATAGCCAGCGAAGGTCGGCCCCAGGATCTGGCCGGCGCTGAACGAGGCGGTCATCAAGGCGATGCGGCCGCGCGGATCGCCCTCGCCCTCGCGGGCGGCAATCAGACCCAGCGCGGTCAGGCCCATGAAGGTGCCGCCGACGAAAATGGACGAGAGGACGACCGTAGCCGCGGTGATCCACAGCGCCGAGGCCGCCACGCCGATCGCCTCGACGATCGCGGCCACGGCGAAGGTGGCGAGGATGCCCCAGCGCACGCCGAGCCGGGTCCACAGGGCGACCGAGGGTGCGGCACTCAGGCCGAACATCACCCAGATATAGGGTTCGAGGCCCGCGATTTCGGCCGTGCCGCGCACCATGGCGACGATGAAGGTCGCCGTGATGATGTAGCCGAAGCCAAACAATCCGTAAGCGGCGGCCAGCACGAGGAACCGTGTGCTCAGCCTGGCTGGCCGATGCGGTTCCGTCGATCCGGCGGCACGGGCAGGGTCCGCGGGCACCAGCGCCACGACAGCGAGGCTCGCCAGGAGGGCGAGCGCGGCGCTGGCGAACCACATCGCCCGCCAGTCGCTGGAGGTCGAGACCAGCGCCGCCGACAGGGCGATGCCGGTGCCGACGCCGGCAAAGTGCAGGGCGGAGAGGCCGCTGCGTCCCGCCACTGCCAGCCGGTCGAGCACCAGCGCCGAGGCGAAGATCAGGATGAACGCCGAGGCAAGGCCCGCGACCAGGCGCAGCAGCAGGAACAGCGACAGCGAGTCGGTGAGCCCCATGGCGGCGAGGCAGGCAACGTTCACGGCCAGTGCCGCCAGCAGCCAGGTCCGGCGGGTACCGGGCAGACGGAGCGCTGCCAGCAGGGCCCCTGCGAGGTATCCGACGAAGTTGGCTGAGGCGATCAGGCCGGCCTGGCTCTTTGTGAGCCCCAACGCGGCCACCATGGGCGGCAGGATCGGCGTATAGACGAAACGGCCGATGCCGATGCCCGCTGCCATCGCCAGCAGGCCGCCGAATGCGAGCAGGACAGGCGATTTCGTCATGCCACCCTTTCCGTGAGGCGGGCACTTTGCGGCGTCGCTTCGATTGACGCAATTGTCGCCGGAACCTAGTTTCGCCGCTCCATGTCACAGATTGAACGCACCATCGCCGAGGCCGCGCGCGCGTGGCCATTTGAAGAAGCCCGCAAGCTCGTCGCCCGGACCGGCGGCAAAGCGCCGGCCAAAGGCTATGTGCTGTTCGAGACCGGCTATGGCCCGTCTGGCCTGCCGCATATCGGCACCTTCGGGGAAGTGGTCCGGACCACCATGGTGCGCCAGGCGTTCCAGCGCCTGTCGGACGTCCCGACGCGGCTGTTCTGCTTCTCCGACGACATGGACGGGTTGCGCAAGGTGCCCGACAACGTGCCGAACAAGGAGATGCTGGCGCAGCATCTCGGCAAGCCGCTGACGGCGGTCCCCGATCCGTTCAGCAACGAGTATCCGAGCTTCGGCGCCGCCAACAACGCCCGCCTGCGCGCTTTCCTCGATTCGTTCGGCTTCGAGTACGAGTTCCAGTCGGCGACCGACTGGTACAAGTCGGGTCGCTTCGACAAGATGCTGCTCACCATGCTGCGCCACTACGACGAGGTGCAGGCGATCATGCTGCCGACGCTGGGCGAGGAGCGGCGCGCGACCTACTCGATCTTCCTGCCGATCTCGCCGAAGACCGGTCGCGTGCTGCAGGTGCCGGTCATCAAGACCGACGCCGATGCCGGCACCATCGTCTATCGTGACGAGGACGGCACGCTGGTCGAGACGCCGGTGACCGGCGGCAACGTCAAGCTGCAATGGAAGGCCGATTGGGCCGGGCGCTGGTTCGCGCTCGACGTCGACTACGAGATGTACGGCAAGGACCTGATCCCTTCCGCCGAGCTCAGCGCCAGGATCGTGCGCATCCTCGGCGGCAAGCCGCCCGAGGGCTTCAACTACGAACTCTTCCTCGACGAGGAAGGCAAGAAGATCTCCAAGTCGAAGGGTAACGGTCTCTCGGTCGAGGAATGGCTGCGCTACGCGCCGCCGGAATCGCTGGCGCTCTATATGTTCCAGGCGCCGCGGCGGGCCAAGCGGCTCTATTTCGACGTGATCCCGCGGGCCATCGACGACTATCTCTCGTTCATCGAGAAGATGCCGTCCGAGGAGCCGGCGAAGGCTGCCGACAATCCAGCCTGGCACATCCATAACGGCAAGCCGGTCGACCACCATGCTGCCGGCGTCAGCTTCGCGATGCTGCTCAACCTCGCCAGTGTCGCCCATACCGACGACAAGGACGTGCTGTGGCAGTACCTGCGCCGCTACGTGCCCGGCGCGACGCCCGAGAACGCGCCCTATCTCGACCGGCTGCTGCAGGGCGCCGTCGCCTACTACCAGGACTTCGTGAAGAGCACGAAGAAGTTCCGGCTGCCGACCGACAAGGAGCGCGCGGCGCTCAAGGATCTGGCCGATACGCTGCGCGCCATCCCTGAGAGCGAAAGCGCTGAGTTCATCCAGAACGAGGTCTACGAAGCCGGCAAGCGGCACTTCGCAAAGGAAGAGCTGCGCCAGTGGTTCAAGACGCTTTACGAGGTTCTGCTGGGCAGCGAGCAGGGACCGCGCATGGGCGCCTTCATCAAGCTCTTCGGCCGCGACAATGTCGTGAGACTGATTGAGCGTGCCCTGGCCGGCGAGGACCTCGGCAAGGCGGCCTAGTCGGCGCGGGGCGCTGCCCGTGGCGCTGCCGGCGTCCGACCTGCCCTTCTGCGGCGATGGCGAGCTCGGCTACGATGCGAGGCGCACGACCTTCGTCGATGGCGCAGGCCTCAGTCTCGACGAGGCCTACCGCCTCGCTCATCTGCCTCTGGTCGCGCCGCGCCATCCCGGCGTCATCGCGAGGAAAGCCGGGACGCCATACGAGTTCGGACGACATGAGCCGGTCGTCTCTCTGGTCTTGCCGGTACCGGCCGATCTCCTGCACGGGGCCGATGCCTACAGAGCGCTCGAAGCCGATCTCAAGGCCGCGCCCTTCGCGCACAAGATCGCATGGGATATCGTCGAACGACGGCGCGACAAGCTGCATGCCACCCTCTGCGGCTCGCTCGCGAGCGGGCAGAAGCTGCCCGCCACCGGCGTGGATCGGCGCGCCGCTCTGGCGCGTCTCGGCGGCATCAGCGTCGAACTGCGCGGCCTGTTCTCCGGCACCATCAATCGTGGACGCCTCTACCTGCGGGTCTATCCGGAGCGGCGCGATGGCATCGATGTTCTGCGTCAGGTGCAGCGACTCATGGGGTGCCGTGAAACCGGTTTCTATGTCGTCGGTCTGTTCAATCTCGTCGACGACCTCGATCCTCGCGAGGCCGCCGCATTGGCGCATCTGATCGACGTCTGGTGGAACAGGCCCATTCTGCGTTACCGGTCCGATGGACTATGGCTTCTTTCCGCCCGGGACGACCTCGTGCTCGATGCCGACATCCTCGAACTCATTCCGCTGACCTGACGATCGGTTTGCCTGCGATCCAGCCCTGACGCATGCTTGCGGCCGATTGGTGTGAGGACCGGAGTTCTTCGAAAGGCGGAGGCGCATGGCGAGGAGCGGAATCGGAGCACCCGTCCCAAGGCTGGAGGACGCCCGGCTGCTGACGGGCGGCGGCTGTTACAGCGACGATTTCCGGCTCGAAGGGCAGGCCTATGGCATCGTCGTCCGCTCGACGCACGCGCATGCGCGGCTGGACAGTGTCGATACCGACGTGGCGCGGCGGATGCCGGGTGTGCTGGCAATACTGACTGGCGCCGACGTGGTGGCTGACGGTCTGCAGCCTGTTCCGCACGTCCCGCAAGCCATGAGTCCGCCCGACATCAAGCTTCCCAATATCGACGGCTCGCCGCATACGGTGGTGCGGCCGCCTGTTCTGGCGATCGAGGCTGCGCGGTACGTCGGCGAGCCGGTGGCTTTCGTCGTGGCCGATACGATCTCGCACGCCAAGGACGCGGCCGAGGCCGTTCGCATCGACTACGAGACGCTCCCGCCGCTGAAGCAGGTTGTCGTCGATGCCCTGGTTGGCGAGGCGACGCGGACATCGGAAGCTTTTGCCGGCGCGGCGCATGTCGTGCGGCTCGAGACCGAGATCCAGCGCATTGCGGGCGTGCCGATGGAGCCGCGTGCCGCTCTCGGCGTCTACGACAGCGTGACCGGCCGCTACACCTTGTATGCCGGCGGAGGCGCGATCTTGCGACCGAAGAAGGAGGTCGCCATCATCCTGGGCATCGAGCCCGACAAGATGCGCGTGATCGCGAAGGAGGTCGGCGGCAACTTCGGCACGCGCAATTTCTTCTATCCCGAATTCGCCCTCGTCTGCTGGGCCGCGCGAAAGGTGGGAAGGCCCGTCAAATGGACCGCCGAACGGCAGGAGTGCTTTGCCTCGGACTATGCCGGCCGCGACTTTCGCATCGAGTCCGAACTCGCGCTGGACGAGGAGGGCACGTTCGTCGGGTTGCGTGCCACCAGCGTCAGCCATCTCGGCGCCTATACCGCATCATTCGTGCCGCTCACCAAGGGCACGCAGCTGATGACGAGCCTCTATCATCTGCCGGCGATAGCGCGGGCGCAGGGCGTTCTCACCAACACGGCCTGCACCGCTCCCTATCGCAGCGCCGGCCGGCCGGAGGTCATGTTCGTCATGGAGCGGTTGATCGATTTGGCGGCGCGTGCCCATGGCTTCGATCGCATCACGCTGCGCCGTCGCAATCTCATCCGCTCGACGCCGCATACCAACGCCTTTGGCGTGACTTACGACAGCGGCGACTATGTCTCCACGCTGGAGCAGATCCTGGCGCTGGCCGACTGGCAGGGCTTCGATGCCCGCCGAAATGCCACGGCGGCGCGCGGCCTGAAGCGCGGCATCGGTCTGGGCGGCTACGTCGAGGCGCAGAGTGGCGCTCCCAACGAGCGGGCGGAAGTGACCGTGTTGCCGGAAGGTATTCTCGAGATCGTCATCGGCACGCTGTCGTCCGGGCAGGGACACGCGACCAGCTTCGCCCAGCTCGCCAGCGAATGGCTCGGCGTCCCTGTCGGTACCGTCCGGCTGGTCAGCGACGACACCGACCGCGTGTCCGTCGGTGGCGGCTCGCATTCCGGCCGCTCGCTGCGGCTTGCTGCAACGACGATTCATCAGGCCTCGCTCGGCATCATCGCCAAGGCGAGGAAATTGGCGGCGCGAAGGCTCGAAGCCGCGGAAGCCGACATCACCTTCGCCGATGGCCGGTTCACGATCGCCGGTACCGACCGAGGCATCGGCCTGTACGAGCTCGCCGCGCGCGATGGCCCGATCGGCGAGGCGGCCGACGTTGACAGCCGCGTCGGCTCCTATCCGTACGGCTGGCATGTGTGCGAGGTCGAAGTCGACGCCGAAACGGGCGTCGTGCGCATCGATCGTTACACGGCGATCGACGATGTCGGTCGCGCCGTGAATCCGCTGATCCTGCACGGCCAGACCCATGGCGGCATCGTGCAGGGCGCCGGACAGGCGCTGATGGAGCGCTGTCATTACGAGCCGGAGAGCGGACAGCTCCTGACCGGCTCGTTCATGGATTATGCCCTGCCGCGCGCCGACGATTTCCCTTTCTTCACGACCTCATTGAGCGAGGTGCCCTCGGGGACTCATCCTCTCGGCTTCCGCGGCGGCGGAGAGGGTGGGATCACGCCGGCATTGGGCGTGATCGTCAATGCCATCGTCGATGCGCTGGCTGATCTCGGCGTCACCCATATCGACATGCCGGCGTCGCCGGAACGCGTCTGGTCGGCGATCCGAGCGGCCTCGACGGCGGCGCGCTAACCCCAGTTCGAGGCGCGGAAGTCGACCACGAAGGATTGGGCCGGCCGCCATTTGTAGTCGCGACGCTTGGCGGTGAAGGTCGCGTTCTGGTGGATCACGTTGTAGCAGGGATCCTCGCGCTCCAGGATCGTGAGGATCCGCCGGAAGTCGGCGCGACGCTGCTGCAGATCGGTGCCGCTTTGCAGCGCGGCGATGCGCTGGGCCGCTTCGTCGTTCTCCCACTGACCGGCTTCCCAGGTCTGACCACCCGGCGCATAGGCGGCCAGCGAGGCGACGGGATCGTTGAACCAGGAGGAGTTGGAGTTCTCGCAGATGCCGCGCTCCGGGAAACGACCGAGGATCTGGCCCCAGTTTTCCTTCATCTCGATGGCGACGTTCAGGCCGACGGCCCGCCACTGCTCGACCATGATCTGCGCTGTCTGCACCTGGTTGGTGTAGTAGTTGTTCAGCATCTGATAGGGAATCGGCGCGCCGTCATAACGTGCCTCCTTCAGCAGTCGGGCCGCCTCGGCCGGGTCGTAGGCCGGCGCGGCCCAGTCGCCGAGCAGCATCGGACCGAAGAAATCCCACTGCAGGCCCTTCGGCACCTTGGTGCGGCCGGCCCACAGCGCATCGACGATCGCCTGCCGGTCGATCGCCTGCGTCATTGCCCGGCGGACACGCGGATCCCTCAGCGTCGGGTGATGCTTGTCGAAGATGGTGAGCCGGATGTTCATGATCGGCCCGCCCACGACCTCGAGCTTGGGATTGGACTCGATGGTGGCGATCTGGTCCGGCGGCATGTCGCAGGCGAAGTCGAAATCGCCGGCACGGAGGCCATTCACGCGCGCGGCCACTTCCGGTACTTCGACGAAGCGCAGTCGTTTGATCGGCGGCCGGCCGCCCCAATAATCGTCGAACGCTTCCATCGTCAGAGTGGAGTCGGGCTTGTAGTCGACGATGCGATAGGGGCCCGTGCCGACCGGCTTGCGCGCCCAGTCGAGCCAGGTCGGCGCCTCGGCGAAGGCGCGTTGCGAGAAGATGGAGCCGGTGTTGCGTGTCAGGCGGCCTTCGAGTGTCGCGTCGGGCACGCGGTTGACGAACCGCACCGTATCCTTGGCGACGATCTCCATGCGCTCGAAACCGGGATAGGCGCCCATCGCGATCTTGGGGGCCTCGGGTGGCGGCACCTTGCTGGTGGCGCCCGGCGTCGTCGAGACCCACATGCCGCGTGTATCAACGGTGCTGCCGCTCCACATGCGTTCGGGACCGAAGCTGAAGGCCACGTCCTCTGCCGTCATGGCGTCGCCGTTGTGGAAACGCACGTCGCGACGCAGCTTGAGTTCGATCGTTCGCTCGTCGATGCGTCGGAAGCTCTCCGCGAGACCGGGCTGCAGCGACAGGTCGCCGGTCCAGGCATGGTCCGTCAGCGTCTCGGCGAAGGTGTAGAAGATGCGCTGACCGACATTCGATTGCTCGCGCATCGGCTCCAGCGTGTTGGAGGTCGATATCTTCTGCACCGCCACCGTGATGGTGGGGCGATTATCGCCTTGGGCGATCGCTGGACAGGGCAGGGCGGCGGTGCCGGCCAGGGTGAGGGCACGACGACGGGACAGAAGCATCAGGGATCTCCAGGCGGCGGACCATCCGCGCCGCCGGTGATCGATTGATGACAGCTTGGTTGTGGTTGCCTTACGGCATGTGGAGAGTGCGTCCTGGCGTCACTGGGTGGTGATGTGTCCCGTCTCGACGATTTCCCGCCATTTCGGCACCTCGGCACCGATCATGGCCGCGAATTCTTCCGGCGTGCTCGCCATCGCGATGCAGCCGAAGCCAACGAACTTCTTCTGCAGCTCCGGGTCGGCGAGGACAGTCCGAACCGCCTCGTTGAGGCGGGCGATAACCGGCTGCGGCGTGCCCGCGGGTGCGAGGATGCCGAACCAGACATTGACCTCGTAGCCCTTGAGCGACTGGCCGATTGTCGGCGCGCCGGGCATCAGCGGCGAGGGCTTGGCGGTCGAGACGCCGAGCAGCTTCAGCTTTCCCGCCTTGACGGCCGCATCCATGGTGTCGGACGAAGTCGTGAGCAGGATCTTCACCTCTCCGTTCAGCACCGCCATGGTCGTCGGCGCCTGTCCCTTGTAAGGGACATGGATCAGCTTGATGCCGGCTTCCTTGGCGAACAGCTCGGTCGCGAGGTGGCCGAGAGATCCGGCGCCGGCCGTGGCGTATTCGACGCCGTTGGGCTGGGTCTTTGCCCAGGCGATCAGTTCCGCGACATTGTTCGCGGGGACGCTCGGATGAACCACCAGGACCAGGGGCGCGATGGACACCAGCGATACGGGCGCGAAGTCCTTGACCGGATCGTAACCGGCATCCTTCTGGATCAGGGGAACGATGGCGCTGGGACCATTGTTGCCGAAGATCAGCGTATAGCCATCGGGCGCGGAATGGGCGACCTGCGACGTCGCGATTGCGCCAGCGGCGCCTGCCTTGTTGTCGACGACGACGGTCTGTCCCAAGGCCTTTGACAGGCCCTCCTGCATGGTACGGGCCATGATGTCGGTGGTGCCGCCCGGTGCGTAGGGCACGACCAGCCTGATCGGCTTCTCCGGAAACTGCGCGAAGGCCAGTCCCGGCAATGCCAGGGCGAGGCTAAGGCACAGCAGGCCTACCCGTCTCTTCATGTTGTTCCTCCCGCTTCGTTATTGATGTGATGGTGTCGTGTGCGCCGAGCTCCGGCACGGTCGAACCTACGCCGACCGAGCCATCGGCGAATCGGAATGGCGGGTTCGGCACCAGAAATTCACCGGCGCCGTCACGCACGCGCGCCAGTGCGCCACGAGCGGCCAGTTGCGGATCGGCGAGCGCCTCGGCAACGGTCAAATAGCGCGAGCACGGGACGCCAGCCGCCATCAGCGTCTCCTCGCAGGACCGTGCCGGTCTCGGCGCGGTCCATTCCTCGATGGCCGCCATGAGCGCATCCCAATGCGCGGTGCGGGCACTGACGGTCGCAAAGCGCGGATCCGACTTCCATTCGCTGTGGCCGACGGCATCGGCAAGCTGTTCGAAGTTGCGCTGGTTGACCGGAGCCACGATCACGAAGCCGTCGCGCGCGCGCATGGGCACATAGAGCGGCCGGCGCGTATCGGACGGGAACTGCGCTTCCTGGCATTCGAAGACCAGAAGGTTGAGCATGGAGTCCATCAGGGCAACGTCGATGAACTGACCATGGCCATGGCGCAGGCGGCCGATCAAAGCGGTCTGGATGGCGCCGAAGGCATAGACTGCGGCCAGAACGTCGGCGACGAAGATGCCGGTCTTGGCTGGCCGGTCCTGGCCGTCCTGATAGGTGAACTGGGTATGGTCGAAGCCGCTCGCGGCATGAATGACAGGGGCATAGGCCGGTTGTTGGGCGCGTGGTCCGGTCTGGCCGAAGCCGGAGATCGAGCAGTAGACAAGATCGCGCTTGATGCCGGCGAGGGCCGCATAGTCGAGACCGAGTCGCCTCATTACCCCGGGCCGGAAGTTCTCCAGCACGACATCGCTTCCCTTCACCAGCTCCAGAGCCGCCTTGCGTCCAGTATCGCTCTTGAGATCGAGGACAAGGCTCTTCTTGCCGGCGTTGAGATGCCCAAAATAAGCGCTGTGACCGTCACGCAGGGGCGGGCGGCTGCGCATGTGATCGCCGTGCGGCTCTTCGATCTTCAGGACCTCCGCCCCGCAATCCGCGAGCAGCCGCGCACAATAGGGACCAGCTATCATGCTCGTGAAATCGACGACCCGCATGCCGGCGAGAGGAGCGCGGACGGACATCAGTTGATCTTCTTCCTTGCACGCTGACGATGATGGGCACGGCCGCGATAGCGTTGATGGAGGTTGTCGAGATGCTCGGTCATGGATGCAACGGCGCCATCGGCATCGCGCCGGCGCAGGCAGTCGAGCAGGCGGCGGCGGGCCTTTATGGTAAGGTCGTTGCGTTCGCCGCCGACGGCATGCGCGAAGTCGCGCATCACTTCCATCAACGCCCCCATGACCATCATCATGACCGCGTTGTGCGTGGCGCGAGCGAGCAGATTGTGGAATTCGACATGGACGTCGATCTTGTCGTCGTAACGCTTGGCGATGAAAAGGCGTTCGGCCTCGTCCACGTTCGCAGTCAGGGCGGCGAGATCCTGCTCGGTCGCCCGCTCGGCAGCCACGCGTACGACGGCCGATTCGACCCACTGCCGCGCTTCCGTCAACTCCTCGAGCGAGACACTGCCAAGCTGATAGAGATTGCGGAAGCTGTCGCCGATCAGGCCGGGGTTTCCCTGGCCGATGAAGGCGCCGCCGCGCGAGCCGGCCTGCAAAGAGACAAGGCCGGTACGCTCAAGCGTGCGCAGGGCCTCGCGGACGGCGCCGCGACTGACGCCGAAGCGGGTGGCAAGCTCGCGCTCGGGCGGCAGTTTGTCGCCGCTGCGCAGCTCTCCCGATGCGATCCGGACCTGGATCTGGGCGGAGACTTCATCCGACAGGCGGCGGCGTTTGATAGGATCGAATCCAGGGTTCATGGCTTGCTTGTTCCCGACGACAGCGACGCAAGGGTGCCCGCGCCAATGTGGTCGAGATACGTCTGCTCGCCATTGGCGCCATGCACATGCTCGGCAAGATAGCCGTCGAACGACTTCTGGTCGCGGCTCGCCGTGACGTAGGCTTTCAGATGCGCCTCGTCCTGCTCGTACAGGCCGGAACTGGCGCCTGGATGTGCGCCGTAGGGTGCCACCACCACGGCATCGACGAACGCCGATGGGATTTTGGTGAGGCGCGCCGACTGGCGGACCGTGCTCGACGGCACGATGCGGTCGACTGAGCAGATGACGTGCCGTGCTGCCTGCGCCATCAGCAGGTCGAAGTAGGCGGCGCCGAAATACTGGATGTTACCTTCCTCATCGGCTTGCTGGCCGTGCAGGAACACGACGTCGGGCTTGATCGCCGGCACCTCAAGCAGAGGACGGCCGCCCTCCTGGATCCGCGCCCGGCGATAGCCTTCGGGATTGACCCTCGGCAAGTCCGTCCCGAGGTCGGGTATCAGCCCGTAGGGCAGATCACAGGCACCGGCGCGCAGGCCACCGGCGATGCCAGGTCCGTCCATCTCCATGACCTTCACATGGCCTGCCTGGGCGGCCCGGCGGAAGTTGGGAGCCAGCCCCAGATGCTCGAAGCTGATGAAGACGCAAGCAGTCGCCTTGGCGCAGCCGGCTCCGATCAATATGTCGGGTGCAACGCTGCCCGGCGACGGCACGAGAGTGAGATCGCGCACCCCTTTGCGGATCAGGCCGCGGACCAGCGCCATTGGCTGGCCGTGAAAGATCCAGCCGCCAATGCCGAGCGTCATGCCGTCCTGCACCGCGGATAGAGCGGTATCGAGGGAGACGATCTTTCTGGAGGAGGTCATGGCTCAGTGCCGCAACATGTGGCGAGCGATTACCAGACGCTGAATCTGATTCGTTCCCTCGAAGATCTGATTGATCTTGGCGTCGCGCATATAGCGTTCGACTGGATAGTCGCGCATGTAACCAGCACCGCCGAATATCTGGACGGCATCAGTGGTTACTTTCATGGCGACATCGCTGGCGAAGCACTTCACCATCGAAGCTTTGGCCGAGAAGCCGTCCCACTCTTGGCGGTCGGCCATGCGGCTGCAATCATAGAGCATGCAGCGTGCCGCTTCGGTCTGCATCTGCATGTCTGCGAGCATGAACTGGATAGCCTGGAATTCGGCGATCGGACGGCCGAACTGCTGGCGCTCGCGCGCATAGGCAGTGGCGTGGTCGATTGCGCCTTGTGCGAGTCCGACAGCCGTTGCCCCGACCGTCGGACGATTGAGATCGAGGATGCGCATGCAGGTCTTGAAGGCCTGGCCTTCCGGCCCGATCATGTTTTCCTCGGGCACGCGGACATTGTCGAAGAAGATCGGGACATTGGGCACGCCGCGTATGCCCATCTTGCGATCCTCCTTGCCGAAGGAGAAGCCCTTGCTCTTGGTATCGACCAGGAAAGCCGAGATGCCGTTGGCACCCTTGCCCTCGCTGGTGCGCGCGAACACCAGGATGAAGTGAGCAACGGAGCCGAAGGTGATGTAGATCTTGCTGCCGTTAAGCACCCAGCTCGAACCATCCTTCACCGCCCGCGTCTTCATCGAGGAGACATCGGAGCCGGTACCTGATTCGGTCATCGCGACCGCTGTGATCGTGCGCCCCTTGGCGGACAGACCGAGATAGTGGCGCTTTTGCTCTTCGGTCCCGAAGTTCAGGATCGGCAGAATGAGGCCAATGGAATTATTGGCAGCGATGAGAGCGGCGGACTCGGAGACCTTCGCGATCTCTTCCTTCACCAGGCAAACAGAAGTGAGGTCACCGCCGGGACCACCATATTCCTGCGGCACCCACAGCTGCAGCAGGCCCATGTCGCCGAATATCTCGACCAGCTCCGCGGGGAAGCGGTTGTTCTCGTCGATCTCGGAGGCGATCGGTGCCACATGCTTTTCCACCATCTTGCGCACTTGGTCGCGCAACAGGAGATGGTGTTCTTCGAAATGATAATTATGCATCGCAGGACCTTCAGTTCGCCTTGGGCCAGGGAAATTTGCGCGCCAACACGCCGGTCGTATCGACGGCGCGGCGCAGGATGAACAGCTCCTCGTCATCGGGAGAAACGGTACGCTCGATTGCCGCCGGCACGATGAGATCGAAGCCGGTGTTGTCGCGCACTTCTTCGATCGTCACGCCCTCATGCAGGGACTTGACGCGCATCGCCTTGCCCTCGGGTTCGAAATCGAAGACGCCGAGAGGTGTCACCACCAGACGCGGGCCGCCCTCCGGCAGGCCGCGATCGGTACGGGACGTGCCGCCATCGAGATGCCCCGCCCCACAGATGAAGTCGACCTTGGGCACGAAAGCGCCGCGATCATGTCGGGTCATCATGATGTAGAAGCGCCGCGACAATCCGCACAAAGCGCTGATGCCGACAGTGCCGGGGCCGCGCAGCTTCGGGCGTGCATGGTCGCCGATGCAGACCGTGTTGATGTTGCCGAAGCGGTCGGTCTGCAAGGCGCCAAGGATGGCGAAATCGAAGAAGTGAACTTGCCAGTCGATGAAGTCGATCATCTGCGGCAGATCCATCACTGCCTCGGCGACGGCAATGTTCTCGGCGTCGGCTGCCGGCCGAACGATGCCCTCTGTCGCGTTGGTCATCCCGCCGGGTCCCGATACCCACCACAGGTGAGGTGCCTGACGCTGTCGAGCGAGGTTGCAGGCCGCGACCTGGATATCGGAGTTCGTCCCGACAATGGCCTTCTCGCCGTCCGCCATATCGCGGGCCAGCAGGACGGCCAGCATCTCGCCCATGGAACAGGCGTCCGAGCGTACCGGCATTTCCTTCCCTTTCCTCTATTGGTCCGTTTAGTTATTGGTCGGACCAATAGGAGTCAAATAAAGCGCGAGCGGACATTTCGTCGGGCGGTTCAGTCGCCGGACGGCTGGTAGCCGCTGCCGCTGGCCGCGCGCAGATAGGCCAGGACCAGCCGCACCATCTCATCCTCGAAGCTGCGGGCCTTGAAGAAAGGTTGTTCCTCGAGCACGGCGGCGCGGATCGTCCCCATCAGGGCGCGGGAGACGACGAAGATCTGCTCGGGCGACAGCGTGGCGAAGACGGACTTCGGGCCGCGGCCGATATTCTCGCCGGCGTGCCGGATGAACGCGGCGACCGGAGACATCATCTCGCCGCCGTCTCCCTGCGAGAGGATGGCCTGCAGTACAGCCTTGCGCGCGCGCTGCCGGCCGCGAAAGGCGCCGATGATGGCGCGGATCATGGCCCGCACCCGGCCCTCGACCGTCGGCTCCGAGTCGCTGCGCAGCGCTTCGGCGACGCTCTGCAGCACGGCACGCAGTTCGCGCTCGGCCAGTGCATGCAGCACGGCATTCTTGTCGGCGAAGTACTGATAGAGCGTGCCGATGCTCACGCCGGCGCGCTCGGCCACGGCGTTGGTCGTGAACGCGGCTAGCCCGCCTCCCTCGAGAATCTGAGCCGCCGCCTCGAGGATTGCCGCGACGGTCTCCTCCGCACGCGCTTGCCTCGGCTTTCTTCTTTTATTTTCAGGGACTTGCGAGCTCCTTGCCATGCGTCCTCACAGCTTGCGGAAGGCGAGTATAAAACATGAGCCAACCTCATATATTGAGAGGCATCGAAAGGAAAGGAGCCTTCCTGTGGGAACGCTTGCCAAGCTTTACTTGATCCTGTTGCCGGTGGTGCTGGGAGCCGCGCTGATCGAAGGGCTGTGGTTGTCTCGCACCCGGCCTGCCGGCTACGACTGGAAGGCCTGGGGTACGTCGGTAGCCGATCTGGCCGTCCGTCGCCTGTTGGCATTGCTGCCGTACGGCCTTGCCATGCCGGTCTTCGCCTGGGCGTATGAGCACCGTCTCTTCACCTTCCATATCGACAATGTCGGCTCGGTGCTGCTGCTCTTCATCGGTCTCGAATTCTTCTATTACTGGTATCACCGCGCCAGCCACACCGTGCGCTGGTTCTGGAATACCCATGCCGTCCATCACTCGCCCAACCAGTTCAATCTGGCGGCCGCGTATCGCCTCGGCTGGTTCGGCAAGCTGACGGGAGCCACCGTCTTCTTCACGCCGCTGGCGCTGCTGGGTTTCGAGCCGCAGACGGTTCTGGCCGCGCTGTTCCTGAATCTGCTCTACCAGTTCTGGATCCATGCCGATTGGATTCCCAAGCTGGGCTGGCTGGAATATGTGCTGAACACGCCGTCCGCCCATCGCGTCCACCATGCGCGCAACCCCGAATATCTCGATGCCAACTACGGTGGCGTGCTGATCGTCTTCGACCGGCTGTTCGGAACCTATGTCGAGGAGCGTGAGGATCTGCCGTGCGAGTACGGCCTGGTCACGCGGGTGACCACATACAACCCCGTGCTCATCAACGCGCAGCCGTGGATCGGGCTGGCGAAGGACCTGGCGGGCGCGCGATCGTTCCGTGAAGCCTGGGGCTACCTGTTCGGCGCGCCGGGCTGGCGTCCCGATGGGCAGGGCCTGACCACGACGGAGCTGCGCGCTCGCGCGGCGGCCGCCCGGATGCAGCCGGCGCCGGTCGGGGTATCATGACTTAATCTCCTTTGAGCGCCCGCTGCTGCCTCGACAGACTGGCGTCGCGAAGGAGATCTGGATGGCCAAAGACAAGGTCTGCGTCGTGATCGGCGCAGGGGACGCGACGGGCGGAGCAATCGCCCGTCGTTTTGCGCGTGAGGGCTACACTGCCGTCGTTACACGCCGCAACGCCGACAAGCTGACGCCTTTGGTGGCGACGATCACCAAGGAGGGCGGCAAGGTCCATCCCTTCGGCTCCGATGCTCGCGAGGAGGCGCAGGTCGTCGACCTCTTCCAGCAGATCGAGACGGAGATCGGTCAGGTCGAGGTCTTCGTCTTCAATATTGGCGGCAATGTCCGGTTCGATATTCGCGACACGACCAGCCGCGTGTATCGCAAGGTGTGGGAGATGACGGCCTTCGCCGGTTTCCTGACCGCTCGCGAGGCGGCGAAGGTTATGGTGCCGCGGGGGCAGGGCACGATTCTATTCACCGGCGCGACGGCGAGCCTGCGTGGCGGGCGCGGCTTCTCCGCTTTTGCCGGCGGCAAGCATGCGGTGCGGGCTCTGGCGCAGTCGATGGCGCGCGAACTCGGGCCCCAGAACATCCACGTCGCCCATGTCGTGATCGACGGGGCCATTGATACAGAGTGGATCCGGACCAACTTTCCCGAGCGGTATAATGCCGGACCGGACGCCGTACTGAACCCCGACGACATCGCGGAGGCGTACTGGCAGCTTCACCGCCAGCCGCGATCGGCCTGGACCTTCGAGATGGATCTGCGACCGTGGAAGGAAAGTTGGTAGGCGCGCGGCTGGAGGACAAAGAGGTACGGAAGCGCACGGAGTTGGGCGAGGAGGAGGTCTCTCAGCAACAGGGGCATCGAGTCGGTCGTTTAGACGGTGCCACCCAAGCAAGGAGGAGAGGCCGATGGCGAGATCCACGAAGCAAGGTCAAGGTAACAAGAAGCAGCAAAGCGGCAGCGGCGTCTCCCAAGCCACCGACAATGCCGGCGCAGTCATGAGCGGTAGCGCTTCCAATAGCGCGATCGAGACCCTGAAACAGGACCACCGCCGCGTGGAAGGGCTGTTCCAGCAGTTCGAGCAGAGCGACGACGATCACCAGAAGGAAGAGCTCGTGAGGCGTATCTGCTCCGAGTTGATCGTCCATACCCGGCTCGAGGAGGAGATCTTCTATCCGGCATGCCGCGATGCCGATGTCGAGGACGATATCATGGACGAGGCGCAGGTCGAGCATGACGGCGCCAAGGTCCTCATCAACGATCTTCTCGACAGTGATTCCGATATGCCCTTCTGGGAAGCCAAGGTTTCCGTCCTGAAGGAAATGATCAAGCATCACGTGAGCGAGGAAGAGAAGCCGGACGGTGTCATGGCGCAGGCCGAGGAGAACGACATCGACGACGCCGGCCTCGTCGAGCGCCTCAGACGTCGCAAGCAGGAACTCCAGGAACGCGGCATCGGCCAGAGGCCGGCGCGACCCGTAGCCATTCACCTTGAAGCGCAAGAAGGGCCGCAGGGGCGGATGGGCCGTCGCGGCATGGGCGAGCGTAGCGAACGTGGACGCTACATGGGCGAGGACGAAGGCCGCTATGGCGGCGGGCGCGGACGCTATGAGGAATCAGGCCGCGGCCACGGCGGCTGGTATGGCGATTCGCAGGCTCATGCCGAGGCGGCGCGCGAGCGTTGGGGCGAGGGCCGTCGCGGCTCGCGCTACGAAGACGAATACGAGGACCGGTCCTCCGGCCGCGGCCGGTACGGCGAGGACTATGACGAGCGACGCGGCCATGGCGGGTGGTATGGCGACCCCCGCGGCCACTCGCAGGCCTCCCAGCGGGGCTGGGAGGAGCGCCGCGGTTCACGCGACGACGACGACCGCTATGCCCGGTCGCGACGCGATGAGGACGACGACGATCGGGACCATGGTGGCTGGTTCGGCGATTCGCGCGGCCACTCCGAGGCATCCCGACGCGGCTGGCAGCACCGCCGCTGAGCGGTATCCAGACGACTATAAGTGAGGAAGCGGGGCCCGGCGCGTCAGTCGCCGGGCTTTTGCGTCAGTCGGCGGCGGTTCGCCAATCGGGCCGGAACAGGCGATCATAGACCGTCTCCGCGGCGCCATAGGAGCCATTCGCCTGTCGCTTGAGGCCGGCCCGATCGAGGATGGTGATGAGGCTGCGGCGCGCCCGGATCAGCCGCTTGGATTCCAGGATCTGCAGCGCGATCGTCACGCCCGCCCGCCGAACGCCGAGCATTTGCGCCAGGAAGTCGTGGGTGAGCGCAAGCTCGTCGGAATGCACCCGATCGTGCGACATGAGCAGCCAGCGGGCGACGCGCTCTTCCAGCTTCGCGCTGCCATTGGCGAGCGCGGTTTGCATGCTCTGTGCCATGAAGGCGTGCACGTAGCGAAGAAGGGCCGACAGAAGGGTCGGGCTGCCGCGCGTTAGCTGAAGCAAGGCGGCTGTGGAGATGCGCCAGCCATCGCCGGCGACCTGCACGATCGTTTCGTTGATGGCGATATTGTCTCCCAGCAGGGCCGTGAAGCCGGTCATGCCGTCGAAGCCGACCAGCCCGACTTCGATCCGCCGGTCGCGCGGCGCTCGCGCCAGAATGGAAACGACTCCACTTTCCGGGAATACCACGTTCGAAATCGCGGCCCCCGGCGTCTCGAGCGCCAGTCGCCGCGTCAATGCGACAGGCTGGAGGTGCTTCGCGAGCTCCTTGAGATCGGCCTCCGGCAGGCTGCGCAGGAGAACGTTCCGGTAAGGCTGCTGCTTGCCCTTGTCGCTGTCTCGGGGGCGTAGTGCCGAAGTCGCCATAGTTGCATCGAGGCCCGGCGACGCGCGGACAATAGGACCGGTCATACGCAGCTCCGTTGCGATCGTCGAACGCCTCAACCGGAAGCGGACCGGACCATCCGGAACAGCTGCGTCGGGACCGCTCTGGGCGCCGATGCGTTGAACCAGGCGGAATCGGGAATGTGCGAGGCCGTGACATAGAGCGAACCGTCCGGCGCCTCGGACAGGCTGTCGGGCCATCGCAATCGCGGATCCTCGACGACGATCCGCGAGCGGTCGCCGTCCCAGATCCTGACGGAATTGTCTTCCAGAGACGTGAGGTAAAGGTGATTGTCCCGGGTCATGAGCAAGCCGTCGGCGACGTTGGATTGGCCCGCCTTGGAAACCTTTCTACCTGCCTCCTCCGGGTCCGCGGCCATCAACGTTGCGGTATCGATGCTGTACAGGGTCCGGCTCGTCAGGGGCTGCCAGTAGAGCGTTTTGCCGTCGTTGGAGACAGCGATCCCATCGGCGCCGACCGTGAAGCCCCGCCCGTCGGGCCGCTGGATCACCTGGCCATCGACATGGATCTGGACTGTCTTGTCCGGCTGGGTGCTTGGATGGCCGTCCAGTACCGGATGGGATTTGCCGCTTTCAAGATCCACGATGACGATGGCACCTCGTGCGCCGGAGTCGGTCACGAAGGCGGTGCGACCATCGGGATGGATGCGCACGTCGTTCAGATAGCTGCCTTGCAGCGCCACGTCTTCGCCGAAGCGAATGATCTGTGCGACCTTGTTTGATGAAAGCTCGATGCGGACCAATTTGGGCCCGTTGGCAATCACTTTCTCGTTGTCTGGCGCCGCCGCGTCGAGAACCCACAGGTTGCCGCCATCGGCAACCACCGACTGGACGCAGACGAAATGATCTCCGGGCTGCATCTTCGCGGCCTCGGCGTTGCGCCAGGCATTCCAGCTGTCGTCGGGGTAGGGTTTCAGCGAACCGTCGCGCATCAGCTCGGCCACCGAAATCGGCGCGTCTTCCGTCCAGCGCGGAAAGTTGACGAACAGGCGACCGTCCGAGGAAGCCGCGACACCGGTTACCTGGTGTTGGAAGCGGGCCACTTCCTGGAGATCGAATTTCGGTCGGCTCGGCCGGGCGGCGACATCCGGTGGTCCTTTCTGGGCTGCCGCAGGGCCCCCGAAGCCGAGAGCGGTGCCGGCAGCCAGGAACGAACGGCGTGTCAGAGCTGTGGCCATGTGCGCACAACGCCCCACCGCGCCCATGAGTTGCGGACCGTGGCGAGACGAAGCAGGCGCCGCAAAAGAAAACGCCGCGACCAGGGTCGCGGCGTCGGGTTGGTCAAACGACTCGGTTGTACAAGCCGGAGGGTTTGGCCTCCTAGCTAGTAGTAGCGCCGGGGCGTCGTCGCCGCGCCAGCGCCGGCGCCGACTGCGCCACCGATCAGCGCGCCCGGCAACACACCCAATCCGCTCACGCCGCCAATGACGGCGCCGGAGCCGGCACCAATGGCGCCGCCGGTCACGGCGCGCTGTCCCCAAGTGTCGCCGCAAGCCGTCGCGGTGAGAAGGATGGCGGCGAGAACGATGTAGTGACGCATAAATATCCCCGTTATCGAAGCAAAAGACGCATCAGTGCGCCTCCATGCATAAATACGAGGGAAATTAGGGCCGAAACCGGGCTTTCCCTGGTGACCGAGTTGTGACCGATGTCGACTTCAAAGACGGCCGACCGTGCGGCGGACTTTTTGCAGGAAAGCCTGCCGTGACTGCGGGGTCGAATGGTCCATGTCGTAATGCGCCATGTAGAAGGAGCGGACATCCTTCGCGCACAAGGGCTTCATTCCCCGCATCAGCACCTTGTGTCCGGCGTTGCCGGCAAAGAAGTGCACCACCCACCACGGCGAGCCATAGCTGGTGACCACACCGAACAGTTTGATGTTCTGTAGCGCCGGTTTGAGATGTCGGTCCTTACCATCATAGGTGAAGGCGACGCCTGGACCCCAGACCCTGTCGACCCAGCCCTTGAGCATCGCGGGCATGGAGAACCACCAGTGCGGAAAGCAGAGGATCACCCCGTCCATCTGCTTCAGGATCGCCGCGTAGTCGGCGACACCGCGCAGGTCGTAGTCGTTATCCATGTAGCTGCGCCGCTCGACCTCGGTCATCGCGGGATGGAAGTTCTCGCGATAGAGGTCGGTGGCTACGACACGATGGCCGGATGCTTCCAGCGTCTCGACGATCGCGCGGAACAGTGCATGGTCGAAACTGTCGGTCAGGGGATGGCAGTGAACGACCTGGATGCGCATGCTCGGGGCCAACGCCCCGCGCACGGCCGGAGTTCCGCTACAGGACCCGCTGGGTGTGCGAGTACGCCATGTAGAGTTCGTGTGCCTTCATGGCGATGGGGCCGGGCTGCAGGTCGCGGCTTTCGTACCGATTGACCGGCTGCACCTTGCCGGCATTGCCCGTGGTGAAAATCTCGTCGGCGTCATCGAGATCCGCCGGCGTCACCGTCCGTTCGTCGATCCGCATTCCGGCATCGCGCAGCAGCTTGATCGTGCGGAAGCGGGTGATGCCGGCGAGGAAGCTGCCGTTCGGGACCGGCGTCGCGACCACGCCGTCCTTGGCTAGGAAGATGTTCGAACTGCAGGTTTCGGCGACATTGCCGAGCGCATCCAGCACCACGCCGTTGTTGAAGCCACGCTTGGCCATCTCCGCCGCACCGCGCGAGGAGTTGGGATAGAGACAGCTGGCCTTGGCATCGGTCGGCGCGGTTTCCGGCGTCGGGCGCCGGATCGATCGGCAGAGGCCGAGGGACAGCGGCGTGCCGGCCCGCATCGGCGAGACGTAGATGCAAAGCAGGAACTCGGTCGACTCCGGATCAACCGAGATCGGACCCGGGCCGCCCTTGGTCGCCCAGAACATCGGGCGGACATAAAGCTCGGCCTTGGGGCCGAAGCGGCGCACCCCCTCGTGCATCAACGCCAATATCTCTTCGGGAGTCTTGGTGGGGGCCAGGCCCAGGGCACGGGCGGAGCGAACCACGCGCTGCGCATGGAGATCGAGATCCGGACCACAGCCGTCGAAAGCGCGTCCGCCGTCGAAGACCATCGACCCCAGCCAGAAGGCATGGTCGCGGGGGCCGAGAATTGCGGGATTGCCCTCGTGCCAAGCGCCCTTCCAGTAGGTCAGCGTGTCCATCTTGTCCTCGTCCTGAAGAAGGACGCGGGAATAGCAGATTTTTCCAAAGTGAAGCAGCCCTTCCGGCCCTATGGTTTTTCCGGTCTGGCCTGCAGCTTTCTAATCGATTGCCTGGGCCGACCGCGTGAGGGATGGCGCAAAAGAGGCAGCCGGATGGCGCAAATACCTTGATCGAAAAGGGCACAAGCCTCTCGGCGAGGCCGTATCTCCAATAGGCGCGGCAAGGCCGCGCATCCGTCTGGAGGCACACCATGTGGGCTCGTTCCCTGGTTTCTGTTCTCGCCACGGCCGCGATTTCGACGACAGCGGTATTGGCATCGGTGACGTTGACGCCGGCAGCGGCACAAGCAGGCATGACGTTGGGCTTGAGCATCGCCGTTCCGCCGCCGCCCCCGATCTACGAGCCGGTGCCGGCGCCGCGGCCGGGCTATGCCTGGGCGCCCGGGTTCTGGCGCTGGGAAGGGGGCCGCCACATCTGGGCGCCGGGCCGTTGGGTGGTGGCGCGTCCTGGTTATCATTGGGTGCCGGACCGATGGGCTGACGCCGGCCATGGCGGCTGGCGCCATGAGCCCGGCCATTGGGATCACGATGCGGAGCGACACAGCTTCAACAACTGGCGCTGAGCGTGGTGATCGACTGCGAAAGCGGGGCTCGAATGCCCCGCTTTTTTTGTGCCTATTGAGCCGCCGTATTCTCTTGGAGCAGCAAAGCGAAGGAGCGCTATCATGCCGCTCCGAAAACGAGCCGGTGCCGGAATACCATCTGTTCAAAAAAGTGCGCCGCAAGAATGGAAGAATCCGGAGGAACGTTCATGGCTGCTCCCATCGCCCTTCGTCTGCATCCCAACGACAACGTCGTCGTGGCGCGCATGGATGTCCTGCCAGGGACAGGCATCGAAGGCGATGTCGTTACAGCGACGCGCGTGCCGCCCGGGCACAAGATCCTCACGCGTGCCGTGAGGAAGGGAGAGCCGCTGCGCAAATACAATCAGATCATCGGCTTTGCGACGCAGGACCTTGCACCGGGCACGCATATTCATACGCACAATTGCGCAATGGGGGAGTTCGACCGGGATTACGCGTTCTGTGCCGATGCCCATCCGACCGATTTCGTGCCGGAGGCCGAGCGCGCCACGTTCCAGGGATATCGTCGCGCGGATGGTCGCGCCGCGACGCGCAATTACATCGGCATCGTCACGACGGTGAATTGTTCTGCCGCAACCAGCCGCATGATCTCGGCCAAGCTTCAGCCGCTGCTGGAAGCGTATCCGAATATCGATGGCGTCGTGCCGCTGACCCACGGCGGTGGGTGCGGCATGGCCGCTTCGGGCCTCGAAATGGACGTGCTGCGTCGCACGCTGGCAGGCTACATCCGGCACCCCAACATGGCCGCCGTGGTCGTGCTCGGGTTGGGATGCGAGGCGAACCAGGTCTCCGGTCTCATGGCCGCGGAAGGACTCGAGCAAGGATCGAAGCTCATTCCGATGACCATCCAGGACGAGGGTGGTGTTTCCAGGACCGTGATGCGGGCCGTCGGCTTCCTGAAGGAGCTCCTGCCCGACGCCAACAACGTGACCCGGGAAGCGCTTCCCTGCAGCGATCTCATCCTTGCGCTGCAGTGCGGTGGATCGGATGGCTACTCGGGAATTTCCGCCAACCCGGCGCTGGGTGCCGCCGTCGATCTGTTGGTTCGTCACGGTGGCACCGCGATCCTTTCGGAAACGCCCGAGATCTATGGTGCGGAGCATCTACTGACCCGACGCGCCGTCTCTCGGCCGGTCGGCGAGAAGATCGTCCACCGTATCAAATGGTGGGAAGACTATTGCGCCCGCACCGGCGGCGAGATGAACAACAATCCGTCGCCGGGCAACAAGGCCGGTGGCCTCACCACCATTCTCGAGAAGTCGTTGGGCGCCGTGGCGAAAGGCGGCACGACCAACCTCGTCGAGGTGTACGAATACGCCCAGCCCGTGACGGCAAAGGGTTTCGTCTACATGGATTCACCGGGCTACGATCCGGTCTCGGCAACCGGGCAGGTTGCCGGCGGCGCCAACATCCTCTGCTTCACAACCGGCCGTGGCAGCGTCTTCGGCTGCAAGCCGGCTCCATCGTTGAAGCTGGCTACGAACACCTCGCTCTATCGGCGGATGACCGACGACATGGACATCAACTGCGGCTCCATCGTCGACGGCGAGGAAACTATTCAGGAAAGCGGAAAGAAAATATTTGAAGCGATCCTGAAAACAGCTTCGGGCCAAAAGACAAAATCGGAATTGTTGGGAATCGGCGATGACGAGTTCGAACCGTGGAAAATCGGTGCAACGATGTGAGGCGTCGCGCGTTTGAATCCAGTCGACTTGACTTGGCGGCGTTCGACCACATATGCGATTCACGATTTACTCAATTGGCTGTGCTATTTGGCCATTATTCTGTGGACCACGGACCTGTCTTTCGAGGCGTTCCATCCAAAATCCCCTGAGTCGTCGCAGACCGAGGCAGCGAGGCCATGGTCTGCGCGTTCTGTTGTCTGCTTGCTAAGCTAGCCTAAGGAGAGAGTAATGCCGACAGGTACGGTCAAGTGGTTCAATGCCACCAAGGGCTTTGGGTTTATTCAGCCTGCGGAGGGCGGCAAGGACGTCTTCGTGCATATCAGTGCCGTCGAGCGCTCCGGATTGAATGGCCTGAATGAGGGCCAGAAGATCAGCTACGAGATCGCGACGGAGCGGGGCCGCGCCGCAGCCGTCAACTTGAAGAGTGCCGACTAAACCAGGCCTCTGACCGGTGACGGCGGCGCCACCCGGGGTCGCCGTCCCTGATTTTCGGTACGAGGCAGGGCTTGCGATGCCCTTGAGCATCGTGGCCGTTGCGGCGAAAACATCCCCATCGGAAGAAGGGATGAACGCATGACGCTGCCGGCCGACCTGCATTACCTTTCGCTCAACGAGATTGCTCGGCGCCTGAGGGATCGCACTGTTTCCTCGGTAGAGCTTACTCGCGCGATCCTCGAGCGTATCGAGAAGGTCGACTCCACACTCAAAAGCTACGCCGTCGTCACGCCGGATCGTGCCTTGGCCGATGCAGCCGCTCTCGACATCGAGGCCGCCGCCGGCCGGTGGCGTGGGCCTCTGCACGGCGTGCCCATTGCCGTGAAGGACCTTTGCAACACAGCCGGCATCCCGACGGCCGCCGGCATGGCGATTCACCGCGACCATGTTCCCATCGAGGACGCCACCGTCGTGACGCGCCTCAAGGCTGCCGGTGCGGTAATTCTGGGCAAGCTGCAGATGACGGAGGGCGCGTTCGGCGCTCACCATCCCAGCATCCCGACGCCGCTCAATCCCTGGAATGCCGCCTATTGGACCGGCGCATCCTCTTCCGGCTCCGGGGCTGCCACGGCGGCAGGGCTCTGTTACGGCTCGCTGGGTTCCGATACGGGCGGCTCGATTCGCTTTCCCTCGACCATGAACGGACTCTCGGGGCTCAAGCCGACATGGGGGCGCGTCAGCCGCGCTGGCGTCTTTCCCTTGGCAGAATCGCTCGACCATGTCGGTCCGATGGCTCGCAGCGCCCTCGATTGCGCCATGATACTTGGCGTGGTGGCGGGCCCCGACCCCGAGGATCCGACGGCAGTTCCGATTGCGGTGCCCGACTATGTCGCCGCGGCAGCCGTCGGCGTTGCCGGCCGGCGGATCGGGATTCCGGTCGGGCTGTCCGATCTCGATCCGGACAGTGCCCGCACTCTTGGCGATGCCGTTACCGTGTTCGAGAAGCAGGGCGCGCAGATCGTCGAAGTCCGGTTGCCGGCTGCTTTCCAGCAGGCTTCCCGCGACTGGCTCGGCCTATGCGCTGTCGAGACCGCGCTTGCTCACGAAAAGACCTATCCGTCCCGAGCGGCCGAGTACGGTCCCGTTCTGGCGGGCCTGATCGACATGGGACGCGGTCTTTCGGCGGTGGACTATGCGCGCCTGCAAGTGCGCCGGGCCGCGGTGACGGGCGGCCTCAACACCTTGCTGGCCTCGCTCGATCTGCTGCTGATGCCGGTGATGGGCACGGCCGTTTGGTCACTCGATCGGCTGGCCGTCACTGGCCGTGATCCCGAGGCGGTCGCGGCGCGGCTGCGCTATACGGCGCCTTTCGATCTGAGCGGCCATCCGACACTGACCTTGCCCGGCGGCAAAACGGTCGACGGCATGCCGACTGGCTTTCAGATCGTCGGCCGTTCTTTCGACGAAGCGGGCGTATTGGCCGGCGGCCACGCCTTCCAGCAGGCGACAGACTGGCACCTCAGGCGGCCGCCTCTATAGGAACTCCCGGTCCATAGCTGCATGGACGCTGAATCGCGGTTGCGGTAAAATTAGTTCCGCGCGATTGCGGATGCGACTCGAACAGCCGGTAGATGATCTCCTTCTTTAAGCGCGATTGGCGGCTGAAGCCGAGCATCCTTGCCCTGTTCGTGGTCCTGACCGTGCCGGTCTCCGTCACGATCGTGGCGGTGACGTTCCTGTCCAACGAATCGATCGCGCGCATTGATGCCGAGACCCTGGTCGACCGGTTTCGGGTCACGAGCACGAAAGACGCAGAAAGCGACTTCGACGGCATCAAGGCCATGGCGAGGACGGCGGCAGTCCTCGGCAGCGAACAGCCGGACTTCTATTTCAATGACCGTTCGCTGGGGTACCTCGACAGTATCCTGCTTTCGAACGACAAGATCGTCAGCGCCTATGTCGGCCTCAACGACGGCACCTTCCGGCAGGCCCGGCGCATCGATCCCCAGGTCAAGATCCAGGGCAAGCTGCCGCCAGCCGGCGCGCGCTTCGCCTATCGCTGGATCGTGAAGGGCAATGACGGGATCTTGCTGGACCGATACGAGTTTCGCAATGCCGAGGGAGTCGTCCTCGGGACCTCACAAGAGGAGACGAGTTACGATCCGCGGCAGCGGGTCTGGTACCGCTTTACCGTACAGGCAGGCTCGACATTCACGACCGAGCCCGATGTCTTCGCTGCGCTGGGATTGATCGGCTTCACCATCGCCGCGCCATTTTCCGCCGACGGCAGGACACTCGGCGTCGCCGCCATAGACATGACGCTCGACGGGCTGTCGGCGTATCTCGCCGAGCGCAAGATCAGCGCAGGCACGCGGAGCTACATCCTGGATTCGCGCGGGCTGGTAATCGCCAACTCGGACATGTCCAAGACCTACACGAACAACGATGGCCAGGTCGAATTGCGGCATCTGACCGAAGTCGGAGGCGAGCTGGTGGCGGCCGCCTTTACCGAGCGTCCCGAAGGGCGGGAGAAGCTGTACACCTTCTTCCACGACGGCGACGAGTATGTCGCCAGCCTGACTGCCCTGCCTCCGGCATTCGGCAAGCGCTGGCAACTGTTCGTGCTCACGCCGCTTTCGGATTTCACCCGGCCGTTCGAGAAGAACAACCATCGCATGCTGCTGTTCGGGCTGGTGGCCACCGCCCTGCAGCTCGTGATCATCTACCTGCTGTCGGGCATCGTCTCAGCGCCCCTCGAGCGGCTGGCGCGCAAGGTCGATCGCATCCAGGAATTCGAAGGGGAGAGCCTGCCCAGCCCGCAATCGGCCATTCGCGAGATCTCCGTCCTGTCGCGTGCGATCGACACGCTCGATTCGGCAGCCAAGGCCTTCGCCGCCTTCGTGCCGGTGGGGCTCGTGAAGCAGCTGCTGCAGTCGGATCAGAAGCTCGAGCTCGGCGGGCACAGCCGTTTCCTGACCATCTTCTTCTCCGATCTGGAGGCCTTCTCCACACTCTCCGAGGAGGTGCCGTCCCAGGAGCTGCTGCTCCGCATTTCTGCCTACTTCGCGCTCGTCACGCGGATCGTGAATGCCGAGCACGGCACGATCGACAAATTCCTCGGCGACGGCGTCATGGCCTTCTGGGGCGCGCCTGCGCTGCTGGAAGATCATGCCTGGCTCGCCTGTGTGGCCGCCCTCAGGATCCAGCGCGGCATGGAAGAGCTGAACACGCAGTGGCGCGAGCAGGGGTTGAAGCCGCTCAATCTCCGCATCGGCATTCACAGCGATGCGGTCCTCGTCGGCAATGTCGGGTCGCGCGAGCGCATGAGCTACACGGTGATCGGCGACGGTGTGAACGTCGCGGCGCGCCTCGAGGGCATCAACAAGGAATACGGCACGCGGGTCTGCATCAGCCATAGCGTGTTCAAGGAAGCGGGCGAACGGCTGTGCGTGCGCCCGATCGAGGAGGTCGTGGTCAAGGGCCGACGCGCCAGGATCCCGATCTACGAGCTGCTGGGAGTCTACGGCGCCGGACCCGAACTGGAGCCTGATCCGGCGCTGCAGCGGCTTGGCGAACTGAGCAGAGACGCCTATGCCGCCTGGTCGGCGCAAAAGCCGGAGGCGCTCGACCTCTACAAGAAGATCCTTTGCGAGTTTCCGACCGATGGCCTTGCCAAGGCCTTCGTTGCCCGGCTCGGTTCGGCATGACGAACACGGTGCCTCTCCTGTCGTCGCGAACGATCAGTACGTTGCGGCCCAGCGAGTATACGGGTGCTCTGATCCAGGCGCTGCGCACGGCGCCCGAACGAATTGCTGGCGCGGCGGTGATCGAGATCGGATCGGGGAGCGGGGTGATCCTGGCGGCCATGGCTTCCCTCGGTGCCGCTTCCCTGTGCGGCGTCGATATCGAACATGAAGCGGTGCTGGCCGGCGCCGAGCTGCTGGCAAGCCTCGGCTACGGCGATGTGTCCCGCTTCCATCACGGCAACCTGTGGGAGCCGGTGCAGGGACAGCGTTTCGACCTCGTCGTCGCCAACCTGCCCCATTTTCCGATGGCCCGCGGCAAGGTGCCGGGGCGGCGTCCGAGCTGGAGTTCCGGCGGCATCGACGGTCGACGACTGCTCGACCCGTTCCTCGATGGATTGGGTGACCACCTGGCCGGGCGCGGCCGCGCCATCATCACCCACAACGGTTTCGTCTGTCTCGATCGGTCGCGTGAGATCCTGAGGCGGCATGGCCTTGGAGCCGAGGTGATCTTCACGACGTTGGTGCATCTTCCTCCCGAGAAGATGGAGTTGATGACCGATAGCGTCCTCGCGGCGGAGGAGGGGCGAACCATCCTGCGGTATGGTCCCTATGCCTTCGGCGAGATGCATATCGTCGAAATCGCCGCCCTGCAGACACCAGGCTGAGATGCGCCTGCTGCGACGTTGCGCGCTCGCTCTCCGTACCGCCCTGGCTGTGTTGGTCCTGCTCGGTGGGTCGGTCGCGGCGCGCGAAGACGATTCTCCCGATGCCCGATTGGCGCGCCTACTCGAGGAGGCACGCGATGCTGCCGACACCGCAGCCTGCAGCTCACCGGACACCGATCGCCTGGTGCGGATCTTCTGTGCCGGCCATATCCGCGTTGGCATCCGTGAATACTATCCTTTGTTCGCGACGCGGGTCGGCAATGTCCGCGACGGCTACGAAGTCGATGTCGCGCAGGCGCTGGCGAAGAAGCTCGGTGTCGATGTCGAGTTTCTCAGGGTGAATGCCGCCAGCCGCATTCCCCTGCTTGCCGAGGACCGCATCGATCTCATCATCGCCACCATGGGGCACAACACGCAGCGGGACACCCAGGTCCGCTTCATTCGGCCTCATTACTATCGCTCGGAGACGATCGTCGTCGGTCCGAAGCCGCTGGCGATAACCGGTTGGGATGACATTCCCGGCCGCACGGTTTGCGTTACGATCGGCAACGGCTCGAACGCCGATCTGGTCGCGCACGATGCCCGCCTGCTGCTGTTCGACGAGGCGGGCGTGCTGCCGGATCGGCTGCTGGACGGCACCTGCACGCTGGCGGCCCAGGACGACAGCTTCTTCGCCGATGCCTTCACCGAGCCAGGCTTCGCCGCGCGCTTCGACACCAAATTCGGCTTCGCCCAGGTGCCGTGGGGGATGGCGGTCGCGCGCGAGCACAGCGACCGGTTGGCAACCGCGCTGGATCTCATCAGCCAGATCTTCCACCGCGACGGCGTCTTTCTCGAGATTGCGCGCAAGCATCATATCGCCACGGGTTTCCTCCAGGAGCAGCGCAAGCTCTGGTCCAGCCCGACCTGCAACACGGCCACCGGTTTCACGAACCGGGCATGTCTGTTGCCGGCGTTCGACGCCGAACTCGAGCCGACGCCCTTCGCGGGAGCGGTGACCGATTTCGAGGACTGGTTCTCGGCGCTGACGGGCGTCGAGCTGTCCCTGCCGATGCTGAAGACGATGCCGGCCTGGTCATTGTTTCTGAGCGGCATCGCCAACACGCTCGTGCTGATTGCCGGGGCGCTGTCGGGCACGCTGCTGTTCGCCCTGCTGATCGGGCTGGCCCTCAGTTCGACGCATCGCCTGCCGCGATGGCTGGCGCGCGGCCTGGTGGTCGTCCTCCAGTCCTCGCCGATCGTTCTCACGCTCGTGGTCGCTTCGGCCGTTACGCATGCGCTTTTGCCCTACTCGGCGGCGACGGCGCTCGGCGCGGCCATTGTCGCGCTCGGCCTCGTGAATGGCAGCAATGCCGGCCAGGCGATCGGCGAGGCGATGGCATCGCTGCGCGCCGAAGAGGCGGCATCGGGGCGACATGTAGACCAATTGTTCGTGCGAGCAGTCGGTCGTGCGGCGACACAGATCGTGGCGTTTCTCATCAATGCGGCGAAGGGAACGCCCATTGCCAGCTTCATCGGCGCGCCCGAGCTTCTAAGCGCCCTGACCGATATCACGTCCTTCTCCAGCGGTCGGGCCACCACCTACACGCTGCTGCTGGTCTTCTACACCCTGGTCGTCATCGTCGTCGTCGCCCTGTGCCGCCGTCTGCAGGTGGCGCTCGAAGGTCGGCAGGTGCCAGCCCGATGATCTCCTTCGATCAGATCGTATCGAGCTTCCTGCCGTCGTTGCTGGAAGGCATGGCGGTGAACTTCGAGATCGCGGGCATCGCCATCGCCCTCGGCCTGGCGCTCGGCCTGATCCTGGCGCTTGCGCGGTTGCGCGGCGGCGCCGGCGGTGCGGTGGCGGCCTCGGCCATCACCCTGATGCGCGCCGCTCCGACCTTCGTCGTCATGTTCTTCCTGCTGAACGCCCTGCCGCGCGGCGCCGCCGTCTCCGGCGTGATGGCGGTGGCGTTGTCGTTGCTGCCCTATTCGGCGGCGTTCGTCGCCGACAGCGGCGTCGATGCCTTACGCCATGTCCGCGCCGGTTCCATGCTGGGAGCGCTCCTGTTCCTGCCGAATGTCATGCGCGCCTTCTTCGTGCTGGTGATGTCCTCCAGCGCCGGGGCGGCGATCGGCGTTGGCGAAGGCATCGCCGCGATCCTGCACGAGGCCGAGCGGCTTTCGTCCCTGGATGACCGGCTGATCCTGTTCGCGATCGGCGTCGCCGCGTTCGGGGTGCCGCTGCAGTTTGGTTTCGCCCTTCTCCGGTTCGTGCAGAAGTGGCTCGGTATTCACCTGACGCGCAACCGCCAAGAGGCAACATGATCAACAAGGCCCGCCATCCAGTTCTCGCTCGCCGCTCCCTGCTGCTGGGGGCAGGGCTGTCGGCTCTCGCCGGCGCCGCCCGCGGCCAGGCCTATCCCAACCGGCCGATTCGCATTGTCGTGCCTTATTCGGCAGGTGGCGGCGCCGATACCACGGCGAGGCTGATCGCGCCGAAGCTGCAGGAGGCGCTGGGCGAGACGATCGTGATCGACAACCGGCCGGGCGCCGGCGGGGTGATCGGCGACGACGTCGTGGCGAAGTCGCCGCCGGACGGCTACACGCTGCTGATCGGCGCCTTTGCCCACGCGGTGAACCCGTCGCTCCTGCCGAAAATGCCATTCAAGACGCCAGACGATTTCGCGCCCATCTCGCTCCTGGTGACGGTGCCGGAGTTGCTGGTGATCACGCCGTCGCATCCCGCAAAGACGGTGGCCGATCTCGTCGCGATGGCCAAGGCGCAGCCCGGCAAGCTGTTTTATGCCTCCTCGGGCAACGGCAGCGCTCAGCATCTCGCGGCCGAGCTGTTCAAGATGCGCACCGGCACCGATATCGGGCACGTCCCCTACAAGGGCGGTGGACTTGCCGTGGCCGATGTGGCTGCCGGCCACGTGCCCTTCTATTTCGGCAACATGTCGAGTGCGCTGCCGCAAGCGCGGGCCGGGCGGGTGCGGGCGCTCGCCGTCACCAGCCCGCAGCGCTCGCCGGCAGCCCCGGAGATTCCGACCATGGCCGAGGCGGGCGTGCCGGGCTGCGAGATCTCCGAATGGAATGCCTTGATGGCGCCGGCTGGCACGTCACCCGAGGTGATCGAGCGGCTGCATGTCGAGGTGGCAAAGATCATGCGCATGCCCGACATCAAGGAGAAGTTCGCCGATCTCGGTGCCGACACGATCGGCTCGACGCCACAGGAACTCGCGACATTCCTGGCGGCCGAGATGGCCAAGTGGGCCGAAGTCGTGAAGGCCGCCAACATCAAGATCGAATAGGTCCATGTCCTACCGTTCCATCTTCCGTCCCGGCCTGTTTGCCGGACAGACCATCGTGGTGACCGGAGGCGGCTCCGGCATCGGCCGATGCACCGCTCACGAACTGAAGTCGCTCGGGGCGCGTCTCGCCCTGATCGGACGCACGGCCGAGAAGCTGGAGCACGTGAAAGAGGAACTGGGGGATCCCGATACCTTCACTTTTGCCGCCGATCTGCGGAAGGAAGATCAAGTCAAGGCAGCGATCGACGGCGTAATGGCCTGGAGCGGCCGCATCGATGGACTCGTCAACAATGCGGGCGGGCAGTTTCCGGCGCAGCTCAAGGACATCTCCTTGAACGGCTGGAACGCCGTCGTCGCCAACAATCTGACGGCGACGTTTCTCGTCTCGAAGGAAGTCTATCTGCGCTGGATGGAGAAGAATGGCGGCGCGATCGTCAATGTCGGTGCCGACTGGGACCTCGGCAACCCGGGCATGGGCCATAATGGAGCGGCGCGAGCGGGGCAGGTGAACTTCACCTTCACGGCCTCGATCGAGTGGGCCCATTCGGGTGTGCGCGTGAACTCGGTGATTCCGGGCTTCATCGCGTCCTCGGGGCTCGATCGCTATCCCGAACGTGCGCACGAGGCGCTGCGCTCCGTGCGCTCACGCATTCCGCTGAAGCGCCATGGTACCGAGTCCGAGATCGCAGGTGCCATCGTTTACCTGCTGAGCGACGCCGCCGCCTATGTGACGGGGGCGACGCTGCGCGTCGATGGCGGCCTGCACAACAACGGCAAGGCCACCTTCTACGAGGTGCCGGATCACGACAGGTCCAAGTCCTTCAACGGCTTTCCGCTGTACCGCGCCCCGGATGTGCTGAAACGCTGAAGCGCGATGGCCGTTGCTTCAGCCGTCGTCCCCTGTTCAGGCACTATAGCCCCCCGGCATCACCGCCCGCCGGCAGGCGTCCTCTGGCGTTGAGGCGGTTTCTCTTCGTCGAGTAGCGCGGTTGCAGCGGCTTCGTCGGTGATCAGAACATGCACTAATCCGGCTCGGATGCCGGCGCGAATTATAGGTGCCTTGTGCGCTCCGCCCGCCGCAAGCACGAGTTCCTTGATCGCGCGGAGCTGGTCGAGTTTCGCCGCGATCACACGCTCGACAATCGGATGCTCGACCGGCCTTCCCGCGCCGTCGAGATACTGGCCGGCAATGTCGCCGACCGCGCCCGCATCCCGCAGCGACCGCCAGGTGCTCCTGGAGATGACACCATACTCCAATGCTTTCGACTGATCCGTAAGATCGATGGCGCTAAGCAAGGCGCGGTCGATATCGCGCACACGGCCGAGCACCTCCGCCACCGGTGCGCTTCTCAGCAGGGCATCGCGCAGCTCCTTCGAGTCGGCGATCATCGGGGCGGTCACGTATCGGCATGGGGCGCCGAGCGCTCGGGCGAACAGGGCCGCCGCATCATACGGATTGACCGGTCCGCTGGAGGCGAGGCCGCCGGTCAGGGAAACCACGGTGTTGCCGCCCTCGCGCCGCCGCAGATTTTGGCCGGCGGCCCTGATCGTTCCGCCCCATGTGACACCGAGCGACTCAGAGTGGCCCAGCGTCTCCGACAGGAATTGGCCAGCGGCCGCTCCCACGACCGATCGAACATCCATTCCTTCCATGGGAGACGGGACGACCTTGACGGAGCGCAGCCCGTATCGGGCCTTGAGCTGCGATTCCAATTCCGGACAGGCTGAACGCCGGCTGTCGATGGTGATCTGGACCAGTCCCGTCGCGAGAGCCTGTCGGATGATGCGGTTCACACGCTTGCGCGTGAGATTGAGGAACCCGCCGATTTCCTCCTGGGTGCGACCTTCCTTGTAATAGTGCCAGCACACACGGGTCGCGAGATCGATGTCGAAATTCTCGTCTTCGTCCAGGATCTCCATCGCCTCGTCCTCCACACCGCCGACATCTCATAACGGGGACGAATGAGCAATCTCCGTCACATCTGTGCAACGAGCCGAGGATATATGTGCCCAAAGCGGCCCATTTGTGCCCGGAGGTGCGGATGATGGGAATTCTCGTACGACGGTCGATCGCTGTTTTGTGCGGCTTGGGTCTCCTGTTCCCATCCATTGCCGGGGCCGATTCGAACAAGGTCGTGATCGGCGTGCTGGGCGACCAGAGCGGCGTGGTGGCCGATGTCGGCGGCAAGGGCTCCGTTCTCGCTGCGCGGCTTGCCGTGGAGGACTTCGGCGGCACCGTTCTCGGCAAGCCGATCGAAATCCTCGATGCCGATCATCAGGAAAAGGTCGACATCGCCTCTTCGATTGCGCGTCAATGGTTCGACGAAAAGGGTGTCGATGCGATTGCGGACCTGCCCAATACCGGCGTGGTGCTGGCCCTGCAGGCGATTGCCAGAACCAAGCGGAAGATCCTGCTGGTGTCGGGCGCCGCGAGCACGGAAATCACCGGCAAGTCCTGTTCACCCTTCACGACCCATTGGACCGACGACACCTATGCCCTCGCCAACGGTACGGCGCGCGCCATGGTGAAGCAGCCCGGTGACAGCTGGTACTTCCTGACGGCGGATTACAGCTTCGGCTACGATCTCGAAGCCAGTGCTGCGACGACGGTTCGGTCGCTCGGCGGACGCGTGCTGGGCAGCGTGCGGCATCCTCTCGGCACCAACGACTTTTCCTCCTACCTTCTCCAGGCGCAGGCGAGTGGTGCCAAGGTGATCGGCCTCGCCAGCGCCGGCTCCGACACCGTCAACGCCATCAAGCAGGCGCGGGAGTTCGGCATTGAAAGAAGCGGACAGCGGCTCGCCGCGCTCCATGCTTTCGTGACCGATGTGAACAGCATCGGGTTGGCGACCGCTCAAGGTCTTACGGTGACGACCGGCTTCTACTGGAATGAGAACGACGGCACGCGGCAATGGTCGCAGCGCTTCTTCGCCGTCCACGGTCGCATGCCGACGCGCGAGCAGGCTGGCGTCTATGTCTCCGTGAAGCACTATCTCGCCGCCGTCAAAGCGGCAGGCACCACGGAGGCCCAGGCTGTTGCCACGATGATGCGTGAGCTTCCGGTGCAGCGCTTCGGCAACACCGCGACCGTCCGTCCCGATGGCCGGGTCGTCTACGACATCGGCGTGTACGAAGTGGTTGCGCCGGAGAAGAGCAAGGGCCCGTGGGACTTCTATCGCAAGATCGCCGACATTCCGGGAAGTCAGGCCTTCCGGCCGCTGGAGGCTGGCGGCTGCAGCCTGGCGGGACAGGCGGATGCGAAGCAGTAGGACCGCCATGACCAGCGCCATCCGCTCGACCATCGTCGGCAGCCTGCCGAAGCCTACTTGGCTGGCCGAACCCGGCATCCTCTATGCACCCTGGCGGGTGGCGCCGGAACAGCTCGACGAGGCGCAACGCGATGCGACCCGTCTCTGCGTGGCCGATCAACTGGCCGCCGGGCTCGACGTGATCACCGACGGCGAGCAGCGGCGTCGACATTACGTCTGGGGATTTCTCGGCGGCGTGGCCGGCGTCGATACGCAGAACCTGACGATGAAGCCGACGCGCGGTCAGCGCTTCAAATCGGAGTCGCCGGCGGCGCGCCTGATCGGCGAGCCGACCTATGTCGGATCACAGGCAATCGAGACGCTGCAAGCGGTCAAGGCGCTGACGGACCGGCCGGTCAAGGTCACGTTGCCGGGACCCATGACCATCGTCGACAGTCTATCCGATCAGACCGGCCGGCATTCCGACGATGATCTGGCCATGATCTTCGCGAAGCTGTTGAATCGGGAGGCGCGGGAGCTCGCGGCGGCCGGCGCGGCCGTCGTGCAGTTCGACGAGCCCTGCTTCAATATCTACCTCGCGCAGACGCGCGAATGGGGGATCGAGGCGCTGAAACGGGCGATCGATGGCGTCGAGGCCAAAACGGCGGTCCATATCTGCTACGGCTACGGCGGCAGCGAAGTCGCCGCCTGGAAGGATACCAACCACGATTGGAGCCATTACGAGCAAACATTGCCGCTGGTCGCGCAAACGGCGATCGATCAGGTCTCGATCGAGACGGCAGCCTCGACGGTCGATCTCGGCGTCCTCGAAACCTTGCAGGGAAAGGACGTGCTGCTGGGGTTGGTCAATGTCGGCAGCGAGCGGATCGAAACGCCGGATGAGATTGCCATCGGCCTGCGCAAGGCATTGGCTTACGTTCCATCCGGGTCCCTGCATGCCTGTACGGACTGCGGGCTGGTGCTGCGAAGCCGTCACGCCGCTTTCGGCAAGATGCGCGCTCTGTCGAACGCAGTCGCCATCGTCAATGCGGAGATCGGGCAGGCCGATAGCTGATTGGCCTGCCCGCGACTGTTGAGCCGTCGCCGCCTTCAGACGCCGAAATGCGCCGCCATCACCGCGGCGGCTTCGTCGTTGGCCTTCAGCCCCTGCTGCAGGAAACGCGTCAGGGAAAAGAAGCCATGGATGGTGCCGGGATAGTTGACGTAGGTCGTCTTCACGCCGGCATCGATCAGGCGGTCGGCGTAGGCGCGACCTTCGTCGCGCAGGGGATCGTGACCGGCCGTCAGCACGAACGCCGGCGGCAACCCCTTGAAGTCGCGCGCCAGCAACGGCGACAGGCGGATGTCGAACAGGTCCGTTCCGGCCGGGACATAGGCTTTCCAGAACCAGTCCATGAGGTCCTTGGTCAGGAAGTAACCCTCGGCGAACTCGCGGCGCGAGCGGCTCTCCTTGCTCGAGTCGGTAGCGGGATAGATCAGCATCTGGAAGGCGGGCATCGGACCGCCAGCATCGCGGCAGGCCTGGCTGACGACGGCCGCGATGGCGCCGCCTGCCGAGTCGCCGCCGACGGCAAGGCGGGTCGCATCCGCCTTGAACGATGCCGCATGCTCGTGGATATGGCGGAAGGCGGCGACGCCATCGTCGATCGGAGCCGGAAACGGATATTCCGGCGACAGGCGATAATCGATGGCGACGACCTGGCAGCGGCTCTTGTTGGCAAGCCGCCGGCAGGTCGAATCGTGCGTCCCGAGATTGCCGATGACGAAGCCGCCGCCGTGATAATAGATCAGTGTCGGCAGTAGCCCGTCGGGCACGCCGAGCGGCCGATAGTGGCGGAAGCGGATCTCGCCGCCGGGACCGGCGAAGGCGCCGTCGGTGACCTCGCTCACGGCGAGCGGGTCTGCCTCGCTGTCCTCGGACATCTTGTCGACTGCGGCCCGCCCGACGTTGTAGGGCAGGGTGTGCAGAAGCGGGCGCCCTTCCTTGTTCGCTTTGTCCATCAGGTCGAGCAGGGCGCGGGCTTCGGCGTCGAGCATTTCCGTGTCTCCAAGTTTGTCGAACGACTACAGGCGAAGGACAGCCGGCGCGCCGGCTATTCGAGCCTTATATTGGCCCGTCTGATAACCTCCGCCCACTTCTCTATTTCGCGGCGCTGGAGGTTGGCGAAGTCTTCCGAGGTCCCGCCACCGACGATGCCGCCGACGGCAGTGTAGGCTTCGATCAGATCCTTCGCTTTCAGCGCTTCTGCTGCGGCATCGTGCAGGCGATCGCGGTTGGCCCGCGTCGCGCCGTGGGGAGACTGCAGGCCATACCAGTTGTCCGAGTTCACGCGGCCATAGCCGAGTTCGCGCATGGTCGGGACATCGGGCAGAAGCGGCGCGCGGACATCGGAGGTCACGGCGATGGCCTTCAGGGCACCTGACTTTATGTGCGGCAGCACGACCGGAACATCGAGGATCGTGAGTTGCACCAGGCCCGCGACCAGATCGTTGGTCGCCGGAGCTGCTCCGCGATAGGGGACATGGACTGCGTCCGTGCCCGTCTCGCGCTTGAACAATTCCATGGCGAGATGGGTGATGCCGCCGGTGCCGGCACTGCCATAGGAGAATTTTCCGGGCTCGGCCTTGAGACGCTCGATCAGTGTCTTGAGGTCCGAAATTCCAAGCTTGGCATCGACCACCAGCACTTCCTGCACGCGCACGACCAGGATGACGGCGGCCAGGTCGCGCAAGGCATTGTACGGCATGTTCGTCATCAGGGTCGGCATGATCGCGCCGGCCGACGCGCTCGTCAGGCCCATCACATGGGCATCGCCGACGGCCTTGGCGACGAAGTCCATGCCGGCGACGCCCGCCACGCCGCTCTTGTTCTCGACCACGACGGGTTTGCCGAGATTTTCCGACATGCCTTTGGCGAGATAGCGCCCGAAGATGTCGGCAGGACCGCCGGGCGGGAAGGGCACGATCATCGTGAGGGGCTTGGCGGGAAAGGTCGGCTGCTGCGCGAGGGCGGACACGGCCGGCAATGCGGCCACCCCCGCGAGCGTCGCTCGGCGGGTGAGCATAACGGTTTCCTCCACTTCAGTTGGACGACTGTGCGCGGCACCGCGCGGATCGGCAAGCGTGTCGGATCTACTGTCCGAGGCCGGTCCAGCCGACGGCCGCACCGGCGGCCAGCAGCCACAAGGGATGCAAGCGTGTCCTTACGGCGACGATGGCACAACCGGCGGTGATGGCGGCCAGCACCCATTCATGATCGGACGCCTGCACGATCAGGACGGCGCTGGCGGCCACCAATCCGATCGAAATCGGCACCAGGCCGGTCTGAATGGCACGCCGCCAGGTTTGATCCTTGAAGCGGCGCCACAGTCGTAAAGCGACGCAAGTGACGATCGACGACGGGCCGAACATACCCAACGTCGCCACGGCCAGACCGCTCCATCCGGCGACCTGCCAGCCGATCAGGGGAGCGACCATCATGTTGGGCCCGGGCGCCGCCTGCGCAAGGGCGAACAAGGCGGCAAATTCCGGGTCGCTCATCCAGTGATAGACGTTGACCGCCTGACGATGCATCTCGGGCAGGATGGTGTTCCCACCGCCGAAGGCCAGAAGCGAGAGCTGGGAGAAGAGCAGGGCGATGGAGACCAGGGTCGAGTTCATGTCCCGGTCTTCCTGATGGCGGCGATGCTGAGCGGCGCCAGAACCAGCATGGTCGGCAGAAGCGGAAAATGAAACACCGCGATGGCGGCGAAGCAGATCACCGCAAAGGCGATGGCGACCGGTTTCTTGCGAAGCGGCAGAGCGAGCTTCACGGCCATCGACACCAGCAGGCCGGCGGCCGCGGCGGCAAGGCCGGCAAACATGTGCACGACGTGCGGATCGGACTGGAAGCGCGCATAGATCGCCCCCAGCACGACGACGATCGCCGTTGGAGCGGCGATCAAGCCGGCCAGCGCCGCAAGCGCGCCGGGTACGCCGCGAAAGTGCAGGCCCAGCGCCGCGGCGACGTTGATCACGTTGCCGCCAGGCAGGAACTGGCACAGGCCAAGCAGCTCGGTGAATTCCTTGCCGCTCAGCCAGCGGCGTTCATCGACGATGATGTGGCGCGACAGCGGCAGGACGCCGCCGAAGCCCATCAGCCCCATCATCAGGAAGCCGCGAAACAGCTCGCCGACCGTCGGCGCATCCGTCGGCGCGGTCGGAGAATCGAAGCGTCGCTCGTCGCTGTCGCTGAGAGCCATGACCGAGAGCTAAGGACGGGTGCCCGGAATGTCCAATATATGTTTTAGCGGCGATCCATATGGATAGGGTCTTTGCGTCGCTAGAACTCGACGTCGAGTTCCTCGACTTCCTCCGGTTCGGTCTTGGCGGCGGCCGTCCAGTCGACCATCGGCGCCCAGCGCAGGATCAGATCGCGATAGGCGGCCGAGGCCGGGTCGAGCTTGACGTCATACGTGGCGAACCGGGTGCAGACCGGCGCATACATGGCATCCGCGATGGTCGGCTTTGCCCCGAACAGATAAGGTCCCCCATAGCGCTGCAAACAGTCGCGCCAGATGGCCGTGACGCGGTCGATATCGGCTTGCGCGCCGGCCCATACCTTGAAGCCGTCGTGATGGACCTTGAGATTCATCGGCAGGGCCGAGCGCAGGTTGGCGAAGCCGGAATGCATCTCGCCACAGACCGCGCGGCAGTGAGCCCGGGCCACTGGATCTGTGGGCAAGAGTTCAGCCTCGGGCTTGATCTCGTTGAGATATTCGCCGATAGCCAGCGTGTCCCACACTTTGACAGGGCCGTGCTCCAGGCAGGGCACCAGGAATGAGGGCGAAAGCAGCAGCAGTTCGGCCCGGGTCGCCGGATCGTCGATCGGCGCCACCCGTTCTGCGAAATCCAGCCCGGCCATCCGGCAGAGCAGCCAGCCGCGAAGCGACCAGGAGGAATAGTTCTTGCTACTGACAGTTAGAGAAGCCTCGGCCATAGGCGCCAACCCTCCCGGTCCGGCGTGTATCGTCTGTGTTTCGAGCGTTTCCTAAGGATGCAATTTCCGAGCCGGTCGCCCCTCGATGCTTTACGCTTTTTACCAGACCGCCACTGACATCACACTGCCCATGCGGATCTGGGCAACCGCGGCGGGCCAAGGCCTCGGCCTGGGCGGAGAAGCCAGTGTGCAGAGATGGCGGGCCGCCTCTGCCCTGTGCGAGATGATGAGCCGGGCGGTGCTCAGCCACCGCCGGCCGGCCTTCGGCATCGAAGAGGTCAAGGTCGGCAAGCAGACGGTGCCGGTGCGCGAAGAAGAGGTCATGGCCACGCCCTTCGGCACGCTGCTGCGTTTCGTCAAGGAAGGCGTTGCTCCCCAGCCCAAGGTCCTCGTGGTGGCGCCGCTTTCCGGTCATTTCGCTACCTTGCTGCGCGATACCGTGCGTGTCCTGCTGCCCGAACATGACGTCCATATTACCGATTGGGCGAATGCGCGCGATGTCGCCATCTGGAGTGGCCGCTTCGGCTTCGACGAATATGTCGAACATCTGATTTTGTTCCTGGAAGCCATGGGCCCCGCTTCGCATGTCGTGGCCGTGTGCCAGCCCTGCGTGCAGGCTCTGGCCGCGGCGGCGATCATGGCCGAGGATGACCATCCGGCCCAGCCGCACAGCCTGACCTTGATGGCCGGTCCCATCGACACGCGCATCAATCCGACCAAGGTGAACGAACTCGCGACCGGGCGGCCGATCTCCTGGTTCGAACAGAACCTGATCGCGCGTGTGCCCTTGCGCTATCCGGGCGCCACGCGGCGGGTCTATCCCGGCTTTCTGCAGCTCACGGCGTTCATGAGCATGAATCTCGAACGCCATCTGAAGGCGCATGTCGATCTCTACAATGCCCTGGCGCGGGGGGATGAGGTCCAGGCCAACACGATCAAGACTTTCTATGACGAATATTTTGCCGTTCTCGACATGACGGCGGAGTTCTACCTCGAGACCGTGCAGTGGGTGTTCCAGGAGTTTCGTCTCGCCAAGGGCGAACTCGACTGGAAAGGCCGCCGCGTCGACCCCAAGGCGATCCGGCGCACCGCGCTCTTCACGGTCGAGGGCGAACGCGACGACATCTGCGCGATCGGGCAGACCGTCGCGGCGCACGATCTGTGCGCCAGCCTGCGACCCTATCGCAAGAAGCACTATATGCAGGCGGGCGTTGGCCATTATGGCGTCTTTGCCGGCAAGCGGTGGGCGAGCCAGATCTATCCCCTGGTGCGGAATACCATTCTCGCGAATGAGTAGCCCTGGCTGAGCTACGCGCGGATGCCATGCTTTATAGTGGCAGGCAGCCATGCTCGATCTGACCCAATTTGCCTTTTATGGCGCAGCAGCCCTGGTGTTGGCGATTACGCCGGGGCCCGGCCTCTTCTACGTTGCGGCGCGCACGCTTGCCGGTGGTCGCGCCGAGGGCATGGCCTCCAGTTTCGGGACCGGGATCGGCGGGTTCGTGCATGTCCTGGCCGGCAGCGTCGGCGTTTCAGCGATGGTGCTGGCGAGCGCGGAACTATTTGCGGCGCTCAAGCTGATCGGTGCCGCCTATCTGGTGTGGCTGGGGATTCGGACCATCCGGTCCGCCCGGCAGCAGTCGTCGGCGGGACTTGAAAACGGCTTGGCGCCGTCGGCTGTCGGGCCACTGCGAGCGTTTCGCGAAGGGGTGCTGGTCGAAGCGCTCAATCCGAAGACCGCGGCCTTCTTTCTCGCTTTCATTCCGCAATTCGTGGACGCGGGCAGCGGCCGCGTTGGCTTGCAGTTTCTGCTCCTGGGCTGCGTCTCGGTTTCGTTGAACACCTTTGCCGATGTCGCGGTTGCCCTGGTTGCCGACCGGATTCGCAACAGGACAGTGGCGCGGCCGGCGCTGATCCGACGCCTGCGGGAGGCATCCGGCGGCGCCATGATCACGCTGGGTATCGGACTGGCCCTTGCGAGGCGTCCTGCCACCTGAGGGGCCATCGAATGGTCCGCCGCTGGTGCGGGACACCATACTGGCTGCTGAAACCGGCCTCTGAATAGCGGGCTTTTCTCTCGGGAAATCCGCAGTACATTGGGGTTATGGCTGATTTTCCGAACAAGACCCTGACCGACTGGGAAACGCTCGCGACCAAGGAGCTGCGCGACAAGCCGCTCTCGTCGCTCGATTGGACGACACCCGAGGGCATCGTCGTGAAGCCGCTCTATACGGCGGCCGATCTCGAGACGCTCGAGACGCTGGGTTCGCTGCCGGGCTTCCCGCCCTTCACGCGCGGGCCGAAGGCGACGATGTATGCCGGCCGGCCGTGGACCGTCCGTCAGTATGCCGGCTTCTCGACCGCCGAGGAGAGCAACAAGTTCTATCGGGCGAACCTCGCTGCCGGTCAGATGGGTCTGTCGGTGGCGTTCGATCTCGCCACCCATCGTGGCTACGATTCCGATCATCCGCGCGTCGTCGGCGACGTGGGCAAGGCCGGCGTGGCGATCGATTCCGTCGAGGACATGAAGATCCTGTTCGACGGCATTCCGCTCGACAAGATGAGCGTGTCGATGACCATGAACGGCGCCGTGCTGCCGGTGCTGGCCGGCTACATCGTGGCCGCGGAGGAGCAGGGCGTGCCGCAGGAGAAGCTCTCCGGCACGATCCAGAACGACATCCTCAAGGAGTTCATGGTCCGGAACACCTATATCTATCCGCCCGGACCTTCTATGCGCATCGTGGCCGACATCATCGAGCACACGGCCAAGCACATGCCGAAGTTCAATTCGATCTCGATCTCCGGCTATCACATGCAGGAGGCGGGGGCGACGCTGGTGCAGGAGCTCGCCTTCACGCTGGCCGACGGTCTCGAATATGTCCGCGCCGCCAAGGCCAAGGGTCTCGATATCGACGCCTTCGCACCGCGCCTGTCGTTCTTCTTCTGCATCGGCATGAACTTCTTCATGGAAGTGGCGAAGCTGCGCGCGGCCCGCTTCCTGTGGGCCGAGCTGGTCAAGCCCTTCAACCCGAAGAAGGCCGATTCGCTGTCGCTGCGCACGCATTGCCAGACCTCGGGCGTGTCGCTGACGGAGAAGGACCCGTACAACAACATCATCCGCACCGCCTACGAGGCGATGGCGGCGGTGCTGGGCGGCACGCAATCGCTGCACACCAATTCGTTCGACGAGGCGATCGCGCTGCCGACGGTGCAGTCGGCCCGCATCGCGCGCAACACCCAGCTCATCCTGCAGCATGAGACCGGCGTGACCAAGGTGGTCGACCCTCTGGCCGGCAGCTACTACGTCGAGTCGCTGACGGCGAGCCTCATCGCCGAGGCGCGCAAGCTGATCGGCGAGGTCGAGGCGCTGGGCGGCATGACCAAGGCGGTCGAGGCCGGCATGCCGAAGATGCGCATCGAGGAGGCCGCCGCGCGCAAACAGGCCCGCATCGACCGCGGCGAGGAGATCGTGGTCGGCGTCAACAAGTTCCAGCTCAAGGAAGAGCCACCGATCGAGATCCTCGAGGTCGACAACGACCAGGTGCGCAACGCTCAGCTCGCGCGGCTGGAGAAGATCCGCACCACGCGCGACGAGGCCAAGTGCGTGGCCGCGCTCAAGGCGCTGGGCGAGGCCGCCCGTACCGGCACCGGCAATCTGCTGACGCTCAGCATCGAGGCCACCCGCGCGCGCGCGACGGTGGGCGAGATCTCGTCGGCACTCGAAGGCGTCTATGGCCGCTATCAGGCGACCATCCGCTCGATCTCCGGTGTCTATGCCGGCGAGTGGGAGGGCGACGAAGGGCTGGCGCGCATCCGCACCGACGTCTCGTCGTTCGCGGAGGAGGAGGGGCGCCGTCCGCGCCTGATGGTCGTGAAGATGGGCCAGGATGGCCACGATCGTGGTGCCAAGGTGATCGCCACCGCCTTTGCCGATCTTGGCTTCGACGTCGATATCGGACCGCTATTCCAGACTCCGGCGGAGGCCGCGCGCGCGGCGATCGAGAACGACGTCCATGTCATCGGCGTGTCGAGCCAGGCCGCCGGCCACAAGACGCTGGTACCGCAGCTCATCGACGAACTCGCCAAGCAGGGCGGTTCCGAAGTGCTGGTCGTGGTGGGCGGCGTGATCCCGGCGCAGGACTACGATTTCCTGAAGAAGGCTGGCGTGGCCGCGATCTACGGACCCGGTACCAACATCCCGGCAGCCGCTGCCGAGATCCTGTCCATCCTGCGCCATCGCAACCAGAAGCGCGCGGCGTAGGCCGCGCCTCAAGGGAGCGCGCAACTCCAGTTGCGCTCATGAAGACGCTCGTCCGCGCGGAGTAACCTCCGCGCTTTTGTAGCGCGCTCCTATGAACGGCGGCGCCTCACCACGTCATCCTGACGCCTGCGGTGAAGGCGTGGCTGGAGTCGGAGCCGGAGAGCAGGCCCTCGTAGCGGGCGTAGAGCGAGGTGGCCCGGGCGATGGCGGTGCTGGCGCCCATGCCCACCAGCAGCCCGTCGCGCTGGGGCGAGAGGCCGTAGGTCGTGAACGAGGTCGACGGCGCTCCCGCCAGCGTCGCCGACACCGGCAGCGAGGTGGAGGCATATTCGTGGCTCCAGCCCAGCTTGACCTGCAGCGCCAGCGGCTCGCCCCAGCCCAGCTGCGCCGTCCCCGCCAGCTGCGCCCCCAGCACCGAGCGCAGCGAGTTGGTCGTCTGCGGCGCCACCGTCAGGTCGAGCGACTGCGCCCCCG
>NZ_FUWJ01000019.1 GCF_900167455.1 Enhydrobacter aerosaccus
CTGGTGAAGCCAAGCGGCTCGCGACTCTGGAACCAGGCGTACCGGTTCGGCGGGAAGCAGAAGAAGCTGTCCCACGGCGCCTATCCGTCGGTATCCCTTGCCACGGCGCGTCTGCTCCGCGACGAGGCCAGGAAGCTGTTGGCCTCAGGAGTTGACCCTGGGGCCAACAAGAAGGCTGCGAAACTGACCGCCGTCATCTCAGTCAACAACACCTTCGGGCGCATTGCCGAGGAGTATCTACAGCGCATCGAGGACGAGGGGGCTGCCGAGTCCACCGTTAAGAAGAACCGATGGATGCTTGTCGATCTTGCCGGTCCCGATCTTGGTACCCGACCAATCGCGGATATCACCCCGGCGGAAATTCTCGTGTTGCTCCAACGGATCGAACGCAGTGGGCGCCGAGAGACGGCGCGGCGGTTGCGCGGCTTGATCGGTACTGTCTTCCGGCTCGGTGTCTCGACGTTGCGAGCCGAGAACGATCCCACTCATTTGCTGCGCGGTGCCTTGAAGGCACCCAAGGTTCAGCATCGGGCCGCCATAACCGATGAAAAGCAACTTGGTGCTCTTCTGGCGGCCATAGACGCTTATGACGGTTGGTCGACGCTTCGGTGCGCCCTTCAGTTCACGGCGTTGACATTCGCGCGCCCCGGCGAGGTCCGCGGCGCAACGTGGGCAGAGATCGACCTGGAGGGAGCGATCTGGCGCATCGACGGCGCTCGCACCAAAGTGCGCCGGCCCCATGACGTGCCGCTGTCGCGGCAGGCGCTCGATGTGCTGCGCGATGTGAAAGAGATCGCGCCCAAGAGCCTGCTTGTGTTCCCCGCTATCCGCTCCAATGCACGCCCTCTCTCGGAAAACGCCATGAACGCCGCGCTGAGGCGCATGGGCTTTACGCAGGATGAGATGACCGCACACGGTTTCCGGGCGGCGGCGAGCTCGATATTGAATGAACGGGGTTTCCGGCCCGACGTCATTGAGGCCGCGCTCGGGCATCAGGATCAGAACGAAATCCGGCGTACCTACAATCGAGCGAGTTATTGGTCCGAGCGGATTGAGTTGATGCAGGCGTGGGCCAACTGTCTCGATCAATTGAAGCAAACGCCTGACGAAAAAACGTCAGTGGTAGGCTGGATGGACCAGCGCAGTGGCCTCAGCGGACGTCACCGACCTCTTCCGTCGGTCGCCACGTCACGGGGTTTGCGACCCAGCGATTGACGTCGGATTCCCTCCAGCCGGCGGCGTTGATGCTGATCCTGATCTGCGGCGGAAACGTACCGTCGGCGATCTTGCGATAGATGGTGGATCGGGACAGGCCCGTCCGGACGAGGAGAGTGTTCAGGCGGACGATACGGTCTGGTGCGGGCATGACGGTCCTGGCTCCTAGTGGGTGTTTATGACTGCGCCTGAGCCAGACAAAACAAGTGCTTACATGCGCGCAAGTGGGTTTAGGGTGTCATCGTAGTCTGCCGTACAGGCGGCGGAAAACAGGCGGGAATAAAGTCCGATGCCCGGCTGCTCCAAGGTCGGCGCCGTACTGAAGGCAAGTTCCTGATAATTTTCGCTGATGTTGGCACTCGATGGCGGAAGGTTAAGAGGTCTTGCCCGTGCGTCAGATTCAAGACGTCTCGAGCTAACTCAAGAACGAAACTCTGCAGGCACCAATGCCTGTAAGTCAGTTGCGAGACTTCGATTTGTGGCCTGACGGCATTTTCAGCAGGTCGGCTGGCTCGACCTTGAGTGCGTCTGCAAGGCGACCAATGACGTTGAGGCTGGCGTAGAATTCGCCCTTTTCGAGCTGACTCATGTAGCTGCGGCTAACGCTTGCCTGATGAGCTAGCTCTTCCTGAGATAACCCCTTTGCATTGCGCAATCGCCGCAAGTTGGCGGCGAACACGTCCCGCAAATCCATGTCGACAGCGAAGCCGACGGCTCGATATATGGCACCTCGATATATTGAACAAAATGAGCGATCCGGCCATTATTCGGCGCTGTTAGAGGAAGTCTGGCGGAGGCGTCTTTGGCAAGCGTCACAGCAGCAGCTTTAATGTGAGGCGCCGGATGGTGGCTTGAGTGGCCGCTATCACGATCTGACTTCCACACGAATGCGGAGGCACCAGAGCTCTGCGCTGGATTGAACGGAAACCTCCATGACCAAAGTTTCGTTCGACGATGTTCCACCCAAAAGTTCGACCGTCACTTCCTATGACGAGCGACATGCTGGAACGTATCTCCGCTTGCTGGACGCGGAGTCCGCCGGCGCCGATTGGCGTGAAGTCGTAATGGTTCTATTCGGCCTGGATCCTGTGAACGAGCCGGAGCGGTCGCGCCTCATTTACGATGGTCATCTCGCGCGCGCGCGGTGGATGCGTGATTCGGGCTTCAAGCACCTGCTTCGCCCCCAAGGGCATTGAACCCAAACGATTGATTTGGGGTGTCGTGCAATGCAAATTAGTGACTACCGAAGGTAGTGTTCCTGGTATAGATACGGAGCATATGTTGCGTGCTTGAGGAGCGTATGGCGGGGGAACCTGATTGGCGCGATGCCAGCGCCTACGATCTGAGCCAGCTTGACCGCCTTGCCATCGCCTGGGAATTCCTGCGCCGCAATCCCCGCTATAGAGACGACTATGAGAAGTTGATGGCCGAGCTCGACCTCGAGGCCCGTGCGGCCTTGGCTGAGCGCTGGGGGTTATCCTTTTGTAGTGGATCCGGACCTCAGTATGGCGAAGGCAGAAATAGTATGGCGGCCGGAGGTCGTCGGCATCAGCGTGGTCCTGGTCAATGCCCCCGCTGACTTTGTCGCCACGACGTTAGCCGGCAAGGTTCTGACACGCCGCGTCGCAGGGGAGAGGCTCGCCAGCAACCGTCGCCATCTCCATATCGAAGATGCCGGCGGCAGTCACCATGTCTGGCTGATAGAAGCATCTTCCGGTGCGTCACTGGCAGCGCTAGTGCCTTTGGATGACACGGCATCGTTGCGAATTGCGGGCCTCAGGCGCTTCCATCGTCTCATAGACGGGCAAAAATCGGGGCGCATGCCATCGGCCTGGCAACTGACGCCAAGGCTACGACGCAGATTGGTTCTGATGATCCGGGCCTTGGATGCCCTACCTGCCAAGGCCTCCTACCGCGATATGGCATTGGTGTTCTATGGGCCGGCCGCTGTCTCCAGAGATCCGTGGAAGACATCCTCGCTGCGCGGCCAGACCATCCGATTGGTCAAGGACGCAATCTCGATCAGAGATGGCGGCTATCGGCAATTGCTAAAGGGAGGCACCGGAACCGGGAGGGGGTGACGTTTCCGTTGTTGCGCCAGTCCGTCATCCCCGCTGCCGAATGTTGTTCGCCATCGTGATCGCCAACGCGCTGCTGATCTCTCCAGTAGCCCGGAGCATCATGGAGTATCTCCCATGGCCGATCCGATGGCGGGCTTGCCGCCGCGCTACTTGCGCACATCTGAGGCTGCCCGCTTTCTAAGCCTTTCTGACCGTACACTGGAGAAGCACCGCACGTACGGCACTGGCCCGAAGTATCGAAAGATCGGCGGCCGGGTCGTCTACACCGTCGAGGATTTGCAGACCTGGGCCAACCAAGGCACGCGCAGCTCGACCTCTGAAATTCTGACGACACCGGTACTGCCGGCAAAGCGTCATGCGGCACCCCCGCCCGCATTGAACAGGGGCCGCCCGTGATGGATGCGGTCTCCAGCATCCACCGTCGACCCGAGCGGAGTGCCGGGCGCGGCGAGCTCGATCTGTTCAGAGCACTGCCGGGCCTATTCGCGGTGCGCGATTCCCAGGAGCTGATGAGCTTTCCGTTCTTCTCGCTCGCAAAATCGAAGCGCGTAGTGCCGATCGACTATCAGACTAGTTCGGTCGTCATCCGCGTTGAAGCCGTTCCCGAACATGGCATGGCGACCATCTGGGATGCGGACGTCCTGATCTGGGCGGCATCGCAGATCGTTGAGGCTCGGGATGCCGGCCTCAAGACATCGCGTCTTATGGCGGCCACTCCTTACGAAATTCTCACGTTCGTACGCCGCGGTACAAGCACACGGGACTACACGCGCCTGAGAGCGGCTCTCGATCGGTTGCAATCCACCACCATCGTGACCTCGATACGACAACCACTCGAACGCCGACGCCACCGCTTCTCGTGGATCAACGAATGGAAGGAGATGGCCGACGCGCAAGGCCGGCCCCGCGGGCTCGAGTTGATCTTGCCTGATTGGTTCTATGCGGGTGTGATGGATGCATCGCTGGTGCTCACAATCGATCGAGCCTACTTCGATTTGACGGGCGGGCTGGAGCGCTGGCTTTACCGGTTGGTCCGGAAGCACGGCGGGCGACAGCCAGCTGGCTGGAGCTTCGATGTCGTATATCTCCACGCCAAATCCGGCAGCCTCTCTCCCCTAAAGCACTTCGCCTACGATCTGCGCGAAATTGTGCGCGGACAGCGTCTGCCCGGCTACCGCCTTGTCATGCAAAGGGGCCGCGATGGCGAACGTCTTCAGTTTGCGCCCGTTCGATCGGGAATGAGTTCTTATCGCCGGGCACATCTGCCTGGGGACAAGCTGTGAGCGCCCTCGTGCCATCGGGTACCACGACTGTCGTGCCATCGGGGACCCGACCTTCGTGCGATCGGGGACCGAATCCCGCCAAATTATACGGCGCTCCAAGGGTTTACGACGCTCCTAACTTAACTAACCAGGATTCCTTCGGAATCCGTCTAACGGAGCGCCACGACGGCTTATATGGGGGTAAACCTCTCCGAAGCGTCCGATCGGGCGAGGCCGCTCAAGGAGAGCGCCGCAAGCTCCTCATCATCGAATCGCCCGGGAAGCGCCGACGCCTTGCAGCCATCCTCGGTAGGGGGTGGTTGGTCGAGGCGACCGCGGGGCACGTCCGGGACTTGCCGAGCGAGGGAATGAGCGTCGAGGGGCCGCCCGACTTCATCCCGTCCTATCAGGTGATCCCGCGCAAGCACGACACACTGCGTCGGCTGTCGCGCCTCGTTGTCGGCGCCGAGGTCTACCTGGCAACAGACCCGGATCGGGAAGGCGAAAGCATCGCCTGGCACGTTGCCGACGTGCTGGGCCTGCAGGCGCCGAAGCGCGTCCGCTTCACCGAACTATCGGAGGCGACCGTCAAGGCCGCTGTCGCGAAGCCCGAGCGCATCGATATGGCGCTGGTCGAGGCGCAGGAAGTGCGCCGCGTCTGGGACCGGCTCGTTGGCTACACAGTGAGCCCGGCACTGTCCCGTCGCTACGGCGGGTCATGGTCGGCGGGACGGGTGCAGAGCCCGGCCGTTCGCCTCGTCGTCGAGCGCGAGCGCGAGATCCGCGACTTCCAGGCCGCGACCTACTTCAACGTTCGGCTGTATGGGCAGAGCGCAGAAGGGACCTGGTGGCTCGATCTCGTCGGCGACGGCACGCAACCGGACGGCCGATTGACGACACGGGCTGTCGCCGATCGCCTCGCCGTGCTGGAGAGCGTCGCCGTCACGCACTGCGCCGACGAGGTGGAGCGCGAGAATCCGCCGCCGCCGTTCACCACGTCGAGCCTTCAGCAGGCGGCCAGCGTCGAACTGAAGTTCGCGCCCGAGAAGACGATGGAGCTGGCCCAAGCGCTCTATGAGCACGGCCACATCACCTACCATCGGACCGACAACCCCAACCTGGGCGACGGGGTCCTTGGCGCCGTCACCGAAGTAGCGGAGGCGCTGGGTTTTCGCTGCGTGGGCACGTTGCGCCAGTTTCCAGTGCCGCGCTCGGCGCAGCGTGGGCACCTGGGCATCGCTCCCAGCGCCTGGGAGCGGCACGCCGCCGGCGAAACGGCGGATGAGCGCAAGCTCTACGCCATGATCTGGCGCCGCGCGCTCGCCTCGCAGCTCGAGGCCGCGGCCTATCTGGTGCGACGCGTCGAGGCCTCCGGCGTCGATCTGGGGAAGCGGGCGGTGCAGTTCGTCGGCCGCCGCCGCGTCCTCCAGTCGCCCGGTTGGCGGGCGCTCATGCTGCCCGGGGTCGAGGCGTTGTACGACGCCGAAGACCCGGAAACACCGCAAGCGGCAGAACGCGACTCCGACAATGCGCTGCCGCTGGTGAAGAAGGGCGGTTGGCTGCGCGTCGGTCGCGGCGAAGTGGAGGAGAAGAAGACCCGCGCGCCGCAGCGCTATTCGGAAGCCTCGTTGATCCGCCGCCTGGAGCGGGAAGGGGTTGGCCGTCCCGCGACCTATGCCGAGATCCTGCGGCGCATTCGGAATGCCGAGTATGTCGAGCTGAAGCGGCGTCGCCTGCATGCGACGCCGCGCGGCGAACAATTGATCGACGCCCTGGCGGGACGGTTCGGCTTCGTCGACCTGGCTTATACGCGCGAGGTCGAGGAACAGTTGGACGGTATCGCTGCCGGCGAGAAGCAGCGTAATGCCGTGCTCGGCGCCTTCTACGACCGGCTGATGGATGAAGTGAGCGGCTTCGACTTCGGATGTCCGGTCTGCCGCAAGCGCCCGCTGCGCCACATGGTCGGCGCCGATCGCGAGACCGGCGCGACCTATGACTATTGGGTGTGCCTCGGCGAGCGCAAAGGCGATTGCGATGGCGCGTTCGCCGACAAGGACGGCTCGCCGGACATCGATCGTCCATTGGAGCGCCGGGCTTCGGCCCCGGCACCATCGTCCGGCACGCCCTGCCCCAAATGCGGCGCGGCGAAGCTGCGCCTGATTCCTGGCGGCGTGAGCGCCGGAGGCAAGCGTTACGGCGCGTTCTGGCGCTGCGATGCGCCGCGCTGCGGCGAGAAGTTCTGGGACAAGCCGAACACACGGGCCAATGCGCCGAAGGAGGTTGTCAAATGACTCGCAATCGATCGGCGGCGCTTTGCGCGTCGCTGCTAGCATCGGCCCTTGCGAGCGGGCCGTGCTTCGCTCAATCGGCAGCACAGGCCGCATCGGCGGCACCGCCGCAGGCGGTCGTGCCGGCAGCCCCTGCGGCGCCGGCATCGTTCCAGGCGCCGCGTATCGCCCTCGATCGCGGTGCCACGAGTTGCGTCGGCCTGATGCAAGACGCGCTCAAGCTCACGGTCGAACCGGAGCATCAGGAGCTGTCGTCCTGGCATCCGACGCAACCGGACTCGCGCACCTTTTGGTCGGTCCAGGTCGATCGCGGCGGCGCGCGCGGGTCGTTCGTCGGCGTCACGCCGACGGAGGATCGTCACTGCGACGCTGAAACGGTCCGCGTCAGCTACCTCAAGCAGGACTGCAAGGCAGTCATTGCGGCGCAAGGCAAGTCGGCAGCGGCAGCGATGCCGATGGGCGAGGCGACGATCATCCAGCGCGACGTGAATGGACGGCTCGCGATGTTCCTGCCGGGCGGCCAGGGCTGCGTTCTGGTCGAAATGGCGACGCTTTACGGCCGCTGAATGGAGGGGGCGATGACACACGACAATAACGATCACAACGATCTCGAGCCCGTTCACGATGCCGGCGTCATGCCGATGCCGCACGTCGAGGAAAAGGCGCGGACGGAAATCGACGGGGCGGTGTTGGCGATCGTGCGGGCTTCGCGGCAGATCGCGGAAGCCGCCGAAATGGTCGTCGAAGATGCGAAGCGCAGCCTCAAAGCGGCGCACGATCTGAGGGAAGCGCACGCCGCCCAGACAGCGGCGCCGGCGCTCCCGCCGCCGGCCCCGCCGCCGCAACCGGCCGTGGCGGCTCAAGCGTCAGTTCGTCCGCAGGCCGCGCTAAGCGCGCCGCGCCGCGTCCAGGCGCCGGTCGAACCGGCGTTCCCGGCCGCGAGCGCCGTCTCCGTCATCGGACGCGCATCGGCCATTCCGCCCTGGGCGGTCGCGGCGGGGATCGGCTTCGTTGCTCTGCTGGGGCTCGGTGCTTTTGCTGTCGATCGCTTCACGTCCTCGCGGTCGCAGGACGTGTTGATGTCGGCGCCGCCGCCGGCTGCGGCAGCGCCGTTGCGGCTGCCGTCGCAGGACCAGATCCCGGATCGCTACCTGCCGCAGGAGCGCCGTTGATGGACGCGGCCGCCTTCTTGGCGCTGGCCGTAACCTGCGCGCCGCAGGTGGCGCCCGATACGTTGACCGCGATCGCGCGGCACGAGTCGGCGCTGAGCCCCTGGCTGGTACATGACAACACCAGCGGCGAGAGCCTGGCGCCACGCGACGCGGAAGCGGCGATTGCCGAAGCGCGTCGGCGCATCGCAGCCGGGCGCAGCGTCGATATGGGGCTGATGCAGATCAACTCCGGCAATCTCGGCTGGCTGGGATTGACGGTCGAGGCCGTCTTCGAGCCCTGCGCCAATGTCGCCGCCGGCGGGCGCGTCCTGATGAAGGCCTATGAAGCGGCGGCCGAGAAGGTAGGGCCGGGTCCGGAGGCGCTGCGGGCAGCGCTCAGTCTCTACAACACTGGCGATCGGCAAGCCGGCTTCCGCAACGGCTATGTCGGCCAGGTCGAGAACAAGGCGACGGCTTACGTCGTGCCGCCACTGACGCGGCAGGGCGCCGAAGCGAGCGCGGTCGTTCCGGTTCGGGTCGTCAAGGCGGCGCCGGCGCAAGCGCAAGCGCGTCCGTCCGAATCGTCCGCCGATCCGTTCGGCGCCGGCCGCAAGGCCGATCCATTCAATCAATCCGCGGCGAGCGTGTTGTTCGCGCGCGGCCAGTAGCCGGAGCCGGGGCAGCTCCAGGGACCACAGTGGCAGTCAAAAGGGGAATGTGAAGAGAACGGAGATAGAGAAGTGAATTCCTCTACGATCAAGGCCCGCGTGGCCCTTTGGAAGAGCCGCGTCCTGCGTTGGATGAACGCTCGGCCGCGCCTCAAGCGTGCCGGCGCCATCGCCGCGCAAACGACGTTGCTGGTTACAGGCTTCGCCATGCCCAGCATGGCGCAGGACCTGAACAACATCGCGCAGTCGATCTTGAACGAGCTCAACAGCACGTTCCTGCAGATGGTCGCCGGCATCGTCATCGTCGGCGTCGCGCTCATGTGGATGTTCGGCATGATGCGCATGGGCACCGCGGCCATCATCTTCGCTGGCGTCGGCGTGGCCGCGTCGGCGACCACGATTGCCGGGAAAATGTTCGGCTCGTGACCACGCCGGGGAAAGAGCCTCTGTTCCTGGCGATCACCCGACCAGCGCTCTACGGCGGCGTTCCGAGCGAGGCCGCCGTCGCGTGCCTGATGCTGGGGGTCGTCGGCAGCATGATCGTCGCAGGAACGATGATCCTGTTCTTCCCGATCTCCGTGGTCTTTTACGGGATCGCGCGCTTGGTCTCGGCGCGCGATCCCCTGATCTTCGCGGTGTTCTTCGCGTGGCTGCGCTCGCAGCCCCGCGGCCGCGTCTTCGGTCTCCATACCAGCACGAAGTGGTGGGGCGGCGTCTCGATGTCGCCGCTCAGCGCCGATATCAACGAAAGGAAACCCGGCCGTGGTTGACCTCTCCAACACTCCCATGGGCCGGCTGCTGAAAAGGCTGCCGGCCCTCAAGCAGGGGCGCGGCCTCGGCAAGCCGGTGAACGGCTCGGCCGTGAACGGCAAGGCGCTGAACGGCAAGCGGCCGGACTTCGCCCATGAAGTCCGGCGCGGCTCGCTGATCGAACGGACGGAGCTCCGGCCCGAGGCCTTCATTCCCTACGTCCGGCATGCCGATGAACAGACGGTCGTCCTCGAGTCGGGCGCCTTGCTGCGCATGTGGGTGGTCGAGGGCGCCGCCTTCGAGACCATCGAGCAACAGGTCCTCGACAACTACCACAATGCGCTCAACGAGGTCTGGCGCTCGCTGGATGACGATCGCGTCGGCATCTGGCACCACGTCGTGCGGTCGCTCGAGCGACCGCCGGCGGTGCGCGGCGTCGGCACGCCCTTCGGCCGCGCGCTCGAGGCGCGCTACGTCGCGCGGCTCTCCAAGGCCGGCCTGCGGCGCAACGAGCTGCTGCTGTCGCTAGTCGTCCTGCCCAAGCGCCTGGCGAAGCTCGGCCTGGCGGCCGCCTTCAAGAAGGTGCCGAAGGCCTTGAGCGTCGATCCGGCCGATCTCGAGCGGATGGAAGAGCTGGCGGCGCGTGTCAGCGCCGGCCTGCGAATCTATGGCCCCACGGCACTGCGCGCCTATGAAGAAGGCGGCGTCGTCTATTCGGGCGTCGGCGAGGCGCTGCACCTGGTGCTGAACGGCGAGCGGGCGCGCGTGCCGGTCCCGATGGGCGATCTCGGCCGCTCACTGCTGACGGTGCGGCCGATCTTCGGCCCGGAGGCGATCGAGCTGCGCGGCATAGCCGAGCGCCGCTATGCCGGCATGCTGTCGGTCGGCGAATATCCCTCCGAGACCTGGCCCGGCATGCTGGCCGGTCTTCTGTCCGCTCCCTTCGATTTCGTCCTGACGCAGAGCTTCGTGCGGCTCTCCAAGACCGCCGCGCGGACCTTGATGGGCCGCAAGCAGAATCAGTTCCGCACCTCCGGCGACAAGGCGCTGTCGCAGACCGAAGCGCTGTCGCAGGCGATGTCGGAGCTCGAGAACAATCGCTTTGCGATCGGACAACATCACCTCTCGCTGCTGGTCTACGGCGACACGCCGGAGCTGATGCGCCAGGCGATGGCCGATGGCCGCCGGGCGCTCAGCGATGGCGGCTTCCTGCCCAAGCGCGAGGATCTGTCTCTGATCCCGACCTTCTTCGCGCAACTGCCGGGCAACATGGCCTTTCGGGTACGCAAGGCGGAAGGGATCACCAGCCGCAACTTCGCGGCGCTCGCGCCGCTCTACAGCTATCCGCGTGGCCGCCGGCAGGGCCTTCATTGGGGCGCGCCGGTCGCGGAGCTCAAGACCGCTTCGGGCGGTCGCTATGCCTTCTCCTTCCATGTCCGGGACGTCGGCCACACGCTGATCGTCGGCATGTCGGGCTCGGGCAAGTCGGTTCTGCTGAACTTCGGCATGGCCGGCCTGCTGCGGCTCGGCACCAAGATCGTCATGTTCGACAAGGACCGGAGCTCGGAGCTTTTCGTCGGCATGATGGGCGGGCAATACAGCTCCGTCCGCGTCGGCCTGTCGTCGGGCGCGGCGCCGTTGAAGGCGATGGCCGAATACACGCCACGCTATGCCGCCTTCCTGCGCGGCCTGATCGCGCGTCTGGTCATGGGACCGAGCGGCGAACTGTCGCCGGTCGAGGCCGATGAGATCGAGCGCGGCATTGCGTCGATCGCGCTGATGCCGCGTGAGCAACGGACCATGGCCGCCCTGGCGGGCCAGTTGGGCCGCGAGCTGCGCCGGCGCCTGGCGCGCTGGATAGCGGGCGGCGAGCTCGGCTGGGTCCTCGATGCGGAGGAAGACCAGATCGCCGCCGGCTTCGATGACGACGCCATTCCCATGGTCGGCATCGACATCACCGAGCTTCTGCGCTCCGACGAGGCGCGCGAACCGCTGCTGATGTACCTGTTCGAGAAGCTGGATGCGACGGTCGGCACGCGGCGCATGGCCTGGGTCATCGAGGAGTTCCACGCCGCGCTGCATGATGCCTCGATCCGCCGCAAGGTGGACGATGCGCTGCGCACCTGGCGTAAGCGCAACGGCATGGCGATCCTGGTCACACAGTCGCCGTCCGATGCCGCGCATTCGGAGATCGCGGCGTCGCTCTTGCAGCAGACCGCCACCAAGATCTCGCTGCCGAACCCGGCCGCCAGTTGGGAAGACTACGAGCGGTTCAAGTTCACACGTCGGGAATACGACGTGATTTCGCACCTGAGCCCGCTGTCGCGGCGGTTCCTGGTCAAGCAGGTCGATCCCGACGACAGCGGCAAGATCGTAAGCGGCATCGTCTGCGAGCTGGATCTCCACGGCATGAAGGAAGAGCTGGCGATCCTCTCGCCCTCGGCCGAGGCCGGCGACTTCAGCCTATGGGACGCGGTCAAGCACCTGCCGATCGACTCGCGCTGGGATGCGTTCAAACGGCGGAGGCGGACATGACCCGCAACGTCGTCAAGCAGGCGTTCATGCTGCTGCTCGCCAGCATCTTCATGGCCGTCGTCGCCTGGCCGACTGCCTATCGCTACGGATGGGGCACCGCGATCCTCGGGCTCGAGGTGGCGCCGGCCGGGCAGGAGCTGCAGGCGGTTGGCACCTTCATCCGCGAGAAGGCCTCGATCTGGTGGATCGCGGCCAACAGTCATCCGCCGCAGTCGGTCGCCGAATGGATCTTGCTCGTCGCGCTCTCGGCGTTCGCGGCCTTTGCGTTGTTGATCGTCATCGCCAAGGTCGCGCTCGTTGCCCTGGCCGCGGCCTTCGCCTTCGGCGCCGGCGTTGGCGTTCTCGCCAGCGGCCGCGCGCCCCTGGCGGATCGGCAACATGCGCTTCGGCGCCTGGCGCAGCTCCTGCGCCTGCAAGCGCGCTTCTGGTTGTCGGAAATCCTGCTCGTCATCGCAGGCGTGGTCGCGCTGGAAGCGGCCGCGCTTGCCTTGCGGGTCCATAGCTGAAGGAGGCAAGGATGGTCGTCGCTAAATTCTTCCGGCCAGCGCGTGGCACCGCCCTCGCGCTCGTCATGGCGCTGGCGCTCCATGGGGCGCCGGCGCGGGCGCAGGTCCCGGTGGAGGACGCCGCTGCCTATGCGCAGCTGGTCCAGCAGCTGCAGCAGCTTCAGCAGCAACTCCAGCAGTTGCAGCAGCTCTATAACCAGGCGCAGGCGACCTATTCGGCGATCACGGGCGGCCGGGCGATGGATGTCATCGCGCCGACGCTCAACACCATCCGCACGTCGGTTCCCGATGACTACGCCAACAACATGGTGTTGCCGAGCGCCTTGCAGGCATTCGGCGACATCGCCAATGGCGCGGCCTCGGTGATCCGGCAGGGCATGCAGATCACGACCTTCCCCGGCAACGACTTCTACAACAAGGAAGTCGTGCGCCATGGCGATCGCATCGCCGGCGAACTGGCGGCGGCGCAAGCGATCTACAACACCGCCGTGCAGCGGCGCGCCAATCTCGACGTGCTGCGCCAGAAGCTTGCCAGCACGACCGATCAAGCCACGGTCCTGCAGCTCAATGCCCGCATCGCCTCGGAGACCACGCAAGGCATCAACGATCTGAACCAGATCAATGCCATGCAGATGATGCAGCGGTCGAACGGCGATATCGACCAGCAACGCGCGCTTGAGGCGGAGAAGTCGACACGAGACACGGCCATCCAAGGCCTGCGCGGCAAATGAGGCAGACGATGAAGCGGACGGTTCCCCTCCTGGTCGGAGCTCTTGCGGGCGGGCTGCTCTGGGCGCCCGCCGCCTGGGCGCAGACGACAACCGGCTCGAGCACGGTCTTCGGACGGCTGCTAGCCTCGCTTCTGTCGGCGGTGAACTCGGCGATCGCCGGGCCGATCGGCAACCTCGTGACCTATGTCGGCACGGCGGGGGCCACCTTCGCGGTGGTCTATGTCGCCGTGACGGGCATTCGCGCCATGCTGGGCTTGATGGCCGCGGGCCAGTTCTTTCCGGCCGCGATAAAGGTCGGGCTGGTCGGGCTCGTGATCGGCCCCTCGGCCTATTACCAGAAGTGGGTCGTCAACGCCTGGCTGATCGGCAACGGCGGCGTTCCTGACTCGATTGCTGCCGTGGTCGGCGGGACGTTCGGCGCGAGCGCGCTGGACGCCCTCTGGGGCCAGGTCGTCGACCAGATCGGGGCGCTTTGGGACCTGGTGACGATCCTCAATCCTGCACAGGCCGTCGTCCTGGGCTTCGCCATCATTGGCCTGTTCTTCCTGGGTGTGATCTGTTGCAGTGTCGCCTTCATCGAGATTGCGATGACGCAAGTCGGCATGGCCATGGTCTTGATGGTTGGGCCGCTGTTCATCGTCTGCGCGCTGTTCGGCGTCACGCAACGCTGGTTCTACGCCTGGGCCGGCGAGGTCATCCACTACGCCATTCGTTACGTCCTGATCGTCGTCGCCGGCACGCTTTCCAACCTCCTGATCTCGGCCTGGACAACCTTCCTGGTCGGCAAGGTCGGCGGCACGTTCCTCAATCAACTGGTCTTCGTGATGTACGTCGCCGTGGGCTGCGTCGTCATCGTCTTCATCTACCTGCAAGCCGGAAGAATCAGCCGCTCGGTTGGCGGCGGCAGCGCCATGAGCGGCCTCGAGGCCGGCGTCAGCTTCGCGAGGAGGTTAATTTGAGACGGAGCGTCATCATCGCCGGCACCTTGTGCCTGGCGTTAATCGCGAGCGGCTGCGCCACGGGCGTGAGCCGCCCGCTCGGAAAATGCTCGTCCACAGCGGACCGGCGCCCGCTCAATCCGCAGCGTTGGCCGGGCGGCTTGAAGCAGGTGCAAGGCCTGGTCGCCGAGGGCGAGGTCAGGCAAGCGCCGGCGCCGGTCGCTTCGCCGGCTCGGCCGGCGGCGCGCCCCGCAAGCCGAGCGGTGATACTGGAGCCGGTGCCCCCGCCGCGCTCGCTCGAGATCAATCCGACCACGCCGACCTCGGATCAACGGGCGGAGAAGCCGGCCGGCGCGCAAATCGTCGAGGTGGCCTGCAATGGTTGAAGCGGTCAAAGGCCCCGAATGGGCGGCCTACGTTGCGGAGGCGTCGTCCTTCGATGACGACCGGGTCCAGCGCTATCAGCGATCGGAGCGGCGCGCCTGGCGCGTCGCCATGGCGATGACCGGCGTTGCCGTCCTGGGCTTCCTCGGCATGGCGCTGCTGGCCCCGCTCAAGACGGTCATGCCGCCGGTGGTCGTGCGAGTCGACCAGACCGGCGCTGTCGATGTTCTGACGACGTTGAACGGGCAGAAGCAGGTCCCGGTCGAGGATGCCGAGCGCAAATACTGGCTCGGCAAATACGTCACCTTCCGCGAGAGCTACACCTGGGCCGATCGCGCGGCGAACTTCCATGCCGTTTCGATCATGTCGGACAAGCGCGAACAGGAGCGCTACGCGGCCTGGTTCGCGCAATCCAATGCGCAGTCACCGCAGCAGCTCTATGGCGATCGCGATTGGGTCCAGATCGACATTCTGTCGGTCGCGCTCGGCACGACGCCGGACGCTTCGGCCAACGTCCGCTTTCTCAAGATCGTGCACGAGCGCAACGGAACGACGCGGCCGGCGGAGCGGATGGTGGCGACAGTCACCTATCGCTTCGTGGATCGGCCGCTCAAGGAAAGCGACCGCTTCATCAGCGCCCGCGGCTTCGAGGTAACGGCCTATCGCGTCGATGAGGAGGTGCCGAAGTGAAGAAAGGGGTCATCCTGGCGGCCGTGTCCGCCTTTGCGCTCGCGGCGCCGGCGACGGTGTCGTGGCGCGCCTATGCCAACGAGACGCCGCGCTCCGGCGCGCTCGATTCGCGAGTCCGCTACGTCAACTACAACGAATGGCAGGTCTACACGATCACAACGTCACTGCGCTGGGTCCAGACGATCGAGATTGCGTCTGACGAGACCATTCGCAACGTGGCGATGGGCGACACCGTCTCGTGGGAAGTGGCACCCACGGGCAACATCCTGTTCGTCAAGCAGCGCGAGGAAGCCAAGCGCACCAATGCCGTCGTGACAGCGGTCACGCCGGATGGGTCGCTGCGCACCTATCAGTTCGAGTTCCAGTCGGAGGCGGGCGAGCCTTCGATGGTCAAGGTCAAGTTCCTCTATCCCGGCGTGGAAGCGGCGAAGAAGAAGGCGGAAGCGGAGAAGGAGCGCCAGGCCAATTTCGGCGCAGCCATGGCCACGCAAGCCTTCTCCGGCACCCTCAACTATCGCTACACGCTCACCGGCACGGCGAACTACGCGCCAACGGACGCGTGGGACAACGGCCAGGTGACGGCGTTCCGCTTCGCCGGCCAAACCGAGATCCCGTCGATCTACGCCGTCGACGGCGCCGGCGAGGAGCGCATCGTCCAGGTCAACATGCAGGGCGATGTCGCGGTGCTGGGCACCGTGGCGGCGGCCTGGCGCCTGCGCATCGGGCCGCAGGTGATCTGCATCTACAACGAGGCTTACGCGCCGGCGGCCGCGCCGCGCGGCAACGGCACGGTCGGCGAGGGCTACGTGCGGCAGATCAAGATCGGGAGCGACCAATGACCAAACTCGGCAAGGGCGGCGGCTTCTACGACCGCGAGGACGCGCAGGGCGAGCCGGCCGCCGGCACCCCGCAACCGGGCGACACCTTCGATCACGCCGCGGCCGGGCAGCTCCCGCCCGAAGACTTGCCGCCATTGCCGGAAGGCGAGGAGACGGCTGCGATCGAGTCTGCCCCAGAAGTGGAAACCGCGGTGCCGGCGACGCCGACCCTGGGAGCTCCCGGCCTTCGGCCTGGCGCTGCCGAGGAAGCGCCGGCCAGCGCGATCTCGGCGATCGCGAAGAAGGGCCGTATTCCGCTTGCCGTCGCTGCCGGCGGCACTGCCGTGGTCCTCGTGCTGACCATGCTCTATTTCAACATCCGGGCGAACAATCAGCCGGCAACGCCGCCCGAGGCACCGCCGACCGCGCCGGTCGTGCGGCCGCCGGATCTGATGGAACCCAAGCAGCCGCCAGTGCAGGCGGCAACGCCCACGCCGTTGCAGCCGGCCGCCATGGTCCCGCCGCCGAAGTCGAAAGCCGACGATCTGGCCGAGAAGGTGCAGCGCGCGCCGCTGATGGCGATGGCGACGCAAGGCCAGCAGAACCCCAATGCGAACGCGCGTCCGGTGTCCGCTGCGAACGCCGATCGGCCCATGGGCCAAACCGAGATCAGCCGCAACCTGGCCACCACGCCAATCATGAAGGTCAAGGCGCGCAACCTCGGCGACCCGACCTTGCGTCTGTCGGCCGGCACGCTCGTGCCCTGCATCCTCGACACGGCGATGGACACCACGACGGCGGGCTTCGTGCGCTGCCACCTCGAGCATGATGTCTACAGCGCCAATGGCACCGTCGTGCTGCTCGATGCCGGAACCATAGTCCTCGGCGAATACAATAGCGGCCTGCAGCAAGGCCAGGAGCGGATCGGCGTGGTGTGGAGCCGCGCCGAGACGCCCAACTCGGTCGTCATCGATCTCTCATCGCCGGCGGCGGACTCGCTCGGCCGGGGTGGCATGGACGGCCAGATCGAGACGTATTTCTGGACCCGCTTTGGCGCGGCCATGATGTTTTCGTTGCTGTCGGATGCCGGCTCGATCGCGCGAGCCTGGGCGCAGTCGCAGTTCCAGCAGCAGGGCGGCAACAGCACCTACATCTACGGCAACATGGGCTCCACGACCCAGCAGATGGCGAACCAGGTCGGCATGGAGACCCTGCGCCAAACGCTGTCGATCAAGCCCGTGTTGAAGAAGAACCAGGGCGAGCGCGTCGATATCTTCGTGCGCAACGACCTCGACTTCTCCGGCGTCTACAGCGTCTCGGCGCGCTGACGGTCCGATTGTGCTCGACGCGCCTCCTCCTGCAATCACACCGGCCCAGCCAGCCGATAGCGCCGCGCGAGCGCTGCTCTCGCTGCTCGAGCCGCTGCAGCCGTTGCTGGCGCGGGAGGACGTGACCGATATCGTCATCAATCGGCCGGGCGAGATCGGAATCGAGGTGCGCGGCAAGTGGGAATGGATCGAGGACGACCGCCTCACGCTCGCCAAGCTGGAAGCCATTTGCCGCGGCCTGGCTGCGCAGGCGAAGCAGGAGATCAACGAGAAGCTGCCGATCTGCTCGGCCGTCCTGCCGGGCGGGCAACGCGTGCAGCTGCTCATGCCGCCGGCGACGCTGCCGGGCACGATATCGATCACGATCCGGCGCCCGCCCGATCGCGTGTGGAAGCTCGATGAGCTGAGACAGGCTGGACTGTTCCACTACACCCGCGGCGCCGAACAGGCGGGCATGGCAACGTGGGCGCGCGAGGATCTGACCGATCTTTACCGCAAGAGAGAGTGGGCGGAGTTCCTGCGCCTGGCTGTCCTGTACAAGCAGAACATCGTGATCTCCGGCGCAACCGGGTCGGGCAAGACCTCGCTCGCCCGGGCGCTGCTCGAGGGCGTCCCGCCCGATGAAAGGATCATCACCGGCGAGGATACGCACGAGCTGGTGGGATTGCCGCAGCGAAACAAGGTTCACCTGCTCTATCCGCAGGACAAGAGCCAGGCCATGGCCCAGATCAGCGCCAAGGAGCTGATGACGGCCGCGCTTCGCATGCGGCCAGATCGCATCATCTTCCCCGAGCTGCGAGACGGCACCGCCTATTACTTCCTGCGCTCGGTGGTGTCCGGGCACCCCGGCGTCATCACCACGGTCCACGCCTCCAACGTCTGGGCCGCGCTCGAGGCCATGACCTTGCTGATGCGCGAATGCGAGGAGGCGCAAGGCCTCGCTCGCGAGGACGTGCGCAGCCTCCTCGAGGAGACCGTGGATGTCGTGGTCCAGATGGAACGTCGCGGCGGCCGCTATGAGGCGACCGAACTGCTCTACACGCGACTCAACAACAACGTCGTGAGAACGAACGATGTCGGCGCGCTCTAAACCCCTTTCGGGCGCGTCGGTGGGTGAGGCCGGGTGCCACCCCGGCCTCACTGGCGGCGGCGGAGCCCCTGAGTATGTCCATTCCGCCGCCGCCATCCCCGATTCCAGATCGGACCGGGCCGAGGATATCCCTCGCCCGCGCCGATGGGCGAGACCGCTATCCACTCCCTCGGTCTCGCCGGCGGCGACGGCTCAACCCACCTTCACCCCGCCCGTCGCCGCCTTCCCTTCACCGACAGGAGAGGCCGATGATCCGCCGACTCATCCTCCTGCTTGCCGCAGCTCTCGCGCCTGGCGCGGCGTCGGCCGCCGATTGCCAATCCATGCGGGTCAAGGTCTCGCCCTTCGGCATGGCCTGGGAACCGCGCGGCTTCGCGCGCTGCACCGCGAGCGAGACGATCGTCCAGGTCTGCGTCGAACAGAACGGCGTCAACCTGCGCGGCGAGGGCGAGCCGCAAGGCACCAACGTGCCGTTCTGGCAGGGCTTCGCGCCGGGCGGATATCAGGCCCGGCTTCGAGGGCGCGACATGCTCGTGGTCGCGCGGCGCACGGACACCGAGGTGCCCGTGCTGGTCGTCAGGATCTTCGATGAGGTCACACGGTGCGAGTACCTGGCCATGCCGGAGAAAGCTTCACATCCCTAAGGAGGGTTACATGCAGAGGAGAACTAGACAGGCGATCGTGAGCGCGACACTGGCGGTCACGATCGCGGGCCTGATGGTGAGCCCGGCGGCAGCGCAGAGCACCATCACTCAAGGGCAGCTGCCGGCGAACGGCAATTACACGATCGTCAGCACGGACGCGTCCGGCAATCGCGTCGTGCAGACGCAGGACAAGTCGATCCTGACGACGAAGGACTATGCCTGGAACTTCAATACCAACGGCAACCTCGGGGCGACGGACAACCTGGCCAACGCCCCGTCGACTCAGCAGAATTACAACACCGGCAACACCTCGTTGCAGCTGCAGAACCCCAGCAAGATCACCAATGGCGGCCATATCGACGGCGTCGATGACCAGACGGCCGCCAACATCGCGATCAATCAGGACGCTGGCTGCGCCGTCGAGCTCTGCATGGCCGGACAGAATCAGCCCAGCATGGCCGCGGCCTGCGGCTTCGTCCTGGACTGGCTGAACAGCCTCCAGAAGGCCGGCAAGCAGGCGCCGAGCTGCAAGGGCAGCACCTACACCTACACGCCTCCGAAGTGCACGGCGCCCTGGACGTTGGTCACGCTCTCGAATGGATCAGCTGCCTGCCAGGCGACGCTTCCGCCCGACAATCAAGCGCCGACGATCTCGCAGAATGTCGTCAACCAATGCAACAACATGAGCATTGGCGGACTGTCCGCTTATCCGGTTGGCGGAGGCAGTTGGGCAGTCTCGGGCAGCGGTCAGTTCAACGGCAACCAGTACATGAACTGGCAGTTCGATCTCACCGTCTACCCTAACGGCGGCACCAACTACTCATCGCCCTGGTGGCAGCTTTGGACATGCACCGGAGACGGCGCGTGCGTCTACATCGCACACGTCGCCTCCTGCCCTGATCTGCAGGGCTTGATCCAATCGTCGTCACAGAACGGCTGCAACGTCGGGGGCTTCTCCGGCGGTTGCGATGGGGGCAGTGCCGGCGCCGGGGCAAGCGGAGGTTAACTCCGCTGCAAGGTCACAGTACCGCCGCCACACTCCCCTCCCGGAGGTATTTGGAAGGTGGGCAGGTTGCCGGTGACGTTTCTTCGCACGAACGTGCCGGCACCGCCCACCCAGGCATCGAAGTGGCCATTGGCCGCCACGGGCACATCGAAAGTGAAGGGCGCGGTGTTACCAAAGGATCCGTTGCACTGCAGGGTCAGCGTGGCGTTGGCACCTTGCACCAAGAGCTCGACCTGCCAGCTACCTGCGCTCCCTTTCCATTTCCCATCGAACTCGCCGGCGTGGGCGGCGATCGGCGCCGCCACGATCGCGAGGGCGGCGAGAGCTCGAGCAGTAAAGCGACGCATGACGGATCTCCTTCTTATTCTTGACCGAACGCTACTCCAGGACTGCGGCCCTTTGAGGGCGCCGCAATCGTGCCGCGCATTGTGGCGCCAGGCACAACCCCCGGCAATAGGCGCGAAACGCGCGCCCGATAGCGCGTCCCTTGGAGTGGGCAAGAGTCCTTATCGGCCGGCCTGGCGGGCCGGTAAGCGCGCGGCTTTGCGCAGCGCCGTATTGATACGGGTTTGCCAGCCTGGCCCACTCGCTCGAAAGTGCGCCAGCAGGTCGGCATCCAACCGTAGCTTGATCGCCTGCTTCGGATTGGCCATGCGGGGACGGCCCCGCCGGTCGTTCACGAGAACACCATCGGCCGGCCGGACGATCTTGCCGCCCACGGCGATTTGCCCACGTCGCACCATCTCCTTGGTTAACGGCGGGCCGTCGTCAGGGTCAATCCAGGGCGCCTTTGAAGGCTTCCGCTTCCTTTGCATGACAATGCCTCATGGAAATAATCCGCCGGCCACCAGGTCGTGCCGTCCAAACGACGTTCACGAGACGATCATCCAGATAGCCATAAGTCAGGTAGCGCACCTCGCCGTAGTCGAATCGATCGTCTTCCACGGTAACGTGCCGCCGCATGAAGACCTGCCTCGCATCCTCGAAATCAAGCCCGCGCTCGCTGAGCGTTCTGGCCCGCTTACGGGGATCGTAGGTTATCTTCACTCCTTTTTTGTACCCCCACTAAAAAGAATGGTCAACTCGACCGATTGCGCGAAGCGCGCCCAGCCGATGCCCGCCTCAAAGACCGGAATCCGATCGCTGAGGCTTCCGCCTTTCGACCGCTCCCCGACACCCTGCCGAGCAAACGGCCGGCGCCCTGGTGCGCCGGCCTTCTTCTCTCCATCGACCACTTCCTGACGAGGCCGCAATGAACAATTCCGTTTTCGCCAAAGGAATCCCGAAACCAGTTCGGATCATCGGCGCGGTCCTGGCCGCGCTGATCGTGGCGCCGCTGGCCGTCGCCGTATTCTCCGGCGCGGCCGTCTGGTGGTCGATCGGCAGCCCCAGCCTTCTCGAATGGATGGCGCTGCATCCGGCCGAGGCCTTGGGGCGACTGCCGACACTCTTCCTGCAGGTCCCTAAAGACTTACGCAACGTCGTCGGATTGCTCTGCATCCTGGCGCCGATGCTTGCCGCCGGCGGCGTCTGGAAGGGCACCGGGCGGCTCAATGCCGCCGCCTGGAACGACGCCTCGCTCCGCGGCGCTCGTCTCGAGGAACAGAGCCGCAAGGCGGGCCGCAAATTCAAGGACCACCTGCAGGTCGGCGGCGTGCCGATCGACCGGCCGGCCGAGGTCGAGCATATCCTGATCTCCGGCGCGACCGGCACCGGCAAGTCGCAGATCATGGATGGCTTCTTGCGCACGATCCGGCCGCGCGGCGATCGCTGCCTGATCATCGATCACAGCGGCGCCTTCATGGCCAGACACGGCCGGGAAGGGGACATGCTGCTCAATCCCTTCGACGCGCGAAGCGTGGCCTGGTCGCCCTTCGCGGAGATCTTCACTGATTACGATTATCGCCGGATCGCCAATGCAATGATCCCGGAACCAATCGACGGCGGCGCCGACAAGGCGGAGTGGATTCGCTACGGACAGATATTCCTTGCCGACATGCTGCGGGTCTTGCACATGCGCAATAAGCGGTCGTCGGCGGAGCTGCATCGCTACTTGACGGCCGCCACGCCGTCAGAGCTGCGCGCCGAACTGCAGGGCACCACGTCGGCGATCTTCAGCGATCGCGCCAATGCCCGCCTGCTGGGCAGCGTGCGCGGTGTCATCACGCCCTACGTCCGATTCCTCGACTATCTGCCGGAGAGTTCGGCGCCATTCTCGGTGCGGCGCTGGATCAAGGACGAGTCGCTGCGCAACTGGCTATTCCTCACCTATCGCGAGGACCAGATGGACGATCTGCGTCAGTTCCTGTCCTGCGTCGCGGCGATCGGCATGCTGGAGGCCTTGACGCTGCCCGAGAGCACGACGCGTAGGCTGTTCTTCTTCCTGGATGAACTCGCCTCGCTCGGCCACCTCGGCCGCGTTCCCGATCTCCTGACCAAGCTGCGCAAGCTCGGCGGCTCAGTCGTGCTGGCGGTCCAGGTCCTGGCGCAGCTGCGCGCCGTCTACGGCCGCGATGTCTCGCAGGCGATCATCGGCAACGCCGCCACCAAGATCATCCTGCGCCAGGGCGATGCCGAGACCGCCAAGGCCTGGGAAGCGCAACTTGGCGAGCGAGAGGTCCGCCGCGAGCTCACCTCGACCACTGAAAGCCGTGAGTCGATCTGGAAGGTGAAGAGCCGAGGCAAGACCATCAACACGCAGATCGTGCGCGAATCGGTGATGCTGGCGGCCGAGCTGATGGAACTGCCGAATCTCAGCGGCGTCATGATCCGGCCCGGCCATCCGCATACGCGGTTTGCGCTCAAGTATGTCGAAATGCCGGGGCTCTATGCCGGCTTCCTTTCTGGTCCAATCAGGCGTGTCCGGCGACGCGCCGTGCGGCCTGCGATGGTGGAGGGCGAGCCATGAGCGAGGAGTTTAAGTACGATCCCTACAAGGACCCTGTTCTGGCAGAGGTCGAGGCCCGGATGGGGAAAGGGCAAGCACCTTACGACACGCGCCCGCCGCAGCGCGTCGCGTGTACCTCGTGTCCACGGGCGAACTGGACCTGGGTGGTGTTGTCCGACACGGCGAGGAAGAACGCCATGCGCGGACATGAGAAGAAGGGAGGATGGCGCTGCGACTGCCTCGAGCTCAGGCGCGCCACTTACGATGAGTTCGGCAGTCTGGTTGATCCGGATGGATGGTCGCTGGTTTGCACGACGCGCGAGAAGGCGCTGAAAGCGGAGCGCGACCGGCAGTTTGCCGAATGGCAGGAAGCGCAGACCCAAGGGACGTCTGCGGAGTAGTTGAGAAAGGCTCAGTGCCGCTTTCGGCGACGGTACGGCTTTCGGGCAAGCTCAACCGTTGAGATCTCGACGGCATGCCTCGCTGAAGCTGCGGAGAATATCCATGTCGCGCGCCGTGGGGCCATTCAATATTACCTGGAGGTCCTTTTGCGGATTCAGGTAAGTTTCCATGATTCGTTGGAGGACCACATCCGCCTGCGAGAGTACCGTGGCCGATGCAAACAGCCTCAGCTTGCTCTGCAGCGCATAAAGGCGGACGAACTTCGACATGTCGCCGAGTTCGTGGACGAGAGCGTCTGTGTAAAGCTTCGACGATTCCTCTATGAACTCGCCATAGAGGTTTTCTCGGCGGGCAGTCGTTCGGGCGGCCTGATTGGCTCGCTCCTGAGCATTCAACGTGACTACGGTCGTCATGAATGATGCCAGCGCCCCAACTGCCGATCCTCCAAGTGCGGCCAGTGCCGATATATAAGCGGCGTCCATAGTAGTGCCCCGATTTATTTTAGGAACGCACGGAATTGCCTCAACGAAATGGCAAACAAGACGGCCCCGATTGCCGCAAGAGCTAGGAACTGAGGCCACACAACCTCGAAGCCGGCGCCTCTGAACAGGATGGACTGGGCCAGAGTAACGAAATGCGTGTTCGGTGCGGCAAGCATGATGGTGCGGACGAATTCCGGCATGCTCTCCCGCGGCGACAGGCTCCCGGAGAGGACCTGTAGCGGCAAGAGCACGAGAACCATGAGGAGGCCGAACCGCGGCATCGAGCCGGCCAGTGTGGCGAGCGCGATGCCAAGCCCGGTGGTTGCGAACACGTCCAAAGCGGCCGCAAGCGCGAAGAGGCCGATTGATCCTTGTATAGGTACGGCCATCACGCCCTGAACTACTACGACGAGCGACAGGCAGGAAACCAGGAACACGACAAGGCCCATCGACCAGATCTTGCTCAACATGATCTCGACTGGCGTGACCGGCATGACCAGAAGATGCTCTATCGTGCCGTGCTCCCGCTCTCGGATGAGAGCGGCGCCGGTCAGCACCACCGCAAGCATCGTCACGTTATTGATGATGCTCGTCACCGCGCCGAACCAGGACTTCGTGAGGTTGGCGTTGAAGCGCATGCGCAAGTCCAGGTCGACCTGCTCGGAGGCGGCGGAGTGATATCGGCGCGAGAAGTCGCGGACTTCGCCGGCAATGATGCTTTGTATGTAGCCGCTGCCACTGAAGGCCTGAGTCATCCGCGTAGCATCGACATTGAGTTGGATCGTCGGCGACCGGCCAGCAAGCAGGTCTCTCTGAAAGTTCGGCGGTATGTCCAGGGCGAATGTGTCGAGGCCAGCGTCCATCCTTCGATCCATCTCCGTCGGCGTGATGCGGACCGGTATGGTGAAATAAGGAGGATAGAAGACCCCGGTGATCCGGGCCGAGAGTGGCGATTGATCCTCATCGACGATGGCGATCGCTGCCTTGTTGAGCGCTTCGGGTGTGGCCGTCGCCTCCGTGTAGACGGCGACAGTGAACGCGTAGGCCACCAGGAACAGCATCATCGGATCACGCGCGAGACCGCGCAGTTCCTTGACACCGAGTTGGAGGATATTGGTGAGCCGCATGTCACCCGGCCTGCTTCTTCAGCAAGGCCGTGCTCATGAGGAGCAGGACTATGATGGCGATCGCCAGAGGGATAAAGTGAGGCCATAAATCGTGCACGCCGAGCCCCTTCGAAAAGGCACCGCGTGCCATCGTCACGAAATAGGTCGTTGGATAGATTCGGCCGATCCAACTGCCGATGCCTTCGAGGGAGGAGACCGGGTCGATGACGCCGGAGAAATTCACCGCTGGCAGAAGCGTAACGATGGCTGTGCCGAATATTGCGGCGACCTGACTGGTTATGAAACTGGAGACAAGTAGGCCGAGCTCGACCGCGGCCACCACGTAGAATAGTGCTCCCAGCGCCAAGGCAGGGAAGCTTCCCGTGAAAGGCACACCGAACAGGAACACCGCGACCACCCACAACAGCAGGAAGCTGACCATGGACAGGACAATGTACGGGATCTGCTTGCCGAGGAGGAATTCGAGCCGGGTGACGGGTGTCACGTACAGGTTTACGATGGATCCCAGTTCCTTCTCGCGTACCACGCTCAGCGCTGCCAGCATCGCCGGGATGAGCATGAGCAACAGCGGAATTACCGCCGGGACCATGGCGACCAGGCTTTCTATGCCGGGGTTGTATCGATAGCGAACTTCGAGCCGGAACTGTCCAGCAACACTTCGCTTCCCGAGTTGGACGCGAGCCTGCTCGGCGAGCCACCCGGCATGCATACCTTCCACATAGCCGCGGATTGTTTCGGCGCGTTGCGGCATTGCCCCGTCGATCCAGGCCGCAATCTGAACATTGCGTCCGCGCACTGCGTCACGCGCGAAATTGGGCGGGATCTCAATGGCAAGGCTGATCTCGCCGCTACGCATGCGTCGATCGAGGTCATTGTAGTCTACTATAGGTGCCTTCTGCGTGAAGTAGCGTGATCCGGCAATGTTGAGGATGTAGTTCTCGCTTGTCGCTGTGCCGTCGCGATCGAGGACCGCGAAGGTGAGATTATCGACATCGAGATTTATGCCGTAGCCGACCACGAACATCAGCAGGACGCTGCCCAGCAGGGCCAGGGCCAGGCGAATGGGGTCGCGTTGCAGCTCGAGGGATTCGCGACGCGCATAGCTCATCACTCGCCGCAAGTCGAAGCCGCTGGTCATTGAGGAGGTGCGCCGGTTCGGGGCAGCATTGGGGATTGCGCCCGGCATCACCGGAGCCGCGCTCTGATCTTGCGCGGGCCGACGATCCGCCTCTTCGAGATAGCGGATGAAAGCGTCCTCGAGCGTGGCGCAGCCACGGGAACTGGTGATGTTTCGAGGCGTATCGGTCGTCAATACCTTGCCGGCATGCATCAGCGAGATACGATCGCAGCGCTCCGCCTCATTCATGAAGTGAGTCGAGATGAAGATGGTCACGCCGTCGTCGCGGGCGAGGTCGATGAGCATTTGCCACAACACGTCGCGGGCGACTGGATCGACGCCCGATGTTGGCTCGTCGAGGATCAGCATCTCGGGCGCATGGATTACCGCGACCGCGAGCGACAGCCGCTGGCGAATGCCGAGGGGCAGAGCGTCCGGCAGCTCATCCATGACGCAAACCAGATCGAAGCGCTCGACCACCTCCTGGATCCGTGCCGGCATTGATGCGCGCGGCAGCTTGAACAACCGGGCATGCAGATCGAGATTCTGCGCGACGGTCAGCTCGGAATAGAGCGAGAAGGATTGCGACATGTAACCGACGCGCCGGCGAATCCCGATGTCCTCCGGGTCCACTGGTTGGCCGAACAACGTGGCTCGCCCCTCACTGGAGGCCAGCAGTCCGGTCAGCATCTTCATGGTGGTGGTTTTGCCGCAGCCGTTCGATCCCAGAAACCCGAAGATCTCTCCCTTGCCGATGCGGAAGCTCACATGATCGACGGCCACGAAGTCGCCGAACCGCATAGTCAGACCTTCGGCCTGGATGGCGACCTCGGCCTGGGCCGTCTGCGCACGCGGCACGATACGCACGGGGCGATGAAGCTTGCGCTTCTCCTCGGGCAGGAGCGCAATGAACGCGGCATCGAGCGAGGCGGCGGCCGTGCGCGCGAGCAACTCCGAGGGAGTGCCTTCAGCCAGGATACGCCCGTCGTCCATGGCGACCAGCCAGTCGAACCGGGCCGCTTCTTCCATATAGGCGGTCGCCACGATCACACTCATGCCCGGCCGGGTCGCGCGAATTTCATCGATCAAGGTCCAGAACTGGCGGCGCGACAGCGGGTCGACACCCGTGGTGGGCTCGTCGAGGATCAGCAGGTCCGGATCGTGGATAAGGGCGCAGCAGAGACCGAGCTTTTGCTTCATGCCGCCGGAGAGCTTTCCGGCCGGGCGGTCGGCGAACGGAGAGAGGCCCGTGCTGTGCAGCAAGTCGTGGATGCGTCGCTCGCGCTCTCGCCGGCCATGACCGAAGAGACGGCCGAAGAAATCGGCGTTCTCGAAGACGGACAGCGTCGGATAGAGATTCTTGCCCAGGCCCTGGGGCATGTAGGCGATCCGCGGGCAGGCGGTCCGGCGTTGACCGGCGTCCGCCATATCGCCGCCCAACACCTCCACGCTGCCGTCCTGTATCGCGTGCGCGCCGGCGATCAGGGAAAGCAAGCTCGACTTGCCTACGCCGTCCGGGCCGATCAGCCCAATCATGCAGCCGGCGGGGAGATCGAGAGTCATGGCGTCCAGAGCACGCGTTCGGCCGTAGGAGAGGCCGACATCACGTAGGCGAACCACTATTGGCTGGCTGTCGGATGCGCGACTGGGAGCAATGCTCATTGCGGCAAGGCGCTTTGAAGGAAGGAAGGCCATTCGGCGTTTGGCTCAAGCTGTACGTAGGCCATTCCCGGCAAGCCCGTCTTTACCTGCCGGATGTACTTGCGTAGCAACTCTGGTGCTATCCGCGCCTTGATCCGGAACATCAGCTTCTGGCGTTCCTCCGCTGTTTCCACGGTCTTCGGTGTGAATTGGGCAACGTCAGAAACATAGGAGATCGTGGCGGGGGCAACATACTGTGGGGCCGCGTCGAGTATGATGCGGGCTTGAGCCCCGAGGGCAACGCGCCCGGCCTGCTCCGTGGGGAGATAGAATGTCATGTACACGTCGCTTAGATCGACGAAGTTGAGGACCCGCCCTCCGGCCGGAAGGACCTCCCCAGGCTGGGCCACGCGATACTGTATCCTGCCATCGCGAGGTGAAGTCAGCGTGCTGTCCTTGATGTCCGCCTCGATACGCTCGATGGTTGCCTGTGCCGCCACAACCGCTGCGTTCGCATCCACGACCTGCGACTTCGCGGCACCGATGGCAGCTTCCGTCGCCGCGACTGCCGCTTGTGCGGCGCTTACCGCAGCCTTGGCACCTTCGAACCTGGCCCGATCGTCATCCAGTGTCTGGACCGCAGCTGCGCCGCGGGGCACCAATTGGCCAGACCGTTCGAAGTGGCGCTGTGCGCCATCGAGTTCGGCTTGGCGCTGGGCTACCATGGCAATCGCGGCCACTCGTTCTGCTTCGCGTTCCCTGACGGTGCTTTCCGCGGTTTGCACTGCGATCGTTGCCCGCTGCAATTGAGCTTGCGCCTCGCGCTTCTGAGCCTCGAGCTGGTCCGTGTCCATGTGGGCGAGCACCTGGCCCGCTTTTACGAAGTCCCCCTCGTCAGCAAGGATGTCTTTGATTCTGCCGGGAATCTTGGTGGCGATATCGATCTCGACGGCTTCGATGCGACCATTGCCAGCGGCGATGCCTGGCGGCAGTCCGGCGGGCCTGAGATACAGCCAGGCGGCATAGACGCCGCCAGCCAGAACCAGGACGATCACCGCGACGATCCACGGCCGGCGGAGACGTTTCATCTCGCCAAGATGTCCAGGACGGGAATGCTCTCGAATTCACTTGGCGTCATCGCGGCTCCTTCTTCCGGCAAATAGGAATATTTTATGGAGCGAGTGCTCACGAGGAATGATCCATGTCAGCTTGGGCGTCAACAATTGTTGACCAACCGCTGGAATTCCTTCAACGGCGAGAAAACTCTCTCGGAGTCGCCGGTCTGGTTGGTATGACTAGCGCGACTGGGCGGACGATCCCAAGGTCGCTCCCTTATTGCGATGCGGTCAGCGCGGTCGGAGACTATTGTCGACCGTGGGGGCGATCTTCGCCGCGAGATCCGAGACGGCGCGAGACATTGCTGCCACGAGTGCATTGTCGTCCTGGCTGCTGAGAGCCTCCACGATGGCCGCCCGCTCCGCCGTCTGAGTCCTGGAATCCGATCCGTCGGTTATTGTCCAGGTCGCTGTCAGAATCAGCTGGTGATCCGTGATTTCGAAGGTGGCAACATCGACCGATAGCTGCCGTGTCGGGCGTTCGGGCGGCGAAGCTGTCGAGACGAAGATGCCCGGCAGCCGGGTGCCGAGCGAGGCCGCGAGCGCGCGGGTCAGGCCTAACGAAAGACGTTCGCCCCAGCGAGCCTTCTCGTGGACGACAATCCGGCCGCCGCTCGTCGTGACGACGTCCTTGGTGTCGAGGTAGTCGGGCACCCGGACCCGGAGCAGCTCGACGACGGGCAGCCCGAGCAAGGATCCTGCCGCCGGCGGAGCGGTTGTCCCGCCAAGGACGTATTGCGTGGGCATTCTGGGCGCCGTGGCGCAGCTGGCGAGCGCACAGGCGGCTCCGGCGGCGAGAACAAGGCGGGCTGCAAAGCAGCAGACGCGCACATCCACGAGCAGGAGGCCGGATTTCATCGGCCTCGACCCAGAAGCAGGACGTTCGGATCGCGTTCAACGGTTTCCGCGAAGCCGCGCAGAGCGCTGGCGGCGGATGAGAGGTCGCGGACAGTCGATTCCAGGTTCTCACGAAGCGGCGACCGCCGCTCGGTAAGGTTGTTTAAGTTGCTCAACAGGGCTTCGGCTTGGCGTGCTGCCCGGTCAGCCGACGCGAGCGTGTGGCTGAGCTCGCCGCCACGCAGGCCCAACTGACGATGTGCCTCGCCAGCGAGCGCGTCGAAATCGCGGAGCGCTTTCGTAGCTTCTCCCTGAAGGTTGCGCACGGCTTCATCAGTCGTCTCCATGGTCCGACTGAAGGCGCGCAGCGCCTGCCCGCCGCTATCCATCAACGGGTCAATCACGGTGTTGACGTGGTCGGCCAGGCGCGTGACCGATATGAACGCGGCCTGCGCTGAGTGGGCCAGCTGCTGCAGATCGAGCCCCTCTAGCTTGTTCCGCATCTGACCGATCTCGGACGGCAGCGTCGGCAGTTCCGGAATGCCAAGATCAAGACCAACGAGATTCACGGGAGTGTTTGGCCGGAAGTCCATTTCGACGCGGAGCTGTCCGGTGACGAAGCTCTGCATGGCCAACTGGGCTCGCAGCCCGGCGCTAATCAGCCTGTCATATTCGGCAGGGGCATCGCTCAATCTCCGGCCATCCCAGACTACGCTGTCTTCCTGGAGCTCGAGCAAGACCGGTACTTGGGCAGACAGTATGTGCTCCGTCGAGAAGCGAACGCTGATGGACTTCACTGAGCCGACTCGTACGCCATGGAAAGTGACCGGGGCTCCGGGCTCCAATCCGGCGACAGACTCGTCGAAGAAGGTAACGACTGACGAAGTCTTGGCGAATAGTCGCATTCCACCGAAGAACAGGATCAGGAGAATACCCAATACGAACGCGCCGACGACGAAGGTGCCCACGACGGCAGGTCGGGTGGTCATGGCGCTCCCGCTGTGGAAGGACGTGGGGCGTTCTGACCTCGCGCCATGAAGGCCCGCACTGTGGGATGGTCGTTATGGTCTCTCAATGCTCTGGGGGCGCCGTGAGCGATGGCGGTCTTGCTCTCGGCATCGAGAAAGATACCGTCGTCGCAGATCCCCAATAGGCTCGGCAGTTCATGGCTGACGATCACGACCGTGGCGCCGAGGCCATTGCTCAGCTCCAGTATCAGTTCGTCGAGGCGGTTGGATGTGATCGGGTCGAGCCCTGCCGACGGTTCATCGAAGAACAAGATTCCGGGATCGAGCGCGAGCGCGCGGGCCAAGGCGGCACGTTTGCGCATTCCACCCGAGAGTTCGGAGGGCATGCTGCGTGAAGCTGCTGACAAGCCGACTAACGACAGCTTTAGTTCGACGAGAATGGCAATCTCGGGGGGAGTGAGCCGGGTGAACATCTGCAGCGGCAGGGCCACGTTATCCGCCACCGTCATGGAACTCCACAACGCGCCGCTTTGAAACAGAACGCCAAACCCGCGCCGCATTTCGGTCTGTCGGAAGTCAGAGGCGATCCAGTAATCCTCGCCATTAACCAACACCTGGCCGGCCAGTGGCCGGAGCAAGCCGACCATCGCCTTCAGGACCGTGCTCTTGCCGCAGCCGCTTCCGCCCATGATGGCGAAGATGGAACCACGTCGAATACTGAAGTTGAGGTCGCGTTGGATGGCCCGTTCGCCGAAGCCGACCGTAAGGTTCCTTATAACCAGTGGCTCGTCCGCGATGGAGCGCTCGGCGCCTGCGGTATCAGAGGCCAAGGGCATCGGTGCAAACCGCAAACACGGCATCGAGGGCAATGATGCCGATAATTCCGGCGACAACGGCGGCGGTCGCGGCTCGGCCGACCTCGGCAGCGCTGCGGCCCGCTCTCAGGCCGATATGGGCTCCAAGCAAGGAGACAACAGCCCCGAAAACGATGCTCTTGGTCAAGCCGATGGCGAACTGCCTTCCGGCGATCCCTTCCTGAAGCTCGATGAGGAAAGTAGCCGGACCGAGGTCGAGCGTCAGAACGCCCACCACGAAGCCGCCGGCAAGCCCGATGACGCAGGCATAGAGGTAGAGCAACGGCATCATGGCCACGAGTGCCGCAATCCTTGGAAGGACCAGGAAGCCGAAGACCGGAATGCCGAATGACTTCAAGGCGTCGATCTCTTCATTGCCTTGCATCGTCGCAAGGTGCGCGGCGTAGGCGCCGCCTGTCCGTCCGGCCATCACGATTGCGGTCATCACCGCCGCCATCTCGCGGACCATGGCGATGCCCACAAGGTCTGCCACATAGATTTCGGCTCCGAAGCGACGCAGCTGCACGGCGCCGACGAAGGCCAGGATCGCGCCGACGAGACCGTTCACGATCGTGACGATCAATAGCGCTCGAGCCCCCGCTTCCTGCATGAGCTGGAGGATGTCGGTGCTTCGCACCCGCGTACGACCGACGATGGCTGCGCCGGCGCCAATCGCCGTTTCTCCGACAAGTGTGACGAGCGAGCAGGCCTCCGTCCAAACTCTGATGACTGCTTCGCCGGCACGTGTCACGAATGGGCTGTGGACGACCGACCGTTTCGCTTCCAGCCTCGCCTCGATGTGTGCCAGCGAGAGCAATCGGCGTACGGGAAGGGGCAGGGCCGAGTCATCGATTGGTACCGCCCGGCTTTGCTTCGACGCGGAAGCCGCATGGTAGATCATGCCGAGAAAGGCGATCAGCGCGCTGTCCCAGCGAACGACGGCCGAAGCGTCAATGCGTATCCGGCGGCTGCGTTGTGCCTTGTCGACTACGCTGCGCGCCTCGTCGGCACTGCGGACGCCGGTTTCGCGGGCGATCCAGTCGCCTGTCAGCTGCAATTCGAGGACGCCATTGCGCGGCGAGACGGACCAACAGGCCGGCCTTACCCGCGTCACTGCGCGTGACCCATGCGTCCGTGGCGCGATAGCTCCCGCGAGCGCCGGGATGAGGCCTCGACCGTCGGGCAGGAACACGCCAGTTTGCTTCGCCGGCGCGAACCAAGCCCGGCGAGGGATGTCGGGAACCATCTCAGCATCTGTTACAGATATGAATTAGCTTGCCGTCTCTGTCAACGGCTGTTGACTAGCAGGTGGCCTAGCAGAGTAGAGGGAATTTGATGACTGGCAGTAAACCGTCGAAGTCAACGCTTCCTGCTAAAGTTCGCATAATTGAGGCCGCAGCTGCGAGATTCTCTCGGTATTCCTACGAGGAAACGGGGCTGCGCGACATCGCGGCCGATGCAAAAGTAGATGTAGCTTACGTCCATCGGTGCTTCGGCTCTAAAGAGCGGCTGTTCGCGCAGGCGCTAGCCGCAGTCAGTTCGCAGGAGCAGATGGTCTCGAGCTCTCGCGATTTCATGGCGCAAGCTTTCACCGAAGAATTCTTCAGAAAACGACGGCGTGGCGACGGCGACGCTCATCCCCTGAGCATTTTCATCAGGTCTCTGACTTCCGCCGAGGCACGCAGAGTTCTGCGAAAGTCGCTTGCTGAGGACTACGTTCGCCCACTTAGTGAGAGGCTCGAAGATTCGACGTCGCTACGTGCAGCGTTGATCCTCGCATTCCTCGCGGGCGTAGGGATCTTTCGCGACGCGCTTGAAGTCGATGCTTTCCAGGAGCCGAGGGGTGGTCGATTCGAGAGACTGTTCCACGACATCATTACGCGGATTATCGAGATGGATGTTGCTCCTCCGAAAGGGAGGGAACTCGTCGGGTCAAGGATTTCGGGCGTGCAAAAGCGCCGCCGCCCTCGTCGCCGGGCCGATCTCGACAGCGAGTAACCACGTCCCCAAATGATAATGTGGCGTTCGTTCGTGCGAGCGCTAAACCGGACTGACAGTTTGCCGAAGTGGCACGAGGTGCGCGCTAACGCCGAGTGGAGGACCAGCGTGTGGCCACAAAGTGACCGCCGAGCGCGACGATGCGTCTTTAGAGGGTGTGATATGCCCGGAGTTCCGCTCTGCCCTCCGCGCGGGTGCTTCACCGGACTCTAGCGCTCGCGGCTGTTGTCGATATCTCGGCGAGGCTGCGTCGGTTGCTGATCGGAGCTACGTGACGCATTCTGTTGCCGCATGTCGTCGTCGAACTTCCGTTCTGCCTTCTGAAGATACTCAGGCCGCGTGTCGCCATGACGCGGATCGCGATTGCCGAAGAGCTCGCTGATGTCTTGGACCCGCTGCTGCCGTTGCGCCGACGACCGCCGGGCCTCCTGGGCTGGGTGCTCGGCTTGCCTAGAGCTCGAGCGGGAAGGTTTGGCTTGGCGCTCGCTCGAGCTCAAGGGAGCGGGCTGCAGGCGATTGGCGCCGGCGGGCTCTCTAGTCGACTGCTCCTGGGGCGCCCGGCCCTGGGCCGGCCTTGCCTCGGCCGAGCTTTTGACAGCTTCGCCGGCGCGCGTCTCTGCAACGGCCGGAGCGCTTTGCACACTGGTCGCCTCAGCCGCCGGCGCTGGCCGCTCGGCGCGATCGGCCTGGCTCAGAGTCGGCATCGCTGCCGATGTCTTCTCGTCGCGTTGTCGCGTATCGGCGGCATCGGTCGGCTGTCGATCGGCCACCGGCGCGGGCACGGGCTGACGGGGTTCCTTGCCAGCGCTCGGCGCTTCGGCAAGGAGCGCCTGGCGCCGCTCGGCAACTTCAGCCCGATTGATCTCGGCGCCTTGGGAGCTGTAGCGCACGATGCTGGCCGCCATGTCGCTATTGAGCGCATGCGCGGCCGCCTGAGGCTGCGCCAGGACGGCATCGGCATGCTGGCGCAGCTCGTCCCGCATTCCCTTCAATTCCGAACGATGCTCGGCTTGGCTCGAGCTCGAGGCCTCGGCCGAGGCGGACTGCCGGCTTGCCGAATAGGCCTCGTAATAGCGGCCAAGCGATTCGCGGAACGACTGGATCTTGGCGGCGCTGTCCTGCTGGGCGGTGCGATCGTCGGCCTGCTGCGCGGGGATCACGCCCCGGATGCCGGCGACGTAGTTGAAGCCGTCGGCCGCCGGCGCCTGGAGGGCGTCGCGATCGGCCGGCACGGCGAGCGCCACATTGCGACGGCTCGCGACCTCGGCCGATTCGGCCTGCTTGTAGAGCGAGGAATGGGTCTCGGCGCGATCGTAGAGCCGTTGCTCGCGTGCCACCTGGCGCGCGGCCGGATCGGCCAGCACGCGATCGGCCTGACGGCCAAGGGCGTCACGCAACGCCTGGCGCTGCTCGCGGAGCTCGGCCGACGCCTTGTCCTGGGCCGCCGGCGCCGAATAAGAGGCGCGCCAGTCGGCATGCGCCTGCTTGAAGGAGTCGACGAGCTGCCGGGCATTGGACCGCTGCTCGGCCGTGAGCGCCATGGGTTGCCGCAAGGATTGATGCAGCATGGCATCGCGGGCGGCGTGACGGATATCGTCGCGCTGCTCGCGGGCAATGGTCCGGTCGAGGATCTGCACCGCCTGGTGCCAGCTCGCCCGGTCGCTGACGGCTTTGAGGTATTGAGCGGCATGCGCCTTGTCGAACGCGGTCGTGCGATCGGCCCGCGCGCGATCGAGGGCGGCCTGGGTCTGAGGCGTCGGATCGGCGACATGCCGCTTATGGGCCTGCTCCACGATAGCCGACGCGGCCCGCACCGCCGGATCGGCGGCAACGGAATCCGGCGTCGGCAAGCTCGGCTGCCGCTCCTTCAGGGCTTGCGCCAGGTCGGCGGCCGACATGCCGCGATAACTGCGCAGGATCTCGGCCCGGCTGCCGGTCGAACCGGCGCGCAGCTCGCGGGCAATGGCCGAATCGAGCGCCTTGATCGTGTAATCGTAGCGCCCGCGCTGCACGGCGGCCTTCTGCTCGAGCTGGCGCTGCGTCGCCGATCGCGTCTGTTCCTCGCGCCGCTCCGCCCGCATCAGATCCATCTCGAGGGAGGTTTTCAGCGGTTGCAGGCGGGCGACCGTCGCGGCGGCGGCCGGATCGCCGGCACGCTGCGCGGCAATCGCTGCCGCATAGTCGCGGGCCACGTCGGCGAGTCTCGTCTCGAGTTGCACGACGCCGGCGACGGCCCGTTTCACGTCGGGATGAGCGTCAACGTCTGAGGGCCTGACCGGCGCCGGCGTCAGCGCCTTGGCGGCGGCAGCAAGGGCCGCAGAGCTCATCGACCGATAAGCCACCTTGGCTTTCTCCCAGCCCGCATTGTCGAGCAACACCGCCCGCTGGGCACGATCGGCCTCCTGGCGCGCGGTCGTCTCGTTGGCAACCCAAGTCCGATGCGCGTTCTGCCCCTTGGAGAAGAAGCCCTGCGCATAGTCGAGGGTGGATTGCTTAAAACTCCAGCGGCCAAGGCCTTCCTTCAAGCCCGCGATATCCTTGAACTCGTCTCGGCCGGCATAGACGGCAACCGAATCGCGATGCCGGCTCAAGCCGACATATGCGAGGCTGCGATCGAGCGTCGGGGAGGCGAGAAGCATGACCCGATCGGCCGTCGCGCCCTGGGCCTTATGGACCGTCACGGCATAGCCATGGTCGATCGCCTGATAGGCCGCTTGGCTGATGACGACGGCCGGGCGCGGCCCGCCGCCTGGCGCGGTGCCGTCGAGCTGCACGACCAGTCGGCCCGGCGCGGCCTCCAGCACCGTGCCGAGGTCGCTGTTCCGAACATCATGCAGAATCGGACGGCCGCGCCCGTCGAGCTGCCCGCCCTGGATCTCGAGGCGGCCATTGGCGAGGAGCTGCACCCGATCCCCGGCCGCATACAGACGGTTGCCGTTGCGGCCGCTGAACAGAACGCCGGGCTCGATCTCGCCCTTGGCGAGCCGCGCCTCGCGAATCCCTGAGTTGAGCGCCGCCACGTCGGCATTGCGATGCGCCAGGACCAGCGGCGCCGCCGCGCCAGGCTCCGCGGCGCGCTGGGCCATATAGTCGGCCACCACGGCCTCGCGGGCGGATTGCAGATCGGCCGTCAACTCGATCGCGCCATGGGCGGCATAGGCGCCCAAAGCGGCCCCGACACGCCCGCGCGAAAGATCCATGGTCGCCTGCCGTTGCCACTCCTCGCGCTGGCGATAGACGGTCGCGATCTCGGCAAATCCCACGCGCTCGGCCATGGCCCGGAACGCGGCGCCGGCGCCGATCGCCGGCAGCTGGTCCGGATCTCCGACCAGTACGAGCTTGGCCCCGGTCTTGTGCACCTCGTCGACCAGCCGGGCCATCTTCGCACTCTCGATCATGCCGGCCTCGTCGACGACCAGGACCGATTGCGGCCCGAGCTGCACCAGGTTCCGGGGCGGCGGCGTGGGACCGCCATAGGCGGCCCGCTGCTCGGCCGACATCGTCGAAAGCAGACTCTCGAGATTGGCCCGCTCGCCTGGGCTCACTGCATTCCACGCGTCGCGGCGCTGCCACCCCAGCAGCAGAGAATCGACGGTCCGGCTGCCGATGCCGGACGACTCCGCCAGGTTGCCCGCCGCGGTGGCGGCAAGCGCCGCGCCGATCACCTGATAGCCGGCGCCTTCCCAAGTGCGCCGGGCCGCCTCGAGCATGGTGCTCTTGCCGGCGCCGGCGACGCCGACCACGAGGGCGAGCCGGTCGCTCTGCGTTACATGCTTCAAGGCCGCCGCCTGCTCGGCGGTCAGCGCAAAGGCGCGACCGTCCGCCCCGCGCCGCGCCTCGGCCAAAGCCTCCAAGGCGCTTTGCCGGGCCGCCGCAAGCGGGTCTTCACTTTGCCCTGCCGCCACGCCGGCCGACGCCTGCGTGCGCGCCGCGAGCTGCACCGCCTGCGCCGCCATGCCGGCCTCGAGGGCGACCATGTCGGAAGTGGAGAAACGCGCCACGTCCACGAGCGGATCGCTCGAGCTCACTTGCAAGGCGGGGTCTCGCACCTCGGCGCCCTGACGATCGACCTGGCGGCCGTCCTGAATCTCGATCTCGCGCCCGTCGGCATGCCGGCGGATATCGCCCTGGAGCTGCACGAGCTCCGGGCTGGTCATCACCGCCGCCAGCGCTGCGGCAAATCCTTCATGGCTGCCGACGTAACGATGGACGGCGCGCGCAATATCCTGGCGGGTGAAGACCGCTTCATGGTCCGTCAGGATCTTCAAAACCTGGCTCGGGTCGTTGCGGATGACATCGACGTTATGGGCTTCGGCCTCGGGGCTGAGCGCCTGGTTGCCAATCAGGATTCCGCGCCGCTGCATTTCGGTGGCATTGGGGCCGACATGCTGGGTCGGCGCCACGTCCAGCCCGCGCTCCTTGAACGATCTTGCGTCAATCCGGGTCTCGAACCCGGCCGCCGCCAGATGCAGATTGGCCATATGCGCCCATTCGGTCCGCAGGTCCTTGATCTGCTGATGCACGGGCACCATGCCGAGCGCCTTGCGGTTCGTGCTGTTGATCGCGAAGTCGTAGCGCTCGCCGAAACCTTGCTCCGTCACCTTGAGCGACGTGAGCATGATATGGACGTGATGATTGCGCTGGTCGCCCTCGCGGCTCGGCGCATGGATCGCCAAATCGGCGGCGACGCCGAGCTTGTCGGCCAGGAGCTGCGTGTATTCCCGAGCGAGCGCATGGCGCTCGGCCTCCGACAATTCGGCAGGAAGGGCGATCGTGAACTGCGTGGCGAGGCGCGCGTTTTTGCGCGGATGGGCGGCCTCGAGCCGGTTCCACAACTCTTGTCTGTCCTGCATCCAAGTTGGCGCAGCGATCCCGGTCGGCGTGAAAATCTCGGTATGGAGGACGCCGGCCTTCCTCTCGTAACTGAAGAATTGCTGCGTGCGGTCACTGTAGAGGGTGTTGGCCGCTTGATACGCCGCCGATGCCACGCTCGACCGGCCGGCCCCTCTCGAAATGTCAGACTTGGCAAAGTGGCAGATGGCCATGGTCTGCGCGCACCGCAATTTGCCGAAGGCAAAATTGCGCTAGTGCGCCCTCCCGGTCATCTGCGGTTTGACAACAGAGTCGAACCGCCCGAAAAAACGAAGTGCGGGCATACCCAAGAGTGTAGCTACCCAAGGGGGTAGTGCAAGACAATGGCACAACCGACTTCCAGCCGAAAGCCGCCGATTGCCGCCCTCGTCGTAGAGGCGGCGACCGAGCTTGGCGCGTGCCGCGACCATGGCGCCCTCGGCGCCTGGGCGGCCGCCAATGGCATTCGCACGCGCCAAGCTTTCACTGCTTTCAAGCGGGCGCTGGCCGCCATCGGGATCGATTGCGACGCGCTTCGTCGCGGCGAACGCGAGGCGGCCTTGGCCGCTCTCGCCGGCACACCGCGAGTCAAATTGGCTCTCTGCGCGGCGGCCAGTTCATTCCGCGGGCGGTTTTCGATTTGCGCGAGGGAGGGGGAGCCACTTTGGTTTGGGCGGTTCTTCAAGAGGGACAATCGGGAATCGAAAGCCCTTCAGACGCATGCCGAGCTGGACGTCCTGCGCAAAGCGATCTGGCTGGCGGCGAAGGGCGCGGCGCTCGTCGGCGAGCCCGCGATCGCCGTTTCAATCGGCCTGACCGGCAAGGCCTGGTCAGCCGTCAATCTCATGATGTCGGTCGAATCGGCGGACCGCCTCGCGCGCAAATCATTCGAGCATCAGCTCGTATCCTACGCGCTCAAGCATCAGGTCAGATTGCGGATAGAGGAAATGGGAAGCGGGGGAAACCCGGCTTCCGATCTGCTCGCCGGCGACGGCTATAAAGCCTGGTCGCCGGCCGAGCTGCGCGCCCTGGTCCGGCCGGCGCGTCTGACGCGCTCGGCCGGCCGCCCATGCTGCATTAGGCAGCGGGCGCCGGCGCCTCCGGCACTGCGGCCGCCTCGAAGAACTCGGGGAACAACCCTTCATTGGCTTCCCCGAGAAACCCGCGAAAATCATCCAACTGACCGCGCAGGGCGACGGTCAGGGGATGCTCGGGATTCTTGGTCAGGCAATCGAGGACATAGGCTCCCGTCATGACCTTGCGCCGGGTGTCCGTCTTACGGTTCACCTGCGCAAGACGCGCCCGCTTGTCGGCAATCCTCGCTTGTAGGGCTTGCAGCTTCTCAAGGTCCGCCTTGAGGCTGCTTTGCAGATCCTTAGCCATGTCTCACGCTCTCCACTCACCCCGCGGCCGCACTCTATCACGACCGCGAGCCTCGGGGCAGGGCGCGCGGCTCGGCCGCTGCGCGCCCGTCTCGGTGCCGCTCACCAACGGCGCGAGCTGCGACCGTCCTTCCACACCCGCAGCATGCGCGTATTCGCATACGTCCCGACAGAGGCGAAGGACCCGGCCGGAAGATCCTCCCATTCGGCATTCATGCTCTCCATCAGGGCGCGGAACGCAATCGACTTCCGGGTTTCCCGAAACTCCGTCCCGGCCGACATGATCGCGACAAGGCATCCGTCCGGCTTCAGAAACTCAAGCGCATGCAGGACATGGTCGATATCGCGCTCGCGATCAAAGGGCGGGTTCATCAACACGCGGTCGTAGAGCGCGCCGGGGTTCGGCTTCAGCGCCAGGAAGTCGATGCACTGCACCCGCCGGAACAGACCGCAGACCTTCAAGGCCTCGGCAAGAGCCGGCTGATACTCGACGCAATCGACGACATGGCCGCGCTTCGCGGCAGGGCCGGCCAGGTTGCCGGTGCCGGCGCTCGGCTCCAGGATCGTCAACGGGCCATCTTCATCACGCCTCCACAGGGGCGCGAAGTTGAAGAACCGCTGGGCCGCATCGTCCGGCGTCGGATAGAAGCCGTAGCGCTTCGCAAGGCTGGTCTTGGGATCGTGCAGGCCCGTATCCGGGTCCGGCTCGCGATCCTCGGGGATCGGGGCGCCGTAGTATTCGCCCAGGAGCGCATTGACCTTTTCAACGAGGTCATCGCGCTTGAACCAGATATGCAGGTTGCCGTTCATGAAAACGCGGACCTTGAAATAGTCGCTCTCGACCTCCGTCTGACGGGCGCCCCAACCGCCCTGTCGCGCTTGCTCCACGGCATGGACGATGCCGCCGACCAGATGGGGGTTCTGGCGACCATCGAGCACGTTGAACGTGCGGTCGATGTCATGCAGCGTGTCGCGCTCGCTCCGGTAAAAGTTCCAATGGCCAGTGTCGCCGAAGGCACGGGACAGGATCACACGGCTGCCGATCTTCCAGCCATCATGCGACCGGAACCGCCGATCGAGGCTGGTAAAGCAATTGGCGATGCCGCGCTTGAAAATCACATCGGCGTCCAACATGAGCTGCTGCAACGTCGCATAGACGTTGCTCTCGATCGCTTCCGGCACTTCCTCCTGCAACTGCCGGTGCAGCTGGTCCTTGGCCTGCTTGTCCATTAGGCGCTCAAGATCGGTCATTTCGACGAGGACGGCCCACATGCGCCGGTCCACCATCTTGCGCGCCGCCTCGGTGAAGGTCTCGAGCTCGGGCACCTCCAAGCCGGCCAGGAAATGCGCCTGCTCCTGCTCGTTGAAATGCGTGAACCGATCCGACCGTCCGCGCTGGTCGATGGCGAAGAAAGCGGCCTTGGCCTGGTCGAGGGCTTCGGCCGCTGTCGTCAGAACGGTGAAGGCCTGCCCGAACAGGTCGAGCGCATGTTGCCGGCGCCGGCACATATCGCGGATCGTGGCACGCGGCAGGATGGCATTCGGCGTTGCCGCGTCGGTATCTTCACCGGGGGCATAAATCGAAACGTTGTCCATTGGTCGACTCGGAAGAAGGATCGGAAGGAAAGGGGACAGGTCAGAACGGGCGCGGCGGTCCCCAGATCGCCAGCGACGTGCCGAGCGAGACCATGGCCTCGCAGGCTTTGAAGAAATCGAGGAAGTCGGCGAGCCACACTTCGACGGTCGAACCATCATCCAGGACGGCGACCGCGCAGAGGGCGTAGGCATCGGCCGCGGTCAGCTCGCAGGGGACGGCATCGCCCCTTGAGTTGAATTGAACGGGATGAACATCGAAGGACCGGGCTCGAGCGATAGCCTCGCGGGCGTCACCGGCCGGGGCGCGATCGACGATCCCCAGCGGCGAGACATCGGAGCCTCGGGCCGCACTGGCGGCAGCAAATGCCATGGCACACCTCTCCTGGTCCTGGCCGAAGGAAGCGAGGGCTTCAGGCCCCGCCTTCCTTCGGCATGGATGCCGAAGAGCCGGGGGTGGGCGGTCAGGACGGACGGGCGCGGAGGGGGATCACCCACGACGCAACGCGTCGCGGCGCAGCCGTCTCGCAGCGCTTGCGCGAGAGATGGGGAGACCGCGCCCGTCCCCCGGAGGGCTTGGTCTTGACCGCCACGGGGGCGGCAGGCCCCCTTGGGAATGCGATAGGGATGGAAGCCCGAAGGGCGGAGACCGGCATAGCCGGGCTCCGTTTACGACAGCCTGGGCCGGCGCCTGGCGCCGGCATTGCTCGGGATCAGCGGCAGATTTGGAGAACCAGTCCCGTATGACGGTCGGGCTGCCTATTGATCGAGCTAAGTGACCACGGTGGGATCACGGTATTAGGCTAACATTTGCAACAAGAAGCGAACCTAAGCCGATCACGAGAAGGACGATGGGCCCTGGCGATGCCCTGTTGCGGCACGCTCCTTTCTCTCTGAAGATTCCCCGGCACCCCGCTACAGGAACTTCCGGAGTTCGAGCGAATATGGCGCGTAGCCGGCCCGAGCATAGATGTCCGCCGCGCGCACATTGTTGGCAAGCACACCGATCATGAGCTGGCGCAGGCCAAGATGGCGTGCTTCGGCTTCGCAGCGATCAATGAGGGCGCGCCCGATGCCGAGACTGCGCGCTTGTTCCTCGACAAAGAGGTCCGCGATATAGCCAAAGGTCCGACAATCTTCGGCAACGAAGAGCGGATGTTGTTCAATCAAGAACACCGCCCACCCCACAGGCCGGCTGTTTTGCTCCGCTATGAAGATGCGACCTCCATTTATCGCCACACGCTCGACCAACTGCGCCAAGTGCTCGCTCGCCACGGCATCATCAAGCCTACGATCCGGTTCGATCGCGTATTCGTAACGCTGCGTACCGTCGATGAACGAAAGTGCGGTGCCTCGCTCCTCCGGCAATATGATGTCGCGAATGCTAAAGCTCATGGAAAAAGCATAACGGGGCCGGGCAACCTAGTCGATCATGCCCCGCGCAATGGAAGCGGCTTCGGCGGCGGGTTCTTCGCCAGGATAGACAGGAATGATGCGCAGCCCTTCGGGCGCGCGCTCGACCACGCGTCGAATGGCGGCGAGGTGCGCGCCCGGCGTAGGCCAGCCCAAGCGGTCGGCATCCTCCTGCGTTCGGGAAAGCCTGATGACAATCTCGCGCGGGTCCTCGCCGTACTCCGCCACCAGCTTGCGGATAAGCGCCAACTGCTCCTCGGCGGCGCGATCCTGCTGGTCGCACAAGGTTTGGAGCTTCTGCCAATGGTGCGCCGGGATCTCGAACTCACCGGAAAGCCAGCGCCGCACAACGCGCTGCTCGGTCGGCTCGCCGGTCGAGGGGCTAATAAGAAAGACGCCGGCATCGGCCGCGCTTAGCCCGCAACGATGCAGTTCATGATGCCCTCCTCTGGTCGGTGCGGGCGATGCGATGGTGCATGTGCCGGCGCGCTCCCTCGCGGAGCGAAGGGCACGGCGCACTGCGGCGGCATCGTCTGACCGGAACGGCAGGATAGAGATGGAGGTCATCGTCAGGCGGTCCTGATCTGCCTGTCTGTCGCGATGCCAACCTTATCGTCGTTCCAGCGTACCACCCATGAGCAGACACTACTAGCAGTCGGTGTCCAACCGCAGATGGCAGGAAGTGGTGAAGTGCGTGGCGATGAGGGCGGTTCACTGATTGTTGCGGGTGGAGAGAAATTTGCGCATGCCATCATGCAATTCACCCGTTGCAAAACTCTGGTGGAATAGTCGGCGCTCGAGCCTCAACCCTTCGGCCAGGCCGACGGATACAGCGACGTTGACTGCCTCTTTGGCAAAGCGCGCCGCCATCACGGGGCGGGACGCGACTGCCTTGGCAATGACCGTGGCCTCGGCGACCGCTTGGCCCGCTGGAACGACGCGGCTTATGAGTCCAATCCGCTCTGCTTCCTGCGCATCGATGAAACGGCCGCTAAGGATCAGATCCATTGCCTTGGCTCGCCCCACCGCGCGAGCCAGACGTTGCGTTCCGCCGCCTCCCGAAAGTGTACCGAGCGTGATCTCGGGGTGGCCGAAATGGGCATCCTCCGCAGCGATAACGATGTCGCACATCTCGATCAGCTCGCACCCGCCGCCGAGAGCATACCCCTCGATGGCGGCGATGACAGGCTTTCTGCAACTTCCGAGGCGGTCGCAACAGCCGGAGAAGTCCTCGTCCAGCGCATCCGCCAGCGACATGTCCTTCATTTCCGCTATGTCAGCACCGGCACAGAATGGTGGTCCGCCGGTCAACAGGATGACGCGCACGTCCGCATTGCTCTCCAGATCCTCGACCGCCTTGCCGATCGCTGAGATCATTTCGCGCGACAGGGCGTTCCGCGCCGCCGCTCGGGCCAGCGTTATCCGTCCCACGCCTTCGTGGATGTCGAGATTGATCATCGGTCTCCGCCTCTACCACCTCATCCGACATGGGTAGCGCTGGCATTCCCATTGGTCTATTTAATTGACGTCGGCGACTCATAGAGAAGCACTATGAATATCCAGCATCTTCGCTACTTCCTGGCCGTGATGGACACCGGCTCCATCTCCCACGCGGCCGAGACCTTGGGTGTGACCCAGCCGACGCTCTCGGTGGCGCTCAAGAGGATTGAGCAGGAGTTCGCCACGCGCCTATTCGTGCCCGATGGCCGAGGGATCATGCCATTGCCTGAGGCGAAAAGGCTTGAGCAACGAGTGCGACCGCTTGTGAACGCTCTCATGGATATCCGACGAGAGCTTGCATCTAATCCTTCGCCACGCACTCGGCTCGGTATCGCGCAAAGTTTGAGCGAGCCGTGGGCATCGCGGCTGGTGAGCTGGTGTGGCAGCCGCGTCGAGATTGTCGAAGGACTTCCCGACGAACTAGAGAAAAAAGTCGCTGAAGGATCATTGGATATCGCGTTCACGATATTGCCTACCAAGCGGAAGTTGCCCCAAAAGGCTCTATTCCACGATGCCTACCAGCTATTCGTCGGCCCAACGCATCAATTCGTTGGCCGGCCCCGAATGTTAATCAGGGAGCTCGATCGGCAACCGTTCGTGATGCGGCTAGGTTGTGAATTTCTCGGATCCGGACGCAAGCTCCTCGATGAGGCGCGGGTAAGGGTCGCTGTCGTCGCGAGAACAAGGCAGGAATCGACAGCAGCGGCGCTCGTCGCCGCGGGTATCGGTTGTACGATCGCGCCCGACAGCTGGGCCCGACCAGGGCTTCATTCCATCGCCTTTGCCGATTTCTCAATGGAGCGCACGGTGGGAGTTGCATGGAAATCGGTTCGTTACGCATCGACAGCAAATACGATCGGCAAGCACTTGGGGGCAATGCGTTGAGAGATGCGTGGTCCCAAAAGGCGCGCTGATCTGCGATCACGGGATTGCTCGTCGTGCCGCTGACGGCCGCCTTCAGCTCGCAGGCGACCGCATCGCCGCTCGAGGTGAATTGAACGGGGCGCACATCGAAGGACCGCGCTCGAGCGATGGCCTCACGGGCGTCATCGGCCGGGGCGCGATCGACGATCCCAAGCGGCGAGACATTGGAGCCTCGGGCTGCACTGGCGGCAGCAAATGCCATGGCAAACCTCTCCTGGTCCTGGCCGAAGGAAGCGAGGCCTTCAGGCCCCGCCTTCCTTCGGCATGGATGCCGAAGAGCGGGGGGGGCGGTCAGGACGGCCGGGCGCGGAGGGGGATCACCCACGACGCAACGCGTCGCGGCGCAGCCGTCTCGCAGCGCGTGCGCGAGAGATGGGGATACCGCGCAGGCCCCCGCAGGGCTTGGTCTTGACCGCCAAGGGGGCGGCAGGCCCCCCTTCAGAATGCGATGGGGATGGAAGCCCGAAGGGCGGAGACCGGCGCAGCCGGGCTCCGTTCACGACAGCCCGGGCCGGCGCGCGCGCCGGTATCGCCCGAGGGCGGACGATCCTACGACAGCGGTTCGTCCTCCGGCCACTCAACGCCGGTTTCGGCCTTATGCGGCGCACCGCATAACACCGATTATGTGTAGCAGGTGATTATGCCAAGTCTGGTGGCGAGAGTGTCAGTTTTCCGCCGCCTTTGTCGTCCTCGCGCTCCACATAATATCGTAGCCTTAGCCGAAGCGGCATCGCCGTAAACGGCTCGTGAGCTTGATAGCGAGAAGGTGGCCTGCTAATGCTGCGGCCTGGCACGGCCCGTGCCTCCCCCCACCGTTGGGGAAGCATACGACATGCGGGGCGTCCTGTTTTTCGAACCATCCCGTTCGAGCATGCGCATAAGGTGGGATTGCGAACATCGCTCGAAAGAGGAGGTTCTCAATGAAGCTATCTGCTCCAATCTTCAAGCTGAAGCGCCAGGCCAAGTTGCTTGCGCGCGAGTCCGACATTCCACTTCATGCAGCCCTTGATCAGACGGCCCGAAATGAGGGCTTTCGTGCCTGGAGTCATCTCGCGGCATCCGCATCCGACCATAGGCCGGCACATGAAATGCTGGCGCAGCTCAGTCCGGGTGATCTGGTGCTGCTGGGCGCGCGGCCCGGCCACGGCAAAACGCTCATGGGCCTCGAACTCGCTATCGAGGCCGTCCGAACCGATCGATCGGCCTTCTTCTTCACCCTCGAAGACAATGAAGGCGTCGTGTTCGATCGACTTCAGATGCTTGGTACTGACAGGAAAGTGGTCGAGGCCAAGCTGACCGTCGATACATCCGACGACATCTGCGCCGACTACATAATCGATCGGATCGGCCATGGGAGCTCCGGCGCCTTAGCGATCATCGACTATCTTCAGCTGCTGGACCAGCGACGCCGCAATCCGGAACTCGATGTCCAGATGAAGGCGCTGAGGACGTTCGCGAGCGCGACAGGGTCGATCATAGTGGCGCTGTCACAGATCGATCGGGCCTTCGAAACGACAGGTAGAAGCATCCCCGGACTGGAGGATATCCGCTTGCCCAATCCTCTCGACATGAGCCTCTTCACAAAGGCCTGCTTCATGCACGGCGGCGAAGCTCATCTTGAGAAAATAGCCTGAAGCCTTCGATGTAGAAGCCCGCGGCGCCCCGCCACCCGGCGAGGCGCCGCGGCACCACCACTGATATTATGTGGAGCGCGAACAAGGCAAAAGCGGCGGACAACCGCCACTCCTCACACCCAACTCCGCATAATCACGCGCTACGCATAATCAGCGGCACGCTGCGCTTGCTTCAGCAGACGGAACTTGCGGGTAAACGATCGGGCGATGACGTAGTACGGCCGAAGCGCGGTCATGTGCCCGCAGTGATGCACTGCGATGCCGGGGAGCTGCGGCGAGGTCCATAGCATGTTGAGCTCACGCCCGAGCTTGTCGCCGATCCGGATCACCGGACCGGCGGACGAAACCTTGTGAAGGGGCTGACCCATCAGAACACCTGCCTTTCGATATCCTCGGCGATCTCCTTCGCCTCGGCCGCCATGCGCTGAAACTCAGCAGTGGTGCGCCGAAGATGCGCGGTTTCCTTGGCGTCCGGTTCATAGACCTGGGCGGCCACTCCCAGGTGATGCACGGCGGCAACCGCCGTGCTGAGTGACGCAAAGCGATAGGAGGTCATGACGCACCTCTCTCACCCGAGCGTGCAACGCGATGGTCCATGTGCCGGCGTGCCCCTTCGGCGGAGCGAAGGGCACGGCGAACGGCGGCCGCGGCCTTGGGCGACGCGGTCTGCACCAGCACCGCGCGCGCCCGTCTCAAGTCATCGATGGCCTGCGCGATGAGCTTGGCGCCCTCCACCGGCGCCGATCGGATCGGCCGGCTCATGTCAGGCCCTCCTCGCTGGCAAGCGCGCGTGCCGGCGCGAAGCCGATGAACTGACCGGCGCAATGCGCCAGCTCGTCCCAGTCGCCGATGGTGTCGCGGCAGAAGATGCGATAGCCGGGATGGAGCGAGTTGATTTCGCAGCACACGGCCTCGGCATCGTTGGTGACGGAGCGGGGACCGTCCTGGTCCTCGATCCACACGCGGCGCCGGTCGTGATCGATCCGGCGATAGATGAATTGCGCAAGCACGCGCATGACAACTCTCCGATGTTGACGACTGAGAAGGGAGGGGAGGCAGGCCCCGGCGCTCGGCCGAGGCCTGCGGCTGAGTTAGTCGCGCTTCAAGGGCACGACCGATGCAGCGCCCTCGTGCTGGGCGATGCGCTCGACCAGCTCGCGCTTCTTCAAGCCGGCGCTGTCGATCTTGAGTTGCTTCGCAAGGTCCTGCAGGGCGTCGAGCCGATACCGCCGCAGAAAGCCGGTGTCGTAGCGGAACCATGTCGTCCCGCTGGCCTTCAACTCCTTCACCGCCTCGTCGTTCGGACTATAGAGAAGCGTGAGCGAGCGAAGCGCGGCTGCCCGGACAAACTCCATCACCTTATCCCAAGGCATCTTCTCGAACGCTGCTCGGCTCGGGAATGGCGTCTCTGCCACTTCCGGCAACTCGACCTTGGTATCGAACATCACGTTGACGCCGATGAAGTTGGGAAAGGACGGGCGCACCCCGGCCCACGCGGGATGCGATAGGACTTCGCCCAACATCGGGGAAAGCAAGGTCTTGAGCGCGAGCCACGTATCGCCATTGGCGATTGCGCGGGCGAGAGCTTCGGTCTGGAGTGCGCCGAGCATTTCAACCTGCGACTTGCTCAAGTCGTAAAGGGTCTGCGCCTTCACCTCCTCGGCATCGGCGCTGTCGTCCTTCGGATGCTTGCCCTTTTTGGCCTTCTTGGCTTCTTGGCGCGTGATCCAACCGCGCTCGATCTTCACCTCGCCCGACGCGGGGTTGTAGATGACGAAGGCGTGCATGCTGGCGCGCTTGGCCTTGCCGATCTTGCCCTCAACCCGGACGTAGCTGTCCCAGAGGTAAGGTTGGCCTTCCAACAGCTCGACCGCACCCCAGCCCTCGGACTGAAGCGATTCGACATCAAGTTGCAGATGCTCGCGTTGCAGGCGGTCGAAGGCCTCGCGGTCCGTCAGCCAGATTTCTTCACCGAACAGATCGCGCGTAACGGCGGAAGCCGGATACTTGTCGAGGTCGAAGATCGCGAAGTGCGAGGGAATGGCTTGATTGGTCAAGGCACGTCGGATTTCCGCAGCGTTCAACTGCCACTCTGTGCGGACAGACTTGAGATAGGTGTCCTGCTGGCTCTTGGTGCTGAGCGTGAAGGCCTCGGCGGCTGCGAGCGTGATGTCGCCGGCCCGGAACACCTTCTTGGCCTTGTCGGACAGGCCGTCGAGCTTCAAGCGCTGCTCGGCCCACCGAGCCGGATGACCGAACCGAGCGGCCACATTCTCCGCCGTGTCGCCATCAGCAATCGCGCGGGCGATGACCCGCGCCTCGTCGAGCGGATGCATCGGTGCCCGCATCATGTTGGCGACGGTGCCCAGCTCGTCGCCGGCAATGCTGCCAGCGTAAACGTCGCCCTCCAGCCCCAAGAGACCGGCTTCCTTCGCAGCGGCAAAGCGGCGGCCGCCGTCGATGATCTCGTAATGATCGGGCTTGCCGTTTGCGCGAATGATGATCGGCACGAGCTGGCCGTGGGCTCTCATCGAGGCGACAAGCCGGTCATGCGCGGCCTTCTCGGCCGGCGTCGTACGTGGGTTCTCGGCAGCGACAGACAGCTTTGAGATTTCAATAAACATTACAGTTCTCCAATCGAGTGGATTACCCGGCAGTCGATCCGCGCCGGGCGGGCGGAATGGGATGGGACGGCTCAACCGCGCGATGCGGCTCGCCGTTCACGTTCGGCCTCGCGCCACTGGCGGGACCGCTCTTTGTCGCGAGATCGTTGCTGCTCATGGGCGGTGCGATCCGCGATGAAGCGATCAACGGCGTTGCGGCGGTCAACGTCGGTGCTGAAGGACCGGACGAAGCGGGCATGGCTGCCCTTGCCGATGTAGGCGGCGGTGCACTTCAAGCCTTCGCTGTCGCCCTCGCCGTCGAACAGGTAGATCACGGCGCGCGCGGCATCGTTGCGAACGATCACCACGTCCTCGCGCTTCTCCAGATGGGCGCGGGCGGCGCGTTCCTCGCGCTCTTTGGGTCGGCGGCGGAAGCTCACCGAACCGACTACGAAATTGCCATTCACATAGGCGTCTGACATTTGGCTCTCCTTTCAAAATCGAGCTTCGGGTGCGCGCTCTACGCATCCGATGGATGCCCAGAGCCGGGGTGAGCGCGTCACGACTGGCGGGGGCGGAGGGGGATCACCCGTCTCGCAGCAAAGCGAGAGACGGGGAGACCGCCCCCGTCACCCGGAGGGCTTGGTCTTGACGCGCGAGGGGGTGCAGCCCCCTTCAGGGAAGGCGATCGCTACGCGGCGAGCTGCTGCGGCGCCGACAGTCGATTCATCAGCCAGTCGCTTGCGCGCTGGGCGGCGGAAGCCGCAGCGGTGAAGGCGTTGGGATTGGCTTTCAGGATCGTCAGCCACGACGCCACATAGGACGCGTGATCGGGCCGCGGCTCGTTGTGGATGCCGAGCCTGGCGCAGCAGAAGGCAGCGCCCAGCTCGGCCACCAGCTCCTCGAAGGCGCGGGCCTCGTCGCCGAACTTTTCCGGGAACTTGCGATCGCAGCGCCTCGGCGCGCCGGTCGCATGGCAGAGCTCGTGCAGCAGAACGGCGTAGTAGTTCTGGGTGGCGGTGCCCGAGGTCGTGCGCCGGAAGCGCCATTGCTCGGGCATGACCACTTCGTCTTTGGCGGGGACGTAATGGGCTGAGTCGCCGCGATGGGCGATCGGCACGCCCGACGCCGTCGCGATGGCATCGGCCGCGGCGATCGCTTCGACCTCGTTCGGCTTGGTCGGAACTGAGGGCGACGTATATCCGTCGACCTGGTCGGCGTTGAAGACGGTGAAGCCGAGCGGGATGAAGCGCTTGGCTTCGTCGTCGCCGTCGCCGGCGGCGATATCCTTCCACTTCACGCAGGCCGTCCCGTGTTCGCCCTTGCGAACCTGGGCGCCGAGCGCCGCCCATTGCTTGTAGGTCGCCCAGCTGCCGGTGCTGAACCGGCGCTTGTCGACGGCGGACCACAGCAGCAGCACATTCAAGCCGCGATAGGCGACGCCGGTCGTTGCATTGGTCGGCATGCCGAACTTCGCGGCGCTCGCATGCCAGGGCATTTGAAACTCGCCGGCGCCGGTCTCGATCGCAGCGAGGATGGCGGCCGTTACGTCCTGATAGACAGACATGGGACTCTCCGATTGCAGACAACAAAAAGCCGCCTCGAGGGCGGCGGATGGGGACTGACCAGGCGCCGATCGCCTGGGGAATTGGGGCGGTTCAGTATTCGTCGGCGCGCAGCAGAGTTAGAACGCGCGCGGTGCGGGCCGGATCGGAAGGATCGGCAGATGCGTATTCGAGCGACAGATCGTAGTAATCGATTTTGAAGAAGTAGGTCTCACCGTTGAGACGCAGCGCGCCGAAATCATGCTCCTCCTCGGGATCGTTATCGGCGCTGAAATCGCTGAAGCTTTGCAGCAGCTTGAACAGGGTGGAACGATCGGCCGCGCTCAAGGCCTGAACGCCTCGCGTGAGGGCGACCTGGCCGCCGACGAACGTCTGACGGAGCTGATCGTTGAGCGCACGAATGCGGGCCTTGTCGGCCGCGATGGATTGGGCATTGTCCATGGTGGAACTCCAGAAGGAAGAACGATGAGAGAAGGGCGGCCCGGCCGCCCGGGAGGATGACGAAGCGGCCGGGCCAGGTGGGCGCGCCGGCTCTTGCCGGACGCGCGGGGTCCGCCGGTTCATTTCCGGCTGACCTTATCGAGGCGCACAAACGGAAACGGCCGCCTCAGGGGCGGCCGCGTTGGGTGCGATGAAAGGGCGTGTTAGTGGAGGAAGGTCTTGGTCGCGATGGCGAGCAGGATTGCCAAGGCGAAACCGGCCATCCATTTGACGACGGCAATGTCGGCCTTAACCTCGGTTTTGAGTTCCGCCAGCTGGAGGCGCAGCTCGGGCTTGGTGACGATCTCATCGCGCAAGGCCTTGTCCAGGCCCTCGGCCATGGCGCGGGCCTGCGCGTCGGAAATGCCCGCCGCTTTGAGGCCGTCCACATAGGTGAGCTTGTCGAAGGTCATGGTCGCCATATGGTGTCCTTTCTAACATAGACCGGAATTGGGGCGAAGGAAGGGGGAGGAACCACCCTTGTGGGGTGGTTCCTCGAGGTTTGGGCTGGTAGGCAGGGAGGTTCGTAGGTCTCGAACTCTTCTTCTTGGACAGAATCAAAAGCACTCTGCCGAAGTCTTGGCCGATTCCACGGACCTACATCGATCGCGCCGTACTTTCCGGTTCGGGCCGTTCATGCTTGTCCTGCTTGAGCACCGCAGTGCCGCCGGCTTACGGTTTCGCTCGTATGCACCTTGCCGTAGCGGGCATTCGTGGCTTCCGCAGCCGTCGCGAGTTCGGCTTTGAGTGAAACGTCCGCTTTCACGGCGTCGACATCGACGTTGGTGAGCCTCAGTTGCTTGAGCGCTGCGGACAGAGCGGCCTCTTCGATGTCGCAAAGCATGACCTTGACCCCCGCCTGGGCGAAGGCGGTCGCGATTCCTAGTCCGATGCCCGACGCTGCACCGGTCACGAACGCGGTCTTTCCGGCAAGTTCCTTCAAGCGCTTTCTCCCGTGTGCAAGCGGACATAACAGAGCAGCGCGACCTGCCGATTGAGGCGGCGATAGTGCTCGGCGGCAGTGACCAGATTGCCCGGAGAGGGCTTAACGCAGGCCTTGCGGACCAGGAGCGCAAGCACCCCGACGACCGCGATGGTCGATGCGACATTGAAATATGATGCCGACCTTTGCGATGAAACTTGAAAGACACGATGTTTTCCCGAACCGATGAAAGAGGCCGACATCAGGCCCTGATCCGGTAAAATCACCCTCTTCGCCTATCCGTGCACCAAAGCCGGCTGGGTCAAGGCCGCGTGAGCGGCGGCGCGGAGCGCCAGCCTTGAGGCAGCGGCGGCGGACCGGCACCCTGGTTCTCGCGGAAGCTCTCACCTGAGCCACCGATCCGAAGACCTACGAGGCATATTGAGTGACAGAGAGGCGGACGGGCATCGCTTTACCGCGATCTTTGCGCTCGGCTTAGGACCTTGACGCCCGTCAGCCTGCATCGACGACAAACATGCGCGCCTCTTGAGCCGCATCGCGCTCGACTTTGATCGGCGCGTATTCTGACGAGTTGTAAAATGCCAGAGCGTCGGACAACGTCGCAAACTCAAAAATGCCGGCTAGAGGCAACGGCTCCACGTTTCCTTCCAACACCTGAGCGACAGGTCCGAAATGGAGGATGCGCCCCCCGGCGGCTGTGAGGGCCGCCTGAAAGCGCGGGGCCAAGTCCGCTTGCTTAGCAGCATCCTTAACCCGGAGGTTGACGTGGACATAGGCTGGCATGGTGCTTTTCCTTGAAATAATGCATATACATTATTCGCCTTCTCAAAGCTTGTCGAGGCCGACATATGACGGACGCTTCAGATCTCTATCGCCTCATCGAAACCGAATGCCCGGCATTCCAGGCGCGAGCGACCGCACGAGCGCTCACGCGCTTTTACAATGCTTGCTTCCTCTCGCTAGGGATCACCGCTGAGCAGTTCAGCCTTCTGGTAGGAATTGGTGGCAGCCACGAGCCGACGCTCGTGGAACTGGCCGCGCGAGCGGGAGTGGACGCCACCACTCTCAGCCGCAACGTCAAGAGTCTTGAGCAAAGGGGTCTCGCATACAGCCAAGGAGGTCTCGGTCGCGCCGGGAAGCGCTTGGTGCTTACCGACGAAGGTCGCAGGTTGATGGGTGCAGCCATCGTCGTTTGGGAGCGAGCTAGAGCTAGATTGAGAGATATTCTCGGTGAGGAAGCGTCGTACGTTGCGCGTAATATCATGTCTCGGCTTACTCAGGCCGCGCAGACCGCCGCATCGGAAAGCTCTGAATGAACCGCCCGCCGGTTCCGCTGGAGCGCCGGCAGTGTTGCATTGCCAATCGCGCGCGCGCCAGTCCATCCTGGCTACTTCCGATGCTAGGCTTCCATCCTTCCCGCTTTCCGACTGGGTCGCTGCACGCGGCCCTATGTGGTCGATTCAGCCACGACACGAAGCGCCTGCAGAAACAGGGCGCCATAACAGAGCAAAGCGATCTGCCGATTGAGGCGGCGATAGTGCTCGGCGGCAGTGACCAGATTGCCCGGCGAGGGCTGAACGCGGGCCTTGCGGACCAGGAGCACAAGCACCCCGACGGCCGCGACGGCCGATGCGACATTGAAAGTGAAGCAGAGCCAACCAAGCATTTCCAAGCATTCCTGCCGACATGAGACGGGACGCGGTGGTCAATCCGACTGCGTGGGCTGGGCTCCGGACTGAATGAGGCAAGGACCGGGGTCTCTGACCCACTCAACTACATAGTTCTGGCCCAGAAGACTTCCAGTGCGTGAGCCAAATCCCGGGGATTGTCCTCCTGGACGTTGTGGCCTGCGTTCTCGACATTGATCCATCGGCCGTCGGGGAATCGCCTGACAAAATCGTCGGCTGCCTCTTCACTGACGACCCGACTATTACCACCCCTCGCTAGCAAGAACGGATGCGCCATGTCCGGCACACGCGCCTCGAAGCCCGCCAGATGATGCAGGAGCACGGCATAGTCGGAGGCACCGCGGTAACGCAGATCGCACTTCCATGCCAAGCGTCCATCGTGACCTTGCTTTAGGAGCGCGCGCATGCGGTACTCTAGGCGGTCCGGATCGCTCTTTGGGCTGACGGCTAGGACCATCGCCACGACCTCCTCTACAGTCGAGGCCCCCGGAAAGCCTCCCATGAAGGCGCGCATCCGCGTCGTTGCACCGAACAGCGGCCGCGAGACCACATCGACCATCGCCAGGCTTTCGGTGCGATCGGGATAGCGTAGCGCGAACTCGCACGCCACCATGCCGCCCAGCGACATGCCGACCATCCGCGAGCGTTCGATCCTGAGCCCGTCGAGAACGACCAGGACGTCCGTGGCATGGCTTCCGATCGAATAGTCCTCGGCCCAGTCGCTGGCGCCGTGGCCACGCAAGTCGATACAAAGCAGCCGGGCATCGGTTCGGAGCGCCAGGGCGACGTAATCCCATGTGCGAGCCGTTAGCGCGCCGCCGTGCAACAGCACGGCGGCAGGCCCGCTGCCGCCCCAGTCGAGCACATTAAGGGAGAGGCCATCTTTGCAGGAGAAACGCCGCGCGCAAGGTGGCGTGATGTCGTCGAAGGCGATGCCGAGCCGATCAGCTATTGCCGCAAGTGCCTCAGGATGCCAATCCTCCATGAGAACTCCTTACTTAGGTATCCCTAAGTAGTCTCCTTCAGAAGTGGGATGTCAATGGCCAGTCGACAACGCCGAACCCCTCAAGCGGCCAAACTTGCGATATTGGAAGCAGCGGAGCGCCGGCTGCATGACGAGGGCCCGGACGGCGTGCGCATCCAGCGTATTGCCACCGATCTGGGGCTAACGGATGCGGCCATCCACTATCATTTCGGTACCCGCGAGGCGTTGATGGACGCGCTCCTCCGCCGCATCGGACGTCGGCTGGTGGACGATATCGAAGCAACGATCGAAAGCTGGGCTCCCGACCGCATCGACGTCGCCGCGCTAGGCCGGCTGTTCCAGCGCGCCTATGCCGACGAACGAGCCGCCCGGCTGGCGCATTGGCTCAGCCTGGCCGGCTGGCGGCCGAAAGGATCAGGCATGTTCAGGCCCCTGGTGGAACGGGTCCATCGCGCGCGCGTCCAGGCGGCACGCAAGGCCGGGCGTGCTACTCCCCGACTTGCCGACACCCAGCACGCCATCGCTCTGTTGAGCGCAGCCCACATGCACGCGGCGATGTCGGGAGACGCCGTGCTGGCGAGCGTCGCGACGGAGCGCCCTGGCCCCGACCCGCGCAGCTTTCTCGACTTTGCCGTCAAGCTGATTGCGCATCATCTCGCGCAATCATGAGCCAGTTCCTCGCCGCGATTGCTTCTCTTCGGCAGCATCCGATCGGTCACGCCGCGCTCCAGCAGCTTTGGATAGCAAGGGCTACGGCTTCAAGTTCAAGTATTCCTGCCGACATGAGACGGGATGCCGATGGTCAACCCGACTGCGTGGGCCGGGCTCTGGACTGAATGAGGCAAGGACCGGAGGTCCCGTCTTTCCCCTTTCTGCTCCGAGTGAGCTCGCGTCCGGTCGATGGCCGCGGCGCTCTTTGGATGTGTGGGCGTCGATCAAGAGCTTCCGCCACAAGGACGGTGATGACGACGATGCGACCGGGCCTGGCCGCAACGCCGAGCGCAACTTCCACAAGGAGAGGCGCTCGAACGAGACGCATCGCAGCACGACCGACCTGGAAGCTCGGCTTTACAAGAAGGTCGACGGCCAGCCAGCCAAGCTCTGCTACATAGGCCATGCCCTGACGGAGAATCGCCATGGCCTGGTGGTTGGCAGGCGCGCCAGCTTGGCCACGGGCGCGGCCGAACGCGAACAGGCGTTGGCTCTGGTCGACAGCTGTCGCGGCAGGCGATGTATCACCCTAGGCGCCGACAAGGCCTATGACGTGGCCGACTTCGTGGCCTCACCCCGATCCCGTTCAGCCGGCCCCCACATCGCCATTGACGGCCATCTGAGCAAGACCGGCAAGCCACGCAAGACATCGGTCGACCGTCGGGTCACCCGACACGCCGGTTAAGCGATCAGCCAACGTTGTCGCAAGCGGATCGAGGAGGTGTTCGGCTGGATCAAGGCGTCGGCAGGACTGGCTAAGGTCAGGCTGCGAGGATGTGCCCGAGCCGATACCGCTTTCAGCGGCCTACAACCTGATCCGCCTGCCAAGGCTCCTGGCGTTGCCGATATGAGTGTCCAGGGCCGATGGAGCGTCGTTGAGACACCCGGCTACGACATGTCGGTGCCGACCGCCTATATCCAGTTCGATCAGGACGGTGGTGAGTCCGCCTTCAATTGCCTCGCCGGCGTCATCCATGGTACCTACAACGCCGTCGAGTTCGCCTGAGGCGGCAACGACGAGATGGAGCACGCGAGCAGCCACGGTTGGGCCGAACTGCAGGACGACGGCTCCCTCGAAGGTGACATCTCCCTCGAAAACGGAGATGATATCCTTCTCATCCCTCATCGCTCGACCACTTCTTCAACAACCTGCTAAACGGTCTTCATCGATAGTTCGAGACCTCCATCATAAGAGACGGTGGTCGATTGAAAGCCGTTGGCGGAATCGCTGATGAAGGCGAGATAGGCGGCGTGACTAAGCCGTGCTCGCCACCGTCAACATTATCCCGAACGGTCGCCGCAAACCGCAGGCGCAGTGCCTGACGCTTTCTCATAGGCTGTTGTCCGCGCCGAGCGCCCGATAGAGAGCGATCCGGTTGTTGAGATCAGTCAGGATCACGTTGATTTGCGTCTGGCGTGCCGAATAGAGGGTGCGCTGCGAGATCAAGGAATTCAGGAAGCTGCCCGCTCCAGCGCGATATTGCGCGTCGGCAAGCTGGTAGCTGCGGTTCGCCGCTTCAACCAGGTGGCTTTGGGCGGTGCGCTGCCGAGCGATGGTTCCGCGGCGGGCCAGCGCGTCTGCCACATCCTTGAACGCCGTCTGTACCGTCTTCTCATATCCGGCGAGGAAGAAGTCGCGCTGCGCGTTGGCATAGGCCAGATTGCCGATGTTGGGGCCACCGAAGATGGAGACGGTCGCGGATGGCGCCACCGACCAAGTGAAGGCGCCGCCGGTGAATAGCGAAGACAGAGCTGTGCTCGCAACGCCCGCCGCCGAGGTAAGCGTGATCGCCGGAAAGAAGGCTGCACGCGCCGCGCCGATGTTTGCGTTAGCGCCTTTGAGCCGATGTTCGGCCTGCACGACATCAGGGTGCTGCAGCAGCACTTGCGACGACAGGCCCGCAGGCGCGACTGCAATGGAACTATCGAGTTCAGCCAGAGCGGCAGGCAGCAGCGCTTCTTCGACAGGGCTGCCGACGAGCAGCTCCAGAGTGTTGCGGTCCTGCGCCACCTGGGTTGTGTATCGCTCGACGTCGGATTGCGCGCGAGCCAGGACGGTGATGGCGTCCTGCTCCGCACCGGCGTTAGTGAGTCCGACGGCAAGTAGCGAGCGGGTAAGCTCGACGGAACTTGCGCTGCTTGCCACTGTTTCCTGGGCGATCCGCAGCAGGTCGTTGCTGGAGGCAAGAGTCACATAGGCGGTAGCGGTCTCCGCGACCAGCGTGATCCGTGCCGAGCGAGCGCCAGAGTCGGTCGCGAGGTAGGTCTCGAATGCAGCCTCGCTTTGACTGCGGAGCCGGCCGAACAGATCGATCTCGAAGCCGCTGAGACCAGCGTTGGCCGTATAGTTTTCGCTTGTGCCGGTTTCCTTTCCAATGATCGAACCGGAAGCCGTGCCGGACAACGTCGGCCGTTCGGCGCTGCGGGTGACGCGATACCTGGCTCGGGCGGAGGCAACATCGGCGATCGCGGCGCGCAGGCCACGGTTATCCGACAACGCCCGCTGGATCAACGTCCTTAGTTTGGGGTCGGCGATGAGTTGCAGCCACGGCGAACCGGCATCACCTTTATGCTGCGGTTCGTACGCTGCACCCTGCGGCCATGTCGAGGGCGCGGCCAGCGGTGGGCGCGCATAATCCGGCGCGAGGCTGCAGCCGGCAAGCAAAGCCGCGGTGATCGGCAGCAAGAGAGCGCGCCGGGTCATTCGTTCTCCGAGGCTTGGGAATCGGCGCGATGCAACAGGCGGGCGACGAGAACGAAGAACATCGGCACATAGAAGATTGCGAGCACTGTGGCGGTCAGCGTGCCGCCGGAGACGGCGGTCCCAATAGCCATGCGACTGCGCGCGCCGGCTCCGGTGGCGATAGCCAGGGGCAGCACGCCGACGATGAATGCGATCGAGGTCATTAGGATAGGCCGCAGCCGCAAGCGGGCGCCTTCCAGCGCCGCCTGCACGATGTCCTCGCCACGCCGTCGGGCTGCTTCGGCGAACTCGACGATCAGAACCGCGTTCTTCGCAGTGAGGCCAATCGTGGTTACCAACCCGACCTGGAAGTAGACATTGTTGTCCAAGTCTCTGAGCGTCACGGCGAGCACTGCGCCGATCAGGCCGATCGGAAGCACCAACAGCACCGCGAGCGGAATGGACCCGCTCTCATAGAGGGCGGCGAGGCACAGGAAGACGATGAGAATGGACAGCGCATAGAGATAGGGCGCCTGACCTTGCGCCTGCCGCTCCTGGTAGGAGATCCCGCTCCAGGCGGAGGTGGTCCCGGGAGCGAGTGCGTGTTGGAGCGCTTCCATTGCTTTCATCGCGTCGCCGGAGCTCGCGCCCGGCGCCGCCTCCCCCTGGATCTCGTAAGACGAGCGTCCGTTGAAGCGCCAAACGCTACTCGGCCCGACCTCCCACGTGGAAGTAGCGAAGGCCGAGAACGGCGTCATGGTCCCGTTACTCGCGCGCACGAACCATGTGTCGAGGTCGTTCGGCCGCATTCGGAACGGCGAGTCGGCCTGGAGATAGACGCGCTTGACGCGGCCGCGGTCGATGAAGTCATTGACGTAAGTGCCGCCCCAGGCAGTGCTCAACGTGCTGGTGACAGCGCCCAGATTGAGGCCGAGCACGGCAAGCTTGGTCTCGTCGATGTCAATTCGGAGCTGTGGCATGTCGGGCAAGGTCGTGGCGCGGACTTGGGAAAGTTTTGGGTCACGGTTTGCTGCGGCGACCAGTTTGTCGCGCAATGCGGTAAAGCGGGCGCGCTCCATGCCGCTGGTATTGAGGAGTTCGAAAGTAAAGCCACTGGACTGCCCGAACCCCATGATCGCCGGGGGCGCCGTCGCAAACACCTGGGCATCTCGTATGCCCGAGAGCGCCTCCACCGCGCGCAGGCCAATCGCCTCCGCGCTGCTGCTGTTGGCCCGACGCTGGCCAAAGGGGGCCAGGCTGATCCACGCCGTGCCCGCGTTTGCGCCGGCTCCTCCGAAACCGATGCCGTCCACTGCAAAAACGCTGGCGATATTGGTTCGCTCGCGCTCCAGTAAATATCGCTCGACGGTAATGCCAACCTTCTCGGTCCTTTGCAGGGTGGCTCCCGCAGGTAGCGTGTATTGCACCATGAGCTCGCCTTGGTCCTCGGTCGGCAGGAAACCGGTTGGCAAGCGCACGAACAGCAGCGCCAGGAGTCCAAGGAGGAGGGCGTAGACGCCAAGATGAAGCCTGCGATGGGATATCACGTTGCGGGCGGTGTCGACGTAGCGGCCGGTCATCCGATCGAACCAGCGGTTGAAGCTGCCGAACAGTCCGTGGCGTTGGAGCGGATCATGGTCGCCGGACTTGAGCAAGGTCGCGCAAAGTGCCGGCGACAGTATCAGCGCCACCAGCACCGACAGCACCATCGAGGAGACGATGGTGATCGAGAACTGGCGATAGATGACGCCGGTGGATCCATCGAAGAACGCCATCGGCAAGAACACAGCTGAGAGGACAAGCGCGATGCCGACGAGAGCCGAGGAGATCTCGTTCATCGATTGGATCGTCGCTTCCCTCGGCCCAAGCATTTCCCTGGTCATGATGCGCTCGACATTCTCGACGACGACGATCGCGTCGTCGACCAGAAGCCCGATCGCGAGCACCATACCAAAGAGCGTGAGTGTATTGATCGAATAGCCGAAGACGACAAGCACGCCGCATGTGCCGAGCAGCACCACAGGGACGGCGATCGCTGGTATGAGGGTTCCCCGCCAGCTCTGCAAGAAGAGGAACATGACGATCATGACGAGGACGATCGCGATCACGAGCGTCTCGATCACTTCCAAGACCGACAGCTTGATAAAATCTGTCGCATCGCCGCTATAGGAGACGACGTAACCAGCCGGCAGTTCTCTTCCGAGTTCGGCGACGCGCGCCTTGACTGCCGCTGCGGTCTTGAGGGCATCGGCGCCCGGCGCGAGCCGGATCGAGATGCCGGAGGCCGGATGACCATCGACGCGGCTGACGTAACTGTAGTCTTCTTGGCCGATTTCGACTCGGGCCACATCGGACAGGCGTACTACCGATCCATCCCCTTGCGTCTTGACAACGATGGCACGGAATTGGCCGGCTGAGGTGAATCGGGCCTTGGCCTTGACCACGGCATTAAGCATCTGTCCAACGACTGCCGGATTCTGTCCGATCTGCCCAGCGGAGACCTCCGTGTTCTGTGCCTGAATTGCGGCTGCAATGTCGGAGGGCATCAGCTTAACGGCGGCGAGCTTCACGGGATCGAGCCAAATGCGCATCGCATACTGCCCGCCGTATAGTTGGACTTGGCCGACGCCGTCGACGCGGGCCAGTTCGTCCTGGAAACGACTCACCAGATAGTCTCCGATATCGCCATCCGACGACCTATTGGTCTTGTCGGCCAGAGTGACGATCATCAGGTAGCCGCTGTTGCGTTTGACGACGCTCAGCCCTTGTTGCTGTACGGGAATGGGAAGACGTGACAGGGCCTGCTGCACGCGATTCTGAACCTGCACCTGGGCTATTTCGGGATTGGTGCCCTTGCTGAAAGTAATGCTGATGCTGGCGATGCCCGAACTGTCGGAGCTAGACGAAAAATAGAGCAGTCCGTCGATACCGGTGAGCTGTTGTTCCAGCACTTGGGTCACGCTGGTTTCCAGCGTCTCGGCCGACGCTCCCGGATAGGTTGCGCTGACGCTGACCTCGGGCGGTGCCATGTCCGGATATTGCTCGATGGCAAGTCGAGCGATGGCATAAAGGCCCCCCATCATGATGACGATGGCGATGACCCAGGCAAAGATCGGACGGTCGACGAAGAATCGGCTGAGAGGCATGGCTCGGCCTCAGAGGTTGACAGGGACAGGCTTGACCAAGGTGCCCGCCTGCACCTTGCCGATGCCCTCGACGATGAGTCGATCGCCGGCCGTCAGACCGTTGGTGATCAGCCACGTGTTGCCGATAGTTTGCGCGGCGGTGACCTCGCGCTGGGCGACCTTGTCGTTCGCATCAACGACGAGTGCCGTGGCATTGCCCCGCGCATCCCGAACGATTCCCTGCTGTGGCGCGAGAATGCCAGCGGGGACGACAGCCTGTGGCGCTTCTATCCGTACGAACATTCCCGGCAGCAATAGGCCATCGGGGTTTGGGAAGCGGGCACGCAATGTAACAGTGCCGGTGTTCTCGTCGACCGCGACTTCGCTGAACTCAATGCGACCGGTAAGGGGATAGTCGGACCCGTCCTCGAGCTTGAGGCGGACCTCGGAACTGGCGGGAAGTACTTCACCTTTGGCCACTGCCTGGCGCAGCTTCAGGAGCTGGAAGCTCGATTGGCTGATGTCGACATAGATCGGGTCGAGCTGCTGGATGGTGGCCAGCGCAGTGCTCTGGTCTGCCGTTACCAAAGCGCCGGGTGTTACGTTTGATCGGCCGATTCGGCCCGAGATCGGCGCCAGCACCCGCGTAAATTCGAGGTTGAGGTGCGCCGTCTCCAACGCCGCTTGATGTTGGCGAACACTGGCACGAGCCGCCTGTGCGGCCGCGGTCGCATCGTCGACATCCTGGCGACTGACCGATTGGGTGACCGTCAGCTTGAGATACCGGTCCGCCTTGGCCTGAGCTGATGCAAAGGTGGCCTGGGCGCTTTCGAGTTGGGCCTGTGTCTGATCGAGGATGGCGCGATAAGGGCGTGGGTCGATCTCATAGAGTGCCTCGCCGGCCTGAACGACAGAGCCTTCAGTGAACAGCCGCGCCCTGATGATGCCAGCGACCCGAGGGCGAACACCGGAAGACATGGTCGCGGCCGTGCGGCCAGTCAGCGCGGTCGTGAGTGTAACAGGCTGGGCGACGAGGGTGACTACCCCGACTTCGGGCACCGGTTGCGGGGTCTGCTTATCCTCGTGACACGCGGCTAGCGCCAGCGTCATTGCCAGCCCCGCTGGTCGGATGAATCGGGTCCAAGTCAATGGTAATGGGAACACGGGCTGCACGCCGAAGGGGGCCTGATTTTGTAGACGGTTCCCGACTGTGGATCGGGAGGGGTCTCGCTAACAGGCCGAGGGCGTAACGGCGCGTACCAAAAGGTAGGCAATTGTAGCGGTGTGTATCAACTGCCCAAATTGCCTAAATCCTTACTGTATAGTCGTCAGCATGAATCAACCATCAGGGTCAGAGGGGCGGATCCTTGTCGCTGATGACGACGAGGATATCCGGACCCTCATTAGGGAGCAGCTGGAGCGCGAACCATATGAGGTTCGTACCGCTGGCGACATCGCCGGTGCGCGCGCGGCGCTGGCGGAGGCGCCGGTGGATGTGCTCGTCCTCGATCTCAATTTACCCGACGGCGATGGCGTGACGTTGTGCCGAGAATTGCGCGCTGAAGGCCACGGTGGAGCAATCATCATGGTCACGGCCCGCGACGCCGCAATCGACCGCGTGCTGGGCCTCGAGCTCGGCGCCGATGATTATCTGACTAAACCGTTCGAGCCGCGCGAATTACGGGCGCGGGTGCGCAACCTAATCCGCAGGCTCAAGATCGCCGATGGGGGCCCGCGGAACGCTCGCGTGGCCCACATCGGGCCTTGGCGCCTCGACCTGATCCAGCGTCGCCTAATCGCGTCTGATGATAGGCTGGTCATGCTGGCCTCGTCCGAATATCGGCTGCTCACCCGCTTCCTGGCTGCACCCAATCGTGTGCTGTCTCGCGAGCATCTCCTCCCGGAACGTAGCGCTACGGTCGCCTTCGACCGCTCGATCGATCTCCAGGTGAGCCGCTTGCGCCAAAAGCTCGCCTCGGAACCGGGCGGCGCCGATTTGATCCTGACCGTGCGCAACGAAGGCTATGTCCTTGCAGGCGAGATTCGCTTCGAATGAGGCGGTTGTTTGCCACAGTGTCGGCTTTCGTCGACTCGCTGCAAGGACGCCTCACGCTGCTATTGACTGTGGGCCTCGCCGCCTCCGCGATCTTGTCGCTGCTCGTGGCCGAGCAATCCCGCAAACGGGATTTCGAGCAGGCCAGGCTTGATCGGGTGATAGCTAGCACCGCGGACATCGCCGATAGGCTGCAACGCGACCCGGACCATACGACGCAGGCCCTGCGCAACTATGACATCCTCGGTGCGCAGTTCGCGCCCCAACCGGTGAAACTGGAATTGCCCAACCGTTTCTTGACTAGCTTGCTGACGGCAAGGCTCGGCGCGCACGCGCAACCTCAAGCCGCTCAGGTGCCAAGCAATTTGTGCTTTCCCGAGGGTCTCGACCTCAGCTCGCGTGCTGCTGGAGCCGATTCACACTTCCTCGACTGCTGGTATGTGTACTTCGTCGACAATAAGGGTGTGTCGCGGGAATTGGCGTTCGATTTTCCGCCGCTTCCCACACCGCACAGTTCCACGCTCGATCCCATCTATCTCCTGGGCATTCTCATGGCGAGTGGAGTGCTCTCGTTTCTCGTCGCCCGGTTTGTTACCAAGCCACTCCGGCGCCTGACTGACGCCGCCCGCGGATTCTCGCTCTCGGCCGACCCCGAGCCCATCCCCGTGCTTGGCCCTACCGAGGTTCGCGCTGCACTGGGAACCTTTAACCTCATGCAGACTCGCATCCGCGATGGGGTCAGGGAGCGTACTCATATCCTTGCGGCGATCGCCCATGACCTTCAGACTCCGCTCACCCGGCTCCGACTGAGGCTCGAGCAGGTCGTAGAGCCGGTGCTGCGTGAGCATCTGATCGCCGATCTCGCAACAATGCAGACGCTGGTCAAGGATGGGCTCGAGCTCGCCCGCAGCAGCGAGAACCGGGAGCCTTGGTCAGTCGTTGAAATCGATACCCTCCTGTCGAGCCTGTGCGAGGATGCAGCCGAGTTCGGCAGTGACGTTCGCTTCACGGGCGGCTGTGGCGCGCGAGTGCGCGTCAAGCCCAATGCACTTGCCCGGTGCATCACCAATCTCATCGATAACGCTGTCAAATATGGTGGCGACGCCGAAGTCTACTGTGTTCTGGAGGGCACGGGCGTCGAGGTGCGGATACGCGATCATGGACCCGGGATCGACGAGCAGCTCCTACCGACGATCTTCGAGCCATTCGTGCGCCGCAACACAAGCCGCTCTCGGGAGACTGGAGGGACCGGCATCGGCCTCACTATCGCACGGGCTCAGGCCGCCACCTTTGGGGCGACGATTGCGGTGGCAAATCACGTCAAGGGGGGCACCCTAGCGACAGTCCGTATCGTCCTGGAGCGATGACTTTCGCCAAAATCACACGGTCCTGGCAGTGATCAAGTGGTTGGCATATGCAATGTTAACGGGATGGCCGAAGGCAGCGGCTCGTTACTCGTCTGCCTATCAGCCAGCTTCGGCGACCAGTGCTACGCGCCGGGGCATGCGGTAGTAGAAGGCTTTTCGTCGCTAGCGAACAGGAGGCAAGGTAACCGCACTTCGACAATTGCACCGCCTTCGGCGTCGCTCCGCGCTGAGGCCGTGCCCCCTTGCGCTTCAGCGATTGCCCGCACCACAGTGAGGCCCAACCCACTGCCACCGCTCTTGCGCGATCGGGAAACGTCGGCACGCCAGAAGGGAGAGAAGGCTAGCTCCTCATTACCGGGGGGAAAGCCGGGACCGCTGTCTCGCACTCGCAAGATTGCCCAGACCCCAAGGACCTTGGTTTCGACGTAAACTATTCCTGGCGCAGCATGCTTTCGGACGTTCTCGAGAAGGGCGAGCAGCGCCTGCCGGACGCGCGCACCGTCGGCACGAACTTTGGCCGATTCAAGGTTGGCACGGATATCGACGTCAGACGCTTTCAGGTCGGCATTGGCCAAGGCGATCACGGTGGCGGCCTCGCGAGCAAGGTCAATTTGCTCCAGCCGGAGCACCATTCTGCCGCTATTGGCAAGACTCAAGAGATGAAGATCATCGACAATGCATACTAACGTGTCCACCTCGTCCACGAGCCTTGCGAACAACGTGTGGTCCGGGGCAAAGACTCCGTCTGCAAGGCCTTGAAGTCGGCCGCGGAGAATCGTGAGAGGCGTACGAAGTTCATGGGAAACCGCGGCATTTCGCGTCCTCAGTTCAGCGTCGGCGGCGGCGAGTTGGCTTGCCATTGTATTGAAATCGCTCACGAGCTGCTTGGTCTCTTCGAAGGCCGGTCCGTCGACCTGTGCGCGCGCGGCCAGATCGCCTGCGGCTAATCGGCGAGCGGCAAGTCCGACCGCGTCAAGGGGACGGCTCAGGCGTCGCGTGAGCCGAACGGCAACGAACAGTGTCCCGGTCGTACCGGCCAACCACAGGAGGAGATAGGCCTCCCATTCATACCAGGTAGGAAGGGCCGTGCCGAGCGAGGGGGCTGCGGCATCAGGGTCGCCAAACAGAGAAGGGAAGTAGAGCAAGGCCACGGTATAGAAGGCGACCATTCCCAGAATCAGCCCGGCGAGGGCGAGGCTGGTAACGGCCGCCATCGAGACCGCCAACTGGCGGCCGAGCCTGCGGGATGAAACGGTCATCTCGAGGGCGAGAGTCGATAACCGACGCCGCGAATGCTTTGAGGATAGCCGACCGCTCCAGCGGCGCTGAGCTTCCGCCGTAGGTTGCTGACGTGGGTATCGATTGTGCGTTCAAGGGTCTCGCTTTCGGGTATGCAGGCATCGACCAGCTCGGCACGCGTAAAGGCACGAGTCGGCATCCGGATCATGTGGCCGAGAACGCGGAATTCCGTAAGAGTCAGATCGAGATGCACCGCGCCGGAACCAGAAGCGACCACAGCGCTATGTGCAATAAGATCGACCGAGATCGGTCCAAACCGCACGACCTCGGTCTCGCCATGGCCGAGCGTTCGCCTCAGGACAGCTTTGACGCGCGCGACAACTTCATGCGCATTGAACGGCTTGACCACGTAGTCGTCCGCACCGATCCTTAGCGCTTGCAGCTTGTCGAGATCTTCGCCAAGAGCAGTAACCATGATCACCGGAGTGTTGTGCTGCCGCCGTATCACGCCCAGTACGGCATAGCCGTCGATGGCCGGCAGCTTCACGTCGAGAAGGACGATGTCGGGCTTCAGGCTCAAATGAAGGTCGATTGCCAGCCGACCGTTCTCCGCCCGCACAGTTCTGAAACCTTCGCGCTCAAGATAAGCCTGCAGGATCGTTGCAATTTCGGGTTCATCTTCGACGATAAGCACAACGGCGTTCATCATGGTGGCCATATGACTACGATAACCCGCATTGTCGAGATCGTGTCGAGATGATGTGGCGTGATGTCAGCATCGTGGTGAAGTGAATATTCACCCCTGAGATCCGCAGTCTCTCCACTACGTCTCCACACTACCTCGACCATGTCTGTGTCCCGTGTTGCTGCAGTGGTCAGAAGCTAAGCAGCCACGGAGATTGGCATGGGTCCTTCGGAACACGCTGTATTCCTGCAGCGAGACTACGGTTGCTCATCAGCCGCCAAGGTCTTGGAAATTGCGCGAGACTTGTTCAATGGGCGAATCGCTGTCGTTTCGTCGTTTGGCGCCGAGTCAGCAATCCTGCTGCACCTTGTATCTCGTGTCGATGCTACAATCCCTGTCCTATTTATCGACACCGGCCGTCATTTTCCGGAGACACTCGACTATCGCGAGCGGCTAAGTGCACACCTGGGCCTTCAAGACGTCCGTAGTGTCGGACCAACGGCGGTGGAGGAGCAGCGGCTTGATCCAGACCTGCGTCGCGCCATCTGGGATGCGGATGGCTGCTGCGCCTTCCGGAAAGTAGCGCCGCTCGAATGTGCTTTGCGAGATTTCTCGGCCTGGATATCAGGTCGCAAGCGCTTCCAGACGACGGGGCGGGCCGACCTTCCTGTGTTCGAGGCTGATGGCGACCACGTCAAGATTAATCCGCTGGCAAGCATGAGCGCTGTCGAGATCGTCGATTACGTCGAAATGCACAACTTGCCTCCACATCCACTTGTTGCCCGAGGTTACCCTTCTATTGGATGCGCTCCTTGCACCACCACCGTGCGCAAGGGCGAGAATGCCCGTGCCGGTCGCTGGCGCGGCCTTGTAAAGACCGAATGCGGAATCCATCGGCCGGCTCGATCTTTGGTCAGGGATTAGCACAAGGGTCGCGCAAGCGGCATCGTTGGTTACTGAGAGATCGTCACGAGATTGCGCATCACTAAAGGCCCTAGGAGATCTAAATCAGGCTTCGTAGCTGACATACCGCTCCACACGAAACAGCGCCATTGCTATCTATCGCGCGTCAGTCACACGGCGCGGATGGCCCTGCGAGAAGAAGCGCGTACGCGATGAGCCTGTGGGATACGAACTCGGTGAAGAGTTGCATGCGCTTCGTCGTGGGTGTCTCCCCCTGCGTGAGAAGCCGGAGCGTTCCATAGAAGTGCATTGCGTCGCTATGATGTATCTGGGGCGTATTGTTGAGATGGCGCCCAAGCGCGCGATATTCGCTGCACGAAGCATCCATGCACGAGTGCGCTAGTTTCAGCGGTGCCGGTGCCAGAGCCGGCGACCCACCGTCAGCGCATGGTTCTCAAAGGTGACGTACCGAGCCCTATCAGTCTTCCTGCGGGTTGCCGCTTCCATACGCGTTGCCCTTATGCTTTCGATCGCTGTCGCGTCGAGGCCCCCGAGTTGAGGTTATCGGATAAGGATCACTTGGTAGCTTGTCATCTGCACGCCCCCAGTTTGCCAAGCATAGTAAGGTAGTACGAAGGACGATTACTGGATTTTTCGCTCGATGTGGCTGACGAAAGGCATGCCGGCGGCTAATGCGCCGATCGACCACGCGGCTTTCTTCGGTCTAACCGTCCTCTTCCTGGAAGGCCTCTTCCCTTGCTTTCTTGATGCTGGGGAGGGCCATGAGGAGGAGGAGGACGGCGGTAGCGATCAGCAGGCCGAGGCTGATGGGCCTCTGGATGAAGACCGCGGGGTCGCCACGCGACAGCAGCATGGCGCGCCGGAAATACTCCTCCATCTGGGGCCCGAGCACCAGCCCCAGCAGGAAGGGGGCGCCTTCGCAGCCGAGGCGGACGAAGACGTAGCCGAGCACGCCGAAGATGGCGACCTGGACGACGTGGAAGGTGCTGTTCTGCAGGCTGTAGGCGCCGATCGAGCAGAACAGCAGGATGGCCGGGGCCAGGAAGCGGTAGGGCACCGTCAGCAGCTTCACCCACATGCCGATCATCGGCAGGTTGATGATGACCAGCATCAGGTTGCCGATCCACATCGAGGCGATCATGCCCCAGAACAGGTCCGGCTTCTTGGTCATGACCTCGGGGCCGGGCTGGATGCCCTGGATGATCATGGCGCCGACCATCAAGGCCATGACGGCGTTGGACGGGATGCCGAGCGTCAGCATGGGGATGAACGAGGTCTGGGCGGCGGCATTGTTGGCCGATTCCGGCGCCGCGACGCCTTCGACCGCGCCCTTGCCGAACTCGCCCGGGCGCTTGGAGAGCTTCTTCTCCAGCGTGTAGGCCGAGAAGGCGCCCAGGGTGGGGCCGCCGCCGGGCAGGACGCCGAGGATGGAGCCGAGTGCCGTGCCGCGCAGGACCGCGGGCCAGGCCCGCCGCACTTCTTCGCGGGTTGGCCACAGCGAACTCACCTTGATGGCGCCCGAGCGCGACATCTTGCGTTCGAGATTGACCACGATCTCGGCGATGCCGAACAGGCCCATGGCGATGGGGGCGAAGTCGATGCCGTCGCTGAGTTCGGGGATGTCGAAGGTGAAGCGCTGGGCGCCGGTATTGACGTCGGTGCCGACCAGGCCGAACAGCAGGCCGAGGAACACCATCGCGATCGCCTTCAGGACCGAGCCGCTGGCCAGCACGACGGCGGCGACGAGGCCGAGCGCCATGAGCGAGCAATAGTCGGCCGGGCCG
>NZ_FUWJ01000012.1:0-92500 GCF_900167455.1 Enhydrobacter aerosaccus
TACGCGGGCGCCGCACCATCCTCGGCGGCCGCGCAAACGTGCGGACCGCCCTGTATATGGCCACACTGGTCGCCACTCGGCGCAATCCCGTCATCGTCGACTTCTACCGACGCCTGCGCGCCGCCGGAAAACCCGCCAAGCTGGCCTTGACCGCCTGCATGCGAAAGCTCCTCACCATCTTAAACGCTGTCCTCAGGGAGCGACGTCCATGGCAAAGCGCTTGACACAAAAGACAGTCGCTCTCCCCCTTCGGGGGCGAGGAACATGAGGAGAGCGAAGGCAGTCTTTCGGACTCCTCGCCCCCGAAGGGGGAGAGGTGGGGTGAGGGGGGCAAGGCATGGGCTGGTGTACCGAAAAAGATCCTGAAGCCGCGATCGGGGTTGCCTCGTAGTGTTCAGCGGCGCGACAGCAGGACCAGGCCGTCGACGGCGACCACGCCTTCGCCCTCGGGCTTGACCAGGAGCGGATTGATTTCCGCTTCGGCGACATCGGCGAAGTCGTCATGCGCCAGGCGCGAGAAAGCGGCGATGGCCTGCGCCAAGGCCGCCACGTCGCCGCGCGGCAGGTTGCGATAGCCGCGGATCGTGGCGAGGCCCTTCACCTCCTCGATCATCGCCCGCGCTTCGGCTTCGTCGACCGGTGCGATGCGCGTGGCGGCATCCTTGTAGATTTCGGCCAGCACGCCGCCCAGCCCGACCGTCACGGTCGGCCCGACCAGGGGATCGCGGCGAAAGCCCAGGATCACCTCGGCGAGACCGCGCTCCATTTTCTGCACCAGGAAACCTTCGAGCCGGGCTCCGGGGACATGCCGCTTCACGCGCTTCTCGATCTCGCGCGCCGCCAGCGCCGCCGTCTGCCCGTCGGGCAATCCCAGCGCCACGCCGCCCGCCTCGGTCTTGTGCGGCACATCGGCCGACAGGATCTTCAGCGCCACCGGCGCGCCCACCTCGGCCACCGCGGCCGGAATGCGCCGCGCATCCGGCACCGCCAGGGCCTTGGCCGTGGTCACGCCGATGGCGGCAAAGAGCGCGGCGGCTCGACGTTCATCGAAGCCCGAGGCACGGCCGGCTTCCAGCGCCGCCAAGGCCGCGGGCGTCGGCGGATCCAGCTTCGGCTCGGCCTGCGGGGTCGGCCGCAGCAGGCAGAGCGCCATCGCCTCGGCGCAGGACTCAGGATGACGGAAGGCCGGAACGCCGGCCGCCGTCAGCAGCGCCAGCGACTTGTCGGCCGCGGGCGTGAGCGAGACGGCAAACGGCTTGGCCGCGCCGGCGAAGCGCAGCAGCGGCTCGACCGCCAATTCGGGATTGAACTGCGCCGACGACCCGACGACGAAGATCACCGCATCGTTGGCCTCGTCCGCCAGCAACCGCTCGATCGTGCCGGCGACGATCTCCGGCTTGGCCCCGGCCAGCGTGAGGTCGACCAGCTTGCCCTCGCCGGCGGCGATGCCGAGCGGCTTGAGCCAATCCACGAGATCGCGCGGCGGTCCCGCGATGTCGAGACCCGCGACGGCCATGTTGTCGACCACCATCGCCGCGCCGCCGCCGGTCGTCGTGGCAACCGCCACGCGCCGACCGGTCGGCCGCGGCCGCCCGACCAGCAGCGCCGGTACGTCGAGCAGCGATTCGAACATCGACACGCGCGCGATGCCATGGCGACGGCAGAAGGCATCGAAGGTGGCGTCGGAGCCGGCGATCGCGCCAGTATGCGACTTCGCCAGTTCCTGGCCGATCTCGGAGCGGCCGAGCTTGTAGGCGATCACCGGCTTGCCGGCGGCATGCGCCCGTCGCGCCGCGCGCGCCAGTCGCGGGCCGTCGCGCAGCGTTTCCATGAACAGCAGGATCGCCTTCGTCTTCGGATCGTCGACCAGCAGGTCGGTGACCTCGCCAACCGCAAGATCGACCTCGTTACCGACGGAGATCAGCCGCGAGAAGCCGATGCCGCGCGCATCCGCCCGCGACAGCAGCGCACCGATCAGGCTGCCGCTCTGACTCACCAGCGCCCAATCGCCGGTCCTCAACCTGTCGACGGCGAAGGCGGCATTGGCGGTCAGCGCGATCGGCGGATCGGTGCTGACCGTGCCGATGCTGTTGGGACCGACAAGCCGGATGCCGGTCTCGCGCACGATCCGCACCAGCTCGTCCTGTAGCGACGCACCAGCGGCGCCGGCATCCGCGAAGCCACCGGCGAGAATCGACGCGACCTTCACGCCGCGGCGTCCGCAAGCGGCCAGCGCCTCGACCGCATCCTTGCCGTTCAGCAGGATATACGCATGGTCGATCTCGCCCTCGATGGCATCGAGGTTCTTGTACGACCGAAGGCCGAGAATCTCCGTACGGCCCGGATTGACCGGCAGGATCTCGCCCGTGAAGCCATGCTTTGCCAGGAAGCGCTGCGGGCGCGACGTCGTCTTCTTCTCGTCGGCGGAGGCACCGATCAGCGCGATGCGCCGCGGTTCGAAAAGAGCGTGAAAAAGGGAACTCATGCGGCGACTATATCGCCACGAAAACGAAAGAGGAGGAAAAGCCGATGACAATCCGCCGCGTCACCTCGCCCGCCGCTCCCGAGCCGCCGCCGGAGCGCTGGTCCAACTGCCTCGTCGTCGACGGCATCGCCTATGTCTCCGGCATGACCGCGCGCGGCGAAGACCCCAAGGTGTTGGCGGGCATGGACGAATATGCGCAAGCCAAGGTGATCTTCACCAAGATCAAGGGGCTGATCGAGGCGGCGGGCGGCATGATGTCCGACATCGTGAAGATCACGGTCTTCGTCACCGACATCGCAAACAACGTGAAGGTCTGGCAGGCTCGCCGCGAGTTCTTCAGCGGCAATTTCCCCGCCTCGACCCTGGTCGAGGTGAGCGCTCTCGCGGCGCCGGAGATCCGGGTCGAGATCGAGGCCGTTGCGCATATCGGCAAGGGCCCACGCTAGCCGCTCTTCATGTGTTGCGGCAGCCAGAGCGCGATTTCGGGCCAGAAGACCAGCAGCACCAGCAGCACCAGCAGCACGAACATGATCAGGTGGAACGGGATGGTGCCGTAGACCACCTCCGACAGCTTGCCGGTCCAGTGCATTGGCGAGATCTGGCGTGAGTGCCGACGGCACAACGCCCCAGCCTCGATCAATCTGGCGAAGCGTCGAAGTAGGCAGCGATAATTCCTAGGCGTCCAGGGCTTATAGTTCTTTGATGCAAGGCTTTGCTCGAAGGACTCACAGTATTGATCGAGGGTGGTAGATTGGTCATATGTGTCCGTTGTCGCGCTCCCAGGTTTTTGGAGCACCAAGGATTACGTCGTTAAGAACGACAAAGAATGCCGGACCGCAGCTTAGTACCGCTCCACACAGCAACTCGGCACGGTTCAGAGGGGCCCGGGCAGAAGGATGCCGTCGAGCAACAAGTGGGCTCCGTACCAGCGAAGGTGATCCCGGATTGACGTGATCTTCCTCAAAGCGTGTCAGCGCAGTCCACTCATCAGGGCGCGGATCGCTTCGTCGACTGCAGGCGTTCTGGTCGCGCGGGCATAAAGCCCGTATTGGACGATTACCGGCGGCGGCATCGTTTGGGAACGAGGCAGAACCCGCATGAGTGGCACGCGGATGCACTCTGGCGTCAGGAGGGCGATGCCAAGGCCATTCTCTACTGCCGCTTGCACCGCAGCTACGCTCGGGCTGGTAAAGGCGATGCGATGGTCCACGCCTGCTTCGGCGAGTATCTCAAACATGCGCCGTCGCCAAGTGCAAGGTTCTGGGAAAACCACCAAGTCGAGCGGCCGCGCGGTGTCCGGGGCATGATCGAGCCCGCAGACCCACTGAAGTTCGACGCTCCAACTCGCCACCGCGTCGTCCGGTACGCCGGACGGGTTGGCGATCATGATGTCGAGGCGTCCCTGCTGCCACAGCGGTCCGATGGCAGCGGTGTTGTCGACGATGATGTCCAGGCTGACATCAGGATGGATACGGTGGAACTGTCCAAGCGCAGAGGGGAGAGAGGCGAGAGCCACCTCTTCGGGAAGACCGATTGTAACCGTACCCGCGAGAGGAATCTGGCGGAGTCGCGCCGCCGCTTCGTCTCCCAAGGTCAGGATGCGCGACGCATAGCCAAGGAAAACCTCGCCCTCTGCAGTCGGGAGCACCCCCCGCCCAGTGCGGCGAAGCAGCTTCTTTCCTAGCAGACCCTCCAGCCGACGCATCTGCATGCTCATAGCCGATTGAGTCCGCCCGGTCGCTTCCGCCGCACGGCTGAGATTTCCGATACGGCACGCGGCCACGAAGGCTCGAAGAAGGTCCAAGTCTACCGCCGCTGGTATCATTTAGATTGAACTCAGAGATCAATGATATCGAGGTTCATTTATATCACGCCTGCCATCATTATAGTAGGCAGAGCCCTTTGGTCGTGAACGAGCGATGGCCGTGCATCCGTCGGATTTGCTTGGGCATGAAAATTTGCTCGGACCTTTTTGGGGTGTGTCGCGTCATCAGACCTCTGAGCCGACTGCCACGCGTGCTTGAATGGAGAGTGAGCGTGAAGATCATCGCACTGCGCACCGAAATCGTGCGTCTGCCGCTGCCGCGTCCAATATGGTCGGCAACCCTTGAAATTCGCTCGACCGACGCGGTTCTGGTGTTCATCGACACCGACCAGGGCGTCACCGGCGAGGGCCTGTGTTTCGCCATCAACGGCAACCGCCTCGAAATCCTGCGCGACATGGTCCGTTCGTTCGAGCCGCTCCTGATCGGCCTCGACCCGACAATGGCGCCATCTTTTTACAAACGCGCATGGGCGGATATCGGCTTCTTCGGCCATGCCGGCATGAGCGTCGCGGGCCTTGCCGGCGTGGACTGCGCGCTGTGGGACCTGCGCGGCCGCGCTGCAGGCCTCAATGTCTCCCGCCTGATAGGTGCCGCCGCGACCGCCGTGCCGACTTACGCGAGCGGCGGACTCTGGCTCTCGTCCTCCATCGACGAGTTGCAGCGCGAAGCGGCCGACTTCCTCGCTCGCGGTTTCCGGGCGATAAAGATGCGCGTCGGTTCCCGCCCGGTCGCATGGAACGTCGAACGGATCCGCGCCGTCCGCGATGCCATCGGCCCCGACGTCAAGCTTATGGCCGACGCTAACCAGTCGCTCAGTGTACCCGAGGCGATCCGGCTCGGCCGCGCGCTGGAAGAGTACGGCCTCGATTGGTTCGAGGAGCCCGTCCGGTACTGGAACCACGCGGGCGAGGCCGAGATCGCCGCTGCCCTCGATACGCCGATCGCCAGCGGCGAGACCGAGTACACCAGCCGCGGGATGTTGACGATGTTGCAGATGAAGTCGGCCGACGTGCTGATGCCAGATCTGCAGCGCATGGGCGGACCGACCGAGTTCATCCGTGCGAGCCATGTCGCCGCAGCCTTTGAGGTGAAGCTGTCCTCGCACTTGTTCAGCGAAATGAGCCTCTCCCTACTCGCCGCCGCGCCCAACGCGTATATCCTGGAGCACATGCCCTGGTTCGAACCGATATATTCGGAAAGAATCGAGCTGGATGGCGAGGGCCGCGCGATTGCCCCCGACCGGCCTGGCTGGGGCTTCTCCTTCAATATGGACGCGGTGCGTCGACTTCAGCGGCTTTCCTCGGACAGTTCCCCCCTCGGATGAAGCGCGATTCTTTCGGACGAAGCTCGCGCCGCACAGACCTCGGCTTGCGCTTCCGAACCGCTGCAGCTCCCCGGGCTTCGCGCGTTTCACTCGCCTTTCCCTCTCGAGACAGCCATGCAGAAGCATCGCCACTGGCAAGTTCGTCCGAACCCCTTTGACGGACGCGGTCCGTACGGCGCCACAGAGCGAGGTTCTTCACTTGACTGCTAACAATGTGACGAGGCTCACCATGGCGGATATCGTCCGTCCAGCCGGCATGTCTGACCTAGATGCTATGACGCGAATCGTCATGGACGCCTACACGAAATACATCGACAGGATTGGCAAGGCTCCTGGTCCAATGCTGGACGACTACTCCGTCCACATCCGCAATCATACGGCTTGGGTTATCGAATTCAATGGGACGGTAGCTGGTCTTATCGTGCTCCTGCCAGAAGACGATCATCTTCTACTTGATAACGTTGCAGTTGACCCGGCGCGCCACGGGCGTGGCATCGGTCGGGCCTTGATGCGATTCGCGGAGATAGAGGCTTCGAGGCGCGGGTACAGCGAGCTCCGCCTCTATACTCATGTGACAATGACGGAGAACCTCGCAATGTACCTTGCCCTAGGATGGCAGGAGACAGGTCGAGGTGAGCAGGCCGGGTATCAACGCGTTTTCCTTAGGAAGCCGCTTTAAGCGTTCGCTCGCACCGGGGCAGGAGTGCCTTCGGCTGTACGGGCCCTAGTTGCCACTGCGGGCAGGGTTTGGTGTTCTTGGAGACGAGGGAGTGATGGGTGATTGCGCTCACCGACGTCAACATCGAAACGCCCCAACTTCATCGAGACCACAGATCCACAAGACCAATACTCATGCTCAGGCGGTCATCGGACGCGGAGTAGCGCAGCTGCGGGCTTTACCGGATGCCTCCTGCTTAAGCTAGGATTATGCCGATCCTCCTCGCGAGAGGCAGGCGCATGATCCATGGTCATTTGCAGCATTCGGCATAAGGTTCATCGTGAAGATCACCGTGTTCGTCACCGACATCGCAAACAACGTGAAGGTCTGGCAGGCCCGCCGCGAGTTCTTCAGCGGCAATTTCCCCGCCTCGACCTTGGTCGAGGTGAGCGCTCTCGCCGCGCCGGAGATCCGGGTCGAGATCGAGGCCGTTGCGCATATCGGCAAGGGCCCGCGTTAGCCCGTCTTCATGTGTTGCGGCAGCCAGAGGGCGATCTCGGGCCAGAAGACCAGCAGCACCAGCAGGACGAACATGATCAGGTGGAACGGGATGGTGCCGTAGACCACTTCCGACAGCTTGCCGTTCCAGATGCTCTGGATCACGAACAGGTTGATGCCGATGGGGGGAGAGATCTGGCCGAGCTCGATGAACAGGACCAGGATGATCCCGAACCATACCGGATCGATGCCGTATTTCAGCAGCACCGGATAGAGGAGCGGCACCGTGACGACGATCATGCCGAGGCTTTCCACCAGACAGCCGAGGACGGTGTAGAGCACGAACAGGGCCAGGAAGAACTCCAGCCGCGACAGCTTCAACGCCACCATCCAGGCCGTCAGCGACTCGCCCACGCCCGCGACGCTGATGGCATAGGAGAAGACGAAGGCAGTGTAGACGATCAGCAGGATATTGCCGCTGGTCATGATCGCGGACACCATCGCGGCCCGCAGCTCCTTCCAGCCGAGATGCCCCCAGATGGCCGAGACGACGAAGGCGGCGGCGCAGCCCACAGCCGCTGCCTCCGTCGGCGTTACCCAGCCGAAATAGAGGCTCCCCATGGTGCCGCCGATGACCACGGCGAAAGGGACGAGATCGCTGACGGCGGACATGAACTCCTTGAAGGTGCGCGGTCCGGTTTCGCGCGGGGCGATCTCCGGCTTGAGCAGCGCCTTGACCAGCACATAGGCCATGAACAACGCGGTCAGCAGCAGGCCCGGAACGATCCCGGCCATGAACAGCTTGGATACCGACGTCTCGGTGAAGGTTCCGTAGACGATCATGGCGATCGACGGCGGGATCAGGATGCCCAGTGTGCCGCCGGCCGCCAGCGATCCCGCCGCCAGCGGCCGATCATAGCCGCGCTGCACCAGTTGCGGCAGCGCCACCGAGCCGATGGCCGCCGCCGTGGCGACCGAGGAACCGGAAATCGCGGCGAACAGCGCACAGCCGGCGATGTTCGTCTGCAGCAACCCGCCCGGGACCACGCAGACGAGTTTGCCGAGCCCCCGATAGATCCTGAAGCTCAATCCCGAATGCTGCATGATCTCGGCCATCAGGATGAACAGCGGAATGGCGGTGAGCGCGAAGTTGTTCATCGAGCCCCAGCTCATGAGCCCAATACCCTTCAGCGCCGGCACCCCGCCATGCAGCAGAAGGTAGACGATCGCCGGTACGCCGATGGCGAAGGGAATGGCCATACCCGCTGCCAACAGGCCCAGGAACACGACCAGGACGATCGCGACTTCAAGACCTGCACTCATGTTGCCAGTCCTCGCAGGTCGTTGAGAATCGCCCTGGCCAGCACGAGCAGCAGCATGCTGGCCCCGAGGATCATCACCATCTCGGGGATCCAGAGGGGTGTCGCGAGCGGCGTGCTCGCGACCGCCTCGCGCCTGTAGGAGCTCATGACGAACTGGATGAAGTACCAGTCGGTCAGCGCGATATAGGCAAAGGACAGCAGGTCGAAGATCAGCGCGGAAACGGCCCTGCCGCGCGCGCCGAGGCGCATCTGAACGATCTCGACACGATGGAAGGCGCCGCGCGACTGGCACAGCGCCAGGCTGAGGAAGGACACGCCCACCAGCAGGTAGCCGACGAGTTCGTCCGAATTATCGGTGGTGCTGTCGAAGACTCCCCGCAGGACGATCTCGGTCAGCATCAGGAGGGTCATGGCGATCATGCAGAGCGACGCCAGCCACAGGCTCGCCCGTTCAAGCCAGTCGAACGGACGGCCGTCGGACCCTGCGCTCATCAACGACCTACCGCGTCGCGGACCTTCTTCAACGCCTCTTGCGCCTGGGCGCCGTGTCGCTTGGCCCAGGCGTCCCAATAGTCTTCCATCGCCTTGGCGCCGCGCTTGTAGTCGTCCGGCGTCGCCGCGGTCTGGATCATGCCTTCGGCCTTGCGCTTGGCTTTCTCGGTTTCCTCGTCCTCGAACAGCAGCTTGGTCATCTGGGGCGCGAGGTCGACCACCGCCTTGGTGAGGGCGTCGCGCTGCGGCGGCGGCAGCTTGGCGTAGGCCTCCTTGTTCACCACGAGGTTGGCCTCGAAGAAATTGATGCCGAGATCGTAGGTGTATTTCAGCAGGTCGTGCCAGGTGCGGCCACCGCCGGAATGCGCCGTCAGCACGCCATCGACGACGCCGCGTTCGAGCGCCGAGGGCACTTCCGCCGCGCTGACGGTAAGGCCGCTCGCGCCGAAGCGCTTGAGGAACTCGATCTGCTCCGGCGAAGTCGCCCGGATCTTCTGACCCTTGAAGTCGTCGAGGCCCGTGAGCTTCTTCGTCGACCACGCGAACTGCAGTGGATAGTAGTAGGTTGCGAGCACCGTCGCGCCGAGCTTGTCGTAGCCCTTGTCGACATAGGGCTTCATCACGGCCAGAGCCTTGTCGAATTCCTGTGGCGTGGTCAGCAACATCGGCAGCCTCAGGATACCGGTGACCGGCACATTGCCCTGCTGCATGCCGTCGTCGCCCATCTGGATGACGTTGTCGCCGACGGCGGTGGTGATATCGGTGCCCTTGATGGTGAGCGCGCCGCCGAGATGATATTTGAGCTGGAGCTGCCCGTTGGTTTCCTTGGCCACGCGCTCGACGATCTCGGCCATTACCCGAGCCGGCGCCAACGTCGCGGCCGGAACATAGGTGTAGACGATCCAGGTCGTCGGCGACTGCGCCCGCAGCACGGCCGGCGCAGCCACGGTTCCAGCGGCAAGCACGGTCAGCGCCTGCCGACGCGTCAACGGTCCATTGATCATGCGATCCCCTCCCAATCGTTCTTGGCGGGGACCGTAACGCGCCCTCAGGCGTGTGAATACATAGGCTTTCCGCCTACCGGCATCCTGGCTCGCAGGATGGTGCCTCCCGCCACTTTTTCACTGGACCGTGACACCACGAGGTAGAGGTCATGGCCGTTGAAGGCGATGTTGGTGCAGAAGATGTCGTCGCCCGCATCGACATGATGGGTCGGGCGACCGAGATGATCGAAGCGCCACACCGTCGTGCTGGGATGGGCGACGAGCAGCCCGCCCTCCGCATCGAGTGCCATGCCGTCCGGTCCGGCATGACCACCGCTCATCTGGATGAACAACCCGACCTTGCTTGCCGTGCCGTCCGCCATCAGCGGCAGGCGCCATACGGCATTGCCGCGCGTCACGCCGACATAGAGCACGGTCTCCGCCTTGTTCATCACGAGCCCGTTCGGACTCGGCACCGTGTTGACCAGCAGCGTGAGCCTGCCCGTCGCGTCGTAGCGATAGACGCGGCCAGTCGGATCATGCAGCCCCGTCTGGCCCTGGTCGGTGAAATAGAGATCGCCGTTGGCGGCGAAGAACAGATCGTTGACGCCCTTGAAGCTCTCCGAGCCGCGATGATCGATCACCGGCGTGACCTTGCCGCTATCCGGATCGAGCTGGACGATTCCGCGCTTGTAGTCGGTGATGAAGATGCGGCCGTCCTTGTGGATCTTGAGCCCGTTCGGCCAACCGTCATATTCCGTAACCAAGGTCCACTCGCCGGCCGGGCTGATGCGGAACACGCGGCCGAACGGGATGTCGGTGACGTAGAGATTGCCGGCACGATCGAAGCTCGGCCCTTCGAGGAATGAATCGAGTTCCATGCCCGCGGCATTGGCATCGCCCCACGAGGTGCGGCGCGGCTTGCGGTACTTGTCCGGCATGCGCGTGAATTCCGTTGCCGGTACTGGCTTCGTCAATCCGTACATTGCGTTTCCTCTTCAACTGCCGGGCAGATGAGCGCGCAGACGCATACCCCTCGTCTCTTTTCATGCTCCTCGCCCCCGCTAGGGGGAGAGGTGGGGTGAGGGGGTGAGGCACGTCCGGTTGCAACGAGCCCCCTCACCTAGGCTCTCCCCCAAGGGGGAGAGGAACATGAAGAAGGCGCGGACTGCGCGCGTCCGACCTAAGCCGCCTTCACTTCTTTCTCGGCCTTGAGGGCGCGCACGGTCTGGCGCAGGGCGTGCACCGTCTTCTCGATCTCGGCGCCGCCATGCGTGGCGGAGACGAAACCGCCCGGCGCGCCCATCACGTCGACGCCGTGGGTCATCAGGCCCATGCGGATTTTGCCCGTGAGCGGACCCGCGCCGCGCGCGCCCTTGAGCTTCTCGATCGGCACCTTCAGGGGATCGAAGCTGGCGGGATCGATCGGGTCGCCGTAGGGATTGGGATAGATCAGGAAGGTCGAGCTCTGGCCGTAGATGCCCCACGGCACGCCTTCCTGCACCAGCACCTCGGTCAGCGCCTTGCGCAGTTCGGCCGCCGTCTTGTTGGCCTTCTCCGCCAGATCCTCATCGCGCAGCAGCGTCAGCGCCGTCACCGCGGCCGCGGCCGACAGCGGATTGGCATTGTACGTGCCGGGATGGAGGATGCGCTCGATCTTGCGGGCCGCCGTCGCGGCGTGATCGATGCGGTCGAGGATCTCGCGCTTGCCGGACACGGCACCGCCCGGCAGGCCGCCGGCCACGATCTTGGCCTGGATGCACAGGTCCGGCGTGATGCCGAAGGCCTTCTGGGCGCCACCCGACGACCAGCGATAGCCGGTGATGACCTCGTCCATCAGCATGACGACGCCCTTCTTCGCGGTGGCGTCACGCACCGCCTGGATGAAGCCCGGCGGTAGCGGCACCTGGCCCCAGGAGGCACCCGACGGCTCGAACATCACGGCGGCGATGTCATCACGCTCCTCGATCAGCTTCACCACTGCGGCGACGTCGTTGCTCGGCATGATGATCGACAGCGCGCTCACCTCCTGCGGCACGCCCGGCGTCGTGCCACCGTCGTAGGTGGCGCCAGCGCCGGCCGTCACGTTGTCGTGCCAGCCGTGGAAGTGGCCGAGGAAGCGGACGATCTTGTCCTTGCCGGTGTGGGCGCGCGCGAGACGGATCGCCATGTGCGAGGCCTCGGTGCCCGACGCGGTGAAGCGCACCTTCTCCGCGCACGGCGTCAGCTCGCACACGAGCTCGGCCCAGCGCACCTCGAGTTCGTGGCTGGAGCCGTAGTGCGTTCCCAGTTCCATCTGCCGCTGTACCGCCTCGACGACGGCGGGATGCGAATGGCCCAGCAGCATGGCGCCGTGGCCACCGAAGTAATCGACATACTCGTTGCCGTCGACATCCCACTTGCGCGGTCCCTTGGCCTTGCCGACGTGGATGGAATAGGGATCGAGATAGCGGGCATCATGGGTAATGCCGCTGGGCAGAACCTTGCGCGCGCGCTCGAACAGCGCCGCGGAGCCGCCGGTGCGGGCGCGGTAATCGGCGACAATGGCGGAGTTGGTTGCTTGCGAATCGTTCTTCGGCGTACTCATTTGCCCTCACGTAACTAATGCCCGAACATCGCAAGCCTCGCTTGCTTCGCCAAGGGCCACGGTCCTATCGTCCCCTGTCTTTCGCAGACCGGAGCCTGCCAGTGAACGCCTCAGTGAACACCAAGCCGCGCGGACGTCAGTTCTTCAATAATCCCGGCCCCACCAACATTCCCGACCGCATTTTGCGGGCGATGGACAGGCCGGTGATGGACTTCATGGCGCCGGAGTTCCTGGAGATCCAGCGCGCTTGCATGGCTGGTGTGAAGCGCGTCCTGAAGACCGACCAGACGCTGTTCGCCCATGCCTCGACCGGACATGGTGCGTGGGAGGCCGCCGTCGCCAACCTGTTCTCACCGGGCGATACGGTGCTGGTGGTGGAGACCGGCTATTTCTCGCTGAGCTGGAAAGAGATGGCCGAGACGCTCGGCATCAAGGTCGAGACCGTGGCGGCCGACTGGCGCAAGGGCGTCGACATCGCCAAGGTCGCGGAGCGGCTCTCCCAGGACAAGGCGCACGAGATCAAGGCGATCCTCGCGGTCCATAACGAGACCGCGACCGGCCTCGTCCTGCCGCTGCCGGAGATCCGCCGCGCCCTCGACGACGCCAAGCATCCGGCCCTGCTGCTCTCCGACACCATCTCCTCCCTCGGCAGCATGGAATACAAGATGGATGCCTGGGGCATCGACGTCACCATCGGCGGCAGCCAGAAGGGATTGATGCTGCCCACCGGCATGGCGATCACGGGCGTCAGCGCCAAGGCGATGGAAGCGTCGCGCAAGTCGAAGCTGCCGAAATACTACTTCAGCTGGGAGCTTATGGAGGCGCGCAAGCCGCAGCGCTTCATCGGCACCGTGCCGGTGCATTTCTTCTTCGGGCTCCAGGAGTCTCTCAAGATGCTGGAGGAGGAAGGGCTCGATTCCGTGTTTGCGCGTCACGCCCGCCTTGCCGAGGCGACGCGAGCCGCCGTGCGCGCCTGGGGCGCCGATGGCAAGGGCCCGACTCTGTACGGCCAGACGCCCGACCGCCTGTCCAATTCCGTGACGACGGTGTTGATGCCCGAGGGTGTCAGCTCAGACGGCATGCGCAAGGCGGCGCTGGAGCGCTTCAACCTGTCGCTGGGCGGCGGACTCGGGCCGCTGATGGGCAAGGTGTTCCGCATCGGCCACATGGGCGATCTCAACGAACCCATGCTGCTGGGCTGCCTCGCCACGACCGAGCTGGCGATGAAGACGGCCGGCGTGCCGTTCTGCCCCGGCGGCGTCGACGCGGCGATCCAGTCGCTGGCCGGCTAGACTCTGCGGAGCGCGGACCTGCCCGCGCTCCTGCGATCCATCGTCGAAAGCCGGTTGGCCGATGCACTCGCTCGAAGCCTACCTGCACGCGCACATACCGCTCTCCGCGAGCATGGGCGTGTCGGTCGTCAGCGCCTCCCAGGACGAGGTGGTGCTGCGTGCACCGCTGGAGCCGAACATCAATCACAAGAGCACGGTGTTCGGCGGCAGCGCGTCGGCGCTGGCCATCCTCGCGGCCTGGTCGCTCTTGCACCTGCGGCTTACGGCCGAGGGTCTGCACGGTCAGCTCGTGATCCAATCCAACCGGATGGACTACGACCGTCCGATGACGGGTGCGTTCATGGCCGCGTCCACATTGGCCGACCCGGCCGCCTGGCCCCTGTTCGTCAGGACGCTCACGCGGCACAAGCGCGCGCGCATCGAGGCGCTGTCGACGCTCAGCTGTGACAATGCAGTTGCCGGCAGGCTGTCCGGCCGCTTCGTCGCTCTCCTGATGGAGAAGCCTTAGAAGTCCGGCTTTCCCGACGCCTTGTCGATCAGGCGCTGCGGGCTGACGGCCGACAAGGCGGTGTCCTTGCCGATCGTGGCGGTGATCTCGACGCCCTTCACCGGCTCGAACGCCGTGCTGGCCGGATTGAAAGCGTAGAGCTGCCCTTCGACGAGATTGAACCACCAGGCGTGCAGCCGGAGCTTGCCCGCGGCCACGCGCTCGGCCAGCCACGGGAAGCTCATCAGGTTCTGGACGCTCTTCAGCACCGCCGCCTGTTCGACGACGCGAGCGATCTGTTCGCGCGGCTTGCCGTCGAGCTGGCGCACGGCGACGTCGCGCACTTCCTGGGCCACCGCCATCCAGGTCGAAATATAGTCGTAACCGGCATAGGCGCTCGACCGACCGTCCACCAGGGCGGCGATGCCGCCGCACAGCGCATGCCCCAGGACCACGACATGCTCGACCTCGAGCGCCCGCACGGCAAACTCGATGGCCGCCGACGTGCCGTGATAGTGCAAGTCGGGCTCCGCCGGCGGCACCATCGCGGAAACATTGCGGATGGTGAAAATGTCCCCGGGCCGCGTCTGGGTAATGATGCCCGGATCGACCCGGGCATCGGAGCAGCCAATGAACAGGATCTTGGGGGATTGGCCTTCGGTCGCCAGCTTGTCGAACAGGTCGAGATGCTCGCGATAATAGCCAAGACGAAAATCCGCGAAGCCCTTGAGAAGTCGTTCCAACGCCATGACGCCTCGCTTACGATGGGGGCCATTCCACGGACCAGGGACATGACCCAAGAACTCCTCTACGACAAGCGCGGCGATATCGGCTGGATCACCTTCAACCGGCCGCAGGCCCGCAATGCCATGACCTTCGCCATGTATGAAGGCCTGGCCGAGATTTGTAGCCGCGTCGGCACGACGCACGAAGTCAAGGTCCTGGTGATCACCGGCGCCGGCGACAAGGCTTTCGCCGCCGGCACCGACATCGGCCAGTTCAAGTCGTTCCAGAGCGGCGAGGACGGCATCGCCTACGAGCGCAAGATGGACGGCATCCTGGGCAGCATCGAACGCTGCGCCGTGCCCACCATCGCCGCGATCGCCGGCTTCTGCACCGGCGGCGGCGCCACGATCGCCGCCGTCTGCGACTTCCGGATCGCCACGACGACGGCGCAGTTCGGCTTTCCCATCGCGCGCACTCTGGGCAATTGCCTGTCAATGTCCAACTACGCGCGCTTCGCCACGCTGATCGGGCCGCAGCGCGTCAAGGAGATGGTCTTCCTCGCCAAGCTCATGGATGCGCAAACGGCCCTTCACGTCGGGCTGGTGAGCGAACTGCTGGCCGATGTCCCGGCGCTGCAGGCTCGGGCGCAGGAACTCGCGACCATCATCGCCGGCAACGCGCCGATCACGATGCAGACGACCAAGGAAGCGCTGCGCCGCCTGCAGGCGAAGCTCGCCGACGAAAACATCGACGACCTGGTCCGGCACACTTATGGTAGCGCCGATTTCCGCGAAGGCATGACGGCCTTTCTCGAAAAGCGGGCCCCGAAGTGGAGTGGTCGATGATGACAAGTGTGTTGCGTGTATTGTCGGCCGTCGGCCTGGTGGTCGCTCTCGGCGCCTGCGATCACCGCGCCAACGTGGCGAACAAGGAAGACATGATGGTGGCGTCGGGCTTCCGCTTCGTGCCCGTGAACACGCCGGAGCGGCTGGCCCTGTTCCAGCAGCTTCCGCCGCACAAGTTCCTGAAGCAGATCAAGGGCGACAAGATCATCTATATCTACCCGGATCCGACCGTCTGCGGCTGCCTCTATGTCGGCAACGCACAGGCCTATACGAACTATCGCAAGGCCGTGTTCGACAAGCGGCTGGCCGACGAACAGGCGATGGCGGCGCAGGATCTCGATAACGCGAGCTGGAACTGGTACCCGTGGGGCCCCTACGTCGTGGATCCGGTCTTTTATTATTGAGCCGATAGACGTCAGGCGGAGCCGATGCGACTGGGCGTTGTCGCGGCGGCTCGACCGGCCAGGAACAGGGCGACGGCAGCAAGCTGGATGATCGCAGCCCCGACATAGACCGGGGTGCCACCGTCGCCGGCCAGGTCCCGCAGCGCGCCGAAGGTGGCGGGCGCGAAGGCATAGGTTCCCTGGCCGATGGCGACAATCAGGGGCACGACACGCGCCACCTGCTCGCGGCTGAATTCCACCTGGGCGATGAGCGGCGGCAGCGACGTCGTATTGCCGATGCCGGCGCCGAACAGCAGGACGCCGACAATCAGCAGCGCAACGTCCTGCCCGGCGGAGAAGATCAGCGCCACCGAGCCCGCGATCTGCACAAGGTGGCTCAAGCAGGCAACCAGACGGCGGTCGGTACCGGCCGGCATCGCCCAGCCGACCAGGGAACGGCCGCCGATCGCGGCCGCCGTCGCCGCCCCCATCACGAGGCCCGCCGTCTCCTCGCCCAGCACCGGCGCGATTAGCGAAAAGAGATGCGCGATCAACCCGATCTGGGCGAACAGGCCGAGCGCCATGGCAGCCGCGAGCGTGAGGAATTTCGGATCGCGCCACAGGCTCGCATTGTCGCGGGCCACGGCGGCAACAGGCGCCGGTTCAGGCGACAGGCCATCGGCGGACTGGCCCATGCTCTCGGGCGTCCGGCTGAACAGGCGGTCCGTCAGTAGCCAGATCGTCACGACGGTAACGATGCCGATGGCAAGGGCAGCAATCGGAAAGCCAAGCACGGCGATGGCCACGACCCACAGCGGCGAGAACAGCACGCCGCCGATGCTGGCGCCGTTATAGGCCATGGAGAGTGCCGCCGGCCGCTTCTTCACGAACCAGGGGGCGATGATCGCGTTGACCGCCGCGGCTCCCATGGCCACCCAGCCGCCGCCGCTGAAGACGGTGGCGAGCATGAGCTGCCACGGTTCGCGCGCCAGCGCCCAACCCAGGACACCTCCCGCCAGCGACAAGGCGCCGGCCCGTGTGATGGCGGGAATGCCGAAGTGCCGATAGAGCGCCGGCAGATTCGCGACCACGATCGCGCCGATCAAGAAGTGGACGGTAACGGCGGTCGAGACCAGCACCACCGGCCATCCCCGCGCCTCCTGCACCGCGTGCAGGAAAACCGGTGGACCGTAGAAGCCGAGTCCCCAGCCGAAGACGGCGAGAACGAAGACGCCGGCGACGACGCGCCAGCCGAAGAAGGGTTGTTGCATGGGCGGACCCTGCCGCCCTGGAACCGGCCTTCGTTACGGTGCGAGCCGAACTGTCAGAAGCGCGCTTCGACGGCGCCGAGCCCGACGAACTCGCCGCGCGCCACAGTGCCCGGCGGGTAGTAGCGCAGCCCGGTCCAGGAGCCGGTGGTGATGGCCTGTCCGCTTCGGATGCCACCGCGCAAACGCACAGCATGATCGATCATCCAGACGAGCGGCCGTACCGGATCGACGGCGCCGAGGCCGCCCTTCTGGTCGACCTCGACCTTGCCGTCGATCTCCAGCCTCACCTGCAGGTTCGGCCAGTCGAGCGTGCGCCAATTCCTGATGCTGTCACCGATCACCAGGGCCTCATTCATCTGGTTGTCGGCGAGAAGCCATTCGGGGGCAGTCTTCTGGAACTCGGCCAGGCGGGTATCCACCACTTCCATGCCGACAAACGCGTCGCCGACCGCCGCCAGCGCCTCCTCACGCTCCACCCGCTCACTGCGCGCGGGGATGTCGCGGACAATATGGAACGAGATCTCGATCTCCACGCCGATCATGTGCATTGCGTTGCCGTCGAACGTCGCCGGTGAGGCGACCAATGCGCCGGCGAGCAGAGGCGCGGGATTGGGCTCGGCGGTCGGCGTGCGCGCGCCGACCTTCCAGCCCGAGACAGGGCCGGTCGCGGCCGCGACACCGTCCTGGATGGCGAAGATCGCGTCACGGTCGGACAGGGCGAAGGGAGGCACGATCTGCGTGCCGGAACGGCGCGCCGCCAGCAGGGCTTCGACGGCGTGGGAAATATCGGGGGGCATGCTACGCTCCGGCAAAACGCTATAAAGACACTGGAGGGAACATGCCCTACGCAAGCGGGCGCGTCATTCACGACGCCGATGCCCATATCATGGAAGTGCCCGGCTTTCTCGAGAATCACCTCGAGGCGAAATACAGGGCCATCGTCACCGACGCAGTCCTCTTTCCGCGCCGTGACGGCTTTCACAGCCATCTGACGGACGCCCATCGCGGCGATGCCGGCGCCGATGCATTCGACGACACCCGCATCATGCTCGCCAAGAACTGGGATGCGCTGGGCTCCTATCGCCGACAGGATCGCCCGCGCTCGATCGACCTGCTGGGCTTCGCCAGCCAGCTCATGTTCACGACGGCCTTGCTGAATTATTCGACCGTGCTCGAGAGCGGCCGCGACCTCGATCTCGCCTATGCCGTGGCCCGCGCCCATACGCGGCACATGGTCGAGTTCTGCGCCGTCGACCGCCGGCTGCTGCCCACGGGCTACATCCCGCTGCTCGACTTCGAACGCACCGCGCGGGCCGCGCGCGAGGCGATCGAGCTTGGCGCCAAGGCGCTGATGATTCCGTCGCGCTGTCCCGACAGCCACTCTCCCAGTCACATCGGCTTCGATCCGCTGTGGGCGCTCGCACAGGAGGCCGGCCTGCCGATCGTGTTCCATGTCGGCGGCGGCGGGAAGCTCCTGGAAGACGCCTACTTCAACAATGGCCTGCCGCCGGTGCCGGACTTCCATGGCGGCGACGACAATTTCAAGTCGATCGACTACATGGCGATCGCCTATCCGCCCATGAAGGCGATGACGGCGCTGATCGTCGATCGCGTGCTCGACCGCTTCCCGCGCCTCAAGTTCGGCGTCATCGAGCAGGGCGCGTCCTGGGTGCCGGGCTGGATGCGCAACATGGATTCGGCCCACAACGCCTTCTACAAGAACGAAGAGCGGCTGCAGAAGATGTCGCTCAAGCCCAGCGAGTACGTGAAGCGCCAGGTGCGCGTCACCCCCTACCCGCACGAGGACACCGGCTGGATCATCGCCAACACCGGCGACGAGGTGTGCCTGTTCTCGTCCGACTATCCGCATGTCGAGGGCGGGCGCCATCCGATCAAGCGCTTCGAGGCGTCGATGGATCATGCCGGCATCAGCGAGGCGCAGAAGCAGCGCTTCTATTGCGACAACTTCATCGATCTGATGGGGGCCGGCCTCGCACCGGAACTGCGGGCCGCCGCATGACCGCCTATGAGACGCTGCTGACCGAGCAGACGGGGTCGGTCCTCAAGATCACCACCAACCGGCCGGAAGTCCTGAACGCGCAGAGCCGGATCCTGCTCGAAGAACTGGACCGGGCTTTCCAACGGGCGGTCGACGACGATACCGTGCGCGTCATTATCCTGGCCGGCGCCGGCAAGCACTTCTCCGCTGGACACGATCTCGGCAGCCCGCAGGAGATGGAGGACCAGAAGAAGACGGCGCTCGAGCCTGGCTTCAAGGGCGAGTATCGCCGTCTGTGGGAACGCTTCTTCGAGAACACGATGCGCTGGCGCGACCTGCCCAAGCCCACCATCGCCCAGGTCCAGGGCTATTGCATCATGGGCGGCATGATGATCGCCTCGGCCTGCGACCTCATTATCGCCAGCGACGATGCGCTGTTCGCCGACCGTGCCGTGAAGTGGGGTGGCGCCCACGTGCAGTATTTCTCGATGCCTTGGGATCTCGGGCCGCGCAAGGCGAAGGAATATCTCTTCACCGGCGACTTCATCACCGCAACCGAGGCCGAAAGAGCCGGCCTGGTGAACCGCGTCGTGCCCCGGGCCGAACTGGAGACGGAGACCATGGCACTGGCGCAGCGGATCGCCGAACGCGATCCCTTCGCGCTGAAATTCGCCAAGGCCTCGGTCAATGAAACCCAGAATGCGCAGGGCTGGCGCGAGGCGATGGAGGGCGCGTTCAAGAACTACATGCTCACCATCCCGCACAGAATCGAACTCGGCACCTACGGCGCCGCGGCGCGCGAGAAGGCGCCGAAGGATCGCTTCGGCGTGTTGAACAAGAAGTCGTAATGCCGGGGCGCTGTCACGCCGGCTGCATGACGTCGACCGGTCGGATCAGTCGAAACCCAGTTCCCCTCGATGGCGGGCGATGTGCTCGGCGGCGAGATCGAGGAAAGCCCGCACCTTGCTCGAGAGATGGTGCCGCGTCGGATAGGTCGCGTTGATGGCGAAGTCGATCGGCCGGTGATCCGGCAAGAGCCGCACGAGCTGTCCGCTGCGCACCTCGTCGGCCAGGCCGAGAAAGCTGGCGGCCAGGATGATGCCGTGCCCGGCCCGCGCCGCCTGCAACATGGTGGCGGCGTTGTTGGTGAACAGATTGCCGGTGACCTTGACCGAGACCTGCGTCTCTCCCGGTCCGATGAACTGCCATTCGTCGCCGAACGGGTAGAGCGCAAAGCGCAGGCAATTGTGCTGCGCCAGATCCTCGAGCCGGTGCGGCATGCCATGCCGCTCGATATAGGACGGCGCACAACACAGGATGTGATGCCAGCTGGCCAGCTTGCGGAGGACAATGTGACCGTCGGCGGGCTGCACCGCACGGATGGCAAGATCGAGTCCTTCATCGACGATATCGACCTCGCGCTCGCCGGTGTTGAGATCGATCGAGGCTTCCGGATGGCGCTGCAGGAATTCGAGCACCACGGGCGCCAGAAAGGGCACCATGTGCACCCCGATATAGAGCCGCAGCGTGCCGCGCACCGTGGATTGCAGCAGACCGGCCGCCTGGTCGGCCTCTTCCAGCTCGGCCAGGATGCGACGGCAGTGCTCGTAGTAGGTGCGGCCGACGTCGGTCAGGCTGACCCGTCGCGTGGTGCGGTTCAGCAGCCGCGCACCGAGATGATTTTCCAGCGCCTGAATATGGTTACTCACGGCCGTCGTGGACATGTTCAGGCGTCGTGCAGCAGCCGAAAATCCCGCTGACTCAGCGACTTGTACGAACACACTCAGGCTGGTGAGACGGTCCATTGCGCCATGCCGATTATCAACCAGGTCGGAATAATCCATTCAAGATAGGAAGAATTATCAATCGCGTCCATCGGACCCATCTAGGCGACCAGTAATCCGGAGTACCCCATGTCGCTGCTTTCCGATGCCGCCTTTTCGGGCCTCGCCCTTCGCGCGACGCCCGTCCTTCCGTCCAAGAAGATGCTCAAGCGGTCCGCCCTCGGCGTCGCGCTGCTGGCGGCCCTCGGCCTCGGCGCCGACCGCGGCTATGACTACTGGACGGTCGGCCAGTACCAGCAGTCGACCGACAATGCCTACGTGCAGGCCGACTATACGACGGTCGCGCCCAAGATCTCCGGCTACATCACTGAGGTTCTGGTCCAGGACAATCAGAAGGTGAAGGCGGGCCAGATCCTGGCCCGCATCGACGATCGCGATTTCCGCGTCGCGCTCGATCAGGCCAAGGCCGACGTCGAGGGGGCGGAAGCGGCATTGCGCAACCTCGATGCGCAGATCGCCCAGCAGCAATCCGTCATCGATCAGCAGAAGGCCGACATCGCTTCGGCGCAGGCGTCGCTCAGCTACGCCCAGGCCGACAACGTGCGCTACAGCAACCTGGTCAAGACCGGCTACGGCACGGTGCAGCGGGCGGAGCAGGCCGAGACGGCCCTCAAGGAAAAGACCGCACAACTGCAGCACAACCGCGCCGCCCTTCTCGTCGCCCAGCGCAAGATCGACGTGCTCACATCCGATCGCGCCCGGGCCGAAGCGACGCGCGATCGCAGCCTGGCGAACCAGCACCAGGCCGAGCTCAATCTCTCCTATACCTCGATCGTGGCACCGGTCGACGGCACCGTCGGCGCCCGCTCGCTTCGGGTTGGGCAGTTCGTACAGGCCGGCTCGGCACTGATGGCGGTCGTGCCCCTGCACGCTGTCTATATCGTCGCCAACTACAAGGAGACACAGCTCACACAGGTCCGGCCGGGGCAGCCGGTCGAGGTCGAGATCGACACTTTTCCCGGTGTGATCCTGAAGGGTCACGTCGACAGCCTGTCGCCGGCCAGCGGCCTCGAATTCTCGCTGCTGCCGCCCGACAACGCGACCGGCAACTTCACCAAGATCGTGCAGCGCATCCCGGTGAAGATCGCCCTCGACGACGACAATCTGACCGGCCTGTTGCGACCGGGCATGTCGGTCGAACCGACGATCGACACGCGCGGCGCGACGGACGTCGCCGCAGCGCGCTGATTTCCGGGACTCCAGAACGGAGGACGCCATGACCGCCGTCGCCGTAACCGTGCCTGCCGCAACGCCCAGCCTCCCGGCCAAGACCTGGATCGCCGTGATGGGCGCGGCGCTCGGCGCCTTCATGGCGGTGCTGAACATCCAGATCGTCAATGCCTCGCTTGCCGATATCCAGGGCGCGATCGGCGCTGGCATCGACGATGGCGGCTGGATCTCTACCGCCTATCTGGTGGCCGAGATCGTGGTCATTCCCCTTAGCGCCTGGCTGGCGCGCGTCTTCTCGGTGCGGATCTACCTGCTGGTGAATGCGGCGCTGTTCCTCGCCTTCTCCGTTGCCTGCGCCTTCGCCCACAATCTCGAGCAGATGATCGTGCTGCGCGCCTTTCAGGGTTTCAGCGGCGGCGTGCTGATCCCGATGGCCTTCACCCTGATCATCACCCTGCTGCCGCCGGCGAAGCAGCCGATCGGCCTGGCGCTGTTCGCCCTCTCCGCCACCTTTGCTCCGGCCATCGGTCCGACCATCGGCGGCTATCTGACCGAGAACTGGGGCTGGCAGTACATCTTCTACGTCAACCTCGTGCCCGGCGCGGTGATGCTGCTGATGCTCTGGTTCTCGCTCGATGCGGCGCCGATGCAGCTCGGCCTTCTGCGTCAAGGCGACTGGCCTGGCATCGCCACCATGGCGATCGGGCTCAGTGCGCTGCAGACCGTGCTGGAAGAGGGCAACAAGGACGACTGGTTCGGCTCGCCCTTCATCCTGCGCCTCTCTGTCGTTGCCGCCGTCGCGCTGACGCTCTTCATCTGGATCGAGCTGCGCAGCCCGCGACCGCTCCTGAACCTCAAGCTGCTGCTCCGACGGAATTTCGGCTTCGGCATGATGGCCAATTTTCTCCTGGGCATCGCGCTCTACGGTTCGGTCTATATCCTCCCCGTCTATCTCGCGCGCATCCAGGGCTACAATGCCGAGCAGATCGGCATGGTGCTGGCGTGGACCGGCCTGCCGCAGCTCGTGCTGATCCCCCTGGTACCGCGGCTGATGAGGCGCTTCGACGCCCGACTTGTGATCGCGGCGGGCTTTGCCTTGTTCGCCGCCAGCAACTTCATGAACATCTGGATGACGGCCGACACCGCAGCCGACCAGCTGATGTGGCCCAATATCGTGCGCGCTGTGGGGCAGGCGCTGGTGATGACGCCGCTGTCCGCGGTCGCGACTGCCGGCATCGAACGGGAGCAGGCAGGATCGGCCTCCGCTCTTTTCAATATGATGCGCAACCTGGGCGGCGCGATCGGCATTGCCCTGCTGCAGACCTTCCTGACCAAGCGCGAGCAGTTCCATTCCAACGTGCTGAGCCAGTCGGTCTCAGTGTTCGACGAGGCGACACGTCATCGCATCGACCAGCTGGTTCGATATTTCCTGTCCCACGGGACGATCGATCCGGCGCTGGCCTGGCATAATGCCGTGGTGGCCATCGGTCGGCGGGTGCAGCAGCAGGCCTTCACCATGGCCTTCGCCGACACCTTCTACCTGCTGGGTGTCGCCCTGGCCGCCGCCTTGATTGCCGCTCTGCTGCTCAAGAAGCCCGGACAGATGAGTGCGGGCGGCGCGCATTGATCGAACGGAGGCGAGCATGAAACCGAGACTGAACCCTTATCAGGCGGCTCCCGGGATGATGAAGGCGCTGATGGCCCTGGAAGGCCAGGTCGCCAACAGCGGTCTCGAGCCCGGCCTGATCGAGCTGGTGAAGATCCGCGCCTCGCAGATCAATGGCTGTGCCTTCTGTCTGCATATGCATACCCGGGACGCGCGCGCCAAGGGTGAAAACGAGGAGCGCATCTACCTGCTCGATGCCTGGCGGGAGTCGCCGCTGTTCACCGATCGCGAGCGAGCGGCGCTCGCCTGGACCGAGGCGGTCACGCTCGTCAGCCAAACCCATGTCCCCGACGAGGTCTATGAGCAGGCCCGCTCCCAGTTCTCTGAGGAGGAGCTGGTCAAGCTCACCCTCCTCGTCACGACAATCAACACCTGGAACCGGCTGGCGATCAGTTTCCGGTCGATCCATCCGGTGAACGTGAAGGCGGCGTCAGCAGCCGCCTAGATCGTTCTGCAAAGCGACCCCTCACCATCGAGTGACTCGGCAAGGCCCGTGATCGACTGATATCATCCACCCACAACGAAAGGGTGGAAACGATGGCCGATCCGCGGACCATGTTCGAGAAGATCTGGCAGCGCCACGTCGTCGTCGATCGCGACGACGGCTATACGCTCCTCTATATCGACCGGCACCTGATGCACGACGGCTCTGCGCCGGCCTTCGCGCGCCTGCAGGCGCGCGGCATGAAGGTCCGTCGGCCCGATCGCAGTTTTGCGACGCCCGATCACTACATCCTCACCAGCAGCAGCCGCCCGCAGGACATTGCCGATCCGCAGCAGCGCCATCTGGTGGAAGTGATCAAGGAGAACTGCGACGCCGATGGCGTCACCGTATTCCCCGCCGGCGATCCGCGCCAGGGTATCATCCATGTCGTCGGCCCGGAGCAGGGCCTGACACAGCCCGGTCTGTTGATCGTGTGCGGCGACTCCCATACCTCGACGCATGGCGCCCTGGGTGCTCTTGCCTTCGGCATCGGTTCCTCGGAAGTGACGCATGTGATGGCGACGCAATGCCTCTGGCAGCGCAAACCCAAGGCCATGCGCATCAACGTCGATGGAACGCTGGGCGAAGGCATCACCGGCAAGGACATCATCCTCGCCATCATCGCCAGGATCGGCGCCGCCGGTGCGGTCGGTCACGTGATGGAATATGCCGGCAGCGCCATCCGCGCGCTCTCCATGGAAGGCCGCCTCACCCTCTGCAACATGTCGATCGAAGCCGGCGGGCGCGCCGGCATGGTCGCCCCCGACGACACCACCTTCACCTATCTCCAGGGCAAGCCCTTCGCGCCCAAGGGCGAAAACTGGGACAAGGCCATGGCCTTGTGGAAGAGCCTGCCGACCGACGAGGGGGCGACCTTCGATCGCGAGGTGACCCTGAACGCAGCCGAGATCGCTCCCATGGTCACCTGGGGCACCAGTCCCGAGGATGCGTTGTCCGTGACGGCGCGCGTGCCGGATCCCGCCTCCGCACCGGATCAGACAAAGCAGGAAAGCATGCGCCGCGCATTGGACTACATGGACCTGAAGCCGGGCACGCCGATGGAGCAAGTCGCGGTCGACCGCGTGTTCATCGGTTCGTGCACCAACAGCCGCATCGAGGATCTGCGTCTCGCGGCCAAGGTCGCGAAAGGGCGCAAGGCTCAGGTGCCGGCCTGGGTCGTTGCCGGGTCCGGCCTGATCAAGGCGCAGGCCGAGGCCGAGGGCCTCGACAAGATCTTTCGCGACGCCGGCTTCGAATGGCGTGAGCCTGGCTGCTCCATGTGCATCGGCGTCAATGGCGATACCGGCCTTCCGGGCCAACGCATCGCCTCAACCTCCAATCGCAACTTCGTCGGTCGCCAGGGCCAGGGGGTGCGCACGCATCTCGTCAGCCCGGCCATGGCGGCAGCAGCCGCCGTAACGGGCCGCTTCACCGACGTGCGCAAGATGCTGGGTTGAGGAGATCGCCATGGACCCGTTCACCACGCTTTCCGCCATCGCGGTGCCGATCGACCAGGCCAATGTCGATACCGACCAGATCATTCCGGCGCGCTATCTCGGCAAGCCGCGCGAACAGCAGGTCGAGGGCTTCTTCCACGACATGCGGCTCGACCCGAACGGCCGGCCGCGCGAGGGCGTGACGCTCAACAACCCTGCCTACAAGGGCGCGCAGATCATCGTCGGCAACCAGAACTTCGCCTGCGGCTCGTCGCGCGAGAATGCGGTGACGGTGATGGTCGACCACGGCTACCGCGCCTTCATCGCCCCGAGCTTCGGCGACATCTTCTTCAACAACTGCTTCCAGAACGGTTGCCTGCCGATCCGGCTCCCGGCCGAGCGTGTCGCTCGCCTGCGCGTGATCCTGCACGAGCTGCCGGGTGCAAAGATCTCGATCGATCTTGCCGGCCAGACGGTCAAGGGGCCCGACGGCCAGACCGATTCGTTCGAGATCGATTCCTTCCGCAAGGAGATGCTGCTGAAGGGGACCGATTCGATCACCTTCACACTCGGCTACGAAAAGGACATCGCCCGCTTCGAGACGGCGCAGCGTCAGGACGTGCCCTGGCTCTGAGTCGCGCCGGCAGGTCGATACCCGGACGCTGACGGCAACTTTTCCCTGTCACGTCCGTTACGAGGCGGTTGACTGCTACTGCTGCCTCCGTGGCGCGCAGCAAGCCGGGTGTCTGGCCGCTGCAGGCGCTCAACTTCTTCATGGCCGACATGCAGGCCGGGATCGGGCCGTTCCTGGGAGTCTTCCTGCTGGGCCACGGTTGGCTGAGCGGTCCCATCGGCACCGTCATGACCGCCGGCTCGATTGCCGGCATGCTGATTGCCGCCCCCGCCGGCGCCCTCGTCGACGCCACCCGTTACAAGCGCGCGATGGTCGTCGCCACGGGAACCTGCACCGTCCTGGCCTCAGGCCTCGTGCTGTTGTCGCAGAATTTCTGGCTCGTGACAGTGTCGCAGGTGGCGACGGCCATCGCGGGGGGCGCCATCGGTCCCGCCGTGAACGGCATCACCCTTGGGATCGTGCGGCAAGCCGGCTTCAACTGGCAGAACGGCAAGAACCAGGCGTTCAACCATGCCGGCAACATGGTGGGAGCAGCGCTGTCCGGCTTTCTCGGTTGGCGCTTTGGCCTGCCCGCCGTGTTCTGGCTGGCGGCGCTGTTCGCCGTACTTTCGATCGTCTCGGTCCTGATGATCCCAGCCGACGCCATCAACCGGCGCGCCGCCCGCGGCCTGGCCGAAGAGGGAGCCGACGACGAAGGCCTGTTGGGATTGGGTGTCCTTCACCGCTGCAAGCCGCTGCTGATCCTCGCCATCGCCCTGGCAATGTTTCATCTCGGCAATGCAGCCATGATGCCGCTATACGGATTGGCAGTGGTCTCGGCCGGCCGGGGCGAACCTGCCAGCTTCGTTGCCAAGACCATCGTGGTCGGCCAGGGCGTGATGATCCTGGGATCGCTGACGGCAACGATCTTGGCCGAACGCAAGGGCTTCTGGGTGGTGATGCTGATTTCGTTCGCAACGCTTCCGATCCGCGGGGTCGTTGCCGCGCATGTGATCGCGGATTGGGGTGTCTATCCGGTCCAGATCCTGGATGGCATCGGCTCCGGTTTGCAGACTGCGGCGGTACCGGTCCTGGTGGCGCAGATGCTGCATGGCAGTGGCCGTGTGAATGTCGGACAGGGCGCGGTGATGACGGTGCAGGGTATAGGCGGCGCATTCAGCCCTGCGATCGGCGGCTGGCTGGCACAGACCATCGGCTACTATCCCACCTTCATGATCCTCGGCGCTTTCGCGCTCGGATCGATCGGCCTGTGGGTCGCGTTCGCCGGCCTGCTTCGACCGGAATGCGAGAGGCCTCTGGGCCATCGGTCGTCACCGCACGCCCACGTCACAGCGCGTCGCACGGCCTGAGCGATGTCCGTCGACATGGCCATCTGGGCGATCGCTGCGATCGCCACCGCCGGAGTCATCGTGCGGCCGTTCGGAGCGCCGGAGGCGATCTGGGCCGTGCTCGGTGCCGGCCTGCTCGTTCTGGCCGGCCTGATCTCTCCCGGCGATGCCCTGGTGGGAATCGGCAAGGGCACGGACGTCTATCTGTTCCTGATCGGCATGATGCTGCTGGCGGAGACGGCGCGCGCCGAAGGCCTGTTCGACTGGATGGCCGCACATGCCACGCGCCGCGCCCGCGGCTCGGCGTCCCGCATGTTCACCCTTGTCTACGCGGTCGGCACCCTCGTCACCATCTTCCTGTCCAACGACGCGACCGCCGTGGTGCTGACCCCAGCTGTGGCCGCCGCCGCCCGGACCGCCCGCGTCAAGCATCCCCTGCCCTATCTTCTGATCTGCGCTTTCATCGCCAATGCCGCCTCATTCGTGCTGCCGATCTCGAACCCGGCCAATCTCGTCCTCTATGGCAGCCATGCACCCGCCCTGCTCGACTGGCTGCCGCGCTATCTTCCGGCATCGGTGGTCTCGATCGTCGTGACCTACGGCATATTGCGCTGGACGCAGCGCAAGGCGTTGGCGCAGCCGATCGCCGCGGACGTGCCCGTCCCTCGTCTCTCCCGTACCGGCATGGCGGCCGCCGCCGGCATCGTGGTCACCGGCATCGTCCTGCTGGCGGCCTCGGCGTTGGACAGTCAGCTTGGGTTGCCGACCGCGATTGCCGGCGTGGCGACGACGGCCCTCGTCCTGCTGTCGGCGCGCAAGGCGCCGTGGCAGACCCTCAAGGATATCTCCTGGAGCGTGCTGCCTCTGGTCGCGGGACTGTTCGTCCTTGTCGAAGCGCTCGCCCGGACCGGCCTGATCGGGCTGCTGGGAGAGGCCCTTCATCATGCCGCGGCACAGTCCGTGGCATCGACCAGCTGGGCGGTGGGCGTGCTGGTCGCGATCGCCAGCAACCTGATGAACAATCTGCCGGTCGGCCTGATCGCCGGCAGCGTCGTATCGAGCGCCGGTCTCTCGGATCAGGTGACGCAGGCTGCGCTTATCGGCGTCGATCTCGGCCCCAACCTGTCGGTCACGGGATCGCTGGCCACGATCCTGTGGCTTACGGCGCTGCGACGCGAGGCGCATCACGTCAGCGCCTTCACCTTCCTCAAGCTGGGCCTGCTGGTCATGCCGCCGGCGTTGCTGCTCGCTCTCGCCGTCGCCTTGTTGCCGTGCTGGACGTGACCGCCTACTGATGCTTCACACGCAGCAGGCTGAGCAGCGCGGCCACGGCAGCGATTGCCGTCGCCAGCCCGATCGCCAGCGGGATGCTGTTGGCGGGATAGAGCCCGAACAGCAACGCGACGACCGCCGCGCCTATGGTCTGGCCGATCAGGCGTGCCGTCGCCAGCATGCCGCTCGCACCGCCGGAGCGCTCGCGCGGCGCCGAGGAGAGCAGCGTACGATTATTCGGTGATTGGAAAAGGCCGAAGCCCAGGCCGCAGATCGCCATGCGCCAGGCAATGTCGAAATCAGAGGGATGCGCCGACAAGGTCGCCAGCAATCCAAGCCCGATCGCCATCGCTCCCAGGCCGATGCCGCCCAGCATGCCGGATGGATAGCGATCCGCGAGTCGTCCGGCCAAGGGAGCGATGACCGCCGTCATCAGAGGCCATGGCGTCATCAGCAGGCCGGTCGTCACCTCGCTGCGGCCGAGCGCGTTCTGCAGGTAGAAGGGCATCGACACATAGGCGAGCATCTGCGCACCGAAGGAGCAGATCGAGGTCAGGATCGAAAGGCGGAAGACCGGGATGCGCAGCAGATCGACGGGCAGCAGCGGTGACGGCAGCGAGAGCTGGCGGCGCACCAGAGCCACGCCGATGAGTGCCGCGAGGACCAGCTGAATGATCTCGAGGCCGCCGCTCTCGCCCTGCCCCAGCCCGTCGATGCCGGTGATCAGCAGCCCGAACGTGAGAGCGTTCAGGAGCGCGCTCAGCATGTCGAAGCGCTGACCGCTCAAAGGATTGACCGGAAGCGAGCGGGCGGCGATGGCGAAGGCCGCCAATCCGATCGGCACATTGACAGCGAACAGCCACGGCCATGACGCGACCGACAGGATACCGGCCGCCACCGTCGGCCCAACCGCCGACGAGACTCCGACCAGGAGGGCATTGAGACCGATGCCGCGGCCGAGCTGATGGCGCGGGTAGATGTAGCGCACCAGCGCGCCGTTGACGCTCATGATGCCGGCGGCCCCGAATCCCTGCACGACGCGCGCGAGCGTCAGCGTGGTGAGCGAGCTCGACAGGGCGCAGGCCAACGAGCCGATGGTGAAGACCGCCAGCCCGACCTGATAGACGCGGCGATAGCCATAGTGCTCGCCGAGCGACGCCATCGGCAGCAGCGAGATGGTGATGACGAGCTGATAGGCGTTCACCACCCAGATCGAACTGGCCGGACTCGCCTGCACATCGGCGGCGATGGTCGGTAGGGCCACATTGGCAATGGCGCCATCCAGCACCGCCATGATGAGGGCGAGTGCCACGGTGAGCATCGCCCAGTAGCGTTGCGGAACCGGCAGACCGTCTGGTGCCTCCATACCTCTCCACTCCAGCTCTTGCGTCGCCCCTCGGGCACAACGACCGACAGCGGCCGACGGGTTCTACTGTCGGGAAAGAGTCAAGGTAAGCGCTGGTCGGTCGTCGAAGGGCCAGGCCTGGTCACGCTCAAGTGATCGGCAGGAGTGTCGCGTCCTCCTTCTACTTCTTGATGTCGGCCTGCACCAATACGCTGTGCTTGCCGGCCAGCAACTCCTGCAGCGCCTGCAGGGCTGCCACGCCGCAGGCGGTGTCCTGCTCGCCATTGCCGCCGCTCAGGCCGACGCCGCCGATCACCTCGCCGTCGACCACGATGGGGAAACCGCCAACGAAGACGGCGAACTTGCCCTCGAAGCTCCACTGGATGCCGAAGGCCTCGTTGCCCGGCAGGGCCGGGCCGTTGGGCGGCTGGTTGAACAGATGCGTCGAGCGCTTGTGCCCAGCGGCCGTGAAGGCCTTGTTCCAGGCGATCTGCGGCCCGGTCACGCGCGCGCCGTCCATCCGTTCGAGCGCCAGCGGATAGCCGCCCTCGTCGGTGATGCACACCGTTTCGAGCACGCCGATTTCCTTGGCCTTGCCGATGGCCGCCGCGATCATGCGGCGGGCTTCCTCGAGTTCGAGCTTGAGGGAGGTCTTCATCTTCTTCCTTCTCCTTTTACAGTCGCGTCGTCAGCCCCAGAACACCACGGCGAACAGCGTCGAGGCGACGAGGCCGGTTAACACCGGCACCAGCAGAGCGCGCACCGTCTCCAGCACCGGCACACGGGCGAAGCCGGCTACGGCGATCAGCGACGACCACGCGATCAGCGTCCCACCGCCGGTCCACACCGCGCCCATCTGCCCGATGGCGCAAAGGGTCGTGACATCGATGCCGACTGCTGGTCCCAGCGCGCCCGACAGCGAGCCCGTCAGCGGCAGCCCGGCGAAGCCGGAGCCATCGATGCCGGTGATCATGCCGACGATGAGGACGCCGAAAGCCACCAGCGTGTGATTGTGGGGGATCCAGGATTCGGCCGCACTCACCAGGTCGAACAGCAGCGACGGTGCGCTGCCGGGTGGCACATTAAGGACTGCCGCCGCCATCTCGCCGCCGGCGCCCGTAAAGAAGAAGCCGGCAATCGGCAGCACGGCGCCCATCGCCTTGAAGGCGAAGACGAAGCCGTCGGTGATGTGATCGGCACAGACGTCGAGCGCCTTGCGCGCGCCTTCTCCGGCGACGGTCGCCAGGATCATCAGCGCCGCGCCCATGCCGCCGACCAGGGCAGCGGCGTCACCGCCCTTGAGGTCGGCCACGCCCACGCCCAGCCGTGGCAGCACCATGACCGCGATCACCGCGGCGAAGCCAAGCGGCGTCACGACGGCAAAAACCTTGGACCACAGCGCCCGCCGTGGATCGATCGCCTGCGCCCCGCCGTTGCGCAGCCTGGCGTCGAGCGGCTCCTCGCCGGTGGCGCGGGCGATCTCGGCCTTGTCGAAGGTGCCGACAGTCTCCAGCCGCGCCGTCTCCCCATCGCCGGATTGGCGCTGCCACTGATCGAGCAACGCCTCGCTGCCCGGGCGGATGGACTTGCGGATCGAGATATAGGCCAGCGCCAGGGCAATGATGCCGGTGACCAGGGACAGGACGAGCGCCCGGTCAGCGACCTGGGCCGCGCTTACCGCAGCGCCCGCCGCCTTGGCGCTGATGCCTGGCGCGACGCCGATGACATAGTCCGACGACAGCGCCATGCCCTGCCCCGCGATCGCGATGGCCAAGGCGCCGGCGAGCGGCGGCAGTCCGGCGACGATCGCGGCCGGCAGCAGCACGGCCGATACCAGCGGCACCGCCGGCGTCGGCCAGAAGAACAGGGAGATGACATAGGTGATCGCCGCCAGGATGAAGAACGCCGTGTGACCGTTGGTCATCACGGCACGGAAGGGCTGCACCATCAGCACGTCGGACCGCAGGGCCTTCAACGCGTTCAGCAGCGAGGTGATCAGTGCGATCACCAGGAAGATGTTGAACAGCTCCTTGGCGGCAACGAAGCTCGCATTGAAGATACTTCCGAGGGCATTGACCGGGCTGTGCGTCCAGGCCAGCGACACCACGAAGGTGGCGACGATGGACGGCACGACGACGTTGGCGCGCAGCACCATCGTCAGCACCACGGCGATCACGCCGGCCAGATAGGCCCAGTGGGCCGCGGTAATTGCCACATGCGATGTCATTGAGTGATGTCTCCCCCTGATTGGCCAGACCTGCGACGCATCCCAGCACCGCCGAGCCGACAGCGCTTTGTATACGATCCAGTTGCGCCTGCTAGCAAGAAGCGGTCCATGTCGACGTGGACGCCAGACGGCATCGCTCCTGTGGATAGCGATGGATGTTGGTTCCAAAGGCTTTGCCGGGTCCTCCCCGCCAGAGGGCGAAGAGCGGCCGGCAACCTTTTCACGGCGACGTGCGTTGACAGCCTTGGTGGATTGTATACAAATTTGAACCTGTCTGGCGTCATTCCACCACCCACACCACCCGCAAGACTGGGAGCGCGCGCATGCCTCAACTGATGGATAAAGCGGAGTTCCGCACCGCCCTCGAAAACGCGATCAAGAGCCAGAGCGCCAACAAGGCGCCGTTCAGCATCGCCTGGGCCAACGGGCTGCTGAGCCGCGACCATCTCGCCCGCTGGGCCGAGAACCATTACCACTATGTCGGCCCGTTCGCCGATTATCTGGCCTACGTCTACGGCCGCATGCCCGAGCGCTACACCGAGGCCAAGGACTTCCTGCTGCACAACATGTACGAGGAGGAGATCGGCGGCGACCGTCACACCGATCTGCTGATCCGCTTCGCCGAGGCCTGCGGCACCACGCGCGAGCGCGTGAAGGATCCCGACAACATGAGCGCCACCACGCGCGGCCTGCAGAGCTGGTGTTACACGATCGCCATGCGCGAGGATCCGATCGTCGCGGTGGCCGGTCTCGTGGTCGGCCTCGAATCGCAGGTGCCGTCGATCTACCGCAAGCAGACCCCGACGCTGCGCGACCGGTACAAGTTCACTGACGAGGAGGTCGAGTTCTTCGACCTGCACATCGTCTCCGACGAGATCCACGGCGAGCGCGGCTACCAGATCGTGCTGGAGCATGCCGACACGCCGGAGCTGCAGCAGCGCTGCCTGAAGATCTGCGAGATCGGCGCCCAGATGCGGCTGCTCTACACCACCGCGCTCTATTGGGACTACGTCGCCAAGGATCTCCCGATCAGCCAGCTCGAGGCGCTCGAGCGCAAGGCGGCCTGATCGGTGCCCAAGGTCGTCCTGCATCGCGAGGGGCAGGTCCATGAGGGCGAGGTGAAGGACAACACCAACCTCGTCGTCATGGCCGGCATCCGCCAGTTCCCCTACCCCAACCTGCGCTACGGCTGCGGCATGGGGAAATGCGCGCGCTGCGCCTGCCGCGTGCTGTCGGGCGGCGAACACCTGCCGGAACCGAACTGGAAGGAGAAGAAGCAGCTCGGACCGCGGCTGGAGGAAGGCTATCGCCTGATCTGCCAGCTGTGGATCACGCACGATATCGAGCTGCTGCAGGACAAGGATCCGATCCGCCCGATGACGGCGCCGGCCACGACCGCCGGCACCGCCTCGGGCTGAGCCGGCCGGGGTCGCGCCATGTATGTCATCCTGACCAGCAAGCCCGGCAAGTTCCGCACCGAGATCGTGCCGGGCCTTCGCCCGCACGAGGCCTACGACTATCTGTTCTACGGCCGGCACGAGGCTCACTTCGTCATCGCCGAGCTGGTCGATTCAGCGGCGCGCATCCGCGTGATCGAGGAGGAAAGCGGCCTGGTGAACGAAGTGCCGTCGAAGTTCCTGGAGAAGTTCGAGACCGCCGAGGGCGCGCTCGACGGGCTGCGCCAGCTCGTCACCTTCGGCCGCATGGACACCACCCTGCGCAGGGCATCGTGAGCGATCCGTCGCAAGTCTCCTCGCCACCGCCGGCCACGACCGTGCGCGTCACCTTCGTGACCAGCGGCAAGCAGGCGACCGCGCCGGCCAACAGCAACCTGCTGCGCGTCTCCCTGCGCGAACAGGGCGGCATTCCCTTCAAGTGCGGCGGCGGCATCTGCGGCACCTGCAAGTGCCGCATCGAGCAGGGCATCGAGAACACCGACGCGATCAAGCCCAAGGAACGCAAGCACCTCACCGAGGAGCAGTTCGCCAAGGGCTGGCGCATGGCCTGCCAGACCTTCCTCAAGGGCGATGTCAGCGTCGCCTGGGATCCGCCGGCCGCCGGTGCCGGCCTGCGTCCCGCCTCTCCGACCACGACCGCGGCAGGCGGCCAGAGCTGACGGCGGATGCGGGTCGCTCGCAGCCCTGTTGTGGGAAGGAGCGGCGAGAAGCGGCAGGTATTCCTGCTCGATCTGATCTAAGGTCCGCGCCATGGCCGCACCTCGCCCCAAGATCAAGAATCCGCCGGATGGCGGGCAATCTTCCCTGCATCGCCGCGTCGTCGACGAGCTGCGGCAGCTCATCCTCGCCCGCCGGTTCAAGCCCGGCGAACGCCTGGTCGAGGAGCGGCTGGCGGAAGAGCTGGGCGTGTCGCGCAATCCCGTGCGCGAGGCGATCCGCGTCCTGGCCGCCGAGGGCCTGGTCGAGGTCAGCGCCAATCGCGGCGCCTCGGTCACCACCATGTCGGCGCAGGAGGCGCGGGAGACGATCGAGCTGCGCGCGCTGCTCGAGGGCCACAATGCCCGTCTGGCGACGCGTCGCCAGGACAAGGAAGTCATCAAGCGCATCGAAGCGGTCCTCACCAAGGGCTCCCTCGCCGTCGCCAACGGCCGCTTCGAGCAACTGGGCGACCTCAACCAGAAGTTCCACGCCGAGCTCGCGGCGGCGAGCCAGAATACCGTGCTGGGCGACGTGCTGAAGCGGCTGCGCGACCGCACCGCCATGCTGTTCTCGACCGACGATCCCGATTACCAGGAGCGGACCTGGAACGAGCATGCCGCGATCCTGCGCGCCATCATCGATGGCGACGAGCGGCGCGCCGCATCGCTGGCGGCCGAGCACGTGATGCACGCCGGCTCGGATTACCTGCTCGCCCTCGACCTGCAGATGCCGTGGGATGCGGCGGCGCCGGAGCATGCGCGCCGCACCGAGATCGCCCCGCCGCGGACGCGCACGCCCCGCAAGTCCGCGGCCTGACCCTACAGCCGCGCGACGGCGCTTCATCGGTTCACGCCGTCGCGGCAACGGTGATGGCGCCTCAGTTGCGCATGAAGCCCTCCAGCTCGCTTTCGGCCCAGGCGATGGTCTTCTCCATCGCCTCGCCGCGGAAGTAGCGCACGGCCATCTGCGTCTGCGTCGCCTGGGTGTAGATGCGTTCGGCGATCGCATGCGGCGCCGGCGCGCCGGCCACCGACAGGACCTGGTGGTTGTAGGGATTGGGATAGTGGAACAGCGTCCCCTTGGGCGGTTCCGCCTCGGCCCACACCTTGAACAGCGTCAGCTTCTCGAACGACGGCAGATCGTAGCCGCCCGACGCCTCGACCATCTGCTCCGACGCCGAGGCGCTCGACAGGTAGGCCAGCAGGCTCTTGGCGGCCGGGATGTTCTTGCTGAAGTTCCAGATGCTCCAGAAGAACGGCGTGAACGGCGCGAAGCGGCCCTTGGGCCCCTGCGCGAAGCCGTGCGTCCACAGCTGCTCGGCGACCTTGGGCGCGTCGCGCTTGGCGACCGCCCAAGCGCTGGGCGGGTTCATGATCATCGAGCCCTGGCCCGACACCAGGAACTTGTTGTTCGAGGCATCGTCCCATGCGGCCACGTCGGCCGGCAGGAACTGCATCAGCTTCTTGTAGAAGTCGAGCGCCTGGCGCACGGCATCGCTCTTGGCGGTGATGTTGCCCTTGTCGTCCACCAGCATGGCGCCGAAGCCGTGGAAGATCGCGCCCGCCGTGTCGACATTGTCGGCCGTGGTGCCGAGCCCGATGCCGAACGGATGGCCGCCCTTGTGGCACGCCTCCGCCGCCTTCAGGAAGGTATCGTAGGTCCAGGCCTCGGCCTTCGGCGGCGATCCCGCCGGATACATCGCCTGCACATCGATGTTGGCATATTGCTTCATGTAGTCGATGCGCGAGCACGGACCCTTGATCTGGCTGCCCACCGTCGCAGGAATGCCGATCCAGTGGCCGCCGATCTTGCCGAGATATTCGACCGTGGCGTTGACGGCACCGTTCTGCTGGATCAGCGGCCCCATCACGTCGTCGACCGGCACGAGCTGCCGCGCATAGCGGGCCGGCAGCCAGGTCGCGAGCGCCAGGATATCGTGCCCGGCCTGCGCCTGCGATTCGGCGGCGCTGGTCAGCAGGAGCTTGTTGCCCTGCGAGGTGATGAAGTCGATCTGGACCTCGACCTTTTCCTTCTCGGCCCACTCCTTCACCAGCTTCTCCGTGGCGCCATTGGCGCCCGGCACCCAGTGATCCCAGAAACCCAAGGAAAGCTTGCCGGCCGCATGGGCGCCGCGCACGAACGGTGCGGCGACCAGGCCGGCGGACAAAGCCGCCGTGCCGGCGATGAAGCGACGACGCGTACGCACGAACGCCTTGTTCGACGATGCCATCATCATTTCCTCCACTGGAAACCGGCCCCATCTGACGCGGGACCTTGCCGCCGACGGTAGGCGCGTGAGGATGCACGGGCAATGAAATTCCGCTGTAAGGAATCGGTGGCTGGGATCGACTGCAACAAGCACCTCGCCGGTGGCCATCCTTCGAGATGCGCTTCGCGCTCCTCAGGATGAGGACACTCGGGATCCTTCGCGAGAGTCCGGGTGAAGTCGCCAGCCTGTGGCCTACCATCCAACCGTAGGGCCAATCTGCGAGATCGAACTGTTACTTAGCTAGGCGCGGGCAGCTTCAGGCTCGTCTCGTCCGCGTCGAACATCGGGACCTGCAGCGCGTCCTCGATCTGGGCCAGGGCCTCGCGCTGCTGGACGATGGCCTCGAAGCGCGCCTGTTCGACCACGACCTGTTCGAGTTCGGCGGTCAGGCCGGCGAGGCGGTCGGCCTCGCCGAGCCGGACCGCGCGCTCGATCCGGGCGCGGCGGAGCGTCTCGGCCCGCACCAGTTCCTCGGCGGTGCCGAGTCCGCGGCCGGCCGATTGCCATGCCGCCAGCGAGCGGTCGATGCTGCCGATGACGGTCGCCTGCAGCGCCACCACGCGCGCCGCCGCCTCGCCGCGGCGCGCTTCCGCTTCGGCGATCGGGCCCTGGTTCTGGTTGAGGATCGGCACCTCGGTGCCGACGGCGAAGGTATAGAGATTGTCGCCCTGGTCGTAGGCATAGCCGGGCCCGACCGAGAGGTCGGGATACTGCTTGGCGATCGCCAGCTTGAGCGCCGATTGCGCCGCCTCGTATTGCGCCAGCAGGCCGAGCACGTCGGTGCGCGCGCGCAGCGCCGTGCGGCGCATCTCCCCGGCCGACAAAGCCGCGGGATCTGGCGTGCGCAGTGGATCGTCGAAGGCGGCGAAAGCCGGCCGCAGCGCCTCGACTGCACGCAGCGGCACGCCGACGGCGGTGGCCAGACGCGCCCGCGCATCGGCGGCCTGGCGCTCGGCCTCGCGCAGGGCCAGTCGCGCCTGGCCGAGGGCGATGCGCTCGCGCGCGACATCGAGCGCCGAGGCCTCGCCGGCGCCGAAGCGGCGCTCCAGCAGGGCAACCACCTGCTCCTGCACCGCCTGGCGGCGCACAGCGAGCCGATGACGCCCGTCGGCCGCCCAGAGATCGAGCAAGCCGGTGCGCACGCCGCCGCGCACCTGCCAGCCGGCGGTGGCGAGATCCTGGCGCGCCGCGTCGACGAGGTTGCGCGCCTGCTCCAGCCGCTTGTCGCGCTTGCCCGCCGTCTCCAGCACGAAGGTGATGAGGAAGCCGACCGTCCAGGGCGAGGGATCGACGACGACGCCATGCTGGGTCGGGTCGAGGGTGAAGGTGGGATTCGGCAGCTGCCCCGCCGTCTTCACGCCCGCCCGCGCCAGCGCCAGCCGTGCCTTCGAGATCTCGAGGTCGGGATGGAAATAGAGCGCGGCCAGGGTGAGCGACGAGAGATCCCAGGATGCGGTGTTGGCTGCCGCCTGCTGCGGTCGCGCCGCGGCGAGGAAGCTTTGCAGGCCGGCATCGTCGAGCGAGCGCTTTTCCAGCGCGGCGGCGGTCGCGGCCGGCTCGATCGGCCGCGCCGTGTAGGAGGCGCAGCCGGCCGCCAACAGCATCGCCATCGCGACGGTCGCGCGCGCGACCGCCTGTCGGCACCACAAGGACGACTTCAAGATGGAAGGCCTCATGACAGGGCGCCTCCTGTCGCCGGCCCAGTGGAGGGCTGCGTCGAGGCCGCCCGGCGCGCGGCGCGGCGCGCTTCGACCCACTCGTACATCAGCGGCAGCAGCAGGAGCGTGAGCAGGGTCGAGGTGACGAGGCCGCCGACGACCACGGTCGCCAGCGGCCGCTGCGTCTCGGCGCCGACGCCCTGCGACAGCAGCATCGGCAGCAGGCCGAGGATCGCCACCGAGGCGGTCATCAGGACCGGCCGCAGACGCAGCGCCGCCGCCTCCCGCACGGCGTCGCGGACCGAATGGCCGGCGCGGCGCTGCTCGTTCATGAACGAGACCAGCACAATGCCGTTCAGCATCGCGACGCCGAACACCGCGATGAAGCCGATCGCCGACGGCACCGAGAGATGCTGGCCGGTCACGAACAGGCCGACGATGCCGCCCACCAGCGCGAACGGCACGTTGGCGATGATCATGGTGGCGTGCGGCACCGAGCCGAAGGCGGTGTAGAGCAGGATGAAGATCAGCCCGATGGTGAGCGGCACGATCAGCCCCAGCCGCGCCAGCGCGCGCTGCTGGTTCTCGAAGGCACCGCCCCATTCGACATAGTAGCCGGTGGGCAGCTTCACCTTGGCAGCGATGGCGCGGTTGGCGTCGGCGACGAAGGCATCGACGGCGCGGCCGCGCACATCCATCTGGATGACGGCATAGCGCTGAAGCTGCTCGCGGCGGACAAAGGAATAACCGTCGTCGACCTCGATGCGGGCGAGCTGCGCCAGTGGCACCAGCGCGCCCGACTGGGTGCGCACGGGGATGTCCTGGATCGCGGCGATGTCCTTGCGATAGGCCTCGGGCAGCCACACCACGATGCTGAAGCGGCGGGTGCCGTCGATCAGCGTGCTGACCGCCTGGCTGCCGATGCCGGCCCGCACCACCTCGAGCAGTTCCGCCGCGCTGACGCCGTAGCGGGCCATGGCCGCGCGGTCGGCGCGGATGGCGATCTGCGGCTTGCCGGTGTTGGCTTCGAGCGACAAGTCGGCGACGCCCGGCACGGTCGCCAGCACGTTCTTGATCTCGCCCGAGACGCGGTCGAGGGTCGGCAGGTCGGGACCGTAGAGCTTCAGCGCCAGCGTGGCGCGCACGCCGGAGATCAGTTCCTCGACGCGCGACTGGATCGGCTGCGTCGGCACCGCGACCATGGTCGGGATCGCCGCGGTCAGCTTCTTCTGCATCTCGAGCGCCAGCGCCTGGTAGGACATCGGCACCGGCCAGGCGTCGAGCGGCTTCAGCGTGACGTTGACCTCCATGTAGTTGACGTCGTTGGTCTCGCCCTTCTCGGCGCGGCCGATCGCGGCCAGCGTCGAGACAACCTGCGGGAAGGTCTTGAGCACGTCGTCGACCTCCTGCGAGACGCGGATCGATTCGTCGAGCGAGGTCGAGGGGATGCCGACGACGCGGAACTGGATCATGCCTTCCTGAAGGTCGGGCATGAATTCCTTACCCAACATCGGGAACAGCGCCGCCGCCCCCGCCAGCAGCGCCAGCGCCGCCGCCAGGGTGCGGCCCTTGTGCACCAGCGCGCGGTCGAGCAGCGGCAGGTAGAGTTCCTTGGCCCAGCGCACGATGAAGGTGTCCTTCTCCGCCTTCGGTCGCAGCAGCAGCGCCGACAGGACCGGCACCAGCGTCAGGGTGAGAACGAGCGATCCGACCATGGCGAAGGTGATGGTGAACGCCATCGGCTTGAACAGCTTGCCTTCGAGATCGCTCAGACTGAACAGCGGCAGGAACACGACGATGATGATCAGGATGGCGAAGGCGATCGGGTTGGCGACCTCCTTGGCCGCCTCCAGGATGACGGCGCTGCGCGACCGGCTGTCCGCGCCGCCGCGATGGGCCAGCAGCCGGAAGCCGTTCTCCACCATCACCACCGCGCCATCGACCATCATGCCGATGCCGATCGCCAGCCCGGCCAGCGACATCAGGTTGGCCGACAGTCCGGTCGCCTGCATCAGGATGAAGGCGATCAGCATGGCGAGCGGCAGGGCCACGATGACCACCACCGCCGAGCGCAGTTCGCCCAGGAACAGGAACAGCACGATCGCGACCAGCACCGAGCCCTCGACGAGGGCGCTCTGCGCCGTGCCCACGGCCTTGTCGACCAGTTCGGTGCGATCGTAGACGATGTCGAGCGAGACGCCGGCCGGCAGCGCCTTGCGCGCGACCTCGAGCTTGGCCTTCACCGACTCGGCGACGCGCGCGGCATTCTCGCCGATGCGCTGCAGGGCGATGCCCAGCACGGTCTCCTTGCCGTCCTGCGTGACGGCGCCGAAGCGCAGCGCCGGCCCTTCCCGCACCTCGGCAACGTCCTTGATGCGAATCGGCGTGTCCGCGCGCGTGGCGATGACGATGTCGGCAATGTCGGCGACGCTGCCGACGCGGCCCAGCCCGCGCACCAGGAACTGCTCGCGGCCGCGATCGATGTACTGGCCGCCGACCTGGCGGTTGTTGGTGTCGAGCGCCTCCATCACGTCCTTGAAGCCGAGGCCGTACTTGATGAGGCGACGCGGGTCGATCAGCACCTGGTACTGCTTCTCGTGGCCGCCCCAGGAGGTGACGTCGTCGATCCCCGGCGCGGTGCGCAGCAGCAGGCGGACGGTCCAGTCCTGCAGCGTGCGCAGGTCCATGTTCGAGAGCTTTCCGTCCTCCGACTTCAGCGTGTACCAGAGCACCTGCCCCAGGCCGGTCGAGTTGGGCCCGAGTTCCGGCTCGCCGTAGCCGGCCGGAATGCGCGCCCGCGCCTCGGCCAGCTTTTCGCCGACGAGGCGGCGGGCAAAATAGATGTCGGTCGAATCGTTGAAGTAGACGCTGACATAGGAAAGGCCGAACAGCGATACCGAGCGGACCTGCTCGACACCCGGCAGGCCCGCCATCGCCGTCTCGACCGGCACGGTGAGCAGCGTCTCGACATCCTCGGCCGCCAGGCCCGGCGACTCGGTGTAGACATTCACCTGCACCGGCGTGACGTCCGGAAAGGCATCGACGGGCACCTGCTGGAAAGCCCGCACGCCGAGGAAGACGACGATCGCGAAGGCCACGATCACCAGCAGCTTGTAGCGCAGCGACAGGTCGACAAGGGCGGTCAGCATCGCAGGCGGCTCCTAGTTCGAGTCGCCAAGCAGCGACTTCAGCAGCCGCGCCTTCAGCGCATAGGCGCCGTCGACGACGACGCGGTCGCCCGCCTCGAGGCCCGAGCGCACGACGATCCAGCCGCCGCCGCGGCTGGCGATCTCCACCGGGCGCGGCACGAAGCCCTCACCCTCGGCGACGAACACGGTCATCTGGCCCTGCAGCAGCAGGACGGCTTCCTCCGGCACGCGCAGGACGGCGCGCCGGCCCGGCCGCGCGATCTCGACATTGGCGAACAGGCCGGGCTTCAGCAGGCCGTCGGGATTGGCGACCTCGATGCGGGCCATCGCGGTGCGCGTCTCCTTGTCGAGGATGTTGCCGATATAGGTGACGGTGCCGTCGAAGCGGCGGCCCGGATAGGCCCCCAGCCGCACGGTCGCCGCGGCACCGACGGCAACGCCGGCCAGGTCGCGTTCGTACAGGCTGGCCTCGACCCAGACCGTCGACAGGTCCGCCACGGCGAAGAGCGGCTGATAGGCCTGGGCATATTCGCCCAGCACGGCGGTGCGCTCGACCACGGTGCCGGCCAGCGGCGCGGTGACGGCGAGCAGCGCCGGCGAGGTGCCGGCCGGCACGGCGGCGGTCACGCCGAGGGTGGCGAGCCGGGCGTCGGAGGCGGCCAGCGCCGCGCGCGCCCGCTCGTAATCGGCGCGTGCCCGCAGGACGTCCTTCTGCGCGATCGAGGCGTCGACAGCGAGCTTCTGCGCCCGCTCGTAGTTGACCTGGGCGAGATCGAGCTCGGTCTTGTTCTGCTGATGGGCGGTGCGCGCTTCCGCCAGATCGGGACTTTCGAGCTGGGCAAGCAGGGCGCCGGCCGCAACCGTCGCGCCGAGATCGACCGCGATCGTGGTCAGCCGCCCGGCCACCGGCGCGCTTACCCGGGCGAAGCGATTGCGATTCGGCCCGACCGTTCCGAACGCCTCGAGCATCTCGCCGACCTCGGTCGGTTCGATGCGCTCGACCTTGAGACCGGCGCGGCGCGCCGCATCGGCATCGAGCGTGAGCGCCGCGGCATGATCGGCGCCTGCCGCGGCAGCCGTGGCGGCGGTATCACTCGAGGCCGTTACCGGCGGCGTGAAGTGGACGATCGCGCCCGCCGCGGCGATCGCGGCAAGAACGCAGGCATAGAAAATCTTCTTTGAACGCAACATGAAGCAGCCCTCGTCGACATGGCGAGGGTGGCGCGACATGCGGCGCCGGTCCTTCGCCCCAGCCAGGTCCGGACACCGCGCGCCCGCGCCCGAAGGCGCAGGTGCCGCAGGCCGGTCTCAGACGAGGGCCGGCGGGCCGCGAGGATCGAAGCTGGTGGAGGCGGACGCCGCCGCTTGTGGCGGCGCGCGCGGCTGCTGTAGCCGCAGGACGATGCCGCGGCGGACGATCACGACGTCGGCCGGCAGGAGGACGGCGCCGAGCGGACCGGAGACGAAGGACTGATCGAGCCCGGTGCAGAACTTGCTGCCGCAGATCGGGCAGACCGCAACCTGCTGTTCAGGCGCGGTGCCTACGGTGCGATCCGCAGGAGCGATCTCGACTCGCCGCTCTATCGTCGTGTTGAAATGCCCGTACCAGGGGCGGTTCTCCGTCCATGCCCCCAGCAGCGACACCAACGCCAGCAGCACGACGAGTCCGTTCGCCGTAGCGAACCGACGTCGTCCGCCGAACGGCAGGGTGAGACGCGACAGGAAGGTCATGACGGGAGGCTCATACAGCAACCGCCTCGCGTTATGCAATTGCGCGATCGAGGCCGAATAGCGTCACGAAGCGGTCATAATCGCGGCCGCGCAGGTATTCAGATGATGTCCGCGACGAGAGCGACGCTCCAGGTCGAGGCGCACTCAACGCCGTCGTTTCGATTTGTTCAGGGCCACGGCGGCGCGGATCAGCGCTTTCAAGGCCTGCTCGTCGATCGTCTCGCCTTCATGGAGATCGATCGCCCGTCGCGTGTTGCCCTCCAGGCTGGCATTGAACAGGCGGGCGGGATCGTCGAGTGATGCGCCCTTGGCGAAGGTCATCTTCACGACGTTCTTGTAGGTCTCGCCGGTGCAGATGATGCCGTCGTGCGACCACACCGGAACCCCTCGCCACTTCCACTCCTCGACGACCTTGGGGTCCGCTTCCCTGATGAGAGCGCGCAGGCGCGCGAGCTTCTCGCCCCGCCAATCACCCAGCTCCCGGATACGCGCGTCGATCAGTCGGGAAGCGGATCTGCTGTCGGGCGACGTGGTCTTCGTCATGCGTGCTTGTCCTCCTTGAGTCCGAGGGCGCGACATCCGGCGGCGATGCAGTTGACGCAAGTCGCCGTCTCGATGCAAGCCGTTCGCAGCGATCCCCTCGGCAAACCGGCCGATTGAATCGAAGCCGCGGCCAGCTACGATGCGGTGACGGGAGAGTCGGGTCGCAGCGGTATCCTCGCCGCTCGTGACCCTCGGGGGAGAGAGAAGCTATGTGGCGCGTCGCGAGCGTTGTGGCGTTGTCGGTCGGCCTGGCCGTGCCGGCCCTGGCGAGGGATACAGCCAAATGGGGCCAGGTCGGCGGCTGGCAGATCATGGTGGACCGCACGGTCGGCAACGGCTGCTTCGCCTCGCAGGTGTTCGAGCATGGAACAGCCGTGCGCATCGGCTTCGACATCAACGAGCAAGCCATCTACCTGCTGTTCGGCAACGACGACTGGCAGTCGCTCGAAGTGGGCAAGATCTATCCGATGCGCATCGTCTTCGACGACGGCGTGGCGGTCTATGACGGCGAGATGCAGGGCGCAGCGCTGGGCGACGAGTCCACCGTCTTTCTCTCCCACCACGATATCAGCCCCGACTTCGTCAAGGACTTCATGGAGCGCAACGTCCTGCAGGTCTTCTACCAGGATCGGGAAATCGCCCGCCTGTCGCTGGCGAACACCTACAAGGCGGTCGCGGAGATCCTGAATTGCCAGAAGGAGCTCGGCTTCGGCACCAAGGCGCAACCCGGCGCGTCCTCCGACCCGTTCGCCCGCCCTGCCCCGGTGCGCACGCGCGATCCGTTCAGCCGGTAGAGCCATCGCCTCCGTAAAGGCCGCCGCCTCAGCGACCGGCGCAGACGGTCCTGGAGGGCAAATCGGGAAGATTGAGCAGCGGGAAGTTGAGGCAGTCTCGGCTGCGGTGCGCGGTAACGTCGACGAACGGCGCAATGGAGAGAGCGATGATCGTCACCAGCGCGGCGACGATCGCAGCTTTAGCGCCCATGAACAGCCTCTTCTGTCGGCGCTCCAGGCCGCGCCACTTCTCGAACAACCACTTCTCGACCTCGCCGCGGTCGATGGCGCCGCAGGGGAAGCCGTGGACGACGTCGCGACGATCGCGGTTGCTGGCATCCAGGCATCGGACGGTCACGGCCCTTGCGCCGATCCGTTCGAGTTCGCGGCGTTGCGGGACGGTCAGTGGCATGATGGCCTCCCTCTCCTGGACTACGGAAAGGCAGCGCGACGAGCGGGCCGCATCCTGCGCCGCCTGCTCTCGCCTGGACGCCGACCCGTACGGGGATCGACGAGATGGACGCCGCCACAGGCCACGCAGGGCTGAGCGACGTAGTGATCGGCCGGAGGGAGACCCTCGATCCTGTCCTGAACGAGGACGTCCTTGAGAGGACAATGGAAGATGACGTGCAACATGGGACGAGCGTTCGACGAAGAGAGCGGAGGCGTGAGCAGGGACCCTCCAGAAAGTGCTCCATGCCAGTACCGGAACGCGGCACCCGTAATGGTTGTACAGATGACGGAATCGCAGACGACCTGCGTTGACTTGAATCAAGCAAGCGGCCTGTCCCGCCCCCGAACGCTGTACGAATTGGTACAGGTCAAAAGAGTGACGCGCGCGTCATGGTTGTAGATGGGCTGATCGAGCCTGCCCAAAATCGAGGCGTGCTGCCTACTCGATGAAGTCAGGCCGGATTTGTCCTATCGGATCAATCGTTCGCCGCCGGCGGCGCGGCCAACAGTTCCTCTTTCAATGCCCCTTGCGGGTTTGCGGCATTGCCAATGCGCCGCACCATCTGGATCACATGGCGGCGCAAGTGATCGTCCCGGATATCGCAAAAGGCCCGCACGAGATTCAGGGTCTCGTGCAGCGCCATGACGTCGAACAGATGCCGGGCATGCTTGCGGATGCGGATTTCGCCCTGATCGATGTCCAATGCCGCCAGCATGTCGTCGAAGAAGTAGGAGACGGGAACGCCCATTGCCGCGGCGAATTCGTACAAGCGGCCGGCACTCAGGCTGTTGGCGCCGATTTCGTATTTCTGGATCTGTTGCGCGCTGAGGCCGACCGCCGCCGCCAGATCCTGCTGGTTCCAGCCCAGCAGGGCTCGCGCCTGGCGCAGCCTGAGGCCGATATAGATATCGACGGGATGGAGTACGGCCATCGACTTCGCCGGCGACGACGGAAGAGGATCGACACGCAACTGATGCAGACTCATACGCAACGCTCGAACTTAAAAAAAAGTGCCCTCGGCCGATAGGCCGAGGGACACAAGGAGGAAGGACCATATCCGACTGGAGATCGGACGCGCCGCCCGGGCTGATGGGAGCCGTGGGCGACGCGCTGTCAGCGAAGCAAATTCAAGACCAGAGTCGGGCGCGTCATGATCACAAGGCTGCGACCGGCGAGGCCAGCGCCTCCATTACTCGACGATCCGGTCCGCGCGGCCGAGAATCGATGGCGGAAAGGTAAGCCCCAGCCGTTTGGCAGTCTTGAGATTGACCGAGAGCAGGAAGGTGGTCGCCTGGTAGAAGGGAATCTCGCCCGGCTTCGCGCCGCGCAGGATGGCAGCGATATCGGCGGCGGCCTGACGATTGAGTTCGGCAAGGTCGAAGGAATAGGCCATCAGGCCGCCTGCCTGCACCGCTTCGGGGAAAGTGTGCATCGCCGGCAGGCGTAGCGCGGCAAGCGCCGACAGGATGGTGGTCTCGTTGGCCATGGTGTCGGCACTGTCCCCCACCATCATGGCCTGGGCGCCGTCCCGCGCCGCACCGGCGATGGCGGCGCGATAAGCACCCTCGGTGGTCGGTTGCTCGAGCAGCACCGGCGTCAGCGCAATCTCGGCCGTCCGGGCCGCGGCCTGCACGCCGGCTCCCTGAACCATCTGCCACGCGATACGCATGCCCAAATAAGCGAGCTTCGAGAGCTTGGGCACGACCTCACGCAACAGCTCGATGCGCTTGCCGTAGATCGACGGCCCGGTATCGACACTGACGCCGGTGAAGTTGCCGCCGGGCCGCGCCAGGCTTTGCGCGACGCCGAGGGCGACCGGATCGCTGCTGATGGCCACAACGGGAATGGTGGTCAGGCCCCTGAAATAGGTAAGTGCTCCGATGGCATAGATGACATCGGGAGCGCTGCGGACGATCTCGGCCGCCATGGCCTCGAGTCCGGCCGCCGTCTGCTCCTTGCCGTAGCGCTCGACGGTGAGGTTCTGCCCTTCGACAAAGCCGAGCCGGCGCAATTCCTCGAACAGCACGCGGTAATACGCATTGGGCCCATCCTCGCGCATCAGGCCGGTCGATTCCGACGGGCTGAAGATCGCCAGCCGCCGCTGCTTCCCGCCCGACTGCGCCCGCGCCGTCGAAGCGGCCGCCAGCGACAGGCCACCGCCCAGAAGTTCGCGCCGTCTCATTCGTTCTCCCTCCCCAGGGGCCCCCTCCCCATAAGCTCGAAGCCTATCACGCGACGAGACAGGCGGCGCAGCCTTATGAAAGGACGTTGTTACGGTCATCACGCCATTTGACTTCAGTCCCCGTCCCGTCTGCGCCATAGGCCGTTGCTCAAACAAAAGAGGAAACGGGCGATGGATGGGCAACAACGGGATCCGGACGATGGCGACGAAAACCCGATGCGGCCCAGCCACGCCGTCACCCGCGGCGCCGCACGTGCGCCCAACCGGTCCTATCTGCGCGCGATGGGACTGACGGATCGCGAGCTCTCTCGCCCCTTCGTCGGAATCGCCGGCACCTGGGCCGAGACGGCGCCCTGCCACATCGGCCTCGGCCGCCAGGCGCAGGCCATCAAGCGCGGGGTCATCGCGGCCGGCGGCACGCCGCGCGAGTTCAACACCATCGCCGTGACCGACGGCATCGCGATGGGTCATATCGGCATGAAATACTCCCTGCCCAGCCGCGAGCTGATCGCCGACTCGGTCGAGATGGTGGTACGCGGCCATGCCTATGATGCGGTGGTGGCGCTGGGGGCCTGCGACAAGACCTTGCCCGGCCTCATGATGGGCATGGTCCGCCTCGACCTGCCGGCAGTGTTCCTCTATGGCGGCTCGATCCTGCCCGGCCGGCCCCGTGGCCGCGACCTCACGGTCCAGGACGTGTTCGAGGCCGTGGGACGTCACTCGGCCGGCGAGATCGACGACGCCGAACTGGCCGCGATCGAAGGCACCGCCTGCCCTTCCGCCGGCGCCTGCGGCGGGCAGTTCACGGCCAACACCATGGCCTGCGTCTCGGAGGCGATCGGCCTCGCCCTGCCCGGATCGGCGAGTGCCCCCGCCGTCTACGACAGCCGCGACGTCTTCGCCGTACAGTCGGGCGAGTCGGTGATGGCACTGCTCGCGCGCAACATCCGTCCGCGCGACATCGTCACCCGCAGAGCGCTGGAGAACGCAGCGGCGGTGGTCGCCGCAACCGGCGGCTCGACCAATGCGGCGCTACACCTGCCGGCCATCGCGCACGAAGCCGGCATCGACTTCGATCTCCATGCCGTGGCCGCCGTGTTCCGGCGCACGCCCCTCGTCGCCGATCTCAAGCCCGGCGGCCGTTACGTGGCGAAGGATTTCCACGAAGCGGGCGGATTGCCGGCATTGATGAAGCTGCTGCTCGAGGGCGGCCATCTGCATGGCGACTGCCTGACGGTCAGCGGCAGGACGATTGCCGAGAACCTCGCCGCGATCGTCGTCGATCCCGACCAGCCGGTCCTTCACCCGCCCGCGGCGCCGCTGTCGCCGACCGGCGGTGTCGTCGGCCTCAAGGGCACACTGGCGCCGCAGGGCGCGATCGTAAAGGTCGCGGGCCTGAAGCAGCTTCGCTTCCGCGGCCCGGCCCTCGTCTTCGATCGGGAAGAGGACGCATTCGCCGCCGTACAGGCACATGCCTATCGGCCGGGCTCGGTCATCGTCATCCGCTACGAAGGACCTCATGGTGGACCGGGGATGCGCGAGATGCTGGCGACCACCGCCGCGATCTACGGTCAGGGAATGGGAGAAACGGTCGCGCTGATCACCGACGGCCGTTTCTCGGGCGCGACGCGCGGCTTCTGCGTCGGACATGTCGGGCCGGAAGCAGCGGCGGGCGGGCCGATCGCGCTGGTCCGAAACGGCGACATCATCACCATCGATGCCGAAGCCGGCACTCTCGATGTCGAGCTGAGCGAGGCCGACCTGCTGCAACGACACGCCGCCTGGAGGCCACGTCCGCCGACGATCACGTCCGGCGCGCTGTGGCGCTATGCGCAGGTGGTTGGCAATGCCGTCGACGGTGCCGTCACCCATCCGGGCGTGCGTTCCGGGGAGAGGCGAATCGACAGCTAGCCAAGATCACAAAACATAAATAAATCGGGCGCAAGCGGGAGGAATCGATGAGTGTGAGTACGAGTACGAGTGGACGCGCGGACGACGGGCTGTATCGCAAGATCGGGATGCGGCTCATCCCCTTCATGATGGTGCTGTACCTGGTCGCGTTCCTGGACCGGGTGAATATCGGCTTCGCCGCGCTCACCATGAATGCCGATGTCGGCCTGTCGCCCACCATCTACGGCTGGGGCGCCGGCATCTTCTTCTTCGGCTATTTCATCTTCGAGGTGCCGAGCAACGTCATCCTGGAGAAGGTCGGCGCCCGTCTCTGGATCGCGCGCATCATGATCACCTGGGGCGTGGTGTCGGCTGCGATGGCATTCATCAGCGGACCGTGGAGCTTCTTCATCCTGCGCTTCCTGCTCGGCGTGGCCGAGGCCGGCTTCCTGCCCGGCATGATTCTCTATCTGACCTACTGGTATCCTGCTGCCGAGCGCGCGAAGTTCATCGGCCTGTTCATGGCCGCGGTGCCTCTCGCCACAGTCGTCGGCGCTCCGGTGTCGGGACTCATCATCGGAATCAACGACACGCTTGGCCTCAAGGGCTGGCAATGGCTGTTCATCCTCGAAGGCCTGCCTTCGTGCCTGCTCGGACTTGCGGTCCTGCGGCTGCTGCCGGACGGACCTCGGCAGGCCGACTGGCTGACGCCCCAGGAGCGCGCCGTGCTCGAGGACCGGCTGGCCCAGGATCGCGAGGCGCATCCGGTCGGTACGCATCATGCGCTGTGGCCGGCCCTGATCGACGGTCGCGTGCTTCTCCTCGGCCTCGTCTATTTCGGCATCGTGATCGGACTCTACGGCATCGGCCTATGGTTGCCGCAGATCATCAAGGCGATGGGCTTCTCCAACGCCCAGGTCGGCTACATCACCGCGCTGCCCTATCTCGCCAGCGCGCTGGCCATGATGTACTGGGGCCGGCGCAGTGACCGGACCGGCGAGCGCGTCTGGCACGTGGCCCTCGCCGCTGGCGCCAGTGCGCTGGGCTTCGTCGGCAGCATCTACACCGGCTCGCACGTCGTGGCGCTTTGCTGCCTCGGCCTGGCGGCCGTCGGCATCTACGCGACGCTGGGACCGTTCTGGGCCATGCCGCCCCTGTTCCTGCGCGGCACGGCGGCCGCCGGCGGCATCGCGCTGATCAATGCGGTCGGCAATCTCGGCGGCTTCGCTGGCCCCTATCTCGTCGGCTGGATCAAGGAAAGCACGGGCAGCTACAATGCCGGCATGGGCGTCCTGGCCTGCGGACTCGCCGCCGCCGCGATCCTGGCCCTGGTGCTGGGCCGCTTCTTGCCCTCATCACAGCGAGGCCAGGCGGTCGGACAGCCCGTCTCTCCGGGCTGAGACGCGGCCGCTGCTATCCGGCGACGGCGCTCAGGCCGTCGTCGCCAGGGCCGAGCCGAGATGGTCGGCCAACAGTGTCGCCGCGCGCGAAAGGTTCGAGGCACGGTGCAGGCGGATATCCGCCGCCGGCAGTCGCGGCAGGCCATCGCGGTCGGACAGCGCGCGCAGGCGCGACGGGAAGGTGCCGGCCTTGACCACCGTCACCGCGAGGCCCTGGGCGGTGACGGCCTCGACCGCTGCCAGGCTGTGACTGACGAAGGCGAGGCGCCAGGACCGTCGCCTCGCATCGAGCGCCTCCGTCGCCCATTTGCGAAACAGACAGCCTTGCGGATAGAGCGCAACGGGCAGCGGATCCAGGGTCTCGGTCGCGTGCGCCGGACTGGCCGCCCAGACCGCCTGCTCGCGGCGCAGAAATTCGCCACCGCCGCGACCTTCGGGATGCATCGCGATCACGAGATCGAAGGCTTCGCCGAGACGATCCGGCATCGATGCCGTCAGCCCGGTCTGCATCTCGATGTGAATGCCCGGATAGCCGGCGACGAAGTCGGACAGCAGGGCCGGCACGACCAGCGTCCCATAATCGTCCATGACCCCCAGCCGGACGATGCCCTCGATCCGGTGCTCGCGCAGACGGCCGACCGCTTCGTCATTCAGGATCAGGATCCGGCGCGCATAGCCCAGCAGGCTTTCGCCAGCGGCGCTCAGATCGACGTTGACCTTGGTGCGATGGAACAGCTCCGCCCCGAGCCGCTCTTCGAGGCGCTTGATCTGCATGCTGACCGCGGACTGCGTGCGGTTGAGCATGGCGGCAGCACGCGTGAAGGAGCGATGGTCGGCCACCGCAATGAAAGCCTTCAGCAGGTCGGGATCGAGGGCAGGCAGGCTCATCAAGAATCCTGATAAAGATCATCATGGGAATTCGATTCCGGAATTATAGCGCCCTTCGATAGCCTGCCGGCAACCGTGGATTTGGAGGGCCTGAAATGGGTGAAATCTGGGGTGTGCTGGCTGCCGTGCTGTCGAGCGGTCTCGGCGGCACCGCCATCGGCGCCACCCGCTATGTCATCGGGGCCAGCGATGCGCTGACCATCGGCGCCTTCCGCTTCGGCATCGGCTTCGCGTTCCTCCTGCCGCTGGCGCTGAGGCAGCGCGCGCGATGGCCGGCCCGTGCCGACTGGCCGGCCGTCATCGCCCTCGGCCTCCTGTTCTTCGGGCTCTTTCCGATCCTGTTCAATGCCTCGCTGTTGTTCACGACGGCGGCGCGAGGCGCGCTCGCCCTGTCGACCCTGCCGCTGCTGACCATGGCCGTCGGCGCCGGGCTGAAGGTCGAGCCTCTGACCGGGCGCAAGACGGCAGGCGTGCTGATCGCCATGGCGGGCGTTGCCGTCGCCCTGCTCTCCGGCCTCGCGACCGCGCCGGTTGGGGCCTGGCGTGGCGACCTCCTGATGGTGGGCGCCGCCCTGTGCATGGCGCTGTACAATGTCTGGTCGAAGCCCTTCATCCGGCGTTCGGGCCCGCTTCACTTCACGACGATGGGAATGGGCGTGGGTGCCCTCTGCCTTGCGGTCGTCTCCGCCATCCGCGGTGGGTTCGCCGCAGTCGGCGCTTTCGACGGCGCCCAGTGGCTGGCGATCGCCTATCTCGGCATCTTCGGCGCCGCGATCATCTTCTTTCTCTGGGCCTACGCGCTGGAGCGCACCACACCGACTCGGGTCGCGATCTCCGTGGCGGTCAATCCCGTCACCGCATCGCTGGTCGGCGCTGTCCTTCTCGCCGAGCCGATTGCCTGGAACCTGATCGTCGGGCTGGTCACCGTCCTCGGCGGCATCACGCTTGCGACCACCACGGGACGACGCTGCGTCGATCCGTTACCGGCAGCCGATTAATCGACGCGCCGCTCGAGCTTCGAAACTTCAGCCTCGTACGACGACCGCGCGCCTCGACCTTTCGAGGCCGAGGCGCGCAGCCTTCGTCGCGAGCTGCCCTGCGACGCACCGATTATCGTTCGTTGGGGGCGTAGCGCCGGCCGCCATCGCCATAGCCGCCGGTCCCGTACAGATAGTCATAGCCCTCGTTGCGGTAACTCTCCGACGGCTCGCCTGCATACCGTCCGCCCAGCTCATCGAAATCCTGGTCACGGTCCTGTTCCGAAGGCTCCGAGATCGAGCGCAGGGCATCGTCGGTACCAGGCGCGCGCTCGGTAATGAGGTCGCCCAAGCTGACCACGCCGACCAGCCTCTTCGCCCGATCGACGACCGGCATGCGGCGAATCTGCATATAGGCCATCTCCTGCTCGACCTTCTCGACGGAATCGTCCTCGAAACACCAGCAGATGTCGTCGGTCATCACCTCGTGTACCCGAGCCAGCACCGGCGACTCGCCGGCCGCCGTGGAGCGCACGACGATGTCGCGGTCGGTGATCAGGCCGACCAGCCGTTCCCCATTGCAGACCGGCAAGGCTCCCACGTTCAAGTCGTCCATCTTCTGCGCCGCCTCGCACACGCTGGCGTAGGGAGAGATGGTGGCCACGTTTGTCGTCATGACATCGCTGACTTGCATCCTGTCCTCCTCGCTTCGTTGCCTCCTCTCCGGATCAACTTCCCACCGGGGGGCGAGGTTACAAGAGACGGAGTCCACGGGCGGAAATGACAGGGAGGACGGCGAATGCCTCAGTGCAGGCTCCGGTCGCTCCGCCTGTCGGTCCGCCGGCCAACGCTCATCTTCATGGCCGTCAGCTCCGGAACCGTATCCTTGATATCGTCGAAGAACATCGCGAGGTAACGCGGAAGGATCTGGCGGACCGCTTCGCTGGGAGCGAGGTCGTCATCATCAGGGAGGATCGACACGCTCTCGCCGCCGAACGTCCACAACATCGGTTCGTGAGGTTCGCCCGGTGCATCCATGATCGCCAGCAGGCCGAAGGCGACGGCCTGCTGCTCCCGTGCGATCGCGACGGTCCAAAAGTCGTAGGCCGGATCGGCCAGGGCAAAAGCGATCGTGGCCGTGATCCCTGACGGCAAAGGGACCCGGTATTCGCGCCACGCGCGAGTGCCCGGAAGATGGAGGCGACGCATCTTCATTCGACCTGCAATCCCTAGACCAAGAGTCTCGGTCTGGCTACTCCCTCGAGGGGCAACAGGCTCGAGCACAAGTTCACACGTGATGAACTTGACCGCGCAACCGCTGGCGATGCCGACGTCCAGAGTCGGTTGGTCGGCTACTGCTTGCAGTCCGACAAGCGTCTCGGCTCACTGCGGGTAGGGGACGGACGAGGACTCGGGATAGGCGCGCTGATGCAGGACATAGCGCGTGGCCTGCATCGTTGCGTCCTTGCGGATCGCCTCCGTGATCTCGGCCTCGCCGCTGGGATCGGCCGTGGACATGGCCTGGATCAGACGATCGTTCTGGGCGTTGCAAGAGGCAGCGGCGGCGCGTCCGACGGTGTCGGCGGCGGAGGCGCGATCGTCCTGCTGACGGGCCTGCGCCCTCAGGCAGGCATCCCGAGTCTCACGTTCGCGATTGATGAAACGCGACAGATGGCCGTTCTCGTACGCCGGAGCACAGGCCTGGAGAAGAAGCGCGGAGGACAGCGCAAGCACGAAAGAGAAGCGCATGAATGTGTCTTGCCTTTGGGCGAGAGGGTAAGGCAGATGCCGGATGGTAGCCGTTGCCTTTGAATAGCTGGCTTTCTGGGTGTTTTTTATGGCCGTCGTGCGGCACCTCAGCCCAAAGCAATCGTTGGACCAAGTTGGTTCAAGCCGGCTCGGCCGGCCCGCCCTAATGCAGCGTCGTGTCGCCAAGGCATGGCATGAGGACCTCTCTCGCGGCGAGCTGCGGCGCAAGATCCTTGATATCGTCGAAGAACATCGCGAAGTACCGCGGCAGGACGCGCTTCACCTCTTCGCTGTGATCCGGATCGTCCCGCTCGCAGATGATCGACAGACGGTCCTGTTCGACGGTCCACAGGACGGCTTTCTCGGGTGCATCGGGAACATCGTCGATCGCCAACATGCCAAAGGCAAGGGCACCGCGCTGGCGCGCGACAACCGCGGGCCACGCCTCATGATCGGGATCGCCGAGGGTGAAGGACAGGGTCGCCGTGACATGCGACGGCAAATGCACCTGATATTCGCGCCATGCCAGAGCGCCGGGCACAACCAGATCATTCATCAGGTTCGTCTCCCCGTGGAGGATTGTCCCTATGGTCAGAGTAGCGGTCCGACGCCGCGTCGCCGTACGGCAGCCTGTCAGTGCAGACTCCTGCCGAGCGACCGGCGCAAGATCCTTCTTCCTTCGGCCAGTTCAGGAGCGACATCTCCAACCTCGTCGAGAAACCTGGCAAAACAGCCTGGCAAAGCTTCCTGTACGTCTTCGCCGGGGTGCGGTTTGCCGTTGTCAGGCACGAGCGACAACCCGCCGTGGTCAAGTATCCAGAAGACTGCTTCTTCAGCTTCGCCGGGTACATCGACGACAGCCAGGAGGCCGAACGCCAGCGGTTCCCGACTTCCGGTGATCGCTGCCGGCCAGAAATCACAGCTCGGATCGCCCAGCGCGAAAGCAATCGTTGCGGTGCGCCCCGAAGACAAGCGTACCCTATATTCGCGGCAGGCGATCGTCCCTGAAAGGCGCCGGTTGCTCATTGCCCATCGTCCCACAGAGCCAACCTCTCATCCTCATGCGAGGTTGCATGTTTGACGTCGCATCGATGCTGGTCGGAGTCGATCACAGGCAGGCAGATTGGCTCAGGCAGATCGACTAAGGCAGATTGGGACCGGCGCGGCGACAAACGTCAGCCCGACACCGGTCCCCTCCCCCGCGTCCCCCCGATGCGGGCCCGCGAGTGCCGCCCTGCCAACGTGACCCGGGCAAGTCAACCATCCGCTCGTCGCCGAAAATGGTCCTGCTGTTTGATCGCTATGGTCGTCGCATCTGCAGAAGATTCCGGTCTAGGAGAGCCCGTCCGTTGCTCCTCCCGGCTGGGCCCTGGCGTTGCCCGGAAGCGCCGCCAGCCAGAACATGATGCGCGCGGAGCCGGAGCCGTCGCTTGATCTGAATCAAGAACGTCGCGCTTGGTACGTTTTCATGCCGTCGCGATGATCAACTGCCCCCGGCACCCGGAAGGAAGCAGTAGATGTAATTCGTTTCGCGATGCGCACAGATGTGCGCGTGCAACGGATCGCGATTGAGATGTGGATCGAGCACCGCCTGCGGCGGCACCGGTATCCAGGTCCCGTCGAGCCAGACGCGCCAGGTGCCGTCGCTGTCCTGCCGTGCCTGCGCCGGCCGGCAATCGCCGTGGTCGGCGTCGCCGTTGCAGCAGCTGACGCCGCGGTGATCGCGCAACTGGCTGTACCAATCGTGATTCAGGGAGTGGCCATGGCCCCACTTGCCATCCGGTCGATCGTCCAGCGCATCGGTCGTGTCGCCCGCCGTGCAGATCTCGCCCGAGAACCGGGAGCGCTGCTGAGCGCGTATATCATTATGGAGAAAGATCATGCCACCGATCAGCAGCACCGACAGCGCAAGAAACGCCAAGCGGCCTTTGTTCATCGACCATGCTCCGCTCCCCACCGGTGACCCACGCGCCAACGCGATCTTCGGTACGAAGTTCCGTGGTAACGCCGGTCACAGCCTGAGCCGGATGCCGCAGCCATTCCAATCGTTGTCGCCGATCGCTGTGCAAGTTCGAGCGAGTCTTGGCTGCCGCCGCGGCCGTACGCTCTAGTACGCGGAAGGTCAGCTTGCGATGGCTCATGAGCCAGATGATTTGACTTGCCTCAAGGAAGGCCGCGCAAAGCCGATCATAATGCATGTTGACTTCCGAGGATCAGGCTGGCTTGCCGGTCCTCGACGGATCCGTTCCCATCGAGGCATGCGATGTCCGAGACGCTGCTCGTAGCCTGTCCACGCTGTCACACGCTCAACCGCGCGCCGCGGGAGAAGCTGGCGGGCGGTGCGTCGGGCAAATGCGGCAAATGCGGTGCGGCCTTGTTCGACGGCCACCCCGTGACACTGTCGGCGGCGAACTTCGAGCCGCACGCGGTGGAGAGCGATATTCCGTTGCTGGTCGATTTCTGGGCCCCCTGGTGCGGACCCTGCCGGGCGATGGCGCCGCAGTTCGAGCGCGCCGCCGGAGCACTCGAACCGGCCGTGCGACTTGCCAAGCTCAACACCGACGAAGAGCAGGCGTTGGCGTCGCAATTCGGCATCCGCGGCATCCCGACCATGATCCTGTTCAGTCACGGCCGGGAGGTCGCCCGCCAATCCGGCCTGATGGATGCCGCCTCCATCCAGCGTTGGGTCGCGAGCGCGGTCGGGCAATGATGCGTTTCAGGAGAGCAAACATCATGACCAAGTTGCTGCCGGCACTCGTTGTCGCCGGAACCGTGTTGATCACGACGGCGATCGTCAATCTCAGCTATGCCCTGTTCTGGCTCGCCAGTTCCGCCGCGGACACCGCGCCGACCTACGATTGGGGCGGCGCTCTATTCGCTTCGGCCATCGCCAGCATGGTTGTCCTGCTTGCAAGTGCGCTGGCCCAGGACCTTGTCGAGCGCCAGGCGATCCGCGTTCCCGTCCGCGTGCGGCGACTTCCCCGCCGCTAAAGCCGTCGACTATCAGCGCTGCTGGCGCCTCGGTCGACGACCGCCAAGAGCGGCCAGCAGGCGATCGACGAATTTCGGCGAGTAGCCCAGCAGCGCATCGCGGTCGCCGAGTTCCGCCTCGAATCGTCCCAGCGCCTCGACGAAGTTGCCGCCTTTCGACAAGGCTTGCTCGACCAGGAGCTTGGCTTTGTCCTTGCCCATCTTTTCCGCCAGCAGAAAGGTCGCTCGTTCGGCCAGGACCGCGCCGTTTGTACCCTCCAGGTTCGCGCCCATGCGATCGGCGTAGATGGTGAGACCCGGCGCCGCCTCCGCCATCGCCTCGACCGCCGATCCGAAGGCTTCCAGCAAGCCGGCGAGGCTCGGCCACTCCGCCTGCCATCCGCCCAGCGCTCGTTCGTTCTCCTGCGGCATACCGGCGACAATCGTGGCGGCGAGTTGAGGCGCGCGAGCCGCTGCCGTCAGCACCAGCCCGGCGGCAACCGGATTGCGCTTGTGCGGCATCGTCGACGACGCGCCCCGGCCGGGACCTGAAGGTTCGGAAAGCTCCTGAAGCTCGTACTGCATCAGCAACGCGATGTCCTTGGCTGCCTTGCCGAGCGCCCCGACGACCAGCGCCACATCCTGCGCGAACGCGGCAACGCGGACGCGTTGGGTGAACCAGGGCGCCGGCGGTAGCTCGAGTCCCAGGCCCTTGGCCAAGTTCTTCATCACGGGCTCGGCCTTCTTGCCCAACGCCGACAACGAACCCGAGGCACCGCCGAATTGCACGATCTGCGTTTCGGCGTAGCTCTCTTCCAGGCGCCGTGTCGCCCGATCGATATCCGAGGCCCAACCCGCCACCTTCTGTCCGAAGGCCAGGGGCGTGGCCGGCTGCATCAACGTCCGGCCCATCGTCAGCGTCTTGCGATGGGCCTTCGCCAGTGCCGCAAAGGCGGCGACGATGGCGTGCAAGTCCGCGATCAAGGGCGGCACGGCCTGCTGCAGCTGCAGCACCATCGCCGTATCGAGCACATCCTGGCTCGTGGCGCCCCAATGAACATAGCCGGCTGCCGCCTCGTCGCGCTTGCGGACTTCGGCCGTCAGAGCAGACACGACGGCAACGGTCAGCGTCATGCTTCGTCGTGCCACTGGCACCAGTGCCGCAACATCATAAAGCGACGGGTCGCACGCCTTGACGATGGTCGCTGCATGCTTCCTGGGAACGAGGCCGACAGCGGCGACGCTGCGGGCAAGCTCGGCCTCGAACCGGAGCATATGGCGCAAGGTCGCCTCATCGGAAAACGCGTCGGCGACCCTCGTCGAGGCGTTGAGAGCATTCACCAGCCGACCAGACATGGGGATCGCGCTTCCTTTCATTCGGCGGCCAATTGGCACGCTGCCATCTCCCCATCCATACCATACGACGGACAGCGAGGAAGGCGGCTTGCCCTCACGGAACCTCGAGATCGATGTTGATCCACGTCAATCGACTCCGCCGGGAAATCGTCTCTACTGATCGCCGATTTTCCCGCCCAGTACGCTGCAACAGGATGACGACCATGGCCGACACCCTCAATGTCGCACTCGAACAACTCCGGCAGAAGATCGCCCAGGACGGTGGCATGCCCGTCGTCATCGCCCTGCCGGATCTCGAACGGGAATTCCATGGCCTCAGCCTTCACCAGCTGGTGTTGCTGACGGATGCGCCGGCCTTGGGTTCCTTCGCCGAGCTCCGCTCCGCCGAGGGCGGCCGCATCGAGCAGTTCGTGATCGACGGCAAGAACACGGAGCGATGCGAGGCGCTGGCGCGCGACCTGCTTCTCAGCGAGTCGGCCTTGAGTGCGGGCGATGTGCGCGAGGTGCGCCTGCCGGCCGACGGCACGAGCAGCCACATTCTGGTACGGGATCACAACGATATCGTCTATCGGGTGACCGATCAGGAAGCGGTCGTCGATCAGCTTCTCACAAGCGCGTTACAGCACCGTCGGCAGGCACGGCAGGCCCAGCAGCCCGCCCCTGTCGACGCCTCACCCCGCCCCATCGTCATCGAAAATGGAGTGGCCTTCACCGGCACCGCCGGAGAGATCCTCCACGGGCTGGCCGCGGTCCGGGCGCGCAACGGCATTGCGGTCCAGGAGATCGAACGTCTGATCCGGGCGACCGGCCAACGAGATCTCGGGGCCGCCCTCGCGGCGGCGGGCCCGCAGGCTCTGGCGCAATCGCTGACCCGCGTTACCGTGGCTTCGCAGCAGATCGAGTCTCTCATCGAGGCGATGTACCAGCGTATGCGCCTCCTGCTTCAACTGATCGAGGAGGCTCGGATGGGCGGCGAGGCAGAGGCTCCTGCTCGCAGCGCGCCGACAATGACCGCCGCCGCCGATCCAACGGCCGGGATCTCGACGAATCCCGGCGCTGAAATGCCTATCTTCCAGCGGCGGGTCTGAACCGTCGCTCCGCAGCGGTCAGCCGCACGGGACCGGACCGACCAGGGCTTCGACCCCGGCCCGATCGACTTGTGCCGTTCCGGTGGAACGGACCGCCACAGCGCCACAGGCCAGCGCCAGGCGCAACGCAGTTTCCGAGGACCAGCCTGCGGACAGACCGAGGACGAGCCCGGCCAGGAAACTGTCGCCGGCGCCGACACCCGTCCGCTCCGCTGCCGGAATGGCCGGCAGCTCGACGGCTCCTTCCTCGGTAGCGAGTATCGCCCCGGCGGATCCAAGCGTCAGCGCGATCATCCGGGCGGCGCCGGAGCGCACCAGGGCGACTGCCTGGTCCTTTCGCGACATGAGGGTCCGGGCCTTTTCGTCCAGGATCGATTCGAACTCGGACAGGCTCGGCTTGAGCAGGTCGATGCCGCTGCCCAGCGCCGCCGCGAGCGCGCCTCCAGACGTGTCCAGGGCGAACCTCATCCCGCGTTCCGCCGCGATACGCGCGACCTCCCTGTAGAAGGACGACGGCACGCCGGGCGGCAGGCTGCCGCTGGCGACCAGCCAGGACGCCTCGAGCTCGCCGAGCACGTTGAGGATGTTCGCGCAATCTTTGGCCGTCAGCTCCGGGCCCTGCGGGACAAAGCGATATTCGAGGGCGTTCGACTGGTCGCGAACGGTCACGCTGATGCGTGTGACACCGTCGATCCGAATGCTTCGCGTCGGTACATGTGCCGTCGACAGCATGTCCTCGATGTAGCGGCCGGTGACGCCGCCCGAGCAGAGAATGGCGAGGGCTTTCCCGCCCAATTGGGTGACGACGCGGGCTACATTGATGCCGCCGCCACCTGGATCGTATCTCTCTCCAAAAGTGCGCGTCTTATGGCCAGGTCGCACCGACGTCGCTTGGGCGGCGATGTCCAGCGCAGGATTGACGGTAAGCGTTGCAATCAGACCGGACATCGCAATTCAACCAGCAGCGTGCGTTATCGCACTGGCGAGGCTCGCGCCCTTCCAGGCGACGGCATGTTAGGGACCATTCGCCGGAAGACGCTTGATCTGGGTCAAGCTCAATGTCCGGCTCGATCGGCGGACTCAAGCCACTGCGCTTTGCAGACTTCGTCTGACTGACTAGACTGTCACGTCATCGCGTCTCCGATAGGCGACGAGGATCGGAATTCACCTCCAGGTCGGGCCTGAAGGAGAGATGGCCGAATACATCACCTTGGCAGTCGACGGGCTGCAGGCTCTCCTCGATGAACTGAAGCGCCGGGAGTATCGCGTTCTCGGTCCGACCATCCGCGACCAGGCCATTGTCTATGACGACATAGAGAGCTTGCGCGATCTTCCGATGGGTTGGACGGACGAGCAATCCGGCGGCCATTATCGCCTGGTTGCGCGGCAGGACGATGCGATCTTCGGCTACCCCGTCGGTCCTCATAGCTGGAAGAGATTCCTGCATCCTCCGGTGCTGCCGCTGTGGCAGGCCGAGTCCGCCGGGAATAGCGTGCGGATCACGACGACACAGGGGCCTGACCAGCCGTTCGCCTTCATCGGCGTAAGGTCGTGCGATCTGCACGCCATCGCCATTCAGGACCGGGTCCTGATCGGCGGTCAGCATGTCGATCCGTCCTATCGCGATCGACGCAAAGGCGCCTTCATCGTTGCCGTCAATTGTGGCGAGGCCGGCGGGACCTGCTTCTGCGCATCGATGAATACCGGACCCAAGGTCGAGGACGGCTTCGACCTTGCCCTCACCGAGATCGTCATCGACGACCAGCGCCTGTTCCTGACCGAGGTGGGTTCGCCCGCAGGCCGCGACGTGCTGCTGCAGGTGCCGCATCGACCGGCGACGCCCGACGAGATTGCCGCCGCCGATGGCGTCACGGCCCGGACAGCGGCGAGTATGGGCCGCGTCATGCGCTCGGACGATGTACGCGAACTCCTGCTGGGCAATCTCGATCATCCGCGCTGGGACGAGGTTGCCGAGCGATGCTTGACCTGCGGCAACTGCACCATGGTTTGCCCGACCTGCTTCTGCACGTCGGTCGAGGACTCGAGTGACCTACTCAGCGGGAAATCCGGCCGCACACGACACTGGGCGTCGTGCTTCACCCTCGACTTTTCCTATATCCATGGCGGCAGCGTGCGCGGCAGCGCCCGCTCGCGTTACCGTCAATGGATGACCCACAAGCTTGCCTCCTGGGTCGACCAGTTCGGGTCCTCGGGCTGTGTCGGATGCGGTCGATGCATCACCTGGTGCCCGGTCGGAATCGACATTACGGAAGAGGTGCGCGCCATCCGCGAGGATCGACCGGCGGAAAGGACCCATCATGAAGATTGAAGGTCTCGAGAGGATCATCAGCGAGCATCGCTTCTTCGCCGGGTTGGACGACGGCTACTGCAGGCTGGTCTGCGGATGTGCGAAGAACGTCCGCTTCGAGGCCGGCCAATATCTGTTCCATGAAGGCCAGCCGGCGAGCCAGTTCTACCTGCTGCGCCATGGGCGCGTGGCCCTTGAGATTTCGGCTCCGGGCCGGGGAACGATGCAGTTCCAAACGCTGCGCGAGGGCGAGATCGTTGGTGTGTCCTGGCTCATCCCGCCCTACCGCTGGACCTACGACGCCAAGGCCCTCGAACCGGTGCGCGCCATCGCCATGGACGCGACATGCCTGCAGCAGAAATGCGAGGCAGACCATCGCTTCGGCTATGAGATGATGAGGCGATTCGTGCCCGTTCTGGTCGAACGGCTGCACGCTACCCAGCTACAGATCCTCGATGTCTACGGCAATCCTGCCTGACACGCTGCGGGCCGGGCCCGACCCGATGCTACCGCGCCTGGCGACGGTCCGGCGCCGGCGGCGTGACACGTCCCAGGTCTGGACGCTGGACATCGAGGACAGCGTTGTCTCGAACGAGCCTTTCGTGCCGGGTCAGTTCAACATGCTCGGTGTCTTCGGTGTGGGAGAGGTACCGATCAGCCTCAGCGGGGACCCCGCCGTACAAGACCAGCTCGTCCATACGATCCGCGCCGTCGGACCGGTGTCGAAGGCCCTGGTCCGCCTCAAGCCGGGAGAAGTGCTCGGCCTGCGCGGGCCGTTCGGCACCGGCTGGCCGGTGAGCGACGCAGTCGGGCGCGACGTGATCGTGATCGCCGGCGGCCTTGGTCTGGCTCCGCTTCGCCCGGCTCTCTACCGTCTGCTGGCTCAGCGCGAGCGTTACCGGAGCATTCAGCTGCTCTACGGGACGCGCAGCCCGGACGATATCCTGTTCCGGCGCGAGCTTCTGGCGTGGCGGCGCCGGCACGATATCGCCGTCGAGATCACCGTCGACCATGCGCCCGCCGACTGGACCGGCCATGTCGGCGTCGTGACGACGCTGGTCTCGCGGTCGTCTTTCGACCCGGCGCAGGCGATCGCCTTCGTCTGTGGCCCGGAGATCATGATGCGGTTCGCGATCGCCGCATTGGGTCAGGCCGGGCTGGCCGACGAGGCGATCTATCTGTCCATGGAGCGCAACATGCAATGCGCCGTCGGCGTCTGCGGCCACTGCCAGTTCGGCCCCAGCCTGGTCTGCCGCGACGGGCCCGTCTATCGGCACGATCGCGTCCGATCCTTCCTTGGCGTGAAGGAGCTCTGACATGCCGACACGGTCGAAGAAGCCGCGACTGGCGGTGTGGAAGTTCGCCTCGTGCGACGGCTGCCAGCTCACCCTGCTCGACTGTGAAGACGAGCTGCTGGCGGTCGCCGGCGCGATCGACATCGCCTATTTTCCGGAGGCGACCCGCGGCAAGATCGAGGGCCGCTATGACCTTTCCCTGGTCGAAGGCTCGATCACAACCCCGCACGATGCCGAGCGCATCCGCGAGGTGAGGCGGCGATCCGCTACCCTCGTGACCATCGGCGCCTGTGCGACGGCCGGCGGCATCCAGGCCTTGCGCAATTTCGCCGACGTCAAGGAATACGCCTCCGTCGTCTATGCCAGGCCGGACTATATCGACACACTCGCGACATCGACGGCGATCGCCGATCACGTCGCGGTCGACTTCGAACTGCGCGGCTGCCCCATCTCCAAGAAGCAACTGCTCGAGGTGATCGCGGCATATCTCGCGGGACGGCGCCCCCAGGCGCCCGCGCACAGCGTTTGCGTGGAGTGCAAACACAAGGGCAATGTCTGCGTGATGGTGGCGCACAAGACGCCCTGCCTCGGCCCCGTCACCCATGCCGGCTGCAACGCCCTCTGCCCGTCCTACGGTCGTGGCTGCTACGGCTGCTACGGTCCGATGGAATCTCCCAATGCCGTGTCGCTCAGCCAGTGGCTGAAGCCCCTGGGATTGGACGAACGGGATCTTCAACGCCTCTACCGGACCTTCAATGCGAATGCGCCCGCCTTTCGCAAGGAGAGCGAGCGCCATGGCCCGTAAGACCATCAAGGTCAATTACCTCAGCCGCGTCGAGGGCGAAGGATCGTTGAAGGTCGTGGTGCGCGACGGCATCGTGCGCTCGGCCGAGCTCGGCATCTTCGAACCGCCGCGCTTCTTCGAAGCCTTCCTGCGCGGCCGATCCTTCGCCGAAGCGCCGGACATCACGTCGCGGATCTGCGGCATCTGCCCGGTGGCCTATCAGATGAGCGCGGTCCATGCGATGGAGAATGCATTGGGCGTTTCGATCGACGGCCCGCGGCGCGACCTCCGGCGATTGCTGTATTGCGGCGAATGGATCGAAAGCCATGCGCTGCACATCTACATGCTGCATGCTCCAGACTTCCTGGGCTTCAACGGCGCCATCGACATGGCCCGCGAGCATGGCGACATCGTTCGGCGCGGCCTTGGCCTCAAGAAGGCCGGCAACGAGATCATGTCGTTGCTTGGCGGACGCGAGATCCATCCGATCAATGTGCGCGTCGGCGGCTTCTACAAGGTTCCAAGACGCCGCGAGCTCGCTACCCTGGCGGAGTCGCTGAAAGCAGCGCGTGATGCCGCCATCGAAACCGTGCGCTGGGTCGCGGGCTTCGAGTTTCCCGACCGCGAGCGGGACTATGTCTTCGTCGCGCTCAGCCATCCCGACGAGTACGCCCTGAACGAAGGGAGAATCGTCTCGAATCGCGGCCTCGATATTCCCGCAAGCCAATACGAGGAGCATTTCGAGGAAAGCCATGTCGCCCGTTCCACGGCCTTGCAGGCGCGCCTCAAGGATGGGCGCTCGTACCTGGTCGGCCCGCTGGCCCGGTATGCCTTGAACTTCGATCGGCTCTCGCCGCTCGCTCGCGAGATGGCGCGCGATGCCGGCCTCGGCCCGGTCTGCCGCAATCCCTTCAGGAGTATCGTGGTCCGTGCCGTCGAGGTGGTTTATGCCTGCGACGAAGCCCTGCGAATCATCGAGGGTTATGAAGAGCCAGCCCACGCGGCCGTCCCGGCCGAGGGTCGGGCCGGCACGGGCTATGGCGCGACCGAAGCGCCGCGCGGCCTGCTCTATCATCGCTATCGGCTGGACGCCGATGGCAGCATCGCCGAAGCGCGCATCGTGCCGCCGACCTCGCAGAACCAGGCCAGCATCGAAGAAGATCTTGCCGGTTTCGTGCAGGACTCCCTCGATCTGCCGGACGAGGCCCTGCAACATCGCTGCGAACAGACGGTGCGGAACTACGATCCCTGTATCTCCTGCGCCACCCACTTCCTGCGCCTCGAGATGGATCGGGCCTGACATGGAAGGAGCCGCCGGGCGAACCCTCGTCATCGGGATCGGCAATCCCGCCCGGGCGGACGATGCGGTCGGCCGTGTCGTTGCGCGACGGTTACGGGCCGGCGAGACACTGCCCGGAGTCGAGATCGCCGAACTCGAGGGAGAGACGACTTCCCTCCTCGCTCTGTTCGAACGGGCCGATGTGGTCATCCTGATCGATGCCTGTGCGTCAAATCGGGCACCTGGAACGATCCATCGCTTCGACGCGCAGGCAGGCTCCCTGCCTGCGACAGCATTCAACGTCTCGACCCACGGCCTCGGCCTTGCTGAGGCGATCGAACTCGCACGCGTGCTCGGACAGTTGCCGCCTCGGTGCATCGTCTATGCCATCGAAGCAGCATCGGTCGAGCCGGGTCAATCGCTGTCACCACAGGTAGCAGCCGCTGCGGATACGGTATGCGAGCGGATATTCACGGAGCTGGCGTCGGCAGCAGGAGAGTCGCAACATGCATGAGGCCTCGCTCATGACCAACCTCATGCGCCAGATCGACCGGATCTCGCAGGCCGAGAAGGCCAACCGTGTCGTGACTGTCTCCGTGTGGCTGGGCGCGCTGAGCCATATGTCGCCGGAGCACCTTGCCGAGCATTTCGTGGTGGCCGCCAAGGGTACGGTGGCGGAAGGAGCACAGTTGCGCACGACGGTATCCGATGATCCTGGACATCCCAACGCTCAGGACCTCCTGCTCCAAAGCGTCGAGCTGGACACCTGACGCGCCATGGCCGCTTCAGAGACATCGATGGCTCTCGTCACCGGCATACGCCGGCGGCAGCGCATCGAGGTGCACGGAGCGGTACAAGGCGTGGGCTTTCGACCCTTCGTCTATCGGCAGGCCACGGCACTGGGCCTGACCGGCTGGGTCGCGAATTCAATGGCTGGCCTCACCGTAGAGGCCGAAGGCGATGCGACCGATGTCGCGACGTTGATCGATGTCCTGCAGCAACCTCCCCTCCCCAATACCCGCATCGCCGGCATATCGGTCTGCGACGTCGCGCTTCGGGGTGACGCCGGCTTCTCCGTCCGCGCGAGCGAGACTCTCGGTGCCTGCGCCGCCCAGATCCAACCCGATATCGCCACGTGCCCGGCCTGCCTGGCCGAATTGTTCGATCCCGCAAATCGCCGCCATCGCTATCCCTTCATCAACTGCACCCAGTGCGGACCGCGCTACAGCATCGTCGAGGACCTTCCCTACGACCGAGTGCGGACATCGATGCGCCATTTCACCATGTGCCCCGCCTGCCAGGCCGAATACGATAATCCAGCCGACAGGCGCTTCCATGCCGAACCGAATGCCTGCCCCGTGTGCGGTCCGCGACTGTCGCTTTGGAACGACCAAGGCGCGCCCCTGGCGCAGGACGAGCAGGCTCTGCAGACTGCAGTCGCGGCCATCCACGCCGGCAAGATCGTCGCCGTGAAAGGCATCGGCGGCTTTCACCTCATGGTCGATGCCCGCAATGACGATGCCGTTCGCCGCCTGCGCGTCGGCAAGAGACGGCCAGAGAAGCCGTTCGCGGTGATGTTTCCCGACCTCGGCGACGTACGTGCGAGCTGCCGGGTCGATGCCGAGGCAGAGGTTCTGCTCGCGGGGGCCGCCCGGCCGATTGTCCTGCTGGCTCACGAGGGCGGACCCATTGCCCCATCCGTCGCTCCGGACAGCCGGCGGTTGGGCGCCATGCTGCCATACTCGCCCCTTCATCATCTGCTGATGGCGGAACTCCGCTTCCCCGTCGTCGCGACGAGCGGCAATGTCAGCGACGAGCCGATCGTGACCGAGGAGGCGTCGGCGCCCGAGCGGTTGTCGGGATTAGCCGATCTCTTTCTGGTTCACGATCGCCCCATCGTCCGGCCGCTCGACGATTCAGTCGCTCAGATCGTTTGCGGGCGCCCGCAACTGCTGCGTCGTGCTCGCGGTTATGCCCCCGAAGCGCTCGCCGCCAAGAATGTCGGCGACGGCATCCTTGCCCTTGGCGGTCACCTCAAATCCGCCGTCGCGCTCTCAACCCGTGCCGGCATCCTTGTCAGCCAGCATCTGGGCGATCTCGAAACGTCACGCGCGCGCGAAGGCTTCCGTCAGGCGCTGGCCGAAGTCACCCACCTGACACGTCAGCACCCGCGCCTCGTCGCCCGCGACCTGCATCCAGACTATGCCTCGAGCCGGGCCGCCGATGCCTCCGGCGTGCCGGTCGTCGCCGTTCAGCATCATGTCGCCCACATTGCCGCGTGCCTCGGCGAACATGGGCTCGAGCCGCCGGCCCTTGGTGTTGCCTGGGACGGTACCGGCTATGGGCCCGACGGGACCGTCTGGGGTGGCGAGTTCATCCACCTCACCAAGGGAAGATGGCATCGCGTCGCGAGCCTGCGGCCCTTCCGCCTTTCCGGGGGTGACGCCGCCGCCCGCGAACCGCGCCGCTCTGCACTCGGATTGTTGTACGCGGCGTTCGGCGAGAAGGCCTTTTCAATGACCGATCTACCGCCGGTCGCGACATACACTGCGGCAGAGTTGGCGATCCTGGGGACCGCGATGGCACGCGGCATCAACGCGCCATCGACCTCCAGCGTCGGCCGCCTGTTCGATGCCTTTGCGTCGTTGTGCGATCTGCAGCAACGAACGAGCTACGAGGGACAGGCCGCTCAGCGGTTCGAAGCGCTGACCGGGGGCGGCATCCCCTACGACCTTCCCATCCGAGCCGGCGCCGACGCGGCAGCCCCATTTCTGGTGGATTGGCACCCGGCCCTGGAGGCCATGCTGGCGGACCGCCACAAGCCTGCCGATCCCAGCGCCGTCAGCGCGGCTCTGCATGGCGGGCTGGTTCGCGCGATCGTCGAGGTCGCGAGGCAGGTCGGCGAACACCGCGTGGTGCTGACAGGGGGATGCTTCCAGAATGTACGTCTGACCGAAGCGGCGGTATCGGCGCTGCAGGAGGCTGGGTTCACGCCCCTCTGGCATCAGCGGATTCCACCCAACGACGGCGGTATTGCCCTGGGGCAAGTCGCCTGGACCGGCTGGCTGGAAGCGAAAGGAACCTCGTCATGTGCCTAGCCGTTCCAGGACGCATCATCAGCCTCTCCGACGAGCAGACAGTGATGCGCACCGGCAGGATCGACTTTGGCGGGCTGATCAAGGAGGTCAATCTCGCCTATGTGCCCGAAGCGAGGATCGGGGACTACGTTCTCGTCCATGTCGGCTTCGCCCTCACCGTCATCGACGAAGCGGAGGCGGAGCGCGTGATCGGGCATCTGCGTCGGATCGATGAGCTGTCGGCATGAAATTCCGCGACGAGTATCGGGATCCTGCCCTTGCCCGCAGCCTCGTGGATCGCATTGCTTCCACGGTTACCCGTCCCTGGACGCTCATGGAGGTCTGTGGTGGTCAGACACATGCCATCGTCCGCTTCGGTATCGACCGACTGCTGCCCCTCGGGCTCGACCTCGTACACGGTCCCGGCTGTCCGGTGTGCGTCACGCCCGTCGAATACGTGGATAAGGCGATCGAGATCAGCCAGAGCCCGAACGTCATCTTATGCTCCTTCGGCGACATGCTGCGCGTACCAGGCAGCGAAGGCGATCTGCTCGCGGCAAAATCGCGTGGCGGGGACGTCAGGGCGATCTATTCCCCGCTCGATGCCCTCGACATCGCCCGCGACAATCCGCAACGGCAAGTCGTGTTCTTCGCCGTCGGGTTCGAGACGACCGCCGTGGCCAATGCCATGGCGGCGTACCGTGCCCGGCAGGAAGGGCTGAGCAATTTCTCGATGCTGGTCTCGCACGTGCTCGTGCCGCCGGCCATGCGCGCCATCCTCGACGCTCCGACAAATCATATCCAAGGCTTCCTGGCCGCCGGCCACGTCTGCACGGTGATGGGCACCGAGGAATATGAACCGCTTGCCCAACGCTATCGCGTGCCGATTGTCGTTACCGGATTCGAACCGGTCGATATCCTGGAAGGAATCCTCCTTTGCGTCAGCCAGCTCGAGGCCGGCCGAGCCGAGGTGGAGAACCAATACAGCCGCTCCGTCCGTCGAACCGGGAATCAGGCGGCGCAAAAGATCATGCGCGACGTCTTCAAGGTCCGGCCCCGGCGCTGGCGCGGCATCGGCGACATTCCCGAAAGCGGCTTCGGTCTGGCCGACGCCTATCGGGATTTCGATGCCGAACATCGCTTTGGCGCCGTCGACACCGAAGACGAGCGGACCGGTGACTGCATCAGCGGTCTGGTTCTGCGCGGTGAGCGCAAGCCGCCCGAATGTCCGGCCTTCGGCACGCGCTGCACGCCCGAGCATCCACTCGGCGTTACGATGGTGTCATCCGAAGGCGCTTGCGCCGCCTATCATCGCTATGGACGGCCACGTTCGGCAGAGCCTCGCCATGAGTGACGGGAGCAAGAAAGGGAGAGACGGCACCTTCGCGCTGACCTGCGCGGTGCCGGATTCCGGCAATGACACGATTCAGCTTGCGCATGGCGGTGGTGGTCGCGCCATGGCGCGATTGTTCGACTCGATCGTTCGGCCCGCCTTCGACGATCCCGAGCTCGACCGCCGCCACGATGGCGCCGTCCTGCCCATTGAGGGCGCTCTTGCCTTCACCACGGACTCCTATGTGGTCAAGCCGCTCTTCTTCCCGGGCGGCGATATCGGCACGCTGGCGGTGAACGGCACGGTCAACGACTTGGCCATGTGCGGCGCCAAGCCCCTTTATCTCAGCGTCGGCTTCATCTTGGAGGAGGGCTTCCCGCTCGCCAGCCTGCGCCGCATTGCGTGCTCGATGCGCGATGCCGCAAGAGCAGCCCATGTCAGGCTCGTTACCGGGGACACCAAGGTGGTCGATCACGGCAAGGCCGACGGAGTCTTCATCAACACGTCGGGTGTGGGGCAGATCGTGGCGCCGACGCCCATCGGCCCCAACGCGATCTGCAGCGGCGACGCGATCATCCTGAGCGGAGATATCGGCCGACACGGAATGGCGGTCATGGCCGCACGCGAAGGATTTGGTTTCGAGACGCCGATCGAAAGCGATTGCGCGCCCATCGCGGCTCCGGTCCTGGCATTGATCGAAGCGGGCATCGGCGTTCACTGCCTGCGCGATCTTACGCGCGGCGGGCTGGCGAGCGCCCTGGTCGAGATCGCCGAAACAGGCCGACAGGCCATCACCATCGATGAGACGGCGGTGCCGGTGCGTCCTGAGGTCGGGGCCGCATGCGAGTTGCTCGGCCTCGATCCGCTGCATGTCGCCAACGAAGGACGGTTCGTGGCTTTTGTCTCCCGTCGGGACAAGGACCGGGCGCTGGAGGTGCTCCGACGTCTGGACATCACGAGCGGCGCGGTGGTCCTTGGCGAAGTGCACGATGGTCCTCCCGGTCAGGTTTCCTGTCGCGGTCCACTCGGTGTCGATCGCGTCCTCGACATGCTGAATGGCGAGCAGCTTCCGCGAATCTGCTAACTGGCGGGTCGCCTGAATCTGACTCGAGCGTCACGTTCTCATCGCGGAATGTACCAGCCGCCGTCTGTTGTGCACCCGTTTGCGCCTCCTCTAGCCTCGACACTGCGACAAAGGGCTAGCACCGCAAGAAACAAACAGCAAAAGCGCCGAAGGGGGAAACACTGATGAGTGTTGCAAACCAAGGAGCACTCACCGCCGGTGAACGCTTGGACCGCCTACCCTTCGGAAAGCCTCACTGGCGAATCCTGGGGTTGATCGCCAGCGGGATGTTTCTCGACGCCATGGAGCTTTATCTGGCCGGTGGCGTTCTCGGCGCACTCGTCAAGGAAGGCTACTCAACCGTCGCCCTGAATGCGCAATTCATTTCGTGGACCTTCTTCGGCCTCGTGATCGGCGCCTGGTCGGCCGGCGTGCTGGGTGATCGCTTCGGCCGGCGTTTCTGCTACCAGCTCAATCTCGCCATCTTCGGCGTGGCCTCGCTTGCGGCAGCGGCAGCACCCAACATGCAGGCGTTGATTGCATGCCGTTTCGTCATGGGCATCGGTCTCGGGGCGGAGATCGTCATCGGCTACGGCACCCTTTCGGAGTTCGTGCCGGCGGCCGTTCGAGGCCGCGCGATCTCGATGCTTGCCCTCATCACCAACATGGCGGTCTTCGTCGCAGCATTTCTCGGTCTCTGGATCATCCCGAACTTCGGCTGGCGCTACATGTTCGTGATCGTGGGGGTATCTGCCATTGGCGTGTGGTTCCTGCGAAAGTCCATGCCGGAATCGCCGCGCTGGCTCGAGACGAAGCGGCGTTTCGACGAAGCGGACGCGATCCTGAGAAAGATCGAGGCGGATGCCGGCGTGACGACACCGGTGCGGCAGGCCAGGGCCTCGATCCCCGAGGATACGGTGCCGGTCTGGATCGTGTTCTCCCGCCCCCTCCTCAAACGTACCCTGATCGGCATCCTGTTGAATGTCGTCATGGGATTCTGCCTTTATGGATTCCTGGGGTGGCTGCCGACCTTCTTCGTGAAGCAGGGTTTCAGCATCGCCTCGTCCCTGCAATGGACAACAGTCATGGGGCTGGGCGGTCCGATCGGCGGCCTTATCGGGCTCCTCGTCGCCGACCGCTATGGCCGCAAGTGGACAGTGGTGGTGAGTTCACTCGTGGCGGCCGCCACAGGCGCCATCTATCCCACCGTGCATGACCCGTACCTGCTGATGGCCGTGGGCTTCGTTCTTGTCACGGCCGCCTACGTCATCGTTGCCGTCGGCTTCGCGCTTTGGACGCCCGAGCTATACGAGACGCGCTATCGCATGCGCGGTGCGGCCGTGTGTGGCACGGCGGGGAGGCTCACGACCGCGGGCGTCCAATTCGTGGTCGTTGCCCTGTTCAGCTGGGGCGGCGTTTCGGGTGTCGTCGGCCTACTCGTCTTGTTGCTGCTCCTGCAAGCGGCCGTCTTCGCGGCCTTCGCCATGGAAACGAAGCAGAGGGCTCTGGAGGAGATATCCCAGGAAGATGGCCTGGCGGTTCGCGCTTCCCTGGCCGATTGAAGGCAGGGCTCGTAGGCTGACCTGACAAGACCGGGATTCTCGGACGGGACTTCACCGAGATCACGCAAAGAAAATGGACGAAGAACAAATTGGGAGGGATACATGAAACTGCGAGCCGTCCTTCTTGCGTTGGCAGCCATCGTTTCCGGTGGCGTCGCCCATGCAGAGACAATCACGGTCACGCACTGGGGAGCCGCATTCTATGGCGCGCCCTACGCGGTGGCGCGGGCGAAGGGCTACTTCCAGCAGCAAGGCGTGAACGTCACCGATTTCCTGACGTCCACCGGCGGCGGCACCTCGGTCAGGAATACGCTCGCCGGTGACCTGCCGTTCGGTGAGGTCGCCTTGCCGGCAGCGGTGGATGCCATAAACCACGGCCAGCCGCTCAAGATCATCGCCGGCGGCGTCAATAGCGTCGGCGATATTCTCTGGATCGCCAAGAAAGGCTCGCCGCTCACCTCGATCAAGAGCCTGATTGGACGACGCGTCGGATACACGTCGCCGGGATCCGTGACAAACATGCTGATCTTGATGGCCTTGAAGGCCCAGGGTATCGAGCCGTCCCAGGTCAAGCTGGTCGCCGCCGGCGGCATCGGCGCGAATCTCGCCGCGGCCATGAGCGGAGCGCTCGACGCGGCCATGACCGGCGAGCCCACCTGGTCGGAAAACATCGACAAGGTACAGCCCGTCTTCTGGGTAAAGGATGTCCTGCCGGCGAACATGACCCAGACCGTCTGCGTGACGACCGACGAGTACCTTGGAACGGGCGCCACGAAACTTCGAGGTCTCATCGCCGCCCGCAGGCAAGGCGTCGAATTCATCAACAGCAACCCGGACGAAGCCGCCGATATCGTCGCCAAAGCCTATTCCGGCGACGCGGCGCTTTATCGCCGCGTGTTCCGCAACCTCGTGTCGATCCACTACTGGTCGGACGGGCGATTCGATCTCGAGGGGATGAACCGCATGGTCGAGGGCCTGCAGATCGTCGGCAAGCAGACGGGCCCGGTTGACTGGTCCAAGATCGTCGATCGGTCCCTGCTGCCTGCAGACCTTGCCAGCCAATGACGGCAGTTCACGCGGAGCTGCGTGGCATTACGCGCATCTACAGCGGAGCCAGAGACGTCCACGCACTAGGGCCGCTCGATCTCGACATCGCCCGTGGCGAATTCTTCGCCGTTGTCGGCCCGTCGGGCTGTGGCAAGTCGACATTGCTCGATGTTCTGGCCGGGCTGGCCGCGCCGACACAGGGCACCGTGACCTTCGAGGGCAAGCCCGTGGTCGGCAGCGTGCCCGACGGGATCGGGGTCGTCTTCCAGGAAGATGCGAGCTTTGCCTGGCTCGACGTTGCCGACAATGTCGCCTTCGGTCTCCGCCGCGCCGGCGTCGATCCGACGGAGGTGAGACGCCGCGTCGACTATGCGCTGGGCTTCATGGGCCTGGCCGATTTCCGCCGCGCCTATCCAGCCCAGCTTTCGGGCGGCATGCGTCAGCGCGTCTGCATCGCCCGCACGCTCGTGATGCAGCCGCGTCTGCTCCTGCTCGACGAGCCGTTCGGCGCCCTGGATCAGCAAACGCGGCTGTTGATGGGCGACGAACTCCTCCGGCTATGGCGGGAAACGGGCTCGACGGTTCTGCTGATCACGCACGCCCTGGACGAAGCGGCCATGCTCTCCGACCGCGTGGGCGTCATGTCGGCGCGACCGGGCCATTTCATCGACCTCGTCACCACAGGATGGCCGCGCGAGCGCGACAGCCGCATCGTTTCCGACCCCGGCTTCGGCGTCATTACGGCCCGTCTGTGGTCTTCCCTGCGCGCCGAGTCGATGAAAGCAATAGGAAGGACGAAATGAAGGGCCGGCAGGCCGCGATGGCGGTGCGGGTGGCCGTGGTCGCCGTTTTTCTGCTGTTGCTCGAGGTGCTATGCCGATCCGGTGTGATCAGCCCTCTGGTCATGATCCCGCCGAGCGCCATGCTCATCAGCCTGTGCGAGATGCTGCTGGCCGGAGACCTTACGGACGATATTGTGCGCACCTTCGGCACCGTCGCCGTGGCGTTTGCGGCAGCGACGGTGGTGGGATTTGCCGTTGGCGCGCTTGTGCACGCCCTTCCCCGCTTGCGCCGCGCGCTCGATCCCATCCTGGCGTCCTACTATTCGGTACCTTTCTTCGTGTTCTACCCGCTCCTGGTCGCCTTGCTGGGCCTCTCCGTTCTGCCGCTCATCGCCATTGCCTTCGCCTTCGCCGCCCCCGCTGTCGTGATGTCGACATTGCTCGGTCTCGATCGCGTGCCGCCCGTGCTCTTGAAGGTGGCCCGCATCCATCGTCTGGGTCCAGCCTCGACGGTCTTCCACGTCGTCCTGCCGGCGGCATTGCCGAGCATCCTCAACGGCATCAAGCTCGCCCTGGCATATGCATTCATCGCCGTGATCGCCGGCGAGTTCATCTTGTCCGGCGGCGGTCTCGGCTACCACATCGCCTATGCCTACGAGAGTTTCGACAACAAGACCATGTACGGTCTCATGCTGTTCGTGCTGGTGAGTGCCATCCTTCTCAATGGCCTTTTGCATATGTGGGAGGGGCGCCTGCTGCGCCGGCGTCAGCGGTGAGCAGATTCACGCGCGCAACCGATCTCGCGGTCTTCACGATCGTCATACTGGCCCTATGGCAGTGCCTCTACGATTATGCCGGCGAGGTTGCCATCACCGCCCCCATGGCCACGTTTCGCAACGCCGGGGACCTGCTGGTGAAGCCCGAATTCTGGCCGAACGTCGGCGCGACGATGCTGGCTTTCGCCTACGCCTTTGCGATCTCGGCGGTAGCCGGAGTTGCGCTGGGCGTCCTGCTCGGCGTTCGCCGCTTCGCGGGCGAAGTCGCCGAACCCATCCTGGCCGCGATCTACACCATTCCGAAAGTGACCCTGTACCCGGTCATGCTGCTCGCCTTTGGGCTGGGAATGTCGGCCAAGGTTGCGTTCGGCGTCATCCACGGCGTGATTCCCATCGTCCTGTTCACGATGTCGGCCGTGAAGAACCTGTCGCCGACGCTGCTCCGGACGGTTCGGGTCATGCGATTGACCGGCTGGCAGGCCGCCAGCACCGTCATCGTGCCGGCGATCCTGCCGGAGGTCATATCGGGCCTGCGGGTGGGGTTCTCGCTGACCCTGCTGGGCGTCCTCATCGGCGAGATGTTCGCCTCGCAACGCGGCCTGGGATTCCTGATCATCAACGGAATCAACGGCCACAATGTCCGGATGATGACGGCCGTCACGCTGATCGTCGTGCTTTTCGCCGTCACCGCCAACAGCCTCCTGCTCGCACTGGATCGGCATATCCATCATCACCGGTAGAAAAGATCTGCCGGCCGGAATCCAGGACCGATGCCGGACCACGCGCTTGCGGTGATCCGGTGCGCTTCTCGTTCGGATTATTCGGCAGCTTGGGTCGAGGGTTGGCGGAACCGCGTACGAAGAGGATCCCAATCGTCGGCTCCGACACGGGCAAAGGCCTGCCGCACGGTCATGTGGTGACCCGGCGTAGGATGGCGGTGATTCTTCTTCAGCGCCGCCAGGACATCATCGCAGGCGGACATCACCGTCTTGAACAGAAGGCCGGGAACGATGGCCAAGCGATAGCCCATCGCCTGGACGTCACGCAGGTCGAGATCGGGAGTCTTCCCACCCCAGACGACGTTCAGCAGGCAAGGCCCCTTCACCAGTTTCGGGACCGCCGCAACCTCCTCCATCGTCTGCGGCGCCTCGACGAAGGCCATATCGGCCCCGGCTGCCAAAGCGAGATTTGCCCGCGCAATCGCTTCATCGAACCCCATCCGGGCTCGGGCATCGGTTCGCGCGATGATCGTGAAATCGGGATCGACCCGCGCCGAGGCGGCCGCGCGGATCTTCGCCAGCCAGTCTTCACGAGGCACGATCTCCTTGTCGTCCAGATGGCCGCATTTCTTGGGGAAGCCCTGATCCTCCAGATGCAGCGCGGCCACGCCACGGCGTTCATACTCGCGCACCGTCCGCACCACGTTCAGCTCGTTGCCATAGCCGGTATCGGCATCGGCAATGACCGGAACCTTCACCGCCCTGGTGATGCGCTCGGCGTTTTCGGCCATTTCACTCATGGTGACCAGGCCGTAATCCGGAAAGCCGATCGTCGCCGCCGTTCCCGCCCCCGTCATATAGATCGCCGGGAATCCTGCCTGGTCGACGAGACGGGCGGTAATGCCGTCATAAGCGCCAGGCGCGATCACCATGTCACTGCCTGAAAGAAGCGCTTTCAATCGTGTCGCATTGCTCGTCATGACTTCCTCCGCTTCATCGTTATGAGCACGTCGCGATTGCTCGCCGAGCCCGAACCGGTCGTACGGAGCCTGGCGCATCACCGAAGGCGGCCCAGTCGCCGGCGCGACGACGCATATGGTCTAGTCTGCCCCTAGATTTGCGCGCTGTCTCGGGTGGAGGAACCGCCTCTTCCACGGATCGAACCCGCCTGAAAGGCGACAGACAGCGTCAGTCGAGGCTTGCCCCGGTCCGTTTGACGATCGGTTCCAGGCGGGCGAGATCACCGGTCAGGATCTTCCCGAGTTCCGGCGGCGTGCTGGAGGCCGGCTCCGCGCCGAGGGCAATCACGCGCTCGCGCACGCTGCGCCGACATCAGGTCGGCTGCAGGAGCGTGTTCAACCGACCGATCACCTCGTGACGATCGTCTATCAGGAGATCCTATTCGAATGATCCATCCACTGCCGGATTCGCTTCGAAATCGAGCAGGATGCGCTCGCAGAGTTTCATCATCAGCTCGCGTTCCTTCCGCGAGAGCGATATCTGGCTTTTTGACAGGATCGAGTCATCGGCCAAGCTCTCGATCGCCTGGTCAGCGATGTGTTTACCCTTAGCGGTCAAGTGGACGAGAAAACCGCCTTTGTCCGCCGGATCGGCGCGACGCTTGACGAGACCTGCAGCCGTCAAGTGACCGACTTTCTTGGTAATCGCCCCCGAGGTTACCAGCAATGCCCGGAAGAGATCGGTTGGCCGGAGCGCGTAGTCGCCGCCGGACCGCCGCAGCGCGAGCAGCACGCGGATCTCCGAAGCGGACAAGCCAAAAAGTCGCTGCCATTTCCGGTCGCCCACCCGATCAACGATACGGCCGATGCGGATCAGGTAGATTGGCAGGAGGTAGTCGAGCGGGTCGAGGTCCGGACGTTCGCGTGTCCAACTTGTGGCAATGTCCCGCGCGGGGCTGCTCGTGATGGTCTTTCTCGTTCTCGCCATGGACGCTGAAAGCTCGGCCTCTCGGATGCGGTCGGACTATACGCGGCTGGCCCTTGACCGCCAATTCAGCAGGTGTCTTCCGGAAAGAGGCGTCACCTTCAATCGCGGACAGGGGGGTTGACAATACGTCTCACCAGGAAGACGAATAATAATTAATCGTCCTAGTAAGACGAATTGTCATCTGAAGGGAGCAAGCGCCATGATGAGCCAAACGGATAACGACCGTCTGTGCCGAACCGGCCCGGGCACGCCGATGGGTGCCGTCTTCCGTCGCTTCTGGCTGCCGATCTGCACTTCCGACCGCGTGTCGCTGCCAGGTGGGGCGCCACGCCTCGAGCGATTGCTGGGCGAGAACTTCGTCGTGTTCCGTAATGCCCAGGGTGAAGTCGGCGTGCTTGACGAGCTGTGCCCGCATCGCGGTGCGTCGCTGACCCTAGGCCGCGTCGAGGATTGCGGCATCCGCTGCATCTATCATGGCTGGAAGATCGGCAATGACGGCGCACTACTCGAGATCATGAACAATCCGGCGAACAAGCGACCGCCGAATGTGCGCGCTCCGTCATTTCCGGCGGTCGAGGCCGGCGGCATCGTATGGACCTACCTGGGGCCGCAGGAGCATCAGCCGCCGGTGCCGAATTTTGCGTTCATGGATCTGCCGGAGAACCAGCGCGTGCTGCTCCGGGTCGACGGCAACTACAACTGGATGCAGTCCCTGGAAGGCGGACTCGACAGCTCACATGTTGGCATCCTGCATTCGAACGCCGCGCGTCCAAATTGGAACGGGCCTTCCGAGATCAGGGTCGGCGCTTTCGAGGATACCGGCCCGGTGCTCGAGGTCGAGGACACCGAATTCGGCTATCACTATGCTGCCTTCCGTCGAGGCGCGCCCGGCCAACCGTCCAACGTGCGCATCGTGCCCTTCATCATGCCGAGCGGGCGCATCATTCCAGGCGGCGCGCTGCAAGGCGCCGGCAATCACACCATCGCCTTCGAGATCCCCATCGACGACGAGCACACCGCAACCTACACCGTGCGCTACGGCAGCGCGCCGATCAGCCGCGAGAGTCGCCTGCGCGAGACCGGTTTCGACGATCCCGAGGTCTATTCGCAGGAGCAGCAGCGCTTGCTGCTGACGCGGGCCAACTACAATCGACAGCGGCGCGACATCATGGATCGCAACTGGTCCGGCCTGAACGGCATCGCTTTCGAGGACACGGTGATCGCCACCTCGATGGGGCCGATCCAAGACCGTACGAAGGAGCACCTGATCGCCTCGGACCTAGCGGTTGCCCGGCTACGCCGGCGGTTGCTCGATTCGGCGGCGCGGCTCGAACTCGGGGAACCGCCGATCGGGGCGCATGCCGACACGCGGCTGATTTCGTCGATCGATGCGCCGGCCCCTCAAGGTGCGCATTGGCGGACCCTGGTGCCGAGCCACCGCGTCATCGCGGCGATACCGTGAGGTCCAAGCCCATGAAGCCAATGATCCTTCTGCCCGCTGCCCTTGGGCTTGTGCTCGTCGCGTTACAACCAGCTTCGGCGGCCGATGGGCCCGCGCCTTATCCCGACAAGATCGTGCGGCTCCTGGTGCCCTTCCCTGCCGGCGGCGCCGTCGACGTTGTGGCCCGCGCTTTGGCTGCGCGGCTCAGTGAGAAATGGAATCAGCCGGTCGTGGTCGACAACAAACCCGGCGCCAGCGGCGCTATTGCCGCCGCTGAACTCGCCCGAGCTCCCAAGGACGGCTACACATTGATGACGGGCGTCGGGACCAACACCTCGATTCTGAAAGTGCTAAAACCCAAGCTCCCGTTCGACCCGGTTGCCAGTATTGCGCCGGTCTCGCTGATCGCGACCTTCCCGAACCTCCTGGTCGTCCGGCCCGATCTGCCAGCCGCCAATTTCACCGAGCTCGTCGCGTTGCTGAAGGCCAATCCGGGTAAGTATACGTTTGCGAGCTCGGGTTATGGCAGCCCGCTCCACCTGGCCGGTGAACTGTTCAAAATTGCCACTGGCACCGATATTCTGCACGTGCCCTTCACGGGCAGCGCGCCGGCGGCGGCCGCCTTGATGGGCGGCCATGTCGACATGAGCTTCGACACCATGCCGTCGATCTGGAGCGCCGTACAGGGCGGCAAGCTCCGCGCCCTCGGTGTCGTAAGCGCGGAGCCCACGCCGGCCGCGCCCGAACTGCCTGCCCTGTCGAAGGGACTGCCTGAATTCGAAGTGACGTCGTGGGAAGGCATCGTGGCGCCGGCCGGAACGCCTGACACGATCGTCGCGCAGATCGCGGGCGACATCGCCAAGATTGCAAGCGACCCCGCGTTCGTAAACACCATGCAGGAAATGGGGGCGGTCATCACGACCGACACGCCAGTACAGTTCGCCGATTTCATCAAGCGCGACCACGACAAGTGGCAGCGGGTGATTGGCAAAGCGGGGATTACGGTGGAATAGGAATGCCGATGGGAAAGCGAAGCGGCGCGCTTTGCTGCCTTGGAGCCGCGTGAAAGGTGACAGACAGCGTCAGTCGAGGCTTGCCCCGGTCCGCTTGACGATCGGTTCCAGGCGGACGAGATCGCCGGCCAGAATCTTCCCGAGTTCCGCCGGCGTGCTGGATGCGGGCTCCGCGCCGAGGGCAATCACGCGTTCGCGCACGCTGACCGACATCAGGATCGGCTGCAGGAGCGCGTTCAATCGGTCGATCACCTCAGGCGACGTCCCTGCCGGGGCGAACAATCCGTGCCAGCCGGACGCCACATCGACGCCCAGAATGCCGTGCTCCGCCAGCGTCTTGACGTCGGGAAGCGCAGGCAGGCGGTTCGGCCCGATCACGGCAAGGGCCTTCAGCCTGCCAGCCTGGATATGCGACATGGTCGTGGCCGAGTCGAACATGTAGTCGATCTGCCCGGCGAGCAGATCGTTCACGGCCGGCGCCAACCCCTTGTACGGCACGTGGTTGGTTTCGATACCAACGGTCGTATTGAACAGCTCCGAGGCGATCTGGATCAGGCTGCCATTGCCGGCCGAACCGTAATTGAGCGTCTTCGGCTTGGACTTGGCGAGGGCAATGAACGACTCCACGGTGTCGACGCCGAGTTTCGGGTGCACTACGAGAATGAAATTGGTGCGCGCAGTCAGCGCCACCGGCGCGAAGCTCTTGACCGGATCGAACGGCAGCGAGCGGTACAGAAACGGATTGAGATTGAGCGTGCTACCGCCCGTGGCCAGCAGCGTGTAACCGTCCGGCGCCGCATGCGCCACCGAGGCCGCCGCGATATTGCCGTTTGCTCCCGGTCTGTTCTCGATCACGACGGGCTGCCCGATCTGCTGCGACAATGCCTCGCCATAGGCACGGGCGATGGTGTCGATCGACCCTCCGGCACTCACCGAAACCACGATGTGAATTGGCTTGAAAGGATACGGCTCCTGGGCATCCGCAGCTCGTGCGATGATGGCCGGCGTTACCGCCAGCAGCCCGATAAAGCTCCGCCGATTCATGTCGATGTACCTGAACGCTTGGAAAGAAAATTTGCAACCAGCTCGTTGAATGCATCCGGCTGCTCGAGATAGAGCGCGTGACCGGCGCCCGCCACGACATGGACTTCGGCGCCCGGCCACTGGGCCGCAATCGCGCGATTGCGAGCGGGAGGCGTGATGAGATCGTTGTCGCCGAAAATCACCTGACCAGACAGTCTGCTCGGCAGACGCTTGATGTCTGCCGTGATCTCTCCGGTCGACAACATGCGCGCCGCTTGACCGTATCCGCTTGCCCGAACGGATCCCATGGTATCGATCACGCGCTCCAGCGCCCCGGGAGGCGCCGTCGGACCGAGTAGTCGCGGTGCGCGCTTTTCAGCCATGCCTTGCGCGCCGAGCGTGGTTACATCGCCAATCCGTTGCTCGAGCAGTTTGAGACGTTCGGGTTCCGGCAGAGCACCGTGTCCGCCCGCGATGCTGCACAAGGTGAGCGACAGCACACGGTCCGGATGGTCAGCGCAAAAACGCGCCGCCGTGAGGCATCCAAGCGAATGGCCCAGCAGGTGGCACTCCCGGATATCCAGGGCCGTGAGGAATGCCAGCAGAGCCTCCGCATAGTCCGCTGCCGTCGGGCCGTCGATGGCAAGGTCGCTCGAGCCGCCATAGCCAGGCGCATCCCAGGCGACAACGCGCCATCTCCCCGACAGGCCGCCAACTTGCTGGTCGAAGGAGCGCGCCGCCGAGCCGATGCCGTGCAGCAGCACCAGGGGCTGGCCGGCGCCCTGGTCGAGGTAACTGAAGGTCCGACCACCCAGGTCTAGAACACGCACCGTCACGCCGCGACGAAGGCGACGGGATGCGGCGCAGGCGAACCGATGACCATCGTAAACTGCGCGTCCGAGACGCCGTCGTTTCGAAAGTAGTGCGGACGTCCCGCGGGATTGAATAGGAGGTCGCGCTCGCCCAGACGGCGCTCGATCACCTCACCATCCTGCTCCCAACCGACGATGATCGTGCCGCCGAGAACGAAATAGACATCCTCGACCTCCCGCACATAGGGCTTGATCGCCACGCCGCGCGGCAGGTGAATCATGTCCATGCTGTAGCTGACCGCTGGAGCGCCGCCTTCGCCGATATAGGCCATGCGGGCGAAGCCCGCCTTCTCCCAAACCGGCCGGCGGTCGCGATAGCGGACGATCTGTCCGGCAAGCTCGCGGTGCCGCCAATCGCTGCTCTCCGGCGAGAACGCCTGAACCTTGTCCGAGTTCGGCGCGCCGAACCGCCGCGCCAGTTCCAGGTCCTTGTCCTTGGGATGGCAGACATGCACCGGCATCTCAGGCGTGCCGCTGCCGACGGTGATCTGCATCAGCACCGGCTCGACGCCGTCATTACGGAAACCATGCGGACGGCCGCTCTTGTTGAGGAGCAGGTCCTTCGGGCCAAGCTTCACCTCGACCACCTCGTCTCCCCACACCGTGCCGACGGTCAGCACGCCCTGCAGCACCATGAAATGTTCGACCACTTCATGCGCGTGCGAGGCGGCGAACTTGCCGACGGGCTGATTGACCAGGCTGAAGGTGAAATGTTCGGCCTTCATCGTGCTCGGATCATTGGTCTTGGGCGATCCACCGGCTCCGACATAGCGCAACTGTGCGCGTAACAGATCCGGAAAACCGCGGCTGGCCGGAAAGGCATCCCAGTCGAAGGTCTTCTCCGTGAACAGGCCGGCATGGGCGCGCATCTCGGTTGCAAGCATACTCGGCTTCGACAGGTTGGTGTCTGGCATGTCACTTCCTCCGATTTGAATCATCTCGCTAACTTCTGCGCGCCAGCCAGCGGGAGATCTCGCTGGCTGCTTCGAGCACGGCATCCTTGAGTTCGCTATGCATGGCCTGCTCGTCGATATGGGCGTTGACGGCAGTAACGTTGATCGCCGCCACGATATGCCCGCCGCCATCGCGCACGGGAGCCGCGATCGCACTGACGCCCTCCTCGAAAAACGCCTGACTGACGGCGTAGCCCCGCTTGCGGTCATCCTGCAGCAAGGCCTTCAACGCCTTGAGAGTGGTCGGGGTTTGCTTCGTGAACCGCTGCATGGTGTGGCCGCGGAAAAGGTCGGCCAACTGGCTGTCGTCCATGTCGAGGATCGTCATCCGGCCCATGATCGTCGCATGAACCGGAAACCGCGTGCCGACGCTGACACCACTCGCGATGGTGCTGCGGGCGGGAAAGCGGGAAACGTAAACGATCTCAAGGCCGTCGCGGACGACCATATGCGACGACAGGCCCGTAAGATCGCGCAGCCGCTGCAGGACCGGCTGCGCCACCTCGACCATGTCGAGCGAGGCGAGATATTCGAAGCCACAACGCAGCAGCGCGGGCCCCAGGCTGAAGTGGCGCTTGCTCTCGTCGCACCTTAGATAGTCCATCGATTGCAGTGTCTGGAGCAGACGAAAGACCTTGGTTCGGGGAAGCGACAACCGACGGGCAATCTCGGGTGCCGTGAAGCTGCGATGCTCTCCCCCGAACAGCGACAGGATGCCCAGCCCCTGCGCAAGCGCCGGCACGATGTATTTGTTCTCAGCGAGGGCGGAATCGTTCGACATGCCTCGCCCTCAGTTGAACACGAAGCCGCCGTTGACCGGCACAAGCTGACCCGTGACGAATCCCGCCCCCTGGCCGAGGAGGAACACGATGACCCCGCTCACGTCCTCCGGCATCTGTGCGCGCGGCATGGCACGGCCGGAGACATAGAGACGCTTGCGTTCCTCGGGCACGTACTCGGTTGCCTCGACCAGGACCAGGCCGGGAGCAATCGCGTTTACGGCAATGCCATCCGGGCCGAGCTCACGGGCCAGCGAGCGTGTCATCGAGATCACCGCCCCTTTGCTGCCAACATAGTGCAGGAGGCGAGGCGCGCCCCACAGCGCCGTATCCGACGCCAAATTCACGATGCGGCCGCCCAGGCTTGACCGCCGGAGCAAGGGCGCCATCGCCTTGATCATCAGCCATGTGCCGCGAACGTTCACCGCCATCACCCTGTCCCAGGTGTCGATGTCGATTTCCTCGAACGTCTTGCCGCCGATTCCCGTGGCGATCGCGCCGTTGTTCACGAGGCCATCGATCGCGCCATAGCGGGCACCGACTTCCGCCCCCAGCGCCTCGATCGATCCGGGATCGCCGAGATCGACATCGAAAAATGCTGCCTCTGCCCCGCGCTGGCGCAGACTTTCGACGGTCGCCTCTCCCCAATCGCGGCGAATATCGGCAACTAGTATTTTCTCCGCGCCCGCCGCCGCGCAGGCTTCGGCGAAGGCCCGGCCCAGTCCACGCCCGCCGCCGGTTATCAGAATGGTGCGTCCCTGCAGGCTCATGTGGCCAACCGCGCCCGGGCAGGCAGGTAATGCAGTACCCGCGCCTCCATGGCGACGACGAGGCTATAGAGCGCGATGCCGATCACCGTCAGCAGAATGATGGTGACGAAGACCTTCGCCGTTTCGCCGGCACCCTCGGCAACGGTCAGCAGATAGCCCAGCCCCGTGTTTCCGCCGACCAGTTCGCCGACCAGCACGCCGATGACCGCCAGCGTCGCTGCAATCCGCAAGCCGGCGAAGAGCGACGGCATCGCCGCGGGAAACTCGATCTTCCAGAACACCTGGAAGCGGTTGGCCGTGAAGGCCCTGGCCAGCCGCACGATGTCCGGATCGAGGGCTCGCACCGCCCCCAGCACATTGATCATCACCGGGAAGAAGACGATCAGGATGCAAACAAGGATCTTGGGATAGACCGTATAGCCGAACCAGATGATGAACAGTGGCGCGAACGCCACCTTGGGCGCGATCTGCAGGGCAAGAATGTAGGGCGAGAGCACGAACTCCGCCGACGGCGACATGCCAAGCGCGAAGCCGCACACGATCCCCAGCGCCACGCCCAACACGAAGCCCACGCCGACCTGCATGGCGGTGATCGCAGTATGATAGAGAAGACGGTCATGGCCGAGCATCCGCAGGAACTCGCGCCATACCTCGCTGGCCGACGGGATGATGAATTGCGGGATGCCGAACATCCCCGGCCCCCACTGCCAGGCGGCGAGGAAGGCGATGAACAGCAGCGCGCTCAGCAACGCCTTGTTGCGGAGGCCAGGCTGCAGGACGGCAGACGTCGCGGCGCTCATTTCACGAACTGGTTGGTATAGAGGTCCTGCACCGGCGTCTTTGACCGGACGAGCCCCTCCTTGACGTAGAAATCCTGGAGAGCGGACAGCCGTGATTCGTCCATCTCGCCGAGCACCGCCTGGCCGCCATAGACATACTGGTTGTAGAGCTTGAAGGAGAGCGCGACGAAGTCCTCCTTGCCGGCCAGTTCCGGTGTCGCTTTCACGAAGTCGGCGGCGGCGGCGACCGGATCGGCCATGATATCCTTCATGCCCTTGAGCGTCGCACGGACGATTCTCTGAATGAGCTGGGGATTCTTCCTGATCGTCTCGTCGGAGGCGATGATTGCCTGAGCCATGCTCTTGAAGAGCCGGTCGGACGGAATCACCTCGATATTCTTTTTCGCCATCATCACCTGGGCCGTCCAATCGGGGGTGGAGGCGAAGGCATCGGACTGGCCGGCGAGAAAGAGTTTCCAGACATTGACCGGACCGACGGCCTGCGCGTTCACGTCGTCCTTGGTCATGCCCTGGCTCGCCAGCATGCCGAGCAGTGCGAAATAGGTCGTGTCCTGGTACGCCAGCACCGTGATCGTCTTGCCCTTGAGGTCCTTGACCGTGTCGAGGCCCTTGTCCTTGTCCATCACGAGCTGCATCAGTGCGCCGCCACCCAGCACGGCCACCGCCTTGACCGGTACGCCGTTTGGTCGAACGATGATCGGCGTGTCGCCGATGCCGCCGCCGATCACCGCATTGCCGGCCCCGACCTGCTTGGCGACATCGACGCCGCCCTTGCCGACCTGGAACTCGACATCGAGGTCTTCCGCCTTGAAGTAGCCGCGCTGCTTGGCCAGCACGAAGGGACCAAAGGCTGGAAGCGACAACGGCGCCGGCAACAGATAGGTGATCGTCTCGGCCAGGGCGGGGCCCGCCCCGACGGCCATCGCAGCGCCAAGCGCGGCGCCGGCCAGGGCGATCCTCAATCTCGAAAGCATCGGCATTGAAAGGCCCTCCATTCTTGAACGCTAGGCCGCGGCCTGTTCTATTTGCAGCAACTGCATGAGCCGCACGACATAGGTCGCGACCTTGGGATGCTGGCGGCGCTTCATGGGATTGTCGCGGTCTTCGATGTCGACCTCGATCTCCTCGATGATGCGACCTGGACGCTGGCTCATGACCAGGATGCGGTCGGACAGAGCGATTGCCTCGACGAGATCATGCGTGATGAACAGGGCAGTCTTGCCGGTTTCGGCGAGCGTGCGGCCGAGGTCCTGCTGCAGCACCATCTTGGTCTGGGCATCCAGCGCCGAGAAGGGTTCGTCCATCAACAGCACCGTCGGATCGACCGCGAGCGTCCGGGCAAGTGCCGCGCGCTGGCGCATGCCACCGGACAGCTGATGGGGATAGTGATCGATGAAGTCGGTCAGGTGGCACTTCCCGAGCAGATCGAGCGCCCGCTGTCGGCGCTCGCGCCGCGAAAGGCCCTGGATTTCCTGGCCGAATTCGACGTTCTCGATGATCGTGCGCCAGGGCAGAAGGAGATCCTTCTGCAGCATGAAGGCGACGTGGCGATTGGGCTTGGTGACCAGTTCGCCATCGACATGAACTTCGCCGGAGGAAACGGGATCGAGACCCGACCCCATGTTGAGCAGGGTGCTTTTGCCACAGCCCGACGGACCGATCAGCGACACGATTTCGCCGTCGGCGATGGAAAGGCTGACGCCCTCAACGGCGACGACGTGACCGCCCTGGCGGTGATTGGCGAAGCGCTTGGTGACGTTGCGGAACTCGATCCGCGGCGTATCCGGCATCGCGGTCACTCCTGCTTCTGGCGCCGCGTATTGCCGTCGATTCCACCGTCGACGGCCCATTCCGCAAACACGCTCGGACTCGGTTGGAAATCGCGTGGCTTCCAATGCTCGGTCAGGATGTCCTCGTCGGCGAAATACTCGACCAACGCTCCGGCCGGACATTTGAAGTACCAGAACAGCGCCGACGAAATCGGATGGCGCCCCGGTCCGATCTGGGTCTCCCAGCCACAGCGCGACAGATGCATGCCGCCGCCGATCACTTCGTGAAGATCGCGCACCGTGAAGGCGACATGGTTCAGGCCGCGCTTGGCCTCCGGCAGCTGGAGCAGAAAGAGATCATGATGGCCGCCACGCGCGGCGCAGCGAAGGAAATGTCCCCGTCCCGGATAGCGATCGGACAGATGGAAGCCGAGTTCCTCGTAGAACTGGGTCGTCCGATCGAGGGCATCGGTGAAGAAGACGACGTGACCAACCTCGACCGGTTCCGCTCTCTCATAGATCGGGCTGGGTTGATCGATGCGCGCTGCGCGCCCCCAGACATTCGCCGGCGAGCCCGTAACCGAAACCGGCCTCTTGTGGGTCATCCGAAAGCCGATGCCGACGCCGGTGGGATCGACGCCGATGATCGTTCCGTCGATCTCGCGGAAACCGGGCCGGCGCCGAAGTGCGCCGAGCCTGCTCGGATCATCCACCCCCCAGATCACTTCCCGCAACGTCGGGCCCGCTTCCATGGCCGGCGGCAACGACGGATCATCGATCTTGCGGATGAACACCTCGCACCCATTCAGGCTCTCGAAATCGAGCCCGTCAGCATGCTCGGCAACAAGGCGAAGTCCCCAATCGAGGAAGAAGTGGCGACATGCACCGACATCTTCCACGCCGTAGGTAATGCGATCGATACCCTCAATGCCGGACATGGCGATCCACCGAGAAGTTGGCGAAGGCATCGATCTCCACCAGAAGGTCGGGGAAGACCAATCCCTTGACCTCCAGAAGCGTCGAGCAGGGATAAATACCTTCGAAGAACGCCGCCCGTGCGCGGTTCACCTCGTCTTTGCGAGCGATATCCGTCACGTAGATCACGAGCTTGTAGATATTCTGGACGCCGCCACCGGCTGCCTCGACCATCTCGACAACACGCTTCAGCACGGCGAGCGTCTGCTTCTCGAGGCTCGCGCCTCCGATCGGCGCTCCGTCCCTGCCCCGCGCGGTCACGCCCGATGTCACGATTTCATTGCCGACCACCAGGCAGTTCGACCACGTGGCTGCCGCTGGCTCGGCGATCGCGGGTGTCGACACCCGCCGGAACGAACCGATCATGGCGACATCCTCACTGAATGGGATGGCCCGCGGCTTCCAGCGCCTTGAGCTGCGCCTCGGCCTTGCCGCGGAAGACGTGACGCAGACGCGCCAGGCCCATGTCGTGCTGATAGAGATATTCGCGCTGATTGGCGTCAGGCTCGAATTGCTCGAGCATGACGCGATCCTGTTCGAGAACCCGCCAATGCCGCGCCTCCAGACGGTTCTTGTAGAGGAAGCGCCAGGTGTCCCGCTGCCACCCCTCCACCTTGCGGCAACGCCAGTGAAAGACCGCGGCGCGCGTTTCGGAGATCGGCGTATAGACGCCAACGATATGGAAATTCCCGCCCGGCCCGCCACTCGGCGGATAGGGAATTTCCAGACGCAACCAGTGCGCACCCGTATCGACGAATTCCGTCCAGTCGAAATTGATGTTTCGCTGCCCTACCTTCTCGAACACGAATCCGGTCGGCGTTTCGCGCGTGCGAAACGTGGCGGTCGTGTCGCCGAACGACATCGAATGCGACTGCTTGTGCAGGAACGTGCCGTGCATCGGGTCCATGACGTTGTCGTAGACATACCGGTAGTCGCCTTCCCATTCGCAATAGCAAAGGAAGGAGCTGAATTCGGGCGACGTAAGTTGTTCGGGAAATCGGAGCTCGACCGGTTCCGGATGCAGCGCGTCCCCGACATAGGCGAAGATGACGCCGTGGCGCTCCTCAGTCGGGAACGACTTGACGCAATTCCGGCCTTCGAGCTTGCAGCCGGGACTGCCGGGGACGGACATCACCGTCCCATCCTTGCGCACCTGCACGCCGTGATAGCCGCAAGCGATGCGGTCGCCCATGGGAATGCCCATCGACAGCGGCGCGCCGCGATGCGGGCAGTGATCTTCCAGCATGACGGGCCGGCCGGCGTCATCGCGCCAGAGCACAACCTTGAGACCCAGGCGGCGCAAGGAAATCGCCTTCTCGCCGAGAAAGTGCGAGGGGCAGATCGGATACCAGATGTTCCTCACGCCCTTGGCCAGAAGCTTGTTGATCGCCAGGTTTGTCACGGCACTCATTGCTCGCTCCCTCAGGCGCCCAGGCGCTTCATTTCTTTCCGGAACAGGTCCTCGTTCCAGGTCTGACCGTTCGGCGCGGGCACATTCGCCTCGACAAGGCTTGCAACCAGTCCGGGCAAATCATGAATGCCCGCGGCAAACGCACGCTCAATCGCGTCCCCCAGCAGATTCTGATAGTCGTCCGGCTCGCGATCGCGCGCCTGGTGCGGATTGAGGTAGCAGGGACGCTCCATCACTTGCCTCCTTTGCGGACTCTTTCCTTGATGCGCTCGCGCACCGGCATGAAATCGTAGGCCGGGTAGCACTCGGTCCGGAACACGCCCCACGCCGAACGTTCGAGCTCGACATTCACCTCGGCGAGCCTCGAAGCAGGCAGGCGAAGCGTGACGATCTGGCCGAAGCCCATGGCGACATACCACGACACGATTTCGACGTCCGGCGGCGGAAAGCGATCCCACCACTCGGCGTCCTTCAGCCTCGATTGGATCGTGTCGAGGTTGTTCGACTGGTCGTGACGCAGGAACACCGTCAGCAGCAGTGTATCGGGCGAGGTGTCGCTCAATGGATATGTTCCATTAGTGAAACATTAGTTCCTATTTGAACAACGCTACGGACTCGCTACCTTCTTGTAAAGGGAGTTTGCGATGGATTTTGAGTTGCAGGGTCGGACAGCCATTGTCTGCGCGTCCAGCCGCGGGCTCGGACGAGCTTGCGCCGAGGCGCTGGCCGCGGAAGGGGTAAATCTCGTGCTCAACGCCCGCACAGCCGAGGCGCTCGACCACGCGGCCGCCGAGATCCGCGACAGGCACGGCGTCAAAGTGTGGACCGTCGTCGGGAACGTTGCCGACGCCGCCTGCCGCGATGCCTTGCTGTCCGCCTGCCCCGCTCCCGATATCCTCGTGAACAATGCCGGCGGACCGCGCCCCGGAAAGCTGACCGACTATTCGACGGAGGATTGGGAAAAGGCGCTCGACGGGAATCTGCGGGCGCCGGCGGCGATGCTTGCCGCTGTGCTCGACGGAATGGCCGAGCGCGGCTTCGGACGAACCGTCAACATCACGTCCAGCGTCGTGAAACATCCGATCGACGTACAGGGATTGAGTGCTGCCGCGCGATCAGGCTTGCACGGGCTGGTGAGTACGCTCGTGCGCCGCTATGTGGGCTGCAACGTCACCATCAACAACATCCTTCCCGGGCCGTTCGCCACGGACCGGCTCGTCAGCAACTTCACCCATCAAGCCAAGCTCAAGGGAATCTCGCCGCAAGAGGCGATCGACGCTCGCAAGGCCGAGCTGCCGGCGCGGCGATTCGGCGACCCGATGGAGGTCGGTCGCCTTTGCGCCTACCTGTGCAGCGCCCACGCCGCATACATTTCCGGACAAAGCATCCTCATCGACGGCGGAAATCACCCGCAGATCATTTGAAGAGAGCTTGGCATTCCAGCGCCGGACCGATCGCCGTACGCGGTGACAGCGCAGTCGGACATGTCCAGCGCGGGCAGACATGGCGATGTCATAGACGACGCCAAAACGAAAAACCCCAGCACCTGTTGAAAGGGGCTGGGGTTTTTCGTCTGATTTGGTTGCGGGGGCAGGATTTGAACCTACGACCTTCAGGTTATGAGCCTGACGAGCTACCGGGCTGCTCCACCCCGCGGCAAATCCATGCGCGTTCGCTTGTGTCGTTTGATCGGAAGATGCCTTCGCGCTTGGAAGACCTGGCAGCGACCTACTCTCCCGTGTCTTGAGACACAGTACCATTGGCGCTGAGAGTTTTCACGGCCGAGTTCGGAATGGGATCGGGTGGACACCTCTCGCTAGTGCCACCAGGTCGTCGAAGCGCGAAGGATGAGGATCTGAATTTCGTGCGTGTCCTTTCGGACAATGATCAAGACCGTCAGCGGATGTCGACCGCTGCACGGAACGAATGAAATCAAGCCGATCGAGCTATTAGTACCGCTAAGCTGAATGCATCACTGCACTTGCACATGCGGCCTATCAACGTGGTGGTCTACCACGACTCTCAGCGAGACCTAGTTTCGAGGCGGGTTTCACGCTTAGATGCTTTCAGCGTTTATCCCTCCAGTACATAGCTACCCGGCGCTGCGACTGGCGTCACAACCGGTACACCAGAGGTACGTCCATCCCGGTCCTCTCGTACTAAGGACGGCTCCTCTCAAGTCTCGAACACCCACAGCAGATAGGGACCAAACTGTCTCACGACGTTTTGAACCCAACTCACGTACCACTTTAATCGGCGAACAGCCGAACCCTTGGGACCTGCTCCAGCCCCAGGATGTGATGAGTCGACATCGAGGTGCCAAACACCACCGTCGCTGTGGACGCTTGGGTGGTATCAGCCTGTTATCCCCGGCGTACCTTTTATCCGTTGAGCGATGGCCCACTCACGCGGAACCACCGGATCACTATGGCCGACTTTCGTCCCTGCTCGACTTGTCAGTCTCGCAGTCAGGCGGGCTTGTGCCATTGCACTCAGCAGCCGATTTCCGACCGGCCTGAGCCCACCATCGCGCGCCTCCGTTACTCTTTGGGAGGCGACCGCCCCAGTCAAACTACCCACCATGCAGGGTCCCGGATCTGGATGACAGACCGCGGTTAGACATCAAAGAACGAAAGGGCGGTATTTCAAGGTTGCCTCCACGCAAGCTAGCGCCCGCGCTTCAAAGGCTCCCGCCTATCCTACACATCCTTTCTCTAATGCCACTGCAAAGTTGTAGTAAAGGTGCACGGGGTCTTTCCGTCTAACTGCGGGTACCCCGCATCTTCACGGGGAATTCAATTTCGCCGAGCCGGTGTTGGAGACAGCGGGGAAGTCGTTACGCCATTCGTGCAGGTCGGAACTTACCCGACAAGGAATTTCGCTACCTTAGGACCGTTATAGTTAC
>NZ_FUWJ01000012.1:97500-154382 GCF_900167455.1 Enhydrobacter aerosaccus
GTCAGCCCAAGAATCGTCCGCGTCGAGGCGGTGCGCCAAGGGTCGCTGCAGCAAAGCGCGATGCAAGCGGGCGCGCCGACGCCGGCGATTCTCGATTTCATCCGCGCGCTCTCCTACGACGTCGACTTCCAGCGTGAACTGAAACAAGGCCAACGTTTCACCCTGCTGCTCGAACAGCAGGTCACAAGCGACGGTCGAGTCACCGATCCCGGCAGGCTGCTGGCCGGCGAGCTTCGGCTCACCGATCGCACGATCATCGTCGTTCGCTTCCGCCCTCAGAACGGTGCCGATGGTTTCTACAATCCGAAGGGTGAGAGCGTGGTGCGTTCCTTTTTGCGCACGCCCATGGACGCCTCGCACATCACCTCGCGCTTCGGCATGCGCGAGCATCCGATACTTGGCTTCAGCGCCATGCATACGGGCGTCGATTTCGGGGCTCCGACCGGCACGCCGATCTTCGCCGCCGGCGCGGGCAAGGTCGTGACGGCGGGGCCCAACGGAGGTTACGGCATCTTCGTGAAGCTTCAGCATACGACCCAGATCGGCACCGGCTACGGCCACATGTCGAGACTCGGGCCCGGCATCAAACCCGGCGTGCTGGTGCGCCAGGGCCAGGTGATCGGTTTCGTCGGCTCGACGGGCCTCTCGACCGGCCCACACTTGCATTACGAGTTCTACCGCGACGGGCATCCCGTCAATCCGCTGGCGCAGAAGTTCGCCATGCGCGCCGGCCTGTCCGGCAAGGACATGAACCGGTTCAAGGCGCTCTCGCGCGAGTATCTGAATCAGCTCAAGAATGCTCCTCATATCGCCGAGGCAAGTCCGCCCCCGGCCAGGCAGAAGGAAAGCGCGGCGGCGGACGGAGCACGAGGCGGGTAATCACCGGGTCAAGCACGCAACGCGAAAAGGCCGTCCATTTCCATGGACGGCCTTTCTCTTGTCGGTTGTATGCCCGGATCAGTCGGCGGCTTCGCTCAGGACCCGCTCGCCATCGACGGTGAGCTCGCCATTCTCGACGCCGATCTCGACGGTCTCGCCCTCGACGATCTTGCCCTCGAGGATCAGCGAGGCCAGCGGGTTCTGCAGGCTCCGCTGAATGACTCGCTTCAGCGGCCGCGCCCCATAGATCGGGTCGTAGCCACGGTTGGCCAGCCACTGCAGCGCCTTGCCGTCGACCTTGAGGTCGATCTTGCGATCGGCCAGCAGCTTGCGCAGCCGGTCGAGCTGGATCTCGACGATGTCCGCCATGTTGGCGCGGCTCAACCGGCTGAACAGCAGGATCTCGTCGAGGCGATTGAGGAACTCGGGCCGGAATGCCCTCCGGACCTCCTCCATCACCTGCTCGCGGACCGTGTCGGTCGGTTCACCATCCTTCAAGGAGGCGAGATACGAGCTGCCGAGGTTGGACGTCAGCACGATCAACGTGTTCTTGAAGTCGACCGTACGGCCCTGGCCGTCGGTCAGACGGCCGTCGTCCAGCACCTGCAACAGGACGTTGAACACGTCCGGATGCGCCTTCTCGACCTCGTCGAACAGGATGACCTGATATGGCCGGCGCCGCACCGCTTCGGTCAGCACACCGCCCTCGTCGTAGCCAACATAGCCCGGAGGCGCGCCGATCAGTCGGCTGACGGCGTGCTTCTCCATGAACTCGCTCATGTCGATGCGCACCATGGCCTGGTCGTCGTCGAACAGGAACTGGGCGATCGCCTTGGTCAGCTCGGTCTTGCCGACACCTGTGGGGCCCAGGAACAGGAACGAGCCGATCGGGCGGTTCGGATCCTGCAGGCCGGCCCGGGCACGCCGGACGGCATTGGACACGGCACGAACGGCCTCTTCCTGGCCGATGACGCGCTTGCCGAGCTCCTCCTCCATGCGCAGGAGCTTGGCCCGCTCGCCTTCGAGCATCTTGTCGACCGGCACGCCCGTCCACCGCGACACCACGGCCGCGATGTCCTCAGGCGTGACTTCCTCCTTCACGCCCTTGCCGCCCTGAACGTCCTGGCCTTCGGCATCCTTGAGCTTCTTCTCGAGCTCGGGGATGACGCCGTAAGCCAGTTCGCCGGCGCGGCCGAGTTCACCCTTGCGTTGGGCGATCTCCAGTTCGGAGCGCGCCTTGTCGAGCTGCTCCTTGATCTTCTGCGAGTCGGCCAGCTTGTCCTTGGCCGACTTCCACTGGGCCGTCAGCGCCGCGGACTTCTGCTCGAGCTCGGCCAGATCCTTCTCCAGCCGTTCCAGCCTGTCCCGTGACGCCTGGTCGCTCTCCTTCTTCAGCGCCTCCCGCTCGATCTTGAGCTGGATAATGCGCCGGTCGAGTTCATCCAGTTCCTCCGGCTTGCTGTCGACCTGCATGCGGATGCGGCTCGCCGCCTCGTCCATGAGGTCAATCGCCTTGTCCGGCAGGAAGCGGTCGGAGATATAGCGGTTCGACAGCGTCGCGGCGGCCACGATGGCCCCGTCGGCGATACGAACGCCGTGATGGAGTTCGTACTTCTCCTTGAGGCCGCGCAGGATCGAGATCGTGTCCTCGACCGTCGGTTCGGCGACAAACACCGGCTGGAAGCGCCGCGCCAGCGCCGCGTCCTTTTCGATGTGCTTGCGGTATTCGTCGAGGGTCGTGGCGCCCACGCAATGCAGTTCGCCACGCGCGAGGGCGGGCTTCAGCATGTTGGAGGCGTCCATCGCACCATCCGCCTTGCCGGCGCCGATCAAGGTGTGGAGTTCGTCGATGAAGACGATGATGTCGCCTTCAGCCGACGAAATTTCCGACAGAACGGCCTTCAGCCGCTCCTCGAACTCGCCGCGATATTTGGCACCCGCCACCATGGCGCCGAGGTCGAGCGCCAGAAGCTTCTTGCCCTTCAGGGATTCAGGGACGTCGTCGTTGACGATGCGCAACGCCAGTCCCTCGGCGATGGCGGTCTTGCCGACGCCGGGTTCGCCAATCAGGACAGGGTTGTTCTTGGTGCGGCGGCTCAGGACCTGGATGGTGCGGCGAATTTCGTCGTCGCGACCGATCACCGGGTCGAGCTTGCCGTCGCGCGCTGCCTGGGTCAGGTCGCGAGCGTACTTCTTCAGGGCGTCGTAGCTACCTTCGGCGGATGCCGAATCGGCCGTCCGGCCCTTGCGCAGTTCGGCAATCGCCTTTTCCAGCGCTTGCGGCTTCACACCGCCCTTGGCCAGCGCATCGGCTGCCTCGGTGCCCTTGGCAAGCACCAGCGCCATCAACATGCGCTCGACCGTCACGAACGAATCGCCGGCCTTTTCCGCAATCGACTCGGCCTGATCGAACAGGCGGGCGGTTTCCGGCGCCATATAGATCTGGCCGGCGCCCTGGCCTTCCACCTTCGGCTGCTTGCCGAGGGCGGTTTCGACCGCCTTGAGGACCACGCGGGAATCGCCGCCGGCGGAGTTGATCAGGTTGGCCGCCAGGCCTTCCGGATCATCAAGAAGCACCTTCAGCAGATGGTCTGGAAGGAAGCGCTGATGGCCGGACCGCAGAGCCAGCATCTGGGCACTCTGCAGGAAGCCGCGCATACGCTCGGTGTATTTCTCTTGGTTCATCTCACTCTACCCTTTCATTTCGCGCCCCCGTCCAGCGGCGGGCGAAAGAGTGGACCCCTTTCCGGGCATCCTGCGCTCGATATGGGAGGCGCCGGCGCCGGTACAAGACCAAGCCGTGTGTACGGCCTTTCGAAACTAGGCTAGCGGTCCATCGACCGGGATCGACACGATCCAGATCAATAACGAGGGAGAATTTGATGCCCGATCTCGACGTCGAGGATCGGGACGACCCGGCCATGGCCCTGCGCCAGACATCACGGCCGTCGATCGGCAGATCGGCGTCCCGAGGCTTCAGTCGATAGGGTCTTTTCCAGGTGAGAACGCGACGGCGCGTTCAGGGGCGCCATCCATGCGTGCGCCTCAGCTGCCCCCGGTGTTTGCACCGCGCCAAATGGGGACAGCGACGGCCGGCCTCCAGGGCCGACCTTGTCCGTTCCGGAAGAATGCCGCCGTGCGCCGTGAGCGCGCGGCGAACAGGCTAGCCGCGCCGGCCGGTCGCCGGGGTAAAGGCCGGGACGTCCGGCTGCTCTTCGACGGCCGGATCGCTGCTTGCGGCAGTACCGCGACCGTTTTGCAGAAAAGCGACGCCACCCAGTCCAGGTTCGGCTTCCGCCTGCTCCTCGCCGCGATTGCCCTGCCGGTCTTCCGGGCCGTAACCGGCACCGTTACCGTTGGTCGCCTGCGGCGGAGGATTGGGCTGGCCTTGAGGATTGGCCTGCTGGCCTTCCTCACCCTCGCCCCAACCCTGGTTGTTGCGATGGGTAAAGCCGCCCATGGTCTGGATGACGCGGAAATAATGATCCGCATACTGCCAGTAGGCTTCGGCCATGATGCGGTCGCCGGAGGCAGCCGCTTCCCGAGCCAACGCCTGGTACTTGTCGAATACCTGGTGCGCATTGCCGCGCACCCGTACATCCGGACCGCTGCTATCGAAAATCTGGTTTCGATTCGGCGGTCTGTTGGGATTGTGGCTGTGCTGCTGCTTGTGATGACCGTGGCCGCCGCCGCCACCACTGCGGCCGCCGCGCGACCGCTGACGATTGTTTGGTCTCATTAACCTAAGGCCAGTTGCATGCCGGACGGTGTTGTTGTTAGCGAGCCCTTTGCCCTTTCCGGGCGCCGTCGCAGCTCAATGTCTAGGGACCGATGCCCACCGACACCTGTCGGCTTGGGCCAAGCCTCCCTAAAGGGCAGAGGGAACGTAGTCGCAAAGCCTTGCCTTGCCAACCATTTAATGGTGGGCGCCCACCACTCTTTCAACGCCCCCGAGATCCTTCCAGAAGGGCATGACGCTCATACCGCATGACGAAAAGATGCCTGAAATATCAGGGGCTTGGCCGGCTCCGCCTTCAACGAGAAGGAATCCGCCCGGTGTGACCAATTTGCGCCCGGCCGCCGCGATAGCCCGGTAGGCCTCCAATCCGTCCGGTCCACCGTCGAGGGCCGCCCGGGGTTCGTAGCGCCCGACTTCCGGCATGAGGCGATCAATGGTCGAGGTTTCGATATAGGGGGGATTCGAAACGACCAGATCGAATGGCCCGGGCAAGCCTTGAGCCCATCCCTCTAGGCGCCAATCGCCCAATCGAAAGGTTGCCCGACCTGCCACCCCGAGAGCCTCCGCATTGGATTTGGCGACCGTCAATGCCTCGGCCGAGATATCGACGCCCCATCCGAGGGCGTTCGGATATTCGCGCAGCAGGGTCAGCAGCAGGCAGCCCGAGCCGACGCCGAGATCGAGGATACGCCACGCGCGCTGCCGGTCCGGCATCAGCCCGAGCGTCGCCTCGATCAGCGTCTCGCTATCGGGCCGCGGCACCAGCACGGCCGGGGAGACCTTGAACGGCAGGCCCCAGAACTCGCGCTCGCCGAGGATGTAGGCCATCGGCTCGCGCTGAACGCGCCGCGCCGTCAGCGTGCGCAATGCCGAGACGATGGCGGGCGGCGCCGCGTCCCGTCCATGGGCGATCAACTGTTCCACCGAAAGGCCGGCGGCGTAGCTCAGCAGCAGGCGCGCCTCGAAGCGGGCATTGTCGATACCCGCCGCGGTCAAGGCGACGGCGGTGTCCCGCAACAGCGAGTCGTAGGTCGCGGTCAGCTCGCCAGCTCCGCCAGCCGGCTCGCCTCGTCATCGGCGATCAGGGCGTCGATGATCTCGTCCAGGCCGCGCCCCTCCATCACCTCGTCGAGCTTGTAGAGCGTCAGGTTGATGCGGTGATCGGTGACGCGGCTCTGCGGAAAGTTGTAGGTGCGGATGCGTTCGCTGCGATCGCCGCTGCCGACCTGGCCCTTGCGATCCGCCGCGCGGGCATCGTCGCGGCGCTGGCGCTCGGCCTCGTAGAGGCGCGCGCGCAGGATCTTCATCGCCTTGGCCTTGTTCTTGTGCTGGCTCTTCTCGTCCTGCTGGCTGACCACCAGACCGGTCGGCAGATGGGTGATGCGCACGGCGGAGTCGGTCGTGTTCACCGACTGGCCGCCCGGGCCCGAGGCGCGAAACACATCGATCCGCAAATCCTTCTCGTCGATCTTGACGTCGAATTCCTCGGCTTCCGGCAGGACCGCCACGGTTGCGGCAGAGGTGTGGATGCGCCCCGAGGCTTCTGTTGCCGGCACGCGCTGCACGCGGTGGACGCCGGATTCGAACTTCAGGCGCGCGAACACCCCCTTGCCGCTGACGGTCGCGATCGCCTCCTTGTAGCCGCCGATGCCGGTATCGGAGAGCTCCATGATCTCGAACTTCCAGCCGTGCTCGGCAGCGTAGCGCTGGTACATGCGAAACAGGTCAGCGGCGAACAAGGCCGCCTCATCGCCTCCAGTGCCGGCGCGAATTTCCAGGATGGCGTTCTTCTCGTCGGCGGCATCCTTGGGCAGCAACATCCGCTTCACGTTGCGCTCGAGCTCGGGCAGGCGCTTCCTGAGTTCGGCGGCCTCTTCCTCGGCCATCGCCCTCATGTCGGGATCGGCCGCCAAGGCCTCGGCATCCTTGAGTTCCTGCTGCGCCTTCCGCCAAAGGTTCACCGCGTCGACCAGCGGCCCGAGATCGGCATATTCCTTCGACGCCGCGACGAACTTCTGGGAATCGAGGGTGCCCGCGGACAAGGCCGCCTGCAGTTCGGCATGCCTCGCCACCACCTGGTCGAGCTTGTGCAACAGAGACATGGATCAGCGACCCAGCGCCTGCGTCAGCGTGTCGAGCGCCACTTCCTGTTGCTCGCCAGTGTCGAGGTCCTTCACCTGCGCCACGCCCTTGGCGAGTTCGTCATCGCCGATGATGACGGCCGCGCGCGCGTTATGCTTGTTGGCGCGCTGCATGCGCCGTTTCATGTTGCCGCGATAATCCTGCTCGACCGCGATACCGACGCGACGCAGCGTTCGCGCGATGCCGATCGCCCTGGTTTCGGCAGCAGCTCCCAATGGAACCATCACCACGGGGCGTGGCAGCGGCGCAGGTTCGTTGGCGAGCATCATCAGACGCTCGATACCACCGGCCCAGCCGATGCCGGCGGTGGGCGGACCACCAAGCTCGGCAATCAGGCCGTCGTAGCGACCGCCGCCGAGCACGGTTCCCTGGGCGCCGATATGCGTGGTCACGAACTCGAAGGCGGTATGGGTGTAATAGTCGAGGCCACGCACCAGGCCGGGATCGACCTCGAACGCAATGCCCGCTGCCATGAGGCCATCCTTCACGGCCGCGAAAAAATCGCGACTGGTTTCGTTCAGATGATCGGCAAAGCTCGGTGCGCCGGCGTTGATCTCCTTGTCGCCCTCATCCTTGCTGTCGAGGATGCGTAACGGGTTGCGCACCAGCCGGTTGCGCGAATCCTCCGACAGCCGGCTTTCATGCGCCACGTAGTAGTCGTAGAGGACGCTGCGATAGGCAAGCCGGCTCTCGGGATCTCCAAGTGAATTGACCTTGAGGACGCAGCGGTCGAGGATTCCCAGCCGATCGAGGATGTCCGCCGCAAGCGAGATCACTTCGATGTCGGCAGCCGGTTCCGGCGCGCCCAGGACTTCGACATCGATCTGGTGGAATTGGCGCTGACGGCCCTTCTGCGGCCGCTCGTAACGGAACATGGGACCGGCGGCGAAGATCTTGAGCGGCAGTTGCTGCGCAAGTTCACCGTTGGAGATGAAGGCCCGACAGATGCCGGCGGTATATTCCGGCCGCAGGGTCAGCGACTCGTTGCCCCGATCCAGGAACGTGTACATCTCCTTGGACACGACATCGGTCGTCTCGCCGATGCCGCGCGCGAACAGCTCGGTGAACTCGAAGATCGGCGTCGCCATCTCCCGGTATCCGTACAGACGCGCCACATCGCGCGCCGACCCGACGACGTGGGCGAAACGACGGTATTCATCGGGAAGAAGATCGTGCGTGCCGCGTACCGGCTGAAGTTTGCTCACGGGGAATCGCCTCGGGAATCGTCCGAAATTTCAAGCGGCCGACGCTACTCGGCCGCAGCGCTATGGAGAGCGGCGGAGGGCGCCTTGGCGGCTTCGATCTCGGCCGCCTTCTTCTCGATCAACTGCGCCAGATGCTCGACGATGCTCTCGTCCTTCAGGCGATGGTGCGGCACACCGGCGATGTAGACCTGGTGTGTTCCATTGCCGCCGCCGGTGAAGCCGATGTCGGTCTCACGCGCCTCGCCGGGACCGTTCACGACGCAGCCGATCACCGACACCGTCATGGGAGTGGTGATGTGAGCCACCCGCTTTTCCAGCGCCTCGACCGTGCGGATCACGTCGTATTGCTGACGCGCGCAGGACGGGCAGGAAACGATGTTCACGCCGCGATGGCGCAGATTGAGCGCCTTCAGCATCTCGAAGCCGACGCGCACTTCCTCCTCGGGCTCCGCCGAGAGCGAGACGCGGATCGTGTCGCCGATGCCGGCCCACAGCAAGGCACCGAGCCCAATCGACGACTTCACGGTGCCGGTCCTCAGGCCCCCGGCTTCGGTGACGCCGATATGCAGGGGATAGTCGCAAGCGTCGGCCAGTTGCTGATAGGCCGCGACCGCCAGGAAGACGTCCGAGGCTTTCACGCTGATTTTGAAATTGTGGAAATCGTGATCCTGCAGGATGCGCGCATGATCGAGGGCGCTCTCGACCATCGCCTCCGGGCAGGGCTCGCCGTATTTCTCCAGCAGATCCTTCTCCAGCGAGCCGGCATTCACGCCGATCCGCATCGAGCAGCCGTGATCGCGGGCCGCCTTGACCACCTCGCGAACCCGATCGGCGCTGCCGATATTGCCCGGATTGATGCGTAGACAGGCCGCGCCGGCATCGGCCGCCTCGATCGCGCGCCGATAGTGGAAATGGATATCGGCGACGATCGGAACCCGCACCGCCTTGACGATGGCCGGCAGGGCCTTGGTCGAGTCCTCATCGGGACAGGAAACCCGAATGATATCGACCCCGGCCTCCTCGCAGCGCCGTATCTGCGCGATCGTCGCTTCGGCGTCAGCGGTCAACGTGTTGGTCATGGTCTGCACCGTGATCGGCGCTCCGCCCCCGACCGGCACGGACCCAACCATCACCTGCCGCGATTTGCGGCGCACGATATCGCGATAGGGCCTGATGCTCATGCCGGCAATGTAGCGATGGACGCCCGGCTTATCCAGCCGCAGCTAGCCCTGAAAATGCGCTTCCGGCAGCGCTCGCCGCTGCCGTTTCGATCCTAGTGGTTCGGTCCTAGTGGGCGTCGATGACGCGGTACGAAATACCGGCGGGCACGACGTAGCTCTCACCGGCACGAACATAGGTCTGCGCCAGAACGTCACCGTTTGGTGAACGCAGCTCGACCCAGCTGTTGGACCGCACCACCACCTTGGTATCGGACTTGGTGGGCGTCGCAACCACGACGGCGGTATCGGCATTGGCCGGCGGCGCCGGACGGGCCACCGCCTCCTGCGTCGCTGCGTCGGCTGGGGCCTCCCGCGGCGTATCGGCGCCGGGCGGTTGCGCCGCCAAAGCCTGACCGGCCGACGGGACCGACATCATCACCGGCGGTGGTGCGGCCGGAACCGCGATCACGGCCGGAGGAGGAGCAACCGGAGGAGGCGGCGCAGTGGCGACGTCCTGCCGCGGCGGCCGCGGCAAGCCTGGTCCCTGAGCCGGCTGCTGAGGTTGCACCGCCGGTGCAGTCGGCGCAGCGGCCGACTTCTGACTGTCCGTCTTGCTTGCCGCCGGACCGGGCGTGACGACAGCCGGAGCCGTCGCCAAGCGGGCCGTCTCACTGGTGGAGGGCTGAGACGCCAGGAGCCGATCCGGTACAGGAGGCACCTTCTCTACAACCACCGGCTGCTGCCGCGGCAAATAGTGCCACACGCCATAGCCGGCCGCGATCACGAGCAGGACCGTCAGCACAGCGAGGCCGATCGGCGCGCGCCTTTCCGGTTGCGGAAAATCGCCCGGCATGGAGACCGGACGCTCGATCGGCACCGATCCCGAAAGCTGATAGGCCGTCAGAACCTTTTGGGCATCGAGACCGAGATGGCGTGCATAAGCACGAAGGAAGGCCGGAACATAAGCAGCACCCGGCAACTTCTCGAACCGCCCCTGCTCGATCGCTTCCAGATAAGACGGCCGAATGCAAAGATTCTTGGCGACGTCTGCAATCGACAAACCACGCGCCTCGCGTTCGTCACGCAGCAGTCGACCGACAGCATGTCCCGTTGTGTCGTGCCCCATGGCCTGCCAATCGACTTGATCCGGCATGAATCGTCCCCGCCGCCCTGCCTTCGGCGGACTCTTAGCAGACGACCTTTACGAGGGCAAAAGCGATTCGCCCTGCGAGGTCAAATTTCGACAGCATGATCCGCGGCAAACAGACGAAGCGTCTCACGCAAGGGGCGATCCGGCTGCGTCAGCGCTGAAGATACAAAGGCACTCGCTTCAGTGAGATCGAGCGAACGAATCATCGCCTTCACTGGACCGATCGCTCCAGGCGACATCGACAAGGTCCGAACGCCAATGGCAAGCAAGGCAAGCGCCTCGACGGGCCGACCGGCCATCTCGCCGCAGACGGTGATCTCCACGCCGGCGGGCCGAACCTTTTCCACAACAAAATGTAGAAGCCGAAGCAGCGCCGGGGACAAGGTATCGTATCGGGCGGAGACACGCGCATTGCCGCGATCAGCTGCGAACAGGAATTGCATCAAATCGTTCGTACCGACCGAAACAAAATCGACATGAGGCAGAAGACTGTCGAGCTGCCATGCCAGCGCCGGCACTTCGAACATAATGCCAACACGCAGCCGCTCCGGTTCGGGAAGCCCACGCCGACGGGCACGGTCGAGTTCGAGTTCGAGCAGACGACGCGCGGCCAGCAATTCGGAAACGTCGGCGATCATCGGGAACATGATCGACAGAGGACGGCCATTGGCAGCCTGGAGCATGGCGCGCAACTGACGCCGCAGCATGGCCGGGCGATCGAGCCCGATCCGGATCGCGCGCCAGCCCATGGCTGGGTTTTCGTCGCCGAAGGCGTCGACATAGGGCAGCACCTTGTCGCCGCCGACATCGAGCGTCCGGAACGTCACCGGGCGGCCATCGGCAATGTCGAGCACCCGGCTGTAGAGCCACGCCTGCGCTTCGACATCCGGAAACTCCGAACGCACCATGAACGGAATTTCGGTTCGATAGAGACCAATGCCGTCGGCACCCGTCTCTTCGAGATGCTGCATGTCGATCAGCAAACCGGCGTTCATATACAGACCGACCCGCGCCTGATCGCGCGTCGCCGGTGGCAGGTCGCGTAGCGCCGCATATTTGCGCCGCCGCTCGGCGCGCGCATCGATCGCCGCGTAGATCGTCTGGACCACGTCCTCCGACGGCCGCACCAGGACCTGGGCGCTGTCGCCATCGACGACGATCGTGTCGCCCGGCTCGACACGAGACAGCACGCTGGGCGCGCGTCCGACGACCGGAATGTCGAGCGCCCGCGCCACGATGGCGACGTGGCTCAACGCCGATCCTTCCTCGAGAACGACGCCGCGCAGGCGTGAGCGGTCGTAGTCGAGCAACTCCGCCGGACCCATGTCGCGGGCGATCACCACCATATCCTCGGGCTGTCCGCCGGACTCGCCGTTCGTGCGCCCCGTAAGCCGCAGCAACAGTCGATTGGTCAGGTCCTGCAGGTCGCTCAGCCGTTCCCGGATGTAGGGATCCGTCGATTGTCCCAGGCGGGTTCGAACGTCGTCGAAGGCTCTCTGCACGCCGGCCTCGGCGGTGAGCCCCGATGCGATTGCCTCGCGCACGCGCTCCCGCCAGCCGCGATCGTCGACGAACATGCGGAAGGTTTCGAGCACCTCGCGATGCTCCCCCGACTGCATATCGTGGGCTTCCAGCATGCGATCGACGTCCTCGCGGACTGATGCCAGTGCTTCCTCGAAGCGCTCCTGCTCCGCACCGACATCCTCGGCGACGACGCGTTGGATGACGATTCGCGGTTCGTGCAGAACGGCACGGCCGATGGCCACGCCGGACGTGAGCTGGACACCATCGACGCGCAGCGGCAGCAGGCCGATGCCGTCGACCTGCTGCACCTCGTTGGGGCTGACGAGCCGGCCTGCCGCGACCATCTCCGCCAGAACCATGGCGATGGTCTGGAGGGTTTCGACTTCCTCCTCGTCGTACTGGCGGCGCGTACGGTTCTGAACAACGAGGACACCCAGCACGCGTCCGGCGCGCAGGATCGGCACGCCAGCCAGCGAGTGGAAGACCTCCTCGCCCGTTTCCGGGCGGTAGGCAAATTGAGGATGGCTCTGAGCGTCGGCGAGGGCCAGCGGTCGACCGTGGGCGGCGATGTCACCGACCAGACCTTCTCCCACCCGCAGCCGGGTACGGTGCACGGCCGATGGATTGAGGCCCTGGGTTGCAAAAAGCTCCAGAACCTCTCCCGCCCGCAGGATGTATATCGAGCAGACTTCGGCGACCATCTCGTTGGCCACCAGCCGCACGACTTCCGCGAGCGTTTCCTCGGCGGAAACACCACGCGCCATCGTGTCCCGGAGCCGCTTGAGGAGCATTCGCGGTCCGGCCAGGGGAGTCCCTCTCTCCATGGTCAGACCGCCAAATGCTTGAGTCGAGTGACAATAAAGCTGCGGTCGATGATACAGGCGCAAACGCGCCACGCCGCGGCCGACAGGGCCGAACGGCGGGCTTGGCAGGCCATATGGACACGTGCCGCGCGCATAGCTCGCTTATAGCAAGAGCCGCGCCGAAATGCCTACCGACTTATTGTCCCGCGCATGAGGCAACCTCATGCGTGAGGGACTAGTCTGCGTCCAGTTCGTAGGCGGTGTGCAGTGCCCGGACCGCGAGTTCGGTGTACTCGGCCGCGACCAGGACGCTCACTTTGATCTCGGAGGTCGAGATCACCTGAATATTTATGCCCTTGGCGGCCAGGGTCTCGAACATCTTGAGCGCCACGCCGGCATGGCTGCGCATGCCGACACCGATCACCGAGATCTTGGCGACATTGGTATCGGACTTCACCTCGGCGAACTTGAGGTCATTCCTGGCCTGCTGGAGCTGCTCGACGGCACGGGCGAGATCGGCTCGGGGCACCGTGAACGTGATATCGGTCGAGCTGCCATCGAGCGAGACGTTCTGCACGATCATGTCGACGTTGATGTTCGCAGCCGCCAGGGGGCCGAAGATGGCGGCGGCCACGCCCGGGCGATCGGCCACCCGCGTGACAGTGATCTTGGCTTCGTCCTTGGAGAAGGCGATGCCGCTCACGACGGATTTCTCGAGCCCTTGAGCCATGATTTCGTCCTCGTCGACAACCAGCGTTCCAGGGAGATCACTGCCGAGTGCCGCATCGAACGATGACAGCACCTGAACGCGCACATGATGATTCATCGCCAGCTCGACCGACCGCGTCTGCAGGACCTTGGAGCCCTGAGAGGCCATTTCGAGCATCTCTTCATAAGTGACCCGATCGATCTTGCGGGCCTTCTCGACGATGCGGGGATCGGTCGTATAGACCCCGTCCACATCGGTATAGATGTCGCATCGGTCGGCCTTCAGGGCCGCCGCCAGGGCAACCGCAGATGTATCCGATCCGCCGCGGCCGAGTGTCGTCACTCGTCCGTCGGGGGAGACGCCCTGGAATCCAGGCACCACCGGCACTTCACCGGCGGCCATGGTCGCGGCCATTTCCCCGGTGTCGATGTGCCGGATGCGTGCCTTGGCATAAGCATCATCCGTCTTGATCGGAATTTGCCAGGACATCCAGGAGCGCGATTTCACGCCTTCCTGCTGCAGGGCCAGCGCCAGGAGACCGATCGTCACCTGCTCGCCGGTCGCGACGACGACGTCGTATTCGCGCGGATCATGCAAAGGCGCGATCTCGTTCACCCATTTCACGAGCTGGTTGGTCGTACCCGACATTGCCGACACCACCACGGCAACCTCGTTGCCCCGTTGGACTTCGGCTTTGACCTTACGGGCGACATTCTTGATGCGATCAGTATCGCCGACCGAAGTTCCGCCAAATTTGAGAACGATGCGCGCCATGGACCTGCTCGAAAGCGCGGTATAGACACCGGCAACACCATATGGGTCAAGGGTAGCCATGGCCGGTTCAGCACAGTTCTCCGATGCCGCGACGGTCGATCCGGCCGAAGTCGAGCGCTTTGCCCGCATCGCCGAGGAATGGTGGGATCCCAAGGGCAAGTTCGCGCCGCTTCATCGCCTGAACCCGGTACGACTCGCCTATATCCGAGATCGCGCCGCCGCCCACTGGCACCGCGACGCCTTGTCAGGCCAGCCATTGCAGGGGCTGTCGCTGCTCGATATCGGCTGCGGTGGGGGCCTGATTGCCGAACCGATGGCGCGTTTGGGCGCCAATGTCACCGGCATCGACGCGGCCGATCGGAATATCGCCACGGCCAGCCTTCATGCCGAACGTCAAGGTCTCAGCATCGACTATCGCGCCACAACGGCCGAGGCCGTGGCCCGCTCGGGGCAGCGCTTCGACATCGTCCTCGCCCTCGAGATCGTCGAGCACGTGGCCGACGTCGATCTTTTTCTGCAGACCTGTGCCCAGTTGGTGAAACCTGGTGGATTGCTGTTCCTCTCCACCCTCAATCGCACCGCCAAGGCGTGGGCCATGGCGGTCGCGGGCGCCGAGTATGTTTTGCGCTGGTTGCCGCGCGGCACGCACGACTGGCGGAAATTCCTCAAGCCGTCCGAAGTCGTTCGAGGGTTGCGGTCCGGCGGCATCGATCCGCAGGAAATCGTCGGCGTGGTTTACAGCCCGCTCAGTCGGACCTGGTCGCTGAACAGGAACGACCTCGACGTGAATTACATGCTTTATGGCATCGCCCCCACTACTGGGAGCTGACGCAATCACCGGGCCCGCTGGCTAGACAGCCGGCGCTCCGTCCTTGCAGCCCCGGGATGGCGCTTCAGTTGCCCCGAGGCAGCCAGGGCAGTCGGCCGAACTCGATCCCTTCCTCGGCCAATGCCTCGGCTTCCTCTTCCGTCGTCTGGCCGTAGATGCCGCGCTTGTCGCTCTCGCCGTAGTGAATCTTGCGGGCTTCCTCGGCGAACTTGTCGCCAACGTGCTCGCAGTTCTTCTCGACTTCAGCGCGGACCTTCAGAAGCGCCTCGCGCAGTTCCTTCGGCATATGGCGGGCGAGCGCGGCCATCTTCTGCTGCTCGGCCGACGGCACTGGGGCGGGAGGAGCCTCGGCCGGGACCTCAACTTCGACGCCCTTGCCACCCTTGCCGATACGCGGCGCCATGATCGCCCGGGCGACCTTGGTGTCGCCGCAGTCCGGGCAGCCGATCAAGGCCTTCTTTTCCTGGCGTTCATAGGTCTTGCTGTCCTTGAACCAGCTCTCGAACTCATGGCCTTTGGAACAGCGCAGTCGATATAAGATCATGAAACAACGAATGATTTTGGTTTCTGGCACTCTCCGCAAGGGAGTGCCAACATGATGGGGTGCGAACGTGGCTGACGCAAGAGGGTCGACGCCTTCCCCCTGGATATTGCAGTGGGCGGGGCTAATCCCGGCTGAAGCGACGGTCCTCGACGTCGCCGCCGGCAGCGGGCGCCACGCCCTGTTCTTCGCCCAGCGTGGAAATCCGGTGGTCGCGGTGGACCGCGACATTAGCCGGCTTGCAGATCATCCGAACATCCAAGCCGTCGAAGCCGATCTCGAAAATGGCAGTCCATGGCCTCTGCCGAACCGCACTTTCGGCGCCGTGATCGTGACCAACTATCTCTATCGTCGCCTGATCCCGACGCTTGTGCAGACGGTCTCGCACGGTGGGATATTGCTCTACGAGACGTTCATGATCGGCAACGAACGTTTCGGCAAACCGAGTCGGCCGGACTTCCTGCTGAAGGATGGCGAACTGCTGGAGATCGTGCGGGGAGCCTTTTCGGTGATTGCCTACGAGGCGCGGATGATCAGCGAGCCCCGCATGGCGATGGTGCAGCGGATTGCGGCGCGCAAGACATAGCGGCGCAACCGGATATCGGGGCTATTCCGCCGCCTTGGCCGCCTCGGATTTGTAGAGGACCGGCGCCGCGTATTCGCGATCATGCGTCAGCGACGGCACCATGCTGCGGGCTTCGGCAACCTTGGCCAGGTCGATATCGGCGACGATGAACCCGGCTTTTTCCCCGCCGGCATCGGCCAGGACCTCGCCCCACGGGGCGACGACGATCGAATGGCCGTAGGTCTTACGATTCGATCCCTTGTGAGTGCCGACCTGCGCCGGCGCAAACACGAAGCAGCCGGTCTCCACGGCCCGCGCCCGAATCAGCGTATGCCAATGCGCCTGACCGGTCGGCACGGTGAAGGACGACGGGATGGCGATCATCGTCGCGCCGGCATGGGCGAGATCGCGGTAAAGATAGGGGAAGCGAAGGTCGTAGCAGATCGTCATGCCCAGCGTACCCCACGGAGTCTCGGCCAGGACCGACCTTTCGCCAGGCTTGAAGGTCGAGGATTCGCGATAGCTCTCGCCACCGGCGAGCTTGACGTCGAACATGTGAATCTTGTCGTAGCTGGCAACGACAGTGCCGGTGGCATCGATCAGGTAGGAGCGATTGCGGATCTGCTCCTCGCCGGGCTGCCGGACATGGATCGATCCGAGCAGGAACCAAGTGCCGGTCTCGCGCGCGGCCGCTCGAGCGGTAGCCAGCATGGCGTGGCTCTCTTCGGTTTCCGCCTTGGCCAGGGTCTCGTTGCGATTGGCGCCGATCAGGCCGGTATTCTCCGGCGTCATGATGAAATCGGCGCCGGCCTCGCGCGCCAATCGGGCCTGCTCACGCACAAAGGCCACGTTCTCGGCCATGTCGTTGCTGACGTTTGTCTGGATCAGACCGGCCTTGAACGTGCTGCTCACAGGAGTCTCTCCCTCAGGCGGCTGCGGTCAGCAGGGGATCGAGCTTGCCCTCGCGGTCGAGGGCGGCCAGCTCATCGGACCCACCGATATGCCGGCCATTGATGAAGATCTGCGGCACGGTCGAGCGCTTGGAACGCTCGCGCATCTCGGTCCGCTTGGCCGCGTCCTCCATGACGTCCATCTCCTCGTAGGAGACGCCCTTCCTGTCGAGCAGCGCCTTGGCCCGGGCGCAGTAGCCGCAAAAGGGCGTGGTGTAGATTTCGATCTTCGCCATCGGAAACTCCTTGCCCAAACTATAGCGCTGGCCGGACGACCCGCGCCAGCGTGAGCACATCGACCCGGCGCGCCCCCGCCGCGAGCAGCGGACGGGCGCAGGCCTCCGCCGTGGCTCCCGTCGTCAGGACATCGTCGACCAGCACCACGACTTTGCCCTTGAGCTTGCCGGTCCAGCGCGGATGAACCTCGAACGCCTTGCTAACGTTGTGGCGGCGCTCGCTGGCCGCAAGGCCCGCCTGCGACCCTGTCCATCGCCGCCGCCGGAGGAGGTCCGGCACCAGCTCGATCGGCCCCTCCGTCGCCCGCGTGACATGGCGGGCCAGCAGCAGGGCTTGGTTGTAACGCCGCATGAAAAGCCGCCGCCAATGAAGGGGTACCGGCGTCAGCAGATCGGCCTCGGCGAGCAAGTCGGCGCCGGCCCGGGCCATCCATTGGCCGCAGGCACGGGCCATGTCCGTGCGGTCGCCATGTTTGAAGGGCAGGACGAGGTGGCGGCTCTTGTCGTTATAGACCAGAGCGGAACGCGCCCGGCCGAATCTCGGAGGCCGCGCCAGACAGGCAGCACAGAGGCTCCCCGTCTCGATTTCTTCCGCGAAAGGCGTTCCGCAGCGTGCGCAATGCGGCGACGAGATGAACGAAAAGCTGGGCCAACACCGGGCGCATAGCGCGCCCGGCGTCTCCACGATCTCGCCGCATCCGAGGCACAGAGGCGGAAGTACGCTGTCGAGAAGCCGCCGTCCGGCGACCGCGCAGGCATGCAGCAGCATCCCCGATTAGATGCCGGCCAAATGTGCCTCCAAAAGGGCGACGCCCCTATTCGCCGCCAGCCTTTCGCCCTACATACAGCCCGTGCAGCCGCCCGACCCCTTGCTGGTCTTCGACCGTTCCGCGCTCCGCCAGCGGCGTGACCGCGCGGCCCGGCAATGGGACCGCATGTCGTTCCTGAAGCGCGAGATCGCCGAGCGGCTGGTGGAGCGGCTCGACGATGTGCGCCGGACCTTCAAGCGCGGGCTCGATCTCGGCTGCCATGGCGACGAGATCGCCGCGTCGCTCGACGGCCGGGCGACGGTTCGCGACCTGGTGCGATGCGATCTCGGTTTTGCATTCGCGCGCAGGATCCACGGACCTGCGGTCGTGGCGGACGAGGAAGCGTTGCCGTTCGCGCCGAACAGCTTCGATCTCGTGCTGAGCGCCATGACCCTGCACTGGGTCAACGATCTTCCCGGCACGCTGATCCAGATCAGGCGTTGCCTGGAACCTGACGGTCTCTTTCTGGGTGCCATGCTGGGGGGACGCACGCTCTGGCAGCTGCGCCAGGCGCTGGCGGAAGCCGAAAGCGAGATCGAAAGCGGTCTCAGCCCGAGGATCTCGCCATTCGCCGATCTGCGCGACGCCGCCGGCTTGCTGCAACGCGCCGGCTTCGCCTTGCCCGTCGCCGACAGCGAGAAGATCGACGTCGAATATGAGCACGCCCTCGCCCTGATGCGCGAGTTGAGCGCGATGGGCGAGGCGAACCTGGTCTCCGAACGCCGCCGCGGCTTCAGTCGGCGGACGACATTGCTGCGCGCGGCAGAGATCTATGCCGACCGTTTCACCGCGCCGTCAGGACGCGTCACGGCAAGCTTCGAAGTCCTCTTCCTTCATGGCTGGGCGCCGCATGACTCGCAGCCCAAACCGCTCAAGCCGGGCACGGCGCAGCATCGTCTTGCGGCTGCGCTCGGAACCGCCGAGATGAGCGCCGGCGAGAAAGCGAAACGGAACTGATCGTGCCAGCTGCCAAATTGTTGTCCGGTGAAGTGCTGTCGGAGAGCTTCGGCTTCTTCTTCAACAATCTTTCCGCTTTCTTCCACCTGGTCACGGTGCCCTGGATCCTGTCGCTGCTGCTGCGCGTGGCGTTCGATCTGATCGCCAGCGACTTGTTGATCATGGTGCTTCTCGAGAAGGCCGCAGACCTGATCCCGACCGTGATGTTCCTGGTGGGCTGGATGCGCTTCGTCCTGCTCGGGCCGTCGAGGATCGGCAACATACCCGGCCTTTCCTGGACGGGGCGAGAGACGGCATTCCTGATCCATCTCATCAAGGTCGCCGGCGTCACCTTCATCCTGCTGGCCGGCTTCACCTTCCTGGCCGGTGCCATCGATCCGGCGATGCTCGGCCAGCCGCTCGATCCCGAGTTGGCGCGCCGCGAGGCCCTGGCGGCCCCTCTCGGCGCCGGCTTCATCGTCTCCGCACTCCTCGCCCTGCGCGTCAGCTTCGGACTGGCGGGAACGGCCATCGACATTCCGTTCAATCCGCGTCAGGCCTGGGCGGCGAGTCGCGGCAGCGCCTGGGTCATCATTGGCGCCCTGTTCGTGATCTTCGTCTCCAGCGGAATAGCTACGATCGTCGCGGCCCTCGTGCCGCTGGCTCTGGTGCGCGGTGCACTGGACGCGACAATGGCGGCCGCGATCATCGCCTGGACGGTGGCGATCCTCGTGTCCTATGCCGGCGTCGCCGTGGTGGGAACCGCTCAGGCGATCATCTTCCGCCGCCTGACGGGCTGGCGCGACGTGCCCGCCCCGGTTGCCTAAAGGGCTCGCCTAAAGCAGGTCGCGCAACAATCCCACCAGCGGCAGATCCGCCGGCGGCATGGGATACTGCGAGAGTTCGGCCGGACGCACCCACTTCAGCACCTGCCCTTCCCGCGGTTGCGGCGTGCCCAACCACTTGCGACAGGCGAAGACCGGCATCAGCAGATGAAATTTCTCGTAGCCGTGGCTGGCGAAGGCGATCGGCGCCAGGCAACTGGTCGCGGTCTCGATGCCGAGTTCCTCGTGCAGTTCACGCACGAGCGCCTGCTCCGGCGTCTCGCCGGGATCGACCTTGCCGCCGGGGAACTCCCAGAGCCCGGCCATCGACTTGCCCGCCGGCCTCTGCGCGATCAGAAGGCGGCCGTCGGCATCCACCAGCGCCACCGCCGCGACCAGCACGAGCGGACGATCGCCGAGGGGCGGCGGACCTCCCGGACACTCCTGCTCGAAGGACAGGCTCAAGAACGATAGCTGCCGTTGATGTCGATGTAGCCGTGCGTCAGATCGCACGTCCAAACCGTGGCGCGACCGCGCCCGATGCCGAGATCGACGTCGATCACGATGTCGGTGCCCTTGATGTGCCGCACGACCGGCGCCTCGTCGTAATTCGGAACGACCTGGCCGCCGTCGGTGATCTTCACGCCGCCGATGGAGATGCGCAGCTTGTCCCGGTCGGCCCGTTCGCCGGACTTGCCGACCGCCATGACGATGCGGCCCCAATTGGCGTCTTCGCCGGCCATGGCCGTCTTGACCAGGGGCGAGTTGGCGATCGCGAGCCCGATCTTGCGGGCCGCGCCGTTGGACGACGCCCCACCGATATTGATGGTGATGAACTTGGTCGCGCCTTCGCCGTCCCGCGCCAGAAGCTGGGCGAGCTCGATCAGGATCTCGTCGAGCGCGCGCTTGAAATCGACGAGGACGGGGTCGTCGGACTCCTCGATCGGTGCGTGGCGCGCGGCTCCACTCGCCGCAAGCAGCAAGGTATCGCTGGTCGAGGTATCGCCATCGACCGTCACGCAATTGAGCGATTTGTCCGCCGCATCGGACAGTAGCTTCTGCAGCACGGCACCCGGGATCTTGGCATCAGTGAAGACGAACCCCAGCATGGTGGCCATGTCCGGCGCGATCATGCCCGACCCCTTGAGGAATCCGTTGAGGGTCACCGTGCGCTCGCCGATGCGCGCCTGACGCGTCGCCAGCTTGGGGAAGGTGTCGGTGGTCATGATCGCCCCTGCCGCCCCGGACCAGTTGTCCTCGCGGGCACCCTTGATCAGGGCCGGCACGACCGCGGCGATCTTCTCCCATTCGAGCGGCTGCCCGATGACGCCGGTGGACGCCATGAACACTTCGTTGCGAGGACAGCCGAGCGCCTGCGCGACGGCGCGCGTGCTCTCCTCGACCGCCTTGTCGCCGAGCTTGCCGGTGAAGGCATTCGCGTTTCCGGCATTCACCAGGATGGCGCGGGCCTTGCCCCGCGACAGGTTCTTGCGGCACCAGTCGACCGGTGCCGAGCAGGTCTTGGATTTGGTCAGAACGCCGGCGATCGTCGCCCCTGCCGGCAACACCGCCAGCATGACGTCATCTCGTCCCGTGTAGCGCACGCCGGATGCTGCAGAGGCGAGCTTGACGCCCGCGACTCGCGGCAGGGTCGGCGTCGTCTTGGGCGCGAGGGGCGATACAGCGTGCTTGACGGACATGTGTCTCCTCTTGCCGCCGGCTGGTATGCCGGACGGCCGAAGCGCGGAGACTACACCAGAAAATCCGAGAAAGGTGAGCCTTACTTGGCAGGGGCCGCCGGCGTCGACGGGTTACCGGCCGGAGCGGCAGGTGCCGGTGCAGGCGCAGGCTTGGTTCCGTCTATGTTGAACTTCTCGACCTTGGCGCCCGAGCGCAGCTGGTTCAGCATGGCCGTGACCGTCTCGCGGGCCAGGTCCTGCCGGATCTGGTCGGACATCTCCTCGAACGACGGGGGAGCCGCCTGCCGGCGGTCCTCGACCTGGATGACGTGGTAGCCGAACTGCGTCTTGACCGGATTGTCGGTCAGCTCGCCCTTCTTGAGGGCGAAGGCGGCATCGGCGAATTCCTTGACCATGTCCGTCTTCTTGAACCAGCCGAGATCGCCGCCCTCGGCGCCGGACGCCTTGTCGGTCGACTTCTCCTTGGCCAGCTTGTCGAAGGCCGCGCCCTTCTTCAGGTCGGCGATGATCGCCTTGGCCTCCGGCTCGGTCGCCACCAGGATATGGCGCGCGTGCACTTCTTCTTCGGCCGGAATGGTCTTCAGCCGCTCCTCATAGACCTGACGCATCTTCTCCGGCGTGACCTTGGCCGCGATCTGCTTCTGCAGCCAGAAATCCTGGATCACCTGCTCTTCGACGAAGGCGAGCCGCTTCTTGAAGTCAGGATCGTCGGTGACCTTGTTCTTGCGACCGTCCTGCTCGATCAGCGTGCTGTCGACGAGACGGTCGAGCAAGGCAGGGAACACCGCCGAGAGCGGCATGTTGCGGTATTGTTGCGGCAGCGACTGCTGCGCAATCTCAAGGTCGGACAGATGGATCTGCTGGCCATTGACGATTGCGACAACCGGATCCTTGGGCGCTTCCGCCGCCTTGGGCGCCGATGTGGCGGGTTTGGAGGCCGGGGGCGCGGCTTGGGGCTTGGCCGGCTGCTGGGCGAACGCGGGAACAGCGATCGCGGCAACTGCGCAACAAACGACGGCGACGCGCAGGGGGCGCAGGCCAAGGCTCATGTAGGGCTCCGGGATTGAAAGGAAGGAAGAGAGGATATTTCTGGCGACAATTGCCGGCGGCCCTCCGTTTACACAGGGCCACTTGCTTCAAGCAAGCGCCCGCATCGACCGCCGGGCGATTTAGTGGCAGGCGATTGCGGCACTTTTTCGTGATTTTTCGTGAGAAGTGAGGCAAGCCGAAGCAGCCGAGCCCACTTGCGTTGACACTCCGGGACCCGCTCTCTATCTGTGCTAGCAGCGGCGGGCCGGGTGCCCGCCTAAGTCTTTAGAATATCGAGGTTTTCCATGCTGGGAGCGCTTGCCCGAAGCCTGTTCGGGACAGCCAATGACCGCATCGTCAAAGGCTTCGACAAGTCGGTGGCGAAGATCAACGCGCTCGAGCCGGAAATCAGCAAGCTCTCCGACGACCAGCTGCGCGCCAAGACGACCGAATTTCGCGAACGCCTGGCCAAGGGCGAGACACTCGACGATCTGCTGATCGAAGCCTTCGCCACTGTACGCGAAGCGGCCAAGCGCGCCCTGGGGCAGCGGCACTTCGACGTGCAGCTCAAGGGCGGCATGGTCCTGCATGGCGGCAAGATCGCGGAGATGAAGACCGGCGAAGGCAAGACGCTGGTTGCCACGCTGCCGGTCTACCTCAACGCCCTCGAGGGCAAGGGCGTGCATGTCGTGACGGTGAACGACTACCTGGCTCGCCGCGACGCCGAATGGATGGGCAAGGTCTATACCTTCCTGGGTCTTACGGTCGGCGTGATCGTCCACGAACTCAGCGACGAGCAGCGCAAGGCGGCCTATGCCTGCGACGTCACCTACGGCACCAACAACGAGATCGGCTTCGACTATCTGCGCGACAACATGAAGTATCAGTTGTCGGCCATGGTCCAGCGGCCGTTCAACTTCGCGATCGTCGACGAGGTCGACTCGATCCTGATCGACGAGGCGCGCACGCCGCTCATCATTTCCGGTCCGGCCGAGGATTCCTCGGAACTCTATCGCCGTGCCGACACCGTCATTCCGCGCCTGAAGCCCGATGCATACGAAAAGGACGAGAAGAACCGCCAGGTGAGCTTCACCGAGGCCGGCATCGAGGCGGTGGAAGAAATCCTGCGCGGTGACGGCCTGCTGCCCGAAGGCCAGAGCCTTTACGCCCCGACCCAGGTGACTGTGCTCCATCACGTCACCCAGGCGCTCCGGGCGCACAAGCTGTTCACGCGCGACGTCGACTATATCGTCAAGGACGGCCAGGTCGTCATCATCGACGAATTCACCGGCCGCATGATGGCCGGCCGGCGCTATTCGGAAGGCCTGCATCAGGCGCTCGAAGCCAAGGAGAAGGTCGAGATCCAGCGCGAGAACCAGACGCTGGCCTCCATCACCTTCCAGAACCTGTTCCGCATGTACCCCAAGCTCGCCGGCATGACGGGCACGGCCATGACGGAAGCTGCCGAGTTCGCCGAGATCTACAAGCTCGAAGTGGTCGAAATCCCGACCAACGTTCCCGTCTCCCGCAAGGACTACGACGACGAGATCTATCGCACGATGGGCGACAAGACGCGGGCGATCGTCAAGCTGATCGACGAATGCCGCACGCGGAACCAGCCGATGCTGGTCGGTACGGTATCGATTGAGAAGTCGGAGGCTCTGTCCGAGGAGCTCAAGAAGGCGAAGATCCCGCACAGCGTGCTCAATGCCCGCTATCACGAACAGGAAGCAGAGATCGTGGCGCAGGCCGGCCGTCCCGGCGCGGTGACCATCGCGACCAACATGGCGGGCCGCGGCACCGACATCCAGCTGGGCGGCAATGCCGATATGCTGTTGCGCCAGGCCGAGGCCGAGCTTCGACTGAGGATTCCGGACGAGGCGCAGCGCGCCGCCGAACTCGAGCAGGTGGCGGCCAAGATCAAGGCCGATATCGAGCGCGATCGCGCGATCGTGCGCGCAGCGGGCGGCCTTTATGTAGTCGGCACCGAACGTCACGAAAGCCGTCGGATCGACAACCAGTTGCGCGGCCGCTCGGGCCGTCAGGGCGATCCCGGTGCATCCAAGTTCTTCCTGTCGCTGGAAGACGACCTGATGCGCATCTTCGGCAACAACAAGGTGCTGGACTGGGTGCAGAAGAAGGGCATGGCCGACGACGAGGCCCTGACCCACCGCTGGCTCAACAAGGCGCTCGAGACGGCCCAGAGCAAGGTCGAGGCGCGCAATTTCGAGATCCGCAAGAATCTCCTGCGCTTCGACGACGTGATGAACAGCCAGCGCAAGGAGATCTACAAGGAGCGGCTGGAGCTGATGGCCACGGAGGATGTGTCCGACGTGGTCGCGGAAATGCGCCGCGATGTCGTGGACGGCATGGTGACCCGCACCATTCCCCAGGACGCCTATGCCGAGCAGTGGAAGACCACTGAACTCAAGGACGACGTGCAGCGCGTCTTCGGCCTCGATCTGCCCGTCGACCAGTGGGCCAAGGAAGAAGGTATCGCCGAGGAGCAGATCAAGTCGCGCCTGATGGATGCAGTCGAGCGGCTGTTTGCGCAGAAGGCGGCGCAGTATGGACCGGATGTCTGGCGCCAGGTGGAGAAGAGCGTCCTGATGCAGCTCTTCGACCAGAGCTGGAAGGAGCACCTGCTCCATCTCGACCATCTGCGGCAGGGCATCGGATTGCGTGCTTATGGCCAGAAGGATCCGCTGAACGAATACAAGCGCGAGGCCTTCAACCTGTTCAACGATCTGCTGACCGGCCTGCGCGAACAGGTGGTGAATGTGCTCGCGACCCTGCAGCTTCGCATGGAGCCGCCGCCGATGCCGGAACCGCAGCAGATTCACGAGGTGCACGAGGATCCGGCGCTTGCGGCCGCAATGGCCGGCGATCCGGCCTTCGATCCGGCCGATCCGTCCGGCGGCGGTGTCGCAACGCTGCAGAGGCCCTTCGCCGGAGCGAAAGCGACGGTCGATGCCAACGATCCCAGCACCTGGGGCAAGGTCTCGCGTAACGCTCCCTGCCCCTGCGGATCCGGCAAGAAATTCAAGCATTGCCACGGACGGGTCTGATCCCGGCCATAGGCGCGGACCGCGGTTAGCGGGACTGCGCTATCGTTCTGGCAGCGCGAGCCTGTGCCTGTGGCGCCATCCGGCGCAGCGGGGCTGCCCTGGGTCTTGGGGCAGTGCCGGGAAGCAGGGCGATCCGAAAGGATCGCGGGCCCGGGTGCCGCATCAGCAGCCAGAACTGGAGCAGCTGCTCGGGTCGCCGGCGGAGCCGCCCGCCTCGCCAAGGCGCCTCGCCGGTCAAGCGTTCTCCCGTCGGTACGCCAGCGCACGGCCTCCCCCTTTGTACTGAATGAGTCCTGCCGCTGATAACGCACGGTCAATGTCAGCGGATCGAGCGGCGGCCGCGGCTGTGCAATCACGTTGCTGACCGCGCTGGCAACTGTATGCGGCGGCGGCCGGTGAACGGAGCTTGGATCGCCCATCATCAGCCGCGATTCTCGTCAGCCAGCCGCGCATCCTTTGAACCAGATCGGCCCTGTCCGGCTTGGTGCTTTTCCGTGATCAGTCAGGCACAATCCTGCGTCGGCCGCGATCATTATCAGGATTGCAATCAAGATTAATGCCGGATTGAAACGAATGACCGGCTTTTACCCGCTATATGCCCGCGGGATTGCAGCAATTAATGCGGAAATTTCTGGGAAATAACAGAGGCCGCAGCGACGGCGGCGGTGCGGAAACGCACGAGCGTTTCCACGCCTGGTCATGCCTTTAGAATTTATATGGCGAAGTCCTGGATCTTCTTGCCACTCTTCAGCGCCGCCACCAGCCATCTCGGCTGCTTGCCGCGACCGGCCCAAGTCTCGCTCTTGTTGGCGGGATTGCGGTACTTCGGCTTCACCTTCCGGCCAGCCAGCTTGCTGCGCTTATGCGATTTCACGCTGTCGCCAAGCGCGAGATCGACATCGGCCGCAGTCAGCCTGTATTTTTTCAGGACAGCCCTGAGTTGCTTGAATCCCGGCTTTTCAGCCGCCTTGAGAGATTCTGCCTTTGCCTGCAATTCACGGATTTTCGCTTCGATAGCGACAAGAGACGAAGAACGAGCCATTATTTAACACCCGGTTTCTGGACGCGTTTAATATGGATATTAATGCCATTGACGCAAGGCAAAACCTGTTTGCGTTGTATCAATCAACGTATGCAAGAAATCCGGGCCGTCAGAATCTTAATCATCTTCGGTGCGTCGGAAATAATCCAGCCAGGACGATTTGCCCCGTCTCGACATACAGCCTGTCAGCAAATAGCACAGAATACGCAGTCTGTTTTGGACGTATCACGCGTGCATTCCGTGTGCAAGTGCAACCACCGCCTGTACCGGCACCGTCACCGCAATAATGCACGTCACGACTTTGATATTATTGATATAATTCGTTGATTTTCGTCACCGCGACGAGGCCTAGATCGCCGGTTTTGCACATTCACGGGACGAGATATTCGGCCTCGCACTCAAACAAGCGCGACCAATTGCTCACCGGAAAAACACAGCGATGTTCGTCCCGGTATCGTCGCCCGGTCAGCCGCTGCATACCGCGACGGTTACTCCGCCCTGAAACCTGACGCGAGAATTACAGGACCCCATTTTTCATCGTCGGCCTTCATGATTGCCGCGAGTTGCGTCGGGCCCAGCCCGGTGGCTTCGAGCCCCAGCGGCTCGAGGCGCTGGCGCAGCTCGGGCTGATGCGCGGCATCGATCGCCGCGCGCGCCAAGATCTCAACCGTCTCGTTCGGCGTTCCGGCCGGAGCAAACAGCGCATACCAGGCCGAACCCTCGATGTCGTATCCACATTCCCGGAAGGTAGGAACACCGGGATATTGTGGCGATCGCGCTGCGCCCGACGAGGCGAGGATACGGCCCTTGCCCGATTGCACGAGCGTTCCGAGATCCGCGATCGGCAAAACTGCGGCCGGAATTTCCCCCGCCATCAATGCCTGCAGCACCTGGGCCGTCCCCTTGTACGGCACATGCGTCAACTGGATGCCGGCGCTCTTCGCGAACATCAGGCCGAAGAAATGCGGAAGGCTGCCGACGGCGGCAGAGGCAAAGTTGCCGAAGGAACCACCCTTCCGCGCCAGAGCGACGTATTCGGCGAGAGTTTGCACCGGGACCTGGGCGCCAACGCCAAAAGCGAGTTGGAACGAGGCAAGGTGCGCCACCGGCACATAATCCTTGAAGGGATCGTAATCGAGCTTCGCGTAGGAATGCGGGAACGCCACCATGTTCGCCAGCGGCGTCATGAGCAGCGTGTTTCCATCCGGTGCTGCCGTCTTCACGATCATATTGGCAACGATCCCGCTCGCGCCGGGCTTGTTCTCGACAAAAACGGGCCGGTTGAGGCTGACGCGCATCCTGTCGGCGATAAGACGAGCAACGGTATCGCTGCTGGCACCGGCCGGATAGCCGAGCACGATGCGCAAGGGACGTTCGTCCGCTTTCGCGCCGCTTGCGAAGAACGTCATGCCGCCCAGGACGGACCGTCGCGTCAGTTTCATTGACTCAATCCTCATGATCCACGCGACCCTAGGCATGCCCAATGGTGTTGTCACAGGCCGCGTCGGCGGAATGACGAGGTTGATCGACTCTTCACCGACCGGGTTCGATACGATTGACGATACGAAATGTTATACTATAACAATCATAGTGTAGGCGTAATTGGGGGAATGAGGCGATGCGGCGGTACCTGGGGCGCTCTTGGCGAGGCGGTGCGGCATTGGTGCTGGGAGCGGCATTGGTGCTGGGAGCGGCCGTGGCCACACCGGCGCTCGCGCAAACATCGCCTTCGACGACGCCTCCCGATGTGTCGCCCGCGCCGATGCCGGCTCCAGGTGCTGCGCCTGCTCCTGCCGCTGATGCGAGCGGGCTCGGCATCACTGTGACCGCGAAGCGACTCGACGAGGCACGCAGTTCGATCCAGCCCAGCCTTGGTGCGTCACGCTACGATTTCACGCCCGAATCCATCAAAGCCATTCCCCAGGGCGATCAGGCACCGCTGAACCAGGTGTTGCTGCGCGCTCCGGGCGTGGTGCAGGACAGCTTCGGCCAGATCCATGTGCGCGGCGATCATGGAAACGTGCAGTATCGGCTCGACGGTGTTCAGTTGCCGGAAGGTCTATCGCTGTTCAGCAACGCGCTGGCGACTCAATATGCCGACAAGATAGCGCTCATCACTGGTGCCTTGCCGGCCCAGTACGGTCTTCGCCAGGCCGGCGTGGTCGACATCACCCTCAAATCCGGCACGAGCGATCCCGGCGCCGAAAGCTCGATCATGATGGGCTCGCGCGATTATGTGCAGCCTTCTGGGACCTATGGCGGCCGCAGCGGCAACGTCGATTACTTCATCACCGGCCAGTTTCTCCATAACGCCATCGGCATCGAGAATCCGACCTCCTCCTACACCCCGATCCATGACGTCACGAACCAGTGGCATGCCCTGGGCAAGGTGACGGACATCATCGACGAGGGCACGCGGGTGAGCTTCATCGCCGGCGGATCGAGCGGGCAGTTTCAGATCCCGAACAACCCCGGACAGACGCCGCAGTTCACCGTCCAGGGGAATACGACCTTCAACAGCAGCCTGCTGAACCAGCTTCAGTGGGAAGATACCTATTACGGCATCCTGTCGCTGCAGAAGCACCACGGCGACCTCGACTTCCAGCTCTCGGGTTTCACCCGCTATTCCGCGCTCAGCTTCCAGCCAGACGCGCTGGGTGATCTCATGTTCAACGGCATCGCGCCGTGGGCCAAGCAGACGGATCTGGCTATTGGCATGCAGGGCGACGGGAGCTGGAAGGCAACGTCCACCCACACCGTGCGCGCCGGTTTCCTGGTCCAACGCGAACGCGCGACCAGCCTGACCAATGCCCAGGTCCTGCCGGTCGACGACACGGGCGCCGTCAGCAGCGATCAGCCGCTCGGCATCGCTTACGGTTCCGACAGGATCGGCTGGACCTACAGCGTCTACCTGCAGGACGAATGGAAGATCCTTCCCAAGGTGACCGTGAATTACGGCCTGCGCTTCGACGCGATCAACGCCGCCACCCAGGAGAACCAGCTCAGCCCGCGCATCAATGTGGTCTGGGAACCGAACGACATGCTGACGGTTCACGGTGGCTACGCGCGCTACTTCACGCCGCCACCGCTCAACCAGGTCAACAACGCCGCGATCGCCGCCACAGCCGGCACGACCGCCGCGCCGACCATTACCCAGAACACCCCGGCGATGGCAGAGCGCTCCAACTATTTCGACGCCGGCTTCGAGATCCGCCCCAAGGACAGCCTGAAGTTCGGCTTCGACGCCTACTACAAGATCGCGCAGAACCTGCTCGACGAAGGTCAGTTTGGGGCGCCGATCGTCCTGACGTCGTTCAACTATGCCAACGCGACCGTCAAAGGGTTCGAACTGACAGGCGCCTATGACAGGGGCCCCTGGTCGGTCTACGGCAATTTCGCCTGGTCCGATGCCCAGGGCACCAACATCAACTCGGCGCAATTCAACTTCGGCGCCGACGAACTCGCCTTCATCCAGCAGCACTACATCTACCTGGATCACAACCAGAGCTGGACCGGCTCCGGCGGCGTTGCCTACACGGTCAATCCCGACTCCGACTGGGCGACCCGTTTGTCGACCGACATCATCTTCGGCACCGGCCTGCGCAAGACCGTCCTGACGCCAAACGACACGTCCCTGCCGAGCTATGCGGTGTGGAACCTGTCGGCCGTCCAGAAACTGCCGATCAAGGGCATGCGCAGCGTCAATCTGCGCCTGGATGTTATCAACGTGCTCGACAGCGTTTACGAGTTACGCGACGGCACCGGAGTCGGCGTCGGCGCGCCTCAGTACGGCCTGCGGCGGACGTTTCTGGTCTCGCTGGCGCAGAAGTTCTGAGGCCCGGCACCAGCAGCTTCTACCGTCACCCGAGGGGAGCCGCCCGGAGGGCGGCGTAGCCGAGGGGCCCTCTTGGCTGCGCTGGATTCAGCGACGAGGCACAAAAAAGATCCCGAGGTTGCGCTCGGGACGACGAGGATTATTGCCAGAGGCGATTTCCCTTGGGCGCAAATCGCCAGACTCCAAACTGACAAGATTCCGACATCGCGGGCGTGCTAAGCAATCCGGCATGGATGCCATAACCCTTCCCCATGTCGTGCCGCTCGAAGGCGGCTCGAACTTCCGTGACCTCGGCGGTTATCGCACCGTCGATGGGCGTACCGTGCGCCGGGGCGTCGTATTCCGGTCGGCTCATCTCGGTGCGCTGACGGATGCCGACCGCGCCGCTCTCGGCCGGCTTGCCGTCCGCACCATCGTCGATCTGCGCGGCGTCAACGAGGCCGCGGAAACGCCGCACCGCATCGACGGCACGGGAGCGCGCATCGTTGGCGCCCACATCGAGCCCGGTGTCGGCGAGAAGATCAGGTTCGCGATCGAGGACGGAAGCGCGACGCCGTTCCTGATGATGCAGTACCTGACCGATCACTATCGCGACTATCCACGCCGCTGCACGCCCGGGTTCCGCACCTTGTTCGCCACCCTGAGCGACGGGACGCACCGCCCGCTGGTCTTCCATTGCACCGCCGGCAAGGACCGCACCGGCTTCGCGTCAGCGCTTCTGCTGACGCTACTCGGCGTGTCCTGGGACGATGTCATGGAGGATTATCTCCGCACCAACGATCTGTGGACCGGCCATATCGGGCGCTATCCTGAACTCGATATCGATACGCGGGCGGCAATCATCGAGGCGCGTCGTCCCTATCTCGAAGCGGCGTTCGAGGTCGTGACAGCGGAATTCGGCGGGCCGGAAGCCTTCGCCGAAAAAGCCCTCGGCCTGGATGCCGACGCCCACCAGCGGCTGAAGGAAGAATTGCTGGAGGCGTAAAGACGAGGCCGCGCCTCGCGATCCACTGACGCTGGGCCAGGACGCCGCTCGGCCCCTATTATAGGTCATGGCCACCATGCGCTATGACACCCCCGAGCCTTTCAAGGTCGAGATCCCCGAGCGAGCGCTGATCGATCTCGACGAGCGCCTGCGCCGCTGGCGTCCACCGACTGCCATTGCCGACAATGGCAGCTGGGCCTCCGGCACCGCGCCGGAGTTCCTGGCTGAACTGGTCGATCATTGGCGTCACGCCTACGACTGGCAGCGCTGCCAGGAAGCCATCAACCGCTGGCCCAACTATCTGGTCGATATCGATGGCCAGCGCCTGCATTTCATCCGCGAGCCGGGAACCGAGCTGGACGGCGCGCCGCGACCGTTTCCGCTGGTGATCACGCACGGATGGCCGGGTTCGATCGTCGAATTCCTGCATGTCATCGATGTGCTGGCACACCCCGAAGCGCATGGCGGCGATCCGCTCGATGCCTTCGATGTGATCGTGCCGTCCCTGCCCGGCTACGGCTTTTCGGGACCGCCGGTACGGCCCGACGGCAGTCTCGGGCCGATCGGTCCGCGCGCCATCGGCAGCCTGTGGCACCGGCTGGTTCACGACAAGCTGAACTATCGGCGGCCCTACGGTGTGCAGGGAGGCGACTGGGGCGCGGTCGTCTCGTCCTGGACCGCGTTCGATCATCCGGTGACGGAAGAGAAGGAGGGCTGGAAATCCGGTGTGCTCGGCCTCCATCTCAACATGATGGGCCTGCGCCCGGGCATCGATCTCAAGACAGCCGCGCTCAGTGCGGCCGAGAAGGACTGGCTCGACGTGGTGCTGACCGGGCTCGATGACAGAACCGCCTATCAGCGCATCCAGGCGACGCGTCCGCAGACGCTGGGCGTGGCGCTGGCCGATTCACCCGTCGGGCTGGCGGCGTGGATCGTCGAGAAGTTTCGCGACTGGAGCGATTGCGGCGGCGATCCGCGGAGCCGCTTCTCGCTGGATCTGCTGCTGGACAACATCATGGTTTATTGGCTGACCGGGACGGCCGGTACCGCCACCTGGCTTTATCGCGGGGTCACCGAACAGAAGCCGCGCGCGCTGCCGGCCGGCGCCCGTGTCGAAACGCCGACCGCGCTTGCCGCCTTTCCCGCCGATCTCGCTCCCGCGCCCCCGAAGGAATGGATCGAGCGTGCCTATAACCTGCGTCAGCACACGGTCATGCCGCGGGGAGGTCACTTCGCCGCGCTCGAAGAGCCCACGTTGCTGGTCGAGGATATCCGCAGCTTCTTCCGTCCTCTCCGTTTCGGCGCGGCGAACGACTGAGCGGCAGAAGCGATGGGACAGTCGGGACGGGCGGGACAGCGGGGACAGACCGGGACACCGGGGACGGCGGGACGAAGGACCTCAAGCCCTTGGCATCCTTGAGGAAAATCGTCCCCGGAGCCTGGGACGCGGCCCGGGATCAGGCCAGGGCCGCCGTCGCCTGTGCTGCAATCGTGCCTTGCGGCGTCACCGTCCAGAGCTCGGCGCCATTGCCGTCGCTCGTCGGTCGCCCGATCACCTCGAAGGGGCCTGTGTCGAACAGGGGCGCCCGGGCTCGCACGGCGAGGCTCCTGATCGTCCGCCCCGGCATCGAATCACGCAGCAGGTCGAAGATGCATTGCTGGGCAAACGGTCCGTGCACGACCAGCCCGGGATAGCCCTCGGCCTCGATGCAATAGGTGCGGTCGTAGTGGATGCGATGCGGATTGAAGGTCAGCGCCGAATACCGGAACAGGGTCACCGCGTCGGGCTTGATGGTGCGGCGCCAGGGCACGTCCGTCGGCGCCGGATCGCGCACCGGCACGCCGCTCTTGCTGCCGGCCTTCACCTCTTCCCGGAACACCGTGCTGGCCGTCTCGGTCAGCGCCAGGCCGCGCGGCGTAAAGATGCGTCGCGTCTGCGTGGTCACGATCAGGGTGCCGGTGCTGCCGGAGCGCAGCTGCACGTCGGTGAATTCGGTCTCCCGCCGCAGCGCGTCGCCGACGCGGATATCGCCGCTGAAGGTGAAGGTCGAACCGGCATACATGCGGCGCGGCAACGGCATGCGCGGCAGCACGTCGCTCTCCATCGGCAGACCGTCCTCGCCCAGCTTGGCGCGGCGCGCGTAGGAATGCAGGAAGCATAGATGCCAGCCCGGTGCGATCGGCTCGCCGGCCTTCGGCACCGGCTCGTTGCGGTCGAACGTGGCGATCATGCCCTTGAGCGGGGCCTCGGTGACCGTGTCGTGGTCCTCGACCTTGCGTCCCAGTTGCTTCTTCAGCGGCTCGATATCGATCGTCATCTCTCTTCCCTATGCCTTGCAGACGGCCCGACGGCCGTCATTCCGCCGCGACGGCCAGCCCCATCTGCTCGCAGGTCGGTGCCACGTCCGAGACGGTGGCGCGGCGCATGTCGCGACGCCAGCGTTGGTCGTCGAAGTCGGTGCCGCGATGCATCGTGCAGCGATCGTCCCACATCACCAGGTCGTTCACCCGCCAGCGATGGATGTAGACGAACTGGCGCTGCGTCGCATGCGCGGTCAATTCCTTGAGAAGAGCCTCGGCCTCGGCTTTCGGCATGCCGCGGATCGCGCCGGCATGGCTGGCGAGATAGAGGCTCATGCGGCCACTGTCCTGCAGGCGCCGCACCAGCACCTGGGGCACCGGCTCGAAAGCCTTGCGTTCGGCCTCGTCGAAGTCCGTGAAGCCGAGCCGCGCCCGCGATGTCATCAGCGAATGCTCGGCGACGAGGCCGACGAGTCGGCGCTTCATGTCTTCGGACAGCGCGTCGTAGGCCGCCCGCATGTCGGCGAACTCGGTGTGGCCGCCGATCGACGGGATGGCGCGGCCATGCAGCAGGGAGCAATAGGCCGGCACACGCTTGAAGGAAGAATCCGTGTGCCAGAGACGGTTGCCGAGCTGATAGAGGCGCACCCGATCGTTGGACGGCAGGATGCGGTCCTCGGCGTCGAGATTGCCGACATCGGCGAGGTTCTCGTGCAGCCGCATCTTGTGATCGGCGCGCAACTTGAAGACGCTGGTCTCCAACGGGCCGAAATGCCGGGCGAACTCGAGGTGGCTCTGATCGTCGAAGGTCTGGTCAGGAAAGACCAGCACCGCATACTTGGTGAACGCGCTGCGAATGGCGGCGAGATCGTCCGCGGCGAGCGGCTGGCCGAGATCGACGTCTCCCACTTCGGCTGCGAAATCAGGCGTGATGGGCTGGATGGTGACGGTCATGCTGTTCCTCCCGACCGTATGTCTTGTCCGGATTGGATCACTGAAGGGCGCGGGTCGCAAATGCGTTTCATCCTTCTCGGCCATCGACTTTCAGGATGCGGCTTTTCCGCCCGCGGGACACGCCGCATGATGGTGGCACACCATTACCGGGCGATTTCGCTATACTGAACCATGATCGAAAAGCAGGAAGTCCAGGAACTCTTTCCGACCACCATCTGGATCGTCGACCTGAAGGCGTCGGAAGCCGTGCCTTTCAACGCGCATCTCAAGACGGAAATCGAGAAGATCATCTCGCCACGCCCGAAGGTGCCGGCCGGAAGCAATTGGCAGACGCCGCAGGACCTGCATACGCGGCCGGCCTTCGCCGACTTCGTCAAGCTGGTTGAGATGGCGGCGCGCGGCGTCGCGCGGTTCCTGCAGGTCGATCAGCATGCGATGATGATCACGGGCTGCTGGGCCAACATCAATCCGCCCGGCGCCTATCATCCGACGCACAATCACCCCAACAATTACCTGAGTGGCGTCTATTACGTCGCAGTGCCCGAGGTCGGCTCGCATATCCTGTTCCAGGATCCTCGCCCGGCCATGATCATGCCGCGGCCGCGTCAGTTCACGCGCGTCACCGTCAATGCCGCCGATGCGCAGAGCAAGCCAGGACGCATGGTCCTGTTCCCCTCGTGGCTCCGGCACAACGTGCCGGCCAATGATGGCCAAAGCGAGCGCATCAGCATCGCGTTCAATCTGATGTTCAAGAACTTTGCCGAGACGCTGGCTGCCCCGATGTGGGATCCGACAGCCGGCAAGGAAAAGGGCTAGGACGCGGTCAGGCCGAACTCGCTCGTGAGAAGCTCGTAGGAGCGTTTGCGCTTGGCGAAGTCGTAGCAGATCGTGACCGCCATGATCTCGTCGACCTGATAGTTCGCGGCCTGCTGCTCGAGCCCCGCACGCACCGTCTTGGGCGATCCGACGACGGAGCGGCGGCGCAAGCGCGTCAGCCAGCGATCGGCTCCAGGCGCCTTCGCCTCGACCAGGGCCTCTTCGATCGAAGGCACCGGGCCTGCTTCGCCGCGGCTGAGGAGACGCATGGCCCAGACTTCGCGGCTGATCGCGAGAAGCTGCGCTTCCTCGTCGGTGTCGGCGCACAGCACGGTGATCGCCATCATGGCCATCGGTTCACGATGGAGCGCGGACGGCTTGAAGTGCGCGCGGTAGGCACGCGTGGCGGCGTCGCCGCCATCGGGATTGATGAAATGGGCAAAACAGAAAGGCAGGCCGAAATGCGCAGCCAGCGCCGCGCTCTCGTCGCTCGAGCCCAGGAGCCAGACATCCGGCGCCGTGGGACCGGCAGGCTGCGCCACCACGCCCTGTCCCGGATGGTTGTCCGGCAAGGCATCGTGCAGCCAGGCCATGAGATCGCGCACCTGATAGGGGTAGTTGTCCGGATTGCTCCAGTTGGGCTTGCCGTCGGCGAGGGCGCGCATGGTGCGCTGGTCGCTGCCCGGCGCGCGGCCGACGCCCAGGTCGATCCGGCCCGGGAACAGCGTTTCGAGCATCCGGAAGTTTTCCGCCACCTTGTAGGCGCTGTAATGCGGCAGCATCACGCCGCCGGAGCCGATCCGCATGTGCTGCGTCAGGGCGGCGACCCGCGTGACCAGTATTTCCGGCGTCGAGCCGGCAAGCGCATCGCTGCTGTGATGCTCCGCCAGCCAGTAGCGGTGATAACCCAGCCGATCGCAGAGCTGGGCCAGTTCGAGCGTTTCGGCCACCGCCTCGGCGGCGGTCCCGCCCTTGCGGATCGGCGACTGGTCGAGAACGCTGAGACGCAGGCCGGCCATCGCGAGCGGCCGCTACAAGCCCTTCTTGCCCATGGCGAGGAACTTCTCCTCGCGTCGGCGGCGCAATGTCTCCGGATCGAGCTGCGACAGCTCCGCCAGCGCATCGGAGATCGTCTTGCCGACCGCATCGATCGCCTCGTCGGGGGCACGGTGCGCGCCGCCCATGGGCTCGGGAATTACGTCGTCGATGACTTCGAGCCGCCTGAGGTCCCCTGCGGTGACCTTCATCGCCTCGGCTGCGTCCTGCGCATTGGCGTTCGACCGCCACAGGATGGAGGCGCAGCCTTCGGGCGAGATCACCGAATAGACCGAATTCTCCAGCATGTAGACGCGATCCGCCGACGCGATCGCCAGCGCGCCGCCCGAACCGCCTTCGCCGATCACGACGCTCACCAGCGGCACACCGATGGCGAGGCAGGTGTCGATCGAACTCGCTACCGCCTCCGCCTGCCCGCGCGCTTCGGCGTCGATGCCGGGATAGGCGCCGGAAGTATCGACCAGGGTCACGACCGGAACCTTGAATCGATCGGCAAGCCGCATCAGGCGCTGCGCCTTGCGGTAGCCCTCGGGCCGCGCCATGCCGAAATTGTGCTTGAGGCGCGACTCGGTATCGTCTCCCTTCTCCTGGCCGAGCACCATGACGCTGCGCCCATACAGCCGACCGATGCCGCCGACGATGGCGGCGTCCTCGCCAAAGGTACGATCACCGGCGAGCGGTATGTAATCCGTCACAAGCCGGTCGATATAGCGCTGCGCATGCGGACGGTCCGCATGACGCGCAACCTGCACGCGCTGCCACGGCGTGAGCTTGGCGTACAGAGTGCGCAACAGCTTCTGCACCTTGTCCTGCAGGCGCATGACTTCGTCGGCGATATCGACGTCACCTGAGTTGGGCAGATGCCTGAGCTCGGCGATCTTGCTTTCAAGCTCCGCGATCGGCTTCTCGAATTCGAGATATGTCGTCATTGCGGTCAGGTGTCGCCCGGAGGCCGAGTCCTGTCAACCGGACGTCTGCCGCGGCTGCGCCGGGCCAGCGGATGCTTCTCCTGCACCAGGGCGCGCAGCTTCTCGTCGAGCACATGCGTATAGATCTGCGTCGTGGCGATATCGGCATGACCCAGCATCAATTGCACGCTGCGCAGATCGGCGCCCCCTTCCAGCAGGTGGCTGGCGAAGGCGTGCCGCAGCACGTGCGGCGAGACCCGCGCCGGATCGATGCCGGCGGCAAGCGCCGCTTCCTTCAGGAGTTGTGCGAAACGTTGGCGCGTGAGATGGCCGGTCCGTCCACGCGACGGAAACAGGTAGCGAGAGGTTTCACCCTCGGCCAGCGCGCCGGCACGCACCGGCAACCACGCCGCGATCGCAGCGCGCGCCGGATCGGACAAGGGCACCAGCCGCTCCTTGTCGCCCTTGCCGCGCACGACCAGCACTGTCGGATCGCGCTCCACGGCCGACAGAGGCAAGGTCACGAGTTCGGAAACGCGCAGGCCGGTTGCATAGAGGATCTCGAGCAGTGTGGCCATGCGACCGCCATCGGCGCCGTCGCGGTCCTTGGTGGCATCGATCAGGCGGTCGACCTCGGCCCGCGACAGCACTTTGGGAAGCGGTCGGCCGAGGCGCGGCGAATCGAGTGCGCTTGCAGGATCGTCACTGCGCAGGCCTTCGGCGACGAGGAAACGGAAGAGCTGCCGCATCACCGAAAGGCGCCGCGCCACGGTGCGCGGCGTCATGCCGACATAATCGAGCGACTTCAAGTAAGCGCGCAGCGCCTCCGCATCGGCCGTTGCCGGCTTCTGCTTGCGCCGGCCGAGAAAGACCTCGAGGTCGGCCAGGTCGGCCCCGTAGGCCGCCTGCGTGTTGCGGGATGCCCCGCGCTCGGCCGTCATCATTTCGAGGAAGAGCTCGGCCTCGCGCGACAGAGAGGGAGAAGCTTTCCGTCTCGCCACGGCTCACAGTCCGTGCGCGATGGCCGTCTCGATCGCGAACAGCCGCGCGGCCGTCGCCTCGCCGGCTTGCCGCAAGGAGCGGACGATGATGCCGACGGCGGCGGGATGGAGTTCCGTCAGCGGCGTGTCGCCAATGGCGTCGGAGGCAAGCAGCGCCGCCTCCGCCTGTCGATGCGCAGCGCCAGCGGCCTGAAGCGCCTGCAGCGTTGCGGCAGGCGGCATCACCAGACGGACACCGGGCGGCGGCGCTTCCGGCAGCTCGGTCGACTTGGGCGGCACCTCGAAGCCGACCGCTCGAAACAGCTCCAGCAACAGGTACCCACGCATCGGCGCGGCCCGCGGATCATCCTGCCGGATGACGCCGTACCAGCGATTGACGTCTTCCGGCACGAGGTTCCTGCCGTTGTCGATGCCGGCGATCTCGATCAACGGCATCAGATGATCGAGGGCGTTCATCGCCCCGGCATTGTTGTAGGCCGCCTGGAGAGCGAGCTGCGTCCACGCCCTGGTGAGCTTCTTGTCGCCCAGCAACAGGAAACCGCGGATCGCCTCCTGCGCCACGCCGGCATATTCCGGCTTGGCCGGAAGGTTGAGCAGCGCCGAGGCGCTGGCGCGGGCGATGGTCGGGAACAAGGGGCTGCCGTTGGTCTCGGTATAGACCGCGCGCACCGCATTCATGATCTCGGTCGGATTGGCGGCATTGCGGGCTGCCGCGACGAGTTGCGCGCGTCGCGCCATCGCCGGAGGCAGCGCCGCCCCCTCGCGCAGCGCGTCCATATAGAGATCGGCAAGCCGCGTCGCCTCGATGACCGCCAGCGCTTCGCCGCGTTCGGCGATCTCGATCCGGCTCGCCATCGGGAGCGCCGGCTGGCCGACCAGCGCGCGGATCAAGGGCGGCTGGGTGGTCGACAGCGCCGACGCCGGGGGAACCAGATGGGCCATGTAGATCAGGACCATCGCCGGCCCGTCGAGCGTCCCCGCCGGTGCAACGGTCTGTCCGGATCCTTCCGCCACGATCTTTACCAGAGCGGCAAAAGACGGATCGGTGCTTCGCAAGGCGCTGAGCGCGCCGAGGGCACCGCCCGTATCGCCACGCGCCAGCATGCAGGCGATCTCGGCCCGCTGCCCGAACGGCTGGGCCAGGGCATTGTTCTCGGCGACGGCGCACGCGCCCGCGCGCTCGCCCGCCATCATCATCGCATTGGTCACCGTCGCGGCGATCGACGGATCGACATAGCCGCCGGCGCTGCGCACCATCTCGTTCAGGCTTTCGCCCTCGCCCATCGCCGCGAGACGATCGACCTTGCGCGCGAACAGGGTGGGCGGGGGGCTCGCGTCCGCCACCGGCGGGGTGAGCAGGCTCACCATGACCTCGAACTGCAGGTCGCGCAGCGCACGACTGCGAGGGGCGGCCGGCAGCGCCGAGACCAGTCGCTTGGCGGTGCCGAGTCGGGTATCGCCCCAGGCATCGGCCGGCATGCCACCAGTCTTCTCGGTCAGGAAGCCGGTGGGCCGGTCGTCGAAACTGGGACTCTGCGCGAAGGCGCCATGGGCGCCGAAGGCCAGGGTGACCGCTACGGCAAGACTAATGCGCAAGTCGGTCATTGGGCACGGTCACCTCGAAGTGCTGCACAGGCGGAGTGGGCTGGAAAAGAGCCAGGAACAGTCCGCCGGCAATCAGCAGCACGACGATGACACCGACAATCATAGGCCACACCCTTGTCGGGGCGACGCGGAAATGAGTCTTGGACCGGATCGAAGCCACGGCGCGGAAACTACCCGTCTGCCGCCGAACGGGCAATCGCCGGTCGCTTGAAAGATCGCCTCGGATGCGCGACATCCATGCATGAAGTGATCGAGTCTCCTCCTGTCCTGTCCCTCCCGCGCACCGTAGCCCTTGTCGGGCTCATGGGTGCCGGCAAAACCGCCATCGGCAAGCGCCTTGCCGTGCGTCTGGGGTTGCCGTTCGTCGACGCCGACGAGGAGATTGAACGCGCCGCCGGCTGCACGGTGGCGGAATTTTTCGAGCGCTACGGCGAGGCCGAGTTCCGGGCCGGCGAACGGCGCGTGATTGCCCGTCTGCTGGAAGGCCCTCCGCTCGTCCTGTCGACTGGCGGCGGCGCCTACATGGATCCGGAAACGCGTGCCCTGATGCGGCAGAAGGCGCTGACGGTGTGGCTGCGTGCCGATCTCGAGGTGCTGTTCGACCGCGTCAAGCGTCGCGGCCATCGGCCGCTGCTGCGCCAGGGCGACCCACGGGAGATTCTCGCCCGGCTGATGGCGCTGCGCTATCCCGTCTACGCCGAGGCGGATCTGGTGGTCGATTCGACGGCGCAGCCCGTCGACGTGACCACCGAGCAGGTCGTCGAGGCACTGCGCCGCCATCTCGAATCGCAGACCGTGGGAGTGGCGGTATGACGATGCGGACGCTTGCCCCTCGCACGGTGCGTGTCGATCTTGCCGGCCGCGGCTACGACATCGCCATCGGCCCCGGATTGATCGATCGCGTCGGCACGCTCGCGGCACCGCTTCTTGCAGCGCCGCGCGTGATCGTTGTCAGCGACGAAACGGTCGAGCCTCTCTATGGCCGCCGCGTTGCCGCCTCGTTCGAGAAGGCCGGCGTCAAGGTTGGCAGCGTTGTCGTGCCGGCCGGGGAAAGCAGCAAGGAATTCGGCGCCTTCGGCCGCCTGATGAACACGCTGCTCGATGCGCGGCCCGATCGCAAGACCACGCTGGTCGCTCTCGGCGGCGGAGTCGTCGGCGATCTCACCGGCTTTGCCGCCGCGGTATTGCTGCGCGGCGTCGACTTCATCCAGGTGCCGACGACCCTGTTGGCCCAGGTCGATTCCTCCGTCGGCGGCAAAACCGGCATCAATACCCGGCACGGCAAGAACCTGATCGGCGCCTTCTACCAGCCCCGCCTGGTGGTGGCCGACACCGACGTCCTCGACACGCTGCCGCGGCGCGAACTGCTGGCCGGCTATGCCGAGGTGGCGAAGTACGGTCTGATCGACGATCCGGCTTTCTGGGACTGGTGCGAAGCGAACGGTGCGGCGGTCCTCGCCGGCGATGCCGCCAAGCGCAGCTACGCCATCGAGCAGAGCTGCCGCGCCAAGGCGCGCATCGTCGCCGCCGACGAGCGCGAGACCACCGACCTGCGCGCGCTCCTGAACCTCGGCCATACGTTCGGCCATGCCCTCGAAGCTGAAACCGGCTTCGGGCCGGACCTGCTGCACGGAGAAGCGGTGGGCGCCGGCATGACGATGGCGTTCGACCTCTCTGCCAAGCTGGGCTTGTGCCCGGCCGCGGACGCCCGACGCGTGCGCGAGCATCTCGGGGCGGTGGGGCTGCCGGTGCGGCTGCGCAGCATCGGCGGAAGCAACCGCCGAAACTGGGACGCCGACAAGCTCATCGAGCATATGCGCGGCGACAAGAAGGCCGAAGCCGGCCGCCTCACCTTCGTTCTGGCTCGCGGCATCGGCAAGACCTTCGTGACCCGCGATATCGACGAGCCGGCAGTACGCGAGCTGCTCGACGCGGCCATCGCCGCCTGACGAGACGATGGACCACGAGATCGCCCTGCATCTTCCGCCGTGGCTCGCCGGCCCGCTCGTCGTGCTCTGCATCGCCCTCAGCGGCTACATGTCGGCGGCCGAGACGGCAGTGACCGGCGCGTCGCGCCCGCGCATGCATCGCCTCGCCCAGCAGGGCAACAAGCGGGCGACCCTGGTCAACCGGCTGCTCGATCGCAAGGATGAAGCGGTAAGCGCGGTGCTGCTGGGCAACAGCGTGCTGAACATCCTGTCCGCCTCGCTGACGACCGCGGTGCTCACAGAGCTCTTCGGAGCAGCGGGCGTGGTCTACGCCACGGGCATCATCGGCGTTCTGGTCGTGGTCTTCGCCGAGGTGATGCCGAAGACCTGGGCCCTGCTGCGGGCCGACCGGGTGGCCCTCACGCTGGCGCCGTCGATCCTCGTGACCCTGACGGTGCTCGGGCCGATGGCGCGGGGCTTCGCCTGGATATCCCGCATCTTCCTTGCCCTGTTGCGGGTCCGCACGACGCCCGACGAGCAGGAGCATACGGAGTTGCTGCGCGGCGCCATCGAGATGCATGGCGCGGGACATGCCGACGAAGACGCGCCGGAAGAAAAGGCGATGCTGCGCTCGGTGCTCGATCTCGGCGATCGCACGGTGAGCGACGTCATGGTCCATCGCGGCAGCGTGGTGCAGATCGATGCCGACGAGCCGATCGAATCGATCGTGACGCAGGTGCTGGCCGCGCCCTATACGCGCTTGCCCGTCTATCGTGGCCAGTCCGACAATATCGTCGGGGTGGTGCACGCCAAGGATCTGTTCCGGGCGGTCAAGGCGGCTGGCGGTCCGGAGACCGTGCGCATCGCCGACGTCATGACGCCGCCCTGGTTCATTCCCGAATCGACGATCCTGTTCGACCAGCTGAAGGCCTTCCAGGCACGCCACGAGCATTTCGCCATCGTGGTCGACGAATACGGCGTCATGCTGGGCATCGTCACCCTCGAGGACATCATCGAGGAGATCGTGGGCGACATCGAGGACGAGCACGACGCCATCAAGCGCGGCCTGGTGGAACGCGAGGATGGCAGCGTGCTCTGCCAGGGCAGCGCCCCGATCCGCGATCTCAATCGCGCGTTCGGCTGGCAACTGCCGGAGGATGTCGCCACGACCATCGCCGGGCTGGTCCTGTACGAGGCGCGGCGCATTCCGGAGGTCGGCCAGACCTATGCCTTCTATGGCTTCAGGTTCGAGATTTTGAAGCGCGAGGGCACGCGGATCGCCGAGTTGCGGATCGTGCCGCCGGCGGCCATACAAGCAGCCAATATCTGAGGATCAGCAAGAGGATTTGCCATGCCGCTTTCGCCGCCGGTCGGGCGACAGCACCTGCATACGCGTCGGGTTACCTGCCAGGGCTTTTTCCGCGAGGACGGGCTCTGGGACATCGAAGGCCGCATCACCGACGAGAAGGCGTACGATCATCCCAACGAGTGGCGCGGCACGCTGAAGGCGGGCGACTATGTGCATGACATGTCGATCCGCCTCACCCTCGATCACAAGTTCACGATCGTCGATGTCGAGGCCGTGACCGACAAGTCGCCCTATCAGGTCTGCGGCAATATCACGCCCGATTTCAAGAAGCTGATCGGGCTCCGGATCGGCGGTGGGTTTCACCGCGAGGTCCGCGCGCGGCTTGGCGGCGTGCATGGCTGCACCCACATCGTCGAACTCCTCGGGCCCGTAGCGACGACGGCCTTCCAGACCGTGGCGTCGGGCAAGGCGCGCGAGCTCAATCGCCGGCATCGGGAGAAGAACGGCACGCTTCCGAAAGCGGAGACATCCCCGTCCGCCAAGCCGCCGCGCAAGCCCTATGTGATCGATACCTGCCACGCCTGGTCGTCGGAGGGCGACGTGGTGAAGCGCTGGGCGCCGCACTTCTATACGGGCCCCGATGCCGAGGCGGTTCGCACCGCCGCCGAAGGCAAGGAGATCGAACTGGACGGTTGATCCCCAGGACCCGGATCGGGGGCGTTCACGGCGCGGACAGGCGTGGCGTCAGGCTTTCGTGTCTTCCTCGGGCGTGAGCGTCGTCAAGGCAAGCGCGTGCAGGCCGGCCGAGAACTCGTCCTTGAGCACAGCGTACACCAGGCGCTGCCGGGCCACGCGGCTCTGTCCGGCGAAGGCCGCCGACACGATCTCCACCCGAAAATGTGACTCGCCGCCTTCGCGATAGCCGGCATGCCCCCGATGCCGCGACGACTCGTCCTCGATGCTGAGGCGCATCGGCGCAAAATGCTGTCGAAGCTTGCTGTCAATCGCCGTCGCCATCATACCCATCTCGCCAACGCCTCTCTTGCCCGTCAAATCGCTCGCTCACATATTACCTCGATGCCGAAACGGCGCACAAAACCCCTGACGGCCACCGATGCCGCAGCCCCGTTCCAGCGGGTCTGCGAAGCACCGGGCTGTCGACTGCAGGGCGAGTATCGCGCCCCCCGCTCCCGCGACCGGCTGAACGAGTATCGCTGGTTCTGCCTGGAGCATGTGCGCGACTACAACAAGAAATGGGACTACTTCGCGGGCCTTGACGCCGAGCAGATCGAGCAACACATCCGCGCCGATACGACGTGGCGGCGGCCGGTATGGCCGCTCGGCACTCGCGGCGGCGGCGGCCCCCGGATCAACGACCCTTTCGGGTTGAGCGACGATGCCGGTCTCGGCGAACGCCCCGCCCCTCGTATGGATGGCAGCGAACAACTGACCCCGGCCGAACGCAGTGCGATCGAGGTGCTTGAACTTTCATGGCCGCTAACCCAGGCCGATGTGAAATCTCGTTACAAAGAACTGGTGAAACTGCACCATCCCGATGCCAATGGCGGCGCCCGGGAGGCAGAGGAAAAGCTGAAGGAAATCAACGCCGCCTATTCCACTCTGCGGGCGTGCGACCATCTTCCCGCAGACTGACAGCCGGCGCGACGCAGACCTGCCAATTGGCCGCTTGCAGCGCACCATGGGGCCTGCGACTATTAACTTTAGGCCCGCAATCTGGCGGGTTTTGTTTTGTTAGGAATTCGTGTGATGGCTTCTACGACGACCGCCGCCCGTCCCAACATTTCGGGCATGCCGGACATCAAAGTTTCCGCTCGCCAGGTCTTCGGCATCGACACAGACATGGAAGTGCCCGCTTTCAGCACGGCCACCGAACATGTGCCGGCCGTCGACGATGCTTACCTCTTCGACCATGACACCACGATGGCGATCCTCGCCGGTTTCGCCTTCAACCGACGCGTCATGGTTCAGGGTTACCACGGCACCGGCAAGTCGACCCACATCGAGCAGGTCGCAGCCCGGCTGAACTGGCCCTGCATCCGCATCAACCTCGACAGCCACATCAGCCGTATCGACCTGATCGGCAAGGACGCGATCGTCCTCCGTGACGGCAAGCAGGTGACGGAGTTCCGCGAAGGCATCCTGCCCTGGGCGCTGCAGAACCCGACCGCCCTGGTGTTCGACGAATACGATGCCGGCCGCGCCGACGTCATGTTCGTGATCCAGCGCGTGCTCGAGGTCGAAGGCAAGCTGACCCTGCTGGACCAGAACAAGGTCATTCATCCGCATCCGGCCTTCCGCCTGTTCGCCACGGCCAACACGGTCGGCCTGGGCGATACGACCGGCCTCTATCATGGCACGCAGCAGATCAATCAGGGCCAGATGGACCGCTGGTCGATCGTCACCACCCTGAACTATCTGCCGCACGACCAGGAAGTGAACATCGTCGCTGCCAAGGCGCCGCAGTACGACAACGACGAAGGCCGCAAGATCATCTCGGCGATGGTCGCGCTTGCCGACCTCACCCGCGCCGGCTTCATCGCTGGCGATATCTCGACGGTGATGTCGCCGCGTACCGTGATCACCTGGGCCGAGAATGCGCGCATCTTCGGCGGCGACGTGGGCTTTGCCTTCCGTCTCACCTTCCTCAACAAGTGCGACGAGGTCGAGCGCAGCACGCTGGCCGAGTATTATCAGCGCTGCTTCGGCAAGGAATTGCCGAGCGGCAGCTCCAAGGGTGGCAAGCTGCATTAAGGCGCCCCAATGGCCAAAGACACGACTCCAATCGAGGAGTTCCGCCGGGTCACAGCGACCACGATGCGGGCGATCTCGCGCAAGGACGTGAACGTCTCGTTCGTGCCCGATGGCGGCTCGCTCCTGGGCCAGGAAGCCCGCATCACGGTACCGGCGCGGGACCTGCCCGTCGAAGACGTGAGCCGCGTGCGCGGCGAAGCGGATGCGATGGCGCTCAAGCTGCGCCATCACGATCGCAAGATGCATCTGCGCCGGGTTCCCCGTGGCGAGACCGCGCGGGCGATCTTCGAGGCGGTGGAGCAGGTTCGTGTCGAGGCGCTGGGCGCCCGCAAGATGGCGGGTGTGGCGGACAACCTGGCCGCCCTATGGCGCCAGCGCTCCGACCAGCGCGGCCACGCCCGTATCAAGAGCAAGGAAGACGCCCCGATCGCCGACGTGATCGGCCTGATCGCACGCGAGCAGCTGCTGGGTGCGTCGCCGCCGGAGTCGGCCAAGGCGATGGTCGATATGTGGCGCGCCGACGTCGAGGCCGCCGCCGGCCGTGATTTCCAGAAGCTCAAGGATTCGCTCGCCAACCAGGAGGCCTTTGCCAAGGCGGCGCGACAACTGATCCGCGACCTCAAGCTGGGCGACGAATCGGCCGACCTCCAGGACGAGGACCAGGAAGAGTCGCAGGACCAGGACAACGCCGACGGCCAGTCCAACGAGACCGGCGAGGATCAAAGCGATTCGAGCGAGAGCCAGGGCTACGGCGCTCAAGGCGAGGAGAGCGAGGACGCCTCCGAGCAGGAAGACGCCTCCGAGACCGCCGCCGATCAGGCCCAGACCGAGATGCAGATGGGCTCTGGCGACGAGGAGGAGCCGGGCCGCGCCGAGCGTCCGTGGCTGCCGCCGGGCGCGCTCAGCAACGAACCGCCGGGCCAGCAGTACCATCCCTATACGGTCAAGTTCGACGAGATCGTCGAGGCTGATCAGCTGTGCGACGCCGAGGAACTCGGACGGCTGCGCAATCACCTCGACCAGCAGCTCAGCCATCTGCAGGGCGTCATCGGCAAGCTCGCCAACCGCCTGCAGCGCCGCCTGATGGCGCAGCAGAACCGCTCGTGGGATTTCGACCTCGACGAAGGCACGCTCGATGCGGCACGTCTCACGCGCGTCATCACCAATCCCATGCATGCCCTCTCCTTCAAGAAGGAGAAGGACACGAACTTCCGCGATACGGTCGTGTCGCTGCTGATCGACAATTCAGGCTCCATGCGCGGCCGGCCCATCACGGTGGCAGCGATGAGCGCCGACATCCTTGCCCGCACGCTCGAGCGCTGCGGCGTGAAGGTCGAGATCCTGGGCTTCACGACCCGCGCCTGGAAGGGTGGCCAAAGCCGCGAGCAGTGGCTGGCCGCCGGCAAGCCGGCCAATCCCGGCCGCCTCAACGATCTGCGGCACATCATCTACAAGCCGGCGGATGCGCCTTGGCGTCGGGCCCGCAAGAATCTCGGCCTGATGCTGCGCGAGGGCATTCTCAAGGAGAATATCGACGGCGAGGCGCTGCTGTGGGCGCATAACCGCCTGCTGCCGCGGCCCGAAGAGCGCAAGATCATGATGGTGATCTCCGACGGCGCGCCGGTCGACGATTCGACGCTGTCGGTGAATCCCGGCAACTACCTCGAACGGCATCTACGCGACGTCATCGACTGGATCGAGACGCGCTCTCCGGTGGAGCTGATTGCCATCGGCATCGGCCACGACGTCACGCGCTACTATCGTCGCGCCGTGACCATCGTGGATGCCGATCAGCTCGGCGGCACCATGATGGAGCAGCTGGCCTCGTTGTTCGACGAAGAGGATACGCGGGACGTGCGGGCAGCTCATCAGGGCAGGCCTGGCAGCAAACCCGGCGGCCGACGGGCGGCCTGACCGGACGCGCGGTGGCGACCACGAGGGGCAGCGCCTTCCGGCTGGTTGCCCGGCCCCTTGTCTTCTTCAGCCTCCTTCTCGCAGCGGCCTGCATCGCCACGCCGCCCTCGGCGCCTGTCGAGGCGCAGGTATTGCCGCTCGAGATCCACGCGCGGGCGGTCCCGTTCAAGCTCGACGAATCGGCCGCGCACCGGGTCGGCCGCCTCATCTGGCGCGGCGGCCTGGTGCTGACGGCGAACTCGGCCAATTTCGGCGGATGGTCCGATCTCTATGTGACGCCGGACGGCCGCCACCTCAGCTCCATCTCCGACGTCGGCGGCTGGTTCACGGCCACCATCGACTACGACAAGGACGGCAATCTCGGTGGCCTGACGGACGCGCATATCGGCCCATTGCATGGGCTCGACGGCAAGCCGCTGGTCGCGAAGGCCTGGTCCGATTCGGAAGGCATGGCCCATCTGCGCGATGGCTCGTGGCTGGTATCCTTCGAGCGCCACCATCGGATCTGGCACTACCCCACGCTCGACGGCGTTCCGGTCCCGGTGGACGGCCCGGCGGAGATCGGGCGGCAGCCCGACAATGGCGGCATCGAGACCCTGACCGCGCTCGATGACGGCACGGTGATCGCGATCAGCGAGGAATATCGCGAACAACCCGGCAGCGTCGTGGGATGGATCGGCAAGCCGTCAGTGGGAGGCGGCTATGCGTGGGAGAAGTTTCGGTACGCGACTGTGCCGGACTTCCATCCGACGGCGATCGTCCGCTTGCCGGATGGCGCCTTCGCCACGCTCGAACGCGCCTTCGATGTCGTGCGCGGCGTGCGCGTGCGGGTCATGCGTTTTGCCGCCAATCAGCTTCAGGCCGGCGCGACGGTACATCCGGAGGAGCTGGCGTTCCTCGCCTCACCTTATGCGGTCGACAATCTCGAAGGTATTTCCGCCGCCAGGGGACCTCGCGGCGAGACGCTGCTCTGGCTGATCTCGGACGACAACTTCAATCCGATGCAGCAGAACCTGCTGCTGATGTTCGAACTGGCCCCATGAAAAAGGCCGCTTACGCGGCCTTTTTTGCGTCCTTCTTGGCCTTGGCCAAGGAAACCCGGCGCTTCAGGGTCAGCATCTCGGGGCTGAGCTTGCTGTTGTTGGTCCCGAGCAGATAGGCGTCGATACCGCCATTGTGCTCGATGGTCTTGATGCCGCGCGGCGTCAGCCGCAGGCGCACGGTATGACCCAGCGCGTCGGACAGGACCGAAGCGACCTGCAGGTTCGACATGAACCGGCGCTTGGACTTGTTGTTCGCGTGGCTCACATTGTGGCCGTACTGCACGGACTTGCCCGACAGGGCGCAACGACGAGGCATGACGGTTTCCGCTTAAAAAACGATCCCGCCAGAGGGCGGGAAGGCCGGCTTTTTAAGGGCCTCGGGGCGGGTCGTCAAGCGAACCAATCCACGACTCTTTCGCTGATATCCTCGACCTGGTCCTCGGGGATGACCCGGCCCCGGGCGGAAATTCCCGCCTGATGCACGGTTTCCGGGTCGCCGGACAGCAGCGGATGCCACCAATAGAGGTCCTGTTTGAAGTGCACCAGGCGATAGGCACAAGTCTTGGGGAGCCAATCCATCTTGGCCACCACCTTTGGGGTCAGCTGGATGCAGTCCGGCACGATCTTCTTGCGGTTCTTGTAGTCCCGACAGCGTGCCGTCTTGGGATCGAGCAACCGGCAGCAGGTGTCGGTCTGCGCCAGTTCTCCGGTACCCTCGTATTCGAGCTTGTTGACGCAGCACATGCCGCAGCCGTCGCACAGCGACTCCCACTCGGCCTTGGTCATCTGCGCCAGCGTCTTGCGCTTCCAGAATGGCTCTTCGACCGCCGCCGCAGCGCGGCGGGCCCTTCCGACGAAAGATTTATCGACCATAGAAGGCTTGTAGCATACGCCGGGCGGCGGCCGCTGGGGTGATGCGTCCATTTTCCACGTCGTTCTCCAGTCCACCCACCAGCCGTTTGACCTCAGGGTGCCTGCGCAATTCCCCCAACAGGGTTTCGCCGACCTCGTTCCACATCCAGGCGCGGGCCTGCTCGGCACGGCGGTGAGCGATCCCCATCTCGCCGACGGCCTTGTAGAAACGGTCGACGATCGTCCACAGCTCCGTGACGCCCTTTCCGGTCTGGGCCGAACAGGTGACGACTTCAGGGATCCAGCCCGGCGTGGGCGAGCGCAGCATGCGCAGCGCATGCTGATAGTCGGCAGCCGAGCGCTTGGCCGTCGCCTCGAGATCGCCGTCGGCCTTGTTGACCACGATCAGATCGGCGAGCTCGATCACGCCGCGCTTGATGCCCTGCAGGTCGTCGCCACCGGCCGGCAGCAGCAGGACGATGAACATGTCCACCATGTCCGCGACGGCCGTCTCGGACTGGCCGACGCCGACTGTTTCGACGATCACAGTGTCGAAGCCCGAGGCCTCGCTCAACAGCATCGCTTCCCGCGTGCGGCGCGCCACGCCGCCCAGCGTCGTGCCTGCGGGAGAGGGACGGATGAAGGCCGCCTTCTGCCGCGACAGCTCCTCCATGCGCGTCTTGTCGCCCAGGATCGAGCCGCCGCCACGCTTGGAGGACGGATCGATCGCCAGCACGGCCAGGGACCGGCCCTGCCCGATCAGGGACAGGCCGAAGCGTTCGATCAGGGTCGATTTGCCGACACCCGGGACGCCGGTGATGCCGAGCCGCACCGACTTGCCGGTATGCGGCAGCACGGCCGCCAGCAAGGCGTCTGCCCGCTGGCGATGGTCGGCGCGGGTCGACTCGATCAGGGTGATGGATTGGGCAAGCGCACGACGGTCGCCGGCGAGCAAGGGCTCGAGCAAGGGATCGGTCATCGACGGCAGACTTATCAGCCGGGCCGGCGCGATGCCAGCAAGGCGGCAAATCCCACCGCCGCGTAGAACAGCGCCAAAGTCCAGCCCAGGCCGGGCTCGCCCACCGCATCCATCGCCGCGCCGGTCAGCGGCCGGCCGATCAGCCCGCCCAGGATATAGAGCATGCTGTAGGCGGTATTGGCGCGCGCGATGTCGCCGCCGTTGAACCGTCGGCCGAGGAGCGCCAGGCCGACCGGATAGATCGAGAAGGAAATGCCGCCCCACAGCATGACGACCGCGATCACGCTCGCCGAATAGGCCGGCACCAGCGGCAGCAGCAACATCAAGCCCATGCTGAGGAGCGCACAGGCAGCGAGCACGATCCGGCGATCGGCATGATCGGCCAGCCAGCCGATCGGCCACTGCAGGACGATGTTGCCGATCACGAAGGCCGACAGCCACAGAGTCCCGATCTCCGCCGTGACACCCGCGTTCACGGCGTATACGGGCAGGAAGCTGAAGGCGACCTGCTCGCCGGTTCCCGCCGCGAAAGCCGCGAACATGGCCAGGGGCGCCGCCGCAATGACAAGGCCAAAGCCGCTGTCACGCGCATGGGCGATGCGCGGCGAGGTGTTCCAGAACGGCAACAACGGCACCGCCACCAGCAGGGCGAGCGCGGCGCAGGTGAGAAAGGGCCGTGGCCCGTAAACGCCCACGATCTGCAGAACGAACGGCCCCAGCGCCATGCCGAGCGCGAACATCGCCGCATAGACGGCCATGGCGCGGCCGCGCCGGCGCTCCTCGACCACGACGTTCATCCAGATCTCGCTGACCACCCACGGCACGCCACCGACGACGCCATGCAGGAAGGAGAGCACGAACCAGGCGACCGGCCCCGACGTGACCGTGAAGGCCACCATGATCAGCGATCCGACGGCCACGGCGAAGACGATGCTGGGCGCGGCGCCGAATCGTGCCGCCAGGCGAGGAATGCGCGTGCCGAACGACAGCATACCCAACGCCCAGCCCGCCGAGACGAGGCCGATGGTGAACTTGTCGACCCCTTGCCTCTGCAGCGCCAGCGGCACCAATGGCAGGGCGACGCCCGCCTGCAGGCCGATGGCGGCACAGGCCGCGAAGACCGGCAGGAGCGTCTTCCAGGGACTGGCCGCCGTGCTAGTCGGCGACACGGAGATGCCCTTCGGCGCGCAACGAGGGCGGCTCCTCGAGCTTGCGCTCGGCCTCGGCCGCCGCTTCCTGCTGGCGGCGCCACATGTCGGCATAGAGGCCGTTGCGCGCCAGCAAATCGACGTGGCGCCCGCGCTCGACCACCCGTCCTCGATCGAGCACGATGATCTCGTCGGCATTGATGATCGTCGACAGGCGGTGCGCGATGACCAGCGTGGTGCGGCCGCGGCTCACCTCTTCGAGAGAGCGCTGGATCTCCTGCTCGGTGCGCGTATCGAGCGCGCTGGTGGCCTCGTCGAACAGCAGGATGCGCGGGTTCTTCAGAATCGTGCGCGCGATCGCCACACGCTGCTTCTCGCCGCCGGACAGCTTCAGTCCGCGCTCGCCGACGGTCGCGTCGTAGCGCTGCGGCAACGCCATGATGAAGTCGTGGATGCGCGCGAGCTTGGCCGCCTGTTCCACTTCTTCCCGGCTGGCGCCCGGCCGGCCATAGGCGATGTTGTAGTAGATGGTGTCGTTGAACAGCACCGTATCCTGCGGCACCACGCCGATCGACGCCCGCAAGCTGCCCTGTTGCACGTCGCGGATGTCCTGGCCATCGATCAGAACGCAACCGGCAGCCACGTCGTAGAAGCGGAACAGGATGCGCGACACGGTGGACTTGCCGGCGCCGCTCGAGCCGACGATGGCGACCGTGTTCCCCGGAGCGACATGGAAGCTCACGTCATGCAGGATCGGCCGCGACTTCTCGTAGTGGAAGTCGACATGGTCGAACACGATCTCGCCGCCGCCCACCTTCAGGGGCGGTGCGCCCGGCTTGTCCGCGATCTCCGGCGGGACGTCGAGCAGCCCGAACATCTTCTCCATGTTGACCAGGGCGCCGCGGATCTCGCGATAGGCGAAGCCCAGCATGTTGAGCGGCTGATAGAGCTGCAGCAGGAAGGCGTTGACGGCCACGAAGTCGCCCACCGTCATGCTGTGCTCGACCACGCCGCGGCCAGCCATGACCATGACCGCCGCAAGGCCGACCGCGATGATGGCGCCCTGCCCGACATTGAGCATGGACAGGGTACGGCTCGACCGGATTGCCGCAATTTCGTAGCGACGTCGACCGACATCGTAGCGTCGGGATTCGTGCGCCTCGTTGCCGAAATACTTCACCGTCTCGTAGTTCAGCAGACTGTCGATGGCCTTGGCGTTCGCGTCGGTGTCGGCGTCGTTCATGAGCCGCACGAACTGGATGCGCCATTCCGATATCGAGATCGTGAAGACGATATAGGCGCCGATCACGCCCAGCGTGACGACCGTGAAGCGCCAGTCATAGAGGCGCCACAGGATCGCCCCCACCATCAGGATCTCGAGCAGAGTCGGGAGGATGTTGAAGGTCGTGAAGCGGATCAGGAATTCCATGCCCTGCGTGCCGCGTTCGATGACGCGACTGAGGCCGCCGGTCTGGCGTTCCAGATGGTAGCGAAGCGACAGGCCGTGCAGATGGCCGAACACCTGCAGGGCCAGGGTGCGGATCGCGCGCTGGGCAACCGGCGCGAAGATCGCGTCACGGATCTCGCCCAGCGCCTGGGCCAGGACCCGGGCCACCCCGTAGGCGATGATGAGCGCCACCGGCACGGCCATCGCCTGCACCTCGGGCTTGCCCAAGGCATCCACCGCCTGCTTGTAGAGGATGGGGACATAGACATTCGCCACCTTGGCGAGGACGAGAAGGGCCATCGCGACTGCGACGCGCGTACGAAGGCCCCATTCTCCCTTTGGCCACAAATGGTGCCCAAGTATGGACAGCACGGCCCAGGAACGACCGGGGCCGATGGCAGGAGGGCGATGGTTTCCAGGAGGCGACATGGCAGGTTGGCCGGTTCGGGCGCTTAGGTCTGGTGGCGTGGGGGGCGATGGCCTTCTATCGTGCCTGAGGGGCAGGCGTAAGCCCCTTGAGGATGGACGATTCATGACTTTTCGTAACGCGGCCGCAGCATTCGCCTTGTGCAGCGCCCTGCCGGCAGCCGCGATGGCGGCGGAGCCTCGCCAGGTCGAGGTGGGCTATGCCATTACCTATCTTGGCTTCACCGGCTTTCGCATCGACTTCAAGGCCCGTTTCGACGGCGATGCCTATGACGTCGAAAGCCACACCTTCAAGGAAGGGCTGATCAAGGCCGTCACGATCAACTATGACGGCCGCAATCGGGCCTGGGGCGGCTTCGACAAGCAGGGCGCCAGACCGTCGGGCGGATCGCTGTCGATCATCGTCGGCGACAAGCCGCGGACCTGGCTTGCCCAGTACGGGCCCGGCGGGACGCTGAGCGAAAAGAGCCAGCCGGAATGGAAGCCCTCGCCCGACCAGGCGATCCCGGAGGATAAGCGCATCGGCTCCCTCGATCCCCTGTCGGCGGCGCTCAGCGTCGGCCTGTCCGGCGATGCCGCCTGTGACCGCACCGTGCCCTCCAACGACGGCAAGCGCCGCATCGACGTGATCCTGAAGAAGATCGGCACCGAGCCGGCGGCGAACTCGGGCGTTCCCGGCGCGCGCGGCGATCTGCTGGTATGCGAAGTCTATACGCGACGGGTCGCGGGCGAATTCTACGACGCACCGCAGGAGGCCGAGAGCAAGAAGGAACAGCCGATGAAGCTGTGGTTCGCGCGGCTCGACGACACGCCGTTCCGCTATCCCGCCAAGCTCGAGGCCCAGACGGGATTCGGTACGGTGCACGGCAAGCTGCTCTTCTTCCACGAGCGCCCATTGAGGGACGACGAGAAGACAGCGATGCAGCGCTGATCGCCTGAGCAACTCCCTGAACTGCAAATATCTAATCGCACTTGCGCACGCGATGAACTGAGACGGCGATTAGTCCCGATGCCTCACACTCTTCTCGCCAAGCGAGCATCTATTGGATACAGACTCCAATAGGGCGAGGCGATGCGGTCGCGATAGCGGCCGCATGGGAGACGCGACGTGGGGGCTATTTCGATCCGGATCTGGCTGGGGGGCATGCTCGCCTGCTCCAGCCTCGCCGTTGCACAGGCGCAGGTCGCGTCGCCAGTCGACATTCCATTGCAGCTTCTTTACGTGCCGACGCCGAGCAGCGGTCCGCCGTTCCCGCCGCAATGGCGGCTCGGCATCAATGTCGGCATCAACGGCGGGCAATCACACATCTATCTCTTCGACACCGGGTCGAGCCTGTTCAATGCGCAGTACAACCAGTCGTGGTGGCCGGGCTTCACGCCCAGCAGCGATCCCACGACTGGCTACACGCCGCTCTCGACGGTGACGGGCGGATCCGGCATCCAGTACTGCTACGGCAACGGCTTGACTGGCTGCCGCGGCTACAAAGGCAACATCGTCCAGGCGGGGACGCTCGACCTCTATACGCCGACGACCTCACCGGGCGGGCAAACTCTTGTTACGAGCCTGAACGCGGCACCCGGCTACCAGATCAACGCGGTCTACGAATCGAGCTTCGACGGCACCTCCACACTGGTAGCAGGAACTACTGCGCCGGTGCTCGAGAACCAGTTCTATGGCGTCTTCGGCGCCGGCGACTTCACGACCCCGCTGCACACCTACACGACCAGCGGTGTATTGGGGCAAACGACGGTGACCGGGGCGATCCAGGGCTACATGGTCGCTGCAAACGGACAGACCAATCCGGTGCCGAGCAGCGGCAATCAGCCGACTCAGATCAACGGCCAAAACGTCTTGCTGGGAGGCGTGCGCCAGGCCGTGACGAGTTGCAGCCCCTGCGTGAAGCTCGGCCTGACACCTGAAGTCATCGGCCAGTTCGCGCCCGTTGGCCTACCTGGAGCGACGGGTGGAACGGGCCTGATCCGATGGGCAGAGACGGGCGCGGCTTTCATCAATCCCTACGGTGGCGCGACGGGTAACAACGCCTCGACCCAGTTCGGCATCAACTTCAACGTCACTCTAACAGCGGGTGGCACAACGGTTACGTCCACAAGTGGCGGCCTGCTCGATACCGGCACCGGTGGCCTCACCCTCAGCACCGTGCTCAAGAACCAGCCTGGCATCAGCACCAACACGAGCGTCCTGGGTGGCGTTACCTTCACCGCGACGGGACTGGCGCCAGACGGTTCCTCCATCAGCGGGCTGTCGTCCTCGTCGTCCGTGCTCCAGGCCCAGGGCAGCGATCCCATCACCTACGTCGCCCTGTTCGACCAAAATGCGCCTGGCCTGACCAACACGATCGGACTGTCCTTCTTCCTGCAGAACTCGGTTCTCTACGATCTGAGCGACAATGTGATCGCCTACACGCCGTACTTTGTCACCGATGCCAATCTGGTGACGACAGCCGGCGGTCCGCTGATCGTCGAGAGTACCAACGTGCCGCTGGGCCTGGCGGGCGTGATCTCGGGACCGGGCGGGGTGCAGATCGGCAATGGCGGCGACGTGCAGCTGAGCGCCACCAACACCTACACCGGGGCGACGCAGATCGCCTCGGGCGGCCGGCTGCTGGTGTCGGGCCCGGGCAGCATCGCCGCCTCGAGTGGCGTCACCAATGACGGCACGTTCGACATCTCGCGGGCCTGGGCACCGATCTCCATCGCCGCCCTGACGGGAGCGGGCACGACCTATCTCGGCGCCAACACCCTGGTCCTCACCAACGCCAGCGGCACCTTCTCCGGCAGCATCGCCGATGGCGGCTCCTATCCGGTCGGCGGCGGCAGCCTCACCATCGCCGGCGGCACGCAGGGCCTGAGCGGTGCCAACAGCTATAGCGGCGCGACCACGGTCCAGGCCGGGGCGCAGCTCAATCTTTTAGGCACGGGCAATATCGTCAGCTCGAGCGGTCTCGCCAACAACGGCACCTTCGACATC
>NZ_FUWJ01000027.1 GCF_900167455.1 Enhydrobacter aerosaccus
GTAAGCGTCCGGCCGGGGCCGTGGGCTGACTGATGCGGTCGTCAGGTTACTGACGGGCCATCCGGGACGAGCCTGTCGCGGAGGTTCCAGGGCAGGAGTTCGGCGACGCGGTTGATCGGATGTTCTGCGATGATGCCGAGCACGCGCCGCAGATACGCTTCGGGATCGACGCCATTGAGCTTGCAGGTTTCGATCAAGCTGTAGATCGCGGCGGCAGCGGCGCTATTGTCGATCTCCAGCCGGCCGTCGTCGCGATAGCGACAGAGCTGGGTCACCGCCTGGCGCTCGGCCGGGCTGTGCCCGCGGATGCCCGCCTCGATGTCATAGAGGGTGCCGATGCGTTGGAGCGCCTCCTGCGCAAGCTCGGAGCCGTTGTCGACGTACAGGTCGTGGAACTTGCGCCGAGCATGGGCCCAGCAGGCGACCTCGACGATCTCATTGCCGTAGAGCCGGTTATAGCCGGCATAGCCATCCGCCTGCAGGAAGCCCCGGAACACCCGCAGATGGTCTTGCGGGCGCTCCCCCTTGCGGTCGGCGGAGTAGCGGAACAGAACCGACGGCGACGCGCTGTCAGCCGCGGGACGGTCATCGCGCACGTACACCCACAGCCGGCCGGTCCTGGTCCTGCCATGCCCCGGCGCCAGCACCGGCACAGGGGTGTCGTCGGCATGCAGCTTGCCGGGTTGGAGCGTCTGCTTCGCCAACGCCTCGACCAGTGGCTGCAGCAGGGCGCTCGTGCTGCCCACCCAGTCCGCCAGCGTCGAGCGCTCAAGCGCCACACATACTTGGCCACAAGCACGTGAGCGATCAGGCCGGGGCCTGCCAGGCCGCGACCAATCGGCCGCGACGGTGCTTCGCTCTGTACGATCCGGTCGCAGCGCGAGCACGCCAGCTTCGGCCGAACATGCCGGACCACTCGGAAGCTCGCCGGCACGTACTCCAGCATCTCCGAGGTGTCGTCGCCCAGCCGCCGCATCGGGCCGCCGCAGTCCGGGCACGTGCAGGCTGGCTCGTGAACGATCTCCTCGCGCGGCAGATGGTCGGGCAGCGGCCGCCGTCCCGGATCAGCGATGCTGCGCTCCGGTTCGCTTGCTGCAATACGTGATGACGAGGTCTCTTCCAGATCCTCGAGCTGCAGCTCCAGCTGCGCGATCTCGCGCTCGATCTTCTCCGATGAGCGGCCGAACTGTTGCCGGCACAGCCAGGTCAGCTGCGCCTTCAGCCGCTCGATGATGCCATCCCGCTCGGCCAGTGCCGCGCGCTGCTTCAGCACCAGCTGGCGCAGCTCCTCGGCACTCTCGGGCAGGTCATCGGCTCCAAGCACGCCGCAATGCTAACGTCCCGCTGGGCCATGGGAACAGCGATGAGCCCCCGCGAGTCGTTGTGCCGCATCGGCCTTCGCTAAAGCTTCAGCCGACTCGGGCGGAGTAACCTCCGCCCCAGTCAGCCGGGCTTCTCCGGACGCCAGGTCCGTTCCGGCCGGCGCCAGTCGATGCCCTCCAGAAGCATCGACAGCTGCGCCTCACTCAGCGCTACCGTCGCGCCGCTCGATGCCTGCGGCCACACGAAGTGGCCGCGATCCAGTCGCTTGCTGAACAGGCAGTAACCGTCGCCGCTCCACCACAGCACCTTCGCCAGATGCCCGCGACGGCCTCGGAACACGAACAGGTGGCCATTGAACGGATCCTCGCCCAGGACCGTCTGCACCATGCCGGCAAGGCCGTCGAAGCCCTTCCGCATGTCCGTCGCGCCCGTCGCCAGCCAGATCCGCGTCCCCGACGGCAAGCCCATCATCGCCGCAACGCTCGTAACACCCGCTTCAGCCTTTCTTCATCGACGCCACCTTCGACCCGCACGCGCACACCGCCTGGCAGCTCGATCTCGATCCGGCCACCCCTCTCCATCTTCGGCGGTGCCTCTATCGCCCTCGGCATCTCCGTCGCAACCGTCACCGCCGTGAACCGCACCGTCGCGCCCAGCAGCGAGGCCGCCTCCTGGCGACGCCAGTTGTGGATCAGGCTGCGCGTGATGTTGTGCCGCAGCGCTACCTCCGGCACCGTTGCTCCTGGCGCCGAGGCCTCCGCAAGGATCGCCTTCTTCGCCTCCGCACTGTAGCGTCGGCGTCGCGACACGCTCCGAGCCGCTAACGCACTCCTGTCACGCACAGGCCTGACATTCGTCTCTTCCGATCTGTTCACCCTGCCATTACTGCCACCGCCCAGCGGCAGCTCAAGGCGGCCAAGATCGGACGGTTACGGGCAAGGAACAACGTTCAGTGACGCAACAGCCCCGAAAGGCTGGCATTGTCTCGCTGACAATGGACAATGAGATTAATCGGGGATGCCCAGCGTTCAATCCAAACGCCACTACACTGGATATGGGAGTAATGCCCTTCAGACCGGTCCGTGTCGGCGCTCAGACGTGTCCGGTCACTTGACGTGTATTGATCCTAGTGCAACTTTGAATACCCGGCTTATTACAATGATAGGGCTGCTCTGATATTCCATGACTACAAGCTTTTCGGAGGACTGGGCGCGCTCTCTAGTTGATGCACAGGCCTTCCAAGATGAACAACGCCGCCTGGCGTACGTCTGGACATTTCTCGGATTTGCAGATGATGCAGCGGAGGATGGCGATTGGTTCCGGGCTTCGATCGCCACGAAGTCGGTGTTCGTCCAACGCTTCGGAGAGGAGCTCCGCGGCTTCGAAAATGTATGCGCGCACCGTTTCTATCCTTTGCGCCATGAGGCAAAAGGCAACGGCCCATTGATTTGCGGCTTTCATCACTGGCAATACAACAGAGACGGTCGCGTCGTCGGAATTCCTATTTGCAAGATGGTCTACGGGAAGCCTGCCAGAGAGGTTGGCGGGCATCTCAAGAAAATCGAACTGTCGACATGCGGCACCATGGTCTTTGGGCGCTTCCCAGGAGGCACCAGCCTAACGCTCAAGGATTATCTCGGGGAAGCCTTTCCCATCCTCGAAGCAATGACGAAGGTAAGACGGCGGCCATACTATATGGAGCGAGAGATTCGCGCGAACTGGCGGCTGAATCTTCACATCACGTTGGACGACTATCACGGTCCGACGATTCATCCGTCGACGTTGGGGCGCAATGGTTACATTCCATCGATGTCGATGCGCCGCTATTTCCGGTTCGGAGCCAACAGTGCCTATTTGTTTTCCGACGATGAAGATTGCTTTGAAAAGCTACTCGCAGGATGCCGGGATGGCACATATCGCTCAAAGCACTTCTTCGTATTCCAGATCCTGCCGAACCTGATCATCGCACATGTCGACGCGGATCGACCCTTCTGGTTCTCGAACATCATGCAATACTCTCCGCTTGCACCGGATCACACCACATATCGAAGCTGGTCATATCCATCGCCGTTCGAAGCAGATTTGTCCCGATTCGCACGGGCCAAGCGATTCGTCACCGACATCTTCAGGCGGCCGATTTATCAGTACTATTTCAATAGGGTCGTTCGCGAGGATGTGGCTGTCTGCGAACGTCTTCAGGAAGTGGCTCATCAGGTCGACCGTCGCCCACTGCTTGGAGCGCAGGAAGAGCGAATTGCTTGGTTTGAAGAAGCCATCCGGAACTTTCCGAACTGAGGAAGCTGGCCCGAACGGGTAGCCAGGGCATCCTGCCTCCGCCGCGAGGTTAGCCGCAGAGCCACTCAAGACAGATCCGCCTACCATAGCCGTCAGTCATGTTCGTTTGCTTCCTGTAGGAGAGCAACTGAACTTGCTACGAACGAAGTTCCTCCAGGAACGCCGATACCTTGGAGAAATATTTGTCGGAAGTCACTGCCTGATGAGGTGCGATCGCGAGAGCAGGACCGGTGGCAAGCTCCAGGATGGCAGCCATCCAGGCGTCGTCCGCGCCTGGATCAAGGTAGCGAGCTGCCACACCGCCCGCTTCACGATGTGCCGGCAAATCGGAAGCCAATACGGGCCGGCCGAGCGCCAGCGCCTCCGCTATCGGAAGTCCAAAACCTTCTCCCAACGACGGCATCAACAAGCCACGGCATGATTCCAGGAGCTGTTTGAGTGCCGGAGTGCCAAGGCCGGATACGTCGACCACTGTCCCCTTAACCCAGCCTGTAGCCTCGAGGTAATCTCTCTCGGGCCCGCCTTCGCGGGGCATCATTCCGACGATGACTAGTTTCGGGGTATTGGCTCCTAATTTGTCGGCGATCCTGCTCCAGAGCTTGAGAAGAAAAAGGAAGTTCTTTCGTCGTTCGATGGCGCCGCAGGCAACGAAATAACGATGGCCCGCAAGCTCCGGATCGGGTGACTGACGCTTAGAAAAGGCCGAAGGAAGCGGTAATGGCTCCCCGAAAGAAGTGATCGAATTGCGGCCGAGGTCCCTTAGAGCTGCGAGAACGGATTTTTCCGCCGCCTTTGAAGGCGCCATGACTCCCGCGGCGTAGGTCGCTGTATTGACAAAGCGAGCGCGCTGCGCCGCAGCGTCTTTGGCCGAGAACCAGTCCGGTCGTTCCAAGGCGAGTGCATCATGAAGCATGAAAACTGCTTTCACATCCCGGCGATGCGCAAGCCATGACAACAAACTGGCCCATGTAATCCCGATGTGTCCCACACTTAAATATACGCTTCCCTGCGGGAGTTGCCGCGGCACTGAGCGGCCGAACTCCACACCCGTCCGGGCAAACTGCCGAACGAAGCCGGCCAGGCAATCGGTGAACGATAATCGATTCTCAAGCAACTCTCGAGAGCCGCCAAAACGCCGCTTGAGCGAACGGTAAACTGGATCGCTATCCGGGGGCCTATCTTCGCTCCACCATTCTTCGAGAAAACGCAAACCAGCGATTGCCCGGCGGCGATCAAAATAGCGAAGGCCCCACAAAGTCGGCATGGCCGCGACGCAATCACCACGCCAGGACTCGAGAAAGTAACGAGCATATTCATACTCGACTCGGGCCACTCCCCGAGGCGTAGGAGTCTTCTGGCTCACCGCCATCGCCAAACAAGTCAGGTCGAGTGCAATCATTGTGAGTGGAAACTAACCTTATCGTCCAATCTTCCGTCATTCATGTGACCAGGCGCGTTGCCTTAAGTCTCTCTCGCAGACAAGATCCCCAATAGCAACGCTAAGTCCATGGGTTTTCTGCCCATTCTAATCTATATTTATCTCTTAGGGAGGAACGAGGGTCCACCATGCTGGCAGGGAACTGCGCTGGCGCAGCAACTAGATGTGGAGCCTCAACAGGTTATTCCCGGTCAGGCCGAGAGTACTGATGGGTGGCACGGATCCGATACTGCCATGAGGTCTGTGCCAGTTTAGCAATGCATCCAATAGGGCAGCTCGGCGGCGCGTTGTCGTGATGTGTCGTAGGCGCGAGCGTATGCCCATTCGCGCAGAGCAGTCTGGATGAAGCGCTCGGCGTTGCCGTTGGTACTCGGGGTGTAGGGCCTGGTACGGATGTGGCGTAGTCCCAGTCGCTTGCAGGCACGGCGGAAGGCGAAGGCTTTGTAGCAGGAGCCGTTGTCGGTCATGACCCGTTCGACGGTGATGCCGAGGCTTGCGTAGTATGCGATCGCGGCCTTGGGGAAAGTGATTGCGCAAGCTTTACGCTCGGTCTTCATGACCCGGCTGAAGGCGATGCGGGAAGCGTCGTCGATGGCAACATGGACGAACTCCCAACCGACGCCACGATTGTTGCTTTGGCCGGTCCGGTCGCCGGTGATGCGATGGCCGATCCCATTGAACTTGCCGAGTTTTTTGATGTCGATGTGGATGAGCTCGCCAGGCCGATCGCGTTGGTAGCGGCGCGGTGGTTCGGCCGGCTCGAGGGCACTCAAGCGATTGAGGCCCAGGCGCTTGAGCACCCGGCTGACAGTGGCGGTGGAGATACCGGTTTCGGCGGCGATCGCCTTGCCGGTCAGGCGCTGCCGGCGCAGAGCCTCGATCTGGTCGACCGTGGCTTGAGGCGTCGGCTGGCGCAGCCGATCGGGCCGCGAGCTGCGGTCTTGCAAGGCGGCGAGGCCTTCCAGTTGGAAGCGCTCGACCCATTTACGCACCGAGCGAGGGCAAACGCCTACGGCTTCACTGACGGCCTTCGGCGTTTGCCCGCTGAGAACCATGTTGACCATGTGCTCTCGACCGCGCGGCGTCAGGCGGTCATTCTCATGGATGTCCATTCGGCTACCCCAAGGACAGTTGACGTCTCGACAACATCAGCTTCCTCGGCCGGGGCCGGATGGACAACCTATTGAAAGCTCACAACTAGAGCGGCTTCCCGTTAAACAGAGCCACATCCTGTATGTGAGAAGAAGTTTGCACACGCGACGGGAGTGATCTGTCGGAGAGCGTCGACAGCGCTGTTCTGTTCTCGCCGATCATGATGGCGAAGCTCAACGACGTCGATCCGCAAGCCTGGCTTGCTGGCGTGTTCGCCTGCATCGCTCCTCACCCGCAGAGCCAGCCTCTACGAATTGCTGGCCTGGGAGTGGAAGAAGCTTCGTACGCGTCCGTTGAAGGCCGCGGTAGTCTTCGTTGATTAGGCGGCGGCCCTTTGCTGTGACGCAGTCTTCCAGTTCCAGGGCAGCAAACTCCTCGATCCGCTTGCCCGGTGACCTGCGCCCCAAGCGTCATCCAGGGATAAGTGGAGTCCGCCCGCCATTTGAGCCTGCTTGGCTCGGTGGTGCAACGGGGCGGGGCGCGGGCCCCGGATTGCGCGCAGCGTCCCGTCCCGTTGCATTCCGGGAGCGCTGAGCGTGGCGTAGGTCGCGGGCGGCAGATTGCCGATCGCGCTGCGCGGCCGCACGTTGTTGTAATCGTCCTTCCACCGTGCGAGCGCCGACCGGACGTGCGCGAGCGAGGTGAACAGCATTTCGTTCAGATGGGGTAGTCGGGGTCTGGGCTCCGCCGACGGGAGCCGCCAGACTCTGGCATTCTCTCAGAAGCAGGAGCGCCCCATGTCGATCTTGTATGCCGGTTTGGATGTCTCGCTCGAGCAGACGAGCGTGTGTGTGATCAATGCCGAAGGCTTTCTCGTCAAGGAGATAAAGGTCTTGAGCGATCCAGACGCGATCGTTGCTTTCTTGCGGGAGCTCGAAGGTACCTTCGAGCGTGTCGGCCTCGAGGCCGACACGCTTTCGCAATGGCTGTTCTTCGGTCTGAAGGATGCCGGTTTTCCCGCGTTCTGCATTGAGACGCGCCACGCCAAGGCAGCCATCTCAGCGATGTCCCTGAACAAGACGGATCGCAACGATGCCCGCTCAATCGCCCAGCTCGTGCGATCGGGTTGGTTCAAGGCAGTCCACGTCAAGTCGATCGAGAGCCAGGAGTTGCGCACGTTGCTAACCAGCCGGGAGTTCCTGGTCAACAAGGTCC
>NZ_FUWJ01000024.1 GCF_900167455.1 Enhydrobacter aerosaccus
ATCCAGCCGATCGCCATGGACGAGGGCCTGCGCTTCGCCATCCGCGAGGGCGGACGCACCGTCGGCGCCGGCGTCGTAACCAAAATCGTCAAGTAGTGCTATAAATCGGCGCCGCCGGCGTGTATGTCCGGCGGCGGCGTGTAGGAGTGTAGCTCAGTTGGTAGAGCATCGGTCTCCAAAACCGAGGGCCGGGGGTTCGAGTCCCTCCACTCCTGCCACCTTTTGAAAATGGCGAGCATGGCGAAGAATCCAGTAGAATTCGTTCGGGAAGTCCGCGCCGAAGCCGGCAAGGTCACTTGGCCGACCCGACGCGAGACCACGATCACGACCAGCATGGTCTTCATCTTCGTCGTGATCGCGGCGGTATTCTTCCTGGTGGCCGACAAGGTCATCGCCTTTGTCGTGCAGACACTGCTCGGGATTTCCTGACATGGCTCATCGTTGGTACGTCGTTCACGCCTATTCCGGCTTTGAAAACAAAGTCGCGCAGTCGATCCGTGAACAGGCGGAAAAGAAGGGTCTGACCGAGGAGATCTCCCAGGTTCTGGTCCCGATGGAAGAGGTCGTGGAGGTGCGCCGGGGCTCGAAAGTCCAGACGGAGCGCAAGTTCTTCCCCGGCTACGTCCTGGTGAAAATGGATCTCAACGACGAGACCTGGCATCTGATCAAGAATACGGCCAAGGTTACTGGCTTTCTGGGCGGCGGTGGCCGCGGCAAGCCCGTGCCGATCTCCGACGCCGAGGCTGGGCGCATCCTGCGGCAGGTCCAGGAGGGCGTGGAACGGCCCAAGCCAGCCGTCAGTTTCGAGATCGGCGAGCAGGTCAAGGTCGCCGATGGACCGTTCGCCTCGTTCAACGGCACGGTTGAGGATGTGGACGAGGAGCGGGCCCGTCTGAAAGTCGCGGTATCGATCTTTGGGCGCTCGACTCCGGTCGAACTCGATTACGCCCAGGTGGAAAAACTTTAGGCTCTGCCCATATAAAGCCCAAATCTTGGGGTTGTGGAGCGTCGGGGAGTTTGGTACACCCCCCGCCCTTGGAAGGGCTGGCCTACGTGCCGGCCTTTTCTCGTGTGTTTGGTTGGTTTCAGAAATTTGTTTCCATCCAACGGTTTAGTCAGGGTTTTTAATCAGGTGCGGGAGGCCGGCCATGGCCGTACCGCGCCGCCCAACAGAAAGGGGCAGGCATGGCCAAGAAAATTCAGGCCTACGTCAAGCTGCAAGTGCCGGCTGGAAAGGCCAATCCGTCGCCGCCGATCGGGCCTGCGCTCGGTCAGCAGGGCGTCAACATCATGGAATTCTGCAAGCAATTCAACGCGCGCACCCAGAAGATGGAAGCCGGCATGCCGATTCCGGTGGTCATCACCGTGTTTCAGGACCGCAGCTTCACCTTCGTGACCAAGACACCGCCGGTGACCTACTTCCTGAAGAAGGCTGCGGGCATCGAATCGGGCGCCAAGACGGTCGGCACGCAGATCGTCGGCAAGGTGACGAAGAAGCAAGTCGAAGAGATCGCCAAGCAGAAGATGCCAGACCTCAACTGCGACTCGGTCGAATCGGCGATGGCGCAGGTCGTGGGCTCCGCCCGGTCTATGGGCCTTCAGGTGGTGGAGTAAGCCATGACGCAGGGCAAGCGATACAAGACGGCTGCAGCTTCGGTTGACCGGGACAAGGTCTATTCGCTCGACGAGGCCGTGAAGCTCGTAAAGGCCAATGCCAAGTCGAAGTTCGACGAGACGATTGAAGTTGCCATGAACCTCGGCATCGATCCGCGTCACGCCGACCAGGCGGTGCGCGGCATGGTCGAGTTGCCGAGCGGCACTGGCAAGACGGTGCGCGTGGCGGTGTTCGCGCGTGGCGCCAAGGCCGAGGAGGCCAAGGCGGCTGGAGCGGATCTCGTTGGTGCCGAGGATCTCGCCGAGAAGATCAATGGCGGCGAAATGAACTTCGACCGCTGCGTGGCGACGCCGGACATGATGGGCATCGTCGGACGCCTCGGTAAGGTTCTGGGCCCGCGCGGTCTGATGCCGAACCCGAAGCTGGGCACGGTCACGCAGGACGTCACCGCGGCGGTCAAGGCGGCCAAGGCCGGCTCGATCGAGTTCCGCGCCGAGAAGGCCGGCATCGTCCACGCCGGCGTCGGCAAGGCCTCGTTCAGTGAGGACGCGATCGCCGCCAACGTGAAGGCGTTCGTCACCGCCATCAGCCGCGCCAAGCCGAGCGGCGCCAAGGGCACCTTCATCAAGAAGGTGTCGATCAGTTCGACCATGGGCCCGGGCATCAAGCTCGACCCGGCTTCCGCGATCGTCGTCTGATCGCGTGAGGTTTTAGTCACGAGTTTCCGGCGTCGGCCGTGTCCCGGTCGGCGTTGGAAGGAGGGAGGAGGTCGCAAGACTTCCGACGTCCACCTGTCCGAGACCGCCGGTGCTTCCTTCTTCGGGAGGAAGCGTAAAGGGGAAACCCGCCTGCGCAGACGGGGGCAAGGGAATCGACGCATGCCCTGGCATGCGCACGGCCCGAACTTCCGGGGCAGGCGAGCAAGACCGTCAGGTTCCGTTCGCTCAACCGCTGACGGAACATGTGGTCTTAACGCAGCCGGTTCGATTCGGATCCTCCGGATCGGACCTTAGTTGGAGAAAGCCGTGAATCGTTCGGAAAAGGCCGAAGCGATCGCCGAGCTGAACCAGATCTTCAAGGACGCGAGCCTGATGGTGGTAACCCGCCAGTCCGGCCTCACCGTCCAGGAAGTGACGGACCTGCGTCGCAAGATACGGGCAGCGGGCGCGAGCTATAAGGTCGCCAAGAATCGGCTCACGTTGCGTGCCCTCGAGGGCACGCCCTTCAAGGCGCTCGGATCCCTGTTCAAGGGGCCGACTGCCATCGCCTACTCCAAGGATCCGGTCGCTGCGGCGAAGGTCGTTTCGGCTTTCGCCAAGAACAACGAGAAGCTGACCATCGTCGGTGGTGCGCTGGGTGAGAACACGCTGGACGTCGCAGGCGTCCAGGCTCTCGCCACGCTCCCCTCCCTCGATGCTCTGCGGGCCACGATCATCGGCCTTCTGCAGGCCCCGGCGACCAAGGTCGCGGGTGTATTGCAGGCGCCGGCGGGTCAGGTCGCTCGTGTGTTCGGCGCATACGGAGCCAAGGAAGACGGCGCGAAGGCGGCGTGAGTCGTCAATCGTTTCGAAGTCACGATCGAAGAAGTTCGGGTTATTAGGAGATAGACAATGGCCAATCTGGAAAAGCTGGTCGAAGAGCTTTCGGCCCTGACGGTCCTCGAGGCCGCTCAGCTCAGCAAGCTGCTTGAAGAGAAGTGGGGCGTCAGCGCCGCCGCGCCGGTCGCCGTCGCAGCCGCGCCGGGCGCCGCCGCCGCTGCTCCCGCGGAAGTGAAGGACGAGTTCACCGTCGTCCTCGCCGCCGCTGGCGACAAGAAGATCAACGTCATCAAGGTGGTGCGCGAAATCACCGGCCTCGGCCTCAAGGAGGCCAAGGACCTGGTCGAAGGCGCGCCGAAGCCGGTCAAGGAAGGCGTGCCGAAGGCGGACGCCGAGAAGCTCAAGGCCAAGCTCGAGGCCGAGGGCGCCAAGGTCGAGCTCAAGTAAGCATCTATCCGGTGGGGCTGGTCTCTTTGGAGGCCGGCCCTGTCGGGCCTCTTTTCCGAGCGGACCTGGTCGTGGTCCGCTCCGATAAGTGGCCCTCTGCAACGGATGGGGTGAGCGGCTGGCGGGCCGCAAGCTCCGAGAAAGCAGCGGGTGTTCTCTCCGCCCTTGAACCTTCGAGGACGCAGGATGGCCACGGCCTTCAATACGCGCAAACGGATTCGTCGTTTCTTCGGCCACATCGAGTCGGTGGCGCCGATGCCAAACCTCATCGAGGTGCAGAAGAGCTCCTACGAAAGCTTCCTGCAGCGCATGACGCCGGCCGCGAAGCGTACGCAGTCGGGTCTTCAGGAGGTGTTCCGCTCGGTATTCCCGATCAAGGACTTCGCCGAACGGGCCAGCCTTGAGTTCGTGAAATACGAGTTCGAGGAGCCGAAGTACGACGTCGAGGAATGCCAGCAGCGCGGCATCACCTTTGCCGCGCCGCTGAAGGTCACGCTCCAGCTCGTCGTATGGGACATCGACGAGGAAGCGGGTTCGCGCTCGATCCGCGACATCAAGGAGCAGGATGTCTACATGGGCGACATGCCGCTCATGACCGACAACGGCACCTTCATCGTGAACGGCACGGAACGCGTGATCGTCAGCCAGATGCACCGCTCGCCGGGCGTCTTCTTCGATCACGACAAGGGCAAGACCCACAGCTCGGGCAAGTACCTGTTCGCCGCGCGCATCATCCCCTATCGCGGCTCCTGGCTCGACTTCGAGTTCGACGCCAAGGACCTGATCTATGTGCGCATCGACCGTCGCCGCAAGATTCCGGTGACGACGCTGCTGCTCGCCCTCGACAATGATGCCACCGCCAAGAAGCGCGCGGCGGCAGCCGCCAAGGGCCAGCAGCTGGATCCGGCCGAGGCCCAGGGCCTGTCCCCGGAAGAGATCCTCGCGGCCTTCTATGGCCAGGTGATCTACAAGCGCGACGAGGAAGGGTGGAACACCACCTTCGATGCCGAGGCGATGAAGGGCATCAAGCTCACGCACGACCTCGTCAACGCCAAGACCGGTAAGACTGTCGCCGAGGCTGGCGCCAAGATGACGCCGCGCCTCCTCAACCGCCTCAAGGAGGGCGGGCTGAAGGAGATCCGCGTGTCGGCGGAAGAGCTGATCGGCCGCTACGCTGCGCTCGACGTCATCAACGAAAAGACCGGCGAAATCTATGTCGAGGCCGGCCAGGAGATCACCCAGGCGGTGCTCGACCTGTTCGAGGAGAACGGCATCGACACGCTGCCGACGCTCGCGATCGACCACACGAATGTCGGCCCTTACATCCGCAACACGCTGGCGGCCGACAAGAATTCCAGCCGCGAAGAGGCGTTGCTCGACATCTACCGCGTCATGCGGCCGGGCGAGCCGCCGACACTGGAGCAGGCAGAGTCCCTGTTCGGCGGCCTGCTGTTCGACATCGAGCGCTACGACCTCTCTCCGGTCGGTCGCGTGAAGATGAACATGCGCCTGGGCTTCGAAGGCGTGCCTGATACGCAGCGCACGCTGCGCCGCGAGGACATCCTGGCGGTAGTGAAGGTCCTGCACGGCCTCAAGGATGGTCGCGGAGAAATCGACGACATCGATCATCTCGGCAATCGCCGTGTTCGGTCGGTTGGCGAGCTGATGGAGAACCAGTATCGCGTCGGCCTGCTCCGCATGGAGCGCGCCATCCGCGAACGGATGAGCTCGATCGACATCGACACGGTGATGCCGCACGATCTCATCAACGCCAAGCCGGCCGCCGCGGCGGTGCGCGAGTTCTTCGGCTCCAGCCAGCTGTCGCAGTTCATGGATCAGACGAACCCGCTGTCGGAAGTGACGCACAAGCGTCGTCTTTCGGCACTCGGACCGGGCGGCCTGACACGCGAACGCGCGGGCTTCGAGGTCCGCGACGTGCATCCGACCCACTACGGCCGCATCTGCCCGATCGAGACGCCGGAAGGCCCGAACATCGGCCTGATCAACTCGCTCGCGACCTATGCGCGCGTGAACCAGTACGGCTTCATTGAAAGCCCGTACCGCAAGGTCGTGGCCGGCCGCGTCACCGACGAGGTCATCTATCTCTCGGCGATGGAGGAGGGCCGCTATACGGTGGCGCAGGCCAATGCCGAGATCGACCCCAAGGGCAAGTTCGTTTCCGAACTCGTTCAGTGTCGCAAAGGCGGCGAGTACATTCTCGGCCGTCCCGACACGATCGACTTCGTCGACGTCTCGCCCAAGCAGATCGTGTCCGTTGCCGCGGCGCTGATCCCGTTCCTCGAGAACGACGACGCCAATCGCGCGCTGATGGGCTCGAACATGCAACGTCAGGCGGTGCCGCTGATCCAGGCCGATGCGCCGCTGGTGGGCACGGGCATGGAAGAGGTCGTGGCCCGTGATTCGGGCGTGGCGATCTCGGCGCGCCGCTCCGGCATCGTCGACCAGGTCGACGCCATGCGTATCGTGGTCCGCGCGACGGAGGACGTCGGTCCGAACCGCCCCGCGGTCGACATCTACAACCTGCTGAAGTTCCAGCGCTCGAACCAGAGCACCTGCATCACCCAGAAGCCGCTGGTGCGGGTGGGCGACGTGGTGAAGAAGGGCGATATCGTGGCCGACGGGCCGTCGACCCAGAACGGCGAGCTGGCCCTCGGCCGCAACGTGCTCGTCGCGTTCATGCCGTGGAACGGCTACAACTTCGAGGACTCGATCCTCCTCTCCGAGCGCATCGTGCGCGATGACGTCTTCACCTCGATCCACATCGAGGAGTTCGAGGTCATGGCCCGCGACACCAAGCTCGGCCAGGAGGAAATCTCCCGCGACATCCCGAACGTCGGCGAAGAGGCTCTCAAGAACCTCGACGAGGCGGGCATCGTCTATATCGGTGCCGAGGTGAAGGCGGGCGATATCCTTGTCGGCAAGGTCACCCCGAAGGGCGAGAGCCCGATGACGCCGGAAGAGAAGCTGCTGCGCGCGATCTTTGGCGAGAAGGCGGCCGACGTTCGCGACACGTCGCTCAAGGTGCCGCCGGGTGTCGAGGGCACGGTTGTCGAGGTGCGCGTCTTCAATCGGCGCGGCGTCGACAAGGACGAGCGCGCACTCGCCATCGAGCGTGACGAGATCGAACGTCTGGCAAAGGACCGTGACGACGAAAAGGCAATCCTCGAGCGCAGCTTCTACAGTCAGCTGCAGGAGATGTTGCTCAATCAGGTCGTCGCGGGCGGGCTCAAGGGCCTGAAGCCCGGCACGCGCATCGTCGACAAGGTGCTGGGCGAGTTCACGCCCGGTCAGTGGCGTCAGATCGCGGTCAAGACCGACAAGCGCCAGAGCGAGATCGAGGCGTTGAACAAGCAGTTCGACGAATCGATGAAGCGTCTGCAGGACCGCTTCGACAGCAAGGTCGACAAGCTTCAGCGTGGCGACGAACTGCCGCCGGGCGTGATGAAGATGGTCAAGGTCTTCGTCGCGACCAAGCGCAAGCTGCAGCCGGGCGACAAGATGGCCGGCCGCCACGGCAACAAGGGTGTCATCTCGCGCATCATGCCGCTCGAGGACATGCCCTATCTTGAGGACGGTCAGCCGGTCGACATCGTGCTGAATCCCCTGGGTGTGCCGAGCCGCATGAACGTCGGTCAGATTCTGGAGACCCACCTCGGCTGGGCCGCGGCGGGTCTCGGCAAGAAGATCGGCGAGATGGTGAATGGCGCTCGCGAGAGCTCCATCGCACAGGTCCGCAAGACCCTGCGCGACGTCTATGGCGAGAAGTCGTACAAGAACGACATCGCCGACCTCGACGACGATCGGGTGATCGAACTGGCCAGGAACCTGAGCCGGGGCGTTCCGTTCGCGTCGCCTGTGTTCGACGGCGCGCACGAGGCCGATATCGTTGGCATGCTGGAGATGGCGGGCCTCGATCGGTCGGGTCAGGTCACCCTGGTGGACGGTCGTACGGGCGAGCCGTTCGATCGCAAGGTGACGGTGGGCTACATCTACATGCTGAAGCTGCATCACCTGGTCGACGACAAGATTCATGCCCGGTCGATTGGCCCTTACAGCCTCGTCACCCAGCAGCCACTGGGCGGCAAGGCGCAGTTCGGCGGCCAGCGCTTCGGCGAGATGGAGGTTTGGGCGCTTGAGGCCTATGGCGCCGCCTATACGCTGCAGGAGATCCTGACCGTGAAGTCGGACGACGTTGCGGGCCGTACGAAGGTCTATGAGGCCATCGTTCGCGGCGACGACACGTTCGAGGCAGGCATCCCCGAATCCTTCAATGTGCTGGTCAAGGAGCTGCGCTCCCTCGGCCTGAACGTCGAACTGAACCAGTCGGCCGCCTGAGGCGGCCGACATCCATTCTTCGCCATTTAAGTCCAACGAACCCGTAGGACCCCGAATATGACCGACCTTATCAATGTGCTGGGCCAGCCGCAGGGCACTCCGACCTTCGACGAGATCCGAATCTCGATCGCCAGTCCGGAACGCATCCGCGCCTGGAGCCACGGTGAGATCAAGAAGCCGGAAACCATCAACTACCGCACCTTCAAGCCGGAGCGGGACGGGCTCTTCTGCGCCCGTATCTTCGGACCGATCAAGGACTACGAGTGCTTGTGCGGCAAGTACAAGCGCATGAAGTTCCGCGGCATCACCTGCGAGAAGTGCGGCGTCGAGGTGACACTCACCAAGGTACGTCGCGAGCGGATGGGCCACATCGAACTTGCTTCGCCGGTAGCCCATATCTGGTTCCTGAAGTCGCTGCCGAGCCGTATCGGGCTTCTGCTCGACATGACGCTGCGCGACCTGGAGAAGATCCTCTACTTCGAGAACTATGTCGTCACCAATCCCGGCCTGACGCCGCTGAAATATCGCGAGCTCCTGAACGAGGACCAGTATCTCAACGCGCTCGACGAATATGGCGAGGGCTCGTTCGAAGCCGACATCGGCGCCGAGGCGATCCGCGAGATGTTGCAGGTCATCGACCTCAACGAGGAGCGTCCGAAGCTGCGCGAGGAGCTGCGAGAGACGACTTCGGAGGCGAAGCGCAAGAAGCTGGTCAAGCGGCTGAAGCTGGTCGAGAGCTTCATCGAGTCCGGCGCCCGTCCGGAATGGATGATCCTCGAGCTGGTGCCGGTGATCCCACCCGAGCTGCGCCCGCTGGTTCCGCTCGACGGCGGCCGCTTCGCTACCTCCGACCTGAACGACCTCTACCGTCGCGTCATCAACCGCAACAACCGCCTGAAGCGGCTGATGGAACTGCGGGCGCCTGACATCATCGTGCGCAACGAGAAGCGCATGCTGCAGGAGTCCGTCGATGCGCTGTTCGACAACGGCCGCCGAGGCCGAGTCATCACGGGCGCGAACAAGCGGCCACTGAAGTCGCTCAGCGACATGCTGAAGGGCAAGCAGGGCCGGTTCCGCCAGAACCTTCTCGGCAAGCGCGTCGACTACTCGGGCCGCTCCGTGATCGTGGTCGGTCCCGAGCTGAAGCTGCATCAGTGCGGTTTGCCGAAGAAGATGGCGCTGGAGCTGTTCAAGCCGTTCATCTATTCGCGGCTGCAGAACTACGGCATGGCCAACACCATCAAGGCCGCCAAGCGCATGGTCGAGAAGGAACGGCCGGAGGTTTGGGATATCCTCGAAGAGGTGATCCGCGAACATCCAGTGCTCCTGAACCGCGCGCCGACGCTGCACCGCCTCGGCATCCAGGCGTTCGAGCCCGTCCTGATCGAGGGCAAGGCGATCCAGCTTCATCCGCTGGTCTGCACCGCTTTCAATGCCGACTTCGACGGTGACCAGATGGCGGTTCACGTACCGCTATCGCTGGAAGCCCAGCTCGAAGCTCGCGTGCTCATGATGTCGACCAACAACATCCTGAGCCCGGCGTCGGGCAAGCCGATCATCGTGCCGTCGCAGGATATCGTGCTCGGCATCTATTACATCACCCTCGAGCGCGAGGGCGAAGCGGGCGAAGGTTCGATGTTCTCCGAGATCGGCGAGCTCGAGCACGCGCTGCACAGCCGTACGCTGTCCATGCACGCCAAGATCAAGGCGCGACTGGAGGCTTACGACGACAAGGGCGAGCTTGCATCCCGCGTGGTCGAAACCACCCCGGGACGCATCCTGCTGGCGCAGATCCTGCCCAAGCATCCCAACCTGCCGTTCTCGTTGATCAATCGACTTCTGACGAAGAAGGATCTGCAGAACGTCATCGACTCGGTCTACCGTCACTGCGGCCAGAAGGAGACGGTGATCTTCGCCGATCGCCTCATGGGCCTTGGCTTCTATCACGCCTGCCGCGCCGGCATTTCCTTCGGCAAGGATGATCTCGTCATCCCGGCCGCCAAGGAGAAGCTGGTCGCCCAGACACAAAAGGAAGTGAAGGAATACGAACAGCAGTATCAGGACGGCTTGATCACCTCGGGTGAGAAGTACAACAAGGTGGTCGACGCCTGGTCGCGCTGCTCGGACCGCGTGGCCGAGGAGATGATGAAGGGCATTTCGACGCCCAAGCCCGGCCGGCCGGTCAATGCTGTGTGGATGATGGCGCACTCCGGTGCGCGCGGTTCGGCCACTCAGATGAAGCAGCTGGCCGGTATGCGCGGTCTCATGACCAAGCCCTCGGGCGAAATCATCGAGACGCCCATCCTGTCGAACTTCAAGGAAGGCCTGTCCGTGCTGGAGTACTTCAACTCCACCCACGGCGCCCGCAAGGGCCTGGCCGACACGGCGCTCAAGACGGCGAACTCGGGCTACCTGACCCGCCGCCTGGTCGACGTGGCGCAGGACTGCATCATCATCGAGGAGGATTGCGGCACCACGCACGGCCTCACGATGCGCGCGGTCGTCGATGGCGGCGACGTCATCGAGCCGCTCTCCGAGCGCGTCCTCGGCCGCACGGCGCTCGACGACATCGTCGACCCGCTGAACGGCACCCTCATCGTCAAGGGGGGGGACCTGATCGACGAAGTCGGTGTCGAGCAGATCGAGAAGGCCGGGATCGAGGAGCTTCGCATCCGTTCGGTGCTGACCTGCGACACCAAGGTCGGTGTTTGCGGAAAGTGCTACGGACGCGATCTGGCCCGCGGCACGAAGGTCAATATCGGCGAGGCGGTGGGCGTCATTGCCGCGCAGTCGATCGGCGAGCCGGGCACCCAGCTCACCATGCGTACCTTCCATATCGGCGGCGCGGCGCAGCGTGGCGCCGAGCAGTCGAACATCGAAGCGAGCCACGACGGCACCATCCAGGTGCGCAACCGCAACATCGTGATGAACAGCCAGGGCGTTCCGGTCGTAATGGGCCGCAACACTGAGCTGGTTCTGATCGACGGTGCCCAGCGCGAGCGTGCCAAGCATCGCGTGCCCTACGGCGCGCGCCTGCTGGTCGACAACGATGCCGCGGTGACCAAGGGCCAGAAGCTGGCCGAGTGGGATCCGTACACCCTGCCGATCATCACGGAGAAGGCCGGTAAGGCCGTCTACGTCGACCTCGTCGAGGGCGTGTCGATGCGCGAGGTGATCGACGAGTCGACCGGCATCTCCAACCGCGTCGTCGTCGACTGGAAGGGCCAGCCGCGCGGCGGCGATCTGCGTCCGCGCATCGCCATCCACGATGCCGAAGGCAAGCCGATCATGCTGGCCAATGGCCAAGAGGCTCGTTATCTGCTGTCCATCGATTCGGTCCTGTCGGTCGAGAATGGGCAGGAGGTCCATGCCGGCGACATCCTCGCGCGTATCCCTCGCGAGGGCGGCAAGAACCGCGACATCACGGGCGGTCTGCCGCGCGTGGCGGAGCTGTTCGAAGCCCGCAAGCCAAAGGACTTCGCGATCATCTGCGACATCGCGGGCCGCATCGAGTTCGGCAAGGACTACAAGAACAAGCGCCGCATCCTGATCGTGCCGGAAGGCGAGAATGCGGAGCCTGTCGAGTACCTGATCCCGAAGGGCAAGCGCATCGCCGTCCAGGAAGGCGACTACGTGGAGCGTGGCGATCTCCTGATCGACGGCAATCCCGTGCCGCACGACATCCTGCGCGTGCTCGGCATCGAGAAGCTGGCTGAGTATCTCGTCAACGAGATCCAGGAGGTCTATCGACTGCAGGGCGTGAAGATCAACGACAAGCACATCGAGACGATCGCTCGTCAGATGCTGCAGAAGATCGAGATCACCGATCCGGGCGAATCGACGTTCCTGGTCGGAGAGCAGGTCGATAAGCAGGAGTTCGACTTCGAGAACGCCAAGCTCGTCGCCGAGAAGCTGAAGCCGGCCAAGGGCGATCCGGTCCTGCTGGGCATCACCAAGGCCAGCCTGCAGACCAAGTCGTTCATCTCGGCCGCCTCCTTCCAAGAGACGACCCGGGTGCTCACGGAGGCGGCTGTTTCCGGTCGCGTCGACAATCTGCAGGGCCTGAAGGAGAACGTGATCGTCGGGCGCCTGATCCCGGCTGGTACGGGCGGAGTCGTCAATCGTCTGAAGGCGATTGCCGCACAACGTGACCGAGCCATCCTGGCTTCGGGTGCCGAAGACCAACCCCAATCGGTGCCGTTGCCGGAAGCGGAGCAGGCCGCGGAGTAGCGGTCAGCAATTGATCAACGAAGAAGGCCGTCGTGCTGGGACGACGGCCTTTTCTATTGCGCGGCCTTCTATTGGGCGGCTTGCCGCGCCACCCAGTTCTCCCGCAGCAGATGCCAGACCATCTGCGGGCCCGGGCCGCTCACGAAGCGGCCGATCATGAGATCGACCAGGCGGGCGCCCTGCTTCTCCTTGATCCGGCGGGAGCCGTAGTTTTCCTGGGCATTGGCGAACCAGAGCTCCGGCCAGCCCAGATCGCAGAACGCATAGGCCGTGACACGCTCGGCCGCCTCGCTCATCAGGCCCCGGCGCTGGAATTCCCGAGCCAGCCAGAAACCGCGTTGATTGCGCGACACCCCGTCGTCCGGCCACAGGCTGATCATGCCGATCAGATCGACCGGGCCAGACTTGGGGATCAGGGCCCAGTGCGCCTTCTCGCCGCGCTGCATCTCGGCCAGGCATGTTTCCACGTAGAGTGCGGCGCCATCGGCCGGGTAGGGCCAGGGAATACCCACATCGAGATATTGCACGATTTCCCAGTGCGGAAATCGATGCTGGATGACGGGAATATCCTTTCGCCGGACCGGCCGCAGAACCAGTCTCGGCGTTTCGAGCACCGCCGGGGGCGGCATGGGATGGGGGGCTGTCATCTCGGTCTCGCTTCCGTTGCCGGAGGACGGGACCGCTGCACTCGACCCCGGCCTTCGCGGCGGGGTCAGGGTCTTGGTCGGCTGTGGATCAGAAGATCGCGCGCACGATTACCCCGCCCCGAGAGGGACCTTTGGTAGCCGGCGTACGATTGATCTGGTGCAGCATTTGAGCCTTGATAGCGCATCGCGCACACGAAGTAAACTTTGTGGCGCTGGCATGGCAGTCCACAAAATATAGTGTGATAGAATCTTGCGTACGCGAGGGCTTGGGTAACAGGAACGAGTCAGCGCGGGACGCCGACGAATAGTCAGCAAAATCAACGAGAAAAGCTGCGCACTATGCTTGACGCTGCACGGGCATAGCCATATAAGCGCGCCACCTCGCCGGGGGGCTGGTAGTAGGCCTAACGCCTAGACACAGCCTGACGTCGAGGACCGCTACAAGCAAGGCCTTCAGGCCGCAAAGTACCCATCGCGCGGGGCTGCGCTTTTGCCGCTACGCCCGCGCATTCGCTTTGCGCCGATGCCTGACCTGGGCGGACCCGAGACGGCGTGTAAGGAAACCGGAATTCGATGCCGACGATTAACCAGTTGATTGCCAAGGGCCGCCGCCCTCTGTCCTCGCGCAACAAAGTGCCGGCTCTTCAGGCCTGCCCGCAGAAGCGCGGCGTGTGCACGCGCGTCTATACGACGACGCCAAAGAAGCCGAACTCGGCGCTGCGCAAGGTGGCCAAGGTGCGTCTCACGAACGCCTACGAAGTGGTGAGCTACATTCCCGGCGAAGGCCATAACCTGCAGGAACACTCGGTCGTCATGATCCGCGGCGGTCGCGTGAAGGACCTTCCGGGCGTTCGCTATCACATCATTCGCGGCACCCTCGACACCCAGGGTGTCAAGGACCGCAAGCAGCGCCGTTCCAAGTACGGCGCGAAGCGTCCGAAGTAAGGCGCGGAGGAAGTCATGTCCCGTCGTCGCGCAGCCGAGAAACGCGAAGTTCTGCCGGACGCCAAGTTCGGCGATATCGTGCTCAGCAAGTTCATGAACACGCTCATGGAGCGTGGCAAGAAGTCGGTCGCCGAGCGCGTCGTCTATGGCGCCCTCGATGAGATCGAGACCAAGCTCAAGCAGGATCCGATCCCGGCCTTCCACGAGGCGCTGGAGAACGTGAAGCCGGCTGTCGAGGTGCGGTCGCGGCGCGTCGGCGGTGCCACCTACCAGGTGCCGGTCGAGGTGCGCCCGGAGCGCCGTCAGGCGCTGGCGATCCGCTGGATCATTCAGGCTGCTCGCGACCGGTCTGGCCACAGCATGACCGAGAAGCTCTCGGCCGAACTGCTCGACGCCTTCAATCGCCGTGGTAACGCGGTGAAGAAGCGCGAAGACACCCACAAGATGGCGGACGCCAACAAGGCGTTCTCCCATTACCGCTGGTAAGCGATCCAGGCCCCTCAGCTAGAAAGCCCCGACCATGGCTCGCACAACTCCCATCGCGCACTATCGCAATATCGGCATCATGGCGCACATCGATGCCGGCAAGACGACGACGACTGAGCGCATCCTCTACTACACCGGCAAGTCGCATAAGATCGGCGAAGTCCATGACGGCGCCGCGACGATGGACTGGATGGAGCAGGAGCAGGAGCGCGGCATCACCATCACGTCCGCCGCGACGACTTGCTTCTGGAAGACCGAGACCGGCCCGTATGCGGGGCCGAGCTATCGCGTGAACATCATCGACACGCCCGGCCACGTCGACTTCACCATCGAAGTCGAGCGTTCCCTGCGCGTGCTCGACGGTGCGGTGTGCGTGTTCGACTCCGTCGCCGGTGTCGAGCCGCAGTCGGAGACCGTGTGGCGCCAGGCCGACAAGTACGGCGTGCCGCGCATCTGCTTCGTCAATAAGATGGATCGCACCGGCGCCAACTACTGGCGTACCGTCGATATGATCAAGGACCGCCTCGGCAGCAAGCCGCTGGTGACCCAGATCCCGATCGGCGCCGAGTCGGAATACAAGGGCCTGATCGATCTCGTCGCCAACAAGGCGATCATCTGGCTGGAAGAGACGCTCGGCGCCAAGTTCGAGATCGGTGAAATTCCGGCCGATCTCAAGGAGCAGGCCGCCGAGTACCGCACCAAGCTGATCGAAATGGCTGTCGAGCAGGATGACGAGGCGCTCGAGAAGTATTTGGCGGGCGAGGAGCCGGACTACGAGACGCTGATCAAGTGCATCCGCAAGGGCACGATCTCCTACGCGTTCGTTCCAGTGCTGTGCGGCTCGGCGTTCAAGAACAAGGGCGTGCAGCCCATGCTCGACGCGGTCGTGAACTATCTGCCGGCCCCGACCGACGTCCCGGACGTCAAGGGCGTGAAGATGGGCACCGACGAGGCCATCTCGCTGCCATCCAGCGACGATGCGCCGTTTTCCGCGCTCGCGTTCAAGATCATGACCGATCCCTTTGTGGGTTCGCTGACCTTCGCGCGTGTCTATTCCGGCGTGGTCGAGTCGGGTACCGGCGTGCTGAACAGCACCAAGGACCGCAAGGAGCGCATCGGCCGCATGCTGCTGATGCACGCCAACAATCGTGAGGACGTCAAGGAAGCACGGGCGGGCGACATCATTGCCTTGGCCGGTCTCAAGACCGTGACCACCGGTGACACGCTGTGCACCCCTGACAACCCGGTCGTGCTGGAGAAGATGGACTTCCCGGACCCGGTCATCGAGCTCGCCATCGAGCCGAAGTCCAAGGCCGACCAGGAGAAGATGGGTCAGGCGCTGGGGCGTCTGGTGCAGGAAGATCCGACCTTCCGCGTCTCGACGGACCAGGAAACGGGACAGACCGTTATCAAGGGCATGGGCGAGCTCCATCTCGAGATCAAGGTCGACATCCTGAGGCGTACCTACAAGGTCGATGCCAATGTTGGCGCGCCGCAGGTTGCTTATCGCGAGACGCTCGGCCGCAAGGCTGAGATCGATTACACCCACAAGAAGCAGTCGGGTGGGTCGGGCCAGTTCGCGCGCATCAAGCTCGTGTTCGAGCCGGGCGAGCCTGGTTCGGGCTACAGCTTCGAGAGCAAGATCGTGGGTGGTGCGGTGCCGAAGGAGTTCATCCCCGGTGTCGAAAAGGGCCTCGAGGCTTCCCGAGAGAGCGGCGTGCTTGCCGGCTTCCCGGTGATCGACTTCAAGGTCTCGCTCATCGATGGCGCATATCACGACGTCGACTCGAGCGTTCTGGCGTTCGAAATCGCCGCCCGCGCGGCCTTCAAGGAAGGCCTGCAGAAGGCGCAGTGCAAGCTGCTCGAGCCGATCATGAAGGTCGAGGTGGTGACGCCGGAAGACTACATGGGCGACTGCATCGGCGATCTGAACAGCCGTCGCGGCCAGATCCAGGGCATGGAGGCCCGCGGCAACGCGCAGGTCATCAATGCCATGGTGCCGCTGGCGAACATGTTTGGTTACGTCAATACGCTGCGTTCGATGACCCAGGGACGCGCGGCTTACACCATGACCTTCGATCATTACGCGCCTGTTCCCCAGGCGGTGGCGGACGAGGTCGTCGCGAAGCTCGCTGGCTGAGCGACAGTTTGAATTAGGACCGATAGGCAAGGAATACGAACATGACGAAGGCGAAGTTTGAGCGGAACAAGCCGCACTGCAACATCGGCACGATTGGGCATGTGGACCATGGGAAGACGTCGCTGACGGCGGCGA
>NZ_FUWJ01000016.1 GCF_900167455.1 Enhydrobacter aerosaccus
CAATACCACCGCACGATCGCTGATCGCCGACCTGCCCGAGCTCGGCACCTTGGGACGCAAGGCCATCGCCGCTTTGGTCGGCTTGGCCCCGTTCAATCGCGACAGCGGCACTCTACGCGGGCGCCGCACCATCCTCGGCGGCCGCGCAAACGTGCGGACCGCCCTGTATATGGCCACACTGGTCGCCACTCGGCGCAATCCCGTCATCGTCGACTTCTACCGACGCCTGCGCGCCGCCGGAAAACCCGCCAAGCTGGCCTTGACCGCCTGCATGCGAAAGCTCCTCACCATCTTAAACGCTGTCCTCAGGGAGCGACGTCCATGGCAAAGCGCTTGACACAAAAGACAGTCGCTCTCCCCCAAGGGGGAGAGGAACATGATGGAGCAAGCGCCTCTCTCCTCAAACTCCTCTCCCTCAAGAGGGAGAGGAACATGAGAAGGGCGACGCTATCGTTTCGGGCTCTCCCCCAAGGGGGAGAGGAACATGATGGAGCAAGCGCCTCTCTCCTCAAACTCCTCTCCCTCAAGAGGGAGAGGAACATGAGAAGGGCGACGCTATCGTTTCGGGCTCTCCCCCAAGGGGGAGAGGAACATGATGGAGCAAGCACCTCTCTCCTCAAACTCCTCTCCCTCAAGAGGGAGAGGAACATGAGAAGGGCGACGCTATCGTTTCGGGCTCCTCTCCCCCGCGAGGGGGAGAGGCGGGGGGAGGGGGCGGCGGGCGGCGGTTGTTGACGGCACGCGCGGGATCGTGAATGGTTCGCTCCATGATTCGACTGACGGCGATTCGACTTATCGGCTGATCCTCCGCCTGCCCGGGCCGGGGATCGTCTTTCCGTTCGTCCGTTCCTCCGTCGAAACGTCAGTCCCATGCTCTCCTATATCCAACACCTGTTCGCCGAAGTCGGCCTGTGGACCGCGCTCGGCGTCACGCTCGTCGCGGGGCTGATGCGCGGCTTCGCGGGCTTCGGCTCGGCGATGCTGATGGCGCCGATCTTCGCCATCCTGTTCGGCTCGGCCGAGATGGTGGTGACCGTGGTGGCGATCGAACTGGTGGTGTCGCTGCAGCTCTTCCCGCAGGTGCGCGCCCATGCCGACTGGAAGACGCTGGCGCCGATGAGCATCGCCGCCTGCCTCGCCATGCCGCTCGGCGTGTGGGCGCTGGCGAGCGTCGACAAGGGCACGATCGTGACGGCGGTGTCGGCGGTGATCGTGGCCTTCGTGGTGATGATGTGGAGCGGCTGGCGCTATCGCGGCCGCCGCTCGGCCGCCATCGGCGCCACGGTCGGCGCTGTGTCGGGCGCGATGATGGCGACCACCAGCGTCGGTGGCCCGCCGGTGCTGCTCTACCTGCTGTCGGGCAACGATCCGCCGGCGGTCAACCGGGCCAACATCGTCACCTATTACTTCCTGACGCAGTTTCTGCTGATCGTGATCGTGCTGGCGACCGGTGTGGCCGGCTGGGATGCGCTGGCGCGCGCCATCGTGCTGTTCCCGGTGATGATCGCCGGCGCCTATGCCGGCGGGAAGCTGTTCCACGGCGTCGGCAGCGAGCGCCTCTACCGCAACGTCGCGCTCGCCATCCTGTTCGCCACCGGCCTGTTCGGCCTGCTGCGCAACTTCCTCGTGAGCTGACGCGTCAGCGCCCCGTTGCGGCGGCTGTGCCGCGCGCGTATCCTCTACTCGCGCGCCCAAGAGAAAGGAGGGTCACATGTGCGATTTCCGAAACCGGTTCTACCGGCAACGTGGCCCCGTCCAGGCCCTGCAGATGCGTTTGCAGGGCTGACCGGAAAGCGCTCAGGCAAAATCCTTCCTGGTCTGCCCTTCGTGGGCTGAAGCTCGACCGTCGCGGTCCGGGCTTCCGCTGTCTTCCATGTGCCGCCGCTGATGCGTCCTCCGATGATGGCTGTGTGCCTTCAAGGAGGCGTCGCGCGCGGCAAGACCAGAGAAGCGACAATGACCTTCATCACCTTGCGCAGCCTTGGCGTCACGCGATCCGCTGTGCTCTTTTCCAACCTGACCCTCTCCGTCAATGCCGAGGACCGCATCGGCCTCGTCGCTGCCAACGGCGCCGGGAAATCGACATTGCTGCACTGCCTCGCCGGCACGGCCGAGGCGACCGCGGGCGAGATCACGCGCGCCCGGGGGCTGACGGTCGGTCACGTCGAGCAGGAGGTGCCGTCCGACCTGCTGGACCTGTCCTTCCATGACGCCGTCTTGCGCGCCCTTTCGCCCGATCGTGCGGAGTCGGAAAGCTGGCGCGTCGATCTCGTGCTGGAGGAACTGGAGGTTCCGGAAGAGTTGCGGCCGCGACCGCTGAAGGCGCTGAGCGGTGGCTGGCAGAGGATGGCGATGCTCGCCCGCGTCTGGGTGACCGAGCCGGATATGCTGCTGCTGGACGAGCCGACCAATCATCTCGATCTCGGCCGCATCGCCGCGCTCGAACAGTGGCTGAAGGCACTTCCGCGCACCGTGCCGCTGATCGTCGCCAGCCACGATCGCGCCTTCCTCGATGGAGTGACCAACCGCACGCTGTTCCTGCGACCCGACCAGTCCCAGATCTTCGATCTTCCCTATTCGCGGGCGCGCCGGGCGCTCGACGAGGCCGATGCCGCGCAGGCCCGGCGCTACGAGCGGGACATGAAGACGGCGGGGCAACTACGCCGGCAGGCGGCGAAGCTCAACAATATCGGCATCAACTCCGGCAGCGATCTGCTGGTGGTGAAGACGAAGCAGCTGAAGGAGCGCGCCGAGAGGCTGGAGAGCGCGGCCAAGCCCGCGCATCGGGAACGCTCGTCGGGCGTCCTGAAGCTGGCCAACCGCGGCACGCACGCCAAGGCGTTGATCACGCTCGACGATGTCGAGGTGCGGACACCGGACGGCCGCGCGCTCTATCGCACGGGCAAGCTCTTCCTTCACCAGGGTGACCGGGTCGTCCTGCTGGGGGCGAACGGCGCCGGCAAATCGCGGCTGATCGCCCATGTGCACGAGGCCATCGAGGCTGACGACAGGGGCGACAATGGCATCAGGGTGACGCCGTCGCTGGTGCTCGGCTACGCCGACCAGACGCTCGGCACGCTGCGGGAGGCGGAAACGCCGCTCGATACCCTGGGTCGCCGCTTCGACATCGCCGAACAGAAGGCACGAGGCCTGCTGGCGGCTGCCGGCATCGGCATCGACCTGCAGGAGCGGCCGCTGGGCCGACTGTCAGGCGGGCAACGGGCGCGGCTCGTCATGCTCGTTCTGCGCCTCACCAATCCGAACTTCTATCTGCTCGACGAGCCGACCAACCATCTCGACATCGAGGGGCAGGAAGCGCTCGAACGGGAGCTGCTGGCGCATCAGGCGAGCTGTCTGCTGGTCTCGCACGACCGCAGCTTCGTGCGCGCGGTCGGCAACCGGTTCTGGGTCATCGATCGCAAGCGGCTGCTGGAGGTGGAAAGTCCGGAGCCCTTCTTTGCGGCCGCCGCCGCGGTAGGGTGAGCATTCTTCCGGTCTGGCAGAGATGAGGCGGCGAAGGAAACCTACAGCTCTTCCTCGGCGCGTGCCTGGTCCGCCGCGCTGCGCTTTGCCTTATCGGCAGGAACCCAGCGCACGACTCCATGTTCGAGGCATTCGTTCATGAATCGCACGGTCTGCTCGATGGTCTGGGCGAAGGCCGCCTGGTGATGCGGCTGCTGTATTACGCCCGGCTTGAGGATGTAGCGGGAGCGCTCCTTCTCGACGACGACGCCCAATTGCTGCAAGCGTCGAAGCTTGCGGCGCACCGTCTCGCGGGGAATGCCCGAGGCGCTCGCGATCGAGGCGGCGTTGGTGGCGCGCTGGCCCTCGATGCCGATGACGCTGTCGAAAGTCGCATGCTTCTGCCGGAACGCCGCGTCGCGCATGCCGGGTTCTACGCCGATTGTGCCGATCAACTCGGCGACGAACGCGAGGTCGAGGTCGCCCTGATAGAGCCCGCGGCGCTCACGCTCGATTCGGTGCAGGTAATTTCCGATCATGTAGATGAAGAGACGGGAATTTCCGCCGCTGCCCGCCAATTCCAGCCGCCCTTCGACCTTGACCGTCGTGGCGCGCCGCCGAGGCGGCCGGACTTCCTTTGGGCCACGTGCCATCACCGGCTCCCTTCCATGTTCGTGCAGACCGCTCATTCTGGGCGGTCACGTTGCACTTGGGTAGTCGCCAGCGAGTAATATGCGTCTCGCAGACGAGAGCGGTGTGGTCGATTGGAAGTCCATGTTCATGAGGCGGGAAATCGATTCTGACTGGTCGATCGTGAGAGAGGATCTGTGCCGCTTCGCTACCCGGCGGCGCTTTCGTACCGGGGCGCCACGGCGATCATCGGGGAGCGCAGGGCTGTGTGCAGGTTGCGGGTCGCGAGGGAGAGGCGGATTTCCGATGCGTGCTTCCCTCCCGGCGCGCTGGCCTGGAGTCCGCGTCCGCCCGACGGGCCTCTCTCAGGACCCTCAAAGGGCGGCAATCCACGCAATTGCCGTCACGCGTGTCGGGCTGGACGATCGTTGGCCGCCAGCAGCGCGGACCGAATCTGATCCGTGCCTCCCGATCCGTGTCGGCCTGCCGTGTGCGTCAGAACAGCGACAGGCTGCGGCTCAGCTCGACGAAGGGCTGCAGGCCGAGGGTGGCGAAACGCGACAGCGAGGCGCCGAACTCCTTGGGCTCGGTCCGCGGCAGATCGAGGATCCAGCGATGGTCGGGTTCGTAGTCCATGACCTGCAGGGTGCGGGGGAAGCGCGCCAGGAAGGCATAGGCCAGGCCGATGTTGAACTCGCGCTTCCACTGCTGCACGTCGCCCGAGCGCACATGCTTGTTGCCCAGGCGCGACAGGCCACCGAACAGGCTGTTCTCCCAGAAGCGCTGGCGCGCCACCTGCCGTTCGCCCTCGTCGAAGCCCAGGAAGGCCGAGATGCGCGACCAGTAGGAGAGGTCGGTATCCAGCCGCAGTTCCTCGTAGCGCGCCTCGAAGCAATTGGCGCGGCCGTACTGCCAGCCCTGCATGTCGTGCACCGTGCCGGCGCTCGAGTGGTCCATCTCGAAGACATACTGATGATAGCGGCTGGGCAGGGCCTTCAGCCGACGCTGGTAGGTGATGTTGTCGTAGCCGGGCACCGGCTCGTGCAGCCAGCTCTCGTTCGACTTCTTGTGATAGTGCATCGCCGAGATGACGACGTCGCGCGGATCGCGGATGATGTGGAGGACGCGCACGTCGGGGCGCTCCAGCAGGCCGGCATGCCGGCCAAACCGGGAATCGGTGCTGAGCAGGATGAAGGGGCGGTCCCGCGTCTCTTCGAGCCGTTCGGGCTCGGCTTCGAAACGGATGCAGTCGACCCCAAGGTCGGCGGCGATGTTCTTGAACACGCCGTCCATCCAAACGGTGCCGGTCTTGTGGTGGGTGGCGACAACCACGTTATATTTCATTGTACGCTTACTTTCTTTCTCTTTGGCCGGACGGCGGTCGCGGGCACTGCGCGGCCGTTCGTCCAGATGGGCGATTGTTGTCTAAAAACCACAAAACAAGCTCGTAAATTCTCGGATAAAGCTATGGTAGGACGACCAATAGGGGAATTCTCGTCTTTTTGCCTAGGCTGATGCAGCATGTGGCAACGGTCTCGCTTCGACAATTTCCAGTATACCCTTTTTGGGTCAGGGGCGGTTAGGCTCCAAGACGCTTACGCACAGCTTACGCGATTCATCCCCGCTGACATTTGGCTCTTATACTTAGTGTACGCAGCGCGGGAGAAGCTGCAATACGACATATCATCGTTGATGCAAAAAGTGGGCAAGTGGATATTTTGTAGGCCCATATCGCTCCGTCCTGCCCTCACCCATTTTGCACATCGTCAACTTACCGTGATCGACAGAAGGCAGTGTGGATCGCGGCGATGCTGACGGCCGGCACCAGCCACGGTCGCCGAGAGGGAGCCTGAAACGAAAAACGACGCATCTTTCGATGCGTCGTTTTCGGATCATCCCGATTGGTCGGAGTGAGAGGATTCGAACCTCCGGCCCCTAGCTCCCGAAGCTAGTGCTCTACCAGGCTGAGCTACACTCCGTCAGTTCACGGAGTCTGTCTCCGCTCGGGCCGCGGGGTTATAGCCGCGACCTCTCGGGGTCGCAAGGGCCGCGCCGCATCGCTATAGTCCGACCGTTTTCGACGACGAATCAGTCGGTTCCGGGGGAGAGATGGCAAAGAAGAAGCGGCTCAAGATCGCGTTGATCGGCTATGGCGCGATCAGCCAGACGCTGTTCGACCTGTTCCGTGAGAAGAAGCCGCCGATCGACATCGTCGGCGTGCTGGTGCGGCCTGGCCGCGGCAAGGAAACCCAGAAGAAAGTCGGCAGCAAGGTCGCGGTCGTGAAAACGCTGAAGGCGCTGCTGAAGCTCAAGCCCGACATCGTGGTCGAGGCGGCGAGCCAGGAGGCGGTGCGCGAGTTCGGCGAGGAGATCCTCGACAAGGGGATCGACCTCATGGTGATCGCCACCGGCGCCTACGGCGATGCCAAGCTGTGGAAAAAACACGTCGCGGCGGCAGCCAGGAGCGGGGCGCGTCTGCACCTGCCCTCGGGCGCCATTGCCGGCCTGGATGGGTTGCTCGCCATGCGGCTGGGCAAGATCGAGCACGTCAAATACACCTCGATCAAGCCGCCTCACGCCTGGAGCGGCACGCCGGCCGAGACCGAGTTCGATCTGGGCGCGATCAAGGAGCGGACCACGATCTTCCGCGGCTCGCCCGCCGATGCCGGCCGGCTCTATCCGAAGAATGCCAATCTCGCCGTGACCGTTGCGCTGTGCGGCGCGGGCCTCAAGCGTACCGAGATCGAGCTGGTGGCCGATCCGACCCTGCCGCCTGGCACCAATGCCAGCCAGTTGGAGGTCGTCAGCGACTCGGGCGAACTCAAGCTCGACCGGCTGGGCCGGGCCATGCCGGACAATCCCAAGACCGGCGTGCTGACAGCCCAGAGCATGGCCGAAAGCCTGATCAGGCTGACGCGCGCCAGCGACTGGTGAGAGGCGACTGGTAAGAGCCGACTGGTGAATGAGAGACGGCGGTCGGGGATGCCGACCGCCGTCGAGAACTTGCGCAGAGAGCAGGTCGGCGATCAGCCGGGGCCGCGGCCGTGCGGACCGTGCATCATGTGACCGCCCATCATCGGCCGATCCAGGATTTCCTTCTGTTCCGGCGTCAGCGCCGCGTAGAGGGCCAGCAGCGACGGCTTGACCGCCTCGATCGACGCCAGTCGCGTCTTCATCATCGCTTCGCGCATGCCCAGGCGATCGGCGAAATTGGGCGGCGTCTGCAGTTCGGTCGGCAACTGGGCGCAGGCCGCCTTGGCCTTGGCGCTCGCCTCGTCCGCCGCCTTCTCGAACGCGTTCCACGCGGACATCTGCTCGGGCTTCAGGTCGAGCCGGGCCTTGAGATAGGCGCGGTTGCCGATGCGGCGAGCGACATGCTCCTCGCACATCTTCTGGGGCGAGAAGGGCCGGGGCTGCATCATCGGGCCGTTACCCATCGGGCCGCCACTCATCGGACCGTGCATACCCGGACCGGCGCCTGGGCCAGCACCAAGTGGTGGGGCGGGCGGTGTCGGTGGATTGGCCTGCGCCAGCTCGGGCAGGTCGGCCGATCCGCCGTCGAAGGCGGAGGCGGATGTCAGACAGGCAAGACTTGCCATCGCCACCACGGCGAGAGGCGCGGCAAAGAGAACGGGACGCAAACGCATGACAGGCTCCCACAGGCTGATAACTCTCCCACACCGGAAATACGCTTTCCCGAGGGGGAACGTGCCCGGGAGCCCGCCGGCTTTTTTACGTGTTGGGCCGCTGCGCGCTCATCCACTGCGCGAAGGCGGTGCGTTGCGCGACCGACATATGCAGCCCTTCCTTGGTTCGCCGCCACAGCACGTCGTCGGGTTCGGCGGCCCATTCCTCGCGCATGAGATAGCGCACCTCGGCCTCGTAGAGATGGCCGCCGAAGCAGCGTCCGAGATCGGCGACCGTCCTCACCTCGTCCAGAAGGTCGTCGAGGCCCGTGCCGTGACGACGTGCCAGCACGCGCACGAGATCGCGCGGCAGCCCCGGCTTGGCGGCACAAGCGCCTTCGACGAAGCGGTCGAACGCCTGCTCGAAGCTTGGCGCATCGGCCATCTCGCCGTCGGCCAGCGCCTTGTGCGCCGTCCACGCATTACCCATCGAGGGATAGAACGGCCGCAGATCTTCCAGCGCATGCTCGGCAAGACGCCGATAGGTCGTGATCTTGCCGCCGAACACCGACAGGATCGGCGCGCCGCCGCCCTCGGGGGCATCGACCTCGAGATGGTAGTCGCGCGTCACCGCCGACGGATCGTCGTCGCCGTCGTCGAACAACGGCCGCACGCCCGAATAGGTCCAGACGACATCGGCCGGCGTGACGGGCTTGGCCATGTAGTGGCCGGCGATGTCGCAGAGATAGGCGATCTCCTCGGGCGAGCAGACCGGCTTGTCGCTCGTCTCGACGGTGATGTCCGTGGTGCCGATCAGGGAGAAGTCGCGTTCGTAGGGGATCACGAACACGATGCGGTTGTCCTCGTTCTGAAGGATGAAGGCATGGTCGCCGTCATGCAGGCGCGGCACGACGATGTGGCTGCCCTTGACCAGGCGCACGCGCTTGGGCGTGCGCACGGCGGCCTGCTCGTCGAGGAAGTGCTTGACCCACGGTCCGCTCGCATTGACCAGCCCGCGCGCTTGCAGCCTGATCGTCGTGCCCTGCGGCGCGGCCAGCTCGATGTCCCACAGTTTGCCGTCCGGCGTGCGGCGCGCACTGGTGCAGCGATGGCGCGCGAAGATCCTCGCGCCCATGTTGCGCGCCGATTTGAGGTTGGCGATCACCATGCGCGCGTCGTCGACCCAGCCGTCGGAATAGACGAAGCCCTTCCGGAAGGTCGATTTCAGGCCGGCGCCGAATTTGCTATGCTGCAGGTCCACCGCCTTCGACTTGGGCAGGGTCATGTGCCAGTCGAGGTGGTCGTAGAGGAACAGGCCGAGCCGCAGCATCCAGCGCGGCCGCAGATGGGGTTCGTGCGGCAGCACGAAGCGCAGCGGCCAGGACAGGTGCGGCGCCTTGGCCAGCAGCACCTCGCGCTCCATCAATGCTTCACGGACCAGGCGAAATTCATAGTGCTCCAGATAGCGCAGCCCGCCATGGATCAGCTTGGTCGAGGCCGAGGAGGTGGCGCTCGCGAAGTCGTTCATCTCGCACAGGCCGACCGTCAGGGTCCGGCCGGCGGCGTCGCAGGCGATGCCTGCGCCATTGATGCCGCCGCCCACGACGAACAGATCGAGCGGCTGGCCTTCAGTTCCGTTCATGGGCGGTCATATAGCGCGCTTGACCGCTCTGCGCGCGCCCCGCAAACAGGCCCCATGGGACTATTACTGAAGTTCGTGATGCTCGGGGTCGTGGCCTACGTCGCCTGGAACACGGCGCGGCGCTGGCTCGGCCTGCTCGGCGGCTCGGGCGCCAATCGGCCCGTCTCGGGCAATCGCCAGACGCCGGCGGCGCGGTCCGCCAGCCCGGCGCCGGCCGCGCCTCGCCGTCCGGTTGTCGAGGACACCAAGGCCTGCCCGGTTTGCGGTGCCTATGTTTCGGTCAGTGCCGGAAAATGCGGCCGATCCGACTGCCCCCAAGGTTGATATTTCAGGACTGTTGCGACGCTTGACCGGGATAGGGGTGGCACCTATTTTGCCGCACCGCAAAAACGGCCAAAAGTCGCGAAAAGACAAGGCCTTCTGAGTTTCGAGGACGTCCTGTGTCGAACCTGTCGGCGACGCGCGCCAAGCCGCGATGTTTCCAGGAACTGATCCTGACCCTGCAGGACTATTGGGCCCGCCAGGGTTGCGTGATTCTTCAGCCCTATGACATGGAAATGGGCGCGGGGACCTTTCACACCGCGACGACGCTGCGGGCGCTGGGGCCGAAGCCCTGGTACGCCGCCTATGTGCAGCCGTCGCGTCGGCCCAAGGATGGCCGCTACGGCGACAATCCCAACCGCCTGCAGCACTACTATCAGTTCCAGGCGATCCTGAAGCCGTCACCCGCCGACATCCTCGAGCGCTATCTCGGCTCGCTGCAAGCCATCGGCATCGACACGACCCTGCACGACATCCGCTTCGTCGAGGACGACTGGGAGAGCCCGACGCTCGGCGCCTGGGGGCTGGGCTGGGAAGTCTGGTGCGACGGCATGGAGATCACGCAGTTCACCTACTTCCAGCAGGTGGGCGGCATCGAGGTCGACCTGGTGGCCGGCGAGATCACCTACGGCCTCGAGCGGCTGGCCATGTACCTGTTCGACAAGAAGACGATCTACGAGCTGCCGTTCAATTCGCCCGACTCGGAGGTGCCGCTGCTCTATGGCGACGTGTTCCTCCAGAACGAGCGCGAGCAGTCGGCCTACAATTTCGAGCATGCCGACACCGAGATGCTGTTCCGCCACTTCGCCGATGCGGAGAAGGAATGCGCGCGCATGATCGAGAAGAAGCTGCCGCTGCCGGCCTACGAGCAATGCATCAAGGCCTCGCACTCCTTCAACCTGCTCGACGCGCGCGGCGTCATCAGCGTCACCGAGCGCCAGAGCTACATCCTGCGCGTCCGCACCCTGGCCAAGGCCTGCTGCGAGGCGTGGCTGGCGACCCAGCTCGAGAAGGCGGCGTGATGACTCACTTCATCGGAGCGCGCCACTCCAGTGGCGCTCATCTTCTTCGGCTCGACCGCGCCCTTGAGCGCCACTTCAGCGCGGAAGTATCCGCGCGCAGTGGCGCGCTCCGCCGAGGGGAGCGCCACTAGATGGCTGAGTTCCTCCTCGAACTGCTGAGCGAAGAGATCCCGGCGCGCATGCAGGCGCGCGCCGCGGACGATCTCAAGCGCCTCGTCTGCGATGGCCTCAAGGCAGCCGGCCTCACCTTCACCGCAGCGCGCGCCTTCGCGACGCCGCGCCGGCTGGCGCTGGTGGTCGACGGCCTGCCGGTCGCCCGCGCCGATGTCAGCGAGGAAAAGCGCGGTCCGCGTGTCGGCGCGCCGGACCAGGCGGTCCAGGGCTTCCTGAAGGGCGCCGGCCTCACCTCGCTCGACCAGGCCGAGAAGCGCGATACCGGCAAGGGCGAATTCTGGTTCGCCGTCATCCACAAGAAGGGCGGGCCGACCGCCGAGGCGCTGCCCGGCATCATCGAGGCGGCGATGAAGGCATTGCCGTGGCCCAAGTCGATGAAGTGGGGCAGTGGCACCATGCAATGGGTGCGGCCGCTGCAATCCATCGTCGCTCTGTTCGACGGCAAGGTGCTGCCGGGCTCGATCGCTCCCGGGGGCAAGATGGCGCCGGTGCCGTTCGGCGACACCACGCGCGGCCATCGCTTCCTCAGCAAGGGCGAGATCACGGTCACGGGATTTGCCGACTACGCGGCGAAGCTCCGGGCCGCGCATGTGATGCTCGATCCCGCCGAGCGCAAGCAGGTCATCCTCGACGGCGCGCGCGTGCTCTGCGCTGAGGCCCAGGTCAGCCTCAACGAGGACGAGGCGCTGCTCGACGAGGTCGCCGGGCTGGTCGAATGGCCGGTGCCGATGCTGGGCACCATCGATGCGCAGTTCATGGACGTGCCGCCCGAGGTGCTGATCGTCTCCATGAAGACGCACCAGCGCTACTTCGCGACGACCAAGGCCGACGGCACGCTGGCCAACCGTTTCGTCGTGGTCGCCAACAATGTCGCTCGCGACGGCGGCGCCACCATCGTCGACGGCAACGAGCGCGTGCTGCGGTCGCGGCTGAGCGACGCCAAGTTCTTCTGGGACCAGGATCGCAAGATCCGGCTCGAGGAACGGCTGCCGGCGCTGAAGGACATCGTCTTCCACGCCAAGCTGGGCTCGCAGGCCGATCGCGTGCAGCGCATCGCGGCGCTGGCGCTCGCCGTCGCCGAGCATGTGCCGGGCAGCGACCCGACCGAGATCATGACTGCGGCCGAGCTGTGCAAGGCCGATCTGGTGAGCGGCATGGTCGGTGAGTTCCCCGAGCTGCAGGGCATCATGGGCCGCTACTATGCGCTCGGCGAGAAATTGCCGGCCAGCGTGGCCGAGGCGATCGGCGATCATTACGCGCCGGCCGGTCCCAACGATCGCTGCCCGTCGGCGCCGGTGTCGATCGCCGTGGCGCTGGCCGACAAGCTCGATGCGCTGATCTCCTTCTGGTCGATCGGCGAGAAACCGACCGGCTCGCGCGATCCCTACGCGCTGCGCCGTGCCGCGTTGGGCGTGATCCGCATCATCGTCGAGAACGGGCTGCGCCTGCCGCTCAAGCGCTTCTTCAAGGAAGACGATCTGCTCGCCTTCTTCGCCGAGCGCCTCAAGGTGCAGATGCGCGAGAAGGGCGTGCGGCACGACATCGTCGATGCGGTGCTGTCGCTGGGCGGCGAGGACGACCTGGTGCGGCTCCTGGCGCGCGTCGAGGCGCTGCAGTCGTTCCTCGGCACCGAGGCGGGCAAGAATCTGCTGACGGCCTATGGTCGCGCTGCCAACATCGTTCGCGCCGAGGAGAAGAAGGACAAGACCTTGAGCGCGCAGCTCGCCGGTGCGCCGGATGCGGCGCTGCTGGAACAAGCCGAGGAAAAAAGCGTTGCGTCCGCGCTGGCCGAGGTCGAGCGGACCGTGAAGCCGGCGTTACAGCGCGAGGATTTCGCCGGGGCGATGCAGGCCTTCGCCGGCCTGCGCGCGCCGATCGACGCTTTGTTCGAAAAGGTCACAGTCAATGTCGTGGACAGGCCGCAATTGCGGCTGAACAGGTTGAAATTGCTCAATCAGATTCGGGCCACCATGGATTCGGTGGCGGATTTCTCGAAGATCGAGGGCTGAAGATGGCTCATAAGTGGGTTTACAGTTTCGGAAACGGCAAGGCCGAAGGTCGCGCCGAGATGCGCAACCTTCTCGGCGGCAAGGGCGCCAACCTCGCCGAGATGTCGAGCCTCGGCCTGCCGGTGCCGCCGGGCTTCACGGTGACGACCGAAGTCTGCACCTACTACTACGCCAACAAGGAATCCTATCCGCCCGAACTCAAGGACGAGGTCGAGACGGCGCTGGCCGGCGTCGAGAAGATCGTCGGCGCGAACTTCGGCGATGCCAACCATCCGCTGCTGGTGTCGGTGCGCTCCGGCGCGCGCGCCTCGATGCCGGGCATGATGGACACGGTCCTCAATCTCGGCCTCAACGACCGCACGGTGCTGGGCCTGGCCAAGTCGTCAGGTGACGACCGCTTCGCCTGGGACAGCTATCGCCGCTTCATCCAGATGTACTCGAACGTCGTGCTCGATGTCGGGCACCACTATTTCGAGGAAGCGCTCGAACTCAAGAAGGAGGATCTCGGCGTCCACATGGATACCGAGCTCAAGGCCGACGACTGGAAGTCGGTCGTGGCCGAGTACAAGAAGATCGTCGAGAAGCGCACCGGGAAGCCGTTCCCGCAGGAGCCGCGCGAGCAGCTGTGGGGCGCGATCGGCGCCGTGTTCGGCTCGTGGATGAACCAGCGCGCCATCACCTATCGCCGCCTGCATTCGATCCCCGAGAGCTGGGGCACGGCCGTCAACGTGCAGGCCATGGTGTTCGGCAACATGGGCGACGACTGCGCCACCGGCGTCGCCTTCACGCGCGATCCCTCGACCGGCACCAACCTGTTCTACGGCGAGTATCTCGTGAACGCGCAGGGCGAGGACGTGGTCGCCGGCATCCGCACGCCGCAGCATCTCACCGTCGAGGGCAAGAAGGCGCAGAAGTCCGAAGCGCCGGCGATGGAAGAGGTGATGCCGGAAGTGTTCAAGCAGCTCGTGAAGGTGCGCGAGACGCTCGAGAAGCACTATCACGACATGCAGGACATCGAGTTCACCGTCCAGCGCAGCAAGCTCTACATGCTGCAGACGCGCAACGGCAAGCGCACCGCCAAGGCCGCGCTCAAGATCGCCGTCGACATGGTGCACGAGGGCCTGATCGACAAGAAGGAAGCGGTCGCGCGCATCGTGCCGTCGAGCCTCGACCAGCTCCTGCATCCGACGCTCGATCCCAAGGCGCCGCGCAAGGTGATCGCCAAGGGCCTGCCGGCGTCGCCGGGTGCGGCCTCGGGCAAGGTCGTGTTCACCGCCGAGGAGGCCGAGAAGCAGGCGCGTGCCGGTGAGAAGGTGATCCTGGTGCGTCGCGAGACCAGCCCCGAGGATATCGGCGGCATGCACGCGGCCGAGGGCATCCTGACCTCGACCGGCGGCATGACCAGCCACGCCGCCGTGGTGGCGCGCGGCATGGGCAAGCCCTGCGTCGCCGGCGCCGGCGACGTGCGCATCGACAGCAATGCCGGCACGCTGACCGTGCGCGGTACCACGGTGCGGACCGGCGAGCAGATCACGCTCGATGGCGGCACCGGCGAGATCATGCTGGGCGTCGTGCCGACCGTGCAGCCGGAGCTCTCGGGCGACTTCGCCGAGCTGATGGTGTGGGCCGACGAGGTGCGCAAGCTCGGCATCCGCACCAATGCCGAGACGCCGGCCGACGCGGCCCAGGCGCGCAAGTTCGGCGCCGAGGGCATCGGCCTCTGCCGCACCGAGCACATGTTCTTCGAGGGCGACCGCATCGTCGCCGTGCGCCAGATGATCCTGGCCGACGACGAGAAGAGCCGCCGCGCCGCGCTGGCCAAGATCCAGCCGATGCAGCGGCAGGACTTCGTCGAGCTGTTCGAGATCATGGCCGGCCTGCCGGTCACGATCCGCCTGCTCGATCCGCCGCTGCACGAGTTCCTGCCCAAGACCGCCGAGGACATGGAGGAGGTCGCCAAGGATCTCGGCGTCGAGGTCAAGGAGATCGAGGCTCGCGCCCACAAGCTGCACGAGTTCAACCCGATGCTCGGCCATCGCGGCGTGCGTCTCGGCATCTCGTTCCCCGAGATCTACGAGATGCAGGCCCGCGCCATCTTCGAGGCCGTGGCCGAGGTGCAGAAGAAGCACGGCAAGACGGTGATCCCCGAGATCATGATCCCGCTGGTCGCGACCAAGAAGGAACTCGACCTGATGAAGGCGGTCGTCGACCAGGTGGCGGCTGAGGTGAGCCATGCCTCGGGCGAGAAGCTCGAATACATGGTCGGCACCATGATCGAGCTGCCGCGCGCGGCGCTGCGGGCCGGCGAGATCGCCGAGACGGCCGAGTTCTTCAGCTTCGGCACCAACGATCTCACCCAGACCACCTTCGGCCTCAGCCGCGACGACTCGGCCTCGTTCCTGGAGAAGTACCAGCAGCGCGGCATCTTCGATCACGACCCGTTCGCCTCGCTCGACACCGAGGGCGTGGGCGAGCTGATCGAGATCGCCGCCGAACGCGGCCGCAAGACCCGCACCGGGCTGAAGCTCGGCATCTGCGGCGAGCATGGCGGCGATCCGGCCTCGGTCTTCTTCTGCCACAAGGCCGGACTCGACTACGTTTCGTGCTCGCCCTACCGCGTGCCGATCGCGCGGCTGGCGGCGGCCCAGGCGGCGCTGGGCGGCGCGCTCAAGACGGAATGACCCTCGACGCGCTTCGGCCCGCCGGACGGGAACAAGCCGGACGGGCAGAGGCCGGGCAGGGGCGCAAGCGCGCGCTTGCCCAGACCCTCGCGGCACTGGAGCGCGATCCCGAATCGAAGACGGCGCAGGCGCTGCTCGACGAGGCGTGGCGTCATCCGCGCGCGCATGTGGTCGGCATCACCGGACCGCCCGGCGTCGGCAAGTCCTCGCTGTGCGCGGCGCTGGTCGCGGCCTGGCGGACGGCCGGCCACACGGTGGGCGTCATTGCGGTCGACCCGTCTTCCAAGGCCAGCGGCGGGGCGCTGCTGGGCGATCGCGTGCGCATCGTCACCGACTCGGCCGACGACGGCATCTTCGTGCGCTCGATGGCAGCGCGCGACCGGCTGGGTGGCCTCGCCGACCAGACGCTCGCCGCCATGGTGGTGATGCGGGCGCTGTTCGACCGGGTGCTGATCGAGACGGTGGGCGTCGGGCAATCCGAAACCGACGTCGCCGGCGTCGCCGACACGGTCGTGTTCTGCGTCCAGCCGGGCTCGGGCGACTCGCTGCAGTTCATGAAGGCGGGCATCGTCGAGATCCCGCACCTTATCGTCGTCACCAAGGCCGATCTCGGCGCCGCCGCCGAACGGGCGCGCGCCGATGTCGCCGGTGCGCTGTCGCTGGCCAGCGCCGATCCGCAGGACTGGAAGCTCGGGACGCTCGTCGCTTCGTCGCGCAGCGGCGAGGGCATCGATGCCCTGATGCAGGCGCTCGAGGCCCATCGCCGCCATCTCGCCGAGCACGGCCGGCTGGCGATCGCCCGCCATCGCCAGAGCGAGGGCTGGGTGCGCGAGGCGATGCAGGAGCGCTACGGCACGCGCGGCCTCGCCCGTCTGCACCAGCTCGGCCTCGACCTTTCCCTTCCCGTCGGCGCCCAGCCCTTCGAGCGCATCCGCCTGCTGAGCCTGGCGCTGGAGCCGCCGCCCGCGTCGTCTTGACGTCGAGCAAGCCTGTTCGCGACGCCCCCTCACCCAACCTCTCCCCCTGCGGGGGCGAGGAGCCCGAGAAGAAAGCGACGCACTCCGGTACATCTTCCTCCTCCTCCTCTCCTTCTGCGGGGGCGAGGAGCCCGAGAAGAAGGAGGCGACGCACCCCGGTACATCTTCCTCCTCCTCTCCCTCTGCGGGGGCGAGGAGCCCGAGAAGAAGGAGGCGACGCACCCCGGTACATCTTCCTCCTCCTCCTCTCCCTCTGCGGGGGCGAGGAGCCCGAGAAGAAGGAGGCGACGCACCCCGGTACATCTTCCTCCTCCTCTCCCTCTGCGGGGGCGAGGAGCCCGAGAAGAAGGAGGCGACGCACTCCAGTACATCTTCCTCCTCCTCCTCTCCCTCTGCGGGGACGAGGAGCCCGAGAAGAAGGAGGCGACGCACTCCGGTACATCTTCTTCCTCCTCTCCCTCTGCGGGGGCGAGGAGCCCGAGAAGAAGGAGGCGACGCACCCCGGTACATCTTTTCCTCCTCCTCTCCGCCCGATAGGGGGAGAGGGCGGGTGAGGGGGTGACGGCCGATGCTTCGTCGGGCATGTTATCTCTCCCCCCGGCCGGGCGGGCGGGATATGAGAGAGGGGATGTCGCGTCGCTCACCCCGGTCCCTGATCATCCTCTACACGCTGCTGATCGGCAGCAACCTCGCCGCCTGGGGATGGGCGCTGCTCCTGTTCCGCGATCATCCGGTGCTGCTGGGCGCGGCGCTGCTGGCCTATGGCTTCGGCCTGCGCCATGCGGTCGATGCCGACCACATCGCCGCCATCGACAACGTCACGCGCAAGCTGGTGCAGGAGGGCAAGCGGCCGTTGCTGGTCGGCTTCTTCTTCGCCCTCGGCCATTCCAGCGTGGTGACGCTCGCCGTCGCCGGCGTGGCGGCCACGGCGACGCTGCTCGCGACGCGCTTCGAGTCGTTCCGTGCCGTCGGCTCGGTGGTGGGGACGCTCGTTTCGGCCGGCTTCCTGCTGGCGATCGCGGCCATCAATCTCGTGATCCTGCGCTCGGTGTGGCGCAGCTATCGCGCGGTGCGGCGCGGCGGTCGCTATGTCGAGGCGGATTTCGATCTGTTGCTCAACAGCCGCGGCCTTCTCGCCCGCCTGTTCCGGCCGTTGTTCCGGCTGATCGGGCGGAGCTGGCACATGTTTCCGCTCGGCTTCCTGTTCGGGCTGGGCTTCGACACCGCGACCGAGGTGTCGCTGCTCGGCATCGCCGCCAGCGAGACGGCACGCGGTCTGTCGATCTGGAGCATCATGGTGTTCCCGGCCCTGTTCGCCGCCGGCATGACGCTGGTCGATACGACCGACGGCGTGCTGATGCTGGGCGCCTACGACTGGGCGTTCGTCAATCCGCTGCGCAAGCTCTACTACAATCTCGTCATCACCTCGCTCTCGGCGCTGGTGGCGCTGGTCATCGGCGGCATCGAGGTGCTGGGCCTGATCGGCGATCGCCTGGGCTGGAACGGCTGGTTCTGGTCGGGCGCCCAGACGGCCAGCGCGCATCTCAACGAGATCGGGCTCGTGCTCGTCGGCCTGTTCGCGGCCGCCTGGATCGGTTCGGTCCTCGTCTATCGCTACGCCGGCCTCGATCATCTGGAGACCAACGGCGATCGCTGCTGAGACGCGACCTTCGCGCGGACTCAGAACGCCGTGGTCAGCACCAGCCCGACGGCATGAACGAGCGCCGGCTGCGGCGCGAGGTCGGGCTGCAGGGCATAGTAGGGCTCGACGGTGAAGTGCGCGCCGACCGGCAGGGCGACGCCGCCGACGAAACGCAGCCTCGAGATCTGGTCGTATCGCGTGTCGTAGAAGATTTCCGCTGATGCGTAGGGCGTGAAGGTCCAGTCGCGCCACTGCATGTCGCGCTGCGCCTGGAGCCTCTCGCGCAACCGGAAGGAGAAGCCGGTGTTGAGCCAGCGGAAATCCTCGCGCGTGCGCAGGTCGACCATCACCTCGGCCGGAGCGAAGACACGAAACGTCTGCTCGGTCAGCAGCCGGTTCTCGCTGAACGGTCCGCCGTCGGTGGCGCTGGCGTGGCGATAGCCGAGGCGGCCGCGGAACCAGTCGGCGAAGATATGCTCGACCAGCAGTCCCTGTTCGGCCTGATAGACCGACAGCTCGTCGATATCGCGGGCGAGGGCGAGCATGCCGATCAGCTTGGAGCGGTCGTCATAGCGGTACTGGAATTGCAGCTCGGGCCAGAATTCCAGGCTCTGCGCCTGCACTGCCGATGTCGCCACCGCCGCCAGCAGGAGGGCGAGGCCGCCAGGACCGTGCCGCCTCAAGTCGCGTCGGTCGCCAGCCTGGGCATGGGGCGGCGGGCAAGGGCACGGGCCTCGCGCGGGGACATTCCCAGGCCGCACAGGATCGCCGTCACCACCGCCAGGGCGTGACGCGTCGGCGCCAGCCCGAGCGCGATCCGGCGCATTGCCTGCAGCACGGTGCCGCTCACCAGATCGAGCGTGGTCGAATCGCCGACGGCGCCGAATTCCTTCTGCTTCTGCCCGAGATGCAGGTCGGCCAGCACGTACGGCCCGATCTGCTGCATGAAGGCCGGAGTCGCGGAGGCGACGTCGGCGACCAGCAGGGCCCAGGGCGGGCTCTCCTCGGCCAGCCACAGGAGACGTCGGCAGCCGATCGACATCCGCTCGGCACCGCGAGGGATGTGCGCATAGCTCTCGACGATGCGCTGGCACAGGACGTCGGCTACCCACGTCCCGACCGCCTGCATCAGCTCCGTTTCCGAGTGGAAGTGATTGTAGAAGGTGACCGGCGCGACCTCCGCCGCCGCCGCGATTTCCCGCACTGTCGTCTTGGCGATGCCGCGCACCGAATAGACGCGCGCCGCCGCAGCGATCAGCTGCCGCCGGGTGCGCTCGCGTTTGCGCAGACGTGGCTGCCCCTGGAAAGCCGCCGTCAGGACCGGTGGCAACGGGGGAAGCTGTGCGTTCAAAAAAGCGGTCACATCATTCATTTTTGAATTGCCTGTTCGGAAATGCTGTAGCATATGGTCCTTGCATCGTCACGGCAAAAAGGGACTGCGATGAGCGACGTCGTGCAGGACAAGGGTTTCAGGCAGGGCACGGAAAGCGGCAGGCGCGACTTCCTGAAAGCAGCGGGCGCGGCATCCGTTCTTGCCTCCGGCCTCGTCGGTGCCGCCCGGGCGCAGACTCCGCCTGCGGCTCCGGCATCGGCGAAGACGCGCACGGGAATGAACATCCTGTTCGTCTTCAGCGACCAGGAGCGCTATCAGGCGACCTGGCCCAAGGGCCTGTCGCTGCCCGGACACGAGCGCCTGCAGAAGGCCGGCGTCACCTTCACCAATCACCAGTGCCCGGCGACCATGTGCACGTCGTCGCGCTCGGTGATGCTCACCGGCCTGCAGACCGCCGACAACGGCATGTTCGAGAATCTCGACGTGCCGTGGATGCGAGACCTGCCGACCAACGTGCCGACGATCGGCCACATGCTGCGCAAGGCGGGCTACTACACCGCCTACAAGGGCAAGTGGCACCTCAGCCGCGAGTTCGACACCAAGTCGGTGGCGCAGTTCATGACGCCGGAGATGGAGAAGTACGGCTTCGCCGACAACTTCTCGCCGGGCGACCTGATCGGCCATACGCTGGGCGGCTACAGCTTCGACCAGATCATCGCCGGCAGCGCCGTGAATTGGCTGCGCACCAAGGGCCGGCCGCTCAGCGACGACGGCAAGCCGTGGTGCATGTTCGCGAGCTTCGTGAATCCGCACGACATCATGTACTTCAATACCGATGCGCCGGGCGAGAACGTTCAGGACACTGGCAAGCTCAGGCTGCATGCGGCCCGGGCGCCGGAACATGCGCTCTACAAGGCGACGTGGGACGTTTCGATCCCGGCCAGCCTGCGCCAGCCGTTCGATGCGCCGGGCCGGCCGAAGGCGCACGGCGAGTTCGACCACATCTGGGACTACATCCTGGGCAATATTCCGCTCGAGGATGTGCGCTGGAAGCGGTTCAACGACTACTACGTCAACTGCATCCGCAACGTCGATCAGCAGATCGAGACGGTGCTCGCCGAGCTCGAGGCGCTCGGCCTCGCCCAGAACACGATCGTGGTCTACACCTCCGATCACGGCGAGATGGCCGGCAGCCACAGCTTGCGCGGCAAGGGACCTTTCGCCTACCAGGAATCCAACCACCTGCCGCTCTACATGATCCATCCCGACGTCATGGGCGGCCAGCAGTGCCGGGCGCTTTCCGGCCATATCGACCTCGTGCCGACCCTGCTGTCGATGGCGGGGGTGACCCCGGATCGCGCGGCGGCGTTCGCCGGCCGTGCGCTGCCGGGCAAGGATCTCTCTCCGCTGCTGTCCAATCCCGGCACCCAGCCGATCGATGCCGCGCGTCCGGCCACGCTGTTCACCTACAGCGGGCTCGCCAGCAACGACAGCAGCGTGTTCGACTTCGCGGCCAAGGCCATCGCGGCGGGCAAGGATCCCAAGGAGGAGGCGAAGAAGGAAGGCTTCCGCCCCGACCTCAAGAAGCGCGGCCATGTGCGCTCCGCCTTCGACGGCCGCTACCGCTTCACGCGCTATTTCGCGCCGGTCGATCACAACAGCCCGACGACCCTGGACGAGCTCTTCAAGTGGAACGACGTCGAGCTCTACGACCTCGAGCAGGATCCGGGCGAGATGAACAACCTGGCGACGGACCGCGCGGCAAATGGCAAGCTGCTGACGACGATGAACGGGAAGCTCGAAGCGTTGATCAAGGCCGAGATCGGCAAGGACGACGGCCGCGAGCTGCCGGAAATCGCCAACATCACTTGGGGCGTCGACCGGATCGACCTTTAGTTGGAGCGGTGGGGGAGAATGAGTTCAGTCAAGCAATCGGCAATCGGCCGGCGAAAGATGCTGGCCGGCGCAGGCCTGCTGGGCACAAGCCTGCTGGGCACGGGCCTGGCAGGGTCGAGCGCCCGCGCCCAGCAGCGCGTGAAGACCGGCACGGTCGAGATCGAGCAGGTCCAGGTGGCCTTCATCGGCAGCGGGAACCTCGGCGGCGGCACGCTGTTTTTCCAGGGCAGGAGCTACCGCTTCACCGTCGGCGGGCTGGGCATCGGCGGCTTCGGCGTCTCCAAGATGCAGGCGACCGGCGACGTCTACAATCTGAGGGAACTGCGGCAGTTTCCCGGCGCCTATGGCCAGGCTCGCTATGGCGTGGTTGTGGGCGACCAGAGCGCTGGCGAGTTGTGGCTCGAGAATCCCAATGGCGTGCTGATCAACCTGAAGGGCCGGCGCACCGGGCTCGCGCTCTCGCTCGGCGCCGACGCCGTGATCATCGATTTCAAGTGAGGACGGCATGACCATTTCGATGATTACCCGCCGCGTGCTCGCGACCGTGATGGGCATCGTGCTCGGCAGCTCCATGGCTCTGGCGCAGGACGAGCCGCAGGTCTTCAACGCGTTCGCCATAGCGACCGCCAGCGGCACTGTCGTCCGGGCCAGCGCGAAACAGGTGATGCTCGCCGGCACCGTCAAGGGGCCGATGTTCATCGAAACCGACGAGGGCCCCGTTCCGGCCGGCACGGTGGCCTGCGCCGCCTCGCTGCGCGTCGATCAGGAGAGTCGCCGCCAGACCGCCAATGGCGCCTGCACCTTCACCGCCGAAGACGGAGCCCAGGCCTGGGGCGACTGGGAGTGCACCGGCTTCGCCCTGGTCGGCTGCCGCGGCGCCCTCACGCTGAACGGCGGCAGCGGGCGGTTGCAGGGCGTATCGGGCGGCGGTTCGATGATCTGGCGGCCCAACACGCACGACCTCGAGACGCAAGGGGACGGGACAGTCCTGCAGAACACGTCCGGCATCGTGATCTGGCGCGAGTTCAAGCTGACGAAGAAGTAGCCGGCAAGGCTTCATCTCAACAGCCGTCGACCAGCCGCAACGCCACCCAAACAGGTCCCTCGGCTCCGCTCGGGACGACGGTGAAGCCGCACACTTCCGTCGTCATCCCGAGCGCAGCGAGGGATCCTTTTTCTGCGTCGTCGCTACTGTGACCCTGGCGGCGCCTGCGATGTTACGGCCGCTGGGAGATGTAGGAGCCGCGGTCGTGGTCGGGGTGGCTGAAAGTGATCTCCAACGTTCGCAGGAAAGTGTGGAGGCCCGCATCCTGGATGGGCAGCACGTGCGCGTCCTCCCCCGACTCGTTGTGGTGGGAATGCCAATAGCCCGGCGGAGTGACAAAGCTCGCACCCGGCTTCCAATCCTCCCGGCGACCATTCTTGATCATCCCGTCGTCGCCAATCTCCGTCCCGATCATGGTGTAACAGCCTGGCTTGCAGTCGATGACAAAATCGAGTGCCACCGATTCGTGGCGGTGCGGGAACTGGACCTTGTCCTTCGGCAGCAATCCAAACATCGCCCACAGCGTGTGGGTGACGGTTCTGGTGTTGGGAAACAGCTCGTTGGCCAGCAGAACGCTGACCCGATTAGCGCCGGCCTTGGCCGGATCGTGGGCGATCTGATCGAGTTTGGCCTGCGCCAGCTCATGTCGATAGAAGGTCGGCGGGAAACGCTCGACGCTTGGCGTCGCGCCGAGATAGCGAAGCAATGGCGCGTCATGCACCCAATAGAGACCGGCCTCGCCGTCGCTGTGATGAAGGGCCTGTCCATGCGCTGGAAGCACGATGAAGTCGCCCTGCTTCCAGAAGATCGAGTACCCGCACGCCTCGGTCCGGCCCGTCCCGCGATAGACGAAGAACAGCTGGCTGGTGGCCTCGGCGGAAGTCTGGATCGAGCCGTTGGAGATCCGGATGAAATTGGCGCACAGGGCCGGGCTGGTGGCGGGCGATGGGCAGCCGAGCTCTTCGCTGAGGTCGAGGGGCTGGATGCGCGTCGGCCCGGATTCGAAGAAGTCGGGTGAAAAGGCCCGGTACGGCACCGGACTGATGATCTTCGCGTAGATCGGGTTCGCGGCCGATGCGTAATCGTAATAGAGCGCACCCTTGGCCAATATTGGGCTGTTCGGCCCATCTGAGGACGGCATCATATCAATCGTTCCTTTGCGAACGAGGTCATCGCGGAGCCCACGGCTGGCTCCGCGAACGACTTTCGTGGACGGGGCTAGCTCTTCTTCGGGTGCGGCGTGCCGAGGTACGGGAACTCGCTCAGCGTGTCGGTGTGCGGCTTGAGGCCGTCGGACGGGATGTCGCCCTTGGAGAGGAAGGCGAGGCGGAAGTCGATGACGTCGTCGGTGAAGACCCGTCCGTTCGGATACTTCGCGGGTTTGGTGGGATCGAAGCTCAGCATGTCGGGCAGGATGGCGTGATCGTCGATCGCGGCGATCGCCTCCTCGCGCGTGTAGTTGCCGGTATGGCCCAGCAGATGGATGAACTGCTCGAGCCAGCGGGCGTAGTCGTTGACCGGCTCGCTGGCATTGTACTCTTCCTTGGTGTCGTCGGTGTTGAAGAAGCTGCTGACCGACGGATGGCCGGCGCGATCGACATGGAGGAGCTTGCCGTCCTGGCGCAGGCTGCAGCGTCCCCAGATACGGATGCCGGGCTTGCCGCCGAGCTCGCTGGTCGGCAGCTCGATCGCGGTCGAGAGCACATTGGCTTCGGTGTTCGAATCCGTGCCGGTCCAGGGCGACTTGCCGCCGAGGTGAGGGGCGGTGAAGTTGCGGCCGCCACTGGTATCGAACAGGTTCTTGATGCCGTCGAAATCGAAGAAGAACGCATCGCTGCGGCTGCCGGCAAAGAAGGTATAGGCGCCGGACTTGACGATGTTCGGCGTGGCTCCCAGCGACACCTCGGCATCGGAGATGATCTTCGTTCCCGCGGCCTCGACCGAGCGGGAGTCGGCGCCCTTGGCGACGAACACGCTGGCGGTCTGGCGGCCGTTCTTCACGGGCGAGAAGATGTAGGTGAAGGCGATGTCGGTCAGGCAATCGCCGTCATTGTCGATGTTGAGGCGGTAGATGGCGTCGGGATGGAACTGGTCGGCCGAGGGATTGGCATTGAGGATGATCACGGTCCTGGCCGGATCGGAGGGCGACTGGAAGGCGTAGAGATCGCACAGATCGAGGCGCTGGTCGCCGAGCGGCGGGCCGAGGCTCAGTCCTGTGAAGTGGTTCGACATGCTGGCGGCTCCTTCGAGAGGGCGAAGGAGCGGTCCCCGTGCCGCCCGGTCAAACCGATCCAGTCCGAAGTCCGGGTCTCATTCGCCGAGGAATAGGCTGTTCATTGGAGGGGGATGCACGGATCGTCGAGCGGGAGGCTACGGGGCGGTCGCAACCCCATCAAGGGTCGAATGGCCCACCCGGCCTGCATCGTGACATGCAGACATTTCCCTTGCCATTGCCCGCCGCCCTTCCGCGCGGCTCGACGCCGATCAGGCCGCCACCATCGAGCGGCCCGACGAGGGCAAGCTGAACCACTCGCGCTCGTCCTGCCGGAATTTCTCGCGGATGTAATCGATCACCGCGCGGATGCGGGCGCCCTTGTTGGTTTCCTCGTGGCTGACGAGCCAGATGTCGCGCGTGATATTGAGCTCGATCGGCACCTCGACCAGGTTGGCCGTCTTGCTGATGTAGCTCGGGAACACCGAGATGCCCCACGCCGCCTTCACCGCCTCGATGGCCGAGTGCGACGAGTTGGTGCGCAGCACGACATTGGGGCTTTGCTCGACCACCTCGCTCCAGGGCTTCATGGAGGGCAGGCTGTGCAGCGTCGTGTGATCGACGATGTGATGGGCCCGCAGGTCGTCGAGCCGCTGCGGCATGCCGTACTGCTCGACATAGGCCGGCGCGGCGAAGATCGACATGGCGAACTGGCCGACCCGCGCCGCCACGAGCTGGTTCGAAGTCGGGCGGAAGAAACGGATGGCGAGATCGGCCTGGCGGGTGGCGAGATCCAGCACCTGGTCGCCGACGATCACCTGCACCAGGATGTCGGAATGCATGCGGCGCAGCTCGGTAAGGCGCGGCACCAGCCATTGGGCGGCGAGGCCTTCGGTCGCCGCCACACGCACCACGCCCGACATCTCGCGATCGAGCCCGGCCAGGTGGCGCTCGATCGAGGTGGCGTTGGACAGCATCGATTCGGCCTGGACCAGGACGCCGCGCGCCGCCGGCGTCACTTCCATGCCGTGGCGATGGCGGTCGAACAGCTTGGCGCCGAGCCGGCGCTCGAGCGCCTGGATGCGGCGACCGACGGTTGTCTGCTTGGTGTTGAGCTGGGTGGCCGCGGCGCTGAAACTTCCGGTCTTGGCTACAGCCAGGAAGAACCGGACGTCGTCCCAATCGCCGAGGATGTTCGGCACCTTGCTCTTGCGCGGAGAAATAGATGTCATAGTAACAATCGATACAATCGATTTGGGTCCTGAACGTTTACTTTAAAAACCGCTCGTGATTAATCCTACACCATTGATCGTGTAATGTCGTTTTCGGTCTTTTTTCTACGGTCTTAGCTCGGTTTTTTCAGTCGCAGGTTGGTATTTCCAACTGCATATATCTAGTTCTCGCATTCGTTAGTCAATCAATCCTTGGTAGTTTTCCCGATTGACCTTCGGAGCGGGGTACTGTTGTGGCCGTGGTTGGCGCGGACACCAAATCGATGACCCTTGAGGGTCTGGCCGGCAAATTCAGCCGGTATGTGCGCAGTCCGTCGACGCGCATGGCGGCCTTCGTCGGTCTTCTTTCCTACCTCAGCTATGCATACGCGCACAACAGCTGGAGCAATCCAGCCCTGATCGGCGTGTCGCTGTTCGTCGGCGTGTTCCTGCCGAGCTACGCCAAGCTCAGCAACAAGGCCGAGCTGTGGGCCAACAACCGATTCGGTTTCGTGACCGGCGGCCGGCTGGGACGCTTTATCCCGCAATACGTGTTCAACCTGGCGGTCTTCTGGGTGATGCTGACGGGCGGAGCGCTGAACCGCGCCGGCATGGCCTCCGTCGGCGGCGCCTTCGGCGCGGCGCTCGTGACCACGCTCGCCTCGCAGGGCATCCAGTATCTCGGCGTCTATCTGTTCCAGCGCGGCATCGGCGACATGAACCGCAACGTGCTGGTCGGCCTGTCGATCAACCTCATGCTGACGGCGCTGGCGACGGCCGGCGTGCCGTTCGCGCGTGACATCTTCCTGGTGATCGGTTTCGGGTTCGGCGCCATCCTGTTCGGCGTCGGCCTGATGTCGGACCTGCGCTCGCAGTTCGCGCCCAAGGGCGGCATCGGCATCTTCTTCGGTACCTTCAATCCGTTCCACAACACCCACCTCGCCATGCTGAAGCGGGCGCTGGAGGAGCGCGGCCTCGACAAGATCATCATCCATCCGACGCTGGTGCCGCGGCTGCATGCCGAAGCCTTCCGCAAGAGACAATTGCGCGTGGCGCGGCTCGATCAGGGCTTCCAGATCTACGAGACGACCGACAAGGCCGACGTCAATGTCGACTACTTCCCGACCGGCCGCATGTTCCTGCCGCCGGAAACGCGCAAGGCGCTGATCGAGCTGGCGGTGGCGGAGGCCGGCATCGGCAACCGGATCGAGGTCGCGTTCATGCGCGAGACCTACGATACCAACGGCTTCCAGGGCGTGATCGCCGCGATCAAGAAGGCCCATCCGGGCGTGCGCTTGCATGGCCTGCACGGGACGGATCTCGGCGGCATGTTCGTGCGCCAGATCTACGACGAATGCGGATGGATCTATCCGTGGCGGATCCTGCGCCGGGACAATGTCTCAGCGACGGCGATCCGCAGAGGTGCGAAGGGAATGACTTCGGGTGTGGTGACCGACGTTCTTGCACAACTTTCAGCAAACGTTCCGGTGGTGGTGGCTGGGGGGCGCCGCTTCCGGAATGACAACGGAGTACTGACCGAGGGGGTCTGAGATGGCTAAGCAGTCGGCGGTGACGCCGGGGCAACCCGTCGTCACCATCAAGCTCGCATCGACGTCCGACGAGCTCATGCAGTGCTATGCGCTGCGCGCAGCAGTCTTCATGGGCGAACAGGCGTGTCCTTACTGGGAGGAATTCGACGGCAACGACTACGCCGCCTCGCACATCATCATGTATGTCGACGGCGAGCCGGCCGGCAGCATGCGGTTGCGCTGGTTCCAGTCGTTCTGCAAGTTCGAGCGCTGCGTGGTGCTGAAGCGCTTCCGCGGCCTGGGCGTCCATCACGCCTTGAATGCCTGGTGCAAGGACTTCGCCCGCCGCAAGGGTTACACCAAGGTCTATATCCATCTGCAGAAGCGCCACATGGCGATGATGGAGAAGGAGGGCTTCCGTCGCGTCGACGACCGGGTGTTCCGCTTCTCCGACCACGAATACTACGCGATCTACTGCGAGCTGCCGCCGGCCGAGGATGCGGTCTGCCTCGAGACCGAGCCGATGGTGCTGAACCGTCCGGAGGACCGTCTCGACATGGAAGGCATCCTCGAGAAGTCCGTGGTGCGCGGCGCCAGCAACCCGCACGCGGCGCGGCCCGAGCGGATCACGAATTGAGAGGAAGTGAGATGAGCACGACAGCCAGAACCATTGGCGGCGAGGCCGTCACGACCAAGCTCGCCGGCAAGATGGAAGACTCCTTCCAGGCCTTCGCCGTGCGCGCGGCCTGCTTCATCGGCGAACTGGACGTTCCGTTCTCCGAGGAATTCGACGGCCACGACTTTAGCGCCACCCATATCATCGCCTATATCGGCGACGAGCCGGTCGGCACCGTGCGCCTGCGCTGGTTCCAGTCCTTCGCCATGCCGGAACGGCTGGCGGTCATCCAGCGCTTCCGCGGCCACAATATCGGCAGCCTGCTGCTGGAGCGTTGCCGGACCCTGGCGCAGAGCCGCGGCTGCAACATGCTCTATGTCCAGGCGCTGCCGAACGACACGGGCTACTGGGAAAAGCAGGGCTGGCGTCGGCTGGTGCCGGAGGCGAGCGGCGCGACCAAGCAGATCGTTGCCATGGTCAAGGCGGTGGATCCCAACAAGCCGCTGCCCGCGGTCGAGGCCCCGGAAGCGATCGTGCTGCGGCGCGATGGCCAACTCGATTCGATCAGCATACCGGCCGGCACCGTCACGAACTAGGTGCGAATTCGCACAATTGCCAAGTTTCGGCCGCAGACGGCCGCGGCCGATGTCGTTACACTCCAACTGTGGTTGGGATAGACCACAGTCTTGTGTGGGAGTGTGGATGGGGGAGTTCGAGATCGTCGTCGACCCGAATGCGCGTCGACGGCGCAATCGCCAGCCGCTGTCGGAAAGGAAACGGGCGGCGGCATTGTTCAGGGTGTGGCACGGCGTGCGCGAATTGATAGAGGACGCTGAACGGCTCCGCGATGGCGAGCTGGTGCATTTCCTCTCGATCGCCCAGCTGCTGGTCGAGGAGAAGGTTACGGCTCTGACCGCCGGTACTGCGGCGTTCGAGGGAGTCGATACGACCCTGCCCCACTGAGGGCTGGGCCTCTCCGGACGCTATTTGTGGCGCGGATCGAGCGCGTCGCGAAGGCCGTCGCCCAGGAGATTGAACGAGAGCACGGCGGCGAAGATCGCGGCGCCGGGCCAGATCGCCATCCACGGCGCCTGGGCGATGAAGCGCTGCGCCGTGTTCAGCATGCTGCCCCAGGACGGCGCCGGCGGTTGCTGGCCGAGGCCGAGGAAGGACAGCGCCGCCTCGGCAATGATCGCCCCGGCGATGGCCAGCGACACTTGGATCAGAAGCGGCGGCACGATGTTGGGCAGCACATGGCGCAGCGCGATGCGCCAATGCGGATTGCCGACCGCGCGCGCCGCCTCGACATAATCCTCCACTTTGGCCGCGAGCGTCTGGCCGCGCGTCAGCCGCACGAACACGGGTGTCGCGGTGACGCCGATGGCGATCATCGCGTTGCCGAGGCTCGGCCCGAGGAAGGCAGCCAGCGCGATGGCCAGGATCAGGAACGGAATGGCGAGCATGGCATCGACGAGGCGCGACAGAGCGGCGTCGATCCAGCCGCCGGCATAACCCGCCAGCAATCCGAGCGGCACGCCGAAGCCGGCGGCGATGCCGACCGAGACGAGGCCGGCGCCGAGCGACGCGCGCGCGCCCCAGATCACGCGGCTCAGCACGTCGCGGCCGACCTCGTCGGTGCCGAACCAATGCGCCCACGAGGGCGGCTTGCGCACCAGGCTCCAGCTCGTCGCGGTCGGATCGTAGGGCGCGACCCACGGCGCGAGCGCGGCCAGGAGAATGAACAGCACGACAACGGCGAGCCCGATCAGCGCGCCCTTGCGCCGCCGCAACCGTCGCCACGCGCGCGCCCACGGATTTTCCTCGCCGAGAGGCGTCGCCTGCGTCGAAGCGAGAAAGGTCATGGGCCGGGGGCGCGCGAGTCCACTCGCGCGTCTTCGCGTGGATCGAGGAAGATCGCGCCATTGGAATGGCGCGCCCCCAGCGAAGAAAGGTTCAGCGCCCAGCGTTCGGTGCGACGGTATCGCGTACTGGGCGCGCGCGAGTCCACTCGCGCGTCTTTGCTTGAAGCAACGAAGGTCACGACAGCCCAGTGGCGCGCCCCGAGCGGGTGGTTCTCCCTCATCCTCTCAGCCTCGGATTGACCAGCATGTAGGCGACATCCGCCGCCAGGTTCAGCATGATGTAGATGGTCGAGGTCACCAGCACGACGCCCTGCACGACGGCATAGTCGCGGTTGAAAACGGCATCGACGATCAGCTTGCCGAAGCCCGGAATGGTGAAGACCTGCTCGGTCAGCACCGCGCCCGACAGCAGCGTGCCGAACTCCAGCGCGCCCAGCGTGATGACCGGCGTCATGGCGTTGCGCAGCGCGTGCTTCAGCACGACGCGGCCTTCCTGCAGTCCCTTGGCCCGGGCGGTGCGCACGTAATCGGCGCCCATCGCCTGCAGCATGGCGCTGCGCGTATGCCGCATCAGCACCGCGGCGAGCGCGTTGCCCAGCACGAAGGCCGGCATGATGGTGGTCGCGAGGCTCTGTCGCCAGTCCTCGCCCAGCCGCACATAGCCCGAGGCCGGCAACCATCCCAAGGTCACCGAGAACAGGAAGATCATCAGGATGCCGAGCCAGAAGTTCGGCGTGCTGAGCCCCCACAGCGCGAACAGGTTGGCGCCATAGTCCCATGCCGTCTCCTTCTTCACCGCCGAGACGATGCCGGCGGGAATGCCGATGCCGAGCGCGAACAGCAACGCCATCGCCGCGAGCTGCAGAGTCACCGGCAGCTTCTCCGCCACCAGGCTCGCCACCGAGCTCTTGAGCCGCATCGATTCGCCGAGATCGCCCTGCAGCACGCCCTTCATCCAGAAGAGGTAGCGCACCGGCACCGGATCGTTGAGGCGGTACTGCTCGCGGATCTGCTGCAGCACCGCCGGATCGCGCTCCTCGCCCGCCATGATCAGCGCCGGATCGCCGGGCAGGAGCTGCTGCAGGCCGAAGATCAGCATCGAGACCAGGATGATCGTCGGCACGATCTGCAGCAGGCGGCGGGACAGGAAGGCGAGCATGTCGGGCGCGGCCGCGCTCTACTTGAGCTTGAGGCCGATGACGCGCACGAGACCGTCCGGCATCGGCTTGTAGCCGGTGAGCTTGTCGGTATGCGCCACCAGCACCTGCGGGTGATAGAGGTAGAGGATCGAGCCCTCGGGCAGCACCTTGGCGGCGACCTTCTCGTAGGCGGCCTTGCGGTCGGCGAAGGCGGTCCTGGTGCGCGCCTCCTGATGCGCGGCATCGACATCCTTGTCGCAATACTTGGCGCTGTTCTGCGGCTGGCCGCAGACCTGGAAGGAGTAGGAGTTGCCGTCGGGATCGCTGCGCCCGCTCCAGCCGATCAGATAGAGCTGGTAGTTGCCGTCCTCCGACTGCTTGAGCGAGGTGGCGAACTCGGTGACGCGGATCTTGAGGTCGAAGCCCGCTTCGGCCGCCATCGACTGCACGACTTCCGCCACCTGCCGGTACTCGACGCCGTTCGGCACCATGAAGTCGATGGCGAGCGGCGTCGTCACGCCGGCCTCCTTCAGGAGTGCCTTGGCCTTGGCGATGTCGCGCTTCGGCACCGGGAACTTCTGCTGATAGTACGGGTTCTGTGGGCTGACCCATTGGTTGCCCGGCACGAACTCGCCGTTGAACACGACCTGGTTGAGGGCCTCGCGATCGATGGCGAGATCGAGCGCCTGGCGCACGCGCGCATCCTTGCCCAGGGGATTGTCGGCCTTGGGGCCGTTGGCGATGTTGATGGTGAGGCCCATGTAGCCCAGCGACACGGCCTTGCTGAGGGTGAGCTTCTTGTCCTCGCGTACCGTCTTGATGTCGGTGGCGAGCACGCGCTCGATCAGGTCGAGCCCACCCGAGCGCAGGTTGGCCAGGCGCACCGTCGCATCGACGATCGGCAGGTAGGTGATCTTGTCGATGAAGACGTTGTCCTTGTTCCAGTAGTCGGCGAACTTCTCGACCACGATGCGGTCCTGCTGCACGCGCTCGACGAACTTGTAGGGGCCGGCACAGACCGGATGCAGCCCGAACTTGTCGCCCGCCGCCTCGGCGGCCTTGGGCGCCACCATCATGCCGGCGCGGTCGGTGAGCTGGGCCAGCAGCGGCGAGAAGGGCGCCTTCAGGTGCAGCTTGATCGTCAGGGGATCGACCACCTCGACCGACTCGATGGCCGAGATCTCGGGCTTGCGGAACGAGCCCTTCATGTTCAAGTGGCGCTCGAGGCTGTACTTGGCGGCGGCGGCGTCGAAGTCCTCGCCGTCGTGGAACTTCACGCCCGGCCGCAGCTTGATGGTGACGGTCTTGCCATCCTCGGAGGTCTCGTGGCTGAGCGCGAGCTGCGGCACGATGTTCAGCTTCTCGTCGATGTCGAACAGCTTGTCGCAGATCGACGCGAAGACGATGCGGCCGACATAGGTGCGCGCGAGTGTGGGATCGAGCACGTCGGGATCCTCGGCGAGGCCGACCCGCAGGTTGCTTTGCGCCGTCGCGGTGCCGATGGCGGCCGACGACAGCAGCACCGCCAGCATCAGCCGGCGAAGGGTGGAGATCATGCTTCCTCCTTTGAGACGAACGCCGCCTGAAGGCGGTCGAGCCTGATGCGATCCTGATCCTCGGCGCTGGCCCGCGCGACGGCGGGCGCGGGCGGAAACTCGGGCCACCACGGGCAGGCGGTGGCGTGTCCCTGGGCGTCGCTCACGAGCGGCGGATCGTCCCGACGGCAGGACTCGCGTGCGTGAGGGCAGCGCGTGTGGAAGCGGCAGCCGGAGGGCGGGCTCATCGCGCTCGGAATGTCGCCTTCGAGCAGGGCGCGGTCGCGCACGAGAGTCGGGTCGGGCAGCGGCACGGCCGACAGGAGCGCGCGCGTATAGGGATGGCGCGGCTCGGCGAACAGCGCGTCGGTCGATGCGGTCTCGACGATGCGGCCGAGATACATCACGGCGATGCGGTCGGCGATGTGCTTCACGACCGCGAGGTCGTGACTGATGAAGATATAGGCGAGGCCGAAGCGCTTCTGCAGCGCCCGCATCAGGTTGATCACCTGGGCCTGGATCGAGACATCGAGCGCGGAGACGGGCTCGTCGGCCACGATCAGGCGCGGCTCGACCGCCAGCGCGCGGGCGATGGCGATGCGCTGGCGCTGGCCGCCGGAGAACTCGTGCGGATAGCGCCGCGCATGATCGGGTCGCAGGCCGACCAGTTCGAGCAGCTCCGCGACCCGCGCGCGGCGCTGCGACTCGCCGCCCACGAGATGATGCAGCTTGAGCGGCTCGCCCAGCATGGCGCCCACGGTCATGCGCGGATTGAGCGAGGCGTAGGGATCCTGGAAGATGACCTGCAGCCGGCGGCGACGCGCGCGCATCGCCGCGGCATCGAGGGCCAGAAGGTCCTCGCCCTCGAAGCGCACGCTGCCGGCAGTCGGCTCGATCAGCCGCAATGCCAGCCGCCCGACGGTGGACTTGCCGCAGCCCGACTCGCCGACCAGCGCCAGCGTCTCGCCTTCCCCGACCTCGAAGTCGACCCCATCGACCGCACGCACCTGGCCCGACGTGCGGCCGAACAACCCGCCCGTCACCGGGAAGTGCTTCACGAGGCCTTTGACCTGGAGCAGAGTCATGGGAGCGCGCCATGGTGTGGCGGCGCGGATGAGCCTGAGCGCCACTGGAGTGGCGCGCTCCCATGAGCCATGACCATCTGGGCCTGAAGGGCGTTCATCGGAGCGCGCCACTCCAGTGGCGCTCTTCTTGACGCAGCTGCGCGCTCCGATGAGTCATGACAGCAGCCCGCTCAAGGGGGCGCGGCGGCAGCGGGAGAGATGGCCGGGGGCGACTTCCGTCAGGGCCGGCACGGCGGCGCGGCAGGTGGGTTCGACGAAGGGGCAGCGATCGGCGAAGCGGCAGCCTTGCGGCGGCCGGCTCATGTCAGGGACGCGCCCCTCGATCGAGGGCAGTCGCTCGCGCCGGCGGTCGAGCTTGGGGATCGAGCCCAGCAGGCCCACCGTGTAGGGATGCTCGGGCCGCGCGAACAGTTCCTTGACGTCGGCGCGCTCGACGATCTGGCCGGCATACATGACGGCGACATCGTCGGCCATCTCGGCCACCACGCCGAGATCGTGCGTGATCAGGATGATGGCGGTGCCGGTGTCGCGGCGCAGGCCACGCATGAGGTCGAGGATCTGCGCTTGGATGGTGACGTCGAGCGCGGTCGTCGGCTCGTCGGCGATCAGCAGGTCGGGCCCGCAGGCCAGCGCCATGGCGATCATCACGCGCTGGCGCTGGCCGCCCGACAGCTTGTGCGGATAGTCGTCGACGCGCTTCTCCGGCGAGGGGATGCGCACCAGCCGCAGCATCTCGATCGCCTTGGCCCGCGCCTCGGCGGGCGAGGCGTCGCTGTGACGGCGGATCGCCTCGACGATCTGGTTGCCGATGGTGAAGGCGGGATTGAGCGAGGTCATCGGCTCCTGGAAGATCATCGCCAGCCGCGCGCCGCGCAGGTCGCGCAGCGTGCGCGGCGTCTCCTTCAGGAGATCGCGGCCCTCGAAGCGCACCTCGCCGCTCACCCTGGAATGGTCCGGCGGCAGCAGGCCCATGATGGCGAGCGAGGTCACGCTCTTGCCGCAGCCCGACTCGCCCACCAGTCCCAGGGTGCGGCCGCGCTGGAGCGCGAGGTCGATGCCGTCGACGGCGCGGACGGTGCCGTCGTCGGTCGCGAAGCTGACGGCAAGCTGCCTGAGTTCAAGCAGCGGTGCAGTCATTCGTGCTCCATCGCCGGACTGCCGGCGGCGCGCGAGTCCGCTCGCGCGTCTTTGCCTGACCCGTCGAAGATCGCGCCGCTAGAGTGGCACGCCCCCAGCGATGACGGTTCCATCACCCGGTTGGCGCGTTCGTGCCGGATGATCGGCGGTGTCATGCGCCGGGGGCGCGCGAGTCCACTCGCGCGTCTTTGCCTGCCTCGTCGAAGATTGCGCCACACGAGCGGAGCTTCGCTCCGCCTGTGGAGTGGCGCGCCCCCAGCCAGGACGGATCCCGCATCATCGTCCCGCGGCGTAGCCCTGCATGCCGCGGGCGTTGGCGGCGGCCTTGCGCCAGGGATCCTGGCGCGTGGCGGCGGTGAGGCGGCCTTCCGACCAGTCGTCGTTGACCTCGACCTCGTGGCCGCGCTTCTTCAGCTCCTCGACGGTGGCCTTCGGCACGCGGCCCTCCAGCACCAGCACGCCGGGACGGGCGGTGCGCGGCCAGAAGGAGGAGGGGAAGTGCTCGCTGTGCCAGGCCGGCGAGTCGATGCATTCCTGCAGGTTCAGACCGCAATGGACATGGCGCAGGAAGTGCTGCGTCACCCACTGGTCCTGCTGGTCGCCGCCCGGCGAACCCCACACCATGTACGGCTCGCCGTCGCGATGGCAGAGCGTCGGCGTCAGCGTCGAGCGCGGCCGCTTGCCCGGCGCCAGCGAGCCCGGCAGGCCTTCTTCCAGCCAGAACATCTGGCCGCGCGTGCCGAGCGGGAAGCCCAGTTCGGGAATGACCGGCGAGCTCTGCAGCCAGCCGCCCGAGGGCGTGGCCGAGATCATGTTGCCGTCGCGATCGACGATGTCGAAATGCACCGTGTCGCCATTGGTCTGGCCGACGCGGCCGACCGTCGGCTCGCCGGCGCCGCTGGAAGCAACGCCCAGCCGTACGGAATCGGCGCGGCGCAGCTTCACCACGCCGCCATAGCCGTCGACCTTGCCCGGCCGCTGTTCGAGGTTGGCACGCGCCGGATCGACCAGCTTGCGGCGGTCGTCGTTGTAGGCATCCGACAGCAGCGTCTTCATCGGCACGTCGACGAAGGCGGGATCGCCATAGAAGGCCTCGCGGTCGGCATAGGCGAGCTTCAGGCACTCGATCTGGAGATGGATGAAGTCGGCGCTGGTGGGGTCGAGCCCGTCGAGATCGAAGCCCTTGAGCAAGGCGAGCTGCTGCAGCACCACCGGACCCTGGGTCCAGGTGCTGGCCTTGCATACCGTGTAGCGGCCGTAGTCGTAGGTGAGCGGCGCCTCGACGGTGGCCTGCCACCTGGCGAGATCATCGCCCGTCAGCAGGCCGCGATTGCGCTTGCCCGAGACGTCCATGACTTCCTGCGTGCGGCAGAACTTGTCGATCGCCGCGGCGACGAAGCCCTGGCTCCAGACCTTGCGCGCGCGCTCGATCTCGGCCTCGCGACCGCCGCCGCCCGCCTCGGCTTCCTTGAGGATGCGCGCATAGGTGTTGCCGGCGGCGGTGTTGCGGAACAGCGTCGCGGCCTTGGGCACCTCGTTGTTGGGCAGGAACACCGCGGCCGAACTCTGCCAGTGGGTGCGGAACTGCTCGGCCACGGTCGAGATGGTGGCCGAGGCGCGCTCCACCAGCGGATGGCCGTTGAGGTAATAGCCGATGGCCGGCGCCAGCACGTCGCCGAGCCGCATCGTGCCGTAGTCGCGCAGCAGCAGCATGTAGGCGTCGAAGGTGCCGGGCACGCAGGCCGGCAACAGGCCGGTGCCGGGAATGAGATCGAGGCCGAGCCCCTTGTAGTGGGCGATGGTGGCGCCGGCCGGCATCGAGCCCTGGCCGCAGATCACTTCCGTCTTGCCCCGCTTCACGCTGTTCAGGATCAGCGGCACGTCGCCGCCCGGCCCGCACAGATGCGGCTCGACCACCTGCAGGGTGAAGGCCGTCGCCACCGCCGCATCGAAGGCGTTGCCGCCCTTCTCGAGGATGCCCATGCCGACCGCGGTCGCGATCCAGTGCGTCGAGGTCACGACGCCGAAGGTGCCGACGATCTCGGGCCGCGTGGTGAAGGGGTTGGGGTTGATGAGTTTCATGGGCGCGGCCTCCCTTGGTGTGCAAAAAACAGGCCGGACCTTAAGCCCGCCGCGCCGCGGATGCCAGCGGCGTACCGGCGCGCGTCCATGCCCGTCCCAACGGCCGGGGACAGGCTCGATATCGATGGCATAAGGGTTTGGGGGACTTCGTCCCGCCGTCCCCGGTGTCCCGGAGCGTCCCGCGGCGTCCCGGCTGTCCCGCCGGAGATCGCCCCGCTACTCGGCGGCCTCGGGCAGGCGCATCCAGCGCGGCACTTCCGGCCGGATACGCGTGCCGCCGGCCACCAGCCCGTCGGGGGCGCGCACGGCATCGAGCCGCAACAGGGCCAGCGCGCGATCGCCGGTGCCGGAGCGGATCTCGCCCACTTCCTGACCGTTATGCTCGATCGGTGCACCGGGCGCGGGCAGGGGGCCTTCGACGCGCACCGGGAACAGGCGCTTCTTCACAAGGCCGCGATATTTGGTTCGGGCCGTCAGCTCCTGGCCCATGTAGCAGCCCTTCTGCCAGTCGACGCCGTGCAGCTCGTCGAAGCCCGATTCCATCAGCAGCGCCTTTTCCGGCGGCAGGTCGCGGCTGCCGTCCGGGACGCCGAGGGACAGGCGCAGGGACTCGTAGGCCTCGACCGGCGCCGCCGTCGCGCCGCGCGCCGTCAGCAGCGCCGCCGCCTGGCCGGCCGGCGCCAGCACGCGCAGGCCAAGCTCGGGCAGACGCGGATCGACGAAGGCCACCGCGCCGTTGGGGGCGCCGTCGAGCGGAAGCAAGGCGTCGGCGCCGGGCCCGTAGGCCACCGCGACCTCCATCGTCGCGCTGCGATCCTCGACCGTCACCTTGGAGCGCAATCGATAAAGAGAGAGCTTCTTCGCCAGCGCCGGCGCCCGCTCGCGCTCGGTCTCGAGCAGCAGCACGTCGCCGGCATCGGCTACGAACATGTCGTTGAGGAAGCGGCCCTGCGGCGTCAGCAGCGCCGCCCAGATCGCCTGACCCGGCGCCACCTTGGTGGTGTCGTTGGAAATCAGCCCCTGCAGGAACGCGACTCGATCATCGCCGCCAACGGCAATGACCCCACGATGGGAAAGGACACTGAATGCGACGCCCATGGTCGCTTTAAGGTGGGGGCGAGTGCTGCGATTGGCAAGCGTTCTCGATGGGGAGGCATTCGATACCCTTGTCGGGGTTAAGCCCTTCTACTCTCTTCCCGAACTGTGGAAACATACCGCGAACAATTTGCTCGCTCTGCGGACCAAACTCGGTATCCTTAGTAGATGACTAAAACAATCACCGATAGCCAAGTCTTGGGAGAGCTTGGCGAGACGGCCGTTAAGAAAATCGTGCTGGAAACTGGCTTCATTTACGAACATCGCGGGCGGCTTGAGGCTGGTACCGATGGGCTCATTGAGCTGCGCGACCCCAAGAGCGGTGCTCCGCTCGGAAAGCTCTTGGCCGTGCAGGTGAAGGCAACGAAAGAAAGCCAATACCTCCGCGAGACCGACAAAGGATTTGAGTATCTGCTCAGACCTGCGGACCTGAAGCTTTGGCGCCTTTCGAATATCCCAGTCATCATCGTGTTGTGGCGGCAGTCGGACGGCTCCGCCTACTGGAAGGATGTTACTGATTCTGTACGCGGTGAAGAGAGACGATTGCAATTCGACAAGGCGGCTGATGTCTTTGATCCTGGATGTGCTGACCGCCTCGGCGCCTTGACCGTTGATCGTCGCAAGCCGGGTGTTTTTGTACCTCCTCTCAACGGAGGTGAGACCGCGATTATCAATCTCCTGCGCATAAAGCTGCCCGAGGAGATCTTCATCGCGACTTCACCATTCGGTAGCGGTCGGGACGCGGTCCCTGAACTCCTCAAACACAGCAACACCCGCTTCGATTGGGTAATCCGCAAGCGCAGATATGTTTCGTTCTTCGATCCGCGAGAGTACGGGACGAAGGCCATAGTCGATGTCGACCAGGTAGAAGCGATCGATAGCGATATTTTTGCGTTCAATGATGACTTAGACGACACCAACGACACCATGGATTTGCTGCGCCGGACAGTGGAGCGCCAGCTTTCCGCACAGGTGTCGTACCTGCGGAAGGAGCGTCTTTTTTATTTTCATGCCGTAGCGACAAACAAGTCGCGGAGCTACCGCTATCTCGCCAATGTGAAGGAAACGTCCGCTAAAGTTGTGAGCGCTTACACCAACAAGAAGAACCCCGAGGGAAGGGGATACGTGCGGCATCACGCGGCGACCTTTCGCTTTGAACGACTCGCAGACGAGTGGTTCGTGGTTGTGGATCCGACATTTTACTTTACGAACGATGGCTTCCGACCACATCGGTATCCAGAAGCTCTGCTGGCGGGGAAGAAGCGATTGGAGCGCAACGCCGCAGTGCGGGGCCAAGTTGTCATGTGGCAGCACCTGCTAGTGGAAAGCGCTTCCTGCAACAACGGTCTGTTTGATCAAAACGAGCACGCGGATGTATTGCTCGACTTTGAAAACCTGCCGGTGATTGAGTTATCGCGTGCAGTTCCAGAATCGTCATGGACTCGCACCGATCCCCGAGCGAAGGAAATGGAATCACGCGACCTCTTCGATGAAGGGGGTGCCGCATGATCCTCAAGTCGCGTGTCTTCGATGAACCGATGCTCGAGTTTGGCGATGGCGGCCAACATCTTGATCCCAGACAGGGGCTAAGAGAGTACGGGCCGCTTCAGCCTAGGTCCGGCGATGTCGTCCATGTTGGCGTTATCGGCACAGAAGATACTATCGCAGGGTTCTCCGAATTCTTGGCGGAGACGGCCGCGGGAATAGATAGTGACAACAAGCAGCTCATCAACCTGAATCCGGACTTCCCCGGCCTGGGGAACCAGAATCCCTTTCGGTGCAAGTTTGTGATTCCGGATGGCGCGACTGCCACAATCTCGCGGCGGCAGGTCACAGAGATCAAGCAGATTGGACGCCATGATGAAGCCGTGCGCCGGGCGGTGGCGCTGATCGCCGATCAGTTGTCAGCGCTGATGGAAAGCAGTGCCAAACCAGACGTGATCGTGCTGGCATTGCCGGTGCCACTTATTGAGAAGTTGGTGAATGCCAAAAGTGAAGAGATAGCTGACATTGCCGAAGACGAAGAGAATCGTGACGACACACTGAACTTTCGAGACTTGCTCAAAGCGAAGACGCTGCATCTGGATGTTCCTACGCAAATCGTTTGGCCGGATACGTGGGACGACGCCGCGAAGATTCCCAGGAAGGTCAAGCGTGATTCCAACCGTCAGACGCAAGCAAAGGCCACGCGTGCATGGAATTTGCTGAACGCACTATTCTATAAGGCGGGCAAAGTTCCGTGGCGACTGTTACCCGATCAAGCTGAGTATCGGACCAGCTTTCTGGGTATCGGCTTTTACCGCGACCTTGACGGTCAGCAGCTTTGGACCAGCACTGCGCAAATGTTTGATGAACGGGGCAGGGGGCTCATCCTGCGCGGTGCTCGCGCACAGACGGAGACGAAAGGCCGGCATCCCTATCTCACGGCCAAAGATGCCGACGATCTCGTCACGCAGTCCATCGCCGCATATAAGGCGCACCACAAGCATGTTCCGGCTCGTGTAGTGGTTCTCAAGACTTCGCGCTTCCGCCCGGAGGAAGCGGAGGGCATCGACTCGGCATTGAGTCGGTTGGGAATCGAACTGAGCGATCTGGTTTGGGTTCAGGAGAGTTCGCCGATCGCTGTCTTCCGAGATGGGAACTATCCCATTTTGCGGGGTACGTTTGTCGATCTCAAAGGGAAGGGCCTTCTCTACACGCGCGGCAGCGTGCCCTACTACGGAACATATCCGGGCCTGCGCGTACCAAGGCCTCTGCTTCTCGTTCCCCATGAAAATTCAGACAGCGCCCTTGCGCGTCTCGCTGAGGAAGTGCTCGCGCTGACAAAGGTCAACTGGAACACCACACAATTCGATCAGAAGCTGCCAGCGCCGATCAAGGCTGCCCGAGAAGTGGGGCGCATCCTCAAGCATATCGAGTACGGGGTTGCCATCTCGCCGGACTTTAGAAAATACACGTGACAGAGAGATGGCTGAAGTCGCTCGGTCATTGTCATCTTATTCTCCCTTTACGCTGGGTTCATGAGGCCACGTAACAGGCCTCTCCCCGTCCGCGCCCTCGGCACACTCCGTCGCCTGAGATAGTTCAACCCCACCGCCGCTGCCGCCATGGCGATCGCCCATCTGAGGCCGAAGGTGCTGGCGACCCAGCCAGTGCCGACCGGCCTCGCCGCTGAAGCTCGGTCGAGCGCCAGCGAGATAGAGCGCGGTCCCGGCTAAAGCTGGGGCTGCCCAACCGCCAAGAGGAAGCTCTTCTTATAACCCTCAAGGGCAGCCGGCTGCAGGCTGCATGCTTCGTGGAGATCGAACCAGCGAAGCTCAGAATGTTCACCGTCGCGAATTGCAGGTTCGCCCTCCCACTACGATGACGCGAACATGTGGAAGATCACAGGTCCGAGGGCATCGACGGTCTCGATTGTCGTCAAGTACCGAAGGCGCTTCACGTCGACCCCCAGCTCCTCGCGCATCTCGCGCATTGCGGCCGCCTCGGGGGATTCACCAGGTTCCAAATTGCCGCCAGGCACCGTCCAACAAGAGGGATAGGAGCGTCGGTTCGCTCCCCGCCATCCAAGCAAAACAGCATTGTCGCGGGTTAGTATGACATTGCTGATCTCTCTCATTGCGCCTCTCCGGTCGGCCGCACCGAACTGCTGCCTGCGCACCCGTCGGAAGGTCGAGATTTAGATCTGATTTAGACGCTGTATTTGGGCGCCGTTTCGCTTCAAACCAGTTCGAGGCGAAGCTTGCGACCGACGATCGTCGCCGCACGCTGCAACGTCGCCAGCGTGACGTTCCCATCCTTCGGATCGAGCAGTCGCCCAACTTGGCTGCGGCTCGTCTTCATGCGCTGAGCCAAGCCATTGCGGGAAATCTTGTTTTCTTTCATCGCCTCGGCGATCTGCCACGCGAGGACTTCCTTGATGGCGACAGCTTCGAATTCATCGCGCTTGCCCTCCTCTTGAAGGAACGAATCGAGGGTGGTGAGCTTCGCTGCGGAGCGCGCTGGTGCCTTCTTCTTCATATCCGACTCCGTTCTACTCAAATTCCTTCTTGCGTCTCCGTGCCAGCGCCAGGTCGGCGTCGGGCGTCTTCTGCGTCTTCTTGATAAAGCCGTGCAGCGCCACGATCCGGCCCCCTGCGATACTGAACAGCACGCGCGCGATACGGTTACTCGCAAGATCACTCCGGACTTCCCAAAGTCCTTCGCCCAACGCACGGCACAACGGCATGCCAACAGGCCAGCGATACTGCACGCGCATCAGATCCTGGCCGATTGCGTTTCGGTCTTCCTCGTTCAGTCCGCGTAGCCAATCCCGGACCACCTCCGTACCGGCGCGGGTGCTGTAGAAGACCACGGGTATCTTGTGAGGTTCCTTAGCCACCGGCCTGGACCATATATAATACATGAACCATATAATGTCCACATGCTTCATGTGCGCCTGGCCCATGCGCCAGGGCAAGCGCGATCATGGGATGAAAGACTCAACCTATCCGTGTCACGACGCTGCGTCTACGTCGGGGACGGCCGTTGTTGTGCCGCTTGGGAAAATCGCCCGCCCAGCCTCACGCCGACGGCGGTATCGTAACCCGCCGCCGCCTGAGATAATTCAACCCCACCGAACGGCCAGTATCTGGGCGCGATCGCGGCCAGCGCGCAGCCGGTGCCGAAGATGGCCGAGCCGGTGACCAGCAGGGAGAAGCGCGGCGCCTCGCATCGCGCCGCCAGCAGGGCGCCGGCGATGGTGCCGAGTGCCATCATCGAGCTCAGCAGGCCGAACTCGCGGGCGCCGACATGGAAGACGCCGACTGCTTGAGCCGGCTCTCATGTATTTGATCAATCGTTTGGATAACGGGCCAAGAGCTTGCCGGCGCCAGAAATAGAATCATCCTTGCAGTCAGTGAAAGAGGAGAAATCCGTCGGCTCGAAGTTCGTATGATCTTTGACAAGCTTGGGATCGGGCCAATCGATGGCCCAGCCTATCAATCCGATGTGCGCATCCTCCAAATATCGGAGAAGCGATAATGCAACGGCTGGCGTTTGCTTGCCGGCGCAGCCATTTCTGGGGGTGGCATTCCATTCAGTTGCAATCGCTGGATATTGCCGGATACTCGCACCGAACTTGCTGTTCCATGCTTCACGGGTAGAGAAGTCGGAGCCAAGATAAGGATGTATTGCCAAAGCAAGACGGTTGGGGATCACGTCATGCACCAAAGGAAACAATCCATTTGTTGTCCGCGCGTCCTTTAAGCCGTCCAGCAATAGAATATTCGTCGATCCGATTCCCCTCAGAATATCAATCAATGCCTGCATCGATTGTGCCCACTCTTGCTTGGTTTCATCGCTGAGCGGTTTGCAGGGTTCATTGAAGGGCTCCAGCATGACGTTGTCGTCATGGACAACGGCTGGTCCAAGCGTTTTCCAGGCACGCATGGTGCTGTCAGAAGGCATGCAGGACAGGCTGGGGACATTGTCCTGCTGAGCGTCGATCACCAGAACGACCGCAAATCCATATCGCTCTGCCAATCGAACCCCGGTCAGGATGTCCGAAACATAGGTGGGATCGTATGTCGAAGATTGCGGATCAAGATCCGCCTGGCTGATCTGCATACGGATGGTGTTGGCATGAAATATGTCCCGCATCGCATTCAGCTCTGGTGCTGCCCAATAGCTCATCTTGAGCATGGCATTCTTGTCCCCCGCCCGCCTGCGAGGCGCATGGCTGAAGGCCTCGACATCAATGCCCTTTGCCAACCAGGGAGATCCCTTCCGATAAAAGGTCCTGCCTTGAATTTTGATATCCTGTGCAGACGCTGAAGAGGGCGCGCCGGAGGCGATCAATAAGGCTGCAGCAACAAAAAGCAGGGAGAACACTTTCATCGTTTCCTCCGTATCTCTGCTGCTTCAGCAGCGCCTTCTGGCGAAGCTCTGCGACCGTCGAGCTGCCACCATACCAATCCTTGGCCGTGATATCTTCGAACACGACCCAAATGTCGTCCGTCGGCGGCGCCAGTACGTCACGAAGGGCGTTGGTAACGCGCTTCGAGATCTCATCCGTCTGCTGCTGAGAACGACCTTCGATCATACGGACGCTGACGAATGACGGTGACGAACGGTCCAATCAGGCACGAGCTGAAGGCCTGACCGCGCGAACGGCGTCTTCGGCGGCGCCCCGTGAGGAGGTTCACGCCGATCATGGCGTGCGAACGCCTCGCCGCCTGAGATAGTTCAGCCCCACCGCCGCGGCCGCGAAGCCCGCCGTCGCCGCCACGGCGATGGCCCATCTCGGCCCGAAGGTGTTGGCGACCCAGCCGACGAAGGGGGCGCCGATCGGGGTGCCGCCCAGCGCCACGGCCATGCGGATGGCGATGACGCGGCCGCGCATGGCCGGCTCGGTGGTGAGCTGCATCAGGCCGTTCGAGGAATTGGTGATGGTGAGCGCGGCGATGCCGGTGACGACCAGCGCGGCGCCGAACAGCCAGTAGCCGGGCGCGATCGCCGCCAGCGCGCAGCCGGTGCCGAAGATCGCCGCGCCGACGACCAGGAAGGTGAAGCGCGGCGCCTCGCGCCGCGCCGCCAGCAGGGCGCCGGCAATGGTGCCGAGCGCCATCATCGAGCTCAGCAGGCCGAATTCGTAGGCGCCGACATGGAACACGCCGACCGCCATGGTCGAGATGAAGATCGGGAAGTTGAGCCCGAAGGTGCCGATCAGGAACAGCATCACCACGATCGCCATCAGGTCGGGCCGGCCGCGGACGTAGCGGAAGCCCTCGATGACGCTGCCCGGCTTGCGCGGTGCGCGCTGGCTGGGATGCAGGTCGGCGACGCGCAGCAGGTTGAGCGAGCAGAGCACGGCGAGGAAGGACAGGCCATTGACCAGGAAGGCCCAGCCGGTGCCGACGGCGGCGATGCACAATCCTGCGGCGGCCGGCCCGACCATGCGGCCGGCATTGAAGGAGGTCGAGTTCAGCGCCACCGCGTTGGCGAGATACTTGTCGCCCACCAGCTCGGTGACGAAGGTCTGGCGCGCCGGCGCGTCGAAGGCAGCAGCGCAGCCGAACAGGAAGGCGAAGATATAGACGTGCCAGAGCTGCACCAGGCCGGTCACGGTGAGCAGGCCGAGGATCAGCGCCAGCCCGCCCATGGCGGCCTGCGTCACCATCAGGAGCTTGCGGCGGTCGTAGTGGTCGGCGGCGAAGCCCGTCCATGGCAGCAGCAGGAACTGCGGCCCGAACTGCAGCGCCATGACGATGCCGACGGCGGTCGCGTCGTGATGCGTGAGTTCCGTCAGGACCAGCCAGTCCTGCGCCGTGCGCTGCATCCAGGTCCCGACATTGGAGACGACGGCGCCGCCCGCCCAGATGCGGTAGTTGGGAAAGCGCAAAGACCGGAACGAGCTGCGTTCCAGCCGTCCGCCGCCGTCTGTCGAGGGGGTGCCTGTTGGAGAGGTGCTGGTCACCGCACCGTGCCGTCCAGGAGGGCGATGATCTCGCGCGTCGTGCCGGTCTCGCCCAGGCGCGGGAAGATGCGGCCGATGCTGCTGGCGTGCGCGTCGGCATTGAGGTCGGTCATGGCGTCGGTGGCGAGCGTGACGTTGAAGCCGAGCTCGTGCGCCTGGCGCGCGGTCGATTCGACGCCGGCGCTGGTGGAGACGCCGACCACCACGACCTGGGTGACGCCCTGCGCTTTCAGGTGCTCGGCCAAGCCGGTGCCGGTGAAGGCGCCCCAGGTGCGCTTGGTGACGAGATGATCCTGCGGCTGCGGGTTCAGCTCGGGAATGAGATCGGTCCAGCCGGCGGGAAAGGCGCGGGCCGTGATGCCCTGTTCGCTGCGCCCCGGCGCGACGCCCGCGACATTGACCAGCACGACCGGCAGGCCGTGGCGGCGAAAGGCATCGAGCAGCGCCACCGCATTGGCGATCACGCCTTCGATCAGGTGAGCGGCCGGCAGGGCGACGATACCCTTCTGCAGGTCGATGACGATCAGCGCGGTCTTCGGATCGAGAGCGGTGACGGGCATGGGACTATCCTTTTTACGGTACGCGGAAAGAACGGATCGGTCGCCCATCGGGCGAGGGTCATGAGTCTCCCAGACGCCGGAGCACCGAGACGGCGGCGGCCAGCGTCCGTTGCGCCTCGGGGTCGAGCTTGCCGAGCGCGGCGGCCAGCCATTCCCGCTTGAGCAGGCGATGCTTGCGCCGAACCGCGACGCCCTTCTCGGTCAGGGCGAACAGCACCTGCCGCCCGTCGGTGGGGTGCGGGCGGCGTTCGATCAGGCCGTCCTGCTCCAGTGCCGCCAGCGTCACGCCCATCGATTGCGGCTTGACCGCTTCGGCGCGGGCGAGATCGGCGGTGGTGGTGGGACCATTCTTGTCGAGCCGCGCCAGCGCCGCGCTCTGCGACCATGTCAGCTCGCTCGGATTCGATTCCGCGCGCAGCCGCCGCAGCAACTGCCCGGTCGCCTGCAGCAACTCCTCGACGATCGCCTCGGCAGACGCGGGACGGTCCTGATGTCTGGCCATGGGAGGGATTTAGAGATTGGAAGGTAAACTTGCAAGTTGATCTTCTAATAAAGCATTCTCCGTCATCCCGAGCGCAGTCGCCTCCGTCATCCCGAGCGCAGTCGAGGGATCTGTTTTGCGCCCCGCCTCTCGTCGAGGCCCTCGCGAAAAGAGATCCCTCGGCTACGCCGCCCTTCGGCCGGCTTCGCTCGGGATGACGGATGAAGAGGTCCTCCGCGATTGCCCTACCGCCGCGAGCGAATGAAAAGTCCTCCGTCGTCCCGAGCGCAGTCGAGGGATCCGTCTTCGGCCACGGCTCTCAACGAGGCCCGCGAAAAGGGGTCCCTCGGCTACGCCGCTTTGGCGGCTCCGCTCGGGATGACGGATAAATAAGGGTGTCCTGTGCGATGCCCTACCGCCGCGAGCGAACCAAAAGTCCTCCGTCATCCCGAGCGCAGGCGAGGGATTCGTTTTGGGCCGCGCCTCTCCAGGGCCGCCAAACGTGAGTGACGAACGCACCCAAAAGCGGTGTCGGCGCCGATGGGCAGTGAAGGCAAGCCGCGACGAGAGCGTGATCGTCGAAACGGGTTTCGACAGCACGAGACGAACGATTGAGAATGTGCGATTTCCTTCTGGACGCAAACGGCCTGTCGGCGTCAGATGAAACAATCGAGTGATCGCTGGATCTTCATGTTCGCCACTCTTGCAAAACGGCTTCTTGCGGTCACACCTTATCGAATCGCCAGAGGGCGCCCGAACCGCTTCCAGGCCATCGAGTCCTGTCTCGAGCATCTTCGTGATCTGGGCTTCGCGCCGCGGCTGATCGTCGATGCCGGCGCGCATGTCGGCGCTTTTTCGCTGGAGGCCAACCGCATCTTCCCGCAGGCGCGGATCCACATGATCGAGCCGCAACCCGCCTGCCATGGTGCGCTGAAGACACTGAGCGAGGAGCGGGGCTTTGTGTTCCATCCCGTTGCCTTGTCCAACTCGCCGGGAACGGTGCGCATGATCTGCGGGACGAAGCTCGATACCGGCGCGCATATCGCCTGGGAACAGAACCGCGATCTCGCCAATACCGACGTCGAGGCGGCGACGCTCGATGGGCTCTTTGCTGCCGACATGACCGCCGCCGACAGGACCCTGCTCAAGCTCGACCTGCAGGGGCACGAGCTGCTCGCCCTTCAGGGCGCGTCCACCGTCCTGCCGCTGGTCGAAGTGGCGCTTGTCGAGGTCTCGTTCTTCCAGCAGATCGGCGAGCCGTCCATCGCCGACGTGGTCGGCTTCTTCGATGCCAATGGCTTCGATCTGTTCGATGTCGCCGCGCTGGCCGGCCGCTTCCGCGACGATCGCCTGCGCCAGGGCGACCTGATCTTCGTGCGCCACGGCTCGCCGCTTCTGGCCGACCGTCGCTGGGAATAGGGCGGCCGCCCGTCGACGTGCCGAGACGACGGCGGTGCTTGCGCCTGTTGGTTGAGCCCCTCTAGCGCGAGTGTTATGGACATTGAGTGGCGCTTCGGCTGCCGTCGTCGCAAGGCCGGCGGCGAAGCGGGGCGGGCGGGGGACGACGGTGCAACTCCAGGGCGCAAGGGGACTCGGCCAGGGCCGCACCGTGCTTATGTGTGTCGTGCTTACGGTAATCGTCGTGCTGGTCTATACGCTCGTCGCGCTTGCCGTTCGCCCGGGGCTGTACTCCGATAGCGGTTGGGGGCTTCTGGGGTGGGAGGCCGGACGCGGGTTGCCGTTCAACTACGCCGCTTACGTCGATCCGGACGACATTTCCGCGGACCGCATCGGTTTCCCGACATGGTGGTCGCCGGGGCAGTACTTTTTCCCGGGTATCCTGGAACGGGCCGGCCTCGATCTGGGGCTGGCCCTGACGATCGTCACCTGCATCTTCAGCGCCGCGGGTCTCGCCGGCTGGTTCGTGCTCTACAGATCCTTCGGCTTTCCGGCGGCGACGAGTGCCATCACGGTCGCGCTCGTCTCCCTGACGCGGCATTTCACCCTGCCTTTCGGCATCTACAATGGCGGCGAGGTGTTGCTGGTCGGCGTCGCGCCTTGGTTCCTGGTCCTGGTCTGGCGGCTGCGGCAGTTCGGATGGTGGACGATAGGCCCCCTCCTGGTCGGCGCGGCGGCGATGGTGTTCGCCAAGTTGTCGGGCCTGGTGATTTCCGGGGCCGCCATCGGGGCGGCCGTGCTGTCGCCCGCCGGCCCCTGGTTCTCGCGCGACAGACTCGGCCGGGCGCTCGTTGCCTTCGTGACCTTGGCCCTGATGGGGACGCTCTTCTATTTCCTGTGGTTCTCGCGCGGCGAGACACCGGTGTCGCCCAGGAGCCAGGTGGCGTGGTCTGCCGTCGCCAGCTACGTGACCTATGCCGTTTCCGCCACCGCGAGCGCGGCTCTGTCTCTGGGAGATCTGGCGGCCTATGTCTTTCTGAATCCGGCGCACCCAGTCCTCGCTTCGGGATTGACGATCTACTGGCTTCTGCTGCCGCTGGCGCTCGCGACCTTTGCGTTCGTGGGATGGCGGCTGCATCGGGAATACGCCGACTATCTCCGCTTCGTGCTGTTCCTGGGGCTCGGGGTCGGCCTAGTCCTGACGGCGATCTCCACGCGCGGTGCAGACATCGGCAGCGACGAGCGGCATCTCAGGATCGTCTCTCTCCTGCTGCTCGCGGGGATCGTCCACGCCGTCGTGACGGCGCGCAGTCTGTGGCCGCGCGGGCTGTTCGTCGCGGTCGTGGCGATTTCCAGCGCCTATGGCCTGGCCTCGGCGGCGACGCATGCCGCCGCCGATCGCGCCCATCCGCTGGGCGTGCGCGGCTTTCGGCACCTGATCGCCGACGCGGCGACGCTGGACTATATCCACTCGATCGACGTTCCCGCACCGGACCGCCGCTCGACGTTGATCTACACGACATCGCCGGAGATCGCGCTCGAGGTGAGGAATGTGCGGGTGATGTCCAATCACGCCGACTTCGAGACACCGGAAGAGCTGGAACGCGCGCGCTTCCACGGCCGCGTGCCGCATCTCTACGTCATCGTGCAGAAGCGCCTGGTCGAGAACGGCAAGGCGGAAAAGATGCTGCGCTCGTTCGTCGACTATCCCTCTGACAAGTGGCGGGCGACGCCGGTCGGCGATTTCGTCAGCTTTGCCGCGACCCCATGACTGGCGATCCTTTGCAGGCGGTTCGACGATGACGGAAAGTTCCAGCTTTCGAGAAGATGCAACGTCACCGACACGCGGGACGCTGATCGATTACCTTAGGATCGCGCGCTTCGACCACTGCACGAAGCATGTTCTGATCGTTCCCGGTGTCGCGCTCGCCTATGTCCTGCGCGGGGTTCACGTCGAGTCGTTGGCATTGTCCGTCGTCGCGGGCCTTGCCGCGGCCGTGTTCGTCGCCTCGGGCAACTACGTCATCAACGAGTGGCTCGACCGGCATTACGATCGCTTCCACCCGACCAAGTCCCAACGTCCGGCCGTCCGCAAATCCCTGCGACGCGGCTATGTCGTAGCCGAATGGCTGATCCTGCTGGCGGCGGGATTTGCCTGCGCCCTGGCGGCGAGTTCGACGATGTTCGCCGTTGCCGTGCTCTTCGCGATCCAGGGGGTCGTCTACAATATCCGGCCGTTCCGGACCAAGGACCTGCCGTACCTCGACGTCATATCGGAGTCGGTCAACAATCCGCTGCGGTTGATGATCGGTTGGGCCATGGTCGATCCCACGACGCTGCCGCCGGGGTCGATCCTGCTGGCCTATTGGACCGGCGGCGCCTTTCTGATGGCGGCGAAGCGGCTGTCGGAGTACCGCGAGATCGTGGCAGCGCACGGCAAGGACCTGCTGGCGAGCTACCGCAGGAGCTTCGCCGGCTATTCCGAGCCGTCGCTTGCGGCGGCGTGCCTGGCCTATGCCCTGCTGTCCGTCTTCTTTCTCGCCGTGTTCCTGGTGAAGTACCGCATCGAGTATCTGCTGGTGGCGCCGCTGGTCGTCGCCCTGTTCTCCTACTATCTCGCCCTGTCCATGCAGCCGGGGTCGTCGGCGCAGAGGCCCGAGAGGCTGATCCGGGAGCGCGGTCTGATCTTCCTGGTCGTGCTGCTGGCGGGCGCCTTCCTGCTCCTGACGGTGGTGAACGTTCCGGTGCTCGACGGGCTGGTGGGGCAGCGATACATAACCATTCCATGAGCGGGAGCGGGCGAGCGGTCAAAACGGCACCGGCTCGGGAAATCGATTGGGCGGCCGTGCGGCTCGTCGTGTTCGATGTCGACGGGACGCTTTACCGGCAGTGGCTGCTCCGCCTCCTGATGGCGATCGAGTTGCTGGCGCATGTCTTGCGCTGCCGGGACGGACGCACGCTGCGCGTGCTGAGATGCTACCGGTCCATCCGCGAACGCATGGCCGAGGAAGAACGCGTCGATTTCAGTCCGGCGCTGGTCGCCGAAACGGCCTCCGCCTGCGCTGTGCCGGAAGCCGAGGTTCGAGCCATTGTCGCCGAATGGATCGAGCGGCGGCCGCTGCGTTACCTCGCGACCTGCCGCTATCCGGGCATCGGCGCGCTGTTCGAGGCGTTGCGGCGCAACGGCACGTCGATCGGCGTTCTGTCCGACTATCGGGCAGCCGCCAAGCTTCGCGCTCTGGGCCTGACAGCCGACCACGTGGTGTGTGCCGAGGATGACGGGGTCGGCGTGCTGAAGCCTCACCCCAAGGGATTGCTCATGCTGATGGAGGCCGCCGGCGCGACCCCGGATGCGACGGTGGTCATTGGCGATCGGCCGCAGCGGGACGGGCTGGCGGCCCGCCGCGCCGGAGCGCGCGCGCTGATCCGTTCGGCGCGACCGATCGACGGATGGCAGACCTTCGCCCGCTTCGAGGGGGCGCCGTTCCTGCCGCTCCTGGTCGGCTGACGACGATGCTGCAGTTGGTCGGGAAGCTGCTGCGCTATGGAATGACGGGAGGGATTGCCGCGATCGTCGATGCCGGCGGGTTCGCCCTTCTCGTCGGAGCAGGCATCGGTGTTGCCGCGGCCGGGATCTCGAGTTTCTGCATCGCCGCGCTGGTCAATTACGGGCTGACCAGTCGCTTCGTCTTTCGCCAGAGGAAGACCGTGGCCGGCTTCGCCCTGTTCTTCGTCTTTGCTCTCGTGGGCGTGACGGTGAATGTCGGCACCATGCTGGGGACGATCCATTGGCTCGGCGTGCCACCGCTCGTCGGCAAGGTCGCGGGGATCGCCACCGCCTTCCTGATCAACTTCGCCCTGAACGCGACCATCGTCTTCCGCGTGCGGCCTCGCTGAGGGCCACTCTTTCAGGCTCGATCAGCTCACCGAGACGCCGACGACGGCGCCGACGCCGTAGGTGATGCCGGCGGCGGCGAGGCCGATGGCGAGCTGGCGCACGGCCGAGAACAGGGCCGAGCGGCCGGTGAACAGGCTGGTGCCGATGCCGATCGCCATCAGGGCGAGGCCGCTGGCGGCGAGGCTGGCGATCAGGGCGGTCGTGCCGGCGAGGAAGAAGAACGGCGCCACCGGGAAGATCGCGCCGGTCGCGAACAGGACGAAGGACCAGATGGCGGCCTGCCAGGCCGAGCCGCCCAGCTCGTCCGGATCGATGCCCAGCTCCTCGCGCGCCAGCGTGTCGAGGGCGGTGTCCTTGTCGCTCAGCAATCGGTCGGCGAGGGCGCGAGCCTGCGGCTCCTCGATGCCCTTGGCGCGATAGATCAGCACCAGCTCTTCCTTCTCCTCGTCCGGCACCTCGCGCAGTTCGTCGGCCTCGGTGGCGATCTGCTTCTGGTTGAGCTCGCGCGAGCTGGTCACCGACAGCCATTCGCCCATCGCCATCGAGCAGGCGCCGGCGACCAGCCCGGCAAGACCGGTGAGGAGCAGGGTGCGCTCGCCGCCGGCCGCGCCCGCCACGCCCATGACCAGCGAGAGATTGGAGACGAGGCCGTCGTTGGCGCCCAGCACCGCAGCGCGCAGCGTGTTGCCGCCGCCGCGATGTCGGCCCTCGAGCATGGCGAGCGTCGGTCCGGCGACGCCGCCGTCCTGGCCGGCGATGGCGCGCATGATGCGCGCGTGCGAGCGCTCGTCGCCGGACAGGCCGGCCTTGCGCGCGTCGGCCTGGTCGTCATAGGCGCTGCTGTCGCGCGTCTCGGCGGCGGCGAGCGTCGGGACCACGAAGGCGGGACCGAAGCGGCGCGCCAGCCACGCCAGGGCGCGGGCGCGGAACGAGGGACGCGGCAGCGAGCCGCCGCCCTTGGCGCCCAGCCGGCTGCGCCAGAACTCGCCGTGCGCTTCCTCGACCGAGGCCAGGCGACGGAACACTTCGGCCAGCTTGGGATCGGATTCGCTGTCCGCCAGCGAACGGTAGATGGCGGCGCCATCGACCTCGCCCTGGAGATTGGCGCGGTAGCGTGCGGCATCGGGAGTGGTCATGGCGGCACCGTCATCGACGCGCGCTGAGGGCGGCGAGCGCGAGGGCGAGCCAGCCGAGGATGAAGGCGGTGCCGCCGAAGGGAGCCACCGCCCCGAACCAGCGCGGCCCGCCGAAGGCGAGCGCATACAACGAGCCAGGAAAGAGGACGCTGCCGATCAGGAAAAGCCATTGCGCGGCGCCGGTGAGCTTGCCGCCGATCCGTCCCTGGGCCGACAGCAGCACCACGGCCAGCATGGCAAGCGCATGCACGATCTCGTAGTGGCTTCCGGTCTGAAGCCAGTCGCGCGCGCGGGCGCCCGCTACCGTCGCCGGATCGAACCCGTGCGCGCCGAAGGCACCCGCGGCGACGGCGATCGCCCCGCTCGCGGCCGCGATTGCGATCCACAGTTTTCCGTTCGAGTCGTTCATCGACAGACCGTCCTTGCCTCAGGCGAATCGATCGCAGGGGGAGAATTTCCGTGCCGATAGATCGGCCTCGACCCATCGATGTCAACCTGCCTCGTCGCCACGGCTGCCGGTCGTTGCCGGGCGGTCAGAACTTGCGGGTCTCGAACTCGTGTCGCAGGCGACGGCAATGCGCTTCGAGCAGGACCTGCGTTGCCTGCAGCGTTTCGAGCATGGCCTTTGCCGCGCCCAGCATGCGGTCGTCGTCGGCGATCATGCGGGCGACGAGCTGGCGTTGCCGCTCGACGCGGACCAGGCCAGCCGCCACCCGCCGCTCGCCATTGTCGAGATGTTCGCGGCTGCGCGCCATTTGCGATTCTTCGTCGACCAGGAGCCGCACGAGCGTCGCGCGCTTGTCGGCGTCCAGCTCGGTATAGAGCCTGTCGAGATACATCTCGACATTGCGTTCCCGAATGAAAACGTCCATCGACCCCATGGGCAGCTCCGGGCCGTGCCTCGAGTCGCTACCTAGCAAAGCACGGTTCGCGACCGGCGGCACCTTCAATTTGGCGCCGCGCCGCCACCGGGTCCGGCTAGGAGCCGCCGTCGGCCTTGATCCCCAGTTGCTGGATCAGGGCGCCGAGCCGCTCGTGCTCGCGCTGCATCGCCTGGCCCAACTGCTCGGGCGTCATCGGCAAGGGCTGGATATAGGCGGCGGCCAGGCGCCTGGCGGTGTCCGGATCGGCCAGCGCCGCTGCCATGGCTGCGTTCAGGCGATCGACGATGGGGCGCGGCATCCCCTTCTGGCCGAAGAGCGGCAGGGAGGAGCGGATCTCCGCGTCGCCCACGCCCTGCTCGGCCATTGTGGCAACGTCGGGCAGCTCGGGCAGTCGCTTGGGGCCGACCAGCGCGATCGCCCTCAGGCGTCCGGCTTTCACGTGCTGCATGACGAGCGACGTGCTCACCATGCCGAGATCGAGCCGGCCGGCCAGCAGGTCCTGCACCCCCGGCGGCAGCCCCTTGTAGTAGATGGAGGTGACGTCGATGCCGAACTTGATCTTGAGCAGCTCGGGCACGAGATGCGCGCCCGTGCCGTTGCCGGAGTTCAGATAGTTGAGCTTGCCCGGATTGGCCTTGGCATAGGCCGCGAACTCGGCGATCGAGTGGGCGGGCGAGTCGGGCGGCACGCACAGCAGCGCGGTGCTGATGCCGATCATGGCGATCGGCTGGAAGTCGGCCATCACGTCAAACGGCGCCTTCATGAGGAAGGGCAGGGCAACGTGGCCCGAGACCGTGAGATAGAGCGTGTAGCCGTCAGCCGGCGCGCCCAGGAACATCTGGGCGGCCATGATGCCGTTGGCGCCCGGATGCGGGTCGATCAGCCACGGCTGGCCGAGTTCCTGCTGCATGGCATCGCCGACAGCACGGCCGGCGATATCGATCAGGCCGCCCACTGGTCCGGGCAGGATCACCCGGACGGGCTTGCTGGGATAGCTTTCCGCGCGCGCGGCGAAGGGCAGGGCGAGCGCGGCGCCGATGAAGCTCCGTCGCTTCATCGACCGCCGGTTTCGCTGGCTCATGCGCGATGGAAGGGTTTGTCGCCGCAGATGGTGACGCGGTGGCCGTAGCGCTTGTGCGGATAGTAATCGAACAGCGCATGGTGCTGAGCCGAGCGATTGTCCCAGAAGGCCACCGAATTGGGCTGCCAGTGGAAGCGGCACTGGAACTCGGGCGTCTCGATATGCCGGTAGAGCATCTCGAGCAGGGCGTCGCTCTCGTTCTTGCGCAGCTGCGGGATGCGCAGCGTGAAGCCGCGATTGACGAACAGCGCCTGCTTGCCGGTCACCGGATGGGTGCGTACCACCGGATGCTCGCCGTTCGGGAACTGGATGTTGTCGCGATCGGTCGCCTTGACGCGGTAGTAGTGCGCCTTCGAGCTGTCGTGCAGCGCCGTGAGATCGTTCAGCATCTCCTTGATCGGGGCGGAGAGCGTTTCGTAGGCGCGGTACATGTTGGCGAACAGGGTCGCGCCGCCGCCATCGGGCGGGACCTCGGTGAGATAGAGGATCGATCCCATCGGCGGCTCCGGATCGCACGAGACGTCGGAATGCCATTCCTCGCCGGCGACGCGCTTCGAGTTCTCGTCGGCCTTGATGACCAGGATCTCGGGATGTTCGGGGAAGGTGATGGGCGCGTTGGGATGGACGTGCAGCGGGCCGAAGCGGCGGCCGAACTCCTTGTGCTGCTCGATCGACATCTTCTGGTCGCGAAAGAAGATCACCAGGTTCTCCATCAGCGCATCGTGCACTTCCTGGAACTGCTGGTTGCCGAGCGGCTTGCCGAGATCGACGCCGTAGATTTCGGCGCCGATGGTGGGCGTGACCTTGCGCACCTCGATCGACTGATAGGCCATGGTTTCCTCCCGCTTTGCGGTTTGTTTTCGGACGCATTCTAGGCGCCGCCGACGCCAGGGCGCGGCACAAAGTCGAGGAAGTCCATAATACGGACTTGCATCCCGTCCCGCGAAGGACCCAAGCTGCCGGCGGAGGAACGCATTGGGCATGTCGACCACCGTCATCGAACCGGTGCGCCGCAGCTTCGCGCTACTCGAGGCGCTGAGCCGGCGGCGCAGCACCACCGTCGGGGTGCTGACCGAGGAAACCGGCCTGCCCCGTCCCACCGTCCTGCGCTTGCTGCAGACCTTGATGGCGCTTGGTTATGTCGCGCGCCTGTCGCGGCAGCAGGGCTATCGCCTCACCGATCGCGTGCTGGGCCTGTCGGAATCGATCCGCTTCGTCGACCACCTGGTCGATGCCGCCATTCCGCACATGAGCCGCTTCACCGCCGATCACGGCTGGCCGCTTTACCTGGCGACGCTGAGCTACGGCGCCATCACCATCCGCCATTCGACGGCACCGGAGAGTCCGCTGGCCTTCGAAGGCGCCGGACTGAACAGTCGCCGGCCGGTCCTCGCCAGCGCGCTCGGCCGCGTCTGGCTCGCCTTCTGCGGCGAGGAGGAGCGGCGCTCGATCCTGCGCGATATCGGCGGCCTGTCACGGCAGCAGGAAGTTGCCCTGAACGAGGCGCTCGCCCGTGTGAGCCGCGAGGGCGTGGCCTTCACGCAGCCGCCGCGGCCGACGCGATTGCACGGCATGGCCGTACCGGTGCGCCAGCACGGCCGCGCCGACGGTCGTGTCATCGCCAGCCTGTCGATGCGCTTCCCGCGCTCGGCGATGACGGAACAGGAAGTGGCGCTGCGCTTCGGTCGGCGGCTGCAGACGCTGGCCCGTGCCATCGCCGTCGACACGGCCAAGCGCACGCGCTGAAAGCGATCGTCGGTATCAGTCGCCCAATATCAGGCGATCGTCGCTGTCAGTTCCGCGGCGGCAGCGTGAAGCCCGCACTGCGCAGCTTCTTCTCGAGGACGGCGATGCCGGCGGCGGTGTTGCCCGAGCGGCAGTCGCGCAGGGCACCGAGCGTCGTCATGTCGGGCGCCAGTCCGCCGTTGCCGCCGGCGCTGCCCATGTAGCGCAGGGCGAGAGCGCCCAGCGCCTCACAGTACGATGCATCGTCAGCATGGGCGAGGGTCGGCAGCAGGCTGCCGGCGAGGGCGATCAGGAAAAGTCTGATTCTCATCCGAAAAAGAAAAAGCGTGTCCAGCCCACCGCGGGCCGGACACGCTTTCTAGCACAAGGGGCGTGCTGGCGTTACGAGCGCGCCGGCAGCTTGATCTTGTTGCCGGTCAGGATCTTCTCGAGCACGGGGATGGACGAGTTCGGGTTGCTGTCGCATTGGCTCATGGCCGTCGCGATCTCGCCATCGACCACACCGCCGCGCGCATAGTCGCGATAGGCGCCGCTGAGCGACTTGCAGTAGGCGGTGTCGGCGCCGCTCTGGGCGAAGGCCGACGTGGCAAGCAGCACGGAAGCGCCAGAGAAAGCAATGGTACGAAGCAACATGGTACTCTCCTTTGGGGGCAACAACCGATCACGCCTTTTCGACGAGACCGGTACCGACTTTGTCGGCGGCGCGGATGAAGACCCCGATTTGCGTCCAAATCAGGGCCTCGCGTATCGCGCAGATTCACCGACGCAGTCACACTTCAAATGCGAACACATTGCGGTGACTGCCGGTTGAAATCCTGTCGTCTCCAACGAGAGTGCGGATGCAATGCTTCTTACGCGGCGCGACGCGTCGGTATCTCGGTGGTGACCGCGACGGGCGTGCCGCGTTCACCGCTTCGGCGATTTGGTGCATAGCCGAGTTGCGCCAACGTCTCGTCCACAGTCTTGTAGTGCGTACCAATCCGGTAGATGCGTCGCGCGTCTTCGCCCGTCGCGACGTCGCGATAAAGTTCGCGCGATAGGCGCGCGACCTGCTCGACCTGGCGGACCGACGTGATGCGCTCGCCCTTGCGACCCCACAGATTGTCCTCGATGCCGACGCGGACGTGCAGGCCCATGGCGATCGCCATGGTGCTGACCGGCAACACGTGGCGCATCATCGTCTCGAGCGTCAGCACCGCGCCGTCCGGCACGCGACGGATGAACTCCATCATGTTGTAGGGGCTGGGTCCGTCGGCGCCGCCGCCGATGGCGACCCAGTTCAGCACCAGCGGCCCCGTGTAGACGCCGCGACGGATCAGCCGTTCCACCGTTTCGAGCTGCCCGACATCGCCCAGCATGAAGTGGGGCTGGATGCCGGCTGCCTGCAGCCGCTTCAGATGCTCGGCGACGAAGGCCGGTCCCGACGGGATCCACATCTCGCGATAGGCTTCCTGGTAAGGCGGCAGTGCGAGCGAGGTGCCGGCGACGTCGTCGGCGCTCATCAGTTCGCAGACATTCATCTGGTTGGTGTTGATGGCGATCGTCACCTGGTCGGGCGCGGGATCGAGATCGGCCAGCATGTGGCGCGCGTCGTCGTTCAGCCACTTCGCCTCGGCGCCTTCGCCCTCGGGCGCGAAGGAGATCGAGCCGCCGACCTGCAGCACCATCTTCGGCACCGCGTCGCGCAGGCGTGCCAGCATCTCGTTGAACATCGACAGGCGCTTGGAGCCCTTGCCGTCGGCCTCGCGCACATGGACGTGAAGCACGGTCGCGCCCGCGTTGTAGCAGTCGACCGCCTTCTGGACCTGCTGCTCCATGGTGACGGGAATGTCGTCGGAGTCGCCAGGCAGGAATTCGGGTCCGTAGGGCGCGACCTGGATGACCAGCTTCTCCTGGTTCTCGGGCAACAGCGAATCGTCGAGGAAATGCATGATGGGCTCCTGATGTTGGGTGGGTTAACGCTTGTCCGAACGCTTCCGCGCCTCGTGGGCCGTGAGCTCCTCGACGAGGATCGGCACGCCGAGTGCGCAGGAATGGATGCCGAGCACGGCCACGCATTGCAGGACGGCCATGATCTCCTCCTGCGTGGCGCCGAGCTCGAGCGCCTTGCGGATGTGGCGGCGCACACCGGGCGCATAGAGGTGCGTGCACGAGGCATCGACGGCGATGGCGAGGAACTCGAGCGTCTTGGGATCGAGCACGCCCGAAGCGATCGGCTTCATGCCCATGTCGAGGAACTTCTCCAGCCACACCGGGTCGAGTTCCGCCATCTCCTTCCACGCCGGATTGAAGTTGCCGGTGGCGCGCAGGCGATCGGTGACGGGTGTGATGCTGGTCTTGTCTATCGTGTCGGGCATGGCGTCTCCTTTCAGGCGGTCGTGATCCGCGCCGCGAGGCCTTCGGCTTGCGCGAGATCGGCGGGATAGGCGCGGGCGCCGGCGATCAGCACGGCCGCCGAGGCGAGGCAGAACAGCGGCATCAGGGCGAGGGCGACATCGAGACCGAACCGGTCGGACAGCGCGCCTGCGATCACGGGACCAGCGGCGAGACCGAACAGGTTCTGCACGACGGCGACCATCGCCGCAGCGGTGGCACGCAGGCCGGGATGGATGACGTCGATCGCGACCGACGGCACCGAGCCTGAGGCTGCGGTGATCATGAAGCCGCCGGCGACGATCGTCGCGAATTGCGCCGGACCGGGCTGCATCAATCCGAACGCGGGGCAGAGCAGCAGCGCCGTGACGACCATGCAGCCCGCCGGCACCAGCATCTTGGCGCGGCGACGGCCATGCGCCATCCGGTCGGCGACATAGCCCCAGACGACGATGCCGATGCTGCCGGCGAGAATGACGATCGCCGACTTGAGCCCGGCCTGATCGAGTCGCAGCCCGTAGAAGCGGTTGAAGTAGCTCGGCAGCCAGGCGAGCAGCGTCGACGCGCACAGGAGTTGCAGGGCGCCGCCGAGATAGGCCGCCAACGCCGAGCGCGGCTTCAGGAGCGCACGCGCGACCGCCGCGGCGCCCATCCGGACGGCCCCGGTATCGACGAGCGGCACCGTGCGGTAGTCGCGGACCTTGAGGAACAGCAGCGCGAGCAGGAGACCGGGCGCGCCGACGACGCCGAACGCGGCGCGCCATCCCCAGTGCGTGGTGATGATGCCGCCCAGCACGACGCCCAGGACGGAGCCGACCGATGCCGCGGCCAGGAAGCCGCTGACGACCGTAGCGCGTCGCGATGCCGGAAACATGCTGGAGAGCAGCGCTCCGCCGGCGGCGCCATAGCCTGCTTCGCCGAAGCCGATCGCCGCGCGCGCGGCCAGGAGCTGGCCGTAGCCGCGTGTGAAGCTGCAGGCGATCGTCGCCACGCTCCAGAGCGCTGCCATGGCGGCGATGCTCTTCACCCGGCTCCAGCGATCGGCCACGAGGGCGATCGGGAACGAGAACAGCGCGATGGTGATCGAGACCGAGGAGATGAGCGCGCCGAGTTGCTTGTCCGACAGGCCCCAGGCTTGCTTCAGGGCGGGAAACATCGACACCACGATCTGGCGGTCGACGAAGTCGAACGTCATCAGCAGGAAGGCCATGGCGAAGGCGAACCAGGCTTGCCGTGGCGCGACCAGCCAGCCTGGGCGCGGCTGCTGCACGGCCTCGCCATCCGCATCGATGGTTGCAACATACATGGCGGCGTTCCTCGGGGCGTTCTTCTGGGCTGTCGCGTAGGTCGCGACTTGGCGCTCCTGTAGCGCATCGGTACCGACCACGTTTGACAATCGGGGACAGGCATTTGACATTCCGGGACAGGGCTTGCCGATGACCGACCTGATCCGCAGCGCCTGCCTCACGTCCTATCCCGAGATCGCACGATCGCTCGGGCTCGATCCGTTGCGCATGCTCGATGCCTGCGGGATCGATCGGCGCTGCCTCGAGGATCCCGACATCAAGCTGCCTGCCGGCGCGCTGGGCCGGTTGCTGGAAGTGTCGGCGAAGGCGGCGAAGGTGGAGGATTTCGGCCTGCGCCTCGCCGAGACGCGAACGCTATCGGTGCTGGGGCCGGTCGGGCTGCTGGTGCGGGAGGAGGCGACGGTGCGCGACGCGCTTCAGGCGCTGATGCGCTACATCCGCCTGCACAACGAAGCGCTCTCGCTCAGGCTCGAGGAACGCGGCGGGGAAGCCGTCGTCAGCGTCGGGATCCGCGTCACCGACCTGGCGCCAGTCCGGCAGGGCGTCGAGCTCGCGGTCGGCGTGCTGTTTCGCGTCCTGCGCTCGCTGCTCGGTCCGCAGTGGCGACCGCTGGTCTGCTTTGCCCATGCCGCGCCGCGCCGCGGCGACCTGCACCGACGCGTCTTCGGTGGACGGGTCGCCTTCCTGCAGGACTTCAACGGTATCGTCTGCGCGGCGCGCGATCTCGATCGCGCCATTCCCTCGTCCGATCCGGCGCTGGCCCGTTATGCCCGCCAGCATCTCGAGGCGCTTCTGGCGCGGCCCAGTGCCTCGATGGGCGACAAGGTCCGGGAACTCGTCTGGCTGCAACTCGCCTCTGGCCGCTGTACCGCCGACCACATCGCCGGACAGCTCGGCATCGATCGCCGTACGCTCCATCGCCGGCTCAGTGCCGAGGGGTTGACCTTCTCCGGGATCGTCGACGAGGTGCGCACCGAGATCGTGTCGCGGACATTGCCGAGCCGCGAGCGATCGCTGGCCTCGCTCGCCGATATGCTGGGCTTCTCCTGCCTCAGCGCGTTCTCGCGTTGGTTCCGCGGCCGCTTCCGCACCAGCCCATCCGCGTGGCGGACGGCGGCGGTCGCTCCAACGCATCCTGCCTGATAAAAGGCGGCCAGCATTTCCGGGAGTTTGCCGATGTCTTTCCGTGCACTGGTCCTGACGCAGGGCGCCGACCGCAAGGTCAGCGGCGCCATCGAGACGCTCGAAGACGATCGCCTTCCCGCCGGCGACGTGACGGTCGCGGTCGAGTATTCGACGCTCAACTACAAGGACGGACTCGTGCTCACCTCGGGCGGCGGCCTGGTGAAGAGCTGGCCGCATGTCGGCGGCATCGACTTCGCCGGCACTGTCGAGCGCTCCGACAATCCGGCCTTCACGCCCGGCGACAAGGTGGTGCTGAACGGCTGGCGCGTCGGTGAACTGCACTGGGGCGGCTATGCCACCAAGGCACGGGTCAAGGGCGACTGGCTGGTGAAGCTGCCGTCGCCATTGTCGACCCGGCACGCGATGGCGATCGGCACGGCCGGCTATACCTCGATGCTGTGCGTGATGGCGCTGCGCAAGCACGGCGTGCTGCCGGAATCGGGCGAGGTGCTGGTGACCGGCGCGGCGGGCGGCGTCGGCTCGATCGCCGTCGCGATCCTGGCGCGGCTGGGCTACCAGGTCGTGGCGGCAACGGGTCGGCCGCAGGAGGCGGCCTATCTGCAGTCGCTGGGCGCGGCCACCATCATCGATCGCAAGGAACTGACCGAGGCGCCGGACCGGCCACTGCTGTCGGAGCGCTATGCCGGCGTCGTCGACACGGTATCGGGCGTGATGCTGGCGCGGGCGCTCGCGCAGGTGAAGTACGGCGGCGCCGCCGCGGTATGCGGCCTCGCCGGTGGACCCTCGTTCCCCGGCTCGATCCTGCCCTTCATCCTGCGCGGCGTGACCATGTACGGCATCGATTCGGTGATGCTGCCCAAGGCACCGCGCGAGGAGGCGTGGCGTCATCTCGGCACCGAATTGCCGCTCGACCGCCTCGACAGCACGGTGACTGAGGCCGGGCTTGGCGAGCTGATGGCTTTGGCCCCAAAAATTCTCAAAGGAGAAATACGCGGCCGCGTGGTGATCGATGTGAACAGGTGATAGATTAATTCAGGTCGACCCGCGCTGCAGCGGCGGGGTCGGCGATGCCACTCAAGTTTTGAAGGTTTATCCTCCATGTCTCCGTCGAACTCGAAGCCAGCCGCCAACAACCTCGACGCCTTCTTCATGCCGTTCACGGCGAACCGGCAATTCAAGAAGAACCCGCGCTTGCTGGCCAAGGCCAAGGGTGTCCACTACTGGACGCCGGAAGGCCGCAAGGTGATCGACGGCACGGCCGGCCTGTGGTGCGTCAATGCCGGCCACGGCCGCGAGGAGATCAAGGCGGCGATCGTCAAGCAGCTCGAGGAGATGGACTACGCGCCGTCGTTCCAGATGGGCCATCCGAAGTCGTTCGAGCTGGCGGCCCGTCATGCCGCGATGCTGCCGGGCGACCTCAATCACGCCTTCTACTGCAATTCCGGTTCCGAGGCGGTCGACTCGGCGCTCAAGATCGCGCTCGCCTACCAGCGCGCCCGCGGTCAGGGCACCCGCACGCGCCTGATCGGTCGCGAGCGCGGCTATCACGGCGTCGGCTTCGGCGGCATCTCGGTCGGCGGCATGGTGAACAATCGCAAGTGGTTCGGCTCGCTGCTGCCGGGTGTCGATCACCTGCCGCACACGCACGATCTCAAGCGCAATGCCTTCTCGCGCGGCGAGCCGGAGCATGGCGTGGAACTCGCCGACGAGCTCGAGCGCATCGTCGGCCTGCATGATGCCTCCAACATCGCCGCCGTCATCGTCGAACCCTGCGCCGGGTCGACGGGCTTCCTGCCGCCGCCGAAGGGCTACCTGAAGCGCCTGCGTGAGATCTGCGACAAGCACGGCATCCTGCTGATCTTCGACGAGGTCATCACCGGCTTCGGTCGCCTCGGCGCCAGCTTCGCGGCCGAGAAATTCGGCGTCGTCCCCGACCTGATGACGGTCGCCAAGGGCATTTCCAACGCCACCGTGCCGATGGGCGGCGTGTTCGTGCGCAAGCACATCTACGAGGGCCTGATGAACGGGCCGGACAGCGCGATCGATCTGTTCCACGGCTATACCTACTCGGCCCATCCGCTGGCCTGCGCCGCCGCCTCGGCCGTGCTCGACATCTACCGCGACGAGGGGCTGTTCCAGCGCGCCGCCGAGCTGTCCGCCTACTGGGAAGACGGCGTGCACTCGCTGAAGGGCACCGGCGGCATCACCGACATCCGCAATCTCGGCATGGCGGCCGGTATCGACTTCGAGTCGCGCAAGGATGCGCCGGGCGCCCGTGGCTACGACACCTTCGTCAAGGCGTTCGAGCTCGGCCTGATGGTGCGTCAGGCCGGTGACTGCATCGCCATGTCGCCGCCGCTGATCATCGAGAAGAACCAGATCGACGAGATCATCGACATCACCGGCAAGGCCATCAAGGCAACGGCCTGACGGAGGCCTGTGACTTCCAGCGGCCATCTGGCTTGGTTGATCACTGAAGCTGCCGCGGTGGCGCATGTCGCCATCGCGGGCTGGGTGACGATCCACGTTCTGCTCTACAAGCGCAATGTCGGTGCCGCGGTATCGTGGATCGGCATTGCCTGGCTGTCGCCGTTCATCGGCGGCCTGCTCTATTTCGCCATGGGCGTGAACCGCGTGAAGCGGCGCGCCAAGCGGCTGCGCCGCGAACGCTCGCATGTCTTCGTCGTCGACGAGACGCCTTCGACCGACCCCGGCGCCAATCCGCTGACGCCGCTGGAATATGCACTCGGGCGCCTGACCGGCCTGCCGGCCGAGCGTGGCAACAGCGCCGCGACGCTGCGCAACGGCGACGAGGCCTATCCGGCGATGCTGGAGGCGATCGAGAAGGCCGAGCGCAGCATCGGACTCTGCAGCTATATCTTCCGTGACGATGTGGGCGGCCGGCCGTTCATAGAGGCGCTGGCCCGGGCACGACATCGCGGAGTCCAGGTCCGCGTGCTGCTCGACGGCATCGGCAGCGGCTATTTCCGCAATGCCGCCTATAACCGGCTGCGCCAGCTGGACGTGCCGGCAGCGCGCTTCCTCCATTCGTACTTTCCCTGGCGGACGCCGTTCTTGAACCTGCGCAATCACCGCAAGCTGATGGTGGTTGACGGTCGGGTCGCCTATGTTGGCGGCATCAATATCGGCGGCGAGAACCTGATGTCGTCGAATCCGCCGCATCCGGTGCGCGACACCCATTTCAAGCTCGAAGGTCCGGTGGTCGAGCAGCTCGTCGAGGCCTTCGCCGATGACTGGCTGTTCACGACCGGCGAGAAGCTCCTGAGCGACGACTGGTTTCCCGACCTCGGATCGGCCGGCAGCGTCGTGGCACGCGCCGTCACGTCGGGGCCGGACGAAGACCTCGAGAAGATCGAATTCGCGGTGCTGCACGCCATCTCCTGCGCGCGCCAGTCGATCCGCGTCGTCACGCCCTACTTTCTGCCGCCGGAAGTGCTGACCACGGCGCTCGGGCTTGCCGCCATGCGCGGCATCACGGTCGACATCGTCGTGCCGGAAAACTCCAACCATGTCTTCCTCGACTGGGCACGGCGCGTGCCGATGCGCCCTCTTCTCGAGGCGGGGTGCCGCGTGTGGTTGCGACCGGCACCGTTCGACCATTCCAAGCTGATGACTATCGACGAGAGCTGGTCGTTGATCGGCAGCGCCAACTGGGACACCCGCAGTTTCCGTCTCAATTTCGAGCTCAATGTCGAGATCCAGGATCCGGACTTCGCTCGCCAGCTCAACGAGGCGACGAGCGCCGGCCGGCTGCTCGATATCGCCACGCTCGATTCCGACCCATTGCCGCTGCGGCTGCGCAACAGCGCGGCGCGGCTGTTGCAGCCCTACCTGTAGGCCCAACGATCAGCCGTTGATCTGAATCAACTTCGATTGATGCTCACCACAATACGATGACCGTCACACGGTTCGGATGTGGCGAAAGCGGCTCTGGAGCAGCATGAGTGCGGATCGAAGAGAAGCCGGAACATTCTCCGGACGGGTGAACGTCACCCACGAGTACGGCGTCCTCAAGGAAGTCGTCGTCGGCCGGGCCGAGAACCTTCAACTGCCGACCTATTCGCAGGACTTCTCTCGTCAGGTCCATTATGCGCCGGAAGCCGCGAAGGCGCGAATGGGGGAGATGGCGGGCCAGTTCTGGCAGCAGGTCGACCCCGAGAGCTATGGCCGCGCCGTCGAGCAACTGGACCATCTCGTCCGCTTTCTCGAAGCGCGAGGCGTGATCGTCCATCGACCGGAGCTGTTCACCGCGGAACAACGCGCGCTCTGGAGTTCGCTCTCGACGGTCAACATGCAGATCTTCGTCCGCGACCCGATGGTGGTGATCGGCAACAACGTCATCGAGACGAATCTGCGAATGCCCTATCGCAACAAGGAGAGATTCGGTCTGCAGACTCTCCTGTCGCAGCTGTCGGAGCGCACCGACGCCCGCATCGTCGGCATGCCGTTCCAATATCCCGTGCATCAGGACGCGGCAGACCAGTCTTCCGGCCTGTACCTGGAGGGCGGGGACGTGTTCGTGCTCGGGAAGGACATCCTGGTTGGCTACAACGGCAGGACCGCGACATCCCTGGCCGGCATCCGTTGGCTTGCCCGCTATCTTGGAGACGACTATCGCGTCCATCCCGTTCCGCTGACCCAGGACGTCCTGCATCTCGACGATGGCCTGGCGCTGGTCAGGGAAGGGCTGGCGATCGTTCTTGTCGAGCAGTTCGCCCACGGCATCCCGGAGATCCTGAAAGGGTGGGACCTGATCGAGGTGAGCAAGTTCGAGGCCCTCAATTATCTGGCCGGGAACGGCCTGGTGTTGAGGCCGGGCGAGATCGTCATCGACGCGCGGCTGCCGCATCTCGCCGAGGCCCTGTCGGCCCGGAACGTGACCGTGCACACGATCGAGTACGATGCCGTGACACTATGGGCCGGCGGGCTGCGATGCTCCCATCATCCGATCGTTCGCGAGCTCTGACGGACCGCGGAACGGTCTGTGCGTCGCGCCTTACCAGATCAGGCGGCGGCGGTGGGCCAGCGGCCGCACCACATGGGTGTGATCCATGACGTCCTTCACACCCGGCACCGATTCGGCAGCGACCCGATAGGCTCGCTGCACGGCTTCGTCGGCGACCACGCCCCACAGATGCACGATGCCGCCGTTTACCGTGACCTCGGTCCGCGCCGTCGACCAGCGATGAGCCTTCACGGCTTCCTCGACGTGGCGTCGCAGTTCGGCGTCGGAGAGAGGTCTGGGTGGCGGCGCGACAGGAGTCTTCTGCTGCGGAGACGTGTTGCTGCGCGTGATCAGCGCCTGCACGAGGTTGATGCGGCTCACCATGCCGACGACATTGTCGTCATCCATGACCACGATCCGCTTGACCTTGTGTTGCAGCATGAGGGCGGCAATCTCTTCGACCGGCGTGTCCTGCTGGCAGGTGACGACATTTCGCGTCATCACATCGGTCACGCGGCGCGAATGGGTTCTGACATAGGCTGCCGCCGCCGCGGCGTCGTCGGCGATCTCGTGCATCAGGCCGGGCTCGGCCTCCGTCTCGGCCTCGATATGGCCGATCAGATCGCCTTCGCTCACGATCCCGACCATCGTGCCGTCCTCGTCCATGACCGGCATGCCGCTGACGCGCGTGTTCACCAGCAATTCCGCCGCTTCGTAGATCGTGGCGGTGGCGGGAACAGAAACCACCCCTTTGCTCATCACGTCGCTGGCGCGCATCCTTCAGCCCCCGGTTTGGCGGGCCGAACCCTAGAGGGTCTTCGAGCGCGAGTCTTGTGCTGGATCAACCCTGCGGCCTTTCAGCGGAACGCCGCGCGGATGCCGGCCAGGCGACGGCGCATGCGCTGCATGGCGCGGTGACGCACCCGCGCTTCCGCCACCTGCAGATCGAGCACGATGGGCTTGTGGTCCGACGGCCCGAATTCGAGAGTGCCGGCGAAGGTGCAGGTCAGGCAATGCGCCAGGCAGCGGTCGAGACGAAAGGGCACGACGTCGCCGCCGAAATGGGTCGCCTCGCGCGGGCCGACGTCGGAGAAGCCGGGAATGAGGCTGGGACCGACCGCGTTGTAGTCGCCGATGATCGCCGCGGGGGTTCCGCGCAAGGCCGAGGCGATGCGCAGAAGCTGGCGGCGGTTGAGCAGCTGCCCGTGCGACAGATGGACGTTGGCGAAGGTGATCTCGCCCAGCTTCACAAGCTGTGCCCGCCGTCGCGGCAAACGGCCGGGCAGGGGGGAGGCGGGCAGCGGCAGCACCTGCGGTGTGGCGAAATGATGACGGCTCCAGGCGGCGAGGCCATGGATGCGGCCCGGCCACGGCAGACGGTGATAGTGGCCGGAAACCAGCGCCGGCAGCGTGTCCATGTGCTGCGTGACTTCCTGCATCAGGAGCAGGTCGGGCCGTTCGCGCTCGAGCAAGCCCGCCACATCCTGAACTGCCGCCCCTTCAAGGCGCAGCAGGTTCCAGCTGATGATCCGCATGTGGGGAACATAGACGGCTGGAGGCGTTCTGTGCACACTCCCGCCGGAAAATTCATGGGATGGAAGCGACATGAAGGTGGTCATCACCGGCGGAGCGGGATTCCTCGGCAAGAAGCTGGCACGGCGCATTCTGCAGCAGGGCACGCTCGTCAACGCCCAGGGCAAGCCGCAAAAGGTGAACGAGCTGGTGCTTTTCGATGTCGGGCGCGCGACGGGGCCAGGGCTCGAGGATCCGCGCGTCCGGACGATCGCGGGTGACATCGCCAATTCCGCCACGGTGCAGTCGATCGTGCAGGGCGCATCGACCGTGTTCCATTTTGCCGCGGTGGTGAGCGCGGGCGCGGAAGCCGATTTCGACCTCGGCTATCGCGTCAATCTCGACGGCACGCGCAACGTGCTCGAGGCCTGCCGGGCGCTCGGCACCAACCCGCGCGTCGTCTTCACCAGTTCGCTGGCCGCCTATGGCGGCGACCTGCCGCCGGCGGTCACCGACGATACGCCGCTCACGCCGCAAACCTCCTATGGCGCCCAGAAATCGATCGGCGAGTTCCTGGTGCGGGATTATACGCGCAAGGGCTTCCTGCGCGGCACGGCGGTGCGGCTGCCGACCATCTGCGTGCGCACGGGCCTGCCCAACAAGGCGGCCTCGACCTGGGCCAGTTCGGTGGTGCGCGAGCCGCTGACGGGCGTCGATGTCGTCTGTCCTGTCTCGCCCGAGACGGTGATGGTGGTGCTCAGTCCCCGCAAGACGGTCGACGCCTTCCTGCGCGTGCACGACCTGCCGCCCGACGCCTTCGGCCCCGGCCGCACGCTGCTGCTGAACGGGATCAAGGTCACCGCCCGGCAGCTCGAACAGGCGGTGACGACGCATGCCGGCAACCGCAAGGTCGGCAAGATCGTGTGGGAACACGATCCGGCGATCCAGAAGATTTGCGACGGCTGGCCTCAGGGCATCGATTCGGCGCGGTCGCGTCAGCTCGGCTTCGAGGTCGACCGGGATCTCGACGAGATCGTGCGCAACTTCATCGCCGACGACCTCGACGAGCAGATGAAGCTCGTGAAGCCGTGAGAGATCACGCGCGCTTGATCTGACTCAGCGCGCTCTCGGCCGCTCGACCTCGTCACGAACAGCCGGCCGCTCGCGCGGCGGCTGATAGCCCAGCTGCACCGAGATGAGCTGGGCGTGCGACAGGACGAGTTCGGCGAGCTCGGGAACGCGCTCCGGCGTGACATGCCGGGTATTGCCGCTGACGCTGATCGCGGCGATCACGCGGCCGGTCGAATTGCGGATCGGCGCGGCGACGCAGCGCACTTCCGGTTCGTGCTCGCAATTGTCGATCGCATATCCGCGAGCGCGGATATCGGCCAGTTCACCGCGCAGGCGCTCGGGATCGACGATGGTGTTGCGGGTGAAGGGCTGCAAGCCGAGGCCAATGACGCGCTCGATCACGGCCGGCGGCTGGAAGGCCAGTGCCGCCTTGCCGACGCCGGTGCTGTGGCAGGGCGTGCCTTCCATGGTCGTGACCACGTTGTTCGCTCGCGCCTTGTCGGTCGCCTGCTCGACGAACACCATGCGACTGCCATCGAAGATGCAGAGATGCACGATCTCGCCCGACAGCTTGGCCAGCGTGTCCACGAACGGACCCGCCTCGCGATACAGCGGCAGATTGGTGATGGCCGCGGTGCCCAGTTCGAACAGCTTCAGCCCGAGCCGGTAGCGCTCGCGGCTGGCCTCCTGATCGAGAAAGCCCACCGTCCGCAGGCTGTCGACCAGGCGATGCACGGTGGTGCGCGGAAGTCCGGTACGCTGGGCGATCTGAAGGACCGAGAGTTCGCGGTCGGTCGCGGAGAAGCACTCCAGAACGGCGAGCATCTTGAGCAGCGATTTGACGTTCTGGCGCTTGTCTTCGGCTTCCTCGGTCACGCTCCTCACCCGCAGGGCAGGACCTTCGAATAGCCCATGCCCTGCATCGCTTCAATGTCGGCGCCGGGCCGAGGCTATTCCGCCGCGACCGACAGCGTGCCGCCGCCGAACTCGAGCAGGTGACGCAGGGCCGGCGCGATCGCCGCCTTCTGCGCCTCCGACGGAGCCGGCATCGGCTGGCGCGGCGCGCCGGACGGGCAGCCCTGCAGCGTCAGCGCGTACTTCACGCAGGCCGGCAGATTGTCGCCCACGATCGTGTTCCAGAATCGCAGCAGCCGCTTGTGCAGCTCGAGTGCCGAGCGATGATCGCCGCGCTGCACGGCGTTCCACAGCGCCACGCAGGCGGTCGGCGCCGCCGCCGGATTGGCTGCGATGGTGCCGTGCGCTCCCAGAGCGAAGGACGGGTAGAGCAGGGCGTCGACGGCGGTCAGCACGACCTTGCCGGCCGGCACATCGAGCAGCAGATCGGCCATCAGCTTGAGGTCGCCGGCGCTCTGCTTCACGCCGATCACGCCCGGCAGTTCCTGCATGATGCGCACCAGCAGGGCGGGGCTGAGATAGTTCCAGGGCACCACGTTGTAGATCACGATCGGCGGCTTCACCGATTCGGTGAGCGTCTTGAAGTGGCCGAGCGTTGCCGCGTCGTCGGGCTTGAACAGGTAATGCACGGGCGTGATCTGCAGGGCGGCGACGTTTAGCTTCTCGATCCGCCGGGCGCGCTGAACAGCCTCGCGCGTGCTGTTGGCGATGATCCCGGCCACCAGCGGGATCTTGCCGTTCACCTCTTCGGCGCAAATCGTCATCAGCCGCTCGAACTCGTCCGCCGTCAGCGTATGGCCTTCGCCGGTGCTGCCGCCGACGCAGACGCCATGGACACCCGTGCCGAGCAGGAAGCGGACCTGGCCGCGGAACGCCTTTTCGTCGATCTCGCCGTCGGGAGTGAAGGGCGTGGGAATGGGCGGAATGATGCCCGTGAGGGTGGTCTGCAAGCGATCCTCCTTCGGTTTATATGTCCAATATACGGACAGTACGTCGTCGTCGATATCTCAGTCAACGTTCAGAATAACCCGACTTTAATGCTGCTGTGAGGAATTTAGGCGGCGAAATCGATTGACCTGTAGGATCGAGTCCGAACTACATTGTCCATAATATGGACAATACAGTTACCGGAGGAAACAACCATGGCAATCGAGCAGGACATGGCGTCGGGACTCTCCGCCGCGGATCGAGGGAGCGTCGTTTCGAGGGCCCGGGCCGGCGATGTCGCCAAGGTCGCCCTGGCGAGCGCCATCGGCAACACGATCGAGTATTACGACTTCACCCTCTACGCGACCGCGACCGCGCTGGTGTTCAACAAGATATTCTTCCCCACCTTCGATCCGCTGGTGGGCTCGCTGGCTGCCTTCGCCACCTTCTTCATGGGCTACTGCGCCCGGCCGCTGGGCGGGCTCCTGTTCGGCCACTTCGGCGACCGCGTCGGCCGCAAGGCCGCCTTGCTGGCGACCATCCTCATCATGGGGCTGGGTACCGTCCTGATCGGATTGATGCCGTCCTACGACAGAATCGGCGTCTGGGCGCCCATCGGCCTGGTGACGCTACGCCTGCTGCAAGGTATCGGCATCGGCGGCGAGTATGGCGGCGGCATGGTCATGACCGTCGAGCATGCACCGGCCGACCGCCGCGGCTTCTACAGTGCGCTCGTGCATGTCGGCGTGCCGGCCGGCTTCCTGATCCCCATCGTGCTGCTGGGCGTGCTGTCGGCGGAGATGTCGGATCAGGTCTTCCTGTCCTGGGGATGGCGTCTGCCCTTCCTGTTTAGCATCGTGCTGGTCGGCATCGGCCTGTTCATCCGGGTGCAGATCTCCGAAACGCCGGCGTTCCAGCGCGTGCTGCGCGAGGAGAAGAGGGCCACCCTGCCGGCGGTGGAGGCCGTGCGCGATCACGGTGGCAACGTCCTGTTCGGCATCGGGGCGAAGATCGCCGAGAGCGGACTCTTCAATATCTATGCCGTGTTCGCCATCACCTACTGCGTGACCAGGCTCGGATTGCCGCAACGGACGATCCTCAACGGCGTGCTGGTTGGCTGCGCGCTCGAATGCCTGACGCTGCCCCTGTTCGGGCTGCTGTCCGACCGGTTGGGACGACGCCCCGTCTATATCGGCGGCATGCTGTTCCAGGCGGTGCTGGCCTTTCCCTTCTTCCTGATGATCGACAGCGGCCAGACGGGCCTGATCTGGTTGGCGATCGCGCTGGGGCTCGCGATCGGCCACGGCTCGGTCTACGGCGCGCAAGGAGCCTACTTCTCGGAACTGTTCCCCGCGCGCATCCGCTATAGCGGCCTGTCGCTGGTGCAGCAGATCGGCCCGATCCTGGGCGGCGGACTGTCGCCGCTGATCGCGACGGCGCTGCTGGCGCGCTACGGCAGTGCGTCGTCCATTGCGATCTTCATGACGGCGATTGCGCTTCTCTCCGCCGCGTGCACCTTGGCCTTGCGACCTGCCCGCGCGGGTTAGCGCCGGCGCGGCCTCAGCGTCCGACGATCTTCCTCAGGAATTCCTGGACATGCCGCCACGGACTCCAGACGTGGCGGGCTTCGATCATGTGCCAGTGATGCGGATCGTCGTCGGGGCCGACCGTGATGCCGGCCGCATCGACGAACTCGCCCATGCCGACGGCGTCCATGTCCCACGGGCCGGTGGTCTTGTAGATCGTCGCCTTCCAGCCGTACTTGCGCATCGAGCGCGGCATGCCGGTCGCCATGAAGTCCATGTAGCGGGGCAGGGCCTCGGGCCGGCACAGATAAGCCTTGTTGAAGCCGACCATCAGCAGGCGGAAGTGGAACGGGTTCTTTTCCAGATACCGGATCACCTCGGTCGTGTTGGCCGGGTAGCGGGTCGAGAAGAAATCGTCGATCACGACAATGCCCTGCGGGTTCACGATCTGGTTGGCGAGCTCGAGCTCGCGATAGACCGCGGTCCCGGTGTGTTCGCCGTCGATATGGCACCAGCGCACCGTGTGATGCATCGCCTTGAGATCGAGCTTGGCCGGCAGGTCGATCGAGAAGGCCTCGACCAGATGCACGTTGGCGGGCTCGATGCCGGTGGAGCGGATCGACTGCTTGATCTCGGCCTCGTCGAGCCGGCGATCGCACAGGAACAGCTTTTCGTCGCCCTTGCGGTAGTTGGCGAGCATCGAGGCGGATCGCCCCTTCCAGACGCCGATTTCGAACAGATCGCCCTTGGTTTCCGCCTGTTCATCCAGAAGGCCGCGCCAGACGCAGAACGACTGGAACGAGAACCAGCCCGGAATCGCGTCGATTTTCTCCCAACTCAGCATCCGAATTCCTCTTCGCGGGCCACTTGCTAACAGCGCCCTTTGGACGCTGCAAGCCATCCTGTCTTGCGCCCCGGACGGCGCTCGGGTAGAGCCCGAGCATCCCTGCCGATGCCTTCAACGACCCTCGCATCCCGAGCAACGATCGGACTGATCTGGGCGCTGGCTCTCTGGCACAGCTGGCTTTGCCGCGGGCTGTTCGTCGATGGGGCGGCGTTCCTGATGAACATCACGCGGCACGAGCAGTTCTTCGATTTCTACACCCCGCGACTCTATGCCATGGTCGCCGCACAGGTGCCGATCATGACGGCGGTCACGCTGGGGGTCACCGACCTGCATCTGCTGGCCCGGCTGCTGTCGCTTGGCCTGTTCGTCCTGCCGACGCTGTTCTACACCCTGGCCCTGGTGCGGGCCCGCAACGAGCCGGTTCTGTTGGCGGTGGTGATCACGGCGATCGCGCTGGTCTTCATGACGACCTCGTTCTTCATTGTGGGCGAGTACAACACCGCCTACGGGCTCATCATGGCGGTCGCCGTCTGGCTCGCGACCGCCGAGCGGCTGACCGTGCGGGACGGGCTGTTCCTCGCCGCGGTCGGCGGCCTGGCGATCCGCACCTACGAGGTGTTCATCTATATCGGGCCCCTGCTGGCGGCGATGACGCTGTGGCAGGTCTGGCGCTTCAGGCCTCGGCCCGTGCTGCCGAGCCTGCTCCATCTCGCCGCCGCCGCCGGCTTCCTGGGGGGCATGGTCGTCGCCATCGATTCCGTCCTACATCCGTATTCGGAGGCGCATCTCAACGAGACTTACGACACGGCCCTGAACTTCTGGCAGAACCCGCAGTTCCTCATGGCGGTCGTGCCCGTGCTCGTCATCGCGGTCTGGGCGTTGGTGCGGCCGGAGCAGCTCGGCGTGTCGAAGCCCTACCGCTGGGCCAACATCTTCGTGCTGGTGCTGGCGCTGTCGCCGCTGCTGGCGCTGACCGACACGGTGGTCCGCCCCCAGGCCAAGTCGCAGTATGTTGCCCGCACGGTGAGCGGCGTGATCGTCGCCACGATGGTCGTCTTCATCTGGTGTTATACCGCACAGCGTCTGCGCGGCTGGCGATTGCGGCAGATATTGCAGGGTGAGCAGGTGCGGCGGCGCCTGCTGGGGTTCGCCTGTCTGTTGTTGCTGGCCACGCTTCCCTCTGACATTCAGCTGACGCTGATCTGGGAGTCTTATCTGAATACATTTCGCCAGGTCGTGGTCACTCACAAGGGGGTGGTGGCCATCGACGACACGCCGCTGTCGCGTCGGCCTACGGTGTTCATGGTCGAGAACTGGACGCTCCCGGCGCAGAGCCTGATGCTGCGCTCCAAACCGGGCGACGGCGTGGTCGCGCCGCCCCGCAGCTATTCCGGCTGGCTGCCGTTTCCGCCCGACGACCCGCCCAATTTCGGCCGCTTCTTCTGGCGGGACTGACGAACGAGCCGATGTCGTCCGCCTTCGTTTACCGACTGACGGTGCTGCTGCTGTGGGCACTGGTGGCGCTCAACGCGGTCATCGCCCGGGGCCTGTTCTGGGACGGTGCCTCGTTCCTGGCCAACATGCTCGAGTTCGGCACCTTCCACGACTTCTACCCGCAGCGCTCGCACATCGCCTGGGTGACGCAGGCGCCGGTCCTGTTGCTGGCCGAGATCGGCGTGCACAACACGCGACTGCTGGCGATTGCCTATTCGGCCTCGCTGTTTGCCTGGCCGGCGGCGCTCTATCACCTGGCGCTGGCCCGCGTACGGCACGATCCGGCCCTGATGAGCGCGGTCGTGACGGCTGTGGCGGCCGTCTATCTGCCGTGCAGCTTCTTCATCGTCGGCGAGTACAACATCACCTATGCCGCCGTGATGGCGACGATGGCGATCGTACTGACCGGCGGCGTCGATCGCCGTGACGGCCTGATACTGTGCGCCCTGGCGGCGCTGTGCCAGGCTTCGTACGAGGCCATGATCTATTTCGGCCCGCTGCTGGCGGCGGTGATCCTGTGGCGGCTGTGGCGGGCGCGACAGAAGGGCCCGGTCGATGCCGTGGCTCAGCTTCTGGCGCTGGTCGCCGCGCTGGCCTTTGCCTCGGCGCTGCTCGTCTCGGCGCAGGCCGTGATCGAATACTGGAGCCTGCCGCATTTCGCGCGTGTGCGCGCCGCCACCTTCGACTTCTGGCAGAATCTGCAGTTCGTCATCCCGATGGCGGGCCTCGCCATTCTGGTCGTCGTTTCCCTGCTGTATCCGCGATGGCTGGAGGGGCGTGGTCCGACCATCCTGCTGGCGGCGATCGCTCTGCTGCTGGCCGTCACGCCGCTGCTGCGGACGGTCCTGCCGGAGACGATGCTGTTCCCGCCGGCCCATTACGTCGCCCGCACCGCGGCCGGCGGCATGCTGCTCGCCATCGTGATCGCGATGTGGATGTATGTGGGCTGGCGCAAGCGGCCGCCCGCGGTGTTCGAGGAATTGCGGCGGCCGGACGTGGCGCGGCGTCTGCTGTCTGCCCTGTCAGCCTTGATGCTCGTGGCGGCAATTCCTGATCTCGTGTTGAGCCGGCTGTGGGTCGATTATCTCGGCTATTTCCGCGGGCTGGTCGTCGGTCACGGCGGCCTCGTGCGCGCCAACGACCTGCCGATGCAGCAATGGCCCTATCGCCTGTTCAGCCAGGACTGGACCTATCCGGCCTTGAGCGCGCTGGTGCGCAGCGCGCCGGGCCAGGGCATCGTCGTGGTCGACAAGGACTATCGCACCAACCCGCCGTTCGAGCCGTCGTGCGGGCTGGTGCCTCGGCTGGAAGGCTTGAACTGGCGGTGAAGTCTCCGGACCGCGCGCGGGAAGCGCGCGGTTGCTTCGCTCAGGGGCGCATGCCGTGCTGGCTGGGGCCGGGCGTGCGCAGCGGTGCGGCGAGCTCGACGAACTCGCACAGGATCTGACGCGTATCGCGCGGATCGATGATCTCCTCGATCCAGAAGGTCTCGGCGCTGCGGAAGGGCGAGCGCAGCTTGTTCAGCCGGTCCTCGATCTCCGCCATCTTGGCGCTGCGATCGGGCGCGGCGTCGAGATCGGCGCGATAGGCCGCTTCGATGCCGCCCTCGAGCGGTAGCGATCCCCAGCGCCCCGACGGCCAGGCATAGCGCCAGTTCAAACGCGAGCCGTTCTGGTGCGCGGCGCCGGCGACGCCGAAGGCGTTGCGGATGATGAAGGTGCACCACGGCACGGTGGTCTGGAACATGGCCGACATGGCGCGGACGCCCTGGCGGATGACGCCGGTCTTCTCGGCCTCGAGGCCGATCAGGAAGCCGGGGCAGTCGCAGAAATAGACCACCGGCAGATGGAAGGTCTCGGCCATGTCGAGGAAGCGTGACACCTTCTGGCAGGTGTCGGCAGTCCAGCCGCCGCCATAGAACATCGGATCGCTCGCCATCACGGCGACCGGCCAGCCATCGATGCGGGCGAAGGCCGTCATGACGGAACGACCGTACAGCCTGCCCATCTCGAACAGCGAGCCCTGGTCGACGATCTTCTCGACGATCGGGCGGATGCGATAGACCTTGCGCGTCTCGCGCGGGATGGCTTGGAACAGCGACTCCTCGCGGCGCGCGGGATCGTCGGTTCGCGGTCCGCGCGCGGGCACGTCGTAAACGGAGGAGGGCAGGTAGGACAGGAAGCGGCGCGTCAGCGCAAACGCCTCGTCCTCGCTGTCGGCCGCCTCGTCGATGGCGCCGGCGCGCAGCTGGATCTCCCAGCCGCCCAGATCCTGCTTGTCGAACTGGCGCGGCCCGAGGCGGTTCACGACCGGTGGGCCGGCCACGAACATTGCCGAGATCTCCTTCACCATCACCGAATAATGGGTGGCGGCAAGCCGGGCGGCGCCCAATCCCGCCACCGAGCCGAGGCCGAGGCCGACCGTCGGCACCGCGCCCATGTTGCGCACGACCCATTCCCAGCCGCTGACGCCCGGCACGTTGGCCCGGCCGGTGGTCTCGATCGTCTTCACCGAGCCGCCGCCGCCCGAGCCTTCGATCATGCGGATCAGCGGCACGCGATATTGGTTGGCATAGCGCTCGATATAGATCGCCTTTTCCTTGATGGTGGCGTCGGCCGACCCGCCGCGCACCGTGAAGTCGTCGCCGGTCACCGCCACCGGCCGGCCGTCGATGCGGGCCCGGCCCATCACGCTATTGGCCGGCATGAGATGGACGAGATCGTTGCGGCCGTCGTACTCGGCCTTGCCGGCGACGCTGCCGATCTCGCGGAACGAGCCGGCATCGACCAGCCGATCGATGCGCTCGCGCACCGTCAGGCGGCCGGCATCGTGCTGGCGCTTCACCTTGTCTGCGCCGCCCATCTGCTTCGTCATCTCCTGACGGCGGCGCAGCTCATCCATCTCCGGTTGCCAGCTCATGGTCGCTTCCTCGGTGTCGTTGGTGCCGTTGTCTTCCTGCAGTCCTAGCAATCGTGCGGGGCAGGAGCCATCGCGGCGTTCCGACCCTCGAATGTTATGCGGGTAATTGGAGCGGCAGAGGATCGAGCCGCATGACAGCGGGTGCGTCGTAGGATCAAAGGGATGTCGCGGTCGGCGGGCGCGGTACCATCACCAGGTCATGCGCAACCCGAGGGTGAAGGCGTTGTTGTTGCTGCCGACGGAGATCTCACCGTCGTAGCGGGCATAGAGTTCGGTCGCTTCGGCGATAACGGTCTTGAAGGCGAAGCCGACGACGGCGGAGTCGCGTTGCGGCGTTGCGCCGTACACGGTGAAGGCATTGCCCGGCGCGCCGGCGAAGCTGGCGGTCATCGGCCGACCGGTGTCGGCATTCTCGTGCTCCCAGCCCAGACGGACGTCGAAGTCCATGTGGGCGATGCTGGCGGAGAAGTCGGCACCGAGCGTCGTGCGCAGCGAGTTGGTGGTCTGGCCGGCGACGGCGAGATTGAGCGAGTCGGCACCCGACTCGGTGAAGCCGTTCTGGCTGGTGGTCGAGCCCTGCAGGCGGGCGAAGGGTGTTGCGGCGAGAGCGGGGATGAGGTCCACCTTGTAGCCGGTCTCGAGCTGGGCCATGAACTGGTTGGCGACGGTCGAGCCGATGGCGATGCGCGGCGCCAACCCGGGGATGACGATGCTGCGGTTGGAGCGGTTGTTGGCGTAGGTGTACCCCGCCATGCCGTCGACGTAGAGCTTGCCTGGGTCGTAGGAGGCATAGAGGAAGCCCGAGACGGCATCCGATGTGCTGTTGCCGCTGAAACCATTGACCCACTGGGTGCCGCCGACGTAGCTGGCGCCGATGCCAAGCTTGAACTGCTGGCTGAAAGCATAGTCGGCGCCGACGGCGGTTCCACCCATGCTGTAGGTGAGGGTGGCGGAATTGGTATTGCCCAGCACGCTGCCCATGCCGCCGACGCCGCTGATCCAGGCACCGTACTTTTGAGGGTCGGCGTCGCAGGTGAAGTCGCACGAACCGTCGGCGCCGCCGTTCGCCATGGCGACGTGGCTACCGCCGGACATGCCGCCGTGGAAGCTGGCCAGCGTGTTGCCGATGGTGTTCATCACGGCCGAACTCATCGCCGCGTTGGTCGTGCCGAAGTTGGCGATCGGCTGTCCGCTGATCGCATCGAGTGCCTTCGGCCCCTGCACCGTGTCGAGCGCATAGAGCGCGTTCAATACGGTGGCGAAGTCGCCGGTGGCGCCGGCGTTTTGCCGGTCGAGCACCGCGCCCACGGCGAATTGGTTGCCGGTGCGGGCGCCGCTCCGGAACGAAGTGCCGGAGGAGAGCAGCGTCAGATAGACATTGTCGGTGTCGTAGCTGAGCGACGGCGTCAGGAAAGCCAGGTTGCTGGTGACGCGGGAGTAGGTGCCGGTGACACCGCCGGTGGCGGTGAGGATGGTGTAGGTGGTGTTGCGCGCGTAGCTGCCGCTTGCGGCCTGCACCGAGACGGTGGCGCCGGTCTGGATGGTGGCGGTGCCGGTGACGTTGATCCGGTCGGACTGGCCGGCGGCATTGACCGAGGGTGCGTAGGTCGAGCCCGAGCCCTGGGTGAAAGCGCCGACGATATTGAGGGTCACGTAGGTGTCTCCGGGCTGGACGGTGCCTCCCGAGTTGACGGTGGTGCTGCCGATGGTGCCGCTGCCGCTCAGCAGGCCGCCGGAGTTCACGGTGAAGTTGGTGCCGGTCATCGAGCCGTTGACCAGCAGCGAGCCCGAGTTCACGGCCCAGCTCATGGTCGAGTTGTTGGTTCCGGTGAGCGTCCAGGTGCCGCTGCCGACCGACTGGAACGTCGAGAAGCCCTGGTATTGCGCGGCGGCGCCAATGGTCGAGACAGCCAGGCTCGAGCTGCTGGAGCCGCCGAGCTGGAAGGTGCCGTTGCCGGTCTGGTCGACGACGTTGCCGGTGACGGTCGAGCCGGCCCGGAGCTGCAGCGTGTTGTTGCCGCCGGTGAAGGTGACGGCATTGGCGGAGCCGCCGCCTACGTTCGTGCCGCCCGCGATCGTACCAGAATTGATGACGGTGAGGTTTTTGCCCACGATGCCGACACCGGCCGCGCCGTTGCTGCCGTGCTGGCTGCTGACATCCGCGCCGCCGGCGGCACCGGCATCGCCGCCGGAGACGGTCCCGGTATTGGTGAAGGTGACCACGGTGGCGCTCGAGTTCGTGAACAGCACGCCGATGCCGCCGTCGCCGCCGTTGCCGCCGTGACCGGTGCTAGCCCGGCCGGCGCCGCCGGCGCCGCCGGCGCCGGCCTGGATGGTGCCGGAGTTGGAACTGGCGGCCGTGCCGGTGACGATGGCGCCATAGCCGCCGGCACCGCCGCCGCCGCCGCCGCTTTCATCGCCGCCGTTTCCGCCTCTGCCCCCCGAACCACCCGTCATGGTGCCGCTGTTGGCGACTGTCGCCGTCCCGGCCCCATTGCCGTTGCCGCCGCCACCACCACCGCCGCCGCCGATCAAAGCTCTGGCGTTCGGCGCGTCCTGGCCGTTCGAGCCGCTCGAGCTTCCTCCGGCGCCTCCGGGTGAAGTCGCGCCGCTCCACCCCCCTCCGGCGCCGCCTGTCCCGCCTCCGGCGCCGCCACCGCCACCGCCACCGGCGCCAGCCCCCGGGCCGTTCTGACCGGCGGCACCCCCATAACCGGTCCCTCCCGCGCCACCCGAATAGCCGGTGCTGGCGCCGCCCGCGCCGCCGTCGGCAGAAGCAGGCGCCGGCATGGACGCGGTAAGGAGAACGGCCGCGACCGACGGCAAAAGGCGATTCCGATGCATGGCAGTCTTCCCGCCGCCCCTTGGGGGAAGCGTCCGCTGTTGTCGATTCAGTGCGTGGGAAGATGCCGAGACAGGCTGTTGGGTCGCAGCCATGTCGGATGGAAGTTCCGTGGAATTCTACGGAATTTCCACTCGATTATGCCTACAGTCAAAACGTGTGTGACTGGCAAAATGTGTGTGACTAGCTTGAGGTTGCGTTCGAGTGGCTCGGCAAATTGACCGGAAACTACGCCTGACGGCGACCGCCGTTGGCGCGGTCGCACGCAAGGATCTCGCCGCGGCGTTCCGTCGTGTCAATGCGAAGACGTCGTTCGATGTCGGTCGGGCCGACAAGTGGCTGCAGGGCCGCGCCGCGCCGCGCGAGCGGCAGGTCTATGACGACTGGGCCAAGGTGCTCGACCTCGAAAAGCCAGGAAGTTGGATCGCCGATTGCGATCTCGACGAGTTCGTCGATGAGATCGCACAGCGCCACGGCCGAAGCCGAGCCGAATTGCTGGACAGTCTCGCTACCTCGACCCATGCGAATGCCCGACAGGGCCCGGGCCTTTCCTTGGTCGGCACGTTCGTCTGCTATTCGTACGCCTGGTCGCCCTACTTCCGCGGCCGCATGATCCGTGGCGAGCTCTCCGTCGGCGCCGAGTTCGGTCCCAATCGCCTGTCCGTCAGCTATGGCGAGGTCTTGCCGACCGGGCGCATGCAGCTCGACGGGGCGATGACGGTCGACAAGCGCGCGCTTCGGGTCGAAGTCAGCGACGCGACGGGCGTGGCGCAGTTCGTGAACTTCTGCCTGTTCCCGGCGACGCCGCCGGCCAGCGTGTTGGGTGGCCTGATGTGCGGTACCGCGCTGATCGGGCCCGATGCGCAGCCCTCCGTGTCGCGCGTCGTCATGGTGCGCCTGCCGCAGGCCAGCAGGCGCCTGCAGTCGATCGATGCCTATGTGCCCTCGCAGGCGTCTCTCGCCGAGGATCTGACCGGCCTCGGCCTGCGCATCGACGATCTGGCGGCCGCCGATGCCTGCCTCACCGCCTTCCTTTCTGGCGGAGGTCGAGGCTTCGATCAGGTTCCGGCGGTCGCCTATCGTGCGATGGTCGACCTGTTCGATCGCGGCTGGCTCAACTACGCCGCCAGCGCAGCCTGACCTCACAGCGCGAGCGGCTCGTACACGACGCCGTCGATCAGGTTCTCTTCGTAGAGACGTGCGAGATCGATGCCGCCGGCGGGAAGCGCCGGCTGGAAATCGGCGATGGTGCGGGCGACGCGCGCTTCCTGGTCGCGCCGCAGCGTCTCCGCCTCCTCGACCGTGACGGCCGTGAAGCGCACGACCTGGCCCGGCAGCAGGCGTCCCAGCCGCGGCAGGTCGACCGACGCAACGGTCGCGATCTTGGGATAGCCACCCACGGTCTGGCGGTCGGCCAGCAGCACGATCGGCAGGCCGGCCCCTGGCACCTGGATGGCACCGGGCGCGATGCCGTCGGAGATGATGTCGGCGCCGCCCTTGGCCGGCGGCGTGGCATGCTCGATCACCGGGCCCTCGAAGCGGATGCCCATGCGGTCCGCTTCCTTGGAGACGCGGTACTCCGCCTCGACGAAGGTCTTGCGACCCTGCTCGCTGAAGTACTCTTCCTGCGGACCCCACACGATGCGGACCGGTCCCTTGCCGTAGTCGAACGGCTGGGCGAGCTTGCGCTCGTCACGCGCGGGTACATCCGTCTGCGCAAGCGGCAGCGTGTCCCCGGCCGACAGCTTGCGGCCGTCGAAGCCGCCGATCCCGGCGCGGGCATAGGTGGAGAGGCTGCCCATGAAGGCGGGCAGGGCGAAGCCGCCCGACACCGCGAGATAGGCCGTGCTCGATCCCTCGACCATGCCGACCTTGAGAATCTGTCCGCGCTTCAGGAGATGCGAGCGGTCGGAGTCGAGTGGCTTGGGAGGCGCGTCGGGACCGTCGATCAGCGAGGGCGAGAGCGGCCCGACCAGCGCGACGCGCACCGAGTCCGCCTCGACCAGCAGGTCGGGACCCATGACGCCGATCTCGAGTCCCGCCGTGCCGGGCTTGTTGCCGGCCAGCGCGTTGGCCAACACGAGGCCGATCCGGTCCATGGCGCCGGCGGTCGGCATGCCGAGCGCCATGTAGCCGGTGCGACCCATGTCCTGCAGCGTGTCGAACAGTCCCGGCCGAACGACCTTCAATGCCGCGCTCATGGCAGCGTCCTTGGACATGTCGGAGTAAGGCTGATTCGATTTTGGGCCGAGGGCGCGCCACTCCAGCGGCGCGTCTTTGTCGCGGCAAAAGAAGATCGCGCCACACGGGCGGAGCTCAGCTCCGCTTGTGGGGTGGCGCGCCCCCAGCCCAGCAGGCGATGGGACGAAGACCCGGTCATGCCGTCACCAGGGTCGACCAGTCGAGCGTGCCGGCCTCGACCTCGCGCGCGAGGCGATCGAAGGTGGCGCGATCGATGCGCTCGAAACTGAGTGAGTCGCCCGGCGCCAGGAACACGGGCTGCTCGCGGCGCTGGTCGAACATCCAGAGCGGTGTGCGGCCGATCAGGTGCCAGCCGCCCGGGCTCTCGAACGGATAGATCGTGGTCATGTCCATGGCGATGGCGACCGAGGAGCGCGGCACGCGCACGCGCGGCTGGCTGCGGCGCGGCAGGTAGAGGCCGGCATCGAGGCCGGCGATATAGGCGAGGCCGGGCATGAAGCCCAGGACGTAGACTTTGAAGGCGGATTTCAGGTGCGCCTCGATCACCTGGTCCGGCGTCTTCCCGGTGCGTTCCGCCACCTCGGCCAGGTCGGGCGCGAATTCCTCGCCATCGTAGCAGCAGGGGACGGTCACGCGCCGCGTCTTGCCGCCCACCGGCAGGCCGCGTGCGATCAAGGCATCGATCTCGGGCTGCAGCGCCGAGCGCGAGGTGGACACGGGATCATAGGTGACCATCAGCGAACGCATGGTGGGCACCGTCTCGACCACGCCGGGAAGCTGGCCTGCGCCCTTGGCTTCGTCGATCGCCGCATGCAGGGCCATGACCTGACCGTTGATCTGGGGCGAGATTTCGTTGCCGAATTCGACCGTGAAGGCCGTGTCGCCGCAGGAAAGATACCGTACGCTCACAAAAGGAACTCTGAAGCAGTTAGAGGGCAGGGACGCTGATTCCGGGGCCGGTGTCATCCCGAGCGCAGCGAGGGATCCTTGCCCATGGCTTCAGAGATCCCTCGCTGCGCTCGGGATGACACTGCTTCTTCCTCGACGCTTTGGGTTTCGTCAAACTCTCCCTAAAATAGCCGCTTCGAATGAAGGAGTCTCGCATGTCAGCAGCCACCAACGCCGGACAGGTGAACATCAACTCCGACCTGGGCGAAAGCTTCGGGCCCTGGGTGATGGGCAACGACGCCGAGGTGCTGAAGATCGTGAAATCCGCCAACGTGGCCTGCGGCTTCCATGCCAGCGACCCGGTGGTGATGATGGATACCGTCAAGCTCTGCGTGCAGAACGGAGTCAGCATCGGCGCTCATCCGGGCTTCGCCGACCTGCAGGGCTTCGGCCGTCGCGTGATCAACCTCACGGTCAAGGAACTCGAGGCCAACATCGCCTATCAGCTCGGGGCGCTGCAGGCGATCGCGGCCTTGCACGGCGCCAAGGTCACACACATCAAGCCGCACGGCATGATGGGAAACATGTCGGCCGAGAGCGCCGAGATGTCGGAAGCCATCGCCCGGGCAGCCAAGGCCGTCGATCGCGACCTCATCTTCCTGTGCCAGGCCAACACCGAGCAGGGCAAGGCGGCCCGCAAGCACGGCCTGCGCGCGGCGGAGGAAGTGTTCGCCGACCGCACCTATACCGATACCGGCCACCTGACGCCGCGCAAGGAGCCGAACTCGATGATCAAGGATGCGGCACAGGCGGTGGCGCATGTGCGCCGCATGGTCGACGAGCAGGCGATCTACTCGACCTCAGGCAAGCGCATTCCGTGCCAGGTCGATTCGATCTGCGTGCATGGCGACGGCCCGACCGCCATCCCGGTCTCCACGGCCGTACGGGAAGGCCTGGAGGCGGCGGGCATCCGGATCGTCACGCTTCCGGAGCTGCCCAGCCTCAGGCACTGACCGCCAATTCGGTCCCTGTCACGAAATGTCATCGTGACAGGCGCTAAAGGATTACGATAGGAGGCCGTGAGCTACGGGCGAGTCACGTCAAGGGCGGAGACCTCGAGCGGAGTACGGCAAGGGGAGCCTGATGACATGACTCGAACGTGGTATGGGTCGCGTGCAGCACTCGGCAGGCTCGCGGTTCTTGCCAGCCTGGCGGGCGGCGCGCTCCTTCTCTCCGGTTGCAACGACAAGAACAAGTTCGCAGCGCCGCCGCCGTCGAAGGTCACGGTGGCCGCGCCGACCCAGGCCCCGGTCACGCTCTATGCAGAATTCACCGGCAAGACGGCGGCATCGCTGGCGGTGGATCTCGAGGCGCGCGTCCAGGGGTATCTGACCGCCATCGGCTATCGCGACGGCGATGCGGTCAAGAAGGGGGCCGAGCTCTTCGAGATCGAGAAGGACCAGTACCGCGACCAGGTCGCGCTCCAGAAAGCCCAGCTCGCCATCGCCCAGGCCAAGGAGGCCAATGCGAAGGTCCAGTACGAACGGCAGCTCGCCATGGGCCAGAAGGAGGCGGCGAGCCAGCGTTCCGTCGACGACATGCGGACCGCCTTCGACGAGGCCAAGGGACAGGTCGCGGCCGACCAGGCGAATCTCGACCTCGCCGACCTGACCTACAGCTACGCCAGCGTCCGCGCGCCCTTCGACGGTGTCGTGACGCGCCATCTGGTCGATGTCGGCTCGCTGGTCGGGTCCTCGGGCCCGACCAAGCTGGCCACGATCCTGCAGGTCGATCCTCTCTACGTGTACTTCAACATGACGGAGCAGCAGCAGATCGACATGCGCGAGGCCCTGGCGGCACAGGGCAAGACGCTGCGCGATGTCCGCGAGAGCAGGGTCGAGCCGCCGGTCGAAGTCGCCCTTGGCCGCGACGAGACCTTCAAGTACGCCGGCAAGATCGACTACATCGCGCCACAGCTCGATGGCGCCACCGGCTCGCTGCAGATGCGCGCCAGCCTGCCCAACAAGACCGTGGAACTGATCCCCGGTCAGTTCGTGCGCGTGCGCGTGCCGACCGGCAAGATCGAGAAGGCGCTGCTCGTGAACGACACGGCGGTGCGGTCCAACCAGGCCGGCAGCTACGTCATGGTCGTGGGCAAGGACAACGTCGTCGAGCAGCGGTACGTGACGACGGGCCCGGTCAGGGGCCAGCTCCGCGTCATCACCAAGGGCCTGAACGCCGATGACCAGGTCGTGATCGGTTCGATCCAGCGCGCCATCGCCGGCAAGAAGGTCGCGCCCGTCAACGGCGCCATGGCCGCCGTTCCGGAGGATCCAGCGCCGGCGACCGGTTCCCCCAATCTCAACGCCAAGAGCAGCACTCCCTGACATCGGGGAGTAGCGGGGCGACGTCCATGTTTTCGCGTTTCTTCATCGACCGGCCGGTGCTGTCCAACACGCTGGCCTTTCTCATCGTCCTGCTCGGCGCCCTGTCGATCATCCGCCTGCCGGTGTCGCAATATCCCAACGTGGTGCCGCCGACCGTCTCGGTGACGGCGACCTATCCTGGGGCAAACGCCCGCACCGTGATGGACACCGTGGCCCTGCCGATCGAGCAGCAGGTGAACGGCGTCGACGGCATGCTCTACATGCAGTCGACCAGCGGCAACGACGGAAGCTACTCGCTGGTGGTGACGTTCGCCATCGGCACCGATCCGGACATGGCCCAGGTGCTGGTGCAGAACCGCGTCTCGCTCGCCAGTGCGCAGCTCCCGACCGCGGTCTCGACGCAGGGGCTCAATGTCCAGAAGGTCTCGACCTCGATCCTGCAGTTCGTGAACCTCTATTCGCAGGGCGGTCGCTACGACAACCTGTTCCTCGCCAACTACGCCACCATCAGCCTCAAGAACGAGCTGGCGCGGCTGCCGGGCGTCGGCTCCGTCACCGTGCTCGGCTCCGGCAATTACGCCATGCGCGTGTGGCTCGACCCCGACCGGCTGCAGACCTACGGCCTGACGCCGAGCGATGTCACGAGCGCCATCCAGCAGCAGAGCACGCAGGTCACGGCCGGGCTGGTGGGCGCGCCGCCCACGCCGTCGAAGGTGAACTTCCAGTACGCCATCAACGTCATCGGCCGCTTCGACGAGGCGAAGGACTTCGAGAACATCGTCGTGAAGGTGCTGGACGAGGGTGGCGGCAAGATCGTGCGCATCGGCGATATCGGCCGCGTCGAGCTCGGGGCTGCCACCTACGGCCACACCGCCACGCTCGACGGCAAGCCCTCGGCCGCCATCGCCATCAGCCAGTTGACCGGCGCCAACGCGCTGACGGTGGCTCAGGAGGTCGACGCCAAGATGAAGGAGCTCGCCGCCTCGTTCCCGGCCGGGCTCGACTACATAGTGTCCTTCGACAGCACCAAGTTCATCACCGCCTCCATCGACGAGGTGTACGCGACCCTGGTCATCGCCGCGGTGCTGGTGCTGATCGTCGTCCTGCTGTTTCTGCAGGACTGGCGCGCCATGCTGGTGCCGGCGACCACGGTGCCGGTGACCATCATCGGGGCGTTCCTGGCCATGGCCCTGCTGGGATACACGGTCAACACGACCAGCCTGTTCGCGCTGGTGCTCGCCATCGGCATCGTGGTGGACGACGCCATCGTCATCGTCGAAGGGGTGTCGCGCCATATCGGCGCCGGCATGTCCAGCCGCGACGCGGCGGTGAAGGCCATGTCGGAGCTGTTCGGCCCGATCATCGGCATCACGCTGGTCCTGATGTCGGTGTTCCTGCCGGCGGCCCTGATGTCCGGCCTCACCGGCAAGATGTACCAGCAGTTCGCGCTGGTCATCGCCGCGACCGCGATCATCTCCGCCATCAACGCGGCGACCCTGAAGCCGACGCAGTGCGCGCTGTGGCTGCGCGCCGCGACGCCGCCGGAGAAGCGGAACTTCATCTATCGCGGCTTCAATGCCGGCTATGACGTCGCCGAAAGGGTGTACGTCGCCGTGGTGCGCCGGCTGGTGCATCGCGCGACGCTCACCAGCCTGGTCGGCCTGGCCCTGATCGGCGGGGCTTTCTACGGCCTGTCGCAGGTGCCGACCGGCTTCCTGCCGGACGAGGATCAGGGCTACTTCGTCATCAGCCTGAACCTGCCCGATTCGGCCTCGGCCCAGCGCACGGAGGCAGCCGTTGCCGATGCCGTCGCGCGCATCCGCCCGCTCGACGGTGTCGAAAGCGTCATCGGCGTGTCGGCTATCTCGCCGCTCGACAACAACGCCACGCTCTACAACACCGGCATGCTCTACGTGGTGCTGAAGGACTGGAGCCAGCGCAAGACCGCCGCGCTCAGCGCCGCCGGCATCGGCAGCAAGGTGCGCGCCGCGCTCGACGATCTCGGCACCGCCGAGGCGACGATCCTGATGCCGCCGCCCATCCAGGGCATCGGCAATGCCGCCGGCTTCACCATGATGGTGGAGGTGAAGGACGGCAGTTCCGACTTCGTCGCCCTGCAGGACGCCGCCGGCGAGATCGTGGACGAAGCCGCGACCCAGACCGCGCTGTCGCATGTGGCGACCAACTTCCGCGGCAACGTCAAGCAGTTGCGTCTCGTGGTCGACCGCGTGAAGGCGGAGACCGACGGCTTGACCGTGGGCCAGGTCTTCACGGCGCTGCAGACCTATGTCGGCTCGACCTACGTCAACCAGTTCACCAAGTTCAACTACGTCTTCCAGGTCTATGTGCAGGCCGATGCGCCGTTTCGCCTGCAGCCCGACGACATCCTCAATCTCAAGATCAAGGGGGCGGACGGAAAGATGGTGGCGCTGGGTGAGGTGGCGCACTTCGTGGACGATGTCGGCCCGCCGCTCATCACCCTCTACAATCTCTATCCCGCGGCGCAGCTGACCGGCGGCCCGGCCACCGGCTTCAGTTCGGGCGACGCGATGAGCCTGATGAGCGAGATCGCCCACCATGTGCTGCCGTCATCGATGGGCGCGGCCTGGACGGCCATGTCCTATCAGCAACAGCTGGTCGGCAATCAGATCTATTACGTCTTCGCCATCGCCCTGGTGCTCGTCTATTTCGTGCTGTCGGCCCAGTACGAAAGCTGGCTGCAGCCGCTGGCGGTGATCCTTGCCGTACCGCTCACCTTGCTCGGCACCGTGGCCGCGCTCGAGGCCACCGGAATGCCGAACGACCTCTACACCCAGATCGGCATCGTGCTGCTGATCGCCCTGGCGGCCAAGAATGCCATCCTGATCGTCGAATATGCGCGCGAGCGTCGCGCCGAGGGCATGGAGGCGACAGCGGCGGCGGTGGAGGCCGCGCGACTGCGGTTCCGCCCCATCCTGATGACCTCGTTCGCCTTTATCTTCGGCATGCTGCCGCTGGTATTCGCGACCGGAGCAGGGGCGGGCGCGCGTGTGTCGCTGGGCGTCGCCGTGGTCAGCGGCATGCTGGCCTCGACCGGCCTCGCGGTGCTGTTCGTCCCGGCATTCTTCACGGTGCTGGAGCGATTGTCGCGGCGGCGATAGCGCCTCCCGCGCAAGTCCTAGTTTTCCCTGATGCGGGCATCGTCGTGCACGGCGATGATGCCGGCATCGACCGGGACCGGCCGTCATCAAGAACAAACGGGCCGGCGGGAAGGGGGGAAGCGTGGCCACACCGACAAGACTGGCGCCGCATCGCAATCGCTGGATAAGGATCCTCGGCGTCGCGTTCGTCATGTACGTGCTGTCCTACATAGACCGCACCAATATCGCCATGGCCATTCCGGCCCTGCGCTCGGAGCTGGGCCTCGGCGCATCGGCGATCGGCTTCGCCACCGGCATGTTCTTCTGGGGCTATATCGTGCTGCAGATTCCGGCAGGCCGTCTCGCCGCGGTTTGGAAGGCCAAATGGGTCATCCTCGGATTGCTGCTGTTCTGGAGCCTCGTCTCCTTCTCCACCGCCTTCGTGCGCACCGAGAACGAGCTCATTGCCAACCGGTTCGTCCTCGGCCTGTTCGAAGGCGGCGTGCTGACCTGTACCATCGTGCTGATCCGCAAATGGTTCACGCGGGCGGAGCGGGCGCGGGCCAATACGGTCTTCCTGGTCAGCATTCCGATCGCCTCCGTCATCGCCAATCCGATCTCCGGCATCGTGCTGGCTCACTTCGGCTGGCAGATGATGTTCATCGTCGAGGCGCTGCCCGGCCTGGTCTGGGCGGCCGTCTGGATCTGGGCCATCGCCGAACAGCCGAGCGAGGCGGCGTGGCTCGACCCGCAGGAGAAGGCGCGGCTGGTGGCGGCGCTCGAAGCGGAGGCGGCGGAGAGCGCTCCGGTCGAGGGCCACTGGATCCGGACCTTGTGGCACCCCGTGGTGCTTCTGCTGGCGCTCTACAATTTCGCGGCGCTGATGGCGGAATGGGGCGTCACCTTCTGGCTGCCGACGGTGCTGAAGGAAACCGGACTGTCGATCGTCGCGGTGGGTTTCCTCAGCGCCATTCCGTCCGCGGTGGGTGCGGTGGTGATGATCCTGGTCGCCATCAGTTCCGACCGCCTGCAGGAGCGCAAATGGCACATGATCGGTGCCACCGCCCTGTCCGGCGTGTTCTTGCTGCTGGCCCAGCTCGCGGGACAGGGCAACACGCTGGGCATCGTGATCTTCCTGACGCTGGCGGTCGCGTCGTTCCTGGGACGCTTCGGACCGTTCTGGTCGTTGCCGACGGAGATGCTGCCGCCCGCGGTCGCGGGCGTGGGAATCGGCCTGGTCAACGGTGCCGGCAATCTCGGCGGCACCGTCGGTCCCTACTTCTTCGGCTGGGTGCGGGAATGGAGCGGCAGCTTCACCGTCGCGCTGACGGCCGGCGGGATCTCCCTGATCCTGGGCAGCCTGCTGGTGATACCGATCCGGCAGCCCAGGAAGGGATGACGGGTCACCCCTCCAGCAAGATCGGCAGCGCCTGTCGGTAGGCGATTTCCGCTCGCGCCTTGAGCTCGGGCAAGGTGCAGCTGCCGATCGGATGCTGCACCTTGAGGAACGGATAGTCGGGCAGGCCGAGGACCTTGGCGATGTTCCGGGCCGTGACGGCGAACGGTTCGGTGCACAGCACCACCGCGCGCTTGCCGAGTTGTTCGAAGCTGATGCCGTCGTGCAGACTGCACGTTGAGCAGGAGCCTCAATCGCCCAGGCCGGTAATCAGGAAGTCGACCTCCTGCGCAACCTTGACCAGGGTGTTGGCGGGGGCGGGGGCACTGGCATTCTTCTTTGAGGCCAGCATGCGGACCGTGCAGCCGTTGCGCTCCACGAACAACGCCGCCACCTCGTTCAGCATCTCCTCGGCATTGAGCTTGCCGTTCTCGAGGATGCCGATCCGCATGCCGTCGATCGTGGCGAGAGCGGGGGCCCGGAAGGCCTTGCGCTTGGGAGTCGTGGACAGGGGTGAATAGAGCTGCATGGCGTCGTCTCCTTTGTCAGTCCCGTTGCGTATTGGCGCCGGCGAGAATCGGCGCGTGCTGCATGATCGATCCGCGGCCGCGGCTCCACGAGGGTATGAAGCAGGAATGGCCGCCGGCGTCGCCGCCGCCCATGGTGACGAGGATGTCGTCCGGCCGCAGCCCGCGATGCATGAAGCCGGGCTCGACCAGCTCGTGTGCCTCGTCGCCGTGCTGCTGGTCGTATTCGCGATCGCGATACTTGCCGACGCTCTTCATGCCGTCGACGGAGCGCTTCGCCTGCGCGAACAGGTAGTCCTGCGTGCGCTCGCGCGACCAGCCGGCATCGGCGATGATCCGCATGTGCTCGGGGGCCAGGATCACGACGCTCTGCCCGAGCGTGATGCAGCCGTAGTTCGCCATGGCATCGGCAACCGAGCCGAGGATCTGTTCCGGCGTGTTGCCGCCGTGATTCTCGACGTTGCAGAAGCCGCCGCCAGCATAGACGGTGACGCTGGAAACACCCTTGGCATAGCCCTGGGCCTCGCTGAGCGGCGGCCACGGATTGCCGCGCGAGCGCTCGGCGATGCAGAAGCTGTATTTGCCCGGATTGCCCTGCGTCGACTTGTCGGAGATGCCGGGGATCATCTGGAAGACGTTGCGCAGGATCAGCCGCACGGCGCGACCGATGGTGGCGTTCGGCCGATTGCCGGGACCGAACAGGTTGACGTCGGAATTCATGCCGATCCGGTCGGGATAGGGGCCACTCACCACCAGCAGCGGCGCGGAGCCGCCGGTGCTGGCGGTCGAACCGTGGAAATTGAAATCCGGCCGGTCCATGGCCTCGAAGGCGGCGACCACGACCGGAAAATACTCCGGCAGGCAGCCGGCCATGACGGCATTGACGGCGGCCGCGTGCAGCGACAGGTCGAGGCCGGTGGCGGGATGATGGGCGATCACGGTATCGGGCGGCCGGTCTTCCGCCGCCAGCATGGACTTTACGCGATCGACAACCGGCGGCACGACGGGCAGCCCGTCGGTCCAGCCCTGCTCGTAGCAGAAGTCGATGGCGGCGAGCAGATCGTCCGGCACCTCATGGATGCGCGGGGCAAGGGCTGGCATCGCTGGCGCTTCCTCACATCTTTGCGGCGATCGTCGTTGCACGGAAGGCTAGGACTGCTGCGAAGCTAAGGCAAAGCAAAACGCGCCGGACCTGGCGTGGCCCTCGGTGATCGCATCATCAGCCGGAATTCCATCCGTGGAGAAGCGGCCTCCGGCAACGGCTGGTAGACGGGGCCGCCCGTCAATCGTTGAACGGAATGTTGGTCGCGGGGATGGTCGGCTCCGCGGGTTCGACAAGGGCGTTGCAGGTGCTCGTCGGCTTGTTGCCCGCGAGCGCCGCCCGGAAGAAGGCCAAGGCATCCGGGAAGGACGCATTGAGGCCGCCATTGTGCGTGGCGCCGACGTAGGTCTTCCAGACGATGTCGTTGCCGGCCGAGCAGAGCGCGGCGACCGCCGCATATTGCCGGCGTGGGACCAGCGTCCGGTCGGCAAGGCCGGTGCCGAGCATCACCGGCACCGGCAGCCGCACGATCGACATGTCCGTCACCGGCGTGAGTCGGGCCACGATCTTGTTCAACGGCTCGACGAAGGCATTGGCGTCCGTGATGCCATCGTGGCGTATCGCCGTGTTGACTTCGGCGCTGCAGCCCTCGCGCGCCGCCTTCAGCAGGGCCTTGCCCTTGTCGGTCGCCAGCGCATCGGGCGATGGCGCACCGTCGGGCAGCGAGCCGCCGATCATCGTCAGCACGACGTAGCGCACCATGCTCGGCACGGCGCGTTGCGGCGGCTTGTAGGGGAAATCCGGAAAGGTCGAGACCACGCCCGTCGCGACGGTCGCCTGCAACGGCACGTCGGGGGCGTAGGTCGGCGCGATGCGTGTCGCGCCCAGGGCGGCGCCCGAACCCTGCGACTGGCCGGTGACGAAGACCTTGTGGGCGAGCTTGTCCGAATAGGTGGCGAGCGCGGCCCGCACGCCGTCGAGGACGGACCGTCCCTCCGCTTCCCAGATGAGATAGGGATGCGGGCCGGGACCGCCGAGACCCTGGTAGTCGGTGGCCACCACCGCGAAGCCATTCTCCAGCCAATGGTTGATGTAGGTGGCGTCGCGCGGCTTGTGTCCTGTCCAGGAGGGAGCGCAGGAATCGGCAACGCCCAGCGTGCCGTGCGCCCAGGCGACCAGCGGCCAGCCGCCCGAAGGCGGTTCGCCCTTGGGCAGGTAGATGGTGCCGCTCACCGGCACGATGCCGGCATGCCAGCGCAGGTCGGTGGAGGTGTAGAGGATGCGGTTGGCCATGCCGGCGGCCGCGATCTCGGCCTGCGCCGGCATCGGCTCCTGTCGCAGCATCTTGCCCGGTTCGGCCGGCAACGGCTGCGTCCAGCGATAGAAGGGCGAGAGATCCTGGTCGCCCACCAGCGGGCCGGTCGGCAAGCTCCCCTGCTGCGGCGCCGACAGGGAAGGGGATTGGGCCATTACGGCGCCGCTGCACGCCAATAGGCCGGCCAGGGCCATGGTTGACGACAAGGAAGCACGTCGCATCATCTGCTCCTCCATCCTTTCTTGTCGCCCGGCCTGCTTCGCACCGCCTATTTCAATCCTTGCAGCGTGAAGCGATCCCGCTGCGCCTGGGCACACTCGCCCATCACGGTCAGAGCGCGCTGCACGGTCGGCGTGCCGAGCACGAACGGGTCGGCGCTCGTCTGCGGATCGCGCAGCCGCGCCAGCTTGGCCGGCGCTTCATCGACACCCGAATGGTTCGAGATCAGCACATCGATGTGCTGCTGGCCGACGAGATCGCGCAGGCGTTTCGTCGACGTGATGTAGGCGTCGAGGCGGCCGAAGTCGGCGCCGAAGTTGAAGCCCGTGCCGCCCCATTCGAGCACGCGATGCTTTTCACCGCGCCAGGTGACATCGAACACCGGGGAAATCGTCCCCATCGTGTGGCCGGGCGTGAGATAGAGCGTGACGCTCGTGTCGCCCAGCGTGACCGTGTCGCCGTCCTTGGCGACGATGTCGCGCTTGGGCGGCGCATCCCACAGCGGCGTCTCGAACTCGAGCTTGGTCTCCATCATGGTCCAGTCGGCATCGCTCATCACGACGCGCGGATGGTATCGCTCGACCAGATAGTTGGCGCCGCCATAGTGATCGCCATGACCGTGCGTCACGATGATGTACTTGATTCGCGCTGGATCGAGCCCGACCTGCCGCAGACCGCCTTCGATCAGTTTCGCGGCTTCCTTGCCGCTATTGAGGGTGTCGATGAGGATGATGCCATCGGAGGTATCGAGCGCCCAGGCGCTTACCCAGGCATCTCCGACGAAGTAAAGCCGATCGAATGCCTTCGCCGGCGGCGGTGCCGGCTTGTCGATCAGCGCCTCCAGCGCGTGATCGTCGCCCTTTGGCCGGGTCGCCGGCGCGGGATCGCACAGGTGAATGAGCGATTTGAGATCGCTGCTGGCGGCTTCTGCAGCCGCGTCGAGGTGAGCCTTAACAGTGGCGTCGCTCGCTGGCGGTGCCGCCAGCGAGATGGCCGATGGGGCAGCGGAAGTCAGCAGGGTGGCGAGCAGCAGGGTGGTGCGGTTCATGGACGTTTCTCCCTTGTCCTGATGGTTGTTCCTGATGGCTGTCCTGATGATGCCGGCACTTTTGGCCAGCCGGCTTATCGGTCAATCGTTGAACGGAATCCCTGCTGTCGGCTTGCCAGGGGCGCCAGGCTCGACAAGGGTCGCGCAGGTGCTTTGCGGCTTGTTTCCAGCGAGCATCGTTCGGAAGAAGGCGAGCGCGTCGGGGAAGGCCGTGTTGGGGCTGCCATTGTGCGTGATGCCCGGATAGGTCTTCCATACGACGTCGTTGCCGGCCGAACAGAGTGCGACCACCGCTGCATATTGCCGTTGCGGAGAGAGCACCGAGTCGGCGAGCCCGGTCCCCAACAGAACCGGCACCGGCAGCTTGACCACCGACATGTCCGTCACCGGCGTTAGCCGCGCCTCTATCTTGTCGATGGGTTCGACGAAGGCGTTGTCGGCCGTTACGCCTTCCTTTTTGGCGACGACACGCATCTCCGTATTGCAGCTCTCTCGCGCCGCCTTGAGCAGGGCCTTTCCCTTGTCGGTCGCCAGCGCATCGGGCGACGGCGAGCCGTCGGGTAGCGAACCGCCAATCATCATCAGCGAGATGTAGTGGGGCGAGCCGATGGTCGTCGGCTGCGCCGGCTTGTAGGGCCCATCCGGGAAGGTGGAGACGACGCCCGTCGCCACGGTGGCGAGCAACGGTACGTCGGGCGCGTAGCTGGGCGCGATGCGCGTGGCCCCAAGCGCTGCACCCGAACCCTGGGACTGTCCGGTGATGAAGACCTTGCGGGCGAGCTTGTCCTGATAACCGGCAAGCGCCGCGCGCACACTATCGAGGATGGAGCGCCCCTCGGACTCCCAAATCAGATAGGCATGCGGGCCCGGTCCGCCCAGGCCCTGATAGTCGGTGGCGACGACGGCGAAGCCCGCCTCCAGCCAGCGGTTGATATAGGTGGCATCGCGCGGCCGATGTCCGGCCCAGGACGGCGCACAGGAATCGGCGACACCCAGCGTGCCATGTGCCCAGGCGACCAGCGGCCAGCCGCCCGCCGGCGGTTCGCCCTTGGGCAGATAGAAGGTGCCGCTCACAGGTACGATGCCGGCACGCCAGCGCAGGTCGGTCGAGGTGTAGAGGATGCGCTTGGCCAGTCCCGCTGCCGTCACTTCAGGTTGGGCCGGCATCGGCTCCTCGCGCAGCATCTTGCCCGGTTGGGCCGGTAGTGCCTGCGCCCAGCGATAGAACGAGGAGAGATCCTGGTCGCCGGCCTGCGGGCCAGTGGGCAGGGTTCCGGATGCCATTTGTGTCTGTGCCATCGCCGGGGAGCCGGCCCACGCCATCGCCACGGCGGCCGTGACCGCCACCGAAGTCAGCATTGTTCTTTTGCCCATCTGTTCCTCCTTCGTCCGCCGTAATTCGGCGGTTCATTGCTTACAGCCACAAGCGGATGGCCAGCCTCCGTCAGCCGTCGAGATAGTCTGGATAGCGTTCGCGGATCTGTTCCAGATAGCCCAGCGTGCCGGACAGGTGCTTCCGCAGATGCTGTTGCGCTTCGTCCGGACGGCTCGCTGCGATCGCGCGCATGATCAGTCGATGATGGCGCACGATATCCTGGGCTTTGCCGGGCGTGGGCAGGTGCAGGCGGCGCAACCGGTCGATGTGGCCGCTGCGGCTTCGCACCAGGTTCCAGAGTTCGAGCTTGTCGGCCGCCGCATAGAGCTGGCGATGGAATTCGTTGTCCGCCGCCATGAACTGGGCGAAGTCGCCGGCCTTCGCGAATTGCTGCTGCAGGGCCAGCGTGCGCTCCAACTCGGGGATCAGCCCGTCCCCGTGCTGGTCCGCAAGCTGGCGCACGATCTCCAGTTCCAGGGCCTGGCGCAGGAAATGAGCCTGCTGCGCCGCCTTCACGTCGATGCGGCTGACGACCGTGGCGTGCTGCGGGAAGACTTCCACCAGCCCTTCCTCGTCAAGACGCATGAGGGCGTCGCGAATCGGCGTCGCGCTCAAGCCGAATTGCGCTGCGAGTTCCAGCCGCGACAGGGTCGTACCCGGCGGCAGCGCCAGAGACAGAATCTTCTCGCGCAACCGCTCGAAGACCTGGGGGGCTGCCTGCCGCTCGCGGTCGAGGCGCAGGATGTTGGTTGGCTTGACCATTGATGCACTAATATATTAGTCCTTCTTCAGGAGGAAGCACAATGACAGACGGCAAGGCCGGAGATGCCAGAGCCAAGGACGCCAAGTCGCTGCGCAGTGCGCGCTGGTTCGCGCCGGATGACCTGCGTTCCTTCGGTCATCGTTCGCGCGCCATGCAGATGGGCTACGCGCCGGAGGAGTGGGCCGGCAAGCCGGTGATCGCGATCCTCAACACATGGTCGGACGCGCAGCCTTGCCACATGCACTTCAAGAGCCGAGTCGAGGATGTGAAGCGCGGCATCCTGCAGGCGGGCGGCTTTCCGATGGAACTGCCGGCACTATCGCTGTCGGAAAGTTTCCTCAAGCCTACCACCATGCTCTATCGCAACCTGCTCGCCATGGACGCGGAGGAGCTGCTGCGCGGCCATCCCGTCGACGGCGTCGTGCTGATGGGCGGCTGCGACAAGACCACGCCGGCGCTGTTGCTGGGCGCGATCAGCGCCGGCCTGCCGACGATTTATCTTCCGGCCGGGCCGATGCTGCGCGGCAACTGGAAGGGCAAGGTGCTGGGTTCGGGCTCCGACGCGTGGAAGTTCTGGGACGAGCGCCGCGCCGGGAAGATATCCGACGCGGACTGGGTCGATGTCGAGGCGGGCATCGCGCGCAGCTACGGCACCTGCATGACCATGGGTACCGCGGCAACGATGATGGCGATGGCCGAGGCCCTCGGCATGGCTCTGCCCGGCGCATCGTCGATTCCGGCCGCCGACGCCAATCACATTCGCATGGCGTCGGAATGCGGTCGGCGCATCGTCGACATGGTTTGGGAGGATCTGACGCCGGCCAGGATCTTGAGTCGAGAGGCCTTCCTGAACGCCATCACGGTGGCGATGGCGGTGGGTTGTTCGACCAATGCCATCATCCATCTGATCGCGCTGGCGCGCCGTGCCGGCCAGGACATCGGCCTCGACGATTTCGAGCGTGCCAGCCGCACGGTGCCGGTGATCGCCAATATCCGGCCGAGCGGCGACACCTACCTGATGGAGGATTTCTTCTATGCCGGCGGCCTGCCGGGCCTGCTCGAGCGCATTCGCAAATACCTGCATCTCGATTGCCTCACCGTCACCGGGCGGACGATCGGCGACAACATCAAGGGCGCCGAGGTCTACAATGACGACGTCATTCGCAGTCTCGACGACCCGATCTACAAGGAAGGCGCGCTGGCGGTACTGAAGGGCAACCTCGCGCCCGACGGTTGCGTCATCAAGCCGAGCGCCTGTGCGCCCAGGTTCCTGAAGCACACCGGGCCGGCGCTGGTGTTCGACGACTATCCGTCGATGAAGGCGGTGATCGATCGCGACGATCTCGACGTGACCGAGGATACGGTCCTGATCCTGCGCAATGCCGGCCCCCAGGGCGGGCCCGGCATGCCCGAATGGGGCATGCTGCCCATTCCCGCCAAGCTCGTGAAGCAGGGCGTGCGCGACATGGTTCGCATCTCCGATGCGCGCATGAGCGGTACCAGCTACGGCGCCTGCATCCTGCATGTCGCGCCGGAATCCTATATCGGCGGGCCGCTGGCGCTGGTTAGGACGGGGGACCTGATTGCGCTCGATGTCGACAAGCGCACCATCGACATGAAGGTGCCAGCCGACGAACTGGAGCGTCGCCGCGCGGCGTGGAGGCAACCGGGACCGCGCTACGAGCGCGGCTATGGATGGATGTTCACGCGGCACATCAAGCAGGCGGACGAAGGCTGTGACTTCGACTTCCTGGAAACCGGATTCGGTGCGCCGGTCTCCGAGCCCTCGATCTACTGAGAGATCGAAGACATTGCGGGACGCGGCGCGCGGTGTCGCGTCTCTGAAAGAGAGACCGGGAGTTTGTTCATTCCTTGCCCCACGGCGGCCAGTGTCTCGTCGGAGGGGTAACGTTGGGAGGCGAAGCATGAAGGCCGAGACCAGGGCGAAGCTTCTTACGATCAGCACTGCGACAGTCGCTACGGCGCTGTTCAAGCGTGGGTTCCGCACTCAATTCATCCAGGATGTCCACCCGCTTTCGCCCGGCCAGCCGGTACTTCTGGGCGAGGCCTTCACGCTGCGATACATGCCCGCGCGGGAGGATCTCAACAGGCTCGATGTGTTCCGGGATCGCAGCCATCCACAGCGCAAGGCGGTGGAGGAATGTCCATCTGGCGCTGTGCTGGTCATGGACAGCCGGAAGGATGCGCGGGCTGCCTCGGCGGGCTCGATCCTGGTCACGCGGCTCATGAAGCGCGGCGTGGCGGGTGTGGTGACGGACGGGGGCTTCCGCGACTCCGCCGAGATCGCGGCGCTGGGTTTTCCCGCCTATCACAATCGGCCCAGCGCGCCGACCAACCTGACGCTGCATCAGGCGATCGACATCAATGTGCCCATCGGCTGCGGCGACGCGCCGGTCTTTCCAGGTGACGTCATCCTGGGCGACGGCGACGGGGTGATCGTCATCCCCGCGCATCTCGCCGACGAGATTGCGGCGGAGGCCTTTGAAATGACCGCCTATGAGGATTTCGTCACCGAACGTGTGCGGGCGGGGCAGGGGATATTCGGCCTCTACCCACCGACCGACGAGCAATCGCTCGCCGACTTCGCCGTCTGGCGCAAAGAGAAGAATCGCTGAAAGCCACATCAATGGAGGAACGACCAAGTGAAGATCAAGGCGTTGAGTGGAGTGTTGGGCGTAGCGGCGTTCATCGCCGTTGCGGCGGGTGGACTGCATCCAGCCGTGGCGCAGTATCCCGATCGGCCGTTGACGGTGATCGTGCCTTTTCCACCGGGCGGCGCATCCGATGTGACGGCACGGCTGGTATCCCCCAAGCTGTCCGAACAGCTCGGGCAGTCGGTCGTGGTCGACAACAAGGCCGGTGCCAACGGCGCCATCGGGGCGGCGGCTGTGAAGCAGGCCAAGCCTGATGGCTACACGCTGCTGGTCGGGTCGATCGGGGTATTCGGCATCAATCCGGCCCTGTTCAGGGATCTGCGCTACGATCCGCTCAAGGACTTCGACCTGTTGAGCGTGATCGTGCGCACGCCCAACGTGCTTGTGGTGAATCCGTCGTTCCCGGCGAAAACGGTCGGTGAACTTGTCGAGTACCTGAAGAAGAATCCCGACAAGGTGAGTTTCGCCTCGTCCGGCACGGGATCGTCCGATCATCTGACGGCGGCGCTGTTCCTGGAGAAGACCGGCGCCACCGGCGTGCACGTGCCCTACAAGGGGGGCGGGCCGGCCATCAACGATCTCGTCGCCGGTCAGGTCAACGCATCCTTCCAGAACCTGGGCGCGATCGTCCAACAGGTGCGCGCCGGCAAGCTCAGGGCGCTCGCCGTCACCAGCGCCACGCGCGTGCCGGCCCTGCCCGATGTGCCGACCATGGCCGAAGCGGGCGTGAAGGACCTCGAAGTCTATTCCTGGCAGGCGGCCGCCGCGCCTCGTGGACTGCCGGCCGCGGTCAAGGAGAAGCTGGTGGCCGATCTTGCCGCAGCGGCCAGGTCGCCTGACGTCAAGGCGCAGTTCGAGCAGCTCGGCTTCGAGGTGGTGGCGGGCACGGGGCAGCAGTTCGATACGTTCCTTGCCGGCGAAATCGGGCGCTGGAGGCAGGTGATCGAGGCTGCGAAGATAACTGTCGAGTAGATGGCAGGACACGGATGAGGCATCGCCGAGGCGGTGGCATCGGCGGCGGCCGTGCAGCAGCATTGCCGTCCCGGCAGCATGGGCGGCAGGTCACTCTAGGCCGTCGGGACGATCGCGGCCAACCACGTGGCGGCGGCGACGGCACCGGCATCCGGTTTGCCGAGAACGCGGTCGCCGAGATAGGCGGCGCGCCCCACGCGCGGATACAGGCGTGCGGTGGCGGCAGCGCCGTCGCTGGCCGCCTGGACGGCTCGTTGCCACGCCTGCACGGCGGGGAGGCCGGCGCCGAGCGCCGCGCGGAATACCTCGGCGGCCGGAAGCAGCGCGTCGAGCATGGTTCGATCGCCGGGCTTGGCGCCGCCTAGTTCGGGGATCGACGCGACCGCTGCCGCAAAGGCATTGGCCCAATCGCTCGGCTGCGGGTCGTCGCGCAGGCCACGGGCGGCGCGCAGCAGGGCTGTTGCGTAGAAGGGGCCGGAACTGCCGGCAATGGCCCGGCCGAGGGCGGATGACATGGCCTTCAGCGCGGAGGCCGGCGTAGCCCAGGCCGCTTCAGGCAAGGCGCGGATGGCGTCGGCGGCGCGCACCATGCTGAGCCCGAGGTCGCCGTCGCCGGCAGCGGCATCCAGCTCCGTCAGCACCGATTCCGCTTGAGTCAATACATCGGCAACTCTCAGGGCCGCGCGCCGGACGGCTGCTCCCGCCGGCGTCGCGGTCGAAGTAGGTGTCGATGGTGATGCTGGCGGGATGATCGGCTGAACCGACCTCGTGGCGGGCAGCCGGCCGTTTCCAGGCCAGGCCGGTGCTTCCGTCGGCGCATCCAGACGTGCCAGCCTCGGGCCGTCGATTTCGAGCACGCTGAGCGAGACGCCGGGCATCTCGAGCGCCGTCAGCAGATTTCCCGACCAGGCACGCTCGACCTGCAGGCCGCGGGCGCGCAGCATCGACAGCGCCTTGCGCGCGACGACCGCCAATTCCATCGCCGGTGTTCCGCCCAGCCCGTTCACCAAAGCCGCGACCCGCGTTCCCGGCGCCAGCGCGAGATCGTCCAGGATCGTGGTCAGAAGTTCGCTCACCACCTCGTCCGCCGGCATCAGCTTGGTGCGTCGCGTCCCGGCTTCGCCATGGATGCCGAGGCCGAGCTCCATTTCGTCGGCGTCGAGCACGAAGCCGGGTTGGCCGCCGGGGATGCTGCAGGCACCGAGCGCGACGCCCATCGTCCCGACCCTGGAGGCCGCCGCGCGGGCCTCGGCCGCCACGGCCTCGAGATCCAGCCCGGCCGCCGACGCGGCTCCAGCGACCTTGTGCACCAGGATGGTCCCGGCAATGCCGCGGCGACGCGCCGGTTCCACCGTGTCGCGTAACGCGACATCGTCCGCCACGATGACGGTCTCGACGGGGATGCCTTCGCTGCGGGCGAGCTCGGCGGCGAGGCCGAAGTTCAGCCGGTCGCCGGTGTAGTTCTTGACCACCAGCAGCACGCCCGCCGGGCCGGCCACCGCGCGGATCGCCGCCAGCACCGCCTCGGTGGCGGGAGAGGTGAAGACGTCGCCAGCCACGGCGGCGTGCAGCATCCCGGCGCCGACATAGCCGGCGTGCGCCGGTTCATGTCCGCTGCCGCCGCCTGAGATGATGGCAACCTGCCGGTGCGCCGGCGGCGGCAGATCGGCGCGCAGAACGACGTTCTCGCCGTCCAGCAAGACCTGCCCCGCATTCAGTCCGACATGGCCTTCGAGCATTTCGCGAACCACGGCGCGCGGATGATTGATCAGCTTCTTCATGGCGTTTCCTGTTTTCTTGTTGGGGGGGCAGGTGGAGTTGCCACCATTTGAGTGTCGATCCCCGGAATGGCAATGTCACCGGGCTTGAGTTCACCCATTAAGCGGATACCTCCGCGCTGAAGTGGTGGTCATGATCCGATGCGCTACACGGGCGGAGCTTCGCTCCGCTTGTGGAGTGGCGCGCTCCGATGAGCTTCGCGAGCTTTCCTGGATGTCGTTGGATGGGACACTGTGGACCTTCGGCTCAATCGGAGTATTGGTTGCGTCCGCTGATCGTGCTATTATCGCAATGATCTGGCCATGGGTGGCGATAATGGCAATGAAGTCCGTGGATACCTCGATGACTGTCCGCTCAGCGGCTTCCGCACCGCCTCGCGAGGCTCGCGAGCCTCGCGAGGAATAAGATCGAATCCAGTGGCTGCAGCGTTTTCGGCCGATCCTCGCGAGGATTTTTTTTGAGAGAGCAAGGGGGAGGGGGAGATGCAGGATGGGGGAAGATTTGGGTGAAAGGCTTTTCGCATCGCTATCCGAGGCTTCCCGCCGCGATGGGAAACGTCGGGAACCGCGTCGTCTTGTGCGGATGTCGGGCACCGCTATAGTCCGCCCCCAACCCGATTGAGGCGCATTTTCGAGGGAGTGGCGTATGGCTGTGTTCGGCAAGGCCCAGTACATCAAGCGCGTCGAGGACGACCGGCTCCTGACCGGGACCGGCGGCTTCACCGATAACCTGTCGCGGCCCAACCAGGTCCATGTGGTGCTGGTACGCTCGCCCCACGCTCATGCCAGGATCGTGAACATCGACATGTCGGCTGCGAAAAAGGCGCCGGGCGTGGTCGCGGTCTATACCTGGGCCGACATGGCGAAGGATGGCTGCGGCGACTTCTCCTTCCCGGCCATGTTCCCGAACGCCGACGGCAGCAAGCCCGAGATGACGCCGCGCCGCTCGCTGGCGCACGAGGCCGTGCGGCATGTCGGCGAGGCGGTGGCGGCGGTCGTCGCCGAGACGCGCGAACAGGCCGTCGATGCGGTCGAACTGGTCGAGGTCGAATACGATCCGCTGCCGGCAGTGACCGAGATCGACGATGCGCTGAAGCCTGGCGCTCCGCTGGTGTGGCAGGGCGCGCCCGGCAATCTCGCCGGCTTCAATCGCTTCGGCGACCAGGCCAAGGCCGATGCCGCCTTCAAGGCGGCCGCCCATGTCGTGTCGCTCGACATCATGCATCAGCGCCTGATCGTGAATGCGATGGAGCCGCGCGCCATCATGGCGGAGTGGGACGGCGACCGCATCGTCGTCCATATCGGCAGCCAGAATCCCTCGGTCACGCGCGACACCCTGGCCGGCGTGATCCTCAAGATGCCGCAAGAGAAGGTGCGCGTGCTGGTGCGCGACATCGGCGGCGGCTTCGGCATGAAGACCGGCATCCAGCCCGACGAATCGGTCGCGGTGTGGGTGGCCAAGGTCCTGAAGCGGCCGGCCCGCTGGCGCGCCGAGCGCACCGAGGAATTCCAGGCCACCACCGCCGGCCGCGACCAGCTCCACAAGGCGTCGCTGGCGCTCGACAAGGATGGCCGCATCCTGGCGCTGCGCATGGAGGCGTTCGCCAATATCGGCGCCTATCCCTCACGCGGCGGCGTGGTGATCCCGCTGTTCGTCGGCCCGAAGGTGACGACGGGCACCTACGACATTCCGGTCGTCGACCTTCGGCTCAACTGCGTGCTCACCAACACGGCCACCATCGGCGCCTATCGCGGCGCCGGCCGGCCGGAATGCATCCTCAACGTCGAGCGCCTGATGGATACGGCGGCGCGCCAGATCGGCATGGATCCGGCCGAGCTGCGGCGGCGTAACTTCGTCAAGCCGTCGCAGATGCCCTACACGACGGCGATGGGCGAGAAGTACGATACCGGCGACTTCAACCTCTTCCTCACCAAGACGCTCGAGGCGTCGGACTGGAACGGCTTCGCCCAGCGCAAGGCCGAGGCGGAGAGCCGCGGCAAGCTCTATGGACGCGGCCTCGCCTCCTACGTCGAATGGACCAGCGCCAACGTCATGAACGAGATGGCGCATTACGAGGTGAAGGCCGACGGCACCGTCACGATCTGGATGGGCACGCAGGGCATGGGGCAGGGGCTGCAGACCAGCTTCACCCAGCTCGCCTCGGAGCTGCTGGGCATCGATCCGTCGAAGATCGAGATCGCCATGGGCGATTCGGATCATGTCGGCGGCGTCGGCTCGATGGGCTCGCGCTCGGCCTATATCGGCGGCTCGGCCGTGCTCACCGGCAGCGAGAAGCTGATCGACAAGGGCAAGGACCTGGCGGCCGATGCGCTGGAAGCCAGCACCGCCGACATCACCTACGCCTCGGGCCGCTTCACCATCGCCGGCACCGATCGCGGCATCGGCTTCGGCGAGCTGGCGGCCAAGCAGCCCGACAAGCGCATCTTCATCGAGAACGTGAACACGGTCGACGGCATCGCCTGGCCGAACGGCGCCCATGTCGGCGAGGTCGAGATCGATCCGGAGACCGGGAGTGTGGAGCTCAAGCGCTACACCACGGTCGACGACGTGGGCCGGCCGCTGCATCGGCCGATCGTGTTCGGCCAGATCCAGGGCGGCTGCGCCCAGGGCATCGGCCAGGCGCTGCTCGAGGAGAACGTCTATGATCGCGAGTCGGGCCAGCTCCTGACCGGGTCGTTCATGGACTACGCCATGCCGCGCGCTGACACTTTCCCGACCTTCAACAACCAGCTCGACGATTCGGTGCCGGCCAAGAGCAATCCGATCGGGGCCAAGGGCGTGGGCGAATCGGGCACGGTGGGCTCGACGCCGACGGTGATGAACGCGATCATGGACGCGCTGTGGCCGCTGGGCGTGCGCAACCTGCAGATGCCGGCGACGCCGCGGCGCGTCTGGCAGGCGATCCAGGACGTACGCAAATAACAAGACGTGCAGTAAGTAGGGATGGCAATGAAGCAGCGGATCTTCGGGTGGATATCGACCCTGATCGGCATCGTCGTGGCGCTGGCCCTGATCGAGGCCACCGCGACGGTGTGGCTCATCATCGAAGACGGGCACTACACGCCGGCTTCCGAACTCTTCGAGCGTACGCAGAACACCTACGTGCGCGACATGACGAAGAACTCCGATTGCCGCTACGTCGATACGCTGTTTCCCCATCCCTATGTCGCCTTCGTCCATCACGGCAATCCGCCCTGCGGCAAGCCGTGGGTGAACAATGTCGGCCTGTTCGGGCCCGACTATCCGACGGTGAAGCGCACCGACGTCTACACGGTGATGCTGGTGGGCGGCTCGGTGGCGTCGCAGCTCGGCCAGGAGCTGGGACCGCCGGCCCAGCACTATCTCGAGGATGAGCTCAACCGCCGCTACATCAGCCCGACCGGCAAGCCGTTCATGGTGCTGAATGGCGGCGACGGCGCCTGGAAGGAACCGCAATCCTTCATCCTGTTCTCGCTCTATGCCAGCTCGGTCGATGCGGTGCTGACGCTCGACGGCTTCAACGAGCACTACTTCTTCTTCCCGGGCACGCCTGAACGGCTCGAGCGGCCGCTCAGCAACTTCATCGACGTCAATCCCTTCGTCGCCGACGAGAATTTCGGTGATGCCGCGATCGGCTGGGTGATCGGCCGTGTCGGCGGCGCGCTGCAGCGCACGCCGCTGCTGGGCCACAGCCACGCTGCCTACATGATCGTGCGCGGCATCGAGGCCGTGGCCAAGAGCAAGGACATCTTCTCCTCGAACAAGAAGACGACGCTCGCCAGCCTGTTCAAGATGCCGGAGGAGATCGTCAAGGATCACGAGCGCGAATTCCAGGTGCAGCTCGGCCTGTATCAGAAATACGAGCGCGCCATCGAGGCGGTGGCCAAGGACAACGGGGTCAAGACGGCGTACTTCCTTCAGCCCGTTCCGGCCTACGGAAAGGAACTGACGGAGGAAGAGAAGAAGAGCGCCGGCGACCTCGGCTATCGCGATCTCTACCGGCGCATCGTCGACGGCATGATGAGCCTGCGCAGCCAGGGACTCGCCATGTACGACCTCGGCGACATCTACAAGGACGAGAAGGGCAGGATCTACGCCGATCACGTCCATTGCTTCCGCGAGCCCGATCCGCGCGCCGACAGCCGCGGCTATACCATCATGGCGCAGCGCATCGCCGCCGATCTCGCGCAGGCCTGGGGCCTCAAGGAGAAGCCGGCCAATTGAGGACGGGCCGGCGCGGCTACGATTGAGACAAATCGCGGCCGATTCCGACACCAACGTTACGGCTTCGGCCCTTATATCACTGTGGCGCCGGACGGGAGGGGTCCCGCTCGGCGGCAGAGTTTCAGGTGTGGGTTTTGCCGGCTCGCAAGGCCGGCAAGGGGGCTGACCGCAAGAGCGAAGGGGTTCGCTCGAGGTCGGCGGTGTCGGGACTTGGGGGTTCGCTCATGACGTTCACGCGCGCGTACGCTTTCGGCCAATCGGTGTTGGCCTCCTTGCTGGCCTTGATACTGGTCGCGCAGACCGGTTCTTCCTCCACGCGCTTCGCGCTGATGGTCGGCCTCGGCTGCTCGGCAGTGCTTGTGCTGGTGCGTGTCGGCGCTGCAGCAGGGGCTTCCCCTTTCAGTCCCTAGTGCGAATAGGGGCAGTCCCTCGGGCTTTGCGTTTGATCGAGGCCACGCGGTGCGCCATCCTCGCCGCGCCGGAGATGGGATCCGGCCAAAAGGGAACCTAACGTGTCGCGTACCGATCGCGCGGAAGGCGCGTCGATTCATCATCCACCGTCGATCGATCGCATGGCCAACTGGTCGGCGCTGGCGCCGCTGATCCAGCAGGTCGGGCGATCGATGGTCGTCGAGGCGCTGCGGGCCTGGGCCGACGCCCGCCGCGGCCAGGACGACGTCGGCGATCCGGCGGCGTGCGCGCACTGGTGCGCGCAGCGGCTGGCGGCCTTCACGCAACCGTCGCAGCGGCGCGTGTTCAACCTGACCGGCACCGTGCTGCACACCAATCTCGGCCGCGCGCTGCTGGCCGAGGAGGCGATCGAGGCGGCGGTGATGGCGATGCGATCGCCGACGACGCTCGAATACGACCTCGAGGATGGCAGCCGCGGCGAGCGCGACGACCATATCGCGCCCTGGCTTTGCCGCCTGACCGGAGCCGAAGCGGCGACGGCGGTAAACAACAATGCCGGCGCGGTCCTGCTGGCGCTCAACGCATTGGCGGCGGGCCGCGAGGTGATCGTCTCGCGCGGCGAGCTGATCGAGATCGGCGGCGCCTTCCGCATCCCCGACATCATGGCGCGGGCCGGATGCCGGCTGGTCGAGGTCGGCACCACCAACCGCACGCATCTCAAGGACTACGCCGAGGCGATCGGGCCGGAGACGGCGGCGGTCATGAAGGTCCATCCGTCGAACTATGCCGTGCAGGGCTTCACCAAGTCGGTGTCGGCCGCGGAGCTGGTGCCGCTGGCGCACGAAAAGGGCGTGCCGGTGATCGAGGATCTCGGCAGCGGCACGCTGGTCGATCTCGACAGCTGGGGCCTGCCGCACGAGCCGACGGCGCGCGAGGCGATCGCGGCGGGCATCGATGTCGTCACCTTCTCCGGCGACAAGCTGCTGGGCGGTCCGCAGGCCGGCCTGCTGGTGGGCAAGCGGGCGTATATCGAGCGCATCGCGCGCAACCCGATGAAGCGCGCCCTGCGCCTCGACAAGGTGCGGCTCGCCGCGCTCGAGGCGACGCTCAGGCTCTATGGCGATCCCGAGCGGCTGGTGCAGCGTCTGCCCACCATTCGCGCGTTGGCGCGGCCGGCGGCCGAGATCCATCTCCAGGCCGAACGCCTCCTGCCGGCCTTCGCTCAAGCACTTGGGCAGGGATGGCAAGTCGGCCTGAAACCCGTGCGCGGCCAGATCGGCTCGGGGGCGCTGCCGGTCGATCTGCTGCCGTCCTTCGCCCTGATGGTGCGCGGCAAGGGGCTGCACAAGCTCGCCGCCGCCTTCCGGCAGTTGCCGATCCCGGTGATCGGCCGCATCGAGGACGACGCGCTGCTGTTCGATCTGCGTACCCTCGACGACGAGGCCGGCTTCATCGCCCAGCTCGATCGGCTGGCGCCATGATCGTCGGCACCGCCGGTCACATCGACCATGGCAAGACGGCCCTGGTAAAGGCCCTCACCGGCGTCGACGCCGATCGCCTCAAGGAAGAGAAGGCGCGCGGCATCACCATCGATCTCGGCTATGCCTACAGCGATCTCGGCGACGGCCGCCAGCTCGGCTTCGTCGACGTGCCAGGCCACGAGCGCTTCGTGCACAACATGCTGGCCGGCGCGACCGGCATCGATGCGGCGCTGCTGGTCGTGGCCGCCACCGAAGGCATCAAGCCGCAGACGATCGAGCATCTGCAGATCATCGACCTGCTCGGCCTCGATCGCGGACTGGTGGCGCTCACCAAGGCCGATCTGGCCACCGACGATCAGCTGCTCGAGCGCATGACCGAGGTCGAGACGCTGCTGGCCTCGACCTCGCTCGCCGGCGCCGAGATCGTCCCGGTGTCGGCCGTGACCGGCCAGGGCATCCAGGAACTCAAGGCCAAGCTGCTGACGCTGGGCGAGAGCGGCAAGGGGACGACCGGGTTCGCCCGCCTGGCGGTCGATCGCAGCTTCGTCCTGTCGGGCGCCGGCATCGTCGTCACCGGCACGGTCCATGCCGGCGAGATCAAGGTCGACGACCGGCTGCTGCTGACGCCGTCGGGGCTGGACGCGCGCGTGCGCTCTCTGCATGCGCAGAATCGCCCGGCCGGCATCGGCCGCGCCGGCGAACGCTGCGCCCTCAATCTCGCCGGGCCGAAGCTGTCGAAGGAATCGGTCCGCCGCGGCGACTGGGTGGTGAGCCCGGAACTGCATGCGCCGACCGACCGGCTCGACATACGGCTGAAGCTGCTCGCGTCCGAGCCGCAGCCCCTGAAGCACTGGTCGCCGGTGCATGTCCATCTCGCCGCTGCCCACGTGATGGGACGCGTGGCGCTCCTGGAAGGGGATCACCTGGCGCCAGGCGGCAGCGGACTGGCGCAACTGGTGCTCGAGGAAAAAATCGGCGCGTTGGCCGGCGATCGCGTCATCCTGCGCGATCCGTCGGCGACGCGCACTATGGCGGGCGGCACCGTCATCGATCCGTTCGGCCCGCCGCGCAACCGCCGCACGCCACGACGCCTCGCCGAGCTCTCGACCCTGGCCCAGCCGGATCCGTTTACCCGGCTGCTGGCTCTGGACGGAGGCTTCGTCGATCTCGGGCGATACGGCCTTGCGCACAATCAGCGGCCGGAAGACCTCGAACGGCATCTGGCCGACGCCGACGGCGTGCGTGTCCAGGGCTTCGGCTTCCTGCCGACCACGATGGAGCAGATCCGCCGCGACATCGCCGAGACGCTGACCGCCTTCCACAAGAGCAATGCCGACGCGCCCGGCATGCAGCCGGAACGTCTGCGCGTCAGCCTCAAGCAGCGCTGGCCGGCGCCGGTATTCCGGGCGTTGCTGGACGGCGAGGTGGCGGCGAAGACGCTCGTGCTCGATGGCGGCTTCGTGCGCCTGCCGGGCCATTCTCTCACGCTGGCGCCGCGCGACGAGGCGCTGTGGCGCAAGATCTCGGCCGAACTCGCGCGCGACCGCTTCAAGCCGCCGCGGGTGCGCGACTTCGCCCAGACCTACCGCGAGCCGGAACCGAACGTGCGCAAGCTCATGCGCCAGCTGGCGCGCCTCGGCCAGGTGGTGGAGGTGGCGCCGGATCAGTTCTTCCTGCGGCCGGTGGTGGCCGAGATGATCGCCATCGCCGACGGCCTGGGCGCCGACTTCACGGCCGCCCAGTTCCGCGACAAGCTCGACAACGGTCGCAAGCTTGCGATCCTGATCCTGGAATTCTTCGACCGGCACGGCATCACCGTCCGCCGCGGCGACCTGCGCCGCACCATGCCGCAGAAGCTCGGCCAGTACGGTCCGCCGCCTGCTTGAGGAGGCGGCGCCGTATCCGGAAGTTTCGCTTCGCTGAAGCCTCTGCTGCTGCCGCGTGACAGCGCTGTGGTTCTGGGGAATTATCCGCGACGGAGGGGAATCGCTCCCGGTGGGGCGGCTGGCCTTCAAAGCCAGAGAGGGTCGCCAGACGGCTCTTAGTGGGTTCGACTCCCACTCTCTTCCGCCAATTCTGATTCCAAAGACTCCCGCCAGCTACCGCCGATGATTACCTATACCGCGCATCCGATCATCCCGCATCCGGCGCAATCTTCCCCGGAATCGTTGCTTGCAGCGCCATCGCATCGGGAAGCCGGCCGATGACGAGAACGACACATTAGAAGAAATTCAAGAGCTGCCCAGATGCACGTCGAACAGACAGTGGCTGCACATGCTGTCAGCGGCGACAAGCACTTGCATTGAACTGCACGCCAAGGCCCAATATCATTTCGCGAGCTCCCTGCCGCGCCCTACGAAGGCCAAGCATCCCTAGATGTTTGATCTCGGGATTTGATGGTACCCCCTTGTCGCGTGATTCGAGGGATGCGCTATGGGTCAGGTTCTTCACGGCTGCGCCACAACGACAGAGGCGATCCGTCGAGCGATACAGCATAGTCAAGAGAGCTTGAGGAGCCTTTCCAAGCGATACGGCATCAATCCCAAGACTGTTGCCAAGTGGAAGAAGCGCGGCTCCGTTGCTGATCTGAAGACCGGGCCGAAGGAAGCGAAGTCGACAGTGCTTTCGATCGAGGACGAGGCGATCGTCGTCGCCTTCCGCAAGCACACGCTCTTGCCGCTCGACGACTGCCTCTATGCCCTTCAGGCCACGATCCCGCACCTGACCCGTTCGTCCTTGCACCGCTGCCTCCAGCGCCACGGCATCTCGCGACTGCCAGACGTCCAAGACGGCAAGGCCAAGAAGCGCAAGTTCAAGGCCTATCCCATCGGCTACTTCCACATCGATATCGCCGAAGTTCGCACCCAGGAGGGGCGGCTCTACCTCTTCGTGGCCATCGACCGGACTTCAAAGTTCGCCTTCACCGAGCTGCACGAGAAGGCCACCACGGCCGTCTCAAGAGAGTTCCTGCTACACCTGGTCGCCGCTGTTCCCTACAAGATCCATACCGTGCTCACCGACAATGGTCAGCACTTCACCGATCCCCGTGGCGAGAGCTGGACGGCAGCCGAGATCAAGGAGTTGATCGCACGGAAGGAACTCTTCCGAGCTCACGCCTTCGAATACACCTGCGCCAAGGCCGACATCGACCATCGCCTTACCAAGCCCAAGCATCCTTGGACCAACGGCCAGGTCGAGCGCATGAATCGAACAATCAAGGATGCGACGGTCAAACGCTTCTATTACGAAACCCACGATCAGCTTCGCAGCCATCTCGCCGACTTCGTCATGGCCTACAACTTCGCCAAGCGCCTCAAGACCCTCAAAGGCCTCACGCCATACGAATACATCTGCAAGCTCTGGACAAAAGAGCCTGACCGCTTCACCCTCAATCCGCTCCACAAAATGCCGGGACTAAACATGCTTGATCTTGGCGAAGGCCTGCTCGATTGGATTGAGGTCTGGGGAGTAAGGGGGAGGTACCAGAGCCTTGCGCCGGCGGCCTTGATCATGCGGCGCAGGGCCGCCGACTTGTGGCTGCCGAGATTGTCCATGACGACGATGTCACCTGGCTGGAGGACCGGCAGAAGCTGCTGCTCGACATAGGCCCGGAAGCACTGTCCGTTGATTGGGCCGTCGAAGACACAAGGCGCAGTGAGGCGATCGTGGCGCAGTGCGCCGAGGAAGGTCAGGGTGCGCCAGTGGCCATGAGGGGAAAAGCCGCGCAGGCGCTCTCCCTTCGGCGCCCAGCCGCGCAGAGGGGCCATATTGGTCTTGATCCAGGTTTCGTCGATGAAGACCAGATGCCGAGGATCGAGGCGAGCCTGCCAGGCCCTCCAGCGGTGGCGACGCCGGGCCACGTCGGCACGGCCCTGCTCAAGGGCGAACAGCGTTTTTTTTGAACCGCAGCCCTTCGCGCCGCAGGAACATCCAGACCGCATTGTGCGAGACGATCACGCCGCGTGCCGCCAACTCGTCCTTCAGCTTGTGCAGCGTCAGGTGCGGCGTCTGTCTGATCCTCTCCTCGATGAAGGCGCGATGCGGCTCCAGCGTCCGCTTGCGATGTCCCCCCATCTTCCCGGGCGCCACAGAGCCGGTCGACCGCCAGCGCTGCGACCACTTCACCACCGAGGACACCGCAACACCGAACCGCGCCGCCACCGCGCGGCAGCTCTCCCCTCCTGAAACTGCCCG
>NZ_FUWJ01000017.1 GCF_900167455.1 Enhydrobacter aerosaccus
ACAAAAAAGGCGGCCCGGGAGGGCCGCCTTCTTCGTTTCGATCAGGTCGAGATTACTGGATCTCGATCACGACGCGGCGGTTCTGCGGCTCGCGGACACCGTCGGCGGTCGGGACCAGGAGGCCCTGCTCGCCCTTGCCGACGACCGAGATCGCCGTGGCCGGCACGCCGTTGCGCACCAGAGCGTCCTTGACCGCATTCGCACGACGCAGCGACAGCGCCATGTTGTAGCTCTCCGGGCCCGACGTGTCGGTGTGGCCGGTCGCCGTGATGCGGGCATTGCCCTTGGTCTTGTAGACGTCAGCCGCCTGCTTGATCGTGCTCAGAGCCTGCGCCGAGAGATTGGCGCGATCCCAATCGAAGAACACCATGAAGGACGGGGCCGTGACCGACGGCGCCGCCGGTGGCGGGGCGGCGACGGCGGGCGAACCGAACTTGTACTGCAGGCTCGCCATGACGCTGAAGTTGTTGTTGGGGTAACTGCCGCTCAGGGTGGCGGGGAAGCCCGCGACATTGCCCGAGAAGCTGTAGTTCGGGTTGGTGGTGCCGAAGTAGCGGCCATCCAGGTTCAGGCGAAGCTGTTCGTTGATGTTCCAGCCCACACCGATGATGCCCTGATAGGCGAATGCCGTGCTGCTGCTGGAGAGGCCGGAGAGCGAGAAGTTGGTGAAGGCGATGCCGGCGCCGGCACCGATATAGGGTGTGATCGTCTGGCCGGCCATGAAGTCGTAGAGGACGTTGGCCATGATCGAGGTCTGGTTGAAATCGGCGCCGAGGGTTCCCGGAATGCCGTTCTCCGTGATCGTGGACTTGTTGTCGCGATACAGCGCCTCGATCTCGACGCGCGGCCCGACGAAGTCATAGCCGATCATGCCGCCGGCGGCCCAGCCAGTCGCGGGCGCAGAGTTGGTCGTGCCGCTACCCGAGAAGACCCCGGGGATGGAAAGCGTCGTCGTGAAGGAGTTGTTGAGCATCCAATTCAGGCCGCCTTCGGCACCGATATAGAAGCCCTGAGATTGCAGCGACTGCGCTTGCGCCGCGACCGGTAACGCCGCCACCACCGCAGCGGACATCAAAAAGCGCTTCATAATTATCTCCCGTACATATACAACGCCGGGCCGTCGCCCGTGCACACACTATGAACCATCGATTGGAGAAATTGTATACGGTTCATAAACTTATAAGTGTATCTGCCCGCGAGCGTGACTTCACTGCAACAGCCTACCGGCGTATTGCGAAGCAAAAATTAAACGACAGGCATTCGAATCGAGGAGCGAGCAACTGGTGGCATTCGCTGTCGGCTGTCGTCGAGATTGCCCGCCCGCTTTTCGCCGGTTCGAGCCGAGACGACACGCACCCTCTCTTTGCGGCTTCGCTGCGCACGGAGGGGCGGTCGCAGTAACCTCCTAGTCGCGCGGATTTCGCAGGACGACGCAGGCACCACCGGCCGCCTGCAGCTTGGTGCATAGCGCGTCCGCGGCCGCACGGCTGTTTTCAGACACCCGGACCGCGAATGTCGGAAGGTCGTGTCGGCGCGCCTGCAGAACAAGCGGCAGCCGGTCGCCGAGAATGGCGTCGTATTTCCGTCGCAGCCGCTCGTAAGTGGCGAGGACGGCTCCTTCCGACCAGTTGCCGGCAAGTTGGACGCCCCAGGGGCCCCAGGCCGGGCTGGACGTCAGGGCGAGACGGTGCTGTGCGTTCTCGAGCATCAGCTTGGCGAGTTCAGTGCAGCGCGCGCCCATCGGCGCGTTCGAGCTCTCCACCTGCGGTGGCGGCTGCAAGGTCCAGGCTTCCGCAGTGTGGCCTGTGACGATGCGGACGTAGGCCTGGGTCTCGCCCGGCAGCAGCCGGCGGCCGGCGAGCCAGGCTTCGACCTGGCCCGGGCCGGCATTGTAGGCGGCCGCAGCCAGACCGAGATTGCCGCGGAACGTCGTGCGCAGCTCGCGCAGGTAACTCGCCGACTCGCGCAGCGCCTGCAGCGGCTCGAAGGCATTGGTGAGCCCGCGCATCGCGGCGGTTTGAGGCATGAACTGCGCGATGCCTTGTGCGCCGGCAGGGCTGATCGCGCCTGAGTCGAAGCGACTCTCCTGCCAGATGAGCCGGGTGAAGAACTCCTCGGGAAGATCGTTGTCGGCCGCCGCCTGTGCGAGCGCACTGCAGATCTTGTCGACCGAGGGCCGTGAGTCTTTCGGCTCCGGTGTGGTGGCGGCGGCCTTGGTGTTTGCGTCGTGACCTACGCCGGTGGCGCCGGGCGGTTCAGCGTGAACCACTGCCGGCTGCAACAGGACAGTCGCCAGGGCCAGGCCGGTCGCAACGACCAGAAGCGTCAATGCCGGTCGCATTGGATGAGATCCCGGGAAGATGTCACGTCGAGCTTCCTTGAAGGGAGCACCGCCAGGAGAAGGCACCGCAGCGTGACGACAGTATGGCCAAGCGTGCCCGGGGCCAATAGCGCTGCTTGCCGGCGAAGGATCTCAGGCGTCAGAAAGCGGAGATTTCCAATCTTTCGCGGCCCTTGCCGGGATTGCGCCGCTTGACCCTGACCATACCGACCTCGCCGGTCGATCGGGGATGGGTTCCGCCGCAGGCCATCTCGGCAAATCCATCCACGCGCCAGTAGCGACGTTGGTTCGGCTCGTCGCTGAATCCGGCGACGATGGGCCGATCCGCCTGAACGAGGACGTTGGCCTGCTGCTCGAGCTCGGAATCGATTCCGGACAGGGATTGGTCGCACGCGAAATCGATGCGGGCCTTCTCGGCCGAGACATGGGCGCCGATGCGGACGATACCAGGCATCCGTCGGTAGACCAGCTGGAGAACCATCTCGGCGGCGAAGTGATGACGCATCAGGCCGTAGCGGCGCGGCCAGTCGATCAGCACATCGACCGAGTCTCCTTGCGAGAGCCGGTGTTCCTGCGCCAGGCGATAGACGATATCGAGGCCATCCTTGCGCGCTTCCGCGACCGGAATGCCGCCGATGGTCCCGGCATCGCTTTCCTGGCCGCCAGAGAAGGCGAAGAAGATCGTGGACTCCAGTCGTACCTCGTCGCCGCGCACAGCCGATACGGTGGTGCCAAGGCTCGTGCGATAGGGATCTTCCCAGAACAGCTTGCGGGTCATCGAATGGCCAGTCGGAACGCGTTTGCCGCCGCTATTGGCGACGCGCACGCTAGCGGAGCGACGAGGTCATGTCTCCTGCCGATCGGCAGATCCGATCAGCTGCGCGCCGGTACAATGATTCCCGAGACGTGCATGTGCGAGACCACGCTCTTCACGCCGGGAACGGCCTCCGCCGCCTTGCGGTAGGCGAGGTGCTCTTCCTCCGAGGAGATCACGCCCCACAGGTGCACGTCGCCTCGGTCCACCGCGACATCGAAATTCATCGCGTTGGACCAGCTGCGGCCGCGCAAGGCGTGAAACACTGTCGCGCGCAGATCCTTGTCTTCGGCAACAAGCGGCCGGGTTTCGGTCGCGCCACCTTGGATTGCGATTGCGCGCATGAGGTCCATGCGACTCAGCATGCCGACGATGGCCTTGCCGCGTCGGACGGGGACGCGCTTGATGTTCTTGGCGGTCATCAACGCGACAATGTCCTTGAGCGGCGTGTCCTCCTCGACGCTGATGACATCCCGGGTCATCACCTCCGTGACGCGTCGGCTGCGCAGTACGCCGCCGGCACTGCCGTTCGGGGCGGGCTCCAGCGCAGCGAACGGCATCAGATCGGCCTCCGTGACGATGCCCAGCATCAGGCCGTCGCCATCCAGTACCGGCAGGGCGCTGACGCCCAGCCTGACCATCAGGGCAGCGGTATCCAGGATCGTCGCGTCGGATTTCACGGACATAACGCCAACCGACATCACATCCTTGGCAAGCATCGTCTTCTCCCGTCCTCGGTTCCGGCCGAACTTCGACTGACCAGTGTCGCCGATCCTTGACCTGCATCAAGCGGCAGTTGCAGAGGTCATTTCCTTTCACGTGCCTTGTAGGCGAGCCAGGCCACGATGGCGTCGATGTCGTCGTCGGGCAGGGTGTCGGGGCCGAAGGCGGGCATCTTCTGCTCCGGCCAGGTGCGCACCGAGGCGGGATCGCGCAACAGCTTGCGAAGTGCCTCGGGCTTGAAGTAGTCGACCGGATTCATGGGCACTGCGAGGTCGGGTCCCTGGTCGGCTTCACCGGCGCCGCCGAAGCGATGGCAGGCCATGCAGACGACCACGAACCGGTCGAGGCCGCGCCGGATGGGATCGGCTGCCGGCACGCTGTCCGCGACGGCAAGGCCCGGCCAGCGCTTGAAAGGGCTGTCGGTGACGGTCAGCGCCACTAGCTGGTAGGCCCAGTATTCGCTGCTCACATCGGCCTTGCCGCCTATCTGCCAGACGATCGAGAAGGGGCCGGCGCTCTTTCCGTCCGCTTTGCCGGGCAAGGGCGGCCAGGGGCTGGCGGGATCGTCGATGGCCAGGTAGGCCCGTGCGTCGGAACCGGCACCCCCTTTGAGCAGGCGGGCCGGGATGCTGACCGAGAAGTTGTCGACCGCGCGCGCCTGTACGTAGTCGTCGTCGCCGATGGTCAATCCCTTGAGGAAATCGGCCATCGGAATCGCCCGATAGGTCATGCTGCGGTGATAGACCGGATCCTCCGCGATCGTGACTTGCCGCACGGCGGGATCGGCAAGGAGGACCTGCAGTGCAAACGTCTTCGATGCCTGTCGGTCCGCGAGCGTCAGAGTCTGTGCCTGCGCCGAACAGACGAAGCCTGCGGCGAGCGCGATCACCAGCAGGATCGCGGCAAGGCGACCGCGAGCATCAATCCCAGCGCTCACGCCCTCATCCTTTGCCCGCCGATGCGATGGGACTTCAGGATCTCGGGCTTGAAGGCGAGGCCATGGCCGGGTCGTTCGGGCGGCGTCATCGTGCCGTCTTTCGCCGGCAGGATCGGCTCGAGCCACAAGTCGTCGTTCCAATCCATGTATTCGAGGTAGCTGGCATTGGGGATCGAGGCCAGCAGATGCACCATCTGCTCGTGGAACAGGTGCGGGGCGAGGCGGATGCCCCATGGCTCGGCCGCGGCGGCGATCTTGCGCAACTCGGTGTAGCCGCCGCGCATCGGATCGGGCTGCAGGATCGGCACGCACGGCGTCTCGAAAAAGGGCCGGAGGTCTTGCCGCGTGAAATGGCTCTCCCCGCCCACGATGCGCGTCTTGAGCGCTGATGCGATGCGGCGGTAACCGGCGAAATCCTCGGCGATCACCGGCTCCTCCAGCCAGTAGGGATCGAACTCGTCGAGGCGATGGCCGGCCTGGATCGCGGTGTCGGCGTCCCAGCCCATGTTGACGTCGATCATGATCTCGATGCCGTCGTCCATCGCCTCGCGCATCGCCTGGACGTTCTTCACGTCCTCGCGCCACGGCCTGATGTGCGCGACCTGCATCTTGATCGCCTTCAGCCCCATCGCCGTGAATTCCTTGGCGCGGGCGATCATGCCGTCGCGGCCAAGGCCGCGGAAGCAGCCCGAGCCGTAGGCCGGCACGCTGCTGCGCGACGCGCCCCACAGCCGGAACAGCGGCAGGCCGGCATGCTTGCCCAGCAGATCCCATAGCGCCATGTCGACGGCGCTCTGGGCGAAGACCGTGACGCCCATGCGGCCAAGCCAGAAGTTGGACTTGTAGAGCTGGGTCCAGATCGCCTCGATCTCGGTTGCATCACGGCCGAGGACGTGCGGGGCAACCAGTTCCTTCATCGCGGCATCGATGGTGTGCAATCCGCCGCGCAGCGGCTGAAGGTAGCTCATGCCGACGAAACCGTCCCCGGTCTCGATCTCCAGCACATAGATCTCGCGGAACGGATCGGAGAGGATACCCGCCGCCGGCGGCTTTCCGTGCCACGGTACCTGCAGCAGGGTCGATCGCAGCTCGACGATGGTGGTGCCGCTGGTCATGGACAGTTTCCTCCGTCTCGTTCGATGGAGGTCGCACTATGAGCGGCCGGCCACGCGGGACGCAACCGACCGCCGGACCTGTCATTCTGCGATTCTCCCGTGACCATGATCGCTGTAGGGTCGCGCCCGTTTCGGGACGTGGGAATGGAAAGGGGAGCATGAGAACGACGATCCAAGCCTTGCTGTCGGCCGGTGCGACCGCGGTCCTGTTGGTGGCGGCGCCCGCTTTTGCCCAGGGCATGCCATCGGGCAGCTACAGCTCCTGGTCCGAGGCGCAGAAGCAGCAGGCCGCCACCTTCCTGGGCGAGCACTGCCAGCAAGCGGCCCAATGCGGTGGCTACATTGCCACTGCCCAGGCGGGGACGACCCGAGCCTCGTACGAAGCCGCTTCCTGCATCGCGGCGTGCTTCGTCAGCAATCTGCCGACCGACTATCCCGACCTGGAGGAGATCCGGCAGGTGGCGCTCACCAATGCCGAGCAGGCGAAGAAGCTCGGTTCCTCCTACCAACCGCGCTTCGAGCCGGCGGGCAAGCCTGACGCCGCGCCGAAGTGACGGCCTATCTTTATCGATGGCGGACACTATGATGCGGCCGCCATGACGAGCTCGAACCGCCTCTATCTCTTCGACACCACCCTGCGCGACGGCGCCCAGACCCAGGGCGTGGATTTCACCGTGGCGGACAAGGTGGCGATTGCCCGCGAACTCGATCGTCTCGGCATCGACTATATCGAGGGCGGCTGGCCGGGCGCCAATCCGACCGACGATCGCTTCTTCGCCGATCCTCCGGAATTCCAGAACGCCAAGTTCGTCGCCTTCGGCATGACCCGTCGCGCCGGCCGCTCGGCCGCCAACGATCCGGGACTGAATGCCATCCTGCAGACCAAGGCGCGCAATGTCTGCATGGTCGGCAAGACCTGGGACTTCCATGTCGACGTCGCGCTCGAACTCGACCGCACCGAATATCTCGAGATGATCGCCGACTCCATCGCCCACGCGAAGGGCCGCATGGACGAAGTGATGTTCGACGCCGAGCATTTCTTCGACGGCTACAAGGCCAATCCGGACTATGCGCTTGCCTGCCTGCACGCCGCCGAAAAGGCCGGCGCGCGCTGGCTGGTGCTGTGCGACACCAACGGCGGGACGATGCCGCACGAGATCGAGCGCATCGTCGGCGAGGTATGCGCCAGGATCCCCGGCGAGAAGATCGGCATCCACACCCACAACGACACCGAGAACGCCGTGGCCAACACGCTGGCCGCCGTGCGCGCCGGCGCGCGCCAGGTCCAGGGCACCATCAATGGGCTGGGCGAGCGCTGCGGCAATGCCAACATGATCTCGCTGATCGCCAACCTAGTGATCAAGATGGGCTACGAGACCGGATTGAAAGACGGCGCGCTGCAGCGCCTGACGCATCTGTCGCGCCTGCTCGACGACCGCCTGAACGTGCCGACCAACCGCAGCGCGGCTTACGTCGGAACGCGCGCCTTCGCCCACAAAGGCGGGCTGCATGTCTCGGCGGTGGAGAAGGATCCCAAGACCTACGAGCACGTCGACCCCGAGATGGTCGGCAACCAGCGCATCATCGTCGTCAGCGACCAGGCCGGCCGCTCCAACATCATGGCGCGATTCCGCCAGATCGGGCTGGAGGTCGACCCCAAAGATCCCGCCGTCGCCCGCCTGCTGGAGATCGTCAAGGAGCGCGAGGCCGAGGGCTATGCCTATGATGGTGCCGACGCGAGCTTCGAGCTGCTGGCGCGGCACGAGCTGCACACCGTGCCGGACTACTTCGCCCTGCAGAGCTTCCGCGTGCTGGTGGAGCGGCGCGTGAATGCGCGGGGCCAGCTTATCGCCATGTCGGAGGCGACGGTGAAACTCGACGTGGCGGGTCACCGGGCGATGGAAGTGGGCGAGGGCAACGGTCCCGTCAACGCGCTCGATGCTGCGCTGCGAAAGGCCTTGGTGCCGGTCTATCCCGAGCTGGCCGATATGCGCCTGGTCGACTTCAAGGTGCGTATCCTCGATTCCGCTGGCGGCACGGCGGCGACGACGCGCGTCATGATCGAGAGCGGCGACGCCAAGGGCCGGCGCTGGTCGACCATCGGCGTCTCGCCCAACATCGTCGACGCCTCCTACAACGCGCTCTACGACGCCATCACCTACAAGCTGTTCCGCGACGGCGCGACACCGGCGACGGAGAGAGCCGCTTCGGCCTGAGCGGTGCGGCCCGGCGGGGTATAACCGGTACGGCCGACAATACCGACACTGTAAACTAGCAGCCATGACGCGCCTTTTGTTGACGCTGTCATAAGTCGGTAAGACGATACTAACAATGGATGGAGAACACATACCGGCGCAGGTGTCGTCACCGCCGCCGATCACGGTTGCACCGCCACATGTGCCGCGCGGGCCGCGGACGGGGCGGCGCCTTGCGGCGCGCGCCGTGATGTGGGCTCTTCCGTTCCTCGTCGCTGGCGGCGCGCTGTTCATCTGGCTGAGCACCGGGCGCTATGTCGGCACCGACAACGCCTATGTGAAGGGCGATCGGGCTTTCATCGCCACTGAGATCAGCGGCCCCATCGTCGAGGTGCCGGTGCGTGAGAACCAGCACGTTTCGCGTGGCCAGCTGCTCTACAAGCTGGACGACACCCCCTACCGTATCCAGCTCGCCAAGATCGACTCCGAGATCGAATCGGCCCGTGCCGACATCCGCGCCTTGCGCGCGCAATGGCGCAGCAAGCGCGAGGAAATCAAGGCGGCGCGCAGCCAAGAGGTGTTCGCGCAAGCCGACTACGATCGCCAGAAGGATCTGGCCGAACGCAAGTTCGCCTCGGTGGCCAAGTTCGATGAGGCGCGCATGTCGCTCGACGTGGCGCGCCAGCGCATCTCGACTGCGGAAGAGGATCTCACCCGCATCGAGGCGGGCCTCGCGGGCGATCCCAAGATCAAGGTCGATGACCATCCGAAGGTCAGGCAGCTCATCGCCGCTCGCGACGAGGCGTTGCTCAACCTGCGTCGCACCATGATCGTAGCGCCGATGGATGGCATCGTGCAGAAGGTGCTGGTGCCGGGCAGCTTCGCGATCATGGGCGTACCCTCGATCGCCGTGATCGCCGACACCGACCTGTGGATCGAGGCCAATTTCAAGGAGACCGAGCTGACGCGCGTGCGCGTCGGCCAGCCGGTCTCGATCCAGGTGGACACTTATCCCGACATGCAATGCAGCGGGAAGGTGACGTCGATGTCCCAGGCGACCGGCGCGGAATTCGCCGTGCTGCCGCCGCAGAATGCGACCGGCAACTGGGTCAAGGTGGTGCAGCGCATCCCGATCCGCACCTCGGTCACCTGCCGCGAGGGCGATCCGCCGCTGCGGGTCGGCATGAGCACCACCATCGAGATCGATACCGGTCACGAGCGTTCGTTCAGGGATATTCTGAAGGCCTTTGGCCTGTGAGGGCGTGATGGACGCCGACGCGCTGCGCCGCCGCCGCTGGCTGACCGTCGTGGTGATGATGGCCACGATCATGCAGGCGCTCGACGGCACCATCGCCAACGTGGCGTTGCCCAACATGCAAGGCTCGCTGTCGGCAACCCAGGAGCAGGTCGCCTGGGTGATCACCTCCTATATCGTGTCGGCCGCGATCGCGACGCCGCTGGCCGGTTTCTGCGCCGTGCGGTTCGGCGTGCGGCGCATCCTGGTGAGTTCGGTGATCGGCTTCACCATCGCCTCCATGCTGTGTGGCGCCGCCCAGACGCTTGAGCAGCTGGTGCTGTTTCGGGCTCTGCAGGGCGTCTGCGGCGCCTCCCTGGTGCCGCTCAGCCAGACACTGATGATGGAGGCCTATCGCCGCGAGGAGCAGGGCAAGGCGATGGCGATGTGGGGCGTCGGCACCATGCTCGGCCCCATCACCGGCCCGACGCTGGGCGGCTGGCTGACCGATGAATATTCCTGGCGATGGGTGTTCTACATCAACCTGCCGGTAGGCATTCTGTGCACTGTCGGGCTGATGATCCTGGTCAAGAACAAGGCCGCCGATTCGCGCCGGCCGTTCGACCTGCTGGGTTTCACGCTGTTGTCGATCGCCATCGGTACGTTCCAGCTCATGCTCGATCGCGGCGAGCAGATCGACTGGTTCGGTGCGCGCGAGATCGTGATCGAGGCGGTGGTGGCGGGTGTCGCCGCCTGCATGTTCGTGATCCACATGCTGTCGGACGACCATCCGTTCCTGCCGCGCGACCTGTTCCGCGACCGCAACCTGATGCTGGGCATCATCTTCACGGCCATCACCGGCCTGCTGATGATCGTGACCGCGACGCTGCTGCCGCCGTTCCTGCAGCAGCTCAAGGGCTATCCGGTGTTCACGACCGGCGTGGTGATGGCGCCGCGCGGCGTCGGCACCATGCTCACCATGTTCCTCGTGTCGCGCCTGATCGGCCGCATGGACGCGCGCTGGCTGATCGCCATTGGCCTGAGCCTGTGCGGCATCTCGCTCTACGACATGACCCAGTTCACCCTCGACGTCGATGAAGGCCGCGTGGTCTGGAACGGGTTCCTGCAGGGGCTGGGACTCGGCCTGATCTTTCCGCCGCTCACCACCCTTGCCTTCGCCACCATTCCCGCGCGCATCCGCACGGAAGGCGCGGCGATCAATGCGCTGATGCGCAATCTCGGCGCTTCGGTCGGTGTCGCCGTGCTGGAGGCGACGCTCAGCCGCAACATCCAGATCAGCCGGTCCGAGATGGCCGAGCATCTGACGGCCTTCAACCCGTTCTGGCGGTTGGGCACCACGCCGATGGAGCACGGCATTCCGGTCGATCGCTCCCGGCTGCTCGACTACATGATGCCGTTCGGCGGCTCATGGCCGTTCGGCCTGGTGCCGACCGACGATCCGTCCAAGCTGGTCGCCATGTGGTCCGAGGAACTCACCCGCCAGGCGGCGACCATCGCCTATCTCAACGATTTCCGCATCCTGGGGGCGGCGACGGTGATCTTCATCCCGCTGCTGTTCTTCATGCGCCGGCAGGCCATGCTGGCCGTGCCGACGCGTCGCTGACATCGGCTCCCCAGCGCGGGGTTTATCTCCTATAAGGCCGGCCATGGGACGAGCGTCGAAGGGACGGCCGGCCGCTGCGCCGGGGCCGGTCATCATCATGGTGCGGCCGCAGCTGGGCGAGAATATCGGCATGGCGGCGCGGGCCATGCTCAATTGCGGGCTGTCGACGCTGCGCCTGGTCGCACCGCGCGACGGTTGGCCCAACGAGCGCGCCCAGCGTGCCGCCTCGGGGGCCGACGTCGTCCTGGACAACGCCGAAGTGTTCGACACGGTCGGCGAGGCGGTCGCCGATCTAGAGCACGTGGTGGCCACGACTGCCCGTAACCGCGAACTGGTGCAGCGCATCGTCACGGCGCGCGCCGCTGCCTCGGAAATGCGGGGCTGGATCGGGCAGGGGCTCAATGTCGGCGTCCTGTTCGGGCCGGAGCGGACCGGCCTCGAGAACGACGACATGGTGCATGCCGATACGGCGCTCTCGATTCCCCTCAATCCGCAATTCTCGTCGCTCAATGTGGCCCAGGCCGTATTGCTGGTGTCCTATGAATGGGCGACGGCCGGCGATGCGACGCCGCCGGCGCGCATGGCCGATCACGCGGCGCGGCCGGCCACGAAGGAAGAGCTGCAGAACCTCTTCGATCACCTCGAACGCGCGCTCGATCAGTCGGGATTCCTGCGCCACAAGGACATGCGTCCCGCCATGGTGCTCAATCTGCGCGCCCTGCTGCAGCGCGCCGAGATGACCGAGCAGGAGGCTAGGACCTTCCACGGCGTCATCAAGTTCCTGTCCAAGCACAAGCACGAGGAGTGACCATGTCCACCACCGCCAAGATCTCCTGGGTCGACGGCGCCCTGTTCGTCGCCGAGGGCGGCAGCGGGCACACCATCACCATGGACGGCGCGCCGGACATCGGCGGCCGCAACCTGGCCTCGCGGCCGATGGAGGTGGTGCTGATGGGAATGGGCGGCTGCACCGCCATCGACGTGGTGTCGATGCTGAAGAAGCAGCGCCAGGACATCGAGGGCGTCGAGGTCTCGCTCGTCGCCGAGCGTGCCGAAGACCATCCCAAGGTCTTCACCTCGGTCAAGCTGGTCTACACGGTGCGTGGCCGCAAGCTGAACAAGGCTCTCGTCGAACGTGCAGTGAGCCTGTCCGACGAGAAATATTGCTCCGCCACCGCGATGATCAAGAAGTCGGCCAACGTGACCCATGAGGTCGTATTGGTGGAGGTGTGACCCACAGTCCTTTCTTCCCGGACCACAGGCGTCCAGCCCCCCGTCCTCTCCGCAATGAGTGCCGTATGAGCGGCCTGGAAACCCGCCAACCTGGACGATTCTGCTTCGTTGCCAGGCTAAACCATTGAATTCGATCGATAAACCTGCGCTTGACTGCACTAGTTTCGCCGGTATCTTCGCGCCCTTCTTCCGGAGAACGTGGTTGCAGGCCAATTCGGGCCTTCATCCCGCCCCGAACAGCCCGCCGGTGACGGCGGCGATTCGGACCAAGGCCTATCCGGACAACACGCGCGGACGCCAAATCGGCGCCGCACAATGATGGAGCAGTCGCGTGAGCAAGCGCGAGAATGCAAAGTTCAAGATCGACCGCCGCCTCAGGGTCAACCTGTGGGGCCGAGCCAAGAGCCCGATCAACAAGCGCGAATACGGCCCCGGCCAGCACGGCCAGGGTCGCCAGAAGCCGACCGACTATCGCCTGCAGTTGATGGCGAAGCAGCGGCTCAAGGGCTACTACGGCTCGGTCTCGGAGCGTCAGCTTCGCCGCTATTACCTCGAGGCCGTGCGTCGCAAGGGCGATACCGGTGAGAACCTGGTCGAGCTGCTGGAGCGCCGGCTGGATGCGGTCGTCTACCGCATGAAGTTCGCCATCACCCCGTTCGCGTCGCGCCAGTTGGTGAGCCACGGCCACGTCAAGGTGAACGGCAGGCGCGTCAACATCGCGTCCTACCTCGTGAAGGACAACGACGAGATCGAACTCACGCCGAAGGCCAAGGAGATGGCCCGCGTGCTCGAGTCCATCCAGAGCCCCGAGCGCGATGTGCCGGAATACATGAATGTCGACCATACCGCGATGAAGGGCACCTTCGTGCGGGGCCCGAAGCTGGCCGATGTGCCCTATCCGGTGCAAATGGAACCGTCGCTGGTGGTCGAGTACTACAGCCGCTGATCGGGCTTCCTACCCGCATCTCGAAAGCGAAAGCCCGCCCTTGTGGCGGGCTTTTTGCGTTGGGGGCATCCTCGTGACGAGAAGAGGGATCATGACGGAAGATATCGGCGCATTCGTTCCCGGGCCGCGCGTGCGGATCGAGGGTCAGCCTGGCGGACCGCTGTCCGGCCTGACGTTCGCGGCCAAGGATCTGTTCGACGTGGCGGGGGTGCCCACGGGCGGCGGCAACCACGACTGGCCGACCGGCCGGCCGGTGCCGACGCGCCATTCCTGGGCAGTGCAGACGCTGCTCGATGCCGGTGCCACCCTGATCGGCAAGACCATCACCGACGAAGTCTCCCTGGGCATCTTGGGCGAGAACGCCTTCGACGGCACACCGGTGAATGTCCGTGCGCCCGGTCGCGTGCCGGGCGGATCATCGTCGGGATCGGCTGCCGCTGTGGCGGCCGGGATCTGCGACACCGCGCTCGGTACCGATACCGGGGGCTCAGTACGCGTGCCGTCGAGCTTCTGCGGCCTCTACGGCATCCGGCCGACGCATGGTCGGATCGACACCACAGGCATGCTGCCGCAGGCGCCGACCTCCGATACGACGGGCTGGTTCGCTCGCGACGCAGCGACCTTTGCCCGCGTCTCGTCGGTGATGCTGGGCGAGGCGATCCCGACCGCGCTGCCAAACAAGCTGATCGTTGCCGTCGATGCCTTCGGCTTCGCCGATCCCGATGTCGCCGAGGCGCTGAAGCCGATGGTCGAACGGCTGACGATGGTGATCGGCGGCGTACGGGAGGAGATCATGGCGCCGCAGGGCCTCTCAGTGTGGGCGCGAGCCCAGCGCACCTTGCAGCCGGTCGAGGCTTACAACACGTTCAAGGATTGGCTCGACACCGGCAATCCGCGCTTCGCCTTCTCGGTCGCCAAGGCGCTGGTCATGGGCTCGCTGACGCCGCCGGCCGAGCAGAGCTGGGCCGCCCTGATGCGGCAGGAGGCGCGTGGGCGCATGCGCTACCTGCTGCCCGCGGGCACGATCCTGTGTCTGCCGACGACGCCGTTCCCGGCGCCGCTTCGCGGCCAGCCGCTGTCGGTGCTCGATCCGCTGCGTGACCGTATCACCTGCCTGTGCGCACAGGGTGGCCTGGCCGGCCATCCGCAGGTCAACCTGCCGGGCGCGGCCGTTGGCGGGCTGCCGGTCGGGCTGTCGATCATCGGGGCGCGCGGCAGCGACGCGACGCTGGTCGCGGTGGCGCAGGCGATGGAACGGGCGGCCGGCGCATGAATGCGGCCGAGCCCACCCGACCAATGCCGGCGAGGGACCTGACGCCCAACATTCCCGAGGTCGTTGCCGAGATCGCCGGCCTGTTCGAGCGCTATGAGCAAGCACTGATCGACCGGAATGTCGAGGTGCTCGACAACACGTTCTGGAACAGCCCGCACACGATCCGCCTTGCCAACCACGAGCATGGCTACGGCTTCGACCGCATCCATGCCCACCGCGTCGCGCGGCCGCCCGGGCCGGGCCACAAGGAAAAGCGCCTGCGGCTCGATATCGTTACGCTGGGGCACGACTTCGCGACCGTCACGCTCGTCTACAAGGTGCGCGGCCGGGAGATGACCGGACGCCAGATGCAGACCTGGGTCCGCTTTCCCGATGTCGGTTGGAGAGTGGTCGCCGCGCATGTCTCGATGATCGCGGAGCAGCCCGTCCTTTAGGAACAACAACAACGGAGGAAGCGATGGCGGAGAAGCAGCAGGAAAGGCCGATGCCGAAGTTCGGCAATGTGCTCGATCCGGACCTCGACTGGGTGGCGAAGGTGAGGGAGCCGGCGCTGGAACCCGACCTGCCCATCGTCGATCCACACCATCACCTCTGGGACCGACCCAACAACCATTACCTGCTGCCGGATCTCCTGGCCGACTGCAACGAGGGCCACAACGTGGTCGGCACCGTCTTCGTCGAATGCGGCTCGATGTTCCGGGCGAGCGGGCCGGAGGAGATGAAGGCGGTCGGCGAGGTCGAGTTCGTGAACGGCGTTGCCGCCATGAGCGCAAGCGGCCAGTACGGCAAGACCCGCGCCTGCGACGGCATCGTCGGCCATGCCGAACTGCGCATCGGTGCCCGCGTGCGCGACGTCCTGGAGGCGCAGATGCGCGCCGGCGGCCGGCGCTTCTCCGGAATCCGCTTCTCGACCGGCTGGGACGCCGACCTGCGCGTGCGGCGCGCCCGCACCGATCCGGCCGAGAAGCTGATGTACGACAAGACCTGGCGCGAGGGCTTCGCCCAGATCGGCAAGCTCGGCCTCACCTACGATTGCTGGATGTACCATCCGCAAATCAAGGAGATGGCCGACCTTGCCTCCGCGTTCCCGGATACCGTGATGGTGCTGGACCATGTCGGAGGACCGCTGGGCTTCGGTCCGTACGAGGATCATCAGGAGACCTTCAGGACGTGGAAAGCGGCGATGGCCGAACTGGCCAAGCGGCCGAACATGAACATCAAGCTCGGTGGTCTCGGCATGCCGCTTGGACTCTACGACTTCTTCAAGCAGCCTTCGCCGCCGAGTTCCGAGACGCTGGCCAAGGCCTACAAGCCGTGGATCGAGACCTGCATCGAGCTGTTCGGCGCCGAGCGCTGCATGTTCGAGAGCAATTTCCCGGTCGACAAGATCACGTCGGGCTTCGGTGTACTGTGGAACGCCTTCAAGCGGCTGGCCGCCAATGCCTCGGCATCGGAAAAGAAGGCGCTCTTCTCCGGCACGGCGACGCGCGTCTACAAGCTGGCGCTGGCTTAGCAAAAACCGTGTCAAACGCGGAGCCGATGAAGGATATTTTTCGTCGGCTCAAACACTCCTCGCTAATCAGCGCGACAGCGACGTAAGCTCGATCTTCTACGCGTCGTCGAGGGGGATAGTTCATGCGTCGTTTCCTGATGTCAGTAGCGGCCGCGCTCGCGGTCACGGCGGGACCGGTCGCCGCCTCGGCCGAAACCGTCCTGAAGGTGGTGATGCAATCGGACGTGAAGGCGGTCGATCCGATCTGGAGCGGCGCCTATATCACGCGCGGCTTCGGTTACATGATCTACGACACGCTGTTTTCGATGGACGCGAAGTTCCAGGTCAAGCCGCAGATGGTCGACACCTGGAGCACCAGCGACGACGGGCTGACCTGGACCTTCAAGCTGCGTGACGGGCTCGAATGGCACGACGGCACGCCCGTGACGTCTGAAGACTGTATCGCCTCGCTCAAGCGCTGGTCGGCGCGCGATTCGATGGGACAGAAGCTCGCCGCCGTGCTGGCCGAATACAAGGCCGTCGACGACAAGACCTTCCAGATCGTGCTGAAGGAGCGCTTCGGCCCGCTGCTGAGTGCGATCGGCAAGCCCTCGGTTATTGTTCCCTTCATGATGCCGAAGAAGGTGGCCGAGACTGATCCGTTCAAGCAGATCGACAGCACGATCGGCTCGGGTCCCTTCATCCTCAAGCGGGATGAATGGAAGCCTGGAGAGAAGATGGTGTTCGTGAAGAACCCGAAATACAAGCCGCGCGCCGAATCGATCTCAGGCATGGCCGGCGGCAAGGTGGTCAATCTAGACCGCGTCGAATGGGTGTGGATTCCCGATCCCGAGACGCAGGTGAACGCGCTGGTGAAGGGCGAGATCGATGCCATCGAAAGTCTCGACTTCGATCACGCATCGGAACTCGAGAAGACCAAGGGTGTGAAGGTGCTGAAGAGCACCGTGGTGAATCAGTATGTGTTCCGGCTCAACTGGCTCCAGCCGCCCTTCAACAACGAGAAGATCCGCCAGGCTGTCGCCTTTGCGCTGAGCCAGCCCGAGTTTCTCGAAGCCAATGTCGGCGACAAGCGTTACTACCGGGTCTGCAAGGCAATGTTCACCTGCGATTCGCCCTATGCCACGACGGCGGGAATGGACGGGCTGATCGAAGGCAACGTCGCCAAGGCGAAGCAACTTCTGGCCCAGGCGGGCTACGACGGCACGCCTATTGTGGTTCCGCAGCCGACCGATCTGGGCGTCATCAAGCAGCTCGCGCCCGTCGCCAAGGCTCAGCTCGAACGTGCCGGCTTCAAGGTGGACATCCAGCCGACCGATTGGCAGACCATGATCGGTCGGCTGGCCAATAAGGGTCCGACGTCACAGGGCGGCTGGAACGCCTTCGGCACGAGCTGGCAGCAGATCGATATCCTCGATCCGCTGATGACACCCTACCTCGTGGCAACCTGCGACAAGGCCCGCCCAGGGTGGCCGTGCGACGCCGAGATCGAGAAGATCCGCGACAAGTTCATTCAGGCAACGACGGACGCCGAGCGCAAGGCCGCCGCAGAGGAGGCGCAGACGCGAGCGATGAAGGTCGTCACCCACATCCCGCTCGGCGAATGGAACTCGTTGAGCGCAGCGCGGGATAATGTCGTCTTCCCAGATCCGCTGCCGCCGATGTTCGTGTTCTGGGGCGTCAGCAAGAAGTAGGACGGTCGCGCTTCCTATTCGGCGGCTTTGAGAGTGCGGGCTGCCGCGTCCTCGGCCTGCCACCGAATCGCCACCTGGGCCAGCTTGTCGAGCGCCTCGTCGAGTTCATGAGCGCGCTTGGTCAGGGAATAGGTGACCTTGGGCGGGATCGTCGCCTCGTAATCGCGCCGCACCAGCCCGGCGCCCTCGAGCGTGCGCAACCGTTCGGTCAGCATCTTGGCGGAAATGCCGCCGACCCGCCGCTTCAACTCGCCGAAACGCTGCGGTCCGAAGGTGCGCAAGTTGTAGACGATGTATGTGGTCCACGGCCCCATCAGCATCCGCAGGATGTAATCCATCGGACAAACGGCGCCGCTTTCCTTGCCATGGTCAGGGGATGAGTTTGCGATCATCGAAAAATCTCGTGGTTACGATTTAGTACCTACTGGCAAAGATATAGTGCGCGTCTTAATTCTTTCCAGTCACTTGGAGTAATCAAATTCCGTAAAGAAACATAAGAACCGTTCTTTACGGGATGTCAAAGGATTGGAGCGTCTTATGAGCAATGTCGCGATCGTTTTTCACTCGGGTTATGGCCATACCAAAGCGCTGGCCGAGGCCGTGGCGGCCGGTGCCGAGCAGGTGGCCGGCACCAAGGTCAGCCTCATTCCTGTTGCCGAGGCCGAGCAGCGCGAGGCCGAGCTCGATGCTGCCGACGCGATCATCTTCGGATCTCCCACCTATATGGGCGGCGTGAGCGCGGACTTCGCCAAGTTCAAGGATTGGACGTCCAAGCGCTGGATGAGCCGGACGTGGCAGGACAAGCTTGCCGCAGGATTTACCGGCTCGGCCTCCTGGAATGGCGACAAGCATAACACGCTCTACCAGTTCGTCACCCTAGCGGCGCAGCACGGGATGATCTGGGTCGGACTAGGCCTGCCGCCGGGCAACAACCACTCGAAGGGCTCGATCGAGGATCTCAATCGCACCGGCGCTTCCATCGGCGCTATGGCCCAGGCCAACGCCGACCAAGGCGTCGAAGGCATTGCGCCCAGCGACTTCAAGACCATGAACGAGCTGGGCAAGCGTGTCGCCCTGGCCGCCGCCCGCTGGACGGCGACCGCCCCGGTCGCCAAGGCGGCCTGAGAGCGGACATGAAAAAGGGATCCTTCCATCGGAAGGATCCCTCTTTCTTCGATGAGCAGGACAGTGTCCCTCGTCGCGCTACTTCTTCTTGCTGATGTTCCAGACCACCGCGACGGGGCCCGGCAGCCAGCCTTCGAGGCGGTCCTTGCGATAGGCGCCGAAGGCCTTGTACTCGCCGATCGGCACGAAGAAGCCCAGCTCCATCACGCGATCGGAGATGGCGTCACCGAGCGCCTTCTGCTTGGCGGGATCCGTCTCGTGGATGAACGCGTCACGCAACTTCTCCATCTCCGCGTCGCACGGCCATCCGAACCACGCCTTGTCGCAGCTTCCGGCGGCGTAGGAATGCGGGCCGGGGTTAGTGGAGTCGAGCGTGATGTTGGTGGTGAAGAAGATGTTCCAGCCACCTTGCGCCGGCGGCTCCTTGCGGGCGCGGCGCGAGACCACGCTCTGCCAGTCCATGTCCATCATGTCGACCTTGAAGCCGGCCTTCTCGAGCTGCTGCTTGGCGACCGGCTGCAGGTTGTTAGACGACTGCAGGTCGGTCTGGCGCAGCATCACGATCGGCGTGCCGTCATAGCCGGACTCCTTCAGGAGCTCGCGCGCCTTGGCAAGATTGGGCTTGATCAGCAGATCGCCGTATTCCTTGCCGAACTGCGTGCCGCAAATGAACGGCGCATTGCAGACCTTGTAGATCTCGGGATCGCCGACCTGGGCGCGCAGCATGTCCTCCTGGGCGAGGGCATACATGGCGGCCTGGCGCGCCTTCACGTTGTTGAAGGGCGGCTGAAGCCAGTTGAATCGCATGATGATCTGGCTGCCCTGCGCGTTCCAGCCGTAGACCTCGATGTTCTTGTCGGCCTTGAGCACCGGGAACAGGTCGGGCGGCGGCAGTTCGATCAGGTCGATCTCGCCCGCGATCAGCGCGTTCATGGCGGTGCTGGGATCAGGCATGGCCAGCCACTCGACCCGGTCGACCTTGGCCACCTTGCCGCCGGCCAGCATGGAGGGCGGCTCGGAGCGCGGCTTGTATTTCGGGTTCTTCACGAACACCAGCTTGTCGCCGGGCTTCCATTCGTCCTGCTTGAAGATGAAAGGACCGGAGCCGGTGAAGTCGGTGATCTGCTTGAACGGATCGGTCTCTGCCACGCGCTTCGGCATCATGAACGGAACATTGGACGACACCTTGCTCAGCGCATCGAGCACGAATCCGAATTCGCGCTTCAGCACGATGGCGAAGGTCTTTTCGTCGATGACCTTGATCTCGGCGGTGTCCTTCATCATCAGCTGGCCGTAGGAATCGCGGGCGGCCCAGCGCTTGATCGAGGCGACGCAATCCTCGGCGGTGACCGGCGTGCCGTCGCTCCACACCAGGCCGTCACGCAGCACGATCGTGTAGGTGAGCTTGTCGTCGGAGACCGTGTAATGGTCCGCCATTTCCGGCTGGATGTTCAGGTTGGCGTCCTTGGCGAACAGGACGTCGTAGATCATGTAACCGAAGTTGCGGGTGATGAGCGCCGTGGTCCAGATCGGGTCGAGGACCTTGATGTCGGCGTGAGGGACCATGCGCAGGGTGGTTTGAGCGGCCGCTGGCTGCCCTATAAATCCGCATATGGCGATCAGAAGCAGCGCCCATTTGCTGCGCAGAGAGATCATTTAACGTCCTTTCAATTGGCCTATCGGCTAATTGCACACAAACTGCCATGTGAGCTGTGAGGAATAAAGCAATGTCGATGCCTACTGTCTTCGTGTCGCACGGTGCGCCGACCCTGATCCTCGAGGATCGCCCGGCGCGCGCCTTCCTCACCACGCTGGGCGAGCTCTTTCCGCGGCCCAAGGCGATCATCGCCGTCTCCGCGCACTGGACGACGGAGCGACCGGCTGTCTCGACCAATGCCCGACCGGAGACGATTCACGATTTCTACGGATTTCCCGAGGCCCTTTATCGCTTGCACTACGACGCCGCCGGCGCCCCGGAACTTGCCGAACGCGTGGCTGCCCTGACAGGGGCGGTCGCCGATCCGGCTTATGGGCTCGATCACGGCGCCTGGGTGCCCGCCATGCTGGGCTGGCCCAAGGCCGACATCCCGATCTTCCAACTCTCGGTACAGCCCTATCGCTCGCCGGGCGACCATATCGCGTTGGGGCGCAAGCTTGCGTCGCTGCGGGACGAGGGCGTGCTGGTGATGGGCAGCGGCAGCGCCACCCACAATCTGCATCGCCTCGTGCGTGGACAGCCGGGCGCTACGCCAGCACCGGAATCCTGGGCCAAACAGTTCGACGACTGGCTCGCGCAGACTCTGGAGAAGGGCGACGAAGGGGCTTTGGCCGATTACCGTCGGCTAGCCCCCTATGCGGAGGAGGCCCATCCCACAGACGAGCACTTCCTGCCGCTGCATGTTGCCTTTGGCGCTGCAGGACCGGGTGCACACGGCAAAGCGCTGCACCGCAGTTTCACGCTGGGGAATCTTTCGATGGCGGCCTACGCCTTCTCATAGGAGCGCGCCACTAAAGCGCGGGCTTGCCCGCGCGGAGTGGCGCTCATGCGCATGATGCGCCACTGGAGTGGCGCGCTCCCATGAAATCGGAAAAGAAAAGACGCGGCCTAGGCCGCGTCTTCGATACTCTGTAAGACTTCACGCGACGGGTTCCCGCGCTCCGCTGCGCGAAGCACTACCGCCCGCTGCTCATCGCGACCGCGCTACGCGGCGTCCGCGAGAGCGACGCCCTTGTCCTTGAGGAGCTGCTCGAGTTCGCCGGTCTCGTACATCTCGCGCACGATGTCGCAGCCGCCGACGAATTCACCCTTCACATAGAGCTGGGGAATGGTCGGCCACTGGCTGAATTCCTTGATGCCCTGCCGCAGGTCGTCGTCGACAAGGATGTTGATGCCATGGAATTTGACGCCGAGCGTGCTCAGCACGTCGACCACAGCGGCCGAGAAGCCGCATTGCGGGAAGACCGGCGTGCCCTTCATGAAGAGCAGGACGTCGTTCTTGGCGATCTCGCCGCGGATACGCTCGAACACTTGGGGTTCGCTCATGTCTGTCTCCTGAAACGCAGAAGGGTCCCGATTTGATGGAAATATAGGGCGGTCAGGGGCGCTGCGCCATGGTGGTAAGCTTCAGGGCATGGAGAACGCCGCCCATGCGGCCGCCCAGCGCCGTGTAGACCATCTGGTGCTGCTGCACCTTGGATTTGCCGACAAAGGTCTGGGAAATGACCGTAGCAGCGTAGTGGTCTCCATCTCCGGCCAGGTCCTGGATCTCGACCTCGGCGTCGGGGATGCCCTGCTTGATCAGGCGGACGATGTCGTCAGCTGCCATCGGCATTGCTTGATTTTCCTCTGTTATTCGACCGCGTTCATATAGGTCGGCAGCCATGCTTCGTGTGCCGCCCTTATGTCGGCGATCGGCAGCGACACGAGACCTTTCACGATCAGCGACGGACCGCCGGAGTAGCCCAGCAATACTGCCGGGATCCCGGCCGACTCGGCCGCCGAGAGCACTTCCTGTGGCCGGCCGGAAGCGATGAGATAGCGCGCTTGATCCTCGCCATACAAAAACGCGTGCGACGGCACATCGCCGAGCGCCAGGGTGACGTCCACGCCAGTACCGCCGGCGATGCACATCTCCGCCAGACCGACGAGCAAGCCGCCGTCACTGAGATCGTGGCAGGCCGAAACCCGGCCGGCGTCGATCTGGGCGCGGACGAAATCGCCATTGCGCCGCTCGATCGCAAGATCGACTGGCGGGGGGGCGCCTTCCTCCCGGCTACAGGCTTCACGGAGATAGAGCGACTGGCCGAGCCAACCCTTGGTCTCTCCAACCAGGACGATGCCGAGGCCATCCTGGGTCAGGCGTGAGCCCACCGCCTTGTTGATATCCTTGATCACGCCGACGGCGCCGATGGTCGGCGTCGGCAGGATCGGTCGGCCCTCGGTCTCGTTGTAGAGCGAGACATTGCCCGACACGACGGGGAAGTCGAGGGTGGAACAGGCTTCGGTCATGCCCATGATGGCACCGGCGAACTGCCCCATGATCTCGGGCTTCTGCGGATTGCCGAAGTTCATGTTGTCGGTCACCGCGAGCGGCGTGGCGCCGGTGGCCGTGATGTTGCGCCAGGCCTCGGCGACGGCCTGTCGGCCGCCGGTCTCGGGATGGGCCTGGACATAGCGCGGGGTACAGTCGGACGTCATGGCCAGCCCTTTCTGGCCGCCGGCGACGCGGACCAGGGCGGCATCGCCATCTTGCGGGCGGATCGCCGTATTGCCCATGATCAGATGATCGTACTGGTGCCAGATCCAGGCCTTGCTGGCGAGATCCGGGCAGCTCATCAGGGCAAGCAGGGACGCATTCCAATCCTTCGGCGCCGGCACCTGCCGGGCGTCCAGGACGGGCGGCAGCGGGGTCAGGGTCCACGGCCGCTCGTACATCGGCGCCTCGGTGACCAGGGGCGGGATCGGGATATTGCCGACCACATCGCCATGCCAGGTGAGCACCATGCGCTCGGTGTCGGTCAGGCGGCCGATGACCGCGAAATCGAGTTCCCACTTCTCGAAGATCTTGCGGGCCAGTTCTTCGCGGCCAGGCTTCAGCACGATCAGCATGCGCTCCTGGCTCTCGGACAGCATGAGTTCGTAGGGGTTCATGCCGGTCTCGCGCATCGGTACCTTGTCGAGCTCGACGATGACGCCCAGGCCGCCCTTGGCCGCCATCTCGAACGAGGAGGAAGTGAGGCCGGCCGCGCCCATATCCTGGATGGCGACAATGGCATCGGTCGCCATCAGCTCCAGGCAGGCCTCGAGCAGCAGCTTCTCCACGAACGGGTCGCCGACCTGCACGGTCGGCCGCTTGCTCTCGCTGTCCTCGCTGAATTCCGTCGACGACATGGTGGCGCCATGAATGCCATCGCGGCCGGTCTTGGAGCCGACATAGACCAGCGGATTGCCGACGCCTGCCGCCGCCGCATAGAAGATGCGGTCCGTCGGCGCGATGCCGACGGTCATGGCATTGACCAGGATGTTGCCGTTGTAGGCGGCATGGAAGTTGGTCTCGCCGCCGACGGTCGGGATGCCCATGCAATTGCCGTAGCCGCCGATGCCCGCGACGACGCCGGACACCAGATGGCGCGTCTTGGGATGGCTGGGATCGCCGAAGCGCAGCGCATTCAGATTGGCGATGGGCCGCGCGCCCATGGTGAACACATCGCGCAGGATGCCACCCACGCCGGTCGCCGCGCCCTGATAGGGTTCGATGTAAGAGGGGTGGTTGTGGCTCTCCATCTTGAAGATAGCCGCCTGGCCGTCGCCGATATCGATGACACCGGCATTCTCGCCCGGCCCCTGGATCACCCAGGGCGCCTTGGTCGGCAGCTTCTTCAGCCACACCTTGGAGGATTTGTAGGAGCAGTGCTCGCTCCACATCGCCGAAAAGATGCCCAATTCCACCATGGTCGGCGTGCGGCCCATGATCTTGAGCAGGCGCTCGTATTCGTCCGGCGCCAGGCCATGCTCGGCCACGATCTGCGGCGTGATCTGGGGTTCGTTGGGAAGCTTTACCGGCGGGTTCTTTTCAGCAGCGATCGTCACGACATTTTACTCACGAAAGGGCTTCGACGATGCCTTCGAACAGCGCCTTGCCGTCGGTGCCGCCGAACATCGGCTCGATGGCGTTCTCGGGGTGAGGCATCAGCCCCAACACCGTCTTCGTCTCGTTGAAGATGCCGGCGATATTGTTGATCGAGCCGTTGGGGTTGCCGGTTCCGTCGACGGCGCCATCCGGACTGCAGTAGCGGAAGGCGATCTGGCCGCGATCCTCGAGCCGCTTCAGCGTCTCGGCATCGGCGAAATAATTGCCCTCGGCGTGGGCCACGGGGACCTTGATCACCTGGCCCGCCTGATAGCGGTTGGTGAACAGGCTCTGGCTCGTCTCGACCTTCAGATGGACGTCGCTGCAGACGAATTTCAGGTTCTCGTTGCGCATCAGCACGCCTGGCAGCAGGCCAGCCTCGGCGACGATCTGGAAGCCGTTGCAGATGCCCAGCACCGGCACGCCTTGCGCCGCGCGCCGCTTGACCTCGGCCATGACCGGTGACTGCGCCGCCATGGCGCCGCAGCGCAGATAGTCGCCGTAGGAGAAACCGCCCGGCACCACGATCAGATCGGTCTTTTCGAAGTCGCCGTCGCCGTGCCAGACCATGGTCGGCTTGCGGCCCGTCACCAGTTCGAGCGCCTGCGCGACGTCGCCCTCGCGATTGGAGCCGGGGAAGACGAGGATTGCTGCTTTCATGGCAGGCAGTCCTTAGCCGTTGCCCACCCTTCGAGACGCGGTCCTGCGGACCGCTCCTCAGGGTGAGGTGTGTTCTGGAACGTCCTCATCCTGAGGAACTGCGCGGAGCGCGGCGTCTCGAAGGATGGGCTGCAGGCGAGGCGGTGCTTGGCCATCAGCCCACCAATTCGATCGAGTAGTTCTCGATCACCGTATTGGCCAGCAGCTTGCGGCACATCTCGTCGAGGCGGGCCCGGGCCTTCGCCGCGTCGGTTTCGGCCAGCTCCAGCTCGATGAACTTGCCCTGGCGGACGTCGCCGACCTCGGGAAAGCCGAGGCGGTTCAGCGAGTGACCGATGGCCTTGCCCTGCGGGTCGAGCACACCGTTCTTGAGGGTTACGTGGACTCTGGCTTTCATCTCGCCTCTTTATTGCAGCGTTGTGGGCCCGCGTACGTCGCCGGGGCCCTGATCGATCAGGATGCCGAGCCGCCGGGCCACCTCCTGGTAGGCCTCCTCGACCTTGCCGAGGTCGCGGCGGAAACGATCCTTGTCCAGCTTTTCGTTGGTCCTCAGATCCCAAAGCCGGCACGAATCCGGGCTGATTTCGTCGGCCAGCACGATGCGGACCATGTCGTCCTCATATAGGCGGCCGAACTCGATCTTGAAGTCGATCAGCTTGATCCCGCAGCCCAGGAACAGGCCGAACAGGAAGTCGTTGATCCGGAGCGTGAGCGCCACGATGTCGTCGAGATCCTGCGGGCTCGCCCAGCCGAAGGCGGTGATATGCTCTTCCGTCACCATCGGATCGCCCAGCGTGTCGTTCTTGTAGAAGAATTCCATGATGGAGCGCGGCAGCTGGGTGCCTTCCTCGAGGCCGAAACGCTTGGCGAACGAGCCGGCTGCGACATTTCGGACCACGACCTCCAGGGGAATGATCTCGACCTGGCGGATGAGCTGCTCGCGCATGTTCAGGCGGCGGATGAAGTGGGTCGGGACCCCGATCTCCCCCAATTTGGTCATCAGGAACTCGGAGATCCGGTTGTTGATCACCCCTTTCCCGGTGATGGTGCCTTTTTTCTGGTTGTTGAAGGCCGTGGCGTCGTCCTTGAAGTACTGGACGATCGTCCCGGGCTCTGGCCCCTCGAACAAGGTCTTGGCCTTGCCCTCGTAAATGCGGCGGCGGCGGGACATCTGTTACTCCTGTGCAGGCGGCCGCAGCCACCCGCGCTTGGGCCGGAATATGGCGGAAACCCCATGCGCCCGGGATGGGGAAAAATCCATTGAAAAAGGTGACGTGTCCGTCATATTGACTAGCATTGGGAGGCCCCACATGGCCCAACAAATCACTTACGACAAGGCCTATGACGCGGTCGCCCCCGGCGACTTTGCCGCGATGCTGGAAGTGCCGCGTTATGGACGGCGGACTGACGCCTTCGACGGCATCATTTCGGCCACACACGACCATTTCTGGGACCCCCTCGACAAGCAGTACATCGATTTCGATGAACCGTTCGACATGGCGAGCATCCCGATCATGCCGCTGGACAATGTCATCGAGCTGAAAAGCGCGGTGGCGGACCGGCTGGACGAGGGCCAGAAGATCCAGCTCGCGAACGACGTCATCCACTGGTCGGTCTCGAACCTGCTTCACGGCGAGCAGGGGGCGCTGTCGCTCTCGGCCAGCCTGTGCCATGTGCTGCTGGACCCCGGTGCGCAGGAATATGCCGCCAACCAGGCCCGCGAGGAGGCCCGGCACGTAACCGGCTTCACGCGCTACATCGCCAAGCGCTGGGGCGCTCCCCTCCCGGTCGGCAAGACCATTGCCACGGTTCTGGGCGATCTCGTCGGCACCGGCGAGGTCTACAAGAAGATCGTCGGCATGCAGATGCTGATCGAAGGGCTGGCAATGGGCTCCTTCGCGACGTTCAACGCTAGGACCAACGATCCGGTGCTGCGCCGGCTGGTGCAGCTGGTGATGAGCGACGAGGCGTTCCATCATCGCTTCGGCCGGCTCTGGGCCGCCAAGACCATCCGCTATCTGAGCCCGGATGAGCATCGCAAGGTCGAGGACTGGTCGGCGCAACTGTTCCAGATGCTGCTGTTCAACCTCATCAACGCCGAGCAGAAGCAGGTCATCTACGCCAAGTATGGGCTCGATTGGCAATGGGTTCGCGACGCGGTGAAGGAGGTCTTCAGCGACGAGGATCGGCGCGCCCAGCTCAAGGACGGCACCAACATCTTCCGGGTGCTGATCAAGACGCTGCTGCATGCCGGCATCATCACCCAGCGCACCGCGCCGCTCTATGGCGTGTGGGTCGACATGGAGGAGCTCAAGGCCGAAGGCGAGGGGATTCCCGGCGACGTCGTCGCCGATGAGATGCTCGTCGTGCTGCGCGAGATCAATGCCCGGCGCCGCCGCATTGGCGGCAAGGCGACGGTGGCTTGATCGCTCCGCCTGCGGTGGTGGATCTAGGGCTTTCTCGCCAGCACGAAGGCCGACAGGCCCGCCAACCGGTTGAACGGGAGTAGCGGCAGCTCCGCCTTGCAGACGGCCGTCAGAAGGGCGTTGGTCACGGCGCCGTGCCTCGTCAGGCTGCTTTTCGGCGTCGTGTCGTGTCGCGTGGCAAGGCGGACGGCGGCGGCCAACGGGAAGATGAAGCCGAAGTAATAGGCGCCGCGCACGACGGTCAGTCCCGCCTTGCGCATCGTCTCCTCGATTTCGCCCAGGCGATAGCGGCGGCAGTGATCGAGGAACACGTCGTGGCCGCTCCACAGGAACTGGAAGGCGGGCACAGTCACCAGGAAATGGGCGCCGCTCGGCACCTTGGCCGCGTAATGACGAACGAGGCCGCTGTCGTCCTTCACATGCTCGAGCACATCCATCATCAGGACGAGGTCGCAATCGGTGGGACCGCAGTCGCGGCGAAACAGCATGGGCTTGCCCGCCACTGTCTCTTCCCGGTTTCGGTCGTAGCCGACGTCGACGCACAATGCGCTCTCGCCGCCCCCTTCGGTCAGCAGATGGCGGGAAAAGAATCCGGATCCCGCACCCACATCCAGGATCCGCCGCGGCTTCAGTCCTTTGACGACCTGCCGAAGGGCGGCGGCTTTGGATCGGTAGTACCAATGGCGGGCGATATCATCGCCCAGGATATCCTCTTCCTTGAGATCCATCAGTCCTGGCGCGGTTGCGGCCCGCCCTCTTCGTAGACACCCTCGACGACATAGATCGGTCGACCTTTGACCTCGAGGAACAGGCGGCCAAGATACTCGCCGATGATGCCGAGTGATAGAAGCTGGATCGCCCCCATCAGCAGTACCGCGATCAGCAGCGAGGCATAGCCTGGCGTATCGATGCCGAAGATCAGGACGCGTGTGACGATGAAAAGGGCGTAGAGCACGGCGACCGTGGCGATCACGACGCCGACATAGAACCAGGCGCGCAACGGGACGGTCGAGAAGCTGACCACGCCGTCGAGGGCGAAGTTCCAAAGCCGCCAGAGGTTGAACTTGCTGGAGCCGGCCGCGCGCTGCGGCCGTTCATACGGTACGCCGACAGCGTTGAAGCCAACCCAGGCGAACAGTCCTTTCATGAAGCGATTGCGCTCGGGCAGCTGACGCAGCACCTCGATGGCGCGGCGGTCGACCAGGCGGAAGTCGCCGACATTCTCCGGGATCCGGACCGGCGACATGGAATTGAACACCCGATAGAACCAGCTCGCCGAAAGGCGCTTGGCGGCCGTATCCCAGGTGCGAGCCGATCGCACGCCGTAGACGATGTCGTAGCCCTCGCGCCAACGGGCGATGAAGGGCTCGATCAGCTCCGGCGGATCCTGCAGGTCGATATCCATGGGGATCAGCACGTCGCCGCGCGCATGATCGATCCCAGCCGTGAGGGCCGCTTCCTTCCCGAAGTTGCGCGACAGGTTGACGATCCGGATACGGTGATCGCGGGTGCTGCTATTGAACAGCCGGGCGAGCGTCTCGTCGCGCGAGCCGTCGTTGACGAAAACGATCTCGAACCGGAGCCGATCGCGCTCCAGCAGGGGCACGACCTGCTCCAGGAAGATGTCGATCGACTCTTCCTCGTTGAATACGGGGACCACGAGCGAGAGAAGCGGATCGGCCGGCCGCCGCGCCTTTTGCGCGGCGAGCTGTCGTTCTAGCGCGCCCATGGAAGCGGTGGAGACGGGTAGGGACTGGTCGGGCACGCGCCCAGTCTACACCATTGGCGCTCAGGTCACGACTTCGACAGTACCGTCGAGCGCCATGATCCCCATGTTGACCGCGAGATTGGGATAACGCTGGCCGACCCCGGCCTTGAACGCCCGCAAAGCCTCGGTCTGCTTGGCCGTTTCCAGCGCCTTGTCGGTCCGCAACGCCTCGCCATAGGCCACGAACGCGGCGCCGCAATCGCGGTGGGTGAGCGCCACCACGCGGCTGATCCGATGCAGCTGGACCGTGATGTCGAGATTGTCCCAGAAGGTCTTCTGCCAGGCGGCGAAGGCCGGTGCGACGATGCCGATCGGGCCGCCCGCGATGCTGAACTGGCTGTAGTGATCCTTCATGCCGTTGGCGGCCATGTAGACGAAGGAGCTCGTCGTGAAACGCGGATCGATGCAATTCACCAACATCGCTTCGTAATTCGGATACTGCGCGAGCACAGGAAACGCTGCGGTGATCGCGCCGGCGAAGCCGAGACCGAGAAGGCCGCGACGCGACAGGCGAGCGACGCAGCCACAGCCGGCGTGATGGACATGCTCCTTCATTTAAACGTGACCTTTCCTTGTTGGGAGAGACCGCCTTTATCGTTGGCGATCCAGGTTGTGACGGAGCCATCGGCTTCGCGGCGGGCGCCGACTGTGAGCGGTGCATCCGCAAACACCGGCGACAGCGCACGGAACTCGAAGCTCGCCGGGACCTTCACTGAGTTAGATCGGCGTGCCAACTCCAATTGAAGCATACCTAGGAGCGGTCCGTGCACGATCAGGCCGGGATAGCCTTCAACCCCAGTGACGTAAGGGTGATCGTAGTGAATGCGATGGCCGTTGAAGGTCAGGGCCGAGAAGCGGAACAGCAGAACCGGATCGGCCATGATCGTCTTCGACCACGTCGCATCGCTTGGTGCTGGCTTGGGAATACGAGCCTGTTCTCCGGCCTTGGGCGCTTCGCGATAGACGATGTCGTGTTCTTCGGTGAAGGCGTGACCGCGCGGACCGGAAATCGTGTGCAGCACGGTGACGAACACCATGTTCCCGGTCGAGCCGGTCTTGGGCTCGACCGACTTGATCTCGGATTTGCGCGTAGCGGTATCGCCGATCGCCAGCGGTGTTCCATCGAAGCGGAAGCGGCTGCCCGCCCACATGCGGCGCGGCAGGGGAACCGGTGGCAGGAAGTCCCCTCGCTCGGCATGGCCATCGTTGCCGAGCTTCGATCTTGGGGCGGCGTCGAGAAAGTAGAGCCAGTGCCAGAGAGGCGGCAGTGGGTCACCGTTGCGGGGCGGCGGATCCGTCTCGTCCAGGGTGGCAATCAGCGCCCGAGCCGGCCAGGGGGCAATAAGATCTTCCGCTGACTGGCTTCTTCCGACCCAATTCCGCAGGTTTTCCAGCGACATTCGTCCGTTTCCTCCAAAAGGCCGGCGACTTTGCCACCGTCAACACGGGGTGGAAAGCCGGAGCGGCCATGGCTATAACCCGCCGCAATCTGGGGCTGATGGAGCGGCTGAAATGACGACGTTCGACGGACGCGAGAAGGCTTTCGAGCAGGGGTTCACGCACGACCAGGAGCTGCAGTTCAAGGCTCGGGCGCGCAAGAACAAGCTGCTGGGCCTGTGGGCCGCGGGGCTGATGGGCAAGACGGGGGCTGATGCCGAGAATTATGCCCGCGACATCGTCATGGCCGATTTCGAGAAGCCGGGCGACCATGACGTGGTCCACACGCTGATGCACGATCTCGCCGCGGCCGGGAAGCCGGTCGAGGAACACACGGTCCGCCGTCAGGGCGAGCGCTTCCTCACCGAGGCGATCAACCAGCTCAAGACTGAAGTGAAGGGCTGATCTCCTGGCGCTCGGGCCCGTCAGGGCCCGACCGCTGCGGGTGGGCCAGGGCCCGACGCGTCGCCCTACTTCTTCGCCAGCAGGCCGGCGAGGCCCGTGTAGGTCTCGGGACGAAGGGCCTTGAGACGGGTCTTCGTCTCCGTGCCGACGTCGAGACCGTCGATGAAGGTGGCGAAATCTTCCATCGTGACCTGCTTGCCGCGCGTAAGCGCTTTCAGCTTTTCGTACGGCATCTCGACTTCCGCCACGCGCAGGACGGTCTGAATCGCTTCGGCGAGGACTTCCGGGTGCGTCGTGAGCGCCTCGCGCAGGGCCGGTCCGTTCACGCTGATCTTGCTGAAGCCGCGCATGAGCGCGTGATAGCCGATGAGCGAATGCGCGAAGGCCGTGCCGAAGGTGCGTGCCACCGTGGAGTCCGAGAGATCGCGCTGCAGGCGTGAGACCGGCAGCTTCCTCGACAGGTGCTCGAACAGCGCATTGGCGATGCCGAAGTTGCCTTCGGCGTTCTCGAAATCGATCGGGTTCACCTTGTGCGGCATGGCCGACGAACCGATCTCGCCCTCCTTCGGCCTTTGCGTGACCCAGCCGTCCGAGATGTAGCGCCACATGTCCTGAGACAGATCGAGCAGGATCGTGTTGATGCGGCGGAGATTGTCGAACATCTCCGCGAAGGTGTCGTGCGGCTCGATCTGGGTCGTTACCTCGTTGAGCGCGAGGCGCACGAAATCGGTCTTGGCCGCGCCCTCCGCATTCAGCCGCTCCGCAAAGGAACGCGCGAAGGCCAGCCAGTCGACCTGCGGAAGGGCTACCGTCTGGGCGTTGTAGTTGCCCGACGGGCCACCCCACTTCATGAGGACGACGCTGTTCTTCAAGTTGCCGACCTGCCTCTCGAGGCGGGTGGCGAAGACGTTCATCTCCTTGCCGAAGGTCGTCGGTGTCGCGCTCTGGCCGTGGGTACGTGCGAGCATGGCCGTGTCGGCATGAGTTCGGGCGAGGCCGACGATCTCGTCATGGACCTTCCGCAGGGAGGGCAGCATCGCCGTTTCGAGCGCGCCGCGCAGGGCGAGGGCGTGTGCGGTGCTGTTCACATCCTCCGAGGTGAGCGCGAAATGAACCCATTCCAGCACGTCGACAAGGCTCGAGCCCTTGAGCTTGAGCTTGATGAAGTATTCGACCGCCTTCACGTCGTGGTTCGTGGCGGGGATGCCGGCATGGCCTTCGCGTTCGAACTTCTTGATGATCTGGGCATCTTCGACCGAAATCTGCTGGAGCGCGCGAAGCATCGACTTCTCGGCAGCGGTGAGCGGACGGATGCCGACTCCCTTCGTCTCCGAGAGCGCCACGAGATATTCACACTCCACGACGACGCGCATCTTCATGAGCGCGTATTCGCTGAAATACTCGGCTAGCGGTTCGGCGGTGGAACGATAGCGGCCATCGATAGGGCTTATGGCGGTGAGCGTCTCGAGATGCATCGTCGTCAACTATTGCTGTGAATTTGCCCAGGCTGGGAGGCGGAAGCGGTTGGCCGGGCCCCGGAGGACCGCCCTGTGCGGCCGAAAGGAGCGCGGATCATAGGCGCGCTTTTAGCCCCGATGGCCTGCCGACGCCATGTTAGAAGTACCGCCATGACCCCCCTGGCTTCCTGTCCGCGTGCGATCCTTGCTGCGGTGCGTGGCGTCCTGACCGATATCGACGAGACCCTGTCCACGCGCGGGCATCTGACGGCTGCTGCCTACACCGCGCTGGAGCGCCTGAAGGAAGCGGGCTTCCTCGTTGTCCCGGTGACGGGAAGACCGGCCGGCTGGTGCGATCACATTGCCCGCTTCTGGCCGGTCGATGCCGTCATCGGCGAGAACGGCGCCTTCTGGATGTGGCACGATCGCAAGGCCGGCAGGCTACGTACCCGCTTCATCCAGTCGGAGACGGAACGCGCCGAGGGGAGACGACGGCTGGAGGCGGTGCGGGCGGAGGTGCTCGGCACGGTCGCGGGCGCCGGCATCGCCTCGGACCAGCCCTACCGCATCGCCGATCTGGCCATCGATTTCTGCGAGGATGTTCCTCCCCTGGCGAAGGGGGAGATCGAGCGCATCGTGACGATCTTCGAGAAGTATGGCGCCCATGCCAAGGTCAGTTCCATCCACGTCAATGGCTGGTTCGGCGACTACGACAAGCTGACGACCACCAGAACAATGATGTCGGAACTGTTTGGCATCGATCTTGCGGCCGATGCGTCTCGTTTCGTCTTTGCCGGGGACTCGCCCAACGATTCGCCGATGTTCGGCTTCTTTCCCAACGCGGTCGGCGTCGCTAACGTGCGCGATTTTGCCGATGATATGCGGCATCTGCCTCGCTGGGTGACGGATGCCCGGTCGGGCGCGGGATTCGTCGAACTCGCCGGCCTGCTGGTCGGAGCGAGGCAGCAGCCATCATCGTAAGCGGTCGGCGGCGGACCAAGATCACGAGGAGGGAGAGAACGTGGGGACGGCCTTCAGCAGCAACTTCCTGTATGAATTCGTAACGCTGTTCGTGATCCTCGATCCCGTGGCGACGGTGCCGATTTTCCTGTTCGTCACGGCGGGATTGCCGCGACGTCAGGGGCTAACCGTCGCCGCCTACGCCCTGTGCGTGGCCTTCCTCGTCCTGCTGTTCTTCATCGCCGGCGGCCGCCCGCTGCTGGAAGCCCTCAAGATCCCGATGGCGTCCTTTCAGCTCGCCGGCTCGATCATCCTGTTGCTGTTCGCCATCAACATGGTCCTCGGCAAGGTGACCAAGGAGATCGCCAACCTGCCGCCCGATGCAACCCTGTTCGAACGGGCGATCTACCCTCTGGCCATCCCCGGGATCGCCGGTGCCGGAGCGATCCTCACCGTGGTGCTGCTCACCGACAACAAGGCTCGGACCTTGGCGGAGCAGGCCCAGACGACCGGAATTCTCGCTCTCTGCCTCCTCTGCTTCTTCGTCCTGTTCGCGGCGTCCGGCCTGATCTTCCGCCTGCTGGGCCGGTCCGGCGTCGAGATCATCAGCCGGGTCTTCGGGCTGATCCTCGCGAGCATCGCCGTGAACGGCCTGGTGGTGGCAATCAAGCTCAGCTTCATGCCGGAGTAGGGCTGGTCGGGACAGGGCTAGGAAGGAGCGCCCACCACCAGCGAGCCGAAGCGGACGACGCTGTCGGATTGGCTCCAGACGCCGACGGCCCCGGGCAGAGGCAGGCTGCGATCGGTGGCTTTGAACAGCTCGGTCCTGTCGAGCGAGACCCGGAAATCGTTACCGACGAGGACAACCCGCAGGTCATGCCACTGGCCGGTGGCGATCGGCGTGTCCTTGACGGCGAGCTGGGCTCGCCGACCGCCTTGCATGCGGTAGAGGCGGACCGATCCGTCGAGGGCGTTGGCGGCGACGACATAGTAGTCGTTGGCATTCTGGGCGCGGAGCACGATGCCGGCCGTACGGGCGGCGGTGCCGGAGATCGGCTTGAAGCGAAGGGTGGCGTCGATGTCGAGCGCCTCGGTCTGCGTAGAAATGCACAGAGGGAAATGCAGGTCGGTCGTGTCGCCGGTGGTCTCGGAGATCGCCCAGCCGCCCAGGGCATCGGGATCGGCAATCGCCTTCCAGCTTGGCGGGCGCCCGATGCCGGTCATTCCCTGGACGCAGGCGACACGGCCGTCGATGGCGAGAGGGGCGATCGGCTGCGCGAAGACGGGGCAGGAGAGCATCACGACGGCAGCGAAAACGAGGAGGCGCATGTTTGAACCTAACAAAACGTGTCGTACTTGACCGCATGATCGGGACGGAGGACGTTAGCCGCCTCCGAATTCAGGACCTTCGAGGGGGAAACAATGCGTCTGTGCACCATTCTGAGCGGTGGCAAGCCGGCTGTCGGCGTCAAGTTGGGGGACGGCAAGGTCATCGATCTCAGCAAGCAGATGCCGCGCGGTCCGAAATCCGTCGCCGAAATCCTCGTGGGCGGGAAGAAAGTGCAGCAGGCGGTATTGAAGTCCTGCGCCAAGCCGAAGGCCGGCGCCACCGTGTCGGAGAAATCGGCCAAGTACCTGGCCCCGATTCCCAATCCCGGAAAGATCCTGTGCATCGGACTCAATTACCGCAAACACGCTGAAGAAACCGGCAGCCCGATCCCGGAATACCCGGTCGTCTTCTGCCGCTTCAACAACACCCTGACCCCCCATAAGGGCAAGATGCCGGTGCCGAGCCATTCGCCGCAACTCGACTGGGAAGCGGAGCTGGCTGTGGTGATCGGCAAGAAGTGCCGCAATGTGCCGAAGGAGAAGGCGCTGTCGGTGATCGGCGGTTATGCCTGCTTCAATGATGGATCGGTCCGCGACTGGCAGCGCAAGTCGGGCGGCCAATTCACGCTCGGCAAGAATTTCGACGGCACCGGCGGATTTGGCCCGGACATCGTGACGCCGGATGAGCTGCCGCCGGGCGGAGCGCCGCTGCGAATCATGACCCGCGTCAACGGCAAGGTCATGCAGGACAGCAACACCGACGACCTCATCTTCGATGTGCCGACGCTGGTGCATGAGCTGTCCAAGGTCATGACGCTCGAACCGGGCGACGTCATCATCACCGGCACGCCGTCCGGTGTGGCGATGGCGCGCAAGCCTCAGCCGTGGCTGAAGGCCGGCGATGTCTGCGAAATCGAGATCGAGAAGATCGGTGTGCTGAGCAACACGATCGTCAAGGGCGCCTGATCCACGCCCGTCAGCTATCCGGGCGCCGCCTCGGCAGGTTGTCGAGGCCGCCCATCATCAGCCGGGTGGCGAAGTCGATCGCCTCGGCGGGATTGACCGGATCGCGGGCGACCATGACCACGGAAATCTCGAAAACCACGCCGGCCAGCGCCCCCACGAGATAGGGGATATCGACATCCGGCAGGATGCCGTGCGCGATCGCCGCCGTGATATCGTCGTGCAGCTGGCGCGACATGCCGCGCAAGTTGGGCTTCTCCATCAGCATGCGGATCGGCGTCACGTTCTGGCGTCCGAACGCCAGGATCTCGGGGTCCTCGGCCACGAACTTCATGTAGACGGAGATGTGATTGCGGAGAAATTCCTCCGCCGTCCGCGCCTTGGCGCGGCCTTCGCGATGGCGCCGCAGGATTTCGACACTCATCTCGGCCACGACGGCTTCGAAGATTTCGTCTTTGTCCTTGAAGTAATTGTAGAAAGTGCCGGACGCGAGATCGGTGCGCCGGACGATGTCGCGAACGCCGGCGGCGCCGAAGCCTATTTCGGCGAACACCGAGCGCGCCGCTTTCAGGAGCGCGGCCCGGTTCTCTGCCTTGTTCTGCTCACGGCGGCCGGAGCGTTCCCGGACCGTCCTCGTCATCGCCGCCTCGTTGCTCATGCTCAACGTCCCAGTCGTGCGAGTTCGTGCCGTAATCCTGCGACCATATCATCCATGGCGCGTGCCGCCGCCGGCAACGCCCCACGCATACAGACAAATCCGTGGATCAGCGAATCGAATTCGCGATGGATCGTGCGCACCCCCGCCGCGGTCAATCGGTCGGCATAGGCCTGCCCCTCGTCGCGAAGCGGGTCGAAGCCTGCCGTGAAGACCAGCGCCGGAGGGAGGCCCGACAGGTCCCCGGCCCGCAGCGGCGAGACCCGCGGATCGGAGACCTGGCCCAGCCCATCCAGATACAGATCGCGGAACCATTCGAGGTCGGGGCGCGTGAGAAGGAAGCCCGAGCCGCAGCTCACATGCGAGGTCCGTTCCTCCTCGAAGTCCATAGCCGGATAGATGAGCCACTGCAGGCATGGCATCTGTGGCGCGCCGCGCACCTCCTGGGCGACCACGGCGGCGATGGTGCCGCCCGCCGACTCCCCGGCCAGGATGATGCGGGCCGGATCCAGTCCGCATGTCGGACCCTCGGCTGCCAGCCAGCGAAACGCCGCCAGCCCATCCTCGATCCCCGCCGGGAACTTGTGCTCGGGCGCGAGCCGGTAATCGACGGCCAGGACCGCGCAGCCGGAGCGGGCGCAGAAGTAGCGGCACGCGAGGTCATAGCCCTCGAGGCTGCCGATCACGAATCCGCCGCCGTGGAAGAACAGGATCGTGGGCAGCAGGCGGGCGACCGAACCGGCGGGGCGATAGAGCCGAAGCCGCAGCGGGCCTGCCGCTGCCGGAATAATTCGATCGACGATCTCGCCGACCGGAGCGGCGCGACCGCCCATGACCGCCATGAAGGTATCGACTTCGGCTCGCGCTTTCGCGACACCCAGCATGCTCAGGGGGCGTTGGCCGCTCAGCGCCAAGAGCTTCAGGAACCATTGGGTCCGGCTGTCGAGCGTGCGGCCGTCGACGACGACCGGCGGACCGGCGACGAGGTGAACCCAGGAGATCGGCATGCGGAGCGCGATATTTGCAAAACGACCCTGTAGGCGCCGCGCGATCTCCTTCCACTGCATGGTGCTGTCCTAGCACGTCTCTTTCCGGGCGGGCAGGGGTCAGGAGGTGCCGGCTCGACGGCAGGCGAGGTGCTGGGTAGCGTGCACGCCAAGATGGCAAACACGGTATCCGGCACCTATTCGCAGGCCCTCCGGCAAGAGATCCTGCGCAGCGAGCAGCGGCGCATGCGGGCGCTCGCCATTATCCTCGCCGTGCTCCTTGCCGTCACGGCGACGGGCGCGCTGTTCTTCCCGGCTCTGCGTCAACGACTGTTTTCCAACGACATCTCGGTCTGGGCGCCAATCGCGGGCTTCGGCCCCTTCATCCTGTTCGAACTTGGCGCCTTGAGGGTCATGCGTTGGCGGATAGCCGCCGACAAGGATTTTCCGCGGATCGGCCGCTTCGCCAACGCCTTGGTCGAAACCAGTTTGCCCGGCGTCGTGATCTTCGTCCTGTCGCGCCACATGGAGCCGCAACTGGTGTTCGGCTTCTGGCCGCCGCTTCTCTATTTCGTGTTCATCATACTGTCGACGCTGCGGCTCGATTTCTGGCTGTCGCTCTGGACGGGGGCTGTGGCGGCGATCGAGCAACTGGCGCTCGTCTACTGGTTGCTGCCTCTCGACGCGGACGGCACCGGTGCCGACGCGACGATCTACTATCACCTGAGCCGCAGCATGATGCTGTTGTTGGCCGGGATCGTCGCCGGCATCGTGGCGCAAAGCCTGCGCCGGCAATTCGAGGATTCAGTCACGGCGGCGGCGGCTCGCGACCGGGTCACAAACCTGTTCGGTCAGCACGTTTCACCCGCCGTCGTCGATCGGCTGCTCGCATCGCATACCGATCCGCCGAGCGAGATCCGACCGGTCTGCGTGCTGTTTCTCGACATCCGCGGGTTCACGGCGATGAGCCGGACGCGGCCCGCCGCCGAGACGGTGGCGCTGCTGAACGACTTCTTCGCCGACATGGTCGCCATCGTCGATCGTCACGGCGGCATTGTGAACAAGTTCCTGGGCGATGGATTCCTCGCTGTGTTCGGGGCTCCGCTTCCGGATCCAGATGCGGCAGCACATGCCGTGGCCGCCGGGCGCGAAATGCTGAAGGCGCTCGACGCCTGGAACAGGCGGCGGCCGATGCAGGCCCTGCAGGTCGGCATCGGAATCCATTCCGGTGACGCCGTTACCGGGACGGTGGGATCGGCGGAGCGCAAGGAATATACGGTCATCGGCGATACCGTGAATCTCGCCGCGCGGCTCGAGCAGTTGACCAAGGATACCGGTGCCCGGTTGCTGGTCTCCGATGCACTGGTCACGCAGGCACGACAAGCGGATGCAGCGGATCTCGGGCCGATGGCGATCCGGGGCTACAGCGCTCCGGTGCGCGTTTGGAGGATTGCTTGAACGACGGCTTGGCCTGGTACTTCGCTTACGGCTCGAACATGGATCCGGCGCGGCTGGTCGACGAACGGCTGAAGCCGAAGGGCGTGGTCCTTGACGACCGTATCGGCGGTCGGCTGGAGGGCTGGCGGCTCACCTTCGACAAGCGCGCTCGCAGCCCGGTCGGATCGGGCGCCGGCAACATCGTCTCGGCCCCTGGATCGACGGTCCATGGCACGCTGAACGCCTTGCCACCTGAAGGCTTCGATGTGCTTGACGTCTGGGAAGGTGTGGCCGGCGGTCACTATGAACGTCGGATCGTGCCGATCATCCGCGCCGACAACGGTATGACCGTGCAGGCCATCACTTATATCGCCCTTCTCACGGGAGAGGGTCTTCGTCCGACGCGCGCCTATCTCAATTATCTTCTGGCCGGTCGCGACCTTCTGCCGACGGACTACTGGGAGTGGCTGAAGGCCACCCCCACGTTCGATTGATCATGTCCGCCTGATCGATCTCTATTTGGCGGTTGCCAGTCCCTTTTCCTTCCGGGCTCCGGCTCTATTGGTCATGGGATCGAAGCCTTCGAGTTCGGCGACGTCATCCTCGTTCCAGAAGTTCAGCTCGATCATCACGCCGTCTGGATCGTGAAGGAATACCTGCTGCAGAGGGCGGGCGGGAACCTTGCGGACCTCGAACGGCACCTTGTCCTTCTTGATGGTGTCGATCGTGCCGCGGATGTCGGAGCAGTTGATCGCCACATGGTCGATCGCGCCGCCGCCATGGTCTGTCCGGCCGGTCTCCGACACGAGATGCAGGATCGGCTTGTCGCCGGCATAGAGCCAGGCGCCCGGGAAGGGGAAGGGGGGACGGTCGCCGTTGTACAGGCCGACATAGCGTTCGTAGAAACGCACGGTGGCCTCGAGGTCCTTGCAGTAGACATTCCAATGATCGAGCGAGAGAGCGGGCATGATTTCCTCCTCTGCAAGCCACGGAGCTTACACCCATCCCGCTCGATCGGGACAATCGGAATTTCCGGCCTGCGGGTGGTATTGGGGGCCGGCCGTTTGCCGTGGAACGCGCCATTCAGGCGGCTTCCGGTCGGTTGAGGACATGATTGAAGACGACCGAAGGCACGGCGACCCGGCGGTCATCACGGTAGATGGCGCGCAATTCGGCGAAATGTGCATCGGGCTCGCGGCTGAGCGCAGCCAGCCGGTCGATGAAGGCGAGATCGATTCTGGCATCGTCGGGCGTCATGGCGCCCCAGCCGTCCCAGGGTAGCATCTCCCGGTTGTTGAGAGCGGCGAGGTCGCGGATCACGTTGCTGGCGATGAACCACAACCCATACATATCGAGGACGCCGAAATTCGCAGGATCGGCCTGGCCGCTACGGCAGCGAGCCCAGGCTTCTCCGGCGACCAGGAACTCCCCCTTTGGGATGTCGAGCGGATCGAAGGCGAGCTTGAAGAGTTCGCGCTGGACGGAGTCCATCTGGGAGTCGACCATGGCCCAGCGCTTTTCCGGAGCGTTCCAGTATTCGGTCACCCAGTGATCGATAAACTTGCCCGGTTGGAAATAGGCGCCGAAACCGCAACGGGCACGGGCGGGTAGACCCTGGCGGCGCAGCATGGCGACGTGCAGCAATGTGAAATGCCGGCAGACTCCGATTTGCCGCGCCGAAACGGCGCGCGCTTCGGTCAGCGGCCGCGGATCATGTTCCACGATACTTTCCAGCATGGCTGAAACGGATCGGATATGGGCCTGGGCATGCTGGCTGTCGGTTAGCGCCAGCCCATAGGCGGGAGCGACATGTTCATGCATCAACAGGCCCTGAACGACCTTGGCGCAGGCGGCCGGCCCGGACGATATCGAGTCGAACAGCGCGCCGAGTGTTCCCGGATCGCTGAGATCGACGGGCTGGCGATAGAAGTCGAGGCTCATGCGAACACCTTCTCGAGATTGTCGAGGGCATGGTTCCAGCCCACGCCGTGATCGTCACGGACCTTCTCGTTGAAGAACCGTTCGTGCGTCAGCGTGAGCAGGCTGCCCTCGCTCGAGGGCCTGATGTCGATGGTGACCTGTGATTCGCGCTCGGGCGTGCTTTGCCATGTCCAGGTGAAAACCAGCTTCCGGTTGGGCTCGATCTCACGATAGACGCCGCTCACGCTGTGGTGTTCGCCGCTGGCGCCCCAGAATTGCACGCGGAACCGCCCGCCGACGCGCAGATCGGTCTCGGCAATGGGTTTGTTCGGGTGGGGCGTGACGCCCCACCATCGCATCATCTGCTCCGGCTGGGTCCACGCTTGGTAGACTTTTTCCGGCGGGGCCTTGAGCTGGCGCTTGAGGACGAGGCTGGGGGCGCTGGCCATTGATCTTGCTCCAGGAATGCCGCGAGACGGTCGAGTTGCTCGGTCCAGTAGCGCTCGTAGTGGGCGAGCCAGTTCATCGCCTGCTCCATCGGTGCCGGATTCAGCCGGCAGGAAACGGTGCGACCGGTCTTGGTGCGGACGATCAGCCCGGCATCGGACAGCACGTCGAGATGCTTCATGATGGCGGGCAGAGAGACGGGGAAGGGCCGCGCCAGTTCACTCACGCTGGCACCCGGCTCCTCGTCGAGCCGGGCGAGGAGGGCACGGCGTGTCGGATCGGCCAGAGCGGCGAAAGTGCGGTCGAGCGCGGCGGGCTGATAGTTAACCATAATGTTTAGTAAATGACCGAGCCGCCCTCGGCCTGTCAAGACAGGAAGACACTGCGTCGCCGTGACCCGCCTTGGCGCCTCGGTGGCTCGCCTTCGCTCGAGGCCACGGAGAATCGTTGTCATACGCAGTTGGTCTATTCGTGCGAAGAAGGAGAGACTGGGTGAGGCGGCGAGCCGGCCTTGCCACGTACGATAGCTCCAGAGGGATGGGAAAACCGAGTGCATCGTCACGACACCGCCCCACCGGGAATCCGCCGCTCGCTGGAAGCGCTCAATTTCTTCATGGCCGATATCCAGGCCGGCCTCGGGCCGTTCCTCGGCGTGTTCCTGCTGGCGCACGGCTGGAAGAGCGGGCTGATCGGCAGCGTCATGACGATCGGCGGGATCGCCGGCATGCTGGTGACCACGCCGTTGGGCGCGCTGGTGGACGGCACTCGTCGCAAGCGCCTCTACATCATCGTGCCCTGTATCTGCGTCGTGCTGGCCTCGGCGCTCGTGCTGGGTTCGCAGGCCTTCTGGGTCGTTGCTGCCTCGCAGGTCGCCTCTGCCATGGCGAGCGCCGCGCTGGCGCCCGCCATCGCCGGCATGACGTTGGGGCTGGTGCGCCAAGCCGGCTTCAATCGCCAGATGGGCCGCAACCAGGCCTTCAATCACGCCGGCAACATGGTCGGCGCCGGACTGTCCGGCCTGCTCGGTTGGCAGTTCGGCTATCCCGCGGTGTTCGCCCTGGCGGCGCTGTTCGGCGTATTGGCGATCGTCTCGGTGCTGACCATTCCGCCCGCCGCGATCGACGACCGTGCCGCCCGCGGCCTCGCCGACAAGGACGAGGGGAGCGCTCAAGCGAGCGGTCTCGCCGTGCTACTGGACTGCAAGCCGTTGCTGGCGCTGGCGGCGGCGCTGCTGCTCTTCCATTTCGGCAATGCGGCGATGCTGCCGCTCTACGGCCTCGCCGTCGTGGATGCGGAACACACCGATGGGCCCGGCTTCGTCGCTCTCACTATCGTTGTGGCGCAGGCGGTGATGATCGTCGCGTCGCTGGTCGCCATGCGCCTGGCGGAGCAGCGCGGCTATTGGCTGGTCCTGATGATCTCCTTCCTGGCGCTGCCGCTGCGCGGCCTGATCGCCGCCGGCTGCATCGCGCCCTGGGGCGTCTTCCCGGTGCAGATCCTGGATGGCGTCGGCGCCGGCCTGCAGAGCGTCGCCGTGCCCGGCCTGGTCGCGCGGCTCCTCGACGGCACCGGCCGCATCAATGTCGGGCAGGGCGCGGTGATGACCCTGCAGGGCATCGGTGCTGCCCTCAGCCCCGCCGTTGGCGGCTGGATCGCCGAGCGACTCGGCTATCCCGCTGCCTTTCTCGCCCTGGGCGGCATCGCGCTCGGCTCGATCGCGATCTGGCTCGCCTGTGCCCGGATGCAGGGGCTTCGGGCGGCGTCGTAACGGTGATGCAGCCTTCCGGAGAAAAATTCAGCGCGGAGTGGAGATGGTGGGCGAAGTGAAGAGTCCGAAACTCTGAATTGGAGTTTCCGCGATCGGACTGGGCTATGCGGACTGCTGATCGGTGCCTGCACAATGAAGCGCTCGCGGCGCACTGGCAGCGAGAGAACGTTTCACGTAATTGAGGAAGGCCTCATCGGATGACCATCGATATTTCTGGAGCCCGACGGTCGTGCATCACAGCGTTGTCTATACCGAACCCATGCTCCGTCGGGCTGTCCGATTATTCCTGTGGCGCGGTGTGATACGCCGGCGTGCCTGGATGTGGCTGACGGCCATTGTCGTTCCAAGTATCGGCCTCGCGGTTGGCTGGCGTGACGATCCAGTATGGATATCGTTCGTCGAGATCGCAGTGATCATGCTTGTTCCTCTTTGCCTGTTGATCGTCTGGCGAGCACATTTCACCAATACCGTCGGCAAGTTCCGCTCGATGACGCGGCCTGTTGGTGAATTTGTTTTCGGAGATCAGGACGTGACGATCAGGTCGGAACTCGGTTCGATGACGCTGCCATGGGCGCGCTTCACGGACGTTTGGCAGACGCCGGAATTCTGGATGATCTTCCTGGGACAGGACCAATTCGTGACGTTGCCAGTCATGGACATTCCCGAAGAGACGTTGGCTTTCTTGCGCTCTCGGTTGCCGCACAATTCCTGATGCCCCTCGATCGGCCTGGCATTGGCTCGATCGATGGGAAAACGATGAAAGCAGGAGTCCTTCTCGCGGAGGCCGCAATTGCCAACTTTCGCAGGAGGCGTAGAGGGCCATAATCGTCGCTTGGGTCTTGTCAGCCCTATAGTGGCGGCATCTCTCGTTGCGAGGAAACCTCAGGTGCTGCCGTGTCGCGTTTTTGCTTCCGTCTCCATCGTTCCGCCATCGTGACCCGCGGGCAATCACTCCGGCCGCGCCGCTGGCCCTCGCGAGGCTCGCGAGCCTCGCGAGGATTCGCCTGAAATGCCGATTCGACCGGCCTCGGAGGCCAATCCTCGCGAGGCGATTTTTTTTGTTGGACGCGATGCGGTTGGGAGAAAAGGACGTCGCGCGAGCGGGCGCTCTACACCCGCTCGATCAGCGCCATCGCGGCGGCGGGATTGCGTACCTTCGCGCCCGAGATGAAGTAGATGAACGCGTCGCCGTTCTTGGCCCAGGCCTTGGCGCGTTTGGCCCACTTGTCCAGATCGGCCGGCTTGTAGCCGGTCTTGATCTTCTCTTCCGTGCCCATCAGCCGGGCATAGGTGAAGTCGGCGGTGTGCTCGTCGATCTCGGGGAAGTCCTTGTCGTGGGCATAGACGATCGCGACCTTGTACTTGCGGCACAGATCGTAGAATCGATCGTCCTGGAAGCTCGGATGACGCACCTCCAACGCATGGCGCAGCGGCAGCTTGCCGGCCTCGCGCGGCAGGAGCTTGAGGAACGACTCGATGTCCTCCGGATCGAACTTCTTGGTCGCCATGAACTGCCAGTTGATCGGCCCCAGCCGGTCGCGCAGCTCGACCAGCCCCTGGCTCACGAAGCGGTTCACCGATTCGGCCGCGTCGGCCAGCACGCGCCGGTTGGTGCAGAAGCGCGAGGCCTTCATCGCGAAGACGAAACCGTCCGGCGTCTCGTCGCGCCACTTGGCCCAGCTCGCGGGCTTGAAGCTCGAGTAATAGGTCCCGTTGATCTCGATCGAGGTGAGCTTGCGGCTGGCGTATTCGAGTTCGCGCTTTTGCGTCAGGCCCTCGGGATAGAAGACGCCGCGCCAGGGTTCGAACGTCCAGCCGCCGATGCCGATGTGGATCTTGCCTGTCATGGGCTCTTCTTACCATGACAGGGAGGTTTCTGCTCGTGTGGACGCGTTTCGGGCATGAACAGCGCGACCACCATCAGCCCGACGAACGCAATGACGGCAAGGCCGAGGAAGGCGGTCGAGCTGCCGGCGGTGTCGGTGATATAGCCGGCCAAGGTCGGGCTCAGCGAGGCGCCGATGCCCATCATGGTGCCGACGAGGCCCTGGGTGAGGTTGAAATGGCCGGTGCCGCGGGTGAGATCGGCCACGGTCAGCGGCACCATCACGCTGAAGACCGTCGCCGTGACACCGTCGAGAAGCTGGGCCAGCACGAGAAGATAGGGATCGGTCACCGTGGCGAAGAGCAGGCCGCGCAAGGGCAGCGCCGCCAGTCCGATGAGCAGGATCGGCCGGCGGCCCCAGCGCTGGGCCTGGCGGCCGGCCCACGGCGAGCACAGGGCGACCACGATCTGCGGGCCGACCATGCAGGCGGCGATCAGGATCGTCGCCCAGTCACTGCTGCGTGTCGTGAGCACGCTGCCCATCAAGGGCAGCATCGCCGCGTTGGCGAGGTGGAACAGGAGAATGCTGCAGCCGAACACCAGGAGCGGTCGGCTCAGCAACGAGCGCAGGGTACCCCTGGCGGGCCTGTCCACCTGCTGCTGGGGCGGGCTGCCATGGGCCTGCTCCGGGTCGATCTCGCGCGGCGCGATGAAGCTGAGCGCGATCCAGGTCGGGATCAGCAGGGCGGCCGTGACGAGGAAGACGGATCTCGTCTCGAAGAAGTAGCCGCAGGCGCCCATGATGGCGGCCGAGAGGCCGGCGCCGATCGAGGCGAAGCGCGCATTGCGGCCGAGCCGCTCACCGATCGCCGATTGCCCGACGAGGCCGAGGCTCATGGCAGCGATGGCCGGCCCGAGAAGGCAGCTCGCGGCCGCATGCAAGGCGGCAGCCGTAAAGACGATGGGAAAGATCGGCCAGGCGGCATAGGCGATGGCGCTGGCACTGATGAGACCAACGGCAGTCGCCGCCACCAGCCGCTCCGATCGCGCCGCGTCGAGCAGGACGCCGCCCGGAATCTGGCCGATCAGCGAAACGACTCCGGCCACCGACAGGATCAGGCCGATATCGACCTGGGTCCACTTCTGCGCGGTGAGATAGACCGAGACGAAGGGGCCGAAGCCGGTCTGAACATCGGCGACGAAGAACGCGAACCAGTCGAGGCCGCGCAGGCTGCGTCGCGACGCCGGCATCAGGGGAGAGACTCGAGATTTCCCGAAGCGCCGAGAACGACGATCGGCTGGCCCTCCTTGTATTCCGGGGCCGCCTTGACCTGCTCCCGGCTGAGTTCCAGGACGATGCCGTACCGCTTGGTCGCCGCCGGGACGAAGTGCAGCGCCCTCCAGTCGACGGCGATCTTCCGACTGCCGACTCCGAGGAAGCCGCCGAAATCGATGATGGCCGCGCGCGGCTTGCCCTCGCCATCGACGATGACATCGACGATGCGACCCATGCTCTCGTTGGCGATCGTGCGCACCTCGCCGCCCACGATGCCCTGGACTTCGCGGCTGCCGAGGACCGTGACAGAGGGAGGGCCACTGCTGTCGCCTGGTGCCGTGGTGGGAGGTGGCGCCGCGGGAGGGGAATGGGTCGTTGGCGGAGCGGGCGATGGTGCCGGAGGCGTTGGCGCTGAAGAAGAGCCTTGGCTGCTCGATGTATCGGGGGCGTTGGGGGACGCTTCAGGCTGCTGGGAAGAGGGTGGGCTCTGCGCCGGCGGGTCCTGGGCCAGCGAGGCGGTGCTGCCAAAATGAAAGGCCAACAGCATCGCCGCGACCAACCAAAGCCTTTTGCCGCTCATACAGCCCTCCCGCGCCGAGCGTTAACTCGAAAGGCCCGGGCGGGTTCCCGCGTCGCTTCACCGCGAGGAGACGATGGCGACCTGTGCCTCTCCCTGTTGGCGGGCGATTTCGATCGACACGTCGTGCCGATGACGCCGGATCGTGATGTCCACCCGGGTCTCGGCAAGGCGGAGGTTGCGCAATGTCACCTCGTCGAGGAAGGACGGCAGCCGCGGATTGCGCAGTCGGATCTCGTCCCGTTCGGGATCGAGTTCCAGCCCGAGCGCGGCCTCGATCAGGGAAAACGGGGTGGCGCTTGCCCAGGCTTGCGGCGAGCACGCCACAGGATAGAGGGTCGGGCCGCGATTCGCCTGCCGGCGGAAGCCGCAGAACAATTCGGGGAGGCGACGCAGGTCCATGTAGGACGCCGCATCGAACAAGCCCTTGAAGAGCTGATCGACCGCCTGCTTGAAGCCGTAGCGCGCCAGGCCCAGGGCGATCAACGCGTTGTCGTGAGGCCAGACGGAGCCGTTGTGATAGGACATCGGGTTGTAACGGGCCTGGCCCTGGGCCACGGTGCGAATGCCCCAGCCCGAGAAGAAGCGCGGTCCCAGCAAACCAGCGGCGACCTCGGCGGCGCGATCCGGTCTGACGATGCCCGTGAACAGCAACTGGCCTGCGTTCGATGTGGCGACCCGGCACTGCTCCTTGTGCCCGTCGAGCGCCAGGGCATAGCTGCCGATGTCAGGGCACCAGAATGCGGTCTCGAACCGTTCCGCCAGGCGCCTTGCTTCAGCCTCGAGACGATCGGCCTGCTCGACACGGCCGAGGCGGCGCGCGCAGCGGCCGATGGAGCGCTTGGCGGCGAAGACGTATCCCTGCACCTCGGCAAGAGCGATGCGACCCTCGGCGAGGGGGCCGTCGGCATGGAAGACCGCGTCGAAGGAATCCTTCCAGCCCTGATTCGCCAGACCGAGCTCCGTGGCGCGGCAATATTCGATGAAGCCATCCCCGTCGGGATCTCCCGGACCATCAATCCAGGCCAGAGCCGCCTCGATCGCGGACCACAGGGCCTTTACGGTTCCGAGATCGCCGGTGCGTTCGGCATAGAGGCCGGCAAGGAGAACGAAGAGCGGTGTCGAATCGACGCTGCCGTAATAGCGAGCGAAAGGAACCTCGCCGAGCGCCGCCATCTCTCCGCCGCGCATCTCGTGCAGGATCTTGCCGGGTTCCGCATCGGAGGCCGGATCGGTTCTGGTCGCCTGATAGGCTGCGAGGCGGCGCAGGACCCCTCGAGCGACACTCGGGTCGCACCACAGCATCTGCAGGGCGGTGATGAGACCGTCGCGGCCGAACGTCGTCGAATACCAGGGGATGCCGGCATAGGGATAGCGACCTTGCGGCGTCTCCGTCATCAGCATCTGCAGATCGGCGGCCGACTGACACAGCATCTCGTTCAAGACCTCGTTGGAGGTCTCCACGCTTGTCGTGTCGCGGGCTCGGACACGAAGCTCGCGGCGCGCTTCGAGAAGTCCCTTGAGGAAGGGCTTAGCCTGCTGCCTCTCCGCGGCGTTGCAGCCGATGGCAAGGTAGATCGGCTGCATCTGCCCGGGAGCGAGGTCCAGCCGGTACGTCGCCTCGGATGCGGACAATTCCGGCGGCGGTGGATCGAAGGTGAGGGTGGTGGTGCGGGTAATGCCGTCCAGACCGCGATACGCCAGCGAAACGATATCCTTTCCGTTCGTCCGTCGCTCCGCACTGCCGCGATGGGCCCGTCGCATGCCTCGGACCTCGAACAGGTCGGCGAAATCGCTGCCATAGAGCAGCGACAGCGACAAGCCGATCGGCCGATCGGCATGATTGGAAACAGCGAGGCGCACATAGGCTGTGCCGCGCCACAGAAAGAAGGTCCGGCTGATATGCAGCAGATCCTTCTGCAATACGATCTTGCCGTCGATGAGGAAGTCCGGATTGGTCAGGTCGACCGACAACATGCTGTTGTCGTCGCGGATGTTGGATCCGAGCAGCAGCGGCTGCTGCCCATTCACCAGCAACTCGAGACGCGAGAGGAAGCGCGTATCCTCGAAGAACAGTCCATTGGGACCGGCGGCGGCCGCACCCATGTCACCCAGACTGTCGACGACGGCGAAAGCGTCGTCGTGCTTCAACGTCCAACGTGGTCCAGACGCAGGGCCCGTTGCGGCAATGTAGAATGGAAGTTCGCCAACTTCCTCCTTGGAAATTGGCGCGAGGCTCGTCGTGTCGGACAAGGTCTGGATCGACATGGCTCCATCACTCTGTAGGACCGAGCTATGCGAACAAGATACGAGTTGGAACGCTGGGTTCAATGGCAACGGTCGACAAGTTTCGCCCGCCCCAGAAAGGCCTCATTCCCTTGCGTTGTGCCCGCTTCGGGTCGGCCTTCCGATTGGTCGAGACTCATCGGGCCTGCATGTTCAGCCACCATGATCATCAGGTGGGCTTGGCAGAAATCTCCAGTGCCGTGACGAGCGTGACCGGCCCATCGAGAATAGGACGCGCGATATCGAAGAAGCGGGCGACCGCGCTGGAGCTGTTGTGACGATCCATGGCCGCGCGATCCGCAAACCGCTCGTAGGTGGTGAACAGCGCCGGATCGCTTTCGTCCTGGGAGATGAAGAAGCCCAGGGTCTGGGCTTCATTCTCCTGGACGTGTCTGGCGACATCGAGCAGGGCCTGACGCATCGTCGCCTCAGACCCCTTCTTCGCGCGGATGACCGCGGTGATCGTGATCATCGCTTCGTGCTTAGAACGTCTTCCAGTCGCCCGAGGCTTCGAAGGCCGCGGCGGCTCGATAGATCATGCTCTCGTCGTAGTCTTTCGCGATCAGCATCAACCCGATCGGCAATCCATCCTCGAGGCCGCAGGGGATGGACATGGCGGGGTGGCCCGTGACGTCGAACTGCGAGGTCGTGCCGATCATCTCGAAAGCGCGGCTGACATACTCGGTGAGCGAGGCTCCGGGTGCCGGCAGCGGTGTTGCCTTCAACGGCAGCGTCGGCGACAGGAGCAGGTCGTAACTGGCGAAGGCGGCGTCATAGGCCGCCTTCATCACCCGCGCGATATTCTGGGCCTTGGCATAATAGCGACCACGATAGTGCTTGAGGCCGTACAGGCCGACCAGCATGGAGAGCTTGAGCGTGTCGGACAGATCGTCTGCGCGCTCGCGCCACGCCGAATGGGCGTCGATCAGGCCGACGTCGTAGTAGCCCTTCCAATTGAAGCCCATGCCGTTGCCCAGCATCATCTGCGCTGTCAGGCCTTCCAGACCGATCGGTCCCCAGATGGCCGCCGTCAGCGGATGCTCGGGGATCGACACCTCCTCGACGGTCGCGCCGAGGGAGCGGAAGCGCTCGGCACCCGCCTTCACCTTATCGGCGACGTCGGGCTGTGTGCCGGGAACGAGGAACGCTTCCTTGAGGATGCCGATCTTGAGTCCCTTGACGCCCTTGTCGAGCGCCTCGGTGTAGGCGGACACCTTGGGAGCATACTGACGTGGATCGAGCCCATCCGGGCCGGCCAGCACCTCGAGCAGGAGCGCGTTGTCCTTCACGGTGGCCGTCATCGGCCCGGTATGATCGATCGTCGCCTCGATCGGCATCACGCCGGTGTAGGGAACAAGGCCGTGAGTCGCCTTCATGCCGTAGATGCCGCAGAACGAGGAGGGGATGCGGATCGAGCCACCCTGGTCACCGCCGATCGCCATGTCGACCTCGCCCGCCGCAACGAGTGCGGCACTGCCCGAAGACGAACCACCGGCGGAATAGCCCATCTTGCGTGGATTGTGGACCGGGCCCGGATCGGACGTATGGCTGCCGCCGGAGAGGCAGAAATGCTCGCACACCGACTTGCCGACGATGGTCGCACCGGCATCGAGCATGCGCGTGACAATGGTGGCATCGGCGACCGGCACGAAGCCTTCCAGCGTGGAAGCGCCGTTCATCATCGGTACGCCGGCGAGACTGACATTGTCCTTGAGGACCACGGTCTTGCCGGCAAGTTTGCCCGCCGCAGCGCCTTTGACCGTGCTCTTGTAATACCATGCGCCGTATTTGTTCTCGGCCGGGCCCGGACGGTAGCCGGGCGTACGCGGATATTTGACCCGCGGCACGTTGTCCGGCAGCGCGTCGACGACGTCATAGGCGTCGAAGTTCGGCTGCATCAGGGTGAGAAACTCCGCGGCGCGCTCCCTGGAGAAGCTCATGCCCAGTTCCTCTGCGAGCTGCATGACGTCATCTGTAGTCGGTCGGGTTATCGGCATGTTCAGTCCTTTCTGCGATGCGATGAACGGATTGGGCGGCGATGAGCGAGCGGCGTCAGTGCGTTGCCATGCCCACATATTCTGCGATGGCAGCGGGATCTTTGAGATCGGCCGGCATGATCTCGCGCGTGATGCGGCCCTTCTGGATGGTCAGCACGCGTTCCGACAATGAGGTGATGAAATCGAGATTCTGCTCGACCAGGATCATGGCGATGCCGTGCTTCTGCTTCAATCGCAGCAAGGTCTCGACGATCTCCTCGATGATCGATGGCTGGATGCCTTCGGTCGGCTCGTCGAGCAGGACGACGCGCGGGCGGGTGCAGAGGCACCGCGCCAAGGCAAGCAACTGCTGCTCGCCGCCCGACAGGGCGCCGCCGTTGCGATCGAGCAGTCGGACGAGCCGTGGAAACTCGGTCAGTACCTCGTCGATGACGGAGAGATCTTCCTTCTTCGCACTGGCGAGGCCCATGCGCAGGTTTTCGTACACGGTCAACGAGGGAAAGATCTCGCGGCCCTGTGGGACCAGGCCGATACCGAGCCGCGACCGCTCGTGTACGGCGAGCTTGGTGACGTCGGTGCCGTTGAAGGAAATGGTGCCGGCAGTGGCCTTGATGTGGCCCATCAAGGTCCGCATCAGGGTCGTCTTGCCCATGCCGTTATGGCCGAGGATGCCGAGATACTCTCCCTCGTGCAGGGAGAAGTCGACGCCCGTGAGGATGGGGATGCGGCCATAGGCGGCCTGGAGTCCCTTGACGGCAAGCATCAGGCGGCGACCTTCTTGCCGAGATAGACGTCGCGCACACGCTCGTCGCGCATCACCGCGTCGATCTTGTCTTCCATCAGGATCTGCCCCTGATGAAAGACGGTGACGGTCTTGGCGATCATCTTGATGAACTGCATGTCGTGTTCGACGACGATGAGCGCGCGCGTCCGGTTGATGTCGCGGATGATCTCCGCAGTGCGCGCGGTCTCGTCGTCGGTCATGCCGGCGGCGGGCTCGTCGAGCAGGATCAGGTCGGGTTCGCCGGCCAGGACAGTGCCGATCTCGACCCATTGCCGCTGGCCGTGGGAAAGCTGCCCGACGAGCGCATCGGCGCGATGCGTGAGCGCGATTTTCTCGAGGATTTCGTCGACGAGCCGTTTGGTCTGGTCCGGCGTATTGCGGCGACGCGCGGCAAGCCAAATGTTCTCGCGGACCGGCAGGCCGTTGAAGACATTGGGCACCTGCGTCTTGATGCCTATCCCGAGACGGGCAATTTCATGCGAGGCGGAGCCCGCGATCGGCGTGCCGCGGAAGGCGATCGTGCCGGTGCTGGGCGTGAGCTGTCCTGTCAGCATCTTGAAGAAGGTGCTCTTGCCGGCGCCGTTCGGCCCGATCAGGCAGCGGAGCTCGACTTCGCGCAGCGTGAAATCGATGTTGTTCACGGCCACCACGCCGCCAAAGCGCATGGTGAGGTTCCGGGCTTCGAGAAGCGGGAGAGGCGGGGTCATCGCGCAGCTCCCACCGGCTGCTTTGCGGCGGACTCGGTCGCATTCCCGGACGCTGGCCGAAGTCGCACGAGCCGGCTTGCGATTGTGCGGATCGTTGGAATCAGGCCCTGCGGCAGCAGCAGGACGAAGACGATCAGGATCGCACCCAGAGCAAGATTGGAGTTGAAGGTCTGCTGCGTGCCGATCTGGCTGTCGAGATATTGGATCAGGAAACAGCCGACGACCGGACCGATCAGCGTGCCGAGTCCGCCGACCGTCACCCAGATGATGATCTCGGCCGACAGGGAGAGCGCGAAGATGGTCGGGCTCACGAAGGCGCCCCAGTTCACATAGAGCGCTCCTCCGAGTCCGGCGATCGCGCCGCCAATCACGAAGACACCGAGCTTTATGAGGCGCGGATCGTAGCCAAGCAGCGAAGCACGCGTTTCGTTCTCTCGTACCGCAATGGCGACGCGCCCAAAGCGGCTGCGCAGGAGCAGACGCAGCAGGACGTAGACGACGATGAGCGCGCCGCCTGTGGCGTACCAGCCCTGCGTCGGATCGAGCACGATGGATGGATTGCCCGGCAGGTTGAAGGTCGGGACCGACGGCATGCCGTTGAAACCGCCGAGCGCGGCGTTGCCGATGCGATACTCGTCGCCCGCCGTCGCATTGACGACGTTGAACAGAATCAGCGTGACGGTGAGCGTGATCACGCCGAGATAGACGTCGCTGATCCGGCCGTAGAAGACGAAGTAGCCGAGAAAGGCGGCGAAGACGGCAGGCAGGGCTATCGCGATCGCGATGGCCTCGGTCGACTCGCCGAGATTGAGAACGGAGACCGCATAGGCATAGCCGCCGAGCCCGAAAAAGGCCGTCTGGCCGAAGGACAGGATGCCGCCATACCCCCAGATGAAGCCGAGGCTCAGCGCCAGCACGGCCATGGCAGAGAACAGCGTGAACTGCATCAGGGTAAAGGTTTCGACGAAGTCCGGAATGGCGATCAGGACGGCGATAGCAGCGGCGAGGAGGACCACCGACATCCAGGTGCGCACGGGAACGTGAATCATGTCACAGGCTTCCCTTGAAGAAGCGCTCCGATATGCCCTGCGGCAGGATGCGGATCAGGATGATGGCGGAGATGAAGAGGATGACTTCACCGAAGACCGGTGTCGTGAAGTAGGACCCGAGCTGGTTGATGAGGCCGAACAGCGCGGAGGAGGAAGCGGTGCCAGCCAGGATGGCCGAGCCGCCCCCCACGACCGTGATGAACGCCTTGGCGACGTAGGCGGCGCCCATGGTTGGCACCACGCCGGAAACCGGCGCCAGCAGGCCACCGGCCAGGCCGGTGATCGCCGAGCCGATGCCGAAGGACATCATGTAGATGCGGCTGGGATTGACTCCCAGCGTGGCGGCCATGCCGGGATTCTGCATGGTGGCGCGCGCGACGAGGCCGAACCGCGTGCGGCGCATGACGACATACACGAGCGCTAGCATGATCAGCGCCACCGCCGCCAGGAACAACGTGTAGTAGCTCGATTTATAGGCGCCGACCGAAAATCCGCCGAGCGGCGTTGGCACACCCTTGATCGTGTTGCCGTAGAGGGTGGTGACGAGGCCTACGATCAGCAGGCTCAACCCCCAGGTGGCGAGCATGGTGTCGACGAGGCGGCCGTAGAGGAAGCGGATCAGGCAGCGCTCGATGACAATGCCAACCACCCCCACGAACACCGGGGCCACGACCAGCATGGCGATCCAGATATTCAGGCCGGCATTGGCCGAGATGACGGTGGCGTAGGCCCCGAGCATCACGAACTCGCCATGGGCGAGATTGATGACGCGCATCATGCCGAAGATGATCGCCAGCCCCAGGCAGAGCAGCACAAGCGACGCCGCGCCGTTGACCACGTCCAAGGCGATGATGAGGGCGAGATCCATGAGAAAGCCCGTCTCCGTCGAGGCGACTGGCACGAACCCAGTCGCTGCAAGGTCAATCAGCGTGCCGCTCCCGCAGGCGGGGACGGCGGATCCGATGTTGAAGAGAGGCTTCGCTCAGATCTTGATGACGTATTGCTGATTGTCGGTCGGCTTCTTGATCAGATCGCAGACACCGGCCGTGTCGAGCGGCTTCTGCTGCTCGTAAGTCTCGAGGACCGACCACTTCTTGTCCTTGGCCACGGCGAGATAGGCATTGCGGATCGCATGGTGGGTCGCGTGGTCGAGCACGACCTTGCCGCTTGGACCGTCGTAGGAGATGCCGCCTTCGAGGGCCGCCACCACCTTGTCTCGGTCGATGGAGTTTGCCGCCTTGACGCCCGCCACCCAGAGATAGAAGCCCTCGTAGGTCGCGGCGGCCAGTTCGCTGATATAGGGGATGTCGGGGAACTTGGCCTTGAGCTTCTTCACGTAGCTGGTGCTGGCCGGTGTGGTGAGTTCCTCGAAATAGCCATAGGAGCCGAGCACGCCATCGCTCTCCTTCTCATCGAGCGTCGACGGCTCGTTGACCAGACCGAAGGTTGTCGAGGCGATGGGAATCTGCGCCTTCATGCCGGCGGAGGTCCACTGGCGGTAGAAGGAGGTATGGTTGCCGCCGACCAGGGCGGAAAGAAGGAGATCCGGCTTGGCTGCCTGGATCTTGCTGATGGTCGGGCCGAAGTTGGTGACGTCGAGCGGGAAGAAGTCGACCGAAACGATTTCGCCGCCATTGTCCTTTGCGTACTTGGTCATCCACTTGGCGGTGATCTGGCCATAATTGTAGTCGGCCGCGATGATGTAGGCCTTCTTGCCCGCCTTCTTCATGGCATAGGGGACGAGCTTCTCCACCGTCTGGGCGGGCGTGGTGCCGGTGCAGAAGGTGTTGCGGTCGCAGACGCCGCCCTCATAGAGCGTGTTGTAGAAGTACAGGACCTTGAACCGGTCGAAGGTCGGCCGGACCGCCTCGCGCGACGCGGAGGTGATGCCGCCATGGACGACCGCGACCTTGTCCTTCAGCGCCAGCTGCTGGGCGTACTGCGAGTACATCTGGATGTTCGACTGCGTGTCGTAATGCACCAGCTTGAGCGGCCGGCCGAGCAGTCCGCCCGCCGCGTTCACTTCCTCGATGGCGAGGATCAGGCTGTCCACCATCGGTACGCCGGAGGCCGCGATCGGACCTGATTGATCGTGCAGGCTGCCCACCAGGATCGGTTCGTTTGCGCCGAAGGCACGGCCGGTAAAGATGGCCGGAGACGCGAGCGCCGCCGATGCCGACAGGGTTGCCTTGAGAACGCTACGTCGCGGAAGCCGCATGGAAAATCCTCTGATCGAAGGCGGCTCGCTGCCGCTTAAATTATATGAAAACGAAATAATCCATTTCGCAAGTAATTTCTTCCGCCCGGCATATTCGAGCGGTTGTGCTGCGGGTCTTCGACCTGCCCGTCGCTATGTCGGGCTCATGATCCGGAACTCACAGCCCTCGACAGTGGCGAAATGGATCGGCCGGCTGATGCCCGCCGCGGCGATCGGTTCGGTGCCGCGCGCTGTACGGCTTTGCGCTATTCGGCCGACGCGCTTGCGCAGGGCTGGCTGCTGAAAGGCGCCGGCGGCACTGACAAGGCTCGCCAGGCAATGGATGCCCTCGTAGCAGGACTGGCCGAAGGCGTTGATGGGCGGCGGTGTCTCCCCGAACGAGTCGTGATAGCGCTCGAGGAAGGCATCGTTATTGCGGGAGCGTAGTGTCGAGAAGTAGGCCGAGGTCGCGTAGAAATTCTCTGTCGCATCGGGGCCGATCGCGTAGAGGATCGTCTCGTCTATGCCCGACGTGAAGCGGAGGCAGTGCCGGGCGAGGCCTGTTTCGGCGAAAGCACGATTGAAGCCGATGGCCTCGTATCCGAGCAGATAAGGCATGACGACGTCGGCTTGCGCGCGGCGGATGTCGGCAAAAAGCAGATCGTAATCCTCGAAGCCGAACGGGAGGATTCTTTCCCCCACGACCGTGCCGCCGGCATCCCGGATCATGCGCTTGGCTTTGGCAAAGGTGGCTCGCGGCCAGACATAGTCGTTGCCGACGAGGTAGTAGCGGCTCGCGCCTTTGGCCGTGCCAAGCCATTCGATCCCTGGCTTCAGCAGCTCATCGGACGTCTCGCCGACGGTAAGTACGCCGGCATCGTGTTCGTCGCCCTCGAACTGAGGCGTGTAGACATAGGGGACGCGGCCGCTGACGACCCGCAGGACCGGCTTGCGGGCATAGCTCGGAACCATGGCGACGATGGCGTCGATACCGTCGATATCGACCGCAACGGCCGCCGCCTCCGCGGCATCGGCACCGGTACGGCCGGCATTGGCGATGACGAGATCGACCTCGCGGCCCAGCAATCCACCGGTGGCATTGATCTCGGCGATTGCCATGATGGCGCTGGCCTCTGCCGAGGGCCCCCAGATCCCCGCCGGTCCTTCGAGCGGCGTCAACAAGCCAATGCGGATCATCGAACGTGCCCCATGGTCACTGCGAACGGGACGCGGACATGCCCTCGTTCCGCGGGCGTCATCCGTTGTGGCGTTGGCGACGGGGCGACGATCCGGCGACCGCCGTCCATCGTGAGCCCACACTCCGCCCCAGAACGCCGCAAAGGACGCAAAAATCGAAGCAGTTATCGTGCCAATAGATGGCTGGTTGGCCGACGCCGCAGCCCGAGACTCATCGAAGGTCTTGAAGTTGCAGCGCTCCGTCGGTTAGATATCTGAAAATTCAGATATCAACGGACGAGAACCGCGTCGTGCCCCGCTCCGACAGAATGGAACACCAGCTTGCCTATCTCATCGCGAGCGTAAACCGGCAGCTCGAGATCGACCTCGAAGAGAAGCTCAAAGGTGAGGGCGTGGCCCTCGAGCACTTCCGGATCCTGAGTGCGCTTGCCTCCCAGAACGGGCAGCCCATGGGCGAACTTGCGCACCGTGTGCTGGTCGATTCGACCACCTTGACCAAGATCATCGACAAGATGACGGCCGACGCGCTGGTGTACCGGGCACCCGATTCGAACGACCGGCGCAGGGTCCTGGTCTTTCTCGCTTCCAAGGGGCAGGCGCTGCACAAGAAGCTGAAAGGTCTTGCCGTCCAGCAGGAACGGGACATCCTGGGGACCCTCGATGCCGAAGGAGCCGGCAAGCTTGAAGCCATCCTGCGGACGATGATTCAGGGATAATGCTCACTGCCACTTCCGTTGTTCGAGGCGGCTCCTGACGGCTCCTAGGGGGCTGCGAGCATGCTGCGGCATTGTCGAGCGTCCGCCGCGGTTCACGCAATCCGGGCTCGGTCTTCTCCTTGGTCGGTGGCATGATCCCGCCAATCTGAACAGGAGACACGCATGACCCTCGACCGCGCGGTGATCGACGCCTTGTCCGCCGTTTCCACTGCCACCCTGACCACAGTCCTGCTGAAGAAAGGGCTACGAAACGTCTGGATGCGCGGCACGCGGCCCTTGAAGCCCGGCCAGCCTCGGCTGGTGGGACGAGCCTTTACCCTGCGTTTTGTCCCGGCGCGCGAGGATCTCGCCACGCCCGAATCTTGGTCGTCGCCGCGTTCGACCCGCGCGGCGATCGAGGACATGCCGGCCGGTTGCATCGCGGTTGCCGACGCGATGGGCGTCACCGACGCCGGCATCTTCGGCGACATCCTGACGGCGCGCATGAAGAAGCGTGGCGTGGCCGGCCTGGTCACCGACGGCGTGATGCGCGATTTGGCTGGCGTGCTGGGAACCGGCCTTCCGGTCTGGTGTCAGGGTGGAGCGGCGCCGCCGTCGGTTGCCGGCCTGACGTTCGTGGGTTGGCAGGAGCCGATCGGCTGCGGCGGCGTTGCCGTGTTCCCCAACGATGTCGTGGTCGTCGACGACGATGGCGCCGTCCTGATCCCCCAGGCGCTGCTTGACGATGTGGTCGCGGTGGCCGGCGAGCAGGAAAAGCTCGAAGCCTGGATCATGACGGAGGTCGAAAGCGGTGCCTCGCTGCCCGGCCTCTATCCGCCGAACGCCGAGAACAAGGCGCGTTACGAGGCCTGGAAGGCAGCACGCAACAAGGCTGCCGACTGAAAGGACACTCCGCAAACAAAAGGCCGCCCGGATTTCGGGCGGCCTTTTGCAGTCGCGTTGTTAGACGAAAAGAAACAGTCTGGCAACGGTCGGCACATCGCAATAGATGAGGTCCCCTTCGCGCATCGGAGAGGACCATCATGATCGCTTGCGGACTGGATTTCGGCACGTCGAACTCGGCGATCGGCGTCGCGCGCGATGGGGCAGCGGCGCTGGCGCCGATCGAGGGCAACGACACGCTGATGCCGAGCGCGCTGTTCTTCGACTATGAAACCAAGGGCCAGGTGCTGTTCGGCAACGAGGCCATCGCGGCCTATGTCGGACAGACCGAAGGCCGGCTGATGCGGGCGCTCAAGTCGCTGCTGGGGTCGCCCCTGATCGACGAGGAGACCAGCCTGGGTGGTCGCAAGGTGGCGCTCACGGAAGTCGTGGAGATTTTCGTACGGCACCTGAAGGGCAAGGCCGAAGCCTTTGCCGGTCGGGAGATCACGACTGTCGTCCATGGCCGGCCGGTGCGCTTCGTCGACAACGACGACAAGGCGGATGCGCGGGCGCAGACAGTGCTGGAAGGCATCACCCGGCGGGCGGGCTTTCGCGATATCCGGTTCGTCTACGAACCCATCGCGGCGGCTCATCACTATGAGCAGACGATACAGCACGAGGAAGTGGTGCTCGTTGCCGACATCGGCGGCGGCACAAGCGACTTTTCCATCATCCGGGTCGGCCCGCAGCTTCGGGAGCGCGCGGACCGCAGTCGTGACGTTCTTGCCACCGCCGGCGTGCATATCGGCGGTACCGACTTCGACAGCGCCCTCAGCCTCGCTGCCGTGATGCCGCTTCTGGGGCTGGGCACCCGGCTCGTCGAGAAGAACCTGCCGATGCCAAACGCGCCTTATCATGAGCTCGCCACCTGGGCGACGATCAACTTCGCCTACACCTATCGCAACGAACGTGCCCTCGCCGAGCTGGCTGCACTCGCATGCGAGCCTGAAAAGGTGGAGCGCCTGTTGACTGTGGTGCAGCACCGGCTCGGCCATCGCCTCGCCTTGGCCGTGGAGGAGGCGAAGATCGGGCTTAGCGTCGAGAAGCGGGCGGGCGTCCCTCTCGCCTTCATCGAACCCGGTTTCGCGGCGACGGCGACGCGGGTCGATTTCGATCGTGCTATCGAGGCCGATATGGAACAGCTCTACAAGACCGCGGGCGATTGCATTGCAGCGGCAGGACTCGGACCATCAGGCATCGATACGGTCTTCCTCACGGGCGGATCGAGCCGCGTTCCGGCAGTGCGGGTCGCGATCGGACGGGCGGCACCGTCTGCGCGGGTGGCCGGTAAGTCGGATCTCCTGTCCGTTGCGCTCGGCTTGACCCAGATGGCGGGACGGATGTGAGGACCTCGGCGGCTTCCCGATCGAGCGTGCTTTATGCCAGCAGTCCGAGGCTCCTGAAGCTCGCATGACCCTTGCGGCCGATCACGAGGTGATCGTGGATCGAGATGCCGAGCGCTTCGGCCGCCTTGCGGATCTCTTTCGTCATCTCGATGTCATCGCGTGACGGCTTGGGATCGCCACTCGGATGGTTGTGCACGAGGATCAATGCCGCGGCGCCCAGCTCGAGCGCCCGCTTGATCACCTCGCGGGGGTAGACCGGCGTATGGTCGATCGTGCCGCGTTGCTGGACCTCGTCGGCGATCAGCACGTTCTTGCGGTCGAGGAACAGGATGCGGAACTGCTCGGTCTTCTCGTGTGCAAGCGCGGCGTGGCAATAGTCGAGGAGCTGCTGCCAATTGGTGAGCACCGGCATGTCCTTGACCTTGCGCTCGGCCAGCCGGCGGCCTGACTCGCGCACCGCGCGGAACAGAACCAGCGTCCGCTGATCGATCTCGAACTCGCGCAACTGAGCCGGTTCGGCGGCGAAGATGTCGCCCAGCGTGCCGAAGCGCTCGAGCAGCCGCTTCGCCAGCGGCTTGGTGTCGATGCGCTCGATGGCATAGAAAAGAAGCAGTTCCAGCAGCTCGTAGTCCGGCAGGGACTCGATCCCCGCCTTGAGCACCCGCTCGCGCACGCGGGCACGGTGGCCGTGATAGTGCGGCTTGGGCTCGGACATGCCGCTGTTGTGGCTGGCGACTGCGGGCCGCGCTTCGAGGGCCGCCTTCAGTCGCGGCGACGGATCCTCGCCGATGAACTCCCAGCACTGGTCGAGACGGTTCCAGGTGCCGCCGGCGTCACGCAGCAGGGTACGGTACGGAAGCGTGTTGCCGCTTATGCGCCAAAGCGCATTGGTCGCTTGCAGCCGCAGCCCGGCAGCGAGCAATGCCAGAAGCGCATCGTCATCGGCGGCGCGGTCCACGGAAATGGACGCGGCGTCCTCTTCTGCGGCACAGATTTTTCGTGCTCTCCCCATGCGACAACCGTCCCATCCAACCGCGGCAGAAACCGGGCAGGATGGTGGTCAAGCCGCGATCCCTGTAGCGTGCCGGCGCCATGAGTTTCGCCGAGATCGATGCCGCTTGCACGGCCTTCACCCAACAGGAGCGCTTGCCAGGATTGGCGGCGGGCATCGTACAAGAGGGACGGCTGACCCATGTCACGACGATCGGGCTGGCCGACATCGAGGCCGCGCGGCCGGTGATGGCGGAGACGGCCTTCCGCATCGCCTCCATGACCAAGCATATGACCGCGCTGGCGGTGCTGGCCCTGCGGGATCAGGGAAAGCTCGTGCTCGATGCGCCGGTTGCCGAGTACGTGCCACAGTTCGCGGCAGTCAAACCGGCAACGCGCGACAGCGCATCGGTCTCGGTGCGGCACCTCATGAGCCATGCGGCAGGGTTCGTGACCGACGACCCGTGGGGCGACCGGATGCTCGGCATGACGCCGGCGGCCCTCGATGCCTTGATGGCGGAGGGCCAGCTCTTCGCGCGGCCGCCGGGTCTCGCTTTCGAATACAGCAACCTCGGCTATGCACTACTCGGTCGCGTCCTGACCAATGTCAGCGGCGAGCCCTATCAATCTTTCATCAGGCGCACTTTCCTCGATCCGCTTGGCATGGCGCGGACGACGTTCGATGCGTTCGCCGCGATGAAGCAGGATTTCGCGTGGGGCTATCGGCAGGACGAGGGACAATGGTCGCGCGAGCGCATCGAGCCCGATGGAGAAGTGGGTGCGATGGGCGGGCTGGTGACCACGGTGCCGGATTTTGCGCGCTGGATCGCCTTCCTGCTCGATGCCTGGCCGGCGCGGGACGACCCGGAGTCGGGACCGGTGCGGCGGTCGACAATTCGAGAGATGGGCTTATGGCATTCGATGCCCTGGCCGCTCGAACTGCCGGGCGCAGTTCCCGAGGCGACGGCCTACGGCGCCGGCTTGATGAACTCCGTACACGGCAAGCTGGGACGGCGGTTGCATCACTCGGGCGGTCTGCCGGGTTATGGTTCGCATGTGCTGATGATGCCGGAGCGCGGCTGCGGCGTGTTCGCCTTCGCCAATCGCACCTACGCGCCGATGTCGCGTCTGACGCTGCGTCTTGCGGAAATGCTTCACGACGCTACGGCAACGCCGCCGTTGCCGCCTCCATCGCCGTTTCTCGCACAGGCCGTCGAATCGGTGGTGGCCGCCTATGCCGCCGGCCGGATCGAGGTGCCGGGTGCGATCTTCGCCGGGAATTTCCTGCTCGACACGCCAGCGCGCTACCGCGACGCCGAACTCGCCTCGCTGAAGGAGCGGTTGGGCGAGGGCAGGCTGGAGCGGATCGAGCCCACCCATGCGCTGGGCGGCAAGTTCACACTGGCCTGTGCGCGTGGTCGCCTGAAGGGCACGATCATCCTTTCGCCCGACGCGCGACCGGGGCTGCAGAAGCTCGTGCTGACGGCAGAGCCGCTTTAGGCGGCCTTGGTCTCGAGGGTGTAGGGCGGCTTGGTCAGGCCCATCGGCGAGAGGGTGAAGAATTCCACGCCTGTCTCGGTGATACCCACCGAATGTTCGAACTGCGCCGACAACTGCTTGTCGCGGGTGACCGCGGTCCAGCCGTCGCTCAGGATCTTCACCTGCCAGGTGCCCGCATTCACCATCGGTTCGACGGTGAAGAACATGCCCGGCTTCAGCACCGGCCCGGTGCCGGCCTTGCCGTAGTGCAGCACGTTCGGCGCATCGTGGAAGATGCGGCCAACGCCGTGGCCCGAAAAGTCGCGCACCACCGAGAAACGCTGGGCTTCGACATAGGTTTGGATGGCGTGGCCGATATCGCCTAGGCGGGCGCCGGGCTTGGCGACGGCGATGCCACGCATCATGGCTTCGTACGTCACGTCGCACAGCCGCCGCGCCTTCACGCTGACATCGCCGGCGAAGTACATGCGGCTCGAATCGCCGTACCAGCCATCGAGGATGGGGGTCACGTCGATATTGACGATATCGCCGTTCTGCAGCCGCTTCTCACCCGGAATGCCGTGGCACACGACATGGTTGATGGAGGTGCAGATCGACTTGGGATAGCCGCGATAGCCGAGCGGAGCGGAAATGGCGCCGTGATCGCGGATGAACTGGTCGCACAGCCGGTCGAGTTCGTCGGTCGTGACGCCGGGCTGCACATAGGGGGTTATGAAGTCGAGCGTCTCGGCTGCCAGGCGGCCGGCGCGGCGCATGCCTTCGAACCCTTCCGGTCCATGCAGCTTGATGGTGCGCTCGTCGCGGCGCCAATAGTCGGCGCTGTCGTCCTCGAAATCGCGGGGGCTGGTCATGGCCCTCTATTTGGCATGCGATACGGGCGGTAACAAGGCCGCGCGCGTGCGCTTGGCCCGACGGGCTGCCTCCTCTAAAGTGCTGAAAACCAAGGGAAAAGGGGCCTCAATGCCTGAAGTGCCTGCGGCGCCGGCAAAAATCGTGACGGCCTGCATCGTCGTCATCGGCAACGAAATCCTGAGCGGGCGGACCAAGGACGCAAATATTTCCTTCCTCGCCACCGAATTGAACAAGCTCGGTGTGCGCGTCATGGAATGCCGGGTCATTCCGGATATCGAGGCCACGATCGTCGCGACGGTCAACGAGGTGCGGGCCAAGTTCGATTATGTCTTCACTACAGGAGGCATCGGGCCGACCCACGACGACATCACCGCCGACAGCATCGCCAAGGCCTTTGGCGTAGGGATCTCGGAGCATCCCGAGGCCGTTGCCCGCATGAGCCGCCATTATGGCGACCCCGCGCTGTTCACGCCGGCGCGGCGGCGCATGGCCCGTATCCCGCATGGGGCGACGTTGGTCGACAACCCGATCTCGGTCGCGCCCGGCTTCCAGATGGGCAATGTGTTCACCTTTGCCGGTATCCCGACGATCGCGCAGAGCATGTTCGAGTCGATGAAGCATCGCCTGGTGGGCGGCGATCCGGTCCTTTCGCGCACCGTGCGGACGAATTTGCCTGAAGGGATCATCGCCGAAGCCCTCGGCGCGCTGCAAAAGCGCTATGACGACATCGATATCGGCAGCTATCCGGGCTTCCGCGCTGGCAAGGTGAGCGTGTCCCTGGTGCTGCGCGGCACGAATGATGCACGGCTTGCGGCCGCGGCCACCGAGTTGATCCAGACCATCCATCAGATGGGCGGGGAGGCCGAGGAGTTGGTTCAGTAGTCCATGGCCGAAAAGCCCGCACGCAGTTCTTCTCGACAGAGTGGCGGGCATGCTCCCGCTCGGCATTGGATGGCCCTGATTGCCACTTCGGCGATCATCGGTGGCATTCTCGTCTGGATGCATGCCCCGGCGGCATTGCTGCTCGGTCCGCTGGCGGCGGCTATAGTGGTTGCCGCCAATGGCGCCAGGATCAGCTTCCCCGTGCCGCTGTTCGTGATGGCGCAGGGTGTCGTCGGCTGCCTCATCGCGCGCATGGTGCCTGCCTCCATACTGGGCGATATCGCGCAGCACTGGTTGCTCTTCACGGTCGGCGTTCTGTCGGTCGTGGCCGCGAGTTGCGTACTGGGTGTGGTGATGGGGCGTTTGCGCCTGATGCCGGGCACGACCGCCCTCTGGGGATCGAGCCCCGGAGCCGCCTCGATCATGACCCTGATGGCCGAGGAGTACGGCGCCGATGTCCGGCTCGTCGCCTTCATGCAGTATTTCCGTGTCCTGGCCGTTGCCGGCATGGCAGCCTTGGTGGCGCATTTTTTCGCTGCTAACACGGCCCATGCTCCCGCCATCGTCTGGTTCCCGCCGGTCGACTGGCTCGCGCTGGCCGAAACCGTCGCTCTGGCCATTGTCGGACCTTATCTTGCCCGTTTGCTGCGTATTCCTGCAGGCGCGTTCCTGGTGCCCATGGTGATCGGCATCGTGCTGGCGCATTTCGGCCTGATGAAGATCGAGCTGCCGACCTGGCTGCTGGCCGGTGCCTATGCCCTGGTCGGCTGGAACATCGGATTGCGCTTCACCAAGCCGCTGCTGATCCATGCTGCCCGATCGCTTCCCGTCATCGTCGTCTTCACGCTGCTCCTGATCGGCCTGTGCGCCGGCGTCGCGACCTTGCTCGTCGCCGGGGCCGGGGTCGATCCGCTCACCGCCTATCTCGCCACAAGTCCGGGCGGTGTCGACTCCGTAGCCATCATCTCGGCATCGAGCAGCGTCGATGTCTCCTTCGTCATGGCGATGCAGACGGTCCGCCTGATCGCTGTGCTCTTCCTGGGGCCAGCACTGACCAAGTATCTCGCCACGCGGGCGGGCTTCCTCAAAAATGCGGAGCCATCTTGAACGCGAGCCACGAACGATCCGCACATGCTGCGTTGCTGAGCTATCGGCGATGATGCGGCTTCGGTAGAGTCCTTATTGCATGACCATCATCCATGACATGACCGCGGCCGAACTTCTGGCCGCATACAAGACCAAGAGCCTCTCTCCGGTCGAGGCCATCGACGCAGTCATCGGCCGTATCGAGAAGTGGGAGCCGAAACTGAAGGCGCTCTATGCGCCCGATTTCGGCAATGCCCGCAAGGCGGCGCAGGAGTCGGAGAAGCGCTGGCGAACGGGAGCGCCGCAAGGGTCGCTCGATGGCGTGCCCATCACCATCAAGGAGAACATCGCCACCAAGGGTGTGCCGGTGCCGCTTGGCACTGCGGCAACGGATCTCGTTGCGGCCGCATCGGACGCCCCGGCCGCCGCACGTGTGCGGCAGGCAGGCGCGATCATTCTCGCCAAGACCACGATGCCGGATTTCGGCATGCTGTCCTCGGGCCGCAGTTCCTTTCATCCACTGACGCGCAATCCGTGGAACCTGGCCTGGAATCCTGGAGGTTCGAGCGCCGGCGCAGGAGCGGCGGCGGCGGCGGGCTACGGTCCATTGCATCTCGGCACAGACATCGGCGGTTCGGTGCGCCTGCCGGCGAGCTGGAACGGCATCTTCACGCTGAAGCCGAGCCTGGGCCGCATCCCGGTCGATCCGCCGTTCCTCGGTCGCGCCATTGGTCCGATGACGCGGACGGTCGGCGACGCGGCGTTGGTGATGGCTGCGGTCTGCGGGCCGGATGCGCGGGACCATACCAGCCTCCCGGCTACCGACATCGATTGGTCGGCCGGACCGCTCGATCCCAAGGGCCTGAAGATCGGTTTGATGCTCGATGCCGGGTCGGGCCTGCCGGTCGACGCGGAGGTGAAGGACGCCGTGGAGAAGGCGGCCAGGCTGTTCGCCGATGCCGGCGCCGTCATCGAGCCACTGGAAGGCTTCCTATCGCCCGAGATGCTGCATCTGCAGGACCTCTTCTGGCGCGTCCGTAGCTGGGCGGATTTTTCCGGGCTGAGCCACGCCAAGCAGGCGAGCGTGTTGCCTTTCATTGCCGACTGGTGCCGTGGCGGCGCCGATGTCTCGGGCGTGGCGGTCATGCGCAGCATCAACAATTACATGGCGATCCGCGCCGCCACGGTGCGGGCGACGATGCCATTCGATTTTGTGCTGTCGCCGACGTCGCCGGTGCCGACCTACCCAGCGGAGTGGGAGACGCCGACCAACGACGTCAATCGGCCGCTCGAGCACATCTCCTTCACCATGCCCTTCAACATGAGCGAGCAGCCCGCCGCATCGATCAATTGCGGCTACACGGGCGAGGGCAAGCCGATCGGCTTGCAGATCGCCGGTCGTCGCTTCGACGATCTTGGCGTCCTGCGACTCTCGCGCTGGTTCGAATCGGCGCGCGGTCCGCAGAAGCCGTGGCCGGAGCCACCGGTCGCATGAGCGCCTTCCGATCCATTCGGGCGATCGACTATACGGTTATCTTCGTGCGCGACATGGTGGCGATGCGCCGCTTCTACGAAGACGTCCTCGGCTTTCCGATGGTTCGGGAGCTTTCGTCCCGTTGGTTCGAGTATCGTGTGGGCGCGAATACCCTGGCCCTGGCCACGCCGGGCCTGACGGCAGCCGATGCGCCGACGCCCAACGGCAGCGCGGCCCTTCAGATCGCGTTTAAGGTTCCGCCGATGGAAGTCGATCAGTGTGCCGACGAGCTCGTGAAGAAGGGCGTCGAGTTGGTGTCGCCGCCGACTGACCGGCCGTTCGGCCATCGTACGTTGTTCTTCCGAGATCCCGACGGCAATCTGCTCGAGGTATATGCGGACATCTAACCATGACGCCACGCCCTCTCGGCATCCTCATGCTCGATACGCGGTTCCCGCGCATTGTCGGCGATATCGGCAATCCGGCATCGTTCGATTTCCCGGTGATCTACCAACGGCTGGAAGGCATCGGGCCAGCCGATGCAGTGGCGGCCAATCCGGATAAGCCGCGCGTCATGGCGGCGCTCGCGGCCAATGCCGAGCGGCTGGCCTCGGCGGGGGCTGTCGGGATCTCCACGAGTTGCGGGTTTCTCGCCCTGTTTCAGAATGAACTGACAGCGGTGTCACCGGTGCCGGTGGCAACGTCGGCGCTGATGTTGATCCCGTCCCTGACAAACCGAAAAGTCGGGGTCATCACGGCGTCGGCCCGGAACCTGACGCCGCGCCATCTGGCGGCCGTCGGCGCGCCGCCCGATACGCCGATCGAAGGAATGCCGGAGGGCGGCGCGTTCGCGGCGACATTCCTCGGTAATGGTCCAAACCTCGATCGCGCTGCCGTCGAAGGGGAGGCGATCGAGGCGGGACGAGCCTTGCTGCGAAAAAATCCGGCAGTGGACGCAATCGTGCTGGAATGCACGAACCTGCCGCCCTACAAGCACGCCTTGCGTGCCGCCCTGGGGGTGGAAGTCTGCGACGTATTGGATCTCTTGCGCGACTTTCGGAAGCGGCTGGGCTGACGGGCATCAAAATTGCTGCGATAGTCCGGGCAACGCAAAAGCTGTTGGGGGAATGGGCATGCGTAAACAGGGTTTCTTTCTGGCGGCCGCGGTTGCCGCCGCGCTTTCGGCTACGTGCTTGCCGGTCCAGGCCCAGGATATTGGCATCGGCCTGATCGTACCGCTGTCGCCGCCGGGCGATCCGACGGGTGGCCAGCTCATTCGCCGTGGAGCGGAGATGGGCATCGATGCCGTCAACAATGCCGGCGGCGTTCTCGGGGGGCGCAAGTTCAAGCTCTATGTCGAGGATTCGCAGGGCAAGCCGGAGGCCGGTGTCGCGGCCTATCGCCGTCTCGTCAGCGAGGACAAGGTCGTCTTCGTCCCGGGCTTCTTCCACAGCTCGGTCGCCATCGCCGCCAACGAGGTTGCTAAGGACATGGGCGTGCCGACGATGTCGCTGCAGGCCTCGGCTGCAGAGATCACGTCGAAGCATTATGAAACCGCCTTCCGCACCCATGCGGTCGACCAAGTGCGCGTCGCGACCTTCATGGAGCTCATCAAGAAGAAGGGCTTCAAGCGCATCTCGATGATTGCCGAGACGACCGACTACGGCATCGGCATCGCCGACGAGACGATCGCCCAGGCCAAGAAGGTGGGCGGTCTCGAGGTCCAGAAGATTGCGTTCGACCGCTCGGTCACCGATCTCACGCCGCAGCTGTTGCAGGTCAAGGCGTTCAAGCCGGACCTCGTCATCAATATCGGCGTCGGCCAGCCCTGCGATCTGATCATCGACCAGGCGACGACCATCGGCCTGCTGCCCAATACGCCGATGATCGTTTCCTATGACGCACCGGCGCGGCCGCAATTCTGGAAGCTGCACGAGAAGAACGGCGCGGGCATCTACTTCATCGCCTACTATTCGCCGAAGACGCCCTTGTCGGACATCGGCAAGTCCTTCGCGGCCGCCTATACCGAGAAGTACAAGGAAGATCCGGTCTATGGCGCGCTGAACGGCTACGGCGCCATTCAGATCATCGCTCAGGCGATCAACGCCGCGAAGAGCACCGATTCGAAGGCGCTGATCAAGACGCTGGAGACCGGAACCTTCAAGAGCTGGCCGGATGCGCCGGTGACCTTCCCGCGGGCCGAGGGCGTGTATTGGCACAACTGGGTGCCGCCGGTGCTGATCCTGCACTACACCAAGCCGATGCAGGATTGGAAGGACGCTGAAGTCGAGGTCCAGTATTCGGCACCGGCTGCCAAATAGCCGCGTGACGGACTGACAGGCCTTCTTTCTTCGATCCTCGGATGTTTTCGACAGAGCTCGTCGTCCAGACGTTCATCTCGGGAGTCATGATCGGCGTGCTCTACGCCCTCATGGCTCTCGGGATCACGTTCATCTACTCGATCATGCGCATGATCAATTGGGCGATGGGCGAATTCTACATGATCGGAAGCTACCTGCAGTATATGCTGGTGGCGTTCCTGCTCGGACCTGATCTGTGGTGGCTCGCCATCCCGATCTCCGCGGCCGGCGTCTTCGCCTTCGGCCTCGTAGTGCAGTGGGGCCTGATCAAGCCGATCTTCAAGAAGCCGCCGGAAGCACGCGACGATTACGCCACGGTCGTGACACTGGCCCTGCTGCTTCTGCTGCGCAGCCTGGCTACCGGACTGGCGGGGCCCAATCAGTTCACGCCCGGCTCCAATCTCCCGATCGTGATGGTCGGACCGATGCCGATGGCGGGCGCGCGTGTGGCGGCGTTCGTCTTTGCCCTCGTGGCGCTGGCCTTGTTCTACGGCGTGCTGCGCTACAGCTGGTACGGGCTCGCCTTGCGCGCGACGTCCCAGAGCCGGGTCGGTGTACAGACCGCCGGCATCGACGTGCTCGGCATCGATCGCGTCGCCTTCGGCATTGGTGTCGCCCTGGCGGGCCTCGCGGGGGCGCTGCTGGCGCCGGTGTTTTTGGTCTTCCCGACCAACGGCCTGATCACCACCGTGAAGGGCTTCGAGATCGTGGTGATCGGCGGCCTAGGCTCGATTCCGGGCGCCTTGATCGCCGGCATCCTGCTCGGCCTGATCGAGTCCTTCGGCGCGGCCTTCATCGATTCGGCCTATCAGAACATCTATGGCTTCGCCTTGGTGCTGCTGATCCTGGCGTTCAAGCCCACCGGCCTGTTCGGCGAGCGCGGACGGGAAGCCTGATGTCGTCTGGACAGGTTTGGGCTCTCGAGACGCAGGGCCTGCGCAAGCGCTTCGGCGGTCTGCTGGCGACCAACGATGTGTCGCTGACCGTGGCGCCTGGAGAGATCCGCGGCCTGATCGGGCCGAACGGTGCCGGCAAGACGACGCTGGTCAATCTCGTGACGGGCGTCCACGCGCCTGACGCCGGTGACGTGAGGCTGGCCGGCAAGAGCCTGCAGGGGCTCGGCATGCACCAGATCGCGCGGCTCGGCCTGGTGCGCTCGTTCCAGGTGACGCGCCTGTTCGGCAACATGACGGTGCGCGAGAATCTGCTGACCTCGTTCCTGGCGCGTCGCAGCCTGCACAGTGGCGATGGGCTTGCGCTGACCGACAGCATGATCGAGCTCACCAAGCTGGGGCGTCTCGCCGATACCCAGGCCAAGAAGCTGTCGGGCGGCCAGCGTGCGCTTCTCCAGATGGCTTGCGGCTTCATGGTGCCCGGCACCTGCTACGTGCTCGACGAGCCTTTCTCGGGCATCAATCCGGTGATCAAGGATTCCATCATCGACATGATCGTTGACGTGAATCGGCGGCACGGCGCCACCTTCCTGATCGTCAGCCACGAGATGTCGATCGTGCGGCGCCTCTGCCCGCAGGTCACGGTGATGATGGAAGGCCGGGTCGCGGCGCAGGGATCGCTCGACGAGGTGGCGCGGCTGCCGGAGGTGATCGCCGGCTATCTCGGGAAGGCGCTGGAATGACCGCGCCGCTTCTCGCCATCGAGGATATCCACGCCGCCTACCAGAGTGGCGTCGATATTCTGCAGGGCATGTCGCTCGACGTGCCATTGGGCGGCTTCGTACTCGTGATCGGTCCCAATGGCGCGGGCAAGTCGACGCTGCTCAAGACGGTGTTCGGTCTGCTGGGCCCGCATCGCGGCGCCATTACCCTCGATGGCAAGCCGATCGCCGGCCTGCCACCGCATGAGGTCAAGCGGCTCGGCGTCAGCTATGTGCCGCAGGAACTCAACACGTTCCCGCACCTGACCGTTGAAGAGAATCTGCGGGTCGGCGGCTGGACGATCCGCAAGGATGCGGCGCGCCTCAAGAGGCGCATTGCCCAGGTGTACGAGATCTTCCCGGTGCTGGCCGAGCGTCGGCGTGACAAGGCTGGCAGCCTCAGTGGCGGGCAGGGGCGTATGTTGTCGGTGGCCCGCGAAATGATTACCGAGCCGCGGCTGATGCTGGTTGACGAGCCGACGGTCGGCCTCGCGCCGAACCTGGCCGATCAGGTGTACGAACTCCTGCAGACGGCGCGGAAAGCCATCCCGACCACGATCCTGCTGGTCGATCAGAACGTGTCCGATGCGCTGCGCCATGCCGAGGCTGTGGTGATGATGAATCTCGGCAAGGTGAAAGCCGCCGGGCCGGTTGCCGAGTTCGGTGAGGACCGCGTGCGCGATCTCATCCAGGAGTGCCTGCTGGGATGAGCGCTTCCTTCAGGTTCCCGCCGAGTTTTCACCGCTCGGTCATTGCCATCCTGGTAACGGTGGCTCTGTTCGCCCTGGCGCCGCTGGTCGCTGGCGACTTTGCCCTGCACGTGCTGACCATCGGCTTCTACTATGTGATCCTCGCCTCGAGCTGGAATTTGCTCGCCGGCTACACGGGCCAGTTCTCGCTGGCGCATCACGCCTTCGCCGCGGTCGGTGCCTATACATCGGGCCTGCTGGGCTACCACCTCGGTGCGCCGGCGTGGATCGGCATTCCGGCGGGCGTCGTCCTCGCGGCGCTGTTCGGCCTTGTCCTGGGCCGGCTGGTGCTGCGGATGCGGGCGATCTACCTCGCCATTGCGACCTGGGCCTTCGCCGAGACGGTGCACATCTATCTGACCGCCGACTACCAATTCACGCGCGGCGAACTTGGTCTCAGCGTCAAGCCGCTTTACAGTACCATTGGTCCGCTGCCGTACTATTTCACGTTCCTCGCGCTCGCCGCCGTCGTTCTGATCGGGCTGCGTGCGCTGATCGATTCGCCGCTGGGCTACTTCATGCGTGCCATCAAGGACAACGAGCTGCGCGCCAAGAGCCTAGGTATCGACACGACGCGGGTGAAGATCGCCGTATTTTCGATCTCGAGTGCAGTCGCGGGTCTCGCCGGCGCGTTCTATGGCCATTTCATCGGGCTTCTCAGCCCGCAGATGATCGACTTCAGCGAGATGGCCAAGATCGTCATCATGGTGGTGATCGGCGGATTCGGAACCTTCCTCGGTCCCGTGATCGGCGCGGCGCCGGTGCAGATCGTCATGACCTACCTGCAGAAGTACGGTGAATGGAATCTCGCCGTGTTCGCGTTGATCGTGATCGTGCTGATGCGCTTCTCCATGGAAGGGCTGGCCAGCCTATTCGCGCCTGTGTGGCGGCGGCTGTGGGCGCGTGACCATGGCTGACATCGATTGCGACGTCGTTGTCGTCGGGTCGGGGGCAGCCGGCCTGTCGGCGGCGCTGGCTGCCTCGGTCGGCGGTGCCAAGGTCGTCGTCCTGGAGAAATCGCATTATCTCGGCGGCACCACGGCCATGTCGGCTGCCGGCACCTGGGTGCCGGCGAACCATCACATGCTGGCGGCTGGCATTGCCGATTCGCCGGAAGAGACGCTGACCTATATCCGCGCCGTCGCGCCGCCGGGCTGGCGGGAAACCGAGGACGAGTTGTGGCGGGCGCTGGCGGAGAATTCCGCACCCATGCTGCGCTTCGTCGAGGATCACACGCCGCTCGTCTTCGAGCTGGTGAACCATCCGGATTTTTATGTCGAGGCGCCGGGCGGCAAGCTGTTCGGGCGCATGGTGTCGCCGACGCTGATCAGCCGCTATCGGCTCGGCCGTTGGTGGAACCGCGTGCGCAAGTCGGTGAAGCCGCAGTTCTTCACTTACAAGGAGATGGTCAACGGGGTGCTGAAGGATCCCGTGCGCGCCGTCTTGAGGCTCGGTCCGTCCCTCGTCTGGCGTGTGATCGCCGGCCAGGTGGGACTAGGGAATGGCCTGATCGTCGGGCTCACCCGTGGCTGTCTCGATCATGGCTGCCGCATCCTGATGGACGCCGACGTCAAACGTCTGACCGGCGACGGCCAGGCGATCAGCGGTGTCGAGGCCGTGATCGATGGCAAGCAAGTCACGATCCGCGCCGCCAAGGGCGTGGTGCTGGCCACCGGCGGCTTCGACTGGGCGCCCGACTATATGCCGAAGCACTTTCCCGGCATCGAGATCATCGGCGCACCTCGCACCAATACCGGCGACGGCCAGCGGATGGCCGCCGAGGTCGGCGCCGCGCTCGCCCACATGGATCAGTCCAATATCGCGCCTGCCACCTTTACGACCTACGAAGGCCAGCGTCATGCGCAGCCGCTCTATGAGAGCTACGCTCCGCACTGCATCCTCGTGAACCGCGAGGGCAAGCGCTTCACGAGCGAAGGCAGTCCATCCCTGGGGGCAGCCATCGACGAGCGCGGGCCGGACGGGCGGTCGAGGCACATCCCCGCCTGGCGCATCTTCGATTCGCGCTACGTCAATCGGCTCTCGGCCCTGTACGCGTCCAAGGACCCGGACTTCGTCCGCACCGCCGACACGATCGAGGGACTGGCAGCCAAGATCGGTCTCGATCCGGCAACGCTGCGCGCCACCGTCGATCGCTTCAACGGCTGGTCGAAGGAGGGCGTCGACCGCGACTTCCATCGCGGCGAGACGGCCTGGGAGCGTCATTACACAAAGGACCAGGCGCTCGCGACCGTCGAGAAGCCGCCGTTGCATGCGGCGCCTTTCCTTTATGCCAGTCTCGGCACAAAGGGCGGACCGCGGACCAACCATCGCTGCGAGGTGTTGCGTCCGGACGGTAGCGTGATCGGCGGGCTCTATTGCGCCGGTATCGCGATGGCGAGTCCTATCGGCACCAAGGCAGTGGGGGCAGGGACGACGATCGGACCCTGCCTGACCTTTGGCTATATCGCCGGCCGAGCCATCGCGCGGCGCAACGTCTAGGACGCCTGTTCGAGGTCATGCTAGCGTCGCCGCATGTTGCGTCGCTGCTTGATCACAACTGCCCTGCTTGTCGCCGCGACTTGCGCGCCCAACGTGCAGGCCCAGCCGGTTATGCCCGATTGCACCGCCGATATCGAGCTCACCGGCGATGGCCTGAAAGTCGGCGTTGTGTTCCGATGCCAGTCGGCCGGCCCGCTGACTTTCAACGCCGCGAACGACAAGATGGCGGAACGCGTGACGGACGTCATCGACGGCACCGGCAGAACGCTGCAGCGCGCAGCCACTTCCTGGTGGGTCGAGCCGGCGAAAGGCATCGCCGAGGTGCATTACCGCATCGATCTGATGGGCTACGCCCAGGAGATCACGACGGTCCGAACGGCCGTGGTCCGCGGCGGCGCCATTCTAGGCATGCTCGAGACCTGGTTGCTCGAACCACGCGGCCTTGGCCACGCGCCGGTGATCGATATCCGCGTCAAGGCGGCGGAAGGTCTTGCCTTCGCCTCTGGCCTGCCGAAGGTCGGTGATGCCTGGCGGTTGAAGGATTCGACCGTGCGGCTTGCCGGTTATACGGCGATGGGGCGCTTCGCCCAGCATGACATGCCGGTGCCCGCGCCGGGCTCGCTTCGGCCCGGCCAGCCGAAGGAGCAGGGTGTCCTGCGGGTAGCGCTGCTCGACGGGCTGAATGCGGAGGGGCGCGGCGACGTTCTCGGCTGGGTCCGCCGTACGGCCGAGGCGGTGGCGAATTACTGGCAAGGCTTTACGGCCCGCCAGCTCCTGCTCACGCTCGTGCCCAATGAGAATCGGTCCGGTCTGGGCATTGCCAACAGCATCGCCGGCGGCGGTACTACCATCATGGTCGAGGTCGGCGCCGACATCGAGCTGCGACGGCTCTACGGCCAGTGGGGATTGATGCGCGAGCTCATGCGCAGCGGCATGCCGACTATCACCAATCGCGGCACGTGGCTGACGGAAGGTCTCGCGACCTATGGCCAGTCGATCGTACGAGCCCGCGCCGGTTGGAAGCGCGAGGTCGATGTGTGGAAGGAGTGGGTCGACAACATGCCGCGCGGTACCGCCGCTTTTACCGGCGGCCTCGCCAATGCCACCGGACAACAGACCTTCTGGGGCGGCGCCCTCTTCATGTTGCTCGCCGATGTCGGCATCCGTCGCGCCACGCAGGGAGCGCGGGGACTCGAGGACTGCTTGCAGGGCGTGCTGTGGAATGGGCTCGATGAAACGCGGCGCACGACAGTCGAGGAGTTCGCCGAAGCCTGTGACCGGGCCAGCCAGACCGACGTGATGACCGGGCTGGTCCAGAATCACTACCTCAAAGGCAAGGCGGTCGATCTCGACGAGCTGTGGAAGCGGCTTGGCGTTACCCAAGCCGGCGGCAAGATCGTGTTCGACGACAAGGCGCCCGACGCTGCCTGGCGCAAGATGCTCGTGCTCGGTCCCCCCGACCGCCCGCCGCAGCGCGTGAAGCTACCGTGGCAGTCGTGATTACTGGCCGTCAACGGCGTTCGAAGTCGATGCGTTCGTCGACCGGCAGGCCGAACAGATGGCGACGCAGGCAGTCGAGGGCGAGTTCGGTCGCACCGACCCGCACCCAATCTCGGCCTCCGACCATGCGCGCCTGACGTGACACGGTTCCCGATGCATCGGCGATACCGATGGCGATCGTGGCGCCGAAATCGGGCCGGTCGGGGCCATCATCCAGTTGCACCAGGACCGCCAGCGCCTGGCTGGCCCTGCTCTCCCGTCGCAGAGCAGCCGCGGCTTCGATTGCGGCCTGGGCTGATGCGCCTTCTGTCGGCAGAGTGCGGGTCACCACTCCGCGCTTGAACACCGTCTCCGCTCCCGCCAGCGGCGCAAGGCGCGCGGCGATGTTGCCGCCGGTGAAGGTCTCGGCCACGGCCAGCGTCTGGCCCAGGGCGAGCAGCTTGTGCATCACCTCGCCTTCCAGCGTCTGCTCGTCCTCCGCGACGACGAAATTCCCGAGCCTTCGGCGCACCTCGGCTTCCACCGGTGCGAGCCTGGCGACGAGGTCCGCTTCATCGGCTCCGCGCACGGCCAACTTGGTTTCCAGTTGCGGAAAATGGGCCTGGAAGCCGAGCTTGATCTCGCCGTCGATCGCGAGGCCGGGGATGCCAGCCAGCATTTCGTCGGCGCGGCTTTCGCCGATTCCGAAGCTGTGAAAGCGCTTGAGGCGCGAAACACCCGTGATGCCGCCCAGTGCTAGCAGGCGCGGGATCACTTGCTCGTCCAGCATGCGGCGCATCTCGCGTGGTACGCCCGGCGTGAAGAGAAAGCGTGCCTTGCCGATCGTGACGGCAAAACCGCAGGCCGTGCCGATCGGATTGTCGATGAATTCCGCCCCTTCGGGCAGCATGGCCTGTTTCTTGTTGTTGGCCGGCATGACGCGTCCACGCCGGGCGTAGGACTCGGTCATGCGCTGCAGCCAGTACTCGCTTAGCACCAGCGGAACGCCGCAAGCCTCCGCGGCCACCTCCTGCGAGAGATCGTCGACCGTCGGGCCCAGGCCGCCATTGACGATCACCGCATCGGCACGTCCACCCGCAAGGCGAAAGGCGGCCAGCAGGCTGTCCCGATCGTCGCCCACAACCGTACCCCAGACCACGTCGAGGCCAACTTCCCCCAGACGCCGGGCGATGTGACTGTAATTGGTGTTGATGGTCTTGCCGGTGAGGATTTCGTCGCCCGTACACAGGATCTCGACGCGCATGGATTCACGGTGCCTTTCTTGTGAAATGCCAGTATGTCATGGCGAACCGCCCCTGCCAGCAGGACAAGCTGGCCGCATTTCTGCTCGGTTTCGAGCTATAGTGCCGAGCGAGGCGCGTAAAGGATAAGCGTTGGAGGACGGTATGGCGGCGGCACGACATCTGCGATTGGTCGGGGCGCCCTCGCTTTCACTCGATAGCGACGAGCTGGCGCGGGACTACGAACGGATCAGCGCCACACGCCAATTCCAGGCGGGGCAGAAACTTGCTGCCGATCTCGCCATCCAGCCGGGCGAGCGTGTGCTCGATCTCGGCTGTGGGACCGGGCTGCTGGCCGAACATGTGGCCGACTTGGTGGGCCCCACGGGCGAAGTCGTTGGCATCGATCCTCTGCCTCTGCGCATCGAGCTGGCGCACAGCAAGCGACGCGACAATCTCCGCTTCGAAGTCGGCGACGCCTACGACCTCGACGACCTCGCCAATGGCACGTTCGACGTCGTGATTATGAACGCGGTGTTCCACTGGCTGCCGGAGAAGACCAAGCCGCTGCTCGAATGCGCCCGGCTGCTGCGTCCGGGCGGCCGGATCGGCATCAGTACCATGCTGAAGGGGCATCGCACGCACGTTCATCAGATCGCCAGCAAGGTGCTGGCCGAGCCGCCCTTCAACCAGTTCCCGCGGCCCCGGGCCCAGCTCGCGTTCCCGGTCGACGCCGAAGAGATGAGGGCCTTCTTCGGCATGACGGGTTTTGTGCCGTCGCGGATCGAGGTGCTTGAGACTACCCGGACCTGGCCGTCGGCCGAGGCGGTGATCCGCTATTCCGAGGCCAGCACCTTCGGCAACTTTCTCGGTCATTTGCCGCCTGAGCTGAAGAACCGGGCACACATCGCCATCCGTCAGCGCGTGCAATGCCTGATGACGGCGGATGGGATCGTCGACCATGGTCGTCGGCTCGTTGCCATGGCCCATCGGCACTGACTGCAGGTGGCTACTTGATGCCGGCGCGCATGAAGCTCTGCACGAACTGGCGCTGGAATAGCAAAAAGGCGACCAGAAGAGGACCGGAGGTCATCAGGGTCGCGGCCGTGATGACCGACCAGTCGATCCCTTGATCTGACGAGGCAAACACCGAGAGGCCGACCGTGAGCGGCCGCGTCTCGACCGAGTTGGTGACGATCAGCGGCCACAGGAAGTTGTTCCAGTGGTAGCTCACCTGCACCAGGCCGTAGGCGAGATAGATCGGCCGCGCCAGAGGCACGTAGACGCGCCATAGCACGCCGAGCGTGCCGCAGCCTTCGATGCGTGCGGCTTCCTCGAGGTCCTTGGGCACCTGCAGGAAGGCCTGCCGCAGCAGGAAGATGCCGAAGGCCGAAGCGAGGTAGGGCAGTGCCACGCCGAACAGCGTATCGATGGAACCCAGCGCGCGCACCGTGCGGTAGTTCACGACGGCCAGGATCTCTGGCGAGATCATGAGCTGTATCAGTACCAGGGCGAACAGCAGGTCCCGGCCGCGAAAGGTGAAGCGTGCGAAGGCGAAGGCGGCCAGGGTGCACAGCACGCATTGCGTGCCGACGATCATCGCCACGATCAGGATGGTGTTCAGGAAATAGCGCGCGAACGGCGCGGCGCTCCAGGCCCGTGCGAAGTTCTCCAGGGTCAGGGGCGCGGTAAGGTCGAAGTGGGTCGCGTACGCCGCGGGATGGAAAGCGGTCCAGACGGCGTAGAGCAGCGGTGCCAGCCAGAACAGGCCGAGCGCCCAAGCCGCAGCGGTCTCCAGGGCGAGAGAAGGGCGCGCCCTCATTGGTAATGCACCTTGCGGCCGGCGAACAGGAATTGCGCCAGCGCCAACAGGCCGAGGAGGGCCAGCAGCACCATGGTCAGCGCCGTGGCGGCTCCCTGGTCCCAGAATTTGAAGCCGATCTCGTAGATATGGAACAGCAGGACGTTGGTGGCATTGTCCGGCCCGCCGCCGGTCATCATGAAAATGTGGTCGACCGTACGGAAGGCGTTGATCACGGCATTGACCAGCACGAAGAGCGTGACGGGCATCAGCAGGGGCCAGGTCACGCGGCGGAAGAAAGTGAAGCGCGAGGCGCCTTCGATCGCCGCCGCCTCGCGCAGGTCGGGCGGGATCTGCTGGAGGGCAGCGAGATAAAAGATCATGAAGAAGCCGGCTTCCTTCCACACTGCCACGACCATAACCGCGGCCAGGGCGGTGTGCTGGGAGCCCAGCCAGTTGGTGGTGTGTCCGCCGAACAGAATCGCGATCTGGTCGAGCAGGCCATAGCCCGGCGTGTAGAAGAACAGCCAGATGTTGGCGACGGCGATCATCGGCAGGACGGTGGGCGTGAAGTAGGCCATACGCAGCAGTGACCGGCCGGGCAGGCGGCTGTCGACGAACAGCGCCATGGCGAGCGCGATCGCGACAGCCGCTGGGATCGTGCCGGCGGCATAGATCAGATTGTTGATCAGCGCCTTCCAGAAGATCGGGTCGGCGACCATGTCCCGGTAGTTGTCGAGACCGACGAAGTGGGCTGGCCGATTGCGCCTGGGTGTCGAATAGAAGGAATCGATCAGCGTCGCGACGATCGGGATGTGTGCGAAGGTAGCGAGCAGCACCACCGATGGCAGGAGCAGCAGCCACGCCTCGACCGTCGTCCGACGCGGCATCAAACGGTGCAAGCCGAACGACATCTTGCCGGACCGCGAGCCTCCGGCCCGCCCTTCTTGAGAGGCGGACCGGTAAAAGGGAGGAACGTGTTCCAACGGTGGCGAGGCCGGCGACGCTCGGGCTACTGGTAGGCCTTGAGGATACGGTCGGCTTCCGCCTGCGCATCCTTCAGGGCCTGGGCTGGTGTCTTGGTCCCGAGCAGCGCCGCCTGCAGGTTGTCGTTGAAGACCTTGGTCACCCGTTGATTGTCGTGTGTCGACAGCTCGGCGACCGCGCAAGGCAGCTGGTCGCGCGCTACGGCGGCGGGCGGGAACTTGGTGACGTACTCCTTGAGCGCCGGCGTCTCGAAGGCGGCGGGCGACACGGCAATGTAGCCGGTGGCCATCGACCAGCGCGCCGCCTGTTCGGGGCTGGTCATGAACTGCACGAACTTGAGCGCCGCAGCCTGCTGTTCGGCCGTCGACTTCTTGAAGACGTAGAGATTGCCACCACCGGTCGGTGTGCCGCGCCGGACCTTGGCCGGCAGCATCGCGACGCCGAAGGGGAATTTGGCGTTGTCGCGCACGTTGGTGAGATTGCCGGTCGTGGTCCACATCATCGCCGTCCTCTTTTCGAAGAAGTCCTTCGGCGTGGTGCCCCATTCGACCAGGCCCGACGGTGCCACCTTGTCCTTGTGGCCGAGGTCCACCCAGTATTGCAGCGCCTCGACCACGGCCGGCTTGTCGAAGGCGACCTTGGTGCCGTCCTGGTTCATGAGGATGGCATCGTTCTCGGTGGTCAGGCCCTGGAACAGCCAGTAGGGAAAGGCGCCACCCGAAGGGATCTCGATGCCCCATTGCGTCACGTTGCCAGACGCATCGCGCTTGGTGAGCTTCTGGGCGAAGGCGCGCATCTCCTCCCAGCTCTGCGGCGGCTTCTCGGGATCGAGGCCGGCCTCCTTGAAGGCCTCCTTGTTCCAGTACAGCACCACGGTCGAGCGCTGGAACGGGATGCCCCAGGTCTTACCGTTGGCCTGGCTGTTCTGCATGAAACCTGGGTAGAAGCTCGCGAACCACTTCTTGCCCTCGTCGCCCTTGACCAGTTCGTCATAGGGAATGACGGCATCCTCATCGATCAGCGTGAACATGTCGGTCGATAGGAGCACGGCGACCTGCGGGGAGTCGCCGCCCTTCAGCGCGGTCAGGATCTTGGCGATCGTGTCCTGGTATGAACCGGCATAAACGGACTTGATCTTGATGCCGGGATTGGCCTTCTCGAAATCGGCGACCATGGCATCGACGATCTTGGTGACGGGGCCGCCGACAGCGATCGGATAGAAAAAGCTGAGCTGGGTCTCGGCCAGCGCCGGGCCCGCCGCGAGGGCGGCGCTGCCGGCGAGCGCTGAGGCGAGAAGAAGACGGCGGCTGATGGTCATGCAGGACTCCTGTCGGTGGAAGGCGGAAAGGCGGAGAGACGGCGGCCCGAAGCGCGATCGAAGCGATGCTCGTGCGCGGGATCCCAGGCGAGGGCGGCGCGTTCGCCGATGCGGGCCGATGCGCGACCCGGGACGCGCACGAGGATGGCGTCGCCATCGTCGCTGCGCCGCAGGCCGACGATCGTGTCGGCACCGAGATATTCGATGCTCGTGACCTCGGCATCGGCACCGTTGCCGGTCGGCGGCGCGAGCCGCATGTCCTCGGCGCGGACGCCCGTGACCACGGATGGCTCCGGACCGGCCGCGGCGATCAGGTTCATGGGCGGCGCGCCGACGAAGCGGGCGGCGAACACGGTCGCCGGCGCCTGGTAGAGATCGACGGGAGAGCCGGCCTGCTCGATGGCCCCGTCCTTCATCAGGATCACCTGGTCGGCCATGGTCATGGCCTCGACCTGGTCATGGGTGACGTAGATCATCGTCATGCCGAGCCGCTGCTGCAGGGCGCGGATCTCGACCCGCATCTCCTGGCGCAGCTTGGCGTCCAGATTGGAAAGCGGCTCGTCCATTAGGCAGACCGGCTGCTCGGAGACGATGGCGCGGGCCAGCGCCACACGCTGGCGCTGACCGCCCGACAACTGTCCCGGCTTCCGGGTCAGATACTCCGACAGTCCCACGAGCGCCGCGACCTTGCCGAGGCGGGCATCGCGCTCCGCCCGCGCCACCCCGCGCACCTCGAGGCCGAATACGATGTTCTGCGCCACCGTGAGATGCGGGAACAGCGCATAGGACTGGAACACCATGGCGATGCGCCGGTCCTTCGATGGCAGGTGCGTGATGTCGCGGCCGTCGATGACGATGCGGCCGGCGGTCGGCTCCTCGAGGCCGGCAATGAGGCGCAGCGTCGTCGATTTACCGCAGCCGGACGGGCCCAGCAGCACGCACAACGCGCCGCGCTCCACCGAGAACGACACGTCGTTCACGGCGGCGCGGCCGCCGAAGTCCTTGACGAGGTGCTCCACCTCTATGCGCGACACGCTCCCCGCTTCCCTTCCTGCCGGCTTGCAGAACCCGGGCGGGGGATACGTGGATGCGATGACAGTTCAATGACAGCGAGGCGTATAAGCGGCCAGCCGTTATCGGGTACCGCTTACTTCGAGCGCCGCTCCATCGGCACCAGCGTCCTCGTCTGGACCGCACCGCCGCGCAGGATCGAGACGCTCGTCTCCTGTCCGATGCGCGACGCGCCCAGCAGGCGCACGAGGTCGTCGGCTCCTTCTACGGTGATGCCATCGACGGACAGGATCAGATCGCCTGCCAGCAGACCACCCATGGCGGCCGGGCCGCCCGGCATCACCTCGCTGATGCGGATGGCACGCTTGCCGGCCCCGGTGGCAAGGCCGATACGGCGCGGTAGCGGCACGGTCTCGGCCGCGATGCCGATATGGGCGCGGCGCACGCGACCGTGGGCGATGAACTCGCTTACGGTCAGGACCGCGGTGTTCGACGCCACGGCGAAGCAGATGCCCTGGGCGCGCGCGATCATGGCAGTGTTGATGCCCACTACCTCGCCGGCAGTGGAGACCAGCGGTCCGCCCGAATTGCCGGGATTGAGCGCGGCGTCGGTCTGGATCACGTCGTCGATGAGCCGCCCCGAGGTCGCGCGCAGGCTGCGGCCGAGCGCCGACACGACGCCGGCCGTGACCGTGGATTCGAAGCCGAGCGGATTGCCGATCGCCACCACGAGCTGTCCACGCCGCAGCGCCTTGCTGTCGCCCAGCGCCGCCGCCGGCGTTCCGGCCGGCAGGTCGGTGCGCAACAGCGCCAGATCGGTATCGGCGTCGTCGCCCAGCACGCGGGCCTCGCGCGCATTGCCGTCGGCGAAGGAAAGCCGCACGCGTGTCGAGCCACCGACCACGTGGCTGTTGGTCAGCACCAGCCCGTCGCCGGCGATCACGACGCCGGAGCCGGTACCGCCGGCCGGCTGGCCGTCTTCGCCGAGACGCTCCACGCGCACCACGGCTGGTCCGACACGGTCGACCACCGCGATCAGGGCACGCGAATAGGCATCGAGCAGCGAGTTGTCATCGAGGGGGCTGGGAACATCCAGCGGCATGACGCACCTCCGCAAATGGAGAGGCTATATGGGGAGGCGGCACGGTTGCCGCGAGTCCCGATCCCGCTTTCGCGCTGGTGCGTTGCTCACTCGGTCGCGAAGTACAGCAGCGCCGCGACGGGCGCGGCAAAGCCGATCCAGGCGGCGAGCGGCCAGCCTCCCTGAGCATAGGCCCAGGCGCCGATCGCCGAACCGGCCGCGCCGGCGACGAAGAAGATCGCGATATAGAGACCGTTCAGCCGCCCGCGCGCTTCGGCGCCGAGCATGAACAGGGCGCGCGTCCCCAGCACCACGTTGGCCTGGACGCCGAAATCGAGCGCCAGCGCCGCCACCACCAGCAGCGCGAGGGCGGTGGTCGAGCCCGGCTCCGCTACACGCGTCAGCAGGAAAGCGCCGGCCGACAGAAGCATGGCGAAGACGGTCGTGATGCGCGTATGGCCGCGATCGGCCAGCCGGCCCGCGACCGGCGCGCCGATGGCGCCCGCCACACCGGCGAAGGCGAAGAGGGCGATGCCGCTCTGGTTGAGGCCATAGGTGGGGCTCGCCAGCAGGAGCGGCGTGGTGGTCCAGAACAGGTTGAAGGCACCGAACAGGCAGGACTGATAGAAGGCGCGACGGCGCAGAAGCGGTGTTGTGCGCACTAGCTGCACGAGAGACAGCAGCAGCGCGCCATAGCTGATCCGCACCTCGGGTCTGCGGATGGGCAGCGTCGCCCGCAGCACCAGCGCCAAAGCCAGCATGGCGGCAGCCGAGATGAAATAGACCGCATGCCAGGAGCTGAAGGAGACGATGAGGCTCGACACCGGCCGGGACAGCATGATGCCCAGCATCAGGCCGGTCGCGACATTGCCTACCACGCGGCCGCGCATTTCCGGTGGCGACAGATGCGCGGCATAAGGCACGAGAATCTGTACGCCGACCGAACCCAGCCCGATCAGCAGTGCGGCGCTCAGGAACGGCAGGGGATGCGTCGAGACCGCGGCACCCAGCAGCGCCAGCGCGGAGAGGCTGAGCGTGGCCAGCACCAGCCGCCGGTTCTCCACCAGGTCGCCGAGCGGCACGATCAGCAGCAGGCCGAGGCAATAGCCGATCTGCGTCATGGTCACCACGATGCCCGAGACCTGAGGCGACAGGCCGAGATCGGCCGCGATCGGCGCCACCAGAGGCTGGGCATAATAGAGATTGGCCGCCATCAGGCCGCACGAGGCGGCAAGCAGGAAGGTGATCCAGGCGGGCAGGGCGGCGGCCGGTGAAACCGGCTCGGCGCATTCGGCAATCGTCGACATGACGCTACTCCACTCTACTCGACATGGGGAATGTACATTCCCCATTTACGCGCATTGTTCAGGCAATAAGTTTCATCGCGATGGCGACGGTGGCAGCGGGGTCGTCGGGCGGACGACCCGCGCGGCCAACCACCCGCAGGCCCTGCAGCAGGCATAGCATGACGCGCGCCGTCTCCGCCGAATCAACACTGCGCGAGATCGAGCCATCGGCTTGGCCTTGTCGGATCAAATCGGCCAGTTGGCTCTCGATGCGTGCCAGGTTACGCCGGACCAGGGCAGCCACCTCGGGATCGAGGATCGAGAGCTCGACTGCGCCGCCGATCGCGAGGCATCCGCGCTTCCCTTCGATGCCGCGCGCGGAATCGACATAAAAAGACAGCAGGTCACACAGTCTGGCGCGACCGCTCCTGGGCGTTTCGGCGAGGCGGCGTATCTGTTCGGCGCGTAGCATCTGGTAACGTTCCAGCGCCGCCAGGTAAATCGCGCGTTTGTCCTTGAAGGCCTTGTAAAGGCTGCCTGCTGCCAATCCCATGGCCGTGCCGAGATCGGTGATCGAGGTGGCGTTGTAACCTTGCTCCCGGAATACGCGGATCGCTTTGTCCAGCGCCTCGTCCATGTCGAACTCGCGCGGTCGACCGCGGAGAGGAGAGCGGCGGGGGACGACGGCATTGGCAACCATACTAGATATTTAGGAAATGACTGTTCCCTAAGTCAAGGACGGTCGGCCCGCAGGAGGGGTGGCCGCGGTGGTCCCGCGTAGTCAACAGCTGTTGACAGAGCGTGTTGGTCGGCATACGAGTAAACTGCAAGATTGGTTGGCGAGATGCGGCGGTGACGGGAAAGGTCGCGAGAAAACGGTCCGGCGAGCAGACGCGCCAACGCATTCTGGCGGCGGCCGCGCTCCAGTTCGCACGGACTTCCTACGAGGAAGTGAAGCTGCGCGACATCGCCCGCGACGTGGGCATCGACGTCGCCTATGTCCATCGCTGCTTCGGTTCCAAGGAGCAACTCTTCGCCGACGTGCTCGAAGCCACGCGCGACTCCGGACCATCTATTCTGGGCGAAAAGCAGGATCTTCCGCGCATCTTCACCGACGAATCCTTCAACCGCGATGCGATCGGATTCGGCATTTTCATCTGCTCGCTTTCCAGCCCCAAGGCGCGGGAAATCATCAAGGCGTTCGGCTTGCGGGAATTCATAGAGCCGCTGGCGGCGAAGCTGCCGGAACCCGCCCTGTTGCGCGCAACCCTGCTCCTCGCCTGCATGACGGGCTTGAAGGTCACACGGGAAGTGCTGGGGGTCGATCCGCTCGCCAACATGTCGAGCGAGGATTGCCGGGGGCTGATCGAGGGGATCTTCGCTGCCTGCCTGGACGAGAACCGCGGCGCCTCGCGGAAGACAGCGGTCGCCGCGCCGAAGGCGGCGAGGTCCCGGCAGCGCGCTGCGCCGAAGGGACGGGGAGCCGGAAACACGATTGACCGTACGCGCGATCACGGCGCGTCCGATCGCCGAAGGAGGGTCGCCCCCGCACAGGAAAAGTGAACCAGCCCTTTGGGGTGCAACCGGCCGCGCTTCTCCCGTCGTGCCGGTTGCCGAGTGGGTATCCCCCACGCGTCTCAACCCGCGAAGTCGTGCATGACGCCCCCCGCGATCCTGCGCACGAGCCCCAGCTTCTATTGAAAATGCCGATTCGGTCCTAAGTCCTAGGGGCAAGCGCCCCGCCGGTGCCCGAAACCGGGCATCGTCCTCGGTCCCAGGTCGGCACCTAGAAGGAGATGAACTTGATCGTTCTCGCTTCTCTTGTCGCTGTCGCGGCGATCCTGGTCGCCATTGCCTGGGCCCTCTTGAAGCGGGTTCTGAGATGGTAGTTGTTGCCGCAGGGAGCGGCGGCGATTGATGGGAGGGGGCCGAGCAAGATGGTTTTGACATCGCTGGCTCGGCTTTGGAGAGTCGGGATATGAACGGTCCAGCGTACCCGCCTTCCACCTCCTCTCCCTTCCACCTCCTCCTCACCGGCGATTCCATCCTCCAGCGCCGCCTTCTGAGCGACGCCGACCCCGTGCTGCGGCCTCTGTTCGAGCGCGTGCGCGCAGCGGATGTGGCTTTCACCAATCTCGAAGTGCTGGCGAACGACTATCGCGGCGATCCGGCGCTGGAGAGCGGCGGATCGCATTTCGGCGCGCCGGCCTGGGTGCTGGACGAATTGCGGGTGGCCGGTTTCGATCTCTTCGCCACCGCCACCAACCATAGTCTTGATTATGGTGTCTCGGGCCTGCTGCACACGCTGGAGGCGCTGGAGGGACGGGGCCTTTCCTTCGCCGGCATCGGCCGCAATCTCGAGGACGCGCGGCGCCCCTGCTACCACACCCATCCCAACGGCACCGTAGCGCTGATCTCCTGCGCCTCGTCCTTCGCCAAGGGCCAGGAGGCGAGCGCGCAGCGGCCGGATTTGCCCGGCCGCCCTGGCCTCAACCCTCTGCGCTTCGAGACGGTGCACGAGGTGACGGAAGCGCAACTCGCCAGCCTGCGCGAGATGGCCGAACAGCTCGGACTCGAGGCCGAGCGGCTGCAGCGCATCAAGATGGGCTTCGCATTTCCGCCCGCCGATCCAGCCCTCTTCCCGCTCGGCGACCTGCGGTTTCGCGCCCTGCCGGCCGGCTCCAACCGGCCTGCCGTGCGCACGACGGCGAACCGCAAGGACGTCGAGGGCATCCTGCGCTGGGTGCGGGAGGCGCGCGGCCTGGCCGATCTCGTCGTGGTGAGCCTGCATGCGCACGAGCAGGGTGAGAGCAAGGAAGTGCCGGCCGAGTTCATCCCCGCCTTCGCGCGCGAGATGATTGACGGCGGCGCCGATCTCGTCATCGGCCACGGCCCGCATTTGCTGCGCGGACTGGAGCTCTACAAGGGCAAGCCGATCTTCTATTCGCTCGGTAACTTCATCGGCCAGAATGAGCTGGTGGCCAAAATGCCGTCCGATGCCTACGACCGCTTCCGTGCCGATCCCGATCTCACGCCGGGGCAGGTCTACCAGAAGCGCACCAACAACGATCAGGGCGGTTTCCCCGCTGACCGCCGCTTCTGGGAATCGGTGGTGCCGGTGCTCTCCTGGCAGGGCAACGCGCTGAAGGGCATCGAGCTTATTCCGATCAGCCTCGGCTGGAAGGAAGCGCGCCACAGGCGCGGCCGCCCGCGCCTGGCCAAAGGCGACCAGGCGCGATCGATCCTCGACCGGTTCGCGGCGCTCTCGAAGCCGTTCGGGACGACGATCGTTCTTGAGGGCACCAGCGCGTGCGTGGCGCTGGGGTAGCGTTCTCGTCGTCCGTCTTTGCTCTTACGGTCCTCTTCCTGTGTGCGGGACAGGTCAGGGGAGAGCGCGCACCGTCCCTCTCAGCGCGGTCGGATCTTGACCGCATTGTGCTAAAAGAGTAGTGTATTAGTTAATGCATACACAGGCCGTCCTTCAGCGGGTGCGCCTCGAGAACACGGGTGTGCCGATCTACGTCCAGCTTCGGGAACAGATCCTGAGGCTGCTGGGAGCAGGCGTCTTGCGGCCGGGCGATCAGATGCCGACCATGCGCGAGGTCGCGGTGGCGCTGAAGGTCGATCTCAACACCGTGCGGCATGCCTATGACGAGTTGGAACGGCTCGGTGCCATCACGCTGGTGCGCGGCCGTGGCAGTTTCGTCGCCGATCCTCCCGCCGCGCTCAACGGGCGAGAGGCAACGGCGCAAACCGATGCGCTGGCCAAGCAGGTGATCGCGACAGCACTCGCCATGGGAGTCGACCCGAAAAACTTGGCCGACCGAATAACGGCCCTCGCAGGGAAGGAGACCAAGCCATGATGAACGCCTTGACCGGAGGTGGGCGCAATCGGCCCGCTGGAGTTCTCGCTTTCTTACTCATTGCCCTCGGAGTCGCCACGGCTGTGACCGCCCATGACCATGCGTCGTCGTTCATGTGGGGCGCGGCCGTCGTGCTGGTAATCGCCGGGCTGCTCGTCCCGCAGACCCTCATGATGGCGAACCAGTGGGAGCGCGCGGTGGTCCTGCGCCTTGGCAGACTGAAGGCGATCCGCGGGCCCGGCCTGTTCCTGATCATCCCCTTCGTCGATACCGTCGCCACATGGCTCGACCAGCGCATCCAGACAACGGAATTCAATGCCGAGCAGGCGCTCAGCAAGGACACCGTGCCGGTCAATATCGATGCCATCATATTCTGGCAGGTGCATGATCCCGAGCGGGCGGCGCTCGAGATTTCGGATTACCGGTCGGCGATCGCCCGCGTCGCCCAGACATCGCTGCGGGAGATGGTGGGATCCTCGCTTCTCGCGACGCTGCTCTCCGACCGCAAGCAGGGCGACCAGATGCTCCGTGACGATATCGGCCGCAAGACCGCGGAATGGGGCGTGAACGTCATCTCGGTCGAGATCCGCGACATCGGCGTACCCTCGGCCTTGCAGGATGCCATGAGCAGGCAGGCCCAGGCGGAGCGTGAACGGCTCGCGCGCGTGGCGCTCGGGCAGGCCGAGCTCGAGGTGGCGCAGAAGTTCGTCGAGGCCGCCGCCGTCTACGCAAGCACACCCGCCGCCCTGCAGCTTCGGGCCATGAACATCATCTACGAGACGACCAAGGAACGCGGCGCCACGATTCTCATTCCGACCGCCATGATCGACAGCATGAACCCGGGCGGCATCATGGCGCTGGCGGCGATGGGACAGACCGGTCCGAAAGCGGCCTAGCAGCGCCATCGCTGTCGCGGGAGAGAGCAAGCCGATTCGTCTCTCCCGCTTTCCTGTTCCCCTCCGGCCGAGCGCCGAGGTGAGGGGGCGTGCAGGCGACGCCTACGGCAGCGACTTGCGGCGGCGTAGCGTGACGAGTGCGACGGGGACGGCGAGCAGCGAACAGGCGGCGATGCCGGTCACCATCGGCATCGGCGTGCCGTTGGCGAATGGCGCCACCAGTGCCGAGCCGAGCGCGCCGCCGGCGAAGTTCATCGTGCCGACGAAGGCTGAGGCGGCGCCGGCGCGGACAGGATGCGCTTCCATCGCCAGCACCATGCTGGAAGGGACGATGATGCCGGCGAAGCCGAAGGTGAGCGCCAGGCCGATCACCAGCACCGGCAACGCATCGATGCCGGAGACGACCAACGCGAGCAGCGCCAGGATCGTGGCGCAGTTGAGCATCACGGCGGCACGCACGACCCGGCGCAAGGTGAAGCGCTTGGCGAGTCGGCCGTTGAGTTGCGAGAAGGCGACGAAGGTGACGCCGTTCAGCGAGAACAGGATCGCATAGAGCCGCGGCGGCAGGCCGTAATGCGCGGCGATCACGAAGGGCGAGTTGGCGATATAGATGAAGAAGCCCGAGAGAGCACAGGAGGCGATCAGCGCGATGCCCAGGAAATGCGGATCGCGCAGCAGCGCGGCATAGGAGGCGAGCGCGCTGCCGATCGTGCTCTGGCTCCGCGCCACCGCCGGCCGCGTCTCAGGCAGCAGCGTCTTCACCATCGCCATGCAGGCGAAGGCCAGTACGCCGACGACGCCGAACACCGCGCGCCAGCCGAACGCTTCGGTGACCACGCCGCCACCGAGAGGCGCCAGGATCGGCGACACGCTGAAAACGACCATCAGCATCGACATCAGACGCGCCGCCTCGGGCCCGCTGTGCAGGTCGCGAACGACCGCGCGCGGGATCACCATGCTGAAGCAGGCACCCAGGCCCTGCAGCACGCGGCAGGCGATCAGCATGCCGATGGTCGGACTGAAGGCGCAGCCGGCACTGCCGATGATGAAAATCGAGAGCCCGGCATAGAGCGGCGCCTTGCGGCCATACATGTCCGACAGTGGACCGGATAGGAGCTGGCCGATGCCGACGGCCAGCAGATAGGCCATCAGGCTTGCCTGCGCCGAACCGGTGTCGGCGCCGAGATCGCGTGCCAGTGCGGGCAGCGCCGGCAGGTACATGTCGATCGCGAACGGACCGACCGCGACGATGAGACCAAGGACGATGGCATAGCGAACGGAGGAGGGGGCGGAGACGGAAAGCGACTGGGTGGACATGGGTACTCTACTCTCGAACTCTGGTTACGCGGACGCTCCGACCGGCGGGCCGGTCGGCAAGATGGAATCAAACGCGGCCTTCCTGGAGATGAGAGGCCGCGAGTCGGGATCCGATCGGACGCCTTTGCCCCGTCATTGGCGCGGCGTCTCTGTTGTCGTGGCCGGTGGGCCTGCGGCGGAAGATGCCGCAATATCCGTGCCCCGAGGCGTGGCACTTTCTCGGATTGGCGATGCGCGACACGCAGGTCTTGCTCTGTGAGGGGAGCATGATCGAATGCCGGGCCCGCGCGCTTTACGCCGCGGTGCTTACATTCCCGTGAAGGTCACCGCTTTCGGCACACCATCGGATGCACGGCGCTCGATGTCCCTGCAATCGATGAGGTTGTACCCGTATCTCCACTAATGATCGGTAGTATCCCTGATGTGGAAAGCCGTGCAGGATGCCCGCAGGAAGCCGGGAGGAATCATGGTTCTGGGATTGTCGCTGGCGACCTTCACACTTGTGCATGTGGGCATCAGCCTGATCGGCATCGTTTCAGGCATCGTCGTGCTCTATCGCATGGTCGCCTTCCGTCCGATTGTCGGATGGAACGAGCTGTTCCTTGTGACGACGATCCTGACCAGCGTGACGGGCTTCCTGTTCCCGTTCCATGGCTTCGGTCCGGCGCACATTCTCGGCGTGCTGTCGCTGCTAGTGCTGGCGATCGCGCTCTATGCGCTCTATCCACGCCACCTGAGCGGCGCCTGGCGGCCACTCTATGCCGCGGCAGCAGCGCTCGCTCTCTACTTCAACGTATTCGTCGCCGTGGCGCAGGCGTTCGGCAAGATACCGGCCCTGACGGCGCTGGCGCCCACCCAGTCGGAGCCGCCCTTCGTCATCGCACAGGTCGCGGTGCTGGTGCTGCTGGCCGCGGGTGGCTTCCTGGCGCAGCGGCGCTTCGCCCGCGCGTGAAAAGCGCATCGAGAGACAGCGTTCCCGGTCCGAATTTCGCGAGGTAGAGCAGGGCCACGGCCCACACCGCGTGCGTGTCGAAGGCGTTGGGGTAGACGAAGATCTCGATCACGGCCGTCATGCCCAGCAGGATCAGTGCTGCGGGGCGCGTCAGCAGGCCGAGGAACAGCAGCACCGGCATCGACAGTTCCATGCCCATCGCCAGCGGCGCGGCGAGATCGGGCGGCAGTAGCGGCAGGCGGTATTCGTCGCGGAACAGCGCCAGCGTCGTGCCATCCGCCCAGCCGTCGAGCTTGAGCAGGCCCGAGCGCAGGAAGGTGGTGCCGATGCCGAGCCGCGCCAGGGCGGCAATCAGGTCGTGCGGAATACGGTCCAGCTGCGCATCGAGTCGGGCGAGCAGGGCAGTCATGAGCGGGATCCTTCAGTAAGTCCGACGATCGCGCCGGCGGAGAAAAGCAGGGCCAGGCAACCCGCGATATCGAAGGCAGGCTCGGCCTCTACTGCGGCTGCCACCGCCGCGCCCAGCGGGGCGTTGTCGGCTAGCGCCGCAAGCAGCCGATCCGCGCCTGCGGGCAGCCGCTGTGTCAGCACCTGTAGCGCCGGCCGCGTCACCAGCACCGATTCGGATCCGGCTTCGGGGCCGAGCGGCCTGACCTCGTCGTCTTCGGTGTTGGTGGTCCAGATCGACAGGACCGGCCACGGCGAGACGATGAACTGCACGGCGGGATGGAGTGCTAATCGCACTGTGTCGAGCCGTTCGGGCGGCAGCATGGCGAGACGATCGATGCCGATCGGATCGGCGTCGGCGGCGTGGAAGGCGCGATGCCGCAACCACTCCAGCTTCGCCATATCAGGCAGGTAGGGCAGGTCCGCCGCGGGCTCGAAGCTGGCCAGGAAGGCGTCGAAGCCCGCACCGTAATTGGCCAGTACGGGCCCGGTCGGCGGATGCTGGGCGATGAACAGCAGCGCGGCGGCATCGAAGAACTCGGCGCCCACCAGGCGACGCACCACGGGATAGCGCGCACCGAGTGCGGCGACGAGGCTCACCCTGACATTGTTGCGATAGACCGCGAAGCGCCGCGCCGCTTCGGCCTCGCTATAAGTTGTCAGGCCAGCCGGCGTCGGCGCATCGAGGTGCAGCAGCGCTTGCGCGAACGCCGCCTGCTGAGCCGCAGCGGCCGACGTCTCAGGCCGCGCGCGCATGGTCTGCTCCCTCACTGGCGCGCAACAGGTTCTCGGCGCGTGCCGCTTCCGCGGCCAGCACCGGCCAGGTGGGCAAGGCCGAATCCCATTCGATCAGGGTCGGGCAGGCGCCGAGTCGGGCAAGTACATGGCGGTAGAGATCCCATACTGGATCGGCGACAGGCCGGTCGTGAGTGTCGATCAGCAGCGTCGGCATGTTGGCGTCGCCATGCTGTGTCTCGTGGCCGGCGAGGTGGATCTCCTGCACCCTCGCCAGGGGAAAGGCATCCAGATAGGCCCGCGCGTCGAAGCCATGATTGGCCGCCGAGACAAACACGTTGTTGACGTCGAGTAGCAGGCCGCATCCAGTACGCCGCGCCAGCTCGGCGAGGAAATCCGTCTCGCCCATCTCCTCACCATCGAAGCGCAAGTAGGTCGAGGGGTTCTCGAGCAGCAACCGCCGACCCAGTGCTTCCTGCGTCACATCGACATGGCGCGCGACGAGGTCGAGCGTGGCGCGCGTATAGGGCAGCGGCAGCAGATCATTGTAGAAGGCATTGCCATGCGTCGACCAGGCGAGATGCTCGGAGACGACGAATGGCTGGTAGCGGTCGACCACGGTCTTGAGGCGATCGAGATGGCCGGAGGTCAGGCCGGCGGCCGAGCCGATCGACAGGCCGACACCGTGAACGGAAAGCGCATAGTCCGCCCTGATGCGTTCGAGGAAATAGTGCGGCGGACCGCCGGCGCCCATGTAATTCTCGGCATGCACCTCGAACCAGCCGATATCGGGATGGTCGTCGAGGATGGGCCGATAATGCTCAGGCTTGAGCCCGACTCCCGCCCGCATAGGAGGGCGGGAGAGGGAAAGGGCGCGGCGGTCCGTCGTCATGATCGAAAGCTCCCGAACAGGCCGTTACATCGGCGCGAGCATGCCCTTGTGCTTCATGCCGTCCTTGGCCATCACCTCCATCGCGGTGCAGGTGCCCTTGGCGACCAGCTTCCAGGCCTTGGCGTCGTAGTCGACCTTGGACTGGCCGGAGCAGGAGTTGTTGCCGGCCGAGGCGCAGTCGTTGTGACCGGCCATGGAGACGCCGTAGCACTTCTCCTTGCTGGCATCGGGAGTCTGGGCGCTGGCGGCGACCGAAAGCAGCGATGCGGCGGCGACGGCGGCGGCCAGCGCGATGGGGGTGGTACGGATCGTCATCTTGAAGTCCTCCTCGGGATTAAGCGCAGGCCGATCTTGGCCTCGCATGATGTCTTTCGGAGGAGCCGTCGCAGGTGTTACAGGGGAGCGTGATTTTTATCCGGCTTGCCGGCCTGTAACGTTTCGCCCCTCCCATACGAATACGTGATCGAGCGATCTGCGTGTCCTTCCCCGAAGATCCCTCCGCGCTGATGCGGGCTGCCCTGGCGGGGAATGACGACGCCTATCGCCGCCTTCTGCTCCATGTCGCGGCATGGCTACGTCGCGTGGTTGGACGCGGGCTGGCGGCAGCTGGGCGACCGCATGCGGATGGCGAAGACATCGTGCAGGAGACATTGCTGGCCATGCATCTGAAGCGCGAGACCTGGGATACGACACAGCCGCTGGAGCCGTGGCTGCGCGCCATCGCGCGCCACAAGCTGGTCGATCACCTGCGCCGTCGCGGTTTCACCGACCACGTCGATATCGACGACCATGCCGGGACCCTGGCGGCGCCAGGAGGAGGCGAGGAGGGCGCTTCCACTGATGCGCAGCAGATGCTGGCGGCCCTGCCCGAGCGTCAGCGCACGATCGTCGAGGCGATCTCGATCGAGGGGCGCAGCGCCCGCGAGGTCGGCGCGGCGCTCGGCCTAAGCGAGGGCGCGGTACGGGTGACCTTGCATCGTGCGCTCAAGGCGCTGGCGCGGGTCTATCGGGGAGAGAAGGCATGAAGACCGAACAGCTCGTAGCCGCGCTGGTGGCCGACGGTGGACGAGCGGGCCGCCCGATCGCCGCCACCATCGCGCGCGCTCTCGCGGCGGGCCTCGCTGTGTCGCTGGCGATCTTTGCCGTGACGCTGGGACCGCGCGTCGACCTGATGCCGGCCCTGGAGACGTGGCGCTTCGATCTCAAGCTGGTGCTGGTGGCGGTGGCGGTGATGGCGGCAGGCGCGTGCTGCCTTGCCTTCGCGCGACCCCAGTCGAGCGCGCATTGGAGGCTGTGCGTGGCGCTGTTGGTCGTGCTGGCGGCCGGCGCTCTGGCGGCGGAGTTGTCGGTGCTGCCGCGCGGCCAGTGGATGATCAGCCTGGTCGGCAGCAACGCGCTTGTCTGCACGACGGCCATCCCGCTCTTTTCGCTCGCACCGCTGGTTGGGTTGCTGCTGGCGCTGCGCCGCACCGCACCAGCCTCGCCGATGCTGGCCGGGGCGGCCGCCGGCGCCTTCGCCGCGACCTGCGCCGCAGTGATCTATGCCTTCCATTGCTTCGATGATTCGCCGCTGTTCGTGCTGGTCTGGTACCCGCTGGCGATGGTGCCGGCCGTGACCGTCGGCGCGGTGCTCGGGCGGCGGCTGCTGCGCTGGTGACGGCCGGAGTAGAGACCGGAATCGGGCTGCGGCGGCGCCGAGTGTATTTTGTATGGCATGCAGGGTGCCGTTTTTGCGCGAGCGCGGTCGTGCTCCATTTTATTTCCATTTATTAAAGCGTTACCGCGCGGTAACGAGCGCGCCGTCGCGGGCTCCAATGCCATACATTTGTTGAGGATCAACGGATCTTTAGTGAGCCTGGTCCATTGCTGTGGCGAGCTGCCGGATCAGTTCGCGCTTGTCGATGGGCTTCTCGCAGCGGGGAATACGCATGTAGGCCTTGTCGAGCAGGAGCTCGGCGTAGCCGGTGGCGAAGATGAATGGCACGTGACGCGCGAGCAGCGCGTCGGCGACCGCATAGACCCGTTCGCCGCGAAGATTGATGTCGAGCACCGCCGCGTCCAGCCGTTCTTCCTCGCGGTTGACGATCGCCAGCGCCTCGCGAACCGATCCGACCGGGCCCACCACCTGGACACCCAATGACTCGAGCGTGCCGGCGATGTCGAGCGCGATCATGTACTCGTCCTCGACCACGAGCAGGCGCTTGCCGTGCAGCCGCCGCTCCATCTCGACCGGGTCTGTCGTCATGCTTTGCTCACCTTCGGACCCAGACCGACCGAAATATGGCAATGGACCCCGTCGGGCTTGAAGGCCAATCGGGTCTTGGCGCCCAGCTGGTACGGCAGGGCGCGTTCGATCAGCTCGGTGCCGTAGCCGTAGCGTCTCGTGCCATCGAGCCGCGGCATGGCCACACAGCTTTCCCGCCAGTCGAGCACGATCGTGCGCCCCTCGTCGTCGTCCTCCAGGCGCCAGGTGACATCGAGCCGGCCATCGGCTTGCGACAGGGCGCCGTGCTTGGCGGCGTTTGTGGCGAGTTCGTGCAGGGCGAGGCCCAGTGCCTGGGCCGCTGCGGCTGGCAGCGCTACCGACGGGCCGTCGAAATGCACGCGACCGCCTTCCAGACTGTTGCCATCGTGGGCACGCAATTCGCCCCCCAGCAACTCGCCGAGGTCGATGTCCTTGTAGTCGACACTCGACATCAGCATCTGCACGCGGCTCAGCGCCCGCAGCCGATTCTCGAACTCGAGCTGGAAATCCTTGAGGCTGGCGCTCTTGCGCAACGTCTGGGTCGCGATGGCCTGGGTGATGGCCAGCAAATTGCGGGTGCGATGTTGCAGCTCGGCCATCAATACCTGCTGGCGATCGTGCAGGGTACGCAGGTCGTGCACGTCGGTCATGGTGCCGACCCAATCGACCTGGTCGCCGAACAGCACTGCATGGTGGCTCGACCCGGCGATCGGCCGAGCACGGGTCTGGTGCCAGCGATAGCTGCCGTCGCTGCCGCGGCGGACACGATGCTCGGCCTGATACTCCCCGGCTGCTCGCGCCGTCTCCCATGCCGCCAACGTATGAGCGCGATCGTCGGGATGGACAGCCTCAAGCCAGCCGAAGCCCGCACTCGCCTCGGCACTCATGCCTGTGAAGTCGATCCACTGCGGGCTTGGCCAGGTCCGGCTGCCGTCAGCGCGGGCGAGAAAGACCAGCTGGGGGACGTTGGTGGCGAGCAGCCGGAAGCGTTGCTCGGCCTCGCGCAGCTGTTCCTCGGCGCGATGTTGGTCTGTACGGTCGCGCAGGATCTTCACGAATCCCAGCCGGCGGTCGGCCAGCGGCATCATCAGGCCCGAGGCCCAGAAGCGCGATCCATCCTTGCGTTGCTGCCAGCGTTCGTCTTCGGCCCGACCGTCCGACAAGGCCCTTCTGCGCTCCTCCTCCGCCGCCCCGGCCGCGCGTTCCTCGGGGACGAAGATCACATCGGCCGAATGGCCCTTGATCTCGCGCGCAGCGTATCCGAGCAGGCGCTCGGCGCCAGGATTCCAGCTTGTTACCCGTCCCTCCGGGTCGAGGGAGAAGATCGCGTAGTCCTTGGCGCTCTCGAAGACCAGACGCAGCAACTCGCTACTTGCAGGTGCGCGTCCTTGCTCGCGCCCGGTCTCCCTGTCCATCCCCGCCATCCTCCGCAACGCCTGACCACAGAGAACGACAAGAGCCGATGGAACGTTGCGTGCAAAAACAGAGATCAGACCCCGGCCGTGACGAGGGTACGGCGCAGTTCTTCGAGGCTGAAGGGCTTCTGCAGGAGAGGGGTGTCGAGATAGGGCGGGACGAGGATACGGCTGCCATAGCCCGTGGCGAAGACCACTGGCAGGCCGCGGGCCCGGACGGCGTCCGCGACCGGGAAACTCTGCTGCCCATTGAGGTTGATATCGAGCAGGGCGAAGTCGAAGGCAGCTGTCTGGGCCAACTGCACGGCCTGATCGAGCTCGCCCGAATGAGCGACCACCTCGTAGCCGAGATCGCACAACATGTCCTCGAGGAGCATGGCCATCAGCACTTCGTCCTCGACCACCAGGACCCGCCGTTTGTCTGGATCACTCATGCCGCCACGTCCCCGGGCTCACGGCCGGGCTCCAAAGGCCGTTCGCGAATGGTTTCGAGGGGCGCATCGATGGTGCAGACGAGCCCCTCCGGCCGGTATTCGATGCGCGTCTCGCCCTGCAGTTCGGCCGGCAGGCCGCGCTCGATCATACGGGCGCCGAAGCCGAGGCGAGTCGGCCTGACGACCGCCGGCCCCCCTTGCTCCTCCCAGCGCAGATGGAAACGGCCGTTGAGGGCGGTCCAGCTGACCGTGACGTGGCCTGCTGGCACCGACAGAGCGCCATATTTGAGGGCATTGGTGCCGAGTTCGTTCAATGCGATCGACAGCGCGACCGCGCTTTTCGGGCGCAGTCGGAAAACCTCGCCCACGAAACGAATGCGCTCGCGGTCGGTGTCGAAATGAGCACGCAACGACCCTCGGGCCAGGGCCTGGAGCTGGACGCCCTCCCAGTTCGCATCGGTCAACAGGCTGTGGACGGCGGACAGGGTAAGCAGACGCTGCTCGAAGTCGCGACGCGCGGCAGGATCGACGTTCTTCAGCGTAAGCGCGGCGATGGATTGCACGATCGCCAGCATGTTCTTCACGCGGTGATTGAGTTCGTTCAGCAGCAGCTTGAGATGTTCCTCGTAGCGATGGCGCTCGGTCACGTCGGCGGCGGCGCAAACCGCGCCCTGGATCTCGCCCGTGGGGGATCTCAGCGGCATGGCCCGCATCAGCAGAAGTCGCGCCTCGCCACTCTCGAACCGCAGCTCCAGGAGTTCGTCCATCACCTCTTCGCCGCGGACGGCGCGCTGCATCGGCAAGGCGTCGGCCGGCACTTCCTGGCCATCTCGATAGAAGCTGTATGGCCGGCGTTCCTCGAGAAGGTTGCTGAGCGACGGGAATCGGTTGCTGCTTCCGAGATGGAGAAGCTGAGCCGCCTGGCGATTGCCCGTCAGATGGCGCAGCTCGCGGTCGTAGCTGAACCACACCGCTGTGGGGATCGCTTCCAGCACGGTTTCCAGCTCGATGGTCCGCTTACGAAGCGCTTCGACCGCTTCGTCTCTCTCGAGCCGGGCTTGCTGACGGTCGCTGACGTCGCGGAACATCACGCCGATGCCCTGGCCGAGCGGGAACATGCAGTAGGAGACCCATCGGCCCGCCATCATCGAAGCGCCTTCACCGCGCAGCGTCCTGCGGCCGTCCATGACCTCGAGCAAGGCGCGGGCCCGTTCGGAATGCCGATCCTCGGCAAAGATCTCCCAGAATTTGCGTCCGATGACATCGTCGGGATGCCGTCCGAAATGGGCCGCTGCGGCGGCATTGAAATGCGTGATCCGCCACGATCCGTCGACCGCATAAAAAGGTTGATCGATCTCCCCCAGGATCGTGTCCAGCGCGGTTTGGGCGTCGATCGTGGTCGGCATCGGCTACTCGATCTTTACGTCCATGCTGTAGCGTGCGTTCCCGCGCGTCCCGCCTACCACGATCAGATAGAGACCGGTCTGGGGCAGCCGGCCACTCCATCGTGTCGCGTCGTCGCCATCTCCGACACCGGGCAACGGCTTGCCCTTGAAGTCGAGCGTGCCGTCGGCATCGCGCTCGACCTTGGTGCCGGGTTCGTAGATCTGGAACACGGCATTGTCATCTGGCGCGGTGATCGTGATGGTCATGATCTGGCCGGCCTTGGCGCCCAGCGAATAGAGATCGCGTTCGCCACGCGCCACGTGCCCACCGACCGTGCCCTTGCTCGAACCGGTGGCGAAGAAGATGGCGCGGGGCTTGGGCACCGGCTGAGGCCCGGGGTCGGCGGCATAAGCGATCGAGACAGCGGACAGCAACGCGAGGCAGAAGGCCATGGCCGATTTCATGACGGGCTTCCGCTACTCCACCGTCGCGGTTTCGAACTCGGCCGGCATGGTGATTTCGAGGACTTCGAAATCGTCGGAGTGGGCGATCTCCTTGTGCTTGATTCCAGGTGGTTGATAGACCGTCGAACCGGGCACGAGCTTGTGCTCGCCGTAGCCGTCATACTCGAAGATGGCCCATCCCTTGAGCACGTAGATGAATTGGAAGGTCAGCGCGTGGGTATGGCGCGGCGCGTCGGCATGCATGCCCGGCCGGGCCCGGATCACATGGGCGCCGACCTTGCCCCCGGTCAGCGTGTCGAGGCCGAGCGGCCGATACTCGAAGAAGGGGCGCAGCCCGTCCGGTTTGAAGGAGTCCGGGCCGAGATGGTTGACGATGGCGAGTTTGCCTGGGGTCGCATGACTATCGGGCATGGGCGGTCTCCTCCGGTTTCAGCGGCTATGTGGTCAGCGGCCCCGGTTTTTGCAGGCACAAGGCCGTCTTTTCTTCTTCATCCACAGGGCCTAGAATGCCTCGCTTTCCCGCCTCTTGGCATCTGGAAAGCATATGGCTCACATCAGACTGAATACTCACCCCGCCCAGGGCGGCCAGGCTGCTCCTCCGGTGATCTGGGGTGCCCGCGATCCCAAGCTGCGCGGCCCGGTGGTGGGCACCGTTGCCGATCCCGCCAAGCGCAACGCCATCGGCGTCCATTCGGGCAGCTACGGAATCTACCGCGCGCTGGCCATTGCCGCCCAGGAGCTGAAGCCGGGCCATCGGCCGGACTTCACCAATACCTCGCCGGCCGAGCCGATCGGCCCGTTCGAGAGCTGGTTCGACCCGAAGAAGATCGTGTCGCTCGATCCCTGGGGGCACATGGTGGCGGAAGTATTCGCCGACAAGCTTGCCGCCGGCTGGGACATCCGACCGACGATTGCCGTCACGAAGGCCCACGTGCAGATGCCCGAGATCCGCGACGCCATCGCGGCCGGGCGGCTGAAGCCGGACAACGATCTCCTGACGCCCAATGGCGACGTGAAGGTCACCAAGGCGGCGGTCGAGCCGGTCTGGTGGCTGCCCGGTATCGCCGAGCGCTTCGGCGTCAAGGAGACGGATCTGCGGCGGACGCTGTTCGAGCATACCGGCGGCATGTACACCGAGCTCGTGACACGCCCCGATCTGGAGATATTCCTGCCACCGATCGGCGGCTCGACGATCTACTTCTTCGGCGACGTGACGCAGCTTGGCAAACCCGAAACCAGGATCGCTTGCCGGCTCCACGACGAATGCAACGGCTCCGACGTGTTCGGCTCAGACATCTGCACCTGCCGGCCCTACCTCGCGCATGGCATCGAGATCTGCATCGAGATGGCGCAGAAAGGCGGCGTCGGCGTCGTCATCTACAATCGCAAGGAAGGCCGGGCGCTAGGCGAAGTCACCAAGTTCCTCGTCTACAACGCGCGCAAGCGGCAGCCCGGCGGCGACTCGGCGGCGCAATACTTCAACCGCACCGAATGCGTCGCGGGCGTTCAGGACATGCGCTTCCAGGAGCTCATGCCCGACGTGTTCCACTGGCTGGGCATCAGTCGGATCGATCGCTTCGCCTCGATGAGCAACATGAAGTCCGATGCCCTGCGCCAGCAAGGCATCGAGATCGTCGAGCAGGTGCCGATCCCGGAGGAACTGATTCCGGCCGACGCCCAGGTCGAGATGGACGCCAAAAAGGCGGCCGGTTACTTCACCCCCAAGAGGCCCGAAACCGCTGAACTCGCCAAGCCGAAGGGACGTGGCTTGATGGAGTGAATGCCATCCGCCGTCACGCGTTGTGGTGATTGACGGCGAGCGGGATGGTGGTCGAGTCCTGGGGCATCGCCGAGAGCGTCGATTGTCCTGCCGCCGTGGTATCGAACGTTGCCATGGCCTGGATGAGTTGCGCGCTTTGCGCATCCATGGGCGTCATCACAGCACTCGATGCGCCGGCGATGCTGGCGGCGGTGAAGTCCGCGGTCGTGAGGGGAAGGGTTCCGGTGAGGTTGACGGCGAAGTCTGCGACGCCGTCGCCGTTGATGTCGGCGGAGAGGGTGGTGATGCCGCCGGCCGAGGCATAGTGCAGGGCATTGGCCTGGTGATCGAAGGCGGCGGTGCCGAGCCAGCGGAACTGGCCGATGGCGGAGAGGTCGAGGCTGTCGCTGCCCTGGGTGAAGTCGGTGATGGTGTCGGCGGCGGCCGGGGTGCTGTCGGAAGCGGCGGTGAAGACGAAGGTGTCGTTGCCGGCGCCGCCGGTGAGGGTGTCGGCGCCACCGCCGCCGGTGATGCGGTTGTTGCCCTCGTTGCCGACGATGAGGTTGGCGACGGCGTTGCCGGTGGCGTCGATGGCGCCGGCGCCGGCGGCGAGAGTGAGGTTCTCGACCCCGGCGGTCAGGGCGTAGGTGATCGAGGAGATGACGGTGTCGTTGCCCTGGTTGGAGGCGGTGAGCGGCTGCAGGGGATCGGGGGTGGTGACGGGGGCGTTGGCGCCGCCGCCGACCGTGGCGCCGTTCATGAGCTGGCTGTAGTAGATGCCGAGATAGGTGTGGCGGTAGAGGAGGTCCTTGGTGCCGTCGCCGTTCTCGTCGGCGATGCCGAGGAACTGCCAGCCGCCGGCGCTGAGGTCGGGCAGGGCCACGGTCGACTGGAGGGCGCCGCCGGAGAGCAGCCACAGCTGGTTGGTGTTGCCCTGGCTGACGACGACGTCGAGCTCGCCGTCGCCGTTGTAGTCGGCGGTGCCCTTGAGGGTCCATCCGGCGGGAACGGCGAAGGCGGCGCCGGCGGTCTCGCGCACGATGTCACCGGGATTGTCGACATAGTAGGTGTCGTTGCCGGCGCCGCCGATCATGGTATCGGCTCCCG
>NZ_FUWJ01000025.1 GCF_900167455.1 Enhydrobacter aerosaccus
TGCTCAAGGGCGAACAGCGTTTTTTTTGAACCGCAGCCCTTCGCGCCGCAGGAACATCCAGACCGCATTGTGCGAGACGATCACGCCGCGTGCCGCCAACTCGTCCTTCAGCTTGTGCAGCGTCAGGTGCGGCGTCTGTCTGATCCTCTCCTCGATGAAGGCGCGATGCGGCTCCAGCGTCCGCTTGCGATGTCCCCCCATCTTCCCGGGCGCCACAGAGCCGGTCGACCGCCAGCGCTGCGACCACTTCACCACCGAGGACACCGCAACACCGAACCGCGCCGCCACCGCGCGGCAGCTCTCCCCTCCTGAAACTGCCCGCACAACCCGTTCTCGCAGATCGTTCGACAGAGGTCGGCTCATCGATACTGGCCTCCTATCCAGCCAGCATCTTGAATCACAAATCTTTCCTCCTCGGAATCCCTTTCGATTCCGTCAAAACAGGAACCGCTCTAAAGCACCTACCTGAGCGCGCCCGCGGCAGTGGGTCAGTTTGACGGGAGCGGTCTTGGCCGCGTCTTTGCCGGTGTGCCTGGGCATCCGCCGCTTTACCCGCCTGACCAATGCCTTCTCGAAGAAGATCGATAACCACTTCTTCGCGTTGGCAATCTACTTCATGCATGACAACTACGTGCGCATTCACCAGACCTTGCGCGTCACCCCGGCGAGCGACGCAACGTTAGTCGTTGACGTCCCGCGTTTCCTTGGGAGGAGGCGCTTTCGCCTTTTCCTCGGCCAACAGTCTTTTCAATATCCGGCGCTGGTCTGGATCTGTGGTCGTCGCCAGAAGCTTACAAAATGCCGCTATGTTTGCTCTGCGGATGAAGCCCTGCATTGACGGGCACCAGGACACCAAGGTCCGATACGTTCGTGCGCCCTTTGTGAGGGCTTGTCGACTCTGTCCAAGATCGCTCCCGTCAAACTGACCCACTACCGCGCCCGCAGCCCGTCGATATCGGTGCCGTGCCGCTTGCCAAGCGGCCACACGCTGACGCCTTTGCGCCCGATGACGTATTGCGAGATTAATCGTACCGCCAAGGGAAAAGAGCCTAGGGTGGCTGCGGGTCGCGGAACCCTCGCGCCCGTTCGTCTGCCCGAAGGAGTCCCGATGCCCCAGAAGCACCGACGCAGCAACCGTGAGCCCAAGAAGCCCAAGCAGCAGAAGCCGAAGGTTGTCGTCTCGACCTCGCCGTTCGGCTCGGCCAATGCCAACTTGGCCAAGCCGCTCTTAGGCAAGAGCAAATAGCCTAGCCCAGTGTAACGAGGACCACGTGAGTGTCGTGGTCCTCGCATAACCGTATCGGACATCGAGGTCATCAACGGATTTTCTGTCCGCTACAACGTGGCGGGCAGTGCGCCGGCACCGTTGGGCACGGGGCGATTGGCAGTTCCCATGGATGCTGCGCCGGGCGACGGCTTGGGCCGTGACCGGACAGACAGCCTCGCTTCCGGGGATCGGCTTCCGGAAGATGTTCGACAACCTGTCGGCGCACCTCGTCGTCTCGGGCCAGTCATGTCCTCGATGTTTGCGCAATCGACACTAGCGCGCGAGCACATCCTGTAGGTAGCGGCCCGGCAGTTCGTCGAGGGCGGCTTCCAGTACGGTGGACGGCGCCCACGGGTCAGGGCGTGCGTACACTCCTCTCCGACGACCGGAGCATGGCTCGCCCTAGTCGCGGCGCACCACGTGGAAACGACGAGGGATACTGCGGCCCACAACGAGCGGGTGCCGTTCCTCGAGGGACCCACCGTCAAACCGGGTGAGCACGATACTTCCAGCCACCCAGGCAGCCGAGATGGCGTTGCGTGCGGGGTCTTGTATCGAGCGGCGCCCAACGATCCAGGACAGGTAAACATGATCCGGGCAACCTGTCCGGCCAGGGATTCGACGGCAGAGTGTCGAAAGATCGCCAAGCACGGCAGCGACCCGATTCCGCTGCTGTTTGTGGCGCGTGCAGAGGAGCCCTGAATGGCAGGTGAAGGCGCTACGGGCAATTACACCGACATCGTCCTCTTCCTCGCTACGGCGGGTATCGTTGTGCCGATCCTCCGCCGATGGAAGCTCAGTCCCATTTTGGGCTTTCTTAGCGCCGGCGTGATCCTCGGCCCTTTCGGCCTGGGAACCCTTCAGGGTGACTTCCCGTGGCTACGCTACGTCACGATCAAGAGTTCCATCCAAATGGCCCAGCTTGCGGAGTTCGGCGTCGTCTTCCTCCTCTTTGCCATCGGGCTCGAACTGTCGTGGGAACGCCTCTGGACAATGCGCCGTCTTGTCTTCGGCTTCGGCGGCGTGCAGGTCCTCGTGTGCACGGCCGCCATCGCTGGCGTGGCGATTCTGCTGGGCCAGGATCCTTCAGCCGCGATATTGCTCGGCTCGGCTCTGGCTTTGTCGTCCACGGCTATCGTGATGCCGCTGTTGGCCGAACAAAAACGTCAGTTCTCACAATCCGGGCGCGCAACATTCTCGGTGCTGCTCCTGCAGGATCTCGCTGTGGCGCCCATCCTGGTGAGCATCGCGATACTCGGACATCATCCAGCCTCGACCTTCTCGCCAGGGCTCCTGCTGGCTTTTGTGCCCGCAGCGTTGGGCCTGCTTGGCCTCGTGGTGGTCGGCCGCCTGGTCCTGCGCCCAATGATGAGGTCAGTCGCCAAGGCCGATAGCGAAGAGCTGTTCATGGCGGCGTCGCTGCTGGTCGTGCTCGGGGCCGGACTCGTTGCCGCCGTGACAGGGTTGTCCATGGCGTTGGGCGCCTTCATCGCGGGCCTGCTCCTGGCCGAGACCGAATACCGCAAGGAGATCGAGAAGACAGTCGAGCCGTTCAAGGGATTGCTCTTGGGGCTGTTCTTCGTGTCGATCGGAATCGGGCTGGACCTGTCGCTCCTTGCCGCGCGGCCGGCCCTGATCATCGGTTTGCTGGTAAGTCTCATCGTGCTGAACGGCGGCGTCATCTTCGGTCTGGGCACGTTGTTCGGCCTCGGGGCAACAGCCGCGGCTGAGACCGCCTTGCTCCTGGCCGCGAGCGGCGAGTTTGCCTTTGTCATTCTACATTCTGCCGGAAGAGAGGGCTTGCTCGACCGTCAATTGGTGCAAACGATCCTCGTGTCTTCCACCCTCTCCATGTTTTGCATTCCCGCTCTGGCAGTGATCGCAGCCGCGATCGGCCGCTCAGTTTCCCGGAGCACGCGCCACGCTGTGCCCGACGCGCAGGCCGCTGACCGGCCGAAGGTTCTTGTCGTGGGATACGGTCGGGTCGGCAAGCTTGTCGCCGAGCTGCTGACCCGGCACGGGGTTGCCTGGACCGCTATCGAGCGCATACCGAAGCTCACCGAGACCGCGAGACGGGAAGGCCATGATGTCTTCTTTGGTGACGCGGCGAAATCCGACCTGCTGCAACGGTTCGGTCTCGACACCGCCCTGGCTCTCGTCGTGACCATGGACTCTCCACAGGCGACAGAAGAAGTGGTCACCACGGCACGCGCGATCCGTCCCGATCTGAACATCGTGGCGCGTGCGCATGACGCACAACAAGCCCAGCGACTGTACGAACTGGGGGTTGCCGATGCCGTTGCCGAGACCATAGAGGCGTCGCTGCAATTGTCGGAGGCCTTGCTCGTCAGAATTGGCATTCCGATGGAGTCGGTGGTTGCGTCCATACGTCTGCGGCGAGCCGAGTTCCGAGATAAGTTGAACAGCCTCGGTTCTTCGGGTGCACGAAGCCGGCGGTTCCGGCGCCACTGAGGGGCAGCGGGGGAAGCCGCTGAGCTCATGGGAAGGCTGCGTATTGGGCTCAGGATTCCCTGCCCGGGCCAGGGACTAAGTCGCTACCTCACGCGGAAAGGGTCAATACATGTTCGCTCGGAGACCTCCGCGGCGGCCCATCAATGCGGGTCGAGCTCAATCAGCTCGCCGGTCGTGTGGGGCCGACGTTTGAGTCGCGCTGTCTGCAGCGATGTCCAGTGCTTTCGGCCGGGACCGGCGAGAAATAGAACTGACCCTGCCCCTCACAATGGGGCGCATCGGCACCATTTGCCGGAAAGGCCCTTCGGACGACGATCGTTCGACGCACGACACCGGCCTCCTGAGGACAAGGAGAAAAACATGACAACGGGCACAAGCAGCCATTCGTCCACAACCAATCCGGACCGGGAGGATGTTCTCAATGAGGTCGCCCGCAAGTGGACTAAATTCTCCAAGCGGGACCTGACCAACATCACCACCAACGATCAACTCATCGGCGAGATCGTGAAGAAGTACAACATCAAGAAGGAGGCTGCCCAGCGCGAGGTCCACATCCTGATGGACGGACGCAACCTCACTCCCTGAGGGAGACCGGCGCGATAAAAAACCGGACGGGGCGATGAGCTGACGGCCACACGAAGGACGACGGCGACGGCGAGGAGAACGATAAAAGTCTGGCGAGAAGCGCCGTAACGTTGAGCATACCCTGGCCCAAGGACTCATCTGTGGCAGGCTAAGCCTCGGCGCTACCTGCCCTGTCTGGAGATGGAGCCCATAATGACCCACATGCGCAGCAGTGAGATCGCGACCACGTTCCGGCATCCCATCGTTCTTGCTGCCCTGGAGACGACGCAGCCCGCCGGAACCTATCGACTTGTCATCGAGGAAGAGCAGATTCCCGGCCTGTCCTTCCTGGCTTGGCGCCGCACGGCGACGCTGCTGCATCTGCCCGCCCTCTCGGCGACAGGCGGCAAGCATCAGGTCGTGGCTATCGATCCCGTGGAATGGGCCGCCCTCGTGGAGGCGGACGAACGGGACTAGGACCTATTCTGCCCGTGACGGCCGAAAAGTCGTCGCGTTTGGGTCATTTCGAGCAGACGTCGCTTGTGCGCAGGTCAAGCATCACCATCTCTCTACCAGCTGTTGCATCGCGAGTTCCTAGCGCTCGCCTCCCAACACCCGAAAATTTGGAGTGAAATGCCATGAAATTCAGGCCTCTGCACGATCGCGTGCTCATTCGCCGCGTCGCCCCCGAGGGCAAGACGACGGGTGGGATCATCATTCCCGACGCCGCGCAGGAAAAGCCGATGGAGGGCGAGATCGTTGCCGTCGGTCCTGGAGTCCGCGGCGAGAAGGGCGCAGTGGTGCCGCTCGACGTCAAGCCAGGCGACCGCATCCTGTTCGGCAAGTGGTCCGGGTCCGAGATCAAGCTCGATGGCAAAGATCTCCTGATCATGAGCGAATCGGACATCATGGGCATCATCGACAGTCCGGCCGTCGCCAAGAAGGCGGCGTAAGGCCCGTTCAAGACTCAAAGCTCAAACAACAAGGAATAAGAATTATGGCAGCAAAAGAAGTACGATTCGGCGGAGATGCCCGCACCCGCATGATGCGGGGCGTCGATCTCCTGGCCGACTCGGTGAAGGTCACGCTCGGCCCGAAGGGCCGGAACGTCCTGATCGACAAATCCTACGGCGCACCGCGCATTACCAAAGACGGCGTCACCGTCGCCAAGGAGGTCGAGCTTTCCGACAAGTTCGAGAACATGGGCGCTCAGCTTGTGCGAGAGGTGGCGACCCGGACGTCTGAGAGCGCCGGCGATGGCACGACCACGGCGACCGTGCTCGCCCAGGCGATCGTGCGCGAAGGGGCCAAGTCGGTGGCCGCCGGCATGAATCCGATGGACCTCAAGCGCGGCATCGACCTCGCTGCCGAATGGGTGATGGAAGAGCTCAAGAGCCGCTCCAAGAAGGTCTCGACCAGCGCGGAGATCGCCCAGGTCGGCACGGTGTCCGCCAACGGCGACCGGGCTATCGGCGACATGATCGCCAAGGCGATGGACAAGGTTGGCAACGAGGGCGTGATCACGGTCGAGGAGGCCAAGAGCTTCGAGACCGAGCTGGATGTCGTCGAAGGCATGCAGTTCGACCGCGGCTACCTCTCACCGTATTTCATCACCAACGCCGAGAAGATGATCTGCGAGCTCGAGAATCCCTACATCCTCATCCACGAGAAGAAGCTGTCGGGCCTGCAGGCGCTGCTGCCCCTGCTCGAGGCGGTTGCCCAGTCGGGTCGGCCGCTGCTGATCGTGGCCGAGGACGTCGAAGGCGAGGCGCTGGCCACGCTGGTCGTCAACAAGCTGCGCGGAGGGCTCAAGGTCGCGGCCGTCAAGGCGCCGGGCTTCGGCGACCGCCGCAAGGCCATGCTCGAGGACATCGCAATCCTGACCGCCGGCCGGGAGATCAGCGAGGATCTCGGCATCAAGCTCGAGAATGTAACGCTAGACATGCTGGGCACGGCCAAGAAGGTGCGCATCGACAAGGAAAACACCACCGTCATCGACGGCGCGGGCAAGAAGAAGGACATCGAGAACCGGGTCGGCCAGCTGAAGGCGCAGATCGAGGAGACGAGCTCCGACTACGACCGCGAAAAGCTGCAGGAAAGGCTGGCCAAGCTGGCCGGCGGCGTGGCCATCATCAAGGTGGGCGGCGCCACCGAGATCGAAGTCAAGGAGAAGAAGGACAGGGTCGAGGACGCCATGCATGCCACCAAGGCCGCGGTCGAGGAAGGCGTTGTCGCAGGCGGTGGGGCCGCCCTGCTCTATGCGACCCGCGTGCTGGAGGGCAAGAAGGGCACCAATCATGACCAGCAGGTGGGCGTCGAGATCGTGCGCCGCGCCCTACAGGCGCCGGTCCGACAGATCGCCGAGAACGCCGGCTTCGACGGCGCCGTGGTCGCCGGCCGGATGCTCGACCAGAAGGACAACAATTTCGGCTTCGACGCCCAGAAGGCCGAGTACGTCAACATGATCAAGGCCGGCGTCATCGATCCGACGAAGGTCGTCCGCGCAGCGCTTCAGGGTGCGGTGTCGGTGGCCGGATTGCTGATCACGACCGAGGCCATGGTGGCGGAAGTGCCGTCCAAGAACGCGCCACAGGCAATGCCTAGCGGTGGCGATCTGGGCTTCTAAGTCCGTCGCTCGCGGGCAGACCAGTATCCCACGCCCGCGACGACAGGTGGAACAGGAGGCCTCATGACCTTGCGTCCAGAATACTCACTCGGTCACTCTCCGTATAACGCGTTTCTGTTCGCCGCCGTCGGTGAGGAACAGGGCGGGGGGCCGCTCACGGTCCTTTCCGCATTGACGCGGCTGGGCTTCGACCCGTGGCAGGAAGCCGCCCGATTGGCGGGCCTGCCCCGAGAGACAGCGGCTCGGGTCTTCGCCGTGACGATTGCGATGCTTCCCGAAGGAGACTGGAAGGCATCGGAATCGGAGGCCATCGCCGCGCGTCTGGTAAACTGGCTGCCGGGGCAAGTCCCGCAGGCCATTCCCCTAGTGCAAGGCGAATATGTCGACAACAAGAGAACGAAGTTGACGATTGCGACAGCGCTGGCCTGGGGCGTGCTTGCCGCCGCCCTGCTCTTTTTCACCCTGCATCTCATCAGCAACAACAATTTCGCATTTGGCCACGAGGCCGGCATGTCGACACAGGGTTAGAGGCCGGTCAGTCACTTGTCCCCAGCAACGTCGAAATTTACGAAAGACGAAGAGGAAAAGTAGACGCCGTCCCGCCATTAGCCGTCTCGGTGCTATTTAGAAAGATAGATCGTTTCTTCCCTTCACCGCAGCTGGCCTTCCATGCCGCCGAAAAATTGGCGGCCGACCTCGCGGCGAATGGCGATTCAGCCAGTATCCCGCCGCGCGGCAAATGATCCTCCTCGCTAACGCCGATCCGCTTCCGAACCCTGTGCTGCTGGCAAGGAATGGCATCGGGCATGAGTGGAGTGCCGATGGCGACGAGCAGATAGCGATGGAGCGTTCTCGGGTCCTTGATGTCGAATTGCAGCCGTCTTCCGAGTGAACATACGTCCGTCAGGGATCTGTCATAGCCAACGTCTTCCGGCATGAGGACGGCCGCGCTTGCGTTGCCCGTATCAGGCTCTAGAACTATGGCTCCGCAGACCGAGCAAAGTGCTTGCTTCAGAGCCGTGGCCCAGGATCGCGCCGAATCACCAGTCTTTCTCCCGACGTCGGTTCACCTCGCGAGGATCCTGAACCGGGCCGAGCAGCCACGCGTCTCGGTCGGCTGGCTGATGCAGCAGCTCGGCGAGCGTTCGTTCGGCCTGACCCTCTTTATGATGGCCGTTATCGCGTTCATTCCCGGCGCCTCCACCGTCATGGGCGTGCTGATTGCCTGGCCCGCGGTCCAGATGATGCTCGGTCACGACGTCGCCGCTCTGCCGCGCCTGATTGTGCGCAAGAAAATCGGCGTCGAGAGGCTGGCGCGGATCATTGGCATCGTTGCACCTCGGCTCGAGTGGGTCGAACGGCTGGTGCGCCCACGCTGGCGCACTCCCTTCGAGACCACCAAACGGCTGACAGGCGCCGTGATGCTCCTGTTGGGCCTCTCGTTGATCTCCCCTGTGCCTTTCGGCCACATCCTTCCGGCGCTGGTCATCATGCTGCTGGCATTGGCCTACCTGGAAGAGGATGGGGTCGCGCTCGTGGTCGCCCTGGTTGCCGCGCTCGTCTCGCTTGCGGCCACCGGGGCGACGCTGTGGGGCACGGTAGAAACCATCGACTGGATCGACCCCGCGGCACCAGGCTAGCACGCTCACACTCGCGTTAGGACGTCACCTGAACCTCGACCGACATGCCCTGGTAGGCATCGCTTGTGCCGATAAACGTCCCGGTCATCGGCATCACCTGGTCGATGATGCGGCCGACCGCGACGGGAATTAGATTATGGCCGCCGACCGCGCGGTTGGTCGGATCAAAGGTGATCCAGCCTGCGCCCGGCAGGAAAATCTCCGCCCAGGCATGGGTCGAGCTTCCCTCGGAGGTGGCGGCAGTGAGCGGGCGATCGGGATTGTACAGGTAGCCCGAGATCAGGCGCGCTCCGAAGCCCAAGGTGCGTGCCGCCTCGGCGAATAGCACGGCGATATCGCGGCACGACCCCCAACCGCGGTCGAGCGTCTGCACCGGAGATTGGGTGCCCTCTTGGTCGCGACTTTGATAGGAGATCGCTGCGGCGACGCCAGCAGCCAGGTCCTTCAGAAGCGCCAGCGTACCGGTTCCCTGGCTGCGCACGAAGCCGCGCGCCCAGTCAGCCAGCCTGGCCGGCGGATCGGGATAATGCGGCTGCGCCAGCGCGCCGAGATCGGTCCTCTCCTCGTCGGAATAGTCGAACGGATAGCGGACGGCCGAGGCCGCGATATCGAACACCGGCCACGGCCCGGCGGCGAGCTCGACGACGGCCAGGCTTTCGATCGTCAGCTGCTCGGTCAGATCGGAGAAATTCGCCGTGGCGACAGCGTTGCTGAATACGTCGTTGGTCCATGACAGCGTTGCCTCAGGCAACACGTCGAGCTGGGAGGAGAGCAGACGCAGGTCGCGGCCTTCGCGTGGCCGCAGCATCAAGCGGTGCGGCCCCAGCTGCACCAGCTCGCGATAGCGATAGGTCGTCTTGTGACGGATGCTGAGCACGGTCATTGAGGACTCCCGGCGGCGACTCGGGGCCCGGGCTGCGGAGTCGGGCGCCTGCCGATCCGACTGCGAACTCGTGCAGCTTCGCCACCGGCCGGGCCGGGACCTCGTGACTTGAGGACCATGAACGGACGGTCTGCCTGAGTCACGTCCGGGCTGGCAGTCCCTCCCGAGTTCCAATAGCTCGCCATTGGACGCGCCCACCTGTACCGTGTATGCATCTTGTATCATCGCCCACCAAGCGTCGGCTTGCGATGGCTGAGAGGTCCGTGCACTCCCGCCCCAATTCGCGAGGTGCACCAATGCGCGACTGGCTCGTCCCGCCCGTTCTGTTTCCGCTTTTTCTCGTCCTGTTGATCGTCGGCTACGCAATCCTGCGGACGCCGACGTGACGGCCGCACGCCGGCCGTGAAAGGATCTGCCATGCAAGTTCCAGCCAACACAAAGCCCATTCTATGGGGCGCCGTCGGCGGCGCCGTGGTCTGTGCGATCGTCGGCTTCACCTGGGGCGGCTGGGTGACCGGTGGCAGTGCCCGCCAGCAGGCGGCTGCCTCAGCCCGCGACGCCGTCGTCACGGCACTGGCCCCGATCTGCGCCGAACGGTTCCGCGCCCAGGCCGACGGCGCGGCGCAGGTTGCGGCGCTCGCCAAGTCGAGTTCATGGGAGCGTGGCGCGATCGTCGAAAAGAGCGGGTTTGCGCTCATGCCCGGCAGCAAGACGACCGATTCCGACGTGGCGCGCGCCTGTGGAGAGATGCTGGCGACTCCGCTGGTTCCCAAAAGCTGACGCTGCCCTGGATGGGCCCACTCACCTCACGATCGCCGGCGCCATGGTGTCCAGCACCTTCACGAGAGTGACCGACGCCTCGTGGGGCCTGTCGATCGGGTCATCGCCGAGCAACATGGAGGCACTGAAATTATGACGGACAGGACGATAGACCTCGACCAACATCGGGGAATGCACGCCCAGAAGGCGACCGATTTGCGCCGTCTACGTGCCGAGGTAGAAGTCAACGAAGACGTTCTGCGTCGTCGCCGGGACGAGCTCGAAGCGCACTTGGTGGCCGCGCCAGCGGCAAACTGGGAGGAAGTGAGCTGCTGCCGGTTTGGTGGACGGCTTGTTAAGCTAATCCCACCTTCCGCTCGAACTCAAGCGGGCTGAGATACCCGATCGTGGAGTGACGTCTGGCGGCGTTGTAGAAGCGCTCGATATAGTCGAACACATCTGCCCTGGCCTCATTCCTGGTGCGATAGGTTTTGCGTGCTGTGCGTTCGGTCTTCAGTGACGAGAAGAAGCTCTCCATGGCGG
>NZ_FUWJ01000018.1 GCF_900167455.1 Enhydrobacter aerosaccus
CAATACCACCGCACGATCGCTGATCGCCGACCTGCCCGAGCTCGGCACCTTGGGACGCAAGGCCATCGCCGCTTTGGTCGGCTTGGCCCCGTTCAATCGCGACAGCGGCACTCTACGCGGGCGCCGCACCATCCTCGGCGGCCGCGCAAACGTGCGGACCGCCCTGTATATGGCCACACTGGTCGCCACTCGGCGCAATCCCGTCATCGTCGACTTCTACCGACGCCTGCGCGCCGCCGGAAAACCCGCCAAGCTGGCCTTGACCGCCTGCATGCGAAAGCTCCTCACCATCTTAAACGCTGTCCTCAGGGAGCGACGTCCATGGCAAAGCGCTTGACACAAAAGACAGTCGCTCTCCCCCAACGGGGAGAGGAATTTGAAGGCACGGAAGCACACGGGTCGGTAACATGCGGCCATGGTGATGGGCCTTACGACCGGACTATGGGTGAGCGCGCAGGTGCGGCTATGCGATCGCGCGTTCATTCCCGCCGCCGTCGTGCGGCGAGGCGATCCCGATGCCGGCACGGTGCTGCTCAAGATCAATCGCTTCGAACACGGTGTGACCGTCTACACCCAGGCCAGCATGATGGATGACGGGCCCGCCTGGAGCCGCGGCACCGGGCCCGAGCCCGTCACCGAGGCCGTGGCCGACGCCTATATCGCCCGCCAGGTGCAGTACGATCCCGATGTCTGGGTGCTCGAGATCGAGGACCGCAAGGGCGTGTACAAGATCGACGGCAAGATCGTGTGATCGCGTCACCCTGGACCGCGATCCCCCGCCCGCATCATGAGAAGAGCGGGCCCGAGGCCCGCGCTCCCGGATGATCCTTACTGTCCTGGCAGCACCGTCGCGGGGTCGATCGTCTTGTTGCCGCGACGGACCTCGAAGTGCAGGCGTGGATCGGGCGCATTGCCGGTCGCGCCGACCTTGGCGATGACCTGGCCCTTCTTCACCGTCTCGCCCTTCTTCACCAGCAGGCTGTCGTTGTAGCCATACGCGGTGATGTAGCCGCCGGGATGGCTCACCAGCAGCAGATTGCCCATGCCGCGCACTTCGTTGCCGGCATAGACCACAGTGCCGGAGTCGGCGGCGTGGACCGGAGCATCCTTGTCGGCCTGGATGTCGATGCCGTCGCTCTTCTGGCCGTCGCGATTGCCGTAGGGCACCACGACCTTGCCGTGGACCGGCCATTCGAAGCGCGGCGCGGCGGCCGCCTTCTCCTTCGCGGGCGGACTGAGCGGCGTCGGCTGACCGGGTTCAGGCGTCGGCGCCGCCGATCTCGGTGCCTCCGAGCGGGATGCCTCGGAGCGGGAGGCCTCGGTCTGGCCGGGCGGCGGGGCGAGGGTCTCGCGCTTCACGCCCGACGGCTGATTGGGCGCCACGGCCTGCGTCTCGGCCGTCGCCAGCACCACCTTCGCGCCCGGAATCTCGATCGTCTGTCCGGCCTGCAGCGTGTAGGGAGACTTGAGCTTGTTGCGCTCGATGATGGCCTGCGGGCTGACGCCATAGCGCCGCGCGATGCCGTCGACCGTGTCCTTGTTCTTGACCACGTAGCTTGCCGCCGCATTCGGGGCCGCGCCCGAGCCGGGATATTCGATGGTGCCTTCGCGGGCACCATAGAAGTTGGAACAGGCGCCGAGCGCAGTGGCCAGCACCGCCATTGTACCCAGCGTGTGCAGCCGCCCGGCCCATCGCGAGGGGAAGCGAAGGGCTCTTTTCATGATTCCATTGTACTGCATTGTGATTCCGGCGGGAATCGGGCCGACGCGGATTTCTTGGGCCGGAAAACCGCGCCCTCAGCCCTGCCCCAGCACCGGCAACGGGCCGCTGACCAGCGGCACGAAGCGCACCGGCATCAACGTGTCGCGCTGCAGGCCGCTCTCGCTCTTGACGATGCGCTCCACCACCTGCGTCGTGGGATCGCGTCCCACCGGCACGATCAGGATGCCGCCGACGCCGAGCTGGTCGATCAGCGCCTGCGGCCGCTCCTCGGCGGCGGCGGTGACGATGATGCGATCGAACGGCGCCTGCCCCGGCCAGCCCTTACTGCCGTCGCCGACGTCGCACACCACGTTGTAGATGCCGAGATTGATGAGCAGGCGCTCGGCTTCCTTGGACAAGGGCTTGAAGCGCTCGATCGAATAGACGCGGCGCGCCAGCTTGGCCAGCACGGCGGCCTGGTAGCCGGAGCCGGTGCCGATCTCCAGCACCTTCATGCGCGGCCCCACCCGCAACGCCTCGGTCATGGCCGCCACCACCAGCGGCTGGCTGATGGTCTGGCCGAAGGAAATCGGCAGGGCGGTGTTCTCCCAGGCCCGTTCGGCGAAGGGCGCGGCGACGAAGCGCTCGCGATCCACGGCCCCGATCGCCGCCAGCACGTTCTCGTCCGAGATGCCCGACTGGCGCAGCTCGGCGATCAGGCGTTGCATGGCGGCAACGTTCATCGCAGCCGCCTCCGCTCAGGCCATCTCGAAATGATGGGCGAGCTTGCGGCGCGTCGCCTCGTGCGTGAGGTCGAGATGCAGCGGCGTCACCGAGATCCAGCCGCTGCGCACCGCCGTGATGTCGCTTTCCTCGTCGTGCTCGTGCTCGCCGGGCGCATAGGCGATCCAGTAGTAGGTGCCGCCGCGCGGATCGGTGCGCTCGACGATGTGGCCGCCGAAGGCGCGCACGCCCTGGCGCGTGATCTTCACGCCCTTCACGCCGTTCGCCACGACGTCGGGGAAGTTCACGTTCACCAGCACGTTGCGCGGCAGCTCCATCGACAGCACGCGACGCGCGATGTCGGCGCCGTACTGGGTCGCGGTCTCCCACTTCAGCGGATGCGGATGGGTATAGGCCTGGCTGAAGGCGATCGAGGGAATGCCGAGCAGGCAGCCTTCCATGGCGCCGGCGATGGTGCCGGAATAGGTCACGTCGTCGGCCATGTTGCTGCCGCGGTTGACGCCCGACAGGACGATGTCGGGCTTGCGATCCTTCAACAGATGCTTGACCGCGAACAGCACGCAGTCGGTCGGCGTGCCCTCGAGCGCGAACCGCTTCTCGGTGACCTGCCGCGCCCGCACCGGATGGGTGAGCGACAGCGAATGGCCGGCGCCGCTCTGGTTGAACTCCGGCGCCACGATCCAGACATCGGTCGAGAGCTGGCTGGCGATATCGATCAGGGCGTCGAGACCCGGGGCGTTGATGCCATCGTCGTTGGTGACGAGGATCCGCGCCTTGGCGAGGTTCAGGGGCTTCACTTGCCCGGTCCGGGTATGACGGCGAGCCCGCCCATGTAAGGCCGCAGCGCCTCCGGCACCGTCACCGAGCCGTCCTCGTTCTGGTAGTTCTCGAGGATCGCGACCAGGGTGCGGCCGACCGCGAGGCCCGAGCCGTTCAGCGTATGGACGAAGCGCGTTCCCTTGCCTTCCTTCGGCCGGAAGCGCGCATTCATGCGGCGGGCCTGGAAGTCACCCATGTTCGAGCAGCTCGAAATCTCGCGATAGGTGTTCTGGCCCGGCAGCCAGACCTCGATATCGAAGGTCTTGCGCGAGCCGAAGCCCATGTCGCCGCCGCACAGCACGATGGTGCGGAACGGCAGGCCAAGGCGCTTCAGCACCTCCTCGGCGCGGCCCGTCATGCGCTCGTGCTCGGCCGCCGATTGCTCCGGCGTCGTGATCGACACCATCTCGACCTTGGGGAACTGGTGCTGGCGGATCATGCCGCGCGTGTCCTTGCCGGCGGAGCCCGCCTCGGACCGGAAGCACGGCGTCCAGGCCGTGAAGCGTAGCGGCAGCTGGCTTTCGTCCAGCAGCTGGTCGTTCACCAGGTTGGTGAGCGGCACTTCCGCCGTCGGGATCAGCCAGAAGCCGTTGTCGGTATGGAACATGTCCTCGGCGAACTTCGGCAACTGACCGACGCCGTAGACCGCATTGTCCCGCACCAGGAGCGGCGGATTGACCTCAGTGTAGCCGCCTTCCTCGCTCGTATGCAGGTCGAGCATGAACTGGGCGATTGCCCGCTCCAGGCGCGCCAGATGCTTCTTGAGAACGACGAAGCGCGCCCCCGAAATCCGGCCGGCCGCGGCGAAATCCATCTCGCCGGTGGCTTCGCCGATGGCGACATGATCCTTGGGATCGAAGGCGAAGTTGCGCGGATTGCCGATGCGGCGCAGTTCGACATTGCCGGTTTCGTCGACGCCGTCCGGGACGTCGTCGAACGGCAGGTTCGGCAGCACTTCGAGCCGACGCGTCAGCTCGGCGTCGAGCTCGGCCGCCTCGGCCTCGCCCTTCTTGAGCGACTCTTCGAGAGCGGCCACCTCGGCCATCAGCGCCTCGGTCGGCTCGCCCTTGCCCTTGGCGATGCCGATCTGGCGGCTCAGCGCCTTGCGCTTGGCCTGGGCCGACTCGCTCTCGGAGATGGCGGTACGGCGACGGCGATCGATCTCCAGCAGCTCGGCGGAGAGCGGCGCCAGGTTTCTCTTCTTCAGGCCGGCATCGAAGGCGGCGGGATTGTCGCGGATGAAGCGTATGTCGTGCATGGATCAGCTGCCGGACTCTGTTTCTTCGGCCTTCTTGTCTTCCGCCGCACGCTTCTTCTCGATCCAGCTGCCGATCAGGATGCTGATCTCGTAGAAGGCGAGCAGCGGGATGGCGAGCGCGAACTGGCTGACCACATCGGGCGGCGCCAGCACGGCGGACGCTATGAAACAGATCACGATGGCGTAGCGCCGCTTCGACCTGAGCCCGTCGGCGGTGACGATGCCCACGCGCACCAGCAGGGTGAGCAGCACCGGCATCTCGAAGGCGAAACCGAAGGCGAAGACGAGCTGCAGGATGCGTTCGAGATAATCCGACGAGCGCAGCGTCTTCTCGATGTCGGGCGGCGCGTAGCGTGTCAGCATGAAGTTGATCACGTACGGCAGCACGACATAGTACATGATGGCGCAGCCGGCATAGAACATGAACGGCGTGGCGATCAGGAACGGCAGGAACGCGCGCTTCTCGTGGCGGTACAGGCCCGGCGCCACGAACGCCCAGATCTGGAAAGCGATCAAGGGGAAGCCGACGATCAGCGAGACGAACGCCGACAGCTTCACCGTGACGAAGAAGAACTCGAAGATGTCGAGGACGATGACCTTGTAGCCATCGTGGATCGCCGGCTGGATCAGGAACGAGAAGATCGGCTTGGCGAAATAGAAAGTGACGAAGAAGACGGCGAAGAAGCTGATCAGCGCGTAGATCAGCCGTTTGCGCAGCTCGATCAGGTGATCGAGCAGCGGCATTGCCTTGTCGTCTTCGGGTCCGTCGTGCGCCTGGGTCAAGGGAAGCGGCTCAAAAGTGAGTGGCGGTTATGCCGTCCTTTGCGCCGCAATTCAAAGCGCTAATTGGCCTATTCGGCCGCCGCCTTGGTGGCAGGCTTGGCCTCGACCGGCTTGACCTCGGGGGTCGGGGTCTCCGGAGCCGGGGCATGCGCAACCGGGGCTTCGGGGATCGGCGCTTCGGGGATCGGTGCGGGTTCTGCTGGCGGCGCCACAACGGGCGTCGTGTCAGCCGTGAGCTGCGGCGCCGGCTCGGCCGCAACCTGGGGAGCGGATTCCGGTTCGGCCAGTGGATTGTCGGCTAAAGGATTGGCCAGGGCGCTCTTGGCCTCGGCCATCGTCTTCTCGCCCTCGGCCATGCCTTCCTGGATGGCGCTGCGGATCTGCTTGGTCGGGTCCAGCGATTTCAGATCGACGCCGCCGGTCGCGGCCTCGAGCTGTTTCTTGACCTCGTCGAGCTCGGATTGACGAACCATCTCGTCGACATGGCCCCGGAATTCGGACGCCATGCCGCGCATCTGGGCCATCCACTTGCCCCAAGTCCGCAGAAGGCCAGGCAGCTCCTTCGGGCCGATCACGACGAGCGCCACGACCGCGATGACCAGCAGTTCAGGACTGTCGATGCCGAACATGACTTACCGCCGCAACCGGACGCGCGTTGTCAGACCTTGGCGGCAGTGTCCTGATGGACCTGGCTCGGCTGTGCCGTCGTGGCCTGGGCCGAGATCGGCTTGGCGTTGTCGCCCGGCTGTCCGTTCGAGGCCGGCGTCTCGTCCTGCCCGCCGACGCCCTTCTTGAAGGCCTGGAGGCCCTTGCCGAAGTCGCCCATGAGCTGTGAGACCTTGCCACGACCGCCGAACAGCAGCAGCACAACGGCCAGCACGATGATCCAGTGCCAGATGCTGAAGCTACCCATGTGAAAATGCTCCCAGAAATGTTTGCGATCGCTCGGGGCGATTATCGCACCCGCACGGAAGGCCCGGCAACAAGTCTAATAAGGCGGTATTTTGACCCCGATACCCTCGCGCCGAGCCCTTCACTGCCCTTGTTCTTCCGTCGCCAGGGGCTCGACGGTCTCGTCTTCCGTCGGCTCCAGCGGCAGGTCGGGCTCTTCCGGACGGAATATGGGGGGTTGGGCGCGCGGGTCCAAGAGGCCGGCAGCCTTCATTTCCTCGTGGCCCGGCAGGTCGTCCAGGCTCGGCAGGCCGAAATGCTCGAGGAAAAAGTCGGTCGTGCCCCAGGTCACGGGCTTGCCGGGAGCGCGGCGGCGGCCCATCGGCTTGATCCAGTTCTGCTCGAACAGCAGGTCGAGCGTGCCCTTGCTGAGGCCGACGCCGCGCACCTGCTCGATCTCGGCGCGGGTGACGGGTTGGTGATAGGCGATAATGGCAAGCGTCTCGATCGAGGCCCGCGACAGTTTGCGCGTCACCGGCTTCTCGATCTTGAGCTTGTCGGCCAGATCCGGGGCCGTGCGGAAGGCATAGCCGCCCGCCACCTTCACCAGGTTCACGCCCCGCGACGCGTAGAGTTCGGACAGTTCCGCCAGCAGCTGCGGCACATCGGCCCCGTCGGGAAGACGCTCGGCGAGATCCTTTTCACCAAGGGCCTGGTTGCCAGCAAAGATCAGCGCCTCCAGGAGACGCAGGCTCTGTGCATGATCCACCGGGACGACATCCGTCACCGTCGGCGCCGCTTCGGCCGCCACCAGCGCGACGGTTGCCACTTCGACCGTCTCGCCCTCGACGGCAACGACAGCCACCTCGGCAACGACCTCCTCGGTCTCTTCGCCCTCGGTGACGCCTTCTTCGGCCTCGGTGGCCACTACCTCGACCGTTTCCGACTCGGCGACGACATCTTCGCCGTCCTCGGAAGCGTCTTCTTCTTCCTCGTCGTCGTCTTCGTCTTCTTCTTCGTCGTCTTCGTACTCTTCGGCCTCGTCCTCCTCGACATCCTCATCGTCTTCGGAGTCTTCGGAGTCTTCGGCGTCCTCGGCCTCCTCGGCCTCCTTTTCGCCTTCGGCCGCGACGATTTCGGCCTCGGCATCCGGCTCCAGGCCAGGCTCCGCCGTATCCGCCTTGGCAGCCGTCACTTCGGCCTCCTGGACGGGCGTGGCTTCGTCGGCCTGGCCGGGCTCGACCTTGCCGGCGGTCTCGGGGACGTTCCGGTTTTCCGTTTCTGACATTACGTCACCGCGACTCACTACGTTTGCGCAAAAGAATGGGACCGAACCGCTCGGTCTGGCGAAGCTCGATCTGGCCGTCCTTGGCAAGCTGCAGGCCGGCCACGAAGGTGGAGGCGATGGCGGAGCGACGGCGGCTCGGATCGGTCAATCCCGCCGGCAGGAACGCCTCAAGCGTCTGCCAGTCGATGGCGATGCCCAGCATGCGGCCGAGACGCTCCGCGGCCTCCTCGACGGAGAAGAACTCCATCGGCTTGATCTGATAGGTCTCGGCGTCCTTGGGTTTGACCTGGTTGCCGTAGGCCGACAGCAAGTCGTAGAGCTTGACGTCCCATACCGTCCGCCGGACCACGACGACGCCCTCGGGCAGGCCGCGCGGGAACACATCCCTGCCGAGCTGCGGCCGCGCCATCAGCCGCACGCCCGCCTCCTGGATCGCCTCCAGTCGGCGCAGCTGCCACTGCAGGGCATCGGCCATTTCCTGGCCGGTTGGCTGCTCGTCCGCCGGCGGCTCGGGCAACAGCAGGCGTGATTTCAGATAGGCCAGCCAGGCCGCCATGACCAGGTAATCGGCCGCCAGCTCCAGCCGCATGCGCCGCGCCTGGGCGACGTGGGCCAGATACTGGTCGACCAGCGCGACCATGGAGATGCGGCGCAGATCGACCTTCTGGTCGCGGGCCAGCGCCAGCAGCAGATCGAGCGGGCCCTCGAAGCCTTCGAGGTTGACGATCAGCTCGCCCTCGCCCGGCGCGATGACGTCAGGCCCCGCGGCGGCAAAGCCGTCAGCGGCAGGTGGGGTGGCAGGTTCGGTCATGCAGCTTCGGTTTAATCCAGCCGGCGCAGCGGCCGCCACTGGATTCCAGGAAGCCTTATCCCCATTCCGGAAGAAGCGACGACAGCTTCTTTCGCGCCTCCGCCAGCCCCGACGCCCCCAGAGGCGCCCGATGGCGGCGAAGATAGCTGCGTCCGGCCTCGAAGCGGCGGCGGGTCTCCGGCGTCAGGGCACCGGTTCGCGAGACCACCTGCTCCATCTCGTCCCGGCGGCCATTGCAGTGCAGGGCGATATCGCAGCCGGCGGCCAACGCCCGCGCCGCCCGCTCGGCCAGCGAGCCGCCCAGCGCCTGCATCGACAGGTCGTCCGACAGCAGCAATCCCTCGAAGCCGATATGCTCCCGAACGATTTCACGCACGCCTCGTGCCGATACCGTCAGCGCGGCATCGGGATCGACCGCCGTATAGAGAACGTGCGCCGTCATGGCCCAGGGCAGGTCGGACAGGAGCTTGAAGGGCAGGAAGTCTATGCGCTCGAGCTCGTGTCGCGGGGCCGTCACCGTCGGCAGGGCATGATGCGAATCGACGGTGGCCCGGCCATGGCCGGGGATGTGCTTGATGACCGGCATCACCCCCTCGGCCAGCAGCCCCTCCGCCGCGGCGCGACCAAGCGCCGCCACCGGGTCCGGCAATGCGGCATAGGCGCGATCGCCGATCACGCTGTGGGTTTCGGGGAAGGCGATATCGAGCACGGGCAGGCAGTCGACGTCGCAACCGATCGAGGCGACATCGGCAGCCAGAAGCCGCGAATTGAGCCGGGTCGCTTCGAGGCCGCGCTCGGGATTGCGTTCGTAGAGTTCGCCCAACACCCGCGCCGGCGGCGCCTTGCGCCAATGCGGTGGCTTGAGCCGGGCCACCCGCCCACCTTCCTGATCGATCAGGACCGGCGCGTCGGCACGTCCGACGCTGCTGCGCAGATCCTCGACCAGACGCTGCGCCCGCTCGGGCGTGTCGATATTGCGCGCAAATAGGATGAAGCCCAGCGGGTCGGCATCGCGGAAGAAGGCCCGTTCGTCCGGCGTCAGATCTGGCCCGGAACAGCCCAGAATTACGGCCCGCGGAGTCATCTCACCCTGAAAGGCGGACCGGACGGCCCGCAGTCGAAACGATCATCGCGCCGGCGGGATGATGACGCAGTCGGCCTTGCGGCTGCGCAGCGTGCTGCACACGCTTTGGGCCTGCTTCTCGTCGAGCGGACCGGCCTGCACACGGTACCAGACGCCCTTGTCGCCGAGATCGACGCGAGTCGGCTGCATGCGCAGACTGGCCAGGACATCGCCGTGCGCCGCCTGCAGGCGGGCCCAGGTCGACTTGGCCACGTCCTCGTTCTTCACCGAGGCCACCTGGATGCGCCAGCCCCCGCTCGGCCCGGACATGTTCTCGATCAGGCTGGCGATGCTGGGACCGGTCTCCGTCGGCGTGGTGGTCGGCGCCTGGGTGACGGTCGGCTGGTTGGCGGGTGCCGGAGGGGCCGGGGTCGGGGCGGGAGTCGGACCACTCTGGCCGGCGGCCGACGCGGTGGAGGCGGCGTTCGCCGGCGCGGCGGAGCCGCCGGGCGTGGCCGAGGCGGTCTTGTCGCCTTCCGGCGGCTTGGGCGAATAAGGAACCGGCAGGCCGTTGGCCGGCAGCTTCGGAACCGTGGGGCCCGGCAGCAGCTTCTCGGGCTGGACCGGCACCGCGCCCGGAGCGACGCGGTTGTAGACTTCCTTGTCCTGGTTCGGCGGAATGTAACCGCCGGCATTCTCGGGCTTCACGCGGGCCGGATCGGCCGGCGGCTGGATGACCAGCGGTTCGAGACCCTTGCCACCAGCCCGCACATCCTGATTGTGCGCCCACCACACCACCGAGCCGAAGCTGGCGATCGCGGCAACCGACACCATCAGGGTCAGGATCTGGCCACGCCGCCGGTTGACGCGCGCGAGAAGGGAATCGCGCGGCGGCGGCGGGATCGACTCGGGTTCGTTGGCGACGGGGCGCGGAGCGGGTTCGAGCCGTACCGCGACCGACTCGTTCGGTCGGTAAATTCGTGGTCCGTCGCCGGAGGGGGGCCGGCGGATGTGCATCTCTGTTATCTCATTTCTTCGACGGGTGTGACGCCGAAGACCTTTAGACCTGATCCTATCACAAATCCGACCGCCTGTACCAATGCGAGGCGAGCGCGGCTCACTTCGGGGTCGCCCTCGACCACGAAGCGCAGGGCCGGTTCGTCCCGGCCCCGGTTCCAATGGGCATGGAACGCGGCGGCAAGATCATAGAGGTAGAAGGCGATGCGGTGCGGCTCGTGCGCCGCCGCCGCCGCCTCGACCTGGCGTGGCCACTGGGCGATCAGGCGGATGAGTCCGAGTTCTCCGGTATCGGAGAGGCGATCAAGCGAAACACCGTCCAGCCCGTCGATCGCGATGCCGGCGGCACTCGCCTGCCGCATCACCGAGCGGCTGCGAGCATGGCCATACTGGACGTACCAGACCGGGTTATCGCGTGACTGTTCTGTGGCCTTGACCAGGTCGAAATCGAACGGCGCGTCGTTCTTGCGGGTCAGCATCGTGAACCGCACGACGTCCGGTCCGACCTCGTCGAGCAGGTCGCGCAGCGTCACGAAGGTGCCGGCGCGCTTGGACATGCGAACGAGCTCGCCGTTGCGCATCACGCGCACGAGCTGGCACAGCTTCACGTCGAGCTCGCCCTTACCGGCGGTGATCGCGCTCACCGCCGCCTTCATGCGCTTCACGTAGCCGCCGTGATCGGCACCCCAGATGTCGATCATGTCGGCGAAGCCCCGCCGGAATTTGTCATGGTGGTAGGCGATGTCGTTGGCGAAATAGGTCCAGCCGCCATCCGACTTCTTGAGCGGACGGTCGACCTCGTCCCCGAACTGGGTGGCGCGGAACAGGGTCTGCTCGCGATCCTCCCAATCGTCCGGCTTCTTGCCCTTGGGCGGCTCGAGCCGACCTTGATAGATCAATCCCTGCCGGGTCAGTTCGTCGAACGCACGGTCGACGGCGCCACTCTGCACCAGCGCGCGCTCCGACGAATAGACGTCGATATCGACGCCGAGCGTGGCGAGATCGGCCTTGATCTCGGCCATCAGCGTCTCGATGGCGAAGGCCCGCATCTGCGGCAGCCAGTCGGACTCCGGCCTGTCGATCCAGCGCGCGCCATCGCGCCGCGCGATCGCCGCGCCGACCTCCTTCAGATACTCGCCAGGATACAGCCCTTCGGGAATGTCGCCGATCGACTCGCCCAGCGCCTCCTTGTAGCGAAGGTAGGTCGAACGTCCGAGGACATCGACCTGCGCGCCGGCATCGTTGATGTAATATTCCTTGGTGACATCGTAGCCGGCCTTGAGCAGCAGGTTGGCCAGCGCATCGCCGACCACGGCACCGCGGGCATGCGCGACATGCAGCGGCCCGGTCGGATTGGCCGACACGTATTCGACATTCACCTTGTGCCCGGCACCGACCCGCGAATCGCCATAGGCGAGGCCGGCCTGGAGGCAGTCGCGGAGTCGCTCGCGCCAGAAGGCATCGCGTATCTTGAGATTGATGAAACCGGGCCCGGCGACAGCTGCCTCGACGACATCGGGATTCGCTTTGAGCCGGGCCACCAGCGCCTCGGCGATGTCGCGCGGCTTCTTGCGCGCGGCCTTGGCGAGCACCATGGCGGCATTGGTGGCGATATCGCCGTGGGCCGCATCGCGCGGCGGCTCGGCCGTGATGGCGGAGAAATCGAGCGCCTCGGGCAATTCGCCCGCAGCCTGCATGGCCCGGAGCTGGGTCTCGATCTCGCCGATGAAATGACGATAGGGATTCATGGGGCGCGGGTATTGCCTAATCGAGACGATTTGTCATCCCGGCCCCGGATCCGCCCTCCCGCGGTCGCGGCCGGTTTGCCATTTAATAAATGGCTGAAAAATGGATTTACGCCTTTGGGCGGCACACGGTCACACATTTGCGCAGTCTACCGCAGCCAGGACACGGCAGCCGATTCCGGTCTCCAATGCCAGCCGGACCTATCCGCCGACCAGACGCTCACCTCCCCACCTCTCCTCCCAGCGGGGAGGTCAATCGCACATGCCAAATTCCCCCGTCGTCCCGAGCGAAGCCGAGGGACCTTTTTCGTGACGTCATCGCTAAACCGCGCATAGCCGAGACAAGCCCCTCGGCTACGCCGGCCTTCGGGCGGCTGCGCTCGGGGTGACGATAGAAACTTCATAGGAGACTGCAGCAACGGGGGTTCGCCTGATCGGGCAGCGAACACCTCACTGATAGAGATCGAACAGCCGTTTGTGCTCGTCGAGGGCGTAGCGGTCGGTCATGCCGGCGATGTAGTCGGCGACCAGGCGGGCGCGGGCCGGCCGCTCGGCGGCCTCGGCCCGTTCGCGCCACGGCGGCGGCAGGCAATTGGGTTCGGCGAACAGGAGACCGAACAGGTCCATCACGACACGGCGCGCCTTGGAGTGCGAGCGGTTGAGATGCCAATGCTCGTACATGCGCTTGTAGAGGAACGCCTTGATGACCCTGTCGTTGGCGATCATGCCTTCGGAGAACGAAACGATCGGTCGGCCCAACGCACGGATCTCGGCCACCGACCTGGGTTGCACCTCGGTCAGCCGGCGTCGCGTCTCGGCCAGCACGTCCTCGACCATGGCGTTGATCACCCGCCGCACCGCCTCGTGGATCAGGCGGCTTTGCGTCAGGCCCGGATACTTTTTCTCGACGAAGGTGAACATCTCCCCGACCAGCGGCAGGTCCCGGAGATCGGCGATCTCGAACAGGCCGGCGCGCAGGCCGTCATCGATGTCGTGATTGTTGTAGGCGATGTCGTCCGACAGAGCCGCAACCTGGGCTTCCGGACCGGCATGGCCCTCGAGCTCGAGATCGTGATCGCGGCAATATTCGACGATCGCCGCCGGAAGATCCTCGAGCGTACGGCCGCCCTTGAGCAGCGGACCGTTGTGCTTGACCGCGCCCTCGAGCGTCTCCCAGGTGAGGTTGAGACCATTGAACTCGGCGTAGCGCTCCTCGAGCTTGGTCAGGATGCGCAGCGTCTGGGCGTTGTGGTCGAAGCCGCCGAACGGCTTCATGGCCGCATGCAGCGCTTCCTCGCCAGCATGGCCGAAGGGTGTGTGGCCGAGATCGTGGGCGAGCGCCACCGCCTCCCCCAGATCCTCGTCGAAGCGCAGGGTCCGACAGATGGTACGGGCGATCTGCGCCACCTCGAGCGAATGGGTGAGGCGCGTTCGGTAGTGATCGCCCTCGTGATAGACGAAGACCTGGGTCTTGTGCTTCAGCCGCCGGAAGGCGGTCGAATGGATGATGCGGTCGCGATCGCGCTGGAACGGACTACGGGTTGGCGCCTCCGGCTCCGCATGCAGGCGGCCCCGGCTCGCCCACGGCAAGGTAGCATAGGGCGCGAGCGCCTGATGTCGCCACAACTCCTCGACCAAGCAACCTCCGTTGGGCGTCTGTTTACGCTTTCCCCGTCGCCGCAACAACCTCGTGCGTGCCGGCCCAGATCATGTCGCCCGCGACATAGACGATGATCAGGAAGCCGATCCAGGCGATCCAGTGATAGCGATCGAGGATGCGGGCGATGACGTTGGAGGCCACCGCCATCAACACGATCGACAACGCCAACCCAATCCACAGGACCGCCTTGTGGTCGCGGGCCGCGCCGGCGACCGCGAGCACGTTGTCGAGGGACATCGACAGATCGGCGGCGATGATCTGCAGCATCGCCTGACCCGCCGTCTTGGGCTTCTGCGCCTTCGCCTCGGCGCCGGATGCCTCCGGCCGGCCCTTGGCCCGCAACTCGCGGTACATGCGCCAGGCCACCCACAACAGCAGCAGTCCACCGGCCAGCGTCAGGCCGATGATCTGCAGGAGTTCCGTCGTCAGGGCGGCGAAGACGATGCGCAGGATGGTGGCGCCCGCCACCCCCAGGAAGATGATGCGCGTGCGATTCTGCTTGGGCAGACCCGCCACCGCCATGCCGATGATGATGGCGTTGTCGCCCGACATCACGAGGTCGATGAGCACGACCTGCAGGAGGGCTGGCAGGGCGTCGGCGCCCAGATGAAGTCCCAACGCTTCCATCCATCCCCCTGTCATGCGCCCGCGCCGCGGCGGTCGACTTGTCGGAGCTGCGGCTTAGGCCTTTTCAGCTTGCTTGCCGTTGCGGCGCGCCAAGACGATGCCGATCACGATGACCAGGCCGGTGCCGAGGGCGGCACAGACCATCTCCGCATGGGGAATGGTGGCATCGAGCCAGGCCGCGAGCGAGCCCGGCTTCACCACCTCGACCAGCTTGCCGGCGGCATCCACCTGATCGGTTCGGCCGTCGCCGGCGATCACTTCGCCGGCGATCCAGCCGATCAATCCCGCGCCCACCAGGGCCAGCCAGGGCAGCCGGTCGAGCGCCTTCGAGATCAGCGTCGCGCCCATCATGATGATGGGAATGGAAATCAGCAGGCCGGTCACGATCAGGGTGAAATTGCCCTTGGCCGCGGCGGCGATGGCGATGGCGTTGTCGAGGCTCATCACGGCATCGGCGATGATGATGGTCGAGATGGCGGCCCACAGGCTGGCATGGGCCTTGATGTCCCCCTCGCCCTCTTCTTCCGACACGAGCTTGATGCCGATCCACAGCAGCAGCAGGCCGCCGACCAGCTTGAGGTAGGGGACGCCCAGCAGGAGCCCGATCACGGCGCAGAACGCGATCCGCAGCACGATGGCGCCGAGGCTGCCCAGGAAGATGGCGCGGCGCCGATACTTGTCCGGCAGGTTATGGCAGGCGAGTGCGATGACGACGGCGTTGTCGCCGGACAGGACGATATTCGCCACCATGATCTTGCCGACGGCGGCCCAGAAGGCGGCTGACGAGAGCTGGGCAATGAAACCGTCCGCCAGCACCCAATCGAACATCGCCGCCAATTCAAAGAGACCGAACCCGATATCGTCCGCCTGCATCCCAAACTCCTTTCGGCCGATATGGCGAAAGCGCACTGCAGATGCAAGACTGAACGGTCTAGGACGAGGCGCTGCTGGCTGCCTTTCGGCGGGCCACCCAGAGCCCGATCACGAGGACCAGCCCAGCGCCGAACGCGCCGCAGACCTCCTCTGCATGGGGAATGAGGGCATCCAGCCAGGCGGCGCTCGAGCCCGGCGTGACGACCTCCATCAACTTGCCGCCTGCATCGACCTGATCGACCCGGCCATCACTGGCCATCACGTCGCCGGCGATCCAGCCGATCAGCCCGGCGCCGATCACGGCAACCCACGGAAAGCGATCCAGGATGGTGGAGATGATCGAGGCCCCCAGCATGATCACCGGAACGCTGACCACGAGACCGATGGCGATCATGGTCATGTCACCATGTGCCGCCGCCGCCATGGCGATCGCGTTGTCGAGGCTCATGACGGTATTGGCCAGGCTGATGGTGCCGACCGCGGCGAGCAGCGTGCCGTGCGCCTTGATCTTGCTGCCCTCCTCTTCCTCCTCCGCCAGCAACTTGATGCCGATCCACAGCAGCAGCAGGCCGCCGACCAGCTTCAGGTAGGGAACGGTGAGCAGGTAGTTAACGAGCGCACAGAAGGCGATCAGCATCACGATCGCGCCCAGACTGCCGAGCAGGATGGCGGGACGCCGGTACTTCTCTTCGAGATTGTGGCTCGCCAGGGCGATGACCACCGCGTTGTCGCCGGAGAGGATCACGTTGGCGACGATGATCTTCCAGAGAGATGCCCAGAACAGAGCCGACGTGATGACTGGAATCGAAAAATGCATGCCCCCTCCACACTTCCCCCGCCTTCCATTGGCGGGCAACATATCCCAATAGACTGTCGTGTAAATCTCGATCGTCCGGCTGACGGAAAGGCACATGGCGAGCAGCAGCGGCTACAACAAGATGTTTCCCGTGTCGTGGACGGAACTCCATCGCGACGCGCGCGCTCTCGCTTGGCGGCTCGCCGATCTCGGGCCCTTCAAGGGCCTGGTTGCGATCACGCGTGGCGGCCTGGTGCCCGCGGCGATCGTTGCGCGCGAACTGAATCTTCGGCTGATCGATACGATCTGCTCCTCGACCTACGACCGCATGGAGCGCGGCGCCAAGGTCGAGCTGCTGAAGGGCACGATCGCAGAACAGGACAAGGGCAAGGGCTGGCTGATCGTCGACGATCTGGTCGATACAGGCGTCACGGCCCGCGCGGTGCGGGCTCGCCTGCCGGAAGCGCATTTCGCGACTGTCTATGCCAAGCCGGCGGGCCGCCCCAGCGTCGACAGCTTCATCACCGAGGTGAGCCAGGATACCTGGATCCTGTTCCCGTGGGACCAAGAGGCGGTGATGGCGAAGACGATCGCGGAACTGAAGGCGGGACAGTGAAGGCGATGACGGCCGTCCACCTCGGCAACGTGTCCCGAACGCTCATCGGCTCCTACAGATAGCACGTGTGAAATGAAGACCTATATCATCCCCACCCCCAAAGGCATCGACTCGCTCACCCTGGTCGAGCGGTCGGATCCGACGCCTGGCCCGTATCAGGTCCTGGTGCGTGTGCGCGCTACGTCGCTCAACTATCGCGACCTGCTCACCATCGAGGCGCAGTACGCCCGGGCAGCGCCCAAGCCCGATCTCATTCCGCTTTCGGATGGGGCTGGCGAGGTCGTCGCCGTCGGGCCGGGCGTCACCAAGTTCAAGGTCGGAGACCGGGTCGCAGGGTGTTTCATGCAGCGCTGGATCGGCGGCGCCATCAGCGATCGGGCGATGGCCTCGGCCATGGGCGGCGCCATTGACGGCATGCTGACCGAACTGGCGGTCCTGGAGGAGGACGGTGCCGTTCGTCTGCCGCCGCATCTCAGCTTCGCGGAGGGCGCGACACTGCCGTGCGCTGCCGTCACCGCCTGGAATGCGCTGGTCGAGATCGGCGGCATCAAGGCCGGCGACACGGTCCTGATCCAGGGCTCCGGCGGCGTTTCGATCTTCGCGCTGCAATTCGCCAAGATGTCGGGCGCGCGCGTGATCGCGACCTCTAGTTCGCCCGCCAAGGCCGAGCGCCTGAAGGCCATGGGCGCCGAAGCGGTCATCGATTATCGCGCCACACCCGACTGGGACCGCGAGGCCATGACCCTCACCGGCGGCCGCGGCGCCGACATCATCGTCGAGGTCGGCGGGGCCGGCACCCTGCCGCGCTCCTTCATGGCGGCCCGGCTAGGCGGGACGATCTCCGTGATCGGCCTGCTCTCGGGCATGGCCACGCTCGATCCCATGCCGATCCTGCGGCGTAATCTCCGGGTGCAAGGCCTCTATGTCGGCAGTACTCAGATGTTCGAAGCGATGAATCGCGCCATCGAGGCGGGCGGTCTGAAACCGGTGATCGACAAGGTCTTTCCCTTTGCCGAAGCAAGGGAGGCCTATCGGCACCTCAAGGGCCAGACCCATTTCGGCAAGATCGTCATCGCGCACGATTGAGGAATGGGGAAATGTTGTTGAAGCGTCGTCTTTTCGCATCCGGACTCGCCGCCCTGCCGTTCGCGCGGTCGGCCCTCGCCGAGGGCTGGGCGCCGTCTCAGCCGATCAAGATGGTGGTGGCCTATCCGGCCGGCGGTCCGACCGACGCAATCGCTCGCATCGTCGCCGCCGACATGACCGGCCCGATCGGCCAGCAGGTGGTGGTCGAGAACATCTCGGGCGCCTCGGGAGCGATCGGCACACGCCAGGTCGCGCGCGCCAAGCCGGACGGGCTGACCATCACCTTCGGCAACAACCAGACGCACGGCAACAACATGTTCATGCTGAAGGAGCCGGGCTACGACGCCGTCAAGGACTTCGAGCCGCTGGCGGGCGCCGGCGCCTTCGAGCATGTGTTCGTCGTACGCAACGGACTGCCGGTCCATTCCATGCAGGACCTGATCAAGCTTGCGAAGGAAAAGCCGGGCACGTTGAACTTCGGCTCGACCGGCATCGGTTCAGGCTCGCACCTGTCGACCGAGCTGTTCATGGCCCGGACCGGGATCAAGATGACCCATGTGCCCTATCGCGGCGCACCGCCGCTGGTGCAGGACATCGTCGGCGAGCGCATCGACGTGTCGAACTCGACGCTGCCGAGCGTGCTGGCGCAGATCAAGGCCGGAAGCATGCGTGCCATCGGCATCTGCAGCCCCAAGCGCAATCCGAAGCTGCCCGACGTCGCGACGCTCGAGGAGCAGGGCATCACCGGCGCGAACGCGTCTTCCTGGGCCGCCTTCTTTGCGCCGGCGGGCGTACCGCAGCCCATCCTCGACCGCCTGTCGCAGGAAATCCTGGCCAGTCTGAAACGGCCGGCGGTGGTCGAAAAGATCGACGCGCTGGGCTTCACCATCGAACTGCGCGATCCGACGGCCTTCAAGCCCTACCTCGCCCAGGAAATCGCGACCTGGGTGAAAATCGCAAAGGATGCAGACGTCCAGCCCGAAGGGTAAGACTGAGCGCATGAAAAATCTCTGGTCGGACAGCGACGCGCAGGCCGCGATCGCCCATCACGCTGCCAAGGGCATCGGCGAGGATCTCGCCCTGCGCGTCTACACCACCCGTCTGCTGGGCGGCGAGCCGCGGCTGGTGCTGCATGGCGGTGGCAACACCTCGGTGAAGACCAAGGTCCCAGATATCACCGGCGCGCCGGTCGAGGTGCTGTGCGTCAAGGGCAGCGGCTGGGACATGGGCACCATCGAGGCGCCTGGCCTGCCGGCGGTGCGGCTCGCACCGCTCAAGGAACTGCACGGGCTGCAGGCGCTTTCCGACGAGGACATGGTCAATGTCCAGCGCAGCAACCTGCTCGACAGCAAGGCGCCGAACCCGTCGGTCGAGACGCTGCTGCATGCGTTCCTGCCGCACAAGTTCATCGACCACACGCATTCCAACGCGGTGCTGGCGCTGACCGACCAGCCGGACGGCGAGGAACTGGCCCGCGACGTCTATGGCAAGCGCGCCGCGCTGGTGCCGTATGTCATGCCGGGCTTCGCGCTGGCCAAGAAGACCAGCGAGATCGCCAAGGCGCATCCCGATGTCGAAGGGTTGATCCTGCTGAAGCACGGCATCTTCTCGATGGGCGCCACGGCCGAAGAAGCCTACGGGCGCATGATCGAGCTCGTGACGCTGGCCGAACAGCGGCTGGCCAAGGCAACGCGCAAGATCTTCCCGGGCGCTGCCCTGCCCGCAACACCGGCACGCGCGGCCGACGTCGCTCCGATCCTGCGCGGGCTGCTGTCGATTCCCGCCAGGAGCGGCGGACGCGAGGCGGCGCAGCGCTTCGTGTTCGAGTTCCGCACCTCGCCGGAGATCCTGGCCTATGTGAACGGCAAGGAAGTCGCGCGCTACAGCCAGCAGGGTCCGGTGACGCCCGATCATGCGATCCGCACCAAGCCGACGCCGCTCGTCGTGCCCGCCCCCGAGGCTGGCAAGCTCGACGTCTTCAAGGCGGCCGCCAAGGAAGCCTTCGACAAGTACGCCGCCGACTATCATGCCTACTTCCTTCGCCACAACGGCACTCAGGTCGTGGCGAGGAAGGAACTCGATCCGGTGCCGCGCGTGGTGCTGGTGCCGGGCGTCGGCCTGTTCGGCCTGGGCAATAGCGCGAAGGATGCCAAGATCGCCGCCGACCTGGCCGAAACGACGGTCGCGGTGATCGCCGATGCCGAGCGGCTCGGCACCTTCAACTCGATCCCCTGGCCCGACATCTTCGACATCGAGTACTGGTCGCTGGAACAGGCCAAGCTCGGGGCGGCGGCGGAGAAGCCGCTGGCACGGCGCATCGCCGTCGTCACCGGCGGCGCCTCCGGGATCGGCGCGGCGACGGCCCAGGCGCTGGCGCGCGACGGCGCCGAGGTAGCCGTGCTCGATCGCGACGTCTCGAAGGTGAAGGGCTTCCTCGCCATCGCCTGCGATGTCACCAATGCCGATCAGGTGCGCGCCGCCTTCGACCGGATCGCGGCGACCTATGGCGGCGTCGACGTCGTGGTCTCCAATGCCGGCGCGGCCTGGCAGGGCAAGATCGGCACCGTCGAGGAGAAGGTCCTGCGCGACAGCTTCGAGCTCAATTTCTGGGCCCATCAGGCCGTAGCGCAGAATGCGGTGCGCATCATGCGCGCGCAGGGACTGGGCGGCTGCCTGCTGTTCAACACCTCCAAGCAGGCCGTCAATCCGGGGCCCGATTTCGGGCCGTATGGCTTGCCGAAAGCCGCGACGCTGTTCCTCAGTCGGCAATATGCACTCGACCACGGCGCCGATGGCATCCGCTCCAACGCCGTCAATGCCGACCGCATCCGCTCGGGGCTGCTGACCGACGACATGATCGCCCAGCGCTCCAAGGCGCGCGGCCTGAGCGAGGCGGACTACATGGGCGGCAACCTGCTCGGCCTCGAGGTCACCGCCGACGACGTTGCGCAGGCCTTCCTGACGCTGGCCAAGGCCTACAAGACGACCGGGGCCGTCGTCACCGTCGACGGCGGCAATATCGCGGCCGCACTGCGATAGCAGGCGGCAACAGCTCCCAGGCTGTTCTGGACCACGGGCCTCCGGTCCGCCCATGATCCCGGGCGATGATCCCGGGCAGGCCAGAGGCGACGGCTCGCTCAGCCATGCGGAGGAAACGTGCCCCCAGAGGTACAGCCGCTGACACACCACATCGGCGCGCGGATGACCGGCATCGATGCGCGCCGACCGCTTGCTGCTGACGAAGTCGCCGCCGTCGAAGCGGCGATGGACGCCTATGCCGTTGTCGTGCTGCCGGGCCAGGACATCACCGACGAACAGCAACTCGCCTTCACCCGTGACTTCGGCCCGCTCGAGGAGGGCGCCAACTCGGGCGCGCGCGATTCGGATCTGCGCCTGCCGGTCGTCTTCGCCGACGTTTCGAATCTCGACAAGGATGGCCGCGTCGCCGCGCGCGACAACAAGAAGCGCATGGCCGCGCTCGCCAACCGGCTGTGGCATTCCGATGCCTCGTTCCGGCCGGTGCCGGCGCGTTACTCGATCCTGAGTGGCCGCGTCGTCGTCAGCGATGGCGGCAACACCGAGTTCGCCGACATGCGCGCGGCCTACGATGCGCTCGACGACCGAACCAAGGCCGAGATCGACGATCTGGTCTGCGAGCATTCGCTGATCTATTCGCGCGGCCAGCTTGGCTTCACGGAGTTCCTGCCCGACGAGCGGGTGGCGATGGCGCCGGTACGGCAGCGGCTGGTGCGCCGGCATCCCGTCACGGGCCGCAAGTCGCTGTTTCTCGCCTCCCATATCGGCACGATCGTCGGCTGGCCCAGACCGGAAGCAATGGCCTTCATCCGCGACCTGATCGAGCACGCGACGCAGCCGCAGTTCGTCTATGCGCATCGCTGGACGCAGTTCGATCTCGTGATGTGGGACAACCGCACCACCATGCATCGCGTGCGCCGCTTCGACGACCTTCACGTGGTGCGCGACATGCGCCGCACGACCACGCGCAGCGAAGGACCGACGGTGGAACAGGAGGCCGCAGCATGACTCTTCCCAAGCGACGCGTCGGCAGGACCAAGCTCGAAGTCACGACGCTGGGGCTGGGCGGCGCGCCGATGGGCGGCTTCCGCGCCACCATCTCGAATGCCAAGGCGACGGCGCTGACCAACGCCGCCTACGATGGCGGCGTGCGCTACTTCGATACCTCGCCCTTCTATGGCTACGGCCGCAGCGAACTGCGCATGGGCGCGGCCCTGCGGGAGAAGCCGCGTGACGCCTTTGTCCTTTCCACCAAGATCGGCCGCGTCATGCATGTGATGCGGCCGGGCGAGCCGAAACCCGCCGACTTCCGCGAGCATGGCCTGCCCGGCTTCGCGCCGGTGTTCGACTACACCTACGATGGCGTCATGCGCTCGCTCGAACACTCGCATCTCCGGCTGGGGCTGGCGAAGATCGACATCGCACTGGTGCACGACGTCGATTTCTGGACCATCCAGGATCGCGACATCCTGGACCAGCGCTTCAAGACGGTGATGGATTCCGGCTTCAGGGCGCTGGACGAACTGCGCAAGGCCGGGATCATCTCGGCGATCGGCGTCGGCATCAACGAAGCGGACACGAGCCTGCGCTTCATCCAGGCCGGCGACTTCGACTGCATGCTGCTGGCCGGCCGCTACACCCTGCTCGAGCAGGGCGCGCTCGAGGCGTTCCTGCCCGAATGCGTGACGCGCGGCGTGTCGGTGATCCTGGGCGGCCCTTACAATTCCGGTATTCTGGCCAGTGGCGTGACCGAGACGGCGACCCACGACTACGTGCAGGCCCCCGCCCCGCTGATCGACAAGGCGCGCAAGATCGAGGCGATCTGCGGCCGCCACGGCGTCGAGCTGGGCGCGGCGGCGTTGCAATTCCCGCTGCACCATCCCGCGCTCTGTTCGGTGATCCCCGGCGCGCTCGGCGTCGACGAGGTGAAGCAGAACGTGGCGCGCCTGTCGGCGACAATACCGGCCGAACTCTGGAGCGAGCTCAAGCACGAGCGCTTGCTCGATCCCGCCGCGCCGACGCCGAACTGAACTACGAGGAGCGAGATCCATTCATGAGGCTGGCGACGCTTCTGGCCGCGATCCTGCTGCTGTCGATCGGTCCCGCGGCACGGGCCGCCGATCCCGCCGTGCTGAAGGAGCTCGCCCCGACCGGCAAGCTACGCGTCGGCGTCGCCTATGGGCCCGTCCCCACGCCGGTATTCGTGGTCAAGCAAGCCGACGGCACCGTGCGCGGCGTGACCTACGATCTCGGCGTCGCACTGGCACGGTCGCTCGGCGTGCCGGTCGAAGTGGTCGCCAAACCCAATACCGGCGACCTGACTGAGGCCTGCGCCAATGGCAGCATCGATATCGGCTTCATGCCGGCCGACGAGGAGCGCCGCAAGCGCGTCGATTTCAGCCCGCCCTATTTCACGATCGAAAGCACCTACCTCGTGACGGCTGCGTCGGGCATCCGGACCATGACGGAAGTCGACCGTCCCGATGTGACGGTCGTCGGCATCACTGGCACGGCAACGGTCCGAGCCGCCGGCCGCAGCCTCAAGGCGGCAAAGATCGTCACCGTGCCATCGGTGGACGAGGCGATGGCGATGATGAAGGCGGGAACCGTGCAGGCCTTTGCCCTCACCCACGATTCGCTGCCGCCGTTGCAGAAGACGCTATCCGGATCTCGCATTCTCGAGGGCGCCTATCTGACGGTCGGCGTTGCCATTGGTGTCCAGAAGAACAAGCCGGCGGCACTCGCCTATGTCAGCAACTTCGTCGAACGGGCCAAGCGCGACGGCCTGTTGCGCCGCGCATTCGATGCAGCCGGCCTTCAGGACCTGCCGATCGCACCGCCTGCCCGTTAGCCCTCACGGATGCAAAGTCTTCAGGTAGGCGATGACATTGCTGCGATCCCGCTCGTTTGTCAGGGTCATGAACATCTTCGTGCCATGCACCAGACCGTCGGGACTAAGCAGGAACCTGTCCAGCGTGGCCGAGTCCCAGGTAATGCCTGCGCTCTTCAGGGACGGCGAATAGTCGTAGCCCTCGACGGTGCCGCTCTTGCGTCCAAAGACATCGGACAGTGACGGTCCGATGCCGTTCTTGCCGGGTTCGGCCGAATGGCAGGCCGCGCAACGCCCGAAGACCCGCTGACCAGCCGCCGCATTGCCCTCGGCGGCAGATGCGTTCGTTGCCAGCAGACTGGCGACGAGGGCAGCCAGCAGGGTAGTCAAGATCCTGCCGGTCATCCGCTCGCCCTCAGCGATGCCGGATCGACCGGCAGTGCCCGAATGCGCTTTCCCGTCGCCGCAAAGATCGCGTTGCAGATCGCTGCCGATACCGGTGGAACCCCCGGTTCCCCGACGCCGCCCGGTGGCGCTTCGCTCGGCACCAGGTGAACGTGCACCTCGGGAGCGGCATCGATGCGCGCCACGGTGTAATCGGTGAAGTTGCTCTGTTCGGAGCGCCCATTGCGGAACGTGATGGCGCTGTAGAGCGTGTTGCCGAGGCCCATCACCGCAGCGCCCTCGAACTGGGCGCGGGCCCGCTCTGGATGCACACAGAGACCGCAATCGACCGCCATGTCGACGCGCGGCACGGAGACCTGCCCGTCGGCGCCGACCGCGACCTCGGCGATCACGGCGACATAGGTGAGGAAGCTACGGTGGACGGCGACGCCGCGCCCATGCCGAGGCGGCAACGGCTTGCCCCAACCAGACTGGTGGCCGACCAGCTCGAGGACGCCGCGCAGCCGCTTCGTGTCGATGGGATACAGCTCTGTCGACGCGCCGTAGTTGGGATAGTCGACGCCCGAAGCCTTGAGATCGATCACCCTGTCCGGCCCGATCAGTTCATGCAGGTACTCGAGAGGATCGCGGCGGGCAGCGTGGGCGAGTTCGTCGGCGAAGGAACCAACCGCGAAGGCGTGCGGGATATTGTAGACCGAGCGATACCAGCCGATGCGCACATGCGCCGCTGCCGGACCATTCTCACAGCGGATGTTGGGGATGGCGTAGGGCATGTCGGTCACGCCCTGCTGCAGTTCCCCGGCACTGCCGAAGGTGACGCCGGTCTGGAATGTCGACTGGATCGAGGGAAACACCGTGCGATGCAGCCAGGCGACCGGATGTCCTCTGTCGTCCAGAGCTGCCTCGAGGCGCTGGGCGCACACGGCATGGTAATAGCTGTGCTGCAGTTCGTCCTCGCGCGTCCAGGTGACCTTGACCGGCGCACCGGTGCGTTGCGCGAGGATCGCGGCCTCCGCCACATAGTCCGGCTTGGACTTGCGGCCGAAGCCGCCGCCCAGCAGCGTGACATTGATCGTCACCGCCTGCTCATCGAGCTTCAGGACCTGTGCCACCGTGGTCCGAGCCGCCTGCGGATTCTGGGTCGCGGTCCAGACCTCGCACTTCCCATCGGCAACCCGGGCAACGGCTGCCAGCGGTTCCATGGGGGCATGCGCCAGATGCGGCACGTAGTATTCAGCCTCGATGCGATGGCTGCTGGCGGCCAGGGCGGCGGGCGCGTCGCCTTCGCTGCGGACCGCGTGCCCCGGCGACCGAGCCGTGTCCCGCAGGGCATTCCGATAGCTGGCGGAGTCGTAGGACGCGTTTGGACCGAAGTCCCACTCGACCTTCAAGCGCTGACGCCCCTGCTGTGCGGCCCAGCTGTTGCGCGCGATGACGGCAATGCCGCCCAGCGGCAGGAAGCCGGAGGAAATCGGCGAAGGTGCGATCTGCAATACCTGCTCCACGCCCGGCACCGACATCGCCGCCCCGGCGTCGAACGACAGTGCCCGACCGCCGTAGACGGGACAGCGTTCGATCGACGCATGTTTCATGCCCGGCACGACAGTATCGATCCCGTACTGCGCCTTGCCCATCAGGATGTCGTGCAGGTCGACAATCGGAACGCCCGTGCCGATGTAGCGTCGCTCCTGCGGCTGCTTGAGCCGCAAGGCCGATTCCGGCGGAACCGGCAGCTTGGCGGCGGTATCGACAAGGGCGCCAAAATCGACACGCCGGCCGCTTGGGATGTGCACGACCTGATGATTTTCGGCTTTGCATTCATTGGCCGCCACGCCCCATTCCGTGGCCGCCGCGCTTTCGAGCATCTGCCGTGCCGTGGCGCCGGCCAGACGCATGGGCTGATAGAACTGTCGTGTACTGCGCGAGCCATCGGTGTTCTGGTCGCCATATTTGGCATCACCCGGCGCTTGTACGACCGAAACACGTTGCCAGTCGGCCTCGAGTTCGTCGGCCAGGACCATCGGCAAGGCCGTGCGGATGCCGGTGCCCATCTCCGACCGGTGAGCGACGATCGTTACGTGCCCGGAGCGCTCGATCGAGACATAGAGATTGGGCTTCAGGTCAGCCGGCCCCGGCGGCGCGGCATAGGCTTCGGGGAACAGGCGGCGTCCGCGAATCGTGACCCCCAACATCAGGCCCGACAGACCGACGGAACCGACCAGCAACGACCGGCGGCCAAGCTTGGTGACATTACTCATCACGCACCTCCGACCGACTTGATTGCCGCCTTGATCCGCTGATAGGTGCCGCAGCGGCAGATATTGCCGCTCATGGCATCGACGATCTGGCCATCGGTCGGCTTGGGCGTTTGCTTCAGCAACGCCGCCGCCTGCATGATCTGGCCAGGTTGGCAGTATCCGCATTGAGGGACGTTGAAACTTGCCCAGGCGCGCTGCAGCGGATGGCTGCCATCGGCGCTGAGACCCTCGATGGTGGTGACCTCCTTGCCGGCGGCGTCGCTGAGGCTGGTGATGCAAGCACGCACCGCTTCGCCATCGAGATGGATCGTGCAGGCGCCGCAGGCACCGACACCGCAGCCGAACTTGGTACCCGTAAGTCCGAGCACGTCGCGCAACACCCACAACAGCGGCATCTCCGCAGGCGCGTCGACATCGCGATGCACGCCATTCAACCGAAGCTCGGCCATCAGACCGCTCCCTCTTCCAGAACATGTGAGGACGCTGCGGCAGCCGCCGGAGCGCCACGGCCGACGTCCTTCAGCAGTGCGCCGATCGTTTCCAGCGCGAAACACAGGGACGATTCGTCCACGAACCTGCCGTCCGAGATCTTCGCCGCGATGTTGCCGATCACGATCTGCGGTCCGGCCACGATCCTGGCCCGGATCGCGAGCAGTACATCGTGAAGATGTGATTGGGCGCGCACACCGCCGGTGAAAGCAGGAGAAACCGAGATCACGACCACGGGCTTGCCCGTCAGTGCGGCAGCCCCGAGCGGACGCGACGCCCAATCGAGAGCGTTCTTCAAGGCGCCGGGCAGGCTGTGATTGTACTCCGGCGTAACAATGACGACCCCGTCACTTGCGGCGATGGACGCGCGAAAGCGACGCACCTCGTGCGGCGAGGCCTCGCCGTCCTCGTCTTCGCTATACAGTGGCAGCCTGGGCTCATGCAGCGCGAGCCGGACATCGGGTGGAAGAATCGCCTGCAACGCCTCGAGGACCGATCTGCAGTAGGAGTTGCGGCGCAAGCTTCCGGAAAGGCCGAACAGGCGGACAGCCGGCTGTATGTCGATGGTCATTGCTCCACTCTCTTCGTGTCGGAGGCGGGAGACGTCCGCAGTGCGCAAGCCGGTGGGGCGCAGGGGGAATGCTTGACCGCAACCGCGGCGTCTCCCGTCGCACGAGGACATGGGCTGCGCGGATTCATCCTTCCAATGGAATATCGAGATCGGATTATTCTGTGCTTGAGCTTAATCTGGAGGAGTGATCATGGAATTGCGCCAGCTTGAGCACTTCCTTGCGGTCGCCGACGAGAAGCATTTCACCCGTGCCGCCAAGCGCGTGAACATCGTCCAATCGGGATTATCCGCATCGATCCGGTCGCTGGAGCAGGAGCTCAGGGCCGACCTGCTGATCCGCTCGACCCGGCGGGTCGAACTCACCATGGTCGGTCGCGTTTTCTATGAACAGGCGAAGCGCATCCTCAGCGCCGCCAAGGATGCGCGCGATGCTGTGGCGGCGGCTCAGAGTCTCAATGTCGGCAAACTGTCGATCGGCACCGTACAAAGTCTCGGTCCGTTCATCGATCTGCCTGTCCTGCTGGAGCGGTTTCACGCGCGCCATCCCAATATCGAAATCCAGCTCTGCCAGGGCGGATCGGCATCGCTGCTCGAGAAGATCCGAGTGGGCGAACTCGATCTTGCCTTCGCTCCCGTGCTCGATCCGCCGCGGGGAATCGAAACGACACTGATCGCCTGCGAGGAGATGGTGCTGGCCTGTCCGCGCGGCCATCGTCTTGCGGGCCACAGCAAGATCTCGCTGCTCGATCTCAAGGACGAGCCGTTCATCGATTTCCAGCTTGGCTGGGGTACCCGGCTCATCATCGACAGCGCTTTTGCCGAAGCACGTATCGGACGGCGCATGGCGTTCGAGGTCGCGGATCTCGGAACATTGCTCGATCTCGTCGCGCGCGGCCTCGGCGTCGCCCTGGTCCCCGAGCCCGTTGCGCTCGCGCGAACGAAGATCGAGGGGGGCCTCGGCATCGCCACCGCGCAGTTGACGCGGCCGGAGATCTGCTGGGAACTCGTCCTGGCCTTCTCGTCCCGCAACGGCGGCCGGCAACCAGGCAATCCAGCTGGCCGGGCCTTTGTCGACTTGCTGAAGGAAATCCGGCCGATGTCCTAGTATGACCGGAAGGACAGTCCAGGGAGGCAAAGCCAATGAAGATCGTCGACGCGCAGGTGCATATCTGGTCGCAGACCGTCACGCCGCCGACGGGCAAGCATCGCAAGATCCCGCAGGTCACCGCCGAGGACATGCTGAAGGAGATGGACGAGGCGGGCGTCGATGCGGCGTTGATCCATCCGCCCCTCTCCTGGGATCCGAGCTCCCAGGAGATGGCGCTGGCGGCGGCGCGTAAATATCCCGATCGCTTTGCCGTGATGGGCCAGTTCGATCCCCGCAATCCGGCCAACCGCACGCTCATCCATGGTTGGCGCGATCAACCCGGCATGATAGGCCTGCGCTGGGCGCTGCTGCAGCCGGAGGAGCAGAAGCTGCTGCACGAAGGCGCGCTGGATTGGATCTGGCCGGAAGCGGAGAAGGAAGGACTGGCCGTCGCCATGATGGGCGGCATCTTCCTCAAGCAGTTCCGCTCCATCGCCGAGCGCTATCCGAGGCTGAAGCTCATCCTCGACCATTGTGGACTCAATCGGCTCGGCCAAGACGCCGAAGCCTTCATCCATCTCGATGAGATGCTGGCGCTGGCCAAGCTGCCCAATGTCGCCGTCAAGGCGACAGGGGCACCGCATTACTCGACCGAACCCTACCCGTTTCGCAACATCCAGGACGGGTTGCATCGCATCTTCGATGCCTTCGGCCCCGATCGCGTCTTCTGGGGCACCGACATCACCCGCATGCCCTGCAGCTATCGCCAGTGCGTGACCTTCTTCACCGAGGAACTGCCCTGGCTGCAGGGCCAGGACCTCGAGAAGGTGATGGGCCGCGCGCTCTGCGCGTGGATCGGCTGGAACTACTCCTTCTGACGGCCCGAGGTCCGTTTCACCAAGCCCCTTATCTCGCCGTCCGGGAATTTCTCGGTCTTGATGTCGATGTACCAACGGCCCGCCAGCAGATCGGCCGCCTGCTGGGGCGTGAGCGTTGCGCTTCCGGCGTGGGTGGTACCGTCGAACGGCGCATAGAGTTCGACCAGCGCCGCGTCCTGGCCGAGCGCGTCGGGGCCATGGAACTCGGCGCGCCGGATCGGCGAACTGAGGGCGTTCACCACCAGACGCCATTTGAAGATATGCGTCGACGTCGAATAGAGCGCGGTCAGATAACCGCCAGCCTTGCTGTCGGTCGGCGGGACTTCCTGTGCACCGCTCAGCGTGCTGCCAAGATCGATATTCGATCCGACGGGATCGCTGAAGTAGGACATGCATCCGGCCAGGCCGGTCAAGGTCGCCAGCAGAAGACAGGCACGCAGTATCTTTTTCGCCATCGTCAGTCCCGTGTGTGTCGCTCAGGCCCGATGATGCACCGGCGTCATGCCGTAGACGGGCGTGGCAATTCGTTCCAGCCGCGCCTTGAGCTGCAGCGCCAGGTAGCGGGAGTAATGCCTCGACTGCGCGAGGTTACCGCCGTGGAACCAGAGCCCCTCCTGGGCGGTCGGCTTCCACATGTTGCGCAATTCGCCCTCCCACGGGCCCGGATCCTTCGCGGTATCCGATCCCAAACCCCAGCATTTACCGACCTTGTCGGCGACTTCCTGCGAGATCAGCGCGGCGGCCCATTGGTTCATCGAACCATAGCCGGTGGCATAGACCACGAGGTCGGCCGCCAGCGCCCGACCATCCTTCAGAACGACTGCGCTCTCGGTGAGGTGATCGATCTCCACTCCGGCGCAGAGCTTGATGCGGCCATCTGCAATCAGGTCCGACGCGCCGACATCGATGTAGTAGCCGGAGCCGCGGCGCATATACATCTGGCCAATGCCAGTTTCGTCCTCGCCGAAGGTCAGCTGGAATCCGGCCGCCTTCAGGCGATCGTAAAAGTCGGCGTCCTCCTTCTTCATCTGTGCCGTGACCGGCCGTGCCGCGGCCGGCTGCAACGCGTAGGGCCATGACGCGGCGGTGAAATCCGCTATTTCGGTGGTGATGCCGGCGTGCACCGCTTCCTCTGAATAGAGCGGACGGCCGATACGGGCCAACGTCTCGGAGCGCGCCACCAACGTCGGCGAGCGCTGGATCATGGTGACATCGGCACCGTGCTCCCAGAGATCCCCAGCAATGTCATGCGCCGAGTTGTTGGCGCCGACCACCACGCAACGCTTGCCGCTCCATCCTTCGCCGCCGGGATGGTCGCTCGAATGATGTTGCGTGCCCCTGAAGCGATCGGCCCCCGGGAAGCGCGGCACCTGGGGAAAGCCGGACATGCCGGTCGCCAGCACGAGATGCTTGGGCTTGAGCGTGAACGATTCGCCCGCGCGATCGACTTCGACCGTCCATTCGCTCCTGACCTCATCCCACGCCGCACTCTTGCAAGCGGTGGAGTTCCAGATGTCGAGTTCCATGATCTTGGCGTAGGCCTCGAGCCAATCGCCCATCTTGTCCTTGGGCGTATAGATCGGCCAATGATCGGGAAATGGCAGATAAGGCAGGTGGTCGTACCAGACCGGATCGTGCAGGCAGAGCGACTTGTAGCGCTTGCGCCAGGCATCGCCCGGGCGCTCGTGGCGATCGACGATCAGCGTCGGCACGCCCAGACGCTTGAGCCTCGCACCAAGGCCAAGGCCGCCCTGACCAGCGCCGACGATCAGCACGAAAGGCTGGCGAGTGATGCCGAGTTCCGCTGTGTCGGCCTGACGCCGGTCGGTCCAGGTCACACGATTGGGAATGGCGCCGTGCTGCGTACCGATCTCGCGGGTCGGGCCGCTTTTCTCCTCGAAGCTCTTGAGTTCGGTCAGCGCCGTCAGGAAGGTCCAGGCCTTGCCGTCTTTGAGCCGAAGATGGCCACGTCCGCGGCCCACTTCAGTCTCGAATGTGAACCAGCCATCGGCTCCGTCGATCACGAAGGAGTGAGGCTGCACGTCGGCAAGCCGGGCCTGCAGCATGTTGCCGATGGCGTCCTGGCCTTCGAAGGTGACGATGTTCCAGGTGAACGCGACGAGATCGCGCCAATAGCTGGTGTCAGCAAACAGTGCCAGCGCCGCGGCGATGTCGTTGTGCTGGAGCGCACGCGCAAAGCGGTCGAGCCACTGCGTCGTGGCGAGGGATTTGTCGGGGATGTTCACGCCTTGTGGTTAGCGCGCGGCTTGCAGCACCGCAACGTCCTGTCTGTTGCCCAATTTTTCTGTTCCGAGCCGCGATGGGGCACGGCCGGAGCCGACAGGAAGTCGCCCGCCCTCTTCGCGCGAGCTCGGCCGATCGACAAGCGGTGAACACGCTGGTTACGCACTTACCAGCATAACGGCCTCACTTGTACCAGCGTAAGGATTCAGGCGGATTGCCCGACAGGCGCGGCCAGTTGCGGCCGCCCAGACTTCGATCTGCGGATTTGCCTTCTTGTCGACTCTCGCCGGCCAGGAGGAAGATTACGACAGGAGGAACGCGCCAATGAAATACGACGTCATCTCCGCCGACGGCCATGTCGATCTGATCTGGCTGCCGCCTGATCTCTTCACCCGCAATGCCTCGGCAGCCTTCAAGGACCGCATGCCCTATGTTGTCGACGGTCCGAAAGGACCGGAGTGGACCAGCAGCAAGGGGGCGAAGTTCGGCCTCGTGAACGGCATGGGCTCGGCCGGGCGCGAATATGTGCCCGGTGTCATCCATCGTTCGGATCGCATGGCTTCCACGGGTCTCTATGACGACGGCAAGAAGGGGATTCGCCGCCTCACCGAGCCCGATCTGCGCCTGAAGGATCAGGATCGCGATGGCGTGCAGGCCGAGGTATTGTACGGCATCCTGGGCGCCAGCGGCCGCCTCAACGATCCGGAGGCCTCGACCGAGGTGCTGCGCATCTACAACGACTGGCTGCACGAATTCTGCAAAGCCGCACCGGACCGGCTGATCGGTCTCGCCAACATTCCCAACCACGACATGGACGTCGCCGTCACCGAGATGATGCGCAACGCCAGGCGCGGCGTGCGCGGCTTCGACGTCGCCAACAAGCCCGACATGACGCCGCTCTGGGATCCGTTCTGGGAACCGTTGTGGCAAGCGGCACACGAGACTGGCATTCCCATTCACTTCCACACGATCGGCGGCCGGTCTCCCGATACCAGCAAGATGCCGCATCACGTGGTCCGTCGCGTCCAGGCCGCGCACATCACGCATTTCCAGATGCATATGAGCTACATGCTGATGGCGCTCATCTATTCGGGCGCGCCGGAGCGCTATCCGAACCTGAAAATCGTCATCGGCGAAGCAGGTCTCGGCTGGATCCCCTATGTGCTGCAGCACATGGATCTCGAATGGGAAGACCAGTTCAAGGATCTCGATCTCAAGATGAAGCCGAGCGAGTACTGGCACCGGCAGTTCTACGCCACATACCAGACCGATCCCGTCGGCATCCGGCTGCTCGACCTGCTGGGTGAGGACAATGTCATGTGGGGTTCCGATTATCCGCATCCGGACGGCATCTGGCCGGATTCGCAGGAGTTCCTCGATCGCGAGCTCGACAGCATCGGCGCCGAAACACGGCGCAAGATTACCCGGGACAACGCGATGAAGCTTTACCGGCTGGCCAACTAGACGTTCACTCCGGTTCGCTGCCGGAGTGCATGGTCTCGACCAGGCGGGCATAGGACCCGTCGGACAGCCGAAGTCGCGTCCAGCGTACCTGGCTCGGACGAATAGGCACCTCGGCATATCTGTTCGCGCCCGTGCTCAGGATCACGGGCGCGGCCGCGGGCTCATACCAGCCGAGATCGGCGAGTTGCCGTTCAGCGTGCTGGATATCCTCGCTGGCGTAGCGCCACAACGACAGTCCGTGGAGACTCTCCGGACTGACCTGCCAGGCCTGGGCGCGCGGCCGCGACGCCGCCAGCAAGCGATGGGTCGCGTCACAGATCAGATGCACCGGCAGCCTGCTGCTGACGACGAGTTGCAGCAGGGCGGCATCGGCTGCGCCATCCGGTGTCGCGCCCAGCATCTCGCGGAGCCGGGCTGCTTCGCGGGCTGATGGCGATTGGCGTCCGCTCTCCCAACGCGAGATCGTGGCTTGCGATACGTGGAGCAGCTCGGCGGCGTGACCTTGCTTGACGCGACGCGCTTGCCGCCACGCCCTCAGGGCGCGTCCCAGTGCCGGCCGCGGCGGCAAAGGAATATCCGGTTCCATGACACGCATATCTTATACGTGGTGCTGGCGAGCCCAAAGTGGAAGGACGGAAGCATGAAGGCTCTCGTCACCGGCAGCTCCGGTCATCTGGGAGAGGCGCTGATGCGCCGTCTCGCCTGCCTGCGCCACGATGCGGTTGGTCTCGATATCATCCCCGGACCTTTCACCAGTCGCGTCGGTGGAATCGCGGATCGCCACTGTATCGCCGACTGCATGGCCGGCGTGGAGGTGGTGTTTCATGCCGCCGCCCTTCACAAGCCGCATGTCGCGACGCACAGCCGGCAGGACTTCATCGATACCAACATCACCGGGACGCTGACGCTGCTGGAGGAAGCGGTTCGCCGACAGGTCCGTGCGTTCATCTTTACCAGCACGACGAGCGTGTTCGGCGATGCCCTGATCCCGCCTCCGGAAGCGCCGTGTGCCTGGATCACCGAAGAGGTGCCGCCCGTGCCGAAGAACATCTACGGCGTCACCAAGGCGGCAGGCGAGGATCTCTGCCACCTCTTCCATCGCAACCAGGATCTGCCGTCGATCGTGCTGCGCACCTCGCGCTTCTTTCCCGAGGAAGACGACAGTGCCGACGCCCGCGCCCTCTATGACGATGCCAATCTCAAGGCCAACGAATTCCTGTTCCGCCGTGTCGAACTCGAAGATGTCGTCGAGGCGCACTTGCAGGCGGCGGCGAAGGCCGCGCAGATCGGCTTCGGCCGCTACATCGTCAGCGCCACCACACCGTTCGGTCGCCACGACCTGGCGGATCTGCGTGCCGACGCTACTGCGGTCGTGCGACGATACGTGCCGGACTATGTCCCGATCTATGAACGACGCGGCTGGACGATGATGCCGACCGTCGATCGCGTCTATGTCAACGCGCGGGCACGGTGCGATCTCGGCTGGGCACCGCACTTTGATTTCCGCACCATCCTCGACAAGCTGGAGAAGGACAACGATATCCGTAGCCCGCTCGCCAAGGCCGTGGGCTCAAAGGGCTATCACAGCGAGACGTTCGAAGAGGGGCCCTATCCCGTGGACGACTCTGCACGGCGCGGCTGACCGTGCATCACGCGACTGACGACGTTCGCTGTAGTCAGCGTCCCGAATTTTGGGCGACGGCAGCGCCGCCGCTGGTCGTCGCGGCGGCTGCCTTGATATCCGCGGCCTGCTGCGCGATCCCGAGCTTGCGATTGCACAGCGGCCAATTCCAGGCGCCATCCTTCTCGAAGATCACGAACTTCGCCAGTTCGGCCGCCTGCTGATAGTCGTGAGCGAGCGCAACCGCCTCCTTCACGGAGAGCGTCCGGCCATCCATCTGCTGCACGTAATTGATGACGGTGCGCGGGGAAAACTGGAACCGCCCGACGAAAGCACCGCGGCCGCCATAGATCGGCGTGTAGGAATCACCATGACCGCCCGTCTCGCAGACCGCGAGCTGCCGCATCATCTCGTCCTTGCGCTCATCGATCTCGCGTAGGCGCATGTCTTCAGCCGCAACGGAAGAAGCGGACTGACTTTGGACGGGAGGCTTGGTGCAGCCAGCGATTGCGAGCAGCACCAGCAGGAAGGGAAAACGAGCTGTTGTTCTCACGCGGTCGCATGATTCCTACGAATTGCGCCGGAGTAAACCCTCTATTTGTGGATTTCTTCATCCTACCTGTTCGAAGTGAACGCACCCAACATCTTGTGCGCAATTTCTTTGCGTCGCTCCCATCTACATTTGCGAAGAACGACTCATCGACATCCGCAGGATGCTTCACTGCATACACGCTGTCGCCGCGTACTTCACAGGATGTGTGATACTTTCGCGCATTCGGTTGTACGTTGGATTCCGTGACAATCTCGCTTGCGATGAGCTCGCGTTGCCGACGAACGCCCTTCCCGCTCGCCTTCTGATCTTTCCGATTAGTGCATGTGATGCAACGACGTTATTCGGTCTGCGGGAACAGCCTTGGGACAAATGCGCGGAATCTCGCCTTCGCTGAAATCCACAACATCTTGATCGCGCGCGCAGACGCGCATGCGATGTCAATCTCGTGAGATCGTTCGCAATCTGGAATTCCGACAGCGCCTCGAGCGTCCGCAGACGTCAGGAGAAGGCGCAGCCGGCCTTCATCCCGAGGCGCTTGAAGATCATCGCCGCCGGGCAAAAGCCGGTGAACGAGGCTTGCACCATGTTGAGTCCGACGAAGGCCGTGAACCACAGCCAGTAAGGGCTGTGGAGCTGGCTCAGCGCGAGGCTCACCAAAATCATCACACCGGCAAAAGCCAGAACCGCACGATCAATGGACATGGTCATCTCCTTCACAGGCTACCGCCCGCGTCGTGCGGGCCGGCAATACAGATCGTAGAGGACGCCGATCAGGCGCCTCACGCCGTCATTGGCGAGCGAATAGTGGATGGTCTGCGCCTCGCGCCGTGTCTTGACGATGCCGGCTTCACGCAGCTTGGCCAGGTGCTGCGACAGCGCTGACTGGCTCAAGCCAGCGACGGCCTCGAGTTCACCGACCGACCGCTCACCCTCCGACAGCTCGCACAGCACGATCAGCCGCCGATCATTGGCAATCGACTTCAGGAAAGCCGCCGCCTCCGACGCTTTCGCTTTGACGTCCTCAACATTCATACTTGCTAAATTAGTTTTAACTAATATATCTGTCAAGCCCGACCATCAGAAAGATCGCGAGAATGATCCGCAAAGCTCTCCTTGCTGCCGGCGCGCTGCTGGGACTCCATCTGCCCGCGGCGGCACAGGATGTCGCCGTCACGCGCCGACTGGTCGACGACCGCAAGGCCGTGATCGCGACCGTCGAGCCGATCCGCGAGCTCAAGGCACGCGCCCGTATCGGCGGGACCGTGACGGCTCTCACAGTCCGCGAAGGCGATGCGGTGCAGGCGGGTCAGCAGATCGCCACCGTCGTCGATCCCAAGCTTGCGCTGCAGATACAGGCGCTCGAATCGCGCAACGAAGCCCAGGCGGCGATACGAGAGCAGGCGCAGATCGATTTCGCCCGCGTTCAGCAGTTGCGACCCTCGGGCGCCGCGTCGCAGGCGCAGGTTGACCAGGCCCGGACGCGGCTGGAGGCGGCGGAACGCATGCTGCAGGCGCTGCGTTCGGATCGCGAGGTCGTGAATCAGCAATCGACGGAAGGTGCGGTGCTGGCGCCTGGAGCCGGACGTATCCTGAACGTGCCCATTGCCATCGGCAGCGTCGTCATGTCCGGCGAGACCATCGCCACCCTGGCGACCGACAACTACATCCTGCGCCTGCAGTTGCCGGAGCGGCATGCGCGCTTCATGAAGGTCGGCGACGCGATCCTGATCGGCGCGCGCGGCCTCCAGCAGCAGGGACAGGAGACGCTGCGGCGCGGCACGGTCCGACTCGTCTATCCGCAGATCGATCAGGGCCGCGTGATCGCCGATGCCGATGTCGAGGGGCTGGGCGATTACTTCGTCGGCGAGCGCACGCGTGCCTACGTGGCCACCGGCCAGCGTGACGCGCTGGTGGTGCCGGAAGGCTATGTCTATCGCCGCTTCGGCGTCAGCTACCTCAAGCTGAAGAGCGGCGAGGAAGTCGTCGTCCAGGTCGGCCTGCCGGTCGAGGGCGGCGTCGAGATCCTGGCTGGTGTCCGCGAAGGCGACGTGGTGGTCCGGCCATGAAACTCGGTTTTTCCGGCCTGCTGACGCGCGCGACCATCTCCTCGCCGCTGACGCCCCTGTTCCTGGTGGCGGCCCTGATCGTCGGCGTGCTGGCTCTGCTCGGCCTGCCGCGCGAGGAGGAGCCGCAGATCAGCGTCCCGATGGTCGACATCATCGTCAGCGCCAACGGCTACAAGGCCGGCGATGCGATCGAACTCATCACCAAGCCGCTCGAGGACATCGTCAAGGGCATCAGCGGCGTCGAACACGTCTACTCGACGACAGACGACGATCAGGTTCTGGTGACGGCACGCTTCCTCGTCGGCACCGACCAGGATACGGCCCTCCTGCGCATCCACGAGAAGATCCGCGCCAACATAGCCGATCTTCCCAAGGGCATTCCCGAGCCGCTGATCGTCGGCCGCGGCATCAACGACGTGGCGATCGTGACCCTCACCCTGGCGCCAAAGCCGGAGGCTGCTGCCCGCTGGACCGACAACGGCCTGTTCCAGATCGCCGACGAGCTGCGCCACGAGCTCGTCAAGGTCGACGATGTGGGATTGAGCTACATCGTCGGCGGCAGCCCCAATCAGATCCGCGTCGAGCCCGATCCGGAACGGCTGGCGCTCTACGGCATCACGCTGAACCAGCTCGTCGACAAGCTGAACAACGCCAACCGCTCCTTCCTCGTCGGTGCCTTCCGGCAACTCGACAAGAACGTCCCCGTCGTTGCCGGCCAGACTTTGCAGGGCGTGCCCGACATCGGGCTGTTGCTGCTGACCTCGCGCGACGGTCGGCCTGTCTATCTGAAGGACGTCGCGTCCGTCGTGGTCGGCGCGGCGGAACCCGGCCACCATACCTGGGCGCTCGACCGCACAGCGTCGGGGCAACTCGATAAGCGCCCGATGGTGACCGTCGCCTTCGCCAAGCGGCGCGGCGCCAATGCCGTCATCGTCGCCGATCAGATCATGGGGCGGCTGAAGACCGTGGAGGGTCGGCTGGTACCGGCCGACGTCACCGTGACCGTGAGCCGCAACTACGGCGAAACGGCAACCGAGAAGGCCGACGAGCTCCTGTTCCACCTTGCGCTCGCCACTGTCTCGATCGTGTTGCTGATCACTCTTACGGTCGGGTGGCGCGAGGGGCTGGTCGTGCTGGTCGTGATACCGACTACCATCCTGCTCACCCTCTTCGCCTCCTGGCTGATGGGCTACACGATCAATCGCGTCAGCCTGTTTGCGCTGATCTTCTCGATCGGCATCCTGGTCGACGACGCTATCGTCGTGGTGGAGAACATCGTGCGCCACTGGCAGGCCAAGCGGGGCGCCGATCTCGAGACGACCGCGGTCGAGGCCGTGGCGGAAGTCGGCAATCCGACCATCGTCGCCACCCTCACCATCGTCGTGGCCCTGCTGCCGATGATGTTCGTCAGCGGGATGATGGGGCCCTACATGAGCCCGATCCCCGCCAACGCCTCTATGGCGATGGTGTTCTCCTTCTTCGTCGCCGTCGTCATCACGCCATGGCTGCTGATCCGGATCGCCGGACGCCATGTCGCGCGCGCCGCGGCGTCGGGCGAGGTCGCGCATCATGACGAGGTCGGCGCTCTCGGCCGCTTCTATCTGCGCATCGCCCGCCCGCTGCTGACCGGCCGTCACCGCGCCAAGGTGTTCCTCGCTGCGACGACCGCGGCCACGGTGGCGGTCTGCGCCCTGTTCGCCACCAGCGACGTCACGGTCAAGCTGCTGCCTTTCGACAACAAGTCGGAGCTGCAGGTCGTGGTCGACCTCCCGCAATCGGCCACCCTCGAGGATACGGAGCGTTTCCTGACGGCGGCGGCCGAGCGCCTGAAGGATCTGCCGGAACTCACCTCCCTGCAGCTCTATGCCGGGACCTCGGCGCCGTTCAACTTCAACGGGCTGGTGCGGCACTATTATCTGCGCAGCCGCCCCGACCAGGGTGACCTGCAGATCAACCTGCTGCCAAAGGGCGAGCGCAGCCGCGCCAGCCACGCGATCGCGCTCGACGTGCGCAAGCGCCTGGAAAGTCTGCCCAAGCTCCCGGGCACGGTCGTGAAGGTGGTCGAGGTGCCGCCCGGACCGCCGGTGCTCGCCACCCTGCTGGCCGAGATCTACGGCAACGACGAGACCGCCCGGCGCGATGCAGCGGCGAAGGTCCGCGAAGCCTTCGCCAAGGTGCCATTCGTGGTCGATGTCGACGACACCTTCCATCAGCCCGGGGAGCGAGTGCGCTTCGAGATCAACCAGGAGAACCTCGAGTTCTATGGTGTCAACGAGCAGGCCGTGTACGACACCATCGCCGCTGTCCTCGGCGGCGTGAAAGTGGGCTATTCCCAGCGCGGTCACGGCGCCAAGCCGATCGAGATCGTGGTCAAGCTGCCGCGCAGCGCCGAATGGCTGGGCGAGCGCATCCTGTCGACCCCGCTCGCGGCCGGCGGCACGACGCGCCAGGGACGCAACGTCGAGCTGGGCGACGTGGTGACCGTGAAGCGCGAACCCGGCTCCTACAGCCTGTTCCGCCGCGACGGCCGCTTCGCGGAGATGGTGCAGGCCGACGTCGCCGGCCGCTTCGAGGCGCCCATCTACGGTATGCTCGCGGTCGAGGACGAGATCGCCAAGCTCGACTGGGGCAAGGCCGGACTGCTGCCCGTTCACTATCACGGCCAGCCCAAGGACGAATCGAAGCCGTCGCTGCTGTGGGATGGCGAGTGGGAGGTGACCTACGTCACCTTCCGCGACATGGGCGCAGCCTTCGGCGTCGCCATCCTCGGCATCTACCTGCTGGTGGTGGCCCAGTTCGGCTCCTACCGGTTGCCGCTGGTGATCCTGACGCCGGTGCCGCTCACCCTGATCGGCATCGTGCTCGGCCACTGGATGCTGGGCGCACCCTTCACGGCGACCTCGATGATCGGCTTCATTGCGCTTGCCGGCATCATCGTGCGCAACTCGATCCTGCTGGTGGACTTCATCCAGCGCCTGCGGGCGGAAGGAAAGGGCCTGCGTGATGCCCTGCTCGAAGCGGGTGCCATCCGCTTCAAGCCGATCTTCCTCACCGCGGCGGCGGCGATCATCGGCGCCGCCTTCATCATCGCCGACCCGATCTTCCAGGGCCTGGCGATCTCCCTGGTGTTCGGCCTCGCCTCCTCGACCGCCCTCACCGTGCTGGTGATCCCGGCGATCTATGTCTGGCTGCGCGACGACGGCAAGGCCATGAGCACGCCGCGCTGAGTGGACGGCCGGTCAGGTCCCGGCCGGATGCACCGTCATCCAGTGGCGCGCGATCTCCTCGCGCCGCGCTACCCAGACCTTGGGCTTGGAGGCGACATAGTCGAGGAAGCGCGCCAGGGTCGCGGCGCGGCTCGGCCGGCCCGCGAGCCGGCAATGGATGCCGATCGACATCATCTTGGGATGCCGTGCGCCCTCGGCATAGAGCATGTCGAAGGCATCCTTCATGGCCTGTAGCCAGCCGTCGCCAGCGCTGAAGCCGGGCGCGACGGCGAACTTCATGTCGTTCACTTCAAGCGTGTAAGGGACGATGAGATGCGGCGTACCCTCGACGCGCACCCAGTAAGGAAGGTCGTCGTTGTAGGAATCGCTCGAATAGAGGAAGCCGCCATGCTGCACGACGGCCTTGAGCGAATTCATCCCCAGCCGGCCCGTGTACCAGCCCACCGGCGGCTTGCCGGCCGTTTCCTTGATTGCCCGCACCGCCTTCCTGATGTGGTCGAGCTCCTGGTCGAGCGTGAAGTCCTTGTAGTTGATCCAGCGATAGCCGTGGCTCGCCACCTCGTGGCCTGCCTCGGCCATGGCCTTGCCCGCCGCCGGATTGAGCTCGAGCGCCCGGCCAATCGCCCAGGAGGTGAAATGCATGTTGCGTTCGCCGAACAGGCGCAGGATGCGCCAGAAGCCGGCACGGCTGCCATATTCATAGACCGACTCGGTCGACAGATCGCGCGCGCCCGGCAGCGGCACGCCGCCCGGCGTCTCGGTCAGGAAGACCTCCGAGGCCGCGTCGCCGTTCAGGATCGTGTTCTCCCCGCCCTCCTCGTAGTTCAGCACGAAGCTCACCGCGATCCGCGCCTCGTTGGGCCATTGGGGGTCCGGCGGATTGGGGCCATAGCCGATAAGATTGCGGTCGAGATGATTGTGCATGGAAGGCCCCTCGCAAACGCCAACGATTGAAGGCCGACTATGGGGCCGGTATAGCTCGGCCGACAAGCGCGAGGAGAAGGAATGAGCAGCGCTAATGCGGTGCGCGAAGACCGGTTGTGGCAACGGCATGCCGACATGGCGAAGCTGGGCGGCACGCCCAAGGGCGGCGTGAACCGTCAGGCCCTGTCGCCGGAGGATGCGGCGGCCCGCAACTTGCTGATGAGCTGGGCCAAGGCGCGCGGCTTTTCGATCTTCACCGACGTGATGGGCAACCTGTTCGTACAGCGCGCCGGCATCGACGCGAACGCGGCGCCGGTGATGAGCGGCTCGCATATGGACAGTCAGCCCACGGGCGGCCGCTTCGACGGCATGTACGGCGTGCTGGCCGCCTTCGAGGCGCTCGAGGCGCTGGAGGATGCCGGCATCCGGACCAAACGCCCCGTCATGGCGGTGGCCTGGACCAACGAGGAAGGCTCGCGCTTCCAGCCCGGCGCCATGGGCTCGGCGGTGTTCGCCGGCACGTACAAGCTCGACGAGATGCTGCAGGTGAAGGACTGGAAGGGCATCACCCTGAAGGACGCGCTGGCCGAGACGCTGAAGGCCGCGCCGGCGCCGATGCGCGACGGCAAGCCGGGCTTCGCCGTCGACTCCTATGTCGAGGCGCATATCGAGCAGGGCCCGCGGCTCGAGAACGAGAACAAGACGATCGGGGTCGTGACGGCGATCCAGGGCAGCCGCCGCTACATCGTCGAGATCGATGGCGAGGAAGCGCATGCCGGCACGACGCCGCGCAGCGCGCGCAAGGATGCCTTTGCCGCCGCGACCCGACTTGCGGCTGCGATGTACGCGACGACGACCGATGCCGACGATACGCTGCGCTTCACCATCGGCCGCGTCGAGGTCTCGCCCGGTTCGCCCAACACGGTGCCGGGCAAGGTGCTGTTCACGATCGACATGCGCCATCCCGACAATGCGGTCCTGGAAGAACACGAGAAGGCGTTGCGCGAGATCGTCGCCACCAGGGCCAAGCCCTGCCCCGCCAGGATCGAGCGCGTGACCAATGTCGCGCCCACCTATTTCGATCCCAAGGTCGTCGACCTGGTGCGCGCCAAGACCGAGGCGCTGGGCCTCAGCCACATGGACATGCCGTCCGGCGCCGGCCACGACGCCATGCATCTCGCCAAGCTGTGTCCGGCCGGCATGATCTTCGTGCCCTGCGAGCGGGGCATCAGCCACAACGAGATCGAGAACGCCACGCCCGCCGACCTTGCCGCCGGAACCCGCGTGCTTGTCGAAGTGCTGGAGGCGCTGGCCAATCGCTAATGGCCCATCGCCGTCGTCGCAAACCATAGCCGTGTCATCCCGAGCGCAGCGAGGGATCCCTCGCCGTGCTCGGGATGACACCTTTGTCTTCATCGAGGAAATACCGTCATGTCCAGGAAACTCTCCGCTGAACTCGTCTCCATCCTGTCCGATTTGATCGCGCTGCCGAGCCCCTATCCGCCCGGCACGTCGGTCGAGATCTGCGCCTACGCCGCCAAGCGGCTGAAGAAGGCCGGATACAAGGTCGAGATCGCCGCCAAGACCAAGGGCGTCGACAATGTCGTGGCCCGCCTCAAGGCGAAAACGAAAGGCCCGGTCATCGCCTTCAACGCCCATGTCGACACGGTGGGCGTGGGCGAGCGCGCCAACTGGAAGAGCGATCCCTACAAGGCGCTGGTGAAGGGCGGCCTCGTCTACGGTCTCGGCGCCGGCAACTGCAAGGGCAGCATGGCGGTGCAGCTCTGGCTGGCCGAGGAGATCGCGCGCCGCGGCGGACCAAAGAAGGGCGAATTGATCTTCACCTTCGTGGCCGACGAGGAGAACCTCGGACCGGATGGCATGTCGTTCCTGCGCGACACCGGGAAGGTGCGTCCCGACGCGTTGATCCTGGGCGCGCAGACCGAGAACAACCTGATCGTAGCCGAGCGCGGCGTGATGTGGGCCCGCATCACCACCAAGGGCAAGGCCGCCCATGCCGGCAATCCCGCCGCCGGCGACAATGCGATCCTGCGCATGATGCGCCTCGTCGGTGCCCTGCAGTCCTACTATGACAAGGCGCTGGCCAAGCGCGTCTCGGGCGCGATGAAGTCGACGGTGAACATCGGCATGTTCCATGGTGGCCACAACACCAACGTGGTGCCCTCCGCCTGCACGGTCGAGATCGATCGGCGCCTGCTGCCGGACGAGAAGGTGAAGGACGCGTTCAAGGAGCTGAAGACGATCGTCGACGGCGTCGGCGAGGCCAAGTCGCTCTACAAGGTCGAGTTCCTGACGGGGACCAACGGCTTCTACGCGCGGGAGAACGGTCAGGCGGTCGCGGCCTTCGAGGCGGCGGTGAAAAAGCAAAGCGGTCGCAAGGTCAAATTCCTCAATGCGACCGGAGTCAGCGACGGACGCTATTACGCCGACGACAAAATTGAGATCATCAATTTTGGCCCAGGCTCGGGTGCCCAGGGCCACGCCGCGAACGAGTCGGTGCCCATCGCCGAGATGGTCGAGGCGGCGAAGATCCAGTTGGAGGTGGTGCAACGCCTCCTGGATTGAGCAGCGTTTACCTCCCCCGTCATCGGGGGAGATGTCGCCGTAGGCGACGGAGGGGTCATGAGCCGCGCCAGTGGCTATGACCCCTCCGCCCCCTACGGGGGCACCTCCCCATGTGAATGGGGAGGCGGGGACAATGAGGAGTCGCGCATGAACTACGATGCCATCATCGTCGGGGCCGGGATCTCCGGCATGTACCAGCTCCTGAAGCTTCGCGAGCTCGGCATGACGGTCCGCGTGTTCGAGGCCGGCACGGGAGTCGGCGGCACGTGGTACTGGAACCGCTATCCCGGCGCCCGTTTCGATTCGGAGAGCTACTCCTACGGCTACTCCTTCTCCAAGGAACTGCTCGACGAGTGGCACTGGACGGAGCACTTCTCGCCGCAACCCGAGACGCTGCGCTATCTCAACCATGTCGCCGACAAGTTCGATCTGCGCCGCGACATCCAGTTCAAATCCAAGGTCACGGCCGCCCACTACAGCGAGGCGACGCGCAGCTGGGACGTGACACTGGAAGACGGCAGCCATCACACGGCGCGCTTCCTGATCACCGCCGTCGGTCCGCTGTCCGCGCCGACCATGCCCAAGATCCCGGGCATCGAGAGTTTCGGTGGCGAGTCCTATCACACGGCCCGCTGGCCCCATGAGCCAGTGAGCTTCGAAGGCAAGCGCGTGGCGGTGATCGGGACCGGCGCGACCGGCGTGCAGACGATCCAGGAAGTGGCCAAGACCGCGGGCACGCTCACCGTGTTCCAGCGCACCCCCAACTGGTGCGCGCCCCTGCTCAACGCCAAGATCGACGAAGCGGAAATGAGCCGCATCCGGGCGCGCTATCCCGAGATCTTCGAGCGGTGCGAGGCGACCTACGCCTGCTTCCTGCATACGCCCGATCCGCGCGGCACCTTCGAGGTGTCGCCGGAGGAGCGCGAAGCCTTCTGGGAGAAGCTCTATGCCGAACCGGGATTCGGCATCTGGCAGGGCAACTTCCGCGACATCCTGACCGATCGCAAGGCCAACGCGCTGCTCAGCGATTTCGTCGCCCGCAAGATCCGCCAGCGCGTGAAGAACCAGGCCGTCGCCGAAAAGCTGATTCCGAAGAATCACGGCTTCGGCACCCGGCGCGTGCCGCTCGAGACCAAGTACTACGAGGTCTACAACCAGCCCAATGTCAGCCTGGTCGATATCAAGGAGACGCCGATCGAGCGCATCACGCCCACCGGCATCAAGACCACGAACGCCGAGTACGAATTCGACATCATCATCTATGCCACCGGCTTCGACGCCATCACCGGCAGCTTCGACCGCATCGACATCCGGGGCGTGGACGGGCTCAAGCTCAAGGACAAATGGCGGCAGGACGGCCTGCAGACCTTCCTCGGCGTGCAGGTCGCAGGCTTTCCCAACATGTTCATGCTGGTGGGCCCGCACACCGCGTTGGGCAACATTCCACGCAGCATCGAGTACAACGTCGAATGGGTGACGGGCGTCCTGCACTACATGAAGGACCGTGGTCTGACGCGCGCCGAGTGCCGCCCCGAATCCGCCAAGGACTGGACCGACCACGTGCTCGCGCTTGCCGATGGCCTGCTGTCGATGGAGATCGATTCCTGGATGACCGGCATCAACCGCAACGTCGAGGGCAAGGATGTCCGGTCCGTCGCGCGTTACACCGGCTCCGCTCCCGCCTATCGCGCCCGTTGCGAGGAAGTGGCGGCCGGCGGCTACCGGGAACTGGCGCTGGGCTAGGTTCCCAGTCTTCCCAGGTCGCTGGGAAGTCTCCGGTGCCGATGGCGCAAGGCCTTCCGGCCGTTCTTCCCATCGTCGCCCCCCACTCCCCCGCCTTCGACGCGGAAAAAAATCCGCTCGCGAGGAAGCGCCTGAAACGCTGCAGCAACAGGCTTTCACCCAATTCCTCGCGAGGCTCGCGAGGCTCGCGAGCGCCAGCATAAAGAAACGCGAAGCGAAGCGAGCGGCGTCGTTCATGCCGCCATGATAAGCGGCGGCCGCCCTGCTCCCTATTATGGTCGCCTTCGGCTTACCGTCCGATCGACTGGAACCAGCGTGTGATGCTGTCGCCGATCTGCTGTAACGGCGCGAAGGGATCGGCGGAACGGGTTGCGTAGCGCGGCCGCGGCGGCGGATCGGGACGCACGGCCAGCTGCGGCGCCGGATCGCGGCGCAGCTGGTCGAGCAGATCGCGATCGAGCTGCCCGGTCTGCTGCAGCCCCCGCTCCTGCTGATAATGCATGATTGCGGCTCGAGTCATGGGGCCGGGTGTGCCGTCGACCGGTCCGGGATTGAAACCGAAAGAGCGCAGCCGCCCCTGCGCTTCGCGCACTTCCTCGGAGCGCAGGGGCGCTGGGGCCTGTGCCGATGGATCGAAAGGCGCCGTTGCGACCGGCGCGGAATCGGTTGCTGTCACGGAGGCGGGCGGTGGCGCGACCGCCACAGCAGGCTCCAGCGGCGAAAGCGATGGATCACGAGGAGATGGCGACGGCAGCGGTGCGACGGGCGCTGATGAGACCGGCGGAGGTGCGACCGGCGGAGGTGCGACAGGCATCGCCGGAGGCGGCGTGAGCGGAGTCGGATCGCGCTTCGCGACCGACGCCGGCGGGTCGACCGGAGGCGTCGCTGCGACGCTGCCCGACGGCGGTGACGGCAGTGAATTGGGCGTCGGCGCAAGATCGGCCGTCTGGATCGGCGGGCGCGCCGGCTGCGCGGCCGCCACGTCGGCCGTCTCGGAGTCGGGCGGCGCCGCAATCATCACCACCAGCCAGGCGATGCAGGCCGCAGCAGTCGCCGCACCCGCCGTTCCCAACACCATTTTCCAGCGTCGGGCCCGCGTCGAGAAATAAGCCCGGGCGGCCCGGCGCCGCGCTTCCACTTCAGCCTTGGGATCGACGTCCGCCTGTTGCGCGGCCCGCTCGCTCAGCCGCCGCGACAGATCGGCGATGGATTTCTTGAAGCGCGCCTCGGCCTCGGGATCGACCTGCTCCTGCAGCGGCGGCCGGCGGCCGGCGGTGAAATCCCCCGCCTTGTTACGGGCCGGCTCGGCCCTGCCTGGCTCGGGTCCCACAGTCATGCGATCGCCTGTCATTGCCCCACCTGTCTCTCCGGCGGGAGTGTCGTGGGGAAATAGCGCCGGATTCGGTATGCCGCGGTGACCAATTTGGGACCAATAGCACCTCCCGGCCGTGCTGGTTCGGAGCCGGACAGCGGCCCCGCAATAGTATCCGCCTCTGGCATCTCCTAGCGTGCCCGCGCTCGAACGGGGGGAGTGGCGTTGGTCTGGGGGCTAGAGCGGCGCAGCGTGGCAGTCGGGGTGATGGTGTTCGTACTGGCTGGGCTGGCAGAAATGGCCCACGCCCAGATCGACACCGAGCATATGTTCGGCTTCAGCGAGGGCAGCGACATCGGTCGGCGCGGCGACCGCGAGGTCGAGATCGAAACCGTCGGCGGATTTGGGCGAGACGCAAATAGTTACAGCGCCGTTACGACGAACGTCTCCTTCAAGTACGGCGTGACCGACTATTTCCGGATCGCGCCGTCGGTCGAGGTTGGCCGCTGGGACGTTGCCGGCCTTCCCGGTGTCGACGACCAGCATCAGTTCGGCGTTGATGCGCTCTCGCTGGAGATGCGATTTCATTTGCTCGATCGGCTGACGCAGCCGGTCGGACTCACCCTGATGGCCGCTCCCTTCGTCGGCTTCATCGATCCTTCCCTCGGAGTGGCCGGCGATCGCATCGGCGCGGCGTTCCTGCTCGCCGTCGACCGGGCACTGGTTCCGAACCAGCTCTTCGTCGCGCTCAATCTCCATTATGACTTCGAGAGCGATCGTCCTTCTGTGCCCGGGCTTGTCACTCAGTTGTCGAATCTCGCCTTCTCCGTGGCGTTCAGCCGACAGGTGATGCCGTGGCTCTATGTCGGCGGCGAGGCGCGCTATCTGAGAACCTATGACGGGCTCGCCTTGGGCACTCTCGCCGGTCAGGCGCTCTATGTCGGTCCGGTCTTCTACATACCGGTGTCGCGGCGCTTCACGGTGTCAGGTGCCTGGGAACCGCAAGTCTGGGGCCAGGATACCGTGGCAGGCGGCGGGCTCGATCTCCTCAATTACGAGCGCCAGCAGGTGAAGCTGCGACTGTCCCTGGCGTTGTAGGAGCGCGTTTCTCTGAAGAATGGCAACGTCCGCGGGTTAATGCACCTCGTAGGCAGCCAATGGAACGACGGCCCACTCGGTGTCGAACTGTCCTAAACGCTCCTCGCGGAACCTGCTTCTGACCACTACCCATTGGCGGTCGGGAGAAACGACATACGTGGTTATCGGATGACATAGACCACAAAATCGTGGCCTCGGCGCGCCACCCGTTCGACACGCGGCGGGAAGCTCACCGACCCAGTCAGGAGCCACCTCAACGATGCAAGCACGTCCCGCGCTGCCTCCGAAGATGTAGCCCGCGCGACCTACGCCAACGAACTCAAATTCCGGATCCTTGAAAATAGTAGGAGCAGAACGGCAATCACGAGGCCGATGTGAAACGATGGCGCAGACCGCGACGACGAGGTGCTTGTCGTCTGACACCCCGATCACAGCCAGCTTGTCTTTATCGAAGAAAAAAGACTTTACCGTCTCCGCCTTCTTAAGGAGGCTGTCTAAGGGAAGTCGATAGCCCTTGCTGGCACCGAAAGCAGAGACAAAGAGATCAAGCGCGGAAGGATCGTTCCACCGACCGGCGTCCGGGGTAGTTCTTACTGAATAGGCTATTGTCTCCCCATCGCCGCTGACCGCTGCCGCAGCAACCATATTGGAAGAAGCCTCGCCGAAAGTCCGGGAACGCTCGATTTGGGCTTTGCCATCAGCAGTGGCGGCGATTTTCACGGATTCGATCGTGCCCGTCCACCAATCGGGATCTTTGTTGAGCGAACGGGCCAGAATGAAAGTGCGACGAGCACCATCGACCGACAGAAGATTGGCTGCATATCCCAGCCCGACACTTCGCTTGTTCCTGTCCACAAGCGCGTACTCTCCACCGATCCTTGCATCCGTTCCTGACGAACGAGTCACGACCTCCGATGCATCCGCATTACAGGCGACAATTCCTGCCTCCAGCCGATCGCGCCGGGTTACCGTCTTGCGGTCGATATCGTAGAGCGTGATCCATTCGCGCCCACCGTTCATCCCTTTTCCAGGGAACGCGACTATAGTGGATCCGCACCAGACGGGATCGTCAAACTCATATTCGACGCCGGGCAGCCTTAAGACGGCTGCGTTGTCTGATACGTCCACTTCGAGCGAAGGCTCCTCTTGAGCAGCTGCGATATTGAAACAAGCCGCTACGATCATAATGGCAGAGCAAAATATCAGCCGATCGATGACCATCTCTCAACTCACGGTAGACTCGCACCGTGAACTCCAGCCTAAATTCTGTCCATAGACGAGACCGGCAGGGCGTCGATTTTGACGCGCTGATGCATGATTGCCACTGGCACCGCTGTACTACCTCCGCACTCGAAAACTATTTCCGCTGCAAGCAAGGCGCGCTTCGGGGCGGTCAGGCCCATCACACATTTCTGAACGACGACAACTTGATGATCGGCACAACGCCACCGATATGCCGAAAATGCCTGCGATAAAGGCCCTGGCCACGATCGCCCTTGCGCTGGCCGCCACCCCCATGGCGACGACAGTAACCCATGCCCAGGGCGTCGGCGTTGCCCCCGGCGGCAGTACCGCCAATACCACCGGCATCGGCAGCGGGCTGGGCGATCCGCGCGGTACCGGGCCGCATTATCCCAATGGAACGACCCAACCGGTGTTGCCGCCTCCGCCGCCGCCCGGCGGCTACAACCCGTCGCTTCCGCCGGTTCCGTCCTTTTCGACCAGTTCGCGTCCGCCCTCCTATCCGCAACCGACGGCGCCCTTTGGCCCGCCCGTGTCCGGCCCTTCGACCTCGGGCGCTTCCCTGCCAGCGCTCGCGCTCCCGGCGGCGCCGGTCAGCGATCTGTCGTTCCTCAAGGGCTGCTGGCGCACCGACGTGTTCCAGTATTCGAACCAGCCGGGCGTCTCGACCTATTGCTTCGACGCCCAGGGACGCGGACGATTTCTCTACAAGCGCCTCAACCAGCCGGACTATGCCTGCCAGGCCACGGCGCAGGCCGACTATGTCGGACCGCAGCTCCGCTTCCACACCTCGAACATGACCTGCAGCGACGGGCGCAGCGCCTACCCCGCCAATCTCGATTGCGCCGGCGGCGGCTCGGGCGAGGCGGCGCAGTGCACCAGCACGGCCGAAACGCAGGCCGGCGCCGAGACCTGGTCGGTCCATCTGCGCCGCATCCGCTGACGCCCCTGCAGGGGCCGTCATTGCAGAGGGGTGGTGTCAGGCGGTCTTCTGCATCTTGAGCCCGAGCTTGCCGATCGTCTCCTCGCGCATGACGAACTTCTGGATCTTGCCCGTGATGGTCATGGGGAAGGCATCGACGAACTCGACATAGCGCGGGATCTTGTAATGGGCGATCTGGCCCTTGCAGAATTCCTTGATCTCCTCGGGCGTCGCGCTCTGGCCGTCTCGCAGCTTGATCCAGGCGCAGATCTCCTCGCCGTACTTCTGATCGGGAACGCCGATCACCTGCACGTCCTGCACCTTGGGGTGGCGATAGAGAAATTCCTCGATCTCGCGCGGATAGACGTTCTCGCCGCCGCGGATCACCATGTCCTTCAAGCGACCGACGATATTCACGTACCCCTCGGCGTCCATGGTGGCGAGATCGCCGGTATGCATCCAGCCGCCATCGTCGATCGCCTCGGCGGTCTTCTCGGCATCGTTCCAGTAGCCCTTCATCACCGAATAGCCGCGGGTGCAGAATTCACCGGTCTCGCCGCACGGCACGATCCTGCCTTCGGAATCGACGATCTTGATCTCGAGATGCGGCATCACCTGGCCTACGGTGGAGACGCGCCGTTCCACCGGATCGTCCGTCGCGCATTGCGTCGACACGGGCGAGGTCTCGGTCATGCCGTAGGCAATGGTCACCTCGTGCATGTGCATCTGGCTTTGCACCCGCTTCATCACCTCGATGGGGCATGGCGATCCCGCCATGATGCCGGTGCGCAGGCTCTTGAGATCGAACTTGCCGAACTCTGGGTGATCGAGCTGGGCGATGAACATGGTGGGCACGCCGTAAAGCGCCGTGCAACGCTCCTCGGCGACCGCCTGCAGGGTCGCCAGCGGATCGAAAGCCTCGGCCGGATAGACCATGGTGGCGCCGTGCGTCAGGCAGCCGAGATTTCCCATCACCATGCCAAAGCAATGATAGAGCGGCACGGGGATGCACAGGCGATCGGTGGCGGTGAGCTTCAGTCCTTCACCGACGAAATAGCCGTTGTTCAGGATGTTGTGATGGGTGAGCGTCGCCCCCTTGGGAAAACCCGTCGTTCCCGAGGTGAACTGGATATTGATGGCATCGTCGAACTGCAGCTTGGGGCCGATCTCGGCCAGCTTCGCCTTTTCGGCCTTGCCGCCGGCCTTGGCGACATCGTCGAAATTCAGCATGCCCGGCGTCTTCTCCGCGCCGAGACGGACGATGTGCTTGAGATGTGGCAGCTTCCGGTCCTTGACCAGGTCGGCCACAATCTCGAGATAATTGGAGGTCTTGAGCGAAGGCGCCAGGATCAGCGCCTTGCACTCGACCTTGTTCATCGCATATTCGAGCTCGGCGCGGCGGTAGGCGGGGTTGACGTTCACCAGCACCAGACCGGCCTTGGCGGTGGCGAACTGGGTCAGCGTCCATTCCGAATTGTTGGGCGACCAGATTCCGATGCGATCGCCGCGCTCCAACCCCAGGGCCAGCAGACCGGCGGCCAGATCGTCGACGCGGCGGCCGAGTTCGCTCCAGCTCCAGCGGATGTTCTGATGCTTCACCACCAGCGCCTCGCGTTCGCGATGGGTCTCCACGGTGCGATCGAAGAAGGCGCCGATCGTCTCGCCGATCAGCTTCTTGGGCGAAACGCCGTGGTCATAGGAAATGCGGGTCATCGGTAAGGCCTCAACGCTGAGTTTCTAGTTGGAGCGCATCCAGGCCGCCGGAGTACGGACCGACACAAAGCTGTCATGCCGGCCACAGCCGGGTCCGTGACTATCCGATTGGCCAAGTGTTTTTCCTCCCAGACACAAGTTAATCTCGCTCAGCCCCCTTTCGGCAAGCGGTTAGGGTCCCCGCCATGCAAATCCCCTTCACGACCGTAGATGTCTTCACCGACCGCCAATTCGGCGGCAATCCGCTGGCCGTGGTCACCGACGCCCGCGGCCTGTCGGGCGAGCAGATGCAGGCCATCGCTGCCGAGTTCAATCTGGCCGAGACGACGTTCGTGCTGCCGCCGCAGGATGCGTCGCACACGGCGCAGGTGCGCATCTTCACGCCCAAGGCCGAGATGCCGTTTGCCGGACACCCCAATGTCGGCACCGCGTTCGTGCTGGCACGGGCGGGCCAGTGCCTCGGCCGCAAGATCACCGGCGACCGCCTGCTGTTCGAGGAGAAGGCCGGCGTCGTGCCGCTCGACCTCGTGCGCGACAACGGCGTCGTGATCGCCACCCGCCTGGCGGCGCCGCAGCCACTCACCTTCGGCGAGGAGATCCCTGTCGAGATCGTGGCCACAGCGGCGTCCCTGAAGCCGGCCGACATCAAGACGGATATCCATCGGCCGGTCGTTGCCTCCTGCGGTGCCGGGCTGCTGTTCGCGGAGCTCGTGTCGCGGGAAGCGCTGAAGGCCGCCGCCCCGCGCGCCGACGTCTTCGCCCGCGACCTGCCGCGGGATCGTACGGTCGGTCTTCACCTCTATGTCCGGGCCGCGGACGGCGACATCGACATCCACACCCGCATGTTCGCGCCGGAGCACGGCATTCCCGAGGATCCGGCAACGGGCGCCGCCAACGTGGCGCTGATCGGGCTGCTGGCCCACTTCGACGACAGTGCCGACCTGACGCTCAACCGTACCATCGGCCAGGGCTTCGACATGGGCCGGCCGAGCGTCCTGCAGGCGTGCGCAGAGAAGAAGGGCGGCAAGGTGATTGCCACCTACATCGGCGGCCGTTGCGTGCCGATGATGACGGGCATGATCGAGCTTTAGCCGCTCCTGGCCGTTGGCGGAGGCTTGCGGCCCGACACTTCAGTCACCTCGCCGATCCAAGGTCGGCAAGGGCTTGCGCCAGCCGCGCGACGGCTTCGACCGGAGTGTGGTTGGTGGGATCGAGCGAGAAGCCCAGGCTCACGATCACCAGCCGCCGCGACGGCGCGATCAGCACGATCTGGCCCGAATTGCCGAGCGCGAAGAAGGAGTCGGCCGGCATGCCCCAGGAACGGCGACGGCGGGCACCCTCTGACTCGCCGCGATTGGTCCAGAAGCCGGCGCCATAGCCCGCCTCCGCCGGCGGCGTCGGCCGGGCCGAATAGTCGACCCAGCCCTCGGGCAGCAGGCGTCGGCCCTCGACCACGCCATCGTTCAGATAGAGCAGCCCGAAGCGCGCCCAGTCGCGGGCGGACGCAAAGGCCCAGCTCGCCCCCATCGGCGTCCCGGCTTCGTCGAACTCCAGCAATGCGCTCTTCATGCCGGCCGGCCCGAACAGTTCCCGGCGCGCGAAATTGGCCACAGCGTCGGGCGTGCCGCCAGCGGCACGTCGGACGATGCCCGACAGGAGCTGGTAGTTGGCGTCGGTATAGGACCAGCGCTCCCCCGGCTTGCCCTCGAAGCGGGTCGCGGCGAATGCTGCGGTGTCGGCCTCGAGAAACTGCATGCGGCTGGACAGGTCGAAACCGCTGTTCGACGAGCCGAACGGCTGGCCGCTGGTCTGGCGCAGCAGGTGGTCGACCGTGATGCCATTGGGCAATCCCGGGACCGGCTGGTCGAGCGCGAGCTTGCCGTTGCGGACGAGGATGCCGATCAGGGCGTTGGTGATCGACTTGGCCATCGACCAGCTTTGCAGGCGTGTGTCGGCCCTGTCGCCCGCGGCGTAACGCTCGCCCACGATGTTGCCGTCCTGGACGATGACCAGAGCGCGGCGGTCGGGCGTGAAGGCGCGATCGATTGCGGCCGTCAGGCGCGGATCGGGGGCCTGCGGCAAGGGCACATCGGCAAACGCCACCGGGTCGAGAACAAGCGGCGCGGGCGGAGCGGCGGACCGGTTCATCACCGTGCAGCCGCGGCCCTCCGCATAGACGGCGCGTGCGGCAAACGCATGTCCCACCGTTGCCGTCACCTGTCGCCGCTCGTGGTCGACAGTGTAATGCAGCCGGTCGGCGACGATCCGCACGCCGATGAAGGGCTGAAGGTAATCGTGGAAGACCGGTTCGGGATCACGACCTTCGACGAAGGCCACGGAGCAGAGCTCGTGAGCCGTCAGCGACGACGCGACGTGCAGGGCGCGGTCCACGCCGCAGCCACCCAGCATCAAGGGCAAGAGGAAGGAGATCAGGATCGCCGTTGCCGTTCGCTTCATGGCCGATTAGATACGACGATTGCTCGGATTCACCTACTCGGATTGCCCGATATGGCCGCAGCCAAATCGCAACGACGGAAAAAGCCGAAGATTCAACGGCGGGCGCCCCAGCAGAGGCGTGCGCAGGCGACGTATGATGCAGCCCTCGAGGCCGCGGCTCGGATCGTACGCCGGGACGGGCTGGCCGGACTCAACACCAACCGCATCGCCGAGCGGGCGGGCATCAGTGTCGGTACGCTCTACGGCTACTTTCCCGACAAGACGGCGATCCTGGTGGCTCTGGCGCGCCGCCTGCTGGCCGAGGACCAGATAGCGATGACGGCGGCCTTGGCCTCCGATCCGGGCGATCGCGTGCGCTTGATCGTACGGACCCTGGTGGCGCGCCATCGTACCGACCGCGAACTGCGCCGCGCCGTGATGTCGGTGCATCTCGGCCAGGGTCATGGTGACGAGCACAGCGAGGGCGTCGAGCAGTTCATTGCCAGCCTGGGCTCGAAGCATGGGCTCTCGCAGATCGGCGCGCTGCGCCTGTTCGTGGCGACGCGGGCGGCGCTCGGGGTCGCGCGGGCGCTTGTGGAGGAGCACAAGGCGGCGCAATTCTCCGATGCCGAGATCGAGGACGAGATCGTTGCGCTCGTCGAGGCCTATCTCAGCCGAGCGGCAGGGCCGTCCCCTGCTTCACGGGGCGCAGCGCGAACGAGCTCCTGATCTGGGCGATGCCGGGAATCTTGGTGAAATCCATGACGAAGCGCTCGTAGGCTTCCAGGTCGGGCACGACGATGCGCAGCAGATAATCGCTGTCGCCGGTCATGAGATAGCATTCCATCACTTCCGGGCGCGCCGCCGCCGCTCGCTCGAAGTCCTTCAGCGACTTCTCGTTCTGGGTCGACAGCGAGACGCTCATGAAGACGTTCACCGACAGGCCGACCGTCTTGGCATCGACCAGGGCGGCATAGCCCTTGATCACGCCCGCCTCCTCGAGCGCCTTCACCCGCCGCCAGCAGGGCGACGAGGACAGGCCGACCTTCTCCGCCAGCTCGGTATTGCTGAGGCGGCCGTCCTGCTGCAGCTTCTCCAGGATGCGCCGGTCGATGGCGTCGAGGGAGATCATTGCTTCAATTTCCTGATTTTGGCGCAATTTTACCCTATACAGCGGCGGAACGGGTCCAAACGCAAGGATATTCCCCGATGCCGAGCGTATCCCGGTTGTCATGACCTCCATGGCCCCCGTCCAACGCCTGAAGCTCCTGCGCGACCTGGAACGCAAGGTTCTGTGGCTTTCCGCCTGGACCATCCATCACGCCAACCATGTGCGACCGAACCGCGACGGGCTCAAGGTCGGCGGCCATCAGGCGTCGTGCGCGTCGCTCGCGACCGTGATGACGGCGCTCTATTTCTCGGTGCTGCGCCCGGAGGATCGCGTCGCGGTGAAGCCGCATGCCTCACCGGTGTTCCATGCCATCCAGTATCTGTTCGGGCATCAGACCCAGGACAAGCTCGAACACTTCCGCAGCTATGGCGGCGCGCAGTCCTATCCCTCGCGCACCAAGGATGTCGACGACGTCGATTTCTCGACCGGCTCGGTCGGTCTCGGCGTGGCGATGACGCTCTTCTCGTCGATCGTGCAGGACTATGTGCGGCTGAAGAAGCTCGCACCAGCAGAACGACCCACCGGTCGCATGGTGGCGCTGGTCGGCGACGCCGAGCTCGACGAGGGCAATATCTTCGAGGCCCTGCTCGAGGGCTGGAAGCACGACGTGCGGAACCTGTGGTGGGTGATCGACTACAACCGCCAGAGCCTCGACGGCGTGGTGAACGATCGCCTGTTCGGCCGCATCGGCGAGATGTTCGAGCTGGTGGGCTGGCGCGTCGTCACCTTGAAATATGGCAAGCTGCTGGAGACCGCCTTCGCCCAACCGGACGGCGAGCAGCTCAGGCAATGGATCGACGACTGCCCCAACTCGCTCTATTCGGCGCTGGTGTTCAAGGGCGGCGCCGGCTGGCGCGAGGCGTTGACGCGCGACCTGAATCAGTATCCCGGCATCCGCCGCATCCTGGAGCAGCACGACGACGCGTCGCTGCACCGGCTGATGACCAACCTGGCCGGCAACGACATGCAGGCGGTGCTCGACGCCTTCGAGGGCGTCACCGACGACACGCCGACCTGCTTCATCGCCTACACCATCAAGGGCCAGGGCTTGCCCTTCGCCGGTCACAAGGACAATCACTCCGGCCTGATGACCGTCGAGCAGATGGCGGGATTCAAGAAGGGCATGGGTATCGCCGACGGCCAGGAGTGGCAGAAGTTCGCCGGCCTTGCTGCGCCGGTCGCAGAACTCGAAACCTTCATCCGCCAGGCGCCCTTCAATGCCGAAGGCCGGCGCCGTACCGCGGCACCCGCGATCGCCATTCCGGCAGCCCTGCCCAGACCCAACGACAGGAAGGCCAGCACGCAGGAAGGCTTCGGCAAGATCCTGAACGCGATCGCCGCCGAGGACAGCGAGCTGGGACGCCGGATCGTCACCACCTCACCGGACGTGTCGGTTTCGACCAATCTCGGTGCGTGGATCAATCGACGCGGCCTGTTCGGCCACACCGAGGCGGAAGACGTGTTCCGCGAGCTCAAGGTCGTGTCGGCGCAGCTCTGGCGCAAGACGCCGCGCGGCCAGCATATCGAGCTGGGTATCGCCGAGAACAATCTCTTCATCCAGCTCGCCGCCCTCGGCCTCAGCCACGAACTGTTCGGCACGCGCCTGCTGCCGATCGGGACACTCTACGATCCCTTCATTGCCCGCGGCCTCGATGCGCTGAACTATGCCTGTTATCAGGATGCGCGCTTCATGGTGGTGGCCACACCCTCCGGCGTCACCCTGGCGCCGGAAGGCGGCGCGCATCAGAGCATCCATACGCCGCTGATCGGCATCGGCCAGCCCGGCCTGCTCTCCTACGAGCCGGCCTTCGTCGACGAGCTCGCGGTGCTGATGCGCTTCGGACTCGAGCATATGCAGCAGCCTAAAGGGTCCTCGATCTACCTGCGCCTCTCCACCCGCAGCCTGCTGCAGCCCGAACGGACACTGTCGCCCGCGCAGGAGGCCGACCTCATCGCCGGCGGTTACTGGTATGCGCCGCCGGAACCCGGGGCCGACGTGGCGCTCGTGGCGATGGGCGCGGTCACACCCGAAGCGATCGCCGCACATGCCAGCATCGTCCGGGATTTCGCCGGCGCCGGCCTGCTGGTCCTGAGTTCTCCCGACCGGCTGCACGCCGACTGGCTGGCGGCCCAGCGGGAACGCGGCCGCACCGCGGGAACGATCGACCGCGGCGCGAGCCCGGTCGAACGCCTGCTGGCACCGCTCTCGCGCGATGCACGCCTGGTGACCGTCCTCGACGGCCACCCGCTGGCGCTGTCCTGGCTGGGATCGGTGCGCGGTCAGCGTGTCGTCCCGCTCGGCATCGAGTCATTCGGCCAGTCGGGCGATATTCCGGATCTCTATCGCGCCTATAGACTCGATGCCGCGGCCCTGGTCGACGCGGTTGCGAGAGCGATCTCTTGACCTTCGGCGCGGCAGGCCCGAATTTCCGGGCGCCATGTCACTGGATGTTCCGCCCGGCTATCGGGCCCTGAAGGAAGCCGACGTCGCCGCCTACCTGGCGGAGATTCCGGCCGTCGCAACCAATCTCGGCGGTCAACCCGCAGAGTGGAAGATCCGGGAAGTCGGCGACGGCAATCTGAATTTCGTCTTTGTCATCGAGGGACCGCGCGGCGGCGTGGTGCTGAAGCAGGCCCTGCCTTATCTGCGGCTGGTGGGAGAGAGCTGGCCACTGCCGTTGCGCCGCTCCTTCTTCGAGTATCAGGCGCTTGTCGTGCAGGCCAAGGCGGCGCCACAGCACGTGCCGAAGCTGTTCCATTTCGACGAGACGCTGGCGCTCACCGTCATGGACTACCTCAACCCGCACATCATCCTGCGCAAGGGCCTGATCCGCGGCACGGTCTATCCGAAGCTCGCCGACCATATGGCGACCTTCATGGCCGAGACGCTGTTCGCGACCTCCGATCTCGGCCAGCCGGCGGCCGAGAAGAAGAAGCACATGGCGCTCTTCTGCGACAATATCGAGCTTTGCCGCATCACCGAGGATCTGGTCTTCACCGACCCGTGGCGGGTGGCGGACGGCAATCGCTGGACCAGCCCGCAGCTCGACTTCACCGCCGCCGCCGTGCGCACCGATGGCCCGTGGAAGCGGGCCGCCCAAGAGCTGAAGCTCAAGTTCCTGAGCGAGGCCCAGGCGCTGATCCATGGCGATCTGCATTCCGGTTCGATCATGGTGACCGAATCCGAGACCTACGCCATCGATCCGGAGTTCGCCTTCTATGGGCCGATGGGGTTCGATGTCGGCGCGCTGCTCGGCAATCTCTACCTCGCCTATTTCTCGCAGAGCGGTCACGAGACCATGCCGGGCAGCCGCGACAGCTACCGCGACTGGATCCTCAAGACCATCGAAAGCATCTGGACGCTGTTCGATGAACGCTTCCGCGCCCTGTGGAACAACGCCCATGCCGGCGACGTCCTCGCCCCGGCGCTGTTCCTCAACAACCAGGAGCCGCTGGCCTTGAAGGCGGCGCAGGATGCCTACATGCGTCGCCTGTTCGTCGATGCGCTGGGTTTCGCCGGCGCCAAGATGACGCGCCGCATCCTGGGTCTCGCCCATGTCGAGGATCTCGAGAGCATCGTCGACCCCGACCTGCGTGCCCGCTGCGAGAAGCGCGCCTTGAAGCTTGCCCGGCTGCTGATGGTCGAGGGCGGTGGCTTCACCGACATCAAGGCGGTCAACGACGCCGCCCGCGCCACGCAGCGCGAGGCCGTGCGGTGAAAGTCGACGGCACCCCCTACCGCACCATCTGGCTCGGTGCCGACGGCCGCACCGTGCAGGCCATCGACCAGACCCTGCTGCCGCATCGTTTCGTCGTCCGCGACTTCAGGACGGTCGAGGATGCCGAGCGCGCCATCCGCACCATGGTGGTGCGCGGCGCTCCCTTGATCGGCGCCGCCGCCGCCTACGGCATGGCGCTGGCGATGGCGACCGACCCGTCCGACGCCATGCTGGCGCGCGCCCATGCGCTGCTGCTCGCCTCGCGCCCGACCGCCGTCAACCTGCGCTGGGCACTCGACGACCTGCGGGCCTTGCTGGCGCCGCTACCCAGCGCGGCAAGGCGTGAAGCGGCCTACCGCCGCGCTGCCGAGATCTGCGACGAGGATGCCGAGATCTGCCGCCGCATCGGCGAACATGGGCTGGGCGAGATCCGTCGCCTCAAGCCGCGCCAGGGCGAGCGGCTGAACGCCCTCACCCATTGCAATGCCGGCTGGCTCGCCACGGTCGACTGGGGCACTGCCCTGGCGCCGATCTACCAGGCGCACGATGCCGGCATCCCGATCCATGTCTGGGTCGACGAAACCCGGCCGCGCAACCAGGGCGCCAGCCTGACGGCCTGGGAGCTCGGCAAGCACGGCGTGCCGCATACCGTCATCGCAGACAATGCCGGCGGCCATCTCATGCAGCACGGCAAGGTCGACTTCTGCATCGTCGGCACCGACCGCACGACGCGGCGCGGCGATGTCTGCAACAAGATCGGCACCTACCTCAAGGCGTTGGCTGCGCGCGACAACGGCGTGCCGTTCTATGTCGGACTGCCCTATCCGACCATCGACTGGACGATCGAGGACGGCCATCGCGAGATCCCGATCGAGGAACGCCACGCCGCCGAGCTGTCGCGCATCTCCGGCCGCACCGAAAGCGGAGAGGTCGTGGCGGTCGATGTGCTGCCCGAGGGCAGCCCCGCCGCCAATCCGGCCTTCGACGTGACGCCGGCGCGGCTGGTCACGGCCCTCATCACCGAGCGCGGCGTCTGCCCGGCCAGCGAGGCCGGGTTGCTGTCGCTCTACCCCGAACAGGCTCGGGCGGCGTGACTAGCCGATGATCCGCGCCCTCGGTGGCGCCACCATCTTCGCGCCCGTCGGCCGCGCCACTCTCGGGCTCGGCGTCACCCAGATCATCGGCTGGGGCACCACATTCCTGCTGCCCTCGGTCCTCGGCCGCCACATCCAGGACGAGCTCGGCATGCCGACCGAGCTGGTCTTCGCCGGCATCACGGTGATGTTCGCCGTCGGCGCGCTATTGTCGCCGCGCATCGGGCGCATGATGGATCGCACGGGCCCCCGGTTGGTCATGGCGTGCGGATCGGTGCTCTATGCGCTGTCGCTGCTCTTGCTTGCCCTCAGCCAAGGGCCGGTGGTCTATCTTTGCGCCTGGGCCGGCATGGGCGTCGCCTCGACGCTGGCGCTGAACACGCCGTCCAGCATCGCGCTGGCCCAGGTCGCCGGGCCGCGCGCGCGACAGGCGATCGCCGTGCTGGCGATCATCGGCGGCTTCGCCTCGACCGTGTTCTGGCCGTTGAGCGGCGCGCTCGACCTGATGGTCGGCTGGCGCGGGACCACCCTCATCTATGCCGCGGTCCATCTGCTGGTCTGTGCGCCGATCCACTTCCTCGTCCTGCCCCGCTCGGCGCCTCCACAGACGGCGAAGACAGCCGCGCCGACGGCGAGCGGCGGCGTGCCTCCAGAAGAGCGGACGCGCATCTACCGGCTGCTCAACATCACGCTCTCCTTCGGCGCCTTCGTCTTCACGGGATTCATCATCCATCTGATCGAGGTGCTGCGGGACCTCGGCCATCCGCCTGCCTCGGCGCTGTTCCTGGCCTCGCTGGTCGGACCGTCCCAGGTCGGCATCCGCATCGTCGAGCTCGCCTTCGGCCATCGCTACTCGTTCATGATGTCGGCCGTGTTCGGCTCCGCGGCATTGCCGTTCGGCCTCGCGCTGATGCTGATCGACGGCAGCAACTGGGCCATCGCCGTCGTGTGCGTGGTGGCCTATGGCATGGCCAACGGGCTCAAGGCCGTCCAGCGCGCCACCCTGCCGCTGGCCTTGTTCGGCCGCGGCCAGTTCGGCTCCTACATGGGTCGGCTCGCCCTGACGCAGGGCATCATGTCGGCGAGCGCGCCGACGGTGCTCGCCGCGGTGCTGGACCGCTTCGGCGCTGCTGGCGCGCTCTGGCTCTGCTTTGCCTTTGGCACCATCTCCCTGATCGCCATGATCCTGCTGGCTCGGCGCAGCCGCGCCATCCGCTGACGCGGCTAACAGACGAAGCGATAGGCGTCGCCTTCGCGGATGATTCGGCCGGCCGTTGGCCCCGCGAAGTGAGTGCCGATCACCAGCGTCGGCGTATCGGCGAACTGGCGCAGGAAGGACTGGCGGGTGCCGCGCGACTCGTCCTGATCGCTGTCGAAGCCCGACGACCAGTCCGGCCGCGCCATCTGGCAGGGATGGTGCATCAGGTCGCCGGTGATGACCGCCCGCGCGCCCTGGGATTCGATCACCACACTGACATGGCCTGGCGTATGGCCCGGGGTCGGCAGCAATCGGATTTCCGGCGCAAGCTGAGCGTCCATGGCGACAAAGGTAGCCAATCCCGCCTCGACGATGGGCTGGATCGAATCGGCGAAGATGGCGCCGTCATGGGAACGGACGCTCCGGTCGCGCGCCTCGCGTTCGGTCTCGTCGAATTCGCGTCGGCCGAAATAGTATCGCGCCTTGGGGAAGGTCGGCACCCAGCGCCCGTCGATCAGCATCGTGTTCCAACCGACATGATCGACATGAAGATGCGTGCACAGCACGCCCTGGACACTGTCGCGCATCCAACCGGCCGCGTCGAGATCCTGCAGGAAGCGCGTCTGCAGACGATCGAACAGGGTGCCGTTGCGCGGCTTGTCATTGCCAATGCAGGTGTCGACGACGAGGCGCATCGTCGGCGTCTGCACCAGCAACGCATGCACGCTGATCCTGAGATGACCTTCCGCTGTTGCGAATTGCGGGACCAGCCAGTCGATCGCGCGGACGGCCTCGGGATGGGCGTCGGGCAGCATGGAACCGGGCGGTCCGCCGGCCGGCATGGCGGTCTCGATCTCGACCAATTTGGTGATGCTGACGTCGCCGACTTTCCAGACAAGCATTGCGGTTACTCCACTGAGGGTCACGGCGACCCTATGGCGGCGGCGGCACAGCGACATTATCTTTGGTTAAGTGAACCAGATTTACGACCGCCGCCTCGATCTGATCGAGATCCTGGAAAACCGTGCCGGCCATCCCCTCCCGCACGCCGCGATACTGCGCGCCCGGCTCGTGCATCGCTCCTGGAGGCGCGGCGAGGCGCTGTTCCACGCCGGCGAGCGCGTCGGCTACATCGCGCTCATCCGCCACGGCGTGGTGAAGTTCAGCTACCAGTCCGAGGACGGTACCGAGCGCGTGCGGGATTTCCTCTCCGAGGGACAGGTCGCCGCCTGCATCGGCGTCCTGGGTGACGAAGAGCCCGTGGCCTACGATGGCATTGCGTGCCAGGACACGGAGGCGGAACTGCTCGACGTCGAGTTGCTACGGGGTCTCGTCCAGTCCGAGCCTGACTGGGCGCACTGCCTCAGCCTGCTCCTCCACGACAAGGCCCGTCATCTCACCGGCCGCGAGCGCAGCCTTCTCACCCTGACGCCGCCGGAGCGGCTGGCCCACGCCCTCGCCGAGCGGCCGTGGCTCTCGGAGCGCGTCACGCAACAGGATCTCGCCGCCTATATCGGCATCACGCCGGTATCGCTGTCGCGGCTCAAGGCCCGGGAACGACAGCGTCTGCCTGCCGCGACGTGATTGCCGGCCTTCACTGCGCCGCGATCCAGCGGCCAATGCCGGGCCAATGGTCCTTCAGCGTATGCGATCCCATGAACAGGCCGATATGCCCACCAGGCACGGTCTGCTGCACAATCCTGTCGGCCGGCGTGCCGATGTAGCGGGCGGCATTGAGAACCTGCTCGGGTGTGGTGATGTCGTCCGCGGCGCCCGCCAGCAGATAAGTCGGGCAGGTGATCGCCCGCAGGTCGAGACGCCGACCAAGTCCGACGAACTGGCCCTTGGCCAGTTGGTTCTCCTTGAAGAGCTGCCGGATGGCCTGCAGATACCAACGGCCCGGCAGGTCGATCGGGTTCTCGTACCAGCTGTTGAAGGTCTCCTCCTTGGCAACATAGGCCGGATCGTCGATATGCTCGTAGAGATCGACGTGATCCTGGATGTAGTGCTGGCCGGGATGCATGTTCTTCCAGCCCTGCAGCATGAATTTGCCCTTCATCAGCCCGCCGCCCATCGCCACCAGTTGCTCGTAGAACGACAGCGGGGAACGGTGCGCCATGGTCTTGATCGGGCCATCGCCGGCATCCGTATCGATGGGCGCGCCGGCGAGAACCAGGGAATTCACCTTGTCCGGGAAGCGGGCCGCGACCATCGCGGATAGCCATCCGCCCTGGCACAGGCCGACAAGATTGACGCGGCCGCCCAGGTCGTCGATCACCACCACCATGTCGGCCAGATAGTTGTCGATCTCGAGGTCCTTCATGTCGTCGGTCGCCGACTTCCAGTCGGTCAGCAGCACCCGCCCCACGCCACTGGCCAGCAACGTCTCCACCAGGCTCTGCCCCTTGTGGTAGTCGGCGATCATCGCGGAGTGACCGGCATAGGGCGCATCGACCAGCGTCGGCAGGCCGCCCCGCCCGCCATAGTCGCGCAGCGTCATGGTCCGGAGATCGAGTCGCACCTGGTTCGCGGTCGCCAATGCGGGCCGCAATCGGTCGTGGATCTTGATCTCTTCCTCGATGAACTTGACGTTGCGGGCATAGAGGTCAGCGCCCTGCTCGGCCAGGCTTGCCGCAAGAGCCATGGGCCAGAAGGCCGGAACGCTCAGGTTCGGGGATTTTGGGGAAAGAACGCTTTCAGCCATTGCTGAACCTCACGCGGTGATCGAACCGATAATGAACTCGCAGCCGAGCGTCCTCCCTGGACGGCGTCGAACGCCGGTGCCTCAGGCTGCCTTGACCACTTCTCCATCCGGCGCCACGACCTTGAGCGTATAGGGAATACCGGCCCGGATGCTCTGCGAGACGGTGCAGAAATCCTCGAACTGCGCCAACGCGCGCTGCAGGTGGGCCAGCGTCTGCGGCGGCGTGCCGAGCTTCAGGGTCACGTCGACGCCGGTGACGCGCATCCTGTTGTACTCGTTGCGGGCGAGCGAGCACGTCGCGGCGATGGCTACCGGGCCCGGGTCCTCCTTGAACTTGGCCAGGGCGAAGACAAAGCTAGCCGACAGGCAGCCCGCAACGGCTGTCACTAACGCCTGGACCGGCGACGGCCCTTCACTGCCGCCCAGGGGCGCTGGTTCGTCCAAGGTCCCGCCCGGCAGGCCAGGACCATAATCCACCAGGAATTTGTAGTTGGCTTGGCGAGTAAGGGTGATCGATACGGCACTGGTCATATAACCAGCTTCGATGCTATCCGCGCATCCTGCCTTGACCGAGGTCAAGGCAGGGTCTGGATCACCGACTTACTCGGCCACGATTACTTGGCCACGTAGGGATGAACCATCTTCGCCGGATCGACGATCCGATCGAACTCAGCCTCCGTTACGTAACCCAATTGTAACGCCGCCTGCTTCAGCGTCAGGTCGCGGTCGCTGGCGTGATGGGCAATCTGTGAGGCCTTGTCGTAGCCGATCACTGGCGCCAGCGCCGTCACCAACATGAGCGAGCGCTCGACATATTCGGCGATCTTCTTGCGGTTCGGCTGCGTGCCCTCGACCAGGAATTTCTGGAAGTTGGCGCAGCCGTCGGTCATCAGCGTGATCGAGTGCGTGATGTTGTAGATTATCAGCGGCTTGTAGACGTTCATTTCCAGATAGCCGCCGGCGCCGCCGAAGCCGACCGCCACGTCGTTTGCCATGACCTGAACCGCGACCATGGTCAGGGCCTCGGCCTGTGTCGGGTTGACCTTGCCGGGCATGATCGACGAACCGGGCTCGTTTTCGGGAATGTGCAGCTCGGCGAAACCGGCGCGCGGACCGCAGGACATCAGGCGGATGTCGTTGGCGATCTTGTAGAGCGACGAGGCGACCGTGCGGAACGTTCCTGAGAGCTGCACCAGCGCATCGTGCGCCCCCTGCACGGTGAACTTGTTGAGAGCGGAAACGAAGGGAAGCCCGCTGAGCTTGGCGATTTCCGCGGCGACCGCCTCGGCAAAGCCCGGCGCGGCATTGATGCCGGTACCGACCGCCGTCCCGCCCAGCGCCAGATGATAGACGCCCTTGAGCGCGTCCTGCAGCCGCTCGAGGTTGTCGGCCAGCATGCCGGCATAGCCCGACCATTCCTGCCCCAGCGTGATGGGTGTCGCATCCTGCATGTGCGTCCGGCCGATCTTCACGATGTCGGCCCATTCCCTGGACTTGGCATCGATCGCATCGTGCAGCGCCTTGACCGACGGGATCAGCCGCCGGGTCGTCTCCATTGCCGCGGCGATGTACATCGCCGACGGGAAGGAATCATTGGACGACTGGGACATGTTGACGTGGTCGTTGGGATGGACCGGCTTCTTCGATCCCAGCGGTGTGCCGGCGATCTGACAGCAGCGGTTCGAAATGACCTCGTTCACGTTCATGTTGAACTGCGTGCCGCTGCCGGTCATCCAGACATGAAGCGGGAACATGTCGTGATGCTGACCGGCCAGGATCTCGTCGCACACCTGGACAATCAGCTTGTGAACGTTGTCGTCCAGTCGCCCCCCGGCGTGGTTGGCATTGGCGGCCGCTTTCTTCAGCAGCGCGTAGGCCGTGATCATCTCTCGAGGGATGAGATCCTTGCCGATGCTGAAATGCTCCAGCGAGCGCTGGGTCTGCGCGCCCCACAGCTTGTCGGCCGGAACATTGACCTCGCCCAAGCTATCGAATTCCCGCCGTATGTCCGCCATCTGATCTTCCCTGTTGCCGAGTGAACGCCGTATAGACGCTAACAAAGGCGACCATCGCGCGAAAGACCGATAGAGTGTCTTATGTGCCGGGGAGACGAGATGATTCAACGCAAGCGATTGTGGGCGGAAACCAATAGCAACCCTCGCCGCGACACTCCGATCGACAATCCCCAGCCGCATCGCCGGCATGGCGCCCCCCTGCCATCCTTGTGACCCCATCTCTCCCGTGAGCACCGATCCGTTTCTCAACGCGTCGCTCGAGGTGATCCTGCGCTTCGGCAGCCTGATGGTCCGTACCGGCGACGCTGGCTTCCGGATCGTCGCGGCGCTGAAGGCGCTGGCAGCAAAGGTGGGGCTCGACGATCTGGCGGTGAACGTTGCGGTTACGACCATCACCGCCACGGCAACCCGCAACGGCGAGCACCTCACCCTCGTCCGCGAGGTTGGCCCGCTCGGCATCAATGCTGCCCAGCTCATGGAGCTGGAGCGGCTGGCGCAGGATGACACGCGAGCCATGCGCCCGGAAGAGATCGACAGCGCCCTGGACCGCATCGAACGTACGGCCCCGCTTCATTCCTGGGTGACCGTCTCGCTGGCGATCGGCCTGACGTGCGCCTCTTTCTCCTATCTCAATGGCGGCGATCTGCCGGGCACCCTCGCCGCCATTGTCGGCGGTGCCTTTGGCCAGGCACTGCGCATGGCTCTGTCGCGGCGTCACCTCAACCAGTACATGATGACAGCGATATGCGCCCTTGCCGCGGCGGGCATGTGTCATTTGCTACTGCTGCTGCTCGCAGAAGCGGGCGAGGCCAGTCACCATGGGATCGGCATTCTTGCCTCCATGCTGTTTCTGGTTCCAGGGTTCCCACTGGTCGCCGGCTTGCTCGACCTGCTGCAGCGGCAAACCGTCGCCGCGGTGGTCCGGCTCACCTATGGCGCGACCTTGCTTGCCGCCGCAGCGTTCGGCCTTGGCATCGTCGTGGCATTTGCCGGCTACAGCCTGCCCGAGGCGACCGTCTCCTCGGCGAGCCCCGCGGTCGTGCTGATCCTGCGCGGCGGGGCAAGCTTCATCGGCGGCGTCGGATTCGCCCTGCTTTACAACAGTCCATGGCGCGTCGCCTGTGCCGTTGGACTTCTGACGCTGGTCGGCAATGAACTGCGCCTGTCGCTTTACGACGCCGGCGTCACTTTGGCTTCGGCAACCTTCGTCGGCGCCTTCACGGCGGGACTCCTGGCGTCGTTGGCCCGCAGGCTGCTGCGCCAACCCCGCATCGTGCTGAGTGTTCCCAGCATCATCATCATGGTTCCGGGCAGCTACGCCTTCCAGGCAACGGTTCTGTTCGGACGAGGCGATGTCCAGGCCGGCCTGCAGGCCGCCGTCGTCGTTGCCTTCGTCGTCGGCGCCATGGCCCTCGGCCTCGCCACCGCGCGCTTCGTGGGCGAACGCCAGTGGCTGTTCGAAACCTGAAGGACCAAGTTAGTGCGCGACCTTGTTCTGCTGCCCGGCTTCATGTGCGACGCCACTCTGTGGGCCGACATGGTGCCCGATCTCGAGAAGCTCGGCCGCCTCCACTACGGCAACGTCTATCAGGACGACACGCTCGAAGGCATGGCCCGACGCGTGCTGGCGGAAGTCCCGGAACATTTCGTACTGATCGGCTTCTCCATGGGCGGCTTCGTCGCCCGCGTGCTGACGCTGGCGGCACCGGAGCGGGTGCGCGCTGTTGCCTTCGTGGCCAGTTCGGCCCGCGCCTATACCAGGGAAGAGACCGAGCAGCGCAAGCAAGGCTACCTGCCGGGCAACCGGCCCCCGCGAGCCAATGGCGTCGCCATGGGGTTGCATCCGGATCGCGAACGTGACCCGGTCCTGCTCGGTCGGCTGCGCGACATGCAGCGCCGCCTCGGGCCCGAGGTCCGAGCCCGGCAGGCGGCCCTGGTGCGGAACGACGGCTATGCCGATCTCGAACGGATCACTTGCCCGGCCTTGGTCGTTGCCTGCCGCCAGGATCGCCTTCGCACCTTCGCCGAGACCGAGCGCATGGCGCAGCACCTGCCGTACGCCCATTTCGAGGTGATCGAGGACTGCGGGCACATGGCGCCGCTCGAGCGGCCGCATGAGTTGGCCGCTCTGCTCAGGCGCTGGATCGAGCGCGAAGGCCTTTAGCCTTCAGGACGGCCGGATCTCGATTTCCTTCGTCCCGGCGTGACCGTTGCTCGTCTTGGGAATCTCGAGCGTCAGCACGCCCTTGCCATACTGTGCCGAAATGCCTTCCTTGTCGGCATCGGTCGGGAGATGGAACGAGCGCGTGAAGCTGCCATAGCTGCGCTCGGAATAGTGGGTCTTCTCGTCAGACCGTTCGATCTTCTTCTCGCCGGCGATCGTCAGCATGTCGCCGTCGACGCGGACCTTGATGTCGCTCTGGTCGAGGCCGGGCACCTCGACGCAGACGGTGTAATGATTGCCGTTTTCCTTCACTTCGATCTTCGGTGCGGGTTCGAACGCACGCAGCGCCGGAAATTGCGAGGCGCCCACCGTATCGAGCCAACCAAAGGGCCAGCTCCGCATCATACGATTCAGGAACTGATCCAGCTCCCCGGCGAAGGGAACGAAGGGAGTAGACGTGAAAGGCCTCGGAAGTTGCTCAGCCATCAGTGCCTCCTGCAGGTTCGAGGATCGAACCCGCTGCATGTAGGACACTCCGATGGCATTGCAATTACAGGGCGCCTCATTCACATGCGGCCGCCATCGACGACGAAATTCTGCGCCGTCACCAGACGGCTGTCGTCGGCGGCGAGCCACAGCGCCATGCGTGCGATATCAGGAGGATAGACTTTTTCCTTGAGACATTGCGCCTTCATCAGATCGGCCTCGGCCTCGGGAGTCAGCCACAGATCGATTTGTCGCTGCGTCATGATCCAGCCGGGCGTGATGGCGTTGAGCCGGATGTGGTCGGGCCCGAGATCGCGCGCGAGGCCGCGTGTCATGCCGATCACCGCCGCCTTCGCTGCCTGATAGACCGAAAGCTGGGCCGTCATCGTGTGATAGCTGATCGAACTGAAATTGACGATCGATCCGCCACCCGCTGCCTTCATGCCCGGAGCGACTGCCTGAATGGCGAAATATTGATGGCGCAGATTGACGGCGATCCGCTCGTCCCAGAATTCCGGTGTCACCTCCTTGAGATCGTGCCGATCGTCGCGGGCTGCATTGTTGATGAGGACGGTAATTGTGCCCAGCCTGGCAGCGACTGCGGCGATCGCGGCCTGATAGGCCTTCACATCCCGTATGTCGGTCCGCTGGAAAAACGGAGTGCCGTGACCTTCCGTCTCGACTTTCTTCACCAAGGCGGTCGATACGGCCTCGTCGATATCGACGAAGCCCACCTTCGCTCCCTGGGCCGCGAAATGTTCGACGATCGAGGCGCCGATTCCGGAGCCGCCTCCGGAAACGAAAACCGTGCGGTCCTTGAGACTTGGATACGAAGCGAAGGATGTCATGGGTTCCTCACAGGGGTTCCTCACAGGTCGGACAGGCGAAAGACGATCTCGCCGCGGCGCGTCGCACCGGGAGCGAGCGGCAGGGCGCCGACCTCGCCGCTGGCATGGCTCACGGGCTCGACGCAGAAATAGGGCTGCCCTGGCGGCACGTAGACCACGAGATGACGCAACAGCTCCGAAGCCTCGAGGTCGAGACGCAAACGCCGGCGCGGCCAGACGATGCTGGCGCGTCCGCCCCAACCATCGAAGCAATTGTCGAGCACGACCTCGTTCACGCAGCGCAGCCGACTAAAATCCCATTCCGGCGGTACCGGTGTCCGCTTCACCGGCAAGACCTCGGCGTCGGTGTGCCAGACTGCCGGCGCCGCGAAGCAGAGATCGGTATCGTCCTCGCGTGTGAAGAAGGGATGCAATCCAATGCCGGCCGGCACCGGACGATCTTCGAGGTTGTCGATCGCCATATCCACGATCAGCCTGTCCGCCAACAAGCGATAGCTTTGGCGGGCCCGATAGCGGAAAGGCCAGCCACCCGATGCGGCGGCGCGTTCGTGCTCGAAGGCGATCTCCACCGACTTGTCGTCGGCGCGCATCACCCGCCAACTCCGCGACCATCCATCGCCGTGCATGGGATGGTTCACGCCCGGCCAGTTCCGCGCAAGCTGGAAGACCTGCCCTTCGAAGTCGAGCCGACCGTTCGCGATGCGATTTGAGAAGGGCACGAGCGGATAAGCGGCGGCATTGTTGCCCCGCCCGGACTCGATATCGGCCGCTGTCATCGGTCTCAGCACGTCCACATTGTCGACGCGGAAGCACGCGATCGATCCACCCGCGGAGGGCGCGAGATCGACGGCCAGACGTCCGGCGCGCAACAACAAAAGGGTCACCACTCTTCCTGCGGCTGTGTAGACTGCGGCGTCTTAACCAGGAACGAGGAAACGCCGAATGTCGTCGAACATGCTGAAGAAGCGCCTGCAGGCAGGCAAGGCCTGCGTCAACGGCTGGCTTGCCATTCCCAACGGCTTCTCGGCCGAGACCATGGCGCAATGCGGCTGGGACAGCGTCACGGTCGACATGCAGCATGGCGTGCAGGATTACCTGTCGATGGTGACGTGCTTCCAGGCCATGGACAAGCACCCGGTGACGCCGCTGGTGCGCGTGCCCTGGAACGAGCCGGGCATCGTCGGCAAGGTGCTGGATGGCGGCGCCTGGGGCGTGATCTGCCCGATGGTGAACACGCCGGCGGAAGCGAAGGCCCTGGTCTCCTATTGCCTCTATCCGCCCAAGGGCAAACGCTCCAACGGCCCGATCCGCGCCGGTGCCTATGGCGAGGCCACGCCCTATCAGGCGACCGCCAATGACGAAGTGCTTGTCATCCCGATGATCGAGACGCAGGAGGCGGTCGACAATATCGATGCGATCCTCGACGTGCCCGGCATCAGCGGCATCTATATCGGCCCCTCGGATCTCGGCCTGTCGCTCGGCCTCAAGCCGATTCTCGATCGCGAGGAGCCGCAGGTGCTCGCGATCTACGACAAGCTGCTGGCGGCGATCAAGAAGCGCAACCTGTTCGCCGGCATCCATAACGGGACCGCGGGCTATGCCGCCAAGATGATCGGCAAGGGCTTCCGCCTGGTCACCATCGCCAACGACTCCGGCCTGATGGCCAAGGCCGCGCGCGAGGCGGTGCAACAGACCCGCAAGGAAGCCGGCGCGGTCGCCGACAAGTAACCTTCAGCAGACTGCGGACTTGGGCGCCAGGGCCACACGGGCTGGCATGCCGTTTGCACCTCCGTCGGGAAAATCAACCGACGGAGGAAGCGATGAGCGGCTTAGGCGGTCTCAACAAAGCGCCCGACGGCGTTGTGATCGGACTGGTCCAGATCCAGAATCCAGTGGTCGTCACCCGCGACGATCTTGCCCGGCAAGCCGACCGGATCTGTTCGCTGGTCGCCAAGGCCCGCCGCAACATGGCGACCATGGATCTGGTCGTGTTTCCCGAATATGCGCTGCACGGCCTCTCGATGGATACCAATCCGGAGATCATGTGCCGCCTGGATGGCCCTGAGGTAGAGCGCTTCCGCGGTGCCTGCATCGCCAACGACATCTGGGGCTGCTTCTCGCTGATGGAGTTGAACCCGCACGGCAATCCGTTCAACTCGGGCTTGATCATCGACAACAAGGGCGAGATCCAGCTCTACTATCGCAAGCTGCATCCCTGGGTCCCGGTCGAACCCTGGGAACCCGGCGATCTCGGCATTCCCGTATGCAATGGCCCCAACGGCTCGAAGATCGCGTTGATTATCTGCCACGACGGCATGTTTCCGGAGATGGCTCGGGAAGCCGCCTACAAGGGCGCCAACATCATGCTGCGCACGGCAGGCTACACCGCGCCGATCCGGCAGAGCTGGCACTTCACCAACCAATCGAACGCCTTCTGCAATCTCATGTACACAGCCAGTGTCTGCCTCGCCGGCAGCGACGGCACCTTCAACTCGATGGGTGAAGGCATGATCGTCAATTACGACGGAACGCCGTTGGCGACCGGCAACGGCATTCCTGACGAGATCATAACCGCCGAGGTCCGGCCCCGCCTGTGCGACGAGGCGCGCCTCAATTGGGGCGTCGAGAACAACATCTACCAGTTCGGACATCGCGGCTACGTCGCCGTCAAAGGCGGCGCCCGCGATTGCCCTTACACGTACATGCACGACCTTGTCGCTGCCCGATACACGGTGCCGTGGGAGAAACAGGTCAAGGTCGTCGACGGAACGAGCTGCGGCTTCGAAGCGCCGAAGCGCAGCTACAAACCGGTACCCAGCACCGTGCCGCAAAAGACCCTGGCGGCCGAGTAGCGATCCTAGCGCTTGGGAAGCTTGTCCTGCTGCGCGATGATCGCACGATCGATGACCGTGAACAGGTAAGCGTCCGGCGCCAGCGTGCAGCCGCCGCGAACGAGAAGGCCGAGTTCGCCGCCGCGCGTATCCTCCGGGATCACGATGCCATGACGGCGCGCCGAATGCTCGGCCAGGAAGTTCGCCAGTTCGATGCGGGCCTGCGGCTGCATGGCATGCGCCTCGCGGCAGGTGACGTAGGCCGCATCGTCAAATCTCCAGGTCGCAGCCTGCGCCGTGGAGACCGCGCCGACGAGGGCAAGAGCGCTTGCAATGGCAATCCGCTTCATGATGCTGCGCTCCGCTACTTCTTGTTGTCGTCGATGACGTTGCCGGTGATGTAGCCCGCCGCGCCGCCGATCAGGCCTGCACCGACGACGACCGGGAACGATGCCCCCGACACCATGCCGATGCCCGAACCCAAGGCGGCGCCCGTGATGGCGCCCTTCTGGGGCGTCGTCAGGTTGCTGCAGCCCCCCGCCAGGCCGGCCGCGGCCAATACCGCAATGACTGTAACTCTGCGCATTTCCTGCATCTCCTTCGTCACGACGCGGAGTCTATCCGCATGGCGGCCAATTCCATTGATACAAGTCAACATGACCGTTGGGCGAACAGAACACGACGCCTCCCCCTTGTTGCGCAAAGCACAGGCGCTCGCTTCGGTCTCGAACAACAACTTGATTCTAAGCAATCGGCCTTGAAATTGTCCAACTCAAACCTGGCTCTGGCGCAAGGCCGTCGCCTCAGTTGACGATCTCGCCGCGGAACGCCCAGCGCGTCATGCGCTTCTCGACCAGCGCGCAAATGGCGTACATGCCCACGCCCATGATGGCGATGGCGAACAAGCCGGCAAAGGTCGTGGGCGTGTCGTTGCGCGCGCCGGCCGACAGCATCAGGAAACCGATGCCGCGATTGCCGCCGACGGTCTCGGCGATGACCGAGCCGATGAAGGCCAGCGTGATCGCCACCTTCAGGCTGGCGAACAGGTAGGGCATGGCGCGCGGAATGCCGACCTTGATCAGGATTTCCGTGCGGGTAGCGCCCAGTGACCTGAGCACGTCCCGCATCTCCGGCTCGATGGTCGCGAGCCCAGTAGCGACATTGACCACGATCGGAAAGATGCTGATCACGAACGCCGTGACCACGGCCGGCAATGCGCCGACACCGGCCCAGATCATCAGGATCGGCACCAATGCCACCTTGGGAATGGCATTGAAGGCGATCAGCAGCGGATAGAGGCCCGAATAGATGAAGGGCGACGCGCCGATCGCCAGGCCGAGCAGCAGGCCGCCGGCGATCGCGAGCAGGAATCCCACCACCGTGGTCCACAGCGTATCCCAGCAGAACGCGACCAGGATATCGAAGCGGACGACGAAGACGCTGAACACCTTGGTCGGGCGCGGCAGCAGGATTTCCGGCACGTCGAAGACGACGCAGACGCCTTCCCACAGGAGCAGAAGCACGGCGATCGTCAGCCACGGCATGGCGATCCGAAGCGCATTGCGACGCCAGTCGCTCATGCCGCATGCTCCTGATGGATCCGCTCCCGCAGCTCGTGGACGATATCGACGAAGTGCGGCTCGAAGGTCGTCTCGAGCGTGCGCGGGCGCGGCAGGTCGATGCTGCGCCGGAGCACGACCCGCCCCGGCCGGCGGCTCATCACATAGACCGTGTCGGCAAGGTAGACCGCTTCGCGCAGGTCGTGCGTCACGAGGATGCCGGTGAAGCGCCGCTCCAGCCACAGCGCCTGCATCACGCCCCACAGCTCCTCGCGCGTGAAGGCATCGAGCGCGCCGAATGGCTCGTCGAGCATCAGCAGCTCCGGCTCGTGGATCAAGGCACGACAGAGATTGGAGCGCTGCTGCATCCCGCCCGAGAGCTGCCACGGGTACTTGTCGGCGAAATCGGTCAGGCCCACGGTGCCGAGCAGCTTCATCGCCCGCGCTTCGTACTCGGCACGGTGGCGGCGGAACCGGCGCTTGTGCGGCTCGACGACTTCCATCGGCAGCAGGATGTTGTCGATGGTCGTGCGCCACGGCATCAGCGTCGGATTCTGGAACGCCATGCCAACGCCCTTGATCGGCCTCGTCACGCGTTGACCGGCAACGCGAACCTGCCCGGTCGACGGCGGCAAGAGCCCAGTGACGAGCTTCATGATGGTCGACTTGCCGCAGCCGGACGGACCGACCACGGCAATGAACTCGCCCTTGGCAACCGACAGGGTCGCATCGGCGAGGGCCAGGGTGGTCGCCTTGCCGAGGCGATAGGTCAGACTGACACCCTCGAGATCGACGAAGCTCATTCCGTCATTCCTGCCCCTGCCAGCCGGGGAGGAATAGCTGGCGTCACTGGGCCACCATGCGATCGGCCTTGGGCGGCAGGTACTTGTCGGTGAAGACCTTGTCCGGCGCCGGCGCCTGCGGCAGGCCGAAGGCATCCGCCACCAGCTTGATCGACCGGGCAAACCGCTCGGGATCGACATCGCCCATGCCGTTCGCCTTGACGTAGGGCGTGAGGATATTCGTCTGCAGAGAGATCTGCAGGCGTTCCAGTTCCAGCGAGTCGTCGATCAGCGGGTCGCGCTTCTTGGCCGCGGCGACGCCGAGCTTGTTGTCCTTGATCACGTCCTTCCAGCCCTTGATCGTCGCCGCGACGAAGCCCTTCACGGCCTTCTCGTCCTTGGCCATGTCAGGCGAGATCACGATGCCGTTGCCGTAGAGATCGAGGCCGTAATCGACGTAGCGCATCGCGACGATGTCATCGAACTTCACGCCGCGCGCCTTGAGGTCGAGCATCGACGAGAAGTAATGCCCGGAGATGAAGTCGACCGTTCCCTGCACCAGGCTCTGCTCGCGCAGCTGCGGCGTCAGGTTCACATGCTCCCACTTGGTGATGCCGTTCTTCTTGGCGAAGGCGGGGAACAGACGGAACGAAGCGTCGAACACCGGCGCGCCGAGCTTCTTGCCCTCGAGGTCCTTCGGCCCCTTGATTCCGCTCTTCTTCAGCGCATAGACGCCGAAGGGACCGAAATCGTAGGCCATGAAGACGCAGAGGATCTCCTTGCCCGGGTTCTTGGCGTTGTACTCGATGGTCGAGTTCACATCGGCAAAGCCGATCTGGTACGCCCCGGTCGCCAGACGCTGGACCGTCCCGGCCGACCCCTGGCCCGGGTCCATCGTCACGTCGAGCCCTTCGGCCTTGTAATAGCCCTTCTCGAGAGCCACCAGGAACGGCGACGTCGGCCCCTGGAAGACCCAATCCAGCGTGAATTTGATCGGCGTTTGCGCCGCCGCCGGCAGAGCCGCGAGCATCGATGCCACGACCGCCGCTATCCCCAGTGTCTTGATGCCCCTGCCCATAGCCTTTCCCCTGCCTGCCACGTTGCGCGACTCTTTAGGCGGGCCGCAGTGATCCGCCAAGGGGATATCAGGCAGATTCCGTGCCGACCTGCTGGGTAGCCACCAGCTTGGCAAAGGCGCCACCTTTGCCGATCAGCTCGGCGTAGCTGCCCTGCTCCACGATGCGACCGTGCTCCATCACCACGACCTGGTCGGCGTCGCGGATGGTGGAAAGGCGATGGGCAATGACGAAGGTGGTGCGGCCTTTCATCAGGACCTTCAGCGCCTTCTGGATGCGCGCCTCCGTCACCGAATCGAGGGCGCTGGTGGCCTCGTCGAGGATGAGGATCGGCGGATCCTTGAGGAGTGCACGGGCAATCGCCAGACGCTGCCGTTCGCCGCCGGAGAGGGTGGTGCCGCGCTCGCCCACCAGCGTCTCGTAGCCCTGCGGCTGCCGCAGGATGAAGTCGTGCGCCTCGGCCAGTCGCGCCGCCTGTTCAAGCTCGGCCTGCGTGGCGTCCGGCTTGCCGATCCGCAGATTGTCGGCGATGGAGCGGTAGAACATCGTCGAATCCTGGAACACCACGCCGATGTTGCGGCGCAGGGACTCGAGCTTGATGTCGCGATGGTCGATGCCATCGATGCGTATGACACCGGACTGCGCGTCCCACATGCGATGCAGCAGCGACAGCGCCGTGCTCTTGCCGGCGCCGGTCGGGCCGACGAAGGCGACCGTGCTTCCGGCCGGGATGTGCAGCGAGAAGTGCACCAGCGATGGCCGGATGCCATCGTAGGAGAAGTTGACGTCCTCGAAATCGACCTCGCCGGTGGCGCGGCCGATATTGATGCCGTTCGGCTTGTCTGGCACCGTCGACTGATGGTCGATGACCCGGAAGAAATCCGACAGCGCCGGCATCTGGAAGAAGATCCGGCTCACGAACCCTGAGGCCTGGTCCATGCGCCCGATCAGCATGGCCGCGAAGCCCATGAAGCTCACGATCTGGCCGACGCTGGCCTCGCCGCGCGTATAGAGCCAGGTGCCCAGGACGAAGATCAGGATGACGGTGACCGTCGAGGCGGCGCGCGTCAGCACCGACAGCAGCGCCCACCAGTTGAGCACCGGATACTGGGCCGCCAGTGTCTCGCCGATGATGCGGTGCACTTCCCGCGTCTCCGCCGCCAGCCGCACGAAGCTCTGGACGAGATGGATGTTGCCCAGCGCATCGCCCGCGCGACTGGCAAGCTGGCTGTGGAGTTCCTCCACCTGGGCCTGCAGCCGGTCGGTCTTGCCCACCACCCAGATGTTGGCCACGGCGAAGAACAGGATCAGCACGATCAGCAGCAGCCCCAGCCGCCAGTTCATCAGCAGGCTGAGCGGCAGCATCACGAACAGGGCGACGAAGGTCGCCAGGTTCTCTCGGAAGAAGCTGAGCCAGATGCCGAACAGGTGATCGATCCCCGTCAGCATCACCTTCAGCAGGCGGCCGGAATGCTGGGCATTGTGGAAGGCGAAGGGCAGCACCAGCACGTGCTCGAAGTAGCGCGCCATCGCGCCCAGCCGGCGGCGATGCGCCATTCGGTCGGCCTGCAGCGAGACCACGATGTTGGCGACGATGCCGCCCAGACCGACCGCCGCCCACAAGGCCAGCAAGTCGCGGGCATGGGCCCACAAGGTCTCGGTGGTCTCGTTCTTGGCATTCGACAGGAGGTCGACCACCTTGCCGAACAGGACCGGTTCGTAAAATTGCAGTGCTGCCACTGCGACATTGGCGAGGGCCAGGCCGATCGCCAGCCCCCGCTCCTCCTTCAACAGCCCGATGACCCGGCCATAGACCCGCAGGAATTCCATTCAGCGCTTAATCGGGTCGCCGGCGGCTGCGGTCAAGCCCCGTCAGGCCGACGGGGATTCGGCCAGGAACCGCTCCACCGTGCGCACGAAGAAGCTCACGCCGAAGGGGATCGCCATGTCGTTGAAGTCGTAGCGCGGGTTGTGCAGGCTGACGCCGGTCTCGCCACCGCCGTTGCCCAGCCACACCATCGCGCCGGGAACTTTCTCCAGCATGTAGGAGAAGTCTTCCGCACCCATGCTCGGCCGGACATTGTCCTGCACATTGCCCTCGCCGCAGATGCCGGCTGCGACGTCGACGGCAAAGCGGGCGCGAGCCGCGTTGTTGATGGTCGGCGGATAGCCCGGCATGTGCTCCATTTCGACCTTCACGCCGTACATCTGCTCGGCGCCCTTGCAGATCTCCTCGATGCGGCGGCGCACCAGGGCCCGGTTCTCGGGAGTCGTGGTGCGCGTGGTGCCGCCGATATGCGCCTCGCCCGGAATGACGTTGTAGGCCGAGCCGGCCTTGAAGAAGCCGACCGTGACGACGGTCGATTCGATCGGATCGATGTTACGCGACACGATCGTCTGCAGCGACATGACGATGCCGGCGCCGGCCACCATCGGGTCGAGGGTGCCGTGCGGATGGGCGGCGTGACCTCCCTTGCCGGTGATGCGGATATCCCAGCGGTCTGCCGCGGCGAGCAGCGGGCCCGGGCGGGTCACGATGTGACCCAGCGGCAGGCCGGGCTTGTTGTGGATCGCGAACACGCCGTCGCAGGGGAATTTCTCGAACAGCCCATCCTCGATCATTGCCCGGGCGCCGCCGCCGCCCTCCTCGGCCGGCTGGAAGATGAAGTGGACCGCCCCTTCGAAATTCTTCGTCTCGCTCATGATCTTGGCCGCGCCCAGCAGCATCGCCGTATGGCCGTCATGGCCGCAGGCATGCATGCGGCCGGCATTCTGGGAGCGGTGAGCGAAGTCGTTGCGCTCGTCCATCGGCAGCGCGTCCATGTCGGCACGCAGGCCGACAGACTTGACCGAATTACCCTTGCGCAGCGTGCCCACCACGCCGGTCTTGCCGAGCCCGCGAGTGACTTCCAGTCCCCATTCCTCCAGCTTGGCCGCCACGATGTCCGACGTCCGGCTCTCCTCGTAGGCAAGCTCTGGGTGGGCATGAATGTCACGACGAATGGCAGCGATCTCGGCCTGGATTTCGAGGGAACGCGTCAGGACAGGCATGAAAGACTCCGGTTGGGGCAATTGAAGCCATCATAGCCCGGCAAGGCCGAAAGGCCATTGCGGGCAAGGTCTACCTCACACGCTTTTGCGATGGAGCTTTTGCAACGCTGGGCGCCCAGGCCAGATCGTTCTTCACCGCCTGCATGATGAAGGAGGAGCGCGTGCCTTTCACACCGGGCATGCGCAGCAGCGCCTTCATGGCGAACTCGCTGAACTGTCCCAGATCGGCGGCGAAGACATGGACCAGGAAGTCCATGTCTCCCGTCATCGCATAGCAAGCCACCACCTCGGGCCGCGCCCTGATCGCCGCCTCGAACGCCTCGACCGTCCGTTCGGAATGATCCTCGAGCGTCACCTCAACCAGCGCCTGCAGCTGGATGCCCATGGCGGCGGGCGGCACCAGCGCGGCGTAGCGCTCGATCAAGCCCTCCTCCTCCAGCCGCCGCACACGCCGCTGGCATGGCGTCGGCGAGAGGCCGACCCGGTCCGCCAATTCGACGATCGGCAGCCGTCCCTCAGCCTGGAGGGCCGAAACGATGCGCTTGTCGATGTCATCGAGCTCCATATTGGCGAATATCCTTCCAATTCCTTGCTTTTGTAGAGATTAGCACTAAACGACCAGGTCCATCAGGGCGAATTCGCCGGGATTCGCTCCGGCATCGATGCCCATATTTACTGGCATGGATAGCTTCGAGACCCTGACCAACCTGCGCGGCGACTACGCCGTCATGGCCTCCGACTGGACCGTAGCCCAGGACCCCGCGCGCTACCCGGCCGAGGATCAAGCGGTGTGGCGAGTCCTGGCCGACCGCCAGACGGCGCTGGCCGAGCGGCATGCCTGCCGCGAGTTCGTCGAGGGCCTGCGGACACTGGGGATCGGCAATGCCATTCCCGACTTCGAGACGGTCAGCGACCGGCTCGAGCCGCTGACCGGCTGGCGCATCGTCGGCGTCCCGGGCCTGATTCCGGATGCGGCGTTCTACGGCCATCTCGCCAACCGCCGCTTCCCCGTGACGGTCTGGATCCGCAAGCGATCTGAGATCGACTATCTGGTCGAGCCTGACCTGTTCCACGACTTTTTCGGTCATGTGCCGTTGCTCAGCAATCCGGTCTTCGCCGACTACATGCAGCTCTACGGCCAGCGCGGCATCGACGCCGGCCCGCGCATCGACCAGCTCGCCCGCCTCTACTGGTACACCGTCGAGTTCGGCCTGATCCGCACGCCGGCCGGGCTCAAGATCTACGGCGCCGGCATTCTCTCTTCGGCCAGCGAAGTACGGCACGCAACCGAGGATGCCGATGTCGAACGCCTGCCGTTCGAGGCCCGTCAGGTGATGCGGCGGCCCTACGAGATCGACAAGCTGCAGAACACCTATTTCGTGCTCGACGACTTCCGGCAGCTCTTCGAGGCGGCCAGCACGCGCCTGGACTGACGGTCCGACCGATCCAGCGACGCGACGGAGACCAACCGCCTCGGCCGCCCGGACTCGGTGGTTCCCGATTTCCCCATCACCGTGGGAGGCCTTCAATGCCGATGGCACAAGGGTTCCTGGCACTTCTTCCCATCGCCGGCCCGCCTCCCCGTCCCGTCGACACTCAAAAAAATCTCCTCGCGAGGATTGGTCTAAAACGCTGCAGCAGCGGGCTTTGGTGCAATTCCTCGCGAGGCTCGCGAGAGTCGCGAGCGCCGGACCGGAGGCCTGCGAAGCGGAGAGAGCGGTGTCCTTCATGGCGCCACCATAAGCGTCCGCCGCTCTCACCCCTATTATGGTCGCCTTCGGACTTGGCTATCTCGAGCGAACTCAACCACCGTCGAAGCTGCTCTCCCGGACTCCGTGCAGACCGCTCCCCCAACCATCCTCTGCTTTAGCTACAGCCCCCTCACCTAGCCTTGTATCTCAGGGAAGCGGTCCGCGGGTAAGCTGCGGCCTGCGGTAGCGGGCGGAAGCTCGACCCTAGCCCGGTCGTTGAAGACCGTGGGAGAGCATGGGGCTCCGCCCGCCGTTCCTGTCAACCCGGACAGTCGCTCGGACCGCACGGCGAGTCCGCATTTGCAAGGACGGGTCATGGAACAGGTCTCTGTCGGCATCGACGTCGCCAAGGATCGGCTCGATGTGCATGTCCGCCCCAGCGGCGAGGCCTTCACCGTCAGCCGCGACCATGAAGGCTTGTCTGCTTTGACTGACCGGCTGAAGGCCCTGGCGCCTTCCCTGG
>NZ_FUWJ01000006.1 GCF_900167455.1 Enhydrobacter aerosaccus
CATGACGAAGGCGAAGTTTGAGCGGAACAAGCCGCACTGCAACATCGGCACGATTGGGCATGTGGACCATGGGAAGACGTCGCTGACGGCGGCGATCACGAAGGTGTTGGCGAAGACGGGCGGCGCGACGTTCACGGCCTACGACCAGATCGACAAGGCGCCTGAGGAGCGTGAGCGGGGGATCACGATCTCGACGGCGCACGTTGAGTACGAGACGACGAACCGTCACTACGCGCACGTGGATTGCCCGGGTCACGCGGACTACGTGAAGAACATGATCACGGGCGCGGCGCAGATGGACGGAGCGATCCTGGTGGTATCAGCGGCGGACGGTCCGATGCCGCAGACGCGGGAGCACATCCTGCTGGCGCGCCAGGTTGGCGTTCCGGCGCTGGTCGTGTTCATGAACAAGTGCGACATGGTGGACGATCCGGAGCTGTTGGACCTGGTCGAGCTTGAGGTTCGCGAGCTTCTGAAGAGCTACCAGTTCCCGGGCGACGACATTCCGGTGATCCGGGGTTCGGCGCTGATGGCGCTTGAGGACAAGAACCCGGAGTTGGGCGAGCAGGCGGTGCTGAAGCTGATGGCGGAGGTTGACCGCTACATTCCGCAGCCGACGCGCGACAAGGACAAGCCGTTCCTGATGCCGATCGAGGACGTGTTCTCGATCTCGGGCCGCGGCACGGTGGTGACGGGCCGCGTGGAGCGTGGCGTTGTGAAGGTTGGCGAGGAAGTCGAGATCGTCGGCCTGAAGGCGACGACGAAGACGACGGTGACGGGTGTGGAGATGTTCCGCAAGCTGCTGGACAGCGGCGAGGCGGGCGACAACATCGGGGCGCTGCTGCGCGGCGTTGGCCGTGAGGACGTGGAGCGCGGTCAGGTCCTGGCGAAGCCGGGCTCGATCACGCCGCACACGAACTTCGAGGCCGAGGCGTACATCCTGACGAAGGAAGAGGGCGGCCGTCACACGCCGTTCTTCACGAACTACCGTCCGCAGTTCTACTTCCGCACGACCGACGTGACGGGGGTGGTGACGCTGCCGGCGGGGACGGAGATGGTGATGCCGGGCGACAATGCCCGCATGGTGGTGGAGCTGATCCAGCCGATCGCCATGGACGAGGGCCTGCGCTTCGCCATCCGCGAGGGCGGACGCACCGTCGGCGCCGGCGTCGTAACCAAAATCGTCAAGTAACTGAACCGGCGCGGCAAGCGAGAAGATCATGGAAAGCACCAATATCCGCATCCGGCTCAAGGCCTTCGATCATCGCGTGCTCGACACGTCGACGAGCGAGATCGTCAGCACCGCGAAGCGGACGGGCGCACAGGTGCGGGGACCGATCCCCCTGCCGACGCGCATCGAGCGCTTCACGGTCAACCGTTCGCCGCACATCGACAAGAAGTCGCGTGAGCAGTTTGAAGTGCGCACGCACAAGCGCGTGCTCGATATCGTCGATCCGACGCCGCAGACGGTGGACGCGCTGATGAAGCTCGACCTCGCCTCCGGCGTGGACGTCGAGATCAAGCTCGGCGCCTAAGGGATAGGGAAGAGGATCAGGACCATGCGTTGCGGTCTCGTCGCCCAGAAGGTCGGCATGACCCGCGTCTTCAACGACGCCGGGGAACATGTGCCCGTCACCGTTCTGAAGGTGGATCAGCTGCAGGTTGTCGCTGTCCGCTCGGAAGAGAAGGACAAGTACACGGCCGTGCAGCTCGGCTACGGCAAGGCCAAGGTCAAGAACGTGACGCAGCCGATGCGCGGTCACTTCGCCAAGGCCAAGGTCGAGCCGAAGAAGAAGCTCGTCGAATTCCGCGTCGCCAAGGACGCGGTGCTCGAGGTGGGCGCGGAACTGGTGCCGAGCCACTTCGTTCCGGGCCAGTTCGTCGACGTGGTTGGAACCACGATCGGCCGCGGCTTCACAGGCTCGATGGTGCGCTGGAACTTCGGCGGTCTCGAGGCCAGCCACGGCGTGTCGGTGTCGCATCGTAGCCACGGTTCGACTGGTAACCGCCAGGATCCCGGCCGCACCTTCCCCGGCAAGAAGATGGCCGGCCATTACGGCGCCGAGCGGGTGACCACGCAGAACCTCAAGGTCGTCGCCGCCGACGACGAGAAGGGTCTGCTCTTGGTTGCCGGCGCCGTCCCCGGCCCGGCTGGTGGCTACATCATCGTCAAGGACGCCTCCAAGCGCGCCCGTCCCAAGGATGCCCCATATCCGGCAGGCCTGCGCAAGGCTGCCGCTCCGGCATCCGAGGCGCCGGCAGCCGACGCGGCTCCGCAGGCTTAAGGATCAGGTCATGAAGATCGCGGTCAAAACCATCGAGGGCGGCAGCGCCGGCGAAATCGATCTCGCCGACGCCGTGTTCGCCGCTCCTGTCCGACAGGACATCCTGCAGCGTTGCGTGGTGTGGCAGCTCGCCCGTCGGCAGCAGGGCACCCACAAGAGCAAGGGGCGCTCCGAAGTCACGGCGACGGCCAAGAAGATGTATGCCCAGAAGGGCACCGGTCGCGCCCGCCACGGCAACGAGGCCGCTCCGCAGTTCCGCGGCGGCGGCAAGGCCTTCGGGCCGGTCGTGCGCAGCCATGCCAGCGACCTGCCGAAGAAGGTGCGCAAGCTCGCGCTACGGACGGCGCTGTCGGCCAAGGCGGCGGAAGGCAAGCTGATCGTCGTCGACAACGCCACGCTGGCGGAGCCCAAGACGGCCAAGCTCAAGGGGCACTTCGGCAAGCTCGGTGTCTCGAGCGTGCTGGTCATCGCCGGTGCCGAGGTCGACACCAACTTTGCCCGCGCGGCTGCCAACATCGCTCATGTCGATGTGCTGCCGCAGCAGGGTGCGAACGTTTACGACATCCTGCGGCGCGACACGCTCGTGCTGACCAAGGATGCGGTCAAGCATCTCGAGGAGCGCCTGCAATGAGCGCCAAGATCAACCCGGTATCACGCGCGCGCATGTACGAAGTGATCCGCGCGCCGCTCATCACCGAGAAGACCACCAATGGTTCGGAGCACAACCAGGTGACCTTCCGGGTCGCGATGGACGCCACCAAGCCCGAGATCAAGCAGGCTGTCGAAGGCCTGTTCAAGGTCAAGGTGAAGGCCATCAACACCGTCACGGTGAAGGGCAAGAGCAAGTTGTTCAAAGGCCGTCCGGGCCTGCGGAGCGATTGGAAGAAAGCCATCGTTTCTCTGGTCGAGGGTCACAAGATCGACGTGACCACGGGCCTGTAGGACGGGAGAAGAGGCAATGGCACTCAAGAGTTTCAAGCCGATCACGCCGTCGCTGCGGCAGCTGGTCATCGTCAGCCGGGAGGGCCTGTGGAAGGGCAAACCCGTCAAGGCGCTGACTCAGGGCAAGGCAGGGTCCGGCGGTCGTAACAACCACGGCCACATCACGGCGCACCATCGCGGTGGCGGACACAAGCGCCGCCTGCGCATCGTCGATTTCAAGCGTCGGAAGTTCGATGTCGCGGCGACGGTCGAGCGTCTGGAGTACGACCCCAATCGGTCGGCGTTCATCGCGCTCGTCAAGTACACCGACGGTGAGCTCGCCTATATCCTGGCGCCGCAGCGCCTGAAGGCCGGCGACCAGGTGATGTCGGGCGAGCGCGTCGACATCAAGCCCGGCAATGCCATGCCGCTTGCCAACATGCCGGTCGGAACGATCGTGCATAACGTCGAGCTGAAGCGCGGCCGAGGTGGGCAGATCGCCCGCTCGGCGGGCACCTATGCCCAGCTGGTCGGCAAGGATGCCGGCTACGCTCAGATCAAGTTGAACTCGGGTGAGCTGCGTCTGGTGCCGGGCGAGTGCCTGGCGACCGTCGGGGCGGTCAGCAATCCCGATAACCAGAACACGGTGGCCGGCAAGGCCGGTCGTCTGCGCTGGCTGGGTTTCCGCCCGGTCGTCCGCGGCGTGGCGATGAACCCGGTCGACCATCCGCACGGCGGTGGTGAAGGCAAGACCTCGGGCGGTCGCCATCCGGTGACGCCTTGGGGCAAGCCCACCAAGGGCAAGAAGACTCGCAAGAACAAGGCGACGGACAAGTTCATCATCCGCCGCCGTCACGCGACGCGCTAGGAGATAGGCAGTGGCACGTTCCGTATGGAAAGGCCCCTTCGTTGAGGGCAGCCTGATCAAGAAGGCCGAAAAAGCGCGCCAGAGCGTGCGCAGCGAGGTGATCAAGACCTGGTCGCGTCGTTCCACCATCCTGCCGCAGTTCGTCGGTCTGACGTTCGGCGTCTACAACGGCAAGAAGTTCATCCCGGTGAACGTCTCCGAGGAGATGGTCGGGCACAAGCTGGGCGAGTTCTCGCCGACCCGGACCTTCACCGGTCACGCGGGCGACAAGAAGGTCTCAAAGGAGTAAGGCGCGATGAGCAAACCATCCGCTCCCCGCCGTGAGGCGGACAACGAGGCCAAGGCCGTGCTGCGCACCGTTCGCGTCAGCCCGCGCAAGCTCGACCTCGTGGCTGCCACAATTCGCGGCAAGAAGGCCTCGTCGGCCGTCAACGAGCTGACCTTCTCCAAGAAGCGCATCGCGCAGGACGTGAAGAAGGCGCTGAACTCGGCCATCGCCAATGCCGAGAACAATCACAATCTCGACGTCGACCGCTTGATCGTGGCCGAGGCGTCGGTGGGCAAGGGCCTCGTCATGAAGCGTTTCCAGACCCGCGGCCGTGGCCGCGCGGCCGGGATCAAGAAGCCGTTCAGCCACCTCACGATCGTGGTGCGCGAGCGGCCCGAGGCGGAGGACAAGTAATGGGTCAGAAGGTCAATCCGATCGGCCTGCGTCTCGGGATCAACCGGACCTGGGACTCGCGCTGGTACGCCGAAGGCGGCGAATACTCGACGATGCTCCACGAGGACATCAACATCCGCAAGGTGCTGCGCGAGCGGCTGGCCCAGGCGGGTGTCGCCAAGATCGTCATCGAGCGTCCGGCCAAGCGCGCCCGTGTCACGATTCACACTGCCCGTCCGGGCGTCGTGATCGGCAAGAAGGGCGCTGACATCGAGAAGCTGCGCGGCGATCTCGCCAAGATGACCAAGGGCGAAGTGGCCCTCAACATCGTCGAGATCCGCAAGCCCGAGATCGATGCGACGTTGATCGCCGAGAACATCGCCCAGCAGCTCGAGCGCCGCGTGGCGTTCCGGCGGGCGATGAAGCGGGCGGTGCAGTCGGCCATGCGCCTGGGCGCGCAGGGCATCCGCATCAACTGCTCGGGCCGTCTGGGTGGCGCCGAAATCGCCCGCATGGAGTGGTACCGTGAAGGTCGCGTGCCGCTGCATACGCTGCGTGCCGACATCGACTACGGCACCGCGACCGCCTTCACTACCTTCGGAACCTGCGGCGTGAAGGTGTGGGTGTTCAAGGGTGAGATCATGGCGCACGACCCGATGGCGCACGACAAGCGCGCGGAAGAAGCCGCGCCGCAACGGACGCCGGCGCGAATCGATCGCCCCGAGCAGAGGGACGCGTAAGGCATCATGCTGCAACCGAAGCGCACCAAGTACCGCAAGGCCTTCAAGGGCCGCATCCATGGCGCTGCCAAGGGCGGTTTCAACCTCGACTTCGGCTCGTTCGGGCTGAAGGCGATGGAGCCGGATCGCCTGACCGCGCGCCAGATCGAGGCCGCCCGCCGCGCCATCACGCGTCACATGAAGCGTGCCGGCCGCGTGTGGATCCGGGTGTTCCCGGACGTGCCCGTGTCGAAGAAGCCGGCTGAAGTCCGCATGGGCTCCGGCAAGGGCGCACCCGAGTTCTGGGCCGCGCGCGTGAAGCCTGGCCGCGTCCTGTTCGAACTGGACGGCGTGCCTGTGACGGTCGCCAAGGAAGCCCTGGCGCTCGCTGCTGCCAAGCTGCCGATCAAGACGCGGTTCGTCAGCCGCGTCGGCGCCGAGGGTTGAGGGAGAAAGCCATGAAGGCCACCGATCTGCGTCCCAAGACCGTTGATCAGCTCAAGGAAGAGCTGGGTAACCTGCGCAAGGAAGCGTTCAACCTGCGCTTCCAGAAGGCGGGTGGCCAGCTCGGCAAGACCGGCCGCGTGCGCCAGGTCCGCCGCGACATCGCCCGCATCAAGACGGTGCTGGGCGAGAAGTCCGCGGGTTAAGGAGTCGTAAATGCCGAAGCGAATTCTCGAAGGCGTCGTCGTCAGCGACAAGATGGACAAGACCATCGTCGTGAAGGTCGAGCGGCGCGTTCAGCATCCGATCTACAAGAAGTTCATCCGCCGGTCGAAGAAGTACCACGCGCATGACGAGACCAATGCCTTCAAGGGCAAGGTTGGCGAAAGCGTGCGTATTCGCGAGTGCCGGCCGCTGTCCAAGACCAAGAGCTGGGAAGTTCTGGTCGAAGGCGCGAAGGCTTAAAGCCGAGGGCAGGCAGACATGATCCAGATGCGTACCAATCTCGAGGTCGCCGACAATTCCGGCGCCCGGCGAGTCCAGTGCATCAAGGTGCTGGGCGGCTCGCGCCGCAAATATGCCAGCGTCGGCGATGTCATCGTGGTGTCGGTGAAGGACGCCATTCCACGCGGTCGCGTGAAGAAGGGCGAGGTTCATCGCGCGGTGGTGGTGCGGACGTCGTTCGCGCTGCGGCGCGCCGACGGCAGCGCCATCCGCTTCGATCGCAACGCCGCCGTGCTGATCAGCAAGCAGGACGAGCCGATCGGGACCCGTATCTTCGGACCGGTCACGCGCGAACTGCGGGCCAAGAAGTTCATGAAGATCATCTCGCTCGCCCCGGAGGTGCTCTGAGGCCATGACTAACAAGCTCAAGATCCGCAAGGGCGACCGGGTGAAGGTCATCACCGGCCGCAGCAAGGGCAAGATTGGCGACGTGCTGCGCGTGCTTCCAGCCGAACAGCGTGTCGTGGTGTCTGGCGTGAACGTCATCAAGCGCCATACCAAGCCGGGCCGCACCGACGCCGGTGGCATCATCGAACGCGAGGCCGCGATCCACGTCTCGAACGTGGCCCTGCTGGATCCCAAGTCCGACAAGCCGACCAAGGTCGGCTTCAAGTTCCTCGAAGACGGCCGGAAAGTGCGCATTGCGCGCGCCTCCGGTGAAACAATCGACCGCTAGGAGAACGGGCCATGCCCGCGCGACTGCAAGAACACTACTCGAAGACCGTTCGAGAGGCGCTGATCAAGGAGTTCTCCTACAAGAACCCCTTGGAAGTGCCGAAGCTCGAGAAGATCGTGATCAACATGGGTGTCGGCGAGGCGGTCAATGACCGCAAGGCCGTCGATGGCGCCGTGGCCGACCTGACGGCGATTACCGGCCAGAAGCCGGTGATCACCAAGTCGCGCAAGTCGATCGCGACCTTCAAGCTGCGCGAGGGCATGGCGATCGGCGCCAAGGTCACCCTGCGGCGGGATCGCATGTACGAGTTCATCGACCGACTGGTGAACATCGCTCTGCCGCGCGTCCGCGACTTCCGCGGCCTCAACGGCAGGTCTTTCGATGGCAATGGCAACTACGCCATGGGCCTGAAGGAGCAGATCGTGTTCCCGGAAATCGACTACGACAAGGTCGACCAGGTGCGCGGCATGGACATCATCATCTGCACGTCGGCGAAGACGGACGCGGAAGCCAAGGCGCTTCTCCGCGGCTTCGACTTCCCGTTCGTGAACTGAGGCCGGAGACAGACATGGCCAAGACGAGTTCAGTCGAGAAGAACAAGCGGCGCACCAAGATGGCGAAGCAGTACGCTGCCAAGCGCGCCAAGCTGAAGGCGATGGCGGTGGACAACACGCTGACGCCGGAAGAGCGCTTCGGAGCGCGGCTCAAGCTTGCCGAGCTGCCGCGCAACTCTTCTCCGACGCGCATCCGCAATCGATGCGAACTTACGGGGCGTCCACGCGCCGTATATCGCAAATTCAAGCTGTCGCGCCTGGCGCTGCGTCAGCTGGCCTCGCTGGGCGCACTGCCCGGCGTGGTGAAGTCGAGCTGGTAACCGGGGACCGTAGACCATGGCGATAACAGATCCCGTCGGTGATTTGCTGACCCGCATCCGCAACGGCCAGGCCGCGCGCCTTGACAGCGTGACCGTGCCGGCCTCGCGCATGCGGTCGAGTGTTCTCGATGTGCTCCAGCGTGAAGGTTACATCCGCGGCTGGTTCGAGGAAGAGATGCGTCCGGGAATCAAGGAGATCCGGATCGAGCTCAAGTATGACAACGGCCGTCCGGTCATCAAGGACATCCGCCGCGTGTCGACCCCGGGCCGTCGCGTCTATTCGAAGATCCGCGAGTTGCCGCGCCATTTCAACGGTCTCGGCATCTCGATCCTGTCCACGCCGCGCGGCGTCATGTCCGACGCCGAGGCGCGCGCCGCCAATGTCGGTGGCGAAGTTCTCTGCAAGGTGTTCTGACCATGTCGCGCGTCGGCAAGAATCCCGTTCCCATTCCAAGCGGCGTCACCGTCGATCTCCAGGGCCAGGCCCTGAAGGTCAAGGGCAAGCGCGGCGAGCTGTCGCTCGTGGTGCATGACGACGTCGAGGTGACCAAGACCGCCGAGGGCCTGTCCTTCAAGCCGCGCGGCGAGAGCCGCCGCGCCCGCATGCAGTGGGGCACCGCCCGCAATCTCGCCCGCAACATGGTGCGCGGCGTGTCGGACGGCTTCACCATCAACCTCGAGATCAACGGCGTCGGCTATCGCGCCCAGGCGGATGCCAAGAACCTGAAGCTGCAGCTCGGGTTCAGCCACGACGTCGAGGTTCCCATTCCGGCCGGTATCCAGATCAAGGCGGTGAAGCCGACCGAGATCGAAATCACCGGCTCGGATCGTCAGAAGGTCGGTCAGCTGGCGGCGGAGATTCGCAGCCTGCGTCCGCCCGAGCCCTACAAGGGCAAGGGCATCAAGTACTCGACCGAGACGATCCGGCGCAAAGAAGGCAAGAAGAAGTAAGGCGATCCATCATGGCCGATACCAAAGCTCTCTTCGCCCGTCGCCAGCGGCGCACGCGTCACGCGTTGCGCCAGGCCGCCGGCGGGCGCCCGCGGTTGAGCGTGTTCCGCTCGGGCAAGCACATCTACGCGCAGGTCATCGACGATCGGAAGGGCGCGACGCTTGCCGCCGCCTCGTCCCTGGACGAGGGCCTGAAGGGCAAGATCAAGACCGGTGCCGACAAGGCGGCCGCTGCCGAGGTCGGCAAGCTGATCGCCGAGCGCGCCATCGCGGCCGGCGTCAAGGAAGTCGTGTTCGACCGCGGCGGATACATGTTTCACGGCCGCGTCGCTGCGCTGGCCAATGCCGCCCGCGAGGGCGGTCTGTCGTTCTGATCGGGAGTTAGCACAATGGCTCGTTCACCCGGTGGTTCCGGCCGTCCCCCGCGCGAGCGCGAACGGGGCCGCGATCGCGACCGCGACGAGGAAAATGAACTGACCGACAAGCTGGTCACCATCAATCGCGTGGCCAAGGTCGTGAAGGGCGGTCGCCGCTTCGCGTTCGCCGCCATCGTGGTGGTGGGCGACCAGCGCGGCCGCGTCGGTCATGGCGCCGGCAAGGCGCGCGAAGTGCCGGAAGCGATCCGCAAGGCGACGGAAGCCGCCAAGCGCGCGCTGATCCGGGTGCCGCTACGCGACGGTCGCACGCTGCATCATGATGTGCGCGGCCGTTTCGGCGCGGGCAAGGTGACGCTGCGGGCAGCTCCGGCCGGTACTGGCATCATCGCCGGCGGTCCGATGCGCGCCATCTTCGAGACGCTGGGCATCAAGGACATCGTCGCCAAGTCGGTCGGCACGTCCAACCCGCACAACATGATCAAGGCGACCTTCGCCGCACTGGTTCAGCTCAACTCGCCGCGCATGGTGGCGAACCGCCGCGGCAAGAAGGTGGGCGAGCTGCTGGGCCGTCGCGATGGCGAGCAGCCGGCTGAAGCGACCGCCGCCTGAGGAGTATGACCATGTCCGACGGCAAGAAGATCAAGGTGACCCAGACCGGCAGCCATATCGGCCGCACGGACGATCAGCGCGCGACGCTGATCGGGCTGGGACTGAACAAGCGTCACCGCAGCAACGTCCTCGAGGACACGCCTTCGGTACGCGGCATGATCAACAAGGTGCGCCATCTGGTGCATGTCGAAGAGGAAGCGCGCTGAGCCGAGGAGCTCCGGCGCGGAGGGCAAGAACATGAAGCTGAACGAGATCGCCGACAACGAAGGCGCCCGCAAGGGCCGCATGCGGGTGGGCCGGGGTATCGGCTCGGGCAAGGGCAAGACCGCCGGTCGCGGCGTCAAGGGCCAGAAGTCCCGTACCGGCGTCGCCATCAAGGGCTTCGAAGGCGGTCAGATGCCGCTGCATCGTCGCATCCCCAAGCGCGGGTTCCGTCCGCCGCACCAGAAGGTGTGGCAGGTGGTGAACCTCGGCGCGCTGCAGAAGGCGATCGACGACAAGAAATTGGACGCCGGTCAGGTGATCGACGCCGCCGCCATGCAGGCCGCCGGCCTGTTCAAGACCGTCGGCGACGGCGTCCGGCTGCTGGGCAAGGGCGACATCACGTCCAAGATCGAAGTGAAGGTCGCAGGCGCCTCGGCGTCGGCGATCGCCGCGGTCGAAAAGGCCGGCGGCAAGGTCGAACTGCCGCCGAAGCCTGTCGCCGAGGCGGCCTAAGCCCGACGGTGTATCGGGGGAGGTGCGAAATCTCCCCGCTAACGTCGTCGTACACGCGTGAGGGTCCATGGCATCCGCCGCCGAGCAACTCGCAGCCAATCTGAACTGGGGCGCGATCGGTAAGGCGACCGAGCTGAAGAAGCGCCTGTGGTTCACCATCGGCGCGCTTATCGTCTTCCGCATCGGCGCTTACATTCCCGTGCCGGGTGTCGATCCGGCGGCCCTGGCCGAGATTTTCCACCGCAATGCCGGCGGCATCGCCGGCATGCTGGACGTGTTCTCGGGCGGCTCGATCGGACGCATGTCCATCCTGGCGCTGTCGATCATGCCGTATATCTCGGCCTCCATCATCATGCAGATCCTGACGACGGTCGTGCCGTCGCTGGAGGCGCTGAAGAAGGAGGGCGAGGCCGGCCGCAAGAAGATCAACCAGTACACCCGCTACGGCACTGTGTTCCTGGCCGCGTTCCAGGCCTACGGCATCGCCGTTGGCTTGGAGGGGCAGAGCGCCTCGGCCGGGCCGGTGGTGCACGATCCTGGCCTGTTCTTCCGCTTCGTGACGACTGTCACCCTGGTGGGTGGCACGTTGCTGCTGATGTGGATCGGCGAACAGATCACCGCGCGCGGCGTCGGCAACGGCGTGTCGCTGATCATCTTCGCCGGCATTGTTGCGGCTCTGCCGAATGCCCTGGTGCAGACTCTCGAGTTGGGACGCACCGGCGCGCTTTCGGCGCTGTTCATCATCGCCCTTGCGGTGGGCATCGTGGTGGTCGTCGCGGTCGTCGTCTTCATGGAGACGGCACAAAGGCGCATCGTGGTGCAATATCCAAAGCGCCAGGTGGGCAACCGCATGTATGGCGGTGAGGCCTCGCATCTGCCGCTCAAGATCAACACGTCGGGCGTGATCCCGCCGATCTTCGCGTCCTCGCTGCTGCTCTTCCCGGCGACCATCGCCTCGTTCCAGGGCAATACCGGCGAGCCGGGCATTGCGCAGTGGATCGCCACCTATCTGGCCCACGGCCAGCCGCTGTACCTGGTGATGTATGTCGCGCTGATCGTGTTCTTCTGCTTCTTCTACACGACGGTCGTGTTCAATCCGACCGACACGGCCGAGAACCTGAAGAAGAACGGCGGCTTCGTGCCGGGTATCCGGCCAGGCAAGAACACGGCCGACTATCTGGAGTATATCCTCAACCGGCTGACCGTGATCGGTGCGCTCTATCTCTCGGCGGTGTGCATCCTGCCGGAACTGCTGATCGCACGCGGCGGCGTTCCGTTCTATTTCGGCGGCACCAGCCTCCTGATCGTGGTCTCGGTGACGCTCGATACAGTGACCCAGATCCAGGCGCATCTGCTGGCGCATCAATATGAGGGCCTCATCAAGAAGGCCCGGCTTAGGGGCAAGGGACGCTAAAGGCGATGAATATCATTCTTCTCGGACCGCCGGGTGCCGGCAAGGGCACCCAGGCACAGCGGCTCCAGGGCGATCTCGGTATGGTGCAGCTCTCGACGGGGGACATGCTGCGCGCTGCGGTCGCGTCGGGCAGCGAGCTCGGCAAGAAGGCCAAGGACATCATGGACAAGGGCCAGCTGGTGCCCGACGAGGTGATGGTCGGCCTGATCGAGGATCGCATCGAGAAGCCGGACTGCGCCAAGGGCTTCATCCTGGACGGCTTCCCGCGCACGGAAGCCCAGGCCGAGGCTCTGGACAAGATGTTGGCGAAGTCGGGCAAGACGCTCGACCGCGTCATCGAGATGGAAGTGGACGAAAAGGCGCTGACCGAACGCGTGGTCGGCCGATTTACCTGCGCCAAGTGCGGCGCGGGTTATCATGACAAGTTCAAGCGGCCGAAGGTCGACAGTATCTGCGACGTCTGCGGGTCGAAGGAGTTCACCCGCCGCAAGGACGATAATGCAGAGACCATGAAGACCCGGATGGCCGCCTACCGGGCTCAGACGGAGCCCCTGTTGCCCTACTACAGCACCCGGAAGGTGCTGCGGAAGGTCGATGGGATGGCGTCCATGGATGAGGTGTACCGTCAGATCCGCGCCGTATTGGCGGGGGCTTGACAAGTTGAAGGTCCGTTGACTCAGGGGCGCCGATACATATAATCGCGCGCTTTTCCGGGGCCAGCGGAACGTCGTACGGGCGCGCCTGAGCGCGCCGTAAGTCATTGAAGGAGTTAGAACTTTGGCTCGTATAGCCGGCGTGAACATTCCGACCGCCAAGCGGGTGGTGGTTGGGCTGCAATACATCCACGGGATTGGCCAGGCGAAAGCCAAGGAAATCCTGGGGAAAGTGGGGATCGACGAGTCGCGGCGCGTCAACACGCTGACCGACGACGAAGTCATCCGTATCCGCGAGACCATCGACCGCGACTACACGGTCGAGGGCGACCTGCGGCGTGAAGTGGCGATGAACATCAAGCGCCTGATGGATCTCGCCTGCTATCGCGGCCTGCGGCATCGCCGCGGCCTGCCGGTCCACGGCCAGCGCACGCATACCAATGCGCGCACCCGCAAGGGTCCGGCCAAGCCGATCGCCGGCAAGAAGAAAGTCACGAAGTAACCCGAGGAGATCCGGATCATGGCCAAGCCTGCTGCCGCCGCTACGGGTGGCGCCGCCACCGGCGCACGTCCTCGCCGCAAGGAGCGCAAGAACATCATCTCGGGCGTCGCGCACGTGAACGCGTCGTTCAACAACACGATCGTCACCATCACCGACGCCCAGGGCAACACCATTGCGTGGTCGTCGTCAGGTCAGCAGGGCTTCAAGGGCTCGCGCAAGTCGACGCCGTTCGCCGCTCAGATGGCCGCCGAGAATGCCGGCCGCAAGGCGATGGAACACGGTATGCGGACGCTCGAGATCGAAGTGCGTGGCCCGGGTTCGGGACGTGAATCGGCGCTGCGGGCGCTGCAGGCTGTCGGTCTCGCCGTCACCGCGATCCGCGACGTGACGCCGATCCCGCACAATGGCTGCCGTCCGCCCAAGCGTCGTCGCGTCTGAGTTCGAGTAGCGGCGCATTCAATTCGCGTCGCGCTCTTTTTGCATGTGTCGCGGCTCCGCCAGGAGCCCCGTGAACCAACCGGTCTAGAGAGGTAGCCCTCGTGCTTCAGAAGAACTGGCAAGATCTCATCAAGCCGGAGAAGCTTGTCACCGAAGCGGGCGTCGATCCGAGTCGCGTGGCGACGATCGTCGCCGAGCCGCTCGAGCGCGGCTTCGGTCTCACGCTTGGCAACGCGCTGCGCCGCGTGTTGCTGTCCTCACTCCAGGGTGCGGCTGTGACGTCGATCAAGATCGACAACGTGCTGCACGAGTTCTCCTCGATTCCCGGCGTCCGAGAGGACGTGGTGGACGTCGTGCTGAACATCAAGGCCATGGCGGTGAAGATGCAGGGCGACCGTCCGCAGCGGCTGTATCTGCGCGCGGTCGGGCCGGGCGAAGTCACTGCCGGCATGATCGAGTTGCCGGGCGATGTGCAGATCATGGATCCCAAGCATCTGATCTGCACGCTCGACGATGGCGCCTCGATCTCGATGGAACTCACGGTCGCGACCGGCAAGGGCTATATCCCGGCCTCCGCCAATCGCGCCGAGGATGCGCCGATCGGCGTGATTCCGATCGATTCGGTGTTCAGCCCGGTCAAGCGCGTCTCGTACAAGATCGAGAATAGCCGCGTCGGTCAGGTCACCGACTATGACAAGCTGTCGATGACGGTCGAGACCAACGGCACGACGGCGCCAGCCGATGCCGTCGCGCTCGCGGCCCGCATCCTGCAGGATCAACTGCAGCTCTTCATCAATTTCGAGGAGCCGCGCGAAGTCCGCAAGGAAGAGGCGGAAGATACCTTCCCGTTCAACCGCAACCTGCTGCGGAAGGTCGACGAACTCGAGCTGTCGGTCCGCTCGGCCAACTGCCTGAAGAACGACAACATCATCTACATCGGCGATCTGGTTCAGAAGACCGAGGCGGAGATGCTGCGGACGCCGAACTTCGGCCGCAAGTCGCTGAACGAGATCAAGGAAGTTCTGGCCGGTATGGGCCTGCACCTGGGCATGGAAATCCCGGGCTGGCCGCCGGACAACATCGAGGAAATGGCGAAGCGGCTGGAAGAGCCGTACTAAGCCGGTAAGGGGACTTAAGTCATGCGTCACGGAAATCGCGGGCGGAAATTCCACCGCACGGCAGAGCATCGCAAGGCGATGTTCATGAATCTGGCCGGTGCTCTCATCAAGCACGAGCAGATCACGACCACGCTGCACAAGGCGAAGGACCTGCGTCCGATCGTCGAGAAGCTGGTCACGCTCGGCAAGCGGGGCGGCCTCCATGCGCGCCGCCAGGCGATCGGCTTCCTGCGCGATCCCTACGTCGCCGACAAGCTCTTCACGACGCTGGGCCCGCGCTATGCCAAGCGCAACGGCGGCTACCTGCGCGTCCTCAAGGCGGGCTTCCGCTTCGGCGACGCTGCCCCGATGGCGGTGATCGAGTTCGTCGAGCGCGACACCGCTGCCAAGGGCCAGGATTCGGGCCCGTCGGCGGAGACGGAGCAGAAGGAAGCGGCGTAAGCCTCTGCCTCAAGGCTCGGAATTGCGAAAACGCCCGGTGGCAACTCCGGGCGTTTTCTTTTGCTCATTCTGGCGTTGCGAGGCGAGCGGCGCTCGCTGGCGCTTGGATCGTGTCAGGCCCAGTCCTGCACGCTTGCCCCGTTCACGACCGGAATAGGGATGCGGCCGTCCCTGGCTTAGGCTGGGCGCCATGGCGAGGTATGATGGCGCTCCAGCTCGATTCTATGGTTACCACGAGGTAACGCTTAAATTTCCATTTATTAAATGGAAAGCGGCCCCGGATACGGTCTCAGAACTGCTCCTCCTTGAGGGCGTAGACGGTGCGACCGGCGGCCTTGAGCGGCCCGAGCTGGGCCAGCGCGGGCGGCAGGATCACATCGACATAGAAGCGGGCCGTAACCAGCTTGGCTTCCAGGAAGGTGGGATCGCCATCGCGGCTGGCGAGCTTGCGCTGCGCCACCAAGGCGCCCTTGGCGAGCAGCCATCCGCCGAGGGCGGTACCGGCCAGCCGCAGGAAGGGCACCGAGCCCGCCAGCGCGGCCACCAGTTCTGCCTTCACCGATTGCGCCACCCAGCGGGTGGCCTCTTCCAGCGCATCGGCCGCGGCAACGAGCCCGCTGCGGATCGCTGCCAGATCGTCGCCTGGCGCCGCCCCGAGTTCATCGGCCAGCGCCCGCATTTCCGCCACGAGTGCCAGCATGGTCTCACCGCCGTCCTTGGCGATCTTGCGACCGACCAGATCCCGCGCCTGGATGCCATTCGTGCCTTCGTAGATCGGCAGGATCCGCGCATCGCGCAGGTGCTGGGCGGCGCCGGTCTCCTCGATGAAGCCCATGCCGCCGTGGATCTGCACGCCCGTCGAGGCGATCTCGTTGCCGAGATCGGTGAACCAGGCCTTCACGATCGGGATCAGCAGATCGACGCGGTCCTGGATCTTGCGCGCGGCTTCCTTGTCGGGATGCTTGGCGGCGCCGTCGATGCCGGCCGCGGTGTAATAGCCCAGAGCGCGCATGGCCTCGATCTGCGACCTCATGGTCATCAACATGCGGCGCACATCGGGATGATGCACGATCGCGACGGGTTTCGGATCGGCACTGCCATCGTCCTTGGACTGGACGCGCGCGCGAGCGAAGGCGGCTGCCTGCTGATATGCCCGCTCGGCGATTGCCAGCCCCTGGATGCCGACGGAGAGGCGGGCGTTGTTCATCATCGTGAACATGTAGGAGAGGCCACGTCCTTCCTCGCCGACCAGGTAGCCGACGGCGCCGCCATCGTCGCCGTAGGACATGACGCAGGTCGGGCTGGCGTGAATGCCGAGCTTGTGCTCGAGCGAGACGCAACGCAGGTCGTTGCGGCGGCCCAGCGTGCCATCGGCACCCACCAGGAATTTTGGCACGATGAACAGGGAGATGCCGCGCACGCCGGCCGGCGCGTTCGGTGTACGCGCCAGCACGAGATGCACGATGTTCTCGGTCATGTCGTGCTCGCCGTAGGTGATGAAGATCTTCTGGCCGGTGACGAGGTAGTGGTCGTCCTTCTTCACCGCCCGAGTCTTGAGCTGCCCGAGGTCGGAGCCTGCCTGCGGTTCGGTCAGATTCATCGTCCCGGTCCATTCCCCCGAGATCATCTTGGGCAGGTACGTGGCCTTCTGTTCGGCCGAGCCGTGATGATGGATGGCATCGATGGCGCCCTGGTTGAGGAGCAGCACGAGGCCGAACCCCATATTGGCGGCCTGCCACATCTCCTGCACCGATGCCGCGAGCAGCCATGGCATGCCCTGGCCACCGAACTCCGGATCGAACGGAAGCGAATTCCAGCCGCCTTCCACGAACTCCTTGTAGATGCCGGCGAAGCCCGGCGCCGTGCGTACGACGCCATTCTCCAGCTTGGCACCCACCTTGTCGCCGTCGCGATTGAGTGGCGCGAGGCCGTTGCCGGCGAGCTTGGCGGCCTCTTCAAGGACTGCGTCGATGGTGTCGTCGGTTGCGTGTTCGTAGCCCGGCAGGGCGGCGATCTGGCCAAGGCCGGCGACTTCGCGCAGCGCGAAACGCATATCGTCGAGGGGGGCGGTGTAAGTCATGTGTTGTCCTCCGTTTCGCAATATGGCGCGCTCGGTCGCCTTTGGCGACGGGCTCGGCTATGGTCGCGCCAACATGACCGACACAGTTCTGCTCGCCATCGACGGCCCACGGGCTACCATCACCCTCAACGATCCGGCCAAGCACAATCGGCTCGATACGGCCGGTCTCGGCAAGCTGCGTGAAGCCATCGAGGCCGTCGATGCCCATCCGGATGTGCGGGTCACCGTGCTGACCGGCGCCGGCGAGAAGACCTTCTGCTCAGGCTACGACCTTGGATCGATTCCCTCCGGCAAGTCGGCCCAGCCAACGGAAGGCCGCGACAGTTTCGAGTCGGTCATGGATCGCCTCGAGGCGATGCGCATGCCGACCCTCTGCGCGCTGAATGGCGGCGTCTATGGTGGGGCGACGGATATGGCGCTGGCCTGCGACTTCCGGCTGGGGGTCAAGGGCATGCGCTTCTTCATGCCGGCCGCCCGGTTCGGGCTGCACTACTATCCGAGTGGCGTTCGCCGCTATACCCAAAAAGTCAGTCCGAGCTTTGCCAAGCGGGCCTTCCTGCTGTCGGAGGATTTCACCGACGAGGAGCTGCTGCGCGTGGGCTATCTCGACTGGCTGGTCGACCGCCAGCAGTTCTTGGCCAAACGCGACGAGATCGCAACACGGCTGGCCGGATTGGCGCCGCTGTCGATGATGAACATGAAACGCGCTATCGAGCAGTTTGCCCAGGCTCAGCCGGATATCCCATCGATCCGGGAGGGAATTCGCGCCTGTCAGGGGTCGGAGGATCTCCAGGAAGGGCTGTCGGCCTTGCGCGAGCGCCGTCCGCCCCTCTTCAAGGCTCGCTGACATCGTACAAATTCTGCTATTCGGACGAGCAGAATGTGCAGATCAGCGCTAAAATAGCAAAATGCAGCGTCGTTTGGCGGCCATCGTCCATGCCGATCTCGCCGGTTTCACCCGGATGATGGAAGGCGCGGAGACCAGAACCTTCCGGCACCTCAAGTCCGCGCAGACCGACGTCTGGCGCCCGGCGATTGTTGCCGGCGGTGGGCGGCTCGTGGGAACAGCAGGGGACGCCATGCTGGCCGAGTTTGGCTCGGCGGTCGGCGCGGTCTCGGCCGGCATCGATATCCAGGAGCGCATGGCGCGGTTCAACGACGGGTTGGACGAGAATCAGCGCATGCTGTTCCGCATCGGCATCCACCTCGGTGAGGTGATCGTCGATGAAGAGGACCAGAACATCTTCGGCGACGGCGTCAATCTGGCGGCACGCATCCAGGCCATGGCAGAGCCGGGCGGCATTGCCGTCTCCCGTGCCGTGCGCGACGTGACGGAGCTGCGGATCGACTACACCTTCGTCGATGCAGGCGAGCACAAGCTCAAGAATGTCAGCCGGCCCGTGCACATCTATCACGTGCGCAGCGCAGAGCCGGCCCAGCAAGCCGGGGCGACGGTTTGCCTGTCGTCGAAGACCACGACGAGAATCCTGCCGCAGATCACCCTGCGCTTCGAAGGCGCGAACTCGACCGGCCAGAAATATTCCTTCGACGTCGCACTCGACAAGTTGATGGCGCTGCCGCACGGCATGGTGATCGGACGGTCCGCCGATCAATGCGAGCTGGTCATCCCGCACGCGACCGTTTCGCGCCGACATGCCCGGCTGGCGCTGAAGGGCGATGCGTTGCAGATCGAGGATCTGGGGTCGACGAACGGCACCGCGGTCAATGGCACGCTGGTCGTGGCCAGCGCTCCCGTATCGTTGCAGACGGGCAGCCGCTTGAAGGTCGGCGACGTCGAACTTTCCATCCGGCAGCTCTAGCGGGCGCACGCCGATCATGGATCCGTCCACCACTGCCGGCTCCATGCCCGGCCAACCGCCGGAAGTCGATCATTCCGCGCTGAAGCCTGGCCAGATGATCGGTCGCTACGAGATCGTCTCGGTGCTGGGACAGGGCGGCTTCGGGATCACCTACCGGGCGCGCGACGTACAGCTCGGCCGCGATGTCGCAATCAAGGAGTATCTGCCGTCGGCCCTGGCCATCCGGGAAGCCGGTTCGACAGTCCTGCCGCGCACGACAAAGCTTGCCGATGATTTCGGCTGGGGACGCGAGCGATTCGTGTCGGAGGGACGCACCCTCGCGACGTTGCATCGGACGCCCGCCATCGTCCACGTCTTCGACTTCCTCGAGACCAACGGCACCGCCTACATCGTGATGGAGCTCCTGAGCGGCGAGACGCTCGAGGACCGCCTCAAGCGGCAAGGCAAGCTGGGGCCGGAGGAGATCGAGGGTATCCTGTGGCCGCTGCTGGACGGGCTGGAGCAAGTGCACCAGGCAGGTTTCCTGCATCGCGATATCAAGCCGGCCAATATCCTGCTCGATGCCGCCGGCCATCCGACTCTGATCGATTTCGGCGCGTCGCGCGCGGCCATGGCCGGTCGGACCACGGCCATGACGGCGATCTTCACCCCGGGCTATGCGGCTCCAGAGCAGATGACCTCTGCCAAGCAGGGGCCGCCCACGGATATCTACGGACTGTCGGCGACGCTCTACCACGCCATCACGGGCAAGGTGCCGCCCAACAGCTTCGAGCGCATCCTGGAAGACACCTACGAACCGCTGGCGCAGTCGAAGCCAGCTGGCTTCGCGCCTGGGATGCTGGCCGGAATCGATGCCGGCCTCGCCGTGGCGGCGCGCGACCGGCCGCAGACCATCGCGAGCTGGCGGCCGCTGCTGGGATTGACCGCGGCGCCGGCGGCTGATGCGACCGTGGTGATGGGAGCATCGCGCAGCCAGGAGGCGGCGCGCTCGGGTGGACTGCCGCCCCCTCCGACGGAAGGGCCAGCGACGCCTTCAGCGGTGGCGCCCAAGCCGCGCAGCTCGACTGCCTTGTGGGCGGCGATCGTCGTCGTTGTTCTCGCCGTGGTGGGTGGCGCCGGCTACTACCTGCTTGTTCCTCGTGGGCCCGATCCTGAAGTCGTCAAGGCGCGGGCACTGGCCGAAGAGGCGGAAGCCAAACGCAAGCAGGCTGAAGAGGAAGCCGCCCGCGTCAAAGCCGAGGTCGAGCAGCGCCAGAAGGCGGAGGAGGCGGCTGCGGCGCGCAAACGGGAAGAGGAAGCGCAGGCGGCCATGCGCAAGCAGATGGAAGACGACGCGCGCCGCAAGATCGAAACGGAACTCGCCGAGCAGCGGCGACAGGAAGAAGCGGCAAAAGCGAAGGCGGAGCAGGAGGAAACGGACAGACGCAAGGCGATCGAGGATGCGCGGAAGAAGATCGAGTTCGTGGCCGGAGACTTCGACCACTTCGGCAAGACGCTGGTGACGATCGCGCTGAAGGATCATGCCGATGAAATTCAATTGCAGGGGGTCGACATCGTCGACGACCCCGCGCTGCGGCAGCTCGCCGTCACTGCGCTTGCGGCGCAGCCGCGCCATGTCAAATGTCGCCAGACCGATCGGCTGACCGATGGCACGCCGCTCTACCGTTGCCTGATCACGCCGCTGAACGCCAAGGAGCCGCTGGCCGACATTCCTGACGCCGACCGGAGCGATCTCGCGTTGGCCTTGGTGCGCAACGGATTGGTGCTCGCCTCCTGTGATGCTCCGCGTCTCTATGCCGATGCGGAGGACGATGCGCGTAGGCGCGCGCAGTCGCTTTGGGGTAGAGTTAAGGTGCCGGAATACAAAGGGAGATGTTCGAAATGACGGCTACGATGTCGATCGCGGCGCCGCGTGCCGCCACGAAGACCAGGCTTGTGACCCATATCGCGGCCTTCGTCGCGCTTTGCACCGTCGTGGGCGGTTGCGTCGGCGACGGCGATAATTCTCGCCCGTCGAATCAGACCACGGGTACGCTGGTGGGCGCCGCGCTTGGCGGGACCGTCGGCGGGCTGGCATTCGGGTCCGTTGGCGGCGCCGTGGGCGGCACGCTGGTCGGTGCGCTCGCCGGCAATCTGGTCGGCCGCGCGCTCGATGAGCAGGAGCGCCGCCGTCTCGCCGAGGCCACGCAGAAGGCCTACACATCCGATACCGACGAAGCGACCGTCTACACCGTCCCGCCGCCGAAGAACGCCTCTTCATCCGCGCCGCCTCCACCGCCGACGGTTGTGGCGGCGAAGCCTGTCGGTCCGCGCACCTCGCGTCCCGATGGCGGCACCTGCCGGCCGATCGAGCTGACGGCCACCAAGAACGGCCAGACAACGCGCGAGACGACGACCTTCTGCCAGGCGGCGGGATCGAACGAGCTGAAGCCCGTTTCCGTCTGAGCGCCGGAGTGGCGAGGGGGCAGGCAGCGGCAGTCTTGCCGGCTGTCCTGCCGCATCGCTGTGCTGCGGGGAATCTCGATGAGCGATGCCACGAGCGGGGATCAGAACCTGGGTCCGAACCACGGGCCGGCCTCGGAAGTGGATTTCGTCGCGCTGGCGCCCGGGCAGAAAGTCGGCCGCTACGAGATCGTCGCCATCCTGGGGCAAGGTGGCTTCGGCATCACCTATCGGGCGCGCGACTCCCAGCTCAACCGCGACGTAGCCATCAAGGAATATCTGCCGTCGGCCTTGGCTGTGCGCCAGGACGGCAGCACGGTGCTGCCGCGCTCGACCAGGATGTCGGATGACTTCACCTGGGGCCGCCAGCGCTTCGTCGATGAAGGCCGCACATTGGCGACGCTGCAGCGCGCGCCGGCAATCGTGCGGGTGTTCGACTTCCTGGAAGCCAACGGCACCGCCTACATCGTCATGGAGTTGGTGCCGGGCACGACGCTCGAGGACCGGCTGAAGGGTGGTCGCACGCTTTCGCCCGACGAGGTGAACCATATCCTCTGGCCGCTGCTGGATGGGCTGGAACAGGTCCATGCCACGGGCTTCCTCCATCGCGACATCAAGCCGGCCAACATCCTGCTCGATGCGGCCGGCAATCCGACCCTGATCGATTTCGGCGCGTCACGCGCCGCCATGGCTGGCCGGACCACGGCCATGACGGCGATCTTCACGCCGGGTTATGCCGCTGCCGAGCAGTTCACCTCGGCCAAGCAAGGTCCCTGGACCGACATCTATGGCCTGTCGGCGACGATGTATCACGCCATCACCGGCGCGCCTCCACCCTCCGCTTTCGACCGCATACTGGACGACAGCTACCGGCCGTTGGGCCAACTGCGGCCGGCTGGATTTGCCCTTGGTCTTCTGGTGGGCCTCGATACGGGCTTGGCCGTCAGAGCTCTCGATCGACCACAATCGATCGCCGGTTGGAGACCGGTGCTAACGCAGACAGCGCCGGTCGATGCCGATGTGACGGTCATGGTGCGCGCGCCAGCGGATCCGACCGTTGCGCCGCCGGAGGCACCGGCATCGCCGGTTCCCAGTGCGCCGTCGCCCGCCTTACCGGCGGGCAAAAGCCGGACCGGTCTTTGGCTTGGAGCGGGTGCGCTGGCCGTCCTCATGCTGGGCGGCGGTTACTACGCCTTGCAGGACAAGGGGGCACCGAAGGTATCGGTCGAGCAGGCGACGACGCCTGGCAAGCCGGGAAAGCCGCTGACCGAGCAGGCGGCGGCAACGCCCGGCAAGCCAGGGAAGGCGCCAGACGGGCAGCCCATGGCGGATCAGCAGGCGGCCGAGGCGGCACAACGGCAGAAGCTGGAAGACGAGAGCCGCCAGAAGATGGCGGCCGACCAGGCCGCCAAGCAGCAGGCGGAAGAGGATGCCAAACAGAAAGCCGTTGCCGAGGAGGCCGCGAGGCGCAAGGCCGAGGAGGAAGACCGCAAGAGCGCCCAGGCTGCCGAAGAGGCGCTGCATCTGACGCTGCTCGATCGCCAGCATGTCCAGGTAGCGCTGACGGCGCTGGGTTTCAGCACCAACGGCTCGGACGGCGTGTTCGGGGGCCATACGCGCGACATGATCGCAGCCTGGCAGAAGAGCCGGGGCTTTGCCGCCACCGGCTTCCTGACAGGCATGCAGAACCAGACGCTGCTGCGCGACGCGAGCCCCGCGATCGCCAAATTCGACGAGGATCAGAAGAAGGCCGACGAGGCAACCTCTCGCGCGAAAGTCGTGCCGGCGTCGCCCTCGCCGGCACAGCCCGCGACGGCTGCTGCAAGTGCATCCGTCGCGGCAGGCGCCGATGGTCTGTGGCGCGGCTCGATGCATTGCTCGGCCAATCGCGGGGCAGGGCCCTTCAACGCCGGTTTCGAAATCAGGATCGCGGGCGGCACGGGAACCTGGGTGCGGCCCGGCTCCGGACCAGGCACGACGGGCAATCAATCGATCACCCTGAAGGTCACGGGCAACGCGGTCCTCGTTCAGAGGCTTTTCGTTCCCCTCAACAATGCCAATGCACCGTTGCAGACGGCCACCATGCCGGCGCAAGTGATGGGCGACGTCATCAACGGCTCGGGACCCGAGGCGCATAGCGGCGGACGGACCTGCGAGATCGTCCTCAATCGGGTGAGTCGCTGACGAGAGACAGCAGCCCGTTGCCACGCTCTTGCCAGAGCGCTGCGGCGCGTGCGCAATGCGGCAATCAACAGCAAGAGGATCGACATGGCGGGAAATGCGAAGGCGAGTGCCTTGCGGGCATTGCTGGCGAAAGGCGAGTTCATCCTGGCGCCGGGCATCTATGACGGTATCTCGGCCCGGGTCGCGGACCGCATGGGCTTTCCGGCCCTCTACATGACGGGCTATGGCGCGACGGCGTCCATGCTTGGATTGCCTGACGCGGGCCTGGCGACCTATTCCGACATGGTGGGACGGGCCGAGATGATCTGCTCCGTGATCGATACGCCGCTGATCGCCGACGCCGATACCGGCTACGGCGGCCTCTTGAATGTGCAACGGACAGTGCGCGGTTACGAGGCGGCCGGTGTCGCGGCAATCCAGATCGAGGATCAGGAGATGCCCAAGAAATGCGGTCATACGCCGGGCCGTCGCGTCGTACCGGCCGAGGACATGGTGCTCAAGATCAGGGTAGCGGCAGATGCCCGTCGCGATGCGAACACCCTGATCGTGGCACGCACCGACGCACGGACCGCGCATGGCCTCGACGAGGCGCTGCGTCGGGCGAAGCTCTACGAGGAAGCGGGTGCTGATATCATCTTCGTGGAATCACCGGAGAGCGAGGCCGAACTCCAGCGCATCGGCAAGGAGGTGAGCAAGCCCTTGCTCGCCAACATGGTCGAGTTCGGCAAGACGCCGCGTGTGGAAACGGCCCGCCTGAAGGAGTGGGGTTTCGATCTCGCCATCTATCCGGGCCTCGGCTTCAGTGTTGCCGCAGAGGCCATGCGGCAGGCCTGGCAGCACCTCAAGGAAAAGGGAACCAGCAACGACATGATCGTGCCGCAATATCGTGGCATGCATGAGCTGATGGGGTTTCCGGAAGTATGGGAATTCGAGAAGAAGTGGGCCCAGGTGTGAGTGGACGGCAGATCTTCGAGCTCCTGGCTCGGCTGCCGGCCCGTGTCTGGCTGCAGATCGTCGTGGGCATCGTCGGTTTCACGGTGCTCGCGGTGCTGGGGTTTGCCTTGATCGCGGGCATGGCCGCCGTGGCGCTGCTTGCGGTGTTCGCCTTGAAGGCGCGGGCCTGGCTGCAGGGCCTGCTCGGCGAGCGGGATCGCGGCGGGCCGCCGGCGCGGCGCGGCCCGAAAGTGGTCGACGTTACCTACGAGATCGTCGAGCGCCGGGACGACGGCCGGCGCTGACCGTCAAACCTGGATCACCTTGCCGGGATTCATGATGTTGTGCGGGTCGAGCGCACGCTTGACCGAGCGCATGACGTCGAGCTCGACTTTCGAGCGGTAGTGCGCGAGGTCCTCGAGCTTGAGCTGGCCGATGCCGTGCTCCGCCGAGATCGAGCCGCCATAACCGACGACGAGATCGTACACGGCACCGCTGATCGCCTCGCCATACTTCATGAAGCTCGGCTTGTCCCAGCCGGGCGGTGACTGGCAATTGAAGTGCAGGTTGCCGTCGCCGACATGGCCGAACGGGACGGGCCGGCAGTCCGGCAGCGATTTCTTCATCGCCGCCAGCCCTTCCTTCATGAAGGCGGGTAGCTTGCTCACCGCGACCGAGATGTCGTGCTTGATCGATGGCCCTTCCTTCTTCTGCGCCTCGGCATGGTTCTCGCGCAATGCCCAGAGGGCCCGCGCCTGCGCCTCGTTCTGGGCGATCGCGGCATCGAGCACGAGGCCCTTCTCCATGGCCTCGCCCAGATAGGCTTCCATCTTCTCCCGTAATCCGCCTTCGTTCCCGCCCTCGCGGCGAGCGCGAGTCGAGGACCATTCGAGCAGGACGTACCAGTCGTGGATTTCCGTGAGCGGATCGACGGAGCCGGGAATGTGCTTCAACACGAAGTCGAGGCCCTGGCGCGCCATCAGCTCGCAGGAGGTGACGTTGTCTTCGGAGGCGGCATGGGCGCCACTCAACAGCGCTACCGCCGCATCTGGCGACGGCACCGCGATCCATGAGGTGGCGATGTCCTTGGGCTTGGGCCAGAGCTTCAGCACGGCTTTGGTGATGATGCCGAGCGTGCCTTCGGCGCCGAGATAGAGATCGCGCAGGTCGTAACCGGTGTTGTCCTTCTTGAGCGCCCGCAGTCCATTCCAGATGTCGCCGGCCGGCGTGACGACCTCGAGGCCGAGAACGAGATGGCGCGCGTTGCCGTAATGCAGCACCTGCACCCCACCGGCATTCGTGGAGAGATTGCCGCCGATGGTGCAGCTGCCTTCGGCGGCCAGGCTGAGCGGGAACAGGCGGTCGTGCGCCGCTGCCGTCTCCTGGATGGTCTTCAGCACCACGCCCGACTCGACCGTCATCGAATAGCCGATCGTGTCGACCTCGACGATGCGGTTCATGCGGGTCAGCGACAGCACGATCTCGCGGCCGGTCTCGTGCGGCATGCCCCCGCCGACAAGGCCGGTGTTGCCGCCTTGAGGAACGATCGCGACCTTCTCCGCGGCACAGAGCTTCACGACTGCGGCGACCTCCTCGGTCGACGCGGGCCGGACGACGGCGAGCGCGGTGCCGAGGTAGTTCTCACGCCAGTCCGTCACGTAAGGATGCTTGGTCTGTTCGTCGGTGATCAGTCCCTTGTCTCCGACGATGGCACGCAGCTTGTCGACAAACTCACTCATCACAACCGCAACACCTTTCCGGGATTCATGATGTTCTTGGGATCGAGTGCACGCTTGATCGAGCGCATCGTGTCGAGCTCGATCTTCGATCGGTAGTGGGCCAGCTCATCGAGCTTGTCGATGCCGATGCCATGTTCGGCCGAGATCGAACCGGCCATCGAGGTGACAAGGTCGTTGACGGCGCGCGTGATCGCGGGCGTGTACTGGTTCAGCGTCGCGCGATCCATGTCCTTCGGACCCATGAAGGAGAAGTGGATGTTGCCGTCGCCGATATGGCCGAGCGGGTAGGGACGGATCGAGGGGAGGATATCGAGAGCGGCCTTCACGCCCTGGTCGATGAACTGGGGAATCTTCGAGATGGCGACGGAAATGTCATAGCTGAGGCCGGGCCCCTCGGCGCGCGACGCCGGCGCCACTGCCTCGCGGATGACCCACATGTTGCGCGATTGCGCCTCGTTCTGGGCGATCACCGCATCGAGCACGCGGCCGGCTTCCATCTGGTCGGCAAGGAACTGCTCCATCTTCTCCGACATGCCCTCGGCGCCGTCGGCGCGCGGGCGGGAGGACGACCATTCGAGCAGCAGGTACCAGGGCGTGTCGGCCTTGAGCGGATCCTGGGTGCCGGGAATGTGGCGCAGCACCATGTCGGTGCAGGCCCGGCTCATCAGTTCGCACGAACCGACATTGTCCTCGGAGGCGGCATGGGCCTCGGACAGGATCTCGATTGCGGCCTGCGGGTCGCGAATGGCCAGCCAGGCCGTGCAGACATCCTTCGGCGCCGGCCACAGCTTCAGCACTGCCTTGGTGATGACGCCGAGCGTACCCTCGGCGCCCATGAACAGGTGCTTGAGGTCGTAGCCCGTATTGTCCTTCTTGAGCGACCTCAGCCCGTTCCAGATCTCTCCGTTGGGCAGTACGACTTCCAGTCCGAGGACCAGATTGCGCGCATTGCCATAGCGCAGCACCTGCACGCCGCCGGCGTTGGTCGAGAGATTGCCGCCGATCATGCAGGAGCCCTGGGCGCCAAGGCTGAGGGGAAAGAAGCGATCGTGGCTCGCCGCCGTCTCCTGCAGCGTCTGCAGCACGCACCCGGCTTCCACCGTCATCGAGTAGCCGACCGGATCCACCTCCAGAACGTGATTCATGCGCCCCAGCGACAGGAGGATGCCTTGATGGGTCGGCCACGGCGTTGCGCCGCCCATCAGGCCGGTGTTGCCGCCCTGAGGCACGATGGCGATGCCCTGCTCGTAGCAGAGCTTCACCACCTTCGAGACTTCCTCGGTGTTGGCAGGGCGCACCACGACGGCAGCCGTCCCCACGAGAGAGCCGCGCCAGTCGGTAACGAAAGGCTGTTTGCCCTGGTCGTCGAGAATCAGCCCCTTGTCGCCAACGATCGCGCGCAGCGACTCGAGCACCGCAGGGGTGACGGGAATGGTCGGGATGACGGGAATGGCTGTGTCGGGCATGTTTCCTCTCTCTTTGCCCGAAGATTAGCCCCGACGTTGTGAGCCGTCATCAGCGGCAGCCCGGCGCAGCCGATCGTTGATCGCAAGGCCGAGGCCCGATTCGGGAATGGGCATCACCGCAATGCGGCCAATCCCGGGCCGATCCAGAGCCCGCATTTGCGCGAACAGATTGGCGGCGGCTTCGGCCAGATCGCCGGTGGGGCTGAGATTGTAGGACAGTGCCGCGCCGGCGGGGGGATTCGGTCCGAACGCCAGCAATCCCTCTTCCAGGGAGACGCTGGTCGCATTCAGTCGCACCGGACGCGACGGCGCATAGTGGCTCTCCAGCTGTCCCGGCGAACTGCGCGCGGCATCGCCTGTCGGCAAGGCATGAGACACCGCGATCGGTCCGATCACCGCCTCGATCGCCTCGCGCGTTGCGCCACCGGGTCGCAACAGCACGGGAGTTTGGCCGCTGATATCCAGCACCGTGGATTCCACGCCGACAAGGCACGGGCCTCCATCGATGATCAACGGAACGCGCTCGCCCAGCGATTCGGCGACATGATCGGCACGGGTCGGACTCACGGCGCCGCTGCGATTGGCGGAGGGGGCGGCGATCGGCAGGTCCGCGGCCCGCATCAAGGCCTGTGCCACCGGATGCGACGGCGCACGGATGGCGACGGTCTCGAGCCCGGCCGTGGCCAACTGGGCGATGGGCGAATCCTTCGCGCGCGGCAGCACCATCGTCAGTGGCCCTGGCCAGAAGCGCGCGGCGAGCTTCTCTGCGCTCTCGTTCCACTGCACGAACCGGCGCGCGGAGGCAGCGTCCAGCACATGGCTGATGAGAGGGTTGAAGCGCGGCCGGCCCTTGGCCTCGAAGATGGCGGCAACGGCACGCTCGTTGGTCGCGTCCGCACCCAGGCCATAGACGGTCTCGGTCGGAAAGGCGACCAACTCGCCGGCGCGCAGCAGGTCAGCCGCCTCCCGGATGGCGTCGGCGGTGGGCCCGACTATCCTCATCGCGCCGTCTTGCTGCGGGCGATGAAATGCGGGTTGCCGAAACCGGGCTTGCCGTAGAGGAGCGGGCGGCCGTCGGTGGTGACGACTTCTCCGCCGGCCGCCTCGAGCACGCCCTGGGCTGCCGCTGTATCCCATTCGTTGGTTGGTCCGAAGCGGGGATAGATGTCGGCCTTGCCCTCGGCGATCAGGCAGAACTTGAGCGACGACCCTGCCTGAATGCGATCGGCCACTTTGAGGCCGTTGTTGCGGAACCAGATGTCGAGATCGCTGTAGATGGCGTGGCTGCGGCTGGCACAGGCGACCAGGCCCTCGGCGGGTGCCACCCGGGTGGAGATGGGGGTGAACGGCCCACCCTTGTCGCTCTTGTCTGCCCCCAGGTCCTTGGCGCCGCGCCAAAGCGTATCGGTTGCAGGGGCGAGAACGATGCCCAGCACGGACTTTCCCGCCTCGATGAGCGCGATGTTGACGGTGAACTCGCCGTTCCTCTTGATGAACTCCTTGGTGCCGTCCAGCGGATCGACCAGCCAGAACGGCCCGCCGTCGAGCGTCGGCACGCGGCCGGCCGCCATTTCCTCTTCAGCCACCACGGGTGTCCCAGGCGTAAGGCCGCGCAAGCCGGCCAGGATGACGGCCTCGGCGGCGTGGTCCGCATCGGTCACGGGGCTTTGGTCGGCCTTGATCCGCTGGCCGAGATCGCCGGCATAGATCCGCATGATCTCCCGTGCGGCGTCGCGGGCGATGGCAGTGGTGGCTTCGCGCAGGGTGCGGAGGGAAGGGAGGGGCTGGGTCACGGGATGGTTGCGTTGGGAGCGGCGACCTTATAACCCATTCAGCCATGACAAACAGGCTTTTGGGCGTCATTTCGGCGATGCCCGAGGAACTCACTCACCTGGCGGACGATTCGCGGGGGCGGACCGACGTCGGCGGACTTTCCTACCTCCAGGGACATATCGCCGGACGCCAGGCGGTGTTCGTCGAGTGCGGCATGGGGAAGGTCAATGCCGGTGTCGCGGCGGCCCTCATGCTCGACCGATTCCCGTGCTCGGCGCTGATGTTCTGCGGCGTGGCCGGTGGTCTCGATCCGGCCTTGGGCGTGGGCGACATCGTCGTTGGCACGCGCAATATCCAGTACGACTACGGCGCGGAGCAGGAAGACGGCTTCAAGACCTATCAACCCGGCAAGCCGCCGTTGCCCGGCTTCGACGACAGCCATGGCTACGATCTGCCGACGGATCTCGTCGAGCGCCTGAGAGGGATTATCGACGGCGTGAGCCTCGACCCGCTGCCGTCGGCCGTCGGTGTCGGCTCGCGCACGCCGCTCGTGCGATTGGGCCCGATCGCCACGGGCGACGCTTTCGTGAACAGCGAGCGCACGCGCAATCGCCTGCATGGAACCTACGGCGCGCTTGCCTGCGAGATGGAAGGCGGAGCCGTCGCCCAGGTGGCCGAGCGGTTCGGCAATCTGCCGCTGGTCAATGTCCGCTGCCTCAGCGATCTGGCCGGCGCGGCCAGCCATATCGACTTCGGCGCCTTCCTGCCGGTGGCGGCAAAGTATGCCTCGCAGGTGGCGCACCGCCTCGCACCGCACATCTAGGAGGGTATCGATGGGCAAGCTCGACGGAAAGATCGCGATCGTGACGGGGGCGACCAGCGGCATCGGTCGCCGCACGGTGGAGATCTTCGTGCAGGAGGGTGCCAAGGTGGTGGCGACCGGCCGCCGCGAGGCCCTTGGCCGTACGCTCGAGCAGTCGCTTGGCAAGGACAGGTGCCTGTTCGTCACCGCCGATGCGACGCTCGAGTCCGATGTGAAGGCCGTCATCGATGCCTGCCTCGCGAAGTGGGGGCGACTGGATTGCTTGTTCAACAACGCCGGCGGACCGGCGCCCGTGGGTGGTATCGAGACGGTGCCTGTCGAGGGCTTCGACGCGGCGATGGCCACGCTGGTGCGGTCGGTGATGCTCGGCATGAAGCACGCAGCGCCGGTGATGATGAGACAGGGCAGCGGCAGCATCATCAACAATGGTAGCGTGGCCGGCCGCCGCGCCGGCTATTCCACCTCGATGATCTATGGCGCGGCAAAGGCGGCCGTGAACCACCTTACCGTCTGCGCCGCCATGCAGCTCGGCGAGAAGAACGTCCGTGTGAACTCGATCTCGCCCGGCGGCATCGCCACCGGTATCTTCGCCAAGGCGCTCGGCCTGGCGCCCGACAAGGCGGATGCCTATGCCGAGGCCATGAAGGCCAGCATGGCCAAGAACCAGCCCATTCCCCGTGCCGGCGTTCCGGACGATATCGCACAAGCCGCTGTCTTCCTGGCCTCCGACGATTCCACCTTCATCAACGGCCACGATCTCGTCGTCGATGGCGGGCTGGTTGGCGGCCGCATGTGGACGCCTCACCAGGAGGGTGTGAAGGCGATGCGGCAGGCCTTTGGCGTCGACGAGCCGTAGGCCCCACACGCTGTGCAATTTGCGACGACGGTGACAGTGGAAGGACGGTGGTCATCCGTCTAATGTCCTCTTCCTCACGGGAGAGTTCGATACGATGCGCAGCCTGCTCCTGCTCGCGCTTTGCGCGGCGATAGCCAGCTGCGTGCAGACGGATCCACCGAATTTGCCCGTTCGGCTCGAGGCGCCCTACAGCACGCTGCCGGATGCATCGCCCGGCACGCCGATCGAGGCCGGTGCCCCCGTCAAGCTCGATCCGCGCCAGCAAGAACTCGTAGTGACCTCAGTCCTCAAATGGATGAAGGATCCGAATAGTGCATCGTTTGGCGCCATGGCAGCGGCCAGGAACCGACACGGCTGGATCACCGTCTGCGGCACTGTGAGCGGTCGCAATTCCGCCGGCCAGTATAGCGGCATGGTGCCCTTCATCGGCGCCATGGCCGGCCCTTCTGCAACGACGTTCGTCGTCGTTCAGATCGGCTCGTCTGCGCAGCAGCGCGCGGACGTTGCGACCTTGTGCGAGGAAAGCGGCGCGAGCGTGCTCTGACCGGCAGACGGTCGGTGTCCGCGAGGAAGAGCGGGCGGGAAGCCCGCGGTCCCGGAAGAGAGGAGGACGCGGCTACGGCAGGGTGCTCCGAGCCCTGAGCTGGCGCAGGATCTCGGCCACGATCTCGGCCGGCCGCCCGCCGATGTCGACGATAATCGGATGTTCGTCGGCTGCGGGTTCCTCGAGGGTTGCGAACTGGCTGTCGAGCAGCGCCACGGGCATGAAATGCTCGTGACGGGCGGCCATGCGCTCGTGGATCAGTTCCTTCGACCCGCGCAGGTAGACAAGGATCACGTCCGCTCGGTCGCCGATGAGGATGTCGCGATAGGTCCGCTTCAAGGCCGAGCAGGTCACGACACCCGATTGACCATGCGAGCGCCAGTCATCGATCTCGGCGGCGATCCGGGTCAGCCAGGGCAGGCGATCGGCATCCGTGAGCGGGATGCCGCTGCGCATCTTCTCCACGTTCGAGCGGGGATGCAGATCGTCGCCTTCCTGGAACTGGCAGTGCAGGGCGCCGGCCAGCATCGCGGCGACGGTGGTCTTGCCTGACCCCGACACCCCCATGACGACGATGATCGGCATGATCGCCCCGTACGGTCACTTGCTGCGCTGGTTGGCCTTCTCCAGGTCCGGAACGGAGGCCGATGCCGCGGCGAAGCGCGGTGCCTTCGTGACCTTGAGCGCCTGGGCGGCCGCCTCGTTCTCCATGATCTTGGCCATGATGGCCTGGTTCGCGCGCTGGAACACGGCGCGGTTGTCGATCACGAACTTCTGCGAGGTGCGCAGGCCCTTGAGATAGCCGTTGATCTCGGGGACGACATAGCGCGCCACCATGTCCCAACTGCGCAGCGTGTTCTCCGGGTTGGCCCAGTCATGGACGAAGCCGATCACGGTGCCGAATCCGCCGCTCTTCTCGTAGACCGACTTGATGGTCTTCACGAGATCGTCGGGCGTGCCGATGGTGGCGGCGGAGCCTTCGCTGAACGCGGTCTTGTCGACCGCTTCGTCGGGTGACGAGAAGGGTTCGGTGCCGGGACGCTGCAGCGTGCCGACGATGTACTCGTTGTGCCAGCGCAGCAGGCCGTGCTTGGCTTCCTCGCGCGCCTTCTCGCGCGTTTCGGCGATGTGCCAGTTGAACAGCACGCGCCAGTTCCGGCGATCGACCGTCTGGCCATGCTTCTTCGCCGCATCCTCGGCGAACCCCCACTGCGTCGGCAGCGCGAGCAGACCGTCTTCCGACATGGAGCCGATCGAGATGATGCCGATGCCGTACTTGCCGGCCAGCGTCATGCCGGAAGGACTGATTTGCGATGCCACGACAAAGGGCATGTCCTCCTGCAGCGGCAGGATCTGCAGGGCGGCGTCCTGCAGGGTGAACCAGTCGCTCTTCGCCGTGACACGCTCGCCCTTGAACAGGCGACGGATGATGCCGATCGCCTCGTCCTGGCGATCCCGCTGGGTCATGGGGTCGATGCCGAGCGTGTGGGCGTCGGACGGCAGCGCTCCGGGACCGGAGCCAAAGATGGCGCGGCCGCCGGTCATGTGATCGAGCTGCACCATGCGCTGGGCGACGTTGTAGGGGTGATGATAGGGCAGCGAGACCACGCCGGTGCCGAGCTTGATACGTTTGGTATGCTCACCCGCCGCGGCCAGGAACATCTCCGGCGAGGCGATCATCTCCCAGCCGCTCGAATGGTGCTCGCCGCACCAGAACTCGTCGTATCCGAGTTCGTCGAGATGCTGGACGAATTTCAAGTCGCGCCGGAACTGCAGCATCGGGTGTTCGCCGATGGGATGATGCGGAGCGAGAAAGGCGCCGAAACCGAGCCGATGCATGAGACCTCCCTAAACCTGCGGTTGGTATTCGCCTAACATGCACGGCCGACGCGGTCGATAGAGGGGGTAGAAATGACGGAACTCAGCGGACGGGTGGCTCTGGTGACGGGAGGTTCCCGCGGCATCGGGCAGGCGATTGCGATTTCGCTCGCCGAAGCGGGTGCGGCCGTGGCCGTGAACTACAAGCAAGGCAGCGCTGAAGCGCAGCATGTCGTCGAGACGATCCAAAAAGCCGGCGGCCGTGCCGTCGCGGTTCCGGCGGATGTTTCGAAGGCTGCCGAGGTGCGGGCCCTGGTCGAAGAGGTGGGAGAGTCGCTGGGCCCGATCGATGTGCTGGTGAACAACGCCGGTATTGGCCTGATCCGGACCGTCGACGAACTGACCGAGGAGGATTTCGATCTCACCATTGCGGTCAACCTCAAGTCGGTCTTTCTGTGCACGCAGGCGGTGATCCTCGGCATGCGCGACCGCAAGTGGGGCCGCATCGTCAACATCTCGTCCGGTGCGGCGCGCGGCGCCGGAGGGATCGGCCCGCACTACAATGCCTCCAAGGCTGGGATGGAAGGCCTGACTCGCGGGTATGCGGCGCGGCTGGTCAAGGACGGTATTACGGTGAACGCCGTTGCGCCCTCGTTGATCGAGACCGACATGGTGCGATCGGGCCTTGCATCGTCGCCAGCTCGCATTCCCCTGGGACGTTTCGGCACGCCGCAAGAATGCGCGCAGGTCGTGATGATGCTGGTCGGCAACGCGTACATGACCGGTCAGACCGTGGCCCTGAGCGGCGGTATGTCGTTTCTGTGACGACCGGCCTCGCGGTCGTGCCGAGAATGCTGACGGCGATGGTGGCGCTGGGCTATGCGATTGTGCTCCATTCCCCTTGCACAATTACGGCGTAAGAGTTGACCCATGAGCGCGGGAATCAGATCCATCGGTATCATCGGCGCCGGTTTCACCGGCACGATGCTGGCCGCCAATCTCCTGGGGGCATCGCGATCGCCGCTGGAGATCCTGCTGTTCGACCGCGCGGGAGCGTTCGGGCGTGGCACGGCCTATTCAACGCCGAACGCCAAGCATCTGTTGAATGTGCGGGTCGCCAACATGAGCGCGTACGAACATGACCCGCATCATTTCCTGCGCTGGCTGTGGAGCAAGGACGACGACGGGCTGATACCGCCAAGTGGGCACGCGTTCGTGTCGCGAGGCCGCTATGGCACATACCTGCAAGAGACCATGGAAGAGGCGAGCCGGAAGGAGCCGGGCTCGATCGTCAGCCGTATCTCCGCCGAGGTGACGAACCTGACAAGGGACGGCAGTGGAATAACGCTGCATCAGTCGGATGGCGTCACCCGCGGCGTCGATTGTGCTGTCTTATGCATCGGCAATTTCCCGCCCGCGTTGCCATTGCCGGGGGCGATGATCGATCGGGCGGGAGACCGTTACATCGCCAATCCCTGGGACTGGCGCCGCATGGAGTCGGTGGGGCGGAACGATCCGGTGCTGCTGGTCGGGACCGGGCTGACGATGGTCGACTCAGCGCTCGATCTCGTGTGTCGCGGCCACGTCGGCCCGATGACGGCCATCTCGCGGCGAGGACTGCAGCCCAATCCGCACAAGGAAGTCATGGCCTACAAGCCCTTCCTCGATCCGGCAAATCTACCCCACCGTACCCTAGAGTTGCTGCGCCTCGTGCGCCGCGAGGTGCGGATCGCCCAGGAGGCCGGTTTCGATTGGCGCAGCGTGGTCGATGCCATGCGTCCGCAAACCCAGGCCCTTTGGCGCGCGCTTCCCCTGGGCGAGCAGCGGCGTTTCCTGAGACATCCCCGGCCCTATTGGGAAGTGCATCGACACCGACTGGCGCCTACCGTCGACGCCGATCTTCAGGCCCTGCGCCAGGAGGGAACGCTGTCACTCGTTGCCGGCCGCATCCGCGACATCGAGGTTCGGGGAGACCGGCTTGCCGTGACCTATCGACGCCGCCGAGATGGGGAATTGCAGACCGTCGAAGCGGCTTGGATCGTCAACTGTTCGGGCCCGGAGCTGGATTACAGCCGAATCGAGGAACCACTCATAAAGTCGCTGTTCAAGAACGGACTTGCCCGTCCGGACGCGCTGGCGCTGGGCCTGGACGTGTCGGCGGGCTACGAGTTGATATCGGCGGCAGGAGCGCCGTTGCCGTCGCTGTTCGCATTGGGACCGCCCATACGCGGTGCGCTCTGGGAGACGACGGCGGTCCCGGATGTCCGGAAGCAGTGTTCGGCCCTCGCTCGCCACATCGTCGATGACATGCTGCTCGCCTCCGCGAGCGAGCCTGTCCTCGGCGCAACGTGAACCGGGACTAACCTCGCTTCGCCGGTCGACCGCCACGCGCCAGGCTCTGCGCGAACATCTCCTTCATGCCGACAGGGCGCTTGTGTTTCTTCAGCAGGTCGGCGATGGCCTCATCCATCAGAGCCTGGAAGGTCTTGCCGCTGTCCGATTGGAGAAGCGCCAGGGCCTCGAGGCTGCTCGGTGCGATCTGGACCATCTTGCGCATGGCACACCTGCCTCCCGCGATGCCGCTCCTGCCCGCTAACGCTGCATTTGCATCTGGCCGTTGGCCATCGGCGTCATGTTATTGGAATTGAGATTGGACATGATCAGCATCGAGCCGAAGACGACCAGGCCGACGATGAAGATGCCGAAGGCAAGCGCCAGGAAGTTGTTGGTGTCGTCCGGGCCGCTCGAGATGTGCAGGAAGAACACGACATGCACGCCCATCTGGCCGATGGCGAGGGCGGCCAGCAGGACCGGGACCGAAGGCCCCCAGATCGTTTGCGTGCTGGCGACCCAGAAGGAGGCCAGGGTGAGCACGACCGCGAAGCCCAGGCCCGCGAGGTAGGTGCGCACGCCGCCCCGGGTGTGACGGCCGCCGCCTGGTGCATGGTCGTGAAGCGTGTCGTGACCGTCGCTGGCGTCATGCATAGGCCGCTCCCAGGTAGACGATTGTGAAGACGCCGATCCAGACGATATCGAGCGCGTGCCAGAAGAGGCTGAAGCAGAACAGCCGGCGTACGATGTGCGGGCGGAAGCCGAGGGTCGCGATCTGCGCGACCATCACCGCGAGCCAGCACAGGCCGAGCGTCACATGCAGCCCGTGCGTACCGACCAGGGTGAAGAAGGCCGATAGGAAGGCGCTGCGCGTCGGTGCCGCCCCTTCACCGATCATGCGGATGAATTCGGAAAGTTCGAGGCCCAGAAAGGCGGCGCCAAAGGCAAATGTGACGGCCGCCCAGAGATAGGTGGCCGCGGCCGCTCGCCGCTCGATGGCCAGGGAGAAAAGGCCGCAGGTGAAGCTCGAGGCCAGCAGGCAGCCGGTTTCGATCAGGACATTGGCGCGGTCGAACAGATGCTGTCCATCCGGCCCGCCGTCGGTTTGGCCGGCCAGGACGGCATAGGCTGCGAACAGCGAGCCGAAGATCACGATGTCGCTTAGCAGGAACAGCCAGAAGCCGAAGCCAACGACGACGTCGACAGCGGCTGGACCGCGTTCCGACAGCGGTACGTCACCTTCAGCCGGCGTCGTGAGAGTGTCGACCAGGCTCATGTCGCCGCGCTCCTTTGCCGGGCTTGTTCGAAGGCGGCAACCTCCTCGGCCGGGATCTCGATCTCGCTGTCGATGCGCCACGCATGGACCAGGCCGGAGGCGGCCATGCCGGCGATACCGATGATCGCCATCCACCAGATATGCCAGATCAGAGCGAAGCCGGAGATGACCGCAAAGAACGAGATGAAGAAGCCGACCGGGCTGTTACGCGGCAGGGTGATTGCGTGCCACTGCCGCTCGGCGCCGGGAACGCTGGTGTGTTGCCCCGCCTGCTTCATGCGCCACCAGGCATCGGGTGCCTGGACGTGAGGCAGGAAGGCGAAGTTCCAGGGCGGCGGCGGCGAGGCCGTCGACCATTCCAGCGTGCGACCATTCCAGGGATCGCCGGTCCGATCGCGCAGCGCTACCCGATTGCGAATGCTGACATAGAGCTGCAGCGCGATGCAGAGGATGCCGGCGAGAATGAACAGCGCTCCGATCATCGCCACGATCATCAGCGGCTGCCAGTCGGTCTCCGGATAATGCTGCATGCGACGGGTCGCACCCATCAAACCAAGCAAATAGAGGGGCATGAAGGCAAGGTAGAAGCCGATCAGCCAGAACCAGAAGGCGGCCTTGCCGTACCGTTCGTCAAGCGTGAAGCCGAACGCCTTCGGGAACCAGTAGGTATATCCCGCGAAAGCGCCGAACAGTACTCCGCCGATGATGACGTTGTGGAAGTGCGCGATCAGGAACAGGCTGTTGTGCAGCACGAAGTCGGCCGGCGGTACGGCCAGCAAGACGCCGGTCATGCCGCCGATCACGAAGGTGCACATGAAGCCCAGCGACCACAAGATCGGCGAGGTGAAACGGACACGGCCGCCAAACATCGTGAAGAGCCAGTTGAAGATCTTCACGCCCGTCGGCACGGCGATGATCATGGTGGCGATGCCGAAGACGCCGTTGACGTCGCCGCCTGCGCCCATGGTGAAGAAGTGGTGCAGCCAGACCATGAAAGACAGCATACAGATGGCCATGGTCGCCACGACCATCGAACGATAGCCGAACAGGGCCTTGCCGGAAAACGTCGAGATCACCTCCGAATAGACCCCGAAGGCGGGCAGGATCAGGATATAGACCTCGGGGTGGCCCCACGCCCAGATGAGGTTGATGTACATCATCGCGTTGCCGCCGCCGTCCGTCGTGAAGAAGTGGAAGCCGAGGTAACGGTCGAGCAGCAGCATCGCGAAGGTCGCGGTGAGAATCGGGAAGGCAGCGATGATCAGCAGGTTGGAGGCGAGCGCCGTCCAGCAGAAGATCGGCATGCGCCCATAGCCCATCCCGGGGGCGCGCAGCTTCAGGATGGTGGTCGTGAAGTTGATGCCGGTCATGAGCGTGCCGGCGCCGGATATCTGCAGCGCCCAGAGGTAATAATCGACGCCGACGCCCGGCGAATAGGCCAGTTCGGAGAGGGGAGGATAGACGAGCCAGCCGGTCTTGGCGAACTCGCCGATCACCAGGGACATGTTGACGAGCAGGACGCCGGCCGCCGTCAGCCAGAAGCTGATCGAATTCAGCACGGGAAAGGCGACGTCACGCACGCCGAGCTGGAGCGGCACGATGAAGTTCATCAGGCCGATCACGAACGGCATGGCGACGAAGAAGATCATGATCGTGCCATGAGCCGAGAAGATCTGGTCGTAATGCTCCGGGGGCAAATAGCCTCGCGCGTCGCCGGCCGCGAGCGCCTGCTGCGATCGCATCATGATGGCGTCGGTGAAGCCGCGCAGCAGCATCACGAGGGCGAGCAGACCGTACATCACGCCGATGCGCTTGTGGTCGACGCTGGTGATCCATTCGCGCCAGAGATACGGCCCCCAGCCCTTCAGCAGCACGGTGGCGAGCACTGCCAGGATGGCGAGGATCATCAGCAGCGAGGCCGCCATCGGGATCGGTTGATCGAACGGGATCGCGTCCCAGCTCAGCTTCCCCAGCATGACTAGTGCCCCGTCGCCTTTCGGATGATGGTCTCGAACATGCCCGGCGCCACATCGGCGTACAGCATTGGCTTGTCCACGATCCCCGGCTTGGCAAGCTTCAGGTAGCTCGCCTCGTCGAGTGTGCTTGTCCCGGCGCGCGACGTGCGCAGCCACTCGTTGTACTGCTCCACCGGCATTACCACGACATCGAAGCGCATGTCGGCAAAGCCGTCGCCGCTGAACTGCGCGCTCAATCCCGGATAGGTGCCGGGCTTGTCGGCCATGAGGTTGAGGTGCGTGGTCATGCCGGCCATGGCATAGATCTGGCTGCCGAGCTGCGGCACGAAGAAGCTGTTCATCACGCCGTTCGAGGTGAGGGTGAAGTGCAGCGGCGTTCCGACCGGCACGACGAGCCGGTTGACGGTGGCCAAGCCTTCATCGGGGTAGATGAACAGCCACTTCCAATCGAGCGATGCGACCTGGATGTTGAGCGTCGGAGTCGAAGAAGCGATGGGGCGCGGCGGATCGAGCTGATGCGAGCTGATCCAGCCCATGCCGCCCAGGAACATGACGACGAGAGCGGGAATCGACCACACGACGAGCTCGACCGGACCGGAATAGGACCAGTCCGGCAGATGGATCGCGCGCGTGTTGCGAGCGCGGAACCACCACGCAAAAGCAAGAGTGAGCAGAATGACCGGGATGACCACGGCCAGCATGATGGAGGTGGCGTTGAGAAGGATCAGCCGTTCCGCGGCGCCAATGGGCCCCTGCGGATCGAGCACGCCTATGTGATCCGGCCAAAGCGATTGCACGTTTCTCCCCCTCCGTGCGAACCAGTGAGCAACGCCGAGTCCGGCAGGCGGTTCCGGTCCGTGCGCATGTGCACAATGAAACGTCGCCAACTGCACGGCAACCGAAAATCACTGGCAACGTTTGTTCGGCATGACTGTCCCCCCACTTTCAAATGCCGAAAGGGCTGTCCTGGAGAATCTCTCTGCCTTCGGACCGGAGCGTGGACTCGATCCGCCGATCCGAGGCCGTCTGGCCTTGTACAAGCTGATCGACGAGACGCCTCAGGGCTGGAAGATCACACCGCTCGGTCGCGAGGTCCTCGCCGCCTCGAAGCCTCAGCCCGAAGGGACGCCCTCCGACGCCGGTGCGGAAGAGATGGCGTCGCGTACAGGCGATGGCGAGCGCCATTACGGCCGCAAGTCGCGCAACACCTCCTGGCTCGACTGAATTCAGCTACGCAGGGCCGCCTTTATGCGCGCCGGGGTGAGCGGCATGTCGCGCAGCCGCAGGCCGATCGCGTCCGATACGGCATTGGCCAAAGCTGCGGCGGTCGGTCCCTGTCCGGCTTCGCCCGTGCCGAGGAAAGGCTCGCCGGGCCGGTCAATCACGTGCACTTCGACCGATTCCGGCACGCCCGGGAAGCGCAGGATGGGATAGGCGCTCCAATCGAAGCTCGTGCGGTGGACCGTGTCGAGCGTGACCTGCTCCATCGTCGTCCAGCTCAGGGACTGCACAATGGCGCCTTCGACTTGATTGCGGATGCCGTCGGGGCTGATGGCTTCACCGCTATCGACCGCAGCCACCGCTCGGCGCACAGCGATCCTGCCGGTTCTCTCATCGACAGTAATCTCGAGGGCGATGGCACAGTAGGCTCCGAGATTCTTGTAGCGGGCGAAGCCGAACCCGCTGCCGCGACCGTTGCCACCCTTGCGACGGCGGGCCCAGCCGAAACGGTTGGCGGCCATCTCGACAACGGCGCGCGCTCGTTCGTCCTGTAAATGGACAAGTCGGAAATCGACCGGATCCATTCCTGCAGTACCGGCGACCTCATCCACGAAGCTCTCGATGGCAAAGATATTCATGTGCGCGCCGAGCGACCGCAGGGCCGACACGCGGACGGGCGCCGACTCCACGAAATGATAGATGCCGGCGGCGTTGCTCAGCGCATAGAGAGGGTTGGCATTGCGATGACCACCGCCTTCGGGCATCGGAATCGGCTTCGGTATCTGGGGCGGGAAGGGCGGCTCGACCTCCGCCCCGGCAAGCAGGCCGCCGGCCGTCACGGGCCGGCCGTTATGGGCGTTGCTCCAGACCTCGTGCCACCAAGCCTTGATCCGGCGATCCGCGCCTAGCGCCGCACGCAGCTCCACCACCATCGCCGAACCGAGCGGCTCCCATCCATGCTCCTGCTCGCGTGTCCATTGCAGCTTCACCGGGCGGCCTGGAACCGCGCGCGCGGCAAGGGCTGCATCGGCGGCCACGTCGTCGGCACCGTTGTGGCCGTAGCATCCCGAGCCCTCGACATGAATGCAGCGCACCTTGTCTGGGGACAAGTGCAGCAAGTCGGCGAGCGCCTTGCGCAGCGGTCCGACGCCCTGGCTATGCGTCCAGACCGTCAGGTTGTCGTTGTCCCATCGCGCCACGGCGCAGGACGGGCCGATCGAGCCATGCATCAGGAGAGGGCGGCTGTAGCGCGCCGTCACCTTGGTGGCGCCGGCCGGTGCGGGCGGACCGGGATACTCGAAGATCGGGACATCGCGCGCCGGCAACTTCTGCAGAGCGTCTCGCATATCGGCCGCCGGCAAGTCGGGACTCGGCCGTTCCCAACCGGCGGCCTGAACATGACGTAGCGCCTTCACGGCATCCCATTCCTTGGCCGCGAGGATCGCGACGAAGCGGCCGTCACGGACGACGCGGTCGATGCCGGGCATCTTGGCAATCTGTTCGAAATCCGCCGGTTTCAAGCGCGTGCCATCGCTCGGCCCACGCACGACGCGCGCATGCAGCATGCCCGGCAGCCGCATGTCCTGAACGTAGCTGGCGCCGCCACTCACTTTCGCCGGAATATCGACTCGGCCGACATTCTCCCCGATCAGCCGTCGCCCCTTGCTGCGGCGGGGCGCGTCAGGCTTGGCCACGGCGTGGAGCGAAAGGCTGGCCGCCAGGTCGCCGTAGCCGAGTGTCTGCCCGTTTGGCCCATAAGCGAGTCCATCCTGCAGTTCGACGTCGTCGATTGCGCAGGCAAAGCGCCAGGCAGCTGTATCGGTCAGCAAGCCACGGACATTGGCGGCGGCATTCAGGATCGCCATGCCGCTGTCCTGCATGGAATGGCTGCCGGCGGTGACTCCTTCGTCGGGCGTGCGACCGGTATCGGCTGTGACCAGGTCGATCGCCGCAGGCGAGACCGAAAGTTCGTCGGCGGCGACCTGAAGCAGTGCAGTCTTAAGGCCCTGACCCAGTTCGGCCTTGCCGGTGAAGACAGTGATGCGACCGTCGGCATCGATGCGGATCCACGAGTCGAGAAAGGGATACTTCTGCAGATCGCCGGCAAGAGGCGGCAGCTCCATCGCTTCCTGTGCAAGCGCGCGACCCGAGATCGTGAAGGCCATGACGAGGGCGCCGTCGGTCAGGAAGCGGCGTCTGCCCAAGCCGGTCAAGGCGATGACTCCTGCACGCCGCCGCCCATGGCCACTGCGGCTCGTCGAACGGCGCGAAGGATGCGCATATGCGTCCCACAGCGGCAGAGGTTGGGCGCGAGCTGAGATCGTACCTCGGCTTCGGTCGGACGATTGTTGCGTTCGAGCAGGGCCTGGGTGCGCATGATCATGCCCGCGATACAGTATCCACACTGGGCCGCCTGCTCGGCCTCAAAAGCCGCTGGCACCGCGCCCGGCTGCTCCGCCGTCCCAAGACCTTCGATCGTGCGAATCTTGCGCCCGACAAGGCTTGCAATGGGGACCAGACAGGAGAAGGCGGGACGGTCGTCGATCAGCACCGTGCAGGCGCCGCACTGGCCGAGACCGCAGCCGAACTTGGCGCCGTTGAGAGCAAGATCGTTGCGCAGCGCGTACAGCAACGGCGTTTCCGGATCGACATCCAGCGTGTGGGTCGTTCCATTAACGGTCAAGGTGATCATCGGATCGATCCCTTGCGAACGTCGGCTACGGCTTTCGGGATATCCTGCCAGGGTGGCAAGTCCGTATAGCGCGCTCGCAGATAGGCAGCGATCTCCGTCAACTGGGCGTCGGTGAAGTCGTTGCCGAAAGCCGGCATGGTCGGTCCGGCAATGCCCGGCGCCGGGTGCAAGCCCTCGACGATCACGTGCAGGGTATTGTGCGGTGTCTCCTCGTGAAGCGGCGTTCCCCAGGAAAGCGGCGGCCGGCCTTGCAGCATCATGCCGGCGCCGGCTTCGTGGCAATTCGCGCAGGCGCCTGCAAACAGGACAGCGCCTTCCGGATGGGCCTGGCCCGCCGGCCCGGAGCGATCCGGGAGGGAGGCCGCTTCTTTCGCGGCCGGTGCAGCCGACATCTGCTGGGCAAAATAGGCGGCGAGAGCCCGCACATCCTCCTCGGGTGCTTCCGCAAGCTCGCGGGTAACCTCCGACATCGGTCCGGCGGCGGCGGCATGGTTGGCACTGAAACCCGAGCGCAAGTAGACGAACAGATCTTCCGGTGTCCAAGGCCGGGCAGCGGGAGAATGGACATTGAGCGGCGGTGCGTACCAGCCTTGTGTCCAGGCACCGCCGTAGCGGCGATCGACAATCTCGGCGCCGAGCTTGTTGCGCGGCGTGTGACAGCTTCCGCAGTGAGACAAGCCTTCGGCGAGATACTGGCCACGATCGGCAGAGCCCATCGGACCTTGCTGGAGATAGAGCAGGTTCCACGCAGCCACCGCCGCCCGATACTGCAACGGCCAGATCAGCTCATTCTCCGGAGCCTGTGCGACGACCGGGGGACGCGTCATCAGAAAAGCATAAAGGGCGTCGAGGTCGCTGTCGGTCAAGTGCGTGAAATGATCGTAGGGAAAGGCTGGATAGAGATGATGCCCGTCGCGCGAGAGTCCCTCCCGCATCGAGCGGAAGAACGCCTCACGCGACCAGCGTCCGATGCCCGTCTTCGGGTCTGGCGTGATGTTGGTGGCGAAGATGGTGCCGAATGGCGTCTTCAGGGCCTTCCCGCCTGCAAGCGGCTGTCCGCCGTCGGCCGTATGGCAGGTGCTGCAATTCCCCAGATGGGCCAAACCCTCGCCGCGCCCAACCAGGGCCTTGTCGAAGCTGCCCGGTGCCGGGGGCGGAACTTCGGCGATCGCGCCCGGCCAAGCTTTTCCCGTCGCAACGGCGGCGACCACCGCCAGGACGAGGCCCACCGCAGCCAGGAGCCACCTGATTCGAATCAACATCCGGCTCCGTAGGCCATCCAAATCGAGGCGCTAGTAACGCCTCGAATCCTTCGTCGTTTCAAGCCTCAGCTTTTGTCCAATTGATGGCGGCTTTCGTGCGCTGAATCGGCAGAAGTTCCGGTCACCGGCGAACGGCCTCGACCATCGAGACTGTCGCTCGGCACCGTGGCAAGAACGCCCACCTGACAATCCACCGGCCGGGTACCGAAGCGGCCTTCGGCCAGGACGCTTTGTAAGCGGCGCAGAGCATCCTCGGAGCCGACGGTGCCTTTCACGATGACGGCGCCATCGACGACCTCGACCGCGAGGTTGCGGGCGTCGATGTTCATCTTGGTGAATGTATCGGTGATCGTGTCGCGCAGCCGTTCGTCCCGTTCATTCATGATGAGTCTCCCGGGCGCATTGATCGCGGGTCAGGGATTGAACGCCGGACCCAGACCATTGTTGCAACCGCTGCGACGACGGCGTCGTTCCCCTCGCATGCCCCGCGCCAATACCGCCCGCGCCAAGACGGACCGCATGGTGCAGCGCCAGATCGCCCGGCGTGGCATCGGCGACGGGCGGGTGCTGGCGGCCATGCGTAAGGTAGAGCGGGCCGATTTCCTGCCGGATGCGATGCGTGAGTTCGCCTATGAGGATACCGCATTGCCGATCGAGGAGGGGCAAACCGTCTCCCAACCCTACATCGTCGCCCGCATGGCGGAGGCTGCGGAGCTCGGCACCGGCGATCGGGTCCTGGAGGTCGGGGCAGGGTCGGGCTATGCCGCGGCTGTCCTGGCGGAGTTGGCGGCGCAGGTCTATGCGATCGAGCGTCATCCCGCCCTGGCTGAACTGGCTCGGAGCCGGTTGTCGGCGCTGGGCTACGCCAATGTAGAGGTCCGGGTAGGGGACGGCACGCTGGGATGGCCGGAGGCCGCGCCGTTCAACGCCATCGTCGCTTCCGCCGGCGGACCGCGTGTGCCTGAGCCACTGCGGCGGCAGTTGGCGGTTGGGGGCCGGCTGGTGATGCCGGTCGGCGCCAGCCCGAACCGGCAGCGTCTCATGCGCGTGACACGGACCGGCAGCGACACCTACGAGGAGGAAGCGCTCGAAGACGTGCGGTTTGTGCCCCTGATCGGCGCGGAAGGGTGGAGTTCCGATATCGTCGAAGGGGCTTCGTCAAACATCGAACCAGCATCGGCTGACGGCGGCTCGCTGCCGAATCTCATTCGCCAATCGGCGTTGGTTCTGGCCGATCCTCGTGATGCGAACTTCGCCGAACCGTTCGATCGGTTCGGCGATCGACGTGTCGTACTGTTGGGAGAGGCCAGCCATGGGACGTCGGAGTTTTATCGCGCCCGCGCGGCAATCACCGAGCGCCTGATCGAAAAGCATGGCTTCGATATCGTTGCCGTGGAGGCGGATTGGCCGGACGCTGCAGTGATCGACCGCTATGTCCGTCATCGGACGTCGGCGGATGGGCCGAAGCAAGTGTTTCGTCGCTTTCCTGTCTGGATGTGGCGCAACGCCGAGGTCGATGCCTTCGTCGCGCGGCTGCGCGAGCACAATCGTCCGCTGCGTGGGGAAAAGCAGGCGGGCTTCTACGGGCTCGATATCTATAGCCTGTCCGATTCCATCGATGCTGTGCTGGGTTATCTCGACCGGGTCGATTCGGGTGCGGCGCAGGTCGCCCGCGAGCGTTATGGCTGCCTCACGCCCTGGCAGCAGGACCCGTCGGTCTACGGCCGGGCTGTGCTCAACCGCGGCTATCGGGATTGCGAACCGGCGGTGGTGTCGGCCCTGACCGATCTCCTGTCCAATCGGCTGAGTTATGCCGCGAAGGGCGACGATCGGTTCTTCGATGCGGTCCAGAACGCCCAGCTTGTCGCTTCGGCGGAACGCTATTACCGCATCATATACTACGGCGGCGCCGAAAGCTGGAATCTGCGCGACCGGCACATGTTCGACACGCTGGCCCGGCTCCTCGATCATCGCGGACCAGGGTCGAAGGCCGTCGTCTGGGCGCACAACTCCCATATCGGCGATGCGCGTTTCACCGACATGGGGCGCGTGCGCGATGAACTCAATCTCGGCCAGCTTTGCCGCGAACGCTTTGGCGACCAGATGGTGTCGATCGGCTTCGGCACCCACACCGGTACCGTCGCGGCGGCTCACGGCTGGGGCGAGCCGATGGAGATCATGGAAGTGCGGCCCTCCCTCGCCGACAGCATCGAACGACACTTCCACGACAGCGGCTTGGGGCGCGGCGTTCTGGTTCTCGCCGACACCAAAGGCATCTTGCGGGAGCGTCTGGCGGCCGAGCACCTGGAGCGGTTCATCGGTGTCATCTATTGGCCTGAGACCGAACGCCAGAGCCACTATGCCGGCGTCGAATTGCCGGGGCAGTTCGATGCCTATGTCTGGTTCGATCGCACGTCGGCCGTCGAACCGCTGCCCGCGTCGCCGCGGCCTGGAACGCCGGAGACCTGGCCGTTCGGCCTGTGAGGTGGATTGCCTCTCCTGCAACTTGTGACGCAATGCCGCGTTGATGCCCAATGACCAAAACCTTGGAGAGGCCCGTCGGCCAGCCTGCAGTCCTGGGGCATGGAGGGCGGGTGCTTCCGGCTGTCACCGTCGACACCTACAACGAGGTGTTGCGTGACGAGGAAGGCTTCGTCGGCGATCGCGCAAGCGGCCGCGCATTTCGCGCCATCCTCGACGACTGGCGGGAACGGCTTCGCAGCCACGGCGATGATCCGTTCGGCGATACGCCCACCAGCGAGATCTCGAAATCGAAACTCGATACCTATCTTGCCGGCGCCGACCCCGTGGCGGCCGGCCTGGTGCACACCGCCGTCGAGGAGTTCGGCAACGAGCTCGCCACCGTGGTGCGGCGCTTCCTCAGGCTTCGCGACTGGGCAGGCACGGAGCGGATCGTGGTCGGCGGCGGCCTCAGCGCCAGCCACATCGGCCAGCTCGCGATGGGCCGAGCGGCCGTGCTGCTGGCAGGCGACGGCATCAGCATCGATCTCAGGACCATCGACAATCATCCGGACAAGGCGGGATTGATCGGCGCGGTCCAACTGGCGCCGACCTGGATGCTCGAAGGTCACGATGCGATCGTGGCGGCGGATATCGGCGGTACGAACCTGCGGGTCGGCATCGTGGAGCTGAAGATCAAGAAGGGCGACATGTCGAAGGTCGGCGTGTGGAAGTATCTCCACTGGCGCCACCGCGACGACAAGCCGTCGCGCGACGCGGCCGTCGATCGCATGGCCGACATGGCGAAGGAGCTCGCCCAAGCCGCCGCGGACCACAAGCTCAAGGTCGCGCCCTTCTTCGGCATCGGATGCCCGGGGCTGATCGACGAGCATGGCACGATTCGCCAGGGAAGCCAGAACCTGCCCGGTAACTGGGAGAGCGAGGAATTCAATCTCGCGAAGGAGCTGGCCCAGCGCCTGCCGCGCATCAATGGGCACGAACCGTTGTTCGTCATTCACAACGACGCCGTCGTGCAGGGGCTGAGCGAGGTGCCGAACATGCAGGATGTCACCCGCTGGGGCGTCTTCACCATCGGCACGGGCCTCGGCAATGCGCGCTTCACCAACCGGCCTCAGGATGAAAAGAAGCATCCCGAAAAGTGAGTCGGCGCCGGTCGCCGTGATGGAAGCGCAACTGGTCGATGCGCTGCCCGAGGGAACGGGCTGGCAATTCGAACCGAAATGGGACGGTTTCCGCTGCCTCGCCGTGCGGGACGGTGAAGCGGTCGAGCTGATTGGAAAGTCGGGCAAGAGCCTGGCGCGCTACTTCCCCGAGGTGGTGGCGGGACTGGGACAGCATCCGGCCCGTCGCTTCGTTCTCGATGGCGAACTTGCCGTTCCGATGGGAAGCGCCCTTTCCTTCGACGCCTTGCAGATGCGCCTGCATCCCGCGCAAAGCCGCATCCTTCGACTGTCGAAGGAGACTCCGGCGATCCTGATCGTCTTCGACATGCTGAAGACAGCGGACGGCACCGATCTGGTGTCGGCTCCGCTGCGGAAACGCCGGTTGGCACTCGAAGCTTTCTTCAAGACCTATGGCTCGGATCAACTCCTCCACCTGTCGCCGGTGACCACTCGCCTGACCGAGGCGAAGAAATGGCTGGCACGGGCCGGCGGCGGGGCGCTCGATGGTGTCGTGGCCAAGCGTCAGGACGAGCGCTATCGGGCCGGCGAGCGCGTCATGCTCAAGATCAAACGCTTGCGCACCGCCGACTGCGTCGTCGGTGGCTTCCGCTACGCCAGCACCCGGGCCGACGGCGGCGCTCGCGTGGTCGGATCCTTGTTGCTGGGCCTGTTCGACGCGGGCGGCAAGCTCGATCATGTCGGCTTCACCTCGGCAGTCGCCGCCAATGAACGGCCTGGCCTCACGCGCAAGCTCGAGGCTCTGCGCGGCGGTCCTGGATTCACCGGGCGGGCGCCCGGCGGGCCGAGCCGCTGGTCGACGGAGCGCTCGTCCGAATGGGAGCCGGTCAAGCCGCGCCTCGTGGCCGAGGTCCAGTATGACCACGTCACCGGCGACCGCTTTCGTCATGGCACCCGCTTCGTGCGCTGGCGCCCGGACAAGGAACCGCATCAGTGCACGATGGCGCAGCTGCGGCTGGAAGTGCGGCCGTCGAAGCTCCTCAAGGCGATCGCGAGCTGATCGTGCAGACGGTCATGCTCGACCGCGATGGCGTCGTCATCGTCAACCGGAAGTACAACGTCAAGGCGCCGACTGAACTCGCTCTGCTGCCCGGCGCCGCGGCAGCCATCGCCAGGCTGAACCGCCTCGGCATCAAGGTCGTGCTCTGCACCAACCAGCCCGAGGTCGACAAGGGCATCATCACCCACCATCAGCTCGACGCCATCCACCACGCGTTGCGGCGGATGCTGTCCCGCGAGGGGGCCCATCTCGATCTGGTCCTGTGCTGCACCGACAATTTCCGCTCGGAGTGGCGCAAGCCGGCTCCGGGAATGCTGTTCGAGGGATTACGCCATTTCGGCGCCAAGGCAGCCGACACGCCTTTTGTCGGCGATCAGCTGAGCGATCTGAAGGCCGCGTGGCGGGCACGCTGTCCGGGCATCCTGGTGCGGACGGGCCTCGGTCGCCAGACCGAGAGCGGACCGATACCGCGCTATGCGCGGCCGCAGGCCGTCTACGACGATCTTCAGGCCTTCGTCGATGCCTATTGCGCTAATCGTCGTGCTGCTGACCGGTCTCGAGCGGATGCCAGTCGACGCGCAGCACGCCGTCCTGTTCGAGCAGGCGGCTGACGACGGCTGGAACCTGGTCGCTGGCGTCCCGGCTGGTCCACGATACCGAACAGCGCAGCTGCCGGTCTTGCGACTGGGTCAGGGACAGGGATTTGATCTTGTAGCCGCCTTCGCGGATCGTGGCGCGAAGCATGTCGGTGCTCGGTCCGTTGGCGGCGACATCGATGGTAAGGGCCGCCCGATGATCGCGTTCCATCAGCGGTTCGAGCCGCACGAGCAGCACCAGGACGACGAACGCCACCACCACCATGGCGCCGCCGAGCACGAAGTAGCCGGCGCCCAGCACCAGTCCGATAACCGTGATGAGCCACAGCGTCGCCGCCGTGGTCACGCCCATCACCATGTCGCCGCGCTTGAGGATTACGCCCGCGCCGATGAAGCCGATTCCCGACAGGATGCCGAGCGGGAAGCGCAGCGTATCCATCATGCTGAAGGATGACTGGGTCTTGCCCGTCACGCCGAGCAACAGATTGGCCTCGATCATCGCCCCCCGCAGCCGCGACGCAGATCAGGATGGTCGTCCGAAGCCCGGCAATGCGGCCGCGCGTGCCGCGATCGAAACCGATGACCCCACCGGCAACGACGGCGGCCGCCAGACGCAGGATGATGTCTGTCAGGGTGACGGTGGAGTGCACCGACAGGAAACGCCGAACCCGGCGGACCGTTCCTGGGTCTATTCGCGGGTCGAGAGAGCGACGATGGCCTGGCGCAACGCCTGGGACAGCAGCGGGTCGAGACTGCCGTCGAAGAATTCCTGTCGGATCGTGTCGCCGGTCGGGACGGCGCGGTCGGAGCCGACGACGATGCTGGCCGCCTTGACGTCGACGAGCCGGGCGCTGGCGAAGAATGACGCCTCCTCCATCTCGACGAAGCCCGGCGCCTGGCCCGCATCGAACGGGAAGGTAAGCAGGGTCTTCAGCAGGCCGGTCTTCTGGAAGTAATAGACCGGCGAGGTGAATCCCAAGGCGCGGACGTGAGCGATGCCCGCCGCCGTCATGTCGCGATCGAGCCGGTCGGTCAGGCCCGCATCGGCGAAGGCGATCTGTTCCGCCGCCTCGGCGGGCGTCGAGGCCAGCAGGAAGGCGGCGCCATCCTTGTAGGCGCCGGTGGCGATGATGAGGGACGAGTAGGGGATCCGCGAGCCCAGCAGGCCGGCAGTGCCGATATGGATGGCCTGCTTGACGCCGAGGGCCGCCAGCTCGGCGAGCTGGGTGCTGATGCCGCCGGCGCCGGGCAGGCCGCGATTGACGAGGAACGGTTGCCCGCGCGCTGGCCGAACGACGAAGAGAACGTTGGGATCGGTGTAGCCGATCGGCACTTCCTCGATCACCGCATCGCCGTAGCCCAGCCCATTCAACATGCCGCGCACGTTGGTGTTGTGCAGGATGACAGCGTGGTCCGGCAGATGGTCGAGCTTGCCGTCACGGAACGCCGGTTGCTGCCTCAGCCAGGCGATATAGTCCGAGGCGCTGTTGACGGCGGGTGTGCCGGCGAAGCCGGTATAGGCATCGAGCACCTTGAACTGGTCCGCCCGTCCGGCTCCAGGGGAGAGGAGAACGATCAGGCAGATCACCGCCTGCAGGCGCCTTGCCAAACCCCACGCCAAGCCCAACGCCAAGCTCAACGACATCGAAAGCCTCGCCCTCCAAGAGAGGCATCGGCCTATCAGAGCGGGGGTGTGGAAACAACCGAGAGGCGGTCCCTCGCATTGCCGGCCTCACGCTGGCGCATTCAGTGTAGGTTGCCTGGAAGCGGGAGTTGGATGGCGTAATGACAATGCTTTTTGACGGCGGTGCGATCTTCGATGGCGAAAGCCTGCAGCGCGAGGGGTGGGCGGTCCTGGTCGATGGCGGGACGATCGCCGAGGTGGCGCCGCGCGCCACCTTCGAGGGCTATCACGGGCCATGCCGCAACATTGCCGGACTGACGTTGCTGCCCGGTCTTATCGACAGCCATGCCCATCTGACCCTTTCCGGCGACATCGACGGATTCGCCCGCTGGCTTGGCGGGACGCGGGCGCAGTTGACGGTGCAGGCGCTGGAAAACGCCCAGGCGTGCCTGCGGGGCGGCATCACGGCCCTGCGCGACTGCGGCGGCGTCGACCATATCGAGCTGGCGGTGCGCGACGCCTGCAACAGTGGCCGCCATCTCGGACCGACGATCCGGGCGGCCGGCAAATTCATCTGCATGACCGGTGGCGCGAACTACGCCGTGGCGCGAATCGCCGACGGACCGGCCGAGGTCGTCGCTGCCGTACGCGAGCAAATCCATGTCGGCTGCGATTGCATCAAGCTGATGGCGACCGGCGGCGTTCTCACGCCCGGCAATGCCATCGAGCAGGCCCATTACACCTACGAGGAGCTGGTTGCCGGCGTCCGCGAGGCGAGGCGTTTCGCCAAGCCTGTTGCCTCGCACGCGATCGGCTCCGACGGCATCCTGAACGCAGCGCGTGCCGGGGTAGATTCCATCGAGCACGGCGTGTTCCTGACCGAGGAAAGCATTGGCGAGATGGTGCGGCAGAAGATTTACCTGGTGCCGACGCTGGCGGCCACGACCAACATCATGGCCAACCTGCAGAGCGGCTTCAGTACCGAGGTGAAGGAAAAGGTGCTGCGTGCCGCGGAAGCCCATCGCTGCTCGGTAAAGGCCTATTACGAGGCCGGTGGCCGCATCGCCATGGGGGCCGATACAGGGACGCCATTCAATCCGCACGGCCAGAACGCGCAAGAGCTGCGCTACATGGTCGATGCCGGGATGCCCGCCGCCGCCGCCCTGACTTCGGCTACGGTTCATGGCGCGGCATTGCTGCGCCTCCCGACCCGCGGCCGGATCGCGAAGGGCTATGTGGCCGACCTGCTGCTGGTGGCGGGCGATCCCACGCGGGATATCGAGTGCGTTGCGGACCGCCGCCATCATCGTGATGTATTCAAGTCGGGCGTGCGGGTCGACCGGCCTTCGTTGCCCTCCTGAGGGAGCCACCCGATCTCTTTCGGATATCGAAAGAGCTCCGCGTTCAATCGCGTCGCGATCTTCGTGTCAGGGAAAAGCCGATCCGAACGGGCATGTATCTTGCACCGACACGGGCCATCTGGGAGCATCGGCTTTCGAGGCGCTGGACGACCATGAAGGGGCATGAAAGGGGATGATCGATATGCGACGTCGCGATGTTCTGCGAGGAGCTGCCGCTGCGGCGGTTATCGTCCCCTCTCCGGCGATACGATCTGCCTATGCGCAGACTGCCAAGACATTGGTGATCGGCGGATCGGTGCCGCTCACGGGTGCAGCGGCGGAGACCGGGCTCAACGTCAATAACGGATACATCACGGCGGCGACTTATCTGAACGACGTCCTGGGCGGTGTCGAGATCGCGGGCGAGAAGTATCGCATCGAACTCAAGCTGTTCGATGACGCCTCGGATCCGGCGCGGGCCACGACCTTGATCCAGCGTCAGCTCGACGATGGCACCGACTTCTTTCTGGGGTCGTTCGGCAGCAACATCGTGTTGCCGACGGCGGCGATCACCGAACGCGCCAAGAAGCCGATGGTCCAGACCGGCGGCGGGGCGGATGCGATCTTCACACGCGGCTTCAAGTATGTGTTCGGCATGTTTCCGCGGGCAACCCGGCAGTTCGCCTCTGCCGCGGCGCTGTTCAAGACGCTGAAGCCCACACCGCAGACCTATTCGGTCATCTATACCAACGATGCCTTCTCCAAGACCGCTGGCGAGGGAGTCCGGCTCGCTTGCGATGCGGCCGGCCTGCAGCGGCTCGAGACGTACGAGCTCCCGGCCAAGGTTACCGACGTCTCGAGCGTGCTCGCCTCGATACGCAGCAAGACGCCCGACATCCTGGTCTGCGTCATGCACGACCAGGACTCGCTCCTGATTGCCCGTCAGATGGTCGCCACCAACACCAACGTGAAGTTGCTGTTCCAGGGGTTGGGGCCGCAGCTTGCCTCCTTCCGCGAGGCGCTGGGCAAATATTCGGATGGACTGTGCTGCTCGACCTATTGGGACGAGTCGGTTCCCTACAAGGACAAGTTCTTCGGCGACTCCAAGAAGTTCGCCGACTATTACCGCAGCAAGTTCACGCGCCCGATCGCCTATCACGTCGCCGGCGCGGCTGCCTGCATCGAAACCTATGTCATGGCCATGCAGGCGGCCAAGAGCATCAAGCCGGAATCCGTGCGGGACGCGCTGGCGGCGGCCAACTTCGAGACGTTCTATGCGCGCATCAAGTTCACGCCGGAGGGCGATGGCGATGCCCTGCTTTTGGGCGGGATGATCGGCCAGGTGCAGAAGGGCAAGCTCGAAACGGTCTATCCGGCCGAGGCGCGGTCGGCAGAAGCCATCTATCCCACGCCGACCTGGGACAAGAAGGCATGATTGTCGCCCTCATCGGCACGCATCACTCCAGCGTCGCGCTCATGGGAGCGCGCCACTCCAGTGGCGCATCTTCTCACGAGGTCGAGCGCCATTTGAGCGTAGAGGCATCCGCGCGCAGTGGCGCGCTCCCATGAATCTGGTCGTCCAGACCCTTGTCGACGGCCTGGTGCTGGGCGGCATCTACGCTCTTGCCGCCGTCGGCTTTTCCCTGATCTTCGGCGTTCTGCACGTGATCAATCTCAGCCACGGCATCCTGGTTCTGATTGGGGCATACCTGGCACTCGTGTGTTCGCAGGCCGTGGGCGTCGATCCGCTGCTCACCATGCCCATTGTCATGGCGGTGCTGTTCGTCGCGGGATATGCCTATCAGCGTTTGCTGATCCAGCGCGCCGTGGATCGCTCGCCCTTCGGCTCGATGCTGCTGACCTTCGGCGTGGCGCTGATGCTGCAGAACATCATGATCTGGGTGTTCTCGCCCGACATGAAGAACATCACGCCGAGCTATGCCTTCGCCTCGTTCCGCATCGCCGGCGTCACGTTCGATGCGGTCCGGGTGAGCGCCCTGGCCGCCAGTCTGGTCCTGCTGTCGTGCCTGGCGCTGCTGCTGAAATTCTCACCCCTCGGGCGCGTCATTCGCGCCACCGCACAGCAGACCCTGGCGGCGCAGCTCTGCGGCGTGAACGTGCGTCACGTCTATGCCCTGACCTTCGCCGTCTCGGCAGCCTTTGCCGGTGCGGCCGGGATCGTGATCGGGATCATCCTGCCGTTCTCGCCGGCCGACGAATCGCTGTGGACCCTGAATGCCTTCGTCGTCGTCGTGCTGGGCGGCGTCGGCAGCCCGGCGGGCGCGCTTCTGGGCGGCCTGCTGCTCGGCGTGGTCAATACGCTGACGGCGCAATATGTCGGTCCGTCGTTTCCCAACGTGACGATGTTCCTGCTGCTCGTGCTTCTGCTGCTGGTGCGGCCGAACGGACTGCTGGGCAACGCCTTCAGCGCCTCGCGATGAATACATCTTCTGCACGCCTTCCGCTCCTGATCCTCGGCGGCGCCCTGCTGCTGGCCTTGGGGCCGCTCGTCCTGCCGCCGTTCTATGTCCGCGTCGGGCAGCTGATGCTCTATTCGGCGGGGCTTGGCGTGGCCTGGGCCATCCTGGGCGGCTTCGCCGGCTATGGAAGTTTCGGCCATGCGGCGTTCATCGGCGTCGGCGCCTTCACAGCCGGCCTGGTCGAGAACCAGTTCCCGACCCTGGCTCCGGCGCTGCTGCTGCTACTTGGCCTGGCCGCGGGAGCAGGGGCGTGCGCGGTCATCTCCGCTCTCGTTGCCTATCCCATCCTGAGATTGCGCGGCACCTTCTTCGCCATCGCGATGCTTGGCGTCTGTCACGTCTGTGCCGAAGTGAACAACAACGTCGACTTCTTCCAGGGGTCGATGGGCATCAATTTCGCGCCGATCGCCCCCGCCAGCATGGATCCGGCGGTGTTTTTCTACTGGCTCTATCTGGCCGCCAGCACGATCGTGCTGCTGATCGCCTGGGCGATCTGGCGCAGCCGCTTCGGCGCCGGGCTGCTCAGCATTCGGGAGGACGAGGATACCGCGCGCATGCTCGGCGTGCCGACGGAACGCTACAAGCGCCAGGCCTTCGTCATCAGCGCTGTCCTGACCGGCCTGCTGGGTGTGATCTACGCCCATGCGTTGGGCTACATCACGACCGATTCCGTCTATCGTGACGACACCAATCTCAGCCTCATCGTCTTCTCGCTGCTCGGAGGCATGGGCACGCTGTTCGGGCCCGTCATCGGTGCCTTCCTGCTGGTGTTCGTCACACAGGTCATCCTGGGCCGGCTGCTCGACTTCCACCTGTTCGCGACCGGCTTGCTGCTGGTGCTGCTCGTGCTCATGGCCCCCGGCGGCGTCATCGGCTTGGTCCGCGGCTGGCGGCTGCGCCGGCGTTCCGAGATGGTCCCGGCGGAATGAGCGCCGCGTCCATCCTGCGCCTCGAGGGTGTGTCCAAGAGTTTTCGCGGCCTGCGGGCCATTGCCGAGGTGTCGTTCGCGATCGAGGCCGGCTCGATCACCAGCATCATCGGGCCCAACGGCGCCGGCAAGTCGACGCTGTTCAACCTCGTCACCGGCTATCTGGCGCCGACGGCGGGTGAGATCTCGTTCAAGGATCGCCGCATCACCGGCATGGCGACCAATCGGATCGCCGAACTTGGCGTGGCGCGCGCCTTCCAGATCGCGCGGCCGTTCCGCGACCTCACCGTGTTCGAGAACGTGCGCATCGGCGCCCTGTTCGGCAAGGCCGGAGTGCGCGACGTCGAGGTGACGGTGCGGCGCAGCCTGCAGCTCGCGGCGATCGCGCACTTGGCCGAACAGCCGGCCAATACGCTAACGGTGGGGCAGTTGCGGCACCTCGAGGTCGCCCGCGCGATCGCGACCCGCGCCGACCTCCTGCTGGCCGATGAGCCGTGCGCCGGCCTCAACCCGACGGAGACCGCGGCCATGATCGACGTGCTGCGCCTGATCCGGGACAGCGGCGTCACGGTGGTCCTGGTCGAGCACGACATGCCGTCGGTGATGGAGGTCTCCGACCGTGTGCTGGTGCTCGATGCCGGCGCCCTGATCGCCGATGGCCCACCACACCTCGTGGCCAGCAACCCGCAGGTCATCGCCGCCTATCTCGGCACGCCCGACCCATCACCCTTGCCTGGCCACTCGCCCTAGCGGGACAGGCAATCCCGCACGATAGCGATTCCCTGTCATTCCAAGTGCACCCGAGGGATCTTTTTCCTCGTCAACAGTGAACGAGTTCCGCGTCAATAGTGAACGGGGCGCAGCCAAGAGGGCCCCCCCCCGGCTACGCCGCCCTTTGGGCGGCTTCGCTCTGGGTAACGACAAATGTTGATCGGTGACTGTCCCTTACTCTCTTTCTTTTTGCTCCTCTCCCCCGCGAGGGGGAGAGGCGGGGTGAGGGGGTGCGAAGAGGATGGTGCCGCCCTCAGCGCCCCAGGAAAGCCCTTTGGACATAGGCATTCGCCAGCAGCTCCTCGCCTGTCCCAGCCAGGACGACGGCGCCCTTTTCGAGCACGTAGCCGCGATGGGCGATGCGTAGGGACTGATGCAGGTTCTGCTCCACCAGCAGCACGCTGATGCCGCTTCGGTTCACGGCTTCGATCAGCTGGAACATCTCCTGCGTGACCTTGGGCATCAGGCCGAGCGAAGGCTCGTCGAGGATGACGAGGCGCGGTTCGGCCATCAGGCCACGGGCGATTGCGAGCATCTGCTGTTCGCCGCCGCTCATCGACCCGGCCAATTGGCCGCGACGCTCCGCCAGGCGTGGGAAGAGCGTGAAGGCCTTGTCGACCAGCGCGCCGATGCGCCCGCGTTCCTTGATGTGGGCGCCGAGCTGCAGGTTCTCCATGACCGTCATCTGCGGGAAGACCAGCCGGCCCTCCGGCACCAGCGTGATGCCGCGGCGCACGACATGGTGGCTGGGCGATCCGCTCAGCACCTCGCCATCGAAGCGGATATCGCCCTTCTGGGGGCGCAGCACGCCGGCGATCATGCGGACCGTGGTCGATTTGCCGGCGCCGTTGGCACCGAGCAGCGCGACGATCTCGCCCGGCTTCACCGTAAGCGACACATCCCGCACCGCCGCCGCGCCGTCGTAGGCGAAGGCGAGGCCGGAAACCTCGAGCGCGCCCTGCATCAGGAGGTGGCCTGCTTGCGGTAGGCGTAGTTGCGATCGAGGCGTTCGATCAGATAGTCGCCATAGCGCACCGGCGGGAAACGGGCCGGGTTGCCGGGGCCGTGGCAGCTCGGCACGACCTCCACGATGCTGTCCATCGACATGTCGAAGAAGTAGGGACAGGAATAGCGGTCGCCGCCGGACAGGTTCTTCACGCGATGCGGGGTCGACTGCCAGCGCCCGTTGGTCCAGCGCGACAGCATGTCGGCCACGTTGACGACCCAGGTTCCGGGCAGGGGCGGCGCCGACAGCCAGGTTCCGTCGCGGCGGCGGACTTCGAGCCCCCCGCGCTGGTCCTGGCACAGGATGGTGATGAAGCCGTAGTCGGTATGGGGCGCGGAGCCGAAGGCGTCTTCGGGTGCATCCCTGGCCTGTGGCGGATAATGGAGCAGCCGCAGAAAGGTCGTGGGCTGCCGGAAATGGGGCGCGAACCAGTCCCGCGGCAGGCCGAGCGCCAGCGCCATGGCCGGCAACAGGCGACGCCGGCAGAACGCTTCCATCGCCTGCTCGTAGGCTTCGACCGGCTGACGGAATTCGGCGGTCGGCAGCTCCGGCCAGAGGTTGGGCCCATCGAGCGGCCGGCCGTAGCGCGGATCGTCTGGCGGTACCTCGTGCATCAGCATGAAGGATTCGGAATCGTTCGGACGGGTGACCTGCGCAACGGTCGAGGTTTCGATCAGCGATGTCTTCGGCGCCATGTAGCCGCGATGGAAACTGTTCATGGCGATGGCGTCCTTGGCCGCGCGCGGCAGGGCGTGAAAGCGTCGCGATGCCGCGAACACGCCCTCGACCAGCGCTTCGTCGACGCCGATATCGGCGAAGTAGCAGAAGCCGATCTGGCTGAAGGCCTGGTCGAGCTGCCGCGCCACCGTCTCCTCGCTTGCATCGGCGAAGCGGATGACGGGCAGCGCTTCCCGAGTGGCGTAAAGATCAACTGGCGTATCCATCGAGCGCACCAACCTCCCCGCGAAACGGCCGCGTTCACTGCAGTGTAGTCAACCGGCGAGGTGCCGGTCATGCAAGAACCGGTCCCGCATGAGAACGTTGACGACCGGAATCGGTCTGGAGGACAGCCCGCCCCTATCATGGCGCAATGATCTTCATTGCCCTCAGTTGCGACCGCCGTCCGAGTTCCACTCGGGCCGTCGAACTCGCGAGCCTCGCGAGGCTCGCGAGGAATGCCGCAAAAGCCAGGCGGGGCAGCCTTTTCAGCCAATCCTCGCGAGGCTCGCGTTTTTTGGGGCGAGCAGGGCGGTGGGGAGGGCGCAAATCGGGAAAGCGCGCGAAGAACCTTTCATTCATCGGCATCCGGCGCTTCCCACCCTGTTGGGAAGCGGTAGCAAGCAGCGGCTGTCGATGGTCCTGGTCGGGGAGCTGGACGGCGACTCTCTCAGCCGCCCAGCACGTCCTTCTCGTGGAACTCGATGCCGCGCGTGACTTCGGGAGCGGCGCCCTCGTACTCGACCTTGCGCAGTTGCGTGCGCCGGATCTTGCCCGAGATGGTCTTGGGCAGCTCGGTCACGAATTCGAGCCGGCGGATGCGCTTGAACGGCGCCAGGCGCGTGTTGCAGTACTTGAGGATCGACGCCGCCGTGTCGCGCGTGGGCGGCGTCGAAGCGGTGAGCAGCACGAAGGCCTTGGGCACGCTGAGCCGGATTTCGTCGGGCGACGGCACGATCGCCGCCTCGGCCACGGCCTCGTGCTCGATCAGCACGCTCTCGAGCTCGAACGGGCTGATGCGGTAGTCGGAGGACTTGAAGACGTCGTCGGCGCGGCCGACGAAGGTGAGATAGCCATCCGAGTCGACGCTGGCGACATCGCCGGTGCGATAGACCTCGCCGTCGGCACCGGTGAGCTTGCCCGAGGCGTCGGCATAGCCCTGCATCAGGCCCGCTGGACGATCGGCGCCGAGCACGAGGCAGACCTCGCCCTCCTTGGCTTCCTTGTCATCGGGGTCGAGCAGGCGCACGCGATAGCCCGGCATCGGGCGGCCCATCGAGCCGGCCTTCACCGGCTGGCCGGGCGAGTTCGCGATCTGCGCCGTCGTCTCGGTCTGGCCGTAGCCATCGCGGATGGTCAGGCCCCAAGCGTCCTGAACCTGGCTGATGACCTCGGGATTGAGTGGTTCGCCGGCGCCGCAGACTTCGCGCAGGGACAGCTTGTAGCTGCGCAGATCCTCCTGGATCATCAGGCGCCAGACCGTGGGCGGGGCGCAGAAGGTCGTCACCTTGCAGCGCTCCAGCACGCCCAGCAGCCCTTTCGCATTGAAAGGCGCCTGGTTGACCATCAGCACGGTCGCGCCGGCGTTCCAGGGCGCGAAGAAGGTACTCCAGGCATGCTTCGCCCAACCGGGCGAGGAGATGTTCACGTGCACGTCGCCCGGCTGCAGGCCGAGCCAGTACATGGTGGACAGGCTGCCGACCGGATAGGAGCGGTGGCTGTGACGCACCAGCTTGGGCTTCGCCGTGGTGCCGGAGGTGAAATAGAGCAGCAGCGGGTCCTCGGCCCGGGTCGGTCCATCCGGCGTAAAGGTCGTCGGCGCCTTATAGGCCTCGGCAAGCGGCAGCCAGCCGTCGAGCCTGGCACCGCTGGTCGTGACGAAGGTCACGCCGTCGCGCGACAGGCCCTTGCACTTTTCCGCCTGGTCCTCGCCGGCAATGATCATGCGCGCGCGGCCGCGCTCGACCCGGTCGGCAAGCTCCTCGCTGGTGAGCAGCGTCGTCGCCGGGATCACTACCACCCCGAGCTTCATCGCTGCCAGCATGATCTCCCACAGCGGCGCGACGTTGTTCAGCACCACCAGCACGTGATCGCCGCGCTTGATGCCCAGTCCGCGCAGCCAGTTGGCAACCTGGTTGGAGCGGACCGACAACTCTGCAAAGGTATGCCTGCTTTCCTGGCCGGTCGCGGCATCGACAATCCAGAGGGCGCATCGGTCCTTGCTGTCGGCAGCCCGCGCCAGTTCGGCATCGAACCAGTCGAGCGCCCAGTTGAAGGGCACCGGGGCGGGCCACTGGAAGCCCTTTACTGCCGCGTCGTAGTTGGTCCGGTTGTCGAGCAGGAATTGCCGGGCTTGCTGGAAAGTGGGCATGGGCGTTCGTCCCCGATTGTTCTTGTGGTGCTATTCGTGGACCGACGGTCCCTCGAGTGCAAGCGCGGCGTCCCCCGCCGGCCGCAAGCCGTCATAGAGGCCGGCACAGCCGGCGTGCAGGTCGTTACCCGGCGACGAGTCGGTGGGGGCGATGAAGCCGGCGGAGATGACGATGTCGCCGACGCGCAGGCGTGCCTCGCTCAGCCAGCGCGAGGCGCGCATCGAGGCACCGGCCTTGTCACGGCTCAGCCAACCGCAGATCAGCGTGCGCTCGCCCGAGGGATCGACGCGGATATGCGCGATATCGCTGCCGGTGAAGGCGCCCGCCGCGCCGGTGACGCGCCACTCGAACGGCACGGTGCGGTAGAGCCGCGCGTCGTCCGCTGTCACATCGGTCGTGCCGACATAGTCGGAGCGGGTGAGGGCCGGCTCTTCGAGCCATCCCAGCGAGATCGCGATGCCAAAGCCGACCACGAGGGCGAAGAAGAGCGCGATTGCCCAGGGCAGAAGACGGCGAGCGGTCACGCGAGCACGGTGGAAAGGCCGCCGTCGACGACCAGCGTATGGCCGGTGATATATGCGCCCGCTTCGGAGGCGAGCAGCAGCAGCGGGCCGCGCAGATCCTCCGGCTTGCCCCAGCGATGGGAGGCGGTGCGCTGCTCCAGCATGTCGCTGAAGGCCTTGTTCTCCTGCAGAGCGACATTGATCTCGGTGCGAATGTATCCGGGCGCAATGGCATTGGCCGTGACGTCGGGACCGAACTCGACGGCGAGGCTCTTGGTCAGGCCGACGATGCCGTGCTTGGCCGAGACGTATCCGGACACCGAGCCGCGGGCCACGATCGCCAGCACCGAGGCGATATTGACGATGCGGCCGTACTTGCGCTTCAGCATGTGCCGGCCGACCTCGCGCGACAGCACGAAGGGGGCGATCAGGTCGGTCTCGACGGTGCGCCGGAAGGAGTCCGTCGGCAGGTCGACGATCGCTTCGCGCGACAGCACGCCGGCATTGTTGACCAGAACGTCGATGCGACGGTGCTTGCGGACGATCGCCTCGACCCGTTCGCGGACCGCCGCCTCGTCGGTGATATCGAGCGGGACCACCTCGGCCTTGCCGCCTTTGCGGACGATCGCGCGGGCGGTGCCTTCGAGGCCTTTCACGGTGCGGCCGGCACAGAGCACGGTAGCACCGGCTGCGGCCAGGGTGAGTGCCATGTCGCGGCCCAGGCCACGCGAGGCGCCGGTCAGGAGAACGACGCGGTTCTTCATGGAAAAGAGGTCTGCCATGGGAACCGATCCTAGCCTAGAAAGGGGCCCGGCACCTATCGGGAGGAGAGATCATGGCCAAAGTGGCAATCGTGACGGGCTCGGCGACCGGACTTGGCGCGGCCTGCGCCGTCGATCTGGCGGGCAAAGGCTGGAACGTCGCGATCAACTACACCAAGAGCAAGAAGGAAGCGGACGAGACCTACGAAAAGGTCAAGGCCAAGGGTGTCGAAGCCATCCTCGTCCAGGCCGACATGGGCCAGGACGCCGACTGCCGGAAGCTGGCTGCCGAGACCCTGAAGACGTGGGGACGCATCGACGGGCTGATCAACAATGCCGGGACCACCAAGTTCCAAAGTCAGGGCGATCTCGACGGCGTGTCGGCCGAGGACTTCGACCGCATCCTGCGCGTGAACGTCACCGGCCCCTACATGATGAGCCGTGCCGTCTATCCGACCATGAAGAAGCAATGGGACGAGAAGCAGGAGCGCGGCGCGATCGTGAACATCTCCTCGATCGCCGGCGTCATGGGCGTGGGAACCTCGATCCCCTATGCCGCCTCGAAGGGCGCGCTCAATACGCTCACCCTGTCGCTGGCGCGCTGGTTCGGGCCGGCGGTGCGCGTCAACACGGTGTGCCCCGGCTTCATCCAGACGCGCTGGCTGCTGGGCGCCCTGGGCCAGGACGACTACGAGAAGCTGAAGGCCGCCCAGGAGGCCAGCACGCCGCTGCGCCAGGCCGGAACGCCGGAGCAGATGGCCGAAGCCGCCATCTTCTTCCTGACCAGCGCCTCCAATATCACCGGCGAGTTCCTGATCGTCGATGCCGGCACCCATCTCGGCGGCCTGCCGATGAAGGGTCGTTAGGACGGACAAATCGTCGAGCGTGGCGCGGCCCTGCCGCGCCACGACTTGAACTTTCTTCGGTGCCGACGGCGAAGAGAAAGTCCTTTCCTTTCGCAGTACGTCTTCTCATGGACCGCCGCACTTCTTCTCCATGGCGGGATTTGGAGCGCGGGCCAAGATCGACCGGAACAACCCGGAGGTCTTGTCCATGAGCCTGCAAGCGACTGCCGACACCCTTGCCAGCTTGCCGCATGTCGTGGCCGACTTGAACTATCTCGTGCCCATGGCCGAGCGGCCCCGCAACTACACCTTCGAACCGCCGGCCGGCGAGCCCTGGAGCAATATCCAGAACGAGACGCGGCGCGTTTCCATCCATGATGCGCGGCCGATCGCCGACAAGGTGTCGCTCGATGCCAATGGCTTCGCGCTCGTCAGCCATCGCAGCGCCGTGCGCGACTTCTTCGACGATGATGAAGTCCGGAAGGTCTACTACCCTGAGGTCGAGCGGTTGCTGAAGGAAGCAACTGGCGCCGATCGTGTCTTCATCTTCGACCATACGACCCGGCGCCGCGTGCCCGGCGCGCAGGATCGTGGCGGCGGTCCGCGCCAGCCGGTGCAGCGGGTCCACATCGATCACACCGCGCGCTCCGGCCCGCAACGCGTGCGCGATCTCCTGCCCGAAGAGGCCGACGAGTTGCTGAAGGGGCGCGTGCAGGTGGTCAATGTCTGGCGGCCGATCCGTGGTCCGCTGCTCGACTCACCGCTTGCCGTGTGCGACGCCACGACCGTGCGCAGCGACGAGCTGGTGCCGTCGGATCTCGTCTATCCGCATCGCGTCGGCGAAACCTACTCGGTCACCTACAATCCGGCGCACCGCTGGTACTATGTCCCGCAGATGCGGACCGGCGAGGCGCTGCTGCTGAAATGCTCGGATACGTCGACGCAGGTTCCGGCGCGCTTCACGCCCCACACGGCCTTCGTCGACCCGACCGCGCCGGCCGACGCTCCGCCGCGCGAGAGCATCGAGGTGCGCACGCTGGTGTTTCACCGCTAAGGCGGCGTCACGCCGGCAGTTCGTGTCCCCGGCCGATGTTGCGGATGATCTCCGCCAGATGCGGCTTGGCCTGCAACAGGGCTCGCCGATAGGCGACGAGCCCGTCCAGCAGCGCCCCGTTGCGGCCGAGGAGCTGGTCGGCGAACTCGACCATGCGGGTGTTGGGCCAGCCGTGCGGACGCAGGTCGAGGATCTTGAGGAAGGCCTCTTCTTCCTGGCCGGGCGCGTGCTGAGCCATCAGGATCGCGGCCGCCGCCGTCGAGCGCGAGACGCCGGCATGGCAATGGATCAGGACGTGGCTGTCGGGAGCGGCATGCACGCGCTCCCCGAACGCCAGCACCTGCTCGATATGCTGCGGCGTGCAGGCCTCGAAGCCCGGATACTCGGCGACCACGTCGTCGAACCGCAGCAGCAGGTGGTCGATCTCGAAATAATCGTCCAGCGCCTCTGGCCGTGGTTCGTGCGTGTCGATGATCGACAGCACATGGCTGACGCCGAGGGAGGAATGGCGCGACAGGTCGGGAATGCCGCAGATCGTGAGCTTGTGACTGGGAAGAGGCATGGCCGCGTTCTACCCCAAGTCGGGTGTGCCGTGCAGGCCGATCTCCGGCGTGCCAGGCATGACGATCAGGCGGCGGTGGGAAAGACCTGGGCGACGAAGCGCCGATAGGCTTCGGCGATCTGGCGCGCGATCGGGCCGCGGATCGTCTCCAGCGTCGCCGCATCGGGCGGGGCTGTCGTTCGCACATCGCCGCCGATGTCGAAATCGAAGCCCGTATTGTCCCGCACTTCTTCCACCGTATGGCCAGGATGGACCGTCTCGAGGACGAATCGGCGGCGGCGGCGGTCGAAGGAGAACCAGCACAGGTTGGTCAGCAGGCCGACCGGGCCGCCAGGCCGATAGACACCGTCGGCCCGCGGGCCGGGGGCGGAGACGAAGTCCACCCGGGGCACCATGACGCGCCGGCTGTGCTCCTCCCGGAACAGGATCACCCGCGGCACTAGGTAATAGAGATAGGCCGAGCCGAACGAACCGGGCCAGCGCACATTGGTCTGGGGATAGGTACCGCCGGCGCCGACGAGGTTGATGTTGGCCTCGCCGTCGATTTGCCCGCCGCCGAGGAAGAAGGCGTCGATTCGGCCCTGGGCCGCCATGTCGAACAGTTCGACGCCGCCCGATGTCATCGCATTCAGATGACGGCTGCCGAGAATGGTGAGGAACAGGCGCCGCGGCGGCGTCTCCGCCGCCGCCCAATGGCGGGCGAGCAGCGCGCCGGCGCCCGGGATCGGTGACGAGGCGCCCACGGCGACGCTGCGGCAGGGGAGTAGCAGCCGGCCAATCGTATGGATCAGCAGTTCCTGGCGCGACACGGTCATTCGGCAGCCTGGCGCCGCCGGTGGACGAACTCGTCGAGGTAGCGGGCGAAGCCGTCGGCGGTGCGGGCCAACTGACTGTAGTCGCGAAGGTGCGCCTCGTCGGTCTCGTAGTGATCCGCCAGTCCCAGCGGCCAGGCACCGCGTGCCGCGACCGCGCTGCCCGCGACATAGATCGCCGGCAGCGTTCCCGCTGCCGTCTCCTCGCTGGCGAGCAGATCGACGTCGCGGACCTCCTCAACGGTAACGAGGGCGCCGTGGATCGCCGCCTGGGCCATGACGGCCAGATCGTGCTGCCGGCCGATGAAGATGTTGCCGTCGCGATCGGCGTACGGCGCATGGATCACGGCGAAATCCGGTCGTATGGCCGGCAGCAGCACGATGGGATCGCGATGTGCCGCAAACGGATTGTCGATCACCTTCCAGTCGGAGCGATGCGTGAGCAGGTCGCTGCCGATGATGCCGCGCAAGGGGATAAAGGGAATGTTCTTGCGACCGGCCTCGATCGCGGCGTGGATGGCCGGGCAGGTGGCATCCCGCATCTCGATCGTCCCGGCCTTCAAGGCGGCATGGAAGCGATGCGGAGTGCCGTGCTCGCCAAAGGAGATGGCGGAGGTCTCGAGCGTCCTGACGCAGCCGGCACCGATCAGCAGGTCGGCCTGAAGGTCGCTGACCGGAACGCAAACCAGATGAAGGTCTCGAACACCGCGCCGGATCAGGGCGCGCGTGGTCTCCATGGCAACGCCGAGCCCGTCATGAGGCACGGCGATCTTCGCGCCGTCCGATACCTGAGTGGCAAGTTCCTCGACGGAACTCCGCAGCCAATCCTGGGACATGCGTCCCTCCCGAACAATCTTGTTGGGGGTCATTCTGTGGCCGGGCATCGCCTGCGGCAAGACGGGTCAGCCGCAGATCTCTTTCGCCATCCGGTCGAAGGCGACCCAGAACTGCGCCCGGATATCATCGGTTTCCATCAGCACTTCGTGCCGGCAGCCGGCGATGGTCAGGAGTTCGCCCTGGCGCAGCCGTGCGACCACCGGCGGATGGCTGGCCGGATCGACGAGATCGTCCTGCGCCGCGCTGACCAGCAGGATCGGCAGGTCGATGCGCTCGAGCATCCCGGGCGCCAAGGCGGCGGTCATCGACCGCAAGGCCTGTCGGCACCAGCCGATGGTCGGCCCGCCAAGGCAGAGGCGCGGATCGGCCTCGAACCAATCGGCGGTGAAGCGAAAGCGCCGCTCGTCATGTGTGAGGACGTTGCCGGCGAACGGATACTTCGACGCCTGGAATGCGCCAGTGCCGAACAGATAGTGCCGGTCGACGGCCTGAAAAGGCGGGGTGAGCCGAATCACGTTCCGCAACAGCGCCTGGCGTTTCAGGCCCATCATGGGAGCCGTCACGATGCCGCCGGCAAACGGGCCGCTTCCGTTCTGGGCGAGCGAGCGCAGGAAGAGGTGGCCGCCCATCGAATGGCAAAGCCCGATCACTGGTCTGGGTGCATCGATCAGCACGGTATCGAGGAACAGGCTGAGATCCGTGAGATAGGTCTCGAAGCGATCGATATGGCCCTTATGGCTGTCCGGCAGGGGCCGATCGGACAGGCCCTGGCCCCGCCAGTCGAAGCCAACGACGGCGAAGCCGCGCGATAGGAGTTCGCCGACCACTTCCGTCGCGTATTTCTCGATGAACTCCAGCCGTCCGGGCAGGATCAGCACTGTTCCCCGGGGCGTCCCGACAGCGTTCCACCACGCGTAGCGCAAACGAGTCGCACCCGATTGCAGAAAGGCATAGCGATCGGCGGGCCGATAGGGCGGCTGGAGACCGACCGGAACGGCCGCCGGTGCGGCAAGAGGGTCGTCTTTCGTCATTTGAGACGGCGGCATTTTGGCATTTTGGCCTTCATTGGAGTCGGACTCTTTACCGGTCCCGGGCACACGGCTATAGATCGCATCGGTCGCCTCATCGCCTGCGAAGGGTCGCAGACGAGGAAATCTGGCGCAAGGAAACCTCGAAGAGGTCCGCCGCGGCGCGTGGTTATCGGCTCAAGGCTTGGAGTCGATCCGGCATTTTCCTTGCGTCGACCTGAGTCGCGCGCGGGAGGCCTGCGACCACGACCCTGCTGCGAACCCTGCCCTCGTTGACGGATTATCGGAGCGGTCGCCGGTCTATGTTTCGTCTCGGGGTGGTTCTCCTCATTACAGTCGCGGCCACAATTGCGGGCTGGCGGCTGCTTGATCGCCAGGTTGATGCGGCCAATGTCGAAGGGCCGCTGCACGGCGTCACCTATGCGCCCTGGGGCAAGGATCAGGATCCCCTGTCGGCCACGTCGAGCGGCATCCTGAGCTTCCTGCGCACCGCCTTCACCGAGGAGCCACCGCCGCCGGTCAAGCCGCGCAAGGAGCAGGTCGAACGCGACTTCGCAATGATGGCGGGACACGTCGATACGATCCGCACCTATCGCACCTCGGATGGCGGCGACTACATGCCCCAGATCGCGGCGCGCTACGGCCTGAAGCTGGTGCCGGGCGCTTGGATCTACAGCGCCAAGGAAGCCCAGCGGCAGTTCGGCCGCGACGCCGCAGACGTCAACGCTGAGGAGACGCGCACGCTCATCCGGATGGCCAACCAGAATCCGAACATCGAGCGGGTCCTGGTCGGCAATGAAAACATCCTGCGCTGGGACAATCAGCTCGGCCTCGCCGACTCCTACGCGGTCAGCCCGGCCCAGCTCATCCGCGAGATCCGCAACGTCAAGCGTAACGTCCGGGTGCCGGTCGGCACGTCGGAGACGGCGGATATCTGGCTGCGCTATCCGGAGCTGGTGAAGGAAGTCGATTTCCTCGGCGTGCACATCCTGCCGTACTGGGACGAGGCCTCCAGCCAGAGCCCGCTCGATTACCTCAAGGACAAGATCAGCCAGCTGCGCAAGGCTTACCCTAACAAGAACATCATCGTCACCGAAGTCGGCTGGCCGTCGAACGGCGCCGCGCGCCGCATGCCGTCGACGGGCTACGTCAAGTATGCCACGCCGGCCGAGCAGGCGAAGAATGTCCGCGACATGGTGGCCTGGCTGAAGCAGCAGGGCATCGACTACTTCGTCATCGAGGCCATCGATCAGCCGTGGAAGTCCTACGACCTCGAAGGCAAGGCCGGCGGCTACTGGGGCGTGTGGAACGCCGATCGCCAGCCCAAGTTCGCCTGGAGCGGCGCGATCGAGACCTTCCCGCAATGGTCGGTCTATGCCGCCTGGTCGATTGCCGCCGCGATGCCCTTGATGCTGCTGTTCCTGTGGAAGTGGCGCGATCTCCGCATCACCGGCCAGTTGCTGTTCTGCGCGCTCGTCGTGCTCTCCACCAGCGCCGTGGCCTTCGGCGCGTCGGTGGCGGCCGGGACCTACATGGTCACGGGCGAGGAGGTGGGATGGGGCGCCTTGGCCTTCTTCCTGGTCATCAGCCTCGCCATGGCGCTGGTACAGGCGCTGGAGTTCGTCGAGACGATCTGGCGGCGCCGCTGGATGCGCGAGGCGTTGCCGGCGGCCGAGATGATCTCACTTCAGCCGGCCGATCGGTCATGGCCGAAAGTCTCGCTGCATCTGGCGATCTGCAACGAGCCGCCGGCGATGGTGATCCAGACGCTCGATTCGCTGGCTGCGCTGGACTATCCGAACTTCGAAGTCATCGTCATCGACAACAACACCAAGGATCCGGCGGTCTGGCGTCCGGTGCAGGATTATTGTGCCCAGCTTGGTGAGCGCTTTCGCTTCTTCCATTTCGATGTGATGAAGGGCTTCAAGGCGGGCGCGCTCAACTACGTGCTGAGCCAGACCGCGGCCGATGCCAAGGTCATCGGTGTCATCGACAGCGACTACATGGTGCGGCCGGATTGGCTGAAGGCGGTCGTGCCGTATTTCGACGATCCGAAGATCAGCTATGTCCAGGCGCCGCAGGATCATCGCGACTGGCGCGACGACCGCTTCAAGGAAATGCTGAACTGGGAATATGCCGGCTTCTTCGATATCGGCATGTGCCTGCGCAACGAGTACGACGCCATCATCCAGCACGGCACCATGACGCTGGTGCGGCGCGACCGCATGGAGGAGATGGACGGCTGGGCGACCTGGTGCATCACCGAGGATACCGAACTCGGCCTGCGCCTGATGGAGAAGGGCTACGGCGCCATGTATAGCCGAGAGCGCTTCGGTCACGGCCTGACGCCCGATCATTTCGCCGGCTACAAGAAGCAGCGCTTCCGCTGGGCCTATGGTGCCATGCAGATCATGAAGGCGCATGTCGGCCGGATGTTCGGCGGCAGCACCCAACTGACCTTCTGGCAAAAATACCACTTCGTCGCCGGCTGGCTCCCGTGGTTTGCCGATGCGCTCAACCTGATCTTCACCTGGGCCGGGCTGGCCTGGATCTTGGCCGTGCTGGTGCCGCCGCTGTTCGGGCTGAGGCCGGTCGGTCTGCCGCCCGCGGAGTTCATCGCACCGACCATCGGTATCTTCGTCTTCAAGCTGGTCTACTCCTTCGGCCTCTACGCCGATCGCGTGAAATGCACGTTCCGGCAGAGCCTGGGTGCGTCGCTGGCGGGCCTCGCGCTCACCTATACGGTCGGCCGCGCGGTCATCTATGGCCTGATGACGAGCCGGCTACCCTTCATGCGCACGCCCAAGATGGACGAGCGCGCGACGCTCGGCATGGCACTTGGCATGGCGCGCGGCGAGGCCATTCTGATGCTGCTGCTGTGGCTGGCGGCGATCGTGCTGTGGAACACCAACGGCCAGATCAATCCGGAAGCGCGGCTGTGGGCTTTCTTCATGGTGGTGCAGTCGTTGCCCTTCACGGCGGCGGTCGTCGTTTCGCTGGTGAATGCCCTGGAGCAGATGCGTCACTCCCAGACCGCCTTCGAGCCTGCACCCGTGACCAGCCCCAGCAGTTCGGGGCCGGCCATGCAGCCGGCCCAATAGGCTTCGTCAGCGCTTTTCCCTGTCGACACGTCATCATCGTCTGTTAGACCCTTGGCCATGCCCACCGCCGCCCATGCAGGCACTGCCCTGTTCCTGAAGCGCTGGCTTCGCCGGCCCCTTGCGGTTGGCGCCGTCATGCCGAGCGGTCGATGGCTGACCCAGGCAATGGCGCGGACGACATTGGCCGCTCTGGGAGATCGCCCGGGCCATGTCATCGAACTGGGAGCCGGGACGGGCGAGGTGACGCGCGCCTTGCTGGCGGCCGGCATTGCCGCCGATCGATTGGCCGTCATCGAGCGTGATCCTGAGCTGGTGGCGTTCCTGCGCCGCTATATAGCCGGCCCCAAGATCATCGAAGGCGATGCGGCACGACTGCCGCAGCTGCTGGCGGCCCATGGCATTCGCCAGGTCGGCGCCATCGTCTCCAGTCTTCCCCTCCTGTCGCTGCCTGCCGATGTCGTGACCGGTATCGTCGAGGGCGTGTTCCAGACGTTGCCGGCGGACGGTGCGCTGGTGCAGTTCACTTATGGTCCGTCTCCGCCTGTGCCGAAGGCCCTGCGCGAGAGTCTGGGGCTCGCCGGTGGAAGAAGCCGCCGGATCTGGCGCAATGTGCCGCCGGCGGTCGTGTGGACCTTCACCCGGTCTCCGCGACGTGCCTGATCTTCGCTTTGAAGACGCCTTGCGTGCCGACATTGCCGACAATCTGCGGCGCTTCCAGGTGCGCCGACAAGCCGATCCGGGCAGCCTTCGCCACGCCGCCGTCGCCGTTGTCATCGTCGAGGCCGACACCGCCGGCGAGGCAGCCTTCCTGCTGACCCGGCGCACGCCGAAGCTCCGCGCACACGGTGGCCAGTGGGCTCTGCCCGGAGGGCGAGTCGATCCCGGTGAAACAGTCGAGCAGGCGGCGTTGCGCGAATTGCACGAGGAACTGGGAGTCCTGGCCGGCACCGACGACGTGCTGGGCCGGCTCGACGATTATCCGACGAGGTCGGGCTATCTCATCGCGCCGGTGGTCGTGTGGCTGCGCGGCATCGTCGATCTCGAGCCCAATCCGGCCGAGGTGGCTGCTGCCTACCGGATCCGATGCACCGAACTCTTCCGTCCGGACTCGCCCGAGATTGTCGCCATCGAGGAGTCCGACCGGCCGATCATCCGGGTTCCCCTTCCGGTGGCAACCGTGAACGCGCCGACGGCAGCGATCCTGTACCAGTTCAAGGAAGTCGCGCTCGCCGGCCGCGATACGCGCGTGGACCACTACGAGCAACCGGTCTTCGCCTGGCGCTGAGCGTCAGGAGCGCGCGCTCGCCACGGCCACGGGGCGCTTCTTCAGGAAGATCGTGGTTTCCTGCTCCATCACATGCTCGCCGCGCTGGTTGATGGTGACCTGCCGGATGCGCGCTATCCCCCGGTCGGGCTTGGATGCCGACGGCCGCAATTCGACGATGTCGGTTACGACGCGCAACGTGTCACCGGGGCGAACAGGACGCGGGAACTGGGTTTCCCCCAGGCCCGGCGAGCCCAGGCTGCAGGCGCGGAACACGCCGAGATCCAGCCACAGGCGCAAGGTCGCGCACATCGTATGGAGGCCGGAGGCGATCAGGCCCTCGAAGGCCCATTTGTTCGAGAACTCGACGTCGATGTGGAACGGCTGAGGATCCCACTGGCGGGCAAAGTCGATGATTGCGGCCTCGGTGATGGTCATGCCGCCGCTGACAAAGCGTTCGCCCGTGCGGAAGTCCTCGAAATAGCGATCGGTCACGGAACCAGCTCCCTCCAGTGGAGATCGACAATCAGATGGGAAGAGTAGGCTGGAAGCCCGACGAAACCCATCGATCGGTGAAGCCTTCCCTGTCTCTTATGTCGTCGCCGATTGTGTCGAGCGTGAGACGCCAACGCGCTGCGGGTCTTCAGGCAAGCCGCATCAGCGGCACCGCAGCGGCCGATAGCAGGACCGCCAGCAATCGCAGGCGCGTAAAGGGCTCATGGAGCCATATCACCGCAATCAAGAGGGCGAAGGCTGAGCTGGTGTCCCGCAATGCCGATGCCGGGGCCACCGGCGCATGGCTCCAGACCCACAGGATCAGCTGGTAGGATAGGATCGCGGCGATGGAAATGGGCAGGACGCCGATCGCGTGATCGGCCAGGATGCGCCACGGTCGGGCGATGCGGCTCTGCGCCAGAGACATGGCCACGGCGTTGGTAATGGAGACGACGAAGCCGTACGCCCAAGGCGAGCCGGCATGGCGGACGCCCTGCGCATCGCACAGGACATAGGCGGCAGTCGAGAGGCCGGCGAGGAGGATCCAGAGCAAGGCCCGTCTCGGTACGGCTGTGGTGCTGGCATTGGCCTGCGCCAGCAGGAACAGCGACAGCGCGATCAGGCCAATACCAAGAAAGCCGTAGAGACTAAGCGTCTCACCGGACAGGAGAGTGGCGAGGGCAACCACCAGGAGGACCGACAAGGCGCGGACGACCGGATAAACCAATCCGAAGCCAACGAGCGCATAGGCACGCAGCAGCGCGGTGACCGTTACCAGATTGATGCAGGTCGAGGCGGCCAGCCATGGCCAGGAGGAGGGCGAAGGCAAGCCGGTCCAGAACAGGCCTGGCAGGACGAGCAGCGCGCAGACCATCATTTGCGCGGTCATGGCTTCGGTCGGCTTGGGATGGGCCTTTATGGCCGCGTTCCAACCCGCATGGAGCGCGGCGCTGACCAGGGCGCCGACCACATCCCACAGCTGCATGGGCCTAGCCCAGCCGCCGATAATAGAAGGTGGTGCTGCACAGCCCGCCGTCGGGCCAGAGCGCGTAGTCCGGCACCGAGCCGGCGCGCTCCCAACCCAGTCGGGCATACAAACGCTCGGCATCGCTGCCGGTCGCGGTGTCGAGGACGAGCAGGGTCTTGCCCGCGGCGCGCGCCTCCTGCTCCGCCACGCGCATCAGGGCGGCGCCGACGCCCCGTTTGCGAGCTCGGCGGTGAACCAGCATCTTGGCCACGTCGGCACGATGGGGCTGATTCTCCGTTTGAGCCGGAACCAGTTGGACCGTGCCGGCAATGCCCTCGGCATCCTCCGCCACCAGCAGGATCCGACGGCCAGCGTCAATGTCTTGGGCGAGCCCCCGCCAGAACGACGCCGCTCTGTCCAGCGAGAGCGGCAGCATGAAGCTCACCGACGCGCCGCCTTCGACGCAATCGACCAGGACATGGGCCAGTTGCTCGATATCCGGCTCGCGCAGGGCCGGAACACGTCTTACCCGGACGTCGGTCACGGCGTCCCCATCACGATCGCGATCGCATAGCGTGCCGGCTTGCGGGTGCGGTTGCGATAGGCGGTCGGCTGGTCGAGGACGAAGGCCAGGCAGTCGCCCGTCTCAAGTCGGTAATGCTGCGTGCCGATGGTGACCTCGATGGTGCCGTCGAGAACCCAGACCTGTTGGTGCGCCGGCTTCTGGCGCGGCCCGCTGTCGTAAGCCACCGAGGCGCCGGCGGGGAACTCGACTTCGACGATCTGGATCGGCGTCAGGGTGCCCGGCGGCGAGACGTTGCGTCGAACGTAGCCGGAGGCGGGATCACGCCAGACCGGCTGGTCGGAGCGTCGGGAAACGGGCGTCGCGGCGGTTGCCGGCGGCTCGAACAGGTTCGCCAGCGTGACGCTGAGACCCGTCGCAAGCCTTTCGAGCAAGACCGCTGTCGGGCTGGTCTCGCCCCGTTCGATCAGGGAGATCATGGAGCGGCTCACGCCGCTGCGCTCGGCCAAGGCCTCCAGCGAAAGCTCGCGCTCGGCACGAAGCTGTCGTACCCGCGCCGCGATTCGCTTGTTGACGTCTGACTCCTCCATCTTCCCTATCGTGCATCATAATGGATAACATGTCCATTATGTTGGACGTCGAGCATCGGAGGGTGTTTTCGACGGCAGCGCATCTCGGCGTTGGCTAAAGAGACGAAGGGCTGGCTTGCGGCAGGCTCAGATATCGAGGATGGCGACGAGCTGACCCTCGTCGATGGCATCGCCTTCGTTGACCTTGATTTCCTTGATGGTCCCGGCGGTCGGCGAGAGGACCGGGATCTCCATCTTCATGGATTCCAGAATCATGATCTCGCCATCAGCGTCGACTTTGTCGCCGGCCTTGAGTTGGATCTTCCAGACATTGCCCGCGATCTCGGACTTCACGTTGACGACGGCCATTCCCGGTGTTCCTCGCGCTCTTTCCGGCCAGCCTTTTCGGCCACGGCACGGGCCAAGGCAAGGGCAGAGCGGCCGGCTCGCGCGCCGAGCCGGTATGCCGTGTGGTTGAACGCGGAGATCGTTCCGTCCTGCAATGTGGACCGCCCGTCGCCGATGCGCGCGGACCGCGCCGCCACCGCGACGCCCGCGACCCCGGCCTCTTCCAGAACCGACAGGCCGAGGATGCCACCGTCATCGATGCCGGGACCTGCATCGTTGAAGAAGATCAGACGTGGCCTGGCCGGCGCCGTCGCATGGCCCGAGTTCAGTGCAGCGTGACTGCCCGTGGCGACTACGCGGTCCTTGTCCTCGGGGAGGAGTAATGAGGCCGAGTCGACGCACACGATATCGCCGACCAGGTGGCGATCCTCGCCCTTGGGCGCCGGCGGACGATGGGGCCAATGTGCGGCTTTCAGCAACTCGACCGCGTCGCGGCAGGTCATGCCGATCGTCACGCCGCACAGCGCTGCCGGTGCATTGACGCGGCTGACGAGGCCGCGCTCGTACTGGTCCCTGCCGTCGCCGATGCGGCAGCTCTCGGTCGCCAGCGCGACCATGGCCATACCCAGCGATTCGGCATAGCCGAGGCCGCTGACACCGGCTTCGTCGAGTCCGATGCCCGCATCATGATGGATGGCGGCGCGCACGCCGGCCTTGGCCGACAGATGGGCGGCATAGACGGCGCCGTGCGAACCGCCGACCACGACCGCGCCATCGGCTTCGCGCGGCAGCTTGGTCACACTGTCGAGGACGAGGACGGCGACGTTCATTGGGCGACAGCATAGCCCCGCCCGTTCTATATGTCGTCTCGATGAGCGAACCGAGCGTCGACAACAAGGTGGCCGTCCTGATCCTGCAACATCCACAGGAGCAGGACCGCGTGCTGGGAACAGCGAAGCTGATCGTATCGACTCTCGCCCAGGCGCAGGTGGCGGTCGGCCTGTCGTGGCGCAATCTGGGCCATGCCTTGAAAGCACCGGCAGAGCCGAAAGAGTGGGGCGTGCTCTATCTCGGTTCGGCGCACACCGCGAAGGAGATGAAGGGGAAGGGGCCGCTGATTGCGCTCGATCGCAAGGGCGAGCCGCTGGCCGACCAAGCGGCCGCACGGCAGGGGATCAAGGGACTTGTCGCGCTGGACGGGAATTGGGCTCAGGCCAAGGCCCTTTGGTGGCGCAATCCCTGGCTGACCAAGCTGCACCGCTTCGTCGTGGTGCCCGATGGCCCATCGCTCTATGGCGACCTGCGCAAGGAAGCCCGGCCGGATGCGGTATCGACCCTGGAAGCGGTGGCGCTCGCCCTGTCCGTGCTGGAGGGTGATGCCGCAGTGCGGGAGAAGATGCTGGCGCCGTTTCGCGCCTTGTTGGCCAAGGCGCGCGCCGCAGGTATCCGGGACTCGAAACGGGATCGTCGCGTCAGGCGTTAGTCCCTATAATCAGCGCATGCTCGACCAACCCCAGGTTCCCGTCGCCCAACGCACCAACCCGGAACGGTCGTTCCGCGAGGAAGTGCGGGCGCTGCGGCTCAGCGATGGCGAGGTCTTTCGCGGCGAAGGCATCCTGGCCGTCACCAAGGCGATCCTTCAATCCGGTGTCGCCTATGTCGGCGGTTACCAAGGTGCTCCAGTGTCCCACCTTGTCGATGTGCTGGTCGAATCGCAGGATCTGCTCGACGAGCTGGGGGTGCATCTAGAAACCTGCACCAATGAGGCATCGGCGGCGGCGCTGCTCGGTGCCTCGATCAATTATCCGATGCGCGGGTGCGTCACCTGGAAGTCCATCGTCGGCACCAATGTCGCGGCCGATGCGCTGTCCAACCTGGCATCGCCCGGCGTCGTCGGCGGAGCGCTCATTGTCGTGGGCGAGGATTACGGCGAAGGGGCGTCGGTCATCCAGGAGCGCTCGCATGCCTATGCGCTGAAATGCTCGGTCTGGCTGATGGATCCGCGACCATCGCTGCCGACGATCGTACGCTGTACGGAGAAGGCGTTCGAGCTTTCCGAGGCCTCCAACACGCCGGTGATGATGGAACTGCGCATCCGCGCCTGCCACGTCACGGGCGAGTTCGTCGCCAGGGACAACCAGCCGCCGGCCATCTCCCGCAACCATCGTCTCGATGCTCCTGCGCCGCATAATTACGACCGCATCTCCCATCCCCCCTCGACCTACGCCCATGAGAAGCTGAAGGTGGATGTGCGCCTCCCGGCCGCCCAGAAATTCATCGTCGAGCAGGGATTGAACGAGCTCTTTCCCGGTGAGCGCTCCGACCTCGGCGTCATCGTGCAGGGCGGCATCACCAACGTGCTGATGCGCGGGCTCGATCGGCTGGAGGTCGAGGGGAAGATCCCGACGCTGGTGCTGAACGTCACGCATCCGCTGGTACCCGATCAGATTGCCGACTTCTGCAAGGGCAAGCGCGCCGTACTGATCGTCGAGGAGGGCGCGCCGGATTACATCGAACAGGCCGTCCATGCGCTCCTGCGCAAGCGCGACATCGACACCAAGATCCACGGCAAGGACGTCCTGCCCATGGCGGGCGAGTACACCGCCGAGGTGATCACCGACGGCCTGTTGAAGTTCTTCGCGCAGTCGGCCAATGACATCGATCTGTCGCGGCCGCGCGAGCGCTTCGAAGCGGCGCGGGCGGGTCGCTCGGAAGCGCAGCGGATCCTCGGTGGACCGCTGCCGCTGCGGCCACCGGGTTTCTGCGTCGGGTGCCCCGAGCGGCCGGTATTCTCGGCGATCAAGCTGTTGGAACGCGAGGTCGGCAAGGTCCATATCTCCAGCGATATCGGCTGCCATTCCTTCGGCACGCTGGCCCCGTTCAATCTCGGCAACTCGATCCTGGGCTTCGGCATGTCGCTCGCCGCGGCCGGCGCGGTCGCGCCGGTAATGCAGAAGCGCACCATCTCGGTGATGGGCGATGGCGGGTTCTGGCACAACGGCCTGCTGAGCGGCGTCGCCTCGTCGATGTTCAACCGCGGCGACCGGGTTCTGGTCATCATGCAGAATGGCTACACCTCGGCCACTGGCGCTCAGTTCATCCCGAACACGTCTGGCAATCGCCGCGACGGCGAGACGACCTCCGACATCGCCACCACGCTGAAGGCGATGGGGGTGAAGTGGCTGCGCACCATCCGCACCTACAATGTCGGCACCATGCTGAAGACGCTGCGCGAGGCGATGAGCACGGACCAGGCCGGCCTGAAGGTGATCGTGGCGGATGGCGAGTGCCAGCTTGCGCGTCAGCGTCGGATCCGGCCGCAGATCGCCGCTCAGCTCAAGCGCGGCGAGCGCGTTGTGCGCACGCGCTATGGTGTCGATGACGATGTTTGCACCGGCGATCATTCCTGCATCCGGCTGTCGGGTTGCCCGTCGCTGGTGGTCAAGCCCAGCCCCGATCCCCTGCGCTCGGACCCTGTAGCGCATGTGAACAACGGTTGCCTCGGCTGCGGTCTGTGCGGCGAGGTGGCGGATGCAGCGGTCCTTTGCCCATCCTTTTTCAAGGCCGACATCGTGCAGAATCCGGGCTGGTGGGATCGCCTGAAATGGCGTCTGCGTTCGGCGGTGATTGGAGCGATGGCGGGTGCCTAGGCCGATCACGATCCTGGTCGGCGCCTTGGGCGGCGATGGCGGCGGCGTGCTGTGCGACTGGATCGTTGCCGCCGCTCACGCCCAGGGGCTGGGCGTGCAGGCGACGCAAATTCCCGGTGTCGCGCAGCGCACCGGAGCCACGACCTACTATCTCGAGGTGATGCCGACACCCGGTCCGGCGCCGACGGCGCTGGCGCTCAATCCGGCGATCGGCGAGGTCGATGTGGCGCTGGCGACGGAGCTTCTCGAAGCCGGCCGCATGATCTTCAATGGCTTCGTCAGCCCCGACCGCACCACGCTCGTCGCCTCCACGCACCGGGTGCTGGCGATCGGCGAGCGCGCGGCGATGGGCGACGGCAGCTTCGATGTCGGCCGGCTGCTGCGCGCTGTGAAGGAGCGCAGCAAGGAACAGATCCTGTTCGATATGGATCAGGCCGCCGAGGAGTCTGGCGGTGTCCTCAATGCCGTTCTGTTGGGCGCGCTGGCCGGGTCGGGGAAATTGCCCATACCGGGACCGGCCTTCGAGGCGGCCATTCGCGAAGGTGGCAAGTCCGTCGATGCCAATCTTGCCGGCTTCGCCTTCGGTCGCGGCCATGCGCGAGGGGAACTGGCTCAGGCCGTTCGGGAGCATCGTAAGCGCCGGGCGGCATCGAATGGCGTCGAGGATCTGATCGAGCGAGCCCGCCAGTCGTATCCCGTCAGCAGCCTGGACGTGGTGGAGGAGGGGATTCGGCGGTTGGCCGCCTACCAGGATCGGTCCTACGCGGCGCTCTATCTCGATCGGCTCGACGCCATCCACGGCCTTGGATCGGCGGATCTGCTGCGCGATGTCGGCCGCCATCTCGCGGTGCGCATGTCGTTCGAGGACGTCATCCGCGTCGCCCAGGCGAAGACGTCGCGGGAGCGGCTGGTGCGGGTACGGACCGAGGTGCGGGCCAAACCGACCGAACCGGTCGAGATCACGGAGCATTTCAAGCCGGGCATCGAGGAGATCTGCGCCATCCTGCCGCCAGGGGTGGCGCGGCGGATCTTGGCTTGGGCCGAGCGCAGCGGGCGGCTGGGCAAGTTCCACATCTCGATGCATGTGCGGACCACGACGATCCTGGGCTTTGCTCGCCTGCGCGTGGTTGCCGGCCTGCGCTGGTGGCGTCCGCACAGCTTTCGCTATGTCGAGGAGCAGGCGGAGATCGAGCGCTGGCTCGCTTCGATTCGAGCCGCCCATCCGCTGAATGTCGATCTTGCCCGGGAGACCGCCGAACTCGCGCGCCTCATCAAGGGCTATGGCGACACCTACAAGCGCGGACTGGGCAACTATCGGGAGATCGTCGCCCAGGTCGTGGCGCCGGCTCTTTCCGGGCGCCTGTCGCCGAAGGTTGCCGCCGATGCCGTCGCGAATGCCCGTGTCGCCGCCCTGGCCGATCCCGAAGGACAATCGCTCGCCAAGACTCTGGCTGCGATCTCCGCTTCGGGCGTTGTCGTGCGTCAGGCGGCCGAATAGCGCTGCATGCCGACGAGCCGACCGCCAAAGGTGGACGTCGCCGCGCTGGCCGCACGCGATGCCTTCTGTCGCGACCTCGGGATCGAATTGGTCGAAGCTCAGCTCGGGCGGGCCGTTACGCGGGTCCGGATCGAGCCACGCCACCTCAATTTCAACGGATCGGGACACGGGGGCCTGACCTTCACGCTGGCCGATGCGGCCTTCGGTTTGGCCTGCAATTCCCATGGCATGGCTGCAGCCGGTGTCGACGTGCACATGATCTACAATCGCGCGGCGCGGCCCGGAGACGTCCTCATTGCCACGGCGGTCGAGATATCGCGCTCGGCCAGCCTGTCGCATTATCGAATCGATGTCGCTCGCGCTGACGGCAAGCTGGTCGCGGCCATGACCGGGACCGCCTTCACCAGCGGCAATCCTCACGAGATCAAGGACGATGCCCCTCACCAGCCATCATGAAATCACCGTGGAATGGGGCGACTGCGACCCCGCCGGCATCGTCTACTACCCGTCCTATTTCCGCTGGTTCGATCAGGCGACCTATCGCCTGTTTCTCGCGGCGGGTCTCAAGCGCGACGATGTCAGCACCGGCCAATGGAAGGAAGGCACGCCGCTGGTCGCCGCCGAATGCAGCTTCCGCCGGCCGTCCCAGCATGGCGAGAGGCTGGTGATCGAGAGCCAGGTCGAGAAGTTCGGCCGTACCTCCTTCACCGTGCGGCACGTCTTTCGCGACCTGACGGGCGCCGTCGCTGCGGAAGGCACGGAGACCCGCATCTGGGCCCGCAAGGAAGGCGACGCGCGCTCGCTGAAGGCCGTTCCCATGCCGGAGGGCGTGCGGCGCAAGCTTGGTGGCTGAGATCCGTCAGGCCGCCGCCTTGGTCTCGCCAAGCATCGCCTGGACGGCGTGATAGATGACGGCCCCGATGTCGTTCTGGTACAGCCACAGGCTGTTGGCCTGGCCGCTGAAATTCGGTTCGCATCCCATGCCCTGGGTCGGACGGAATCCGGTTCCCAATCCGATGCCGAACAGGTTGGGAAGAGGAGTGCCGTCGGACAGCAGCAGGCGGCACTGACCATCGACGGCATCGCCGTTCCGGTCAGCGTTCAACACCAGCCGCCGGCCCTTCGGGTCCAGGATCGGCAAGGTGGCCGACCGATAACCGAGACAGGGAACGACGAGGGCGGCGTCCTCGATGGTCTTGCGCAACTCGGTCGCGGGAAGCTGGTGGAGGTCGAGAACGACGATACGCGATTCCGGCGACACGCCTGGTCGCCGGGTAATTTGCCGCCAGATATCGCGGCCGTGGCCACGCAATCCGCCCATCCGATTGACGCGCTGGGTGCGGATGCAGATGTCGCCGGGATCGACTTCGTAAGAATCGGCGACGGCGGCGGCGCGATCAGGATAGAAGACCCGCGGTGGCCGACGCTGAAGGATGACGACTTGGCCCTCTGCCAGCTTCGCGGCGGCGGGCAATTGGAGCAACGCCCAGGCCGCCGCATAGGCGCTGTGCGAACCGCCCAGAAGGACGATCTGCCGCCCGTCGGCTTCGCGCATGATCCTGTCCGCATCCCGCAGCCCCTGGTGACCCAGCAGCTCGTTGGATGGCAGGACATGGCGCATGGCGCATTGGGCGAAGGTCAGGCCCGGCATCGCAATCTCGTCCTGCCAGTGCTGCCGGCCGCCCAGCGCCACGACGGCCGAACGGGCCCTCAGCTCTCTTGGCCGGCCGCGATCGCCGGTGAGCACGATCGCCACCGTGCCGTCATCCTGCAGCTGAACCGATTGGGCGGTGGTGTGCAGATGGAGCGCGGAGGCCGGATGCCGAGGGAACAGGCCGGCCATGGCGGCGCCAACCTTGGTCATGTAGCGATCGACCAGCGGCAAGGGCGGAAATGTCGTGCGGTAGCGCTCCATTTCCAGGGTCGTCGGCTCCTCCCGCAGATAATGGAACGCCTTTGGCCAGCCGGGAGCCTCGAGACATTCGAGATAGGAGCCGCCAAGGGAATCGGAGTTGATGCCGTAACGGCCCAGCGTTCCGCCCAGACGTCCACTGCGCTCGACCAAAGCGACGCCCTGGTCGAGCCAGTGCTCGAGGTGCCCGTGCTGGGCCGCCCAGAGGAGCGGGCCAAGCCCGCCCGGGCCGCCGCCTATGACGGCGCAGGAATAAAGATCGCGCGGCATCTGCGGTTCAGCCCAGAACGTTGCGGAAGACTTGGACGATACGGTCGACCACCTGGTCGTCGACCGCCCGCGATGTCGGCAGGTTGATGCCGGTGGCCGCGAGCTCCAGGCTGTTGGGACACAGCCGGGCGTATTTCTCGTAGGGCGGCAGTGTCGACAGCGAATGGAAGAAGGGGCGCATCTCTATGCCTGCCTCCTGCGCCGCCACGAGGAGACGGTCTCGCTTGGCGGCCGGAACCTGAGCCGAGGCGAGCCAGACCACCGGCCTGCAGGTGCTGTCCATTGCCGGCGGAAGGCGGACGCCGGCAATGCCTTCGAGAGCATCCCGATAGGTGTCGGCGATCTGCTGGTTGCGCTTCAGCGTGTCTTCGATGCGCCAGAGCTGGGAATAGCCGATCGCTGCCTGAAGGTTGGTGATCCGATAATTGTAACCGACGCGCTCATGCCAGTAGGAGCGGTTGGGCGTCATGCCGTGGTCGCGCAACTGGCGGATCGATGCGGCAAGTTCGTCGGAGTTCGTCAGGCACATGCCGCCTTCGCCGGTCGTCACGATCTTGTTGGCATAGAAGGAAAAGCACGAGACATCGCCGAACTGTCCGACCGGGCGGCCGTCATAGGTGGCGCCATGCGCTTCGGCGCAATCCTCGATGACGGCGATGCCGCGCTTGGCGGCGAAGGCCGTGATCGGCCCGATCTCGGCCGGACGCCCATAAAGATGGACCGGGATCACCGCCTTGGTGCGCGGGGTACAGGCTTGCGACACCCCGGCCAGGGACAGGCACCAGGTGTGGCGATCGACATCCACGATCACCGGTGTGGCGCCGCAATAGAGGACGGCGTTGATGGTGGCGGCGAAGGTCAGGTCCGGAACGATCACCTCGTCGCCCGGTCCGACGCCGAGGGCGACCAGGGCGAGGTGCAGCGCGACCGTGCCATTCGAGACGGCGATGCCGTGCCGGGTGTCGATGAAGGCTCGAAACTCCTGTTCGAACTTCTCTACATAGGGCCCTTTGCTCGAGATCCAGGAGGACAGGAAGGCGTCGAGAACCGATCGGAATTCCCTGTGGCTCATATCGGGCCGGGCAACCTGGATTCGCTGCGAGGAGCGATCGATGGTGACGCCGATGAGCTTGCCGGAGCCGTCGAGGACTGGACGGAGGATGTCCTTGTCCACGCCCGACTCGTTGTGCAGCCTGTGGGCGAACTTCTCGATGTGTTGTCCGAGCGTCGGATTGAGCAACGCCCCTTCGAGCACGGCCTTGCCGAGATCGTCGAGCGAGATCCGGCCGACAAGGTGGCTCTTGTCTCCCACGATGAGACAGGTGCCCAAGCCGTTGTCGAGGCACTTTTCAATGGCGGCAATCAGGGTCTCCGACGTGCTGCAAACGAAGTCGTCTCCGCCGAGCAGCGCCCCCTCCCCAACCGGGAGCGCTCCCGCTATGGACAAAGACATCGAGTCCTCCTTCGAAGATCTTCTTGCCGTCCCATGCACCCCTCCACGAACGGCTTACAGGCCATCAGACGTGCGTTGTCGTGTCGACGCCAGTGGCCACTTTGTGGCTGATATCTACTTGTGAGTGCAGTCCTGTCGGCGCCCTCCGATGGTCACTGGTCAGACAGAAAATCGCTGCGGCATGGTCGATATTGGGCGTCGGCCCATGGAGCGCGCCATGCATTGCCTTTGGATAACGCTTGCGGATCCCGAACCGGCCACGAACGGGCAGTTGATCTATTCGCAAGGTCTGATCGAAGCCGCCCGTTCGGCGGGGGCGTCGCTGTGCGTGCTGGGCCTGGCGCGTGTGGAACGCTCCGCGCCGCCCCTCGATCGGTCAGATCTCACCTGGCGCCTCCTGCCCGAGGAGAATCGCTCCCGATGGAAGCGTCTGATCGACACCTTGCCCGAAGTGGCGCAACGGGGCCGCTTCCGCTCCATGGCTCTTGCGCTCGAACAGGCACTGGCCGAGCGTCATTGGGATGCGCTCATCTTCGACAGCATCTGCGCGGGATGGGCTTTCGATGCCGCGTTGCGCCATCGCGCCCGGGCCGGCAGCGGCTCCAAGATCGTCTATATCGCCCACAACCATGAGGTGACCGTCGCGCGGCGGATCGCCGATGCCAGCCGGGGGCTTCGGTGGCTGTTGAAGGAGGCCGACTATCTGAAAGTCATGGCCCTGGAGCGGCGCATGATCGCCAGGTCGGATCTGATGACCTCCAACACGCCGGACGATTGCCGTCGCTTCGTGGCCGAGGGGCTAGGCACGCCCGTCGCCTTTCTGCCGCCGGGCTATGGTGGCCCGCGCGTCGAGGCGCGCACGATCGGTGCCGAGGTCCCGCGCCGGGCGATCGTTGTCGGCAGTTTCAACTGGCCGCCGAAGCGGATCAGCCTGGAGCGCTTCCTGGCCTCTGCTGCCGCACCGCTGGCCGCGGCTGGTATCGAGCTGCAGTTCGTGGGCGAGGTCGAAGCGGCCTATCTCCAAAGCCTGAAGTCACGCTATCCGAGCGTGGATTTCGTGGGCCCCGTCGACGACGTCCGGCCCTATATGGCGGCGGCACGGATCGCCCTGGTCCCGGATCTGCTGGGCGGATTCAAGCTCAAGGGCCTCGATTACGTGTTCAACCGCATGCCGATTCTGGCGATGCGGGTGGCTTTGCCGGGTATGCCGCTCGTCGACGGGCACAGCATCGGTCTGTTCGACAGTCATGACGAACTGGCCCGCAGCGTGCTGGCTTTGATCGACGACTTCGAAGCGCTCAATGCCCGTCAGCAGGCGGCGTTCGAAGCCTGCGCCGTGCGATTCGATTGGCCTCGCATTGGCCGCCATCTTATTGGCCATATCAAGCGAGCTGATCGGAGGGCGGGCATCCGCCGGACCAATCCCATCGCCCTGGCGCCAGCCATCGACCGACCAGCAGCTATGCCGCGGCCTTGAGGATATCGGCGGCTTTCTCGCCGACCATGATCGACGGTGCGTTGGTGTTGCCAGACGGCATGGTGGGGAAGATCGAGGCATCGGCGACGCGCAGCCCCTCGATCCCGTGAACCCTGAGCTTGTCGTCGACCACCGTGTTGGGGCCGGGTCCCATGCGGCAGGTCCCGATCGGGTGATACGCTGTCTGCGAGTTGTTGCGGATCCAGGTCAGGATCTCCTCGTCCGATTGCACGGACGGTCCGGGCGAAAATTCGGAATCGCGATAGGCGTCCATTGGCGCGGCATCGACGATCCGGCGCATCATGCGGAAACCGTCGACCATGGCGCGTTGGTCGATCGGATCGGCAAGGAAGTTGAAGCGGATGGCGGGTTGCGCCTTCGGATCGGCCGAGCGGATATGGATGGAGCCCAGGCTTTCCGGGCGGAGCTGGTAGCAGGCGATGGTCATCGACGGGAAGTCCTGCAGCTTGCGCGTCTTGGGATCCTTGATGGAGTAGGGCACCAGGTGCATCTGCACGTCGGGCGTCGCAAGTTCCGGACGGGTACGCAGGAAGGCGAGCAGCGGCGCCGAGGGCAGGCTCATGAATCCGCCGCCGGTCGCGAGATATTTCATCATCTGCGTGACCGCGCCGACGCCGCGGGCCATGTGATTGTAGGAGACTCTGGGATCCTTCACGCGCCAGATGATGCGCGCGTTGATGTGGTCGCGGAAGTTCTCGCCCACGGCCTGCAGTTCGTGCTTCACGTCGATGCCGTGCTTGCGCAGCAGCTCGGGCTGACCGATGCCGGAAAGTTCCAGGATCTGGGGAGAGGCGACGCCGCCGGCTGAGAGGATCGTCTCCTTCGCCCGAGCCTGGACGATCTTGCCCTCCTTCTCGTACTCGACGCCGATACAGCGCCTGCCCTCGAGCAGGACACGCAGCGTATGGGCGTTGGTCACGACGTGCAGATTGTGTGACCGCTTCATCGCCGGCTCGATATAGCAATGGGCGACGCTCATGCGCCGGCCCTTGTAGATCGAGGTTTGCGTCTTCACGACGCCTTCCTGGTCCTCGCTGTTGTAATCGGGGTTGAGCTTGTAGCCGGCTGCTTCCGCCGCCTTGAACAGCGCATCGTAGAGCGGGTTCTGGTCCGGCACGGTGGAGACCTTGAGCGGTCCGGAAGTGCCCCGACCGTTGCTGCCGTCGCCATCGACGAAATGCTCCATCCGCGTGAACAGGGGCGCCACGTCCTGCCAGCTCCAGCCGCGGCAACCCATCTGTGCCCAGGTGTCATAGTCGAGCGGCTGGCCGCGCACCCACACAAGACCATTGATGGCGCTCGATCCGCCCAGCAGCTTGCCGCGCGGCACCGGTATGCGGCGGTTGGCGGTGCCGGGCTCGGGTTCCGACTCGTACAGCCAGTTGGCCGCCGGATTGTCGATCAGCAGGCCGAAGGAGAGCGGCATGCGGGAATAGGGATGGCTGGGCGCACCGGCTTCCAGCAGCAGGATGCGCGTCTCGGTATTTTCACTGAGCCGCGCCGCGAGCGCGCCTCCTGCCGAGCCCGCACCCACGATGATGTAGTCGTAGTCCACCATCAGTCTTTTCCTTTCGTCACGCCTTCGTGACCTGCGAACGCACGTTAACGCAGCACAACAGCGTGAGAAGCCCAAATATCGCCTCGACTCCTCAATACCGTCATGTTCCGATGTGCGGGTGTTGGTGGTGGGTGCCAACACTCCAGCAATCACGTCAACCGCTTGCGGGAATTCGGCTGAGAATGCTGAACCTTGTTCGTATCGCCTTGACCCGGCCCTACACGTTCGTCGTGCTTGCCGTGTTGATCCTGATCGTCGGTCCCCTGGCCGCGCTCAGGACACCGAGCGATATCTTCCCGGAGATTCGCATCCCGATCATCGCTGTCGTGTGGGGCTATACGGGGCTGCCGCCGGACGACATGTCGGGGCGGGTGATGCTGCAGTTCCAGCGCGCCCTGACCACCACCGTCAACGACATCGAGCACATCGAGGCGACGTCCTATACCGGCATCGGGATCGTGAAGATCTTCTTCCAGCCCGGCGTCAATATCAGCGTGGCCAATGCGCAGGTGACGGCGATCTCGCAGACGGTCCTGAAGCAGATGCCGCCCAACATCACGCCGCCGCTGATCCTGAACTACAATGCGGCGACGGTGCCGATCGTGCAGCTTGCCCTGGCGGCCCAGGGTCTCACCGAACAGGCCGTCTTCGACCTCGCCATCAACACGGTCCGCACGCCGCTTGTCACCGTGCCTGGCGCCGCCATTCCCTGGCCGTTCGGCGGCAAGATGCGGCAGGTTCAGATCGACCTCGACCCCGCCGCCCTGCAGGCCCATGGCCTCTCGGCCAACGACGTCGCCAATGCGCTGGCAGCGCAGAACTTGCTCACGCCGGCGGGGACCCAGAAGATCGGCAGCGTCGAATATCCCATCCAGCTCAATAACGCGCCGCGTCGTTACGAGGAGCTTGCCGACCTTCCCATCTATGCTGCCAACGGGACGATCGTCTATCTGCGCGACGTTGCCCAGGTCCGGGATGGAGCGCCGCCTCAGCAGAACATCGTCAATGTCGACGGCCAGCGCTCGGTGCTGCTGCAGGTGCTGAAGAACGGTGCGGTATCGACCTTGTCGATCGTCAACGGGATCAAGCAGCAGGTCGAGGAACTGAAGAAGATTCTGCCGGAGAATCTCACGGTCGCCATCCTTGGCGACCAATCCCTCTTCATCAAGAACGCGATCGGCGGCGTGGTGTTCGAGGCGGTGGTCGCGGCCGCCCTGACCAGCCTGATGATCCTCCTGTTCCTGGGCAGCTGGCGCTCGACGATCATCATCGCGACATCGATCCCGCTCGCGATCTTTGCGGCGATCGCGTCCCTCGCAGCGGCCGGGGAGACACTCAACATCATGACTTTGGGCGGCCTGGCGCTTGCGGTCGGCATCCTGGTCGACGACGCCACGGTCACCATCGAGAACATCAACTATCACCTGGAGCGTGGAAAAGGGGTGATCGCCGCGATCACCGATGGCGCCCAGCAGATCGCCACGCCGGCTTTCGTATCAACCCTCTGCATCTGCATCGTCTTCGTGCCGATGTTCTTTCTCGAGGGCGTGGCGCGCTTCCTGTTCGTTCCCATGGCGCTCGCGGTGATGTTCGCCATGGCCTGGTCCTACCTGTTGTCGCGCACCCTGGTGCCGACGATGGCGGCCTATCTCCTCAAGCCGCATGCCGGGCACGACCATGGCGCTACGCCGACGCGCAATCCGCTTGTCGCATTTCAGCGTGGGTTCGAGAGGCGGTTCGAATGGCTGCGCAGTGCCTATCGCGGATTGCTCGAACTGGCTCTGGCGCACCGTGCCGCCTTCATCGGCGGCTTCATGGCCTTTGTCGCCGTGTCCTTCCTGCTGGTCCCGTTCCTGGGCCGCAACTTCTTCCCGGCCGTGGATGCCGGCCAGATCCTGATGCACGCGCGACTGCCCGTCGGAACCCGTGTCGAGCAGACCGCCGCCCGATTTGCCGACATCCAGAAGGAGATCCGGCGCATCATCCCATCCGACGAAATCTCCACCATGGTCACCAATGTCGGGTTGCCGGTCAGCGGCATCAATCTGACCTACAACAATACCGGGACCGTTGGATCGCAGGATGGTGAAATCCAGATCAAGCTGACCGGGAATCATCATCCGACGGCCGATTATGTCCGGGAGATGCGTCGATTGCTGCCGGAGCGCTTCCCCGGCGTGACGTTTTCGTTCCTGCCGGCCGATATCATCAGTCAGATCCTGAATTTCGGAGCGCCGTCGCCCATCGATATCCAGATCAGCAGTGTCGACTCCAATGCCGCGTTCGAGCATGCCAATCGGTTGCTGACCCGGTTGCGGCAGATTCCGGGCATTGTCGACGCTCGCATCCAGCAATCGCGCTCGGCGCCGGCCTTCGATGTCGATGTCGACCGCACGCGGGCGCAATATGTCGGGCTCACGACGCGCGACGTCACCAACTCGCTGGTCGTCAATCTTGCTGGCAGCAGTCAGGTGCAACCGACATATTGGCTGAACCGCGACAACAACGTCTCCTACAACATCGTGCTGCAGACGCCGCAGTATCGGCTCGATTCCCTGGCATCTCTGGCCAACCTGCCCATCATGGCGCCATCGGTCAGCGCGCTGCAGGTGCTCGGCGGTGTGGCCGACATCAAGCGCGACGTCTCCAATGCCGTGGTATCGCAGTTCAATCTCGATCCGGTCGTGCAGGTCTACGCCGCGGTGCAGGGCCGCGATCTGGGCTCCGTCGCGGTCGATGTCCGGAAGGTGATCGAGGAACTTTCCAGTCAGGCGTCCCCCAAGATCAAGTCGGTCCGCCTGCGGGGGCAGGTCCAGACGATGAACAGTGCGTTCGTCGGCCTGTTGGTCGGCCTGTTGGGCGCCGTCGTGCTGATCTACCTGCTGATCGTCGTGAATTTCCAGTCCTGGAGCGATCCGATGATCATCATCTCGGCGCTGCCGGCGGCGCTGGCCGGCATCGTCTGGATGTTGTTCACGACCAATACGACGTTGTCCGTTCCGGCCCTTACCGGCGCCATCATGTGCATGGGGGTGGCGACCGCCAATTCGGTGCTGGTGGTCAGTTTCGCCCGCGAGCAACTGGCCGAATTGGGTGATGCCACGACAGCGGCGCTCGAAGCGGGTTTCGTGCGCTGCCGCCCGGTGATCATGACCGCGCTGGCCATGATCATCGGCATGCTGCCGATGTCCCTCGGCCTGGGCGAGGGTGGCGAACAGAACGCGCCCCTGGGACGCGCGGTGATCGGTGGCCTGATTTTTGCGACGGTTGCAACGCTGATTTTCGTCCCGGTCGTCTTCAGCTTCGTTCACCGCAAGTACAGCAAGCCATCGTCACCATCCCTCGAGTCCGACGGAGTACCCCATGTCGCCTGAACCCTCGTCAGCCACCCGCTCGACCGGGCGCCGCGGACTGGCGATCTTCGGCACGGTGGTCGCTCTGGTGCTCGCGGTGATCGTCGTCAATGGCATCTGGGACCGGAATTCCAGCGCCGCCCGCCTCAAGGAGAGCACGGACGCTCAGGCGGCTCCGACCGTCAGTGTCGTGACGCCGAGCGACGGCCTGAACAACAGCCATCTCGGATTGCCCGGCCGCCTGGAGGCCTATTACCGGGCGCCCATCTATGCCCGCGTCAGCGGCTTCGTGAAGGCCTGGTATGCCGATATCGGCACGCCCGTCAAAGCAGGCCAGCTCCTGGCGGAAATCGAGGCGCCGGACCTGGATCAGCAACTCGAGCAGGCCAAGGGCGCGCTCGCTTCGGCCCAGGCTGCCGAGGCGCTGGCCAAGGTTACGGCGCAGCGCTGGCAGGCGCTCGGGGTGACCAACGCGGTGGCGAAGCAGTCGGTCGACGAGAAACTGGGCGATCTTGGCGTCAAGGAAGCCAACACCAAGGCAGCGCAGGCGGTCGTCGATCGGCTCCAGGTGCTGTCGGAATTCAAGCGGGTGACGGCGCCGTTCGACGGCATCGTCACCGCCCGCAACACCGATGTCGGTGCCCTGATCAATGCCGACTCGAGTGCCGGTCTGGCTCTCTTCGTCGTGTCGGATGTGAAGAAGTTGCGCCTGACGATCGCGGTGCCGCAGATCTACGTGCCGGCGGTCAAGATCAACTCGAAGGTCGAGATCAGGGTACCGGAACATCCGCGCCGGGTTTATTCCGGGCTGGTCGAGGCATCGTCGCGAGCCGTCGATGCCGCTTCCGGCACCACGCGCATGCAGGTCGTGGTCGACAATAGTAGCGGCGACCTGATGCCGGGCGCCTTTGCCAATACGCGGATCGAGTTCCCGCAGGCACTGAAGGTCCTGACCATTCCGTCGGGCGCATTGATTTTCGACGAGAAGGGGCTGCGCGTGGCGACCGTCGATGCCAACAGCAAGGCGGTGCTCAAGTCCGTGACGATCGCCCGTGATCTCGGTCAGGTCGTCGAGATCAGTGCCGGCCTGTCGCTCGACGATCGCGTCATCGAGAGTCCGCCGGATGGCATTGCGACCGGCGATCCGGTCCGGGTAGTCAAGGTGTCCCAGGCCGAACTCAAGAAGCGGTAGCGCCTCGCGGCACTACTTGCGCTTGGGGCGCAGCGCCTCCCACTGCTCGTCGGTCCAATCCAGCATGGCCTGCGTGCTGGCGCCGCCACCGCCGGACTGCAGCATCTTGCCGCCGTCGATCACGACCGCATCGCCGTTGATATAGGCGGCGCCGTCGCTCACCAGGAAAGCGGCGAGGTTGGCCAACTCTTCGTGCTCGCCCACGCGTCGCAGCGGGATCGTCTTCACCAGTTCTTCGTTGCCGCCGCGCTCCTTGGGCATGAGTCGGCTCCACGCTCCTTCGGTCGGGAAGGGGCCCGGGACGATGGCGCAGGTGCGGATGCCCTTAGGGCCCCATTCGACGGCCAGGCTCTTGGTCATGGCCAGGACGCCCGCCTTCGCCATCGAGGAGGGGACAGTGAAGGGCGCGCCGGTCAGCGACGATACGGTCAGGATCGACATCACCACCCGATCCCGCAGGCCGGCGTCAATCCAGCGTCGGCCGGCCGCGACCGTGCAATAGGCCGAGCCGTGCAGCACGATCCCCAGCACGGCGTCGATCGCGCGGGTGGACAGCTTGTGGGTCTGCGCCAGGATCTGACCGGCTGCATTGTTGACGAGGATATCGAGCGGCCGCTTGGCCCAGATCGTATCCATCATCGCTTCGACGGCGTCGGGGATGCGTACATCGCACCCGACGGCCTCGATCTCGCCGCCGGTTTCCTTGGCAAGTTCATCGACCGTCTGCTTGAGCACGTCCTCGCGCCGACCGCAGATAACGACATTCGCGCCGAGTTCGAGGAAGCGATGGGTCATCGAGCGGCCGAGACCGGTGCCGCCCCCGGTCACGAGAATGCGTTTGCCCTTCAGCAGATCCGGTTGGAACATCGCTTCCTCCTAGTTTTTCTTGATTTCTTCCAACGCGATACCCGTGGCGATCAGCTTGTCGATCTCCTGCGCCGTGAAGCCACGCTCGGCAAGAACGGCGCGCGTATCGAGGCCGAACTTCTTCGGCTTGCTGCGGACCTGCGCCGGCGTCCGCGACAGCTTCACGGGATTGCCGACATTGCGATAGCCGTCCTTCTCCCACACCATGTTGCGGTGCCTGGTGTGAGGATGCTCCATCACATCGGGCACCTCCAGCACCGCGCCCGACGGTACGCCGCCCTTCATCAATTCCTGCGAGAAGGTCTCGGCGTCGCGGTCCTTCAGGAGTTCGCGCAGCTCGGCTTCGAGCGCCGGCTTGTTAGCGACGCGGTCCTTGTTGGTCTTGAAGCGGGGATCGTCGGCGAGCTCCGGCTTGCCAAGCATCTGGGTCAGCTTGCGGAACTGTCCGTCATTCCCGGCGCCGACGACGATGTTGCGGGTCCTGGTCGGGAAGTTGGAATAGGGGGCCAGGCTGCCATGGCTGTTACCGACCAGCTTCGGCTTCTGGCCCGCTACGAAATAGTTCGGCGCATGAGGCTGGTGCAGTGCGACCGCGCTGTCATAGAGCGTGGCATCGACGAACTGGCCCTTGCCGGAACGATTGCGCTCGTAGAGCGCCATGAGGATGCCGATGCAGGCGTTCATGCCCGTCGAGAGATCGACCACCGGTACGCCGATCCGTACCGGGCCGCTGTCCGGTGACCCATTGACCGAAACCAGGCCAGCCGAGGCCTGGACCATGGCATCGTAGCCCGGAAAGCCGCCCAGCGGGCCATCGGCGCCGAAGCCCGACACGCGCGCATGGACGAGGCGCGGGAACTTCTTGGACAGGGTGTCGGCGTAGCCGATGCCCCACTTCTCCATGGTCCCGGTCTTGAAGTTGTCGATCAGCACGTCGGTGTCTTCGAGCAGCCGTAGCAGCACGTCGCGGCCTTCGGGCTTGGACAGGTCGAGCGCCATGGTGCGCTTGTTGCGGTTGATACCGGCGAAGTAGGCCGAGATGCCTTCCTTGTCGAAAGGCGGTCCCCAGCCACGCGTCTCGTCGCCCTGCGGCGGCTCGATCTTGATCACCTCGGCCCCATGATCGGCCAGCATCTGACCGCAATAGGGGCCCCCCAGAACGCGCGACAGATCGACAACCTTCAGCCCTTCCAACGCACCCTTGCTGCCCTCAGGCATCTCGTTCCACTCCTCGAACTCGAACCGAAGGCGGGGTTATAGACCATCAACCGTAGCACCGGTACCGTTCGGCCATGATCGAACGCGAACCGGATATCGCCACGCAAGACAGTGCCCGGACAATCTGTTCCGGCTGAGGTCATCGGTTGATTGCGCAGTCCAACCGTTGCCCCAGCGGTTTCAGCGGCGTCGAGGAGGAGGAGTTTCGATGTTGAACGGCATCCATGGTCATCAGGACATCGAGCGTGTCGTCTACGGTCGTCCCGCCGGTGCGGCCGTGCTGGCGGAGGCGGAGCGGCTCGGGGCCGAGCGGGTCTTCCTGACGACTTCGAAGTCCGTGGCGTCGACTGAACTGCTTGCGAGCATCAAGCAGAGCATTGGGCACCGCTGCGCCGGCGTCTATGGCGGCATCACCGCGCACTCACCGCGTTCTTGCGTGATCGAAGGCGCCCGGCTGGCAACGCAGGCGAAGGCGGACCTCATCGTGGCCGTGGGTGGTGGCTCGGTGATCGACGCCACGAAGGTGATGCTGATCGCCTTGTGGCAGGGGGCGGAGTCCATCGAAGACCTTGATCGCTACCGCGCGGGCAGGCCGAAGGAAGGGGCGGCTCCTCCTGCGGAAGCGATCAGGCCACCGGCCAACGCGATCCGGATGCTCGCTGTGCCGACCACGCTCTCGGCGGCGGAGTTCAACGCTTTCGCCGGCATCACCGATACCCGCTACGGGATCAAGGAGAGCTTTGGCCACCGCTTGATCGTGCCGCGCGTGATCGTGCTCGATCCGGCAGCGACACTCGCCACGCCGATGGATCTGATGCTATCGACAGGACTCAAGGCCGTCGATCACGCGGTCGAGCGGCTGTGCTCGCAGCAAGCCCATCCTTTCGTGCTCGGCACGTCCACCGAAGCGCTCAAGCTCCTGGCTGCGGCGTTACCGGCGCACAAGGCCAAGCCGGACGATATGGAAACGCGCCTCAACCTCCAGTTCGGCATGTGGCTGTCGATCGGCGCCGGCACGTCGGGCGTCGGCGTGGGCGCCAGTCACGGCATTGGCCATGTGCTCGGCGCCGCCTGTCACGTGCCGCATGGCCATACCTCCTGCGTGATGCTGCCGTCGGTTCTGCGGTGGAACCTGCCCGCCAACGCCGACCGGCAGAAGCGCGTAAGCGAGGCGTTCGGTCGGCCCGGCGTGGCAGCGGCCGATCTGATTGCCGAACTGGTCCAGTCCCTGGGATTGCCTCGACGGCTGTCAGATGTCGGTGTGGGCCGTGATCGCTTCCGCGAAGTCGCGGAAAAGTCGATGCACGATCGGGCGGTGCTGAACAATCCGCGGCCGATTACGCAACCAGCCCAGGTGATGGAGATCCTCGAACTCGCCGCCTGACGGGGCAGCATGACTACATGAATTCTTCTCGCCCGGCGCGCTCCTTGGCGGAGCTATCCTCGTATCCGATATGGGACAGCCGGAGTCAGGAGCGGTCATGCAGACAGCTACGGTTACCGAACAGGGACGCGCCAGCCCGATGCCCGCGCAGTGGGTGGAGGCACCCGTCAACTATCTCGCCGATCTCAGCATCAAGCCCGTCACCTACAATCCGCCAGCCGGGACGGGGGTGCCGCGGCGCGAGGGAAACTACAGGGACTTCTTCGTGCGCGTCCATGACGCGCGGCCCTACGCGGCCAGCCTGTCGCTGGACAAGCAGGCTTTCATCCTTGCCCGGCACGACACGCACGTGCGGGACTTCTACGACGAGGCGGACCTGCGGTCGGTGTACTTCCCCGAGGTCGAGGCCCTGATCAAGCGCGAGACGGGAGCGTCCAAGGTGGTCGTCTTCGACCATACGATCCGGACCGCCGACCGCGCGGTCGAGCGTGGGCTGCGGACTCCCGTGCGCAGCGTTCACAACGACTACACCGAACGGTCAGGGCCGCAGCGCGTGCGCGATCTGCTGCCTGCGGATGAAGCCGAGGCTCGTCTGCGCAAGCGCTTTGCGGAGTACAACGTGTGGCGGAACATTGCGCACGATCCCATCGAGATGGCGCCCTTGGGATTCGTCGATGCCGGCACGATCGCGCCGCGTGATCTCGCCGTGTGCGACCTGGTCTATGCCGACCGCGTGGGGGAGATCTATCAGGGCGTGTACAACGCCGATCATCGCTGGCACTACTTCCCGTCGATGACGCGGGAGGAAGCGATCCTCATCAAGTGCTACGATTCGGTGACGGACGGCCGGGCGCGCTTCTCGCTGCATTCGGCCTTCGACGATCCGACGTCACCCACCGATCCCAGGCCGCGTCAGAGCATCGAGGTCAGGACCTTCGCCTTCTTCGACTGACGCCTTGTTCGAGTGACGGCGGTCAGGAGCGCGCGATCTCCTCCAGGTGCTCGGCCAGCTCCTCGGGCTTGCTGTAGAAGGGCGTGTGGCCGCATTCCATGGTGATCACCTTGCACGGCAGGGTCTTCACCATCGTGCGCTGCCGGGCGATACGCACGGCATTGTCCTGCGTGCACTCGATGTACCAGCGCGGGACCGAGCCGAAGCGGTCATCGGTCAGGCTGACCGGCGTGGTCGAGATCGAGATGGGTTGGGGCCGTAGACGCTCCATCGCGCGATAGCGATCTTCCGGGGAGACGTCGGCATAGAACAGCACCGGCAATTGTGCCCGCGCGAAGGTATAGGTGAGACCGTCCGGGCTCAGCTCGCGCGAACGACGGAACAGCGCATCGGGATCGTCGCCCGTCATTTCACGGCTGGTCTTGCCCGACGGCGGCATCAATCCGCAGACATAGACAAGCGCCTTGATCTTGCGCCGGCGCGCTTCAGCGACCTGGCTGATGGTCACGCCACCCAAGGCGTGGCCGACCAGGATGACGGGCTCTTCCATCTTGTCGAGAAGGCGCGAGATCCTCTCGACATTGTCCGCCAGCGTGACGCTGGCCGGCGGAGTCTGATCCTTGCCAAGGCCGGGCAAGTCGGGTGTGCAAACCTTGTGTCCGTGTCCTTCCAGGATCGGCTTTACCTTTTCCCAGCACCAACCGCCGTGCGAAGCACCGTGAACGAGGATGAAGGTCGCCATCGTCAGCTGCGTCCTACAACGGTGCGGGCACCGGCGGCCGGTACGAAGAAGTCCGGCATCAGCGACGAGCCGGGCGAGACGGCATACTGGTCGAAATCGGTCACGCCTTCCGCGGTCAGCACCTCGTCATCGATGAAGAAATTGCCGCTGCAGCTCCGGGCGGCGCGGTTGAAGATGGCATAGGCGGCGTCGGCCATGATCTCTGGCTTGCGGCAGTGCTTCATGCCTTCCTCACCGCCCAGAACGTTCTGAATGGCGGCGGTCGCTATGCCTGTACGCGGCCAGAGGCAGTTGAAGGCGATGCCCTTGTCCTTGAACTCCTCGGCCATGGCCCAGGCGTAGATCGACATGGAGTACTTGGCGAGCGTGTAGGCCGGGTGGGAGGCGAACCACTTCAGGTCGAAATCCAGCGGTGGGGAGAGGTTGAGGACATGCGGATTTACGGCCTTGGACAAGTGGGGGATGCATTTCTGCGACGCAAGGAACGTGCCGCGAGCGTTGATCTGATGCATCAGGTCGTAGCGCTTCATCGGCGTGGCGAGTGTGCCGGTCAGGCTGATGGCGCTGGCATTGTTGACCAGGATGTCGATGCCGCCGAATTTGGTAACCGTTTCATGGACGGCACCTTCGACCGCCTGTTCGTCGCGGATGTCGCAGATCAGCGGAAGCGCTTTCCCTCCGGCCTTCTCGATCGCCTCCGCGGCGGTGAAGATCGTTCCCGGCAGGCGAGGATCGGGTGTCGCGGTCTTCGCCGCGATCGCGATGTTGGCGCCGTCGCGGGCGGCACGCAAAGCGATGGCGAGGCCAATACCGCGACTAGCGCCGGTCACGAACAGCGTCTTGTTAGCCAGGCTCATGCATTCCCCAAGATTCCCTTGGGTCTATAGCGGCCGCTCGTTCACGCCGCTAGTCTCGGTACGTCGCAGGGGAGGCATGCATGAACGAGTGTTTCGAGACCGCAACCGGTCTTGCACGCGCTATACGAAACGGGCGCATCACTTCCCGCGAGGCGACCGAGGCGCATCTGGAGCGTATCGCGCGGTTGAACGGGCCCTTGAATGCCCTGGTCGTCATCGACCGCCATGCTGCCCTCAAGACGGCGCGTGCTGCCGACAGGGCCCTGGCGAAGAAGGGGACGACACAGGGGCCCTTGCACGGCGTGCCGATCACCATCAAGGAGGCTTTCGACGTCGCTGGCCTGCACACGACGTCCAGCCATCCGCCGCTCAAGGACAATGTCGCCGTGTCGGATGCCGCTGTCGTGGCGCGGCTGCGGGCTGCCGGCGCGGTGATCCTGGGGAAGACCAACGTTCCCGAACTATGCATGGACTTCCAGACCGACAGTCCGCTGTTCGGCACCACCAAGAATGCCTGGGACACGCGCCGCACCTCGGGCGGCTCGACCGGCGGTGGCGCGGTTGCCGTCGCCGCGCGATTCTCGCCGCTCGAGCTGGGCAGCGACATCGGCGGTTCGGTGCGCAATCCGGCCCATTTCAACGGCATCTTCTCGCTGAAGCCGACGGAATGGCGGGTGCCGGGCCGAGGCCATGTGCCCGGCCTTCCCGGGCAGACGCGGACGATCCGCTACATGGGCGTCTATGGCCCGTTGGCGCGTTGCGTCGACGATCTCGACCTGGCGCTCCGCATCGTCGCCGGTCCCGACGGGTACGAGGCGGAGGCCGCCCCCGTGCCAATCGGCCCGACGCCGAGGCTCGCTGCCAAGGGCTTGCGGATTGCGGTGCTCGAGAGCAATCCGCTGGTGCCCGTCTCGGCGGACACGGCCAGGGTGGTCCAGGAGACCAGCCGATTGCTCGCCAAAGCCGGTGCCAGGGTGAAGCGCGTCGAGCCGGAGGGCCTCGATTGGCGGAAGGCCTGGGACGACTGGTCTGACCTGCTGCAGTACGAGGTGCGCGCCCTGCAGCCGCTCGCCGACCGCGAGCGCTACTTCGATCGCACCGACGCCCCGGACCCGACGACGCGCTCGGTGGCGCGGGCGGCGCGGCTCGACATGGCGGAGTTCTTCGCCGTCCTCGATCGTCGCGACCAGGTCATGCGGCGCTGCGAGTCGTTCCTCGACGACCACGATGCCTGGCTGATGCCGGTCATGCCCGACGCGGCCTTCGTCCGGCAGAAGCAAAGTCAGCCCTTGACCATCGACGGCCGCGACCATCCGTATTTCTTCGCCGGCACCTCCTACAACTTCCTTGCCAATTTCACCGGCCAGCCCTCCATCGTCTTGCCGTGCGGGTTCGCCCGCAACGGGTTGCCGATCGGCCTGCAGCTCACCGGCAAGCGCTGGGGCGAGGCGAAGCTGCTCGGTGTCGCCAAGGCGCTGGAGAAGCTTCTGCCGCCCTGTCCCGTGCCGCCCAACTACGCGGACTGATCCTCACTCGACCTTGACGTTGGCGTCGCTCAGGATCTTCTGCCATTTGGCGTATTCGGCGCGCTGGAACGCAGCGAAGGCTGCGGGCGCCATCTCGGTCGGTGTCGGCACGTCCTGGCCGAGATCTTCCATGCGGCTCCGGATGGCGGGATCCTGCAGCGTGGCGACGGCGGCCGCGTTCAGCTTCTCGACGATGGCGGCTGGCGTTCCCTTGGGGGCCCACAGGCCATGCCAGATGGCAACCTCCATCGGATAGCCGGCCTCGGCGGCGGTCGGGATCTCGGGCGCCGCGGCCGAACGATCCTTGGCAGTGACCGCGTAGGCGCGGATCTTTCCCGCCCGGACGTGGGGAAGCGAGTTGGAGGACTGGTCCACCATCACCTGAATCTGGTTGGCGATCAGGTCCTGCACGGCGGGCCCGGTGCCGCGATAGGGCACGAGCTGATATCTGGCGCCGGTGGCCGCGAAGAAGGCAAGGGCGCCGAGATGCGAGGCCGAGCCGATGCCGGCCGTTCCGCCAGAGACCTTGTCGGGATTGGCCTTGAGATAGTCCACCAGCTCTTTCAGGTTTTGCGCCGGCACGGCATTGGCGCTCACCACCAGCATGGGATTGGAGGGCAGGCGCGCGATCGGCAAGAGATCGGTCAGCAGATCGTAGGACAGGTTCTTGTAGATGGTGCCGTTGGCGACATGGGTGCCGAGATGGCCGATGCTGATGGTGTAACCATCGGGAGCTGCGCGGACGGCCTTGCCGACGGCGATCGTGCCGGCTGCGCCGGTCGTATTGTCGATGATGAATTGCTGGCCGAGTTCCTTGCCCATGCGCTCGCCGATGATGCGCGCCATCAAGTCCGTCGGTCCGCCGGCGGCGAAGGGCACGACCAGCGTGATCGGCCGGCTGGGATAGGTTTCGGCCAGGGCCGGTCCGGCTAGGGCACTGCCCAGCCCCGCCAACAGGGTTCTCCGCAGCATCACTTCCTCCCGCTTTTACAGGAGCGTTGCACCGTCTCTGGTGGCCGTAAAGTCGCGAGTCAGGCTGCGGCTTCCGTCGCCAGAGTCAACAGAACGGTGCGATTGCTCACCTGCTGCCCCTCCTGCACCGCGATCGATTCGACCCGCGCATCAAAGGCGGCCTTGAGCTGATGCTGGATCTTCATGGCCTCAAGAACGATCATGGTCTGGCCTTTGATGACGGTGTTGCCGGGCGCGACCTTGACTGAGACGATCCGTCCGTCCATCGGCGCCCGGAGCTTGCCGTCGCTGCCGGCCGCAGCAGCCGCGGGCGGCATGTAGGTGCGATCCTCGAAGCGCACCGTATGGCCATCGAGATCGACGATTATCTGGCGGCCGTCGATATGGAACGGGAGCGTGGCGGGAACCGGAGTGGTCGCGGCCACCGTCATCGCGCGCTCGACATCGCCCACAGCCAGCTTGATTGGCGTCGGCTCCGGATTGGAATTGCGCCAGCCGCGGAAGGCGGGCGGATAGCGCTTCGCCGACTCGTGCCACAGGAGTGAGGCGGCGAGCTGCCAGTGCTGATCCGTGACCTCTGGTGGCTTCAGCGCATCGCCGGCGAAATAGCGGCCGATGAAGGCTGTCGTGGCCTGGCCGGCAGCGAATGCCGGGTGCTCCAGCAGGCGGATCAGGAAATGCCGGTTGGTCGTCGGGCCAAGGACGACGGTCTCCTGCAGGGCGCGCACGAGCCGGGTGCGGGCCTGCTCGCGTGTGGCGCCGTACGCAATCACCTTGGCGATCATGGGATCGTAGAAGGGGGAAATGGCGAGTCCGTCCGTCATGCCATGATCGATGCGGATGCTCGGACCGCTGGCCGGCCGCCAGACGTCAATGCGCCCCGTCTGCGGCAGGAAGCCGGCGTAGGGATCCTCGGCATAGAGGCGGACTTCAATGGCATGGCCGTCGAGCCGGATATCGGCCTGTGACAGCGGGAGGGCCTCGCCACGCGCGACGCGGATCTGCCACTCGACGAGATCGAGGCCGGTGATCGCTTCGGTCACCGGATGCTCGACCTGCAGGCGGGTATTCATCTCCAGGAAGTAGAATGCACCATCGCTGCCGAGCAGGAACTCGACCGTGCCCGCGCCGCGATAGCCGACGGCCTTCGCGGCCGCCACGGCGGCGGCTCCCATGCGCTGTCGCAGATCGGGATCGACGGCGGGCGAGGGCGCTTCCTCGATCACCTTCTGATGGCGGCGCTGCACCGAGCAGTCGCGCTCGCCGAGATGGATGACATTGCCCTGGCTATCGGCGAAGACCTGGATCTCGACATGGCGTCCGTCGATTACGGCCTTCTCGAGGATCAGCTCGCCGGAGCCGAAGGCATTCTCTGCCTCGGCGCGCGCCGTGCGGATGGCTTCAGCAAGTTGCGCTTCCTGCTCTACCAGACGCATGCCGCGCCCGCCGCCACCGGCGGCCGCCTTGACCATCACGGGCAGGCCGATCTTGCGCGCCTCCTGTTCCAGCGTTGCGTCACTCTGGTCCGCGCCCTGGTATCCCGGCACGCACGGGACGCCAGCCTCGATCATACGCCGCTTGGCGGCTGCCTTGTTGCCCATGGCTGCGATGGCGCTGGCCGGCGGTCCGATGAAGACGAGCCCCATCTTCTCACAGGCGCTGGCAAAGCGCTCGTTCTCGGACAGGAAGCCGTACCCCGGATGGATGGCGTCGGCTCCCGTCTGGCGAGCCGCATCGAGGACGCGGTCGATGTCGAGATAGCTCTCGCCAACCGGAGGTGGCCCTATGCGGACTGCCTCATCGGCAAAGGCGACGTGCGGCGCCTCGCGATCGGCGTCGGAATAGGCGGCGACGGTGCGATAGCCCATCGCCTTGGCCGTGCGCATGATACGCCAGGCGATCTCGGCACGGTTGGCGACCAGGATCTTGCTGAAGGATGTCGTCATTCGACGGCCCATCGGGGAGGCCGCTTTTCGGCAAAGGCGCGCAACCCCTCGGCGGCCTCGGGGCTGCGACGCGCTTCGGCGAACTTGTCGGCGGCGAAATCGAGCACCGACGACAATGGCTCGGTCCCGACCTTCATCACCACCGCCTTGGTAGCGGCATTGGCGAAGGGGGCGCAGCGGTCGACCTGCTTCAGCACCTCTTCGAGTTTGGCGTCGAGAGCGGCGCTATCCTTCACGAGATAGTGGGCGATGCCGAGACGATAGGCCTCCGGACCCTTGAAGCGAGCGGCCGTCAACGCGAGGTGCCGCGTCTGCGGCACGCCGATGCGAGCGGCCACGAACGGCGCGATCTGCGCTGGAACGATGCCGATCGCGGTCTCGCTCATGGCGAAGCCGGCATCCTCGGTGCAGATCGCGACGTCCGACACGCAGAGGAGACCGAAGCCGCCGGCGATGGCATAGCCCTCGACCGCCGCGACGACGACCTGTGGCGCGGTGTTCACCAGCTCGAGGAAGGTGCCGAACTGGCGGTTGTTCACCGCGATCGGGTCCTTCTCGCCGGGCTTCGGCGGCTCGTTGAAGCTTTGCTCCATGTTCTTGAGATCGGCTCCGGCGCAGAAGGTGCCGCCGGCTCCGCGCAGGATCATCACCTTGATGTCCCGGCGATCGCGCAGGACCTCGAAGACGGAGCGCAGCTCGCCGATCAGGGTCGGGTTGAGCGCGTTCTTCACCTCGGGGCGATTCAAGGTGACGTAGAGCCGTGAGCGCTCGCGGCGCAGCAGCAGCGTGTCGTACTTGGGCGCGAAGTCGGACATCAGCGGTTCTCCCCCCGCGGCAACGTACCCATCATCTTGGAGATGATCTGCAGCATCACTTCGTCGGCGCCGCCGCCGATCGAAGCCAGGCGTGAATCCCGGAAGGCGCGGGCCGTCGGCGATTCCCAGAGATAGCCGGCGCCGCCCCAGTATTGCAGGCAGCCGTCGGTCACCAGCCGCACCATGCGGCCGGCCTTCAGCTTGGCCATGGAGGCGAGCAGGGTGACATCCTTGCCCTCGAGATATTCCTCGCAGGCGCGGTAGCAGAGGGAACGCACCAGCTCGATCTCGGTGCGCAGCTCCGCCAGCTTGAAATGAATCACCTGGTTGTCGAGCAGGGACCGGCCGAACACCTTTCGCTCGCGCGTGTACTCGATCGTCTCGTCGATCAGCCGTTCCATGCCGACGACGGCGCTGATCGCGCCCCACAGCCGCTCCTCCTGGAATTGCTGCATCTGGTAGATGAAGCCCATGCCTTCCTGCCCGATCGTGTAACGGACGGGCACCTTCACCTCGTCGAAGAAGATCTGGGCGGTATCGGAACTGCGCATGCCGAGCTTGTCGAGCTTCTTCACGACCTGCACGCCCTTGGTCGTCATCGGCAGGACGATCATCGACTTGTTCTTGTGCACCGGCCCTTCGCCGGTGTTGGCCAGCAGACACATCCAGTCGGCCTGGGTGCCGTTTGTGGTCCACATCTTGCCGCCGTTGATGACCCAGTCACCGCCCACCTTGCGGGCCGTGGTCTTCAGGGACGCCACGTCTGATCCGGCGCCGACCTCGGAAACGCCGAGGCAGGCGACATAGTCACCCGCAATCGAGGGGGCGAGGAATTCGCGCCGCAGCTCGTCGCTGCCGTGGCGGGCGAGGGCGGGGGTCGCCATGTCGGTCTGCACGCCGATCGCCATGGGCACCGATCCGCAATGGATGTGGCCCAGCTCCTCGGCCATCACCATGGCGTAGGAATAATCGAGCCCCATGCCGCCATATTCGGTGGGCTTGTTGATACCGAGTAGACCGGCATCGCCCAGAGCCTTGAAGACCTTGTGGGCGGGGAAGATTCCATCCTCTTCCCATTGGTCGACATGCGGATTGATATCCTTGTCGATGATCGCCCGCAGCGTGCGGCGGATCTCTTCATGTTCCTGGGTGAACTGCACGGGTCGTTTCCTCTGTCGATCGCGTTCGATGCCGGTCAGCCACGTCGCGGGCTGGTTACCGGCCGGTAACGCTTAAATAAATGGAAATTTAATGGAGCGAGGCTCGGCGAGCCGGAAAAGGCGATCATGCCGAACAGGATAGGCTGGCCGTACCTCGATTCCCGATTCCGGTCTTGAATGGCGGTGGCTTCGCCCGCGCCCATCAGCGATTATCCAGCCGCGGCATGGTGCCCATCAGCTTGGAGATGATCTGCAGCATCACCTCGTCGGCACCGCCGCCGATCGAGCCCAGGCGTCCGTCGCGATAGCTGCGCGCCACCGGGCTGTCCCACAGATAACCGGCGCCCCCCCAGTATTGCAGGCAGGCGTCCGAGACTTCGCGGCGCAGCCGACCGGCCTTCAACTTGCCCATCGAGGCCAGCATGGTGACGTCCTTGCCGGCGAGGTAGTCCTCGCAGGCGCGATAGACGAGCGACCGCAGCGCCTCGACCTCGCTCTTGAGCTCGGCCAGCCGGAAATGGACGACCTGGTTGTCGAGCAACGGACGACCGAACACCTGACGCTCGCGCGTATAGTCGATCGTCGCGTTGATGATGCGCTCGCAGCCCATCAGCGTGCCGGCGCCGGCCCATAGCCGCTCCTCCTGGAATTGCTGCATCTGGTAGATGAAGCCCGATCCCGGCTGGCCGATCGTGTAGCGCACCGGCACCTTCACCTCGTCGAAGAAGGTCTGCACCGTGTCGGAGGCGCGCATCCCAAGCTTGTTCAGCTTCTTCACGATCGAGATGCCCTTGGTCTTCATCGGCACCACGATCAGGGATTTGTTCTTGTGCACCGGGCCGTCGCCGCTATTGGCAAGAAGACACATCCAGTCGGCCTGTGCGCCGTTGGTGGTCCACATCTTGCCGCCGTTGATGACCCAGTCGCCACCGACCCGGCGTGCCGTGGTCTTGATCGAGGCGACGTCGGAACCGGCGCCGGTCTCGGAGACGCCGAGACAGGCGACGTAGTCGCCGCTGATCGACGGCGCCAGGAATTCCTGCCTGAGTTCATCGCTGCCGTAGCGAGCGAGTGCCGGCGTGGCCATGGAGATCTGCACGCCGGTTGCCATCGGGATCGAGCCGCCGTTCACCAGCCCCAGCGACTCCGAGCAGATCATGGCATAGGAGAAGTCGAGGCCCGAGCCGCCGAACTCGACGGGCTTGTCGACGCCGAGCAGTCCGGCATTGCCCATCTTCTTGAACAGCTCGTGAGCCGGGAACTGGCCTTCCCTTTCCCATTCGTCGACGTACGGATTGACCTCGCGATCGATCAGCGTCTTCCAGGTCTGGCGCAGCGCCTCATGTTCCGGCGTGAATTTCATCCTGTCGTTTCCTCTTTGTCTTGCGTCACATCCGGGCGACGCCGAAGGTGATCGGATTGAGCGGACGCACCATCGATTCGCGAGCGATCGAGAGCGTGAAGGCCAGGACCTTGCGGGTGTCGCGCGGATCGATGATGCCGTCGTCCCACAGGTGCGCGGTGCCGTAGAGCGCGGTCGACTCGCGTTCGAACTGGTCGACAATCGCCTTGAACATCTTGTCGATCTGTTCGCGCGGCGGCTCCTTGCCTTCGCGCAGGAACTTCTGTTCGGTCACGGTCTTCATCACACCGGCGGCCTGCTCGCCGCCCATCACGGCGGTACGGCTGTTGGGCCAGGCGAAGATGAAGCGCGGATCGTAGGCGCGGCCGCACATGCCGTAGTTGCCGGCGCCGAAGCTGCCGCCGATCACGATGGTGATCTGCGGCACCGTCGCGTTGGCGACCGCCTGGATCATCTTGGAGCCATGCTTGACGATGCCGCCGCGCTCGGCCTCGGTGCCGACCATGTAGCCGGTCGTGTTCTGCAGGTAGACGATCGGCGTGCCCTGCTGGCAGCAGAGCTGGATGAACTGGGCCGCCTTGACGGCGCCCTTCGTCGTGATCGGTCCGTTGTTGCCGATCAGCCCGACCGGTTCGCCCTCGATCTCGGCCCAACCGCAGATCGTCTGCTGGTCGAACAGGCCCTTGAACTCGAGGAAGTCGGAGCCGTCGACCAGGCGCGCAATCACTTCGCGGACGTCATAGGGATCCTTGTGCGAGGGCGGGACGACGCCACACAGCTCGTCGATATCGTACAGCGGCTCCTTGAAGGACTTCGCTGTCCTGGGAGGCAGCTTGTCGTTCCAGTGCCACTTGGCAATCACTTCTCGCGCCATGCGGATGCCGTCGGCGTCGTCCTCGGCCATCCATTCGGCGACGCCCGAGACGGTCGCATGCATTTCCGCGCCGCCCAGCTCCTCGTCGGTGGCAATCTCGCCGGTCGCGGCCTTGAGCAACGGCGGGCCGGCCAGGAACACCTTGGCCTGATTGCGCACCATGATGACGTAATCCGACAGGCCGGGAAGGTAGGCGCCACCGGCCGTCGAGGAGCCGTGCACCACCGTCACCTGCGGAATGCCGCGCGCCGACATGCGCGCCTGGTTGGCGAAGCCGCGGCCGCCCGGCACGAAGATCTCGGCCTGATAGAGCAGGTTGGCGCCACCGGACTCGACCAGGTTCACAACTGGCAGCTTGTTCTCCAGCACGATCTGCTGCACGCGCTGGCCCTTGCGCTGGCCGGAGGGGGCGACGGTGCCGCCTTTGATGGCGGAGTTCGACGCGGTGACGATGCAGCGCACCCCTTCGACATAGCCGATGCCGGAGACCGAGCCGCCGCCGGCGCTCGAACCGTCCTTGTCGTCATGCATGCGATAGCCGGCGAGCGGCATCAACTCCAGGAACGGCGCACCGCGGTCGAGCAGCAGCGCGATGCGCTCGCGCGGCATCAGCTGCTTGCGCTTGCGGAAGCGCTCGCGGACCTTCTCGGACGCCGCCTGCACGCTGGCCTCGGCATCGCGAAATTCCTGGATCGCGGCCAGCATGCGCTCGCGGTTCTTCCTGAACTCGTCGCTGTTGCGGTCGATCTGGCTCTCGATGATGGGCATGGTTCAGCCACCCAACACTTTGGGCGTGACGGCGAGATGGAAGCCGTTGAAAGACTGCGACCGATCGGTCGCGGGCAAATCGACCGAGCGGTTGGCCAGCGGCACACCACCGTCGATACGAATCTCGGTCCCGGTGATATAGGCGGCAGCTTTGCTCAGCAGGAAACAGACTGCGGCAGAAACCTCGCTCTCCGTGCCCAGCCGGCCCAAGGGACAGTAGCCCTTGAGCTTGGGTATCTGCTCCTTGAACTCGCCCGTATAGGTGTCCATGCCAGACGAGGCGATCCAGCCCGGCGCAACGGAATTCACGCGTACGCCGGAAACGGCCCATTCGTAGGCGAGCGTCATGGTGAGGTTGGCCATGCCCGCGCGGGCCGCGCCGGTATGGACCATGTTGGGGAAGCCGTTACGGTAATCGGCCGTCATGTTGACGATCGAGCCGCCATGCTGCTGCATCGATTGGGTATAGACCTCGCGACTGACGAGGAAGCCGCCGGTCAAGTTGTTGCGCACCACGACGTCGAAGCCCTTGGCGCTGAGCTGCGCGGCCGGCGAGGGGAATTGCCCGCCGGCATTGTTGAACAGCCCGTCGATGCGGCCGTTCCTGGCGACGATCCGAGCAATCGACTCCTTCACCTGCGCTTCCTCGCGGATGTCGAAAGTATGCGTCTCGCAGGTGTGGCCGGCTGCTTCGATTTCAGCCTTCACCGCTTCGAGCTTCTCGATCTTGCGGCCGGCAATGACGACATGGGCTCCCAGGGCGGCGAGCTCGTGCGCGGTGCAGCGGCCGATGCCGCTGCCGCCGCCCGTGACGAGGACGGTCTGGCCCTGGAAGAGTCCCGGTGCAAAGACCGAGCGATACGACATGTTTCCTCCGCACGACCTGAATAGCCGTTTATCGGGCTGTAGTTGACGTTTACGTAAAGGTCAAGTAAGCCCCCAAGGCATTGGCCGACAGGAGGAACTCGCCATGACGTTGCAGGAAATCACTGCGAAAATGAAGGAAAACGCAGCGCAGAAGTCGTCCTTCGGCAGCACGGTGAAATTCGCCACCGACCAGGGTGTGATCTTTGTCGACGGGAATGCGAATCCGCCAGTCGTCAGCAACGACGACAAGGATGCCGACTGCACGATCAAGATGGATTTCAGCGACTTCGCGGACCTGATCGGCGGCAAGCTCGACGGCATGACCGCCTTCATGACCGGCAAGCTCAAGATCGAGGGCGACATGGGCGTCGCCATGAAGCTGCAGAGCATCCTGCGCTAAGGAAACGGTGCCGCGCCGTTGGCTTGGCGCGATCCTCACCACAAGTGCGGTATCAGGCGATACCGCACTTTTTGTTTGTAGTCGGCATAGCCCCGCAGGTTCAGCACCAGGAACCTCTCCTCGTCGAGGATGCGCCAGGCAAGCGCGGCGGCAATGACGCCGAAGGAAAGCAGCCCCCACCACGAGGCCAGCGCGATCGGAATGCCGACGAGCATCACGAGAGACGCTGCATACATGGGATGCCTGACCATGCCGTACGGTCCGGTGGAGATCACTCTCTGATCTGAGGCCACCTCGATGGTCGCCGACGTGAAGCTGTTTTCGCGAAACACACGGTAGATCGCGATCCATCCCAACAGAACGAGAAGATCGCCGGCGATCGCGGCCGCGGTCGGGACGTGAGACCAGCCGAAGCGACGATCGAGAGCGGGTATGATGAGCAGGCCTGCGAAGCCGATCGAGGCAAACAGCATGATGATCTTCTGCTTCGGTTCCTTCTCCGCCAGCGGCCCGGCCCGCATGCGACGGCGCAGCAGTTCCGGATCCTTTTCGAGAAGGCTGAGGCTGATGAGCAGTGCGGCCAGGAAGTAGACGAACAGGAAAAGCCACGCCTGCCAGTAATCGATCGTCCAGGGCAGGCCGAACAGAAGCGCGGCCATCGCGAGGAAAAGGCCGACAAGTCCCTGCAACGCTTTCCCGGCCAGCGTGTTCACCTTCCGCCTCCTGTCAGGCCTGGTCCTTGCTCTTGTGGTAGTGCCGTCGTGCCTTGGCACGATTGCCGCAGGCGGACATGGAACACCAGCGTCGCTTGCCGGCCCGGCTGTCGTCCAGGAAGAGCCAGCCACATTCCGGATTGGCGCACCGCCGGACGCGATCGAGCCGGGGACCGGTCAGCAAATCCCCGGCCGACCACAGCACCGGCGCCAGGAGATTGAGCGCCGTCCCGGCCTTCATGTCCACATCCCAGTCGTAGCCGTTGCGCGCGCGCTTGAGGGCCGTGCGAGCAGGAGCTGCGGCGAGGGCGTCATTCAGGGCCGCGAGATCACGCGATGGCGGTGGTTTGTTCTGCGCCTGCGCGTCGAACAGCCGATAAATGGCTTCCCGCAAGGACAGGGCCTGGTCGAGATCCCGCGTGGTCAACGGCTTGTCGGGCTTGGCCCCGGCATTGGCCGACCCCCAGGCCGCGAAGTCTTCCGGGCGGTTCAAGGTTTCGGTCGGAGTCGCCTGTCCGCGCCAAAAGCGCGTGTTGGCAAATTCCAGGCAGAGGTCGGGACGCACCATCCAAACAAGCACGTAATAACCGGTTGACCGGTTGACAAGCGCGCTGTCACCGCTTAACCATATAACCAGTTATATAGTGAGGAGGAAAGCGATGCTCGACCACGTTTCGATCGGTGTTAGCGACATCAAGCGGACGGGTGCCTTTTACGACGCGGCTCTCTCGCCCCTCGGGTACAAACGCCTTTCCCATGGCGATAGTTCTCTCGGCTATGGCGACAAGGGCGTGCAGTTGTGGATCAGCAAGACGGGCAAGCCGGTACCGGCCGACAGGGAGTCTGGCTTGCACTTCTGCTTCACCGCAAAGGATCGCGCTGCCGTGGATGCCTTCCATGCCGCCGCCCTCAAGACCGGGGGCAAGGACAACGGCAAGCCGGGCGTCCGCGCCGATTACAGCCCCAAGTACTACGCCGCCTTCGTCATCGATCCCGACGGCTACCGCCTCGAGGCCTATTGCGGGAAGTAGAAGTCGGCTACCGTCGCGGTGCATGACCGATCCGTCGATCCGCACCGCGACTCTTGTCGATGCCGACGCCATCGCGGCGCTGCATGCCGCGAGCTGGCGTTCAGCCTATCGTGGTATCCTGAGCAGCGGGACACTTGGACCGGCTCTCGACCAGGAGCGGCGCACGCATTGGCGTTACGCTCTCGCCGATCTCGGCCCGCGCGATATCGTGTTGCTGGTCGATGACCTGGCCTTCATCGCCGTGTGGGATGAAGGTGATCCGGGCTTCGGTGCCTATCTCGACAATCTCCATGTCCATCCTGACCGGCGCGGCGGGGGTGTCGGCCGACGGCTGATGGGCGCGGCCGCCGAACGCCTGGCCGCACGGGGCGAACGGCGGCTCTATCTCTGGGTGTTCGATGCCAATGTCCGCACGATCGAATTCTATCGTCGGCTGGGCGGTGAGATCGTCGAGCGCGGTATGGCCGAGATCGACGGCAACCGCGTGCCACAGAGCCGTGTCGTCTGGACCGACACGGCGGTTCTAGCGGAAGCCTGTCGCTAGAACCTGCCGGCTAGAATCCCACCGCGGCGCCGTCGCGGCGGCTTTCCGAGGCGCCGAGATAGGGGCCGCCTTCGGGGAAGCGCCAGATGATCTGGCTCGAGCCGAAATCGAAGCTCGGGGCCTTGGTGCGCGTCACCTTGTGGCCGCGCGTTTCCAGGCCCGCGATGGTGTCGGTGGGCATGTGCTCCTCGGTCCAGATCGTGCCGTCGGTTTCGTGCACGCGCCAGCGCGGCCCGTCGATGGCGGCCTGCGGATTCTGGCCGTAGTCGACGATGCGCGAGAAGACTTGCATGTGGCCCTGGGGCTGCATGGCGCCGCCCATCAGACCGAAGGTGGCGACGGGTTTGCCGTCCTTGGTGATGAAGGCCGGGATGATGGTGTGGAAGGGCCGCTTCTTCGGGCCGACCTGATTGGGATGGCCTTCCTTGGTGACGAAGCCGGTGGCGCGATTCTGGAGCGCGATGCCGGTGCCGGGCACGACGATGCCCGAGCCGAAGCCCGTATAGTTGGACTGGATCAGCGACACCATCATGCCGGAGGCGTCGGCGGTGCCGAGATAGATCGTGCCGCCGTCCTTGGGCGTACCGGGCCCGAAATCCTTGGCCTTCTTCGGGTCGATCAGCTTGGCGCGGCTCTTGAGATAGTGCTTGTCGAGGAGCTGCGCCGGCGTGACGTCCATGAAGCGCGGATCGGCGACGTAGCGGTAGATATCGGCGAAGGCGAGCTTCATCGCCTCGATGCGCAGATGCGCCACTTCGGGGCCATCGCAATCGAGGCCGACGAGATCGAAATTCTCCAGGATGCCGAGCGCCATGCAGGCGGCGATGCCCTGGCCCGACGGCGGGATCTCGTGCAGCGTGGCGCCGCGATAGGTAAGGCCGATCGGGTCGACCCAGTCCGGCTGATGGACGGCAAGGTCCTCCTTGCGCAAGGCGCCGCCGGTTTCCCGCGCGTACTTGTCCATCGCCTCGGCCAGTTCGCCGCGATAGAAGGCCTCGCCCTTGGTCTCGGCGATCTTCGCGAGCGTCTTCGCCTGGTCGGGGAACTTCCACAGCTCGCCCGGCTGCGGCGCCCGGCCGTTGGGCAGGAACGCCTTCACCCAGCTCTCCTGGCCTTTCAGGCGGTCGATCGCCCGATCCCACTGGCGCGCCACCATGTAGGAAACGCGGAAGCCGTCGTGGGCGTATTTGATCGCCGGCTCGAACAGGTCGGCAAACGGCAGCTTGCCGTAGCGGCCATGCAGCGTCATCCACAGCGACACCGCGCCCGGCGTCGTGACGCTGCCCCAGCCGACATTCGGCATCTTGTCCTGGCCCTTGTACTGGTCGGGCGTCATCAGGGCCGGCGAATGGCCGTGCGCATTCAGGCCGACGAGCTTCTGGCCATCCCACAGGATGCAGAAGGCATCGGCGCCGATGCCGTTCATGGTCGGTTCGACCACCGTGATGGCGATGGCCGCGGCTACAGCGGCATCCACCGCGTTGCCGCCCTTGGCCAGCATGCGCAGGCCGGCGGTGGCGGCGAGGTGCTGGGAGGAGGCGACGACATTGTCGGCGAAGATCGGCAGCTTCTTGGAGGCGTAGGGGAAATCGTAAGTGAAAGACGGCACTCCAGAAGTCCTTTCATTTCTTAGTCGAGGCGGAGAGCGACTCGATGCGGGCCACGAACCGTGGCGATTGCAGGAACAGGCGGTTGTCCGTATCGCCCTTGCCGAACAGGCGCGAGAGATCGAACAAGCCCGAACCGGCGATCGCGCCCATCTTTCCGGAAAGCTGCACGTGCTGGCCCAGGCGGAAGGTTTTTAGCGCTGCGATGGCCTGCTGGGAAAGGCCCGGTGGCGGCGCCTCGCGCGATCGTGTGTCGAACAGGCTCGCCAGAGCCCCCGCCGTTGCCAGCGCCCAGTCATTGAAAGCGTAGAGCGAAACCTGCGGTCCGACCTCGATCGTGACGGCGACATTGTCGGCTTTGCCGTCGATGGACTTGAGGGTGCCGCACCAGTCGGTGAACGCGCCGACCGAATCGGCCAGGGCCAGGCTGCGCTTGGCGGCATCCTCGACGGCGAGCGGGTTGTTGGACGCCATCGCCGGCTTGGCGAGCGCCGCCAGATCGGACACGAACTTCTTCTGCTGCGGGTTCGACTCGTAGCACGAGCCCTCGAAGCAGCCGCCCAGAGCGAGGCCGGCCGCACCGACGACGAAGGTCCGACGATCGAAAACGAACGCGCTCATGGCGACGAATGCAGCGCCCGCACCAGGGTCATGCCGCTTTGGCCTGGGCCTTGGCGCGCTCCTCTTCCTTGAGCTCCTTCTTGGAGAGCTTGCCGACCGGAGTCTTGGGCAGCTCCGGTCTGATCTCGAGCGCGACCGGCATCTCGTGCTTGCCGATCTTGCCTTCGAGATGCCGTTTCAACTCCTCGAAGGTGAGGCTGGCACCCGGCTTCAGCTTGACGAATACCTTGGGCGCTTCCTGGCGATAGGGATCGGCAATGCCGATCACGATGCATTCATCGACGGCCGGGTGTTCGTAGACCGCTTCCTCGATCATGCGGGGATAGACGTTGTAGCCGGAGGAGATGATCAGGTCCTTGGAACGATCGACCAGATAGAGCCAGCCGTCGGCATCCATATAGCCCATGTCGCCGGTGCGAAGTCCCTTCCAGCGGCTGCCGGGGTGATCGAACAGGACCTTGGCGGTTTCGTCGGGCTTCTTCCAGTAGCCCTTCATGATCTGCGGGCCGATGATGCAGACCTCGCCGACATGCTCCTTGCCCGGCGGCAGGACGCGGTCGGGATTATCCATATCGCGGATCTCGATGATGGTGCCGACGATCGGAACGCCGCACGAGCCGACGCGCCGCACGCTCTTGTCCACCGGGCAGATCGCGCCGGTGGGCGAGGTCTCTGTGAGGCCGTAGCCTTCGATCAGGGTCGCCCCGGTCAGTTTCTCGAAGGCCTGCTGGACCTCGACAGGCAACGGCGCGCCGCCGGACATGCAGATCTTGAGCGCCTTGAGATTGAGCCCCTGCGCCTTCGGGTGTTTGTTGATGGCAGTATAGAGCGTCGGGACGCCGGGCAGGAAGGTCGGCTTCTTCTTGGTCAGATCCTGGATGATGAGGTCGATGTCGGGACGGGGATAAAGGATCAGTTCGTTGCCGTTGCGCACCGCGCCCATCATGATTCCGGACAGTGCGTAGATGTGGAACAACGGCAGCACGCACACCACTTTTTCGGTGCCGGCCTTGGTGTAGGGCGTGGTCCAGGCGGCGCCCTGCAGCGTCGCGGCAACGACGCAGCCATGGGTCAGCATGGCCGCCTTCGGCAGGCCCGTGGTGCCGCCGGTATATTGCAGGATCGCGACCTCGTCCCACGGATCGGCTGGCGCTGGGGCAGGGACGTACTTGCCGTCATTGGCCAGCAGGTCCTTGAAGGACATGTGCCAGTCGTCGCGCGGCCACGGCGACAGTTCCTTCTTCTTCGCGAGGGGGTAGAGCCAGTTCTTGGGCCACGGCAGGTAATCGGCAATGGAGCCGACAATCAGCTTCTTGAGCCGCGTCTTGCCGCGCATGGCGGCCATCTTTGGATAGAGCGCCGCGACGTCGAGCGTGACCAGGATATCGGTTTCGGAATCGCCGATCTTGAATTCAAGCTCGCGCGCGGCATCGAGCGGGCTGTAGTTGACGACCCGTCCACCGGCCTTCAACACGCCGAAGAAGGCAATCAGGTAGTGAGGCGTATTCGGCAGGTAGAGGCCGACATTGACCCCGGGCTTCACGCCCAGCTTCTGGAAGCCGGCCGCCGCGCGGTCTGACGCTTCCTTGTAGTCGCGGAAGCTCATCACCTTGTCGAGGAAATCCGTGAACGGCTTGTCGCCGTATTTCGCGCAACTCTCTTCGAAGATCTGGTGGATCGTCGTGCGCGGGACGTCGAGTTCCCACTTCACGCCCGGTGGATAGCTCGATTCCCACGGATATTGTGCCATTTTGAGTCGTTCCTCCTGCAACGACTATGGCACACGATAGGCATAGGAGTAGACAGTCTTGAAGCCGAGGGTTGCGTAAAGCGGCAAGGCCGCTTCGTTCGTGGCCACGACCTGCAAATAGGCAAAGCGCGCGCCGTGCTGGCAGCCCCAGGCGCCGATGCTTTGCGTGAGGCGGCGCGCAAGACCCCGACGTCTGGCTTCGGGGGCCACCAGGACATCGAACAGGCCGACATGGTCGCCGTCGACCACGCCGAGCGCGAAGCCCACGAGCCGGCCTGCCTGCTCGACCTGGGCGAATCCCACCGGTGACTCGATGGCGGTCAGCATGCGCGCCATCGTCTGACGATGATGCGGTGCCACGGGGCTGAGGGCCGCGAAGCCGGCCAGCCATTTCGGCGACGGGGCAGGCGCGATGGTCACGACGGGATCGGCGGCGAAGCGATCATCGAGGGATGCCACTTGGATGTAGCTCTCGTCGATGCGGCGATAACCTTGGGCCGCGAGGGTGGCATCGACGTCTTCCGGCGCCAGCGGCGTCAACCGCCAGATCGGCGGCAGATTGCGTTCGCAGTAAGCCGCTTCCAGCTCGTCCTTAATCTGTAGTGTAAATTGAGTATTAGATCCTAAGGCATTGATAGAATTTGCTCTTTTTGTATAGCCGCCTGAAAATCTCTGGAGCCAACCATGCTCGGTTCGGCAGTCGAGAGCGGGCCAGGCGCGGAAGCAGCGGTCTTCCAGTTGCCGGATGAGAGTGTGGTTTAAGGGCAGTGACATTGGTGATCGTTTGTGCTAAAAGATAATCAAATAAAAACATAAAGCTAGAGTATGAACTGCAAGTGATACATGAACGCCTCCCCTTCGGCGATGTTCGTGTTTGCTGGCGGCCGCAGTCCCGATGGTCCTTTGACCTGGTCGATTTGCGGCTGCCAGCGCTGCTTTTCCTTGTGCTTTTGCTCTTTGGCTGCGGTACCGCCGATCGAGGCGGCTATGCCGATCGGCCACCGACCAATAGGACTGCCCTGGTCGCGTGGGAAGAATGGACACGTTTCGGCCGTTCGACCGTCGTCTATGGCGGGGCGGCCGGCGGCTATACCAATCGGGCCGGCGTGAGTGAGCGCAGCGAGCCGCTTTCCAGTCGCGTCGGCGACTATTGGGGGAGCTGCGGCCATCCGGAATGGAATGGCCATACTTCGAGCCGGCCCTGGTCAGGCGCCTTCGTGTCCTGGGTCATGAAGCATTCCGGCGCCGGTGGCTTCCCGGCCGCGGGCCGCCATGGTCAGTATCTGTCGGCGCTCTACGATCGCGAGCATGGCAGCCGCAGCACCGCGTTCCTGCTCCATGCGCCGAATGAATATTCGCCCAAGCCGGGCGATCTCGTCTGTTCGGGAACCGCAGGAGCGAGTTGGCGCTATGCCAGCCCCGCCATGGCGCACCGCCGCATCGACAGCACCGCCAGCCATTGCGACGTCGTCACCGACGTGCGCGGCGGCTATGTGCAGGCGGTGGGGGGAAATGTGAAGAACAGCGTGACGATGAGCCTCTATCCCATCGACAGCCGCGGCCGCCTGGCGCCGACGCCAGGCAAGCTCTGGATGATGGTCGTGGAGAACCGGGCGACCTGATCGTCGACGGTGCGCCTGGTCTTACACGGCTAAGGACGATCAGCCCTTGCCCTGCATGAAACTCGCCACGCGCTCGGCGATCATGATGGTAGGGGCATTGGTATTGCCGCCGACCAGCGTCGGCATCACCGAGGCGTCGACCACGCGCAGTCCCTGAATGCCGCGCACCCGGCACTCGTGGTCGACCACCGCCATGGGATCGTTGTCCGGCCCCATCTTGCAGGTGCCGACCGGGTGGTAGATCGTCTCGCTTCGGGCCCTGATCCAGCGCTCGATTTCGACATCATTCTTGGCTATGGCGCCCGGCTGGAACTCTTCGGCCCGATAGGGGTCGAGGCCCGACTGGGCGAGAATGTCCCGACCGATCTTCACGCCCTCGATCAGCGTGTCGAGATCCTTGCGCTCGGCCAGATAGTTGGCGTCGATCAACGGATGCTGGTTCGGGTCCTTGGTGGCCAGCCGGATGGTGCCGCGGCTTTCCGGGCGCAACGTGCAGACATGCAGGCTGTAGCCGTTCTTCTTCATCTTGGTGCGGCCGTGATCGACCACCAGCGCCGGCAGGAAATGCAACTGGATGTCGGGTGCTGCCAGGCCAGGCTTCGTACTGATGAAGCCGCCGGACTCGGCAATGGGAGAGGTGCCGGGGCCTTTCTTGTCCTTCCAGTACTGGTAGAGCGACCACAGCTTGTTGGCGGTGTCGTAGGTGTCGCGTGTCCTGCAGAACTGCAGGATCGAGGCGTCGAGGTGATCCTGCAGATTGGCGCCGACACCGGGAATATCGAACAGCGGATGGATGCCGACCGATTTCAGGTGGTCGGCCGGACCGATGCCGGACAGCATCAACAGCTGCGGCGAGTTCACGGCGCCGCCACAGAGGATGATCTCGCGGCTGCAGCGGGCCACTTCGTCCTGGTCCTTGTAGCGGTAACGCACACCCATCGCCTGGTTCTGGTCGAGGATGATGCGCTCGACGACGGCGCCCGAGAGGACATGGACGTTGTTCTTGTTGCGCTCGACCGCCGGTCGCAGATAGGCCGACGCCGTGCTCCAGCGCTGCCTGTCCTTCTGCGTCACCTGAAAGTATCCGACGCCTTCCTGCGTCGGGCCATTGAAGTCCTTGTTGCGCTTGTGGCCGGCCTGTTCGCAGGCCTTCAGGAACGCTTCGTTGATCTTGGCCGGATCCGCCTGGTCGGCGACGTTCAACGGACCGCCCGTACCATGGAAATCGTCCGCGCCGCGTTCGTTGTTCTCCGCCTTCTTGAAGAACGGCAGCACGTCGTCGTAGCTCCAGCCTTCGTTGCCGAGCTGGCGCCAGTGGTCATAGTCAGATGCGTGGCCGCGCACATAGAGCATGGCGTTGATCGAGGACGAACCGCCGAGTGTCTTGCCGCGCGGCCAGTACATGCGGCGGTCGTTGCAATGCTTTTGCGGCACCGTCTCGTAGCGCCAGTTGTAGGGCGTCGTCTCGCCCAGACTGGCGAACCCCGCCGGCATCTTGAGCTTGAAGGAGTCATCGGCAGGCCCGGCCTCGAGGATCAGGATCCGCAGGGCGTAGTCCTCGGCGAGCCGGTTGGCGATTGCGCAACCGGCGGATCCGGCGCCGATGATGATGTAGTCGTACGGCCAAGACATCTTCGTTCTTTCCTACGGCAGTCTGTTCTCGATTACGGTGAAGAAGGGTCGGGCGGAAATGGGCGATAAAAAGCCATTGGCGTCCAGAGGAAATACGCTGCGAGTGACTGAATCATCCACATTACCGCCGATTGCAATTAGTTCGCGGGCGCGCACTTCGACGACGATATCGCAATGGCCCGGGCCGCGATCGAGATTGTCGAGCGTCGTCTTGCCACCGGCGCGGGACGAGCAGATCAGGTCGCCGACCTGCGGCGCTCGCTCGTTCAGGCGTCGCGGAATGAACGCCGGATCGGGCTCGCGCGCGCGTTGGACCATGCGCTCGACATAGATCGTGTGGCGGTCATCGGGACAGAACTGATCGCGCGGCACGCCGGCGCTTTCGATATCCCAGGAGATGAACGCCGCTGACCACGGAACTTCGTGGTTCGCTCCGCTGAGATTGGGCCGGCCGACGCTCTTCCAGTAATCGCGCACACGCTCGGATGCGAATGCGTCGCCCTCCTGCATGCCGCTGCGTTCGACCTGCGGCGCGCCGTTGCTGGGATAGTCGACCGTCTGCTGTCCGAAGCGGAACCACTCCGCGACGGCGAGCAGCACCATCGATGTCTTCTTGCTGGCCGTCGGTGGCGGCGCCTCGGGATGCCAGGTGGAAGCCGGGCAGGGCCCGAGCGGCGGAAGCGGCCCGGCCTGACGCGGAGGCTGCGGCGCGCAGGCCGCAGCGCTTGCGGCGAGGAGAAGTGGAAACAAGAGGCGACGCATTTCCGTCTCCCTGTGGCGATGCTACCAGCGCCCGAGGCCACCGATGACGATCGTGGGCACGTTCGCGGTGTGGCTTAGCACGCTGAAAACCTGCGTGCCTGGCCTGCGGCCGTCGCGCGGTGAAGAAACCTCGACTCCCGACTTCTGCAGCCGCGCGTGGGCGCGGGCGATGTCGGGCACGCGCCAGCTCAGACCCCAGAGCTGATCGGGACCAGCGGAGACACCCTTGCCGAGATCGTGCGCAATCTCGACGACCAGATCACCGCACCGGAAAAACAGCAGGCGCGTGCCCCATTGCGGGTTGCTGCGGTCGAGCCTCAGATCCAGCCCGAGGCGGCCGCCATAGAAGGCGACGGCGCGTTCCGGATTGGGCGTGCGGATCACGATGTGATCCAGTCCGGCGATTGCAGCCGCTTCGTCGGCGCCCGTCAGATCGGACATGACCGGCCTGTCCTTGCGTTCGATCAGGGCGATCGGCACGCCATGAGTCGCCGCGGGATCGAGGGCGAGGCCGTAGCCCGCGCGCGTAGTCTGCACGTTGCGTCGCTGCAGCAGATGTTCCGCCTTGTCGAGCGACTCGGTCGCGAAGGCCATCGACGCGAGATGGGCGGTCGTCGCTTCGTTCTCGATGGCCAAGCCGACATTGCCGAGCTGGAAGCGACTGCTCTCGGCGCGCCGACCGAGCAGCGTCTCGTAGGCCGCCACCGCCGCCTCGCCGAACGGCGCCCGCAGGACGACATGGTCGAGGGATGCGATCATGCTGGGAGAGCGCTCCGCCCGCGGCAGACCATCAGCCGATCCGCTTCAGATTCGCTTTGTAGTTCTGGCCGCGATGGACGTAGCTCTCCGCGCTCATCGCCAGCCGCACGGCGTTCTGCTCGTCCAACTCGCGCGCCACTTTTGCCGGAGAGCCGAAGATCACCGAGCGATCCGGGAAGCTCTTGCCCTCGGTCACGACGGCGCCGGCTCCGACCAGGCAGTCCTTGCCGATCACCGAGCGGTTCAGGACCACGGCCTGGATGCCGATCAGCGAGCCGTCGCCGATGGTGCAGCCATGCAGCATCACCTGATGGCCGACCGTGACCTTCTGGCCGATGGTGAGGGGCGCGCCGGGATCGGTATGCAGCACGCAGTTCTCCTGGATGTTGCTGTCGTCGCCGATCACGATCGGCTCGTTGTCGCCGCGCAGCACGGCGCCGAACCAGATATTGACCCGTTCGCCCAGCCGCACATCACCGATGATGACGGCTTCCTCGGCGATGTAACAGGAGGCGGGGATGATCGGCTTGCGGTCATTGAGCTGGTAGATGGCCATTGGGGCTTCTTCCTCCGGAACGTTGAACAGTGACCTACACGACTTCCCGCGTGCCGTCTCTCGTGCAACCTTAGGCCACCGGGCCAGGTATGGGATTTTCGTTTTTCTCCGGGATCGCCAGACGACAATGACTTGGAACGCGCCCGACATCGCTTCTGCCCTGCGCGTGGTGTGGCAGTACATGCGCCTGGTCCATTCGCCGGCGCGATCGGACGCGATCCTGGTCCTCGGCAGTTTCGATACCCGAGCAGCCGTACATGCGGCCGCTCTTTGGCGGGAAGGATGGGCGCCGGTAGTCATCATGTCCGGTGGCATCGCGCACCGTGGAGGACTGTTGGACACGGGCTGGGATCGGCCGGAAGCGCATGTCTTTGCCGACATCGCCATTGCCGAGGGGGTTCCCGCGAAAGCCATCTTGAGGGAGGACCGAGCCCAGAATACCGGCGACAACTTCGTCTGTGGCCGAGCGGCCGCCGAGCAGGCCGGTATCGCGATTCGACGGCTCGTGGTCGTTGCCAAGCCTTATATGACGCGCCGGGGCTTCGCGACCGGCCGGATCCAGTGGGCCGACGTGGATCTTCTGATGCAGTGCGAGGCCATCGATGTCCTCGACTATTTCGAGCGCGAAGCGGACCCGGAGCGCACGCTGTCCGCTCTCGTCGGAGATCTGCACCGGATCATCGTTTACCCCTCTCTCGGGTTCTCGCTGCCGCAGCCCGTGCCGGAGGAGGTGAGAGACGCGCTGCAGAGATTGGTCGACGACGGCTACGGTGCACGCCTGCTCGCGGGCTACGATCTCGCCGGCAATCGCACCGGTCCGCATTGAGGCCATGGCGACGCGAGTAGGCTTCCGTTTACGTAAAGCTCCATTGACGTTTACGTAAACGTTAACTATGACGCTCTCGTTATGTCCGTCGCCGCTCCCGCCAGCACCCAAACCCAGCGCGACCTGCAGCGCATCTACAGCATTGCGGAACTGGCGCGGGAATTCGGCATCACGGCCCGGACGATTCGCTTCTATGAGGACGAAGGGCTGATCAAGCCTCGGCGGCAGGGGCTGACCCGGCTCTACAGCGCAGGCGATCGGACCCGGCTGGGCTGGATCCTGCGCGGCAAGCGCCTGGGCTTCTCGCTCGCCGAGATCAAGGAACTGCTCGATCTCTACCAGGTCGATCGGACGGGTGTGCAGCAGTTGCGGGAGCTGCTGCGGCGCAGTCGCCTGCATATCGAGGATCTCGAGCGCCGGCGCCGCGATCTCGACGCGCACATCCAGGAATTCAGGGAAGTGGAAAGCCAGGCGGCGACCGAGCTCAGGAAGCGCGGCATCGATCTGGCGAAGGACTGAGGAGGAAGATCATGGCCGTCTACAAGGCCCCGCTGAAGGACATCCAATTCGTTCTGACCGAGGTGCTGGACGTCTCGAGTCTCGCCAAGCTGCCCGGCTACGAGGACGCAACGCCGGACACGATCCAGGCGATCCTCGAGGAGGCGGCCAAGCTGTGCGAGAACGTGCTGTTCCCGCTCAACCGCTCCGGCGACGAGGAGGGCTGCACCTACGAGAACGGCGTGGTGCATACGCCCAAGGGATTCAAGGAGGCCTACAGGCAGTTCTGCGAAGGTGGCTGGACGGCGACGACCAACGATCCGGCTTATGGCGGCCAGGGCCTGCCGGCGACGGTCGGCTTTGCCATCACCGAGATGATCACGGCGGCCAATCAGTCCTTCGGCATGTATCCGGGGCTGAGCCACGGCGCCTACGAGGCGCTGGCGCAGCACGGCTCGGACGAACTGAAAAAGCTTTATCTGCCCAAGCTGACCGACGGCACCTGGTCGGGCACCATGTGCCTGACCGAGCCCCAGTGCGGCACCGATCTCGGCCTGATCCGCACCCGTGCCGAGCCGCAGGCGGACGGCAGCTATTCGATCTCTGGTACCAAGATCTTCATCTCGGCCGGCGAGCACGACCTCACCGAGAACATCATCCATCTGGTGCTGGCGCGCCTGCCGGACGCGCCGGGGGGAACCAAGGGCATCTCGCTGTTCCTGGTGCCGAAGTTCCTGCCGACGGCCGACGGCAAGGTGGGCGAGCGCAACGGCATCCGCTGCGGCGCCATCGAGCACAAGATGGGCATCAAGGCGTCGTCGACCTGCGTCATGAATCTCGACGGCGCCAAGGGCTGGCTCGTCGGCGAGCTGAACAAGGGCATGCCGGCCATGTTCGTGATGATGAACGCAGCCCGGCTCGGCGTCGGCATGCAGGGTCTCGGCATTGCCGAGTGCGCCTACCAGAGCGCTGTCGCCTATGCGCGTGATCGCCTGCAGGGCCGCTCGCTCACCGGGCCGAAGAACGCCGGCGGGCCGGCCGATCCCATCATCGTGCATCCCGACGTGCGGCGCATGCTGATGACGCAGAAGTCGTTCACCGAGGCGGCACGCGCGCTGGCGCTGTGGGTCGGCATGCTGATCGACGAGGCGCATCGTCATCCGGACGCCAAGAAGCGCGAGGCGGCGGACGACCTGATCCAGATGCTGACGCCGATCATCAAGGCCTACTTCACCGACATGGGCAGCGAATGCGCCAATCTGGCGGTGCAGACCTACGGTGGCCACGGCTTCATCCGCGAGAACGGCGTCGAGCAGCTGGTGCGCGATGCGCGCATTACCCAGCTCTATGAAGGCACCAACGGCATCCAGGCGCTGGACCTGGTCGGTCGCAAGCTGCCCATGAAGGGCGGCGCAGCGGCGCAACGGCTGCTGGGCGAGATCGCGGGCTTCGTCGGCGCCCACAAGGGCGACGAGAAGATGAAGGAGTTCGTCGAGCCGCTCGAGAAGGCGCTCGGTCGTGTGCAGGACGCGGCGCTGTTCCTGATGCAGAACGCGATGAAGAATCACGACGAGGCCGGCGCCGCCGCGTCCGACCTGCTGCGCCTGATGGCGCTGACCGCCATGGCGTACATGTGGAACCGGATCGTGGTCGCGGCCAACAAGGGTCTGGCGACCGGCGGCGACAAGGCCTTCTACGAGGCCAAGATCGCCACGGGACGCTTCTTCATGGCGCGGATCCTGCCGCAGACGACGTCGCTCAATCACACCATTAAGGCAGGGGCGGCGACGCTGATGGCATTGCCGGCCGAAGCGTTCTAGGGAACGCGTCTCACATCACACGCCTGGTCCTCTCCGTCGGCATGGAGAGGAGCTGCAAGTAGAAGGGGGAGGCGCCATGTCCGCACCGCATGTTCTGGCCGAAGTCAAAGACGGCATCGGCTGGCTGACGCTCAACCGGCCGGAGTCGCTGAACGCGCTCTCGTTCGAGATGACCGACCTGCTGATCAAGCACACAGCCGAGTTCGAGAAGGATCCGGCGGTGCGATGCGTGGTGATCCGCGGCGCCGGCACGCATTTCATGGCGGGCGGTGACATCAAGGGCTTCCACAAGTCGCTGACCGAGAACAAGGCGGTGCATCTCGCCGGCTTCGAGATGCGCGTGGTGAAGGCGCACCAGACGATCTACCAGATCCGCCGCATGGCGAAGCCGGTGCTGGCGTCGGTGCAGGGAGCCGCGGCCGGCTTCGGCTTGTCGTTGATCCTCGCCTGCGATCTCGCCATTGCTGCGGATGACGCGTTCTTCACGCTCGCCTACCGCCATATCGGCCTGAGCGCCGACGGTGGCGCGACCTATTTCCTGCCGCGCATCGTCGGCGAGCGGAAGGCGCTCGAGATCGCCTTGCTGGGTGAACGCTTTACCGCCCAGGAGGCCAAGGGGCAGAACATCCTCAACTGGATCGTGCCCAAGGATCAGCTTGCGGCCGAGACCGAGAAGATGGCGCGCCGCCTGGCCGACGGACCGACAATTGCGCTCGCCACGGCCAAGCGGCTGATCCGCAACTCGTTCGACAACTCGTGGGACGAGCACAGCCACCGCGAGGCCGAGGGCCTGGCCGCCTGTGCGGCGACCGAGGATCATTTCGAGGGGCTGAATGCCTTTCTCGAGAAGCGCAAGCCGCACTTCAAGGGGCGGTAGCAACCCAGTCCGCCATGATCAGGAACCGGACGGTACCCGTTCCCTCCGCCGGACGGCGTCGCCGCGCTCGTACCAGCTCTTGGTCGTGCCGACGATCTTCACCACCGACAGCATGACCGGCACTTCGATCAGGACGCCGACGACTGTCGCAAGCGCGGCGCCCGAGTCGAAGCCGAACAGGCTGATCGCGGTGGCGACGGCGAGCTCGAAGAAGTTGCTGGCGCCGATCAGTGCCGATGGCGCGGCAATGCAGTGCGCTTCACCGGTCGCGCGGTTGAGAAGATAGGCGAGCCCCGAGTTGAAGTAGACCTGAATCAGGATCGGGACGGCCAGCAAGGCGATGATGAGCGGCTGCCTGATGATCTGTTCGCCCTGGAAGCCGAACAGCAGGACCAGCGTCGCCAGCAGGGCGATCAGGGACAAGGGCTGCAGCACAGCGAGGGTCCGCGCCAGGCCGGCCTGTCCTCCCGCTGCCAGCCGACGTCGCCGCAGGACCTGGGCGATCACGACAGGCACGACGATGTAGAGAGCCACCGACAGGACCAGCGTGCTCCACGGCACGGTGATCGCGGACAGGCCCAGCAGCAGGCCGACGATCGGGGCAAAGGCGAAGACCATGATGGTGTCGTTGAGTGCCACCTGGGTGAGCGTGAAGTGCGGTTCGCCCTCCGAGAGGTTGCTCCAGACGAAGACCATGGCCGTGCAGGGCGCCGCCGCCAGCAGGATCAGGCCCGCGATGTAGCTGGTGATCTGTCCGGCGGGAAGATAGGGCGCGAAAAGATGGCCGACGAACAGCCATCCCAGCACCGCCATCGAGAACGGCTTTACGGCCCAGTTGATGAGGAGGGTGACGCCGATGCCGCGCCAGTGGGCCCCGACCTGGCCCAGTGCGCCGAAATCGATCTTGGCCAGCATCGGGATGATCATCAGCCAGACCAGAGCCGCGACAGGCAGATTGACCCGTGCGACCTCGGCGGAGCCTATCGCCTGAAAGATCGACGGCAGGAAATGGCCGAGCGCCACGCCGACGACGATGCACAGAGCCACCCAGAGGGTGAGATAGCGTTCGAAGCGGGACATGAGACTGCGATCAGGCCGCTGCGCTCGACGGCGACCGCGCGCCGATGGCGTCGAGCTTCTGCTGCAGCGCCATGCGATCGAGCTTGCCCAGGGGAAGGCTCAGGAACAGACGGATCCGGTTCTCCAGAGCGGCGAAGGCGGCTCGGAAGGCCGCGCGCCTTTCGATCTCGCTGCCTTCGGCGGCGGCCGGATCGGGCACGCCCCAATGGGCCGTCATCGGCTGTCCTGGCCAGAGCGGGCAGGTTTCGCCCGCGGCGTCGTCGCAGACGGTGAAGACGAAATCCATGTGCGGAGCGCCGGCGACGGCGAAGACATCCCAGCTCTTGGAACGCATGCCCTCGGTGGGATACCCCATGCCGTTCAGCAGTTCGAGCGCGTAGGGATGGACCTGGCCCTTGGGGTGGCTGCCGGCGCTGAAGCCCCTGAAGCGCCCTGCGCCGAGGCGATTGACGATCGATTCGGCCAGGATGCTGCGGGCGGAGTTGCCGGTGCACAGGAACAGGACGTTGAAGGTGCGGTCGGTCACGAGAGTTCTCCTTTATTTCTATAATTCTAGAAATACGGCTTGATTTCTATGGCGCCCGGACTAGATTTGCAATCATGAAGATCGAAGATGCCGCTGCCCGCCTGGAAGCCTTGGGCAACCCCACGAGGCTCCGCATCTACCGGGCGTTGGTGCGCGCGGGAGAAGAGGGGATGCCGGTCGGTCGCTTGCAGGATCGGTTGGATATCGCCGCGTCGACCTTGTCGCACCATCTCAAGGCGCTGGTCGCTGTCGGCCTCGTGACACAGACCCGCGACGGCACGACGCTGATCTGCCGGACCAACTACACCCTGATGCGTGGCCTCCTCGAATACATGGCCGAGGAATGCTGCGCCGAAGGCAAGGGGTGCGCGCCCTTCAAGTTGCCGAAGGTCGCGTAAAAATTTTTGGCTTTATATTTCGATTGTTCTGGAAATAGAGGAGAAGACAAATGCCAGACGCTCTTACCAAGACGAAGAAGACCGTCGCCATCGTCGGCGCGGGACCGGTTGGGCTTGCCGCCGCGGCGCACGTGATGGAGCGCGGCATGGAACCGGTCGTCCTCGAAGCGGGGCCGGAGGTCGGACACGCCATCCGCCAGTGGAGCCATGTGCACATGTTCTCGCCATGGCAGTACAATATCGACAAGGCGGCCGAGCGCCTGCTGGTCGCGGGCGGTTGGAATTCGCCGCCGCTCGATGAATATCCGACCGGCGGCGCGATCGTTTCGCAGTATCTCGAACCCCTGGCCTCGCGGACGCCGCTCCGGGATCGCATCCGGACATCGACCCGCGTTACGGCCATCGCGCGGGCCGGATACGACAAGATGAAGAGCAACGGTCGCGCCTTCGAGCCGTTCACCGTCCGCTATCGCAATGACAAGGGCGTCGGGACGCTGAAGGCCGACGCGGTCATCGATGCGTCCGGCACCTGGTTCTCGCCCAATCCGGCCGGTGCAGACGGCCTGCCGGCCATTGGCGAGGAGGAGATGGCGGCGCGGATCGTCTATGGCATGCCGGATGTACTGGGAGCCGCGCGCGGCCGGTATGCGGGCAAGACCGTCGCGGTCCTCGGGGCCGGTCATTCGGCGGTGGGGACGCTGATCGATCTGGTGCGTCTCAAGGAGGAAGCACCGGCGACGGAAGTCATCTGGTTGCTGCGCGGCGACAAGCCGGAAAAGGCTTTCGGCGGCGGTGCGAGCGATCAGCTTGCCGCCCGTGGCGCCCTCGGTGTGGCCTTCGCCGCGCTGGTGGCGGACGGTAAGATCCGTGTCGAGAGCGGGTTCAAGGTTTCCCATATCGGCCCCGAGGGCACCAGGATGCGCGTGGCAACCGGAGACGGGAGTTGCTGCCGCAGCGTGCTGGTCGACGAGCTCGTGGTCGCAACGGGATTCAGGCCCGATCTGGGCTTCCTGCGCGAGGTGAGGTTGGCGCTCGATCCTGCCGTCGAAGCGCCGCCGGCATTGGCTCCCCTGATCGACCCCAACCTCCATAGCTGCGGCACTGTCCGCCCACACGGCGCACGCGAGCTCGGCCAGCCCGAACCCGGCTTCTACATCGCCGGCATGAAGAGCTATGGCCGCGCGCCGACGTTCCTCATGCTGACGGGCTACGAGCAGGTCCGTTCCATCGTCGCCGAGATTGCGGGCGATCGCGACGCTGCCGCCAAGGTCGAACTGGTGTTGCCGGAAACGGGCGTCTGCTCGGGGCCGGCACCAAGCGTCCCTGCTGGCGCCGTGGCTGCTGGATGCTGCGGCGGTCCGGCGCCAGATCAGGCAAGCGGTTGCGGCGTTGCCGATGTGACGGCGGACGGCAAGAAGGGCTGTGGTTGCTCCTGACACACCGACCGTAGGCACGAGGTCGCCCGGCCGCTTCAGCCGGGCGATCGGCCGGGACGACGGCCAGGAGGAGGGGAAGAGATGGGAGTTCCGACCGCGTGGGAGGTCAGGCGATCTTGATCGGGAGCCGGCCTTTCTCGGCGCCGGTGTGCTGGTGATCTCCACTGCTGTCGCATTAGCCGGCTTTGCCGCCTTGTGCGCCGTGCGCCGCCCGTCTCCCGCCGGTGTCGCACATGCGGATTGAAGGCCATCCGATATCCGGCGCCAGGCTCGTGGCGATCGTGTGTTCTGCGCAGGTCCTCGTGCAGATCGGTGCGTTCTTCTGGCCTGCGTTGCTTCCGCAGATGATCCAACGCTGGCAGCTCAGCAACAGCGAGGCGGGCTGGATCACGTCCGCTTTCTACGGTGCCTACATGGTGGCGGTGCCGGTGCTGGTGACGCTGACAGATCGAGTCGATGCGAGGCGCGTCTATCTCTTCGGCGTTGGCTGCTCGGCACTCGCGCATGTGCTGTTCGGGCTGGTGGCCGACGGCTTCTGGACGGCGCTCCTGCTACGCGCCCTGGCGGGCATCGGATGGGCCGGCACCTATATGACCGGCCTGAAGCTGCTGGCCGACCAGGTTGACGAGAAGATGATGTCGCGCGCGGTCACCGGTCATGCCGCCGGCATCGGCATCTCGGGAGCGCTCTCCTATATCGCCGGCGACTTCCTCGCCGACCAGTTCGGGTGGCGGGCGGCGTTCGCGATCGGTGGCGGCACCGCAGCAGCGGCGTGGCTCTCGGTCGCGCTGCTGGTGCCCGGCCGTTCCATCCCACGTCACCCGGGTGGGCCGGCGCTGTTCGACTTTCGGCCCGTGTTGCGCAATCGCTCGGCGATGGCCTATGCGTTGGCCTATTGTGCCCATACGCTGGAGATGAACACCTTGCGCGGCTGGGGCGTGGCGTTCCTCGCCTGGATCGCCGCACAGACCGGTCGGATCGACGATGCCTTGTCGCCGACCGTAGTGATCACGGCGCTCGGGTTGATCGGCACAGCAGCGAGCGTCGTGGGCAACGAGGCTTCCATCCGTTTCGGCCGGCGACGATTGATCGTGGCGTCGATGCTGTTGTCGATTGCGCTGGGCGCCGTGCTCGGACTGCTCGGAACTCTTTCGTATGCCGCCGCCATCGCGCTGGTGATCGCCTACGGGCTCGTGATCTGGCTCGATTCCTCGTCGTTGACCGCCGGCACCGCGGGGACCGCCGAACCGTCGCGGCGAGGCGCCACCCTGGCGGTCCATTCGATGCTGGGATACGGCGGTGGCTTCATCGGCCCGATCGCCATGGGATGGACGCTGGATCTCGCGGGAGGGATGTCCGTGTATGCTTGGTGGCTCGGCTTCCTCGTGGTCGCGGCCTTCATGGCGCTGGCGTTGGCGATCTTCATCGCTCTGCAGCCGCGCGGCCTGGCCGGCGAGGTCTCCTGATCGCCTCGCTGGAGTGCGTGGCGTCTTGCGGGCAGACTGACGGCACCAGGAGGAGGGCTCATGCAAGACCGTCAGATCGGCGACGTCCGTGTCACGCGCATCGAGGAACAGATGGGGCCTGGCTTTCCAGCCAGGGACTTCTTCCCGGAGTTCGAGGCGGACGCCTTTGCGGCCCAGCAGCACTGGCTGGCGCCGAGCTACTATCAGCCGGAAAGCGGTCGGCTCGTGACATCGATCCATTCCTGGCTGGTACGCACCGGCACGTACACGATCCTGATCGATGCGTGCAGCGGCAACCATAAGCCGCGGCCCGGCATGCCGCGTTTCGACATGCTGAACACGGCCTATCTCGATCGCCTGCGCGAGGCGGGCGTGCAGCCGGAGGAGATCGACTTCGTGATGTGCACGCATCTCCATGTCGATCACGTGGGATGGAACACGCGACAGGAGAGTGGCAAGTGGGTGCCGACCTTTCCCAATGCCAAATACGTCATGTCGCGTACCGATCACGATCACTGGGCGGCGCTGGCGAAGAAGCCCGATACCGAGACCTACCAGATCAATACCTACAACGATTCGGTGTTGCCGATCGTGGAGGCGAAGAAGGCGGAGTTCGTTTCGGGCGAGCACGGCATGTGCGGCTGCTGCATTCTGAAGCCGGCGCCCGGCCATACGCCGGGGCAGATTCGCATCGATCTCGAGTCGCGAGGCAAATGCGCCATCTTTGCCGGCGATGCCTTGCATAATCCGGTTCAGGTGCCGTTGTGGAAATGGAACAGTCGGTTTTGCGAGGATCGTGACCTGGCGCGCCAGACTCGCCACACCCTGCTGGCCGATTGCGCCGAGCAGGGCGGGCTCCTGATGCCGGCACATTTCGCGCCGCCGCACGCTGCCTATGTGAAGGCGACCGGCGACAGTTTCGAGCTCGACTGGGACTACGACAATGCGCGCGGGCGGGTCGGTTGACGGGACGACTGTCCTCGAGGTCGGAGAGCTCAGCGCAGCGGTGGCGCGAACATCAAGCCGCCGTCACGCCAAAGGCGGTTGAGCCCACGATCGACGCCGAGCGGGCCGAGATTGCGGGCGAAACTCTCCCCATAGTTTCCGACCTGGGCCACGACGTTCAGAGCCCAGGCCGGCTCCAGGCCCAACATCTTGCCGAGATCGCCGGTCTTGCCGACGAAGCGCTGGACGTTGGGATCAGTGCTGGCACCAGCCTCGGCTTTCACATTCTGTGACGTCAATCCCATCTCCTCGGCGTTGACCATCGCCCAGAAGCTCCAGCGCACGATGTTCGCCCACTGATCGTCGCCGCTCTTGACTGCTGGGCTCAGCGGCTCCTTCGTGACCACTTCAGGCAGCAGGCGATAGTCGCCTTGGGTCGGTAGGGTCGAACGGATGCCCATGAGCTGCGTGGAGTCGCTGGTCATCGCATCGCACCGCCCGCCGACAAAGGCAGACTTCATCGTGTCGACGTTCTCGAACGTTACCGGCGCGAACTTGAGCCCGTTGCGTGAAAAATAATCCTGCACACCAAGCAACGTCTCGGTACCGGCCTGCGCGCAGATGGTGGCGCCATTCAGGTCGCGAGCGGATTTGGCCGGCGATGTCTTTGTAACCATGAAAGCCGTACCGTCGTAGTAATTCACGGCCGTGAAGGTGAGACCGAGCTGGGCGCTGCGGGCATAGGTCCAGGTGGCATTGCGGGCCAGCAGGTCGACCTCACCCGACTGCAAGGCTGTGAATCTTTGAACAGCAGTCAGCGGGACGAACTGTACCTTTGTCGCGTCACCAAACACCGAGGCGGCGACGGAGCGGCAGACATCGACGTCTAGGCCGCGATAGACGCCCTGGCTATCCGGCAGGCTGAACCCTGGAAATCCAGTCGAAACGCCGCAGCGGACGGCCCCTCTGGTTTTCACGGTATCGAGCGTCGCCGCATGGGCAGAGCCGGCGGCAAGAGGAGCAGCAAGGACAAGGGCGAGCAGGAAACGGGGAGACATCGTCGGCATTCCTCCCTTTAGGCCGCCCGGGCGGCGGCCATCTGGTCGAGGCTCGCGCGCAGCGATTTCTCGAGGATGTCGACCGCACGATCGACCTCGTCGGTCGATACGGTCAGCGGTGGGGCGATGCGCCATACCGAACCCCGCTCGGGCCGGCGGCGAATGTTCATGCTGAGGCCGCTCTCGAAGCATTTGGCCGTCGTCAAGGCGCCAAGCTCGTGCGCCGGCGCCTTTGAGGCACGGTCGCGCACCAGTTCGACGCCGATGAGCAGGCCGAGGCCGCGGACGTCGCCGATCACTTCGTAGCGTTGCTGCAGCTCCTGCAGCCGGCCCCGCAGATAGGCACCCATGGTCCGTGCCCGCTCGATCAGGCCTTCCTCGGCGATGACCTTGAGGACGGCGAGCCCGACCTCGGCTGTCAGCGGATCGGAGACATGGCTTGTGTAGTAGGTGAAATGGCGGTCGTGCAGTGCCTCTTCGATCCGGGCCGTGGTGGCGACCGCGGCAAGGGGCAGTCCGCCGCCCAGCGTCTTGGACATGGTCATAATGTCAGGAACGACGCCGAAATACTCCGCGCCGGTGCGGGTGCCGATACGCCCGAAGGCTGTCTGCGCCTCGTCGAAGATCAGCAGCATGCCCCGGTCGTCGGCGGCCTGACGCAAAGCCTGGAGGAATGCCTTAGGCGGAACCAGCACACCGCCGGCGCTGATCACCGGCTCGACGATGATGGCCGCACCGCGGCCCGCCGACTGCATGTCGAACATCCTGAGCGCGAGATCGAGGTTGGCGAGCGCGGCTTCCTCGTCGGTCGCACCGGGAATATAGGGCCTGTAGGCATTCGGCTCGGGAATGACGAAGACGCCCGGCGCCGGGACGCCGTAGCCTTTTCGATCGCTCGCCATCGATACCGAGCCCGCACCTCCGGTGATGCCGTGCCACGAGCCGCCGAGCGCCAGCACTTCGTATCCGTCGGTGAACATCTTGGCCATGCGAAGGGCGACCTCGGTCGCCTCCGAGCCCGTGTTGATGAAGATCGTCCGCTCCAGGTCGCCCGGCAGCCAGTCGCGCGCCAGCGTCGCCGCCAGTTCGACCACCACCTCGGGGATCATGCCGCTGAAGAGGTGAAATGCCTTCTGGCCGGCGCGATGAACGGCCTCGACGATGGCGGGATGGTTGTGGCCGATGGTGGCGCACATCTGGCCGGACGTGAAATCCAGATACTCGCGCCCCTCGCTATCGGTAACGACAGTGCCCCTGGCGGAACGGAAGAGATTGGGGAAGCTGTCGCCGCCGTAGCGGACGAGATAATCCTTGGCAGCCTGGCGCAGGTCCGTATCCATGGTTCGATCCTTGCTGTAGCGTCACGAGTCGATACGGAGGCGTGGGAGTGACAGCCAGAGCAAAGAACTCAGCACCCGCTGAACTGCGCTCACCTGTGCAGGCGCAGAGGCCGCGCCTGCCGCCCCTCAAGGCGCTGCTGGCCTTCGAAGCCGCCTCCCGTCACGGCAGCTTCGCGCAGGGTGCCCAGGAACTCGGCGTCACGCCGTCGGCGGTCAGTCATCAGATCCAGCAGCTAGAGGATTTCCTCGGTGTATCCCTGTTCCAGCGCCAGGCCGGCGGTGCTGCCCTGACGAATGCCGGCCGCATCTATGCGCGCGAGGTCGAACGGGCGATCGGCATCATCTCGGAAGCAACCGGACTGGTCGCGCCGCAATCTCAGGCGGGCCATCTGGTCATCGCCGCCAGTCCGAGTTTTGCAGCGAAGTGGCTGCAACCCCGGTTGCCCGATTTCCTGCGCGCCCATCCAGACGTCCGTGTGCGCTTGTCGACCCTGTCCGAACCCGGTGACCTTGATACCGCCCGGTTCGATATCGCGATCGTCTATGGCGCAGCGCCGTCGGCGCCGTGGCGGGCCGAGCCGCTTCTGGTCGAACGGCTGCGGCCGCTTTGTAGCCCGGCGCTGGCAAAGGCGCTGGGTCTGCGCAGCCCGGCGGATCTGGCGCGCGCTCCTCTCATTCATTCCATGAATGCGCTGACATGGGCCGACTATCTGAGGCAGGTCGGCGTGAAGGGTCTGCGTGCCGCCAATGAGTTGTGGCTCGATCGTTCGACCATGGCGATCGATGCGGCCGTGAACGGCCTGGGCGTGGTGCTCGAGAGCGAGATGCTGGCGGCCGAAGAACTGCGCGACGGCCGCCTCATCGCGCCTTTCGGCGGGGACGCCCACACCGTCGAGGCGGCGTCCTATTTCCTCGTCAGGGCGCCGGGCTTGCGTAGCGGCACCCGGACGGCATCGTTCGAGAAGTGGCTGCGCGGCGCCATCGCCGCGGCAAATCTACCGGGAAGGAAATGATGCGGGACCGGCGTTTGGAGCGCGCGCATCGCGCCCACTGCATGACGGCGGGATTTGCGGGTCGCTCTACCGCTCGAACATCTTGAGCGCCTTCTGCATGTCGTAAGGCTTTTCTTCGAGCGAGTCGGGATCCCATTCGCTGCGCTCGGTAGCGAAGAAGTCGCCGCCGTAGATATGCAGGGCGCCGGTGACGCGCGGGATCGGATTGACCACCGAGTGAATGACGTCGGGGCCGAACACCTGCACATCCTTGGTCGAGAGCGACTTGGCGCCGGCGGCTTCGATACGGCCGGCCGCATCGTCCGGCAGGCGCCGCCACAGGATGTTGTCCTCGCGCCCGCCATAGACGCCGATCACGGCCCACATCGAATGATCGTGGGGCATGATCACCATGTTGGGCGGCCAGAAGACGTTGATGACCGTGAGTTCGGGCGAACGGTGCAGCGGGACGATCCCGCCGGGCTTCGGTTCGCCCAGCGCACCGATCACGGCCGAGGGGTCGGACACGGCGCGGGCGACGACCTCGCGCACGTTGCGGGAGGCATGGGCGCCGTCCAGCGCGGCGCGACAATCTGCGATGAACTGGTCCTTGTCGAACATGGAGACTCCCCTCTGCAGTCGGCCCTCCGCATGAGGCCGATCGGACCGGTTGAAGCATGGCAGCCCGGAGGTGCGGTCGTCCATTCGATGGTGACCGGAATCGTCGCTTCACGACCTCGGCCCCTATGATGGCCGTCGTTGCCGAAGGTGTGAGCGATGCCGAGAAACAGTCAGACCCCCATGATTCCCGTTTTCCTGCCGTTTATTCCGACGGCGCGATCAGAAAAATGCAGAAAAATAAGGGTTTTGGTGAAAGGCTCCCGTTATTTTTCCGTTTATTTAACGGCGACAGCCTCCGCCGCCCGAACTCGCGAGGCGCTCACGCGTCGCGAGGATATTTTTGTCTGGCAGGTGCGTCCGCAAACCCGGACGGGACTACCGGCCCTTCCAGTTGGGCTTGCGCTTCTCGGCGAAGGCCTTGGGTCCCTCGACCGTGTCCTCGCTCTTGGTCATGGCGACAAAGGCTGGATAATTGAGATTGTGCATGGCCGTTTCGAGCGCCGGCACATCGAGCGAGCGCATCACGACCTGCTTGGTGGCGCGCACCGACATGGGCGAGCAGGCGAGGATATCGTCGGCCCAGCGGCGAGCTTCCTTGAGGAGATCTGCGTGCGGCACGACGGCCGTGACGAATCCCAGTTCGAAGCCTTCCTTGGCCGAGACGTGCCGACCGGTGAGCATCATGCCCATGGCCTTCTTGAGGGGGATCATGCGCGACAGCCGCTGCATGCCGCCGGCGCCGGCGGCGAGGCCGACCTTGGGTTCGGGCAAGGCGAAGGTCGCCTTGTCGGACGCGACGATGATGTCGCAGGCCAAGGCGATCTCGAAGCCGCCCCCCATGGCGACACCGTTGACGGCGGCGATCACCGGCTTGTCGAGATCGTGGCGGTTGGTCAGGCCGCCGAAGCCCTTGAGGGGGTGCACCGGCCGCTTGCCTGTCTTGGCCTGGGTCTCGGCGTGATACTTGAGGTCATTGCCAGCGCAGAAGGCCTTGTCGCCGGCGCCAGTGATGATGGCGACCCAGAGATCGGGATTGGCATGGAACTCGTCGAAGGCCTCCACGAGCTCCTGGTTCGCCATCGGATGGCAGGCGTTATAGACCTCCGGCCGGTTGATCGTGACGATCATCAGGCGGCCCTCGATATCGACCTTGCTGTACTGACCCATGGCGTTTCCTGTCCTCCGGTGCGACGTTGTGTGAATGCTGGTTTACCCCGCGCCGTGGACAATGCAAAAGCGCGCCATTGCCGAGTCGGAAATTGCAGTTTCCGGCGATCGGCGCGGCGGCGTTCTCGACGCACCCGGCACCCGCTTTCCAAGCGGCTCGTCGAAGGAAAGTTAGCGGGGTTTCCTGAAGTGAAATCTCAGAAATGGCAGACCTTGAGCAAGGCGGCCGCGTTTCCAATATATGGTGTGCCTGCATGCAGGCATTAGGTCGCCGCCACCTTGTCAATATTCGGTATCTGCATGGGCAGAGCCTTATTTTTCTGGGTGTTTTCGCTTCTGGCGTGAAGATTGACGTCGATATCGGGCACCAAGCCGAAAACTATATCTAGTAGCCGGATGGCCGCCCCGCCCGACGATTAGGGGTCGGTTTGGCGTACTGTTGCGGCATCGCAACACGATAAAATTGAAAAATTTCCGTGGCTTGTTGGGCTTGGAGCGGGGCCCCAGATCCGACGCGGAGTTGGAACAATCCAGCCCCGCCCCCAACACCCATCTGTTCAGTACATGAGGGAAATCCATGAAAAAGGCTTTGCTGGCCGCCGCAGCGCTCATCGCGCTTCCGGTGATGGCACAGGCCCAGACGCCGTCGTCAGGGTTCTATATCGGTGCGGAAGGCGGCCTGAACTGGCTGCTCAACACCACCATCCTCGGTAATTCTGTTAGCCCGCAGACTGGTTGGGCGGCGGGCGGCGTGGTCGGTTACGACTTCGTCGGTCCGAGGGTCGAGCTGGAAGGCGTCTATCGGAACAACCAGACCAACATTGGTTTCCCGGGTCGTGCCATCAACAACCAGATCGGCCAGCTCTCGGTCATGGCCAACCTGCTGTATGATTTCGCGCCAGGCGCGACCATTACGCCCTATGTCGGCGCCGGCGCCGGTATCGCGTTCGTCGACAGCGACTCCTCCCTGGGGAGCACGCAGTTCGCCTATCAGGGCATCGTCGGTCTCGGCTGGAACGTGGATAGCACTTTCCGCGTCAACCTCGACGGCCGCTACTACGGCACGACCAATCCGAGCGTTGCCGGAACGAGCTGGAGCAACAACAACTTCAGCGTGATGCTGGGTCTGCAGGTCAAGTTCGGCGCCCCGGCCGAGGCCGCTCCGCCGCCGCCACCGCCGCCGGTCCAGGCGCCGTCCTTCATGGTGTTCTTCGACTGGGATCGCGCGAACCTGTCGCAACAGGCCCTGGCCACGGTCCAGCAGGCGGCTGACGCCTACAAGACCAAGGGCAATGCGCGCATCACGGCGACCGGCCATACTGACCGGTCGGGCCCGGAGAGCTACAACATGGCGCTGTCGCTGCGTCGTGCGAACGCGGTCAAGGATGCCCTGGTGCGCGACGGCGTGCCGGCCACGGCGATCTCGGTCGTCGGCAAGGGCGAGGCCGATCCGCTGGTTCCGACCGCCGACGGCGTCCGCGAGCCGCAGAACCGCCGCGTCGTGATCGCGCTCCAGTAATACGGGGCGGAACATCTGTTCCGAGAGGCGGCCGGGTCATTCCCGGCCGTTTCTTTTTGTTCCCGCCCTGGTTCCCAAGGGGAGGGGGCGCTTTTCAGGTTGGCGCGCGCTGGATGCGTCTCTATATCCGAGCGCAGGAGAGTGAAATCAATGTCGCAAGTGTTGATGCCCAAGGCGACGGCCGTGTGGCTCGTCGAGAATACGACCCTGACGTTCGACCAGATCTCGGCCTTCACCGGCCTGCATCCGCTCGAAATCCAGGCGATCGCCGATGGCGAAGTCGCAGGCGGCATGACGGGACTGGACCCGACGACCAACGGGCAGCTGACCAAGGAAGAGATCAAGCGCTGCGAGGTCGATCCGAAAGCGCGACTGAAACTCAGCGTCCGCGACGTGCCGGAGCCGATGGCCCGTTCCAAGGGACCGCGCTATACGCCGGTCGCCAAGCGGCAGGATCGGCCGGATGCTATCGCCTGGCTGCTGAAGGTCCATCCCGAGCTGCAGGACAGCCAGGTCGCCAAGCTGGTCGGCTCGACCAAGAGCACGGTCCAGTCGGTGCGCGATCGCACGCATTGGAACATGCAGAACGTCCGGCCGCGCGACCCCGTCACACTGGGGCTGTGTTCGCTGAAGGATCTGAACGACGCGGTCGATCGCGCCCGCCGCAAGGCGGCTCGCGAAGATGCGGCGCGCAAGAAGGCCGGCCTGGCGCCGCTCGAGTCGGAGGTCGAAGCCGAGGCGGTGGATCCGGGCGAGGCGGATCAGCCCGAGGTGGACGCGCTCGACAGCGAGCACCACAACTGATGATTCCGCGGCCGCACGCGGTGCGGCCTCAGACCGTCAACATCACCTTGCCGACGTGGTTGGCGCGCTCGAGTTCCGCGTGCGCGCCTGCCGCGTCCCTGAGCGGAAAGGTCTTGTAGAGGATCGGTCGGGTCTTGCCGCTCTCCAGCAGCGGCCAGACCTTCTCCTTGAGGCCGTGTGCCATGCGGCCCTTGTTCTCGATGCTCTGCGGCCGCAGCGTCGAGCCCGTCAGGGTGAGGCGATTGACCATCACGATACCGGCGCTGATGGTCGCCGTCGCGCCGCCCTGGAGCGCGATCACCACGCAGCGCCCGTCCTGCTTCAGCAGTTGCAGGTTCTTCGGCAGATAGTCGCCGGCCACCATGTCGAGCACGACATCGACGCCGCCCGACAGCTTCTTCACTTCGGCCGCCCAGTCGTTGTCCTTGTAGAGGATGGCGTGATCGGCGCCGAGCTTGACCACGGCCTCGGCCTTCTCGGCATTGCGGACCGTCGTGAACACCTTGGCACCAAAGGCCTTGGCGAGCTGGATCGCCGTGGTGCCGATGCCGCTGGCGCCGCCATGGATCAACACCGACTCGCCGGCCTCGAGGCGACCGCGCTCGAACAGGTTGTGCCAGACCGTGAAGTAGTTCTCTGGCAGCGCCGCCGCGTGCAGCATGTCGAAGCCCTTCGGAGGCGGCAGGCATTGCGGGGCGGGGACGGTGCAATATTCGGCATAGGCGCCGCCCGGTGTCAGCGCGCAGACCGCATCGCCCACACTCCAGCCGCTGACGCCGTCACCGATCGCGGCAACCGTTCCCGCGCATTCGAGGCCCGGCAGATCGGACGCACCCGGCGGCGGCGGATAGGTGCCCGCACGCTGCGCCAGGTCGGGGCGATTGACGCCGGCCGCCGCCACCTTGACCAGCAGTTCGCCTGCCTTGGGTTGCGGCACGGGCCGCTGTGTCGGCACCAGGACCTCGGGCCCGCCCGGAGTCTTGATTTCAACGCACATCATCGTTGCGGGCAGCGCGCTCATGGCCGGCCTTTCGGTTCTAGGGGAGCAATGGTAGGTCTCACTTAGCCGCTTCCGTGGAGTCTTGCCATGGCCTTCGATCTCGAGGATCTCGATCCGCGCAATAAGAGGACGAAACCCGTCAACCTCGACGACATGAGCGTCGACGCGCTCAAGGAGTACGTCGATGCCTTGAAGGCGGAGATCGAACGGGTCGAAGCCAAGATCAAGGCCAAGCAAAGCCATGCTTCAGCTGCCGCGGCATTCTTCAAGAGGTAAGGCACGTCATGTCGCTCAAGGGTAAGTCCGCCATCGTCACCGGCTCAACCAGCGGGATCGGTCGGGCCGTCGCCGAGGCCTTCGCGGCCGAAGGCTGCAACGTCATGCTCAACGGCTTCGGCGATCCGGCCGCGATCGCCAAGCTCCAGCAAGAGATGGCGAAGAAGAACGGTGTGCGGGTCGAGTATGACGGCGCCGACATGAGCAAGCCGGCCGAGATCGCCGATCTCGTCGCCAAAGCCCAAGCCGCCTTCGGTGCCGTAGACATCCTGGTGAACAATGCCGGCATCCAGTTCACCGCACCGATCGAGCAGTTCCCGATCGAGAAGTGGGACGCGATCATCGCCATCAACCTCAGCGCCACCTTCCATGCCATCCGGGCCGCGTTGCCGGCGATGAAGGCGAGGAAGTGGGGGCGCATCATCAACATCGCCAGTACCCACGGCCTCGTGGCCTCGACGCACAAGGTCGCTTATGTGGCCGCCAAGCACGGCATCGTCGGTCTCACCAAGGTGGTCGGCATGGAGTGCGCGGATACCGGCGTCACCTGCAATGCCATCTGTCCGGGCTGGGTCCTCACCCCGCTGGTGCAGGCGCAGATCGATGCGCGCGCGAAGGAGCAGGGCATCCCGGTCGAGCAGGCGGCCAAGAACCTGCTGGCCGAGAAACAGCCGCAACTGCAGTTCACCAAGCCCGAACAGATCGCCGGTCTCGCCGTATTCCTGGCCTCCGATACGGCGTCGAACATGCAGGGCACTCAGCTCGTATCGGACGGCGGCTGGACGGCTCAATAAGAAACAGCTCTCGAGGCGAGAGCGAGAGGGGGAGACCCGGTGGTCGAAGCGAAGTTCCTGAAGCCCGATACGCTCGCCTTGCATGCGGGCCAGCATCCCGACCCGGTGACGGGGGCGCGGGCGGTGCCGATCTATCAGACGACGTCCTACGTCTTCCGCGACGTCGACCATGCGGCGAGCCTGTTCAATCTCGAGGTCGGCGGCCATATCTACAGCCGCATCTCCAACCCAACCGTCAGCGTGTTCGAGGAGCGCGTCGCGGCACTCGAGGAGGGATCGGGAGCGCTCGGCGTGTCGAGCGGACAGGCGGCGTTGCATATCGCCATCGCCACGCTGATGGGCGCCGGCGGCCACATCGTCGCCTCGACATCGCTCTATGGCGGCACGCGCAACATGCTGGCGCTCACCCTGCCGCGCTTCGGCATCACCACGACCTTCGTGCATCCGCGCGACCACGATGGGTTCGCCAAGGCAATCAAGTCCGAGACCCGGTTGGTGCTGGGCGAGACGATCGGAAATCCGGGCGGCGAAGTGCTCGATATCCCGGCCATCGCCGACATCGCGCACGCGGCGAAGATCCCGCTGATGGTCGACAACACCTTCGCGTCGCCGATCCTGTGCCGGCCCCTGACCCTTGGCGCCGATATCGTTTTCCATTCGGCCACCAAGTTCATCGGCGGCCACGGCGTGGCGATCGGCGGCGTGATCGTCGACTCCGGTCGGTTCGACTGGGAGGGCTCGGGTAAGTTCCCCACCCTCACCGAACCCTACGCCGGCTATCACGGCATCGACTTCGCCGAGGAGTTCGGCCCGCATGCCTTCATCATGCGTGCCCGTGCCGAAGGCGTCCGCGACTTCGGTTGCTGCCTGGCGCCGCAGAACGCCTTCTATCTGCTCCAGGGACTGGAGACACTGCCGCTGCGCGTGGCACGTCATGTCGAGAATGCGCGCAAGGTCGTCGCCTTCCTCAAGGGGAATCCGGCCGTCGAGCGTATTGCCTCGCCCGAATTGCCCGAGCATCCGGACCATGAGCTCGCCAACCGTCTCCTGCCCAAGGGGGCAGGCTCGATCTTCAGCTTCGACATCAAGGGCGGGCGCGAAGCGGGGCGCCGCTTCATCGAACGGCTGAAGCTGTTCTCGCATCTCGCCAACGTCGGTGACGCCAAGTCGCTGGTGATCCATCCTGCCTCGACCACGCACGCGCAGCTCGATGCCGCGGCATTGCAGGCCGCCGGTATCGGTGAAGGCATGATTCGTCTCTCGGTCGGCCTCGAGGATCCCGACGATCTGATCGACGATCTCGGGCAGGCGCTGCGCGCGTCGCAAAAGGGCTGACCATGAAACTCAAAGTGGACGGTCGCGATGTCTTCGCGACGACGGGCGGCGTGAGCTTCGATCCGTCCAAGCCCGCGGTGATCTTCCTCCACGGCGCCGGTTTCGACCGCACGGGCTGGCGCCTGCAGACGCGCTGGTTCGCGCATCATGGCCGCAGCGTGCTGGCGGTGGACTTCCCGGCACATGGCTGGTCGGAAGGTCCGATGCTGACCAGCATTGCCGACATGGCGGATTGGACCGCGCGCCTGATCGACGCGGCCGGCCTCGAGAGCGCGGCGTTGGTCGGCCATTCGATGGGGGCGCTGGTGGCGCTCGATTGTGCCGGCCGTCATGGCGGCAAGGTGAGGGCACTCGGCCTCTGCGGAGTCGCGACCGAGATGCCCGTTCATCCCGAGATGCTCGAGTCGGCCAAGGCCAACACCCTCAAGGTACAGGAGCTGATGACCTTCTGGGGGATCGGCAATTCGCTGCACAAGGGTGGCATGGTCTCGCCCGGCCTGTGGCTGCGTCGTGAGTCCCTGGCGGTGCTGTCGCATAACGAGCCCGACGTCATTCATGCCGATCTTGCGGCCTGCAATGCCTATAAGGACGTGCTTGCCCGCGCTTCCGCCGTCAAATGCCCGACCGTGCTCGTGCTGGGAGACGGCGATCTGATGACGCCGGCGGCAAAAGCCAAATCCCTGGCGGCCGCCATTGCCGGCGCCGAGACGGTCGTGATTCCCAACTGCGGACATTTCATGATGGTGGAGCGTCCGGACGAGACGCTTGAGGCCCTGAAGCGCCATGTCTGATCGGGTCGCCCTCGTCACCGGCTCGACCCAGGGGATCGGTGCCGCAATTGCGCGGCGTCTCGCGAAGGAGGGCTATCGCGTCGCGTTGCATGGCCGTCGGTCGGCCTCGGAGATGGCATCCCTGCTGACTGGACTGCCGGGCGCGAGCTATCACGCGGCCGATCTCGAACAGGTCGAAAGCGCCGGCAGCCTCGTGCGCGATGTGCTGGCCCATCATGGCCGGCTCGATGTGCTGGTGAACAACGCCGGTGCCGTCGCTCGCTTTCCCCACGCCGACCTCAAGGCGGCAACGCCGGCGGTTTGGCGGCGCATGATGGACGTGAACCTGATCGCGCCCTGGATGTTGATCACCGAGGCCGAAACGGCGCTGCGCGCCTCGGCGCGGACGGGCCGACCGGGCTGCATCGTGAATATCGGCACGCATGCCGGCGTGCGACCGAAGGGATCGTCCATCCCTTATGCCGTGTCGAAGGCGGCCCTCCATCACACCACGCGGCTGCTGGCGCTCACGCTTGGGCCTGACATCCGGGTGAACTGCGTCGCCCCCGGCCTGGTCGATACGGCCATGAGCACGGGATGGGAAGCCGCCTATGAGCTCTGGAACACCAAGTCCCCGATGCGCCGTCCTGCGAAACCAGATGACATCGCCGATCTGGTGGCCGCGTTCTGTCGCAACGATTACGTTACGGGAGAGATCCTGATCGCCGACGGTGGACTCAATCTGACCTGAGGCGCCAAGACCCAAAAGCGACGGAGGAACCATGAACGTCCAGACCTTGCCGCCCGGCTACAAGACCGCTCCGTGGACACCGCCCGAGAAGATCGATGGCAAGATGCTGGCGGAGGCCAGTGCGAAGCTGATCGAACTCCTGCGCATCCGCACGCAGCCGATCGGCATGAAGCTGTTCGAGAACCCGGCGGACATGGAAAAGATTCCGGGCATTCGCAAGCCGACCGAGGGCTTCAAGTTCACCATGTGCCAGATGGTGACCCAGTCGCGCTGGTACGGCTTTACCCTCGGCATCACTGTCGACAATACGCGCGGCGGCAACTGCGGGGGCGTCGTCGGCCTCAATCATCCGGGTGAGGATTTCCTGTCGGGCGATCACATGAACGGCGTGTGGTTTGGCAACAAGGAAGCGTCGGCTGCCCATCAGGCCCAGATGCCGCGCGTGCCGAACGGCACCTATAACGGCCTTGCGGTCTCGCCATTGCGGTCGGGCCGGCTCGATCCGCCGGATATCTGCCTGTTCTACGGCACGCCCGGCCAGATGATCTATTTCATCAACGGCCTGCAGTACCATCGCTATCGTCGCTACGACTTCACCGTCACTGGGGAGAGTGCCTGCGCCGATTCCTGGGGGCGGGCATTGGCGACGCGTCAGACCTCGCTGTCGCTGCCGTGCTTCGCCGAGCGACGCTATGGCGGCGTGGCCGATGACGAACTGCTGATGGCCTGCCCGCCGGATGAGTTCCTGCGGGCGATCGAGGGCATGGGCCATCTCGGCAAGAACGGGCTGCGCTATCCGTTCCCGCCCTATGGCGCGGTGATGGATCCGGCGCTTGGCATGGCCAAGAGCTACAGCTGACCGTGCTCTACGTCGTCGCCTGGCCGATCCTGAGCGAGACCGACGACACCGCATTGCGGCGGATACGGGCGCAATATCACGCTGGCGAGGCCGACCTGATCGGCCCGCATTTCACGCTCGTCTTCGGTGCGCCGCCCGAGCGCGAACGCTCGTTGCACGCGGCGCTGGAACAGGTCCAGCAGCGCCCCTTCTGGTTTTTGCTGGACCGCGTGGTTCGGCTCGATCAGCGGCCGCCCTCGCGCTCCGCCTATCTTTATGCGGTTCCGAGCGAAGGCGCCTCCGCCCTGGCGGGACTTCACGAGGCGCTGAACCCGGTGCCGGGCGACGAGGACTTCGAACCGCACATTACATTGGGTCTATTTCAGCGCTCGGCCGATGCCGAACAGGTCGCCCGCGTCATCGAGCGTCAGCATCTGCCGATGCACGGCCGGATCGAGGAGTTGAGCCTCCTGCGGCACCAAGGTGACGCCCTCGAGACGATCAAGCAGGTCCGATTGGCGGGCTGACAGCCCGGCCCGTGCTCAATGCCAGAGCGGCGGCATCGGCGGCAGGCGTACATTTCCCGCATGCGCCGAGATGCCCAATCGTCTCAGCAGATCACGAAGTTCCCGCGGCGGCCGCATCTCGGGGCCGTTCGTGGCGACGTTGGCCAACCGGCTGAGACGATCGATGACGCGCTGGAGGCGGTCGTTGTCCTGGGGGAAGCGCTGCACGTCGATGGTCTTGCTTTCGTCGATGCCGGCCTTTGCCTTGGCGATGCTGAACGCCAGCTGCAAGCCGCCCAGCTCGTCGATCAGTCCGGCACGACGGGCATCGACGCCGCCGAATACACGGCCGCGGGCGGCTAGGTCGAGCCGGGTGGCGTCGAGTTGCCGGGCCTCGCCGACCTGATGGGCGAAGTCGGCATAGATGGCGTCGAGCTGCCGGCCTATCGCGGCGCGCTGAGCGGCGTTGGGAAGGTGGAATGAGGAGAACATGCCGGCATTGGCGCCGGCGGTGAGGCGATCGACCTTGATGCCAAGCGTGTTGAGCAGGTCGGGCATCGCCACCGGCCACATGCCGAATACGCCGATCGATCCGGTGATGGTGCTGGGCTCGGCCACGATCACATCGGCCCGCACGGCGGCGAGATAGCCTCCCGAAGCGGCGACGTCGCCCATCGAAACGATCACGGGCTTGCCGGCCGCACGAGCGCGGGCAACGCCGTCGGCAATGGCATCCGCGGCGGGATAGGTACCGCCAGGGGAGTCGATCCGCAGAACGATGGCCTTCACGTCCTTCGACTGGGCGGCCGCATCGAGGGCGTCGACGATGTCGTCCGACGCCGCCTGCAGGTCGTCGTCGAGCGGTGTATCGCTGCCTGGGCCAGAGACGATGGTGCCGCTGACGCGAACGAGCGCGATCACGTCGCCGCGAGGTTTGGGCCGGCGATCCTCATCGCTGTAGTCGGAGAGCGACACCAGATCGTGGGTCTTTCCTGCCCGCTGCCAGACATCGTCCATGGCGTCGGCGCGATAGCCGATCTTGTCCACCAGCCCCTCGGTGCGGGCCCGCTCGGAATCGAAGGGCGTGGAGTCGATCAACTGTCGAAGCTTGGCCGGCGCGATATGACGTTCACGGGAAACATCCTCGATGAACTGGCCGTAGAGCGCGTCGATCAGCTGCTGAAGGTTTTCCCGGGCCGGGGCGGTCATCGCGGTCTCGGTGAAGGTATCGGGCGCGCTCTTGTATTCGTAGCGCTTGCCCCCTTCCATGCGGACCCCGAGCTTGTCGAGTCCGGCCTTCACGAACGGGGTCTCGATGGCGAGGCCGGCCACGCCGAAACCGCCACTCGGCTGCAGCCAGATGCGATCGAGCGCCGAGGCGAGATAGTAATCGGAGAAATGATCGCCACTGCTGCCCAGCGACTCGGCGAACCCGATCACGAACTTGCCCTTGCCGCGGAAGCGCTGAATAGCTTCGCGGAGCTCCTGCACTCGCGCCAGTCCGGCGTCCTCGTCGCCGATCTCCACATAGAGGCCGCTGACGCGCGGATCGTCGGCGGCGCGCCAGAGGGCCTGAACCGTATCGACGATATCCTGGGAGCTGCCCGCCCACAGGCTGCTCAGGACATCGGACGAAACGGTCTCCGGCGGCAGGCTGCGCAGGTCGAGCGACAGTACCATCGAGGAGGGAAGGGAACGGGTGGCAAAGGGGCCCCGGGCGGCGAAGTACACACCCACTCCGGCAAGCAGCAGTGTAATGGCGCCGATGGTCGCGAGCAGGCCAACAACAAACCGCCTCATGGCGGGCTCTCCAACTGATCAGGATTTGACGAGATTGGGCCGAAACCTTCTGACAGCGTCAAGCATTGCGGACGCCGAGGTGTCGAGCCCGTTGTCGCGGACGAGCACCCCCGCAGGGACGCCGCGAATAGGCCGGAGTCCGTCATCGAGACTCCACATGGAAAGCCTAAGATCCGCCGCCACGAATGCTTCCGGCAGCAGGCCGATCTGCAATTGCGGACGCAGTGCGAGCCGACGCAGGCGCACCCATTGCACATCGGACCAGCCGAGGCGACGATTCCGGCCAAAGCCGAGTTGGATGCCATTGCGATCGATCACGACCTGCGGCTCGCGATCGAGGGCGTGGCTGATGCCAATGTAGGCATAGTAGAGCATCGCCACGGCCAGGACCGCGAACAGTACCGTCCGCGGGTCCGCCAGCGACGGGCTCGGAGCATTGGCCGGATGGGTGGCGAAATGCAGGACCGCTGCAGCCACCATGGCGACCGCCACCAACGCCATGCTCAGATTGTGAAACTTTCCGTACCGCGCCTGGAGGGATTCGGGGGCGGCCATCTTAGCCGCACTGCGCGCGATGGCGCAGCAGATGGTCGGCAAGGACGCAGGCAATCATCGCCTCGGCGACAGGCGTCGCGCGGATGCCGACGCACGGATCGTGCCGGCCTTTCGTCCGAAGCTCGACGTCATTGCCGAAGCGATCGACGCTGCGCACGGTCGAGAGGATCGAGCTGGTCGGCTTCACGGCCAGACGACAGACGATATCCTGGCCCGTCGAGATGCCACCCAGGATGCCGCCGGCATGATTGCTGAGGAAGGTCGGATGGCCGTCCTTCATCCGCATCTCGTCGGCATTCTGCTCGCCGCTCATGGCAGCGGTTGCGAAGCCGTCGCCGATCTCCACGCCTTTGACGGCATTGATGCTCATCAGCGCCTTGGCGAGATCGGCATCGAGCTTGTCGTAGACAGGTTCGCCCAAACCGACGGGAACGCCGGACGCCACGACCTCGATCACCGCTCCGCAGGAACTGCCGCGCTTGCGCACATCGTCGAGATAACCTTCCCATCGCTGGACGGCCTGGCGGTCGGGACACCAGAACGGATTGTCGGCGGTGGCGTCCCAGTCCCACGTCGCACGGTCGATCTTCTCCGTACCGATCTGGATCACCGCGCCGCGAATGGTGACGCCATCACCCAGGATCTTGCGGGCAATGGCGCCGGCCGCGACTCGCACTGCCGTCTCTCGCGCCGACTGCCGACCGCCGCCGCGATAGTCGCGCACGCCATATTTCTTGAAGTAGGTGTAGTCGGCATGCGACGGGCGGAACTGATCCTTGATATCGCCATAGTCGCGGCTCCGTTGATCGACGTTGTCGATATGCAGTGCGATCGGCGTACCGGTCGTCACGCCTTCGAACACGCCTGACAGGATTTTGACCGTATCCGGCTCCTGCCGCTGCGTCACGAAGCGCGATTGGCCGGGACGGCGCTTGTCCATCCACACCTGGATATCGGCCTCGCTGAGGGCGATCCGGGATGGCGTGCCATCGACCACGCAGCCGATCGCTGGCCCGTGGCTTTCGCCCCAGCTGGTGAACCGGAAGAGGGTGCCGAAACTGCTGCCGGCCATGGCCGGCGGCCTCCGCGTTAGTCGTCGTCGAAATTGGCGAGCAGCTCGCTGAGCTGCTTGGCCGACTGGGTCTTGATCATGCCGACGACATGATAGCCGGCATCGACATGCATTACCTCACCGGTCACGCCGCTGCCGAGATCCGACAGGAGATAGAGACCGGCATTGCCGACTTCCTCGGTGGAAACGTTGCGCTTGAGCGGCGCATTCAGTTCGTTCCACTTGAGAATGTAATTGAAGTCGCCGATGCCCGATGCGGCCAGGGTCTTGATCGGACCCGCGGAAATGGCGTTGACGCGGATCTTCCTGTCGCCAAGGTCCGCGGCCAGATAGCGCACGCTCGCCTCGAGCGCCGCCTTGGCGACGCCCATGACGTTGTAGTGCGGCATGACGCGCTCGGCGCCGTAATAGGTGAGGGTCAGCAGGCTGCCGCCGTCCTTCATCAGCGGCACGGCGCGTTGGGCGACGGCGGTGAAGGAGTAGCAGCTGATATTCATTGTCAGCTGGAAATTGTCAGGTGTCGTATCGAGATACCGACCCTTCAGCTGGTCCTTGTTCGAGAAGGCGATGGCATGGACCAGGAAGTCGAGGCCGCCCCATTTCTTCTCGATTTCGGCAAAGGTCGCGTCGATGCTGGCTGCATCCGAAACGTCGCAGGGCAGGACCAGCTCGCTGCCGATCTCCTGCGCCAGCGGACGCACGCGCTTCTCGAGCGCTTCCCCTTGATAGGTGAAGGCAAGCTGGGCGCCATGATCGTGGCAGGCTTTTGCGATCCCCCAGGCAATCGACCGATGGTTGGCGACGCCCATGACCAGGCCTTTTTTTCCGGCCATTAATTGTGCAGCTGCAGTCATGCCCCGTTCTAGCGGGGCTGCGTCAGCGGGACAAGATGCCGGTGGTGAAAGGCGCCTTGGCCCTCCATATTGTGTGGATCATGATTCGCGAGAAAGCCGATCCGCTTGATCTTTTTGCCGAATGGTATGCCGAGGCCGTCAAGAGCGAACCGAACGATCCGTCGGCCATGGCCCTCGGGACGGTCGGGCCGGACGGCATGCCCTCGGTTCGTATGGTGTTGCTGAAGGATTACGATCCTGCCGGTTTCGTGTTCTACACGAATTACGAAAGCCGCAAGGGGCGCCAGCTCCTGGCCAATCCGAAAGCGGCCCTCCTGTTCCATTGGAAATCCTTGCGGCGGCAGGTGCGGCTCGAAGGGCCGATCGAGAAGACCACGCCCGAGGAAGCCGATGCCTATTTTTCCACCCGCGCCCGCGGCAGCCAGATCGGGGCCTGGGCATCCGAGCAATCGCGACCGCTGGAGAGCCGGTTCGCACTGGAGAAGCGCGTGGCCGAGGTCACGGCGAAATACGTCATCGGCAAGGTGCCTAGGCCTGACCATTGGTCCGGCTTTCGCCTGCAGCCCCTCCTGATCGAATTCTGGCAGGATGGTGCTTTCCGGCTGCATGATCGTTTGGAGTATAGTCGCCCAACCCCCGGTGCACCGTGGTCGACACGCACGCTGTATCCCTGACGGCCGAGCCTGAGGTCGCCGCGCGCCTGATGCGGCGCGCGAGCATCGCCTCGATGTCGGTGGCCGCGATCTTGATCGTCGCCAAGGCTCTGGCCTGGTTACTGACCGACTCGATCGGCATGCTCTCTTCGCTGGTCGACTCGGCGCTCGATCTCGTGAGTTCGATGATCACCTTCGTCGCCATCCGGCAGGCTCTGGTTCCGGCGGACGAGGACCATCGCTTCGGTCACGGCAAGGCGGAGGCGTTGGCCGGTGTGGCGCAGGCCGGCTTCATCGCCGCTTCCGCTGGCGGTCTGGTGCTTACGGTCATCGATCGCTTCCTCCATCCGCGACCGGTGCAACAGGAGTTCGCCGGCCTGCTGGTCAGCGGCGTTGCGATCGTCCTGACTTTCGCGCTGATGTCATTTCAGAACTATGTCGTACGCATGACCAAGTCGATCGCCATCACGGCGGACAAGGCCCACTACACGACGGATTTCGTCACCAATATCGCGGTCGGTGCCGGCATCGTGGCGGCCAGCCGGCTCGAGCAGCCCTGGATCGATCTGGCCGTCGCCCTGGGCGTCGCGGCCTATCTGGTAATCGGGGCATGGTCGATCGGCCGGACCTCGATCGACGTGCTCATGGATCGGGAGCTGCCGGCGGAAGACAGGCAGCGTATTCTGGATTTGGCCATGCGCCATCCGGGGGTCCGCAGCGTGCACGATCTGCGCACGCGCTCCTCGGGCCTGACGCAATTCATCCAGCTCCATGTCGTGTTCCAGCCGACGATGTCGCTGGGGCGGGCGCATGTGATGGGCGACTCGATCGAAGCCGAGATCCGCGAGGCTTTTCCGCAGGCGGAAGTGATCCTGCATATCGATCCCTGGAACGACCACGACCTCGGCGCCCGCCGCTGACGTAATGGGTGACCGTCCGTCCTTCGTCATCGAGGACCAATCGGAGGTCATCGACTTTCTCGAGAAGCGGCTGGCGCCGGCCCGGCGCATCGACACGCACGGCGCCGTGGTCTTCCTGAGGGAGGATCGCGCCTACAAGCTGAAGCGGGCCGTGAAGTTTCCCTACATGGATTTCTCGACGGTCGAGCGGCGGGCCGAGATGTGCCGGGCGGAAATCGAGATCAATCGCCTCATGGCGCCGGAGATCTATCTCGGCGTGGCGGCGGTCCGGCGTAACCGCACCGGCCTGGTTCTGGGCGAACTCGACGAGGCGGCAGATGACGCGGTGGATTGGCTGGTCGTCATGCGGCGCTTCGACGACGAGGCCCTGTTCGACCGGCTGGCGGAGAAGGGGAGCCTCACGCCGGATCTCATGGCACTGCTCGGCGCTCGGGTCGCGTCGATCCATGACCGACTTCCAGCGATCCGGAACGGGTTTGGCCGGCCGGACGACTATCGTCATTCGGTGGCGGCCGACGTGCGACAGATGCGCGAGCACGGCGCCAGACTCGATCCCGAACTCAGCGAAGCGCTGGCCGAAGCGATGCCGCGCTCCCTCGAGCCGTTCCTCGACGTGGTTGCGCGGCGGGTCGAGGCCGGAGCGATCCGGCGCTGCCATGGCGACCTTCATCTCCGCAATATCGTCCTGATCGAAGGCCAGCCGACGCCATTCGATGCGATCGAATTCTCGGCGCGCATCGCCAACATCGATGTGCTGTACGATCTTGCCTTCGCGTTGATGGATCTCGGCCATCGTGGTCTGTGGCCGCTGGCCAACCGGCTGCTGAACGAATGGCTGTGGCGAATCAAGGAATTGCCGTTGGCGCCGCACGAGGAAGCGCTGGCCTTGTTGCCGATGTTTCTCAGTCGTCGCGCCGCCATCCGCGCCTATGTCGATGCATCGGTTGCCGCGGTAAAGGGCGGCGATACCGATCTGGCTCGCGCGTACCAGCGGCTGGCGCTGGAAGTGCTGAAGCCTGCGCCGCCGCGGCTGGTGGCGGTCGGCGGACTTTCCGGGAGCGGCAAGACGACGAAGGCCATGGCCATTGCGCCCGGCATCGGACGCGTCCCCGGGGCCATCGTCGTGCGCAGCGATGTCGAGCGGAAACGTGCGGCGGGCATCCCGCTGGAGCAGCGCATGCCGCCCGGTAGTTACACGCCACAGGCGTCTGCCGCCGTCTACGCCGCGATGATCGAACGCGCCGATCGGGTTCTAAGGTCGGGGCAGAGTGCGGTGCTCGATGCGGTCTTCGCCCGGCCGGAGGAACGCGCCGCGGCAGAGGAGCTGGCGCGGAAGGTCGGCGTGCCGTTCGAGGGCATATGGCTCGACGTGCCGAAGGAAGTGGCTCAAGCCCGCGTCGCTGGCCGCAAAGCCGACGCCTCGGATGCGACGCCGGATGTCGTGGCCCGTCAGTTCAGCTACGAGCTGGGCGAGATCGGCTGGAAGCGGCGGTAGCGGAGCGCCCTGCGCACTCCGCTGTCAGGCTCGCTTCTTCGACGCGGTGCCGCGGGGCAGGAGGCGGCCGAGATACTGGCCGGTATAGCTTTCCGGCACCCGCGCAATCTCCTCCGGCGGCCCCTCGGCGATCAGGCGTCCGCCGCCTGAACCGCCATCCGGGCCCATGTCGAGGATCCAGTCGGCGGTCTTGATGACTTCGAGATTGTGCTCGATCACCAAGACCGTGTTGCCGCCCTCGACCAGCCGATGCAGGACTTCCAGCAGCTTGCGCACGTCCTCGAAATGCAGGCCCGTCGTGGGCTCGTCGAGGATATAGAGCGTGCGCCCGGTGGCGCGGCGGGAAAGTTCCTTGGCAAGCTTCACACGCTGAGCCTCGCCGCCGGAGAGCGTCGTGGCTTGCTGGCCGATATGGATGTAGCCCAGGCCGACCTGCTGCAAAGTCAGCAGCTTGTCGCGGATGACGGGCACCGCCTTGAAGAACTCGACACCCTCGTCGACGGTCATTTCGAGCACGTCGGCGATCGACTTGCCCCTGAAGGTGATTTCCAGCGTCTCCCGATTGTAGCGCTTGCCCTTGCAGACGTCGCACTGGACGTAAACGTCAGGGAGGAAGTGCATCTCGATCTTGATGACGCCGTCGCCTTGGCAGGCCTCGCAACGGCCGCCCTTGACGTTGAACGAGAAACGGCCGGCTTTGTAGCCGCGCTCGGTCGACTCGGGCAGCTGCGAGAACCAGTCGCGGATCGGGGAGAAGGCGCCGGTATAGGTGGCGGGATTCGAGCGCGGCGTCCGGCCGATCGGCGATTGGTCGATATCGACGATCTTGTCGAGATGGCCGATGCCATCGAGGCCGGCATGCTCGCCCGGATGTTCGCGAGCGCCATTCAGGCGCTTGGCCAGAGCCTTGTAGAGCGTCTCGACGATCAAGGTGCTCTTGCCGGACCCCGATACGCCGGTGACGCAGGTGAAGGTGCCGAGCGGGATGCCGGCCGTCACGTTCTGGAGGTTGTTCGCGCGAGCGCCCCTGAGTGTCAGCCAGCGGCCGTTCTTGGCCGGCGGCTGGCGCCGCATCTGCGGTACCGGAATCTGCCGGAAGCCGGAAAGATACTGACCGGTAAGGCTGGCGCTGTTCTGCATTACTTCGTCGGGCGTGCCCTCGGCGATGACCCTGCCGCCATGGGCGCCGGCGCCAGGCCCCATATCGACCAGATGGTCGGCGGCGCGGATCGCATCCTCGTCGTGCTCCACGACCAGCACGGTGTTGCCGAGATCGCGCAGGCGAGTCAGCGTCTTCAACAGGCGATCGTTGTCGCGCTGATGCAGGCCGATCGAAGGCTCGTCGAGAACGTAGAGTACCCCCGTGAGGCCCGAGCCGATCTGGGAGGCGAGGCGGATGCGCTGGCTCTCGCCACCCGACAATGTGCCCGAGGTCCGGTTCAGGGTCAGGTACGAAAGGCCGACATTATCGAGGAAGCCCAGCCGCTCGTTGATCTCCTTGAGGATACGCGCGGCGATTTCGCGTTGCTTGGACGTGAGCTTGGGGCCGAGCTCAAGGAACCATTTCACCGCCTCGCCGATCGCGAATTCGGTGACCTGGCTGATGTGGAGGCCGGCGATCTTGACCGCCAGCGCTTCGGGCTTGAGCCGAGCGCCGCCGCAGGCCTCGCATTTGCTCTCGTGCTGGAACCGCTCGAGTTCCTCGCGAACCCACGAGGAATCGGTTTCCTTCCAGCGGCGGTCGAGATTGGGTATCACGCCCTCGAATGGCTTGGTCGTCTGGTACTGGCGAATGCCGTCGTCGTAGCGCATGGCGATCGCTTCGCCGGCGCTGCCGTTCAGGATGACGTCGCGCACCTTCTTCGGCAGGTCACGCCAGGGCGTGGACATCTTGGCCTTGTAGTGCTTGGCGATGCTCTCGAGCGTCTGCTGGTAATACTGCCCGGACGAGTCCGCCCAGGGCGCGACGGCGCCTTCGGCGAGCGAAAGCCGGTCGTCCGGCACCACCATCTCGGGGTCGAAGAACATCTTCACGCCAAGACCGTCACACGACGGACAGGCGCCCTGCGGGGCGTTGAACGAGAACAGGCGCGGCTCGATCTCCTCGATCGTGAAACCCGAAACCGGGCAGGCAAAGCGTGACGAGAAGACGGTACGCTCGCCGGTGTCGGCGTTCTCGGCAATGGCCAGGCCTTCGGCAAGGTTCAGGGCCGTCTCGATCGAGTCGGCGAGGCGATTGCCGAGGTCGGGCTTCACGACCAGGCGATCGACCACGACATCGATGTCGTGCTTGTACTTCTTGTCGAGCGCTGGTGCTTCGGTGATCTCGTACAGCTTCCCGTCGATTTTGACGCGCTGGAATCCCTTCTTCTGCAGCTCCTGCAGGTCCTTCCGGTACTCGCCCTTGCGGCCTCGCACGATGGGCGCCATCAGATAGAGGCGCGTGCCCTCCGGCATCGCCTTTACCCGATCGACCATCTGCGACACCGTCTGGCTTTCGATCGGCAAGCCGGTGGCAGGGGAATAGGGCACGCCGACGCGGGCGAACAGCAGGCGCAGGTAATCGTAGATCTCGGTGACCGTACCGACGGTCGAGCGCGGATTGCGCGAGGTCGTCTTCTGCTCGATCGAGATGGCCGGTGACAGACCTTCGATCGAATCGACGTCCGGCTTTTGCATCAGTTCGAGGAACTGCCGAGCGTAGGCCGACAGGCTTTCGACATAACGCCGTTGGCCCTCGGCATAGATGGTGTCGAAGGCGAGCGAGGATTTGCCCGAGCCCGACAGACCGGTGATCACCACCAGCTTGTCGCGGGGCAGGTCGAGGTCGACGTTCTTCAGATTGTGTTCGCGGGCGCCCCGGATCGAAATGAACCGGTGCGGCTCGGCGGCGGGTAAGCGTGACTTTGCCATCTGGTCCGGGAGAATAGGCGATGCGCGCGATCCGCGCATATGGCTATCCACAGCCGATTCCGCCACCGGGAAACGTGTCAGGAATTGTCACAGGTCGCCATTTTCCGGACCTGTCCCACCGTCACGGGGATCCCGTGGCAAGGTCGACGAAGGCCATGACCGGAAATCGGTGGCTGCCCACAGGACCGCCGGAGTAGGTTGCCGGCCGTGAGGTAGGTGCTGCGTCCCGCGGCACCGGGAAGGCGAGGGAGGCCCCCATGGCGGGCAGCGTCAATAAAGTCATCCTGGTCGGCAATCTCGGCCGCGACCCTGAAGTTAGGGCCATGCAGGATGGCCGTTCCATGGTGAACATGTCGGTGGCTACGTCGGATACGTGGCGCGATCGCCAGAGCGGCGAGCGCAAGGAGCGTACCGAGTGGCACCGCGTGGTGATCTTCAACGAGAAGCTGGCGGAAGTTGCGCAGAAGTACATCCGCAAGGGCTCGAAAGTGTATGTCGAGGGCCAGCTTGCGACGCGCAAATGGACCGATCAGAGCGGCCAGGAGCGCTACACGACCGAGGTCGTGATCCCGCGTTTCGGCGGCGCCCTCACCATGCTGGATGGTCGGGGCGGTGAAGGCGGCGGCTTCGGTGGACCGGAGGACGACACTGGTGGTGGCGGCATGCCGAGCGGCGGCGGTGGTGGCCGTCCGGCCGCGCGCGGCAGCAGCAAGCCTGAACTCGACGACGATATCCCCTTCTAGGGACAGTATGCGGTCGGCGGCGGCACTTGCGGGTCGAGTGCCGCCGTTTTCGCGTCTGCCGGCCGGAGCAAGGATAGGGCGACACCTCGAACAGCCACCCCGACGGATGTTCGAGCGGCGGGTTAGATCGCGAAGCCCAAGGCACGCAATTCGGTCGCCGTCTCCTCAGGCGTGCGATGATGGATGGCTGTCATGCCGGCTGCTCGGGCCCCTTCGACATTTGCTAGCACATCGTCGATGAAGACCGCGTCCGCCGGTTCGAAGCTACCGGTGCGGCAAACCAGTTCATAGATCTCGGCATTGGGCTTGGAATGTCCAACCAGTCCCGAGACAACGTAGTCGCGGAACAAACCCAAGAAGGGATGTCGTTCCCGAGCGGGCCCGCGCAGCCACGGATCGAGCAGGTTGGGTGCATTCGACAGCAGGTAGAGCGGCGTCCCCGCTTCGTGCAGCTGTTCGACGAGAGCCGCCATCTCCGGGAAGGCGTATTCGTTCATTTCGTCGAAACGATCGTAAAAGGCCGCAATCAGCGCTTCCTTGCCGGGATGCAGGGCCTGCAGCTGCCGCGTCGCGACGGCCGGATCGCCGCCGTGATCCTGCACCGTGTGCCAGTCGCGGGTGGTGACCTCGGCCAGGAATCGCTCCATCTCGGCCGGATCGGGAATCAGCTTCCGATAGAGGTGCCGCGGGTTCCAGTCGACCAGAACGCCGCCGAAATCGAAGACCGCGACAGTAGGGCTGGAAGGGGTGGTTTTCGAGGGCAAAAGGGGGCCTTTCCACGGGCTATTTTCAGCGGAAATTTAGCCAATAAAATCAATGTGTTAAAGATGCCTTCCGGGCGCGTTTTTTGTTGGTGTTTTCAGCCCGTTTTGCTACTGTGCGAAATGCGTTCGCCGACTCCCGGCGATGCCAATAGAACGAGCAAAAACCAGGTATCTCTTTGAGCGACGATACGACCCTCCCGCCGGCGCCGCCACCCTCTGACACGCCTCCGCCGACGCCACCGCACGACACAGCGCCGATCACGATCGAAGAAGAGATGCGTCGATCGTATCTCGATTACGCGATGAGCGTGATCGTGTCCCGCGCTCTGCCCGATGCGCGCGACGGATTGAAGCCGGTGCAGCGGCGCATTCTCTACGCGATGAAAGAGAACGGCTACGACTCGACTCGGCCGTTTCGTAAGTCGGCCCGTATCGTCGGCGACGTGATGGGTAAATATCACCCGCACGGCGATTCGGCGATTTACGACGCCATGGTTCGCATGGCGCAGGATTTCTCCATGCGCCTGCCGTTGATTTCCGGGCAGGGCAATTTCGGCTCGATGGATGGCGATCCGCCGGCAGCCATGCGTTATACCGAGGCGCGTCTGGCGGTCGCTGCCGAGTCGCTGCTGGCCGACTATGACAAGGATACGGTCGACTTCCAGCCGAACTACGATGAGCGCGAGCGGGAGCCGACGGTTCTGCCGGCAGCCTTCCCGAACCTGCTCGCGAACGGTGCCGGCGGCATTGCCGTCGGCATGGCGACCAATATCCCGCCGCACAATCTCGGTGAGCTGATCGACGCCTGCTGTGCCTTGATCGACAATCCCGAGCTGACCATCCAGCAGGTAATGGAGTACGTGCCAGGCCCGGATTTCCCGACCGGCGGCAGCATCCTCGGTCGCAATGGCATCCGTGCCGCCTACGAGCTTGGCCGTGGTTCGCTGATCATGCGGGCGAAGACCAGGGTCGAGGAGATCCGGGGCGGCCGCGAGGCGATCATCATCACGGAAATTCCCTACCAGGAGAACAAGGCGCGCCTGCACGAGCGCATCGCCGAGGTGGTGCGCGACAAGAAGGTCGAGGGCGTTTCCGAAGTCCGCGACGAGAGCGACCGCGACGGTGTGCGTCTGGTGGTCGAACTGAAGCGCGATGCGATGGCTGACGTGGTGCTGAATCAGCTCTATCGCTTCACGCCGTTGCAGACGAGCTTCGGCGTCAATGCGCTGGCGCTCGACGGCGGCCGGCCGCGCTTGATGACGCTGAAGGAGCTGTTGGAGGCGTTCATCCGCTTCCGCGCCGACGTCCTGACGCGCCGCACCAAGTTCGAGCTCAATCACGCTCGGGACCGCGCCCATGTGCTGGTCGGTCTTGCCATTGCCGTCGCGAATATCGACGAGGTGATCGAAATGATCCGGCGGTCGCCGGATCCGGTTGTCGCCCGCGATCGCTTGATGGCCAGGGACTGGCCGGCGGCCGACGTGGCGCCCCTGATCGCGCTGATCGCGGAGCCTGGGCGGGAGGTCTCGGCCGAGGGGACTTATCGACTTTCGGAAGCCCAGGCGCGCGCCATCCTCGAGCTGCGACTGCAGCGCCTGACCGGCCTGGAACGCGACAAGATCGCCGAAGAGCTGACCGATGTCGCCAAGCTGATCGAGGGATATCTCGAATTGCTGGGCGATCGGGACAAGCTGTTCGCGCTGATGCGCGAAGAACTGGTCGCGATCAAGGCACAGTTCGCCACGCCGCGTCGGACGGAGATCCTGGACAACGAGTTCGAGCAGGATGTCGAGGATCTGATCCAGCGCGAGGACATGGTGGTGACCGTGACGCACGGCGGCTACGTGAAGCGCGTGCCGGTCTCGGCCTATCGCGCTCAGCGCCGTGGCGGCAAGGGGCGCTCCGGCATGGCCACGCGGGACGACGACTTCGTTTCGACCCTGTTCGTGGCCAACACCCACACGCCGGTGCTGTTCTTCTCGAGCCGCGGCATCGTCTACAAACTCAAGGTCTGGCGTTTGCCGCTCGGCGCTCCCCAGGCCCGCGGCAAGGCATTCGTGAACCTGCTGCCTCTTGGCGAGGGCGAGACCATTACCACGGTCATGCCCTTGCCGGAGGACGAGGCCAGCTGGGCGACATTGCACGTTATGTTCGCGACGGCGCGCGGCGGAGTGCGGCGCAACGAACTGTCGGATTTCGTGAACGTGCACCAGAGCGGCAAGATCGCCATGAAGTTCGAGGGCGACGATGCCGGTGATCGTCTGATCGGCGTCGCGGTCTGCGGTGAAGACCAGGATGTGCTGCTGGCGACGCGCCTCGGTCGCGCCATGCGCTTTCCGGTGTCGACGGTTCGTATCTTCCAGAGCCGCGCCTCCACGGGCGTCCGGGGTATCGCCCTGGCCGACGGGGACGAGGTGATCTCCATGTCTTTGGTCGACGGCGGCAAGGGCATCGCGACCGAGGAGCGTGACGCTTACCTGCGCCAGTCCCGCGCGCTACGTCAGCTGGCAAATCTGGAGGAGGAGAGCGGCAACGGCGCGGAGGAGGCGGCAGCACAACCCGAGGAGCCTGTAGCCGTAACCACATCCCTGTCGCCCGAGCGCTTCAACGCGCTGCAAGACAAGGAAGAATTCGTGCTGACCGTGGCCTCGTCCGGTTTCGGCAAGCGCACCTCCGCCTACGAGTATCGTGTCACCGGCCGCGGCGGAAAGGGCGTGGAACTGATGAACCTGGCCAAGGGCGGGCAGGTCGTTGCGGCGTTCCCGGTGCTGCAGAGCGACGAGGTCATGCTGGTTACCGATGGCGGGACCCTGATCCGCTGTCCGGTCGACGGAATCCGCATTGCAGGTCGCGGCACACGCGGCGTGCGGATCGTCAATGTCAGTGAAGGCGAGCGTGTCGTTTCCGCCGTTCGAATCGGCGATGACGACGATGCCGGTGCCAACGGCCAAGCCGATGATCATTCCGAAACAAACGGTGGATAAGGACGGCCCGTGTCGCTAAGACTTCGCCGCGGCAATTGGCGCACCCGTAATCGGGGAATAAGGGGGAGACATGGCCGTAGAGCGTACGGGCGTTTATCCGGGCACGTTCGATCCGATAACCAGCGGGCACATGGAAGTCGTACGGCGTGCGTTGCGGCTGGTCGACAAACTGATCATCGGACCGGCGATCAACATCGGCAAGGGCCCGCTGTTCTCGCTCGAAGAGCGGATCGAAATCATCCAGGACGACATCGCGGATTTCCCGAAGGCGGAGCGCGACCGGATCGAGGTGGTGCCGTTCGAGGGGCTGCTGATCCATTTTGCGCGCGAGATGAAGGCCTCCCTCATCATTCGCGGTCTCCGGGCGGTATCGGACTTCGAGTACGAGATCCAGATGGCCAATATGAACGCCCGTATGGAGCCGAATGTGGAGACCATCTTCCTGATGGCCTCGGACCGTCACCAGTTCATCGCCTCGTCGCTGGTGAAGGATATCGCACGGCTGGGCGGCGACACGTCCCAGTTCGTGTCCCAGAAGGTCTACGAACGCCTCAAGCGCAAATTTGCCCGGACGTGATACCCCCCGAGGGTGCGTTGACCGGAGGGCCGGCGCACTTTATACGGGCGCCGCGCGAGGTTTTGGCCTGCAGCGCGACACCGGGACGAGCCCGTAGCTCAGCGGTAGAGCATCTGACTTTTAATCAGAGGGTCGTGGGATCGTACCCCACCGGGCTCACCACGGGACCGAATAAGGAGAGAAGCGGCTCATGCCGTCGGTGAATGTCGTCAACGGCAAGCAGATCGTGGTCGAGAACCTCGGCCCGGCCCAGCGGGTGGTCCGCTTCCTGGTCAAGCCCTTCTCGCAGATGTGGCATCACCGTGATTTGATCCGAGCGATCCTGCGGCGAGAAGTCAGCGAGCGGTTCAAGGGCTCCGTCGCCGGCTGGGTCTGGGCGGTGGTTGCTCCGTTGCTTGCGATCGCGGTCTACACCTTCGCTTTCACGACCAATCTCAAGCTGCCGCTGTCCGACGGCAATGCCGGTCCCCGCGTGGGATATGCTCTGTTCATCTTCAGCGGCATCATCGTCTTCAACTTCTTCTCGGAGATGGCGTTTCGTGCGCCGATGCTGCTGCACGAGTACACGCACTTCATCAAGCAGACGATCTTCCCGAGCGACATGCTGGCGGTGATCTCGACGTTGCGCGCCACGCTCTATACCGTGATCTCCATCAGCGTGATGCTGTTGTTCCAACTCGCCATGGTGCACTCGTTGCCATGGACCGTGCTGCTGCTGCCGTTGATGTTCATCCCGTTCATGGGATTTCTGGTCGGAATGTCGTGGTTCCTGTGCGCCATTGGTGCCTTCACACGCGACGCCGGTTACCTGATGATCAACGTAGTGCCGCTGTTCATGTTCGCGACGCCGGTTTTCTATCCCCACGAATCGCTGCCGCCGCCATTCGATTTCTGGATCTACGCGAACGCGCTTACAGGCTATGTGGAGGTCATGCGCGACATCGTACTGCTCGCCAAGTTGCCGAACTGGCATGTCTACGCCTGGACGCTCTTCACCTCGGTGTTCACCTTCTATTTTGGCTACTGGTTCTTCGACAGGTATCGGAATGTCATCGTCGACGTCATCTGACATCGTCGTCCAGGCCAAGCACCTTGGAAAGGCGTACCAGCTCTATGCCCGTCGCAACGACTGGCTGAAGCAGGTGATGTTCGGCTGGTACAAGACCTACTTCAAGCCATTCTGGGTCCTGCGCGACATCGATCTGCAAATCAGGCGGGGCGAGAGCATCGGGATCCTCGGTCGCAACGGCTGTGGCAAGTCCACGCTCCTGCAGGTGATCTGCGGCATGACCTTGCCCACCCACGGCGAACTGCGCGTCAACGGCCGGATCGCCCCCGTGCTGGCGCTCGGCTCGACCTTCGACCTCGAATTGTCGGGACGCGAGAATGTCATGATCGGCGGCGCCGTGCTGGGCCTCACGCGTGCCGAAATTCTGCGCAAGTTCGACTCGATCGCCGAATTCGCCGGTATCGGCGATTACATGGAACAGCCGGTCAAGCACTATTCGATGGGCATGAAGACGCGCTTGGCCTTCTCGATCTGCGCCCATGTCGAAGCGGAAATTCTGGTCGTCGACGAGGCTCTGGCCGTCGGCGATGCGGCCTTCCAGCGCAAGTGCCTCGACTGGATCGACAGCTTTCGCAAGACTGGAACATTGCTGTTCGTTTCGCATTCCATGGCGGAGGTTCGCCGGCTGTGCACGCGGGCCATCTGGATCGAGGAAGGCCGCATCCGCGAGCAGGGCGATCCAAGCGAGGTCATCCGGTCCTATCACCGGGCCCTGCTGGTGGAGAAGGACGATGTACATCGCTTCTCCGCGAGCGGGTGATGCGGCATGGCCGGCGATGTGCTGGTTTGGCTGGGACTCGGCTGGTGGGGGACAGGTTCGGCCATCCAGTGGGTGAGCGCCGCACTCGCCCGCAATCCCCGACCGTCGCCTAGTCCGCGGCACTTACCCAAGGAATTCAGCATCGTTGCTCCGATGAAAGGAGCGACGGATGCATCGGCAGCCTATGTCGGCGGCTTGCAGACACTGGCGCAGGCCGGCGTCGAGGTATTGATCTGCGTCGCCACTGCCGAGGATGCTGCAATCGCCGCGACGCGCGCACTCTGGCCCGACGCGCCGATCCTGGTCGGCACCGATACGACCTTCAATCCGAAGATGAACAATGTGCGCAAGGGCCTCGAAGCCGCCAGTCGGCCGGTCGTCGCCTTGTGCGATGCGGGCATTGTCCTGGGTGCCGAGGAACTGCGGTGCGCTTCGGCTCCGTTATCCGATACGGTGGGGCTTGTCCTGGCGCTGAAAGCGGCCGTCCGCCCAGAGACGTTCGCAGCCGAGTTGGAATGCGCTTACATCAATGGCCACCAGGCGCGATTCCTGTTTGCTGCCGACCGGTTGGGTCTCGCCGTCGCATCAGGAGGCGTGACTTTAATGTCACACAGTACCTTGCAGCGCATCGGGAACTGGCGTGGCTTCAACCGCTGGATCGCGGACGACTATTCGGTCACCCGGTCGGTCCGTGAGCTTGGCCTGGCGACTAGGCTGGGCTCGATCATGTTGCGGCTGCCGGTCGGATCGCGAACCTGGGCGGATGTATGGATGCGCCAGGTCCGTTGGGCCCGCACCCGCCTTCGTCTCCCGGTCTGGCCCCTAGTCCTCTGGGAGCCGGCGATCGGCGCCGCTGTCTCGGGCGTGGCCGGCCTGATCGGCCTGGCCGCGCTCGGGGCCGGCCCCAGTTTGGCTGCCGCCGGCCTCGCCCTTCATATCTTCGCTTGGCTTTGTGCCGAGAAATGGTTCATGTCGGGACGGGGCCTGGCCTTCGGCCCCCGCGCTGCATGCGCGGCGCTAGTGCGCGAGGTCCTGGCCCCTTGGTTGATGGTTCGCGCCCTTGCCGGGCGCAATATAGACTGGCGGGGGACTGACCTCGGCGGACAGTGGCGAAAGCGCGGGGATGAGGTTTCGGGGAAGCCCGTATGAGCGGAATGGATCAGGTCAAGGATATCACCACGATCAGACTGCCCGGGCGGGTGGACTCGGTAACCGCCTTGGAGGTGCAGAAGTCGATGCTGGATGCGTTGAATCCCGGCGCCCGGCTCGTCGTCGATGGCAGTGCCGTGACATACATGAGTGCCGCCGGCGTGCGCGCCCTGGCGACAGCGCTGCGCAGTGCCGAAGACCGGCAGGCCCATGTCGTCTTCTGCAGCTTCAGCGGAGCTGCCGAAGATTGTCTGCTTGTTTCTGGCTTCTGGCAGCTTCTGGATATCGCCGACTCACCAGAGGAAGCGGCGGCTCGTTTGAATGCAAAGACGGGGAGAATCCCGGCGGAGCGCTTGCACCGCCGTGGCACCACAGGTTAATTACTGGGTAGGCTGAGGCAAGACCCAAAGAACGTGGAGCGGCGTTTGCATGCCGACCGTTCCGCACGGAGATCGAGAATTGACAATTTGGACGTGGCTGCAGGCCATCGGTCGACCTACTGCTATTGTCCTCGGCCTGGGTGTGGCGGTGGCGGGCTGCCAGGCGATCCCCGGCGACGGGCCGTGGATGAATGGCGCGAAGTCGACGAGCAGCGAAGCGCTGCCGTTTGATCTCATCGACCTGACGCCGACGACGGTGGTGGCCTATCGGCCTCCTGCGACAGTCGATCAAACTTCCACGACCAGCAATCTTTCGGCCGGTGCCCGCGTGGCCGTAGCGCCCGGCGACGTCCTCAAGGTTCGCATCTTCGAGCCGTACGAAGGCAGTATCTTTCCGACTATCCAGAAGCCGGGAGCGGATCTCGGCAACCAGCGCGTAACCGACGACGGCACGATCGAGGTGCCCTATGTCGGAACCGTCCGGGTGGCGGGTATGGATCTGGGCCAGATCGAGCGCCAGATCGTCACCCAGCTAGGCAACAAGGCCCAGAATCCGCAAGTGATCGTCGAGTACGTGGCCGACCGGAACAACACCGTCATGGTGTCGGGCGAGGTGAAGAACCCTGGCCGTCTGTCGTTGCTCGAGGGCACCCGCTCGGTCGTGGACGCTGTCAACCGGGCCGGGGGCCCCGTTGGAGTCGCGACTCAATTGCAGGCCGTGGTCCGCCGGCATGGCACCGTCATTCTGGACAAGCAGTATTCGGAACTCCTGGCTGGGGCCGATATCGGCATTCAGAAGGGCGACGAGATCGTGCTTCGCCCCAATTCGCAGGTCTTCACCGTGCTGGGCGCAGTCGCCAAGGCCGGTAATGTCGAACTGACCAAGTCGAACATGACGCTGCTGGAGGCCTTGGGCGAGGTCCATGGTCTGTCTGACGAGCGCGCCAACAAGACCGGCGTCTTCGTGTTTCGGATGGGGGATATCCAGGATAATCCCTCGGCCCGGGCGCGCGTCTTCCGGTTGGACCTGATGCAGCCCGTGTCCATTTTCGTGGCGCAACAATTTGGCATGCAAGCGAGAGACGTGATTTACGTCACGAATGCGCCACTTTACGAGTACAATAAAATCCTGTCCGCGCTGTACCGTACGGTCTCGATTGTGGGCGTAGCCAAGGGTACCACCACGACGACGACCTCGTTCTGATCGAACGGGTAGGCGAGGGAGCTGGAGACCAACTGGATGGCGCGAGAGAAGAAGTTCACATGGGGTGCGGCGACGGGGGCAATCCTGTTCGTGATCGCAGCCGTTGTCCTGTGGGTTGCGCCGAGCCGCCAGACCAGCAGTGCCCAGGACGGGGCGGCTGCGGGCCCCCTGATTGCCCGCGGCTATACGGATGCGCCGGCTGGAACGGCTGCCATTGCGGGCGACGCCGCCGGCGGTGGCGTCCTTCTCGAATTGCGCGTGGCCGAAGGCCAGAAGGTGAAGCGCGACGAGGTGATCGCCGTGCTGTCGAATTACCCCATCGCCGATGTGTCGGTCCGCTCGGCGGAGGCGGAGCTCGAGAAGGCCAAACGCCAACGCGAGGCGATGGTGTCGGGTTATCGGGTTGCCGAGATCGCCGAGCAGGAAGTGGCGGTCAAGTCGGCGATGGAGGAGAACAAGCTCAAGGCGCTCGAACTCCAGCGCTCGGGCAAGCCGCCGGATCAGAAGCAACTTGAGCTCAACATCTCCGAACAGAAGCTTGAGCGCGAGCAGGCCAAGCTGCGCGTGATGAAAGAGACCCTGGCGACCGATCTGGCACAGATCGATACCGATATCAGCATCCGTACCGCCAAGCTGGATAATGCACGGACGAACCGCGAGCAGGCTCTGGTGCGGTCGCCGCTGGATGGCGTCGTGGTGCAGATCTGGACCCGGCCCGGCGAGCGCATCAACCAGTACGGTGTCGCGAAGATCGTCGACATGAATCAGATGCGGGTATTCGCCGATGTGGACGAGGTCCATCTGGGCCGCGTCGTGGTCGGTGGAACGGTGGACGTGACGTTCCGCGGCAGCTCTACGATCTTCAAGGGACATATCGTGCGTATTGCGCCCAGCGTGAAGCGTATGCAGCGCACGGAGCCCGATGGCGGATCGGCCACCGATGCGCGCGTCGTTCAGGTCGAAATCAAGCTCGATGATCCGGGAAGCGTGCCACAGGTTCTCGGTCGCGAGACACGCGTTACTTTCCTTTAATGGTCGTCTGATGACCGTCGCGCTGCCTGCCACTCCGTCGCCACGGCCGCGCCGGAGATGGCCGAGCTTTTCGGAGTCTCTGGCGGCATTCCGGGCGGCCGCCAAGACGGCTGCGGCGATGCCTCTCGGCGCGCAGCAGCTCAGGCGGCAGCGGACCAGCACCTTGCTCTCGCTTGCTGGCGTGACGGCCAGTCTGCTGGTCATTTTTGCCCAGCTTGGCATCGAGCGCGCCGTCTACGATTCCTCGATCCGCATCCACCGGTCGGTGGTGACCGACCTCGTGCTGGTGCCGATGGGATTCAAGTCGCTGCAGCTCAATGCAGACGTTCCCGTGGCCATGACCGATGTCGTCTCGGCCAATCCCTCCGTCTCGCAAGTCTTGCCGTTCTGGTTCGGCGTCATGTCGCTCAAGGGCGCCGACATGCCGGTGGCGCGTCGGCTCGCCTGGTACGCCATCGATGTCGAGCGACCGGCGATCGATGTGCCGGGGTTGCGCGAGAATCTCTACAAGCTGCGCGTCACTCGACGGATCCTGTTCGACCGCGACTCGCGGCCGTACTTCGGTAACCTCGCCAATGAGGCCGAAAAGGGCGAGGAAGTTCCAGTGACTGGACCTCCCGACAATCGCGGCCTCTTGCGTGAGATGTTCGTCGTTGGCACCGTGGCCATTGGTCCGAATGTGGTGAACGATGGCGGTATCGTCATGTCGGAAGCCTCCATGGATGAGCTGCTGGGCGAGTGGTATTCCGACCGGCCGGCCTTCATGGGCATCCGGCTGGTGCCGGGCGCCGACAAGGCGGCGGTCGCGGAGCAGCTTAACCGCGATCTCGCTGGCCGCGGTGAGGTGATCAGCCGAGAGGAGTTCGAGGCGCGCGAAAAGCGCTATTGGTCGCGCGAAACGCCGGTCGGCTACATCACGGATCTCGGTTTCGTCATGGGCCTGATGATCGGCATGGTGTTCATCTACTACGCCCAATACCAGATCATCCGCTTCTACCTGCCCGAATACGCCATCCTGAAGAGCCTGGGCTACGATTGGTGGTTCTTCTTGTGCATGATCGGCCAGATCGGCGCAGCCATCATCACGCCGGCCTTCATCGTCGCCTTCACGCTGGCCCGCCTTGTCTACGGAGTGGCAGAGGCGGCCATCCATCTCGGTATGGCGATGGGTCTGCGGGAGATGGTGGTATCGCTCATCGCGTCGATCGTCATGACGGTCGTGTCGAGCCTGTTTGCGATCCGTCGTCTGTGGAAGGTCGACCCCATCATGTTGTTCGAATAGCCATGACGAGCGAAGGCAACACGCTGGGGCCTGCGGTCGTCGAGGCGATCGACGTGCATCATCACTATGGTGAAGGCGCGCAACGCGTCGACGTGCTGTTCGACATCAATATGCAGGTGCGGGAAGGCGAGTTGGTGATCGTCACCGGTCCTTCGGGTTCCGGCAAGACGACACTGCTTACGATCCTGGGCACGATGCGTCGGCCGTCCGAGGGCAAGCTGCGGCTGCTGGGGACGAATGTCAGCGACATCAATAACGCGCAACTGGACCGGCTGCGCAACCGCGTGCGGTTTCTGTTCCAGAAGCGCAATCTGCTTTCCTCGCTGACGGCATTGCAGAATGTGGTCGCCGGCGTTTCGACCACAGCCCTGGCGCATCCGGCCTGGGACGAGGTTCGTGCCCGCCATCTGCTCGGCCTGCTCGGGTTGGGCGACAAGGCTGAATCCTGGCCGGACGAGCTCTCGGGTGGCCAACAGCAGCGCGTGGCCATCGCGCGCGTCATGATTGGCTTGCCGGACCTGATCATCGCCGACGAGCCCACTTCGGCACTCGATCGCGTCGCCGGACGGCTGGTGGTCGACCAACTTCAGGATCTCACCATGCGCGCCAAATGCGCCGTGGTGCTGTCGACACACGACGAGCGCATTTTCGACGTTGCCAGCCGCCGCCTTCACATCGAGGACGGTCGCTGCTTCGAAGTGCCGATTCACTATCACTGAGTGGCGGATAAGGTGCTGACGATCATCGACCTCGTCGTCCTGCTTTGCCTGGCGGCGCAGTTCGCGATCGCGGCCTATTTCTTTTACCTGCTGTATTGGCTGGCCGACGACTCGGCCGCCACTTCTCCGCCGCCGGCGCTGCCTGATGACCTGCCGCGCGTTCTGGTTCAGATCCCCGTCTACAACGAGCCGATGGTGGTCGAACGGGCGGTGCGCGCCGCCGCGGCGCTCGATTGGCCGCGCGATCGGTTGAAGATCCAACTTCTCGACGACAGCACGGACCTCACATCGGATATGGCGCATCATGCCATCTCACGACTGCAACGCGAGGGGATCGATGCCGAGCATATCCGGCGCCGCAATCGCACTGGCTTCAAGGCCGGTGCCCTGGCTGCCGGCATGGCATTATGTGACGCCCCTTACGTTGCGGTGTTCGACGCGGATTTCGTTCCGGCGCGGGACTGGCTTAAGCGCGCCATGGCGGCGCTGCTTGCCGCGCCCAAGGCCGCCTTCGTCCAGACCCGAATCGAATGGGGTAACGGCGGTCGCAACTGGCTGACGCGGGCGCAGCGCTTGATGCAGGACGCCCATTTCGCGGTCGAGCAGGACGTTCGGGCGCGTCGCGGCGTGCCCTTTCAGTTCAACGGCACGGGCGGCATCTGGCGCCGTGCGGCGATCGACGATGCCGGCGGCTGGTCGCACGACACGCTGTCGGAGGATCTCGACCTGGTGCTGCGCACCCATCTCAAGGGCTGGGGTGGAGTGTTCCTGATGGAGCCGCACGTCGTCGGCGAGCTGCCGCAGCGGCTGGGAGACTTCGGAGCGCAGCAGAGCCGATGGTCCAAAGGATTCGTTCAGGTCGCGCGCAAGCTTTTGCCCCAAGTCTGGAATGCCGACTGGTCCGGAGAGGCCAAGTTCACAACAACAATTGCGCTCGGCCAACAGCTCATTTTTCCTGCCCTGGTCGTCGGCGTCGTTGGTCTGATCCTGTCGGTTATGGGGCACGGCAGGCTGCTCCCGATCTTCGGCGCGTTGCTATGGATGTGGCTCATCGCCATGCTGGTCGTGCTCCTCGGCATGACCTGGAGCGGCTACCACCGGCTGAAGCGGGGCGGGATCGCGGGCTATCTTGCGACAGCCGCGACCGTGCCGGCCCTGATCGTATATCTTGCCGTTGCCAATGCCGGCGCAATCCTGAGTGCCGGCATGGGGCGCAAGACCGAGTTCAAGCGAACGCCGAAGACCGGCGTATAACGGATCGATGCTGTGATCGCGCTTCTCGCCCTGCTTCTTGCCGCTATCTTCGCCGCCTGCTGCCTGTTGCTGGCAGCCTTCATCGGCAGCTTGCTGTACATGGTGGTGCTCAACCACCGCCTGCGACAGAAGGCATTGGAACACGAGGAAGATCTCCTCATGACACCTCTGCCGCCGGACGCCCAGCTGCCGCATGTCGTGGTGCAGATACCGTCGTTCAATGAAGGGCCGGTCCTGCGCCGCGGAGTGGAAGCGGCAGCGCGGCTCGACTGGCCGCGCGACAAGCTGCATATCCAAATTCTTGACGACAGCACCGACGAGACCGCCGAACTTGCTCGCACGGTGGCGGTGGAACTGCGTGCCCAGGGTTACGATGTCGTCGCCTTGCAGAGGACCGATCGCAGCGGCTTCAAGGGCGGCGCGCTGCACGAGGCGATGCAGCAGACTCCTTACGACTACTTTGCGATCTTCGACGTCGATTACGTGCCGCCGACCGACTTCCTGCGCCGGTGCATGCGGGTGTTCTTTGCGGAACCGAACACCGCCTTCGTCCAGGCGCGCTTCGATTTCCTCAACCCCCATGAGAATGCGCTGACCGAGATGCAGATGGTCACCCTCGATGCCCATCTCGGCATCGAGCAGGCGACGCGGTACTGGGCCGGCCATCCGCTGCCGTTCAACGGGACATGCGGCATCTGGCAACGTGCTGCCATCGAGGCTGGCGGCGGTTGGAAGGGAGACACGGTCACCGAGGATCTCGACCTGACCTATCGCGGGTGGGTGAAAGGGTGGCGGGCGGTCTTTCTCACCAGCGTTTCAGTACCTGGGGAGTTGCCGGCCGACACCAAGACCTGGCTGCGCCAACAGCAGCGCTGGCAGGACGGTTTCCGGCATGTCTCGATGCGCATGTTCCCGGTGATTCTGAAGAGCCGTGACATCTCGCTGGCGTCCAAGGGCGCGGCCCTTCTGCATCTCTGCATGTCGCTCAATCAGCCCGTCCTTCTGGTGGGTGTCGTCTGCGGAATTCTCGCCGGTCTTCTCGCACCGTCGCTCGTGCCTTTGTTGCTCACGCTTTTCCTCATTACCCTGGGTTGGGTGCTGGTATGCGCGACAACCTTCCTGCGAGCCGGGCATAATTTCCTCCGCGACGGGGAGATGCGTCCGCTACGCTTTGCCCTGGTGTTGGTCCGATTCGTCGGCGGCCAGGTCGGCATGCTGGCGCGCAGTCTGATCGTGCATCTCAAGAAGGTCGTCGCGCCGCCCAAGCCGATCGTCTTCGACCGCACCCCCAAGCGCGGCGGATAGATTACACGCCGGAACAGCGATCGATGATGAGGGTCACCTCTGGGTGCCGACTGCCGCCTTGCCGCTTTCGTTCTCCTGTCGGCGTCGGCGCGCTTCCTTTTCCACCGCGGCGACCAGCGACGGAATATGGGCAGCAATTTCGTAGAAGTCGCTCGCATAGAGGACCAGCAACGTGGTCGGTTGCGTCGTCACGATAGTGGCGCTGCGCGGCAGGCGGTCGAGCAGGGCCATTTCGCCAAAAAATCCGCCCTGACCAAGGCGCACCGGCTCGTGCGGCAGGCGAACCTCGACCTCTCCTTCGGAAATGAAGAACATCGCATCGCCGGGCTCATCGCGCCGCACGACCACGAACCGAGGTGGATAGTGCCGCACACGGAGCTTGCCGACGATCTCCGAGAGCGTAACGGTGCCGAGCTCGGCGAACATCGGTACTTTGACGACCTGGTCCCAGACGCGCAGATATTCGCGCCGGCGCTCCTCCTCGGCAAACCCGGTGGCAAGGATACCGGTCATCAGAGCCAGCACCAGGATGCCGCTTACCATGACCACTGATCCCACGATCCGACCGCCGGTCGTCAGGGGAACAATGTCGCCATAGCCCGTCGTTGTCAGCGTCACCACGGCCCACCACAGTGCGGCGGGCAGATTGCTGAAAGCCTCGGGCTGGCGTGCGCGCTCGAAGAAGTAGGTTGCGGTGGCGGCCGACACCAACACGATGATGAAAATGATCAGCACCGAGGCCAGTGTCGCGCGCTCGTTGGAGATGACACGCGCAAGGGTACCCAATGCCGGCGCGTGGACACCGAGCTTGAGGATCCAGAGGATGCAAAAAAGCGCGGCCAGATCGCTGTCGGCCCCGACGGCATGGACCGAGATGGCGAAAGCCGGCACGATCGCCAGCAGCCCGATCAGGCCGATGGGCGAGCAGGCCCAGCGTATACGGGCTCCCATCTCGGAGTGGCCGGCGTAGTTGGGTGCCTCCGGGGCGGTCCAGAGCCGCAGCGCGTACTCGACGAGGAATACGACGGCCACCAGCATTATGACGAATGATGCGATTTCGTTCGCGAGGTCGGGCAGGCTATCGACCGACGATAGCGTTACGGCCAGAAGGCCCGCACCGAGCGCAAACAGATGGAAGGACTGCCAGCGCCGGCTCCCGGCGCCGCTGTCCGTCGGCTTGAGCGCCGTATAGAGGCGCTCGCCCAGGGTCGAAGACGTTGCCGGCACAGGACAAACCATAAGCATCCCAGGCTATGATTTGCAACGTGGCTGCATCTGGTTAGCAGTTAATGGTGCCGGAGACTGAACGGCGGGGGCGGCCCCTGCGGGGAAGAGAGCTTTGGCGCCTGCGAGCGTTGTGTCAGTTGTGCTCTATCCTTGCGATCCAGTCGCTGCCCGCACCAGCGGGTCATTGGTGTCCCTCAGGCGCGTTTCGGCCAGCTCGCCGGCCGCCTCAAGGATAGGGTAGGCGACCGATGTCACATGCCCGTTGATGCGCTTGAGATCGCGGATCACGTCCATGTGGATCGAACTGGTCTCGATCGACTCCGGCCGGCCCTGACGCAGTCGCGCGAAATGATTGTCGGCTGCCTTGGCTTCCGCTTCGCGTACCGAGGTCTTCTCGGCGACGAGACGCCGGGCCAAGGCAAGATCGCGGGTGGTAAAGACATTCAGTGCCAATTGAAGGTTCTCCAGCACGCGGGCGTGGAAGGCCTTGAGCTCCGCCAAGCCCTCCGGAGAGAAGGCGTAACGGTTTTTGATCTTCTTGTTCGCCAGCTCCATCAGGCTCTTGTCGATGATGTCGCCTATGTGCTCGAGGTTGGTGGTGAATGTCAGGATCTCGACGTACCGCCGGCTCTCTTCCTCGCCGAGATCGTTGCGCGATACCTGGATCAGATAGAGCTTGATGGCTTCGTAGAGCCGATCGATGGCGTTGTCCGCGTGTTCGATCGTGCGGACGCCCTTCTGATCGTTCTGCTCGAACACCGTCATCGTCTGGCGCAGCATGTCCGCCACCTTGTCGCCGAGGTTGAGCGTTTCGCGCATGGCACAGGCCAGCGCCTCGGTGGGCGTGTCGAGAACGTTCGGGTCGAGATGTCGAGGCTGGCCGGGATCATCGGTAAGGGGCTTGCTGGGGACCAGACGTCGACAGAGGTTGGCCATCGGGTCGGTCAGCGGCAGGAAGACAACCGCTGCCACCAAGCTGAACAAGGTGTGGAAATTGACTGCAACGCGCGCTGCCGCCGGTTCCAGCAAGCCGAGCCCGTGACTTACCGGAACGAGGAAGGGGAGGAACGCGAGGCCGATCAGGAGTCTCGAGATCAGGTTGGCAAGCGGCACCCGCCGAGCCTCGATGTCTGTGGCCGACTGATCCATGTAGGGCGCCAGTGCACCGCCGATATTGGCGCCAATCACCAGGGCAAGGGCGAGCGGCTGGCTGACGATGCCGCTGGACGCGAAGGACATCACAAGCAGCACCATCGACAGGCTTGAATGGACGAACCAGGTGGCGAGCGTACCGAGAATGGCGGCAATGACATACTCGTCCTGCATGCCGGCCAGCAGGGCAATGAACGAGGGCGATGTCTGCAAAGGTTCGGTGGCCTGGGTCAGCAGGTGCAGCGACAGCAGCATCAAGCCCAATCCGATGGCGACGCGGCCGAGATGGCGGGGGCGGTCGGAATCGCTGGACAGGAAGGAAATGACGCCGACGGCAATCATCAATGGCGACAGCCAACCAAGATCGAACGAAAGAACCTGGGAGGTCAGCGTCGTGCCGACATTGGCGCCCAGCATCACCGCCAGCGCTATCGGCAGGGAGATCAGGCCACGACCCGCAAAGGAGGCGAGGAGAAGGGCTGTCGCCGTGCTCGACTGCAGAAGTCCAGTAAGCCCGACTCCCCCCGCAAAGGCGGTCAAACGATTGCGGGAGCAGAGTCCGATGGCACGGCGTAGCGTCGCGCCGAAGGCGCGCGTCAGGCCCGTTCGGACCATGCGCACACCCCACAAGAGCAAGGCAACGCTGCCCGCAACATTCAGGATGGTGTCGACGCCATGCATGATCTGCACAACCTACGCTTCGCGGAAGGGTGATGAAAGTTTTTTGACATCGGGCAAATGGCGGCGCCACTGGCAGTGCCATAGTGGACGCAGTAGAAGGAAATATGTCTCCCGATAGTCTTGATGCGGGCCGCGATACGGTAACAGTGAACGGCCGGATCTACCGGCTCCCGCAACAGCCGACGATCGTCATCTGCATTGATGGCTCGGAGCCAGGCTATATCGAACGTGCTGTCGAGGCTGGACGGGCACCCTGGTTCGCGAAGGTGCTGAAAGAGGGCACAAACCTCCTTGCCGACTGCGTCATGCCCTCCTTCACCAATCCCAACAACCTTTCCATCGTCACTGGGCAACCGCCGTCGGTGCACGGCATTTGTGGCAACTATCTGCTCGATCCCGAGACCGGTCGGGAAGTGATGATGAACGACCCGAAATTCCTGCGCGTGGAGACGGTATTTCCGGCTTTTCAGCGCGCCGGTTGCCGCATCGCGATTGTCACCGCAAAGGACAAGCTGCGTGGATTGCTGGGCAACGGATTGCGGCTCGAACCGGGCAAGGCCTGCAGCTTCTCCTCGGAGAAATCCGACCAGGCAACTCCGACGGAGAACGGCATCGCCGATGTGAATGCCCTGGTCGGTCGTCCAGTGCCTGACGTGTACAGCGCGGCGCTGTCGGAGTTCGTGTTCGCCGCCGGCGTGAAGCTTATGGAACGTGATCGGCCCGAGATCATGTATCTTTCGACAACGGACTACATCCAGCACAAACATCCGCCCGGCAGCCCGGTCGCCAACGAGTTCTATGCCATGATGGATGGTTACCTGGCCAGGCTGGAAGGGCTGGGGTGCACTCTTGTGATCACCGCTGATCACGGCATGAACGACAAGCACGATGCTGCTGGCCGACCGGATGTACTGTACCTGCAGGATCTGTTCGATGGATGGTTGGGGACCGGAAAAGCGCGGGTCATCCTGCCGATCACCGACCCGTATGTGGTCCATCACGGGGCGCTTGGATCCTACGCTGTTGTCTACCTGCCGGCCGGTGCCGGAGTGGAAGAGTGGGGCGCCCGGCTCGAGGCCATGCCAGACATTGAACTAGCGATACCGAGAGTAGAGGCGGCCTCTCGCTTCGAGCTGCCGGCCGACCGTCTCGGCGATCTCGTCGTCATCTCCAAGCGACATAAGGTGCTCGGCACCTCGGCCTCACGGCACGATTTGTCCGGTTTGACGGAACCGCTGCGCAGCCATGGCGGACTTTCGGAACAGAAAGTGCCGCTGATCTGCAATCGGCAGCTCGTTGATCAGACGATGGCCCGGCGCTGGCGAAACTTCGATGCCTTCGATCTGGGGCTGAACCTCGTCGCCTGAAGGTGCTAGCCTTCAGCACATGAGCACACAGACCTATACCGGAAGCTGCCACTGTCGCGCCGTCGCTTTCACGGTCGATCTCGATCTTGATCAGGCGTTGCGATGCAACTGTTCGATCTGCACCAAGCTCGGCGCCGTGTGGGCATTTGCGCCCAAGGCCAGGATGACGTTCACGTCGGGGGCGGACGCACTCGACGACTATCAGTTTGGCCAGAAGCGACTGCATCATCGCTTCTGCCGCCACTGCGGCATCGAGAGCTTCGCCGAAGGGGTCGCGCCGGATGGCACGCCGACCGTCGGTATCAACCTGCGCTGCCTGGACGGCGTCGAGATCGAGAAACTCACGCCGCGTCTACACGACGGTCGCAGTCTTTAGGGCCCGCCAAGCAGGAGAAATGTCATGGCAATAAGCCAGGCCGACAAGGCGATGAAATTCCGTGCCCTTCACGAGAGGGCAGGAGCATTCGTCATCGCCAATCCTTGGGATGCCGGTTCGGCCCGCATCCTGGCCGGATTGGGATTCGAAGCGCTTGCAACGTCGAGCGGGGCCAAGGCGGCTGTTCTGGGCAAGCGCGATGGCAAGATCACGCGCGAAGAGGCCCTGGCGAACGCCAGGATGATCGTCGAGGCAACCGACTTGCCAGTGGCGGGCGATCTCGAGAAGGGATTCGGGGACTCGCCACAGGCGGCGGCCGAGACGATTCGCGAGGCCTGCAATGTCGGACTGGTCGGCGGTTCGATCGAGGATGCCACGGGCGACAAGGACGCTCCGCTCTTCGATCTGGAGACTGCGGCGGTTCGGGTGAAAGCTGCCGTACAGGCAGCCCGTTCGCTTCCCATTCCCTTTGTCCTGACTGCCCGTGCTGAGGGCTTCCTGCGCGGCCGGCCCGACCTCGAGGACGTGATCAAGCGGCTGCAGGCTTTCGAAGCCGCCGGCGCGGACGTGCTGTTCGCGCCCGGCCTGCCAGATCTGGAGGCCGTCAGGAAAGTGTGCAGTTCTCTGAAGAAGCCGTTCAACTTCATGGTCGGCATCAAGGGCAAATCCTTCAGCAAACAGGATCTTGAGGCTGCCGGCGTGAAGCGGATCAGCCTTGCGACGTCCCTTTATCGGGCTGCCATGACGGGACTGCTTGAAGCTGCGCGCGAAGTGCAGGAAAAAGGCAGCTTCGGCTATCTCGATCGCTCCATCACCACTCCGGAGCTCAACGCCTTCATGAAGGACTGACGTGCCCGATACCCAGATCATCTCGACGAGTGCCGTCGAGCATTTCGACGTGCTCATTGTTGGGGCCGGCCTGTCGGGGATCGGGGCTGCCTGGCACTTGCAGAAGGAATGCCCGAGCAAGAGCTTCGCTATCCTTGAAGGACGCGCGGCCAGCGGCGGCACCTGGGACCTGTTCCGCTATCCAGGTATCCGCTCGGACTCCGACATGTACACCTTGGGCTATCGTTTCCGTCCCTGGAAGGATGCCAAGGCGATCGCGGACGGGTCGTCGATCCTGAGCTACATCCGTGAGGTTGCGAACGATCATGGCATCGATCGCCGCATCCGCTATCAGCATCGCGTCGTGGCGGCGTCGTGGTCAACCCCGGAAGCGCGTTGGACGGTGGAAGTCGAGTGTGGGCCCGAACGGGAACTGCGGCGCTACAGTTGCAGCTTTCTGTGGATGTGTAGCGGCTATTACAGCTACGAGGGCGGCTATCTGCCGACGTTTGCCGGCATGGATCGCTTCAAGGGCCGTATCGTCCATCCGCAGAACTGGCCACAGGATCTCGATTATTCCGGCAAGAGCGTGGTCGTGATCGGCAGCGGCGCGACGGCAGTGACGCTCGTTCCGGCCATGGCGAATTCGGGTGCCGCCCACGTCACCATGCTGCAGCGCTCGCCGACCTACATGACAATGCGGCCGTCGAAGGATCCATTTGCCAACAAGATGCGCCGCCGCTTGCCGCTCAAGCTCGCCTATGCGGTCACACGGTGGCGGAACGTGCTGTTCGGCATGTATTTCTACCAGCTCTGCAAGCGCCAGCCAGAGAAGGTGAAGCGCCTGCTGCTGGGCGGGGTACGCCAGGCGCTGGGGCCGGACTACGATGTCGAAAAGCACTTCACGCCCGCCTACAAGCCGTGGGACCAGCGGCTGTGCCTGGTACCGGATGCGGACTTTTTCCGCGCCATTCGGCAGGGCAAGGTGTCGGTCGTTACCGACCATATCGAGACCTTCACCGAGAGTGGCCTGAAGCTGAAGTCTGGCCAGGAACTGGCCGCCGATATCATCGTCACGGCGACGGGTCTCGTGCTGGTCCCGCTGGGGGGTGTCAGGCTCGCCATCGATGGCCGCAAAGTCGAGACGTCCGAGACCTTCATCTACAAGGGCATGATGTATTCGGACATTCCGAACCTCGCGTCGGTGTTCGGCTACACGAACGCCTCGTGGACGCTGAAGGCGGATCTCGTGTGCGAGTATGTCTGCCGGCTGCTGAATCTCATGGACCGCAAGGGCTATCGCTACTGCATGCCGCATAACGCCGATCCGGCCTTGACGGCAGAGCCTTGGGTGAATTTTTCGTCGGGCTATATCCAGCGTGCCTTGAAGCATCAGCCCAAGCAGGGCTCGAAGCGTCCCTGGAAACTCTATCAGAATTACGTGCTCGATCTCTTGAGCCTGCGTTTTGGCTCGTTGCGTGATCGGGCAATGACCTTCGTTCGCTGATAGATATCGCTCTACCGCTTTGCCGGATTGATCTCGACTGCCCGTACGGCACCGTTATTGACAACGACGAGTGCCGTCTTGCCGTCGGGCGTAACGGCTGCGACGGTATCGCCGTCGATCGATTGGCTGAAACGCACGGTACCATCCGGGCCGTCGGCCACCAGCCGGCGCTGGTTGACTCGGAAAAGCGAGCCGTCGGCCAGCAGGCCCGCGAAGGCTCCATCGCGATTCTCGATGCTGCCGCCATCGGCCGGCCTCCAGACCAGCAGATGCGGAGGCAGATTCCGAGGCTGGTCGTACAATACGATGGTCTTGCCATCGGCTGAAATGGTGAGGCTGGGTTGGCTGAGGCCCGATACGGGAATCCGCTGCTGTCGTAACGGCTTGCCGTCGCTGTCCCAGGCAGCAAGCCGTCCGTCGGCTGTGAAGACAGCAATGACAGTGGCCGAGGCGGCTGCGGCTTCCGGCGCAAGCTTTGTCTCGTTTCCGAACAGCATGCGTCCCAGCACCCGGCCGTCGAAGCCAAGGACCAGGAAGCCGGTCCCGTCGGGCAGCGGTCGCAGAATGCGATCGTCGAGCAGGATCATGGCGTTGTTCGTCGCACCGCTGGTTGCGGCCGGAAAGCGAATTGGCCTGCCGATGCCCTTCCAGTTCTCGTCGAACACTTCGAACTGTCCGTCGGGCTCCAGCACCGCCACCCGCCGCCCGTTCGGGGAAGCAAACAGGCGGGGCATCTGGGTCGGCACATTGCTCGAAGGGGGAAGCGGCTTCCACAGCCGCAACGGCTCGCCCACTTCCTTGCCGTCGAGTCCCCAGACCCGCAGCCGGCCGTCGGGGGAGAGGGTGACGAGCCGGGTGCCGCCAGCGATCGAGCGCACGGCCAGCGGCTGGCCAAATTCGGCGAAAGGCTGCGGTACGACGCGTTGTCCGTTGCCATCGAGCAACACGAGGCCTTCTGCGGCGGCGACGGCGATCCGGTTGCCGTCCGACGAAACGGCAACGCGCCTTGGCGTCTTGAGCGGAAGATCGTTGTTGGAAAGGGGCCCGTCTGGCGTCATGAAGCGCACATGATCGCCGGACAGCAGCACGAAACCCGCCTTGCCGGGGAGCGCCGCAACATCTGCCGGATCGTCTGGCGGGAAGGGACCGGGTAAGGGGCGAGGGGTGCCAAGACGGCCCGGGGCGAGGGGCCAAAAGTCCAATCCTCCCCCGGATGTGTTGTTCGATCCGGTGTAGGCAACGGCGAGGGTACGCCCGTCGGTCGAGAAGACATGGCGCTTTACGTAGGAACGCGGGACATCGGCATGCATGAGGCGGCTGCCGTCACGGCCAATGACGCGCAGGTCGCCGCAAAAACCCGCGATCGCGAGGAGCCGCTCGTCCGGTGAGAAGGCGGGGGCCGTTTCGATCCCCGCAGGCGGACAGATATCCGTAGACTTGCCGGCCATGCCGAGGGTGATGGTCGGCCCGTTAGGATGGCCATCTGATGTCGTCGACCGTAGCGTTTGCGTCTGCCGGAGCACCAGATTGTGGCTCACGGGTGCAACGCCGATGCCGGAAATGGGCTCGGGCAATGTGATGAGGAGCGTTGGACCGCCGCCTTCGATCGGCCAGCTCAGGAGGCGGCCGTCGCCGCCGCCAGTGACGATATGCTTGTCATCGAGCCAGGCCGCCGATGCTGCCAGTTCGGGCAGCGTGCGCAGGAGCAGCGTGCGTCCGTCTTTCGTGACCTGCACCAGGTTCGTTTTTAGATGTTGCTGACTGTCGGCGACGGCCAGCAGCAGCATATCGGCGTTGCCGGGGCGGAATGACAGCGATGCGACAGAGCTGGGATCGTAAATGGGCAGGGCGCTCTGGGCGAAGACAGGAACGGCGCTGCCGGCACCGGCCAGCAGACCTGCCGCCATCCTCGTTGCACACCGCCTCGCATCGCTCCAGCGGAGCATCCGCCTCTCATCCCCCACAGCCGGTGTCACCGTAGTAAGGATGTCCTGTGCCGCCGACAAGGCTGCAGATGGATCGAGGGGCCGGCTCGGTGAATGGCGGCAAAGGGTCGCTGACCGAGGAGAGGGAAATACCAGTCCGTAGCCCTTGTAGTCGTGTCTACAAGAGGAAAGATCATTGCTTCGTCGTTGAACGGAAGCTCGAAACGACGTCTCATGCCTTCTGTCATTCCGCGTTAAGTTTTGGAAGAGCAGACCCTTGTCCAACGGCAATTCCTCCTCGGGCCCCGTCGATGTCGTCATTGTCGGCGGCGGCGCGATGGGCTCGTCCATCGCCTATCATCTCACCGCAGATCCGGCTTTCGCCGGCAAGGTCGCCGTGATCGAGCGTGATCCGACCTACATTCGCGCCTCGTCGGCCTTGTCCGCGAGTTCCATCCGCCAGCAATTCTCCACCCCCCTCAACATTCGGCTGTCGCGCTATGGTGTCGAGTTCATCCGGCGGGCACCTGAAGTGCTGGGCGTCGAGCTGGGATTGAAGGAACCGGGCTATCTGTTCCTTGCCACCGAGGCCGGCGTACCCGTGCTCCGCGCAAACAATGCGGTTCAGCGGGCCGAAGGCTGTTCGGTCGAACTGCTGGAGTCCGCCGCGCTGGCGCAACGCTTTCCCTGGCTGTCCATCGACGGCCTGGTCCTGGCGTCGCACGGCACGGCCAACGAGGGGTGGTTCGACGGACCTTCGCTGATGCAGGGGTTCAGTCGGGCCGCCCGCGAACGCGGTGCCGTCTACGTGCCAGACGAAGTGGTGGGCATGGGGCCAAACTTCGTCGACCTGCGTACCAACGGACGCATGCCGGCCAAGACGATCGTGATTGCGGCGGGCGCCTGGTCCGGGCAGGTCGCGGCGCTGGCGGGCGTCGCCTTGCCCGTTGAACCGCGGCGGCGCTCGGTCTTCGTGTTCGATGTGCGCCAGCCGCCGGGCCTGACGCCGCTGACGATCGATCCTTCCGGTGTGTGGTTCCGGCCCGAAGGACGATTCTATATCGCGGGCACCACACCGGCCGAGGGCAACGATCCGGCCGGCGCACCGCTCGAGGTGCAGCATCAAGAGTGGGACAACATGGTTTGGCCTGCCCTTGCCGCGCGGGTGCCCGCGTTCGAAGCCGCCAAGGTCGTGAATTCGTGGGCCGGATATTACGAGTACAATACCTTCGACCAGAACGGGATCGTCGGCCGTCATCCAACGATCGAGAACCTGCTGTTCGCGACCGGCTTTTCCGGACATGGCATCCAGCAGTCGCCCGCTGTGGGCCGCGCCATCGCCGAACTGATCGTGCATGGCGGCTATCGCACGCTCGACCTCGCGCCCTTCGCCTACGATCGCATCGCGGCTGGCCGACCCGTGCGCGAGCTGAATGTCGTGTAGTTCCTGTGGCGCTACTTCGAAGAAGGTGCCGTCGAGCGCGAGCTCAGTTTGGGACAGTTATGAACCAATATCGGCAGGCCATCTCGTACGGAAGCAGACCGCATGTGATAGGGTCGCTCCAGCCGATGAAGAGTGTCGAGGGAGAGTGACGTTGCCCGATCAAGTCCTGGCCAATTCGGACCTGCAGTCCGCGCTCGTCGAAGCGCGCCAAGCCTATATCGACCGCAATCCGAAGAGCTTCGCGCGGCATCAGGAAGCCAGTCAGGCCATGCCGGGCGGCAATACGCGGACCACGCTGCACAACGCCCCGTTCCCGCTGACCGTCGTGCGCGGCGAAGGCTGCCGATTGTGGGATGCGGATGGCCACGAGTATATCGATGTGCTGGGGGAATATACTGCTGGCATCTATGGCCATTCCCATCCGGTGATCCGGGCCGCCATCGATCGAGCGCTCGATCATGGCTGGAACTATGCCGGCCGAAACGCTTATGAGGGCGAACTCGCTCGCCTGATCGTCGATCGTATTCCCTCTATCGATCTGGTGCGGTTCACCAATTCCGGCACCGAGGGCAACGTGATGGCATTGGCTGGCGCAAAGGTCTTTGCCCAGCGGGCGGGCCGGGCCAAGGCAACCAAGGTCATGGTCTTCCACGGCGGCTACCATGGCGGCGTCCTCTATTTCGTCAGCGGCGGCAGCCCGGTGAACATGCCCTACGACTACGTCGTGGCGCCCTATAACGACATTGAGGGGACTCGTGCGCTGCTGGCCAAGCACGGGGAAGAGATCTTCGCCGTGCTGGTCGAGCCAATGCAGGGTAGTCATGGCTGTCTGCCGGGCGATCCGGACTTCCTGCGGGCGCTGCGCGATGAAACGCGTGCCCGCGGCATCACGCTGATCTTCGACGAGGTGATGACGTCGCGCCTGTCGCCTGGCGGGCTCCAGGCCCGGCTCGGTATCGTCCCCGACATGACGACACTGGGCAAATATATCGGTGGCGGCATGTCGTTCGGGGCGTTTGGCGGCCGTCGAGAGATCATGGAACTGTTTGACCCGACTAAGCCCGACTCGTTGCCGCATGCCGGCACGTTCAACAACAATGTCCTCACCATGGCCGCTGGCGTCGCCGGTTACGGCGAGGTCTATACGCCAGACGTGGCCGACGCGCTCAATGCGCGCGGCGACCGGATCCGGGACCGTCTGAATGCCATTTGCGCGAAGAACGACGTGGCATTCCAGTTCTCGGGCATCGGCTCGATGATGACAGCGCATGCGACGACCCGGCCGATCAGGACGGCGGCGGATATCGCCAGTTCCAACCAGGATGCCAAGGAGCTGTTCTTCTTCGACATGTCAGCGGCCGGGATCTGGATTGCCCGCCGTGGCTTCGCCGCCCTCAATATCATGATCGGCGAGGCCGAAGCCGATCGCTTCGTTTCGGCGGTCGAAGAGTTCGTCACCGCCCGCAAGGCCCTATTGCAGCCGTAATGAGTACCCAAATCTTGGCATGACCGACAAAGCAGCTTTTCCGCAGCCCGTTTCGGGCATCGTGACGCCGCGCTTTGGCGACGTCGCGACCTTCATGCGCCTGCCGCTGTTTCGCGATCCGTCCCAGGTCGAGATCGGCATGATCGGCGTTCCCTGGGATGGCGGCACGACCAATCGGCCCGGTGCGCGCCACGGTCCGCGGCAGATGCGGGATCTTTCCACCATGATGCGCCGCATCCACCACGTCACGGGAATCGCTCCCTACGAGCTCGCGAAGTGTGGTGATTTGGGTGATGCATCCGTCAACCCGGCCAGTATCGACGATTCGCTGGGGCGCATCGAGAAGTTCTACGCCAAGGTGCATGCGGCCGGCGTCACGCCACTGTCCGCAGGCGGGGATCACCTCGTGACGTTGCCAATCATGCGCGGCATCGCCAAAGGCCAGGCGCCGCTCGGCCTGATCCATTTCGACGCTCACAGCGATACCTGGGACACCTATTTCGGCGACTACAAGTACACGCATGGTACGCCGTTCCGTCGCGCGGTGGAGGAGGGACTGCTCGATCCCAAGCGCGTGGTGCAGATCGGCATCCGTGGCTCGCTCTACAATCGCGATGACAATGCCTGGGCTCTCGCGCAAGGCATGCGCGTCATTACGATCGAGGAATATTTCGATCTCGGCGTCGAGAAGGTGATCGCCGAGGCGCGTCGCGTCGTCGGCTCCGGTCCGACCTACATCAGTTTCGATGTCGATGGTCTCGACCCGGCGTACGCGCCCGGGACGGGTACGCCGGAGATCGGCGGCTACACGCCACATGAGGCGCAGCGAATGCTACGGGGCCTGCGCGGGCTCAACCTCGTGGGGGGTGATGTGGTCGAGGTTTCTCCACCCTTCGACATGAGCGGCAACACCGCCCTCGTGGGCGTCACCATGATGTGGGAAATCCTTTGCCTTCTGGCGGAGGGGATCGGAAAGCGCAAAGGCAGGCTGTAGCCTGCATCTCGGGGCTGGGGAGGATCGAGCGGCATGAGCAAGCCGAGTTGGCGCGAGCGCGCGGGCACGCAATTCGTGTGCGAGAAGCAGCCGGCCCAGGGCACGGACGGAATGGTCGTGTCCAATCATCCGCTCGCCTCGGCGGCCGGCCTGGAAATGCTGGCCGCAGGCGGTAACGCGATCGATGCGGCGGTTGCTACCCAGTTCGCGTTGACTGTGGTCGAGCCCATGATGGTGGGGTTGGTCGGTGGCACGACCTGCCATATCCGCTTGGCCGACGGCAGCCATCGCATCTTCGACGGCATGAGCGCCGTGCCAAAAGCCGGCCGGCCCGACATGTATCGTCCGATCGTCGGCGCCGCACCGGAAGTGTACGACGTCGAAGGTCAGGAAAATCTTGTTGGCCCGAAGTCGGTCGCGACGCCCGGTTCGTTGCGTGCCTGGTGCCTGACGCTGGAACGCTACGGCACAATGTCACTCGTTGACGTGATGCAACCTGCGATCAGCCATGCCGCACGCGGTTTCGTCGTCACGCCCTACCTTTCCGACTGCATCGAAAGCGCGGCTGCCGATCTATCCCGCGACAAGCTCGCAGCTGCTCTTCTCATGCCGGGCGGCATGCCGCTCAAGGCGGGCGAACGCCTTGTCCAGGGCGCCTATGCGGATGCGCTCGCGCTTGTTGCCAAACAGGGAGAGAAGGCGCTCCACGGTGGTCCGCTTGGCGATTTGCTTGTCGAGTGTATGGAAAGGAGCGGCGGGTACGTCGGTCGTGCCGATCTTGTGGACTATAAGGTGGCGGAGCGCGCGCCGATCCGCGCCCTCTATCGCGGCTGGGAGATTCTGGGGCCGCCACCGCCGGCAGCTTCCGGGGTGCACATCGCCCAGATGCTGAACATCCTAGAAGGCTACGACATTGCGGCCTTCGGATTCGGCACGGTGGAAACGCTACATCTGCTGGCCGAGGTCCTGAAGATCGCCTTCGCCGACCGGGCCGAGGCAAGTGGCGATCCGGACTTCGTGCGCGTGCCGGTCGAGCGCCTCATCGCCAAGGATTATGCCGCCGAGCGGCGCAGCGGAATCGATCTCGCGCACGCCAAGAGCTGGAGTACCGGGCTGGTGGGAGCAGAAGGTGCGGATACGACGCATCTCACCGTGGCCGACGGCAAAGGCAACGTGGTCTGCACGACCCAGACCATCAACAGCCTGTTCGGTGCGCGTTTCATCGTGCCCGGGACCGGCATGATACCCAACAACTACATGAACAACTTCGATCCAAGGCCCGGGAACGCGCTGTCGATCGCGCCCGGCAAGAGGGTCACGACCTCGATGTCGCCCATGATGGCAGGGCGGGGCGACAAGATCGCCTATGCACTCGGCCTGCCGGGTGGACGGAAGATCTTCCCATCGGCTCTACAGGCCTTGGTCAACCTCATCGACCACGGGATGACCCTACAGGAGGCGGTTGAAGCACCGCGCATCTGGACGGAAGGGCCGATGCTGGAGATCGAGCATGGCATTCCTGAAAGGGTACGGCAGGGACTGCAGGCGCGCGGTCACAAGATCCAGGTGATGCCGACTGTGGCCGGCGGCATGAACGCGATCCAGTTCCACGACGACGGCAGCATGACCGGCGCTGCCTGCTGGCGCGCCGATGGCTTTGCATCGGCCCTGAGTGGCGGACTGGCCCGGGCAGGCGTGCGGTTCGTCCTGCCTCATTAGGGCAGGGTGTTTGGACTGCACGCCTCCTGGAGGATGCCGCAACCCTAAGTCAGGCTTTCGGAGCCTGTAGGCTCCAAGTGCGCCCGTCTGGATCGCGCACCGTCATCTCGCGCGTGCCCCAATGGGTATCTTGAAATGGCGTGACGATCTCGACATTTGGAGCTGGCTGGAATTTGGCCTCGTCGGCCACTTTTATCACGAGCTGGATCTGGGGCTCCTGGGCCTTGGGGACTTCGGCGATGAAGAGATAGGGGCCGGATGCGCCCCGCAGCTGGCCGGAATTGTGGTCGGTCTCGAATTCCAGGGTGTAACCGAGTGCCTGGAAGAACTTCGCGGCCTTTCCCCAGTTGTGGGTAGTCAGGAACACAGCTTCGATACCTTCAGTCGCCTTGTCGGAGCTCCTTGCAGAGGATCGTGGTTGGTGTTCGCGGGTGCCGAGATAGGCGCGCAAGGCATCAGCGACCAACGCTGAGAGGGAAAGCTCGAGTTCGATCGCGTGATGCTTAACCTGCCGGATCAGCTCTACCGGCAGATACACATTGAACTGTTTGACGCGCTCGGCTGTCATTTTTTCTAGTATGCTAGCATAACAGAAAGGAGTCAGCGCCAATGCATAGCGAGAAGGGTGAGTTCTCGTGGGCGTTAACCCTGCATGGCGTATTGCGTGACCGCGATTCCGGCGATGATCAGGGCGGCGCCGGCCCAATAGGCTGGGTTTACCTTCTCACCAAAGATCAGGCCGCTCAGCAGGGGTACGATGACCACGCCGGCCGAGACCCAGGGGTAGGCCTGCATCAGGGTGATGCGGGAAAGCAACCAGACCCACAGTATCGTCGACAGTCCATAAAGGCAGAGCGCGGCGTAGAAAGCCGGCAACTGCGCAAGAGTCATCAGACCGTGACTGAACGGCAGGCCCCGCATTGCCAGCCCCGATTTCTTGAACAGGAGCTGGCCGACGGCGAGCATCGAAGTGAAACAGGTGAGCCCGATCAGGTTCGAGAAGGCCAGGTTCATGGCAGTCCTCGTTGCAGGCCCAGTTCGCGCGGCCGCCGAATGTGCAGCACATTGAGAACGAAGGCGCCGAAGACGATCTCGAAGCCCAGCACGATGCAAGCAGCCGAGGGGATGGCGAGTCGCATCGTGTAGGTCGGTTCCAACAATCCGAATGCGACGTTGCTCCAAGTACTGACGGCGAGTACCGCGAGCGCGAGGCCGACGATGATCAATCCTCCGCCGACGACAAGTCCTCGTTCGATGGTCAACCGGTCGATCAGAGCTCGCAATGATGGATTGTTCGGCAGAATGCCCTCACTCATGCCATGAAGGTTGGCGCACGCCCAGAAGATGACGGCCTGGGCACCAACGACGATTGCCATGGCGGCGTAGAGCAACGTGTGGATATCCAGCGTGATGTCACCGATGTGCCGCGGAGCCGGAAGGATCCACCCGGTGGCGATGAGGCCGAGAATTGCCAGTGCCAGGCCTGGATAGAGGAACAGCCAGCACGGACTGAACAGCAGCAGGAAGCGGAGATGGCGCCAGCCGTCCCGCCAACTGCGCAGGTGAGGCGGCCGCGAGCGCCCGTCCGGCGACAGCGTCGTCGGTACCTCGCAGATATCGAGACCATTGAGGGTCGCTTTTACCACCATTTCGCTGGCGAATTCCATGCCCGGGGATTGCAGGCCGAGCCGCATGATCGAGTCGCGGGAAAAGCCGCGCAGGCCGCAATGGAAATCGCCACAGGGGCTTCTGAAGAAAATGCGGCCGATCGTGGTCAGCACCGGATTGCCGAGATAGCGGTGCAAGGGCGGCATAGCACCGGGCTTGATTCCGCCCCGGAAGCGATTGCCCATCACCAGTTCGCGGCCCTCGCGCAGCTTGTCGACGAACGGATCGAGTTCGGCAAAGTCATAGCTGTCGTCGCTGTCGCCCATGATGACATAGCGGCCTCGCGCGGCGCGGATCCCGGCGATCAGGGCGCTGCCGTAGCCCTTGACCGGCACGTCGACCACGGTCGCGCCGCACTCGCGGGCGATGGCCTGGGAGCCGTCGGTACTGCCATTGTCAGCGACGACCACTTCCGCCGGGATTCCGCAGCGGCGGACGAAGCGCCAAGCCTTCTGGATGCAGCTCCCCAGCGTCTCTGCCTCGTTCAGGCAAGGCATCAGGATCGTCAGCTCCGGTGCGGTCGTCATACGTCACCTCCAAGGACTGAGCGATGGGACAGCGCCGCAACGCGCTGTCGGTGGAATGCGAGCAGGCAGATGGCCAGCGCGAGCGGAGCAAGCCAGATCAGCCGCGCCTGATACCGGTCGGCGACGATCGAGAGCGCCCCGGTGGCAGCCGCGTTGACGAGGAAGGAGAACGCGACGGTGATGAGGAACTCGGCAAGCAGAAGATCCCGCATCGCCAGGACCAACCCGATCGCGCCGACGACGGAGAGCGTGACGACAATAGTGTAGAGATGGTTGATGCCGTCGAGATGAAGCTGGCCGCGCTCTTGTAGCGAATGGACGTACTGCTCATGCTCGCGCGGGAAGAAGCGCTGCATGATCACGTTGATCCGGCTTTCCTCGGGCCAGGATTTGAAGTCCACGCCGGCCCTGAAGGTGATCAGCTGTCTCAACGTGTTGCGCACGGCTGCGACAAGCGTTTCCCCGGGATGGTCCCGCATGGCCGCGAGTGCGATCGGTCCGGCTTCGGCGCGCAGCACGTCTCCCGGAACGAATGTCCAGGCGGAGTCGGTCATGCTCCACAGGAATTCGTCGCTGTCCCGCGGCAGGCGTTGCCAGACGTAGCACAGGCGCCATTGGCGCTCCGTACAATGGTCGCGCAAGTATTCGTAGGCCGGCCCGTCGGCATAGGACCGCGCAAGCAGCATTACCGGCCCATCCTGGGTGAGTTGCAGACGGCCTTTGGCGACCAAGTTCAGACCTAGAATGGCGCCAAGCGCGAGGGGCGGCAGACAAAGTACAGTCAACAACGCCGGTCTTGCCGCCCGTCGCCCGAAGAAATGCAGCGCGCCGAACAGCACCGCCAGGACCAACCCCAAGACAAGGTGGCTGACATGGCTTGCGAGTCCGACGAAGGCGATCCCTGCCAGGATCAAGCGCTCCAGGATTCCGAATATCGGCCAGCCGCGGAACAGGGCGAACAGGGTCAATACGCAGATCCCCGTGAAGACGTCCGGCATGACGAACGAAATGAACCAGGGCAGCGCTGTGAAAAGTGCGAGGAATGCCGTGATCAGCAGGAAGCCGCGCGCGTCCAGGAGACCGAACGCTCGCGCTGTTGCATGCAGAACATAGGCGACGAGAATGCCCTGGACGACGGGAACGGCCCATAACGTGATCCCGTTCAGATGGAAAGGAATCAGGAAAGCGCCGTAGAAGATCGGCGCTTCGCTCGGGATGAAGCGTCGGATGCCGCCATCGATATAGCGGGCGCTATCGTTGAACAGGAGGGGATAACCGTTGACGAGGGCAGCCCATGCCAGGATAGCGCCGGCGAGCACGACCCTCGCAGCCTCCGGCCCCGCTCTGGCTAGGCGACGCTTCAACGTCACGCGGACAGGGGCAGCACAAAGCTACCACCCGACAAACTCGAACCACGCATTGACGACAGAAGCGACTGCGGGCGCGATTGGTTACAGGGCCCCGTCCGATTGTGCGCTAGCGAACGCTCGCAGGAATGTAGCGACCTGGTCCGAAAGCGCGACAAAGACCACGAATCGCCCGGATACAGTTCGTCGCCGTTGGGCCGATTCCTCTCAGAGTCCCGTTGAAGCTGCTTCTCTCAAGCGGCGAGTTCGAGGATCTCTCGCACCTGCGTCGGCCCATCGATGCGACGCGGATTGCGCAGAACCCAGGGCGTAGCCATGGCTTTCTGGGCGATGAGGTCGAACTGGCTGTGATCAACATCCACGTCGCGCAGGCGATGTGGCATACCGAGGCCAGCGATGAAAGCCGCAAGGACGTCCGCCGCGTCCTTGCCAGGATGGCCCATGGCAGCCGCAATCATCGCCTGCCGATGGGCATTGGCTGGCTTGTTCCAGCGCATCACCGCCGGCAGCATGATGCAGGACGTGTGGCCGTGCGGAATGCCGAAAACGGCGCCGAGCACGTAACCGATCCCGTGGCTGGCGCCCATCGGCACACCGGCGGTCAACGGCGTCATCGAAAGCCACGCACCGATCTGGCAATCGAGACGCGCTTCCATATCGCTTGGATCGGCTCTCACCTTGGACAGGCCACGAACGAGCATCGACAGGCCGTGAAGAGCCGAGGCATCGCCGTAGGGCGTGGCCTCATTCGAGCAAATGCCTTCCACGCAATGATCGACAGCACGGATGCCGGTGGAGAGCCAGAGCCACATCGGTGTATGCCGCGTGACTCGCGGATCGAGCACGACTGCACGCGGGACGATATCGGGGTGATGGTACATTTCTTTCCCCTTCGTCGCTTCGTTCGTGATGCCGGAGATTGCCGAAAACTCACCCGCGGACAGCGTCGTGGGAATCGAGATCTGCCGGACCGCCGGTGCCTTGGCTGGCGCCGGCGCCCGGATCCGATCCAGCGCCTCGACGCTGCGGATATCGTTGGAGAGGCAGAGCTGGACTGCCTTGGCGCCGTCGGTGATCGAACCGCCGCCCAGGGTGACGATGAGGTCGGCCTTGCCTTGCCGCGCCTGGTCGGCGGCGGCAATGACCGCCGAGCGGGGCGAATGGGCCGGCATTGCGTCGAAGGTGCCGATGCAGCGGCCGCCTAGGGCATGGCGCAGATGGTCGATCTCTTCGGTCTGTCGATTGAGCGTGCCGCTCACCATGAGGAAAACACGCTCGGCCCCGTAGTGACCGACCAATTCCGCTGTGGCATCAGCTGCCGGTGCACCGTAGCGCACCTCATCCATCCGACTAAGGACCACTCGTCCTGTTCGAACCATTTGTCCCTCCCTGTCGCGACAGGCTCCCTTTGCATAATGGCGTGAAGATTGGATAGGGTCAGCCAGGGGAGATGATGATGAAAGTGTTGCGGGCGGGCCAGCGGCCCTCGGGGCTGCACTTGGCGCTCGGCATGGGCCGGCTGCAGGCGCTGCGACCACGCTCCGGCACGCCGGTGCCGACATTGGCGACTGTTCGCGCCCTCGACAAGGCGGCGCTACGGAACGTCATCCGGGCAATGCTGATGGTGACGGCCGCGTTGCTCGGCTTCTGGGGCTTCCAGGCCGCGGTGCTTCCTCCGCAAAGCGCGTGGGAAGCGAGCGTGATCTGGAACAACATGTTCCGCACGCTGCAGCTTCTCACCACCCAGTTTCCCAGCAATTTCCCAGCCGAGCTGCCGCTGCAATTGCAGATCGCACGGTTTGCCATGCCGCTCTTCGCCGTGTGGTTCACGGCGACGGCGCTGTTGCGTCGTTTCAATCGGCCATTGCTGGCATGGATGGCCGGATTGTCGCGCAATCATATCGTGCTGGTCGGGACTTCGGAGCTGAGTCTGGCGCTCGCGCGCGCCTACCGTCGCCTTGGGCGGAACGTGCTGGCGATCTCGGCACCCCTTGCAGGCGACATCCCATCGCCAATGGAGCGAGCCGGTGCGCGTCTGGTATTCGGCGACCCTGCCGATCAACGGACCCTCCGGCGGTCCGGGCTCGCGCGCGCCAGCGCTGTCATCGCTGCGGACGACGTCGGACCGATGGCGGTGGCGCTCGCTGGTGCAGTCGCCGAGGCGAACGAGGGGCGCGGCGTCGACGAAAGGCCCCTGACCTTGTTGATTCGCCTGGCCCACCGCGAACTGCGTGCCCTGATGGCGACGCAAATCGCAGCCGCACTGCGCCACAGCCGGGTCGAACTGAAGCTCTATGTTCGAGAGCGCGCGATCGCGCGGTCGCTCATCGGGCGTTATCCCCCGGATTGGGGACAAGCGCCCGGACCACAGGACATCCATGCCGCCATCATCGGCTTTGGCGACTTGGGGGCGGAGATCCTGCTGCAGCTTGCGCGCGTTGCGGTGCCGCTTCCTGGCCGTCGCACGATTTTGACGGTTGTCGATCGGGATGCGGATGGACTGCGGGAGCAACTCCTTGCCGAGCATCCCGGCCTCGCCAACTGCGGCGAGTTGCGGTTCATCCAGGCAGAGGTGAGGCCGAGCGCCATCAAGGCCGAGGAGGTCGAGGCCTGGCTGATGGCGCCGGTACCAGCCACGTCCGTGTATGTCTGTTCGAGCGACGACCATGTCGATCTGTCGATGGCGATCGGTCTGCGCCGTGCCTATGCTCGCCTTCGCGTCGTTCCGCCTCCCTTCTTTGTCCATCAGCAGGCGGGCACTACGCTGATTGACGCGCTGCCGCGCATGCATAGTCGGCAGTTCGACACGTTGCGGATCGTTCCCTTCGGCGGCATCGAGCAGGAGGCCGATCCCTTCTATCTCGTGGACGAGGAAAGTGACGACCTCGCCCGGCTCATGCATGAGGAGTACGTACGCAACCGCGAGAAGACGGCCGCAGATGCGGGAACACCGCTACCGGCGGTGCCCGCGGCAGCACCTTGGCCGGAACTCTCGGACACCTATCGGACCGCCAACCGTTCGCAGGCCGACGATGTCTTGATGAAACTGCGTATCCTTGGCTTTCATGCGATACCGCAACCCCGGACTGATAATATTGCCATCGATACTGCCGTCCTGGAGGCGCTGGCGGAGCGCGAACACGAGCGTTGGTGCCGCGATCGCTGGCTGGATGGATGGACTTACGCGCCGACACGGGACGATGCTCTGCTGCACCACCCCAATCTCGTCCCGTACGATCAACTGAGTGAGCCGATCCGGGATCTCGATCGCGACACCATCCGCAATGTGCCCGGCTTGCTGCGCAAGTTTGGAGTTGGATTAAGCCCCGATCGTCGCATTGGAATCTGGTTTCTCGACAAAGGAGCGGACCCGGCTCCTGAGCTGATGGCGCAGGTCGTCGCGAAGGCCGAAGGCTGTATCGCGGGTGACCACGCCCACCTGCAGCTCGTATTGCCCCTGCGTTCCATGGCGGAGTTTGCGCTTGTCTCGTCGCTGGGCAAAGGCAACAGCCTTGGCGCGGATGTCGCTTTGTTGATCGAGCGCGGCGAGAGGTTGCAGGTTGGTAGCGTCGACTTGCAGCGGGCTCGGGATCTCATCACGGCATCTGACCGAGCCTTTGTTCTGAGAGGTTCGGAGGAAGGACAAGATGCCGATGCCGATGCCGATGCCGGTCTCTTTGTGGCCTTCTGCGATGTCTGCAATCACGTAATTCTTGTCGCCGAGACCGCCGCGGCCATGAGCAAGTTCTTCAACCAGATCGACGAGCCGTGGAAGGCGCGTGTTGTATGCATCTCGCTTCGGACTTAGCTGTCAATGCAGGACGCCCTGCACGATGAGCTCGACCTCGCCCAGCCGCATCACCGAACCGCGGACCAGGCCTAGCGGCCGTTCTGCCAAAGCGGGTTTGTTGTCGACAAAGGTGCCATTGGTCGATCCCAGGTCGTAGACCGTGATCTGGCCGTCGCTACTTTTCAGCATGGCGTGACGTCGGGAGACGCTCGCGTCGGCCAAGACCAGGTCGGCGTGGCCGGCCTGGCGGCCAATTACCAGGCCGGCGGGCTTCATGCGCAATTGAGAGAGGCGGACCGAGAGCTCGTACTTGCTGCCGTCGCTCCCAGTACCGGTTAGAGAGATGATGCCTTCCTTGGCAACCACGGTCGCGTCGGCGATGACGCTGGGTGCCGTGGACGGCGCTGGCCGCGGTAATGGGACAGGCGGCAGGTTTGGACGGCCGAGCCTCAATCGCAGGGCTGACATCAGCACATCCGGGATCGGTGCCGATGGATCGGCGTGCCATTCGCGGAGATCGGCGACCTGGACGTGCCCCAGTCCAAGGGGCAAGGGCGCCTTGTCAATGGTAGCGGGTAGGTAGGCATCGCGTTGAAAGGCGTGGTCGGCCTCGATCTCGACCCAGCGGCTCACGACAGAGCGCTGCGACCACAGGACAACCACCACCTTTGCGCTTACCAGCGCCGACTGGATCTGGCTGCGCCACGTCGATCCGGGAAGCAGGACGCGATCCCAGAACACGGTCCAGCCCTGGGCCGCCAGATCGTCGGCCAGGCGCTTCGCTATACCGGTATCCTCGTGGGTATAGCTGATGAAGATATCGTAGTCCGTTCCCCCGCTCATCACCGGCAATCTAAGCCAAGAACGGGCTGATTGCCTAGATGTCAGAGACGGCTCGGAATGGGGCCTTTGTCAGCGGAAGAGCCGTGCTGTCATGGCGCTCAAGATCGCGCTATGCCAGAATCCCTACTGGGTTCAGAGTGCGGCAGCGGGGACGAGCATGACGGGTACACGCGAAGGCGCCATTGGGCGGGTAGAGGCCTATTTCGACAGCAACGGTTTTCTGACCGACCTGCAGCGCCGCGTCGCCATTCCCACCACCAGCCAGGAACGGGACTCCATGCCCGCCCTCCAGCAATATGTGGCTGAAGAGATGACCGGATCACTGCAGAAGCTGGGCTATAGCTGCAGCGTGCTGCCCAATCCCCGGTCGGAGTATGGGCCATTCTTGATCGCTCGCCGGATTGAGGATCCTGCCAAACCTACGGTACTGACCTACGGTCATGGCGACGTCGTGCGCGGCCAGGACGACCAATGGCGATCCGGCCTGTCGCCTTGGAAGATCGTGATCGAGGGCGACCGCATGTACGGCCGCGGAACCGCCGACAACAAAGGCCAGCATACGATCAATGTCGCCGCCCTGGCCTGTGTGCTCGAGGAGCGCGGCAGCCTGGGCTTCAACTCGACCATCCTGATCGAGACCGGCGAAGAGACCGGTTCTCCCGGCCTTGGGGAATTCTGCAAGGCTAACCGGGAAGCCCTGAAAGCCGACGTGCTGATCGGCTCGGACGGGCCTCGGCTCGACCATCATCGACCCACGGTGTTCGGCGGTACCCGCGGCGTGATGAATTTCAATCTCAAGCTCACCTTGCGCGAAGGCGGTCACCACTCCGGCAATTGGGGTGGGCTGATCGCCAATCCCGCCATCATCCTCACCCATGCGCTCGCGACCATCACCGACGCGCGAGGCCAGATCCAGGTGCCGGAATGGCGCCCCAGCACTTTGACCAACTCGGTGCGTGCCGCGCTGGGAGACGCGCATATCGATGCCGGCGAGGGTGCGCCAGCAATCGATCCGGACTGGGGGGAAAAGGATCTGACGCCGGTCGAGCGGGTGTTCGGCTGGAACTCGTTCGAGGTGCTGGCCTTGAAAGCGGGAAATCCCGATCGTCCCGTCAACGCCATCCCGCCGAGCGCCATTGCCTATTGCCAACTGCGCTTTGTGGTGGGTACCGATCCTCATGACGTCGTGCCGGCGCTGCGGCGGCATCTTGAGCGCCATGGTTTCGGCCAGATCGAGGTCGAGCCAGCCCGGGATGTCATCATGAATGCCACGCGCCTCGATCCGGAAAACCCTTGGGCCCGACTCGCCGCCTCGTCGATCGAGAAGACCTGTGGCCAGAAGCCCAACATGCTACCCAATCTGGGAGGTTCGCTCCCGAATGCGGTCTTCACGGACATCCTTGGGATGCCAACCGTCTGGGTGCCGCACTCCTACGCGGCATGTTCGCAGCATGCACCGAATGAGCATCTTCTCGCCCCGGTGGCACGTGAGGGGCTGCGGCTGATGGCAGGCCTGTTCTGGGACGTCGGTGCCCATGGATTGTCTTCCTGACCGGGACGCGATGTGACTGCCGACGAGGCTGCCGACCTGATTGAGGCCATTGCGATCCGCCAGGATCGTACTGCCTTCGCCGCCTTGTTCCGCTATTACGCCCCGCGCGTGAAGTCGTTCGTCATACGCGGTGGCTGCGATGCAGAGTCCGCGCAGGAAGTCGCTCAGGAGACCCTGATCATGGTGTGGCGGAAGGCCGCCACGTTCGACCGGCAGCGGGCGGCTGCAGCGACCTGGATCTACACCATCGCCCGCAACAAGCGGATCGACCAGTTACGCCGTTCCGATAAGCCGGCGATCGATACCGAGGATTGGCTGACCGTATTCGCACCAGAGGACGAGGACGCCGACAGATCCGTTTTGGCCGGCCAGACGTATGCACGCATGAAGGATCTGATGGAAGGGCTGCCACCGGACCAGATTGCCGTCATCCGCAAGGCCTTCTTCGAGGACAAGACCCACACGGCTATCGCGACCGAGATGGGACTGCCTCTGGGTACGGTCAAATCGCGGATCCGGCTGGCCCTCGGGCGATTGCGGCAGGCATTGGAAAAAGAGGACGAGGAGAAGCGATGAGCGGCCATCCCGCTCCCGATGAGTTGCTGCTCGATTATGCCGTCGGCGCGCTGCCTGAGGGGCCGGCGCTCGCGGTCGCGGCTCATGTCGCGCTCGATCCGGCATCGCGACGGATGGTCGATGCGCTGGCGGCCGCGGGTGGGGCGCTGCTTGACGGCGAGGCGGCTACTTCCCTTGAGGAGCGCACACTCGATGATGTGCTTGGCCGCCTGGACAAGGTGCCTGTCGAGCCGGGGCCCCAGCGCAATCTCCGGCCTGTGGGCCCCGACTGGGCGCCATTGCCGCTGCGGCCGTATCTCTCGCAGGGAGCTTCGTGGAAGCGGGTCTTTGGCGGATTCGAGGAGATCAGGATCGGTCTGCAGAGCGATACTCATCGCGTGTCCTTGCTGCGTCTGCAGCCCGGGCAAGGATTGCCGGTGCATCGCCACGTCGCCGCTGAATACACAGTGGTCTTGCAGGGTGGATACAGCGACGGCAGGGGCAGCTACAGCGTCGGCGATTTCGCTCTGGGCTCCGGCGAGACGGAACACGAGCCTGTCGCCGATCCGGGCGAACCCTGCATTGCCCTGATCGTTCTGGAGGAGCCGATCGTGCTGACGGGACGCTGGGGCCGGTGGATCAATCCGCTGCTGCGCCGGGGCTGGATTTGAAACGGATCCGTTGACCGCACAGCGCCTTGCCTTCAGGCTCCGCCGCCTGGAGGAGCCAATCCATGTCGCGCATTCCCTATTATGAAGTCGAGAAGGCTACCGGCAAGCATGCCGAGTTCCTGGGCAAGCTCGGTACGCATCTGAATATCTATCGCATGCTGGCAAACTCCGAAGCCGGCCTGAAGGGCTTCGTGCGCATGGGCAATGCGCTGCTCTACCGCTGCGAGCTGGATCCAAAGCTACGCGAGATCGCCATCCTGCGTGTCGGACGGCACAGCCGTTGCGCCTACGAGGTGTTCCAGCACGAACGCATCGCCCGCGAGGTCGACGTCGCCGAAGACAAGATCGCCGCGCTGCGCGACGCGACAATCGAGGCTCCGGCCTTTTCGGACCATGAGAAGGCAGTGCTTCGTTTCACAGACGAAGTCGTGCGCAACGTCAAGGCATCGGATAAGGCGGTGAAGGCGGTCGAAGCTTTCCTGAGCCCCGGCGCCCTGGTCGAACTTACCCTTACCATCGGCTACTACATGATGGTCTGCCGCTTCCTCGAGACGACTGGCGTGGACGGCGAGGACGGCCAGGCGGAATGGTTGAAGACGGCAAAGATCTAGTTCGAGTGGAGTTCGAGAAATGGCGTACCGCGTCCTGATCGCGCAATTCATGCATGAGACCAATACGTTCAGCAAACTGAAGACGACGCTGGACGATTACCGGCGCCGCTGGCTGATCGAGGGCGAGGCCATGGTGCCTTTCTTCAAGGGCAGTCGGAACGAAGTGGGCGGCTACATGGATTCCGCTGCCCGGTATGGCTGGGAGCCGATCTATGGAGCGGCTGCGAATGCCACGCCCTCGGGGACCTTGACGAAGGAAACGTGGGAGACGATCCGGGACATGATCGTCGGTGCGGCGAAGAAGGGGGGCAAGCTTGACGCCATCTGCCTGTCCCTGCACGGAGCGATGGTTACCGAGACCGAGGACGACGCCGAGGGCGCGCTGCTCGAGGCCTTGCGCCGCGTGGTAGGTCCAGAGGTGCCGATCGTGGCAACTCTCGATTTGCATGCCAATGCGACGGCGAAGATGGCCAAGAATGCCAATGCGCTGGTTAGCTTCCGCACCTATCCGCATGTCGATGGCTACGACCGGGCAGTTCAGGCCGCGGCGCTGGTACAGGAAACGCTGGAAGGCAGGAAGAAACCGCGTTGCCTGTTGAGCCAGCCGGCCATGCTGGAAGGCGCAGATCATGGTCGGACGACACAGCCGGGCCTGATGCGCGATCTGCTGGCAATGGCCGATGCCTATGAGAAAGAGCCCGGCATCAATGTCGTCAGCATCCAGGCAGGCTTCACCTGGTCCGATATTCCCTATACGGGACCGTCGATCGCAGTGAGTCATGAGCCAGGGGCGGAGGCGCGAGCCAAGGCCATTACGGCCGAGCTTATCGACGTGATCTGGAAGCGCCGCGACGAGAATTCTTCCAACTATCGCCCCATTGCCGATGGCATTGCTGCTGCCCGCGCGAAGACCGACAAGAAGGCACCGCTCGTGATTGCCGATGGCACCGACAATCCGGGCGGTGGCGGCTACAATGACACGACGCCGGTGCTGCAGGCGCTGCTGGATGCCGGTATCGAGAATGTCGGGTTCGGCACGATCTACGATCCAGCCACAGTCCAACAGGCGATGAAGGCCGGCGTCGGCGTCGAGATCGAGGTGTCGCTGGGTGGACATACCGATCCGGCCATGGGGCCGCCGATTAAGGCCAAGGCGTTGGTCAAGATGTTGTCGGACGGCGTTTTCAAGAACGACGGTCCGATGAATGCCGGCGTAGAGACGAACATGGGTCCGACGGCTGTCTTGCGCATTGGCGGCGTGGACGTCGTGACGATCTCGAATCGCATCCAGACCATCGACCTGCAGGTGTTCCTGAGCCAGGGCATCGACCCGTGCGCCAAAGACGTTCTGGTGGTGAAGAGTGTCCAGCATTTCCGTGCTGCTTACGGGCCGATCGCGCGCGAGATCGTGCTGGTGGATTCGGGCGGCATCTGCTCGCCGGACATCACGCGCCTGAAGTTCACAAAGCTGCGCCGACCGATCTGGCCGCTCGATGGCGTGAACGATCCCTACGCCGGGACACGCCCGTAAAAAGCGCGACCTTAGACGCCGGGCCGGTCGCGCGGCAGGCAGTTGTACAGACTGTCCGAGATCGTCTTCTGGTTCTCGAGCGAGAACCGGACGCTCGGCTCGTTGCCGACGGGACAGACGGTGAAGATGAATCCTTCGATCGTCCCGTCGGGCACGCCGGTGTCGAACCAGCCGCCGGCTGGCACGTCCGCTTCGATTCGGTGTGATCCATCGTAGGCCATGAACTTGATGGAGATTGGCCGATCGCAGTCATTGCGCGTGCCGATGGTGCTACTTTCCTTCTTCCACTGCGTACAGGCTTCCATGTGCGCCCGCGACTGAGCGCACGCGATACCCGCGGTGACGCCAAGCACCCCCAGCAGTAGCGGGAGGAGGCGGATCACTTCTTCTGCCGAAAGAAAGTGGTCAATACGAAGCGTCGACCGCGCGTCACTGGCAGGGCTTCGTGCAGCAGACCGCAGGAGAACACCGCGGCCGCCCCAGCCGGCGGTTTGGCCTTGACCGCGCTGAACTCCGGAAACACGAGCTCGCCGCCGTCGAAATCGTCATTGAGGTTGAGCGACACGGCAAAGGCGCGATCTGCGGTCGTTGGCGCGCCATTGTCTCGATGCGCCGAGAAGAAATGGCCGCCGTCGGCGCTGTAGGAAAGCACGACATGGGCATCGAAGGTAAACTGGTGATCGAAAGCGAATACCTTCACCAGCTCGGGCCCGATGCGATAGGCAAGACGGTCGGAAATCGCCTTCTGCATCATCGGCTCGGCGATCATGTAATCCTCGGTACGCTTGAGTTCGGCTACACCGACATTGCCGTAGCGGCTGGAAACGCCGCTATCCTGATGATCTCCCTTCTCCCAAAGGCGGATCACCTGGGTGCAGAACTCGGGCTCGAACACGCGGGGCAATACGAGAACCGGCGCCATCGGACCGGCGATCACCACGTCGGCGCCGGCGCTACTGCGCACGCGCTCCGCGGCTGCTCCGATTCCTTCGGCCGCCGCCAGAAGAGGGCGGCTGTCATATGTCGCCGCTACGTGCTGGTTGGGGTCGAGCAGGATGATGCGTGTCCGCGCGGCAGCCGTCTGGCCGAAGCCGATACCGGCCTGGCTGAGAAGAGCGGGGACAAAACGGCGCTCGCCATCGCAGAGCAGCAGCGGGGCGTCGCTTGCTCCACCGATGAGCTTGCTCCAGATCGGTGACGCTGCCGGGGTAGCCATACCCGCGACGACGACAGGGACGACGGACGCGTCCTTGCAGCGGGCGATCAGGCTCGCGAACTGTGCCGTGTCCAGGGCTTTAAGATCATCGACCACGAGCAGCGCCACGGGCCAGCCGTTGAACGACCAGAGGAACTTCCGGAACTTGCCGTCGAGCCCTGGCAACGCGAAGTCAGGGAGACGATCACCGGGGCGAAGCAGTAGCGCGTTGGTCATCAGAGAATCAGAGCAGAGGACGGCAGGAGCGGTGGCGGCGCCGTGACGGGCCGGCAGCATCGGTGTGCCGGTTCAGGATGCCCCTTGTCAATCGAGGGCCTCCATCGGAGGACTACGGAAGGCGAAACCGGCGTCGGTCTTGCGGATGTCATGATCGTCCGCGAGTTTGTCCGACGGCGCTCGATACCGGAGCGCGCCAATCGAAGGACAGGGGAATGAATCGATATATGACAATCGGCCTATCTGTCCTCGCGGGCGCTGCAGCGCTGGAGGCAGCGCTAATACCGGGCATCGTCATCGGTGCAGCCGCGGTCATCCTGCCCGAATATTTGCCCAACTTGGGACGGCGTCGGCCGAGGCGCGTCACCCCTGCGCTGCGACAGCGTGAGTCATCGCATGCCTTCTTGCCGGTCCTGCGAGAGGGCAGTGCGCTACCAACCTTGCGTGGCTTCGGATTAAAGCGGGCGGTGGCCAAGACCATCACGTTCCGCGCTATCGTCACCAGTCTCGATTTCACCGTCAACTATGTGGTGATCGGCGAGATTGCCACGGCGGCCGGTTTGTCCGCAGCTTCGCTTGCCGTTGGGCCGTTGTTCTATCTGGCTCACGAGACGGTCTGGAACCGTCATGGTCGTTCGGAAATTTCGATCGAGTTGCCGTTTTTCGCGACGCGGCGGCAAGGCGAGGTATCCATGCCACGCGATCGCCGGCAGCTCAGGATTAGCCGTGTGGTGGCCAAAACCATCACCTTTCGGACCATCGCCTCGACCGTGGATTTCACGGTGAACTATATCGTGGTCGGCGACCTCGCGACGGCATTCGCACTGTCGGCGTTCGGTCTCGTCGCCGGTCCCTTCATCTATGTTGGCCACGAACTGGCCTGGGACCATTTCAGCCCGGGCGAGCAGGACAAGATCGAGCCGCCGAGGGATCGCGTCGAAGGCGGACAGTTCTCCCTGTAAGCGCTTAGCATACCGCCCTCTTAGAGCGCTTCTAACCAACCAAGTGACCGTGCGGTCTTCATGCCGCATGGTGGCATTGCATCGTCCATGCTGGCGCACGGTATAAGGGCCCTTGGTGTCCGTCTGCAGATGGTCGGAGCAATGATCAAGAAGGTTACCTTCTGGGCAATTTATGGGGGCCTGCTGTTCGTCGTGACGATTGGCGGCCTGGAATTCATCTCTTTCTTGGTGACCCCATCCTGGCCCGCCTATGAATTGCGGCCAGTGGCGGTGCCCACGGATCTGGTGCGACAGGCGGCAGGCGGACCGGAAACGATTCCCTTTTACAACAGCTGGAGCATGAAGGACCGCGAGCGCTCGTTCGAGAAGCCCCCCGGGATTCGGACTCGCGTCATCTTCAACGGCGACAGCTTCCTGGAAGGCATGTTCAGCCTCGCGCCTCTGAACGAGGTGGTCGAGGCGCGATGGGCGAGCGCGGGCGTACGGGACATGGAGGCCGTGAACTTCGGGATCTCGGCCACGGGGCCATCGCAATATTACTACCGCATCGCCGATATCGGATTGGCACTGCGCCCCGATGCCATCCTGCTGATGTTCTACCCAGGCAACGACTTCGTGACGGAAGGGTTCTCGGCGCAACCGCATCTTCCCTTCGTCGCCGAGCGTCCGTTGCCATCGCTGCTGGGTGGCGTTGCTCCCCATTTGACCTGGCAGATCGTCAACCGCCTCGGCCTGTCCGAGATCGCAGGTGGCAACAAGGGCGCCGATAACGAGTACCACGTCATGACGGACGCCATGAAGAAATCGAGGGCTGAACGGACGCCACTGGTCGCGGCCTATATGAAGAAGCAGTACTTCCCGGATATGAGCCAGGCGCTCATCGAAAGCGTCCTTTCCCGCAATGACGGCAGCTTCTGGCAGCCGTTCGAGCGTACCGACGACAAGGCGGAAATGCTCACGGGCTGGCTGGTCGCCAGCCTGATAAAATGGGAGACGGGAAGCCAGCCTCTGCCCCACGATGCCGCCGAGGCCGAGCATATGGTCGAGCCGCGCCGAATCGAGGCTACCCTGTCGTGGCTCGTTGCGCTCGACGATCTGGCCAAGGCGAAGGGCATCAAGCTCATCATTGCGGTAGCGCCCATGGGCTCGGTCGATCCAGCCTATGTCGATTTCTGGAGACCGTGGCCGCGCTACTACAGCTGGAACCTACGCCAGGAGGCGAATCGCCGCCATCTCGTGGCGGCGTTGCGTGCCAAGGGATTTGCGCCGATCGATCTGGAAGAGGATATGAACGGCATTGATGGTACCTACAGGCTAAGCGACGGCCACTGGACAGCACTCGGCACCGCGGTCGTGGCGCGACGAGTAGGGGACGACTTGCTGAAATGGAGAGCGTCTCGGGGCGGAGGCACGGCGCCCTCGTCTGAGGCGGTCAAGCAATAGAACGGCGTACTTGGCGCGGCCCAAACTTCGGCCGCCGTTGCTTGTCTAGTTCCTTCCCCGGCCGAGCCCCAGCGCGTTTCCGAGAAAGCTGCTCTTGGCATTGGTGGTGCGCCATGGATCGAAGGCAACGGCACCGCGCAGCTTGTCGATCTCCCGCATGATCCAGGCACGAGCGGAAGCCTGGTCGGCGACGGTCAACGAGACATGGACGGTGAGAGCGTAGCCATCCTGGGTATCGGTGATGCTTGGATGCGGGTTGCCCATGCTAGTCTTCGCCGCGACGGCTTCTCGAAGCCGAGCGAACAGGAGCGGGGGCAGCCGGCCGCCAGCCTCCTCAAGGGCTCGGTTGCGGATAAGGATGACGGTACGCTCGCTCATGCCTTCCTCCTGTCCGATAGCCATTTATTGACAATGGCAGCGCGCGCCTGAACTGCGGCAGAATGATGGTGGTCGCAGCGCTGGGGGCCGAGGCTGGAATGACCGTCGAGAGGCCCGATGAGGCGGAAATCCGCCGAAATCGACCGATTCGAATGTTGTGAGAGACGATCTTCCGCCGGAAGGATGCCGCAGATGTCCAGGCGGAGCGAAGCCGGGAAGGTCCGGAAGACCAATGGTGGGCGCGGTAGGGATTGAACCTACGACCCCACCCGTGTGAAGGGTGTGCTCTCCCGCTGAGCTACGCGCCCGGAAGGCGCGCGTATAAGGCCTTGCAGCGCACCCGTCAACCGGCCGCCGGTCAAAGGCCAGTTGTCAGCGGCTGGCGATCGCCGCCAGGGCCTGGGGCAGGGCACTGAAGCGCTCGATGACCGCTTCAGCCCCGAGTTCGGCCGCGGGCCGCGCCGTATAGCCCCAGCTGACCAGGACCGCCGGCAATCCGGCGCCATGTGCGGCTTCCACATCGTGGATCGAATCGCCGATCATGACGGTCCGGCCAGGCGAACCTCCCATACGGTCCACAAGGAGGAGAATGTGCCTCGGATCGGGTTTGCGGACGGGAAAGGTGTCGGCTCCGGCGATATCGGCGATCGGCGGCATCAGCTTCAGATGCTCGAGGATCATGCGGGAGGGACGTTCGAATTTGTTGGTGCACACGCCCTGCTTCAAGCCGAGCCCGGCGAATTGTTCGACCACATGCGCCACACCGTCGAAGGCGACGGTATGGCTGATGGGGTCGGCCTCGTAATAGCGCACGAATTCCCGCGTCACGGCGGCGAGGGCCTGGTCATCCAGCTCCTTGCCGAATTTGGCGAAGGCCTTGCTCATCGTGACCTTGCTGCCCTGGCCCATGAAGATGCGGACATCGTCCTCGCTCACTGGAGGCAGGCCATGATCGGCCAGGACGTTGCTCACAGCGAGCTGCATGTCCTTGGCGCTGTCGATGAGCGTCCCGTCGAGATCGTAGATGATCGTATCGAAGCGGGTGGCAATCAGGTCGTTTACGGGAATTTCCATGCAATAAGCCTTAGCACATCCGTCTTGCGGGACCGCCATCCTCATGGCATCCGACAACCATGAAATCACCCGTTGCCGTCGTGGTCCTGGCAGCCGGTGCCGGCACCCGCATGAAGTCGGCACTGCCGAAAGTGCTTCATCGGCTGGCCGGCTGGCCGATGGTGCGCCACGTCCTTGAGAATGTCGCTGGTCTCGAGCCGACGCGCATCGTCGGCGTCGTTGCGCCTGAGGCAAAGGATGTCGCTGCCGCCTTCGGTGTCCATCCGACGGTGGTGCAGCGCCAGCAGCTCGGAACTGGCAATGCGACCAAGGCAGCGCTGCCGGAACTCCGGGGTCACGAAGGCCCCGTCCTGGTTGTCTATGCCGATGCGCCCTTGGTCACGACGGTCACCTTGCGGAAGCTGGTCGAGGCGTGCCGGGAACAGAAGGCAGCCGTTGGCGTGCTTGGCTTCACGGCACGCGATCCCAGTCCCTATGGACGTCTGATCATACGGGCCGGGGAATTGGAAAAGATCGTCGAAAGCAAAGACGCCGATGAAATCGAGCGGAAAATCGACTTTTGCAACTCAGGTGTGATGTGTCTGGATGGGGGCCTTGTCGATACGCTGCTGAACGCCATCCGTAACGACAATGCCAAGGCGGAATACTATCTGACCGACGTCGTGGCCATTGCCCGGGCGGCAGGGCATCGTGCCATCGCGGTCGAGGGAGACGAGGCGGAATTCCAGGGCGTGAATTCCCGAGCCGAGCTGGCCGCGGCGGAGCGTGCGCTCCAGCAACGGCTGCGGGCGGCAGCGCTCGAAATCGGCGTGACCATGACGGATCCCGACACGGTCTGGCTTTGCGCCGATACGCGTCTCTCGCCGGATGTCACGATCGCGCCGAGTGTCCGCTTTGGGCCGGGCGTCACCGTGGCTTCCAATGTCGAGATCAGAAGTTTCTGCGACATCGAAGGAGCGCACATCGGACAAGGAGCCGTCATCGGGCCCTTCGCACGTCTCCGCCCCGGCAGTGACGTTGCCGAGGATGCCCATATCGGCAACTTCGTCGAGCTCAAGGCGACCAAAATGGGTAGGGGCGCGAAGGCCAACCACCTGGCCTACCTCGGCGATTCAGATATCGGCGCCGGCAGCAATATTGGCGCTGGCACCATAACGGTGAATTACGACGGGTTTGGCAAGCATCGCACCGTGATCGGAGCCGATGCCTTCATCGGCTCCAACAGCTCGCTGGTGGCGCCTGTTCGGATCGGCGACGGCGCCAACGTCACCGCCGGCAGTGTGATCACGGAGGATGTTCCGGCCGATGCGCTCGCCTTCGGCCGGGCGCGGCAGGTCACAAAGGGCGGGCGGGCGAGCCCGCTTCGTGCCAAACTGAAGGCCCGTGCGGCGGAGGCCAAACGGGGCAAAGATCGGTAGGCGGTCAGTCGGGGGAGAGCGTATGTGCGGCATCATCGGGATCATCGGCAAGGCCTCCGTTACGCCCTTGCTGGTCGATGCGCTGAAGCGGCTTGAGTATCGCGGCTACGATTCGGCTGGCGTCGCCACACTGATCAACGGCCATATCGAACGCCGGCGGGCTGAGGGCAAACTGGTCAATCTCGAGGCGCGCTTGGCCCAAGAGCCGCTGGCGGGCACCATCGGCATCGGCCATACGCGCTGGGCGACGCACGGCAAGCCGAGCGAACGCAACGCTCATCCGATCGCCACCGATCGCGTTGCGATCGTGCATAACGGTATCATCGAGAACTTCCAGGAATTGAAGGATGAACTGGAGGCCGAAGGACGCCGGTTCGAAAGCGACACCGATACTGAAGTCGTCGCGCAACTCCTGACATCCATGCTCGATCGCCAGATGTCGCCGGAACAGGCGATGGGCAAGGCGATGGAGCGACTGCGCGGTGCGTTCGCCCTCGTGGCGCTGTTCAGCGGCCGACACGATATCCTGATGGGTGCAAGGCGCGGCAGCTCGCTTGCGGTCGGCTATGGCGATGGCGAAATGTATGTCGGTACTGATGCCCTGGCGCTCGCTCCGTTCACCAAACGCGTCAGCTACCTGGAGGACGATGACTGGGTCGTGCTGACGGCGACCGATTGCAAGGTCTATCAGGGCCATACCGAGGTGAAGCGCGAGATCCGGCAAAGCGGCATCTCCGGAGCGATGATCGGTAAGGGCAATCATCGCCATTTCATGCTCAAGGAGATCTACGAGCAACCGGCCGTGATCGGCGACACGCTGCAGACCTATCTCGATCCGGCAACGCGGGCGGTGACCCTTCCGGCATTGCCCTTCGACTGGGCCAAGGTATCCCGCGTGACCATCACGGCCTGTGGAACTGCATGCTTCGCGGGCATGGTGGCGAAATACTGGTTCGAGAAGCTGGCCCGTCTGTCGGTCGAGGTCGAGGTCGCCTCCGAACTGCGCTATCGGGAGCCTCCGTTGCCGGAAGGCGGAGTCTGCATCGCGGTGTCCCAATCGGGCGAGACAATCGACACGCTGGCGGCGCTTCGTTACGCCAAGGCGCAGAAGCAGATCATTGTTTCGGTCGTCAACGTTCCGGAAAGTGCGATTGCCCGCGAATCGCATGTTGTATTGCCGACATTGGCGGGCCCGGAGATCGGCGTAGCTTCGACCAAGGCTTTCACGACGCAGCTGACTGTGTTGTTGACCGCCGCGATCGCCGCCGGCCGTGCCCGGGGGACGTTAACCGCCGCCGACGAGGCGCGACTGGCCCATGCCCTGATCGAACTGCCCGCTCATGTGAACGAGACCGTGAATATGGAGGACCAGTATCGGCACATTGCCGAGGACATCCTCTCGGAGGCCCGTGACGTGCTCTATATCGGGCGCGGCTCGTCCTTCCCTGTGGCGCTCGAAGGTGCCCTGAAGCTCAAGGAAGTCTCCTACATCCACGCCGAAGGCTATGCCGGCGGCGAGATGAAGCATGGGCCGATCGCCTTGATCGATGAGCTGGTGCCGGTGGTCGTCGTGGCGCCGACCGATTCGGTCTTCGACAAGATCGCCTCCAATTTCGAGCAGGTGAAGGCGCGTGGCGGCAAGCTGATCCTGATGACCGATGCGAAGGGGGCGGCTCGGCTGGGTGATCAGGCGATCGCGACGATCGTCCTACCCGCCGTAGATCCCGTCATTGCGCCCATTCTCTACACTGTGCCCGCGCAGTTGCTTGCCTATCATACGGCGGTCGCCAAGGGCACGGACGTCGACCAGCCCCGCAACCTCGCCAAGAGCGTGACGGTCGAATAACGGATACCCGTCCAGGCGGGGGAGGGAATTCCTCCCCCCTGTGCGGGTCCTTTTCCTTAGCGCGTACCTTGCGGAAGGCCGGGGGCGAGGCCTTGCGGGGCAGCGGGTTGTGCCGGACGGGGCTGGGCCGGAGCGGGAGCCGGCGCGGGCCGTGGTGCCTGTTGCGCCGGGGCCAAGGTCTGCACGAGAGCCCTCAGCTTGGCGCCCTCGGCTTCCTGCGCCTTCTTGAACTCGTCCTCGTTCAGGAACCGATCCTTGTTGAGGTCGAGTTGCATGAACTGCTCGACGGCATGAGCCGTCAATTCAACGCGATCAAGGATGCCGTCCTTGTTCGTGTCGATCTCCTGGAATTTGCGGAGCGCGATCTGACGGCGCAGGTCATACGGCGGCAGACCTTTGGCCTGCGGTCCATCGGGCGGACCGGCCACAACGGCAACGAATTCATCGCGTGTGACCTTGCCGTCGCCGCTCTTGTCGAGCTTGTCGGCTTCACGCAGCTGCATGTCGATGAAGTCGCTGATCGTCACCAGGCCTTGGCGGCGCTGCGCTTCCGCCTGCTGGCGCTGCGCGGCGGCGCGCTGCAGCGCCTGCTGGACGATCAGACGAAGCTCCGGCTCGGTGATCTTGTTGTCGCGGTTGGTGTCGTATTGATTGAATTCGGCCTGAACCAGCGCCTCGGCTTCCGCTCGTTCGACGAAGCCATCGCGATTGGTGTCCAGGTTCTCGAACTCGGCGCGCGCGCGCGCGCGGCGCTCCTCGAGCGGCGGTACGCCCGGACCGTCCTGGGAGTAGGGCGGTTCGGCGACCTTGAGAAACTCGTCGACCGACAGCTTGCCATCCTTGTTGGTGTCGAGCTGCTCGAACGTCTTCATGCGGTATTTCAGGAAGTCGGCGCGCGATACTTCGCCCTTCTTGGCCGTGTCGATCTCGTTGAACCACGTCGGCAGCGGGACCGGGGCGTTGGCCGCGCCCTGCGGCGCAGCGGCCGTGGGCGGAGAGGCGGGAGCTGCAGGAGCAGGACTCGTTGCCTTCGGCGGTGCTGCCGGTTGAGCCGGCGTCGTCGGGGTCTGCGCGGCCGCAGGAAGTGTCGTAGCGGCGGCGGCGATAGCAATCAGACAGAGAACTCGGTTCATCGGCGATGGGCCAGCAGGTCTTGAGAAGGGGGATTCCGTATCGGCGGCAATGGGACGCGTGTCAATCTCGCGCTGCAATCCATTAGTGCGACCCAATCACGCCAAAACCGTGACATCGCGCCATTTAAGTTGCTTCCCTTGGCGGGATGGGCCATCGTGTTTTCCATGCAGGCCCCATAGAAGGGCCGCAAGTATCTGGGAGGCAAGGGTAATTCCGCGTTTCGGGTGTGTTGATTGCGCGACCGCGGAACCAGCGTAACCATGGCAGAACCGTCTTCATCCAACGGCTCGGCGCTGCTGAGCGTGCGCAACGTCTCGGTTCGCTTCGGCGGCATCGTGGCGCTCGACGGCGTGAGCTTCGACGTTTTCCCGGGCCAGGTCGCGGGCCTCATCGGTCCCAACGGTGCCGGTAAAACCACGCTCTTCAATTGCCTGAGCCGGCTTTATACGCCGAATAGCGGCGACGTCGTGTTCGAAGGCAAGTCGATCCTCGGCCGGCCTCGCCACGACATACCGCATATCGGTATCGGCCGCACGTTCCAGAACGTGGCCCTGTTCGACCGCATGACCGTCCTCGACAACGTCAAGGTCGGTTGTCACAGCGTCAGCTCGACCAGCTTTTTCGAGAATGCGTTTCGCCTTCCGAGAGTTCGGCATGAGGAGGAGCGCATCGAGGCGCGCGCACGAGAACTGATCGAATTTATGGATCTCGTGCCGTTCGCTGGTGCCTATGCCGGGCCATTGCCCTTTCCCATCCGCAAGCGCGTGGAACTCGCCCGAGCATTGGCCTCCAGCCCGAAGCTGCTGCTGCTCGACGAGCCGGCCGCGGGCCTCAATCATGATGAGATCGAAGTGCTCAAGGGCCAAATCAAACGTGTGCGCGACATGCAGCACGTCACCGTCCTGCTCGTCGAGCACCATATGAGCCTCGTGATGTCGGTGTCCGACAAGGTCGTGGCGATCGACTTCGGCAAGAAGATCGCCGACGGTACCCCGGCCCAAGTGCAGCGCGATCCGGAAGTGATCCGCGCCTACCTGGGGACGTCGTGATGACGCCGCTGCTGGAAGTGAAAGGCCTCAAGGCCTTCTACGGAACGACCCAGTCGCTCTACGACGTGAACTTCGAGATCCCCTCTGGCGGCATCACGACGCTCCTTGGAGCGAACGGCGCCGGCAAGACGACCACGTTGCGTGCCATCTGCAACATGGTGCGGACCGAAGGCATGATCCGTTTCGATGGGCAGGAGATCGGTCGCATGGCGACCGAGGAGATCGTGCGCCGGCGGATCGCCCATGTTCCCGAAGGCCGCGGCACCTTCACCTCTCTGACGGTGGATGAGAACCTGCGCATCGCAGCCTACACTCGGCGCGACAAGGCTGCGGTGAAGGAAGAACTGGCGCGCGTCTTCGACTATTTCCCGCGCCTGAAAGAGCGCATCCAGCAGCAGGCCGGTACGCTGTCCGGAGGCGAGCAGCAGATGCTCGCCATTGCTCGCGCCCTGATGCTGAAGCCGCGGTTGATGCTGCTGGATGAGCCGTCCTTCGGTCTGGCGCCGCTGATCGTCCTGGAAATCTTCCGCATTCTGAGGCGCATCAACGAGGAAGAGAAAGTGAGCATCCTGCTGGTAGAGCAGAACGCCGCCCTTGCGCTCGATCTCGCCTCACATGCCTACGTGTTGGAAACCGGCAAGGTTGTGATGTCCGGCCCCTCGTCGGTCGTGAAGAACGACGAGAATATCCGCAAGTCCTACCTCGGCTACTGAGGCAAGGAGACCTCAAGCGATGCAACAGCTTCTCGAACAGCTCGCCTCCGGCCTCGCCAATGGCGCCATCTATGCCTGCGTGGCGCTGGCGCTGGTCATGATCTACGTCTCGACCGACCATCTCAATTTCGCCCAGGGCGAGATGGCGATGTTCAGTACCTATATCAGCTGGCAGTTGATGAACTGGGGACTCAATTTCTGGGTCGCGTTCGTCGGCGCCATCCTGATCTCCTTCGTCATGGGGGTGCTGATCGAGAGGGTGATCCTGAGGCCGCTTCATAACGCACCTGTCTTGTCGATCGTGGTGGTTTTCATCGGACTCCTGGCGATCTGCAACTCGATGGCCGGCGCGATCTGGAGCTATCTGATCAAGGAATATCCGTCACCTTTCCCCAAGAGCAGCTTCGGCATCGCCGGCGTCATCGGTCCGCACCAGCTCGGCGTGGTGCTGGTCACGCTGGTCGTACTCACTCTGCTGTTCGTGTTCTTCCGCTTCACGCCTCTTGGTCTTGCGATGCGCGCTGCCGCCCAGAACCCCCAGATGGCGCGGCTGGTCGGGGTGCGTGTCGACTGGATGTTGGCACTGGGCTGGGGCCTCGCCGCCGCTGTCGGCGCCGTGGCCGGGATGATGGTGGCGCACATCGTCTATCTCGATCCCAACATGATGGGCGGGATCCTGCTCTACGCCTTCGCTAGCGCGCTGATCGGCGGGATCGGCAATCCAGGCGGGGCGGTCGTTGGCGGTTTCATCGTCGGCGTGCTCGAGAACATGGTCGCCTATGCCGGCAACATGATCGAGAAGACCACCGGCGTGTACATCATCGGCAATGGCGAGAAGCTCACCGTGGCCCTCATCATCGTCATCTTCGTGCTTACGCTCAAACCGGCGGGCCTGTTCGGCCGCGTCGTCGTGAAGAGGGTCTGATATGCCCGCATTCTCGCGCAAGTGGGTGATGGCCCTGGTCGTTCTGGCGATCGTGGTGCCGCTGCTTCAGCCTCTGTTTCCGGACCTCGTGTCGGATTACCGCCTGTTTCTCGTCAGCACGATGATCATCGCTGCGATCGCGGTACTTGGCCTCAACTTGTTGACGGGGTTCAACGGGCAGATTTCGCTCGGGCACAGCGCCTTCTATGCGGTCGGTGCATATACAGCGGCAATTCTGATGGACCGGCTGGATTGTCCGTACTGGTTGACCCTCCCGGCAGCGGCGATCCTCTCATTCATCGTCGGATATTTGTTCGGTCTGCCCGCGCTTCGTCTGGAGGGACATTATCTGGCGCTCGCCACCTTCGCCCTCGCCCTCTCGGTACCGCAGATCCTCAAGTACAAGTGGCTCGAGGATCTCACTGGTGGCGTGCAGGGGATCGTGCTGTCGAAGCCCGAACCGCCGTTCGGCTTGCCGCTGTCGGAGGATCAGTGGCTGTTCTACTACTGCCTCATCGTCATGCTGATCCTTTATTGGGCGGCGGCGAACCTGCTCAACAGCCGCAGCGGGCGCGCGATGATGGCGATCCGAGACTACCATATCGCCGCCGACACGATGGGAATAGACACGTCGCTCTACAAGACCGTCACTTTCGGCATCAGCGCTGCCTATACCGGCATCGCCGGAGCATTGTCGGCGTCGGCCGTTGCCTTCGTTGCCCCGGATAGTTTCAGTTTCTTCCTGTCGATCAAATTCCTGATCGGACTGGTCGTGGGCGGCGTGGGCTCGCTCGCCGGGTCGGTGGTGGGCGGTATCTTCTACGTGCTGGTCGACAATTCGGCGCAAGCACTGTCGACCTACATCAAGAGCGACCTCGGGCTGCAGTTCGACCTATCAGCCTACACCGTCTTCGGCATCCTGCTGATCGTACTGATGTATCTCATGCCGACCGGTATCGTTGGCGGCGTTTACGGCATGATGCGCCGGCTGCGCCGCAGCAGCTAGGCATTCCAAAAGTCCGTTCCAGCAATCAAGCGTGAGGGTAGTGCATGGAGTGATCTGACAAGGAGGCTGAACATGAAGAGAACCAAGAGGCGTACGTTCGTGGCTGGCCTGTCGGCCGCGGCAGTGCTTACCGGTAATCGCGTAGCGTTCGGTCAGAAAAAATACGACGAAGGGGCGAGTGATGCCGAGATCAAGATCGGCCACACCAACCCCTACAGCGGGCCGGCCTCGGCCTATGGCGTGATCGGCAGGACGATCCAGGCCTACTGGAAGAGCGTGAACGAGACGGGCGGCATCAACGGCCGCAAGATCAACTTCGTCACGCTCGATGACGGATACAATCCTGCTAAGACGGTGGAATGCATCCGCCAGCTGGTCGAGCAGGACAAGGTGCTGTGTACGTTCAATACGCTCGGCACGCCGACCAACACGGCAATCCACAAATACATGAACCAGAAGAAGGTGCCACAGCTCTACGTTGCCACCGGCGCGTCGAAATGGGGTGATCCCAAGCACTTTCCCTGGACCATGGGCTTTCAGCCCGACTACCACACCGAGGCCATGATCTATGCCAAGCACATCCTGGCCAACATCAAGGACGCCAAGATCGGCGTGCTGATGCAGAACGACGATTACGGCAAGGATTACTGGGAAGGCATGAAGGACGGCCTCGGCAAGGAGGTGGGACGCGTCGTCAAGCATGTGACCTACGAAGTGACGGACCCGACCGTCGACTCCCAGGTCATTCAGCTCAAGGACTCGGGTGCGAATGTCTTCTTCAATATCGCCACGCCTAAGTTTGCCGCCCAGGCCATGCGAAAGGCAGGAGAGATCGGTTGGAAACCTGCCCAATATCTCAACAACGTCTCGGCCTCGGTGGCTTCGGTGATGAAGCCGGCTGGTTTCGACAACGTGCAAGGGGTGATCACGGCAGCCTACCTGATGGATCCGACCGACCACCAATGGGACGATCACCCCGAGATGAAGATGTGGAAGGACTGGATGGCCAAGCACAATGCCGGCGCCAGTCTTTCGGATGCGTCTAATGTGTTTGCCTACGCGGCGTCTTTCCTCATGCAGGAGACGCTCAAGAAATGCGGTGACGACCTGACGCGGACCAACCTGATGCATCAAGCCGCGAATCATCACCGTCTCAGGGTGCCGCTCCTGCTTCCCGGAATCACCGTGAGCACGAGCGCCACCGATTATTACCCGATTCAGGCGGTCCAGCTTTCCCGGTTCAAGGGTGAGACCTGGGAGCTGTTCGGGGATGTCATGCACGCCGAAAGCAGCTGAACCGCGCGGCGGAACCCATTTTACAAACACGTGGAGGGAAAGGCCGGCGCTCTTGCGCCGGCCGTTCTTTTGCGCCTTTTCTCCGCCGGGATTTCGATGGAAAGTCTCAAGACTCTACTGGGAGGTTATGTCAGTGAAGACAAATAGGCGTGCGTTTATTGGCGGCGTGTCTGCCGCAGCTTTGTTGTCGGGTTCGACCACCGCGTTCGCTCAGAAGAAGTACGACGACGGCGCCAGCGACACCGAGATCAAGATCGGCCATTGCGGCCCCTACAGCGGCCCGGCCTCCGCCTACGGCGTGATCGGCAAGGGCATCGAAGGCTACTGGAAGATGGTGAACGATCAGGGCGGCATCAACGGCCGTAAGATCAAGTTCATCACCCTCGACGACGGGTACAACCCGGCTAAGACAGTCGAATGCGTCCGCCAGCTGGTGGAGCAAGACAAGGTGCTGTCCACCTTCAACATCCTCGGCACGCCTTCCAACACGGCGATCCACAAGTACATGAACCAGAAGAAGGTGCCGCAGCTCTATGTCGCGACTGGCGCCTCGAAGTGGGGTGATCCGCAGCACTTCCCTTGGACCATGGGCTATCAGCCCGACTACAACACCGAGGGCCAGATCTACGCCAAGCATATCCTGGCGAACGTCAAGGACGCGAAGATCGCGATCCTGATGCAGAACGACGACTTCGGTAAGGACTATATCGACGGCTTCAAGAAGGGGCTGGGCGCCGATACCGGAAAGATCGTCAAGCTCGTGACCTACGAGGTGACCGATCCGACTGTCGACTCCCAGATCATTCAGCTCAAGGATACCGGCGCGAATGTCTTCCTCAACATTGCCACACCCAAGTTCGCCGCCCAGGCGATCCGCAAGGCTGGCGAACTGGGATGGAAGCCGACCCAGTATGTGACGAACGTGTCCGCATCGGTGGCTGCCGTCATCAAGCCGGCCGGCTTCGACAACGCGCAGGGCATCATCACCGCCTATTACCTGAAGGACGCGACGGACAAGCAGTGGGCGGACGATCCGGAACTGAAGGCCTGGACGGCGTGGATGGACAAGTACATGCCGGGTGCCAACAAGGGCGACGCCAACTACGTCTATGCCTACACGGTGTCGTTCCTGATGCACGAGACGCTGAAGCGATGCGGCGACACGCTGACCCGGGCCAATGTCATGAAGCAGGCCGCGAGCTTCCAGAAGTTCCGCGTCCCGATGCTGCTGCCCGGCATCACCATCAACACCAGCGCCACCGATTTCTATCCGATCCAATCGGTGCAGCTCGCGCGCTTCAAGGGCGAGAGCTGGGAGCTGTTCGGCAACGTCATGTCGGCTGAAGGCGCCTGATTGCCATCTGCGGGACGTGAAAAAGAGGCCGCCGGGAAACCGGCGGCCTTTTGTTTTGCATAGCGTTACTTTGGACTTTTCAAGCTGCGAATTTGAGGCGACGCTTCTTCCGCATAACGATAACCAAGGAGGAAACGTTGAAGACAAACAGGCGTGGTTTCATCGGTGGCGTTTCGGCTGCCGCCATTATATCGTCCTCGAATTTCGCGTTCGGCCAGAAGAAGTACGACGAGGGTGCTTCCGATACCGAGATCAAGATCGGCCATTGTTGCCCCTATAGCGGACCGGCGTCGGCCTATGGCGTGATCGGCAAGGGGCACCAGGCCTTCTTCAAGGCGCTGAACGATGCCGGTGGCATCAATGGTCGGAAGATCAACTTCATTACGCTCGACGATGGTTATTCACCACCGAAGACCGTCGAGGTCGTGCGCCAGCTGGTGGAGCAGGAGAAGGTGCTCTGCCTCTTCAACACACTCGGCACGCCGACCAACACGGCGATCCACAAGTACGTCAATCAGAAGAAGATCCCGCATCTCTACGTCTCGACCGGTGCGTCGAAATGGGGCGATCCGAAGCACTTTCCGTGGACGATGGGCTACCAGCCCGACTACCACACAGAAGGCGCGATCTACGCCAAGCATGTCTTGGCGACGGTCAAGGACGCCAAGATCGGCGTGCTGATGCAGAACGACGATTACGGCAAGGACTACTGGGATGGCTTCAAGGAGGGGCTTGGCAAGGAAGCCAACCGGGTCGTCAAGCACGTCACCTACGAGGTGACGGATCCGACCGTCGACTCCCAGATCATTCAGCTCAAGGACAGCGGTGCGAACGTCTTCTTCAATATCGCCACGCCGAAGTTCGCCGCCCAGGCGATCCGCAAGGCGGGCGAGATCGGCTGGAAGCCCGCGCAATACCTCAACAATGTGTCGGCCTCGGTCGCCTCGGTGATGAAGCCGGCCGGCTTCGACAACAGCCAGGGCGTCATTACCGCGAGCTACCTGAAGGATCCGACGGACAAGCAGTGGGACGATGCGGCCGACATGAAGTCCTGGCGCGCCTGGATGGCCAAGAACATGCCGGGCGCCAACACCGGAGACGCCAATTACGTCTTCGCCTATTCGGTGGCCTCGCTGATGGTCGAGACGTTGAAGCGCTGCGGCGACAACCTCACCCGCGAGAACGTGATGAAGCAGGCGGCCGGCTTCCAGAAGCTGCAACTGCCTCTGCTGCTGCCCGGCATCACCATCAACACGAGTGCGACGGACTATTATCCAATCCAGGCGGTTCAGCTCTCCCGTTTCAAGGGCGAGACGTGGGAGCTGTTCGGTGACGTCATGCATGCCGAGAGCAGCTGAGCCCAGGCTCTCGGAAAGGAAAAGGCCGCCGCAACCCGGCGGCCTTTTTGCTACCTCAACGGTCGACGCTGGCGGGCTGCGCCTGCGCGGGGCGCCGGCGCAGCGCCTGGCGGCATTCAGCCGTGTCGATGCGGCCATCCTTGTTGAGATCGCAACGTGCGAAGTTGCGGGTCGCCTGGCTCATGAACTCGGCCTTGGAAACATAGCCGTCCTTGTCTGTGTCGAGTCGCTGGAAGTAGGCTGCCTGGCGCTGGACCTGCCGGTCGCTTGGCAGCACGTTCCCGTCCGTGCTGGGCGCCCGAGCGAACAACTCGTCCCGGCTGAGCCTGCCGTCCTTGTTGGTATCGAGCTGCTTGAAGCGCGTGTCCTGACCCGTCTCCCACTCGGTTCGATCGACGACGCCATCGCCATTGGCGTCGTAGCGCATCACGCCTGTGGCTTGTCCGTTCGGCGAAGTGCGCGCAGAGGGCTGATTGTCTGGGGCGGCGAGGGCTGGCATCGCGAGAAGCAGGGCCGCGGCGGCTATAGGGATGAATTTCGGCATCTGGTGGCATCCTAAAGTGGTATCAGGATACGGAAATACACGTTCCGGTTCCCTTACTTGCCGCTTTAAGGGCCGATATAGTCTGACACGCGACCGAATTAAGGCCGTGTTGAGGTTTTGTTCTCGGGGCTTCCCGCCATGGCGTACGACTACGATCTATTTGTCATCGGTGCCGGTTCCGGCGGGGTGCGGGCTTCGCGCATCGCCGCAGGTCATGGCGCTCGCGTCGGCATCTGCGAGGATTATCGCGTTGGTGGCACCTGCGTGATCCGGGGCTGCGTGCCAAAGAAGCTGCTCGTATACGGCTCGAAGTTTGCGCACGAATTCGACGACGCGGCGGCCTACGGCTGGTCGCTCGGCGAGCGCACGCATAGCTGGTCCGTGTTGCGCGACAATGTCCAGCAGGAAGTCGATCGCCTGAACGGCGTCTATCTGCGCCTGCTCGAGGGCGCTGGCGTCAAATTGCATATGGGGCGCGGCCGGCTGCTCGATCGCCATACCGTCGAGGTGGGCGGAGAGACTTTCACGGCCGACAAGATCCTGGTCGCGACCGGCGGCCGGCCCGAGGTGCCTCCGATCCCCGGGCATGAATGCGCCATCACCTCCAACGAGGCCTTCCATCTTCCCGACCCACTGCCTCGGCGCATCACCATAGTGGGCGGCGGTTATATCGCCGTCGAGTTCGCCGGGGTCTTCAACGGTCTCGGTTGCGAGGTCGATCTGGTGTTGCGACGGGACCGCGTGCTGCGAGGGTTCGATGAGGAATGTCGTACGTTCGTGCATGAGGCCCTGGCGAAGAGCGGCATCCGCATGCGAACGGAAACCCAGATCGTCGGCATCGAGTCGGCGAACGGCAAGGCGCCGTTCCAGCTCCGCACGGGCAATGGCGCGGTGTTCGAGACAGATTTGGTGATGTATGCGACCGGCCGCGTTGCCAACACGGCTGGCATTGGCCTCGAGAAGGTCGGCGTGCAGTTGGACAAGGCTGGCGCTATCGCCGTCGATGAATGGTCCAGGACCACCTGTGAGAATATCTGGGCGGTGGGCGACGTCACGGACCGTATCAACCTCACGCCGGTCGCGATCATGGAAGGCCATTGCTTTGCCGACACGGTATTCGGCAACAGGCCGCGCAAACCCGATCATCGCAACGTACCGTCAGCGGTGTTTTGCCAACCGGAGTTGGCGACGGTCGGTCTGACGGAGGAAGAGGCTTCGCGCACGCTGGGCAAATTGCGTGTCTACACGGCGGCGTTCCGACCGATGAAGTACACGCTGACCGGGGGTGAGCAGCGGACCTTCATGAAGCTGATCGTCGAGGCGGCCACCGACAAGGTCGTCGGCGTCCACATGGTCGGTGACGACGCGGCGGAACTGATCCAGGGCCTCGCCGTCGCGGTCAAAGCCGGTGCAACGAAGGCGCAGTTCGATGCGACGGTCGGTATCCATCCCACCGCCGGTGAGGAGTTCGTCACCATGCGGACGGCACGGCCTGAACCCGCCCCGCGGAAAGTGGCGGCGGAATAGGGGTAAAACCGCCGCGCGTGCCATCTGGCCTTTTATCCACAGCGCGTATAGGTTCACCCACCCCGAAAGGCCCGTCTCGGCCATGGGGAGCAGGAGGATGAGATGACCGCGATTCAGGGCCCGTCTCCGATGGCCGCGAAAGCGCAGTCCCGCAGTTCAAGTGCCGCCGACTGGACACCGACCAGCTGGCGCAGTCGGCCGGCCCTACAGATGCCGGTCTATCCGGATGCGTTGACCCTGGCGAGCGCCGAGGCGCGGCTGCGCCGCTATCCGCCGCTGGTGTTTGCCGGTGAGGCGCGGAAGCTCAAGGCGGCACTGGCGAAGGTGGCTGCGGGCGAGGCGTTCCTGCTGCAGGGCGGCGACTGCGCCGAGAGCTTCCTCGATTTCAGCGCCAACAACATCCGGGACACGTTCCGCGTGCTCCTGCAGATGGCGGTTGTGCTCACCTACGGCGCCGGTGTGCCGGTGGTGAAACTTGGCCGCATGGCGGGACAGTTTGCGAAGCCGCGCTCCTCGCCGACCGAGACGGTGAACGGCGTCGAGCTGCCGTCCTATCGCGGTGACAACGTCAACGGTTTCGAATTCACCGCCGAGGCGCGCCGTCCCGACCCGGAACGGATGGTCCAGGCCTACAACCAGTCGGCCGCGACCTTGAACCTGCTACGGGCCTTCGCCCAGGGTGGCTACGCCGACCTGCACGAGGTCCATCGCTGGAATCTCGATTTCGTGCGCAGTTCGCCGGCTTCCGCCCGCTACCAGGATCTGGCGGCCCGTCTCGACGAGACATTGAATTTCATGGCCGCCTGCGGTCTCAACTCCGCGACGACCCCGCAGATTGCCGAGACCGACTTCTTCACCAGCCACGAGGCGTTGCTGCTCCAGTACGAGGAAGCGCTGACGCGTGTCGATTCCACTTCGGGCGACTGGTACGACTGCTCGGCCCACATGCTTTGGATCGGCGATCGGACACGCCAACCCGACGGCGCTCATGTCGAATTCCTGCGCGGGGTGCGTAACCCGCTGGGCTTCAAGGCAGGGCCGTCGCTCTCGATCGACGATACGTTGCACCTGCTTGAAATCCTCAATCCGGCGAACGAGCCCGGACGGATCGTGATGATCGTCCGCATGGGTGCCGAGAAGGTGGCCGACAAGCTGCCGGCCCTGGTGCGCGCGGTGAAACGGTCCGGTCATTCCGTGGTGTGGTCATGCGATCCCATGCACGGCAACACCATCACGGCCACCAACGGCAAGAAGACCCGTCGGTTCGATGCCATTCTGAGCGAGGTGAAGGACTTCTTCGCCGTGCATCGCGCCGAGGGGACGCATCCGGGCGGAGTGCATTTCGAGATGACCGGCCAGGAAGTGACCGAATGCATCGGCGGCGCCGTCGATATCACTGTCGAGAACTTGACAGAGCGCTACGAAACGCAATGCGATCCGCGTCTCAATGCCAGCCAGGCGCTCGAGCTTGCCTTCCTGCTGGCTGAGCAACTCAAGGCCGAACGGCTGCAAATCCAGAGGGCCCGCGCCGCCAGCTGATCGAGGCGTCGAGGCCGGGGAGGGCCCACCATGCATCCGATACGTCCGGCGCGGTCCAACGCGCCGTCTGAGCAGAGTTGGGGGATCTGACGATGGCGCATCCTGCCAACGGCGAGATCGAGCGTTACACCGATCACTACTTCAATCGGACGAAGCAGGTAGTCGGCAAGTTCGGCGACAGCCGCGTGACCTATGCCATCTTCATGCGGCGGCCGGTCGTGTTCGCGCCGCGGCTTGCGCTCGATTGGCTGACCCAGACGGTCAAGGAACGTGGCACCGCCGTCGAGATCGATTTGCGTTACGCCGAAGGCAAATGGGTCGGCGCCGGCGAACCGATGATGTATGTCACCGGCTCGTTCTATCATCTGGTCGATCTGGAAACGATCTTCCTGCAGAAGCTGGGACCGGCCTGCGTGGCTGCCTACAATGCCTGGACTATGTGCGCCGACATGCCGAAGGCGGCCTTCCTCGCCATGGATGCGCGCCATTGCGCCGGCCGGGAAATGGCCGAGATGATGGCCTATGCGGCGTCGGTCGGGTCTGCCCGGGCCAAGCGCAAGGTCGGGGCGATCGGCTTCATCGGCAACGCCACGCACGCCACCGCCCATTTCTTTGGTCGTAACGAAGGTCTGGGAACGATGCCGCATGCCCTGATCGGCTATGCGGGCTCGACGGTGCGTGCGGCGGAGATGTTCCACCAGACATTTCCTGACGAACCGATGACGGTCCTGGCCGACTATTTTGCGCGCGAGATTTCCGATTCGCTGGAAGTCTGCCGGCGGTTTCCCGATCTCGCCGCCAAGGGCATGCTGTCGTTCCGCCTGGATACGACCGGCGGCCGCTATATCGAGGGCCTCGATCCGGCCACTTCCTACGCGGTGCTGGAACGTTTCTCGCCTGAATCGATTCGCGGTTATCGCAGCGAAGAAGAACTGCGCTACCTCGTCGGCACCGGCGTGTCGGCGGCGGCGATCTTTCATCTGCGCGACCAGCTCGACCGGGCCGGGTTCACCGCGGTGAAGATCGTCGCATCGTCCGGCTTCGGACCGGCGAAGTGCCGTATCATGGCCGAAGCGAAGGCGCCAATCGACGTGGTCGGCACCGGCTCGTTCCTGCCCTCGAACTGGACCGAGACCTATGCCACGGCGGATATCGTCGAATATGACGGCCAGAAGCGCGTGAAGGTCGGTCGCGAGTTCCTGCATCGGGTGCGGGACGGCAAGGCCAGCCTTCCGCTCTGAGCGGGGAGAACAATGCTCAAACTCTACTATGCTCCCGGAGCGTGCTCGACCGCGTCGCATATCGGCCTGGAGGAAAGCGGCGCCAAGTACGAGGCCCAGGCGCTGTCCTTCGCCAAAGCGGAGCAGAAGACGCCCGAGTACCTCAAGATCAACCCTCGCGGGCGCGTACCGGCGTTGGTGGTCGAGGAGGGCACGATCGTCGAGAATACGGCGATCCTGAATTATATCGCGGCGAAGTATGCGCCGCAGCTGATGCCCAAGGATCCGGTCCAGCATGCGCGGGCGATTTCCTTGATGGCGTGGTTCTCCAACACGGTCCATCCGGCCTTCACGCATATCAATCGGCCGGAACGCTTCGCGTCCGATGTGTCGGTCCACGAGGCTCTCAAGGCGACAGGGCGCGAGAACTTCTTCGCTGCTCTGAAGGAGATCGATGGCCTGCTGGCTGGCAAGCAATGGATCATGGGTGACCAGTTCACTGTCGTGGACGGTTACGCACTTGTCTTCTATGGCTGGGGGAAGCGCATTGGCCTGCCGATGCAGGAACTCCAGAACTATACGCGCTGGAAGGATCGAATGCTTGCCCGACCCGCCGTGAAGCGCGTCGTGGAACGGGAACAGAGCATCCTGCTGACGCCCTAAAGCTGCGTGGTCCCGCGGTACGTTTTCCCGGCTTACCTCGCCGGGCTCGGCAGCTGGTTCGTGCCGATGGGCATCCAGATGGTGCTGTTCCCCTGGCTGGTGGCCGTCGTCCTGCGCCTCGATGCGTTCGCCGTCGGCGTGGCCCAGGCGGCGATCATGGCCCCGTCACTTCTGTTCCTTCCCTTGGGAGGGCTGATGGCCGATCGCGGCAATCCGCGTCGGTTGCTGCTGCGCTATCACCTGGCCTATGCGATTCCGCCCGTCGTGTTGGCGGTGGTCCTGTCCCAGGGCGGCCTCAGCTACGCGCTGCTGATCGCCTACGCGCTCGCGGCCGGTTCCATCAGCGCTTTCGCTGTGCCGACACGCGATACCCTACTGCCCGCTGTGTCGGCGGAGGTCGGACTGCCACGAGCCGTCGCCCTTGCCACGGCATTGCAATTCGCCGGGCAACTGGTCGGCATCGCCTGCGCCTCGTCTGCCGATCGGCTGGGGCCGGCACCGCTTCTCCTGCTTCATGCGGTTCTGGTTCTGGCCGGCGCAGCCTTCGTATGGTGGTTGCCCGATCCGGCCGCCCATACTGTGAAGGAGAAGCAGGGATTCTGGCGCAGCGTCGGCGAGGGACTGTCGGTCGCGGCCAAGACGGAGCAGATCTGGCCGGTACTGTTGCTCAATCTCGGTGTGGGGATCTTCTATGTCGGGCCGTTCATGGCCGTCCTGCCGCTCGCTGTGCGCGATCATTATGGTGGCGGCGCGTTCGATCTCTCGTTGGTCAGTTTCGCCTTCTGGGCGGCGACGATCGTGGCCAGCATCGCCTTTGCAGCCCTGGCGCGGCGGCTGACCCTGCGCGGACGTCTCATTGGATGCGCCGTCATGACGGGTGCGCTCGTCCTCCTGCTGCTGTCGATGCTGCCGCCGTTCCCGATTTTCGCCGCGCTGAACTTCGTCTGGGGGATCGGCGCCGGCATTACGATGACTCAAAGCCGGACCGTGGTGCAGATCGTCGCGCCGCCGACGCATCGGGCGAGGCTCATGTCGCTGTTTCAGCTCGGACTTGGCGGCGGCGGGCCGATCGGCGCCTTCCTTACTGGCGCGATCTGCGCCGTCTGGGGCATTCGGGCGGCCATGATGATACCGGCCGCGGCCATGATCCTGTTGATCGCCGTGGTCCTCGTCCAGTCACGGCTGTGGGTGATGCGGACAGTCGAATAGCTGGCTATTCGGCCGCGGCACGGCGGCCAAGGCCCAATGTCTGCCAGACGTCCTGCAAGGCGGAGACGAGGTAAGCCATGTGCTCGTCCGTGTGCAACGGCGTCGGAGTCAGCCGCAGCCGCTCCGTACCGCGTGGCACCGTCGGGTAGTTGATCGGCTGGACATAGATGTCGTGGCGATCCATCAGCAGGTCGCTGGCCTGCTTGCACAAGGTGGCGTCGCCCACGGAGACCGGCACGATGTGGGTGGCAGACGGCATGACCGGCAAGCCGGCCGCGGCCAGCCGCCGCTTCAATGTGGCCGCACGTTCCTGATGACGCACGCGCAGCTCCGGATGGGAGCTGACATAGCGGATGCTGGCCGCCGCGGCCGCGGCGATGGCTGGCGGCAGCGAGGTGGTGAAGATGAAGCCCGACCCGCAGGAGCGGATGAAATCCACGGTGGCCGCGCTCGACGCGATGTAGCCGCCGACGACACCAAAGGCCTTGGCAAGCGTGCCCTGCACGATGTCGACCTTGTCGAGGACATCGTCGCGCTCCGCCACGCCTGCGCCGCGGTCTCCGTACATGCCGACAGCGTGGACCTCGTCGAGATAGGTGAGGGCGCCATAGCGGTGTGCGAGATCGCAGATGTCGCCGATGGGTGCGACGTCGCCATCCATGGAATAGACGGATTCGAAAGCCACGATCTTCGGCGTGCTCGGATCGGCGGCCGCCAGCAACTCCTCAAGATGATGCAGATCGTTGTGGCGGAAGATCTTCCGCACCGCCCCCGAGTGCCGGATGCCGGCGATCATCGAGGCGTGGTTGAAGGCATCGGAATAGAGCTCGCAGCCGGGCAGAAGGGCGCCGAGCGTCTGAAGCGTCGTCTCGTTGGCGACATAACCCGAGGTGAAGATCAGGGCGGCGTCCTTGCGATGCAGCGCGGCCAGTTCCTGCTCGAGGGCGGTATGGAAGGTATTGGTGCCAGAGATGTTGCGGGTTCCCCCGGCGCCTGAACCCTGGGCGCCGATGGCGGACTGCATGGCGTCGAGCACGACCGGATGCTGGCCCATGGCCAGATAGTCGTTGCTGCACCAGACCGTGACGTCCTTCGCTGGCCCGCCTTCGCGATGAAACCGCGCGCGTGGAAAGGCGCCGACGATGCGCTCCAGCTCCGCGAACACGCGGTAGCGACCCTCGTCGCGCAGTCGATCGAGATGGCCAGTGAAAAAGGCTTCGTAATTCATCTGTCTGTCTCTGCCGCCGATCCTAGTGGGCTTCCAATACTGCCTATATCCGTATTTTCGTCGCGGAGCAGGTGGGCGCCTTGACCAATGTCAATAAGGCGCAGGTCTCGTTGCGAGTCGTTCTCAATTAGAGGATGAGGCCCGCCACCAAGGCGACGCTCAGGAACAGCGAGATCGTGAGCAGAGGCAATGCGCCCAGCCACCGCGTCTGTGAAGGCAGCCCATCCCAATGACGCAGTGTTGGTACGGCTGCCAGAAGGGCTGCCAGGACGCCGAGAACCCAGAGGGCGAGGGCAAAGAGGAAGGCCACATTGACGCGCTCGCCGGGTGTGGCCGCCATTCCCAATCCTGTAAGGATCGGCAGGATCGATGCCGCGAACAGGGCGACGGCCCAGACCGCGCGTTTTCGGATCCGTTGACTGGTGCCGGCAGGCAGTGCGTTCTCCGCCCGCCCGCCGGATACCGAAGGATCCGTCACCTCAGCCCTTGAAATGACCTTCCGAGCGCAGATCGGCCAGCGTCTCGTCGAAGGCCTTGCGCAGGCGGCCGAACAGGTCGGCGAGCTCGGCCTCGTTGATGATCAGCGGCGGGCAGATCGCGACCCGGTCGCCCATATTGCGGATGAACAGGCCGTGCTGGACAGCGTGGTTGTAGACCCGGTTCCCGGCACCGACGGCCACCGGGTCGAACGGCGCCTTGGTCTTCTTGTCGGCGACGATCTCGAGCGCCCCGACCATGCCGACGCTCATCGCCTCTCCGACCAGCGGGTGATCGGCGAACGAGGCGACATGCTTCTGGAACACCGGGCTCAGTCGCTTGGCATGACCGAACAGGTCGATCTCGTCGTAGATCTTCTGGGTTTCGAGCGCGACCGCGGCCGCCACCGGGTGACCCGAATAGGTGAAGCCGTGACCCCAGGTGCCGATCTTGTCGCTCTCGGTCGCCAGCGCCTGATAGACTTTGTCGTTCACCATCACGGCGGAGATCGGCAGGAACGAGGCCGACAAAGCCTTGGCGCAGGTGAGAATGTCCGGCTGGATGTTCAGCGTCTGGCACCCCCATACATTGCCCGTACGTCCGAAACCGCAGATCACCTCGTCGGCGATGAACAGCATGTCGTACTTGCGGCAGACCGCCTGGATCTTTTCGTAATAGCCCTTGGGCGGCACGATCACGCCGCCGGCGCCCATCACCGGCTCACAGATCATGGCGGCGACATGCTCGGCCCCGCCTTCCTTGAGGATCAGCTGCTCGAGTTCCTCCGCGCAACGGGTGGCGAACTGCTCTTCCGTCTCGCCGTCCTTGCCGAAGCGATAATAGTGCGGGCAGCTGGTATGCAGGATGTTGGCGATCGGCAGATCGAACGAGCGATGGTTGTTCGGCAGGCCGGTCAGGCTTGCTGCGGCGACCGTGACCCCGTGATAGCCCTTGATGCGCGAGATGATCTTCTTCTTGTGGGGCCGGCCCAGCGCATTGTTGACGTACCACACCATCTTCACGACGGTGTCGTTGGCTTCGGAGCCGGAATTGGCGAAGAACACCTTCGACATCGGGACCGGCGCCATCGCCTTGAGCTTCTCGGCGAGGTTGATCGCCGGTTCGTGGCTGCGCTGGTTGAAGGCGTGATAGAAAGGCAGCTGCTTCATCTGCTCGTAGGCAACGGTCGCGAGGCGCTCGTTGCTGAAGCCCAGTGCCGCCGACCAGAGGCCGGCCATGCCTTCGATGTATTCCTTGCCGTCGTCGTCCATCACATAGACGCCGCGTCCGCGCACGATGGTCAGGGGACCAGTCGCCTCGTGCTTCTTGAAGTTGGTGTAGGGATGGAGGTGATGCGCAATGTCGCGGGCGGCATTGGAATTACCACGGAAGCTGCGAGAAACATCGTTCATAGGCGGAACCTGCAGGAAAACGCGAGAAAAGCACGATAGGAGCCCGCACCAAGCCTGTCCAACGGATGTCTTTTCAGTGCGGGCGTGAAAATTATTGTGGAATTGACGCCCCGACACTGTAAGTGCAACTTGCAGCTATGCGTCAATGCAGGGGCAGGCGAAGGGGAAACCGCTTGCAAGGATTGCGGACGGCGCCTGGAGGGGAATTAGGATGAAATTTCGTTTGCGGCATTCCGTGGCGTTGACGGCGGTCGTCTTCGCGGGTTTCGCGCTTGCCGGTACGGCCGCGAACGCCAAGACATTCCGCTGGGCCAATTCGGGCGACGTCAGCTCGATGGATCCCTACGCCCGTCAGGAGACCTTCCTCCTGACCTTTACGGCGAACATCTACGATCCCCTGGTACGCCGCGACAAAGATCTCAAGCTCGAACCGGCGCTGGCGGTGAAGTGGGGCCAGACCGACCCGACCCACTGGTATTTCGATCTTCGTCCGAACGTTAAGTTCAGCGACGGCACGCCCTTCACCGCGGACGATGTGATCTTCTCGATCAACCGGGCGAACGGCCCGGGCTCGAACGTGAACGGCAATTTCTCGACCCTGAAGTCGATCAAGAAGGTCAACGATCTTCGCGTCGAAGTGGAGACCAGTGTTCCGGATCCTCTCTTGATCGACAAATGGGCGTCGATCAGCATCATGTCGAAGGCCTGGTGCGAGAAGAACAATGCCGCCCAGGCGGCGGACATGATCAAGAACGAGGAGAACTACGCGACCCGCAACGCGATGGGCACGGGCCCGTTCATGGTCAAGGAACGTCGTGCGGGTGAGAAGACGATCCTGGTTCCCAATCCGTTGTGGTGGGACAAGCCGGTCCACAACCTGACCGAAATCGTCTTTACGCCGGTTCCCAATGCCGCGACCCGTATCGCCGCGCTGAAGGCAGGCGACATCGACATGACCTACGAGGTGCCGCCCGCGGACACCGAAAACCTGAAGAAGGATCCCAATATCAAGGTCCTCGAGGGACCCGAGACCCGCGTTGTCTATCTGGGTTTCGATGTCGAGCGCGACGAGTTGGTCGAGTCGAACGTAAAGGGCAAGAACCCGTACAAGGACAAGCGGGTGCGCGAGGCAATGTACCGCTCCATCGACGTCGATGCGATCAAGCGCACGGTCATGCGCGGCCAGTCCTTCCCGACGGCGTTGATGGTGGCACCCGGGATCAATGGCTACACCAAGGATCTCGACAAGCGGCCGCCGCTGCTGAAGCCGGAAGAGGCCAAGAAGATGCTCGCCGATGCCGGTTATCCGGATGGCTTCGAGACCGGCATGGACTGTCCGAACGATCGTTACGTCAACGACGAGAAGATCTGCCAAGCGGTTGTGGCGATGCTGGCCAAGATCGGCATCAAGGTGAACCTGAGGGCCCAGACGCGTAACCTCTACTTCGCCAAGATCCTGCGCAGCACCAGCGACGGCAAGCCAAACAAGACCAGCTTCTTCATGCTGGGCTGGTCGCCGGGCACGACCTATGACGTGCACAACGTTTTCGAGCAGCTGATCCAGACGCCCGACATCAAGCGCAAGAAGGGCCTCTACAACGTCGGCGGTTATTCGAACCCGAAGTTCGACGAGCTCGCCGACAAGATCGAGGTCGAGACCGACAAGGCCAAGCGCGATGCCATGATTCACGAGGCGACGAAGATCTATGTCGACGACTTCGCTTACATCCCACTGCACCAGCAGGCGCTGGTATGGGCGATGCGCAAGAATGTCGACCTGGTCCAGCCGGCCGACAACACTTTCCCGCTGCGCTTCGTCAACGTGAAGTAGCGCTGCGACACCTCGACAATCGGCTCCGGTCCACGGCGACCGGGGCCGTTTCCATTTAAGGCCCGATCTTTGCTTGGGTCTTGGCCTGTTATCAATCCACCCAGAAATGCTCGCTTTTATCCTCAGACGTCTTGCCCAATCCGTCGCCGTGCTGCTGACGGTTGGGTTGGTGTCTTTTTTTCTGTTCCGTTATGTCGGTGACCCGATCAACGCGATGGTTGGGCAGGACACGCCAGCCGTGGAGCGCGAGGCGCTCCGCCAGAAGCTCGGCCTCAACGATCCGGCTCCGGTCCAGTTCATCCATTTCATAGCCAATGCAGCCCGCGGCCAGTTCGGCCTGAGCTACCGCACCTCCGAACCGGTCAACCGCATGATCCTCGAGCGCATCCCGGCGACGCTCGAATTATCGTTCTGTGCCGCCATGTTTGCCCTCTGGGTCGGAGTGCCGATGGGCGTCTATACGGGCCTCTATCCCAAGCATTGGAGCAGCCGCGCCCTGCAGGCGGTCTCGTTGATCGGCATATCCTTGCCGACCTTCCTGATCGGTATCCTTCTGATCCTTTTCTTCTCGGTCATGCTGCACTGGCTGCCGTCTTTCGGACGCGGTGAAACGGTGACGATCGGCTGGTGGACCACCAACTTCCTGCGCTGGAAGGGCATCGAGGCGCTGATCCTGCCTTCCATCACCCTCGGCCTGTTCCAGCTCACCCTGCTCATGCGGCTGGTGCGCTCGGAGATGCTCGAGGTCATGCGGACCGATTACATCAAGTTCGCCCGCGCCCGCGGCCTCAGCAATCGGGCGATCAATTTCGGCCATGCACTCAAGAACACGCTGGTGCCGGTCATCACGGTCGCGGGCCTGCAGTTAGGCTCGCTGATCGCCTTCGCGCTGGTCACCGAGACGGTGTTTGCCTGGCCGGGCGTTGGCCAGCTCTTCATCCAGTCGGTCCAGTTCGCCGATATTCCTGTCATGGCCGCCTATCTGATGCTGATCGGCCTGTTCTTCGTGGTCATCAATCTCGGCGTCGACCTTCTTTATTTCGCCGTGGATCCGCGCCTGCGGTCGCAGGTCGGTGGCCGTGCGGGAGCGCACTGACATGGCAGAGCGCAGCGCCTTCGGCCAATGGCTGCATTACGCCGCCGACAGCGATATCTGGTGGAGCTTCAAGTCCTCGGCGACGACGGTGATCGCTGCGGCGGTCACCGTCCTGATCGTCGCCATGGCCTTCCTGGCTCCGGTGATCGCGCCGCATACGCCATTCGATCCCAGCACGCTCAGCCTTAGCGATGGTCTGAAGCCGCCTGTGCTGTTCTCACCCGATGGCGATTGGTCCTTTCCGCTCGGCACGGACGACCAGGGGCGGGACGTGCTGTCGTCGATCATGTACGGCACGCGCCTGTCGCTGATCGTGGGCTTTGCGTCCGTGGTCGTGGCCATGGTCATCGGGATCGGGCTCGGACTGGTCAGCGGCTATTTCGGCGGAGCGGTGGACGCGCTGATCATGCGCATCGCCGATGTGCAGCTAACTTTTCCCGCCATCCTCGTGGCGCTGCTGATCGATGGCGTCGTGCGCGGGCTCATCTCGGTCGAGCGACACGACGAAATCGCCACGTTCGTGATCATCGGCGCAATCGGGCTCTCGTTCTGGGTCCAGTATGCGCGCACGGTGCGCGGCTCCGTGCTGGTGGAGAAGAACAAGGAATATGTCCAGGCAGCACGGGTGATCGGCCTGTCACCGGTCCTGATCATGGTTCGCCATGTGCTGCCCAACGTCACTGGCCCGGTGCTGGTGATCGCGACCATCAATCTCGGCCTGGCCATCATCACCGAGGCGACGCTGTCGTTTCTCGGCGTCGGCCTGCCATCGACGCAGCCCTCGCTCGGTACCCTGATCCGGCTCGGCAACGAACTGCTGCAGTCGGGCGAGTGGTGGATCACCGTCTTCCCCGGCGCCACGCTGGCTCTGCTGGTTCTGGCGGTGAACCTGCTGGGCGATTGGCTGCGCGACGCCCTCAACCCGAAGCTACGCTGATGACAACCGTCGCACGCTCTCTCTCCAACAAGGAGCCGCTCCTCGAGGTCAAGAACCTGCGCGTCGAGTTTCCGACTCGACGGGGGACATTACTCGCGGTCGATGACGTGTCGTTCGATATCGCCCCGGGCGAGGTGCTGGGCGTGGTCGGAGAGTCCGGCGCCGGCAAGTCGCTCACCGGCAATGCCATCATCGGCTTGCTCGAACCACCAGGGCGGATCGCGGGCGGCGAGATCCGGCTCGAGGGCCGACGGATCGACAATCTCCCCTATGAGCAGATGCGCAAGATCCGCGGCGCGCGCATCGGTGCGATCTTCCAGGATCCGCTGACCAGCCTGAACCCGCTTTATTCGGTGGGCCGGCAGCTCGTCGAAACCATTCAGACCCATCTGCCGATGTCGGCCGCCGACGCCCGAAAGCGGGCCATCGACCTCTTGAAGGAGGTCGGCATTCCGGGCGCCGAGCACCGCATCGACCACTATCCGCACCAGTTCTCAGGTGGCATGCGGCAGCGCGTGGTGATCGCGCTGGCTTTGTGTGCCGGGCCGCGGCTGATCGTGGCGGACGAACCGACGACGGCGTTGGACGTCTCGATCCAGGCGCAGATCATCGCGCTCCTGAAGCGGCTCTGCCGCGATCACGGGACGGCGGTCATGCTGGTCACCCACGACATGGGTGTCATCGCCGAGACGGCGGACCGTGTCGCGGTCATGTACGCCGGACGCATCGTCGAGATCGGCCCGGTGCACAACGTCATCAAGCACGCCAATCACCCCTATACGAGAGGGCTAATGGGATCGATCCCGAGCCTCGGCCACCGCAGCGAGCGGCTGATCCAGATCGATGGCTCGATGCCTCGTCTCACCGAAATTCCCCGGGGCTGCGCCTTCAACCCGCGATGCAGCGAGCGCGGCCGCCGCTGCCTGGTCGAACGGCCGGACTTGATTCCCGCCGGATTGGGATGGGCCGCATGTTGGCTGCACGACGTGGCCGGTGTTGGGCCCGCCGCGACCAAGGAGCTGGCCGATGCCTGATGGCAGCACCCTACGGTCGTTCGTCCGCATCGAGGGCCTGAAGCGCCATTTCGACGTGTCTGCACCCTGGTTGGTGCGGAAGCTCGAAGGGCGCTCGCGGCAGCTCGTCCAGGCCGTGGACGGCATCGACATCGACATCGCCAAGGGCGAGACCTTCTCGCTCGTGGGAGAGTCCGGCTGCGGCAAGTCCACCGTGGCGCGGCTCGTTGTGGGGCTTTATCCGCCCACCGCCGGCCGGATCGAATTCGACGGCCAGGACATGGCAGGCCGTCGCGTGCGGTCGGAAAGCGCCGCGCTGCGTCGTCGGCTGCAGATGATCTTCCAGGATCCCTATGCCAGCCTCAATCCGCGCTGGCGAGTGTTCGATATCATCGCCGAGCCGATCCGCGCCTTCGGGTTGGCGACGAGCAAGGCCGATCTCGAGAAGCAGGTCGGTGATCTCCTGCGACAGGTGCGGTTGACTCCAGCCGACGGCCGCAAGTTCCCGCACGAATTCTCGGGCGGGCAGCGGCAACGCATTTCGATCGCCCGTGCGCTCGCCAGCCGGCCGGAATTCCTGGTCTGCGACGAACCGACCTCGGCACTCGACGTGTCGGTGCAGGCCCAGATCCTCAACCTGATGATGGACCTGCAGCGCCGGTTCGGGCTGACCTACTTGTTCATCTCGCACAACCTGGCCGTCGTCTATCACATCTCGACCCGCGTGGGCGTGATGTACCTGGGGCGGCTGGTCGAGCAGGCACCGACGGACACGCTCTTCAGGCGCCCCAAGCATCCCTATACGCGGATGCTGCTGGACACGATTCCCGACCTGGAGATGACCGGCCGCCAGCGCACGCCGGTGGCCGGCGAGGTTCCCAGCCCTCTCGATCCGCCGTCGGGGTGCAGCTTCCATCCGCGCTGCCCGTTTGCCAATGATCGCTGCAAGGCCGAACGTCCGCGATCCCTGCCGATCGAGGGCGGAGCGGTGGCCTGCCATGCCATCGAGGAAGGCCGCTTGGCGATCGAGGACAGAGACTACCGGCCGGCGCCGTGATGCCGAATGCGGGGCGATGCCGTGAACGATCGGTGATCTGCAGCCGCGCATGGCCGCGGTGCTTGACCCACCGCTGACCTTCCTTACGATCCGCAGCCATATTTTTGGAGAGCCCCATGCCCGTCATCAACCGCATCGCCTCGTTCCACAAGGACATGACGGCATGGCGGCACGACATCCACAAGCATCCGGAAACGGCGTTCGAGGAAGTGCGGACGGCCGACGTCGTTACCGGCAAGCTGAAGGAATTCGGCATCGAGGTGCATCGCGGCCTGGCGAAGACCGGCGTCGTCGGCGTGCTGCGATCGGGCACGAGCAAGCGGGCCATCGGCCTGCGAGCCGATATGGATGCGCTCGATGTGCTGGAAACCAACAAGTTCGATCACGCCTCGACGATCCCGGGCAAGATGCATGCCTGTGGTCATGACGGCCATACCGTGATGCTGCTGGGCGCCGCCAAGTATCTTGCCGAGACGAAGAATTTCGACGGCACCGTCTATTTCATCTTCCAGCCGGCCGAGGAGAACGAGGGCGGCGGCCGGGTAATGGTGGAAGAGGGGCTGTTCGAGAAGTTCCCCTGCGAGGGTGTTTACGGCATGCACAACATCCCGGGCGTTCCGGTCGGCCGCTTTGCCGTCCGGCCCGGTCCGATGATGGCCGCCTACGACATCTTCGAGATCGTCGTGCAGGGCGTCGGCGCCCACGGCGCCATGCCGCATCACGGCATCGATCCGGTGGTGGTCGGCGCCCATATCGTGACGGCACTGCAATCGATCGTGGCGCGCAACATCGATCCGATGGACACCGCCGTGGTGTCGACGACCCAGATCCACGCCGGCGATACGTGGAACGTGATCCCGCAGGAATGCGTGCTGCGAGGTACCGTCCGCACCTTCAAGAAACCGGTGCAGGACATGATCGAGCGCCAGATCGAAAAGATCGCGCGCAACGTGGCCGCCGGCTTCGGTGGCGAAGTCACCAAGTGGCGCTACGAGAGGCGCTATCCCGCCACCGTGAACACGACGCAGGAAACCGAGTTTGCCGCCCACGCCGCGGCGACGCTGGTGGGCCTGGAGAACGTCAATCGCAATCCCACCCCCGCCATGGGCAGCGAGGACTTCGCCTGGATGCTGCTGAAGAAGCCGGGCTGCTACATCTGGATCGGCAACGGCGACGGCGAGGGCAGCTGCATGGTCCACAACCCGGGCTACGACTTCAACGACGATATCCTGCCGCTCGGCGCGTCCTACTGGGCGACCCTGGTCGAGCAGCAACTGGCCCGGCAGGCGGTACCGCAAGCGGCGGAGTAGGCCCAAGCGGCGGACCGCCCAGACTGTGACGATGCATCCATACGCAGGCGGCCGGATCGGTCTGGCGACCATCCACGCCAAGGAGCGCGCCATCGCGCCGCCGTTCCGGCGCCTGATGGGTGCTGATGTGGTCGTTGCGCCCAATGTCGACACGGATACGCTCGGCACCTTTTCCGGCGAGGTGCCGAGGCCGGATGCGTTGGTCGAGACGTCGCTGCTCAAGGCCGAACTCGTCTTCAACACCCTGGATGTCGATTGCGCTGTTGCGAGCGAGGGCAGTTACGGGCCCATCGACAGGCTTCCCTTCATTCCGTCCGGTGTCGAGATCATGGCCTTCGTCGATCGCCGGCGCGGCTTGCGCTTCGTCGAGACGCTGGGGACGCATCGGACCAACTGGCGCTTGCAGCGCTTCGGCCAGGGAGACCCGCGCGTTCCCGCGGTGCTGAAGTCGATGGGCTTCCCGCAGTTCGGCGTGTTCGTGATCTGTGGCAGCGATCCCACCCGCCCCATCAAGGGCCTCACCGAGGTCGACGAGGTGGTGGCCGCGATCGACCAGGAAGCGGCGCGCTCCGAGGACGGAGAGGCCATCCTGATCTCCGACATGCGCGCGCACCTGAACCCAACCCGGATGAAAGTGCTGCGCGCTCTTGCCTGGAAGCTGGCCAAGCGGCTTTCGTCGCTGTGCCCGCGCTGCGGGACGCCGGGTTTCGGCCATATGCATTCGCGCCGTGGCCTGCCCTGCGAGCACTGCGGAGAGCCCACGCACTGGATCGATTTCGAGATCGATAGCTGCCACGCCTGCGGCTTTTCCGAGAGTCGCCCGCGCGCCGACGGGCGGCGTGCGGCGCCGCGATCCGCCTGTCGATCCTGCCGTCCCTGAGGACTCAGTAGGTCGCGCGGCCCCCCGAGATGTCGAACGTGGCGCCGGTCGAGAAGCTGCAGGCTGGCGAAGCGAGCCAAAGGACGAGGGCGGCCACTTCATCCGGCCTGACGAACCGCCCCATGGGCACGTTGGCGATCAACCGGGCGCGATAGGCTTCCGTGAGCGCGCCGAAGATGGCCGTCTCGGATGCCGAGGGCGCGATCGCGTTGACGAGAACGCCGTGTTTTCCCAGTTCCTTGCCCATCGACTTGGTGAGGCCGATGACCGCGGCCTTCGAGGCGACATATCCGGCAACGCCGGGATTGCCGTCCTTGCCGGCTATCGAGGCGATGTTGACGACGCGGCCATAGCCCGAGGCCACCATGTCGGGCACGGCTGCCTGGCAGCAGTGGAATGTTCCGTTGAGGTTGATATCGAGTACCCGTTTCCAGGCCTCTTCGGGATAGTCAGCGAAGGGCGCGGTGGGTCCGAGGATACCGGCACTGTTGACCAGGATCGAAGGCGTTCCGAGGGCCTGTTTCGTTTCCGCCCACGCCGCGCGCACGCTCGCTGGAGCAGTCACGTCGACTTCCAGGGCCAGGTTTTGATCGCCCATCTTGGCCGCGGCGTCTCGGACGCCGTCGCGGTTGCGGTCCCACAGCGCGACGCGCGCGCCGGCGTCGGCGAAACAGCGGGCGATTGCCAAGCCGAGACCGCTCGCCGCGCCCGTGACGACGGCGATCTGCCCCGTGATGGAGATACCTTGCGTCATGTCACAGCCTCCGGATCGGATTGCTGCCGTCCCAGGTCGCAGCTTCGCGGGCGATCTTGTCGAAGAACTTGCCCTTGTTGCCAGCGATCTCGGACAGTTCGATCACCGTGCCGGGATGGCCATCGCTTTCGAAGTAGAGGAAGCGGCCACGCGCCCCGATTTGGCCGCGATGGCCGATCCTGTAGCCGGCTGCGAGGCATTGCGCCAGCGCAGTATCGAAATCGGTCGTCCAGTAGGCGATGTGCTGAAGGCCCTCGTGGCCGGCCTCGAGGAAGTCCCGATACATCGATGGAGCGTCGTTGCGCTGCTGGATCAACTCGATCTGCAAAGGACCGGAATTGGCAAGCGCGATCGAGATATCTGGCTGTGACGGCTGTCCCATGTACTCGAAGGCTTCGATCGGCGGTTGGGCGATATAGTACCAGGGCCCGACGCCCATTACCTCCGCCCAGTACTTCATCGCCTTCTCGATGTCGCGCACGACATAGCCGTTCTGGCGCACCGGCCCCAGCAGACGGCTCATTGCCGGATCCCCGCGTCGCGGGCGAGCTTGGTCAAGCTCGCGATGTCCTGCTCCGTTTGTGCCTTGAGGTCCGAGGAGCTGATGGTCGAGGGCGTCATGCCGAATTCCGCCCACCGCTCCTTGATGTCGGGCAGGGCGAGCACCTTCATGAGCTCGGCATGCAGACGGTCGACGATCGGCTTGGGGGTGTTGGCCGGGGCGAGCAGGGCGTAGCGCCACACGAAGTCGAAGTTCACACCCTGCTCGACATAGCCGGGCACGTCCGGAAAGTTGATCGATCGGCGCGCACACGCGGCCACGACCTTGACCTTGCCCGACTTCGCCATCGGCACCACGGACTGGACGTCGGCGAAGCCCAGCTTGATGTTGCCGGCCACGATGTCGTTCAGGACTGGCGCTGCACCCTTGTAGGGAACATGGGTCCATTCGATGCCGGTGGCGGCCCGCACCATCTCGGCGCACATATGGCCCGTCGAGCCGAGGCCCCAGGTTCCGTAGTTCAGTTCGCCGGGCTTTGCCTTCGCGAGCGCGATGACATCGCGCAGGTTCTTGGCCGGAAAGTCCGGGTGGGCGACCATGGCGATCGAGGCGGAGCCGACATCGCCGATGTACTCGAAGCTCTTCACCGAATCGTAGGGCAGGTCGGGCAGGACGGCGGGATTCACGACCACGGTGCTGGCCGAGCCGAGGACGAGGGTATAGCCGTCCGGTTGGGCTCGGGCGCCGGCCTCCATGGCGATCACGCCCGAGGCCCCGGGTTTGTTGTCGACGACGACGACCTGGCCGAGGGCCGCACCCAGCTTGTCCGCGAGCGAACGCGCCACCAGGTCCGTCCCACCTCCGGCGGCAAAGGGAACGATCAGCCGCAGCGGCTTGCTGGGCCAGCCTGGTGTGGCCGGCACATCGCTGCCCTGGGCGATGACGGGCACGGCGACGGCACCTAGCGCCAGTGCCAGCAAGAAATGTCTGCGATCCATGGTCTGGTTCCCTTCCCTCGGTTCAGTTTTTAGATTTTCGGAGGCGACGCGCAGGACTCCCGCAGTACCAGATCGACCGGCAACAGCGCGCGCGCAGGGGCGGCCGTTCCATCGCCCTTCAGGCGTTGCAGCAGCATCTCCGCGGCGGCACGGCCAACCTCTTCGAGGCTCCAGCGCAGCGCGGTGATCGCCGGCGTATGGACCGCCGCGATATCGGTATCGCCGACCGATACGATCGACAGATCGTCTGGAACCGAAAGCTTCAGCGTGCGGGCCGCGCGCAGGACGCCGGCCAGGATACGGGTGCCGAGTGCGATGACGGCAGTGGGGCGGGAGGATGCTTCCAGAACCGCGAGCGCGGCACTGTAGGCGAAATCCATGGACGACTCCTGCGGGCAGACGATCGCGCCGGTCGGGCTTGCCTCGGCGTCCGCGAAGGCCTGGCGGAAGCCCGCGATGCGCTCGCGTCCCGGTCGCATGCGCGCTCCCGGCGTCAGCAGGGCAATCCGACGATGACCGAGTCCGAGGAGATACCGGGTGGCAGCCATGGCCCCGCCGCGGTGGTCCACGAGAACGCTCGGGAAAAGACCATCGCCGCCGGCTGGAGGGTCGCGGTCGAGAATAATGACCGGCGTTCCGGAGTCGGCCAGCGTGCGCCAGGTCTTCGCGTTCGCATCGCTGCCGGGCGCGACGAGAAAGCCGTCGAGGCGCCGGCCGCGGAATTCGGCCACCGCGTCCTGCTCCCGTTTCGGATCGTTGCCGGTGCTGGCGACGACGAGAAGGCATCCCGCCTCGCGCAGCCTTCCCTCAGCCGCCTGGACGATCTCGGCATAGAGCGGGTTGGCGATGTCGGAGACGAGGCAGCCGACCATGCCGCTCGAGCGAGTCCGCAAGCTACGCGCAAGGAAGTCTGGCTGGTAGCCGAGCCGCTTCGCCGCCTGCGCCACGTCTTGGGCAACGCGCGCGCTGACATTGCGCCCGCCATTGAGGGCACGCGAGGCCGAGCCGAGGGAAACACCGGCCGCTTCGGCGACATCACGAATGGTGGCCCGAACCAATTTGGAAACGTTTCCCTTCAACTATTTTGAATAATAATTGATGCTGAAGGACCTTCAGGCAAGAGAAAATTGGAAACGTTTCCATTTTCTCCTATGAGATGGCGATGAAGGAGCACCAAACCATGTCGCGCCTGTCGCCGAGACCCCGCCCTTATGAGCCCGATCTTGAGAAGATGATGGACGGCATGCGCTTCGAGGGGCCGTCGCCGCGGAACCTGATGCAGGCGCTGGCCCATGCACCGAAGTTCTTGATGCGCTTCCAGGCGCTGGGCGGAACGATCCTGTTCAGTGGCAAGCTGCCGGCGCGCGAGAGGGAAATCGCGATCATGCGCACGGGCGCGCGAACGCGGTCGGAATACGAGTGGGGCATGCATGTCGCGCTCTATCAAGGCAGCTGTGGCCTCAGCGACGCCGAGATTTGCGCGACGCTGCACGGCGCCGGCGACGATCCCGTGTGGAGCGCGCGGGAGCGGCTCATCATCAGGACGGTCGACGAACTGCACGACACATCCACGGTGTCGGATGCGCTCTGGCGCGAGCTGGCTTCGGAATGGTCGGAGGAGCAGCTTGTCGAGCTGATTCTCGCCATCGGTTACTATCACATGGCGGCGTTCTTCCTGAACGCGGTCGGTGTGCCGCTGGAGGATGGCGCGGCACGATTTGCCGGGGCGCCGACCTGACACGATCCGGCACTGTTTTTGTATGGTGTCGGCATCTGTAAGGGCAGCGGAGTCGAGGAGGGGATCGCGGCGATGAGCGGAAGGCTTGAGATCGATGGCCCGTTGCCCGGGGCCCGCTTCGGCGCGACGGTTCGGCTGGACAGGCCTTTGGGGGAAGCGACGCCGGAAGGGTTGCCGCAGGCCCTGGCCGATGCCGGCGGGCTGCTGCTGATCCCCGGCCGGACCGAGATCGGCCCGGCGCCGGCGCTGCTGGTCGAGCTCAGTCGTCTGTTCGGCCCGGAGGTCGAGGACTATCGGAATCTGCTGATCGGCCGGCACATGGTCCACGAGACCCAGCCGGAGATCCTGCTGGTGACGAACACCGTGCCCGGCGCTCGCCCTCCACCGGCGCTTCCCGATCCGCCTCTGACGGCCGATGGCAAGTTCCCGGTGCAGTATCCGCATCGCCGTGGCTGGCATACGGACCAGAGCTACCGCCGACCGCCGCCGGACATCTCGCTGTTCTACGCCGCCGTTCCCGTCGACCGGACCCGAGGCCAGACGCTCTTCGCCAGTGGCATCCTGGCTTACGAGGCCCTGCCGCCGGCGCTGAAGGCGCGGGTGGACGGGCTGCAAGGGCTCCATGCCCAGCCGGGATCCGGCCGCGGCCGGAAGGAAGCGCTGGCCGGCACACCCCCGCGCGCCTTCGCGCCGCATGAGCGGTCCCAGCCTCAGCCGGTCGTCCGGACGCATCCTGTGACAGGGGAGCGCGCCCTCTACCTGTGCGAATACAGCCAGATGGATTGGTTCGAGGGACCGTTCGTTGGCATGCAGCCCGGCCCCCACGGCGACGGCGCCGCGCTGCTGGACGAGCTGATGGCGCATTACACCCGTCCCGAGTTCGTCTACGTCCACGAATGGACCGAGGGCGACCTGCTGATCTGGGACAATCGTTGCCTGATCCATACCGCGACCTGGTACGACCCGGAAAAGGATCGCCGGGTCATGTGGCGGACGACCGTCGGCGGTAACCCCGGACCGCTCTATGCGGGCGAGCGCAAGAGCTGGATCCCCCTCGACCAAGCGGCGGTCTGAACAGAGCGGTCAGAGCCGCCGCTCGCTGCGAGGATCCAGCGCTTCCTGAAGTCCGTCGCCCAGAAAGTTGAAGGCGATCACGGTGAGCAGGATCATCAGCCCGGGCCACAGGGCCAGCGTGGGGGCATCCTGCAGCAGTTCCTGCGCGCCTGTGAGCATGTTGCCCCAGCTCGCCGCCGGGGGCTGCGTGCCGAGGCCGAGAAAGGACAGGGTCGATTCCAGCAGGATCAGGGCGCCAACCGACATGGTGGTGGCGACCACCAGCGAGCCAGCGGCATTGGGAAGGATATGCCGGAACATGATCCGCAGCGGCGACGCCCCGAGCGCCTGTGCGGCGCGGGCGAAATCGCGCGCCTTCAGGGAGAGCGTCTCGGCACGAACGAGGCGGGCAACGGTGGTCCATCCGGTGAGGCCGACGATGACGACGATGCGATAGAGCGAGAAGGTCTCCGACTGGGCAATATCCGCCGGGATGCCGAGCTTTCGCGGATCGATCGCGGCGAGGACGATCAACAGCGGCAGCAGCGGCAGGGCTATGACGCCGTCGGTGATGCGCATCAGCAGGCCGTCGAGCCGTCCGCCGAGATAGCCGGCGACGACTCCGATGATCGACCCGAGCACCGCTGACAGGAGTGCGCCGGCGAAGCCGACGAAGAGCGAGACCCGTCCGCCGTCGAGCAGGCGCTGGAACAGATCGCGCCCGAGCTCGTCCGTGCCCAGCCAATGCTCGGCGGAAGGCGGTTCAAGGCGCCGGAACAGGTCAGTCATGGTCGGATCGATCCCTCGCCACTCGGCGATCAGGGGGGCCGCCAATGTGAGCAGCAGAAGAACAGCCAGGAACCCCAGGGAAAGTTCGGCCAGGCGATGGCGCAGCAGGCGCCGCCAGACAAGATGGCGTGGGGTGGTCGCCTGGGTCATCCGCGATCCGAGATCGAGATGCGAGGATCGAGCGCCACCAGCGCGAGATCGGCCAACAGGTTGCCGGCGATGGTGGCGAAAGTCGCGATCAACAGCCCCATCAGGGCGAGGTTGTAGTCGTTGTCGAGGATTGCCTGGTAGATCATCTTGCCCATGCCGGGCCAGGCGAACATGGTTTCGGTGATCAGCGCTCCAGAGAACAGGCCACCGAACGAAAGCCCGAGCACCGTCAGCACGGAGGGAAGGGCATTGGCGAAGGCGTGATCCAGCAGTACCCGGCGTTCCGACGCCCCCTTGGCACGCGCCGTCCGCACATAGTCCTGGCGCAGGACCTCAATCATGGCGCCGCGCATGAAGCGTGTGTAGGTGCCGAGCTGCAGCAGGCTGAGCGTCAATATCGGCATCACCATGAAGCGTAGCGTCTGGGCCAGGCCTGCAGCCCAGCCCGTTCCGGCGCGCAAATCGGCCGCGCCCCCGGCCGGCAGCCAGCCCAGCTCGACGGAGAAGAGTGTGATCAGCAGGAGGGCGAGCCAGAAGGGCGGCGTGGAGATTCCGGCAAAGGACAACAGGTTGATGACGTAGTCGGTCCGGCTGCGGGGCCGCGAGGCTGCCCAGATGCCAAGCGGCAGGGCGATGCTCGTGGCCACCAGCAACGCAATGCCGGCCAATTCGAACGTGTTCAGCAGGCGCGGCCACAGCACCGCGAGCACGGGCTGGTTGAACGATCGCGAATAGCCGAAATTGCCGAGCAGGGCCTGATGCGCCCAGGCGAGATAGCGTTCGAGGAGCGGCTTATCGATGCCGTATACAGCCCGCAGTCGGGCCGCGTCGGCGCTGGTCATTTTCGGATCGCCGGAGATCATCAGATCGATCGGATCGCCCGGCATCAGGCCGATCAGCAGATAGACCACCAGACTCATCACGGCCAGGGTGATGACGATCTCCAGCAACCGCGAGGCGAGATACCGGCTCACCCCAGCTAATCCTCCCAGCGCCATTGCTCAACCCACAGGGTCGAGCTGTTGAGATGTCCCGTCGGACGGATTCCCTTGAGGGGCTTCGGGATGACGAAAGGATCGACGCGAAAGTAGAGCGGCAGGACGGGGAGGTCGTCGGCATAGAGCCGCTGGATTTCGGCAAACAGGGCGCGTCTCTTGTCCGGATCGAGTTCCCGTTCCGCGGCATCGAGCGCCTTGTCCATCTCGGGATTGGCGTAGCCCGGGTAATTCTGACCGCTCCAGCCGTTCTTGGCGGATGGTATTTCCTGCGAGTGCAGCGTGCTGCGGGGAACGCCTTCCGGCCTTTCGACCCAGGCATACATGGCCAGCCCGGTGAAGCGCCGATGGTTGATGGCGTCCGAGAAGATGCGCGGCGGCTCGGCCTTGATGCGCAGGTCGACGCCAATCTGCCGGAGCTGGCTCTGGATCACCTGCGCCACCTGTTCGCGTACGCGATTGCCCGCCGTGGTGGTGAGTTCGATGGAGAAGCGCTCTCCCTTGGCGTCGGTGCGCACGCCATTCTTGAGGGTCGCAAAACCGGCTTCATCGAGAAGCTTGCGGGCGCCATCGGGATCGTAGGGATAATGACGGGCCGCCGGGCTGTACATCGGGTCGAGCGGATTGATGCTGCCATTGGCCACCGGCTGCTTGCCCTCGAACAACTTGTCGGAGATCGCCTTGCGATCGATCGCCATCAGGATGGCCTGCCGGACGTGGCGATCCTTCAGCAGCGGATTGTCGAGATTGACGTCGATATGTTCGTAGACCAGTGCCGGCTTGTAGACGACGTTGAACTTGTCCTTGTGGCGTTTCTCGATTCCGACGGCCTGGTCCAGGGACAGGCCGAGTTCGCCCAGGACATAGTCCACATTGCCGGACAGGAGGTTGGCTTCGAGCGCCGAGGTGTTCTCGATGAATTTCACCACGATTCGCTTGAAATGCGGTTTCTCCCCCTCCCAATGGATGTTCTGCTCGAGCGCGATCCGGTTGCCCGGCACGAGTTCGGAAAGCCGATACGGGCCGAAGCCCAGGCCGGGATTGGTCGGGTCCGTGTCGTAAGCCGTCTTGTTGCGGTAGTCGGCCGGGTTGACGTCGAAGATCGGCTTCTCGATGTGGGCCGGAATGACGGTGAAATCGAAGCTGTCGTAGTCGAAGGTGACGCGATCGATCGTTGCCGTGAATCGCCGCTCGTCCTTGAGGTCGAGCTTGATGATCCGCTTGTAGCCCTCGGCCGACGCCACGCCCGACAGGGGATGCTGGCCGACCGCGAGTGTGAATGCCATGTCCTTGGTCGTGACTGGAGTGCCGTCGCCCCACTTCAGCGGCTTTATTTCGATGTCCACTTCCATGCCCTGCTTCCCGTCGGGAAGATCGACAAGCCGCACGGTGCCGTCCTTGAGACTGGGCAGGCGGGTGCAAGCCAGGCAGGTGAGCTTCCAGTCGGGGTCGTAAGCCGTGAAAGGGCGCAGCGTCATGTTCTGGATCAGCGTCCTGGCCAGCATGGAACTGATCAGGGGATTCATCGTCCCAGGTGCCTGTGTGGTGCCGATGACAAGTTCATCCTTGCCGGCAGCCCAGGCGCGGGATGCGGCCGCAGAGACCAAGGCGAGGGTACAGAAAGCGCGCCGGCCAATCGCTCGGACTGGTGGAAGCGGAAGAGGAAAATTCATCGGGGGGCTTCGATGCTCGAGGTCAGACCAGCCGTTTGTCCGTTAAATAAACGGCAAAAAAACGGGAATGGTCCCCAATCGATAGCATCTGACCTCGCGTTATTGGCCGTTGTACGGCCCCATCTTAAGGTCGGAAGTCGTTTCCGGGGATTATGGTCTTCAACGGAGCGATCGGGCGGGGCGGTGAGGTCCCACCCCACGCACGCATTCGCCGGGTCAGCGCGACAGTGAGGGCCGGGAGCCCGGGATACGTCCGCCATGAGCGGCAGACCATTGTTCCGGTCCCTCGAGAAAGGCCCGAGTCTCGCTCAGTCCCTTTTCGTCGAAGTATTTGTGCTTCTCGGCGGCTTCCAGCGCATCCCACCAGGTGGCCAGCGCGTGCAGCTTGACGCCGGCAACCGCCAGGGTCTCGATGCTCTGCGGGAATATTCCGTAGTGGAAGATCACGAAGCAGTCGGTGACCTTGGCATCCGCCTTCTTGAGCGCGTCGATGAAGACCAGCTTGCTGCCGCCGTCCGTGGCAAGGTCTTCGACCAGCAGGACGCGCTTGCCGGGCTTCAGGTCGCCCTCGATCTGCGCCATGCGGCCGAACCCTTTCGGCTGCTTGCGGACATAGATCATCGGTTTCTTGGCTAGAGCCGCCAGGAAGGCGGCAAAGGGGATACCGGCCGTTTCCCCTCCGGCGACCACGTCGATCTTGTTCCAGCCGATATCCTTTTCGATCACCTTCAGCGCGTAGTTCATGATCTTGCTGCGCGCTTCGGGAAAGGAGATCAGCTTGCGACAATCGATATAGACCGGGCTCGCTCGGCCAGATGTGAAAATGTAGGGATTTTCCGGTCGGCAGTGGATCGCTTCGATATCGAGCAGCAGGCGCGCTGTCTCGCGCGCCTCCGGCGTTCCCGTTGCACGGCTGGACTCGGCCTTTCCATTCAGACCCTTAGCAGGCGAATGAGCCATAGACGATGTAGACTTCTTCTTCGTCGCCATGCTGCTTTTCCCCCCGGCCGCTTGCGACAAAATGACGGGCGTGTGTTTAGCGTTCATCCACAAGACCGGCAAGGCCATGTGAACGGATTTGCCGATCGGTCATGAGGAACATGATAAGTTTCTTTATGATACTAACTCGATGATGGCAATTGCCACAGGTGGAGAGGCCAGCCGTGACGGAGTTTGCGCCGGCCAGCGGCACGTCGAATGGAGAGGGGAGCGGTAGATGACCAGGAAAATTCGGTTCAGGCGGCGGCTTCACCGCCTTCTCCTCTCTCGTCGGCGTCTGTTCCTGGCGATGGTTGCCGGGGCGCTCCTCTTCCTGGCGCTTCCTCCCTCCATACGATTGGTGACACGGATCCTGATGGGGTGGGATCTGACCGCGGCGATCTATGTGGTCTCGGTCTTCGCCATGATCGCCCGCTCAACGGTTCACACCTGCCATAAGCGGGCGTCGCTCTATGACGAGAAGGACTGGGTGATCACGGTGATTGTGGTGACCAGTGCGGCCGCAAGCCTGGGTACGATCTTTTCCGAGCTCGCGGTCATCAAGTCGGCGCAGGCGACGCCCTGGATAAGCATGTTGGTGACGGGCGCGACGGTGGTGCTGTCCTGGACCTTCACGCACCTGGTGTTCGCCTTGCATTATGCCAATCTCTACTATCGTCCGAACGAACAGGGCGTTCCGGGGGGCCTGGAATTCCCCGGCAACCGTCCGCCGGATTACCGCGACTTCGTCTATTACGCCTTCGTGATCGGTTGCGCCGCGCAAACTGCCGACGTCAACACGATCTCGCCCGCGATGCGGCGCGTGAGCTTGATCCAAGGCGTCATTTCCTTCGTCTTCAATACGGCGATCCTGGCGCTCTCGATCAATGTGGGGGCCAGCCTTCTGTCGTGAGGTACCGATGTCGAAACGCGGCCCGTGGCTGCAGGGTGCGAGCCTTGTCTTCTTCCTCGCCCTCTGTCTGGGAATCGGGCTCCTGGGAAGCTGGGTGACGGCTGGAAGCGTAACCAGTTGGTATCCGACGCTGCGCAAGCCTTCCTTCAATCCGCCGGATTGGGTCTTTGCGCCCGTCTGGACCACTCTCTACATCCTGATGGCGATTGCCGGGTGGCGGATCTGGCGGCACACGCCGCACGCCGGATCCCGATTGCCGCTTCTCCTCTTCGCGCTGCAGCTTGTGCTGAACCTCTGTTGGAGCGTCACTTTCTTTGGCTTCCACAGCCTGTCGGGAGCAGTGGTCGTGATCGTGGCCCTGGACATGGCGGTGCTGGCGACGATGTTCTCTTTCCGTCGGGTCGACCTCTTGGCGGTGGGGCTGCTGGTCCCCTATCTGCTCTGGATTTCGTTCGCCACGGTCCTGACCGTAGCCATCTGGCGGCTAAACCAGCTTCTTGCCGCTGATGGAGCCGCCGTCATTCTGGCGTAGCTCCATGAAGACGATGGAGGAGGCCATCGTCATGAGGCCGAGGATGATGAAGGCCTGGTGCACCCCGTGGATCATGGCGCTCGGCGTGGAGCGCAGTGTCTCGGGGACGAACATGGCCGCGATCAACGACGCGGAAGCGACGCCGAAGCTGATCGACATCTGCTGGACCGTGCTTGCAATCGTGCTCGCGGCGCTCGTCTGCTGCGCCGAGACGTCGGCATAAACGAGCGTGTTCATGCTGGTGTATTGAGTGGAGGTGAAGAAGCCGAGGATGAAGGCCTGCAGGGCAATGCGCCAGGCTGGCGTACCGACATCGATGGTCGCGAACAGCATGATGAGCACGCCCAGGATGATCGTATTGCCGACCAGGACGTTGCGATAGCCCAGCACTCCCAGGATCTTGGGAACGATCACCTTCAGTCCCATGGCGGCCATCGCCTGCGGCATCACCAGGAGGCCGGATTGGATCGGGGAGTAGCCGAGGCCGACCTGATAGAGCAGCGGAAACAGAAACGGGATGCCGCCCAGACCGAGGCGGCTGAAGAAGCTGCCGGCGACGGAGGCCCGGAACGTCCTGAGCCGGAACAAGCCGAGCTGGAGCAGGGGAAACGGCGTCTGCGCCGCCTTGATGCCATAGCCTGTCAGGAGCAGCGCCGAGAGGGCGAGCAGTCCGACCGTCTCGACGTCCCCCAGGGTATGTTGGCCGAACACCTCCAGCACGTAGGAGAGGAGTGCCACGCCCGATCCGAACAGGATCAGCCCGACGATATCGAGCGCATGCGTGTTGTCCTCGCGATAGTCCGGCAGGAAGCGATAGACCAGGATCAGACCGGCCAGCCCGACCGGAATGTTGACGAAGAAGACGATGCTCCAGTGGAGATAATGGACAATCAGCCCACCCAGGATCGGGCCGAGCATGGGGCCAATCAGGCTGGGGATGGAGACGAAGCTCATGGCGCGGATGAGTTCGGATTTGGGAAAGGTGCGCACCATGGTCATGCGACCCACGGGCACCATCATCGCGCCGCCCATGCCCTGAAGCACGCGACAGGCGACGAGCATGGTGATGTTCATCGACAGGCCGCAGAGGAGCGAGCCCAGGGTGAATAAGCCGATGGCCGAAGCGAAAACCGCGCGTGTCCCGAAGCGATCGGCCATCCAGCCGCTGATCGGAATGAAGACGGCCAAGCTTAGCGTATAGCTCGCCAGAACCGACTTCATGTCGAGCGGCGTTACGGTCATCGCCTCGGCGATTGCGGGGACCGCGGTATTGAGGATCGTGGTGTCGAGCGACTGCATGAAAAAGGCCACGGCAACCAGCCAGGGCAGCAGCCGCTTGATGGTGTCGCCGGGAGCGGCGGAGACAGTGGTCGTTGCCATCACAGCGTGGCGTCGGACGGAGCCGGAGTATTCATTGGAACGCAGCTTGTCCCAAAGAGGGTGACGCGTGAACCTTCCCTCAGTGGAAAAAGCCAGCCCTGGCGAGGGGCTGGCTTCACGCTACGGTGAACAGGGCGCTGCGACACCCGGCTTATTGCGCCGCGCCGCCCGCCCAGGGCGACATCACCTCGTTCATGCCGACAAGCTCGCCGGTCGAGGCGTCGCGCACGATGCAGGAGGGGTTGGCGAAGCCAAGCGGATGGATCTGGTTGGCCACCTCGACGATCGGCAGTTTGGCGGCGATCGCCTTCTTGATGTCGTCGGCGATGTCGCGATTGACGTTGATCGGACCGACTCCGGATATGTCGAGGCGCGGTTGATGAAAGGCCGCTTCGACATCCAGCCCGCGATCGATCAGCATCAGCGACAGCTGCGTCACGGCCGGAACGATGCGGCGCCCGCCCGAGGCGCCGATGCAGAACCAGGGCTCGCCATTCTTCACGACGACGACCGGGCAGATGTTGCAGAGTGGACGCTTGCCGGGAGCGATCGAATTGGGCCGATTGGGTTCGGGGTCGAACCACAGCATGCCATTGTTCATGGTGATGCCGGTCTTGGGCAGCATGACGCCCGACCCGAACAGAGACATCAGAGTCTGGGTGAGGGCGACCATGTTGCCCTGGCTGTCGGCGGCGCAGAAATGCGTCGTGCAGGTGTTGGTCGGCTTGTCGCCCAGACTCGTGAGGCGTTCCTGGTAGGCCTGGTGCATCGCCTCGGCGATCGCCACGAAGAATTGTCCATCGGGCGCACCCTTGCCTTTGGTGCCGGAGCCGGTGAGCTGGAGCGTACGCTGCAACGTCGGGCCGGCGGTCAGCCCGCCCGCGACATTGATGGTTACGCCGTGATGGTCGAAGGCGAGCGGTTCGACGATGCGGGCCTCGTAGGCCTTCAGGTCCTCGTAGGAGATGGCCGAGCCGCCGGCCTGAAGATCGGCGGCGATGTCCCGGGCGAGGCTGCCTTCGTAGAATTCGCGCGGCCCTCCCTCGGCGAGACGCCGCATGGTCTCTCCAAGATTGCCGAGCTTGATATAGCGCTTCGTGCCCTTCCAATCGTTGGTCGGGACGCGGCCCTCGTCGCAGAGATAGCTCGCCTTCGAGGCGGGAAACTTGCTGAGGTTGGCGGCGCCGTTTGCGATTTGAAGCTGCATGTACCAGTCGAGTTCCATGCCGCGCTCGGCAAGCGCGACGCCCGGAGCGAGCACGTCCTTCCAGGGCATGGTGCCGAAGCGCTCGAGCGCCTTGGCCAGGCCCGCGACCATGCCGGGGACCGCGATCGAGTGGTAGCCCACCTCGTTCCGCCGCTCGAGGACATCGGGCCAGGCGAAGTAGTTGGCAGGACCGGGGCCGACGATCTTGTACTGAGCCGGGTCGAGCTTGGCGGCCGAGATCGGACCGTAATCGACGGTCCAGGCGCGTCGCTCCTTGGCACTCCAGATGGTCATGAAGCCGACGCCGCCAATGCCGCTCATCCATGGTTCGAGGGCGCCGATCGCCATGCCGGTCGCCACCGCCGCATCGATGGCGTTGCCGCCCTTTCGCAGGATTTCGGCGCCGACGCGGGCGGCTTGGACATTTTGGGAAACGACAACGCCCTTTCCCCGTACCGGCTGCTTGGTAATCTTGGTCTGTTGTGTAAGCGACTCGCTCATCGATATCCCTTCTTGCCTAGGCGGGCCTGACTGTAGCGGGGCCTGATTTGGCCACAAACACTGATAAACTGCAGGGCAGCACGGAACGGAACGCGCGGGTGTGACGGAACTTAACCAGATCGACCTGCGCTCTTTGGCGGCAGGACACAAACGGACATGGGACGCGTTCGTCGAGGCGGCTTCTCCGCTGATCAACGCGGTCGTCAGACGGGCTCTTAGCACCTACCGCCTGAGCGAGGACGATGTGCTGGATGCGGCCCAGGATGTGTTCGTTCGCCTGTGCGCCAACGATTTCAGGCTGCTCAAGACCTACGATCCGGCGCGCGCCGGCATGTCCACCTGGCTCGCGGTCGTGGCGCGTTCGGCCGCGGTCGATTTCGCCCGGCGGCGGCGGCAGGCGACCTCTCCGATCGACGAGGTGCCGGAAACGGCGCTGGCGGTGGAGGATCGCCATGTCGAGAAGCTGAAGATCCCGGACGGCCTGCTGACCGAGCGCCAGACACTCATTCTCAAGTTTCTCTATGACGAAGAATGCGAGGTTTCCGAAGTTGCGCAGATGCTGAAAATTGACGCCCAGACGGTACGCAGCACACATCACAAGGCATTGCTGCGGTTGCGAGAACATTTCCGGGAAGAATCTCGATAGTCGGGGGATGAAGTTCGTCAGTATGGCGTAAGGTACTTTGGAGAGCGGATATGAACACGGAACCAACCAGAAAGAGCGACAAGGAGCTGTGGCAGGGCCTTGCCCTCGAGCCCGCTCAGGGGTCGGTGGCGGTTTCCGATCTCGAACTGGCGGCCTGGCTCGACGGCACCCTGACGGAGCGCGAAGCGGCCCAGATCGAGGCGGCCTTGGCACGCGATCCCAAGCTGCGCGCGGCGGCATTGGATCTCGCCGATATTCTGGGCAAGCCGTTGCCTGCACCGCCGCCCAAGATGGTGCGACGGGCACAGGCGCTTGTCGGGGCGCAGTCAGGGCGGTCGTCCGCGGGAGTCGGTGCCTGGTGGCCGAGCGGTCTGCTGGCCAGCCTGCTGCCCTCGTTCGACTCGGGCTTTGCGTTCCAGCGCGGTGTGATGGCCGGAGCGGCCGTGATCGTGGCGGCTGTCGGCTTCGCCATGGGCGGCGGCCTCGGCGCCTCCTTCGCCGAACAGAAATACGCGTCGATCCAGTCGTCGACGACAGTCCCGGCGCCTTTGGGCAGCGATACCACGCGGCAGCTGAACGACCTCTTCACGGACAACATCTGACATGTCGTCCCGCCTGACCCAGGTCCTGCTCGGCCTGTCGTTGCTCCTGAATTGCTTCGTTCTCGCGGGGTTTGTCTATCGAAGCTGGATCGAGCCACCTGCTGTCGTCCAACCCGGCCCACGTCCCGCGCCGGGGCGCAGCAGTCCGCTCGAGATGCTATCCCAGGACGTCAATCTCGATGCCTCGCAGCGCCAGGCTCTCAAGGAGACATTCGACAGCTATGCCAGTGCGCGCCACGAGCGGTTCCTGGAGATCCAGAGTATCCGGCACGCCATGGCGGACGAGTTGCGCAAGCCCGAGTTCGACATGAGCCAGATCAATGGGCTGGTCGATCAGATGACGAAATTGCGGGCCGAGCAGCAAAAGGAAAATCTCGCGGCGATTGCCGAACTCGCCAATCATCTCCGTCCGGATCAACGCGACCGGCTGCATACCATCCTTGCCGATCGCTATGGCGGCCCGCCAGGCTGGCGTGGACCCAACGGGACGCCACCACCACCCCCAGGTCCGGCGCGTCCCTCGCAATAGGAGCGTTGTCATGACGGCTCGGCTCGGTCGACGTGGTTTCGTGAGCGGAGCGGTTGCACTTCCGGTGGCGTTGACGGCTCCGAGCTTGAGCCGCGCCGCATCGGCAATGGGTTTCGACGACGCGCGCCACCTGCTGTCCCGCACCTCTTTTGGTGGAACACCGGCGGAAATCCAGGCGCTGGAGCCGCTGGATTTTACCGCGGTCGTCGACCGGATGTTGTCCAGGTCGCGGACGCTAGCGTCGGCTCCGGCGCCGGGCTGGGTCGACGAGGCGCCATCCTTCGTTCGCCAGCAGCGCGAGGCGGCCGCCAGGAAGGAAGCAGACGGCAAGCCCGTGAACGTCGTGGCCCAACTCATCCGGGAGCAGGGGCGTGAGCTGCGGTGCTGGTGGGTCGAGGAGATGCTCGTGACCGACCAGCCCCTGGTCGAGAAGATGACGTTGTTCTGGCACAACCATTTCACCTCCTCGGTCCAGAAGGTGCGCTATGTGCCGTCGCTCTATCGGCAGAACGTGCTGTTCCGGCGCGAGGCTCTCGGCAATTTCGCGACGCTGCTGAAGGCTGTCGCACGCGATCCGGCGATGCTCATCTATCTCGACGGCGTGCGCAATGTGGCCCGGCAGCCCAACGAGAACTTCGCCCGCGAATTGCTCGAGCTGTTCACCCTGGGCGAGGGTCATTACAGCGAGGCGGACATCAAGAATGCGGCGCGAGCCTTCACCGGCTGGTCGATCGATCGCGATACCGGGCAATTCCTCGATCGCATGCAGCAGCACGACAACGGCGAAAAGACCTTCCTCGGCCAGACCGGCGCTTTCAACGGCGACGACATCATTGCCATCCTGCTGCGCCAGCCGCGAACGGCGGAAACCATTGTCGAGAAGCTGTGGCGGGAATTCGTGTCGCTGACGCCCGACCGTGCCGAGATCGGCCGCCTCGCCGGCATCTTCCGCAGCAGCAACTACGAGATGAAGCCGCTGCTGCGGGCGATGTTCCTGTCGCCCGCTTTCCGCGATCCAGGCAATCGCGGCGCGCTCATCAAGTCGCCGGTCGAGCTCATCGTCGGCACGGCCCATCTGCTCGGCCTGCCGGTTCCCGAGAAGACACCGTTGGTGCGCATGATGGCTGGGCTCGGCCAATCGCTGTTCGATCCGCCGAACGTCAAGGGATGGCCGGGCGGCGAGAGCTGGATCACGACCAATACCCTGCTTCTTCGGCAGCAGTTCCTGCGCCGCATGATCGAGGCCAGCACGGTTTCATCGCTCGATGGCAACATGGCGATGGCGCCCAATCGCCGCGCGGAGCGGCGCCAGCAGGTCGGTCCGGATCAGGCCATGGCGAACATGCGCCCGGTCGAGGGCCGCAGCCTGCGGGATGCCGGCTACGAAGCCCGGCTCGGCCCGACGCTGTTGGGTGTCGACACCGGACGGCTGGTTCGCACGCTCCTGCCGCACAAGCCGATCGATGCGGTCGATACCACCGGCCTGTCGGCCGGCGCCGTGGTCGCCGCGGCCCTGCTCGATCCCGCTTACCAATTGAAGTGAGGAGGTTGCCATGGATCGCCGCCACTTCCTGTTCGGTATCGGCGCGTTGTCTGCGGTCATCGCGGCACGGCCCGCACTCGCGGACGCATCGTCCCGGCGCATCCTGGTCGTCGTGGAGCTGAAGGGAGGTAACGACGGGCTCAACACCGTCGTGCCCTATGCGGACCCGCTCTACCGCCAGTATCGCCCAGGCATCGGCGTGGCACGCGATCGTGTACTGCAGCTCGACGAGCACGTGGGATTGCACGACAAGCTCGCCCCTCTGATGGAGTCGTGGAAGGCGCGGGATTTCGCCATCGTCCAGGGCGTTGGCTATCCTTATCCCAATCGCTCCCATTTCCGCTCGATCGAGATCTGGGACACGGCGTCCGCGTCCAGTCAGACGCTGAGCGAGGGATGGGTATCCCATGCCTTCGATGGCGTCTCTCTGCCGAAGGGAGCCGGAGTCGATGCGATCGTGGTCGACACCAATTCCTTGCCGATGATGGGAAGCGGTCTGCGGACGATCGTCATGCAGGACGCGGAGAATTTCCTGAAGCAGGCGGCGGCGATGAAGGATGCCGGCGATCCCCGTGACGACGGCAACCCGGCGCTGCGGCATCTGCTCGAGGTGCGGCACGAGGTCAACGCGGCGGCGGCCGGACTGCGCAGTCAGCTGCGCGATGGTCCGGCGCCGGCCTATGCCTATGGCGCCGACAACGGCTTCGGGCGAGAGCTCGATCTGGCGACGCGCCTGCTTCTTGCCCGGGTGCCGGTGATCGCCATCAAGGTGGCGCTGACGGGGTTCGACACGCATGCCAACCAGGTTCCAACCCAGGAACGCCTGCTGGGGGCGCTGGCCGATGGCCTGGCCACCTTCCGCAAGAATCTGATCGCGGCGGATCTCTGGAAAGAGGTGGTTGTCATGAGCTATTCGGAATTCGGCCGGCGTGCGCGCCAGAATGCCAGCGGCGGTACCGATCATGGCACGGCCGCGCCGCAGTTCATCCTGGGCGGCGCCATCAAGGGCGGGCTGCATGGACAGTATCCCTCGCTGGCGGATCTTCAGGACGGTGACCTCAGGCACACCGTGGATTTCCGCAATGTCTATTCGACGTTGGCCCGCGGCTGCTGGGGACGCCCGGTCGACTTCGGCCAGCGTCCGGCGAGAACGCTCGACCTCTTTGCCTGACGTCAGGCCTTGCGGCGAAATTCCTCGCGTACCGATCCACGGTCCGGCTCGACATGGATGAACCAGGCCAGCAGGGCGGCCGCGATCTTGATCACCACCGGCACCACTACATAGACGACCACCAGAGCGAAGGTGCCGTAACGGCCGCGCGCCGGATCGAAGCCGAGCAGGGCCGAGACGGGTAGGGAACCGGCCGCGCCGATCGCCGTCGCCAGCTTGGTGGCCAGCGCCCAGAGGCCGAAATAGGTGCCGGTCTTGCCGCGTGTTTCGCCGCCTTCCGGCGCGTTGATGATGTCGGCGAGGATGGAGGGCGGCAGGCCGTAATCGGCGCCGAGACCGATACCGGTGATGACCGAGATGCCCAGGAACCAGTAGAAGTCGCCGGGCCCGATGAAGATGGCCAGCCCCATCGCCACGGCCGTCAGCAGCATGCCGACGAACCAGGCCGCCATCTTGCTGATGCGGCGGGACAGGAGCAGCCACATCGGCACGCTGGCCGCGCCGGTGACGAAATAGACCAGCAGGATGATGCCGGCCTGCAGCTTGGTGCCCTGCAGGACATGCTCGACGTAGAAGAGCATGACGGTAACCGCGACGCCGAGCGCCGAGCCGTTGACGATGAAGATCAGCAGCAGGCGGCGGAACAGCCGGTTCTTGAGCGGCGCGAAGAAGGCGAAGAAGGGGCTGCGATTGCCGTGCACGACCGGCGGATGCACCGAGGGACCCGAGCCGAGCAGCGTCGGCGCCGCAAACAGGATCACGACCGGGATGAAGAGCAGTCCCAGCAGCATGTAGCCGCGCCCTTCGCCCAGCAGGGCGGTGAGGGCGGTCGGCATCACCACGGCGATGGTCATGCCGAGCAGCCCGAAGACCTCGCGACCTACTGTTACCTTGGTGCGTTCGTTGTAATCGTCGGTGAGCTCGGCCCCGTGGGAATGGTAGCTGATGGACACGCCGGAATAGCCGAGATGGACCAGTAGCAGGGCGGCAATTAGCCAGATCGCCATGACCGTCTGGCGCTCGTGCCAGGCCTGTGGCGGGGCGAACAGCATCAGGAAGCCGGCGGCAAGGACCGGAATCATCAGCGCGACAAAGGTCAGGCGGCCGCGTGGCCCGCGATGCGTGAAGCGATCGCTGATCAAACCGATGACGGGGTCCTGAACCGCATCGACGATGCGCGCGAAGATGAAGATCGCGCCCATCAACTCGAGTGGCACCTTCAGCAGTTCGCCGTAGAAATGGCTGACATTGAGCACGACCGGCAAGGCCGCCATGGCCAGCGGCAATTGCAAGGTCGAGTAGGCGACCAAGCGCTCGAACTTGATTTTCGCGGATCCGGCGGTGCCGGTTCCGGTCGGTCCTGCGTGCACCCCAAGGCCTTCCTGCGACGCGTCGCGTTTGCTTGGACGACGTTTTATTGGGCCTTCTTATATATGTTTGAAGTGCGCCTGCAAAACATCTGTACGGCCGCTGGCAAAGCCGGCGGCGCAGTAGGCCAGGTAATATCGCCACATGCGGCGGAAACGCTCGTCGAAGCCCTGGGCGGCGATCTGGTCCGCCATTTTGTCGAAACGCTGGAGCCAGTTCTCCAGCGTATATGCATAGTCCAGTCCGAAACTATACAGCTCGGCAATTTTCAACCCTGCCCTGCGGCACTGCTCGGTGATCCTGGTGGGCGATAGCAGCATGCCCCCGGGGAAGATATGGGTCTGGATGAAATCCGGATGCTGGCGATAGGTCTCGAACAGGTGGTCGGCGATGACGATAGCCTGCACCAGAGCGGAGCCGCCGGGGAAGAGATGCCGCTTCAGGGCCCTGAAGTAATCGGGCCAGTAATTCTCCCCGACCGCCTCGACCATCTCGATCGAAACGATGTGGTCGTAGCATCCCTCGATATCGCGGTAATCGCGGAACTGAAGGTCGACCCGGTCGCCAAGTCCGGCCTGCGCCAATCGACGTTGGGCAAATTCGAGCTGTTGCCGCGAGATCGTGACGGCGGTCACACGCAGGCCGCGTCGGGCGGCGGCCTCGGCGAAGCCGCCCCAGCCACATCCGATCTCGAGAATGCTGTCGCCCTGGCGGGCGTCGATCCGGTCGAGGATGCGTTGATATTTGTCCGTCTGCGCTGCCTCGAGGGACTTATCGGCGCGACCTGCATAGAGCGCCGCGGAATAGCTCATCGTCCGATCGAGCCAGAGACTGTAGAAGTCGTTGCCCAGATCGTAATGGGCCTGGATGTTTCGCTTCGAGCCTCTGCGGGTGTTATTCCGTCGGCGATGCAGCAACTTCAGGAAGACATTCTGTAGCGGGTTGGCATAAGAGACGCGGCCGAGCGACTCCATATTGGAGGCAAGCACGGTGATGAGCGTGGACAGGTCGGATGAATCGCAGTCTCCGGCCATATAGGCCTCGGCGAAACCTATATCGCCATCCATCAGGACACGGCGGAAGAAGCGCCACCGCTTGACCGACAGGTCTGCCTGAAGCGTGGCGTCGGCACTTCCGAAGCTGCGCGTCGTTCCGTCGGGCAGGCGCAGTGTCAACCGCCCGACCGACAGGCGCTCAAGCGCCTTGAGCAGCAAATGCGCAGAGATGGTCATGATGTCGATCGAGTGACCGCGGTGCGCGGCGGCGGTGGTTTGCGGTACCACCGGATACCCTTCCGCCAAAGCCGCAGCGCCTGCCAGTGGATGCGCGCCACGACCGAGAAAGTCGCGGTAGGGTTGAGAAGGAAGTGTCGGAGGAGCTGAGGATCATCGAGTCGCTTCCGCTGGCCGCCAACTGATGTCTTCAGGAGGAGACCGTCGCTGTCGTGATACTGCACGTCGACCAGGACGCGGTCTACCTCGAACCGGAAGCGGAAGCGATATGTCCCGTCGACCGGGAGAAACGGAGAGACGTGAAATACCTTGCGGCCATCGACCCAGTGCTGCGGTTCGAGCGGACGCGGCTCGGTATGATGCACGAGATAGCAATGGCTTTCGCCGAAGGTATTGTTGACCTCGCACAGTACGGCCTGCAGTGAGCCATCCGTGTCGTGGCAGAACCAGAAGCTGACTGGATTGAAAACGAAGCCCAGGAGTCTCGGCAGCGTCATCAATACGATCGCGCCGCGGGCTCGATCCGCCAGGCCGTGACTGGCAAGGATGGCGCGGATCCAGGTAAGAAGATCTCCGCCGTCGCGCGCCCCGTGATCCTTGCGGTAGAAGGCAACCAGTCCGGGACGGTCGATCTTGAGCCGATGCAGGCCGACGTGATCCAGAGCATCGAGGTTCAGGCAAAGATACGGTACGCGATAGCGAAAGGAATTCGTGGCCGGCCGAGTCCGCCGGTGAACGACGACGGAGTCCACAACCGTATGGGACACCGTCATCAGGCTTCCGCGGCAGCCCGCGCCAGAGCGGGCACGGGCTGCGGATGAAGATCGGGATCGGGGGCGAGCAGCGTCGGGATTTGCAGCACTCCCCGGCGCCGCGGTGTTGCCCAGGGCCGCGTGACTCCCAACTGTTCTGCGACCTCGAGTCCAGCCGACAACGCGTCCTGATGGAAGCCGTAACCGCAATAGCTGCCACAGAAGTAGATGTCGCGAACGCCCTGGATTTGCGACAGCGCCCGCTGGGCGCGGATGGCTGCGGCATCGTACATGGGATGTTCGAACGTTCGGCGGTCGTAGACAGTCGCCGCGGCGGGCGGGCGGGGAGGATTGACCGAGACGAACAGGTCGCGGCCGGGTAGGTTCTGCAGGCGGTTCATCCAGTAGGTCACGCTGGTCTTGGCCATGCGATCGCCATTCGCTGCGATGTAATTCCAACTCGACCACACGCTGCGTCGTCTCGGCATCAGGTCCGGGTCGGCATGCAGCCATACTTCGTTGGAACAATAGGCGAAGCAGCCCAGCAGTTCTCGTTCCAGAGCACTCGGATCGGCGAGAAGCGCGAGCGCCTGGTCGGCATGAGAAGCCAGGATGACCTTATCGAAGCGGTCCCACTGCCCGGCGCTGTCCCGGATCAGAACGCCATTCCGGTCTCGTTGTATCGACACGACCGCCGTTCCAAGGCGAGCCCGGCGGCGCAGCGGAGCAGCGATGCGCTCGACATAGGTTCGGCTGCCGCCGCTCACGGTGCGCCAACGCAGATGGGCCCCCACCGACAACAGGCCATGGTTGTCGAAGAACCGGGCAAAGGTCTGTGCCGGATAATCAAGCACTTCGGCCAGCGGGCTGGACCATATGCAGGAAGCCATGGGTACCAGATAACGATCGCGGAAGGCATCGCTCAGCTTCGCCTCCTTGATGAAGTCGCCGATCGAGAGGTCGAGATTTTCGGCCTTCTTCAGAAGCCTCGGTGCCAGCCGGTTGAAGCGCAGGATATCCCGGGTCATGCGCAGAAACGATGGTCTCACCAGATTGCTTCGCTGCGCGACATAGCCCGCGTACGAACTTGAATACTCAAACCGGCCATCGTCCTGGCTCACGGCAAAGGACATGTCGGACGGCTCGGTCGCCACGCCGAGCTGCTGGAACAGGGCCACAAGATCGGGATAGTTCCGTTCGTTGAACACGATGAAGCCCATGTCGACCGCTCGACGGGCCTCTGGGGTAAGGACATCCACGGTGCAAGCATGGCCGCCCAACCGCGGCTCGCGTTCGTAGACGACGACATCGTGCTTTCGATGGAGCAGCCACGCAGCTCCCAGCCCGGCGATACCGGCCCCGACGACAGCGATTTTCATAAGCCTCCCCCCGCGTGATCCTAGGCCGCTTGCGCCAGCGATCGAAAGGCCTGCAGCGCTCTTGTGCGAGCAGCGCTGTGCTCGACGATCGGAGGCGGATAGATCTCGAGCGAAGGTCGCAGCCTCGCCATCCAGGGGCGATGGATCGTCTCTGCCGGAAGGTTTGCGAGCTCTGGCACCCAGCGGCGTACATACTCGCCATTGGGATCGAATTTCTCGGCTTGCAGAATCGGATTGAAGATCCGGAAGTAAGGTGCCGCATCCGCGCCACAGCCGGCGACCCACTGCCACGAGGCGGCGTTGTTGGCCGGATCGGCATCGACCAGCGTGTCCCAGAACCAGCGCTCGCCTTGCCGCCAGTCGACGAGCAGGTGCTTGGTCAGGAAGGAGGCTGTGATCATGCGCACCCGATTGTGCATCCAGCCCGTCTCCCAAAGTTGCCGCATACCGGCATCGACGATCGGGTAGCCGGTGTGGCCGCGACGCCAGGCTTCGAGCGCGCTCCCACCTTCGAGCCAGGGAAAGGCGTCGAATTGTGCCCGGAAGTTGCGCTCGGTGAGATCGCTGAAGTGAAACAAAAGATGGTAGGAGAATTCGCGCCAACCCAGCTCGGCAAGAAACTTGTCGGATGCCGGCGACGCGCCTCGGCATCTGACAGCGTGCCAGATCTGCCGTGGGCTGATTTCGCCGAATGCGAGGTGGGGCGACAGGCGGGATGTCGAATTGCAAGCCGGCTTGTCGCGGCATTGCTGATAGTGAGCCAACGCCTCTTCGAGAAATGCCGCCAGACGCCGGATCGCAGTCGCTTCGCCCGGACTCCATGTCGCCTTGAGGCCGCCCGACCAGTCGGGCGCGGCCGGTAGCAATCGCCAGTTGTCCAGACGGTCGCTGGCGGGCCATGAAGCGGGGGATGGCAGTGTCCTTGGCGCTGGTAGCGGATCGGACGGCGGCGGCAACGCCTGGCAGGCTTTCCAGAACGGCGTGAACACCTTGAAGGGCCCGCCGCTGCCAGTTTTGACCTCCCAAGGTTCGAACAGAAGATCTCCCCTGAAGTCGCCGACCGTGATGCCGCGATCTTGCAGGCGGCGCTTCAGCCGGTGATCAGAGCCAAGAGTGCCTTGGTCATAGACCCGGTTCCAGTAAACGGTAGAGGCGCCGCACGCCGAGGCGATCGCCCCGATCGCCTGTTCGGCGCTGCCACGATGTAGGATCAGGCGGGATCCGAGTTGCCACAAAGACGAATCGAGAGCGGCAAGGCTATGATGGAGCCACCAGCGGGAAGCGGCACCACGAGAACGCTTGCCTTCTGTTTCCTCGTCCAACACGTAAACGGGGACAATCGGTTCGCCGGCGCCGAGCGCGGCCATCAACGCCGGATTGTCGGCGAGGCGAAGATCGTTGCGAAACCAGACAAGAGACGTCACCAGTATCCACCGCTGTTTCCGTATCTGATACGCGCGGTGTTACCGATCGGATGATCGAGAAGAGGAGGCTCTAAATTCTCAGGAACCCGGACAAGTCGGTGCCTTGTGCATCTCCAGGCTCTGCAGGTCCGCCGTGACCTTGAGCAGGCCGGTATCGACTGTCAGCCGGTCGAGAACACCGCTGTCGAACACCTTCGCACTGACGGAAAAAAGCGGTCTCTGCTCCTGCTCCCGACCGCGGGTGAAAGTCATGAACACCGGCCAAGACTGCGATGACGGTACGGCGACCGGGCTGTCAGCAGGCGGTGCGGGCCGCAGGCTGCCAGGCTCCAGTTCCGTGACATCGACCAGGAAGGCATCGCCCACGACCTCAGCGTCGAACATCAATGCGGGAAAAGCTGCCGCTTTCGCCTTGAGACGATCCACCAGATGGCTGATGGCGGCGACAGGCATCAGGGTCGGGGGAGGTAGGATGAATTGCGATGGCCCAGTGGGGGAAACGATCTCCGCCCGCAAGTCCTTGCCGCTGCGTTGGATCTTGCCCTTGGTGTCGCGCTCCGCCCCATTCTGTATCTGCACGGCGCGATAGCGGAAGCCGTTGCCGCTACGGGCCTCTTCGCCGTCGAGCTTGGAGGCAAGGCTCAGTTTCCAGGCCGAGGTGATCGCGATCTCCGAAGAGATGTCGCGCTTGATATGCCACCCGGTGCAGTCGAGCGTGATGTCCTGAAAAGCCGTACCGATCCGCGGCGCATTGGCGCTGGTGCCCAAGCGCAGCGCATATTCGGCTCGATGGGGCTGCATTTGCGCTGACACCGCGTGAGGCAGCACCAGCAACATGGCAGCAATCAAACACATAGCTCGACTCATCGGTCCACCTTGCGTAGAGGACTCCGGTTGGTCAATCGTTCTGACGATGAGATGGCGTGACTTCATGGCGCTGCGATGGCGCCGTCGGTCACTCCGACCGGTGCCGAGGTAGCGATCCATCCATGACGCCCTACGAGTTCGTTTGTGCCGGGGAGCGGCTGGAGGCTCTGCCATTGGGGGCCTTGCATTGGCCGGCCCGCCGGTTGCTGGCGGTGGCCGATCTGCATCTCGAGAAGGGCTCATCCTATGCGGTCAACGCTCTGAAGCTCCTGCCACGACATGATACCCGCGAGACGCTCCAAGCCCTGGGGAGGTTGATCGAAGCGTTGCGTCCCGAAATCGTCGTCTGCCTCGGCGACTCGTTCCATGATGGCGAAGCCGTCGAGCGGCTGCCGCCATTCGAGCGGGCCGAAATAGAACGACTGACGAGCCTGGCGAAGTTCATCTGGATTGCGGGAAACCATGATCCGGCACCACCGCCCGAAGGCTGGGGACTGGTAGCGGAGCAGATCGCTCATGCGCCGCTCGTCTTCCGCCACGAGGCTCAGTTCGGGCCAGCCGAGGGGGAGATTTCCGGCCACTATCATCCGGTCGCGGCCTTGACGATTCGCGGCCGGGGGCTGCGTCGGCGTTGCTTCCTGACCGATGGCAGCAGGGTCATCCTGCCGGCCTTCGGCGCCTATACCGGCGGGCTCAACGCCCTCGATCCGGCGATCGCCCAGCTCTTCCCGGACGATTACGATGCGCTGGTCGTCGGTCGCGATGCCGTCCGACGCCTGTCGTGGCGGCAATTGCGGGCCGATCCGTCTTTTGCCGATTTTGCCTGGATGCGCGATCGTCGCTGAGGCTATTTGGGCAGCTCGTATTTGAGTGTGACCTCTCCGAGCCCTTCGATCCTGCCGACCGCCGTGCTGCCTGGAGGCACGAACTGACAGGCGACCATGCTGCCGGTCGAGACGATCATGCCCTTTTTCAGCGTCTTGCCATGCTCTGCGAGCTTGTTGGCGACCCAGGCCAATGAATTGTAGCAGTGGCCCATGACATCGCCGGAATGGCCGGTGCGGACCACCTTGCCGTCGAAGGAGATCGAGCCCTCCAGGTTGCCGAGATCGAGGTTGCGCCAGTTCTTGTTCGGCTTGGCAAGCAGGGACCCGCCGTTCCAACCCAGGTCCATGATCAGGGCGAAGGCGGTGAGGCGACTGTAGTCCGCGCCACGATCCTCGATGAGTTCGAAGCCGGCTCTTGCGCTGTCGACATAGGGTGCGATCGTGTCCTTGTCGTACGGCTTGCCTTTGGGCTTCGGCACATCGGCGTTCACGGTAAGGATGATCTCCAGTTCGACGCCGAGCCGGGTCCACCGGTCGGCGCGGACCGACGTCTTGCCTTCGAATACCCGCCTCTTGCGGATCGGGCCGTAGGCTGGACTGCGCAGGCCCGTCTGTTCCCATATCTGGGGAGCCGTCAGGCCGATCTTGTAGCCAACGACCGGACCTTGCTTCGCAATGATCTTCTTCAGGAAGGCGTCCTGGATCTTGTACGCAGTCCGTTCGTCTTCCGGCATGTACTGCGCTGGCCACCACCCGACCACGGCCCGCGCCTTCTCGACCGAATACAGCCAGTTGGCGACCTTGTTGACGTTCAGCGCCATGGTAATCCTCCCCTTGCTTGTCCGTCAGCGCTTCGCATAGTGCCCCCACGATGGTCAACGCGCTCGACAATCTTGGACCGGTTCGCGCCGCGGCGCTTGTGGGGGTGGTCTTGGCGGGCGGCGAGGGGCGAAGAATGGGGCCCGGCTTGCCGAAGCCGTTCCGGCCTCTGGCCGGCAAGCCCATGGTCGCGCATGTCGTCGAGCGACTACGGCCCCAGGTTATGGACCTTGTGGTCGTCGCCAACGAGCCGGCTGTTGCGTGGCGATCCCTGAACGTGCCTGTCATTCCGGATCTGCCGGAAGTGCAGCAGTTGGCTGAAAGGGAAGGTCGCCGGCTAGGGCCTCTCGCCGGCATCCTTGCCGGTATGGAATGGGCGTTGAAGCATCATCCGCATGCCGGATGGATCGTCACGGCACCAGCGGATGTGCCATTGCTGCCGATGGATCTGACGGTGCGGTTGTGCGGCCACATGCATGTACCGGAGCCCGACGTGCTGATGGTGCGCCATGGGCTGCGTCGGGAGCATACAGTCGGGGTCTGGTCGGTCATGCTTGCTCCCGACCTCCGCCGCGCGCTTCTGGAGGAAGGGCTGCGGCGAGTCGAGGAGTTCGCCCGTCGGCATCGCTTCGAGGAACTGGTCTGGCCGGGGAGTGGGGAGTGCTTCCTGAACGTCAATACGCCCGAGCAGCTCAAGATTGCGGAGCAGCATCTCGGCCCGGCTCGGCAGGCACGAGTTCCACGACGTTCCCGTCGATGAGAACCTTCCCCGCATTCTCGAAATTGACGGTGATGCGATGGCCGATCATCGACTGGATCTGGCCCAGCCCCCAGTCTGGGCGATCGGGATGGCGCACGAACGCCCCGGGCATGAGCATGGCATTTCCGGCTTTTTCGGGCATAGGATCGTCACCATTGCGTGAGAGCAGCGCGTGAAAGCGATAGCCGGCATGTGAACCGAGAACGGCCGGTATCCTGTATAAGAGCATATGTCCTTTGGAGGGAGCTTCAGATGAGCACAGGTCGGATGGCGATCGCAGCAGCACTGGCGGCGGCCCTTGCCCTGCCCGCGACGGCGCAGGCCCAAGGCAGTATGGAAAAATGCTTTGGCGTCGCCAAGGCAGGGAAGAATGACTGCCAGACCGATCATTCTTCCTGCGCGGGCACTTCCAAGACCGACGGGCAGACCGATGCCTGGATCTCCGTGCCCAAGGGCGTTTGCCAGAAGATCGTGGGCGGCAAGCTGACGTCGAGCTGAGGGTGCGCGCTGTCGCGGGGATCGGACTTCGTGCCCAGCACCTGGATCAGGTGGTGCGGGAGAGGCCGGCGATCGGCTTCCTCGAGATTCACGCGGAAAATTATCTTCTGCCCTCGCCGGCGCTCGCATCAGTAGAGAACCTGCGGGTTGATTATCCATTCTCGATCCATGCCGTCGGCCTGTCGCTGGGCTCGGCCGAGGGTCTCGACGAGCACCATCTTGAACGCGTCGCGACGCTTGTGCGGCGGCTGCAGCCGAATCTGGTATCCGACCATCTCTCCTGGAGTGTGGTCGGCGGAAGGTACCTAAACGACCTCCTGCCCTTGCCCTACACGGAGGAGGCACTCGACGTTGTCGCCCGCAATGTCGACCGCGTGCAATCGGCCCTGGGACGCCAGCTTTCGATCGAGAATCCGTCCTGTTATCTGGCGTTCGCGCATTCGACGTTGTCGGAGCCGGAATTTCTGGCGGAACTTGCCAGGCGGACCGGCTGCGGCCTTCTGCTCGATGCCAACAATGTCCATGTCACGGCGCACAATTTGCGCCTCGACCCGAATGCTTGGCTCGAGACACTGCCTGGCGCGGCGATCACGCAGTACCATCTGGCCGGTTATGCCGTGAACGATGCCGATGGCGAGCCGATCCTCATCGACGACCATGGCTCTCCCGTCAGGGAAGCTGTGTGGTCGCTTTTCGGCAGGATGTTGCATCGCTTCGGGCCGCGGCCGACCCTGATTGAATGGGACACGGATATTCCCGGCCTGCCTGTCCTGTTGGCGGAGGCGGCACAGGCGCAAGCGGTCTTGCGGCAGGGAGAGGAACGTGGCGCCCGCGCTGCGTGATCTTCAGAAAGCCTTTGCGGCGCAGCTGCTGGGATCAGGCATCACCATCGACACCGCATTGCCCGTGGCCGGAGACTCGATATCGGCCGCCGCACGCCTACGCGTCCATCGCCACCATGTCCTCACGAGTTTGAGCAAGGCCCTGGCCGGCACCTACGTCACCGTCGAGCGGCTGGTCGGCGAGGATTACTTCAAGGGGCTGGCCCGCTCGTTCATCACGAATGAGCTGCCCGAAGGTCCTGTACTCGCGGAATACGGAGCCGCCTTCCCAGCCTTTCTCGAGCGGCATCCCGTGGTAGGCCAACTGCCGTACCTGCCCGACGTTGCGCGCCTGGACTGGGCGTTGAACATGGCGTTCTACAGCCCCACCGGAAGCCGTCTGACGCGGGACCATCTTGCTCGCATCCCGGTCGACGACCTTCCCTTGCAGTGCATCGAACTGGCGGCAGGGACGACGCTGATCTGTTCTGCCTATCCCCTGGATCGGATCTGGGCTGCGACCCAGCCCGATGCCGCGGAAGAGCCGGTGGATATCGGCGCCGCCGGCGTCCGGCTCCTCGTCTTCCGGCGACCGGACGACGCGGGCTTTGTTGTCCTGGAGGAGGGCGAAGCGGCACTGGTTGCAGCCTTGCACTCCTCTTCGACCCTCGAGCAGGCGGCGGTGGCAGCAACTGCTGCCAATCCAGATTTTGATCTCTCCACCGCGTTTTCCCGGGTGCTGGGACTTGGTGTTTTGCTGCATTGCAGCAAAGACGGTTCCGTGACGGGCTGAATTTGCCCTAACTTAAGGGCTTTTGGCGGCCCGGTTTTTGCTGCAGTGCACGGCTAGAGTCCGCGCGGTGGCATGAACGAACTTACGGGGCACATGAACGAACTTGCGGGGCAATCGACCGCCCCTATACTCCGCGCGCCTTGAGGTCCGCCTCCCCCAGGCGGACGTGTAGTCGCTGCGAGTGGAGTTGCCGACGATGTCGATTACGTTGCCGCAGAATTACCGGCCGACCGATCGCGAACCGTTCATGAATGCAATGCAGCAGGAATATTTCCGTCAGAAGCTTCTGAAGTGGAAAGCCGAGCTGATCGAGGAGTCCAACCAGACATTGCAGAATATGCAGGAGGAGAGCCTCGCTCAGCCCGATCTCGCCGATCGTGCAACGGCGGAGACGGACCGGTCCCTCGAATTGAGGACCCGCGATCGCTTCCGCAAGCTCATCTCCAAGATCGACTCCGCCTTGAAGTCGATCGAGGAAGGCAGCTACGGCTACTGCGAGGAGACCGGCGAGCCGATCTCGCTGAAGCGCCTCGAAGCCCGTCCGATCGCGACGCTTTCCGTGGAAGCCCAGGAGCGACATGAGCGACTGGAACGGACACGGCGGGACGAAGGCGCCGACTGAGGCAAACAGAAAGGGCCTTGCATCAGCAAGGCCCTTTGTCTTTTGCAGGTGACGGTTTTCAGGCCGAGGCTTTTGCTTCTGCCTGCAGATCCTGGCGCTTGAGCGCGCGGCCGGCCCGGCCGCTGGCGGATTTGCCGTCGCGCCATACCACCTCGCCATTGCACAGGACCGTGTCGATACCCTTCGCTGCGGAGATCGGCTTCTCGAAGGTCGCCGTATCGATCACGGTCGCCGGATCGAAGATGCAGATGTCGGCATAGAAGCCCGGCTTCAGCTCGCCGCGCTTGGTGAGATGGAAGCGCTGGGCTGAGTAGGAGGTCATGCGCCGCACTGCATCCTCGAGCGGGAACAGCTTGAGGTCGCGCGAATAGTGGCCCAGGACGCGAGGGAAGGTGCCCCACAGGCGCGGGTGCGGATGTGTGTCGAAGGGGATGCCGTCGGAGCCGATCATGGCGCCCGGATGCGACATAGCCGCCTGGACATCCTTCTCGTCCATCATGAAGTAGATGGCGCCGGCCGGCTGAAGTCGGTCCGCCGCCTCGTAGATGGTGCAGCCCATCTCCTGCGCGATCTCCTTGAGGTCGCGCCCGCTCACGCCCTTCACGGTGTCGGACCAGGTGATCAGCACCTTGTCGGCGCGATCGAGCATCTCCTTGCGCAGGATCGTCGACCCGGCAACGTAGGGATAGACGTCGAAGGCGATCTGCTGCTGCTTCATCGCTTCGGTGAACTTGGGCAGCGTCTCCTTCATCCGGCCGAAGTTGGTGCGGCCCGAACACTTGTGGTGAGAGACGATGACCTCGGCGCCAGCGCGGCGGCCGATCTCGAACGTCTCGTCCATCGACTTCAGGACATCGTCGCCCTCGTCGCGCATATGGGCCGTGTAGACGCCGCCCCACTTGCCCAGCGGCTTGGCGATCTCGGCCACCTCGTCGGTCGAGGCCGCCATGGCGGGCGGATAGAACAGGCCGCTCGACATGCCGATGGCACCTTGCTCCAGGCTCTGGTCGAGCAGGTCGCGCATCAGGCCGATCTCCGACGGCGTCGCCTGGCGTGCCAGATCGTCGCCCATCGCGTTCATGCGGAGGGTCGAATGGCCGATCAGGAAGGCGCCGTTGATGGCCGGCTTGGCTGCCTGGACCTTGGCTGCGAATTCCGCGAAGGTCTTGGAGACGTTTTCCTGTCTTTTGACAATCAGGCTCAGGAAATGGCCGAAGTCGTCACGGATATAGGGGGCCGCCGAGGCACCGCAGTTGCCGCACACGACGGTGGTCACACCCTGGCTGGCCTTCATCGCCATCGTTGGATTGTCGATCAGCGCTGTGTCGTCGTGTGTATGGACGTCGATGAAGCCCGGCGCCACCACCCGGCCTGACGCATCGATCTCGTTGTCGCCCTTGAGCGAGCCCGGAGCCTCGACGGCAGCGATCCGGTCTCCCTTCAAGGCGACGTCGGCCGAGAACAGTTTCTTGCCCGTTCCGTCGGCCACCTGGCCATTGCGGATGACGGTGTCGTAACTGGCCATTGACGAACTCCTACGCTTCGTTGCGGCCCAGCCGCATGTCTGGATCGAATGGATAAAGCGGGCGCTTGATCCTGGTGTATTTGAACAGCCTCAGGTCCGACGCCGTGCAGCCGTCACCGTCGCACATCACGATATGCTTGGCGATGGGCTCGAAGCCCGCCCGGAAATGCTGGCGAGACTTGATGAGCACGTACTTCTTGCGTCGCGGATCGATGCCGCAATGGGTGAAGCAGCCGAGGTCGAACGGCTCGCTGCGGCGCTCCGAGACGACGATCTGCATCTTGCCGGTGTCGAGGACGGCGGTGCGCCCCATGCGGATGGTGGTGCCGGTGGCCATCGGCCCAGTCACCACGAATGTGCCGTCGGTTATGGCCTTGACCTTGCCCCTGATCTTGAGCGGCTTGCCCTTGAGGCCCATGGCGGGCATGTCGATCTTGCCCCCCAGCTCCAGCGTCACGTCCGCGCCCACGCCCGCCTTGATCATCTGATCGACGCAGGCCGGATCGCAGACCGGTCCGGCGCAGGCGTCCTCGAGGCCTTGCTTGATCGCTTCCTCGATGACGCTCATGACGTCTTGCGTGCCGCCTGAGGCGGTGTTGTCGCCGTGGTCGGCCATGACAATCGGGCCGCCTTCCAGGGACTTCGCGCGGGCCACCTGCACCGACAGCGGTTCCGGATGGAACAGGAAGCCTTCACGCCTCTCCCAGGCCGTATCGAGGATCTTGTTCAGCAGGATCTCGCCCTCGGCAGTGCGCTTGTCGCACACGATCACGGAGGAGAGGGCGAGGTGAGGGATGTCGGCCTGCGGGAAGCCGCCGAATACCGAGGCGTTCAGGACCTGGCCGGTATCCTCGGCCTGACTGGCCATTCCCATCAGGGTCTTCATTGGCTCGCGCGACGGCGTGTGCACGAGGGAACTGCTCATGATCGGGCGGTTGCCCCATACCATCTTGGGTTCGACCTCGCCGGCCAGAGCCCGCATCAGGGTCCGGCCGGCGCGGCGGGCCGTATCGGCCATGTCGACATGGGGGTAGGTGCGATAGCCTGTCATGACAGTCGCGCCCCGGACCATGGCGTCGGTCATCTGGGTGTGGAAATCGAGGGCGACGGCAATGGGCACGTCGGGCGCGATACGGCGGATGCGGTTCAGCAACTCGCCCTCGCCGTCGTCATAGTGCTCGGCGACCATGGCGCCATGCAGCGCCAGCAGGACGGCGTCACAGCCCTTCCGGACCTCGTCGACGATGGCCGTGGTCATCTGCTCGTAGGCAGCCTTGGTGACCAGGCCGGACGGGTTGGCGGCGGCGGCCATCGGCACCGCGAATTCCGCCCCCGCCTTGCGGGCAATCTCGATGAAGCCGCCCAGCGACGTATTGGTCCCCTCGGCCTCGGCGATGGCCTGCAGACCGCTCAAAGCGCCCGATTTGGCGAAGGATTCGATGGGAGTGGGAAGGGGCGAGAACGTGTTCGTCTCATGCATCATCATCGCGACTACGAACTTTTTCGCCACCAGACCCTCCCCATGCGGCTAAACCATTGGACACACTATATAAAATTCGCAGTGACGCGGACGTCATAGCTTTGCAATCATTGCAACTCTGCTTCCCGGATTTCTTGTGCGTTGCAGAAAGGCCACACCCGTTCCGTTACATGAGGATTGGTTAAGGGTGTGAACTGAAAGGCTCTTTTTGCCCCTTGCATTCTCTTCGCAGGTGCACCATTCTTAGCGGGCAGCAAACGCCGCCTCGGCGGCCTCTTTGTTTGCTGTATGCCCGTCTTGGGCGTTTCCTCCCTAAACTCGGGCCGTGCTTGTCACGGCCCCTTTTTTTGCCCGCATTGTGTCTGGATCGATTTTGCCGTCGTGCTGGGCTTGCCTATTCGGCAGCCAACGGATGTTGAAGCTGTGAGCGCAGGGTGTTGCGACCAAGCTCTTCGAGCAGACCGGTCATCAGGCGCTTCACGACCCCCATCGTCGGCAGGCGTTCGTGGCGCGCCTCATCCATATACAGTCCTCGATTGATCTCGATCTGCAGGGCGTGACGGCCGGCCGCCGGCCGTCCGTAGCGCTGGGTGGTGAAGCCACCGGCATAGGGTTGGTTGCGTAGCACCCGGAGCCCCTGGCCTGCGAGCCAGCGCTCCGCCAGGTCGACGATGTCGGGGGGGCAGGCATCGCCATGGTTATCGCCCAGGACGATATCCACGCGTTGATCCTTGTCCCGTCCCGTCAGCCCTGAAGCGGATGAAGGCATGGAATGCGCATCAATCAGCAGGGCCGTGCCAAAATGGCAGTGGGTCTCTTCGACAAGTCGCGCCAGGGCGGTGTGGTAAGGCCGCCAGCAGGTCTTGAGCCGGTGTTCGATCTCGTCTGCCGGAACGCGGCGGCGATAGATGGCCTCGCCACTGGCGGCGACACGGGGAATCATGCCCAAACCCGCGGCCACGCGGGTGGTGCGGTGGTTGAGGGGACGCGGCAGCGGTCCTTCGAACATGCCCGGATCGAGCTCGTAGGGCTCGCGGTTCACGTCGACATAGGAGCGCGGGAAACGGGCCGCCAGGAGCGGTATGCCGAGGCCGGGTGCGTCTCCGAACAACTCGTCGACGAAAGCATCCTCGGCGCGCCGCAGCGCCGCAAGCGGCACTGCTGCCAATTTCAGGAAATCGGCAGGGTAGCTGTCGCCGCTGTGGGGAGAGGCCACGACCATCGGAAAGGTCTGCCGCTCTGGCAGGCGGCAGTGGAAAGCCTCGTGTTCCGACGAAGGCGCCGCAAAGTCCATCCGGCCTTCATAGCGCGTGCGCGGGAGGACGTCACGCGTCCCGGGCTTGCAAAGCGGCAAGCGGCGATGTAGACGACCGCCCTCCGGTGATGGGCGCGTAGCTCAGCGGTAGAGCACTGTCTTGACATGGCAGTGGCCACAGGTTCGATCCCTGTCGCGCCCACCATCACCTTGGTCTCATTTGATTTTCCCGGTATCGCTTGCGGCACGTTCTGCCAGAGATCGGGAGGCCTGCGATGAGCAGGAAGGTCAAAGCCGGCCGGTTCAACTGTGTCATCATCCGGTGAGCTGGCGACTGTCGCGGAAAGCGCACTTTCGGCGACGCTCGCCGCGCGCCAGTAGGGCTGGTGGAACCACGAGTCCCAGCTCGTTGGCGGTCGTACGGTTGATGAAGAGCTCGAACAGGGTTGGCTGTGAGACGGGCATTTCCGCCGGCTTGGCGCCATTGTATTTGTCCGTTCCGACTTCCTTGACATGGCGGGGGCACAGCTTCAATCCCTGTCGCGCCCACCATCGCCGGACCACGATCCCTTGAAATCCGATTTTTTCTCCCTCTACTCCCACGACTTCGTTCGCGTCGCCTGCTGCGTTCCGCGTACCCGCGTCGCCGATGCCCCTTACAACCTCGCCGAGACGTTGAAGCTTGCCGCCGCCGGGGACAAGGCCCGGACGGCAGTCATGGTCTTTCCCGAGCTCGGCCTTTCGTCCTACGCCATCGAGGACCTGCTTCTGCAGGATGCCCTTCTCGACGAGGTCGAAGACTCCGTCGCCAAGGTGGTCGAGGCATCGAAGACGTTGTTCCCGGTCCTGATCGTCGGCGCGCCGCTGCGTCTGGCCGGCCGGCTCTACAACACCGCGATCGTTATCCACCGTGGCAAGATTCTCGGCGTCGTGCCGAAGACCTATCTGCCGAATTATCGCGAGTTCTACGAAAAGCGGCACTTCGTCTCGGGTGCTAACGTGATTCGGCAGGAAGTCGAGATTGCCGGACACACAGTGCCGTTCGGCACCGAGTTTCTGTTCGAGGCCAAGGGCATCGATCTCACGTTCCATGTCGAGATCTGCGAGGACATCTGGGTTCCGGTGCCGCCCTCCAGCCACGCCGCGCTGGCCGGTGCCGAGTTGCTCGTGAACCTATCCGCCAGCAACATCACCATCGGCAAGGCCGAGGCGCGCCAGCTGCTGTGCGGCAGCCAGTCGATGCGCGCCATCGCGGCTTATGCCTACTCCGCGGCGGGGCCCGGTGAATCGACCACCGATCTGGCCTGGGACGGCCAGGCGGCGATCTACGAAGTCGGCGATCTGCTGGCCGAGTCGTCGCGCTTCGAGAAAGACTCCACGATCGTGCAGGCTGATGTCGACGTTGGCCGAATCCGCCAGGAACGGCTGCGCAACAATGGCTTCGCCGATTGCGCGCTGCAGGAACGCGAGCGGGTGGCTTGTTTCAAGCGCATTGCCTTTTCGTTCGACGCGCCGACCGAATCGGTCGCGCTCGATCGCCTGGTGGAGCGTTTCCCCTATGTGCCGTCGGACCCGGCAAAGCTGCGCGATAATTGCTACGAGGCCTACAATATCCAGGTCCAGGGCCTTGCCCAGCGCTTCAAGTCGAGCGGCGTGCAGAACGCTGTCATCGGTGTTTCAGGCGGTCTCGATTCCACTCATGCATTGATTGTGACCTGTCGGGCGATGGACATGCTGGGCCTCGACCGCAAGAACGTGAAGGCGTTCACGCTGCCGGGCTTCGGGACCTCGGACAAGACCTATGCCAATGCCTGGCGGCTGATGAAGGCACTCGGGGTGACGGCCGACGAGATCGACATCAAGCCGGCGGCGAAGCAGATGCTGGCCGACATCGGCCATTCCTTCGCCAAGGGCGAGAAGCTCTACGACGTCACCTTCGAGAACGTGCAGGCGGGGCTGCGCACGGATTACTTGTTCCGGCTCGCTAACCAACATCGCGGGCTGGTTGTCGGAACCGGCGACCTGTCCGAGCTCGGTCTCGGCTGGTGCACCTATGGCGTGGGCGACCACATGTCCCACTACAATCCGAACGGCTCCGTCTCCAAGACGCTGATCCAGCATCTGATCCGCTTCGTCGCAGCGTCGGGCGACGTCGATCAGGAAACGGCGGTCATCCTGCACGATATCCTCAACACCGAGATCTCACCCGAGCTCATTCCGGCCGATGCCGGCGGCGTCATCCAGTCGACCGAACAGTTTGTCGGGCCCTATGCGCTGCAGGATTTCAATCTGTACTATCTGACGCGTCTCGGCTACCGGCCGTCGAAGATCGCCTTCCTGGCCTGGAATGCCTGGCACGATGTCGAGCGCGGCGCCTGGCCGGCGAACCTTCCGGAAGGGACGAAACGAGCCTTTGCACTCGAGGAGATCCGGCGGTGGCTCGAGCTCTTTCTGCGCCGCTTCTTCAGCAACCAGTTCAAACGCTCGGCGTTGCCCAATGGACCGAAGATCTCGTCGGGGGGATCGCTCTCGCCGCGCGGCGATTGGCGAGCTCCTTCGGATGGCAGCCCCGATGTCTGGCTCGCGGAACTGAAGGAGTCCGTCCCCGAGCGCTAGGCGGCCGCCGCGCGGCGGGTCGTTCGGCTCGCCAGGAGGAGTCGCCCGCGATGCCAACCCTTTCGATTTCGGCCGAGCAGGTCTGTTACCTCATCGTCAAGGCGCGCGAGTTCGACGTGCAGGACGTGACGACGGATCCGGACGATGCATCCAACGCCGCTGACGACAGGATGATCGCCGTTCTCGAAGAACATTCGGACAATCCCGTCGTTCAGGAAATCGTCGCCTTTATCGACGCGCTGGGCGACGACGAGAAGGCCGATCTCGTGGCCTTGATGCAACTCGGACGCGGCGACCGCGAGATGGAGGAATGGCAGGCACTCCACGACGAGGCCTTGCGCGAATATATCGAGCGCACCGCGGACTACCTCCTCGGCCAGCCACTGGTCAGCGACTATCTTGAGGAAGGTCTGGCTCAATTCGGATTCACCTGCTCGGGGTTCGAAGTGGGTCGGCTGTGAAGGCATCGTTCCGCGAATATCGAACAAGCGGAGGGCTTCCGCGCTTCGTGCCCAGCAAGTACAAATGGGCATCGTCCGGGAGGAGAATCGATGCCGTTGAACATCAAGAAGACCGTGCAGCAGATGGTCGACGAAGCGAGCCGAGAGATCGAAACCGTGTCGGTCGAAGAGGCGAAGAAGCTTCTCGGACAACCGGGCATCACATTCATCGACATCCGGGATCCGCGGGAATTGTGGCGGGACGGCACGATCCCGGGCGCGATCAACGTGACGCGGGGCATGCTCGAGATGTGGATCGATCCACATAGTCCGTACGCCAAGGACTATTTCCAGACCGGCAACAAGTTCATCTTCTTTTGCGCCGGTGCCTGGCGCTCGGCGCTGGCGACGAAGACGGCCCAGGATATGGGGCTTTCGCCGGTCGCCCATCTCGAGGGCGGCCTGAGCGGGTGGAAGAAGGCAGGCGGGCCTGTCGAACAGGTGGAGCCGAAGAAGAAGTAGGTGAGGGACATGAGCGCGGATCAGCCGCTGGTTCCGCAGCCGACGGAGCGGGAATTCCCCGAGTTCGTGTCAATCCCTGTGCGGGTCGCCCGCAACGCGAAGCTCTATCCGGACAAGATCGTCGTGCAATGCCAGGGCGAGGCTCGGACCTGGCACGACTTCGACCGTCGCGTGAACAAGATCGCGCGCACTCTTGCCGGCATGGGTATCGGCAGAGGCGACAAGATCGCCGTCCTGGCAGTGAACTCGATCGAATATCTCGAGACCTTCATCGGCGGGTTGCGATCCGGGGCCTGCGTCGTGCCGCTGTCGACGATGGCGGCATCGGATGCGCTCGAGAAGATGCTGGACGACTGCGACGCGAAAGTGCTGTTTCTGTCGGACCAGTATCGCCAGCTGGTCGAGCCCTACGAGCAGAAGCTGTCCAAGCTCGTTCCTGGCGGCCGTATCGCCTACGACTTCGAGCGCCCGGGATGGCAAGGCTTCGAACATTGGATGAGCCAAGCCAGCGAGCTGGCCTTCGAACAGCCCATCCATGCCCTAGACGACTTCAATATCATCTACAGCTCCGGAACCACTGGGCTGCCGAAAGGGATACTACACAGCCACGTGATGCGCGACATGCTGGCGGTGCGCTTCACGGCCTTCGACTACAGTCCCGGCACCATCTCGCTAGCGTCCACACCGCTCTATTCCAACACGACGCTGGTCGCGGTGCTGGCCACGATCGGCATCGGCGGCACGACCATCCTGATGCGCAAGTTCGACGTCGTGCAGTTTCTGGAGATCGCCCAGCGCGAGCGCGTCACCCATGCCATGCTCGTGCCGGTGCAGTATCAGCGCATCCTCGCCCATCCGGATTTCGACAAATACGATCTCAGCGCCTTCAAGGCCAAGCTCTCCACCAGTGCGCCGCTCCGTGCGCAGGTGAAGGCCGATTGCCTGAAGCGCTGGCCCGGCCGATTGATCGAGATCTATGGCCTTACGGAGGGTGGAGGAAGCTGCACGCTGGAGGCAAACCTTTACCCCGACAAGCTACATACGGTCGGCAAGCCCGGGCTGGGCAGCGAGATCGTGGTCCTGGGCGAGCAGGGGCAGGTGCTGCCGCAAGGCGAGGTCGGCGAGCTTGCCGGGCGAGCCGAGCTGATGATGAAGGGCTACTACAAGCAGGATGACAAGACGCGCGACCTTCTCTGGTACGACAAGGAGGGGCGGCTGTATTTCAAGTCGGGAGACATGGGCAAGATCGACGAGGACGGCTTCGTCGTCCTGCTTGATCGCAAGAAGGACATGATCATTTCCGGCGGGTTCAACGTCTATGCCGCCGACATCGAGGTGCTGCTGCTCAAAAATCCCGATATCGTCGACGCTGCGGTGATCGGTGTTCCGAGCGATCAGTGGGGTGAATCGCCGCTGGCGCTTTGTGTTCGCCGTCCAGGGGCAAAGGTCGGTGAGGGCGACGTCAAGGAGTGGGCCAACGCCCAGCTCAGCAAGACGCAACGCCTGGTCGGAGTCGAATTTCGCGACTCGCTTCCGCGCAGCACCATCGGCAAGATCATGAAGCGTGAGCTGCGTGAGCCTTACTGGGCTGGACGCAGCGCCAGAATCTGAGGGCGTCATGGCCGAACCAGCACTGCTGTCATCTCATCTCTTCACCCTAACGCTCGACGTCGATTCCAACGTGACCGACGTCGGCGATACTCCCTACGGCCGCCGCCGTATCGCGACGGTGAAAGGCGGGCATTTCGAGGGTAAGGAGCTGAAGGGAATCGTGCTGCCGACCCCGGGCGGGGATTGGCTGCTGCAGCGGCGCGACGGTATCCTCATGCTCGATGTGCGGCTCAGCCTCAAGACGCACGACGATCATCTGATCTACATGCACTATCGAGGCATGCGGCACGGCCCAGCCTGGGTCATTGAGCAGCTCAATAAGGGCGAGAAGGTCGATCCGAGCCAGTATTATTTCCGCACCACGCCCTGGTTCGAGACCGCCTCCGAGAAATATCGGTTCCTCAATCGCATCGTTTGCGTCGCCACCGGTCGGCGCGATCCGACCGGGCCAGTCTACGAGGTTTTCCAGATCCTTTGAGGGAAGATCATAGCCCTTTCGGGGCGTCGATGGTTTTCGGAGGCTCGTTCACGGTCCGGACGCGATCTTCTCCAGAACCGGCAGGATGTACTCGCGGAATTTGGCCGGGTTCTCGCTCATCGGGAAGTGCCCGAGTTCTTTCATGATCTGCACCTCGACGCCGGGGATCTGTTCTGCCGTGCGCAGCGTATCTTCGGGCGTGCAGGAGAAATCGTACTCGCCGGTAAGCAGGTACAGAGGGCAGCGTCTGGTGTCGATCGCCTTGACCCTTTCACGCAGATCGCCATCGACGCGGTAAAAATAAAGATCGCCTTTGAAGACGCCCGGTCCACCCTGCATGTACATCCAGAGCGTCTCATGACGACTGACCGGCGGGCTATGCGGCGCGATCAGGCCGGAGATCAGGGCGGCACAGACCTCACCGCCATGCACATCGGGGCGATGCAGCCAGGCGGTGTCGTACCAGGGCTGCTGGAAGTCGGCCGCTTCGAGCGCGATCAGAGCCCTGAATTCAGCCGCGTGCGCGATCGCGAGGTTCAGCACGATGCGGCCGCCGATCGAGCAGCCCATGACGACCGGCTTGTCCAGTTCCAGGCTGGCGCAGAAAGCCCGGATCGCGGCCGTATAGCTCTCGGTGGTCAGCCGATACTCCTCGCGTTCCCAGCCATCGGGCGGCGTCGATTTGCCATGCCAGGGCAGGTCGAACGCAAGCACCCGAAAACGCCGCGTGATCTCGGGATCCGCAAGCAGGTGTCGATATTGCCGATTGTCGGCCCCGGCCGTGTGGAGGCACACGAGCGGTATTCCCTGGCCCGCCTCTTCGAAATAGAGCCGGTGAGGAACGCCGCCGATCTCCGTGCGCAGGTAGCGGCCAATCATGGGATCGAGCTTCGGCGCCACGTTACGCTCCCTGTGCCAGTCTCGGCAGGGCCAGCAGGTCCTTGAAGTACTGCAGGTTCTGCAGCAGCGGGCGCAAATCACCTTCCATGGAGGCGGCGCCGCGCTTGGTCAGCGCGAAGAGATCGTGCCAGCCCGGCTTTGGAATGGGTTCCCAATAGCGGGCCCAAGCTTCCTCCGCGGCGCGAAACGTGAAGGCAGTCGACCGCATCAGCCGTAGGCCGCGATCGAGGTTCGCTATCGCGCCGGCGCTGATGGACAGGAAAAACGGTTCGGCGCCGATATCGATGCGGCATTCGACAGTGAGCCAATGGCCGCGCCGCATGAGATCGGCGTCGGCTGCGAGCAGCCGCGGCAGGCGGGCGAAGCGATCAGGCGGAGTCATTCCTGCAGAATGTAGTCGATGATCGAGCCGTCGGGAGCGGGAAAGCTGGCTTTCACCCATCGATTGCGATCATCGAACCATTGGCTGAACCGCAAGTCGCCCGTGTAGTCGTAGCGTGTCGCGGTCAGGGTATGGGTCACCGTCTTCACCGCTTCCTGGCCGACGACGGACACCTTTATCTTCGAGATGGTTCCGTACTGGGTATTGAGCAAAGCCGACTGTTCGACCTGAAGACGGTTCCAATGCGTCGACGGAAGGATGCCGGCAGGCAGCTTGTCGCGCACTTCCGTCGCCGGCTGCACGCTCTCCTGGCCTCCGGGCGAGGATGCGGCTGGCTCGAGCCGGTCGACCGCTACGGCGCTGGCAGAGTGCTCGGCCTTCACGGCATATTTCGTCCCGTTGTCGTTTGCCTCGGACTCCAGGCGCAGGAAGGTGGAGCCCTCCCAAACCTCATGACAGCGATAATTATAGCGAAAGAGCGTGACTCCCAAGGCCTTCACGGCCAGGTCGAGCGAGGTCGCGACGTATTGCTTGCCGTCCTCGTGCCGGAAGCGCAGCGCATGATGACCGATCAGTTCGCCCTTTCGATAGACGGCGAAGATATGACTGCTGCCGTAGGGGAAATCCAAGGCGGCCGCGGCTCGAGCGGCTCCGGTAGACAACATCGTCGTGAGAAAGAAACGGCGCCTCATCAGTCCCCGTAACGTCTACGAAGGCGCGAGGTCCCTGGATCGGTCACGCGCTTTAGACCACCCGGTCCGCCCGCAACCGTTCTATGGCGGCGGGACCGTAGCCGAGTTCCTGCAAAATCTGGTCCGTGTGTTCTCCGAGCTTCGGCGCGCGGCGCCGGATGGTGAGCGGAGTACGGGAAAGCCTGACGGGCTCCTGCAAGACCGGAATGGGTTTGGCGGCCCCTGGGAACTCCATCGGGTGGAAGAACCCGGCCTGCTGGACATGCGGGTCGTCGAGGGCCTGTTGCGGTGTATAGATCGCGCCGGCAGGGATGCGGTTGGCTTCGAGCTCCGCCAGGGCCTCGGCCACGGTTCGTTGCTCGCACCATTTCTGCATGATCTCGGAGAGGGCCTCACCATTGTCGCCGCGAGCGAGATCGTCCTTGAAACGCGGATCCGTGGCCAGGCTCTCGTCACCCATCAGCCGGCACCACCGCACGAACAGCGGCTGGCCGATGGTCATGGCGTAGATCCAGCCATCCTTGCATTTGAATGTGTCGGAGGGGCCGGCGGTGAAGCCTCGGTTGAGCGTGGCGATCCGGTTGAGATCCAGTATCGCCTGCTCGATGAGGTGGCCGTTGGTGATGTTGATGGCCGTGCGCAGCAGGGCGGTCTCGACCTTCTGGCCCTTGCCGGTCTTCTGCCGGTCCATCAGCGCCGCCAGGACGCCCACGGTGCTGAGCAGGGCTGAACTGAAATCGACGAACGGCGCGTTCATGCGGGTCGGGACCTTGCCGTCGCCGGAGAGGTACATGGCGCCGGACATGGCCTGACCGATCGTGTCGAAACCGACGCGGGTGGCGTAAGGACCCTCGGATCCAAAAGTGGAGTTGGTGGCGAGGATGATGCGTGGATTGATCGCTTCCAGGGACTCGTAGTCGATCCCCATCTTCTGCAGGTCTTCGTAGGGCAGGTTGGCGATCACCACGTCGGAGACGGCGACGAGTTTTTTGACGATCTCGCGGCCCGCCGGCTTCACCGGGTTGAGTGTCAGGCCGAGCTTGTTGCGCCCCATCTGGAGGAACATGGCGCCTTCGCCGCTGTCGGTGACCGGTGTGACCCAGCGGTCCTCGCTGCCCTCCAGCTTCTCGATACGGATCACTTCGGCGCCAAGATCACCCAGCATGGTGCCGCAGAAGGGGCCGGCTATGTACCGACCGAAATCGAGGACGCGGATCCCCTCAAGAACGCCAGCCATTACCCTCGTTATTCTCCCGACTGATCGAAAAATCTGTTCGGCTTCAGAAAGATCGCCAGCACCAGGCAGCCTTCCTCGGTCCAGGCATCGTGCCGGCTGCCGGCACGGCGCCAGACGTAGTTTCCGGCGGTGCAGACACCGTCGCGGTCGATCAGCGATCCTTCGAGGATGAAGCTCTGCTCGATCTCGACATGCTCGTGATGAGGCAGGCGGGCGCCCGGTGCCCAGCGCATCAGGGCGGTCGACAGGCCGGTCGCGCGGTTCTCCATCAGCACCTTGCACTCGACGCCGGGAAAGCGCGTCGGCTGCCAGGGCAGGGCGGCGACGTCGACATAAGTCGAGTCGGGCACCAGATCGGCGAGCCGGGACTCGGCGTTCATGCAGCGGCCTTTTGCGCCGCCCGTTGCTTGGCGGCCTTGAGCGTGCCGCCGCGCATCACATGGCCGGGCAGCTGCCGGCCGACGACCTGCTCGGCGAGCTTGGCTACCTCGATCAGGCGCTCGATATCGAGGCCGGTTTCGATGCCCATCTCCTCGCACATGAAGGCAAAGTCCTCGGTGCAGATGTTGCCCGCCGCACCTTCCGTGGCCGCGAACGGGCAGCCGCCCAGACCGGCGACCGAAGCGTCGAACTTGGTCACGCCCAGACGAAGGCCGGCGTACGCAGCGGCCATGCCGGTGCCGCGCGTATCGTGGAGGTGGAGCGAAATCTCGAGTTCCGGCCACTTGCTGCGGATGGCGCCAATCAGCCGCTCTACGGATAGCGGGGTTGCCCAGCCCATGGCATCGGTCAGCTTGATGCCTTTGAGCTGGAATCCGGCCATTTCAGCCTCGTCGAGGACCTGGCGGCAGCGCTGCAGGATCAACTCGGTCGACAGCTCACCCTCGTAGTTGCAGCCGAAGGCGCCCAGCACCACGCCCCATTCGACGGGCATGCCACGATCCTTGAAGGTCTGCAGCGACATCCGCTGCTCGACCAGCGAGTCCGCCACCGACTTGCCGATATTCTTGCGCGAGAAGGTCTCCGAGGCCGTGATGCGCACGCTGCCCTGCACATCGAGTGGCCCGCGCAACGCTCGCTCGAGCCCCTGCTGATTGAGATAGAGCGCGCTGTAATGGATGCCGGGCTTGCGCCGGATGGCCGCTGCCACTTCCTCGGCGTCGGCCATGGTGGGTACGCGCTTGGGATTGACGTAGGAGACGCAGGCGATGTGCGTCAGTCCCGTCTCCGCCAAGGCCTCGATGAGGCGGACCTTGTCGGCGACGGGAATCATCTTCTTTTCCGACTGGAACCCTTCGCGAGGGCCTTCCTCATCGATCGTGACGCGCTTGGGCAGGTCGGACATGGCAAAACTCCCTAAGGGTCAGGCGTCCTCTTCCTGGAAGGCCTCTTCCCTTGCTTTCTTGATGCTGGGGAGGGCCATGAGGAGGAGGAGGACGGCGGTAGCGATCAGCAGGCCGAGGCTGATGGGCCTCTGGATGAAGACCGCGGGGTCGCCACGCGACAGCAGCATGGCGCGCCGGAAATACTCCTCCATCTGGGGCCCGAGCACCAGCCCCAGCAGGAAGGGGGCGCCTTCGCAGCCGAGGCGGACGAAGACGTAGCCGAGCACGCCGAAGATGGCGACCTGGACGACGTGGAAGGTGCTGTTCTGCAGGCTGTAGGCGCCGATCGAGCAGAACAGCAGGATGGCCGGGGCCAGGAAGCGGTAGGGTACCGTCAGCAGCTTCACCCACATGCCGATCATGGGCAGGTTGATGATGACCAGCATCAGGTTGCCGATCCACATCGAGGCGATCATGCCCCAGAACAGGTCCGGCTTCTTGGTCATGACCTCGGGGCCGGGCTGGATGCCCTGGATGATCATGGCGCCGACCATCAAGGCCATGACGGCGTTGGAGGGGATGCCGAGCGTCAGCATGGGGATGAACGAGGTCTGGGCAGCGGCATTGTTGGCCGATTCCGGCGCCGCGACGCCTTCGACCGCGCCCTTGCCGAACTCGCCTGGGCGCTTGGAGAGCTTCTTCTCCAGCGTGTAGGCCGAGAAGGCGCCGAGGGTGGGGCCGCCGCCCGGCAGGACGCCGAGGATGGAGCCGAGCGCCGTGCCGCGCAGGACCGCGGGCCAGGCCCGCCGCACTTCTTCGCGGGTTGGCCACAGCGAACTCACCTTGATGGCGCCCGAGCGCGACATCTTGCGTTCGAGATTGACCACGATCTCGGCGATGCCGAACAGGCCCATGGCGATGGGGGCGAAGTCGATGCCGTCGCTGAGTTCGGGGATGTCGAAGGTGAAGCGCTGGGCGCCGGTATTGACGTCGGTGCCGACCAGGCCGAACAGCAGGCCGAGGAACACCATCGCGATCGCCTTCAGGACCGAGCCGCTGGCCAGCACGACGGCGGCGACGAGGCCGAGCGCCATGAGCGAGCAATAGTCGGCCGGGCCGAACTTCTGGGCCATCGCCGTCAGCGGCTCGGCGAAGATGACGATGATGATGGTGCCGACCGT
>NZ_FUWJ01000020.1 GCF_900167455.1 Enhydrobacter aerosaccus
CAGCTGGCGGGGACGGCGCAGCTGGGCTGGGGCGAGCCGCTGGCGCTGCAGGTCAAGCTGGGCTGGAGCCACGAATATGCCTCCACCTCGCTGCCGGTGTCGGCGACGCTGGCGGGAGCGCCGTCGACCTCGTTCACGACCTACGGCCTCTCGCCCCAGCGCGACGGGCTGCTGGTGGGCATGGGCGCCAGCACCGCCATCGCCCGGGCCACCTCGCTCTACGCCCGCTACGAGGGCCTGCTCTCCGGATCAGACTCCAGCCACGCCTTCACCGCCGGCGTCAGGATGACGTGGTGAGGCGCCGCCGTTCATAGGAGCGCGCTACAAAAGCGCGGAGGTTACTCCGCGCGGACGAGCGTCTTCAGGAGCGCAACTGGAGTTGCGCGCTCCCTTGAGGTTAGCCGCTCGCCTTCAGCAGGTTCTCGCGCAGTTTCACGATGTCGGCCTGCAGGCGGCGCAGTGTGTCGACCGACAGGCCTGACGCGTCGATGATGCAGCCGGGGATGTCGCGGGTCCTGGCCTTCAGCGCCTTGCCGGCAGCGGTGAGGCGGACCCGGACCTGGCGTTCGTCGGCGGGATCGCGACGGCGGGTGAGGAGGCCCATCGTCTCCAGGCGCTTCAGCAGCGGCGTCAGCGTGCTCGATTCCAGCAGCAGCGCCTCGCCCAGGCTGCCGACCGTGCGGTCGTCCTCGTTCCACAGCGCCACCATCACCAGGAATTGCGGGTAGGTGAGGTCGAGCTTTTCCAACAGCGGCTTGTAGACGCGATTGAAGGCATGGCCGGCCGAGTAGATGGCGAAGCACAGCATGTCGCTGACATCGAGGGCCGACGGGGATCTGGCGCTGGCGCCGGACATGGGATGTCTCCGGGCTCGAGATGGAAAGGACGACGACGCCTTGAATTAGATCGCGCACGATGAAATCGCAAGCACTTGACTCCGGACGTGGCCGATCCTAATTAAATCGTGCACGATATAATCGTGTTCGATCATAAGCATGAGGTCCGCCATGTCCGTGAAAGTCCTGTATCGCACCCAGGCCCGCGCCACCGGAGGCCGTGACGGCCAGGCCGGCACGCTCGACGGCAGCTTCGAGGTCAAGCTCGCCACTCCCAAGGAACTGGGCGGCGCCGGCGGTGCGGGCGCTAATCCCGAGCAGCTATTCGCGACCGGCTATGCGGCCTGCTTCCTGAGCGCGCTGAAGCTGGTGGCCGGGCAGGCCGGCGCCAAGGTCCCGGCCGACGCCTCGATCACCGCGACCGTCGGCATCGGCCCGCGCAGCGAAGGCGGTTTCGGGCTCGAGGTCGCGCTGGCCGTGTCGCTGCCGGGCGTGGAGCGGGCGCAGGCCGAGGCGCTGGTCGCCAAGACCCACCAGGTCTGCCCCTATTCGAATGCGACCCGCAACAATATCGACGTGGCGCTCAGCGTCGTCTGAGCGACCGCTTACTCTGCCGCCAGCGAGGCAGGCCCGGGCGCGAGACGCCTGGGCTTCTTGCGGGCGGCCTGGGCGGCGGATGGCGCGAAAGTGTCGAGCAGCGCGCCCGCCGCGATCTCGGCGGCATCGGCGACCGAGGAATCCTGCGTGACCATGGCGGCGACGATGGCGCCGTCGATCAGCAGCCCGATCTGGTGCGCCAGCGCCACCGCGTCTCCGGCGCCGGCCTCGGCCGCCAGCTTCTCGATATGGCCCAGCACGATCTTCTTGTGGCGGATGGCGATGGTGCGCATGCGGTCGTCCGCCTTGTCGTGCTCGCCCACCGCGTTGATGAAGGGGCAGCCGTAGAAGCGGCCGTCGCCGAACCAGGTCTTGAGCACGGGGAAGATGCGCCGCAGCCGCTCGCGGGCCGGCCCATCGCCCGCTTCGATCCCGGCGATGAACCAGTCGCGCCAGCGTTGGCCCTCGGTCTCCAGCACCGCCTCGATCAGCCCCTCCTTGGAGCCGAAGATCTTGTAGAGCGTCGTCTTGGCCGTGCCGGCCTCGGCGACGATGGCGTCGACGCCGGTTGCGTTGATGCCGTAGCGGCAGAACAGGTTCATCCCGGCATCGAGCAGGCGCTGGCGCGCACTGTCGCCGTCGGCCGCCTGGGCCGGTGCTGTCGCGCGTGCCGGCGCCTTGCCGGCCTTGCGGGGGGAAATGAGTGTCATTGCATTGCGCTCGCCCCGCATGATTAGTCCCTTTGCCCGAGCGCTGGCAACGTAACGCCGGTTGGGCAGGCTGGTGCGCAATCGCGCATCTCCGTGCCATGTCTTTGTGCAGCGCGCATTCCCTGCCTCCTTCCAGACCCCAACATCTTCGCCATTCCGGCGTCCCGTCCCCATGGATCGGCTGGCACGACTCATGCAGGAAACAGACCGGTTGGTAGCCTAAGGAGGATAATAATGGCCGTCGCTGCCGAGAAGGTCGTTCTCACCGGATGTCTCGCCCCCATCGACAAGGGCGGATTGGACAAGCTGATCGAGAGCGGCAAGGCGAACCCGAAAGTCGTCAAGACGCTGAAGTGCAAGACCGTCGCGGAAGGCAAGTTCAGGCACGCGAACTACATCCGCAACCTGCCCCCCTATATCGTCGACGAGCCGCCCGCCCTGCTGGGCGACGACACCGCGCCCAATCCGTCCGAGGCGTCGCTCGCCGCGCTGGGCTCGTGCCTGGCGGTCGGCCTGCATGCCAACGCGGTGCATCGCGGCTGGACCGTGCGCAAGCTCGAGCTGGAGCTCGAGGGCGACCTCAACATCACCGCCGTCTGGGGCACGGGCGATGTCAGCGACAAGCCGGTCGGCTTCACCGACGTGCGCGTGAAGGTGGCGATGGAATGCGACGGCGTCCCGTCGGCCGAGGTCGATGCCCTGATCGCCCACGTCAAGAAGTGGTCGCCGGTCGCCAACACCTTCACCCGGCCCGTCAACCTGACCGTCGGCGCCTGAGCCGTTTGCGGGAGACCTTCGCCATGACCGCGCTCGCTCTCGGACAGACCCTTGCCACCCCCGACCCGGCCGATCACCGACCGGGCGACGATCTGACCGACTGCGTGCGCGCCCTGGTGAAGGCCGAGCTCGCTCCCCTTACCGACGCGATCGACAAGGGCACGACCTATCCCGAGGCCGTCCTGCGGAAGCTGGGCGGGCTCGGGGCCTGGTCGACCCACCTGCCGGTCGACGGCGTGGCCGATCTGCGCACCGCGATCGCCACCATGGCCACGATTGGCGAATGCTGCGGCGCCACGGCCTTCATGGCCTGGTGCCAGGACACGCTGGCCTGGTACGTCGCCAACACCGACAACGCGACGCTCAAGGCCTGTCTGCTCGACCGCGTCGCTTCCGGCGCCACGCTCGGCGGCACCGGCCTGTCGAATCCGATGAAAAGCTTCTTCGGTATCGAGACGCTGAAGCTCAAGGGGCGCCGCGTCGCCGGCGGCTATGTCGTGCGCGGCACGCTGCCCTGGGTCTCCAACCTCGGGCCCGATCATCTGTTCGGCACCATCTTCGAGCTCGAGAACAAGCCCGGCGAGACGGTGATGTTCGTCGCCGACTGCGCCGCCAAGGGCGTCGTACTCCAGGCCTGCCCGCCCTTCCTGGCCATGGATGGCACCGGTACCTTCGCGGTGCATTTCCGCGACGCCTTCATTCCGGACGCGTTCGTGCTGGCCGCACCGGCGGCGCCGTTCGTGAAGAAGATCCGCGCCGGCTTCATCCTGCTGCAGGCGGGCATGGCCTTCGGCGTCATCCGCGACAGCATTGCCATCATGAAAAGCGTGCGATCGTCGCTCGGCCACATCAACGCCTATCTCGACGTGGCGCATCAGCCCGAGACGTTCGAGGCGATGCTGGCGGAGGAAGAGGCCGGGGCGATGGCCCTTGCCGCCACGCCCTACGATCCCAGCGACACCTATTGGGAAGCCGTGGTCGACGCCCGCCTGCGGCTCGGCGAGGCGAGCGTCGCGGCCGCCCATGCGGCGATGCTCCATTGCGGCGCGCGCGGCTACCTCAAGGGTCATCGCGCCCAGCGCCGCCTGCGCGAAGCCTACTTCGTCGCCATCGTCACCCCCGCCACCAAGCAACTCAGGAAGATGCTGTCAGACCGCAAGAAAGAGACTTCAGGCCAATAGAGGAAATGCCCGTCCCGCGCTCATCGCTCCTTGAACCGCTGATACCCATTGGAGGCTTGCATGACCGCTGTTCTGATCTCCGCCGCCGATCTTGCCGCGACGATGGCGTCGGAGCCGACCGTCCTCATCGACACGCGCAATCCCGACGCCTATGCCGCCGGCCACATTCCCGGCGCCGTCAACGTCCATGAGATCTTCACCTATCTCGCGACTTCGACGCCCGAGGGCATCGAGGAGCTGAAGACCAAGTTCGCCGACGCCTTTGCCAAGGCCGGCCTGTCGGGCCAGGAGACGGCCGTCCTGTACGAGCAGTCGATGAATTCGGGCTTCGGCCAGTCCTGCCGCGGCTATTTCCTGCTCAGCATGTTGGGCTATCCCAAGATCAAGGTCCTGCATGGCGGTTTCGATGCCTGGCTGGCGGCCAAGCTGCCGGTCTCGACCGAGGCGCCGGCGCCGACGCCCGCCGATTTCCCGATCGTGCCCGAGGCCGGCTCGATCCTGATCGACGCCAAGGCGATGCTGGCCGCGCTCGACCGGCCCGAGATCACGCTGCTCGATGTGCGCGACGTCGATGAATGGATCGGCGACAGCTCCTCGCCCTACGGCAAGGACTTCTGCCCGCGCAAGGGCCGCATCCCGGGCGCCGTGTGGCTGGAATGGTACCGCATGATGAAGCCGACGCCCGAAGGTCCGCGCTTCAAGTCGCCGGACGAGATCCTGGCCGAATGCGCCACCGTCGGCATCACCCAGGACACGCCGGTCTACCTCTACTGCTTCAAGGGCGCGCGTGCTTCGAACACGCTGCTGGCGCTCAAGAATGCCGGCGTGAAGGACGTCCGCATGTACTTCGGCTCGTGGAACGAATGGTCGCGCGATCCCGCGCTGCCGATCGAGGAAGGCTTCCCCGCGCCGGCGCCGGCCGCGGCTGCGAGCAAAGCGGCGTGAGCTTTGCTTCAGGCCTTGCGGGCGCGCCGTTGGGCGCGCCCCACGCGACAGATGACGGGAGCGCTTGATGACCGACCAGTTTGACCCCCGGCGCCACGGCCAGGGGCTTTGCACCTGCTGCGGGACCGAGCCGGCCGATGCGACTCTCAGCTGCGAGAGCACGCCTGCCGGCGCGCTCACGGCGGGCGAGCAGCGGCTGAAGAACCGGGTCGAGAATGCGCTGCTGCGCGCCATCCTGCCGCGCCCCGAGACGCGTCGGGCGTTCCTGCGGGCGATCGGCGGGGCAACGGCCGCCGCCGCCCTGGCCGAGGTCTTCCCGGTGGCGACCGCGGTCGAGGCCTTCGCCGAGACGCGCACGCCGGAGAAGAAGAAGCTCGCCGTCGGCTTCATCCCCATCACCTGCGCCACACCCATCATCATGGCGGCGCCGCTCGGCTTCTATTCGAAGCAAGGGCTCGAGGTCGATGTCGTGAAGACCGCCGGCTGGGCGGTGGTGCGCGACAAGACCATGAACAAGGAATACGACGCCTCGCACATGCTGGCGCCGATGCCGATCGCCATCTCGATGGGGCTGGGCTCGACCGCGCAACCCTTCACCGTGCCGGCGATCGAGAACATCAACGGCCAGGCGATCTGCCTGTCACTCAAGCACAAGGATCGTCGCGATCCGGCCTCGTGGAAGGGGCTGAAGCTTGCCATCCCGTTCGACTACTCGAACCACAATTACCTGCTGCGCTATTATCTGGCCGAGCACGGCCTCGATCCGGACCAGGACGTGCAGCTGCGCGTCGTGCCGCCGCCGGAAATGGTCGCCAACCTGCGCGCCGACAACATCGACGGCTTCCTGGCGCCCGACAACATCGTGCAGCGCGCGGTGTTCGACGGCATCGGCTTCATCCATATCCTGTCGAAGGAGATCTGGAATGGCCATCCCTGCTGCGCCTTCGCCGCCAGCGCCGCCTTTGCCACCGAGATGCCGAACACCTATGCGGCGCTGCTGCGCGGCCTGATGGAGGCCAGCGCCTATGCCTCCAAGCCCGAGAACCGCAAGCAGATCGCCGAGGCCATCGCGCCCGCCAACTATCTCAACGCCCCCGTCACGGTGCTGGAGCAGGTGCTGACCGGCACCTATGCCGACGGACTGGGCGGAGTGAAGAAGGATCCCGACCGCATCGCCTTCGATCCCTTCCCCTGGGAAAGCTTCGCGGTCTGGATCCTGACCCAGATGAAGCGCTGGGGGCAGGTGAAGGGCGATGTCGACTATGCCGGCATCGCCAAGAAGGTGTTCCTTGCCACTGACGCCGCCCGCGAGATGAAGGAGGTCGGCCTCACGCCGCCTTCCACCGTATCGAAGGGCTTCAGCGTCATGGGCAAGCCGTTCGACCCGTCTCAGCCCGAGGCCTACGTCAACAGCTTCAAGATCCGGAAAGCGGGGTGACGTGTCCGGTTCGTTGACGCTGCGCGCCGCGATCGTCTCCGTCGCGCTGTTCGCCGTCCTGCTGCTCGGCTGGCATCTGGCGACGCGCGGCTCGGGCGCGGCGGCCGGCATGGATCCGGAATACGCCAAGCTGATGGGCGCGACCGCGACCCAGGGAAAGTCGGCCATGCCGGGGCCGCTCGAGATCGGCGCCAAGCTGTGGGAGCACCTGTCGCGGCCGTTCTACGACAACGGCCCCAACGACAAGGGGCTGGGCATCCAGCTCGCCTATTCGATCGGGCGCGTGCTGCTGGGCTATCTGATCGCGGTCGTGGTGGCCATCCCGCTCGGCTTCCTGATCGGCATGTCGCCGCTGATGCACAAGGCGCTCGATCCCTACATCCAGATCCTGAAGCCGATCTCGCCGCTGGCCTGGATGCCGCTGGCGCTCTACACCATCAAGGATTCGAGCGTGTCGGCGATCTTCGTGATCTTCATCTGCGCCATCTGGCCGATGCTGATCAATACCGCCTTCGGCGTGGCGTCGGTGCGACGCGAGTGGATCAACGTGGCGCGCACGCTCGAGGTCGGAACGCTGCGGCGCGCCTTCACCGTGATCCTGCCGGCCGCGGCGCCCACCATCCTGACCGGCATGCGTATCTCCATCGGCATCGCCTGGCTGGTGATCGTCGCCGCCGAGATGCTCGTGGGCGGCACCGGCATCGGCTACTTCGTGTGGAACGAGTGGAACAACCTGTCGATCACCAATGTCATCATCGCCATCCTGCTGATCGGCCTCGTCGGCATGGTGTTCGACCAGCTCCTGGCCCGCGTCGCCCGCCTCGTGACCTTCCCCGAATGAGCGCCCGCGGATGAGCGACTTCATCTCGATCGAGGCGATCGCCAAGCGCTATCCGACGCGCGGCGGCGGTACCACGACCATCTTCGAGAATCTGTGGCTGTCGATGGGCCGCGGCGAATTCGGCTGCATCATCGGCCATTCCGGTTGCGGCAAGACCACCATCCTCAATGTCCTGGCCGGCCTCGACCGGCCGGACGACGGCACCGTCATCGTCGACGGCGAGGCGATCGACGGCACCAGCCTCGACCGCGCCGTCATTTTCCAAAGCCACGCGCTGTTTCCCTGGCGCACCGTGCTGGGCAATGTCGCCTTCGCGGTCAGTTCGAAGTGGCCGAAATGGAATGCGGCCAAGGTGAAGGCGCATGCCCGGGGCTTCATCGACCTGGTCGGCCTGTCGGGCGCGGAGGCCAAGCATCCGTCGGAACTGTCCGGCGGCATGAAGCAGCGGGTCGGCATCGCCCGCGCGCTCAGCATCTCACCCAAGATCCTGCTGATGGACGAGCCGTTCTCGGCACTCGATGCGTTGACACGCGGCACGCTGCAGGACGAGGTGCGGCGCATCTGCCTGGAGACGGGACAGACCACCTTCATGATCACGCACGACGTCGACGAGGCGATCTATCTCGCCGACAGGATCTTCCTGATGACCAACGGACCGGGAGCGGTGCTGGCGGAGGTGGTCGAGAACCCACTGCCCAAGGACCGCGTGCGCACCGACCTGCATCGCCATCCGCTCTACTATGCGACGCGCAACCACATCCTCGATTTCCTGGTGACGCGCAGCAAGACCTTCACCGCGGCGGCGAACGGCCACGATCCGCGCAACGTACCGGTGGTCCGGCCCGGCATCGGCGAGCCGACGCTCGTGGCGCTCGCGCCGGCCATCACCGACGACATCGCGCGGCCGGCGGGCATCACCGGCCGCCATTCGTGATCGCCCCTCAAACCAAGGAGAAGGACATGAAACGCTCGGACCTCACGGAGAAGCTGCTCGACATCAAGCGCGAGAAGGGCTGGAGCTGGAAATACATCTGCGAAAAGATCGGCGGCTACTCCGAGGTGCTGATCGTGGGCGCGATCCTCGGCCACATGAAGCTGACCAAGCCGCAGGCCGCCAATGCCGGCGAACTGTTCGGCCTCTCCAAGGCGGAGACGGCGATGCTGAACGAGGTGCCGATGCGCGGCGAGGGCACGCCGATGCCGCCGACCGATCCGCTGATCTATCGCTTCTACGAGCTGGTCATGATCAACGGTCCGGCCTGGAAGGCGCTGATCGAGGAGGAATTCGGCGACGGCATCATGTCGGCCATCGACTTCGACATGGTGATGGAGCGGCTGCCCGATCCCAAGGGCGACCGCGTCAAGATCACCATGTCCGGCAAGTTCCTGCCGTACAAATACTACGGCGCCAGCGGCAACGTGCCGGCCTACGGCTTCAAGGAGGAATAGCGGAGAGGGCGCTCCGCTAAAACTTCCCAGCCACGATGCGTCCGCCGAGCGCCCAGCGATGGACCTCGGACGGGCCGTCGTAGATGCGGAAGGCGCGCACGTCGCGGAAGATGCGCTCGACCACCGTGTCGCGAGTCATGCCGAGGCCGCCCAGGATCTGCAGGCAGCGATCGGCCACGCGGGCGATCGCCTCGGAGCAGATCACCTTGGCCATCGAGCTCTCGCTGGCCGCCTTGTTGCCCTTGTCGAGCAGCCAGGCACAGTGCCAGATCGCCAGCCGGGCGAGATGGATGTCCATGGCATTGTCGGCCAGCATGAAGGAGACGCCCTCATGCTCGCCGAGCTTCTTGCCGAAGGCGACGCGGTCGCGTGCATAGGCGGTGGCGATGTCGTGGGCGCGATTGGCCGATCCCAGCCAGCGCATGCAATGGGTGAGGCGGGCGGGCGCCAGCCGGACCTGGGCGTAGCGGAAGCCCTTGCCGATCTCACCGAGCACCGCATCGGCCGGCAGCCGCAGGTTGGTGATCTCGAGTTCGCCATGGCCGCCGGTGAAGCTCGAATCCATCGTGTCCAGCGTGCGGCTGATGCGGATGGCAGGATCGGGCAGGTCGGCCAGGAACATGGTGGCGTGGCCGTCCATCGGACCGCCCTCGTTCTTGGCCATGATGATGGCGCAGCCCGCACCCTCGGCGCCGGTGATCAGCCATTTGCGGCCGTTGATGACCCACTCGTTGCCGTCGAGCCGGGCCGTGGTTGAGAGCAATGCCGGATCGGAGCCGGCGCCGCCCGGCTCGGTCATGCAGAAGATCGAGCGGATCTCGCCGGTCGCCATGCGGCGCAGGAAGTGCTGGCGCTGGTCGGGTCGCGCCACGACGTCGAGCAGGTGGATGTTGCCCTCGTCCGGCGAGGCGCAATGGATCGCCATCGGACCCAGCATCGAATAGCCGGCCGCCTCGAACACCAGCGCCTGGCCGACCGTCGACAGGTCTCGGCCGCCGAACTCCGTCGGCACATGCGGCGCGAACACGCCGGCCTTGCGGGCCAGGTCGTTCAGCTCGCGGCGCATCTCGTCGGTCGGGCCGTGCGCGGTCCAGCGCGGATCGGTCTCGTAGGGGATGACCGTTTCCGTGACGAAGCGCTTCACCTTGTCGGCAAGCTCCACCAGCTCGGCGGGCGGTTGGAAGTTGAGATCCAAGGGTGTCGTCGCGCTCACGTCGTTCCTCCGTATTTTCGGGCGCTTCCCTAGCACGGTTTCCGGGACCGGAGCGCAGGGACCGCGTCTGGTGCTTCACTTGGTGTGACGTGCTCTGGTATGGCTGCCATTCCAGACGCTAATAACTATTAACCGCAATGAGATTGCGAGGCAGTCGCGATTAAAACATAATCCCTAGGATTGTTCTGGCTTTTCATACGGGGTGAGATGGATGCGTCGGTGCCGCTCGATAGGGAAGGGGCGCCCCCTTGCCTCGCTGATTGCAGCCATCCTTCTCGGAACGGTACCTGTCGCGCAGGCCGCGCCGCCGCCTCTGGCAGTGCCTGTCAGCTCGCAGGATGTGAGTGCCGGCGGCCAGCGGACTTTCTCGGGTTACCTCAGCAGCCTCGAGCGCAGCAACTATCTCTTCGGCGATCTCTTCGGTCTGCGGACGGCACTGTCCAAGATCGGCATCTCGGTGGCTTTCCAGGAAACCAGCGAGGTGATCGCCAATGCGACCGGCGGCACCTCCACCCAGCCGGCCTATGACGGGCTGACGCAGATGATCATGCAGCTCGACACCCAGCGCGCGTTTGGCTGGTACGGCGGCCTGTTCAACGTCAGCGGCCTGCAGCTGCACGGCTATAACCTGAGTGCCAACAACCTCCTGCAGTACCAAACCGCCAGCGGCATCTCCGGCGATCCGGCCACTCGACTGTGGGAGCTCTGGTACCAGCAGAAGTTTCTGCCCGAAGACCGGCTGGACATTCGGGTCGGCCAGCAGAGTCTCGATCAGGAGTTCATGGTCAGCCAGAACGGCCTGTACTTCATGAACACCATGTTCGGCTGGCCGATGATCCCCTCCGCCGTGCTGCCCGGCGGTGGGCCGGCCTATCCGTTGTCGGCCCTGGGTGCGCGCGTGCGCTATCGCCCGGTCAATTCGGTAACCGGCCTGTTCGGCATCTACAACGGCAGTCCGACCTGGACCAGCGAGGGCGACGCCCAGAAGCTCAATCCGTCCGGGACGTACTTCGGGACCGGCGACGGCGTCATCATGTTCTTCGAACTCCAATTCGCCTATCCATCGCTGGGCGCCCTCGAGGAGCCCGGCAGCAGCGGTCCTCCGCGCGGCCATACCTACAAGATCGGTGCCTGGTACAATTCGCTGGGCTTCAACGATCTGCGCTACGACAACACTGGCCTGTCGCTCGCGAACCCCAATACCACGGGCGTGCCGAAGACCCATTCCGGCAATTACTCGATCTACGCCGTCGCCGATCAGATCCTGTGGGTGCAGGGCAGCGACCCAGCTCGCTCGCTGAGTGCCTTCGCGCGCGTGATGTGGGCGCCGCTGGCCGACCGCAGCGTGATCGACTTCAGCATGAACGCCGGCCTCGTCTATCACGACCCGCTGCCCAATCGGCCCGACGATATCCTGGCGCTCGGCATGGGGTACGCTCATGTCAGCTCGGCTGCTTCAGGCCTCGACGCCGACACGATCTTCTACAATCAGCAGGCCGGAACGCCGGTGAACCAGATGGTTCGCCGCAGCGAGACGTTCGTCGAGCTCACCTACATCGCCCAGGTCCGGCCTTGGTGGCAGATCCAGCCGGACTTTCAGTACGTGTTCAATCCCGGCGGCGGAATTGTGAATCCGAACAATCCCACCCAGGCGGTCGGCAACGAATTCATCGTCGCCATGCGTACCAACATCCTGTTCTAGAGGATTCATGCTCTTGCCTTCGAAAATCCCCAACACTGTTCTCGGCCTGCTGGCTGGCGTGGCCGTCGTGGTGTCGGCCCACGCCGAGCCGCGGGGCTATCTCGAAACCGTCAACCGGCACACGACCTTGACGTCGACCGTTGCCGACAACGGGGACCTCAATCCCTATGCGGTCGTCGTAGCGCCTGTCTCCGCCGGCAAGGTCGAGAAGGGCGACGTGCTGGTCGACAATTTCAACAACGTCGCCAATCTTCAGGGCACCGGCACGACCATCATCGGCTATCGCCCGTCTACCAAGCAGACTTACCTGTTTGCCAAGATTCCCGTGAATCTTGCCCAGTGTCCCGGCGGTGTCGGCTTGTCGACGGCGATGACCATGTTGAAGACAGGCTGGGTGATCGTCGGCAGTACGCCCAGCAAAGATGGCACCACCGCCACCAAGGGCGATGGCTGCCTCCTGGTTCTCGATCCCAACGGCAACCTAGTGTCGGCATGGTCGGGCCCCACGATCAACGATCCCTGGGGCAACATGGCGGTGGTCGACGACGGTGCGCACGTCATCCTGTTCGTCAGCATGGCGGGCTTCGATGTTCCGTCGCCGCGCGTCATCGATCCCGCCACGAGGTTGCCGGTTGTCGTGCACAAGGCCACCGTGCTGCGACTGGAGCTCTCGATCGCCGCCGGCAAGCCGCCGCAGATGGTGAGCCAGACGGTCATCGCCGACGGCTTCGCGCAGCGCGCCGACGTTGACAACTTCCTGCTCGGGCCGACCGGACTGGCGCTCGGGCGGGACAACACGCTCTATGTCACGGACGGTCTCGACAACGTCATCACGGCCATTCCCGATGCGACGACCCGCACGACGAGCGCCGGTGTCGGACGAATCGTCACCCAGGGCGGGCTGCTGTCCTGGCCGCTGGCGATGACTTGGACGCCCGACGGCCATCTGCTGGTCTGTAACGGCAAGGACGGGCGCGTGGTCGAAGTCGATCCGGTCGCCGGCAAACAGATCTACGCCCGCTGGCTGAATACCAACCAAGCGCAGTCGCCACCCGGCAACGGCAACCTGTTCGGCATCGCGATGGCTCCCGATAGCAGTGGCATCTACTACGTCATGGACGACGTCAACACGCTGATGAAGGAAGCCCGATGAGCGACGATAGAGACCCGGGCACGCGGCGGCGCGGCTTTCTGACCGGCGTTGCCGGCGTTGTCGGCGCCCTAGGGGCGGCGTCCGCGGCTTCGGCGAAGGAGAACATATCGCCCGTGGCGGTGGCCACGGCGGGCAAGGACATCCTGCCATTCCATGGCCTGCACCAGAACGGCATCGCGACGCCGATGCAGGGCCATGCCTATTTCGCCACCTTCGATCTGGTGACGGAGAAGCGTGCCGACATCGTCAGCCTGATGAAGGTGTGGACCACGGCTGCGGCCCGGCTGACGACAGGCGAGACGGCGCAGCCTCTCGACGCCGGCCTGAAGCCGGCGGTGGCCCCTCCTGCCGGGGGACGGTACGATGCTTCTTACCTGACGCCGGCGGCCGGCAAGGCCGGCGGCGAGGGGGGAGAAACGCTCGGCCAGCCGCCGACGGGGCTCGGCGACACTCAAGGTCCAAACGCCGTTGCGGCCGACAGCGGCGAATCGCTTGGCCAATCGCCGGCCAAGCTGACCATCACTTTCGGCTTCGGTGCCGGACTGTTCGTCAAGGACGGCAAGGATCGCTATGGCCTTGCCGCGCGACGACCAGCCGCGCTCGTCGACCTGCCGAAATTCGTCGGCGACCAGCTCGTCGAGGGCAGCACAGGCGGCGATCTCCTCGTCCAGGCTTGTGCCGACGATCCGCAGGTCGTGTTTCATGCCGTACGGCAGCTGGCGCGTCTTGCCGAAGGGGTAGCCCAGATCCGCTGGGCCCAGACGGGCTTCGTGCCGGGCTTCGGCAATGGCGAGACGCCGCGCAACCTGATGGGCTTCAAGGACGGCACCAACAATCCGGCGATCACCGATCCGAAGGCGATGGACGAATTCGTGTGGGTGGGCACGGAGGGCCCGGACTGGATGCGCGGAGGCACCTATGCCGTCACGCGCCGGATCCGCATCGCACTCGAGCGATGGGACCAGATGAAGGTCGCGTTCCAGGAAGAAACGGTCGGTCGTCACAAATATTCCGGCGCACCGATCGGCAAGGACAAGGAGTTCGACGCGTTCGACTTCGACGCGAAGGACAAGGACGGCAACCCCCTGACTGCCGAGAACTCCCATGTCCGGCTCGCCGCGCCGGCGACCAACGACGGCGCGCAGATCCTGCGGCGCGGCTATTCCTACAATGACGGCGTCAACCTGACGGCCGAACGCTGGCCACCGTGGCGACAGGGCCTCGAATACGACGCCGGCCTTTTCTTCGTCTGCTACCAGCGCGATCCGCGGACCGGCTTCATCAAGGTCTTCGAGCGCATGGCGAAGTTCGACATGATGAACCAGTTCGTCACTCATGTCGGCAGCGGTCTCTTTGCCTGTCCGCCCGGAGCAGCGGCCGACCGCTATATCGGCCAGGCTCTGTTCGAGACCGCCTGAAGCGTCCACTTCGCCGGCTTTGTCGATCCGAGCCGTCTCCATCCCGTCGAAGACGGACCCGGAGGTTCGAGTCCTGATCGGCCAGGATACAACTTATACGTGCTTTACTACCTGTCGTATCGTTCTATGATTGTTCTCCTTCGAGGGACGGAGAGCGACATGCAGGCGAAGGTGCGAACGGTGGCGTTTCAGGGTGTGGAGGTGCTGCCGGTCGATGTCCAGGTGATGATCGCGCCGGGCACCGTGGCCTTCGCCGTCGTCGGGCTGGCGGACAAGGCGGTGGGTGAGAGCCGCGAGAGGGTGCGGGCGGCGCTACGGGCCCTGGGGTTGGCCCTGCCGCCGCAGCGCATCACCGTCAACCTCTCGCCGGCCGATCTCGCCAAGGAGGGCAGCCACTACGACCTGCCGATCGCACTCGGACTCCTGGTGGCCATGGGTGTGCTCACCAAGGAAAGCGTCGGGGGCTTCGTCGTGTTGGGCGAGCTGGCGCTCGACGGGACACTCACGCGGGTGCCCGGTGTGCTGCCGGCTGCCATCGCTGCCGCTGCCACGGGCCGGGGGATCATCTGCCCCTCGGCCTGTGGCGGCGAGGCGGCGTGGGGCGGTTTCCGGCCCACCGATGACGAGCGGCGGGCTGTGCTCGCGGCGCCGACGCTTCTGTCGCTGATCAACCATCTGCGTGGCCAGCAGACCTTGGCCGCACCGCAGGCCCTGATGGCGGAGGATACGGTCTCCTATCCCGATCTCGCCGAGATCAAGGGCCAGGAGACGGCCAAGCGCGTGCTCGAAGTCGCCGCGGCGGGCGGTCACAACCTGCTGATGATGGGCCCGCCGGGCTCCGGCAAATCGATGCTGGCGGCGCGCCTGCCCGGGCTGCTGCCGCCGCTCGAGCCAGAAGAGGCGCTGGAAGCTACGATGATACGCTCATTGGCCGGCGAGGGCGGCGACGGACGTCTGTCGCGACGCCGTGCCTTCCGCGACCCCCATCATTCGGCGACGCTGCAGGCGCTGGTTGGCGGCGGCCTCCGCGTCAGGCCCGGCGAGGTATCGCTGGCGCATCACGGCGTGCTGTTCCTCGACGAGCTGCCGGAATTCAGTCGCGCGGCGCTCGAAGCGCTGCGCCAGCCGCTCGAAACCGGCCGGGTCACCATCGCCCGGGCCGCCGCCCACGTCACCTATCCCGCACGGTTCCAACTCATCACGGCGATGAATCCCTGTCGTTGTGGCCATCTCGCCGAGCCGGGTCGCAGCTGCGGTCGGGCGCCGCGCTGCGGAGTCGATTATCAAGCCAAGCTGTCCGGTCCGCTGCTCGATCGCATCGACCTCTGCATCGACGTCCCGCGCGTTGACGCCGCGGATCTTGCGCTGCCGCCGCCCGCGGAGAGTTCGGCCGACGTCGCGGCCCGCGTGGCTGCCGCCCGGACGGTTCAGCGCGAGCGCCTGGCCGCCTTCGAGAAGAAGGCACCGCTACCGGAGATCGAGCCCGAGCCATCCGCCGGCCTGCTGTCGGAACGGGCGCGCTCCTGGAGCAAGCCACGCTGCAATGCCGATACCGACGGTGCGGTGCTGGCGGCCATCGCCGAGCCCGATGCCGAAGGACGAGCGCTGCTCACGCGCGCCGCGGAGCGTCTCGGCCTGTCGGCGCGCGCCTGGCATCGCACCTTGCGGGTGGCGCGGACGCTGGCCGATCTCGACGGCTCCAATGCCGTTCGTCGCCTGCATATTGCCGAGGCCCTGTCCTATCGCCGTGCCGAGTCGCGTCCTGCTCTGGCGGCTTGACGCCCGATGACTTTCTGATCGGCGGCAAAAGCGATCGCTGCCTCAGATCGAGATCACCATGCCGTCCTCGGCCGCCTCGCAGTCGAGCGAGCGACGTCGTTCCAGCATTTCCGGCCCCATATGGGTCACGATCACGCGTTTGGCGCCGATCGACGGCAGCTGCGCCGACAGGACCGCATAGTCGAGATGGAACTTGATCGGCTTGGCGCTGGAATAGGCTTCCGCGACGAAGAGATCGGCACCGCGCGCTGCCTCGGCGAGTTCGTCGACCCACTCCGTATCGCCCGAGTAGCACACCACCTTGCTCTCGACGGCGATACGCAGGGCAAAGGGCGGTGCACCGCAGGGATGCTTCATTAGGTGTGGGGTGACCTCGATGGCGCCGATCCGATGCGGCACGCGCGGTTGCATCTCCTGTACCTCGACCGCGAAGCGGCGCTCGACCTTGGTCGAGCCCGGGAAAAAGGTCTCCATGGCCGTCTCGAGGCGGGTACGCAGACCGGGCGGTCCGGCGATGACGAGCGGTGCCGTTCGGCGGCTGACCAGCTGCGCCTCGAGAATGAAGAACGGCAAGCCGCCGAAATGGTCGCCATGCAGGTGCGAGATCACGATGGCATCGATGCTGTTGGGCTCGATGCCCCATCGCCTCAGGGCAACCATCGTCGACGCGCCGCAGTCGATCAGGAACGAGCCCTGTCCGTGACGTACCTGGAAGCAGGTATTGAAGCGCCCGCCGCTGCCGAAGGCGTCTCCCGATCCCACGAACTGAAGTTCCATCGGCTGTCTCCGGATTGCATTTCGTGTAATGTATCGCCATTAGATCGCAAAATGCAATGTAGAGGCTTCCATGGCGCGCCCGAGAATCGTCGTCTCCAGTTGGGTTCATCGCGAAGTGCTCGACCGCTTGGCGGCCGTTGGCGAGGTGGTGGCGAACGACTCGCGCGAGACCCTATCGCCGGACGAATTGCGAGCCCGCTGCCGGGATGCGGAGGCGCTGATGGCCTTCATGTCGGATCGGGTCGACGATTCCTTCCTGAGCGCCTGTCCCGATCTCAAGGTGATCGCCTGTGCCCTCAAGGGCTATGACAATTTCGACGCCGATGCCTGCGAGCGCCGCGGCGTGTGGCTGACGATCGTACCCGATCGCCTGACCATCCCGACGGCTGAGCTCGCGATCGGGCTGATGATCGGCCTGGGCCGCAACGTGCTACCTGGCGATCGGCTGGTGCGCTCCGGCCATTTTCGCGGTTGGCGGCCGATCCTGTATGGCCGCGGCCTCGAGGGCAGCACGGTTGGCCTGATCGGCATGGGCGCCGTCGGACAGGCCATCGCGCGCCGGTTGATCGGCTTCGAGGCGAGGGTGCTTTATGCGGATCGGTTCGCCCTGCCATCCGATCAGGAGACAGCGCTGCGGGCGCATCGCGTCTCGCGCGATGAGCTCAGACGGCAGAGTGACTTCATCCTGCTCTGCCTGCCCCTTGCCGCCGATACGCTGGGGCTTGTGGATGCCGCCTTCCTCACCGAGGTCAAACGCGGTGCCTTCCTCATCAATATCGCGCGCGGATCTCTGGTCGACGAGGCGGCCGTCGCCCAGGCGGTGGAGACCGGGCAGCTGGGCGGCTATGCGGCCGATGCCTTTGCGCTCGAGGATTGGGCGCTCGACGGGCGGCCCGACAGACTGGACGAGCGTTTGCGCCAGGCGACGGACCAGACCCTGTTTACGCCTCATCTCGGCTCCGCCGTCGATGAGGTCCGGCGCGATATCGCGCTGGAGGCGGCGACCAGTCTGATCGAGGCGTTGCGCGGCGAGGTGCCAAGCGGTGCCGTCAACAGGCCCTCCGCTGTCCGGAATCGGAGCGTCGCATGATCGATCTCGAACAGGTCCGCACTTTCGTCGCGATCGTGGAGGCCGGTTCCTTTCAGAGCGCTGCGGACCGGCTCGGCATCGCCCAGCCGACCGTGTCGCAGCACCTGAAGAAGCTGGAGGAGGCGGTGGGTCATCGCCTGATCGAGCGTTCCCGCGCGCAGGCGATCCCGACCGAGGGCGGGACGCGCTTTCTTCCTTTTGCCCGCACGCTCCTGAGGGTCGCAGAGCGGGCACAGGAGGCGCTGACCGACGGAGAGTTTGTGATCGGCGCCAGCAGCAACATCGGCGTCTACATGCTTCAGCCCGTGGCGGCCGCCTTCCGATCCATCGTTCCCGATCTTCGGCGGTTCGATATCCGGATCGGCTCGAACCAGGAGACGGCAAGGCGCCTGGAAGATTCAGAGATCGATATCGCCCTGATGGAATGGTGGGACGATCGCGCGGGGTTCGATGCCAAAGTCTGGCGTGAGGAGCCGATCGTCGTCATTGTGCCGCCCGATCATCGCTGGGCCCGGCGGGCCTGGATCGACAAGGCGACGTTGATGGAGGAACCATTGATCGGAGGCGAGCCCGGAACCGGCACCGCGCGGCTGCTTCAGGACAGGCTGGGCATCGATATCGCGGCACTGAAATCGGGTCTGCAACTCGGCAGCACCGAAGCGGTGAAGCAGGCCGTGCGGGCAGGCCTCGGCGTATCGGTCGCCCTCGAGAGTGCGGTCCGGGAGGAAATCGCGTCCGGTGTCCTGGTGGCGCCGCGCCTGCGCTCCGCCCGGCTGACGAAGCCGCTCTACTCCATCGTTCCCAGCCATGCGCCGCCGGGAAGCCCGGCCCGCAAGTTCGCCGCTTTTCTGCCGGCGGCCGCAGCATGAAGCGCGCGATCGTCCTCCGGCACCTTGCGTTCGAGGATCTGGGCCTCCTGGCGGGCGTGCTTTCCGACGCGCGCTATGAAGCGTCGTATCGCGAAGCGGGGATCGACCGTCTTTCCGATATCGAGCTCGCATCGGACGATCTTCTGGTCGTGCTGGGCGGTCCGATCAGCGCCTATGACGAGGCGCATTACCCGTTTCTTGCCGACGAACTGCGCCTGATCGAGCAAAGCGTGCGCCGCGAGGTGGCGGTGCTGGGCATTTGCCTCGGCGCGCAGCTTCTCGCCCGTGTTCTCGGTGCCCGCGTCTATCCGGGTTCCGCCAAGGAGATCGGTTTTGCGCCGGTGAGGCTGACGGAGGAGGGGCGAGCCGGTTGCCTCGGTATCCTCGAACGGGCGGCCAGCCCGGTGCTGCATTGGCATGGCGACACGTTCGATCTCCCGCGCAACGCGACGCGGCTCGCTGCGACCGATATCACCCCCAATCAGGCCTTTTCCCTTGGCAAGCGTGTCCTCGGTCTTCAATTCCATGTCGAGGCCGACCCCGCGTCGATCGAGCGATGGCTGATCGGTCACGCTGGGGAGCTTGCCGCCGAATGCGTCGATCCTCGATACCTGCGCGTCGAAGCGCAGCGCCACGGCGACCTGCTGGCAAAGGCCGGCCGTGCCGTTCTTGCGGGCTGGATCGAAGCGCTGCGATCCTAGCGTCGACGCTGAAAATTGACCCGATCTGAGCTATGCTCGATGGTGCGGAGGCGCTGTCGGGAGGACTGACCATTTCGGTCGACGCCGGGACAACGATAAACGAGCAGAGTGCGCGACGAGGAAGCTTGCCGTCGCGGTCGTGGCCAGGGACGCGCGTGGCGTCAGGCGCGGCGTACCACAAGCACCGGGCAGGGCGAGTGACGCATGACTTCTTCCGCAACGCTGCCAAGTACCGCCCGCGACAGGCCACGGCGGCCATGGCTGCCGATGACGATCAGGTCGGCCGGCCATTCCCTGGCAGCCTTCACGATCTCTTGACCGGGCCGGCCTTGCCGCACGAATTGCAGGACGGAGGTGCCCGCGGGAAGGCGGGCGCGGAAATCGGCCACCACGCGTGCTCCCTCCTGTTGCGCGTGCTGGGCAATGTCGTCGGCGACGCTACCTGCCTCCGGCGAATAGATCAGCGACGGATCGATGGCGTGAATCAAGGCGACATCGGCATTCAGGGATCGCGCGAGTGCGATGCCGACCTCGGCTGCATGGGCCGCGAGCGGATCGTCGTCTACCGTGATCAGGATCTTGCGAAAGGCCATGTGCTTCTCCGCTCGTCACCCGTCGAGAAAATGGTCCGCCGCTTATGGGCCGCGGAACCGGGTCGGCCCCATGATCTGGATCAACGGATGCCTGGGACAATCGGCTGCGGCTGGTGGCGTACGTCATGGGAGCATTCGCACCGCAGGGCCGAATGGCGCACCGTACTGGCGGCCCGAAATGCGATGGCGTAGTAAGGCCGCCCGAGGAGAGGCGTCGATGCGCGCTGCGTTTGGGTTGGTTGTCTTGCTCGCGTTTTGCGTCACTGCCGGTGCCTCCCGGGCGGCGCCTCGCAGCCCCTTTATCGAGGACTTGACCTGGACCGAAGTCCGCGACGCGTTGGGCGCGGGGACGACGACCGTCATCATCCCCGTCGGCGGGACCGAGCAGAGCGGGCCGCATCTTGCGCTCGGCAAGCACAATGTCCGCGTGAAAGTCCTTGCCGGTCGAATCGCGACCGCGCTGGGTGACACGCTGGTCGCCCCGGTTCTGGCCTATGTGCCCGAAGGCAACATATCGCCGCCTACCGAACACATGCGCTTTCCCGGAACGATCTCTGTGCCGGTCTCTGCCTTCAAGGGCACGCTCGATGGCGCGGCACGCAGCCTTCGGCAAGCCGGCTTCACGCATATCGTCCTGATCGGCGACCATGGCGGCTACCAGGCCCAGTTGAAGGACGTCGCCGATCAATTGAATCGGGCCTGGGCCGGCACATCGGCGCGCGCTCACTACATCGCGGCCTATTATCGCGCGAGCGACGTGGCCTATACCAAACTGCTTCGGACCCAGGGGCTGAGCGAAGCCGAGATCGGCCAGCATGCCGGCGCGGCGGATACCTCGCTTCAGCTCGCGGTCGATCCCTCCACCGTGCGCAGCGATCGGCTGGAGGCCGCACATGGGGCCGATATCGGCGTGCTGGGCGACGCCCGTCGTTCGAGCGCTGTCTTGGGTCAATCGGGCGTGGATCTCATCGTCAACGATACGGTAGCCGCGATCAGGAAAGCGCGGCTGGAGAAACATTGAATTCATGAAGAAGAATCGCCTCCTCGTTCTTCCCGCCGTGGCGATCGCTTTCGCCGGATGCCTGGCTGCCGCGCAAACCACTGTCAGCAAGACAAGTACGCCACAGGCCATTGCCACGGTCCCCGGCATGCCGCCGGTCGTCGATCCGTCCAATCTCTATAGTGAGACGGTAGCCGGGAAATTGAGCCCGGCCGTTCAAGGCGCTTTGCCGCGCATCTATGTCCCGAACCGGCGCGGCAACAGCGTGACGGTGATCGATCCGCAGGCGATGCAGGTCATCGACACCTACAAGGTCGGACGTAATCCGCAGCATGTCGTGCCCTCGTGGGACCTCAAGACCCTGTGGGTCGCCAACAATGCCGAAGGCCGTACCGACGGCAGTCTGACCCCGATCGATCCGCTCACCGGCAAGCCGGGACCTTCGGTGCCCGTCGACGATCCCTACAACCTCTATTGGACGCCCGACGGCAAGTACGCGATCGTCGTTGCCGAAGAGCACAAGCGGCTCGATTTCCGCGACCCGCGGACGATGGAGCTAGCCTTTTCCATCAAGACGCCGAAGTGCGGCGGCATCAATCACGCCGACTTCTCGATCGACGGCAAGTACGCTCTCTTCACCTGCGAGTTCAACGGCGCCGTCACCAAGATCGACATGGTGAACCGCACCGTGGTCGGCACGCTCGTGCTGACGCCCTTCTATCAGCGACCCGACGTGGTGGCGCAGCTGGCGGCGTTCGAGAAGAAGCCGGTCGTCGTGGACGAAGGACAGGAACTCGGCGGCGCGGTCTGTGCCTCGCGCGGCATGCCGCAGGACGTGCGCATCTCGCCGGATGGCAAGCTCTTCTATGTCGCCGACATGCTGGCGGACGGCGTCCATGTCGTCGACGGCGACTCGTTCCGCCAGGTCGGTTTCATCCCGACCAGCATCGGCGCCCACGGCCTCTATCCGAGCCGCGATGGCAAGCTGCTCTACGTCGCCAATCGCGGCAGCAACAAGATGATCGGCCCGCGCCATGGCAAGGGCAGTGTGTCGGTGATCGACTTCGCGACCCAGAAGGTCGTCGCCTTCTGGCCGATCCCGGGCGGCGGGTCGCCCGACATGGGCAATGTCTCCGCCGACGGCAAGTATCTGTGGCTGTCCGGCCGCTTCGACGATGTCGTCTATCGCTTCGACACGACATCGGGCGCCGTCGACCAGATCAAGGTCGGTCGCGAGCCGCACGGCCTCGCCGTATGGCCCCAGCCCGGCCGCTACTCCCTGGGACATACCGGCAATCTGCGCTGATTGCCGGCATCACCGGGGTCAGGGATCGATCAGGACGCCCGGATTCATCATTCCCTTCGGATCGAGCTCGCGCTTGGCGGCCCGCAGGGCGCGCGCGAACAGCTCGGGGCGCTGCTTGTCGTAGAAGGGGCGATGGAAACGGCCGACGGCATGATGATGCGTGGTGGTGCCGCCATGCTCTACCGTTGCCGCGGTGCAGGTCGTCAGAATCTCCATGAACTGTTCGAGCTGCCGGCGCTTGTCGAGGATGCCGCCGAAGGTGAAATACAGGCACGGACCGTCGGGATAGACGTGCGTGAAGCGGCAGGTGACGGTGCCGTCGCGGCCGGTCACGCGCTTGATCGTGTCGCGGGTGATCGCGGTGATCTTGCGATGGAACTCTGGCACGCGCTCCCAGGTCATGGCCGTCTCGAAAGTCGAGGACAGGATGCCGCGCGCCGCAGCGTGCTCGCTGTAGTGCGGGGCGCGGATGAACCGGTTGCGCCAAGCGCCCGCGGCGCCTGAGCGATGGGCGTTTTCGTCGTCGGGATCGGTCGGATCGGCGGCGCCGCCGTGATCGCCACAGATCTCCAGTGCGCGCTTCATCCAGGCCTCGAGCGGATGGTCGGCCGATTCGAAAGCGAGGACCAGCACCGCCTCCTCGCTGCTCCAGGGAATGCCGGGCAGGGCTTCGCGGGCTTCGAGAAGCCGGCAGTTGGCGGGGTAGAGGCCGGCCTGGGTGATGGCTCGGACCGCGTCGGCGCCGGCGAAGAAATTCTTGAAGCGGACCGAGGCGGAAGCGCGGAAGGTCGGCTTCTTGCGCAGCCGTACCCAGGCCTCGGTGATGATTCCGAGAATGCCTTCCGAGCCAAGGAACATTCGGTCCGGGCTCGGCCCGGCGCCAGAGCCGGGAAGGCGACGCGTTTCAAGGGCGCCGCTTGGCGTCACCACGCGCAGGCTTTCGACGAAATCGTCGATATGCGTGTAGAGCGTGGCGTAGTGGCCGCCCGACCGCGTCGCGATCCATCCGCCCAGCGTCGAGCAGCGATAGGCCTGCATATAGTGGCGCATGGTGAAGGGCGTTTGCCGCAGCTGGTCCTCGATCGCCGGACCATAGATGCCGCCCTGGATGCGGGCCGCGTGACTGACGCTGTCGACTTCAAGAACCTTGTCCATGTGGCGCAGGGAGATGGTGACGACCTTCTCCGCACTGGCCGGCGGCTCTATGCCCTTCACGACCGAGCTGCCGCCGCCATAAGGGATGGCCATCGCCCCGGCCTGGTCGCACCAGTCGAGAACGCGCACGATGTCCTGTTCGTTCTCGGGGAAGGCGACGGCATCGGGCGGGTTGGGTACCGAGCGCATGAGCATGCGGATCGCATCGAAGCCGGCCTTGCCGTAGCTGTGTTCGAGGCGCGTCAGATGGTCGGTGCGCACGATCGATTGCAGGCCGCTGGGCACGGTCAGGCGCGTTGCGCGGAGCGCGATCTCGTCGGACTTGGGTGCCGGGGTGACATCGAAACTGGAAATCCCGTAGCGCTGCGCGATCTCCGCTTCCCACGGCTTGATCTCGTCGGCCGACAGATCCTCGTCCGCGTAGCCCCAGGCATAGAACTTCTTCTGCCGTCGCATCGTTCCTCCGTTTGCTTCTTGGCAACGATGATCCGCCCCATGGCGGAAGTGATCAAGCGCCCAACAGGCGGCGCAGCCACTCCAGAAGCTTTACCTCGATCGAGGGCGCGAGCTTTCCGGCGAAGCCGGGATCGTCCGGCGCGGTAACCGGCTTGAGATTGTGACTGACCCGGGGAGCGATGAGGATTTCCGCTGCTGCCCTGCGCGCGCGCAGTGCATCGATGAGCGGCTGGATGTCGGTCATCGGCACGACCTGCAGATCGGCACCACCCTGCAGCAGCAGGCAGGAAATGTCCGTCTGCATCAGGGCCTTCGCGGGATCGAACGCAAAGGCGGCCTGCAGGAAGGCACCGGCGTAGGACGGAAAGACGGAGCGAAAGGCCGACGGCACGTTGTCCGGCACCTGCCCGGTGTCGCGAATGGCATCCATGATGCGCTCGGCCGTGCCGCTGAGCTGCGGCAGGCTGCGCGCGATCTGATCGCGCACGATATCGGCCAGCGGTCGGCCGGGGGTCGAGGCGAGTACGAGCGTGTAGGGACGTCGCGCGCCCATCGCCACTGTGGCCGCGAGCGACAGCAACCCACCTTCGCTGTGGCCGAGAAAGGCCGTGGCGTAGGGTTTGATTTCGTCGTGGCGCAGCAATTCGGCATGCGCCTCCTGCACGTCGCCGACGAAGTGGTCCCAGGTGAAGAATTGCTCCAGCCCGTCCGCCGCCTTGTGGGGGCCGACGCTCGAACCGCCAATGCCGCGCTTGTCGTAGCGCAAGGTCGCGATGCCGGCATGGCCGAGGATTTCGGCAATCTGCTTCAGCAGGTCGACGCGCACCGGGATCAACGGATTGTTGCCGTTGCGATCGGTCGGACCGCTGCCGGCGACGAGCACGACGCCCGGCACCCGCTCGATCTCCGTGATCGACGGCAGAACCAGCGTGCCTGCAAGCGTCGCGCCCGCGGCCCCTGCGAAGCGGACCTCGCGCTGCTTGAGCGTCTGCGGAAAATACTGGGCGCGTGCGCCGGTGGTGGCCAGAGAGGCCACGCCGCCCAGCAGCATCCGCCGCTTCATCATGCCTTGGCGGCAGCTTCCGGCAGCTTGGTCATGTCGTGCGGCATCATCTTGCCGCCGAAGATATGGACATGGAAATGGAACACGCTCTGGCCGCTCTGGGCACCGTGATTGGCGACCAGACGGTAGCCGCTGGACTCGAGTCCGAGATCGCGCGCGACCTTTGCGACGGCGCGCCAGAAGCCGGTCAGCAGGTCGGGTGGCGCCGAAGCGGCGAAATCGGCGTTGGAGACATACTCGCCCTTTGGAATCACGAGCACATGGACCGGCGCCAGCGGGTGGATGTCGTGGAAGGCGAGAGCGAATTCGTCCTCGTAGACTTTCTTGCACGGCAGCTCGCCGCGCAGGATGCGCGCAAAGATATTGTTGCGGTCATAAGTCGACATGCAGAACTCCGGTCGCGTCGCGAAGGCCGGCAGGATCGTTCGCCGCGCCCGGAATGACAACCCGGCAGTTACCGCGTCTTCAGGTAGCCTTGCGCGAGGCCTTCTCGGCGATGCCCGACAGGCCCTCGCGGCGCGCCAGCTCGTCCCACACGGCGCTGGGCTTCACGCCAGTCGCCGCCCACAGCGTCAGCAGGTGGTAAAGCATATCGGCGCTCTCGCCCACCAGCTTGGGTTTGTCGCCGCGGATGCCCTCGATCAAGGCTTCGACTGCTTCCTCTCCAAGCTTCTTGGCGATCTGCTGCCGGCCGCGACTGAACAGGCGCGCGGTATAAGACGTGTTCGGATCGGCGCCCTTGCGGCTGTCGATCACGACATACAACCGGTCCAGCACGTGCTCGTCCGCAGTGCCGTTCTCGTGGCGCGACTTCTGCGCCTTCTTCTTTGGTTTCTTCTTCTTCGCCATCGACGGGGGTCTCGGCGCCACGTTGATGGGCGCTAACTGCAAGTCTACTTCAATTTCAAGCTGCGTGCGACATTTGTCGTATCGGAACGCCGGCCTTTGCCAAATGTTCTTTTGCTTCGGCGATGGTGAATTCGCCGAAGTGGAAGATCGACGCCGCGAGCACCGCAGAGGCGCCGCCCTGGGTAACGCCTTCGACCAGATGATCGAGCGTGCCGACGCCGCCCGAGGCGACGACCGGCACGGTCACTGCGTCCGAAACCGCACGCGTGAGCGCGAGATCGAAGCCGGACTTGGTGCCGTCGCGGTCCATCGACGTCAGCAGGATTTCGCCGGCGCCGTGATCGGTCATGCGCCTGGCCCACTCGACCGCATCGAGACCGGTGCCCTTGCGGCCGCCGTGGGTGAAGACTTCCCATTTTCCGGGGCCGGTTTGGCGCGCGTCGATCGCGACGACGATGCATTGGTCGCCGTATTTCTCGGCTGCTTCCCGCACGAACTCGGGCCGCGCCACGGCCGCCGAATTGATCGACACCTTGTCGGCGCCGGCGAGCAGGAGCTTGCGGATGTCCTCGATCGTCCGCACACCGCCGCCGACGGTCAGCGGCATGAAGCATTGTTCGGCGGTGCGGCCGACGACGTCGAGGATCGTGTCGCGGTTCTCGTGGCTCGCGGTGATGTCGAGAAAGGTGAGTTCGTCGGCGCCGGCGGCATCATAGACGCGGGCCTGCTCGACCGGATCGCCGGCGTCGCGCAGATCGACGAACTGCACGCCTTTCACCACGCGGCCGTCCTTCACGTCGAGGCAGGGAATGATGCGGACCTTGAGCATGGTCATCGCTCGCCCTTGAGGACGCGGATGGCGTCCGGGACTGTCACGCGCCCGTCATAGAGCGCGCGCCCTACGATCGCGCCGATGATGCCGTGCTCCTCGGCCGGCAGGAGTTCGCGCAGATCATCGAGGGAACTGACGCCACCCGAGGCGATCACGGGCGTGGTGAGGTGCTGGGCCAGCGTGATGGTGGCATCGACGTTCACGCCCCCCATGGCGCCGTCGCGGTCGATGTCGGTGTAGATGATGGCGGCAACGCCGGCATCCTCGAAGCGCAGCGCCAAGTCGAGCGCTCGGACCGTGCTCTGCTTGGTCCACCCGTCGACCGCGACGATGCCGTCGCGCGCATCGATGCCGACCGCGATGCGGCCCGGCCATTGCTTGCAGGCCGCCTTCACCAGGCCCGGCTCCTTCACGGCAATGGTCCCCAGGATCACCCGCTGGAGGCCGGCCTCGAGCCACTGGGCGATGCTCTCGATGGTGCGGATGCCGCCGCCGAGCTGCGTCGGAACCTCGACCGCCTTCAGGATCTCCAGCACCGCGGCCCGGTTGACGGGATGGCCTTCCACGGCGCCGTTCAGGTCGACCAGATGCAGCCATTCGCAGCCGGCGGTCGCAAAGGCCTTGGCCTGGGCGGCGGGGCTGTCGTTGAACACCGTGGCGCGCGCCATGTCACCGCGCAGCAGCCGAACGCACTTGCCGTCTTTCAGGTCGATCGCAGGAAACAGGATCATTTCGGCGCGGATGTAGCGCGTTGCCCGCGACAGCGCTACCCCGTTGGCAGCGGCTGGGACTCTGTGGCGGGATGGTCGGGCTGGGGCTAGTCTCCGCCGATCGACGAAAGGACTATCCATGACGCGTACAACGCCCGATCTCCTGGCCAGCCTGCAAGCCGAACTCACGGCCATCCGGCGCGATATCCATCGCCATCCGGAGACCGCCTTCGAAGAGCAGCGGACGTCGCAGATCGTCGCGGAGAAGCTCGAATCCTGGGGCATCGAGGTGCATCGCGGCCTGGCGACCACCGGTGTCGTCGGTACGCTGAAAGGCAACCGGCCGGGGCAGAAGACCATCGGCTTGCGGGCCGACATGGATGCCCTGCACCTGCAGGAAAAGAACACGTTCGACCATGCTTCGGTCATTCCCAACAAGATGCATGCCTGCGGGCACGACGGACACACGACGATGCTGCTGGGCGCGGCGAAGCATCTTGCCGCCTCGCCCGATTTCGGCGGCACGGTGCATTTCATCTTCCAGCCGGCCGAGGAAGGCGTCGGTGGCGCCCGAGTGATGATCGAGGAGGGGCTATTCGACAGGTTCGACTGCGACGCTGTCTACGGCATGCACAATATGCCGGGCTTCCCCAAGGGCCACTTCGCCATCCGTTCCGGCCCGATGCTGGCGGCGAGCGATAGCTGGGAAGTGATCTTCAAAGGGACGGGTGGACACGGTGCCCTTCCCTATCGGGGAACCGATCCGACCTTCCCGGCCGGCCAGTTCATCGTTGCCATCCAGGGCATCATCGGTCGCAACGTGCCGCCGACCCAGGCGGCCGTGCTGAGCGTCGGCCATCTCGCCGCCGGTTCGGCGGGCTCGCCCAATGTCATTCCGTCCGACGTTGTGGTCGCCGGCACGTCGCGCAGCTTCACGCCCGAGGTGCGCGACCTGCTGGAGCGGCGGCTGGGCGAGATGGCGCGTTCGCTGGCGCAGGCCAGCGGCTGCGAGGCCCAGTACAAATACGTCCGCCGCTATCCGCCGCTGATCAATTCGGTGGAGCAGACCACGTTGGCGGTCGAGGCGGCCGCCCTTACCGTTGGGCGCGACAAGGTCGAGCCCAACACACCGCCGGTGACCGGCGCGGAGGATTTCGCCTTCATGCTCGAGAAGAAGCCGGGTGCCTACATCATGATCGGCAATGGCGGCAGCGAGGAAGGCGGCTGCCACAACGTGCATACGCCGCTCTATGACTTCAACGACGAGATCCTGACCACGGGCGCGGCCTACTGGGTCAATCTCGTGCAGGTCGAGTTGGCCGACGCCAAGGCGTAGCCCTTGGGGCTGCGGACCTGCGAGCGGGTCCGCAGCCGCTTGGCTTTACTTGGCCGGCTTGACGAACTGGGCCAGCGTCATCTGGTCGGGACGGGCGGGATAGGTGAGGCCTTTGTGCATCGCCCAGACAGCCAGTTCGAATGCCACGGGCAGGACGGCATAGTCGGAAAGGGCGAGCTTGCTTGCCGCCTGCAGAAGGCCCTCGCGCTTCTTCTCGTCCACCGTGCGCAGGGCCTCTTCGAGTTTGGCGTCGATCTCCGGGTTGGAATAGCGACCGCGATTGCTGCCGCCGATGCCTTTCTCGCGATTGGGTGTGGCCACCAAAGCGCGCAGCGGGATGGACGTGTCGGCGGGATCCGATGCCCAGCCGGAGAGATAGGCGCTGTAGCGGAATTCGTCGCGGTTCTTGGTGAAGGCGGCCGGTGCGCTTGCTTCGACCTCGGTCTTCACGCCGATCCGGCTCCAGGCGGCAGCGACGGCCTGGGCGATCTGGCGATCGCCGACATAACGGCCATCGGGCGCGCCAAGGGTGATCGAGAATCCCTTGGGATAGCCCGCCTCGGTCAGCAACTGGCGGGCTGCCGCCGGATCGAAACGCTCGGGCTGTGCATCCTTGCGGGTGCCGAAGGCCGGCCACGGCAGAAAATCGCCAGCCGGCTGTCCATCGCCGTCCATGGCCTTCTCGACGATGGCCTTGCGATCGATGGCCAGGGATAGCGCCTGCCGGACCCGTTTGTCCTTCAGCGGATTCTTGCCCTCGGTATCGGGAATGCCCGGAGATGGCTCGGCGGAGGCATCGAGGCCGATGTAGAGAAGCCAGTCGGAGGCGGTGTCCGACAGGGTGATCTTTGGATCCTTGCGCAGCTTGGACAGTTCGGCGACAGGTGGATCTTCGATGAGATCGACGTCTCCTGCCTGCAGAGCCGCCACGCGTGCTGCTGCATCGGGGAGAGCCCTGAAGGTGACGCGACTCCAGGCCGGCTCGGGCCCCCAGTAGGCGTCGTTGCGGGCCAGCACCAGATCGGCGCCCCGTTTCCAGGCCACGAACCGGAAAGGCCCCGTGCCGAGCAGCCCCTCGCCGCGGTCGAGCTCGGCGGTCGTCTTGCCTTCCGGCGCCGCGCCGGCGGCGGCGATGTGCGAAAGGATCGGAAGTCCCGCCAGATCGAGCGGCAGAAGCGGGGCCGGGGCCGCTGTCGTGATGCGCAGTGTCAGCGGATCGACGATTTCCAGGCGCGTGATCTGCCGGCTGAGCATGGTGAAGGGGGATGGGCTGTTGGGCACGCGGGCGGCACGCTCATAGGTGAAGACCACATCCTCGGCCGTGAAGGGCGAACCGTCCTGGAACTTCACATCGGGGCGGAGCTTGAATTCCCACACCGTGTCGCTGACGGGCTTCCACGAAACAGCGAGCGCGGGCACGGGCAACTGCCTGTCGTCCCTGGCCACCAACGCATCGAACAGATGCAGGGCGATCTCGTTGTTGACGGCGATGTTCTGATATTGCGGATCGAGCGACGTCGGTTCGCTCTTCAATCCGATCTTCAGTTCCTGCGCTGCAGCGGGTAGCGCAATCGCCATCAGGATCGCGGCCAAAAGTGCGCCGGCCGCGCGGAGAAAAGGCATGCGAAGCTCCATGGGCAGCGCAAACTCTTGCGGGGTGGTTCGTCGATTGCAACGCGACAGGACGACCAGGAACCTGCTTCTGGAATAAAATGAGAACGGTTGCAAACGACGATGCATAACGGCGCCGCGTTGCCACGCGTGGTCTTTACCGTCGCTCTGGCTTAGGGTGGCGCCGCGAAAGACTGGTAGTTTCGGAACCGGCAGTTTCGGAAGATTGGCATTTCTGGTTGGGGGACATCGATGAATGGAGCGGAGAGTCTGGTTCGGACATTGGTGAAGGGCGGCGTCGATGTCTGCTTTGCCAATCCGGGAACTTCGGAAATGCATTTCGTCGGGGCACTCGACCGCGTCGAGGGCATGCGCTGCGTCCTCGGCCTGTTCGAAGGGGTCTGCAGCGGTGCCGCCGACGGCTACTATCGCATGACGGACAAGCCGGCCTCGACCTTGCTCCATCTCGGGCCCGGTCTCGCCAATGCGGCCGCCAATCTGCACAACGCGAAGAAGGCCGGCTCGGGGATCGTCAATATCGTCGGCGAGCACGCGCTCTATCACATCAAGTACGACACGCCGCTCACGGCCGACATCGAAGGCATCGCGCGGCCTTTCTCGCACTGGGTCAGGACCTCGCCGACCGCCAAGACCGTGGCGACCGACGGCGCGGCTGCAATCCAGGCGGCGCGGGTTGCGCCCGGCCAGATCGCCACGCTGATCCTGCCGGCGGATACGGCTTGGACCGAGGCGGAGGGCGTGGCCGAGACGCCGGAAACGCCGGCGCCGCAGAAGCCGTCCAGCGAGACAATCGTTGCCGCTGCCAAGGCCTTGAAGAACGGTCAGTCGGCCATGCTGTTCCTGGGCGGCCGCGCGTTGCGCGCGAAGGGGCTCGAGCTTGCCGGTAAGATCGCAGCCAAGACCGGCTGCAAGGTGCAGGCTGCCGGCGGTACGGCCCGGATCGAGCGCGGTGCGGGCCGCGTTCCGGTATTGCGCCTGCATTTCGTGGTCGAGACCGCGCTCGAGATGTTGAAGGGCACCAAGCATATGGTGCTGTGCGGCGCGAAGGCGCCGGCGGCCTTCTTCGCCTATCCCGGCAAGCCCTCCGTGCTGACGCCGGACGATTGCGAAGTCACCACGCTGTGTCCTGTCGAGGGTGATCCGATCGATTCCCTCGAAGCGCTCGCCGCGGAACTCGGCGCCCTGAACGAGAAGCCCAAGGTGGCGGAAGCCAAGCGGCCCGACCGGCCGACCGGCAAATTCACCCTCGACGGTCTCGGGGCCGCCCTCGGCGCGACCCTGCCCGAGGGGGCGATCGTCGTCGACGAGTCGGTCACGACCGGCCGTGGCTTCTTTCCGTTCAGCGCCGGTGCGCCGCCGCATGACTGGTTGAACAACATGGGCGGCTCGATCGGCTTCGCCACGCCGGTCGCGGTGGGCGCGGCGGTCGCCTGTCCGGACCGCAAGGTCATCGCCATGGTCGGCGACGGCAGCGCCATGTACACGATCCAGTCCCTCTGGACGATGGCGCGCGAGAACCTCGATGTCTGCGTGCTGATCTTCTCCAACCGCTCCTACAAGATCCTCTACAGCCAGCTGGCCGATGTCGGTGCCGCCAATCCTGGCCCGCGCGCCATCGACATGCTGACGCTCGATCGGCCCACGCTCGACTTCACGGCGATGGCCAAGAGCATGGGCGTGCCGGGCGCCAAGGCACTGGATCTAGAGGAGCTCACCAAGCAGCTTACCTATGCGATGTCGCAGAAGGGCCCGTACTTGATCGACGTGGTCATGTAAGGGCATTCACCGGATCAAGTCATGGAAGAAACCCGCCGACGCACGCTGCACGGGCGCCGGCGGGGCAAGAAACTGCGCTCCGGGCAGCAATCGCTGCTCGATACGTTGTTGCCTCGCCTCGCCGTCGCATTGCCCGCCGAACCGATCGTCACGCCGGACGGCGACGTGTCCGAAAACCCGACCAAGATCGACCTAGCGCGCCTTTTCGGCGGCGCCGTTCCGCCGGATGGTATCTGGCTGGAAGTCGGGTTCGGCGCCGGTGAACACCTCGTCTGGCAGGCCGAACACCATCCCGGCATCGGGTTGATCGGGTGCGAGCCCTATATCAATGGTGTCGCCAAGTGCCTCGCGCACATCGAGCGTATGGGGGTCGGCAACGTACGCTTGTTCACAGACGATGCGCGTTTCGTCATGGCGGCATTGCCACCACAGTCTCTATCGCGGGCCTTCGTGCTGTTTCCCGATCCGTGGCCGAAGACGCGGCATCACAAGCGTCGTTTCGTGCAACGACGCAATCTCGACGTGCTGGCTCGACTGATGCGACCCGGTGCCGAGCTGCGATTGGCGACGGACGATCCGAGTTACCTGCCGTGGATGGTCGAGCACGCCTGCACTCATCCGGCGTTCGAATGGCTGGCCGAGCGGCCGGCCGATTGGCGCGGCCGACCGGACGATTGGCCGCCTACGCGGTACGAGCAGAAGATGCTCGCGGGTCATAAGCCCGTATTCCTGCGTTTTCGGCGTCGATAGGGCTGGGGCCGGGCCGAATCAGCACCAGGATCGCCGCCGCCAGTTGCAGGAACAGGCAGGCCCAGAGCGAACTGCGATAGCTTCCCGACAGATCGTGCAGCAGCCCCAGCAGCGATGGGCCGACAGCGGCCAGGAGCTGGGTAATGGCGACATTGAAGCTGACCGCGCGCGCGAAGTCCCGACGCGGGAATTCCTGCTGCACGATCAGCCCAGGCAGCGTGATCAGATTGCCGACCCCGAAGCCGAACAGGGCGCAGCCGGCATAGAGACCGACTACCGACGAGGTCGACAGCAGGACGACCATGCCGGCAATCTGAATGCCCAGCACCGCACTGCTGCAGGCGCGTCGGTCGACCTTGTCGACGATCATGCCGACGACGATCCGCCCCAGCAGAGCCGAAAGCGCGGTCAGGCTCACGGCCCAGCCCGCGCCTTTGAGCCCCAACGACGGTTCGAGGAAGGCAGCCTGGTGGGCAATGAAGCTGATCTGCGCCAGCAGGCCGATCGAAAAGGCCCCTACCATCGTCAGATACCGCGGCTCGCCCAACAACTGCCGTCGCGATCTCGGGGTGTCGGAACTTGACGTGGCCGCAAGGGCGTCGTCGCCAACATCGTGCTCGTCGGTATGCCGACGGCGCAGCACGATCGCGGCGAACGGTCCCAGCGTCACCATCATCACCGCAATGGCGGCATAACAGGCAGTGGCAAAGCCCCAGCTGGCGATCGCCCAGGCAAAAGCCGGTGCGAACAGCAGGCCGCCGCAGGTCGCACCACTGAGCGCCAGGCTGGCGGCCATGCCCCGGCGGCGGTCGAACCATTGCGCCACCAGGGTATTGATCGACCCGCCGCCCATGGCGGCCCATCCGGGAATCATCAGGAGGATGGCCAGGTAAAGCTGCCACGGTTCTCGCAGAATGCCGAGGGCGGCCACGCCAGACGCCATCAGGGCTATTCCCCCGAGGACGATCGGCCGGGCGCCGAAGCGGTGGATGGCATCGCCCACCTGCATTACCAGGAAGGCGCCAACGACGTAGTAGAAGGTAATTGCCGTGGAGATGGTCCCGGGCGACCAACCATGGGCGTTATGCAGGGCTACTAGATATAGGCTCAACCCATAGAAGCCGAACCCCCACCCATAGAGGGCGATGACAAAGGCACACAGGACAACCCACCAGCCGTGATACCGACGCGACATAGCTCGACCGTTCGTTTCCTCGTATGGGCGCAGATGTTTCCATAGTCGCGAACCTTCCGCTCGCCGTTTTCGGGCTTCATTAAGGTCGTGCGGGAAATGCGCCGCCAACACCGTTGGAGAGCATGCGGGCCTTGCCAGTAGCCCCGGTCGCGCCTATATCCCCGGCATCCTCATCGGGTTCGCGGGACGAGCCAAATAAAATAAGAGTGGGCCAACAGCCCGCTCTTTTCGTTTATGGCCAGCCTGCAGCTCAAACGTAGAGACATCCGACCACGTGACCGACCTGCTGCGCCGCATCGAAGAGATTGTCGCCCCGACCGTCGTCGGCATGGGCTACGAGCTCGTGCGCGTTGCGATGAGCCGCGGCGGTGGCACGTTGCAGATCATGATCGAACCTGCGGATGGCCGGCCGATGGATGTCGAGGATTGCGCCACTCTTTCGCGAGCCCTGTCGGCGGTGCTCGATGTCGAGGATCCGATCTCCGGCGCCTATACGCTGGAGGTCAGTTCGCCCGGTATCGATCGACCTTTGACGCGGGAAAAGGACTACAAACGCTGGGCCGGTCACCTGGCGCGCGTCGAGACGACCCTGCCGATCGACGGACGGCGTCGCTTCAAGGGAACACTGCTTGGGCTTGAGGATGGAACCGTGAAGCTGAAGCTCGACGACGGCAAGGAGGCGCATGTGCCGCTCAGTGCCGTGAGCAGGGCCAAGCTCGAATTGACCGATGCGCTGATCGACGAACACAGCCGGACCCAGGACAAGCCCGGGCCGGCAAACTGAAGAAAAACACCGACGAAGACCTCAGGGAACGAGAGGAAGACAATCATGGCAACGACCGCCGATATTCCGCGCCTGGAAATGCTGCAGGTGGCCGACATGGTCGCCCGCGAGAAGAGCATCGAACGCGAGGAAGTGCTCGAGGCGATGGAACAGGCCATCCAGAAGGCCGGGCGCGCCAAGTACGGTCTCGAACACGACATCCGGGCGGAGATCGATCGCAAGACCGGCGAGATCCGGCTGCTCCGCTATATGCAGGTCGCGGATCCGGTGGAGAACGAGAATGTCCAGGTCTCGGTCGCCGAGGCCCAGCGCCGCAATCCCGAGGCGCAGGTCGGCGACTTCCTCACCGACGAGCTGCCCCCGATCGATTTCGGTCGCGTCGCGGCTCAGACGGCCAAGCAGGTCATCACCCAGCGCATGCGCGAAAGCGAGCGCAAGCGTCAGTACGAAGAGTTCAAGGATCGCGTCGGCGAGATCGTGTCGGGCGTCGTCAAGCGTGTCGATTACGGTAATGTGACTGTCGATCTGCAGCGCGCGGAAGGCGTGATCCGCCGCGACGAGTCGATTCCGCGCGAGAGCCTGCGCGTCAACGACCGCGTCCGGGCCTACATCTTCGACGTGCGCGAGGAGCCGCGCGGTCCGCAGATCTTCTTGTCGCGTAGCCATCCGCAGTTCATGGCCAAGCTGTTCACGCAGGAAGTGCCGGAGATCTATGACGGCATCATCGAGATCAAGGCCGTGGCACGCGATCCCGGCAGCCGCGCCAAGATCGCGGTGCTGAGCCACGACAGCTCGATCGATCCGATCGGCGCCTGCGTCGGCATGCGCGGCAGCCGCGTCCAGGCCGTGGTGCAGGAGCTGCAGGGCGAGAAGGTCGACATCATTCCCTGGTCACCCGAACCGGCCAACTTTATCGTCAACGCGCTGGCGCCGGCCGAAGTCAGCAAAGTGCTGATGGACGAAGAGAAGAACAAGGCCGAGGTGGTCGTTCCCGACGATCAGCTCAGCCTCGCCATCGGTCGCCGCGGCCAGAACGTGAAACTGGCCTCGCAACTGACCGGCTGGGAGATCGACATCATGACCGAGGCCGAAGAGAGCGAGCGCCGTCAGAAGGAGACGCGCGAGCGCACCGAACTCTTCAAGGAAGCCCTTGATGTCGATGATGTGATTGCCCATCTCCTCGTGGCGGAGGGCTACGCCACGGTCGAGGATATCTCGGAATCTGCCGTCGAGGATCTTACGACCGTCGAAGGCTTCGACGAGGATATCGCCACCGAACTGCAGCGCCGCGCTCGCGAGTACATCGAGAAGCGTGACGCCGAACTTGCCGACAAGCTTGCGGAGCTCGGCATGGACGAAGCGGTGCGTTCGATCGAAGGCCTCACGCTCCCGATGCTGGTCGCGCTGGGCGAGAAGGGCGTGAAGACGCTCGACGATCTCGGCGATCTGGCCTCGGACGAGCTGCGGGAGATCGTGGGCGAGAGCACGCTCGATGCCAGCGCCGCCAACGCAATCATCATGAAGGCGCGCGAACATTGGTTCCCGGCCGAGGAAGCCGCCGGCGAGGCGGCCAAGGCCTAACGGAGGACGGATCGTTTGAGCTTGGCGTTTGCCATGACAGACCGTGACGGAGAGGCGATGTCCCGCGATACCGCGGGCAAGGCGCCGTTGCGGACCTGTATCGTCACCGGAGCGGAGATGTCGCCGGAGCGGATGATACGCTTCGTCGTCGGACCGGAAGGCGATGCCGTGCCCGACTTGGCGCGGCGTCTGCCGGGCCGTGGGCTCTGGGTGACGGGCGAACGTGCCAAGCTCGAACAGGCGATCGCCCGCAAGCTGTTCTCCAAGGCGGCCCGCAGGCCGGTGAAGGCGGAGCCGGAGCTGGCCGATCGGGTCGAACGGCTCCTGCTCGAGCGTGTTCTCGAGGATCTCGCACGGGCGCGTCGCGCTGGGCGCGCAGTTGCCGGATTCGTGCGGGTGGAGCAGATGATCGGGCGGCACCAGGCCGGATTGCTGGTGGTGGCGGAAGGCGCTGACGGCGACGGTCTCGCCAAGCTCCAGGCCGCTGGCCTGCCGATCGAGCGATTAGGGGATGCGGCGGCGCTCGGGGGCGTCTTTGGACGCGAGCATGCTGTTTACGTGGCGGTGGCGCACGACGACCGGTCGGGCCAGTTCATTCAACGGATTGCGGGGGGTGCGGCGCGGTGGCGCCGTTATCGCCTCAACAGCGCCGGTTGACGGGCCGGAGCGGAGCAAGGACAACACGCGACATGACGGAACAGAAAGAGACGAACAAGCCTAACAAGCCGCTCACCCTGTCGACGAGCACGCGCGGCGGCGCGGCGGCGCCGGGCAAGAGCGACGCGACCCAGGTGAAGCAGAAGTTCTCGCACGGGCGCACGCGGGCTGTGACGGTCGAGGTCAAGAAGCCGGTGAAGCGGCCGACGACAGGGGCTGCGCCTGCCGCACCCCAGCCGCCGTCCCCGCCGCCGGCTCCGACGACCCCACCGCCGGCAGCGCCGGCGCCAGTGCCAGCGCCGACGCAGGCTCGGGCGCCGAAGCAGGGCAGTCCGGCTCACCGTCCCACGCCGCAGCGCGAGGGCGGCCGCGGCATCGTTCTCCGCACCCTGACCGAAGAGGAGCGGGGAGCGAGAGCGCGCGCTCTGGTTGGCGCCAATCGCGATGCGGAGCTGGCGCGCAAGCGCGCTGCCGAGGAGGCCGTGCGCCGCGCCGCAGAGGAAAAGGCGCGCCAAGCGGCCGAGGAAGAACACAAGCGGCGTCTTGCCGAGGAAGAAGCCCGGCGCAAGGCTGAAGAAGAAGCCAAGCGCAAGGCCGAAGCGCTGGTCCAGAAGCGTCTGGATCAGGCGGCAACGGCCGCTGGAGCCCAGCCGCCAGCGGCCCGTCCGGCCGATGAGGTCAGACCGCGCGCTCCGGCGCCTCCGCCGGCTCCCGCCGGCCAGATTCGCCGTCCGATGCCCGGCGGCTCGGCCGGTCCGGGACAGTCGGCTCCGCAAGGAGCCGCGGGCGCAGGCGCTGCCATACGTCGGCCGCCGCCGATGCGACCGGCGCCGCCCAGCAAGCGTCTTCCGCCGCCCCCGGGCGCGCGTCGTGAGGCACCCAAGCGTCGTTCGGACAAGATCGACGTTGGCCGCGCCGTCGAGGGCGAGAACGATTTCCGCAGCCGGTCGGTGGCGCAGCAGCGCCGTCGCCTGGAGCGCGAACGTCGCCGCGAGCATGCCAGCGAGCCGCAGCAGAAGGTCTATCGCGAGGTCACCATTCCCGAGACCATCACAGTCCAGGAACTTGCCGCGCGCATGTCCGAGCGCGGCGCCGACGTGATCAAGACCCTGATGCGCATGGGCGTGATGGCGACCATCAATCAGGTGATCGATCCCGACACCGCCGAGCTGGTGGTGACGGAAATGGGTCATCGGCCCAAGCGCGTGGCGGAAGGCGACGTGGAAATCGGCCTGGCCGACACCACCGACGCGGAGGGAACGCAGATTGCGCGTCCGCCGGTTGTCACCATCATGGGCCATGTCGATCACGGCAAGACGTCGCTGCTTGATGCCTTGCGGGCGACCGACGTGGCTGCGCATGAGGCCGGCGGCATCACCCAGCATATCGGCGCCTATCAGGTGACGCTGCCGTCCGGGCAGAAGATCACCTTCCTCGATACGCCGGGCCACGAGGCCTTCACGGCCATGCGTGCCCGCGGCGCCAAGGTGACGGACATCGTCGTGCTGGTCGTGGCCGGCGACGACGGCGTCATGCCGCAGACCAAGGAGGCGATCGCCCACGCCAAGGCGGCGGGCGTGCCGATCATCGTGGCCATCAACAAGATGGACAAGCCGGGTGCCGACGCCAGCCGGGTGCAGAACGAACTCTTGCGCGAGGAGATCCAGGTCGAGCAGCTGGGCGGCGACGTCCAGTCGATCGAGGTCTCGGCGACCAAGAGGATGAATCTCGACAAGCTCGAGGAAGCGATCCTTCTGCAGGCCGAGGTGCTGGAACTCAGGGCCAATCCCGACCGGCTGGCCGACGGCGTGGTGGTCGAGGCCAAGCTCGATCCAGGCCGTGGCTCGGTCGCGACCGTGCTCGTGCAGCGCGGTACCCTCAAGGTCGGCGACGTCCTGGTCGCGGGGGCCGTATGGGGTCGCGTACGCCGTCTGGTCGATGATCGCGGCCAAGCTGTCGAGAGCGCGGGGCCGGCCTTCCCGGTCGAGATCCTGGGCCTCGCCGGCACGCCGCAGGCGGGCGACGAGTTCCATGTCGTCGACAGCGAGGCGCGGGCCCGTGAGATCGCCGACTTCCGCGCCCGTCGTGACCGGCAGGCCGAGCTTGCCCGTAGTGCGGGCGGTCGCGGCACGCTGGAAGAGATGATGAAGGGTATCCGCGAGGGTACCGCCAAGGAGCTGCCGGTCCTCATCAAGGCCGACGTGCAGGGATCGGCCGAAGCATTGGCCGGTGCCATCTCGCGTCTCAGCACCGACAAGGTCGCGGCACGCGTGGTCTATAGCGGCGTGGGCGGCATCAGCGAGGCCGACATCACGCTCGCCAAAGCCTCCGGCGCCCTGATCATCGGCTTCAACGTGCGTGCGAACCCGCAGGCGCGTGAGATCGCCAAGCGCGACAAGGTGGACATCCGCTACTACAGCATCATCTACAAGGTCACCGAGGACATTCAGTCCCTCATGGTCGGCCTGCTGGAGCCGACCTACAAGGAGACCTTCATCGGCAATGCGCAGATCCGCGAGGTCTTCCGCATCACCAAGGTTGGCAATGTCGCCGGCTGCATGGTCACGGAAGGCATGGTCAAGCGCGGCGCCAAGGTCCGCCTGTTGCGCGACAACGTGGTGATCCACGAAGGCACGCTGAAGACCCTGCGCCGCTTCAAGGACGAAGTGCGCGAGGTGCAGCACGGCTTCGAATGCGGCATGGCGTTCGAGAACTACGACGACATCAAGGTCGGCGACGTGATCGAGTGCTTCGACGTCGAAGAAGTGCGGCCGACGCTGTAGGATTGGAGTTCCTCCCCTTCGCGACGTCCGTGAAGGGGAGAGGTGCTGCCATCGGCTGGCGATGAAAGGCGATGGACCGAGGCAATGCGGTCCATGAGCCTTCCGTCCTTTCCGTCTGGGGCGGTGCTTCTCCCGCGCGCGGTCGGCGTCAGGGAGGAAGAAAGGAAGGAACGCCATGTCTCGGCGTCAGACATCCGAAAAGGACGGTCGCGGTCATAGCCAGCGCCAGTTACGCGTGGGCGAGGAACTGCGACACTTGCTGGCGCAACTGCTCGAGCGCGGCAATATGCGGGATCCGGAACTGCGCGACGTCTCGATCACCGTGACGGCAGTCGATGTCAGTCCCGACCTTCGCAATGCCGTCGCCTATGTCATGCCCTTGGGGGGCTCCGACGAACCCCGGCTGCTCGCTGCATTGCGGCGGGCCGCGCCCTGGTTCCGCTCCCGGGTGGGCGAGCGCGCCGGATTGCGCTATGCGCCCGAGATCCGGTTCGAGCTCGATCGCACCTTCGACGAGGCCGACCGGATCGGCGCCTTGCTTCGCCGGCCCGATGTGGCTCGAGACATCGACGAAAAGTGAATCATGGGAGCGCGCCACTCCAGTGGCGCTCATGAGATGCGCTATTGGAGCGGCGCGCCCGAATGAGCCGCAGAAAAAAGGGCGAAAAGATCGACGGTTGGGTCGTGCTCGACAAGCCGCTGGGCATGACCTCGACGCAGGCTGTGGGGCGTGTGCGCTGGCTGTTCGGCGCCCAGAAGGCGGGCCATGGCGGTACGCTCGACCCGCTGGCGACGGGCGTGCTGCCGATCGCGCTTGGCGAGGCAACCAAGACCGTACCCTTCGTGATGGATGGTCGAAAGGAGTACCGGTTCACGCTCCGCTTCGGCGAGGCGCGCTCGACCGAGGATGCCGAAGGCGCCGTGACCGCGAGCAGCGACGTCAGACCTTCAGATGCGGCCATCATGGCGCTGCTAGGCCGGTTCATCGGCGAGGTCGAGCAGACGCCGCCGGCTTTCTCGGCCCTGAAGATCGAGGGGCAGCGCGCCTACGATCTGGCTCGTGCCGGGCAGACCGTGGAGCTGAAACCGCGGAAGGTCGTCATCGAGCGGCTCGAACTCCTCGAGCGGCCCGACCCGGACCACGCAGATTTCGTGGTCGCCTGCGGCAAGGGCACCTACATCCGGTCGCTGGGACGCGATCTGGCGCTCGCCTTGGGGACGGTCGGGCATCTTTCGGCACTGCGCCGGACAGCCGCCGGCCCGTTCCGCGAAGAGGCGGCCATTTCGCTTTCCAAACTGGAGGCCCTCGGGCATATTCCCGCGCTTCTCGGGGTCTTGGCCCCTGTCGCGACCGCGCTGGACGACATCCCGGCGCTGGCCATGACGGAGGCCCAAGCAGATCGGTTGCGCCAAGGCCAGCCGGTGTTCTTGACCCGGGACGCACCGCCCTCCGGCGCACTCTGTCGCGCCGAGAACGGCAGCAGGCTGATCGCATTGGTCCGTTCGGACGGTGCCTCTATCCAGCCGGTGCGCGTGTTCAACCTCTAGAGTCAGGAGATGACCGATGTCGATTACAGCCGCGCGCAAGGCGGAGCTGATCAAGACGTATGCTCAGGGTTCGGGCGATACCGGTTCGCCGGAAGTACAAGTCGCCATTCTGAGCGAGCGCATTGCCAACCTCACCGAGCATTTCAAGGGTCACGCCAAGGATCATCATTCCCGTCGTGGTCTGCTCAAGCTGGTAGGTCAGCGTCGCCGGCTGCTCGACTATCTCAAGGCCAAGGATCACAAGCGCTACGACTCGTTGATCGAGCGCTTGGGTCTGCGTCGTTGAAGTACGGCCCCGCCCTCGCGGCGGGGCCTTTTCGCGTTGCGTCGGTCGGTCCCCGTGAGTTCGATCGTCTGACGCAACTTCGTGGTAACCGGGAAGGCAGGGGCGAGAGCAAAGGCCTGGCCCGGTCCTGCTGGCGCAAGGGCGCTGGTGGGCGGCTGTCGCCAAACGGGGGCGCGCAGCCGTGCAGGAAAGGATGATGATATGACCGATATGTTCAAGGTTTTCCGAAAAGAAGTGGAGTGGGCCGGCCGCAAGCTGGTGCTCGAGACCGGCAAGATCGCGCGCCAGGCCGATGGCGCCGTGTTGGCGACTTACGGCGGCACCACCGTCCTCGCGACGGTGGTGTATGAGAAGAAGGCCAAGCCGGGCCTCGACTTCTTCCCGCTCACCGTCAATTACCAGGAGAAGGCGTTCGCCGCCGGCAAGATCCCGGGAGGCTTCTTCAAGCGCGAAGGCCGTCCTTCCGAAAAGGAGATCCTGACGTCGCGCCTGATCGACCGTCCGATCCGGCCGCTGTTCCACGAAAGCTATCGCAACGAGACGCTGGTGGTGGTGACGACGCTGGCGCACGACATGGAAAACGATCCCGACATCGTTTCCATGGTGGCGACTTCCGCCGCCCTGACGATCTCTGGCTGCCCCTTCATGGGACCGATCGGCGCCGCCCGCGTGGGCTACATCGACGGCCAGTTCGTCGTCAATCCGACGCTCGATCAGGTCGAGAAGAGCAATCTCGATCTCGTCGTCGCCGGCACCACGGAAGGCGTTCTGATGGTCGAGTCCGAGGCCAAGGAACTGCCCGAGGACGTGATGCTGAGCGCGGTGATGGAAGGTCATCGTTCCTTCCAGCCGGTGATCGAGGCGATCATCCAGCTCGCCGAGCATGCCGCCAAGGAACCGCTGCCGCTGCAGGATCCTTCCGAAGCATCGAAGGCGGTTGCCGCCAAGCTCAAAGCTGAGGCACGTAGCAAGCTGGCCGAGGCCTACACGGAGACCGTGAAGCAGGCACGGCAGCAGAAGATCGCCGCGGTGAAGGAAGAGGCGGTCAAGCTGTTCGAGGGCAACGCCACGGAACTCGAGGCGTTCGGCGAGCAGTTCGGCAATCTCGAAGCCGACGTCGTACGTACGGCGATCCTCGACACCGGCAAGCGCATCGATGGCCGCGATACCAAGACCGTGCGGCCGATCGTGGCCGAGGTCGGCATCCTGCCGCGCGCGCACGGCTCCTCGCTGTTCACCCGCGGTGAGACGCAGGCGCTGGTGGTCGCGACGCTGGGCACGGGCCAGGACGAGCAGGTGATCGATGCGCTCGAGGGCGAGTACCGCGAGCACTTCATGCTGCACTACAACTTCCCGCCCTATTCGGTGGGCGAGGTGCGCCGCATGGGATCGCCGGGCCGTCGTGAGATCGGCCACGGCAAGCTCGCCTGGCGTGCGATCCGCCCGATGCTGCCGACCAAGGAGAAGTTCCCCTACACGATCCGCATCGTGTCGGAGATCACCGAGAGCAACGGTTCGTCGTCGATGGCGACCGTTTGCGGCAGCTCGCTGTCGCTGATGGATGCCGGCGTTCCGCTCGATCGGCCGGTGGCCGGCATCGCCATGGGTCTGATCAAGGAAGGCGAGCGCTTTGCCGTCCTGTCGGACATCCTGGGCGACGAGGATCACCTGGGTGACATGGACTTCAAGGTGGCCGGCACTGAGCGCGGAGTCACCTCGCTGCAGATGGACATCAAGATCACCTCGATCACCGAGGAGATCATGAAGGTCGCGCTGGCGCAGGCGAAGGACGGTCGTATCCACATCCTCGGCGAGATGGCCAAGGGTCTGGGCGGTGCGCGCGAGACGGTGAGCCAGAACGCGCCTCGCATCACCCAGTTCACGATCCCCAAGGACAAGATCCGCGAAGTGATCGGCACCGGCGGCAAGGTGATCCGCGAGATCACCGAAACGACCGGCACCAAGATCGACATCGAGGACGATGGTACCATCAAGGTTGCGGCCGTCGACGCCAAGGCCGGCCAGGCCGCGATCGACTGGATCAAGGGCATCGTGGCCGAGCCGGAAGTGGGTGTGATCTACAACGGCAAGGTCGTGAAGACCGTCGAATTCGGCGCCTTCGTGAACTTCCTGGGCGCCCGTGACGGCCTCGTCCACATCTCCGAACTCGCGCCGCGGCGCGTCGCCAAGGTGACCGACATCGTCAAGGAAGGCGACCAGGTGAAGGTCAAGGTCCTGGGCGTCGACGATCGCGGCAAGGTGCGCCTCAGCATGAAGGCGGTCGATCAGGAGACCGGCGAGGACATCTCCAACAAACCGAAGGAAGAGCAGCCCGCCGCGCCCGTCGCCGGCGAGTAAATCCACTCTCTCCAGAAACAAGAACGGCGGCCTTTCGGCCGCCGTTTTTCATTGAGCTCTTCTGGGAACGCCGGCTGGAAGCCCGCAGTCCTGAAGACCTATTGCCCGTTCCCGTTGCCCTCGTCACCGTTCTGCCCGGTGGCGCCGGCCGGTGGCATGCCCATCGCGTGATAGCCGCCATCGACATAGTGGACGGTACCGGTCACGCCGGCGCTCAGATCGGACAGATAGTAGAGCGCCGAGCCGCCGATATCGGACAGCTCCATGTTGCGCCGGAGCGGCGAGGCCTCGCGCGACAGGCGATAGACGTAGCGGCTGCTGCCGATTACGGCACCCGCCAGCGTGCGCATCGGGCCGGCGGAAATCGCGTTCACGCGCACGCCTTGCGGGCCGAGATCCGCCGCTAGATAGCGGACGCTCGCCTCGAGCGCTGCCTTGGCGACACCCATCACGTTGTAGGACGGCATCACGCGCGTCGCGCCCTCGTAGGTGAGGGTGATCAGGCTGCCGCCGTCCGTCATGAGAGGCAGCGCGCGGCGAGCGATCTCGGTGAACGAGTAGCAGGAGATGGTGAGGCTGCGCTGGAAGTTGGCCTTGGTCGTGTCGACGTAGCGGCCCTTCAGCTCTTCCTTGTCGGAGAAGGCGATGGCATGAACCACGAAATCGAGCCGACCCCACTCCTTTTCGAGCCGGGCGAACAGGGCATCGAGGCTCTCCTCGCTCTCGACGTCGGCCTCCTGCACGATCTTGGCGTCGAGCTTCTGCACCATGGGCAGCACGCGCTTGCCAAAAGCGGCGCCCTGATAGGTGAAGGCCATTTCCGCGTCGGCGGCATGCAGCGCCTGGGCGATGCCCCAGGCGATCGAGCGCTCGTTGGCGACCCCCATCACCAGGCCGCGCTTGCCGGCCATGAGCTTCGGGACCGATGGCAAATCGACCGCCTTGGAGACCGTGTGGCCCGAAGACGGAGTCGCGGAAATGTTTCCGCCGGAACCGTCGGGAGCGGCGGAGAGGGTACGGTTGACTGGCATCATCCCTCTCAGTGGTCGTAACGCGAGAAGACCAAGCAGGCGTTGGTGCCGCCGAAGCCGAAGCTGTTCGACATCACCGTCTGCAGGCCGGCCTTATCGATACGCTGCCGCGCAATCGGGTATCCCTCCGCGCCGGGATCGAGATCGTCGATATTTGCAGATGCCGCCACGAAATCGTCCTTCAGCATCAGGAGCGAATAGATCGCCTCGTGGGCGCCAGTGGCGCCCTGGCTGTGGCCGGTCAGTGACTTGGTGGAGCTCACGGTCGGCAACTTCTCGCCGAACACGCTCCGGATGGCATCGAGCTCGGTGATGTCGCCCGCCGGGGTCGAGGTGCCGTGGGTGTTGATGTAGTCGACCGGCGCATTGCGCCGAGCCGCGCCAGGGAAGCCCTCGGTGGCGAGCTTCATGCAGCGCACGGCGCCTTCGCCGGAGGGAGCCACCATGTCGGCGCCGTCGGACGTCGCGCCGTAGCCGATCACCTCGGCGTAGATCTTGGCTCCGCGTGCCCTGGCGACCTCGAGGTCTTCCAGCACCAGCATGCCGCCGCCGCCCGAGATCACGAAACCGTCCCGGTTCCGGTCATAGGCCCGGCTGGCGGCCTGTGGGCGGTCATTGTACTTGGACGACATGGCGCCCATGGCGTCGAACAGGACGGACAGCGTCCAGTCCAGCTCTTCGCCGCCACCGGCGAACATGCGATCGGTCTTTCCGAGCTGGATGCACTCGACCGCGTTGCCGATGCAATGCGCCGAGGTCGAGCAGGCCGAGCTGATGGAGTAGGAGAGGCCTTTGATCCTGTATGCCGTGGCCAGGTTGGCCGACACGGTGCTGCACATCGCGCGCGGCACCATGAACGGGCCGACCTTCTTCGGTCCCTTTTCCTTGGCGATGATGGCCGACTGCACGAGGGCGCTGGTCGTCGGCCCGCCCGAGCCTGCCACCAGGCCGGTTCGGTCGTTGGACACTTCGCCATCGCTCAGCCCCGCGTCGGCGATCGCCTCTTTCATCGCCAGGTAAGCGTAGGCCGCGCCGTCGCCCATGAAGCGTCGCAGGCGCCGGTCGACCATCTCGTCGACGTTCATCTTCAGGGTTCCGGCGACCTGGCTCCGGAAGCCGAGTTCCTTGTATTGCGGCATGAACTCGATGCCGGACTTCCCGTCCTTCAGGGACTGCGTCACCTCGGTCGCATTGTTGCCGATCGAGGAGACGACGCCGAGGCCGGTGACAACGACACGCCGCACGTCAGCCTGCCGCCGCGGCGACCGCCGCGTCCTGGATCAGCCCGACCTTCAGGCCGTTCACTTCGTAGGCCGGCTTGCCATCGGCGTAGACGACGCCGTCGGCGATGCCCAGCACCAGCTTGCGCAGGATCACACGCTTCAGGTGCACGTGATAGGTGAGCTTGCGTACGGTCGGCACGATCATGTCGGTGAACTTGACCTCGCCCACGCCGAGCGCGCGACCGCGGCCCGGGGCCTTCATCCAGCCCAGAAAGAAACCGACCATCTGCCAAAGGGCATCGAGGCCCAGGCAGCCCGGCATGACCGGGTCACCCTTGAAGTGGCAGGCGAAGAACCAAAGATCGGGCTTCACGTCGAGTTCGGCCACGATCTCGCCCTTGCCGTAGCGGCCGCCCTTGTCGTCGATCTTCACGATCCGGTCGAACATCAGCATCGGCGGCAGCGGCAGCTGCGCGTTGCCTGGCCCGAACAGGTGGCCCTTGGCACACTCGATCAGGTCCTCGAAAGTGTAACTATGCTTCTTCTCGCTCACCATTCACCCGTCCCACCGGTGCTCCTCGCCGGAGTGGCGGCAGAATAAGGACGCCGGCCTGCTTGCGCAAACCGCCGACACAGCCCCTTTGGGGCTTTTCCTGACGCCTTCCAGTCCTTACATATGGCGGTAACCATGTCCGGCACCAGCCCCGATTTTACCTCCCTGCTCCGGGAGGCCGGTCTCCGACCCACTCGCCAGCGGGTAGCGTTGGCGCGCGTGCTGTTCGGCTCGGGGCACCGCCACGTGACCGCGGAGAGCCTCCATGCCGAGGTCAAGGCGACGCGCATCCCGGTGGCTCTGGCCACGGTCTACAACGCGTTGAATCAGTTCCGCGACGCCGGCCTCCTGCGGGAGGTCGTGGTGGCGCCGGGACGGTCCTATTTCGACACCAACACCGGCCATCACCACCACTTCTTCATCGAGACGGACGGCGAATTGCACGATTTTCCGTCCGACAAGGTGACGATCGCCGGCCTGCCGGCGCCGCCCAAGGGAACGCGGCTGGCCCGAGTCGACGTCGTCGTCCGGGTTCGCCGGTAATCCGGCACCGCTAATCGGGCGTGACTAGTCGGCTGTCGTTGCGCCGATCTGCGAATCGTTTTCACTTTTAGAATTATTCTAAGGTACTTGACGCCGTAACATGCGGCTCTCAAAATCCGCCCCTCATTCGGAGGAGAGGACAAATGGCGAATCTCAAGGGATCCAAGACCGAGGACAATCTGAAGGCGGCATTCGCCGGCGAGAGCCAGGCCAACCGTCGCTATCTGTATTTCGCTCAGAAGGCTGACGTCGAAGGCTACAACGACGTCGCGACGGTCTTCCGCTCGACCGCCGAGGGCGAGACCGGCCACGCCCATGGCCATCTCGAGTTCCTCGAGGTGAGCGGCGATCCGGCGACTGGTCTGCCCATCGGCGAGACCTCGTCGAACCTCAAGGCCGCGATCGCGGGCGAGACCCACGAATACACGGATATGTATCCGGGCATGGCGCGTACGGCCCGCGAGGAAGGCTTCAACGAGATCGCCGACTGGTTCGAGACGCTGGCCAAGGCTGAGAAGAGCCACGCCGGCCGCTTCCAGAAGGCCCTCGACACGCTCGGCTAAGCTCCGCTGCGTTCTACCAAGGGGACCCGTCTGGGTCCCCTTTTTCATCCATCGATTCCGGATCCGAAGCGACGACCATGCGCGAAGGCAGCCTCGAAGCCCCTGTCCGCCAACCGCTCGAGTGGCAGAATCCCTGGTTCTGGGACGAAGCGGCGCTCGAGAAGGAACTGGAGCGCGTGTTCGACATCTGCCATGGCTGTCGTCGCTGCTTCAATCTGTGCGACTCCTTCCCGCGCCTGTTCGACATGATCGACAACGGTCCCACCGGCGAACTCGACGGCGTGGACAAGGCGGAATACGCCAAGGTCGAGCAGGCCTGCACGCTGTGCGACATGTGCTTCATGACCAAGTGCCCCTACGTGCCTCCGCATCCGTGGGCTCTTGATTTTCCCCACCTGATGCTGCGCCACCGCGCGGTGCAGGCGCGCAAGAAGGGTATCGATTTCGTCGACGCGCAGCTCGCCGACACCGATCGGGCCGGCCGTCTGGGTACTTTCGTCGCCGGTCTGATGAACTGGGCTACCGACGAGAACAATCAGCCGACCCGGCGCGCTATGGAACGCTTCGCCGGCATCCATCATGGGGCGCGTCTTCCCAAGCAGGCAGCGGAGACGTTCGAGCAGCGGGCCCGTCGCGAGACGGTCGAGATCAACGAGGCCGCGCCTGCATTCGGGAAGCGGAAGGCGGTACTCTACGCCACCTGCTTCGTGAACTTTCATTCGACCGAGATCGGAGCCGCCGCCCGCGCCGTCCTGGCGAAGAACGGCGTGCCGACCGAGGCCCTCCATCCGGCCTGCTGTGGCATGCCGAAGCTCGAACTCGGCGACCTCGAGGCTGTTGCCGCGGCGGCCCGGAAAGTGTCGGCAGAACTGCTGCCCTGGGTCGAGAAGGGCTACGACATCGTGGCCCTCACGCCGTCGTGCGCGTTGATGTTGAAGTTCGAATGGCCGTTGCTTCTGGCCGGTGATCCGGCGATCGAGCGGCTGGCCCAGGCGACGTTCGATCTGTCGGAATATGTCGTCGACATCGCCAAGAAGCACGGGCTTGCCGAGGGACTGGAACCTGTCGAGGGCGGGATCAGCATGCATCTCGCCTGTCATGCCCGCGCCCAGAATATGGGCCCGAAGGGGGCTGAGATGTTGCGCCTCATCCCCAAGACGCGAGTCGCGGTGATCGAGCGCTGCAGCGGCCATGGCGGCATCTGGGGGGCGCGCACCGAGAATTTCGATGTCGCCGTCAAGGTCGGCAAGCCGGCCGCCCAGGCCGCGCTCAAGAACAACACCAGCCACGTCGCCTCCGAGTGTCCGCTCGCAGGCGAGCATCTGATGCAGGTGATGGAAATGACCGCAGGCGAAGAGAAGCCCAAGGCGTTCCGTGCGGAGCACCCGATCGAGATCCTGGCTCGCGCCTATGGATTGAGGGAGTCCTCGTCATGAATTTGCGCAAGATCGATGCCTCGGCGATCGTTCCGCTCGAGGAATACGGCAAGCAGCGCGCGGAACGCCGCCGTCGCATGGCCGAGATCAAGAAGGATCGCCGGCTCGAGGTCGGGCCGTTCGCCACCTTCTATTTCGAGTCCTACGAGACGATGCTGCATCAGGTGCATGAGATGCTGTTCATCGAGAAGGGCGGCGAGGAACAGCTGGCCGATGAGCTGGCCGCCTATAATCCGCTGATTCCGCAGGGTGCCGAACTGGTCGCGACGGTCATGTTCGAGATCGACGACCCGCTCCGGCGCACGCGCGTGCTGTCCATGTTGGGCGGCGTCGAGCACAAGGCCTTCATCCGGGTTGGCGGGCAGGTCATTCGGGGCGTGCCCGAGAACGATCAGGAGCGCTCACGCGACGATGGCAAGGCGTCGTCGGTGCAGTTCATCCACTTTGCCTTCACGCCGGCCCAGATTGCGGCGTTCAAGACCGGCGCGGATGATGTCGTGGTGGGCTTCGATCATCCCAACTACGGTCATATGGCCGTGATGCCGGCCGCCGTGCGCAAGGCTCTGTCCGGCGATTTTGCCTGACCGGCCCTAACGACGATAAACCGATGACAGCGGCAGGATGAAAGCCTGCTGCGCTCCCGGAATGCCTTCGGGGAAGGGCGCATAGGGCGCGGCAGCGCGGGCGGCGTCCACGACGCCCTTGTCGAGATTCACGATGCCGCTCGATCGCGCCACGCTGACATCGAGCAGATGCCCTTCGCGGGTGATCACGAGACGAATGACCACGACGCCCTGCTCGTTTGCCTGGTTCGAGTAGTAGCGGAACTGCGAGATCCTGGCCGCGACCTGCCATAGGTACTGTTCGACGATCTTGGCCTGGCTGTAGGTATCGGCCGGATTGACGAATGCCGTCGACGGCGCATTCGACGGAGAGTCGTTGGGAGCCCTCTTGGGTTGCGCCGGATTCGTCAAGGGCGAGGGCCGCAGCGCCTGATTGGGAGCGGGTGCAGGATGCGGCGCCGGCGGCGGCGGTGTGGTCCGAACCTGGGGATGCACGGGCGCTGGAGGCGGCGGAGGCGGAAGCTTGGGAAAGTCCTTCGACGTCAAAGGTGGCGGCGGCGCTTCAAGTGGCGGCATGGCGCGCTCGAGCGGTGGCGGGGCAGGCGATGGTGCCGGCATCGTTTCCTTGGGCGCCAAAGCCTGCTGCGTCTCCGCCTTGGGCTCGGGTTGCGACACCGGTTTGGTCGGCTCCGGTTTGGCCACTGCCGGCTTGGCAGGCTCCGGCGATGGCGCTTCCGTCTTCGCCGGTTCGGACGGCGTCGGCTGGGCCGGCTTTCGAGCCTCTTCCTTCTCCTTGGGGGCCGACTGCTTGTTCACGTCGCCGGTCGTCGGGCTGGGCGGCGGCAGACCGAGTGGCGCCTGGATGCCTTTCGGCATCGGCGGTTCGGCCGTCTTCGCGGGCGGCGGCGGTGGCGGGCTGGGTTTGACCTCGGGAGGCTTCGGTGGCGTTGGTTCGGGCGGCGGCGGTGTTGGTTGTTCGATCGTGACGTCGATCGCCTCTTCCTGAGGCTCGTAGAATGGCGTGAGCTGCGGCAACCACCACAGTGCCAGCGCCGTCAGCACGTGCAGCAGCACCGCCAGCGCCACCGCCGACGGCGACATGCGATCGAACCGAGTATAATCGGCGCTGATGGCGTGAGTCGTCACTATGGCCTGTTTCTAGGCGGCTGGATGCCCGCCCGCCACAGCGATCGCGCTAGTTGATCGGTTCGGATTTGTAGACGCCCCACAGGTCGCTGCGCTCCAGCCAGCCGCTCATGCCGGACACTTTGACGCGGCACCAGTCGCCGGAGCAGGACTGGATCTCGCCCATGACCTCGGGTTCGAGCTTGGCGACGACGTCGGCCGAACGGGCTGGCGTGCGATGCAGGCTGGCGACCTTGGACGGCACGATGAAACTGCGCTTGCCGGTCAGCAGGCTCTGATGGACCCAGCCGCTGGCGCCTTGCCAGTCGCGAATCTTGCGCCAGTTCTCGTACTCGGCCACGATCTCGACGGGCATGGCCTTGCGCTTGAAGACCCAATCGACCGGGTACCGCGTACCCGGACCGGTGCGCACATTCACTTCATCGGACCGCAGCGAAGCGAATCGGGGAATTGGCAGGCCCGATCCGCGGTGAACCGGCGGGGTATTGCCGGTGTCCGCCGCTTGGGCCCCTGAACCGATCCCGGTCCGCAGCACGGGGTGCAGGACGCCGAACGCAAGGGTCGCAAGCGCGACACAGGCTGCCCCACGCAGGACCATCGGGTGAACAGGCATTTGCCTTCTTATACACCAAGTATTCGAGTCGGACGACAAGTTGCTGAAAACGCCAGCCTTTCTCGATTTCCTCCAGCCGGGCGGCAAAGCTGGACAAGGGATGAGAGGAATTGCTAATCGGGGCAGGCATGCCGCCCAGCTCCAAGAAAAAGCCGCTGGTGATCGTCACCCGCAAGCTGCCCGACGCCATCGAGACTCGGCTGATGGAGCTGTTCGAGACCAAGCTCAATGTCGAGGACAAGCCACTCAGCCCTCCCGAGTTGATCGAGGCGGTGAAGATGGCTGACGTCCTGGTGCCGACCGTCACGGACCGCATCGACAGCCGCATCCTGTCGCAGGCGGGACCGCAGCTGAAGCTGATCGCCTCCTTCGGGACCGGCGTCGACCACATCGACCTCGACACCGCCCGCCAACGAGGCATCACCGTCACCAACACCCCTGGGGTGCTCACCGAGGACACGGCCGACATGTCGATGGCCCTGGTGCTGGCGACCGCCCGGCGCATGGGGGCCGGCGAGCGGCTGGTACGAGCCGGCAAATGGACCGGCTGGAGCCCGACCTCGATGCTGGGCAGCCGGCTCACGGGCAAGCGGATGGGCATCGTCGGCATGGGCCGCATCGGCCAGGCGTTGGCTCAGCGCGCCCGCGGCTTCGGTCTGGCGATCCACTATCACAATCGCAAGCGCGTCCACGCCGAGATCGAACGCGAGCTGGAGGCCACCTACTGGGAGAGCCTCGACCAGATGCTGGCGCGCATGGACATCGTCTCGGTCAACTGCCCGCACACGCCGGCGACCTACCATCTGCTTTCAGCGCGCCGCCTGAAGCTCATGAAATCGTCGGCCATCATCGTCAACACCGCCCGCGGCGAGGTGATCGACGAGAATGCCATGGTGCGCATGCTGCGGGCCGGCGAATTGTCCGGCGCCGGTCTCGACGTCTACGAACACGAGCCGCAGATCAATCCCAAGCTCCTCGAACTCGACAATGTCGTGCTGTTGCCGCACATGGGGTCGGCCACGCTCGAAGGCCGTGTCGAGATGGGCGAGAAGGTGCTGATCAACATCAAGACCTTCGTCGACGGCCACAAGCCGCCCGATCGCGTTCTCGCCACGATGTTCTAGGCGAGAGGGGGAGCGCAACCGCAGCCGGCCCCTCTCTCGTCAATCGTCGATATCGCCCTGCACGACCTCACGCGCGGCGTGAGGCTCCTCGCTATCGAAGGCGTCGCGCGTGGCACGGCCGACCTGGGCACCGATCAGGATGGTCAAGGCCGTCCAGTACATCCACACCATGATGGCCGCGAATCCCGCTGTTGCGCCGAATGCCGAGGTGAGCTGCGTCACCTCAAAATAGTAGACCAGCGCCCGGTTGCCGGCGAGGAACAGCACCGCGTTGACGCCGCCGCTGATCAGGGCGAAGCGCCAGGGCACGCCGCCGGTCGGTAGCCATTTGTAGATGAGAGTGAAGAAGACGGCGAGGATGCCGTAATGGGTAAGGCCGGAGATCGCCGGGCCAATCCATTGGCCGAGGATGGGGAAGGCCTGCAGCACGCCAGCATAGGCTGACAGCAGGACACTGAGCAGGATGACGACGATCAGCAGCACGCCCAGGACCACCATCAGAAGCAGGGCGAGCAGGCGCGATTTCAGCGTCGCCAGCACGATATGGATGTGGCGCGGGCTGTTGCCGCGCCAGATGACATCGAAACTGTCGTCCAGTTCGACGAAGACCCGACTGCCTGTGTAGAGCAGCACCGCGACGCCGATGATGGCCGCGACCCCGCGGCCGCGGAACAGATCCTCCGAAGCGAAGCGCTGGACGCCTTTCAGATGCTCCGGCGCCACGACCGTGCTGAGCGCGTCGAAGATCGTCTGTTGCGCCATCATCTTGCCCACGAACGGCTCGGCGATAGCGATCGAGAAGATCATGATCGGGCCGAGCGCGAACATGGTGTAGAAGGCCATCGCCGCGGCCGAGGTCGACAGCCGGTTGGTGAAGAAGCCGGTGAAGGAGTCGAAGGCGATCCTCCAGAGCTTGTCGAGCAGCGTGCCGTTCATACGGTCAGTACAGCCGGATCGAGAAGCCTGACAGGATGAGCAGGGCCGACGCGATGGCCAGCACCACGGTCGTGAGCACCGCGCCGATGGCGCGGCCCCCCTTCAGATGGCCCAGCATGCCGCCGGCATGCAGCAGGCGGCCGACGGTGAGCAGGATCGCCAGTACGGCGATGGTCAGGTTGCCGTAGGGGCCGCGCAGCAGCCAGATCAGCAGCAGGGCGAGCGGCACGAACTCGACGAGATTGGCATGCGCCCGGATCGCCGCCAGCATCTCGGGATCGCCACCATCGCCCAGGAAGATCTTCTTCCTGCCGCGCATGGCTCCGACGTTGACGGTCAGAGCAACGGCAAGCAGGCCCAGAAGGCCGGCGCATATGAGAAACACCATCATGGGCGGGCCTCGGCTCTCGATTCCGACCTATTCTATGGCCATATTGCAAAGGGCAAAAGCAAGGGAGCCGTGCCATGTGGCAGATCCTGCGAAAGAAAGCTGAAATGCCGGATCCGGCGCAGGCCTTGCCGGGCCGTGACCGCCCGGCCTTCGCCGTGCCGAGTGAACATTTCGTCAACCACAACCGTATCCAGCCGCCATTCCCCGCCGGCCTCGAGAAGGCCATGTTCGGGCTCGGCTGCTTCTGGGGCGCCGAGCGCAAGTTCTGGCAGGCGCCGGGTGTCTATGCCACCGCCGTCGGCTATGCCGGTGGCTACACGCCCAATCCGACCTACGAGGAGGTCTGTTCGGGCTATACCGGCCACAACGAGGTGGTGATGGTATGGTTCGACCCGAACAAGACCTCGTATGAGGCGCTCCTGAAGGTGTTCTGGGAGAATCACGACCCGACCCAGGGCATGCGTCAGGGCAACGATGTCGGCACACAGTACCGTTCCGGCATCTACGCCTTCACGGCCGAGCAGAAGCAGAAAGCGGAGGCGTCGCGCGCCGTCTTCCAGAAGGAGCTGGCGAAGAACGGCATGGGCGCCATCACGACGGAGATCCTCGACGCGCCGCCTTTCTACTATGCCGAGGATTATCACCAGCAATACCTGGCCAAGAACCCCAACGGCTATTGCGGCCTCGGCGGTACCGGCGTGAGCTGTCCGATCGGGCTTGGCGTCGCCGCCGAGTAACGCTCGGCTGGTGTCGGTCAGGCGATCGCTTCCTCGAGCGCGGCGACGAAGCGGTCGAGTTCGGCCTCGGTGTTGTACAGGTGCACCGAGGCGCGCATCACAGTCGACAGGCCGCGCCCCTTGAGGTCCAGCCGCGAGGAGAACTGCGTCGACACCGAGACGTTGATCTTCTGCGCCCGGAACACGGCCTTGAGTTCCAGATGGTCCTTGCCGTCGACGGCGAAAGTGACGATCGCGCCCTGCAACTCGCCAAGATCGGTCAGGGTGACGCCCTTCACTTTGCCGAGGCGTGTCCGCAATCCGTCGGCCAGCGGCTTCAATCGCCCCCAGATCGCCTCCATGCCCAGCTCGTTGGCCTGATCAACCGCAGCCTTCAGTCCCAGCACGCCGGCGAAGTAGCGTTCCCAGTTCTCGAAGCGCAGCGCGTTATCGAACGTCTTGTACTCGCGGTCGCCCGTCCATTTGGCGGCATGATTGTCGAGGAAGATCGGTTCGATGTCGGCCGTAGTCTTTTGCCGGGCATAGAGGAAGCCGGTGCCACGCGGGCCGCGTAGGTACTTGCGGCCGGTCGCCGAAAGGAAGTCGCAGCCGATCTTCGCCACGTCGACGGGGAGTTGCCCGACCGACTGGCAGGCATCGAGCAGATAGAGCACGCCGGCGGCATTGGCGATCCGGCCCACCGCTTCGGCCGGCTGCACCAGGCCGCCCTGGGTCGGAATATGCGAGATCGAGATCAGCCTGGTGCGCTTGTCGATCAGGCGCTCCAATGCAGCGAGATCGATCTGGCCATGCGCGTCGTCGGGGACCACGACCAGCTCGGCGCCAGTCCGTTTCGTCACCTGCAGATAGGAGATGAAGTTGGAAGAGTATTCGCTGACGCAGGTCAGGATGCGGTCGCCCGGCTTGAAATCGAGCGAATAGAAGGCGAGGTCCCACGCCCGCGTGGCGTTCTCGACGAAGGCGATCTCGCCCGGGTCGGCACCGATCAGCCGCGCCACCGACGGATAGAATCCGTCCAGTTCGCCGCGCCTGAGATCGGCCGCTTCATAGCCGCCGATCTCGGCCTCGAGCTGGAGATGGCCAATGGTGGCGTCGAGAGTCCGCCGGGTTGGCAGCGAGGACCCTGCGGCGTTGAGGTGGAGCACATGGGCGCAGCCGGGGGTCTCGGCGCGCAGTCGGTCAAGGTCAAGGCTCACGGTGATGGCTTTCGCTCGGACTGAGGGACGACGGCGGTCTGATTCCCGCCGGGCTCCTACCTAGAGGGCTGCCCTGCGCGGAGCAACGGGGCTTCGACCGGCCCTGTCGTCAAACCCCAGGGGCTACCATCTCGTAGCCGAACTCCCTGTCGAGTGCGGCGATTTCCTTACGGCAGGCCATCCTGAGCGTGCTCTTGTCGCTCTCGTCCAGCCACGACGCCTCGACCGAATTGAGCGCAAACCGGCGAGCCATGTCCGGTCCCCAGCCGATCGTCTCGAACAGCGTCGTGTAGCCATGGCCGAGATTGGTCCCGAACATGGCCGCATCGTCGGTATTGATCGTGACGTTCAGTCCCGCCTCGACCATGCGCCGGATGCGCTGGGGCCGGAATGGCCGGTTGTGCACCAGGCTGGTCCAGGCGCAGGGTGTGAAGTAGAGACCGTCCTTGCGCGCCTCGGCCATCACGAAATCCGACGCTAGCATGTTGTAGCCGTGGTCGATGCGGTCGCATTTCAGCACGTCACGGCAGATGAGGTAGTTGGTGGGCGGCGCCTCGACGAGCGTCTGGTTGTCTTCGCAGCAATGTGCGGTGCGATGCAGGCCAGCCCTGCGGGCCAGCGCATAGGCCTCCGCAAAAATGGCCGGAGGGCCGGCGCGCTCGGCGCCATCGAGCCCGATGCCGACCACGTGATCGCGACGATGGGCGATGGCCGTCTCCACAAGCTCGAGGGCTTGTGCCGGCGTGTTGATGGAGCGGTCGATACAGCAGATCAGCAGGCTGGAGACGCCGAACGTCTTCCGGGCTGCTTCCATGCCCTCGATCATGCCGTCGACCATCGACGGGTAATCGATGCCGTTGGGATAGAAGTAGTCGGGATTGAAGAAGTACTCGACGTGCTTGAGATTGCCGTCGCGTACGGCGTCCTCGATATATTCGTAGGCGGCGCGGGCGAAGTCTGCCGGCGTGCGCAACACTTGCGCCGTCAGCCGCAGCACGTCGAGGAAACCGTAGAAATCCGGCCACTGGTAGAGCTGTTCCGCCGGCCGGGGTAGGGCGAGCCCAGCGCGTCCGGCCAGCTCCGCCACGGTCGTGGCGCGCAGCGTCCCGGCGATATGGCAGTGCAGCTCGGCCTTGGGGATACGGCGCAGATATTCGTCGGCTACGGCCTTGGCCATCGTCTCCTCACGACTTCTCGATGTTGTAGAGCAGCATGACGGGCGACTTCAGGACGCCCTTCAGGTCGTTGCGCCAGGCCGACGGTGTGGTGAACTGCGACAGCGGCAGGTAAAGGACCTGCTCGTAGGCGCGGGCCTGGATCTCGTCAGCCAGCCGCTTGCGCGCCGCCTCGTCCGGCGCCGTCGCGAATTGAAGGCGCAGCTCCTCGACTTTCGGATCGGTCGGCCAGCCCCAGGCCGATACGGGCGCGCCCTTGGCGACGAGGAAGGGATTGCTGAGCGGATTGCCCTGATCGACCACCGTGTTGGTGGTGTGGGCGAGGTTCCAGCCGCCTTCCGCGACCGACTTGGTGTTGAGGCGCCGTGTCGCGAAGGTCTGGAAATCCATGGCCTGCATCTCGACCTTGAAGCCGAGATCGACCAGCAGCTGGCGCGTGACATTGCCGAGGGCCGCGATACCGGGTGCATTGGCGACATGCAGCATCACCAGCGGCTTGGCGAAGTCGACATTCGCTTCCTTCAGGAGTGCCTTGGCCTTGCCGAGGTCGCGCGGCGGGATGCCGTCAGTGCTCTCATAAGGCATGCCGCAGCCGAAGATGGCGGCGCAATCCGTGGCGAACTTTGGGTCGCCAGCCACCACCGCCGCATACTGGGAGCGGTCGATCGCGCAGGCGATCGCCTGACGGACCTTCACGTCGTCAAACGGCGGCTGCAAATGGTTCATGCGCATGATGGCCTGGAAGCCAAGGTCGCCGACCACTTCGGCATGGGCGCCCGACTTGGCGTCGAACAGCGGCAGCAGATCGGCCGGGACGCGCTCCAGATAATCGACCTCGCCACGCAATAGCGCGCTCACCTGCGTCTGCGCATCGGGCAGGCCCAGCATCTCGATACGCGGGATCTTCGCGAGCTTGGCCCCGGACGCCCAGATCGGCGGCTCCTGGCGTGGCACGTAAGCATCGAACTTCTCGAGCACGATCTTCACACCCGGCTCGTGCAGGTCGGCACGGAAGCGGTAGGGACCGGAGCCGACGATCTCCTTGACCTGCTCGCTGCCGGGCGTGCGCGCGATGCGCTCCGGCATCATGAAGGGCACCGGGGCGCCGATCTTGGCCAGCGTATCCAGGACCAGGCCATAGGGCTGCTTCAGCGCCATCCGGATGGTCCGCGCATCGACGGCATCGAGCCTGGTGACGAAACCCATCATTGTCTGGCCCATGCTGTCGCGCGAGGTCCAGCGCCGGAGCGAGGCGGTGCAATCCGCCGCCGTGACCGGTTGGCCATCGTGCCATTGCAGGCCTGGCCGCAGGACGAAGGTCCAGGTGAGCTTGTCCTCGCTCAGCGCGTAGCTCTCGACCATCTGCGGCTTGGGCTGGAAATGGTCGTCGACCGCGAACAGGGTATCGTAGACGAGATAGCCGAAGTCGCGGGTCGTGAATGAGGTGGTGAAATGCGGGTCGAGGATGCGCGACAGCGTCTCCGGTGCCACCCGCAGCACGGCCTTGTCCTGCGCTCTTGCCGCCAGCGGTGGCACGGCTAGGGCCGAAGCGGCCATCAATCCCAAGGAACGACGCGTGATCATGCGGTTCTCCCCCTTTACCGACCGCTGGTGCAGGCGCCGTGCCATCCGGCCATTGCGCTGCTCCGAAATCATGGACCGGCGCAATAGGGGCTGAGAAGCCGAGCTTTCGGCACACAGCGTCGCGTTTTTCGGTACGGACACTGGCGCCGTGGACGAGAGACGCCTATCCGCTGGCGAGACGCTGCAACTGGTCGCGCAGGTGCTTGGCCACCAGCGCCGCCACCGGCGAGAGGGGCGCATGCTTGCGCGCGATCAGGGACAGGCTGGTGCCGGCGACCTGACGATCGGCGATCGGCAGGTAGGCAAAGGTGCCCTCGAGGACCTCGGCATGCACATCGTAATAGGACAGCCACGCCACCTGCCCCTGCTCACGCACCAGTGTCTTCATCACGTCGATCGAATTTGTCGTCACCGTGTTGGGTGGATGGATGCCTTGCCGCCGGAAGGCTTTCTCGATCAGCGGACGAACCGTGAGCGATGCGTCGGGGAACACGAAGCTGTAGGCGGCGCAGTCGGCGAGTCGGACCGACTTGCGGCCGGCAAGCGCATGATCATGGGCCACCACGATCCCCGACCGTGGCGGCAGCCTGGAGAGGAACTGGATGTCGGGCCGACGCGGCACGGCGTAGCAGATGGCGAGCTCGAGCTTGCCGGCCAGCAGCAGCTCGCAGAGCCGTTCGGTGCCGGCGATGGTGACATCGAGCGAGAGCTGGACGTGCTGCTCACGCAGGGCGATCGTCAGGCCGCCCACCATCTGGCCCGCGATGCTTTCCATCAGACCGACGGCAGCATGGCCGCGCACGTGATTGCGCAGCTCGGCCAGGGTGCGCACGGCGCGATCGTGTTCCTGCTGCCAGCGCTCGATCTCAGCCACCAGGACGCGGCCGGCTGCCGTGGGTCGCAGCCCACGTGGCAGGCGCTCGAACAGCTCGGCGCCGTACTCGGCTTCCAGTTTCAGCATCTGCCGATTGACGGCCGAGGGCGACACGTTGAGCTGGGCGGCTGCCTTGCGGATCGATCCGACCCTGGCCACCACGGCGAGCCAGGAAGCCGCCGGTGAAATCAATGGCACGTTCTTGCTATCGCTCCCGCTAGGCGGCCGATCCTGCCGCCATGCCATTGTAAAGTAAGCGAGAGGCGCTGACCTGCGTTACTTCAGGCCCAATGCCCGTGGCAGCCACAGTGACAGGTCGGGAATGTAGGTCACGAGCATCAGGACCAGGAACATGACCCCGTAGAAAGGCCAGATGCGGCGCATGACTTGCTCGATCGTGACCTTGCCGACGGCACACCCGACAAAGAGGATCGCACCAACCGGCGGATGGCAGAGGCCAATCCCGAGGTTCAACATCATGATCATGCCGAAGTGCACCGGGTCGACGCCGAAATTCATCATCACCGGCAGCAGGATCGGCGTCGCGATCAGGATCGACGGTGCCATGTCGACCAGGCAGCCCATGATCAGCAGCAGGACATTGATCAGGAACAGGAAGACATGCTTGTCGCTGGTGATGGTGAGGAAGAAGGCCGTGATCTTGGCCGGCATCTGCGTGAGCGCCATCACGTAGCCGACGCTCGAGGCACAGGCGATCAGCGTCATCACCATCGCCACGGTACGCAGCGTTCGGTGCACCAGGGCCGGCAGATCGCGCCAGCGATAATCGCGATAGACGAACATGGTGACGAAGAACGCCCACAGGCACGCCACCGCACCGGCCTCGATGGCGGTGAAGACACCCGCCAAAATGCCGCCGAGGATGATCGCCAGCGTAACGAGCCCCCACAGTGCCTCGCCAGTCACTCGGACAGCCTCGCGCAGTGGCATGCTGGTGCCGCGGGGGTGGCGATCGCGGTAGGCGATGACGAGACAGAGGATGATCAGGGAAAGGCCGAGCAGCAGGCCGGGCATCACGCCGGCCATGAAAAGCGTGATGATCGAGATCGAGCCGCCGGTCGCCAGCGAATAGATCACCGCATTGTGGCTGGGAGGCACCAGCAGCGCCTGCACCGAGGCGGTGATCGTCACATTGGTAGCATAGACGCGCGGGAAGCCGCTCTTGACCATCTGCGGGATCATCACTGAGCCGACCGCCGAGGTGTCGGCCACCGCTGACCCGGAGATGCCGCTCAGGAAGGTGGTGGCGAGTACGTTCACGACGGACAAGCCGCCACGCAGGCGGGTGAAGCCGACCAGCACGTCGGCAAAGGCCACCATGCGTCGAGCCATGCCGCCCTCGGCCATGATCGCGCCCGCCAGGACGAAGAAGGGGATCGTCAGCATCGATACCTTGCTGACTCCGTCGGAGATCTTGAGCATGACCGCTTCGAGCGGGATACCGATCCAGAAGGCACCGGCGATTGCCGCCAACGCCAGCGAATAGGCGATCGGTACGCCGATCACGAAGCAGGCGAACATGGTGGCGAGCAGCACGAAGATGTCCATGGCCCGCTCCCTCAGTGCACCGGTTCGATCGAGGGATCATCGAGGGGCGGCGGACCGATCACCAGGCGCTCGACCACGAACAGCAACAGGAAGGAGCCGCCGATCGGGATGGGCAGATAGGTGACGCCGACCGAGAGGAAGGGGAAATCGCCGATGCTATTGTGCCAGGTCGTGCGTACCAGCCCTTCGCCATAGATCATCATGAATGTCGCCATGGCGCCGACCAGCAGTTCGCTCACCAAGGCACAGAGTCGTTGGCCGAGATCGGGCAACAGGTTGGCGAAGAAAGAGATATTGATGTGCTGGCTGCGTCGGTAGCAGGCGGCGGCGCCGATGAAGGTGAGCAGGATGGTGAGCAGAACCGCAGTCGGCTCGGGCCAGGATGCCGCGCTGTTCAGCACGTAGCGCGTGAAAACGGCCCAGGGGATCACCGCCGAAATCAGCACGAAAGCGATGCCCGCTGCCCAGACGCAAAGCAGATAGAGGCCGTCCATCGTCCATCTCAGAGCCGTGGCCATGCGCGTCTCCCTTGCCGTTCGGACTGGTTGCTAGGCGTTGCCGCCGGCGATCTCGCCCTCTTTCGTGACGCTGCCGTCGCTGGCGGCTCGGTCGCGCGTCACTGAACGGCCTGGATGCGCTTGATCATGGCCGCGTATTTCGGGCCGTACTTGTCCCAGACCGGTTTGACCGCATCCTGGAACGGCTTCTTGTCCGCGATCTGGATGATCTCCACGCCCGTCGCGACCGCCTTGTCCATGGCCTGCTTTTCATATTGCTCCCATAGGCGGCGCTCATCCTGCTGCGCCTCGGCGCTCGCCTTCGTGACCAGGGCCTGATCCTCCTTGCTCATGGCGTTCCAGGTCTTCTTCGACAGCACCAGCATCTCCGGGACGATGAGATGCTCGGTGAGCGTGAAATGCTTGGCGACCGTGTAGTGGTTGTCGAAGACGAAGCTCGGCGGATTGTTCTCGGCACCGTCGATGACGCCGGTCTGCAGGGCATTGAAGACCTGATCGTAGCCCATGGCCACCCCGTTGGCGCCGAGCGCGTTCATCATCTCGACGAACATGGGATTGCCGATCACCCGGAATTTCAAGCCCTTGAGGTCCGCCAGGGTGCGGATCGACTTCTTGGTGTTGTAAAGGCTGCGGGCTCCTGCATCCATCCAGCACAATCCCACCAGGCCGGCATTGGCATTGGCGGACACCTTGTCGAGCAGCTCGCGGCCGATCGGACCATCGATCACCTTCTGCATGTGCGCGGTATCGCGGAACAGGAAGGGCAGGTTGATGACGTTAAGGTCGTCGATCACCGGTCCCAGGGCGCCGACGCTGACCCGGGCCAGCTGGATGGCGCCGAGCTGGGCCTGTTCGATGGCTTCCTTCTCGCCGCCCAGGGTCATGGCCGCGAACATCTGGATGGTGATCCGGCCGTTGGTGGCCTGCTCGAGCTTCTTGCCCATCGTCTGCACGGCGGCGACGGTGGGATAGCCTTCAGGGTGGACGTCCGAGGCCTTGAGGATCAACTTTCCCTGGGCCGCGGCGGGGAAGAGGGTGCCGCTGGCCGCGGCCGCACAGAAACCTGCTGCCCCTTTCAGGGCCTCGCGACGCTTCATGCCGTTTCCTCCGTTTTCTTGTATGAATGAAGTCTATGGTTGGGTTCCTGGGCTTTCAATCGACCGCCAAGGGGAGTCTCACTGCCGAATCACAGCAGCTTGCGATCGACCATGCGGGCGACGCGCTGCCGCTGACCTTCGTGCGCAGCCGGCGGGCGCGGCGGGTATCCCTGCGGGTCGATTCGGCGCGGCGGCAGGTGATCCTGACGGCACCGCAGCGCATGCCTTTCGAGATGGCCATCGAGTTCGCCCGAATGCAGGCTGGATGGATCGCGGCTCGCCTGAAGCGGCTGCCATCGCCACGCCCCTTCGTCGACGGAGCCGAGATCCCGTTGTTCGGCGTGCCGCATCGCATCCGCCACCGGCCCGACGCGCGCGGGACGGTCTGGGCGGAGCAGGGGGAGATCCATGTCGCCGGCCGCGCCGAGCATCTGCCGCGCCGCCTGCGCGATTGGTTGACAGCCGAGATGCGGCGCCACCTGCCGCCGCTGGTTCATGCCAAGGCGGTCCGCGTGGAACGGCCGGTCAAGCGGCTCAGCCTGCGCGACAGTCGCACGCGCTGGGGAAGCTGCGGCCCGGATGGTGGCCTCACCTTCTCCTGGCGGCTGGTGTTCGCCCCACCCGAGGTGCTCGACTATCTGGTCGCGCACGAGGTCGCCCATCTCGTGCACATGAATCACGGGCCGCGCTTCTGGGCGTTGGCCGAGCGGCTGTGCGACGGTCCGATGGCGGTCCCGCGCGCCTGGCTCAGGGCCAACGGCGAGACGCTGCTGCAGTATGGAGCGTGAGATCGGGTTTCGTTTTTCTTGGCGGCCGGCGCAACCATCATCGAGTTGATACGGCGGCCCTATATGTGGTCCTTTGTGACAATCAGGGACAGGGGAGATCAGAATGTCGACAGGCACCGAGACCGGATACGCCCTCCTGCGCGATCCGCGGCGCAACAAGGGCACCGCATTCAGCATGTCCGAGCGCCGGCAGTTCGGTCTCGAAGGCCTGCTGCCACCGACTCCGCTGTCGCTGGAGCTTCAGCTCGCCCGTCTGCAGAACGAACTGGCCGAGCTCGACAGCGACCTGCAGCGCTATCTGCTGCTGTCCGACCTGCAGGTTCGCAACGAGACCCTGTTCTACGCCTTGCTGATGTCCGATCCCGCGCGCTTCATGCCGATCGTCTATACGCCGACTGTGGGCGAGGCGTGCCAAAAGTTCGATCACATCTATCGCCATCCGCGCGGTCTTTACCTGCCGATTACCGCGCGCGGCCGTGTGCGCGAGCTCCTGCGCAACTGGCCACAGACGGACGTGCGCTTCATCGTTGTGACCGACGGGGAGCGCATCCTGGGCCTGGGCGATCTCGGCGTCGACGGCATGGGTATCCCGATCGGGAAGCTCGCGCTCTACACGGCCTGCAGCGGTGTGCCGCCGCACTATTGCCTGCCGATCACGCTCGATGTCGGCACCAACAACCAGGCGCATCTCGAGGACCCGCTTTATCTCGGCCTGCGGCAGAACCGTGTCCGCGGCGAGGCCTATGCCGAATTCGTCGACGAGTTCGTGCAGGCGGTCCAGGAGCTCTATCCGGCTTGCTGCATCCAATGGGAGGACTTCGCCAATCTGAACGCGGCCCCGATCCTGGCCCGTTATCGCGACAAGATCTGCACCTTCAACGATGACATCCAGGGTACCGCTGCCGTCGCGCTGGCCGGCATCTATGGCGCCCTCCATCTGTCCAAGAAGCCGCTGACGGAACAGCGCTTCCTGTTCCTGGGCGGCGGCTCGGCCGCGACCGGCATCGCCAGCCTGATCAGCCAGGCCATGACCATGGAGGGCCTGACGGCGGACGAGGCGCGCAAACGCAACGCGCTGTTCGACATCAACGGCCTGATGGTGACGTCCCGCACCGATCTGTCCGAATTCCAGAAGCCCTTCGCGCTCGACCACGCGCCGGTCTCGACCTTCGTCGAGGCGGTCAAGGCGCTGCGACCGACCGGCATCATCGGCGTCAGCACCGTGCCCAAGCTGTTCAACCAGGCTGTCATCGAGGCGATGGCCGAAATCAACGACCGGCCGATCATCTTCCCGTACTCCAACCCGACCTCACGGTCGGAATGCACCGCCGAGGAGGCTTATCGCTGGTCCGATGGGCGCGCCATCTTCGCCAGCGGCAGTCCTTTCCCGCCGGTCGAGTACGGCGGCAAGACCTTCGTGCCGGGGCAAGGCAACAACGTCTACATCTTCCCGGCGATGGGCATGGCCGTCCTCGCCACCCAGGCGCGGCGGATCACCGACGAGATGTTCATCATCGCGGCGAAGGCGATCGCCGAGCAGGTGACGGAGGCGAACCTCGCGAGCGGGCTCATCTACCCGCCGCAGAGCAAGATCTTCACCGCATCGCTCTATGCCGCGACGGAAATAGCGAAATACGTCTTCGACCGGAACCTGGCGCGGGTCGAGCGGCCCAAGGACATCGCGGCCTTCATCCAGTCGAGTGCCTATCGCCCCGTCTACCCGGAATGAGGGGCGCCAAGATCAAACTTCAGCTGGATCTGGGCAACGCGACTTCGACTACAGAAGGCCGTCGGCCTTGAGACGTGTGGTCAAGGCTTTAACAAGGTCGTTGGCATCGTCGTGATGGGAATAACGGCCAATCCGTGTGGTGCGAGTACGCCCTGATTGCGTGAAAGTATTGAAGGCGACCTTCGTCTGCCAGACGACTTTCTTCTCAGCGACGTCGACAAGCGTCGCTTTGACCGTATACCCGTCAATCGCCCATTGCGTCAGGACTGCGCCGTCAACATTCAACTCGAGCACATGTGTTGGATTTGTCGCGGCAACCGTAGCGGCCAGAACCTTTGCCTTCGTCTTTTCATCGAAGCTCACTTCCGGAAGGTCACTGATATCTACGTACTCCAGATCGTGACCCAGCAGCGCGACCCACTGATCGTTGCACGCTTGCTTCATTTCATCGAAGTTGATCAAGGCATTGCTGTTGGTCTTGCCCTCCACGGGCGAATATAGATCGAAGGCAACCAGCAAATTTTTGATCTTGGTGGCGTAATTTTCCGCTTTCTTCGCTTGGAGCACGGTGACAGTGGGGCCGCAGCCGCTTAGTGCGATGCAACCCACAGAAATAATCAACCAGTATCCTGCTACGCTGAAAAGCTTACGTAGATTGACCCTAGACATCGTCGACAGTCTCCGAGAACGCTGCCGCGACTATCGCATACTACTTCCGCGTGCGCCTTCATCCAGTCGAGCGCCTATCGGCCTGCTTATCCGGCGTAATCGTCTCCGCGTCGCCCTGCATCAGCCTGTGGGCGTAGGCTCGGATATCCGCCGGCCACGACCGTATGTGCTGGGCAAAGCGGTTTCGATCTTCGGAGAACAGCGCGCGGGAGGCTTCCTCGAAGCCGGAAAGATTGCCCGCCATCGCTGACATGAAGCGATAGGCCGCTTCCCGCGCGGCGCGCAAGCGGGTGCGGTCGCCGTCGCTGCGCCGCGCCTCGTCGACGAGCCGGCGCAGCGCCTGCGAGGCGCCGCCAGGCTGGCGGGCCAGCCATTCCCAATGGCGCGGCAGCAATGTCACCTCACGCGCGATCACGCCCAGCTTGGGACGACCGCGCCTGCGTGCCAGCGTCTCGCCCTCCGTCTCACCGCTCGCTGGGGCGCGCGCGAAACGCGCAGCCACCTCGGCTGCGGTGCCCCTCAGATCGAGATCGATCACGGCGCCGGTGGTATCGTCGAAGACCAGGATGGCCGCCGCCGGATCGGCTTCCTGCGCGGCTTTCACCGCCAACGCCACATCGCCCGGAGCGCCCGTCGCCAAGACATGGACGGTGCGGAAGGCTGTAAGGGAGCTGGGGGGCATCATGATATTTTAGACCGGGTAAAAGGATTGTGCTAATATATACCCGGGTGATATTAATCCTTCAACAACAGGCTTTGCCAGCGGAGGCGGCACGTGAAGGGCGTGGACAGGAAAGCCGCGGTGGCGGCTTACAAGGAGCGAAAAGCGGTTGCCGGCATTTACGCCATACGCTGTCTCAGCACGGATGAGCGATGGATAGGAAGGGCACCCGATCTGAGCACGATTCAGAATCGCCTCTGGTTCACCTTGCGTCAGGGCAGCTTCCCGCATCGAGCGTTGCAGATGGCTTGGAATGAGCACGGGATGTCGAACTTCGTTTTCGAGGAGATCGAGCGGCTGGAGGACGAGCCTCTTGCCCTGATCCGCGATGGCCTTCTCAAGAACCGGCTGGCCCATTGGTGTCAGACGCTCGGAGCCCATCCGATCTGAGCGTCTGCATTGGGGGGCGCGCGGATAATTTTGCAGTCGGCTTGGCGCTTGAAGGAGTCCGAAGAGGTTTCCAGGCGGGCAGTGCGCTTTGTCTGGACTCGTTCGTCCAACCTGGTCTAGGGGAGAAACAGTCGCAACCTGTGCGTGAAGTCGAGTCCCTCGCTGATGCTGATTGCGTGGCTCTCAAGGTCGGTTTGGAGAACGTCCGTTCGAGCGGCTTCGACCGCAGCGATTCTCTGGTGCGGGATCGTTCTGGAGGCGCGGGCGCAAGCGCCATCGCAGGTCAACATCCCGCTGCAGCTTATGGCCGTAAGCGGCTCCTATTATCGGCTGGCTATTGATGTCGGCATCAATGGCGGCACGCCGCAGCTCTATATGTTCGATACAGGATCGGCGCCGTTCGCCGCGGCCTTCAATCCCAATACATGGGGCGGCTTTTCGGGGCAGACGAGGGTTCCGGACTCGCCCTACCCCCACGGCAACAACGTCTTCTACTGCTATGGCGGCGGCGTAGCCTGCAGTACGGGCAACATCATTGGAAATCGACTCCAGATCCAGTCGTTGTCCTTCGCGGGCGGCGTCACGCTCACGGCCAATCCCGGCTATGCGGTGGAGGCGATCTCGCAGCTGAACTTCGGCAGCACGTCCTATTCGTTTCCCAGCTACTTCAACGACCCGACCGCGCGGCCTCCCTTTTCCGACCTGTTCGGACCCTTCTACGGCGTTTTCGGCGCCGGCAACTTCACACAGGGGACTCTCGGCGGCGTACTCGGCCAGACCATCGTCTCGGGTCTGACGCAAGGTTACATGGTCGCCGCCAATGGACAGGCCAATCCCGCTTCGTCCGTCAACCCGCCGCAGCAGACCGACGGCATAAACGTCTCGGTCGGCGGTCACACCCAGGCGGTGACCACGTGCAGTCCGTGCGTCACCGTTGGTCTGACGCCTCAGATCTTGGGGCAGTTCGCGCCCGTCGGGACTCCGGGAACGACCGGTCGAACCGGTGTCATTTCCGTCCCTTCGTCCAGCGACTCGTTCAACAACCCGTACGTTCCTTATGGCACTGCGCCCGGCAACAACGGCTCTACGCAATACGGCGCCACCTTTACCATCGGGCTGGCGGCACCGGGCACCTCGACGCCAGCGGTGAGTTCGACCGGCGGCACCCTGCTCGATACCGGCACCCCCAGCAACTACCTGTCCAAGACGCTCAACGTGCCCGCCGTAGCAACCAATGGCCAGGTGATCGCTGGTGTTACGCTGACGGCCACCGCGGTGACAGGCAACGGCAGCAATACGCCGATACCGGGCATGACGACGTCGACGTCGGTCATGACCAATGGCGGTCGCCCCAATACCTACGACGCATCCTTCGCGAGCAACTCCCAGAGCATCCTTGGGATCGGCTTCTTCCTGCAGAACTCGGTTCTCTACGATCTGAGCGACAATGTGATCGCCTACACGCCGTACTTTGTCACCGATGCCAATCTGGTGACGACAGCCGGCGGTCCGCTGATCGTCGAGAGTACCAACGTGCCGCTGGGCCTGGCGGGCGTGATCTCGGGACCGGGTGGGGTGCAGATCGGCAATGGCGGCGACGTGCAGCTGAGCGCCACCAACACCTACACCGGGGCGACGCAGATCGCCTCGGGCGGCCGGCTGCTGGTGTCGGGCCCGGGCAGCATCGCCGCCTCGAGTGGCGTCACCAATGACGGCACGTTCGACATCTCGCGGGCCTGGGCACCGATCTCCATCGCCGCCCTGACGGGAGCGGGCACGACCTATCTCGGCGCCAACACCCTGGTCCTCACCAACGCCAGCGGCACCTTCTCCGGCAGCATCGCCGATGGCGGCTCCTATCCGGTCGGCGGCGGCAGCCTCACCATCGCCGGCGGCACGCAGGGCCTGAGCGGTGCCAACAGCTATAGCGGCGCGACCACGGTCCAGGCCGGGGCGCAGCTCAATCTTTTAGGCACGGGCAATATCGTCAGCTCGAGCGGTCTCGCCAACAACGGCACCTTCGACATC
>NZ_FUWJ01000013.1 GCF_900167455.1 Enhydrobacter aerosaccus
TCGGGCCCGGAGAGCTACAACATGGCGCTGTCGCTGCGTCGTGCGAATGCGGTCAAGGACGCTCTGGTGCGCAACGGCGTGCCGGCCACGGCGATCTCGGTCGTCGGCAAGGGCGAGCAGGGCCTCCTGGTCCCGACCGCCGACGGTGTCCGCGAGCCGCAGAACCGCCGCGTCGTGATCGAGATCCAGTAATCTCGACCTGATCGAAACGAAGAAGGCGGCCCTCCCGGGCCGCCTTTTTTGTGCAGGAGGGCGTGGCGAATGCGGGCATCCGGCTGCCCGGCCCTATCCAGCCAACAGCACGTCCGCCGGAAGGACGGTTATGGAACGGTCCGTGATCAGGTTGCTCCAGATCCAGTTGTGATGCGCGATGACCGCTGGGGCATCGAGATGGGGGCGGTCTGCAAGCGTGTGGCCGTCCTGCACGACCACGACATTGTGGCCGCAGGAGACAGTCGAGCGCACCGTCGCATCGACGCAAAAGTCCGTTGCCCAACCGGCAATCAGTACGCGGTGCGGCGCCAGCCCCTCCAGCATCTCCTTGAGCCGCGTTCCGACATAGGGATCGTTCAGGCTCTTCTCGACCAGAAGATCGTCCTGGCAGCGACTCAATTCGGGCAGGAATGCCCAGCCGCGGCCGCCGCGCTCGAAGCTGTCACCCGGCTTGCCGCAATGTCTGATCCAGATGACGGTGCCGCCCTCTCGTCGAACCATGGCGGTCAACGCATTGATGCGGTCGATCACGCCGCCCAGGTCGTGCTTGGGGGCGCCCTCCAACAGTCCGACCTGCATGTCGACGATAACGATGGCGTCCATCTGATCGACTCCCCCGGGGTCTCGGCACCGGAAGCGGCATGCCACTCTTCAGCCAATGGAGCAACGGCGCGGCGGATGGCACCTCCACGCGGTGATCCTGTTCGTGCAAGCCGTCATTGACGACCGGAATCGTGGTCCCAGAGAGAGTGCGCGTAAGCTGCGCGCGTCTCGATCTCCGACCGGAGCGCCCGCATGTTCAAGTCCCGCCGTTCGCCGTCACCCGCATCCGCGACCGATCTCCAAAAGGTCCGTCGTCGGTCGCGCTCGTTTTCCGCCGCTTTTCCCAGCGATGGCCTCGGCCCGGTCCTTGATTTCGCGCCTTGAAGGGCACCGGCTCCCGTTTTTTTTCCGTTTATTTAACGGGAGCCACCCCACCCTATCCCGTGGTGACGGCGGTCTCCACGTCGGAGGGATCGATCTCGCGGCGCAGGTTGCGGTTCAGCTTGGCGCGATCGAGTTCGCCTTCCCACCAGGAGACGAAGATCGCCGCCACGCCGTTGCCGGTGATGTTCGTGAGCGCGCGCACTTCGCTCATGAACTTGTCGACCGAGAAAATGATGGCCATGCCGGGCACAAGGGCCGGATTCACCACGCTGAGCGTGGCGGCCAACGTGATGAAGCCGGCGCCGGTCACGCCAGAGGCGCCCTTGGAGGTGAGCATGGCGACGCCCAAGATCACGAGATGCTGCTCCAGCGTCAGGTCGACACCCAGGGCCTGCGCGATGAACAGGGTCGCCAGCGTCATGTAGATGTTCGTGCCGTCGAGATTGAAGGAGTAGCCGGTCGGCACCACGAGGCCGACCACCGGCTTGGAGCAGCCGAGCCGCTCCAGCTTCTCCATCAGCTGCGGCAAGGCGCTTTCCGACGACGAGGTGCCGAGCACGATCAGCAGCTCGTCCTTGATGTAGGCGAGGTAGCGGAAGATGTTGAAGCCGACGAAGCGGGCAATCAGGCCAAGCACGATCACCACGAACAGAGCGGCGGTGACGTAGAAGACCGCAACCAGGCCGAACAGGTTGCCGAGCGCCGCCGGCCCGAACTTGCCCACGGTGTAGGCCATTGCACCGAAGGCGCCGACCGGCGCCGCCTTCATCACGATGGCGATAACGCCGAACACCGCGTGGGCCGCATCGTCGATCATGCCGCGCAGGCGATGGCCGCGCTCGCCCAGCGTCATCAGCGCGAAGCCGAACAGGATCGAGAACAGCAGCACTTGCAGGATGTCGCCTTTGGCAAAGGCGCCGAACACGCTATCTGGAATGATGTTGAGCACGAAGTCGACCGACTTCTGCGAGGCGGCCTGCTTGGCATAGCTGGCGACCGCGGCCGCATCGGGCTTGGCGGCGAGCCCTTGGCCCACCGGCGCGAGATTGCCCACGATCAGGCCGATCACCAGCGCCAGCGTAGAGACAATCTCGAAATAGACCAGCGCCTTGACGCCGACACGCCCGACCTTGCGGGCGTCCTGGATGTGCGAAATGCCGGAGACGACGGTGCAGAAGATGATCGGCGCAATCACCATCTTGATCAGGCGGACGAAGCCGTCGCCCAGCGCCTTGATCCACTCATTGGTGGCGAGTTGCGGCCACAGCCAGCCAACGACGATACCCAGGGCGATCGCGATCAACACCTGAACATAAAGGACCCTGTACCAGGCCTTGCGCTTGTGCGCCCCGGCTGCCGTCTTCTGAGCCATGTTTCCTCACTCGGCCGGCCCGCCCCGTGCGGGCCGTGGCCTCCCTCTCGGTTCACCACACGGAACTGTCAAGGTATTGAAGGACGCAGGCCGGAGCTGGAAAGAGGCAGTATCTCGGGATTGGCTTCGCACGCGCGCCCAAACCCAGAGGTCACCCTGACTGCAATTTCTTCTGCAATTAAGAGTGGTTCTTGTCTCCCTCAATGAAATTGAAATTGAGGTGATGAAACCCACCGCCAAGAGTCCTATATTTCCCTCATGGAAAAGCTTCTCTCCACCTCGACCATTGCCACGGTTGCGGCTCTGGGCATCGGCTTGGCTGTCGCCCAGACCGGCATCGGCCAGGATCAGGGTCAAGGCCAAGGTTCTGGACAAAGCCAGACTTCGGGCCAGACCGGTCCGGGGCAAGGACGTGTAGGCCTGCAGAACGCCAGCGGGGGACCGCTCGACGATCAGAACCCACTCCAGGGCCAGAAGCCGCTGGAGGATAGCGGTCCGCTGCAGGGCTTCGGCCCGCTGCTCGGTGCCGGTCCGCTGTCGGGTGCCGGTCCAATGCAATCGACTGGCCCGCTTGCCGGCTCCGGCCCGCTGACGGGCGCCGGTCCGCTTGCCGGTTCCGGTCCGCTGTCGGGCACGGGTCCGCTGATGGGCGCTGCTCCGGTGATCGATGGCGGGGCGGTGGATGCCGTCGCGCCGGTCAATAGCGGGGCGATACCGCCGACCACCAATACCATGTTGGCCAGCCTACCGCCGGGCACGGTGCCGACGGCATCGCCGGCTATCCCCGTCGACGTGGTCATCCCGCTCGATGGCGGTTCGGCCGGCAGCCCGTCCAACAACAACAGTACGCCCGCGACCAACGCCAGCACGGGCGGGTCGGATGGTGGGTCGAACGGCGGCGGCTCCACCGGCGGTGGATCCTTCATCAATCCCAGCCCGAATGGCGGCGGCGGATCGGTGCCTCCGATCAACAATAACAACGGCACGATCAGCAGCACCTAGCAGCGTTGCCGAGGGCGCGCCGTTCGCGCTCTCTCGGTCTCGAGGAGGTATGCTACTGGGCAGCTGCGGTGCGCGTCGCCTCGGCCTGTTCGTGGCGGTGGACCGCCCAATCCTGAAGCAGCTCGGCCGAGATGCCGACCACGATCAGTCCGGCAGCGAGGACCGCGATGGTCCACAGCGTGGCCTTGGCAATATCCCGGGTATCCTTGTGCATGGCGGGCTCCCCTGCTCGCATCGGGGCCAACGCCGGATTCCGTGGGAAAGTTGCCTCGGCGCGCTACCGGCACATCGACTTGATCGCCGTCCATTCCGCCGGCGTGAAGTCGGGCGCACCCGTCGCCGGGCGTTTGGTCGCCTCGACGCGCTCGGCCGTGGGCGGATGATCCGACCAGATGCCCGCAGCCTTGGCGGCATCCTTCGGCTCGGCCTTCAGCAGCTCCTCGAAGAAGCGCGACATGCCATCGGCATGCAGGCCGAGCTTCTCCAGCAGCGATACGCCCTCCTCGTCCGCCTCGCGCTCGAAGTCGCGCCCGTTGCGCAGCGCTGCCAGCAGGGCACCGCCGCTGCCGAGGGTGCCGATATCGGAATAGCCACCGGTGAGCGCCTTCAGGATCTGCTGCGTCCCGTACTGGCGCGCCAGGCCCTTGATCGGATGATAGAGCACGGCATGGCCGATCTCGTGCGCGATCACGCCGCCGAGTTCGTCGCCGTCCTTGGTCAGGGCGATCAGGTCGCCGTAGAGGATCATCGTCCCGCCGGGCAGGGTGAAGGCATTGACCGGCCCGCCCTTCAGCACCCGCACGCTGATGGGATGGTCGTATCCCGCCTCCGCGGCGACGCGGTTGGCGAACTGATTGATCGCCGCCAGCCCTTCCTGGCCGTCGCATTGCGGGCGGTTGCCGGCGATCGCCCGATAGACGCTCTCGCCCAGCCGTGCCTGCAGCCCGTAAGGCACCATCGGGGCCAGCGTGTCACTGCCGGTCTGGATGCCGAACCAGAACAGACCGATCGCCGCCACCAGGGCACCGCCCCATTGCAGGATGCGACCGGCGGGCTCGGGCTTGCGCGCGCCAATGGCGGCGATCTCCGGCACGGCGGTAGCCAGCTGGCGCCGCTGCTCGGCATCCTCGATCGCCAGCCGTGCCTCGTCGCCGCCGCGGACCAGCAGGGGCACCGCCTCGTGCTCGCTGTCGCCGAGAATGCCGAGCTCGACGATCGGCCAGCGCGCCACCAGTGAGGAGTCGCCGAGATCGCGCAGGATCACCTCGCCCGGCGTCGTCACGACGAAGACCTCGCGCACGCAGGCACTCTTGCCGTCATAGTAGCGGCCGTGGATCGTCCCTGGAGCGGCCGGCATCAGATGCTGCTCACATCGAACATGTCGAGCAGCCCCTCGCCGAAGCGCGGCGGCCGCTGCGGCGGCTGTCCGATCGCCGCGCCGTCGGGCTCACCGTAAACCCACAGCTCGCCCGCGATCAGGCGCATGGTGCGATGGATCACCCACGGCCAGCCGAGCCCGAGCGTCAGCATCACGATCAGGTAGTTCAGCACAAGAAAGCCCCACATCTGGCGCGTCGTGAGCGCGGTCGCGAACAGCACGGTGCCGGCACGGGTGTGGCTCACGAGGTAGCGATAGAGATAGGCCCGCCACCAGCAGCGCAACGGCAGGATCATGACGCCGAACAGCAGATAGGCCGCGAAGGCCGCGACGGCGATGGTCAGAAAGAGTTTGGGACCGGGATGAGTGAAAGCCTCCTCGAACTCCGCTCCGCCCAGCCGCGCGATCGAGCCGGTCACCGCCGCGACCGCGATGCCCACCGCCACGATCCAGGCGCCGATATTGAGGAAGTAATAGCCGACATAGCGGCCATAGATGTCGCCGGCGCGGCCAGCGAACTCGAAGCCCTGCGTGCCGACGTGGGCGTGGGCGATGCGCGGCCGTGCGAGATTCACCGACACGACCGGCGTCAACAACCGGGCCGTCATGGCATTGGCGAAGGTGAGTCCGGTCGCCAGCGCACCATAGCTCCAGGCCGAGCCGTCCATGGCGCAGCGTATGCCGCGCCAGCGTGTGCGCGAGAGCTTGTAGCGCAGGCCCGAATACTGGCCGACGAAAGCGAGCGGCACGCCGATCAGGCCGATCGACAGGAACACGACGTCGATGATGTCGAGGCCTGGCGCCGATCGATCGCGGAAGCCGAAGTGCCAGATCGCCCACACGACTCCCGCCCACACGGCCAGTATCGCCACCACGATCAGGAAGCCGATCATCAGCTCCAGCCCGCGCCCGCGATACTCGAAGCGATCCCCCAGGATCGAGAAGTGGTTCCACAGGTAGCGCCGGATGCGCGTGCGCCCCCAGAAGCGCGACAGGCCGAGCGTCAGCAGCATCAGCAGCAGATGGCGCAGATAAATGGCATAAAGCTCGCCCAGCTTGCCGTCATACACGGGCCGGCTGGGCGCCAGCGCCGCGCTCGCCGTCGGCTGCGGGATCAATGTCGGCTCGACCCGGGACGCGGGAGGGGACGGAGGGCCGGCGGGCCCGGAAGGGTCTTGCACGACGGGCTTTTACCTCTTGGCTGCACCGCGAAAGCCATTATGCTGCAGCGCAACATCCAATGGGAGGTCGGAGCTTACACCATGACAGCGGCCAAACGCGACAAGCCCTGGCTGATTCGCACCTATGCCGGCCATTCGACGGCGGCCAAGTCGAACGAGCTCTACCGCACCAACCTGGCGCGCGGCCAGACCGGCCTGTCGGTCGCCTTCGACCTGCCGACCCAGACCGGCTACGACTCCGATCATCCGCTGGCCAAGGGCGAGGTCGGCAAGGTCGGTGTGCCGATCTGCCACCTCGGCGACATGCGCACCCTGTTCGACGGCATTCCGCTCGACCGCATGAACACGTCGATGACCATCAATGCGCCGGCGGCGTGGCTGCTCTCACTCTACATTTCCACCGCCGAGGCACAGGGCGTCGAGCGCGCCAAGCTGCAGGGCACGACGCAGAACGACATCATCAAGGAATATCTGTCGCGCGGGACCTACATCTTCCCGCCCGAGCCGTCGCTGCGGCTGACCGCTGACACGATCGGCTTCACCTATCGCGAGGTTCCCAAGTGGAACCCGATGAACGTGTGCAGCTATCACCTGCAGGAAGCGGGTGCCACGCCGATGCAGGAGCTGGCCTTCGCGCTCGCCAACGCCATCGCCGTGCTCGACGCGGTGCGGTCGCGCGGCCAGGTGCCGGAGGCGGATTTCCCGCAGGTGGTCGGCCGCATCTCCTTCTTCGTGAATGCGGGCATCCGTTTCATCACCGAGATCTGCAAGATGCGGGCCTTCGCCGAGCTGTGGGACGAGCTCACGCGCACCCGCTACGGCGTCGCCGATGCCAAGCAGAGACTGTTCCGCTACGGCGTGCAGGTGAACTCGCTCGGCCTCACCGAGCAGCAGCCGGAGAACAACGTCTACCGCATCCTGCTCGAGATGCTGGCGGTCGTGATGAGCAAGAATGCCCGTGCCCGCTCGGTACAGCTCCCGGCCTGGAACGAGGCGCTCGGCCTGCCGCGGCCGTGGGACCAGCAATGGTCGCTGCGCCTGCAGCAGATCGTGGCCTTCGAGACCGACCTGCTTGAATATGCCGACATCTTCGACGGCAGCATCGAGATCGCCAAGAAGGTCGAGAGCCTCAAGCAGGAGGCACTGGCCGAGATGCAGCGCATCGCCGACCTGGGCGGCGCCGTGGCGGCGATCGAGTCGGCCTACATGAAGCAGCGGCTGGTCGAATCGAACCTCAAGCGGCTGGCCGCCATCGAGGCAGGCGAGCAGACAGTGGTGGGCGTCAATGCCTTTACCGAGGGCGATCCGTCGCCGCTTTCGGCCGGCGAGGGCGCCATCCTCACCGTCGATGCTTCGGTGGAGCGCGACCAGATCGAGCGGCTGAATGCGTGGCGCGCGGCCCGCGACGGCGGGGCCGTGAAGACGGCGCTGGCCGAGTTGGCGGCAGCGGCGAAGGAAGATCGCAACGTCATGCCGGCCTCGATTGCCTGTGCCCAGGCCGGCGTCACCACTGGCGAGTGGACCCAGACGCTGCGCGAGGTGTTCGGCGAATACCGCGCCCCGACCGGCGTCGCCCGCGCGGCCGGTGTCAGCGATACACGCCTCGATGCCGCGCGCCGCGAGGTCGAAACGGTCTCCCGGCGGCTCGGAAGGCGCATCAAGATCCTGGTGGGCAAGCCCGGCCTCGACGGCCATTCCAACGGTGCCGAGCAGATCGCCGTGCGCGCCCGCGACTGCGGCATGGAGGTGGTGTACGAGGGCATCCGCCTCACGCCCGAGCGCATCGTTAATGCGGCGCTCGAGGAGAGCGTGCATGTGGTCGGGCTCTCCATCCTGTCGGGCGGCCACGTCTCACTGGTGAACGACGTGCTCGAGGGCATGCGCTTGGCCGGCATCGGCGACGTCCCGGTCGTGGTGGGCGGCATCATCCCGCCGGCCGATGCCGAGGCGCTGATTGCCGCCGGCGTGGCGCGCGTCTACACGCCCAAGGACTTCGACCTCACTCAGATCATGCGCGACATCGTCGCCGTGGTCGACGGCGCGTGGAAGGAAGCGGCGTAGGCGAGACGGCTCGGCCATGCTCGCGTCCCGCTGGGCACGGCCAGGCAGTTCAGGTCAGTTCCTTAAGCCCGGTGGGCGTTTCGATCTGCGCGCGATAGCGCAGCATTGGCCCGCGAGTGAGCGCAGGCGGGCGATCGATGTCGAGTTCTCGATAGAGGGCTGATATGGCGGCCGGGTCAGGATGCTCGAGCGAGAAGGACCGCAGGCGTGCGCCGAGATCAGCAATTGTCGCCATTGAGCGAGGCTTGCCGCGCCGGTCGATGATAGAGGGTGCTGCCCCATCCAGAGGAAGAGAGCCGTCTCTGGGAATGGCGAAGTCGAATGTCGAGTTGATCGCTGGAAGGGAGACCTTCTCGCCGAAGATTCCTTCGCGCCCGGCGATAACCGATTCGATGGCATCGGTTCTCGCGACCCAGCCTCGCAAGCGCCTTCCTTCCTCCCAGTCGTTCCTGACCTTTCCCTGATCGTCCAGGCCGAACCAGCGCCGTCGACCGGGTCCATCCGCCTCGGGATCGAGAGCCACGATTTCCAGATAGATCGCGCCCCCTAGCTGAAGAAGGTGGTTGTAGGTGCCCATGTAACCATGGCGCTGCCCAAAGGGGACGTCGAGATCGAGGCAAGTTCGAATGTGCGAGACACCCTCCGCCAAAGTCGGGGCGATGACGGTGAGGTGGTCCAGTTTCAGCATGTCTCGGCGATCGGTTGCGGCCGACGCAAACTGTGGTCCCATCCTCATCGGGGCGCAATGTCGGCCTACTCCCCGAGCCGCCATCTCGCCTTCGATCCTCTCGGCTGTGCGATCGGAATCACGCCGCGTATGGCACCATGACACTTCACAAAATCGGACTCTGCCTTGGCCTTCGCCGAGTGCGGGGCAGCTCAGCGCCGGTCCCGTTTCGCTTCCTCGACCAGCCAGCGCTTGAAGTGCCGGAGCGCTGGGCTGTGCTCCCGCCCCGCACGGGTGACGGCGTAATAGGCGAAGCGGGCCGGCCAGCGCGTCTTCAGAGCCTTCACCAGGCGACCGGAGCGCAGCTCGTCCTGTGCATAGACATCGCGCACCAGTGCCAGCCCCTGCCCGGCCACGGCGGCCCGCACCACCAGGTGGTCGTCGGAGAAAGACGGTCCCTTGAGGCGCTTGGGGACCGCCACGCCCTGGGCCTCGAACCAGAGCGGCCAGTCGCCGCGATCGATGTCGTGCAGCAGCGTATAGCGGAGACAATCGGCCGGCGCGGCAAGGGGTGGTCCTGACCGGAGCAGGCGCGGACTTGCGACCACCACCAGTTCGGGCGCGATCAGCTTCGTCGCGTCAAGGCCGGGATAGTTGCCGAGGCCGTGGCGGATGGCCATGTCGACCGGCTCGCGCGCGAGATCGACCAGCCGCGGCCCGGTCTCGACGACGACCTCGATGTCGGGGTGGCGCCTGGCGAAGCGGCCGAGCCGCGGCACCAGCCATCCCGACGCAAACGAGGACATCATGCTGACGACGACGCGGCGCGCGGCGTTCTTGCCCAGACCGCGATCGGCAGCCTCGATGGCGTGGAACGGAGCGTCGAGAGCAGCGAACAGCGTCTCGCCCTTCGACGCCAATCGGACCCCATCGCGACCGCGCACGAACAGCCGCTGTCCCGCTGCTTCCTCCAGCAAGCGGATGCGCTGGCTGATGGCGCCCGGCGTCACCGACAGCCGCTCGGCCGCCGCCTTCATGCTGCGCTCACGCGCCACGACCACGAAGGTATGAAGAAGATCGAATCGGATGGCCACGACCCAGGGTTTAGCACAGCTAAAGCGATGGGCTGAAAGCATCGTTTGTCGCCGCGGCCCCGGCGGCCGAGCCTGCGGGCCGCAAAGGGTCTGACATGTCAGTGAATTTCCGCTCCTCCTCCTTGATCGCCTGGTCAGTGGTCGCCTTCGGCTTCCTCGCCCTGGCACTCGCCTTCTCGACGCGTGCCACGCTGGGGCTGGTGATGCCCGTCTGGACGCAGGAACTCGGCTGGTCGCGCAGCTTCGTCTCCTCGGCTGCCGCCGTTGCGTTGCTGGTGATGGCCGTGGTTGCCCCCTTCGCGGGACGGATGATCGACCGCAAGGGCGTCCGCACGACGCTTGTCGCAGGATTGGCGTTGATCGGCAGCGGCAGCGTGATCGTCGCTGCGACCAGCAGTCGGCTCGTCTTCCTGTTGGCGTTCAGCGGCGTAGCGGCCGTTGGCTTCGGCATGGTCGCGACCCATGTCGTCTCGACGGCGATTGCGCGGTCGTTCGACCGGCATCGCGGCCTCGCCACGGGCATCGCCACCGCCGGCGCCACGGGAGGTCAGCTCGTGGTCGTGCCGCTGGTTGCCGCCATCCTGGCAAGCTCGAGCTGGCGCTGGAGCTTTCTCGCGCTCGGCGCTGCCACCCTCGCCCTGCTGCCGCTCCTGTGGGCAACGCTGCCGAAGCACGTCGTCATCGAGAAGGCGGGACCCGGCACAGCTCCGCTCTTGACCGATATCCGCTTCGTGCTGAAGAAGCCCGCGTTCCACGTCCTGTTCTGGAGCTTCCTGCTGTGCGGCTACACCACCGCCGGCGTGATCGAGACCCACTTCCTGTCCTACGCTGCGTTCTGCGGCTTCGGGCCCCTGCTCGGTGCGACAGCCTATGGGCTGCTGTCGACCGTGAACATGGGTGGCATGGTTCTGTCCGGCTGGCTGTCGGATCGGGTGAACCGTATCGCTCTGCTGAGCGTGATCTATCTGATGCGCGCGATCGCTTTCGTGATCCTGATGCGCGTGGGAGTCGACTACGATCGGCTGATCGCCTTCGCCGCCCTGTTCGGCGCTGTCGACTATGCGACGGTCCCAGTGACTGCCAGTCTTGCCGCCAGCCATATCGGCTTGCGCGTCATGGGCCTGTCGATGGGACTGATCTCGGCAGGCCATGCGATCGGCGCTGCCGCCGGGGCGTTCCTCGGCGGATACCTGTTCGATCTCACGTTCCGCTACGACTGGGTGTGGCTGGGATCGGCCGCGCTCACAGCGACCGCCGGCCTGATCGTCTTCGTCCTGCGTGATCGTCCGCGCGTCGCAACGGCCGACGCGGCGTAGAAGGCGCCACCGCGTCAGACCTCCGACATCACGAGGTCCGTACCGTAGGAATTGTCGACCGCGCACAGCCAGCTTCCGTCCGCCTGCTTGCGGAAGACGTAGGTCGCGCGGCGGGTCGCCGAGGCGAGCGCGCCGTCCTTCTGCGTCCAGTCGAGCATGGTCTCGGCCACGACCAGCGCGGTGTCGCCGCCCTCGATCACGACCAGCTCGCCCTGTGTCACGACAAGGCTGTGGTTGAAATGCTCGGCGATGGCCTCGAAGGCGCGGCGGATCTGCTCCGTGCCCGTGGCGTTGAGGCCGGGCTTCACCACGAGGGTCGCATCCTCCGTATAGAAGGTCATCACGGCGTCGAAATCCTCGTCGGTGATGGCGCGGTCGGCGGCGGCGATCACGTCGTGCAAAGGATGGGGCGACGGATAGGGCGGATGGTCGGGCATTGTCTGTCTCCTCTGATCGGACCTCCGAGGGACAGGCATTAAAAAACCCGCCTCTCGGGGCGGGTTGCTTCGGGACCGTTCGGACGCGCGCTAACCCACCACCGGCTGGATGGCGAGAATAACGACGACGAGAGCGGACACGGTCTGCATGTCTCTGCTTATGGCGGGCGATGGGCCTCCTGTCCAGACTCTATGCCGATGCCGACAGCGTCGCCGTCGCATGCAGGATGGGCTGGATCGGCGCATGGCTGAACAGCCAGGTCTCGGCATGGATCGTATCGCGGTCGCGGCGGAGGACGCGCGACAGCGTCACGATGTCGGCCTGCTGCACCGGTCGCAGCACGGTGAGCGCGAGATGCGTGACCTCGGCATCGGCGCCGGCCGCGGCCCGCAATGACGCATCGAGGGCGGCCAGCAGCGCCGGCATAGTCCAGGCTCGCGGCCGTTCGGGGAAGCGCAGCCGCACCTCCTGGTCGCCGCACTCCTCCACGACCAGACCGTAACGTTCCTCTGCCACGATTGTCGCATCGAGCCGCGCCTGCAGTTCGTCTTCGGTCATCCCCATCACTTTGTGCTAGTCGTCTGCCGCCATGTCCTTTCTCGACCATATCGCCCGCTGCAACAATGTCGATCTGCGCCACTTCGAACCGTGGTTCGTCGGTACCGAGCGGGCAGGATTCATCCATCGCGATTTTGCATCCGTGCTTGCCGCCAAGCCGGACCTCTTCACCCACCGCAAGCAGGGTTGGTACTTCGCCGGCCATCTCGACGCCCCGACCAAGCGCACCGCCGCAATGCGGTCGTTTCTGCTCGAACTGCGCGCACAAGGCCACTTCAAGGGGCTATGGCGGGAAGAGCCCTACGCCGTGACCTGGGAGTTCTCGCGGCCGCCGCTGATGACCATGGAACGGGCGGCAGTGCCCTGGTTCGGCGTGCGCGCCTACGGTCCGCATATGACCGGCTATGTGCGCAAGAAGGACGGCCTGCACATCTGGGTGCCGCGCCGGTCCCGTACCAAACCGACCTTTCCGGGCGAACTGGACAATACCGTTGCCGGCGGCCAGCCGGCCGGCATCGGACTGCTCGACAATCTGATCAAGGAATGCGGCGAGGAAGCTTCGATCCCGCCCGAGCTCGCGCGCCAGGCCAGGGCGGTGAGCTACGTTTCCTACTGGAACCAGTCCGGCGCGCAGCTCAAGCCCGACATCATGACCTGCTTCGACCTGGAGCTGCCCGAGGATTTCACGCCGCGCGCCAATGACGGCGAGGTCGAGTCGTTCGAGCTGTGGCCCGTTCAGCGCGTGTTCGAGACGGTGCGTGACACCAACGCCTTCAAATACAATTGCAATCTGGTGCTGATCGACTTCTTCGTGCGGCACGGCCTGCTGCGCGCCGACGATCCCGATTTCTTCGCCATCGCGGCAGGACTGCGCCAGACGCAACCCGGCTTCCCCTAGGGCGGCGCGCGGCAACTTCCGTCCTGATCGGCCGTTGATGCGCCTGAGGAGGTTGTCCTCATGCGCGTCATTTCCCTTGCGGTCGCACTGACATTGGGAGTCGCCCTCTCGGTCGCCGCCCAGGATATGTCCGCCCCAGGCCATCACGATCCATCGGCGATCGACGGATGGCGCGACCATGGGCATGCGCAAAATCATGACTGGTACAAGAACTTGAAGCAGCCCGGCACGGGCTATTCCTGCTGCAATGGCGACACCGTCGATGGCGACTGCCGCCCGACCCGCGCCTACAAGGACAGCGACGGCACGTGGCGCGCGCTGGTCGATGGCCATTGGCAGCCCGTGCCGCCCAGCGTCGTACTGAAGACCCTGGCGCCCGACGGCAATTCACATGTCTGTGCTGGAAAGAGCGGAATGATCTACTGCTTCATCGGCGGTGTACCGAAGAGCTGACGACATCCACAACATCTTGAGTTAATATTGTCGTAACGGATTCAGTCGAGCGCAATGGCGCGTCGTTTCGAATACGTGACCGGCTCGACTGGTGTTTGCGGAAAGGGGTTCGGCCCCCATGCCCTTTCGCCGTTGGTCTGTTGTTGCTCGTCCCATTGTCCTGCTCTGCGCCACCGCATTGGCCCTGCCGGCGCTGGCGCAAGAAGGTTTCCACGGTCAGGGCCACGCCCAGAATCACGATTGGTATCGCGACCTGAAGCAGCCCGAGACCGGATACTCGTGCTGTAACGGCACAATCGACGGTCGCGAGGGCGATTGCCGGCCGACCCGCGCCTACCTCTCTGAAGACGGAATGTGGCACGCGCTGGTCGATGGCCACTGGATCACGGTGCCGCCGCGCGCGGTATTGAAGCAGCTGGCTCCCGACGGAAACAGCCATATCTGTGCTTCGCGCAGCGGCCTCGTCTACTGCTTCCTCGGCGGCTCGCCGAAATCCTGAGGCGAGCTCGCCGGCCGACGCCACTCAGCTAGGCTGGCGGCGGTATGTGCGCATCCTGGATGACCTTGCGCCACTTCGCCGACTCGTCGGCCAAGGTTTGCGCGTAGAAATCGGGCGTGCCGCCGATCAGCGTGAAGCCGAACTCTGCAAGCCTGTCTCGAAAGCCGCCGTCATGGAGCACATCATTGATGGCAGCATTGAGCCTGGCCACGATCTCGGGTGATACGCCGGCCGGCGCCATGACACCGAAAGGCACTGCGCCCTCCATGCCGGCAAGTCCCACCTCTCCCACCGTCGGTACGTCCGGCAACAAGGCAGAACGCTGCGGCATGGCGACGACGAGACCGCGGACCTTGCCCGCTCTCACAGCGGTTGCCGTCGGCATCAGAAGATCGGAGAGGAGCGGCACGTGTCCACCCACTACATCGCGCAAAGCCTCGGAGCTGCCCTTGTAGCTCACGTGGTCGAGGTTGAGCCCGGTGCGCGTCTTCAGATACTCCGCCCAGAGATGCTGGATACTGCCCGCCCCGGCGGTGGCAAAGGGAATGGAGGGTCCACCGGCCTTGGCGGTCGCCAGCAGTTCCTGCATCGATTTGAAGGGCGCGTCGTTGCTGGCTGCCAGCAGGATCGGCATGTCGAAAAAGCGTGCGACCGGCGCCAGATCCTTGAAGGTGTTATAGGGCAAGGCGATGCCGAACGCGGCATTCACGGCCAGGGCGCCGGGAGCCAGCAGCAGCGTGTATCCATCGGGCTTGGCCTTGGCCACCGTCTCGGTCCCGATGATCGTACTGCCGCCCGCCTTGTTCTCGACCACGATCGATTGCCCCAGGATCTTCTCCAGGCGTTCGCCAAGGGCGCGCGCCCCCGTATCTGTCGCGCCCCCGGGCGCATAGGGCACGACCAGGCGGATCGGGCGGTCCGGATAGCCGGCTGCCAGACCGATGCGCGGAACGATCGATGTGGTGGCAACTCCGACCAACAAAGAGCGACGCTTTATCACTGCTCGGTCCTCGCGCTTGCTAGCTTTTGCTCTCGACCGTCAGGCATGCAAAAGTCGGGCTAACGAGAGGAAGAATCTTGCTTCGGGACGGTCAGGGGTTGGAGGTCGGCGCGGCCGACGCGGATGCCATCGAGGCGCTGGATTTCCTGCGCGAGGAATGGCTGGTCTTCGGCAAGCGCTTTCAGCCTTTCATGGAGGCCGCCGACCGCGAGGAGCGCTGTGCGCTGCTGCCGGCACTGGCTGCCAACCTGGTCCTGTCGATGAATTCCATCGAAGGCCGCGCGCTCGGCGCCGGCTATCTCGAGCGCGCAAAGGCGCTGGAGCAGAACGCCAACCCGCGTGAACGGGCCTGGATTGCCGCAACCGAGGCCTGGCTTGCCGGCGATGGCGACAGGAGCCTCGCCCTGCACGAGAAGATCGTCGCCGGGTGGCCACGCGACCTGCTGGCCGGCAAGCTGGGCCAGCTCCATGCCTTCAACCAGGGCGATGCCAAGGCCCTGATGCGCATCGGCGAACAACTGCTCGCCGCCAACCGTGACAACCATTTCGTCTGGGGCATGTGTGCCTTCGGCCTGGAGGAATGCAACCGACTCGACGAGGCCGAGGCGCATGCCCGCACTGCGATCGAGATGGAGCGCAAGGACCCGTGGGCCCACCATGCGCTGGCCCATTGCCTGGAAGCGCGCGGCCGTATGGTCGAAGGCGTGGCTTTCCTGGAGGGCGTGGCGGATACGTGGGAGGACTGCAATTCCTTCATGTACACCCACAACTGGTGGCATCTGGCGCTGTTCCTGATCGATCTCGATCGCACCGACGAGGCTCTGGCGCTGTTCGACAATCGCGTTTGGGGCGTGTGGAAGGAATTCTCCGAGGACCAGATCAATGCCATCTCGCTGCTGGCCCGTCTCGAGCTGCGCGGCGTGGATGTCGGATCCCGATGGACGGACGTCGCCTCCTATCTCAAGGACCGCCTGCACGATCATTTCGTGGCCTTCCTCGACCTGCAGTATCTGTATGCGCTGGCACGAGCGGAGCAGCACGGCGCCGTGACGGAGATGCTGGCGAGCCTCGAGGACCGCGCCGAGCGAGCCAAGCCGTTCGAGCGCGAAGCGTGGGCCGACGCCGCCGTACCGGCGGCGCATGGTCTCGCTGCCTATGCGAAAGGCGACTACGGCGAAGCCGCGCAGCTGCTCGGCCGGGCCGTGCCTCATCTTGCGACGATCGGCGGCAGCATCGCCCAACGGTCCCTGTTCGGCGCGTTCCATCTCGATGCCTTGATGCGGGCAGGCTGGAACGATGCCGCCGTAAAGATCCTGCAGATCGACGAGCGCGAGCGGCCGACCGTGCCCGCGACCAAGCGCGCGTTGGCCGAGCTGTACCGTAAACTCGGTCGGACCGAGCTGGCGATGGCTGCCGACTACCAGGCCGGCCAGTTGGCGCGGCAGTATCGAAGCGTAAAGGGGAATGCTGCGTGACGGACCTGACACAGGCGACTGCCGCCGAACTCGGCAAGCTCTACGCCAAGGGCAAAACCTCGCCGACGGAAGTCATGAAGGCGGTGCTCAAGCGCGCCGAGGCCATCAATCCGCGCCTCAATGCACTGTGCGTCATCGATGCCGAGCCGGCCCTGGCCGCCGCCAAGGCATCCGAGAAGCGCTGGATGAAGGAAGAGCCTTTGTCGCCGCTCGACGGCGTGCCGGTTTCCATCAAGGAACTGGTGCGCGTCAAAGGCTGGCCCGCCTCGATGGGCAGCAAGCTTACCGACAAGACACCGGCCGAGGCGGACGCGCCGGCGGTTGCGCGGTTGCGCGAGGCCGGTGCCATCGTCTTCGCCCAGAGCACCAGTTCGGAATATGGCCACAAGGGGGTGACCGACTCGCCCCTGCACGGCATCACGCGCAATCCCTGGAAGATGGACCGCACGCCCGGCGGCTCGTCCGGCGGAGCTGGTGCCGCCGTGGCCGCGGGGCTGGGACCGATCGCGATCGGCACCGACGGCGGCGGATCGATCCGCCTGCCGTCGAGCTTCACCGGACTGGTCGGATTGAAGGCCACCTTCGGCCGCATCCCGGCCTGGCCGCCATCGCTCACCGGCGAGCTCTCCAACACCGGCCCGATGTGCCGCACGGTGCTCGACACGGCGCTGATGATGAACGCCATCGCCAAGCCCGACCTGCGCGATGGTTGGAGCCTTCCAGCCGACGACGTCGACTATGTGAAGGCGATCAAGGGCAAGCTCAAGAAATGCCGGATCGCGTTCATCCTGCGCATGGGCGATCACCCGCTCGACATCGAGGTGGCCGCCATGGTCACCAAGGCGGCCAAACGCTTCGAGGCGATGGGCTGCACCGTCGAGGAGGCCGTGCCGCCGACGAACTATCGCGAGACCGGCCGGACCTTCGTGGTGCATTGGCTGAGTGCTCTGCAGCGGTTGCTGCAGCTCTATCCGGCAGATCGCCACGACCAGTTCGATGCCAGTCTGCTGGCGGGCGCACAGGCAGGATTGAAATATACGCTGCAGGACGTCGTCGACGCGCAGGTCACACGGCGTGAGGCAACGATCGCCTGGAATGCCTTCTTCGAGAAGTACGACCTTCTGCTGACGCCGACATTGGCCGTGCAGCCGTTCGAGGCCGGTCAGAATGCCCCAATCGGCGCGGACGGCAAGCCGAACCAGCAGTGGTCTCCCTATACCTTCCAGTTCAATCTTTCGCGCCATCCCGCTGTCAGCGTGCCGTGCGGGCTCAGCCGCGACGGGCTGCCGGTCGGCCTGCAGATTGCATCGGGCCATTACAAGGACGCCCTGGTCCTGCGCGCCGCGGCTCGCTATGCCGAGGCCGATCCCCTCGAGTTCCCTACCCTTCCGGAGACAATGAAATGACCGCCGACCTTGCGATGATGCCAGCCTACGAGCTGGTGAAACTCTACAAGGCGCGCAAGGCCTCGCCCGTCGAAGCCACCAAGGCGGCGCTGGCGCGCATCGACGCCTTCAATCCGCAGCTCAATGCCTTCCAGCATCTCGATCCCGATGCAGCATTGCGCGCGGCGCGCGCCGCCGAGAAGCGCTGGAAGAAGGGCGGCAAGCGCCTGTCCGATATCGACGGCGTGCCGATCACCATCAAGGACATGGTGCTGACCAAGGGCATGCCGACGCGCATGGGCAGCCTGGCGACCGATCCCGACGGCCCCTGGACCGTCGATGCCCCGGTGGCACAACGGCTGCGCGAAGCCGGCACCGTGCTGCTCGGCAAGACCACCTCGCCCGAATATGGCTGGAAGGGCGTGACGGATTCGGCGCTGTTCGGGGCCACCCACAACCCGTGGAAGATCGGGCGCACCAGCGGCGGTTCCTCCGGGGGCGGCGTCGCCGCGGAGGCGGTGGGCATGGGCAATCTCGCCATCGGCACCGACGGCGCGGGCTCGGTCCGCATTCCCTGTTCCTTCACCGGGCTGTTCGGCCTGAAACCCACGCACGGCCGCGTGCCGCTGTGGCCGGCATCGGCACAAGGCACGCTCTCGCATATCGGGCCGATGACGCGCACAGTGAGGGATGCGGCGATGATGATGAACGTCATTGCCCGCTACGATGCCCGCGATCCCTACGCGCGACCGGATGACGAGGAGAACTTCCTCAAGGGGTTGGACAAGGGCGTGAAGGGACTGCGCATCGCCTATTCGCCCACTCTCGGCTTCGTCGAGAAGGACAAGATCGATCGCGACGTCGCGGCTGCCGTCGACGCTGCGGTCAAGGTGTTCAAGACCCTGGGCGCCCGGGTGATCGAGGACTCGCCGGACCTGACGGGCCTCGATCCGCGGCGCATCCTGAATGCCCACTGGCAATCCAACGTGGCGCTGCTGGTGAAGAACTACAGCGAGGAGAAGCGCGCGCTGATGGATCCCGGCCTGCTGAAGGCGGCGGAAGTCGGCGCCAACCTCGGTCAGGAGGCGGTGGTGTCGGCCATCAGCCAGCGCCAGCACCTCGCGGTGATCATGAATCAATTCCTTGCCAAGTACGACCTACTGCTGACGCCGACCATGCCGATGACGGCCTTTGCCGTGAACGAGAACGCGGCGTGGGGTGGCGACGGCGTCGATATCGGCTGGACGCCCTTCACGCTCACCTTCAACCTGACGCGCCAGCCCGCGGCGACCATCCCGTGCGGCCTCGACCGCGAGGGCATGCCGATCGGCCTGCAGATTGTCGGCGCCCATGCCCGTGATGCGCTGGTGATGCGGGCCGCCGCCGCCTACGAACGCGTCCGCCCCATCCCCGCCCCGCCGATGGCTCACCAGATTTGAGGAGGCCCGATCTCCTCATCTTCGACTGCGATGGCGTCCTCGTCGACAGCGAGATCCTCGAACACGACGTCGATGCCGAACTGCTGACGCGCTTCGGCTTGACGGTCACGACGAGACAGTTGATCGAGCGCTTTGTCGGCATTGCTCGCGCCGACATGTACAGGACACTGTTCGAGGAGATAGGCCAGCCACAGCCGGCCGGTCTCCTCGACGAGCGGGAGGCCATGGTCTGGGCGCGTTGCGATGTCGATCTGTCAGCGGTCGCCGGGGTTGGCGCTGCGCTGGACGCCTTGAGCCACATACCGAAATGCGTGGCATCTTCGAGTATTCCAGCCAAGCTCACCAGGAAGCTCGACGCCGTCGGGCTGACGGCGCACTTCGCGCCGCACATCTTCAGCACGGCAATCGTGCCTCGCGGCAAGCCTGCACCGGACATATACCTTCACGCCGCGCGAATAGCGGGCGCCACGCCTTCCCGCTGTATCGTGATCGAAGACTCGCCGCATGGCGTCAGGGGAGCCAAGGCGGCCGGAATGTCAGCCATTGGCTTTTGCGGGGCGGGACATGCGACGGACCGATTGCCTGCCGAGCTGGAAGCCGCCGGTGCGGATCTCGTCGTGATGTCGATGGACGAGCTTCCCGCCGCCATACGCTCGCATTGCGTGTGAAGCACAGAAAGTTGAAGGCCGGACCTCCGAACCCGCGGCAGAGTTGAGGCGTTTCCCTGGTGTAGCCCGGCAGCGCTCGGGTGCAGGAGACGAACGTCTGCCGATGAGGCTGTTTCACCCGCACGCGGAGCCACCTTCCCCAGGAGGAAGTCTGGTTGCTGGCCGACTGGCAATCCTCGACGGATTGCGCGGCTACTTTCTCGTCTTCATGTTCCTGAATCATCTCACCTTCACCGGCGGCTATCTGCTGGTGCTCCTGAATCATGCCGAACTGGCCTTTGTCGAAGGCGCGCAGGGATTCGTTTTCCTCTCCGGCCTGCTTGCAGGTCTGGTGCACGGTCGGCGCATGGCACGTCACGGACTCGGCACCGCCACCGTCGCGATCTGGAACCGCGCCGCGGAGATCTACGCCTATGCGCTGGGATGCGTGTTGATCATCCTGGTCTTGCAGACGCTGCTGCCCGGCTCGTGGGTCTACTGGCATCACTGGCTGGGCGATCTGCACTTCGGACGAGGACGGCATGTCGCCGCCTCCGCCTTGCTGCTCTACCAACCCGACTATCTGGATGTCCTGCCGCAGTACGTCGTCTATCTGCTGGCGACTCCTCCCTTGATCTGGCTCTGCCTGCAGGGCCGTTGGGCGTGGGTGGCTGGCGGCAGCATCGTGCTGTGGCTGGCTGTGCAACTGGGCGCCCATCTCGCCCTGGCCGACGCCGTCGCGCGGCTTTTGCCGCTCCGTGCCTATTTCAATGCGTTCGCCTGGCAGCTCGTGTTCGTCGCCGGCCTGGTACTCGGAACAGCAATGATCCAGGACAGAATCGACTGGAGCCGACTCTTCCGTGCCGACCGGCCGCAGCTTGCGCTGGTGGCAGCCATGACGGTCCTCTTCTTCGCCATCTGGCGCGTCTGGTCCAACCACTTCGCAATGCCCGAGGCGGTGGAAGCACGGTTGCGAGCGCTGGCCAATCGCGGCGAGTTCGGGCCTGTCTATCTGCTCAACTTCGTCGCGCTCGCCTACCTCGTCACCTGGGTGGTGCGTCTCGGTCCGGCTACGGCCAGTATCCCTCTGCGATGGCTTGCCTACCTGCTCGATCGCCTGTTCAAGCTGTCGTTTCTGCGCCTGCTCGGCCGGCATTCACTTCAGGTCTATGCCTGGCACGTCATCGCCGTCTACCTGCTCAAGGCCGTCGACGAAAACTGGGGACCCTTCGGCGAGATCGGCAAGACGGCCATCGCCGTGGCCGGCATCATGCTGCTCGCTGTGCCCGCCTGGATGCTTGAACGAACGAAGGCCGTGCCGCGGGCCGGGAAGTTGCAACCGGCCTTCGCCAGTCGACCAATCGACCCTCGCCCCTAGGACAGACAGCCTTGAATCGCTCCCCTCTGCAGCACGCCGGTTACCGCGCGGGCGCCGGTGTCCGCTCTTGGCCTTGCGCGACGGGGACGGAGCGCGTGCCATCGTAGTTGCGCAGATACATGATGCCGACGATGCCGATCGCGACCACGACCGCAACGCAGATCAGCACAATCAGCGGCCGGGTACTACGCGGCTGCACGGGCTGGGGATCGCCAGGCCCCTTCTCGGCTTCGGCTTCGCGATTGAGCCGATCGAGGCGCTCCCGTTCGGTGCTGTCCATGGAGTCCTCCGCAATTTGTGACCTCCGAAGCCAACGGCAGGGCCGGTCGCGGGGTTGCCGCCGCACCGGCCTGCTGTAGTGTTGCCGCAAAAGGGAGAAACGCCATGAAGCCCCTGGCCTTGCTGATCGTCGGTCTTCCCTTGCTTGCCGCGTCCGGCGCCTTCGCCCAGCAACAGAAAATCGGCGATCCGCCGGAAGCCTCGAATATGCGGCTCGTCGGTTGGAACGACCTGCAAGGCCGTAGTGCCTACCAGCCCACCATTCACCATCAGGGCGACCGCTGGATTGCCTATATTGGCCATCACGGCGGCACCGACGCGATACCCGATCCCATCAATCCGATGACCGGCAAGGCCGAGCCGAACGGAACCTCGATCGTCGATGTCACCTATCCCGCCAATCCGAAATATCTGCGCCACATCCCGGGGCAGGAAGGCAAGTACGAGGGTGGCGGGGCGCAGATGGTGCGAGTCTGCGATGGCAGCACCCTGCCCAAGGGCGACAGGAATGCCGTCTACATGCTGAGGACCTTCGGCAGCGAGGCGCATGAGATCTGGAACGTCGCCGACCCGGCCAATCCCCGGCTCGTGACCCGCATCGCCGGCCTCAAGGACACGCATAAGAGCTGGTGGGAATGCGATACCGGCATCGCCTACCTCGTCTCGGGCGCACCCGACTGGCGCGTGCGGCGCATGACGCAGATCTACGATCTGTCTGACCCTGCCCACCCCCGCAAAATCCGCGACTTCGGCCTGCCGGGCCAGCAGCCGGGAGCCACCGGCACCGTTCCGATGGAGCTGCATGGCCCGATCTCGACCGGCCCGCAGGGCAATCGCGTCTACTTCGGCTACGGCACCGACAAGGAAGGCATGGTGCAGATCGTCGATCGCGACAAGCTCCTGAAAGGCCCGGCCGCGCCCACCGATGCCAACCTGCGCTATCCGGAAGTGGGCCGCCTGCCGATGTCGGCCTGGAACGGCGCGCATACGACCTTCCCCATGCTGCAGATGCCGATCGCCGAGTTCGCGCACGACAAGGACGGATCGAAGCGGGATATCGTCATGATCGTCGACGAGGCGATCCAGAACGAATGCCGGGAGGCCCGGCAAATGGTGTGGTTCGCCGATGTCTCGATCGAATCGCGGCCGATGATGATCTCGAGCTGGACCGTGCCGGAAGCGAGCGGCAACTTCTGCCAGCGCGGCGGCCGGTTCGGCTCGCATTCTTCCAACGAGAGCATGGCGCCGGTCTATTATAAGAAAATGGCCTTCATCGCCTTCTTCAATGCCGGCGTCCGCGCACTGGACATCCGCGACCCGTACCATCCGACCGAAGTCGGGTATTTCATCCCCGCCATCACCGACAAGACCGATAAGCGCTGCGTGCGCGAGGCTGGTCAGGACCGCTGCAAGACAGCGATACAGACCAACAACGTCGAAACCGACGAACGGGGGTACATCTATATCGTCGACCGTGCCAATACCGGCCTGCATATTCTCGAACTGACCGGATCGGCCCGAACCGCCGCGGGCCTCAACTAAGGATGCTGAGTACGCGTACCCTTGTTTACGGTGCCCTGGCGGCGACGTTCGTGGTCGCCCTTGCCGGTCTCTCCGTCTTCGCCCGCTGGGACGTAGCGCACAGGCCCGAAACGCATGACGGATGGCAGCGGATCGCCTGGCCGTTTCCGCGCGACGGCTGGAACGAAGGACAAGCCTGGCGCGGGCATGACATGGAACTCTATGTCCGCCCCAAGCTCGGCTTCTGCGGCAATTGCGATACCGGCGTCGTGGAGGATTCTGAAGTCGATCGGGTCACCGACATCGATCTCGTCGATCCGCTGTTCGTCCCGCTCGAAGGCCAGCACATCCAGATCGCCGACCTGGTCGGACGCATGCGCCTCTATCGCCTGCGCTCGCGGGGCGATTCCCAGCTCGCTGCCGGAATCGCGGTTTCCTACAATTGTGATCTCGTGGTCGCTTTGATCGTCGGCAAGATTGCCAATGCGGAGCAGCGGCAGATTGCCAGGAAGTTCCTCGAAGCGGACCCGGTGCAGTTCTGGGTCAACCGGCAGCTAGGCGAGAAGTAGGCGTCGCACGGACTGCCGCGCGACGCCATTCGCCACTGATCACCAATAGGTCGGCGCACCGTAGTACTTGTCCACGCTGCGTCCGTAGTCAGGCGTCCAGACGAAGTCCTCCTCGTCGATCGTCGGCGCATTCTCGAGCCGCTTCTTGTCGACGTTGACCACGAAGCCGCCTTTGGTCTCGTCGTAGGTCAGGGCCGACCAGGGCAACGGATATTGCTTCTCGCCCATGCCGAGGAAGCCGCCGAACGACATCACGGCGTAGATTGCTTGCCCGCTCTTCTTGTCGAGCATGATGTCGTCCACGGTGCCGAGCTTGTCTCCCGTCGGGTTATAGACGTCGGTGCCGTTCACCTTGTCGGCCGCGATCAGCGACCCGCTCGTGATCTTGGTAACGTCGGTCATTCATGCCTCCGGTTTAGGAATTTGCACGAGCACCGCAAACGCAGTGCGTCATGTGCCTCACTAACGCCGCAGGAACAGGCCAAGTTGCCGTCCGTTGCCGTTGCGCCGGCGACGATCGCCTTGAGAATGGAGTTCTCCGATGCGTCTGATCCCATCCGTTGTTGCCGCTGCCATCGGCATTCTGGCCAGCGTTCCCGGCTACGCGCAGAGCGAGCCGCCGATCCAGCAACTCTCCAAGATCGATGTCGTGAGTGTCGACAAGGGCGAGCGCGTCAGCAAGATCATTGGGGAAGCGGTGGTCAACGAAGCCCATCAGACCGTGGGCAAGGTCGACGATGTGATCCTGAGCGAGGACGGCAAATCGGACGTCGTCGTCCTGTCGGTCGGGAATTTCGTGGGATCGGGTCCCAAGTTGGTGGCCTTTCCCTATAGAGCGTTGACGACCTACGAGGGCGAACTTCTGCTCGCGGGAGCCAGCAAGAAGACTCTTACTACGCTGCCTGCCTTCAAATACGCCGCCAAGTGACAGCTGCACGCCATTGAGGAGGTGACGTCCGCCCGCTCTTCGGCAACAGTGGCGCCATGACACCTCTTCACATTGGTATTGCCGCCTGCTCCGCGGAGGGTGCGGCTCTGTGCTACCGCACCATCTGCACCGAAGCGCCGGCCTTGCTGGGCGGCCATGGTCATCCCGAGGTGACCATGCACACCCCGTCCTTCGACGACTACATGACCCCCATCTATCGCGGCGACTGGCCGGCCGTGGGCGAGCTCATGCTGCGCTCGGCCGAGAAACTTGCCCGTGTGGGCGCGCAGTTCGTGATCTGCCCCGACAACACGATCCACCAAGCCCTGCCCTTTATCGAGGCGCGGTCGCCGATTCCCTGGCTGCATATCGCCGACAGCGTCGCCGCGGAGGCGGTGGCGCGCGGCTTCCGGCGCATTGCCATCACCGGCACGCGCTGGCTCACCGACAGTGAGGTCTATCCGCAGAAGCTGTCCGCCCGCAGTCTCGAGTGGGTGCGGCCGACCGTCCCCGAGCGCGACGAGATCAACCGCATCATCATGGACGAGCTGGTGCGCGGCATTTTCAAGCCCGAGGGCATCGCCTATTTCCAGAAGGTGATCGGCCGGCTCAAGGACGAGGAAGGGTGCGACGCGGTCGTCCTGGGCTGCACCGAGATCCCGCTGATCCTGAACGACACCAACGCGCCGCTGCCGACGCTGGATTCGACCCGGCTCCTCGCCCGGGCCGCCATCCGCCGCGCCATCGAGGGGCAGGCCGAGGCGGCGTAGGCGGACGACGAAAGAACGGCCGGGCGCGTGTCAGGCCGGGCCCGCCCCGGCCTGCTTCCAGCGCTCCACCTCGGCGGCCTCTGGTGGTGGACAGGAGACGATGGAGCGCCGGCCCAGCGCGATCGTTCCGGCATCGCCGTCGAGCGAGATCCAGTCGCCTTCGCGCACAACCGCATCACCAAGCATCGCCTGGCGATGCTCTTCGTCGATGGCCAGTGTCCGGCAGCCGACCAGGCACACCTTGCCGAGTTGCCGCGCCACGACCGCCGCATGCGCGGTACGGCCGCCAGCGGCGGTCAGGATGCCTTGGGCAACGGCGAAGCCCGCCACATCCTCGGTCGAGGTATCGGGCCGCACCAGGATCACCGGCTCGCCGCGCTGCGTCCATTCCTGTGCGCGTTGCGAGTCGAACACCACCCGGCCGCTGGCGACGCCCGGGGCAGCGGAGATCGCCTGGGCACCAGCCTCCGCCGGCTCCGCGAAGTGTGACACCGTCAGCGCCGAAGGATCGATGGTGCCGATACGGGCCAGCGCGGTGGGTATATCGATCAGCCCTTCCTGCACCATGGCCACCGCCATCGACAGCGCCGCCAGTGGCGTGCGCTTGGCGCTGCGGGTCTGGAGGAAATACAGCCGGCCATCATCGACCGTGAATTCGACATCCTGGGCATCACGTTGTTCCTGCTCGATACGTCGGACGCCGTCGGCCAGCTGCTTCGCCACGTCGGGCAAGCGCGAGGCCAGGCGGGTGCTATCGACCGGCGTGCGCCGGCCGGAAACCACGTCCTCGCCCTGCGCGTCGAACAGAAAGTCGAGATAAAGCGCGTTGGCGCCCGTCGCCGGATTGCGGCTGAAGACGACGCCGGCACCCGAGCGCGGGCCCGAATTGCCGAACACCATCGCCTGGACGGTCACCGCCGTGCCGGCGAGCTTGTGCAAACCGTTGAGCCGACGGTATTCGACCGCGCGCGGACTGTCCCAGGAGCGGAACACCGCTCGCGCCGCCTCGCTCAGCTGTTCGCGCGGATTGTCCGGCGGCGCTCCCCGATCGAGCCGGGTCGCCAGCTCGCGATAATCCAGCGCCAGACGCTCCATTGCTTCCGAATCGAGTTCCGCCTCGCCTTCCACCTGTTCGGCGGCCACCATGGCCGCCAAGCAACGATCGAAATCGTCCGGCCGCGCGTCCCCCACCACCTCGGCATAGGACTGGATCAGGCGGCGCCAGCAATCGAAAGCCAGGCGGGGGTTCCCGGTCAGGCGGATCAGGCCATGCACCGTCTCGTCATCCAGGCCGATATTCAGCACCGTCTGCAGCATGCCGGGCATCGAGACCGCCGCTCCCGAGCGGACCGAGATCAGCAGCGGCGCACGAGCGTCGCCGAACCGGCGTCCTGTCCGCTCCTCGAGCCACGCGATACCCTTGACCAGCCCCCGTTCCAACGCCTCCAGGGCGGCCCCGTCGCCGGCATTGACCCTCTGACACAGCGCAGTCGGCAGGACGAAAGCCGGCGGAACCGGCAAGCCAAGTCTCGCCATCCGCCACAATCCAACCGCCTTCGACCCGGCGACCTCGGCCGTGATCTCCGGGCCTTTCGTGCCGCTGGCAATGAAGAGAGGCTCGACCGCGTCACTCATGTCGACAACTCCTGCAGCACGCGTTCCCGCAACGACAGCGCGGCATGGGCGAGATGGTCGGTGGCGGTTTCAAGCGTGCGCGCCAATTCGATGCCCAGCACCAGCACCCGGCTGTCCGACGTCGGCTGACGCATGAAGGCCCGCAGAGCCTCCCGCTCCGCCGTATCCGCCCGCCGTTCGGCAAGGGTCACGGCATCGATCGCCTGCAGCGAGGTCGCGGCATCGAGTCGGTTGCCCTGCGGCAGCCGCGACGCGGCCTCGGCGGCGCGCACGAGATGGCTGATGCTCTCGACCACGATGTCGGCAAGGTCGACGAGGACAACGTTCCCGAGCAGGCCTTCACCCGTCGGCGCGATGCTCCATAGAAAGGCGCATTCATCGAGCGCGTCCGTACAGTTCTCGATCTCGTCCAACGCCAGTCGGAGCGCGTCCGCGTCCTGCATGCGCTCGCACATTTCGCGCGCCTGGACCGTCAGCCGGTCGGCCTTCTCCTCCATCTGCTTCGCGCGCTGCGCGAGCCGCGTCCTCAGGCCGGCGACTGCATGGCCATCACTGGCAAAGCTTTCGGCAATGGCGGAAGCCAGGGTACGGGCGATGCCCAGATGACGCACCAGCAGGACGAGCAAGGCCGCCTCGGCGGTATCGAACAGCTCGGCCAGCTCGGCCTGGATCTCGTCGCGGATCAGGCGGACCGAGCGGCTCGCACGCAGGCCCTCGCTGGTCTGACGCAGCACATGACGTAGAAATGTCGTGCATTCCTTCTCGCCCAGAACCGCATCGAGGCGGGCTCCGTAGGGGATGCGGCCGGCGCCGGTGCGGCGGATCGCTTCGAAGACGAGATCGGCGCCGCCCAGCTCGAGAAAGCCGCGATGGCCGCAATCGTGCGACGATGCCCAGCGCAGGATGTCGATCGCATTCTGCTTGCCGACGAAGATCTGCAGCGCCTTGCGCGCCTTGTTCCAGTCGATGAGGAACACGATGCGCGAACCGAGGAACTCGAGAAAGCGCAGCTGCGCGGCTTCGTCCGCGGCCGCGTGGCGACCGACCACGAGATAGAAGGCCTCGCCGCCCTGCAGCTCCTGGGCCTGCCGCTCGGTCAGGGCGTTCCAGGCGACATCGCGCCCGTCGAACATCGACATGAAGAAGCGGGCACGCGGGCGGTGGATGTCGGTGTAGGTGACGGTCGTGGTGTTGCCCTCGACATGGATCACCAGCACGTGCGCATCGGTCGTGCCGATGTCGTTCTGGATCACCAGTCGTGCCCCCGACCGCGTGGCCAGTGTCGCCAGCCCGGGATGGCCGAAGGCAAGGCCGGCGGTGCGATTGAGGCCGGCCATGAAGGCCCGGATGCGCTGGCGGTCAGCCTCGTCGACGTGATGAACCCGTGCGCCATCGATCACTTCTAGTGCCGACTCCGCGGCGAGGGCGTTGATTGCCTTGTGGGCGTCCATGACCAGGCGGTGAACGGTCTCCGGGCCGCCGGGTCGGGCCGCGGCCATCGACTGGATCTCTTCGGCCGTCAGCTCGTCATGCGCGGCCACCGGCAACGATGCCGAAAGCTTCTCCAGGCGCTTCCTGAATTCAGGATAGGAGTCGGTGCCGCAAGCCTCCAGCGGCGCCAACATCGTCTTGAGATCATCGGGCACGCCGTGCACGAGCGCATGCGCGCCGGGGATCTGCAGCCGATCGCCCGACACCTGCCGCGCGCCGCTGACCATGGCATCGAACTGAGGATCGGCCAGTCCCGCCGCCTGCCGCTCAATCGTGAAGGAGGGCGGCGCATGAACAGGATGACGTGCCTGCGCAGACGCCTCCTGCAGCAAGGTCAGTCTCAGCTTGAGGCGATCGTTGGCCGCCAGGGCATCTGCAAGCAGCGTCGGCAGCAGCAGGCTGCCTTCGCCGAGCAATCGGACAATCTGCGATTTTTCGGTCACCGGCCGCCACCCGACGCAAGTTCGGAGCTTTGATAGGTCGACCGGCTTCGCTGGCCCTTGCGTTAGATCAATCGGTGACAGTTCGGTGTCATGCTCGATCCGGTCAGCCGACGACCTTCGCGAGCCGGCAGTTGTGCCAGTTGTTCGTCACCTTGACCCCACTGCGCGCGTAGAGCTGCGTCAACGGACACCGCCGCTCGACTTCACTCGCCAGCTTTGAGAACGCCGCATCGCTCGCGTCGGTTTCCACCACGACGTCGAGCGTGACGGAAGAGAAGTTCGGATTTCCCTCGGCACCGAACACCAGCACGGAGTTGTCGAGTTCGGCCCGTAGATCGATCGAAAAGCTGCCGATCGATATGCCGAGATCGCGAGCGACGATGAAGGTGGTTACCTGATTGCACGATGCCAGTGAGCCAAGAGCATAGTCCAGCGGACTCGGGGCGGACTCCTTTCCGCCGAAGGCCGGATGACCTTCCGCCCGGATCGCATGCGGCGACCCCTCGATGTTCACGGTCTGCAGGACACCGTGTCCCTTCCCGTGGAGATGAAAGGGCAGGATCGAGCCTTTCGGATGTAACGGCATGAATGAGGCCTCCACTTCGGCATTTCCACCGGGGGCGCCAACGCCTCGACCCTGGAGCCGCCGGTTGTTTCAACGACGGATGGAGTAGCGGTCAGCGTCGGAACAGCAAAGCCGGGTCGCTCGAACAAAACGGGGATATGCCTTTGCTCGGTGTCGGCAGGGAATATTCGGTTCGGCGCTGGAGCCGAAAGGACAAGGATATTCGCCGGCCCTGGACCAGTGGCAGAAGCTCGGCGATTCGGGTCTAACCCCAGACCTCCCGTGCCACCTCCACGCAGCGCGAAAGCTTCGCCCACTGCTCTTCCTCCGCCAGCAGATTGCCTTCCTCGGTGCTGGCGAAGCCGCATTGCGGCGACAGGCAGAGCTGGTCGAGCGGCGCGAACTTCGACGCCTCATCGATGCGGCGCTTGAGCAGATCTTTGCTCTCCAGCGCGCCGGTCTTGGAGGTCATGACGCCCAGCACGACGTGTTTGTTCCGCGGCAGGAACCGCAAAGGCTCGAAGCCGCCGGCGCGCTCGCTGTCGTACTCCATGAAATAGGCATCGACGTTCATCCTGTTGAACAGCATATCGGCCACCGGCTCGTAGCCGCCCTGCGCCATCCAGGTGGATCGGAAGTTGCCCCGGCAAAGATGCATGGAGATCGTCATGCCGGGCGTACGGCCAGCACACGCCGCGTTGATCAGGTCGGCATAGATATGCAGCAGCTTGTCGGGATCGTCGCCACGGCTCTTGAGATACTCGCGCTGGGCGGGATCGCAGAGATAGGCCACGAACACTTCGTCGAGCTGCAGGTAGGTGCAGCCGGCCTCGCCGAACGCCCGCACCGCCTTGGTATAGGCCTTGCCGAGATCGTCGAAGAAGGCGTCCATCTCGGGATAGACGGACTTTTCGATTGCCTGGCGGCCGCCGCGATAATGCAAGGCCGCCGGCGAGGGAATCGTCATCTTGGGCGTCTGCCGTGTCACCGACTTCAGAAACCTGAAGTGATCGAGCATGGGATGCGACGGCGAGAAGTCGATCCTGCCATGAACGTGCGGCCCTTCGGCCTTGGTCTGCGTGCCCTTGAACTGCAGGCCCTGGGAAACACTCACCAGCTCGACACCGTCGAGATGCCGCAGGAAGTCGTAGTGCCACCAGGAGCGGCGGAACTCGCCGTCGGTTATGCCCTGGAGGCCGATCGCTTCCTGCTTCGCCACCAGCTTGCGGATTTCCTCATCCTCGATCGCCTTCAACTCCGCGGGAGTGATCTCTCCCGTAGCCCGCCTGGTACGCGCTTCCTTGAGCGGCGCCGTGCGCAACAGACTGCCGACCTGATCGGCGCGAAACGGCGGCTTGTCACGCATCATGCTGCTACTCCCAGAGCCTGGCGGATCGAACGGTGAAAATGGACCAGTGCGGGCTCGTTGCGCCCATAGACCACCTCTTCTGTCGCGCCCGACTCGAAGCCGATCTGCATGCGCTCGCCCAACGGGAAGTCCTCGTCGAGCACGGTGCGGATGGCGATGTCGCGGTTCTTCTCCCAGTAGGAATCCGGCTTTGTCGTCTCGACCGGCTTGTAGAGTGTCAGCTCCACTTCGCACACGCCGGGATCTCCCTGCTTGGGGAAGGTGCGCCAGATCTCGATATGATCCATCTGCCAGACCAGCAGCGAGTTGGGGAACAGCTGATAGATCTGCACGATATGCGGCAGGTAGCGGCGTTCGTCCTCGGGCTCGGCCCGGGTCTTGTCGATCGAGTTCTTCACGAACGAGGCGCGCCCATGCAGGCCACCGGAATCGAACACGCAGCAATTGCCGACGAAATACGGCGCGATGGTTTTCCGGTGCAGATGAGCGATGTGATAGCTCTCGAGGAACGTATCGACCGCGAACTTCCAGTTGATGCGCGGCGCGATGCGATCGGTGGAATGGAGGACGAAGTCGTCGAGCTGCAGCGCCGCAAGCGGCGGAGCGAAGACTCCCAGTTCGGCATCGATGTCGATTGTGCGGCTCTCGCCCGGCCTGGGGACGCCCGGTCGCACATAGATCATGCCGTGCTTTTCCACCGTCGGCAGCGGAACCAGCCCGTGTGCTGCAATGTCGAGCCCGGCGAAGCCCGGCTTGTCGGTCGCGCCCAGCAATCGGCCGGCAAGATCGTAGGTCCAGCCATGGTAGGGACAGGTGAAGGCCCGCGCGTTGCCGCAGCCCTGCGCCACCGGTGCACCGCGATGGCGGCAGACATTGGCAAAGGCCTGCACGCTGCCAGTGCCATCGCGGACCAGCAGCACCGGCATGCCGACGACATCCTCGGTGAGATAGTCGCCCGGCTTGGCCAGCCGCGACGACAACCCCATCAGGAGCGGTCGCTCGCGGAACAGCTTCTCGCGCTCGAGCGCCGCGCGATCGCGGCACGCATAGGCGATGGTCTGGTTGCGGAACATATCGGCCGCCAGATCGGTGGTGCGGCAGTCGATATGGCCGAGCAGCCGCCTCCCGACGGCCAATTCTTCTTTTCGGTCCATGGCAAAATCCTAGGCCCAGCCGGGCCGCCGCGCCAGCCGGCGAAGCGGCTTCCAGCCCGCTCTTCCTCTTTCGTTCCGCCGCGGGCGCGCCGGAGCGGCGATGCAGCTGCTATGTCACCGCCTCGCCGGCCATTTGCAGGGCGCGATCGATCACTTGTTGCGGACTGAGCCCGGACTCGCGTAGGGCGCGGATGGTCATGTCGCGGTCGCGCTTGGCAAAGCGGCGTCCAGTGGCATCGGTCAGCAGGCGGTGATGGGCGTAGAGCGGCGTCTCGTAACCCAACAGCCGCTGCAGCAGCACATGGACATGGGTTGAGGGCAGCACATCCTCGCCGCGCGTCACCAAAGTCACACCCTGCAGATGATCGTCGACCGTGACGGCGAGGTGATAGCTGGTGGGCGTATCCTTGCGCGCGATGACGAAATCGCCCAGCAGCAGTGGCTCGCCCTCGATCCGGCCCCGCGTCTCGTCGAAGAAATGATAGGCACCCACCTCGGCCGCCGCCTTCGCCGCATCGAGCCGCAGGCAATGCTCCTCGGCGGCTCGCAGCCGCGCTCGCCTCTGTTCGAGCGGTAGATGGCGACAGGTCCCCGGATAGTGCGGACCGTCGGGACCATGCGGCGCGCCAGCGGCGGCCGCGATCTCGCGGGCGATGTCGGCACGCGAACAGAAGCAGGGATAGACGAAGCCCCTTTGATCGAGCTGGTCGAGCACGCGCCCGTAATCGGCAAAATGCTCGGACTGCCGTCGCACGGCACCGTCCCACCGGAAGCCCAGCCACGTCAGGTCGGCGAGGATCGCGTGCTCGAACTCGCGTCGACAGCGGCGGATGTCGATATCCTCGATGCGCACCAGGAACACACCATCCGCCTCGCGCGCGCGATGCCAGCCGGTCCAGGCCGAATAGGCCGAGCCGAGATGCAGCTCGCCTGTCGGACTGGGGGCAAAGCGCGTGACGATCTTCATCAATCGGACGTTACAGCGGGCTCGCGTGGCGTGCTATGCGGTCGAGATGCCCCAAGTGGTCCTCGATGCTGCCAACCTCAAGAAGGCCCTGCGCCACCTCGCCAAGGTCGACGCCGATTTCGCGCGCGCCTTGAAGGAGGTCGGTCACCCCGAGCTGCGCCGGGTCCCATCCGGCTTCGGTGGCCTGATGCGCTCGATCGTGGGTCAGCAGGTCTCAGTGCACGCGGCACGGTCGATCTGGCTCCGGCTGGAGGCCGCCGTGCCCTCGATGGAGCCGGCCGACTTCCTGAAGCTTGGTGACGAGGATCTGCGCGCGGTCGGCCTGTCGGCCGCCAAGATGAAATACGGCCGCAGCCTCGCCACCGATATCGTCGAGGGCCGTATCGATTTCGCGGCGCTCGAGGCGCTCGATGACGAGGCGGCCATCGCCATGCTCACGCAGGCCAAGGGCATTGGCCCCTGGACCGCCGAGATCTACCTGATGTTCGCTCATGGCCGGCCCGACATCATGCCGGGCCTCGACCTTGGCCTGGTGATCGCGGCGCAGCACCTGAAGAAGCTGCGCACGCGACCCGACGCCAAGCGGCTGGTGAAGATCGCCGAAGCGTGGCGGCCGTGGCGCAGCGCCGCTGCGCTGCTGCTCTGGCATTGGCGCCGCAACATGCCGGACTGGAGCGCGCGCGAGCCTAAGGTCGCGCCGGTCGATCCGGTGGCCAAGACCGTGCCCAAGGCCACGCCAAAAACGACCAAGATCAAAGCGGAGGCATCATGATCAAGCTCGAGGGTCCCAGCCATGGCCCGGCCGCGGGTGGCGCGCCTCGTCATCTCGTGGTGCTGCTACATGGCTACGGTGCCGACGGCAACGACCTGATCGGCCTCGCGCCGGTGCTGGCGCCGCTGATGCCGGACACGGTGTTCCATGCACCCAACGCGCCCTATGCCTGCGAGGGCGCGCCGATGGGCTATCAGTGGTTCGGCATCTCGCGGCTCGATCCGCATACCGTTGCTGCCGGCGTGCGCGCCGCCGCGCCGTTCGTCGACGCTTTTCTCGACGAGACCATGGCGCAGTACGGCCTCGACGAAACGAGAACCGTGCTGGTGGGCTTCAGCCAGGGCACGATGATGGCCCTGCATTGCGGCCTGCGCCGCGACATCCCGCTCGCCGGCATCATCGGCTTTTCCGGCATGCTGGCCGCTCCCGAAGCTCTGGACACCGAACTGCGCAGCCGGCCACCGGTCCTGCTGATCCATGGCGACAGCGATCCCATGCTGCCGAGCCAGCTCAGCGAGACAGCGGCGGAAACCTTGCGCCGCAACGGCGTGCCGGTCGGCCTGCATATCGCGCCGGGCGTCGGTCACGGTATCGACCAGACCGGCCTCTCCCAAGCGGCGCGCTTCCTCCTGGACGCTTTCGAACTGCCGCTGCCCAACCAGGGAAACTGACATGACGGTCGATGGTATCTGCAAGAAGGGTTACGAGCGCATCGCCGAGGCCTTCCAGAGGAACTTCGCCGATCATGGCGAAGTCGGCGCCTCCGTCTGCGTCACTGTCGGCGGCGAGACCGTGGTCGATCTGTGGGGAGGTGTCGCCAACCCGAAGACCGGCATGCCGTGGACGAAGGATACGGTCGGCATCGTCTTCTCCTGCACCAAGGGGGCGACAGCGCTGTGCGCCCACGTGCTGGCAAGCCGCGGCAAGCTTGACCTCGACGCACCGGTCACCGAGCTGTGGCCGGACTTCGGCCAGCACGGCAAGGAGATGGTGACCACGCGCATGATGCTCGACCACTCCTCGGCGGTGCCGGCACTGCGCGAGAAGGTGAAGGAGGACGGCCCCTACGACTGGGCCTACATGACGGAGCGGCTGGCCGCCGAGGAACCGTTCTGGAAGCCGGGCACCCGCAACGGCTATCACGGCTTCACCTTCGGCTGGACCGTAGGCGAGATGGTGCGGCGCGCCAGCGGCAAGTCACTGGGCACCTTCTTCCGCGACGAGATCGCCAAGCCGCTGGGCCTCGATTTCTGGATCGGCCTGCCCGAGGAGATCGAGCCGCGCGTGGCCCCCATCCTCGCCTACAGCCTCAAGCCCGAACAGGCGAAGACACCGTTCCTGCGTGACCTCGCCACCGACCGCACCTCGATCCCGTGGCTGTTCTACATGAATGTCGGCGCCTGGCGCGCCGGCGGCGCCAACACCCGCGCCGGTCATGCGGCGGAGATCGGCGCCGCCAATGGCATCACCAACGCGCGCGGCCTCGCCGGCCTGTATGCCCCGCTGTCGGTCGGCGGCGGCAAACTCGTTGACGGCAAGACCCTGGCGCGCATGGGCGAGGTCTCGATGGCGACGCACGACGATGCGACGCTGCGCATCCCGACCCGCTTCGCGCTGGGCTTCATGAAGTCGATGGACAATCGCAGGCGCAGCCTCGGCGCCCAGATATTCGGCCCCGACGTCGACAGTGCCATCCTGGGCAGCGCCGCCTTCGGCCATGTCGGCGCCGGCGGCTCGCTGGGCTTCGCCGACCCCGCTGCCGGCTTCTCCTTCGGCTACACCATGAACCAGATGGGCCCCGGCCTGCTGCTCAACGATCGCGGCCAGTCGCTCGTCGACGCAACCTATCTTTCGCTCGGCTACAGGAGCAAGGATGGCGGGGTGTGGGTGAAGTAGGCACGGAAGCAACGCGGCGGAGCAATCTCTGGCGTGGCCCACTTCCCAATGTATCAGGACGCCAGAGCCAAGGCCGCCAGTTTGAGTTGATCGGCACAGATCACAGGCTGGCAACCGGTCTGCGCACACGAGGTCGTTGACGACCGGAATCGTCGTTCCTGCAGGGCCGCCCTTAGGATGCAGGGCATGTTCCGCTCGAAGGTAAATGCTGCCGCCACCCTGTGCACCGCCGGTCTTGTGAGCCGGCGGGCCGCCCGCCTGACCGTTTTTCCAACCGTTTAAAAACGGTGAAAACGGTCGGCGCAAATGTCATCGACCAGCTCTTGCGGGAAACGGCGTGTATTGATAACGTTTCTTGGATACACAGCGTTATCCATAACGGTCCAAGATCAGGAGCACGCCATGGCCAAGCCCTTCCCGACCGACAATCCTTTCCTGCGCGGCTACTACGCCCCGGTGAACGTCGAGGCGGACGGTGCCCATCTGCAGATCACCGGCGAGATGCCCAAGGAGTTGTGCGGCACGCTTTACCGCAACGGACCGAACCCGCAATTCGCGCCGCGCGGCCCCTATCACTGGTTTGGCGGCGACGGCATGATCCACGCCATCCATATCGAGAACGGCAACGTCTCCTACCGGAATCGTTGGGTGCGCACGCCCAAGTGGGAGATCGAGAACAAGGAGGGCGAGGGCCTGTCCGGCACCTTCGGCAATCCACTCTATACCGATCCCCGCGTCATGGCGCTCAACTCGACCATCGCCAACACCAACATCGTCTGGCACGGCGGTCGCCTGCTGGCGCTCGAGGAGGCGCATGCGCCCTTCTCGCTCGACCCCGCGACGCTGATGCCGGTCGGCCCCAAGGGCGGCTACGAGACCTACGGCGACAGACTGTGCGGGCCCTTCACCGCCCATCCCAAGCTCGATCCCGTGACAGGCGAGATGGTCTTCTTCGGCTATTCGGCCAAGGGCCGCTTCACCAAGGAGATCAGCATCCAGAATGTGACCGCGGACGGCACGGTCACGCGTGCGGAGATCCTCGACGGTCCCTACTCGGCGATGATCCACGACTTCGCCGTGACGCGGAACTGGATCGTCGTGCCGGTGTTCCCGCTCACCGGCTCGATGGAGCGTGCCATGGCCGGCAAGCCGCCTTTCGCCTGGGAGCCGGACAAGGGCACGCACATCGCCTTCATCCCTCGCGGCGGCACCGTGGCCGACGTGAAGTGGGTGTCGGCGCCGCCCTCCTATGTCTTCCATCCGATGAACCATTTCGAGACGGCGGATGGAAAGGTCGTGATCGACGTGATGAAGTATGACGTGGCCCCGCTGTTCCCGCTGCCCGACGGCTCGCCCTCGGCGCCGCAGACGCCTGCTGCCCGCCTGTTCCGCTGGACGTTCGATCTCGCCGGCCAGGGCAATACCTTCAAGGAGGAGCAGCTCGACGACCGGGCCGGCGAGTTCCCCCGCTTCGACGAGCGCTTCTGCATGAGCGACTACCGCCATGGCTGGATCGTCTCGGGCAATGTCGCCGCCGCCGGTGCCCAGCGCATCGAGGGCATCACGCATTACGACCTCGCCACCGGCCGCAACACGACCTGGAATGCCGGCGCCAACGACCGCTTCGGCGAGCCGATCTTCGTGGCCCGCAACGACGATGCCGCCGAGGGCGACGGTTGGGTGCTGTCGGTGATCTATCGCGCCGAGGAAGGCCGCTCCGATCTCGCCGTGTTCGAGGCCACCGATCTGGCCAAAGGGCCGGTGGCGCTGGCGCATCTATCCAGCCGTGTACCGGCCGGCTTCCACGGCAACTGGCGCGGTGGTCCACTGTAGAATTGCGTCCGTATCATGGAGCGAAACCAACTCGTCGAGGCCCCATGATCGTCGTCCATCACCTCAACAACTCGCGCTCGCAGCGGATCCTCTGGATGCTGGAGGAACTCGGCATCCCCTACGAGGTAAAGCGCTACGAGCGCGATGCGGCCACCATGCTGGCACCGGCCTCGCTGCGAGCAGTGCATCCGCTGGGCAAGTCGCCCGTCATCAGCGACGGCGACCTGGTGCTGGCCGAATCGGGCGCGATCCTCGAATACCTGGCGGACACCTATGGCGGCGGCAAGTTTGCCCCTGCGCCCGGAACACCGGACCGGCTGCGCTACAGCTACTTCATGCACTATGCGGAGGGCTCGCTGATGCCGCCGCTGCTGATGAAGCTGGTGTTCAGCCGCATCCCACAACGTGTGCCCTTCTTCCTGCGGCCGGCGGCAAAGGCGATCGCCGCCGGCGTGGAGAAGAATCTGCTCGGGCCGCAACTCAGGAACCACCTTTCCTTTCTCGAAAGCGAGCTCTCGAAACGAGACTGGTTCGCAGGCGACAGCTTCTCGGCCGCGGATGTGCAGATGAGCTTCCCTCTCGAAGGAGCCTCCGCCCGCACCGGCCTTGGCGCGGATTACCCTCGCCTGGCGGCGTTTCTTGACCGCATCCACGCGCGACCGGCATACAAGAAGGCAATCGAACGGGGCGGACCGTACGCCCTGCTGAAATAGACGAAGGATTCGCTCCATGGCTCTGCCGGCTCTCTTGCGCGACTCGCTCTCCATTCCCGTGGTCGGAGCACCGCTCTTCATCGTCTCCAACCCCGATCTCGTGATCGAGCAGTGCAAGGCCGGCATTGTCGGCTCCTTCCCAGCGCTCAATGCGCGGCCGAAGGAGATGCTGGAAGAGTGGCTGAAGCGCATCACCGGGGAGCTGGCCGAGTACAAGGCCAAGCATCCCGAGAAGAAGGTGGCGCCGTTCGCGGTGAACCAGATCGTGCACAGTTCCAACGATCGCCTGCAGCACGATGTCGACATGTGCGAGAAGTACAAGGTGCCGATCCAGATCACCTCGCTGCGCGCGCCCGACGACGTGGTGAAGTCGGCCCACCGCTATGGCGGCCTGGTGTTCCACGACGTCACCAACATCGCCCATGCCAAGCGCGCGCTGCAGGCGGGCGTCGACGGTCTCATCCTGGTCTGCGCCGGCGCCGGCGGCCATGCCGGCCGGCTCTCGCCGTTCGCCCTGGTGCCTGAGGTGCGCAAGTTCTACGACGGCACGATCCTGCTCTCAGGCTCGATCGCCAACGGCGCCTCGATCCTGGCGGCGCAGGCAGTGGGCGCCGATCTCGCCTATATCGGCACGCGCTTCATCGCGACCAAGGAAGCGGCAGCGACCGAGGCCAACAAGCAGTGCATCATCGACTCCACCGGCGAGGAGATCGTCTACACTAATCTCTTCACCGGCGTGCACGGCAACTACCTCAAGCGCAGCATCGCCGCCGCCGGCCTCGATCCGGATACCCTGCCGGAAGCCGACAAGAGCAAGATGAACTTCGGCTCGGGCGGCAACATGAAGACCAAGGCCTGGCGCGATATCTGGGGCGCCGGCCAGGGTGTGGGCCAGATCCACGACGCGCCGCCGGCTGGCGAGGTCGTGGCCCGGTTGAAGGCGGAATACGATGCTGCCCGTGCCGCGCTGTTCGCCGGCGAGACGGTGCCGACCAGCCTCAAGCAGGCGGCGGAATAGGCCCACGATACCCGCAGGGGCGGGGGCATGCCCAACAAAGGTCCCTCGCCTCCCCTCATGTGACACGCTAAGAGCGTGTCACATGCTGCGTCGCCTCTATGACTGGATGATCCGTCTGGCGGGTCATCCCAAAGCCATCGTCGCCATGGGCGCTGTGGCCTTTGCCGAAAGCTCCTTCTTTCCCGTGCCGCCGGACGTGATGCTGGTGCCGATGGTGCTGGCCAACCGGCATAAGGCCTTCCGCATCGCCCTGGTCTGCACCGTCTGTTCGGTCCTGGGCGGGCTGCTCGGCTATGCGATCGGCTATTATTTCTTCGAGACGATCGGGAACTGGCTGGTAAACACATACGGCCTGCAGCAAGGCCTGGAGCGATTCCGCGCCGGCTTCGCCGAATGGGGGACCTGGATCATCCTCATCAAGGGCCTGACGCCAATCCCCTACAAGCTGGTCACCATCGCTTCAGGCGCTGCGCATTTCGACCTGTTCACTTTCGTGTGGGCGTCCATCGTGACGCGTGGCATCCGGTTCTTCGTCGTGGCAGCCTTGCTGTGGAAGTTCGGCGAGCCTATCCGCAGCTTCATCGAGGAACGACTGACCCTGGTGACATGGCTGTTCCTGGTGGCGTTGATCGGGGGATTCGTCGCCTTCCGATACCTGTTCTGAAGAGCTTGATGACCCTCGCCAAACTTCCCTTCCCCAGCAAGATCGGCCTGCTGGCCGCCTTGGCCAGCACCGCCTTGATGGGCGGCGCTCTCTTCTTCCAGTACGTGGTCGGCCTGCCACCGTGCGACCTGTGCCACTGGCAGCGCTATCCGCATATCGCGGCGATCGCGATCGGCCTCGCCGCCCTGGCGTCGTTCGCGGCCCCGCGGCTGGCCTATATCTTCGCGCTGACCGCCATCCTCGCCCTGTTCCTGACGGCAGGCATCGGCGTCTTCCATGTCGGCGTCGAGCAGCACTGGTGGCAGGGTCCGCAGGAATGTTCCGGCCGCATCCCGCCCGGCCTTTCGCCGGCCGAGCTCAAGAAGTATCTTTTCTCGGCCAAGATGGTGCGTTGCGACGCCATTCCGTGGTCGCTGTTCGGCATTTCGATGGCAGGTTGGAATGCCATCATCTCCGCAGCTGTCGCGATCGCATTGTCGGTTGGCGTCGCACGGCACATCAAGGAGACCCCATGATCACCGGCGAAGGACGCAATCCGGGCGATCCAGATCCGCGCAGAATCACCGAACGCGTGATCCGCGTCGACCAGGCCGGCGAGTTCGGCGCCGTCCGCATCTACGAGGGGCAGCTTGCCGCGCTGCGTCTCAAAGGACGCGCCAACAGCGAGGCCGGGCGCAAGATCGCGGCCATGGCCCACGCCGAGCGTGAACATCGTGCCACCTTCGACCGGCTGTTGGTGCAGCGGCGGGTGCGGCCGACCGCCCTGTCGCCGCTCTGGCATCTTGCCGGCTTCGCGCTGGGCGCCGCGACGGCCCTGATCAGCGACGAGGCAGCGATGGCCTGCACCGTCGCCGTCGAAGAGACCATCGACGAACACTATGCCAGCCAGGCCACGGCCTTGGGCGACGACGAAGCGGAACTGCGCGCGACCGTTGAGAAGTTCCGGGCCGAGGAGGTCGAGCATCGCGACACCGCCCTGGCTTCCGGCGCGGAGGAGACGCTGGGCTACGGTCCGCTGACCACGGCGATCAAGGCCGGCTCCCGGCTCGCCATCTGGCTGTCGACGCGGATTTGACCCTTCGGGCGATGCGCCTCTTGAGGGGCGCGCCGCGGCGGCTCAGTTCTGATCCAGTTCGCTGTCCCAATACAGGAAGTCGCGCCAGCTCTCGTGCAGGTAGCCGGGCGGAAAGGCGCGGCCATTCTCCTGCAGTTCGACCGTCGTCGGTTCCATCGGCGCACGCTGCAGGACCATGTCGCTTTCCCGCAGCAGCCGGTTGCCCTTCTGGAGATTGCAGGGACTGCAGGCCGTCACGACATTGACCCAGCTGGTCCGCCCGCCGCGGGATTTCGGCACGACATGGTCGAAAGTGAGTTCGTTGGTCGCGAACTCGTCGCCGCAATACTGGCAGGTGAAGCGATCGCGCAGGAAGACGTTGAACCGCGTGAAGGCCGGGCGGCGCGCCGCCGGCACATACTCCTTGAGGGCGATCACGCTCGGCAGCCGCATCTCGAAGGACGGGCTGTGGATGGTGCGATCGTATTCGGAAATGACGCTGACGCGATCGAGGAACACCGCCTTCACGGCGTCCTGCCAGGACCAGATCGACAGAGGGAAATACGACAGCGGCCGAAAGTCGGCGTTGAGCACCAGCGCGTGGCAGGACTCAAGGCCGGGCGTCACGGCTAGCTCCGCCGCCTTTGACTGTGACTACTCGGAAAATCCATCCGGTCCAGCATGGTTTTCATTGTGGCAAGGCTATCCTGAAAACACAATATGTCGATATCGAGGTCATCGAGATGTCGCTCAAGATTAATAGGTCCGTCAGCGTTCCATTCAACGGCTAAGCCGTTCTCGGGCTCCGGCCTCGGCCCCGAGCGATGTTGCCGCAAGCGCCAGCGAGCAGGCGGAAAAGATCATTACCACGCCGTAACCGCCGGTGAGATCGTGCAGCAGGCCGCCGATCCACGCGCCCAGAAATCCACCGGTGCCCATGCCCATGCTGATGAGGCCGTAGATGCGGCCAAAATTGGGACCACGATAGCGCAAGGTGGCGAGCGTCGAGATCATCGGCCCGCGTGACCCCATGCTGCCGCCGAACAGCAGCACGTAGAGCCATAACCACAGATCGTCCTGTGGGCCACGCACCAGCGCCAGCATGCCGACCCCGACGATCGAAGAGGCATAGGCGAGGATCGCCGCCAACTTGCGCCCGCCGCGATCGGACAGCCAGCTGAAGCCGACCATGCCGAGCGGCGTGAGGAAACCGGCCACTGCGAGCGCGCGGGCCGCGTAGGCGCCCTCGATGCCGCGCTCGAGCAGATAGACCATGGCCTGCGGCGCCAGTGCGAAGATGCCGAGCGACGTGAAACCGAACGAGAAAGTAAGCGCCCAGAATGGCCAGTCCCGCACGGCTTCGCCGACTGTCATGCCGCCCGCAGCCGATCCATGATGGCGCGCCAGTCCAGGCGCGCCACCGGCGATGCGACGCCACGGCAGGAACAGCAGCACAGGAATGAAAGCGGCGCTGATGCAGGAGAAGACGAAATAGGCTTCCCGCCATCCCGAGGTGACGATGATGCGCTCGGCCAGCGGCAGGATGATGATCGCGCCGACGCCCGACGCGGACCATGCGACCGCGAGCGCCACGCCAAGGCGATGGCTGGGGAACCAGCGTCCCAGGACAGAGGAACTCAGCACGCCCGACAGCGACGCGCTTCCGAAGCCCATGACGACACCGAGGCCCAGATAGAGCTGCCAGAGTTCGGTCGCGTGGAAGGCGCTGAACGTGGCGATGGCCGCGGCGGACATGCCCGTCACGGTGAGTGCCCGCAGACCGAAGCGATCGACGATCCATCCGGCGATCGGCGCCGCGGTGCCGCCGACCAGGAGGGCGAAGCTGTAGACCACGGTGACCGCACTTCGGCTTGCGGTGAAAGCCTGCTGCAACGCCGGCACGAAGACGGGAAACGAGTCGCTGATCGAGCGGCTGGCGACGCCAAGAGCGAAGCACAAGGCGACCAGGAACCAGGGCACGGATCGGCTCATCTCGTTCACCCTTGGCCGCACGACCTGATTGGCGCAAGCGCTTTGGCGGTCGGCAGGCTTGCAATCGCTGCATGCACGCGCCACGGTCCGCGCCGCGGAGGGATCTCGTGAACAGGACTTTCATCGTCGAGCGCGGCTTCAATGGACCGCGCCTGTCTGGAAATGGCGGCTATGTCGGGGGCCGACTGGCGCGGGAATTCGGCGGTGACCAACCGGTGGAGATCACGTTTCGCGCGCCGGTCCCTCTGGAAACCCCGATGTCCCTGCACCGAGTCGACGGCGCACTGCTGCTGCGCGACGGCGAGACCCTGATCTGCGAAGCGCGGGCGGGATCGGTGGATCATCTCACGCCACCGCCACCACCGAGCGACTGGCACGAGGTCGAGCGACGGGGCGAAGAAGGCGGCAGCCCCGAAGACAGCGACTTCCACTGGTGCATTGTCTGCGGTCGTGGCCGTCCGGTCGGCGATGGCTTGCGCGTCCTCGGGGCGTCGGGCCCCGGCGCCGGCCGTTCCCTCTCCTGCTACACGCCGCATGCGGCGCACGCCGACGCGACGGGGCGCATCCGGCCCGAGTTCGTGTGGGGAACGCTCGACTGCCCGGGTGCCTGGGCCGCGCAGGATCCCAGCGATTGGCGCCCCGCCCTCACCGGCCGGATGACCGCCAAGATCATCGATCCGCCCCGCGTGGGCGAGCGCTGTGCCGTGGTCGGCTGGAGACTTGGCACCGAAGGTCGCAAGCTCTATTCGGGCACGGCGCTCTACACCGAGAGTGGTCGGCTCTGCGCGCTCGGCCACTGCACCTGGATCGTGCTCAAGCCGGCTTAGCGATCGCGCACGAAGATCACGGCCTGGTCGTCACTGTAGGCCTGACGCCAACCCGGCAGGTGCGCCAGCAGGCGATTGGCGGGCTGGTCCTTGGCGAGAAAGGTCCAGGCAATGTTGTAGCGGTCGAGCAGCGCCTCGAGCGGCTCGTCGCCCCGCAGGTTCACGGCCTGGACATACTGTTTGATGAAGTCACCGCCGAACAGCTCGCCACGGCCGTCGATGAAGGTCGGGATGCCGGCACCGATCAGGAAACCGCCATAGCCGTAGTGATTGAAGACGTTCCCCTTGATGCCGGCTTCGCGCACGAATTCGAGCGCGGCCGTCGGCGCCGTCGACTTCGGCGGCTCGATACCGCCGAAGCGCACCAGTCCGGCCCCGTAGAGAGCAATCAAGGCGACGGCGGTGAAAGTCGAGGCTGGCCCTGCCGGCCTGGCGAGAGCCGAGAACCGGCCTTTGGGCTCGGCATCCGGCCGCAAGGACGGCCATTGGCGGGTCAGAACCGGTGCAAGAACGAGGGGTGCCAGCATGGCCAGCAACTCGGCATTGCGGACGTAGCGCAGGAACAGGTGCAGTAATCCGATCACGATCAGCAAGCGGATCAAGGGCACCTTGAGGCCACGCGAAAGCGCGAGATAGGCGGCAACGAGCAGAATGACTTCCTGCGTCGGGATTTCCTGGAAGTTGGGCGACTTCCATTCCGAGATGGCGCTCAGCGCATCGCCGAGGCCGAAAATGCGCAGCGTGACCAGGATCGATTCCGGCCCATAAGGCGTCACGCAGGCGGCGACCAGCGAACCGACGCCGAACTTCGCCCAGCCGAAGAACAATGCCCGCCGCTCCGCCGCATCACACGCGCCGACCAGGGCATCGAGACCGAGAGCCCCGGCCAGGACCAGGCCCAAGGTGAAGCCGCCATGCAGGTTCGCCCAGAACAGCATCGCGATCAGCAGGAAAGGATCAGGCGCACGCCGCTCCTCGACCGCCCGCACCAATCCGGCGACCCACCACAGCATGAAGAGGAAGGCGAGGACGTGCGGGCGCGACAGGAAATGCGGTGCCGTCATCGCAATCGCCGCGCCGGTGAACAGCAACGCAGGTAATGGTTTAAGATCGCGCAGCAGCAGTCGGAACATCAACGCGAAGCTCGCCGCCAACGCCGCCGCGCCGAGGACCACTACGCCGCCCCAGCCGCCGGCATCGTAGGCCGATGCCAGGATCACCTGGGACAACCATTCCTTGGCGATCCATGGCTGGCCAGTGAATGTAAAAGAGTAACTATCGACTGTAGGTACGTTTTGGTGCTGCAGAATCCAGTTCCCGACTGTGATATGCCAGTGGGTGTCCGGATCGCCGAGCAGCGGCACTCCCTTCAGGTTGGCAAGCCAGACGAAAACAACAAGCCCCAGCAGCAAGGGCCCGGAGAGCGCCCAAGGCGAGTGTGTTGACCGTACTCCCGCATCAGGGGAGAGGGAGAGGCCGGAAGTAACGGCCATGGCAAAGCTCCGAAATAACTAAAAGAATGAAATTTATTGCTTTGATATACAACGATATTTGAACCAGCACCAGAGCCCGCCGATCGAAACGGCCGCAAAGCTGGTTCTGCGGCTAGACTGGCGAAGCGGGATTGACGGCCCGACAGGCGGATGATCGAGGAGGACGGCATGGCGAGAGCGACGGCAAGCATCGGCACGACCAACTACGCGACGTCGATCACCACCGGACACCATCGACTCACAGCCGATGAAGGGCCGGAACTTGGCGGCAAGGACACGGGTCCCGCCCCTTATGACCTCCTGATCGCCGCCCTCGGTGCCTGCACGGTCATCACCTTGCGCATGTATGCCGAGCGCAAGAAGTGGCCGGTCGAGGCCGTCCATGCCGATGTCCATTTCGTCCGCGATGGCGACAGTCAGCGAATCGATCGCACGCTCCGGATCGAGGGCGCGCTCGACGACGAGCAGAGGAAGCGCATGGCAGATATCGCCGAGCGCACGCCGGTCACGCTGACCCTGAAGCGCGGCCTCGAGATCCGCACCACACTGGCTTGAGGAGACGAAGATGCAATTCGGATTCAGCGCCCCGACCGCAGGTCCTCTCTCCAGTGCCGACAACCTGACGAGGCTTGCGACCGGTGCCGAAGCGCTTGGTTACGACTACGCGACCTTCAGCGATCATGTGGTCATTCCGACCGACATCGAGGCTCGGTATCCCTACAGCGACACCGGTGAATTCAGCACCGCCGGCAACGGCGAGCGCAACGAGCAGCTTATCGAAGTCGCCTTCGTGGCGGCACGGACCTCGCGGCTACGCCTCGTGACGTCGGTCATGGTCGTCCCGCACCGTCCGGCGGTACTGGCGGCCAAGCAGCTCGCCACGATCGACACTCTGTCCGGCGGCCGCGTCACCCTCGGTATCGGCGCAGGCTGGATGAGGGAAGAATTCGAAGCGATCGATGCGCCCGACTTCGACAAGCGCGGCAAGGTGACGGACGAGTATGTCGCCGCCTTCCGCGAGCTCTGGACCCAGGAGCATCCGCGCTTTTCCGGGACGTTCGTGAAGTTCGACAATATCGTCTTTGCGCCCAAGCCGGCGCAGAAGTCAGGCCTGCCGATCTGGGTCGGCGGCGAATCCGGGCCCGCCCTGCGGCGGACGGCGCGACTCGGCGACGCCTGGTATCCGATCGGCAGCAATCCGACCTTTCCGCTCGACAGCCTCCGCCGCTTCCGGGCGGGCGTGGAGAAGCTGCACAAGCTGGCGGTCGAGGCGGGCCGCGACCCCAAGTCGATCGGGCTTGCTTTCCGGTTCCCGAAATACGGGTCCGCGCTCCCCGACAAGGCAGGCGACGGCGAACGCCGCCTCTTCTCCGGCTCAGGAGCGGCGATCGCGGCCGATGTGAAAGATCTGGCCGCAATCGGAGTCACCGCCATCGATCTCAGCTTCGGTGGCGCAACGGTCGCGGACATGCTGGAAGAGATGAAGAGGTTCCGCGGCGAGGTGATGGCGAAGCTCTAGGCCGACACCGTCAACGCTGCTTCTTTTTCCATTCCTCGTAGTCGCGCTTGGCCTCCTCGCCGGCAACCGGGAACAGCCCCTTGAGGGGACGGCCACGCGCGACTTCGAACTCGGCGAACTCCTCATACTCGTAGGCCTTCACCGCTTCCTCGGCCACCGCTTCGACGAACTCGGGCGGTATGACCACCACCGCGTCGCGATCGCCGACGACGATGTCGCCCGGATAGACGGCAACACCGGCACAGGCGATCGGGAGCTGCAGGTCGACAGGCCGATGGGCGATCGGACTCGGCGGCGAGGAAGGGCGCCGATGATAGGCCGGTAACCCGGTCTTGAAGACGCCATTGGTATCGCGAAACCCGCCGTCGGTGACGATTCCGGCGGCACCGCGAGCCTTCAGCCGGCCGACATAGAGATCACCCGCCGAGGCCGCCCGGGAGTCGCCGCGCGAATCGATCATCAATACATGGCCGGGCGGACATTCCTCCATGGCCTGCGGCTGGACCATCGATCGGCTGGTCGAGGTCGGTCCGTCCTTGTCCTCGCGCGAGGGAATGAACCGCATGGTGAAGGCGATGCCCACCAGCGGTGGCTGCTCCGGACGCAACGGCCAGACGTCGAACAGTGTCATGCTGCGCAGGCCACGCCGGTTCAGCACGCCGGTAAGCGTTGAGGTGCCAACCCTGGTCAGCGCCTCGCGGAGATCCTTGGCGAGCTCGGCCATGTCCTCACCCCTTCTTCTGCGTATAGGCGCCGCCCGAATTGGCCGCGCGGACTTCCGCCGCAGTCCTGGCCTTGCGGATATCCACGAGGCGACGCGCCTCGTCGTCGAGCATCGCCTTGGCGTTCTTCAATACCGCCTCGGCATGCTGGACCGGGAACTTGACCGCACCGTTCTCGTCCATGTGGATCAGGTCACCGGGAGCGACATCCATGCCACCGACCGACACCGGAACGTTGACCGCCTGCACCGCCATCTCGCCATGGCCAGCCGTCACGCCGCCCAGCAGAAGCTGGAACTTCAGCTTGCGGATCGCATCGACGTCTCGCGACGGCCCGTTCGAGAGCATGCCGACGCAGCCGACCGCCATCATCGAGCTCACCATCATCTCGCCGGCGAGACCGGCCTTGTTGTGCAGTTCCGGCGGCCATTTCTGCTGGATCACCAGGATTGTCGGCTTCTTCATGGCGTCGAGCGCATCGACCACATCCATGAACGACAGCCGTCCCGAGAAATTTGGATCGGGCAGGCCATAGACGCAGGTCACGGCGTAGCCGATGGTCGCGCCCAATTCGGGATAGATGCAACGGATGGACGTGTCGGTGTACCAGTTCTCGGTCCAGGGATTATAGAGGCCGAGACACAACGGGTTCTTCGGATAGGTCGCCACGACATTGGTGATTGTCGGCGTGTCGATCTTGCGCAGCTCGGCGAAGAGATCGTCGGACATCAGGTGCGTTTCTCCCGATTGAGTTGAGCGTCTGTTTTACCCCAATGGCCCGCTCCTTGCTCGTCAAAAGCCTTGCGCTTGACGAAACGCCGTATCGCCTGAACCCTTTCTCCAGGAGGCCACCATGGGCACTGCCTCGGCTGCGTTTTCCGCCAGCTCCCCTGGCGACGAAATCCCGATCATCGACATCTCAGGTGTCCGGGCGGGAGACACCGAGGCGTTAGCGCGCTGCGCCCGGGCTTTGCAGCACGCTTATGAGGACGTCGGTTTCTGGTTCCTCGAGGGACACGGCATCCCGCAGCCACTGATCGATCGGGTCTATGCCGAGGTGGAGCGCTTCCACGCCCAGCCTCCGGCGGAGAAGATCAAGCTCAAGATCAACGAGCACAATATCGGCTATCTGGCGATCGGCGCCGCGACGACGCGGCATTCCGACGTGAGCACCAACAATCGCCCGAATTTGAACGAGGCCTTCTTCGTCAAGCGCGACCTGCCGCTCGACCACCCGGATGTCATTGCCAACAAGCGCTTCCGCGGCGCCAATCAGTGGCCTGCGAACCTGCCGGGATTCCGCGAGACGATCGTCGAATATTGCACCGCAATGGAGCGACTCTCGCTCTCCATCCTGCCTATTTACGCCGTGGCTCTCGATCTGCCGCCCGACTACTTCAGCGAGGCCTTCCGGGAACCGCAATATCAACTCCGCATGTCGCATTATCCCGACACGCCGCAACTGCAGCAGAACGAATATGGCCTCGCACCCCATGCCGATACGTCGTTCATGACGCTACTGGCCCCCAACAAAGTGCCGGGCCTGTCGCTGCGAACGGCCTCAAATCGCTGGATCGATGCACCGGCGATCGACGGAGCCTTCCTGGTCAACAGCGGCCAGATGCTCAACCGCTGGAGCAATGATCGCTTCCGCGCCACACCCCATCGGGTGATCAATCGGTCAGGCGGCGATCGCTACGCGATCCCCTTCTTCTTCGACTGCACCATCGACTACGAGATGGTCTGCCTGCCGACATGCACCGGACCGGGAAATCCGCCCAAGTATGAACCGACGACATACATGAAGTTCGTCACGGCCTATCAAAGGGCCAACTACGACCATGTGCGCAACGCAGGGAGCACGGAGACGGGGACGGAGAAAGCTGGCTAGTCCCATTTGCGCGCCAGGAAGCGCAGGATGTCGCCGGTAAACTGGTCCGGCGCCTGAAGCATCGAAAAATGACTGACTTCTGGCTGAATCAGAAGCCCGGTTCGCGGGATCGCCCCCGCCATCAGCTCAGTGTTCTCGCGATGGATCGCCTCGTCATGATCGCCGTCGACGATCCATGTCGGGACCTTGATGCGGCCGAGATCGGATTCGGTCCAATGCGGCTGCGACTCCCACATATGGCTGATTTCCTCGAGGAATCGCTTGTAGTCCTTCGGCGTCGCCGATAGCGCCTCGTATTCCTTCTCTGCCCGGGCGATGAACTTGGTGAAGACCGGGCTCTTGGTCACATCCTTGACGCCGCTGGGATCGGAATTGGCCGCGAAGGCGAACAACCGCGAGACGCGCTCGGGGTGCTTCATGGCGATATCCAGCCCGATGATGGCACCGTCGCTCCAGCCGACGATCGCGGCCTTGTCGATCTTCAGATAGTCCATGAGACCGAGCACATCCGAAGCCATGAGATCATAGCCATAGGGTTCGGCATTGCGCGTACTGCGGCCGTGGCCGCGACTGTCCATGACGATGACCCGGTACTTGCGGGCCAGCGACGGAACCTGGCCGCCCCAGTAGTTGGCATTGGCCAGGCCGCCATGCAGGAGCACGACGGGCTCGCCGCCGCCAAACGTCGCGTACCAGATCGAGACGCCATTTACGGGCGCATGACCGCTCTGCTGAGCTGTCGGTAGGGTCGGCGTGTCCGGCAGGGTGAGCCAGCGCGGGGTCGACTGCGCGTTGGCGACCACCGCCGACGACACCAGCGCAAGGACAGCAACCGCGATTCCGACAGATCGGAGCCCGAGACGAATCATTCTTCCCTCCGCTTTTGGGAGAAGAATAATGGCGACCTCCGCGGACGCTACGACGAAATCCGCACAGCCGGCTACATTGGCGGGATCAGGCCGTTCCGACCGTAGGTGATACGCGGCGTGCTGATGCTGCCATCGGCCATCTTCTTGCCGGCGGAAATGAAGATCCCGACACCGGGCTTCAACTCGGCAGCATTGCCCATGTCGTAGGTCACCACCACGGTCTCCGGCGTGACGACAATCTTCTTCTCCCCGCCTTTGTATTTCAGCGTCAATGTCCGACCGTCGACACTGGTGACCGACTGCTCCACGCTGGCGTTGGTCATCGTGCTCTCGGGCTTCAGGTCCCAGGGGCGATGTCCCTCCCCCGTTCCGCGCATCGCCTCAGGGAAGATGTGGACCTCGACCGCCTTGAGGGTTCCGCTGGAGTCCGGCAACGCCGTCGCGCCGACAAACTGGCCGGGCTTGATATCAGCCAGGCTCGCCTTGACCATGGCGGTGTAGATCGGCTTCTCGGTCATGACGACTTTCACCGTCTCGCCCTCACGGGATTTGACGATGAAGTTTCCAGGTTCGCTGACGCTCTCGATCGTGCCGCGCAGCCGCAGGGTCTCTTGAGCCAAGGACGGTGATGCCGCCGACAGGAGGGCAAGTCCGCCAAGAAGAATTGAACGTCTCAGCATTTTCCATCACCCCGTTCGACTGCAGGCGACCAACTGTAGCGTACGCAGAGCGGATGCGATGCACACGAAGGGGTGATCACGGCGCGACAAGTTCGATAAGGTGGCGAGAAGAAACAAACTTCGGGGAGAAAGCGCCATGCGCTGTGTCGGAAAGCGAACCATAGTTTCCTTGCTGTGCGCAGCGCTCCTCGCACCGGCACTCGGCCAGACCGCTGAGGCGGCGGACTATCCCTCCCATCCCATCCGGCTCGTCGTTCCCTATGCCCCTGGCGGCGGTGCCGACGCCGTCGCCCGCATCGTCGCCAAGAAAGTCGGCGAGAGTATCGGCCAGGCCATCGTCATCGATAACAAGGGCGGTGCGGGCGCCATCGTCGGAACGGAAATCGTCGCCAAGGCCGAGCCGGACGGCTACACGCTTCTACTCGGCCAATCCGGTCCGATCTCCATCAATCCCGCCGTCTACAAGAGCTTGCCCTACGATCCGGTGAAGGATTTCGCGCCGGTGACGATGACGACATCCTACCCCTACATCCTCGTCGTCAACGCGGACCTGCCTGCCAAGACCCTGCAGGAGTTCGTCGCCCTGGCCAGAAGCAAGCCCGGCACCATGAACTATGGATCGACCGGCGTGGGTGCCGCCAATCACCTCGTTGCGGAGCTGTTCAACAGCAAGGCCGGACTCAAGATGACCCATATCCCCTATCGCGGCACCGCGCTTGCCGTCGCCGATCTGGTGGCAGGTCAGTTGACGATGGTCTTCGGCGACCCGGTCAGCGTGCTGCCGCATATCAAGTCCGGCAAACTGCGCGCGCTCGCCGTCACCACGCAACAACGGTCGCCCGTTGCCCCCGACGTGCCGACCGTCGCGGAGAGCGGCTATCCCGGCTTCGACGCCATCGCCTGGCACGGCATCCTGGCGCCCGCCAGGACACCGCCCGCGATCGTCGATCGCCTGAGCCAGGAGATCGCGAAGGCGTTGAACGACCCGGAAACCAAAGCCTTGCTGGCGAACCAAGCCATGCAGCCGGTCGGCAACAGCCCGGCTGACTTCGCGGCCTTCATCCAGAAGGATATCGCGACCTGGAAGGCCGTGGCGCAGGCCGCGCACGTCACCGTGGAATAGGGACAGTCATCGCGACAAGGGCTGACACGTCGTCACTGCGATCGAGCGACCAGACTGCATCGATCAGCGCCTGGATATCGTGGTCCGGCTGCCAGCTGGCCGCTTCCGTCCGCAGCTTCTGCTCGATCTCGCTGTCCTTCAGCGGGTTGGAAACGCTACCACGCGCCGCTTTGGTGGAAACGCTGTGTTTCCGGCCGTCACTGGTCCAGAGATCCATCTCGGCGGCGATGGTCGAGAACGAGGTATCGCTCGCCGTCTCGATGCGGTGGCGCATAGCGGCGACGGCCGGATCATTGACGCAGGCATCGGTGAACTGCTCGAGGCCCGCCTTGCCCAACACCAGGGCGGCCGCAACGGCGTGCTGCAGGCTCACCTGCGCCTCGCGACCCGTCGAGATCTTGGGCCGGTCGGTGCGCTGCAACAGCAGGGGATTGCCTCGCACCGCGACGCGCTCGACCGTCGCCTCGGGGTTTGCGAGACGCCAATCCAGCGCTAGGTCGAGCAAGGGATGAATGACGAAGCCCGAGGGATAGGGCTTGAGGGAGTTGTTGGCGACCTCCCAGGTCTTGCCGAGACCATCGGTCAGCGCCGCCCAGTTCGGCGGCTCCCCCATGGCGGCCAGGAAGCCCTGGGCACCGGCGATGGGCTCTTGCGGTCCGGAGAAGCCTCTCTCCGCCAGGAGGGCCGAGAGCAGCCCATTGCGCGCGGCGTTGCCCACGGAGAGGCTTTTGGCCGGCCAGCCCAGGCACTCGCATAGTCCAGCGGACTGGGTCGAGGCATTGCCCAGCGACCAGACGGCCTGCTCCGTTCCGAGACCCAACAGCTTCGCGGCTCCGGCAGCAGCGCCAAAGACACCGCAAGTCGATGTGATGTGCCAGCCCTTGGGATAATGACCCGGCGAGACGGCCAAGCCGACACGGCATTCGATCTCGACGCCAAGGACGAAAGCCAGCAACAGCTCCCGGCCGGAGACGGATTTCAGCTCGGCCATCGCCAGCAGCGGCGGCGCCACAGGCGCCGTCGGATGAATGACCGTCGGCAGATGTGTGTCGCAATAGTCGAAGACATTGGCGCCAGCGGCGTTGAGGAAGGCTGCATTCAGCGCATCGATCCGCTCGGGACGGCCGATCACCGTCGCCTGGCGACCGCCTGAAAAATCGCCGAGCGTCCTGAGGGCGATGTCCACCGGCTCTGTGCGACAGCCGGCGAGGGCAACAGCGAAGAAGTTCAGCAGGGCGCGCTTTGCCTCATGCCTCGCCTCTGCAGGAATATCTTCCCATCGGGATTCGACCACAAATCGGGAAAGGTCTTTCGTGACGCCAGGTCTGGGAAGCATGGGCTTTCTGCGCTTGCGTGTGACGGCCCAGCTAACGCCGATTTGTTCGATATCGGCAACGCATCTGTCCTTATCGACGATGTCTGGCGGAACTGAACGGGCACGAAGCCCTGCCATCACAAGCCGCTGGTACGCTCCGTGCATGGATTTTATGGTGATGCCATTGTCCCGGAAGAGGATGTGATTTCGAATCCTGTAATTTCGACGCGAACTTTCCCTTTCCCGGCATCGATGCCCCTGACAGGTTCGCCGTCCTTCGGGCCGGACCTTTAGCTGTCAGGCGCGAAGCTACCATCCGAGAGGTCTTCCATGCTCGCCCATCGCCGTCTCGTCTTTGCTGCTATTGCCCTCCTGCCCTTGTCGATCATGCCGGCGGGCGCGCAGACGGGCCCGGCCAAAGGGGAGCCGATCTATCTCGGCGTCAGCGGTCCTCTCACCGGCCCCAACGCGCAGTACGGCGCGCAGTGGAAGCAGGGCTTCGATCTCGCGCTCGACGAGATCAATGGCTCGGGGGGCATCAAGGGCCGGCCGCTGGCCTATATCTTCGAGGATACGCAGAGCGATCCACGGCAGTCCGTCGCGGTGGCGCAGAAATTCGTGGCCGACAAGCGCATCGTCGCCGAGCTTGGCGACTTCTCGAGCCCAGCCTCGATGGCGGCTTCGCCGATCTACCAGCGAGCCAAGCTGGTCCAATTCGGCTTCACCAACTCGCATCCTGACTTCACCAAGGGCGGCGACTACATGTGGAGCAACTCGGTCAGCCAGGCGGATGAGCAGCCGCTGAGCGCCGCCTTCGCAGTCAAGCGGCTCGGCCTCAAGCGCATCGCGGTGCTTCACCTGAATACGGACTGGGGCCGCACTTCCAAGGACATCTTCGTCAAGGCGGCGAAGGAATACGGCGCCGAAGTCGTCGCGACCGAAGGCTACCTGCCCGACGAGAAGGATTTCCGCTCGACCATCGTCCGCGTCCGCGACGCCAAGCCGGACGGGGTGATGCTGATTTCCTACTATTCGGACGCCGCCCTGATCGCGCGCCAGCTCCAGCAGGCCGGCCTCAAGCTGCCGATCGTAGCGGCGAGCTCGGTCTATTCCCCCAAGCTCATCGAACTGGGCGGCGATGCGGTCGAGGGCATCTTCACCGCGTCGCGCTATTTCCCGGAGGATCCACGGCCGGAAGTGCGCGACTTCGTCGCCAAGTTCAAGGCCAAGTACAACAAGGAGCCGGATGCCTTCAACGCCTATGCCTATGACACGATGATCCTGATGGCGCAGGTGATGCGCGAGTCCGGTATCGACCGCCAGGCCATCCATGACGGGCTGTCCAAGGTCAAGGACGTGCCGAGCGTCATCTTCGGCAAGGCGACGTTCGACCCGAAGACTCGGCGCGTCGCCGGCGCCATGAGCGTCGACCTCGTGGTGAAGGACGGCAAGTTCACCATTTATCAAGGCGGCCCTGTCGTCCGCTGACGTTTCTTCGAGAGCATCTTGTCTTCCTGGTTCGACTACACCGTCAACGGCCTGATCATCGGCAACATCTATGCGTTGCTGGCGGTGGGCCTCGCCCTGATCTTCGGCGTGAGCCGGCTGATCAATTTCGCCCACGGCTCGGTCTATGTCGTGGGCGCCTACGCCGGCTTCCTGGCGGTGACGCAGTTCGGAACACCACTACCGCTGACGATCGTCATCGTCGTTGCGGTCGGCGCGTTGCTGGGACTGGCCATCGAGCGCTTCGGGCTGCGGCCGCTGCAGGGTTATGCCCATATCGCTCCGCTGCTGGCCACGATCGGCATCAGCTTCGTGCTCGACCAGCTCGTGCAGCTCACCTTCTCTCCCGATCCTCGGGCACTGCCGAGCGAGCTGCTGCAGAAGCGGTTTCAGATCGGCTCGGGAACGATCGGCGCGCTCGACATCCTCATCGCGGCCATCGGCATCGGCAGCGCCGGCCTGCTCTACTACTTCCTGCGCTTCACACGCCTCGGCTGGGCGGTTCGGGCTACGGCCCAGGATCGTGACGCCGCGCAGCAGATGGGGGTCGATGTCGATGCGGTCAATCGCACCGTCTTCGCCATCGCATCGGCGCTGGGCGCGGTGAGCGGCCTGCTGGTCGGCATGTATTATAACTACATCGACCCGTCGATGAGCTTCCAGGCGACCTTGAAGGGCGTCGTGGCCCAGGTCGTCGGCGGAGTCGGCAACGTCCCCGGCGCGATTGCCGGCAGTATGTTGCTGGGCTTGGTCGAGAGCTATGGCATCGCCCTGTTCGGCACCAGCTATCGCAATCTCTTCGCTTTCATTCTCCTGATCGTGGTGCTGGTGCTGCGCCCCAACGGCCTGTTCGCCAGCCGCCGCCAGACCCCGCCCGAGCCGATGACCGGCACCTTCATCGCTCCCAGCAAGCCGGTGCAGATCTCGCCGCGCACTCTGCTCGCGATTGCCCTCGCCGCCGCGCTGCTGCCGCTGGTCCTGCCAAACCCCTACGTGCTGCAGACCCTCACCAATGCCTGGCTCTATGGCTTGCTTGGCCTCAGCCTGACGTTGATCGCCGGCACGGTCGGGCTGATTTCACTCGGCCATGCTGCGTTGCTCGCGATCGGCGGCTATGCCTCGGCATTGCTGTCGCTCGATCTTGGCATGCCGGTCGGCCTGTCGATCCTCCTCGCCGGCGTGATCGCCGCCGCGCTCGGCACGCTTCTCGTCTTCCCGTCCTTCCGCCTGCGCGGCCATTACCTGTCGATCGCGACGCTCGCGATCGGAGAGATCGTGTCGCTGGTGATCCTGAACTGGGACAGCCTGACGCGCGGGCCGATCGGTGTTTCGGGCATTCCGCCGCTGTCGCTCTTCGGCTTCGAGCTCGATACGGATCGCTCGGTCTACTGGTTCGCGCTGGGCGTCCTGGTCGTGCTTGCCGCCCTGCAGTTCCGGCTGCTGCGCTCCCATCTCGGCCGAACGCTGCGCGCCATGAGAGACGACGACATCGCCGCCCGGTCCTATGGCATCGGCCTCGATCGCTACAAGGCGTTGGCCTTCGCGGTCGGCAGCTTCGCCGCCGGCGTCAGCGGTGGCATCACCGCCCATCTCTATTCGTACATCAACCACGAGACCTTCAACAGCCAGCTCTCGATCCTGGCGCTGACCATCGTGATCCTTGGGGGTATGGGCAACGTCACAGGCGCAATCCTGGGCTCGGTGCTGCTGGTCGGCCTGCCGGAGGTATTCCGCGTCGCCGCGGAGTACCGTGTCCTGATCTACGGCATCGTGCTGCTGTTGCTCGTGCGCTTCCGGCCGCAGGGCCTGTTGGGGACGGTATGAGCGCAGCCCCTTCCTTGCTCGAGGTTCGTAGCCTGACCCGCCGCTTTGGCGGCCTCACAGCCGTGAACAGCGTCGATCTCGATCTGGCCGAAGGCGAGTTTCTGAGCGTCATCGGACCGAACGGTGCCGGCAAGACGACGCTGTTCAACCTGATCACCGGCCACGACGATCCCGATGGCGGCACCGTAAAGTTCTCGGGCCGCGATATCACGCGCCTTCCTCCCGAGTGGCTGGCCACGCTCGGTATCGCCCGGACCTTCCAACACGGTCGCGTCTTCGCCAATCTCAGCGTCATGGACAATGTCCTGGTCGGCGCGCATGTCCGCTTCAAGGCGGTGCGGCCCGCCTGGCCCTCTCCTCTCAGCCTTCTCGGTCCCTTCGCCGAGGTGGCGCTTGCCCTGATCCGGCCGTCCTCTGTGGTGACGGAGGAGAAGCGCATGCGAGAGGAGGCCCTGCGGATTCTAGCGCGCTTCGGCGACCGCTTGCTCCCCCGCCTGGACCATCCGACCTACAGTCTGTCCTACGCAAACCGGCGCCGCGTCGAGATCGGCAGGGCGCTGGCCCTCGGCCCCAAGCTTCTGCTGCTCGACGAGCCCACGGCCGGCATGAATCAGACCGAAACGGCGGAGATGCAGACTCTGATCGGTGACTTGAAGAAATCTGGCCTCACCATCCTGTTGATCGAGCACAAGCTCGACATGGTGATGCAGCTCTCCGACCGCGTGATCGTGATGGATAACGGCTCAGTCATTGCCAATGGCAAGCCGGCCGAGGTGCGCAACAATCCCGCGGTGATCGAGGCCTATCTCGGACACCGCCGCAGCGACAAATCAGAAGCGAGCGTGCCGGAGGCCGCAGAATGACGACCGCCCTCTCCGCCCCGGCTTCGCAACCGGCCGAGGCGCTGCTTTCCCTCGAAGGCATCAATACCTTCTACGGCCCGGTGCAGGTTCATTTCGATCTCAGCCTGCAGGTCGGTCGCGGCCATATCGTGTGCCTGTTGGGCGGCAATGCCAGCGGCAAGTCGACGACCATGAAGATCATCCTGGGGCTGGTGAAGCCTGCTTCCGGGATCGTCCGCTTCGCCGACGAGACGATCACTGGCCTGCCGACGCCGCAGATCGTGCGCCGCGGCGTCGGCTCCGTGCCGGAGGCGCGCCGCCTGTTCGGCGAGATGAGCGTGCGCGAGAACCTGCTGATGGGCGCCTTCACGCGCAAGGATCAGCGCGCGATCGCCCAGGATCTCGACCGCGTGCTCGGCCTGTTTCCCAAACTTGCCGAGAGACTGACGCAGCGCGCCGGCACCTTGTCGGGTGGCGAGCAGCAGATGGTGGCGATGGCGCGCGCCCTGATGAGCCGGCCAAAGTTGATCTGCATGGACGAACCGACGATGGGGCTCTCGCCGCTGTGGGTCGATCGCGTGCTCGACCTGATCGCCGCCATCAATCGCGAGGGCGTCACGGTCTTCATGGTCGAGCAGAATGCGAGCCTCGCCCTCGAGATCGCGCACCACGCCTACGTCCTGCAGACCGGCCGCATCGTGCTCGAAGGGCCAGCCGAAAAGCTGCGGACCGACCCCCGCATCCGCGATGCCTATCTCGGCGGTCAGGAGTCGAGCTGAGAGCCTCGACGTGATCGTTTGGCCTTGTCCGGCCAGGTGCCGAGCGCCGCTTCCGCTATAGCCTCCAGCACCTTCCGCGGAATGCCGTCGCGCGCCTGGATGGAAAGTCCCTGGATGACGGCGGCGTAATAGGACGCCAGCGCTTCCGTGTCGGTAGCCGAGTCGAGTTCGCCTTCGCCGACGGCTCGATCCAGTCGCGCCTTGACCCGCTCGATCGTGGCGAGACGGCGCCGCGCCAGATCTTCCCGCACGCTCTCATGCTCGGGAGCGCAGGTTAGGGCGCCGACCGACAGCATGCAGCCGCGTGGATCCGGACCGCCCGCATAGACCTCGACCGCGTCGCGCAGGATCCGTTCGATAGCCCGCCGTGCACTCGGCTCTTCCTCCAGGGCCCGGCGCAGGAACGAACCGTAGGAGGCGCTGTAGAGATCGAGCGCCTCGGCATAGAGACGCTCCTTGCTGCCAAAGGCGGCATAAAGGCTGGGCGGCGTGGTGCCCATCGCCGCCGTCAGATCGGCAATACCGGTGCCTTCGTAGCCGCGCCGCCAGAAGAGCTGCAGGGCCGCCTCCAACGCCTTCTGGCGATCCAGCAGGCGAGGCCTTCCACGCGGGCGGCGGGACTCCATTTCCATAGTGATCAATATAAAAATCCTTGACGTCGGCGCAAGTGAACGATTTTTATATCGATCGCTATGTTAATCCTTGCAGGAGCAACCCATGCCCGATTCGGTCGCCTCATCCAGTCTCACCAGCCGTCGCGTCTATCGGCTCATTTCGCACGAAGGCAGCCCTCAGATCAGGACATCCGAAGACGCCACACCGGCCCTTGGCCCGCATGATGTCCTGGTCCGCATCGAAGCAGCGAGCCTCAATTATCGTGATCTGCTCATCCTACGCGGCCAGCTTGGCGCGGTCCGCGACGGGCTGATCCCCCTCTCCGACGGCGCGGGCCACGTGGCTGCTGTAGGCGAGAAAGTTACACGCTGGAAAGCAGGCGACCGCGTCGCCACGATCTTCTATCCGGACTGGATCGACGGCCCTTACCGTGAAGCGTTCGGGCCGACGGCGCTGGGCGGTGGCAACGCCGACGGCGCCCTTGCCACCCAGATCGCGGTGCCCGAGACCGCGCTGGTCCGCATTCCCGAGACGCTGAGTGTCGAGGAGGCGGCGACCCTGCCCTGCGCCGCCGTCACGGCCTGGCATGCACTGGTTGTGCGCGGCCAGCTTGCGGCGGGCGATACCGTGCTCGTGCAAGGCACGGGCGGCGTGGCTCTGTTCGCGCTGCAGATCGCGAATGCCTTCGGCGCCAGGACCATTATCCTCTCCTCTTCCGACGAGAAGGCCAAGCGCGCTCGCGAACTGGGCGCCGCGGCAACGGTGAACTACAGGACGACGCCAGAGTGGGACGTGGAGGTTCGCAAGCTCACCGACGGCCTCGGCGCCTCGCATATCCTGGAGCTCGGCGGTCCGGATACCTTCGACCGATCACTGCGCTCCCTGCGTGCGGCCGGCCGTATCGCGCAGATCGGCGTCTTCACCGGAAAGGGCCCCCAGTCCAACCTGTTCCGTCTTCAGTTGATCAACGCCACCATCGACGGCATCAATGTCGGCTCGCGCGAGCATTTCGAGGCACTGAACGCTTTCATCACCGCGCACGGGCTCAAGCCGGTCATCGACAGCACCTACGGCCCCGATGACGTGCCGGCGGCCTATGACCGGCTCGCCTCCGGCCGCCACTTCGGCAAGATCGTCATCAAGCTCTGACCCGGCGAAAAATGGAAAAGGCCTCTCCGTACCGGAGAGGCCTTTGTCGGGACGACCGTGGTCGCCTCATCCACCGTAGAAGACGTTGTCACCGAGATCCTTCATCTCGAGAATCGCCGCATCGGGCCGGCCGGCCGGCGCCTTGTTGAGGTGCGCCTCGACCACTTCGCCGACGATGATGTGATGGTCGCCCTGCTCGATGACGGTCGTCACCTTGCATTCCACCGCACCCGGCGCGTCGACCAGGATGGGGGCGCCCGTCACGCCCTTGCGGTAGGACTGCCCGCTGATCTTGCCATCGCTGAGATCGGCCGGCCGGAAGAAGGTGAACGCCAGGCTCTTCTGGTCCTTACCCAGCATGTTGAGGGCGAAGGTCTTGGTCGTCTTGGTGGTCTGATAGGTGCCCGAATCGGTCTTGACGCCAACCACCACCAACGGCGGCGCGAAAGCCGTCTGTGTGACCCAGTTGACCGTAGCGGCCGCGACGTTCCCCTGCCCGTCATCGGCGGTCAGGACGTAAATCCCATACGGGATCATGCGCAATACTGTCTTTTTCGCATCAGCGTTCATTTCTCTCTCCACGGTCGCAGGGTTCGACTCCGAAACCCGGCACAAGGTAAAGACCGGCACGCCATTGGCAACTCCCGCCGACAAGCTGGTGGAATTTCGCGCCACAGGCGGGCACGATCTCGTGGAACGCCATGCTGCTCCAGGACTTTTCATACCGCCGCATCACGACGGCAGGCGGCTCGATCTCCTTCGCGATCGGCGGATCGGGCCCGCCGCTCCTGTTGCTTCACGGATATCCGCAGACGCATCTCGCCTGGCATCGCGTCGCTCCGATGCTGGCTCGGGAATTTACGGTGGTTGCTCCCGACCTGCGCGGCTACGGCGACAGCGGGGGCCGGGATACAACGTTCGAGCCTGCCAGCTTCAGCAAGCGTGCCATGGCACTGGATCAGGTGGAGTTGATGCAAGCGTGCGGCTTCGACCATTTCGCCGTGGTCGGCCATGATCGCGGTGGTCGCGTCGCCTATCGCCTGGCGCTCGATCACCCGAAACGCGTGAACGCCCTGGTATCCTTGACTGTCATCCCGACGCTGGAGGTCTGGGCACGCACGTCAAAGCCCTTCGCGATGGGGGCGTGGCACTGGTTCTTCTTTGCGCAGCCCTTCGATCTCCCCGAGCGCTTGATCGGTGCCGATCCGGGGTATTTCTTCGACTGGACACTGAGAAGAATGGCGAAATACTTCGACCGCCTGTCGCCGGAGGCGATCACTGCCTATCGCAGTGCCTTCCTGCGCCCCGACGTGCGGCGGGCGATTTTCGCCGACTATCGGGCCGGCGCCACCGTCGACGAAGGGCATGATCGCGAGGATCGCCAGGCCGGGCGACGGCTCGCCTGCCCGGTCTTCGTGACCTGGGAGGCCGGTCGGTATTCTTCGGGCGACAGCCCGGTCGATATCTGGCGAAGCTGGGCCGACGAGGTCGACGGTGGTCCGATCGATGCCGGCCACTTGCAGGCGGAGGAAGCACCGGAGGATCTGCTCACGGCGATACTTCCATTTCTGCGGCTCCACGGAAAGAAGGCACCCCCGCCTTCACCCGTTTCGCGAATACCGTAACGGACCGGCCGTCCAGTTCTCCCGCCGTCGCCTCCGTTCCTTGGCTCGGAAGAGGCCGAATTTGATCGGGATCAATGAGGTTGGCCTTCGTCGTCAGGACATTGCCGATGCGGCGGGCTCTTTCCGCCGCCAGCAGGGGACGCGATGCATAGGGTCGCACGATTCAAGGATCGGACCGATGCCGGCTGCCTCCTCGCACAGGCACTGGCGGTGTATCGCGACAAGAACCCGGTGGTGCTCGCCCTGCCGCGCGGCGGCGTGCCGGTCGCGGCAGAGGTGGCAAAGGCCTTGAATGCACCGCTGGACCTGGTGCTGGTCCGCAAGATCGGTGCCCCGATGCAGCCAGAACTGGCGATCGGGGCGGTGGTGGACGGCGCCGATCCGATCGTCGTCCGCAACGCCGAGATCATCTCGGCGACCGGAACGACACCCATCGAGTTCGATAAGATCTGCGTCCGTGAAGCCGCGGAGATCGAGCGTCGGCATCGGGCCTATCTCGGCAATCGCCCACCGGTGCCACTGCAAGGAGCGACGGCGATCGTCGTCGACGATGGCATCGCTACTGGCGCCACGATGATGGCGGCTCTGCGCGCGATTCGCCGCCGGCAGCCAGCCAAGCTCGTTCTTGCCGTACCGACGGCCGCGCCGGAGTCGCTCGGCTCATTGCGACGGGAGGCCGACGCCACCGTCTGCTTGACCGCTCCGGACTACTTTGGTTCGGTCGGAGCGTTCTACGAAGACTTTCGCCAGATATCGGACGAAGAAGTCATCGCCACGATGGCCAAGCAGCCCGTGCCCGGATCATCCCTTGCTCCCTCCGCACGCCCTTCGTGACTCCGCCACCTCCAAGCCCTCGGTAACGCTCGCACAGAAGGTCGCCTTCCTCGAGCGCGGTGCCGCTTACGGCGATGCCTCGGCGCTCGTCGTCAGTCGCGAGACACATATGTCGTGGATCTTTCTCGTCGGCGAGAAGGCCTACAAGCTCAAGAAGCCGGTCCGATTTCCTTATCTCGATTTCTCGTCCCGGCAAAAGCGGCACGCGGCCTGTGTCAGCGAGCTGATGCTGAACCGACGCCTGGCATCCGACGTCTATGAGCGGGTAGCGCCGCTGTACCTCAATGCAGGCCGACTTTCTCTGATCGGCGGCGACGAGATCGTCGATTGGCTGGTCGTGATGCGTCGGCTCGATGAGTCGCAGACGCTCGAACAGCGTCTGCATACGCGAACCTTGTCAACATCGGACCTCGACCCGCTGATCGACAGGCTTTCCCGCTTCTACAGGCGGGCCGTCCCGATCTCCCTGCCACCGCCGCTTCTCCAGTTTCACTGGCAGCGGAGCCTCAACGACAACAGGAAAGTGCTCCTGAAGCCAAACCTGCCGCTATCAGAGGCGCTGGTCCGACGAATCGATCGGGCCCAGCAGCAGTTCCTTTTGAAGGGATATCGGCTGTTGGCCCAGCGCGTTCACTCCCACAGTATTGTCGATGGCCATGGCGACCTGCGGCCGGAGCATATCTGGCTTCAGCCGACCGTGCGAATCATCGATTGCCTGGAATTCAATCACCAGCTTCGGACTGTCGATCCCCTCGACGAAATCGCTTTCCTGTGTGTGGAATGCGACCGGATTGGCGACGCCCGCTTCGGCCAGTACATCAAACGACGGATGCTTCCTCTGCGGGCAGCATCGGCACTGGAGCCCCTCTTCACCTTCTATCGCTGCTATCGGGCGACACTCCGTGCACGCCTGGCCATTGCGCACCTTCTCGAACCGCGCCCCCGGACACCCGAGAAATGGCCACGGCTTGCTGGCCGTTATCTCGATCTGGCTTTGGCCGATGCGCGTCGGCTGGAATGTATGCTCGCGCAACCCGTTGCCACTGAAGGTCTTTCGTATCCGCAAAGGCATCACAATGGTTGAGAACAGCCTGCTGCTGACCGATCTCTACCAGCTCTCCATGCTGGAATGCTATGCGCGATACGGAATGGACGCGACGGCGTCATTCGAGTTCTTCGTCCGTAAACTGCCTTCACGGCGCGGGTTCCTGATGGCGGCGGGCCTCGAGCAGCTGGTCGCGTTCCTGGAAGGCATGCATTACTCAAACGAGGAGCTGGACTGGCTGCGCGAGTCGGGATTGTTTGCGGCCAGCTTTGTCGACGATCTTGCGGAATTGCGCTTCACCGGCGACCTCGATGCGATGCCCGAGGGCACTATCTTTTTTCCCGACGAGCCTGTCGTTCGGGTAACCGCGCCACTTCCTGAGGCCCAGCTGGTGGAAACCCGCCTGGTCAATCTGCTCCATTTCCAGACCGTCATTGCCTCGACAGCGGCTCGAATGGTGCTGGCAGCGCCTGGCAGGCAGTTGATCGACTTCGGCCTGCGTCGTGCCCATGGCGCCGAGGCGGGCCTTCTGGCAGCGCGCGCCGCCTACCTCGCCGGCTTCGCCGGCACCGCTACCTTGGCGGCCAACCGAGTCTTCGATATCCCCGTCGTCGGCACGATGGCGCATTCTTTCGTCCAAGCGCATGACGACGAGGCTATTGCGTTCGAGCGCTTCGCGCGCGTACGGCCCAACGCGCTGACCTTGCTGATCGACACCTACGACACAGAACGAGGCGCCCGCTTTGTGGCCAATCTGGCTCCGCGCCTGGCCCGGGAGGGAATTGCGGTCAAGGCTGTTCGCCTCGACAGCGGCGATCTCGCCGCGCACGCGCGTGCGGTCAGGACCATCCTCGACGAGGCAGACCTACAGAACGTCCGAATCCTTGTCAGCGGAGGCCTCGACGATCGTGCTCTGCTCTCGCTCTGCAGCAGTGGCGCGCCGATCGACGGATTCGGTGTCGGCACCAGCCTCACGACGGCCGCCGATGCTCCTGCGCTCGACTGCGCCTACAAGCTGCAGGAATATGCCGGTCGTCCGCGGCGAAAGATGAGCGAAGGCAAGGTGACATGGCCGGGGTGCAAGCAGGTCTACCGACACTACGCAGCCGATGGCACCATCGCCGGGGATGTGGTTGCCCTGCTTGACGAGACGGCGGACGGCGAAGCGCTACTGCATCCGGTGATGCGGGCAGGAAGGCGCTGCGGGCTGCTTCCCAGGCTGGCCGAAGCGAGGGCGCACGCAGCCACATCTCTCGCACGTTTGCCCGCACCGCTTCGGCGGCTGCAGGCGAGCGGCGTATCGGTGCGCATCAGCGACGGACTGCGGTCGCTCGCCGATGACATGGATCGCGCAAGGAGAGGCTCATGAGTCATCGGCCAATGCTGGTTTTTGCCTTGGAAGGCAGTCGCCCCTTCGCGGAGCGCGTGGCCCGTCGCCTCACCGTCCCGCTCGCTCCGCTCGAGGAACGGAGCTTCGAGGACGGAGAGCACAAGGCGCGACCGTTGCAGAATGTCCGCGGGCACGACGTCTTCGTTCTCCATGCCCTCCATGGCGATGACCGTGAGAGCGCCAACGACAAGCTTTGCCGCCTGCTGTTCTTCTGCGGCGCCCTGAAGGACGCCGGCGCGAGTTCGGTAACCGCCGTTGTTCCCTACCTCTGCTATGCCCGCAAGGATCGCAGGACCAAGCCGAACGATCCTATCACGACACGCTATGTCGCCGCCCTCTTCGAGGCGATCGGCATCGACCGCGTCATCGCGGTCGAGGTTCACAACGTGTCCGCATTCGAGAATGCTTTCCGCTGCCCGACCCTCCACGTCGAATGCGCACCCTTGCTGGCCTCGCATTTCGCGCCCCTGCTCCGTGGGCAGCAGGTCGTTGCCGTGTCGCCCGACGCCGGCGGCGCCAAGCGCGAGGATGCCTTCCGCCGCGAACTGCAGTGCCTCATGGATTGCGACGTCGGTTCCGCATTCATGGAAAAGAGCCGAAGTGGCGGGATCGTATCTGGCGAACTGCTCGCCGGCGATGTCGCCGGCAAAGTCGCGGTGATCGTCGACGACCTTATCAGCACCGGTGGCACCCTGGTGCGGGCCGCCAGGGCCTGTCGTACGGCCGGCGCCACAAAGATCTACGCAGCAGCGGCGCACGGCCTGTTCATGGAGGGGGCTCCGGCGCTCATGGCCGAACCGGCGATCGACGGCATCGTGGTCACGAATACCGTCCCGCCTTTCAGTCTCTCGCCGGAGAATACGGCCCGTTTGACCATCGTTGACGCCGGCGAGGCCATTGCTGCCGCCATCGCGTCCTGCCGCGACGGCGGCTAATCGGTTCAAGACGGCATGCGCGTTCAGTTCCTGACCGCAGTTGCCAAGATCACGTCGGCTGCTGAGGTGGCGGTTCTTCATCCTCGTCGGCCGTGAGGATCTCCACGACCTTGGCCGCAACGGCCGAAACGTGATGGCCACTCTTCGCAAGAACGTCGTGGTCTCCGGCGACACATACGGCCGCTTCCTCGATGTCGGCCACTGTGGGCTTCAGCTCCAGAATGTCGATTACCTTGGGATCGTCCAGCGTACCCAGTAGGCGCTGAAAATCCTCTCGGGTCGCAGGGCGCATCGCGGAAGAAGTGGATTTCGTGGACATGGTCATTTCGTCCTCCAAATACGGAAATCCAGCCTTGAGATGGATCAAGCCAGGGCGCCGTCCGACATTTGGACGAGCGAAGATCCAGTCAAGGTCGAACCCGCTTTCTTGGTTGGTTTCGTCAAGGAACTCCGGACTACGCATGCCGGAACGCACCGACACTTGATCGAGATCAACGCGGAACGACTGATCATTTTCTTAGTTAGTGTCGAAGCGCGCCGGTCGCGATCGTCCTTGCTGTGCAGTCCGCGCGCTGTCGGAGGAGGATATGATGGAAACCTATCCTGTCGACACTGACCCCGAACAGATCGTCCGCTGGCTGCTGGTCGAGCGTGAGCGCGGCACGACATCTCTGGATGTCGTGGCCTCGCGCATCAACGAATTGGAGTCCTTTGCAGACCAGCCACAACTGCCTCTGGGGGACGAGGACCGCGACGACCTCAGCGAGCAGGTCACTGTCGCGATGCTTGAGATCATGCCACGTCATGCCGCGCATGAATGGCGCCTGACCATTTCCGTGGAAGAGGACCTTACGCCCTCGGAGTCCGACAACGAGGACGAGGAAGAAGAAATCGATCTCGACGCTTTCTATCTGGAGTTCATCAGGCCAGGACGCGGCACTGTGAATGTCATGGCGGAAGCGGAGGATGCGGACGCCGAGGCCGATCTCAATCGCCTTCTTGCCGCCATCGAGACAAATATCCATGTGCCGGACGGCAGTATCCGGAACCAGCGTTCACTCTGCTAGCAGCGCTGGAAAGGACCTTCACTACAGGCGACCAACCTCGAATTCCTCGCACGAGTAGCCCAACATCGAAAGACCCTCTTCGAGGAAATCTCCGAGCAGCGGCATTCCCAAGAGATAGGCCGACGTCCGCTGATTGTGAGCATCCTGTGCTTCCCGGCGAATGTCGGCCCAATCGGTCGCATCGCTCCCGTCGCGACCGAGCCACGCCAATGCCACCAGGTCGACCTGCTCGTCTTCGGACAGTCCATCGATAAAGGCCGTAAGTTCCTCTACGACCGGATCATCACCGTGTTCCTCGAGCACGGCAGCTTCCTTGTCATCGGAAGGATTCGAACCGGGATCGGGCTCGCTGGCCGGATCCTTGGCATCGAATTCCCGTGCCTTGACGATCACGAAGCAGACTTTTTCCGGGGAAATGCTGAGAAGCGGCTCCGGCCGGTCCGGCTGATCGACTTTCCGCATGATACCGCCTCGTTCCGGTCGAGATGTCCGCCATCGCCAATGTTCATCGCCCGCGGCTCAACCGTGTTCCTTGATCGAGATCAACCACAAAAGACAGGTCGCTTCCGCAGCACCTTCCGCAACTCGCTGAATGCGCGAGTGGTCAAAATGTAGGCCGGGGTTAGCCATCCCGGGCGGGCCTGATCGACCCCGAATCGCAACATGGGGTCGCGAGGCGCACTAAATCATCCGCGTGATCGACAAACCCAGGACAGCGGCAAAAAGGAGGATCAGGCTGGCGGCCGCCCCGATCGCAACGCCGAAGTGGAACTGCCGGAGATCCCTCGCACTCCCAGTTCCGATAGGTGCGCCGCAAGCGCCGAAGCAAAGCGGAACGGGCAACCGGGATGCCCCATCGCGGTAAGGGTTCGAGTTGGATAAAGCCATTGGCTACCGCAATCAGCCTAGGCGGCGGCTCGGCCTACGGCCTGGAAAAGATTGCGCATATCTTCTGCGGATAATAGTTTCCCCATCAAGTCTATGGGGGAGCCTTGGATAGTCCTGAAATTCGCCGCCTGCTGGCGCGCGCGCCGCATGCCTCCATCGAGGAAATCCTCGCCCATCCCCGCTTCCCCGAGGCCCGCAAACTCTATCTCGATCGATTCCTGGCGGTATACGACGGCGACCCGTTCCTGGTGCGCCTGTTGATCGAGTCGGGCCGTTTCGTGGTCTATCATCTCGCGGTCATCCTCGAGGCCGGCCACGATCCCGAGCGGCCCGAGACCTGGTTCACGGTCGGCCGCCTGAAGCAGCTCCTCTCGCAATTCGGGCTCGGCGTCAGCCAGCGGCAGATTGATCATCTCGTCGCCCGATTGCGATCGGTCGGGTTCCTGGAGGTTCGGCCTGCCGAGCGCGACCGGCGGCTGCGCATCCTGAAGCCCACCGAGCGGATGCTGGCGCACGATCGGGACTGGCTCGCGGCGCACTATGCGCCGCTTACCGTCCTCTGCCCGCAAAACGACTATGGCCCGATAATGCGGGGCGACGCGACGATGCATATCCTGCAACGCCAGGCATCGCTGGAATTCGCGCCACTCGGTCACAAACTGCTGATGGCCGTGCCTGACATGATGCTCTTCTTCGACCGCGCCGGTGGACACATGGTCCTCGCTGCCCTGTTGCACACAGCCTTGGAGAAGACCGACGATCCGCATGTGGCCATCTCCTACGCCGATATCGGCGATCGCTTCGGCGTTTCCCGCACCCATGTGCGGCGCCTTTTGATGACCGCCGAGGAGACGGGACTCGTTCAGCTCAAGACGCGCGGCGGTCATCGGGTCGAGATCCTGCCGCGCTTGTGGGCGAGTTATAACCGCGCAATCGCCGGCGGCATGTTCTTTCACGACCTCATTTACGGAACAGTAACCGGTCGTACTTCTGCACGGGTAGCCTGACAGTCGGAGGTCGTGCCCGCTCGGAAAAGTTTGCGCAGACCACTCATTCGTTGGGCTTCGCGCTTGGCGCATGAGCAACATCCCCTCATGGAAGGGCGTGAAACTGACCGGCCGCGGGGGCCGGATGTTCGACGCGGCCTTGGGGGAGTACATGAGGAGAATCTGGAAGCTGGGCTTTGGTTTCGCCGGACTTGGCTTGTTGGCAATGGCGGGAGCCCTGCTAGTAGTGCCCGGCATCGCTGCCGCCAATCCCTTCTTCGCCAACCAGACCGGACAACCGTGCACCGCTTGCCATGTTCCCGGTCAGGAACAGAAAGGCCTTCAAGGGCTCAATGCCGCCGGCCAGGCGTTCAAGAATTGCGGGTTCAAGGTCGGATGCACCGCCAATGGTGCCACGCAGACCAAGACTACGGAGCATAACGACGGACTCGCCACTTTCACCAACACCTGCTCTGCCGGTCAAACGCGCTGGGTGGTTCTGCGGCCCGGCCTCAACGATGCAAGCCGTGATATCGCCTTGATGCTGGATCCCGGCAGCCGTCAGAAGGTAGCGGTCTCGAAGGGCACGACCTATGCGGCCGCCTGCGGCAATGCTCCCGGGAACGGACAGCAGTTCTTCTGGATTCGCCTCGATCTCGCCATGTGAGTGATCGGCGTCGGCAGGCCCGTACATTCCAGCCGCCGACATGTTGAGACCCTGAACCGCCGCCTCTATCATCGGGGCAGCAATCAGGGCGCCCCTTGCGCCAGCAGTACGCTGTGCGCGGGCGTTCCGCCGACCGCCATCCAGCCCTTGGCAGCGGCATAGGCAACGGCCGCGTTAACGATCGTCGCCTTGTCGACACCGAGACAGTGCTGCATCTCGTCGATTGCGATCCAGGAACGGTGATCTCCGCGAAGACTACGAAGCGCCTGGCAGAGATCCCGAGCCAACGCCTCTATGGCGAACATTCTGTTCATGACACGACCTTGAATTTGCGGAAGTGATCGACATCAGAAGCGTCGACAACATCCAAAAGTCGGCAATGTCCCACTTGCCATCATCCATCCAAGATGGCTCCGGATGCAGAACGCGTAAATGATCCAGAAATCCAAACATGCGCACACGGACGAAAGGGCTTGCCGGCTCGCACCGTTTCCGGAGTTCAAAAGGTGCAGGCGTGCGTCAGAGCCGCTCGTCGGGAGGCACGATCTCTGTCACGAGATCGCGGACGAGCGCCTTCTTGGGAAGGGGGGCCAGCACGGTCAAACCCTCCTTGAGGCGGGACGTACAGGCATATTCGACCTTGCCGTCGATCAGCATCATGCATTCCTTGCAGGCATTGGCGTTGATGCAGGCAAATCGGAACGCGAGAGTGGGATCGATATCACGCCGCACGATTCGCAGGCCGTCGAGCACCGATTGACCAGGTTCGAACGCCACCTCGAACTGCTCGGTGCGCTCCGGCTCGCCGGGCACTCCACGATGGACGATCAAGGTGGCCTTCATGCTGCGTTCCGGTCGATGGTCGGCGCCTGGCGACGCAGACGAAGGCGTCCGCTTTCCAGACTTACGATCTGATTGATTTCCCACGCCGCATCGAGCCCGGGATGATCCTCGCGTTGATGGGCACCGCGGCTCTCGGTTCTCGCCAAGGCAGCAGCGGTGACGCTGCGTGCAACGAGAAGCATGTTCCGGAGATCGAGCCAGTCGACCAGGACCGGATCGCACGGGCTCTCCGCGGCAAGAGGCCGATCGCCTATCTCGCTCGTTATTTCCATCAGCGCGGTTTCTGCCGCTTGGAGAGTCCGCCCTGTGCGGAAGGGACCGACCTTGTCGGACATGAGCGCCTGCAGAGTCGCTATCGTCGCGGCCGTGTTCGGCCCATCGCGCCGACTCGCGCTCCTGAGCAGATCCACCGTGCAGCGTGTCGCATCAGCCGAATAGCCGTTGGATCGCGCCAGCGCGTGCTCCGCCGCGTTCTGCCCTGCGCGCGCACCGAAAACGAACGCTTCCGTAATGGCATTGCCGGACAGGCGATTGGCACCGTTGGCGCCTCCCAAAGCCTCCCCGCAGGCAAAAAGGCCCGGCACGCGCGTGCACATCCTCTCGTCGACCCGGACGCCACCCATGTGATAGTGCGCAATCGGCGCGACCTCGACAGGTTGAGCCGCGAGATTGATGCCGTTCGCGGCAAGCCGGTCGACGACGGGCCCGAAGGCGCGGCGGATTTCCGCCTCCGGTACATGCTGAAAGCTGAGATAAGCGCCGCCCGCGGGACTCCCCCGACCCGCCTCGACCTCCTTGAAGATGGCATAGGTTGCCAGATCGCGGGTAAGCACATAACGACCGTCGCTGCGCGTATCCCGCGCCGCATAGTCGGTTTCGAATTCGCGCATCTCCGCATTCAGCAGCTTGCCACCGAGCTTGTAGCGAAACGGATCCCACATGATCGGATCCATCCCGACCAGCCGTGGCGCGAGATGGCCAATCGGAAAGAACTGCACGAATTCCATGTCGATTAGCTCGGCACCTGCTCGCAGTGCCAGGGCATAACCGTCGCCGCCCATATTGGCGGAGGCGCTGTTGCGTCGATAGAGCCGGGTCAATCCGCCGGTCGCGATCACGACCGCCTTGGCGCCGATGGTGACGATCTGGCCGGTCGAGAGATGAAGGGCGGTTGCGCCGCAAGCCTCGCCGTCACGAACCGCGATATCGACGATCGCCAGTTCACTGATGCGTCGAATGCCGCCGACGGCGTTCACTCTTCCCCGGAGCGTGCGCGAGACGGCGGGGCCTGTGCTCAGAAAGTCGACATAGACGCAACGCGGCCGGTCATGGCCGGGAGCCTGTGCCTGCTTGATATGTCCGTCTTCGCGCGCCCAGCCGACCTTCCAGCTGTCCATTTCGCGAATACGGTGCGGCCCTTCCTCACACAGCATCGCCGCCAGGCGTGCATCGCAGAGGCCCCGGCCGGCCGCAAGCGTATCGGCGAGATGGTATTCCCAATGATCAGGCACCTGCTCGCCTAGCGCGGCGGCAACAGTCATCTGGGCCATCACCGTTGCACCGCCTCGTCCCACGATGCTGCGATCTGCCAGCACGACCGACGCACCTGTGCGGGCTGCTTCCAGCGCGGCATACATGCCGGCGCCGCCTCCGCCGATGACCAGGACCTCCGTCTCCAGATGCATTACTCTACTCCCGACGCCTCTCTGCACACTACGCTACATTCAGGGCCCCGACTCGCACGCCTCGCTGCCGTTCACCGCGGATCAGAATGCCTTCGCGTTCGGGATCCGTCCAAGGCGATGCGTTCTCTACTCCCACCGTGCCCGCCCTCTCGGATTCTGGAAGCGCCGTTGCATCCGCCTGCCCCACCTGCTTCAGCCAGTCGCGAGCCTCGTGAAGGCTCTTGAACAGGCTGATCGGCCCTTCGCTTTGCGTCAATCTCGCAAAGGCTTGGGGGAATCCCACCCGCCCCATATCGACGATGAAAGCGACCGGACCGCGTTTCTCATTCGACGCTGGCCGTAGCAGCTCCGCCAGCTGCATAATCTGTGCCTCGGTCCATTGTGTTCTGGCACCCGCCACCTCGAGTATCTTGGCGAACGGCCGGACCTGTGCATCAGCAAGCCGCTTGGCCATGGCCCGAACCTCTTCCGGCGTGATCGTCCCCCGCGCAACGATGGTCACGGTGCGATACAGCCGTGAGATCTCCATGTAGATCGGCAACCACGCCCTCCCCATAGGTTTGCGACCACGGCACGCTAACACGGGACGGGACGATCGCCGATATCGTGATCGGTGCATCTCAGGTCCGCGCCGTAGAATTGGCCACTCCCCAGCGCACGCCACCCGACTGGCCATTGACACGAAGATATGAACCTGCGTTCATTTCTTGAGGTAGATTCCTCCTTAACTCCTGACGGCAAGGCGACGAGACGAACGTGGTCTATCGGCGGACCGAAAGCGCGGCGAAGCGACAGGCGGATAAGCGAGCGCGCATCCTGACCGCAGCACGCGATCTCGTGGCCGATGGTGGATGGGCTGCCACCCAGGTGGATCACGTGGCGCTCAAGGCCGGCGTTGCCACTGGTACGGTGTACCGCCACTGGTCGTCAAAGGCAGAGCTGTGCGCCGAAATCGTCGCCATCGTTTCGGCGCGCGAGGTCGGGGTCGTGAAGGCGCTGGTCGAGGCGGATGGCTCGCCTGCAGAGAAGCTGGAATCTGCCATCCGCGTATTTGCCGGCAGAGCATTGCGCGGACGGCGCCTGGCCTATGCCCTGATCGCTGAGCCGGTCGATCCCGAGGTCGAGTCGGTGCGCCTCGACTATCGGGCGCAACTGGCGCGCTGCTTCGAGTGCGTTCTGCGGCAGGGAATCATGCGCGGCGCCTTTCCCCCGCTCGACCCAGCAGTGGCTGCAGCCTGCATCGTCGGCGCCTTCATGGAGGGATTGGTCGGCCCGCTGGCGCCGGCCAAGGGCACAGGGCCGCGCGCCGACCGGCAGCTTGTCGAACAGATCACCCAGTTTTGCCTACGGGCGAGCATCGGGACAGCCGGGAAATCAGTATCGGCTTCGGCCCAACGGCCGGCCTCGTCAGATCCGCGGAGTTCGTGATGAATGCGCATATGGAACGATCGATGAAAAAGGCAGTCACGCAGGATTTCGATGGCAAGGTCGCCCTCGTCACGGGCGGGGCGACCGGAATTGGTCGTGCCGCGGCGCTGGCCTTCGCATCCCGAGGCGCTTCGATCGTCATCGCCGGCCGACGCCAGACGGAAGGGGATGAGGCGATCGCCACTCTGTCGGCCATTGGCGCCAACGGTCGCTTCATTCGGACAGATGTCACGAACCCCGACGAGATCGAGATGCTGCATCGAACGATCCTCGCGGATCATGGGCGTCTCGACGTCGCCTTCAACAATGCCGGATATCAAGAGCCCCGCGCCTCCATCGCCGAGCAGGATGCGAGCCTGTACGACCGGGTATTCGATACGAACGTGCGTTCCGTCTTCCTCTGCCTGCAGCATCAGATCCGGCATATGGCGGCGCAAGGCGGCGGCGCCATCGTCGTCAATGCGTCGGTGAGTGGCCTGCGCAACCCCAACCCGGGCCTCGCCCTCTACTCGGCCTCCAAGGCGGCGGTGATCTCGCTCACGCGCTCGGCGGCGATGGAGTCTGCCGAACAGGGAGTACGCATCAATGCCGTGGCGCCCGGCCGTGTCGTCACGGACATGATGCTGGCCTCGAAGATCATGGATATGAGCGCGGTCGCCGCTGGCCTGCCGTTGCGGCGCATGGGTCAGCCCGAGGAAGTGGCGGAGGCAGTGGTCTGGCTGGCATCCGATGCCGCCTCGTTCGTCGTTGGCCACGTGCTTTGCACAGATGGCGGCTTCATGGCCTTGTGACGCTCGACCGCGGACGACGGATTGTAAGTTTGGCGAAAGCATTAAGGCAGCAACGGAAAGTGATCGGAAGCGTTTCGTCGGCAGGTCGTCTTCGACCTGAGGAGGAAACACCCAATGACAACTCGATTTGCCTGTCTGGCTTCGATCGCGGCCATAACCCTGCTCATGCCGGTCGCCGTCAATGCTCAAGCCAACGCCGCCAGCCCACGCGCTGGTGCGTCGGATCCGAAGTATTGCGAGACGCTAGCCCAGCGCTATGCCGCGCAGCACCCGATCATGGAAGGGTCCAATGCGAGCACTGCCACCGCGATGAATGATTGCCAGTCCGATCCGCAGGGATCGACGGCGACGCTGATGCACGCAATGCAGGACGAGAAGATCGCAATACCGCCGCGGCCGTAGCGCGAACCGGTGCTCCGCTTCCGGGGAGCGGAGCACCCTTTGCCCCGGCCGTTATTCACCCTTTTTGGATCCACGCAAAATGGCCGCCATCGAGGAAGAGGCGCGCCCCTCGATGCTTTTGCGGTCAACTGAACTGCAATCTTCGTCAAAGAAACTACACGGCCGGAAAGCGGCGGCCTATAAATGTCGGCACGGGATAAGGGCAGTGGACCGCACAAAGACGCCGAAGTCGACAACGGCGGCACGCGGTTCGAGACGGATTCGGGGGAGATACGACATGTCATTGGGCGCTGCTTCGGAAGCGCTGGCACTTGCGGATGTGCCGGCCGAACCACCTGCCCCTTGGGCACGACAAGCCTTGGCCGGTGCCATCGGCAACGTGCTGGAGTGGTACGACTTCGCTGTGTACGGCTTCTTCGCGGCGATTTTCGGCAAGAACTTCTTTCCGGCCGGATCTGCGGTCATCTCGCTGGCCGCCGCCTTCGGCGTGTTTGCCGCGGCCTTCATCATGCGTCCGATCGGCGGCGCCTTGTTCGGCCATATCGGGGACCGTTTAGGCCGCAAGACTGCATTGCTGACATCGGCAGGACTGATGACGGCGGCAACCGTCGCGATCGGTTTCCTGCCGACCTTTGCCCAGATCGGAGTCATGGCGCCGCTGCTCCTCATCGTCATGCGGATGCTGCAGGGACTGGCGGTGGGCGGCGAGTTCTCCACCTCCATCGTGTTCCTGGTCGAGGGAGCCGACCCGCGTCGTCGCGGTCTTTTGGGCAGCCTCGCTTCCATGGGCGCCAGTTCAGGCATACTCCTCGGCTCTGGCGTTGGAGCCTTCGAATCCTGGCTTCTCAGCCAAGCACAGCTCGAGTCATGGGGATGGCGCCTCCCTTTTCTGGCAGGATCGGTGCTGGGGGGATCCGCCTTCATCCTGCGGCGCGTCCTGTCCAATGACGAGCCGCCACAACCGGTGAGGCACAGACTTCCGCTCGTCGAGGCCCTGAGCAGCGATTGGCGCGACATCCTGCGAGGCGGGATCGCCTGTGCATCCTTCGCCACCAGCATCTATCTCATCACCGTCTACCTCGTGACGATGATGCAACAGGTGGACGGCCTGCCGGCCTCGAGGGCCTTGGAGATCAACACGGTTTGCCTCCTGGTCGCCGTCACGGCAACGCCCTGCTTCGGCATGCTGTCCGACCGGGTCGGCCGCAAGCCCGTGCTGATGGCCTCCGTGATCGGGACGATCCTGCTATCGTGGCCTCTCTTCTGGCTGTTGTTGCGGCACGACGTCTTTTCGATCCTGTTTGCCCAGATCGTGTTCGCCCTGCTGATCGGGGCGTGGGCCGGCCCCATGGAGGCGACGCTCGTCGAACTCTATCGCGGCCGGACACGCTGCACGGCCCTGTCGCTCAGCTACAACCTCGCCTTTGCCTTGCTGGGAGGAACCGCCCCCATCGTTGCCGTCTATCTCGTCAGCGAAGAGCATGCGAATTTTGGCCCGGCTTTCTACCTTATGGGAACGGCGCTGATCTCGCTGATCGGCCTGCTGACTATCCCCGATCGCACCGGCCAGCCATTGCGATAGAAGCGTCGGAGCGCGTCGGCATCACCGCCGCCTGCATCGGATAGCCCAGTGGAGCGGAAGAGACAGCATCAATGACCACCATCGGCATCAGGGGCGCGTTCTTCGATTTCATCGACGACCCGTGGAAGCATATTGGCGCCGAGCACGAGGCGGCCCGGTTCCACGCCGACGGTCTCCTGGTGATCGACGATGGCAAGATCGTCGATTTCGGCCTCTACGATCACCTGTCCGAGCGCCATCGCGGGCTCGAGATCACCACCATTCGGGACCGGCTGATCCTTCCCGGCTTCATCGATGGTCATATCCACTTTCCGCAAACCCGGGTGCTCGGTGCCTTCGGCCAGCAGCTGCTGCCCTGGCTGCAGGTCTGGGTCTTCCCGGAGGAATTGAAATATCGCGATCGCGACTATGCCAGGGAAGCCGCCGGCCGCTTTTTCGATGCGCTTCTCGCAGCAGGAACGACGACCTGTCAGACCTTCACCACCAGTTCGCCGGTCTCGACGGAGGAGCTGTTCGAAGAGTCGGAGCGCCGCAACATGCGCATCATCGCCGGTCTCACCGGTATCGACCGGAAAGCTCCAGCCGAGATGCTCAACGCGCCGGAAGGTTTCTACAACGAGAGCAAGCGTCTGATCGAGCGCTATCACCGAAGCGGACGCAGCCTCTACGCGATCACGCCGCGCTTTGCCTATGGCGCCTCTTCCGAGCTCCTCGCGGCGTGCGAGAGGCTCAAGCGGGAGCACCCCGATTGCTGGGTGAACACGCATATCTCCGAGAATCCCAGCGAGATCCGCGGCGTGCTGGCAGACCATGGCGATTGCACGGATTATCTGGGCGTCTACGAGAAATACGGGCTGGTCGGGCCGAAGTTCTCAGGCGGTCATGGCGTCTGGCTGTCCGACGACGAGTTCCGACGGCTGTCGAAAAGCGGTGGTGCTTTGACCTTCTGCCCCTGCTCCAACCTGTTCCTGGGCAGCGGCCTGTTCCGCCTCGGGCGCGCCACTGACCCGCAAGCCCGGGTCAGGCTGTCGTGGGGAACCGATATCGGCGGCGGCAACCGCTTCTCGCTGCTGCACGCCCTCGAGGAGGGGTACAAGGTCGGCATGTGCAACAACACCTTGCTGGACGGCAGCATCGACCCGACCCGACAGGATCTCGCCGAGGCCGAGCGCAACAAGGTGTCGCCCTATCGCGGCTTCTGGTCGATCACACTGGGCGGCGCACAGGGTCTCTACATCGACGATCTGGTTGGAAACTTCCAACCCGGGAAGGAAGCCGACTTCGTCGTGCTCGACTGGAACGGCGGTCAGGCCGCACAAGCCTGGCATCAATCGCTGGTCGTCGAGAAAGAAGGTCCACAGACGATGGAGCAGGTCGCCAACCTGCTGTTCGGAATCATGATGGTCGGCGATGACCGCGCTGTCGACGAGACCTGGATCATGGGCAAGCGGCTGTACAAGAAAGGGTGAACCGGCACGCCACCACCCGCGGCAAGACCAGTTTGAAGAACTTCAACCCGCCAGCATCAGCGCGCTGGCGCGTTCCGCCACGGCAATCACGGCAGCATTGATCATGGCGGCAGGGAGGCTCGGCATCACCGAAGCATCGACGACGCGCAGTCCGGCCACCCCCGTGACGCGCAGGGCCTCGTCGACGACGGCGCCAATGCGGCAGGTACCGATCGGATGATGGAATGGTCGGGCGGCCCGGCGAATGAAATCGGCGCGGGTGGCGCGATCCGCCCAGGCGGACCCCGGATAGACTTCCGCCTCGCGCCAGTCATCGAAGGCACGAGCGGAGCCGATCTCGCGCGCCAGGTTTACTGCCGTCTCCAGGCTGGAGAGATCGGCCGGGTCCGACAGGAAGTTCGGATCGATCAGCGGCGACGCCAACGGATCGGCAGAGGCGAGCCGGACAGTGCCGCGGCTGCGGGGCTGCATCAGGCAGGGCACCAGCGTATAGGCCGGTGCCGGCATCGCTCCGACGACGGGCTGCACGAACGGCAGCGACAGGCACATGATGAGATGGTCCGGCGCTTGCCTAGGATCGGCGGGCGGCACATAGAGCAGCGCATCGGCATGATTGAAGTGCGAGCGCGAGACTTCGCGCCGTGCGCGATACGCCACGCCGGCCAGCAGCACATGGTCCTCGAGATGTTGGCCGACCTCGGGCAGATCGACAGCAACCGGAATGCCCATCGACCGCAGGGCCGGCGCCGGCCCGATCCCCGACACCATCAGCAGTCGGGGCGAATCGATGGCTCCCGCCGAGAGAACGACCTCCCCGTCTGTCCTGACGATCCTGTCCGCGAGGCGCACACCGACGCAGCGCCCACCCTCGATGACAAGACCGAGCACCGGCGTGTCGGCGAGCAGGTCGACCGCGGCGCCGTCGAGACTGTCCAGGAAGGCGCAGGCAGAATCGTGCCGGACATAATCGCCATCACTGAACTTCACGCTCAACTGATTCCAGCCGACACCGGTTCGAACCGCGCCGCCGAGATCGGCCGTCCGGGCAAAGCCCCGCTCTTCTGCCGCGGCGACGAACGCGGCGGCGACCGGGGTACGTTCGGCCACATCGGCAAGCGACAGGACATGGAGCGGGCCTTCTCCGCCGCGCCAGGTGTCGCCGCCGCCTGAAAACATCTCCGCGCGCTTGAAGAATGGGAGCAGGTCAGCATGACGCCATCCCGCCGGCCAACGGTCATATGCTGCAGGGTGACCGGCCTGATAGGCGAGCGCGTTGATCACGCTCGATCCGCCTACGGCCTTGCCGCGCGGATAGGGAACCACCCGACCGCCCAGTCCCGCTTGCGGCACCGTCACGTATCGCCAGTCGAGCGGCCCGCCGGACAGCGTCGGCCATTGCGGCGGATCGGCGACTGCCGGCAATCGGCTGTGACCGCCAGCCTCGATCACCAGCACGCGCCGCCCCGCTTGGCCGAGGCGATGCGCGACCACACAGCCCGCCGATCCGGCACCGACGATGATGACGTCATAGGCAGGCCGCAGCTGATCCGCCGAGCTGAGAGACCTGGCGCCGGTCGCAGCCTCGGCCGGCGTGCCGAGGCCAGCCAGCGCCAGCCCCGACCCGAGCGCCATGGCGGCGCGGCGCTTCAAGCCTTGTCTCTCGTCGCCGCTCGCGACGTCGGTATCGCTGCTTTCCATTGTCAGACGTTGCTCACGGAATGAAACGTGGTCGCCTCATCCTGATTACCCGCGTGGGGACTCTTGGACAATCGACGTTACGGTTCTCGGCTCGGCGTATGGGTCCAGTCACCTTGCGCCGAAGAACGCGGTCGCATGACGCCAGCCGAGTCGCCGGCCGGTGGGCGATGGACAGAGCCTTCCGATCTCCGATACGGTCGCGCGGCCCCGCATAAGGCGCGGCATCGCCGAGGTCCTTTGGCAGAGCAAGACAGCGCAACCGACAGCGACGACACCGCCGGACCTCTTTCGCTGAGTGCGCTGCGTGGCGCCCTTTTCCAGGGGCGAGAGCCACGGCCGCTCGAGGCCATTGCCCGCCTTCCATCCTATCGCTGGTTCATCGTCGGCACGGTTTGCATCGGCTCATGCATGTCGCAGATCGACGCCAGCATGACACAGGTCCTGCTGCCGCGACTCGAGCGCGACTTCGCCGCGCCTCTCGCCAATGTGAGCTGGGTAGCGGTGTGTTACCTGCTGACCCTGGCGTCCTTTACGCCGATCTTCGGTCGGTTGGCCGACATGTTCGGCCGCAAGCTCTTCTATATGGCCGGCTTTCTGCTGTTCATCATCGGCTCGGCCCTGTGCGGCCTGGCGCCGGATCTCGGCACGCTGATCGCCTGCCGGATCGCACAGGCCGTTGGCGCCGCCCTGATCACCGCCAACAGCACCGCCATCATCGTCATGGCGACTCCTGCCGAAGAACATGGCCGCGGCCTTGGCCTGCAATCGGCGGCGCAAGCCATCGGCCTGGGGGCCGGACCGGCGATCGGCGGCCTGCTTCTCGATACCCTCGGCTGGCGCTGGGCCTTCTGGGTTAACGTGCCTGTCGGACTGACCGCTATCCTGCTGGGGTGGCTCGTCATTCCCCGCACGCGGGCAATCTCCAACGCCGGAGGTTTCGATTGGCGGGGCGCCATACTTATCGCACCGGCCCTGACAGCCATCGTCGCCGCGCTGAACCAAGTCCACGCTTGGGGACCGACGTCTCCGCTGCTAATCGCCTGTCTTCTGGCGGGCGTTATATGCCTCATCCTGTTCGTCCGCGCCGAACGCCGCGCCGCCACGCCGCTGCTCGATCCCGCCCTTTTCAGAGCGCCCTCCTTCGTTCTGGGCAATGCCGCGAACTTCCTGTCCTACGCGGTTCTGTTCGGCGTGTTCTTCGTCATCCCCTTTGCGCTGATCCGGATCTACGACCTGTCCGAGCTGTCATCGGGTCTGCGCCTGTCCATCCTGCCCGCGGCGTTGGGCCTGGTCGCGCCCCTGGGCGGCGCCCTATCCGACCGCTTCGGAGTACGCCTGCCCGCCTGCGCCGGCATGCTGCTGTGCATCGCCGGGCTTGGCCTGCTCTATGCGTTTCTGGACGGTTCAGCCGCCGGGTTACCCTTCGTCATGCTGGGGTTGGCCGCGTTCGGGGCCGGGCAAGGCCTGTTCATCTCGCCCAATGGCAGCGCCATCATGGCTGCGGCGCCAACCGAAATGGCCGGCGAGGCCGGCAGCGCCCTGAACGTTGCGCGCTACATGGGCATCAGCGCGGGTATCGCCGGTGCCTCCTCTCTGCTCGCCTTCAGCCTGGGTCGGACGACCGGCAGCACGCTGGGCATCGCAACATCCCAGCTGGCGTCCGCCAGCCGCGACGTCCTCCTGATGCTCATCTGCCTGGCTGCGGTCGCAATGCTTCTGTCGGCAAGGCCGGGGCTCGCACAACCACCGGCCAACACCTGACGATCGACACGGCATCCCGGAATGTCGCTCCTCCTGCCAACACCGACGTTATTCGCATCGTAACCCGCCCCCGGCTGCCGGGCTGGCGCGCGCCGCCAGGCCGTTACAGTCGGGATTTGTAGTCGCATTGACGGCCGGGCCTCTCGACCGTCTTACTGTAGGCGATGATCTCCCGACGAAGCATTCTCGCGGGCCTGGCCGCTTCAACCGCAGCAGGATGCAGTACCCGCCAGGCCCCCCAGCCCGCTTACCAATATCCGATTGCCCCTCTGCCGCCGGATCGTGCGTCGCAAGGATTGGACGCGGTGGTCGACATCAGCCGAAGCGTGGCCGTCTCCGACTTCCGTCAGGTCCGCCAAAGCAACATCCTGGCCGTCATCCATAAGGCCACCGAGGGCGGCGACTATGCCGATACGGCCTATGCCGGACGACGGCCTCAGGCTGAGGCAGCGGGTTTGCTGTGGGGCGCCTATCACTTCGGCACCGGACAATCGTCGGGCGAGCGGCAGGCGGCGTTCTTCCTGGCCACGGCACGACCCGGTCCCCAAACCCTGCTGGCACTCGACCTCGAGGCCAACGACAACAATCCAGCTAACTCCATGACGCTCGAACAGGCCGAAGCGTTCGTCCGGACGGTGGGCGAGAGAACGGGCCACCTGCCGGTGGTCTACGTGCATCCAACCTGGGCCAACGGCGATCCCCTGCCCGTCTCCGGTCTCAGCTTCGGCGCCCGCATCACGCCCGATTCGATCCTCGCCCGCTGCGGCCTGTGGGTCGCCGACTACCATGATTCGCCCGAGATCCCGTTCGCCTGGACAGCAACGGGCTGGCGCCTCTGGCAGTATGCGGCCGACGAGAATGCCAGCCACCCCGCCTATGGCCAGACCAACATCGTGCGCGGCCTCAGTCATTGCGATCGCAACCTGTACAATGGCGACGCGACTTCGCTCTATCGGTTCTGGAGAGGGGCCGACTGAAGCGTTGGCTACGGGCTTCTCTACAGGGTCGCGCCGCTCGTACACGGCATATACAAAGCAAGCACCCCTGCATCGACGCTCGACGCAGCGAGAGTGGCCGCGCTGACGGTCAAAGTGCTGCGACGACGGAAAAGGCATGCTCCGCCGCGTCGAGTGCGGCGGCGATGTCTGCCTCGGTATGGGCGGCGCAGAGGAACATGTTGTGCTTGGGATGGAAGTAAACGCCTCGTTCAAGCATCGAATTGCAGAAGACAAAACCCTTCCGATAATCTGGATCGTCGTCGAACAGAAGGGCAGGCATCTGAGCCGGACCTGATTGACGAATTGACACGCCGAATTGCCGTGAGCGGGTCTCGAGACCCTCACGCAGCATCAGTCCGCACTGCGCGAGGCGGGACGGCACGTCATCCCTGCGCACGATCTTCAATGTCGCGACGGCGGCTGCCATCGCGACAGCCCCTGCCCAGAATGATCCGGTGACAAAGACCTGGGCCGCAGCAGTTCGGAGCCAATCGGCTCCAGTGACCGCCGCCAACGCATATCCGTTGGCGATCGCCTTGCTCCAGGCCGACAGATCCGGGCGAACGCCGAGCGATTCCCAGCTGCCGGCCGCATTCAGCCGAAAGCCCGCGCGGACCTCATCAATGATCAGCGCCGCACCTTTGTCGTCGCAGATGCGCCGCGCTGCACGCGCAAACTCCGCAGTCGGAAGCTCCTGATCGAACCCGAGGTCGTGCCGGAACGCCGACACCAGGATACCGGCGACATCGTCACCAGCCATCTTTGCCGCGGCCTCGAGACTCTCGACGTCATTGAACGTGAAATATACGAGATGTGCGCGATCCTCCGCGGTCACGCCAAGCAGGGATGGTGAGCACCAGGGTACGGCACCATGATAGGCTCCCTTGGCAACGAGGATCTTCCGGCGGCTCGTCGCCGCCCTCGCGAGGGTGACGCACGTGGTCGTCGCATCGGTGCCGTTCTTCTGGAACTGCGTCCAATCGGCATGGCCGACCATATCCACGACAAGCTCTGCCAGTTCGACCATGACTTCGGCAGGGCCGTTCATGCAGTCGCCGTCGCGCCGCTGGCGCTCGGCCGCTTCCTCGACTTCGGGATGGTGATGGCCAAGCAGGTTTGGTCCCCAGCTGCACATGAAATCGACGTACCGGTTGCCGTCGACATCCCAAAGCACCCCGCCCTCGCCTCGATGGAAGAATTGCGGATAGCCGCCCGGCAGCTTTGCCGCGTGGAGGTGCCCCCACATCCCACTTGGTACGACCTTCTCGGCACGAGCCCGCAGCGCCGCGTCCCTTGTCCGGTTCAGTCCCAGCATGATGGCTCTCCCCAATTTCCATTGATATATCATATATAATTCTTGGTATTACAAGCGGCGATCTCTCAATTGGCCGCGTATGATCCATGGCGTGGGGGCCCAACAGCTTGGGCGAGGCTGTGGCCTATATTATATACAATGTGGATTCGAGTGGATGGGGCGGGCTTGGGACCAAGCCTTAAGGGAGCCAAATGACCGAGGTCGAGCAGAGGCATGGCGAGAGCGGGGTCGGCCCGGTCGCTCGCGACAGCCTGACAAGCCTTGTCTACAATAATTTGCGCCAAGCGCTGATGGAGGGACGATTCCGGCCCGGCCACCGCTTCAAGATCCGTGATCTCGCCGCGACCATGAACGTATCGGAGACGCCGATCCGCGAGGCATTGATGCAGCTCGTGCGGGCGCGCGCCCTCAAGATGCAGTCCGGGCGCTCCATCATCGTCAACCACATCACCGCCAAGCAATACATCGAGCTCAGAACCGTCAGGCTGTTTCTCGAAGGACTTGCCGCCGAGCACGCAACGACACGCATTTCCGAAGTCGAGATCGACAGGATGGAGGCGATCCACCGCGAGTTGATTCGTGCCGAGAAGGAGCGCAGATGGTCCGATGCGGTTCGTGCCAACTGGCAGTTTCACCGCGGCCTTTATGATGCCTCGGGTCTTGCCGAAGTGCTCGCCATCCTGGACGACATCTGGATGCGCAACGGACCTTTGCTGAATTTCCACTATCCCGACGCGCCTCCCACCTATCCGAACGAGCATCAGCACTTGTCCGTCCTCAAGTATTTGCGACAGCGGCGCCCCGACATGGTGCGGGAGGCCATCCAGGCCGACATGATGGAGGGCGGCCAGAACCTCGTGCGGCTTTTGGAAGAACATGGCGGCACCGGCAACATCACGCCGGGCGAGGACTGACCTCAGCGGCGCTTCCTGGCACGCGCCTCCTTCACGGCATCGATGATCCCGCGCTCCGACAGACCATATTTCTCGAAAAGATAAGACGTCGAGCCGCTCTCGGCGAAGCCGTCGCGAATGCCGACGCGGCGGAATCCGACATCAAGGTCGGCTTCTCGCCAGAAGCGATCACCAATCAACCCAATCCAGGTCCAACGGATCGAGATGCAGCTCCGCGAAACAGAGCACCGCGAACAGGTCGGCCGCTCCAAGCCCCTGCTGCACATAGGCCTGCCCCGTGGGTGCAACCAGATCGATGACATCGCGTCGGAGACGTCTCGCGGTGCGTTCGAGTTCCTCCACATCGGTCGTGCGTGGCGCCGGCTGTCGTCCGCTCATAGCCTGCGTGATCATGCTCACTTCCCTGCCGGCGCAGGCTTCGACGAGGTAAACCGGTCGAGAACGTTACGCGTGATCCGCTGCGTGAATGGGTCGCCGCGCTTCAGCCCCATCACCCATTCGCAGGTAGCGGCCGTCAGCACTTCGCCCTTGCCCCGAGTCATGTGCACCATCATGCCGGAGCCGTACTTGTAGCGGGCAAGCCCCTCGGACGTGACTTCGCCGGTGATGCATTCCACCAGACCTTCGTGGTCACTGCTGCGCACGTAATAGCGAAAGCCATCGCCTTGCGGCTCGTCCTCGGCGAGGACGGCCGGCGCCATGGCCAGGATCTCGATGGTTTCGGGCTGCCCTTCGGCGGGAACGGGAAACGGGAGGCCATTGCGGAAAGTGTAGTCCAGGCCGTCGACCTCGTAGGCGAAGATGTGCTGCTTGTCGCCGAAGACGTCGGCATAGTGCAGCCCGGTGCCTGCGAAGGCCCAGTGTTCGGGCCGGTAGACCGTAAAGCCTCTCTGGCCGTTGGGCGCAAAACCTCCCCAGGACGCATAGAGGCCGCGTGCGCCGTTCACCCCCACCGTCGAGGCGCCGGGCCAACGGACGTTGCGGTCCTCCCAGGCCGACGTCATGCGATGCGCTCTGTCCGTGCCGACGACCGGATCCTTGTGAATCGCTTTGAACTTGTGACAGACCTGCCGCCTGCCACCTTCTTCGAGTCGGATCTGCCACAGGAAGTTGGCACCGAAACGCGCGAGCCGTCCGCCACGCTCGACATAACGCTCGATCGCCTCGCGCATCTCCCATGTCCAGTACTCGTCATGGCCGATGATCGTCACACAAGGATAGGCGTCGAGCAGCTCCGGTCGGTAGTGGAGATCGGTCTGAGTGATCATGTCGAGGGCGTAGCCTTCCCTCTCCGCCCACTGCACGAAATGACGGTCGAACTGAGCCCAGCCGGCAGCCGCATAATACTGGCCGAAACCGTTGGCGAAGGCCCACTCCTTCATCGGATAGCGTGGCGCATCCCCCATCTCGGGCGCGGGATCAGCGCAGATGCGGGGCGCGCCCGCCGGCAGCCAGACCATGCCGCGGGTCCACGGCCGCTCTAGCGACAATACCGGCGAAGGCTCATCGCGGTTCGGCCCTTCGACTCCGAAGTAGTGATTTGCGCCACCGAAATCGTTGTAGGCCGTCCATGTGCCGGTCGGCAGGATCATCAGGATCTTCGCGCGCCGGGTCTTTGCCGTCGGACGCACGACGAAGAAATGATGTTGGACGAAGCGGCCACCATTTGTCCGGTCGCAGGACGATACCACACGATAGAATCCGGAACGCAGATCGGATGGCAGCTTCCACCGATGCACGACCGGCCAGCCGCAGCCATTGCGATAGGCATCGACCGGGGTCGGTGCGAACACACCGCCCAACGCCTCGACCTCGTGCACCATGTCCGGCTCGAGACCATCGCGATAGACCTGCAGTCGCCAAGTCTTTGCCGTCGCGCTGGCATGGAAGACAACCTCGTCGCCGGGATCGTAGGACATCGCGTCGGTATAGGCGTAGACCTCCGGGACGTCGGGGGCTTCGCGCGGCGCTTCGTACCAAGGCTGGCTGCCCCAGTGCTCATCCGCATGCATCGCGCGAACCTTCCGCGGCGCGACGTTGACGGCTCCCGATTCCGGCGCTTGAAAATCACGCTTGTCAGTCATCGGAACTCTCTTCTGCTCGTAAGCCGTGGCCGCGCTAGGCCTGGACTGGCATGACGAACGGCGTCGGATCAAGGAACCGCTTCACAACATTCAGGGTAATGGCGCTGATATTGTTCTCGTAGTCATTATGGCCCAGCGACATGCCGAAGGTGATCGAACCAGTCGCAAACACCGCACCACCATTCGCGGTCTCGAAGAACACCATGTCGGCACGGACCAGCGCATTCTGCGTGCCGTCAAGCCCATCAACCACGGTCCGAAACTCCTCCGGAGTCGGCAGCGCGCCGGCGCCCAGTCCCTCGGACGTCGCGATCCGCAGCGCGTGGCGCGGCGTTCCCAGATCGAAATCGCATCGGTCGATCTCGCTGCCGACCGCTCCATTGTAGCGAAAGCCGAAGTCACCGATCTTCTCGTGACGACCTACGCCCTCGAAGATGAAACTGGCGCGCGCATCCTCGCTCTCGGCGGTGCGCAGATAATAGCCGCAGGTGTCGTTTATCATTGCCGAAAAGCCGACCCCGACGAGCTTCTGTGGCGCGAAACCCGAGTGTCGCCACAACGAGCCGGGCTCACCGGTGCCGGCAAGATGCACTTCGCCCGGCTCCGACTCCCAGGTTCGGGTACCAGCCATGCCACGGCGAACCTCGAGTGCCGCCGGTGCAGCCGGATGAAACCCGCAGCGCCAATAGAATGCATTGCCACCCATCGAGATGTGCCGCCCGCCGGCGTTCTGATACACCATGATCGCGTTCATCATGTTAAAGCTGAAGTACTCCGGGTGGGTCGGCGTCATCATGACCCTATAGGGCGCAAGTGCCCGCGCGCCTTCCCGATCGAGCTCGATATCCGTGATCAAATCGTACGTTATCCCTTTCTCCTCGAGCCAGTCGAGGATGTGAGTATCGTTGATCAGGTTGAACCAGTAGCCGCGCGGACGCATGTTGAGGATTGGTCGCAGCCAGGAGCTGTAGGCGCGGCCCGAACCGTCAACATGACAATCATAGGTCGACTGGCCGATCTCGGGGTTCTCCTGCATGAAGACATCATCCTGCGGCAACCACAGAACGTGCTCCATCAGCGTCTCGAAATGAACCTGATAGAGGCGCAGCGCGCTGTTGGCATACGCCAGGTAGGTCGCGACCGATGCGACGATCACGAGGTCCGCTCGCCTTGACGTCTTGCCTGGCGTCACGAAGAAGGTGACGTAGCTCTCGCAGTCCGACTCGCGCGCCTCGCCGGTCGGCGTCAGGCGCAGCGCGTAAACACCGGAGCGCCACTCGGCCGGCACGTCGAGCGTACACGTGGTCTGCCACCCGCAATCGTATATGTCGTCGCTATGGAAGTGAATCGCCGCATATTCCCGCGGCGAGAGCCGCCAGTCATGGACGCTGCCCGACCAGTGAAAGCCGGTGACGCCCCTGCGCGGTAACTGGCGCAAGCTGCCATGCAGGCAATTCGCCGACAGATCCTTGATGGACAGAGTCGCGATTCCATCCGAAAAATCCCAGAAGGCAACGAGGCCGGCCCGTGGGGTGCCGGTGCGCGGCTGGCAGTCGAATGTGCGCAACGCCTCCGCATCCAATGGACATGAGAATATCCGTGGTGCCTCGATCTTGCCGTCGAAATGACAGGCATATCGTCGTTCATCGTTCTGATGATGGGCCGCGATCAAGAACGGCAATCCGGAGTCGAGCGCGAGCACTCGCGGCAGAACGAACGACTTCGAATGCGCGACGGCGGGCCGAACGCCCTCCGCCGGAACGATCGCCGACAATGTCGCCAATCCCTGTGCAAGGTCGAGCGCGCACGATATGAATGCCCAGACGCGCTGACGCAGCTTGACGTCGAGCGTAAACCGGGCCGGCGTCCCGGTCGACCGGCCGACCACCAGAACTGGATGCCCTTCCTCATCGAGCTCGAGCGCATAGCCGCGCGCGGAAGCTTCGCACCAATTGCCCATCACGGCTCTGGCGTTGTCGCCAATCCGCGTCGGCCAGACATAGGTGCCGAAACACCAATCTCCACGCGTCGGAACCAGAGTCCCGTGATGCTCGATGATCGCATTGGAGCCCGGACGGATCGGTTGATCGCGGCAGGCATGCTCGCCGTCGACGTTGCTTACCATCACCTCGTGCTTGAAGCCGGGGCCGTTGGCGTCGACATCGCCACAACGCAGCCGCAGCACTTCAATGTTCACTTTCGAGCGCTTGCTGCTCAGCTGGAAAGAGACACTCTCCCCTGCCGGAACGCTGATGCGATCCGGATAGCCAAGATATTCGTTAGTCCTATAGATCACCCGAAATCTCCGTAGGCAACATCGCACCGGTCATTTCCCGCCAGCGGAGCTTGAAGACATGCCATTCGGCTTCGGCCAGCGACGTGAAAATCCGGTCGTCGACAAAGGGCATAGGATCGCCCCGCCGCGCCGGAATACGCGACAGGCGCCATGCCTTGCCGGGCTCGAGGACGATGAGGACCAGCCTCCCCTCCGGCCTGCCCCACCGCATCCGGGCCAGCAGCTTGCGGAGCTCCGGGCTGTGCAGGCCAAGCGGGCTTGCGCGGAATTCCTCCACGAGATCAAGCCGGCCCGGATCGATGACGTAGCGCAGTGCATCGGGGTCACTGGTGTGATCCATGGTCGTCCTCGTCGTGCTGACAGGAAGGCGGAGGGGCTTCTGATGCCGACTAGCGGGTCAACCAGGCCATCCATCGCTGGCGCAGCGCGTCGCGATGCTCGCCGATCCAGGCGAAGTCAGGCTTGACCAACTTCTCGTAGTTCTCCGGCGAGGTCGCATAAAGGTTGCGCTCTTCGGGCTTCAGCAAATCGATGGCCGATTTGCTGGCAGTTGCGTAGTTGACCGCGCGCATGAACGGTACGTGCGCTTCGGGGTTCGCATAGAAGTAATCGAGATAAGCCATGGCCGCGTTGGGATCGGGCGCGCCCTTGAGGATGGCCATATAGCCGGTATCGCGGATCGCCTGGTCCCAGGACATCGCGACCGGAGCACCTTCCTTCACGACGGCCAGCGCGCGTCCGGAATAGCTCATCGCCATGACCACCTCGCGGCTGCGCATGATCTGCTGCACCTGGTCGCCGGTCTTCCACCACACGGTGACGTTGGGGCGAATCTCGTCCAGCTTCTTGTAGGCTCGATCGAGGTCGAGCGGGAAAAGCTGTTCCGGCTTGACGCCATCGGCGAGAAGAGCGGCCACCGGCACCCACCAGTCGCTGTCGCCGGTATCGGGCAGGCCACGCGGCCCCGGAAATCGCTTGACGTCCCAGAAGTCGGCCCAGGTCTTCGGTGCCTTGTCCTTGAATGTCTCCGCATTGTAGGTGATCAGCATCCCACCGGTCGTGCGTGCCACACCGTAGGGCTGGCAGGCATCGGAGACGGCGAACTTCTGGACGCTCGGCAGCTTGGCACAATCGATCTTCTCGAGCATGTCGGTGCGCCCGACCAGATCGGGACCGGTTGCGGTGACGATGTCGAACTCGATCTTGCCGGTGCGCTGCATGGCCTTGGCACGCGCCCACTGGTCTGGCACCTCGATCGCGACCGGAACGACCTCGACGTTCTTCGCCTTGCCGAAGGACCCATAGAAGTATTTCTCCAGCGTATTGCCCATCAGGCCACCGGTCGTGGCGATCACCAGCTGATCCTCGAGCTTCTGGGCGGCTGCCGGCAGCGCTGCTGATAGGGTGCAAGCCAGCGCAAGAAATGCTGACGTCCACTTCCAGGTCTTCTTCGACATCGACGTTCTCCTCGTTGAGATCTCACCCGGCGCTCGATTGGGTCTTGCTCCGAGACCTGAGCGCATGGCCCCCGAGCAAGATCAGGATGGACAGGACGATCAGCAGCGTCGCGATCGCGGGAATCACCGGTGTCAGGTTCTGCTCGATATCCTCGAACATCCGACGCGGCAGCGTCTTCTGACGTATGCCGGACAGAAAGAACGACACGACGGGTTCGTCGAAGGAGATGATGAAGGCAAACAGTGCACCGCTCGCAAGACTCGGCAGGACGAGCGGCAGCGTCACGAAGCGAAAGGCCTGAAGGCGCGTCGCACCGCAGCTCATCGCGGCCGATTCGAGATTGGCGTCGACCTTGCCCAGGGCTGCGGCCATCGTGAACACGACGAACGGCAGGGTCAGAACCGTATGCGCAAGCACGAAGCCGGGAACTGTTCCGGAGAGACCGATCGTCTGAAAAAACAGATACAGACCGACGGCGAGCGCGATATGCGGCACGATGATCGGCCCTATCAGGAGTATCTGGAACAGGGACACGAGCCGGCTGCGACCGCGGACCATGGCGTAGGTGGCCGCAGTGCCAATCAGCGATGCGCAGATCGCGGTCAGGAACGCCACCTGGACACTGAGCCAGGTGGCCGCCCGCCATTGCCTGCTGTCGAAATACTCCGCGTACCATTTCAGGGTGAAACCCGTCGGCGGAAAAGCGAGGTAGTCGTTCTGGCTGAACGACATTGGAATGACGATGACCAGCGGCACAATGATGAAAGCCAGCACGGCATAGACGTAGGCGCCCAGCAGGAGAGCCCCTCGGTCTGTCGGCGCTTTCACGACGCGCTCCCCATCAGCCGATCGAAGCGCAACGTCTTGCTGAACACAAGCGCCAGCACTGTCACGAAGACCGTCAGCACTCCCACCAGTGCGGCGGCAAAGGGCCAGTCAAGGACCTCGCGGATCTGCTTTGACACGAGGGTCGAGATCATCATCTCCTGCGGCGAACCGAGAAGGGCGGGCGTGATGAAAAATCCGAGCGCGGTGAGAAACACCAGCAGCGAGCCGGAGACGACGCCCGAGAGGCTCAATGGAAGGATGACTTCGAGAAAGGTCCGCAGTCGCGTCGCGCCGAGCACGGCAGCCGCCCGCACATAATCATTGGGGATGCTGCGCAAAGAACCGTAGATCGGCAAGATCATGAAGGGCAGCAGCACGTGGGTCATGGCGATGACCACTGCACTCTGCGTATAGAGCAGCTTGAACGGTTGCGAGGTCAGGCCGAGGGCCATCAGGGCCGAGTTGATCAACCCGTTGCGCTGGAACAGGAACGACCAGGCTGCAGTGCGTACCAATACGCTCGACCAGAGCGGCAAGATCACGCAGACCGCAACTAGCGCAGCCCGCACTCCCTTCACCCGGCTCATGTAGTAAGCCACTGGGAAACCGAGGACCACCGATAGGGCTGTCACCAGCGCGGCAGTCCAGAGCGTACGCATCAGGACGCGAACGTGGACGGGGTTGTCGACGACGCGAGCGTAGTTGCCCAGGGTCGGATGCGGTTCTGCAACGCTAATCACCAGGAGCTGCGCGATCGGATAGACGAAGACGAACGCAATGACCGCGAAGAAGGGCACGAGCAACAGCACCGTTGACAGACCGCTTAGCCTGCGCCCGTCGGAGTGCCAGAAGCGAGATCGTGAGCCCCCCTTCATCGCGCACTTCGGCGATAGAGCAGGGCGGCTTCGGCGGGGACGGTAAAGGAGGCAACATCGCCCGCAGCCAGGGAGCCTAGTCGCGATGCCCCCGGGAGACGCGCTCGAATCTCGGTACCATCCGGAAGGCGACCGATCAGGAGCAGGGCCGACCCGGCATAGACGATGTCGCTCAGAGTGACCTTGATGACCTGCCCCTCGACGGCTTGCCTGTCGCCGACTTGCCCGGCTGCGCCTGCGCCGAGTTCCAGTCGCTCGGGCCTCACTGCCAGCACCGCCGCCTGAGCGGGCTCCATCGCATCGACCGCCGCGGCCGCCGGCAGTTGCCAGGTCTCGCCCCACGGCAGCGCTACCGCGATGGTAGCGCCGATGCTTTTGACCATGACATCGACAAAGTTCATCTCGCCAATGAATCCGGCGGTGAAGAGATTGGCTGGCCTCTCGTAGAGCTCGCGTGCCGGTCCGAGCTGCTGGATCCGGCCGTCCTTCAGGACGGCGATCCGGTCCGCCATGGTCAGAGCCTCGCCTTGATCATGCGTGACGAAGATGACGGTGATGCCGAGTTCCGCATGCAGGCGCTTGATCTCGAGCTGCATGTCCTCGCGCAGATTCTTGTCGAGTGCGCTGAGCGGCTCGTCCATCAGCAGCACGCGCGGCTGATAGACGATCGCGCGTGCCAGCGCCACGCGCTGCTGCTGGCCACCGGAGAGCTCGTTGGGACGGCGATGGCCGTAACCGGCCAGACGCACCGTCGCGAGCGCGGCTTCGGCGCGCGCATGACCTTCCGCCCTCGGCAATCCGCGCATCTTCAGGGGAAAGGCGACATTGTCGAGAATGGTCATATGGGGGAACAGCGTGTAGTTCTGGAAGACCATTCCCAGGTTCCGCCTGTTCGAAGGCACATAGGTGAGATCCTCCGAATCCACCTCGATGGCGCCGCTGGTCGGAAACTCGAAGCCTGCAACACTCATCAGGATGGTGGTCTTGCCGGAGCCGGAAGGTCCGAGCAAAGCAATGAACTCACCGGCGGCAATGTCGAGATCCACGCCATCGACGGCGACAACTGGGCCGAAGCGCTTCTCCAGGCGACTGATGCGGACGGAGGCGCCGGCTGTTGCTGATGTGGTCGATATAGGCTTCACGAAGATCTCGTTTCCTATCTTTCCGTCGGGGAGTGCCCCAGGAGGCAGAATGCCTGCGTTCGTGCCGCGAGCTCTGTCGGCGACCGGCCGATATAATATTTGATATATCCACCTATCGCGCAATAAACTTCGCGACAAGAACCATTTGCGCATCGAGCATCGGTCTTCCACCGACCGTTCTCGCGCCCTGAGTGGCGGCCCTTGCAAGAAGTGGGGTGACCTCCGGGGTGACGATAATGTCGCTGACAGCAGCGCCAGGCCCTACCCCTTCGAGGTCCAGAGGCAGAGGATCGTCTATCTTCATGCCGAGCGATGTCGTGTTGACGATGAGGTCGAAGCTGCGCGCCTCCGCATGCCCGGCACTGACCTTCGTCCCCGGGTAGCGCCGCGACACCGCAGCGGCAAGCGCGCGTGCCTTCGCCTCATCCCGGTTCATGATGGTCAGTTCGCGCGTGCCGGCCCCAGCCAGGCCAAAGGCGGTGGCACGCCCTGCCCCGCCAGCTCCAACCTGGAGTACTTTCCGGCCGCGCACCGCAATCCGATGCTGTGCGAGACTGGCTACAAAACCGCGCGCGTCCAGATTGTCGCCAACGAGGCGTCCGTCAGCCGTTCGTTTCACGAAATTGACCGCGCCGATGAGCGCTACCTCGGGCGTCGCCTCATCCAGATACTCGATCACACTTGTCTTGTGCGGGATCGTGACGCCAAAACCAACGACGTTGCGCATCAGCCTGATGCTCGCGAGAACTGCTCCCAGATCGGCGGGCAATACATGCAGCGGCGATACCGCCACGTCGTCGTCGATGGACCGAAAATAGGCGTTCAAGACCGCGCTTGCCCGTACATGGCCGATCGGGTCCGCCAACACGAACATGATCTTGGTCTTGCCGGTGATCTCCATAAGCCCTCTTTCGATCAGGCCGGTAGTGCGACGCGGCCGTAGCCCGCATAGCGTTCGAGCACCCGCGCCATTTCATCGTCGGAAAGGATTGTCGGCGTGCCTGCCTGGCAAGCGAGGAGATATTGCCGGGCCAGAGTCTCGAGCCTCACCGTGAGATCGAAAGCGGTCTGCAGGCTTGCGCCCGAGGCTATCATCCCATGGTTGGCCAATAGGCAGGCCTTGCGTTTCCGAAGCGCGGCAATCGCGCCCTCGGCAAGGGCCCGCGTTCCAAACGTCGCATAGGGAACGCATGGCACATCGTTACCGCCAAAGCCCGCGACCATGTAGTGGAATGCCGGAATTGGCTTCCCCACGCACGACAGCGCGACACAGTAGTCGGCATGTGTATGCACGACCGCATTCACGTACGGATAGGCGTTGAGAATCGCAAGATGCATATGCCACTCGCTTGAAGGCAGCCCGCCGTCGAGCACCGTTCCATCGCGCTTCAGCCGTACCAGGCGATCGGGGGTCGTGTTGCCGCTGTTGCCGCCAGTCGGCGTGATGAGAATGTCCTCACCAATCCGGCAGCTGACGTTGCCACTGCTGCCGTGGTTGAATCCCTTTGCTTCAAGCATCGCGACGATGTTCAGTAGCGAGCGCCTGATTTCGAGCTCGTTCAATTCGCATTCTCCGGATTCTGCATGGATTTCAGCGTCGTCATGAACAGATCGACCGGGCCGAGCTTGCCGGACTTAAGGCAAAGAGCGATCGGATCAGCACCATCTGTCGCCGCCGTTCCAATGCCCGGGCCGCCATAGGGGCCGACCCGCAGGCTACGAATATCGAGGTGGTCTACAATCGCTCCTGATGTCTCACCGCCAGCAACAACGAAGCGGCGAACTCCGGCGTCACGAAGCGAAAGAGCAAGACGGCCGAGGATGGTTTCGGCAAGTTCCGCAGCGCCTTTGCGCCCATGTCGCTCCTGAACCAGTTTTACGACTTCGGGGGATTCCGACGTCGAAATGGCGACGGGCCCGGCCTCCAGCCGAGGCCGCGCCCAGTCGAGTGCCGATCCGACCGCTGACTCGACGTCGTCGACCGCCAGGAGATTCATCCGAAGCACAGGACGACATTTTTCGAAGTCGGCGAGCTGCTCGAGCGTACGTTCCGCGCAACTGCCGGCGAGAACGACGCCACCCCCGTCCACCGCAGGCAAACCCACGCGATTGCCTGTCGCCGGGATGAGCCCCTGCGCTCTCCAGATCGCCGGGTAATGCTGGACGATCGTTGCGTTGCCCGTCATCAGCTTCCAGTCGGACGTCAGTGCTGCCAGGACATCGAGGTCGCGCTCGTAGATCGCGTCGGTGATGAAGTAGCGAATGCCCTGCCCCGTCGCGGACGCGATCGCACGCTCCAAATGCGCAAGGCCCGCGCAGATCAAAGGATGAGCGAGAAGGCCGACCCTGGTCGACGTCTGCCTTTGCAACACGCGAACGAGGTCGGGATCCGTCATCGGCGTCAGCGGATCGTTGCGCTTCGGCGAATCCGAGATCAACTCGGTCCCGAGAAACAGATGGCCGTTATAGACGGTACGATGAAGCGACGGAGAGGCCGGGCAGAACGCGGTGTAATCCGCGCCCGTCAGTTGCATCAGCATGTCCGCCACGGGACCGATATTGCCGCGGTCCGTCGAATCGAATGTCGCGCAATATTTGAAGAATAGCTGACGCGCGCCGCGCGCGAGCAGTGCCTGCGCCGCCTTCTCGATCCTGGCAACGGCATCGTCAGCGGGAATGACGCGCGTCTTCTGCGCAACCACAATGGCCGGGACGTCGCCGACATTGGCGACCAGATCGGGGTCGGTGACGAACGCGCAGTCGATGCCGGCCGCGATGAGCATGGCGGCGGTCTCCAAGCCGCCGGTCAGATCGTCCGCCACCACGCCAAAAACTGGTTTCATGATGTCCGAAATGGTCCCCCGCCAAATCTAACCAGGACTGATACATGATATATCAAATATTGCAACAGGGAGCGGCAGCTGCAACGAGAGTCTAATCGCTCCGCGTCCGATGATCACACTGGGTATTGGGAGTGCCAGATGCAGGCGGTGCCCCACTGCTTGCAGCGCCCTGCAGACCATCCAGCGCTCGGAGACCTGTACCGGCAAACCCAAGGGCTCAGTACTGGATCCTCATGAGGCCTTCATGCTGGGAAGGGTGCGCGAGAAGCCCGACACGAGCCTCGAGGAGATCGTGGAGCGGTTGGCCGCAGAGCGCGGCGTGCGAGTGGTCTGGACGGCGGTCTGGAAGTTCCTCGACCGGCGCAACCAGACGCACAAAAGGACTGCGCACGTCAGCGAGCAGGAGCGTCCTGACGTAAAGGCGGCGTGCCAGCGCTGGTCCGACAGCCAGCCCGGGCTCGCCCCCCGAGAACTTGATCTTCATCGACGAAAGCGGGCCTTGGACCAAGATGGCCCGCCTGCGTGGGTGGGCGCCGAAGGGGCAACGCTGCCGTGCCGCGATCCCGCATGGTCATTCGAAGACCGTCACCTTCGTCGGCGGCCTGACGCTGGGCGGCTTCATCGCCCTATGCCGCTCGACGGTTCAATGGACGCGAGGTCTTCCGGGCATGGTGCGGGCGGCGGCCGAGGCGGTTGCGTCACGACGTCAGGGCCTGATCGGCAGTGCGGTGGCGGCCACGGTCACGACGTCAGGTCCCGCGCCGATCATCGCACCCGAGATGATGGCGGAATTGACAGCAAAAGCAGACATGCCGCTCGGCCTTGAAGACGGCAGCTACGAATCCAGCACCAAGCTTGGAACCTACCGGCCGTTTCGCCACCGTCGCGGTCCGAACCGGCCTATTCCCCCAGGTACCAAGCGGGCCGCAGATGAACCATAGGAGGCGGCCGATGCCACAAACCTCCTTATCGATACTCCTTCTGCGCTATTGATCACGCGCGATCAGCATGGACCTATGAGCAAGCGTGATACCAAGCCGCCAATTCGTGATTCTTCGGCCCCTCGGCCGGCCGGCTTTACTTTCGGAAGGGCGTTCGAACCACGGCGTACAACGACTAACGCCGGGCTCAGCTTTTGGCTGACCTATCGAGATGGCAGTTCGTGCATACGGGAACGCTTTGGGTCAGCCTGCCTAACGGCGGCCGTACCCGAACCGTAGGTACTCGTCCGTGGCGGCGAATGAAGAAGTTGCCAGCGGAGAGCCAGCCAGAAAAATCCGTTGAGGAGTCAGGAACATTGCGAACAGCGCACCCGCAGCCCTTCTTGGGAGCCTACGGATGTACGGCCGGAGTCCAATCTGACAACCATCAACAATACGCGCCAGAAAGCAGCGCCCAGATCGAGCACAGCGAGGTTGAACCACACCACGCGCTGCCCGAACCAAAAGCGCCTCCAGAGTGGTAACGGGCCTGACCGCTCCCATCTGGTCGCGCCTAGTCGTCGAAGCCGACAAACACAGTCGCCTCGGCCACTGACCTGCGCTCGGATACCACAGCGTTGGCCGGGAAGGCCTCATCGGGCCAGCCTAAGGCGATGCTCTTCATGATCACCTGGTCGTCGGCGATCCCGGCGTGCTCGCGCACCACCGGTGACTGCATAATGCCTTGGCTGTTGATCACCGCCCCCAGCCCGCGGGACCAGGCAGCGTTGACCAAGGCGGTGGCTACGGCGCCGCAGTCGAAGGGCGCATCGTCACTGCCGTGCAGCACGCGGTCATAGGTGACGATCACACAGACAGGCGCATCGAATTGTCGGAAGCCCCGCAATACCCAGTCCTGGCGCCTTTCCTTGTCGTCGCGCGCAATGCCCATCGCGGAGAAGAGCTGCTTGGCGACGCCGATCTGCCGATCACGGTGCTGGCCGGTATAAGCGCCATGCGCACGAAACTCGCGCGAATGCGGCACGCCGGCCAGGTTCCTCTCGGTATTGCCGGCGCGGATCCGGTCCAGCGGCTCCCCGGTGATAACATAGAAGTTCCAAGGCTGGACGTTCATCGACGACGGCGCCCGCATCGCCAAAGCGATAATCTCCTCGATCAATGCCCTGGGCACGGGATCGGGCTTGTAGCCGCGGATGCTGCGGCGGCCGAGAATGACGTCATCGAACTGCATATATAACCTCCCAGGTTACCATCCTGCCCAACCGCCATAAGGCGCGCCAGCCAATGTTCGTTAAGGACACGCGCATCCCCCAACACGGTCGAAGCCTTCACTCCATTCCCGATCTTCACCCTGAAATTGCCGACCTCAAGATCGAGCGACGCCAACACCACTCTCGCACATTGTTATGTCTATGATGGCTGTTCGCCCCCCTCCCCCGGTCCAGCAATAGTTGGAAGATTTTACGAGACATTGCGGAGGTGCTGCAGGTATCGCTCCGGCTTAATAGGGCCTCGACACAACCAACGAGATAATGAGCCAAACGAGCACACGTGGGTACAGGCCGCCGCGAGATGATTAGGCGGTCTGCGCCTCGTCGACGATCGGACGGACGCCGAGATGAGGTCCGCCGGCGATCGCGGCGATCCCTGATGGGATCGCCTTCAGCAACGCTGCTGTATGGGGGTGCTGCGGGTTGTCGAAGATGCCAGTGACGATCCCGTGCTCGACGATACGCCCACGGTGCATCACCGAGACGGTGTGGGCGAGTTGGCGCACGAGGGCCAAGTCGTGGGAAACGAGCTACATCATGTTGCAGTCAATCAATGCGGAAGCACTCTCTGCCGTATAGAGTTAGTCACGCTTTTGCCCATGCAACGGCGCATTTTTGCTAGCTGCCGCCGTTTGCAATTGAGCCGCGTTCGACTGGCCAAAGGCCGCATCCGAAGATAGATGGCAAGCTACCAACTGCTCCGTTTTTCCAATCGGCCTCAGCGATGGCGCCGCCGTCCTGCAGGGATCGAAGACGAAGGGGCACCGCGTGTGGAACCGGCAGCCGGGCGGAGGATTGATGGGGCTCGGCACATCCCCCCGAAGGACGATGCGATCGCGCCGCACCGAAGGGTCCGGTACGGGCACTGCGGAAAGCAGCGCGCGTGTGTAAGGATGTTGCGGGCTCGCGAAGAGCGTTCGCCGGTCGCTGATCTCGACGATCTTTCCGAGATACATGACTGCTACTCGATGGGTGACGTGCTCAACGATCGCGAGATCATGGCTGATGAACAATAGCGCCAGACCGAGTTCGTCCTGGAGGGCGGCTAACAGGTTGACAATCTGCGCCTTAACGGAAACATCGAGAGCAGACACCGCCTCGTCACAGATGATGAGGTCGGGGCCGGGCGCAAGTGCCCGGGCTATTCCGACACGCTGCCGTTGACCGCCTGAGAACTCATGGGGATGCCGACGCATCGCATCCCGCGGAAGCCGGACTCTGTCCATTAGGCCTGAGACACGGTCCTCCACTTCGTTCTTATTGTTGGCAAGGCCGAAATTGATAATTGGCTCGGCTATTATGTCGCCCACGCGCATACGCGGATTGAGGCTGCTGAACGGGTCCTGGAAGACGATCTGAATGCGCTGCCGCAGCGGTCGCAGAGCACCTGGCGAAAGGTGGTCGATTCGTTGGCCGTCGAGAAGAACCTCGCCCGCCGTGGGTTCAGTTAGACGCAGGATGCATCGTCCGACGGTAGACTTGCCGCAGCCACTCTCACCCACGAGCGAAAGCGTTTCTCCCCGGTTGATCGTGAAGCTCACGCCATCGACAGCATGGACATAGCCGGTCACTGAACCGAACAGGCCACCTTGGAGGGGAAAATGCTTCTTAAGGTTCCGAACCTCTAAAAGGGGGCCACTCATGTCGGGAACTTCCGCTCCGCAAAGTGGCATGCGACCTGGTGGTGCGGGGCTTTCTCTTCCACCGCCGGCGCGAGCTCACGGCAGAGTTGAGTCGCCTTGGGACAGCGGCCGGCAAAGGCACACCCGACGATCGGCTTGCGCAGCGACGGCACCAGGCCCGGTATCTCCGCCAGCGTGCTGCGCTCACTATGCTCAAGCGAACAGCCGAGCTTCGGCACGGCACCCAAAAGGCCGCGCGTATAGGGATGCTGGGGATTGGCGAAGATGTCGCCTGCAGCAGCTTCCTCGACCTTGCGCCCCGCATACATGACGACCACCCGCTCGGCCATCTCTGCGACCACGCCGAGGTCATGGGTAATCAGCATGATCGCCGAGCCGAGGCGATGCTTCAGGTCACGCATGAGATCCAGGATCTGAGCCTGTATTGTCACGTCGAGTGCGGTCGTCGGCTCGTCCGCTATCAGCAGACGGGGATTGCATGCGAGCGCAATCGCAATCATCACACGCTGACGCATGCCACCAGAAAGCTGATACGGATACTCCCGCACCCGACGCCTCGCCTCGGGAATACCCACAAGATCCAGCAACTCTATCGCACGGCTTTCGGCGGCGCGCCGTGACAATCTCTGATGCAGGCGTAGCGTCTCACCGATTTGCCGCCCAACCATAAGCACCGGGTTGAGACTGCTCATAGGCTCCTGGAAAATCATGCCGATGTCGTTGCCACGGAGCTTGCGCATCTCCGATTCCGGTAGATCCAGAAGATTGCGTCCCGCGAACCGGATGGCACCCGCGATGCGCGCTGGCGGCTGTGGAACGAGCCCCAGGATTGACATGGCAGTAACGGACTTTCCGCAGCCACTCTCACCCACGACGGCCACGGTCTCTCCCTCCTCGATGTTGAAGGATACGCCTTCGACTGCGCGCACTACGCCGTCTGGTGTGCCGAAATGGGTCTGGAGGCGGTCTATCTCGAGCAACGCCACGGTCAGATGCTCTTTGCGAGGCGTGGATCTAGCGCGTCCCTCATGCCGTCACCGAGCATGTTGACCGCGAGTACCGTAATCGTGAGGAAGATGGCCGGAAAGAAAACGATGTAGGGCTTTACCTGCCAAATCGCCCGCCCTTCAGCCATGATGTTGCCCCATGAGGGAATGCTCGGGGGCGTACCAGCTCCCAAAAACGATAGTGTCGCTTCGGTGATCATCGCTGCGGCGCAGATGAAGGTTGCTTGCACCGCCAGTGGAGCAAGCGCATTCGGGACCACGTGCAGCCAAAGGATCTTTGGCAGACGTGTGCCGGATGCGATGGCAGCCTCGACATAGGGTTGTTCGCGGAGGGTGAGAACGCCGCTTCTCACGAGACGGGCCACCTGCGGAATCTGCGAAACGCTGATCGCGATGATCACGTTCGCCACCGAGCCGCGCGTTAGTGCCATCAGTGCGATTGCAAGCAAGATACCCGGAATTGCCATCAGCCCGTCCATGACGCGCATCAGGATTGTGTCGAGGGGACGGACGAAGCCGGCGATAATGCCGATCAACAGTCCGATCGTGGATGCGAGAATGGCGACCGAAAAGCCGACGAACAGCGAGACGCGCGTGCCGAACAGCACTCGGGAGTAGACATCGCGCCCCAGCATGTCCGTGCCGAACCAATATTGAGCAGAAGGCGGTCTCGTTCGCCTCGCCGGAGCGAGGGCGGTCGGGTCGACGGTACCGAGCCACGGCGCAAAGACAGCAATGAGCAGGAGCGCGAGTAGAAACGCGCCGCCGACCACGATCGTTGGATGACGGCGGATGAAGATGGCAATCCGACCCCGTTGCCGCACCGTCGGGAAAAGGGCCGGAAGGGCGTCGGCCACGGCTACGTCCTGCGGGGTTGTCATCGTGCTCAATACCGGATCCTCGGATCGAACAGTTTGTAGATGAGATCCACTGCCAGATTGACCAGCACGTAGACGAAGCTGAACAACAGCACCACGCCTTGGATGACCGGATAATCGCGTCGTAGGATGGCATCCACCGTCAGCCGGCCGAGGCCCGGAAGTGCAAACACGCTTTCTGTTACCACTGTGCCACTGATCAGCAGAGCCACGCCGATTCCGATGACCGTCACGATCGGAACGGCGGCATTCTTAAGCGCATGAAAGAACAGAAGCTGGGGCTGTCCCACCCCCTTCGCTCTAGCGGTACGGATGTATTCCTGCGAAAGCACTTCCAGCATGGCAGCGCGTGTTATGCGCGCGATCAGAGCGACGTAAATCAATCCGAGTGCGACCGCAGGCAGAATGAGTTGCCGGAGGAAGGGCCAGAACCCGGCATTGATTGGCGTGAAGCCCTGGACCGGCAGCCAATCGAGCTCCAGTGCGAAGAAATAGGCCAGTACGTATCCCACCACAAATACGGGAACGGAGAAGCCGAGGACAGCGAATACCATCACCAGCCGGTCGACGAGTGAGCCCTGCAGCCAGGCCCCGATCACTCCAAGCGGCACGGCAATCAATACCGAGATAACCAACGTCAGGACCATCAAAGAAACGGTGGGCTCGATACGTTGTGCAATCATGAGAGTCACTGGCTGGTTGGAAAAGATCGACACACCGAGGTCGCCGTGAAGGATGCGCCAAATCCAGTGACAGAAGCGCATCACGAAAGGTTCGTTGAGGCCGAGTGAGACTCGGATCCGCTCCACATCCTCGAGCGTGGCCTGATCTCCCGCGATGATCGTGGCCGGGTCGCCGGGCGCCAGATAGAGCAGGCTGAATACGAAGAGAGCGACGATCGCCATCACCGGGATCGTTGCCACTAGACGCCGTATGGCATAGATCAACACGGGCGGGTCATGTCCATTACGCTGGAATTCTCTCGCCGAACCGGCAAGCAGGGAGTCCAGGAACCTCAACGCGAAACGAGACGACGCTGCCTGCCTGATAGGTACCCGACCGATCAGAAGCGAGGGCAGTAACGAAGACCGTTCGCATATCCGGCCCTCCGAAACACGGCATCGTCGGGGCAGTAACTGGCAGCGGAATGCGCTCCACGATGACACCATCCGGGGAAATTCGATTGATGACTCCCGCGCTGATGCCTGCGCTCCAATAGTGGCCTTCGACATCCACTGCGCCCCCGTCCGGAAGGCCTTGCGCTCGGTCCAAAGTCAGAAGCTTGCGTGGATTTCTGGCCTGGCCCGACCTCGGATCGAAGTCGAACACCTGCACGTAGGAACCAAGGGTATCGGCGTGATACATGGTCCGCCCATCCGGGCTCCAGGCGAGTCCATTGGAGCAATAAAGTCCTCCGACGATCCGCGTTGAGGTCCCCTCTGGCGTGATCCGATAGAGAGCCGCCACACGTTCGCGCGTGGGCCGCCCATCAAGGCTGCCGACCCAGAAATTGCCGTCCGGACCGACCTTTCCGTCATTCAATCGGTTGGTCGTCGGTGTGGGCTCAGGGTTAACCAGGAACTCGAGCTCACTGGTATTTGGATCAAAAAGATGCACGCCAGAGCGCAACGCCACGACGAGCCGCCCATTGGTCGCGAGGCCAAGACTGCCGACCTGGGCCGGCATCGGAAAGCGACGCAGCGCTCCTGAATCGGGATCGAGCTGCAGAATCAGCTGCTGCGTGATGTCCACGAACCAGAGCATGCCCAACATGTCATCCCACACCGGCCCTTCGGCAAGGTCGAGCGGCTCATTGAGCGGTGTTCGGGTCTCGATGGGACGCACGAAAGGCTCTCCACGACTTCAGTATGATATACCAAAAATAAGGTTGTGATAGAACAGATGCAAGCAAGACTTGATCGTATCGCGATATGGGATGATATTTTGATAGATCAAAATGACCGATAAATGATTGAGGGTCAGGCCATGGTCCATCGCAGAACAGTTCTCAAAGCTGCCGGCGCGTCGGTGATGCCGCTGTTCACGCCCGCACTCGGTCAAGCGCACAGTCGATCGACGGTGAAGTTCATCCCGCAAGCGGATCTCGCGCTGCTCGACCCGGTTCAGAGCCCAGCCCTCGTCAGCCGTAACCACGGTCTGATGGTGTTCGATACCCTGTACGGGATGGACGGGTCTTTCAGTATTCAGCCGCAGATGGCTGCCGGTCATTCCATAGAGGATGACGGAAGAAGCTGGATTATCACGTTGCGGGACGGGCTCGTTTTTCACGATGGCACGCCCGTGCGCGGGAGAGATGCCGTGGCAAGCATCGAGCGGTGGTGGCGCCTCGATGTCCTGGCGAAGCAACTCGCGTCGGTCACCGACGAGTTGTCGGCCCCCACCGACAAGACGATCCGCTTCCGGCTGAAGCAGCCATTTCCATCGTTACCCTTCGTCCTCGGCAAGCCTTCTCGGTGTTGCTTCATCATGCCGGAGCGTCTGGCCCAGACTGACGGCGCCAAGCAGGTAACCGAAATCATCGGAAGTGGACCATTCCGATTCCTGGCAGAAGAGCGCATGGCCGGGCAGCGTGCTGTGTATGAGAAATTCGCGGGCTACGTCCCCGCCGCAGGCGCGCCAAGCTTTATGGCCGGTGCGAAGGTCGTTCATGTGGACCGCGTCGAATGGCACACCTTGCCCGATGCTTCGACTGCCGCGGCAGCGCTTCGAGTGGGCGAGATGGACTGGTGGGAGCAGCCCACACCCGACCTTCTGCCCCAGCTGAAATCGTCGCGCGGTGTGACGGTCCAGATAAAGGACAAGGGCGGCTATCTCGCGTTGTTGCAGTTCAACCACCTGCAGCCGCCGTTCAACAACCCGGCCATTCGCCGCGCCTTCCTCGCTGGGGTGAATCAGGCAGACTGCATGACGGCGGTCATGGGAGACGACCGGTCGCTTTGGAAGGACAATGTCGGGTACTTCCTGCCGGACTCGCCACTTGCCAATAATGCTGGAATGGAAGCACTGACCTCTCCGCGCAGCGTGGATGCGGTGAAGCGGGCGCTCGGTGCCGCCGGCTACAAGGGTGAAAAAGTTGTCTTCCTGGTGCCGACGGATCTACCCGCGCTCAATGCGGTGAGCGAGATCATCGCAGACATGTTCCGCCGAAGTGGTGTCAACCTCGACTATCAGGCGCTGGACTGGGGAACGGTGCTGCCTCGGCTGTCGTCGCAGCAACCCGTTGATCGGGGTGGTTGGAGCGTCTGGTGCAACTATGCTCCGGGCGTTCTGGCGATCAATCCCCTCAGTCATACCTTCCTGAGAGGCATCGGCGCCGCCGGCTTCTCGGGGGCCGGCTGGCCGACCAGCGAGGCTCTCGAACGCTACCGCGACGCTTACATGAGCACTGGCGACCTTGCCGAGCAGAAGAAGATCATCGCCGATATGCAAAGACAGGCCTTTGAGGACGTTCCGTATATTCCGTTGGGATTCTACTACCAGCCAACGGCCTATCGCTCGAACCTGACAGACGTAGTCGACGGCATGCCTGTCTTCTGGAATCTCAAGAAAGGCTGAGCACGTCGATGAATTCGGACGATCTTTGCTTCACATCAGCGACCGACCTGGCGCGTCTTATCCGTTCACGGGCTTTGTCCCCCGTCGAACTGGTACGAGCCGTCCTCCAGCGCATTGATCGCCTCGAGCCACGCTTGAATGCGTTCGCGCTGCGGACGTCGGAGACGGCGTTGGACCAGGCGCGCGACGCGGAACGAGCGGTGATGGCCGGGGATCCGCTTGGTCGCTTGCACGGCGTGCCAGTGACGATCAAGGATCACGAAGCCATTGCTGGTCTGCCGACCGAGTTCGGCAGCTTTACGAGCAAGGGCAAGGTGCCGGATTTCACGACACCGATGGTCACGCGCCTGCGGGACGCTGGCGGAATCATTCTGGGCAAGACCACCACGCCCGAATTTGGCTGGAAGGGCGTGAGCGATGGTCCGCTGACCGGTACGACGCACAATCCCTGGAAGCACGGCTACAATGCCGGCGCCTCGTCCTCTGGTGCAGGCGTTGGAGCGGCCGCTGGCTACGGCCCGCTGCACCAGGGCGGAGACGGCGCGGGCTCGATCCGCATGCCGGCACACTTCTGCGGCGTGTTCGGGCTGAAGCCGACATATGGTCGCGTTCCCATCTATCCGCCCTCCAACGGCGACAACACGCTGCATCTGGGACCCATAACGCGCAATGTCGCCGATGCAAGCCTGATGCTTGGAGTGATGGCGGGACCTCATCCATGGGATCAGACCAGCCTGGAATCTTCTGCGGCTGACTACTCCAGTCGTCTACATGAAGCGTTTGATCGACCACTACGCATTGCGTTCAGTCCAGATCTCGGTCACGCGCGGGTCGACCCAGAGGTGGCCGAACTCGTTCTTGCTGCCGCAAAGGTATTCGAAGCAGACCTCGACCTCACCGTCGAGGAGGTGACGCCCGCTTGGGGCGCCCGCGGACCGGAACTTGCTCGGTTCTTCTGGCCAGCTCATTTCGCCGCTCGCCACGGGTCGTTGCTGCCACAATGGGAAGAGAAGATGGACCCCGGCTTTGTGGCCTGCATTCGCGCGGGGATGGACTATACGCTCGCCGATTATCAGAACATGCGGCTAAAGAAGTATGCTTACGCTGTGGAGATTCACCGCTTCTTCGAGGAGTGGGATTTTCTCATTACGCCTTCGGTATCTGTAGCTGCTTTTCCAGCAGATCGATTGCAACCCGAACACTGGCCGCAACACGCGTGGGATTGGCTGAGCTGGGCGGAGTTTTCTTACCCATTCAACCTATCAGGCAATCCGGCGGCATCAATTCCCTGTGGCTTCACTCCGAGCGGTCTGCCCGTTGGGCTGCAGATCGTCGGACGGCGCTTCGATGATCTCGGCGTGCTGCAGCTAGCGTCCCGTTTCGAGGCAATACGGCCGTGGGCGCAGCATCGGCCGCCTTACTCTGACTAACCCTGTAGGACAATGAGCATGAACACGTGGGCTTTCGTGACCGGCGGCGGCGGCGATATCGGGAGTGCTATTTGCCATGCACTAGCGCACGACGGATTCAAGATCGCCTGTATGGATCTCGTCGGCGATCGGGCGGAAGACGTGTGCGCCGCCATCCGGAAGGAAGGTGGTCAAGCCGTCCCATTTGTAGCCGATGCGGCGGATCCCGCTTCAGTCGCCGCGGCAACAGATGCGGCCATGAAGCTCGGGAAGATCAAGGTCCTAGTAAACACCGCTGGCAAGGCGAATGGCGCATCAATCCTTACGACCGACTACCCGACCTGGCGTCTAGATATCGCTGCCAACCTCGACTCTGCCTTTATTTGCATTCAGGCACTCCGCGAGCAGCTGATTGCCGAGCACGGTAACATCGTAAACATTGCGACAGTCAACGGCCTAGGCGTTTTCGGCTTCCCAGGTTATAGCGCAGCGAAGGCTGGGTTGATCCATCTGACCAAGTCCCTGGCCGTCGAACTTGGGCCATTTGGGGTCCGAGTGAACGCCGTAGCGCCTGGTACGGTTCGCACTCGCGCCTGGGACGCGAGGCTGGCAGCCAACCCAAACGTATTTGACGAGCTGCTGGCACTTTGCCCGCTGCCGCGCATTTCGCGCCCGGCCGACGTAGCGCACGCCGTTGCCTTTCTTGCGTCGGAAAGGGCATCGATGATCACCGGTCAAACGCTGGCTGTAGACGGTGGTCTATCGGCGGGAACTCCTGCCGCGGGTCGGGCCGTTGCCCAGTTGTCGCATCGGTAATAGGCACCAGACGACGTGGCCCGACGCTATCGAAGACCGCCCATCTGACGTACGGCGTCAGTACTTGCCATTGGTCTTCGTTGTATTCGCGTTCGGGCGCTTTCCGCGAAGCGAGGCCTTTGCATGCAACAGATGCTGCAAGATAATGCGGAAGCCTTCACGCATATCCTGCACAATCAGGTCGCCTGCCTCATTTGGCATGCGACGCCTCAGCGCATCGATGATCTGGGTGTGAAGGTCGCTGTCAGAAGGTAAACGCGGCAACGAAAGGTACTGCTTGTGCACGAAGGGGCCAGTGAGCAACCACAGATTTTCAATCATGCGCACAAGGACTTCGTTGCCCGAAGCGTTGTATATCGAGAAGTGGAATGCCTGGTTCGCGCTCATTGCCTCCTTCCAGCTGCGCCGATGCTCCGCATCGATGAACTGCTTGTCGAGTTCAACCAGCTGATCGAGTAACTCGTTAGTCACGCGGACCGTTGCCAGCTCGGTTGCCAGACGCTCGAGCGGAACTCGGACCTCGCGAATCTTGATGTACTGATCGGCGCTTAGAACAGGAACGCGGGGTTGATAGCCCGGTTTGAGCTCAAGGGCCCCCTCACGCACCAATTGCATTACTGCTTCCCTTGCTGGAGTCGGGGAAGTGTCATTGGTGACCGCTATTTTGCGTATGTTAAGGCGATCGCCGGGCTCATAGACCCCGGACATCAATGCGAGCCGCAGGTCTGCGTAAATCTTCTCGGACAGACTGCTTCGAGTTGCTGTCAAACCGTGCCCCTCAACTCCCTGAATGGCCGCCACTATAGCGTGCCTCATGACCAGAACGTCGATTCTTTACATTTAGACGCTTTAACGAAGTGGCCGTGCTGGGAGAGCATTACCGCCGTCTCGTAGCCGAGGGGATGATATGATCTGCGTATGAAGCGGAGCCTCTACATCAGCTGTAGAGCGCAATGCCCGTGCCGGTGCCGCGTTTCGCATTGAACGGAAGGCGCTCGGCTGCCTGAAGATGTTGATCGGTGTTCCATTCGATGTAAGCAAGATTGCTTGCCGGGCCCAATACCTGCGGATTGAGAAATCTGCCTGATTCACGGCTTTCCACTTTCCGGTTAAGATTTGACGTATTGCTGCCCACAGCTCCCTATGGTGCTTAGCGCCTTCTGCCGATTCGAGCGGGCTGGGACAGCCGAAGCCGATGCCTGACTGCCGATCGTGCGCCGCATTCGGCCGCACACCAGATGGCGCGCCATTGTCACTGAGCTCAATAAGGACCCCGGTAGCAGGGGAGGCCCTTGGCGTCTCGAGCGCTTGCAACGTGCCGTCAAGCTGTTGGTGCAAGAGCACCTGGCCGAGCCCGAATTGCTCGGCTGAGCGCCGCGCGGCATCCTCTCACGCTGTCTTCTTACTTGCGCGACGGCAGATTCATAAGCCCGACCGCGATAGCGCCCAGCCCTATCGTGAGGAAAAAGATCGAAGTATCCCAAATTGCCCGAAACGTATTGACCGTTGCAGTGGGGATCGGCTGTTCCGGCAAATATCGAACTTCGACATCCTGTCCGACCATCATCGCCGCGATCAGGATGCCCCCTTGTGGATACGACACATGCTCTCCGGCCTTTGTGACAAACTCGATCTCGGCGTGATATCCGCCCGCATTGAGCTTCACTACGCGCCCGGGTGCAACAATCGACGTTCGTAGAAATCCAAGCGTTGCGTGGACGCTGAACCCCGCAGCGATCAGAAGGCCGATACCAATGACAAATGTGCCTATCGCCTTGAACATAGCCTTCCTCAAGAGGATACACCCGTCCAACTCAAGATGATCGCCCGCCTGGCCCGGGCGTTTTCAAGGTTTTCTGCGAGATCGTCCGCCTCTGCGACGGGAAATAGGCGACGCGAACGCGCACCCCAGCCCGGACACCTAAGTCTGTCCAGGTCGCGCGTGATAGCTTGCCAGGGCAGTCGCTCCAGGTCCGCCCCGCTCTCTTGTCCGTTCCCTCGTGGATAGAAACGGCATCGGCAGTTGTGCTATTGGTTGTGCCGCTGGCGCCCTCTCACCCATGACGGAGGGCATAGCGTTGGCTTCCCACTGAACAACGCCAAGACCTCACAGAAGGAAAATGTAAGCCTGCTCAATCACATTGGTAGGTTACTCGAGCCCGATCGAACCGTCGTGCCGCGATATCTTGCTCCCGCATAGTCACATAATAGGCGCCCGGTTGAGAGATTCCCGCATGACGATCGACGCCGATTTGCAAAACAAGCCGCCAATCTTTAGCGGATTTCAGGAGTTCTTTTGCTGCTTCCGTCTTCCAGACGTCCAGACCACCACAGTTCAAGCCGTTGGCGGCCAACTGACAGCGGGCCTGCAGACCATTCTGCAATGTTTGCGGAAAGCCCCCGAACTGATGGTTGTCGCGACCGCTCATGTCTGGCGTCCCGAATTGGGATAGCCACTCCTGATACTCCTCCAGCGCGTAGTCATCATCGAGCGGAAATGCATTCCATGATTTGTCATTTGGCGGGATCGGCGTGAGAACGGTTTCGGTGGAAACTTGAGCCGCACGAAAAACGCACGACCAATCGTCGTCCGAGATTGATGACAATGCGTCGGGGATTGGCGCTCGGACCAGCGCTGAGACGGGTGTCGTATCCCATAACATCCGCCATCCCACTGAAGCCTCAGGGCTGAACTCCTCTGGTTGTTCCAGGAGATCATAGAACAGGAGTAGGCGGCCATCGCTCGGAAAAGTCGCGTCGAATCCCTTTTCCCGGCTCAGCTCGGACAGATCGAACTGTCCGAAAAATGCCAGAGGGAATTCTGTCTCAACGGCATCCGCTCTCGCCCGACGTGCGAGACTGAAGCGCTGAGCTTGTTCAGGTGTCATCCGTGAGTGCGGCTTTATTGAATCCGCAAGCAGGCGAGCGGCTTCCTTTCGGTGCCTCGCAGCTCTCTTATCCGCATCCGGGTAGGCAGGCCGTATTGGCCAAGCCGCACCACGCGGCAGATCGGGTCTGCCCCCGATCTTAGATGCTCCCAACGAAATCAAGTCTTCTTCACTTTGAGTCGTCCGTAAAAGGATGGCGGGACGCGCCTGCGCGGCTAGAAGCGATATGATGTCGTGATTCAAGCCTGTATCGTTCAAGGAGAGGACGAGGTCGTCATAATTTGCTGGCAGAGGTATTACGGCCATGTGCAAACGATCCTTTGACTGCGCCCACGTTCGCACCGATTCGCCAAGTCGAACATTCCCAATGTTCGACTGGCCTCTATCCCCGTCGCGAGTTCTATCGCGGCTCCGACCGTCTTTCCAATCGGCCGTTGACGCCGGACTCGCCGGGACTCAGCGTTCGCCCATCGTCCACCTGGTCCGCATCATCCTGCGCTGCGCATGCGACGATTCTGTCACCTCGCCGCGCAGCCGACCTTGTTCGACGGCTTTGCCGTCGTGCGGGAAAGGGGGCCGTATCGGCCAATCGGATCGCGTGCGCTGCGATCTCTCCGACCCTGAGGCGGACGCCGATCGCGCTCTGGGCCGACTTCAAGCCGCGAAGGTCAAGCGCGGCTATCAGGACGACACGGAATTTGACTCCTTCGTCCGCTCCCTCATTAGTAGAACACGCGCCGGCGGTTATTCTATTAGTTGTGCCTGTCTCTGAGAGAGGCTCGGCCGCCAAATCGAGTGATCGTCAATGGTTAGCTGGCTCTGCTGTGCCTTCAATGTCGGATCGGCCCTGGCGGTCATCGGCGCGCTGCTGCTGCTAATCCGCAAGGCCCGCATCCAATTCTCGCCGGGCAATATCGTCAGCGCGTTCCAACATCATCACCGCATCAATGCGCGGATGCTGTTGCTTTACTATTCGGCAGCGTTCTTTCAGGTGCTCCGCTTCGTCGCTGAATCTTCCGCCAGCGGCGCAGGCCTCTAACAGGCCGCCGCATCACCCGTCGTTGCCGGCCATAAAGCGCTGCGCATCCGCGAGGACTGCCGGGGCGCGGGGCCAAACGCCGCGTCCTTCAACCAGCGCGCCATTCTCGACGCACCCCCAAGCGGTTACATGACCTATCTGGTGACGGCGTTCGGGAAGGCCTTCAGCATCGCAGGCTTCGGCAACAAATTCCGCGAATAGGGCGACGAGACCGGCCTCACGCACGGCTCGGCGCACGGGATTCGAAAGTTCGACGCGACACTGGCGACCGAGAATGGCGCGACAGAGCACCAGATTATGGCGATGTTCGGATGGGACGATCCGAAGCCGGCCGCGACCTACACCAAGAAGGCACGACAGACAAAGCTGGCGCGATCGTCGATGCACCTGGTGTCGATGCCGCAGAAGAACAAAAAACCGGCTGAGTGTCCCACCTTCGAGTCGAGGCGTCTCACCGTCAATTTCGGTGGTACTTCAAGACGTTATAGGGTGGGAAAATCGCAGTGGTGCCCCCGGTCGGACTCGAACCAACACTTCCGTGAGGAAACCTGATTTTGAGCGCTTCCGGGCCCGCTATCCTGTCTCTATCCGGCAGACCGCCACAGCACGATAACACGTTGTTTCACCTCGCTTTATCGCTTCGCATCGTGATCCAGTCCTAGCCGGTCGTACGCCACGGTCTCCCTTCTGGCTGCACCTATTCTGCACCTGGAATCGAGGCTCGACGGAGGTTTCGGACGTGTCAAAGCTCAAACTTACGAAGATGGTGGTCGATGCCGCCCAGCCTCAACAGCGTGACTACGAACTTCGCGATACGGTGATACCAGGCTTCTTGCTCAAGGTGACGCCGGCTGGACGCAAGGTCTTCATGGTGGCTTACGTCGCCAATAATGGCCAACGCCGCAAACCAGCGATCGGCCGCTTTGGCGAGATCACGGTCGAGCAAGCCCGAAATATAGCGCAGGATTGGCTGGCGGACGTCCGCAAGGGCAAAGACCCGAGCGTCGAGAAAGGTTCGGCGCGACATGCACCTTGCATAAAGGAGCTCTTCGAGCGTTTCGTCTCTGAGTACTCAGAGTGCCGCAACAGGCCATCTACTGTTAAAGCGAACCGCAGCAACGGAAAGCTCTACATAGTTCCCAACCTCGGGCAGATGAAGGCTTCTGATGTTACCCGAGCCGACATCTCAAGCCTTATGCACAAGATGTCGAAACATCCGACAAACGCCAATCGGGTTTTCTCGACGTTGCACAAGATGTTCAACATGGCCGAGGTCTGGGGATTTCGTCCAGATGGATCCAACCCCTGTCGGCACGTCCCTAAGTTCCCCGAACATGGAAAGACCCGGCTTATCAACGATGCGGAGCTGAAGCGGCTCTACGCCTATCTTGATAAAGCCGATGTAGAGGGCCTCGAACACCCCGTCATCCTCCTCGCCGTCCGCCTGCAGTTCGAGCTCGCCGCCCGGATGTCAGAGATTCTCAAGCTCGAATGGGCCTGGATCGATCTGATCAATCGGCGCATCTGCTGGCCTGAAAGCAAGACGGGCGGCATGTCTAAACCGATAAGCGCAAATGCAGTTCGTCTGCTCGAAACTGCACCGCGTCTCGAGGCATCACCTTACGTGTGCCCCGCCATCTTCGATCCCAACAAGCCGATGCCCAAGCATACCTACTATAAGGGCTGGAGCCGTATTCTGGAGCGGTCTAGCGTTCCGCACGTGGGGACGCATGGCATCCGGCACCGCTCCGCGACCGATATCGCCAACTCCGGGATTCCCGTGAAGGTCGGTATGGCCCTAACGGCGCACAAGACCGTCACGATGTTCATGCGCTATGTCCACACAGAAGATGATGCCGTCAGGGCAGCGGCGGATGCTGTGGCGTTGCGGCGTTTAACGCTACTACGTCAGACCACGGTGGCCGATCCCCCGGCGTTCGCTCCCACAAAGGACGCGATGGTGCCGCTTAGCCCTCCCCAGCTTGGCAATGGACAAAAGATATCCGGCTGCGAGCCACCGGTGCTTGAGGCGAATCACTCCCCAACTTTGGCGTCGACGTATCGCCCGTTCCGGCATCGGAAAGGGGCAAACCGTGCAATCCCTCCAGGCACGAAGCGCGCATCATCCGAAACAGCCGCTGACGATCCTGATTCGGAAGGACATATTGCAAAACACAGCCACAGTGCTGAGCAATCTGTCATGACTCCGCCAGTTTGACCTAGCCTGTTCATGCTCCCCAAGCCTACTGTCGGCAATGTTTCCTTCAGCACGTCGAACACAGCCATGTCGACCGAAGAATACGGATGAAGGCGAGCGAGTGAGCCAGAAGTTGAGTGATAGGAGGACGTCGATGGCGCGGCTTGCCCGATCAATTCCAGCCTACTGCTCCCATCGCCACAAGAAGAGCGGATCCGTTGCTAGCCACACGCGCGTCTCTACTGGGAGGCCGAGCATTGACCCTGTGCCCGAAGCAATCGGCCCAGCGCCTCCTCGTCGCCCCCGCCATCAACCCGAAGCCGCACGCCCTTGCCCAGATCGATCTCGATCAAACCTCCAGTCATCGCCAGCTTCTTCTCCGGCGTCGCCGTCACTGGAACGAAGTTCGCTCCTTCTGCCGCCGATCGCCTTGCTTCCCGCCATCACACGTCGAGCAGACTAGAATGCACATCGTGACGACGCGCCACCGCGGCGACCACTGCACCAGGCCGCAAGCTCACTTCTACAATCTGGCTTTTTTGCTCCGTCGATCACCGCCGACGCCGTTCCGGGCCTGACAACAATGTCACCGAAGACATGCGCGCTCGCTAAGTTGCTACTTCACGAGCTCGCTTCTCATAGCCCCTCTCCAACAACAAGGCGGCTCTCACCAGAACTATACACCTCGGCGGCTTTGCGCGGGGGCAACGTCAGTCGACGAGGCGAGATGACAATGGTAGCAACCGAAAAACGTTCGGAGTGCGGTCAAGAGTGGTTGCTAGTCGGAAGCAACCTCATGGTAAACGTAGCCTCGATCAAAGAAACTTCACCTTCCAAAGCGGGCTCCTGGCTTACCAATCTGATCTCGACTGGGGAGCCAGATCTATCGAAACTCAAGTCAAAAGGTAACACGAAGATGCCCGCCCGCTTCGCCTCAAAGTAGGCCCTATGGAAAATTCCATCGGCAACGATTTCGACAAGAAATGGCATCACTCCTACTCGTTGGGAAAAGCCCATTAGTAGTTCGACGTGCCATTGGCCTATCGGTAAGGGAAAGTAAGGGCCGTATGTCAGAACTCTTGCAGGACCCGCGATATCGAAGACTGCGGGAAGAGGCGTTCCCGGACTGTCGCCTGCAAAGAGAACATCCCGTGGCCAACAAATCGAGAGCGAGCTGTTCCTCTGCCAGATGCCCTCAAGTAGAGGCTTCAAACATCTCTCTATCGTTCTGGTTCGATCATTCAAGGTGTCTCCCTCTGAGAGGCCGTTCAGGGGCACGACTTCAATTGGTACCTTGACATCTGCTACATCGAGAGGGCTATCGGCCAGCTCCAATAGACGACAGGTTCTATCATCTTCGCTTCCGTCAACGTCGATAGGCACGGCATCATAATGGTACGTTAGTTCGTACGCAGAAACTGCTGCAGTTACAGCTGCCAGAAGAGCACTATTAAAATCACAATGCATGCCGCGGCGTGCAACCATCAGCGCGGGATTCTCGATGAGCAAAACAATACGAGAAAACTGCTTGAGCTCCACCAGCGAGGTGGCTGTTAAAGCGTCCGGTAAAGAAACGATCTCGATATCGAGCGAATACTTCTTGCGCGCATTGGCCAATACAGCTTGAGCCCACCCGAGCCACGTAGGTGAACCATGAATAGCAAGTCTCACAGATTCTCCCTACCCACCAAGCTCTCATAATGAAATCGTGTCGACATGGGGCAGCCAGCCTCGCCACCGCATACCTAATCTTAATTTCCCGACTCCGACCTAAACATGACCATCCATTGCAATGCGCGCTACACTACAAAATGCTAGATACGCTTAAACCCGGGTGGCCAACTAGGATAAAACAGCATGGCGAATGAATTAAACCCATGGAAGCTCATTGAAAAGCGCGAAGTGTTTGATTGCAACTTCTTTACTGCCCGCAGCGACATCGTTCATCATTTGCACGGCAATCCCAGACCTTACAATAGTTTGCGCTTTAAACATTTTGGTGCTGCGGTCGTTCCAATAGACTCCGATGGCTCCACTGTCTTGATTGGCCAGTTCCGCTATGTTCTGAACCGCTTCACTTGGGAGGTGCCACGTGGGGGGGGTACGCTTGAGAAGGACTCGCTGGAGGTTGCCAAGAATGAACTCAGTGAGGAAGCGGGGCTCACTGCGAAAAGCTGGATGCACATATTCGACTTGTGGGTATCGCCCGGCACTACCGATGAGCGAGCTCCGGGGTTCGTTGCTTGGAATCTCCACCAGGGCGAGCCGCATCCCGAGCCGGAAGAGATACTCCTACGCAAGCGCGTTCCATTCAGTCAAGCAATCGACATGGTACTCTCAGGCGAGATTTGCGACATGGGTAGCGCCTCGCTCCTTCTGAACATCCAGACACGCCTAGTGCGGAACGACCTTCCTGCGGATCTTCTCGATATACTGCGTTAACTTTATTATATGCAGAATACTTTAGCATTATGAAGGCTTCTGACTTGGGCGCAGTATTGAATCATAGAGCCGCTTCAGCCGTTCGTCGTAGGCGTTCGGCGTAAATCTCTTAGCCTGCTCGTGTCCACGCTTCACCAAGGCCGTACGGAGATCGGCGTCTGCTTCTAAGGTCCGTATAGCATGCGCCATCTCTGTGACCGAATATGGGTCAACAATCAGGGCCGCTTCGGCGGCCACCTCAGGTAAAGAGGCGGCGTTCGAAGTCATAACCGGAGTGCCTAAAGCCATCGCCTCGATCACGGGAAGTCCGAATCCCTCATAGATGGATGGGAACAGAACTGCCGTCGCGCCACGGATCAACGAACTGAGCTGTCCTTGCGGCATGTACTCAAGACGGCGGACTTGGCGTTCGCGACGTACGACACCGTCGCTAATTCGAAAGGTACTGAAGCGTTCGTCGCGAATCTTCTTCAGATCGGCGCGATTCTGCCATCCGGCGCTGCTTGCGAGAATCAGAGGTAGTTTGCTTCCGGACGCGGAATAGGCATCGATGAGGCGACCAACGTTTTTCTTGGGCTCGATGGCGCCAAAGAACAGGAAGTATTTCCCGAAGTCGAGCCCGAAGAGCTTCGCCAAATCTTCTGCGACATCGTCGTCGCTTCGGGCTAGCAAATCGCTTGGGATAGTCACTGCTTGATATGTGTTAGTGACCCGACGCTCATCGACACCCAAATATTTTATAATATCTCTTCGGGAATATTCGGACACAGTGACGATGTGGTCAGCGGTGCGGGCCAATGTCGTGAGCAAACGATAGAAGTACTTTTTATTGTCCATTGTAGCGTAAGGGAGGCGAATGGGTACGAGATCGTGAATCGTGTAGATGTTCGGACAACCTCTGAGCGCCAACGGCACCGGATGCGTCGCGTGAAAAATGGCTGGCCGCTCTTCCACCCGAAGTTGCGCCAGGCGACCATAAATACTGAAGTGGGCCCTACAAACATCGATAAGCTGAGTTGCCGCGAACAGTCTCCGGAATGAGCGCAGCGTATCTGCCGTCGGCCCGACTATCAGGCCGCTACGCGCCAATTCCACCGGCTTCACCCCCCCAAGGGCATTGAATGGGTAACGTACATTGCGCCATGCGACTTCTAAAGGCGTCAGCCGCTTGTCGTCATCAACCGCATCAAAGGCGAGAATTTCATTTAGGCGGCCATCACTCTGCGCAAGCCCGTGCTCCACACCGAAAAGGCCATCGACATTAAATCCGAGTCGACCGGCAGCCTCTGCCAAATTGCGCGCATAGGTCGCTATACCCGTTCCGCCTTTGACGACGAGATTCTGAGCCTCATACAAGATCGTTCCGCGCCGCGACATCGGCGCAGCAGAAGGCAAGGAGGACGTTTCATTCATTCGAATAGCAAGATCCGATCCTGCACGTTAGTCTTATCGAGTACGGATTCAGAGTCCAACGGCAGGATAGCACCGTCAAGGCTGAGTTCCTTTGCGCTTCTATAGTTCTCTAGCAACTTGTCCAGGAAGCCGCCCGGGTCAGGATACCTGGCTGCGTTAAACTCCAGTACAATTATGGGATGATCCCGCGCGATGAGCCCCTGCATGCCGGCGACAATATTGAGTTCCCCTCCCTCTGCGTCTATTTTGATTAAATCCACTCTGGGATATTCCAAGGCAATTTCATCGAGCGTGAAAGTGGATACCTCGAAAGTGCGTCCACCCGGGAGATTCTCTTTGTCCACCAACGTGGCATTCTTCGGTTCGCCGTCGGGCGAATAAAGCCAATCGCGGCCTGCTCTGGCGCCCAACGCATGGGGAACAACGCGTGTGCGCGTCGAATGACCGTTCAGTAGTACTGTCTCTCTTAGCAAAGCGGCTGTGTCTGGATTTGGCTCTACTGCAATCACACGCCCAGTCTCACCGACGGCATCGCCGAGAAGCAGTGTAAAGTAACCAAAATTCGCTCCGACATCGATGGCCGTCATGCCGGGCTTAACGCGGTGTGCGAGGAACTGAGTCAGCCACATTTCCCAGAATCCGTCGAGCATGACATGGCAGGCGAAGCCACGATCGCCGCTTCGCAGGAAGATCTTCATGCGCCCTAAGATTCGAGCGAGAATGATCCCATTTCCCAAATAGGCTGTTTGCACACGTCGCCGGATCGCCGCTTCTAGAACAGGGCGTGGCCAAGTTGCCAAGTGTATCGAGTAAAGATCCTCAAACATGACGAATTGGCCTCAGACGCTCCGATAGCGAATCATATTACTCAATGAGATAGCGTGCGTGCATGCCCTTTGTCGGCCAGTATCCTCCCTATCAATCTACATACTAAGCCGGCGCATGCTCGCCTCGGCCTCACATTCCAGGTCCCACAACTTCGTTCAATACGAAATCACGATCCATCTTGAGGAGATCCTTTACGAGATACACATCACCAATCTACCCTCATAATTAGAAGTACTGAGATCACCGCAAAATTCCGCTCAGAGGCCGCTATATATCCGGCTCGCAAGTTGCATATCACTGGTAACCCGCCCACGTCCGCCCTTCAGCAGAAGTGCCTTCTGACAATAATCCCGAACCACCCCAGCGTCGTGGACCGCCATAATCATTCCACAACTCTTGCGAGCAGAGAAAAGTTCGTCATGGCACTTTTGTTGAAAACGCCGATCACCAACTAAGATCACTTCGTCGATCAAGTAGCATTCAAAGTTTATGGAGAGGGAAAGCGCAAACGCGAGTCTCATTCGCATTCCATCAGAATAGTAGCGTAACGGCTTAAATAGATTGCGTCCTAATTCCGAGAAATGATCGACGTAGTCGAGTGTCGCCTGGAAAGGCAACCCATAGACCCGCGACAAGAATCTTATGTTATCGTACCCTGTTAATTGACCTTCGAACCCGCCCCCTAAGGCCAGCGGCCATGACAAGGATAGTCCTCTATGGACCTCTCCATATGTAGGCTCCAGCATTCCAGAAAGAACTTTAATGAGTGTCGATTTACCGGCGCCATTAGGTCCCAAAACGCCTAGCCTTTCGCCGGCCCGGACCTGGAAGGAAATTCCTTGCAGGGCCCTTTTTGTCCCTTGCTCGGTATGAAAATCCATCGTGACATTGACCACGTCCACGCATCTCGCCTCCCGCTCGATTGTTGTCTCCCTTGGTTCAGTCGCCAAGCGTTTAGTCAACAACAACCGCTTTAAGACGGCCTCAAACATTTTAAGTCTGCCCATGCCGACGCGCGTCAAGGGCAAAGGCGGCCACAACCTTGTACAAGCAATAACTTAGAGCAGCGACGAGGAGGATCAGGAGAGTTCGGTATGGATATGTCGGATAATCAGGTGTGGAGGGCGCCGCTACGCGCTCGAGGTAAATTTGTTGTCGTAGGGCCTCGGCTCGCGCAACCTCAACCGCGCTACGTGCCGCCATTAGGGCGCGTTCCGAAAACTCGCGTTCGAGCACCAATCGTTCATACTCAGCAATCTTGGAGGAGAGCGAGTTAGAATCTCCAGCCAGTCTACCGCGCTCGCGTACAATTTGCGCCTCGATAGCTGCTAGGCGCCTCCTGATAGTTGCTATCTGTGGGCTATCCGGCGAAGCGCGCTCGATCTGCCGCAGTTGCATACTGGTTTCTGCTGCCTCCAAGGACAGCTTGGCGACGCCTTCAATGATAACAAAGGAGTCCTGGCCAGGGTCGACCATTCTTTCTCGATTTCTGTAAGCGGTGAGCTGTGCCTGCGCTGCAATTACGCGGTGCTCCATCTCGTCGACTTCGTTCAAGGCGGAATTCACGGCATCTCGCTGGGATCGCTCATTCAGCCGATTGACGAATTGCTCGGCGGACCGAATTAGGCCCTCTGCCAGTCGATTCACATCGGCCGCCTCAAATCCCTGAACTCGAAGGATGATTACACCCGATGTAGAATCATAATTTACTGAAATCATCCTTCTGTATTCCCGATAAAGGCCCTCTTCTCCTCTTGGCATGTAGAAATTTGGGAACCGCCAAATGAAATCAGCTTGCGGTCTGCCATAAGCCTCTCGTAATTCGTACTTTTCCTGCAACTCCCGCATCGCATCTCGCGAGAGCATGAATTCGCGGACGGCGTAAGCGTCGTTCGTTGCCCCGCTCACACCCGCGCTTTGCAGAACACTCGTAATGGCGTTCCCGATGGAAGGGCTCGAACCTCGAATGACGAGGCGCGCTTCAGCTTCAAATCGGTCAGCCAATATGAATCCGAATATCGCCAGAGCTGCCAGCGTAGGCAGCACAAAAAGGAAAACAAAGAGAACTAAGTAAGTTCTCCCCTCCCTCTGGTGGTGCAAATCCAGCACCGCTTCCTGAGGCGATGGTGCTTCGATCAGCGTTCTCAGCTCCAAGAGCTCGCTATACTTCTGCAATTCACGCTGCGAAGCCATGATAGATAGTATCGCGCTCGCCCGCACTTGTCACTCGCCGACCAGCTGCGCAATATGCGGGGGAAGACGCACTTTTGTAGGGTTGGTGAATTGCATGCTGGCGTCGCTTGATAGGCTTGTGCGCTCATCCTATCTCAACGAGCGAGTACCTTTTCGAGTCAACGTCGTGGCCCGGCGCTTGATCAAGCTGGCGTTGGTCTTCCTCCCTACAATTCTTGGAATTGTGTACTTTGGAGCGATCGCTACCAATCAGTATGTCTCGGAAGCAAGATTCATCATCCGCAGCGCCGAGCGGCCGGAAGCGGCAACCGGCTTCGCCGCTATTCTACAGGACGGCCTAGGACACTCCCAAGACGACACATATGCTGTGGCGGAGTTCATCAAATCAAGAGATGCCGCTAAACAATTGTCTTCCTCTCTGCCGATGTTCGAGATCTACGGAAGACCGGAAGCTGATGCGCTGGCTCGATATCCATCGATATTTTTCGGCCGGACAGATGAAGAGTTTTATGACTACCTAAGGCGAATGATCTCCGTAGTCTATACGCCGTCCACTGGAGTCACTACGCTGACGGTCAGGGCATTTCGCCCACAGGATGCAAAGGAAGTCGCCGCGCAGCTGTTGGCCCTGAGCGAGAAGTTGATTAACAGAATGAACAACCGCATGCAGGAGGACTTGATCGCCACGAGCACCGCCGAGGTTGCGCACAGCCAAGAACAGTTAATCATGGCACAGATCGCCATAAGTCGGTTTCGAAATGCGGAGTTAATGATCGATCCGACGAAGAGTGCAACTTCGCTAACGGAGTTGATATCCAAGTTGTCTGTCGACTTAGCTCAAGCAAAGGCTCAGATGAGGGAAGTGCTCGCAGCTTCTCCTAACAGCGTCCAGTATTTCAACCTTCAGCGGCGCATTGCGGCTCTCGAGGAACAGATCGGTTACGAACGCGCGCGTATAACGACAGCTTCTGATGGTCTTGCGGAGAAGATTGCTGAATTCGAACGATTGAATCTCAACCGGGAGTTCGCAAATCGCGCACTGACTAACGCCGAGACCGCTCTGACACGAGCTAGGGCGGATGCACGCCGTCAACAGCTCTATCTGGAAACAATCGTGCAGCCATCTGCAACCGACTATCCCTTGGAACCAAAGCGTGCCTCTGTCATCTTGACGATATTCGGCGCAAATATGATCCTGTTTCTGGTGGCCTGGCTTATCTACACTGGCGTAAGAGAGCATGCCGTTGGGGCATAGACGATTATGACCCGTAGCCAGTCTCTGCTAGCTTCCTTGGCACTTCAGCTTAGGAGCATTCACGCCCTGATGGTGCGTGACGTTATGATGCGCTATGGGCGCGAGCATCTCGGTTTCGTATGGGTCATCCTCGAGCCGATGCTTCTCACGACAGGTGTCCTGATCGTATGGTCACTTATACGACCATCTCAAGAACATGGAATACGCTTAATAGGCCTCGTGATCACTGGATACATGCCATTGACCTTGTGGCGGCACTTGACGAACTCCGCGTCGTTATTGTTCCGACGGTCGACAGCGATGCTATATCATCGCAATTTGAGTCTGCTCGACATTTTCCTGTCAAGACAACTCTTGGAGTTCGCTGGCGCAACGGCTGCGCTCATGTTCGTGTATTTTACGTTGGTGGTGGCGGGACTATTGGAACCAGTTCACGATTTCACCTTAGCCCTTGCGGGCTGGCTGATGATGGGGTGGCTGGCGCTTGGCGTATCCTCGCTCACTGTGGTGCTTTCCGAGAAGTACGAGATAGCGGAACGGTTTATACAACCTTTTCAGTACCTCCAGTTACCCATATCCGGCACCTTCTTTCTCGTCGATTGGCTGCCCTACGACGCGCAACAGATAATTTGGTACAATCCAACTGTTCATTGTTACGAGATGTTTCGAGCAGGTTTCTTTGGGCCGTCCATCGTGACCTATTATTCGCCCCTATATGTAGGCATATGGGCTTTTACTCTTTCAAGCATCGGACTGAGCGCTATCGCCCATATGAGGAGTCACATCAGGATCGTATGATGGACGTTTGCCCTAATTCTGCCTGTAAAGCCTAGTTCTTAGGCTAGCAACGTTTTGTCTTTCAACACAAAGCGTTCCTGCAAGTAGTTGCCCCACGTCCGCTCTGAAATCGTGCGCTTTTCTGGCCATCGGGAAGCGTCGTAGTTTCGTGTCTGATTATCAGAGACCAACAGATTCTCTTGCCGACGAAGCCGGAAAGTATCACTCAGCGGCCACCACCTAGGTGTATATCCTCGTCCATTGCTGCCCACCAACCGCACGGATTGGCCCATATCCAATATGCGCCGGGTCATGCTTTGCGGGCCGCTCTCAAAGAGGAAGGCATCGAGCTTACTCTTGAAGGTCAGGCCATCGGTGACCGCACAAAATTGCTCTCTGGAAATCATGAAGGCATTGGACCGAACATGAACGTTTGGCATTCTTGGAAAGATGCTGTCGTAGTCGTGCAGACTCTCATATGAGCCAGTCGCACCGACTAATCCGACGCTCTCTACTTCGAGATTTAGATGCAACTTAGCGAGCCAGTTGTCGCTTACCGGTGCGGCATGTGAATTAAAGAAACAAACATAGTCTTCAGAGATCAGCCGGGCCGCTTCGGCATAGGCGCCGATGTCGAAGCTATCATCCGCAACGTGAATATCACTGAACCGGTGATTTCTAAACGTCGCTAGGGCGCATGCCAGATCGTGCCGCGAAGCGAAGCCCTTGGCTATAACGTAGAGTTCATGCTCCGCGCCTGCAGGATGCGTCTGGTACGCTGCCACAAATCTATCAATGGATTCGCGCCAATTTTTATCTGCCCCGCGGATTAAATACCCCACCGCGATCGAGTTCTTGGCTTTGCATAACCCATTATTGCTTTCTTGATGCATGTATCACAACAACCGCGGATTTATCGTGACTTCAAACGTTGGCGACGCGACCGACAGAAATCTCTCATTATAATAAGGGTCGGATACTGATTCCCTAGCCCATGTTTGCTGATACCAATGCGCCTCGTCAATATCCAGCTTCGGCACCCGAGATTGGGACTCAAAATGAATGAGTTCGGCATAGGGCGTATACACTATCGACAGTCCAAGCCTTTGAACTTTCATACAATAATCGGTGTCATTGTAACTGATCGCCAACTCCTCTGAATACCCTCCAACTTCCTGATAAACACTTCGGCGTGTCATCATGCATGCTCCGGTGACAGCACCAAAATTCCGAACGCCTCCGGTACTAAAGAAGTATCCCGCATCGTCGCGCGGAAACAATCGTCTAACGTGATCTGGGTTGCCACTGTTGTGAACTACTCCGACATGCTGAGTGGTCAAATCCCTGTAGAGTAGTTTCGGCCCAACCACGCCAACATGAGGCTTTTCGAAATGCTCTAGCATTCTCTCAATCCAGTCTGTCGAGAGAATCTCAATATCGTCATTCAGAAGGAGAAGGATGTCGCCGCTAGCGATGGACGCGCCCAAATTCAGTTTTTTAGCTACATTGAACTTAGGTTCGCGGAACGTGATTCTTTTACATTGCGCTTGTTCCAACGTTGCGAGCTGCCGATGCGACAGGTCGTCGTTGTCGACCACGACAATCTCAATATTCTTGTAACTCGTCCGATCTCGAATCTGGGCGACACAATTCAGAATCAGATCTAGCGGTTGGTCGTTATGTTGAACAACCTGACCAGCCGTAGGAATAACAACAGAAACAAGGGGCTTTTCGCTCGGCTCTACCTTGATTCTGAAGTACTCAAGTTCCTGGTTGCCCGGCGTCACCTGACCCTTTCTGCCTGTGCGGAGCAACCGACTTTCAAGAGCCGCGACGCCAGCTTGACCTTCAGAGCCTTTGGATTCGCGACCGGCGCAGGTAAAGAGAACCTGATCGACATGACATACACGCCTCGCAATTTCCGTGAACCGCAGTACAAAATCATAATGGCCAGCGGGCTTGGAACACAAATTGGCTAACGAAATTCTGAAACAGGCGCCATACCCAATGTAATTAAATGATTCCAAATAGTCCGGACTCCAGGCCGGCTTGAAGAATGACAATATGTCGCTGCCGTTCTGTCGTTCCTCGTCGGCATAAATCAAATCTGCATTCGGATCACGGTTCAGGAAGCTTGCGAAGCTGTATAATGCTTCTCGGCGTAGCGTATAGCCGGAGCGGAGAAATATGACAAAATCACCGGTCAATTCCATCCAAGGAATTGTGCTCGCATAACGAACATCCGTCGTGGATCGTTCGACCTTCATACTCGTTGAGCCACATATCCAAACCTGTGAGCAGGCATATATCTGCTGCTTTATCGAAACTAGCGTTGCCTTCAAATCCGCCTCATTGTCCACATAGATGACCACGGTGAACTTGGGTCGATACAGCATGTTGGTTATGTGGTCTCGCAATTCGGGCAACTGTTGTTCCACGAGCTTTTGATTGATCTCCTTCCACTTACGATAAGTGAGCTTATCCTCTTGATTTGAGAGGCTCCAAGGAACAAAGAGCAGCCACGAAGAAAAAATCGGTACGCGTTCGTCGTCCGGTGTCAGCAGAAACAGCTCAATCTTCTGGATACCAATTGAAAGGGTGACCAGGAGTTCGAAGCCGCACTCAAGTGGCAACGAGCAGACTCCAACAAAGGCATTCGCGACATCCTCACGAGCCTTTGGATTCCCAGTGTAAGATTCACCTCCGATCTTGATTTCGACGTTAAGCCGCTTTCCGGTACCAGTATCAATAGCCCAACCAGAGACGAGCATTCGTCGGTTCTCGACTAACTCGAAGCGGCGCCTCTTTGGCCGATCAATGTGAAAGTAATAGCCACGCGATCCCGATACCTGTGACCGGGTGCGAAAGGAAAATATACGCGCAATAGAGAAGCAAAGAATGGCTTGCCTGCGCAAAGTCCGCCACTGCCCAGGTGCGTCTTCGGTTTCGACATCAATTACACTTCGACCGAACGGCAGCTCGATCTTGCTTGCAAAGCCGCTGTCGACGGGAATGGCGCCAAATATTGCCAGTGCTTCTTGCACATCTTGCCTCGGCACTGCTGAGGCTGCGTACTCCGACTTCCCTACTCGAATACGAATCTTTGGTCGGTGGAGCGTACGCAGGTCTACTGCCCACCCGGAAATCCTAATAGTGGATCGCGCTGTAATCAGCACCTCCACCTTGTCTGGTTCGTCGATGTGGAAGCGTAAATCGCCCGATTCCACATTCACGGGCGAAGTATCCCCAAGTACCCGTCTCCCATAGGTAACCAAAGACGAGATCATGAATTGGAAACCTCTCTCTGTCATACGACGACGCCTGCGGACTAATTGACTTCTCTAATGCCGCCAGACTGACCGAGATTAGCGTTACTTCGCAGAGTTTTTACCGCACATCGCTTATTTTCTTTCGCCACCAATTGATAGTCTCAGCCAAACCTTCAGTCAGGCCTCGTCCTTCACAAAAGCCAATTCTCTCCCGCAAGACTGTCGTCGCAGCAAACAATTTCTGCGGTTCGTTTGGAGGTGCGGGGCGAGCTCCCAATTGGATGAGTTCTGGTCGCCCAACCTGCCTACCAATCTCCTGGATTATCTCACGCAGCGGCACACAACGTCCCGAGGCAACATTGACTGGGCCACAGTAGGTATCCTCTAGGATAGCGACGATTGCCTTCGCGACGTCTTCAACGTGCATGAAGTCTCGTTCGGCAACACCAGGCCCGCAGGCCGCTGGCGTCCCCTTTATCAGTGCTCGAATGACATCTGGTACCAGACGCTTCTCGTCTTCGAAGGGGCCATACAAGTAGAAAAGCCGCGCCCACGCAAACTCTACGCCATCGCGCGAACACGCAGCATTCAAAAGTTCGAAGAGAGCTGATTTTGAGATTCCGTATAGCGTTCTCGGCAATAGCGGAGTCTCTAGCTCGTCCATATTCTCGTAAGACCAGTCATATTCCGCACATGTGCCAGCAAACACCGCACGCTTGCCACCACTTCTAGCAAACGCCCGATAAAGCTCAATGCTTGCAGCAACCCAATCGAGGTTGTCCGGAGATTCCCAGAATGTGCCGGGCGTCGCGTTCCAGGCGAGATGTACGATAGCTGCAGGGGCAATATCTCGAACTAGGCGACCCGCGGTACCGGGCTCGAGCAAATCCGCTTCATGCCAAACTACTCCGTCAGGAATGGGATCCAGACCACGACGGGCGACACAGTGTATGTCCCATCTCGTGCGAGAGAGGGCATTTACTACATGCCGGCCAATGAAACCACTGGCTCCGGTCACCAAAACAGATGGCGGTACACTCATGATGAAATGAGGGGAAAGGCTGCATCGCGCTCGGAGATTACCGGATCAGTCAACGGCCACTGGATTCCGAGTGCAGGATCATTCCATCGAAGTCCGCGCGCAAGGTTGCCATAAAAGCATTCAGTCATCTGGTAGAAGACGGCGGTGTTCTTCTCAAGTGTTTGGAAGCCGTGTGCGAAGCCTTCATCAATGAAAAGTGCCCTGCCATTATCCGCGCTGAGTTGGTACCCAACCCACGTCAAGTAAGTTTGCGAGTGGGGGCGAAGATCGACCGCGACATCAAAAATTGCGCCTTGTACGCACCGGACCAGCTTGCCCTCAGGATGGGGATCGTCCTGAAAATGCAGTCCCCTCAGAGTACCGCGGGCCTTATTAAATGAAATATTACACTGGACAAAATGCGCTGGAAGACCGTGCTGTGCGAACTCCTCAGCGCAATAGGATCTCGCGAAGAAGCCCCGCTCATCTTCGTGGCGATCCAAATCGATGACCCAAACCCCCTCTAGCTTTGTCTTCGTGAAAATCATTCTATCACCGAGATTCTTGGTATCGGCACCACAAATTTACCACCCCAAGAGCGTACTATTTTCATTTGATCGACGATCTCGTCGCGTAGGTTCCACGGGAGAATCAAGACGAAGTCTGGCTTCGCATGAATGATTGCCTCCGGTGCCCGAATAGGAATACGGGTGCCTGGTAGAAGCATACCTTGCTTGTGCGGGCTTCGGTCGACGGTAAACTCCAAGAGTTCCGGGCCGACGCCACAATAATTTAATAGGGTATTGCCCTTCGCTGGGGCTCCGTACCCCACCACTTTCTTGCCTGACCTTTTAGCACTAAGTAGGAACTCGAGTAGCGAAAGCTTTGTGTCCACTACCTGCTGCGCAAACCGCTCATAGATGACGTCACTTTCCAATCCTGCCGAGACCTCCTGCTGCAAGATTTCGGCCACTGCATCGGTATTCGAGTGCTTACTCCCACTGTGGCACGCGTACACCCGGAGCGACCCCCCATGCGTCGGCAATTCCTCGACATCGAAGACTCTAAGTCCATGATGGGCAAAAATCCGCTGCACCACATGCAAGGAAAGGTACGAAAAGTGCTCGTGGTAGATGGTGTCGAATTGGTTCTCGATGATTAGCCGAAGAACGTGCGGAAACTCGACCGTCACAACGCCTTCTTCTGGCAACAGAATCGCAAAACCACCGACAAAGTCATTGATGTCCGGCACATGCGCCAAAACGTTGTTGGCCGCTATGATGTCAGGCCGAAAACCTTCGCGTTTTAGGGCCTTTGCGGATGTAACTCCGAAGAAAAGAATCTTTGTGGGAATTCCCCTGTCAATAGCTACTTTCGCGACGTTTGCCGCAGGCTCTATCCCAAGAACGGGGATATCGCGTTTCTGAAAGAACTGAAGGAGGTATCCGTCGTTGCTGGCTACCTCCACGATCAAAGATTGAGATCCGAGATTAAACTTCTCACTCATCTGATCGGCATAGGTGGAAGCGTGTTCCAGCCAGCTGGCGGAGAAAGAAGAAAAATACAAATAATCGCTGAAAATCTCCGTCGGGCTTTGGAATTCCTCCAACTGAACGAGGCGACATTTTGAGCAGACGTAGGCGTGCAGCGGGTAGAATGGCTCCATTCTGTTTGTTTCATTCGCCGCAATAAAAGAGTTCGATAGCGGCGTCATGCCGAGATCTGCGAACGTCTTCGTCAGCGTGGTGCCACAGAAACGGCAGCTGCGGTGTTGCATAACGTCTTGTCCCTAAATGCTTTCGTAATGGCGGATGTCGCTGATAACAAGCTCCTTCGCCGAGTGGCCTTCGGCTTGCTTCCGGTACCAGCTCACAGTCCGTCCAATAGCCTCGGACAGAGGAAGCTTGGGGCTCCAGCCAAGGCGCGAGCGAGCGAGGGTGGCATCAACAGCAAGCAGAGAAGCTTCGTGGGGGTGTTCATTGCCCTCAAGCGACCATGACGCACCATCCCCCCATTCCGAAACCATTCGGTCGACGATCCAATTTACCGGCTTCACTCCAGACAGATCCGGACCAAAATTCCACGCTGTCGCGTATGCGTCCCTATCGGATGTCATGCATTCAGCCAGCAACAAATAGCCGCAAAGCGGCTCAAGAATATGCTGCCATGGTCGGGTCGCATGGGGGTTGCGAATCAGAACCTTGCTGCCCTTTTGAAAGGCTCGGATGCAATCCGGAACCAGGCGATTCTCCGACCAGTCTCCACCTCCGAACACATTGCCAGCTCGAACAGATGCGATAGCTACACCTTGAGAATTCTGCTGACTCGAAAAATACGATCGCCTCCACGCCGCCACAACGAGCTCCGCACATGCTTTGCTAGAACTGTAGGGATCATAGCCTCCCAACATGTCGGTCTCGCGATAGGCCCAGACCCATTCCTTGTTCTCGTAGACTTTATCGGTCGTCACAGAAACGACAACGTCAACCGTTGGACAATTACGGACCGCCTCAAGAACGTTCAGTGTGCCGATCACGTTAGTTTCGAAAGTGAGCTTCGGCTCCGCATATGAACGCTGAACCAAAGGCTGGGCCGCCAGGTGGAAGATGACTTGCGGGCAGGCCGCCTCCATCGCAGAAGCAAGAGCGACAGCATCGCAGATATCGCCTCTGACTGACTGAACGGCACTCTCCACGTCGGCTAGCTCACACAAACTAGGCATGTGATCAGGCGGCAGCGCATACCCGGTGACGTGAGCACCAAGTTGTTCCAGCCAGAGGGAAAGCCATCCTCCTTTGAAACCAGTGTGTCCTGTAATGAATACTCTCCGCCCCCTCCAGAAGTCCGGAGATGGAAGCCCTACTTTTGCCAAGGCGGATTCCCCGCTGCCCACAGCTCCTCAAGCACACGCTTATCCCGCAACGTATCCATCGGTTGCCAAAATCCGTCGTGCTGGAAGGCCATCAGTTGATTGTTTTGCGCGAGCTTCTCTAGAGGTTCTCGCTCCCAAATCGTGCTGTCATTATCAATATAGTCGACCACCGAAGGTGACAGCACAAAAAACCCGCCATTGATCCATTGGTTGTCTCCAGCGGGTTTTTCACAGAACCCATGAACAACGTGATCAACGATATCTAAGGCCCCAAAACGCGCTGGTGGCCGTACGGCTGTTACGGTGGCTAGCCGTCCATGCTCAGTGTGAAACCTGATCAACGACGCAATGTCGACGGAGCTGACTGCATCACCGTATGTTAAGCAGAAGGGATCATTGCCAAGGTAGTCGCGGACTCTTCTTAGCCGGCCACCGGTCATCGTGTCCGGGCCCGTATCCACCAACGTCACCTTCCACGATTCAGCCTTACTGTGATGCATCGTCGCAATATTGTCAGCGACGGAGAACGTCACGTCGGTCATGTGAAGGTAGTAGTTTGCAAAGTACTCCTTGATCGTATAGCCCTTATAGCCAAGGCATATGATGAATTCCCGAACCCCGTGCCGATGATACATCTTCATGATGTGCCAGAGAATTGGCTTTCCGCCGATCTCAACCATTGGCTTGGGGCGGACTTCGGTCTCTTCCATGAGACGGGTGCCCAACCCCCCCGCCAGAATCACAGCTTTCTTAATCATGGCTGCAACATGGCATTCTTCTGGACTAATCTCCATCACAAAATCTATTCTTCCTCGTCTTTAGGCAGAATGCCATGGTTATAATATTTTTATAGAATTATTAAGAATGTTAACTCGCATCCTACTTCAGCCTGGGTTTGTTGCGGCCCTCCCCTCCTCCCAAGCTGCTATTGATTTGATTCCTGAGTGGATATCGAATTTACCAGACAAGCTTGGCGTAATTGCAGGGCACGCGCCGCTCTTCGATGATCCCAGGGCCGCGTGGGCGCTGGAGAAGTTGGGAGGAGTCCAAGGAGGACGAGTGCTCGAACTTGGCCCGATGGAGGGCGGTCACACATATATGCTTTTGCGCGCGGGTGCGGCCGATGTCGTTGCTATTGAAGCCAACAAACAGGCTTATCTTAAGTGTCTCATAGCCAAGGAGCTTCTCAAGCTCAGCGGGGCCCAGTTCTTGCTTGGCGATTTCGTTCCCTGGCTCGCCCAGACGAATTTGTATTTTGACGTTGTCTGGGCAACTGGCGTTCTAGATCAAGTGATCAATCCACTCGGATTGCTGGCCTGCATAGCTCTTAGAACTGACAAGATACATGTCTTTACTCACTACATTCCAGACGATGGGCTTGTAGATACTAATTTGGCTAGCAGCATCATCGCAGTTGAACAACGACCGCATCGCGGTCGCATGATTCCTCATTTCATGAGAGCGCTCCCCGACTCTTCCACCACATCCCACTATTCAGGGGGCCTCTACACTGCTTCGGCGTGGCTACGCCGAATAGATATTCTCGACGAGCTCAAGCTCTTAGGATTCAGCCAGATCGAGATCGGTTTTGAATCTGCTACAGACAATGGCCCTTGCTTTGCCTTCGTTGCAAAACGCTGTGCGTCCGGCAATAGACCGACTTGAAGGTATTAGGTTATTTTCTACGGCCTTCCTGGCGCGAGGAGCAAAGGCCTACGCTTTGCCAAGCCGAAGGCACTTGTCTTTATTCGTCGCACCAACAGACTGTCGAGTTTAAAAATCCAAGCTTCTTGCAGCCTTTTCAGCGCGAAGATTTGAGCTTCAATAGTCTGCTGAAGTTCCCGTTCGCGGCCAAGACAATCAGCGATCTGCTTCTTGAGCGCATTTTCTGTAGCCGCGTGAGTTTGCGTCGTCGCCGCAAGTTCAGTGATATACTGCTCCTTTGCGAGGATTGTAGCTTCGCATACAGTTTTGTCGGCTTCGAGAGATGCCGCACGTCCCTCCAGCAGAACATTTGTCTCTTGTAGCCCGTGAATTCTGCCATCGAGCTCCGACAACATTAATCGCAATGCCTCCGCTTCAACTATAAAGCCAGCCAGAGGCTCAAGACAGGCCACTCTTGTATTCAGGTTCGACAATTCTTCTTCGAGCCTAGTGACCTCCGACGCCGTCGCATTCGACGTTGCCTCGAGCTCGCGGATCCGCGTATCCCGGCCGCTCAGTTCTGCTTCCAGCGTGTCGCACGCTGA
>NZ_FUWJ01000021.1 GCF_900167455.1 Enhydrobacter aerosaccus
CTGGTGAAGCCAAGCGGCTCGCGACTCTGGAACCAGGCGTACCGGTTCGGCGGGAAGCAGAAGAAGCTGTCCCACGGCGCCTATCCGTCGGTATCCCTTGCCACGGCGCGTCTGCTCCGCGACGAGGCCAGGAAGCTGTTGGCCTCAGGAGTTGACCCTGGGGCCAACAAGAAGGCTGCGAAACTGACCGCCGTCATCTCAGTCAACAACACCTTCGGGCGCATTGCCGAGGAGTATCTACAGCGCATCGAGGACGAGGGGGCTGCCGAGTCCACCGTTAAGAAGAACCGATGGATGCTTGTCGATCTTGCCGGTCCCGATCTTGGTACCCGACCAATCGCGGATATCACCCCGGCGGAAATCCTCGTGTTGCTCCAACGGATCGAACGCAGCGGGCGCCGAGAGACGGCACGGCGGTTGCGCAGCCTGGTCGGTACTGTCTTCCGGCTCGGTGTCTCGACGTTGCGAGCCGAGAACGATCCGACTCATTTGCTGCGCGGTGCCTTGAAAGCGCCCAAGGTTCAGCATCGAGCCGCCATTACCGATGAAAAGCAACTCGGCGCCCTTCTGGCGATCATAGATGCTTATGACGGTTGGCCGACACTTCGGAGCGCCCTTCAGTTCACGGCGTTGACATTCGCCCGCCCCGGCGAGGTCCGCGGCTCAACGTGGGCAGAGATCGACCTGGAGGGAGCGATCTGGCGCATCGACGGCGCTCGCACCAAAGTGCGCCGGCCCCATGACGTGCCGCTGTCGCGACAGGCGCTCGATGTGCTGCGCGATGTAAAAGAGATCGCGCCCAAGAGTCTGCTTGTGTTCCCCTCTATCCGCTCCAATGCCCGCCCCCTCTCGGAGAACGCCATGAACGCTGCGCTGAGGCGCATGGGCTTTACGCAGGATGAGATGACCGCACACGGTTTCCGGGCGGCGGCCAGCTCGATATTGAATGAACGGGGCTTCCGGCCCGACGTCATTGAGGCCGCGCTCGGGCATCAGGAGCAGAACGAAATCCGGCGTGCCTACAACCGAGCGAGCTATTGGTCCGAGCGGATTGAGTTGATGCAGGCGTGGGCAGACTGTCTTGATCAATTGAAGCGTACGCATGACGAAAAAACGTCAGGCGTAGGCTGGATGGATCAGCGCAGCGGCCTTAGCGGACGTCACCGACCTCTTCCGTCGGTTGCCACGTCACGGGGTTTGCGACCCAGCGATTGACGTCGGATTCCCTCCAGCCGGCGGCGTTGATGCTGATCCTGATCTGCGGCGGAAACGTACCGTCGGCGATCTTGCGATAGATGGTGGATCGGGACAGGCCCGTCCGGACGAGGAGAGTGTTCAGGCGGACGATACGGTCTGGTGCGGGCATGGCGGTGCTGGCTCCTGTTGGGTGTTCATGACTGCTTCCGAGCCAGACAAAACAAGTGCTTACGCGCGCACAAGTGGGTTTAGGGCGTCATCGTAGTCTGCCGCACAGGCGGCGGAAAATGGGCGGGATCAAAGTTCGATGCCCAGCCTCTCCAAGGTCGACGCCGTGCTGAAGGCAAGTTCCAACCCGAGGCGGTGGCCCGACCTCTTAGAGGCATGCATGCCGAGGCTACGTTTGTCTTGGCGGGACATGATGCGGTGGGACCGCCATGACGAACGTCGGCAGCTATCGTGCGGCCTTCCAGACTGGAGACAAACTGTGAGCGCGCCCGTGCTATCGGGGACCTGGCCATCGTGCCATCAGGGACCTGATTCACGTGCTTTCAGGGACCGGAATCGAGGAAAGACCGTTGCAACTCAAGGCATTGTGGCGCGCCTAACATTCCTAACTGGATTCCTTCAGAATCTTTCTAACGGACAGCCCGCGTGATGAGCCTGGGGATAGGTTTCCGCCGATGGTGCCGACGAGCGCGGTCAACTCAGGAACATGACCGAACTATTGATGACTTTAGCGGCCTCGGCTGAGCCGGATGGACGGGCGATGGTTTGACGTGGAAGCGCAACTAATCGAACACCGTGCGCATAAGTTCGCCGAAGGGTTGGAGGCAGGGAGATAGATCGTTACTCGAGTCTTCATCGCCCGCGATCAAAGTCGTTGCCGCGGCCTGATTGGAGTGGCCAGTGATTGGCCCCGTTCGCCTGATCGCGTTCTCTCATGGCTTCACTGAACTTTGCTTCGGCTCGGCGGATGTAATCGGGGCGCGTGTCGGGTCGGCTATGAATGTTCTGAAGTTCGCTGATGTCGTTGACATGACGCGGAGGCGCCGGCCCGTTTCCGGTGCTGTGTGACCGGCGTTGCGGCTCGCGCTTGCTCGCGGATGAGGGCCTGGTGTGGTTGCGTTCGGATACGTGCGGCTCCTTCGCTATGGATTTGACCGCCGCGCGTTCGGTGTCTCGAACACCCGAGAGCGGGGCATTTGCTTTGCGTTCTTCTGGGTGCGCTTCCTTAGCGAAGTCAGGTATCTCGGCAAGGAGTGCCTGGCGCCGCTCGGTCACCTCGGCTCGATTGATCTCCGCACCCTGCGTGCTGTGCCGCACGAGATTGGCCGCCACGTCGCTGTTGAGGGCGTGGGCGGCGGCCTGTGGCCGCGACAGGATCGCGTCGGCCTGCTGGCGCAGCTCATCTCGCATCTCTTTCAACTCGGCCCGCCTGTCCGCCGACGGGGACGCCGTGGAATCGGCGGCCTTCGCCTGTCGATCGGCAGCATAGGCCTCATGGTAGCGATCGAGGGTGTCGCGGAACGACTGGATGCGGGTGGCGCTGTCCTGCTGCGCCGCCCGATCGTCGGCCGGCTGCGGCGGGATCACGCCGCGCAAGCCGGCAACGTAGTTGAAGCCGTCCGCCTCGGGCGCCTGCAGGGCGTCCCGTTCGGTCGGAACGCCGAGCGCCACATTGCGGCGGCTAGCGATCTCGGAACTCTCGGCCTGCTTGTAGAGCGAGGAATGCGTCTCCGCTTTGTCGCTCAACCGCTGCTCGCGTGCGATCTGGCGGGCGGCCGGATCGGCCAGGACACGATCGGCCTGACGGCCCACGGCGTCACGCAACGCCTGGCGCTGCAGTCGGAGCTCGGCCGCATCCGCGCCTTGGGTGGCTGCCGGCTTATAGGAAGCCCGCCAGTCGGCAAGCGCCTGACGGAAGGAGGCGACGAGCTGCTGCGCATTGGTCCGCTGCTCGGCCGTCAAGGTCATGGGCTGCAGCAGCGATTGATGGAGGAGGGCGTCACGCGTGGCATGTCGGACGTCCTCGCGCTGCTCTCGCGCAATCGCGCGGTCGAGGATCCTGACCGCCTGATGCCACGTCGCCCGTTCGCTGGCAGCGGCGTGGTACTGACGGGCGTGGGCCTGGTCGAAGGTCTGCGCGCGATCGGCCCGGGCCTTGTCGAGCGCGACCTGGGTCTGCGGCGTCGGATTTGCGACGTGCCGTTGATGGGCCTGCTCGACAAGGACGGACGCGGCACGAACCGCCGGATCGTCCGACACCGTGTCGGGGGTCGGCAAGCTCGGCTGCCGTTGCTTCAGGACCTGCGCCAGGTCGGCGGCCGACATTCCCCGATAGCTGCGCAGGGTCTCGGCCCGGCTGCCGGTCGAACCGGCGCGCAGCTCGCGGGCAATGGCCGAATCGAGCGCCTTGACCGTGTAGTCGTAGCGCCCGCGCTGCACGGCGGCCTTCTGCTCGAGCTGGCGCTGCGTCGCGGATCGGGTCTGTTCCTCGCGCCGCTCCGCCCGCATCAGATCCATTTCCAGGGAGGTCTTGAGCGGTTGCAGGCGGGCGACCGTCGCGGCAGCGGCCGGATCGCCGGCACGCTGCGCGGCAATCGCGGCCGCATAGTCACGGGCCACGTCGGCGAGTCGCGCCTCGAGCTGCACGACGCCGGCGGCGGCCCGCTTCACGTCAGGATGAGCGTCAACGTCTGAGGGCTTCACCGGCGCCGGCGTCAGCGCCTTGGCGGCGGCGGCAAGGGCGGCTGCGCTCATGGACCGATAAGCCACCTTGGCTTTCTCCCAGCCCGCATTGTCGAGCAACACCGCCCGCTGGGCGCGATCGGCCTCCTGGCGCGCGGTCGTCTCGTTGGCAACCCATGTCCGATGCGCGCTCTGCCCCTTGGAGAAGAAGCCCTGCGCATAGTCGAGGGTGGATTGTTTGAAGCTCCAACGGCCCAGGCCTTCCTTCAACGCAGCGATATCCTTGAACTCGTCTCGGCCGGCATAGACGGCAACCGAATCGCGATGCCGGCTCAAGCCGACATAGGCGAGGCTGCGATCGAGGGTCGGGGAGGCAAGAAGCATGACGCGATCGGCCGTGGCGCCCTGGGCCTTATGCACGGTGACGGCATAGCCATGGTCGATCGCCTGATAGGCGGATTGGCTGATGACGACGGCAGGCCGCGCCCCGCCGCCTGGCGCGGTCCCGTCGAGCTGCACGACCAGTCGGCCCGGCGCGGCCTCCAGCACCGTGCCGAGGTCGCTGTTCCGAACATCGTGCATGAGCGAACGGCCGCGGCCGTCGGTCTGCCCGCCCTGGATCTCGAGCCGCCCATTGGCGAGGAGCTGCACGCGGTCTCCCGCCGCATAGAGGCGGTTGCCGGTGCGGCCGCTGAACAGAACGCCGGGCGCGATCTCGCCCTTGGCGAGCCGCGCCTCGCGAATCCCTGAGTTGAGCGCGGCCACGTCGGCATTGCGATGCGCCAGGACCAGCGGCGCCGGCGTCTGGGGCTCGGCGGCGCGCTGGGCCATATAGTCGGCCACCACAGCCTCGCGGGCGGATTGCAGATCGGCCGTCAACTCGATGGCGCCATGGGCGGCGTAGGCGTCCAAAGCGGCGCCAACTCGCCCGCGCGACAGATCCATGGTGGCCTGCCGTTGCCACTCCTCGCGCTGGCGATAGACGGTCGCGATCTCGGCAAATCCCACGCGCTCGGCCATCGCCCGGAACGCGGCGCCGGCGCCGATCGCCGGCAGCTGGTCCGGGTCGCCGACCAGCACAAGCTTGGCCCCGGTCTTGTGCACCTCGTCGACCAGCCGGGCCATTTTGGCGCTTTCGATCATGCCGGCCTCGTCGACGACCAGGACGGAGTGCGGCCCGAGCTGGACCAGATTTCGGGGCGGCGGCGTGGGGCCGGTGTAGGCGGCCCGCTGCTCGGCCGTCAGGCCGGAAAGCACCGCTTCCACGCTGGCCCTGAGGTCCGGGCTGAGGGCATTCCACGCATCACGGCGCTCCCAGCCCAGCAACAGCGAATCGACGGTCCGGCTGCCGATGCCGGAGGATTCGGAGAGGTTGCCGGCCGCGGTGGCGGCTAGCGCGGCACCGACCACCTGATAGCCGCCGCCCTCCCAGGTACGGCGGGCGGCCTCCAGCATCGTGCTCTTGCCGGCGCCGGCGACGCCGACCACGAGGGCGAGCCGGTCGCTCTGCGTCACATGCTTCAAGGCCGCCGCCTGCTCGGCGGTCAGCGCAAAGGCGCGACCGTCCGGCCCGCGCCGCGCCTCGGCCAAAGCCTCCAAGGCGCTTTGCCGGACTGCGGCAAGCGGGTCCTCAATTGGCCCTGCCGCCGCGCCGGCCGACGCCTGCGTGCGCGCCGCGAGCTGCACCGCCTGCGTCGCCATACTCGCTTCGAGGGAGACCATTTGCGCGGAGGAGAAGCGGGCAACGTCGACGAGCGGATCGCTCGAACTCACCTGCAGGGCCGGGTCGCGCACCTCGACGCCCTGTCGGTCGACCTGGCAGCCTTCCTGCATCTCGATCTCGCGACCGTCGGCGTGGCGGCGGATGTCGCCCTGGAGCTGAACCAGCTCCGGCGAACTCATGACGGCGGCAAGGGCTGCTGCAAACCCGTCATTGCCGCCCACGTACCGATGAACGGCCCGGGCGATATCCTGGCGGGTAAAGACAGCCTCGCTGGCGGTCAGAATCTTCAGGAGCTGGCCCGGGTCGTCGCGGATGATCCGGGCATTGTGCGCTTCGGCTTCAGGCGTGAGGGCGACGTTGCCGATCTGCACGCCGCGCCGCCGCATCTCGGCGGCATCCGGGCCAACATGCTGCGTGGGGATGATGTCCAAGCCAAGATCGTGGAACGACCGCGCCTCGAGGCGAACTTCCAGCCCCGCCCTGGCCAGGTGCCGGTTGGCGAGTCGTGTCCAGTCAGTCCGCAGGTCCCGGATCTGCTCATGCACCGGCACCATGCCCAGCGCCTTGCGGTTGGTGCTGTTGATGGCGAAGTGGTAGCGATCGCCAAAGCCCTGCTCGGTCGCCTTGAGCGAGGTGAGCAGGATGTGAACATGAAAGTTGCGCTGGTCACCTCCGCGGCTCGGCGCATGGATCGCCAGATCGGCCACCACGCCCAACCTGTCCGCCAGCAACTGGGTGTACTCTCGAGCCAAAGCCTGGCGCTGGTCCTCCGACAGTTCGGCCGGTAGGGCGATCGTGAACTGAGTGGCCAGACGGGCATTCTTGCGCGGGTGCGCTTCTTCCAGTCGGTTCCACAGTTCCTGGCGGTCGTGCATCCAGGAGGGCGCTGCGACTCCCTCCGGAATGAAGATCTCCGTATGGAGGACGCCGGCCTTGCGCGCGTAGCTGAAGAGCTGCTGGGTCCGGTTGCTGTAGAGCGTCTCGCCCGCCTGGTAAGCCGCCGACGCCACCGTCGATCGGCCCGCACCTCTCGATATCTCCGACTTGGCGAAGTGACAGATCGCCATGGTTTTACCGGGACGCAATTGGCGAGAGCCAAATTGCGCTAGTGCGCCCTCCGGTCGGGTGCGGTTTGGCAACAAAGACAAACCGCCCAAAGAAACGACGTGTCGGCATGCCATGATTCTAGATGCCCACTACGAAATCAGAGCCGATCAGAAGGCCGCCAATTCTGCGAAATGCAGCGATGAGGCATTGGCGGCCAAAGCGTTCCGGGGGCCAGATTGCGAATTCCAGACGATGGGGATACTGGCCGACCTGATTGCCGACGAGGCGTGTTTGAGTTGGACGGGCTATCGGCCGAACTAGCCGCTGCGACGGTCGATTTGCATGCTCTACAGATTGCTTGCGAAGCGTCGTGGCTTCTTGCAGTGCCGGGTCCACAGGTGAAAATTTTCCTCCGCCCTTAGCGGCGATCGACGACGTAGTTAAGGGCCAGGTCTCGAAAGCGCCGCGTCGACCGCCAACTACATTCGACCTTCGAATTGTAGTACGCTTCTGGCGAAACGCGTGGGTTGTAGACAATTCAGCCGTGGGGCATGTGGCCAAAGATCCCTAACAATCATGCGCGATGGGCGACGCGCAGCGGCTGAATGGAGCGGCGAAGGAACCAGCCAATGCCGGAGGGAATCAATCGCGGTCTGCCGGTCGCGCGGCTGCTGATGGTTATCAGCAGCTTAGCGCCGCTGTTTCTCCTTTGGGCGATCCGGGGTGCGCCGCCGGTACCGGATTGTTACTGGATCGGCGGCTGCCTGGCGTTCGCCGTGCTTCCAACCATGGCGCTGATCGGACGCTGGCGCCTAGCCATCCGACGGAACGATCGCCGAACCGTTGTTGTCGCCGCGGCGCGGGACCAAAGCGATCACTTGTTGATCTATCTCTTCACCATGCTCTTGCCGCTCTACACGGTGAACCTTGCAAACTCGCGTGAGCTGCTTGCCGCGGCTGCTGCCTTTATTTTCATCATATTTCTCTTCTGGCACATGAATCTTCACTACATGAATCTCGGCTTCGCGGTTCTTGGTTATCGGGTCTACACCATAGATATGGCCGGTGTGGACGACGCGCCTGGCCTTTCCGTCGTTCTGTTGTCGAAACGGATCGATCCGCCGAAAGCGGGAACGCAGATCGATGGCCTGCGCCTCAGCGACACTGTCTACGTCGAAAGGGCTTCCGCTCATGCGCACTGAATTCAACTTCGATCGCATCCAATCAGTCGAATTCTGCGTCAACCTGACCGGCGCGGATGGGGAGCGAAGCAACTACTTGGTGCCGGCGGACCGGTCGGTGCAAGACGCGCTCCGTCAGGTCCTAGCGGCAACGGCTGCCGTCATCGAGCCGGAGGATGGAAGCTGGCCAACGTTCGAGCTTTCCGAGAAGTACGCATCGAGAGAGACGCTGCGTGCTGCGCTTGCGGCCGAAGAAATGGCGGCCATCAGGGCATTGCACGCCGAGGAGGGCTGGCCAACCAATGCCGGTGCCCTCGCCAATCCGGCCCGGCTCGCCTACTACTTCGGCGTCTTCCGCGACGACCGGAACCGCAAGCTCCTAGGTGTGCGTAAAGCAACACAGTTCAAGGGCGCTTTTAGGGGGCGGTTCGTGTCGGTTATCGATGACACGCTACGCATGGTCGCCGACAAGGTCTTCAAGCTCGACAACGAGTTCGACTTTCTCATCAGCGCGCAGCACGTGTACGTGCTCCACCCGGCCGCCTTCGAGCACATTGCGGAATTCGAGTCCTACGCGGCGGAGCGGGCAAAGGAGAAGGCCCTGGCGCTCGGGGAGACTGTCGCGTTTCTCGATTTCACCGGGCTTGCCAAATATGTGGAGCGGCATAGGCGCGCCGCGCGGCTCGTTGCAGCCTTGAGCGGCCGCAACGATCTAGGCACCATTACGAAGGCGATGTTTACCAAGGCTGCGGCCGAAACTGGCGTGGTCCTCGAACGGTCGGGCCACAAGCTCACGCCTGCCAGGGGCAGCGAACTTGGCTGCCTCGAATTGTTGGATCACCGGCGCTACACCACCGCCCTGCGCCCCGGCCAGAAACCCGCCTTCATTGCCGCCAGCCGGCGCCCGGTCGGCCACTGAGATACTACCGATGATCTGGAAAGTCGGGTGCTCCCACCGAGATGGGCAACGCGACTGATTGGCCTTAACCGATCGTGGCCGTTAGTGGATGAAATGCGAAGGAAGCGAATAGCCAATATTGCTTGTTGACAGTTTGTCCGCCGATCCGCTAATCCGCTGATACACGATTTGCGGGGGCTGTATGGGCTTGGATATGTCGTCATTTGGTGGGGCCGTGGCATCGGCTCGTAAAGACAAGGGAATGAGCCAGAAGGAACTTGCGGCAAAGATCGTCAAGGAAGACGGTCAACCGATCACGCCCCAGTACCTCAACGACATCGAGCATGACCGACGCAGCCCGTCTTCTGATCATATGATCCGCCAGTTCATTAAAGTCCTCGAAATCAAGGAAGAGGGCGTACTCTACGGCCTTTCTGGTGTCTTGCCCGAGCAGGATCAGAAGCTGGTGCGTCGCGCCACTCCCGAAAAGGTCGATGCAGCTTACGTCGCCTTCCGCAAGGCTCTGAAGGAGTAGAGCCGGTGAGGTCCGTTCCCGACGACATGCATGGTTTCGGTGAACGTCCGCACTACGAGCCGCGCGAGCTCGACAACATCTTCGAGAAGATCGTCACCGATTTCCTGCGTAAGAAGTACGGCTATGTCGAATTTCCGATCTCGACTGGCGACCTTACAACCCTAATCGAGGTGTACGTCGCCGACTTGGACCAATACGCCGATCTCAGCGGCTACGGCACTAACGTCGAGGGGGCGACCGTCTTCGCCCGCTCGGGCAAGCCCAAGGTCCTAATCTCGGCGCTTGCCCACAAGTTCGAGAACCGCCTGCGTATCACCCTGGCACACGAGTTTGGCCACGTTCACCTGCACGCCTATCTCTTCGGCCTGCTCGACCGGCAGATGCAACTCGGCGCGAGCAAGCAGAACGCCAACGCCATCGCCTGCCGCAGCGACACGATCGTCTCGGCCCGCAAAGTCGACTGGCGCGAATGGCAGGCGGGTTACGCCTCCGGTGCTATGCTGATGCCGAAGTCCCATCTCCAGCGGGTCGTTGGCGAGGTTCAGCGACGGCAGGGAATCTTCGGCGCCGTCGCCGCCACAAGCCACAACGGTCAACTTCTCATCGAGTCCGTGGTGGAGAACTTCACGGTCTCGCGCGATGCCGCGCGCGTCCGTCTCAGTGTCCTCAACTTTCTCGGCCAAGAAGCGGCCGCAAGCTCCCTGTTTTCCTAAGTTTTCCGGGAGGGGCTTGACGCTGGATTTCATGATCTCATATAATACGTCAATAAGCGAATCCGCATGTCCGCGGATAAGCGGTCAACATCTCTACCAGACGGAGGCTCCTTTGGAGCGCAGCAACGACCATCGCCTCGGCGATCACCACCACGACGACCGCCATCATCAGTCGCACGATCACCACCACGAGTACCACCTGACCATCGACCACAAGCCTTTTAAGTGGTCGCGCCCGACCATCACCGGCGCCGAGATCAAGAAGCTGGTCGACGCCAAGCCGGAGTACGGCGTCTGGCGCGTCGTCGAGGGCCCCGGCGACGACGAGGAAATCGGTGATCAGCAGCCGGTCAACCTGAAGAAGCCGCAGCACAACGTCTTCATCACGGGCCCCAAGAAGTCGACCGAGGGGCAGGACTCGTTACTGCCCGCCCGCGACCGCGAGTACCTCGCCACCAAGAACATCACCTATCAGGAGACCACGTCCGGCGGGCAGCGCGGCGTGATCTTCCGGCAGTATCCTCTGCCGACCGGGCACTTCGACGCTGCCTACGCCGACATCCTCGTGATCCTGCCGCCCGGCTACCCCGATGCCCCACCCGACATGTTCCACCTCATCCCCTGGGTGCGGCTCGCGGTTCGCAACGGCTATCCCCGCGCCGCCGACCAGCCGGTCGTCTTCAACGGCCAGACTTGGCAGCGCTGGTCCCGCCACAACAGCGAGTGGCGCCCCGGTGTCGACGGCATCTGGGCGATGCTCAAGCGAATCGACCACGCCCTGAAGGTTGCCGCGTGACCACCTACAGCGCCACATTCCAGGCGGCACACGCCGACGAGCTCCAGCGTCTCATCCTAAGGGACGACGGCTGCGAGCATGCCGCCTACATCCTGTTCAACAAGGCCAACATCAATATCGATCCCTGGGATCGGCAGGCGCACGTCAAATACCTATCCGCGAAGATCGTGCCGGTCCCTGACGAGCAGGTGCTCGAGGCGACGCCGAACCTTGTCTCCTGGCAGACTGCCTCGTTCATCCGTTCCCTGAAAGAGGCGGTGGCCAACGATCAGGTGCTGGCCATCATCCACAGCCACCCGGGCGGCCTGCGATCCTTTTCGCGCCAGGACGACACCAACGAGGCCGAGCTCGTGCAGCTCGCCCAGAACCGCAACGGGCCCGACACGCCCATGCTGTCCTTCATCATGACGGCCGACAAGACGTTGACCGGCCGCATCTGGCTCAGCCGCCAGTACCACGCGCCCATGCGGCTCATCCGCACCATCGGCGAGTCCTTCCGGCTCCACTACGCCAGTCGTGGCTTCTCCTCGACCAGGCTGGCCTTCGATCGTCAGGCCCTCGCCTTTGGGAAGGCCCTCAACGAGGACCTGTCCAGGCTTCGCGTCGGCGTGGTCGGTTGCGGTGGTACCGGCAGTGCAGTTGCGATGTTGCTGCCGCGCGTCGGCATCGGCCACGTCGGCCTCATCGACAACGACATCGTTGACGTGACGAACCTCAACCGGCTGCACGGCGCCCGTCAGGCCGACGCTGATGCCATGGCGCCCAAGGTGCAGGTCGTGGCGCGCGCGATCGCCGAACTCGGCCTCGGTACCCGCGTCGTCTACCGGGAGGCGTGGGTCGGCGACCCCGAATGCTATGATCTCCTCAAGTCCTGCGACATCATCTTCGGCTGCACCGACGACAACGAAGGCCGGCTGTTCCTTAGCCGTCTAGCATTGTTCTATCTTATCCCGGTCATTGACCTCGGCCTCGCCATCAAGGTCACCGACGCTGGTCCGCCCGCCATCGAGGCTCTCGACGGCCGCGTAACGGTATTGACGCCGGGCAACGCGTGTCTGTCGTGCAGGGGCGTGGTCGAGGCCGCCCGGGCGGCGGAGGAGGCGATGCGCCGGACCACGCCCGCCCTCTATGAAAAGCGTAAAGCCGAGGCCTACGTCTTCGGCGAGGGCAATCCGAACCCAGTCGTCGTGACCTTCACCACCGAGCTCGCCACCATGGCCGTCAATGAGATGCTGCAAAGGTTCAACGGCTTTCGTGGCCCCCACGGCTTCCGCGCCAACCAGCTCAGGCGGTTCCACCTGATGATGGACGCCAAGCCCGGTGCCAGGGCGGCCGCCGGATGTGCCCTGTGCGATAGCGAAGGGTACTGGGGCAGGGGTGACATGAAGCCCTTTCTCGACAGGACCTCGTGATGACCATCGCCTCGCGCTTCAGCCGCACCTGCGCCACGCTCAGGCACAGCGCTGTCGACCTACTCCGCCGGAGCTTCGTTTGGTCGGGTCTTATCGAGCCTGTCCAGCTCAAGGCACGGCTTTCGCCTGAATATCCAGATCTCAAGACTCTGCCCGAGGAGACCGTCTACGTGGTCGGCGGCGCCGACTATCAGAAGTGGGCCTACATGGTTTGCCCCTGCGGCTGCGGCGAGCGGATCATGCTGTCGCTCGCCAAGAACCGGCGCCCTCGATGGCAGGTCGAGATCGACTGGCTGGGCCGTCCGACCATCAAGCCTTCGGTCTGGCAAACCGACGGCTGCTATAGCCACTTCTGGATCAAGAAGGGCGCTATCCAATGGACACGCGACACGGGCACGCCATACCGCGTGTGCGTAGCCAAGGAGGCGTAATGGGCGCTGATCATCAGAGAAGATTTGACGTAACAGAGAGCCTCGGGAAGGCCGACCAAATTCACCATCGCCATTGCTGCGCTACCAAGCGCCGGGCTTGGCTCATCGGGCCCATGATCTGGAAGCAGGACCCGTTGCTCCTCCGGAATGTTTTCAACGCAATTCACAGTAGCAATACCGCTACCGCCACAATCACGCCCTTCTTCGCTGGAAGCTATCCATAGCAATACCCGGGGAGGCAATGATGAACGATGATTTCACGCCGCACGCAGCTCGACCAAAACGAGCGTTTGAGATTCCACAAGCTTAACTGCTTGACAAGATTAGCATTCGCTCGCCATACTAAGCAACATGACAGATCGGCTTGGCTCTTTTCTTGCGAAGGCTCGTTCCGCTACTGGCAAGAGCCTGCGCACGGTCGAGCGTGAGACCGGCATCTCGAATGCCTATTTGAGTCAGCTCGAGACCGGGAAGATTAGGACGCCAGCGCCTCAGAACCTCCATCGGCTCGCCGAAGTCTATGGAGTTCCATATGGATTGCTTATGGAGCTTGCGGGCTTTCCGGTGCCTGGAGCATCCGCAGCTGGTCCGACATCGGCGAGGGCAAACGCGCGGATTGGCCCGGTAACGGCCGACGAAGAAGAGGCGCTTATCGAGTACCTGCAGTTCATCCGCTCTCGAAAACGGGGGCGCTGATGCGATGGTCCTATTCGGCAGGCCGCAGCTTTCGCCAATGCCAACGGCAGTGGTTCTTCAAGAACATTGTCGCCAGCGCGCGGGCAAACCAACCGCTTCGTCGGCGTGCCTACCTCTTGTCAAAACTGCAAAGCTTGAGTGCCTGGCGCGGCAAAGTCGTCGATGACGTCATTTCGAAAACGCTCATTCCCAGCCTCAACCGTCGTGACACTGTTACTCTCAAGACCGTTAAGCAGAAAGCCCGGTGTCTCTTCGACAGTCAACTCGCTTTCGCCCTTCGCCACCCCATCGACGATCCCGATCTACGAGTATCGCGAGAAGGCGAGGATTTCGCCCTGCTTCACGGCATGGAATATGGGCAGGCTCCAACCGCACAGGACGTCGAACAAGCCTGGACGGAAGTCGAGCAGGCCTTGACCAATTTGTACAACATGTCCGCGGTACGCGAGGTCCTTAAATCCTCCGATTACGTAGTCTCGCAACGGGCATTGCAGTTCGAATTGATGGATGACGTGACGGCGTTGGCCTTCCCAGACGCCATTGCGTTCTCGCCAGCGCGCCCACCCCTCATCATCGACTGGAAGGTCCACGCCTTCGGCCAGAACGACGCCTGGCTCCAGCTCGCCATCTATGCCATCGCGCTCAGCCGCTCGAAGCGGCACGCCGACTTCCCAGAAAACTTTTGCTGCGCTCCGAAGGACGTCGTGTTGCTGGAGGCCCAACTTCTCACCGGGTCTCTTCGTGAGCACGACCTCGGCGACGATGAGATCATCGAGGCCGAGGAATACATGATCAACTCGGCCTGTGAGATCACCTCTCTGACCGAAGGAAAGAAGTACGCGGAACTGTCCGCCGAGGACTTCCGAGTCGCTCATCACGCCGAGACCTGTCAGCGTTGCGCCTTCCGCACGATTTGTTGGGAGAAGCCACATGCCCAGTGAGACCAATTGCTTCAAGATTCATGGGCTTGATCAACTCGAAGCGGAATACCGACTTTACCAACTCGCCGGGTTGCACCACGACGGCGCAGAGTTCTTTGCAAACGTGCAGCGGGTCATCGATCGCCTCAGCAGGCAGATGAAAGCACCTGTCACCACGTTTGAACGCGATGGAAACACGTTCCTCCTGGCGCCGACTGGATATGCTGATCCTCCTGATCATATCACGTTGGTTGGGGCGGTCGCTGCGATCCGAAGAACGGAGGAGACGGTCAGGCTATCCTTTGTTGGTAACTCCCCCGAGTGGGACGCGGTTCGAATGCGCTTCCTGCAATTCGGGTTCCAGAATCCGCTCTGGAAAAGTCCGTCGTTGTGGCAACCCGGTGCAGGGCAGCCGTTCTTTTTCAAGCAGGCCGCTAAGGCGCTTGGTGCGCTTGAGCTTTTCGAGGGGTTCGCATTGCGCGTCATGCCTTATCCGGAAGGCGGATTCGGCGTCGTCGTCGACCTTCGGCGTAAGCTCGTTTCTCGCACGCCGTTGGCGGCGAAGATACGCCGCGATGAGGTAAATCGGCTCAAGGGTCGCTCCTGCGTGTACCGCATGGGCGATACCTGGTTTGAAGTATCCATCTCGGGACTTTGTGATCAAAAAATTGGCGAACCCTCGATCCCCCTCAACGGGAAAGCCGTTAGCCTGATCAACTATCTCCACACGCAATCACCCAAGCCCGTACCTGGGTCTCTGGCCAATCTCTCCCCAGAGAGCCACGCCATTTTCTATCGGACGAGAGGCCCCGAACAACGCGCCGCGCCCGCAGCGCTTTGCCATCTCGTCGAAGACACCCATGGAGAGATCGGCGCTCGGCACCAGCCCCTGACAACCATTGGGCCGGACGAGCGATCTCGAAAGATCCAAGAGATTGTCACGCGCTTCCTGCAGGCAATCAAAGTTGCCGGCGCAACTTTGACGGTCTCAAGCGAACCGGCGCGCACCACAGGACGATCATTCAACCTACCAGCTCTCGGCTTTGGCAATGGCGCGAAGCTGTCGATGAATCCGAGCAACGGCTTCATACAGGGCATCCGCGAATATGCCCGCAGCCGCCTTGCTCTGCTGGACGACAGAAGGGCGGGGTTTTTCGAACAATCGTCCCTGGCCCGGCAGCATTTTGTTGTGCCGAAGAGCATCTACAATAGCTCTGGCCCGCAGTTTCTCGCCGACCTCAAGGCGCAAATGGCGTCACTTTACCCCAACCCCGCGGGGTATGATCCTGAAGTCGTTGTCTATGACGACCTGACGGGATCGCGCAATTTTGTCGGCCAGTCTCGTGCAATCAAGGCGGCGCTAGAACAGGCGCGCGTTAGCCCGGGCTTCGCCCTTGTCATGGTGCACCGCTATGAGCGTCGTGTTCGCTCGGCTGATCAATTGGCCGCGTGGATTGTGAAGGATCTGAACAACAGGTTCCAGATTACGGCGTCGGTCATACATACCGATATGATCCGCCGCGGTTATGTCGCACGAACCCGCAACGGTGAGACTCACTACGTGATCGACGAGAGCCAGCGGAAGCGTATGGCCGGCTATCTCCGCAACTTGGCGATCAACAAAGTCCTCCTGACTAATGGAAAATGGCCTTTTGTCATCGATACGCGGCTTCACGCCGATGTCGTCATCGGTATTGACGTCAAGAATAACACCGCAGCATTCACCTTGATCGGAGATGGCGGAAAGATCATCCGCTTTGCGACCAGTCCATCGCGACAGAAAGAGCAACTCCTCAAGAACCAAGTCTGTCAATATGTCGAAGACGTGATTCGTAAGGAGTGCGGCTCCTTGGCCGCCACACCGAAGCGAATTGTCATTCATCGCGACGGCCGCACGTGGCCCAGCGAGGTCGCCGGGATCATGGATGCTTGTGCGCATCTGGCGACTGACGGTTGCATTGACCCGCAGTGGCAGCTGACGATCGTGAATGTCTCGAAAACCGCAGCCGCGCCTCTGCGGATGTTCAGTGTACACCCCGCCCGCCTTGGCCAGGGTACATCCGTGGAGAACCCGGTTGTAGGAAGCTGGATCGCAATCGGAAATGACGAGGGATTCGTATGCACCACAGGAAAGCCGTTCCGCTTCCCGGGCACAGCTAATCCGCTACATATCCGGAGGGTACGAGGAGAGATGTCGATTCAGCACTGTCTCGAAGACGTCTTCGCGCTGAGCTGTCTGACTTGGGGCCAACCGGAAGGTGTCATGCGCCTGCCTATGTCGATCAAACTCTGCGATCGTAGTCTCTTCGACGAAGCTACCGACGTGAATGAGGACGAAGTCGCTTTCGGCAATGACAACATGGCGGGGGGTACACGATGAGCGACCTCAGCCTGCTCACTAGCATCTACGCAAATGTAGAGCATTTCGCATCGCTGATTGACACGGTGATCGAGCATGCGCGGACCAGTGCGACGCCCACGCCCGGAGACGCACAGAAGCGGCTCGGGCAATTGCTCGTTGATGCGGGCGACCAAGGGCAGGCATCACAGTCGTATGAAGCGCTTATGCTCGACAGTCTTCTGCGGGATCCGAGCGGCGAAACGCCTCTGGACCTACCGCAGCTCGGCTCGCGCCTCCTCGGCGGAGCTATTAGCTCCTCCGATCAGAAGCAATTGGAGATACTCGCCCAAGGGCTGGAACGAGAACGGTCGGCGGTCGCCGGCCGTCTTCGAGGACGCGGATGATCGAGGACTATCTGTCCGGGTCTGTCCGTCAGTCCATTGAGCGCATCCTGCAGCTTCGCGGCATCGTTCAATCTCGCCTTCCACGCGAATACGATGGATTGCGTCAAATCTGCCTCTGCAAGCTTGATCAGATCCTCGTTGAATTGAGTACGCTCACGCGAGAACGCATCGTCGATTCTGGGCTGCAGACGCCACGCCGAGTGCGCGTTTTCAAGCGGCTTGTTGAACAGCTGAACGCGGTGGAAGGCGTTGGCATCTTCGCGCTCAATCGTGTCAATGACGCAGATACTGCGTTGAACCGGCTGATCACCGAGATCTGCACGGAAATCAAGTATCCGTTGGTGAACCCCGTGGTCAGCCATATGTCGCAGGACTACTTCCACATCTACCCGGATTTCAATCTACTTTGCCTGCCGCTTCTCGAGAGTCAATTTCTCCTACACATGCCCGACATGTACCACGAACTTTGCCATCCCTTGCACCGCAACCTCGATTTGCCGATCCTTGGACCATACGCACTTACCTTCAAGAAGAGCCTCTTTGGCATGGTCGGCTATTTTCAACGGGAAGCCCTGGCAGCAGACCGGCTCCGTAATCAGGAGGCTCGTCTCTTTCAGATTCAGCTCTGGCGAACCTGTTGGGCAAAGTACTGGATGGAGGAGTTCTTCTGCGATTTGTTTGGAGTTCTGACCGTCGGGCCGGCTTACGCTTGGGCGCACTACCACTTGTGCGTAAGGCGCGGCGGCGACCCTTTCGCAACGCCCTTAATGCGCGAAACGTCCCATCCTGCGGATGACGCCCGCATGCGCGCAATGATCTGCATGCTGCGCTTGGCGCGCGAATTCGACACTGAAGCCGATACCATTGAGCGAGCGTGGCGTGAGCTTATCGCTGTCATGGGCTACCGCGCGACCGCTGAATACCACTTGTGTTATTCCGATGCTCAGATCGAGCCTCTTGCCCGTGCGGCGCGAGAAGGTGTCGAAGGCATCGGGATTGTTCGAGCGACCTCCGGAGCTACGGCTCGTGTCCGCGATGCTCTAAGCGAAGCCTGGCGAGTCTTTTGGAAATCGCCAACCGACTTTCCCGCATGGGAAGTGGCCGAGGTTGAGAAACTGTTGCCGCACCAAGCGTGACTCACTGACCTTTCCCCTGAGCGACGCAGAGCTGTCCCGGAAAGCGAATTCAGGTCCCAGAATCTTCTGTATTCTGGCAGTAGGTTGGATATCCCGAGCAACCCCAAAACTTAACATTCGTTGTATGATTTACCCGAATCTTCATCGAGCGGCTGCACGCAGGGCACGTCTTTCTCGCGAAGACTCGTTGATCCTTGGCAAGCGTCATAACGCGAACCTCGCCGGCGCCATTCGCAGTGAGAACGCGAACGCATTCGTTTGTGGTGCCACCCGTTGTGTGGACATCATCGATCAGCAAAATCTTGGCGCCATTCCAAGTGAAGTCTGATGTAAAGGCTCCTTTGATCGCCTCGGCGCGCTCAAGTGGATTCTTCTGTTTGTAGTTTTCAATCTCCTTGATGCATCCCAAGCCATCGAGCGCCACCTCGATATCTTCATCAAAGTGGTTGGCCCCAAATTGCAGCAGCTGTTCAAAGCGATTACGAGCCTGCGATGGCTTCATTGGCACCGGGACAATGTACTCTGGCGTCCAATCGAGACTGCCTATGGCGCGTCCCATATGAGAATAGCTCTGCCGATCGCAAGGCCTAGTCGGCAATTGCCCCAATAATTGTCGGCAAAGCAGGCCGTGTGGACCCAGGCGCATTTTGCCATTTTTGCAGGATCTTTGCCGCTCCAGCTGTTTCGATGAGCCAGTAGCGGGCTAATTCGCGATCAATTGTCTCTACGCCAAAGCGGTCAACGAGAAAGCACAAGCGCTTGAAGACGTGCGGCCGCTCTGGGGCCGACTGGAGCAGCTTCCACACCATCGACCGCAGGTTTATGCCCGTCTCAGCTTTGATAAGCGCATCAAAAAGCAGATCGCGATGGTGGCTTGCCCCGCCGCCGGTCCGGACGGGGCTTCCGGCAAAGTAAATTAAGGGCTGGCGTGCACTGGCATTCGGGCTTCGAGCGAGTTGGAACGCAATCTTCTCGAAGGGTTCAATCCCCCCAGAGCCCTCTGCTCGGTAAAGAAGCATTTCCACAGCCAGAGCGCACGCCGCTTCAAGTTCGGCATTATGTGTCGCCGCCAACAATATCTCTTGGAGCTCTCCCCATTCCTGCCGCGGCACGATTGACGGAGGAAGGTTTCTGAGGATTTGTGCTCTGTCCCTTTTTATTCCCGCGCCTTGGAGCATGTCTCTTATAAGAGGCAATCGTCTGTCTGGTAATGCTTCAACGCCCAGCCAAAACGCATGATCGGGAACCATTGACCAACACTTCTCAAGCGATTCCTTTGTTGCCGGATCGGGATTGCCCAAGGCCGCAATGATCGTTAACTGCGATTTCGATTCGTGACTTGGAGCTACAGGCAAGAGTTTGGCAGCGGCTGCTGCGAGAGCCGGACGCAGCAAAGAAAGCGGAGCTGCGTTCTCTGGTGGGCTAGATGTCAGGTGCCAGAGCTGTTCGACGGCCTTTTCGAATGCATGCGCAGCATCTGATTGCCAATCGCCGAGAAGTTTAGCTGCCTCGACTGGGCGAAGTCGGGACAAATGCCCAAACAAAGGGGCGTCTCTGCTAAACAACTCCTCGAGCGCGAAGCCGAGGGTTGCGTGTGGATCCGCCGTCACGGCTTCGAAAAAGAGACCCAATGCGACACTCTGATGAGGTTCGGCCCTTTCGCCTGATAGTTGGGCAAGAATTGCAATGCAGCCCACAGTGTCTTCGCGGACCGCCCGGGCGGCGGCACGGCCAAACGGTGAAATAGCCCGATGGGAAACGAGCTCTGGGTCGAGCCAATACTTTGAGCGCCAATCATGGGCGTCCTCATTTCCGATAATTGCTAGCATGAGTTGGAGGCGGTCTGCCGCAGGAAGCGGTACCGCATCAATCATTTCGCCTAGAGCGGACGTAGCCAGTAGGTAATTCTGATCTTGCCAGGCGCCTAGGAGCTTTTTGGCTTCCGATAGCACCGCCTCACGATCTTCCAACTCGAGAACAGCTCGCGCGGCGGTCTCCGATGCAGATGAGAAAGGTGATACGTCGGTAGCAAGGGCGTCCATGGCAGCGCGGAAAGCGGCAGGGTTTTCCCCGTGAAGCATGGCGACTGTCATGGCTGCCGCGGAATTGAACAAATCTTCGTCTGCGCGTTCAGAGAGAAGAGCTAAGATGCTATTCGCGTCAAGTTGGCGAGCCATAACATAGGCCGCTAAACCATCGGGCTGAAGACGTAGCTCATCTGAAATGACTTGAGCAGCGTCGAGTTCAAGTAAGCGGTCGATAGCATTGAGTAAGTTCGAGCCCGTCTGTCGCAGCTTCCTTGCATCGATCCGTCCATCAACACTACGAACAAGGCGCATGCCGAGCTCGTCGATTAGATGCAAAACCTGCTGGTTGCCCATGCCTCTTCGTTCGAGTTCATTCGCAATGTCCGCCCAGGTGGCCCGCCAGACCGTGAGGCGAGTAATTAATTGATCCGCAAATTGGTGCTGAAGCTTGGCAAAGCGAGCAATGGTTCCGACTTCGCGCGGAGTGCGTGCACTTCTTGCCAGGTGATCCAGGCCATACGCGATGCATAGCTCTTGTGACTCGGCTTTCGTCAGAGGCGGAAGCGTGATGTTCGTTTCAAATCTCAGGTCGAGAGCTCGCCACGCGCCAGGCCGGGAAGTGCAAATGAAGCGAGTCGGCATTTCTTTGGTCAGGTACTGGGTCGTCTCGAGCCAGTCTCGCAATCGGGGCCGGACCGCTGCTGAGACACGGTCGAGTCCATCGATCACCACTAGGCGATTTGCGGAATTCCACCATTCCCAAATTGCCTGCTCCATATCGACTGTACTTAGTGTGCCAAGCGGGCGCGATCGTAGGACGCGCGCCAAAGTAGATGCCGCATTGGGGTCGTCGTCGCGAATTTCTTCTCCGTAGATGACGTCGACGGAATAGGTGGGCGGAGGTGTATCGGTGAGAGACCCGACCCAGGTGCTTTTGCCTTCACCACTGCCAGCTATCACGCTCATATTCCGGCTTGTTCCAGCCAAGAACGCTCCTAAGCCTTGTTGGAGAGCTCTTCGCGGCACATAGCGTGCATTGCGAAGGGTGCGTTGCGCGCGTTCCGCCCTGAGCTTGACCATTTCCCGCTCAATTTCGGCCGATGCAGGCCGAGCGTAAGCGTCCGCTGGGCTCCGAAAAAAGCGCCGCCTCAATCGATCATCGTCGGCAAGGTACTGTCGTATTTTCGTGGGCCCTACCCAGCCCATCGAAAAAGCGGATAAAACATCTAATGCGGCATCATTCTCGCCGGCCGTTGCGCCGGGGTTTCCACTGGCGAGAGCTGCTATGCCTCTACGCGCTTTGGAGGCGATTTCTAGGACGTCGCCTCGATGGTTCGACAAGTATTGCCGAGGAGCGTCGAAAAAGCGCTGAGCCTGTTCTGTTATCTCTTCGCTTGTCCACAGTTCATAGCGAAAATCTGCAGGATCAGGGGCAAGGGCGCGATCTCGAACTGCGCGGAGTGCAAATCGGAATAGCTCAACGAGGATTTCCGGCAGGCTGAGGCGCTGGCTAATGCGGTGTTTGCATTGAAGAGCGCCAACAACCTGCTCCTTCCGGAGCAAAATAACGTCGCGGCCCTGGTCGGCACCCATCGGGAGAACGCGAGCCGTATCAAAGTGTTCGCCGACTGATGATTCGGCAACGGCCAAAGCGAGAAGTTCAAATTCTCGGTCAGTGAGCCAGGGCAGAGGCAGCTGTTGAGAGCGGACATCCGCAAATGCCCTTGGGAGTACGCCGTCCAGCTCCCCACGGGCATCTATGAGGTCCAATTGATTGGGCATTGAGGCATCCTACCGCTTTAGCCCCCCCCCGGAGCTTAGAGCTTGGAAACGATAATATTGTTCGACAACCACTACGGGCATGTAAAGTCCTTCTCAACAGGCCGCGGGGGTGATGGCGTCGAGGTCGAGGCGACTGCCTTCGCGAAATCTCGAGCACGTACAAATGCATCGTCCACGAGATGTATGCTCGGGCACCCAACTGCCCGTCATTGCTAAGCGAGTCGTTGGTAAGGCTATAGACTCTGAGATTGGGGCGGCTCTAGGCCACCGGTGTGGGGCGTCCAGAGCGCGCGCCTGAAAGAAATTGCTCCTTCGGGAGTTCTACTAGTTACAGACACGTCGACGGCCACGAGGCTACGCGTTGGCTAGGAAGTAGCTGGTGGTAGACGGACCTTTGCTCTCCAGCTTGTCCAAAAGCCTCCAAGCGCAAGTTGGCCTCGACGAAGCCTTTGACGCGATAGCGGAAGCTATAGGGAGTAGATGTAGCAGTTTGCTAGAGGATCGACGCAAGAAGTCACTTCCTGCTGGAGCGGCGCCTTCCTTTTCAGGGTGATGAGCCGCCTAGATGCAGCGTGTTCAGCGCCGCGGCCCAGTGAAATGGAGGCCGCATGACTGGCCGCATCGACGTGATGAAGAACCGCGAGCCAGGACTCACTCGATTCCATAAATGCTCCATCCATTGCCTTCTCTTTAAAAGCAATCAAAGCCTGGGGCGACCTGTATTATGAAGCAATGCGCATTGTCTTTACAATCACGCCGTGCTCGATTGGCGGTGCATCCTTCTTAGGATGCGGATCGTCGCGATGAAAGAGTTCTGCTCCGAGCCACACGAGGAAATTGTGCCCGACTTACATCCCGCTCTAATAGCTGCCGTTGTGTCTGTGCTCACCAACGCTGCGGGTATCGCGGTCACGCTCTTCGTCGCCCACCAAAACAAGACGTCGCGCCTTGAGATGCGAATGGAAGAAATTGCGCGGCAATTGCTGTCCGACGACGAATGGACAGTTCGAAGCATTGAAGTCGTCAAGGCGGCGCTTCATGGCTTGAGCGATGAGGATGTTCGAAACACGCTGCTCCGCGCAGGTGCAATTCCTCTAACGCTAAACGACCCCGACACGGGAACGAAGAGCGAGGTGTGGGGATTGGTGAGCCGCAATCGTCAATTAATCTCCGGTCAGACGTTCGACGGCAAACTGGCATCGAGAGAGCGTCCGTTCATTATTGATGGCAATATCCAAATACAGCAACAGCAACAAATACAAGGGCCGGCGCAATCTCGGGAAATCTCCCCGGCGCAAAAATGGCCAGCAGAAATGTCGCCGCTCCAGCTACAGCACTGGAAGCAGAAAAATGCCCAGTACGAAGTGATGCATGTGCAGGCGATTGCGACGCTCATTGAGGATCTGCTCAAGCAAAAAGCAACAATCCAAGAGATTGAAGTTATTCAGTGAGGTAAGGTGAATCTTGTTCGGAGTTGCAGCCAGGATGACTGATGCCATAGCGCGCAAGTAGTCAAATCGTCCTCATGCGCCTTTGCTTCCACGAGGAGAGCGGGCAGTGACGCAGCCTGATCGGCCGCTACCGGCCCGGAGTGTCGATCGACACTCATCAACTCGCCGCCGACCTTTTGTCGGCGGTCTTTTGGGAGAATGAGCCCCAGCTCCTCGTTGTAATAGGCAGCACACTGTTATGGCTGGTTAGTGACCAAGTCGATGGCCATCGGCAAGAAGCGAGGTGCGGCAGCAGATCAGTATGCGCGGTTGATCGCGGACGCGTTGAGGCTGGAGGCGAAAGGCTCTCGAGGGGCAGTAAAGAGAATCATGAAATGGACCGGCGCCAGCGAACGCACCGTCAAAGGATGGCTTGCGGGTGATATGGGTCCGCGGGGAGAGCATTTGCTAGGTCTGCTCCAATCGTCCGATGTTGTGTTTGAGCACGTCCTGTTGGCCGTTGGTCGTGACTTATCCGCGTCGAGCCCGGATGTCGCGTTATTGCGGCGCCAAATGCTCGATCTATCCGATCAACTCAGAGCTCTTGGCGCCACGAAGCAATAGGCAACTTCTTGCCCTTCGTAGGCAACTTATTGCCCTTGAGCGTGAAAGACTCCGGAAGCTCAGCCGTTTAGCGTCACGCCGTTCAGAGGCGTGAAGCATGAGTACAGATAGTCGACCACAGGTTGGACTCTCTGAGACCGGGGTTCCTCCACCCGCTGCCTTGACCGGGACCTCAAGGAGAGTACGGCAGACAGAAGTGGCCTCTTCGGGAGTTCGGCTGGCCCGGGCGGCGCAATACGTGCGCATGTCGACGGAGCATCAGCGCTATTCGACTGAGAACCAAAGCGACGCGATCCGCCAGTATGCAGAGAGGCGCGGCCTTGAAGTCGTCAAGACCTATGCCGATGAGGGTCGGAGTGGCTTGCGTTTGGACGGACGTGACGGGTTAAAGCAACTGATTGATGATGTGCAGAACGGCGTGGCCGATTTTTCGACCATCCTTGTCTACGACGTCAGCCGCTGGGGGCGTTTCCAGGACGCCGATGAGAGCGCCTACTACGAATACATCTGCAAGCGTGCCGGCATTTCGGTCCAGTACTGTGCGGAGCAATTCGAGAACGACGGCAGCCCGGTTTCGACCATCGTCAAGGGCGTCAAACGGGCGATGGCTGGCGAGTACAGTCGGGAATTGTCCGCGAAAGTGTTCGCGGGACAATGCCGGTTGATCGAAATCGGCTACAGGCAAGGTGGCCCGGCGGGCTACGGCCTGCGGCGTATGCTCATCGACCAGACGGGCGCACAAAAAGGCGAGCTTTCACGGGGAGAGCACAAGAGCATCCAAACGGACAGGGTCATTCTGGTCCCCGGCGCCCCGCTGGAGATTGAGACTGTCCGTTGGATGTACCGGGCCTTTGTCGAGGAAGGGAAGCCCGAACAGGAGATCGCTGATCTCCTCAATAGCCGGCACGTCGAATCGGAAGATGGGCGACGCTGGACGCGCGGCCGAGTCCACCAGATTCTCACCAATCCGAAGTACGTGGGCGATAACGTCTGGAATCGGATCTCCTACAAGCTGAAGAAGACCCGGGTGAGGAATGCGCCCGACATGTGGATCAGGTCCAATGGCGCCTTTGAGCCGATTGTCGAGCGGCACCTCTTTGATGCCGCATATGCCATCATTCAAAGCCGGTCGCGCCGCCTCTCTGATGAGGAGATGCTAGGGCGGCTGAAGACGCTCTACCAGGCCCGCGGACAGCTGTCGGGCCTGATCATCGATGAAGCGGAGGGCCTGCCATCGAGCTCGACCTATAGCAACCGCTTCGGAAGCCTTGGCCGTGCCTATCAGCTGGTCGGATATACGCCAGAGCGAGACTTTCGATACGTCGAAATCAACCGCGCACTACGGGAGCTCCACCCGCAGGTCGTCGGTGAGACTATTGAGCAGATTGGGAGAATTGGAGGCCGAGTTAGTCGGGACGAGAAGACTCAAATTCTGAAGGTGAACGACGAATTCACGGTCGCTCTAAGTATCGCGCGCTGTCTGCAGACCGCGGCAGGGACCTTTAGATGGCAAATCCGCTTCGATACGGGGCTTTCTCCCGACGTCATCGTCGCGATCAGGATGGATCGAGAGAATCTCGGCATTCAGGACTACTACATCCTGCCGAGCATCGACCTGCCAGGACCGCAAGTGCGACTTGGCGAGCACAATGGCCTCGCTCTGGATTCCTACAGGTTCGACACACTCGAACAGCTCTATGAAATGGCGGCCCGTACCTTCGTAAAGGACGTCCAATGAAGAATGCCCAATCTGCCGGCCGAATCGAGCAAGTGCCCCTCGAGAAGATCTCGGTGATCAATCCCCGGTCGCGTAATCGCAAGGTATTCGAGGGGATCGTCCGGAATATCGACAAACTGGGCCTAAAGCGGCCAATCACCGTTATCCGCAACCCTGATGGGGGTGATGGATTCGAGCTGGTCTGCGGGCAAGGTCGCCTCGAGGCCTTCAAGGCCCTGGGGCAGGCCCGCATTCCCGCAATCGTGGTCGAGGCGACTGAAGAGGAAGGGCTCGTCATGAGCCTGGTTGAAAATATCGCCCGACGACAGCACAGGGCTATCGACCTACTCCAAGACATTGAGGGAATGAAACGTCGAGGGTATGCCGAAGACGAGATTGCCCGGCGGACGGACCTGACGCCTGAATACGTAAGAGGCGTTATCCATCTGTTGGAGAACGGTGAGCACCGCCTGTTGCGCGCTGTGGAGTCGGAAGCCATTCCCCTGAGCGTGGCCATCCAGATCGCTACCTCGGAAGATAGCGACGTCCAGGAGGCCCTGCACAAGGCCTATGAAAACGGCGAGCTCAAGGGCAAGCGGCTGGCCGCGGCTCAGCATCTCGTGGAGCAGCGTCGGCGCCGCGGAAAGGCGCTGGGGTCGGGGGTGCGCAAGGGTAACTCCAAACTATCACCCAGCGCCCTCATCCGTACCTACAAGCAAGATGTCGACCGAAAGAGACTGCTCGTGCGCAAGGCTGAGGCCACCCGCGAGCGCCTGATGTTCGTTGTTCATGCGCTCAAGACGCTGCTTGCGGATGATGAACTGAAAGCCCTTCTCCAGGCAGAAGGCCTCGATACGCTGCCCCGGAACCTGGCCACCCGTATCCAAGGCGCGTGACATGCCCGATGGCAGTGTAAAGCAGGCGTTCGCAGAGGCGACCCGGCGCATTGCACTGGCGGAGCTTGTGCCGCTGCGTCCGGTGACCGATGCGATGCGCCGGACGCGCAAATTCTCGCAGATCGTGGCGTCTGTACGTGAGATTGGCATGGTCGAGCCGCTTGTTGTTGCGCCAGATCGCCAGTCGCCAGGCCGCTTCGTGGTTCTAGACGGGCACATGCGCCTGGAGGTGTTGCGTGAGCTTGGGGAGGCCGAAGCACTCTGTCTGCTTGCGACGGAGGATGAGGGCTATACGTATAACAATCGCATCAATCGTCTCGCGATCATTCAGGAACACAAGATGATCCTGAAGGCGATTGAACGGGGCGTATCCGAGGAGCGGCTGGCTGCTGTCCTCGACGTCAATCCCGACCATATCCGGCGCAAGCGCCGCCTCCTCGACGGGATCTGTGACGAGGCCGCAGCCCTCCTTGAAGACAAGCACATCTCGATCAATAGCTTCGATGCTCTGAGAAAAATGCGCCCCGAGCGGCAGGTCGAGGCGGCCGAGCTCATGGTCGCGATGAACAAGTTTACAATTTCGTATGCCAGGACACTGCTTGCGGCGACGCCCGAGGCTCAGCTCGCCCCGGGCAAGCGGCGGCCAAAGCCACGCGGCGTGACCGAGGAACAGCTTGCGCTAATGCAGCGCGAGTCGGCGAATCTTGATCGGGAATTCAAACTAATCGAGGAGAACTATGGCGCCGATCATCTCGATCTGGTGCTGGCGCGGGGCTATTTGGCGCGACTGATCGGAAACGAGCGGGTCGCGCGCTACCTAGACCGCCGTCACAAGGAAATTCTGATGGAATTCGTAGATATCGCGGGACGACAGGCGACGGCCGCCTGAATTCGGACAGACCTGCTGTCCGCGGGGACCCGGACCCATCAAGCGCGGGGACCACGGGAGACGCTGCACTGTGAGGCAGATCAAGCGTGGTGGCGGGAAAGGCGGCGAACCCGTCCTGAGCCCGCCAGGCTGGAAATCATAGGCCAGCCGCGTGTGCTTCGGCGCACGATGTCGGGGCGTGCTGGATCGCTTGGGCCGTCTATATGATCTGGCACGCCCGCCGGCCCCTGTGATCATTAGGAGTTGCCACGGGCCATAAAACCTATGAGTGTTGATCCGAGACACTACCTAGATGATGCTTAGAGCCGTATTTGCTAGCATCGCGTTGTCGCTTGCGCTTCATTGCGCGCCGGTACTTGCGCAGCGGCTTTCAGACGATGCCATTCGAAAACTGATGATCGAAGAGAGTCTCGCCGGGTACCGAGGAAGCTGCCCGTGTCCCGAATTCAGGGCAGCGAATGGAAGCCGTTGCGGTGCCCGAAGTGCCTATTCAAAGAGAGTCGGCGGCGGGTTGCTATGCTATCCAACGGACATCTCGCCTGAGATGCTCCAAGCCTACAAAAAGAAGCATGGCATGTTGTGATCTCCGAATCTTCCCATTTTGCCCAGATTTCTGGCGTCAGCCGCTCGAATACAACTGTCGCGTGCGACTAGAGCGTTGCCTTTCACACTATCCTACGCGAAGTTAAGCTAATGGAGTGCGGCACGACGAGGCCGCGCAAATGGGGGCAGTTCTTGAAGTTGAGTGGTCAGGCGCAATGAGCGTGTTTGATCGCGTCCGCGCGTTGGTCCGCCCTGAGGTGGATCGTACCTATACGGCCGACATCAAACCCTTAATGGATTTCTCAACTCTGGACTTGGAGAAGATCCGGACAGATCTCGCTATTGCTAAGCGCGGTTCAGAGCGCGGGAGCCAAAACGAGCCACCTTCGAGTGCCAGCAGTCTGGACGAGGTCGAGCTTGATATTGTCGATTCCATCTCGTCTCTTCGGAATGAAGCATTCGAGAATTACCATAAGCAGACGTCGGCCTATGACGGCCGCCTTGCCAGACTCGACTTGCGGACGATCGTTCCTGAAATCAAGACGATGCTCCATGACGCAGAGGCGGACTTCGGAGCTGAAGTCACGAAGGACACAAACTACGTCTTCGCAAAAAAGCAGGAAGTGACAGAAGCCGAAGAGGCCTACAAATTATTTCGATCTAGAAACAAGCTTGAGAAGCTTCCTGAGCTCGAGAAGAACCCAGCGCTCGCATTTGCGATTCTTCTGTCGATCTTCGTCGTAGAGACTATCGCCAATTCAGGCTTTTTCAGTGCCACTCATCCTGGCGGTCTGCTCGGCGCCATCTTCGAGGCCGCTGCCATTTCGGTGATAAATCTCGCGGTAGGTTTTCTTTTGGGTATCGTTGCATTGCGATACATTCGATTGCCGTCCGCAGTATGGCGCCTATCGATGACACTGCTGGCGATCACCCTTATTTCATTGGCAGTCGTATTCAACTTCTTCGCGGCCCACTATCGTGACGCGTTTGCGCTGGTGTCACCTGAAGCAGACGATTTCATGCTGAGAGCGTCGCGTATGGCGCTAGCCAACCTCGTGTCCAAGAAATACGAGCTGGTCGGTTTTCAGTCCTATCTCATGGTGTTGGTCGGCTTACTGGTCGTGACCTACGCGACCTACAAGGGGATGACCTGGGTCGATCCTTATCCTGGATATGGCGTTGTTTACCGTCGATATCTCTTGCGGCGGCACGAATATCTCCGACTGGTAGATGAGCTCGTTCGGAATTTGCAGAATCGCAAGGATCAGGCCGTTGCCGAATTGCGCGAGTCGATCACTGATATTCGACGCCGTGATGAGGAATATGGCGTTGTCATTTCAGAGCGTAGCCGGCTGACCCATCGCTACAATGCCTATCTCGATAGCTTAGAGCGGGCATCGGAGGCTCTGGTGGCTGGATACCGCGAAGCCAATCGTAAGGCTCGTTCTGAGCCGCCCCCTAAGACCTTTGAGCAGCCATGGCGACCCGGCTGGTCCAAGGAAACAGTCCTGGGCGACACTAGCAAAGAAGAGCGCAAGGCCGCGATTGAGGAGCTGCTCACGGCGATCGCATCGTCGCAGACGGAGCTCCTTGAGGCTTTCAACGCTGCATTGAAAGAATACGAAAGGCTACGCGACTTCGGTGGTCCCGTAGTGGGAAATGTCGCTGCGCGGGCCTAATCGCAATTCAGCACGCCGGGAAGCGGCGTCGCTCGGTCCGCGCGGCGGCTGGATTACGCCCGTTAGCGTTGCCGTCATTGTGATGCTCATTGGCCTAGTGGGCGCGGCGTTCTGGTTTTCCCAGACCGAGAAGGCCGAGCGGATTGAGCTTAATGCGGCGGACCTTTGCCCTAAGGACACCGCGCGAAATCCGCCCTCCGTTTACGTGGTCCTCGTTGATCAGACAGACCCTCTGGAGGAACTGGCCCGTGTTTCGGTAGCAAATGAAGTATTGCAGTTGCTGAAGTCGGAGCTTGAGGGGGAAAGCGACGTCGCTGCCAAGCGGAATGCGAGAGTAGAGGTCTGGACCTTTACGGCCGGCGCCCCGAACGCCGCCAATATGTATCGCGTGGGCAATGTTCAGCTGGTACTCGCCAAGTCCCTGAGCATTTGCAATCCCGGCGCGCCCGCTAAATGGGATCACCTCTATCGGAATGTGGACGTGGTTCGCCGGCAACATGCACGCTTCTATGCATCGTTGAAGGATATCGTTGAGCAAAGCCTCGCTTTTAAGGAAGCGCCGCGATCACCGATCATTGAGGCGCTATTCGGCATAGGCGCCAAGGTCTTTACTACCCCAGAGCTTGCCGCCGCGGGAAAGCATCTGATTCTGGTCTCAGATCTCGTTCAGGGCACTCAAACGGTGGACTTCTTTCAGTCTGGTTACAAACCCGACTACCCAGCCTGGCGGAGGACCACTGCTGGTCGCCAGACCCTGCCTGAATTGGCGAAGGTAGATGTGACCGCGATCATGATCCCGGGTTCTCGGCCGGATTTGCAAACCGAAGGTCTGATCGGGTTTTGGACGAAGCTATTCGATGCAGCCGGCGCTACTCCGAAGTTCATAAAGAAGCCCTAGAGCGCGACCATGACTGAAACCAAAACCTTAGACCGGAAGCTTGCCATTCGTGAGCGGTGGCGCCTCTTTCTGGATCGAGGGGTACTTGCGCTCTTTCTCGTTGCGGGAAGCTTACTTGTCATTGGCCTCAAGCAGGCGGCGTTGCCTCTGCCGATACGTATCGGCGTGCCGATCGCGCTCATACTTCTCTATGCGGCTTTGACTTTGTCCCGAACGCGGTTTCGCCTGCGCTACGACCAAGCTGGCGACAACTGCTACTATATGGGTTTCATTTTTACGCTCGTGTCGCTGGGAGTCGCGCTCTACCAAATCCAGACCGATCTCGGCATGCAAGAGTACGGCATATCGATCGTCAAAGACTTTGGCTTGGCGCTCAGCACAACAATCACGGGCATCATTTGTCGCGTTTCACTCAGCCAACTTCGTGAAGATGCACACGATATCGAGGAGGCTTCCCGCCGTGAACTGATCGAGCATTCGCGCGCCCTCAGCGGGCAGCTCCGGGCCTCGGTCAGTATGATCGCCGAGTTACGACAACAGACCGAGGAGCGCCTTAAGAATTACGTGTTTGAGATGGCTCAAGTCGTCAAAGAGCATGAGGCTCGAGCGGTCGATCTAAAGAACTCGACGAGTAAATTGGTCGAAAGCGTAAAAGAGCTGGCAGCAGATCTTGCTTCGTCGGCAATTCCCACTGGAAAACTGCGTGAAGAGACAGCGCAGACATTGAATGCGATCTCACTCCTGACCGAGACGCTGCAACGCGCCAATACGGCTCTTAGCCAAATAGAAGTCGCCACTGGCCGCGTAACTGACAGCTACGACAAGACCTCGACGGCGGGCCTCAATGTGGCCGCCCACGAGACCAAGGTTGCCGAAAGCATGGCGGCAGGTGCGATTGCAGTGCGCCAATTGTCAGAGGCCACGGTAAAGCTGAATGAATCGCTTCACCTCGCGTCGTCTGGCGCGCAGGCCTACAAAGCGATGGCCGACGAAGTCCGCAATGTTACGGAGGCACTGAAGTCGGCCGCGAGAAGTGTCGCTAGTTCTAATTCGAGCCTTAGTGCGGCCGGGGCGAGCCTCGCCACACAGTTTGAGACCGTAGAGCGTCTTGCCCGTAGCCTCGGTGAGCAGGCCCAAGCGTTGGCTGTAAGTCACGCCCGTCTTCAGCAAGCCGACACGCAGCCGGCGGCCGTCGCGGCGCAATAGTTGTAGAGGGGTCATATGTCCATTCGGCTCGATGGTCAGGCCTATAGGCGCGGAGTTGTCTTCGGCTTTACTGTTGCTGAGGTGGTTCTGCTCTTGGTCTTCTGCCTGCTCCTACTTTTTATGCCAGTACTCTTGTCTGAGACCTCGAGGCGAACCTCGACGGCGTCGGCCGCCTGGAACTCAACCGCAGACGCCACCAAATCCGCAGCGAAATCTATTGACGATAACAGCGCCCCGTCAAAGGTCGGCAGTCCAAGCGATTCACAACGTCAAGCCAGTCGCGAACCCAAGCCACGCCTGCCAGAAGACTGGAAGGTGCTGGTGCCAGAAGGAGCGGGGCAGGGGCGCGAGGAGGGCCCAAATGGACCTCGTGACACCAAGATGGCGCCCCCGACTGGCCAGCCGATGCCCGGGCTCACATTAGACGGGATCTGTCGCAAGCTGGGTATTCCCGTACCCAAGTGCACTGCCGCAAATGCTGAGGAGCTGCTCCACAATGCTGGCAAGCACAACTGGCCGCCGATAATTCCGCTCAAAGAAGCGGACGGCTACTACTTTGTCGTTGGTAGTGCTGAACCCTCTTCTGATTTCCGTGACAAGCTCATAAGTGCTGTGATTCCGGAAATCATGAAATACGCAGCGCAATTCCAGACGGACGTTATTGAAGTCGTTGGCCACACAGACGAGCAGCCAATTAAAGGGCTCAGCTCCAATATCGACACGACAATGTTTGATGTGCTGCTAAGGGGTGAGTCTGCGGCGAAGATGGGCGTCGCCGACAACGCTGGATTGGGCTTCGCGCGCGCCGCAGCAATCGTCCAAGTGCTAAGGCAGGACAATCGCTTGTCCAAGATGACCGTGCTGCCTCTATCAGCCGCACAAGTAGTAGATATCAATGGAAAATTAGCCGACGGTACGAGCAATGGTGACGTTAAACAGCGCCGGCGTATCGAGATCCGACTAAGGCAAAGTGACCCGGCTGCTCCCCGTTAATCTGGCAATGGCCCTTCGAGTAAAAGTCGCCGCAATAGCTCTTCTAGGCGGCCTGTTGCTTTCAGGTGAAGCCTGTGCCTGGGGTGATATGGGTCACAAGATCATTTGCGAATTGGCGTCGCGCCTGGTGACGCAGCAAACGCACACTAAAATTGAGCAGATGATTCGCGCCGATGGTGAGTTCTCTTCCTTTTCAGAAGCCTGCACATGGGCGGATCAACCACGCAAACGGGCTGGAGAGCATTTCCTAAATCTGCCCCGCAATTCTATGGGGCTGAGCGCTGAGAATTGTGACGGTGCGAGTGAATGCGTGGTGACCGCAATTGATAAAGATTTCGCGGCGTTAGCGGCAAAGACCACAGATGCACAAAGTCGAGTGACTTCCCTCAAATTTCTTGGACATTGGGTAGGGGACGTTCACCAGCCGCTGCACGTTTCATTTGCCGATGATCGTGGCGGCAACGAAATCAAGACGACGGGCGAGTGCGGCCCAAATTTGCATGCGATTTGGGACACCTGCCTCGTGGATCGGGCAGTGGGCGCCGATGTTGACGCTGCGGCGAGTAAGCTTCTTTCAGAAGTTACACCTCAGCAGCGGCGCCAATGGGCTGGCGGTACAGCTAAGGATTGGGCCAACGAAGCGTTCGCTATAGCTAGACGTCAAGAAACACAGTACTGCGAACAGCAAGGCGATTCGTTCTGCGTTCGGCGGGCAGCCAGTGTTACGATTGACTCGGCTTATGTGGCGGTGAACTCGTCAGTTGTGCGAGAGCAATTATTGAAAGCGGCGGTCCGGCTCGCTCGGCTCCTCGATCGCGCTTTGTCGCCATAGCATCTGGCGACATGGCGTGCCTGAAGTGCCGTCCCGACGAGAAATTCCACCCTCAAGAAGGCTCTGGGACTAGGCGAATTTCGTCCTCCCTGCCTTCCCCTTCAAGTACACCGTTGATGACGATTGCGTAGTAAGCTGACCCGCCTGGTAGCCTCGGCAGAGATAGCCAAATACCCACGCCGTACTTAAAGACACCATTCTGCCTAGTTAGATGTTTAAGCTTCTCAAGATCAGTGGCGTTGACTGATTTGGGGCGAGTGATTCGAGATTTAACTTCGCATGCCAGGAGATTGGGGCCCTCGTGCCCGCGTTTGTGAAGTAGAAGGTCAATTCTTCGACGCGTATTGCCAACGACCTTCGCCGCGCCATCAGCCATCTGGTCATATTCGATGTCGACTCGAATGCCTCGTCGCTCTAGGCGGCGGACGAACAGGTGTCGCGAAAGGCAAATCCCAAGGCGACCCGAGAGAGCTCGCTCGTGCGCGCGCTGCCTTCCTACGTACGGAGATTCATTCACTACCGAACGAGCGGCGGCCAACAATGCGTCGACCAGTTTCTGTTGCTATTCAGAAAGATTGCCACCGGTAGGCAAGGTTGGGCATTTCCCGATTAGTATGGTTCAGGGACGAAATTAGTTGGAAAGCTCTCGGGCGCGTAGCTGGCGAGTTCCGAATTGCGATCGATAGCTGACTGGTGAATACAAGGCAAAGCCCCATCATCATCAGGGCCGATCCGCCGAGGTTCGGCCCGAGGCAAATAAAATCCTCCTAGAGCTCGTCGAGGCCACTCCTGCCATTTCACCGCTTTGGGGATCCATTCAAGTGGCAGCCACCCTCTTGTAAGCGATTGGTGAATTGGCCCCAGCGCGTTGGGCTTAATGTATGGGTTCTTTTGCTCGAAAATGGGCTTGCCATCGACGACGACGCGCATGGCCTGAGCTGCTGCCGGTTTGGTGGACGGCTTGTTAAGCTAATCCCACCTTCCGCTCGAACTCAAGCGGGCTGAGATACCCGATCGTGGAGTGACGTCTGGCGGCGTTGTAGAAGCGCTCGATATAGTCGAACACATCTGCCCTGGCCTCATTCCTGGTGCGATAGGTTTTGCGTGCTGTGCGTTCGGTCTTCAGTGACGAGAAGAAGCTCTCCATGGCGG